>NZ_CAMGZB010000002.1 GCF_946151075.1 Neobacillus sp. Marseille-Q6967 | reverse complement strand
GTCAATAAAGCTTATTAACGACTGAACTCCTTTTCTTATACCATTTTCGGTCGTCAATAGAGCTTATTAACGACTGAACCCCTTTTCTTAAACCATTTTCGGTCGTCAATAGAGCTTATTAACGACTAAACTCCTTTTCTTAAACCATTTTCGGTCGTCAATAAAGCTTATTAACGACTGAACTCCTTTTCTTATACCATTTTCGGTCGTCAATAGAGCTTATTAACGACTGAACCCCTTTTCTTAAACCATTTTCGGTCGTCAATAGAGCTTATTAACGACTGAACCCCTTTTCTTAAACCATTTTCGGTCGTCAATAGAGCTTATTAACGACTGAACTCCTTTTCTTAAACCATTTTCGGTCGACAACAATCATTTATAAAGGGAATTGTTCTTCCCCTTTCTTAATTTGTTTTCTTTTTTAAAGAATCGATGAATTTTTTACGGGAATAGAAATGGCCTATGGTGAGGTCCATGATTTGGTTGTATTTTACATGATCACTGTATGATTTTTCACGAATCATTCGGTTCCATTCGCGAAAAATATCAGCGGGATAGGCTAAAGCATATAAAAAAGCTTTCTCTTCAAGCAGTTCATCAAAGATAGGATAAAGCTCTAACCGTTCAAAGCTCCAATCAAGAAATGGAAGAATCCGATTAGCATATTGTAAATAATCTAAAACCGGCGGACCAATACTAATCAAATCAAAGTCTATTAAATGCAGTTTCCCATTTTGATCCCGCAGAAAGTTATGATGGGCCACATCACCATGGAGAATAACATATGGTTCATTTAGGAAAAAATCACGGTGTTTTTCCATGCCGGATAGCGACCATTTTGCCCAGTCCAACATCTCTTCTAAAAAATTTTCGTTAATAAAATATTTTAAAGTTCGAAAGTTCTTTAAAAACAGTTTTGCACGGTCTTTCCATTTTTCAATGATAAAAGCATTCGGAATAAGGGTTCGGTAACGTGACTCAAATGTACTTGTTACTTGATGAAATTCATTAATAATCTCGAGACCTTCCCGCCGATTTCTTTGCGTGTGAAAAGAAAATGGCATTTTATTGGGCGGAATATATTCAATACACCCAAAATAGGTTCCTTCAAAAATAAGCGGTTCTTTTATATTAGGATGAACAAACCCATATGTTTTTAAAAAACCTTCTTTCCGAAGTGTGGTAGTAAAAGCTTCCTGAAGCTTAAGTCGATTGTTTGTCGGATATCCTTTTAACATATAAGTGTTTTGGGTTGTTTTTAGCAAGATAACACTTTTTCGAATGGGCACCATATCCATGATGGTTTCGTTAAATTGGGAGCGAAAATAAGAGAGGAGACGAATGAAATAATCATCGTCTCCTTTATTTTTAATAGTCATTGCTTTCATCATCATAACGCGGCATTTCACCCATTGGACCCATTCCATATGGATTCATATAAGGCGGCTGTGCCACATTAGCCGGCCCTGTATATGGTGCACTGTAAATCGGCGGCGTTGGTGGTACGAAAGATGGCGGCATCGCGGCTTGTTTTGGACCGCCGCAGCCACAATCACCTAAGGCACCTGTTCCAACTGGTAATCCTCCCTGCTGCATTGGCATTTGACCACCCGCTTGTTGCATTGTCATTTCCGGTGATCCGAAATCTTGTGCTCCCATTACCTGTGGTGCTGGTCCTCCCGTTGGCGGATAACCATATGGCATTTGTCCATATGGAGCACCCATTCCTGGGTTACCAAAGCCCATTCCCATCGGGGCTCCCATTCCTGGATTGTCATAACCCATTCCCATTGGGGCTCCCATTCCTGGATTGCCATAATTCATTTCCATACCTGGATTTCCTTGATCAAACCAGCCTTGACTTGTAGCCGCTGGTGAGCCTGCTGGTATATCCATTGGGCTTTCATCAAAATCAGGCATTTGACCTCCAGACATTTGGCCCATTTGTCCTGGCATCTGACCTTGCATCATTGGCATTTGGTCAAATCCTCCTGGCATTTGACCTCCAGACATTTGGCCCATTTGTCCTGGCATCTGGCCTCCCATTGGCATTTGACCAAATCCGCCTGGCATCTGGCCTCCCATTGGCATTTGACCAAATCCTCCTGGCATCTGACCTCCCATTGGCATTTGACCAAATCCGCCTGGCATCTGGCCTCCCATTGGCATTTGACCAAATCCTCCTGGCACCTGGCCTCCCATTGGCATTTGACCAAATCCTCCTGGCATCTGACCTCCCATTGGCATTTGACCAAATCCTCCTGGCATCTGGCCTCCCATTGGCATTTGACCAAATCCTCCTGGCATCTGGCCTCCCATTGGCATTTGATCAAATCCTCCTGGCGCCTGATCTCCCATCGGCATTTGATCAAATCCTCCTGGCATCTGACCGCCCATCGGCATTTGATCAAATCCTCCTGACATCTGGCCTCCCGTTGGCATTTGATCAAATCCTCCTGACATCTGGCCTCCCATTGGCATTTGATCAAATCCTCCTGACATCTGGCCTCCTATTGGCATCTGGTCAGGTTCTTCTGCAACCATGCCACCCATTGGTGTTTGCCCTGCGCCTGGCGGCAATTGTCCGAAGCCACCTGCCATTGGATCATAACCTCCTGGCATCTGGCCGCCCATCGGCATTTGACCAAATCCTCCTGGTATTTGGCCGAAGCCTCCCGGCATTGAACCAAAACTTCCTGGCATTTGGCCACCCATCGGCATTTGACCAAATCCTCCTGGCATTTGGCCGAAGCCTCCCGGCATTGAACCAAAACTTCCTGGCATCTGGCCACCCATCGGCATTTGACCATATTCTGGCGAATCCATGAACGGAGACTGTAACGCAGGGTTTTGTCCTCCTGCTGGCAACTGCGGCATAAAGGATGATGACTCATCATCGTAAGCTTGCGGCATATATGATGCACCTCCTACACCCGGCATTGGACCTGCTTGTGGTGAGAACATATTCGGATGCATTGCTGCTCCATGTACTTGCGGATAAGGCATAAATCCCCCTGGTGGACAAGGAGGCGGTGGACACCAAGTTGGCGGCGGCGGACAAAATCCTGTCCCAGGCATCACTGGAGTGATAGGTACACAATAATCCTGTGCTATCGGCTGTTGCACCGGTGCCGGTATTTCATTTGGTAATTCCGCTACAGGTGCCACTGGCATTTCTTTGATTGGCATCTCCTTAATCGGCATTTCTTTGATTGGCATTTCTTTGATTGGCATTTCTTTTTTCGGTTGTTCTTTGATTTCAGGGAGTATATTGGTTGGTTTTGGAGGTAGCTGCGGCTGATTAACCTCCATTTTTGTCATGTTCGTTAAATAATAGTTGTTTATGTCAATTTCTGGGATGATTTGCAGGGGCATTTTTGGAGTGTATGGTGTTTTTGGAACTTCTTTTACTGGTGCTTCTTTCGGAACTTCTTTAATCGGCGCTTCTTTAATTGGTGCTTCTTTAATTGGTGCTTCTTTAATCGGCATTTCCTTTTTAGGAGCTTCCTTGATTGGCATTTCTTTTGGTTTTTCTTTGACTAACGGCTGCTCAGCAATCGGCATTTCTTTCTTCGTGCCTAAATTGATTGTGGCCCCTTTCGTTCCCATAGGTGCTTCTTTTTTTACGGATCCACCTGTTGTTGGGACTTTTATTTTCATACCGGGCATAATCATATCAGGGTTGCTGAGCTGTGAATTCATCTTTTTCAGCTCTTCAAAATTCACGCCGTACTTCTTGGCGATCTTCCAAAGAGTATCCCCTTTCTGTACGATATGGATCTTCACTCTGATTTCCCTCCTATGCATAAGTCCATATATTGTATGTGATGGTAGGCAAAGTGCTAACATTCTTCAGAAAAACTTATGCTCTTTTTCGAAAAAATATGAATCGGCTATGATGAATATTAAGAATGCATAGGTTAATAACTCGGACAGTTGGCGGATATACCTTTGAAACAGGCGGATATCTTCCTTAAATCCGCAGATATATTGTATAAGGAAGCGGAAATCCTAAACTAAATAAAAAGATGCAATCCAGATAGAATTGCATCTTTTCTATTTACGAATTTATAAGCATTCGTTCTAGTGCTAATTTTGCATTTTCGGCAATTTCAGGGCTGACTTTGATAACATTTGCCGTATCTTCAAGTGTATCTAGGCTCCATACTAGGTGCGGCAAATCGATTCTATTCATGGTTAAACAAGGGCACATATGCGGATTTAACGAAATAATCTTTTTATCCGGATGATTTTTAATTAAACGATTTACTAGATTCATCTCAGTTCCGATTGCCCACTGTGTTCCCGGTGCAGCTTTTTCAATCGCATTGATAATATAACTTGTAGAGCCAGCCATATCGGAGATTTCCACAACTTCCCGACGGCATTCCGGGTGAACAATGATGGTCATATCAGGATATTGCTCACGGGTATCCTTCACGTTCTGTACTGTAAAGTTTTCATGAACAGAGCAGTGCCCCTTCCAAAGAATAACCTTAATCTTTGAAATATCCCCTTCGTATTCGAGCTTATCCGTGTTTGGGTTCCAAATCGCCATTTCATCTAACCTTACGCCTAAATCAGCCGCCGTATTCCGCCCTAAGTGCTGGTCCGGTAAAAAGAGAATCCGCTCTTTTTGTTCAAACGCCCACTTGACCATTGTTTCAGCATTAGAAGAAGTAACGGTGGCTCCTCCGTTCGCACCGACAAATGATTTTATCGCTGCAGTCGAATTGACATATGTTAATGGAAGAATGGTATCACCGAATAGCACCTGCAGCTTATCCCAGGCTCTTTCTGTCTGGTCGATATCCGCCATATCTGCCATCGAGCAGCCGGCGCGCATGTCTGGTAAAATAACTTTCTGATGTTCACTGGTTAAAATATCGGCCGTTTCCGCCATGAAATGAACACCGCAGAACACGATGTATTCTGCCTCTGAATTTTCCGCTGACAATTGAGCAAGCTTTAAAGAATCCCCCGTTGCATCTGCAAACTGGATGACTTCATCCTTTTGATAATGATGTCCCGGAATATATAAACGAGAGCCCAGCTTATTTTTTACTTCGATTACCCTTGCTTCCAGCTCTTCTCTTGACATCTGCTTGTATTTTTCAGGAATCATCTTTGTTTTTTGCATAGCCGCTAAAATGCTCATGTTTTATTCCTCCCCTTTAGTCCAAGAAACTTTAACACTAATATCAAGTGCCTTATAGGAATGGGTTAACAATCCGAGTGAAATATAATCCACTCCTGTATCTCGGAAATCAGCTAGATTGCTTAACTGAATTCCACCGGATGCCTCTGAAACAATTCCTGCCGGAACCAGCTTGATCAATTCTTTGATTTCTTCCGGTGTCCGATTATCAAACATAATCACATCTGCTCCAGCATTGACAGCCTCGAGGACTTGCTCAGCCGTTTCAGTTTCGACCTCAATCTTCACCATATGTCCTGCATTTTGTTTTACCGCGGCTACCGCTTTTGAAATCGAGCCGGCAAACGAAATATGATTGTCTTTAATCATCACAGCATCGTATAAACCAAAGCGGTGATTATATCCGCCACCTGCGCGAACTGCATATTTTTCAAGCATCCTTAAACCAGGCGTCGTTTTTCGCGTGTCACAAATTTTGGTATGATCACTGTCTAGTGTCGAAACAGCCTTCCGGGTTAAAGTAGCAATTCCGCTCATACGTTGAACTAGATTAAGGATCACTCTTTCCCCTTTTAGCAAATCAGCAATGTTCCCCGTGGCCGTTGCCAGCTGCTGCCCATACTCAACAGCCTCTCCATCCTTTACAAACAGCTCAACCCTAACATCTGGGTTCAACAGCTTAAAGCCGGTTTTAATAATTTCTTCACCACAAAAAACGCCGGTATCTTTTGAAAGAAAAACAATTTTTCCATCGGTATGATCAGTAAAAATCAAATCAGTAGTGAGATCTTGCTCCCCAATATCTTCGATAAAAAATTGCTCAAGTAGCGAGCGCAGTTTCAATGTGTTCATGATCCTTCTCCCATCCCCGAATATTTTGATGATGTATTCGTCTTTTGAACCATTGCTGGTCATCTTCCTCTGGATAATCACTCCGAAAGTGACCGCCGCGGCTTTCCGTTCTCTGCAACGCAGCCTCGGTAATTAACTTCGCGGTAATCAACATAAAAATCTTCGTTAACTCTTCCTTAGAACAACCCTCTAAATCAATATTTTCATCTGGCAAATGATGATGCAGCCAGGCCTTTTGTTTCTGGAGATCCACTTCATTTCGAACAATCCCCACACGTTCCATCATTAAATCCTTAATTTGTTGAATATCTGGTAACATTAGCTTTTGACATTTTGTAATGTGTCTTAGCTTAGGAACAACGTGATCCTGATGCCTCTCATTAATCAATAACGCTAACTTCTCCCCTTGATATAACCCTTCTAACAATGAATTGCTCGCCAACCGGTTTGCACCATGCAATCCGGTACAAGCTGCCTCCCCTATTGCAAACAAGCCTTTTATCGAAGTCCGCCCTGTTAAATCCGTTTTAATCCCGCCCATTAAAAAATGACTGCCGGGGGCAACGGGAATTTTTCCTTGGGATAAACGAACTCCATTCAGGTTACAAATCCTAGTTATAGTCGGAAAACGCTGTTCAAATTTTTCAATCTTGCTTATATCTAAATAAACGCTATGTCCTTTTTTAAGAAATTCATAGATTCTTTGTGAAACAACGTGCCGTGGGGCGAGATCCTTCAACGGATGTACATCTTCCATAATCGGCGTACCATCCTCCGTAACCAGAACGGCTCCTTCACCGCGTACTGCCTCTGAAATTAATCCCTTTGTCTCACCGTTTACATACAACAAGGTCGGATGGAATTGAATAAATTCCATATCTACGACTTCTGCACCGGCTAAATACGCCATGGCAATTCCATCACCATTAACCGTTTCAGCATTAGAAGAATAGGTGAATAGCTGGCCGCATCCTCCCGTTGCCATCACCGTATTCAGGCTGTAGTAATACTTGGTTGCTCCGGAATCTGTTTTAGCTTTTACACCTATGCAGCGATGTTCATCATTTAACAAAAGTTCATAGGCAAAAACATGCTCTTCGATGGTGACATTTTCTCCGATTCTCTCAATCAAAAACTCCATGACATTTTTACCAGTAGCATCACCGCCGCCATGAACAATTCGTTTTTCACTGTGAGCGCCTTCCATACCCAGCATCAGTCCGCCATGATTGTTCCGGTCAAAAACATCTCCTTGTTCAGAAATGAACTTAATAAGATCAGGTGCCCGATTAACGATTTCTTCAACCGCTTTATAATCATTGTGATACCTTCCGGCTTCAAGGGTATCCGCAATGTGCTTGGATGGATGATCATCTGCACCGATAGCCGCTGCAATCCCGCCTTGCGCGAGATACGAATTCGCGGTCCGTACTTTGTCCTTTGTGAGTATTATCACATTTAAATCCTTATTTAATCTTGTTGCGAACTGTAACGCAGCAATCCCACTTCCAATTATTAAAACATCATAGGTTATCATTTGGTTAACCTCCTGGATTAACAGGTGTCTTGACATCTATATTTACATACAATTAAACTATTTACAAGAATTTTTTTGTTTATAAAAATAAGAGAATGGGAGATTCGTCATGATATATGTGGATTATGCAGCGACGACACCGCTCGATTCTGAAGCGGCAGAAGTCTATATTCAAGCAGCAACGGAGTACTTTGGAAATTCGAGCAGCCTGCACGATATTGGCGGTCAAGCCCAAGGTTTACTAGAAAATTGCCGCGAAGAACTCGCTAGCTTATTAGGGATTAATAAAAAAGGATTGTACTTTACAAGCGGCGGTTCCGAGGGGAATTTTCTAGCGATTGAGGCCCTGTTGTCATCACCTAAAAAACAGGGAAACCATATCATTACCTGTCTGGCTGAGCATTCATCAATACACGGTGTTCTTAAGAGGTTGACAGGCTACGACATTACCTATTTGCCATTCAACGAATCCGGGTTGATTGATATCGAACAGCTTACTCGTTCTGTTACGCCGGAAACCGTGTTAATTACGATTCAACATGTAAACTCCGAAATCGGGACGATCCAGCCCGTCGAACAAATTGCCCGTTTATGCCGGGAGCAAAACATTCATTTTCACAGTGATTTTGTTCAATCTTTTGGAAAAATAGATTTGAGAAGTGCCGCCCCTCTTATGAGCAGCTTTTCATTCTCTGGGCATAAAATTTACGGTCCTAAAGGCATCGGCGCAGTTTATATTGACCCATGCATTGTATGGACACCCTTTTTTCCGGGAGGAACTCATGAGAGAGGTCTCCGTCCTGGTACATTGAATGTACCGGGTATTGCCGCAATGACAATGGCCGCACAAAAAATAAATGTTCGGATAGATGCCGATTATCAAAAATTTTTAGGATTCAGACAGACTTTTATCGAGACACTGGAGCCGATTCACGAATGGGTTAGGATTCATCAAGCTGATGAAAGTTCGCAGGTGCCTGCAATTATTGGTCTTCGGCTTAAGGGGATCGAGGGGCAGTGGATGATGCTCGAATGCAATCGGGCCGGCTTCGCAATTTCAACTGGCAGTGCCTGCCACATCGGCAAGCTATCCCCTGCCCGCGTTACACAAGCATTGGGGTTAAAGGATAAAGAAGCGAAAGAATTTATTCGGATTTCTTTCGGCCAATCCACCACCATTGAGGATGTGGTGAAGCTTGGGGAAACCATAGTTCGGATTGTAAAGGAGTTTAATTCTGTGAAATTATGCTAATATAAGAAAATAGAGTTAGGGGAGGTACCATAAATGCCTGAGCAAAAAAAAATTCTTGGTGAAGAAAGAAGAGCGTTTATTTTACAAAAGCTAAAAGACAGCCCTGTACCGCTTACAGGGAGCGAGCTTTCTGCGATGACAAATGTAAGCAGACAAATCATTGTGGGTGATATCACGCTGTTAAAAGCAAAAAATGAACCGATTATTGCCACTAGTCAAGGTTATTTGTATTTCAGTCAAGCCGCTTCGGCGCCCGCATTCGAACGGACCATTGCCTGCCGGCATAAACCGGAAGATACCGAAGATGAGCTTAATTTGCTCGTTGACCATGGTATTTTGGTGAAGGACGTCAAAATTGAACATGCTGTTTATGGAGATTTAAGTGCTTCGATCATGGTATCGAACCGACAAGAAGTTCACCAGTTTCTAGAAAACATTAAAAAGAAAAACGCCTCGCTGTTATCCGAGCTGACCGGCGGCTATCACCTTCACACGATTGCGGCTTCAAGTGAACAAGCATTAGACAAAGCAGAAGCCGCACTGAAAGAGCAGGGCTATTTAATCGAGTAATGCAGAAGATGTCTTCTCTTATGTAGAAGATATCTTTTTTTGTGTAGAAGTTTGGTCTGGATATGTAGAAGTTGGCCGCTTTTGTGTAGAAGTTCGGTCTAAACAGGTAGAAGCTGGCCGCTTTTGTGTAGAAGCTCGGTCTACATACGTAGAAGCTGGCCGCTTTGTGTAGAAGTTCAGTTTTAATATGTAGAAGTTAGCTTAAGTTATGTAGAGGTTGAGCCAAAATGTAGAAGTTGCACCTTTTTGTGTAGAAGTTCGCTTTAAACATGTAGAAGTTGTACTCTTTCTTGCAGAAGTTCCCACAAAACATGTTCTCTCAAATCATGTAGAAGTTCCCTCCCAACAAATACCAAAACAACAAAAAAAGTACCCAAAAAGGTACTTTTTTAATTTAGTTCGACCATAAACGTTGGATAGCTTCCCAAAAGAGTTACGCCGCAGCCTAATGCTTCGAGCTCAGCCATCGCTCCAGGTATCAATACCTCATCAAGTTTCATTTCTAAATCAATGATGAAGAAGTAATTGCCGATTCCTGTTTTCATGGGTCTTGATTCGATTTTTGAAAGGTTTATATTACGCCAAGCGAACGCAGATAAGACTTGATGTAATGAACCAGGCCGGTCCGTTGGCAGGTTAACCATTAGTGTGGTTTTATAATGTTCGGAACCGCTGATCGTCTGAAAATCTAGTTCCTTTTCAGACAGAACAACAAATCGTGTATGGTTGTAATCAAAGTCATGAATATTTGGCTGCACGATGCTTAGGCCATATTCTTTAGCTGCCAGCTCATTGGCAATGGCGGCTGCTTGAAGTTCTGGATGATCCATTACCAACTTGGCTGCAGCAGCTGTCGAGCTAACACTTTCAAATGGAACTCCCTTTAACTTTGTATGTAAAAACTTATGACACTGGGCAATCGCATGAGAATGGCTGTATACCTTTGTGACATTCTCCCAGTTGTCACGGTTGGCAGGATGCACCATTAAATGCTGTTTAATCGGAATAGTAATTTCGCCGACGATTGGCAGCTGAACAACATGGGTCAAGTAGTCCAGCGTAATATTGACGGAGCCTTCTAGGGCATTTTCGACTGGTACGACTGCAAGATCCACTTTGCCATCCACCACCGCATCCATGCTCTCTGGAATCGTCCGATATGGTTCCAATTCAAATTTTGGAAAAACTTTTTTAACCGCTAATTCGGTAAACGTTGCTTTAGGTCCTAAAAACCCGACTTTCATGTTTCTCACTCTCCATTACCAAAATTATCAAAAAATTCTCTATAAAAAGAAGAGGCGCACTATGCGCCTGTTCCCAGCACTTCAACTTTTTCTACAAATTCCATTTTACGCAATTCAGCCAGCAGCTCATCGATTTCCATCGATATCGCAGTTGTATTTAGTGATAGGGTGACGTTAGCACGGCCCTGCAGTGGAATGGTCTGGTGAATGGTTAATACATTACATCCAGCTGACGCTACCACACTTAAAAGTTTTGAAAGGGTGCCCGAACGGTCCTCGAGATGAAAAAAGAGTGATATGATTCGTTCTTTGACGACCGTAGAAAATGGAAAAACAGTATCCCGATATTTATAATAGGCGCTTCTGCTTAAATCAACCGACTGGACAGCATCCCAAATCGATTCAGCCTTCCCCCGCTCAAGCATTTCCTTGACATCGAGGGTTTTCTTCATGGCTTCAGGTAAAACATCTTCTCGTACTAAATAAAACTTTTTATCAAACTTTTCATTTTTCATCTCACTCTACCCCACCCTAAATCAAGAAAGACTAATCGATAAATTCAAATTCAAAATCAAATAATTTAACGATATCCCCATCTTTTGCACCTTTTGCCCTTAAGGCATCGTCCACTCCAAGACCACGCAGCTGTCTTGCGAAACGACGAACGGATTCTTCTGTTTGGAAATTAGTCATCTTGAATAGTTTTTCTAACTTCTCACCTGTAACGACAAATGAGCCGTCTGGATCTCTTGTAATATAAAATGCTTCAGGATCAGCTTCATGCTTGTAAAGAACACGATGCACTCCAGTTTCCTCTTCTTCATGATCGAGCGGGAATTCTGGTGTTTCCTCGATTTTGTCTGCAATGGCAAATAAAAGTTCTCTTAAGCCTTTCCTTGTCAGAGCAGAAATCGGGAAGATTGGATAATCCTCTTCTAACCGATCTTTAAATTTTTGAAGATTTTCTTCTGCTTCCGGCATGTCCATTTTATTGGCAACAATAATTTGCGGACGCTCGGTTAAGCGGAGGTTATATTCCTCTAATTCTTTGTTAATGGTCAGGTAATCCTCATATGGATCCCTGCCTTCCATCGCTGCCATATCAATCACATGGACAATGACTCTTGTCCGTTCTATGTGACGTAAAAATTGGTGGCCTAAGCCCACGCCTTCAGACGCACCTTCAATAAGGCCTGGAAGATCGGCCATTACAAAGCTTCGGTTATCCTCAGTTTCAACCATTCCCAGATTGGGAACAATCGTTGTAAAATGATATTCAGCAATTTTTGGCTTTGCAGAAGAAACGACAGATAACAAGGTCGATTTACCAACACTTGGAAAACCTACTAATCCAACATCAGCCAAAAGTTTTAATTCTAAAATAACATCGCGTTCCTGCCCGGGTTCACCGTTTTCGGCTAATTCAGGAGCAGGATTTGCCGGCGTAGCAAAGCGGGAATTCCCACGGCCGCCACGGCCACCTTTTGCAATCACAGCCCGCTGGCCATGCTCAACAAGGTCAGCAATGACTTCTTTAGTTTCTGCATCAATGACGACGGTCCCCGGCGGAACCTTGACAATCATATCCTTTGAGTTCTTGCCATGCTGATTCTTGGACATTCCATGCTCGCCACGTTGTGCTTTAAAATGGCGCTGATAACGGAAATCCATCAATGTACGTAAACCTTCATTTACTTCAAATACCACATCGGCGCCTTTTCCACCGTCACCGCCAGCTGGTCCGCCTTTAGGTACATATTTTTCACGGCGAAATGCGACCATACCATTGCCGCCGTCGCCGCCCTTTACATAAATCTTGACTTGATCGACAAACATTGTCTAAATCCTCCTGTGTAAACTGAAGAATCCAAGAGAATCGCAAGTTATGCCTTATAATGCCGGCATAAATAATTCTAATGCGAGTTCGCTTTCGGAGCATTCCTTTATGTCGACCTTCGTTTCGGACGATTTTAGAAAATGCTCAATCAGTTCGTTTTCCTTTATTATTCCGCTAAAATCAAAAAAGAAACGAACTCCCTCTGATTGCGGTTCAATTGTTATAGATAAATGATTTTCTTGAAACGGCTCTACCGCTTGATCAAGGCAGGAGAAAAATTTTTCTGTCCAGCTTGTAATCTGCCCATCATGAATTTTTACAGCAGAAAATTCATTTAGAACTTCATATTCAAGCAGAAAAGCGTGTTTCTCCCAGTTTGTTTTTAACAATAATCTCACAAACATAGGCATACTAAAATTAGATAGCTTTGTTTCATGCTGTGCTTCTATCACAATTTCATTTATGTATTCTTTTGCCCGGTCAATTCGATTTAAATCTAAGTTTCCTTTAATTAATTGCAGCCGGTTTAACCAATCGTGCCGCGAGTGACGCAGCACCTCTATAATATCCCATTCTTTCTCCATAAACGCGCTCCTAGATTAATGTCTAAAAACTATTTTCTGTTAGTATATCAAAAAAGTTCACGTGAGTAAGCATTTTAAGCATAGGAATTACCGGTTGAGGCTTAAAAAGTGAGGCTTTTTTCTGAAGAACCCCCGGAGTTCAATGAATATGGTAAATTTTGGACATCGTATTTAAAAAGAAAACTCTAACCAGACAGGTTAGAGTTTTCACTAGTAGCTTACGCTTCTTGAGCTGCTGGATAAACGCTCACTTGTTTGCGGTCACGACCTAAACGTTCGAACTTAACAACGCCGTCGATTTTAGCAAATAGAGTATCGTCTCCACCACGGCCTACGTTTTCACCTGGGTAAATCTTTGTACCGCGTTGACGGTAAAGGATTGAACCACCAGTTACGAATTGACCATCTGCACGCTTAGCACCAAGGCGCTTTGCGATAGAGTCACGTCCGTTCTTTGTAGAACCTACTCCCTTTTTAGATGCGAACAACTGAAGATCTAATTTTAATAACATGTATTCCACCTCCTACTTTTTGAAGGTTATTTTTATGTGCTTTCCGTATTCTTCTTCAATCGTTTGTAATGAAATAATCATGCCTTCAAGAAGAAGTTGAACTTTCTCATTTATGTTTTCCGAAAGATTTTCAGGAACAACACAGCGGAGAAAGCCATCTCCCTGTTCAATCTCTGGAGTGACGCCCGTTAAAGCGTGCACGGCATTGATTGCCCCGACCGATACAGCGGATGCGCCTGCACAGACAATATCCTTGCCCCGGTCAGCAAAAAAAGCATGACCACTTATTTTAAACGAATGAATGGAACCGGAGTCAGTACGATTAATCGTAATGTTGATCATCTATAAAACAACACCTTACGCGTTGATTTTTTCGATGACTACTTTAGTGTAAGGTTGACGATGACCTTGCTTCTTACGGTTGTTTTTCTTCGCTTTGTACTTGAAAACGATGATCTTCTTTTGACGGCCTTGTTTTTCAACAGTAGCTGTAACAGTAGCACCTTCAACAACAGGGCTTCCTACCTTTACATTTTCACCGCCAACGAAAAGAACCTTGTCAAAAGTAACTGTTTCACCAGCTTCTGCATCTAATTTTTCGATGTAGATAGCTTGGCCTTCTTCGACTTTAAGTTGTTTACCGCCAGTTTCGATAATTGCGTACATGAACTGCACCTCCTTAATAAACTCAGACTCGCCAAAGACAGGCGTTTCGCTCTAGCAAAATCTTAATACCTGTTTCGTGCGGTTGTAGCACGGGTGCTACAAACATAACAGTAAAATACTATCATGTTTTAGGCGTTAGTGTCAATAAGAATCGACAGCTTTTTCGCTAATCTCATTTTCATCACCAAATTGTTTGATCACATACTGATGATGAATGGATGGTACTTCTGAAAAATAAACCTTAAAATGAAGCATTTCTTCTAAAATTGCGAGATGACCTGAAAGTGCCTCTATTACCTCTTTCGTTGCTTCGATTAATACTGCCTCATGTTCAGAGTGACGGTGCTCAATCAGTTCCCTTTCAAGTCTAAAAGCAACTGTTTCAGGACTCAAGATTCGGCCTGTTCCCTCACAGACGGGACATTTTACTTTTAAGGCTTCGGAGATGGAGACCTTTGTTTTTTTCCTTGTTAACTGTAAAATTCCAAGCGGCGTAAAGCCGATAATTTTCGTTCTTCTTTCATCTTTTCGCAGTTCACTTTCAATTGAAGCTAATATTGATTGCTTGTCCTTTTCACTCTTCATATCAATAAAATCTATAAGCACAATCCCGCCAATATCCCGGAGGCGAAGCTGACGGACAATTTCCACTGCGGCTAACTCATTGGTTTTCAATACTGTATCCTGATAATCTCCCTTTCCGGAAAACTTACCAGTATTTACATCAATAATGGTTAACGCCTCGGTTTCATCAAAAATCAAGTAGGCCCCATTCTCAAGCCAGACAACCCGCTTAAGAGCTTTATCGATTTCATGTTCCACCCGATTGACCGAAAAGATATTCTCTTTTCCGCTGTAATAACTAACCGTAACAAGAGAATTCTTATGTTCAAGCTGTTTTTTTAGGGAAAGATCATCAACGATTACTTCCCCATTCTTCATTCTTGAAAGCTCGTCCCCGACCATTTCGAGAAAGGAATCTTTTTGAAAAAGAACCCCCGGCTTTTTTAAGTCGGCCGCCTGATTAGTCATCTCCTTGTATTGAGCACGCAAACTGTTTAACTCCTCGGCAATTTCCTGTTCTGTTGCCGTGATGCTGGAGGTACGAAAAATGATTCCTTCCTTCTCCTCTTTCAGCTGCTGACCGAGAGTTCTTAGGTGTGATTCCTTAATGGATATCTTCTTTGAAACAGCCACATACCGCCCTTCCGGCATGTAAATAAGATGGTCTCCCGGTATTTCAATAATCCCTGTTACCCGTGCCCCTTTTGGTCCTGTTGCGTCCTTATCCACCTGAACAAGCAGTTTCTCACCTTGGTGGACAAACGAGGCGACATTTTTTTTCGCTTTTTCAATGGCTGGTTCAGGCGATTGCACATAGGAAGCAAGTACATCACGATGTAAATAGGCGTTTTTCTCTTGGCCAATATCAATAAAGGCTGCATTCATCCCTGGCAATACCTTTGTTACAATCCCAAAATAAATATTACCGACCAAAGATCGCTGCTCTGGTCGGTCAAAAACAAGCTTTTCCACTCGATGGTTCCTTACATAAGCAAATCTTTTTTCCGTCGCAGTATAATTCACAATTAATTTATCCAAAGCTTACGTCCTCGCTTTAATCATCTTATTGTGTATTATTATACCGTTTTAATAGGAAAAAAGAAGGTCACTGATTTTATCTGTTAATCTTCTTTCAGCAAAATAAGCATGAAGCACTTCATTTTCATCCAACATTCCCTTTTCTCTGCCATTGCTCTCAATAATAATCGGGTGCTTACAGCCTCGCTGGAATTTTTCTAAAACATCAATCAGCATATCCTGCTCATTTGCCTGTATTGGTTTTAAAGCATGCAAGTCACTTTTCTTCCCATAATAGCGCTCCAATAAAAATCTCATAAAAATAAACCGCCGCTGCTTCCATTCATGATATAAAGAAAAACCTAAAAACCCGATTATTATCCAAATATTAAGATGGGTTGGTGCTATTAGCAGGGTTAATAATGTAAAAATCCCGAGGCTTACGATGGAGATGAGTAATGTAGAGCGGTGGGCGCTCGGGAACGATTTTTTCAAGGAGAGCAGCATAAAAATCAGCTTGCCGCCATCAAGGGGCCAAACTGGAAAAAGGTTAAAAATAAATACCATTAAGTTATAGTTTAGAAATAATTGAAAAATATCCTCCGGAATTACATGCAGTGCTGTTAATAAGTAGCCAGCGGCAATCATCCAGAGATGCTGTAGGGGGCCGGCAAGAACCACAATGGCCTCCTCCTTCAAGGGGCGGTTGCCGTGTTCCTCCATTTCGGCTACCCCGCCAAAAGGCAGGAGCGTAATCTTTTTGATTCGCCATGAAAAAAAAGAAGCTGCAGCAGCATGCCCCATTTCATGAATGAAAATGATGCCAAGTAAAAGGCATAGCTCTAGGAAATGTGCTGTAGCAATTGAAAGCGCGATGATAATCCACAACAAGGGGTGAATGTAAACATGCTGTAGTAAATATAGGGCTCTATTCAAAGCGTATCACCTGTATTGGGTCAATAAAATCATCGCCCTTTTTAACGGCAAAGTAGTATTTACCCTTTGTTTTATCTTCACCAGTTGATTCTGAAGCTGTACCAATAATGGCTTCTTTTTCGATATATTCGTACAAGCTTACTTTTATTTCTTCTAAATTACCGTAGGTCGTTTCCGTCTGATCGGAATGCTGGATGATGACCGTTTTGCCCAGGCCTTCCTTCGTTCCGGCAAACATGACAATTCCTTCATTCATTGTTTCAACCGGTGCTCCCTTGGTGGTTTCAATCATGATGCCCTGTCCATTTTTCTCAAAGTTTTCAAGAATTTTCCCAGAGAACACAGGGATGTCAGGTTCTTTTTCAACTACATTCTTTTCCTCTTCTTTTGGTTTCTCTTCCGTAAATGGAAGAATGGCTAATGGCTTGCCAAACCGGTCTTCATACCATTTTGAAACGGTGGCAAATTTAAAATCCTGCTCCATTGTTTTGCTGATGAAATTTTTGGCTGGATCTAAGGCCGCGATATTTTCTCGGTACATAATGGCAATGGCCAGGAATAATAATGCCGAAGCCAGGATTTTGAAGATAAAAACTTCCTTTTTAAATAATGGATGCCCCCCATCGTCATCGTTGCTTTCATAGGAAGGATAGAGATCGAACCCGCCGTGTTTCTCATCGTCCCCCGGCCAGCTGATCAGCCGATCAGGACCTTTTGCAGGTGAACTTTTACTATTACTACCTTTTTTGCGTTTTGCGATTCGTCGCCGTATTTCATCCGGTGTAGACCGCATTTTCCCCCACCAACCTTCTGTCCACTTTTTTGTACAAGTTTATGAGGTTGTCCGCAAGAGTATGACTTTTGATTTTAAAATCAAAAAAGCGGACAGCCCTAAATCGGGCTATCCGCAAGTATTTTTGAGCCATCCGTAAGTATTTTCCGTATCCGCGAGTATTTTCCGCCATCCGTAAGTATTTTCCACCATCCGCAAGTATTTTCCGCTATCCGCAAGTATTTTCTGCTAACCGCAAGTATTTTCCGCCATCCGCAAGTATTTTCCGCTATCCGCAAGTATTTTCTGCTTTCCGCAAGTATTTTCCGCTATCCGAGAGTATTTTTCTGCTATCCGAGAGTATTTTCGGCCATCCGAGAGTATTTTCGGCCATCCGAGAGTATTTTCGGCCATCCGAGAGTATTTTCGGCCATCCGAGAGTATTTTCTGCCATCCGAGAGTATTTTCGGCCATCCGAGAGTATTTTCTGCTATCAGAGAGTATTTTCTGCTTTCCGAGAGTATTTTCTGCTTTCCGCAAGTATTTTCTGCTATCCGAGAGTATTTTCTGCTATCCGAGAGTATTTTCTAGCAATATACATCTATTTCCGTTAATTAAATTCTTCTAAAACGATTGCTCCGCCGTCGTTCTGGATGACGACTTGTGCAATTGGCAATTCAAAGTTTTTTATTACATCCTTCAGCCTTTGGATATTTTCTTCGGATTTATCCTCTCCTTTGATATTAAGGGAGTAGCCAGTACATATCGCATTAGCTATATCTTTTCCATAACAATAAATTGACCGGTTATTAAAGCCCAAACCATATTCAAAACCAAGCTCTACCAATTCCTTTTCAAGTTGCTTAAATTTATCTAGATTGGCTTCGAGTAAGGCCTCGTTTAGGAAGTTTGTCTTTTCTAATAGATATGTCTTTAATTGCGACACCTCATTTATCTCTACGACAATGTCTGAAATGCCAAGTATTTGTTTTTCGGGATAATTAACCCATAAAGTTGTCACCTGAAATTCCTTGGGCTCTAAAATCTTGTTATATTCATTTAGTAATTGGATCAACTTAAACAAGTTTTCAATCGATGGTTCCTGATTTAAAGAGATTTTTTGGTCCGTAACAGCTTCAGCGGATAAAACGGTTAAAAGCGGGTTGTCTGAATAGGAATGTTTGAACATGATATCGGAATAACCAATGGCCTTTAGTTCCTTATCATAGGCTTTGAAAAATTCCTCGCCGATGTAATAGGCTTCTTCCTGATCTAAATAATCGTCCCCGGTGATTTTCGATCGCAGCAGACCTTCGAGGTGTACAGCGAATTCAAAGCTTGGCTCCGTTATGCTTTTTACCACATACCCCCTGTCCCCCATGTTGCTTTCATCCTTTTGACCACGATAAGTAATTTCTATTTCTGCAATTCCATACTTTTCTTTTACATATTCTTTAACCAAGTTGTCTACTCTTTTTTCAGACTCACAGCCGGTTAATAACAATAAAAATAATACGAAAAGCAATAATCTTTTCATAACCCCAAACCCCTTAATAAAAGCCTGTCCACATAGTGAACAGGCTTTAAATCATGATCGAACGCCAAAGAACTTTTTAATTTTTCCAAAGACGCCTCTGTTTTCTTCTTCTAAAGGCTGAAGCGGGATGGATTCCCCTAAGATACGTCTTGCAATATTGCGGTATGCAATCGATGCTTTGCTGTTTGGATTCAAAGCGATTGGCTCACCGTGGTTAGATGCACGAATGACTTCTTCATCATCGGCAACGATTCCAATCAATTCGATCGATAAATGAGCAGTAATTTCATCCACATCCAGCATGTCGCCGCTTTTCATCATATGGTTGCGGATTCTATTGATCACCAATTTTGGTGATTCAATATTCTTTTCTTTTTCCAACAATCCGATAATCCGGTCTGCGTCACGGACTGCAGATACTTCAGGAGTGGTCACCACAATCGCGCGGTCAGCACCGGCCACGGCATTTTTATAGCCCTGTTCAATCCCCGCGGGACAATCAATTATAATATAATCATAGTCTTGTTTTAATTCAGTTATTAATTTGAACATCTGTTCTGGCGTAACGGCAGATTTATCTACCGTCTGCGCTGCTGGCAGCAAGTATAATAGGTCATCGAACCGCTTGTCCTTAACTAACGCTTGATGGATTTTACATCTTCCTTCCACCACGTCCACAAGGTCATATATAATTCGGTTCTCCAGCCCCATGACGACATCTAAATTGCGAAGGCCAATATCTGTATCCACTAAGCATACCTTTTTGCCTTGAAGGGCCAATGCTGTACCTATATTAGCAGAAGTGGTGGTTTTACCCACGCCGCCCTTACCGGATGTAATTACTATTGCTTCTCCCACATTAATGTCCCCCTTCTAATCTAGTTAAATTAGGCCTTAATTGTATTAAAACTTGCAATCTATCTACGATGATTTGATTGTTCTCGTCGATGTATGCACATTCCATTTCACGTTTTTCATTGTTTTTAACTTGGTCAGGTGAACGATTGATATACTCGTTGATCCTCAACTGTGACGGCTGCATGCTTGATGCGGTAATGACTGCTTCATCATTTCCATTCACACCAGCATGAGCAATGCCCTTTAAAGCCCCCATGATGAAAATATTTCCGCCAGCCATCACCGTTCCGCCCGGGTTGACATCGCCAATAAGCAGTAAATCACCCGGTACCTGCAGGACTTGTCCTGATCGGACAATTCGGGCAACGGTGACCACTTCGTTTTCTGATTTTAATTTATTAATTTCTTGTTTGGTCACAACATTCGATTCAATATCATCGACAACTAAATTCTTTTTTTGACGAATAAGTTCTTTTATTTCTTCACGCTGCTCATCCGTTAAATATCGATTCCCGACTTCTACTTTAACCGGGATTAAATGTCGATCAGATTGAGTTCTCTGATTTGCTGAAAGCTTTTCATCCAGCTCTTTTTTGAGTTCCTGATAAGAGCAGCTATCATCAAGATGAAGGACAATGCCATCCTTCGTCCCTTTTATCGTAACATTTGGTCGTTTTTTCATGGAGAAGATTCACCTCAAAATAAATAAGAAACGCATCGTGCTTAAGGGATAAAAAATTTTTCCAGCCCAAAGAAAGCTATAAAGCACACCTTTTATTACAATTCGACGCGCCCTTTTTATTCTCCTTTTTTTTCATAGCGAAATCATTCATCTCTTAAGCTTTGTACAAATTTTTCAAAATGCCGCTTTAACGGATAGGCAGCAAATAATAAAAATAGTGCATTTAAAACGAGCGAAGGGTAAAACCGCATTTCGATAAAGCTCAAGAATTCCATATTCGTGATATGGATTAGGAAATCCATTTCATAGACGCCCATTTCCAGCAAACTTATACCTAAAAGCGAGACAAAAAAAGCAACGATGATATTGGTTTGTAATACGTGCATAAGCTTAGAGATAAGATACGTGATAAACGGAAAAAGGAAAAAATATATCCCAATAACCTCAATCCAAACAATATCAAATAACAATCCAAAAATTGTAGCATAAATAATCCCGTATCTTCGCCCAGCGTAAATTGCTAAAAACAAAATCCCCGCAAAAAGGAAATGGGGAACTAATATATAATCATACCCCCACACCTTAGACGGGGCGTATTGAGCGAAAAGGCTTTCTACAATAAAAAGGAAAATGAACAAAAGAGGAAGAAGGACTTTTCTCACAAATCTTCCTCCTCCCCTTCGCCCATTTCATCAAGTTCCGGCTGTGTCATTTGTCTTTTAATCACAATCACGTTTTCTAAATCATAAAAATCCGCACCCGGTTCAACTAATGCCGTCTGATTTAAGCCGTATTGGTCTGGGGTAACCTCAATGACTTTACCGATTTGCAAGCCCAGTGGAAAAACCCCGCCCATACCGGATGTAATAACATTTTGGCCCTTTTTAATCTCAGTCCCTGAAGGAATGGCTTTTACTAACAATGCTTTTTTCTCTTTATCATAGCCTTCAACAAGACCAAAAACATTGGTGTCACCTTGTACAATTGCAGAAATCCGGTTTTTCGGATCCATTGCGCTCAACAATTGAACGGTTGAACTAAATTGATTAACGGTCTTTACCTTCCCAATTAATCCATGGGCCGTTACTACCGCCATATTTTTCTTAATGCCGTTAATTTTTCCTTTATTTATAATAATCATTTCATGCCAGCGATCAGGGTTTCTGCCAATTACCGTTGCCTGTAAAGGTTCAAAATCTCTCAAGGTCTCTTTTTCACCGAGAATATCACGCAGTTCTTTATTATCTTTTTCCAGCTCCTGTACCTTTGCTTCAAGGGTCACATGCTGTTCCAAACGCGCTTTTAATTCTTTATTCTCTTCGTATGTATTTTGTAAGTCCTGGAGATTCTCAAAAAAACCTGCGACCAGATGGGCAGGCTTTGAAACCAGGGATTGAACCCAGCCGGCTGTATCTTTAATAAATTGCTCCGGCCAGGTTAATTTCTCTCTCTCCCTTATCGAAAACCCAATCAATGCCACGAGAATAATAATGCTGACGAGCAAAACGATCAATCGTTTATTCAAGAAGAACTGTGGCATGATTAACACCTCTATCTATTTAAAAAGTTATTTTTAGCGAGACTCTTTTGCTTTATTTTTGAATAACTGAATATGATCTAAAGCTCTTCCAGTACCGATGGCAACACAATCAAGCGGGTTCTCGGCAATTAACACCGGCATTTTTGTTTCTTCACTGATAACCCTGTCCAGGTTACGTAGAAGTGCTCCTCCGCCTGTTAAGACGATACCGCGGTCCATGATATCAGCTGCAAGTTCTGGCGGTGTTTTTTCTAATGTATTTTTCACTGCTTCGACAATCGCATACACAGTATCCTTTAAAGCCACACCAATTTCTTTGGCAGTGATTTCAATCGTTTTTGGAAGACCAGTCAATAAGTCGCGGCCGCGAATTTCCATGTTATCAATGCCTTCAGCGTCACCAGCCGAACCAATTTCCATCTTAATAGTTTCTGCTGTGCGGTCACCAATCATTAAATTATAATTTTTGCGAATATAAGAAATAATTGCCTCGTCCATTTCATCGCCAGCGACACGAATCGACTGGCTTGTTACGATACCGCCTAAAGAGATAATCGCAACTTCCGTTGTACCGCCGCCAATGTCCACGACCATACTTCCGGTTGGCTCCCATACAGGAAGGTTTGCCCCAATAGCAGCTGCAAATGGTTCTTCAATGGTATAAGCATCTTTCGCACCTGCCTGGCGAGTCGCATCAATAACGGCTCTTTCCTCAACCGCCGTAATCCCAGATGGCACACACACCATAATGTAAGGCTTACCGGAGAAAATGCTTTTGCTTTTTTGTGCCTGACGAATCAAATATTTCATCATCGTTGCTGTCGTTTCAAAATCAGCGATGACTCCGTCTTTCATTGGACGCATTGCTACAACGTTTCCAGGCGTACGGCCAATCATATTTTTTGCATCATTACCAACCGCAACAATTTGTTTGGTATCCGTCTGCATCGCCACCACAGATGGCTCCCGTAAAACAATTCCTTTTCCTTTTACATACACAAGGGTATTTGCCGTTCCCAAGTCAATCCCAAGATCTCTTGTCCCAATTCCAAACATAATGTATCTCCCTTTCTTTCTGATACGAAATTCCTAAAGGTAAGTTTTTATACCTTTTATATAGTGTCTAATTTCTAGTAATTTCATTGCCAAGGTGAAATAAGTCCTAAAAAATCATAACCATTATTATAGCTTAACGTCAAATAAAATCATAGTATCAAACGTAGCCTTTTTCTTTCAGACTAACAAATTTATTTTCGCCGATGATGAGGTGGTCGAGCACCTCGATCCCGAGCATCTTTCCGCACTCCACAAGCCTTTTGGTGACCTCTATATCTTCACGGCTTGGTGTTGGATCACCGGAAGGATGATTATGGAGGCAAATTATGGAAGCAGCAGACCGTTTTAATGCCTCACGGAACACCTCCCTAGGATGCACGATACTGGCGTTGAGGCTTCCGATAAAAATGGTCTGTTTGTGCAGCACTTGATTTTTTGTATTTAAGTACAAACAGATAAAGTGCTCTTGTGATAAAAAACGCATATCGTTCATCACATAATTGGCTCCATCTTCCGGGGAGCGGATGACATAGCGCTCATTATAGTTTAAATTAGCAATCCTCCTCCCGATTTCTACTGCTGCGAGAATTTGGATTGCTTTTGCCTGCCCGATGCCTTTGATTTCTGTTATTTCTTCTAAGGTGGCCGACTTTAATAGTCTCAAGCCTTCAAAGTTTGTCAGCAATCGATTGGATAATTGCAAGACCGATTCATCCTTCGTACCGGTCCGCAGCAAGATCGCAATCAATTCATGGTTGGATAAACTTTGAGGGCCATTTTGAATAAAACGTTCTCTGGGTCTTTCATCTTGGGGAAAATCTCGAATCATTAATGAATTTGAGCTCACTCTGTTTCCTCCCTTTATTATTTCGGGAGTTAATGAAACATGATGAAAGTTACGGCAAAGAGTAGCCTAACCGTTTTAACTCGCGATATGTCCTCGCGACAGGCAGACCGACAACCGCATAGTAGTCTCCATTAATTTTTTTCACAAGCATACTGCCATATCCTTGAATTCCATAGGCACCTGCTTTATCCAGCGGTTCTCCCGTTTGCACATATGACTCGATTTCCTGGTTCGTTAACTCCCAAAACCATACTTCTGTTTTTTCATAAAATCGAGTAATACCATTTTCTGACAGTATTGCTACACCTGTGTAAACATCATGCTGCTTTCCGGATAGCGTGTTTAACATGCAGACGGCTTCCGCTTCATCAGCGGGTTTTCCTAACACCTGTCCGTCGGCAACGACAATCGTGTCAGAGCCAATCACAAAAGCATTAGGATTTTCTTGAAAAATGACCTTTGCTTTTCGCTCGGCAAGATCCATGACAACATCCTCTGGTGAAAGCTTAGGGTCAAAGCTTTCATCTACTTCACTGCTTGAGATCGTGAATGTTAATCGGAGGTTTTCTAGAAGTTCTTTTCGCCGTGGAGAAGAAGAGGCTAAAATGAGGTTTTTCATTTCATCACCTTACCTTTTACTTTTCGCATCATTTAGGGAGATACATGTTAATCGTATCAGAATATGTAGAATCAAACAATTTTTATATCATTAAAGTTCGAAGAAAATTGACAAATTATGCAAAAAATCCTGTTTTCGCAATAAAAGCCTGCTCTACTGTTAGAACAGGCTTTAGTTGGGAAATAAATTTCCCGGAAAATATCTAGTTTTGTCAGATTAGAGTGAAAAATAGATGGTAAGGAAGTTTAATAAATGCTGTTGTGCCTCTACTAAACTTTTATTATCTTTCTTTTTTGCGGCATCTACTGCATCTGAAAGTTCTGAATGAAGATTTTTTACCTTTTCATTTTTTAGCCCTTTATCCGATAATTTATCAGATACCGTTTTAATCGTTTCATCAGAAATATTGGTAGACATGATACCCGCTGATGTTACTTTTGCTAGGTCCTGAAATATAGTCATCGATGATTCTAAAAATGCTTTTTCACTGTCATTAATATCAGAAACCGTTTTTTCTCCCACTGATATCTGCTTGGCAAAAGGATCCTCAAAGCCATCCGCCTTATAATGAGCTCCTAGTTGTTTCGCGGATTCTAGACTATCCGCTACACCTAAAAACAAATGCTCCTTATCACCGATCCCCAGCGTTACTGCCGGTGCACCTTTCCCCGTTGCTTCATCAGCACCCTGTTTAGCTGCATCCTTTGTTGTAAACGCGCCTCCTTGAAGCACATACAGTGTTTGGGCACCTAGAACAACGGAGGACGAACTTCCTGCCGGTTTATCCTCTTCTTTATCCGTTCCATTATCAACGGCCGCAGGCTCTGTTACAGCTGGTTTACTATTTTCAGTAACTACAAGCTTTAACATCAACACTCCAAAGCTAGTACCAATCAATACTGCGAAAACAACAGTAAGTAGAATGGATTTTAACATTCCCCCATTTCGCTTTGCACTAAAGGTCGTAAAATTAATCGTCTTCTGTTTTCCCGTTTTGCCTGTTTTTTTGGATTTTCCACTTGACGCTACTTTGTATTCGACAATTTCCTGATCCGATGATTCAGGGATAATCCAATCAAAGCTTTCATCGGAGCTTTCCTGTGCGGCAGCCGTTTCTAGCATACTTTCCTTTTCTATTAACTCCGGGTTAATTTTAATGGTTTTTGAAAAAGAATCCTGGTCCTTTTTAACGGCTTCTTCTTGGAATGACTGGTTTTCACCATTTATTTTTACTTTAATGGTATGGTCTCGATTAGACTTGTCCACTACTCGTACTCCTTTCTCTATCGACAGCTAATTGCTACTAGACTAACATACTTACAAAAAAAAATAACAAGACTTTTGTCGTCTTGTTATCGAATGCTTTCGCCAAATTATTTACAAGTTCGTGATAAGTTTATCTTGCAGCTGTCGTATCAGGTGTTGTACTGAGTGGATTTTTCTTGTTGGCTGGTGCCGGTGCATCAATCTTTGGCAGTTCAGCAATTAAATCATTTAATGTCGGTAGATAGTACGCAGAAACCGTTAAAGAATAGGTTAACGGTTTTTTCTCTTGTTCAAGGGTCGTGATCTCTTCTCCGCCAGAGTAATTGACCGACTCTACTACGACAATACGATTTAATGACTCTAGTGTACCAATGAATTTTTCAATGTCTTCGTACGATGGTGACTCAACACTTAAACTCACCGAAAGTTTCTTTAAGCCTGTTGAAGGTGATGCAGCCTGCTGCTGTGCTACCGGGTCTTGAGTCGCAGTATCCCCTGTAGCTGCAGTTGTTTCAGTATTGTTTTCTGCATTTTCTGCAGCTGCAGTACCTTCTGCTCCCGTTTGTGCAGTCTCTACAGTAACATCAGTATCCTTCGTAAAGCCCATTGTTAAAATCTTACTTTTCGATACGTTTTCCGCTTTTTCGAGGTCAAGAATAAACTGTTCCTGCAAGGGTTTAACCGGGACTTTCTTTTGAAGCTCTCTCGTATCTTCTGTTACCTTCTTTGTTTCGTCATCTTTATTTTGACCAATGGTCTCTAAAAGCTTTTGTTCAGTAGCTAGTGTCTGCTCTTTAGACTCAAGGTCTGATTTCAATGGAGAAAGTAATAGGAATTGACCAATCACAATTAATAAAACTAATGAAAGAGTGCCAATTAAAATAATCAGTTTTTGCTTTTTAGAAAGAGTTAATTTCATGATTCGGTCACTCCTTCCTCTTCAGCTCCACCCTTATTGATTAACTTTTTAATCGTTTCTTTATTTAACTTAATCTCAAACTGTCCGATATACCTTGGTAATACTTCCATTGTTGGCTCTGGCTGCTTCGTTTCGGCGGCTTCAGTTTGAGCAGCATTTGGATCCACCTGGGTAATAATGATACTGTTTGGATTATTTGGGTCGGTTGTAACAACAATAGATGAATTAGTATTAGCAGTTGTACTATTAGTTTGACTATTGGTAGTAGGCGTTGTCGTACTAGTAGCAGTTGCTGTTTCCTCTTTTTCTTGTTCTTTAGCAGTTAGTGAGCTTAGGTTAGCATCATCAACCCATTCAGATTCATTCAGGTTTTCCAAAAAGTATGCTGCTTCACGGCTGCTGTCAAATTGGACAGTAATCGAAACCGTTCCTGTCTCTGTATAGCCAAAGGTTTGAATAAAACCGCGCTCAGGTAATAATGATGTGAGATGCTGCATGACAGGGATCGATTGTATCGGATAGCTGTTAGCCCACTCAACAGCACTTTTTAAAACCGTAACAGACATAGCCGATTGATCCTGCTGCGCATTCTTTGCTTGGATTTCAGCCAATTTTTTTGTATTGGCTATCTGACTATCAACATTTGCAATGTCACTTTTGGTTGTCTGAATTTGCAGGAAGTAATACGTCCCAAGTGTTAGGAAAATGACTGCAACAGCCACTATAAAAATTAGAAAGCTGGTCTTTTTTGGTTCTTTTTGGGGAAGCAGGTTAATTTCTACTAACATCATTTCACCTCTTTTAAAGCGAGACCTAGTGATAATAATAGATTAGCTGGTACGCTTCCTGTTTTACCTTTTTCATCCGATTCCTGGTTAATCATTTCGACCGGGATCTCAAATCTTTCCTGCATTTCATCGAAGATAGCCGTAAGCATCGGATGGTCACCGTTTAAAAGGAATTTGGTAATATCTCTTTTTTCATTTGTTAACGTATATCGGTAAAAATCCACTAACTTATTGATTTCATTTAAAATATCTTCAAACTGCATCACGAGTTCTTCCGTATCACCTGTAAAAATAAATTCCATATTCCCAATTGTATTCTGTTTTACTTCCCATTTTTCAATGTCAAAAGGCAAAGGGAACTGGCGCATGACGAGTGGCACTGTTTCTTCAAAAATGCACAAATTGACACTTGTTAAATCAAACTGAACAGTAAATAACACTTCATTTTCTGTAGCATTGCCAAGATGATAGTATAAACGATACAAGGCAAGCGGCGAAATATCCGCTGCAACTGGATTGAGCTTTAGACTAGACAATAACTCTGTATATTCCATCACATACTGCTCTGGAGCAGCAAATAACAACAGGTCCTTAGTCTTCCCTGTATTGGGAAGTGGAAAGTAATCAAATACAGGTTCTTCGAACGGTAAATGAATACTAGATCCTAGTTCCAAGTACAGATATCCCTTAATCTCATCATCTTGTATATCAGCAGGGATTGATACTTTACGAATAATCACAAGTGGATCGGGAACCAGGAATCGGACCTGCCGGCGATTAATTTTCCATTCATCAATGCACTGTTCGAGAATATTGGTTAGTGAATCATGATCAATAATCTTCCCATCAGTAATAATCCCTGGGGGAAGGAAGCGTTCGCACCATTTTTGTGCAGCAGGGGGATCCGCTTGTTTTAATTCAACAAAGCGAATCGAATGGTCATTTAACGTCAGGTTGACGATTCGATTTTTTGGTGAAAAGAGGGAAAATGCCATAGTAATTACCCCTTACTTTAGTAGCCTAGATTAAGAAATTCTAAATATAAATCGATGAGTTCCGAACCCCAATAATATGCCGTTAATGTCCCGGCTGCAATAAATGGACCGAACGGAATCGGCTGTTTTCTCTTAACTATTTTAAACAGAAGAGCCAAACCGCCAATGACGGCACCAAATAATGTTGAAAAAAATAAGGACAAAAGTACTAGTTTAAAACCTAATACAAATCCAAGTAATGCATAAAGCTTTACGTCGCCCCCGCCCATTCCGCCTTTGCTGACAAGCGCAATAATAAGGAGGAGAACAAACCCGGTTCCAGCCCCAAGCAGGCTGTCCCACCAAGGTTGGAGCGGCCAAAAAACTCGTTCCAATAAAAAAATCCCTGCAAACCAGATTAAAATCTTATCAGGGATGATCATATAGTTGATATCTGAAACGATGATTATCATAAACATCGAAATTAGCGTTAAAGTAACAACTAATTCTCCGGACCATCCAATAACAAGTGGTGCTGTTGCAAACAATATCCCGGTTAACAACTCAAAAACCGGATAGATAGGAGAAATCCGCGACTGACAGCCGCGGCATTTCCCTTTTTGTAACAAATATGAAATTACTGGTATAAGTTCATATGGTTTTAATTGATGCCCACAATTTGGACAAGCTGATCCTGGTGCGACAATTGATTGTTTTAATGGGACTCTAAGACCTACTACATTATAGAAGGAGCCTAGAAGAATACCATACACAAAAATAATACTTAATACCATTATTGTGCTTTGTTAACTAGTTCTTGTTCAGAAGCCGTAGCATCATCACCATCAATATCAGTTACAGTTGTAATTGCAGGGTGACCACCACTTAACTTATAAGAAAATTTACCAGATGATGCATCTGATTTAGTTACGATTACAGTATAAGTTGAAGCTTTTGACTTATCTAAATATTCATCAAGTTGTGCTTTTGTTAATTCTTCACTTGTACCCGAAGTAGCATCCGGTGCAATTACATCAGGATTATTTGCTACATACATTTTAGCCGCATTAATAACTTGTACTCCGTCCTGCGCCATTGATTTATCCTTAGATTTACTAATTACATTTCCAATCGCTGGAATCGCAATCGCAGCAATAATCCCTAAAATAACGATTACTGCTAGTAATTCGATTAGTGTAAATCCTTTTTGTTCCTTAAGTTTTAAACCTAACTTTTTTACCATTTTTCCATCTCCTTCTGGTTCTATGAACCTAGTAATATTTCTCTATGAGTATACAATAAATGTAAGCACAAGAAAAGATTATTTTAACGATTTTTGCCATATTTTTAATAACTTTGTAATATATTCAGATATTTTGTTATTTTAACTCATTTGATCGAACATTGAGAACATTGGCATCATGATAGAAAGTACTATTACACCTACTACACCTGCCAAGAAAACAATCATGATGGGTTCTATTAAAGATTTAAGACGATCAGTACCTTGGTCAACTTCCTTTTCATAAAATTCAGCTATTTTGGATAACATTGAATCTAAAGCCCCAGTCCCTTCACCAATGGTAATCATTTGGGTTACTAATGGTGGAAAGGCCCAGTGATCCATCATAGGCTCTGTCATAGAACGCCCTTTTTCAAGGGAATCCCTTGATTGACGAATTACTTTAGCGATAACTTCGTTTTCTACAACTTTTTCAACTATTGTCATAGCCTGTAAAATAGGAACAGAGCTAGAGAATAAAGAACTAAGGGTTCTCATCATTCGCGCTAAGGCAGCTTTTTGCAGCATAGTCCCAAAAATCGGCATTCTTAAGAGAAAGTAGTCTAAATAATATTTTGTTTTTTTGTTTTTCTTCATATAAACAATTAAAGTGACAATAGCTAACAAGAGTAGAAACACAATCCACCAAAATGATTGCATAAATTCACTGGCATTTAGGACAAATTGCGTAATTTTTGGAAGCTCTGCACCCATATCTTCAAACATAGTAACAAACGTAGGTACAACGCCAACAAGTAAAAAGATCACTGCACCTAAAGCAAGCACCCCAATAACGGCAGGATACGTTAAAGCTGACTTTACTTTTGCCACGGTGTCATGTTGTTTTTCAAAATCGTCAGCCAGTTTCTCCAAAGTCTCGTCCATATTACCTGCAACTTCCCCAGCTTTAACCATGTTTATAAACATAGAATTAAATATTTTCTTATGCTTTGCAACCGAGTCAGAATAAGGGTTTCCTTCACGCAACTCCTGTTCTACCGCTAATAGTGCCTTTTTTAGAGGCTTACTTTCAGTTTGTGCAGCTAATATTCCAGTTGCTTCAACAACCGTTACCCCCGCCTTAATCAAAGTTGCAAATTGGCGTAGATAGATGACAAAATGCTGCAGCTTAACAGGATTACCAATTGTTAATTCTTTCGATAACATGGTTTCGGGCATCTCAGTCATTTCAATGACCCTGATGCCCTGTTCTTTAAGCTTAAGCATGGCTTCTCTTCTGGAAGCAGCTGTTATCGTTCCGTCTTTTTTCCCACGTCGATCTCGCCCTGAATATTTAAATCTAGCCATCCAGCATCGCCTTTTCTTGTAGGTATTTTGTTGCAACATCTTTTTGGATTACATTGCGGTCAATAAGATCTTTGATACTCATTTCAAGAGTGTGCATTCCCTGAGCACGCGACGTTTGCATTGTACTTGCTATTTGGTGTATTTTTTCATTTCGAATTAGGTTGGCAATGGCCGGATTATTCACAAGTATTTCAGTCGCAGCTCTCCGGCCTTTTTTATCCACGGTTGGAAATAAACGCTGAGAAATAACCCCTACCAAAACTGAAGCTAACTGCACACGTATCTGCGGCTGCTGGGCAGGCGGAAATACGTCTATAATACGGTTAATCGTTGCAGGTGCACTGGATGTATGAAGTGTCCCCAATACAAGGTGTCCTGTTTCTGCAGCCGTAATCGCGATCCCAATAGTTTCGAGGTCACGCATCTCTCCGACAAGAATAATATCAGGGTCTTGACGAAGGGCCCCTTTCAAACCGTTCGCATATGACTTGGTATCAAAACCAACTTCACGCTGGTCAATAATAGAATTTCCATGTTTGTGAAGATACTCAATCGGGTCTTCAAGCGTGACAATATGCTTGCGCATAGTTCGGTTTACATAATCAATCATCGATGCCAGTGTGGTTGATTTACCACTACCCGTCGGACCAGTAACCAGAATTAACCCCTGTGGCTTCTCAACTAATTCAGGAATAATTTTTGGCAAGTCTAAATCTTCAAGGGTTGGTGTTTTGGATGCTACTACCCTTAGTGCTAACGATACACTTTTCCGCTGGTGATAGGCGTTAACACGGAAACGCGAAACACCGGGAATACCATAAGAGTAATCAAGCTCTCCTTTTTCCTTAAAAAGGTCATACATATCTTCTGGAATCGTTATTTTTGCGATTTCTTCTGTATCAGCCGGAAGCATGATATCCTTACCGTATCGCTTAATATCACCATTAATACGAAAGATTGGCGGGACACCTACTGTAAAATGGATGTCCGATGCTTTAAATTCCAATGCTGCACGCAGTATATTCTCGAGTTTTTCTCTCATTTTTTCGTTCTCCTACTCCAAAATAGCTACACGTAAAACTTCTTCAGTGGTAGTTAGACCTTGTTTAACTTTTAGTAAACCATCATCGATTAAAAAGATGGTTTTATTTTTAATTGCATAATCCTTCAGCTTTCCAAAGGAATCATCATTCATAATAATTCTTCTCAAATCGTCATTTAAGACGAGTACTTCATGGAGGGCAACCCTTCCTTTATAGCCGGTCATATTACAGGAAGGACAGCCTTTCCCGCGGGTAATTTTGTCTATCTTCATTCCCCGTCTTGCAAAAATGTCGATTTCCCGCTTAGAAGGTTCCTGTACCTCGGCACAATCTCTGCATACTTTACGCACCAAACGTTGGGCGACAATCCCGGTTAAAGATGACGCCAACAGAAATGGTTCTACTCCCATGTCAATTAAACGAGTTACCGTACCTAATGAATCATTTGTATGCAGTGTGCTTAATACTAAGTGACCAGTTAATGATGCACGAACGGCGGTTTCCGCTGTTTCTTTATCCCTGATTTCCCCGACCATGATAATATTTGGGTCTTGACGGAGAATCGAACGTAATCCGGCGGCAAACGTCATACCAACATTCGTGTTTACCTGAATTTGATTGATCCCCTCAAGCTGATATTCAACCGGGTCTTCAATAGTAATAATGTTCACTTGCTCGCTGTTTAATTTATTTAGAGCAGCATAAAGGGTCGAAGACTTACCAGAACCTGTTGGTCCTGTGATTAAAACAATTCCAGTTGGCTGCTCAATCATTTCTGTAAATCGTTTTAAATTTAATGAGTTAAAGCCAATTTTGTTTAAATCATTTAAGGCCGCACCCATGTCCAATATCCGCATAACGATTTTCTCACCGTATACGGTTGGAAGCGTAGAAACACGAAGATCAATGGGATGGAAATCAAGATTTATTTTGATCCGTCCATCTTGTGGGATACGTTGTTCGGTAATATCAAGATTTGACATAATCTTAATTCTAGCCGTTAAAACACTCTGCATGTGGCGTGGCAACACACGTTCCACTCTTAATACTCCGTCCACCCGATAACGGACAACCACTTTGGTTTCCTGCGGGTCGACGTGAATATCACTTGCTTTTTGGATAACCGCATTGGTTAAAATCTGATTCACCAAGCGTACAATTGGTGAATCGAGGTCAGTGACATCATCATCCCGTCCCCTGTCACTTGGTGATAGATCATCAAACAGTTCTTCTAAGCCCTCATCGGTATTGTAATATTTATTGATAGCTCTTAAAATATCATCTTTCGTAGCAATTGCTGTTTCGATATGGAATCCGGTTGATAGACGGAGATCATCAATAACAATGAAATCCATCGGATCAACCATAGCGACAAAAAGTTTATTTCCTTCTTTTTTTAGAGGAACAATCAAGTTTCGCTTCGCTGTTTCCTTTGAAATAAGTGAAAAAAGATTGGTGTCAAACGGATATTGCAAGAGGTTTATATGCGGGATTCCAAGCTGATATTCCAGCACTTCTGCCAGCTGCTGATCCGTGATATATCCTCTTTGCAACAGGGCATCACCAATTTTTTGATTGGGTGACTTTTCCTCTAAAGCGGTTTGAAGCTGTTCCGGTGTAATTAATCCTTCCTCAATTAACAAATCACCAAGTCGTCTGCGAATTTGTTTCATTTATGATCACTTCTTACTTTATTTAGGTTGTTCATTTGGTTTCCCCCAAAGGTCATCATTAGAATCTTGCTGGACATTATCCGTAGATGAAGTGGTTTGACTTCCAGTAGGCCCCGTTGTTGTTGTTGCTCCAGTAGTTTGCGTAGACCCATCTTTTGAACCAGTCAATCCATGAATTTCTATCCGGTAGACCGGAGGATAATAATCTTCTACTAAAAGCTCACTACTAAAAAGTTCCGTTCCATGATAGATATCTCGATAAACCTTAACAAGTTGTCCGTCTGCACCATTATTTTCTACCTTTATTTGGCCAGGATTTACTAATGCACTATATTGAACGATCGTTTTAGGCTTTAATAACTGTTCATCCTTTTTGCTGATTTTATAGTCATAAAGGAAGTTTGCACCCTTTAGCGATACAATCAAATTATTGTTTTCTAATTCTAGTTCGAAGGTATACGGAGTTTTATTTGGATTTGTGATGATAAAATCGGTACCTTTAGCCACATTAACCTTCGCTTCAAATCCTAAACCAGCGTATACCGGCAGGGCATTACTGATGTTTCTTTCCACAATTTCAAAGTTGGTTGGCAGAATTGATTGATACATACCTGTAGCAATCACATTGAGAGAAGTTGAATTCTCTAATTTTTCTTGTTTGACAAACTCTAATAATGAGAAAGTGGCCCCTTCCGCTATTTTTAATTCGGGATACTTAGTTACAACCGTTTCTAAATCACTAGGTATATCTGTTAACTTCACAATCGCTTTACTAATCACTTCATCTTGATTTGCACCAGCAACCAGATAATCCTTGTTCAAATTAAAGCTAAACGTACCCGTTTCAAGTTTTGAGGCTGTGTTCTTTAAATCTGTTATAAGTTTGGTAAGTTCCAATTCTTTTTGATCGAGCTGCGGGAAAAGCAATCCGATTTGCTCTTCTACTTGTAACAGCTCAATGGACATGGAAGCCATATTAGATTGACCTTCCTTTATCGAATAAACTGTCTGCACAGCATCAAAAGTAAATAAGTTTATATCAAATGTAACTATTTTTTCACTATATTGCAGTTCCACCTTTGTATTTTTGACCCATTCAATATATTTTTCTTCAAGCAACGCAACTGCTTCACTTTCTGATTTTCCAGATAAATCCACCGAACCGACAGAAGTACCCTCTGAATAAGACCCACCTGCATTGGTGAAATTTTCAAATGCTTTCGCGCCAAAATGGGAAGAGCTAAAAATAAATGCTGTACAGAAAAAAAGTACAACAAAAAGTTTTAATAATGATTGATGTTTCTTCAAGGTAACGCCCCCCTTCTATCTCAAATTACTTCTGTAAGTTAAGTTCTTTTACAGATTTTTTTTCATCTATGTCATTGTCCTGACTAGCTGCTGATTCTTTATCAGCAAATAACTCCTCTAATTCAAAATCATCAAATGGAATCTCCTGAATTCTGTCAGTTTCCTTGTGGTCTCTTTCAACATCTTCGATTACAGTTAGTTCAGCTAACTCATCCATCCAGCCTGAGTCTACTGTTATTTCTTCTAAGGAATCGTCATCTTGTATTGGAGTTTCGTTCACGACAAATTGTTCTAAATCTTCACAATCATCTTCACCGTTTAACATAATTTCTTTTTTATCTTCAATTACAGAGATTTCATCTAAGTCGTCAAGCCAATTTGATTTCACTGTTATTTCCTCTAAGTCATCTTCCTCAATAAGATGACTTTCAACGGCTGTATCTTTTACTACAAATAACTCTAAGTCCTCATAATCATCTTTTTCAATAGTCTCTAAATTAAGGACTGAAAGCTGCTCTAATTCTACTGTTTCCTCATGACTATCTTCTAGTAAACTTTCAATATCAGCTAAATAACCAGCTGCTAGTTCAGAATCATCCAAAATTCCCTCGTCATTTTTATCTTTTTCTAGTTCTACAGAACGAGATACAATCGGTTTTACTAGAGGTAAATCATCATCGTTCATGGTTGTATCAGTTGTATTTACACTAGTTGCTGCTATTTCTACATCAGCCAGATTCATGAACTCAAGGTCATCTGTTTTATTTTCTACTAAGGAAGAATCAAAATCCTCGAACTCATCTACAACCGAAACTTCATTTTTTACTGTGTAAAGGACTTTTGCTAACCGATTGTCCAAAAAGTAAGCAGCGAAAAATGAGAGTGCGAGTATCATTAATGAAGTTTGCCATAATGGAAAAGTTGCTGCAGCAGCAAGCCCGCCAAGCGCCAATAAAAAACCGGCCAAGACAACCACCGTTTTACCTTTCTTTGTGTAACTAAGCGGTAATACAAAAATAATCAACATTAGAACCAACATAGCCCCAAAGGCCCAAATAATAGATAGCATTGACCCACATCCCTTTAAATAGTACATTTATCCTATTAAACTACATTTTATTCCAAAAAATCATATTTTTTTATCAATAAATACAAAAATTAGACAAAATTCGTCTACTAGATATTGTATAATACTTTTAACTAGTTTAAAAGAAGCTGGAAAACTTTTATGGGTAAAAATAACTGATTTTGTTAATTATTGTGTCCTATATCTGTTAAAATTTATCTAGTAAACACAATTTTTAATATTTTCTCCCCAGAAGGGAATGGTTGTAATGAAAATTATTAAAGAAGAAAAAGGGGTTACCCTATTAGAGGTTCTTTTAGCAATGACTATTCTATCAATTGTGTTAATATCTATTTTGAATTTGTATCCTCAAATGGGTTTTGTTAATAAACAAAACCAAGATAAAGCACAAGCCATTAATATTGCTAAAGAAATACTTATAGATTGGCAAGAATCTCGTAAAGTTAAATCTTTTCTTCAAATTAACCCAACTAATCAAGTCAGCCAAATTGGATCAGTTTTTCCCCCTAATCAAGTAAATGAAAGAGATTACTATACTGAATTCAAACCTAACCCAAGCGGTACAGATTATATATTTATTACAAAAAGGAACAACTTTGATGTGACTATTAAAATTAATAAGTCACCTAGGTCTGAGGAAACTTCACAAGTATATAAAGCACACCTTATAGTCGTTCAAGTAAAAAAAGGTAATACAACAACAAGTGAGACCTATGGGTATGTAAAAGTTAAGAGATAGGAGAGGAAAAAATGAAACGAGGTGAAGACGGTCTAACACTCGTCGAAGTATTAGCAACATTAGTTATTCTTTCAATAATCAGTATTAGCGTTTGGAGTATATTTTTTCAGGGCTTTAATTTTTCACAAAAAGCCATTTCAAAGAACTCAATGATACAAGAAGCAAACCTTATTATTACAAACTTAAAAAGTATTCATCAAACCTCGGATGGTTATGACATTGAAAACTCAAGTTCAAAGTGTGAAATCTTAGTTTATTTACCAGCTAAAAATGATCCAAATGCAAAAAAATATGTATATAGTAATGCAAACATGTGTATTAATTTCAAAATTAAAAATGGAATTTCAAGTTCAATAAATCCACATCAAGATGATGCGTTACTAGAATTGAGCGTTAGTGATAAGAACGATTCAGATAACAAGATAGCATTAGATACACTTCTATATCGAGTCAAGGGTGTTGATTATCAATGAGTAAAGTTAATAACGAAAAAGGGTATGCACTTGTGACAGTGTTGCTAATCGTGACGGTTTTAATGGTGTTTTTCCTATCCTTTACGGGTCTATCAATGAATAGTGTGAAACAAAACCAGGTAGTGGAAGAAGTATCTCAATCAGTTGCTGTAGCCGAGATGGGAGTTTCTCGATACCAAGTAGCCATTCAGAACATTTTTGAAGAAAAAATAACAAAACTTGGCTACGCATTATATCAAGAGAGGAACTATACTAGTTCAGAAATTGATGATATTGCTAGATATATTAGAGAAGAATTTCCAAAGGATTATCCTGTTGGGACCCCAATATTACCCATTACAGGTTCTTCTGTATCTATAAAAAACTCAAAATTTGAAGTATCTAGAGATTTAAATATAATAAATATTGATTTTACCCTTATTGGTACGGAAAATGAAGAGGAAACTACTCTTAGCGGGAAAATGAGCATTGACATGGGGGCTGCTTTTCCTGCCTTTAATACAATTACACCTAATTGTATTAACACCCCACCTGGAATGACTTGTCAGGAAATAGCTGCTGGCGGAACAGTTCCTTCAGGGAACGGTATGGAAAATAAGAAATTTTACTCAAACGGTCCTCTAATATTTGAGAACACTAGTAACAACATGAACAACATGCAAATCCGTGGAGAAACAATTACTTTTGAAAAAAATGCCCAACATGTGCAAAATTCTATTATAGAATCAGTAGGTGACATGGTTGTTAATGGGCACTTATCAGCACCACCAAATGGTCAATCACTACCTAACCTTACTTTATATGTTGGAGGCAGCTTAATTGTTTATGGGAAGTTGGAATTATCAAGTTCTAGTCCAAAAGAGGTATTTGTAAAAAATGGTGTTGATGTCAGGGATTCCATGTTAATAGGCAGTCAATATACGGTTTGTATTAAGGGTAATATTGAAGTCCCAGAACTAACTAATAATGGGAAACTGTATATAATAGGGGATATTATAACTCCTAATAAAAAGGTTACTAATAATGGAGAACTGTATATTAAAGGGTCAATCCCCAATGGTGTCTCAGTAAACCCCACAAAGCCTTTTCCCGAAGATGTTGGAACAATTTGTGGTCCTACCTTTGATGAACTTGAAACTGTAATTAATAATGTAAACTATAATTAAATTTACAAATTTTAATTACCAAATTAAAAGAGAATCCAAGTTGTTTAACCAACATGGATTCCCTTTTTTATTACGTTATTGCTTGCGCAAATTATTACTAGTACGTACTTAATTTTATATTTCTAACACGAAGAATACTCTGCAACGCGATTCCTTCCCGCACGTTTCGCCCCTACATACAAAGCTCTATCAGCATGCCGTATGAGTGCCAGTGCATCTTCCGCATCCTCTGGAGCTGTCGCTACTCCGATGGAGGCAGTGATTATAACCTGCTGTTGTAGTTGATCTAAGGATTGCTTTAAGAGAAACGGCCAGTTGGCGATGGATTCGCGAATTAGTTCAGCCATGTTAAAAGCCTCTCCTTTGTTCACATCCGGTAATAGCACAACAAATTCCTCACCTCCATAGCGGGCGACCGTACCGAGATTTCCGACTAACTTCGTTAACCTTGATCCTAGTTCTACGAGAATTTCATTTCCGCTTTGATGACCGTACGTGTCATTAACGGCTTTAAAATGGTCGATATCAAGGATGATGAGGGATAATTGTTTCCGTTCAAATTGAAATAACTTATTAAATTCCTCAGTAAGCACATTTTCAAAATAACGATAGTTGTATAAGTTCGTTAAGGCGCAACGTTCACTATGCATTTTCGTTAACTCATAATGCTTGGCATTTTCCATAGCGACGGCAAAATAGGAACATAGTATATCAACAATCATCAGCTGTGATTTTTCATATGCATGTTTCCTTTTGGAAAGGAGCAATAATACTCCGATTACTTTCTTACTTCTTACGATTGGAACGGATAAGATACTTTCAGCGTCCTTTGGGAGATAGCCGACTGTAAATCGTTCCCAACCCTTACGTGAAGAATACATATAGGCTTTTTCTTTAGACCAAGCAAAGCCGCTGATCCCTTCGCTTTTTTTCACCTTTGGCATAACGTTTGTTAGGACCTCTCCACTTTCAATCCTGCGGACTAATTGGAGCTCGTCCTCATTAACAACCTCCAATATGTAAGCATAGTCAACCGGAAGCATCTCAGATAACTTTTGGATAAACAGATCAATTACATCATTGACCTGAAGCCGTTCTGCCATTTGATGGCCAATTTCTGCTGCTTTTTGTAAATATTCATTTACCTTTTGACTGGAATAATAGAGATTGAAAATGATGGATAGGCTGATAAATGGAATACCGACAATAAGAACAGCTACAAAGCCAACCTGGTTATAAAACATGTACAGCATTAATCCTAGAGGTAATGTGATAAGTGTAGTGATCGTTTCTACGATAAAATCCTTACCAAAGTAAGGCTCTTTACTTTTATAGACAAAATAAAGGTGGTATGAAATAAATATTTGGTTAAAAAGGTAACTAACCACGCCGTATATAACTGCAAGCCATAAGGTTTTAGGGTTGGAAACGAGGCTGGGTGAAGGTTCACCGCCTAATAGATAATAGATATTTCCACTCAAAAACGAAACAAAAAAGAACATATTTAAATTGAGTGGAAAACGGAAGAATTCACTCTTAGGGACTCTTATTCTTAGGAGTAAAACGATAACCGCAATCTGGGCAAACATCATTTCTGCAAATATTCCAAATTTAAGAAATGCAGCTAATGACACCCATTGAATTAAGAAGATAGAAATTTCGTTAATTACGATTGGCATCGAGGCAACAATGGCCGTTAACAGTAAAAATGCAAGTAACTCTAACCACTGGCCTGAAAAGTCAGGAGGATAAGCTTTATAGGTGAACCACATTCCTGCAGGTACGATTATCAGCCATACAAGAAAAATCATTCTTTGAATCTGCGGTTTCACAGCCATAATCCTCATCCTCCTTTACCAATTATTTTCAAATTGAGATAAATTTATTTTATCAAAATTACCTATGCTTGTCATAATGCAATCGGATTGTTTTTTAAAAATTCATATAAATGAGGCTTTGCTTCCGAAATAAAATAAAGTGACCCTGTTACGACGAGAATACTACTAGTATCAACGGTTTGAACTGCTTCTTTGAGGTAATTTTTCCAATCGGCGGCCATTGTTTTATTCCTAGATTTACTAATTGTGTATAAATCAACCGCTGCTGCTGCCCGCGGGAAATCAAATTCAACAAACGAAATTTGATCAGCAATTTGATCCAATTGCGAAATCATTTGATCCAGTTTTTTATCCTTTAAGGCTGCAAACACAATATGGATGCTTTTGTCCTCATACCTGCTAGTGAGGGCTTGGACAAGTGCATTAATCCCCTCGTCATTATGAGCTCCGTCAATAATGACAAGCGGGTGTTCGGAAATAATTTCTAACCTGCCTGGCCAATAAGCTTTCTTTAAACCTTGCTCAATGGTTTCAAAGGACAATGTATAATCATCTGTCTGATTCAGATATCTAGCAGCCATCACTGCTAAAGCGGCATTCTCTGTCTGATGCTGGCCCATCATCCTGATTTCTAGTCCCTCATGTGAAGCATCAATAGTGGTTAGGGTAAAAATTTCACCCTTCGCTATCGATTGATGCATTTCAATGTTAAATTCATAATTTAATCTAAAAATTGGCGCCTGCATTTTATCAGCCTGATTTTCTATTACTTGAAGTGCACCAGGGTATTTTACTGCTGTAAATATAGGTGTATGTTCTTTTATAATGCCCGCTTTTTCAAAAGCAATTTCTTCATGCGTATGGCCGAGTATATTGGTGTGATCTAATCCGATATTCGTAATGATGCTGGCTAAAGGACGGATGATATTGGTCGAATCAAATCTGCCGCCTAGGCCGACTTCGTATAACACGATATCAGTTTGATTCATGTTAGCAAAATAATAAAATGACATGGCCGTAATCACTTCGAATTCCGTTGGTCCCCCAAGCTCTGTTGCTTCTAACTCATCAGCTAACGGCCGGATGATGTTTGTGAGTTCTACAATCTCTTCATCACGAATAGGTACCCCGTTCACACTGATCCGTTCATTAAACTGTTCAATATACGGCGAGGTAAAGGTACCAACTGTATAGCCCCCTGCTTCTAATATTGAGCGCAGAAAAGTTACTGTCGATCCCTTTCCGTTCGTACCTCCAATATGAACAGTTTTCATTTTTGTTTCTGGATGCCCTAGTTTCTCCATCATCCACTCCATACGTTTTAAACCGGGTTTGATGCCGAGCCTTAATCGCGCATGGATCCATTCAAGGGCTTCTTCGTAGGTATTAAACATCCATAGCACCCCTTTTGTTTGTCTAAAAGAAGACGAATCCTAACCAGGACTCGTCTTCACTTATTAAATACCTTTTAATTCATTTAAACGAGCTTCAACTAGAGCTCTCTTTTCACGATAATCTTTTTCTTTTGCACGCTCTTCCGTTATTACACTCTCAGGTGCCTTTTTCATGAACCCTTCGTTGCTGAGTTTCTTTTCAACGCGCTCTACTTCTTTAGTGTACTTCTCGAATTCTTTTTCAAGACGGGCAATTTCTTCCTCGATGTTAATTAAACCTTCTAATGGAAGGAAGATTTCCAAACCGGTAATAACAGCTGCCATGGCCTTTTCAGGAGTTTCAAGATTGGTGCCGATTTGTAATTCTTCAGGATTACAGAATTTCTCAATATAAGCACGATTCTTTTCAACTGCTTTTTGAACTTGCTCATCCTTCGTTTTTACTAGCATCTTAATCTTTTTGCTCATTGGTGTATTCACTTCTGCACGGATATTACGTACGGAGCGAATCATTTCCATTAGCATTTTCATTTCCTGCGCTGCTTCTTCATCTGTGAATGCTGGGTTTACTTCAGGCCAGCTGGCAGTTGTAATGGATTCACCTTGATGCGGCAGGTTCTGCCAGATTTCCTCTGTAATGAACGGCATGAACGGATGTAATAGGCGCATTGTCTGATCTAGTACATAAGCTAAGATAGAACGAGTTGTTTTCTTAGCCGCTTCATCTTCCCCATATAAAGGAAGCTTCGCCATTTCGATGTACCAATCACAGAAATCATCCCAGATGAAGTTGTATAATGCACGGCCAACTTCTCCGAATTCATAACGCTCTGAAAGCTTCGTTACATGTTCAATGGTTTCATTCAAGCGAGTCAAAATCCATTTATCAGCAACAGATTTTTCGCCGGTTAAATCGATTTCTTCGTATGTCATGCCATCCATATTCATTAAAGCAAAGCGGGAAGCATTCCAAATTTTATTAGCAAAGTTCCAAGTAGATTCAACTTTTTCCGTACTATAACGTAAATCCTGACCAGGAGAGCTTCCAGTCGATAAGAAATAACGAAGGGAATCGGCTCCATATTGATCAATGACTTCCATCGGATCGACACCGTTGCCTAGTGATTTACTCATCTTACGTCCTTGAGCATCACGAACAAGTCCGTGGATAAGAACATCTTTAAATGGACGTTCACCAGTAAATTCGATACTTTGGAAAATCATCCGGGATACCCAGAAGAAGATGATATCATAACCGGTTACGAGTACATCTGTTGGGAAGTAGCGCTTAAAGTCAGCTGCTTCTTTATCTGGCCAGCCCATTGTCGAAAACGGCCAAAGCGCTGAACTAAACCATGTATCCAATACATCTTTATCCTGTTCCCAATTTTCAATATCCGCAGGTTCCTCATGACCAACAAATACTTCGCCCGTTTCTTTATGATACCAAGCTGGAATTCGGTGTCCCCACCATAGCTGACGGGAAATACACCAGTCGCGGATGTTCTCCATCCAGTGAAGGTACGTCTTTTCAAAACGGTCAGGTACAAAGTTAACTTTGTTTTCTTTATTTTGAAGTGCAATTGCCTCATCTGCTAATGGCTGCATTTTAACGAACCATTGTGTGGAAAGGTAAGGCTCAACAACCGCACCGCTTCGCTCAGAGTGGCCAACCGAATGCATATGCTCTTCAATTTTGAAAAGAACGCCTTGTTCTTGAAGATCTTTCACAATTTGCTTACGGCATTCGAAACGGTCTAAACCTTTATAGTTCATAGCATTTTGATTCATTGAACCGTCTTCGTTCATAACAAGGATTCGCTCAAGATTATGACGGTTTCCAAGTTCAAAGTCATTCGGGTCATGTGCAGGGGTAATTTTTACAGCCCCGGAACCGAATTCCATATCTACATAATCATCGCCGACAATCGGAATTTCACGGCCAACGATTGGCAGGATCACCGTTTTTCCGATTAAGTGCTTATAACGCTCATCTTCTGGATGAACCGCAACCGCTGTATCACCTAGCATGGTTTCTGGACGAGTGGTGGCTACCTCGATATGTCCAGACCCGTCAGCAAGTGGATATTTCATATGATAAAACGCACCTTGAACATCTTTGTAGATTACTTCGATGTCAGAAAGTGCTGTTTTGGTTGATGGATCCCAGTTAATAATATATTCTCCGCGGTAAATCAAACCTTTATTATAAAGTGTAACAAATACTTCACGAACCGCTGCTGATAAGCCTTCATCAAGTGTGAAACGCTCACGGCTGTAATCTAAGCCTAAACCTAATTTTGACCATTGCTGACGGATGTGGGAAGCATACTCTTCCTTCCACTTCCAAGTTTCTTCCATAAACTTTTCACGGCCTAAGTCATAACGGCTTTTTCCTTCACTGCGAAGTTTTTCTTCTACCTTTGCTTGGGTTGCGATACCTGCATGGTCCATCCCTGGGAGCCATAACACATCATAGCCCTGCATTCTTTTCATTCTTGTCATGATATCTTGCAAAGTTGTATCCCACGCATGCCCTAAATGAAGTTTCCCAGTTACGTTTGGCGGCGGAATCACGATGGTATAAGGCTGTTTCCCCTCATCATCTTTTGCTTCGAAAAACTTTCCTTTTAACCACCATTCATAGCGCCCCTGTTCGATCGACTGTGGATCGTACTTCGTTGGCATCGTTAGTTCTTTTGTTTCCATTAGACCCTTCCTCCTTGTATATCTATCCTCGTTTCCGGAAAAACAAAAAACCCCATTCGTCGTAAAAGGACGAATGGAGTTTGCTTCGCGGTACCACCTTTTTTCCAATTATTATATGTAAAATAATTGGCACTTAAATCGGATAACGGATTTGATCCGTCTTCAACTAGTAGGATATTTCCATCCGTTCGCTGAAGAAGCTCGAGGGCGACCTTCCGAGTGTCTGCTTAGAAAACCTTCCAGCTAATGGTTTTCCTCTCTTGAAGCAGGTGCACATCGTACTCTTCCCTGTCTTTGCTAGTTCTTATTAAAATTCATAATGTTATACTACCCAAAAAAGGTTGTAATCGTCAATAATGATAGCCAAATTTTTTGTTATTTATACTATATGACACATTATGCCGATTGGTTTTCATAAAGATATGGCTCTCTGATATTATTTTTTGCTTGGTTAATCACTTTTGAAGACCTGGCTAAGGTCATCCCAAGGATTGACCAAAAGATCGGGGCAACCGGAACGGTGCTGATATTAAAAAATGCCTGTACAAGATATCCGATGATTGTGGCAGTTAATCCATAAAGAATGATTTTTTCATTTCCTTGAGCTAATTTTACTGCCTTGAATGCTCTTTTTAATATAAAGAAGAGAAATAGTAAGTAAGTCATGAGTGCAGGAGTGCCAAGTGTAATCGCAATTTGCAGATATTCGTTATGGGCTTTATCCACGATTGTACTACCCAAGAATTCTCCTTTATCTTGATTATCCGGGAAGACAAATTCAAAAGAATCTGGTCCAGATCCTACCCAGAAATATTCTTTTACTAATGGAAGTGATCGTATCCAAATATAAAAACGTGACGAGCCTTCATGGCCTGTAGTCTGATTGGTGGCAACATTATAGGATTCTTTTACAACCGAATTGATTCGTTTCCCGTAATGACCATTCTCTGTTACGTTGATCAAGGTCAGCAGAATTATCATCGAAACAATCAATGCTGCCCACTTTTTCCAGAGGTGTTTTCTCTTCACGACTACAAACGCCGTAATAAAAAGCATTCCGCAAAATACACCAACATACCCGCTTCTCGTATTAGAAAATAGTAATGCCACAAACGCTAAACAAAGCGAGCTGAAATATAGGATGGAGTACTTTTTCGCTGCCGCATTCAAATAGATTGGTAAGGTAATTAGGAGCACCAAAACGAGGTACGAGCCAAAAAAGTTTGGATTATCAAAAAACGTATAGGTCCCCCCGTAATTCCTCATCGCACTGTTCCGTGGAAGGAAGTCTAACTGATAATGCTGAAGAATGCCATAGGCGGACACAATCATGGAAACAAAGGCGATCCCCGGAATCACCTTTGTTAATTGCCTTTCATTAATCATCCGGTAAGAAAATAGGAAAACACTAAAATAGCAAAAGAACGATAGCAGTCCCTCTTTCCGATCAATTAACCCGTAAACGGAAGTATAGCTATTAGGCGAAAAGGCCGTTGATATCTCAATTAGCGTTAAAAATAGTAACAATGCCCCAATAGCCGTTGTATCTCCCTTATCCGGCTTTAATATCGGATACTTTCGTTTCAGCAATATGTAGAGCCAGGTACCTAAAACAAATATGTATAAATAATTTGCTTTCGTTGTGGTGTAATACGGGTCAAAGCCCCATGGATAAATCAGCAGCGGGAAAAGGATGATAAACCAGTACATTTTTATACCTCTATGAAATATATTTTCCATAAAACTCTCAATTTTATAGAACTTTATAATTATTTCATTTTTCCTAGAGGTTTTCAATAAGGTTATTGATTTTTAAAAAGAAAATTGGGGAATTTACACTAAACAAAGAATATATATAACAAAAAGCTTTTTTCCGAGGGAGGGGGTTGTCTGATGAAAAGGAGGAAGTTTATTACCAAATACTCCTACACTCCCTGGTACCGCACAACTAGGAGAGTTTGCGAGCAGTTGATTATTCCCTTTACGATTTTTCAATTGATTCGAACGTTGTTTATTCCGACGGTTTTTGATGTTTTGTTGTTAACGGTGTTTATTGCGATTGCGGTTTCGATTTATTTTGAAATTGTTTAGGAGCCCCTACTACTGCTGGGCTCCTTCTTTTGCCTGCTGCTGTTGGTTATCAACTTCCGTCATTCTCATGACCACATACTCAGTATTTTTTAAATGCCAATAACGACGTTGAAGCTGCCTGACGAATTTCAATTCATTGCGAGGCGGCTTTTTCTTATAATAGCGCTCAACTTCTTGGATAATGGGAATCGGATAAGCCAAATAACTATAAAACAACAACTTTTCATCTGCTTTAAAAGGAAAGTATTTTAGATAATGATTAACCCATTCAATCACATCATCATTCCGCTTTGGATTTGTGTTTAATGCCCTGGATAAGTATGGTAAAAGATCATGAAAAGCTGCCCCGTAGCGGGCATTTTCAAAATTAATAAAATAACCATAGCCTTTGTCATCATAAAGAAAATGCTCATTGGACAATTTTCCGTGGGTGATAACCATTCTGGCCTTTTTGTCTTCCTTTGTTTTTTCATACCATTCTTCAAATTTCGTTTTGGCAAACCGAAGTGCCTGACTGATTTCGTTATAGTACAAGCAAAAGAGAAGCTCAAATGGTGACATATATGTCTTCTTTTCACATTCATCAATAAACCCATCAAGGAATTCTTGATTTTTTTCAAATTGCTGAATGGTTTTCTCATAATGCTCGGCGCGTTCTTCTTTATTAATCTTAATTTCTTTGGCAGAAATAGTATGAAGCCGGGCCAGTTCACGGAAAAGCTGATGGTTTGTCTGCTGTCGGTCCTCTTTCACCTCATTCGGCATCCATGGCATTAGGTAATAAAGCGACTTATCATGAAGGACTGCATACCGGCCATCCATGGTTGGATAAATGGGGACAATCCGGTTATAGCCTTTTTGGTAGAGAAGATGGACATGTCTAACGAAATCCGTTCCAAGGGTTGGGGCAATTTTTTTCAAGGCAAATGTCCCTTTATTGGAAAAAACCTTAAGGATACTTCCGTATTCTTCAACAAAATAAGGTTTTACCTGGTAGTTCTTTAAAATTGTCGAAACTTTTCCCAGCCGATCTGAGTCACTCATCAGTACTCAACTCTCTTTCAAAAATAGAGGGCTAAAGAATGAGAGCAGGTTTTTTGAAAACCCGCTCAACATTGGTTAGGTCATGCTTATTTTTTTGCCATTGCTGCCGGTACGTATAATACCTGGCCTTCGTAAACATCCTGATTGAGTTCTAGATTATTGACTTTCAGCAGATTTAGAACGGAAACATCATAGCGGTCTGCTAAACTGTCAATGGTATCACCTTTTTGAACAATACACATTTTCAGCCTGGCTTGCTCAGCGTTCTCTTCCTTCCTAGCAAAAAACTCGGTTAAAGTCATCGTTTTCTTCTTCGAGGCTTTTTTCTTAAAAATATGTTTCGGAGATTCGTCCGGTGAAGAGGAACTTTCCTCCACAACTTCTTCCTCCTGGGGTTGTTCCTGTTCGGCAACTGGTTCCTCGACAGGCGCTTCTTCGGCAAGATCGATTACTTGCTCTTCTTCAGGCTGGGCGGCCTCACTTCTCGTTTCCTGAAGGAATACAGGATCCGCTTCTTGATAAGTAAAGGTCGGGAATTTCGGAAATTCCGCCACTGGCTCTTCTTCTTTTTGCTTCCTTGCTTCTGATTCAAATAATATAGGCTCTTCGTCTTCTTGTTCTTCTTCTAAATCTTCCTGCTGTTCCCCTTCCTCTTCCTCCGTTACTGCCTTAAATCGATGGAGAATTTCGTACTCTTGCTCTTCTTCAAATGTTTCTTCCTCGACAGCTAGGTTTACTTCCAGACCTTGTTCCTGTTGTTGTTCTTGCTTGGAATCGTATAACCCGCTAATCATGAGCTCTGCAGTTAATTTTAGGCAGCTCCGCTCTGGGAAAGCATAGTCGAACGATTCTACAATAACGTCGATATCATAGATACTTTGAATCCGGTTATTCGGAATCGTAATGTCGACCGGGAAACGGTGTGAAAATTCACATAAACCTTCTTCTTGCGGATCCACTCTTTCAACATACTTTTGATGTTTGGCAAGTTCCTCTTGTTCTTCAGCATCAATATCATCGTAACTTTTATATTCGCCTGTTAATTCGAGCGAACCACGTATGGTTACGTACTGGTCATTTTCCTGGATGGTGATATCAGGGTCTAGCGAAACAGACACGAGTTCTGCGACTTCCTGTCCTTTTCTAAACCATAACGATTCCTCCAGGGAAAATCGTAGGCACGATTGATTCTCCTGAGACAAAGCGACTCCTCCTTTCGTTTCCTATCACGCAAAATCACTATGTCACTTACACTCTATGAACAAAGGCCCTGAAATATGATAAAAATGCTTTTTGGTGATAAAAAGTTATGGGTGGGGAATTCTTTTTGGTTGTAGATTTTTGCTATTTGCTTTCTCTAACTCTGGGCTGGTGCCCTTTTGGTGGGGTTGCTCGCTGAAAAGGGCTCCAGTGCTTCGGACTGGTTACCTTTTAGTGGAATTGTACACTCAAAAGGGATTCAGTGCTTCTGTTTGGTTCCCTTTTGGTGGGTTACTCGCTGAAAAGGGCTCCAGTGCTTCTGTCTGGTTACCTTTTAGTGGAATTTACGCTCGAAAGGAATTCAGTGCTTCTGTTTGGTTTCCTTTTGGTGGAGGTGCACTCTGAAAAGAGCTTCAGGCCATCTAACTAAATCCCTTTTAATAAAAATAACGCTGTGCCAGGGGGGCCTCATGAACCTCTCATGACGACTTTATCAGAGTCTTCCTCCTAGTTTCGGTCTTCATGAACCTCTCATGACAACCGTATCAGTGATATTGTTCTATTTCGTTCCTTTCTGGACTTCAGGCGTCATTAGAAAAAAAACACCCACCAATCAAGGTGAGTGCCACTCATTTTATTTAAGTTTTGAAAAAGCAATTTCTACTGCTTGAATAGTTTTTTCGATGTCTTCGTAGGAGTGCTCTGTGGACAGGAACAGTCCTTCGAATTGGGAAGGCGGCAGGAATACTCCTTGGTTCGCCATTTCACGATAGTAAGCAGCAAAGAACTCTAAATTAGAAGACTTAGCTGTTTCGTAGTTGATAACATCTTCATTGGTGAAGAAGAAACCAATCATAGAACCAGCGCGGTTAAATGATACTGGGATATCATATTTTTCAGCTGCAGCCTTAATTCCTTTTTCCAGCTTATCGCCTTTACGGATAAAATCTTCATAATGCTCTGGAGTTAACTGCACTAATGTTTCGTATCCAGCTGTCATAGCTAGCGGGTTTCCAGAAAGGGTACCGGCTTGATAGATTGGTCCAGATGGTGCGATTTGCTGCATGATTTCCGCTTTACCCCCGTAAGCCCCCACTGGAAGTCCTCCGCCAATTACTTTACCAAGGCAAGTAATGTCAGGAGTGATGCCGAAATAACCTTGTGCGCAGTTATAGCCGACACGGAAACCAGTCATAACTTCATCAAAAATCAGTAACGCACCGTATTGAGTCGTAATCTCACGTAAGCCCTCTAAGAAGCCAGGAAGCGGTGGAACAACACCCATGTTTCCTGCTACTGGTTCGACGATGATACAAGCAATATCCTCACCGAATTGTTCAAATGCGTATCTCACACTTTCTAGGTCATTGTAAGCCACCGTGATGGTGTTTTTTGCCACACTTTCCGGTACCCCAGGGCTGTCAGGCAATCCTAGTGTAGCCACACCAGAACCTGCTTTAATCAGCAAGCTGTCTCCATGACCATGATAGCAGCCTTCAAATTTTAAAATCTTATTACGGCCTGTATAACCGCGGGCTAAGCGGAGGGCACTCATCGTAGCTTCCGTACCAGATGAAACCATCCGAATTACTTCAATCGAAGGTACACGCTCAATCACAAGCTTAGCCAACTCGTTTTCCATTAACGTTGGTGCTCCATAGCTTGTACCATGCTCTGCCACTTTCTTAATTCCTTCTACTACACGGTCGTTAGAGTGTCCAAGAATAAGCGGTCCCCATGATAACACGTAATCGATATATTCGTTGCCGTCGATATCATAGATTTTTGAACCTTTTCCTCTTTCCATAAAAATCGGATCCATGTTGACGGATTTAAAGGCACGTACCGGGCTGTTTACACCGCCGGGCATAAGGGTTTTGGCTTCTTTAAATGCTTCAACTGATTTCGTATACGAACGCATCTATATCCCTCTTTCAGGTTAATATTGTTCTTCTTTTAGCCAGCGGCAAGCATCTTTTGCAGCATATGTAATAATTAAATCTGCGCCTGCTCGTTTGAATGCCATTAACATTTCCATAACCGTTTGCTTTTCGTCAATCCAGCCGTTTGCCGCTGCTGCCTTAATCATCGAATATTCACCGCTCACATTATAAGCAACAATAGGAAGATTAAAGGTATTTTTCACATCACGAACAATATCAAGATATGGCATGCCTGGCTTCACAATTAAAAAGTCTGCACCTTCAGCCACATCCGATTCTGCTTCTCTGAATGCTTCCATTCGGTTAGCAGGGTCCATTTGATAAGTTTTGCGGTCGCCAAATTGCGGAGCACCTTCTGCTGCTTCACGGAATGGTCCATAAAAAGCAGACGCATATTTCACCGCATAGGACATGATTGGAATATCTTGAAATCCAGCTTCATCTAACCCAGCGCGAATCGCTGCTACAAATCCGTCCATCATGTTCGATGGGGCAATAATGTCCGCACCTGCTTCTGCTTGAGCAACGGCTGTTTTTACAAGTAACTCAAGAGATGGGTCGTTTAAGACTTTTTCGCCTTCTACAACGCCACAGTGCCCGTGGCTTGTATATTCGCATAAGCAAGTATCGGCAACTACGATGATTTCTGGATAATGTTCTTTAATATAACGGGTTGCAACCTGAATGATGCCATGGTTGTGGAACGCCTGTGTGCCGCATTCATCCTTCGTCGCCGGAATACCGAATAATAACACCGATTTTATACCGTGGGCAACGATATCGTCCATTTCCGCCTTTAGGTTGTCCATGGATACTTGGAATACACCTGGCATGGAGGAGACTTCTTTGCGAATGTTTTCTCCTTCATAAATAAACAACGGATAGATAAAATCTTCCGGTCTTAAGTGATTTTCTCTTACAAGTGCACGCATGTTAGCGCTTGAACGTAAACGGCGGTGCCGTGAAAATTGAAGTTCCATAAAGAATTACCCCATTTCTAAATATTCGATGGTACTATGAATCATTTCTTTGACTGTATATTCATTTGGTGAAGCATGAACAGAAAAACCATACTTCTTTAAATTTTTCTTAGTTACCGGACCAATACAGCCCACAATACAACGTTCAAGATGACTTTCCAATTTAGACTCTTTTACCACACTCATAAAGTGGTCAACGGTCGAAGGGCTGGTAAACAGCAAAATATCAAGTTCATCTTCTGCCAGCATTTTAGCCAGTTTCTCACGGCTCTCATCCGGCATATAGGTTTCATAGATGACGATTTCATCTACTAGGGCACCGTTTTTGATAAGAGAACTTGAAATATATTCTCTGGCCAAATTCCCTTTTGGGATCAGTACCTTCGTACCACTTGAAATATTCGGTAAAAACTCCTCAACAAAAACCTCCGCCACATAGGCAGAAGGGACAAAATCGGCCTGTAATCCTTTTTCCTTCAGGACCTCTTCTGTTTTTTTGCCGATCACGGCAACTTTTGGAAAAGAAGATTTCCCCTTAAAAAAAGAAAAGAACGTTTCTATTGTGACATTGCTGGTAAAAACAATCCAGTCATATGTATGTAACCGCCCAATTGCCGCCTCCAATTCAGGATTAGTGACAATTGGACGAAAAGCAATAAGAGGGATTTCAACTGGAATCCCCCCATACTCTTTAACAAGCTTTGAAAAGGGTTTTGCCTGGCCTGCTCCGCGGGGAACCAGAACCTTTTTATTCATCAACCTTGATGATTCTATCATTGACCTTCAAGCTCCCGCTTAACCCTTTCAATAAGGTCTTTGGCGCCTTTTTCAATTAACAGGTCTGCAGCTTGAACGCCCAGTTCTTCTGGGTTATGTCCTCTGACTTCTTCTTTGAAAATTTCTTGGCCTTCTGGAGAACCCACTAAAACGTTCAGAACGATTTCATCGTTTTCCTCTACATGTGCGAAGCCGGCAATCGGTACCTGGCAGCCGCCTTCCATTTTTTGAAGAAAAGCACGTTCTGCACGCACAGCTCTTTCTGTCTTCTTACAAGTGAATTTTTCAAAAAGCTCTAGAAGCTCTTTGTCGTCCTCACGACATTCAATGCTTAATGCACCTTGACCGACAGCAGGGATACAAATATCGGCATCGATAAATTCGGTTACCGTTTCGGATGCCCAGCCAAGGCGGGAAAGTCCGGCCGCAGCCAAGATAATCGCATCGTATTCTTCATCCTGAAGTTTTTGCAATCTCGTATCAACATTTCCACGAATCCATTTAATTTCTAAATCAGGGCGCTGCGCTAAAAGCTGGGCACTCCGGCGAAGACTGCTTGTACCGATAATGGCACCCTTCTTTAAATCTTTTAATTTCACATGGCCGGTTGAGATCAATGCATCACGATGGTCCTCACGGAACGGAATACAGCCAATCGTTAAACCTTCAGGAAGGACAGCCGGCATATCTTTCATACTGTGAACGGCCATATCAATCTCTTTATCAAGCATGGCTTGTTCGATTTCCTTTACAAACAAACCTTTACCGCCAACCTTTGAAAGGGTCACATCTAAGATCCGGTCCCCTTTTGTGACGATTTCTTTTACTTCAAACTCAAAAGGAGCACCCAGCTTCTTAAGCTGTTCAATCACCCAATTTGTTTGAGTTAATGCCAATTTGCTGCGTCTAGAACCTACGATAATTTTTCTCATGACTGCCTCCTCTATGAGTACCAAAAGTGAAATGATGATAATTGACCGAATAAGAAAAAGTTTATTAAGACAATTAGAAATGAACCTGTATTCCAAATCGCCAGCTGTCTTCCAGTCATATTCTTGACGATTCGCATATATAAGAAGATGCTGTATGCGGCTAATAAGATAAAGGAACCGATGACTTTCATATCATACCAAGGCAAGCCAGGAACCTTTAAAATCGCCCACTGTAAGCCAAGGATAAGGCTTAGCAGGAGCATCGGGACTCCGATGACGGCTAAGATATAGGATGACCGCTCAAGCTTACTTAAATCTGCTAATCTTAAAAGCCTTGCTCCCCATTTTTTCCTTTTCAAAAGATCATATTGAATAAGATATAAGACTGAAAAGACAAACGACAGAGAAAACGCCCCATATGATAAAATCGCCGTGGTGATATGTATTAGTAAAAGCTCGGACATAAGTTGCTTGCCGATAACGTGCGAACCGTATTGCGCTGGGGCAAAGGTGTGGATTACCATGACAATGAAACCAAGTATATTTGTAAAGAAAACAATAAAGTCTACTTTCAATAATCGGTTAATCCCCAACGATAAGGTAATTAACACCCAGGCATAAAAATAAAGACCCTCAAAGACCGTTAAAACGGGGAACCTTCCCGTTCGGACCATATAGGTGATTAAGAAAATCGTTTGTAATACCCATACAAATGCAAGTAACCAGAAGGCGATACGGTTTGCCTTCCGGTTATGGTGAATGAAATCGAAAAAATATAACAACACACTAAGGCAATATATAACAACTGTCAATTCATGCAGCCGTGTCATCTGGATATCAAACATAGCAGGTACCTCTATGACTGAAAGGAAGCCTGCGGTGATTGAACCATCATTTTATTGGTTTCGGCTGCTTTCGATTGTTGTTCTTCGACTAGTTCTTCAATATTAAAGATTTTCATGAACAAGTCCATTGCTTGTTCTGCATCCGGTCTGGCAGCCAATTCTTTTGCTTGGAGGATTGGATCCTTTAACATTTGGTTGATGATACTCTTTGTATGTTTATTTAATACTTTTAGATCACGCTCGGATAAGTGTGGCAGCTTTCTCTCAAGGCTGACCATTGTTTCTGATTGGATGGCCAGCGCCTTATCTCTTAACGCTGAGATAACCGGTACCACTCCAAGTGTTCCCAGCCATTGTTTAAAATCTACAATTTCTTTTTCAATCATCAGCATAATTTTATCCGCTGCTTTTTTACGCTCCTGAAGATTTGCCTCCACAATTCCTTCTAAATCATCGATATCATAAAGGAAGACGCTATCAAGCTCGGCAATTTTCGGGTCAAGGTCGCGCGGTACAGCGATATCCACCATAAATAATGGTTTGCCTCTGCGCTGTTTTTCTACTTTTTCCATCATTGATTTTGTAATCACAAAATCCTTTGCACCTGTAGAGCTGATTAATATATCGGCATCAATCAGTGATTTTTGCAGTTCATTCACAGTTTTGGCTTCACCGGCAAACCGGTCTGCTAGAACCTGTGCTTTTTCAAAGGTACGGTTGATAACTGTCACCTTTTTAACACCATTACTGTGCAGGTTTTGAGCTGCCAGCTCGCCCATTTTTCCAGCGCCGAAGATTAACACATGTTTACTTTCAAGTGAACCAAAGATTTTCTTTGCCAATTCCACTGCTGCATAGCTGACAGATACGGCATTGGCACCGATATCGGTTTCTGCATGTCCGCGTTTTGCGACTGTAATCGCTTGTTTAAAGAGGTGATTGAACACCGTACCCGTTGTTCCTTCCTCTTGAGCTAAAATAAAGCTCTCACGAACTTGGCCTAGAATTTGTGTTTCTCCTAAAACCATCGAATGTAGACCGCAGGTTACTCTAAATAAATGCTCAACCGCGCCATCTTCTTCATAAACAAATAGGAATGGAGAAAACTCTGATTGCTCTATTCCAAACCAATCTGCCAAGAATTCTTTAATATAATAGCGGCCTGTATGCAATTGATCGACTACCGCATAAATTTCAGTTCGATTGCATGTTGAGACGATAATATTTTCTAGGATGCTCTTTTTGGAGTTTAATTTTTTAATGGCATCCCCAAGATCGGACGGATTAAATGTCAACCTCTCGCGGATTTCCACAGGGGCAGTTTTATAGTTTAAACCGATCACTACAATATGCATTTGCTAAAGACACCCCCATTGATTAATTACAGTAATTACAGTATTAACTAGTCTAATTATAACATGAGCTTTTTCAACTTTTGCCCGAAAAATGTGAACAGAAAATGAAACTCTATGATAATATAGAAATCGGTAGCGCCCGAAGCGCTCGATCATTATAATAAAAAAATGCAATAATCGACAAATACTATCCCGTATGTACAGTACCAAAAAAACGGACAATATTCAAGTGAACCTTACTGGAAGTGGTGTTTGAAGTGAAAAATCAACGGATCTTTCCCGGAATTATTCTTATCGGTCTGGGGACCTATCTATTTTTACAGCAATCTGGGTTTACAGCCCTACAGACATTCTATTCATGGCCAACTTTACTTATTATTGTTGGAATTGCTTTTTTAGCCCAAGGTTATTCTGCCCATGATCACGAAGCCATCCTGCCCGGTGTGATCTTTGCTGGATTTGGCCTTCATTTTCATTTAACTGGTAAAGCAGCGTTTTGGCCGGCCAACACCATTGGAATGCTCGTGCTGTTCATCTCGATTGGCTTTTTTCTTCGTTTTCAAAAAACAAAAAATGGTTTATTCCAAGCTTTCCTATTTTTAGTATTGGCATTTTTAATATTATTTTACGATAAATTTATCGGATATCTTAGTTTCCTCCAAAATGGCATAGATTTGGTTTGGAAGTTTTGGCCGGCCATCATTATTTTAATTGGAATTTACTTTTTATTTTTAAAAAAGAAATAACATTATCAGAAACGGTATCCCCGTACACAAATCGGGGTATTAAATTACAATTTAAAAAACCGGATTTGTCCTTCATCTGCTTGATGAAGGACATTTTGCTGTTTTTTCATTACTTTTTGTCCTTCATCCTCTTAATGAAGGACATTTTGCTGTTTTTTCAATTTCGTTTTGTCTTTCATCTGCTTTATGAAGGACATTTTGCTGTTTTTTCAATTTCGTTTTGTCCTTCATCCGCTTTATGAAGGACATTTTGCTGTTTTTTCAATTTCGTTTTGTCCTTCATCCGCTTTATGAAGGACATTTTGCTGTTTTTTCAATTTCGTTTTGTCCTTCATCCGCTTAATGAAGGACATTTTGCTGTTTTTTCAATTTCGTTTTGTCCTTCATCCGCTTAATGAAGGACACTTTGTAGTTTTTTCAATTTCGTTTTGTCCTTCATCCGCTTTATGAAGGACATTTTGTTGTTTTTTCAATTCCGTTTTGTCCTTCATCCGCTTTATGAAGGACATTTTGCTGTTTTTTCAATTTCGTTTTGTCTTTCATCCGCTTTATGAAGGACATTTTACAGTTTTTTCAATTTCGTTTTGTCCTTCAACCGCTTTATGAAGGACATTTTGCATTTTCTTAATTACATTTTGTCCTTCATCCACTTTATAAAGGACATTTTGCTGTTTTTTCAATTTCGTTTTGTACTTCATCCGCTTTATGAAGGACTTAATCCTTTACCCTAATTAGGATTTGGCACTTTACTAGACAAAATAAAAACACGATTTCAATTACGAAATCGCGTTCTTTTTAAAACATTTACATATAACTCTGAATGATAGACCACGCTTTATCTTTGCCTTCTCCGGTTTCGGAAGAGAAGAGGACGATTTGGTCGGATTCCTCAAGGTCGAGTGTTTCCTTTGTCACCTTTAAATACTTTTGCCATTTCCCTCTAGGGATTTTATCAGCCTTCGTTGCAATGACAATGCATGGAATTTCATAATGCTTCAGGAAATCATACATCATCACATCATCCTCTGTTGGTGGATGTCTAAGGTCCACGATTAAGACGACTGCCCTTAACTGCTCGCGCCTTGTTAAGTACGTTTCAATCATTTTCCCCCAAGCGGCACGCTCCGATTTTGATACCTTTGCGTACCCGTAGCCGGGAACATCTACAAAATGAAGGATTTCATTGATTAAATAAAAATTAAGCGTTTGGGTTTTTCCAGGCTTAGATGAAATTCTCGCTAAGCCTTTTCGATTGAGCATTTTATTAATAAAAGAAGATTTCCCGACATTCGAACGGCCTGCCAGAGCAAACTCCGGCAGATCCGTTTCAGGGTATTGTTCCGGCTTTACGGCACTGATGACGATATCTGAGCTGGTTACTTTCATTGCGCGCCACCCTCTAATAGTGCATGTCGTAACACTTCATCAACATGGGTAACAGGCACAAATTCAATTTCATTTCTAACGCTTTCCGGAATGTCTTCAATATCCTTCTCATTATCCTTAGGCAAAATAACCTTTGTTAACCCAGCGCGGTGGGCACTAAGCGTCTTCTCTTTTAAGCCGCCAATTGGAAGAACTCTTCCTCTTAATGTAATCTCACCAGTCATTCCCACTTCACGGCGAATTGGTCTTCCAGTTAAGGCAGACACTAACGCGGTTGCCATCGTAATTCCGGCTGATGGCCCATCCTTCGGTACCGCGCCTTCTGGTACGTGAATATGGACATCATATTTTTCATGAAAACCTTCCTCAATCCCAAGCTCATTCGCTTTAGAACGGATATAACTAAATGCTGCCTGGGCTGATTCTTTCATTACATCACCAAGTTTCCCAGTAAGCACAAGCCGCCCTTTACCCGGAGAAAGTGAAACCTCAATCTGCAAAGTATCGCCGCCGACCGTTGTATAAGCTAAACCAGTCGCTACTCCGACTTGGTCTTCTGTCTCTGCTTGGCCATAGCGGAATCTTGGCTTTCCTAAAAATTCTTCTACATTCTTTTCGGTGACAACGACACGTTTTTTCTCACCGGAAACAATGATTTTGGCCGTCTTCCGGCAGATGGTTGCCATTTGCCGCTCAAGGCTCCGAACCCCAGCCTCGCGGGTATAATAGCGGACAACCTTTAGAATTGCATCATCGCGAACTTGAAGAATACCTTTTGATAAACCATTTTCTTTAATTTGTTTTGGAAGCAAATGATCACGGGTAATGTGAACTTTTTCAAGCTCAGTATAGCCTGCAATCGTAATGATTTCCATCCTGTCTAACAGCGGACCAGGTATGGTTCCAAGGTTATTGGCTGTTGCAATAAACATAACCTTCGATAAATCATACGTTTCTTCAATATAATGATCACTGAAATTATGATTTTGTTCCGGGTCGAGAACCTCTAGCATCGCAGATGACGGATCTCCTCGGAAATCGCTCGACATTTTATCAATTTCATCTAATAAAAACACAGGGTTAATCGTGCCTGCTTTTTTCATACCTTGAATAATCCGCCCCGGCATAGCACCGACATAGGTCCTGCGGTGGCCGCGGATTTCAGACTCATCGCGTACGCCTCCAAGGGAGACACGGACAAAGTTTCGATTTAGCGAAGTAGCAATGGAACGTGCTAAACTCGTCTTCCCCACTCCCGGAGGTCCTGCTAGACAAAGAATCGGCCCTTTTAAGGAATTCGTAAGCTTTTGCACCGCCAAAAATTCAAGAACACGTTCTTTTACCTTTTCCAAGCCAAAATGTTCCTCGTTGAGAATTTTTTCCGCGCGGCGGATATCAATATCATCATCGGTTTTATTTGTCCATGGAAGCGTAACTAACCACTCAATATAGTTACGGATAACAGCACTTTCAGCAGAACTCGAAGGAACTTTTTCATAACGGTCTAACTCTTTAAACGCCGTTTGTTCCACATGCTCCGGCATGCCAGCGTTTTTGATTCGTTCGGTCAGCTCAGCGACTTCTCCAGTCTTACCCTCTTTATCGCCTAATTCCTTCTGAATGGCTTTCATCTGCTCCCGCAGATAATACTCCTTCTGCGTCCTTTCCATTGACCGCTTCACGCGCTGACCAATTTTTTTCTCGAGATTCAAGACTTCTTTCTCATTATGAATTGTATCGATGACGCGATTCATCCGTTGTTTTACATCAATGGTTTCGAGAATTTCCTGCTTATCCTTCAATTTGATTGGCAGATGCGAAGTAATGATATCTGCCATTCTGCCAGGCTCTTCGATATCAGCGACAGAAGCGTAGGTTTCCGCAGAAATCTTTTTTGATAACTTTATGTATTGCTCGAAATATTCAAGCATTGTTCTCATTAATGCCTGGTCTTCAACATCCTTTGTGTCAGGCTCCTCGTATGTAACAATACTGACGGAATAATAATCTTCCTCGTCATGAAACGATTCGATTGCCGCCCGATTTAGTCCTTCCACTAATACGCGTATTGTCCCATTTGGAAGCTTTAACATTTGTTTCACTTTCGTTAATGTTCCAATTCTGTATAAATCCTCTTCAGAAGGATCATCAATCGATACATCTTTTTGTGTAGTTAAAAAAATTAAATGGTCATCTACCATCGCTCTTTCAAGGGCCTGAACCGACCTTTCACGCCCCACATCCAAATGTAGAACCATGGTCGGATAAACAAGCAACCCCCGAAGCGGCAGGAGGGGGACGATCAAATCTCTCTCTTTCGCCATAAAACTGCACCTCCACATGCAATAAATCAATATTTCCTACTGTTGCGGCAGGAATACCTTGTTAAACAATTCTATCTCATTTGCAAATAAGTGTCTAATGAGAGGAATCCCTTTTCAATATAACTATTTTCCCCAAGAAGCATAATTTCTTTCGTATTTTAACTAATATTAAAAAAACACTTCGGTATGCCCGAAGTGTCATAGTTAAATTGATTCTTTTTTCGATAGTTCAATCGAAGCAGGAATGGCATGAGGGTTAGCTATGTTATGAACAAGCGCTATTTCAAAAACTTGACTTAAATGGGTGACAGGCACGATTCGAATCCCGTCAATTTCATTTAAAATTGACTGCATATTTTCTTCAGGAATTATGACGGTTGTCGCCCCAGCCTTACGTGCGGCCTTCACTTTCGGATAAACCCCGCCAATTGGCTTAACATTGCCATGAATGCTAATTTCTCCTGTCATCGCAACTTTGTTATCGATTGGGATTTTGTAAATCGCCGAATAGATACCGGTTGCCATGGCGATACCTGCAGATGGACCATCAATCGGCACACCGCCAGGGAAATTCACATGAATATCGTAATCATCGGCCGGTACACCCATTGAGCGTAAAACCGTTATAACATTTTCTATGGAGCCGCGGGCCATACTTTTGCGTCGAATGGATTTACCCTGGCCGCCGATACTTTCTTCATCAACAATCCCCGTAATATTAATGGAACCTTTTTCCTTCGCCTTGATGACGGTTACTTCTATTTCTAGAAGAGCGCCAGAGTTCGGTCCATAGACGGCTAATCCGTTCACCAGCCCGATTTGAGAATCGTCATTAATCTTTCTTTCCATTCTCGGGGTCATCTGGCTGGAATGAACCACCCATTCGATATCTTCATCCTTGATAAAATTACGTTCTTCGGTAATGGCCAGCCCAGCGGCTATTTGCACCATATTCACCGCTTCACGGCCATTTCTTGCATATGTAGATAATACTTCTAACCCATTATCACTTATAGCCAGATTGACTTTTTCCGCCGCTTTTTTACCAACCTGAATAATTTCTTCCTGATTTAATTCCCTGAAAAATACTTCCATACAGCGGGAACGAATGGCAGGAGGAATTTCATTCGGTGTCCTCGTGGTTGCCCCAATTAAGCGGAAATCGGCTGGCAGTCCATTTTTAAAAATGTCATGAATATGTGTGGGAATTTGGGTATTTTCTTCATGATAATAGGCACTTTCAAGGAACACTTTTCGATCCTCTAATACTTTTAACAGCTTGTTCATTTGAATCGGGTGGAGTTCACCGATTTCATCAATAAATAAAACCCCGCCGTGAGCATTTGTTACCGCACCTTGTTTTGGCTGCGGAATTCCAGCCTGTCCCATGGCCCCTGCCCCTTGATATATCGGGTCATGAACAGAACCAATTAACGGGTCGGCAATTCCTCTCTCATCGAAACGGGCCGTTGTTGCATCCAGCTCGATAAAAACAGAAGCTGGTTTAAATGGAGACTTTTTATTTTTTTTGGCTTCCTCGAGCACTAAGCGGGCTGCTGCTGTTTTTCCAACACCCGGAGGTCCATAAATAATCACATGCTGCGGGTTGGGCCCACATAACGCGGCTTTTAATGACTTGATTCCATCTTCTTGTCCCACAATATCTTCAAAGCTTGTTGGGCGTACTTTTTCTGCTAACGGTTCGGTCAATGAAATGGATCTCATTTTACGGAGCTGCTCCATTTCCTTTCGGGATTCCCGATCAATGGATACCTTTTGTGTCCGTTGGTTTCTTAGTAAATTCCAAAAATACAACCCAATGATAATCCCAAAAAAGAGTTGTATAAATAAGGCAATCCCCGTCCAACTCATACTTTTCCCTCCTGCTACAGTTACTCATAAGATATTAATAAGTATTTCCTGCATCAGGATGGAATAAACCCATAAATGTAAGATATTGAATGGGGAAGTTTTTATATGTACATAAAAAGAACCTGGCTATTTTTTAGCCAGGTCCACTTTTATTATGCAGATTTTTCTTCAACAACAACTGTTCCATCTTCTAGAACAAGTTTTGGAACGCTATTGTTAATGACCGTTTCCTTTGTGATAATACATTTTGTAATATCATCACGGGAAGGCAGGTCAAACATAACATCAAGCATGATTCCTTCAATGATGGATCGTAATCCACGGGCACCAGTCTTCCGTTCAATTGCCTTCTTAGCAATTTCATGAAGGGCGCCTTCTTCGAATTCCAATTCCACCTCGTCGATTTCAAGCATTTTTTGATATTGCTTAACTAAAGCATTTTTCGGCTTTGTTAAGATTTCAATTAATGCATCCTCGTCTAATTGCTCAAGGCTTGCAATGACTGGAAGACGTCCGATAAATTCCGGAATTAATCCAAAACGGAGTAAATCTTCTGGTAATACTTTAGAAAGAAGTTCTTTTTGGCTGACTTCCGCCTGCTTCACCTCAGAGCCAAATCCGATTACTTTTTGGCCAAGACGGCGTTTGATAATTGGTTCGATTCCATCAAATGCTCCACCGCAAATAAATAAGATATTGGTGGTATCGATTTGAATGAATTCCTGGTGTGGATGCTTACGTCCACCTTGTGGAGGGACACTTGCCACCGTACCTTCAAGAATTTTTAATAAAGCTTGTTGTACACCTTCACCTGAAACATCTCTAGTAATAGAAGGATTTTCTGATTTACGCGCAATTTTATCAATTTCATCGATATAAATGATGCCTTTTTCCGCTTTCTCAACATCATAATCAGCTGCTTGAATTAGTTTCAATAAGATATTTTCAACGTCTTCCCCAACATATCCAGCTTCAGTAAGAGAAGTAGCATCGGCAATCGCAAATGGAACATTTAAAATTCTCGCTAAAGTTTGGGCTAATAATGTTTTACCACTACCAGTCGGCCCGATCATACAGATATTACTTTTAGAGAGTTCAACGTCATCAATCTTACTGTTTGAATTGATACGCTTGTAGTGGTTATACACCGCTACTGAAAGCGATTTCTTCGCTTGGTCCTGACCAATTACGTATTCATCCAGAATCTCACAGATTTCTTTTGGTTTCGGAACATCTTTAAATTCTACTTCTTCCTCTGTTCCTAATTCTTCCTCTACAATTTCTGTGCAAAGCTCGATACATTCGTCACATATATAAACTCCTGGTCCCGCAACCAACTTACGCACTTGATCCTGCGTTTTTCCGCAGAAAGAACATTTTAACTGCCCTTTTTCATCATTAAATTTAAACATACTTTCACCCCTTGAAACGTGTTAGTACCATTTTAAAAGTTGCGAACCAAACAAAAATCCATTACTTTTTCAAAATATTTCAGTGGTATGTATTGCATTGTAACACACAAAGCTAATGGACTGGAAATAAAAAGCTTTCGTTAAATATGTTTTCTATAATGGTAATTTTTGCTTGGTTTCGGCTTTAAAAATGGATTTATGTCCTCAATAAGCATAACCACTTTTAAAACAATTAAATCTTAAAGCTATTTGGAATTTATTAATTCGATATGTATATGTCTATTTCCTGCCTTGACTTGGTCTGCCTTGTTAAAAAGGTTTCCCTGTCCTTATTATAATATGTAATTGAAAAAATGTATAAAGAGAAGGCACGATGATTATCGTGCCCCCGCCCTATTTAGAAATTATTTCTTGTTTTCAACAAGGAAATCTACTGCTTTTTTAAGTTGAAGGTCACCTTTGATGCCTTCAACTCCGCCAAGTGCTTGCTTAATGTTGTCAACAGTCATGTTGTACATAGCAGCCATTTTTTCAAGCTCAGAATTTACATCTTCGTCCGTTACTTCAAGGTTTTCTGCTTTTGCAATTGCTTCAAGTGTTAAGTTCACTTTTACGCGTTTTGCTGCTTCTTCCTTCATTTGCTCGCGAAGTGCATTTTCATCTTGACCTGAGAATTGGAAGTAAAGTTCAAGGTTCATACCTTGCATTTGTAAACGCTGCTCGAATTCTTGAAGCATACGGTTTACTTCGCTTGTGATCATCACTTCTGGAATTTCAACTTCTGCATTTTCAGCAGCTTTTTCCACTACAGAGTCACGAACATGGTGTTCAGCTTCATGCTTTTTGCTGTCAACTAAGCGATTTTTAATTTTTTCTTTTAATGCATCTAATGTTTCAACTTCATCATCAACATCTTTTGCAAATTCGTCATCTAATTCAGGAAGTTCTTTTCCTTTGATTTCGTGAACCGTTACTTTGAATACAGCTGGTTTGCCAGCAAGCTCAGCAGCATGGTATTCTTCTGGGAATGTAACTTCTACCTCTTTAGATTCGCCAGTCTTAACTCCTACTAGCTGCTCTTCAAAACCAGGGATGAAAGAACCTGAACCTAATTCAAGTGAGTGGTTTTCAGCTTTTCCGCCTTCGAAAGCTTCGCCATCAACGAATCCTTCAAAGTCGATTATAACGGTATCACCAAGTTCAGCAGTACCTTCTTCTTTTACAACAAGCTCTGCTTGACGGCTTTGTAGAGTTTCTAATTCTTTCGCTACGTCTTCGTCCGTTACAGTTGCATCGAATTCTTCGATTTCTAAACCTTTGTAGTCGCCTAATTTTACTTCTGGCTTAACTTGTACAGTAGCTTTGAAGATTAGGTCTTTACCTTTTTCCATTTGCTCGATGTCGATGTCAGGACGGTCGATTGGGTCGATGCCTGTTTCTTCAATTGCATTTCCGTATGCTTCTGGAAGAAGAATATCTAATGCATCTTGATAAAGTGCTTCTACACCGAAACGCTTTTCGAACATTGGACGAGGCATTTTTCCTTTACGGAAGCCTGGTACATTTACTTGCTTAACAACCTTTTGGAATGCCGCGTCTAAGCCTTTGTTCACTTCTTCAGCACTTACCTCAACTGTAAGTACCCCGCGGTTACCTTCTAACTTTTCCCATTTTGCTGTCATACCTTTTTTCCCTCCAAAAATCTATTATCATTTCATTCGTTACGAATTGGTATGATGTCGGCTTGTCCATCCAAGCCCTTTTCCACATTTTTATGTAAAATATAGTTTTTACACAATGCAACCCTTACATTATAACACAGGTTTGATTTCTTTCAATATCGTTCCCTATATATTGGGATAAGAAATTTCTTCTATTTTTCTGATTTGGTTGATTGCGTGCTCTATGTTTTCAGGTGAAACCCTGTATTCCGTTGATATTTCAGTTAAATCCGGCTCTATTCCAAAATAATCTTGGGCTAGCAGGTGAAAAGCCGCTGCCCATGCTGGAGTTTCGTCTGGCATAAGATTGAAAGGATAGCTGATAAAAAAAATCCGCTCTGCCATACTTTTAATATTCTCAAAAAGAATTGGGTCACTGCTTTCCAATTGGTCTTCCAAAAGTTTTACCACTTGGTTCGTACGCGGCTGGCGCTGAACATCTGGTAATTCTATTGGGACTGTGGTTACTTCCATATTAAACTTATTAACCTTTATTTGCTTGTCATATTCTTGTTCTTTTAATAGAGTCAGGAGCATCGTTTTTAGGAAAGGGTGCCCAGATTCAGAGGTAAGATATTCTTTAATTTCTTCTATGTACGGCCGGATATTTTTTTCTGCCAGGCTTGAAATCGTCAGCAGCTGTTCGTTTAAACTTGCCAAATTTAGCAGGTTAAGTCTTTTATTTTTGGGTTGTTCCGGTTCGTCCTCATCCTGTTCTGGATGCTTGTTATCTGCCATACGCCTGCTAAATTGAAGAATCGTGAGAAAATGATCGTGCTTTTCTGGCGGTATTTCCTTTTCATCTAATAGCGCTTCAATGGTCGTGACAATTTCCTGGTATTCGTGGAGCTGGATTAGAATAGTCAAATAAAGATCGACCATTTGAAAATAGTCGCCGATTCCTTTGAGGAGCATTTCGCTGGCTAATGCTTTCGCTTTTGGATAAGCGGCTGCTTCGAAATAAGCCAGGACAAGCCCAACTAACACATCACTATTCTCTGGATCATGCTCCTTCGCCTCTTCTAACAGTTTGATGGCCTCTTGAAATCTTTTATTTTGCAGACTTTCCAGGCCCTTATCCGCCAATCTCTTCTCGATTCCGGGAAAGAATACAATATTATCTTTTCGCTTCGCTCGTTCCCGTTTTTTCTTCATAAAAAACCGTCCTTATCTTTTATATACAGTCGAAAATAGTGTAACATGAAATATTGAAAAAACAAAAAAACTCACCTATTTGGTGAGTTAAGTTTTGATATGTAGTTAAATGGCGTCCCAGGAGAGATTCGAACTCCCGACCGACGGCTTAGAAGGCCGTTGCTCTATCCTGCTGAGCTACTGGGACGTATTAAGTTTTCTTAAAGACAAGATTTATTATATAAGCTATAGATTTAAAAGTCAACACTATTTGAATTATTTTTTTGGTTTTATTATTTTTCTTTTTTAGGTTCTCCATTTTGGATCTCATGAACCTTTTATGTGGCTTTATAAGATCCGCTCCCACAAGAAAAACCAGGGAAGAAATAGTTCTTCCCCATGTTCATTTTGGTAAGTCGAATTCCCGGGCTAGGTCCGTTAATTCACGCCCATTTAGTTCATACACTGTCATCTTTATTTTCTCGTCTATCAATTCCAGGATGACATAGGTTCTTTCAATCCGTTCACGAGGCATGCGGATGCTACCTGGGTTTAAAAAAAGGGTGCCTCCAATGACTTCTGCCCCAAGGATATGGGAATGGCCGAAACAGGCAATATCTGCGCCTACCTCTTCAGCCTTATACTTTAGATTCATTAACGTTGATTTTACGTTATAGCGGTGGCCGTGGGTAACAAAGATTTTTCTGCCTGCTACCTCAGTAATTGTATCTAATGGATATCCGCCTGTAAAATCACAATTCCCCATTACCGTTAGATACCCGTTGATGGCCTTGTCATCGGCCATCAATTGTGAATCACCGCAGTGAATCATTAAATCCACTTCATTTATATGCCTCTCCCGTAAGACCTCGAGCTCCTTCGTGAAGCCGTGACTATCACTTACCACTAACACTTTACTCATGAACGCTCTTCTCTTTCTAAAATAGAATCTAAAATCCCTTCTAGTTTCTTCAAAGCATTAGCACGGTGGCTGATTTTATTTTTTTCATCGGAGGAAAGTTCGGCCATTGCCACTCTTTTTGTCGGTACGAAGAAAACAGGGTCATAGCCGAAGCCGTTTGTTCCTCTTCTCGCCTCAAGTATCTTGCCTTCACAAGTTCCGGAAACCGTGATGGTTTCATTCCCGGGAATTGCGACAGCCAGGGCACAGTAAAACCTTGCAGTCCTTTTTTCCTCTGGTACCCCTGCCAGTTCAGTGAGCATCTTATCAATATTCGCCTGATCGTCTTTTTGCTCGCCCGCATATCTTGCCGAATAGATACCTGGTCTTCCCTCAAGTGCATCCACCATTAAACCCGAGTCATCTCCAATAACGATCTTATTCAACTGTTTCGAAACTGATTCGGCCTTTATTGTTGCATTTTCTTCAAACGTTGCGCCTGTTTCTTCCACATCCTCTATTTCAGGAAAATCGAGAAGAGTGCGGACAGCATAGCCTCTTGAAGCAAAAATGTGCTCAAACTCTTTGGCTTTGCCTGGGTTCTTTGTTGCAATAATTACTTCGTTCATACGGATCGGATCCCCTCTTATTTCTTTCTTCTAGCTTCTATTTTCTTAGCAATATCCTCACCTAGTGCTGTTTTTTGGTGTTCAATCAACTCTAGTAACCCTTCTTGGGCAGCACCTAGTAAATCTTGAAGCTGCTGGTAGGAAAAAGTAGATTCCTCACCCGTTCCCTGCAACTCTACAAATTCTCCATTCCCCGTCATGACAACATTCATATCTACATGGGCTTTGGAATCTTCCGCATAGTTCAAGTCTAAAACTGTATTGTTATTGCTTAAAATTCCAACACTTGTCGCTGCTAGATAGTCTGTAATCGGAAATTTAATTGATTTTTTTTCAACAAGCTTGTTAAGGGCTATGGTCATGGCGACAAAAGCACCTGTAATGGAAGCCGTCCTTGTTCCCCCATCTGCCTGTATAACGTCACAGTCAATCCAAACGGTTCTTTCACCAATGGCTGATAAATCCACTACAGCTCTTAATGCACGGCCGATTAAACGCTGAATTTCCATGGTTCTGCCGGAAACTTTTCCTTTTGAAGATTCACGGATATTCCTTGTTTCCGTTGCACGCGGCAGCATCGCATACTCTGCCGTTATCCAGCCTTTGCCTTCTCCTCTCATAAATGGAGGAACTCGATCCTCGATGCTCGCCGTACAGATCACCTTTGTATTCCCAACTGAAATGAGAACAGATCCCTCTGGATGCATTAAATAATTGGTTTCAATATGTATGGGCCTTAATTGAAGCGGTTCACGTCCATCTACGCGCACAAATACTTCCTCCTTCTTGGTGAGTTCTTCTCCCCACCGCCTATCATAAACAAATAAAGAAGAGGCGGCCTTGGAGCCAACCTCTCAAATTGTCACTATATAGTATATCAAAAATATTTTTTTAAAAACTACCTGTATTTACTTTTTCTGGACGAGTTACAGGCTCGGATAGTTTTTCACCCTTGTCATTGACTAAGTCAGCCTTGCCATTAACCGTTACCGCGACACTTTCAATACCTTTTTGCTCAGTTAAGGATAGAACCAGCGAATTTAATAAATTTTGGGATACAACTTTTTCTTCGAAACTTCCATAAATGGATTCATTAAAGTTCAAAGTTACTTTTCCATCTTCAATCTTTGGTGCCTCGAGTAGTTCCACATCCGGCATAAACTCAGAAACAAGGTTGGATTTAGAGTCTGGACCTTTAACAAGCTCATTTACAACGGCCGTAATATTATCTTTTTCACCTGCACTTACCCTGCGTGTAACTGGTACATAGTAATACGAGCCTTGTTCACCGCCAATATAATAAACAGTTACTGGCTTAGTATTGGTAATATCAGTAACCCCTGCTGTATCAATATTGATACCTGAAGCTCTTGATAGATTCTCACTAATTGGTGTGCCGTTGACAGGCATTTCTGTTAGTTCATGACCATTCATTTGCAGTTTTACCTTTTGAACGGTATCGAACTGAGTAAGTGTCCAGGTTACAGCTTGAAGGATTTTCATTTCATCCTCTGGCTGGTAGTTTTTAAATTCCTTTGAAAAATCTACGACAGCAACGCCATCTTTAATATTTACCGATACTTGTGTATCCTCCGGTAAAACCGCTCTGAAGTCGTTCGGGAGCATATCAGTAACTGGACCATTTACTACTAAGTACTCTAATGCCTGCTTTGCAACGGAGCTCGTTTTTGGCAATTCTAGTGTTTGCGGAACTACGTAGCCATTCTTATCGATTAAGTATAATTCTGTTTTTAAATTCACCTCTTGCTCAGCTTCTGCCTTTTTACCAGATGTTTCTTCTGTTGTATTTTTATCCGTTACAGTTACCTTTTGCGGCGGATCTACTTTTTTCTGTTCCTCTCCGCCAAACAGACCGCACCCTGACATAACAAGTGTTGAAGCTAACACGACCGTTACAAGGGGTTTCATTGTATTTTTTGACATATTTATTCCCTCCTAAGACAGTTTGTACTACCATGTATACGAGCCTATTAAAATAAATAGACCGGCTTAAGAAAGAAAAATAGGACATTCTCTTTAATTTTTTTATTAGCAAGGCTCTATTAACTTGTTTGTTGATTTCCGCTCCAATCAACATAAGTACAATTCAATAATAAGCCAAATGCAAAAAGAGCCCTATTAAGGACTCTTTATAAGATAATTTTCTTAACGTTGTCTATCGGAGTACCCAGCCATTGGGTAGCAATTTTTGAAAAAATCGCTCTGGAACCTGTCGTATAAAACTCATGATTTGGCTCACCATCATCTGCTTCGAGGATACCATTATATTGAAGGATGGCACTGATTTCTCTTGCTGTTTCATCGCCAGAACTAATAACCTGGACACTGTCACCCATTACTTTTTTAATGAGTGGTTCGAGCAGCGGGTAGTGCGTGCATCCTAGAATAAGAGTATCTAGCTGCTGATTTTGAAGCGGCTTTAATGCTTCAACGACGATTCTCTCCGCAATGTCCCCATCATACTCTCCACTTTCGACTAGTGGAACAAATTTTGGACAAGCATGGCCGGTTACATATAGTCTGCTATTAAGTGCTTTTAAAGCTTTTTCATATGCACCACTTTTGATGGTTCCAACTGTTCCAATAATGCCAACCCGGTAGTTTTTTGTCCGCTTGATGGCGGCTCTTGCTCCCGGGTAGATAACACCAAGGACAGGAATTTTCAATTCCGCGCGGATATCATCCAGCACTGCTGCAGTTGCGGTGTTGCATGCAATAACAAGCATTTTTATGTTTTTTTTCAATAAAAAATTTGTTAATTCCCAAGTGAATCTTTTTACCTCTTTAAGAGGTCTTGGTCCGTACGGGCATCGTGCCGTGTCTCCCAAATAGATAATCTTTTCATTCGGAAGCTGTCTCATGATCTCTTTGGCAACCGTTAATCCACCCACTCCGGAATCAATTACACCAATTGGTTGTTTCAAAATTCTCGCCTCATTTTTAGCTTTTGGAACATAAAAAGGATTTGCGCTTCATAAACCATATGAAACGGCTCTAACTAAGCCTGTTAGCTTTTATTTCATTTCCTGATGCAATTTCATTAAGTTAGCCTGTAGTTGCTGAATTTCATCTGAAGAGAAGTTTTTCAAGACTTCTTCTAAATAATTTTGACGCTTTTTAATTACTTCATCGATAATTCTTTCGCCTTCTTCAAGCAGATGGATTCTAACAACACGCCGGTCATTAGCGTCTTTTACTCTCACGACTAGATTGTTTTTTTCCATCCGGTCAACTAAATCTGTGGTGGTGCTGCAGGCTAAGTACATCTTTGTAGAAAGCTCGCCAATAGTCATATCCCCATCATCAAAAAGCCATTGCAAGGCCACAAACTGGGGAGGTGTGATCTTATAATTTGTCAGCATTTCTCTCCCTTTTTGTTTAATGATACCTGATATGTAGCGCATATCCTTTTCTATATTTGCAACGATTTCTGCATCGATTTTGTTTGTATTTTGAACTGTCATCTATTAAACACTCCTTGTAAAAGCATATCCATTCTCATCTTTTTTACTAGAATTTTTCCACCCGCCCTTAAATCTTGTTAATATTGTCTACTTTTTTTAGAAAAATTTCAAGATGAATATTTTTGTATAAAGTTGTTAAAAGTTGGCTGTTGATTTGCACGACAGGCGCTTCGCCTTCCGTTCCAATCAACATCGTTACAAAATTCACAATGCCTGTTAATACAATTTGTATAAAAAAATATGAACCGGCCTCCCATAAGGAAGCCGGTCATAATTTAAAGTTCTAGCTCTCCCATTCGAAGGAGCTCTACAACTGCTTGTGAACGCCCCTTTACACCAAGCTTTTGCATGGCATTGGAAATATGATTTCGAACTGTTTTCTCGCTTATAAATAATTCACCAGCGATTTCCTTCGTTGTTTTGTCCTGTACTAACAGTTCGAAGACTTCTCTTTCTCGTTTGGTGAGTAATGGCTTGTGAGTATATTCATTCTCCTTCAAGTACTGTAACCCTCCTTGCCTTCGCCAGTAATGAACCGTGGGGTGGGTATATATTTAGTCACCATATCATATGTGAACTGCACATTTAGAGTGACTATAATTGCTTTTTAGAAAATCTTTTTCTTTTGAAAAATAGGGGTTTGACTTTGGGAAAATTATCTCCATAAAAAAAAACCTCTTTCCTCAATAGAAAAGAAGGTTTTAAGAATATTATGCTGATTAAACCTGATCGCTTCCGAAGAAGTTTCTGAAAGCTTGGATGGTTGTATCACGGTTTAGCGCTGCGATACTTGTTGTTAAAGGAATACCTTTTGGACAAGACTGCACACAGTTTTGCGAGTTACCGCAGTTTGCAAGACCACCATCACCCATAATGGCTTCAAGGCGTTCCGCCCTGTTCATTTCACCAGTTGGATGAGCATTGAAAAGACGAACCTGTGAAAGCGGCTGTGGCCCAATAAAGTTAGATTTGCTGTTAACATTTGGACATGCCTCTAAGCAGACACCACATGTCATACACTTTGAAAGCTCGTAAGCCCATTGACGTTTTCTTTCAGGCATACGCGGTCCTGGTCCTAAGTCATAAGTTCCATCGATTGGGATCCATGCTTTTACTTTCTTTAAGGCATCAAACATACGGCTGCGGTCTACTTGAAGGTCACGCACAACAGGGAATGTCGCCATTGGAGCCAAGCGGATTGGCTGCTCCAGCTGATCCACAAGCGCTGAACAAGACTGACGTGGTTTACCGTTAATCACCATTGAACAGGCACCGCAAACTTCTTCGAGACAGTTCATATCCCAAGCGATTGGGGTAGTGGCTTGTCCTTTTGTGTTAACAGGATTTTTACGAATCTCCATTAAAGCCGAGATGACGTTCATATTCGGACGGTATGGAAGTTCAAACTCCTCTTCGTAAGGAGTAGAATCTTGCGTATCTTGACGTGTAATAATAAATTTTACCGTTTTATTTTCAGACATTTCTCCTACTCCCCTTTATTTTTCGCATAGTTACGTTCACGCGGCTTGATTAATGAAACATCAACTTCTTCATAATGGAATGCCGGTGCAGATGAACCATCAACAAATTTTGCCATTGTTGTTTTTAAGAAATTCTCATCATCACGGTTCGGGAATTCAGGCTTGTAGTGGGCACCACGGCTTTCATTACGATTGTAAGCACCAATGGTAATAACGCGGGCCAACTGAAGCATATTCTGTAATTGACGAGTAAACGCCGCCCCTTGATTGCTCCATTTAGAGGTATCGTTGATATTAATCTTTTTATAACGTTCTAGTAGCTCCTGGATTTTTTCATCTGTCTTTAACAGTCTGTCATTGTAACGAACAACCGTCACATTGTCAGTCATCCATTCCCCAAGCTCTTTATGAAGAACGTATGCATTTTCAGTACCACTCAAACTCATAATGTCATTCCACTTTTGCTCTTGTTCTTTAACATGTCTGTCAAAAACAGTGGAAGAAACAGCATCTGAACTCTTTTCAAGTCCTTTGATATAGCGAACGGCATTAGGTCCGGCAACCATACCGCCAAAGATAGCTGATAATAATGAGTTAGCACCTAAGCGGTTTGCACCGTGCTGAGAATAATCACATTCTCCCGCTGCAAATAAGCCAGGTATATTAGTCATTTGGTCATAGTCAACCCATAATCCACCCATTGAATAGTGAACCGCAGGGAATATTTTCATAGGTACTTTACGAGGATCGTCACCCATGAACTTTTCATAGATTTCAATAATTCCTCCAAGCTTAATATCCAATTCCTTCGGATCCTTGTGTGAAAGATCAAGGAATACCATGTTTTCACCGTTAACACCAAGCTTTTGATTGACACAAACATCAAAAATTTCACGTGTCGCAATATCACGTGGTACTAGGTTTCCATAAGCAGGATATTTTTCCTCTAGGAAGTACCAAGGCTTACCATCTTTATAAGTCCATACCCGGCCGCCTTCACCACGCGCAGATTCACTCATTAAACGAAGCTTATCATCACCAGGAATGGCAGTCGGATGGATTTGAATCATTTCACCGTTTGAATAATAAGCACCTTGTTGATATACAATTGATGCAGCAGAACCAGTATTAATAACAGAATTCGTTGTCTTTCCAAAAATAATCCCAGGACCGCCTGTTGCCATAATGACAGCATCCGCAGAGAAGGACTTAATTTCATGGGTTGTTAAGTTCTGAGCGACAATCCCACGGCAAACACCATCGTCATCAACAACCGCACCAAGGAACTCCCAGCCCTCATATTTTGTGACCAACCCAGCGACTTCATGACGGCGAACCTGCTCATCCAATGCATAAAGCAGCTGCTGACCTGTTGTGGCTCCTGCAAATGCTGTACGCGAATGCTGTGTACCTCCGAAACGGCGGAAGTCCAATAGTCCTTCTGGAGTCCGGTTAAACATAACTCCCATCCGGTCCATTAAATGAATGATGCCAGGTGCAGCTTCACACATTGCCTTAACTGGCGGCTGGTTAGCCAAAAAGTCTCCGCCATAAACCGTATCGTCAAAGTGAATCCAAGGAGAATCGCCTTCACCTTTTGTATTAACTGCTCCATTCATACCACCTTGGGCACAAACGGAGTGGGAACGTTTCACTGGTACAAGTGAAAATAGTTCCACTGGTGTTCCTTCTTCTGCAACTTTAATCGTTGCCATTAAGCCGGCTAATCCGCCGCCGACTATGATCACCTTACCCTTACTCATCGTGGCTCACTCCCTTAATCCAAAAATCCAATATTTTTCTTTCCATTAAATACGCTCAATATTACACAAATGCTAGTAGTGTTCTCACACCTACGATGGATAGAACGATGAAAACACCAATCGTAAAGTATGTAGAGATCATTTGAGAGCGAGGAGATACTGTAATTCCCCAGCTTACCAAGAATGACCACAATCCATTAGCAAAGTGGAAGATGGTTGAAATAACACCCACTAGATAGAATACAAACATGAACGGTGATGATAGAATTTCATTCATCATATTGAAGTTCACATGTGAACCAAATGCTGCCGCGACACGAGTTTCCCAAACATGCCAAGTAATAAAAATCAATGTGATGACGCCGGATACACGTTGAAGCATAAACATCCAGTTTCTAAAGTATCCAAATTTAGTAGCATTGTTTTTTGCGGTAAAGGCAATATACAGCCCATAGATTGCATGAAATAAAATTGGTAAATAAATAATTACAGTTTCTAGGACAATTCTAAAAGGAAGGTTCCCCATAAAATCTGCAGCTCTATTAAAGGACTCAGGTCCTCCCGTAGCAAAATGGTTTACCACAAGGTGCTGCAAAAGGAAGATTCCAATTGGAATAACTCCTAGCAATGAATGCAATCTCCGATACACAAACTCTCGATTCCCCGCCATAATTTACCCCCCTTGAAATTTTAAAATGGTGAAAATCTTATCCCAAAGGACTATTTTATATTCAGACTTAACACCACTGTGACAATTATGTGACATGTTCATTTTACTCCCATCATCTTGGAGCGTCAAGAAAACGTATACAGAAAAAGTTCTATAAAAATAAATTTTTTTAAATATATTGATATTATAATAGGTTATAAAAGCGCTTACATTAATAATGGGGTGTTTTGGGTAATAACCAGTAAATTTTCCTACCTATTCCTGAAAAAGGAAGATAAGTCCTACCCTATTTAGGGCAAAATAATTTTATTAAGGAAATTATCGTATGATATTGCAAAATAGCAATGTTCTAATCACCTTCTACGCATAATTATCATTAAAAATGGTACTGATTCAAAGCCATCTTTGTATATAATAGAATGGTAGAAAGAAGGGATCAAAAATGAAAGATAGTACCGCAGTCGAACTAAATATCCAAACCGAAGAGCCCAGAAATATCTCCATTTTTGGATATGAGTTAATAAGGGAGTTTCTCTTACCTGAGATATTAGGTAAAGATACACCCGAAATTCTATACTGGGCTGGAAAACGATTGGCCCGGAAATATCCATTACACTCACTAGATGAAATAGCCGACTTCTTTGCAAAAGCTTCATGGGGGCACCTGGAACTCAAAACCGAACATAAAAATGAAATGGAATTCGAATTAACCAGCCCGCTAATCGTCTCACGAATCAAATCTAAAGCAGAACACTACTTCCAAATCGAAGCAGGCTTCCTTGCCCAACAAATCGAACTACAAAAACAAGTCATCGCCGAAACCTTCGAACACCCGGTAAAAAAAGCAAACAAAGTCCACTTCACTGTCAAATGGGATAAAAAAGACAATCTGGACCGGTGACAGGCACCGCTCGTGGACACTGTCCACCTCAGGCGGACACTATTTTTAAAAAGTATTCCTTGGAGTGTTTCTCCAAGGAATATTTTTTTAGTTATCTTTTTTATTGTGCAGCGGCTGATAGGCCAAAGGCTTCGTGGAGGACTTCTACTGCTTTTAGCATGTGTTGTTCTTCTACTACGGCTGATACTTTGATTTCAGAAGTGCTGACCATTTTGATTTGGATGTTGTTTGCAGCTAAGACTTCGAACATTTTAGCAGCTACACCTGGATTTGAGATCATTCCAGATCCAACAATTGATACTTTTGCCAGTTTGTTTTCGGCATCTAACTGATCATATTTTAAGGACTCTTTATTGTCTTCAAGAACAGCTAAGGTAGCCATTAAATCTTCCGTTTTAATGGAGAAGGCAAGATTGGCTGTTTCTGCTTCTGTCGTACTTTGAACAATAATATCAACATTTAAATGGTTTTCAGCCAATGTAGTAAAGATGGTGGATAAGCTTGTTAAAGAATTTTCTAATCCTAATACACTTACTTTTGTAATTTCATCTTCAAATGCAACCCCGCGGACAACTAGATTTTGCTCCATTGATGCTTCCTCCTCAATCACTGTTCCTTCGATTTTCTCCATACTTGAGCGAACTTCAAGACGTACCTGATAATTTTTTGCAAATTCTACAGCTCTTGGGTGAAGAACACCTGCGCCTAAATTAGCAAGTTCCAGCATTTCATCATACGAAACGGATAATAATTTACGTGCTGTTTTTACGTATCGAGGATCTGTCGTAAATACTCCTGTAACATCTGTATAAATGTCACACTTGTCAGCCTTTAATGCTGCTGCTAATGCCACCGCTGTGGTATCTGAACCGCCGCGGCCAAGTGTAGTAATCTCTCCGTCTTCCGTAATTCCCTGGAACCCGGCAACAATGACTACCTTCCCCTCTGATAGCTGCTGCTGAATTGCCTCTGTGTTAATGTTTGTGATTCTTGCATTGCCGTGTACGGACTCGGTACTGATTCCCGCCTGCCAGCCGGTATACGACACAGCCGGAAGACCCTTTTCATTTAAAGCCATAGACAATAAAGCAATGGTCACCTGCTCACCTGTTGATAAAAGCATGTCCATTTCCCGCTTATTTGGCTGAGCCGAGATTTCTTTTGCTAAGCCCACTAATTGATCTGTAGATTTTCCCATAGCTGAAACAACCACAACTACCTGGTTCCCTTGATCAGTTTCCGCTTTTACACGGTCCGCTACATTTAAGATTCTTTCTACACTTCCGACTGAAGTGCCGCCAAATTTTTGAACAATCAAACCCATGTTTTCCCCTTCTTTCTCTTATATAACAAGAAACGCAAAAAAAGCAATGAGAAGGGCATCTCATTGCTTGAATACACAAAAAAGAAATATTGCGTTTACAGCGTGAGATAGCTCTCCAAGACAACTGTCTTGACAATCCGGCATTTATTCAATGCAAGACCAGCAAAGAAAGAAATGAGACTTTCTTTACTTCGGCGAACATCCCCTTTCGTGATTCATCCTTGAAGCTCATCCTTCTCCGAATCACTACTATTGAAGCTCGCACCTCTATCTTTTCTTATTATACATAATAGTCAGTATTATACCATCGTTTTTAAATTTATGGTAGATAAAATTATAGTTTTATAAGTAAGTCATGATGATTTGGCAACTTAAACTAAATATTTTTTAGATTATAACATAACACTAAGAGAAAAATTACTTATGGCAGGTGACCTTTTTGTCTATATTAAAACACCCCTCCCTGATAATCATGTTACTGATATATTTCTTAAGTGCCTGTTCTAATGCACAGTCAGAAAAGCATTCCCAACAGGTTAATCCGTATCTTCAACTTTCTACACAGGAACAAAATGTGCAACAAAGTAACAATGAGTCTATTGTAAACCAGCAGGAAATTGGGCAGGTTGTTGGGGGTTCTCAATTACCATTTGAAGATTTTAAGGAACGCTGGAATGCTGTGGCTGAAGAGCAAATGTCTCCTTTAATAATTAAAAGCCTCGAAAAGATCTCAAATGATACGGAGCTGCTTTATCGTGCACCATTGAGCCAACAATTGGAGTTGATTATTCTTGTTTCGAATGGGACCGTTAAACAACTAGCGATAAATAGCTTTGGAAAATCTCAAAATGACATTTATTCAATGCTGACGGGGTGGACCCAGATGGTAAATATTTTACATCCTAATATTCATTTACATGATGTAGATGCTCTCTTCAATACAATTGGCGTGGGGCCCAATGGAGATTTAACAAATGTAAAAACAAAATCATTCACTTACTTGGATGTAAATTACGACATTTTGCCAACTGAAAAAGGATACACCTTTAAGGCCTCATACGATAAAACACAGTGAGTTTTCAACAAAGGGGATTATCAAATGAAAGTGATCAAACTTTTTTATATAGTTATTCTAACAATTCCACTTCTATTACAAAGCAGCACTATGTCAAGAGCACAGTCTGGCACCGACACAAACCAATTTTTCAACATGTCTTATTTGTTTTTCGGCGCACTGAACACCTATGTAAGCCAGGTTGACCGTACAAAAGGAAGTTTGCATGCAGTTTCACCGAATTACTTTGACATTAATAAGGATGGGCAGCTCGATGTTACATGGAGACTACAATCCTCATTTATTTCAGAAATGCATAAACGTGGAATAAAGGTTACACCCTTTCTATCCAATCATTGGGATAAAACTGCTGGAATCAATGGTTTAAACAATCGGGATAAGTTGGCAAGAGACATTGCAACGGCTATAGAAAGATATAACCTAGACGGGGTAAATGTAGACATCGAAGGGGTTGGACATGCTTACAGAGATTCCCATACGGATTTGGTTAGGCTTCTTCGTGAGTATATACCTAAACATAAAGAAGTATCAGTAGCGGTTGCAGCTAATCCGAGCGGATGGACAACAGGGTGGCATGGATTTTATGATTACAAAAAGTTAGCACAATACGCTGATTATTTGATGATAATGGCTTATGATGAGAGCTGGGAATCTCCGGATAGCCCAGTAGGACCGGTCTCTAGTATCCAATTCTTTGAAAAATCTATTCAATATGCCATTAACCAAGGAGTCCCACGAGCTAGGATTGTAGGCGGTCTTCCTTTTTACGGGAGAATGTGGAAGCAGGACGGACCAACCTTGGAAAATCGCTCCATCACAGGTATGGGTATTTCGAGCACCCGAGTTGATCCTCTTGTGAAAGAGTTTAATGGAAATATCCGTTTTGATGAAAAAACCCAATCCCCTTATGCTTCTTTCACAATCCCAGCGGGTCAGCATTATTTTATTGGGAGTACAAAGTTAACCGAGGGAAAATATATCATCTGGTATGAGAATGAGCCCTCTATTAAATCTAAACTGCAGCTACCTCAACAATACCAGATAAAAGGAACAGGTTCATGGGCACTGGGACATGAAACCCCAGATACTTGGAATTACTATACAGCTGCCTTAAACAAAGGTACATTAAATAAGGAAAATACTCAAACTGGCTTTGGATCTGGACCTTTGGCCATTATAACCGGAAATAATGTGAACCTTCGGGAAAAGGCCTCAACAAGTGGACGATTATTGGGATCATTATCGGAAGGAAAACCAGTTAAAATTACAGGCTCTCCCATTAGCGCTGATAATTATTTATGGTACCCTGTACAAATTAATGAAGAAACAAATGGTTACATAGCTGGAAATTTTCTTAAAAGGTTTGAATTAAAGGAATTATATGGGCAAACCCGTTATGAAACAGGAGTTGTCATTTCTAATTCGGGCTGGAAAGAAGGTTCAGAGGTCGTAGTATTGGGTAGGGGAGATATCCCCATAGATGCATTAACGGGTAGTGTTTTGGCCAAAAAATATCAAGCACCTCTGCTGCTAACTAACAGTTCAAACTTACCCGACAAAGTGGCAACGGAATTAGCCAGACTTAAACCAAAAACCATTTATATCCTAGGAGGGGAAAGTGCTGTTTCAAAATCTATTCACCAACAGTTAGAACAGAATGGGTACACTGTAAAACGGGTATCAGGCAGCAGCAGATATGATACAGCCGTAAAAGTGGCCAATGAAATCGGTGTAACGGGTGAGCTAATTCTTGCAACAGGGGCAGAATCTCCAGATGCACTTTCCATCGGACCTTATGCAGGTTTAAGCCAAACTCCCATAGTCTTTACACGTCGAGAAACATTGCCAAATGAAGTAAAGGATTTGATTAAAACCGATAATGTAAAAAAAGTTACCATTATTGGCGGTACAGAAGCCGTCTCTGCTGATATTGTAAACCATTTAAAAGGGTTAGGAGTTCAAACTGTCGAAAGAATATCAGGGGCTAATCGTTATGAGACTAGTGTAGCAATTGCTAAAAGATTTAAAAACCAATTAAAGTATGACAACCTATTTTTTTCAAGCGGTGTTAGTTTTATTGATGCCTTACCTGGGTCTACCCTAGCTTCTAATAGCAGTTCGCCAATTTTATTAGTTAATAAGGATACAATGCTTCCTGCGTCTGTAAGGGAATTTCTACAAAATGAATTACCTTCGACACCAAATGTAACGATTTTAGGCGGGTACAGTGTCATTCCTTATGAAACGAGGGCCACTTTATTTAAATCTCTAAAATAGAATATAGATTTATAAAAGCACATGAAAAAGCGCTAAAGTTGTTTCACTTTAGCGCTTTTTTTTCTTATTTATTATACAATTTAAGATTGCAGTTTTTTCATTAATTCCTCTGCCACATTAACAGGAATTCCGATAGCTCGAAAATCCTCCAAAGTTGCTTCTTTCATTTTTTTAACGGAACCAAATTCTTTTAACAGCTGCTTTTTCCGCTTTTCACCAATACCAGAAATGTCATCAAGTATTGATTGGAAAGCACTTTTTCCGCGTGTTTGCCGGTGAAACGTGATCGCAAATCGGTGAACTTCATCTTGAATTCGCTGCAATAAATAAAATTCCTGACTATTTCTTGCAAGCGGAACAATCTCCAGCGGATTGCCATATAAAAGTTGTGATGTTTTATGCTTGTCATCCTTTACAAGACCCGAAAGCGGAATATCCAATCCTAACTCATTCTCCAGTACATCCCTGACAGCCTCAACATGTCCTTTACCGCCGTCGATGATAATTAAATCCGGGAGTGGAAGATTTTCTTTTAATACTCGTGAATATCTTCTTCTCGTTACTTCGCGCATTGATTCATAATCATCCGGCCCTTTGACCGATTTAATTTTATACTTACGGTATTCCCGTTTATTCGGTTTTCCATCGATAAACACAACCAAGGCTGAAACAGGGTCTGTCCCTTGAATATTGGAATTATCAAATGCCTCAATTCGATGCGGAGTGTAGATCCCCATCATTTCTCCTAAATTCTCAACCGCCTTAATCGTTCTGTCCTCATCTTTTTCAATAAGTGAGAACTTTTCATTTAAACCAATTTTGGCATTCTTGATCGCCATTTTCACAAGATCCTTTTTTTGGCCTCGCTGAGGTTTTAATACTTTTACCTGAAGCAGCTCCTCCGCTATACTTTGATCAATTTCATCCTGAATTAAAATTTCCTTCGGTTTAAAGTGGTTTGCTTTAGAATAAAATTGTCCCAAAAATGTGAGGATTTCTTCTTCAGGCTCGTTGTATATCGGGAACATGCTAACATCCCGCTCGATTAATTTCCCCTGGCGGACGAAAAAGACCTGAACACACATCCAGCCTTTATCAACCGCATAACCAAACACATCACGATCCGTAAAATCGGTCATCGTAATTTTCTGTTTTTCCATAATCGTTTCAATATGAACAATTTTATCGCGATATTCCTTTGCACGCTCAAAATCTAACTCTTCGGCGGCGCTGGTCATTTTTTCCGTTAGTTCCTTCTTAATGTCTTTATATCCACCGTTCAAGAAACGGGTAATTTCATCGGTCATTTCCTTATACTGTTGTTCAGAAACTTCATTCACACATGGTGCCAGACACTGTCCTAAATGATAGTATAAACATACACGGTCTGGAAGGGTTGCACATTTGCGTAATGGATATATTCGGTCTAACAGCTTTTTCGTTTCATTTGCTGCCATGACGTTAGGATAAGGTCCGAAGTACTTGCCTTTATCCTTTTTTACTTTCCGTGTGATAATCAGTTTTGGATGCCTCTCCGCTGTAAGCTTAATAAACGGATAGGTTTTGTCATCCTTCAGCATGATATTGTATTTCGGGTCATATTTCTTGATGAGATTTAACTCAAGAAGAAGGGCTTCTATATTTGATGAGGTAACAATATACTCAAAATCTTCGATCTCCTGAACCAGCCTCAAGGTTTTTCCGTCATGAGAGCCATTAAAGTAAGAGCGGACTCGATTTTTTAACACTTTGGCTTTCCCTACATAAATGATCGTTCCCTGACGGTCCTTCATTAAGTAGCAGCCAGGCTGATCAGGCAGCAATGTCAGTTTCTGTTTAATTGTATCGTTCATTCCGACTGCTCCTCTCTCCGTCTCATTTTTATATCTATCCATAAAATTCTAAAACAATTCAGCCATAAAGAAAAGTAGACTTTATTGCCAAAAAGAAAAAACCTTAGCTAAGCTAAGGTTTTCCTCTCTTATACGTGCTTTTCTAATACACCTGCTAATGCATCTTTTGGCTGGAAGCCGACTACTTTGTCAACAACTTCACCATTTTTGAAAACAAGTAATGTAGGAATACTCATAACGCCGTATTTAGAAGCAGTTTCTTGGTTTTCGTCTACATCTAATTTTACGATTTTAACTTTGTCGCCCATTTCTGAATCAAGTTCTTCTAGAACTGGAGCAATCATTTTACAAGGCCCGCACCATGGAGCCCAGAAATCTGCAAGCACAAGACCAGAGCCTGTTTCAGCAGAGAAATTTTGATCTGTAACGTTTGAAATAGCCATCTTTTTAGCCCTCCTAAATGAATAACTGAAATACTACCGCCAGTATATCACCGTTTGAATAAACTTGCTAATAATCTGTTTCGGAAGTATTTTTCCCTTTTTCACCTAATGTCATTCTATGCTTTTTGCAATAAAAAGCGAGCGGATGTTCACCGCTCGCCCGTACTAATATTGTCTAGCTCCAGCGCCTAGTGGCTCGGGGTCATAAGCCAATCCGTCAAGAAGGTTAAAGAACAACCTTCATGCCGGCACGTCTTAAGCCTGTGGCCCCTGGTCAAGGCGCTTCCGCTTTTCTTATTATGAATGTACTTTAAGCTTCTTAAACTCTTCTGTTAATAATGGCACGACTTCAAATAAGTCGCCAACGATGCCGTAATCTGCTACTTTGAAGATATTTGCTTCAGGGTCTTTGTTAATTGCAACGATTACTTTAGAGTTAGACATTCCAGCTAAATGCTGAATGGCTCCAGAAATACCACAGGCAATATATAGGTCAGGCGTTACAACTTTACCGGTCTGTCCGATTTGTAAACTATAATCACAGTAATCAGCGTCACAGGCACCACGGGAAGCTCCAACTGCTCCACCTAATACTGCTGCTAATTCCTTCAGCGGTTCGAAACCTTCTGCACTTTTTACCCCGCGTCCACCTGAAATAACCACTTTTGCTTCACTTAAATCGACGCCTTCAGCAGCTTTTCTTACTACTTCTTTAATAATGGCACGAAGATCTTTAATTTGAACGGAAAGGGAGGAAACCTCACCTGTTCTGCTTTCATCCTTCGCTAAAGGAGCAATATTATTCGGACGTACTGTCGCAAAAATCAAACCATCCGTAATAATTTTCTTTTCAAACGCTTTACCAGAGTAAATTGGTCTTGTAAACACGACGTTGCCGCCAGCAACCTCAACCGCAGTAGCATCAGAAACTAAACCAGAAGAAAGTTTAGCAGCAATTCTTGGTGAGAGGTCTTTACCAAGTGCAGTATGACCTAAAACCAAGCCTTCTGGTGCTTCCTGTTCAAGAACGGCAAGCAATGCTTGAGAATAACCGTCAGAAGTATATTGCTTTAATTTTTCGTCCTCAACAACAACAACACGGTCAGCACCATATTGAATTAATTCAGCGCCTAAAGCGCTTACAGATTCCCCAAGTAAAACAGCTACCACTTCTCCGCCTTCTGCAACTGTTTTTGCAGCAGCAATTGCCTCGAAGCTTACATTTCGTAAAGATCCGTCCCGTGCTTCTCCTAAAACTAAAACTTTTCTAGTCATCCCTTTTACCTCCTGCACATCATTTTTGAGAAAATTCGATTAGACTACTTTTGCTTCCGTATGAAGCAGGTGAACAAGTTCTTTTACTTGATCAGCTAATTCACCTGATAAAACCTTACCCGCTTCTTTACTAGGCGGCAGGTAAATTTCGATGGTTTTTGTTTTAGCTGCTACATCATCTTCTTCTAGATCTAGATCATCTAATTCAAGCTCATCCAGCGGCTTTTTCTTTGCCTTCATGATTCCCGGTAATGATGGATAACGCGGTTCGTTTAGACCCTGCTGGGCTGTCACTAATAATGGAAGGGTAGTTTCAATTACTTCAGAATCACCTTCAACATCACGTGTAACGGTTACATTTGTACCATTAATTTCAAGCTTCGTAATAGTCGTTACATAAGGAATGTTCAATAATTCAGCAACACGCGGTCCTACTTGACCAGAAGCGTTATCAATTGCCACGTTTCCGCCTAAAATTAAATCTGGATTTTTATCCTTTAAGTATTCAGCAAGGATTTTAGCTGTTGTATATTGATCGCCATTCTCGATATCATCTTCGGTATTGATTAAGACAGCCTTATCTGCCCCCATTGCTAATGCAGTACGTAATTGTTTTTCAGATTCTTCCGTACCGACCGAAATCACTGTTACTTCACCGCCATTTGCATCGCGGACTTGAATGGCTTCTTCAATCGCATATTCATCATAAGGATTGATAATGAATTCTGCACCATCCTCATTGATTTTTCCGCCGGAAATCGCGATTTTTTCCTCAGTATCAAATGTTCTTTTCATGAGTACATAAATGTTCATGGTTTCCCTCCTAAAATGCAAACATTTTTTCAGTTCCAAAGATTGAGAAAATTTACTTCAAAAAAATATTTATTTAACCTCTATAGCAAAGTATAGAAATTATTCACCTTTAAAATTTGGCTCTCTTTTTTCAATAAAAGCCTGGATCCCTTCTTTTGCATCAGCAGAGACGAATACTTGCCCAAACAATTCTGCTTCTTTTTTAGTACCTTCATAAAATTCTTCGGTTTTGGCATAGTTCAATAATTGAATGGCTGCCTTAATCGCAACCGGGCTTTTCTTGGCAATTTTTTTGGCAAGTATATAAGCCTGATTTAATACTTCATCTTCAGGGTAGGCATGGCTAGCTAACCCAAACTGAACGGCTTCTCGTCCAGTTATTGGCTCTGAAGTGAACATCATTTCAGCCGCTCTTGCAACGCCAACATATTTCGGAAGACGCTGAGTGCCTGCAAAACCAGGAATTAATCCAAGCTGCAGCTCTGGAAGCCCTAGTTTGGCGGTTTCACTAACTAGACGGATGTGGCAAGCCATTGCTAGTTCTAACCCGCCGCCAAGTGCGGCTCCATGAATAGATGCGATAATCGGCTTAGGGAACTTCTCCATGCGATCGAAAAGATCTTGTCCATACTTACCAAGATTCGTAAATCCTTCAGATGTGGAAACCGTAGTAAATTCTTTAATGTCTGCCCCAGCTGAGAAGAAACGTCCTTCTCCGTGGATAACAATTACTTTGATTTCACGGTTAGGCTCAATTTCATCAAGGACGGCCGAAAGCTCCCTTAATAAACCTGAAGATAAGGCATTTGCCGGTGGACGCTGAAAGGTAATTGTTGCAATACTGTCTTCATAAGACCATTTTAGATATTCCAATTATCTCCCCTCCTCTAATACTCTTATTTCCGGAGTCCGCAGCCATTAATTAATAACTGATGGACCGGTTTTGCAAGTGCAACTAAATCATATTTTTCCTCATTCAAAACCCAGGTGGTCACGGTCTCATCCATTGTCCCGAAAATCATTTGCCGGGCTAGACGAACATCGAGGTCGCTTGCAAACTCTCCCGTTTCTTTTCCTTCTATGATGATTTTATCGATAACCTTTAAATATCCTTTAAGAACTTTATTAATTCTCATACGCAGTTCCTTATTGGATTGGCGTAATTCAAGCTGTGTAACGATCGCCATATGATGGTCATCAGAAAGGTTTTTGAAATGAGCTTCAATCATCATTAATAACTTCTCCGCGGCCGACTCTTTTCCTGCAATCATTTCATCAATTTTTTCAACAAAACTTCCCATTTTTTCTTCAAAGAGTGAGATGAGGATATCTTCTTTGTTTTTAAAATAAAGATAAATGGTACCATCCGCTACCCCAGCCTGCTTGGCTATTTTCGAAACTTGCGCCTGGTGGTAACCATTTTCAGCAATTGCGATAACGGCAGCGTCTATTATTTGCATGTATTTTGGTTTGTTTTTTTTCATTGTTCCCGCTCCTTAAAGAAAAAAAGAAAAATATGAATGAATCATCATTCATATTTTAATAATAATTTTTAGCACGATTTCTGTCAAGAAATTCAGTGCAATTTTATCTTACTTTCTTATGTTAAGACTGACAAGCTCTTATTTGCAAAAAAAAGAAGGTAGTGCAGGGCCTGAGTTAGGCATGTTTTTGACTTTCGCTCTCTATTTTTCTCATTTCTTCCTCAACTAGGGTTCTTCTTAAAATTTTCCCTACTGCTGTTTTCGGCAGTTCATCCCTAAACTCATATAGCCTAGGAGCTTTGTAAGCGGCCAAATATTTTCTTGCGAACTGGTTCAACTCATCAGGTGTGACCTTTGAACCTTCTTTTAGGACTAGATAAGCTTTTACCGTTTCTCCGCGGTATGGGTCAGGAATTCCTGCAGCAACTACTTCGAGAACGTCTGGATGTTCATATAATACTTCTTCAATTTCCCTTGGATATATATTATACCCGCCGGCAATAATCATATCCTTCTTTCGATCTACTACATAGAAATACCCTTTTTCATCCATATACCCTAGGTCACCAGTATATAGCCAGCCATCTTTGAGGGTGTCTGCTGTTTCTTCAGGACGGTTCCAATAGCCCTTCATCACCTGCGGACCTTTAATAATGATTTCACCAATCTCACCAACTGGCATCGGTTCCCCAGTTTCCGTCGAAACAATTCTTGCTTCTGTATCCGGCCATGGAACCCCAATACTGCCCTTCACTCGCGGCCGGTCCCATAAGAAATTGGAATGGGTAACAGGGGACGATTCGGTTAATCCATATCCTTCAACGAGCTTTCCTCCGGTAATCGTTTCAAATTCCTCTTGTACCTCATGTGGAAGAGCGGCAGAGCCACTTATACAGGAATCAATCGATGATAAATCATATTTTTTAAGATCAGGATGATTTAATAAGCCGATATAAATAGTTGGTGCTCCAGGGAAAAGAGTCGGTCTCTGTTTTTGTATCGTTTTTAATGTATCTAACGCATCAAACTTTGGCATGATAATCATTTTATTAGCCTGCATCACCGTTAAAATAAGAACGGTAGTCATCCCATAAACATGGAAAAACGGAACAATGCCTAGGACACTTTCTTCGCCTGGTTTACTTTTATAAAGCCATGCCCGGCACATCGTAGAGTTCGCAACTAAATTTTTATGTGTTAACATAACCCCTTTAGGTAAACCGGTTGTTCCGCCGGTATATTGGAGCAGCGCAAGATCTTCTTCAATATTACATTCATATTCTACTAGTTTATTAGGTTTTGTTTTTATGATTTCCTTAAATAAATGAGTATTGCCCTCATGTTTTACATTCACGACGATGCCGTATTGTTTTTTCTGGATGAATGGATAGACAAGATTTTTTGGAAATGGCAGGTATTCTTTGATAGCGGTTACAATAATATGCTGTAAATTGGTTTGCGGCATCACCTTAGAAGCACGGGGATAAAGGATGTCGAGTGTGATGATCGCCTTTGCACCGGAATCCTTCATTTGATATTCCAGCTCGCGTTCTGTATATAACGGGTTGGTTTGTACAACGATTCCGCCGGCCATTATTATACCAAAATAGCTAATAACTGCCTGTGGCGTGTTCGGAAGCATGATGGCTACACAGTCGCCCTTTGTTATTCCAATCTGCTGAAGATAACTGGAAAATGCTAAAGTTTCATTGTAAAGCTCTCTATAATTCATTTCCTTTCCCATAAAATGAATCGCGGTTTTCTCGGGAAATTGCTGCGCTGCATTCACCAAATATTGCTGGACTGGTCTGTTCGAATATTCCAAGGTTGCTGGAATTTCATCCGGGTAATGCTGCAGCCATGGTTTGGAATCATACATGGTATCCCTCCTTGTTAATATAAATGATAAATTTCTGTACTTCCCCTTCATTATAGTATAGTCAGACTCTTTAAACAATTATGTTTAAGACAATAAATGGCATTGGGAAATATAAAAAGTGGAGGCGCCTTGGTCAGCCCCGACAGGCATAAGACGAACCGCGAGGAGACAGTTCCTCAGCCACCACAGCGGTTCGGCTTATGACCCGAAGGGCTAGGCGCTGGAACTGGATTAAAAAAACATCGCCTTTTTTGAGGCGATGATTTTTATGCTAAGTAAGAAATAGTAAATATACCAACCCGATCAGTACGAATAAGCCGCAGAGGCCAATTAGTACTTTTGCTAATGTTTCCACTTGTATTCTCCCCTTATGAGATTCCTGCTCCAATGACATAGGACAATCCTACGGAAATAATCAGCGAGATCAATCCTACAGCACGATTATCATTCTGTATTTCTTCATCGATTCTAAATTTTGGAGTTAAAAATTCAAAGATAAAATATCCAACGAGGAGGAGGACATATCCGAAAACACCTGAACTAATCATCGTAATAAGGGAATCATTTTGTTCAATCGAATATCTGAAAATATTAGCAATCCCGAAGATTTTCCCTCCGGTTGCCATTGCAACTGAAATATTTCCCTTTTTAATTTCATCCCAATTTTTATATTTCGTAACCAATTCGAATATCGCTAAAAACACAACTACACATAGAATCACTACACTATAGTAAGCCGCAATTTCAATGTATTTGTTTTCCCAAATGTCCATCCGCTTTTCTCCCCGACATTATTTAAATTCTACGATTGTTACTCCGGAGCCACCCTCGCCCGCTTCACCAAATCGTATTTTCTTGACGGAACGGTGATTGCGCAAGTACTCCTGGACACCCTGTCTTAATGCCCCTGTTCCCTTTCCGTGAATAATTGAAACACGTGCATAGTTTGATAATAACGCATCATCGATATATTTTTCCACTCTCATGAGTGCATCCTCATATCTTTCTCCGCGTAAATCCAGCTCCAATTTAACATCAGCATCTCTTCCTCTGACAATTGCCATCGGTTTTGTCTCAACAGGTTTCGGGGTACTGATATATTCCATATCTTTTTCTTTTACTTTCATCTTTAAGATACCGATTTGAACCTGCCATTCATTATCTGAAACTTTTTCAAGCAGACTGCCTTTTTGATCAAACGTTAAGACTTTAACCTCATCCCCAGGCATAAAGGCATGTTTCTTCGTTTTCTTATTAATCTGTTTAGAAGATCTCTTAACATCCGGTGTTGCTTCCTCAAGTCGCCTCTTTGCATCGATCAATTCATGTTCCTTAATTTCAGCATGCTTTTCCATTCGCATTTTGCGAAGATCACGGATTACTTTTTCCGCCTCACTCTTCGCTTGGTCAAGGATTTCCTCTGCTTTTTCAGCGGCTTTTTCCATCATCGAATCTTTTTGCTCATAAAATTCAATCATTTGGTTTTGCAAATCTTTATGAAGCTTTTCAGCTTGTTTTAAATATTCCCGTGCTTCTTCTTGCTCGTTTTCGGCCTGCCGCTTACTTTCTTCTAACGAAGCGATCATTTTATCGATTTGATTAGTATCTTCACTTACATGTGATCTGGCGGCTTGGATAACCCGATCATTTAAACCTAATCGTTTGGAAATTTCAAAAGCGTTACTTCTTCCCGGCACACCTAATAAAAGTTTATAGGTTGGACTTAACGTTTCTACATCAAACTCTACGCTGGCATTTAACACTCCTTCGCGATTATAGCCATATGCCTTAAGCTCTGGATAGTGGGTTGTGGCAATAACCCGCGCTCCTCTTCTGTGAACCTCATCTAAAATCGAAATGGCCAGTGCAGCTCCCTCTTGAGGGTCAGTACCTGCCCCAAGCTCATCAAATAGAACAAGGCTGTTAAAATCCACTTTTTCTAAAATGTCTACAATATTAACCATATGGGAAGAAAAAGTACTTAAGCTCTGTTCAATCGACTGTTCGTCGCCAATATCCGCATAGACAGCATCAAAAACAGCCAATTCAGATCCGTCGTAAGCGGGAACTTGTAATCCTGCCTGTGCCATTAGCGAACAAAGACCCAAAGTTTTTAAGGTAACGGTTTTACCCCCGGTGTTTGGTCCCGTAATGACAATGGTTGTATAATCTTTCCCTAATAGGATATCGTTCGGAACGACTTCATCCATCGAGATGAGCGGGTGTCGCGCTTTATACAAAGCAATTCTGCCTTCGTTATTCATAATCGGCATCGAGGCCTTAATTTTTCGCCCGTACCTTGCTTTTGCAAAAATAAAATCTAAATTTGCCAACACATCGACGATTACATGGAGTTCACTTTCATGTTCCGCGACAGCAGCAGACAACGCTGTTAAAATTCTTTCAATTTCTACCTGTTCCTTCACTCTTATATCCTGTAGTTGGTTGTTTAATTGCACGATGACCTGCGGTTCAATAAACAATGTTTGACCGGAGGAGCTTTGGTCGTGGATAATCCCGCCATAGTGACCGCGGTATTCCTGCTTTACTGGAATAACAAACCGGTCATTCCGAATGGTCACAATCGCATCAGACAGCATTTTTTGTGCATTAGATGAACGAATCATACTTTCCAGTTTCTCGCGGACCTTTGCTTCGTTCGAACGAAGCTGTTGTCTTAAAGAGCGGAGAAAGTCACTCGCGCCATCCAACACCTCACCGCTCTCATCAATTGCCTGTTTAATCGTATGTTCTAGGTTTGTTAATGGAATGATACTCTCTACATGTTCTAAAAGAATAGGAATCTCTGTTCTTTCCTCCGCCACATCTTCAATGAATCGCTTCATCTGCCGGCTTGCATGAATGGTGCTGGCAACTTGAACTAACTCAATCGGACTTAGTACTCCTCCGATAACAGAACGTTTAATATGGGCCCGAATATCATGAATGCCCGATAACGGTACATTTCCTTTTATCCTTAGGACCGTTGCGGCCTCATCGGTTTCCGCCTGTAATCTGACAACTTCCTCATAATCTGTTGAAGGTACCAATCCTCTTATTTTATCCACTCCAAGTGATGAAGCTGCATGCTCTAAAAGCTGCTCCCGCACCTTCGTAAATTCCAAAACTTTTAATGTTCTCTCTTGCATGGAGTCAAGCCCCCTTAATGTCTATTATGCAAAAACTCAAGTAAATCATTGGTATCAAGTGCATTTAGTACCGAAGACTTTTTAATCCAGCCTTTTTTAGCCGCTGAAACACCAATAGCCATTTGCGCTAACGTGTCCACCCGGTGTGCATCCGTATTTATCATGATTTTCACACCAGCATCTTGTGCTTTTCGTAAATATTCAGCTGCCAAATCCAGCCGGTTAGGATTGGCGTTTAATTCTAAAGCGGTGTTCGTTTCTTTGGCAAGCTGGATCAGCAGGTCGATATCCACATCATAACCTTCCCTGCGTCCGATTTTTCTGCCTGTTGGATGGGCAATTAAATCCACATGATGATTTTGTAAGGCAGTGGATAACCGCTCCATAATCTTTTCTCTTGGCTGGGTAAAAGCAGAATGGATACTAGCAATGACAAAATCCATTTCTGCCAATACATCATCCTCATAATCAAGTGTTCCATCCGGCAAAATATCCATTTCTACACCTGAAAGAATTAGAATATCATCATATTTTTCATTTAATTTTTTTATTTCTTCCCGCTGCTGTAACAGACGTTCACGCGTGAGTCCATTTGCAACCTTTAAGTATTGTGAGTGGTCGGTTATCGCCATATATTTATAACCTCTCGCACGGCACTCTTCCACCATTTCCTCGATGGAATGGGCGCCATCACTCCAGGTTGAGTGCATATGAAGGTCACCTTTAATATCATCAAGTTCAATTAATTCAAAGTCAACAGCAAAATCCTCAACTTCCTTACCATCTTCTCTTATTTCTGGAGGGATAAACGGCAGGTCAAAATACTTATAAAACTCTTCTTCGGATGTAAAGGTGCGGATTTCTCCTGTTTCCACATTTTCGACTCCATACTCACTAATCTTTTCGCCGCGTTCCTTTGCCAGCTGCCGCATTCGGACATTATGATCCTTTGAGCCAGTAAAATGGTGCAGCGTGGTCATAAATTCCTCTGGTTTTACTAACCGAAAATCAGCGGAAACATCATAATCTAAGGCAAATGTTACTGAAACCTTTGTATCACCGGCACCAATCACTTCTTTTATATTCGGCAAGTCTAATAGCTGTTGTTTTACAAGAGAAGGATGATCGGTTCCTATAATAAAATCAAGATCTTTAATCGTTTCTCTCATTCTGCGAAGACTTCCGGCTCTTGAGAATTTTTCAATGCCTTCCATTTTAGAAAGTCTATCTTCAATCTGTTCTGCAATCGGCAGCATGTAGGCAAGCGGCAAACGTTCCGGTCTTGAGCCGACATTGGCAATCGCACCTAAGATCTTTTCTTCGGTTTTTTTCCCGAATCCAGCAAGTGCCTGAACCTTACCAGCCTTACACGCTTCTTCTAAACTCGTGACATCTTTTACACCTAATTCTTTATAAAGCTTAGCGATTTTCTTCCCGCCAAGACCAGGCAATTGTAATAACGGAATGAGTCCTTTTGGCACTTCTTCCTTAAGTTCTTGTAAGACAGAGCTTGTTCCTTCTTTTATGTATTCATCGATAACCGCTGCAGTACCTTTCCCAATTCCGGAAATAGCAGTGAAGTCCTCTATCTCTGAAAGGCTGCGATCATCGAATTCCAGTGCCGATGCGGCCTTTCGAAAAGCCGATACTTTAAAAGGATTTTCCCCTTTTAATTCTAGATAAACCGCAATCGTTTCCAATAAGCGGATTACATCTTTTTTATCTACTTGCATTCCTGACACCTACCCTTAAAATTAACTTGTCCAATTTGAAAAGAAAAACTTCTCTGCTACAGAGAAGTTAAAGCAGTCGAATATTCAAGCCAGATACTTTTGATTTGCTGCGTTAAAAATGGTGTATGATTGACTATTAGATTTGCCATAATGGATTCATCCAATGGTTTTTGAAGAACTTCCATTGGAACTAACGCTGTAATATATAATACAATAAAAAGGATTAAGTAAACTTCGACGAAACCAAGGATGCTGCCAGCCCATACATTTAATTGTTTTAGAATTGGCAAATGCGCAATAAAATCCAGCATTGAACCGATAATTTGTAAAAGGATTTTAACCGCAAAGAAAATAATCACAAAAGCAATCGCCCGGTAAAATGCATCTTCGACATTGCTATTTTGAGTTAATAGGCTTAACGGTGAAGAGGTCCCAAGATTAGGGTACGGAATCCATAGTGTTAATTTTGGCGCCAAATCGTCATAATATAATGTGGCGACGATGTATGCAATAATAAAACCGGTTAAATGTACAGCCTGCAGGATGAATCCGCGTTTTAGGCCGATAAAAAATCCAATAATTAATAAAAGTAAAATTGCTAAATCTACCATGACTTTTTCAGTCCTTTTCCTTTTTTAGTTCAGATTGAAGCCGTTCTAATTGTTCTTTTATTTTAATATAATCATTGACGGCATTGACAGCTGTTAAAACAGCAAGCTTACTTACGTCGAGTGATGGATTCCTGAGACCGATTTCCCGCATTTTGTCGTCTACCAATGATGCTACGTACCGAATATGACTTGGGCTTTCTGTCCCTAGAATCACATATTGCTGACCATAAATATCAACAGGTGTTCTATTTTTCTGATTGTTTGACAAAATTTACTGCCCCCATTCGACTCGAAGAAATCCTATTCTATATCATAACACGAACGTATATGTGTCGAAAAGCGAAACAGTAACTACTGGGTTATTTTCCCTGACTTTAAAAGAGGAGTGTGCCAAAGTTGGCTAATGTTGTTTTAAATCGAAGTATGAATGAAATTGTAGAAATGAAGAATTATTATTCTGGAAAACTACAGGACAAAACTCCTCCGGGAAGTGTTTTTGCTGCCAAAACCTCTAACTGCACGATTACTGCTTATAAATCAGGCAAAGTATTATTTCAGGGAAGTGGAAGTGAGGCGGAAGCAGGTAGATGGGGACAAGCTGCCCCAAAGGCTGTTCCAGCTAAAACCAAGGCGGGCTCGAATGGAAATCTGCCGGCAGGTTTTAGCCAATTGTCAGTGATTGGTTCCGATGAAGTGGGAACCGGTGACTTTTTTGGTCCAATAACAGTAGTTGCAGCGTATGTCCGTAAGGAAGATATTCCGTTATTAAAAGAACTGGGCGTCCGCGATTCAAAGGACTTAAATGATGAAAAAATCATCGCTATCGCAAAGGTTATTAAAGATGTGGTTCCGTTTAGTCTAATGACGTTGAAGAACGAAAAATATAATCAGCTGCAAGCATCAGGGATGTCTCAAGGGAAAATGAAGGCGCTCCTCCATAATCAAGCGATTTTAAAAGTATTGGAAAAAATATCGCCAGTGAAGCCAGATGCCATCCTGATTGACCAATTTGTTCAGGAAAGTACTTATTTTCAGCATGTTAAAAATCAAAAAGCGGTTGCTCGTGAGAACGTTTATTTTAGTACGAAAGCGGAAGGTCTGCATTTGGCCGTTGCAGCAGCTTCAATTCTCGCACGTTATGCGTTTGTCCAGTATTTTGACAAACTAAGTGAGGCTGCAGGCTTTAGGATTCCGAAAGGAGCCGGTGCACAGGTAGATGAAGCCGCGGCCAAGCTCATATTGAAAAAAGGCCGGGATGTATTACCGCAGTTTGTAAAATTGCACTTTGCAAATACAGAAAAAGCGGTGAAACTGGTTAATAAAAAGCGGGGCTGATTTATTGGATTATGGGAATTTTTATGGGGACCGTTCATGTGATCTTTATGAGTAAATTTTACAGGAGTTTTGGTCTTATGAACCGTTCATGTGACCACTTTTGCTTAATTTTTCAGGAGTTTTGGTTCTATGAACGGTTCATGTGACCATTTTGAATTAATTTCTCTGGAGTATTGGTTCTATGAACGGTTTATGTGACCATTTTGGATTATTTTCTCAGGAGTTTTGGTTCTATAAACGGTTTATGTGACCATTTTGGATTATTTTCTCTAGAGTTTTGGTTCTATAAACGGTTCAAGTGACCACTTTCAGTGAATTTTACCAGTGGTTTGGTTCTATAACCTTTACATCACAAAAAATGACCTAGTCGAAATTTCGACAGGTCATTTTATTACTTAGCCTCTTAAAACAGCTCCTGCTTGTTCTTTCAAGGCTTCGAGTACTTGATTATGAACTTTTGTTACTTCTTCATCTGTTAATGTACGCTCTGGATCAACGTACTTTAATGAGAATGCGATGGATTTTTTGCCTTCTTCCATCCGCTCACCCTCATATAAATCAAATACGTGAACTTCTTTCAGCAGCTGGCCGCCAGCGGAAAGAATGATATCCTTCAATGTTCCTGATACAGTTTCTTTGTTCACTACAAGTGCGATGTCTCTTGTGATGGATGGGAAACGCGGGATACTTTCGTATTGAAGCGGCGCTGTTTCCACTTCAAGGATTGCTTTCAATGAAAGTTCAAATACATACGTATCTTTTAAATCTAACTCTTTTTGAACTATTGGGTGAACCTGGCCGATAAAGCCAATAGTCTTACCATTTAATAGGACTTCTGCTGTACGGCCTGGGTGCATTTGATCCACCTTCGCCTGAACAAACGACACATTTTCAGTTAAGCCAAGCTTAGCAAATAAACCTTCTAAGATTCCTTTTAACACATAGAAGTCTACTGCTTTCTTCTCACCTTGCCATGAATGTGTGTGCCATAGGCCGGTAATCGCAGCCGCTAAATGCTCCTGCTCTTCTGGTAAAATTTCATTTCCGTTTGCTAAGAAAACCGCACCTGTTTCATAAACACCGATGCTGTCATTTTGACGGGCACTGTTATATTTTACGACCTCCAACAACTGTGGCAGGATGCTTAATCGAAGAACACTGCGGTCTTCACTCATTGGCATTGCCAGGCGGATGAAGTCGCGTTTTTCTAGTGCGAATTGCGCTGCTTTTTCCTCACTTGTTAGTGAGTAAGTTACCGCTTGATAAAGACCGACACCTTCTAAATATTGACGGACAATACGGCGTTTTTCCTGATAATCGGTTAATTTACCTGGAGTAGATGAACCGATTGGCAATGTCTTTGGAATATTGTCATAGCCGAATAGGCGGGCTACTTCTTCAATCAAGTCTTCTTCGATTTTAATATCGCCTCGGCGTGTTGGAGCAGTTACGGTAATCAAATCATCTTCAACGGTTACGGCAAATTGCAGACGGGCAAAAATTTCTTTTACCTCTTGAACGGTCAATTCTGTACCGATAACGCGATTAATTTTTTCCAAACTAATGGAAACAACTGCTGGCTCAACCGTTAGGGTATCAACTTCTGATGCACCTTCTAATACTTCGCCGCCAGCGTATTTTGCCATCAAGTAAGCGGCACGCTCACCTGCTGCACGAACGCGGTTAGGGTCAACACCCTTTTCAAAACGAGCGCTCGCTTCGCTTCTTAAGCCATGGTCTTTTGATGCTTTTCTAACTACAGCACCACTGAAGTATGCTGCTTCTAATAAAACCGTTGTGGTATCTGAAGTTACTTCAGAATTTGCTCCACCCATTACACCTGCTAACGCGACTGGTTCTGTACCGTTAGTGATGACAAGATGGTCAGCAGTTAATGTACGTTCTACATCATCAAGAGTGACGAATTTTTCACCGTCGTTTGCACGGCGTACAAGGATTTCCTTGGAACCTAAACGGTCGTAGTCAAAGGCATGTAATGGCTGGCCGTATTCTAATAAAATGTAGTTTGTAATATCGACAACATTGTTATGTGGACGGATACCAGCTGACATCAGACGTGTCTGCATCCATAATGGTGCAGGTCCGATTTTTACATTTTTGATCATTTTCGCTGCATATAAAGGATTATCTTCCTTTGCTTCGACTGTAACCGTTACATAATCAGTTGCTTTTTCACCAGTTGATTGAAGATTGGTGTCAGGGAGCTTTACGTCTCTTCCAAGAATCGCCGCTACTTCATAAGCAACCCCAAGCATGCTTAGGCAGTCGGAACGGTTCGGTGTTAAGCCAAGCTCAAGGATTTCATCATCCCGGTTTAATAATGCCAACGCATCAGTTCCAACTTCAGCGTCCTCTGGAAAAACAAAGATACCTTCTGCATAATCCTTAGGGACAATTTTACCTTCGATGCCAAGCTCTTGAAGAGAACAAATCATTCCGTTAGATTCTTCTCCGCGAAGCTTCGCCTTTTTAATTTTAAAATTACCTGGCAGCACCGCTCCAACCGTAGCTACCGCTACTTTTTGTCCTTGAGCCACATTTGGTGCACCGCAGATAATCTGAACTGGTTCACCCTGACCGATATCTACCTGACATTTGCTTAATTTATCTGCATTTGGATGCTGAACACGTTCGACAACGTGGCCAACAACTATCCCTTTAATCCCTTCGTTAAGGACTTCAACACCTTCAACTTCAATTCCGCTTTTCGTAATTTTTTCAGCTAATTCTTTTGCCGATACTCCGGATAAATCAACATAATCCTGGAGCCATTTATATGAAACGAACATTTCGTCTACCCCCTACTCGTGTTTAGAAAATTGCTTCAAGAATCGTACGTCGTTTGTATAGAAATGACGGATATCATCCACACCGTATTTCAACATAGCGATCCGCTCTGGACCCATTCCAAATGCAAATCCTGTATACTTTTTAGAATCATAGCCAGCCATTTCAAGAACGTTTGGATGTACCATACCGGCTCCAAGAATTTCAATCCAGCCTGTTTGCTTACAAACGTTACAGCCATGTCCGCCGCAAATTTTACAAGAAATGTCCATCTCAACAGAAGGTTCAGTGAATGGGAAGAAGCTTGGGCGCAATCTGATTTCGCGGTCTTCACCAAACATTTTCTTTGCAAAAACTTCTAGCGTACCCTTAAGGTCGCTCATGCGGATATTTTCGCCAACGACCAATCCTTCAATTTGCATGAATTGGTGGGAGTGTGTTGCGTCATCATTATCACGTCGGTACACTTTACCAGGGCAGATGATTTTGATCGGGCCTTTGCCTTCATTCTTTTCCATTGTCCGGGCTTGAACAGGTGATGTATGCGTGCGCATTAAGATTTCTTCTGTAATGTAGAAGCTGTCTTGCATGTCGCGGGCTGGATGGCCCTTTGGTAAATTCAGCGCCTCAAAGTTATAATAATCCTGCTCTACTTCAGGACCTTCAGCTACCTGATAGCCCATTCCAATGAATAGGTCTTCGATCTCTTCGATGATACGGGTTAATGGGTGGTGGTTTCCGACCTTAACTGGACGGCCTGGTAATGTAACATCAATAGATTCAGATGCTAGTTTTTCTAAAACAGCCGCTTCTTCAAGCTCTGCTTGTTTCGCTTCAATTTTAGTTGCTATTGCTTCTCGTACCTCATTAGCTAGTGCTCCCATTACAGGGCGCTCTTCTGCTGAAAGCTTACCCATACCACGAAGTACTTCCGTAATAGGACCTTTTTTTCCTAAATAAGCTACACGAATATCATTCAATTCCTTCAAACTGGAAGACTGCTCAACTTTATCAATCGCTTCCTGCTGCAATTCCCTTAATCGTTCTTGCATTTTCATTCCTCCTTATTTATTCGACAAATTCCGGGTGGTGACAGGCACGCACAAAAAAACCCCATCCCTGGAAAGGGACGAGGTTTATGTTCGCGGTACCACCCTTGTAAACACTTATGTATAAAACACTAGCGTTCGCTTCGTTGAGATAACGGCTTTTGCCGATGCACCTTTACATTCCAAAAGAAATGGTCCCGGTGCCAACTCGGGAGGTGAACTTCTCCTGCCTGTTCCATAAAAGTGCTTGCAGTCACGGCACTTTCTCCCTAAATGGTCTTTAGACAAGATACTTTTCTCCGTCATCGTTTTTTGTATTTTCAATTCATTTCAGTATTATATAATAAAATTCTCTCTGATTCAAACCAGTATTGCCTATTTTTTAAAATAATATAAGAGGATGCCTGTGGCAACTGCTACATTTAATGATTCGCTTTTTCCGTAAATCGGAATATAAAGGTTGCCAGTAGTTTTAGCAAGGAGCTCTTTATTAACGCCATTCCCCTCGTTTCCAACGATTATAGCGAAGGAATCTGATGTAGGAGTATCAGTATATGCAGCTGCTCCTTCAAGTGCTGTACCGTAAACAGGAATATTTTTTTCTTTTAACTTTTCCACCCATTCATTTAAATCTCCTCTTAGGATCGGCAGGTGAAAATGACTTCCTTGTGCAGACCGCAGCACTTTTGAATTGTATTCATCTACGGTTCCTTTTCCAACAACGACTGCATGAATTCCTGCCGCATCGGCTGTACGAATCATCGTACCTAAGTTCCCTGGATCTTGTACCGCATCAATTAATAAGAATGTTTTCGCATCCGGTGCTTCCTTATCCTGTTTACGGCAAACAGCATAAATCCCTTGCGGCGCTTCCGTATCGGATAAAGCATTTGAGATTTCATCCGTTACAAGCGTAACACTGGCAGAGCCTGTATTCCAACCCGGCGGAAGTCCGACTTTTTCCGAAACAATAATATCAATAACCTGTTCCTTCTCTTTTAAAGCTTCCTCGACTAAGTGAAAGCCTTCGACTAAAAAGGTTCCCGATTTATCGCGTTCCTTTTTGGTTAAAAGTTTTTTCCATTGCTTGACCTGTGGATTTTGAATTGACTGAATATGTTTCAAGATGTTACTCCTTCATGTTTTTTCTCATTATAGCCCAATTAAAATACATAATAAAATCAAAAATAGAAAACCTAAAAAAGAAATATGCTAAAAGGAGTGCATTTCACATGAATCTTAATTTACGTAAAGCGGTCATTCATAATGTATCTGGAAATTCTCAAGATCAATTAGAAGATACGATTGTGGACGCAATTCAAAGCGGTGAAGAAAAAATGCTGCCTGGGCTGGGAGTTCTGTTTGAAGTCATCTGGAACAACTCATCTGAAGATGAGAAAAAAGAAATGCTCCAAACATTAGAAAGTAGTTTAAAATAAGGTGTGCTCACCTGCTGCCGGATTATATAATTCGGCAGTTTTTCTTTATTTTAAAAATCCCCGGCAAATCATCGCCGGGGATTCTTTATTTCTTAATCAAATGTGATTTTATCAACTGTTTCACGGTCTAATCGCTTGATGACTTCAACAATGAGCTTAACGGCATTTTCATAGTCATCACGATGAAGCATTGCTGCATGTGAGTGAATATAACGGGTAGCAATGGTGATGGCCAACGCTGGTACACCATTATGTGTCATATGAATCGAGCCTGCATCCGTACCGCCGCCAGGAATAGCATCAAACTGATATGGAATGTTTAATTCATCCGCAAGGTCGGTAACAAAGTCACGTAACCCTTTATGAGAGACAAGGGATGCATCGTATAAAATAATCTGCGGACCTTTGCCCATTTTGCTCATGGCTTCTTTCTCAGAAATTCCCGGAGTATCACCGGAAATCCCTACATCAACCCCAAAGCCGATATCCGGTTCAATTTTAGAAGAAGAGGTACGGGCTCCGCGAAGTCCAACTTCCTCTTGGATGGTTCCAACACCGTAAACTTCATTCGGATGGTCTACACCCTTTAATTGCTTCAAGACATCAATGGCAATGGCACAGCCAATTCGGTTATCCCACGCTTTTGCTAACAGCATTTTTTCATTGTTCATAACCGTAAATTCAAAATAAGGAACGACCATATCTCCTGGACGTACGCCCCATTCCCTCGCTTCTTCACGGCTTGTTGCACCGATATCGATGAACATGTCTTTTATTTCTACCGGCTTTTTACGCGCTTCCGGTGAAAGAATGTGAGGCGGTTTTGATCCGATAACCCCAATCACATCGCCTTTTTTCGTTACAATCGTAACACGCTGGGCAAGCATTACCTGTGACCACCAGCCGCCGACAGTTTGAAAACGAAGGAAGCCTTTGTCATCGATTTGTGTGATCATAAAACCGACTTCATCTAAGTGGCCTGCAACCATAATTTTCGGGCCGCCTTCTTTTCCTACCTTCTTTGCAATTAAACTGCCAAGACCATCGGTAGTCACTTCATCCGCAAATGGCGCTATGTACTTTTTCATTACTTCGCGAACTTCCCGTTCGTTGCCGGGAATCCCTTTGGCATCGGTTAAATCCTTTAACATTGTTAAAGTTTCATCTAATTTCGCCATGGTTTAGCCCCCTTTTATGTATGTAGGACTTCATTATACAGAATATAAGGAAAACTTTCAGCTAATAGTTATTTTGCTGTCTCTGATAATTTACTTCATTTTTCTTAAAATATGCTTCTTCCATTTCTTCGTATGTAATTCCTAATAAACTCCCTAGCTCCAAATAGGCTTCAAAAACAGAGATAAAGTCAGCAAGGCTTTTTGATTTTTGAAAAGAACCGACTTTTTCATTAATCAATAAAAATTGTTCAGTTACACTTAATCCTGATGGGCTGGTCTTAATAGCGGGTTCATGTTGGTGGAAGCCGCATTCAATTCCAAGCGATAAGATGAAGTGAATCCCATCGACAAACTCCTCTAAAATCACCTGTTTATCCGACGATGGCTTTACACTCCAAAACTTAAAACAACGAGTTTCATTTGCTAATTCTGCTATTTCTACTAACAGGGCAAGAACCTTTCGGTCGAATAAATCATCATTCTGTAATTCATGTTTCATTTCAATATGCTTGTCCAATGCCCGCTGCATTGTAAATAATTTTTCAAGTTGCATAAATCTTCATCACTCCCTTTAGGAATTATATCAAACTGGTCAAAGCTTGAAACTTTTTTTGACCACTTCCGTATATTAGTTAAAAATACTAGGAGGCAATTCCATGATATGGCTGCTGCGCTTAGTGTTATTATCTTTCCTGCTTTTCATGTTTTATCGTTTAGTAAAATATTTTTTTACACCACAACGGAAGCTGGAATCAGCGCGTAAACATAAAAAGTTCTTACTGCTCGATTACGATGAAGTCATCAAGAATCTCCACCTTACTTATAACGGATGTCTATTTACAGGGGAAAAATATTTAGGAAGTGTTCAAAACAAAACCGAAGTAGTTTCTATCTCACTTAGGCTGGAGAATATAACAGCTTTAAAAGGAATGAGCATGGAGGATTTTTATTACATTGAAAAAAAAATCCTTGAGAAATACCCTGCTGCCAGCATCAACTGGCAGAGTCCCATAGGTGAGTTTTTAAACCAACAGAAAAAGCCGCATAAATAGCGGCTTTTTATTGTGTAACTTTGAAAAACTCTTTCCATTTAATTATGTTTTGTTTTTCTCGTAATAGATAAATAAAACAGGTTAATGCAAGGAGCAGCACAACAATAATGCTTGGTGTGAACCGGCTGATATACCCTCCAAATGTCGTGTAGAAAACTGCAATCGGCAAATTGGTCAGCACTGACGCCTTCATGTACTCCTTAAACCCTGGTTTTCTCTGCATTAGACTAAAGTTTAATAGGTGGTAATGTACGAACGGAATGAGTCTTAAGAGTGCAATCTGTCCAACGGTAAGATTCCGATATTCTCCGAACCACTTATTTTTTAATTTTATGAGGCGTTCCTTTGTCTTCGGCATTCTCCCAATAAAAATAAAGAAAAAGAGACTAACTCCCATCAAGCCAATAAAGGAATAGAGAGTTCCAAGTGCCGTACCAAACAGGACTCCGCCGGCGATCACGACAACGGAAACAGGAATAAATAAAAAGGAACGAAGTAAATGAAATAATATAAATGCCAATGGAGCCAAAACTCCGCCCGCTTCCACCATGACCAGCAGTATAGACAGCTCTTCATTCATTTAACATGCCCCCTGATGTAACTGCTTGTTATTTAAGCATATATATTGGCCAAGTCTGTTAGACCAAGAACCAGCAAAAAAGAGCAATCTGAACTAGGGCAAGAAACGGAAATCCGTATTTAAACGATAAATGCTTGGTTTTATGACGGAAAAATTGCATTCCAAGCGTTGTTCCAATCGCGCCGCCGAAAACAGCCGCCATCCATAACGTCTTTTCACTAATCCGGTACTGGTGCTTTTTTGCCCGGCTTTTATCGATTCCCATCATTACAAGCCCGATTATGTTCATCAGTAAATAAGCTATTCCTAATAACTCCACAAGTCAAACTCCCCTAATTAAAAAGCCATCCTCGTCAGAGAATGGCTTTTTAATTATGTCCAGCTACAGCGCCTAGGGGCTCGGGTCATAAGCCAATCCGTCAAGAAGGTTAAAGAACAACCTTCTCGCCGGCTCGTCTTATGCCTGTCGCCCCTGGTCAAGGCGCTTCCGCTTTTCTAATTATTTATTGGATTGTTGCTTAGCTACGTCAGCTAATTGAGCAAATGCTGCTGCATCGCTAACTGCTAATTCAGCAAGCATTTTGCGGTTTACTTCGATACCAGCAAGCTTTAAGCCATGCATTAAACGGCTGTAAGAAAGACCGTTGATGCGTGCAGCTGCGTTGATACGAGTGATCCAAAGTTTGCGGAAGTCGCGCTTCTTCTGGCGACGGTCACGAAATGCATATTGTAATGATTTCATAACCTGTTGGTTAGCAACTTTGTATAATGTATGTTTTGAACCGAAATAACCTTTAGCTAATTTAAGAACTTTTTTACGACGCTTACGCGTTACAGTACCGCCTTTTACACGTGGCATGTAATTTCCCTCCTATATGAATCAATCGATTGCTCGAGATTACTTAATGTTAGTTAATAAGAAACGAATGCGCTTGAAATCGCCTTTAGATACAAGAGCACCTTTGCGAAGCTTACGCTTAGCTTTAGTAGATTTGTTTGCAAATAAGTGGCTAGTATAAGCGTGAGAACGCTTCAGTTTACCAGAACCAGTTTTCTTGAAACGCTTTGCAGCGCCGCGGTGAGTTTTCATTTTTGGCATTGGGATAGTCCTCCTTATTACTTATCAATTTTAGGTGCAAGAACTAGGAACATGCTCCGTCCATCCATTTTTGGATGAGACTCAATGGACGCAACTTCCTTGCACTCTTGAGCAAAACGGTCTAACACACGCTGACCGATTTCTTTATGGGTAATCGCCCGGCCCTTAAAGCGGATTGAAGCTTTTACCTTGTCGCCTTTTTCCAAGAACTTAATAGCATTACGAAGTTTTGTATTAAAGTCATGCTCATCGATAGTTGGGCTTAGACGAACTTCTTTAGTTGTAATGATTTTTTGGTTCTTACGAGCTTCTTTTTCTTTCTTTTGCTGCTCGAATTTAAATTTGCCATAGTCCATAATGCGGGCTACCGGAGGCTTTGCGTTTGGTGCAACAAGAACTAAATCAAGATTTACACGACCAGCAATCTCCAACGCTTCGTTTTTAGATTTAATACCTAATTGTTCGCCGTTTTGGTCAATCAGACGAACTTCACGAGCGCGAATCCCCTCATTTAACAACATGTCTTTGCTAATAATTAGCCACCTCCAAGGTTAATCACGAATACAACGTCCGGGTCAAGAAGATCAGAAAGGCTTCCCCTTTTCAATCCTGACTTATGACACCAGCTGCATCAGCAAGTATTGAAAATAATGCTTTTTACAAATAAAAAAGTGCGGATGTATACACCCACACTTTACGAAACATAAGTAAAGAAACAAAATAGTTCACGTAAAACCTGCCAACTGCTCTTATCGCGTCAATCAGGTGAGAAGCGGGTGCTTCTTCTTTTCCCAAATATAGTATTCAATTTTTACCTTAGTAACTATAACATAAGCACAGACATTATGTCAAACAAACATTTCTTATGACAACGAAATTTATTCTAACAAGAAACAAGAAATTATTCAATACTTTTTTTAAAATAAAGAAAACCCGCCGCTTGAGCGAGTTTCCTTTTTTAAAAATTATCCGCGTTTTACTTCTGCTTGTATCCCGTCAAGGAACGCTGCAAATGGCATGGTTTCTGACTTTTGCTCTCCGTATTTGCGAACGTTAACGGCATTGTCTTCCACTTCTTTATCACCGACAACGAGCATATATGGAATTTTTTGCATTTGTGCTTCACGGATTTTATAACCGATTTTTTCATCACGGCCATCAAGTTCAACACGGAAGCCTTCGTTTTGCAGCTGCTCTTGAACCTGCTTAGCATAATCAAAGTGAACTCCAGGTGAGACAGGAATTACTTGAACCTGAACAGGAGCAAGCCATGTAGGGAAAGCACCTTTGTATTCTTCCACAAGGAAGGCTACGAAACGTTCCATAGTTGAAACGACTCCGCGGTGAATAACAACAGGGCGGTGCTGCTTGCCGTCTTCAGCTACATAAGTTAAATCAAAACGTTCAGGCAGCAAGAAATCTAATTGAACAGTCGATAGTGTTTCATCTTTACCTAAAGCTGTTTTAACTTGAACGTCAAGCTTTGGACCGTAGAAAGCAGCTTCTCCTTCTGCCTCGTAATAATCAAGACCAAGGTCATCCATTGCTTCTTTTAACATACCCTGTGCTTTTTCCCACATTGCATCATCGTCAAAATACTTTTCTGTATCTTGAGGATCACGGTAGGAAAGACGGAAAGTATAATCATTTAAATTAAAGTCTTTATAAACTGCTAAAATCAAGTTAACAACACGCTTGAATTCATCTTTAATTTGATCGGGACGGACAAAGATATGAGCATCATTTAAAGTCATTCCGCGAACACGCTGCAAGCCTGATAATGCTCCCGACATTTCATAACGGTGCATCAAACCTAGTTCCGCGATACGAATTGGAAGTTCGCGATAGCTGTGAATGCTGTTTTTGTATACCATCATGTGATGTGGGCAGTTCATCGGACGAAGAACAAGCTGCTCATTGTCCATTTCCATTACCGGGAACATATCTTCTTGATAGTGATCCCAGTGACCAGAAGTTTTATAAAGATCCACGCTTCCCATTACTGGTGTATAAACGTGGTCGTAACCAAGCCGCTGCTCTTTATCAACAATATAGCGTTCAATAACGCGGCGGATGGTTGCGCCTTTCGGCAGCCACAACGGCAATCCTTGTCCAACTAATTGCGAGCTTGTAAAAAGACTTAATTCTTTCCCAATTTTACGATGGTCACGTTCTTTCGCTTCTTCTAGCAGACGAAGATGTTCAGCTAAGTCCTCTTTCTTGAAGAAAGCTGTTCCATAAATACGCTGAAGCATTTTATTTTTGCTGTCACCGCGCCAATAGGCACCGGCAATACTTAATAGCTTAAATTCTTTTAGCTTCCCTGTTGATGGAACATGAACACCACGGCAAAGGTCAAAAAATTCCCCCTGTTCATAGATTGTTACTTGTTCATCACCCGGAATCGCCTCAATTAACTCTAGCTTATAAGGGTCATTAATTTCTTTGAAAAGCTGAACGGCCTCCGCACGGCTTACTTCCTTGCGGACAATTTCAAGGTTTTCATTCACGATTTTCGCCATTTCTTTTTCGATTTTTGGAAGGTCTTCAGGTGTTAGCGACTCTTCGATATCGATATCATAGTAAAAACCGCCTTCAATAACAGGACCTACTCCAAGATTTACGTTTGGATAGAGTCTCTTAATTGCTTGAGCCATTAGGTGAGCTGTACTGTGACGTAAAACTTCTAGTGCCTCATTGGAATCGGGTACTACAATTTCTATTGAACCGTCTTCTTCGATTGGACGGCGAAGATCATACATTTGGCTATTCCATTTCCCGGCAATCGCTTTTTTCTTTAGACCCGGGCTGATAGATGCGGCGATATCTTCCGTTGTCGTTCCGCGGGGAAACTCCTTCACTGCTCCATCTGGGAACGTAATTTTCACAACGTCTGACATGGTAACTCCTCCTTTTCAATTTGAGCGGATTGAACAATTTATAGCTTCTATTCCGCTTTTTTAAAATATGGCTGTGTTAACCTGGGCTGTTGATTGGAGCTCCAGGTGCTTCGCTTTCCGCGGGCGGTCTGGGGAGCCTCCTCGGCGCTTAGCGCCTGCGGGGTCTCCCCAACCCCGTACTCCCGCAGGAGTCTCACACCTTCCGCTCCAATCAACATGGCGGCAAAAAATGAACAAAGTCTTTTAACACAGTAAAAAATAAAAAAACCCGTCCCTAGGAAAAGGGACGAGTTTGGTACACGTGGTTCCACCCAATTTTTCAATTCAAAAAAAATAGAAATGACTTTAGGATGGGGTAACGGTTTTCGCCGTCAGCCTTTACTGACATCATCACAAATGATGTGTTCACTGCTGAAGTTTAAAGGTGGTAAGTATTCAATCCGTGCTGGGAGGCTTTCAGCCTTGTCCTCCCTCTCTGGGAACCGTGAAAAAATACTCATATCCTCATCATAACTTTTTGCTGCATATTGACTATGTACGTTATTATAATGATTATATTTTGAAAAATCAATACTCCTGAAATGCAAATTTCTATTTTTAAGCCCGATTTTCCTTTGCAGTATCTTGTCCCCATTCTGGCCTGTTTCGAAGTGCCTTGTATGATTGGATCGAGACTCTTTCCTCAAAGATATTTTTGATTGTTCGTACCAATGGCTCCTCGGGATTATTGGTATAAAGGAAAATAGACGTAGGTGCGATTGAAAGTAAAGGCGCAATTGAAGCAGAATCCACATAAACCGGATGATTAAACAATAGCTTCCGGTCAATCATCTTTGTCAATTCTCCCCTTCTTATTTCTTCAAACTGCTCATTATAAAAAGTAATTTCTTCGTCAAATAACAAATGCAGCGTTTCCATTTTCGGCTCACGGTTCGCTAAGAAATCCCGCAGCGTTTGGACAAACATTTGATATTCCTGCTCCATTTTGTATTCGTCAATACTGATCTCCACATAACCCTCCAGCAGCTTTATATAAGGACGGAGACGAAATTTTATAAATGAATCGAACGAAAGTGATACTTGGTCCCTGAACACTTCCTCCACAGCCTCTCTAATTTTAGGCTCCTCCTTGTTTTCCTTTACAAGAACAGCTAAGTCCTCCCTCTGCCCTTCCAGTACAGAATAAATAATTTCCAGTATCTGCTGCTGCTCATCTCGGTCCTCATAAAAAAACTGTTCTTCTAAAATAGCCCGAAACCAATCATCGCGCTTTACTTTTATAATAAACTCATAGAATACTTCCTTTACCTTTTCAAACGAAACTGCCGACAACTTATTATCCAAAATTTTCACTATATGTCGATCTTCAATAAGAAGAATATCTTGAATTTCTGGTGTATCTTGTAAACACTTCAGCAAGTGAGAATGAAACCTTTTTGCGTCCATTCTACTTTGGAAGATGATTTCTGCCAACCAAATCCCCCCTCTAACCCAATATCTGTTTTACTATTTATATGGGGAACTTGACCAAAATAGAAGTTAAGACAGAAATGCTTTTCTAATATTTTATTCAAAATAAAAGGATTACCGAAATAATAATCGGTAATCCTTCTAAATTAATGCCGTCGGTTTGGCCCGTCTACTAGTACGGGTTCACTTAAACTACGGATTCTCTCCATAATTCTCCGCGCTTTCATTTTTTCTTCTTCACCTCGCTGGCTGTAGGTTAAGTGATGTTCCAGCCCTTGATAATCAAAATTCGAGGTGAAAAAAGTTGGCAGTTTTTCAAGCATTCGAAACTGTAATATTGGTCCCAATACTTCATCTCTTGTCCAGCTTGAAACCGCTTCTGCACCGATATCATCGAGCATTAGAATTTGTTCCTTTTTTAACATTTCAATCTTTTCATTAAAGGTTGAATCACCAATGGACCCTTTTATTTCACGAAGAAGTTCTGGAACATACACAATCATCGTGGAAATCTGTTTCTTAGCAAGTTCGTTGGCAATGGCGCCTAATAAATATGACTTCCCCACCCCAAACTTCCCGTATAGATATAATCCTTTTGGCTTTAAGCCTGCCTCGTAATTCATTAAAAATGTTGCCGCCTTATCACCTGCATCCAATCTTCCAAGGTCACCTTCAAAATTTTCAAAGGATGCTTCTAATATATCGCGAGGGACATAAAGACTTTTGATCAGGTTTTGATGTTTCTTCTTTTCATCCGCTACCACTTTTCGAGGACAGCGTTTATATACAACATCGATTGAGTTGCGATTCAGCACTAACTCGGGATGATAGCCCTTCATAAAGTTAATGCACCCTTCAAGACTCTCACAACGATTGCACTCCTTGCTTTGATTGGTAAACTCGTATAGTTTACTCATACTTCTTTCAACCGTTGCTTGATCAAGTACATCTTTATGTTTTGCTAAAAATTCCCCCACATCCTGATTTTGCAGAACTTGCTGCCGTTGCTGTTCATATCGTTTTTGAAAGTTTTCACTTGAAGAGAGTCTTTTTAATGTTTGATTAATCCGTTCCAACTCCCTCACCTCCTATTTTCTAAAGGCCTTTAATTTTTCTTCAATCGCCCGCTTTTTCGCTTCGAGCTCTGGATCATTTTTGTCTTTATTGTCTGTAGTACCCTTTTCTTTTGCGTTATCATCAAACCAATCCGGCAAAACTTCCGTTCGGATTGGCTTTTGCTTCGAGGTTTTTCCAGGCTTTTTCTCATTGGACCAGCTATTTTCATTTTTCGCCACTTGCATGGCTTCTCTAACCGTTTTAACTTGTTTTCGAGCCCAATGTCCTGCAATAGACTCGACAAGTGCTCTCGTAAATTTCATATCCGCTTTTCTCATCACCACGTCAATTAACACATTGACAACACCCGGAAGAAGCTTATATTTAATCATGAGTTCCTCGAGGATTTTCAATTCAGAGGTTGAAGGCTCCACCCCGCCCGAAAGTTCTTTAAAAACCGTTAAAGGAGAATTGGTCTCAAAATAACGAACTAATTTTTCTTCCTGTGTTTTCGGTTCTGTTAATTGAACTTGGTGAGCAGCCGGCTGGATTCGATTAATCAAGCTTGGTAATTGGTCATAATTGACAAATTGATACCAATCACGGGCACTTTTTCTCAATTCTTCAATATCAATTTCGTTACTCTCATTGATCGCACCTATAATGAGTTTTTTCATCTCGATGGGATCGATCGTATAAAGAAAGGCAAGATTACTGATAATCTCTTTCACTTTCTTTGTTAAAGCCTTTTGTGGGACCAATTGTTCATTGAGTCCAGCCATTAACAATTCAAAATCAAAAGTATCGGTTGAAATTTGAATCGGATTCTGTTCCTGCCTTCCAATAAACTGTTGGCCTTCTTCTGTGTCCAGTTCACTGGCATGATCCTGCATGTATTGGAAACTGGTTGGAGTTGCTGTTGCAAACACTTCCTGAAAAGCCCTAGTTACATCCATATACTCTTCCCCTTGGGGCTTTTGGTAATCGCTGAAAAATCGCTTCAGCCTGGCAAAGTGATTTTTACCAATTTTACGATATAAATAAATATTTAACATCCCGTCCAAGAAAAATTGTTCAGGTGTTAATGGCGGATGAAGCTCGTAGATGAAGGACCGTTCCTCTTCTTCTGTTTTGACATAGGTTTTAAGCAGCCCGATCCCCTCGAGCTTTAATCTTGCATCGTATATATCTCTTAAATTAGCCCCCAATAAATTCATTAAAAAATGATGGGAGGAGGTTTCTGACCAAAGTCTGTTGTCTTCCACCTCTGTCCAAAGCGTCATATATAAACTTAAACAATTGGCACCAATTAAGGGCTGATACAAATACGTCAGCACTTTGCGGTCGTACTCATGCAGCAATCCATTTGTCGTTACAATATAACGGTCAATCGGAATCAATTCCTGCCAATGCTGTGCCATATTAATTCAGACCTTTCGTATTAACTTAGATAACTGTCTAGCTGTAGCGCCTAGGGGCTTCCGCTTTTCTAGTAAAAAAGAGCTAAAGGTTCTTTAGCTCTTTAGGATTTCTCCTTGTTGATTAATTCCTTTAATTCTTGGATAAAAACATTAATATCCTTAAATTGCCGGTAGACGGAAGCAAATCTCACATAAGCCACTTCATCGACATGTGCCAGCCTGTCCATCACCATTTCACCAATTAATTCGCTCTTAATTTCGGATATTCCTTGGTTACGTAATTCTTTCTCTACTCCTTGGGTGATATCCTCTAATTCCTTTAAAGCCACTGGCCGCTTTTCACAAGCTTTAATTAAGCCCCGTAATATTTTATCGCGGCTGAATTCTTCCCTGGTACCTTCCTTTTTTACAACAATCAATGGAATTTCTTCAATCTTTTCAAATGTCGTAAAGCGGTATCCGCATTCTTCACATTCCCGCCTTCTCCGGGTAGCACGCCCCTCATCAACAGGCCGGGAATCAAGTACTCGGGTACCATAATTTTGACAAGAAGGGCACTTCATTATTAATCAACTCCAAATTCGTCCATACAAAACTTAGTTTCTTACTACTATCTTATTAAAAAGAAAACGCCAGCACAAGTAGAGTATTATGAGTTTTTTCCGACTTTTATAAGTGTATGTAATCGATTAAGACGTTCATAAAATGAAATAATCCTATTTCTTAAAATCGGATACAGCCCAGTTAATGAAAAGTTTTCAGAAGAAATCGTAAAATCGACCGCTGTTTCCATCGGCCTCACTGAAACAACTGTAACAATTAAAAAACAAGGAATCGGTTTATTGACTTCTACCGCTATCTCCCCGTGTTCTTTCGACACAGTCGTAATGCGGCAATCAGCATCAGATCTAAGCATGTCTTCTACAGCCTGAAAAATCTGATTAAAAGTTCCTTTATAATAATGAGTTTTTAACACATCATCTTTTTGATCATCTGAAGTCTCAACTTGTTTGCTAAAACGCTTGAATAAATTTCCGAAAATAGCCATTTTATCCTCCACAAGACTTTTTCCTCTTATTTTACCATTAATTTAAAGAATATAAAAAGAGGTGTAATCATTACACCTCTCGCTGTACATTTTTTATTTAAATTAAAGAACTTTTGCCTGTTTTACGTTAACAGGACCCATACCACGTGGAATTTCAATGTTCTCACGTGTTTGTGCATTTAAGCTTTCCGCAATATAGTCAGCCGCAATATTTGGATTTAAATCCCCGCATGTATATACATCGATGCTGGCATAACCATGCTCTGGAAAACTATGAATCGTTAAATGAGATTCAGAAATAATAACCACTCCGCTAACACCTTGTGGAGCAAATTTATGAAATGCTACTTCGCGGATTTCGGCACCAGATTTTAGAGCTGCTTCGACAAAAGTTTGTTCAATAAAGTTCATATCATTCAGTTTTTCAAAATCGCATCCCCATAATTCTGAGATAACGTGACGTCCCATTGTTTCCATATTCATTTTTCCCCCTCTAACCATTTTCGTTTCGATCTTGAAATCCTGGTATTGACGGTAACAGGTAATTACCACGGGGGAAAGTTAGTCCAGAGAGGTCCTAACCCTTTAAGTAATTAATCGCTACCTAATTTCAAGAAGTTCACGATGACTAGTATACTAAGTTTATATTTTTTTTGCAACCTATCAAAATAAAATTTTTCAAATCTTTTCTATAACTTGGTTTAAAGGGCAGTTTTCCTCTGTATTTTGCAAACTTTATCATATTTTATGAGAGTAAGGGGAATTTTTCCATGAAAAAATGCTGTCATCGACAGCATTTTTTTTAACTAACTTTTACCTGACTCGTCTTTGCCATTTGGTGTGCTACATGTAAGGTAAGATCCACTACCCGGGATGAATACCCCCACTCATTGTCATACCAAGCTAGTATTTTTACCTTTCTCGTTCCCATTACCATCGTAGAAAGTCCGTCGATAATGGCAGAGTGTGGATTTGTATTAAAATCAACTGACACAAGCGGTTCCATTGTAAAATCGAGTATGCCCTTTAATGGGCCATTTTTTGCTTCTACAAACGCCTGATTTACATCGTCCATCGTAACATCTTGCTCTAAATCAACCACTAAATCAACCAATGAAACATTCGGCGTAGGTACGCGCAGTGCCATGCCATGAATTTTCCCTTTTAACTGTGGCAAAACCAATGATAATGCTTTGGCAGCCCCCGTTGAGGTAGGGATGATAGATTGTCCACATGCACGAGCTCTGCGTAAATCTTTATGTGGATTATCGATGTTTCGTTGGTCATTTGTGTAAGAATGAATCGTTGTCATTAAACCATTTTCAATTCCAAACTTGTCATGAAGCACTTTCACAACCGGTGCAAGGCAGTTGGTTGTACAAGAAGCATTAGAAATAACTTCATGTTGATTGATATCGAGCATTTCCTCATTGACACCCATGACAATCGTAACATCTTCATTTTTACCTGGTGCGGTTAAAATTACTTTCTTTGCTCCTGCAGCTAAGTGTAATGCTGCTTTATCACGGGAGTTAAATTTCCCCGTTGCCTCTATGACTATATCAATATTTAATTCTTTCCATGGCAGCTGCTCTGGATTTCGATCGCTTAATAATTTAATTCTTTTGCCATTTACGATTAACTCTTCGTCCAATGCAATAATATCCCCTTGAAATTGCCCGTGAACGGTATCGTATTTAATTAAGTGAGCTAAAGTTTCTGCTGGATAGCTCGCATTAATCGCAACAATATCAAACTTATTTTCTAGGATTGCCTTTCTAAAGACCATCCTCCCAATTCTCCCAAAACCATTAATTGCAACTCTCGCTCTCATTGTATGGCCCCTTCCACATTAATGTTATACTCATTAATCCTATTTATGTAATTAGTATAACACATTTAAATTAATATGTTCTATATTAAAATGCGGATTTTTTAATATTTTATAATTCAGATAACTTAATTAACAAAATGGACACGTATTTTGATAAAAATGGGCTAGAATTTTTTATAAAATGGAGAGTGAGAAAGGAAGTGGGACATGCATGCTCAAAAAAGCCCGCACGCTGTCAGATGAGATAGTAATTTTAAGAATATTAAACAACAGAATGTTATTAACAGAAGAGGAAAAGAAGCATCTTTATTACCTTGAAAAAGGATTTGAAGGGGAGGTCATGTTTGACAAGCTGACAGAAAAACTTGAAAGTGAAAATTTGACGTTAAATGATTTACTACTTGAAGTCAATAACTCATTTTTTCAAATTGATTCCTTGTTGATTTATCAGAAAACACTTTACCTTATTGATGTAAAAAATTACGAAGGAGATTTTATTTATAAATCCGATGGTTTCTACACGATTAACGGGAAACCCCTGAAGGATCTCCTGGCACAGTTGAAGAGATGTGAATTCCACCTCCGCCAATTGCTCCAAAAATATGGATACAATTTCCCCATCGAAGCTTACCTTGTTTTCATTAACCACGAGTTTACACTATATCAAGCACCCGAAAATCGCCAAATCATCCTGCCCACCCAAGTAAATAGTTTTATGAAAAAATTAAACAGTATTCCGTCCAAATTATCTGACAGACATATGAAACTTGCTGATCTTTTAATTTCGCTGCACCAGAAAGAAAACCCTTATGTCAGAATACGTAAATATGAATATGTTGAATTTCAAAAGGGGATCACTTGTTGTTCCTGTGACTCATTCTCACTTTCTATCGGGAGAACGAAATTAACTTGTAATAATTGTGGGTATGAAGAAGAAGTTGAAATTGCTATCATACGTTGTGTAAAAGAAATTAGGCTATTGTTTCCTGATAGAAAGATTACAACCAATCTTGTTTATGATTGGTGTGGGGGCATTGTATCTAAAAAGATGATTAGGAGAATTCTATTAAAGACTTATAAAATTAATGGTCATGGTAAGTTTTCCTATTATATTTATGAATAATGCCTTTTTGGTCTTTATGGTTTATTCATGAAGACTTTTTTTCGGTCGTCGCAAACAACATATGATGAAAAGAACACGGTAATGCTCTGCTGATTGATGCTTCATAATCCTTTATGACGACCGAAATCGGTACTCCCTTTCTTTTTCGGGTTTCATGAACCCTTCATGATGACCGAAATCGGTACCCCCTTTCTTTTACGGGTTTCATGATCTCTTCATGACGACCGAAATTGATTCTGCCTTTCTTTTTCAGGCTTCATGAACCCTTTATGATGACCGAAATTGGTACTCCCTTTCTTTTTCAGGTTTCATGAACCCCTCATGATGACCGAAATCGGTACTCCCTTTCTTTTTCGGGTTTCATGAACCCTTTATGAAACCCGAAATCGGTACTCCCCTTCTTTTTCGGGTTTCATGATCCCTTCATGATGACCGAAATCGGTACGCCTTTCTTTTTCGGGTTTCATGAACCCTTCATGACGATCGAAATCGGTACTCCCTTTCTTTTTCAGGCTTCATGAACCCTTCATAATGACCAAATTAGGGAACCATGTTTTTTTGTATAAAAACAACCCTCTTAAAACAAAAAAAGAAGGGAATCCCCCTTCTTATAATTTAATCCCCCAACTAAGGAGGATTTCGTTTAGTTGTTTCTTGGTTTCTTCGATTGAACCATTGTTATTAATAACCGCATCGGCTAGTGCAACTTTTTCGGAAAGGGGCATTTGTGAGTTGATCCGTGCCTCTGCTTCTTCAATGGAGAGGTTGTTTCTATCCATGAGTCTTTTTAGCTGGACGTCTCTATCGACATAGACAAGAATCGTTTTTTCGACCATATGGGTGAGTTTGCTTTCAAACAGTAATGGTATATCAAGGACCACAACCCTCGCTCCGTCCTTTATTGCCGTCTCAATCAAGTTATTCATCCTTCTTCTCACCTCTGGATGAACAATTGAGTTTAAGAGCTGTCTTTTTTTCTCATCATGAAAAATGATGGAACCTAGTTTCTGACGGTCGATTTCCTCGTTTTCTAATAAAATATCAGACCCGAATTCGGAAATGATCCCTATATAAGCGGGTTCTCCTTTTTCAACCGCCAGGCGGGCTTCTACGTCTGCATCAACAACGGGGATGTTCATTTCTTTTAACATATTTGAAACGGTACTTTTTCCACTGGCTATTCCGCCTGTTAATCCGATAACTAGTGACATACTCTTTTCCTTTCTACAACATCATATTTTCCAAATCCCAATGATAATTAATAGGATTCCTGGTAAAAAACTTAGCTTTTGAGCCCAGTTAAATTTATGAAAAAGGATTCCGCACTTGATCCCTAACAGAACAAAGAGGGAACTCATAATCGCAACACAAATCGCTAAATAGAATGAGGGAAATCCAAGCATTGCCGCTCCAATCCCTGCCCCAAATGCATCAATGGATAAAGCAAAGCCCAGCATAAAAGCCTCTATCCCGGTAATGGTACCAGAACGGTCAAAGTCCGCTGACATTGGCTTTTTTAAAATATTAATTGCCAATCCCAGCGAGCGGATTTCAAAATTGACAATAATCTTTTCATGCTCGAGTAACGCTTTATCTTTTTCCTTTTCCGGCCGGAAAAATTGATACAAAACCCAGGCACCGAGACCAATCAAAATCACGCCGCCGAGGCTTGAAGTGATTTTTGGGGATAGTATTTTTTCAAGCCCGTGTCCAATCGACACGGCCATCAGTAACGACATTGCCGAACAGGTTGCGATGATGAGGATCGATTTAACCGGCATAATCATTTTTCTTAAGCCATACGTAAACCCTACGCTAAAGCTGTCAAGACTGAGAGCAAAAGCCAGCAGGAGAAGGGAGAACAATTGAAACATGATGTATAGGGCTCCTTCCGTCAATCACTACGATAGTATATGGAAGGGGCCCATCCATTGTTATTAAATTGTTTTTACAACTTGCTTAAAGCCTCTGGCAACGAGGACAATAATGTGTCCCTCTTCCGCCGACTGTGGTTTTTTCAAGCGGGGTTCCACACTTTTTGCATTCTTCTCCCGTACGCCCGTAGGCATATAACTCAAGTTGAAACATTCCGATTTCCCCTTGAGAATTGACATATGAACGAATCGTACTTCCGCCTTTTTTCACGGCTTCATCTAAGGTTTTAACAATTTCCTGATGAAGAAGAGTGATTTCAGAGTCAGTCAAGGAATTGGCTAGCCGCTCCGGATGAATTCCTGAACGGAAAAGCGCCTCGTCCACATAAATGTTACCAAGTCCGACAAACAGTTTTTGATCCAAAAGAGCTGGCTTTACCTTTCTGGTGGTTTTTCTAAGCTTTTCAGCCAAATAGTCTTTTGTAAAATCCTCCGAAAACGGTTCGGGTCCTAAATCGATAAGGGGGGGCTGTTTGAATTCCTCTCCCTTTTTATATAAGTGCATGGTGCCAAATTTCCGGACATCGCGATAGCGTAATTCGCTGCCATCGGTAAAATGAAAAATAACATGTGTATGTTTATCGAAGGGCTCTTCCTTTGGGTAAAGTCCATATTTTCCTTCCATACGCAGATGGGAAACCAGTGCGTAGGTTTGTGTGTATATAATTAAGAATTTCCCTCTTCTCCCCACGTCTTCAATCGTTTCGCCTTTTAAAGCGTCAATGAACTGTTCTACTTCTAAAGGATTTTTAATGATTTTGGGCCAATAAATCGTGACACTTTCTATTTGTTTATAAGAAACAAGGTTCTTTAACGTTTTCCTAACCGTTTCTACTTCCGGTAATTCCGGCATTAATGTCCCCCCTTAGCTGTATAGCTTCTGCGCCTAGGGTTTTGGGGGTGATAAGCCTCCCTATCAAGGCGCCTCTGCTTTTCTATTTCGCATCAAACCATGTTGGGCCATATGAGTAGTCTACTTTTAATGGCACTTTTAATTCGAGGGCATTTTCCATGACTGATGGAACTAATTTTTTCAGTGTTTCAATTTCTTCTTCCGGCGCTTCAAAAATCAATTCATCGTGGACCTGCAGTAATAGGCGAGTTTTTAAACCGTAATCCTTCAGGGCATCTGCCATATCAATCATTGCTTTTTTAATAATATCGGCCGCACTGCCTTGAATTGGAGTGTTCATCGCAGTTCGTTCAGCAAAGCTTCTAATGTTAAAATTGCGGCTTGTAATTTCAGGGATGTATCTTCTTCGATGTAATAAGGTAGATACATAGCCTTTTTGTTTAGCGGAATGGATGATATCTTCCATATATTCTTTAACCCCTGGATAGCTGGCGAGATAGCGGTCAATAAAATGACCAGCTTCCTTTCGGGTGATTCCTAAACTTTGTGAAAGACCATAATCACTGATTCCATAGACAATGCCGAAGTTAACCGCTTTGGCCTGGCGTCTCATATTGGAAGTAACTTCATCCTTATCGACATGGAATACATCCATGGCCGTTTTCGTATGGATGTCGAGATCGTCTTTAAACGCCTGTATTAGTTTTTCATCCCCAGCGATATCGGCTAACACGCGCAACTCGATTTGGGAATAATCGGCTGCAAAAATGACCCATCCTGGTTCTGAAGGAATAAACGCCTGGCGGATTTTCCTTCCTTCCTCCAACCGAATCGGAATATTTTGCAGGTTGGGATCAATCGAACTTAATCTTCCGGTTGCAGTTAATGCCTGCTGGAATCTTGTATGAACCTTATCTGTTTTTGGATTAATCACCTTAAGGAGTCCCTCAATATAAGTCGATTGAAGCTTGCCTAATTGTCTGTAATTGAGAATGTGTTCGATAATTTCATGATCATTTGCCAGCTTCTCTAGAACATCTGCTGAAGTGGAATATCCTGTTTTGGTTTTCTTTAACGATGGGAGATTAAGTTTTTCAAAAAGAATCACACCTAATTGTTTCGGTGAGTTAATGTTGAACATTTCACCAGCCAACTCATAGATTTTGCCTTCGATTTCAATTAGGCGTTCATGAATTTCCCCGCCCATCCGCTGCAGACGTTCCCGGTCCACTTTTATTCCGCACGATTCCATATCCGCTAATATAAGCGACAATGGCATTTCCAGTTCCTTGAACAGGGAGTACTGTTCATTTTTCTGTAAATCGTCCTCCATCTTGTCTTTTAAGTCGGACATAGCAAGACTTTTTCGAACAAGGTGCTCCGCCAGCTCTGCTCCCTCAGGGATTTTCCGTTTCGCGCCTTTACCATAAAAAGCTTCATCACTTTGGATATGAACCCCAAAATTTTTAGCAATCGATGATAAATCTTCAATCGTTTCGGTTGGGTTGATAATATAGGCAGCTAGAAAGGTATCAAAATCGACACCTTTTAAATGGATGTCATGTCCCCGCAGCGAAACTTCTGACCGCTTGGCATCATAGACGGTTTTCTTTTTCGAGTCATCTTCCGCCCATTTCTTAAAACTATCCGATTTTAACGCCAGCTCGGCTGGAAAATAATAATGCCCTGTTTCATTGACAAGTGAGAATCCAATAATGTCTGCATAATGATAATTATCATCCAAAATCTCAACATAAAAATAATTTTCGTCTGCAAATAGGTTATCGGTTATTTCATCAGGTATTTGGTACTCAATCTCTTCCATTTCGAGCTGTTCATCTTCCTTCAACTCTTCCCCTAATTTTTCCAATAACGAATTGAACCCTAGTTCTTTAAATAATGCCAAGATCTTTTCTTTAATAAAACCTTCGTAGGCAATCGTGTCTACGTCAATTTCTACAGGAGCCTGACGCTCAATCGTTGCCAGCTGCTTACTCATTCTGGCTTGATCTTTAAATTCTTCTAGTTTTTCTTTTAATTTATTGCCGCTAACTTGATCAACGGAATCCAGTAAATTCTCAAGAGTTGAAAACTCTTTTAGAAGCTTTATCGCTGTTTTTTCGCCAACACCAGGGACACCTGGGATATTATCGGATGGATCGCCCATTAACCCTTTCATATCAATAATTTGCTCAGGTGATAGTCCATACTTCTCCATCACATGTGCAGGTGTATATTCTTCAATGTCGGTAATCCCTTTCCGGGTAATACCTACTGTCGTTTTTTCAGAAGACAGTTGGGTTAAGTCTTTATCCCCCGATATGACTTTGATTTCATATCCATCCTTTTCAGCTTCAAGCGTTAAGGTACCGATGATATCGTCCGCCTCATAATTCTCCAGCTCATATTGTTTAATCCCGTACGCATCTAAAAGTTCGCGGATATATGGGAATTGCTCCGATAATTCCGGGGGCGTTTTTTGCCTTCCGCCCTTATATTCACCAAACGTTTTATGCCGAAAGGTGGTTTTCCCTGCATCAAAGGCTACAAGTATATGGGTCGGTTTTTCGTCTTCGATAATCTTCATTAACATCATCGTAAAACCGTATACCGCATTGGTGTGAATTCCTTTATCGTTATTTAACAGGGGCAGCGCAAAGAATGCACGATATGCAATACTATTTCCATCAATTAATACTAATTTCTTTTTTCCCATTCATTTACCCCTTCCAGGTTAGCTCAAATATTTTCGAAGCTCAATGATAAACTCACTGCCTTCGCCAACTTGGCTGACTACAGAAATATGTCCATGATGTGCTTCAACTAGATGTTTTACAATCGCAAGACCGAGGCCTGTCCCGCCAGAATTTCGGCTTCTGGCACGATCGACTCGATAAAATCGTTCAAATATACGTGGGATTTCTTCCTTTTCAATTCCTACTCCGGTGTCCTTAACATGTATACTGACTTTTTTTCCATTTTCCGTAACAAACACCTTTACTTGTCCCTCAGGAGGTGTATACACGATAGCATTGCTAATTAAATTAATAAACACCTGTTTTAAACGATCTATATCTCCCTGAATAAACAAGTTTTTCCCTTTATCTTCAAGTTGTAAACGAATATCCTTTAGTTTCGCTTTTTTATTTAGCAGGGTAATCACGTCTTCTAATAATCGATACAGATCAAAATCCTGAATGTTAAGCTTAAATTCCTGCTGCTCAATTTTTGAAAAATCAAGAAGATCTTGAATGAGAGTTTGAAGCCTGTCGCTTTCCTTATAAATAATCGACAAAAATGCCTCTAAGGTTTCTTTGTTATTCATCGCTCCATCCAGCAGTGTCTCTGAAAAACCCTTGATGGAGGTTACTGGTGTTTTTAGCTCATGGGAAACATTTGCAACAAAGTCCTTCCTCATCTGCTCTAGTTTTTTCAACTCTGTAATGTCATGAAAAACAAGTAAAACACCTTTCCAAACATTATTATTGCCAATTATCGGAACTCCGTAGACAGCAAAGTACCTTCTTTCGATACCCAATGGAATGAGGAGCTGCCTGCTGACCTTCTGCTCTGTTCGAAATACCTCTGCGATTAGGCTGCAAATTTCCTCCTGTTCAATTACTTCATAATATAATTGATAAAGATATTGCAATGGACTTAAATGAAAGATTTCCCGGTATCCTTTATTCACTAAATTGATAAATCCTCTGCTGTCAATTAGCAGTAGACCTGCGCCCATGTTTTCAATAAGGGCCGTCAAGCGGTCCTGCTGCATTTCCTGCGCCTTGCTCATTTCCTGCAGATTTTGAGCTAAAGCATTAATAGAGGTACTGAGCATACTGGTCTCATTTTGCTCAGTACCTTCCGCTCTGACATAATAATTTCCTTTTGCCAGCTCCATCGCCACATTCGTGGCTTCCTCGATCGGTTTGGTGAATTTTGACGTGATTCGAATTCCAAGATAGATAAAAGCAATTAAGGCAATTCCCAAACTGATGGATAGGATCCACCAAATTTGTCCATAAGCCTTTTTTAGCTCACCTGTTTTTGTAATGATAAAAATATACCCTTCCGGCTGCCCACCCTTGAGAATCGGCTTCCATGAGTAATGTAAATCGTATTCACGTTTTTCAACCAACTTCGTCTCAGTACTCGTTTTTTTCTTAATTACATCATTGATATTCTCTTTGAGACCGTTTAAAGTGGATTGACTCATTTCTCCGCTATCGTGGAGAATTGTACCATCTGTATTGGTCACCGCGAGACTAACATTTAACATCTCACTTATTTCCATCACTTCATTTTGGTTAAGCGAATAAATGCCGCCTGTCTTTTCAATGTAGATACTAAGAAGGTTGCTTTCTTTTTTTAGACGTTCGTTGTATGTATCTAGATAATAACTTTTAAATAACTGCCCAAGTAAAATCCCTAACCCTACTAAGATGGTAATAAGTAAAGTGATTAGACCGATAAGGATCTTGATCCGGAGCTTTTTCATTCAGCTTTTGGCTCCTCTAGTTTATAACCAAGGCCTCTAACCGTTTTGATATACACTGGTTTTCTTGTATCATTCTCAATCTTCTCCCTGAGATGTGAGATATGAACATCTACTATCCGAGTATCGCCTGCAAATTCATAGTTCCATACTGCACTTAATAGTTGGTCCCGGGTTAAAACACGATTTTTATTTTGAGCTAGATAATGAAGCAGTTCATATTCTTTTAATGTCAGTTCTAGTTGCTCATTTTTAAAATACGCTTCATATTTTTCAGGAAAAATATGAAGATCACCTATAACAATCACCGGACTGCTGTCTTGTCCTTCATCATTCGTATTGATTTGGATTTGAATTCTTCGTAAGATAGCTTTGATTCTTGCTATTACTTCTCTAGGACTAAAAGGCTTAATCATGTAATCATCTGCCCCTAATTCCAAACCTAGTATCTTATCAAACTCATCGTCTTTCGCTGTCAACATTAAAATGGGCGTCATAATTTTCTGCTGTCTCAGCTGTTTACAAACTTCAATTCCATCCATTTTTGGCAGCATCAGATCTAGAATAATAATGTCAGGATTCATTGTTTCTGCTATTTGCTTTCCCTCTAATCCATCTACCGCTGTGAATACTTCATATCCAGCCTGCTCCAAATTATATTTTAACAAGGTAACAATTGACTGTTCATCATCGACAACGAGTACTTTTTCCTTCATACCTTACCTCCGAAAATCTTTTTTTCACTCCTTTTCATATTATAATATAGAATCCAAAAGATTACCCACAATCCACTTTGTATACAAAAAAACAGGGGTGTGATCACACCCCTGTTTTTGAATCCAGTCCTTATTAAAAATTGTCTAAAACTTTTCCAAGTATCCCTTCTGGCTGATGTGGAGGACATACTTTTAGTTTTCCTGTGATAACGGTTTCCTTTGATTCGTTTGTTGCGACTACATGAATCACGACTGAGTGGTCTTCTTCATTCACTTCAACCACTTCTAATAATAGCTCGACCGTTCCATAGTGGTATACAGGCTTAGGAAACTCAAGTTCCTGACTTAGGATATTACTGCCCGGACCAGGAAGATATTTCGAAACAGCTGAAGTAATCATCCCCGTTAACATGATACTTGGAACGATTGGTTTTTTATAAGGTGTTTGCGATGCATAATCATGTTGTATAAAGAGCGGGTTGGCATCATCGGTTAATCCTAAATAGAGAAGAATGTCCTTATCCTCTACTTTTTCTGTAAACGCTAACTTTTCTCCCACCGTCATTTCCTTGATTTGCCTGCCTAATCTTCTTGATTTCCCAGCTAGCATTGTAACCCACCCTTCATTTTTGTAAGCGATTACACATCCGATTTGAAAAAAATTCGGGGGAGAATCGACCACCGAATTTTTTATAAGATTTAAACTAAGACTTGCATTACAGTGCGTACTGATTGTACAGACTTATCTAATGCAGCTTTTTCTTCTGCAGTTAATTCAAGTTCGATTACCTTTTCAATTCCATTAGCTCCTAGGATTGTTGGTACACCCAGGTAGATTCCTTCATAGCCATATTCACCTTCTAGGTATGCGATGGAAGGAAGAATACGACGCTGATCCTTTAAGATTGCTTCGCACATTTCAACTAAAGAAGCTGCTGGTGCGTAATAAGCACTGCCGTTACCAAGAAGGTTAACGATTTCACCGCCGCCTTTTCTAGTGCGCTCTACAATCGCTTCTAAACGATCTTTAGCTATTAATGTTTCTAAAGGAATACCGCCAGCATATGAATAACGAACAAGTGGAACCATGTCATCTCCGTGGCCGCCTAATACAAAACCAGTTACATCTTTAACTGATAGGTTAAGTTCCTGAGCCACGAATGTACGGAAACGCGCAGTATCAAGAACACCTGATTGTCCGATTACACGCTCTTTAGGGAAACCTGATTCTTTAAATACAGTATACGTCATTGCATCAACAGGGTTTGTTAATACAAGGATAGTACAATTAGGAGAGTATTTTACGATCTCTTGAGTTACACTCTTCATAACCTTTTGGTTTGTTTGTACTAAATCATCACGGCTCATTCCTGGTTTACGAGCAATACCAGCAGTAATAACTACGATATCAGAGTCGCGAGTATCTTCATAATTGGAAGTTCCGGTAATGTTTGCATCAAATCCTTGAACCGGGCTTGCTTCAAGCATATCTAATGCTTTACCTTTTGTAGGGTTTTCCATTTGTGGGATATCAACTAAAACAACATCCGCTAGTTCTTTTTGAGCAAGTAAAAATGCAGTTGTGGCTCCGGTAAAACCGCCGCCGATTACAGAAACCTTTTTACGCTTTAAAGACATTTTATGTTCTCCCCTTTTAGAAATTAATGAGAAGGGCTGTCCGAAAACAGCCCTCATTCTATTGAACTTCCTTATTATTCCATATTCTTAATTAATTCGTCCGCAAACTCGGAAGTTTTTACTTCTGTAGCACCTTCCATTAAACGAGCGAAGTCATAGGTTACTACCTTAGAAGCAATTGTTTTTTCCACTGATTTAATAACCATTTTCGCCGCTTCATTCCAGCCTAAGTGCTCAAGTAATAATACCCCTGATAAAATAACGGATGAAGGATTTACTTTATCAAGACCTGCGTATTTAGGTGCAGTTCCGTGAGTTGCTTCGAAAATAGCATGTCCAGTTTCATAGTTGATGTTTGCTCCTGGAGCAATACCGATTCCGCCAACTTGTGCAGCAAGTGCATCAGAGATATAGTCTCCATTTAAGTTCATTGTTGCAACAACATCAAACTCACGCGGACGTGTTAAGATTTGTTGTAAGAAGATGTCTGCAATCGCATCTTTTACGATGATTTTGCCAGCTGCTTCAGCATCAGCTTGAGCTTTGTTTGCTGCTTCTGTACCTTGCTCTGCTTTAATACGGTCATATTGAGCCCAAGTAAATACTTTATCGCCGAATTCTCTTTCGGCAAGCTCGTAACCCCAGTTTTTAAATGCACCCTCAGTAAATTTCATAATGTTACCTTTGTGCACTAGGGTTAATGATTTACGGCCTTCTTTGATGGCATAATTGATTGCCGCACGTACTAGACGAGAGGTTCCTTCTTCAGAAACAGGCTTAATTCCAATTCCAGATGTCTCTGGGAATCTGATTTTGTTAACGCCCATTTCAGTTTGTAAGAAGTTAACAAGCTTCTTAACTGCCTCTGATCCTTTTTCATATTCGATACCAGCATAGATATCTTCAGTATTTTCACGGAAGATGACCATATCTGTGTCCTGCGGGCGCTTAACTGGTGAAGGTACCCCTTCAAACCATCTTACTGGGCGCAAGCAGACGAATAAGTCTAACTCTTGGCGTAAAGCAACGTTAAGTGAGCGGATACCGCCGCCAACTGGAGTTGTTAATGGACCTTTGATGGCAATTAAATATTCATTAATAACATCAAGAGTTTCCTGTGGAAGCCATTCACCTGTCTGGTTAAATGCCTTTTCCCCTGCTAAAACTTCTTTCCATACTATTTTACGCTCGCCTTTATAGGCTTTTTCAACTGCTGCATTCAAAACTCTCTCGGAAGCAGCCCAAATATCAGGTCCGATACCGTCTCCTTCAATAAATGGGATGATTGGATTATTCGGAACGTTTAATACTCCATTTGTAACCGTGATTTTTTCGCCTTGCATATGATGTTCTCCCTCCTAGTTATGTATCAAAGGATTGAATCAGAGGTTAGAGATTAATACCCTAACCTCTTCCTACATTCCTATTAGAACAATTTTTTGAAAAAAAGTAAAATTTTTAACCTCTTTGTTCCACTGGAACATAAGATTGCATTCCTGGGCCTGTATACTCAGCACGCGGGCGGATTAAACGATTGTTTTCATACTGTTCAAGAATGTGTGCCAGCCAGCCTGAAACCCTGCTCACAGCAAAGATAGGTGTAAAGAGATCATGGTCAATTCCTAAGCTGTGGTACATAGATGCAGAGTAGAAATCAACGTTTGGCGGTAATTTCTTCTCGCCAGTCACGATGCTTTCAATTTTTTCAGACATTTCATACCAATGTGGCTCGCCAGTTAATTCAGTTAATTTTTTAGACATCGCTCTTAAATGCTTTGCACGTGGATCTCCTAAGCGGTAAACACGGTGTCCAAAGCCCATGATTTTTTCTTTTTTCTCAAGTTTGCCGCGCACATAAGGCTCAACATTTTCAAGTGTACCAATTTCTTTTAACATTTTCATTACCGCTTCATTAGCTCCGCCATGAAGAGGACCTTTTAACGCGCCGATTGCTGCAGTAACACCTGAATATATATCGGATAATGTTGCAACGCACACGCGTGCTGTAAACGTAGACGCATTTAATTCATGGTCTGCATGAAGCACAAGTGCTTTATTCATAGCATCTACAGCAATTTCGTCCGGCTCATTGCCTGTTAACATGTAAAGAAAGTTAGCAGCAAAACTTAAATCCTTGCGTGGAGCGATCGGGTCTAACCCTTTTCTCACCCGTGCAAAAGTTGTAACAATCGCAGGCATTTTTGCTTGTAGACGAACCGCTTTCTGGTAGTTTGATTCCTCATCCATTAAATCAGCTTCATCATCGTATAAACCTAATAGGGATACAGCTGAACGAAGAGCTCCCATTGGATGTACTTTTTGAATCGGATACATCTTAAAGTGTTCAATTACTTCCTGTGGAAGGGCCGCATTTTCTGCAAGTTGCGTTTTTAATTCTGCTAATTGAGATGCTGTTGGCAGTTTGCGGTGCCATAATAAATAGATGACCTCTTCAAAACTTGCATTATCAGCTAAATCATCGATGTTATAACCAACATAAGTCAGCGTGTCATCAATAATGGAGCTGATAGAGGAAGTTGTTGCCACTACCCCTTCAAGACCACGTGTTACTGTCATAAAAAATCTCTCCTTCGCATTCTAATTTCCCCATACCCATTTGTATAAATATTCTTATAGCTAAAACTGCAAGAATCTTAGCCATGTTCAAAAGAATAGCATCAAAACAATGTTAATCCCCTTAAAAAGTCAATTAACATTTCAGGCGGCCCTTTCAACATTTACTAGATTGAGCGCTTGCTCGGGTTCATTCACGAAAATAAATAACTTTCAAAAAGTTATTTTACAAGTAATCTAGCATATTAATATGAAATATGTAAGAAAGGATGCGCTTTCAAGTCCTATTATAAACAATTATCAGATTTTTGTGAATGGAAAGGAGCCGAAAAGTAGAAAAAAATATTATTTCACAAAATATCTAACTAAAAAATTTGATTATTTTAAGCGCAGAATAGGCAATTCCAGCACCTATAAGAGGACCTACCGCTACCCCCTTGAATAGGGATACGGCTAAGATGGTACCGAGTACCAATGCGGTTGTAACCTGGGGATCACTTGTTAATAATGATACACCGCCCTTTGCCAAAAGGGCAACTATTATGCCGGAAATCAAGGCAACCCAAGCAATGGGTGATTTAAAAGCACTTGATAAATCTTTAAATCCAATTTCCCCGCTGGCAATTGGAGCTAAGACTGCAATGGTGATAACGGTAACTCCCCAATTAATTCCCTTGCTTTGTAACAGAGTAAAAGATTTAGAATCTAATCCGCTTATTTTTAAAATAAATAGCACACCAATCGCAATTAATAGGGAATTATTTTTTGCCACGATTCCGATTATCAATAACAATATTAAAAATAACATCGACTCACTAAACAATAACATCACCTTTTCATTAATATTTTACAAAAACTTTTCTTTTATATAGTAAAACTTCACCACTGTAAAGAAAAAGCCGGGTAAAAGTGTTCAGTCACAATATACTTATATTTCTATACACGAAATGAATTATCGTGCCAAAATCATGCAGATTTTAGAAAAAAATGTTAAACTAAAATTATCAGTATTCTCTGAAAAGGGAGGCCTTATGGTTGAATGCAACGTACATTAATCGAACGATCCGATTTCTGCTAGTCATTGGGATTGTCATTTTAGCCGTCTTTGCATTTTATTATTTATCAAAAGTGACATATCCATTTCTTATTGCATTGGTTATTGCCTTTTTAATGAATCCGCTCGTCAACATCCTTGAGAAAAAAATACGCATGCCACGCGGTTTAGCCGTATTTATTGCTTTAATCATTATTATTGCCTTTATAGCAGGATTAGTTACGCTCTTAGTCGCAGAGATTGTATCAGGAGCTAACTACTTAGCCAAAGTCGTTCCTGAACATTTAGATACCTTAATCAAGTACATAGAGGACTATATTACCGCCCAAATCATTCCTCTATATAACCAGCTGACAAGTGTGTTTAATAAACTTGATGCCGGACAGCAGGATACGATTATTGGTAATATCCAAAATGTCGGAGCTTCGATCGGTACTACTGTAGGAAACTTCATCCAAAATCTTTTCGGGAGCATTCCCGTTATTATCTCTTGGTTTCCAAATGCAGCGACTGTTTTAATATTTTCTTTCCTTGCAACCTTCTTTATTAGTAAAGATTGGGAAAGATTATCAGCCCTCGGAAGTAAGCTTTTACCTGAACGAGCAAAAAAAAGCAGCCAAACGGTTTTTGTGGATTTAAAAAAGGCATTGTTCGGTTTTTTAAAAGCCCAGTTAACACTTGTTTCATTCACAACGGTCATCATCTTAATCGGCCTATTGATTCTTCGGATTGACTATGCGATAACGATTGCATTGATAGCAGGAATTGTTGATATCATCCCATATCTCGGAACAGGGGCAATCTTTGTTCCATGGATTATTTATGAAATCATAACCGGCAATATTGGACTTGCTCTTGGATTAGGAATTCTTTATGTCGTAGTCCTCGTACAAAGGCAAATTATGGAGCCAAAAGTACTTTCCTCGAATATTGGTCTTGATCCGCTGGCAACGTTAATTGCACTTTTTGTCGGCTTTAAATTAATCGGTTTCTTAGGTTTAATTGTTGGGCCAGTCACCCTTGTGATTGTCAGTACCATGTATCGTGCCAATGTTTTTCACGATGTTTGGGCCTTCATCAAAGGGAAGGAATCATAATAAACGTCAACCTCTTTTGAAGGTTGACGTTTTTTATTTGATAATTTTGATATTTCCTTTTTCGATTTTCCTGCGTAAAATGTTCTTCATTAAAAGTTTAAACGGTTTCCTTGATGGAGGGAACAGCAAAAGAAAGCCGAGTAAATCAGTCACAAACCCAGGTGTTAAAAGAAGGGTTCCGCCAATAATAATGCATATACCATCCAACACAGATTCACCAGGGATTTGTCCATAGGCGAGTTGTTCCTGGGCTCTTCTAAAGGTCTGAATCCCTTCTTTCTTCGCTAAATAGGCACCGATCACTCCTGTTAGAATGATTAGAACAATCGTTGGAAAAAAGCCAAATGTTTTACCTGATAATAGTAAGACTCCAATATCAATGGCAGGGATAACAATAATCAGTAAAGCCAAGTATCGCATGTTCTATCTCCTTCAAACCAGCTTGTATTTATTATATTATAATGCCTAAAAAAAAGAAGGGATTACCCCTTCTTTTTTAATAATTATAAAACGCTGGCATGGCCGTTATAAACGACTCCGCGTGAAGAATCTACTGTAACTTCCTGTCCGTCTCTGAATAATTCTAATGCATTTTCTACACCTACGATAACTGGAATACCCAGGCTCAAACCAACAACTGCTGCATGGCTTGTTAATCCGCCTTCTTCTGTAATAAGAGCAGCACATTTTTCAATTGCCGGCACCATATCACGATCTGTTCCAATTGTCACCAGAATGTTACCAGGTTTAACTTTATCAAAAGCCTCCTGTGCATTTTGGGCAGTCACTACTTTACCAAAAGCAGACTTACGGCCAATACCTTGACCTTTTACGATGACATCACCAACTACATGAATCTTCATCAAGTTAGTAGTACCTGTTTCACCTACTGGTACACCAGCTGTAATAACAACTAAATCACCATGTTTTACAATACCGCTGTTTACACTTTCTTCTACAGCAGTATCTAACATTTCATCTGTAGAAGTACAAACTCTTCCAAGCTGCGAGTATACTCCCCAAGTTAAAGCTAAGCGGCGGCAAACCCGTTCATGATACGTTACAGCCACAATTGGTGCTTTAGGACGGTATTTTGAAATCATTCTTGCTGTATGACCGCTTTCTGTCGGTGTAATAATCGCGTTTACATCAAGATTTAACGCTGTATGGGCAACAGATTGTCCAATCGCATCTGTAAGATTATGTTCAGTGTCTTTGCTGCGCTGGGAAAGAATCTCTTTATGATCTAATGCTTGCTCTGCCCTTGATGCAATATTATGCATGGTTTGAACAGCTTCAACAGGGTATAGCCCTGCAGCCGTTTCACCAGAAAGCATGATGGCATCTGTACCGTCAAAAATAGCGTTTGCAACGTCACTAGCTTCTGCACGGGTAGGACGAGGGTTACGCTGCATAGAATCAAGCATCTGTGTAGCGGTAATAACAGGCTTGCCAAAGAAATTACATTTTTTAATCAGCATTTTTTGTACAAGTGGTACTTCTTCAGCAGGGATTTCAACGCCAAGGTCACCGCGGGCAACCATTAAGCCATCTGAGATTTCAAGGATTTCATCAATATTATCAACGCCTTCTTGATTCTCAATTTTAGGAATAATGCAGATATGATTCGCTTGTTTTTCCTCTAACAACTGACGAATTTCTAATACATCTTTAGCGCGTCTTACAAAAGAAGCAGCAATAAAATCAATACCTTGTTCAATACCAAAGATAATATCTTGAGTATCTTTTTCAGTAATACCAGGCAGATTTACGGAAACCCCTGGTACGTTTACACCTTTTTTATTTTTCAATGTCCCGCTGTTTAAAATTTGGGTAGTGATTTCATTTGCGGCCTTATCAATGGAAAGAACTTCTAATCCGATTAAACCGTCATCAAGTAAAATTTTTGACCCAACATGAACATCTTCAATTAAACCTGGGTATGTAATTGAAAATTTTTCAGGTGTTCCTTCCACCTCGTTCATTGACACAATGATTTGGTTACCAGAGGTTAATTCAATCGCACCATTCTGCATGTTATGAGTACGAATTTCCGGCCCCTTTGTATCAAGGAGAATCGCCACTGTTTTACCCGTACGTTTTGCAGCTTCACGGATATTTTGAATTCTCTGACCATGTTCTTGGAAATCCCCGTGAGAAAAGTTAAGACGTGCTACATTCATACCCGCTTCTATTAATTGCGTGAGTTTTTCCACACTTTCACTTGCGGGACCAATCGTACAAACGATTTTAGTTTTTCGAAACATTCTGTATCCTCCCTAATTTGCCTAATCGTTAAATCGATAATTCTTTTGATAGTTTATATAGATCAAGGTCTAATGTATGTTTTTTGCTCAATGCTTCGATGATGTCGTAATCGACCAAGCGATTATTTTCTATCCCTACAGCACGGCCGCCTTTTCCTTCAATAAGCAATTCTACTGCTCTAGCACCTAGGCGGCTTGCAAGTACCCTGTCGGCAGCAGTTGGTGAGCCGCCACGCTGTATGTGGCCAAGTACAGATACTCTTGTATCTAAGTCTGCATTTTCTTTAAGCTGTCTTGCAAACTCCGTTCCACTGCAGACCCCTTCTGCTACGATAATGATACTATGTTTTTTGCCGCGTTCCTGCCCTTTACGAAGACGTTCAGCGATATCATTCATATCATAGCCCTCTTCGGGGACTAAAATGGTTTCAGCTCCTCCAGCTAATCCAGCCCATAGAGCGATATCTCCTGCGTCACGCCCCATCACTTCAATGACAAATGTTCTTTCATGAGAGGTAGCCGTATCACGAATTTTATCAACTGCATCAATAACCGTATTAAGGGCTGTATCAAATCCAATTGTTAACTCAGTACCTGGGATATCATTATCAATGGTTCCAGGTACACCTACACATGGAAAGCCATGTTCAGTCAAAGCTTTTGCTCCTCGATAAGAACCATCGCCCCCAATAACCACTAGACCTTCAATACCGTGAGCCTTTAACTGTTCAATGCCTTTTTGTCGAATTTCCGGGTTTTTAAATTCTGGTAAGCGGGCAGTATGAAGCATCGTTCCGCCGCGATGAATAATATCACCTACAGAACCTAACTCTAATTTTTTTATATTTCCCGCAACTAATCCAGCATATCCTCCATAAATCCCATAAACCTCTACGTTGTGGTATATCGCTTTCCGAACAACAGCACGAATGGCGGGATTCATTCCTGGTGAATCACCACCACTTGTCAATACTCCGATTCTCTTCATATCTATCACCTCATTGAAATCTTAAAATCAACATATGTACAGCCTAGGAGCAGGTAGTTAAATTTTATATACAGTCTTCACATGTTGCTACTTCATTTATTATTAACATAAAATCCGGGAATATTTATAAAATAACACGAAGAAATCCCTATATACAACTCAATCATATCAGTAATTTTAATAGACGAAATAGTTTGTTAACTGGAAGCGCTTCACTTGTATTTGCAACCGCAATCATTTGTATAATCTGGGATTTAATTGAACTTTTTGTGAAAATGAAAAAACGTGCCTGCATGGGCACGTTTTTTTATAGTGCACTTATATAGTCCTTAATGAAAGTGTATTCACCAATGGTTCTGAATCGATTATAACGATCCGATACCAATTCCTCATCTGTAAGACTCATAAGTTCCTTTAATGATTTTTTAAGAATCGTATCAATGGCTTCTGCCTGTTGTTGTACATCTTTATGTGCCCCACCCTTGATTTCTGGAATAATTTCATCTATTATTCCCAGTTCTTTAAGGTCAGGAGCTGTAATTTTCATTGATTCAGCGGCTTTTTTCGCATGGGCTGCGTCTTTCCATAAAATAGCTGCAGCACCTTCTGGTGAAATAACCGAGTAGGTTGAATTCTCAAGCATATACATACGGTTCCCAACACCAAGTGCGAGTGCACCGCCGCTTCCTCCTTCACCAATCACAATACATATGACAGGGACTCTCAAACCGGCCATTTCAAACAAGTTGCGGGCAATGGCCTCACTTTGACCTCTTTCCTCTGCTGCTTTGCCAGGGTAAGCCCCTTTTGTATCAATAAAGCAAATAATTGGCCGTTTAAATTTATCCGCCTGCTTCATTAATCGAAGAGCTTTCCTATACCCTTCAGGATGAGGCATACCAAAATTTCGCCGGATATTTTCTTTTGTATCTTTTCCCCTTTGATGACCGATTACTGTTACCGGTAATCCTCTAAATTTTGCCACACCGCCAACAATGGCTTCATCATCACCAAAGGCTCTGTCACCATGGCACTCAAAGAATCCATCAAATAAATAGGATATATAATCAAGTGTAGTTGGACGATTAGGGTGACGGGCAATCTGCACTCGGTCCCATGGCTTAATATTTTCATATATATCTTTCTCCAGCTTTTCCAGACGCATTTCTAATTTCTCTATTTCTGAGGATAAGTCAACATCCGTCGTATTTGTAAATTCCTTCAGTTCTGCAATTTTATTTCTTAATTGAATTATCGGACGTTCAAATTCTAGTTCCCCTACCATTCCAGCTCACCTCCTGGTTGATGAATTTCAAGAATGTTTGTGATTTTTTCAACTAATTCGGTTCGAGAGATAATAGCATCAAGCTGACCATGTTTTAAAAGAAATTCAGCTGTTTGGAAATCTTCCGGTAATTCTTCGCGGATAGATTGTTCAATGACCCTCCGGCCGGCAAAACCAATTAGGGCTCCCGGCTCTGCAAAGTTAAAATCACCTAAGCTGGCAAAACTAGCCGATACGCCGCCAGTCGTCGGATGTGTCATGATGGAAATGATTAATCCGCCATTTTCACTAAAACGCTTCAGTGCAACACTCGTTTTCGCCATTTGCATTAAGCTTAGAACTCCCTCCTGCATCCTTGCTCCGCCTGATGCAGTAAAGATGATAAAAGGAACTGCCATCTCGTCAGCCTTTTCAATCGCACGGGTAATCTTTTCCCCTACAACAGATCCCATACTTCCCATTCGGAAAGTAGAATCCATAATCGCTGTGACGATTCTTTTCCCATTAACCGTTCCGCTGCCAGTAACAACCGCTTCATTTATCTTTGTTTTTTGACGATCCTTTTCAAGCTTATCTAAATAGTCAGGGAAGTTCAGCGGGTTTTCCGAAACCATGTTTTCATTAAACTCCTCGAAGCTGCCTTCATCGATAAAACTGCCAATCCGCTCTTTCGCATTCATCGGAAAGTGGTAGCCGCAATGTAAACAAACCTTCAAGTTTTTATTCAGTTCTTTTGTATACATGATTGTTTTACAACCCGGACATTTGGTCATAATACCTTCTGGTACATCACTCTTTGCAGCCTCAGTCGGAATGGTCGCATATTTTTTCTTTTTTTGATTATTTTTTGTAAAAAGTTCTTTAAGCAAGATTGCCTAAACCTCCCTCAATGAAAAAATCAAGGTTTTGGTACAGATTTTTTCGTTTACTATATATTGAGTTTTGCCTATAATACAGGCACTTCAAACCTCTTCGGTCCGAAAAGGTGGTCAGACCACCAACTAACTAAAAATGCCCATATCCATTGGGCGATGCTTGTCTCTTAATGATAAAGTATAAATCCCTCAAAATCTGTTAGTATTTGTCGGTAGAAATAGACAAATTTCTTAACTGTCGATAGGCCAATAGTGTCTTTTCCTCATTCCTCGCATTCAAGGCGTCTAGCAATAATAAAAAGTTTTCTTTGCTATATTCTGGTTTTTGGATATTCAAGGAATAATAATAATCCTTTAGAATCATCCAAATTCTTTTGAATAGATGATTGTCTGCCATTTCAATAATAGAATAAAAAAAATGGTCATCGTCTAATTGATTAGAATCAACAAGCTTTTTTAATTCTAATACATTAGTCTTATTAATGCGATGGATCGCTAAACGAAGACAATCCATTTCAATTAAATTCTTTGTTTCGACAACATCACTTTTGGCTTTTTCATCCTGAAGAATAAAAGTCCCCAAAATTTGCACAAGCTGATTGCCGCGAAAGTCCCTAATATATGTACCTTCTCCACGCCTTGTCTCAATTAATCCCAATAATTCAAGTGCTCTTAATGCCTCACGAACGGAAGAGCGCCCGACATTCAGGCGCTCCGATAATTCCCGTTCTGAAGGAATTTTATCACCAGATTTTAGTCCATCTGCAGATATCATTTCTCTCAGCTTTTTAACAATTTCTAAATAGACTTTTGTAGTCGTCACTTATATCTCACTCACTTTTACCGATAATAGCGAGCCTCATAGTTTTTTCTTTTACATCTTCTGGATCTACTTTTATCCGGGCAACTCCTGTTTCCATTGCGGCTTTTGCAACCGCTGCAGCCACTTCTGGGGCAACACGAGGGTCAAACGGTGCTGGAATAACATAGTCCTCGTTTAATTCTTCTGAACTAATTAAATTTGCAATGGCCTCTACTGCAGCAACCTTCATTTTTTCATTAATATGGGTTGCGCGCACGTCAAGCGCTCCACGGAAAATTCCAGGGAAAGCTAGTACATTATTCACCTGATTTGGGAAATCAGATCTGCCTGTTCCCACTACTTTTGCACCCGCTTCTTTTGCATCCTCTGGCATAATTTCAGGAACAGGATTCGCCATAGCAAAAATAACAGCGTCTTCGTTCATCGAAGCAACCATTTCCTTTGTTAACGCACCTGCAACGGATACTCCAATAAACACATCTGCACCTTTTATAACTTCTTCAAGACTTCCTGTTAAGTTTTCCCGGTTGGTGAACTTTGCAACTTCTGCTTTTACATTGTTCATACCTTGAGGGCGCCCTTCATAAATCGCCCCTTTTGTATCACACATAATGATATCTCTTACACCATAGCTGTATAATAATTTAATAATCGCAATGCCTGCAGCTCCAGCTCCGTTGGCAACAACTTTAATTTCCGTCATCTTTTTGCCAATTAATTTCAAGGCATTTACAAGGCCGGCAACCGTAACAATTGCGGTACCATGCTGATCATCATGGAAAATAGGGATATTGGTTTCTTTTTTGAGTCTTTCTTCAATAACAAAACAGTTTGGAGCAGCGATATCCTCTAGATTTACCCCGCCAAATGTTGGTTCGAGTAACTTTACGGTTTCAACTATTTTATCTACATCTGTAGTGTTCAGGCAGATTGGAAATGCATCAACACCAGCAAAGCTTTTGAATAAAACTGCTTTTCCCTCCATAACGGGAAGTGCCGCTTCAGGACCAATATTTCCTAATCCTAACACAGCAGTACCATCCGTAACAACCGCTACCATATTTCCCTTCATAGTATACTCATAGACAGTTTCAGGTTTCTCATAAATATCTTTACATGGTTCAGCCACACCTGGAGAATAGGCCAAACTTAAATCTTTCGCATTTCTTACTGCCACTTTTGATTTAGATTCCAGCTTTCCTTTGTTAATACGATGCATATGTAATGCTTCTTCCCGTAAAGTCAAGATATTCACCCCTTATATTAGTACAAAAAAGCCACAATTCTTTTATTCTTTATGTTGAATTTGCAGTGGTCAGACCAGACCACCCCATCTCTCTACCAATATAACATATCTTTAAAAGTTGTAAAGAATTATTCTTTTAAAACAACGTTGTCGATACCAAGAAAACTTTTTAATTGTTTCAACAGTGTATGACTTGGATGAACGTTAAACTCGTTACCTAAGCGAATGGTTTTTCGGCTTGTTTCATAATGTAAAATAACATTGGTTTTGCCATTATTTCTTTTTAGCATTTCTTTTAACTGTTTTAGGTTCTGTTCATCTTGCTTTTCTTTAATAATCCGTAAATAAAGAACAGGTTGTTTCTTTTTTTCGTTTATATATAATTCTATTTCAAAGACATCTTGGATAATAAACTGCAAATTACCTTCCCGTTCTTCGATTCTACCTTCCAAGACAGCAAATTTCCCATGTTCCAGCAGGTGCGAATACTTTTTAAAGACTATCGGGAATGCAACAGCTTCCATTTCTCCGCTTGCATCAGTCACACTTAAAAAGGCCATTGATTCTCCTTTTTTAGTACGAATTTTTTTCATCGAGGTGATATAAACTCCTGCAGCTACCCGTTTGTTTCCTGCCGTTAATTCAAATAACGGGTGTGCACCACCTTGTACTAGTTTGTCTTGATAAACAGAAACCGGATGGTCCGAAAGATAAAAACCAAGTACATCTTTTTCAAAAGCTAGTTTTTCTTCCATCCTAATAGGATCAACTTCAACATACTTCGGTTTCAATTGCATTTCCTCTGTAAAAAGTGCAAACTGTTGGTCATCGTCCACTTTAAATAATTGAGCATGTTCAAGTGCCACGTCTAAACTGGCCAAAAGGACAGCTCGGTCCTCTCCAAATTCATCGAAACTTCCAGAATGGATAAGTCCTTCAAGAGTTTTACGATTAACCGCTTTAGAGGATACTCTTGTGCAAAAGTCAAACAAATCCTCAAACCTCTTCACTTTTCTAGCCTGAAAGATTTCCCTTAAAGCTATGGCCCCAACACTTTTGATCGCTGCCAAGCTATAGCGGATCCCTTCTTTTTCAACCTGAAAAGCAAAGCCACTGTTATTAATAGAAGGAGGTAAAACAAGAATATCCTTCTGTTTTGCTTCCATTATATACTGGGCTATTTTAGTTTCATTTCCAACAGCAGACGTCAGCAGCCCGGCCATAAAAAAAAGTGGATAATTTGCTTTTAGGTATGCCAGCTGGTATGCAATCAAACTGTAGGCTACAGCATGGCTTCGGTTAAATCCATAGTTTGCAAAGCGTACGATTAAATCATAAATATCATTGGCGAGGGATTGATCATACCCCATTTTCAAAGCGCCCTGTACAAAGTGATTACGCTCCCGGTCCAGTACTTCCTTCTGCTTTTTACCTACCGCTCTTCTTAGCAAGTCCGCTTCTCCGAGAGAAAAACCTGCCATTTTTGAGGCGATTTGCATTATTTGTTCTTGATAAATTAAAACTCCATATGTGTTTTCAAGGATTGGCTTTAAATCTGGATGCGGATATTCTACGGGCTGACGGCCATGCTTCCGATCGATGTAAAGCGGGATATTCTCCATTGGACCTGGACGATATAGGGCATTCACAGCAACAATGTCTTCAAATCTGGATGGTTTTAATCGCATTAAAACCTTTCGCATTCCCTCTGATTCAAGCTGAAAAATACCCGTTGTCTCGCCACGCGCCAGCAATTCATAGGTTTTTTCATCATCTAACGGGATGGTTCGGATATCGATTTTCCTGCCGGTCTTCCGTGTGATCGAAACTAAAATCGTCTCAATCAATGATAAATTTCTTAACCCAAGGAAGTCCATTTTTAATAGGCCAATCTCTTCGAGGTGTTCCATTGAATATTGGGTTAAATACACATTGTTATGTCCCTGTTGAATCGGGATTAACTCCACCAATTGTTTTTCACTTATCACAACACCTGCAGCATGTGTGGAGGTATGCCGGGGAAGTCCTTCGAGTTTTAATGCCGTTTTGTACAGTCGTTGATTTAGCGGACTTTCATCAATAAATCTTCTTAATGGCTGTGATTCTTTATAAGCATCTCTTAAGCTTATACCTAAACGGGCGGGTATCAGTCTGGACAACTGCTCCAGCTCTTTTGTATTGAGACCGAAGGCTCGGCCTACATCCCTGATAGCCGCCTTGGCAGCGAGTGTCCCAAAGGTGACGATTTGAGCCACATGTAACTCACCGTACTTCTTCGCCACATATTCAATAACTTCATCACGGCGGTGGTCAGGAAAATCAATATCAATATCTGGCATGCTAATACGTTCTGGATTTAGAAACCGTTCAAATAATAAGTCATGAGAGATAGGATCGACGTCTGTTATATACAGCACATAAGCTACAAGAGAACCGGCCGCTGACCCCCGCCCTGGTCCGGTCAGGATTCCATTTTCTCGGGCATATCTCATAAAATCCCAAACAATTAAAAAGTAATTACTAAATTTCATCCGTTTAATAACAGATAATTCATAGGACAAACGCTCAAAATATTCTCCTCCCGGTGAGGCAAAGCGCTCCTGTAACCCCCGTTTACAAAGCATTTCAAGGTATTCATCCGGGTGCTGTCCGTTCTCTGTCGGAAATACTGGCAGGTAGGTTTTATTCAAATCAATATTTACATTACACCTCTCTGCAATATGTACGCTGTTTTCCAACGCTTCCGGAATATCGGAAAAAGCATGAACCATCTCTTGGATATTTTTTAAATAATATTGGTCGTTCTCAAGGCGCTCCCGATGCTCATCCTGAAGTTTATCGCCATTCTTAATTGCTAATAAACATTCATGCGCAAACGTATCTTCTTTTTCCAAGTAATAGACGGAGTTCGTTGCTACTAATGGAATAGTGTATTCACGGGATAAGTCCTGAAACCTTTCTGTAAGTATAGCCTCTTGGTCTAGTGAATGATTTTGTACAGCTAGATACATATTTTGTTTACCAAATATCGTTTGAAACTTTTTTATTAATTCAATGGCTTGCTCTTGTTCATCATTTAGAATCTGCTGTTCAATCTCGCCTTTTAAGCCAGGTGTAATCGCAATCAGACCCTCGGCATAATGCTTCAGCCACTTAAAAGGAATTCCATTTTTCGCTTTTGTCTGTACTGCACTGGATATTTTTAATAGATTTTTAAATCCCTTATTGTTCTCAGCCAGTAAGACAAGCGGGTACGAATGACCTGTTTCCTTTTCGCTTTCTACATCTACTGTTAGCCCAATAATAGGTTTAATATTGTTTTGCATGCATTGCTTATAAAACTCAATAGCCCCGTACATTACATTTCTGTCCGTTAATGCAAGCTTGGTATAACCTTTTTTCTTGGCGTTTTCAACCAATTCTGGAACACTGGCCGTGCTTGATAACAAACTATATGCGCTATAGACATGAAGGTGAGTAAAAGACATGATCGTCCCCCCTTTCAATTCATTCTCTTATGTTTATTATAGAACCAAAAAAGAAAAAAGGAAAATATGTTCTTATTTTATTAGAAAAGCGGAAGCGACTTGAACAGGGGCGACAGGCATAAGACGAGCCGGCTAGAAGGTTGTTTTTTAACCTTCTTGACGGATTGCCCGAAATGTGGAGGCGACTGTCCTGGGACGAAGGCGTAAGACGACCACTGCAAGAAGGCGCTTTTTGCCTTCTTCAGGGGGTGGCTTACGACTCGAGTCCCAAGGAGCCGCAACTAGACACGCTTATGACCCCGAGCCCCTAGTCGCTGAAGCTAGACAAAAAAAGTAAGTTCATAATCAAACTAGTTTGTCCATATAAATGATAGTAAGATATTTGACTTTTTGGATGGGCGGTTGAAATGATGAAAGAAGTTGGTTTTTTTCCTACTTTTATAGAGAGTTATTTTATTGCATTAGGTGTTATTCTTGGCGGTGCATTGATTGGGGGGATTGCTGCCTTCCTGACGGGACAACCTCCCTTGACTGCCGTTTACCGCTTGTCAACCGATTTAAGGATTTGGGCCATTGTTGCGGCAATCGGCGGTACATTTGATGCTGTTTACAGTTTTGAAAGGGGAATCTTTAATGCTGAAACGAGGGATCTGTTCAAGCAACTTCTCTTAATTCTTTCTGCTTTAGGAGGCGCACAAACAGGCGCTCTAATCATTAATTGGTTAACTCAGGAGTATATATCATGAGAATTCCTTCCTATTACCGTTACCCCTCCTGGCAGCGTTTTTTTGCCGGCGCTGCCATCGGTGCGGCCATCAGCTGGTGTATATTTTTATATATTTTTGGAGTTTGGCAGGAAAAGCACACAACACTCATTGATCAACAAAAAGAGGAAATTATCGATTTGAATGAGGAAAAGAAAATTTGGCAGGAAGAATATAAAGAAATCAATAAACGAACAATTGAACAACTGACAATTCAAAAGGTCAATGTAAAGATAACAAACTCTGAAAAGTACCACCTCGACTCATTAAGTGTTTTAGAGATTGAAGACTCCGTAAAAGATGACATCAGCATGATGACAGCAAAGGATCTCGATACCGTCTTTAAAAGCAAGGAATTAATTAAAAAAATCATTCAAAATAAAACGATCAAACTAAATGATAAACGCTATAAACTCCAAGTAAAAGAAATGGTCATTTATACGACCCTGTCAATTCAACTGGAAATCAGCTTTGATGAATAAAGCCGACCCATTATAGGCCGGCTTTATTGCTATTCTATTAATAATTTTCACAGGCTTTACTCAATTCTTCCATCACCAAGTCTACTTCGTCCCAGGAATAAATGGATGCACCGGAAGCGAGCGGATGGCCTCCGCCTTTAAACTTACGGGCGATGGTATTAATAACCGGTCCCTTTGAGCGAAGGCGTACTCGGATTTGGTCATCTTCTTCGATAAAGAAGGCCCAAGCCTTAATTCCTTTTACATCTCCTAAAGTGCCGACAAGTAAGGAAGCCTCTGGAGCTTTTGCTTCGAATTCTGCTAACAATTCTTTTGTTAAAACAACTGATGCCACGCCATTTTTCAGAAGTTCAAAATTTTGTAAGATATAACCATTTAATTTGATGATATTATGATCCAGTTCATACATACTGTCAAAAAGTTCTGTACGGTTAAAATTAAAGTGAATCAATTCTCCTGCATAGGCAAATGTTTTATCGGTTGTACTCGGAAATAGGAATCTTCCGGTATCTCCGACAATTCCGGCAAACAATAACCTTGCCGCCTCATCGTTTATTTTTAAACCTCTATCTTGGCCAGATAAATAAAACTCATAAATCATTTCGCTGCATGAACTTGCAGATGTATCTACCCACAATAAATCTCCATACGGATCTTCATTCGGATGATGATCAATTTTGATTAATTTATCTCCTAATTTATACCGCTCATCATCGATTCTCTCAATATTTGCTGTATCACAAATGATGACCAATGCACCTTGGTATACATGATCCTCAATGGTGTCTAAACGGCGCATATAGTGAAGTGATTTTTCTTCCTTCCCTACTGCAAAAATCCTTTTATTGGGATAGGAAGCTTTTAAAATTTCAACTAAACCGCATTGCGATCCATAGGCATCCGGATCAGGGCGGACATGGCGGTGGACAATGATCGTTTCATACTGTTCGATGGTTTCTAAGATTTTCTCTTTCAATATAATCACCTATCTATCTTTTTTTGAATCAAACATGGAAGTTTGATAAAATACTATGTACAATTATTCTGTATGTATTGAATTGATGGAGGAATACTAAATGTCTATTTTTGTTTTTTTTATTGTGCTATCCTTTGCCTTCTATATATTTTATAAAACAAAATACTTTAGAAGCAAACGTTTGGCAGAGAAGAAATGGATCTCGGCTAAATCTAATATTGCACTAGGTTTATTCGTCGCTTTATTTGGAGTTAACCATTTGTTTTTCATCTCGCAAACCACGGTTACATTAATTGTTGCCATTATTTTTATTGTTTATGGAAGTGTATTTACTTGGATCGGAATTAAGAAATATAAGCATTATTTGCCATTCGCAATTCAAGAAGCAGAAGCTGAAAAACTATCATAACGTTTAGGAACAACGAAGGCCGCTTTGTTCAAAAGCGGCTTTTTTATTCCAATCTGTTAATTTCGGTCGATTAACTGGCACATCATCATCGCTTTTCCAACTAATATCCCGTCATTGAAAACTTCAACGTCTACTTTGCCAAACTTACGCCCAACTTCAAGTACCTTTGGATAAATTTCCAATACGCTCTCCATCTGAACTGGCTTTAGAAAATAAATCGTCATGTTCTCTACAACGAGGTCACCCTTTTTATAGCTCCGTAAGATTCGATTGGCTGCATCCGTAACAATTGTTGTAAAAACACCATAAGAGATGGTACCAAGATGGTTTGTCATTTGCGGAGTTACTTCACAAGTATAAACTTCCTCACCCCTTGCACTCCCCCGCATTAATTCCATTTGGTTCGTGACAATGTCGTCAAGGGTTTCACCTACCTGTGGCTGGCGCTGATTCATTTGCAGTGCTTTTAATACGTCCTGCCTGCTGATAATCCCCTCTAAGCGGTTCGATTCATCAACAACAGGAAGCACTTCAATTCCTTCCCAGACCATCGTATGGGCAGTAGAAGCAACACTTGTTTTTCCACTAACGGTCATTGGTTGTTTCGTCATAATCCGCTCAATCGAGATATCAGGAGCTTGACCTAGTATATCCTTAGAGGTTACGATTCCTTGAATTTTCATATTATGATCAACAACGGGATATCGGCTGTGAGTTGTCTTTTGATTATATTCATGCCATTTTGCAACCTTATCAGAGGTTTTTAAATAAAACGTTTCAGATATCGGTGTTAAAATATCTTCAACCAGGATGATTTCCTTCTTGATAAGCTGGTCATAAATAGCACGGTTAATCATTGTTGCTACCGTAAAGGTATCATAGCTGGTTGAAATGATGGGCATCTCAAGCTTATCGGCTAATTTTTTTATATCATCCTCCGTGTCAAAACCACCTGTTATTAAAACGGCAGCTCCTGCTTTCAAGGCCAGCTCCTGAGCCTGCGTCCGGTTCCCGACAATTAATAAATTATCGGGTCCCGTATAACGCATCATCGCCTCTAATTTCATCGCGCCGATAACAAATTTGTTTAATGTTTTATGGAGACCTGCTTTGCCGCCTAATACCTGGCCTTCAACAATGTTGACGACTTCGGCGAAAGTCAGCTTTTCAATATTCTCCTTTTTCTTCCGTTCAATTCTGATGGTTCCAACCCGTTCAATCGTGCTGACATAGCCTTTATTTTCTGCATCCTTGATTGCTCGATATGCAGTTCCTTCACTTACTGTCAACGCCTTGGCGATTTGACGCACTGATATTTTTTCCCCAATCGGAAGTTCATCAATATATTGCAGAATCTGTTCATGCTTTGTGGCCAAGACCTTCACCCTTTATATTTTAATTCCCATTCAGAGTTACGATATCTCTAGAATAACTTAAATTCAATTATAAAGTGTCAAAAGCCTTGATTCAATTAAGAATCACAACATATTGTATAAATATTAATAAAAGGAACGAGATTTTTTCGGAATACTCTCCGCGCGCTGCTTTTTAGCCTGTCGTTTAGGACTATATAGCAGCCCCGTTAAATTCCCGGCAATGACCATAAGAGCAAAGGCTAGCCATACGATGGCAAAAGTGCCCTGGAGACCTTCGGCAAATACCGATAATTTGGGAACGGCATAATAAAGCATAAAACCACAAAGTAATAGGCAAAGCAAATATCTGTTCTGTTTCAAGATTTTTCCCCCTTCATAAAGACTGCTTGTTTTATCTTTATGCGGATAAGGGGAAAAAAAGTATTATAATTCTAGTGATTCACCCGGCTTAAGAACAATCCCGTTTTGCTCCTCGAGCATACTAAGGAATTCATTTGTATTTTGTTTGATTGGCGGGAATGTATCAAAATGAATGGGTATCACCTTTTTTGCTTTCAAAAGCTTTGCAGCATATGCGGCATCTTCAGGGCCCATTGTAAAATTATCACCAATCGGCAGGAAGGCTACATCGATTGGATGCCTTTCACCGATTAGTTTCATATCTGAAAATAGTGCAGTATCACCAGCATGATAAATGGTTTTCCCTTCACTCATGAAAAGGACTCCTGCTGGCATACCAAGGTAAATCGGCTCCTGATTTTCAGGAATATAACCAGAACTGTGGTAGGCTTGAGTCAGCTTAACCTTCCCAAATTCAAATTGATACGAGCCTCCTAGATTCATGGAATGTGTTTTCACTCCGTGTCTGCCTATAAACGCAGCCAGCTCATGAGTTGCAATGACGAGGGCGTCATTTCTTTTAGCTAAATCAACCGTATCACCAACATGGTCATCGTGGCCGTGCGTTAAAATAATCACATCTGCTTTAACCTCTTCAGCTTTTAAGTCTGTTTGTGGATTACCCGTAATAAATGGATCAATTAATATGGTTTTTCCATTTGTGTTGATTCTAACAACTGAATGTCCATGATAAGAAATTTTCATCTTCCCATCTCCTTCGAAAAAATGTACTAATATATGTACTTCCATAAAAAGTTTGGAATTCCTTCAACATTTATGTCCATAAATGATTTGTTTTAGCACAAGCAATAGCGGATAGTTTACTTTTGAAAATAATATTGATACCCTCATTTTAGACTTAATTTTTAGGAGGAGAAAGTATGAACCATCGGTTAAAAAAACTTCAAACTTGGATGAAGGAAAATGAAATAGAAGTTAGCTTTATTACCTCTTCTGAAAATGTATTTTATTTAAGCGAATTTTTTAGTAACCCTCATGAACGCCTGCTTGCACTTGTTGTTTTCCAGGAAAAAGAACCTTTTCTCGTCTGCCCTGGCATGGAGATTCATGATGTAAAACGGTCTGGCTGGGCACATGAAATTATCGGCTACAGCGATATCGACAATCCTTGGGATTTAATACATAACTCGATTAACAAAAGAATTAATGCTGTCAAAAAGGCCGGAATTGAAAAAGAGCACATGAATGTGGAACGGTATGAACATCTCTTACAACTGTTTCCAAATGCTTCTTTTGTTTCTGCAGAAGAAAAATTGCGTATGCTGCGAATGATTAAAGATGAAAAAGAATTAAAAATTATTGAGGAAGCCTGTGCACTTGCGGATTATGCAATCGAAGTGGGCTGCAGCGAGATAAAGGAAGGAAAAACCGAGCTGGATGTTCTAAATGCTGTTGAATATGCATTGAAGAAAAAAGGCGTAACCGAAATGTCCTTCTCGACCATGGTGCTTACGGGAGCAAATGCCGCATCACCTCACGGAAATCCCGGTCAAACCAAAATTCAACAAGGCGATTTAGTGTTATTTGATTTAGGCGTGGTAGTAGACCGATACTGCTCCGATATTACCAGAACGGTGGCCTACGGAGAGATCAATGATAAGCAAAAGGAAATATACGATACGGTATTAAAAGCACAATTAGCCGCGGTTGAGGTAAGTAAACCTGGAAAAACCGCTGCAGAAGTTGATTTAACTGCACGCCGAATTATTGCCGATGCTGGATTTGGTGAATATTTCCCTCATAGACTTGGCCATGGACTTGGAATCAGTGTTCATGAGTATCCATCCATGACAGAAACCAATCAATTGGTGATTGAAGAAGGAATGGTTTATACAATTGAACCGGGTATTTATGTACCAAATGTTGCGGGAGTTCGAATCGAGGATGACATTTATATCACTGCTGACGGTGCAAAAGTTTTAACCAAGTTTCCGAAGGAACTTCAAATCATTAAATAAGATTTGGATTATATTTACATTGAAAAAGATAGAAACATGATGTATATTCTTAATACAGGCTGCGTTGCTCGTAGTGATAATAAAGTTTTAACCTTTAAGCTGTAATAGGGAGTTTTATTATTGAAACTATAATGACAAGCCTCTGTCTATACGACATGGAGGACATGCAGGAGGGTTTCTGCGAACACCCACTTTGAGGAGTGGTGGTTTAAAACTTTCTTATATGAGGTACGGCAAATGCGGCTTCTTAATCATGAACTTTTCTAACCAGTTTCTAAACGAAACTGGTTTTATTTATTTTCCTTAAAAAAAGGAAGAGGACAAAAAATATTTGCCCTCTTCCTTTTTTTATAATTGACCGAGCAAGGATCTGGTATCAGAGTATACGAGACCATGGGCTTCTGCTACCGCTTCATAAGTTACGAACCCACCCAAGGTGTTGATTCCTTTTAATAGCGCCTCATTTTCAAGACAGGCTTTCCGATAGCCTTTATTGGCAATTTGAATTGCATATGGAACGGTAACATTTGTTAACGCAAATGTTGAGGTCCTCGGAACCGCACCAGGCATATTGGCCACCGCATAATGAACCACTCCATGCTTTATATAGGTAGGATTATCATGGGTCGTAATCCGGTCGGTTGTTTCGAAAATACCACCCTGGTCAATGGCAATATCGACTACGACACTGCCGGGTTTCATCGATTTAATCATATCTTCCGTTACTAGCTTAGGAGCTTTGGCACCTGGAATAAGAACGGCACCAATTACCAAGTCAGATTCTTTAAGGGCTTCTGCAATATTATAAGGATTTGACATTAACGTCGTTACATCAGAACCAAATATGTCATCGAGTTGACGAAGACGGTCTGGATTCAAATCAATAATGGTTACCTTAGCCCCAAGTCCGATTGCCATTTTAGCCGCATTGGTACCTGCTACTCCCCCGCCAATAATGGTTACGGTTCCTCGCTGGACCCCCGGAACTCCTGATAAAAGAATCCCTTTTCCGCCATGAACCTTTTCAAGAAATTGAGCACCTACTTGAGCAGCCATACGGCCTGCTACTTCACTCATTGGTGTCAACAGCGGTAATGAGCGGTTAGGCAGCTGGACGGTTTCATAAGCAATCCCTACAACTTTATGTTCAATAAGGGCTTTTGTCAGTTCCGGTTCAGCTGCTAAGTGTAAATATGTAAATAAGATTAAACCCTCACGGAAATATTGATATTCACTTGGAAGTGGTTCCTTTACTTTCATTACCATTTCTTTAGACCATGCTTCTGATGCCGTTTCAACTAGTTTTGCACCTGCAGACGTATAATCTTCATCAGTAAAGCCGGAGCCAAGCCCTGCCCCTTTTTCAATAAAAACCTCATGTCCGAAATTAACTAGGTTCACTACCCCTGCCGGTGTCATTGCAACACGGTTTTCATTATTTTTTATCTCTTTCGGAACGCCAATCTGCATGAGTTTACCTCCAATTTTTAAAGTCAGTTGCTGAATACACTATGCTGATTTTAGTATATGAACATTTCACAGTAAAGATTTTACATTTTTGTCTATAAAAATAAAAGTACTTACATCGTAACGAAGTAACCTCTGTATTTAAATAACAAATAAATAAGCTTTGCAGGGAAACCGCAAAGCTTTTGCTTTTTTATCATCAATACCATGGGTAGTACGGATAAGGGTAATACGGATACGGATACGGATAAGGATACGGCGGATAATAGTATGGGTATGGTCTTGCGATAGTGGCACCTAGTGCTAATCCCCCTAAAAATCCTAATGGGAACCCAAATCCAAATCCAAATCGGCGGCGACCAAATCCAAATGGTCTGCGTCCAAAACCAAACCCAAACCTCATATCATTTTGATTTGTGTACATAGATCCTTCCTCCTCATTTTTTGTCTCACACTAAAGAATATGCATGACAAAAAGGAGTTCTTGGGTTTATGTCCTTACCCCTATAAATTTTCTAGACATATGTACAGTAAGCTGTCCACACCGTGAACAGCCTAGATAAATCTATCCCTCAGTCCCTTGAACACCCTCGGTAAACTGATAAGTTTCATTGTTTCCCTTACCAGCCTCCATATCAATAACACCACTGTTATACGAATTCATAATCTGCTCACTCACTTCATTTGTTCCCTGCTCATCAAATTCAAATGAATATCTTTTGTTTGGATCCTGGGTTGACATTGGCAGCACTCCTTCCGTAATCGTTACCCCTTTATTTTTCGAAAAGTTGAAACACTTATCCCTAGAAATTATTGTATAATTGAAGTAAGGAGGGATAACCATGGGTGACAAATATGATCATATTTTAATTGCGATTGATGGATCGGCAGAGGCAGAGTGGGCTTTGAAAAAGGGAATTGAAATTGCCAAAAGAAATAACGCAAAGTTATTGTTAGCACATGTCATTGACACACGATCGTTCTTATTGATTGATTCATATGATCCAGATATTGCTGACCGGGCAAACAAACTTGCCATTGATATGCTTGAAAAATATCAAACGCAGGCGCTCGAAGCAGGTGTTTCCCAGGTTCAATATGAAATAGAATATGGCTCTCCAAAAGTGAAAATACCAAAAGAAATGGCGAAAAGGCACAATATTGATTTAATCATCTGCGGAGCAACAGGAATGAATGCTGTTGAAAGATTTCTAATCGGAAGTGTTTCAGAACATATCTCCCGATATGCCCGATGTGATGTTCTCATCGTCCGTACAAAGAAAGAGGAATAGCTATTTTAAAGATCATGTTGATTGTAGCGGAAGGCGCGAGACTCCTGCGGGAGTACGGAGCAGGGGAGACCCCGCAGGCGCCATAGCGCCGAGGAGGCTCCCCGAACCGCCCGCGGAAAGCGAAGTGCCTGGAGCGGAAATCAACAGGTAAGTATAACAGACTAATAATAAAGGAGATCATCTTATGAAAGAATTCTTCACTTCTGATCCAAGACTTGGGATTCCTATCCCAGCCTTAACAACAGAATGGAATGAATACAACAAAGAAACTCAAAATGAAATTCTATTTCATTGGGAAAAAATCCGCGGTTCAATCCCAGACCGCATAGCAGAACTAGAAAAAACAATTAATAAAAAACAAGCCCAGCTCTACGATGAAAGCAGCTTCACCCGTTCCTGTGAACTTAATAATGAAATAGCAGAACTTGCATCGATTATCAATGATTTATGGCTCTGGTACCGCTCCAATCAAACCATATCTGAAAAAATTCATGCATAGTACAAAACTCCCTGTCTACTAGCTTCCAGGGAGTTTTTTTATTTAAAGATCTTTTTTAATTTCTCTCACAACGTGGCCAATTTCAGGAAGAATCAACTTATTCATCGCTAGTTTTACTGCACCGGTAGAGCCAGGTGTGGAGAATACCGCTTTATTTTTTACAACACCAGCAATAGCACGAGATAAAATCGCAGCTGAACCGATATCCTCTTGGTAGCTAAGCATTCTAAATATCTCTCCAAACCCAACAATCTCTTTATCAAGTATTTCCTGAACCGTTTCAATTGTTACGTCCCGTTTGGCAATTCCCGTCCCGCCATTTGTCAAAATAACATCAATATCTTCACGATCACAGGCTTTTAAAATTTCTGACTGAATTGAAGCAGCCTCATCCTTAACGATCACATAGTCCACAATCGAATGACCCGCACCTTCTAATAATTCCATCATTAGTTTTCCACTTTTATCGGTATCTTTATCTCGTGTATCACTGACAGTAATGACTTTACACTTAATGGTCTTCGGTGCTGCCTTTTTATGCTCTTTTGTACTCATGCTTGTAACTCCTCTTTTTCATTAAGATATCGCAGCTGATAATAATGGTGGGCAAACTCCGTAACCTTTCTTGTTAACTGATAATTAACCCCTGCCCCTATTGCCATACTGACAACAGGGATTCCCTGAAAAACCTTCTTTCGGAACACCGTAATGACCATCGCTTTTAATAATTGGAGAATCGGCTGTTCCAACCATGTTATATCGGTAATTTCTTCATTACCTTCATAAAAATAATTGTCGGCACCTGATTGTAATTCATTCATCAATACAGTCCAGCCTTCATTTTGTAATCTTGCCGGCATAGTAGCAGTATGAAAAACCTTTAAACTTGTCATCAATTCATGGGGCGTATTTACTTCAAAACCATAGGTCATCGCGATTAGCTGAACTACCCGTAAATTAATTACAGCCATTGCTGGAATATCAGTACCTAATAATAGTGCTCCGCCAGTTCCAGCTAATCCGCCCTGTGCAAACGAATATAAGCGGTGCTTCGCCATTTGCTGCATGGAAATATAACGGAGCTGATCAATCTCCAATTGCCTTAAATCTTCAATTTTTCTAATGTCTTTATTAAACACTTTCCCAGAAGAAATAATTCTATCTCTAGCATCCATCTGAAGCTGTGAACCTTGAATCATTCCGTGAAGATGAAACAACCAGGTATCTATAACTGAAAAAAATTGATGCTGAACGTTTTCAGGTAATAACGAAAAAGATCGTTCTAAATATTTTTCATATGTACGTTGCAGGTCATTTAATTCGTATTGATATAAATGGGTTTCCCACTGTCGTATTTCAGCTAAAATTTCTTTTTCCCTGTCCGTTAATGGCATAAATATCCCCCCTATTTCCTTTATTTTCTTACAGTATATCATAAGAAAAATTAAAGAAAAAAAGTAAAAAGGCAAACATCTCCTGGACGTTTGCCTTTCACTATTTATTTTCCTGCTAAGCGAACAACATCACGAGCAATCATTACTTCCTCGTTTGTCGGGATGATCATAACTTTTACTGGTGAGTGCGGGTAGTTAACGAAAGCTTCCTCACCTCTTACTTTATTCAATGCAGGGTCCCAATAAACACCCATAAATTCTAGACCTTTTAATACATTTTCTCTGATGACATCACTGTTTTCACCGATACCTGCTGTAAAAATAATTGCGTCTACACCAAACATACGTGATGCATAAGAACCAATATATTTATGGATACGATTTGCAAAAACGTCTAATGCAAGCTGAGCCCGTTCATTTCCGTTTTTCGCTTCGATTTCGATATCTCTCAAGTCACTTGAAAAACCAGAAACCCCTAACATACCGCTCTTCTTGTTTAAGACGTCAAGTACTTCTTCAGCCGTTTGGTTTGTTTTTTCCATAATGAATGGAATCAAGGCAGGGTCAATGTTTCCTGAACGAGTCCCCATCGTTACCCCTGCAAGTGGTGTAAAGCCCATTGAAGTATCAATGGATTTACCCCCTTCAATCGCAGCAATACTTGCTCCATTACCTAAGTGACAAGAAATTAAACGTAATTGCTCGACAGGACGTCCTAACATTTCTGCAGCACGCTGTGAAACATACTTGTGAGAGGTTCCATGGAAACCATATTTACGAATACCATATTTTTCATAGTATTCATATGGCAAGCTATATAAATATGAACTCTCTGGCATAGTCTGGTGGAATGCTGTATCAAATACAGCAACAGCAGGAACATTCGGAAGCACTGCTTTAAATGCATTGATCCCTGTAACATTTGCAGGGTTATGTAACGGTGCTAATTCAGATAATTCATCGATTTTGGCAAGGACTTCATCGGTAATCAGTACGGAATCATTAAACTCCTCTCCACCATGTACTACGCGGTGGCCGATACCATCTATTTCATTTAGAGATTCAATAATACCTAAAGTAGTCAACTTATTTAACAGCATTTTAACCGCTACTTCATGATCAGGAATATCGGTGGTTTCAGTATTCTTTTCACCATTCACTGTAATCGTAAAAATAGAATCCTTTATACCAATTCTTTCAATTAGTCCTTTTGTAATAACTTCTTCGCTTGGCATTTCAAACAATTGAAACTTCAAAGACGAACTGCCGGCATTAATTGCAATAATTTTAGACATTTCGTAACCGCTCCTTTTATATAACAACATCGGTTCAAACTGTACTTATTCATACAAGGTTATTTTGCTCAAACCGACATCGAATATTGCTCTCAATTCCTCATTTAATCACTGTATAAATTACAATTCAAGGAGTATTTTGGTATGAAGCGGTTACATAAAAATATAATTTAATTCATATTGTTTCGATTATTTATAATAATAAAAAAGCGATAAAACCGCTCTTTTTCTCACGGTTTTATCGCTTGTTTTGTTTTACCCATTTTTCGATGTTCCTTAAAATTTTATCCATTTCAACTGCACTTGATAAATTAGGTAAATCAACAAGTAACGCTTGCTTTGGAGGCTGAACCCCTTCCCCCTTCTTTTGTAAAACTAAAATACTTTTTGCAGCGTTTTTGTTTTTAAACATGTTGACAGGCAATTGCAATAGTCCTTGAATGATGGCTTTTTCTTTGAAGAATTCCCGCAGCTTTGATGCTTGTTCACTTTCGAACAGTCCATTCGGAATAATGAAGAATAAATAGCCGCCATCGTTGGTGTGCCGGACACTTTGCTCAATAAAAAGGTGATGGGAATAGGAATGACCTTCATCCGCCTTTAATTGATAATCAGCCGCTCTTACATCATTGGGATAAAAACCAATAGGCAAATCAGCAATTACTGCATCAACAGGATCAATAAATAATGGCTCAAGGCTGTCTTGATTAAAAAATTGAATCGGATGCTCTTGTAAATTTGCATTCACATAAGCTAATTTAATTAATACATCATCCACTTCAACCCCGACAGATTCAACCTGGTTCGGAATCTGATTTAATACAGTGGTTAGTAAGTTACCAGTTCCCACGGCCGGATCCAGCAAACGGAAAGCTGTTTTTGTCATAAATTTTTGGACAAGATATCCAATTAATAATCCGACTGTATCAGGCGTCATTTGGTGGTTAGGCTGAACATTTTCCTTCATTCCTTTTAAAATGACAAGCTGGTAGGCTTTGCGGATTTCTTCTTTTGAAAACTTATCTAAATGAATTTCTTCATATTGTTTCTTCAATCTTTTTACGTTTAATTCACTAACCTCATCTTGTAGAATGCTGCCGTGAAAAATATTCTCTCCTGTCTCCGCCAATGCTTCAAGGTATGTACAAGAAAGCTCTTCCTGCAGAATAAGGGCTGTTTCATTAAATATCGTAAAAAGCTGCTCTACTGGAGAAATTTTCATTTTGTCCCTCCTATCCTATTTCCTTAACCATCTTAAACGATTTAACATTATTTATACAATAAAAAGACCCCGCCATTGGACGAGGCCTTTAAATAATTGAATTACTTCGCGTTTCTTGCCGCTTCTAATGCCGCTTCGTAGTTAGGGTGGTTTGTTGCTTCACTAACATACTCAACATAAGTAATCGTGTCAGATGAATCAACAACAAATACGGCACGAGTTAATAGTCTTAGTTCTTGAATCACAACACCGTATGCTTCACCAAAAGAAAGGTCGCGGTGGTCTGATAATGTTTGAACATTTTCAATACCGTTTGCTCCACACCAGCGCTTTTGCGCAAATGGTAAATCAACGCTGATAGTTAAGATTTTAACATCGCCCAAGCTGTTTGCTTCTTCATTAAAACGGCGGGTTTCTGCATCACATACTCCCGTATCTAAAGAAGGTACAGCGCTAATTAAACGAACTTGTCCTTTTGTGCTTTCTAACGTTACTGGTGAAAGATCGTTTGCAAGTACGCTGAAGTTAGGCGCCTTGTCTCCTACCTTTACTTCATTACCTAATAATGTAACTGGATTCCCCTTAAATGTTACGTTTGCCATGATACATCCTCCTTTTGTATAAGCAGCCAAGATTGTAATAATCATAGACTGCCATTATGTACATTGTTACTATATCTTTTCAGAATCTTTTTTGCAATTATTTGAACCATTCAAAGAAAAAAGTTAACCTCCCTAAGGAAGTTAACTTTTTTCTTAAATTTCAAAGTTCTGCTTTTTTTCTTGATCAGATTGAGATGATTGCTGTGAGTCTTGTTTTTTCGAGCCCTGTTGCTGCTGATCGTTTTTCTTAGAGAGCATTTGTTGAATTTTATCAACGGCCTGTGGTGCAAGCTCTAAAATTTTCTCATATAAATGAGTGCTTTCATCAAGATGCAGCATTTTTACTCCTTTAGAATTTACAATCAAAAACGCAATCGGCGTGATAGAAACTCCTCCACCACTACCTCCTCCAAACGGATGCTTTGAACCCCCGCTTTGGCCTTGACCTTGACCTTGTCCATCACCCTTCGACTGGTTACCATCAATTTTAAATTCACTGCCGCCAGCAGCAAATCCAAAACCTACCTTAGAAACGGTGAGGATGACACTCCCGTCTGGAGTTTCAACAGGGTCACCAATAATGGTATTAACGTCAATCATTTCTTTTAAGCTTTCCATAGCAGTTGTCATCAAACCTTGAATTGGATGTTCAGACATGGCTGTTTCCTCCTCTTTCAAACGGATTTAGTTTTTTCCTTGGAATAAGCGGCCATTTTTAAATTCGGAAGTCCGCCTCTCCAGAATTTTATAAGTTTTAATCCTGCTAGGATAGCATGCCCGATTCGAAACTGAAAAATACATGTCACCCGTGTTTGAAGAACCGCAAATTGGAAGTGTGGTGTCACTGATAAAACTGGCATTTCCTTGAGTTTAAAAAATTGACTTAATATCCCGACTATACCACCCTTTATTGCCCAGACCGCCCCAGTAATAACTCCTGTATTGGCAGCATCTCCTGTACCAAGTAGGGAATGCCATTCAAAGTGTTTTATAGAAACTTTTTTTAGAAACTTTATAACAATTACATTCATACCAACAACATGCTTAATAATTTCTTTTATATTTTTCATTTTTCCCACAATACCATCGGGAGTAATTTGTACATCCTGTACTTTAGAGTCTTCTTCAGGTTTATCCCCCATTTGTGTCTTTCCTTTTGCGATAACACTTGGCGAATCATCATCGATTTTTATTAAAGGGATATCCATTTTGTACTTAATTAAGCCAAACCAAATCCTGAATTCAACCTTTAACTGGTCATCATTATTATGATGAAAATAATTTAGTCGAACGGTTAGTTTCGAAAAAAGAATAAGTAGAAAAAAGAAAAAAAGAATGATAAGGACAATAAGCAGCCATTTCAATACGCTCACAACCTTTCAGCCTATTATTATCTCTAAAGATACAAAAAATAAACCTGCCAACATGGAAGTTGACAGGTTTATTTTTTGTATCTAGCTTTCGACATGTACGACTGTGGTATCACTGAAGAGATCATGAAGTCCTTGTTTTTTCGGAAGAAAAGCAACCACTATATATCCGACTACAATAGTTGCCGATATAAACCGGCCGACCCACTCTCGAAATAAAATCGTTCCCCATGTTAATGGATCGCCTTTTAGATCAACTACTTTTAGTCCAAATACCATTTTGCCCAGTGTTTGTTTAAAGAACTTTGTCATTAGCACGAAGTATAAGTAAAAGATAATGGCAGAGGCAATAGAAATAGGTGCAAACAAATTAAATTCCCAAAGCGGGATATCTAAGGCCCGGAATAACGGGTTTATTAACAGCCGTTCAATACTGCCAATGACAATTAAATCAAGAAGATAAGCCCAGAAACGCATCCAGAAACCGGCATAACGACCTTGTCGCTGCTCTGTTTGTGGTGGCTGTAAAGAATCCACTTCGGCAGGTTCTTTAGAAAAATCCTGTTCATGCTGACTCTCCATATATACCTCATCGTCTTGGGAAGGAGTTTTTCTATACATTTCATGGTTATCCATCAGCGTTCCCCCCTATTCCGCATACAAATACATCAAACGTGGAGAATTTGGTCTTGAAAGCAGTTCCATTAGCCCTGCCACTTCATTATTCTGTGAAAATAATTTCTGAGCATTCATACTTAACAAAGTACCGATGCCAAGGCTGTCTGTGTAACGGACTACTTCCGCACCCGCAAGCTTTTCGTCCTTTTTCATTTGCTCAATGACATCCTCTAAATAACCGAACCCATCAATTAAATTTAATTCCAACGCCTGCCTGCCATCATAGATACGACCATCCGCAATTGTTTTGACCTGCTCTTTCGTCATATTACGGCCTTCAGAAATAACCTCAACAAATCCTTCATAGGAGTTGTCGATCATCTTTTGAAGTATTTGTCTTTCTTCTTCTGTCATTTGCCGTGTCGGGCTCATAATATCTTTAAACTCGCCGCTTTTTATGGTGACGAAGTCTACTCCGTACTTATCAGCTAAGCCCTCATAATTGATCCCCTGCATAATGACTCCCAGTGAACCGGTTAATGTCTCCTCGCTGGCAAAGATCTTTTGTGCGCCTGCGGATATGTAATAACCTCCTGAAGCCGCCATCGATCCCATCGAAACATACACAGGCTTTTTCGTTTCTTTCTGAATCTCTTTCAACTTATCATAAATCTCTGCGCTTTCTACTACACCACCTCCAGGAGAATTAACTCTTAAAATAATCCCTTTAACGGTATCATCATCCTGTATGTATTCTAATTTCTTCATGAAAGCTTGGTGGTTATAAGTTGGGCTCTCTAATAATGACTCTGCACTTCCTGTGTCTTGAATCGTACCTTCCACATCTAGAATGGCAATTTTTTTCAAATCATTGCCGTCTTGAACGATTTCTTCGGTAAACGGAAGCTCGGATGCTGCAAGAAAATCACTTAAGTCTGTTTCCACTCCCTTAAAAGCAAAAGCGGATAGAAAGTTAATGACTACGGAAACAAAGAATAATGCTGCCGCAATCCCGAGTGCAGCCCATCGTTTTCCATTCATGCGTTTCACTCCTTTTGTCCATTCTATGAACTTTATCGTGCACATTTTCATATAGTTTCATGAAAATGCTAAACTAATTGTGCCACGTTTATTTTATCAAACTTAAAAATTTTAATGGGGAAATTTTGTAAAATAATTTCAATCGGAGGAAAATAAATATGCCAAATAGGAAAAGTATCTATTTTTATTACAAACAAGACTCTGATACGCAGGATAGAAAAGAGCAGCTCGAAGAGTATGTCAAACCATACGGCTTAACCATTGTGAAAGACCATCGAGAAGCTAATATCATAGCTAGTATTGGGGATGACGGCACCTTCCTTCAGGCTGTAAGAAAAACAGGTTTCCGTGAAGATTGCCTCTATGCAGGTATTACGACAAAAAATAGTTTAAGCATGTATTGTGACTTCAAATGGTCTGATTTTTCCAATATGGCAGAGGCAGTTACGAATGAGCAATTAGCAGTGAGGCGCTATCCTGTAATAGAAGTCAATGTGGATGGCCAGGGAACTTTCCCATGCCTAAATGAATTTAGTATTCGCTCATCCATTATCACTACATTAGTTTTGGAAGTATATGTTGATGATCTCCATTTTGAAACATTTCGCGGAGACGGTTTAATTGTTGCAACGCCAACTGGAAGTACCGCTTATAACAAATCTGTCAATGGTGCCGTGGTTGACCCGTTGCTGCCTTGTATGCAAGTAAGTGAGGTCGCATCGATTAATAATAATAAATATCGTACGCTGGGTGCTTCATTTATTTTAAGCGGTAAACGTTCGTTGACACTTAAAATTGGCTCAGAGGGTAACGATTATCCAACCATGGGCTTGGATAATGAGGCATTAAGCATCCGCCACGTCGATAAAATCCAAGTAAAACTCAGTGACATGCGAATTAAAACGCTAAAACTAAAAGATAACTCCTTCTGGGAAAAAGTAAAGAGGACTTTTCTATAAAGTAAAGTAACAGGCTGCCCTTTGGGACAGCCTGTTGTTGTTTAATTCAGTTTTTCGGCTTGATTTCTTACGACCCTTCCAGTAAAAAGCTTTGTTTTTGAAAGCGAGTAAAGAGTTAGTGCCGACCAGATGAACATAAAGGAAAGTAACTGCAACTTTGAAAAATGCTCGTCATAGACAAATACTCCCAATATTAATGTTAAAGTAGGCGCAATATACTGCAGGAAACCTAGCAGAGATAACGGAATCTTTTGGGCCCCTTTTGCAAAATAAAGGAGTGGTAAAGCTGTCGCTGCACCTGCTCCGATTAACAGCAAGTCGGTCCCTGTACTCAATTGAAATAGCGCGTTTGATTCATTAACAAACAGCCAGCCCATATAAATCAATCCAATCGGTGCGACTACAAGCGTCTCTAATGTAAGCCCCACCCCGGAATCGACGTTAATCAGTTTTTTTGCTAAGCCATATAATCCGAAGGATACCGCAAGAACGATCGCAATCCATGGAAATTGTCCATATGATAGTGAGATAATTAATACACCGATTGCAGCCAATACAAAAGAAATGTATTGGTATACAGTTGATTTTTCTTTTAGAATAATGATTCCTAATAAAATACTGACAAGCGGATTGATATAGTAGCCAAGGCTCGCATCAATCATATGGTTGTTATTCACTGCCCATATGTAAATATACCAATTCACGCTGATGAGCAGTGAAGCAATGATTAACGCAAACATTTGCTTTTTATTCTTCGCAAAGCCTTTGATTGTTGCCGTGAATAGTTCCCACTTTTTTGTCAGTAACAAGACGATTATCATAAAAATAAACGACCAGAAAACCCGGTTTGCCAATATTTCATCTGCATTGACATTCTCTAATAGCTTCCAATAAATCGGCAGTAAGCCCCATATCAGATAGGAAAAACCAGCCTGGATAACCCCTGTTTTTATATCATTGTGATTCATATTTTTTTGCCCCGATTCTTTCTAGTATCGAAATACATTTCATTATACAACGAAACTTAAAAAAAATGGCAGCTTTTTGCTTATTACCAAAAAAAAACAGGCGGAATTCTGCCTGTTTTGTGTGTATTATTTTTTTACTGATTCTAGTTCTTTTTGCCTGAGCTCAACCCGTCTAATTTTTCCAGAGGTCGTCTTAGGGAGTTCCGGCAAATATTCAATTTGTCGCGGGTATTTATATGGCGCTGTCAACGTTTTAACATGTTCTTGAAGTTTCTTTGTTAATTCAGGATCAGTTGCATCCACACCTTCTCTAAGTACCACAAATGCTTTTACAATAAAACCGCGAATTTCATCCGGGCTTGCAACAACGGCACATTCCTTTACGGAAGGATGTTTCACAAGGGCATCTTCTACTTCGAAAGGCCCGATTGTGTACCCAGAGCTGATGATGATATCGTCTCCGCGGCCTTCAAACCAGAAGTATCCTTCTTCATCCATCTTCGCCTTGTCACCGGTGATATAATAATCACCTCGGAACTGCATGGCTGTTCTTTCCGGGTCCTTGTAATAGTTCTTGAATAATGCAGGAGTAGAAACATGAACGGCGATATCACCAACCTCGCCTACAGGACAAACTTCACCTTCTTCATTGATAATTTCAACTCTGTTCCCCGGTGTAGGCTTACCCATTGATCCAGACTTTAACTCCATTTCTTTTGTTACACCGACAAGCAAGGTATTTTCAGTTTGACCATAACCATCGCGAACATTGATATTAAAGTACTTTCTAAATGTATCAATTACTTCTCTATTTAATGGTTCTCCAGCCGATACAGCACTATGAAGGTCTGGTAAATGATATTCATCGAGATTTTCTACCTTTGCCATTAATCTGTACTCTGTTGGAGTGCAGCATAAAACATTTACAGAATATTTCTGAAGAAGACTTAGGTATTTCTTAGGTTCAAATTTGCCGTTATAAACCAGCCCAGTTCCTCCTGACCCAAGTACAGATAAAAACGGACTCCAAATCCACTTTTGCCAGCCAGGGGCTGCAGTGGCCCAGACTGTGTCACCTTCTTCGATACAGAGCCACTTCGCAGCGGCTGTTTTTAAATGCGCATAAGCCCATCCATGTGTATGAACAACGCCCTTTGGATTTCCAGTTGTTCCCGAAGTGTAGGATAAAAAGGCCATATCATCTCGTAAAGTATCCGCTAGGGCAAATTCTTCAGAAGCTGTTTTCATTTCCTCTTCTAATTGAATCCAGCCTTCGACCCTTGCTCCTAAAGAAAATTTTATTAATTCTTCAGTCTGGTTAATATTCTTAAATTGTTCTACAAACGGATAATAACTTACGACTGCTTTTACATCTCCATGTGTAATTCGGTATTGAAGATCTTTTTCACGGAGCATTTCGGAACTAGGGATAACAACCAATCCAGCTTTTAATGCTGCCAAATAGACAATATAGGCTTCAATAAGGCGTGGGATAATAACTAGAACAACATCACCTTGTTTCAGACCATTTTGGGTAAATACGTTACCTGCTTTATTTACTTTTTGCAGCAATTCTTTATATGTAACCTGATTCGTTTCCCCTGATTCATCTTCCCATTTAAGAGCCAATCTTACTGGATCAAGTGCAAATTTTTCTACTTCAGAAACAAGATTATACTTTTCTGGTGCAATTAACTCTTCTCTGTTCATTCGCGTTTCCCCTCTCCAAAAATAGAGCTTATCCATCAAATTTATTATACTAAATTAACGGAAAATTTTAAATTATTATTTAATAAATTCTTTATTAACTCCTAGTACCTGATACTAATTATACACCCACTTTTCCGAAAATGTAAAAAAAGAGAGCGGGAATGAAATCCCGCTCTCTGTAGCCATATTATTCATTTGTTATCGTGAAAATCCGCCTAATTGTGATTCAGCCATAGAAACTAAACGCTTAGTGATTTCACCACCAACAGAACCGTTAGCACGTGAAGTTGTGTCAGCACCAAGGTTTACACCAAATTCTTGAGCAATTTCAAATTTCATTTGATCAAGAGCTTGTTGAGCACCGTTAACAAGTAATTGATTTGAGTTGTTGTTGTTTGCCATGTGTATCACCTCCTTGTGAATATAGAATGTGTAATCCACTGGAGGTTCATACAAAATTAAAATTGGTAATTGTTCACAAAAAATTCAAGATTTTCTCTCGTTAAAATAAATCCTGAAATTCAGCAGGCTGTTTTCTGTCAGGTTTAATCGTAAGCATCTCAGTGTTATCAACCGCTTCTTGAATTAATGGTTCAAAATCAAAGAAGCTCTCATAATGCTGTACTTTTTCTCTCTTTGGTTTTGTTTTTGGTGATGCTGGTACAAAGATCGTACAGCAATCCTCGAATGGTCTGATTGAAATATCATACGTATCAAGTTCTACTGCAATCTTAATAATATCATTTTTATCCATTGTCAGAAGCGGCCTCAAAATTGGAGTGTTGGTCACCTCATTGATGGCATACATACTTTCTAATGTTTGACTGGCCACCTGACCAAGGTTTTCACCTGTAACAATCGCAAGCCCTTCACGTTTTTTACGGATTTCATCCGTAATCCTTAACATAAATCTTCTTGTCGTAGTCATGGAATAGTTTTCAGGAACCTGTTCACGAATTGCTTGCTGAACAGCCGTGAAAGGGACAATATGCAATTTCATACTTCCAAACACTTCAGATAGTCTTTTTGCCAAATCGATTACCTTTTCCTTTGACCTTTCACTCGTAAATGGCGGGCTAAAAAAGTGAACTGCCTCTAGTTCTACTCCGCGTTTCATGGTTAAGTAGCCTGCTACAGGACTATCAATACCACCTGAAAGCATCAGCATAGCTTTACCACTAGAGCCTACCGGGAGTCCCCCAGCACCAAGAATGGTCTCACATGATAAATAAACTGCCTCAGGCCTGACTTCGATTTTCAAATTAATATCAGGGTTTTTAACATCCACCTTGATGCCCGGAATATTTTGTAAGATATGAGCTCCAAAAGTATGGTTAATACCATCTGTATCCAGCTCAAATGTCTTGTCTGATCTTTTAGCCGTTATTTTAAAGGTATTCCCTTCATCATATCGACCTTGAACCAACATTAATGCCGCTTCTTTCATTTCTTCAATGTTTTTCTCTACTTTAACGGCAGGACTAAGGGATTGAATTCCAAATATCCCCTTTAATTCCTCAAGGACTTCCTGATGATTTTCGCCATTTAACAAAACATACATCCGATCCCGTTCTGCTAGAATTTTAATTTTTGGAAAAGGAGCTAATGCAAACCGGACGCTTCTTCTTAATTTATCTACAAATTTATTCCTGTTTCTGCCTTTTGTCGAGATTTCTCCATAACGAATTAATATACGATCATATTCCATATTATTTCATAACCTTTCTAAGTTGTTTGACAGCTTCTTCTATTGCAGTGATAACAGTTCCTGCTTCTTCTACAGAATTTTCATAAGAAAGGCTGATTCTAAAAGCGCTGTCTGCGACTCTCTCAGGAACACCCATAGCTAGAAGTGTCTTACTTGGTGATTTTTGTTTTGAAGAACATGCACTAGTAGTGGATAAAAAGATGTTTTTCTGTTCAAGAGCATGAATCATAACTTCTGCTTTTATGCCAGGTATTGAGAAGTTTAAAATATGAGGTGCTACGTTCTCTAATGGAGTATTAAAGGTTACATCCTCAATTCTGCTAAGTCCGGTTCTAAGCAGAGACATCAATTTATTCATTTGTTCAACACCTGTGTTAGTCTTTTCCATCGTCATTCGTAACGCCTTAGCCATCGCTACAGCCCCCGCTACATTTTCCGTGCCGCTTCTCATTTTCCATTCTTGGTTACCGCCGGAAAAAATCGGATCTAGTTTTACTCCGTTTCTTATAAAAAGTCCCCCAGTACCTTTTAAACCATGAAATTTATGACCTGAAAACGAACAAAGATCAACATGATGATTATATAATTGTAATGGAACTTTAGCTAGGGCCTGTACGGCATCAACATGAAAAATTGCTGAAGTATGTTCCTTTACTACCTCGCCAATTTCTTTTATTGGCTGAATGGTTCCAACCTCATTATTGACCTGCATGACAGATACAAGGATTGTGTCGTTTCGGATGGCACGCTTCACATCTTCAACATGAACTCTGCCGCTTGAATCTACAGGTAGGTAAGTTATCTCGAATCCTTCACGGTTCAGTTGTTTCATCGCCCCTCGGACAGAGGGATGTTCAACACTTGAAACAATGATGTGACGGCCTCTGTTTTTATGAAATAAAGCCGTTCCTTTAATGGCCAAATTATTACTTTCAGTTCCCCCAGAGGTAAAATAAATTTCAGACGGTTTTACTTCTAGAAGGTTTGCGACTTGTAGACGAGCCTGTGAAAGTAATTTTTCAGCTTGAATACCCATACTATGCAAAGAAGAAGGATTCCCAAAATATTCACTTGAAACCTTAACATAGGAATCTAACACTTCTTTAAATGGTTTTGTTGTTGCACTATTATCAAAATAAATCATTGTCTACCTTCCCTTCTAAAACCAACTTGTATCTTATCATAAATTTCCCCAATTTTAAAAAAATGTGAATTAATTTTAAGGCTCTATTAAATTGGCCTGTTGATTTCCGCTCCAGGCACTTCGCTTTCCGCGGGCGGTCCGGGGAGCCTCCTCGTCGCTAAAGCTCCTGCGGGGTCTCCCCTGCCCCGTCCTCCCGCAGGAGTCTCGCGCCTTCCGCTCCAATCAACATATAGCTAAAAAACAATGTGCGAGATAAAAAAAACGATTCAGGAATTTTCCTGAATCGGTTATGATTTATTCTGCTGAAATACTTGCTTTTATTCTGCGTAATGCTTCTGGGTCAACCGCTTCTAAAGAAGTTGCTGCCTGTTCTAACGCTTCTTGGTATTCATAATGCCGGAATGCGGCTTCCGCATCGGCTAATCCCTTAGCAATCGAAGGATATTTACTTCTGTAACGATTTCCATATTGAATCGCCTTTTCCGCCAGCATGACATTTTCAATTAACTCAACCGTTGTAGTGGAAAGTTTTTCAACTGTTAACACAGCAACTTCTAAATACTGATTGAGTGCAGAAATATTAAGCGGTTTTTCAACAAGTTGATGTTTAACGTTTTGAATGCTCTCATTTGCATCTTCGAATAAATATTTATAATCATCCGGAACACCAGGGATATTGCTTTTCGAAACCAATCGGATTGTTTCGCCAACCTTTTTTGTTAATTCTTTCACTTTTTCCCTTGCCTCAAATTCGTCTTTTCTTAATGCCTGAAGCTTAACATTGAAGCTTTCTTGTTCCTCCTGAATAATTTCAAGCTGTTCCTTTAGCTCTTTTAATTCTACACTCAAAGCCGTTTGTGCTGTTTCATTATTCGAGATTTTTTCCATTAAGACATTGTAACGTTTGATTACAGAGGAAAGCTCTTTTTCTAAATGTCGTTGAACTTCAAAATCATTTTCCGTTAAATGATAACTTTCCTGTACGTGCATCACTTCATCTAAAATCATTTCATATTCGTCCTGAATTACAGAAAGCAAAGCGCTCGCATCTTTTTCATTTTGGATAATGTAATGCTTAGCATTGACTTCCTTTTCAAGCTGGTCAAAAAAGATGTCGATTCGCTCTCTTATATCATTCATCCCTTCGACGGCTTTCTCTATTTCAGTTTCCTCAATTAATTTCAAATTCACTGTCAGGTTTTCTCTTAAGCTCTCAAGTTCTGTTTCTAACTGAATATGCTCTAAATAATAGCCTTTGTCTGTCATTTCGCGATATCCCTCTTGCAGTTCATTTATCTGCCCGGGAAGGAGGGACTGACATTCAATGAAAAGCTGTGGAATTAAATCCATATTGGCTTTAATTGTCTCTAGTTCATTTTGCAGCAGAAGTACAAGTTCACGTGCCTCTAAATAATTACCCTGCTCGGTTTTTTCATCAAAATCATGGAATTTTTTAGTTACTTCTTCCAACTGGGCTTCTAATTTCTTTTCGGATTTACCAAAGTTATGACGATGTGCCAGCAGTGTTTTTTTCGTTTCCCGATACAATTCTTTTAAATGCTCAATTTCAACTCTATTTTTTTCTTCACTGCCTACAAGTTCATGTAATTCTTCAATAATTTTATTTATTTGTGCTTCTGTTTCTTTTAATTTCCTGCTAATTTCCTGCTGGGTATTTTTTGCTTTATTAAATCGATAACGATCTATGTATTCTTCCGCATCAAATAATAATTCTTCAAACTCCGGAAGCTTAACCGTTACGATATCATCCCATTGATTACGCCAGCCTTCGAATAACTCTTCTGTCTGACCGGTCATATTTAACTGCTTCACTTTTGACATTTCGTCGAGTATCGGGCGGTTAAAGAGATCTATCTTCCAAGCTTCCAAACGATCCATTTCTTTAAAATACTTCTTTTTTATCAAATATCCAAATACAAACACTCCCAGTATAAGGATGAATAATCCAATAACATATTCCACGTTAAAGCCCCCTGTTACTAACATCTTTTCAACTAAAAGTGTTAGATACAAATCTATAGTAAGAATCTTAATTGTTCAATTCAATAGGTTTATGATACCATGTATGCGACATTTTTTGACTATTATTTTCAATTTTTTTGTAAAAGAAATCAAATTTTAATATTTTAAGACAAATAACGAAAGATAACCAGGTAATATTTTACAGTTTATTAAAAATAAAAAAACACCAGACAGGAAAACTCTAGAATCCTGGCCGATGCTCTTTAATTTTCAACCTGGTTTACAGAATTGCTTCTTTTTTTTCAATTACTTTGGCTGCAAGTGTGTTTTCGATCCAATTATAGATTTCTTTTAAATATTTTTGTTCAAAAAACCGTTCATTTGGAAAAATATATAGGACTTCGCGTAAATAATGTGCATTAATAAAAGGCATCATTAGTAAGCCTTTGTATTGGATAAACAAATAAGGAATGGAATGCGGCAGAAACTCCTTTCTTTGAAAACCTTTTTCAAATATTTTTTGAAAGTAGTACTTCTCTTTTAGTGAGTAGGTGGACATGATTTCGCGGCATACTTGAGAATCCATCGACATTTCCCGGTACACAAAGCTGGTCAGCTCAATATTTTCACATTGATAATGAAGCAATTCAGAAGAAATCTTTTTTAAACAATCTTTCGCGCCGTGGTCAATATGGGAGAATTGTTCTTCAATAATGTGAATATATCGCTCAAAAAAGTACATAAAGCAATATTCTAATAATCCAAGTTTATTTTCAAAATGATAAGCAATCGTTGCTGAGTTTACCTTCGCGGCTGAAGCAATATCACGTATGGACGTGCCCGAGTATCCATTTGCATTAAAGAGTCTAATGGCTGCTTTGACGATTACTTCTTTGGAATCCTTTTTCATCCGTATCCCCCCTATAGACTTCCGTCCAGTTTTGCCCTTACTTAATGATTCTTTGCAACTTAAGTGATTCCTTTAGGAAATTATCGACAAAGTATGCTATATTTCTAGTAATTCAGATAAACTTAGTAATGAAAAATGAAGAAGAAAGGTGAAAATGCATGTTTAACGTCGAAATGTATACAGGAAGCCGCGTAGAAAATTATCATTTAGTAAAAAAACAATTGCGGGCTCTTTTAGAAGGTGAGCAAAATAAAATTGCGAACTTAAGTAATGCTTCAGCATTATTAAACCTGTTTCTTGACCGTGTTAATTGGGTTGGCTTTTATTTGATGGATACAAACGATGAGCTGGTACTCGGACCTTTTCAAGGACTTCCTGCATGTGTCCGTATCCCGCTTGGTAAGGGGGTTTGTGGTACTTCTGCACAAAATCGTGCAACCGTCCGTGTTGAAGATGTCCATCAGTTCCCTGGTCACATCGCCTGTGATGCAGCATCACAATCAGAAATTGTAGTTCCCCTAATCAAGAATGGAGAATTGCTTGGCGTACTTGACATTGACTCTCCAGAAAAAAATCGGTTTGATGAACTTGATCAGGAGCATTTAGAAGATTTAGTATCCATTCTTATTGAATACTTATAAGAAAAACTCGCCGCGGGCGAGTTTTCTTTTTTATATTTTTTCTAATGCCTGTTCGATGTCGTCAATAATGTCTTTCCCAAGCCTCGAGCCCAACTGAAAGCCTCAGCAATGTATCTTCAATGCCCATCTTTATCCTGTCTTCCCTTGGTATGACAGCATGTGTCATAGTTGCGGGATGCTGGATTAATGTTTCTGCATCCCCAAGACTAACAGCAATCTTAATTAACTTTAGGTGATTCATAAAAGCTTGCGCCGTTTCTTTTGTCCCTTTAATGGAAAATGAAACCAGACCTCCAGGTTTTTTCATTTGTTTTTTCATTATCACCATATCTTCGGGGTCATCACTGTCACCAGGAAAATAAAGCGACAGAACTTTAGGTGAATTCCGTAAAAATTCTACGATTTTACCAGCATTCTCACAATGCCGGTCCATACGAACGGGAAGCGTTTTTAGACCTCTTAAAAGCAGCCATGCATCAAATGGGGAAATAATACCGCCAATATCCTTTAAGGTGGTTTTGGAGACTTTTTCGATAAAATCTTTTTTTCCTACAGCAATTCCTGCAATGACATCTCCATGTCCGCAAATATATTTAGTTGCACTATGAATCACAATGTCACATCCATGACTGATTGGAGTTTGTAAATAAGGGCTGCAAAAAGTATTATCCACAACAACAGGGATCCCTCGCTTGTTTGCAATACTAACAACCAATTCTAAATCCACCAGTTTCATTGTCGGATTAATCGGCGTTTCGATATAAATACAGGTAGTATTCGTGCGAATCTCTTTTTCTAATAATTCCATTGAATTCATTAGGGAAAAACTATGATCAATTTCATATTTATTCTTCAATAATTGCAAGAAACCAAATGTACATCCATAGATCCCCCGTGAACAAAGAATATGATCCCCTGTCTTTGTTAAAGCAAATAATACAGCTGAAACGGCCGCCATCCCGGATGCAAATGCGAGTGCCGCTTCCCCTTTTTCTAAAACAGCCATCCGATTTTCTAGAATTTTGACGGTTGGGTTTCCTAACCGGGAATAGATAAACCCTTCCTCTTGTCCTGCAAATCTCTTTGCACCCTGTTCCGCGTTGGCAAATGTAAAGGTTGACGTTTGATATAATGGACTAACTAGACTATCCTGATGCTCACCACTATTATACCCGGTATGAATCACTTCTGTTTCAAATCGTAAATGACTCTTCTTCATAAGGACACCCCCAGTGTAAATGAAAACGTTTACATAAAAATTCCTGTTTTTACATTCTATGATTTCTTTTATAGAAAGTTAAAGCACCCATCCATGAGGAGATGAGTGCTTTAACTCTTTTTTATGTTATTGTCCTGCGTAACTGCTTTATTTTTCCCTGTCCCCTTTGCAATATAAAGTGCCTCGTCCGCACGTTTAAACAGCTTATTATAGGTATCACGAGCGTCTTTATTCCAGTAGGAAACTCCGCATGAAATCGTAACCTGCGGGCAGGAAAAGTGAGCCACTTTTTTTACGAGCCGTTTTGCTACTGCCAGTCCAGTTTCGAAAGTGCGATTGTTGAATGGTAAATAAGAGACAATTCCAAATCGGCAATGACTTGTTTCGACTTTTTTAATAGACTGTCCTTTTCTAAAGAAATGCCGGCATGATAAGCTAATGATGTAACAAAATCTACTTCTATTTTTGTTAATGGATTTGTCTCTGGAGCATTTAATTTAAGGACACCGTAGACTTCTTCTTTACCTTTTAAAGGTAGATATATCAATGAATCGGACGGATCATTTAATCTATGTTCTCCTGCTGATAGGTATATTTCACATGTGAAATTTGGGTACACTTTTTCTATCGTACTGAAGTAGCTCTTCTAAAATCGTCTCCTTGTCTAACTTTGAATAGAATATGCCGATTGTTTGAAGCAGTTGTTTATACCTGCTTAATTCTAATCGTAAATCATTTTCCTGGGAATCCATTCGATCATCACCCAATTACCCACAACTTTAGTTCCAAATTTATACAATATCTTCTTTTATTATAGTAAAGAATAGGGACTTTTTAATATAGTTTTTTAAAAGTTTTTAAATCCTTTGTATATTTTTACCTATTATTCAAGTTGTTTTCCGTAGCCAAAATGTATTTCCAAAAATAAACTTGACACTAACACGAATAAAATTATATAATATCGTTTGTGTAAAATATTGCAGCCTATGTGAACACCTTAATGGTTTCATTTTGTTCCTCATTAGCATTAATGATGGTGTATCTTGTAACCCTCTGCTGCTAGGGCGAAGGTGCATGAAAACAAAATGGCTATTATTGCTGGACATAACGGTTTTTATTTTACCAAAATAAAAACACTGAAGGAGGAGTCATTCATGGCTCGTTATACCGGCCCAAGCTGGAAATTATCCCGTCGTCTTGGAATCTCTCTAAGCGGCACAGGTAAAGAATTAGAAAAGCGTCCTTACGCTCCTGGACAACATGGTCCAAACCAACGCAAAAAGCTTTCTGAATACGGATTGCAATTACAAGAGAAGCAAAAGCTTCGTCATATGTATGGAGTTAACGAGCGTCAATTCCGTAACCTATTTGTTAAAGCTGGAAAAATGGCTGGCGTTTTAGGTGAAAACTTCATGGTTCTACTTGAATCACGTCTTGACAACGTAGTTTACCGTTTAGGTTTAGCTCGTACTCGTCGTGCAGCTCGTCAATTAGTTAACCACGGTCACATCACTGTTGATGGTGCTCGCGTTGATATCCCATCATTCCGCGTATTACCTGGTCAAACAATCGGCGTTCGTGAAAAATCACGTAACCTTGATGTTGTTAAAGAATCAATCGAAGTGAACAACTTCGTTCCTGACTATTTAACATTTGATGCAGACAAGCTTGAAGGTACTTTCACTCGCTTACCAGAGCGTTCTGAATTACCAGCTGAAATTAACGAAACTCTTATCGTTGAGTTCTACTCTCGTTAATAACAAGAACCCGTACCTTAGTGGTACGGGTTTTTTGTTCGTTTATTTTTTATGAACCCACTGGATTGCACGGGAATAGAGAAAAGCGATAATAAAATAGAGTAAGGCCACAATCACAAAAGTCCAGATTCTTTCTTGAATAACTCCGTCAGCCAGCAAAACCGGCCCTAATCCGAAGAATGTATTAAGTAATAAGAGGATAATAAAAAAAGCATGTATTAAAAACTTCACAATGTTCACCCCCAAATACTTTCCTATCTATAATAGACGACGCTTATTTAAAGTTGTTACAACATAAATAGGTCCTTAGAAAGTATTCTAAGGACCTATTTGTTATACTTAATATTTAATTAGAGAGTACTTCTTTTTCCCTCTTCTAACAATGGTAAATTGACCTTCGATTCGATCAGAATTCTGTAAAACATAAGCTGTATCAGTAATCCGTTCTCCGTTTACCGAAACTGCTCCATTGGCAATATCCTCACGCGCTTGTCGCTTGGATGGAGAAATTTTAGCAGCCACTAAAAGATCGACTAAGTTTTCCTCTCCGGCTGATTCATAGGTAGGAACATCTTTAAAACCTTGTTTAATTTCTGCGGCTGAGAGATTTCTTACATCTCCGCTAAATAAAGCTTCGGTAATTTTAATAGCCTGTTGTAAGGAATCCTCTCCATGAATTAACCGGGTCATTTCTTCCGCTAGTGCTTTTTGAGCCTTACGAAGATGAGGTTCTTCTTGGACAGACTTTTCCAGCCCCTCAATTTCCTCGTGTGAAAGGAAGGTAAAGTACTTTAAGTATTTAACAACATCCGCATCGGCTGTGTTAATCCAAAATTGGTAAAATTCATAAGGCGAAGTCTTTTCAGCATCTAACCAGACTGCTCCACCTTCGGTCTTTCCAAACTTTGTACCATCCGCTTTGGTTACAAGTGGAATCGTTAGTCCGAATGCCTTAGAACCTTCAGGCTGCATTTTACGGATTAATTCAAGACCGGATGTGATATTCCCCCACTGATCACTCCCGCCAATCTGTAATTTACAATTCAAGTTCTCGTATAAATGGTTGAAATCCATTGCTTGAAGAATCGTGTACGTAAATTCAGTAAAAGAAATTCCCGTTTCCAATCTGGAAGCAATCGTATCCTTCGCAAGCATGTAGTTTACTCCAATATGCTTGCCGATGTCCCTTAAGAAGGTAACAATGTCCATTTTTCCGGCCCAGTCATAGTTATTGACCATAACCGCGCCATTGTCACCATCAAAGTCAAAAATAGCGGATAACTGTTTTTGGATACCCTCTACGTTTTTTTGAACTGCTTCGAGTGTTTGAAGGTTACGCTCTTCACTTTTTCCGCTAGGGTCCCCAATCAGGCCTGTTGCCCCGCCGACTAATACAATCGGGCGATGGCCGTGCTGCTGGAATCTTCTAAGTGTTAAAAACGGAACTAAGTGTCCGATATGAAGACTGTCTGCCGTTGGGTCAGCACCACAGTATAATGAAATTTTTTCACTGCTGATAACATTTCTTAGGCTTTCTTCATCAGTTTGCTGGTAAATAAGGCCCCTCCACTGTAAATCTTGTAATAAATCCATTTTTTAAAACCTCCGAATTCTTAAATAAAATAAGGCTATTTTAAATTTGCCTGTTGCTTTCCGCTTCAGGCACTCGCTTTCCGCGGGCGGTTCGGGGAGCCTCCTCGGCGCTACAGCGCCTGTGGGGTCTCCCCTGCCCCGTCCTCCCGCTGGAGTCTCGCGCCTTCCGCTCCAATCAACAATGAGCTTTTAACATAGCCTAAAATAAAAAGCGCCCCTGCAAAAATTGCAGGGACGCATATATGCGCGGTACCACCCGGCTTGAGGAACAATGAAAAAATCCTCCGACTCGAAAAAGTTAACGGTTTCTTACCGTTTTCCGCTACTGTCATTGTTCACGGAAAAAGCTCTGGGACGTAATTCACTCTTCTATATGTATCAGCTTTCACCTGCCGCTGACTCTCTATAAACAGGGACAGAAGAACTACAGTTGATTCCCTTCAAGGCTTCTTAATTTAATTATGCTTATAGAATTATTACCATAATTTATATCCTCTGTCAAACACCTACTGGAAAAAACAGAAAAATGTAGAAGTTTGTCAGTTTTACTGCTGCCTATATGCTATAATATATGTGATTTTAAGAGAGGTGATTGGATGAATGATAAATGGCAGGTGTGGATGGAAAAACTAAAATCCACTATAAACTTGTTTACCCATAGAAAAACAGTAAAAAGTGCTCGGATTACGTATCAAGTGGTTTGGAACCTTTTACTCCTAGTAATGACAGTAGTAATTCTTGGGGGAGCATTTGCAACGGGAGTGGGCGCTGGCTATTTTGCCTCACTTGTTAAGGACGAACCTGTTCGCTCTTATAACAGTATGAAAAAAGATATTTATAATTATACGGAAACATCGGACTTATATTTTTCAGATAATGTCTACCTTGGTAAATTGCGTACTGATCTTGAACGGGAAGAGGTTAAACTGGATCAAGTATCCGACTTCCTAATAAAAGCAGTGATTGCGACCGAAGATGAGTACTTTTATGAACATAAAGGTGTCGTGCCAAAGGCAGTCTTTCGTGCACTTTTTCAAGAGGTGACGAACTCCTCCGTTCAATCAGGCGGAAGTACCTTAACACAACAATTAATAAAAAATCAGATTTTAACCAATGAAGTTTCTTTCCAGAGAAAAGCAAATGAGATTCTTTTGGCGCTTCGATTAGAAAAGTATTTCTCCAAGAAAGAAATTCTTGAAGCGTATTTAAATGTATCAACCTTTGGAAGAAATTCATCCGGTAAGAATATCGGCGGTGTTCAAGCCGCTGCGAAAGGGATTTTCGGAGTTAATGCAAAGGATTTAAACCTCGCACAAGCAGCGTTTATTGCGGGATTACCGCAAAGTCCATTCGGTTACACACCGTTTACAAGAGAGGGTACCGTTAAGAATAACCTAGAACCCGGTCTCACTCGAATGAAAACAGTGTTAAAAAGGATGCTGAATGCGGGTTATATTAATCAGGAACAATATGCTGAGGCTTCTGCCTACGATATTACCAAGGATTTTACACCGCCGAAGGAAAATCCAATTGAAAAATATCCATACCTTACTTTTGAAATTGAAAAACGGGCGATTGAGGTATTAACAACCGTTTTAGCTAAAAACGACGGCTTCGAAGAAAAAGATTTAGAGGATGAAAATCTTTATTATCGCTACCGGACATTAGCAAGCCAAAACCTGCGTCAAAATGGTTATGAAATTCATACAACCATCAACAGGGACATTTATGATGCCATGCAGGCAGTAAAAGAAAATTACCCGCATTATGGACCTGATAAACCGGAGGAAAAACAAGATCCGGAAACAGGAGAAACCATTACCGTCATGGAACCGGTGGAAGTGGGGGCGATGCTGATTGAAAACAGTACAGGGAAAATTATCAGCTTTGTCGGCGGAAGAGACCACGATAAACAGCAGCTCAACCATGCGACAAATGCTGTCCGACAAAACGGTTCGACGATGAAACCTCTGCTCGTCTATGCACCTGCAATTGAATTAGGTGCGGCATCGCCTGGAACACCACTGCCGGACGTAGCACTGAGATTAGACCCAAGCAGAAATACTCCATGGCCGAAAAACTATGACCTGCGATATAGCGGAATTGTTTCTGCCAGGTATGCTCTAGCAAAGTCTTATAACGTTCCTGCTGTAAAACTGTATAAGGATATACTTCAACATAAACCAGCACAATATCTTGAAAAGATGGGCTTTACTTCGCTTACACAAGGTGATTACGAGCATCTTTCTACCGCTATTGGTTCAATGGATAATGGTGTAACGGTGGAAGAAAACACAAATGCCTTTGGTACTTTTGCCAATGGAGGTAAATTTGTGGATGCTTATATGATCGATAAGATCGTCGATAAAAATGGTAAAGTTATTTTTCAGCATGAAGTGAAACCTGTTGACGTATTCAAACCGCAAACAGCGTTTTTAACACTTGATATGATGCGTGATGTTATTAGAAGCGGTACTGCTACAGGGATAAACAGCCGATTAAAATTCAGGACAGATTGGGCAGGAAAAACAGGTACTGGTGTAGATTTCCATGATGCTTGGTTTGTTGCAACCAACCCGAATGTTACTTTTGGAATTTGGACAGGTTATGATACACCAAAATCCTTGAAATCATCCGGCATGTCCTATTCCCAAAGAACAAACAACCTTTGGGTAGATTTAATTAATGCTGCCTATGATATTAAACCAGAGTTAGTTGACCCTGAACAGTCCTTCCAAGTACCTTCAGGAATTGTAAAACGTTCTTATTGTGCAGTTTCGGGGCTGCTGCCATCTGATGCTTGTTCTAAGGCTGGTTTAATCGAGAGTGATTACTTTAATGCAGAAAATGTACCAACTAAACGAGATGACAGCTTAATATATGGTAATTTTGTTCAGATTGGTGATAAGAAATATCAGGCGTTAGATTCAACTCCAGGTGAATTTTCTCACCAAGGTGTCATTCTAAATCCAGATTTTATAAAGCGAATGGTCGGAAACTTTAGTAATACCAGCCAGTTGATACCTAAAAAAGGCCGCTGGGCAAAGGTCTTCGTTCCTAACGATAAAATAGTAGACAATGGAAAGCGCCCAGATGGTGTTAACCTAATAAATTCAGGCAGCACCCTAAACTGGACAGCTTCACCTGACAATGATGTTATCGGTTATCGTGTTTATAAAGATGGAGTAAAAATTGCAAGTATTAGCAGCGGATCTAGTCTTTCTCAAACCGTTCAACCGGGATCTTACTATGTAACGGCAGTCGATGTAGCAGGTAATGAATCAGCACCATCAAACGCCGTTACATTAGGGGCACCTGAAACTGTACCTGTCCCTGAACCTGGGCAATAGAAAATGAAAAAGGAGCTTGCATCCAAGCTCCTTTTTCTACGTTTATTTTTAAAACGATTCAGTTTTTTGATGATTTCTTATTGGATATAGTGCTTTTTCTAGTGTCAGCAGGTTCTTTTCTGTTATTTCTGCTTTCCTTGGTATCGGTTTATACAGATTCTCGGGATCATCCCATTCTGCCGGCAATGTAACGGGTGCTTGTGTTTGCCAATAGTCTACCCATTCCTTCGGTAATGGACCAAAACAGTTTGGATTTTCCGTCATTTCCAGCCAAATAAGCGCCCATGCCCTTGGAACTACCCTCCATATATCATAGCCTCCGCCGCCGACCGCAATCCATTTCCCGCCGCAATATTGATGAGCGAGTTCATGTGCCAGCTTAGGAATTTCACGGTAAATTTTCATCGTTGCTGACAAATGCGTTAAGGGATCATAATAATGCGAATCCGCACCATTTTGCGTAAGGATGACATCTGGTTTAAAAAACTCAGCGACTTCTCTGAATGATTGCTTATATGCTGTCAGCCACGATTCATCCTCTGTAAACGCATCAACAGGTATATTAAAAGAATAACCATAACCTTTTCCCTGCCCCCGCTCATTGACATTACCTGTACCGGGGAATAAATATCTGCCTGTTTCATGGATCGACAGAGTGCAGGCGTTAGGATCATCATAAAACGACCATTGAACTCCATCACCATGATGGGCATCGGTGTCTACGTAAAGAACACGTGCATTGTATTTCTGTTGAAGATATTTTATGGCGACTGAACTGTCATTATAGACACAAAAACCCGATGCTTTTCCACGAAACCCATGATGAAGTCCTCCCCCAAGATGAAGCGAATGAAGGGTTTGCCCTGTCATTACTTGATCAACCGCCGTAAGTGTACCGCCTACTATATATGAACTCGCCTCATGCATGTTTGGAAAAATAGGTGTATCTTCGGTTCCCAGCCCGTAATTTTCAGCGATCTCGAGCGGCAGCTGACCATTTCCCGCCTTTCTGACGGCATCAATATAGCCGGGATCATGAATGAGTCTTAGCTCTTCTTCCGTTGCCATTCTTGGAGCAATAACTTGGTTCTCGTCTAAAGCAATCAATTTATGTAACAAATCTACTGTCAGTTTAAGCCGAAATTGATTAAAAGGATGATGACTGCTGAATTTATAGTTCAGCAGTTCTTCTGAAAAAACAAAGGAACACCGATCTTTCATAACGAAACACCTGGAAGATTAGGCCATAAAACTTGATGACCCGCTTTTTTTAGATCCTCAATGAGAATAATTGGATTCATTGTCTGCACGCGAATAACCAGAATTTTGAATTGATCATCTTTCTTGTCGGGATAAACTAGTACACTTAAAATATTTGCTTTACGATTTTTTATAATGCCGGTTATATCACTGAGCTTTCCTGCTAGATTTGGGACGCGTACCTCAATTTGGGAACCTGGCTGATGGGCTCCTGTTAACTCAACAAGTGTTCGTAATAAATCGGTTTCCGTTACAATTCCGACTAATTTTTTATCATTGGTAATCGGTATACAGCTGATTTTATGTTCATAAAACACGGCAGCAGTTTCTTCCACAAAATCTAGTGGATGTCCCGTAATCACATCTTTTTTCATGATTGATTCAACCGGTTTCTGTAAATCTTCAATATGCTCGTTAGCACGAAAAATTGATGGTGCAGCATCGCGAATGTCTGATAAAGTGACAATACCAACAAGCTGACGATGTTCATTGGTAACAGGAATATGGCGAATATTTTTTGTCTCCATGAGCTGCATGGCGTCTGAAATAGAGTCTGTTGGAGAAAGCGTTACCACTTCTGTTTTCATAATTTCTTCTATTATCATCCGATTTCCCCCCTAACTATTTCTGTTTGTTAGTACATAAATCTATTCATGAAACGGAGCCGATCAAACTTTTGAACTGTTTCCATATCTACTCTTTTACCTACCCTGGCCATCAAACAGTTTGCCGGATGTGAACAAATTTCAGGGTCATCCGTGGCATACCATTCAAGACCGCCTGCATTCATCATTTTTTCCATTATTTTACGATATTCCCAAACATTCAGCCCGGTTCCTTTTAGATCCCAGTGCCAATAATACTCTGTTGTTATGATTAAATAATCTTCCATTGTATCATCCATCATGCTGACAATTAAAAGGTTCTTCCCAACTGAACAGCCTCTAAATTGAGGAATAACCTCAATTGCACCTAATTCTATTAAGTTCTCTATATTGCCTTCCGACCATCTTTCAAGCGGATCCGGATAAAGAAATGTTACATAGCCGACGATAGTGTTTCGGTTTCTGGCGATGATAATTCTCCCCTCTTCAAGGCCGGCAATCCCAATAAGTGCTTTATGCTGTTGTTCTGGAGGACGAAAAGCCGTAAGATGTTCATGAAACTCAAGACTTGCTATTTTATCTGCAGAAACAGGTCCTTCAATAATTAAATTTCCTTGGGGAGTCTTCAATTCTTTCGCATTATATGTTTTTTTGTGTTTCATTCCCTCACCACCTGAAATCATTGGACTATCAATTCTATTATACATAAAACAGTAAGACTTTTAGCACTTTCACAAAATTTTCTGTTTAATTAAAATACTTTGTGACACCTTTAAGAATATTAAAATGTTGTAAAAAAACTTTTTAAAAATTGAGAATAATCATTTTTTGTAATATAATTAATTTCATATTAGGCAGAGGGGGAAATTGGTATGAAATTGGAAAAACTTCCGGTTATGCAAGGGGAGCATAACTTAACTAATTACGAAGAAACCTACAAGAACTTTACCTGGGAGCAGGCAGAAAAGGAATTTTCCTGGAATGAAACAGGGCTTGTTAATATGGCCTATGAAGCGATTGATCGTCATGCAAAAACATTCCGCAAAAATAAAATCGCACTTTATTACCGCGACGGCTCCAGAAATGAAAAATTTACTTTCAAAGAAATGAAAGAGCTTACAAACAAGGCAGGGAATGTTCTAAAAACATACGGTGATGTTGAAAAAGGGGACCGTGTATTTATTTTTATGCCTCGTTCTCCTGAACTTTATTTTACTGTTCTAGGAGCGATTAAGCTTGGAGCAATTGTGGGTCCATTATTCGAGGCTTTCATGGAAGGTGCCGTAAGAGACCGTCTGCAGGACAGCGAAGCGAAAGTGTTAGTTACCACACCGGAACTTTTAGAGCGTGTTCCTGTTAACGAATTGCCTGCATTAAAGCATATTTTCCTTGTAGGGGGCGATGTACAGGAAGAAGGTCTGTACATTGATTTCTTAAAACGATTTAACGAGGCAGACAAAGAACTTCAAATCGAGTGGGTGGATCGGACAGATGGTCTAATCCTTCACTATACTTCTGGATCAACAGGCAAACCAAAAGGTGTATTGCATGTACATAATGCAATGATCCAACAATATCAAACAGCTAAGTGGGTGTTGGATTTAAAAGAGGACGATGTTTATTGGTGTACCGCTGACCCAGGCTGGGTAACAGGTACTTCTTATGGTATTTTTGGTCCATGGTTAAACGGTGCATCCAATGTAATTATCGGCGGCCGTTTCAGCCCTGACTCCTGGTATCAAATGATTGAGGACTTTGGCGTAACCGTTTGGTACAGTGCTCCTACTGCATTCCGGATGCTTATGGGTGCAGGCGATGAAATTGTGAAAAGATATAATTTGAGCAGTCTCCGCCATATCTTAAGTGTCGGCGAACCATTGAATCCAGAAGTAGTAAAATGGGGTGCAAAGGTCTTTAATCTTCGAATTCACGATAATTGGTGGATGACTGAAACAGGTGCACAGCTTATCAGTAACTATCCTTGTATGGAAATTAAACCAGGTTCTATGGGTAAGCCGATTCCGGGTGTTGTGGCTGCCATTGTCGATGATCAAGGGAATGAACTGCCGCCATATCGCATGGGAAATCTGGCCATTAAAAAAGGCTGGCCTTCCATGATGTATACGATTTGGAATAATCGTGAGAAGTATGAGTCTTATTTTATGCCGAGCGGATGGTATTTCTCTGGGGATTCCGCTTATATGGATGAAGATGGGTATTTCTGGTTCCAAGGGCGTGTTGACGATGTGATTATGACGTCTGGTGAACGTGTTGGACCATTTGAGGTAGAAAGCAAGCTTGTGGAGCATCCAGCGATTGCAGAAGCCGGTGTCATCGGAAAACCAGATCCTGTCCGCGGTGAAATCATTAAAGCGTTCATTGCACTTAGAGATGGCTATGAAGCTTCGGATGAATTAAAAGAAGAAATTAAACTGTTTGTGAAAAAAGGTCTTGCTGCCCATGCAGCTCCTAGGGAAATTGATTTCCGTGACAAACTGCCAAAAACACGCAGCGGTAAAATCATGCGCCGGGTCTTAAAAGCCTGGGAGTTGAATTTACCAACTGGAGATCTTTCTACTATGGAAGACTAAATATTAAAAAAGTCCTTCATCGTTTATGATGAAGGACTTTTCTGTTTCGCCATCATGTTATGTTTTTAACTCAAGTTTACCTAGTTTTAACCTTGATTGATCCCCTTGATGAAAGACATTTCTAGCTTTCCTTCATCGGGTTTTGTCCTTCATCCCCTTGATGAAGGACATCTCTAGCCATTCTCCATCGGGTTTTGTCCTTCATCCCCTTGATGAAGGACATCTCTAGCCATTCTCCATCGGGTTTTGTCCTTCATCCCCTTGATGAAGGATATTTCTGGTCTTTCTCCATCGGTTTTGTCCTTCATCCCCTTGATGAAGGACATTTCTAGCTTTCCTCTAACGGGTTTTGTCCTTCATCCCCTTGATGAAGGACATTTCCAGCTTTCCTTCATCGGGTTTTGTCCTTCATCCCCTTGATGAAGGACATCTCTAGCCATTCTCCATCGGGTTTTGTCCTTCATCCCCTTGATGAAGGACATTTCTAGTCTTTCTCCATCGGGTTTTGTCCTTCATCCCCATGACGAGGGACATTTCTTTCATTTTCTCCAACGGTTTTTTCCCCCAAAAAAGCGGAAGGCTCTTAGGCACATCCGCTCTTTTAATTATTTGGTTGAATTACGGTGTTCGATTCGGTGCGGCAAAACTACGATTTGCTCTGAAACCGATTCTTTGTTCATTAATTTTGTGAGAAGGCGCATAGCAACGGCGCCGATGTCATATAAAGGCTGAACAATGGTGGTTAACTGCGGACGAACCATCAATGAAAGACGGGTATTATCCGATGTTACGACTTCAAAGTCCTCTGGAATTTTAAATCCTTTATCCTCTGCTCCATGTACAACACCTAAAGCCATTTCATCTGATCCAACCAAAATAGCTGTTGGTCTTTCAGACGCTTCTAATAATTTTTCAAATGCCTCAATACCAGAATCGTAGGAATAATCTCCTTCCGCCACTAGTTCCTCATTGTAGGCTAGTCCACCATCAGAAAGAGCTCTTTGGTATCCCTTAAGCTTTCTTTCAGTATTTTTAGGCTCATGCAAGGGTCCGATAACAAATGCAATATTCTTATGTCCCTTGTCGATAAATTCTTTTACAGAATCATATACTGCTTGCTCGTAATCGATATTAACAGAAGGAATCTGATCTGTTTCTTCAATTGATCCTGCTAATACGATAGGTACAGGAGATTTTTCAAACTCTTCTACATGGTCGGCTGTAATATTCCCGCTCATGAATACAATCCCATCCACTTGCTTACCAAGCATTGTATTTAATAAATGCAATTCTTTCTCTTTATTCTGGTCAGAGTTGCTAAGGATAATATTGTATTTATACATAGTTGCAATGTCTTCAATTCCACGGGCCAATTCAGCAAAAAAGATATTGGATATATCCGGGATAATAACCCCTACTGTTGTTGTCTTCTTACTTGCGAGACCTCTTGCTACAGCATTCGGACGGTAACCTAATCTTTCAATAACTTCTAAAACTTTTTTCCTTGTTACAGGTTTTACATTTGGGTTTCCATTGACTACACGTGAAACTGTTGCCATTGAAACGTTTGCTTCTCTTGCAACATCATAAATTGTTATATTCACGCTTACCACTCTCCTTCTTCAGACGAAACGTTATTTTCTTTATTTTACAACTTTCTTTCTTAAATTAGTCATTTATGTGTAGCTCTAGCACCTTAGGGGCATAATTCCTGATCAAGGTGCTGACGCTTATCTAACTTGTGAGAAAGTATACAAACTTAATTCTGTATTTAATGATACGATAAGAAGTTTAATGTCGCAATTGAATTTGTTATCATTTTCACTATATTTTCATTAAATAATACAAAAAGCCTTCTGTATTTACATACAGAAGGACTTTACTTTAACAAATTAAACTCTTACTAAGTTAGATGCAAGTAATTCATTATAAAATTGGTCGAATTGGTCTAAATTCATTTGCTGTTGTGCATCGGAAAGGGCTACAGCCGGGTCTGGATGAACTTCAGCCATTACACCATCTGCCCCGATTGCGAGAGCAGCTTTAGCAGCAGGAAGAAGTAAATCTCTACGGCCAGTAGAATGTGTAACATCAACCATGACAGGTAAATGTGTTTCTTGTTTTAAGATTGGTACTGCAGAGATATCAAGGGTATTCCTTGTCGCGCGTTCATATGTTCTAATTCCACGCTCACAAAGAATAATCTGTCCATTGCCCTGTGCCATGATGTATTCAGCTGCATTGATAAATTCTTCAATCGTTGCCGCAATACCTCTCTTTAATAATACAGGTTTGTTAACTGCACCAGCAGCCTTTAATAATTCGAAGTTTTGCATGTTACGCGCACCAATTTGAATGACATCAATATAATCGATCGCCATTTCAATATCAGCAGGATTTACGATTTCACTGATTACCGCCATATCATATTCATCCGCAACACGTTTTAAAATCTTTAAACCTTCCACACCTAAACCTTGGAAGTCATATGGAGATGTTCTTGGTTTGTAAGCACCTCCGCGAAGAAGCTTTAAGCCTTTTTCCTTCATCGCTTTTGCTACCGTGGCTACTTGTTCATAAGACTCAACTGCACATGGTCCAAAAACGAAATGCTGTTTTCCATCCCCAACATTTTCCCCTTTTAAGGTAACAATGGTGTTTTCTGGCTTCTTCTTTCTAGATACAAGAAGGGCTTTTTGATGGTCATCTTTTTGCAAATCTAAACCGGCCTTGAAAATCTCCTTAAAAATATGGTCGATTGTTGCATTATCAAATGGTCCGTCATTGTGCTCTTTAATAATATCAAGCATTTTTCTTTCACGGACAGGATCATAACGGAAGACCCCTTGATTTTCTTTAACTTTCCCAATCTCCTGGACGAGGTGAGCTCTTTCGTTAATCAGCCTCAATAATTCCAGGTTCAGTTCATCAACACGCGTCCTCAATTGATCTAAATTATTATTGCCCATTTTTCGTCCCGTCCTTTCCTGCCAAACAGAAATTGGTATTCTGTTATAGCTGCCTTCAACCAGTATTTTAAATTTTTTAAAATTTCAATAATTAGGGTTTATTATAGCCGAAATATTTTCTTTTGTCACGTCTTTTTTCTTTAATGATTAAACGCTTTTAAGCGTTAAAGCGTGACAATACATAATAAGCTATTTATATGCAGCCCTGATGTCATTTGTGATTACTGATTTTCGTTAACTGCTTCTGCCAATGATTTTTTTGTAATTTTCCAGTGAGAAGCATTCCAGCTTGGTTCTCCTTTTGAAAATAGGAATACCTGCGGAGATTCATGCTTAATCTGAAACTTTTCAGCTATATCATTGGAAAGTGGACGAGCTTCCTGAACAGCTAAATAATAGGCTGGGACATTTTCATTCTCATTTGAAAATTTTTCATATTCCTGATAGGCAGCATGACTAATCGGACATGTTAAACTATGTTTTAAAAATAGAAATTTTTCTTCCTTTGCTAATAAGTCTTCAAATTGTTCAATGCTTTCAATTTTCTCCATCATGGTAAATACCTCCAATAATAAATAAACGGTGAAGTCATTCTATCACTTCACCGTTTTTGTGACAACTTATAGGATTTCTTATTGTGTCACCTTATACTCTTCTTCTTCAAATGCTTTTTTGGCTTCTTCTAATTTTTTTCTAATATCCGTTTCATCCAATGGTTTTTCAGGTTTAGGATTTGCTTTAGCTGGAACATCATTTAGGGAAATATAATTAATTGGAGATTCCTCTGGATTTTCGTTTGCCGTTTTCGCTTTATTCAAGACGGTATCACGGATCTGAACGGTTTTTTCCTTTAGTGTACCAGCTTGAGTGTTGAGTGTACTGCGAATTTCTTTACCAGACTTCGGTGATAACAGGAATGCAGCAGCAGCCCCTGCCAAGCCTCCTAGCAGTACTCCCAGTACAAAACTTCCTGTTGAGTCACTATTTCTGCTTCCACTCGTTTCTCTAGAATCATAATCTTTATTAGCCATCAAAAACATCCTCTCTTATGAAAAGATTATTTAGATCTCACTCGTTTAACCTCTAGTAATTCTGCTTCATTTTTTACTTGCTTTCGCGCATTCCATTTTTCCTTTAACTCAAGAAAGACGTTGCTCCACTGTACAATTTGCGACACCTTTTCCTTACTCTGTTCTACTTGGATATCAAAAGATTCAGCTAAATTTTTAAGCGTTCCATTAAATTTAGTTACGGTAGACCCAACATCTTTAACTGCATCGACGACACTATTTAAACTCTCGGACTTCACTTGGATATCTTCTGCAAGCGCATTGGTTTTTTGTAAAAGTAACGTCGTTTCAGAAGTGACTCCGTCCAGCTGCTTCTCCAGGCCGTCTAACGTCTTAGTAACCCCTTTGAGTGTCTCCTGAAGTGTTTTAAGGGTTTTGGATAAATAAATGACAAGCACTAAAAAGGCGACCGAAATCAATGCCGCGCTCAAGTATAAAATAATTTCCATCTGTTTTTACCTCCGGGCTCTTTACCATTATGTATTACCTATCCAGTGCACTATTAAACCTGAATAGATATCTTACACTACTTCAACATAATTGTCTCATTTTCCTCCCGGTAAATCCAATAGATTTAGACTTTAACGATGGAATATTTTTCAACTTTATTAAACATTCGGGTACAATAGAAGATGTACTTTAAACCTTAAATTGGGGGCGTATGAAATGAAAGATCCGCGTATTTCTACACTTGCACGAAATTTAATTAACTATTCTGTCCGGCTGCAAAAAGGCGAAAAAGTTTTGATTGAAAACTTTGGATTACAGCGTGAGCTTGTAACCGCTCTTGTTAAAGAAGCCTACGCTGCGGGTGGATATCCATTTGTTCTTCTGAAAGATCATCAGGTGGACCGTTCACTGCTGCTTGGTGCGCAGGAAGAGCAATTTAATATGATGGCAGATTTTGAAGCCAATGTAATGAGTAAAATGGATGCATACATAGGACTGCGTTCAGGAAATAACATAAATGAACATGCGGATGTACCGGATGATAAAATGAAAATCCATGGCAATACAATTGGGAAAAAGGTTCATCGCGAGATCCGTGTACCAAAAACAAAGTGGGTTGTACTCCGGTATCCAACATCATCAATGGCTCAATTAGCTAAGATGAGTACAGAAGCCTTTGAGGACTTCTATTTTAATGTTTGTAACCTCGATTATGGAAAAATGGATAAAGCGATGGATGGACTTGTAGAACTCATGAATCGTACCGATAAAATCCGGATAACAGGTCCGGGGACTGACCTGACTTTTTCGATAAAGGATATTCCTGCGATTAAATGTGCCGGCCAGCTTAATATCCCTGATGGGGAAGTATACAGCGCTCCAGTACGTGATTCCGTCAACGGAGTGATCACCTATAATACTCCGTCACCATACCATGGTTTTACGTTTGAAAATGTAAAATTGACCTTTAAAGACGGGAAAATTGTTGAGGCGGAATCAAATGATACTGAGCGCATCAATAAAATTTTTGATACGGATGAAGGGGCACGTTATGTTGGAGAATTCGCTATTGGAGTAAACCCTTATATCTTAACTCCGATGCAGGATATTTTATTTGATGAAAAAATTGCTGGCAGTTTCCACTTTACACCAGGTCAGTGTTATGATGATGCCTTTAACGGGAATCATTCGAATATCCACTGGGATATGGTCAATATTCAGCGTCCAGAATATGGCGGCGGTGAAATTTACTTTGATGATGTTCTTATTCGAAAAGATGGACTTTTTGTCATTCCTGAATTAGAAGGACTCAACCCCGAAAACCTAAAATAAACGAAAAGAGGATGCCAGGTCTGGCATCCTTTTTTCCTTATAAGGTTAATTGCTTTTCGTACGACTCTTGAAACTTTTGAATATCTCCAGCGCCCATAAACAGGATGACACTGTTTTTATGCTTTCCAAGCAGGGAAGTGTTCTCTTCCGAGAGAATTTCCGCGCCTTCTATTTTTGCCTGTAAATCCTTAATGGAGAGTTTACCATGGTTTTCACGGGCAGAACCAAAAATCTCACATAAATATGTTTTATCCGCAAGTCTTAGACTTTTTGCAAAATCATCAAGAAACGCCTGCGTACGTGAAAAGGTATGCGGCTGGAAAACGGCCACAATTTCACGATCCGGATATTTTTGATTAGCAGCATCAATCGTTGCTTTTATTTCTGTTGGATGGTGGGCATAATCATCAATCAGTATTTGAGTGCCAATGGTTTTTTCAGAAAATCTTCGTTTAACCCCTTGAAATGAGTTCAATTGTTCTTTCACAATCGAAACATCAATCTCTTCATAATGACAAAGAGCGATCACCGCAAGTGAGTTTAAGACACTATGTTCACCGAAAGTTGGAATAAAAAATGTATCATAAAAAGTATTACGGATAAACACATCAAAAGTGGTTCCATCCGTGGCTCTAACTAAATTTTTAGCTTGATAATCATTTTCTTCACCGAAACCGTAAAACAAGACAGGTACCTTCGCCTGAATTTTTTGAAGCTGTTCATCATCCCCATAAGCAAAGATGCCTTTTTTCACTTGGACAGCCATCTCTTGGAAAGCTGAAAAAACATCATCAATATTTGCAAAATAATCAGGGTGGTCAAAATCAATGTTTGTCATGATCGCATAATCAGGGAAATACGATAAGAAATGCCTTCTATATTCACATGCTTCAAAAACAAAATATTCCGCGCCTTCTTCCCCTTTACCCGTACCGTCACCAATTAAAAATGATGTAGGCTTTGCCCCCTTTATTACATGGGCCATCAAGCCTGTTGTAGACGTTTTACCGTGTGCGCCCGTAATCGCAACACTGGTAAAGTTTTGCATGAAATCGCCTAGAAATCGGTGGTAACGAACAATTGGAAGCCCTAGCTTCATCGCCTCTTGAATTTCCTCGTGTGTATCAGGAAAAGCATTGCCGGCAATGATGGTCATTCCTGGCTTAATATTTTCCTTTTGGAAAGGCAGAATCTCTATTCCTGATTGTTCAAGGGCTTGTTGTGTAAAAAAGCGCTTTTCGACATCGGAGCCTTGCACCTTAAAATTCATATCATGAAGAACTTGTGCGAGAGCACTCATTCCTGACCCCTTTATACCTACAAAATGGTAAATAGTCATATAAAGAACCTCCAACCAACGTCTATCTGTAAAACAGTATATGACATCTATCTATTTTTGCTAATTTAACCAAGTACATGTTTTTTACTAATACTCCATATTAACGTATTAACGTATTATATCATTGTTCATTCATAAAAACTATTGGCGACTTTTCTGTTATTATTATTTGTTCATGTTAACAAGAATACTAAAGATTATTTCATTGTACCAGTATCTTGCATTTCCACCAAGTCTGCCTCAGATATCAATACTTCGCGGGGCTTACTGCCATTGGCACTTGTAATAAAACCATTCGTTTCAAGCATATCCATTAATCTCGCGGCACGGTTATAGCCAATTTTAAACCTCCGCTGCAGGCTTGATGTTGAGGCAAGGCCTTGTTCGATGATAAATTCACATGCTTCATAAAAAAGTTCATCTTCTTCATCATTGATCTGACTCTTTTTTAAAAGCTCTTCCTGCTCGAACAAATAATCAGGCTCTCTCTGTTCTCGCACATGTTCTACCACAAGATCAATTTCTTCATCTGAAACAAAAGTCCCTTGAAGACGAACCGGCTTAGAAGATCCGTTTTCTAAAAAGAGCATATCTCCCCTGCCGAGTAACTTTTCAGCACCGCTTATATCAATAATCGTCCTGGAGTCTACCTGTGATGACACAGAAAAAGCAATCCGGGTTGGGATATTTGCCTTAATTAATCCAGTAATAACATCAACACTCGGCCTTTGAGTAGCTACGATTAAATGAATGCCGCATGCTCTTGCCTTCTGAGCAATCCGGCAGATGGCTTCTTCTACATCTGCTGGAGACATCATCATTAAATCGGCTAGTTCATCAATGATAATCACAATAAATGGAAGCTTATCTGAGTACCTTTTATGTTTCATAGCCAATTCATTAAAACGATTAATATCACGAACGCCAGTATGGGCAAACAATTCATAACGTCTTTCCATTTCCTCAACTGCCCATTTTAATGCAGCAGTAGCGGCTTTAACATCGGTAATGACTGGACTTACTAAGTGCGGAATCCGATTGTAAGGTGCCAGTTCTACCATTTTCGGATCAATCAATAACAGTTTTAAATCTTCTGGACTTGCTTTAAATAATAAACTTACAAGAATGGTATTAATACATACACTTTTACCGGAACCCGTTGCACCGGCAATTAAACCATGGGGCATTTTTTTCAGGTCCGTTACAATCGGTTTGCCGGAAATATCTAGACCTAAAACAGCTGTTAAAGGAGAAACAGAATCTCGAAAAACAGAACCTTGGATAATTTCATTGATAAAGACAGGTCTTGAATTTTGGTTCGGTACTTCAATTCCAATAGTATGTTTACCCGGAATCGGAGCCTCAATACGGATATCCTTCGCGGCAAGACTTAGCTTAATATCATCCGTTAAATTGGTTATTTTGTTGACTTTCACACCTGGTTCTGGCTGTACCTCAAAACGAGTGACAGACGGTCCTTGGGTAACATTGACGACCTTCGCACCAACATTAAAATTTAACAAGGTTTGGTTCAAAAGTTCCTCTTGGGTATGTAGCCACTCCGAATCATTATCCACTGCAACAGGTGGATTTAACAAATCCGCCTGCGGAAATATGTAACCATCTACCGTGTTTTTTTCCTGTTCCGTCACCTGGACTATAGGTTCTGGTTCTGTTACGCTTTCCTCCATTTGATTTACCTTAGGCTGAAGAGTAATATTAGGAACTTCTTCCTGCACTGAAACCTGTTGTACTATATTTTCTTTTTGCTCTCTTCTTCTTTTTTTATTTTCTTCCCATTTTAGTTTATCCTGCTTTAACATCATTACATTAAAAGGCAGGGGTGAACGTTTCGGCTTCGGGAGTTCGACCTGATCCGGTTCAACTTGCTGTTCAGTTTGAACTGGATCTCCTACTTGTTCTTCCAGTTGTTCTTCAGTGTCAAGTAAACTTTGCAATTGATGATGCAGAGTTATATTATGAGCCGGTTCCTTATTATCGGCAATATCATTTGGCTCATTAGTTACTATCTCTGTTTTTTCTATTTCAGTTAGTTGCACTTCCTCTTCCGTGACAAGATTATTTATTTTGTCCAGAGAATCTATTGGTGTGATAGATTGGAATTCCAGCACAGGCTCTATTTGATTTGGAATTATCTGCATTGAGCTGTTATTTTCCTCATTAATAAAATGGCTTAATTCGTGCTCCACTACTTCAGGTTCCTTACTTGCAGGCCGCTTAAACCCATATACAGGAGATGGAATTTCTGTCGGATGAAATGGCCCCTTTCTCTTCGGAGGCTCAACAGGCTTTTTCTTTGTCGGCTCCTGTTTTCTTGAATGCGGTGGATTCTTTTCTACTATTTTCGATTCAGTTTGAAATTCTTGTCTTTTTTTTCTTATTGGTTTTTCAATTGTTGACGGTACCTCCGGAATACTTAAATAATGCAGCCTCCCTTTCGGATACTGATAGGAAATTCTAGTATTTAATTCCTTACTGCCTCCATTTGCCCTAAGAAAAAAAGGTTTTTCCTGCTTCTCTCTATGTACGTCATAACCATCATATTCCGGTACATCGTTTTTTATAAACCTTTGAAAAAAGTTTTGGATCCAGCTCAAAAACAATCAACTCTTTCTACAATCAACTATTCTTCTATTTTATCAGTAATTCGCAGGATTTCGACAAAAAATCTAAGATTAGGTCGAAAGTTGGTTAGATGGTATTTTTTTCAAAAAAACAACATGAAAAAAGACCACTTTCCTGTGATCTCTTTCATGCTTATTTCTTATTTTTTCCTAAAATAAAAATCGGTTCAAGTTCGCCTTTTTCGTATAAAAATGACAGGGCTGTAATCGGCACCCGGCCGCTTGCAAAGAAGCTCATTGCCATTTGGGCCAAAATGTCATACCCTGTATTGTTTTGGATATCGGCAATAATGAGAACATCCTGATGCGGGACAGCAATCACCATTGTCCCCTTCATTTTCCGTTCCATTTCATTTAAGAACCCTTTATTTAAGATCCGGCTGGCATCATAACCATCATTCGTATTTAGAAAATAAAAGATGTTACCTGCGACATTGTCCTCTTTAACAGAGGTGCTGAGAGATCTGACGTTAAACATCGCAATTTCCCTAATCCTGCTTTGTTCCCATCCTTCTTTTTCCATTATACGGGAGTCTATCAAGCGATAGGTTTTCCCCATATCAACTGCATAATAAATTTTCGTTTCCGCGGTATGTTGATCTGTTAAAAATGGAACCCCTTCTTCCGCTTCTGCTGGAAAGGAGGCAGAACGAATGACCGGGAAGATTTTTTTCTCATGATCCGTTAATTGGACCTTATCGGTCATCGCGCGGAGTCCTTCTTCAACATAATAGACTACTTCATCAATAGCCTTTTCTTTTTCACTGTGCCATTTGGCAACAATGCCTGGAAGAGATACAGTTATTCCTTTACCGGCAGCTTCATTTTCAATTCGAAGCTGATCTTTTTCCCGATCATAGATGATCACCCGGCCTTCAGCCGCTAATCGACTTTCTAATTCCTTTTTTAATTTCTTACTGTCCATTTTCATTTTAAACCTTCAATAAACCCTTCTATTTCTTCTTGTGTTTTACGATCCTTGCTTACAAATCGGCCTAGCTCCTTGCCATTTTCGTATGCAATAAAGCTTGGAATTCCATAAACATCCAGCTGTTGGCACAAATCTATAAATTGATCTCGATCGATATGAATAAAAGTGTAATCGTTAAATTTGGCTTCGATTTCCGGCAGAACGGGCTCAATTACCCGGCAATCAGGACACCAGCCAGCCGAAAACATAAAAATGGTTTTTCCATCACGAAGTTTCTCAAATTGCTCAACGGTCTCCAAATGTTTCAAATTCAACGCCTCCAAAAAATAAATGCTTTTTTCTCCATTCAAATCATATCAAGCATATAGTAGTAGAGTCCAATATTACGTTCCATTATCTAGTATTGGTTTTGAAGAAAATAAAAAAACGGAGAAATCTCCGTTTTATTGAATCCAGCTCCAGCGCCTAGCCCCTCGAGGTCATAAGCCAATCCCTTTCAGAAGGCAAAAATCCGACCTTCTGTAAGGGCTCGTCTTATGCTTGTCGGGGCTGGACAAGGCGCTTCCGCTTTTTAATTTTCATTTTCAACTGATCTTACGATTTGAGTCATGGCTTTGGCTTCATTCTTCAGGCTGCTGGTTTTTACCTGGGTAGTGATTTTGGTGCCGCCTACTCCAACAGTCAGTTCATTCAAATCTTCTTCTAAATGCTTAATGAGTAAAAAACCAAATTGTTTGTCTTTTTTTATTTTCTCATTAATGTCTAGCTCTTTATACTGAGCAACAGTTGATTTATATACAACATCACTCGTAATATCTTCCTGCGGGTTATGAAAGAGAATATATGTTTTAGAACCATTTTTTAGAATAATATTATGTGGAGATTCGTCCTCTACCTCATAACCAAAAGGTAAATAGAAGTTTAGGTCGCCACTCTTTTTATTGGTTTCTTTGATTTCTTCATTAAACGATTCTTTTACGGCTGTTATTGTTTCTTTACTCTCGGTTTCAAGAGAAGATTTACCACAAGCACTTAAGATTAAGATGGAAATAGTAAAAATAAAAATGGCTTTAAAGAGTTTCAGCTTTTTCGCCTCCTTATTATGACAATTGTCCTATTCTTATCATAACCTTCATAATATTTAAAAGACAAGTCTTTTTGTCGATTTTTGGTGTCGAAAAAGAAAGTTTTTTCTTTAATAGCTTATTTTTTTTACTTTTTCTGTGTCAGTTTGTAATGATATTGCCCAACTAAAAGATTCATTATATGCGAAAACATTCCAGCTCGGTTGATTAACCCATTTGTAAAGATTCCTACTGCCCCTTCGTTCTTTCGAACATTTTCTTTTGCTGCATAATCATCCATTACAGGGCCGAGTTCCTCTCCTGCTCTTAGCCGAACAGCAATTTCTTCGGGAAGAAGAAACCTGGCGCCGCCGGCGATAATTGGTTCCAGCTCTTTAGATGCAAGAGCACCCCAGTTACATAAAACTAATCCGTATGTGGTTTCCTGCACCCCGCCTTCGAGCCCAATTCCGATATCGCCTTTGCCTCTCTCCAAAGCCCCCAAAGCCCGGTTAATCGCTCCTTTTATTGTTTCTTCATCAGAAAAAGGCTGTTCACTTACTCCTGAAGGAATATCTAGCGAAAGAAATTCTGACTGTCGATATTGAAAGGCACTTTTCACTGCAGCGATTTTTGCGGGATTGTTTGAACCAATAATGATTTTCATTTTGTATTACCTCCAATTAAAAAGGGAGCATAGAAGCCCCCTTTCCGTCATCATCAGCTATTTTCTTTAATCGTATTTACTGTTGTTTGGTCACAAGCCTTTACAAGCTTAACCAGTAACTCTTTTGCAGCAGCATAGTCATCAATGTGGATCATGCTTGCATGGGTATGGATATAGCGGGAACAAATTCCAATAACCGCACTTGGAACCCCTTCATTGGATTGATGAACCCGGCCTGCATCCGTTCCTCCTTGTGAAACAAAGTATTGATAACGAATATTATGGGTTTCTGCTGTATCAAGAACAAATTCCTTCATTCCCCGATGTGTGACCATGGATCGGTCAAGAATTCGCAGCAGGGCGCCCTTCCCTAATTGACCGAATTCTGTTTTACTTCCAGACATATCGTTCGCCGGACTTGCATCCAAGGCAAAAAAGAGGTCTGGCTTAATCATGTTTGCTGCCGTCTGGGCTCCACGTAAGCCTACTTCTTCTTGTACTGTCGCACCAGAGTATAGTGTGTTAGGCAAAGTTTCATTTTTTACTTCCTGTAATAATTCAATCGCTAAGCCGCAGCCATAGCGGTTATCCCAAGCCTTGGCAAGAATCTTTTTCTCATTTGCCATAGGTGTAAACGGGCAAATCGGTAAAATGGACTGCCCTGGCTTAATACCAATCCGTTCTGCATCTTCACGGTCATCCGCACCGATATCGATCAGCATATTTTTTATTTCCATTGGTTTATTTCGTTTTGATTCATCTAAAAGATGAGGAGGGATTGAGCCAACCACACCGATGATTGGGCCATTTTTTGTGATGATTTGTACCCGCTGGGCTAAAAGGACCTGACTCCACCAGCCGCCAAGAGTCTGAAAACGCAGCATTCCATTATCCGTAATCGCTGTTACCATAAAACCAACTTCATCCATATGACCAGCAACCATAATCTTCGGTCCGTCAGCGTTTCCTTTTTTGACTCCAAAGATACTGCCCAGTTTATCTTGAATGACTTCATCAGCATAAGGAGTTAACTGTTCCCGCATGAAATTTCGAACGGCGTGTTCATTACCCGGAGCACCAGGCAGCTCTGTTAAGGTTTTAAAAAGCTTTAATGTCTGTTCATTCAATGAAATATCCTCCTCAAAATAGGCTGAAAATTTATGTATATGTTTATTTTACTGAAATTAGAGTGCCCTTACCAACAATTAATTTGTCTGATAGTTTTATTATGTTCTTACTGTCAAATGAGATATACTGGAAATAGAATACTATAGGCAGTTTGAATTTTTTAGTGGAGGTGCCCTTATGAATTGGAGATCATTTATTCTTGGTGCTGCCGTTGGAGCGGTCAGCGGTTATGCTGTCAAGGAGATTATTTCACAAAAAACATATGTTTCACCCGAAAAGGTATTGGAAAATGTAAAAAAACAATTCAGCCAAAATGGGCCGATAAATGGTTCCTGGATACATATGGAAGTGGAACCTTTTGAAAAGCATCAACTAAAGTATCAGGTTTATAAGGGTGGTATCTCTAAAAATCAAAACGGAGTTCATGAACAGTATGAATTTATCGCAGATGCTTCAACCGGAACACTGTTGGAGCTTAGGGATGCAGCAAAAACCTAAAGAAACCCGCCTCATGAGCGGGTTTCTTTTATTTTTGTCTCTTAATGCTTTCCGTGATTTGTCCGTCAGCACCCCATTTTACTGCACGGTAAAATGCATCATGATAAAAAGTAAACCATGCATTTTTCTCGATAGCATATGGTGTCCATTTTTCTTTAGCGGCAATTGAATCCATTGGATAATCATCGTAGGCCATAACCCATAAAACATTTTGATGGGCATGTGTCGGCATAATATCCGCCATATGAATGGCCATTTCTCCTCCATCTTCAATTATTACAATTGAGTGCCCATTGCTGTGGCCGCCCGTATGAATCATCGTAATGGGTCCTAAACTCCACTTTTCTTCAAAGCTAGTTACTTGCGTTTGAATGGCTTCCCAGTTTTGTTTCCAATAAGTACTTTTCGAGCGGATATTCGGATTCCTCATTTCATCCCATTCGATGGAACTAGTAATAATTTTCGCGTTTGGAAAAGTTGATACATATTCTCCATCTACAATCTTTGTCAGACCGCCAACATGATCATTATGTAAATGGGTCATTAAAACATAATCAATATCTTCAGGGCTTAAACCTAAACTAGTTAAGGACGCCTCTATGTCCGATTCAGCAGTTACGCCAAAATTTCTTAGTTGCTTTTCAGATAATTTTCCTTTTCCCAGTCCTGCTTCGATTAAAATATTTTTTCCATCGGCCTGAACTAAAATAGGATCGGTTGGTAATTCAATTTGGTTCTTTTCATTGCATGGATACTTTCTCACCCATAGTGGTTTAGGAACTACCCCAAACATTGCGCCCCCGTCCAAATTCGTTACACCGCCGGATAACCAAGTAAGCTTCACTTTCCCAATCTTTAAAGTTTCCATCCTGATCCCCCTTTTTTTGATTATTCAATATTTTAACACAAAAGAAAAAGACAGTCCTTTATAAGACTGCCTTAGTTTTGATATTTCACTTCACAACGGTAAATCCGGTTACCCATTTCAGAAAATTTTTGCTCATATTCTGTCATAATATTAGGTTCAAAATCACTATTATGAAGGTCTAGACTGATAAAGGTCAGGAGTAGTCCATACTCTGAAAAACTTTTCAGAGAATATTCGAACAGCCCTTGATTATCCGTTTTAAAATGGATTTCTCCCTTGTCGACCATAATATTTTGATAAAGCGTTAAGAAGTCTTTATACGTTAAACGTCGTTTTTCATGACGAATCTTTGGCCATGGGTCAGAAAAATTTAAGTAAACTCGTGCCACATCATTTTTCTCAAAGTATTTTCCAAGATCAGCGGCATTTACATTAAGAAGTCTTAAGTTGGGCAGATCCGCCTCAATTAAACGATCCAACGCGGCTACAATAACGCTGTCGTATAATTCAATACCCATGTAATTAATATGCGGGTTAGCTTTTGCCATTTCTGTAATAAAACGGCCTTTTCCCGTACCTACCTCAATGTGCAGAGGCTGGTCATTTTGAAAAACTTCATTCCATTTCCCTTTGTATTGTTCAGGGTTTGAAACGATATATTGAGGATGCTGCTCTATTTTTTCCTTTGCCCAAGGTTTATGTCTAAGTCTCATTTTGACACTCCTAAAAAGATATTGTTTTTATTATTGGTAATAATGGACGGAACCATTAATGTATAAACAAAAAAAGAATTCACAACCTAACTGTGAATTCTTTTTTATTTTCACTTGAAAGGGTGTTGACAATGCCGTTAAGTCATCAAGACCAGGTTACATTACTTAAAGATATATTAAACAATCATCAAGTCGATTGCTGTGGATCTGTTGCGGAATGTGAACAATTGGAACGGTTGGTAAAATCATTAATGGTCAACACGCAAATTGATCAAAACGTAAAGAGTATTTTGCAGGATGTGTATGATTACAGCCAACACGGAGTTCAATCATCTGATTTAGACCAGCATATCCAAACGAACCAAGGAAATTTATCACAATGGGTAAACAGTATTGACTCGTTTTCCTAATTATAAAATCTCGGCTAAAAACTTAACCCATTTATTCATTTCCTGATAGCGTTCTTTATTTTTATACCATTGGATGGATGATAACGTTTGAAGAGCTACATACCATTTCATCCTTAATTCCAAGTGTGGAGTCAGCTTTTTGCCGTACATTTCCAGCCAGCTGTTCCAGTTTTCCTTCGGAATATACCAATAAAGAAGCATTCCAAGGTCAATGGCTGGGTCTGCAATCATCGCTCCGTCCCAATCAATTAAATACAACTGGTTGTCTTCTGTCAGCAGCCAGTTGTTATGATTGACATCCCCATGGCATACCACTTTTTCTTCAGAATATACATTCGAAGATTCTTCCATGATGAAACTTAGTATTTTTTTTACAACCGGAAGCAAAAGAACCTCTTCATCCAGTCCTTCTATGACCGATTGAAATATGGATATAGGCTCTAATGGCAGCTTTTCTATTCGGCTTAACATCCCGAGCATGGGCTCTGATCGGTGAATCTTTCTAAGGAGTCTTGCAACAATCTCCTGATCCATTTCATATGGTTTAAGTTCACGGCCTGGCAGCCATTGCTGCGCTGTAATGACATCTCCATTTTCCAATCTTCTTGTCCATACAAGCTTCGGGACAATTCCTTCGGCAGATAAGACTGCGAGAAATGGAGATGAATTACGTTTTAGAAACAGTCTCTGGTCTTTATAGCTTGCATAAAAGGCCTCTCCTGTTGCCCCTCCTGCAGGGACGATTTCCCATTCTTGCCCTAGTATATGTTCCAAAATCGTTCACCTTCAATTTATACCGTTCTAATGGGGTGCAGCCCATTTAGTTACAGAAGTAGAATCATGCTGCTGAAGGTTTTTTAAACCAACCAACAACCTTAATTTTTTTAAATAAAAAAAAGCTATTGGAACCATTACACACAATAGCCATCTTATAAATTTTATCTCCAATAGGCTTTTTTCGTCAAGTACATCTAACCAAACTATTTTTTTACTAAAACATTTATACTAATGGGCTCTAAAATCATTTCTCCCCCACAGAGCTCTTTAGTGGAAGAAATTTCAGCAAATTGGTGATTCGCAACTATTGTCCATCTGCCTTCAGGAACTCGTATAGACTTTTGGACGACCATTGGATTAATGAGCAGTAAGATTTCTTGATACGTACCTTTTTGATTTTTAAAATTCAATCCTATAATGGGCGCAGGAAAGGATAATATTTGTACATGGGAGCGTATTTCTGCGGCTGTTCTCATCCGGAAACAAGGGAGCTCTTTTCTAATCTTAATAATCCCTTTTATATAATTAACATTGTCTACATAGTGCATTCTCCGAGACCAATCGATCTGGTTAACAGAATCAGGGGATCGATAGCTGTTTCCCTCTCCATGTTTTGTCCGAAGGAATTCCTGCCCGCTGTGAAGAAACGGAATCCCCTGTGATAACAATACAAGGCTTGTGGCAAACCGATGATATTTTACCCGCAGCGCCTCTTCGCTATTTTGAAAGCATGCCTGCAGTTTATCCCACATAGTATGGTTATCGTGGCACTCTACATAGTTAACGGATTGGCTGGGTTCATTAAACAATCTGCTGTCCTTTTTATCGAAGCCGATACTGCCGGTGATCACCTCAATGGCAGCTGCATAATAATGTTCATTCCCAAGACCATAGCCCTTATCATATAAATTAAACGTATTGCCTTTGATGGTATCGCGAAATTTATCATTAAATTGAGCAATGGCAGGAAGCTTAGCCTGGTTACGAATGGTTGCCTTCCTCTCAATTGCTAGTGGGGTATTAAGATTCCAACCTTCACCTATAAGGAGTGTTCCCTCTGAAATTGAATCACAGGTTTTTCTTATTTCCTCCATTGTTTCAATATCTAAAATCCCCATTAAATCAAAGCGAAATCCGTCGATATGATATTCCTCCATCCAAAAGCGAATCGAATCAACAATATATTTCCTGACCATTTTCCTTTCAGAAGCAATATCATTTCCAACTCCTGTTCCATTCGACGGCATTCCATACTCATTATGGCGAAAGTAATAACCGGGTACAATTTTTTCAAAATTGGATTCTTCTCGTATATAGACATGATTATAAACCACATCCATAATCACCCTTAGCCCTTCATTATGAATATTTTTGATTAATTGTTTCAACTCATTAATCCTTGTATAAGGGTTAGCAGGATTTGTAGAATAACTGCCCTCGGGAACATTGAAGTGAACGGGGTTGTATCCCCAGTTATAATTTTTTTTAGGATCGTTTTCGTCTACACCGGCAAAATCATTAAAAGGAAGAAATTCTATATGTGTGATGCCCAAATCCTTAACATATGAAAGTCCAGTAAGCTCCCCCATTTTTCCTTTTGTATTTACCTCACCGGCCCCTAAATATAAACCTTTCCTTTTAACCCCGCTGTCCGGATGTATGGAAAAATCTCTAATGTGAGTTTCATAGATGATGGCATCCACAGGATTTTCAAAAGGAGGTAAATCTCGCTTTTCTCTTGGAGTTTTCTCCAGTTTTACAATGACGCCCCTCTCCCCATTCACGGTAACAGCTCTTGCATATGGGTCCACCGCTTCTCGCCATTCAAGGTTTACTAAGACGAGAAACGTATATTCATAGAATTCCAGGTCACGTGGAACTACTACCTCCCAAACTCCTTTTTCAGCTCGTTTCATTTTTATCAATTCTGAATAAGCGCTATTCTGCGTGCGCAGTTTTAATTTTACCTGTGTAGCAGTAGGTGCCCATAATTTAAACTCGGTTAAGTTGTTTTTGCAATTAACCCCAAGGTCGTTACATTCATAAAAGAACCTGTCATCAAATTCGTCTGTACGAATAACTGCCCCCATTTGTAAATCTGTTTTACCTCCGTGCTCATCGTGTATCCAATAAGTGATTCCAAACTCAATTTCCTCTGAAAGCATGCAGACATATTTCATTTTGTTTTCTATTTGAAGTTTCTCAATTATTTTTAAGGGTTTGATTTGAGAACCATCTGTAATCGAAAATGCGGAATAATGACCATGGTGATAGGAAAGCGGGTAAAGAATGGTAACGATTTTCATCTCATCTAAGTAGGCAAAGAATTTTCGATCACTGGAAATCATTCGAACCCCTCTCTTTCACATTATATTCTTCTATACAGCTTGTTCCCCTCAAAACATTCAGCTTTCCGGACTGTATTTGAATGTCTAAAGGGGTATACCCCATATCTTCACCATCTGCATGAACATATAATGAAGCTGTTGAACGTATAGCGGCGGTTCTTCCTTTAAAACTTTTAACCTCCTTAAAGTGAATATGGCCGCCCCAAAAAACACTCACAAAAACCAATAAAAGTTTTATTCTAGATAAGTTATGAACGACCGTAATATCAAGGATTCCGTCATCTGCAAGGGCGGCAGGTGCAATCTTCATGCCTCCCCCATAATAAGGCTGGTTTGAAACAGTAACAAACCATGTATCTTTAAATATATGCCTTTCCCCATCAATTAATAAATCAATTGAGGTGCATTTATAAGTAAATAATTTTTTCAATAAAAAATAAACGTAAACCAATCGGCCCAATGATAGTTTATTTAGAAAAGATTTCATTTTAGAATAGTTGACCTCATGCGAGATTAACGCGTCAAAACCCGCACCCATATTATTAATAAAATAGTGCTCGGCTTCATCTTTCATCTTAACTCTTCCAATATCAACTAACGCTGGCTCTTTTCTCATTAGCCGAAGAATAACCTTCAGTGCATCCTCCGGCTGGCTGGGAATATGAAAACCTCTTGAAAAATCATTACCTGATCCGCCAGGAATAAATCCGAGCGTAATGCTGCTGTGGTTTACTATTCCATTTACCACTTCATGCATGGTCCCGTCACCGCCGACAGCAATGATCACTTTATGCTCTTTGCTGCTCGCAGCAATCTTTGCAGCCAATTTTGTTGCATGCCCCGGGTAATCGGTGAAAAAGGCCAAATAGGGAACATCTTTTTCCTTAAGCATGGTTTCGGCCCTTTTCCATATTTTTAGACAATACCCATTTTTGGCTTTGGGATTAATAATAAAATAAATCGGTTTCATAGGACCGTCCCTTTTGCTAATTTTTTATCCTAAAGGATATACTTTTTTCTCTTCATATTTTGGTGTTTTTTGAAGATGGGTTTGATATAAAATGACTTCTTTTGCCTCAAATACTAGAGGATCCTTTTGAATCCTGTTCCACTCTTCCAGCAGGCCCATTTCAAACCTTTCCTCTCCTATCCACTTTCGTGCCAGAGTAATGTGCGGCCTGAAAGGTCTTGATTCAAGTTGAAACCCTGCCTCCTCACAGGCCGTAAATACTTTCTTTCTAACGTTGTTTAATTCATCACTTCTTTGTGTATCCGCCCAAAAGATTCGCGGGGAGGATGGAGCTCCAAAAGTCCCCAGTTTGTCAATTCTCAAAGTAAACCTCTCCTCGCTTCGGAGAGCCTTTTGAACGTTGAGGTCCGCTGCTGTTAATTTGTCTGAAGGAGCATTCCCTAAAAATGCCAACGTAATGTGTAAATCCTGATGATGAACCCAGCGGCTGAAAGGAAGCATTTTCTTTAAATGTTCCATATGATTTTTCATGATTAATTTTGTTTCTTCTGGAATTTTCACAGCAAAGAAAAAGTGTGTTTGATGCGTCATTCATCTCATCCTTATCCTATTATTTTAGTCTATTTTCAAGTACTTGTATTTACTTTTCCCCATTACTTGGATTTAAAAAAACGTGCAGCAGTATGATCTGATGCACGTTTTTTGAGTTTCCTATTCTAAAATGCGACATTGTCTCTCAATTTCTTGTTCAAAAAAGGTTTGCAGCTTTCTCGTAACGGAGCCGGGTGCGCCGGAAGCAACCTTTGTACCATTTATTTCAATAACCGGCATGACTTCTGAAGTTGTACTTGAAAGAAAAACTTCATCGGCGTCTCTTAACTCATCGACAGAGAATGTCCGTTCTTCAACCGGTATATTATTTTTTCCACACAGGCCCAAAATAACATCCTTGGTGATTCCCTTTAAAATCAAATGATCGGATTCATGGGTGATGACAACACCGTTTTTTACGATATAAATGTTAGAAGAACTTCCTTCTGTTACATCTTGTCCTCGGTGTTGGATTGCTTCATAACATCCCGCTTCTGTTGCTTTTTGTTTCGCTAATAAATTTCCAAGTAGATTTAAGCTTTTAATATCACAGCGCAGCCAACGGATATCTTCTGTTAGGATGGTTTTAACACCCTTCTCCAGTTTTTCCACCGGCCGGTCCGCTTTGATGGTATAAGCAACGAGAGTAGGAGGAACATTCGCTGGCGGAAAGAGATGGTTCCGCGGTGCTGTACCTCTTGTAATTTGCATATAGATATTTCCTAATTTAAGGTTGTTTTTCTTTAAAAGCTCCTCAAGCATTTCTGCTATTTCCTTGGTAGTATAGGGTAGAGTAATCCCGATACTGTCTGCACTTTTAACAAAACGCTGTAAATGTTCGTTCACTGTAAACATTTTTCCATTATAGACACGGATAACTTCGTAAACCCCATCACCAAACTGATATCCACGGTCTTCAATATCTACTTTTGCTTCCGAGCGGTTGATAATCTGTCCATTCAATAAAGCAAACGCCATTTTATTATTCCCCTTTATTATTTTTTACTGTGCTAACTCATAGATAGCTTGAGCATAGATCGCTGTTGCTTTTAATAGGTCTTCAATAAAGATATATTCATCTTTTTGGTGAGCAATATCCGGTCTCCCTGGAAATAATGGACCAAAAGCTACTCCTGATTTCAATGACCGGGCGTATGTACCGCCGCCAATAGCAATTAATTCAGCCTTCTCACCCGTTTGTTCCTCATAAACTTTCTTTAATGTTTGAATGAGAAATTCCTGCTCATCCACATGATGTGGTTTTGAGTCTGTAAAGTTTTCAATGGAAAAACCCTTATTTGAAACCAACTCATCAAGTTTTGCTTTTGTCGTTTCCATATTATTTGTCACGGGATATCTGCAGGTCATTCCAATGCTGCTGCCCTCACCATGGATATAAGAAAGCTTACCAGGATTAATTGTTAAATCCCCTGAAATGTCATCAGAGTACGCTACACCCAGGCTTACTCCTCTTGAATCATTAAAGAAATAGCGGGAGACAAATTCAAAATAATGGGCTGCCTGAGCATCAAGATTTTGCCTTGATAGAAACTCCGCTAAAAACAAGCCTGCGTTTTTGCCGTTTTTAGGCTCCATTCCGTGTGCAGAGATTCCTTTAACCTCTAGAATCAGCGCTCCGTTTTCCACATATGAATGACTTTCTAGCTCGTACTGTTTTACGAATTTAGAGAATTTCTGCACTAAGTCTGTTTGATTGTCTTTTACATCTAAAATGGCCTTTGCGAAGTCCGGGACCATATTGTACCTTTTTCCAGAAACAAAGCTTTTGACGACAATATTGGATGTAGATGTGCCATCATTGTTTATCTTTTGGACCATATCAAAATCAGAAATTCCTTTTTCAGCATTTATGATTGGGAAATCGGCATCAGGTGCGAATCCTAAGTGAGGCATTTCTTCGTGTTTAAAATAATGTTCAACACATCGCCAATTGCTCTCCTCATCTGTACCAATGATCATCCTAATTCGTTTATTTAATGGCAAGCCAAGCTCTTTTACAATTTTCATTGCATAATAGGCAGCCATGGTCGGACCCTTGTCATCAAGTGCGCCGCGGGCAAATATTTTTCCTTCCCGGATTTCTGCACCGAAAGGATCACTCGTCCAGCCATCACCTTCTGGTACAACGTCCACGTGACAAAGAATGCCTAATAATTCGTCCCCTTTGCCAAATTCAAGATGTCCGGCGACATTGCCAACATTTTTCGGGGTAAATCCGTCTCTTTCACCAAGTTCTAACATGAAATCTAACGCTTCCTTTACCCCTTTTCCTAATGGGGCATCGGGTGTTGTATTTTCTTCGTCTAATAGGCTTTTTATATGTAATAATTGTTGTGTATCTTTAATCAGAGCATCTTTTCTCTTTTCGACCTCTTGAATCCAATTTATTTTTGTCAATGGTTTGTTCCTCCTATTGCCTTTTCTTTCCACATTACCATTAATGCAAATATCTTATCAATTTTCCTCAAAAAAAAGAAGATTTTTGCTGAAAAGCCTTTCCAATTTCCTATTTTACAAAAAATTCAATTAATTTGTCATAAACCTTGCAATGCCGCCCATAGACTAAAGTAAAAGCAAGGCGAGGAGGCGAAAACCTTAACTATTTGGATGAGAAAAAGAAAGAATTTTGGTAAATTTTATTCTTATGGTGGAAATTTTCAGAAATTGTGGGTACAATAAACATAAGTTGTAAGACATCTAATGTATCCACTGCAACGATCCATGAAAAGGAGTTGTCTGCGGAAGAGAAAATTACATATGAAATATAAGGCTGTCGGTAGAGGGATTAAGCCATAGGTTTGAAAAAAGGATAGGGAGTGGTTTTTTGAAACCTTCGACTAACCGGATGTTAAACCGCATCAAATGCATCTACATGTTTATTCGTAATAAAGGCACAGTCACGACGCAAGAACTTGTAGAGGAATTTGGTATCACTCCTCGCACCATACAACGAGATTTAAATGTCTTAGCCTATAATGACTTGGTAATAAGCCCAAGCCGCGGAAAATGGACTACAACAGAAAAGAAAGTAAAGCTGTCATCTTAAAAAAAATGAATACGCATAGATTTAGCAAACAAGCACGTGACAAGTTCACGTGCTTGTTTGCTTTTATTTTATCAATCTGGTTGAATAACTAGTAGAATATGATATATTAGTATAACACTTTAGCACTTAAAAGCGTTTATGCGAAAGAGAGAATAATATTTATTTTAAAGGCAGGACTATCACATGGAGAGAAACAATCAAGATTTAAAAAGAGGCTTATTACCAAGACATGTTCAGTTTATCGCATTAGCCGGAATGATTGGTACCGGTATTTTTAAAGGAAGCTCGGACACCTTAAACATTGCCGGTCCCAGCGTTGTTCTTACTTATCTAATCGGCGGGCTGCTGCTATTTATTGTTATGGCAGCATTAGGAGAAATGGCCATCGCATTCCCAAACAACAACGTTCAGCTCCTTCTTAACAGGGCATTTGGTTTTCAAATTTCATTTATCACCGGCTGGCTTTACTGGATTAATTGGATGCTGGTTATAACGGTTGAATTACTCGCAGCCGGGAGCTTTTTGCAATTTTGGTTCCCTGCCATTCCGCTCTGGCTTCTGAGTCTGCTTTGTGCCATCGTGATCATCGGGATTAACTTATTCCCTGTAAAATATTATGGGGAGATGGAATTTTGGTTTGCAGGAATTAAAATCTTAGCATTAGTAGTGTTCATTGCGCTGGGAATACTCATTCTATTTGGTATTTTTCCAAGCAATATTTCTGATCCTATTTCAAACTATACGGATCATGGGGGATTCTTCCCTCATGGGTTAAGCGGAATGTTAAGTGCCTTTTTAGTCGTTATGTTTTCTTATGGCGGTGCTGAATTAATCGGGGTTGCCGTTACGGAAACAAAAGACGCCGAAAAGGTGATGCCAAGTATTGTAAAAGGTGCCATTTGGCGGGTAATCATTTTTTATGTATTTCCAATTTTAATTATTTGCGGTATTATGCCTTGGAATCAGGTAACTGGAACGGACAGCCCGTTCGTTCAGGTATTCAGTATTGCTGGATTGCCAGGTGCAGCGCATGTCATGAACTTTGTGTTATTAACCGCTGTGCTTTCCGCTGCAAACTCAGGTATTTATGCAACATCCCGAACTCTTTTCTCTATGGCTAAAAGCGGGGTAGCTCCAAGAGGATTAATGCAAACCTCCAAAAATGGGATACCTGTAAAAGGGCTCATGATCACGACCATTTTCATCTTAGCTGGTGTTTTCTTAGCCTATATTAGTCCGGGCAAAATTATCAGTTACCTTATGACAATTCCCGGCTTTACAATTATGTTGGTTTGGATCGGAATTTGTGCGTCTCATTTAAAGCTGCGACCGCAATATACCAAGAAGCCTTCCTTTCAGGTAAAATGGTTCCCGATCACGACCATCATTGCTATTTTAGCATTAAGCATGATCTTTATCGGTTTCTTATTAAATCCTTCAAATATCATTGGAACAACTGTAAGCTTGGTTACGTTAGCCATTCTTATTGTAAGTTCCTTTATAGTGAAAACAAGACTAAAGTGATATCCGTTTGGATATCACTTTTTTATTGGTATATTTTCAAATAAAAAACAGCTTTACTTTTTCGTAAAGCTGCTTTTCTTCTTTTTAGCTATTAGACGAAATAGGAGTGCTAAAAGCGTAATTGTCATGGTTTAAGTAATATTCTTCCCGTAAAAAAGTTCATCCATCTCCATCTTAATTCTTTCTGTAATTTCTATATGCTCATCTGGAGTTAATGTATCTTTTGTATAGCCAAAAAGATAATTATTAAGGTCAAACTCCCTTAACTTACATTTCGTATGAAAAATGTTTTCTTGATATACGTTAACATCAATCATATCAAATAACTCGCCTACATCCTCTGGGATGTAGTTTTGGATGGAGCTTATTTCGTGGTCAATAAATAATTTATGACCGCTTTTATTTCGTGTAAATCCTCGTACCCGATAGTCAATTGTCATAACATCTGTTTCAAATGAACGAATTAAATAATGCAATGCCTTTAGCGGTGAAATCTCTCCACAGGTTGAAACATCGATGTCAGCTCTAAAGGTACTAATCCCTTCATCCGGATGATACTCTGGGTAGGTGTGAACCGTTATATGACTTTTATCTAATTGCAAGACAACGGATTCCATGAGTGGACCTGGTGATTCTTGAAATAACTCTGAAGGTGCATTTTCAACCGGGCCTTCCGAAACCAAGATTGTCACGCTTGCCCCTGCCGGCTCAAAGTCCTGACTTGCTACATTTAAAACATGCGCGCCAATAATATCAGAAACATCCGTTAAAATCTTTTGTAACCGATCAGCACTATATTGCTCATCAATGTATTTTAGATACGCTTCCCGTTCCTCTCGCGTTCTTGTATAGCAGATATCGTACATATTAAAACTTAATGACTTAGTCAGGTTATTAAAGCCATGTAATTCAATGACGTTCTCATGAGTAAGTTTCATGACTGCTTCCCCCTTAAACATAGGTTTACCTGTAGTAAATATTTTTAGATTACCCATTTTTTGATTTGTTACTTATGTTTGGGGGAATCTTTGATTTTTATCATAATCTGCTCCAAATTGTGGAAAATAATCAAAGATATATATAAAGAGGTGTAAGAATGAAAAAAAGTATTTTATTATTAATGATTTTTCTCTTGCTTATTCCCCGATTCTCCCATGCAGAGTCAGTGGATGAGAAAGTCAGTGCAGCTTTTATTCGAGATGGTTTTGTATGGACAAAAATAAATGGAAAGGAAGAAAAAATTACAAAAGAACCCGCTGATTATCATTATCCTCCGCAATGGTCCTTTGACGGGCAGTGGATCTTATATCAAAAAGTACCAAAAGAAAAAATAAACCAAAACATTGAAACCAAAAATGAAGTATGGGTGTATCATTTGGCGTCAAAAAAACATAAGCGGATTACCTATGACGGAAGGAATCCAAAATGGTCTCCAATTGAAAATGTGGTTGCTTTTCAAAGCGGCGGTGTCTTGAATGTTTCTAACCTTGAAAAATTTTATAACATCGCCCTTGGTGTTGATGATTTTGAGTGGTTCCCGGATGGACAGTCATTCATTGCCTCATCAAGCGCTTCGCTGCATCCCGACGGATGGTCAAATCCTAAATTGTATAAAATCCATCTGCCAAAAAATCTGGAGAAGGTAAAAAGTTTAACGGAGAATGTTGAAAATTTTTATACGATACCAAGTGAATTGAAAAAAGGGAATGAAAGCTTGCTGGCGATTAATGCAACTGATTTCAATTTTTCTCCTGACGGCAAATGGATTAGTTTTATTGTGAGCCCAACAGCCTCATGGTCAATGGATAGTAACATGGTTTGTGTTCTTTCAGCTGATGGTAAAACATTTGAGGAGATTGATGAAATCATCCTCCATTTAGATGACCCCAAGTGGGCTCCTAGTAAAAATATTTTGGGCTACATTGCCGGGGGCGGCAGAATTGTCCTTGGATTTAAAGACAAAGATTTGAAGATAACCGAGATGCCTGCATTTCAGTCACAAAACCTTACCCCAGAGAATTTTGCTGAAATGGGGTTTACCTGGAAGGATAACAATACGCTCATTGTTTCACGCGTACCGGAAAGCGAATGGTCTAATAATGCGGAAGACAGGCCTAACCCTGCCCTATTTTTAATAAAAATAGGTGATCCGAAACAACCGCAACTTTCTCACCCGCCTGCTGACTTTGGGGATTATAATCCACATTTTATTGCTTCTCACTTAACTTGGTTAAGAAAAAAAGATATTGCAGACTCTAAAGTTGATTTATGGATTGCAGATGCTGACGGAAAGAATGCTGAGGTTTGGATCAAAGATATCGAAGGATATGCGTTTTACGTTAAATAGTCACCAAATAAATGCGGCAAATGGTCGATAAGGGACAATTCAGGCTTTTCAATCTTGCCTTTTGTCCTTCATATCCTTGATGAAGGACATTTCTGGTTTTTATATTGAACTATTGTCCTTCATACCCCTGATGAAGGACATTCTGGCTTTTATTTCTTACCTTTTGTCCTTCATACCACTGATGAAGGACAATTTTGGTTTTTATTCTTACCTTTTGTCCTTCATACCCCTTATGAAGGACAATTCTGGCTTTTATTTCTTACCTTTTGTCCTTCATACCCCTTATGAAGGACAATTTTGGTTTCTATTCTTACCTTTTGTCCTTCATACCCCTTATGAAGGACATCTTGGCTTATATTTCTTATCTTTTGACCTTCATACCACTGATGAAGGTCAATTTTGGTTTTTATTCTTACCTTTTGTCCCTTCATACTCCTGATGAAGGAAAAGAAATTGGTAAAATCGTTGTAAAATGTCTTTAAGTCATCCTTATTTATAATAATTACAATTTAGTATTTACTTTAAAATAATATATGTTATAATTAAAACAGATAAGATATTAGGAGGAATGAACAATGGCTACTTCAACAATCACTCTTGAACAGGTAATGAATCAGCAAATTGCCAACTGGAATGTACTATACACAAAACTTCACCGTTTTCACTGGTATGTAAAAGGACCTCACTTCTTTACCCTTCATGAGAAGTTTGAAGAATTGTATGATGAAGCAGCGGCGGTAATCGATGAATTGGCAGAACGGTTATTAATAATTGGGGGACAACCAGTCTCAACTTTAAAAGAATACATTGAACTGGCATCACTAGAAGAAACATCAGAAGCACTTACAGCAGAAGAAATGGTCCAAGCTGTTGTGAATGATTTTTCCCAGATTATTAATGAATTAAAAGCGGGCAAAGAGGCTGCGGAAAATGATGAAGTAACAAGTGACATGTTTACAGAATTAATCGAGAAACTAAGCAAGCATAATTGGATGTTATCCTCTTTCCTTCAAGCATAGTGACAAAAAAAAATCGCATGTGGATTTAGGCCACATGCGATTTTCTATTTTACTTGATATTCTTTAAGCAATTCTACTTCTTCATCGGTTAATTCCCGGTATTCACCAAGCTCGAGGGATTCATCTAATGGTAATGGCCCCATCGAAATTCTCTTTAAATACACGACTCTTTTATCAACAGCTTGAAACATCCTTTTGACTTGATGAAACTTGCCTTCGGTAATCGTTAATTCAATGTCAGAACGAATTCCAGACGTTAAAATTTTTAATTCTCCTGGTTTTGTTTCATAACCATCATCAAGTGTTACCCCTTTTGAAAAGGCTATGACATCCTCCTCGGTAACTTCCCCTTCAATTACTGCAAAATAAGTCTTTGGTACATGTTTTTTAGGAGAAAGGAGCCGGTGGGCTAATTGTCCATCATTTGTAATTAGCAATAGCCCCTCTGTGTCCTTATCCAGACGCCCGACAGGAAAAGGCTCATATACTTGATCCTCAAGTTCCAATAGGTCAATGACCGTTTCATCCCTATTATCCTCTGTTGCGGATAACACTCCCTGGGGCTTGTTCATCATTAAATATATAAACTCTCTATATTCAACTACTTCGCCATTAAGGGTTATAGATTGATTATTGGTATCAACGTGTTGTTTTGGATCTTTTACAACAACATCGTCAATTTTAACTGCACCGCTTTTTAATAGCTGCTTTACTTCTTTTCGGCTTCCATACCCTAGATTGGCTAACATTTTATCAATCCGCAAATATAAACACTCCTCTTAGGAGATTAAATTGGTAATCTCAACTTTTGCTTTATTCGATTAACTCTGTCCCCAAATAGTCTGTTAACAAGTCCTGATTTTAATCCGAGGTAAAAATAGATAACCCCGCCAACAGCTGCACACACAACAATGATGATGATGGATTGGACTTTTGACTCCGGTGATAGGAACAATAACAGCAATTGATAAACTAGACCTGTCCCTGCCCACATCATTATTCCAAAGATTACAATCAACAAGCTTCTTCTCCAAACAAACAAAAATGGATAGCTTGCATATTTTTTTATAACAAAAAACTGAATTAAAATTGCCGCAAGATATCCAAGAGCTGTTGCTAAAACTGCTCCCCGTGTTTCAAACATTTGAATCAGCGGGATATTTAAAGACAGTTTTATTAAAAGTCCCACTAATAAACTTAAAACGGTATAACGCTGTTCATTAATCCCCTGAAGGATTGATGCTGTTACTAAATATAGTGCAAATAAAATGGCAACCGGTGCATAAACAGTTAAAACTTCCGTTCCTAATGGCTTATGCTCATAAAACACCGTATATATTGGCTCTGCCAATAAAGACAATCCAAGTGCAGCCGGCAAGGTTAAGTAAAGCAATATTTGAAATGCCTGGTTTAATTGCTGGTTTAAGCTTTTCCGGTCATTTTCCACAAATGCCTTCGTAATACTTGGGACAAGGGCCAGTGAGAACCCAGTTGCAAGTGACACTGGAATGATGACAATTTTATGGGATTCAAAGTTCATGATGGAAAAAGCAGCATTGGCAGCCTTAAAACTATTACCTAACTCCGTCATCGCTCTTGTGAAGGTAAACTGATCGACAGCCTGGAATAGTGAATTAGCAATTCCTACAAAAACAAACGGGGCTGCATAAACAAAGATCTCTTTATAAATTTCACTGAGAGAAACATTGACGGTCCCTTTATCCTGTTCCAACAGCTGATCCAGATAAGGTTTCCGTTTAAACCAGTACCAAAATAAAACGACCAAACTTCCAATTGCCCCAACAAACGCGGCAAAGGTCGCAACACTGACGGCCATTACTGTACTGCCGTTTAAATATTCCATGACAATAAAGGCCCCGGCCAGTGTAAAGGTAATCCGGACAATTTGTTCTACAACTTGGGAAACCGCTGATGGTCCCATTGATTGATGACCTTGAAAGTAGCCTCTGATTAGACTCATAAAAGGTACAACAATTAGGGCAAAACTTACTGCACGAATGACGGCAGCGATATCTTCAATACTGCCCTTATTGGCTTTATCATCTGGTACTACCATTTCAGCCATGATGGGTGCTGATAAATACAGAAATAAAAACGAAGCAATACCTGTTAACAGCATAATGAGCAGGCCGGATTTAAATAATTTTCGACCGACTGCATATTCCTCAAGGGCATTATACTTTGAGATAAATTTTGAAACTGCCAGTGGTACACCTGCAGTAGCGATACTGATGAAAATCGTGTACGGTATGTAAGAATATTGATAAAGTGCTGTTCCTTCTGGTCCAACTATTTGATAAAAGGGTATAACATAAAGCAGTCCAAGGACTTTGGATAAAATTGTACCCAATGTTAAGATAAAAGTTCCTCTTATTAGCTTAGATGACATAAAATCAGGATCCCTTCCAATACAAAGAAAAGTGCGTGCACATGGTTACAAAACTTATTCAGTTTTTTGCACACTATTAGTAGTTTACCTCTCTTTTCCTCGCGATGCCACTCACAATCCTGCTAAATTTAATAAAAATCGTTGACAACTGTTTTCTTTTAAGAAGTTTTGGAAATGGTTATAATGAAGTGTTGCATTAATAGGTTGAATTTACATAAAGTTGGTGGATAAATGGAATACGATGTAATTGTAATAGGCGGCGGACCCTCGGGGTTAATGGCGGCGATTGCTGCTGGGGAAAAAGGGGCCAAAGTTTTATTAATTGATAAAGGTGACAAGCTGGGCAGGAAACTCGCTATATCTGGAGGCGGGCGCTGCAATGTTACTAACCGGCTTCCGGTTGAAGAAATCATTAAACACTTACCAGGTAACGGTAAATTTTTATATAGTGCCTTTTCTATTTTTAGTAATGAAGATATTATTCAATTTTTTGAAAAGCTTGGTATTGAATTAAAGGAAGAAGATCACGGGCGGATGTTCCCTGTCTCGAATAAGGCACAATCCGTAGTTGATGCACTGTTAAATCAATTAGAAAAACTTCGGGTTAAGGTTTACACTAATAGCCCTGTTGCGGATGTACTGTATGAAAACGGTCAAGTTTCCGGAGTATTATTAAAAAATGGTTCCAATATCGAGGCAAAATCTGTTGTCATTGCGGTGGGCGGTAAATCCGTCCCTCATACTGGTTCTACCGGTGATGGTTATGCTTGGGCAGAAAAGGCCGGTCACACGATAACCGAACTTTTCCCAACCGAGGTGCCTGTTACCTCCAATGAACCCTTTATCAAAAACAAAAGTCTACAAGGTCTATCATTGCGGGATATCGAACTAAGTGTGTTGAATCCAAAAGGGAAACCGCTTATCACCCATCGAATGGATATGATTTTTACCCATTTTGGTCTTAGCGGTCCGGCTGTTCTCCGCTGCAGCCAGTTTGTCGTGAAGGCAATGAAAAAATGGAAGCTCAATGAAGTAACCATGAGTTTAAATGCAGTGCCGGATAAAAAAGAAGAAGAAATTTTTCAAGAGATTATGAAGCTTGTGAAGAGTGAACCGAAAAAGAGTATTAAAAACACCTTAAAAGGTTTACTGCCCGAACGATATTTATTGTTTTTATTGGAGTTTAATGATATTTATCCATCGGAACAAGGAGCAACAATCTCAAATGAAAAAATCCGCAGTTTCGCTAAAAGTTCTAAGCAGTTTGCCATAAAGGTAAACGGAACCTTACCGCTTGAAAAGGCGTTTGTTACAGGAGGCGGCGTTTCCGTTAAGGAAATCGAGCCACAGACAATGGGATCAAAATTAATGGAAGGATTATATTTTTGCGGTGAAATTCTGGATATTCATGGATATACCGGCGGCTATAATATTACTTCCGCTTTAGTGACAGGAAGGCTCGCAGGAACCAATGCAGCTCTTTCGGCAAAAAAACATTATCAGGCCTGACAATTAGTCAGGCCCGGTAAATTATCATCGCAGAAAAACAATAGATTTGTTCTTCCTCTTCATCCTCAGGCATTGCAGCCACATTGTATTTAATATCGACTAATTTCTTTTCGTCGATTCCTTTCAAAAATCGATTCATTTCCTTTTCCAAGTCCTTTTCGTGTTCGCGATCAAATAATTTCACTTGTATCATTACAATCTTCCTTTTCTTTTTTATTATCATCCTTTCCACTTTTCAGAATTTTTAAAAATGGGTAACAAAAAAAACGATTCCTTATAGGAACCGTTTTACTTTGTTTCTCCTGTCCATTCAAGCATTCCGCCCGTCATATTGCGGACTTTGTAGCCCTGCTCTTGAAGATAATGACAAACATTCCCGCTTCGTCCGCTTGATCGGCAGATAAAGATATACTCTTTGTCTTTATCAAAATAATCAAGGTTTGCTGGAATATCCCCCATTCGTATATGCTTGGCACCTGGGATGATTCCCTGTGCTACTTCATGATCTTCTCTGACATCCACTAACTCGAGCTTTTCCCCCTGCTCAAGTTTCTTCTTTAATTCTTCAGGAGTAATAGTCTGAATTTCTTCCATTTTAACCATCCCTTCATAAAAGCACCCCCCTGTTAGGGGGATGTTTCAATTTATTAATTAGCTACAATGTTAACAAGCTTACCTGGAACAGTAATAACCTTACGAATGGTTTTACCTTCGATTTGTTCTTTCACGCGGTCATCATCCATTGCAATTCCTTCTAACGCTTCTTTCGTTGCACCAGTTGGGACTAAAAGCTTTGTTTTCACCTTGCCATTTACTTGGATCACGATTTCAACTTCATCATCCACTAATTTTGCTTCATCATATGCCGGCCATGCTTCATATGAAATAGTACCAGTATGGCCTAATTTTTCCCAAAGTTCTTCCGCAATATGTGGCGCAACTGGAGCAAGCATTTTCACGAAACCTTCCATATAACGCTTCGGTAGAACCGTTGCTTTATAGGCTTCATTAATGAACACCATCATTTGGGAAATAGCTGTGTTAAAACGTAAGCCTTCATAATCCTCAGTAACTTTTTTCACCGTTTGATGATAACTCTTTTCCAAGTTAGATGCTTCTTCATTTTCTTGGATTTTTGGATTTAACTCACCATTTTCCTCAACCATCAAACGCCAGATACGGTCTAAGAAACGGCGAGACCCGTCTAATCCATTTGTTGACCAAGCAATCGAAGCGTCAAGCGGTCCCATGAACATTTCATATAAACGAAGCGTATCGGCACCATGAGAGTTAACGATGTCATCTGGATTCACAACATTTCCTTTTGACTTACTCATTTTTTCGTTGTTTTCACCTAAAATCATTCCTTGGTTAAATAATTTTTGGAATGGTTCTTTAGTTGGGACAACGCCGATATCATACAAGAATTTATGCCAGAAGCGGGCATATAACAAATGAAGTACTGCATGCTCGGCACCGCCAATGTAGATATCAACCGGAAGCCAGTGGTTTAATTTCTCCTGGGCCGCTAGTGCTTGATCATTTTTTGGATCAATATAACGTAAATAGTACCAGCAGCTTCCTGCCCATTGCGGCATCGTATTGGTTTCACGGCGTCCCTTTTTACCAGTTACCGGGTCCACAATATTTACCCAATCTTCAATGTTAGCAAGCGGTGATTCGCCAGTGCCTGACGGCTTGATGTCCTTTGTTTTTGGTAAGGTTAACGGAAGCTGGTCTTCAGGAACAGCTGTCATGGTGCCATCTTCCCAATGAATAATTGGAATCGGCTCGCCCCAATAACGCTGACGGCTGAACAGCCAATCACGTAAACGGAAGGTAACCTTCTTCGTTCCAATTCCCTTTTCTTCTAACCAGGCAATCATTTTTTGGATCGCTTCTTCTTTATTTAAACGATTTAAGAAATCTGAATTAATGTGTTCGCCGTCGCCTGTATAAGCTTCGTTTTCAATATCACCGCCGGCAACAACTGCTTTAATTGGCAGCCCAAATTCTTTCGCGAACTCATAATCACGCTCATCGTGTGCAGGTACAGCCATGATTGCACCTGTTCCATAGCTTACTAGAACATAATCAGCAATCCAGATTGGCATTTTTTCACCATTTGCCGGATTAATTGCATAAGCACCTGTAAAAACACCTGTTTTCTCTTTAGCAAGATCCGTACGTTCAAGATCGCTCTTCATTTTTACTTTTTCTAGGTAAGCTTCAACAGCTGCACGCTGTTCCGGTGTTGTAATTTTGTCAACGAACGTATGCTCAGGAGCAAGGACCGCATAAGTTGCACCGAATAATGTATCAGGACGGGTCGTGAATACAGTGAATGTTTCATCATGACCATCAATATTGAAGGTAACTTCTGCACCCTCTGAACGGCCAATCCAGTTGCGCTGCATTTCTTTTAAACTTTCCGGCCAGTCTAATTCTTCAAGGTCTTCTAATAGACGGTCCCCATATGCTGTAATTTTTAACATCCATTGTTTCATCGGACGACGTTCTACTGGATGGCCGCCGCGCTCACTTTTACCATCAATAACTTCCTCATTAGCAAGTACGGTTCCTAATGCCGGACACCAGTTCACAGCTACTTCATCAATGTAAGCAAGTCCTTTTTCCCAAAGCTTTAAGAAAATCCATTGTGTCCATTTATAATATTCCGGGTCTGTTGTATTCACTTCACGGTCCCAATCGTACGAGAAACCTAGTGCTTTAATTTGTCTGCGGAAGGTATTAATATTCTTCTCTGTAAATTCAGCCGGGTCGTTACCAGTATCTAAAGCATATTGTTCTGCAGGTAATCCGAAGGCATCCCACCCCATTGGATGTAGTACGTTATACCCCTGCATCCGTTTCATCCGTGAAAGGATGTCGGTTGCCGTATAACCTTCTGGGTGACCTACATGAAGTCCTGCACCTGATGGATATGGAAACATATCTAAAGCGTAGAATTTTCTCTTCTCAAATTCTTCGCTCGTTTTAAATGTTTTTTCTTCTTCCCAATACTGTTGCCACTTCTTCTCGATTTGTTGATGATCGAAACTCATTGTATGTTCCTCCTATTGAAAAATAAAAAACCCCTCATCCCAAAAGGGACGAGAGGACTATATGTATCTTCCCGCGGTACCACCCACATTAGTGTTAACAACACTCGCTTCATTCATCCTTAACGCGGAGAACGACAGGCATTACTGATCTTTCACACCTGCAACTCATAGGCGAGTTCATGATGTACCCGGTTGACTTGCACCAGCCGTCAACTCTCTTCAAAACGGGTATAAACCACTACTACTCCTACTCACTGTTTTTCATTATAAAAGTATTACGGTTATTGTATTAAATTTTCGTTCAATATGCAAGTAAACTTAAAAGCAGTTTAGCCTAGATAGCCTATATTTAAACATCATATTTAGCCGGCCCCATTTTGGAACCGGCATTTTTAAAAATTTATGAAAGATGCACCGTAACTTGTTTATCAATCTTTAACTGTCGGTCATAGATAAGAGTCGTAACGACCGCAACTAGAAAGAGAGCGATTAAAACAAAGAATAAGGCTGACATATTGTACAAATCAACAAGCATTCCGCCCAACAGCGGTCCAATCATTCTGCCTCCTGTAGCTGTACTGTTGACAATTCCTTGGTAAAATCCTTCCCTTCCTTTAGGCGCTAGGTCAAAAGCTACGGTTGGTACAGCTGGCCAGATAAACATCTCACCAATGGTTAAGATAATCATTCCGACAAGAAAACCTGAAAAGGCATTTGCATTCCCTGCGATTAAAAACGAAACGATAAAAATCGCAATCCCAATTAAAATTTGAATCTTTAATGTGGTTTCAAGTTTTTTTAATAAAGCATTTAGTACAGGCTGCCCTAAAACAATGAGAGCGCCATTAATAGTCCACAATAAACTGTACTGGGTTAAGCTGATATTAATTTCCTGTGTATAGGAAGAAATGGTGGTCTGCCATTGAACATACCCTATCCAGCATAGTAGATATCCGATGCAAAGAATCAGTAAAGCGCGGATATTTTTACGACTGTTTGCTATTACAGGTATTGTATCATTGCCAGTCGGTTTGACTGAATCGACCTTAATTCCCTTGTAACCAAAGACTGCCAAAAACAAAAAGATTACGTACATAAGCATGTTGGCAAGAAAGATGAAATCAAAAGAGTATTGGGCTACAATCCCGCCGAGAGCAGCTCCGATTGCCACCCCTAGATTTTGAGCGACATACATCGCATTAAAGGCTTTACGCCCGCCTTCCTTCCAAACCGAACCTGCCATCGCATACATTGCTGGAAAAATAACACCGGTTCCAAAGCCAATGATGATTTGAAAAATAATATATTCTGGCCAGCCGTGCCAAAACGTTAACCCTATAAGAGCAGTCAGCGTAATAGTGACTCCGAGTAAGATTGATTTATAACCGCCAATCTTGTCAAACAGACTGCCGCCAATTAAGTTTCCAATCACACTTGCTCCGGAATTTAACATCAAAACAATCCCTGCAACAGATAAAGACTTCCCTAAATGATCGTGAATATAGATAGTATTTAAAGGCCATAAAAAAGAAGAGCCTGTAACATTCACTGCCATCCCAATAATCAAGAGCCATAAGGCACGAGGCATGAAAAAACGCTCCTTTAACATAAATTATTTCGATTTCCAAAGGATATTGTAGTCCCTTTTAAAGTTCCGTGCAATCTTTTTATTTTTGCTGGTAAAGTATCCCGAATGGAATTATCCGAAAAAGACGTTACCGACTATTTGTTCCCTGATCGAAAAATTACTACAAAAGATATTTATGAGTGGTGCGGAGGGATTGTTTAGGTTATAAGAAGGATATTATTAAAAAACTATACACTAAAAGGATTTGGTCTTTCTTCAAATTTTATAAAAGATTAGTTTAATAGTAATAAGGGGTTAATCCTTTATTATCTTTTTTTTTGCACGATTCCCGTCTAACAACTTCTTGCTTCATCACGGGCATCTTTCCTGGAAAATGATTCCCTTCAAACCTCTTTTAATTCTGTCACGGGCATCTTCCTGACGAATGATTCCTTCAAACCTCTTTTTTCTCTGTCACGGGCATCTTTCTTAACGAATGATTCCCTTCAAACCTCTTTTTCCTCTGTCACGGGCATCTTTCCTGACGAATGATTCCCTCCAAACATCTTTTTTCTCTGTCACGGGCATCTTTCCTAACGAATGATTCACTTCAAACCTCTGTTTTCTCTGTCCGGGCATCTTTCCTAACGAATGATTCCCTTGAAACCTCTTTTTCCTCTGTCACGGGCATCTTTCCTAACGAATGATTCCCTTCAATCCTCTGTTTTCTCTGTCACGGGCATCTTTCCTAACGAATGATTCCCTTCAAACCTCTTTTTCCTCTGTCACGGGCATCTTTCCTAACGAATGATTCCCTTCAAACCTCTTTATCCTCTGTCACGGGCATCTTTCCTAACGAATGATTCCCTTCAAACCTCTTTTTCCTCTGTCACGGGCATCTTTCCTGACGAATGATTCCCTTCAAACCTCTTTGTCCTCTGTCACGGGCATCTTTCCTAACGAATGATTCCCTTCAAACCTCTTTTTCCTCTGTCACGGGCATCTTTCCTAACGAATGATTCCCTTCAAACCTCTTTTTCCTCTGTCACGGGCATCTTTACTGGAAAATGATTCCTTTCAAACCTCTTTTTATTCTGTCACGGGCATCTTTCCTGACGAATGATTCCCTTCAAACCTCTTTTTCCTCTGTCACGGGCATCTTTCCTAACGAATGATTCCCTTTAAACCTCTTTTTCCTCTGTCACGGGCATCTTTCCTGACGAATGATTCCCTTCAATCCTCTTTTTTCTCTGTCACAGGCATCTTTCCTAACGAATGATTCCCTTCAAACCTCTTTTTCCTCTGTCACGGGTATCTTTCTAATAAATGATTTCCATCGAACCCTTTTTACTTCTTAGGTGTGCGTAAAATTACCAACCGCTCCTCGTTACCCTAAAACAAACCAATATAAAAAAGCCCTCTGAAACAAGGACTTTTTTTGCTTTATCTTTTCTTCTTTTTGGCTGGGTCCAAGGCCAGTTTACTTTTAACCACTACTTTTTCTATTGTAAGCTGCACATGTACGTGTTTTTCATCGATATTTATCACGCTGGCCACTTTGCCTTTTTTGCCTTTTATTTTTATATCTTCACCGACTTCGGGAACACGGTTTAGAAGCTGACTTAGTAATATATCCTTGTTTTCGAGAAAGTGAACAACAAACATAATTGGTCCTCTCCTCTTATTTTATAAAGTTGGTTTTACCCTATAAAATATTTGTCACGAACTGGATTTAGACCAAGACAACTTATAAATTTTCCCGGCACCCCCAACCATTGACACAGCATTATAATTTTGTCGGAATGATTGAACGTCCTCTCCTGCTCTCGTACTTTATTTATCCCATGTTCATAAAATGCTCTGTGATGCACATCACACTTTGTTCTGGAGATATAACACAGCCAAAAAAGACCCTCAACGCAATGTTGAAGGTCTTTACAGATGATGTTTAAGATGATTGGTCCTTTTCCTGGTGGAATTTTGATTTTACAGGCTGACCACCCGTACTTTCATATTTCTCTTTCGATGCTTTAATAACGTCATAATCTTGGCCAAATTCAAGATCTTGATTGTTAACGCCATTTCGTGTCTTTTGTTCTGGGTTTTGCTGTTTTGAGCGTTTTTTCAAGAGAATTCTCCTCCTCTAAATGCCTGCCCCTCTAGAATCATGCTATTTTGAAGCTGCTGTATTTGAAGTCTCATACGGTGGAGTTGGTCACGTTGCTGCCCATTGGCGCTATGAGCCATTTTTGCTATGTCCTGATAAGTCTGTTCCAGCTGCTGCAGCGCAGTCGTGTAATCATCATTGTTATAATGTTCTTGAGTGGCACTTTCTTTAAATTGATCCTGAGCATAGCGGATAACATCCTCACACTGCTGCATTAACGCTTCCATTGATGCACGAGTAGCCATCTAAGGACCCCCTTCTGATTGCCTGAATAGTCCATATTGAAGCATGGATTGTGCTTCATCTCTTATTTTGTTCTCTCTCCGTGTTCCTATTACAGCTGACGGTTGATAATTATTGGGAAAAAGAATACTTTGGATAAGCCATTCTTTTCATGATAAAATTTTGAATGATGTTTTATAGAGTATAGGAGGTTTCTGAACATGAATCAGACCAACCCTTTTCGATACGCTGCTGACACTAAGCGTTATCATACATGGAATTATCATTTACGGAATCAGTTTGGCCATAAGGTTTTTAAAGTGGCTTTGGATGGCGGCTTTGATTGTCCCAACCGCGATGGCACTGTGGCGCATGGCGGGTGTACCTTTTGCAGTGCTGCCGGCTCCGGTGATTTTGCAGGGAACCGTACAGATGATTTAGAGGTGCAATTTCTTGAAATTAAGGAAAAGATGCATACCAAATGGAAAGACGGCAAATATATGGCTTACTTCCAGGCGTACACGAATACCCATGCACCCGTAGAAGTTCTTCGTGAAAAGTTTGAAAAGGTACTCCAACAAGAAGGAGTTGTCGGCTTATCCATTGCAACACGTCCCGATTGTTTGCCGGATGATGTCGTAGAATATTTAGCCGAATTAAACGAAAGAACCTATCTTTGGGTCGAATTAGGTTTACAAACTGTCCATGAAAGAACAGCTTTATTGATTAATCGCGCACATGATTTTCAATGTTATGTCGATGGGGTGAATAAACTCCGAAAGCACGGAATCCGGATTTGTTCCCACATTATTAACGGCTTGCCTCTCGAGTCTTATGAAATGATGATGGAAACCGCAAAAGCTGTTGCAAATCTTGATGTTCAAGGGATCAAAATCCATCTCCTTCACTTGCTAAAAGGAACACCCATGGTGAAACAATATGAAAAAGGAATGCTTGAATTTCTCTCACAAGAAGACTATGTAAACTTAGTATGCGACCAATTAGAAATTTTACCTCCTGAAATGATTGTTCACCGTATTACGGGTGACGGCCCAATTGATTTAATGGTCGGCCCAATGTGGAGTGTGAATAAATGGGAAGTGTTAAACAGTATTGATGCAGAGTTAAAACGACGGGACAGTTATCAAGGAAAATTTTATCAAGAATGTAAAGTGGGGAATTAAACCATGAAGATGGACCGGATTCTTCCTTTTGCGAAGATTTTACTCGAAAAACCCGTAAAAACCGGTGATATTGTCGTGGATGGAACCGTAGGAAATGGCCATGATACAGTATTTTTGGCCAATCTCATAGGTGAAACAGGACGGGTATATGGGTTCGATATTCAAGAGGAAGCCATTCTCAACAGCAGCAAGCGATTAGACGCGGAAGGGCTTGCCGACCGCGTATATTTACACCACATCGGTCATGAAAAGATAGGCAAAATAATTCCTCCTGAACACCAAGGTAAAATAACGGGGGCAATCTTTAACTTAGGTTATTTACCCGGCAGTGATAAGACGATTGTTACCAAGGCGGAAACAACGATTTCAGCGGTGGAACAGCTGCTTGAAATAATGGCGCCCGAAGGGATGATTGTACTTGTTATTTACCATGGTCATGAAGAAGGGGCTTTTGAACGGGATGCTTTATTAACGTATTGCCGACAAATCGATCAAAAAACAGCACATGTACTTCAATATCAATTTATCAATCAAAGAAATAACCCGCCCTTTATTGTGGCAATTGAAAAAAGATAAACCAGGCCAAAAATAGCCTGGTTTTTGCTTATCTCATATTAGAAGGAACCCATTTTTGAATGGAGCGGTAAGCTAGTCCATTTAAATAAAAGAAATAACTAATCGCTCCTCCTGCTTTAATGATACCCTTTGCGAGCTTGCGGACATTTTTTTGTTTTCGTACTTTCCGATCCGATAAATAAATCCCTAATAAACCGCGGTTGATGAGCTGATGGAATTTTTTATGGGGTAAAAATTCTGTATGGCGATCTGCCATAAGAATAAAATGCTTCAAGCGTTTAAATAATGTTTCTTGATTTTTATAATAAAAGCAGAAGTTCAAGTCCCCTTCTCTTTTGTCCTCTTCCTGATCAATAAAATAATCTAAAAGAATATGCAGCCCCTGAATATACGGAAAATACCCTTTCCGAATGTTTTCTGCGTCCTTTGCGTTAAAATCCTCTCTCATCGCATAAGAAACCAGGCAGAATATTCCTAAAGTGGAACCAGAACAGGCTGAAAACTCAAACCATTCCATTTCAGGCAATTGCGCCTGATGATGGTGGAACCATTTCTCCAAACGCGGCACACGCTCTTCCTGTTTCACATGTTTATGAACCTGTAAATCGCAGTAATATTCACAAAGCTCAAGTAAATAATCCCTAATAAGATCATAATGCTTTAATTCCTTCAACACGTTTCTGCATGTTTCGGCTAAATCGTTTAGATAATTTCCATCATTTTGATCCTTGCGAAGGTGGTAATAATTTTTAGGCTCGCCCTCCAATGATAAGGCATCGATCATCGATTGATGCAGGGCGGCAAAATCTGCCGGGTCCAGCGAAGTGCTCCGGTCGCAAAGATTGTCTAAATAATCACTGATGGTTTGATAAGCCACGATAAATCGTACTGCTTTTTTATAATCTTCCTTGGCCATTAGAGCTAAAATTGCTCCGCCCTCACAATGGAATGTTTTATCTTCAATACTGGCAAGGGCTTGGGTCCTCAGTTCATGATTCGGTATTTCCATAGCACGGCTTTTCCAATAGCTTAATTCTTGATGAACAGCTGGAAGTATATGCCGGTATACCCTTGACATTAATTTGATTGGCATCATGGGGAAAAGTCTTAGCCTCCTTATACGATATACCCAATTGCTTTTAATTGACTGTTTACGAAATCCTTCGCATATTCAAAAGCGTCCTCACGTTCGGGTTCGTTGAAAATTTCATGGTAGAATTTTGGCCATTCTTTAAATCTCTTTTCCGATAATGGTGCATGGTTGAACCATTCCTTTACCGGTATTTTATTTACAATCTTATCATCCCCTGCTTGCATCACAAGCATAGGTACATCTTGAGTAATTTCATTTTTTAAAAAAGCTTCTTTAATAGCAGCAGCCAATTCACGGTACCATCTGACTGATACCTTGGTTATATAAAGAGTATCGCCCTCATCAGCAGCAATGACATCCTGGTTTCTAGTTGCCATTTCAACTGTTATCCCGGAATTCATTCGTAAAGAAGGAAAGATAATATTTATGCCATGTGAGAGCACCTCTAAAAATTTAGATGGTTTATGTATCAGACCAAGACACGGAGATGAAAGGATGACACCTGCCAGGTTTAGCCGCTCTTCCTGCAGAAGACGAATGGCAATTAAGCCTCCCATACTATGCCCTAACAAAAAGATTGGCAGATCATAACGATAAGCAGCCTGTACCCAGTCTTTTAATTCGAGGATATATTCATCAAAAGAATCGATATGTCCACGGCGAGACCTGGTTGTCATGCCTTGGCCAGGAAGATCACCCATTATGACATGAAAGCCTGATGTCCGCCACATTTCAATGAGCCAGCCGTAACGCCCATGATGCTCCATTGCTCCATGGACCATCACAATAACCGCCTTGGCTTCCCCCTCTGCTTCCCACTTCCACATAGTTGTTCCTCCTAGAAAAATTTTCTTGATAGTATTATATTAACATTAACATGAAACATAGTACCAATCCGAATGAGGCATTATTTTTTGAATACATTAGTCTGAAAAAAAAGGGAGCGAATAACATGATCTATCCTTATAAAGGGAAATATCCGAAAATTGCAGATTCCGCTTTTATCGCTGACTATGCAACCGTTACGGGAGATGTGGAAATTGGAGAGGAATCAAGTGTTTGGTTTAATTCAGTTATCAGAGGCGATGTTGCACCAACGATTATTGGAAAAAGAGTGAATATCCAAGACAACTCCGTTTTACATCAAAGTCCAAATAATCCTCTAATATTAGAAGATGAAGTAACGGTGGGTCATCAAGTTATTTTACATAGCTGTATCATCCGTAAAAGAGCATTAATCGGGATGGGTTCCATTATTTTGGACCAGGCAGAAATCGGCGAGGGTGCTTTTATTGGAGCAGGAAGTCTTGTCCCGCAAGGAAAGAAAATCCCTCCCAATACGTTAGCTTTCGGCAGACCAGCAAAAGTGATAAGAGAATTAGGACCTGATGACATAAGAGAAATGGACAGAATTTATAACGAATATGCAGAGAAAGCCCAATATTATAAAAGCCTAAAAAAATAGCACCCATCTTTTGGGTGCTATTTCCCTTATATTTTCACTGTTTGCAATTCTTTTTCTCGTGAAAAGGAATATTTCTTCTCAACATAAACCTGGTGCCAAACCATAAATGTTAACACCGTCCAGATCTTACGGCTGTTATCTGCTCTACCTTGGCAGTGGTCATCAAGAAGCTTAAGAAGGTAGGATTTATTAATGAGATGGTCCGTATTACTTTCACGGATAATATTTTTTGCCCAATCGTTCATCTCATTTTTTAACCAGTGACGAATCGGTACAGGGAATCCAAGCTTTTTCCGATTCAGCACATGATCAGGTACAACACCCTCTGCTGCTTTTCTTAAAATATATTTGGTTGTGCCATTAGCCGTTTTTAAACTCGTTGGGATTTTCGCTGCTGTTTCAAACACCACTTTATCAAGGAAAGGAACACGTAGTTCTAATGAATGGGCCATTGTCATTTTATCAGCCTTCAACAAAATATCACCACGCATCCACGTATGGATATCAATGTATTGCATTCTATCAACAGGATCATAGCCTTGAGATTCTGCGTAAAGCGGTTTAGTAATATCCCGATAGTCTAATCCTGCACTATAAACATTTAACAGCTCACGTTTTTCTTCTTCCGTAAACATTTTGGCGTTACCAATATAGCGCTCTTCCATAGGAGTGACACCACGTTCAATAAAGCTTTTCCCTTTCGTACCCTCCGGCATGAGGTTCGCAATTCCCTTTAACAAAACTTTACCAACTCTTGGAATCTTATTAAACACTTCTAAATCCTGCGGTTCACGGTAAATATTGTAGCCGCCAAATAACTCGTCGGCTCCCTCACCGGAAAGTACGACGGTTACATGCTTTCTAGCTTCACGGGCTACAAAGTAAAGCGGCACACAAGCCGGGTCTGCAAGCGGGTCGTCCATATGCCACATAATCTTTGGAAACTCATTCATATATTCCTCTGGTGTAATGACATAACTAATGTTTTCAACACCTAATTTATCAGCCGTTTCTTTAGCAACGTCGATTTCGCTGAAGCCATTGTGTTCAAAACCAACTGAAAATGTCTTGATCGCAGGATGAAATTCCTTTGCAATACTGGCAGTAATCGAAGAGTCAATACCGCCTGAAAGGAATGCTCCAACGGGAACATCACTTCTCATATGCATTTTAACCGAATCAAACAATACATCTCTAATTTCTTTTATAAAATCGGCCTCAGGTTTATTGACTGGGCTAAAATGTGCCTTCCAATAACGTTTAATTTCCATTGATGAGCCTATTCTTTTTGTAAAATAATGACCTGGCTCAAGCTTCTTAATTCCTTTTGTCATTGTGTGCGGCTCTGGAACGAATTGGTATGTCAGATAGTGCTGCAGAGACTCATAGTCCAAGGCATCATTTTCTAATGCAAGGAGAATGCTTTTTTTCTCAGAAGCAAAAAATGTTTTTTCACCATCATTTAAATAGAAAAATGGTTTGATTCCAAATGGATCTCTTGCGCCATAAAGAGTTTGTTCCTGCTTATCCCAAATAACGAAAGAAAACATACCACGCAGTTTTTCTACTGCTTTCTCCTTTAAATGACTATATAAGGCAATAATAACTTCCGTATCGGAATTTGTCTCAAAAGTTAAACCTTCTTTAAGGAGTTCTTCCCTTAGTTCAACATAGTTATAGACTTCACCGTTAAAAATGATCCAATATCGCTCATTTTCATATGTTAACGGCTGATGTCCGCATTCGATATCAATGATGCTCAAACGGCGGAAACCAAATTGGATATGCTCATCATAATAAAAGCCTTCATCATCGGGTCCGCGATGAGTAATTAAGTCGTTCATATCTTTAAATTGCTGTTTTTGTTCATCACGATAATTTTGTGTTTTGTCGTGTACACAACCAATAAAACCACACATTATGTACCTCACCTACTCCATTTCTAAAGTCCATACTAGGACGTCTTTTAAAAAACATACTCTCTAATACTAACACTTTTTACGCAAAAAAGGCAGTATGAACCTTATGATAATTCAGTTACAATCAGTTTTCACTTGTTACTGTTCGGTTAAACATATTTGGCCAACATACAGTATAGACGAAAAAATAAAAACGGGAGTTACATATAGAATGCAACTCCCATTATAAATTATAAAATTAGATATTTGCTTGTTGACGTAACGCTTCTGCTTTGTCTGTGCGCTCCCATGGAAGATCAACATCCACACGGCCGAAATGTCCGTAAGCAGCTGTCTGCTTATAGATCGGGCGGCGAAGATTTAACATATTAATGATTCCTGCAGGGCGTAAGTCAAAGTTTTTGCTGACAAGGTCAACTAAAACCTCTTCATTTACTTTACCTGTGCCAAATGTATCAATAGAAATTGAAACTGGTCTTGCTACACCGATTGCGTAAGCAAGCTGAACTTCACATTTATCAGCAAGTCCTGCAGCTACAATATTTTTAGCTACATATCGTGCTGCATAAGCTGCAGAGCGGTCAACCTTTGTAGGATCCTTACCAGAGAATGCGCCGCCGCCGTGACGTGCATAACCGCCGTAAGTATCAACAATGATTTTACGTCCTGTTAAGCCGGCATCCCCTTGTGGTCCGCCAATAACGAAACGGCCAGTTGGATTAATGAAGTACTTTGTATCTTCATCAATAAGTTCTTTTGGAACGACTGGATTGATGACATACTCTTTTAAATTACGCTGGATTTGTTCTAATGTAATTTCAGGATGGTGCTGTGTTGAAATAACGATGGTGTCGATACGAACTGGCTTATCGTTTTCATCGTATTCTACTGTTACCTGTGTTTTACCATCCGGACGAAGGTAAGGAAGAATGTCTTCTTTACGAACCTCTGTTAAACGGCGTGCAAGCTTATGAGCTAATGAAATTGGAAGAGGCATAAGTTCTTTTGTTTCATTACAAGCAAAACCAAACATTAACCCTTGGTCTCCTGCACCAATTGCCTCGATTTGTTCATCAGACATAAGTCCTTCACGTGCTTCAAGTGCCTGGTCAACACCCATTGCAATGTCAGCTGACTGTTCGTCAATAGAAGTTAATACAGCACAAGTTTCAGCATCAAAGCCATACTTTGCACGGGTATAACCAATTTCTCTAACAGTTTCACGAACAATTTTAGGAATATCAACGTAAGTAGATGTTGTGATTTCCCCAGCTACTAAGACTAATCCTGTTGTTACTGATGTTTCAGCCGCAACACGGGCATTGGCATCCTTCGCTAAAATAGCGTCTAAAATTGAATCAGAAATTTGGTCACAAATTTTATCAGGATGACCTTCAGTTACTGATTCAGAAGTGAACAAACGACGTTTCTTGGACATCTGAATTCCTCCTATATAAATGATATAAAGTGAGGTTATCTGTGTGGGTGATATGTATACCTTGTAAGTTTAACCTCGGGTTGATACGGAACTCATTCCCTTAGTAGTATGAAATAAACAGAGATTTTTTATGAGAGAAAACCTCTTAATAATTCTCATGATGGAATATAAGTCAGCGATTTATCAGCGGCAATACAAAATAAAAAAACCTTCCAGCATGAGGAAAGGTTTGAAAGCAAATGTTCTTGCGCGCCTTTCACTCTTATCGTTCAAGGCATATGCCTTGCAACAGGTTTAGCACCTTTGCTCAAAAAAAGACCAAATTTGACCACTTCTTTGAATGCAGGTTGCTGGGTTTCATTGGGCCTGTCCCTCCACCAGCTCGGGATAAGAGAGTATCCGTTCAAGGAAGAATCATACCCTACGTTGTCGAACAATGTCAATGAATTTTTTCTAATTTCATAACAAATTAGCTGAACTTTTTGCCTTTCTATAATATAGTAATTAATACAACCCAAATTTGCTATATAGTATAGACTATTAAACTAAATGTGTTATACTATTTGTATATCAAATGACTGAATATATATTTAATTGAAAAGGAAGGTATCATTATGAATTCTGTTCATATTCCAAATGAATTAAACCAATTGTTAGATGAAAGAAATGTGCAGCTACAATTATCGGTTCCGCAGCTAGTGGAAAAAATTCTTTCCCGTAAAGAAGGTAAATTAACGTCAACTGGTGCTGTTAGTGTTTCGACTGGAAAGTATACTGGACGCTCACCACAAGATAAATTTATTGTTTTAGAGAAATCAACAAAAGATAAAATTGCCTGGGGTCCCCTAAACCAGCCTATTTCAGAAGAAGTATTTAAAAATCTTTATCAAAAAGTCCTTGATTACCTGAAACAAAAGGAAGAAATTTTTGTTTTTAAAGGATTTGCAGGTGCCGATAAAAAATCTAGATTGCCAATTCAAGTAGTAAATGAATTAGCATGGCATAATTTATTTGCCCATCAATTATTTATCCGTCCTAATGATGAGGAATTATTAACTCATAATACTGGGTTTACCGTTATTTCTGCACCGCATTTTAAAGCGAATCCTGCCGTTGACGGTACAAACTCTGAAACTTTTATTATTATTTCTTTTGAACAGAGGACTGTACTTATTGGCGGTACAGAATATGCCGGTGAAATGAAAAAGTCGATTTTTTCTGTCATGAATTACCTATTGCCAGAAAATAATATTTTTTCTATGCATTGTTCTGCAAACGTTGGATTAGAAGGTGATGTAGCGTTATTCTTTGGTCTATCCGGGACTGGGAAAACCACATTATCCGCTGATCCAAACCGCCGCTTAATCGGTGATGACGAGCACGGCTGGTCATCAAATGGCGTCTTTAATATTGAAGGCGGATGCTATGCGAAAACGATCAATCTTTCTCGTGAAAAAGAACCGCAAATCTTTGATGCCATTCGCTTCGGTACCGTCCTTGAAAATGTCATCCTAAATCCAGAAAGTAGAATAGCGGATTATGACGACGGTTCTTTAACGGAAAACACCCGGGCTGCTTATCCGATTGATGCCATTGATAATATTATTCTGCCTAGTATTGCCGGTCATCCGAATACGATTGTCTTTTTAACAGCAGATGCCTTCGGGGTTTTGCCGCCTATTTCAAAATTAACAAAAGAACAGGCGATGTACCACTTTTTGAGCGGTTATACATCAAAACTAGCTGGCACAGAACGCGGCGTTACTTCACCAGAAGCAACGTTTTCCACTTGCTTTGGTGCACCATTCCTTCCGCTTCCAGCTACAAGGTATGCAGAAATGCTGGGTGAAAAGATCCTGGAACATAATGCGAATGTATTTCTGGTCAATACAGGCTGGACTGGCGGCGAATACGGTGTTGGAAATCGAATGAAACTAGCCTATACGAGAGCAATGGTTCAAGCTGCATTAGAAGGAGAACTAAACCATGTTGAAACCGTTCGGGATGAGATTTTCGGTTTAAATATTCCTCTTCACATTGCCGGCGTTCCGGATGAAGTTCTTCAACCGAATAAGACATGGGGAGACCAGCTAGCCTATGAAAAGAAAGCTAAAGAATTAGCCTCCAAGTTCCGTGACAACTTTAAGAAGTTCACGAATGTTGCCCCAGAAATTGAAGCAAAAGGTGGCCCAATCGCCTAAATAGAAAAGCCCTTATCATTTTGATAAGGGCTTTCTTACTTCTACTGCTTCGGATTGCTGTAATATTGTTAAGCGGTATTTACCGCTTTTCTTAAACAAAAAATCTCCAGTAAAGGTTGAAATATTTTTCCCTGCTGTAGTTGTAAAATCAGTTTTATCTTTAAAGGTAAACTCCGATACTTCAGCATTATCCAGCTCAAATAATTGCAATTTTATCTCTGAAGGAAGGTCCGAACCTTCAACCTCAATGATAACATCCTCGTAAAAACCTGCGTACAGATCTTCTTGTGAAATCAAAATGGTGGAATTCCCAACCTTAACGTATGGTTCTTTTACATAAACCGAAAACTCGCCAACCTTTTTGTCACCAACGGAAAACTCTAAATTCCAAACACCTGGAAAAGCAAACTCGTTAAAACTAGTCAACACATGAGCATCTGCTCCATTATGCGGCCCAGCAACTCCTGCCTCAGCCAATTCTGCCGTTACTCCTGTTTTTACATGAACAGCATTCACCTTTAAGATTTTATTAGCAAAATCTTTTTCATAATCCCCCCAGAGGAACACCATCATTTTAGCCAGAGACCCCTTATCTTTGGCAATCCATTTAACTGGTGCAAGCAGACTTACTTTGTTTGGAATACCATAATTGCTGTCTGCATTAATGGGTTTGCCGTTTTCATCCTTTAAAGCAAAGTAATCCCCTTCTTGTGCCCTTATAACTTCTTTCCCGGTTTTCGCGTTTTGGGAAATATTCTCCGATTTGCCGTTTAAAAAATAAAGAATTGGCGCAATCAAAACAAGGACAAACATAGCAGCAATCGCAGCCATTCGCTGCAGGTTCACCTTTTTTACTTTTGGCGTGCGCTGTCTGCCCAGTATCTTTACAATCTCCATTCGTTTTTCTGTTGATAATTCATGCTTTGGAAAATTTGATAAAGTTTCTAAAAGCTCCTGTTCAGATAATTTGTTCAATGTGTTCACCATCCTTTAACCGCTGATTCAATTTCTTAACTGCTCGATAAAAGGTTACATTTACTTTATTTTCACTCCAGCCTAAAACCTGTCCCGTTTCCCTGGAACTAAGCTCTGAAATCCCCTTTAGCAAAATCACATCGCGGTAATTCGGTTTCAATTGGTTAATCGCCTTATATAAGCCTGCAAATTCTATTTTTTTTAAAAGAACTTCCTCTGTTTTAGCTTCATTCCGCTGGGATGTGTCTTGATCAAGCAGCTTTTTTATTTTGTGCCACACTGATTTTTTTCGAAAATAATCAATCGCTGTGTTTCTAGCAATCGAAATCAGCCAGGTTTTGGGGTTGGCGTCGTGCCGATATTGGTCATAAGCCTGGAATGCTCTTAGAAATGTATCCTGAACTAAATCCTCGACATCGGTTGTACCCGTAAAATAAACGAGATATTGAGTTATATCTTTTTCATATTGTATAAACCATTTTTCAATTTTCTGAGCCGGCTCCAATCAGATACCCCCTTCCACGGAATCTCTAATTTTTTGGTATCTGTTAATAAGACGGAAATCGTCTTGAAATCTTACACTTTTAAAAAAAATAAAAAGCAGGAAAATAAATTCCCTGCTTAGTTGGTTGAATTTAATGAGACTAATTGATAAGTTATGCTCGTAATGGTATTTTGCCACTCTACTTTTTTAATAACAGCTGTTCCGCTTGAATCACTCTCAATGGTCTTTCTTACTTCGATGGGAATATCGATTGGATATAGCCTGTACCCTTCCTTTTCAAGCATAAATAGGTTTTCCTCTAATCTTTTTTCTCTTCCCTTTGTTACAATCATTGTATTTAACTCAAGAGGCATACCCATGATAATCGCTCCTCTGCTATGTAATCACTTTTATTTTATCACCAATTCGATTGACTTTTCATCCATTTCGTTAAATCTTCTACCACTTTTCGATTTGTGACAGGGGGAAAGTAGTGAGTATATTCATCGAAATACCAGCACTCCACCTTTTTATCCAGTGACCTTAGCCGTTTTTCAAGCCTGTGGGCATGTTGGACTGTTACATTCTGGTCCTTAACCCCATGAATAATTAAAACGGGCGCCTTGAGCCTCTCAAGCTGATAAAGAGGGGTACGATGTTCATATCTTTCCGGATACTTCTCCGGTGTCCCGCCAATAACTCTCTTCATCATTCTTCTTAAGTCTTTTCGCTCCTGATAGGTTAATGACATATCGCTGACACCGCCCCATGTAACAACGGATACTGCTTCAGGAAACTCAATACCCGTCATCAGTGCCATTACACCGCCGCGAGAAAAACCAAATATATGAATGTTTTTTACTCTAGGCAGAGATTTTAGGAGCATAAAAGCTGCGAAAGCATCTTCCCTGTCCTCACCGGCAAAATCCTCATTTCCTTCTCCACCTTGATTTCCCCTGTAATAAGGAGCAAAAACGATAAAGCCCTCCGCTGCAAATTGAGCAATCCTGGCTGGGCGGACTTTTCCAACGTTTTTAATCCCCCCGCGCAAATAAAGAAATCCATCAAGCGGCTCACCGGTTTTAGGTTCAGCCAGCATCCCTTTTACTTTCAATCCATTTGAAAGATACGTAACCACCTTTAGCTCCACATTGGGATTCGGAGAGGGAAAACGAACATCCTCGATGATTTTTCCATTTAGTGGGTTCACCCGCATCTCTCCTTTCTCTTCTCTGAAAAAATTATTAAATTTGGGCACTCACACATTTTTGCTCTCAACATACGATATCTTAGGCAATTAGCCCAGAAATATAACGGTTTAATAAGGAGGTTTACCTTATGAAAAAATGGTCCAAATTAAGTTTTTCCTTATTACTTATTGCTATTCTCATGTTTTCTTTAGCGGCCTGCAATACCAATAATACCAATAAAACTGAAAAACTTGAAAAAGTCAGGATCGCTGAAGTAACCCGCTCCATCTTCTATGCCCCGCAGTATGTTGCGATTACACAAGGATTTTTTAAGGAAGAAGGGCTTGATGTTACTTTAACCACTACACCAGGCGGAGATAAAACGATGACGACCCTTATATCAGGTGGAGCAGACGTTGCACTGGTTGGTTCAGAAACATCGATTTATGTATATGCACAAGGTGCTGATGACCCTGTGATCAATTTCGCGCAATTAACTCAAACAGATGGTACATTCCTTGTCGCCAGGGAAAAAATTGATAATTTTTCTTGGGAAATGTTAAAAGGATCGACATTTTTAGGCCAGCGCAAGGGCGGTATGCCGCAAATGGTCGGTGAGTATGTATTAAAGAAGCATGGCATCGATCCTCATAATGATTTAAATTTAATTCAAAATGTCGATTTTGCAAACATAGCCAATGCTTTTGCCTCTGGTACGGGTGATTTTGTCCAACTATTTGAACCGACGGCAAGTATTTTTGAGAAGGAAGGAAAAGGTCATATTATAGCTTCCTTTGGAAAAGAATCAGGCCATGTTCCGTATACAACCTTCATGGCAAAAGATAGCTATATGCAAGAAAATAAGGATATCATTGAAAAATTCACAAGAGCCGTTTATAAGGCACAACAATGGGTTGAAACTCACAGTGCAGAAGAAATTGCTAAAGCTGTTGAGCCATTTTTCCCAGATACGGATTTAGAAATCATGACGACTGTTGTTGATCGTTACAAGAGTCAAGGATCCTTTGCAGCAAACCCAATTCTTGATGAAGAAGAATGGATTAACCTTCAAAACATCATGGACGAAGCTGGAGAACTGCCTCAGAAAGTGGACCATCAAACGTTGGTAAACACTGAAATTGCTGAGGGCATTATCAATGAATAATCTATAGGGAGGGCGTCAGCATGAGTTTTTTATCAATTAAAGATATACATCACACTTATTTTACGAAATCCTCTGCGACCACAGCCCTCACCAATATCAATCTGCAAGTAAAGGAAGGGGAATTTGTCTCCTTCCTTGGCCCAAGCGGCTGTGGTAAAACTACGCTGCTTTCCATTATTGCGGGACTGATCAAGCCGACACAGGGATCGATTTTACTTGAAAATAAACCAGTAAGGAAAGAAGAAAATCAAATAGGCTATATGCTTCAGCAGGACTATTTGTTTCCCTGGAAAACGATTGAAGAAAACATTTTGTTAGGATTGAAATTAACAAAGAATTTAAATCATGACACCAAAACAGCTGCTTTAAACCTTTTAAAGCAAATTGGTTTAAACGGAGTCGAAAAACATCTGCCAAGGCAGTTATCAGGTGGAATGCGTCAGCGTGTAGCACTAGTTCGCACTTTGGCTACGGAGCCAAAATTGCTCATGCTGGATGAGCCGTTTTCAGCCTTAGATTATCAAACAAAGCTAAAACTAGAAGATTTAGTTTCGAAAACATTAGACGAATTTGGGAAAACAGCTATTTTAGTGACGCATGATATTGGTGAAGCCATCGCAATGAGTGACCGTGTCATTCTCTTTTCTCCAAGCCCTGGGAAAATTCATAAAATCTTTGAAATGCCCCAAGAACTTAGAAACCTATCACCCTTTACGGCAAGAAACCATGAAACATTCTCTGCCATATTCCAAACTATATGGAAGGAGCTTGAATCCCTTGAAGCCTCAAAAGAATAAGGTAATACTCCTTCATCAACAATATATCCATTCGCTAAAAATAGAAAAAAGATGGGTACGTTTTTATCAAGTGATAATTTTTGTCTTGTTTTTTACCGGCTGGGAATTTGCCAGTCAGCAAAGATGGATTGACCCCCTCATCTTTAGTTCTCCATCAAGGGTATGGAATTTATTTCTAGAAAATATCAAAGATGGTTCATTACTAACCCATTTAAGTGTAACCGTAACAGAAACCGTTTTTGGGTTTCTGTTAGGTACATTAGCCGGAACCATTTTGGCTGCCATTCTTTGGTGGTCACCGATGCTTTCAAAAATATTCGACCCTTATCTTGTCATTTTAAACGCCATGCCAAAAGTAGCTTTAGGACCGATTTTGATTGTTGCTCTAGGACCTGGGTATTCTTCCATTATCGCAATGGGAGCTATTATCTCAGTAATTATTACTACGATTGTAGTCTACACGTCCTTTAAAGAAGTGGATCCTAATTATTTAAAAGTACTGCAGACGTTTGGTGCGACTAGAATGCAGTGTTTTAAAGAAGCCATACTTCCGGCAAGCTTTCCTACCATTATCTCTACTTTAAAAGTAAATGTTGGTTTATCATGGGTGGGGGTCATTGTCGGCGAGTTTCTTGTTTCGGCGAAAGGACTAGGATATATGATTATTTATGGCTTTCAAGTCTTTAATTTTACACTCGTATTCTTATCCTTAATGGTCATCGCTGTTTTTGCCACCATTATGTATCAGCTTGTTGAACTCTTGGAGAAAAAACTTATCAAAGAATAGCGGCTTATTTAAATAGGTCGTTATTCTTTTTTATTTCTATATACTTTAAACATTCTTCAATTACTTGGTCTTTCATAATAAAGCTATATTCAGCGTTAAAACGCAGCTTATTTAAGTCCCCGTTCACAATTACTGGACCTTCCGTTTCAAAATAATGATTTGTTTCATTAAAGTTTTTTATATTGCCCCAAAAAACAGCTTTGACAAAGGATCCTTTTTGCTCGCTTACTCTATATTCCGCTATAGGATGTAACGATGACAGGGCAGCCCCTGTCTCTTCAAGAACCTCACGCCTAGCTGCTTCTTCTAGAGTTTCCCCATCCTCCACTTTACCTCCCGGGAATTCTAATCCTCGTTTTTTATGCTTCGTTAAAAGCCAGCCATCCTGATATTCGCAGATGACCAGGACATGCTTTGCCTCCTCCGCAAACGCATTTTGAAAAAAAGCGAGCTCTACCTTATTCCCATAATGATCAAAAAACTGCTTCATCCCACTCAACCTTTTTGTTTATTTTACTTTTAATTATAAACGAAAAACGGAAAATCCAGCTGAAAAAGGATTTTCCGTTTTTTATTTACATTTTCTTTGGAAGTATATTCATGGTTTCAATATGATTCTTTGCTTCCTCGTCCCCCAGATTGTAGATTATCCCATAGACCTGTTGAATTGTTTGATCATATGCATCATTTTCACGGTCGTAATGATATTGTACATATGGAACGTGGGCTCTGAAAAAGTTTTGCCACTCTGTCGAATAATTTTGATCAAATAATTCTCGCAACTGAGTTATTTCCTCATCTGTTGCTTGAATTTTATAGCTCCACGTCGAACTTGTTGCACTTTGAGAAATCCCGCCATGCCCTACATCTATATAATAGGTTTTCTTTTGATCATTCATTTAATAGTCATCCCCTTACGTATCATTACTTAAAATTTCCCACAAAAATTAAATTTTATTCTTTTTCATATTTCGACTCTTTTTTTAGAAATGTTTAGGTTATAATTGTCATAATATTAAGAAAACAACTTTCGTAGCTTGTTTAGAAGAATGTTTAATTGTTTTAGAGGATATTTTTCATGATTAAGGGAATTGAATAAGTATGGATAATTTTCGGGAGGTGATAGGCAATGAAATTAGTAGATGAGTTGTTTGAAATGTATCGCCATAAGCTGACGGGGGATGAGGAAGATATTGATATGCTGGCATTTGCCTTTTTGGAAGAAATGTCGCATGAAGACCTTTTACATTTAATTCAAGAAATGGATAAGCAAGAATTATACAATCTAATGGGTCTTTATCTAATTGAAAGTTTAAAGGGAAAGTTTGCGCAGGAGGAATATGGACAACAGCGCACCCATACTTACTATCCTCGAAATATCCATTGAATTCTACATACCACCAAAAGAAACTGCGTGTAATATAGCAGTTTCTTTTTTCATTCCATCCTAAAAGCATGATAAAATAAGATTGGAAAGAGAGGGGAAATTATGTATACGGTATTTGTCATCAGCGTAGTAATTATTATTATCGTCCTTTTGCTTGCAGTCATTACCACTTCTAAAGCGTACTCATATAAGCATACTGTAGACTCACTGGAGGATAATCCTTATTTAAATGAAGAGGATACGGAAGATGCACAGAAGCAATAAAAAAATCCTATTCAAACGAATAGGAATTTTTTTATTAGAAAAGTTATTACGCAAATACTTGTTTTAAGTTTTCTTTGCTTTGTTCTAACCAGAAACGCATTAGGCGTTTAGCTCCTTCTAAATCGTGAAGCTTAGCCTGCCCGCATTGTTTTTCATTTGCAGCAGGGATGTCAACGATTTCTACTGCATCTTTCATAGTATCTTCAAGAAGATCAATGATCTCCTCAACCGTTGGTTCACCGCTTACGACCAGGTAATAGCCCGTTTGGCACCCCATCGGAGAGATATCGATAATATCAAAATGATTATATTTTTCCGCATGCTTACGAATATTGAATGCAAGTAAATGCTCCAAGGTATGAATCGCATCAGGCTTCATCGCTTGTTTATTAGGCTGGCAAAAACGAATATCATATTTATTTACAATACCGTCACTGCCGACTTTATGGACACCGCAGTGTCGAACATAAGGAGCTTTAACGGCATTATGATCTAAATCAAAGCTTTCTACTGAAGGCATTTCTCTTCACTCCTTTTTCACATCTAAATATTATCATACTATAAATTCCGAGTGATTTCATCCACTTTGTAACATTTAACATTTTCACTGGGATTATGGTATCTTTAAGGTAATTGTTATAAGGAAGTGTCCCCTATGTTAAAAAAAGTTTTTCTTACTATGATTCGTTTTTATCAAACCGTGATTTCTCCCTTAAAGCCGCCAACATGCCGGTTCTACCCAACCTGTTCTCATTACGGACTAGAAGCAGTCCAACGTTTTGGTTCAATTAAAGGCGGTTATCTAACCATAAAACGAATCTTAAAATGCCATCCCTTTCACCCAGGCGGAGTGGATCCGGTACCTGAAAAGAAGAATTAATCGTTATAGCCATCCACGACAAGATCCAGTCTTCCTGTCTTAGGATCAATCACAAGTCCATGCACAGGGACGCCATCGGGCATCAAAGGATGATTCTTAATGACACCAACACTATGTTCAACACTTTGGTTTACATTATCAAATCCATGAAGCCATTTTTTGATGTCGATACCTGAGTAATTTAAGGTATCAAACGTTTCATCCGTCACTCCTCTGCTTTTCATACTGTCAATTACAGGATCTGCCTTTAATCCGCTCATTCCGCAGTCATGATGGGCAATGACAAACACTTCCTCGGCCTGAAGTTGATAAACGGCAATTAATATGCTCCGCATTATACTTCCAAACGGGTGTGAAACAAGTGCCCCTGCATTCTTAATGGTTTTTACATCACCATTTCCTAAGTTCATTGCTTTTGGCAGTAATTCCAGCAATCTTGTATCCATGCATGTTAAGATAACCATTCTTTTATTCGGGAATTTCGTCGTTTCATATTTTTCATATTCACGACTCTCCACAAATTCCTGATTATAATTAAGAATCTCTTTTAATAATGTCATTATAAATCCCACCTTTTTCTTTTCTTCTTATAAGAATACAAAACAATACACAAATTCATCAAATTTTATACTTGCTATTAAGGATTTTTTTTTGTAAGATACATAAGGAAATCGGAATCGTTCCGGAATATGTATTTTTATATTATTCGAATACTAAAAATTTTTGGTAAATAAATCGTAATAAATCCGATTTATACTAATATTGAGGGAGATTTTATGAAAAGACTAATACGATTTCTTTCTTTGTTTTTGCCCTTAACTCTTCTGCTAAGTGCCTGTGCAGATAAAGAAGAACAAAAACAAGAGAATAAAGAACAATTAACTGTTTATACAACGGTGTTCCCACTTCAATATTTTACCGAGAGGATTGGCGGTAAGTATGTTGATGTCAAGACGGTTTATCCCCCGGGAGCTGATGAACATACATTTGACCCATCTCAAAAGGATATGATTCAACTCGCAGATTCAGACTTATTCTTCTATATTGGATTAGGTTTAGAAGGCTTCGTTGAAAATGCCAAGAAAACGTTAAAAAATGAAAATGTGACGCTTATTGCAACAGCTGAGCACCTTGAGTTAACCGAAGAACAGGAGCACCAGGAAACCACACATGATGAAGAAGAAGAGCAGCATGAGACCGCACATGGTGAAGAAGAGGATGAACATCAGCACGATGTGAATCCCCATGTATGGCTTGACCCATTGTATTCAAGTGAAATGGCTAACGTGATAAAAGAATCTCTGATTAATAAAATGCCCGAAAATGAGAAATTCTTTACAGCGAATTACGATCAGTTGGCGAAAGAGTTAGAAGCTTTACATTTTGATTTTGAAAATACCATTACTACCGCTAAACATAAAAATATGATTGTTACTCATGCAGCTTTCGGCTATTGGGAACAACGATACGGTATTGAACAAATCAGTATTTCCGGTTTATCAACTACTAACGAACCAAGTCAAAGAGAGTTGGAAGAAATTATTTCGCTGGCAGACCATGAAGGATTGCATTATATCCTCTATGAACAAAATGTCCAATCGAAATTAGCAAAGGTCGTTCAGGACGAAATTGGGGCACGTGCATTACCAATCCATAATTTAGCCATTTTAACGCAAGAAAATATTGATAATAAAGAAACCTATTTCTCACTAATGGAACAAAATCTAGAGAGTTTGAAAACAGCTTTAAACAATTAACAATTTTACCTTTTCCTTACTAGAATGAATAACCTAAAAACATCAAAAGCTATTTTTGTATTACCAAATGAACTAATAGGAGTGATACGAATGGCTCAAGATGTTTTATGTGAGGTAAATAACTGTACGTTCTGGGCAAAAGGGAATAAATGCAGTGCGGATAGTATCTATGTAGTCAGCCATAAAGGGAAAACGGCTGATACGAGCAAAGAAACCGACTGCAAAACCTTTGAACCAGCGGATTTATAATAAAAATGACCAGGCAAATTTTTTTGCCTGGCTTTTTTTTCTTAAAAACGAAAAGCTTTCTTCGTTAGGAGAACATCCTTCATTCTTTTTTCATTAAGTGAAAAGCCGAGACCGTCCTGACTTGGCACGGTAACATATCCATTATCAACTGTGATCTCTGGTGTAATGATATCTTCATCCCAAAAACGGTTTGATGCTGAAATATCCCCAGGTAAAGTGAATCCAGGAAGGGATGCTAATGCAATATTATGCGCCTTGGAAACACCATATTCAATCATCCCGCCGCACCAAACCTGTATACCCCTTTCATAGCAGTAATCATGAATTTTTTTTGCCTCAAATAGGCCTGCTACCCTGCCCGGTTTTATATTAATTACTTTACAGCTCCCTAACTCAATAGCCTTTCTAGCATCCTCAAAACTAACAATACTTTCGTCCAGGCATACTGGAGTTGCCAGCTCTTTTTGCAGAATAGAATGCTCAACAATATCATCTACATCAAGAGGCTGCTCAATCATTAACAGGTTAAAGTCATCAAGTGCCTTTAGACGGTCGATATCCTTTAAGGTATAAGCAGAATTCGCATCTGCCATAAGAGGAAGATCTGGATAATGTCTGCGAATTTCAGCCAAAACCGAATAATCCTGACTGGGATTAATCTTAATTTTAAAACGCTGATAACCCTCGGATAAAAACGTTTCGATTTGTCTTAACGCATGGACAATTGAATCAGCAGCAACTACTACACCGGAAGCTATCTTTACCCGTGTGCCCCCGATTATGGAAGCAAGGGAAGTCAGGTTCCTTTTAGCATATAAATCCCAAAGAGCCATTTCTAAGCCCGCCTTCGCCATATTATTCCTTCTAACGGTCTGAAATAATGCTGATGCTTCCTTTGGGTGCTCGATCGGATTGGCTTTTAGCAATGGGATTAAGATATCGGTTAAAATATGCAGGCTGGTTTTAACCGTTTCCTCTGTATACCAAGGGGTTGAAAAAGCTACCCCCTCTCCATATCCAAAAATTCCATCAGAGTCCCTAACTTCCACAATAATTCCTTCCCGTTCGGTAACGGTTCCTAAATGAGTATGAAACGGTGATTTAAGCGGCATTTTGATTACATACAGCTGGATTGCATCTATGTTCATTCCAGAACCCTGCTCTCACGGAGTTTTCTTCGCATCAGCTTTTTCGCCGCATTTCTTGGGAGACTGTCAGTAAAGTGAAACGTTTTAGGGATTTTATACTTGGCTAATCGTTCTGCACAAAATTGCCATAGAGCATCCTTGGATACTTCTGCTCCTTCTTTTAAAACAATATAAGCAATCGGAACCTGCCCCCAAGTCCGATCCTCCATACCGGTGACACCTGCATCCAAAACGGCAGGATGAGCTAATAACGCCGACTCAATTTCGGCAGGATAGATATTTTCCCCGCCAGAGATAATTAAGTCAGACCGACGATCCAGCACATATAAAAAGCCGTCTTCATCTATGTATCCGATATCACCTGTACAAAACCAGCCGTTCTGGAACTTGTCCTTGACGACATCCGGCCGGTATAAATAGCCTGGTGTTACGTTGGGACCCTTTACAACAATCTCGCCTGCCTCTTTTGGTTGAGCCTTCTGTCCATTCTCTAACTGGATTTTAAGTTGTGCCAAAAACAGTGGTTTCCCAGCTGAACCCAATTTTGAAATACTATATTCTGGTGCAAGAGTTACAATTTGTGAAGAAGTTTCTGTCATTCCATAAGTTTGATAAACTGGTAACCCTTTTTCCAGGCATGCTTCTAATAATGGTAAAGGTGCAGGTCCGCCTCCAAGCAGAAAACATCGAAAATATTTTGGCAGCTTAGACTCACCTATAGCATCGGTTATTCTTGCAAGCATCGTGCCGACAACAGACATAATCGTTACTTTTTTATCGGTTATATCCTCAAGGGTTTTATCAACATTAAAACTTTCATGAAGAACAACCGGCATTCCATAAATGACACTCTTCATTAATATTGAAAAACCGCTGATATGAAAAAGTGGTACGCTGCAAAGCCAGCGGTCGTTCTCGGTGAGACCCAGATTAAGGGCAGAACCTATTGCACTTGACCAATGATTGCCAAATGTCTGAATAACGCCTTTTGGATTTCCTGTTGTTCCTGAAGTATACATCACAGTACAAACTGCCGAAAGATCAATTTCCTCAAGGATTTCTGGCGTTTCCTTTATGGCAGACATCAAGATTTCCTTTGTGATAAGCGGTATCTTTTTATCCTCACAAGGAAACTCCTGATCCAAAATTAAACAAGCTGCTTTTGAATCTTTTAACTGCCATGAAATCTCTTTCGGAGTTAAACGATTATTTAAGATAACAGCTGGTACGCCTATTAACTGAAGGGCAAAAAGAATCACGACAGTATCTATATGATTTTTTAATAATACCCCTGCATAGTCTCCTTTTTTAATACCTAAATACTGCAATTTTCCGGCCATTTCAGCAGAATGTTCATAAAGCTCTTGAAAAGTGACCTCTTGCCCATTAAAAATAACTGCGGGTCTATCAGGAGTCAAGTATGCCCGATTTTTTAAAAAGTTGGGCATGCGTTCGGATTGCATGTTGAAATTCACCTCGCTCTTTTAATAGGCTGTGTTAAACTTGTCTGTTGATTTCCGCTCCAGGCGCTTCGCTTTCCGCTCCAATCAACAAATCATCTATGAGATTTAATATAACAAAGCCTTTAATAAAAACAGCCTGATGGAAGCCATCAAGCTGCAAAAACGTTGTTATTAAGGGAAACGCGGGAATTGTCCGAAATTAGGCTTCCGCTTTTCTTTGAAGGCATCCCGGCCTTCTTTTGCCTCATCAGTAGTATAGTAAAGCAATGTTGCATCACCAGCAAATTGCTGGATACCCGCTAAACCATCTGTATCAGCATTGAAAGCTGCTTTTAGGAAACGAAGAGCCGTCGGACTCTTTTCAAGCATCTCTTCACACCATTTAATCGTTTCTTCTTCCACCTGCTCTAAAGGAACAACGGTATTAACTAGTCCCATATCAAGAGCTTCCTGCGCATTGTATTGGCGGCATAAATACCAGATCTCACGAGCCTTTTTATGACCAACGATTCTTGCAAGATAACCTGATCCATAACCAGCATCAAAGCTTCCTACCTTTGGTCCAGTTTGTCCAAACTTGGCATTATCGGCTGCAATGGTCAAATCGCAGACGATATGAAGAACGTGTCCGCCCCCAATTGCATATCCCTTTACCATAGCAACCACTGGTTTAGGAATAACACGAATTAAGCGCTGAAGGTCTAAGACATTTAAGCGAGGTATCTGGTCTTCTCCAACATAGCCTCCATGTCCACGAACACTTTGGTCTCCCCCAGAACAAAACGCTTTATCCCCGGCACCTGTTAGCACAATAACTCCTACATTAGAGTCATCACGGGCATAAGCAAAGGCATCAATTAATTCCATTACGGTCTTTGGTGTAAAAGCATTATGTACATGCGGCCGGTTAATGGTGATTTTTGCAATCCCATTGTATGTTTCATATAAAATCTCTTCATACTTACGTGCCGGTATCCATTCAACTGTCAAATGAAACTCCTCCTTTATTCAAAAAGTCACTTATTATTGTACCAAACTTTTCTTTATCTTCCACATGAATTGCATGTCCGCAGCCATTAATTATCATCCATTTTGAATTTTTTATCCGTTTCTGCATTTGTTCCGCGATATTACAAAACTTTTTATCTTTCCCACCGGTTATCAATAATGCTTCGCATGTCAACCTGTTCAATTCCTGCCACCAAGAAGGCTGGGAACCTGTCCCCATTCCTAATAAACTATTAGCAAGTCCTTTGCTACAATTAGATAATCGCTGGGAACGGATTTTTTCTTTTACAGTATCAGGAAGATTATCCAATGAGGAAAAGAGTGGAATATTTTCCCAATAATCAACAAACTTGGCTATACCCTGTTCCATAATAAATTGGGCAAGTTCTCCGTCCTTTAACTGCCTCTCTAGTCTTTCCTCTTGACTCTCCAAACCAGGTGACGCGCTTTCTAAAATAAGCTTTCTAACTCTTTCTGGAAATTGAACAGCAAAGGTCAGTGCCAATCTGCCTCCCATCGAATATCCTAGCAAATCGATCTGTTCCAATCCGATTTTATCAAGTAAATGTTTAATGTCGGATGCGGCCCTTTCAATTCGATACCGCTCTATTGCTTCAGGTGAGTCGGTTTTACCATGTCCAATAATATCTGGCATTACCAATTGTGAATGGCTGCCCCAAACCGGACAAAAGGAAGTCCAAGTTGAGCTGTCTCCAGTAAAACCGTGCAGAAGCACCAAGGGGTTCCCATTGCCACACATTTCGACATGATAGTCTACTTTGTCAATTTTAACCTTCATTCATGCTCACCTTTGACAAAGTTAGATATTTCCTGGGAAACAATTCTCCAAAAATCGCGGTGTTCAGTGGTATTTTGCTCCCTATTCGTTTCGATTTCATAAACATGGATACCCTTTTTCCCAACAGAATCAGTCATTGCCTCACTAAAGTGATCCCAATCCTTAATCTTTGTAAACTCACCGTTAAACATACGAACAGCATTCTCAAACTGTATGTTTAACGGGGTTCCAAACAAAAGTTCAAAATTCTTCGGATGCTGTGATTGAGGAAGGAATGAGAAAATGCCTCCTCCATTGTTGTTCACAAGAATAATACGAATATCAATATCATATAGTTTTGCTGCAATTAGACCGTTTAAATCATGGAAAAAGGTTAAATCACCTAGAACTAAATATAACGGCTGAGAATAGAGCGCCGCCCCTAATGCGGTAGAAACGGTACCATCTATGCCATTTGCCCCACGGTTCGCAATGATTTTTATTGACTTATGATTTTTCGTAAAGAAACTATCTAAGTCACGGATGGGCATGCTATTGCCGACAAACAGCGTTGCGCCGTCAGGGAGCAGATCCGTTAATTGGCTGAATAAGCGGCTTTCACTTAATCTTGTTACATCCTTTAGAAGTCCAAAGTAATCTTTCGTTAATTGGTTAACTTTCTGCCATTTTTCTATGTAATTTGATGATTTTCCCGGTTGAACATGGGTTAACAACTTTTCACAAAAATATGATTCGTTGCAATAAATCATTTCAGTTGATAAAGCAGCAGGATCTCTCCAGCCCCCGGCACCATCAATTATATATTGATCAGCCTGGTGATTTTCTTTTAAGAATATAGTTAATGCTTTAGAAACAGGCATGGCCCCAAATCGTAAAATGACATCAGGCTTTAGAAATGCTTTTGCTTCCTTATTTCTTAAAAAAGTATCGTACGTCTCGATTACATCGTCAAGGCGGTGCTTACCGCTTCTTAACTGTGATAACGGATCGGCTAGGATGGGAAACTTTAGCCGTTCTGCAACCTCGGTTATGTTGGCTGCAAATTTTTCATCCGCAATGTTACCGCATACAATGATACCTTTTTCCCTGCCGCTTATTCTCGATACAATCTCTGTCAATTGGGTATCGTCAACCGTTAACTCGCCGCCGCGTACCTTTACATATCCGTTTGGTCGTTCCTCCTGTTGGAATAAGACATCATCCAAATTAGGAATAAGCGGTTCTCGAAAAGGAAAATTCAAGTGGACAGGACCAGCTGGAGCCTGAGAGGCAATCGCTGCTGCGCGAGCACAAACAGTTCGGGCATAACGGATCATTTCGGTGCTTTTCTCAGGCAGCGCCATTTCTGCAAACCATTTCACATGCTGTCCATATAAGTGGATTTGGTCAATCGCTTGAGGGGCTCCAACTTCTCTAAGTTCATGAGGCCGATCGGCGGTTAACACTATTAACGGTACTCGTGAATATCGGGCCTCTACGATGGCTGGAAAATAGTTTGCAGCGGCTGTACCTGATGTACAAAGTAAGGCAACAGGCCTATTAGTGATTTTCGCTATTCCTAACCCAAAAAACGCTGCCGAGCGCTCATCAACATGTATATGAAGTTTTAAGCCGGGATGCTCCGCCATTACCATTGCCATCGGGGTAGACCTAGATCCCGGACTAACAACAACGTCGGTTACTCCAGTATGAACTAACTCTGATACAAAGGCAGCAATATAAGATGTTAATGATTCCTGATAATTCATAATTTATTTTCCTCCAAGCGCACGGAGCATGGGTCTAAACTTTAAACGCGTCTCTATAAATTCACTTTCTGAGGTAGAATCGGCCACAACTCCACATCCGGCAAATAATGATGCTTCATTTCCTTGAATGAGTCCGGAACGAATGGCAACAGCAAACTCTCCATTTCCTCGATAATCCAACCATCCAATTGGAGCAGCATAAAAACCTCGGTCCAATTCTTCCACCTCTCTAATTTTATCTACCGCCTCCAGTTTAGGCAGTCCTCCCAATGCAGGTGTGGGGTGAAGTCTTTCAACCAGCCCTAAGAGAGAAGTATCCTTATGAGCCTTCCCCATTACAGGAGTATAAAGGTGTTGGATATCTCTCATTTTCATAAGCTGCGGCTTTTTTGGAAGCATTACTTCCTCACAAAGTTCCGCTAGAGCCTCTTTAATCATTTCTACCACGAATCCATGTTCATTTAGGTTCTTCTGATCGTTTAATAACGTTTCTCCTAGGATTCGATCTTCTTCCTCTGTTTGACCCCGCGGAATGGAACCGGCTAGGCAGGTAGAATATACTTCATTACCTTGTTTTTTAACCAGTCTTTCCGGTGTCGCACCAATGAAACAATCTCCATTCGATTCAAAGGTGAAGATAAAACTCTCACGCTGCTGGTCATAAAGATTTTGTAAAACACCTTCTGCTTTAACAGCTTGATTAAAAAATAATCGGAGTTCTCTCGCCAGTACCACTTTCTTTAATGGACCATTCTTCAATTCTCCTGCTACATCGTCAACAGTTTGTTTCCAGCTTTGAGGTGAAATTTCCTCCATGTTCATCAATTCTGCAAGATGAACATCCTTTTTGTAAGATAGTGAATTCAAAAGGAGCTGCCGCTCTTCAATAATTTTCTCGAACAAATTCATATCATCATTGGATGTACATACAATATTTGTTGTTAAGAAACTTTGTCCATCTATAACTGTTAACATATATTTAGGAATATGGAATAGTGAATCAGCAAAAATAGACCAAAGACCGGTTTTTTCTTTTAATGGATCAAAGGAGAAACCACCAAACATTACAGGACCTAAGCCATCTTCCTTATATGGATTAAAAATAACACTGTCCTTCAAGAAATTATCCCAAGCCTCTTGAACATGAAAAAAGCGGTCAGTAGCCTGATCCGACTGAATTTGTTTGGATATCCCTAATCCTGCCAGCACCATCTTTCCAGAAAGATCCTTCCAATAAAATCTTTCCCCCAAATAGCGCTCTCTTCCACTATTGAAAAAGGATATAGGGTTAATCGTGTCCAATTTATGAACTTCACTAATTAAAATGGGTCTGCCAAACTTTTTGGCCCGATTAACCGCTAAAAGTCCCCTTTCCTTAAACTCCGTTTCCTGAATGGTAACCAAAAAAATCCCTCCAAAACAGCCAAAAAGACTGTTGTCCATTCATTTTAAGCTATCTGTAAGATACTATTCTCATTGTAAAGAAGTCAGTAACTCTTGTCACTACCTATCCTCTTCATCGCTTATTATATCGCAAAAAAATCCGAACCGGGTTGAATTTGATTTTATTCGTTTATTTCATTTTTCCTCAGAATCCCCATTACTAATCAGAAGGAATTATCTTCTAAATTGGCTAGTAAAAATCCATTGACACTCTTCACCAGATTCCATACACTAAGGTTTGGAATGTCTTAATTTTAGCATTAGACAACTAATGTTTAGAAATATATAAATAAATGAATGAAAGGGAGAGAAAAGTATGCAGCCAAATTTACAGCATAGTTCGAAGCCCGCTGTAGAAGCAAATCGTGGTTTTCAAGTTTGGTGGCAAATGACGCGCCCCCATACATTAACAGCTGCTTTTGTGCCAGTCTTACTTGGTACTGCACTTTCACTTAAGCATGGGAAGGTTGATTACGGGCTTTTCATTGCGATGTTGATTGCCAGTTTATTAATTCAAGCCGCAACCAATATGTTTAATGAGTATTATGATTTTAAGCGCGGCCTCGATAATGAGAATTCAGTAGGAATTGGCGGAACGATTGTCCGCGATGGAATTAAGCCTCGTACCGTCATGCAGCTTGCCTTTAGTTTTTATGGTATTGCACTTTTGATTGGTATATATATATGCATGAATTCTAGCTGGTGGCTTGCCGTTGTAGGACTAGTTTGTATGACAGTAGGCTATTTTTATACAGGCGGTCCATATCCAATTGCATACACACCATTGGGAGAAATTTTTGCAGGGTTCTTTATGGGCATGTTAATTATTTTAATCTCATTCTTTATCCAAACAGGTACAGTTGATGCCACAAGCGTTCTTGTATCCATTCCAATCATGATTCTTGTTGGAATGATTTTATTAGCCAATAATATTCGTGACCTGGATAACGATAAGGAAAACGGCCGGAAAACGGTTGCCATTCTTTTAGGGAAAAAGAATGCAATTTATTTATTAGCAGGTATGTTCATCTTTTCCTTTGTTTGGGTTTTCGGGCTAATCATTAGCGGCGTGGCACCGATTTGGACAGCCATTGTTTTATTAAGTGCACCAAAGGCAATCAAAGCGGTTAAAGGGTTTGTTGAACATAACATTCCCATAAAAATGGCTCCGGCAATGAAGGCCACCGCACAAACGAATACAATCTTTGGATTTTTACTTGCAATCGGAATTTTTATTGGACACTTTGTTTCATAAAAATAAGCATCTGCCTTTGATGGCAGATGCTTATTTTTTTGGGCTTTTAAACGCGTGCCTGTTGATTTCTGCTCCAGGTGCTCGCTTTCCGCGGGCGTTCCGCTCCAATCAACAGTGCTAAATTAATAAATAATTGTTACATACTTTTTATAAAGGTTTTATCCCCCAAATGTCATCAGCGTATTCTTTGATTGTCCGGTCGCTTGAGAAGTAGCCTGCATGGGCAATGTTGACGAGGCATTTTTGCTGCCACGTTTGTTGGTCTTTAAATAGTTCACCGATGTTTCTTTGAGTATCCGCATAGGAAGCAAAGTCCTTTAATACAAAATACTGATCATTTTCCCCTACTAGGGAGTCAAAGATCGGTTCAAATTCATTATTAACCCCTGGGAAAAACCCATTTACAAGCTGATCTATAGCCTGCCGGATACGGCTGTCATGATGGTAATATTCAATCGATTGATATCCGCCATGTTGATAATAGTGCAGCACCTCATCAGCTGTTAATCCGAAGGTAAAAATATTATCATCTCCAACGAGCTCACGGATTTCAATATTGGCACCATCTAATGTTCCCACTGTCAGTGCTCCGTTAATCATAAATTTCATGTTGCCAGTACCAGATGCTTCTTTACTGGCAGTTGAAATTTGCTCACTTAAATCAGAGGCTGGAAATATCTTTTCAGCTAATGATACCCGGTAATTTTCAAGGAAGATCACTTTCATTTTGTCTCCGATCATCGGATCATTATTCACTTTTTCTGCAACTGTATTGATAAGTTTAATAATTTTCTTTGCATAGTAATAACCTGGAGATGCTTTCGCCCCAAAGATAAACACCCTTGGTACATTTAAAAAATTAGGATCCTCTTTCAACCGGTTATAAAGGTACATAATATGTAGAACCTTTAAAAGCTGTCTTTTATAGGCATGCAGCCGCTTAACCTGTACATCAAACAACGCTTCTGGATTCACAGCTACTCCGTTTTTGTTTAGGATAATGTCAGCCAATATTTTCTTGTTCTTTGTTTTGATTTTTAACAATTGCTCTATAAAAGATGGGTCGTCTTTATATTTCAGTAAACCTATCAGTTCATTTGGCGAATATTTCCACGAAGAGCCGATTGATTCAGAAATTAAATTTGATAATGCTGGGTTGGCCTTCAACAGCCAACGCCGGTGGGTAATCCCGTTTGTTTTATTATTAAATTTTTCAGGAAACAGCTGATAAAATGGTTTCATTTCCCGGCCTTTTAAAATTTCAGTATGAAGTTTTGCTACGCCATTTACACTAAAACTTCCGACAATGGCTAAATGAGCCATTTTAACATTATCTTCAGCAATTATCGCAAGCTTTGCAATCCGATCCCAATCTCCAGGAGTCTGTTCCCATAAATTCTTACAAAACCGTTCATTTATTTCTTCAACAATCATATAAATTCGTGGCAGTAAGGGTTGAAAAATACGAATCGGCCATTTTTCAAGCGCTTCTGTTAAGGTTGTATGATTCGTATAAGAAATCGTATGAGTGGTGATCTCCCATGCCTGTTCCCACTCAAAGCCTTCATCATCAATAAGGGTTCTCATTAATTCCGGAATAGCTAACACAGGGTGTGTATCATTAATATGAATACATACATGTTGATGAAACTGACATAAATCACCATGTTTTTTACGATAAGCTTTGATAATCGATTGTATCGAAGCCGAAACCAAGAAATATTGTTGTTTAAGTCTTAAGATTTTCCCCTCATCATGTGTATCGTCCGGATAAAGAAATTCAGAAACCAATTCTGTTTCCCGTTTATATTTTAAGATATCTTGATGAATGGGAAACTGAGAAGGTTCAGCATTCCAAAGACGTAAGGTATTAATCGTTTGGGAGTTAAAACCGATAACTGGCATGTCATGCGGAACAGCGGTCACTGTTTCGGCATTCAGATGGTGAAATACTAGACGTCCATTTTCGAGTTTACTTTCCACTCTACCCCAAAAAGGTACTTTCACAGCAAGGTCGGCTTTCCGGACCTCCCAGACATTTCCGCTTCTCAGCCACTGTTCCGGAAGCTCTACTTGATATCCATCAACAATTTTCTGTTCAAAGAGACCATGTTTATAACGGATTCCATGCCCATGACCCGGCAGGTTTAATGAGGCAAGGGAATCCAAAAAACAGGCGGCTAATCTACCTAAGCCGCCGTTTCCTAAGCCCGCATCTGATTCCAATTCTTCCAGTTCGCCCAAATCGATTTCCAGTTCTTTAAGTCCTTCTTCGACTAATTCATCTATCCCTAAGTTAATTAAGTTTTGCCGTAAGAGCTTTCCTAACAAATATTCAATGGATAGATAATAAACTTGTTTTCCTTTGTTTGAAAGCTGCTGCTCATTGGTTTTAATCCAATCATTACTTACAAACTCACGTATCATTACCCCAAGGGTCTGGTAATGATCACGGGAAGTACTTTCTGAAAAGCTTTTACCACATACCATCTCAAGCCGTTTTAAAAAAGTATTTTTAAAGTCGGTTATGTTAGAAAACATGGGTTTCACTCCTTGCAATCAACTCTGCATAAAGCTGGTTATACCGAAATGCCGATTGTGCCCAGCTGTTATCCATTTCCATCGCTTTTTGAACAATCATTTCCCAAGAGTCGTCATGATAGAAGCTAAGCGCCCTTCTAACGGTATAAAGCATATCGTGCGCATTAAAATGTTTAAATGAAAATCCATTACCCTCTTCTGTGAATTCATTCCAAGATTGGACGGTATCATTCAAGCCACCTGTCTCGCGGACAACCGGAACAGCCCCATATTTCATCGCAATCAACTGGCCAAGTCCACAAGGTTCAAACAGTGACGGCATTAAAAATAGGTCAGCAGCCGCATATAACTTATGTGCCAAAGATTCATTAAAACCAATATTCACTTTTAATTTATCCGGATAAATGCTTGCAGCATGCTTAAAGTATTCCTCATACTCATAGTCCCCGGTTCCAAGAATGATGATTTGTAAATCCTCCTGCAGCATTTCGTGAAGAACACATTTAACAAGATCCAGCCCTTTTTGCTTTGTTAGTCTTGATATCATCACCATCAATGGTGTGTTTTTACGCTGCGGCAGTCCAAAATGTTTTTGGATTTCCATTTTGTTTACGGGCTTTTGTTGAAAATCCTTTACAGAATAAGTTTGATAGATTAAAGGATCATCAGCCGGATTATAAAACTTCTCATCAATGCCGTTTAAAATGCCCATCAGGTCTTCTTCCCTGGATTTTAAAAGTCCCTCAAGTTTTTCACCGTACTGAGTCGTCTGAATTTCCTGCTTATAAGTGGGACTTACGGTTGTAATTTTATCAGCGGCCACAAGAGCTCCCTTCATAAAATTGATATTATCGTAAAACTCCAAATGCTCCGGATGAAACGCTCTCCAATCTAATCCAAGCAAGTCACCCAATGTTTCTTTTGGAAAAATCCCCTGAAATTGCAGATTATGAATGGTGAAAACGGTCCGGATTAAACCGTATCCTTTGCGTTTGTAATATTCCACTCTTAATAAAAACGGGATCATCGCAGTATGCCAATCATGGCAATGCAGGACATCAGGATAAAAATCAAGGTGCGCTAGCGCTTCTAAAACGGCCCGGTTAAAAAAGGCAAACCTTTCCCCATCATCATAATATCCATAAAAACCTTCCCGTTTAAAATAGTACTCATTGTCGATAAAATAAAAGGTTACCCCTTGATAAGTTAGTTCTTCAATTCCGCAATACTGGTTCCTCCAGCCAACCGAAACAGTAAATTCCTTAATCTTTTTCATTTCTTTTTTATAAGTTTCAGAGATGGTTCCATATTTGGGAAGAATGACCCTTACATCCGTGCCCAAGCTCTTTAGTTCTTTTGGAAGTGAACCCGCTACATCAGCTAGACCTCCTGATTTTGCAAACGGGCCACATTCGGAAACTGCAAATAATACTTTCACGAATTCATCAACGCTCCTTGTTTAGTCCCCTTCCGAACAACAAAGGGATCCCTGGCTGTGCCTATTAAACTTGAACCCGCCTCTACCTTGACATCTTTGTCTAAAATAACAGAATCAAGATAACAATTATCTTCAATTTGGCACTTTTGCATAATAATACTATTCTTAATCACTACACCTTTACCAATCTTTACTCCACGGGCGATAATACTATTTACAACCGTACCTTGGATTAAACACCCGTTTGCAATCATCGCATTTTTTACCTCTGATCCCTTTAAATAACGGGTTGGCGGCTCATCTTTTACCTTCGTAATAACAGGCTGATCCTTTAAAAATAACTGGTTCCATACCTTTGGATTTAACAACTCTAAACTTGTAGAATAATAGTTTTGTATTGAGTTAATCATTTTGGTATACCCAGAATATTCATAACGGCAGATCGTATAATCATGATTGTGAGCTAGTACCACATCCTTCATACACGTATAACCCGTTTCATTTCTTGTTTCAATCAATTTAATCAATAAAGAGGTCTTAACAAGGAACATCTCCATTGAATAACCATCTTTATGAAAAATTTCCGTAATATCACAGCCAGTATTTTGATGCATTTCCATTAATGGCTCAAAGTTCATATTAAAAACAGAATTAGAATTAGTAATGATGGCATACTCTTGCGTACTTCGATAAAAAAAGTCTAAATTTGCTGCGAAATTTTCAAATGACCCAATCGTATTTTGGTCATGGTCTACAATTGGAGATGGGAAGAAGAAAAGACCGTCACGTTTACGGTTTAAGTCCCAGTTTTTCCCTGATCCAAGATGGTCCATTAAGGAACGGTACGTCATTTTAGGAAAGATGGCGACACTGCGTATTCCGGAATTAACCATATTTGAAAGTACAAAATCAATAAGACGGTATCGCCCTGCAAATGGAAGAGCGGCCAGTGAGCGATGGGTCAAAAGCTCCTCTAAATTATCATGATAAGTTGTCGCATCAATTACGCCTAATAGCTTCCTTTTCAATCCAATCCCTCCTAAATACTATTTATACAGCAGGATATAGCCCGCTGATCATTTCTTTTGTTACTAAAATAATTTCATCATCAAGCGAACGAATAACGGTTCCATCCGGTATTTTAATATCACATGGAACAATGGCCTTCTCGATTTTTACATTTTGGCCAATTTCTGCATCTGACATGATAACAGATTCCTTGATCAGCGATCCTTTCCCCACGCTGACCCCTTGAAAAAGTACAGACTTATCTATTTCCCCTTCAATTGTGCAGCCTTCATTGATTAATGATTCCTTGATTACGGCTTCAGGTGAAATATATTGTGGCGGACGATTCGGATTGACGGAATATATTCTCCAATCATGGTCAAATAAATCTAAATCACATTGATCGTTTAGTAAGTCCATATTGGCTTCCCAAAGGCTCTGAACAGTCCCTACATCTTTCCAATACCCCTTGAATGGATAAGCAAATAACTTTTTATTTTCTCCAAGGAGTGCCGGGATAATGTCTTTACCAAAATCGTGGCTGGACCCAGAATTTCGTGCATCCATTTCTAAATATTCTTTTAAAACACTCCAACTGAAAATATATATTCCCATGGAAGCTAAATTATTCTTTGGATTTGCCGGTTTCTCCTCAAACTCTGTAATTCTCATTTCCTCATTTGTATTCATAATTCCAAAACGGCTTGCTTCCACCCATGGTACTTCAATTAAAGAAATCGTGACATCAGCCCTTTTTTCTATATGATATTCTAGCATGCTCTCATAGTTCATTTTGTAAATATGGTCACCCGAAAGAATGAGTACATATTCAGGCTGATATTGTGTTAAATAGTTAAGGTTTTGATAAATGGCGCTGGCTGTTCCTGTATACCACTTCACTTCTGAAGACTCAGTATACGGAGGTAAAACGGTTACCCCGCCATCCCTGCGGTCTAAATCCCACGCGCTTCCAATCCCAATATATGAGTTTAACAGCAATGGCTGATATTGTGTCAAAACTCCAACAGTATCAATACCGGAATTTGTACAATTACTTAATGTAAAATCTATAATGCGGTATTTTCCTCCAAACGGTACAGCAGGCTTAGCTAAATCCTTTGTTAATGAATTAAGCCTACTACCTTTCCCTCCTGCTAATAGCATGGCTACGCACTTTTTCTTTGCCATTACCTTTTCTCTCCTTCCGTTTTTTAACTGGCCGAATGACTTGAAATCCAAACGGCGGTACTGTCACATTGATGGAATATGGTCTTCCATGAAACGGCTCTTCTACAGCCATAATTGCTTTTTTATTCACAAAGCCCGCCCCGCCAAAATCACTATGATCGCTATTAAAAGCTTCCTTATATTCCCTAAGGGCAGGCACACCGATTTTAAATTCCGGATAACTAACACCAGTAAAGTTACATACAACCACTAAAAATTCGTCTTCATTCGTTCCTTTACGGATAAATGAAAATATAGATTGCTGGCTGTTGTTGACATCGATCCATTCGAATCCTTCACGTAAATGGTCTTGTTCATATAATGCTCTAGAACGTTTATATAACTTTGTTAGTTGTTTAACATAAACATTTATCTTTTGATGCATTTCGTAATCTAGTAAATGCCAATCTAACTGTTCCTTATCTTTCCATTCAGCAAAATGTCCTAGTTCAAATCCCATAAACAGAAGCTTTTTTCCCGGGTGTGCAAACATATACCCAAGCAGCATCCGCAATTGGGCAAACTTTTCCCAATAGTCCCCTGGCATTTTATCCAATAAGGATTTCTTTCCGTGAACCACTTCATCATGTGAAAACGGAAGAATAAAGTTTTCAGAGAAGGCATATAAGAGCGAAAATGTAACCTTTGAATGAACGCTGGAGCGTGAAAATGGAGGAGTTTCCATATACTCTAAAATGTCATTCATCCAACCCATATTCCACTTATAGTCAAAACCTAGTCCCCCGTAATGTACCGGAGCAGTGACTTGTGGAAAGTCAGTTGAATCCTCTCCTATCATTAGGACTGAAGGAGCATATTCGTGAATTTCTGTATTTAACTTTTTTAAAAACTCTAATCCAAAAGGGTTTACTCTATTTTCATCTGAGTTTGGCCAATAAATGATATTGGCCACTGCATCCATTCGGAATCCATCAATGTGGAAATAGTCCATCCAAAAAAATGCGTTGGATATAAGAAAGCTTTGTACTTCTCCTTTACCAAGATCAAAATTTGCTGTTCCCCATACCCGATTTTCCCGATCAGTTTCGGTTTCATATGAAAAAATATGGGAACCGTCAAAACGGTATAATCCATGGGCATCTTTGCAAAAGTGACCTGGAACCCAATCCAGTATGACCCCAATACCATTCTGATGGCACTGGTCGACGAAATACATTAAATCTTGTGGAGTTCCAAATCGGGAGGTTGCTGAAAAATATCCTGTTCCCTGATAACCCCAAGATGCATCAAGTGGATGTTCTATGACGGGGAGTATTTCAATATGTGTGAATCCATGTTCCAATACATAAGGAATTAATTCGGCAGCGAGTTCCTTATAGCTGAGTAACTCACCGTTTTTATGTTTCTTCCATGAACCAAGATGAACTTCATATATTACGTGCGGTTCAGAGAGGGAATTTCTTTTTTCGCGTTGTTGAAGCCATTTCGTATCCTGCCAATCATAGTTTCTTAAAGAGTAAACAATCGAAGCTGTGTTAGGCCTTAACTCTGAATAGAAGGCATATGGATCGGCCTTAAGTAGTTTTTCCCCTTGTGCTGAAATGATTTCGTATTTATAGATAAGTCCTTCCATGTTCTGGGGAACAATGAGAATCCAAACCCCTTCGTCATTTACCCTATGTAATTCGTAATCTTCACCATTCCAACCATTAAAGTCACCGACAAGCCTTACACTTACTGCATTAGGAGCCCAGACACAGAATCGTGTAACCACTCTATCGTCTTCCGTTACTATATGGGCCCCAAACAGCTGATGACTTTGAAAAAGACTTCCCTCATGAAATAAATGGAGCTGGTAATCGGTCGGATATAATGTATTTACAGCCATACTTACCTCTTCCTTATTGAAAATGTATATTACAAGTTTCAATTATAAGTGCAAAATTATAATATCTCTTGTAAAACTTTTTTATCTTTTCTGACAATAAGTGAGTTATCGTTTCATTTTCTGTCATTTTTCTACACCATTCAGCATAATCCGACAGCATTCTCGGCGACAAACGACAAAAATCCTTCAAGTTTTACGAAAAAAAATTATTAAATTGCGAATGAAATATTATTCGATTTTATGGAAAAATGAGATTAAAACAATCGTTATTACGCATGGATGTAAGCGTTATCAACACTTTCAGCACTTTTTACTGAGGTTAATTAATATATTAGAATAATATTTTTCGGGCGCTATTTAGTCCCTCATTAAGTTTGCCTTGGGAGATTCATTTACATCTATGCTCATGGATAGCGGTGTTGACAATCATGCAGCTTTTTCAGCAATTCTGCGTTAATATATGTAATTTACATTTATGTTGAAAAATATCTGCTATTCTGGAAATATAACTATATATTCGGTCTCATATATGTAATTTGACTATATATGTATGAATTTGAATGATTTTATCAGCTAGAATATTTTTAAGATCAAAATGAAATTTAAGTATTACATTTAATAAAAATTTTAAATTGGAGATAGGGACAATGCGTGAAAACAATTCCTATTTATTCTTAATAAGGGGCAGCCTGAAAAAAAGGTACGTTGACGGGCTTTACGTGACCATTTTGTTGTTACCTCTAATAAAACGGGCACGTACAAAGTCTCTACGTGACCATTTCGTTGTTACCTCTTATAAAACGGGCACGTACAAGGTCTCTACGTGACCATTTCGTTGTTACCTCTTATAAAACGGGCACGTACAAGGTCTCTACATGACCATTTCGTTGTTACCTCTTATAAAACGGGCACGTACAAGAGCTCAACTGTGATAAAGGATACACGAGAATAAAGGGCGTAGTACATTTGTAACTGGACTCCACAGAAAAGCTAACAGTTTTCCAGCGTAAAATATAACCAATAAGGGCTATTGGCTACTCTAATTGGGAATTTGACTTAGTTGGGGCACCAATAAGGCCTATTGGCGACTGTAATCGGAAAAAGTTATTAAGTTAGGGCGCCAATAAGGCCTGTTGGCGACCGTAATCCGAAAAAGTAATTAAGTTGGGGCGCCAATAAGGCCTGTTGGCGACTGTAATCGGAAAAAGTTTTTAAGTTGGGGAGACAATAGGGCCTATTGGCGACTGTAATCGGAAAAAGTTTTTAAGTTAGGGCGCCAATAAGGCCTGTTGGCGACCGTAATCTTAAAAAGTGATTTAGTTGGGGGACCAATATAACCTAAGTACAGTTTTAAACACCTAATCTTATAAATCCGGATTTAAATACTACTAGAAATTTTTACTATTATATATTTTTCATAATTTCGTATAAAACAAAAAAACTGATGACAATATGTCATCAGTTTTTTTGTATGACCCCTACGGGATTCGAACCCGTGTTACCGCCGTGAAAGGGCGGTGTCTTAACCGCTTGACCAAGGGGCCTTATATGGCGGAGAAGGAGGGATTTGAACCCTCGCGCCGGTTGCCCGACCTACACCCTTAGCAGGGGCGCCTCTTCAGCCACTTGAGTACTTCCCCATATGGCTCCGCAGGTAGGACTCGAACCTACGACCGATCGGTTAACAGCCGATAGCTCTACCACTGAGCTACTGCGGAATAATAAAATTAACTAAAATGGTGGGCCTAAATGGACTCGAACCATCGACCTCACGCTTATCAGGCGTGCGCTCTAACCAGCTGAGCTATAGGCCCATAATGGAGCGGGTGATGAGAATCGAACTCACAACATCAGCTTGGAAGGCTGAGGTTTTACCACTAAACTACACCCGCACTATATTTGTATGGGGCGACTGATGGGAATCGAACCCACGAATGTCGGAACCACAATCCGATGCGTTAACCACTTCGCCACAATCGCCATTATTATATTTTTAATAATAAATGGTGGCTCAGGACGGAATCGAACCGCCGACACAAGGATTTTCAGTCCTTTGCTCTACCGACTGAGCTACTGAGCCACAAGATTAAAATGGCGGTCCCGACCGGGATCGAACCGGCGATCTCCTGCGTGACAGGCAGGCATGTTAACCGCTACACCACGGGACCAGATTGCGGGGACAGGATTTGAACCTGCGACCTTCGGGTTATGAGCCCGACGAGCTACCAGACTGCTCCACCCCGCGACGATAAAATAAAAACTAATATGGCGGAGGAAGAGGGATTCGAACCCCCGCGCGGTTTAACCCGCCTGTCGGTTTTCAAGACCGATCCCTTCAGCCGGACTTGGGTATTCCTCCGTATAGATAAAGCTAATGGTGGACCTTGTAGGACTCGAACCTACGACCGGACGGTTATGAGCCGTCTGCTCTAACCAGCTGAGCTAAAGGTCCATAAATATTTGGTAGCGGCGGAGGGGATCGAACCCCCGACCTTACGGGTATGAACCGTACGCTCTAGCCAGCTGAGCTACACCGCCAAATATCATATTAATTTATGGTGGAGCCTAGCGGGATCGAACCGCTGACCTCCTGCGTGCAAAGCAGGCGCTCTCCCAGCTGAGCTAAGGCCCCATAATGTTATAGTAGGTAAGTGGTCGGGAAGACAGGATTCGAACCTGCGACCCCTTGGTCCCAAACCAAGTGCTCTACCAAGCTGAGCTACTTCCCGTTATGGCGCGCCCGAAAGGAGTCGAACCCATAACCTTTTGATCCGTAGTCAAACGCTCTATCCAATTGAGCTACGGGCGCATTTTTTGAATGGTGCCGAGGACCGGAATCGAACCGGTACGGTAGTCACCTACCGCAGGATTTTAAGTCCTGTGCGTCTGCCAGTTCCGCCACCCCGGCACTTTTGGAGCGGAAGACGGGATTCGAACCCGCGACCCCCACCTTGGCAAGGTGGTGTTCTACCACTGAACTACTTCCGCGTATTAGATAAATGGTGCGGGTGAAGGGAGTCGAACCCCCACGCCTTGCGGCGCCAGATCCTAAGTCTGGTGCGTCTGCCAATTCCGCCACACCCGCATATTTTTTTAAAAATGGTGAGCCATGAAGGACTCGAACCTTCGACCCTCTGATTAAAAGTCAGATGCTCTACCAACTGAGCTAATGGCTCTCATTAAGAATTATCCCATTGAGCTCTGTCTTTTTTTGAGCTAACTAATAGAATAAAGTGGTGCCGGCTAGAGGACTTGAACCCCCAACCTACTGATTACAAGTCAGTTGCTCTACCAATTGAGCTAAACCGGCATATATGGTGGAGGATGACGGGCTCGAACCGCCGACCCTCTGCTTGTAAGG
>NZ_CAMGZB010000001.1:790000-2357368 GCF_946151075.1 Neobacillus sp. Marseille-Q6967 | reverse complement strand
GTAGGAGTCTGGGCCGTGTCTCAGTCCCAGTGTGGCCGATCACCCTCTCAGGTCGGCTACGCATCGTCGCCTTGGTGAGCCGTTACCTCACCAACTAGCTAATGCGCCGCGGGCCCATCTGTAAGTGACAGCTTGCGCCGTCTTTCAGCTTTCCCTCATGAGAGGGAAAGGATTATCCGGTATTAGCTCCGGTTTCCCGAAGTTATCCCAGTCTTACAGGCAGGTTGCCCACGTGTTACTCACCCGTCCGCCGCTAACCTTCAGGAGCAAGCTCCTAAAGATTCGCTCGACTTGCATGTATTAGGCACGCCGCCAGCGTTCGTCCTGAGCCAGGATCAAACTCTCCAAGAAAGTTGATATAGCTCAAAAATTTTACGTTGGCTTCACTTCGATAATAGAAATGAATAATTATTGTTTGTTGACGTTTTTGTTTGTTTAGTTTTCAAAGAACAATTACTTTTTGGAAGGCTTGTACTACACTAGTCGTCCAAAAGCGACTTCTTAAATTTATCACATTCTCTATCGCGATGTCAACAACTTTTTTAAAAATTTTATATTTGATTGTGACTCTCTCGAAGAGGACGAAAATTAATATACCATGATACAAAAATGATTGCAATATAATTTTAAAAAGTTTTTTAAAGACTTTTTCTGTATTATTGCAAAGAAATTATAAATAAACTGCATTTTTTTATCATAAAACTTGATTTAGTATTTAAGATGAGCTGTCTGTGGAAAATATAACTCATAAAACAAACATTTATTGTATATGTAATTAATAAACATCTTTATTAAAATAATTTACCTAAATAACAACCACTCATCATGATCTCCTATATAATGAAAACATAAGTGGTCTTCGTTTTAATCTAAAAATAATTTATCAATGGACGTGAAACTTCATGGAAAATATAGATATGGATATAATGATTAAATTAGGTATTTCTGCTGTTTTCGGTCTTATCATTGGACTTGAGCGCGAGCTAAAAAGAAAACCAGTTGGACTAAAAACCAGTTTGGTAATCTCTGTAGTAAGCTGTCTGCTGACTATAGTTTCAATTGAATCCGCCTATATGTTTCCCGATTCAGATAACGTTAGAATTACAATGGACCCCCTCCGGCTTGCGGCACAAATCGTTTCAGGGATTGGTTTTCTTGGTGCTGGCGTCATTCTAAGAAGAGGGAATGATAGTATATCTGGTTTAACTACAGCCGCTATGATTTGGGGAGCTGCAGGTATTGGAATTGCTGTTGGTGCTGGCTTCTATATCGAGGCTTTGGTAGGAGTAGCCTTATTAATTATCAGCGTAGAGTTCATGCCATACTTAATGAAAATGGTTGGTCCTAAGCAATTAAGAGAAAAAGAGATCATGCTTCAACTATTCATTCGGGATAAAATTCAAATTGAAAAGGCCATTAATACACTAATGGAAAGAAAGTATATTATTCGAAGGATCCGAATAAAGGATTTGGACAACGGAGACCACCTTGTACAAATTTTGGTGGCTGTTGATTACAGAGATAAAACAACTGATGTTTATTCATCCGTATCGAGCCTTGAAGGAGTAAAGAAGGTTGAAATAGAAAGCATGAGTTAAAGGACCAAATTTCCATGGTCCTTTTTTAAAATTTCTACTTGCAAGATATAAACATTGGCGCTATAATATTTCTTGTACCACTTATTACGGGGGCTTAGCTCAGCTGGGAGAGCGCTTGCATGGCATGCAAGAGGTCGTCGGTTCGATCCCGATAGTCTCCATAACGAAAACCTTTGCGATTAGCAAAGGTTTTTTCTTTTTCACCAAAACAATTCTCTAACTATCTAAGATAAAATCCAACTGTTTTTCCTATTAATATAGTGTAAAATCGTAATTTTAAAAAAGGCTTATTTTCCTATTGCTTATTTTAATTTGTTGCCACTATAATAATAATCGTATTAAAAATTTCAAATTTTAGAAAAATTAGGAAAAAGGCGGTGGTATGTAAACTAGTCTTTTTTGTTTTCCTCATTTTTATCTTCATCTTTCAAATCAGTCAGCTTGGTCTTTCATTTGAATCCTCATAATGTAGTTAAATTTGTTTTAATGAGAGGGGGAGCTTCCATTGGAGGCAAGAAAAATTAAGGCTACTAATGAAAACGATTACAGCGCAATTGTTCAATCATCATCGTTCCAAACATTACTCTCCGAAAAGAAAAAATTCATCATTCCGCTTACTATCTTCTTTTTTTGTTTTTACTTTGCACTGCCTGTATTAACATCTTATACAACCATCTTAAATCAAAAATTTATTGGAGATATTACTTGGGCATGGGTATTTGCCTTTCTACAATTTGTTATGACATGGGCCCTATGTATGCTCTACACCAAAAAGGCTGCGAAATTTGATCAATTAGCAGAAAAAGTATTAAAAGAAAGGAGTAAGAGCTGATGAATACAGCTGCATTTACGATGTTTCTTGCGATTGTTTTTGTCACCCTGGTCATTACATATTACGCATCAAAGCGGACGAAGAACGCCAGTGAGTTTTACACAGCAGGCGGTGGTCTTACCGGCTGGCAAAATGGTCTTGCCATTGCTGGTGATTATATGTCAGCTGCATCATTTTTAGGTATTGCTGGAGCTGTAGCCCTAACCGGATTTGATGGTTTCTTTTACAGTATTGGTTTCCTAGTAGCTTATCTTGTCGTGTTATATATCGTAGCAGAACCATTACGTAACCTCGGTAAATACACGTTTGCTGATATGATTGCCGCAAGATTTGATGCGAAAAAGGTCCGTGGTTTTGCAGCCATGAATACAATGATCATTTCGATTTTTTATATGATTGCTCAACTGGTTGGAGCAGGTGCACTTATTAAATTATTACTTGGTCTTGAGTATACAACCTCAGTCTTAATTGTTGGCGTCCTTATGACAGTATATGTTATTTTTGGCGGAATGCATGCCACAAGCTGGGTACAGATTGTAAAAGCCGTCCTGTTAATGGGAGGGACGTTTATTATTTCAGTTATTGTTTTTGCCAAATTTAATTTCAGCATTACCGAGATGTTTGCCCAAATGAAAACAGCAACTCCATTGCAGGAAGCATTCTTGAATCCAGGTGTAAAGTATAAGGATGGAATCGATACACTGTCCTTAAACTTGGGTCTGGTACTAGGAACAGCTGGTTTACCGCATATTCTTGTCCGTTTCTTTACTGTAAAGGATGCAAAAACGGCCCGTTCCTCTGTTGTATACGCCACTTGGGTTATTGGATTATTTTATGTCATGACCATCTTCCTTGGATTTGGCGCAGCTGCCTTTGTTGGCAACGAAGAAATTGTTGCAGCCAATGCAGCTGGTAATATGGCTGCCCCCCTTCTAGCTCAGGCACTTGGTGGTAATATGCTGTTTGCGTTTATATCTGCGGTCGCCTTTGCAACAATTCTAGCGGTTGTGGCAGGACTTGTATTAACTGCTGCCTCGGCTTTTGCTCATGATTTCTATAATGAAATAGTCAAAAAAGGAAAAGCCACAGAGAAACAACAGGTGAGCATGGCACGCTGGGCAGCCATTGGAGTTTCCATTATATCGATTATCTTGGCCTTAGGGGCCCAAACGCTGAATGTTGCCTTTCTCGTGTCGCTTGCGTTTGCTGTAGCAGCCAGCGCAAACCTTCCAGTTATTATCTACACCATTTATTGGAAGCGATTTAACACAACAGGTGCGATTTGGGCAATGGTTGTTGGATTAATCTCAGCTATTGGCCTTGTATTAATTAGTCCAAACGTTTTCAGCCCAGAAGTTGGAAAAGCGATTTTTGTAGGAAATCCTTTATTCCCATATACAACGCCTGGAATCGTATCCATTCCACTAGGATTCATCGCAGGTTATCTTGGAACAATCTTTTCAAGCCAAAAGGCTGACGTTAAGAAATATGAAGAAGTACTCGTTAAGTCGAATACTGGTATTGGGATTAATCAATCATAATGAAAAAGAGGGTTTCCCAAAAGTATAACTTTTAGAGGACACCCTCTTTTATGATGCATTTATACTGCTAACTGCTCATCTGATAATATTTTTTTACTTCATAATAATTATTCTTAGTTTTAGGAACCAATCACTGTGAACTCTTTTGGATAGGAAGATAACACCCTAGCCTCCCCATTTACGTCAATATATACATTCTCTTCTATTCGTACACCGCCATATCCAGGAATATAGATTCCGGGTTCAATTGTAAACAAAAATCCCGTCCCCATTACCATTTCATTTTTTTCATGGATTGATGGGTCCTCATGTACTTCCATGCCTAAACCATGGCCTACTCTGTTATTAAAATATTGACCGTACCCGTTCGCCTTGATGACATTACGGGCTGCGGTATCCACACTGCTGGCCAAATTGCCAGACTTAACGGCATTGATTCCTGCTTGTACTGAATCTAGAACAACATCATAAATTTCCCTCTGTTTTGGGGTTCCTTCCCCTACCACAAATGTGCGGGTAATATCCGAACAATAACCATTCAAAATGACCCCCATATCAATTAATAAAAAATCTCCATGTTGTATTTTCTTCTCATCAGGCCTTCCATGCGGAAGCGATGACTTCTCACCAGATAACACAATGGTAGAAAACGATGGTCCTTCTGCCCCGAATTTTCTCATTAAAAATTCCAGCTCTGCAGTTAACTCTAACTCTGACATGCCTGCTTTGAAACGTTTAATCCCATTATCAAGCACCTTTTCGATGACCAGAACTGCCTCTTGGACCTTGCTGCACTCTTCCGGTGTCTTTCTCACCCTCTGACCTGCAATGAAATGGCCAATATCTCGATAACGAAAATCTGGAAAGAATAAGTTGAACTGCTCTTGGTGATACAAACTTACATTTTTTGTCTCTAATCCTATTGATTTTACTCCTTCACCAATTGTATCTTTCAAGATTTGATAAGGATTCTTTTCATCTGAGATTGGGATAATTTTTTGAATTGATGAAGTTGTTTCTGCCGCCTCTTGGTCGAGTGCCGGCACAAATAAATATTGATTTTGATTGCGAAGGTCAAGAACCAATGCCAAAAACCGTTCATGCGGATCAGAATTAAAGCCTGTATAATAAAATACATTTTTTGGAGAATTAACAATCGCTAGTTCTACTTGTTCTCGTTCTAGATGCTGAATTAAAGTCTCCAATCTATTCCGCTGTTGCTCACTCATGTTATACACTTCCTTACACTTCAATTGAACAAATTACGCTAATAAAAAGCCCTGCTTTAATGGATCTCTTGGATCAACCACAAACTGGTGGAACCCTGTGATGAAGGCTTGACCAGTTACTTTTGGAACAATTGCATCAAAGCCGTCAACTTTGGTTCTCCCTAATACCTCGCCAATAAACTTTCCACCCGTAATACATTCATGAATAAAACTTTCGCCTTCTTTTAAATTCTCCCTTTTTACCAACGTCGCCAATCTCGCGGATGTCCCTGTTCCACAAGGAGAGCGGTCCACCTGCTCATCTGCAAAAATAGTAACGTTGCATAGATGAGCATCCTTTGCCTGCGGTTCGTCAGAAAAAATAACCCCATAGATTCCTTTTAAATCTTTTTCAAGTGGATGAGACACTTCTATTTTATTTTCAATATAATGCTTAATTTTTCCTCCTATTGTCTGAAGAACAGGTAAATCTTCATAATTTACCTTTAATCCAAATTCACTGCTGTTGACAATTGCATAAAATGCACCGCCAAAAGCAATATCAACTTGGAATTTATGGTCATCTATTTGTACAGTGAAATCTTTTTTAAAAACAAAAGAAGGGACATTATCAAACGAAACGGATTCTACTTGACTATCCTTGTATTCCACATAGGCAATGACCTTCCCTGCAGGGCTGTCGATAACAAATCTTTGCTTGCCGCCCAAAACATCTATTACTCCTGTTTCAATACAATATGTGACTACTGCTATAATCCCATGTCCGCACATCGTACTCCAGCCCTCGTTGTGCATAAACAAGACTCCGAAATCAGTATCATTACTTGCCGGGGGAGTAATGATACAGCCATACATTCCATGATGACCGCGTGGTTCGTACATTAATACCTCACGAAGGTGATCTAAATGCTCCATGCAATAAGTACGTTTTTCTAATTAAGTGGTCCCTTTTATTTCCGGTACTCCGCTTGTAATAATCCGCAGCGGCTCACCAAAAACATGCAAATCAACCGTTGAATATATTTTACTGAAGTTCATTTTACTCCCCCTAAAAAATTTTAAATATCAGGTGTTATATAATTGATTTACTATCTATAGAGGATTTTTTCTCCATCTCGTTATAATGTTCCTCCCAAAAATCGGCACCTTTTATGCCGGCATTAATTGGATTAAATACTGGATCTTTCCCAGCCTTTTTTTGAATGTCATAATCTTTTAATACCTTTAACGCTGGTTTGATTAAAAGTAAAATTGCTATTAAACTTAACCACGCCATCGACCCAAATCCTATATCCCCAAGCGCCCACATTGTTGATGCTGAAAAAACACTGCCAACATAGGTCATAATTAATAAGACAATCTTTAAAATTGTTTTCAGCCAAGGGACATCTCGTTTTCCACTTAAATAAACAAGTGTTGTTTCGGCAATATAGTAATAGGCCATTAAAGTGGTAAAAGCAAAGAATAAAATAGCAATGGCAACAAACCCAGGGCCAAATCCAGACATCACTGTTTCTACGGCCATCTGAGTATAGGCCGGTCCTGCTTCAACATTTTCTATTGATTGAACAATTGGTTCTTTTCCTTCAGGAGTAACATTATACATTCCCGTAACTAGGATCATTAGGGCTGTCGCTGTACAAACAACAATCGTATCGATATATACAGAGAATGCCTGCACCAATCCCTGTTTTGCAGGGTGTGTTACTTCGGCAGCTGCTGAACTATAGGTTGCTTCACCGGCACCAGCAACATTCGAAAAAATAGCCCTTCTGACACCCCAGGCGATAGCTGCGCCGATTATACCGCCGAATGTTTGGTTTACTCCAAATGCACTAGTAAAGATAAGCGAAAACATTTCAGGAACTTTATCAAAATTTGCCGCTAAAATAATAAATGTTACTATCACATAACCTACTGCCATAAAAGGAACAACAGTTTGCGAAACACTGGCTATCCGTTTAACTCCTCCAAATATAATAGCACCCAGTAAAATAACTAAGAAAATACCAGTAACCATCTTATTTATACCGAACGCATTTTCCATTCCTGCTGCAATGTTATTTGCTTGGACACCAGGTGTCAATAATCCATAGGAAATGGTCACCACAACAGCCATAATCACTGCAAACCATTTAAGCCCCAAACCTTTTTCAATAAAATATGGGGTTCCTCCGCGGTACTCCTTTCCCACTTTCACCTTATACACCTGAGCCATTGTTGATTCTATAAAGGCACTAGCGCCTCCTAACAACGCCATTATCCACATCCAGAAAACGGCTCCTGGCCCTCCAAAAGCAATGGCGGTGGCCACACCAGCAATATTGCCAACCCCTACACGCCCGGACAAAGCTAAACAAAATGCTTGAAATGAGGAGATTCCTTCCTCAGAGCTTTTTCCTTCGAACAATAATTTAATCATCTCTTTAAAATACCGTATTTGCACAAAACGAGTTGCAACTGTGAAAATTAAACCTGCACCTAGTGCAAGAATGACCAAACCATTCCCCCATAATTGTCCTGCTAGCCAGTTAATGAAATCTTCCATTTATCAAGCCCTCCGGTTCTCTTTAATTTTTGTAACCGTTAACAATATAGAATTTTCGAAAAATTATAGGTTAAAATTTCCGTTGTATTGTAAGTAATTCAAAAGCTATCATGAAAAAAAGAAAGCTGCTGCCGGGAGACAGCCCGCTTCTTTTTTTCACTAATACCTCTAATAAAATGGTTACTTTATGTTTACCCATACACTTTTTACTTCTGTATAATTATCCAGTGCATACGTCCCCATTTCCCGTCCGATGCCGGATTGTTTATATCCGCCAAAAGCTGCTGCTGGATCTTCTAAATTGTAATCATTAATCCAAACAGTTCCTGCTTTTAACTTGTTAGCCACTTTATGAGCCGTTTTAATATCTTTTGTCCATACACCAGCAGCAAGACCATATGGCGTATTGTTTGCTCTTTCAATGACTTCTTCCACAGTATCAAATGGCAAAACAACCACCACTGGGCCAAAAATCTCTTCTTTGACAACCACCATGTCATCCGTTACATCGGCAAAAACGGTTGGCTGAACGAAATATCCCCTATCAAATGCTCTTTTACCTCCTGCTGCAACCTTTGCTCCTTCTGCTATTCTCTTTTCGATATAGCCAAGCACCCGCTCCAACTGCTTTTCCGATACTAGCGGACCCATATCCGTTTTCGGATCCAAACCAGGTCCCAGTTTTACCTGATTAGCCATTTTCACCAATTCTTCTACAACATGCTCATAGTGTTTTCTGTGGACAAATACCCGGGATCCGGCGCTGCAGTTTTGTCCATGGTTGTACATAATACCGTTGAATGCTCCAGGAATCGCCTCTGTTAAATCAGCGTCTTCTAAAATAATATTTGGCGACTTACCCCCGAGCTCAAGTGTGATGTTTTTAATCGTTTCAGCCGCCTGGCGCATAATATATTTGCCAGTGGCGGTTGAACCAGTGAATGCTACCTTATCTACATCAGGGTGGTTGACGATTGCTGCTCCTGCTGTTGCCCCGAATCCAGGAACTATGTTAACCACTCCTTCAGGAAAACCAGCTTCTTGAATAAGCTTTGCAGCATACAGAATCGATAATGGGGTTTGTTCAGCAGGCTTTAACACGATGGTACATCCAGTTGCCAAAGCAGCACCCATTTTCCACGATGCCATCGTTAACGGATAATTCCATGGAATAATTTGTCCGACAACCCCTATTGGTTCATGCCGCGTAAAGTTTAAATAATCCTTAGAAATCGGTACTGTCTGTCCAAGGATCTTCGTTGCCCAACCGGCATAATAGCGGAACTGCTCAACAGTTGCCGGAATATCGTCTGCCAATGCAACAGCGTAGGGCTTGCCATTGTCCAATGCTTCCAGCTGGGCTAGTTCTTCTTTATGCTCCTCAATCAAGTCAGCAAATTTATAAATAACCCGTGCTCTTTCCGCGGCGCTCATATCAGGCCATGGTCCGGATTCAAAAGCCCTTCTTGCCGCTTTAACAGCTAGATCAATGTCTTCTTCCTGCGCCTCACTTACAACTGCAAGTACATCCTCTGTAGCAGGATTCAAGGTTTCAAATGTTTTGCCACTAAAGGACGGAACGAATTTACCGTCAATAAAAAGCTCAATTTTTTCTTCTAAAAATTCTTTCACTTTCGGTTTTAATCCGAGCTGGGCTGTTAACAATGTCCTTCCCCCTTAATATTTATTTGTTCTAACTTCTAGAGACCATCTAGACAAGAGATACAGTATTTAAATTCTTTAAAATATTTTTAAGTGTTTGGTCCTCTTCAGGAGTTAAACCTAAACGCGGATATCGAGCAGGCCCTCCTGCTTGACCAAGTAAATCCATTGCACGCTTAACGATTTGAACATATTTGCCGGAACCTTCAAGAAACGCACAAAGTGGCAGAATTCGGTCGTTAATTTCCCATGCCTGTTCAAGTTCCCCTTTTTGGAAATGATTGTACATGTCTGTTACAAGCTTTGGTACGATATTTCCGGCGACGGAAATCCAGCCCGTTGCTCCAACAAAATATGATTCCATCACCAATTCTTCTGATCCGCAGAATACTTCAAAATCCCCTTTTGCTTGTCTTGCTAAATCTCTTGCCTTACGGATGTCTCCGCTTGACTCCTTGATATGGGTAACATTTTCACATTCTCTTCCGATTTTTAGCATGAGCTCAGTGCTCATATCGACACCAGATGTGAATGGGTTATTGTAAAGCATGATAGGGATATTCACAGGATTTGCCACTTCTTTAAAATGGAAGTAGATTTCATCTTCTTTTGGTTTCGCGTAATAGGAATTAATAATCAGCGCACAATCTGCACCATGAGCTTCAGCCTGTTTCGTGTTCTCAATTGTTTCTTTTGTGGTTTCCGCTGCAGTACCAACAATGACCGGGATACGGCCGTTTACTTCTTTCATAACGACCTCGACCATTTGGTACTTCTCTTCCTTTGTTAAACTGACGAATTCTCCAGTACTTCCATTAATGACAATTCCAGCAACTCCTTGATCAACAAAATAGTTTACATTATTCCTTACACCGCCCCAATCAATTTCCTGCTCCTTCGTCATCGGGGTAATTAATACTGGAAAAGCTCCTCTAATATTTGTCATGTCAATTTCCTCCTCTATTATCCTTAAGAATTTTTTCTTACTGTATCACTATTAAAATCGTATTATTTTAAAATAAATCCAGCCGCTAATGGGTCTGTTGGATCTAAGATAAAGGTTTGCATCCCGGTAATAAATCCACGGCCAGTCATGGTAAATTGATATCTAGATTCCTTACGCCCCGCAACTTGTACTTCCAACTGACTGCCGAAAATACTTTCATTCACCAATAACTCCTGTTTCAAGATGGCTCCGGATGTTAGTAAACTAGTAAAAACAGCAAGTGTCGGTCCAAAACCAGGTGATCGAACAATGAATAAGTCATCCCGAAAGGTAATAGATCTAATAAGTCCTTCATCCACCGTAGACTCATCAACTAATATAGCGCCTTTTACATCCGGACTTAGGGTTTGCAGAACTGCCTGCCCCCATTTACGTAAATCTGCTAATTCTTCTATTTGAATTTCAACTGGGAAGTCCTGTTTCCGAAAGACGGCATATATCTGATCAGTTTGAACAAGTGTATAGTTTGCAGGTGAAGGAGGTAAACATTCCACTTTTCCGACAACCTGATAGAAGCCGCTCTCCATCTTAACTGAAACAATCTCATCGCCTGTTACTACCGCCGTAATTGGGACAATACCCGTCACGGTTTCAATTTTATATTGGCTTGTAGCTCTAGGTTTTAGATGACCACATTCTAATAGGGCTGTTATCACAGCAATCAGGCCTGCATAATGGAGAGGCACTGTTCCATTATGATTAAAAAATACAACTGCCGCATCGGCCTCTCGATTGAGCGGCGGCACGACAAGACAGCCATTCAGCCCGGCAAACCCGCGAGGCTCATTTAATAGTAAATTTTGCTCCTCTTTATATACCTCTGGAAACAGCTCATACAGTTCTTCCAAGGTTTGATAATGGACCAACGGGGCATTCCGGATGATTCGGAATGCCTCTCCGGCAACGTGAACATCTATGGCAGAATAGGCTTTTTCAATTTTCATTTCACGTCCTCCATTTCATGTTCATTCATCGGGGGTATCAGCAGGAACCCTTCTTTTAACGGGTCTTCCTCATGGTAAAAGAATCGATGCATTCCCATTAGCCAGGCGGAACCTGTAATTCTGGTAACAACCGCTTCGACTCCTTCTACATTGGTTGTTTCAACGATTTTTCCACGGAATAGTGATCCCACGATACTTTCATGAACAAATTCCTCATCAATCGAAATCTGTTGCTTGGCATACATAACAGAAAGCTTTGCAGATGTTCCTGTCCCACATGGCGAGCGGTCAATACCTCCGGGAGGGACGATCACAGTATTTTTCACATCCGCCGCTTCATGTGTTGGGTCCGTATAAAATTCCACATGGGTTAATCCTTTAATGAATGGATATTTTGGATGAACAACCTCGGTCTTCTCGTTAATGGCATTTCTGATAGTAATCGCTTTATCTATAATGGTTGAAGCACTCTCCGGTGTTAACTCTAAGCCGACCGATTTTGCATCAATAATTGCATAGAAATTCCCGCCATAGGCAATGTCAGCATCTACTTTCCCGATTCCTTCTACGTCCACCGAAACACTTTTTAATAGAAAGGCAGGGATATTGCAAAAAGAAACTTCCTTCGCTTTCCCGTTTTCTACCGCTATCTCTATACTTACCAGCCCTGCCGGAGTATCTAGTTTCAGGGAAGTAATAGGCTCCTGAACAGGAATGAGTCCCGATTCAATGAGGGCTGTACAAACGCCAATCGTGTCATGACCGCACATCGGCAAGTAGCCGCCCGTTTCAATGTAGATGACACCGATATCCGCCTCCGGATGACATGGCTTAATAAGCAGTGCACCTGACATTACATCATGCCCCCGCGGTTCATTCATTAATAATTTTCGAATCCAGTCGTATTCCTTTTTCATGTAGAGCATCTTTTCAGACATGGTTTCCCCAATAAGTTTAGGAAGACCGCTGATGACAGTTCGTGTTGGATTGCCCCCTGTATGGGTATCAATCGTAGTAAATACTTTATCTGCCCTCATCTTGTTAACACCCTTTCTTTAAAACGCTCAAAACGAAGCGGTTCAGTTGGTATGCAAGTGTCTTTTTCGTTGATAAGTTCCTCTATCACTTTCCCAGTTACGGCTGCGAGACTAATTCCATCCCCCTCATGACCAGCAGCTATATAGAAATTTGGAATTTCCTCAACTCTTGACACGATTGGAAGGTGATCTTCTGTCCAAGGGCGAAGTCCTGCGTAAGAACGAATCACCATCATATCGGCCATTTTTGGATAAAAGCGGATAGCGCGATTGGCAATGCACTTAATGATTTCGTTGTTTACTTTCGTATTAAAACCTACAAATTCGCGGCTGCTGCCAATTAAAAAGTTTTGGCTTTCTGTCGGTTCAAACACAAGGGCAACTCCATATTTCTCTGTTAGCGGGTCCACCCTGCGCTCCCCGCCAAACTTTGAAATCAAATAGCCAAACTCCATTACTTTCCGAGAGCCGACATGCTGCTGCCTCGATGCCACGATGATATGCCCTTTTCTTGGTTTGATGGGGATGGAAAGGCCGAGCATTTCGCCCATTCTTGGCGCCAAAACACCGGCGGCATTCACTACATGATTGGCAGTAAACACTCCGTTGGATGTTTGGACAACAAAAGACCCCTTTTCTCTTCTTATTTCCGTTACTTCTGTTTGCTTAAAAGCCTTTGCACCTTGCTTCTTTGCTTTCTCAAGCAAGGCAAAAGCAAGCATATACGGATTAACGGTCGAGTCCGTCGCACACTCTAATCCCCCTAATAAATCATCCGCAAAGAAAGGTGACTCCTGACGGATATCCTCACGATCCAGCATTCTAAACGCTAAACCAGCGGCCTTTTGACGATCGACCCATTTTTTAGCAGCCTCCATCTCCTCCTCGGACTCACAAACGAGAATGCTGCCAGGTGCACGATATTCAAACTTATGTTCAAGTTCCCTGCTCAAATCGTCTACCAAACGCTGACTGACCAAAGACATTTGACTATCGAACCCGGGATCTTTATCAATCGCTAAAATATTTCCATCACAACGGGAAGACGTACCACTGACAAATTCCCCTTTTTCAATGACTGTCACATCCCTGCCTGATTTGGATACATAATAAGCAATGGCACATCCGATAATTCCCCCGCCAATGACGAGAATGTCACAGTGTTTCACCATCCCTTCCCCCTTCCTTAAAAAATCACACTTAAATTAATGCAATAACCGTGCCAAAAAACATAGCCCTTGGTTCTAAGTTAATTATGAATATTTTAAATTTTTTGACACACAGTGTATAATTATTTATACAGTGTAAATATTTTTATACACACTATAAGGAGGAGCTCATGGTTTTTTCTATCCAATCTGCCAAAGATGTATTAAAGAACTTCCCGGGTCCCACAACACCCCTTAAACAACTAACACAGAGTAATGGAAAAATTTATTACACCCCCTCAGAAAACACATCACAGTTTCCTTGTAAAATCATCAATGAAGATGATTCGCTCGATATCCTCATTCAATCATTTAAGCACCATTCAGCAGTAGTTCTTCTTAACCAAAACAAGCAGCCAGCGGCCTGTATCACGGCCGGACAAATGATTGACTTCCTCTCAAACACCTATAGGCAACTGCTAGCTTTCTATGAAACTGTTATTGATACAACGGATTCATCCGTCAGCGTGATCGGTGCTGATGAATTCGTCCTCACCTGGACTAAGGGAGCGGAAAAAATTTTTTCCTTTACACAACAGGACATTATCGGAAAACCGATTACAGATTTTTTCGAGAAAAACAAATTGGAAATCTTACAAACATTACATAAAGGAAAACGCATCACCGGCCAGTATCATCAACCCCGGGCTGATTTATTTGTATTGATTAATACCAATCCTGTGTACTTTGAAGATCGTATTATCGGGGCTGTAGCATCCGAAACGGATGTGACCAACCAAGTAATGTTGAATGAAAAGTTATTTAACATGTCTAATGAAGTTCGCCGTTTAGAACAAGAAGTGGCAAAGTATAAACACTATGACGATCCTTTTCGGTTTATTAAAGGGAAAAGTTCTGCCATTCAGCAAACGATCGGAATCGCAAGAAAGGTGTGTACGGTTAAATCAACTGTGTTGATTTTAGGGGAAAGCGGCGTCGGAAAAGAAGTCTTTGCCAGAGCTATTCATGAAGCTAGTGAAAAACCCAATTCCCCTTTTATTACGATAAACTGCGGGGCAATACCGGCATCACTTTTTGAAAGTGAACTATTTGGGTATGAACGAGGAGCCTTTTCCGGTGCCGACTACAAAGGCAAAAAAGGAAAAATTGAGCTGGCAAAAGGTGGAACATTATTTCTTGATGAAATTGGGGAAATGCCGCTTGAAATGCAGGTAAAACTGCTTCGGGTACTTCAGGAAAGGAAATTTTACCGTGTTGGCGGAGAAAAAGAAATCAACATTGATTTCCGTGTTATCGCCGCTACTAATCGGGATTTGCAGGAATTAATGAAGCAAGGTCAATTTCGTGAAGATTTATATTACCGTTTAAATGTTGTGACCCTCTATATCCCGCCATTAAGAGAAAGACAAGAGGATATTATTGAGTTAACCCACTATTACTTAAATGAGTTTTCCCAGAGCTATCAGCGGCCAATTCACGATTTTACACCCGATGTAATGCAAGCAATACTCCATTATGAATGGCCAGGGAATATTCGCGAGCTTCGAAATACGGTGGAACGGCTTGTTGTTTTTGCGACAGATGGGGTTATCAGGAAAGACTATTTACTATTTACGGCCGGCGACAGTACCCAAAGCACTCGAGCACTCCCATCCCTTAATGATGACATAGAAACAGACGATACGATTTTATTGCTCCAGGAAGAAATGGATCAACATGAAAAGAAAGTAATTGAAAGGGCATTGCAAATTGTAAATGGAAATAAACTGGAGTGTGCCAGGCGGCTCGGAATCACTAGGGCAACCTTATATAACCGGTTGAAGCGACTTGGTTTGGATTAATGTTACCCCCCTGGTAAAAAGTTGGTACATTTTTTGCATGGTAAATGAATAGACACTTCTTAAGGAGGAATTCAAATGTCAAACATGGAAAACATGGTCATTTGCCGTTGTGAAGAGGTTACCTATGGCCAGCTTTTATCAACAGCAAAAGAGCATCAATGTACTGCAAGAGAATTGAAATTAAGAACTCGGGCCGGAATGGGCTTTTGTGGTGGACGGACGTGCAGGGTCTCGGTCGATAAAATTATTGAAAGTACAGTCCCAAACACCGAGGAGGGTGACATCCCATTGAAATATCAGCCTCCAGTTAGACCTGTGACTTTTGGATCGGTAGGTGGAAAAAATGAATAGAATACTAAATCATCCTGTCTTGGGGAAAATATCGGAGCAAAAAAAAACAATCCACTTTCAATATGATGGAACTGCCTATGAAGCATATGAACACGAGACCATCGCCGCTGCCTTACTGGCAAACGGAATAAGAAAGCTGCGTGTTCACGAAGAAAGCGGAACACCTCGAGGGATTTATTGCAATATCGGCCACTGTATGGAGTGCCGGGTAGCCGTTAATGGACAAGGAAACGTACGAGCCTGCTTAACAGTTGTAGAAAAGGATATGGTAGTGGAAAGCGGAAAGCTTCTTCCAAATATCGTTAAAAGGATGGTGGAACAGGGATGAGTGATGTGATTGTGATTGGAGCAGGCCCTGCAGGATTGGCAGGTGCTATCGCTTCTGCAAGAAACGGCCTCAGCGTAACCGTCCTGGACGAATTTGTTAAACCGGGTGGAAGATTGCTTGGACAGCTGCATCAAGAGCCATCTGGAGAATGGTGGAATGGCAACAAAGAATCCGAACGCCTTCTTCAGGAAGCTAAAGATTTATCTGTAGATATTCGCTGCGGTGTATCGGTATATAACTTAGAGAAAGACGAAAACCTCTGGAATGTCCACACAAATATAGGCACCCTGTCAGCTCCGTATATACTGGCCGCTACTGGTGCAGCAGAATATCCCGTTCCTGTACCGGGTTGGACACTCCCTGGGGTGATGTCAATCGGGGCAGCGCAGGTAATGACAAATGTACATCGAGTACAAGTCGGAAATAAGGGGGTCATTATCGGGGCGAATATTTTAGCCTTTGCGATTTTAAATGAGCTGCAGCTGGCAGGAATAAACGTCGACCGGATTGTACTCCCGGAAAAAAATCCAATTAGCGGGAAAGCTGGGGATCCGGAAGAGGTGTTGAGGACGCTTTTACATGCAGCCCATCTTGCTCCGTCCCCTCTAATGCGGTTCGGAAGCAAGTTTATGAAAAATGATTGGCTAAGAAAAATGGCCATTAACTTTTATCCTAAAAGTGGAATGAAAGTTAATGGCACGCCGCTTCAGCTGCGTAAGGCAGCAGTGGAGATCATTGGGAAAGATCAAGTTGAGGGTGTAAAAGTGGCTGATACGGACGCAACCGGTCAAGTGATCCCAGGAACAGAAATCGTTTACGAGGCTGATTTTGTTTGCATCGCTGGAGGATTATATCCGCTCGCAGAGCTGGCGGCTGTTGCTGGCTGTCCATTCAACTACGTTCCTGAACTGGGCGGGCATGTACCTTGCCACTCTGAAACGATGGAAACACCACTCGAAGGACTTTTTGTAGCTGGTAATATCACTGGTATCGAAAGCGGAAAAATCGCCATGGCCCAGGGAAGCATTGCAGGAATTGCTATCGCCAAGCATTCAGGAATAGTGTCAGGCACCATTAACCAGCAGCTTCAACAGGCAGTCCAACAGGTTCGTTCTGTAAGAGAACATGCAGCGATTCAATTTAATCCTGAAATTGACAAAGGCAGAAGCAAAATGAAGGAAATTTGGGAAACACAGTTCGCGGCCCAGGATGAGGATCATTCGCAAAGACAAATAGTGTAATAACCCTCAAAAAAAATCAGCGGATCTTCGCTGATTTTTTTTGAGGGTTTTGTGTCTATTAAAAAAACAGCAGTAATTCGCAAAGGTTTTTTATTATTTCCGGCCTCTCTTTACCGTTCCTTGTTTACCACTTTTTCTTCCGCCTGAACGAGGATTGTTTCTTTTTCCCGTTTCTACCGGGATTTACTTTTTTGTCCTGAAGTTACCCTTTTTTCCCGATCAGCTCGCGCACCTGTTGTTGGTTTTGGTTTGACCCTTCTATCATTTTGTTTCTGGTCTGGTTTCTCTTTCCCTTTTTGTTTACTTTCTGTGTTTCCGATATTTTGTTTTTGAATTCTAATATTAAGCTCTTTTTCAATCATATCAAGGGTCGGACGGTCATCTGTGGAATATAGCGTAATGGCTAAGCCTTTCGTACCCGCTCTTCCTGTTCTGCCGATTCGATGAATATAGCTTTCGGCATCCTGGGGAATATCATAGTTAAATACATGCGTAACCCCTTCAACATCAAGCCCTCTTGCCGCAACATCGGTAGCAATCAATAATTGGATTTCTCCTTCTCTAAAACGCTTCATCACCTGTTCTCGTTTAGCTTGTGATAAATCTCCGTGCAATTCATCGCATAAAAATTTATGAGATTTAAGAACCTCATACAGTTTGCTTACTCTCCGTTTCGTCCTGCAAAAAATAACGGCTAAATAAGGACGGTGGGTTTCTATTAATTGGATTAATGTAGCCTGCTTTGCCCGGTCTATCGTATGGATGGCAATTTGTTTGACATTATCTGCAGGTCCCTGTGTTTTTTCTATTTGGATATATTCGGGGCTCTTCATATGCTTTGCAGCCAGTTTTCTAATTTCTTCTGGCATTGTAGCTGAAAACAACATGGTTTGTCGGCTCTTCGGCGTTTCTCTGATGATGTCTTCGACTTCATTTAAAAAGCCTATATGAAGCATTTGGTCTGCTTCATCTAAAACAAGAAAACTTACTTGGGATAGCTGAATCGTCCCCCGTCTTATATGATCCAATAATCTTCCCGGTGTTCCCACAACAATTTGAACATTTTTCTTTAGCTTTTTTAACTGCTTTTCCACATCCTGACCGCCATAAACCGCCAGTACGTCGACACCTTCCATTTTAGCAATCAACTTTTCAACTTCTTCTGTAATTTGCAGTGCGAGTTCACGTGTAGGTGTGACAATGAGTGCTTGAACATGTTCAGCATTTACATCTATTTTTTCAAGAATTGGTAAAATAAACGCAAACGTCTTTCCTGTCCCTGTCTGCGCCTGTGCGATTACATCTTTACCATCCATCACATATGGAATAGCTTGTTGTTGTATTGGTGTTGGTTGTGCAATACCGAATTCGCGTAACCTTTTTACGGCCTTATCGGAAATACCTAACGATAAAAAATCAGGCAATTTGATCCCTACCTTCTAAATCTGTATAAAAACATAGTCTTATTCAATATGATTGTTTATCAATAAAATAGCAAATATTCTTTTTTTCCGTGCATAAAAAAATGTTATGATAAATTTGAAAATAATCTCCAGTTCCGATATTCGAAAGGAAGATTTACGTGGATTTACACCAACTTTATGTTTTTACCAAGGTAGTAGAACATAAAAGCTTTTCCAAGGCTGCTGATGATATTTTTTTAAGTCAATCAACAGTAAGTTCACATATACACGCGTTAGAAAAGTCATTAAATATAAACTTGTTCGACCGGGTGGGCAGAGAGAGTGTGCTTACCCCTGCAGGAGAGCGTCTCTATCAGTGGGCATTAAAACTGCTGCTTTTAAAAGACCAAGCAATTCTAGATTTAAAAGAGGGTACAACCGATTTACGCGGTACCATCCGAATTGCCGCGAGTTCTGTCCCAGGGCAATTTATTCTCCCTAAATTGGTTAAGCAATTTAGAAGCCAGTATCCAAATGCATCCTTTCATATTAACCAGTCCTCTTCTAAGAATGCCGCCGATAAAGTACTTAGTGGAAGCGTAGACTTAGGGATTCTCGGTGAAAAATATGAAAATGAAAAGCTTAAGTATATCCCGCTGTTAAAAGAAAAACTGGTTCTGATTACTTCAAAACAAATAGAAATATCTGCCCCCGTCTATATTCATGACATTGTAAAATATCCGTTCATCATGAGAAGTTCTGAATCCGGTACAAATGCCGTTCTCGAGAAATTTCTTAAAAAGCATCAGATTCACAAAGATCAATTAAAGACGGCAGCCGTTACGGAAAGTGGTCCAAGCTTAATTCAACTTGTCATTCAAGATATCGGTATAGCGATTATTTCTGAATTAGCCGCAAGAGAATACGCAGACCACCAAATGCTGAATATGTATGATATTCAAGACTTCCATGACGAAAGGTACTTTTATCTTGTTTATAATGTCAACAAAACACACTCTATGTTGTCAAAATTGTTTATTGAGTATGTCGAAGAAAATGGATATTCACATTTACCCTGACAATAAAAAACCCAGTCTTTTCTCGAGATCTGGGTTTTTGTTCATTAAGGCTGTAATATAACCTTTATACAATCATCTGTTTTGGTATCAAATACTTCGTACCCGCGTTTTGCCTGGTCCAAAGGTATAATATGGGTAATGATATCACTCGGGTCAACCTCTCCTTTATTAAATAAATCATAAAGGAATGGCATGTATGGAATTACCGGTGCCTGCCCAGTTTTAAGATCAATATTTCGCTGGAAGATATCCCCTAATGGGAAGGCATTATAACGACCGCCGTAAACACCCGTTACTTGAATCGTTCCGCCTTTTCTCACTGCCTGACTGGCAATGACGATTGCTCCCATAGCCCCTCCATGGAGTTTTAAACCTGTTGCTAAAAACTCCATTGGTGTCATTTTTCCATCCATTCCAACTGCATCGATGACAATATCTGCTCCGCCTCGGGTAATTTCCTTCAAATAATCTCCAACATTTTCATGATCCTGAAAATTAACTATTTCTACTTTATTGGTGCGCTTTGCATGCTCCAGGCGGTATCCAACATAATCTACGGCAATGACTCTATTTGCCCCTTTTAACCAAGCAAACTTTTGCGCCAATAATCCAACTGGACCGCAGCCGAGCACAATTACAGTATCGCCGCTCTTCACCCCTGCGTGATCAACACTCCAATAAGCAGTTGGAGCCGCGTCTGCCAACAGAACTAATTTTTCATCCTCGACTTCACAATTCTCCGGAATTTTAAAAGGCGTAAAATTCCCAAAAGGAACCCGCATATATTCGGCCTGCCCCCCGGCATAACCGCCTGTCGTTTCTGAATATCCAAAAAATCCGCTGCCTTGTCCATGTGGATTTCCATTATCACATTGGCTAGTTAGGTCATGGGTACAGTACCAGCAGTGGCCGCAACTCACATTAAACGGGATAATAACCCTGTCGCCTTTTTTTAATTTTGTTACCTCTGGACCCACTTCCTCTACCACTCCCATTGGTTCATGACCAATAACAAAGTCTGTTGGAAGATTCGGTATCATGGCATGAATTAAATGCAGATCAGATCCACATATAGCAGAACTAGTAACTTTTACGATAATATCATCTGCATTTTTGATGGAAGGGTCTTTTACTTCCCTAACTTCAACATTCTTTATGCCCTGGTAGGTTACAGCTTTCATTTTTATCCACCTCCTTATTTATTTGGGGTTGCAAACATTCCCTGCCTGTCCGTATCGTTAGGGAATAGATTTAAGGCAGCGATTTGAACAGCTGTTTCAGCCGCTTTTAAATCAATCGGAAATTGCTCCTTAAAGTTATGTGGGTGAAGCCAGCCTTTTTTCATCATTAAATCCGATATTTCTGTATGTAAATCAATGGCTGCTTCCATTTGCCGGTGCAGGATTCTTCTCAATTCAGGACTGGCAGTTTCCGTAATGGCAAAGCCGTAATTTCGAATCCCATTTTTAACTGAAAGTAAAAAATCCATCGCGAACGCCGAATCGGCCAAACTAGGCATACCTTCTGCATTCCTGGGGTCTAAATAGTCTTCCATCTTTCTCACCTCTGCTTATTGTAAAAGTTGACTTTTTTTGTAATAGCCGACTAATTCGTTAATGTCTTGAATGGATTGCTGAACATCCTTTTCCATGAGCTTTTTTAATTCATTATCAAAGCAGATACCCTGCATTAATTTTGACCGGAGTAAACAAACGGTTTTAAAATTAAGGATTTCGTGTGTCTCTAATGTTTCATGTAAGGCTAAATTTTCTATTTCCAAAAGACTCACCTCCAGATTCCTAACAGTATTTTCCCCTATTTACATTTCCTTTTATGCAGAATGAATAATCAGTGAAGTTCAATGAAAATATAAATTAAGGATTTCCGTTTTGGAGGGATAAGCTATGACAAAATATTTAGGCCTTCATGAGACGCTAGACATTCATGAACTGCTATCGTTTAAAAATCTAAGCCTCACAAAAGCAACAACGATGAGTATATTGGTTCAGGATCCCGAACTAAAAGCCATTCTTGCTGATGATGTTACCTCAGGAACGCAGCACATTCTGCAGCTGCAGGAGTTTTTAACCAAACGGGGGGAAGCGGAATGAACCAACTCATACAAAACCTTATGGGAATGGGTGGAATGACTGACCAAGTGATTGCGACCGATTTTCTTATTTCAGCGAAGGCTGGTGTCAGGAATTACGCCGTTGCGATAACGGAAACAGCTACACCTGAATTGAAGGCTGCGCTTAGAACACAATTAAATGATGCAATTGCAACCCATGAGAAAATAACCAACTTCATGATTGCAAAAGGCTATTATCATCCGCATAATCTAAAGGAACAGCTCGAAGTGGACTTAACCGTTTCCGAAACAGCCATAAATCTGGCTCAGAAATAGAAGGAGGAGAACCGTTTTCGGTTCTCCTTTTATATTGGAATACTCATTTCTTTTAGTTTCTTTTTATCGATTTTTCCGACATGTGTTTTTGGAAGTTCCGTAAGAAGGATAAATCGTTTGGGAATTTTATATCTGCCCAGCTTTATTTCACAATAGGCACGCAATTCATCATCATTTATTTCAGCATTGGTTTTTATAACGAGAAAGGCCGCAACTAGTTCTCCCCATTTTTCATCTGGAAGTCCGATAACTGCCACCTCGTTAACTGAAGGATGTTCTGCAAGCCAGTGCTCGATTTCAAGCGGATAGACATTTTCACCGCCGGTAATAATCATATCTTTTTTCCTGCCGACAATATAATGAAAACCTTGTTCATCTTTTTTTGCTAAGTCTCCGGTATATAGCCAGCCATCTTTCACCGCCTCCAATGTGGCTTTAGGGTTATTCCAATAGTGAGAAAAGCTATGCTTTCCCTTTATTAAAATTTCCCCCACATCATCGATTCCTGCCTCCGTGCCATCTTCTTTTACAAGCTTTATGGTATTGAAAAGCATTGGTTTCCCCACAGACCCGCGTTTTTCTATTGTATCAACTGGATCGATATAAAAATTGTTCGGACCAGCCTCTGACAATCCATATCCCTCTTTGAATGCTAACCCTTTTTTCTGAAATGCATCATAGATTTGTAAGGGACAAGGGGCCGCACCTGATAGAAAGATTTTCATCGACGGGAAAGTACTTTTCTGAAACTCATCTGACTGAATAAGCATGTGATACATGGTGGGAACTAAAAGGATGATGGTACAGCCAAAGCGATTAATGCTAAGTGCTGCTTGGGAGCCGGAAAATGGCTCACCGATGATGACCGTTCCGCCGGACATTAAGACTGGAATCGATAAAGCATTTAACCCGCCTGTATGAAACATCGGCATGTAATTAATCGTGACATCTTCTTTAGTTAGGTTCCAACTTAGAATCGTATTAATCGCATTCCATTGAATCGATTGGTGGCTGAGCACCACCCCTTTTGGCTTACCAGTTGTCCCCCCTGTATAAATGATTACTAAGGGATCATGTTCTGACAGGTTTTCACCAGGCAATATAGCCTCTTTTCCTCTGCAGGTATCACCGACAACAAAGGTCCTGCTTTCCTCTGATTGTAACAAAGCAAACTTATCTTGAAATTGTGGATGTATGCCAATTAATACAGGTGAACAATCTTCGATAATTTCTTGTAATTCAGGTATGGACAACCGCCAGTTCAGTGGAACAAAAATTGCTCCAATTTTGGTACAGGCAAATAATAAATCAAAATAACTTATATGGTTAGGTGATAAAAGGGCAATCCGGTCACCTTTTTTTACACCTTGATTTGTTAACCAGCAGGCCATTGATTCCGCCCGTTTATTTAATTGTTCAAAGGTCCAGGTACTATTTGTTTCTTCCTCTATGATTGCATTCTTATTTGGCGTTAACCTAGCCCTGTTTTCCAGCCAATCGAGTTCCCACCTCACCAGAAAATCTCTCCTTCTCTACTAGATGGGAATATCATACTGAATATCAGTTACAGTGAAGTTACAGTTGTGGTGATAGCGGCACTTCTACATAGTTTGGTGGAACTTCTACATAATTTGTCCTAACTTCTACACTTTTGTTGTGAACTTCTACGTGTTTTCGTGCAACTTCTACATTTAGCAAAAACTTCTACGTAACTTGGTCTAACTTCTACATAACTTGGCCCAACTTCTACACTTTTGTTGTGAACTTCTACGTGTTTTTGCGTAACTATTACATTTAGCCATAACTTCTACGCAGCTTGGTCTAACTTCTACATAACTTGGCCCAACTTCTACACTTTTATTGTGAACTTCTACGTGTTTTCGTGCAACTTCTACATTTAGCCATAACTTCTACACAGTTTAGGCAAACTTCTACATAACTTGGCCCAACTTCTACACTTCTGTTGTGAACTTCTACGTGTTTTCACCCAACTTTTACATTTAGCCATAACTTCTACGAAGCTTGGTCAACTTTCTACATCACTTGGCCTAACTTCTACACTTTTATTGTGAACTTCTACGTGTTTTGTGAAACTTCTACATTTTAAGAAGGCAACCCTTCTATACTCCCAAACCATAAAAAAAAGCGACCCCAAAAGTGGGGCCGACAACTACATCATGATCCCGCCATCAACGTGCAGGACGGTTCCATTTACATAATTGGATTCGTCTGAAGCCAGATACAGATAGGCATTGGCGATATCTTCCGGCTTGCCTAGACGAGCCAGCGGAACCATTTGCTTCATCTGATCCAGAATTTTTTCCGGCACTTTGGCCGTCATCCCGGTTTCAATAAACCCGGGAGCCACTGCGTTAACATTAATTCCTTTTCGGCCCAGCTCCTTTGCCCAGGTTTTTGTCATGCCAACTACACCTGCTTTCGTAGCAGCATAATTGGTCTGGCCGACATTACCATAAACTCCTGAAACGGAGGAAGTGTTAATGATTTTGCCTTTACCATTAGTAATCATTACAGGCAATACTGCTTGTGTGCAATGAAACACCCCTGTAAGATTGACATCTAAAACCGCTTGGAAATCTTCCACCGATAATTTCGAAAGCATGGCATCCTTGGTAATCCCAGCATTATTAATTAGAATTTCAATTTTTCCATATAAGGCCTGAACTTTTTCGACCATAAGATCAACACTGGTACGATCCACAACATTGACTTGGAAAAAGGTAACTTCATAGCCTTGTTCCCGCAAAATCTGGGCACTATTTTCTCCCTGTTCTATATTAAAATCCGCCATTGCTACTTTAGCGCCTTCACGCGCAAATACCTCAGAAGCTGTCAAGCCAATCCCGTTAGCTGCTCCTGTAATAATTGCTACTTTGTCCTTTAATCTCATTGGTACACCTCAGAATTTAAAAATTGTGTCACGACTCTTAATAACTGCGGCAGGTCATCTACAAGCGGTGAATGGCCGCAATCCTTTAATTCTATGAAGGTAGCTTTTTCGCCAAGATCCTCTACCAGCTCTTTTGTCATTTCAGCGGTGATCACCATGTCACGGTCACCTCTTAAAACTAAAATCGGCACATTAATTTTGTCTGCCAGACCATTACCTTCGACCAGCCCATTGTAATGGTTGCTAATATTAAACGTATTGTTAGAATGGTGGACCTCTGCTAAATTTCGCTGTGTTCTCATATCTTGAACATATTCTTCATATGCATGAGGTTCCGGCTGATTATGAGTATAGATAACCGCGTTCCATATGAGCTTTAACAACTGTACATTATTCGTGTCGTAAGCGGTTTGAACAGGGATGGTCCGGACAATATCCTTTTTAATTTCTTCATGAAGAGATAATCTCCGAACTTCTTCCTCGTCGCTAGTTTTTCCATCAAAAGGATAGCCTCTCGTTGATTCAGATGCTAATAAAACAAGCTTGTTACAATACCCAGGATAATCAGCAGCAAACTGCATCGCCACTGCCCCGCCTGTTGACCAGCCTACTACAGCAAAGTCCTTCAAGCCGATTTGATCCACAAACAGCTTTACATCATCGGAAAAGTCTTTAATCCTCATGATCAGTTGATTATAGCTGGAAGCTCCGAAGCCTCGTAAGTCAACGGCATATAGCTTATATTCAGGGTCCATGTTCTCTAATACAAGATCCCAATGCTTGGAAGAAGTCATATTTCCATGGATGAGCAATACGTTTTTACTTCCTCCATCACGTTCACGATAGGCAAGCGTTTCGCCATTTTCAAGCTGAACATTTTTCATCGTTACATTCACCATTTTATTCACCCTTCCCCCATTTAATGGTCGTTGCCCCCCATGCATAGCCGATACCGGCACTTACAAATACGACAACGTCACCATCTTTAACCTTACTTTCCTTTAAAGCCAGTTCTAACGACAATATTTGATCGATTTGGCCGATGTGACCATAGTCTTCTAAATAAATGGATTGCTCTTCGGACAAACCTAGTTCCTTTAATACATATTCATGGGCGGACTTTTTCATGTGAAGCATGGCCAAATAAGCAATATCCTCTTGTTTATACCTGCTCATTTCTAGTGAATCTCTTATGACTTTTAAAAAATTCCTCATCGACTTTTGCTCTAAGCGCTGTCTCATTCCCTCTGGATCGAGGACATCCAAATTATTTAAACGAAGTTCAATTGCCTCTTTGGAAATCGGATGCTTTGTGCCGCCGGCAACCACTACAACATCCTCTGAAAAAGAACCATCGGTAATCACCTTCGTTTCTAATAGCATATTCTCGTTATGACCTTTTTTAAGAATGATAGCGCCGCCTCCAGCACCAAGGTTATACATAAACCTTGTCCTCGGATTCTCGTAATCTATAAAATCAACATTCCGGTAACCGCCTGCGAGTAAAACGGTATCTATACCAGGGTCTGCCATCATCATGCTTTTTGCAACCTTTAATGCCATAACCGTTGTTCCACATCTTAAAGCTGTATCAAAAGCCCAAGCACGATAGGCTCCGACTTCTTCCTGGAGCTTAATCCCCGCCGTCCATATTGGGTATTCCTTATGCTCCTCCCCAATATAAATCACCAAATCAATTTCGAGCGGGTCCAATCCTGCTTTTTCAATTGCTTTTTTTGCAGCAATAATCCCCATTTCACAAGTGTGGTCGTTAAGACCTGGTACATATTTTTTCTTTATGCCCATTTTCTCTTCGACAACGCCAGCCGGGATACCTGCCTTCTCGGCGATCTCTTTTCCGGTGACAAATTCCTTTGGAAGATAAATTCCAGTACTGACAATACCAATCTGCAAAACTTTCACCTCTTACGCTAGGAGTCTTCTGCCATTTCCTTCATAAATACACATGCCTCTTCAATGGTTTCAAATAATGTTTCCCGTTCTTCCTGGACATGAGTAACTTTAATTCTCCACTGTTTTTTTCCTGTTTCCTTCTCCACTGCTGTTACCTGAAAGCGAACAACGAAGGAAGCAATCGGTAATGATTCCATACACTGCCTCCTTTTAACCAGTTATTTTTTCTTCCTTAACGGAAGGCTGTTTTTTTCGTTTCCACGAAAATCTTTTTAGCGTACCAACAATTCCAAGCGGGAAGAAAATCACGACAAGAATATAAATGATGCCGAAAAAGATAATCCACCGTTCAAAAATCCAGTGTTCTTTCGCAAGTTCCGTTAACCCGTCATGGGCAAATTCAATTAAACCGGCACCGATGATCGCACCTACCAACGTTCCCACACCGCCAATTATCGTCATTAATAAGGCATCTAATGTAATGTCCATTGAAAATACACTTGTATTCACATACCGAAGCGACATCGCATACAAAATCCCAGCAATACCCGCAAGTACACCTGAAACAACGCTGGCAGCAATTTTATAATGTAAAACCTGAAATCCGAGTGACTCTGTTCTTTGTTCATTTTCCCGTATCGCCTGCAGTACCTTTCCAAGCGGGGAATTGGTAAACCGATTCAGCAGCATAAACACGGCAATCATTACCAATAAACAAATAAGATAAAAATTTGTACGGTCAACAAATAACTCCGGAACACGGAAGGTAAACCCGTCATTTCCAAATGTTAACGTCCTCCATTTTTCCGCTAACACTAGAAACAAACCAGCCAACGCCATCGTCAACATGGCATAGAAATGACTTTTTAGCCGAAGTGTCAGCAAGCCGACAAGAAAGCTGACAAGAGCTGTAAGTAATATCGTCGTAATTACGGCGAGCACAAAGTTTAACAAAGTCGGTTCAAACCGTTTCATAAAAATTCCGATGGAGTATGCGCCGATTCCAAAAAACATCGCATGACCAAAGGAAACAATCCCTGTAAAGCCAAGTAACAAATCATAACTCATCGCTAAAATAGCAAACACAAAAATTTGTGTTAATAGAATGAGCATATTCCTAGATTCGTAGACAAACGGAAGGATGAGCAGAAAAGCAGCAACTATTAAATAAATGGCTGTCATTCGATGATTTTGTAACATTTTCATGCTCTCACCCCTTTCCTCCTCCAAATAATCCTTGCGGCCGGACAATTAAAACAACAGCCATTAAAAGCATATTTACCGCTAAGGAAAGCTCTGGTACATAATAGGCCATAAACGAACCGGATAATCCTACTAAAATCGCGGCCAATACCGACCCTGTAAAGTTGCCCATGCCGCCGATGACAACGACAATAAACGCCAAAATGGCAAATTCCATTCCCATTCCTGCATGAATAACACCAGAATATGGTCCGAGCAGTACTCCCCCGAGAGCCGCCATTCCAGAGCCAATCATAAATACAAACATAAATACCTTTTGAATATTAATCCCTAATGCCTGCACCATTTCTTTATTCATAACCCCAGCGCGGACAACAAGCCCGATCTTTGTTTTTTTGAGCAGGTACTGTACGAGTCCAAACACAAGCAGTCCCACACCAATAATAAACAAACGATATTTAATAATGATAATGCCGCCTAACTCCCAGCTTCCGCTTAAATATTCAGGTGGGTTGGCTGTCAACTGATTGGGCCCCCAAATTACTTTCAGCATTTCTGACAGCACCAGCATTAAGCCGAGTGTAATCAATATCTGCTGCACATGATTGCCGTAAACGGGTTTAATAATCCATTTCTCTGTTATAATTCCGAGCAGAAAGCCGGTAATAATGGCTCCGATAATCCCGATAAAGAAGCTGCCAGTACTGGAATAAACCCATAAACCACTGTAGGCTCCCCATGCAAATAATCCACCATGAGCAAAGTTTAGGACATCCATCAGGCCAAAAATCAATGTTAAGCCTGCAGCTAAAAGAAAAATCAGCATGCCTGTTGCCAGTCCATTTAACGTTAAATTGAAAAATAATTCCACCAAACCTTTCCTCCTTCCCTAAGCAATCCCTAAATATTTCCGTTTCATTTCTTCATCTTCTTTTAATTGTTTCATGGACCCATGACTAACGGTCCTGCCATCATCAATAATGTAGAAACAATCACCAATAGTACTGGCCATCATAAAATTTTGTTCTACTAATACAATTGTTGTTTGATCCTTCATCTGTAAGATTGATTCCATTACCTTTTCCACCACAATCGGAGCGAGACCTTTACTAGGCTCGTCAATCAGCAGAAGTTCGTTTTCATTTATATAAGCTCTTGCAATCGACAGCATTTGTTTTTGGCCGCCGCTCAGCAAACCGCCGGGCTTTTTCCAAAACTTCTTTAAATCTGGAAATAGATTTAATATATAATCCATTCGTTTAGCTGTTTCTTCATTATCGTTTTGAATGGCGACTTTCATATTTTCTTCCACTGTCAGCCCGCCGAAGATACCCTGATCCTCTGGGACATAGCCAATTCCTTTTTTGGCAATCGTATAGGTGGGCATAGTTTGAATTTCTTGCCCTTTATAAACGACACTTCCCTTTGAAGCTGGATTCAGGCCCATAACCGTCCGGAGTGTCGTTGTTTTTCCCGCGCCGTTTCGCCCCAAGAGAACGGTGACTTCACCTGCTTTCACAGTGATGTTTACACCTTGTAAAATATGATATTGCGCAATATGCGTTTCGACTTTGTTAAGCTTCAGCAGCTCACTCATCGTAAAGACCTCCTAAATAAGCAGACTGGACGGTTTCATTTTTCATAATTTCCTCTGGCGTCCCATCCGCCAGCAGCCTGCCATTAAATAACACCATAACCGAATCGGATAAATCTAGAATCATATCCATTTTGTGTTCAATCAAAACAATCGTCCGGTTACCTTGTTCTTTTATCCTTTTAATTACTGCTAAAATAGCAGGAACTTCTTCTAAGCTCATACCTGCCGTTGGCTCATCTAAAAGCAGTACTTCCGTTTCCAGCGCTAAAAGCATCGCCATCTCCAACTTACGTTTTTCGCCATGTGCTAGATTACTTGCAAGTGAATCCTTTTTGTCATCGAGAAGAACGAGCTTTAACCATTCCAAAGCCTTTGTCTCGAATTCCCGATAGCTTTTATAATGAAGCAGCATCTGATACCGGACACCCGCCTTTGATTGCACTGCCAGCCGAACATTTTCCAGAACCGTTAAATTGGGGAACACGTTCGTGATTTGAAAGGATCGGCCGATTCCTTCTCTGGTTCGTTTGGTTGGCGAAAATTTGGTGATATCTTTTCCACGGTAATAAATTTTCCCGTTAGACGGTGTTAATTGTCCGCTCAACAGATTAAAAAAAGTTGTTTTTCCGGCACCGTTTGGTCCGATAATGGATTTAAAATGTTTTTCAGGGACTGCAATACTTACCGAGTCAACTGCAGTATGTCCCCCAAAGGTAATCGATAAATCAGTTGTTTCAATTAGGGTTGACACAACTTCACCACCATTCTTAAGGATAGAAATAAGGAAGAGGGTGACCATCCTTGTTCATGGTCGAACCCTCATAAAATAATATTGAAACCTTGCTATTAATTACGTACCGGAGGCGCCGTTTCTTCAGGAGATAATTCCCTGATTAGTACAGGTACTGGATAAGGAACGCCGTCCTTCTTTTCCAGTTTAATTGCATATAAGGCTTGCAATGCCTGGTGATCTTCGGCACGATAGGTCATTTTGCCTTTCGGTGTTTCAAAGCTCATTCCTTCCATCGTTTCAATGAGTTTGTCAGCATTTGTATCCCCTTTTGTTTTCTTTAAAGCTTCTACAATGGAAATGGCTGCACTCATACCGCCCGGTGTGAATAAGTCCGGAACATCACCGTTAAATCTTTTCTTATGCTCTTCAACAAGCCAGTCGTTGATTTCATTTTTCGGCAGATCATGATAATAAACGGTAAAGCCCTCCATACCAACAAGCGGTTCCATTGTGGCCAGTGCCGCAATATCCGGTGCACCCGTTGAGATTTTGATTCCTTTATCTGCTACTTTCATGTCAGAGATTTGCTTCCAAGGAGAGTTTGCGCCCGCCCAAACAACAAATAAATAGTCAGGCTTTGCATCAATAATTTTTTGAATGTTAGACGTGAAATCCGTCGCTGCTGGATCGGCATATTCTTCTAGAATAATATCTGCACCAAGCTTCTCCGCTGCTTCTTTAAAAGCTGCCACCCCATCACGTCCAAATGAATAATCAGGCGCAAGGGTTGCAATTTTAACACCTTTTTTCGCGATCGCTGCGGCACCTGCAACCGCATCTTGGGAAGAGTTGCGTGCCGAGCGGAAAATATACTTATTGAACTCTGAACCTGTAATACTATCAGCTGCAGCCGGTTCGACGATCATGATTTTTTGGTATTCTTCAGCTAGCGGAAGAACCGCTAAAGTATCGGCTGAACTGGATGACCCAACTAAGAAGTCGACTTGATCTTCTTCTAATAATTTCGTTGCTTTTTGAACGGCTACTTCTGGTTTCGTTTCTGTATCCTCAACAACAAACTCAATCTTTCTGCCTTCTACTTCCATAGTTCCATCTGTTGCGTAATCAAGTCCCAGCTCAAACCCTCTTAACGTTTGCTTGCCATAAGACTCAAGGGCGCCAGTAGTAGAAGCAAGAACACCAATTTTAATTGGCTCAAGGCTCTCTTCCTTCTCCCCATCCTTTACATCGCCTTCTGTTTGATCGGAGCTGCAAGCGGTTGCAAAAACCATCATAAAAATAAGTAATCCCAGTATTGCCCATCTCCCGCGAAATCCTTTCACTTCTTTTCCCCCTTAAAATTTGTAAATGACGTTTGTATCGCTTTAGGATAATCATAGAAAACGGGAGTTACATTTTAGTTACAAAACAAAAACAGCCTGATTTTTAAGGCTGTTCCACTTGATCACTATATTTTTCAGATTCAATAATCATGCTATACATATGCTTCGTAGGTTCTAAGGGAGATACACCTAATTCCTCTTCTAATACCTCCATGCATTTGTGATACCACTTGATTGCCTGTGGGCGGTTATTTTTTCGATAATAGCTGTACATAAGTAAACGATAGGCTTCTTCCCATGTCCGATCACGTAAGATGATTTTTTCGCACCAGTAAATCACAGAATCATAGTTTTCCCTGCGCACCATAAGCTGAGCCATTTTCTCGGCACCTCGTAAAAAATAGACGAGCATACTTTCCCTTTTACTAATGCACCAATCTGCATAACGGCGGTCAGGTAAATATTCTCCCAAATATATTGCTAACGCCTTTTCCAAGTGTGGAATGGACTTTACAGGGTCATCATCATGTAATCCTTTTTGAATCCAATCTTGGAAATCTGTTATATCCAGTTCGATTACGGCTTGAGGATTTAGACCATAAAAAACTCCCTCACGTATAATAAAGAAAGGGGCCGCCCTTGCTTTACGCGCTGGTTCGAGTACATGGTGGAGGCTGTTTAAAGCGACTTTAAAGTCACGGTCTGCACTTTTTTTATCTAGGTCAGGCCAGAGCAGCTGCAGAATTTCATCTTTTGTCATTAACTCATTTTTAGTGACAAACAGCTGAAACAATTCCTTTGCTTTTTCCCGCTGCCAATCTTTTTCCGATACCTCTTTTTCGCCAAGCCAGATTCTAAATTGTCCGAGGGTTTGAACGCGAATCGAATAGCCTGGGTGGGTATCTAATTCAGAAGCACCTAAATCCTGGAGGATTTTTAACGCATAAGGCTTTTGGATATCTTGTTTGATGCATTCAAGTAATAAAGGCACAAACATTTGTAAATCCCCTGGGCTGAAAACAGACCGCTTGTGAAACAGAAATTCATACCGATTGGCCTGAACAATTCGTAAAAACTCATCAAACCGCACTTTAAATCTCTCTACTTTTTTCTCTAAAAAATAGACATAGGCTAACCAAAACTTGCTTAGCATTTTTCCAAAGGAATCTTCGCATTTCTCAAATAATAATTCTGTGTTCTCCAGTATTTCCATTCCTTTAAACAGCTGATGATTGTAAATGCAAGTAATTCCCATGCAAATACTTATCAGACCTGAGAGCCAGACATCCTGGACTCTTTCCGTCTCCTGCAAAGCTTTTTGCCCCGCCTCTAACGCCCTTTCAAATTCTCCCCTTATCCCATAGAGGATGCACAATCCCATTAACGGTTCAGCTTTCCCTCTTTCAACGTTCAGCTTATCCATTAACTCCAATGCTGTATAGTAACACTGTTCAGCTAATTGCAGATCGTACTTATTCATAATCTGAACAGCGTGGCCCATACGAATCCAGCCGCATGCCTCTACAAACGGAGCCTTTAAACTGATACCCTGCTGGATTCCCGCCTGAGCCAGCTCTTTTGCTTTTAACCCGTCCCCTGTAAAAGAGGCAATTAACGATAATAATAAATCGGTTTCCCGGTGGGATTGCGGGAGCGTGCTTCCGTGATTTCCCTTTAGCTCATCTTTTTGCATGGTTAGTATTCTTCTGGCCTTGTCAAAGCGGCCTGTTCGAATATTGAGCCTTGCTTCGATATTCCCGTCTAAAACTTTGGCACTTAAATTCTTCGCCTTTTGCAGCCATTTTTCAGCCTTTGTTGATTTACCAGAGTTTAGTAGATTTTCAGACAGCAGATAATATAATTTTGCTTTTTCTTCCTCATCGCTTACACTTTTTTCCCTTGCATCAATAGCCTCATACAAAAGTCTTTCCGCATGATGCGGCTGAATGGTATCCAAATAAATCTTTGCCTTTCCTTCCAAAGCTTTACTTATGCCAAGGTAATCCTCTCGTTTCAACGCAGCCTTATAAGCCCTGTCATAACATATCTCAGCTTCCTGATATTGTGACCGATAACGGAGGACTTCAGCTTTTAAATACCATAGCATATAATAGATTTCCATCTCTGCTTCAGGTATCAAAATTAACTGATCCAATAAGCTTTTTAATTTTCCGGTTTCAAGCATTTTTAATCCACTCTCTTGAAGAATGGAAGCTATCGCCTTAATGTGATTGATTTTTTTATAATGAAAAAGTGCTTCTTCCCACATGTTTTTTCTCTCATAGAAACGTGCACATCGCTCATGTAAAAGAGCAAAATGATGAGGATGATTTTTTTGAAAATGATCTTCGAGGAACTCTTTAAAAAGAGCGTGATAACGATATTGTTTTGATCCAATCTTTTGAATAAATAAATTCCGTTCCTTCAATTGCTCCAGCATATTGGAGGTTCCGTGAAATCCGATGATTTCATCACATGCAACTTCTTCAATGATTTCAAAGATTGAGGTTTGCTCTAAAAACTGCTGAACGATTGGGGGCTGCTTTGCAAAGACCTCCATTACAAGATATTGAAATAATTCATGAAGAGATTGAGAGGAGTGCTCAAATACATAATCAATACTATTTGCAAGAGGAATTTGCTGGGCTATCATACAAAGGGCAATGACCCATCCTTCCGTTATCTTATAGATGGTTTGTAAATGCTCTGATGATATTTCTAATCCATAAAGGTCCGTTAACAAAACTTCGATTTCATCTATAGTAAGAATGAGATCATCTTTCGTAATTTCTAATAATTGGCCGCTAACCTTCATTTTTGTGAGCAGCTTCCATCCAGGACGGCTTCGGCTCGAAATGACTAAATGCAAATTTGCCGGGATATGCTCGAGGAGAATTTCCAACCAACTGTTGATCGTGTAGGAGTGCTCAATTTGGTGAAAATCATCTAAAATTAATGTTATATCCTCATCTACCTCAAGAATCTCGTTAATAAACAATGAACATAACAATCCCAATTCTTCTTCACGAATATAGCGGTCCATTGATTCTATGTATGTTGAAATCTCCCGGCCAAAATCTGGGGTCACACGGCGTATAGTATGAATTAAATATGATAGAAAAGGAAGAATGTCGTCATCCAATGAAGAAATGGAATACCAACAGCCCCGGATATTTTCATCCCTCATAAACAAAGCCAGTGCGGTACTTTTTCCAAAACCGGCTCCAGAATGGATAATGGTTAAGGGATATTCAGGTATTTGTTTCATTTTCCTGGTCAGCCTTGCACGCCTAATAAACTCATCCTTAACAACTGGAACACGCAGTTTTGATTGTATAATCGGCAGCTTCATTCATGATCCTCCTCTCTAATTTTCATAATTTTTACACTATTTTATCATACCCTGCAGCAAGTTTATATAGGAAAAGTAGAAGCGTCTAAAACAGGGGCTGCTGTTGGCAAGAAAAAAGACTGTCAGACGGATTATCCGCCGACAGTCTATTCTTCATAAATCATTTTTCTCGTCATACCACCGTCCACGACGAGATTAATACCGTTAACAAAGTCGTTTTCTTTTGCCGTTAAATATAAACAAGCCCTTGCGATATCGTCAGGTTTACCAACACGTTTAGATAAATGCTGTTCGTGGTCTAACTTAGTTAATTGTTCATAGTCACCTGTGTGAATCCAGCCCGGAGAGATAGCGTTTACAGTAATTCGGTCTTCACTCAAGGAGGCTGCCAAGGCGTGGGTGATTGCCACAATTCCACCTTTTGTAGCCGCATACCCTTCCGAATTCGGTTCTGACATTAGTGCTCTTGTGGAGGCAATATTGACAATGCTGCCGCCATGCTTATTTTCCCGCATATATCTTGCTGCTTCTCTGGAACAAAGAAAGACACTGCGTAAATTAGTATGGATAATATCATCCCATTCTTCTACAGTCACATCATAAACGGATTTAAATAATCCTTTACCCGCGTTATTAATTAATATATCAATCCGTCCAAACCTTTCTATCGTTTTATTCATCAAAAGGATAATGTCCTGTTCTTTCCTGACATCCGTCTTCACGAACAATACATTTTGTTGATTAAACGTTTGGCCCTCTATGTTTCCATCTAGATCTGCAACGACTACTTTCGCTCCCTTTTCGAGGTACTCAAGCGCAACACCCTTTCCAATTCCATTTGCAGCTCCTGTAACGATTACCACTTTATCTTTAAAGTTCATGCTTTTTCTCCTTCTTTAAGAATAGCTTTGTTAACCAATATACCATAAAAAATTGTCGTTATTCAGCACTTTACTTTGTATAAATGACTCCAAATAACTAAAAGATAAACCGAAAATTTTTTTTTGGAGGTTCTTATGTACTATTATAAAGAAGAATTGATTAACCCGATTGTTCCTGATCATCCCGATCCGTCTGCTGCAAGGGTCCTGCAGGAAACTTTAGGAGGACATTTCGGTGAAATGCGAACCATGATGCAGTTCTTTTTTCAGAGCTCAAACTTTAGAGGAAAAGACAAGCAATACCGTGACTTAATTCGGGGGATATTTCTTGAAGAAATCAGCCATGTAGAACTTGTACAAAATACGATTAATCAACTATTAACCGGTTCAGGTGATCCTAATCCAGGTAATGCTGGAGTAGATACTGCACCATTAGATGAATCGATTAAGCATGCCAATCCTCACCACTTTATTGTCGGAGCACAAAGCTCAATACCTTTTGATGCAAGTGGTAACCCTTGGAACGGTTCCTGGGTATACAGCCACGGCAACTTAATTGCCGACCTCCTGGATAACCTTGTTCTAGAATCAACAGGGGTTTTACAAAAAACAAGAATATACGAGATGAGTTCCAATAAAACGTTTAGAGAAACACTTGCCTTTTTAATTGTTCGTGATAATGCGCATCAAAATGCTTTTGCTAAAGCATTGGAAACTTTAGGTGTAAACTGGGGAAAACTGTTACCTGTTCCGAACTATGACATTAATAAATATCCTGAATGCCGAAAATATGTTGAAATGGGTTTCCATAATACCCAGTTCAATTTCAGGTTAGACCAAACAAGAATTGCTGAAATCTTCCAGGGAGAATCACCAAGCAGGAACGAAGGAACACTTACTGTCAGCCCGCCGCCGCAGGGCTATCCTGTTCCAGAGAACCCTGAACTGCCGAATGAACATAGCCCGGGCATAAGAGATATGAATTTTTAACCAAGCGGTAAAAATCCCCACAAAAGTGGGGATTTTTTCTATGTAAAAAGCAAGTTGTTTTGAAAAAACTATGTTTAAGATTATTATAAGGAGGGTCTATATGTCAGAACAATGTTTTTACTGTGTGAATGAAATTGAAGATAATAAATACCATCATGTTACTTTTATAACGTCGAAGACGGAAAGAGAGGAAACGCTTTGTCCCGAATGCTATCAAGAATGGCTTCACGGGGTAAAAGGATAATCCTAAATGTCCATTAAACGAAAACTTCCATTAATTTTTACCGTTCTGGTATTTTTAATTTTACTTTTAAACAACGTCTTCCAATATATCCGTTCAAAAAACCAATTGCTGGATTATAATGAGCAGCAAATTTCTTTAATTACTAAGGAAGTGTCCTTTCAGGTTGAGAATTCAACGGGGGGAGCGTTATACGTTGAAGATTTACTTGCAAGGGAGTTAAGAACAGCTTCTTTGGCAATTGTAAAGGAACTGCCAGCAGACTATCATGACGTGACAAACGAACAATTAGTTGCACTTGCAGAAGAATTAGGGGTTTCCCATATTACACTTCTTGCTGAAACGGATGATGACATTATCGGCGTTAAATCTTCTGACCCTGAGGAAATTGACATGTCAACAAAAGAGTGGGGCTATTGGTATGATGCTTTCAAGCAATTATTTGCCTTAAAACCTGTAAAGGTAGAAGAGGGATTATCTTTGCCCAATTACTGGTCAGGGCCAATAGAAATAGCTTCCTCTGATCCAAAGCATGTTGATAAATGGGGTTATTATTACGATGGGACGACAAATTACATTATTAATCCTTATTTTCGTGACAAGGTCGTCCTCGAATATGAACAGAGATTTGGGCCTGGTAATACTATTGAGAATTTTACCAAAGAAGAAGGCATTCTAGAGCTTACCGTTTTTAACCCTAAGAACTTCGGTGAAAAGGAAGAAATCGTTCATTTGAATGGGAATAGTTTTATTCGTATATCCGCACGTCCAGTTTGGTACGGTCAGTACAATTACCGGAATATTGCAGTGGATAAAGGTTTTATTGAAAAAGCCGTGAACACCAAACGGGCACAATCTTACAGGGAACATCTTAATGGCAAAAGTGTTATGAAAACCTTTGTGCCAGTTTTTGAAGAAAATAAGGAAGATCAGCCATATGTTATCGGTTTAGTTTACCATTACGGTTTGATTGAAAATCAACTATACCAAGAACTAATAGTACATCTGATCCTTTCCTTAGTGATTATGATTATTGTTCTTTTAGTTAGTTTTGTATTCTCAAACTCAATTACCCGTCCAATCGGCTATATAGTTGAACAAGTAAAAGAGATAGCTGAAGGTAACTTTGGGAAAACATTAAACTTAAACAGGAAAGATGAATTGGGCCTGCTAACAGAAAATGTGAACGCCTTATCCCATCACCTTCGAAATTATGTCAATGACTTAAAAAATAGTAAGGAATTGATTGAATATCAAGCATACCATGATCCGTTAACTGGGTTGCTAAATAGAAGATTTCTTATTAAGAAATTACAGGAAATAGTAGGGAACGCCGACCGTCTGGAACAAACTATTTCAGTATTGTTTATTGATATTGACCGTTTTAAGCATGTGAATGATTCTTTAGGCCACAACAAAGGCGATCAATTACTTCAACTAGTTTCAGAACGAATTAAAAGAAGTATACCGGAAGAAAACAATATTATTACAAGGCAGGGCGGCGATGAATTTATTCTCTTAATGTTAAATAGCAGTTTAGAAGTGACTAAAGCTGCTGCCGAAGCCCTTGTGAACAGTTTAAAACAACCATACTTACTAGATGATAATGAGATCTATCTCGGTGCAAGCTGTGGCATTAGTCTTTACCCTCAACATACTAGAGACTTGGACAACCTTGTTATTTTTGCGGATATCGCTATGTATGCAGCTAAAAAAATGGGCGGTAATAAGGTGATTGTTTATAACGAACAGATTCATGATTCAAACCCAATGAGACCACAGATTGAGTCCCGGTTAAGGAAAGCAATCGAACAAGAAAAAATTGAGGTTTATTACCAGCCAAAAATAAATGTACTGACAAACCAGATTTTTGGTGCAGAAGCCTTAGTGCGATGGACTGATGAAGAACTTGGATTTGTTCCTCCAGACCTGTTTATACCCATTGCAGAAGATACAGGATTAATTCAGCCTATTTGGGAAATTGTAATGAAATCCGCATGCAAACAGGTAAGCTATTGGAATCAAAAGCTTTCTCAAAGTCTAAACATATCGGTAAATTTTTCAGCTCGTCAATTTCTTGAACCCCGTAATATGGTAAATAAGATAGAAGAGGTACTAGCTGAAACGGGACTGCCCCCTGAAAACTTTGAAATTGAAATTACTGAAAGTATCTTAATTAATCACTCGGAAGAGCTCGTAAAGACTCTTCAATCCCTCAAGAATATGGGAATTTCCATTTCCATCGACGACTTTGGCACAGGATATTCATCTCTTAGTTATTTAAAAGACCTGCCAATTAGTACTCTAAAAATAGACAAGTCTTTTATCCAGAATATCAATGAAAATTTCGGAAACTCTGAGATACCTGTGGCCGTCATCAATCTTGCACGCGGCTTGCATTTAAATGTTATTGCAGAAGGGGTTGAAACCGACTACCAAAAGGAATTTTTACTATCAAAAAACTGTGTAGAGATGCAGGGATATTTGTTTAGTAAGCCGTTAAACCATAAGGATTTTGAGGATTTTTTGAAAAAGGGCATATAACAGGGCAGCCTTCTTAGAAGAAAGCTGCCCTTATTTTTTGTCCTTAGAAACACTTTTCACACTCATATACACTGCTGCCTGTTGGATCGATTTGTAAAAGTTTAACCAACATTTCTGGAAATGCAACTTGAATAGAATCGGCCAATTTCTTACCCTTCCCTTTTTCACTAAAACATAACAGAGTAGGACCTGCACCACTTAAAGCTACACCAAATGCACCTTGCGCCTTCGCAGTTTTTTCTACATCAAGGTAGAACGGGATAAGTGCTTTGCGATAAGGCTGATGAAAAAGGTCTTGTTCCATCATCTTACCGGCTAATTCCCAGTTTTGGCTAAGAAGTGCAGCTACTAATAGATTAGCAGTAGCTGATGCCTCGACAGCGTGTGAATACGAAAAAACTGTGGGAAGAACACTACGTGCATCTTTTGTTAATAAACTTTCAGGTGGAATAACGGCAACCATTTCAAGTGATAAATCCGTTACTGACAAGATTTCTACTTCGTTTTGCTGATAGCAGCCGATAACCAGTCCGCCGTATATAGATGCGCCGACATTATCGGGGTGGCCTTCCACCTCTGTAGCAAGTAATAACTTTTCCTTCTTGGTTAATCCTAACCTTCCGACATAATCAGCCAATTCAATCCCGGCAACAATAGCCGATGCACTTGAACCGAGTCCGCGTGCTAATGGAATGTCACTTTCAACCTTAATTTTACATGGCTGCAAGACCGTCCCATATTTTGCTGCCGTCTGAATTGCAATTTGGCAGATTAAATGCTGTTCATCTGAAGGAAAATCTTTTAGTTCCTCATCAGAAGAGATGCATTCCCATTTATCACTCTTCTCAACCTCAAGCTGCAAGTATAAATCAAGGGCGACCCCGACGGAATCGAATCCCGGCCCAAGATTTGCTGAACTAGCAGGTACTTTAATAGCAAACTTTCCATCAGTTAACGTCATTGATGGACAACTCCCCTAATATGTTCTGTTACAGCTTTTTCATCATTAGGCAGCTGTTTTACGTTAACAAGACTGCTCTTGATGGCTGTATCTGGATCTTTTAAACCATTGCCTGTAAGGACAGCAGCGATTTTTGCACCCTTTTCAATTCTGCCCTTTTGGATCGATTTATATATCCCGGCAATCGATGCACAGGAGGCCGGTTCAGCAAAAATCCCTTCAGATGCTGCAATTTTTTTATAGGCAGCTACGATTTCTTCATCCGTTACTTCATCAAAAAGACCATTGGATTCTTCCACGGCGGAAACAGCTAAGTTCCAGCTTGCAGGGTTACCAATCCGAATCGCTGTTGCAATCGTTTCAGGATTTTCAAAGACACGATTATGAACAAGTGCAGCAGCACCTGCAGCTTCAAAACCGTACATCCTCGGCAGTCCTGTACCCTTATGCTGTGCATATTCTTTAAACCCTTTCCAATACGCACTAATATTGCCTGCATTTCCTACTGGAATTGCTAATATATCCGGTGCAAACCCTAATTGGTCACAAACCTCGAATGCAGCTGTCTTTTGTCCTTCTAAACGATAAGGATTAACTGAATTAACGAGGGTAATCGGTTCCACTTCACTAATATTTCGTACCATCTTTAATGCCTGATCGAAGTTCCCTTCAATGGAAATAATCTCTGCACCATACATCATTGCCTGTGCCAGTTTTCCAAGCGCGATTTTGCCTTCAGGAATAACGATGATACATCGTATTCCTGCACGTGCCGCATAAGCAGCCGCGGCTGCCGATGTATTCCCTGTTGAAGCACAAATAATCGTGTTACTTCCTGCTTCAATTGCCTTGGCCACTGCCATGACCATCCCGCGGTCCTTGAATGAACCAGTGGGATTCGCTCCTTCAAGCTTAACGTAGAGCTCTATATCCCACTCTTTTGACAAGCGGTCAAGCTTTACTAGTGGTGTATTTCCTTCATTTAATGTTAGCAATGGAGTTTCGTTTGTTACTGGTAGAAACTCTCTATATGCTTCAATTAATCCTGGCCACCTCACAATGATTTCCCCACTACTCTATATGCACTTTTAATTTCTTTTACTGCTGGCAAATCGTTCAATTCTGTTAGGATTGCATCATAGCTTGTTAAGGATGCCCGATGTGTGACTAACACAATTTCAGAGATTTCATTTTTCTTAACGGGAAGCTGAAGGATTTTTTCAAAGCTAACACCGTATTTGGCGAAAATAGATGTTATATCTGCAAATACCCCAACTTCATCCTGAACATGGATTCGTAAAAAGTATTTAGAATACTTTTCATTATCATCTTTTAAACGTTTCGGATACTGCGGTGTGACTGCACTGCGGCCATTAACACCTAAGCGAAGATTCTTTATTACACCGACTAAATCAGAGACGACGGCAGTAGCAGTTGGCAGACTCCCTGCTCCAGGACCGTAAAACATCGTTTCCCCTACAGCTTCACCATAGACATATACAGCATTATATTCATTTTGAACACTTGCAAGCGGGTGGTTATTAGATAAGAAGGTTGGCTGTACGCTTACCTCAACTTTTTCTCCCTCCCGTTGGGCGTATCCTAGAAGCTTCATGGTATATCCCAATTGCTTTCCATAATTAATGTCCTCTTCTGTCACTTTCGAAATCCCGGTTACACTGACATCCTCTAAATCAATTTTCATTGAAAACCCGAGGGTCGCTAAGATGGTCATTTTACGGGCAGCATCTAATCCTTCAACATCCGATGTAGGATCTGCCTCAGCAAACCCCAACTCTTGAGCTTCTTTCAATACATCTTCGTATGCAGATCCTTCTTGGCTCATTTTTGTTAAAATAAAATTAGTAGTACCATTCACAATACCCATCATTTGTGTAATTCGGTCAGAGGCAAGCCCATCAACTAAACCTCTTAAAATTGGAATTCCACCGGCTACGCTTGCCTCGTAAAATAAATCACAGCCATTCTCAGAAGCAACATCTAATAACTCAGACCCATGCAGAGCCATTAAGTCTTTATTGGCTGTTACTACATGTTTTCCCTGGCGGAGAGCGCTGAGCAAGTATTCTTTCGTATTTGTAACCCCGCCCATTACCTCGATGACAACATCAATTTCACGATCCTCTAAAATATCGGAAGGGCTTGAAGTTAATAATCCTGGATCTATTTCAACAGGCCTTGTCTTATGTACATCTTGGACGAGAATTTTTTTAATAACAACAGGACAACCTATTTGATGCATTAATTTATCCTGATGATTTTTAATAATTTTAATAACTCCAGAACCTACTGTTCCTAAGCCTAATAATCCAATTGAGATTGCTTTCATTCTATTTCCCTCCCGCATTGTCTACTGTATGCGTACAATTGTTTTTCTATAGTAGACATTATATGACTCTATCTGAATTTTTTCAATCATTTAATTTTCGCAGCACAGCTTGTAACCGCTTCAACCCTTGATGCTGTTACATTATTATTTTTTAAATTTTTCTTAAAGTCAAATCATTAGAATATTTTTTATTTTAAGTCTTTACAAGGCAAAAGGAAAGGATGTAGAATAATCAGCAAGGTAAGTTAGGATATAAAATGAATAGGAAATGTGATGATGAAGACGGTATTAAGAAATGACCCCAGAGAGCCGGTGGTTGCTGTGAACCGGTGTACTTTCTTATTTTACCCAGCCCTTCTGAACTGGCAGGCTGAAGTATAAAGTAAGCTGGCACGGTACGAACCGTTATCCGATTTGAGGCTGTTATTTTTACAGCGAACGAGGGTGGCACCACGTAGTTCACGTCCCTCATAACAAGGCACAACTGTCTTTGTTATGAGGGACTTTTTTATTTTTTCTCATTGTTGATTGGAGCGAAAGGCGCGAGACTCCTGCGGGATTACGAGACAGGGGAGACCCCACAGGCGCTTCAGCGCCGAGGAGGCTCCCCGGAACGCCCGCGGAAAGCGAAGCGCCTGTAGTGGAAATCAACAGGCAAATTTAAAAGAGCAAGAAATTAGGAGGTTGATTCAAAATGTATAAGGTACTAGTGACAGACGGGATTAGTGATTCTGGTTTAAAAAGCTTATTTGATCATCCTAATTTTATCGTGGAGCGACAGCCCACTCTTCCTATTGAAGAGCTGAAAAACATCATTGGTGATTATGAAGCCTTAATTGTTCGGAGCCAGACAAAGGTTACCGAAGAACTGCTTCAATTTGCAGACAAACTCAAAGTCATTGCAAGAGCTGGTGTGGGTGTCGATAATATCAATGTTAATGCTGCAACTAGAAAAGGGATTATTGTTATCAATGCCCCTGGAGCCAATACGATTGCTGCTACAGAGCATACGTTAGCGATGATGCTAAGTTTAGCCAGAAAAATACCGCTGGCCCATAAAAAAACTTCTGCGGGTGAATGGGACCGTAATTCTTTTAAAGGTGTGGAGCTTTACAAGAAAACATTGGGTGTTATCGGTATGGGAAAAATCGGAACAGAGGTTGCCAAGCGGGCGAAAAGCTTCGGAATGAATATTTTAGGCTATGATCCATATTTAACCGAGGAAAGAGCCGAAAAGCTGGGCATGACAAAGGCAAGCCTGGACCTTATTGCCCGTGAGTCTGATTTTATTACGATCCATACACCGCTTACAAATGATACAAAAGGTTTAGTGAACGATGAGTATTTAAGTAAAACCAAAAAGGGAGTCCGTTTTGTCAACGTAGCTCGCGGCGGTATTATTGACGAGAAAGCGCTGGTCCGTGCCATTCAATCAGGACACGTAGCGGGAGCCGCTTTGGACGTTTTTGAAAAGGAGCCTGCAGCGGATCCGGAGTTACTGGAGAATCCCAATATCATTGTTACACCTCACCTTGGTGCTTCTACTGTTGAAGCACAAGAAAAGGTTGCTCAGGAAGTGAGTGCCGAAATCATTGAAATTCTTGAATCTCATTCCATTCGAAATGCCGTGAACATGCCGCAGATGTCTGGTGAAACACAAGCAAAAATGCAGCCATACTTACTTCTTGGGGAACAAATGGGAGAATTGGTTGTTCAATTATTAAAGCACGCTCCATCGAAAATCGAAATCAACTATTACGGTGATTTAATTGATGAAGATACAGAGTTATTAACCCGGACAATGATTAAGGGAATCCTTGCTTATCATTTAAGTGATTCTGTAAATTTAATCAATGCACTTCATTTATTAAAAGAATCTGGAGTTTCCTACAATGTCCAGAAGAATGCCACGAATAAAGGCTTTGCAAATTATGTAGAGCTATCTGTATCTAAAGACAGTGATACTGCTAAAATTGGTGCCACCGTATTAAACGGGTACGGTGCGAGGATTGTTAAAATGAATGACTACCGTATTGATGTTAGACCCGAGAAGTATCTTTTATATGTTAAACATCAAGACGTTCCAGGTATGATTGGGAAGGTCGGCTCCCTTCTTGGGGATTTCCAAATTAATATCGGAACGATGCAGGTAGGAAGAACAACCGTCGGCGGGGAAGCCATCATGGTGCTTACTCTGGATAAGCAGTTGAATCCAGAGGTGAACCGGATGTTAAAATTAATCAACGGTTTAGAAGAGGCTCATCTACTGGAGCTTTCCAATGTAGATTCCTTTTATCCAGGAAGATTTGAAATAGAAAAAGTCAAGTCTTAACCAAAAAGAGGGATTGCCTGTTACGGGCATCCCTCTTTTTGGTGATAAAGTTGGTTTAAGTGACCGTTTTTAGCCATACTTTCATTCATTTTAGTCACATAGGCGGTTTATGTGACCACTTTTAACAATTCTTTCACTCGTTTTGGTCACATGAGGGGGTTATGTGACCATTTTTAACAAATCTTTCACTCGTTTTGGTCTCATGAGGGGGTTATGTGACCACTTTTAACAATTCTTTCACTCGTTTTGGTCTCATGAGGGGGTTATGTGACCATTTTTAACAAATCTTTCACTCGTTTTGGTCACATGAGGGGGTTATGTGACCACTTTTAACAATTCTTTTCACTCGTTTTGGTCTCATGAGGGGGGGGATGTGACCACTTTTAACAATTCTTTCACTCATTTTGGTCACATGAGGGGGTTATGTGACGACTTTTAACAATTCTTTCATGTGTTTTGGTCTCATGAATGTTTTATATGACCGTTTTAACAAAATGTTTATTCACTTTGGTCACATAGATTTTTTGGTCTAATAAGCAGAGTTACTTTATAATCTCTTTTAAATGTACAACCGAATCTAATATATAATCTGCTTTTCTTTCTTCAAAGTCACCTCTGGCATCTTTTCCGGAGAGTCCTGTTAAAACCGCTGCAAACTGACAGCCCATCTGCCGTGCTGCTAATAAATCAGCTAAAGAGTCCCCAACCACCAGAATCTCTTCCCCCTTTTCTATCGGCAGAGGGATGCTCAAACAGGTTTCAACTGATGTCTCCCGCCCTTTTAGACCCAAAATATATGTTAATGGATGAGGCTTAGATAATGGCTTCTGTTCAGGAAACTCCTCTTCAGCACGCAGCATATCATCTGCTGTAACAATATGATTTTCATCAAAATGTTTAATCCAGCCTAAATGCTTAAAAGGCTGAATCGTTTCAAGCTCCGGCCGTCCGGTTCCAATTCCAATTTTTATCCCTGCATCAGTTAAAAATTGAAAGAGCCCATCGATTTCGTCACTTGGGGCCAATGTCGTTTCATTCGCTAGAAATCCCTTTTTTCCTAACTGTACAGATGGTCTGCCGGTAGATTGGAGTACATTTTCATCGCCTACATACCATTCCTGACAAACATGCTCACACACGGACCAAAGAGCTCCCATTCCGCTGAAAATAGATGTACTTACACCAAGCTTTTCCTCGGCTAGCTTATTAAGATAATCGAATAAACCTTGTTTCGTTTCAGTCGACCGTTCAAAGTCAGAAACAAACAATAGATAATTCGTTTCCACCTGAAAACTACTTAATATATCGCCAATCTCCACCAACGTTTGACGGTCAATCGGTGACAGGCACCATTTTTCAATTTTCTCCAACTCTGCATCCTTTATTTGTGATAGCAGGTGAATAAGTTGATAGCAGAAGGCTAAATAAATCATATCCCAATTAGCGTTTAAGCCACGGGATTTCATGAATTTCAATACTTCGTCATTCGTTCCAAAAACCAGTTCCCTAATCGCCTTAATTTCGTCTTCATGGTAATCCGTTTTAAATTTATCAGGTGCGAGTGCTAAATAGTTACCACTCATTAATAATTCCCAAACGGTTAATGCGGAAGCATCAAAATAATGTTCTTCACTTAACAAAACCCCATCAACATCAAACAAAATTGTTTTAATCATTCTGCTCTACCCTTCTGTTCGCTTTTGTACACTATCGTACCACAGAGAACAATCATAGATAAAGAAAAAACAGCTTAACCCAAACTTGTTAAGCTGTTCTTTGAAAGATTAATATTTATAATCCGATACTAATATATTTAACCTCTAAAAATTCTTCGATTCCATAGTGTCCGCCTTCACGGCCAAGTCCGCTCTCTTTGTAACCGCCAAACGGAACCTGAACAGCTGATGGCAGGGCATCATTCAAACCTATGATTCCGTACTCGAGCTGTTCCGTAATTCTAAAGGATCGGCTTAAATTTTCTGTATAAACATATGCAGCTAATCCGTAGCGGGAGTTATTTGCCCGGTCAATCACTTCTTCTTCTGTTTTAAAAGTCGAAACCGGTGCAAGCGGCCCAAAGATTTCATCCTTCATACATTCCATATCATCGTGAATATCGGTTAAAATCGTCGGGGAATAGAAATAACCATTGTCTTCAGCAGGTTTAAGCCCGCTGTAAGTTACTTTTCCTCCGTTTTTAATTGCATCATCCACAAGGGCTTCTACTTTTTTATAAGCAGCTTTATCAATTAATGGTCCGATGTCTGTTCCTTCTTCTAAACCATTACCTACCTTCAGCTTCTCTAATTCTGTCTGAAATAGCTTCAAAAACTCTTCCGCAACACCTTCTTGAACATAAACACGATTGGTACAAATACAGGTTTGCCCTGCGTTACGGAATTTCGATTGCACTAAGCCAACAGCCGCTTTCGCTAAATTTGCATCATCCATGACGATAAAAGGCGCGTTTCCACCAAGCTCCAGCGATACCTTTTTTACGTTTTCAGCTGCACCACGCATCAACGTTTTTCCAACCTCTGTCGATCCTGTAAAGGTAATTTTTGTGACACGAGGGTCTTTCAGCCAGGCTTCTCCGATTTCTGATGCCCTGCCGGTGATGATATTGATAACACCGTTCGGGATTCCCGCCTCATGAGCAAGCTCCGCCATTTTTAACGCAGTTAGCGGTGTCTGATTTGCCGGTTTTACCACGCAGGTACACCCTGCTGCGAGGGCTGGCGCTACTTTTCTAGTAATCATTGCAGCCGGGAAGTTCCAAGGGGTAATTGCGGCTACCACACCTACCGGTTCTTTTCTCACAAGAATCCGTTTATTAGGATGGGACGCGGGAATGGTTTCCCCATAAATCCGTTTTCCCTCTTCCGCATACCAGGAGATAAATCCATTGGCGTATTGGACTTCACCTAATGCTTCCTTCAACGGTTTTCCCTGTTCCATTGTCATAATCCTGGCAATTTCATGCTGGTTCTCATTAATTAATTGATACCATTTCATCAAGACCTTATAACGTTCTTCTGCTGTTTTTTTCGACCATAGCTTAAATGCCTTATGGGCCGCGTCAACAGCCTGTTCAGCTTCAAAAGCACCGCCAGTCGGCACCGCTCCTAAAACTTTCTTTGTAGCCGGATTGATCACTTCAGTAAAATCCTCATAATCATTGCCAACCCATTTTCCGTCTATATACATTGGATAGATTTGATATTTTTGCTTTACAATGTCCATTCCCTTACCTCCCAGCCGACACGGCAGGATTATTCAAATATACTGCTTCAAAAGCCTCTTCAAGAATTTGTAAGCCTTCTTCCAGCTGGTCTTCTGTGATTGTTAGCGGCATCAGAAGGCGGATAACGTTGCCAAAAAGACCGGCACTAAGTAACATAAGACCCCGCTCACCAGCGGCTTTAACAATTTTTCCAACTGCCTCTTTATCTGGGGTTTTACTTTGCTGATCTTTGACGATTTCCATTGCGGACATAGCGCCGAGACCGCGGACATCGCCAATGCAGTCGAACCGCTCTGCAAGATGAGTCATTTTTTGCGTTGCTCTTTCACCGATCTTCTGTGCGCGCTCATTGAGGTTTTCACTTTCAATGATATCGAGAACTGTTAACGCAGCCCGGCAGCCAAGCGGACTTCCAGAGTAGGTTCCGCCGATTTCGCCCACCTCTGCACTATTCATAATTTCTGTTCTGCCAATTACCCCGCTGATTGGCACTCCGGCACCCATTGATTTTGAAATCGTAATTAAGTCCGGAACAACACCAAAATGGTCAATCGCAAAATACTTTCCGGTACGTGCAAAGCCTGTTTGGATTTCATCAGCAACAAACAAAATTCCATACTGTGTACAAATGTCTCGAACCCTTTTCACGAACCCGATGTCTGGGACGATAAAGCCGCCTTCACCTTGAACAGGTTCCATGACGACAGCTGCAATCGTTTCAGGAGCCACTTCCGCAAGTAAAAACTGTTCAAATTGCTCGATAATCATCGCACTGTATTGCTGTTCGCTCATTCCTTCAGGTCGGCGGTAAACGTATGGATATGGCGCCTTGTAAACTTCAGGAGCAAACGGGCCAAAACCGAATTTATAAGGCTTAACCTTACTTGTCATTGTCATCGTCATTAATGTTCTGCCGTGGAAGCCTCGGGTAAAAGAAATAATTCCTTGACGTTTTGTATATTTTCTCGCTATTTTTACTGCATTTTCCACCGCTTCTGCCCCGCTGTTAAAGAAGGCCGCCTGCTTTTCAAATTCTCCTGGAGCAAGCTGGCAAAGCCTTTCAGCAAGATCAATATAAGATTCATACATCATGACATTAAAGCCTGTATGGATAAATTGACTTGCCTGTTCCTGCAGGGCCCTTACCACTCTTGGATGGGAATGACCAACATTTAGAGTTCCGATAGCACCAGCAAAATCAATATAATGATTACCGTCCACATCTTCCACAATAGCTCCTTGTGCTTTTTTTACAAAGGAATGACAGTTGTTGCTAATCCCCTTTGGCACATATTTATTTCTCCGCCCCAATATTTCTTTTGATTTTGGCCCGGGTATTTCTGTTAGCTGCTTTACAAATTTCTTTTCCAATTCCGTGCTCCCCCCTTTTAAAAAATAACTTTTTATCCTTTTACTAGACTTAAGACTTCTTTAAAGGTGCTGACGACTTTGTCGACCTCTTCATAGCTAATTGTTAAGGCCGGCTCAATCCGGATAGTCTTTGAGTTAATTAATGTTCCCGCCACAAGGATTCCGCGGTCAAACATCCCTTTGGATACTTCATAGCCAATTTCATCCTTATGGAATTCAATACCAATCATTAATCCTTGCCCGCGGATTTCAAGAACTTTATCTTCATGAGGTTTTGCTGCTTCTTTTAGTTTTTTAAGGAAATATTCACCGGTTGCAGCAGCTCTTTCTGGTAAATTTTCTTCAATTAAAACACCAATAGTAGCAATGGCTGCAGCACAGGCTAATGGATTCCCGCCAAAGGTTGTTGTATGCATAAACGGATTCGAGAACCAGCTCTTGAACACTTCTTCCCTTGCTACAATTGCTCCAGCTGGCATTACCCCACCGCCAAACGCTTTTGCCAGACAGATAATATCCGGTACGACATCATATAATTCAGCCGCAAACATTTTCCCAGTCCGGCCCATACCTGTTTGCACTTCATCAAAAATTAACAGAGAACCGTATTGGTCGCAAAGCTCGCGAACCTGTTTTAAATAGTTTTCTGGCGGGAGGATGATTCCTCCTTCACCTTGTATAGGCTCTAAAATTACTGCAGCCACTTCTTCTCCAACAGCTGAACATACCTCAAATGTTTTTCTCATCATGTCGATATCACCAAATGGAACATGGCGGAATCCTGGAATTAACGGCAGGAATGGTTTACGGAACATTCCTTTTGCTGTTCCAGATAACGACCCAAGGCTTTTTCCATGGAAGGCACGGGTAGTTGAAATAAAAGTTGTTCGCTCACTGTACATTTTTGCAAGTTTTAATGCTGCTTCGACACTTTCGGTTCCGCTGTTGGTAAAAAAGGCATATTTCAAATCACCTGGGGTAATATCAGCTAAAATTTTCGCCAGCATCGCCCGAAGTGGATCAAGCAGGTCCTGGCTATGGAGGGCCTGGCGCTTCAACTGATCCGTTACTGCTTTTACAACCTTTGGATTACGGTGGCCAACATTATAAATTCCGAAGCCGCCAAGACAATCAATATATTCTTTTCCGTTGACATCCTTAAAACAGGCACCATTGTCTGACCACTCTACCGCTGCAAATTGACCATCCTTAGTCACCGTTTTACGGTAAGCGAGAAATCCTGGGTTCACGTGCTCACGGAAACCATCCACCGTTTCCTTTGTAATCCAGACCGCTTCTTCTTGATTAATTTCTTCCTTCTCTATTAAACTTAAAACTTTATTAATATATTCCGTCACTTGTTGATTTTGCCCTGTCTTCGTCTCTCGTGTTAAATCGATACTCATGTTATCTCTCCTCATATGAATAAGAATTTAGTTTTAACTTTAATAATTATCCAGCTCCAGCGCCTAGGGGCGCTTCCGCTTTTAATTAGAAAACCAGCCAATTGGCTCTACTTGTAGGTTAATATTAATCTGTTTAATTTCTTGAAATTCCTCAAGACCAAATGTACCAAGACTGCGGCCGATTCCACTTTGCTTATAGCCGCCCCATGGAGCCTCATTATAAGTAGGATGATAGGAGTTCACCCAGGTAATTCCGGATCTTAACTTTTTAATGACCCGTAAGCCTTTGGCTCCATCATTTGTGAAAACACCGCCAGCCAGTCCATAAACGGTACCGTTCGCGAGCTTAATTGCTTCCTTTTCATCCTTGAATTTCTGTATCACCACAACCGGTCCGAAGATTTCTTCTTGCACGATTCTCATTTCCTGTTTCACATCAACGAAAACGGTCGGCTCGACAAAGTAGCCTTTATCTAAACCACCACTTACGATTCTATTTCCACCGCAGGCAATCGTTGCACCTTCCTGTTTTCCCAGCTCAATATAGCGAAGGACTTTATCTAAATGTTCTTTGCTGACAAGTGGTCCCATCTCTGTTGAAGGGTCATTTCCGGGCCCTACTTTTATTTGCTTCGCTCTTTCTGCAAAGCGGGCGACAAATTGATCGTAAATCGTTTCTTCAACTAAGATTCTAGAACCGGCAGAGCAGACCTGGCCTGCACCAGCGTAGATGCCAAACAGAGCATAATCGACAGCAGTTTCAAAATCGGCATCGGCAAATATGATATTTGGCGATTTGCCGCCCAGTTCTAAAGATACCTTTTTCATTGTATCGGCAGCTGTTTTCATAATATGCTTGCCGGTTTTCGTACCTCCGGTAAACGAAACCATATCCACTTCAGGGTGGGAAGCAATTTCATTTCCGACCACTGGTCCGGCACCCATGACCATATTGGCCACCCCTTTTGGCAATCCAACTTCTTCGAAGATTTCAAAGAGCTTTTTCGGTGTAACTGGGGTCACCTCGGATGGTTTAAAAACAATGGTATTTCCCGCTGCTAATGAAGGGGCAATCTTCCAAACGCTCATTAATAATGGATAATTCCAAGGAACAATCAGGCCGCAGACACCAACTGGTTCACGAACAACCATTGCCTGCACAGGGTCTGCTACATGATAGGTATAACCATCTGGCTTGGTAATCAGTCCTGCATAATAGCGGAAGCAGGCAGCAGCATCACCCACATCAAAACCAGCCTCCCTTAATGTTTTCCCGTTGTCCATCGTTTCAAGGTGTGTTAATTCATCGGCATACTCATCAATTTTGTCAGCAATTTTAAATAAATAAGAGGCTCTTTCCTGAGCGGGTAACCCTGACCAGACTCCTTCATCGAAAGCTTTTCGGGCCGCATAGATGGCAGCCCGTGCATCTGCAATGGTTCCTTCAGGTGCGTGCGAAATTACTTCTCCATTTGCCGGATTAATGACTGGACGTGTTTCTTTATTTTCTGAATCCTTCCATTCTCCATTGATAAACATCTTTAGTTTTGCTATCCGGTTTTTTAACTCGACCATTATCAATTCCTCCTTTGTTCTTCCTTACTAACTATTAATGCAAGAAGCATGCCAAACTAAAAGTTGAATGTTATAAACGAGTTAACTAATAAAACCATCTAGAGCTATTCATTTTTGGATAACTCTATTCACGTATGCATAGAGACCAAAAAAAGCTGCCTCAGAGTGTCTCTGAAACAGCTTTTGATTAAATAGATAAGTTTTCAGTTTTAATATTTTTCTCATTTAGTATTTTTTGATATTTCCTGCTAACAGAGGATTGGCTGATTCCTAATGCCTTTGCTGCTTTTGTTGTCGTTTTGTACTGGTTCATCGCCAAAACAATCAGCTGCTCTTCCACATGATCAATAGCTTCCTGTAAAGGAATGACTCTGTTAATGGTAGGCTTCATTTTTTTATTATCATATCCAAGCGATAAGAACTGACTGACAAACTCAGCATCAATTGCAGCATGGTCAGCCGTAACAACTAATCTTTCAATAATATTCTGCAATTCACGGACATTACCCGGCCATGAATAAAATTCAAGGACATTAATCGCATCAGGAGTTAAATGATAATTACGGTTGTATTTTTCATTTAGCTGCTGAAGAAAATGAAAGGCTAGTAATGAAATATCCTCAGTACGTTCCCTTAAGGGTGGAATTTGTATTGGAATCACATTTAAGCGATAATATAAATCTTCTCTAAAAGTGCCTTCCTCAACCATTTTTTCAAGCCTTTTATTAGTGGCCGCGATAATTTGTACATTAACTTTAATTGGCGTTGTACTTCCTATCGGAATAACTTCCTGTTCCTGAAGAATGCGCAGCAACTTTACCTGAAGATGCATCGGCATTTCACCGATTTCGTCCAGAAACAAGATCCCTCCATCCGCTTGCTTAAAGTAACCATCTTTTCCGTTTTTATCAGCTCCCGTAAACGCTCCCTTGGCGTATCCAAACAATTCACTTTCTAATAAATTTTCAGGAATGGCGCCGCAATTCAATTTAAGGAATGGCCTTTGGGAGCGCTTTCCTAATTGGTGGATAGCCTGCGCAATGACTTCTTTACCAACACCGGATTCCCCGTTCAAAAGAACCGTGGATGAAAAGTCAGCAATCTTTTTGACCTGGTTGATAATCTTTTCCATTTTTGGACTGCAATAGATGAGCTTTTTTAAAAAGCGATCTTTACTTTTAAAGTCATCCAATTCTTTTTTATATTGTTCCGATATTTTTCGTATTTCCTGAAGTTCACTTTTTAAGCGCGTTGTTTCGGTAATATCCCTTGATGCAATGATAATCCGGTCCAGCTCATTTTTTTCATTAAAGACTGGATTTCCAACGGCAAGGATTTTTCTGCCGGCTCTTGTTTCTTGAACAATAGAAACTTTTTTTCCTTTTTCTAATACTAATCTTGTTACCGAAGGTGTAAATAGCCCTTGGTCCTCAAGCTCGAGAATATTTTTTCCGATCAGCTCTTTTAAATCGACGTTCCAGAAATCCTGTATAATGTTATCACTGTATCTGATTAATTCCCCTTTCGCATTGACGACAAGAATTTCATCATAAATACTCGACAATATGGCATTTAAGTCCCGATTTAAATCCTTGATATATTCAATTTCCAGCGCCATGTCTTCAACCATCGGCAGATCCTGAACTACAATTATGATTCCATCGACTTCATCATCATAGTTTAATATCGGACAATAATCGACAAGCACGCCCATCTCATTCGTAATCTCAAGATGATTCAAAATAGTCTTTCCTGTTGCAAACACATTATTAATATGCTGTTGGCTGAAGATATTTCCTCCTGGTACATTTAGCACTTTTTCAGTAGTGGATTTAATCATTTTCAAGCCTGCATCATTACAATTGATAATTTGTTTTTCTTTATCTAAGACAAAGATTCCCATTGGAATAGAGGTTAGCAGAATTTTTAGTAAATCAACGCTTTTATTTTCCTGTTTAAAAAGCTCTGCCAGAACGTCCTCTCTTCGTATGTAACCAGTTGGAGTACCATCCTCCCCCCTGATGATGGCAAACGGCTCGCCAATAATTTGGAATAATACAGGTAGGGAGATCTTCTGACCGAGGTGGCAGATGCTTTCTAGAGACTTGGATTGTTCAAGCAAGAACGCCGGTGAAAAGTGCTGTTTCTCCAGTTTTTCAATCAATTGATTATTTAAAGCTGCATAAGCAACTAATTTATCCTCTTTTTCTAAGAATATAAAGGGTTCTTTAAAATTTTTTAGCGTTGATCGAATATGGTCTTCATCATCGACCGTGACTGAAATAATCGGCTTTATTTTTTCTTTTGCGACGGTGAGCATCTTTTTTCCCCCTTCATTCTTGTCAACTTAATACTACCATGTAATTCAGAATCTTTTAAATAGAAAAAAAGAAGATGAGGGATTCCATCTTCTTTTTTGACCAATAAAAAGTATCCAAACTTTGACTTTTATTACTTTCTAGCTCCAGCGCCTAGGGGCTCGGGGGCATAAGCCAATCCGTCAAGAAGGTTAAAGAGCAACCTTCTCGTCGGCTCGTCTTATGCCTATCGCCCCTGAACAAGGCGCTTCCGCTTTTAGTTTTAATCACTTCCAGTTACGAATAAATCTTCTCTTATAAAAGCAAGGACCATGCCGGGAATGACGTAATCTCCTTCCTGGACTTCAAGTGATTCGACTTCGCCGCTTAAACCTGTTTGTATCATTTCCATCTTGCCTTCTTCTGTTTTTATTTGAAATAATGGTTCCCACTCATAAATTCTTGTTTCATTTTTGATAGAAACTCTTTCAACCGTCCCATAGCACGGGCTAAGTACAACTCCAAAATACATTGTTTTTCACCCCTTTTTAGTATTGTTCCTGAAAGTGTCCTGATTGTAAGACTAGATTAAAGAACTCTTGAAATTGAGATACATCTTCCTCTTCTATTCCTAGTTTCTCCACCCAATGGTGTATATGAAAAGTATCCTCTTGACAGAGTAAAACCATTTTCCCAGTCTGCATTGAGGTGACCATTGCTTTTCCATAAAAATGATCAGAGTAGCCAATCGTCAAATCGTAGCGATGATTATTTGAAATCAGACAAAAATAATGCAGTAACTGGCGTTCTTTTTGTTCAGACAATATTTCTAACTTCATTCTTAGATCCTCCCTATTTGTTTAATATTTTAGCCATCCGCGAAGTCTCGAAGTTTCTGCTAATTTCTTTATTCCTTCTATATAAGCAGCTATTTTCATATTCACTCCATATCTAGTAGAAATGTTATACACATTTTTGAAGCTGTCAGTTATTTTTTCCTTTAACCGTGCATCGACCGTCTCCTCTTTCCAGTAATAACCTTGATTGTTCTGGCACCACTCAAAATAAGAAACAATCACGCCGCCGGAATTTGCAAGAATATCTGGTACAACAAGAATCTGACGCTCATCCAAAATTTTAAGAGCGTCCTTTGTTGTAGGGCCATTGGCCGCTTCAATTACAATATTGCAATGAAGCCGGCTGGCATTTTGTTTGTTGATAACTCCTGATATAGCAGCTGGAATTAGGACATCACATTCTTTTTCAAGCAGTTCCTGGTTTGTAATGGAGTTACTAAATCGGTTGGATACGATCCCAAAAGAGTCCCTGTTTTCAAGCAGGTACGGGATATCCAAGCCATTTTCGTCATAGATACCGCCAAGTAAGTCCCCAATTCCAATGACCTTCGCCCCCATATCATGTAAATACTGTGCAAGGAAACTGCCGACATTTCCAAAGCCTTGAATAATCACTCGCAGATTAGTTAATGGAATTTCCTTTAATTCACATACCATTTGCAGCGTATATAAAACCCCTTTCGAAGTAGCTGTTTCTCTGCCCTTAGAGCCTCCTAAAGCAATGGGCTTCCCTGTAATAAAACCTGGAGAGTCAAATTCACGGATGTGATCATACTCATCGAGCATCCAGGCCATAATCTGTGAGTTCGTATACATATCAGGTGCTGGAATGTCTTTCGTTGGGCCGACAATTTGGCTGACAGCTCTTACATAGCCCCTGCTTAATCGCTCTAATTCATCTAAACTCATTTTGCGCGGATCACAGACAATCCCGCCTTTTGCTCCTCCATATGGAAGGTCGGTAATGCCACACTTTAAACTCATCCATCCTGCCAGCGCTTTTACTTCTTCTGGGGTAACATCAGGATGGAAGCGGATTCCGCCCTTCGTTGGTCCAGCTGCATCATTATGCTGGGCCCGGTATCCCTGGAAGATCTCTGTATGCCCATTATCCATTCGAACTGGAATACTTACTTCTAAAAATCTCATTGGCTTCTTTAAAAATTCAAACACCTGTGGCGGGTAGTTCAGGATATTAACCGCTTCTTTAAGCGTTTCTTGAAACTCTATTAGAGAGTTATCCTTTTCAGTTAATACCTCATTCCTTTTTAAATTTAAAGATTCGACAGCCATCATAACACCTCATTTTTTATTGTTATAAAATTAATTAGCAAGTTTTGTGCCAACTGATTTCTAAAGTGTTTTTAAGCAAAATAACTCATATAACTATGAAAAAATGACTGTATTATTCAATTTTGCATATTCTTTGTAGAACAAAAAAACACATTCCATTGGAAGTGGAATGCGTTCTATTACTGATTTATTTATACTTCTGCTTCCTCCGCTTTATATTGAGGCGGTGCAATACGGAATGCCTTTGTTAAATATGCAAGATAGATAAGGCCGATTATAAACCAGCCCGCTCCCATAACCAAGGAGCTCATCTCAAGGTTGATCCACAGGATTGCAACAGATCCGGCCCCCAAGAGCGGCATAATGACGTAGTCAAAAAAACCTTTAGGAGTACGATGCATTTTTTTACGGAAAGCAAAATGACTAATAACTGAAAGATTGACAAAGGTAAATGCCATTAAGGCACCAAAATTGATTAAGGATGCAGCCGTAACTAAATCAAAGAACCAAGCGGATAATGAGATGACTCCAACGATTAAAACATTAATCGCAGGCGTTCTCCATTTCGGATGGATATATGCGAACCATTTTTCCGGAAATACTTTGTCACGGCCCATAACATACAGGAGCCGCGATACACTGGCGTGAGAAGCAAGTCCAGATGCAAGTGTATTTACAAAGGTTGTACATAAGAAAATGGATTGAAACAGCTTTCCGCCAACATAAAGGGCAATTTCAGGTAAAGCCGCCTCCGGATCATTGAACCTCGAATTATCCGGAAAAAAGGATTGGATGAAAAATGAGGTTGTAATAAAAATGACTCCGCCCCATAAAGCAGTAAGAATAATTGCTTTAGGGATTATTTTTTCCGGATTTGGCGTTTCTTCCGATAAGGTCGTAACGGCATCAAAACCAAGGAATGAAAAACAGAGGATTGTGGCTCCTGTAATTAAGATTGGAAGATTCATCCCTTCAACAAAAAACGGCTCCAGGCTAAAAACTGTTCCAGTTCCTTCACCTGCATTTAGTCCTTTAATCACGAGGATAATGAAAACAACCATAATTAAAATTTGTACTAAAACAAAAAATGTATTGAAATTTGCCAGGACATTGACGCTTCGTAAATTTAGGAAGGTAACAATTCCTACAAACACTAACACCCAGATAAAATCCGGAACCTCTGGAAAAAGAGCATTTAAGTAGAGTTTTGTTAGCAGTGCATTGACCATCGGCAAAAATAAATAATCAAGTAACGATGACCAGCCAACTAGAAATCCAAGATGCCTGTTCATCGCTTTTTGCGTATACGTATAGGCTGATCCTGCCTGCGGGAATACCCGAACTAGTTTCCCATAGCTTACTGCAGTAAAGAGCATACCAACCAAAGCAATAATATAGGCTGTTGGTACATGTCCTTCCGTTTCACCAGAAACTATTCCAAATGTATCGAATACCACCATCGGAGTCATATACGCTAGCCCCATAATAACAACCTGCCAAAGCTTTAACGATCTTTTCAGCTTTACGCCATTTTCCACATATCATACCTCCCTTATTATTAAAACGCTTTCATCATTAGGTAACTCCTTTGTCCTCTTATAATTTTTTATTTCCCCCTTCTTTCTTTTTTTGAAAATTCACTATTTTATCTTGCAATATTTATGCCAAGTTTTTTTTATAAACAAGTTCCTCTATTTCTTTCTATGAGAGTAAATGCAAAGCAACTGAGTGTCAACTCTGAATATTGGGAATTATTCAGCGGCGCATATATTATGCCATCTTAAATACTCTCTTTTCTAAAAAGTAATAAAAACAACAGTACAACCGTTTTGGCACAAAAATTGCAACATAATCTAATGAAAAAAAGAAATGGGGGAAGAATAGATGCAATATCCATTATCACCAGATGTAAAACCTGAGTTCTGCACAACCGGGACATTTATGAGATTACCTTCAAGCAGAGAGAATGCGAAATTAGCCATTGTAGGAATGCCGTTTGATACTGCAGCTTCATTCCGAGTTGGGGCACGCTTTGCCCCTCAAGCAATTCGTCAAGCATCCATGACTTTATTTCCATATCATCCTATTCATAGGGTCTATCCTTTTGATGAAACCAATGCGATTGATATAGGGGATGTGTCCGTCATTCCCCATAACATCCATCGAAGCTACCAAGTTATTGAGAAAGCGGTAATTGAATTAATGGAAAAGGGCATCATCCCAATTGGACTTGGCGGTGACCATTCCGTAACACTTGCCAATCTCCGGGCTGCTGCTAAAGTCCACGGTCCTGTAGCATTAATCCATTTTGATTCCCATACTGATACATGGGATACGTATTATGAAGAGAAATATTGGCATGGGTCACCTTTTATCCGTGCCTATGAAGAAAATTTACTTATTCCTGAGAAGGTTTTTCAGGTTGGTATCCGTGGAACATTGAATCATCCGGGAGATATTGATTCGAGCAGCGAGCTTGGATATCAAGTCATCACAACCCCTCAATTAAAAGAACGGGGATTCGAAGACGTTGTTAGAGAGATGAAAGAAAAGATTGGCCGAACACCATGTTTTTTAACCTTTGACATCGATTTTGTAGATCCTTCCTGTGCTCCAGGGACTGGAACACTAGAGGTTGGCGGATTAAACAGTTTTGAAACCCTTCAAATGATCCGTTCTTTAACTGATTTCAATTTTATCGGCTTCGACTTAGTCGAGGTTTTGCCGCCTTATGATCCAACCCAAATTACTTCCTTACTTGCAGCCACAATTATTCATGATTTTGCTAGTTTAGTGGCATTAAAATTAAATAATCCCCAAAAGTAGAATAAGAATGAAAAAAAAGGGAATTTAATAACAAAAGCACCAATCTCAACGATTGGTGCCGCTTTACTATCTTATTATTTTGCGAAAACATGATTTCCAATTCGAACGGTTACTGGACGTGAGAAGATCCAAGAACTTGTAGAAGTTTTAGGATTATAGAAAAATAGAGAACCATTTCCTTTACCCATTAAAGCAATGGCTTCATTAACTGCTCTTTTAGAAGCTGCATCTGCCGGTTGATTAATCTGACCGTTTTGGACTGGTGTGAATGCGTAATGTCCATTTGAAATTTGATAGATTACTTCACGAACTGTGTTCGGGAAGTCAGGGCTTTTCACCCTATTTAAAATAACAGTCGCTACTGCAACCTTTCCACTATATGGTTCTCCAATTGCTTCTGCATGAACAAGACGTGCCATAAGATCTTTTTCTGCTGGTGTAAATAGAGCATACGGGATTACAATATTGTCCCCAGCATAAAGATATTTACTATTGTTTACTGCCATTAAGCTATTTAAAGGAACACCAAACCCAGTTGCAATTTTCCAATAGGTTTGTCCATATTGTACTTTGTGTGTCGTACCTGCGACCGCAGCTTCAGATTTTGTATTAAATGTAAATGCCGATACTGATAACATCATAGCAGTAGCAATTACTAGTTTTTTTAATTTCTTCATGTACGAATTCCTCCTAGTAGTTGTTCTGTTGTCTCTACTACTAGGCTATCAAATGTAATATTTCTGTTCATGGCCCAAAATATGGTAGATTACAAATACTACTTTTAACCCTTGCTATTAAACTAATAAAATCTCTTATGTTAAATTTATCCACTTAATAAAAACTTCTAGTATTATCCTTAAAAGGAAAAACTACGCTCTTCTTTTACAAAAGGTTTCAGGCCTGTAACAATGTTTAGTGGATATTAAAACTTTGAATAATCCTATTTCACAAAATTGACAACATTTTCCTCCCTTTTGTTCACGATTCCGCTCTAATCTTTGGTAATAATATATAGAGAGGTAATAAATAATGGAGGTATTTACATGGATAATCAGTTAGTCAGTGTACTTAACAAGCAAATTGCAAATTGGTCAGTATTGTATATGAAGTTACATAACTACCACTGGTATGTGAAGGGCGATCAATTTTTCACCTTGCACGCGAAGTTTGAGGAATTCTATAATGAGGCTGCAGTTCATGTAGATGAATTAGCAGAGAGGTTATTGGCCATTGGCGGGGAGCCGGTTGCAACCATGAAGGAATGTCTAGAAATTTCATCAGTCAGAGAAGCAAATAGTTCTGAAACTGCTTCTGAAATGGTACAAAGCGTTGTGAATGATTTCTCGATTATCATTGGAGAATTAAAAGAAGGTATGAGTTTAGCAGGAGAACATGATGATGAAACAACAGGTGATATGCTGCTTGCCATCCACTCTGACTTAGAAAAACATGTATGGATGCTGAAAGCCTTCCTTGGTAAAACTGTATAAAAGTTTTTAACTCAAAATAAAGAAGAGACTAACGTGTAGTCTCTTCTTTATTTTGACTGCGGGTCATGATAACTAGGCAGACCGTAATGATTGTAAAAGCAATCAAGGCTAAAATCGGAATCGTAATAAAACCAAGCCAATTAATATAGTCTTTTGAACATGGAACTCCCGAAGTACACATTTCGAACTGCTGCAAGTATGGTATCTTTTGAAGTGCGGTATGGTAACCGGATATCAACATCCCGATCACAGATAAAGGTAACGCATATTTTGTTACCCCTCTATCGTTTTTGTAAAAACCAATTCCCAAGATTATCGCCAATGGATACATAAAGATCCGTTGGTACCAGCAGAGTGTGCAAGGGATATAATGAAGGACTTCACTAAAGTACAAACTTCCAATCGTTGCAATTAAAGCTGCGACCCACGCCAGCAATAAAGGTTTATTCATCCTTTGCCTCCGCCGCTGCATCCTCAACCATTTTATTTAAGTCATCCAAGGTTTGTCCGTCAAATCGCTGTCCATTTACAAAAATCGTAGGTGTTCCGTTTACTCCAAGTTTTTCTGCAGTGCTATTATCCTTTTTCCAGGCATCCTCTGCATCGTTTGTGTCAAAGTATTCCACAACTTTTTTAACTTCTTCATCGCTTGCTATTTCTTTAAGTGTTTCAGTTAAAAAGTCATCTGTAAAAACATCGACTGTTTCATACCTTGTATCTTCAGGCTGCTTATCAAAAATTAATTCATGAAACTCCCAAAACTTATCATTTCCTAACTCATGATAGACTGCTTCCGAAAATTTAGCTGTGCGTTCAGAGTCAACATTAATAAAAGGATAATGAAAATAATAAAATTTTGCTTTACCGGTCTCAACAAATTCCTTCATTATAATTGGCACCGTTGTGTCCGCGAAATTTTTACAATTCGGGCATTTATAATCACCAAACTCTACGATGGAAACTGGCGCATTCTCTTCCCCTAGGAAGGGTTGGTTAGAATAATCGATTTTTTCAGCTTCCACATCATCCGATTTAGCGTTATTGTTTAAAAAGATTAAGCCAATGATCCCTACGGCAATTAATCCAATGACCCAAAACATAAATTTAGATGATGAATTGGTTTCCTTTTTTTTGACATTTTTTTTGTTTTTGGCCATAATCATACCCCTTGTTTAATTTATGTTATTTATATGCTTTTAACTCTAGTAAAAGTATAAACAATAGCATTCATATAAATATTACTAAAAATACTCTTGAATTCAAAATAAAAGGATTATATTTCGATTTCCGTTATAGCAAAGGAAATTTCCTATGTGTAAATGTAACCGCTTTTAACATAGAATAAGGTTTATGGTGGCAAAATGTATAAGTAAGAATTTTAAGGAGGAAATGAATATGGCTGAAAAAACGTTTACTGTAATTGATTCTGCGGGGATACATGCTCGTCCTGCGACTGTTCTTGTCAGCACAGCGTCCCAATTTCAATCAGAAATTAAACTTCAATACAAAGAAAAACAGGTGAATCTAAAATCCATTATGGGTGTTATGTCTTTGGGGATTCCGAGTGGAGCTGAAATTACCGTTATCGCTGAAGGTGAAGATGGGGATGCAGCCGTTCAAAAGCTTGAAGAAGTATTGAAAAAAGAAGGTTTGGCAAATTAATCAGATTCAATAATAATCCCCCACATAGGAAATGAATGCATGTGGGGGATTTTTATGAAATAATCACTAAGGCAGGGACTTTATATGTTCATCCTATCATTGCTATTTTCTTTTCTATCGGGTCTATTAATCAGTATTCACGGGCTTATCAATAGTTTAGGCGGTAAAGCGATTGGTTCGCCTGCCATGTTTCTGTGGCTGTCACTAGTTCAGGCAATACCTGCACTTATTATCATGATTGTACGTCCTCAAAAATTAGGATTCGTCCTGTCACTTCAACTCGGCTTTAAATGGTACCTGTTTTCGGCTATAATTGGTTTAGTTATCTTTACAATCCTTAGTTTTTCGATCTCAAATGTAGGTGCAGGTACAGCGTTTGTACTTGTGGTTTTAGGTCAAATTATCGGGTCAACGATTGCCGATCAGTTCGGATTGTTCGGCTCTCCAGTCCGCCCTGTTAATACTCTTCGGATTATTAGTATAGTGATTATCATGGCAGGGGTATTTCTGCTCTTAAAGAGCAATTCATCATCAGAAGCAGTTAAATCTACACAAACTATCACCATAGAAAAACAGATTTCTTAGTTTAATAGAAAGAAAGGTGGAATAACAGTTTGAAAAAACAAATGATTTTTTTCGATATCGATGGCACGCTTTTGAATCATGATAAAAAACTACCAGAATCCACAAAATGGGCAGTTAATAGATTAAAAGAATTAGGTCATGAGATTGCAATTGCGACCGGCCGAGCGCCATTTATGTTTAAGGACTTACGAGAAGAACTAGGGATTCATACGTATGTAAGCTTTAATGGTTCATATGTTGTCTATAACGGCACTCCAGTCTATAAAAATCCTTTGGACAAAGAAGAGCTGGAAAGTTTAACCCAATTTTCCGTCAACAAAAAGAATCCAATTGTTTATGAAAACCATGAAAAGATGTATTCCAATACCGAATCACACCCTTATATTGACGCGGCAATTGGTTCACTTAAGATTGAAGAAACCCCTACTTTTGATCCTTCCTTTTATCAAGAGCAAGAAATCTATCAATGTCTCCATTTCTGTGTTGAGGAAGAAATAGAGACCTATCGGGAGAATTTCACTAAGTTTGACTTTGTCAGATGGCATGAATGTTCAGTAGATGTGCTTCCTGTTGGCGGTTCCAAAGCAAGAGGAATTGAGGCATTAATTAATCACTTAAATATCTCTATGGATCAAGTTTATGCGTTTGGGGATGGTCTTAATGATCTCGAAATGCTTTCATTCGTTAAAAATAGCGTAGCTATGGGAAATGCTGAAGAAGAAGTAAAAAAGGTTGCAAAATATGTTACCAAACATGTTGACGAAGATGGTATTCTTCGAGGCTTAGAGTTGCTAGGATTATTAGAAGTAGAAGCGGTTTAAATATATTAACAGGGTATCCAAAATTTTGGATACCCTCTTTTATACAGTATTTATTTCACCGAAACACTCTCTGTATATTCTAACCTTTCACCATTTGCTTCAATAACATTTTTGTACCAATCGAAGCTCTTTTTCTTATAACGTTTTAAATCTCTTAAATCGGTTTCACCGCGGTTAACAAATACAAAGCCGTAACGCTTTTCAAATGAACCGCCAGAGCTGATTAGATCTGTTGAACCCCACGTAAGGTAACCAATGACATCTACTCCCTCTTCCATGGCAATTTTCATTTGTTTGATATGTTCACTTAAATATTCGATACGGTAATCATCTTCAACCGTGTTGTTTTCGTTTAATTCTTCGCGGACACCAATACCGTTTTCAGTAATAAAAATTGGTAAACGATAACGGGCATACATATCCTTTAAGCAAACCCTAAGACCGATTGGATCGATTGCCCAGCCCCACTCATTTGTTTTTAAATTAGGGTTAGGTGTTAAACCGGTAATCAGCCACTTACCATCTGCTTTTTCGGCACTTACTGTCTGGCTTTGGTAATAGCTGATACTTAAATAATCCACTGTATTTTCTTTCAAGATTTTTGCATCGCCTTCTTCAAACACAGGCATAATCCCTTTTCTTTCGAGGTCTTTTGTTATATAAGTTGGATATTCACCATTTGCAAATACATCAAAATAGAAATCTACTAAAAGTTCTTTTGCTTTTATATGAGCAATGGTATCTTCCGGCTTACATGTATTTGGATAAGTTACTTGATACGTAACCATTCCCGCCATTTGTCCGCCTGGCACAAGTTCATGCAGGGCTTTAACAGCTTTGGCATGGGCAACGAACGCATTATGTGTTACCTGGTATCGTAATGCTTCTTCATTTTCAGCTCCTTCTAAGCTGACACCCCAGAATTGCGGGCTAGTTAAGACTAAGTTCTGCTCATTAAAAGTCAACCAGTATTTTACTTTTTTGCCAAACCGCTTAAAGACAGTTCTTGCATAACGCTCAAATAAGTCGACGACTTTTCTGGAAGCAAAACCATTATATTTTTCAGCTAAAGCAAGCGGTAAATCGAAATGATAAAGGGTTATAACCGGCTGAATGCCATTTGCAATCATTTCATCAAATAAATCATCATAAAATTGCAGACCTTTTTCATTTACTTCCCCTTCCCCATCAGGAAAAATCCTTGACCATGAAATACTAGTACGGTATGCATTAAAGCCCATCTCTTTAAATAAAGCGATATCTTCTTTATAACGGTGGTAAAAATCAACCGCTGTTTTCCAGTCTGACTGCCCTTCTTTAACAGGTCTCGAATCTACAATCGAAGGTCCTTTTCCATCTTCATTCCAAGCACCTTCTGTTTGGAATGAGGTAACAGCACCTCCCCAAAAAAATCCTTCCGGAATGACATTAAGATTCTTTTTCTCCATCACTTTTTCCCCTCTCTGATTTAAATAAACTTCAGTGTGTATTGGAAGCATTACAGTATATAGTGCAGGGAATTTCCCTTTATACCCTCATTTAAGTTGCATATATATTTACAATAAAAAGAATAGACATGATTACACTTCAAAAAAAAATTACCCAGCCTCAAAGGATGCATGCTGGGAGTTATGCAGCCTCCAGTATAGTCCTTTTTTATTTAGTAACTCCTCATGTGACCCTTCTTCGAGGATTCTCCCTTTATCGATAAATAATATCCGTGTGGCATTTTGAATCGTCGAGAGTCTGTGTGCAATAATAAACGATGTTCTGCCAGCTAACAATGTTTCCAATCCTTTTTGCAGAGCAAGCTCCGTTTCGGTATCAATCGATGAAGTTGCTTCATCTAGTATAAGAATTTTAGGATCTGCCAGCAGTGCCCTTGCAAAGGATATTAACTGCCTTTGTCCCGTTGAGAGCCTCGTACCTCGTTCATTTACTTCTGTTTGATATCCATCCTTCAAACCCATAATAAATTCATGGGCCTGCACTGCTTTTGACGCCCTTATCACTTCTTCATCTGTTGCATCCAACTTTCCATAACGGATATTATCCATAATCGTTCCTGAAAAAATAAATGGATCTTGAAGCATGACCCCCATTTGCTTCCTGAGGGAAGCTAATGTTACCGAGCTAATATCCACATCATCTATTCTGATTTGTCCGCTGTTCACATCATAAAATCGGCTGATTAAACTGACGATGGTCGTCTTCCCTGATCCTGTTGCCCCTACAAGAGCGATTGTATCCCCCGGATTTACTTTAAAGTTGATATGATCGAGAATTCTTTCTTCTTCATAACCAAACACAACTTGGTCAAACTCTACTTTTCCTTTAATCGGTTTAAGTACACTAGATTTTGTTTTATCTATGACCGTCGGCTTTTCATCCATCATCTCAAATATCCGCTCTAAATAGGCCATAGCATTAATAATTGCATTATAAAAATTACCGATATTGGCAAGAGGTGTCCAAAACATCCAAATATAACCGACAAATGCAACGAGTGCTCCTACGGTAACTCCTTGGCCAATCGAGGCGATACCAACAACATAGATGAGAGAAACCGTTAGGACCGAAATATTCTCAATCGAAGGCCATAATAAAAATTGAATATATACGGCTTTCATCCAGGATCGGCGATAACCTCCAGATACTTCTTCAAAGATTTTTTTATTTTCTTCTTCTCTTGAAAAAGCCTGGGTTACTTTTATCCCATTGATGCTTTCATGAATATAGGCATTCATATTGGACTGCTTATTGCTTAAATCCTGCCAGGCTTTACGCTGGGCATTTTTAATCAAGAAGATGACTCCAGCAAGAACTGGGAAACCGGCCATTGCAAGAAGCGTAAGCTTTGCATCAATCGAGATCATAAAGCCCAGGATGACGATTAAGCTAAAGATGTCTGTAATTAAATTAATCAGACCGTTAGAAAGTAAGTCACTTAAAGAATTAACATAATTGACTACGCGAACTAAAATCTTGCCATGTGGCCTGCTGTCGTAAAAGGAAAAGGAAAGTTTCTGTAAATGGACAAATAAATCTTCCCTTATCTTCTTAATGACACTCTGGCCGATTTGTGACATCATTCTAATTCGATATCTCATACATATTCCAGTTATGATAAGTGCTAAGAAATAAATCCCTGATAGAATCCATAGCCCTGTTATATCTTTACTTGGAATTTCTTTATCAATAGCCTGTTTAATTAAGTAGGGTCCAATTAAGTTTGCACCACTGGCAATTAACATGATGAGAACGGTTAAAATGATTTTTCCTTTGTAAGGCCTTAAATAACTGAATAGCCTCTTTAAATGCGAAAAACTAAACGGGGTTTCCAGCTCTTCATCTACATCAAATTTATTGCGAGCCATCTATATCACTTCCTGACCATGGAGCTGATGATCAAAGTTTCCATATTGATTCTTATAAACATTATAGTAATAAGCTTTTTTCTTAAGCAGTTCTTCATGATTTCCTCTTTCAATGATTCTGCCGTTTTCCATTACGATAATTAAATCTGCCTCTTTAACGGAAGAAATCCGGTGAGCAATAATAAAGCAAGTTTTATTTTTCATGAACCTTTTTAATGTATTTTGAATCTTCAGCTCTGTTTCCATATCAACACTGGAGGTTGTATCATCTAAAATTAAAATAGACGGGTCTTTTAATATCGCACGTGCTAAGGCGATCCGCTGCCGCTGTCCTCCTGAAAGACCAACCCCCCGTTCGCCGACAATGGTGTCATAACCTTCAGGCAGCTCATTTATAAACTCATGTGCTTCAGCCATTTTCGCAGCAGATTGAACCGATTCAAGCGTTGCATTAGGATTTCCATAGGCAATATTTCCTTCAATGGTATCGGAAAACAGAAAAATATCCTGCATGACCATTGCCATACCTTCGCGTAATGTATGAAGATCCCATTCCTTAACATTGGTTCCATCTACTTTTACTTCACCATTCGCTGCATCATAAAACCGGCTAAGTAAATTTACTAATGTCGATTTTCCAGCACCTGTTGGTCCAATGATGGCAATCGTCTGCCCCGGTTTCACTTTAAAACTAATATCGTTTAGTACAGGCCCCTCACCATAACTAAAGTGAACACGATCGAATTCTACTACACCTTTGAAATCTTTCATGTTAATCACTTCCACGTTATTCGTGATTTTTGGTTTAGTATTCAGCAAATCCTCAACCTTTTCTGCGGACGCAATAAATCGTTGGACATCATTAATCAGCCAACCAGCCATCCGCATAGGGTTATTTAAAGCCCAAATTAAAGAATTAAACGTTACTAACTCTCCAAATGATAAAGAGCCGCGAATGACCATAATCCCGCCGACCAAAATCATGACAACCGTTAATACTCCTGCCAGTGAATCGAGAATGGGTAAATATTTTTCCCAAACTTTAGCAGATTGAAGATTCCGTGCCTTAAAGCCTTCATTTTCTACTGTAAACTTTTCAATCTCATAATCTTCCTTTGAAAAAGCTTTGACTACCCGGTTTCCGCTGATATTTTCCTGTACAACAGAATTTAATCTGGCAAATTGATTTCGAATCTCTGTAAAAGTCGGGCGGACATCATACGTTAACCGAAAGGCAAAAAAGCCGATAATTGGTGTAACCATCAACATCGCCAAAGCCAAAACCGGATTAATATAGAACATAAATCCGATGGCAAAAATTAAAACCATGGCATGCTCAAAAATCATATAAATCGACCAAGCTGTAAAATGGCGGACGGCTTCGAGATCACCTGTCATCCGAGCCATAATGTCCCCTGTTTTGGTTTGGTCGTAAAAACTAAAATCCAATTGATGAAGACGATCATAAAGATGCTTTCTGATCGTAAAAATAACATTTTGCGATAGCTTTTCGAACATCATTTGATATCCGTAACGGACAACTGTTCTGATAAAGGTTACGACGATCATCAGTACCAACAGCTTCCATAAAAGGTTTTCTTGCTGTCCATACATAACCTTGTCGACAATCTGTCCAGCTATATAAGGATTCAGCATATTTAATCCCGCCACCACTAATGCCAGCAAAAGGCCTATTACTAATCGAGTTTGGTATTTACGTATATACCCCCAAGCCCAACGCAAGCTATGCATAATCTGCCGCCTCCTTCCTAAGCACTTTGAACACAATATAATATTTCGGCTTCCGTCATATTATGTGTGTTTTATAAAGCAACTACTTTAAATCAGCAATCACTTAATTTCGATTGCTGTTTTGTATTCCACTGATTCAACGTTGGATGGGGCAGATATACCCCCAGGATTACAAGCCATTATTCTATAAAAATAGCTGCCCTCAGATGAAGGAACATCTTGATATGGTACAAATGGGACGGAGTCTTCTAATATATTGTCGGAAATAACCATCCAAGGACCATCGTGATGTTCAGCACGTTCTAAAATATATTTTTCGGCACCAGCTGACCCACGCCATTTAATAGCCTCCGGAGTTAAAATCGGTAAAAGTATAGGTGCCTCTGGAGGCTCTAATTCTGGAATTGAACACTTTCTGATTTGGTAGGCGGATTCTCTTAAACAGTGAAGTTTTTCTATTTCACCCGTTGCGTCCCTTGAAGGAAATCCAGGCCAATTAAAGCAGGGATTATTAGGTTCATTTGGTTCACCGTGATAATAAAATCCTCCACCTTTACTATGATATCGAAGACTCCATAAGAGAGCACCTGTTACTCCTTCTTCAACAGCTGTTTTCATCACCTTCTCTACGATGTTAGGATCTTTATGATTAAATTCTCCAATGATGAAAGGCTTTTTACCTTTTGAATGTTTGATATCAGCCTTAACACGGCCGATGATGTCGTGCCCTCGATCCACATAATAATGGTTTGAAACAATATCAATATTTGGATTTTCTAATGATGAATCTGATAACCCGTATTTACCATCAATAATTAAGTGGTTTTGATCAAGAGTTCTTATATACGCAGCTATTTCTTCCGTCCATGCATCCGGACAATCATCAAGTTCATTTCCAGTTTCCCAGGCCATAATCGCTTTCTCTTCCTTGTATGGAACGCCTGTATACGAATTTGTGCGATTGATAACATAGTTGATCAGTGTTTTGAAATCCTCTATAATTTCCCGGTCGGTCCAAAATGCAGAAAATGATTTTCCCCTTAACGCTGCAAAGTGCTTGACCCCTCCAAACCAATCCCAAAAGTCAATAAATGGAATAATCAATCTAACATTGTGTTTGTTTGCCAGCTCAATCACCTTATCTAAATCCTGGAACAATTCTTCATCGAACTGTCCTGGACCATAGATATGTGCTTTTCCATTTTCACCTGGGCGTATTCCCCCTTTAACAGAAAAAGTGTACATCCTAGTAACCTGGCCGCCCATTAAATTGATGGTTTTAAAGGCATCTTCTACTTCCCACGGATCAATCCGATGCCAATTTGGTAATGGGTCTTCATTAATATGTAAGTTTGGTATATTAATTGAAACAAACCGGAATTCCTCTTGACCATTAAACAACTTATCCCCGTGACGGGTTATAAAGTGATCCATCATTGCCTCCTGTGTTTAAACGAATTTTAGTTGTTCATACTAACTACCTAAAATACTTAAAAAAGCTTACATCTATGGAATCTGCCATCGCTTTTGCACCATTTTTGCTGGGATGCAAATGATCACCTGAATCATACACCGGTAAAAGTTCATTTGGATTATCCGGATTTTGTGTCACCTTATCGAAATCAATAACAGCATCAAATTCACCAGACGTTCGAATCCAATTATTCACTTGTTGCCTTTTCTTTTCCTCTTGAGTAGTAATCCCGTTGTAACCGCCAAACGGCATAATGGTAGCACCAAATATTTTTATATTTTTTTCATGCGCCAATTGAATATATTTCTTCAAGCCGGCAATAATTTCTTCGGCACAGACCGGTATTGAAATCGGATTTGGGCCGCAGGAATGAATAATGTCATTCACACCTTGTAAAACAATGACATATTTAACCCCCGTTTGCTGAACCACATCTGTCTCAAATCGATCAATCCCGGCAATTCCGTAGCGGTGGGTTTCAGGACTGTCATTTAAAACCTTATTTCCACCAATTCCTTGACGTAAAACACCAAGTTTCATTGACTCCTTTTTTAATCTCTCTGCAAAGTAATCAGGCCAATCCATCGCCGTAATCGAGTCACCGAAAGTTACGACAGACGAATATTCCTCCCCCGTTAACACATCAATGCCTGTTAACAATGGTAAAGCCGCCTCCATACCTGTCTTGATTCTTTCCTTATCAAACGGGAAGGAAGCAGTATTAGAGTAATCTCCCTGAATGGATGTATAACATTCACTGCTCCCAAAATAGGCTGTAGTAACCCGCGTTTTTTCCGGAAATACAAGACTAATAGACACGCAGTCTAAATCGGTTGTTTCTAACTCTATTTCATCACTAATAACAACTTCCTGCCCGGGATTTATCGTTATGGAAGACTCACCATTAAAGGTAACAGGACGGTTTGTGCCCTCAGCAATACCACTATCCTTGTCAGCCAGTGCAACAGTTACACCTGATAGATATATTGATTGATGGCCAAATCGATTTGAAAGTTTTAACCTTATTTTTTTTCCACCTATTGAGAGTTTAATTTTTGCCCGAAGGGTTTGTTTGTTAAAGTGAAGCGGTGCTGAAGTAAAGTCAACAGGGCTGACGCTCCAAGAACCCACCCATTTCCAGATCCTAAATGCGTTTTTCACTTTTATTCCTCCATTTAATATAGGCTGTTGTCATCCTTCAATATTATGTAGTATGAGTCTTACGCCAAAAGCATAGAATGCAGGCGCTAGGAAAATTAAGAAGATAAAATTCATATGCGCTAGATAAAAGATAGCAACCATCATTAAAATTAAGGTAATCGTTCTGATGAACCTTTTCATCATTAAATAAAAACCATACATAATCGTTTGCTTCATACTTAAATCCATTTTCACTAAGATCCACGAAATATAGGTGAATAACACCAATGTCAATATAAAAAGATAGATTATCGCAAACTTGATCATTGAGGCAGTGCTGCTGCTAAGAGAAGCAGGAAACGGCAAAAGTATGAACGCACTTAAGTAGATGATTAGACAAAACGTTATAAACGATAATTTTTTAGTGCCCTTATATTTGGGGATAATTTCTTTAAACAACTGTTTAGTTGGCGTCCCATTTCCCGATAAAGTTTCCTCGATGACTTCAAGCAGTGTACAAAAAGATGTTGTTAGTCCTAAAAAAATAAAGCCTTTCACTAACGTAATCCAAAAAAAGACACTCGATTTAAACAATTGATAGATTAAGTCAATAAGTCCAAAAAATTTGGCTTCAACGATACTTACAACGCCTTTTTTCATCATCATCACCTTCTAGGGAAAAGGGTACTCGTTTTAGACATAAACAAGTACCCTCTTTTTAAGTATTATTCCAAATTGTATTCCTTACGGACTTGATCAGCGAATTTCTTCAATTCTTTTTCAACATTCAAATTATTTAAATTAATATTATCCGTTACCGGAACAAACTTTGTATCAATCTCAGAGTAGGAAGGAATGTATGGTGCAGGCATAACGGTTTTTCCTTCTTCTAAAATAGTTGCTAATGAGTCAGCATTTTCAGGAGCATTAGCCATGCTTGTAATTTGGTCAGCATTACGTTTTACAGTTGGAACAGCTGAGATAATCTTAGCCTGAATATCTTGACCTTTACCAGTTGTTAAAAATTCTAACAATTTAAAAGCTTCTTCTGGATGTTCGGTATTCTTACCAATAGCAATTGGAAGATACGCAGCAGGGGCAATGTTTCCTGCCTTACCAGCTGGAACCGGTACAATATCCCAGTTGAAATCAACATTTTTAGCATATTCAGCCCAATCCCATGGACCTGTTACCTTCATTGCCGCTTTACCCGTCATAAATAGGTTGGTCATACCTTGTGATTGTGCACTTGTTGGCTGTACATGATATTTGTTAATTAAATCACGGGCAAATGTAACGGCTTCAATGGTTTCAGGAGAGTCGATTAGGACCTTTTTGCCATCTTGGCTAACAAGTCCGCCGCCATTTGATGTTAATAACATACTTAAATAGAAGTTTTCAATACCAAATTGAACGGTTTTGTCGCCTTCAACTTTCGTTAATTTTTGAGCTGCATCAAGGAAATCATCCCAAGTCCAGTCGTCCTTTGGATATGGTACACCAGCTGCATCAAACATATCTTTGTTATAACCAATCATTTGAGTAGATGCATCACGGATCAAAGCGTATTGTTTGCCATTAACTTGTCCTAATTCTAGAACGTTTGGCATATATTCGTCTTCATTGATTTCTTTATCAGATAAATCCATCAAGATACCTTTATCAACAAATTGGCCAACTGCAGATGGCTGAAGCCATACTAAGTCTGGTTGATCTCCACCTGCAGACATCGTTAAGAATTTATCATTATATTTATCATATGGAGCATAAACAGGCTTAACTTTAATACCAGGATTTTCCTTCTCAAATTCTTTAAAAATTTCACCTTCAAGCTTTGTTCCTTCAGGGTTGTTGTTCCATGTTAAGATACGAAGCGTTACTTCACCTTTAGAATCGCCGCCGCTGGCTGATTCTGATTTGGAGCCTGCACAACCTGTTAAAAACACAGATAGTGCAAAAACAAGAGATAAAAGCAAAATGCCAAAACCTTTTTTGTTCCTCATGCAATGTTACCCCCTAATAAATGTATGATATAAATTCATGAATAAGTGGATTTATCTTTACTTATTCACGTTTGAAACCTAAAGGATAAAAATGATCAGCCTTTACCACCTGTCGTCGCAATTCCCTCAACAAAGTATTTTTGTCCGACAAAAAATAAGATGATTAGAGGCAGTATAATCAAAACACTTGCAGCCATCATAGGTCCCCATGAAATAATCAAGGCCCCTTTAAATTGCAAGATTCCTAGAGCGAGTGTGTACAATGAATCATCATTTAGGTAAACTAATGGTCCAAGGAAATCATTCCAAGTCCACATAAAGCTTAATAATGCAACTGTAATAACTGCTGGAACCGATAATGGCAAGACGATCCTCCAGAAGATTCCAAATGTCCCGCATCCATCCAAATAAGCTGATTCCTCCAGTTCCTTTGGAATCGTCTTAAAAAATTGCCGAAGCAGGAAGATAAAGTAGGCGCTTCCAAAGAAATGCGGAACAATTAGCGGTAAAAATGTATTAATCCAACCAAGTTTTGAAAATATCATGTAAACAGGTATCATCGTTACTTGAGGAGGAAGCATCATTGTTGCTAATAGTAAGATAAACCAGAAATTGGCCCCTTTGGCTTTGATACGTGCAAACCCATACGCTACTAAAGTAGAAGATAGTACGGTACCAATGACTGTTAATATTGTAACAACGATTGAATTCCAATAATATTGCCCGAAATTAACCAAGGTAAAAACATCTTTATAATTCGAAAACTTCCATTCTTCTGGAAGAAGTGTCGGCGGGAAAGCCAATGCTTCACTCTCCGGCTTAAACGATGTTCCCAGTAACCAGAGGAAAGGAAAGATAAATATAATTGACAGTCCAATTAGAAGCGTATAGGTCACAACTTTTTCAACAATTTTTCCTTTTTTAATACTGCGTTCTTTTTTAACTCTGACTTTCGGTTTTACTTTTGCTTCAGCAATTTCCATCCTTATTCATCCCTCCCTCTTTTACTCATCGTATTCGTAGTAAACTTTCTTTCCGAAAACTTTAAATTGGATTGCTGTAAAGATTAAGATAATTACAAACAATATCCATGCCAGCGCAGAGGCATAACCCATTTTAAAGAATTTAAATGCATCCTGATAAAGATAAAACACATAGAATAATGACTTATAATTTGGACCGCCATTACCGTTTGAAACTACATATGCCTGGGTAAAGATTTGAAACGATCCGATTAATCCCATAATTAAGTTGAAGAAAATAACATTTGAGGTCATAGGAACTGTAACGTTCCAAAACTTTCTTAATTTTCCGGCACCATCTAATTCAGCAGCTTCATATAATGAAGCCGGGACACTTTGGAGTCCAGCCAAGTAGATGACCATTCCGCCGCCGGCACCCCATAAACTCATGATAATTAAACTTGGTTTTACCATTGCTTCACTTAATAACCAATTGGAAGTCGGTAAATGGAAGAACTCTAGGATTGCGTTCGCAATACCAAAATCTGGCTGAAAAATTAAAATCCACAAAAGTGAACTTGCAACAGTCGGAACCAGTGATGGCAGATAAAAGATGGTTCTAAATATCCCCATGCCTTTTACCTTTGTATTCAATAACACCGCCAGCAAGTATCCAACAACCAGCCCTAACGGTACCCCCACTATTGTATAAAACGTCGTATTCCACAATGATTGCCAGAATAGCGGGTCTTCCGTGAGGATTTTTTTATAGTTTTCAATGCCCACCCAATTTGCTGTTCCAAGCCCTGAATAATCAGTGAAACTCATATATAAAGAGTAAATCATCGGTCCAGCTGTAAAGATAAAGAAACCAATTAACCAAGGCATTATGAACATATAAAATAAGAAAGTTCTCGATTTATACATCTTCCTCCCCCATTTCTCTGGGTTTCCCCTGTATTTTCTTTCATTACTAATCCACCCGAATAAGCAGCATATGTAACCCTTTTCAAAAAAAACTAAAGATTAATTCTTCCTCCTCTATTAATTTAATAAACTATAAAATTACTTTTAATTAAGTATCGCTTTATAAAAAGCAAACTTTTTAAATAAATAGTAATCACTTAAAGTCTTGAAAGCCTTTTCAACTTTTTATTTATATTAAACCTTATTTAAGGTTTTGACAACTAGATTTTAAGTTAATTTTTATAATCCTTTCCTTTTAGTTACTTAATTTATTTACTACAAATAACTTAATAACTCGATTATACAATCAGTTTTTCAGAAATGTCTATACTTTTTAAGGGAAATTTTTAATGAAATTTATTTAAATAAAATTCTTTAAAATAAAGCCCTAACCCCTTTTGTATTAGTTCCAGTATGGGATTACGCAGTTTCTATAGTACTTTATTGATTTCTACTATACTAAAGTTATAAAAACTTTTAATTTGTTTGTTTTTAATTAATCGATTACTTTATTTTATAAGAAAAACTGTTGTAATAGATTAATTTAATTGTTACAATTTTACCTAAGTATATATATATAAACTTAAATTAGCTTAAAAAATGTAAGGGGTTCCATGTTAGCCCCCTTATGGAAACTATAAAACTTTACTTTCAATAAGAGGTGAGAGGATTTTGGCCATTAAAGTTAATTCCGAAACAAAAGAATTCCATCTTTATAACCGTCAAGTAAGCTATATTTTCAGGGTGCTGGAAAAAAGTAATCAATTGGAGCATTTGTATTTTGGGGAAAAAATCCGGCATCGTGATTCTTTTAAGCACTTAATTGAACGTGAGATCCGTCCGTCTTGCAATATGTTTGAAGGCGACCACACTTCCTCTTTGGAGCATATCAAACAGGAATATCCAAGCTTTGGTACAACTGACTATCGCTATCCTGCGCACATGATAACTAATAGCATCGGCAGCCAAATCACAAACTATCAATATCACAGCTATCAAATTATTCCAGGTAAGCCCGCCTTAGAAAATTTGCCTGCTACCTATGTTGAAGATTTCCAAGAGGCAGAGACACTTGAGATTACTTTGATCGATGAAGTGCTTGAAAGCAAATTGATTTTAAGTTATACCATCTACGCCAATCGGAATGTCATTTGCCGAAACGCAAAATTCATTAATGAAGGAAAGGACTCCTTCTATATAAATAACGCAATGAGTACAAGTGTGGATTTTCCAGATGACCAGTTCGAAATGCTCCATCTAACTGGTGCATGGGCACGCGAAGCACATGTTGAGGGACAAAAAATATCGAAGGGTATTCAATCGATTTATAGTGCAAGAGGAGCAAGCAGCCATGCCCATAATCCTTTTTTAGCTTTAAAAAGATTGGACACAACGGAGCATACAGGAGAAGTATATGGATTCAGCCTTGTTTACAGCGGAAACTTTCTAGGGCAGGTTGAAGTGGATACATATAGTGTTACCAGGGTTATGATGGGAATTAATCCATTTCAATTTAAATGGAAGTTAAATCCAAATGACACCTTCCAAACTCCTGAATGTGTAATGGTGTATTCAAACGAAGGATTAAATGGAATGAGTCAAACTTATCATGACCTATACCGTACGCGTCTTGCCAGGGGGTATTGGCGTGATAAGGAACGTCCAATTTTAATTAATAACTGGGAAGCAACTTACTTTCACTTTAATGAGGAAAAAATCTTATCTATTGCTGAAACCGCCAGAGATTTAGGAATTGAGTTATTTGTTTTAGATGATGGCTGGTTTGGAAAACGGAATGATGATACCAGTTCATTAGGTGATTGGTTTGTGGACAAGGATAAGCTGCCAAACGGGATTCAAGGACTATCCGAAAAAATTGACCGATTAGGATTAAAATTTGGATTATGGTTTGAGCCGGAAATGGTATGTAAGGATACTAAACTTTTCAATGATCACCCTGATTGGATCATAGCAACTCCAAACCGCAGAGCTTCCCACGGACGCAACCAATTTATATTAGATTTCTCCAGACAAGAAGTAGTGGATCATATTTTTTCCTTGATGGACGATATCCTATTAACCTCAAAAATCTCTTATATAAAGTGGGATATGAATCGTTATATGACAGAGACCTACTCTCAAAGTCTAGATTATGACCAGCAGGGTGAGGTTGCACATCGTTATATTTTAGGTGTTTATAATCTCTATGAAAGACTAATTGAGAAGTATCCTGAAATTCTTTTCGAATCCTGTGCCGGCGGCGGTGCACGTTTTGATCCAGGTTTACTCTATTATGCACCACAAGCCTGGGCCAGTGATAACACTGACGCTGCAGAGAGATTAAAAATTCAATACGGCACTTCAATGGTTTACCCATTAAGTTCGATAGGAAGCCATGTCTCTGCTGTTCCAAACCACCAGGTGGGCAGAATGACCCCAATTGAGACAAGAGCGAATACAGCTTATTTTGGAACCTTCGGCTATGAACTCGACATTACAAAATTAAGTGATGAAGAAAAAGCTAAAATTAAAACACAAACAGCATTCTTTAAGGAAAAACGCCAGCTGATCCGAAACGGTGATTTCTACCGCTTACTAAACCCATTCGAATCAAATGAAGTTTCCTGGATGGTTGTATCTAAAGATAAGAAAGAAGCGATTGTAGGGTATTACAAGGTTTTAGCTAAACCAAATGATAAATACTACCGTATAAAACTAACAGGACTTGACCCTGATAAACTTTACGCTATTGAAGGGAAAGAAACGACACATTACGGAGACGAGTTGATGAATGTGGGAATAGTCCTTGCTGAAGATTATACCAATCGTGCTTCAGAATATTGGAAGCGAGAAAAGTCAGGTGATTTCTCATCAAAACTTTTCATATTAAAAGAAGTTTAATGCACAAAAATAGAAACGGAAATTTAAAGGAGAGTCTTTTATGGAAAACTTTATGGTATTTGATGTGGGGGGAACAAACGTTAAATATGCTGTAATAAATGAAGAAGGAGAGTTTTTAACGAAAGGTGATTTCCCATCTACCGGACATGACTTCGAAAAGTTCCAGTTTGATATCATTTCCGTAACACTTAAACATAAGGAAAAATACAATGTTTCAGGAATTGCCTTCAGCTGTCCTGGCGGTGTGGACAGTGAGACTGGGATAATCGGTGGTGCAAGTGCCCTTCCTTGTATTCATGGACCGAATTTTAAAAAGATTTTTGGAGAGGCAACAGGACTTCCGGTTGAAATCGAAAACGATGCAAACTGTGCTGCCTTAGGGGAAGTGTGGAAGGGTGCCGCAAAAGATAATCAGAATGTTATGTTTACGATTATCGGCACAGGTATTGGCGGTGCTGTTGTAAAAGAACGAAAAATCCACAAAGGGGCAAATTTACACGGCGGTGAAATTGGTTACATGATTTTGAATGCACAAAATGATAACGGCGAGCTTATCACCCGAACTTGGAGCCATTTAGCCGCGACAGGTGCACTTGTAAGAGCGGTCGCAAAAGTAAAAGGTGTAGACTCCTCTGCGTTAGACGGAAAGAAAATATTTGATGCAGCTGAAGCCGGCGACGCAGATTGTATTAATGCCATTGATAAATTCTATCTTTATTTGGCGCAGGGTATTTATAATATTCAATATGTTTATGACCCTGAAAAAATCATTATTGGCGGTGCAATCAGCAGTCGTCCTGATCTCATTGAACAAATCTATAAAAAATTAGACCAAATTCTTGAATCCGTTCAAATTGCGAAAGTACGTCCGGTTATTGAAACATGCCAATTTAAGAATGATGCTAATTTGCTTGGTGCCTTGTTTCACTACTTTCAGCGTCAAGAATCAAAGTTTGCCAATACTATTTCCTAATTTAATACGTAACAAAAATAAAACAAGGCGGACGCCTTGTTTTATTTGTTACTTTATATTCTTCACCGAACCCCGGTAGATAATATTTCCTTTAATAAAAGTTCTGCCATATTTTTTATCCGGATTCTTTAACTTTTCCATAATGAATTTAACAGACACCTTTGACATTTCTTCCATGTCCACTTCAACAGTTGTTAATGGAGGTTCGGTCAAAGTTGCATAAATTGAGTTATCAAAACCAACCACCGAACAATCCTCTGGTACTTGGATTCCATTCTTTTGTAACAGATTAATTAGGTTATAGGCAACCTCATCATTATTACAAACAAACGCAGTAGGCATATCCTCCGGGACATTAATATCAATATACCTTCCTAGTTCATCCCTGTCTTTTATAACATATTCATCTTTAAGATTAATTCGATGTTCTAATAAGGATTTAAAATATCCAAGGAATCTGTCTTGGATACTGCTGGTTGAATAAACATTACCGACAAAAGCGATTTTTTTATGACCGTTTCTGATCAGGTAATTCGTCATTTCATAAACACCATAGAAATTATCGGTGAGTACCGAATCAATTTCATTTTGATCTGTATAAAAGTCCAAAAAGATAACCGGACTATCAATTTTTTCAATCTCTTCTACGTATTTCTTATCAATCTGTCCAAGAAAAATAAAGCCGTCTACTTTTTTCTCATTATAAATTCTCGGTAAAACAAGGTTATCTTCGTCTTCTTGGCTTAAGATATTCAATATCCCTGAATAGTGGTAGGAATCCAGTACCTTTGATAATAATTGATAAAATTGCAGATAGAACGATTGAGTTGTGCCAGTAAAACGTTCAGGTATAACAATTCCAAGATTATATGAAAGTCCTTCTTTCATTGACTTTGCATGAGTATTGAACCGATAACCCATTTCCTCTGCGACAGCTTTTATTTTTTCTTTTAACTCTTCACTTACGCCTTCTTTATCATTAAGTGCCTTTGAAATAGTAACACTGCTGACTCCAAGTCTTTCTGCGATGTCACGCATTGTAACATTGCTTTTCACGTTTATTCCTCCGATTCTATATCATACAGGGACTTATTAGTTTAAAATAATGTTTCATTACCTAATTATATTATCATTGTATATAGTATTGTAAACTAAGGGAAGACTTTTTTCCTATTGTAAGCGGCAAAAGGAACCCTCCTTTTTGCTGGAGTACGGGACTACCAAATAGGAGCGGTTCCTTTTTCATAGTTTACTATTAATCATCTAATAGATCAGAAAAATATGAATGCATCTTGTCACCAAATGTACGAATAAATTCATGTCCATACTCATAAAAAACCATCATCTTCTTTGGTGATTGAATTTTATTATAAGCAGCAAATTGTGTGGACGGCGGGCAAATATTGTCTTCCATACCAACTGCCCATAACACTTCCGCCTTTACCCGGTCTGCTAAATGTTGAATATCAATATAGCCCAGCTTATTAAACAACTCTTCTTCCCGTTCATGATTCGGATCAATAAACTTGAAATAATAGTGGATTTCCTCATAAGCAGAATTAGCAATATCAAGATCCCAGGCCCGTCTGTAGTCGGAGAGAAATGGATATACCGCAACTGTTTTCTTAATTCTAGGTTCTAATGCAGAACAAACAATGGCTAATGCTCCTCCTTGCGAAGCACCATGAACCCCGACTCTATTAGAATCTAGGTTATCCATCGAGAATAATATTCTGGCCGCTTGAACGGTATCCAGGAATACATTACGATAGTAAAGTTTTTCGGGGTTATCCTCTTCTATACCCCGGATAATATGTCCTTTTAAGGTTGTACCTTTTACTTGACTATTATCAACAGATAATCCACCTTGCCCCCGGCAGTCCATTGCTAAAATGGTAAATCCTTCAGCTGCATATCCGAGCTTATCCACCCAATCTCCGCTGCTGACATGATAGCCATGAAACTGCACAAGTCCTGGACCTTTTCCTGTTTGATTCTTTGGTCTTACAAGCTGACAATGGATTCTGGCACCGCCGATACCTATAAAATAAAGATCATAGCATTCAGCAACCTTGCTAGTGAAAGTTGCAGGTACTAGCTCATAATCCAACGACTGTAGGCTCAGTTCCTGTAATCCTTTTTCCCAAAACTCATCAAAATCATGCGGCTTTGGATTTGTTCCCATGTACTCTTTTAACTCATGCAAAGGCATATCAAATTTCATTTTATAAACCTCCTTCAAAACAATTAATCTATGTATCTATCTTCTTAATTTATTACTTTACCGATAACCTTATTATAAACCTTAAGAATTAACTAGGTCAATTCATGTTTTAAAGTTTTCGATATCCCAAAAAAATCGCCCATTTCAATGAAATGGGCGATTTTTATGAGTATATTTAAAGTAATTTTATTTATAGTTTTTCACCATTTGTATCAATAACTTCTTTATACCAATGATAGCTTTTCTTTTTAATACGGCGGAGGTCATGCTCACCTTCTTCATGCTGATTGACATAAACAAAACCGTAACGCTTTTGGAAACCATTTAACCAGCTTAAAAGGTCAGTAAATGACCATGTACAATAGCCTAGCATTTCAACTCCATCTGTAATTGCTTCTTGAACAGCAACAAGGTGGCTGCGAAGGTAATCAATTCGGTAATCATCATTTACGATGTCACCTTCTTCAAGTTTATCGTATTCGCCAAGACCATTTTCACTGATTAAGATTGGCAATTGATAACGATTGGTGATCCGGCGAAGACCAATACGGAGACCGGTAGGGTCAATATTCCAATCCCAGTTTGTTCTTTCAAGGTTGTCATTTTTCACCGTTTTAAAGACTCCAGGAATTCCTGTATCCTGTGAAGTTCCTTTTTTACCAGAAGTATTAAAATGACCTTCTGTTACACCATTTAAAGGATTTTTTTCATATGTTGTTGTTTGATAATAGTTAACTCCCATAAAGTCAGGCTTTCCTTCTTTTAATAGTTCGAAGTCACCCTCATCTATCTTTGGAGCCAACCCTTTGCTCTCTAAATAGTTCCATGCTGCCTGTGGGTATTTCCCCCACGCATAAATGTCCATCCACCAATGATTATTTAATTCTTCCGCATTTTCTGCCGCCAAAATATCTTCCGGTTTAGAGGTGGCAGCATATGCTGGACCATATGCAAAACTAGGACCGATTTTTCCATCTGGAACATACTTACGGAATTCTTTAATAACACTAGCATTTGCAAGGTTTGCATGGTGATTTACTTGATAGAACAGCTTATCATCCTTTACTCCCGGGGGATGAAGGGCCATACGATAGCCTAAGCCAGTAAAGATATTTTGTTCATTTAGACTTACCCAATACTTCACACGATCTCCAAAGTTTTTATATAAAGTAACCGCATAATTGGTGAAGTCTTCTACAATTTGACGTGATTCCCAGCCGCCGTATTCATCTTGAAGAGCCTGCGGTAAATCCCAGTGGTAGATTGTTAAGATTGGTTCGATTTTGTTCTCAATCAATTCATTTATTAAATTATTATAAAACTCAATACCTTTTTCGTTTACTTCGCCTTTACCATTTGGAAAAATACGTGTCCAGGCTACAGAGAAACGGTACGCTTTCAGCCCCATTTCAGCCATTAAACGAACATCTTCTTTATAACGGTGATAGTGGTCTACCGCAACATCTCCTGTTGTTCCTTTAAAAGTCTTACCAGGGATACGGACAAATTTATCCCAGTTAGAAACCCCTTTTCCATCTTCATTCCAAGCTCCTTCTACCTGATAAGCAGCCGATGCAGAACCCCATAAAAAGTTTGCGGGGAAAGCCTTTAAATTTTCATGAATCATATAATCTCTCCTAATTATGTATTTTTACAATATGTTTAGAATAAGTAAGTTCCGGTGAAATCATTCACCGGAACTCTTATTAAGCTTCAACTGTTTGAAAAAATTGTGGAAGATATTCCTTATGTGCTTCGAGCATTTCATCTAGAATCTCTTTTGCTACCTTGTCAGAAGGCACCAAAGGATTGATTGTCATTGCTAAAAGTGCTGTATTGTAATCACCTGTTACAGCTGCTTCTGCACCAACACGTTCAAATGACTTAATTTGCTGTACAAGGCCTCTTACCGCTACTGGAAGATCACCAACAGAAATTGGCTTAGGGCCATCTTTTGTGATAATACAGTTTACTTCTACTGCTGAATCATCTTCAATGCTGGCAATCGCACCATTGTTTCTCGTATTGACTGGCTGAATATCACGCTTATCGTTATAGATAGAGTTAATTAAATTACAAGCTGCATCACTATAATAAGCTCCACCGCGTTTTTCAAGCTGAGGCGGTTTAATTGCCAACTCTTGGTCTTTGTAAAGTTCAAAAAGTTCTGCTTCAACTTGCTTAACAACTTCAGCACGAGTACCCACCGTATTGGCAGCTTCTAATTCTTCCTCCAGCATTTCCTTTGTCTTATAGTAATAACGGTGATATGGACAAGGAATTGCTTTTAATGCTTGTAGGAATTCTGGTTCCCAGCCAAGGTTTACAATATTTTTCATTGTTACAGAGGTATCTGGATTGGCCATCTTTTCGATTACTTCATCCATGATGCTGACACCGTCTAAGTATACGTCTAAACCGAAAACCATATGGTTCAGACCGGCAAAATCAACCTGAATCCTTTCCGGCTCAACTTCAAGTGCTTTCGCAATTCCCATTCGGATTCCGACAGGGACGTTACATAAACCAACCACTTTTTTGATGTTGCTGTAACGCAATACTGCTTCTGTTACCATACCCGCAGGATTGGTAAAGTTAACGAGCCATGCGTCAGGACATAATTCTTCCATGTCCTTGCAAATTTCTAAAATAACAGGAATGGTTCTTAACCCTTTTAATAGTCCGCCTGGACCGTTTGTTTCTTGACCAATCACATTATATTTTAACGGGATACGCTCATCTTTAGCACGTGCATCTAATAAACCTACACGGAATTGAGTGGTAACAAAGTCTGCATCTTTTAATGCTGCACGGCGGTCCAATGTCAGGTGTACTTCGATTGGAAGACCTGCCTTTTCAACCATCCGCTTGGCTAATGAACCTACAATATTAAGTTTCTCTTCACCAGCAGGAATATCTACTAACCAAAGCTCGCTGATTGGAAGTTCATCATAACGCTTAATAAATCCTTCAACCAATTCAGGTGTATAACTTGAACCTCCGCCAATCGTTACAATCTTTACGCCTTTTTTCATGGATTTACTCTCCCTTGCCCAGCCATTATTTTTTCAAAGTTTCATATAAATCAACAAACTCAGTTGCTAGATCTTTCATAGTGATTGCATTCATTAGGTGATCTTGTGCGTGAACCATTAAAAGGCTGATTTCTGTTTTTTCACCGCGTACTTCAGCCTGGATTAAAGATGTTTGAATATGATGTGCTTCGTTTAAAGCATCTCCAGCTTCTTTTAACTTTTCACGCGCAGTTGTAAAATCTCCCTGCTTTGCCGCTGCAATTGCCTCCATTGCACAACTTTTACCGTTTCCACCATGTAAAATAATTTGAAAAATAACTGTCTCTAATGTTTCTGTCATTATAAATCTCCTCCTGTTGTATGGATAAACCCCACATTTGAATTAGTGGGGTTTATTTTTAGTGTTTGTATTTTGCTAAATTACCCCGCTTTATTAACTGTTTCAAAACCGCTTTCTTCTTTTTGCTTCATACGATCCCATAGTCTAAAGAATGGGAAGTAAATTAAGAATGAAACTGCGATATTAACTAATTGCATTACGGCACCTGAAATGTGACCGCCTGTTGCTAGATAACCGCCGATAATCGGAGGTGTTGTCCATGGAATCGCAATACCAGCAGGTTTTGCAACTAATCCAAAATCCATCGCTAAGTATGTGAGGACAACACTCATCATTGGTCCTAAGAAAAATGGAATGATTAATAATGGGTTCATGACGATTGGCATTCCAAAGATGATTGGTTCATTGATCATAAACACCCCAGGACCTGCGGCAAGCTTACCTAAGTCCTTCATCTGACGGCTTTTTGCTAAAAATACCATCATAAGCATTAACGCTAATGTACCGCCTGATCCTCCGATGTTAATGAAAACATCAAAGAATTGCTGTGTAATGATGTTAGGAAGTTCTTCTCCTGCTTGGAAAGCAATACGGTTGGCATCGGTGTTTGCTAACCAGATTGGCCCTAAAACACCACTAACAATATTTGAACCATGCAGACCTGCTGACCAAAGCAAGATAACAAGTGCTTCTGCTACAAGGGATCCAGCAAGTGTTCCACCTAATAATCCTAGCGGCTTGCCAAGTACTAATGTAACAACATCATGGATGCTGTTAATACCAAAGTATTCAATTGCTAAACGGATAATCCAAACAATTGCTACTACAATAAAACCTGGAATAAGTGCAACGAATGATTTACTTACTGCTGGAGGAACTCCATCCGGCATTTTAATAACGATATCTTTTTTCAAAATGTAACGATATACTTCAGTTGAGAATAATGCGATTATAATAGCTACGAATAATCCTTTACTTCCCATCAGCGCAACTGGAATGGCTCCGCCAACGGTTAATGCTTCAGATGCACCTTCTGGAGTGAATGGTACATTAAATGGTGTTGCCAGTAAGAATGCACAAAGGGAAATTACCCCTGCTGTTACAGCGTCGATTTGATATCTTTCTGCAAGGCGATAGGCAATACCAAATGCTGCGATTAATCCCATCATGTTGAATGTTGCATCAACTGGGTATGAAAGCTTTGCTAACCAAGCATCACCAAACGTGTTGGCCATAAAATCCGCGTATCCTGGAATCGGCAAATAACCTAAGATTAGGAATACAGATCCAATGATAATCATCGGCATTGTTAAAATGATACCATCTCTCAAAGCACCTAAGTGCCTTTGTGCAGCTAATTTGCCTGCAAATGGCATGAAATATTTTTCTAGAAACTCTAAAAACTTGTTCATGTCTTAGTTCCTCCTATTTACTGTTAATAAGATTCAATGCCGTTTTTAAAACTTCAGGACCATTGCACATTCCATAATGAACAGGGTTAATAGCATCAACTGGAACGTTCTTTTCTTCGCCTAACTTTTTCATTTGAGGAAGTAAATAACGAACTTGTGGTCCAAGCAATAATACATCAGCTTGATCGATATGGCTTTTTACTGCATCTGCACTTTCTGCCCAAATTTTTGCTTCAATGCCTTGTTCTTTTGCAGCCGCTTCCATTTTTGTTACTAAAAGGCTTGTTGACATACCTGCTGCACAACATAATAGAATGTTCATTAGTGTTGCCCCCTAAAAAAGTGATTTATTATTTTTCCAAGAGAAGATAATCTTTCTGATTTTAAACTTCTCTTCATTAACTTCTTTTAATGTCCTCTCTTGATATTTTCATTCTAGTTTAAAAGCGTTTTCATTTACACACATCCTTTTTCCGTTACAAAACGGAAACGCTTTATTAAAAAATTCTGTGTACAAAAAAAAAGATGGGCTACTTGAGCTCATCTTTTCTATTAGAATAGTGGAGTTGTTTAGCTAATTTCAATACCTCTTGACCATTAAAGGTTCCGTATTGAACGGTGTCAATTACTTCAATAGGTACTCCTTTTGCTAAACATAACTTACGCATGTCTTTTAACATAAACCGAACTTGTGGTCCTAATAAAATCACATCTGCCTGATCAATTTGTTTAATCACAGTATCAGCTGGTACTGCCCATATTTTACATTCAATCCCCTGCTCGATAGCACTTTTTTTCATTTTAGATACTAATAAACTGGTTGACATTCCAACGCAACAACATAATAAAATATTCATTTTTATACTCCTGGGATTACTCTTTTTGAAATACGGCGGTAAATTCTTTATAGGTTTTACATTTAATTAACTGCTGCACCAATTGGCTGTTGTCAATTATTTTCACTAGCTGGTCATACATGACCTGAAGTTCTTCCGTACTATCTTTCTCAACATTTAACAAACATACAAACTGGACTCGTTTATCTCCCCATTCAATTGGTTTTTGTAACGTACAAATTGCCCAGAAGGTCGTATCTGTCAATGGTGAAATTGGATGAGGGATCGCAACAAAATTTCCATAGCTCGTTGGTGAAAATGTTTCTCGCTCAAAAACACTAGGTAAAAACTGTTCATTTACCAGCCCCAAAGCCTGTGCTTGATCGGCTAAAAATTGGAGTACTTCCTCTCTCGTTTCAAAATCCTTTTGAAGGAAGACTAATTCTTCCCGAATGTACTTAAATTTCGGTTTACCGCCGTCCAATAGAAGCTTTTCAATTTTCTCCAAATCTGAACCGCCAAGTATGGTATTCACATGAATAACAGGTAATGGCAAGTTCAAGGAAATCGGGATCGTACTGATAAGAAAATCGATGTTATGGAAAGGAATTTGGTTAATTTTATAATAGTCCGTTGTACCGATAATTTCGACCTTTGAACCAAACTTTGACTGAATTTTGGATGCTAACAGTCTGGCACTACCTACGCCTGATGCACACACAATCATACATTTCTTCGATTGATTAGCCAGTTTCTTATTTTCCATTGCAGCACCAAGATGGAGAGCAAGATAACCCAATTCATTTTCATGAATGTCTACTTCAAGTTCCCGCTTTAAAACCATTCCAGCAATAATCGCTGCCTGAAAGGCGTGAGGATATTTCGATTTAATGTCATCCAGTAATGGATTAGGCAAATCAATCCCATAACGCAGCCGGTGAATAGCGGGTTTTAAATGAAGGCAGAGAGCCACAAATAATTCTTGGTCATCCTTTATGTTTAACTGGAGCTCCTTATCGATGGTCTCGAGCATTTTATTGACAGTCTGATAGATCGTTTGCTCAATCATCCCTTGGATCTCATTTACATTTAAATGAAGTTCAGTTATCATTTTTGTCCCAAGTAAATGGATGGTAATGTAGGCAACCTCTGTTTCAGGAAAATTAACTCCCAGTTCCTTTTCAAGTTCCACTACAATTTCTTCTGCCACCTGATATTGTTTCTGATCTTTTAAATTCATTAAATCCTTTGGATATAACGTAATATATTTTTGATTCTTTATACGATTAAACGCAATCGCAATATGAATAACTAAATTATTTAAACCAATATCCGAAAGAACGATATGATGCACTTTAATTTGTTCTATGATAATTTTACGAATGATATTTAATGATTCCTCTGAATACAGTGTGGACGCTTCTATCTCCTCGGTATCGACATTCTTAAAGATATGTTCGGCCATACACAACCGCAGCTGAAATTCTTCACCCATTACCTTCAAGCCGAAATTCGGACGCTTATCCAGCTTTATTCCATATTTACTGAAGATATCTTTTACATCCCGCAAATCATTTTGAATGGTGGATCTACTAATAAATAATTCATCAGCCATGTCTTCAAGCTTTACATACCCTTCAGCGAATAAAAGACGTGTCAATAGATAATGAACCCTCTCTTCGGGCAAGGTAGGAATATCCCCATCCTTCTCTTTATCTTTGTCGGTTATTTCCTGCAGAAGATGGCGGAATAACTGGTCATCATGGACAAGAAGTTGATAGCCTGTCCCTCTTATTGACTTTATCGAACCGCCAAAGTTTGCCACAATGGACTCCAGTTCTTTTATATCATTTCGAACTGTTCTAGAAGTTACATCCAGCACTTTTGCCAAATACTCACTCGTAACAGGTGTTTCCGTTTTCATTAATTCTCTGATTATAACAGTCATTCGAGTATTTAACATCTCATTCCCCGCTTTCTGACACTAGTGGCTGGTAACTATTTTATCATACTAAATAACTATTTGATAAAACATTCATAATCTTTTTGCTTGAATCAATTTAATTTTTATATAGGATATTATAATATGTACACAATTTTTTAAATAAGGAGATTAGATTATGACAAACACCTATACCGGCTATGTCGGAACTTACACAAAAGGGGACAGTAAGGGAATTTATAAGTTCTCTTTAAATACCGCTGAAGGAAAAATAACCAATGTTGAAGTGGCAGCGGAATTAGAAAACCCTACATACTTAAATCTTAGCGATGACCGTAAATACCTTTATGCGGTGACAAAAGAAGGAGATAACGGCGGAGTTGCTGCTTTTGCTGTGGATAATGAAGGCAAGCTTAATTTTATTAACAGTGAAGTTTTAGCAGGATCACCTCCATGTCACGTGAGTGTAGACAATAATAACCGGTATGTATTCAGTGCTAATTATCATCGAGGTTCTGTTGAATCCCATTTACTTAAAGAGGACGGTTCCGTTTTACCGGCAGCCTCTGTTATTAAGCATGAAGGCCCTGCTGGTCCAGACCCAAGACAGGACAAACCACATACCCACTATGCAGGTCTTACTCCTGATGAGAAATATCTTGTTGTTATAGAACTTGGAATCGATGCCCTTATTACTTATAAGGTAAAAGAAGATGCCACACTGGAAAAAGTGAACCTTTTACCGTTAAAGGGAGGAAGCGGTCCGCGTCACATTACGTTCCATCCAAACGGAATTTTTGCTTATATCATGACCGAATTTAGTTCAGAGGTCATCGTATTAAAATATCATGATGAAAATGGACATTTTACAGAGCAGCAATATATTTCTACTCTTCCATCTGGTTTTACAGAAAATAACCAAGGAAGTGCCATCCACATTTCATCAGACGGCCGATTTGTATATGCTGGCAACCGCGGACATAACAGCATTGCCGTATTCCGTGTTGAACAGCAGACAGGTGAACTAAGTTTCGTAGAACATGTTTCGACAGAAGGAGATTGGCCGCGGGATTTTGTATTGGACCCAACCGAAAAGTTTTTGGTTGCTTCTAACCAAGAATCCAGTAATTTAGTTCTATTCTCAAGAGATGAAGGGACGGGAAAATTAACGCTTTTAGAATCGGACATTACTGTACCGGATCCGGTTTGTGTTAAGTTCCTGTAATCAATATTTGATTAAGGATGTGTCTTCGATGGATTTCTTTCAAAGTCAGGAATCACTTACAACAATCGAGTGGGCTCTTCGCGCAGTCATTGCCTTTTTCTTCTTAGTCATTGTTGCAAGGATTATGGGACAGCGAGCCATTTCTCAATTAAGACTTCTTGATTTTGTCATGGCGCTGGTGATTGGAAACATCATTGCACATCCTTTATCTGATGAACAATTGGGGTTAAAAGGATCGATTACGACCACGATCGTATTGCTTGTTTTATATTTGATTTGTATTTATTGCATTTTAAAATGGCCCGCAGTACGAAAGCTTGTTAATGCTTCGCCCATATTAATCATTAAAGACGGTGAAATTATTTATAAGGGCTTGAAAAAGGCGAGAATTTCAATTGATGTTTTGTTGGAGGAATTAAGGCAGGACAAAGTTGAAGATGTTTCAAAAGTAGCGTTAGCCTTGTGGGAACCTGAAGGGAAATTATCGGTATTTTTGCATCCTAAATATATGCCGGTTACCCCAGAAATCTACCAAATGGAAATTGAGCCTTTTGACTACCCTAGGACCATTATTAAAGAGGGTAAGATAGATATTCAAGAATTGAAGCAAATAAACAAAGAAGAAGGCTGGATTGTCCAAAGAATAGAAAAATCTTATCGGACAGATGTTAATAATGTTCTGCTCGCAACTATTGATCAAAAGGATAATCTAAAAGTATTTCTTTATAAGTAAAAAAAAGACCACGTAAGGACGAGATGCCTTACGTGGTCACCCTTTTAAGTTACTCAATAAACTTCAAAACTCCGATTTATAACCCCCTTTTTTTAATATAGGTATAATATCCTACAGCCATATTATTTGGCATCGTGCCTTCATTTATCTCAACCATAAAGCTGATTTAAGACAATTGTAAAAAAATGTCGTAATTTTTTGAAGTATAAACGTTCTATATAATGAACTTTTGTGGTACTATTTTCTTATCAACTATATTAAGTTAACCGGATAAAAGAAACCATATTGAAAGATTAGGTAGTAAAGATACAAGTCTAATGCACTAAAAATAACGGCTATTATTGCTGGTATTAGGAGGAAATCTAGTAATATGTTAACTGCTATATTAGATGAAAAAGAACTAGATACCGAGTGGGTAGAGCTTATTATGGAGGCTCGAAATTTAGGAATTTCTGTCGATGAAATCAGGGAATTCCTACAACAATCATCAAAGACCTGATAGGTCTTTTTTTATAGGCAAAGAGGAGTTGAGCTTAGGAGTCATAGTTTGAGTAATCTAAGCAGAAGTTTTATGGCGTTCTTAAAGGAGAACAAAAAAAGACCTCATCGAGGTCTTGAGGGATCATTAAGAAAATCTCTAATTTCATCCACTGGTATTCCTATCTCTAGAGCATTCTTAATTAGTTCCACCCATTCTTTGTCTAATTCTTTTTCACTAGCTAATACAGTCACTAGAAAGCCTCCCAAAATATATATATTTTAGGCAGCCCAGCCATCATAGTTAATAAACCATAGACCTGAAGCTTTGCGCCCCAATCTTTCGAGAGGTTTGCCTTTTTCTTTTTTATAGTATTAATGCACTAATGTAATAGTACTATAAAGACATTGTAAACCTAAGGAATAAAATTCCAAAAACTTCGACATTTTTTTACAAATAAAGGCAATATAATTACCTTTAACCGGCATATTTAAATGAATCGAAGGTTACTAATAAGATTTCAAACGGATCGGAAACAGATTCAATTAACATTAATGTAAAAGGGACAAATGATGGAACCTTAAAAATGAATACAACCTTGATGGGTAATTTTATATTTCTTTGATGATTCAAGATTTTAAGATTTCCAATTTAAAATAAAAATAGACCCACAAAATTAAATAAACTCTAATGTGGGTCTATTATCTTTTTATTTTATATGAATCCATTTTTGTTGTTTCCCAGTACTTTCTTTAGCAATGTATTCACTATAGCCCTTATTCTTATTCAAAACAAAATTGGCTACTGTAAATGAAAATCCAACTGCTAACCCGGTTAATATTCTTATCATAAGCCGATTCTCCAATCCTTTTAAGGTTGTATTTTAGAGAATAAAGTCAAATTATATTACTAAATCTAAATATTAGCTTTTTTATAAATTAAACTTGTTTTGCTGGTATTCCAAAGACAGTTACTTCAGGTTTTACTTGTTTAATGACAACGCTGCCGGCCCCAATTTTTGCAAACTCCTTTACCTTAACACTTGGAGTAATAACTGCATGACTTCCTAAAAATACTCCAGTTTCAAGCGCAGCACATCCTGTCACATCAGAATGGGAATTAATAGTGCTGCCGTTACCAATAAATACATCATGGCCAATCGTTACACCTATGTTAAACATAACGAAGTCACCTATATCTATATCACATGTCAATACTGCACGAGGGCTTACTACACAACCTTTACCCATTTTAACATTTTTGCCAACTAAAGCAGTAGGATGAATTAAGTTAATAAACCTGGCACCGCGTTTCTCAAGTTCTTCTGCAACAGCTAACTTTGCCTTTGGATCAGCAATTGCCATAACTAATACATGATCTTCTTCGGGAAAATAGTCCTGTATTGTACTAATAATAGGAGTATCATAATCATAACCGTCAAGCACATCTAATCTATCACTAATAAAACCTATTGTCTCCCAATCATTTTCATTCCCTAAAAAATCAGGGAGCCAACTATAAATCATTCTTCCTAGTCCTCCTGCACCAACAATAATTACTTTTTTCATCTTTGACCTTCCTTTTCTTTTCAATGGACTGCAAAAGGAAACTAAATTTCAACAACCTCAAATTTGTAATTGATAAGGTTTAATATGTCTCCAACAACCTTGCATTTCCGAAGGGCTTCATTTGAAACTGATTGCTTAAAATGCTCATCTACCATAACAATAACCGAAATTAACGCTAAGGAATCCCAATTTTCATTTTCTTCTAATTGATAATCATTGATGATTTCCGACCTCTCAATCTCCAATAAATCTGCCAATTCTAATAAAAAATCTTCCATTTTCATCAACCTTTCATTAGTTTATTTTAATTCAATCATTTTTTTAGATTGTTATTTTAAAGCGATATGATTAGAGTACAATAAATTGATCGTATCTAACCATAATTTTACCTTCTTCATATTCTCTCAAATACTTTTCATAAGGTTGATTAGGAATTCCTTTTAAATTATTAATAATATCTTTAATAAAATTTTGACCCATTTCATAGGCATATGGATATCCACCGCCAAACCTTGGATTTATTTCAGATATCACATATCCTTCTTTTGTTTTGAAAAAATCAATATCAACCGGACCAGAAGGTTTTAATGTTTCGATAAGTTGGTCCGTTAATTTGTTTAAGACAGGGTCTTTGATCGCTATAGATTTATCCGTTTCTCCAGCACGCATATTAATCTTCCGTTTACTAAATAGACTTGTAATATGATTGGATATAAGGTCAATATAACATTCGACGCAATATTCGCTCCCTACAATAAAAGGTTGAACAATTAAGTCGCGATTCCCCTCCCAATATACTTGAAGATCGTATGAGTTGGTCACTTTACGTACCCCTATACTACCACTTCCATTTTTCGGCTTTAAAATTAGAGGAAAGCTAATTTTACAATTGTTTAAATCCTGTATAACTTCATTAAGTTCCGTATATGTTGGAACTGCAGGTAAACCATGTTCTTTCAAAAACTTATAGGTTAAGTATTTGTCGTAACAAATATCTATAACCTTCTTTTCCGCAACAATGAGATGAATATTTTCTTTTGCAAACTCTTCCTTCAAACTGGATAATATCGACAACTCAGGATCAATTAATGATAAAACTCCATTGATTTCATATTTCTTACAGAGGTTTTTAATTATGTTTTTATATTCTGGATGGTCAATTGGTGGGACGATTTCAAAAAAATCAGCATGATATAGGGCAGGTGCTGTCGGATCACAATCTATTGCTAAAACTTTTCCATTCACTTCACTAAGCTCATTTTTAAAATAATTAATTAACTGTACACGTCGACCTACACTCGATATGAGAATATTCATGACTTTCTTCCTCCAATTCATTTAAAAACAATAGATTTCTTCATTAAAAACTCATTTATTGTTTTTTCTCACTAAAAAGATTTCATAATTATCATTAGCAATAATTGCAGGTTTCTCTTTTATAAAAGACGGATTAAAAACAATTGTATACGCACCAACATTTTCAAAAATAACGTAATCATTAATCTGTGGGATTTTTTCGTTGAAATTATAAGCTAAATAATCTTTTTCTAAACATGTATAACCAACGATATTAAAGTTCTCGCTAGTTTTATTTTTATCCTCGTTTTGCCTAACAATCTTCATTGGAAGGTTTTTTTTATGCATAGTTGGCTTTATATTATGTACACTTCCATCTACTAACACAAAATTCTTGTCTTTTATTCTTTTCGTTTCAATCACTTTTGCTACAAATTCAAATGTATTAGCAACCATAGAAATGCCAGGTTCTAATATTAAATTTGGTCTCTTTTTGTAATGACCAAATTCATGATCCATGATGGAGCATATTGCTTCAGCATAATCATCGAATGATGGAGTATTCTCGATCAGGATTTTCGGAACTTCACCAAATATCCCCCCACCAACATCGATATATTCTAAGTTAGTTAGATTAGTTTCTTTAGCAATTTTACAAAGGACTTGTGTAATTCTACGAAATGTTTCAACTTTCCTATGACTTGTAGAAAAATGTCCATGTAATCCAACAATTTGAATATTTTTTACACTATGTAATTTATCTATTACAGAGTGTAAGTCACCATTTTCATAGCAAATACCAAATCGACTTATCTCGTGTCCCTCAACCAGAGGACTTACTCCGTCTTCCGAGAGGTCAAAATTCACTCTTAATCCAACTTTTATTTGCTTAGATGGATTATTTTCAGAGTATTCTTTAACAAAATCTGTTTCGTATATTGAATCAATATTAATTTTACTTTTATTTTCCAAAGCAAAAACTATATCATTTTTATTCTTTAATGGACCATTAAAAATAATATTTCTTGGATCTACACCAATCTTAATTGCTAAATCATATTCTAATCTTGAAACAACCTCAGCATGTGCACCTAACATTGCCAATTCTTTACATAAAAAGGGTACATAATTTGTTTTATATGAGTAACCAATAATAAATTCGTTATATTTACTTTTAAATGCATGCTCAATTTTCCTATAATTTTCTCTTAATTTATTTACATTCAATATATAAAAAGAAGAACCATACCTCTCCTCTAATTCTTTTAGGGAATTATAGTTATACAGAATATCATTAACACCAGTATTGGCTAAAACTTCCATCTACCCATTCCTCCACCTCTTATGAAGTCATATTCATCAATCATTGATTAATAGCTACTTAAAGCATGTACCTCCTTATCGTGCTTTTTACAAAACTTCACCTTATTCACAAAGTATTCAACTACCGATGGATCAATGTCTTCATCAAATTTTCTTGCAAAGAAATGTCCGGATTCCTCAATTGATTGAATATCATCGATTGTTAAATATTGGGGAGAACTTTGTTCGCTGAACTTTTCTCCCCATTTTAAAAACATATGATTGTTATTCACTACATCCGTTTTAAAGTGTGAGTTCATGATCAGGGTGTGAAAGAACCACTCATCGGGACATAATGTATTTTCAAAGTATTTATAGTACCATTCATTTTCATCTAAAAACTCTATAATGTAATTTGCAACCTCTAGCGGAATACTAAACCACTGTGAACCATTATAAAAAGAATATTCTTTAGGCCAATAATTAGCGTTAGGGAATACATTTAGCCCCTTGCGGTATAAGCTTTGGAGAACCCTTCTATAAATCCTATTGGGGTGTGCTGTTGTGTACCGTTTCCTAGTGTTTTTAGGCCAATTAATTTCCATTAAGCCTAAATTGAACCTATTTACACTCCTTAATGTCATAAAAATTTTTCTTTGGTTATTTAACAGAAAATCTTTAAATCCATCTTTTACTACTAAGTCTTGACCACTTCTTAAGCAGACAAAATCGTAATTTTTCCTGGTAGCCAAAACCTCTCGCAACAAGAGAATTGTTGTAGATACCTGACTTATGTCGCCCCATTCACAGATAATACTTTCCTTTAATACCTTCACAAATGGACTTTTTACAATTTTTCCACTAATTTTTTCATAATTTCTTTTGTCAATATGAACAAAAACATCTGCTTGGCCCTCTGAAATAAGTTGATTGATAAACTTATTTACTTGTTCAGGGTTTTTGTGGATTTGTAAAATAAATGCTGTACGTGGAGAAGAAATCATTTTAATATCCCCTTTTACAATATCGCTATAGTTCTTTAAAACGAACAGGTGAACGAAAATTTTTCCTTAAATTCTTATCTTCATAGTTTTGCTCAAATTAATAATCCAGTTAAGAATGATAAATGCTTGTATATCCAAATTTTATTTACTTATTAAATCATCTATCTTAAGTTTAGTTCTTAATAAAGAACAAGTCAATTCTTTTAAATCTACCAAAGTAAAAAGAAGGGTGATTAAAAACTCGCTTCCATTTGTTTTCTTAATAGGTGACTAAATATTCCTTGTTTTTCTTTAGCTAACTGACTGAATCCACCTTTTTGAATGATTTTTCCTTGATCTAAGACAATTACCTGATCTGCATTACTTATTGTTGATAATCTGTGCGCAATAACTATAATGGTCATTCTCCCTTTTAACCTTTCTAAAGCTTCTTTTATTTTAGATTCATTTTCACTATCTAATGCACTTGTTGCTTCGTCTAAAATTAGGATGGTTGGTTTTCTTAATATTGCTCGTGCTAGAACAATTCTTTGCCTTTCCCCTCCTGATAATGTTATTCCTCTATCACCAATAAGTGCATCAAGTCCGCCTGGAAGCTTTCTTACAAATTCAGCAGCAGAAGAAAATTCTAATGCTTCCCAAATTTGATTATCAGTTGCGTTTTCACACATTAATAACAGATTCTCTCTTATACTAGTATTAAAGAGAAAAGGGTCTTGTGAAACATGGCTAATTGAGTATCTTAACGATAAAAGATTATTACTTGTAAGAGGTACACCGTCTATCAAAACATTACCTAATTCAGGTTGATTCAGTCCCATTAACAAATCAATTAATGTACTTTTCCCAGCACCGGAGCGCCCAACAACTGCTGTCGTTTGATTAGTTGGTATAAAGACATTAATATTCTGCAATGCATAGTTAGTTTTGTTTTTGTTATAACGAAAATATACATTATTACATTCAATCCCTTTTTTAATATGAATGGGTTCTGTCTGCCGATTAACATTCTTTTCAAATTCCCTTGCATTTTTACATTCATTTTGCAAGGCAATAACTGCTTTGAAAGCTGGGAATGTTGTGGCGATTTGCTCCATAGAGGATTGTATACCAGCAACTCTTGGCCATAATCTAGAAAAGATTACTATAATTAACATCAACTGTCCTGTTTGTGCATTAAAAAGGTTTACAGCTATAAAAATAAAGACGGCAATTAATATGGCGGAGGCTACTTTATAATAGAACTGCGATTTCGTTCTCATCTTTGTATATTCAATTTGTTCATCCATCATTTGCTTAGTAATAGATTTGTACCAGTTCATCCTAGACTCTTCTAATGTATTACTCTTAATATCTTTAATCCCATTTATTTGATCTGTAATACCTGCAAGGTAATTCTTTCCTAACTCAAAATTTCTGTTTCCTAATGCTAGCGATCTTCTTAGGAATTTACGATTAAAAAAGATAAGCATTAGCCCACACAATAGTACAATGATTGTTATATAAGGCGAAAGAATAAAAGCAAGGGCTACTTGGATTAGTGAAAATATAAGAGAAGTAATAAATTGTAAAAATGAGTGCGTCCCTGCACTAGCCTTGGCAATTTCGGATGTTAATAAATTAATAAGATCAGACTTTCTTTTTTTAATAAAAAAGTCCCAATTTGAATACAGTATGGCACTATAGGTTTCTAATCGCATGTATCGAAAAAAACCGTGCTGTATCATTGCATTTTGAATAGTTATATGTCGCTGCAATAAATTCTGACCAATAACAATTAAGACATAGATACCTAAAATTAAAGGTAAACTTATTGTTATTGAAAAATTCTTCAGGAATTCAAATACCTCAAATAATTGTGATTCTCCAGTGTCTAGGTTGACAATGCCGCTCAAGCCAATCATAGGTATTAGTAATAAAATACCAATTCCTTCAAGAAAACTAATGATAACCATTGCTACAAGATTAATATAAAGGGTTTTTCCAGAATACAAATGTATTTGCTGTAAAAAATAATAGATTGGTTTCATTTATGTTCTCTCACCTACTAATTCCTTTGTATTAAACCTTTTTGCAAACTTTCCAACTACTGTAAATTTCTCCATCCCCTCAGCCCCTGAAACATAATAGGAACCACAACGCAACCATGCATGTGCAATCATTTTACCTGTCTCATCTTTACCAACCCCTAAATATAGGGTGCTTTCAATTTGTCTTCTTTCTAACATTTTCATGCCTGCAATCGCCTTTACAAGGCATTGGCTTTCCCACCATGTATAACGGCTCATAATATGAATAGCACTTGAAATAAATTTTAAAGTTTCACTATGAGTTTCATGTAAATAATAAGGGGTCTCTTCCAACTTGTTACCTAGAGAAGGGGAAATCTTACTAAAAGGAAATAGCTTTAGTATTCGAGCCCAGCCCAAAAAGATAAAAGCCTCTAGCATTATTTTTTTTGTAGTAGAACTCAAAAATAAAAATCTCCTAACTTTACGAATAAACATAAACACAAACATAAACCTTCCCCTTATCGCTTTTCAATTAGTCCCTCATTTAAGAGATGTTCTAAAAAAGATAATACTTGCTGCTCACATACAGATTCTTTAACCTCATATCTTGCCGTTAACATAGCTACTAGTTTGGTAATTGAAGTTGGGGACTTAATTAACTCCCATATTTCACCCCCAATATCACCCAAATTGTAATATTTTCCATTTTTAACACTTAACATTACCTTTTCTCCACCCATATCACTAACAATATTCCCTTCCCCTTGAACAACGGTATCCTTTAACGAAATGATTGTATTGATTACCATACTTTTTCCCCCTCATTTAATGTTGATAGAATTAATCCAGTTAACTCATTTGCGGTGAAACGTGACATAGGTCGACGAATTTGGAAAAGTTGAAGGTCAGTTACTAAATTAGCAGTAAAAGAAAAATGCCAATCCAGCAATCCACAAGGTGCCAGCAAAAAGTTTCGATAAGTGTGGTTAAACAGTGTGTGCAAACGGTGAAGATTTTTTATAGGTTCAATATTAATACTCTCATTTTCTGTTTTTACTAGTTCAAACACCCCAGCTAGTGTTAAATGTCTATTAGCAAATTGCGAATGGACCGGTACTGCAAATTTAGTCTCTCTTTCTACTATAGGTCGTAAATTATCCGAAGCGACTCCAAACGCCTCTAAACTCTCTTGCCAGAGTTTTTGCTGTGGATATGCTGGTGTCACGCTCGGTTTATGCCCCATGGTATAAGAAACTGGTATTATATCATCACTAATAAGCTGGTAGCCTTTTTGTAAAAATGCTGAAGCAAGAGTTGATTTACCAGCACCAGAATCACCGACTATCGCATATGCCTTTCCATCAATTTCAATTGCGCTGCCATGTAACGGAAGAATTCTCCTCTGCATTAAAAGAATACCCATACAAGTACCAAGTAAATAAAGACGTACCTGATCAATGTTTGACCCACCCACTGGTGAAACAACAACCTTAGTTCCATCTTGAATTAAGTAGGTGGCAACATTAGGAATACGAAACATTACAAAGTTTTCATTAAAACAAAAAAACCTGTTGGGTCCAGCCAGTTTTGCCCATTTTTCAGTTAAATCTTCTACAACAAAATACAAATCCGCAGCATCGTCTTCTAGGCTCCCCCTGTTTAATTCAGGTAAAAATATTTCACTTAATATTTGAAATCCAAAACCTTTGTAAACCACTTTTTGAATAGTATGCGGCATAATTCCTCCAATAAAATTGTAAAATTGCCCTTATCCTAAGGAGAACAAGGGCCAAAATAAGAATCATAGACAGTACCTAGATATTAGCTATCAAGTTCCGGGGGCATGCAGCTGGCATTTGACCTTCCATCATGTGTTTCGTGTTTACCATCTGAAACGTCAAAGCAATCAGCATTTGCATTTCCTGGCCCGTTCATTGTCATACTAATATCAAGTACTTCTAAAATAGGTATTCTCCATGCTCTTTTCACAACTTCACCTCCTCCTACATATTTTTGATAAAGCGATAAACTATTAAACTACGAGATAATATTTTAAATTCATCTGCAAAAACATAATCTGGACCTGGGTTTCCCTCTAATTTTGCTATTGCCTTATTAATCACTTCAATGTTGAGTAATTCATTTATTCTGGAATCTTTTCTTATTTCTTTAAGTTCATCAATAAAGCTATTCCAGCTTGAAGACATGCGATGCACCACATCAGCTCCTTGGATACCGCGTGTTCTTTGATTAAGTCTAACTTTATCCGGAAGATGGTTTTCAGTTGCCCGACGAATAAAAGCCCGTTCCATCCCGCCTTGGACGTATTGTTCCTTTGGTAAAGCTAAACAGAATCGTATAACACGTAAATCATTTGTGGGATCACGGTCCCACAATCCATATCGTAAGGATAATTTTGTTGTTGCTGTTCCACTTTTATTCCAGAAATATAACTGTTCATAATGTTTTTTTCTAAAATCATTTAGATTCTTAGGAAGGACGTTTCTACCGGTTATGTCCAGTTGGTTTTCTAGAAGTTTTTGAAAAACTTTTGTTTTTTGAGCAAACGAAGGATTGATTAACATAGGGAATTGATAATTATCCTCTTCTTTCTTTACAAACAATCCATTCAATGGAGAAAGCGCTTTTTTGACAACCAAAGGAATCATCACCGATTTTCCAGTTCTATAATGTGTGCAATATTCATCCAATTCATTATATAGGCGTATCCATCTTAACTTTTTTAATAGGTCACAATAGTAATTGATTGTTAAATTCCAAGACCCCCAAGAAATGGAATGATTTCCTCTAGCACCAGTTAAAAGTACTTTTACCCCTTGGGAATGTGCCTCCTCGAAAATACCTTTAAGCCAAAAGGTATTTTCAAAAAACTTATACGGCATTTCCATAATCATTAGAAAATCGTCAACTTCTGATAAGGAGTTCCTTCCTGCGAAGTTAAGGTAGTGATCTTTAATATTCTCAACATAATTTACAGTCTCTTTAATAAATGGACGCTCATCAGCTGTATAATAATATGGTGTCCAGTCAATAAAATCTTCTTCTGGTATATAGCTATATGTATTTAATATTTTATTTTGCTTTTTAAGTGCTTGGGCCGCAAAACTAACAACTGTACCTGAATCTAAGCCTCCACTTAGGTGCGAACCAACATTACCATATGTCCTGATTCTAGATGTTACAGCTTTATTGAAAACCTCATGAAATGCTTCAACATATTCATCATTTGATTTGAATTTTATTTTTTCATTTGTAATAACAGATCCATATTTTGAAACAGATACCCTTCCATTTACCACTGAAATAGAGTGGCAAGGAGGAACCTGTCGAATATTCTTATATACAGTAATAGACATATCCACCGCCTCTACCATTGTTGGTATAGCCAGAAATTCAGCCAGCCATTGTTCATTAATCTTTTCTTCAACATATGGCAATTGAAGCAGCGGAGCAATCAAGGTACAAAAAGCAAATCTATTAGAATCATGGAAATAATAAAGGGTCCTTGAACCTGAAAAGTCTCTTGCACCAAACAACTTACGTTTACGTAGATCCCAAATCATAAAGGCAAAGTCCCCGATTAAGTACTTTGGAGTTTCTTCCCCCCACATTTCGTAAGCTAGTAATATCAACTGGCTATCAGGTATATTTTTTCTCAGTCCTTTTTTAACATTTAATTTGTCAAAAAGGTCATCCCTATTGTCAATAATAGCATCGGATGTAATAGCTAATTGTTTTTCATTATCCAAATATGGTAAAAATTCTCCGACTGATTCTGGCGTAATCCATTGTCCATGGTATCCCAGAAAAATATTATCTCTACACCATACCTTAATCATGTCAGCTGGAAACTGCTGTAAAGATTTCATCAAGATGTTTCCGTGCTCATTTTCAATAGGGAGTTCATCTAAATGTAAAACACCAGTTATCGCACTCATTTTTGCCTCCCGTAAATATAGGGTAGATAAACTTAATAATTTGAAGAAAGAGAACTTAAATAATCGAGTCGTTTTTTCGTTCAATATAATGAACCAATAAATATAAAAAAAACTAGAAAACAAATAAAAATCGAAGATTTTCTAAAAATTTCCCTCCCAATTTTCATTCTTTATAAAGAACAATTCATTAAAATAAAATTATCATTTCTCCTCATTTCTGTCAAATACAAAATGATTACTTTCATAGACTGACATACCATTAAATAAGGTTTATTTTTCTCTTCTAAATGTTATCAAATTAATTTCAGGAGTATTAAAAACCCTAAAATTTAGAAAAGGAATCGCATCACTACTACCTAATCCAGCACTTACGTATTGTTTAATCCCCCTATATTCCCATAGCCCTTTGACCCTATCCTGTGGTGGTAAAAGTCCACCCCGGGGATACATTCCTTCTGGTATAAAAATTGCCCCCAAAAACGGAATTCGAAATTGGCCTCCATGGTAATGCCCAGCTAAAATTAAATCGTAATCTCTTACTTTGTATTGTGAATCTTCCAACAAATAGTCCAACCTTGCGTCAACTGCAGGATAATGAGTTAATCCAATTAAGATGTCTTTGTCTGGATTAGCGTTGTCTATTGATGGAGATATTTCATATTGTAATGGTTGCTGATTTATAAAATTATCGGAAGATGAAATATCAGTCTTAAGACTTTTTGTATTTTGAATTAAAAATTCAAAATTCGTAAAATAAACTTTATTAATACCTTTTTCAACAGTATAAATGGATTCAAGAAGCATTACTCCTCTTCTCTCCATGCCAATAATAAAATCTGATTTCGTATAAGGCACGGCTGAATCCAGATAATAGCTGTAACGATCAGTATTTCCGGGTACAAACAAAGCATTGTCTTTGTCCTTAATTCCCTCTATCAATTTATAAAAAGGCGGATAATTTGTACTATTGCTGCTTTTCAACATATCTCCGGTAAACACAATCACATCGTATGACAGAGAATTTATCTTCTCTATCAGCCTATCTTGATTTTTTCCGAATTCCTTTTCATGTAAATCAGTTATTTGTAGAATAGTAAATCTGTCTATTTCCTCTGGTAAGTTATCGATTATTACCTCTTGTTTCACTATTTTTATTCGATTATTGTCGATTATTATATAAAGAATTAGAATAATAAATACTATAGAAACAATCATCAAGCGATTAGTAATTATTTTTTTCATTTCTACCTCTCTACTTAAAAAATCATAATGAATTGATTTTTATAAGTTTTCCATATTTTTACAAATAAAAAACACCTCTATGTATGAACATTTTGAGGTGCTTTTTATTCATTATCCTGTAAGACTATGTTTTCTAACTATCATTTCTCCAAGTTAAATCTTTCCAATACGTTCCAGCTTCAAAAGTATTGTCGAGATATTCTCCCGGATCGGTATCTCCCATTGTCATATTAACCTCAAGAACTTCCAATTCTGGTTTAATCCACTTTTTTTTCATTGTGTCACCCCCTTTCAATTAAACTTTTTGATAAACCTTTTTACAATTAACGCACGCATTAACAGCCTAATTTGTGAATCAGTCGCAAATTCCGCCTTTGGTCCTTCCTTAGCCTTCGAGAGCGCTTCTACAACCAATTGTTGATTTATAAACTCAAATATTCTTTCATCCTTACTAAGTTGCTGCAGTTGGTCTATAAATTGATTCCAATAGGGAGTCATTCGATGAACCCAATCAGCTCCTTGAACACCCCTTATCCTTTGATTTAGTCTTACGTTATCCGGTAAATAATTTTCGGTGGATCTACGTATAAGAGACCTATCTAATCCATTTTGAACATATTGTTCTTCTGGAACAGATAAACAGAAACGAATGACTCTTAGATCATTAGTTGGATCGCGGTTCCATAAAGAGTAACGTAACGATAATTTCGTCGAAAGCGTATTCGTTGCATTCCAATGAAAAAGCTCTTCAAAATGGTTTTTTCGTTGTTCATAAATATTAGAAGTAGCAAGCCAACCTGTTTTACCTATTCCATATTCTTGAAGTTTGTTATAAATGTTCGTTCTTTTTGCAAATTCCTGGTTAATTAAAATTGGAAATGAATATTGATTACTTGGTGAAAAAAATTGATTAATAGAAGGAAAAGCCAGTTTTGCAATCCCTGGAATTCTTCTTAATCTTGCACCTCCCACATTTTGACTATATTGATTTAATTCTTTTAAAAGCTTAATCCATTTCATTCTCTTTAAAAGAATGGCATAATAGTCAATTGCTTGTCCCCAAGATATGCTTAAGTTTCCTCTTCCGCCACTCAATAGTACTCCTAATCCATCTTCGTTAGCCTTCTCAAAAATCCCTTTTATCCAGAAGGAATTTTCAAAAAACTTATACGGCATTTCCATTATTTCTAGGAAGTCATCAATTTCTGAAAAGGAATTCTTTCCTTGAAAATCCAAATAGTAATCTTTAATACCTCCGACGTGTTTAACTGTTGATTGGATAAGAGGTCTCTCATCAGGCATTAAATATTTTGGCGTATAATCTATAAAGTCACTCGCTGGAATATAACTATATGTATATAATTGTTTATTTTCGCTGCTAAGTTGCTTAGCAGCAAAACTTACCACCGCCCCTGAATCTAAACCACCGCTTAATTGAGACCCAACTTTGCGAAATGTACGTAAACGCGATTTAACCGCTACACTGAAGACATCTTGAAAGGCTTCAACATAGTCTGTATTTGTTCTTAAATTAAACTGTTCACCTGAATCAAATGTACAATACCGTTTTAGTGTAATATTTCCTCCAACAATTGAAATGGTGTGTGAAGGAGGTAATTGTGCAATATTTTTATATGGCGTATGTGAAGCATCTACAGAATCAACAACCGAAGAAATAGCTAAAAATTCTGCTAGCCATTCCTCATTTAATTCTTTTTGTATATAAGGTAGGGTTAATAGTGGATCGATCGTAGTACAAAAAGCCAACCGTTGCCCACAGTGGTGATAATAAAGGGTTCTTCCACCTGAAAAGTCCCTTGCCCCAAAAAGAAGTTGTTTCTTTTCATCCCAAATCATAAATGCAAAATCACCAATTAGATACTTAGGAACATCTTCTCCCCATTTTTGGTATGCAAGCAATATCAGTTCACTATCAGTAATAGCTTTTCGAACTGATTGCTTTACTTGCAATCTCTCAAACAATTCATTCCGATTGTCAATAATTGCATCAGCTGTAATCGCTAATTGTCTATCATAGTCGTAATAGGGTATGCATTCCCCAATAGATTCGGATGTAATCCATTGCGAATGACAACCAAAAAAGACATTCTCACCTTGCCAAGTTTGAATAGTATCCGCTGTGAAACAATCTAATGCCTTCATTAGCTTAAAGCAGTGAAGATGCTCTATTGGCTCGTTATTAAAATGAATTAAACCTGTTATTGCACTCATTATTTCCTCCGGATAAACAAAACGTATTTTTGAGCCCCAAATAGTGGATGTTTTTTATATTTCTATCGATAAAAACTTATTTAGCAGCAATGTTTGAAGAAAAATAAGATCTAGCTTGCTTGTTAATTTGTATTTTTCTTATTTGCTGATTTAGTGGTTTTTCTATGAATGAATATACGATACACCCAACAATAATGGATATGAATATTAACAATAACCCTATCGCATATTTAGTAATAGGAAGGAATGAGATTGAACTAAGTATTTTACTAATTACTGACATAGATATAAAGTTTGTAAGATAAATTGAGAATGATGCATTTCCAAGATATTTTCCAAATCTCGGTATATTTATCTCTTTTTGTAGATCAATAGAAGATAATCCTAATATTAGAAAAACTGAAGACATACTTGTTGTTATTTGGAGAGAAATGTTAACAAATTCATATTGTGTATTAAGCCAAGATAAAGGAAACCCTATTATACCTAAGACTACAAATACTATAGATAAGTAGTAATTAATTTTCATTTTTGTCACCACATAAGCACAGGTAATACCTGATAAAAAAATCAAATTATTAAAATTGAATAGGTAGTTAATAAAGTAATTTGACGTAGTAAGTAAATTCATACTAAAAACAAAAGAGGTAACAGTCCATATGAAAAGTATTAGTCTTGAAATAATTCTCTCTTTCAAAAATATTAAAGAGAAGACTAAATAAAAAAGCACTGTATGAACCAATGACCAGGCTACGCCGATAATGGGTTCATTTTCACTAGGTAATAACAGTAAAGATGAAATTATCGTATTAATATCTCTTTCATTACCTTCACCAAAACTTGGTATAACAAAATAAATCGGTAAGATACACACCGTTAACGTCCAGTAAATAGGATAAATTCTTTTAAGTCTATTAAATAAAAAGTCTTTAATAATTTTTTGATTTCCAAATTCCTTATGATAAAGGTAATAGATCATAAATCCTGAAAGTGCAAAAAAGTAATAAACTCCACCAGACTTTTTTACAGCAGATAAATTCAAAAAATTATAATCGAAATAAGCTTTCATAAAATCTTCCGCATGAAATAAAATCACAATGAATGGTACTAACGCTCTTGACAATTGTATCAAGTTTAAATGTTTTCTCATAAGAGCCTCCAAATATATAACAAGATCTTTAAATTTCACAAAAAGCTTTTTTATAACCATTATGATTTACCTGAAAACCATATAGAAAGAGAGAAGAGTTAATAATCATTTTATTTAAGATATAGATTTACTTAATCTTATTTTCTTGAACAGAATGTAGTAAGGAATCAGGCACTGTAATGAAGTTTCTTGCATTACTTGTTAACACATTTTCTTTTATTGATACATTTATAGGCGGAGTAGAATTTTGATCCAGTTCAATCGCAGCACCCGTTGAATATTCATCTCCTATATAGGTTGTATTAGAGATTATATTACCAGAAATAGTTAATCCCTTCAGTGAACCGCTTCCAGCTTGATGCTGGGTTATTCCCCTTTTTCCACCTGAAATTGTGTTATTTGTAATCAATATATTTGACATTTGGCGATCATTTGCAGCAATATCGACACCTGAAGAATTTTTAATGATATTTTTATGAAACGTAACATTTTGAGTAGTTCCTTTAATATAAAGCGCATATTCATTTATATTCGTAAACATATTACCTTGTATTAACAAATCATTAATACGCTTATCATCGTAATAGTTATAATCGGTAAAAGCACCGTACTCAAAATTATCAAATGAATTATCCAAAATTTTCGTATTAGAAATATCTGTTTCGGTTGCTAGGAATTTAACTGCTATTCCACCTTTTCCTATAAACTTATTTCGACTTATTGTTGTATCATTTGATCCGGCACTAATAATAACCCCAAATCCTGAAGTAGTTAATGTATTATCAGAAATAACTGTTCTTTCCGAAAGTATTCCCCATGTACCTTCAATAATAATTCCATTTTGGGAATTTATCTTGTTGTTGGAAATTTTAAGATCTTCATTTTTAATCCAAACAAATACGGCAGAAACATTGAGTGTATTATGGTGGATCTTTGCTTTTTTTGTTTCCATAACAAGAAATTGGCCTGTAGGACAATTTACGGTATTCTCATAAAAATCCACATCATGAAAGAAATTACCTTCATCCTGCCCACCTTCAAGTTGGACACAATAACCCTCGGTATTGTTGGAAGCGAAGGTATTATTCCATATTTTCGCACCATAAAATGACATTTTTTCCCATGGCTCAAAATGCAAGGCAGGACGACCTATATTTGAAATGCTGATATTATTGAAAATTTGAAGGTGATTTACTTGTTCAAGTACAATATTTGAACGATGGTTATCTTCAAGAATATTATTAGAAATAATGATATTATCACTGGTTATAGTTGAACCTGAAATAGATATACCATCGCCAACAGCATTAATAAGCCGATTGTTATCAATTAAAATGTTTTCGCTATCCCAAACAAAAATACAATGCATATGTTCGATTCCATTTGGATGATTTCGGGAATTTCCATCGCATGTAATATTCTGAATTCCCATAGTTTTTCCATCTTCCATGTTAATAACCCGTGTATAATCATCAGGTGCATTGTCTGATAATTTTAAGATAACGGTATCACGATTTTCCCCGACAAGATTAACCTTTGATTTTAGAAAAATGGGGTCTAAAATATAGGTCCCCTCAGGAACATAGACTTCTCCTCCACCTTTTGCAGCCACATCATCAATTGCCTTTTGGAAGGCGGTCGTATCATTTCGACTCCCGTCCCCATAAGCTCCATAATCTTTAACATTTACTTTTAAAGAAGACCAATTAACTACAACCGGTACAGTTTGGGTAATCTTTTTATAACTTACGGTAATGGTTGCAAAGCCAGGACCTGCAGCTTTTATTACCCCAGAAGCATTGACAGTAGCAACATTTTTGTTGGATGTTGAATATTGGCTTTGGCTAGTTACATTTTTACTTGATCCGTCCGCATAGATTGCCTTAACAAAAATAGGATTGCTCTCCTTGTTTCTAAGTTTGTAACTTGTTCCATCTAAAGTTAATGAACTAACGGATTCCTTTGAACCTTCTTTAACTGATATTTCCACTACCTCATTCAACCCTTCCTTGCTTTTTGGTTCATTTATTAGGCTCATACTTCTTAAAAGGAAAAAAGCAAGAAAGATTAATAACACAATAAATAAAAACAACAGAATACTTCTTCTTTTTCTTTTAATAATTTTCAATTACCTAACTTCCTTTTTTATATTTTCATTTTTCTGTCTTCAATGATAATGATTGTTTTTTAGTTTTCCTTAGAACCAAAAAAACTGGTCTCAAGGGGAAATATAGGAAATACAGGAATTTCGGTAATCTAAAAGTATTTACATCTGTTATTGAGGGGTAAAAAATACTAATAATATATAACAATTTTTGCTGGCTAGACTTCAATAAAAATAAATAACGGTCATGATATTTTGTGATGTACTCCGGGAGTGGTTCTGAATGCAAATTCACCATTTTTTCCAAATAAAATAAGGTACTTTGTGCTAACCTATTAGCATGCTTATCTTTAGCAAACTGCATCATTTCATTGGGGAAAGGAGTTTTTAATAACTCGGAAGATAAAAGCAGTGCCTGTCCTCCTATATGAAGGGATTGATGATCCTTTAGTAATTTAATAGCCTTATTCCAATCCATTTTTTGTCTTAAGATTCTATTAATGTCAACCAACCAACGAAGTCTAGACCATCCATGTCGTGCACCATGTGTAATGAGAAAGAAAAATAAATCCTCCCTACCTAAATAATAAACCGATTGGTTTGTATGAGAACTTATTCTTTTCCTATCCCATAATTCCTGAAAAGTTGGTTCCTTCCCCGGGCCAGGATTTAATCTCCAATGAATTTCAAGCTTTACCCTCTTATAAGGATGATAGTATGCTATATGATGATGTCTCCATTTCCAGTCATTCAATACTGTTTCAATTTGAAAAGATTCATCTTTCTTATAGCCTTGCTTTAAAAGGAGTTCATCTACTTTTTCCATATCATTTATTGAAACTAGAAAATCTAAATCCCTGCAAGTACGGAGGGAGAGATCACCATATAAATCTGTTGCCAGAACTGGTCCTTTTAATACCAGTAGGCGTATTCCGTTTTCAGCAAACCTTTTACTTACTTGTTCCATCTCAGCACTTAGATGAAGCATTTCAAACGTATTTTTTTTATACTTTTGGAATATAGTCTGAACGACACCAAGAGGAATAATTTTTTGTTCAATAATTTTTATTTTAGAAAATAATAATGGATAAAGACGGTGATGGTTGGCTAGTTTCAGAAAAAGAGACCAATTAATATGAGTAATCCATTCTACGTTTTTCAATTGTAGGATTTCGCCATTTTCAAGCCTAATAATTTCAAGTATTAATTTTAATTCCTTAGGTATCCTCACCAAATCAAGGCTGTCTTTGTTACTCATTTTCTTCTCCTTTACAACTTCTATTTAAGGTCTATATTAATGTTTTGATTGCTCTTTTCTAAAAGATACAAAACTATTATTTTCCTTTTTTATAAAAGGGAAAAGGAACTATTGAAATCCGTTCCCTTCCTTATTAATTTTTGTTATTTTTTTGTTTTTAACATCATCTTTCTACCATTATCCTCAACCTCGGTTACTTCTTCGTCAGGAGAAATATCTAGAGCTTCATTTGTGCCTACAATATTTAGGTCACTTGATCCTATAAACCTCGTTCCATTTAATAATTTTCCAGTCAAATATCCTAAAGTATCAGATTCATCAAGGTTTGTTTCTGGAAAATAGAAATGGTAGACCTTATCAATAAATCCATCACCATTAATATCTTCTAAACCGGCTTTTGTAGATAAAGCTCCGCTATTTTCACTATCGCCAAAACGTACAGTACTATCGGCAACTTGAGTTACATCAAAAGTTTCTGAACCAAATAAAGCAACTGGTATTTTACCATTTGAATTAACCCCGAAACTACTTGGATCACTTCCAGGTTTAATGTCAATAATAACTTGAGTATTACATTTATAAGTAACATCTAGGGTTGCATAGTCTAAAGCAAAATAGTCAATTCTATGACCTTTATGTTTTATTTCTACTAAGGCAGAACCATCTTCTAACTTATTAAAAATGGATGGTTCTAAATGAAATTCAAATATATTTACTGGATATGTTGATGGAGAAACATTAAATGCATTTGGGATTTCCTGGCCATCAATGTATAATGCTAGGTCTATGTCAGGTTCAAAAGCATCCTGACTATACATCACCATTTCTACAGTCAAACTAGCACTAATAATACTTCCACTTGAAATTGGTGTATAAGAGTGTGTCCAAGACTTATCACTACTATCCCATGTATCAAACACACCATCTTCTGGTTCATGTTGGACATCCCAACAATTTCCACCAAAATAGTCTTTATCCCCCACAAGACTTGAAACTTTACATATTTCACCAGTTTCTGCACTCACAGCAAGGGGGAGAAGAAGGAAAATTGATATTCCCAAAAGGGCTAATTTTTTTATCATATTGCACTTCCCCTTTTAATTAATTTAAATATATCTCTCTAATTTCATCTATGAGGTGGTGATTTATTTAATAGTGTTACAAAATCTATTTTTTTATTAAAATAAATATTGATCACCTATTTTTTTTAAAAATTTTTTGGATATTTTTATTTATTCTATAATTACCATTAATTAAAAAACCTCAATTTTTAAAAATCACTATATTTTAGTTTCCAATATCAACTCCGCCTCATTTTTTTAAATCGATCATTGTGCATCCAATTATCAACTAAAACCAATTTCTGTGGAATTTTAAATGCTGGTAGCTTTCCTTTACAAAATTCGAGTAATCGTTTCCTAAATTCACTTAGACTTTCCTTAGATGAAAGTTTCACAGCTGCTTTAACCATCTGCCCAGTTATAGGATTAGGTTCACTACTAACAGCAACCTCATCAACCCCCTCCATCAACTGGATAATACTTTCTACTTCAGCCGGAAAAACCTTTTCACCTCCTACATTAATTATTTCCGATGTCCTGCCGAGAATTTTTATATAATCTCCATCGACCTCAACTTGATCCTGAGTCATAAACCAACCGTCTTCTGTATAAGGAGATGGTGCATTTAGATAGCCTAGCATAGCAGATTGTGCCTTTATTTCAAGCATTCCATTCCTAACTCGAGTCTGGAATTCCTCTCCACCAACTTTTACCCATAGAGAGTCGGATGATTTTGATTTAGAACGAAGTATCCCAACCTCAGATAGACCGTAGGTTTGTAACAGACGAACAGTAGGAAACAGCGAGTGAAACTTCTTTAATGTTGTTTCAGGCATCACTTCAGTTCCATATGTGACTAATTCAAGGCTTCCTAAATTATGTCCTTTATAGGCTTCGCTAAGCATAATTAGATTGATAAATGTAGGCGAAGTTGGCAGAGTCTGAACTTGATATTTTTCTATAGCTGCACATACAATTTCTGGAGAGCGATCTTGAACTGTAACAAGACAGCCACCATTAGAAAATGTATAAAACATTGTATTCAGTCCACCAATATGGTCAAAAAGTAAAAATGCAATTGCACGCTTAGCATGCCTAGGGGTTTTAAACTTTTCTAACAATGGTACAAAATCATGGACCGCTGCTTTACTTTTACCTGTTGACCCTGAAGAAAACAGAATAACTCCAGGATGTCCCAAATCGCGCAGTTTGGCATGGATTTTATGCTCTGCTTTCCTTTCTTGTTTGATGAATGATAACTTGTCATCAGACGTTAAGGAAATGATAAATTCAGCTTCCGCAATCTCGCAAAACTCTTCTTTTTTTCCCCTTACAGCTTTACTTAACAACGCAATTATACTTTTGGATTCAATTAAGGCAAGCAACAAGGCAATAGATGTCGGGGAAAAATCTGCGTCTAAAGCAACGACACTACCCTTTGGGAGACGTTCGTCCTCCAATTTCATTTTCCAATTCTGAAAAAGTTCAAGCATTCTACCATATGTAAAAGCTTCATTATTCCAAATGAGAGCTTCTTTATCTGAATTTTTTTTAAATCGGTCTATCAAGAAATCGATAAACATTATACCCCTCCTAGAAATAGCGTTTGCCCTGTTATAAATGAGCTTTCTTTTTGCAAGAAGAAATCAACTGCATTAGCTACATCTTCTACAGTTCCATACCTTTTTATTGCTTGCCTATTGATAAGTGCTTCCAATTTTTCCTTTGGGACTGAACCTATTAGGTCTGTTTCTATGGGAGTAGGACCAATCGAATTAACTGTTATTCCATAAGAGGATAACTCTCTTGCAATTACTTCGGTAAAAGAGATAACAGCTGCTTTGGAGGCTGCGTATATTGATTCTCCCTCAAGCTTTAGAGGAGCCGCTACCGTTGTGAAATTGACAATCCTTCCATAGCCCCCTTTTTGCATTAGTTTTGCCGCTTCTCTACTAAAAAGAAAAGTACCAACCACATTCGTATTTAAAATCTTATTAACTGTAGAAATAGGAGTCAGCAAGAAGTGATTCATCGAGGCTATACCTGCATTGTTGATCAAATGGTCTAGTCTACCATATTTTTTCTTGATGGAAGAAAATAAAGCTTTTACCCCTTTTTCATCAGAGACATCCACTTTGTAATGATCATATCCATCAAGAGTCCAATCCGGTTCATTTCGACTGCAGCCTATCACAATATGCCCCTGACTTACATAATGCTCCGCTAAATACTTTCCGATTCCCTTTCTAGTTCCAGTTATTAAGGTTATCGGTCTGTCCACACTGCCATCTCCTCTTCTAACAGTCTACAAATATAGTCAACTAATAAACTAACTTTTAAAAATGGACTCGTTTTTTGAGACATGGCTTTCTCATCTGCTAAAATTAATGAAACTTCCAACTCATCTTCAATAGCCTGTTCGATCATGACAATTAATGAAACCAATCCTAAAGAATCTAAAACTCCCTCTTTACCATATAATGGAGTAGATTCCATTAGTTCTACTGGTATATTCTCTTCGTAAGTAGAATTAAATTCTTCAATAGTAGTAAGAACAATTTTGGAGATTTTATCACGCATATTATATTCCTCTTTCCATTTTATTAAGCTTCAATAGGGTCTAATATTAGAGTTGAAGATAAATCAAGCGAACAGGATGCCCAAGATAAACCCACACCGAAACCACAGCAAATCACTTTTTGAAGTTGACCATTTTCAGCTAATTCTTGTTGTTTAATGGATAACATTAAAGGGATAGATGCGGGACCAGTATTACCTACTTTTGATACAGCTATTGGGACAGAATTCTTTGGGAGCTTCATTTTTTTACGTAAATACTCAAGCATAAATTTATTTGCCTGATGGAATGCATATGTACCTACCTCTTCTTTTTTCCATCCTGTTTCATGCAGTAACTCATCGATCATTGAAGGAATTTCCCTCAAAACGAATGACATGATTTCCATTCCATTCATTCGTAGGGTTTCCTCATTGCGGATATTCCCATCCTCAATTTCTATTGGAAGGGAGGTCTCTTCACTAATGGGTTTTCGTGATCCACCTGCTGGTATGATTAAGTGTTCAGCCCCGGAACCATCCGTTCTTAATATAAAACGTGATAAGGATTCTCCTTTTTCAACTAGCGTTGCACTACCACCATCACCGAATACCATCCGAACAGAACGATCTCCTGGGTGAACCATTTTTGTCGAAGTATCACCTACACAAACTAATACTCTCTCACATCCACCAGCTTCAATCAGCATGGAAGCTTGGTATAGTCCGTACACAAAACCGGAACAACCATAATTAATATCAAAAGCAACAGCAGTTGTAGGTAACCCTAACCGGTGTTGAAGTAAAACACTTGTTGCTGGCATCTTATAATCTGGTGATTGGGAAACAAATACAATCCCATCAATTGTTGAAGGATTGACTTCAAGTTTTGAAAGTAAGCCTTCAGCTGCGGCAACACATAAATCCGATGTACATTGACCTTCCTTAGCTACTCGAATCTGTTCAACACCTGTGCTTGCTATTATTTTTTTTACATCCTCGGTTCCATAAAGCAAGGATAATGAGGATAAATCAAAAAAGTCAGACGGAATAGAAGAAGCTATACCTCTTATAACCGATTTGGTAAATTTTGAATTCAATTTAATCACCTGTCAATTCGTTTTTAATAAGGAGGTTATAAAAAAGTTATTATTCTTTATAAAGTTATTATACCACCAATTTTGTTCTTTTTAAAGAACGAAATAACACACTTCGCCTATATATTGAAAAAAGATCTAAAATGCTCGAATCGAATTAAGGAATTATATATTCATTTGTTATTAATAAAAAACTTCAAATCATACAAAGGATCTTTAATAAAAAGTATAGTTTGAATGAAGATAGATCTAAAATCTTGTCTACTTAGAGAATATTTTAATAACTTTTAATAAAAAGAATTTTTATTTAATGAAATTGAACCACTCTAATTTCTTTAAAATTAAAATTATTACTTTGAGTGTTAATTGCCAGTTCCAAAGTTAACCCCAACATAAGCTGAATGCAACATACTTCCCCATACCCTTGGATTGCAATCAAATACAAATATCGTACCATCTTCTTCATTTACTCTTAAATCAAAGTGTATAAGACCGCTATAATTAAGAGTCCTAACAATTTCTTCACCGTATTGTAAAATCTCCTTATTATTCTCGAAAACTATTCCCTTATCAGTTCTTCTATTTATTGTCCATGCTTTAATATTTCCGTTTAAACTAAAGATACATAAGTTTATATCGTAACCTGGAACATATTCCTGAACTAAGAGCGGTAAAGCGGCACTACTTGTTACTTTATGTAAGTCATTTAAGTTGTTTGATTTTATAACATTAATTGAATTCTCACTATCGAGTGGTTTTGTAATCACCGGAAAAAATACATTACTTTTAAGATCTTGAATTTCTAGCGAATCCAATAATACCGTCTTCGGTGTTGGGATATTGTTTTTCATTAAAAATAAATAAAAATCCCATTTATTATTTAGCATTGAAAGCGTATTATAATCCGAAATTGGGAAGTGGTTTGTTATTCCATCAATATCCCTTGAATGCTTACTGATATATAAGGTTGAACGAATCCCTGTAGGAATTACAAAGTTATTCTCCTCTTCACTTATAAGAGTCTTGATAATCCCACTGATATTTTTACTACTAATATCAAAGTCATTGTCATCTATCTCATAATAGTTTTTACATAATTTAGATAGTGACACTGATTTAATTAACTCTTTTGTTCCTATAAATGAAAATTCAACTTTCCTATTTATTAAACTTTTAATTACGCACCTAGTTAAACCTTTATGACAACCTATTATTAAAACGTTCATAATAACCTCCCCGAGACATCATTTTTTTTATCGGTGTCAATCTGTTGTATTATTTCTTTTAACAAGTCTTTTACTTCTAACTTCTCAGTTTTTTGGACTCTATTATATATATACAATAAAAGATTTTGAAACTGTTTTTGCGTCATATCTCCAGAATAATCCATAAAATAATCACACTCTCTATAAAGTATATTATTTGTATTCCTATATATATAAACTTAAGAACTTCACAAATAACATCAGATAACCAAGAATAAAACCTAAATATTATTTACCAAATAATTAAACCTTAAGTTTAAAAAGACTTAAAATACAATCTATAACCCTCTGTTGTTGTACTTCTGCCATTCCTGAACCAGATGGTAGGCAAATACCTTTTTTAAATAATTCTTCTGAAATATTTTCATTTTCTCCATGAGAATAATACGAAACTCCTTTAAAAATTGGTTGCATGTGAAGAGGTTTCCAAACATGCCGAGCTTCTATATTTTCTTCTGACAATAACTCTATTAATGACCGATTTGATAAACCTGCATCATTTTCTTCTATTAATAAAGTCGTCAGCCAACGGTTAGATCGAGTATCTTCTAACTCTTTCATAAAAGTTATACCAGGCAAGTAAGATAAATGTTGATAATAAAAATTAAAAATTTCCCTTCTAGCTCTAACTCTTTCCTCCAAAACTTCCAATTGTGCTCTACCAATACCAGCTAAAACATTGCTCATCCTGTAATTATATCCAATCCTACTATGTTGATAATATGGGGCAGGATCCTTTGCTTGTGTTGCCAAGAAACGAGCTTTATTAATTGCATCAACGTCATTTGAAACAAGCATTCCACCTCCGGATGTTGTGATGATTTTATTACCATTAAATGAGTAGATACCAAAAGTACCCATTGTTCCGCTTGCTTTTCCTTTATAAGTAGAACCAAGAGACTCAGCTGCATCCTCTATAACCGGAATGTTGTATTTATTACATAAATAAAGGATTTCATCCATTTTTGCATTTTGACCGTATAAGTGAACTACAATTACTGCTTTTGGTAGAACTCCTTCTTGTACGGCATCTTTCAATGCGCGTTCTAATGCATGAGGTGACATATTCCATGTTTCAGGTTCTGAATCAATAAATACTGGTTCAGCACCTTGGTATAAAATGGGATTGGCACTAGCTACAAAGGTAAGTGTTGAACAAAATACTTTATCACCAGGCCCTACATCAAGCAATTTCAGAGCCAAATGAATTGCTGCAGTTCCGGAACTAACTGCAACCGCAGCATTTACTCCTACTGATGTTGCAAGTTCTTTTTCAAAACCATCAACATTAGGCCCTAATGGAGCTATCCAGTTCTTTTCAAATGCATCATTTATATACTTTTGTTCGTTACCACTCATATGTGCTAACGAAAGATATACTCTTTCTTTATCTTTCACCATCTTTTACACCCCTTGAATTCTATTTTTATGGAATAAAAATAAAAAACTATCGAATATTTTAGAAATCGATAGTTTTTGGATAAATATAGTGTATTTTATGTGTTGATATTTTACTTAGAAGTATAGTTTTGATTGTTTTTTAGAGTTGTTCCCTCAAAATCGGGCATTGTAACATGGTTATGATTACTAATCCCATCTGATGTAATTACTTTTTTGATTGTTAAAAGTAATATTTTTATATCTAATATGAAACTTAGATTTTCAACATACCAAACATCTAGTTTGAATTTTTCTTCCCATGTGATTGCATTTCTTCCATTAACCTGTGCCCATCCTGTAATTCCAGGTTTAACAAGATGACGCTTAGCCTGTTCTTCACTATATAATGATAAATATTCAGGAAGTAATGGTCTTGGGCCTATTAAGCTCATATCACCTTTAATAACATTAATTAATTGCGGGAATTCATCCAGGCTTAATTTTCTAAGAATTTTACCGAATGAAGTCAATCTTATATGATCAGGTAATAACTCCCCGTTTTGGTTTCGCTTGTCTGTCATGGTACGAAATTTATAAAGTTCAAATAGTTTACCATTTAGACCTGGGCGTTGCTGTTTAAATATGATTGGACTCCCAAGCTTTATTCTTATTAATAAAGCAACCAATAAAATCAGAGGAGAAAATATCAATAGAGAAAAACATGATAACAGTAGATCAAATAATCTTTTCATATACCACCTCTAATGGATAATTGCATAAGCTATAGTATCTTAGCTGACACTAAAACCTCTGTATCATAACCATTTGGGTTATTGGACTGCCATCTCCAATAATCCTCACACATTTCTTCAATTCCTCTTTGTGCATTCCAACCGAGTTCATCCATTGCCTTTAAAGGATTGGCATAACAGATATCTATATCGCCAGGGCGACGGTCAACGATTTTATATAGGATTTTCCGGCCAGATACTTTTTCAAAGGTATTAATCATTTCCAACACACTATAACCTATTCCTGTTCCTAAGTTGTATGCCTCAACACCTTTCGATCCTAAAACTTTTTCTAGAGCTCTAATATGCCCTAATGCAAGATCCACTACATGGATGTAGTCTCTGACACCGGTTCCATCTTTTGTTGGATAGTCATTACCAAAAACCTTCAGTTCATTTAGCTTTCCTACAGCAACTTGTGAAATGTATGGGAGTAGATTGTTTGGAATACCATGTGGATCTTCACCGATACGTCCACTCTTATGAGCACCAATTGGATTAAAATAACGTAAAAGGGCAACGCTCCACTCTGGGTCAGACATATTCAGATCACGGAAGATTTCTTCGATCATCTGTTTTGTCCTTCCATATGGATTCGTTGCCCCTAATGAACACTCTTCAGATATTGGTACAGCTTGAGATATTCCATATACTGTAGCTGAAGAACTAAATACAATCTTTTTGACACCATATTTTTTCATCACTTCACACAATTTTAAAGTCCCGGTAATGTTATTATTGTAATACCAGAGTGGTAAAGCCACTGACTCCCCAACTGCCTTTAATCCTGCAAAATGGATCACAGCATCAATTTGGTTTTCAGAAAAAATTTTATCTAGTGCAGCAATGTCAAGTAAATTTGCTCGATAAAATTTAAAATCTTTTCCTGTAAGCTGGCTAATCCTATTTAAAGCTTCTGGTTTACTGTTTGATAAATTATCAACTACAACGATCTCATAGCCTGCATTCAACAATTCTACACATGTATGACTGCCAATATAGCCAGCTCCACCTGTGATTAATATTTTCATAAGTTTTATCTCCTCTAGTTTGAACAAATTAAAAAACTTAATAACTTGAGCTTTGCAAAATTTCCCCTAAATCCTAAAAAAGGACATACGGATAGTGTGTTAATGATGTTTTTACCATTACTACGCTGTTAATCTCAGTTCCTTAAGAATTGACATTAAAGGTTTTTGATTTAGACCTTGTTCATAGGCATAAACAACGAGTTGACCTAAGGAATCCTTACGGATTCTCCTAACTACATCTCCAATAGAATGTGGGATACAGTCTGATTGCCAATTCAATCGTGGATATTCAAGGAAGTTATACATAAGAAATTCTAAAAACCAAAACCTTTCAATGCCCTTCATAGAAAGCAATTGATATTGGTCAAAGCCCAGCAGCTCCTTGAAATAACGATATCCGGTTTCAATATTCCAACGCACATTATAGTATTGAAGGATTCGATTCAAGCAAGACTCCATTTCGTCTCCTTTGTACAGATAGTGAGTTGGATCTCGTCCCTTTATCCCAAGACAAAAGGACTTTGGCATTTTCTGTATCACTTAGGTGACCTTTGTAAGTAAAAATTTTAAAATCATGACCATTCACGGTAACGGAATGAAGGTCGGATTCTTCAACAAATTTGGTGGCAAACTCAGAAATCTTTATTCCAATACCATGCGGATAAATTTTTCTGTTTGCCTTTAAACCACCAATTAAATGGAACGCTTTTTCTAAGCAAGAATCAACGAGTTTCCGACTCTTGTACCAAGCATCTACCAGCACATATACCTGTTCGTTCCCATCCAAATGAGAGGCAAACGAATGGATTAATTCAACTGCTAAGTCATTCTTGCTTTTAAAGGTGCGATTGATTTCAGTACAATATTCTTCTCTAAAATAAGATCGGAAATCTTTAGCAAATGACGTATTTTCACATACGACATGTACGGTAACAACACAGTGTGACCAAATGCTTTTCCCTTCGGAATGAGAAAAATGGTTATCCAAGCCTTCGATGGAAGTCGTTGAGCGATCCTTTTTACATTGAGAATCGTCTATGATTAAACAAACAATTGGTTGATTATCTCCAGATTGAGCACGTGCTTGTCTAATATGAGAATGGATAAATTTAATCGGACGCTGGTTAGTATTTTCTCGCATCATGGTGATTCGTTAAGAAACCTAGTCATACAGCTTAAGTCACGTTTTGATCGGAATTTGTGATACGGTCTTACGACCGTCAGTTAAAATGATTCCATGAATAAAGGGTAGAACATGTTTTAATTTTGGTTTTGAAAATATCAAGTCGAATAGCAAAAATAAAATTGACGATATATGAATAGAAGGTTCCATGGAATTGGACATCTCTTTTTTTTTTAGAAATTTCGGTGTGGTAACCAAAAATTTCGTCAAATAAGTGTGGATGTCCTTTTTATTTTTTATAATCGACAAAGGTTCTAATAATAAGACTTTAATTGTCTAAATTAGTCACGACAGATTTTTTGCAGGGTTCAAGTTAAATATTTAATAACATTCGTGTCTCTTGCTTTCCTGACTCTTTTCATATACCTTGTTTAATATTTCTTTAATTTCTAACGGTTTAGTTTCTCTAAAAAATTCCTATCTCATTATTCACCAACATTAGTTAACTAGCGTCCTTTTTAGCTATTTGTTGGTTAGAGTTTCTTTTTAAAAAATTAAATTTATCCCTAAGATTCATAATTGGTAATTCAAAGTAATTGTAAATAAAATAAGCAATTACTATCGTTACAGAAATAGCTAATAGAAAGACAGATGTTCCAGTTACTAAATTATTCATCTTAAACGTGTTTTTTACTATTAGATAGACATGGAAATGTAGTAAATAAAGGCCGTAGCTAATAACGCTTACAAACGTAATCGGATTAACTAAGAATTTCATCTTGTTTGGGCTTACAGTCTCTAAAGACAGGACAAATGCTGCGCAAAAGAGTGAAATAAAATTAAAGTAAAACGTTCTACTGAAAAATGAAGTATTAAGCACCTCTATTCTATTAACAACCAACCATACTTCACACAACAATAATCCGGATATAGCAACTATAAATATCATTTTTCGTTTTTCTATCAGAATATTATATATATCTTTATAATAGAATTTTATACCCGCTAAGACTACACCCATAGTTATGCTATCTAATCTTAAAAAAATTTGTTTTCTTATTCCAAAATCAAATGTAGGATCGAGCAACATTACTGAAACAATACGTGCGACTAATGATGAACCGATTATCGTTAAGCTGATTATTAAAAAAGCTTTTGGTTTGTTTCCTTTTTTAAGCTTGAAACAAAGTAGCATAATTAATGGGATAGTTAAGTAAAACCATTCTTCTACAGATAGTGACCAAGATACAGGATTAAACGAAAGGTCACTTGCAGAAAAATTTTGAATAAAGTACAAATTTGCCCAGGAGAAGCCTTCTCCAGTTGGATATATAATTAGAAAAATTACTACTAAATAGTACAACGGTAATGTCCTAAACCATCTACGTATATAGAAGTTAAATAAACTTATCACACTTCCTTTTTCAACCAATTCTCTAATAATAATAGTACCAATTAAGAACCCACTTAGGATAAAGAAAATTTCTACTCCGAAAAATCCCATAGGATAGATTAAAATTATCCAAAGAAGTCCCCCGATATACGAATCATGTAGGATTGGTAAAATAAAAAAGTCTAATCCGTGCGCAATTAACACAAAGACAATAGCAATACTCCTAGCTAAATCTAGGCCAAAAATTCTTTTTTGCTGTATTAACAAGTGGAAAACCTCCATAAGTTGAACATTTTTACTTTTGGGCATTAAGTGACAGCATGATTAATCTTGTCCTCTCCATACGATGCTACATTAAATAGGTTTTTTAACTACCCATGTTGATCAATGTAGGTTCCAATTTATTTTGTAGAAAACTTTACAACATATGATTATTTAAAAAATATAACGTAAGAGTTTGATTTAATTCTTAATTACTAGACCTTTGCAAAATTTGCCCTAAATCCTAAAAAAGGACATACAGGTAGTGTATTAATGATGTTTTTACCATTACTACGCTGTTAATCTCAGTTCCTTAAGAATTGACATTAAAGGTTTTGATTTAGACCTTGTTCATAGGCATAGACAACGAGTTACCTAACGAATCCTTACGGATTCTCCTGACTACATCTCCAATAGAAAGTGGAATACAGTCTGGTTGCCAATTCAGTCGTTAATATTTAAGGAAGTTATACGTAAGAAATTCTAAAAATCAAAACCTCTCAATGCCTTTCATAGAAAGCAACTGATATTGATCAAAGCCCCGCAGCTCTATTATTTCATCTACTGTATAAACTTTATTCTCTTTGTTAGGTCGGCTATACCTTATGATCTCCTTATCTGAAGCTGCCACGACATAACCGGCATGAAAACATAAGCTGCATTCAGAGTGATTTTCATATAGTCTACCTGTTTTTGTAATTTATAAGGATCTGTCCAATAATCGTCTCCTTCACAAAGAGCTAAATATTTCCCTTTTGCTCTCATTGCATTAAACTGATGTCTTATTTTTATGCCTTTTGAGTATTGATTATCGGTTTGATAGATTGGTTTTATTATATCTGATATTTCTTTTCATACTCTTTAATGATATCAGCAGTTCTATCGGTAGATGCATCATCATGTATTAATATACCAAAGTCAATGTCTGTTTTTTGCATTAAAAAACTATCAATGGCATATGCTTTATAGTCTTCATGGTTGTAAGTAATACAAGATATGCTAACTAATATATTTTTTACTAGCCTTATCCTCCTGAATTATCATTTTCTATTTTCCTATTAAAAAACAAATCTCTAAACAATGTAAGTACACCCCTTGCAAATAAGGAATAGCGCAAAGTAATGAATTCAATTAAAGCTATCTTTAGATTATGAATCCAACTGCTATTTAAATTCATTCTATTTTCAAAATGCAAACAAATTTCATCAAATTTTTTCTTAGTTCTTTTATCTTTTGGTACTATATTAAAAGCCTCCAAGTCATTTTTTATTTTGTTAAAATTGTAATAAGCTTTCTCAATTTGATCAAACTGATTCTTTTTTATGTAGTTAAGAATAGATTGATTTGTCCTTACATTAGCCCAATTTAACGCCCCTACTTGATTGGAACCATGTTGCCTATAGTAGATTAATGAATCATTAAGATATTTTATTGATCCAGGATATAGGGCAGCAATTGTCAACCCAATCCATGCATCATGAATCCACTCATTTGGGAATATGGTTGCTTTCAGTGCATTTTTCTTAAATGCCATCGTACAGCCTGTTATAACATCTCTAAACATTAAAACGTCAAACTCTCTATTCTTATCTATTATTTTCTTTTTTCGCTCATCAAACCCTAATGATTGGAAAAGGGTATAGTCTAAGGATTTTAAGTTTTTATCAACTACTAATCCATCAGTGAATATTAATTTTAAGTTATTATTATTTATAAATTCTTTTTCAATTATTTCCAACTTATTTTCCAGCCAATAGTCATCCTGATCGGATAAAAAAATAAGATCCCCTGTGCATAGGTTTATACATTTTTCAAAATTTTTTGTGCTCCGTAAATTAATTTCATTTCTATGAATACTAACTTTAAATGGTGCGACTTTTTTAAACTTTTCTATAATGGCTATAGTATTATCAGAAGAACGATCATCACATATAACCACTTCATCTGGTAACCTTGTTTGTTGTAAAATGCTTTTTAATTGTTCTTCCAAGTAGTTTTCACCATTATAGGTACATAATGCTATCGATATACTAAAATCTTTCTCCATTAAGTTATTGCACCTCTTTAGTATATTTCATATGAATTATTACTTTTCATTAAACTCTCTAAAACTCTGGAGATTCTTATCCTTATCAGAAAGTATAATTTTATTCTCTACTAAATCTAAGGGCCAATTTATTCTTAATTCGGGGTCATCCCACATAATTCCATCGTCAAACTCCCCATAAAACTTTTCAGAACATTTATAAGAAACAATGGATGGTTCAATCACCAGATATCCATGCCCAAAATTTTCAGGAACATAGATGGATTCATTAGTCTCGCCAGAAAGATAAAAACCTCGCCACTTTCCATAAGTTGGTGAGGTTTTTCTTAAATCGACAATGACATCATATATTTTCCCTGTTATACAACGGACCAATTTAGCTTGTTCTTTTACTCTTTGAAAATGAATTGCTCTAATAACACCTCTTTCAGAGCTGGTATAAAATACTTCTTTTAACTCATGTTCAAGCCCATTCTCTTTAAATACCTCTTCGGAATAATCTTTAATAAAATGACCTCTTTCATCATGTGCTACAAAAGGCTTAATCAAATATGCCCCTTTTAAATCTAATTCCTCAAATAAAAACTTTTGGAACATTTGAATAACCCCCCTTTAGATCATTTGCACTTTAACTCCATCCATTTCAAGAATAGTTTCTTTTATATTATGCTCAAAAGTATTTTCGGTAGTAAATCCAGTATCCCTCACTAAATCGGTTGTATCAAACCAATCTACATCATATTTCAAACCGTCCTCAGGTTTTTCCCCAAGTCCAAGTTCAGAATCATGTCCGTAAACATCCTTAATAGCTAAAAGATACTCTTTCAATATACGCGGGGAACCACTTCCAATAAAATAACAAGCTTCTCTTGTATCTCCTTTGCCCAGAAGATATAACGCTCTAGCTGCATCTTTTATATACATTAAATCGTATGGTTGTTCCGCTTTGGAAAACGAAGGTTTATTGCCTTTTTGTAATTCTTGAAGAGTATAACTAATAATATTACCTGTTAAATTGTGGCCGCCATAAATGTTTGACAATCTGGCCCATACCAACGGCAATTCAAGTTTTTCACATAAAACCTCCAATAGACAATGTGTGGTATGTTTAGCAATACCATAAATTGTATTCTCGGCCTTCACATCGATATTTAGTATGTTTTCTGCTATTCTTTCTGTAATCGTTCCAGTACAAATTAACTTTTTACAGTTTAAGTTCTTTGCTGCCACGGCACTGTCACAAGCATATTGGGCATTTAATAACTGTAATTGGTAATTGGCTCTCTCACTACCGCTAGTTCCCTGCCAAGCTAAATGATAAAAAACGTCAATATCTCGATCTTGGATTAACTCATTTAAAGAAGAGATAGAGTCAAGCTCACAGTATACAATTTTTACATTATCCGGGAGAGTATCAATCCTCGAGTCCCTGTTCCTTACCACTGCTATTACTTCGATATTATTCTTTTGTAATTCTTTAATGAGCGAACTTCCTATATATCCATTTGCCCCTGTAACTAAAGCTTTTTTCATTTCTATCACCTGACCATCATTTTTGAATACTCATGTTTATTATGTTCCATAAACTCTAAAATTTGGGCATCCATCATTTGGGCTATTTTCCCGTTATTGATATATACTCTTGTCCATTCGACTGTTTTCTCGATGGCCTTTTCGATATTCCATCTCGGTTCCCATCCAATTGTCTTTTTTATTTTTGAGCAGTCCAATTTTAAAAAATTGGCTTCATGTGGGCCTCCATCTGACTGATTTACCCAAAGTAAGCCTTCTCCCCATACCTCACAAAATAAATCGGTCAATGTTTCTGTTGATACACAGTCATTTTCATTGGGTCCAACATTATAAAAACCTTCGTATTTTTTATTCAGAAATTGTTTTTCAATAATTAATAAGTAAGCGTTAAGCGGCTCTAAAACATGTTGATATGGTCTGATTGAAGAGGGATTCCTTATAATAATCGTTTCTTTATTCATTGCTGCCCTTATACAATCTGGAATAATACGATCATTCGCGAAATCTCCTCCACCAATTACATTTCCTGCTCTTGCAGTCGATATAGAAATATCCTTATTAGAAAAGAAAGAGTTTTTATAACACTGGGTTATAATTTCGGAGCAAGATTTACTATTAGAATAAGGGTCATAGCCATTTAGCTTATCAATTTCTCTATATCCCCATTCCCATTCATTATTTTGATACACTTTATCTGTTGTCACGTTTAGGACAGATTTTACGGTTTTACTTCCCCGTACACATTCAAGAAAGTTTACTGTTCCCATAACGTTTGTTTCGTAAGTATAATGTGGATCGCTATATGAATCTCTCACAATAGGCTGTGCAGCAAGATGAATCGCTATCTCTGGTTCTGCATCATCGAAAGCCTGCTTCATCAATTTTAAATCTCTAATATCCCCAATAATAGAAGTCATTTGGTTCTCAACTCCGCTAAGTGAAAACAAATTCGGTTCAGTTGGGGGATTCAAGGCATAACCAGTGACTTTAGCCCCCGAATTAATAAGCATTTTACATAGCCATGTTCCTTTAAAACCAGTATGCCCTGTCACAAATATCTTCTTACCTTTGTAAAAGTTCAACATAATCCCACACTTTCCATGGAGCTTTTCCGTTTTTCCATAGGTTTTCTAATAATTCTTTATCTCGCATTGTATCCATACACTGCCAAAATCCATAGTGTCTATAAGCCTGTAATTCTCCTATCCTGGCTAAAGTTTCTAATGGTTCATTTTCGAAAACTGTTGAATCACCATCAATGTAATCAATAACTTCTGGATTTAGTAGCATAAAGCCTCCGTTGATCCAGCCGCCATCTTCTTTAGATTTTTCTTTAAAATTATTAATCCGTTCTTCTTTATCGATATCCAGCATCCCAAAACGGCCTCCTGGTTGTATTGCCGTAACGGTAGCCATTTTCCCACTATATTTATGGAACTGTACTAACCCATCGATATCAACATTGGATACCCCGTCACCGTAAGTTAGCATAAAGGGCTCATTACCAATATAGTCCTTCACTCTTTTAATACGCCCGCCTGTCATGGTATTAAGACCTGTGTCGATTAGCGTAACTTTCCATGGCTCCGTATTATTATTATGAACAACCATTTTGTTTGAGGCTGTAAAATCAAATGTTACATCTGACATGTGTAAGTAATAATCAGCAAAAAACTCCTTTATAGCATACTGCTTATAGCCACAGCAGATAATAAAATCATTGTAGCCAAACGAAGAATAATATTTCATAATATGCCAGAGAATTGGTTTACCTCCTATTTCAATCATCGGTTTAGGTTTCAAGTGACTTTCTTCACTAATCCGAGTTCCAAAGCCCCCTGCTAAAATAACAACTTTCATTCCTATTTCCTCCATTCCTAAATTAAATACTTGTTCAAAAATAAAAAGGAAAGCTTAATCTATAAGCTTTCCTTTCTTTAGCAAGAAATAAATTTTAAAAATAAGATCTGTAGTAGATATCGATTTATACAATTTATATTTAATGATATTTGTTAAGAAGCCGCTATTTGAATAGTATTGCAATGCTTTTTGTGTTCGCCTATTATCCAAAATACTTTTTATATAATTCTGTCTTACTTTATTTGATACTTTCAAGCTAGTTATATAAGCTTGAGCAATAAGAGAAAACATTGTAACTGCATATTGGTGTTCTAGATGGCGCTCGTTGCTTTGATAGACGCCTTGTTTACTAAGGTAGTCACGAATTCTGTCATAAGTTATACCCTGCATCTCTACATCCTGAATTTGAAAGCCCTTGGATGTTGAATTTACATTAGAACGATTATAAATATAAAGAGATTCCTTAATGAAAATAAAACGATTAGAATTCTTTATAAATTCGAAATTAAAAAGAACATCTTCACTTCGTGTAATCGACTCATCAAACCTAATATCATTACTTCTGATAATGTCGGCACGATAAAGTTTGTTCCATACAAAATAAAGGATAAAATTCTCACAATATTTGGCGCAAACCGGTAAGAATTCTTCTTTGTTATAAATTCGGTCCTCCACTTCACAATTAACAAAGTACTCTTCATCGTTTTCATTTACATACATTTTTTTATAACCACAGGTAATTAAATCCGAATTCCTTTGAAAAATGGTATGATACATTTTTTCTAACATATCATGAGCCATAAAGTCATCCGCATCCATAAACTGTATATACTCTCCTGTTGCATGTTTTAAACCAAAATTTCGTCCAGAAGCAATCGACCCATGATTTTTTTGAACAAACTTAATTCTTCCGTCTTTTTTCTTGTACTGATTGCAAATTTTTGAAGATCCATCAGTCGACCCATTATCCACTAAGATTAATTCAAAATCCTTAAATGTTTGATTAAGGACAGACTGGATACAGCGCTCTAAATACTCTTCAACTTGAAAAATGGTAACAATAATACTAATCTTAGGACTCCTCATATGGTCAGCCTTTCAATAAGTTTCTAATTCTAAATAAGGAATAATAAAAAATCGGCAGCTGATACTTTAAACAGAAAAAAGCCCATCGGTTGAAATTATATGTTTTATTATCCAAGAGAGTACGAACTTCCTTATCACTTATATACTTTTTTAATTCTAAAATTTTATATTTAAAGGTTAGTTTGTTTTCCGTCTTTACCATATCAAACATCGCTCTAAGAACCCCACTTAGGTATGCTTCTTCCACAAAAGATCGGGATTCTTGATCGTTGATATTTACATCACCTAATAACTTTAATGATTCTACATATACCGTTTTCGCAATTTCAAAACGATTATAATAGATTCTGGAAGTCACACTATTATCATGTTTTACGTAGTGATAATAAGGAAAACTAACTAAAACGGCCGATTGGCACTCACGATAAAAATGCAAATTAAACAGGTAATCTTCTGCGATATAAAAATCATTATTAAACCTTAGATTGTTTTTACAAATAATTGATTTCTTATACCATTTATTCCAACAACTACCGAACAAAGGTTCACCCAGCCAAATTACTCTTAAAAACTCTTCTTTCTTTTCATTCTTCGAAAACGATTTTTCTTTATATTGATAGAACTGAATAGGTTTTTCGTTTGTATTTACTATACTAAAAGGTACAACAATTAAGTCATAATCATTTAAACTAACTTTATTTGCAGTATTGGAAAAATAGTTATTTACATAATCATCTGCATCAATAAAGGTAATATATTTACCCTTTGCCTGTTCCATACCGTGATTACGCGCCCTTGATGGACCTCCATTTCTTAAATGATGAACTTGAATACGTTCATCACACTCACTATAGAAATCACAAATTTCACTACTGCCATCAGTCGATCCATCATTAACAAGTATTAATTCAAAATCTTTAAAACTTTGATTTAGAACAGATTCTACGCATCGTTTAAGGTAATTCTTAGCATTAAATACAGGAATAATTATAGATAGAAGGGGTGTAATTTTAGACTTCATTTTAGATATATCTCCTTCTAAAAGCTCTTAAAAAAATATCCATTATTGTTGCGTTTTTGAGTAGCACAAGCGCTCTAATAATTTTCTGCAAATTACTCCGCTGGTTAGGCGTCTTGAAGATTTCTTGTACTATATCATCTTGAATGATTGTATTTATCATTTTTTTCCTATCTGTTGAGTTCATTGGGCAGTCTGGCAAATAATAATTGATAAAGACAAAAGTAAATTCATATTGATAGTAAAGATATATACTTTCATTGGAATTGATACCTTTCAATTCTTCAACTAATTTCTTCAAATTTAAATAAAGTAAAGCTTGTATTTCATACTTATTAGGATAAAACCTATTGACAAGGCTTCCATCTATTTGATGATATTCATAATATACACGATCTTCAAACGAAATTTTTTTTGAATTCTTTATATATGAGATGTTAAATAGTGCATCTTCACCTAAATTAAAATCTGTTCCAAAACGAATTTTGTTATTTTGTATAAGGTCTTTACGATATAATTTGTTCCACGGAGAATAAGCTAGCCCTTTTTCTAGTAAATGAACAAAGGATTCAATTAACGGTTTTTTTTGAAATCTGAATAATTCTTCGACTGTATTTTTGTATATCACACTATTATTTTTTACAATTTTACTTCCACAAACCACCAAATCAGCACTTTCTTGTTCCATACGATAAACCATTACTTCCAAGAAGTTTGTTGGCAATGTATCATCACTGTCTGTAAATTGGATATATTCCCCTCCAGCGTTTTGTAATCCAATATTTCGTGCATATCCTGGTCCGTGATTTTCAATTTGTATTACTTTTATTCTTTTGTCCTTCAAAGCATAGGCCTTGCAAATTTGACCACTGTTATCGGTTGAACCATCATTTATTAGAATCAACTCGAATGAAGAGAGTGATTGGTTAAGGATACTTTCAATACACTTTGATAAGTAATTTTCCGCATTGTAGACTGGTATTATTACTGATACTAAAGTATTGTCTTTCATGTCTTCCTTCCCTTAATAATACATTTATTTGTCATTAATTAATCCAATAACCTGTGCCATCATGACATTCATTACAAATTCATTAGCCCGTAATTTTGATACATTTTTAAATTTAAGAATCTGTTCATGATTTTCTGCAATTTTAATCAATGCCTCATTTAAACCTTCTTGTGAATTTTCTACTAGTAACCCATATTTTCCATGATCCAGTATTTCTTCTGGTCCACCACATTTTGTTGATACTACGGGGAGACCTAAATACAGTGCTTCAAGTAAGACGATGCCAAAAGATTCATTTATAGATGGGTGAATATAAATACTTGACTCACTTAAATATATATATGGATTTAATTGTTTCCCCAGAAAGTAAACTGCACTGTTTATTTTAAGTTCTTGAGTCAGTTTTTTAAGATTATTTTCTTCAGGGCCATCTCCGATAATATACAATCGCAGCTTATTGTTATTTTTATAACCTTTTGAAAATGCTCTAATTAATCTATCAATCCCTTTATCCTTATGTAGTCGAGCGATTGTGATTAGATTTATCATATTTTTATCCATAGATATAGATTGATCTTCATTCAATTTCTTTACTATTTTTTCAGGTTTTATCGCATTATATATTTTTTCAACGGATGTTTCTGTTTTCGTTACATTTAAAAACGCGTTTTTACATTTTTCCGAGACAGTAATGATGCGATCAAATTTGTTATAGCACTCCGTTTGCTTTTTTGTCGTTACATGACTTTCCAGCCCATAATTCTGAAATTCCATATCACCATGGATCCAAGCTATTTTCTTGGATTGAGGATTTCGGGAAGCTGCTACAATTTTTTCAGGCATTCCTGTTTTGAAAGATATTTCAACATCATACTCCTCATTTATCAGTTTATTGTAAAAAAAGCGGGGACTAATGAAGCGTAACACTCTATAAATACCTTTATATTGCTTTTTAAATAAAAAAACATGCTTTACCATCTTTGGTAACTCATGTTTCAACTCTCCACCGTCAAACAAAGTGACGACTGTTATATTATACTTTTGGGGATCAAGACTATTTAATATATCTAGTAGCAGTATTTCAACCCCCCCCATTACCATTCGGTCAAGTACAAATACAACTTTCTTTATCATTATTTTAACCCTATCCTTCTTTTAAGTAGGTAAAAACCCCAAGGTTTATTGCATTATCATAGATGAATTTTGAGATATTTTCGATTATATAGAGGCAAATAAAATTACCCTTTAAATTTGGGACCTTACCCTTACTTTTACTAAAAAGGGAATTTTCCCAATAAAATTTTTTATATATTGAAATTCTGATTTCTTGTAAAACAGCCCTAAATATATTACATTTGGGACTATTAAACATAAGATTCCCTTTATGACTAAAGAAATAAAACTGTTATCTATAACTACGTAATTACAAATTTTAGTGGTAATAAAACATGTTATTATTGTTAATAGAGCAAAGTATATATATTTTTGAAAATACAGCTTCACACTCTTATTAAAAATGTGCTTAAATACTAAACGTGGTGCATTCCAGAATACGATACTAAGAGTGCTAATAGTTGTACCGATAAAGATGCCAGATAGCCCTAAATAGTTTACCAATAATAATGAGGTTCCTAAATTTATTACAGCTTCAAGTAATGGCATATACTTATCCTGGGCAAAAATTCCACCAGTAAGTTTAAAAGTAATAATAGAAATCCTCATACCTGTTATATAAAAATTAATTAAAAGCACCATAAATGTGAGAGAATCCAATAAATATCCTTTTCCAAGCCAAATATTGAGGAGCGGTTCTAATATGTTATATAAGAATATTACTCCAATTGAATACAACCAAAAATTCATTAAATAAATTACCTCAAAAACAGAATACGTTTTATGATTTCCCTCTTTAGCAACCAAGTTGCCTACACTAGCATTAATACCTCCCAATATAGGATTTAAAAGAGAACCTAGTTGAGCTATTACCATCAAATAATTGGAATAAAGGCCAACGGTAACAACACCTATAAATGAGGATATCAAAATATTATCAGTTCCAAAAACGGCGTAAGTACCTAAATTGTGGAGAAAAGAGGCCTTAACATTTTTTACCAGTTCTTCCTTTTCATTTTTCTTAATAAAATATTTTTCTTTTGTTTTAATATAATTATACTTTTTCTCCACAATCCAACTATTATAAATAGTTTGCTTCAAATGAATGACTATCTCTATCAATAAAAACAGTAAATAGTTTTTTGTTAAAACTAAAACTATTATTTTAGAAATAGTAGAAAGTATGTGAAAAAAAATATTGATTCTAGTTAAAACATATTCACTCTGGTCTGCAACAATTAAGGCAACTTTGTGCGCATTAAAATATGAAATCATATTTTTTACTACAAAAATAAAGTACGCAATACCAATGTAAGATACACCCTCGGTACCTTTCATTATGTCATCTAAAAATGGATAAAAAGCAACACTTAGAAGTAATACAACAACTGCCAAAGTACGGTAAGCTTTTTTATACAATTGTATTAGTGCTATAATTTTAGGCTTATCGTTCTCCGCTAAAGGCTTATAAAGGAAGTAGGTTATGCAAGTACCTATTCCACTTTCTACTAATGCGATCATGGATAAAACATTTGTAAGTATTCCGTTTACTCCTAGATAATCCGTTCCCAAGCTATCTAGAAATACTTTCCTCGAAATGAATCCAAGAAGAATTATTATTATTTGTGTCGTTATACTAATGGTTATATTTTTTATAGAATTTATACTTCTCATTTTTAATCCCTTTTCATACAAGGTTAGTTTTACTTTAAAATTTAGCCATATTAGCTCCCTAGGAAACATCTCCTTAAACAAACTATTTTCTCTTAACTTTACACCTACGAGAGTTGAGTAGACTTTTTCAATAGGATTCTTTTAATTGCAGGTGTTTTGAATAATACTTTCATAAAGGAGTATCCTCCAAGAGAGAGTAGAGACAGTATTCTGAAAGTTAAAGGGATATTAGAACCTTTCACATAAAAAGGTATATTTTTTCTTATATCCCTAGTAATATTCCTTCCCATGTCATTAAAGTTACAATTTGAATACATTGACTCCGATTTGAGCATATCTAATAAAGAATTTATTATTGATAGATTAATTCGCCATGTTAAAAGATAGCTAAGTTCAGGAGTCGTGGAGTCTATATAAGCTTTAAACTCTCGAAATGCCTGAATACAATCTAATTTTTTTATGTTGAATTTGGACCTTAATATACTTCCCTGTCTTTGATTATAAAAGTAACCAATCTTATTAGAGTAAGCTATTTTATTTGCTTGAGCAAAAAGTTTATAGGTAGTAAATATATCTTCATATAATTTACCCTCTGGATATCTTATGTTGGTAAATAGTTCAGCTTTATAAAGTTTGTTCCATGCATAGTGCTTGATATAGTTTTCTTCAATTAAAGCTTGGATTGCTTCTTTCTTATTTAATACCTTTGACCGGTTAATAAAACTATCCTTTTCTGTGTAAGTGTTATAGACTTTTAAAACAGCACAAATAGCAATTTCACATTTATTTTCAATTATTTCTTTTAAAAGGATTTCATACATTTCTTCAGAGATATAATCATCTCCATCTATAAAACCTATATAATCACCTGTAGCTATTTCTAAGCCCTCATTTCTGGCAGAACTCAGACCCCCATTAGACTTATTAATAATGATTATTCTTTTATCAGTCATTGAATAAGCATTAATTTTTTCTTGTGTTTTATCTGTAGACCCATCATTAACTACGATAATTTCTAGATCCTTATAAGTTTGTGTAATTATTGAATCCAAACATTTTTCAATATAATTTTCTACGTTATAAGCTGCTACAATAATACTTATTTTCATCTTAACGCCCGCTTTATGTTTAAAATTTTCGCAGATAATAATATGAATCTGCAATTATTTGTTCTTAGTATTAATTCTAATAGTTTGGTTGATAGATCATCATAATTACTTTTAGATAAAATTTCTTTTATATCTTTTCTGCAAAGAATTTCCTCAATTAATTGAAGTTTTTCGCTATATGAAAACTTGCAATTACTTTTGTAAAAATCCATAAAAAAAGCCATGATATCTCTGATTAAAAATCGATCTATCATGGCTTGATTTTTTTGCAATATTCCCCAATACGTTAATAGTTCCTTCAATTCCAAAAGAAGGCTATACCTCAATTCAAATCTATTTGGCCTGAAACGTGATACTAGCCCTTCTCCTTTTTTCACCGTGTAATTAACCAATGCTTCATTAAAAATCTTAACATATTTAACATCTCTAATAACAGCTAGATTAAATTTTAAATCTTCCCCGATATTTAATTCAGGTAGAAATAAAATCTGTTTTTCTTTAAGGTAACTAGTTAAGTAAATCTTGTTCCAGGGAGCATTAATCATTTCATTTCTTATTAATGAAACTGAATACTCCCGAAAATCTTTTTTGTTTGAAAATTGCAGACTCTGACCAAATGGACGTGTACTACGAGAAAACTTATTTTCATATTCAACATTATAACCAAATATCACTAGTTGAGTTTCCTCATTCAACTCAGATTGTATTTTTTCTATAGCTTTCTCAACGTAATAATCATCCGCATCTAAAAATGTAATATACTTCCCTTGTGCATGCTTAATACCATAGTTTCTTGCAAAACTCACACCAGAATTAGCAATATTGAAAACTTGAATACGTGAATCACGCTCTTTAAAATTTCCCATTATTTGTAAACTATTATCATGAGATCCATCGTTTATCAACAATAATTCAAAATCCAAGGAGTTTTGACACAAAATACTATTTATTGCCCGACCTATTGTTTTTTCAGCATTAAAAACTGGTATTATGATTGATATTAATGGTACACCCATCAACTTTTTACACCTCTATTGTTTAAGCATAGAAAATAGAACAAAATGTAATAAAACCATAGAACGCTTCTTCGCAAATCATTTATACCTAAACCATACATGATTAAGGAAATTACTGCACATAAAATAAAGGTATTTATATAAGTGGCTTTGGTTATTTTTGAAACTAAAAGGAGATATGCGATGCCTCCAACAATTCCACCTTGAGTTAAGATTTGAAGAAAGGTATTATGAGCCTCAAAGCCTCCAAATGCATGTGTACCACTATAAGAACCGGGGCCTAAGCCAAAGATTGGCGAATGCTGCCAAGCTTCTATAGCACTTCTCCATATCAGCAGTCTATTTTCACCATTTGTATCACCTTCAAAGAAATCATTGATTAAGACTGTAACTTTCTCATAGTTAAAAAAAGCAATAAGGAGGAATAAACAAAATAAGGCAATGTTTATACTAATAGACCTATTTTGTCGATTTAAAAATTGCCCAACCTTCAAAAAACAAAACAAGAGCGTCGATATCATCCAAGCTGAAACTAATGTGGATGATGTGGTAGCCAACCCAATATTTATACTTAAAACAATTCCCAAGATAGCAAATATCTTATTTCTAATACTCTTTTCATTGGTTAATAAATATAATCCAACAAAAGGTAAGGGAGCCACAAAATAAGCAAACTGGTGATAATCGTTGGCAAATGGTGAAAATATATCAGCTCCTGCATATGTTAAATTAAAGCCAAATAAATATCTTATACCTTGAACATATATGAGGTACAAGATTCCAATAACAAATAATCCCCCAAAATAAATAAAGCGTAATAAACTATATAGGTCCGTAAAACTGCTCCTCTTAAAAAGAGATTCAAAAGTAAAACATAAAAACAATATTACAATATATGCCTTATAATCAAAGGATACTGTTTGTGGTGCAATTTCTAAAAAAGAATTTACAGCATATCCAAACGTGATAATACTTATATAAAAGATCCAAAATACTGAAAAGATGTGTTTTTGAAAAGACACTAGAATATTTTGTTGTCCCACTATTTGTACGATGCAAAAAAATAATAAAATTACTTCACCAATACCATACATTCCAAACCTTAGTGATGTAAAACCAAAAAACAATATCATTACTAAAATTAATATATTTTGTATACTAAAAGTAACATATTTCTTCTGCATTAATGTATTTTGCATACAAACACCTTTTTTGTTTCTATTTTTTCTAATTCTTCCTTAACCTTTACACATACACTTCGACGAGATTTTCTATTACTCTCTCTACCTCATAATTTTTTATGGACTCATAAGCATTTAAACCCATTTGTTCTACTAATTCCCTGTTATTGAAAAGCTCTTCTATCTTTGCAGCAGTTTCTCTTGAGTCACTAACATTTACTAAAAATCCTGTAACACCATCATCAACGAGATCTCTTATGCCTCGTATTTTTGTCCCAACAACCGGCTTTTTACAGGCCATTAACTCCATTATATTTCTCGGAAGACCTTCCCTAAAAGACATAAGAATACCAATATCACAAGCTGTAATAAGCTCATTAACATCCCTTCTATTACCTAATAACTGTATGTTATCATCTAAATTTCTTTCTTTTATATCCTTCTTAAGGCCATCAAGAAGTGGACCATCGCCAGCACAAATCACTTTGACATTTACGCCTCTCATCTTAAGAAGCTCAACAGCATCAATCATTTGCTTATGATTCTTATTTTTATTAACTTCTGCAATCATAATTATTACAAAGTCATCTTTCTTTAAATTCAACTTCCTTCTTGTCTCAAGCTTATTAAATAAATTTTCATTATAGGAAGATAAATTTACACCAACACCATTAACCTTGTGTGTTTCCTTTACCTTAAACTTTCTAGCTCTCTCAAAATCTTCAAAGTTCATCGTAATCATCGTATCGGTATAATAAGCCATAATTCTTTCTAAAGGATAATAAATACCCCAATTAACAATTGGGGCTCCCTTATAAAAATGAAAACCATGTACCGTATATATAGTTTTAAGTTTTGGGAACTTTAACTTTAATAGTCTTCCATATAATGCTGCAATTGGTGTATGAACATGTACAATGTCATATTTATATTCTGACTGTATTTTTAACAAATTCCTAAAAGCCTTTAAATTTAACGGGTTAATTGGATTTCTAGTAAACGGGACATGAAAAGACCTAACCCCTTTATCAATAAGTTTTTTATCGACCTCTTCGTCAATGGAACAAGCACAGTCAACTATGTTACCTTCACTAATTAATTTTTCGATATGAGGAACTAAAAATGCATTTATTGTTCTACTTAGTGTCGTTATATAAAGGATTTTTTTCATTATCTTCACCATCTTTGCTGTAACTATTTCTCTAACATTAAATGACCTTCACTTTGTTTCGATCAACGACTTCAGCAAGATAATTAGATAAATCTTTTTTCAAATCATCACGTTGGAGAGCAAACTCTATCATTGTTTTAATAAATCCCATTTTTTCTCCCACATCATAACGAACACCTTCAAAATTATATGAATAAACAGCTTCATACTTATTAAGACCTGCTATAGCGTCTGTTAGCTGAATTTCTCCTCCTGCTCCTGGTTCTTGAGTTTCTAATATCTCAAAGATTCTTGGGTTAAGAATATACCGGCCCATGATAGCAAGATTTGAGGGAGCCTCCCCTTTTTTTGGCTTTTCAACTAAGTTGTTAACGGAATATAAACGATCTCCAATTTGATTACCCTCAACTATTCCGTATCTATTTACCTCTTCATAAGGGACTTTTTGAACTCCCAAAATGGAGGCGTTATACCTATCGTATTGTTCGATCATTTGCTTTAAACACGGATTATCAGCTTGGACAATATCATCACCTAACAATACTGCAAATGGTTCATTTCCAATAAATTTTCGTGCACACCATATTGCATGTCCCAAACCTTTTGGTTCCTTTTGACGAATATAATGAATATCAACTAGTTTCGAAGCTTTTTGAACTTCGTCTAACAAATCAAATTTCCCTTTATCCATTAAGTTTTGCTCCAATTCAAATGAATGGTCAAAATGATCTTCGATAGCTCTCTTACCTTTACCTGTAACAATAATAATATCTTCAATTCCAGACTCAATTGCCTCTTCTATGATGTACTGGATAGTAGGCTTATCTACAATGGGTAACATTTCTTTTGGCATTGCCTTTGTTGCTGGTAAGAACCTTGTTCCAAGTCCTGCTGCTGGAATAATTGCTTTTTTAACCTTCATAAAGTATTCCTCCTAAATTGACATTGATAATAATGGCATAGAAGCCACTTTGTTGTTTGCAATCATTAATAGTCGTTCTCTAATCTCAGCCTTTTCCATAGTAGAGAAAGTGGCCAACAGATCCTCAATATCTTCAATATATAATTCTGATGTTTTCCCGACATAGATTTTTGGATAAATCTGCTGCTCATGTACTTCTTCTTCTTTTAACAGTTCCTCAAACAATTTCTCACCTGGTCTCATTCCAGTATAGGCTATACCGATTTCCTCGATTGAATTCCCTGATAGTTTAATCAAATTTTTTGCAAGATCAACTATCTTAACCGGATCCCCCATATCTAACACAAAGATTTCTCCTCCCTTTGCTAATGATCCTGCTTGAATCACAAGCCGAGATGCCTCAGGAATGGTCATAAAATAACGGACCATATCTGGATGAGTAACTGTAACAGGGCCACCTTTTTCAATTTGACGTTTAAATAAAGGAATAACACTGCCACGGCTGCCGAGCACATTACCAAACCGCACCGCCACAAACTTCGTCTCACTTTTCTTATCCATTTCCTGGATAATCATCTCCGCTAATCGTTTTGCAGCCCCCATTACACTAGTTGGATTCACCGCTTTATCTGTAGAAACCATGACAAAAGTTTTTACTCCATTCCAGCTGGCAGCCTTTGCAACATTCATAGTACCTAGTACGTTGTTCTTTACTGCTTCCTCAGGATTACGCTCCATTAATGGAACATGTTTGTGAGCAGCCGCATGATATACGACATCAGGTTGATACATTCTCATAATCAGATTCATTTTATCTGCATCCTGTAAATCAGCTATTTCCGTGATAAACTGGATTGAAGAATCTTTATAGGTTTCCTTTAATTCCATTTCTATTGAATATATACTGTTTTCACCATGCCCTAAAAAGATAAGCCGTTCCGGGTTAAAAGGAGCAATTTGGCGGCAAATCTCGGAACCGATTGAACCACCTGCACCCGTAACAAGAACTGTCTTCCCGGTTATATATTCCGAAATACTCTCAATATCAAGCTTAATCGGTTCTCTACCTAACAGATCCTCAACTTGAACATCTCTAAATTGGTTTACTGAGATTTTACCAGTAAGTAAATCTTCAATCATTGGAAGAATTTGTGTCTTCGCATTCGTTTTGGAACATTCTTGAAAAATCGTGTTTAATTCTTTCTTGTTCAGAGAAGGTATTGCAATAACGATGTTATCTACATTAAGTTTCTTTACTACCTCTTCTATTGAACTAACTCCACCCAAGACAGTAATCCCCAATATATCGAGCTTTTGTTTCTTTAGGTCGTCATCTATAAATCCAATCGGCAGCAGCCCTGCTTCATGATTTTTTAGTAGTTGCCTGGCAACCATCGTGCCAGCTGAACCAGCCCCTATTATCAGGGTTCGCTTTTTATTTACTGATTGATTAATATAGGAGTCTCGATATATTCTCCAAACAAATCGAGAACCACCAATCAATAAAATATGTAGAGACCATGTTACACCCAGCAGCCTGAATAATATTTCATGCAACATGATTTGCTGTAGACTTGCTGCCACCAGAACTGAACCTGTAACAACTTTTAAAATAATTAGTAGCTCTCCGATACTGGCGTATTCCCATGCCTTTTTATATAGATTAAGTTTAAATGAAAATAAATGATGGCTAATCAGGATCGCAATTGCCGTAATAATCATTGGCATCGTAATGACATTAAGTGTTGCATTCACTAAAAACCGGCTGCAAAAAACCACTGTAAGAACAATGCAGGAATCCACTAAAATAAATAAAGACAGCCTTTGTTTATAAGTCATTGTCTCTTTCCTTTCTCTTCTAATTTTTCCAAAGATATTTTACATACTGTTGACTTTCTTTTTGATTGCATAGTTTATTAGCTTTCTAAATTCCTCTAGTTGTTCTTTTGTGGCATCCTGCTTAATAAATCTTACTGCTTTCTTTATTGATTTAGGGTACTTATCAATGTTCATGCCCCAACACTCCTTATTATTGATAATTAAAAGTTTTCATTATATGGCCGTAACAGACCATATAATGAAAATTTTTAATTATTATATAGGGCATTCAACCCCCCCTCACATCACACTCTTGACGACTAGCGTCTAAGGTCTATTCAACCCACAGCATGACCGAGTGCCTCCTTTGATATTGGTAAGAAGACATCACCAAATTCTTTTTATAACTAAAATTAGTTCTTAATAAAGAACAGGAAATCAAAAAAAAATAAAAAATTATTTTCTTTATACCCTATCATTTAATATAACCCCAAGCAACTTTGCTTTATCAGGTTCTAGTAGTCTTTTTGCTTCAATAGCTGCTTCATTTTTTGTTTTTCCCCATCTAATTACTAAAATTAAACTATCACATTGATTAGCCAAAATTTTTGCATCGGCAAACTCAAGAACACCTGGAGTATCAAATAAAACCATATCGTATCGTTTAATAACGTTATCGATTAACAATTCCATTTCGTTAGAACCCAGTAATTCAGCAGGGTTCAAAGGAGGAGGACCACTAGGTATAAGATCTAATCCTTTAATTTCTGTTTGGACAATGACATCATTAAGCTGATTTCTTCCTTTTAACACATTACTTAATCCAATTGAATTATCCACTTTAAATGATGAATGTAGCGATGATTTTCTTAAATTTGCGTCAATTAAAAGCACATTTTTTCCTTGCTGCGCTAATGATACAGCAAAATTGGCCGCAGTTGTTGATTTCCCTTCTTCTTGATTAGGAGATGTTATTATAACTGTTTGAGGATTAATAGAATTAGGACAAGATAAAAAATTAGTGCGTATCTTCCGATATTGTTCAGAAATAATACCATTTGGATTGGTAGCAGTTATTAAATTTATTTTTTTCTTTAATTGTGAGGATTTTCTATCTATAAGTTTCAACTGAATCCCCCCTTGTACCTATTGTTAATCTCTTTGTTTTTTTTAATGCGGTGTTCTTTTTGTTTATTCTAGATACATTCCCGATAACCGGGATTCCAAGTAAATCTTCAATACTCCGTTCTGATTTAACAGTATTATCCAAAAAATCTAATAGAAATATAATTCCAACTCCAGCAATTAATCCTAACATTATACCAATCACTATCTTTTTTTCATGGTTTAAATTAATAGGATTTGAAATGACTTTAGCTTTAGAAAATATTCTAATATCACTAAACCCCAAAATTTTAGGTATTTCATTCTTAAAGACATCTGCAACTGCATCAGCTATATTGGCTGCTATCCTCGGATTTGTATCAACAACTGAAATTTTAACAATCGAGGAACCAGCAATACTTCCTGCTGTTATTTGTTGACTCAACTCTTCTGGACTTCTATCTAATTTTTCCTCATTAATAACATGCTCCAAAAATGTTGGTTCTTTTATTACTACCATCAGAGTATTCATCAAGTCAGGCTGTGCATTAACTATGATTCTAGATGACGATTCGTAGAGGGGGGTAGTAAAATATACACTATAAATAGCAGCAAATGTAGATGATATAATAGTAGTAACTATAACAATCCAAATTCTTTTCTTTACTATGTTAAATAGTCTTTTAATATTGATCTCTTTTTCCACGTTTTCACCACTTTTTAATATATTTTATATAATAAGGTCTCAACATATTTCTAATCCTGTTCTTTTTAATGCACAAACCCCTTTTGATTACCCTATTGAGTTCAAATCAATTTTGACTAACTTAATTTTAAGATATTCTTATAATAATTCTTTATATAGAACAAGTCAATCCTAATTTCTTATTCTAATTTCTTTATTTTATTAAAAATTCACATCCGTTTAACAAACTTGTCACATATACTTTAATTCAATAATTCTACTTTAATTTCAATTATATATACTTTTAGTATTTAAAAATTAATTTGTACCAATCAATTATTCTCCTTATTTAGCCACATAATCATTGAGACATTCTCTTAAATTCAACTCTATATTAAGAACACTAATAAATAAATAAATAAATAAATAAATAAATAAAAGATTTTTAAAAAATAATCTGTGCTTTAAAATACTCCTTTTTTCTTATAATTTCGTTCTTTTAAAAGAACAGATAATCATATATAATATTATTAAGACCTAGTTACAATTAATAAATATATTAAATTGGACTCTGACCAACCCTCTCCTTATTCTAAATAGTTGTTTAGAATAGGAAATTTTTGGGGATGCTTTAGCATTTAATATAAGAATTTTTTAAAATAATTAAAAAATAATAAATATTTAAGGAGAATCTATGATTGGAGAACGTATTAAAAAGCTAAGAGAGCAAAAAGGATATTCAATTACTGAGCTTGCGGATCTAGCAAATGTTTCAAAATCTTATTTAAGCAATATTGAACGGGACCTTAATAAAAATCCGTCTATTCATTTTTTAATGAAAGTCGCTAACCCTTTAGATGTTTCGATTGAATTTTTACTTACTGGGTTTGATCTAATAGACGGTCAAATTGATAGCAGAGGAGGAGAAAGGATACTTGACAAGGAATGGAAGGTTTTAATTGAAAAGGCTATTAGCGATGGCATAGATAAAAATGATTTTAAAGAATATATAAATTATATAAAGTTTAAATTATGGGAAAAAAACAATAGCTCTGGTTAAGCGTTTACAAATAATAGAAACACAATAAATTCGTTAAATACATTGACACTCCTTTTATATTGTAGTAAATTTTATAAAAAGTCTAAATATTGATTTTCTTATCAAGAGAGGCAGAGGGAAAGGCCCTGTGAAGTCTCAGCAACCATCAATGTTCGTTCATTGAAAAGGTGCTAAGTCCTGCAAATGATGCATTTGCGAGATAAGAAGAATGACTATGTGGGTCGTACATACAAAAGTCTTCTTCTTAAAGAAGGCTTTTTTTGTTTTTAAAAAAGGGAGGAAGAATGAAAATGGCTTATAAAATCGATACGAAATTAGCGCAAATCGGAAATAGAAGCGATACGGTGACAGGCACCGTAAACCCGCCGGTATATTTTTCAACGGCTTACCGCCACGAAGGCATTGGGCAGTCAACTGGTTTTGATTATTCACGTACCGGCAATCCTACTCGGAAGCTCCTTGAACAAGCGATTGCAGATTTAGAAGGCGGAGATCAAGGTTTTGCCTGTAGTTCAGGGATGGCTGCAATTTTTACCATTCTATCTTTGTTCGAATCCGGGGACGAATGGATTGTCAGTGAAGATCTATATGGTGGAACTTATAGATTACTAGAACAAGGGTTCAAAAAGTGGGGATTAAATACTCAATATGTCAATACATGTGATCCGGTATTAATTGAAAGTAAGATTACTCCTCAAACGAAGGCGATTTTTCTTGAGACACCGACTAACCCTCTTATGCAGCAATCTGACATTGCCGCTGTTTCAGAAATTGCAAAAAAATATGATATATTGCTGATTGTTGATAATACATTTTATACGCCTCTTCTCCAGCAGCCAATCCTGCTAGGCGCAGACATTGTCATCCATAGTGCGACAAAATACTTAGGTGGTCATAATGATGTCCTTGCTGGTCTTGTAGTTGCCAAGGGGAAAGAACTTTGTGAGGCACTTGCATTTCACCATAATGGAGCAGGCGGTGTCCTAGGTCCATTTGATTCCTGGCTCGTAATGCGCGGAATGAAGACTTTATCCTTAAGAATGCAAAGACATGAAAGCAACGCAAAGGCAATCGTCGAGTACCTTTCAAACCATGATGGTATAACAGATGTTTTGTATCCAGGTAAGGGCGGAATGGTTTCGTTCCGTTTACAGGATGAAGCTTGGGTGAATCCATTCCTGCAGGCACTATCTCTTATCTCGTTTGCGGAAAGTCTTGGTGGTACAGAAAGCTTTATTACGTACCCAGCAACCCAGACGCATGCAGATATTCCAGAAGAAGTTCGAATTCAGTCCGGTGTATGTAACCGATTATTAAGATTCTCTGTCGGTTTGGAAGACCCTTCCGATATTATTGAAGATCTTGAACAGGCATTAGCAAAATTAAAAGAAGGAGTGATTGGATAATGAGTTCAGAAAACTATAGTTTTGAAACCAAGCTCCTTCATAATCGCCATAAATTTGACCCGGCAACAGGCGCAGTTAGTGTTCCGATTCAACATGCTTCTACTTTTCATCAACTTGATCTCGATAAATTTGGGAAGTACGATTATGCTCGCAGCGCCAATCCTACAAGAGAAGCGCTGGAAGATGTGATCGCTGAATTAGAAGGCGGTACAAGAGGTTTTGCTTTTTCATCAGGTATGGCGGCTATCTCCACCGCCTTCCTCCTCCTTTCTGCTGGTGACCATGTTGTCATCACTGAGGATGTTTATGGCGGTACCTTTAGATTAGTAACAGAGGTCCTTACCCGTTTAGGAATTGAACATACCTTCGTTGACATGACCGACTTAAATGAAGTAAAACAGGCCATTCAGCCAAATACAAAAGCTTTTTATGTTGAAACACCGTCCAACCCTTTATTAAAAGTAACGGATATTCAAGCGATTAGTTCTTTTGCAAAAGAAATTAATGCCGTTACTTATGTAGATAACACTTTTTTAACTCCCGAATACCAAAGACCTTTAGAGCTTGGCGCTGATGTTGTTCTTCACAGTGCAACGAAGTTTTTATCAGGCCATAGTGATGTGTTAGCTGGCCTTGCAGTCGTAAAAGATGAAGAATTAGGTAAGAGACTATATTTCTTACAAAATTCCTTTGGGGCTGTTCTTGGTGTACAGGATGCATGGCTTGTACTTAGGGGATTAAAAACCCTTCATGTAAGGCTTGAACAATCACAAAAATCTGCTATTAAACTAGCAGAATATTTAGAGGCTCATCCGCTGGTTGAAAAGGTTCATTACCCAGGTCTTGAAAACCATCCTCAGTACGAGCTGCAAAAAACGCAAGCCGGCGGTCCTGGTGCAGTTTTATCCTTTGAATTAGAAGATGAGCAGGCACTTCAAACGTTCCTAAAATATGTGAAGATTCCTGTGTTTGCTGTAAGCCTTGGAGCAGTGGAATCGATTTTATCGTATCCTGCCAAAATGTCTCATGCTGCCATGCCGCAAGCGGAAAGGGAAAAACGAGGAATTAAAAACGGCCTCATTCGTTTATCAGTCGGCTTAGAAAATACGGATGATCTGATTAAGGACTTTTCTCAGGCTTTACAGCATGTAAAAGATCAACATCTAGTCTTGCAGCAAGGAGAATCAGTATGAGTTTTTTAGAAAAATTAAAGAATCAGATATTAATAGCTGATGGTGCGATGGGCACCCTTCTCTATTCATTCGGAAAGGATAGCTGCTTAGAGGAGCTAAACCTCTCCCACCCAGAAAAAATTCAAGAAATCCATAAAGCGTATATTAACGCCGGAGCCGATGTAATTCAAACAAACACGTATGCAGCCAATTATCTAAAGTTGCAGCGATATGGCTTGGAGGATTCGGTTAAAGAAATCAACAGCGCTGCTGTAAAAAATGCGAAACTAGCTGCCTCGGCTGATGCCTATGTTCTCGGAACCATTGGGGGCAATCGAGGGATTAAACCGAATTCAGTTTCTATTGAAGAAATCAAAAGAAGTTTTCGCGAGCAATTATACTGCCTTCTACTAGAAGGTGTGGATGGTCTGTTACTTGAAACCTTTTATGATTTAGAAGAACTTGAGACGATCCTGACGATTGCCCGCAAGGAGACAAATTTGCCGATTATCTCACAGGTATCCCTTCAAGAACCAGGGATTTTACAAGATCGAACTCCGGTTAATGATGCATTAAAACGACTTGAATCCCTTGGTTCTGATGTCATCGGTCTAAATTGTCGTCTAGGTCCGCATCATATGCTCAAAGCACTTGAACAAATAGAATTACCTGCCAACAGCTTTTTATCAGCCTATCCAAACGCAAGTCTTCCCGCCTACACAGATGGTAAATTCCACTATGAAGGCGATGCGGATTATTTTAGAAAATCAGCGCAAGAGTTTCGCACCCAAGGTGTCCGCTTGCTTGGCGGCTGCTGTGGTACGACACCTGAACACATTCGGGCCTTTGCTTCAGAACTAAAAAATAGTGCACCTATAACAGAAAAAGTTGTAAAATTGGAACAACGGAAGATTATTGTCGAATCAAGTACCTCTAAAAGAGATTCACAGCCGCTTGAAGAAATCGTAAAAGAGAGACCATCCGTTATTGTAGAATTAGATACTCCTAGAAAACTTGATACCAGCAAATTTTTTGAAGGAGCAAAAGCGTTAAAAGAAGCGGGAATCGATGCAATTACAATGGCAGATAACTCGTTAGCTCAGGTGCGGATTTCCAATGAATCTTTAGGGTACCTAGTGAAACAAGAATTAGGAATGCGCCCGCTTATCCATATTGCTTGCAGAGACCGCAATATTATTGGGCTGCAATCCCACCTAATGGGGCTTCATACTCTTGGGATGCATGACGTACTGGCGATCACTGGCGACCCAGCCCGAGTTGGAGATTTTCCAGGAGCATCCTCTGTTTATGATGTATCATCATTTGAGTTAATCCAAATGATTAAACAGTTAAATGAAGGATTATCCTTCTCCGGCAAAGACCTTGGTCAAAAAACAGCTTTTAGCATCGCTGGCGCCTTTAATCCAAATGTCCGTTCCGTTGAAAAAGCCGTTAAACGACTTGAGAAAAAAATCGAATCTGGCGCAGATTATTTTATTTCTCAGCCGGTTTTCTCGGAAGAAAAGTTAATCGAAGTCTACGAAAATACGAAACATCTTAACGCCCCAATTTATATTGGGCTCATGCCTTTAACAGGCAGCAGGAATGCAGAATTCCTGCATAATGAAGTTCCTGGTATCAAAATTGCTCAGCCAATCCGTGACCTGATGGCCAGCCTGCATGATCAGCCAATTCAAGCGGCCCGTGAAGGTATTGCGATTACAAAATCTCTAATCGATGCGGCACTTGACATGTTTAATGGAATCTATTTAATCACACCGTTTTTACGATATGATCTAACCACCGAATTAGCGGTCTATGCAAGACAGCGTGCAGGAGAAGTTAGGGGGATAAACAACTATGTTGAAAGCACCAATTAATGAACAATTGAAAAAACGAATTCTCATCATGGACGGTGCGATGGGAACGATGCTCCAGAGAGCCAATCTTACGCCCGATGATTTTGGAGGCGAGGAATATGATGGTTGTAACGAGAACTTAAATTTAACAGCCCCGTCCGTTATTGCCGAGATTCATCGCGAATACCTCAATGCTGGAGCCGATATTATTGAAACGAATACGTTCGGTGCTACAAGTATTGTTTTGGATGAATACCAGCTTGGATATAAAGCATATGAGATCAATAAAATAGCAGCGCAAATCGCTAAAAAAGAAGCAGATCAGGCTTCAACACCTGAATGGCCACGTTATGTTGCTGGCTCCATGGGACCAACTACCAAAACATTGAGTGTGACAGGCGGAACCACCTTTGATGCATTAGCTGACTCTTATGAAGAACAGGCGATTGGCCTGATTGACGGAGGAGCTGACCTTCTTCTCCTTGAAACAAGTCAAGATATGTTAAACGTAAAAGCTGGTTATCTTGGGATACAGCGTGCTTTTGAAAAAACAGGTAAAACACTGCCGTTAATGGTATCTGGTACGATTGAACCAATGGGAACCACCCTTGCCGGGCAGACGATTGAATCCTTCTATATTTCGATTGAGCATATGAATCCGATTGCCGTTGGCTTAAACTGTGCGACAGGGCCAGAATTTATGCAGGAACATGTCCGCTCGCTCTCCAATCTTTCATCCATAGCTGTCAGCTGTTATCCGAATGCCGGCCTGCCTGATGAAGAGGGGCATTATCATGAAACGCCAGAAACGCTTGCAAAAAAACTAGCTGATTTTGCTGCTCATGGCTGGTTGAATATTGTCGGCGGATGCTGCGGAACCACTCCTGAACATATTCGAGCGATTGCCGATGAAATGGAAAAGTTTCAACCGCGGAAAACGGTTGATTCAAGCGTTCATATGGTTTCGGGAATTGAACCTTTTATTTACGATGATCCGACACTAAGACCGATCATGGTTGGAGAACGAACGAATGTTATCGGCTCCCGTAAATTTAAACGGTTAATTAACGAAGGTAAATTTGAAGAGGCAGCTGAAGTGGCCCGTGCTCAGGTTAAAGGCGGTGCACACGTTATTGACATCTGTCTTGCTGACCCAGACCGCGAAGAGCTTATCGATATGGAAAATTTCATTCAGGAAGTCGTGAAAAAAGTTAAAGTACCTTTAGTAATTGACTCCACAGATGAAAAGGTCATTGAAAAAGCACTTAAATTTTCTCAAGGGAAAGCGATCATTAACTCAATTAACCTTGAAGATGGTGAAGAACGGTTAGAAGCTGTTGTTCCGATAATCCATCGATACGGTGCAGCAGTGGTTGTTGGAACCATCGATGAAAAAGGCATGGGTGTTTCAGCAGAAAGAAAACTCGAGATTGCAAAACGTTCTTATGATCTGTTAGTGAATAAGTATAAGCTTAAGCCACAGGATCTAATATTTGATCCACTTGTCTTCCCTGTCGGTACGGGCGATGAACAATATATCGGCTCGGCAAAAGCCACGGTTGATGGGATAAGATTAATTAAGGAACATTTCCCTGAAACGCAAACCATCCTTGGTGTCAGTAACGTTTCCTTCGGGCTTCCGCCAGTAGGTAGAGAGATATTAAACTCTGTATTTCTTTATCACTGTACACAAGCCGGGCTTGACTATGCGATTGTAAATACGGAAAAACTTGAGCGGTTTGCCTCGATTTCTAAAGAAGAAGTCGCATTAGCTGAAGCACTTTTATTTAATACTACAGATGAAACATTAGCTGTTTTTACTGATTTTTACCGTGGCAAAAAGAAAGAAGCAAAATCAACTGTACCGGATATGACACTAGAAGAGCGTCTGGCTTATTATGTGATTGAAGGAACAAAAGAAGGCTTGCTGCCGGATTTAACTCTAGCCCTTGAAGCCTACCCTGCCCCGCTTGATATTATTAACGGGCCATTAATGGAAGGAATGAAAGAAGTAGGCCGTCTATTTAATGACAATCAGTTGATTGTTGCAGAAGTACTTCAAAGTGCTGAAGTCATGAAAGCCGCGGTATCCTTTTTAGAGCCTTATATGGAAAAAGGCGATGTTTCTGCTTCCAAAGGCAAGGTTATTTTAGCAACAGTTAAAGGCGACGTTCATGACATCGGAAAGAATTTGGTTGATATTATTTTAAGCAACAACGGCTACCAGGTTCTGGACTTAGGAATTAAAGTTTCACCAACGGAACTTGTTAAGGCGGTTCGTGAGGAAAAACCAGATATTGTTGGTTTGTCCGGCTTGCTGGTGAAATCTGCTCAGCAAATGGTGCTAACTGCACAGGATATGAAGGAAGCTGGAATTTCTACTCCTATTCTTGTCGGCGGTGCTGCCCTGTCCCGTAAATTCACCGATACAAAAATTTCAAAAGAATATGATGGACTTGTTCTTTATGCGAAGGATGCGATGACTGGTTTATCGCTTGCTAATCAGCTGCAATCACCGGAAGAGTTTGAAAAGCTTAAAGCGGAAAGAGAGGAAAAATTGGCAGCCGTTGAAGTTCCACGGGAATTACCAAGCCGAACCAGCGGGTCTGTTGCGGTTAAGCCTAGACCGACTGTTTCGACAGAGGTACCTGTGTTTACGCCGATGGATACGAAGAGACATATCCTTAGAACCTATTCTCTCTCCCATATAGAGCCATATATCAATATGCAAATGTTAATCGGACATCATCTTGGTGTCAAAGGGAAAATTGCGAAATTACTGGCCGAAAAAGATGAAAAGGCCGTTAAGGTTAAGGAAGTAGTTGACCAGTTACTAGCTGATGCAAAGGCTAATAATTGGATTACACCAAATGCGGTTTATCAATTTTTCCCTGCTCAGTCAGATGGAAATAAAGTATTAATTTACGATCCTGAAAATCCTAGCAAAGTGATTGAAACGTTTGATTTCCCACGCCAGGAATCTTCTCCGTTCTTGTGTTTAGCTGATTTTATTAAATCGGTAGACAGCGGCGTAATGGATTATGTCGGGTTCTTTACCGTAACTGCCGGAAAAGGGATCCGTGAAAATGCCGAAAAGTTTAAGCAGGATGGCAGATTCTTAGAAAGCCATGCTCTTCAGGCATTAGCATTGGAAACAGCGGAAGGATTTGCTGAATTGATTCACCGGCAAATGCGCGACCGCTGGGGATTCCCTGATCCGTTAGAATTTAGTATGCAGGACCGGTTTACCGCTAAATATCAAGGGCAGCGCTTCTCGTTCGGTTATCCGGCATGTCCTGACTTAGAGGATCAGAAGAAGCTGTTTAAGTTGATTCAACCGGAAGAAATCGGCATTGAATTAACCGAAGGATGCATGATGGAGCCGGAAGCATCTGTTTCAGCAATTGTATTTGCTCATCCGGAAGCAAGGTATTTTAATGTATTAAGATAGTTATTGTAGTCCGCGGAATTTAGGTTCCGCGGATTTTTTTATCCTCCTATTTGGTTTTTCAGATATCTGCCTATTTTTTTCGATATCCGCCTGGTTCTTCCAGTTATCCGCCACTCGTCTTTATTTCCGCCTATTTGGTTCGGATATCCGCCGTTACTTTCGTTTTATCCGCCAAGCCAGTTTTTTACCGACTTCTAATTAATCTCTCAAAAGGTCTCAAAATGTTGACAAATTAACGATTTAGGAATATAGTTACCTAGGTAACTAATATATATATTAACCTGGAGTGAATTTTTTGAACAGTCACGGATTATTTCATACTCTTCACCAGTTATCACGCCATCTAACGAATAAACTCAATGAAACCTTAAAACCTTTCGGATTATACAGTGCCCAATGGTCTGTTTCATTTGTTTTAAAAACAAAAGGGTCCTTAACACAGAAAGAACTATGTGAATACTTATTTGTGGAAGCTCCGCCGATGACGCGCACTATTCAACGGCTGGTAAAACAAGGATATGTAAAACAGGTACCAGGCCAGGATAAAAGAGAGAAGTATATTCAATTAACAGATAAAGCATTAACAGAATACCCCAAATGGGAGCAGGCCGTATTTGAATGTAATCATTCGCTATTAAAGAACCTCCCTGAAGCAGATCAGGAGGAATTATCCAGACTGCAGTCAATGTGGTTAAAGCAGATTTTATAAGGAGTGCATCATATGAACAAACCGAAATTATGGACGAAGGATTTTATTAGTATTTCCTTAAGTAACTTTTTTCTCTTTTTGACATTTTATATTTTACTCGTTACCCTGCCGATTTTTTCACTGCAGGAATTTAACAGCAGTGCTTCACAGGCAGGACTAATGACAACCGTATTTTTGCTTTCAGCGATCATCTCCCGTCCTCTTGCGGGCGTTTGGCTGGAACGAGCTGGGAATAGAAAAGTATTGCTAACGGCCCTGATTATTTTTGCAGCGGCTTCACTTTTATATTTATTTCCTAAAACTGTTCCCGGTTATCTTGTCATTCGGTTATTACACGGTATTGGTTTTGGAATGGCCACAACTGCGGCAGGAGCGATTGTAGCCGATCTCATTCCGGCCTCACGGAGAGGAGAAGGCATGGGGTACTTTGTTATGTCGTCTAACATGGCGATGGTATTAGGACCGTTTGTAGGACTTACAGCAATTCAACAATTGGGTGCCACCACCATGTTTATTATTACCATCGTAGTTGCATTTGGTGCACTTATCACAGGTCTAACTGTTAAATTAAAGAAAAGTATGGAACCTGAAAAAGTTATGATTCAATCGTCCTTTTCTTTTAAAAACTTTGTTGAACCTTCCTCTGTTCCGATTGCATTAGTCGGCAGCTTTTTGGCTATTGTGTATTCAGCATTGCTTTCCTTCGTATCTGTTTATGCAACAGAACTTCATCTAGAAGGAGTATCTAGTCTATTCTTCGTGGTTTATGCTATTGTATTATTAATGTCCAGACCATTTACAGGAAAATGGTATGACCAATATGGAGCAAACGTTATTGTTTATCCATCCATCATCTTGTTTGCGATTGGAATGTTCTCATTAAGTCAAAGTACTGGAGTTGTTACATTCCTTGTTTCAGCAGGATTAATTGGGTTAGGATGGGGAACGCTGTTTCCAACCTTTCAAACCATTGCTATCCAAAAGGCTGCTCCTAGAAAACGCGGGTTAGCTACTGCTACCTTTCTATCAATCTATGATATGGGGATTGCACTTGGATCATTTTTTGTTGGATTAATAGCGGCAAACATGTCCTACAGCTCTTTATACTTTTTATTTTCTTTTTATGTACTAGTTGGTATTGTTCTCTATTATTTCTTGCATGGCAGGAAAAAAGCTTCTCAGGATGTTAAAACTCAACAGTCCTTTAACAACATTGAGGTTTAAACAAAGAACCATCACTCCTATCTGGAAGTGATGGTTCTTTTCTTTTAAAGGGTATGGATTTGGGATATGATAAGACTGTTTGTTTTACAATAAAATTAGAAATAGTTAAAATTAATAATGATTATAATTAAACTGGAGGTATGAAAATGTTAGATGTTGTTGTCATTGGAGCAGGTCCAGCTGGAGCGAGCGCAGCGTTAATTACGGCGAAAGCTGGAAAGAAAACTTTAATTTTAGATGATGATAAAACGGTTACAAAGCGTGCTTGGGTTGAAAACCATTATGGTGTCATGGAAATTTCCGGTCCAGATCTTGTTGAGATTGGAAAAAAACAAGTAAGAAAATTTGGTGCAGAAATTGTTCAAGCAACTGTAACGAATATTTCAAAAGTGGATGGCGGCTTCAAAGTCGAAACAAGCAATGGAGACCACGAAGCAAAGCACGTAATCGTTGCTACTGGATTCTTTACTGACCTAGCTGAAAAGGCCGGCTTAACGACAAAACCAGGTACAGAGCCAAGAGTTAAAACCATTCTTGATGTGGATGCTGCTGGTAAAACAAATGTTGACGGTATCTGGGCAGCAGGAACCGTAGCAGGTGTGAGTGTACATACCATCGTTACTGCTGGTGACGGCGCGAGAGTAGCAATCAGCGTAGTAAGTGAGCTAAACGGTGAGCGCTACGTCGACCATGATGTTTTAAAATCTTAATAAAAGAGGCGAGGTTACTTGGCAGGTAAGAAAATTGATCATGTAGGCATCATGGTAAAAGACATTGATAGATCAATCCAATTTTATCAGGATATTGTCGGAATGGAACTTAAGGATAAGCTCCAGCATACAAATGGTGTTATCGTATTAGCATTTCTTGGGTTTAATGGTTCGGATGAAACGGACTTAGAGTTAATCCAAGGGTACAATGACAATCTTCCTGAAGAAGGTAAGGTTCACCATATCGCCTTAACTGTTGATGATATTGAAGAAGAATTTGACAGAATCAAGTCATTGGATGTCGTCCTAATTGATAATGAAATCACGACACTACCAAATGGTTATCGGTATTTCTTTTTCCATGGACCAGAGGGTGAATGGATCGAATTCTTCCAAAGATAAGGAGTATTTTGTAATCCCCTTTGTAGAGGGGATTATTTTATTTAATGTAATATTTGCCAAGAACATAGTGACCGAAATCCTTGGCTTCCTTATATTTCGGTCACTATGAACCCTTTATTGTGACCGAATTCTTGGGACGCCTTCCTTTTCGGGCACTATGAACCCTTTATTGTGACCGAAACCGTGAGCCTCCTTCTATTTAGGGCACTATGAACCCTCTATAGTGACCGAGTTCTTGGGACTCCTTCCTTTTCGGGCACTATGAACCCTCTATAGTGACCGAATTCTTGGGACGCCTTCCTTTTCGGGCACTATGAACCCTCTATAGTGACCGAATTCTTAGGACGCCTTCCTTTTCGGGCACTATAAACCCTCTATAGTGACCGAATTCTTGGGACGCCTTCCTTTTCGGGCACTATGAATTCTTTATAGTAAATGAAGCTGAACTTAATTTCAGTTACTTGGTTTATATGTAAAAAAGAGTAGTAAGCCTACTCTTTTTATACTTCAATGTCTTTTCCTTCTTCTACAATATGGTATAAAAGATGAGCTAAATGATGAATTGGGCCGTAATCTTCGTCTTCTTCAGCTGTTTCCTCATTAAATTCTAAGTCATTAAGATACAGGGCCATAAATTCGTAAAAGTCCTTCATTTGAAAAGAGTAACAGGCAACAGGATCCTCATTGGCTTCTTCTTCATTTGGATCCTCGTATTGTAGGACCATGTGCGAAACAAGACCATCAGCATCCTCCGCATCAAAAAAAACAAAGAATCCCATATTGGTATCCAAGTCAAATAGATGCCTTGTTCCCCCTTCCGTTGCTTTATTAAAATCAGACTCACTTAATTTTTGAATTTGCATGGAATCAACATTATCTTCTTGGTGAAATCCAACAACAAATGATTGCATTTATTTTCCTCCTTTTTAACACATAACTTTATTTTGCCCGTAATGATAAAAACAAAACGGGAACTGAAAATAATTCAGTTCCCGTTTCGGTCCTTTTATATGTAGACCCCCTATAAATTGTAAGCTCTCTCTTTATGTTAGCGCTTACAATTACGTTTTTAATGATATCATTATTAGAAACGAACAATCAACCATTACTAATTAAATCTTCTAAAAGTTTTTCGACAATAACTCCTAAATTTACCAATTAAAATAAACTCATCTAATCTCCATCCTTCGGATCCTCTTGATAGTGTTCATTTAAATAAGGGTTTTCGGTTGTTGCAAAGCTAACGGAAAGCAGACTCATTTCAGGGTCAAGACCATAAAGCCCCTTTTCCTTTTTTCCAAGTAATTCTCCACTCTGAAACTGCGGTTCCTTATCGTTCATACTCTCACCTCTTTTTGATGATATTCTGTCCTCTTTAACCTCCATTTATAAAAAAACCCCTCTAGATTACATCTAGAAGGAAGAATTTATTATCCAATTGGAGGATAAATAGGATGACTATTTTGAGTTTGAATGGATTGAGCTAGTTCAAGGGATGAACTTTGGCTATTATTAGCCTTTGCTGGTGTAAAAGAAACAAGAAGTGAAAGTGAAAATAATAGGATTATAGCCTTTTTCATGTTCTTCCTCCTCAATTTAATTTAGTAAAATATTTTACTGCCTCCAGATACATACCTTTATTTTGGTAATGGTCTGAGAGCAATTTATAAAATCTGGTTAGATCGTCTTTATGTTCTTTGGTCTCCTCAAAATACGGAATTACTTTTGATTCTAAGTATTTAATCGCTTTTTCGGAGGAATCCATGTAAGTTAAATAAAAATTTGCAAGCAGTCGATATTTTTTTACACCGATTTCTTTTGAAAGAGATTTAACAAGCATAAAATAATCCCTTGCATTTTCCATTGATCCTAAATTGAAATGAATTTCAGCAATTGTATATTTAGTTACAAGATAATGGAAATTTTTACTCGGCTGTAATTTCATACTTTTTTCAAAATATGTTAGAGCTTCTTTTACGTTATTCATTCTCTTTTGCAGGTAGCCCATATTATGGTAAATTTGCGGCAGCATTTTTTCTTCTTTTAACAGCTCTGCATTCCGAATTAAATGATTAAAACAGACTAATGCTTCTTCATAGATATTGGAGTGAGTATAATTTATTCCCAGTAACATTAAAGTATGAAGTATACGATAAAAATTATGCTGGTTCATGAAGATTTGCAAAGCTAGTCTGCCGTAATGGATTGCGTATCCGGACTGATCGAGTGAGCTCTTAACAAAGGCCCAGTGGTAGAGAAATTCTCCATTAGTTGATTCATTGTTGTTTTCGAGAGATAATGCTTCAAATATTTCATCAGCTTTTTTAAACTGACCCTTTATCATTAAAAATACACCATTATAATAACGAAATAAATAGTTCTCATGTTGGGAAAAATTTTTCTTTTGTTTGTACAATAGGTCCCTTTGTGTTTCTGCCTCACTAATTAACCCCTTGAATAATAGATAGCGATACTTATATAATTCAAAAGAATACATATAATTCGAAAAAGGGATTACATGCTCTAACGCCTTCAGCTCTTGATAAATGTCCTCGATTTCTTCCCGTAAATAGTAATTAATTTTTTCGCCAAGATCCTTTAATAAAATATGGATAAGTCCTTCTTTTTCTTCCATTTCATCGAAGCTGACTTCGAGCCTTTCAAGCAGTAGGGAGATTGTCTCTTCATTGGCATCTTTGGCGTTATTCTCAATCTTACTTAAATGAGGGATTGAGCAGATACCGGCAGCAAGCTCTTTTTGCGTCATCCCCTTTTGGGTTCTGTAGTATTTAATTAATGGTCCGAATTCCATATAACCCCCCCTGTACGCCCTTCATTCCTCATTTAATTTTATACCAAGCTGTCCACCTCTTCCACAAATTTGTTCAGACTATTTCCTATTTTCTATTTTTATACAAAGAAACCATCTAGCAAAAATAACTAGATGGTTTCTTTATTTATGTTTCTATTGAACTCTTGGGAATCCGAAACCGGATGCATGATCGTCGCCAGTTGCAGCTCCGATGCCGCCTTTCACATCATAAAGCTTCGCCAACCTTTGAAGCTCAGCGCGAACTTGTGTATTAGACAATGATTTGTTTCCAGCCCAGATTTTCGCAGCAAGTCCTGAAACGTGAGGTGTTGCCATTGATGTACCACTGATCGTGTTATAAGATCCGTCATTCCATGTTGACTCAATTGCTCTACCTGGAGCTGCAACCTCAACATCACGTTCTTGAATTACATAATCGCCATCTGTTGCAGAATTTCCACGGGAAGAGAAATCGGCCACACGGTATGTGCTGTTTTCCTGAACATCTTCTAAGGCCGCTACTGCAACAGCGTTAACAAGTGCACCAGGATATCCGATGGTATTATCAGCAGGACCACTATTACCTGCTGCAGCAATGACAAGTGCACCTTTGCTGTATGCATAATCAACAGCATCAGCAATAAGCGAGCTCTTTGAACTTGATCCAAGTGACATGGAGATAATTACTTTCTGACCTAAACGAACACCTTCATCAGCGGCTTTACGAATACCTGCCGCGATATCATCGGAATAGCCAGAACCGCGGTTATTTAATACTTTATATGCCCAAAGTTCTGCATCCGGTGCAACACCGTAAATTCCTAACCCATTATCCCCTCCATCTGCAAGGACTGTCCCGGCAACATGGGTACCATGACCGTTTCCATCATCACAGAATCCTTCAACTAATGATGTTTTCATTTGGGAAAAATCCTTACATTGTTCCACATTGTTTTCTAAGTCAACATGAGTACTATTCACACCAGTATCCAGCACTGCTACCTTAATTCCATCCCCACCTGTCGGAGTTTGAATACTAGCATTGTTATAAATTGCTTCAATGCCCCATGGTGTTTGATCACTAGGACCGGTACCTGCTGTACCACCTGGTTTGGCAGCTATCTCCTTACTTGGAGCTAGCTGAACCTGTTCAACCTTTTCTATCGTTAAGTTTTTGTTTTTCAATAATGCCTGATATTGTTTGGAATTTACTGTAGTCGTAAACCCATCCGTGCCGAAATCCCAGCGGACTCCTACTTGGTCTTTTACTTTTGCTTTCTCGGATGCAGCCCCCTGGATGATCACTCGGTATGTTTCCTCTGTTTTTAATTGCTGCCCGAAAGCCCCTGTTGCGAACATGGATACTCCCATTGCTAAACTTAAAACGGTTGCTCCTAACACTTTCCTTTTCTTCATCTAGACTCTCCCCTTGAAATTAATCTACAAGCCTAAGCTTGTTTCTCTATTTTATTTGCAATTTTCAGAATAGAACAACAGTAATTCGTCCCAGATAAGTTGGGAAATTTTTTCCACTTTCTACTTTTTCAAAAAGGATATTGGGAAAAAATCTTGGCTGCTGCAGTAAAAACAAAAATCCGTCTCTCATTAGAGGACGGATTTATTTAGTAATCTATTAAAAATATTTCTTTTTCCAAAAAATAAAGGCAGTGAATCCGGTTAACAAACCGGCAAATAAAAGTGTAATCAGAAAGGCATGACCGTTTTGTTGAAATGGTAAATCGACGTTCATTCCGTAAAAACTTGCAACCATTGTCGGGAATGACAGAATAATGGTGATAGATGTTAAAAACTTCATTCGAATGTTTAAATTGTTAGAGATAATCGAAGCAAATGCATCCATCATTCCGCTTAGGATGCTGCTGTAGGTCTCTGCCATCTCAATCGCCTGAACTTTTTCAATCATAACATCCTCTAAAAGGTCCTTGTCTTCTTCATACATTTTGATATAACTGAAGCGCAGTATTTTATCCAGCACTACTTTATTCGATTTTAGCGAGGTCATGAAATAAACTAAACTTTTTTCGAGTGCTAGTAAAGCATAAAGCTCTTTGTTCTTCATCGACTGATGTAGTTCACGCTCAATATCATTTGTTCGTTTATTAATTTGTTTTAAATAACGAAGATAATAAGACGTAATAATAGCTAAAATCTGCAGGGCAAAGCGGTTCTTTTTAAAAGTAAAAAACTCTTTAATTTTATTATTCTTAAAAACTTCTAATATAGGAGTATCTTTTAAAGAAACGGTAATGATACATTCCTCGGTTAGGACGATTCCAATTGGAATCGTCTCATAGATGGGGAAACCTGAATCATCATGTGTAATATATGGATAATCGACAATGATATAAACCTGGCCATTGTCCCGCTCAATCCTTGGCCGTTCTTCATCATCCAATGCATCTTTGATAAAATCAACATAAATATTTGCTTCATCGGCTACCCGGTTAATTTCCTGCTCTGTTGGGGCGTACATATGAACCCAGCAGCCTTTTGTAATTTCGTCCACTTGTTCTAAAACTTTAGTCTCCGAGCTTTTAAAAATTTCCAACATATTAAAACCTCCTCACTTACTTTGTTTGAGGAAGCCATCCTACCGTCTTTTAGAGCTGATATTCTGATCGAATCCACTTTAAAGATAATATTGACTTCCCCATTCCTGCTCGGGTCTGGGTCTATGGAATAACTCAAAATGATCAACTCCTCTAACTTTGATGTCTTATTTATCATAAACCCATTTTCCCAAAAGTACAAACCTGTTTTTAATCGGGAAAATATGGATTTAAATGAATGAGCACTTCTTCAATATTATCATATTGATCCATCAATTTTCCTTTAATTAATTTTGCAAGGTCATGGCCTTCCTTAATGGTTTTATCATGGTCAATGGAGACCCGTAAATCCACTAAAATATAATGGCCATGCTCTCTTGCCCGGATTCTGTCAATCCGCTTTACTTCAGGAAATTCTGATATAACAGATATGTAATCCTGCAAGGTTTCAGCATCAATATTGCGTTCAAGTAAAATGTCAAAAGCCTCTGTTAACATTTCTTTCGCAATTTTAAAAATCAGATAAGCTACAAAGATACTCGCAGCTTTATCCCCATAGTGTAAAAAATAAATGTCAAAGCGGTCACCGATAACGGACAATAAAACCCCGATGGCTGCTGCGATAGAGGCTACAATATCCGCCTTATGATCAAACGCAATCGCTTCAATGGCCTTACTGTTATGCTGGCTGGCAATCTTTAACGAGGAACGGTATAAAATAACCTTTGTTACATAAGAAAATAGTGCCACCCACATTGCCAGCAGACTTGGTGTTTCAACTTCATGAAAGAAACCGCTGATTCCCTCATAAACGACATAGATGGAGACAAGAAATAATAAAATTCCTACAATCCCCGAAACAATAACCTCTGCCTTTCCATGGCCATATGGATGTTCATCATCCGCCGGCTTATTGGCTAGTTTTATGACCATCAATACGATGACCGATGCAAATACATCGGCGGCGGAATGAATACCATCAGCGAATACTGCATCGCTATTTCCAAACCAGCCGATGACAAGCTTTCCTACAGTAAGAATAATATTGCTAATCACGCTAATCCAAGCAATTTTTTTGGCCAACGACTCCCTTTTATCCATCAATCCAAAACCCCCAACATTATTTCACCTGTTCATCATTTTCCTTCATGACCATTTCTTCTTCTTCTTCCACAGAAATCTTATTGATCGCATCATGAAGAAAATGAAATGCTTCGTCTAACTCTTCTCTTGAAGGAAATTTATGATCTTTGTTCATTTCTGTAACCTCCCTTCGTTTATTTATAACCAAAACATCATTATATGAGTAATCCTTCGATAAAAAGTAGAAAATACGCTTGTACCATTATCCCAAAAAGGAGTGTTGAGAACATGGAAAAAAAGAATCCAACTAACAGCACGGAAATCGCAGGACGTATTTACGAAACAAGCGATTACCAAAATAAAGACGAAGTTTCTACAGGTCTTGCCACTACCCATGAGCAATTTAGTGATACTTACATGGAAGGCCAAATTGGTGCCGTTATCGATGATGTAGAAGGAAAAGATATTCCAATTCCTCAAAAAGGCTACGACCAAGAATAAAATTAGAGAAAACAGCTCTCGTTACGAAAGCTGTTTTCTTTTTGTTTATTACTCCTCAACGTATGGATCATGTTCAAATGCAGGCAGGTCGCCAAAGCTTGTCATTATACCTTCTTCATCCAGTTGCTCTTCGTAGCGTTGATGCTGTGGGTTTGGATAGACAGTGATATTGTTTCCATACATATCATTACCAACAAAATTCTCGAAATCCTCTACATATCCTGAATTTTCGTCAGGTTCAATATCTACATCATTATAGTGCTCCTGTGGAACAGCCAAATCGGATGGAGTTTCAGATGTTCCCCATTTTGCTACTGTCTGCCATGAATCTTCGGCATCAAATACTACATTTTCATCCTCTTCATCCATTGCAAATTTACCAAATGGCGGCATGAGTACTCCCTCCTCTATCGGTCTGTCATGTGAAATGATCTGGTCTGGACTGTGTTCTTTGCAGTATAACGTATTTGGTAATGCCTCTAGCCTTTCCACTGGAATATCTTTTCCGCAGACTTCACATTTACCGTATGTTCCCTTTTCCATTGCTTCTAAAGCCTTATTAATGTTGAGCAACTGTAATTTTGTATGCTGATTAAGCGCGATATCCTTCTCACGTTCGTATAATTCTGTCGCTTCATCAGCAGGATGGTTATCGATACTAGATAATTCCCCCATTGCTTCGTGAAAATGTCCACGATCCAAATCGAAATGATCATTTTGTTCGAATCGCTCTTCGATTTCCTGTTTTTCCTTTAGCAATTGCAAACGAAAATCAGCTAACTGCTCTGTTGTTAACATAATAAACCCCTTTCAAGGCTTGGTAAAAAACATATCTATAATCGCCCGTTTTGATTGTAAATAATTTTAGAATACGTCTTTATTTTCATTGATTTAGCGTTTGATTATGTAATAAAATTTTGTCTTCCATCAAAAACCTAATTTAGACTTTCTTTCAGTCTGAATAAGTTTTTTCAGAGCGTGTATCTTAACAAATAGAATGTCACCTATGAAAGAGGGGATTAACATGGTAAATGAAAACTTTGAGAAATTTAGAAAAGAACAAGAAAAACATCAAGGTGAATACTTAGGTACTGATCGGCCTCAAATGGCAGGAGTCAATGATCGGGATTATAACAATCAAAGTAATACTGACAAATCCGTTGGAGCAACAGGACGCAAGCTATAGACTTAGATTCCTCTATAAACATTAAGAGGTTGGGGAAACATTCCTCAGCCTCTTTTGACGACAAATGTATTGGAATAAGGAGAAATAGGATGAGTAAATCAAGCAGCGGATCAAAAGAAAAAAATGACATGAAATGGTGGCAGCTTACGTTATTTGGAGTAGGCTGTACGATTGGAACTGGTTTCTTTCTTGGTTCTAGTATTGCCATAAAAATGACGGGCCCTGCTATCTTACTAGCCTTCATTATTGCGGCACTCGGCACTTATTTTGTTTTTGATGCACTTGCCAAAATGACGGTGCAGGAACCTTTAAAAGGCGGGTTTCGCAGTTATGCAAAAAAGGCATTTGGAAGATGGGCTGGCTTTAGCAGCGGCTGGGTTTATTGGATGTCGGAAGTACTGATTATGGGCAGCCAAATGACGGCACTTTCAATCTTCACACGATTTTGGTTCCCAAACATTCCTTTATGGGTTTTTGCCGCCTGCTATGCAGCACTTGGCTTGGTGGTAGTATTAATTGGTGTAAGCATTTTAAATAAACTCGAAAATGTGTTAGCCATTTTAAAAATTGCAGCAATTTTAATGTTCATTGTTATCGCACTGTTAGCTATTTTCGGTGTCATTGACGGGAAAAGTCCGATCCATTTTCCTGATAGCCAAAAAGACATCATTCCACACGGTGTATTAGGTCTATGGTCTGGAGTTATATTTGCCTTTTATGCTTTCGGTGGTATTGAAATCTTAGGGTTGATGGCTACTCGGTTAAAAGACCCAAAGGAAGCACCTAAATCAGGGAAGGTAATGCTGTTTACACTGATGATTATTTATATTATTTCAATCGGACTCGCTGTAATGATGGTCCCATGGAATAAATTCAATGATGGAAAAAGTCCATTTGTGAATGCTTTGGATAATTACAATTTAACATTTATCCCCCATCTTTTTAATGGGGCGTTAATTATTGCCGGCTTTTCAACCATGGTGGCATCCCTATTTGCTGTAACCAGTATCCTCGTAACTCTTTCCGAAGAACATGATGCGCCTGCTTTATTATGTAAGCAGGGTAAATTAAAGGTTCCGCTGCCAACCTTGATTGTCACGTTATTAGGGATCACAGCCAGCATTGTCTGTGCTTTATTAATGCCGGGAAATGTGTATGAATATATTACTACGGCGGCAGGATTAATGCTGTTGTATAATTGGATTTTTATTTTAGCCTCTGCATGGAAATTATTAGAGGTGACGGCAAAGGATAAAATAAAGTACAGCATCGGTATTTTGTTAATCTTAATTGCTGTAACCGGAACCTTATTTCATGACACGAGCAGACCTGGCTTCTTTATCAGCTTAGCGTTTGTCGGAATAATCGGCAGTCTTACCCTGATCATGAATGTAAAATGGAAAAAACAAAAGAAAAAGAAAAGAGGAAAGGTCCTTAAGCCTTGGCCTACTGCATAAACACCTTTAGCCAGCGAATGTATCGCTGGCTTTTTGTATAGCTAAAATAGTGCATTCCACGCTTGGATACCAAAATAGATTCCAAAGCCGATTAGAGATACTCCTGATAACATCGAAATACCAATTAAAAGCCGGGCTGTCAGGTATTTACGAAAATTACTTGCAATTCCTGCCATCGTTATATCCCATATTAACAGCCCAATAAAGATGGCACTGCTGTAAAGAATCAGTTGACTCGTTTCATAGGTTGAAGCTGTTTTCGCAAGAACCGAACCGTAAATACCGAGCCAAAACAGGATGGTTAACGGGTTTGAGATGCTCATAAAAAATCCAGAAAAAAAGGATTTAACCAGCGGCTCCTTCTTGCGGTTATCTCCGATTTTTAGTTTATTTGCTGACAGGATTGTCTCAATCCCAGTATAAATTAAGACAAAACAGCCAAAAGACCATAAAAAGGTTTTCATAAATGGTGTTTCCAGAAAATGAACAACCCCCAAATAAACAACCAGCATATAAACTCCGTCTGCCGCGACTGCCCCTACTCCTATCAGCCAGGCATGCATAAAACCATGTTTTATTCCTCTATCAATTTGGGCAGCATTGATGGGCCCAATCGGAGCAGCGAGCGACAACCCCAGCAAAATATAACTCAAGAATACATTCACCATAATCCCCCCCTGAAAAGAGCCTGTCTATCAATTTTTATTCAAGAGGGAGAGTTTGTACCACTTTATTTTTAAATTAAAAAGCTTTCCCTCTTAAAGGAAAGCTTAGTTGGTTTCAGATAATTTTTTCCTGTCGATTTGATAAAAAGCTTCTTCCTCCGTATTTCTAAGTAAATGACGTCTGCTGATAGGAAGATTTAATGTATCGATATCGATAATAAATTTAGGGCGATGCTTTGTTTCTTTATAGATTTTCCCTACGTACTCACCAATTAAACCAATTGCAATCAGCTGGAGCCCGCCAATTAGCCAAATCGAAGTGATTAAGGATGTCCACCCTGTCTGCGTGTGTCCAAGGAACTTAAGCAATAAAAAGTAAACACCAAACAGCATACTAAAGAAAAATGAGACCAATCCAATAATTAATACAAAACGAATAGGAGAAACCGAAAAGGATGTAATTCCATCAAAAGCAAACGCAAGCATTTTCTTAAGAGGATATTTGGTTTCCCCAGCCTGACGTTCTTTACGATTATAATAAACGACATCGGATTGAAATCCTATCAGCGGGACAATCCCTCTGAGAAAGAGATTTACTTCCTTAAATCCTTCCAATTCTTGAACAGCCCGCTTGCTCATTAACCGAAAATCGGCATGGTTGTAGACTAAATTCACACCCATTGTTTTCATGAGCTTATAAAACCCTTGAGCTGTGCTCCGTTTAAAAAATGTATCAGTATCTCTGCGCTTTCGGACTCCATAAACAATTTCACTGCCCTGATTATATTTAAGAATAAATTCACGTATAACCTCAATATCATCTTGGAGGTCAGCATCAATAGAAACAACACAGTCAGAGATTTCCTTTGCGGCAAATAATCCTGCAAGGAGTGCATTTTGATGTCCAACATTTCTTGCTAATTTCAAGCCGCGGATGTGTTCATTTTTTAAACCTTCCTTGTAGATCATGTCCCAGGTACGATCCTTGCTTCCATCATCAACAAATAAAAGTTTACTTTTCTTTGAGACAAGCTGCTCTTCCATTAATTGCGATAACAATTGGTCAAGCTGGGAAAAGGTTTCAGGTAAAACTTCTTCTTCATTATAACAAGGCACAACGATTGTCAAGACTGGTTCCATTCTGTCATTACCCCCGATGCTTACATGGTCTTATACAGGTAAATTTTCCATGCTGAATTGTTTGACTGAAACACCTTATCTAACTTCAGCTGATTTTCTTTTGCATTAGTAATTGGCAGTGCCGAAAAGATATACCGCCCTCCCAAATCTTTAAAAACATCCGTGTTTAACTCCAAATTTTTTAGTTTCCGCTTTGATTTTTTCTTGAACATATAATGTTTTCCCAGTTCAGCAGTAAAAATATAGCAGCGCCCGCCCCACTTATCAAAATACTTCCGAATCGTTTTATTTTTCTCCAATTCCTTTTCAATGATTTTTCGAAAATGGTGTTTGTACGACAAAGGATAAAAATTGTTATACGTATCAAGAGTATAAAAGCCATTATACTGTGAAATGGCAGGATGAATCCCAATACTTGCTACACGGTATTCCTTTTGATCGAGGCCGATATGGTCTTCAATTTGCTGAAATAAGTCCTCTGCGTAAAATTCTTTCACGGTGGGCTTTTTTCGATAAATAACTTCATCGTTGAACAAAAATAACAATAAGATTTGGAATACCGCCATCCATTTTGCGGTTTTTGCCCAGCTGATTCCCTGCATAGAAATGATTTTTAAAGCTAAGGCAAAACCAGCATAAATCACCAGCGGTCGTAGAAAGTGATAACGGGCAAAATTAAAGGTATCCATAAAGTGAAATCGCTGTGTTAATGGCAGCCATCCCTTATAAAACCAAAACGCATACCAAAGGGATAAGACAAAATTTAATATAAATAAGAAAACAAATAGTTTCTCCTGTTTCCAAAGCTTTTTAGCGAATACGAAGTAAAAGGCAATCCAAGTTATTGGAAGGATAAATAATCCATGAACCGTCATAACGTGGGTATGTCCCAAAACATAGTTTTTAAAGGTTAGGCGAACTGAGTGCCAAAACGATAATTCTGCGTGGAAATATTCATCACGGCTGTTTGGTTCCGTTGAATAAAGGAAGGAGTAGATCAGCCGATACTCTACTAACATAAAAATACAGGTCATATAGGCGATTGCTAATAAAAATCGAAGATTAAGACCCTTTCCCCTAATAACATCAACAAGCCAAAGTACTCCCATTGCGCTTAAAAAAAAGAAAAATCCTAAAACAATGCTGGCGTAGAACGGTAAGAGTGTTAGTACGAGATAGTCCTTCCATGAGCCTTCGCCATTACGAATGTTAAGGAAGGCCCACAAAGCTAGTGGCATCCCTAAGGTGCTTAGCATTCCCGACGGCCAAAACGGAGTTAACGCAAAGGCAAGCGCTGCACCAATTTGTAAGAATAGCCATTTTTCCCCCTGAAGAAAATGCTTTTTTAATAATAAGTACATTCCTAAAAAGGCGACAACTCTTGTCAACGTCTGACTTAGTCCGTAAGCTATCATGGTTGGAAAAAGAGCATATAACCAAACAATGATGCTATATTCTGTTCCAAACGCATTCCTTGGAACACCATTGATGATTTGCGGAATAACGGCCTCAACATCCCCATACATTTCACCGCTTTCTGCAAGCACCTTGTACCAGGCTAAATTGGAATCCAAATTATCATGAACTCGTATATGGGCATTTTCCTGGAGAATAAAAAGCGGGGAAAGATATAATGCGAGAATAAGTAACGCAAAAAAAATAAATCTCGACTCTTTTTTCGTATCCATCAACACTTTTTACACCTCATAAATCTTCGTCCTAAGTTAAGCTTTCTGTTTTTAACGTTTACCTCCTGAATGGAAATTATTCCTTTTCCCGCCTGTTTTCCTAAAGACCCAGTGAATACTAAATATATTTTGAGAAGCATAGGATTTATCTAGAGATACATTACTTAAGAAGGGGGATGAATTGATGATTAAAAAAGCCGTCATTCCTGCAGCTGGATTAGGAACTCGATTTTTGCCGGCGACAAAGGCACAGCCAAAAGAAATGCTGCCCATTGTCGATAAACCTACGATTCAATATATTGTGGAAGAAGCTGTCCTCTCGGGGATTGAAGATATCATAATCGTCACAGGGAAAAATAAACGGGCGATTGAAGATCATTTTGATAAATCATTAGAATTAGAGATGCAATTAAAATCAAGCGGGAAAATTAAAATGCTGAAAGTAGTCCAAAAAATTTCGAATCTGGCCGATATTCATTATGTCCGTCAAAAAGAACCGCTCGGGCTGGGGCATGCGATTCTATGCGCCAAGAAGTTTATCGGCAATGAACCCTTTGCGGTTTTACTGGGGGACGATATTATTGACAGCCAGACTCCCGCCTTACGACAAATGATTGAGCGTTATCAGGAGGTACAATCGAGCATTCTCGGCTGTAAAGATGTACCAAAAGAGGATGTCGTGAAATATGGAATTGTGGATTATTCCTATCATTATCAAGAACTTTATAAGGTTCAAAGTCTAATTGAGAAACCAACTGCTGACCAGGCCCCTTCCACTCAAGCCATTGTCGGAAGGTATATCTTGAGTCCCGCTATTTTTGACATGTTAGAACGAATTCAGCCTGACGTTAAGGGTGAAATACAGCTAACAGAAGCGATTGATTTGCTGCTTGCGCGTGAACCGATTTTTTCCTATTTGATTCAAGGTAAACGGTATGATGTTGGGGATAAATTTGGATTCCTTCAGGCGTCCATTGATTTTGCCTTAAAACGCCCGGAGTTACGGAAAAAGCTTAAACAATATTTACAGGATTCTCTTAATAAAATCGAAAACGGGCCAAGTTAATTAGGGTTGGTCCTTTGTAGCCGCTGGATGAAGGACATTTTTCTTTGGTTTCCTTTTTCGTTTTGTCTTTGGATTGTTGGTATGAAGGACATATTGTTTGGTTTCTTTACTAGTTTTGTCCTTCATCGGCTTCATGAAGGACATTTTCTTTGGTTTCCTTACTCGTTTTGTCCTTCATCAGCTTTATGAAGGACATCTTGTTCGATTTCTTTCCTCATTTTGTCCTTCATGAGCTTCATGAAGGACATTTCGTTTTGTTTCCTCCCTCGTTTTGTCCTTCATCGGCTTCATGAAGGACATTTTCTTTGGTTTCCTTACTCGTTTTGTCCTTCATCAGTTTCATGAAGGACATCTTGTTCGATTTCCTTCCTCATTTTGTCCTTCATCAGCTTCATGAAGGACATTTCGTTTTGTTTCCTTCCTCGTTTTGTCCTTCATCGGCTTCATGAAGGACATTTCGTTTTGTTTCCTTCCTCGTTTTGTCCTTCATCAGCTTCATGAAGGACATTTTATTCGATTAGCTTCCTCATTTTGTCCTTCATCAGCTTTATGAAGGACATCTTGTTCGATTTCCTTCCTCGTTTTGTCCTTCATCAGCTTCATGAAGGACATTTCGTTTTGTTTCCTTCCTCGTTTTGTCCTTCATCGGCTTCATGAAGGACATTTCGTTTTGTTTCCTTCCTCGTTTTGTCCTTCATCAACTCCATGAAGGACATCTTGTTCGATTAGCTTCCTCATTTTGTCCTTCATCAGCTTCATGAAGGATATTTCGTTTTGTTTCCTTCCTCGTTTTGTCCTTCATCAGCTTCATGAAGGACATTTTGTTTGATTTACTTTCTCATCTTGTCCTTCATCAGCTTCATGAAGGACATTTTATTCGATTAACTTCCTCATTTTGTCCTTCATCAACTTCATGAAGGACATCTTGTTCGATTAACTTCCTCATTTTGTCCTTCATCAGCTTCATGATGGACATTTTGTTCAAATTCCTTCCTCGTTTTGTCCTTCATCAACTTAATAAAGGACAGCTCCTTTTATTTCCTCACTTGTTTTGGATATGAAAACAAAAAACCTTCCACTTTGGGAAGGTTTTGTACTGGTTTATTGTTTTGCGTTTTGATTGTTATAATCATTCAAAAGCAGGTCGAGTTTTTGACTGCATGATACGACATCAGGATTGGAATAGCCATAAACTGCAGCTAAACTAATCATTTCAATTCTGGTATTTTCGATTGTAGACAATAACCGCTCTAAGCTTGTATTCATGCCCTCGACCTCTTTTCATATTAATAACTTACATCTAGTATTTACCTAAATTTATTAATTTTTAAACCTTAAAACAAGTAGATTCCAGTGAAATATTTGAATTTTTCGTGACAACTTAAGATATTAGGTTAACAGTGTAGCTTCTAACTCTTCTACAAGCCTTTTTCCCACTGATAAGAATTGCTCTGGAACGGATGCATCCTTATCAATCGGCTCTGCAAATTGGTGGAGTGTTCCTGATAAAGCACCTGCATCTGCCTGCTCATCTAAACCCATCTCAAAAATATGAGATAATAAAAACGGTCTCCCAAGTTCAACAGTACAGTTCCGTGAATCTAACTGTCCATCAATGGCGGTAAAAGGCACCCGTAGGAACTGGTAACCACCTTCATCATTGATTTTATAGTCAAAGGCACCATGATCATAATCCCAGTTACCTCCGATTGAATACCCTTTCGGTTTTAACTTTTGTTCAAGCTTATACAGATCAAACTGCTTACCTTCCACCTTTGATTCAATTTCAATCATGAACAATCCCCCTTTATTCTTTATTTATCAGTTTTCCCAAAAAAGAGGAAAAAAATAGAGTGCTGAATATTTTTCAGCACTCCATCCTTATTATTTTAAACGTTTTTCTAATTCGGCCTTTTTCTCTTCAAAACCTGGCTTGCCAAGTAGAGCAAACATGTTGACCTTGTATGCTTCAACCCCCGGCTGGTCAAATGGATTAACACCTAGCAGGTAACCGCTCATAGCACAAGCTTTTTCGAAGAAATAAACGAGATAACCAAATGTATACTCATCCATTTCTGGGAGGGTAACAATTAAATTTGGTACGCCGCCGTCAGTATGAGCAAGCATGGTTCCTTCAAATGCTTTGTTGTTAACAAAGTCAACTGTTTGTCCAGCAAGATAATTTAAACCATCCAAATCATTATCTGCTTCCTCAATGGTTAATTCTTTACGAGGTTTTTCAACTTTTAAAACCGTTTCAAATAGATCACGTCTGCCATCTTGTACATATTGTCCTAATGAATGCAGGTCGGTTGAGAAGTTAGCAGAAGAAGGATAAATTCCTTTTTGATCTTTTCCTTCACTTTCACCGAATAACTGCTTCCACCATTCAGCAAAATACTGCAGCCCTGGCTCATAGTTAACAAGCATCTCGATTGTTTTTCCTTTGTTATAAAGGGCATTTCTAACTGCCGCATATTGGTATGCAGCGTTTTCTTCTAACTCTGAATGACCAAAGTCTTCTGAAGCTTGTGCGGCACCCTGCATCATTTTTTCGATGTCTGCACCACTAGCAGCAATTGGCAGTAAGCCTACAGCTGTTAATACGGAATAACGGCCGCCAACATCATCCGGAATAATAAAGGACTCAAAGCCCTCTTCTGTTGCTAATGTTTTCAAAGCACCTCTGGCTTTGTCAGTTGTAGCATAAATACGTTTACGAGCCTCTTCAACACCATATTTTTCTTCTAATAGCTTGCGGAAAATCCGGAATGCAATCGCTGGCTCTGTTGTCGTTCCTGACTTTGAAATCACATTGATAGAGAAGTCTCTTCCTTCTAGAAGATCCATAACATCTCTCATATACGTAGAGCTGATATTATTTCCAACAAAAATAATCTGTGGTGTGCCGCGCTTTTCTTTTGGAAGTGCATTATAGAAGCTATGCTGCAGCATTTCAATTGCAGCTCTGGCTCCTAAGTAAGAACCGCCAATACCAATGACAAGTAAAACATCTGAATCCGCTTTAATTTTTTCTGCGGCTTTTTGAATACGGGAGAACTCTTCCTTGTCATAGTTTGTCGGAAGGTCGATCCATCCTAAATAATCATTGCCTGCTCCTGTTTTCTCATGCAGGGAATGGTGTGCTACCTTTACGGCATCACGCAAATATGTAAGTTCATGTTCACCAAAGAAGGTAAGGGCTTTTGAGTAATCAAAACGTACGTGGGTCATCTATGATCCTCCAAATTTTTATTTTCAATTATCACTTTACCCAATGCCGGGAAGTTTTTCAAGAAACGTCCTCCAATGTAAGCGTACCCATTTTCGACAAATAAAACCCGGACAAAAATTGCCCGGGTTTTAAGGTTAAAGTGACTCGCGGTAAATCGCGAGAACGTCCTCACGGTCTAACTTTGTAAAGTTACCAAATTCGCCGTTTACCATTGCTCTATCGGTCATTAACTCAATTTTACTGTCATCGATATCATAGTCTGCTAACCGGGATGGAGCACCGATGCTGTTCCAGAAATCGCGCAATTTTTGAATTCCTTCTAAACCAGCCTCTTCAGCTGTTTTCCCTTCTGGGTCAACTCCAAATACTCTGACTGCAAGTTGATGGAATCGTTCAGGTTTCACGCTGTGATTATGCTTCATCCAGTGCGGGAACAGGATGGCGAGTCCGCCGCCATGCGGGATGTCATATACAGCCGAAACTGCATGCTCCAGATTATGTGTTGCCCAATCTCCGCGGTAGCCCATATTAAGAATTCCATTTAAGGCCATAGTACCGTTGTAAAGAATGGTTGCCCGATGTTCATAGTTTTGTAAATCTGCTAATAACTTTGGAGCTGTTTCCATAATCGTGATTAATAAAGATTCACACATGCGATCCTGGAATAAAGTATTTTCCTCCAAGTGAAAATAATGTTCCAACACATGAGACATCATGTCAACAATTCCGTAAATGGTTTGATCCTTCGGAACCGTAAACGTATTTACAGGGTCAAGGATCGAGAACTTCGGAAAAGTAACAGGGCTTCCCCAGCCATATTTTTCGTTTGTTTCCCATTTGGTAATAACAGAACCTGAATTCATCTCTGACCCTGTAGCAGCTAAGGTCAATACCGTTCCAAATGGCAATGCATCGACAGCAGCCGCTTTCTTAATCACAATGTCCCATGCATCACCGTCATATTTTGCCCCGGCAGCAATTAGCTTCGTACAGTCAATAACACTGCCTCCGCCCACCGCTAATAGCAATTCAATTCCTTCATTTTTGCATATTTCAATACCCTTTCGTGCCGTTGTAACCCGTGGATTCGGTTCTACACCTGGCAATTCAAATACCTGGGCATCGATTTCATTTAATAAATTTATCACTTGGTCATAGAGACCGCTGCGTTTAATGCTGCCTCCACCGTATACTACTAACACTTTCTTCCCGTAACGGGGAACTTCTTTTTTCAGTTGTTCCAGCTGGCCTTTTCCAAAAATTAATTTTGTAGGATTCCAAAAAGTAAAATTTTGCATTTTAAGCCACCTTCCTTTCCATACACATTATTAAGGAAAAAGCGGGATTTTGCAAAAAACAGGCACCAAAGGTTCCAATGCATAAATAATCAATAAATTTATCAAGCTATATTTGAACCTATATTATAAGGAGGAAACCCTTTGAGTACAATTCAACGTCTTGCTCTAATCCTTACAATCATTGGTGCAATAAATTGGGGGTTAATTGGATTCTTCCAGTTTGACCTTGTCGCTTCCCTTTTTGGAGGTCAAGATTCTGCTCTTTCCAGAATTATTTATGGACTAGTAGGAATAGCAGGTCTCATTAATCTTGGACTCCTGTTTAAACCTAACCGTGATTATGTAAACGAGCCTGAAGTACAAAGATAGAAAGGAATCCCCTGCACGAGCGGCAGGGGATTTCTTTTTATCAAATATTCTTTATATCCAACCCCTAAAAGCAGCCGCTTCAGCCATTTTCCTTACTCCTGCCATATACGCTGCAAGCCGCATATCTACTTTCCGCTGCTGGGAAAGCTCATATACCTCATGGAAAGAACGTACAATTTTATCACGCAATCGGAGTGCCACTTCATCCTCACTCCAGTAATATCCCTGCTTATTTTGAACCCATTCGAAATAGGAGACTGTAACTCCCCCAGAGCCTGCCAAAATATCAGGAACGATTAAACTGCCGCGTTCTGAAAGAATTTTAGTTGCCTCTAAGGAAGTGGGACCACTTGCAGCTTCAGCGATAATCTTTGCTTTAATGTTATTGGCATTTTTGGCCGTTATTTGGTTAGAAATGGCCGCAGGTACGAGAATATCACACTCTTGTTCTAATAGTTCTTCATTCGTTATCGTTCCATCGAAAAGAGTCGTTATCGTACCAAAACTATCCCGCCGGTCGAGCAAGTAGTTAATATTCAGCCCATCTGGGTCATAAAGGGCACCATATACGTCTGAAATACCTACAACCTTTGCGCCTGCCTCATGCATGAATTTTGCAATAAAGCTCCCTGCATTTCCAAAACCCTGGATGATTACGCTTAAACCTTTTAAATTTCTTCCCTGCTTTTTTACTGCTTCTTCAATACAAATAGCAGCCCCTTGAGCGCCTGCCATCTCACGGCCTTCTGAACCACCTAGAACAAGAGGTTTACCGGTAATAAAACCGGGAGAGTCATATTGATGAAGTCTGCTGTACTCATCCATCATCCAAGCCATAATTTGAGAGTTTGTATAAATACCCGGTGCCGGGATATCTTTTGTCGGTCCTACAATTTGACTAATGGCTCGAACATAGCCGCGGCTTAAACGTTCAAGCTCTGCTAGTGACATAGTACGGGGATTACAGATAACCGCTCCTATTCCTCCCCCATAAGGCAAATCAGCGATACCGCACTTCAAACTCATCCAGATGGATAAAGCCTTTACCTCATCTTCCTCTATTTTAGGATGAAAACGGACTCCGCCCATGGTCGGTCCCACTGCATCATTATGCTGTGCTCGATAACCGCTAAAAACTTTCGTTGAACCATCATCCATACGAACTGGAATCCTTACCTGAAACATTCTTAATGGCTCTTTTAATAACTCATAAACTTTAGTATTTAGACCAAGTTTTGTCAATGCATCATGAATAACAATCTGTGTCGATGCCAGAAGATTTAGTGTCTCTGTTTCCTTTTCCGTTACACCGTTTGTTACTTCATTTTTCCCCATTCCGGCACCTCAAATTTTCATTCTATTTTAGAACATTGAAAATACGTTCAATTGCCCAATCTAATTCTTCTTTCGTAATAATCAATGGCGGAGCAAACCGAATCACCGTATCATGTGTTTCTTTACACAATAGACCTTGTTCTTTTAACGTCTCACAGTACTTACGCGCTGGCTCATTTAATTCAACACCAATGAATAAACCGCGTCCCCTTACTTCCTTAATCATTGGATTTTTGATTTCCTTAAGTTTCGTGATAAAATACTCTCCTAATTCCAGTGAGCGATCAGCCAGTTTTTCTTCCACCAAAACATCTAAGGATGCAATGGAGACAGCACACGCAAGCGGGTTCCCGCCAAAGGTAGAGCCATGGGAACCTGGGTTAAAGACCCCTAAAATCTCTTTATTAGCTACAACACAGCTAATCGGGAAAACACCTCCGCCAAGTGCTTTACCTAGAATATACATATCTGGTTCAATGCCTTCCCATTCGCTGGCAAACATTTTTCCAGTACGGGCCAACCCAGCCTGGATTTCATCCGCGATAAAAAGGACATTGTTTTCTTTACATAATTCAAAAGCGGCTTTCATAAACCCTTCTGGCGGGATCACAATCCCTGCTTCCCCTTGAATAGGTTCAATTAAAAAGGCAGCCGTGTTCGGGGTAATGGCCGCTTTTAAAGCATCCAAGTCTCCATAAGGAATCAGTTTAATTCCAGGAAGCATTGGGCCAAACCCACGTTTATATTCCTCTTCTGATGATAACGAAACGGCAGTCATTGTACGACCGTGGAAATTACCTGTACATGCAATAATCTCAGCTTGGTTTTCCGCAACTCCCTTAACATCATACGACCAGCGGCGTGCTGCTTTTACAGCAGTTTCAACTGCTTCTGCCCCGGTATTCATTGGCAGTGCCATATCCTTATTTGTTAACTTGCAAATCTTTTCATACCATGGTCCTAATTGATCATTGTGAAAAGCCCGTGAAGTTAACGTCACTTTATCTGCCTGGTCCTTCAAGGCCTGAATGATTTTCGGATGACGATGGCCTTGATTGACAGCGGAATAGGCGCTTAACATATCCATATATTTATTTCCTTCGGGATCTTCTACCCACACGCCTTCCGCACGAGAGATAACAATTGGCAGCGGATGATAATTATGTGCCCCATACTTTTCTGTTTGCTCTATTAATACCTCTGTTTTTGATTCAGTAGCCATAATTTATTGCCTCCAGTTCAAAGCTGTTGTTATGTACATACACTTTTATTGTAGCCTACCATGGAAAAAGAATGAAAGTAATGTAAAAACTTTTTTATTTAAAGTTACCTGTCGATTTCCACTCCAGGCGCTTCGCTTTCCGCGGGCGGTCCGGGGAGCCTCCTCGGCGCTGAAGCGCCTGCGGGGTCTCCCCTGCCCCGTCCTCCCGCAGGAGTCTTCGCGCCTTCCGTTCCAATCAACATGAAGGTAAAGTCAACTATAAGTTTTAACATAGCTCTTCATAAAAAAAACCGATAACCAACTATCGTAGCTTGGTTATCGGTCCTTGTTTACTTATTTTTAATTTCTTCACGCTGTGATTGGTCGATCCATTCTTGAAGTTTTTCTTTTAGTGTATTAAAGCCTTGCTGGCCTTCTACTTCCGGTACAATCGCAGCGGCTTGACGCTTACGTGGTTTCTTTGGTTTTGCTGCCTGTTGAACAGGTGCTTCTTCCGTAGCACGAATAGACAAACCGATCTTTCCTGCACCTTCATCAACGGATAAAACCTTTACCTTTACTTCATCACCCACTTTAAGATGATCGTTAATATCCTTTACATAACCGTGCGTAATTTCAGAAATATGCACAAGACCTTGTGTATTCTCATCTAATGCAATGAATGCACCATATGGTTGAATACCCGTTACTTTTCCTGTTAAAATACTTCCAGTTTCGATTTTCTCTGTCATGAAAACACTCCTAAATAATTAGTTATTTTATCCCTTTTATATGCAATTAAAAATTATACCATACCCAAGAGATATAATCAAAAAGGTTTGTACATGTATACCAGATAATAAGTTAACATAATATTCAAAATTATTTTGGAAACAGAAATAAATCTATGTTAAAATTAAATAGAGGAAAAATGTCTGCAAGGAGAGGTGAACAGTGTGAATACGATCGGCTTAAAGATAAAAATGTACCGTGAACATTTAAAAATGACACAGGAAGAATTGGCACAAAAAGTGAGGGTAGGGACACATACCATTGAGAAATACGAATCGGGTGAACATATTCCTAGTACTCAAACCCTGCTAAAACTATCAACTGTTCTTGATATCCCTGCCTCAGAGCTATTTGATGATGAAAGGATTACGAACGACTCTATTCTCAATCAACAAGTTTGAAAGCGGTTTTTTTACCGCTTTTTTATTTTTATCGTATAAAAGATGAAAAAAGTGGAAATTCTTATTCTATAGCTTTCTAGTATTCCCCCCTTTTTTGAAGTGGACAACCAAAATGGTGTGTCCTCTTTTTTTTATATACAAAAAAAGCGACAGCAAGGCTGTCACTTTTTATATCGTACAGGAACTGTTTCCTTTGATAATTAATAATTTCTCGGCAACCTTTTTGCACTCTATAAGTGGAATCGTTTCTTCAAAAGAAAATTCGTAAATGGATTGAATCCGGTCAGCTAACCTCTCGGAGTCATTGAGTTCATGCACCGCTTGTATGGTATCAGCAATTTCCGTATCATAATTTCCATTCTTCAACTTGAAAGGATCCCACTCATTTAATATATCAACCATTTGTAAATTCGTTTTCATTCGACTTTCCATATTCATTCTCCTAAAATATATAATCATTTATTTCAATACATATTCGGCAAGGACCGTTTGAAGTTCATAGATGTTTAAATTCTTATTAAATTGTTTTTGGAGCGGAAGAGCATTTCCAGAAATCCAAATTTTTAATTCTGCATCTAGGTCAAAACTTCCTGCTGTCTCGATGCTAAAATGGGTGATACTTTTGTAGGGGATGGAATGGTACTCTACTTTTTTTCCAGTTAAGCCTTGTTTATCGACTAAAATTAACCTCTTATCTGTAAAAATAAACAAATCTCTGATTAATTTATATGCTTTTTCAATTTTTTCACCAGTTGAAAGAATCCTGGAAAATTCCCTCTGAAGTTCCATTGCGTTTATTTCTGCTGCATTTCCCATCATGCCATCAAAAAATCCCATGTATCTCACACCCTTCATAGCTTTTACAACAAGTATACTTCCTTTAGTAAAGAATAAAAAGCTGGGCCTCCTCTGGCCCAGCAAAATTTATAGACTTAGCCATTCAGTATGGAATGTACCCTCTCGATCAACCCTTTTATATGTATGGGCCCCAAAATAATCCCTCTGCGCCTGCAGTAAATTTGCGGGCAGCGTTTCTGATCGGTAACTATCATAATAGGCGAGTGCACTCGCTAGGCCTGGAACCGGTATCCCGGCCTTAATAGCCGTTGCTGTTACCTCTCTTGCAGCATCCTGATAGCTTTCCACAATATTTTTAAAATAGGAATCCAATAATAAGTTATCCAGCTTCGGATTTCGGTCATATGCGTCTTTTATATTTTGCAAAAATGCTGCACGAATAATACAGCCGCCCCGGAAGATCATCGAAATTTCCCCGAGCTGTAAATCCCAATTATATTCGGCTGAAGCTTGCTTTAATTGTGCAAAACCTTGTGCATAAGAGATAATTTTACTCAAATACAAAGATTTTCGGATTAATTCAATAAACTCCTGCTGGTTTTCCTTAATCGTAACTGTTTTTGGCCCTTTTAATACTTTACTTGCTCTTACCCGTTCTTCCTTCATTGCTGAAATGAACCGGGCAAAAACCGATTCGGTAATAATTGAAAGAGGAACACCAAGATCCAATGCGCTCTCGCTTGTCCATTTTCCCGTACCTTTTTGTTTTGCCGCATCCAGAATGACATCCACCAGCGGCTTACCTGTATCAGGGTCAATCTTTGTAAAAATATCCGCAGTGATTTCAATTAAATAACTATCAAGTTCGCCTTTGTTCCATTCGCTGAAAACTTCATGAAGTTCTTGGACTGTTAATCCCAAAAGCTCTTTCATTAAATGGTAAGCTTCACAGATTAATTGCATATCACTGTATTCAATCCCGTTATGAACCATCTTTACATAGTGCCCTGCACCATTTGGTCCAATATAAGTACAACATGGTTCTCCGTTCACCTTGGCAGAAATACCGGTTAAAAGTGGTTCAACCTCTGCATAGGCTTCTTTTTGTCCACTCGGCATAATGGCAGGGCCCGTCAGCGCACCTTCTTCTCCGCCGGAAACTCCCGCACCAATGAATAAAATGCCTTTTTCAGCGAGATCCTTATTTCTGCGAATCGTATCTTGATAAAAGCTGTTTCCGCCGTCAATTAAAATATCACCTTCATCCAAAAATGGAATGAGAGATTCGATTGCTTTATCTGTTATCACACCCGCAGGAACCATTATTAGAATTTTCCTCGGTGTTTCTAGTGATAAGATAAATTCTTTTAAGTCCGTTGTTCCAATAATATTTTTTCCTTTATTGGTTTCGATGATCTCATTTACTTTTTCATCAGAAAGGTCATATATGGAAACAGAGAAGCCTTTACTTTCGAAATTGAGTGCAAGGCTTCTTCCCATTACCCCAACACCTACTACACCTACTTGTTGTTTTACCAAGTTGAATCTTCCCTTCTGTCAGAAGTTATTCTCTATTATTTACCTGATTTGGTTGTTCATACTACATTTCCGGTTTGCTCCATCAATTGTTTTAAAACATCTTTACCCGGAAGCAGCCTTTCTCCGCCCCCTTGGGCAAAGCTTTCATTTCCGCCGCCTTTTCCATTTATTAACGGCAATATCCCACTTATTAATTGCTGCATATTGCAAAGGGACTGACTGCCCTTAGCCCCAACAATCTGGATACGATTTTCATTTTCTGCAACGCAGATAAAAGTAATGGTATTATTTGCCGCCGCAATGAGTCGTGCAAGTTTTTGGAGTTCTTGAATGGTCCGGTTTTGATATAGTTTACCGATAACCATTTCTCCCCGTTGTAGAAATTCATTGATTAACTGATCCGCCTCATATTGAAGAAGGGAGTCCTTTAACATTTCTATTGTCTTCGATTGCTCTTTTCCGGACTCAATCAGCCTTTGAACCGCTGAACCCATTTCTTTTTCAGGCGCATTTAAAAGTCTCGTTAATTCAAGTAGTATCTGTTGCTTTTGGTGAAATTGCTCAATAACCCTGTTTCCGCATATAAATTGAACCCGTGTCTTCTTTTTTTGCCGCTCCCAGTCAAGGATTTTGATTGCCCTGACTTGACCGGTTTCTTTTGGGTGCGTTCCACCGCAGCCGTTATAATCAAAATCAGGAATGATCACAAGCCGGATATCATCCGTTACCGAAAGCTCTTTTCGAAGAGTGTATTGGCTTAATTCCTCATTCGTTACCCACTTTGTTTCAATCGGCCTGTTTTCAAGGATAATGGTATTCGCTAATTTTTCGGCAGCCAGGGCATCATGTTCTGTTAGTTGTTCAATATCAAGATCAATTGTCAGCGATTCGGTACCAAGGTGAAAGCTTACTGTTTTATAACCGAAAAGATTTTCAAATGCGGCCGATAAAATATGCTGACCGGCGTGCTGCTGCATATGATCAAAGCGCCTATTCCAGTCAACTTCCCCAATGATTTCATCCGGAAGCTTTACATCCTTTTCTAAATAATGCCGGATTTCTCCGTCAGTTTCTTCTACATTGACAACCTTTACATCATGGATGGTTCCGGTATCATGCGGCTGCCCGCCTCCTGTTGGGTAAAAAGCTGTCTTTTCTAATACGACATAAGGTTTTCCAGATGGATCTATCGTTTGTTGAATCACTTTTGTTTGGAAGGATTTTATGTACGGATTATCATAATATAGTTTATTCTCCAAAATAAACGCACTCCATTTCGATTTTTCATGCCCAGTATTCATTTTCAACAAATATAAGTTGGAAATCAAGAGGTTGGGTTCTCACAAAAGCTGCCTGTCCTTAAATGGGACAGGCAGCTTTATTAAAATTATTTTTTCTTATTTTTACGCATTCCTTGCTGCGGGAATCCCTGCTGTTGAAATCCTTGCTGCGGGAATCCTTGCTGTTGAAAACTTTGTTGTGGAAACCCAAACGGCTGCTGGCCATAGTGCGGATAGCCATGCTGTCCATGATGATAACCATAATGCGGGTAACCATGTTGTCCAAGATGATATCCGTGATGGTGTCCATGGTGGTAATGACCATGGTGTGGATAACCATGCTGAGGATAGCTGCCCATTTGGGAACCCCATCCAGGCTGCCCACCCCAATATTGTCTCTTCGCCATTCCTTTCTCTCCTCTCCTTGGTGTTACAGGATAATGTATGTCCACCATTTTTAAAAGGAATGGATAGATAACAAGGTAAACAATAAAAAAGGCTAATGAAACAAAAAGAACAGCTTAGTTTTCGCTGTTCCTCTAGGGTTGCTGCCTGTTTTTTAACTTTTCTTCCAGCTCTTTTGCTTTTTGGGCTTCCTGCTTTGAAATTTTTATGATGAATCTCATTGTAAGTAAAGCCGCAATCATAAAGATTAGAAACGTAACGGCAGCTGGGCCGTATTCTGATTTGTCTTCAGGAAAATATAAAAATAATGATAAGACATGTGGCTGAAACATCTTTTTCTCCCTCTCTAAAAAGGAATTAAACTATTCCTTCATTATAGCAATAAAAAGTACTTCCGACCATCACTGTCTTAGGCCTTACTTTAAGATTTTAATCCCTTTTATCACGACATCTTCTTCCGGTTTATCTTGTTTGCCAACAGGCACTTCCGCAATCTTATCGACAACATCCATCCCCTCGACAACCTGTCCAAACACGGTATGACGGTGATCAAGCCATGGAGTGCCTCCTCGCTCTTTATAGGCTTCAATAATTTCTTTTGGGAATCCTGCCTTTTCCATTTCCGCTTTCATGGAAGGGTCCACAGATTTTTTTTGTACAATAAAGAACTGGCTGCCATTTGTATTAGAACCCGAATTAGCCATTGATAATGCTCCTCGAATATTGAAAAGATTCATTGAAAATTCGTCCTCAAAAGGAGCTCCATAAATGCTCTCTCCACCCGTGCCATTCCCGTTCGGGTCGCCGCCTTGAATCATAAAGTCATTAATGACCCTGTGAAAAATCAAGCCGTCATAATACCCGTCTTGACTATGCTTTATAAAGTTTTCAACTGCCTTTGGAGCGTGCTCTGGAAATAGTTTAATTTTAATGTTTCCCATCGATGTTTCCATTTCAACAAGTCTTTCATTTTCAGAAACCTCATTTGTCAGCTGTGGATATACTGCATCTGATTCTGCCACTTGAGTATTCCCTTCCTTCTCCTCTGTTTTTTGCCCGGCATTTTGAGAGCTCGATTCCTTCTCTTCCTTGCTTGTCCCGCATGCCGTCAGGATTAGTACTGTTAGTAATAGTGTTAACCACCCTTTTAAACTCTTACTCATCTATCATCCCTCCATTTTTATAATTTAACCGATAATTTTGTTTTTTGCACTTGGTTTTTATATAGTAAAATAAAAAGAAAGAATGATAAGGAGGGGTCAGTGTGTCTGAACTGCAGGTCGGTGAAACGGTTACCGGCATTTATAAGACCGGGAAATATATAGGTGAGATAACGGAAGTACGTCCGCAGCATTATTTAGTAAGAGTGCTGGCAGTTGTGAAGCATCCTATGCAAGGAGATTTACATAATCCAAAACAAGCCGATGTGCTTATTTTTCATGAAAGAAGGGCTCTTGCCTTTAGAGAACAAGCTAACATTCCGAAACAAATGGTAAAACCCTTTGAAGAGAAGATTCCAGACTACAAGGAATCATTAAAACAGGCACTTAATAAAATGAAACAAGAGCTAACAGAAAATCCTTCACCCTGGGCGGAAATGAGCTTAAAGATGGCAGAATCTCTTGAAAAGGATTATTTTAAGTAGATTGAGTTAAGAGCTAGTATTAATTTTAAAACTCTGTTGATTGGAGCGGAAGACGCGAGACTCCTGCGGGAGTACGGGGCAGGGGAGACCCTGCAGGCGCGATAAGCGCCGAGGATGCTCCCCGGACCGCCCGCGGAAAGCGAAGCGTCTGGAGCGGAAATCAACAGACAAATTTATCAAAGCCAAATATTAAAGGCCAAATCAGTTTGAATGATTTGGCCTTTTATGCGAATTCATTTAATAGCTTTGAAAAATCAACCCGATCTCCAATCGTGGTCGGCTTCGGTTTTTCTAAATAACGTTTATCCTTTTCAACAAGTTTGAATATATTATACGTAGTCAGGGCATCATCAAGCGCCCGGTGATGTCTTCCTGTACCTTCTTTGCCATATTCCTGAACAGCTTTCCATAATCCTGTTTGATTTTGGTCACCGAAAAACCGTTTATATTCCATCGATAAATCCAGTTCTGTTGCTTTAAACGGAAAGGCGATTCCCGCTGCCAAACAATTTTGCCGAAGAACCTTCATATCCATATTTCCCCACGTAACGATCGTCGTCTCATACTGTTGATTGAACTCTCCTAACTTTCGGATAAGCTCATAAAACGATATTCCCTGGTCGACCTGCTGCTGTGAAATATGTAAGAATGATTTACAGCGTTCAGATAACGTTGGGAACTTTAAAGGAGTAACATAAGAAGAGAATTGCTCAGTAATTTGATCATCGACGACGGCAACAAGTCCGACCTCAATAATTTCAGCGTAAAAGTCCTTCACTCTGACATTCCGCTCCGGCATCGTAAATTCAAAATCAATAAAAAGAAATTGTCTCTTTTCCTTCATATTTTCACCACCTTTTCTAACAATCTTGTTTACTACCATTATATAAAAAACCTGTACAAAAAATTGTACTTATTATCTATTTTTTTTACATTATATCACGAAAACCTCATAAATTTTTTAAATTTTTACACAACGAGTGTGAAAAAAGATGGAAATCACTCCATCTCTTTTGTCCTACTTCTTCACTTTAAAAATCGCCATTGTACATCTTGAAATACAGTTTAAACGTCCTTGTTCATCGGTAATTTTTATATCCCATACCATGGTGGTTTTACCTTGGTGGAGGACAGTTCCTACTGCTGTAACATACCCTTGTGTAACTGGCCGGACATGGTTTGCATTAATTTCAAGTCCTGCTACCCCTTCAGTTTCCTTATCCACCAGCTCATACGCCCCAACACTGGCAACCGTTTCTGCAAGAGCAACGGATGCCCCTCCATGGAGCAAACCAAATGGCTGTTTTGTGCGTTCATCCACCGGCATGGTGGCAATCACTTTTCCGGCTTCTAGATGGGTTATTTCGATCCCTAATGTGTCTAGTAATGTTTTTTCAATCATTTTCTAACTTCCTTTCTGCATTTCCTTATTATTACATATTCTTTTTTTCTGCTGTCATTCCCTTTTTTTCTTAGTAAAAAGCAAAAAGGAAAACAGCCTTGACAGCTGTTTTCCTTTCCTATTAATAATATGGGTATCCATAACCAGGGTAGCCGTAAAATGGCGGCGGTGGCGGTGGATAACCGTAGAATGGGCGGGGGTAGCCGTAAAATGGTCGAGGAACGAACGCACTACCTAAAAACCCACCTATTAATCCACCAAGAAACGGGAGCCCGAAGCCGATAAATCGTTTATCTCTAACAGGGTACGGGCTTCGATAATGATACATGCCAGCATAACCTCCTTTTTCTCCTATACTTGCCTACACTACTACATATGCAAATAACAAACAAAAAGCGTGGGCGGCTTGGGCTTATTATACAAACATTATTTTTCAATTGGTTCAAATCGTTCAACAAATAATGCAAGTGTACGGGTCATGACTCCGGTTGCACCTGCCGGCCCAAGGTCATGTTCTTTTGCGGTTGTAGCAGTACCGGCAATATCAAGGTGAACCCATGGCGTACCTTCAGCAAATTCACCAATAAAAGCTCCTGCTACAATCGCATGACCTTCACTTCCCGGTGAATTATTTAAATCAGCCACTTTACTGTTTCTAACACGTTCCTTCTCTTTCTCAAACAATGGGAGCTGCCACATAGGCTCTCCCGCTTCTTTGGAGGCTTCAAGAACTTGTTCATACAACCAATCATTATTTGTCATGGCTCCTGTTGTATGGAGACCGAGTGCGGTGATAACTCCGCCTGTTAGTGTTGCAACATCTACTAAATATTCAGCACCGTGATGCTTCGCATATGTAACAGCATCAGCTAAAACAAGGCGTCCCTCAGCATCAGTGTTCAATACTTCAATGGTCTTACCGCTCATCGAGGTGATCACATCATCAGGTTTAAACGCATTCCCGCTAATCATATTATCCGTTGACGGAATGACAGCAACAACGTTCTGTTCCGGTTTTAGCTCACCAATAATCTCCATTGTTCCCAGAACAGCGGCGGCTCCGCCCATGTCTGATTTCATCCCTACGATACCGGCCTTCGTTTTGATGGAGTAGCCCCCAGTATCGAAGGTGATTCCTTTTCCTACTAAGCCAATTACATCCTTCCAGTCGTCTTTCCCTTGATATTTCAAAACAATCATTTTTGGCGGCTCAACTGAACCTTGATTAACTGCAAGAAAAGCCCCCATACCCAGCTTTTCAATCTCCGCTTTTTCAAGAATTTCTACTTCAAAATCATACTTGGCTGCAAGTTCCTTTGCATAGTTGGCCATATCGGTCGCCGTCAGCATGTTCCCTGGTGTATTAACAAGTGTACGAGCTGAATTGGTCCCTTTCCCAAATGCATATCCGACCGTTAAGGATGCATGAACCTCTTCATTGTCCGTTTCCTCACTGTATACCGTCAGTTGTTCCAGCTTTTTCTCTGGTTCATTTGATTTCTGCTTATACCCCTCAAATTTATATGAGGCTAAAGCAAAGGCTTCGCTTACTGCGTGTGCTGCATCTAATCCATTCACTTCCTCTGTCGTAAATGAATCTAATAGTAAAGCTGTTTCTTTGAGCTTAGAAGCGTTAATTGCCTTAAAAACTTTTCCTAGCGCTGCAGATAATTTTTCGAAAGTAAAATCCTTTTCTTTCCCAAGGCCGACAAACCATATTCTTTTTACACTGACCTTGCCAAAACTATGTATTTTATTCACACTCTTAAACTTTGCCGAAATATCACCGGATTTAACCAATTCTGTAAGCTGACAATCAAATTGATCATCAAGCTTCGATAAAACACCAGAAAACTTCTCCGGCTTTTCAAATACTCCTACAATTAAACCTTCATGCGCTGCAGCATAATCGATTTCATTTTTTACTGAAAACATCTTCCCACCTCCATACGAATTACATGGCTAATTATATCCGAAAAGTCCATTTATTTCGACTGTCTAATCATCTTCTAAGTAGAGATATAACCGATGCAGCTTTGGTAAACCATCTATTTGTTCATAAGCCACCCTGTCCACGTCCTTTGGAAAAATCCTAAGAGCACTTTCGATAAACGGGTATACTTTTTCTAAATCTAGTCCCCAATATTTTGGACGGTACTCGTGAAGATAATCATGGGCAGTCTGCATCATGATCCGTGCTCCTTTAACATTCCCATATTCGTAGTGGTAAATGGCAACACTCATTTGCAGCAGACCCTTTAAAAATAAATTGCCCTTATCCGTCATCCACATTTCCTCAAGCAGGTCATGGCAAGTATAATAATCCCCTTCGTTGAACTTGATAAAAAACTCATAATACTCTTCAGGATACTCATTCATCCAAACGGTCCCCTTTATTTTTTATAAGTTCATTGTATTTGAAAAACACTTCTTTTTACAGAGAATAATACTACTGCTAGTTGATTGGAGCGGAAGGCGCGAGAACTCCTCGAAAATGCTATCGCATTTCCTTCGTGCGGTGAAAATTCAAAGAAGCTAATTCAATGTCCTGCAGGAGTACGGGGCAGGGGAGACCCCGCAGGCCGCTTTAGCGCCGAGGAGGCTCCCCGGACCGCCCGCGGAAAGCGAAGCTCCTGAAGTGGAAATCAATGGGCAAGTTTAAAAAAGCCTTTACAAAAGAAGAGAGCAGGCATGAATACCTGCTCTACTTTCTTTCTGAACTTATATACTGTTGACGGAATACCTGCATGGATTCGTCCTCGTTCAAAGCCCGTAATTGCTCTTCTGTAAGTTCACCATTTCCTTGTTTAATCACATAAACTTCAATATCTTTTTTACCCCATTGATTGTAAACATCCTCAACGGTTTCATAGTAAAGATCTAACTTATTGCCTTTAATGGCGCCGCCTTTATCAGCCACAACACCGTATCCATACCCTGGAATAAATAAAATGGTGCCAATTGGAAATACAGTTAAATCTGCTGCCACAGTAGAATATAGATCCCGCTTCACTTTCACTCCAGAATAGGTTATTCCATATTCAGGATGTCCAAGGTTTTTACCTGTTGATTCATACCCGGCCGTATAGCCTGTAGCGGTTACGGTTTTTTTCGGATATTTGGTCCAATCAAATGCATCCTCTAGCGCGGGAGGCGGTCCAGATACAGACTGACTGGAAGAAAAGACAACATTTGCTCCAAAGTCAAAATTTCCTTTTAATAGAGTTTTAACATCTACACCTGAAATAGATTGAAATGTCACAATAATAGCCATGATGAACAGAACCGTCATAATAAAACGCTTTGTCCACTGTTTCATATTATTCATTAAAAATTTCACTCCTCCCAAAATATTCATTTCCCATTAGGGATGGAAATATTCAAAAAGAGAAGGAAAAAAAAGTAAACAAGACTGAATTTTAAGACATTAAACTTTTTAAAAAAACCCTTTACCATATGGTAAAGAGTTTCTAAAACATTTGATATCCGTTCTTTCTTAGCATTTTAATGGTGATACCTGCTGCAACAGCTCCTGCCAGTCCGCTTAACAGAATTAATATATCAGCTGTCGCCAGTGAAGTTAACTTTTCACCAAGCTCCGAAAAAGCCGCCTGGCTGTTTGTGATATACTCAGACACTCTAACTTTATCAATTATTAACACAGCAACAATCGGATAAATAAATGCCATAATCCAGGACATTCTTAATAACATATTTAAGATAAATCCAATTCCAAAAAACAGGACAAAAAATAGCAAAATTGAGATGATTAAAACCACAATGCTCATTTGCATTGCAAATTCCCCCTTTTTTACATCAATAATAAGTGTACTGAATGTCCAAAAGAGAGTCAATATATACTATGACAATAAAAAAACAGCCCCTCGAAATAAATTCGTGAGCTGCTTAATTTTCTATCGATGATATTAACATATCCACTTACCTCAATCCTGTTTCTTTCCAGTTCCACCGCAAGAGGAACATGTTTCTGATCCGCCAAGAAGTAATTGAAAATATCCGTTGCCTGAACAATATTCACACGGTTTTGTATCTACACTGGTAGTCGTTGTCATTCTAAATCACCTTCCTAATGTTAAAAGAATTTTCTGATAATATATCAGGAAATCTAACAAAAGAAAAGGACTGAATTTGTGCAAAAACAAACAGGTAAGCGGATACATGCTAATTTTTCTTTCATTTGCTAAAGGTTGCTTTAATTTTCGAAAAATTACAAAAATACCTTATAGGCGGTATAACCAAACCGGTCCCCCGGGTTTAGTTCATCAGTTCCTGGGATAGGATTTACTTTTGTCTGCCGGATTATATAGTGAAGTAGAATGGATGCATCTTTTTCTCTTAACAATTCCTCTGGTAACATAAATTTCGCTTCGTATAACTCATTCTCCTGATGTATAATGCTTTCATGAAGCGGTTCAAGCTGAAATAGAAGCAAATTGTCACTGATTTCCCCTTTAATAACCCCTGTCCTTAATCCAATTAATCCTTTAATGGTGCATTGAATTCCTGTCTCTTCCATAACTTCTCTGATCACCGCTTCATCTGCGGTCTCCCCTTCGTCCACAAAGCCAGCAGGCAATGACCATTGGCCTTTTAAACCACCATACCGTTTCTTCACAACCAGCCAATGACCTTCTTTCGATATCACCAAACCTGAAACCGCCAGCCAAACCTTTCCCCGCTTCTCCCTGCTGCTCATATATAGCCCCCTTATCTTACATTGTTGAATATAATCATAATAAAATAGGACGTTTTAGTCATTCGGTAAGAACTGACCTTCTCATTGAACCAAAAACTCTTCGAGAATTTCTAAAAAGTGTTTCAATGAAACACCAAAATAAAAAAGGACAGATTGCTCTGCCCTTTTATTTTAAAATACATTAAATTTTCCCTTTTTCAATACAAGTCCTGCTCCGCCAATCATATATAGTGAACGGTTGTCGACTACTTTTTTCATGAAGGAAGCTTTTGAACCTGTAATTTTCTTACCGAATACTACACCAATCGCATCATCGTGACCAAGTGAGCAAACTGTTCCCTTATTATCAAAAGTAAAGGTTTCAAGTTCAGACTTGTTACGAATTAATGCTGCTAAGTTACGTGCAACCACTTCACCCTGCTGCATCGCGATTTGCGCTGTTGGAGGGTATGGGCGGTTAATTTCTTCGTTGATGACAAGAGAACTGTCACCGATAATGAATACATCATCAAAGCCCGGAACACGAAGATCAGGTTGAACCTTCACACGGCCGCGCATTGCTTCGAAGCCAGATTTTTCAATGATGGAGTTTCCACGTACACCTGCTGCCCAAACAACTGTATTAGCTTTAATTTCGCGTGGCTCTTCTTCGCCTTTTGCAACAATAATTCCTTCTGGAGTTGCTTCTTTGATGGCAGTACCGATTAAAAACTCTACGCCTTTACGCTCTAATTGAGAAACCGCATAATTTACTAGCTCTGGGTCAAAACCAGGCAATACAGTAGGAGCAGCCTCAACACAGATAATTTTTACTTTACTGGAATCCACATCATATTCACGGCAAAGTTCTGGAATACGATTTGTCAACTCTCCAAGGAATTCGATACCTGTAAAGCCAGCACCCCCGACTACGATTGCTAAACGAGTATCATCCTTTTCTTCTTCCATATTGTAAGTAGCAAATTGGTATTCAATATGCTCACGTAACTGACGAGAAGAATTTACATTCGTTATTCCAAAAGCATACTCTTTTAAGCCTTTGATACCAAATGTTTCAGGCTCTCCGCCAAGTGCGATGACTAGGTAATCGTAGTCCACTTCGCCATTTTCTAAAACGACTTTTTTGTCTTCTTTTTTAATTTCAACAACAGTATCTTGAATAAAATCCACTTTACTTTTGTCAATGACATCGCTAATGTCATAACGAACACGATCATGATGTAGCGTACCTGCAGAAGCCTCGTGCAGCCAAGTAGTTTCATAATGGTAGTCATTTTTGTTGATTAAAACAATATCCGCTTCATTTACTCCGATTAACTTCTGCAACCTTACAGTTGTCATAAGCCCGCCGTATCCAGCACCGACGATAACAATTTTTGGCTTTCTCAAAGTAATCACTTCCACCTTTTTTTATAATTTGTTTACCTTATAATCCTCTGAATCACTGTTTTTTATTATTATGGAGGAAAAAAGTATGTGATATAATTCACTAACTAGGTCATAAAAATGTTCTAAATTTGTCACAAAATATTAACAATGCATCCTCAATACATATTATGCTATTATCTTCACATTTTCAAGTGATTTAAGGTAATTATTTTCCTAAATATAATATTATTTTCCTCCTATTATTGTCTTGAATATTTCCCAAAAGTTATGAGGATTTTAATGTTTTGTGATAATATAAAGAATGGAGTTACTTTTACATAGTTGGGGGGATACAGAGTGCAAGAGAATCAAAAGGTTTATGACATTACCATCATCGGGGGCGGTCCTGCCGGTCTATTTACTGCATTCTACGGTGGAATGAGACAAGCTTCTGTGAAAATTATTGAGAGTTTACCACAGCTAGGCGGTCAATTATCGGCACTATACCCGGAAAAATATATTTATGATGTTGCTGGTTTTCCAAAAGTACGTGCACAGGAACTGGTTAATAACCTTAAAGAGCAAATGGCAAAGTTTGAACCTACTATCGCATTAGAACAATCAGTTGAGAAATTAGAAAAGCTAGAGGATGGAACGTTCAAATTAACGACCAATGCAGAAGTTCATTATTCGAAAACGGTTATTATTACAGCAGGAAATGGTGCATTCCAACCGCGTCGTTTAGAATTAGAAAGCGCAACCCAATATGAAAAGAAAAACCTTCATTACTTTATTGATGACCTCAATAAATTTGCTGGTCAAAAAGTAGTTGTTTTTGGCGGCGGAGATTCTGCCGTGGATTGGGCATTAATGCTTGAGCCTATTGCGGAACAGGTAACAATCGTTCACCGCAGAGATAAATTCCGGGCGCATGAGCACAGTGTCGAAAACTTACACAATTCAAAAGTTGTTGTAAAAACTCCTTATGTACCTGCAGAGTTAATCGGTGACGACAGCGGCATCAAGCAGGTCGTTCTTCAAACTGTATCTGGGGATGAGAAAGAAACTCTTGATGTAGATGCTGTTATTTGTAATTACGGATTCGTTTCTTCCCTTGGACCGATTAAAGAATGGGGCTTAGAAATCGAAAAGAATTCTATCGTTGTAAACTCTAAAATGGAGACAAATATTCCTGGAATTTATGCTGCAGGAGATATTTGTACGTACGAAGGTAAAGTAAAATTAATTGCCTGCGGATTCGGTGAAGCACCAACAGCCGTTAACAACGCTAAAGCTTATATCGACCCAAAAGCAAAAATCCAGCCATTACACAGTTCATCCATGTTTGGCAAATAGATAGAAAAAGCGGAAGAGCCCAAGGGCGCTTCCGCTTTTTCTTATTAGCACTCTTCCGGAGTTCCCGCCGCTGTTGCAGTCCGGAATGATGAACCACATCCACATGATGCAATCGCGTTAGGATTTTCGATGGTAAAACCGCCGCCCATCATGCTTTGTTTAAAATCAATTTTTGTGCCGTTTAAAATAGGAGCACTTTCTTTATCCACAAGGATTTTAATACCATGCTGCTCTAATTGCTCATCATTTGCATTCACTTCGTGCTCAAAGCCCATTCCATAGGATAGGCCGCTGCACCCGCCTCCCTTTACACTTACGCGTAAAAAGGCTCCTTCTTCCTCATTATGTTTCATCATATCTTTTATGTGTAAAGCCGCGGCTTCCGTCAAAATAACAGTACTCATTGTATTTCCTCCTTTTGAAGGTCTTTATTAATAGTATATACACTGTACCAATTGGACTCAACTAATTGGTTTCTATATAGATTATGAACAAAATAAAGGGAGCGTTATAGGCTCCCTCTCTATTAAAACATTGGATTCTCTTCTAAATACTGGTAGATATTCTCTACTAGTTCCTCAGGTGTATCACCAGTTACGACTTCCCCATTTACAAGTGCGTAAAGACTAGAAGCACATTTTCCACAGTAACCGAGACAACCATATTCGATTATATCTAAATTAGGATCTCTTTCTAACTTTTCAAGTGCTTTTTGGGCACCACTTGCCAGATTGCTTATACAAAATTCAATAATAGGTTTAATCACGGCTATCACCTCTCGACAACTTACATTATCCTACTATTTTTCTAACATAACGTCAAATATCATGTATTTATCAAATTTGTCAACAAAATTGTCATTTGTGTTGTTATTTTGTCATAATTCAGCTATACTTTTTAATGGATTTGAGGGAATATATTTTATTTATTAATTAATTTCAAACATTCTAGGTCTAATATTAAAACTAAAATTAACAATACTAACATGACAACTGGTTACAAAAGGGGAAATCAAAAATGAAAAACCTTGTAATTCTTGGCGGTGGTTACGGTGGTATGAAGATTTTAAGTGAACTTCTGCCAAACCACTTACCAGAGGACGTAACAATTACACTCGTTGACCGCGTACCATATCATTGTTTAAAAACAGAATATTATGCTTTAGCAGCTGGAACGGTATCTGATAAAGAATTGCGTGTTTCTTTTCCAGAGCATCCTCAAGTTGTTGTAAAATACGGCGAAGTGATCGGAATTGATAAAACTGGCAAAAAGGTTCTTCTAAAAGATGAAGAACCAATTTCTTATGATGATTTAGTTATCGGCCTAGGCTGTGAGGACAAATATCATGGGGTTCCGGGTGCGGACCAATATACCTACAGCATTCAAAGTATCGAAAAGTCCAGACAAACTTATTCCGTTCTAAACAATTTAGGTCCAGGATCAGTAGTTGGTATTGTTGGAGCTGGTCTTAGTGGAGTAGAACTGGCAAGTGAATTGAGTGAAAGCCGGAGCGATCTTAAAATTAAACTTTTTGACAGAGGGAAACATATTCTTTCTGATTTCCCTGACCGTTTAAGTAAATATGTAGAAAATTGGTTCGATAAAAACCATGTTGAAATTATCAACAATTCCAATATCACAAGAGTAGAAAAAAATACCCTTTATAATCATGACGAGCCACTAACCTGTGATGTCATTGTTTGGACCGCCGGTATTCAGGCAAATAAAGTTGTTCGAGAAATGGGTGAGGAAACAGACCGCCTAGGACGTGTGGTTATTACACCACATCACCACTTACCTAATGATGAACATATCTTTATCCTAGGGGATTGTGCCAGCCTTCCTCATGCCCCAAGTGCACAGTTAGCTGAAGGTCAAGCAGAACAAATCGTAGAAGTATTGAAAAAACGCTGGAATGGTGAAGAACTTCCAGAGTCCTTCCCTACCATTAAATTAAAAGGGGTTCTAGGATCCCTTGGTAAAAAACATGGCTTCGGAATGATGAACGACCGGGCTATTACAGGCCGAGTTGCCCGACTGTTAAAATCAGGCGTCCTTTGGCTTTATAAGTATCATAATGGTTAAGATAGAAAAGCAGAAGCGCCTTGAACAGGGGCGACAGGCATAAGACGAGCCGACTAGAAGGTTGTTTTTTAACCTTCTGGACGGATTGGCTTATGACCCGAGCCCCTAGGCGCTGGAGCTAGACAATTCTCAAAGTTGAAATTATATTTTTTTAATTTTTAAAAAAGCATTCCCTTTTCGGAATGCTTTTTATGCTATATAGCCGTATTTTTCTAACTCTGAAAAGATTGTTTTAAGACGTGGATTACCTTCTCCTACTACTTTTTCGTTTATCACAACAACGGGATAAAACATATCTTCCTCAATGACCTTTTTGGCAAAGCTTGCTTTTTCAGTTGGAGGGTTATATATATCTACATAGGTCATTTTAACCGGCTGTCCGGAGAATTTTCGAGCAATTGCAGCTTCAAGCCATTCAAATGTCTCTTTCGATGAGGGTAAATGAACACAACTGGGACATAATTCATCCGCACCATAAACGATAACCTCTATTTCATTCTGCGCCATAATATCATTCCTCGTTCTTTTTCTTTTATTTTACAACATTCTAATGTTCATCACATAAAATCTGTCTTAAATTGTGCGATTTCCCATTTCATGAGAATGGATTTTTATATGCGTTGACATTATAATATAGGTAAGGAAAGGAGACGATAACGATGGCAGAACAAGAAATGTTTGAGCAAGTTCAGGAAGTATTAGATAAATTACGTCCATTTCTTCTTCGTGATGGCGGGGATTGTGAATTAGTTGATGTTGAGGATGGTATTGTAAAACTACGATTACTAGGTGCATGCGGCAGCTGCCCAAGTTCAACTATCACACTAAAAGCAGGTATTGAAAGAGCCCTATTAGAAGAAGTTCCTGGTGTAGTAGAAGTAGAACAAGTATTTTAATTATAATAAAAGCGATTGCGAACTTGCGCAATCGCTTTTTTATTATCTAAGTACTAACCATTCCGGCTGCGGAATCTTCAATTGTTTCATGGGTGTTCCTGCAATTTGGAAGAACTTACTTAAGAACCGTTCGTATTCGGAAGACTGTCTTAACATTTTGTTTAATTTCTCCTCTAAGAGTCGTTTTTCCTGTTCCGATTGTGATATATAGTAATTTTCAATGCACTCAAAGTAGTGAATTGGAAATAATAATCGCGAAAACAATAAACGCCAGGAAAAGGAGGATAACGGAGCAACCGCCTGGTAGTCTGTAAAGAACTGAGTTACATCCCATTCATAGGTCTGGGTATTCCGTAAAAACCGCTCTCTTGTCCATTCTGCCAGGTCTCTGCTGCGGTGGTCAAATACCCAGTCAAATGGATTTTTAATGTAATAATTCTCTCCCCAGGACTTTTCTAAGAATCGTTCGTGGCAGACCGTTCCACTGTCCAATTGAGCAGGATTATCGTCAATTTCCGTATCAACCAAATATTGAATGGCATTCTCTGTTAAGCCGATATAATAAGGCAGAGAATCAATAAACATTCTTTCAAAATCATTCTCTGGCGTTTGAAACAACATGTCATTCCATACTTTTTCAATTTGGTCTAGACGTTTTTCCCAAAGCTGTTTCCATTGTCCAATTCTGCTTGTTCTCTCAATTTTAAAGGGAACCGTTCTCCCCCTCTCATGAAATCTCGCCAGTTTCCTTCCCAGCCTCATGGTTGCCGGTTTCTCCATTTGTCTGTTGGCCATCACACAATATTTCTTTTCTTTCCATGTTGCGATATAACCGCCATCCTTCACAGGTAAAATAGCGGGCACCTGATGATCCCCATTAGTTCTGAGATACTCTGCCAATTTCTCTAACTCGATAATATCTTCCGCGGCCCTAGCCCCGGGATTTGCCACTAAATAAACCCAGCCGTTGCCTCTTAATGCCTCATAAGAATCAAGTTTGACGTACTCATTTGCCTTTATTCCATACTGGTCCTCCAGCAATTTCTGCAGCATATAAATAAACCACCTCTATTCATTTCCTCTCATGCTTATATATATGTAAGAACTTTGGAATCTTATGTTTAAAAGAATAAGAACTACACGTTAGGAGAATTCTGTTAAGGAGGATTGGTGCCTGTTACTTTTTAAAATAAAGTGCATATGTTATGAAATAAGAGTATATATATAGTGAAAATTCAAAGAAAAGGTGATAATTGGATGGCAGAAGACAAAAAAATGGATTTAACAGAAGAAACGGCACGAAGATGGATTAAAGAAAGAGGAGTTACTATTCAAGATATTGCCGATTTAGTTTACTTTTTACAGCAGAAGTATCATGATGATCTAAAAATGGAAGACTGTATTTCCAATGTAGAACGGGTGCTCTCCAAACGTGAAGTCCAAAACGCGATTATTACAGGAATCCAACTGGATATGCTTGCTGAAAAAGGCATGCTTGAGGAGCCGATTCAAAGTATTATCAAGACAGATGAAAGCTTATATGGTGTTGATGAAATTCTGGCACTATCCATTGTTAACGTCTACGGTTCCATTGGTTTCACGAATTATGGCTATATTGACAAACAAAAGCCAGGTATTTTAGCACGTTTAAATGACAAATCGACTGGCGAGTGCCATACATTTTTAGATGATATCGTTGGTGCCATTGCGGCGGCTGCATCAAGTAGACTTGCTCACCGGGCAGCAAATGTAGAGTAATAAAGCGAAAAAACAGGATGGTCTCCCCCATCCTGTTTTACGGTTCCCATTGATCTAAAGAGTCTACTGCATAGGTCGGCTGTTTTTCATATCCAACAAGTAATTCTTTTGTTGTTACCCCGGTATGAACAATCAGTGTGTCCATTCCAGCCTGTATTCCCGCCATTATATCGGTATCATAATTATCGCCGACCATCAAGGTTTCTTCTGCGGACGTGCCGAGCACTTTAAGCGCCTGCTCCATAATAATTCCTTCAGGTTTTCCAATAAATATCGGACTTGTTTGGGTTGAAACAGTAATAACAGATGTGAGCGACCCATTTCCAGGCAGTAAACCCCTCTCTGTTGGAATGGCTATATCTCCATTTGTTGAAATAAAGACTGCTCCATTACGGACCGCCAAACAGGCTACAGCGAGTTTTTCATAGCTGATGTCACGGTCAATCCCCATCACAACATATTCTGCATCTTCACCGGTGAATTTAAATTCCTTTTCTGCTAACGCAGTTCGAATGCCCTCTTCCCCAATAACATACACGGTAGCATCTTTCTTTTGGTCGTAGATATAATTAGCCGTTGCCTGGCTCGTGGTAAAGACTTGCTGCTCCTCTGCCGGAATATCGAAATCCCGTAATTTTTGTGCAACCTGTGCAGGTGTTTTAGATGAATTGTTGGTTACAAATAGATATGGGATCCCCTTAGCCTGTAATCCTTTTACAAAGTTAGCAGCAGCATCGATTCTTTCGTTCCCTTTATACATGGTTCCGTCAAGGTCGATTAAGTAACCTTTATACTTTTTCATCCGAATCACTCCTTTTGATCACTTTATTTCCGCGAAAAAATAACGGACCGCAAAAGCGGCCCGACATAATTTTAAGTCGTTTAGCCTGGTTTTTGATTTACGCTCCAGGCGCTTCGCTTTCCGCGGGCTTTTCGGTGAGCCTCCTCGGTGCTTAAGCGCCTGCGGGGTCTCCCCTGAACCGTACTCCCGCAGGAGTCTCGCGCCTTCCGCTCCAATCAAAAATCAGTCTTTAACTTAGACTAATTTTTAAATGCTGTGACCGGACCTAGTTCATTTTCGAGGTACTTACGAACATTCTTTGGAAATAGTCTTAATGCTTCGAGGTTTGCTGAAAATTGCTTTTGCAGCTTCTGATGGTCTATTTCAGTATAGGTTTGGACAAGCATTTTACGAAAGCCAACAATGGTTTTCATGCTGCTGCCTGTATCCTCTGAAAGCACTTTTTCATCGACTAAAATTTCAATGATATCTTCATAACTCCCTGGATCCCGCATGATAAATCCATCAATCATCGCATTGCCTACATCCAAAACCGCCTCAATCATCATATGGGTTAAACGCTCTAAGGCAGCTTTATCCAAAGATGTTTCCCATACTTCCCTGCTGGAAAATAACCGAATTTGATTTTCTAAAAATACCAGTGTTGTTTCAATCTTTTCTCGATCTACAAAGTACATTTATAAAACACTTCCTTGTAAATTTGTCTAAGTTGCTATACCCTTTTCAAACTCAATCGGCGGCGCATAAAAATAGCCTTGAGCCAAATCTACTTTATTTCTTGTTAAAACAAAGGCTTCTTCTTCGTTCTCAATTCCTTCCGCTACTACCAATGAACCAGCTTCTTTGGCTACGAGCAGCAGCCCTTTTAACATCGATTCTTTTACTGCATTTATGTGGATATTTTCGATTACCGACCGGTCAATTTTGATAATATCCGGCATGATTTCACTAATCGTATTCAAGCTGGCATAACCTGATCCCGTATCATCCACAGCGATTTTAAAGCCCATTATCCGTAATAAATGAATATTATACCGAAAATCCTTTAGTCCTTCGATGGAATCCCTTTCGGTCACTTCAATTGTAATCTGCTTTGGTGAAATTCCTCTATATTTCTGCAGTAATTGTTTTAAATCCCGGGTAAAGCGAATATTCCCCAGCGTGATGGGAGTTAAGTTAACAAAGATATCCTGGCGGAACCGAGTTGCTTTAATTTGCAAAAATAGTTTTTCTAATACAATCATTTCTAGATCATACAACCGTCCTGTTTGTCTTGCCACTGAAAATAGAGGTAACGGTGCTTCTAGAACCGTTCCCTTTGGTCCGCGTGAAAGCATTTCCCAGGCCCGGATTTCGTTTGTAGCCACATCAAAAATCGGCTGTGCCAGTAAGGTAATGGACCTTTCCGTAATAATTTTATTGATGGTATACATCATTTCGTTTACTTCCGAGTGGACCCTTTTTTCAGCCACCGCTATCGCCTGGCGATGAGCCCGAAATAGCGATTCCTGAAGTGGAAATTCATTTTTTTCCACAAACATATAGCCGGTTTCAAAGACAGGCTTTATAGAAGGATACTGTTTGATGAGTTTATGTTCAACTTCATAAGCAATTTTTTTCATCAGGAGGTCCAGATTGCTAATAGAATGACGGTCCCTGCTTAATTTTATTATGAGAGTAATTCCATCGCCATAGTAATCATGCAGAGCAATAACTTTTTTGCTATTAACTTCCTGTTTGATATATTGTTGGAAAAACCTTTTTAAGCTTTTTAGTAACTGTGAATATGATGACTTCCCCAATTGTATTAGGATATCTCTTTGATTGATTAAATTGAACACAATCACCGCTGCTTCATGTCCATCATCAAATGCAGTCTTTACTCCTTCCAAAACAGGATTACGCAAAATGAATTGGGGAGGATAATAGCGAATAGAAGAAAGAGGTAGAAGAATCTTTCCCCATTGCATGAATCTTTTGGCTTTTTCTATGTACTGACAGCCCAACTCAGTTCATCCCTCTCAGAAACGACAATAATAACTATATTGTAACACAATTTGACAAAAAAAGGATTCTCCCCACCGTAATTCTTTTAATAATATTCTGCAAATTACTCCTATTCCCATCGAAGGTAAAAATTTGATACTATATAAGGGTATAGCAAATAGTGAATTGAAAGCAAAAGGAGAACATTACATGAAAGAACGATTTTTTTTATATGACGATACAGAAAATACAAAAACAAGATTTGTAAGTTTTGTCGGTGATAATCAACGGTTTGACCTAGCCATCGTGAAAACGGACCGGCATTATGGAAAACATCTTGTACTTGATTTACAGGGAAACCGCTTTGCGATTATTGGTGAGGATGACTTAAGAGAAGAAGGTTATTTAGAGTACGCCTTTCAATTAAATGAAGAGGATGCTGAAGAACTGCGCTCATTTTTATTGGAATTGGTATAAATTTTTAACTGCTTCTTATCCTATACGGTAAAGGAGTGGTTGAAATGGCAGAAAACGATCGTGAAAAGTATACTGAATTATCCAATGTAGAAAAGCAGCAAAATTTTCTTACTGCGGAGGAATTTCCTGATGGTCCATACGGATCGCCCATCAGAAAAAATCAACCTGTTCAAAATAAAAATACTCCTTGGAAGGAAGGGCAGCGTTATTATAGTAACTTCAATTATGAAGATAAAACCTTCCACCAAGATATTCCACGGCAAATGGAGGGGGCACATCCGACACATGATGACCCTAATTCAGATGAAAACCCTAGGTATACTCATTAAAAGCGAATGCGTCTGCCCAGAGGCTGCTAGAAATACACATTAAAAAGGCTCGCCAAGTGGCGAGTCCTTTTTATTTTTTCACTTTCTTTAAGACAAAATAAGCGCAGCCAAAATTACAGTATTCATACAGATATTCACTCAATGTGCTGATTTTTGTATCAAAAGTGGCTTTTTGATTTTGATCATCAAAGAATCCCTTTAAACGGAGCTGACCATAGCCCCAGTCCCCTACAATATAATCATATCTGGACAAAATCTCACTATACCTAGCCTTTAAGGCTTCTTCGTTATAACCGTTTCTATGTTCCTGCACTATTTCATATGTTACACCATTGATACTAATCATGAAATCACCTCAAATTTTCCAGCAATCCTTATACCCATTATAACCGATTCACCATCAATTACTAAGTAAAATTATCTTTCAATTGGCTACTCTAAGAAAAGGAGGTGCATGAAGTGAAAAAATCACTGGTTATTATGGGTTTAACTTTAGCTATTGCTGCAACCGGATGTGCAAGGGATATGGCAAACCGGGATGTTTATGAGGAAAGCGGCGATACGATCAATGTAAATAACAAAAGAGCTGAACTTTATAAAGAGGGCGGCCCCCGCGGTGTTCGAAATGTTACACACGACTATGGTTTTGTCCGTCATCAAAAAAGCCCTGTCATGAACGACCAGGGAGGAACTGAGCATTACGCAGGACTTGACCGTGAACAAACAGCTCAAATTATTAGTGAACTTAGCACAGATATTCCTAATGTAAATGATGTAGCTGCACTTGTCACGGACCAGGAAGTGTTAATTGCTTACCAAACTGACAGCAAAGATCGTAATCTAACAGCTGACCAAATAAAAAGAACGGCCATGTCGGTGGTTCCGCGATATTATCATGTTTATGTAAGTGATGATGCCAACTTGATGCGGGATGTAGAAAACCTGGCCAATCTTGATTCAACAAGTCGAAATGCACGAAATTCCGTTACGCAGTTAATTAAGGTGATGAAGAAATCACCCCAAGGAACTAGGATGAGTGACAGTGAAGACGAAAACGGTGCTACTAATGAAGAAAATTCACCTCCCGGGGAAAGAATGAATAACACCGGCGGCCAAAACGGTACTAACAATAACGATAACGGTGCTGCTACTAACGGTAACGGTGCTAATGCCAATGCTGGCGATAACAGTGATATGAGCAGATAAGAAAAAAGTTCAGCCCTTTTGGACTGAACTTTTTCTTTTTATGCTTCTTGTGCTGCTTGTTCACCAAGTAATTGCTTATGTTTAGCAGCCGCATTGACCTGCTCATCGGCATGATAAGAAGAACGGACTAACGGACCAGCTTCACAGTGGCTGAAGCCCTTGCTTAAGGCTATTTCACGTAATTCCGCAAATTCATCAGGGTGATAGTATTTCTGAACCTTTAAATGGCCTTTAGATGGTTGCAAATATTGTCCAATCGTCATGATATCAACATGATTAGCTCTTAGGTCATCCATTGCTTCAATAATTTCTTCTTTAGTTTCTCCTAGGCCGACCATTAAGCTGGATTTTGTAGGAATGGCTGGCTGCATTTCTTTCGCACGGCGCAGAAACTCAAGAGAGCGGTCATATTTAGCACGTGCCCTTACTCTTGGAGTTAAACGTCTAACCGTTTCAATATTATGGTTCAAGATATCCGGCTTTGCATCCATTAACAATCTTAAGTTTTCTTCTACTCCGCCCATGTCAGATGGAAGAACTTCAATGCTTGTAAATGGATTTTTTCTGCGGATAGCTTTTACCGTTTCAGCAAAAACAGCTGCACCGCCATCTTTTAAATCATCCCGGGCAACGGCAGTTACCACTACGTGTTTTAAATTCATTAATTGTACAGAGTCTGCGACGCGTTCTGGCTCCTGCCAATCTAATTCTGTAGGAAGTCCGGTTTTAACGGCACAGAAACGGCACGCACGGGTACATGTATCACCGAGAATCATAAATGTAGCTGTTCTTCTAACTGCCCAGCATTCATGAATATTGGGACATTTTGCTTCCTCACAAACAGTGTGAAGATTTTTTTCCCGCATCATTTTCTTTAATCCCGTGTAATTTTCATTCGTATTTAACTTTATTTTTAACCATTCAGGTTTTCTCAAATATTCTTCCTTTTTGCTCATGATTCCACCTCTTCAATGAGTTTTTCTCATGTTGTCACTGTAACATACTTTTATTAGAGTCGACAAGCACACCGTCCTGTTCTTCATTTTTTACCAATTATTAACCATAATGAAATAGACTAGAAATCATAAACTAACTACGTACAATAATCGGAAGGAGGATGGCTGTGCGGGCATTTCTAATCATTGGGACTTTCCTTCTATTTATGAATGCTGCTTCTATCGATGCTCAGGCAAATAGCCTAGACAAAGCAAATGAGTATCAGGAACGAATGAAATTATATAAAAAAGTTGAAACCGTTACGCATATCCCATGGTATTATTTAGCGGCAATTGACCAATATGAACGAAATATCCGTCAAGTACGCAAGGATTTACCAAAGCCCGATAGTATCATTGGCATCTACATTCCCCCTGAAAAATGGGCAGGGGTAACAAATCCTAATCCTTCGGAAGAAAATCCTGCTATCATCCAGTTTTTTGATGGTATAGGAGTGGATGGGGATGGAGATGGAAAAGCGAGTTTAAAAAATGATGAAGATGTACTTTATGCCTTTGCGAATTACCTTCTTTCTTATGGAACAGATCATGATAATATAAAAATTGGTTTATGGGATTATTATCATAGGGACAAAACAGTTGGAATCATTGCAGGAAAGGCAAAAATCTACCGACATTTTGGACGTCTTGATTTAGATACTCATGCCTTTCCAGTTCCGATTCGCAGCAACCACAGCTACCGAAGCACCTGGGGTGATGCGAGAGGCTGGGGCGGCAGAAGAATGCATGAAGGAACGGATATCTTCGCAGGTTATGGTGTGCCTGTCCGCGCAACCAACTATGGCATCGTCGAAATGAAAGGCTGGAACAAATTCGGCGGCTGGAGAGTTGGTATCCGGGATATTAATAATACGTATCATTATTTTGCGCATCTAAGCGGTTTTGCAAAGGATTTAAGTGTAGGACAGGTTGTGGAACCTGGAACATTAATTGGCGGTGTGGGGAGTTCAGGGTATGGACCACCTGGAACATCCGGTAAATTTCCGCCGCATTTACATTATGGAATGTATAAGGATAATGGCAGGACAGAGTGGTCCTTTGACCCTACCCCGCATTTAAGACAGTGGAAACAAGAAGAAAGAATCCGGGCAAGAAAAAAATAGGCTGTCGAATATAACGACAGTCCTATTTTAATTTTACTTTTTCGTTTTTTCTTTTTTCTCTTCACTATCCGGAAGTTGAATAGCTGGAAGCGGCATACTGCCGCCATTATTATAAAATTGTGGTACATCACCTTGTATCAGTTTCCCGCCGACCGGAATATTTTGGTCCAGCTTAGTAATTTTTGTCGCAAAAGGTGTAATGATTTGTACCGACACTTCTAAATGGATGGCCACATCAATCCAAGTATTATTGATCCCCATCGGTTTTGTGTTAATTTTCACATCAGGACGTACTTCCCCAATGGCGTGGAACCGGACTGGAATTTTTGGTCCTAAGTTACCTAGTAAGGCCATGTTTGTCGCCTGCCCCAACGGAACATTCCAAACGATTCCATCTTCTCGTTTTGCATCTACCTGGATATCAACGTCGGTCAATTGTTCTAATGAGGCAAGATCTCCTTTTTCAGCTGCATTAAGGTTATTTTGAACCTCATTGGTAATCTCGGATAATTTTTGGTTTATCACTTCGGTATTTAATCCGGCAGTAGGCTGTGCGCCATTTTCACCTGATTCTACTTTAATTACATCTCCGACATCTACCGTCTTTTTATTAATGGCTTTATTAATAACCTGTGAGGCTATTTGTTTAGTCTTCGATTCTGCGTATCGAATTAAGGAAGGCTCAATTCCTTTGTTAACCAGCCATATTCCCAGTACAGTAGATAGAAGGAAAAATATAAATGATAAAAATAAGACTTGCCGGAAAGGTAACGGTCCCCGCCGCCGGGTAATTCTCCGACGAAACTTTACCAAATCAATCCCCCCTTACAAGCTATATGTATGCAAAATAAGGAGGTTCTAGCCTAACTATTAAGAAAAAGCTTGCTTATAAAGCAAGCTTTTTTACATCATTTTAAGCAGGGCATCTTTGCCGAGCATTCCTTTTGTAATTCCTAGTTCTTCAGCTGCGACCGTTACCGATTCCATTGGCGCATTCAGAAGTTGTTCAATCGTTCTAACTCCAACAGCCCTTGCAGCTATAATTTTGCGGTCCTTTAATTTTTCATTTAACAAGCCGACATCTAAAGCACCGCACATAATATAACCTTTATCACTACTTACTGAAAGCAGTGTCGTTTTAGGCAGTAAGACCGTAACAGCCAAAAACGTGTGACCGTTAATTTCTACTGGTGAAAGCTCAATCAATGTCCTACACTCCTTTCCTTATTATCACTTTATGAAAAATAAGAAAAAGCGTGTATACATTTTAGGACTGCTTCTGTAATTTCCATTTTAGCAAATCACGTAAAAACTCCGGTAAATAATAAATCCTTTCTTTTTGGGAGATTACATCTGTAAAAAAGTGACCGAATGTGAACATATCGGGTAGTGCTAAGCTGTAAGTATCATTTGGGTTGATTTTAACTCCATTAATAAATATCTCTTCATCTTCGTTAAAACTAATGCCATCATATACGGTTACCCCCATTACCGTTCCCCTAAAACCCAAACCTCTAACGGGGCGCTGGGCCCAATAATCATGTTTCGTTTCGATGATTATTTTCTCTAATTCTGTTCCCGTAACATCAATTTTACAAGGATTTATCGGATGAGGACATATTGTCAGGAGATCAAACTTTGATACATCTCCAGATAATCCTCCCAATAATAATCCTGAATTAATAAAAGCACAATCGGTCCCGCACCATTCACGTAAAGCACTGCACAATAAACGTGCAAGCTCAGTCTCTATGAAAGGATCTGCCTCTAATGGGTGACTTAATGAAATGATTTTCTTATTTAATAGTTTTTTCCCTTTTCGAAAAAGTTCATTTGATTTGATTTTTTCATCTGTTGCAGGCGGCAGTTCCATAACGTTGGTTAAACCGGCCGTTTTACTTATAATCCTTTTCTGATCATCCAAAATCAGAGACACATGACCAACAAATTTGCCAAATTTCCCTGCGCCTGCCAGCAATGTCCCACCTATTACCTTTCCATCTGGAAGGGTATGGTGTGTATGAGCGCCAAGTATAACATCTACATCAGGACACTCTGCAGCAATTTGTTCATCTTGATGAATCCCAAGATGAGAAAGCAAGATGATAACATCAGATTCTGCCTTTAATTGCGGAAGCCATTTTTTCAATTCATTTATTGGGTCTGTGATATACCAGCCAAGAAGTTTATAAAGTAAAGAATAGCTAACCGTTACGCCAATTACCCCTATTTTTGTTCCTTTTTGAGTGTGGTAAATTGTATATGGCTTCAACCATTTAGGATGCTGATTCGCCTTCTGATATAAATTTGCGGCAAGAACATCAAATTTTGCATGGTCATACATTTGATCTAAATCCTCATATGGAAAAGTAATTCCCTCATTATTACCGATTGTAACAGCGTTATAGATAGACTCGTTTAAAAGATCAATATTGCCTTTTCCTCTTGTTGCTTCTGATAAAGGATGCCAGCGATCAACGAAATCACCAATATCAAATAAGAAAAAATCTTCTCCCTTTGCTTCGTAAAAAGCTCTTTGGGTTATTAAAAAATCATGAATACGCGGCCAGCGTTTTAAGTGACTATGAAGATCATTTGTATGAAAAATGTGTATGCTTTCCATGTTAATCTCATCCTTTAACCAAAAATACCTTGATACATAAGTCTTACACCCACCACGATTAAAATAGTTCTAAGGATCAAGACAATGGTTTTACTCTTTAGTTTTGTATTTAAATACACACCCACTTTTGCTCCAATCCATGCACCTGGTACGAGTGCTAATGCAAGTAACCAATCAACATTTCCCAACCATATATGGGTAATTGAACTTAAAATTGATGTGGGCAAAATCATAAACATGGATGTTGCAACGGCTACATGGGGCGGGAAGAAAAAGAATAGGATCATTGCCGGAACCATTAACGACCCGCCGCCGACTCCTAAAATTCCTGATAAAAAGCCAACGATAAATGAAATCAGAATCGCTGCTAATGTGTTAAAGCCATATTCAAAGGTACTGCCGGTATTATCAGTAAAGTTGCGGGAAATTCCTTTTTCCTTTTGATAAGGCATTGGTTTTAACTTATCTTTAAACAATAAGATAAGGGATACAAAAATCATAAAAAAACCAAAGAATAGATTAAAGGATTTTAAATTTAATATCTCTGTAACCCAAGCACCAAGTATACTGCCTGGACCACTGCCAATGAGAAAAATTAAGCCGCTTTTGTAGTCTACGGTTTTATATTTGACATAGGCTAAAGTGGAGGATAACCCCGTAAAAATCATGGTGAACAAAGATGTCCCTACCGCTACCTGTGGTGTTATATAATCAAAGCTGGTTAAAGTACCTAAATAAAGCAAAGAGGGCACAACCACAATTCCTCCGCCAAGGCCAATTAACGACCCTAGTGAGCTTGCGGCAACCCCGATTAAAACCAATAACAGCCATTCCATCAATAAATCCCCTTTTGTTAAAATAAGTCTAGCTGTCTTGGAGCCAGATCCTCATATTCCAAACCTAATAATTCTATCATCTGTTTTGCATTATCAGCGGCATCACCGCCGGAGTTATTGTTAAAAAGGACATAAATATTTTTGCATTCCATAGCTAACTTTCGTATTGAATTGGCCCATTCTGATAGTTCCTGATGATTGTAGCGGTAAAGATAGCGGACCTCCCGCCAATTTTCAGCATTTCGCTGCTGCCAGCCGTGAACATTCCTGCCATGAAACCGTATCAATAGCTTATCTTGGCATGTCGTCTCTAAAACGGCTGGTATTGAACCTTCACCGGACTGTGGCTCATCACATATACTATGTATCCAATTTTCCTCTGTCATAAATTTTAACGTTTTTTGATGAAAAACAGGCTCAAACCATGATTGGTGCCTAAATTCAAGGGCACATGGTATTTCCCCCATTTGTCTTTTGCACCAGCGTAAGTACTCCACATTTTCTCGTTTGCAATCAAACCATGGCGGAAATTGAAAAAGAACCATAGCTAATTTGTTATGTTCCATGTAAGGTTCAAGCGAATCTTTAAAAGCTTCAAACATCTCCTGTTTCGTTTCAAAAGGAATTTCACCGCGCTGATGCCCTGTCATTCCTTGATAGGTTTTAACGATAAACTGAAACGAGTCCGGTGTGTCTTTGACCCATTTTTCCGCATTCCGTTTCGGCTGAATGGCATAAAAAGCAGCGTCCACTTCCACTGTTGGAAAATGTCCCGCATATTCTTTCAGTTTATCCCTTGGTGAAATTTGGGCTGGATATAAGCCATCATGATCCCCCCAGCCGGTTACGCCTATATAGATCAATTCATTCACCCCCACATATTAATAATAGCATAATCATTATTTAAAGCATTGATGGTCGATCATGCGAGTGGTTTTGGCTATCCGCTAGTATTTCTCGATATCCGCAAGTATTTACCGCCATCCGCAAGTAAACATAAAAATCCGCCTGCCAGTGACGGCAAGCGGATCAATATTAACCGATTGAACCTTCCATCTCAAACTTGATTAGACGGTTCATTTCTACTGCATATTCCATTGGTAATTCTTTTGTAAATGGCTCGATGAAGCCCATAACGATCATTTCGGTTGCTTCTTGTTCTGAGATACCGCGGCTCATCAAGTAGAACAGCTGCTCTTCAGATACTTTCGAAACTTTTGCTTCGTGTTCAAGCGAAATGTTGTCATTCAAGATTTCATTGTAAGGAATGGTATCAGATGTTGATTGATTATCCATAATCAAAGTATCACATTCGATGTTTGCACGTGCACCATCCGCTTTACGGCCGAAGTGAACGATACCACGATAAGTAACCTTACCGCCATGCTTTGAAATTGATTTAGAAACAATCGTTGAAGACGTATTCGGAGCTAAGTGAATCATTTTCGCTCCTGCATCCTGGTGCTGACCTTTACCTGCAATCGCAATGGATAATGTCATACCACGAGCGCCTTCACCTTTTAAAATAACCGCAGGATATTTCATCGTTAATTTAGAACCGATGTTACCGTCAATCCATTCCATAGTCGCATTCGCTTCACAAACCGCACGCTTTGTAACAAGGTTGTATACGTTGTTCGCCCAGTTTTGAATCGTTGTATAACGGCAATAGGCATCCTTTTTGATGATAATCTCAACAACCGCACTGTGTAATGAGTTAGTTGTGTATACAGGTGCTGTACAACCTTCTACATAATGCACATGTGCACCCTCATCAACGATGATTAATGTTCTTTCAAATTGACCCATATTTTCAGAATTAATACGGAAATATGCCTGAAGCGGAGTATCCACTTTTACGCCAGGTGGTACATAAATAAATGAACCGCCTGACCAAACAGCTGAATTCAACGCCGAAAATTTGTTATCTGTTGGCGGGATTACTTTCGCCCAGTGTTCACGGAAGATATCTTCATTCTCTTTTAATGCAGAATCAGTATCTTTAAACACGATACCTAATTCTTCAAGGTCTTCCTTCATGTTGTGGTAAACAACTTCAGATTCATATTGAGCAGAAACCCCGGCAAGATACTTTTGCTCTGCTTCTGGGATACCAAGCTTATCAAAAGTAGCTTTGATTTCCTCAGGAACTTCATCCCAAGATTTTTCCGATTTCTCAGATGGTTTAACATAGTAAGTAATTTCGTCAAAATTTAATGAAGCTAAATCTCCACCCCATTGCGGCATTGGCATGTTGTAAAAATGTTCAAGAGATTTTAGGCGGAAGTCAAGCATCCATTGTGGCTCTTCCTTCATTTTAGAAATCTCTTCAACAATTTCACGTGTCAATCCACGCTTTGAGCGGAAAATCGATACGTCTTTATCGGCAAAACCGTACTTATAATCACCGATCTCAGGCATTTTCTTAGCCATCGTCGAATTCCTCCCTTATTAACATGCTAGGGGAAAGATCCCCTAGACCATGTTATTGTTCTTCGTCTTCATTAAGACCCTTTTCCATTGCTTTCCAAGCTAATGTCGCACATTTAATTCTTGCTGGGAACTTGGATACACCCTGAAGGGCTTCAATATCACCTAAATCAATATCATCATCGTAATCTTTTCCTTGAATCATATCAGAAAAGATTTTTGAAAGCCTTAAGGCCTCTTCTACTTTTTTACCCTTAATTGCCTGGGTCATCATGGAAGCTGACGACATAGAAATAGAACAGCCTTCACCTTCGAAACCTACATCTGTAACAATTCCATCTTCAACCTTAAACGTTAATTGAATTCGGTCACCGCACGTAGGGTTATTCATATTAATCGTATGGCTGCCATCCTCTAAAATCCTGCGATTCCGGGGATTTTTATAATGATCCATAATAACTTGACGGTAAAGTGCATCTAAATTAGAAGACATCGCTGAAATACTCCTTTGTTTTAACAAGTCCTTCAACCAGCTTATCAATATCGTCTTCTGTATTGTATAAATAAAAGCTTGCACGAGCAGTTGCTGACGCCTTCAGCCATTTCATTAACGGCTGGGCACAATGATGTCCGGCACGGACAGCGATTCCTTCAGCATCAAGAACGGTTGCAACATCATGCGGATGTACATCACTAATATTAAAGGTAACAAGGCCCGCGCGTTTTGCCGGATCCAGTGGTCCATAAATCGTCATTCCCGGAATGGAAGACATTTTTTCTAATGCATAGGCCGCAAGCTTATGCTCATGCTCAGCAATATTGTCTAAGCCAATCTCATTTAAAAAGTCTATCGCGGCACCAAGACCTACCGCTCCTGCAATAATCGGAGTTCCGCCTTCAAACTTCCAAGGCAGCTCCTTCCATGTTGATTCGTATAAATGAACAAAATCAATCATTTCCCCACCGAACTCAATTGGTTCCATTTTTTCTAACAAATGTTTCTTTCCATATAGTACGCCAATCCCAGTCGGTGCGCACATTTTATGTCCTGAAAAAGCAAGAAAATCGCAGTCTAAATCTTGAACATCAATTTTCATATGCGGTGCACTTTGGGCAGCGTCAACCACCATAACAGCGCCATTATCATGTGCAATCTGGGCAATTTCTTTAACTGGGTTAATAACACCCAAAACATTTGAAACCTGCATAACCGATACAACTTTCGTGTTCGATGTAACCGTAGCACGGACATCGTCAAGTGAAATCGTCCCATCCTCTTGGAGAGGGATATATTTCAACTGTGCACCAGTACGTTTTGCTACCTGCTGCCACGGGATAATGTTACTGTGATGTTCCATATACGTAATAACAATTTCATCACCGGCAGTTACGTTTGCAGCGGCATAGCTGGCAGCAACCGTATTTAAAGAGGTTGTTGTTCCTCTTGTAAAAATAACTTCCTGGGTTGATTTTGCATTGATAAATTTTCGAACCTTTTCCCTCGTACCTTCATAAGCATCCGTTGCTCGTGTACCAAGCGTGTGGACACCACGGTGAACATTGGAATTGATTTCTTTATAGTATTTTTCAACCGTCTCAATGACTTGGATCGGCTTTTGTGAAGTAGCCGAACTATCCAAGTATACAAGCGGTTTGCCATTCACTTCTTGATGAAGAATAGGAAACTGACGACGAATATCCTGGATATTCATTATCGTACTTTCCTTTCAATTACTTCCGTTAACTGCTTTTTAACTCCTTCAATCGGTAGTTGGTTTACTACAGGAGCAAGGAAACCGTGAATGACTAGACGCTCTGCCTCTGTTTTTGGAATACCGCGGCTCATTAAATAATACAATTGTACAGGGTCAACGCGTCCGACAGATGCTGCGTGTCCTGCTGTTACATCGTCTTCATCGATAAGAAGAATTGGGTTTGCATCCCCGCGTGCTTTCTCACTCAACATAAGTACACGTGATTCCTGCTCCGCATTCGATTTCGATGCACCATGCTCAATTTTACCAATGCCATTAAAAATCGAGGAGGCACTATCCTTCATTACACCGTGTTTTAGGATATACCCTTCAGTATGCTTACCAAAGTGAACAACCTTTGTAGTAAAGTTTTGTGTTTGCTCACCGCGGCCGACAACAACGGTTTTCGTGTCGCCGAAAGCACCATCACCAACAAGATTTGTTGTGTTCTCAGAAATCGTATTGCCATCATTCATTAGGCCAAGTGCCCATTCAATACGAGCGTCTCTTCCAGCTACACCACGGCGGTTTACATAAGTCGTAACTCCCTTAGCCAAGGTATCAACCGCACCAAACTGTACTTTTGCGTTTGCATTGGCAACGACTTCCGTTACAATATTAACGACAGAATCTGCAGATTCAATTGTAGAAATATAATTTTCTACATATGTTACGGAACTGTTATCATCCGCTACAACAATGACATGGTTAAATACGTTTGCGTCTGCATCGTCATGTACATAAACAGCTTGAATTGGTTCTGAAATTTCCACATTTTTAGGTACATAAAGGAATGCACCCCCATTGAACAATGCAGCATGCAGTGCTGCTAAGCGATGTTCATCTACTTTAACAGCTGTTGTCATGAAGTATTTTTGAACAAGCTCGCTATGCTCACGAACAGCAGTAAAGATATCGGTAAAAATAACGCCTTTATCTTTTAGTTCTTCACTTAAGCTAACAAACGCAGGCGTTTGATTCCGCTGGATATATAAATTTTTTGCTTCCTTATCTGTATCTACTAATGCTCTCACTGAAAGCGGGAGTTCAATTAGTGATGTGAAAGGCTCACTCTTTACTGTATGTTTGTTAAATTGAGTAAAATTCCATTTATCGATCTTTGTTTTATCTGGTCTTGGCATTGGTAAGGTTTCGCTAGCTTCGAATGCTGCCACGCGAAACGCTTCTAACCAAGCCGGTTCGCCCATTTCTTTTGAAAAGGAACGAACAAAATCCTTATCAAATGATAAATTTGTATCTGTTGTCATGGTTATCCTCCTAACGCTAACTCTTACGCTTCCTGCCCAACTGTTTCATCTTCAATTCCGAGTTCTTGCTTGATCCAGTCATATCCTTCTGCTTCCAAGCGTTGTGCAAGCTCTGGTCCGCCTGATTTAACTACGCGTCCCTGCATCATCACGTGCACATAGTCAGGAGTGATATAATTTAAAAGTCTTTGATAGTGAGTAATAACTAAGCATCCGAATTCTTCTCCGCGCATTTGGTTGATTCCTTTAGAAACAACTTTAAGAGCATCGATATCTAATCCGGAGTCAATTTCATCCAGGATAGCAATCTTTGGCTCAAGCATCATTAATTGAAGAATTTCATTACGCTTTTTCTCACCGCCGGAGAAACCTTCATTTAAGTAACGCTGCGCCATATCTAAATCCATTTCAAGGAATTCCATTTGCTTATCCATTTTACGAATGAATTTCATTAATGAAATTTCGTTGCCTTCTCCAAGGCGAGCATTTAAAGCTGAACGTAAGAAGTCAGCGTTTGTAACACCATTAATTTCACTTGGATATTGCATTGCTAAAAATAGACCTGCACGAGCGCGCTCATCTACTTCCATTTCTAAGACATCTTGCCCGTCTAAAGTGATGCTTCCTTTTGTTACTTCATATTTTGGATGACCCATAATAGCAGAAGATAAAGTTGATTTACCTGTACCATTTGGTCCCATGATCGCGTGGATTTCTCCACCTTTTATCTCAAGGTTTACACCTTTTAAAATTTCTTTCCCATCAATCTCTACATGTAAATCTTTGATTGTTAAAGTTGATCCAGCCATATTTATACCTCCGCAAAGATAATTTTGTAACGTGAAGACAATGCCTTCGGTCACAAACACTATTCTCATTTTATTCTCATTACAATCTTATAACAAATCGAATCTGTTAGCAACTTATAAGAAGTATTAGCTAACATAGATAAGATAAAGATTTTCCATTTTCACTAAACCTATTCTAATTGAGAATCAATATCAAAAAAGGAATATAAAATTCTGATCTAATCAGTTTTTGTGACCCCTTATATGTATTGCACATACGAGTTAAATCATAACGTATTTTCTACTATTTTGCCAAGCCTTCCTTATTCGATACTAGGAAATAATAAAGGTCAGTGAAATGTTTTCACTGACCTCTAGAAATTTATTCAGAAACTGGTACTACCGCACCTTTGTACTCTTCAAGAATGAAGTCTTGGATTTCTTTTGAGCGAAGAACTTCTACAAGCGCTTTGATTGTGTCTTTATTTTCATCACCTTTACGTACAGCAATAACATTTACATATGGTGATTCGCTGTTTTCAATTGCAATAGAGTCTTCGATTGGATTTAGACCTGCGTCAATCGCATAGTTAGAGTTAATTAATACGGCATCGCCTTCACCATTGTTAAAAATCTGCGGAAGTAATGCTGCTTCATAATTTGTATCAAACTTTAAGTTCTTTTTATTTTCAACTACGTCTTCTGTTGTAGCTTTTGTTTTATCAATGCCTTCTTTAAGCTTAATTAAACCTTCTGCTTCTAATAATGAAAGAAGACGGCCGTGGTCAGCTACAGAGTTACTCATAATTAACTGTGCACCATCTGGAAGTTCATCTAAGTTCTTATATTTCTTTGAATAAACACCAATAGGTTCAATGTGAATGCCGCCAGCATTTACAAAGTCATAACCATTTTCTTCGATTTGAGAGTTTAAATAAGGAATGTGTTGGAAATAGTTTGCATCAAGTTCTTTTGATTCTAACGCTTTGTTTGGTAATACATAATCCTGGAATGTTTCAATTTCTAATTCAATACCTTGTTCAGCAAGAAGAGGCTGTGCTTTTTCTAGGATTTCAGCGTGTGGAACGTTAGATGCTCCAACCACTAATTTTGTTGTTTCTCCTTCTTCTGAAGCGTTGCCCCCTTCTGTTTGTTCTTCAGAAGTACCACAAGCAGCTAAAACTAAAACAAATGATAATGCTAAAAATAAACTGAACCACTTTTTCATTTTGACATCTCCTTTTTTATCGTTTATCTAATTTTGAAGTGATAATATCACCAATAAACTGAATAACAAATACTATAGCCAAGATAATAATCGTAGCTACTAAAACGATATCATTACGACTGCGTTGGAAGCCTTCAAGGTAAGCAAGGTTTCCTAAGCCCCCTGCCCCAATTACTCCCGCCATTGCCGTATAGCCGACAAGGGAAATGGCAGTGACAGTAATACCTGAAACTAATGCAGGCATTGATTCTGGAAGTAAGACCTTCCAAATAATCGTACTAGTTGTTGCGCCCATTGATTTAGCAGCTTCAATAACGCCTTTATTAATTTCCCGGAGCCCGATTTCAACCATTCTGGCATAGAATGGTGCAGCACCAATAATTAACGCAGGTAAGGCTGCATCTTCACCGATCATCGTTCCAACTAATAATTTCGTAAACGGAATAAGTAATACAATTAAAATAATGAAAGGAATCGAACGAAAAATATTAACAAAAGATCCGATAATCGTATTAATCAACTTATTTTCCCACAGATTGCCTTTACCTGTAAGAAACAGCAATAAACCAAGTAAAATACCTAAAATAAATGTCGCAAGGACCGATACACCTGTCATATAGAGGGTCTGGGCTGTTGCTTCCCACATTTCTTCCCAATCTATCTCTTGAAAGTATGGTTGATTATTCATTCGTAACCACCTCCACTCCTACTTGTTGTGAACGAATGTAGTCAACCGCTTTTTGAATATTTGCATCTTCGCCATCTAAATGAATGAAAAGAGTCCCGTATGATCCGCTTTGGGTCTGCGAAATCTTCCCTTGTAAAATGTTTACCGTCACTTCATGATTACGGATGAGGTTGGTAATAACCGGTTGTTCCGCCGCTTCACCAATAAAGGTTAATTGGATTACTTGTCCAGAGTGATAACGTTCAAGCAAATGCTCGGCTGTTTCTTTTGTCTCCTCTGGCTCTGTCACCTGTTGAACAAATCGCTTCGTAATCGGCTGCTGTGGATTTTTAAACACATCTAATACTGGACCCAGTTCTACAATCCGGCCGCTCTCCATAACTGCAACACGGTGGCAGATCTTACGAATAACGTGCATTTCATGAGTGATAAGGACAATCGTTAATCCTAATCGACTATTGATATCAACCAATAAGTCTAAAATGGAGTCGGTAGTTTGTGGATCGAGCGCTGAAGTGGCTTCGTCACATAACAATACTTTTGGGTTATTAGCCAAAGCCCTGGCAATACCAACGCGTTGTTTTTGCCCCCCGCTCAACTGTGAAGGATAGGCATTCTCTCTTCCTTCCAACCCAACTAAATGAATCAATTCTTTTACCCGTTTTTGTCTTTCAGGACCTTTCACACCGGCGATTTCCAAAGGAAAAGCAATATTTTCACTTACTGTTCTGGACCAAAGCAGGTTAAAGTGCTGAAAAATCATGCTTATTTCCTGACGAGCCTTCCGAAGTTCGCTGCCCTTAATCTTTGAAATGATCCGTCCTGCTACTGTAACTGAACCATCCGTCGGAAGTTCAAGTCCATTTAACATTCTAATTAGGGTACTTTTTCCGGCGCCGCTATAACCAATGACTCCGAAAATCTCGCCTTCTTTTATTTCTAAATTGACATCGTCAACTGCTCTTAGTTCACCCTGTTTTGAAGGGAATATCTTTCGAACATCTTTTATTGATATCATTTTCTCACCTTCTTTATCCGATAATATTAAATAAGAATACTATAAAATCCGATGACAGCAGAATTAATTAAACATAGGGTTTGATTGTTTCTATTAAAACATTCTTATATAAGAAAAATAAAAAGCCTTCCTGCGCAGGCAGAAAGGCATTAAAAATTAATCCTTTCTCCCATCTCCCAAAGCATTCGCTTTGTGTGAATTGGCACCATTTCAATTTACATTGACGGTTGCCGGGCTTCATCGGGCACATCCCTCCACCTCTCTTGATAAGAGCTTATCATCCTATATTTAATTAACACGCTCATTGGTTAAAGTAATTATCTAATCACGAAAGCTATCGTAACACGGAAAAAAAGGAGTGTCAACGGATTTTTTATGTCCAAAATATGTCACCTAAGCTTTTGTTTTAAGCGATACAATTCCCGTTGCCGCCTCAATAGCAGATTCCAAGTCCTCAATTAGATCTTCCACGTTTTCAATCCCAATTGATAAACGGATTAAATCTTCCGAAACCCCTGATGCCTTAAGCCCTTCAGAATCTAACTGCTGATGAGTTGTGCTTGCTGGGTGAATAATTAAACTTTTTGCATCACCCACATTCGCAACATGCGCGAATAAACTTATGGAATCGATTAATTTTGCCCCTGCTTTTCTGCCGCCCTTAATGCCAAAGACAATAACAGATCCTGCACCTTTTGGTAAATATTTCACTGTTAAGTCAAAATCCGGATGAGAACTATGCCCAGGATATGAAACCCATTCAACTGCAGGGTGATTAATTAAGTAATCAACTACCTTCTTTGTATTTGCTACATGCTCCTTCATCCGTACATGCAGCGTTTCAAGTCCTAGTGTAAACTGAAATGCATTTTGCGGACTTAATGCTGGTCCCAAATCTCGCAGTAACTGTACACGGGCCTTAACAATATAAGCAGCCGCACCTAGTGCTTCTGCATAAACGATGTCATGATAGCTTGAATCTGGCTGGGTAAATCCAGGAAACTTAGGGGAATTCCAATCAAACTTACCGCCATCCACAATCACTCCTCCAAGGGTTGTTCCATTACCTAGCAGCCATTTTGTTGCTGAGTGAATGACAATGTCAGCTCCATGTTCGATTGGCCGGCATAAGTAAGGGGTTGCAAAAGTATTGTCGATAATCAGCGGTACACCTGCCTGATGTGCAATCTCCGCTACTTTTTCAATATCTAAGATACGTAAACTTGGATTCCCAATCGTTTCTGCAAAAACTGCTTTGGTTTTATCTGTAATTGCAGCTCTGAAATCTTCCGGATCTTCTGGATCTACAAACTTCACTTTGATTCCGTACTTTGGCAGCGTGACAGCAAATAAGTTATAAGTTCCACCATAAAGTGTTGAGGCTGAAACAATTTCATCTCCAGCTTCTGCAACATTTAAAATAGCTAACGTGATCGCTGCCATCCCGCTGGCTGCAGCAAGTGCACCGATTCCCCCTTCTAAAAGGGCAATTCTGTCTTCAAAAACCGTTACCGTTGGATTATGAATACGGGTATATATGTATCCAGGCTCTTTTAATCCAAAAAGGTTTGCTGCATGCTCCGTATTTTTAAATTGATAGGCATTATTTTGATAAATCGGAACAGCCCTTGCTCCTGTTACAGGATCTGGTGACAATCCTCCATGAACACTTAATGTTTCAAAACGTAAATTCTTTTGATTTTCCCCCATTTACCTTACCTCCAGCTTTTTATTAAAATCATGATTCAGCTTTGGTTAAATAAAAGATAGACTCTAACAATAAGACAGCCCGAAAAGATGCGGCGACCTGCAATTGCCCCTCCTTAATGAGACTCCGTAACTTTTCTTTTCCTTCCACAAGCAGGCTTACCGATTCCTGATGGCCTGAAATTGTTACTTCTGTATTTTTGGTATGGTCGAGCAATGAAACGGCTCCATTTGTAAAAGCAAGGACAAAGTCTTTTTGATCCATTACTAGTCGAATGTTTAATTCTAACTTTTCAATCAGCTTTAAAACATGTCCTCGTTTATTAATAGACATAAGAAAGTTTTGTACCGGGTCTATCATTTTCTATCACTCCGATCTACTGGCCTATTCAAATATATTCAGTAAATTAATCGGAATTCCTTCGATAATATTTCGACAAAAGCCGCCGATATGAAGTTATTAGCTTTTTACGCACACAAAAAAACAGACGCATCGCATCTGTTTTTTCATTACAGGATTTTTTTTATTTTTTCATATAGATAAGGGACAGAGTGGAAGGCATAGACCGTTTCCACTACTTCTCCATTTTTGAAAAAGAGTAAACATGGGACACTTTCAATGGCAAAGCTCTTGGCCAGTTCAGGGTAAAAATTTAAATTCATTTTCCCCATCCTAACTTCAACCATTTGCTCGGTAATTTCAAGCATTCTAGAGGCGACCTGACAAGTACCACATAAAGGAGTATAAAAATAAAGGAGTCCGCTAGTGTTGTTATTTGTGAATGATGATAACTCATCAAGGCTCCATTCTTTCATGTTCGTATCAGCCCATTTCTAAATATTCCGAATGGACATCGATATTTGCACCTATAAGAACAGTGGCAAGATGGTACACTGGGGCAGTCGCAACCTCGCGGTACATGCGGTCAATATAAAGGTGTTCCGCATTAGGAAATTCTCTTTTCAACTGCTTCCTGAGCTTTTCTCCAGCATCATCAGCGTCGACGAGAATATAGACCTCCTTATCTTCAAGGAAATCAATCAATTCATCTAATTTACTAATGCTGATCGTGCCATTCGTACAGATTATTTCCACTTGTTCCTTTAAGATGCTTTTCACTTTTTTCTTATCCGATTTTCCTTCTACGATAAGAACCTTTTCAGCAAATGAGTCACTCATCATTCATCACCTATACTAAAGAAAGTTATTGTTACCTTAACATATTCGCTAATTTCGATAACGTGTGGAATATGTTAACTATACCATTAATTCCTATCATCTAGTAGAAATCTGCCTGTTGATAAGTGTTACACAATTGCCAGGCGGGTTTAGCACCAGCCTCCGTCATCACAGTCTGTGTATTTCGCATCAGGACCTTCTGTCACCGTAACATTTTGATAGATCTTACGTTGGTCTACCTCAAAATGATGGTCCATCTGTACCTTCATGTCACCCTGGAGGGTTATCTTCCCAATCGGTGTACTCTCTAAGAATAATTCAATCCCGCCATCCTTCATTTTTCCAATGACCCTGTCGGTCACATCAATTCTCTGCTGCTTTAATGTCATGTCCACTACCACCTTATAAATAAAGTTTATTATAGTGTCCCCATAATTTAGAATAAAGAATGTGTCTATTTTTCCCATAAAAAAACCACTTTGTCTGCACAAAGTGGTTTTTAGTATAAGAATTAGTCTTCTTTGATCATTTCTTCGTATTGTTCAGCAGTCATTAGGTTGTCCATTTCGCTGCTGTTTGAAGGTTCAATCACGATCATCCATGCTTTTTCATATGGAGATTCGTTTACGAACTCTGGGCTGTCATTTAAATCTTCGTTTACTTCTACTACCTTACCGCTTACAGGAGCGTATAGCTCTGAAACAGTTTTTACTGATTCAACACTTCCGAATGGCTCATCTGCAGTTACCTCATCGCCTACTTCTGGAAGTTCAACGAAAACGATGTCGCCTAACTCAGATTGTGCAAAGTGAGTGATACCTACACGTACCTTTTCACCTTCCACTTTTACCCACTCATGTTCTTCTGAATAACGTAATTCCTTTGGTGTTGTCATGACCAAAATCCCTCCATCTTTTATATATGTAAAACATAAAAATGAATCTACCCTGTAATGCTTACAGCCACGTTTTTTCGTATTCGTCTTCCTTAAAGCCAACGGTAACCTTTTGGCCATCGGTTAAAAGAGGACGTTTGATTAACATACCGTCAGACGCTAATAAATCAAGCAGTTCATCTTCGGTTGTCGTTTTCATTTTATCCTTGATCCCTAACTCGCGATATTTTTGACCGCTTGTATTAAAAAACTTTTTTAACTCTAAACCGCTTTTTTGATAAAAGTCTTGAAGTTCTGCACGGGACGGAGGATTTTCTACAATATGTACTTCTTTGTAAGAGACTTGGTGTGCGTCCAGCCATTTCTTCGCGTTTCGACATGTACCGCATTTCGGATACCAGTAAAAAGTCAGAGACATTATTTTCACCGCCTTCTACCATAAAAGTCCATGACAATTGAATAGTACCATAACTCATTTAAAAGTAAAAATAGTACACCTATACATTTTCGACTAAATTCGAGAAAATCCTTCCTTAAATGCAAAAAATAATAGACCCCCTCGTTTTTGGAGGGGGCCTTCTTGATGTCTCTAATTATACAATATAGCGTTCAGCTTCGATTAGGACATCTGCAGCTTCACGTTTTTTTGCAATCACATTGATTGGTGTGTGGCGGGTAAGCTTACGAAGAGCAGATACAAGCATACGAAGAGTATCCCCTTGTTCCGTTGCAACCAATGTTTCTTTAGCATGCTGCTCAATTTCGTTGAATGCTTCCTGACAGAAAATTTGTGTATAAAGAAGCTTTTGTTGGTTCTTTTCTAAGCCTGTTTTAGCAATTGCTTTTTCAGTACGCAGGACAACTGATTCCATAGCATACGCATTAGAAACAATGTCAGCAATATTTGATAATATTTCTTGTTCTTTTTCGAGGGCTTTACCAAATTTTTGAGCAGCAAGACCAAGTGCAAGCAATCCAATTTTTTTCGCATTACTTACCAAATATTTTTCCTGGCTAAGCGGCTCATCTCCAGGCTCTTCAGGCATTAACATCATAATTTCTTCCTGTAAGGTCATCGCTTTTTGGAATAATGGAAGCTCACCTTTAAAGGCCTTTTTAATATAGGTACCAGGTACCAACAGGCGATTTATTTCATTTGTACCTTCAAATATACGGTTAATACGCGCGTCACGATATGCTCTTTCAATTGGATATTCCTGCATGAAGCCATAGCCACCATGAATTTGTACACCTTCATCAACTACATAAGATAATACTTCACTTGCAAAGAATTTATTTACTGAACACTCAATGGCATATTCTGCAATGGAATTTGCAACCTTCTTAATATCCTTTGCCTCTTCTGTAGATAGCTTACCCTGATTATTTTCATACAAGCCAATGGTGCGGTATACTGAGCTTTCCGCCGCATAGATTTTAGATGCCATCGTTCCAAACTTTTCTTTTGTTAAATTGAACTGGGCAATTGGTGTTTGGAATTGCTTTCGACCCTTTGCATATTTAACCGTCATATCAAATGCCTTCTTTGAGCCGCCAACACCACCAACTGCTAACTTATAACGTCCAATATTTAGAATATTAAATGCAATCACATGACCTTTACCAAATTCACCTAATAAATTTTCTACAGGTACAGCAACGTCCTCTAAAATTAGAGTCCGAGTGGAGGAACTCTTAATCCCCATTTTCTTCTCTTCGGCACCAGTTGAAACTCCTGGAAAATCTCTTTCCACAATAAAGGCGGTAAAGTGCTCCCCATCTATTTTTGCATAAACAACAAATACATCCGCAAAGCCGGCATTTGTAATCCACTGCTTTTCTCCATTTAGGATATAGTGCGTACCTGCTTCATTTAATTTCGCCGTTGTTCTGGCACCAAGAGCATCGGAACCTGAACCAGGCTCAGTTAAGGCATACGCTGCAATTTTTTCCCCTGAAGCAAGACCCGGTAGATATCTTTTCTTTTGCTCATCATTTCCAAATAAAACGATTGGCAAAGATCCAATTCCAACATGTGCACCATAAGAAAGAGAAAATCCGCCTGAACCTGACATTTTCTCTGTAATAATAGAAGATGTCACCTTATCTAATCCTAACCCTTCAAACTCTTCAGGAACATCAACGGCTAAAAGACCTAGTTCACCCATTTTCTTTAAGAGTTTAACCGTCCGATCAAATTCATGGTTTTCTAAGTGTTCGAGCTGTGGAGCTACTTCTTTTTCAACAAAGTCCGCAGCGGTCTCGGCGATCATTAAGTGTTCTTCTGTAAAATCTTCCGGTGTAAAAATATCTTCATATGAAAGATTGTCAATTATAAAGCTTCCGCCTTTTACGATTTTTTTAGTTTCAGTCATTAAAAATTCCTCCTAATCATTTTTTTCAGGGAGCCGAAAAAATAAGCTCCCATAAACGTTAATTACAATAATTCAAATACTCCGGCAGCACCCATTCCACCGCCGATGCACATTGTTACGACACCGAATTGTTCGTTGCGGCGTTTTAGCTCATGGATGAGTGATAACGTCAGCTTGGCACCGGTACAGCCAAGCGGATGGCCTAGAGCAATGGCTCCGCCGTTGACATTTACTTTCTCTTCGTCTAATCCAAGCTCACGGATCACTTGAATCGATTGGGAAGCAAATGCCTCGTTTAATTCAAATAGATTGATATCCGATAGTTCAAGACCTGCAAGTTTAACTGCTTTTGGGACAGCCACAACTGGACCAACACCCATAATTTCAGGCGGTACGCCGCCAACTGCAAACGAACGAAACTTTGCTAAAGGCTTGAGTCCTAGCGCTTCTGCTTTTTCACGGTCCATGACCATAACGGCTGCAGCTCCATCACTGGTTTGTGATGCATTCCCTGCGGTAACAGAACCCGTTACAGAAAATGCCGGGCGGAGTCTGGCCAAGCCCTGCATGCTTGTATCTGGGCGAACCCCTTCATCCTGTGAAAATTTTACAGTTCTTTCAACGAGTTTATTGTCATTCCCTACGGATCGGAATGTAACATCTACTGGTACGATTTCATCTTTAAACTTACCTTCTTGAATTGCCTTCGCCGCACGCTGATGACTGCGTACTGCAAAAGTATCCTGTTCTTCACGGGAAATGCCGTATTTCTTGGCAACAGCTTCAGCCGTATGACCCATGCCCATATAATATTCTGGTGCTGTTTCCACTAATTTGGCGTTTGGACGAATCACATGGCCGCCCATTGGCAGTAAGCTCATGGATTCTGCACCGCCCGCAATTGCTGTGTCCGTCTGACCAAGCATGATTGATTGAGCTGCATATGCAATGGTTTGAAGTCCTGAAGAGCAGTAGCGGTTTACCGTTACTGCTGAAACGGTATGAGGCAATCCTGCCAGCGCTCCAATATTCCGCGCCATATTCATCCCTTGTTCTGCTTCAGGGGTGGCACACCCAATGATTAAATCATCAATATTTCCTTCATAGTTACCAGCACGCCTTAATGTTTCTTTTACTACCAATGCCCCCAAATCATCTGGACGAACCTGGGCAAGCGTCCCTTTCTTTGCCTTACCTACCGGTGTCCGTGCTCCGGCAACGATTACCGCTTCTCTCACCTGAATTCCCTCACTTTCCTATTCTTATTTATCAAACTGCGAATCTATTATTAATTTCTTAATGGTTTACCTTTCACTAGCATGTGCTGCATACGCTGCTGGGTTTTTAGTTCGCGAATTAAACTTAAGAAGGCTTCTCTTTCTAAATCTAATAGATATTGCTCATCCACTTCTGTTCCGTACGGCACTCTTCCGCCTGCAATAACATAGGCAACCTTTTTAGCAATTTTAAGATCATATTCAGAGATATATCCGGATAGGAACATTCCTTCTGCACCTAACAATAAAGTCGCATAGCCTGTTTCACCAGTAACCGGAACCTTTCTGCGTACTTTTTGCTTATAGCCTTTTTCATGAAGGGCCAGAACCGCCTGCTTTGCATCATATAATAGATGGTCGCCATTGATGCTAATTCCATCTGCTGCCCCTAAGAAGTTATTCTCACGTGCTTCCGCACCTGAAGTGGAAATCTTTGCAGTGGCAATAGTCTCAAAAACTTTGTTAGCAACTGCCTGGAGGTCCACCTGAACTCCGTTAGGAATTCCTTCTAGATGCTTAATATATAGCTCCTTGTTACCGCCGCCTCCTGGAAGCAATCCGACACCGACTTCAACTAGACCCATATAGGTTTCGGCAGAAGCTTGAATGTGAGCGGCTGGTAAACAAACTTCAGCGCCTCCGCCAAGGGTCATGCCAAATGGTGCTGCTACTACTGGTTTAGAGCTGTACTTGATTTTCATCATGGCATTTTGGAAATGACGGATGACCATATCAAGTTCAAAAATGTTATCATCCTGAGCTTCCATCAGCATCATCGCAAGGTTTGCACCCACACAGAAATTTTTGCCCTGATTTCCGATGACAAGCCCTTTAAAATTTTTCTCCACTTCATCGATAGCAAAATTGATCATCTGAATAATATCAAGACCAATGGCGTTATTTTGTGAATGGAATTCAAGCAGAGCGACTCCATCCCCCAGGTCGATTAGGCTTGCTCCGCCATTTTTCTTAATGACACCTTTTTGCTTCTTCACTTGTTTTAGGTTAATGGCCTTTGGGTTGGTTTCAACTAAACGATATTCACCATTCTTGTAGAAGAATTGTTCACCATTTTCTTCAATATAGAAGCTTGTATGGCCTTTTTCGATCATTTCCGTTACCCAGACAGGAACCTCTAGCCCAGAATCTTTCATTTTTTGAACGGACTTTTCTAAGCCGATTGCATCCCATGTTTCAAAAGGACCCATTTCCCAGCCAAATCCCCATTTCATGGCACGGTCAATGCTGACAATATCGTCTGCAATCTCACCTAAAAGCTGCGCAGAGTAAACCAGAACTGGACTAAAAATATTCCATAAAAGCTGTCCTGCGCGGTCATTCGCATATACAAGCGCTTTCAATTTGTTGCTAGTGCCTTTTTCCTGTTTGCTTAATTCGATGGAAGCTGTTTTCAGCTTTTTACGTGGGATGTATTCCAATGTAGCTGGGTCAAGTTCTAGAATTTCCTTGCCTTTTTTCAGGAAGAAGCCCTGACCAGATTTACTTCCAAGCCAGCCTTTTTCAAGCATGGTTTTCATGAAGGAAGGCACCTCAAAAACTTCTTTCTCTTTTCCTTCTACCTTTTCATATACGTTATTGGCTACGTGAGCAAAGGTATCTAAACCAACCACATCAAGAGTACGGAAGGTTGCACTGGATGGACGGCCAACTAATGGGCCAGTAACAGAATCCACTTCTCCAACACTATAACCGCCCTTCAACATTTCCTGTACGGTGATGAGAAGACCATAAGTACCGATTCGGTTTCCAATAAAGTTTGGTGTGTCTTTTGCGACAACTACTCCCTTGCCTAATACATCTTCACCGAAGGTTTTCATAAACTTAAGAGCATCCGGATCTGTATATTGAGTAGCTATAATTTCTAGCAGCTTTAAATAGCGCGGCGGGTTAAAGAAATGAGTTCCAAGGAAATGCTTTTGAAAATCCTCAGACCTTCCCTCTACCATTGCTTCCACCGATATACCGGATGTGTTCGAGCTGATAATGCTTCCTGGTTTACGATATTGGTCGACTTTTTCGAAGACCTGCTTTTTAACATTGAGATTTTCAACTACAACCTCAATGACCCAGTCAACATCTTTTAAGCGGACGAGATCATCCTCTAAGTTACCTGCCTCAATAAGTTCCAAATTCTTTTTGACAGTTAATGGTGCAGGTTTTTGTTTCAATAATTTTTGAATGGAGGTACTGCTTATGCGATTACGGACTTGCTTATCCTCTAATGTCAGCCCTTTTGCTTTTTCCGCATCGGTTAATTCGCGTGGAACGATATCCAATAATAGTGTCGGAATACCGATGTTTGCCAGGTGGGCAGCAATTCCCGAGCCCATTACTCCAGATCCTAGGACGGCTGCTTTTTTGATTAGTTGGTTCAACATTGTCTCCCCCTTCAGAATTTGAATGAATACTCATTCATTTTTTTGTCAAAAAAAATTCAAATATGAATGAGTTCTGTTATTAACACTATAAAATATTTTAAAAATTTGCGCAATCAATAAACGCGGAAAATTATAATTTTTTTGAAAAATTGTTCTTTCTTAAGGATTTAAATAAAAATCCCATTTTGGGCATTCTAAAATCGAGGTGATAAACAATGGGCAAAATGAAGAAAAACCCGTCCAAAAGAGGCGTTAGCGCAGCAAGTGTCCAAGGTAACGCCGGACCTGGCGGAGAAAATGCTGAAAAAGACAAAGTAAACAGCCAAAACAATCAATTTAAACGATAGAAGATAAGAAAAAACAGGCTGAAGGATTTCAGCCTGTTTCTTTTTATTAGAATTTTGAATGGTAGTTATCGATTTCCCATGCGTGAACGGCGGTGCGGTAGCTGTCCCATTCTGCTTTCTTAAGGGCAACGTATTCACCGTATACATGATCACCTAAAGTTTTGCGGGCAATATCCCCAGCCTTTAATTCCTCAAGGGACGCTTCCAAGCTTCCAGGAAGATTTTCAATCCCTAATTCAGCACGGCGATCTTCTGTCATATGGAAAATGTCTTCGTTGATCGCTGCTGGCGGTACTAATTCTTTTTCAATTCCATCTAAACCAGCAGAAGCAATCACTGCAAAAGTCAGATATGGATTTGAAGCTGGATCTGGACAACGTAACTCTACACGTGTAGCCAATCCTTTTTTCGCTGGAATACGAATTAAGGCAGAGCGGTTTGATGCTGACCAAGCAAGATAGCAAGGTGCTTCATAACCAGGAACTAAACGCTTGTAAGAGTTCACAAGTGGATTTGTCACAGCGGTAAATCCTTTCACATTTTCAAGAAGTCCAGCGATAAACTGATACGCCTTCTCTGACAATTGTAAATCATCCGCTGGATCGAAGAATGCATTTTCGTTTCCTTCAAAGAAAGACATATTCACGTGCATACCAGAACCATTGATTCCAAATACAGGCTTTGGCATAAACGTTGCATGCAGTCCATATTTTCTTGCAACTGTCTTTACAACCCATTTATAAGTCGTTGATAGATCTGCTGCAGTTAATGCGTCCGCATATTTAAAGTTGATTTCATGCTGTCCTTCCGCAACCTCATGGTGGGATGCCTCAATCGTGAAGCCCATTGCTTTTAGAGCACGGTAAATTTCTAAACGTACTTTTTCTCCCAAATCCTTTGGAGATGGCTCAAAATAACCCGCTTTATCACTAAGTTCAGTTGTAGGATAGCCCTTTTCATCTGTTTCGAAAAGGAAAAATTCTAACTCAGGCCCTACAGAAATCGTATAGCCTTTATCTGCTGCGCGTTCTACTGTTTTCTTTAAAACATTTCTTGTATCTCCTTCGAACAATGTTCCATCCGGGTTCGTTACAGAGCATAAGAAACGAGCTTCAGAATAACCATCTTCAACCGTCCAAGGTAATACAGCAAATGTTTTTAAATCCGGAAGAAGATAAAGATCTGATTTATTAATTGGCGAGAAACCTTTGATGGATGACCCATCAAACATCATTTTCCCTTCAACAACATCATCCAATTGTTCTACTGTTACCGTTACGTGCTTTAAAATTCCTTCGATATCAACAAATTGTAAGTGAAGAAGTTCCACACATTTGTCTTTAATCACTTCTTTAATTTGTTCCAAAACTGCAGATTGATTGTTTACTAGGACCGTCATGTTATCTCTCCTCACAATTTCACGTCATCTTTCCTTACATGAAAATTATTATAGGGTGAAAAAATGTTTTTGACAATAGTTTTATACTAATTTTTTGAATATTTATAGATTTATTTTTGGTAAGCGTTTTCTTTTAATTACAATAAAAATAGCCATCTTTTTTAATAAAAGATGACTAAGATGTTTATAAATATACAATTTCTTGTTTAAGACTTGGATTGGCGGTGCTGCTCATTAAGAAGTTTGATATCTTGGATAATATCTTTCATTTCAGTTTTTGCCTCGGGATATAACTCATTCCAATGCTTGGCCAGTGACGGCATTGATTTTGCAATATGAGTATACAAAGCCCACGCCTTTACCTTTTCTTGGGTCTCCTCGCTAGTTTCACCCACCAAAAGCTCGCTGTATTTCTCAATCAAAGCATTGAACTGCTGAACAAATGCTTTCTCCATCTTGACACCCTCCATCCTTGGATACATGAGTACATGGACATGTTTTACAGCGTTTTGGTTTTGATGCCAACTGGTAAGTAAAACAGCATGTTTTTCTGATTCTCACTTCATCCTTTATGTCGTCCAGCCACTTCTTTTCACCAAAATATTTTGCCACTGGGTTATGGTGATAGGAGCCAAACAAGGGTCCTTCCGCTCCTTTTAGAAGGAATTCAAAGTCCGCTTTCACGTTTGAATCCTCGTGGTTGGTTAATTCCGTTTCATAGAGCCAAAATAGATAAACGGCGATATTTTCCCATAAAATCAGCTTAGAAATTTTAAATGTTTTTTCAAGTTGGATAATCAAGGGATTAATATTTTTAGCAAAAAGATCCTGATAAACTTTTTTTCGCCATTGGTCCCGATCAACACCATCCCAATCTGCCGCGACCTGGTCCTTTAATGAAATCAAGGGAAGCCAATCTTTCCCGTGCTGCGGCTCTTCCATTAGAATATTCGATAAATCAACATAGAGTTTCTTGTTGTAAACCGTCATCACATAAAGGGAAACCACCGCAATAAAAGCATACCTTTTCATAAAAATAGAAGCGGCAATTTTCTCTGTAGGCGCACCAATCGTCTGTGATAAATTTCCCATAAAGCAGGACAAGTATGATTTATCCAATAGGTCCGCTACTTGAAATGATTGGCCTATCTTGGTCCTAAGCCTGTATTTTTCCAACATCATAACGTCATTTTCCTTCAGAGCATTAACCATTTGAAACTGCCGCCTTTTCCAGAATACATCTGCCTCTTCCATAAGGAATGCATAGAGGGGTTCCAAATAAAGGATCGACCGTTACCTCGCAATCCATATCAAAGACATTCTTTACAAGGCTGCAGTTGATTACATATTCAGGTTTGCCTTGGGCATAAACTTTTTGATCCTTAAGAGCAACGATATTATGGGCATATCGGCAGGCGAGATTCAGGTCGTGAAGAACCATAACAACGGTGCGCTTTTTCTTTTCGTTTAATTCAAAAAGGAGGTCAAGAATTTCTATTTGATGTGTCATATCTAAATATGTTGTAGGTTCATCTAATAGAATAACATCCGTATCTTGTGCAAGCGTCATCGCAATCCAAGCCCGCTGTCTTTGACCGCCGGAGAGTGAATCGACTGTCCTCTCTTTTAAGTCTTCCAGCCGGGTAGCCTTTAATGCGTCATGTACCTTTCTCTCATCTTCTTCGGACCACTGCTTTAACCATGATTGATGTGGGTAACGCCCTTGTTTTACAAGCTGAAGAACAGTTAGACCTTCAGGTGCAGATGGAGACTGCGGAAGAATAGCCATTCTTTTGGCTACTTCTTTAGTAGAAAGCTTCGCAATCGCTTCCCCCTCCAAGAGTACATTACCAGATTTCGGCTTCAGAAGACGGGCGATAGAGCGGAGGAGCGTTGATTTACCACAACCATTCGCACCAATAAAAACGGTAATTTCACCTTTGGGAATTTTTAAATTTAACTCATCAATGATGACCGTGTCCCCATATGAAAGTGATAAATTTTTCGTTTCAATCGCATTCCTCATCTCGCCAGCTCCTTCAAGACTTTATTTTATAGTCACGTGTTTTAGGATTTATTTCATCAAACGATTCATCCAAATCATTTTGAGAAGTTATTTTCATTACATATTTCCTATAGTCTACCTATTAAGTTTATAATTAATTGATAATGATTGTCAATGAGCATGAAAATCATTTTCATCTGAACAAAGTTAGTGTTTACTAAATCGTGCGATAAAATGAAAAAGCCATTCCTTGTTAAAAGGAAATGGCTTTTCGCTCAATAATTTAATTGTTTCTTGTTTTAAACAATAAATAGATAAAATATGGTGCCCCGATGCTTGCCGTAAAGACACCTGCTGGTATTTCTAATGGAGAAAATAACATTCGTCCAACTAAATCTGCCAGCATGACTAAAATGGCACCTAACAATGCTGAAACTGGGAGTAACGCACCAAAGGAAGAACCAACCAGTCTTCTTGCCATATGAGGTGCCATTAATCCTACAAAACCAATACCGCCGGCGAAAGCTACTGCACCTGCAACTAAGCCTGTGCTTAGCATCATTAAAATAAACCGCTGTTTTTGAACACGCCCGCCTAAACCTGTTGCGACCTCATCACCAAGTTCCTGAATGTTTATATTTCTTGCATAAATGAATGATATCGTAATTAGTATTGCAATCCATGGGAATAGGGCACCTACGCTTTTCCATGTAGAACCATAAACGGTACCCGTTATCCAAATGTTAGCCTGACTTGCTTGATAAATTGGACCCATAACCATCATTAATGTGGTAAGAGCCTTTGTTAAACTCATCAATCCAATCCCGACTAAAATCAGTCTAATTGGTGAGACACCATTCTTCCAGGCCAATAAATAGATAAGAAAGGCGACTAAAGTAGCGCCGACAAATGCTGCAACCGGCAGCCACTGTATACTTACTGTCAACACATGGTTTTTATCACTAAAAATAGCTAAAAAGCCGACAACTGCAACAGAAGCTCCACCAGTAATTCCTAAAATATCAGGAGAAGCGAGCGGATTTCGGATCATCCCCTGTAAAATCCCCCCTGCTACTGCCAGTCCCATGCCTGCCAATAAAGCAACAATAATTCTGGGCAAGCGGAATGACTTAATAACAAGGCTCTCCATTTCCGAACCACTACCGAAAAGTACCTTTAACACATTTATAGGGCTGATTTTCATTTCCCCTAAACCAGTACTGATAACAAAAACAGCCGCTGTCCCAAATAACAATCCTATAAATACAAATAATGCCTTTTTATCAATTAAATAAGAAATCTTGCCTTTATGGATTCTAAGATTTTTATATTTACTCATCGTCCATTGAACCCCTTTCTAGCTATATATATAAAAAACGGGGTTCCAATAATAGCAGTCATGACTCCAACCGGAACTTCCTGAGGCATTAAAATGTAACGTGAGGCAATATCTGCCGCCAGCAGCAGAACTCCCCCTAATAAGGCCGAAAAAGGAATTACCCAGCGGTGGTCAATACCAACGATGAAACGAGTCATATGCGGCACAACGATTCCTATAAATCCAATTGGCCCAGCGACAGCAACTGCTCCTCCTGAAAGCAATATCACTATAATCCCTATAACTATTTTTAATAGAACTGTGTTTAATCCTAGTCCTTTTGCAACATCTTCCCCCATTGATAAAACATTCAATTTAGCTGCAATGAATAACGATACTATCCAGCCTATTAGTAAATATGGAAGGACAGCTGTTAAATTTTCAAGGTTTCTTCCTGCAACTGAACCTGCAAGCCAAAATAATACTTGTTCCAATACAGCTTCATTTAGTACAAGTATCCCTTGAGTTACAGAAGCGAACATCGCTGTCATAGCCGCTCCAGCTAGTGTCAGCTTCATTGGGGTTAATCCTTCCCTGCCGACAGACCCTACTGCATATACAGTTATAGCAGCAACCGCTGCTCCAAAAAATGAGATCCATGTAAATAGTTGTAAACTCCCAACACTAAAAATCGTAACAGCAATTACGACAGCAACTCCCGCCCCAGCATTAATCCCAAAAATATCTGGGGATGCCAATGGGTTTTTCGTCAATGTCTGCATAAGAACACCTGCAATGGCTAAACTAGCACCTACCGCAGCTGCAATAAATGAACGGGGGATTCTCACCGTTTGAATCACAATATGTTCATTAGAGCCATTAAAATTAATAAAAGAATCAATGGCTATTTTCCAGGTAGTATCCGTATATCCATAGACAATACTAGCTGACATTAAGAGAAGTAATACAATGATTGCAACAAAGAGTCCAGCCCATCTTTGTCCTGTATTTTTTAACAGCATAGCTTAATTCCTCTCCGACATGTATTTTCATGATTCAGTCTATTGGAATAGTAGAAAACTGTCAATGACTCTAAAAATCTCTTTCATTTAAGAAATTTAAGCGTTCACAAAACTTTAAATGATTTTGAGAATCATTTTCATTTTCATTATTGACATCGTGCTAGATTCATTTTATTATTGATTTGTAAATTCGAATTGAAAATGATTATCATTAACAATTATTCTAGGGGGCTACATAAGATGAAAGGCTTTAAAAATTTATTTGCAATCATTTCTTTACTCGCAGTTTTCCTTCTTGCAGCTTGTGGCGGCAATACAGAACAGCAAACAGCTGAAAAAAAGGAAACTGACAAAAAAACCGAAGAAACAAGCTATACCATTGAACATGCTATGGGATCCACTACATTAGAAAAAACTCCTGAAAAAGTAGTTATTCTTACAAACGAAGGAACAGAGGCTTTACTTGCTTTAGGAGTTAAACCAACAGGTGCTGTTCAATCATGGTTAGGAGATCCATGGTACGATCATATTAAAGATCAAATGGAAGGCGTTGAGGTAGTCGGCGTAGAGCATGAAGTAAACCTGGAAAAAATCGCTGCACTTAAGCCTGATTTAATTATTGGAAACAAACTTCGTCAAGAAGCTGTTTACAGCCAACTAAGTGCCATTGCTCCAACTGTTTTCTCTGAAACACTTAGAGGAGATTGGAAAGAAAACTTTAAACTTTACGCAAAAGCTTTAAATCTAGAAGAAAAAGGCAATGAAGTATTAAGTGATTTTGATGCACATGTAGAAGAAGTAAAAGCTAATCTTGGTGATAAATTAAATCAAGAAGTATCCGTTGTTCGTTTTATGGCTGGAAAGTCTCGTATTTATTACACAGATTCCTTCTCTGGCATTATCTTTGATCAGTTAGGGTTTAAACGTGCAGCACATCAAGCAGAACTTTTTACTCCAGAAAATAAGTTAGGCAACCTTGCTGTTGAGGTTGGAAAAGAAGTTACTCCAAAAATGGACGGAGACCTTCTCTTCTACTTCACATATGCTCCAAATGGAGACCAAGCTGCTTTAGATACAGCAAAAGAATGGACAAATGATCCTCTTTGGAAAAATTTAAATGCTGTAAAAAGCGGAAATGCTTATGAGGTTAGTGATGCAACTTGGAATACTGCAGGAGGAGTTCTTGCAGCAAACATTATGCTTGATGACCTTGAAAAGTTATTGTTAAAAAAATAAGTTATAACCATCCCTAAAAAATAACCCATATGGAACGAGCGAGGCTGTCATGACCTCGCTCTTTTTCTTTATAAATAAAAAAGTGAAGGCAATTGGAGCCTTCACTAATGTTAAGCAGTAGTTGAAAACATGTATTTCTTGTAATGGTATCGTATTGAGAAGATTAACCCAAGGGCCATCATATTCCCCATTAACGAGCTTCCTCCGTAACTGATAAATGGAAGCGGAATCCCGGTGATTGGTAAAACACCAATCGTCATGCCAATATTTTGGAATACGTGGAAGGTAATCATACTAATCACACCGACACAAATATACGTATAAAAATTGTTCTTTGTTTCCATACCAACCTTGGTAATATGGTATATCAATAGGAAAAATAAACTAATCAGCACACTGGCGCCAACGAAGCCAAACTCCTCCCCTACTACACTAAAAATAAAGTCGGTATGGCTTTCCGGCAGATAGACTTCACGGTTTCCATATCCTTTCCCGCCTGTTTGACCAGAACCAATTGCCAATAACGATCTAGTTAGATGATATCCAGCTGAACTTTGAAAATTATATGGATCGAGCCACGAGTAAATCCGGCCAAATTGATACTGCTTCACTCCCAGATATTTTTCTAATATCTCTGGTTTTAATAAAACGAAGTAAAATATCACCGAAATAAGTGCTGTTCCAGCGGTGAAGATAGGAACAAGTATTTTCCAAGTAATCCCTGAAATAAAAATCATGCCGATCATAATCGCTATAAATACCATCGATGTTCCTAAGTCAGGCTGCTGCATCACCAGGAATAACGGAAGCATTGTGACAGCCCCCAGTTTCAATAACAGCCAAAGGTCCGTTTGTAAGGTTTTTACCGGATTTTTTTGATGATGGTCGTCAATCACCCTGGCCAGAGAAACGATGATAATGACTTTTACAAACTCAGATGGCTGCAGGGAACCCATTCCTGGAACCTTAAACCAGCTTTTTGCCCCGTTAATGACGGGTGCAATGCTTGATGGTGCAATAATTAAAAATCCTAACAAAAGTATTCCAGCCCCATAGGCATACCAAGTTAATTTTTTCAATTGGTCAGAGTCTAAGCGAATGACAGTTGCAATAATTACACAACCGATTACATAGTAAACAATCTGCTTGATCAAGAAGTTACTATCATATTGTCCGCTCGCCTGCGCACTATAAATTGAAACACAGCTGGCTAAAAATAATAAAAGTAAGATAAACACTAAACTATAATCGAGTTTAGATGTTGTATTATTTGTTGAAGTCATCTTGATTCATTCTCCTTTAAAGAGACTTGTACATTATTTCATTATATTTTTTATGAGAACAAATCTCAACTGCTAAACAGAGAATGGGTTAAATTACATAAAGATGACCCGCTGATTAAGCGAGCCATTAGGAAATCAAGTATTTACTTTTTAAATCATCGGCCATCCAATGTAAATTATTTGGTACCTGTGGGATTCCATAACCGATATATAATGGAGTTGTGATGAATCGCGGAACCGCTTTGGCATAGATTTTTCCATTATAATGATGGAAAAATAAATTATAGCTGTTAGCTCGGAATGGGAAATTGTTCAGGATATAATGAACCGCAATTTGGAGGTATTCTCCAAATGCTTCTATATATATGTTATCAGCCATTTCAACGTTAAATTCGTAAAAACCTACCTTTGGTTTCGTTGAAAGTGTAAAACGGACCTCATCTTTTTCTTCTATTGTAATTCCTTCAAAGATCTCGTCAGATACATTTTCCTTGTAGTTAATATCATGTAAACCAACAATTTGCATATGGGGATGAGCAATCGTTCCTCCGGACAATGGGCCATGATTTTTGAAAAAGATCACCGACTCATATTGTTTAGTCTGGTCCATTTCCAGCCATTTTCTTATTCCAAACTTGAGCAGTCTATGTAGATGCGAATGCTCGTAAGTGGACAGTTCCCCCTGGCAATCATCTGTTTCAATCAAAACCGTTTGATAGGCATTCTCTAATACAGGATATTTATTTTTCAACAAAATGATTGGTCCATCTACTTCAATTAGATTCACTAATTCGTCCCGCGCACAAAAAGGGCATGCTGCTTGTTTATTTCTTATACTTTCGGGTTTTTTGACACCGATACTGGTATTAAAATGCAGATGACTATTTTTCAAAAGTGCAGCTCCTTTCCATTTGTACTTATTTCTATTTTATGGGAGAGTAAGCACCTTTTGCACTATTTTTGACTCGTAATTTTTTCCGTCGAATTTTTTCTAGAAGAATATTGGGTATTTGTCCAAAATGATGCATATGTTTTTACCAAGGACAGGCATAAATTTTACACTAAGAAAAGAGGGTAGCGATGTTAAGTAAATTAGAAGCACTCATTCTAGGGATTATTCAAGGTTTAACGGAGTTCCTTCCAATCAGCAGTACCGGGCATTTATATTTAGGAAGAAATTTATTTGGATTAGAGGAAGCAGGTTTGCTGCTGGACACCATGCTGCATGTGGGAACGTTGATAGCGGTTTTCGCCTTTTATAAGGATGAATTTACGAAAATGCTTAAAAATCCATTTAGTAAGCTCACCTTCCTATTGATTGTCGGCACGATTCCTGCCGTTGTGATTGGCTTATTGTTTAAGGATTATTTTGAGGAAATTTCTGAAACCGGGGTGACCATCGGCTGGGAATTCCTCATTACGGGGCTGTTTCTCTGGATTGCTGATTCCGCTAAGAATGGCTACAAAAAGATGGAGGATATCAGTTATAAGGATGCACTGATTATTGGCAGCTTTCAGGCGGCCGCTATCTTTCCAGCGATTTCACGTTCCGGGCTGACCATTGTTGCTGCATTATGGAGGAAATTAGACCGCGAAACTGCTGCCTATTTTTCCTTTTTGTTATCCACACCAGCCATTGCGGGAGCTGTCGTTTTGCAAACATTTGATTTAGTGGGCGGTGCAGCCGGTGAGGAAATTTCACTCTCTGCTCTTTTGGTCGGAATTGTTTCCTCTGCAATATTTGGGTATGTCGCCGTTAAATGGATGATCGGCTTTTTGAAAAAGCATTCGTTAAAGCCGTTTGCGATATATGTCTGGGTCCTCGGCTTTGCGGTGTTATTCTTTCAGTTTACCGGGAAGTTTTAGATTGATGTTTTTGGTGGACATGTAGATTTGATAGCTACAAGTTTGGATTTTTGGTTCTATGAGGATTCATAGAACCATTTTTCTTTTTTAGTGAGTTGGTTTTGATTCTATGGTAGATTCATAGAACCACTTTTAGATATTTGTGGGTGATTTTTGGTTCTATGGAAGCTTTATAGAACCATTTTTCCTCTTATCTGTGCACATTTTGGTTCTATGGGACCTTCATAGAACCACTTCACCTTTTTTCTGGGCTCGTTTCGGTTCTATGGAACCTTCATAGAACCACTTTATCAATTTATTCAATTATTTTTGGTTACATATATACAATCATGTGACCATTTTCGTTTTTTCTATGACCCCATTTGGTTACATAAACCTTTTATGTGACCATTCTTGATTTTTCCACTTGACCTTTTGGTCACATAAACCCTTCATGTGACCATTCTTGATTTTTCCACTTGGCCTTTTGGTCACATAAACCCTTCATGTGACCATTCTTGATTTTTCCACTTGGCCTTTTGGTCACATAAACCCTTCATGTGACCATTCTTGTTTTTTAACCACCGCTTTTGGTCACTTAACCCTTCATATCACCATTTCCTCCCCATCCCTTTTGGTTACATAAATAAAAAACGACTCCCGAATTGGGAGCCGCATTTCTTTTTTACTATACCGTAACTGGATTTTTTGCCATTTCTCTTGCGGCGAAAACCGCGTCTTGTTTTGCTTTTTCCATGATTTCTGGAATTTGTTTTGGGAAGTGGTCCATGCCTTCTGCCACCACGGTATCCATTAATTCAAGCCCTAAGAAGCCAAGTGCTTTTCTTAAGAAACGATCCCCAAATTCGAATTCTGCCATGGGTCCGGTTGAATAGATCCCGCCGCGAGTTTGAATATGAATCGCCTTACGGTTGGTTAAAAGCCCCTTTGGTCCTTCAGGGGTATTGGCAAAGGTTTTATTGACAATAAACAGATTATCTAAGAAAGCTTTTAAAATAGCTGGTGAACCAAGATTCCATAATGGCGTTACAAACACATAATAATCGGCGTCGATAAAGCGGTCTGCCAATGCATGCATGTTGGTAATTTGCTTTTGCTCTCCTTCTGAAAGCTCATCGAAGGTTTTACCCATAAAGGATAATTTTGCCCGAGCATAAAGCAAGTCCATATCGATTACCGGGATATCCAAATCATATAAATGCATATTTTCAATTTCTATGTCGGGCTGATGTTTTTTGAATTCTTCTAGAAAGACTTCACCAATCTGCATCCCTTTTGAAAGTTTCATATCATTTTTAGGGTTAACTGTAATATACAGGAGTTTAGCCATTTGATCCCATCCCTCTTAGAAAAATTTTTCGTCTATCCATATCTTACAACAAACTTCTTTGCTCACTGATGAACAATACGTGAAGTTTGTGAAAACATTGTGAACTAGCCCTCTATTTTCAGACGGAACTTAACGAAACCTAACAAAACTAAATAAAACTTTACAAAACTTAACAAAAATCACAGTCAACCATGTATAATTTATCTATAGTAAACTGGAAAAGGAAGGAGGCCATACGGATGAATGGAAAGGCTTACACGCCGGATGAAGTAGCACAGCTATTTCAAATCTCAAAACATACGGTATACGAACTCATTAAGAGAGGCGAACTTCAGGCATTTAAAATTGGAAACAAAATGAGAATTGATCATGCTGAAATTGAAAGATATAAAGAGAGCACAAAGGCACCCGCGAAAAAAAATCAGGCCACTAAACCAGAATCCCACACACTCTTACCCGTTCGTCTTTCAGGAAGCCATGACTTTCTTGTAGAACATTTCGTCAAACAATCAGCCAAAGATTTGCAACTTCATATTCAGCCAACTTACATAGGCAGCCTGGAAGGGCTCATGATGCTTTACCGCGGGCAATCTGATATTGCGGCTATTCATTTACTAGACCCTGCATCACAGCAATATAACCTCCCTTTTATTCATCAACTATTTGTATATGAATCTATTTCCGTCTTACGTTTAGCCTCTCGTGAGCAGGGATTTATTGTTGCAAAGGGGAATCCAAAGGGGATCACAGATTTTCATGACCTTGCCAGAAAAGATATCCAATTTGTGAACCGGCAAAAGGGTGCAGGAACTAGATTTCTTTTAGATTCGATGCTATCGAAACATGGGATTGACCCCGCTATGATTAATGGTTACTCCAATGAGGAATGGAACCACCTGTCCACTGCTTCTTATATAAGTAGAGGTATCGCAGATGTTGCCTTTGGCATTCAATCTGCTGCAAGTCATTTGGGGCTTGATTTTATCCCTGTAGCAAAAGAACAGTTTGACCTGGTCTTTCGCTTTTCAAAGGAAAATAAACAAAGTCTCACTGATTTAATTCACTACCTTCAATCTCCAAGATTCAAAAACGGTTTAACAGATTTAGAGGGATATGACATTCATGAATTAGGAACCATTATCTATCAAACTAGTATAACGGAGGAAACTTCATGTTAAAGAATCGTTTTTTATCTACATTTTTGATGTTATCGCTTCTTATCCTATCAGCCTGCGGCAACATAGATTCAGAACAGGCGGGTGCAAAGGAAAACAAAGCAGAACCATCAGAACTAATTCTAGCAACTACAACCAGTACACAGGACAGTGGTTTATTGGATGAGATTCTGCCAATTTTTGAAAAAGAAAATAACGTAAAAGTTAAAACGATTGCCGTTGGTACAGGGCAGGCGTTAGAAATGGGCGTTACAGGTGAAGCAGATGTCCTTTTAGTTCATGCTCCTAAGTCAGAAGAAGAGATTGTAGCCAGCGGCGATGCAGTAAACCGTAAGCGTGTCATGTATAATGACTTTATTTTAGTAGGGCCCAAAGATAATCTGGCTGGTGTCAGCGGTGATGATATCCAAGCAGCATTTAAAACAATTTCTGTGGCAAACTCTACTTTTGTTACACGCGGGGATGATTCTGGAACGCACAAAAAAGAATTAGGCATATGGACTTTAGTGAATATTACACCATCTGGTGATTCTTACATCTCTACTGGACAAGGTATGGGTGCTTCTTTACAGATTGCCAATGAAAAGGGCGGCTATATCTTAACAGACCGTGCTACCTGGCTTGCTCAAGAGAAAAATTTAACAAACTTACAAATTGTTGTAGAAGGCTCTAAAGACTTAATGAATATTTACCACGTTATGCAGGTGAACCCTGAAAAGCATGATATGGTCAACAGCAAGGATGCTGAAAAGTTTGTAGAATTCATGGTTGCTCCGGAAACGCAAGATGTGATTGAAAACTTTGGTAAAGAAGAATATGGTCAGTCCTTATTCATTAAATACACTGAATAGAATTTTATTTAAATAGAAAGGCGGCAGACAAGATGGAACTAATCATCGATGGATTCAGGAAAGCAATTGAAATGATTGCTTCCGGTGATAGAGAGATCTTTGAAATAACATGGCTGACTTTAAGAGTATGCATTTTGGCCATTTTCATTAGTTCCCTTATTGGATTGCCACTTGGAATGCTGCTTGGATTAAAAAGATTTAGAGGCAGAAAAATCATTTTAGTATTTATTAATATCGGCATGGGTTTACCTCCGGTTGTAGCGGGTCTCTGGATTACGATGCTCCTATGGCGTTCAGGTCCTTTGGGACATCTGCAATTGCTCTATTCCCCAGCAGCAATTGTGATGGCTCAAGTTTTGGTATCGCTGCCCATTATAACTGGACTGACCAGCTCCGCCTTTCAGCAGATAAATGATAAGATGCTTTTACAAATAAAGGCACTCGGAGCAACAAAGTGGCAAACCTGGCTGATTTTATTAAAACAAACGAGAATCGCTATCATGGCTGCCATCATGGCAGGTTTCGGCCGGGTCATTGCGGAAGTCGGGGCCGCGATGATGGTGGGCGGAAACATTCAGGGGGACACTCGTATTCTTACAACCTCGATTGTGATGGAAGTGTCAAAAGGGAACTTTGATGTCGCATTGGCGATAAGTTTTGTGTTATTAACCGTGGCCCTGCTCATTACAGCGGCAATGACCATGTTACAGCAAAGGAAAGGTTTTTCATGAAAGCTTTAATTGAACTTAAAAACATTACCTATAAGGCAAAAGACCGGAACATCCTGACCATTCCTCATTTTCACATCCAAGAAGGTGATTTCCTTGGGATCATGGGACCAAATGGTGCAGGTAAAAGCACGCTGCTTAAAGTAATCGCCTTATTGGATAACCAAAGCAGTGGTGAGATACTATACCGTGGACAAGTTATTCCAAATGGAATTCCCTCACTTGACCTAAGGAGGAAATTCTCAGTGGCGCTTCAGCAATCACTGCTTTTAGAAGGTACAGTTTTTCAAAATATCGCCATCGGTCTAAAATTACGGAAAGAGCCAAAAAGAGTAATAAAAGAAAAAGTGCAGTTATGGATGGAACAGTTTCAAATCAGTCATCTTTCGAAAAAAAATGCCCACTATCTATCTGGCGGTGAGGCACAGCGGGTCAATCTTGCAAGAGCAATGATTGTCGAGCCAGAAATTTTATTCCTTGATGAACCTTTTTCCGCTCTCGATTTTCCAACCAAAATAAAATTAATGGATGACTTTAAGCAAATTATCGAACCTTCCGGAACCACAACGGTGTTCGTGAGTCATGATCTGATGGAAATTAATTATTTAACGAATAAACTTGCGGTCATAGTAAATGGAGAAGTGAAACAATATGGACCTACCCAGAGGGTCCTGGAGCATCCCAATCCTGCCACCTCCCCATTCCTTAATGAATGGAAAAAATTCTTTTCTCAAACTAGCTAGCAGCTCCTTGTATGGGGCTGCTTTTAAATTTGATTAACGGAATATGGAAGAATAAAATAGAGAGGTAATCAACAGATTCCTAGAAAGCAGGGTGGAACATGAAATACGCAATCATTACCGGGGCATCACGTGGTTTAGGCGAAGGAATTGCCAAGTGTCTCATTCAGGAGCAGCTGTCTGTGATTTCAGTATCCCGGACTGAAAATGAGGAATTAAAAAAACTAGCAGTCGATACAGGAACTTTTTATCAACATTATTCCTGCAACCTTTCATTAGAAAAAGAGGTTCAGGAAGTATTTTGGGAAATTGCCCATAAAATTTTCAAAAGAAATCCTGTAGATGTCTATTTATTTAATAATGCAGGAGTGATTGAACCTATACATACCGTCGGAAATCTTGACCCAACGCCAATCATTCGCAATATCCAGGTAAATCTGATTGCTCCGATGATTATTACGAATATTTTTTTAAGTAAATTTCGGCAGACTGCCACAAAAGTATATGTTGTAAACGTTACTTCAGGGGCTGCTACCCGTCCGATTGAAGGCTGGAGTGTGTATTGCAGCTCGAAGGCTGGACTGAATATGTTCACCGAAACCGCAGCACTAGAACAGGTGTCCGGCGGCTCGGATCATAAAATTATTGCGTTTAGTCCGGGAGTCATGGATACCGAAATGCAAGGAACGATTCGCTCTTCCTCAAAAGATGAGTTTAAAGACCTTGATCAGTTTAAAGAATACAAGGAACAAAACAAACTGTTATCAGCAGATATTGTCGCCGGAGCATTAGTAGAGTTGGTTTTAAGGGGAAATGCGGAAAGCGGTAAAGTCTATCATATTAGAGATTTAATAGGATAATAACAATGAAGTGCCGCAGACTTGGATAAGCCGCGGCACTTTTTCAATCATCTTCCTCCGGGAACCAGAGAATGATGCTCGTTCCTTTATTCAGCTTGCTTTTCACCTTTATCATTCCTTTATGTGCTTCCATCAAAGCTTTTACGATGGAAAGTCCAATTCCCGCACCGCCTGTTTTCCGATCACGGGATTTATCCCCCCGGTAAAATCGTTCAAAAATATGAGGAATATCCTCCTCTGCCATCCCGGATCCTTCGTCCTCCACTTTAAATCCAATAAAGCCGTCTTTTTCCGTTGTAACCAAAATGGTAACATTTTTCCCTTCTTGGGTGTACTTCAGGGCATTATTTATCACATTTGATAAGATTTGCATCAGACGATCCTTGTCTGCTGGAAAATAAAGTTCCTCCTTGGGTTCTTCAATATGAAGCTTAACACCCTTTTGTGTAAAAATGGGCTGAAACATTTCCCATAGTTCCGCAAGAACACTTCCTGCGTCCACCTCTGTTTTTTCTAGGCGAATTTGCGGATTTTCGGCTGCAAGTAGTTTTTCTAGTTCATTGACGAGTCGTACTAACCGCATTAGTTCCTCATGGCTAGACTGTAGTCTCTGCGGGGTTGGCTCCCAAATTCCCTCCTGATAGGCTTCAATCTGACTGCGCAACGTGGCAAGCGGTGTCCTTAGTTCGTGGGCTAAATCCCCGGTAAACTGCTTCCGCAGCATCTCCCCTTTTGCTAGAGATTCTGCTAAATTATTAAAGGATATAGCGAGATGCTTCACTTCTGTCGGCAAACCTGATAATGGTATTCGGATACTAAGATTATGCTGCTGCAGTTCGTTGGCTGCAAACGAAACTTTATTAAGGCTTGAGGTTAATTTTTTTGAAAATAACATACTAAAAATAATGGATAAAACAATGGTTAAACAGACAGCCGCATAAATGTATAGCTGGATAGTTTGAATAAATGTGTATTCATCATCTATTAACCCAACCGGGTAGATAGCAATCAGCCTGCCAATAATTTGATTATCTACTCTAAGGGTGTAGGACGATGAATGCCATTCTTCCCCGATTGGTTCCGGATTGGTCAGACCTAAGCTATTTAACATTCCTCTAATATTCGAGCTGTCCATCTGTAATTGTCCAAAGCGATCATACAATTGAAAATAAAGCTGATCGGTCATCGCATGCTCATGGAGTAACCCATATACCGGATCACTCGTAAAATGGCCATTTTTCGTATAATCCTTTTCAATTTCGGTGATAATTCGATCTATTTTCTTTTCACGATTCCGGTCTATATAATTTTTGAAGCTCTCTTCAAATCCCCATTGCATAAAAAAACTAACAAATAAGATCCCGATCATTGAAATGAGAAGTAAATAAAAGAGAATTTTAGACCGGAGCGTTTGCAGCATCTAGTACCCCTCCGAATTTATAGCCCATTCCAAAAACAGTAAGGATAAATGTTGGCTGTCTTGAATCCAGCTCGATTTTTTTCCGGAGGTTTTTAATATGGGTATCTACACTTCGTTCATAGCCTTCGTAATACATACCTTCATCTGTAATTTTTTCAAGTAAATCCATACGGCTGTATACTCTCCCTGGATTTAATGCCATATTGGTAAGTAGTTTATATTCAATTGGTGTCAAGGTGACATCCTGGCCTTTAACGGTAACTTCTTTTTTCGATAAATCAATTACCAATTGTTTATGATTAAATTCAATTCGTTCTACTTTTTCCGTTTTATTTACCCGTCTCAGGATCGCTTGCACGCGGACTACTACTTCTCGCGGGCTGAATGGTTTTGTTAAATAGTCATCGGCTCCAAGGACAATCCCATTGATTCGGTCGTCTTCGGCCGATTTCGCTGTCAGCATAAGGATTGGAACATCCGATTCTTTCCGGACTAAACGGCAAACCTCTTCGCCGGAAATATCCGGAAGCATCAAGTCTAGGATTACTAAGTCTGGCTGTATGTTTTTAGCCTTTTTCAAGGCATCAATCCCATTGTCTGCACTATGAATTTCATAGCCTTCTCTTTCAAGGTAAGCTTCGAGAACTTCTATAATTCTACGTTCATCGTCCACTATTAATATCTTCATTGGCACCACTCCCCATATCTCTACTATATCACCTCGAGTCTTTGATTTTTGTAACTTCACAAATTCACCACAACTTCTTCATAACATCTACAATTTTTGCCTTTAAGATGTTTTTGAAAGAGTCAATAACTCTTGACTAGAGTGGTTTTAACCAATCCTACTCTCCCTAATTTCTATCTCTCTTTTTTATATAAGGTGTCCCAAGGTGGGGCGCCTCTATTTTTTTGCCTTTTTAATAGAAAAATCCTTATCAGTCAAAAATGATAAGGATTTTTCGGTCAAATTAGTCTTCTGTTTTCTTGATGCTATCTGTCAGTTCCTCGATGCTGCGCCTAACATTCCCTTTACCAGAGTAGTTTTCAATAAGTTCTTTAACATCGATGCCGCTGGAGGCTTTTAAGGTTTCTTGAAGGCTTGCCATGAGATTGGTGGCATAGCCGGTAATTTTGTTAGCGCCGCCGTTTTCACCTGAACTGCCTGTATCAACTACTGTAATTTTTTCAATGTTAGATAATGGACTTGCCACTTGCTTCGCATATTCCGGAAGCATTTTAATAATCATATCTAAAATAGCCGCCTGGCCAAACTGTTCGAAGGCTTCGGCGATTTTTTCCTTCGCTTCGGCTTCTGCCAGACCTTTCAAGCGGATAATCTCGGCCTCTGCTGTACCCTGTGCTTTTTGCGCTTCCGCTTTGGACAAACCATCCAACCGAACTCGTTCTGCTTCCGCTTTAGCCATTGCTTCAATCCGGTATTTATTGGCTTCCGCTTCGGCAATTTGTTTCGCTTTATCCGCAGCCGCTGCCTGCTCAACAGAGTAACGGTCTGCATCTGCTTTTTTCTTAACCTCGGAGTCATATTGACGTTCGCGGCGAAGGATCTCTTTTTCTTCCAATTCAATTTGCTTTTGTCTTTCAATAATCTTAATTTGCATTTCCTGTTCAGTTACATCCTGCTTTGCTCTAGCACTTTCCAAATCGTATGCCATGTCAGCCCGGGCTTTGGCAATATCCTGTTCCCGGCGGAACTCAGCTATTTTAAGCTGATTGATTTTTTCAGCCTCAGCGATTTCGGTTGCACGCTCTAATTCGGAACGCTTCGCTTCCTTAGCTGCTTCGGCTTTTTTAATTCTAGTTTCCTTATCTGCTTCAGCTGTTGCAATATCTGCATCCCGTTTTACTTGAGCAATACGCGGTTTACCTAAGGAATCAAGGTAGCCATTTTTATCACGAACATCTTTAATCGTAAACGAAACGATAACTAAGCCCATTTTCGCGAGATCCTGTGAGGCAACTCGTTGAACTTCCTGGGAAAATTTATCACGATTTTTATAAATTTCTTCAACAGTCATCGACCCAAGGATAGAACGAAGGTGACCTTCGAGAACTTCCTTCGCTTCATTTTCACGGTCATCCTTTGCTTTACCAAGGAATTGTTCGGCTGCTGTCGCAATTTCACTGATGCTTCCGCCGATTTTAATAATCGCTACGCCATCAGCCATTACTGGAACACCTTGCTCCGTATATACTTCAGGAGTTGTTACCTCTAGTTTGCTAGAAAGTAAGCTTAATGGCTTTGCCTGCTGGAACACTGGTAAAATAAAGCTTCCGCCACCGCGGATAATTTTAATTTTATTACCTGATTCATCTACATGAACATTTCCATTACCTAAAAAGCTACCGGTGACAATTAACGCCTCATCCGGGCCTGCTGTCCGGTACTTGGTGATAAAAACACCGATTAAGGCAATTAAAATAAACGCTGCAATTCCAATAACAACTAAGAAACCGAATTCCATAAACATTACCTCCCCTAAAATAGGCTTTCTATATCTTGATGGGCTGTCACTTGGAGGACTCCATCTTTTACATCAACAACAAGCACTTTCGTTCCATTTTCAATAAGGACATGATCAAAGCTTGTGGCTGGTTTAGCTACCCTGCCGCTAATGCTTTCAATGATGACTTCCCCATAACCATCAACCGGTACAGTTGTAATCACTTTTCCAATCCTTCCTCGTAAATCAGATTCTTTATAGACAAGTGATTCTTCGGCCGAGGACAAGGGGATGAGAATAAATACATTTAATAAAGTAACAAGGATAAATGCCAAAACTGCAGATAAACCAATGGTGACTAGATAATGAATCGAGGAAAGTTTTTCAAATAAATAACTGCTTGCAGAAAAAATCGTTACGAATGAAAGGATAAGAACTGGATTTAGGAAATCCGGTCCATCAAAATGGACGACATCGGCAAAAAACACGTACAAAATAGTCAATAACCCTGAGCCAATTAATCCATACAAATAGAGCGTTTCTAACGGCAGGTTGAATAATTCCATAGGCATCAGTCCTTTCTATGTATGTACTTTTAATACGATTATATAGTTGAAAAGTTTCACATTTTTAACAAAATTTACTAAATAAATCATTAATTTCACTTAAAACCATCCTTCTCCTGAGCAAAAAAACCTTGAGCAAAAGCCCAAGGCAGTTATTGAATCATATTTAAAAATTTCCTTGTTCGTTCTTCTTTCGGGTTTGTGAAAATCTCTTCGGGTTTGTTTCTTTCGACGACAACTCCTTGATCCATGAAAATGACCTCGTCTGCCGCTTCCCGGGCAAAGCGCATTTCATGTGTCACAACAATCATGGTCATTCCTTCATTCGCGAGATCTTTCATTACCTTTAAAACCTCGCCAACTAGTTCTGGGTCAAGGGCCGAAGTTGGTTCATCAAATAACATCACTTCCGGCTCCATCGCAAGGGCACGAGCAATTCCGACACGCTGCTGCTGTCCGCCTGAAAGCTGGGCGGGATAATAATCCATTTTATCGCCAAGGCCTACCTTCTCCAATAAAACTTGAGCCTTTTTCCTTGCTTCCTGCTTGTTTTCATTTTTCACAATAATCGGCCCCTCCATCACGTTTTCAAGAGCCGTTTTATGAGGAAACAAATTATAGTTTTGAAAAACCATTCCCGTTAACCTGCGAAAGGTTGAAATGCTTTTTTTCGTAACAGAACGGGAGAAATCAAGTGTTTGATCCTCGATGCTGATAATACCTTTTGTTGGTGTTTCCAATACATTTAAACAGCGGAGCATTGTGGTTTTCCCTGAACCTGATGGTCCAATGACGACGACTACTTTTCCCTTTTTCACTTCAATATCGATTCCTTTTAATACCTCAAGTTTACCAAATTGCTTATATAATCCTTTAATTGAAATCATGTGACACCCTCCCTTCGATTACACGTACCGGTCTAGTTTCTTTTCCATCATTTGCTGCACAATGGAAAGGAAGAAACAGATGACCCAATAAATCAGCGCGGCTTCTGAGTACACCAATAAAAATTCATAGTTACTAGAAGCAATTTCCTGGGCTTTACGAAACATCTCGGTTACCAGTACTAGTGATGCAAGGGAAGTATCTTTTACAAGACTAATAAATGAATTAGATAATGGCGGAATGGAAACTCTTGCTGCCTGTGGAAGAATAATTCTTCTTAACACCTGTGTATAACTCATACCGATTGAATAACCCGCTTCCCACTGCCCTTTAGGTGTCGACAGAATTGCAGCCCGAATTATTTCGGAAGCATATGCACCGACACTCAAGGAAAAACCAATGACCGCTGCCAAATAGGAATCAATAATAATTCCAACCGTTGGAAGTCCATAAAAAATGATAAATAATTGCACTAATAACGGGGTTCCTCGAATCGCCGAAACATAGACCCTGGCAATGTATTGAAGTACTTTTACATGAGAAATTCGAGCCAATGCTGTTAAAATGGCTAATAGTAATCCAACAATAAACGTAATGATGGTCAATGGAATTGTAACAAAAATAGCCCCTTTCAGAAGGGGCAGAAAGGAACTTTGTGCTATATCAATCAGTCTTGCTGTTCTTTCCGGGTCAGCAAAAATACTATTTAAGTACATCTTCACCAAACCATTTCTCTGAGATTTTTGTGTATGTGCCGTCCTCAATCATTTCTGATAATGCCTTATTCACTTCTTCAACAAGAGTCTCACTCTTTTTTCTAAACATAAAACCGCTGACACTTGCATCATCACTTGTAGCTACAACTTTAATCGGTGCATCCGGTCTTTGTTTTGTATAATCCAGGTAGGAAATACGATCGTTAATTGTTACGTCTACACGCTTTGAACCAAGAAGTTCAACCGCTTGTGTAAATCCTTCTACCCCAACAAGATTAGCACCATACTTTTTGGCTATATCTGCATAGTTACTAGTCATGGATTGAGCTGAGTTTAACCCTTTAATATCTTCAAAAGTTTTTACTTCATTATTGTCCTTGTGTGTAATTAACACCGCTGCAGAAGTAATATATGGATCTGAAAAATCATATTTCTCCTGACGATCCGGACGGATTCCCACTTGATTTGCGATCATATCAAAACGTTTGGCATCAAGTCCTGCAAACATCGCATCCCATTGTGTTTCCTTAAACTCTGCTTCTACCCCAATACGCTTTGCAACTTCTTGGGCAACTTCAACATCAAAACCAGTTAAATTACCACTTTCATCGTGAAACGTAAAAGGAGCATATGTACCTTCTGTACCAATGAGGATTTTTCCTTCATCCTTTACTTTTGCTAATAAATCCTGCTCATCTTTTTGAGCTGTTTTTTCTTCTTTCTTATCCTCACTCTTTTTTGCATCGTTATTTCCATTACCGCAACCTGCCATAATGAGCATGAAACTTAATAAAAGAGTAAAAATTACTGTTAATTTTTTCATTTCATTAAAACCTCCAAATTCTTATTAATTCGCTCGGATTTCACTATCTTAATACACTCTTCACAACTCTGTAAAGAAAAAAGAATAATATACACAAAATTATCATGCCCAATAGAATCAATAAAATGTAAAACACCTGCCAGAAGATTGACAGGTGTTTTAGGGATTTTTTTATTATGCTGATAACAATTCTTCTTTAGTTTCTTCATGCTTATTCTTAATAACTGACTTGTAGAAGAAAATACCGCTAGATAAAAGGATAATTCCGAATACGAATGTCTTTAAATCAGATGTACCTGAGATAATTACCCAGGCTGAGTAAACTGTTGCAATTGCTGCAATGACCCCATCTAACACTCTTGATTTTCCACTCTCATACGTTTCACCTTTTATTACTAGTTTAAACTGATAAACAGAAGCGATGAAATATGGAACTAAATAAGCTAAAGTCGCAATGAAAATAATAAAATCAAACGCACCAGAAATTGATTTTGAAACAGTTGAGAAAATAAAGATTTGTGCAATACCATTTGTTAAAATCAACGAGAAAGTTGGCAGCCCTTTTTTATTTTCTTTTAAGAAAGCCGGAAGGAACAATCCTTGCTTTGCTGCTTGATATGGTACTTCTGCACTTAACATCACCCAGCCGATCGTTGAACCGAAAAGACTGACTAACCCTATGGCAGCTAGTACTTTTCCACCTACAGGACCTAATACCGTTTCGATCGCATCAATAAGAGGCTTTTCAGAGTTAATAAGGATATTTTGATCCAGCATACCCATAACGAGTGTACTGATGCCAATATAAATACCAAGTGCAATAAATAGTCCAACAATGGTTGCACGTTTTACATCAATTTTTCTGCGGGCACGAGAAGCAAATACTACGGCAGATTCTAATCCACAAAAGGCCCAAAGGGTAACTAATGCCGCATTATTTACCTGTGACATTAATCCAAAGGTTTGGCCAGAATCCCCCATTCTTGTATCCATCATTGGAAGCATATTGGCTTTTTCAAAAGCAAAAAGACCGACAATAATGAATAGGAAGAAACCAGTAACCTTTGCAGCTGTAGCCGCAAAATTCAATTTACCGGCACTTTCTAAACCTTGTAAAATCACGAAATGAGTTCCCCATAAAAGAATAGAACATACAATAAATGTTAATCCATTTCCAACTTTTAACGTATATCCACCAACCGTAAACCAATTCGCCTCACTAGTTAAGATTGGGAAGAAAGTAGATAAATAACCGGTAAATGTAGTGATAATCGCGACATTTCCTGCTAAATTCCCGATCCAGTAACCCCATGAAGCCATAAAACCAGATAAGATTGATGCTTTAGAACCAGGTTTAAAAAGTTCTTTTGCATAAATTTGCGGGCCGCCTGTTAAATTCGGCTTGCGGATTGCTAAATTACCAAAAACAAGGGCAATCATCATTACTCCAAGTCCTGTTAATAGCCACGCCAACAAAACCCCAGCCGGGCTTGCTGCTTCTGATAATGAACGCGGAAGCATAAAAATCCCTGAACCTACCATATTTCCAACGACTAGTGCCGTTAATACCCAAAATCCTAATTTATTTGAAGTTCCCATTATATTAACCCCCTTGGGATGAATATTTATTAATAAGACTTTTTAAGAATAAAAGCCTATATCTTTTTCGTCAATAGAAAAATTATCTTAGTATAACTAAATGAAAACAAAAAAAATAGTAATATAACTCTCATTACATTACTACGTGTACACTATTTTCATCATGTATTCATTTCAAAATGGACTTTCGTAGTGTCCAGCACATTTCCTAGTATAACATCCTGATCATTTTCGTCAACCGACGGACAAATGGTAAATAATAATGATTTATCCAAATAGGGGATCCCAAAGGTAACGGAATCTTGGAGTTTTTCGGATAATCGGCAATAATCATCGAAATGGTCATCGATAATTGGAAATACTTCTGACAACGGCCTGCCAATGATTTCTTCTTGATGGTAACCGATTTTCTCTAATAATTGACCATCTACCTTGACACAAATAAATTGACTGGCTTTCTTTTTTAATTGAAAAAACATTCCTGGATGGCTGGAAAAGGGATGTTTTTCAATGGAATCCGCTTCCCGTTGATCTTTTGCAAAATAGCAGGCTTTTAAGATGAGACAAAAGCCAAATACTTTATAAATGTGGCCTAAGAAGTTATCAAGATCAAAAACACTCGTATAGATGGTAAAAATTAATTCGGTTAAGAGGGAAAATACCATGGCGAGTCCAAAGTATAAGGTTGCTTCCTCTTTTTTTAAATAGTACTGGTACAAACACACGACTAGCGAAATAAATAAGAATACGCTAATAACATACTCGATTCCATTTTTTATAAGCGTTGTTCCTTCCCCTTCCACTACGAGCAGAGGCAGATTGCTCTCTTGTAAGATGATAAAAGAACTCAGCATTATGGTTAGGAAGAATCCTACTAGTAAGCTGATTGTACCTATCCCGCGCTTAATTTTTCGATCCGGCAGTAATAAAAGACAAAGCATAAGCACAGCTTGAAGCCCTCTGGCTGCAATCCAAAACCAAGTAGCTTTTTGGACTGAGCTTTCGGTTATAAAGAAGGGCATTCCTTTAAAGGACAAGGTGTGGAGAAGATCCGTAAGGCCTACGATTAAAAAGGTGAATGATAGCAGGAGCATCCTGCTGGATCTTGTTACGGTAAAATTTTTTACGCTATACAAAAAAATAACTGCTGAAATCGCGATACAAATTACTTCTAATATCATATGGATGGCGACATAGCGGAAGGCCTTTTTGTTCAGCCTTCCGCTTTCCGCTTTTCTTATTGTCTAGCTTCAAGCGCCATCGGCTCGAGGCATAAGTCAATCCGTCATGAAGGTTACAAAACAACCTTCCTGCCGGCTCGCCTTATGCTAGTCGCCGATAAACGGGCGCTTTCCGCTTTTCTTATTGTCTAGCTTCAAGCGCCATCGGCTCGAGGCATAAGTCAATCCGTCATGAAGGTTACAAAACAACCTTCCTGCCGGCTCGCCTTATGCTAGTCGCCGATAAACGGGCGCTTTCCGCTTTTCTTATTGTCTAGCTTTAAGCGCCATCGGCTCGAGGCATAAGTCAATCCGTCATGAAGGTTACAAAACAACCTTCCTGCCGGCTCGCCTTATGCTAGTCGCCGATAAACGGGCGCTTTCCGCTTTTCTTATTTCCACCAGGTGTCGAACATGCTGGTTGGCGGTCTGCGCTTATGTTCAGTGATGATATAGCGATATTCAAGTTTTGCTGCCACTTCACTTGTGACCGGTTTTCCTTCTAAATAATCGTCAATATCATCATATGTAATGCCTAACTCGGTTTCGTCTGCCTGACCGGGTTTTTGATCCAGTAAATCTGCAGTTGGCACTTTTAAGTATAGTCGTTCATCAGCACCCAGTTCTTTTAACAAGGCTTTCCCCTGCCGCTTCGTCAAGCCTGTTAAAGGTAGAACGTCTGCGCCGCCGTCACCATATTTGGTGAAAAAGCCTGTAACTGCTTCTGCTGCATGATCGGTTCCAACTACCAACAGACCTTCCATACCTCCGAAGGCATATTGAGCAATCATTCTCATTCTGGCTTTCACATTTCCTTTATGATAATCACTTAACGGTTCTGTTTTTGTTGTGGCATTATATTCTTTTTGGACGTCATCAACCGCTTCCTTAATGTTGAAGCTATATTCCTGGTCAGCTTTAATAAACGCCAATGACCGCTGAGCATCGTCCTCATCCTGCTGCACACCGTAAGGAAGTCGAACGGCAATAAATAACGCCTCCGTTCCTTCTGACCGAAGTTCTTCCACGGCAAGCTGGGTCAAGCGCCCCGCAAGTGTTGAATCCTGCCCGCCGCTGATTCCAAGTACATAGCCCTTTGCTTTCGTTTTTAATAAGTAATTTTTTAAAAAATCAATACGAAGGCGGATTTCCTCCATTGGATTTATCTCTGCCTTTACATTTAGTGCTTTCATTATTTCCCTTTGCATCCTAGTACCCCCAATCTATTTTCATATAAGTAATGTATCATAATTGCTTATCCTTCGCTCATATCCCGACCGTTATTCGACAATGAAAATCATGATTATTGAACAGGATGATGGAGAATGATATGGTATAGGTAAATTTTTACTTAAACGGAGGACCTTATGGAAGCCAAAACCTGTAATGAATCAAGAGTGGTTAGAACAAGCCGTATCTTCCCCAACGATGTGAACAATCACAATACGATGTTTGGAGGAAAATTAATGAGTGATGTGGACATGGTTGCTTCAATTTCCGCAGTAAGACATTGCCGGAGAGAATGTGTAACTGCCTCCACTGACTCCGTGGACTTCCTTAGTCCAATTACCCAGCAGGATTCCGTTTGTTTCGAATCATTTGTCACCTGGACGGGCACTTCATCGATGGAGGTTTTTGTAAAAATTATCGCTGAAAATTTAATTACCGGTAATCGAAAAATAGCGGCTACTGCCTTTTTAACGTTTGTTGCTTTAGATGAGAATGGCAAGCCCACAAAAGTTCCCGGTATTATCCCCGAAACGGTGGAGGAAAAAAAGCTGCATGAAACGGGTAAAGAACGAGCAGAAAATCGAAAAATACACAGAAAAAACAGTAAGGAACTGGCAAGCTATTTTACTACAAATAAACCTTGGGAGTAATAAAAGAGGCTCGCATGATAGAGATGCGAGCCTTATTTAGCGGGTTCTGGTTCCTTTCCTGGTGTCCACGAACGAATATTGTCTTCCTCATCAAACTCGATGGTTACATCCACAACCCCTTTTTCTGCCATAATTTTTTCCTGTAAACGGTCTTTGATATCATCAGCAGCTGCAATGGTGAGCCTTGGATCAATTTCGATTTCCAATTCAACATGCAAGTCTTCCCCTTCTTTTATAACCGTAAGATCTTGAATATCCTTTACATCAGGATCCATCATAACTAATTGGCCAATTTTCTCTTCCATTTCTTCATCAGCCCGGCCAATGACTCCGGCTGCATTATCCAAAAATACCCGTCCGACAACAAAGAACATCATCAGTCCAATTAGAATCGATGCGGCCCCTTCGATCCAAAGGATGCCAGTGAAGTAAGAAATAACAACCGCAATAATGGCCAGCAAACCTCCGCTTGTAGCTACCAAATCTTCTAAAAAAACCAATTTTGTGGCAGGTTTAGCCCTTCCGAGATAGGCGAAACTTTTAATAAAAATACCCGGCCCTGCCGCTTCTACCCCAACTTCATGCAGCACTTCTTTCATTGCTTTATAGAGAACGTAAATCTCAAGAATAAGTGCAAAGGCAAGAACACTTACATTAATCAGAAACCCACCAGATTCAACAGGGTGAAGAATATGATGATATCCTTCACGGATCGTTTCAAAAGCCATAATTCCGACGATTAATACAGCCCCCAGCAGCACTAAATTAACCAAGCGGCCAAATCCGTTGGGAAACCTTTCTGTCGGTGACTTTTTACTTAAGGCGGAACCGATAAAAACAAAAAATTGGTTGGCAGCATCACCAAGGCTGTGCATTGTTTCAGCAAACATCGCTACATTTCCTGTAAAGGTATATGCCACACCTTTGGCAATTGCAATAATAGTATTCACAATCGTAGCAATCAGCGCTGATTTATTTCCTTTTTTTAATAACAAAAATAATTCCCCCATCATATCCCTTCTTCCATTTGATTTACTCTTTAATATTTTCAATAAACGCTTATTTCATTTGTTTATGGACGCTATATCGAAAATTTCCTAAATAGGAAAAAATCGCCTTAGGATGCTAAAATAATCGTAACAAAGGTAATACTGTTGGTGAGAAGAAATCGAATATGACTGTTCAGGAAATCATGCGTATGTTTAAGGGATTAGGATCCGAATAAACAAAAACCATTACCGTAAAGGATGGCCGTTTTCAGCCCGATTTCGTGTACAATCCATTAAAAAATGGCTGGCTCATAGGTAAGCCAGCCCCACTTTTAATCGACGTTTTTGAATACCATGTATAAACGGTTATTTCTTGCGCTTTTTTCTTCTTCTGATGCTAAGTCATATTTTTTCAAAAGATGAAATACTTCATTTAATAAGTCCTGCGTATGCTCTTCGGAAAAAAACTGCTCGAATAATGGTTTCATGTCCTCTGGTAAAAATTCTGCCTGTGACTCAAATTTATTTTTTACGTCCTCATGCGTATGATCCAATTTGCATTCGCTCATTGAAATTTCCCCCTCAAACATTTTATAAAACTAGCATACCATATTAGCCATTAGAAAAAACAAAACCCATCCCTAATAGGATGAGTCATTTTTTTCAGACTATGCTTTTTTCGTTTCAGTTACTTCTAAGACATCTAAGAGGAAGACAAATACCGGTATCCCTACAATTAGCCCCCAGACTCCAAAGAAGTGCTCCGAGAAGATCAATACAATAAAGGTATAGAAAACAGGTAAATTCGTCTTAGATGACATTAATTTTGGATTTAAGATGTATGCTTCAATCGCGTGGATAATCATAATCGCGATAAAGACATAAAGAACTTTAATGATTCCGCCAATACTATAGGCGATCACAACCAACGGAATAAGTGAGATAATCACACCGGCGACAGGAATTAGTCCTAAGAAAAGGATCATAATCGACAAACCGACCAATTGCGGGAATCCCATCAGCCATAGTGAAATCGTCGTTAAGATACAGTTTACAATGGCGATGATAATCTGTGCCTCAATAACTTTCCCGAACGTTCTGACAAACTTTTCAGCAAAGAATTCAATTTCAGCATAAATGGAGGCTACTTTACTTGTTTTGAACTTTTTCGTAAATTCAATTAACCTTGGTTTCTCTAACAAGAAGAACAAACTCAATAAAAGCGCTAAAAGAATTTGAAGAGTAAAAGTACTAATATCCGTAAAATAGTTAATTAAAAAGGTAAAACCTTTTTCAAAATAGCTCGAAATATTTATTTCCTCAAGCTGGCCAACAATATAATTTAAAATAATATTGTCATGCTTAGCAGTATAGAAAGCAGTTAATTGTAATACCAATTGCTTGATTTCATAAATAATCATTGGTAAATACTTCACAATCGCATATGAAAGCAATCCAACAATACTGCTATAGGAAATAATAACTAAAAGTCTTCTATTTAACGAAACCTTCAAGGATAAGAAACTTACTAACCGATCCATCAAAAAAGTAAATATAAACGTAAAGAGGATTAAATTAATCATGTCACTAACGGCATAAATAATCCCCGCTATCAGAACAAAAATTAAAATTCGTTTAATGCTGCTGCTTTGAAGTAATTTATTCATCATCTTTATATACCAAACCCCATTTTTCTATGTCCTTAGTTAATAAGTTTATTATATCAAATTATTGTTAATTGTTACTTTAATATGTGAACAATCCTATAACTTTTTTTCACTAGATATTTATAACCTTTCACCTTCTTAATTCAAAGGGACAGGCAAATTCCCGATTCCTAGTTCATATGTATTGAAAGAGTGTGTATTTATGGGGAATACAACTTAGAATGGACACGGAGGGGATACATGTGTCGAGTGGTCAAAGAGTCCTTTTATACATTTTATCATTCATCATTCCGGTAGTCGGGATTATTTTAGGAATTGTGTGGATGAATGATTCAGACCCTGGTAAAAAGTTAATTGGGAAAAACTGCTTAATCGTCGGGATCGTTTCAATTGTCCTCAGCTGTATTTGCTGGTTCGCCCTGTCAGCCCTCTCAATTGCCCCGGCCTTTATGACATATTAACTTTTTGAACCCAATTCTTTCGCGAATTGGGTTCTTAAAATAGGAGTGATAAGAATGCTTGATGAATTTTTGCACTTCTTCGGCCGGGCGATTTGCCACCAGATTGAAGAACGATCGCTGACTATTTCCGGAGAAACATTATCGGTTTGTGCACGGGATACTGGCATATATGTAGGGATATTTTCAACTCTTTCTTATTTAATTATGTCTAAAAGGAAAAAGAGTATTACTATTCCTTCTATAAGAATGAGCTTCTTTCTTCTATTATTTATACTGCCATTAATAATCGATGGGTTAGGATCTTATTTGCATCTTTTCGAATCAAATAATTTACGTAGATTGGTTACAGGGATATTATTTGGACTTGTCCTACCTTACTTTTTATATCCTGTATTATCAAATAAATTGTTAAAGCAAAAGAGTGAGACTGTAATACAAAGAGGCAGGGATTTGTATTTCCCCCTACTTTTAAGTTGTATATTAGGTATTATGTCTTATTGGGGAATCATTCCTTATTACTTTCTTAATGGTATGATCATATTTACAACCATTGTATGGTTCAGCTTATGTGCTTCATTCTTATTTTCAGGAATAAGACTCAAAGCATTAAGAACAGGACTTTCTGTATTAATTTGCTTAACCTTCCTCTCTTCGCTTTCCCTATTACACATGTGGTTATTTCCCACAGTATAGGCACTAGTAATAAGTTTTAACAAAACACAACAGCAAAAATTACTATAAAGAAAAAAACGTTCAATATATAGAACGTCTTTCCCTAAAAAAATTTCCCTTCCTGTTCAATATGATATTTCCTGCCTGTTCTAGCGACTTTATTCCATCCTTCTTTGTTAATAAAATATTGAACTGACCCTAATAACGTACAAAACAGGGTAAAAAACCTAAAGAAAATGATATCTAAAGTAATGACAATGAAAATTGTAGGTAACTCTTTTATGGAAAAACTATTTTTATAATAATAAGAAATAATAATAGAGACAAAATTATACAGTAAGTTTGACGAACCTGTAATTACAGCGTAAGGAATGATTAATTCAGGAGTACCTGAAAAAAATAATATAGCCAAAAGTCCAAAGACCGTTAGGAACGAGCAAAAGATTCCAACAAATAAGCCATCAACCAAAAAGAAGAAGGATAAAGGGCTTTTAAGAATGGATGATACAAATTCTTTTAGATAGAGCACTGTACAATCCATAAAGGCCTTCTGCCAGCGAATACGTTGATGATACAGTCCCTTCCATGTTTCAGGCACCTCGGTATAACAGATGGCTTCCGGAATATAAGAAATTTTTAAGCCAGTCCGGCTATTTTTATAATGTTGAATTTTCAAAGTAATATCAATATCTTCTCCAACTGTTTTTCGATAACCTCCGACTTTGATCAAAACATCTTTATTAAAAATACCAAAAGCACCTGAGATGATGGCAAGAGCATCAGCCTTGGCTAGTGAAGCTTTATAAATAAAGAATCCGCGTAAATATTCGGCAATCTGTAATTTTACGATTGGTTTGACCTTAAAAGTTGGTTTTAAAGCTCCATTTTTCAGCCTTCTCCCCTGTAAAACATGTACTGTTCCCCCTGCAGCGATTAAATTAGGATCATCAAAGGCCTTGTTTATCGTAGAAAGAGCCTGCTCATCTAAAATACTATCCGCATCTAAGGTAATCACTAAATCATGAGATGCATAAGTGATTCCAGCATTTAGAGAGTCGGCTTTTCCGCCATTGAATTTATCAATGACAATTATCCTTGGGTTAATTTTCGATCTATAAATCCCTTTGATAGGAGAAAAATCTAACTTATAATTATTTGGACTTACCCTTTGAATCTCTAAATCAAGCATTTCGGCCATTGATTCGAATGTATAATCTGTAGATCCATCATTAATTAAGATAAACTCATAATTTTTATAGTTTAACTTTTCTATTCCTAAAATGGTTGTCTTTATAATCGATTCCTCGTTATAGCATGGAACGAGGATACTTATCGGTTTCTCCGGCAATAATTTCCTGTCACTTTTTATGTAATAAGGTTTCTTCAATAAGACGAGTAGTGCATTGAACATGTGGAAAATTGGGAGGATGAGGCAAAGGATAAAAATGAATTGCGGCCAAATATCAAAAATATAGTCCATTTACTCCCCTACTTTGCAATAAAATTTCTTAGAAAATAAAGCTGGAAAAGTTGTTTTTTATCTAAGTTATCTTGTCGTTCTATATAATGAACAATCCTTAGATTAATAATAGTTCTATCCTCCTAAATTGTAAATACTTTTCAAGTATTTTGTTCCTAATAAAGGACAAAGGATTACCAATCTTCTAATATAAATAAATCCTTCTTAATATAACTTTCAATAATCCGACAAAATTATCTCCAATATTTCATTGACAATGATTCTCATTCTCTTTAAAATAATAGTATAGTCATCAATGTGAGGGGGATTATCAACATGTTTAACATGCTTTTTGGGTTAAAGGATATTCATACCGTAATTACGAACCAACGAAAAATCGGTGGTGCTGCAGAAGCGGATTCGATTCGTCTTTCTTCCGGTGAAACCTATCAGAACCCAGTGTTTACTAATGTTGATATCTCGAAAGGGCAGTATGTATCAGTTGGTTTTATCGATGAAGAGGGCCAAAATATTATTGCCCATGTTGATCAAATAGCAGTGATTAAAGGGTTAGAACATAAGTTAATTTGCCAGTTAAACAACACCTTTATTAAACAAATCATGGTGCGCGATACGCTGCAATACCTTCAAAAGCTTTGTGAAGTGAATTCTGGATTTGTTACGCAAACTTTTAAGAAGGAAGCATTGAGACTTGTTCAGGATGTTAGTTTAAAAGAATTGAAGAATCACAACATTTCCCTTCCTTTCCCAGTGGAAGAGAAAGTTGTTTCTATTAACAATCGTTTATTTGCCTAAAAAAATGAACTCCAGCCCCACTGGAGTTCATTTTTTTATATATGCTCGATTACTACATCTTCTAATGGTAAACGTGTTGTATTGTGGGCAGGTGTATCTGCTTTTCCAAGTGCGATTAGTACGATTGGGAAGTAACGGTCATCCACATTAAATCTTTCTGCAAATTGTTCTTTGTTGAAGCCGCCCATTGGTACAGTGTCATAGCCACGGTCTTTTGCAATAAGCATTAATTGCATCGATACAAGGCCTGCATCAAACACCGCAATATTTTTTCTAGCTTCCTCTGGCGCAGCTGGATACAGTTTGTTCGTACCTTCAATCATACGATTCATATTCTCTTCATTTATAAACCCTGCTTCATGTGCGCTGCGGTACACTTTTTCCACACTCTTATACATTTCTTTATCGCCTAGAACTGCAATAACAGCAGATGATGTTTCTACTTGTTCTTGATTGTTTGCGATCGCTCTTAATTCCTTCTTTGTATCTTCATCTTGGATGACCATAAAACGCCATGGCTGAAGGTTGCTTGAAGATGGTGCAAGTGTTGCCAGGCTTAGCATCTCATTGATTTCTTCTTTTGATATTTTAAAGTTTGGATTATATTTTCTGACGGAACGACGTTCTTTAATCACATCTGTTAAGGTTTTTGTTAAAACAGCAGTCATATGAATTCTCCTTTTTGAAAAGTTTACTTACTTTTAGTAAGTACATCTCATAGCTTACTATTAGTAAGTAACTTCGTCAAGCTATAAGTTTTATGGTAAAATGGTAATAGTCAAAAAGAGGTTGGTGTGAATATGAAGGAATGTGAAGAGAAGGAATTTCAGCATTTATGTACAAATTATCATAGTGCAATTGAATTTATCGGGAAACGCTGGATGGGTGTCATCATTCATACGTTATTAGATGGCCCTAAACGATTTCATGAAATTGTTGCTTCAATCCCTGGTATCTCTGACAGACTGTTGACAGAAAGGCTTCGGGATTTAGAACAGGAAGGCTTAATTATAAAGAAAATAGATACCGCCTCTCCCAAGAAAGTTGAATATGAACTAACAGCGGCTGGTAAGGAACTTGAAGAAGTCATTTCTGCTATTATTAAGTGGGTTAAGAAACGGGAAAATGTTACCGAGATAAAATAAAGGCGTAAACCAATTTGAATGGTTCACGCCTTTATTTTTTTCCGCCACTTTTTGAAACACACAAGTTAAGCTAGAGTATTGCAATCTGACAGGCCAATCGATATCCGTTCGCTAGCTGCCCTTTAAGCTTTTTATGTTCTTGCTCATTTGGAGCCGATAATCCCTGTGCTTGGACTACTTTTACCGTGCACTGCCCGCAGGTTCCCTTGCGGCATTTATATTGAATTGGCTTGCCCTGCTTTAAGGCTGATTCCAGCAGATTTCCTTTTTCGGGTTGAATCTCAAACCGGTTTCCGTTCTGCTCGACGATTATTGGCGCTGGCTGCGATTTTATTTTTTCAACCGGCAACGGATTCGAACTAGACTCCGATGGCCGCTCAACCATGATTCTGCCAGGAATGAGGGAGCCTACTGTATATGCTCGAGTCTTCATTCTTACCCCATCGCTTCAAGTGTGCAGATTGCAGATGGGCGTTTAATACGAAGCACTACTGTTTCGTAAACACGGAATGGATGGTTCATGCCTTCTTCACCAAGGTAAGCAATATCAAAATCCTCGGAAACGGCTAGGTCTAAATTGTTTCTACCCGTATTGAGGATGACGCCTGTTTTTCCTTTTAACACAGGTGATTGGAATACTCCATCTGTTACGAGCTCGCGGATGTGTTCAATTTCTAATACATTCGTATCGCGGTGGACACGGTGAACAAGTGAATAAAGCTCTGGTGATAACACGAGTGCAAATGGACCGTTATGGTTCATTTCCAGCAATTTGTTCCGGGCATCGACAATGTCTTGGAAAGCGTGTCCCGATTCGTACCATTCGCCGATTAAATGGGTTAACCTGCCTGGCACGTTCATAAGACCAGGAATATCAAATTCCTTAGCGCCGTGAAAAATCATTTGGTCCTCAAGGATCGCGACGTCTCGGGCAGCGTTTGCTGCTGGTGAAAAATCGATTGGTATATCCAATACCTTTGCCTGTTCTAGATCACGCCAATATAAAACAAAGTCTTTATAAAGCAATGGAATCGTATAATTCACCCGTTTACTTGATTCAATATCCGGATCGAAGGAGCCTTGAAAATCCATTTTGGCTTCTAACGTTTCCGTAAATATATCATTAAAAATACTTTGGACTCCCCGTCCGAGCGGACCATATAATTCGATAAAACGGCGTCCGACTAACTGCCTCCGGGCCGCGTCAATTACCGTTTGATCTAATTGAGCGAACTCATGGTCATTTAACGGGGCATCCGGGAATAATTGTGTTTTATTCATTCTTCTCTCCTCCTTAGATTAAGCTCCCGACCGTAAAGCCTCTTCTGTATTTTGTTTTAGCAGCCGGAACATGTGTTGTTGATGCTGTCCTGTCTAAATGATCATGATGCTCATCATGATAGGCATGCGGGTCAACATAATTGGTATCAAATCGGCTGTTAATGTCATTCAGCATCTCTTTTACCTGCTGATAATCTTTATAGGAAACTTCCCGCAATTGATTTAACAATGTACTCCGTTCTGCATCCGTAAACCGGAATAACGCTAAATCAAGGTGCTCGACAAAGTTATGTAATCCAAATTTTTCAAGGTTTAATTCCTGCAATAAGCGGTTAAATTCATTATTGCTTGGTGTGAACTTATTATCGTCTTTTTCCTGCTGGAATTTTTCAATCAGCGGGATTAATACGACTAGGCGGGAAAGCCTTTGCTCTTCTTCTTCAAAAATATGATGATAATATAACCGTTCATGGTCGTCGTTTGCATTTTGGATGACCGGGTCGAGTATATTCATAAACTTTTCTATGGCGTCTTTCGTGGTTGTAAAAATCCGATAAAAAACCTTTAATTCCTCGTTCATTTATTCTCCCTCCTTCTCCACTACACTATCTGTCATTATTGACGTGAAATTGCGTTCTAAAACCTAATTTTTCCACTAAAAAGCGAATAACTCTTTAAGCTTGTTACATAATAACAATGGTTAAAACTAACATGTGGAGGAGATAGGTTATGATGCAAAATCAACCAGGGCAACAAATGCACCAAAATATGCATACAGGCAATGTGCCGCAGCAAATGAATCATGGCGGTCATGAAATGTTTGATGTCCATGAGGTACTGACATCATCCATCACATCAATGAACCAATATATGATGATGATGCAACATATTAAAGATCCGGAGTTGCGTGATATTGCTACTCGTCAATATCAATTTATGATGGATGAATACAACATTACGTTAGAGTGTTTCAAGTCTGGTCAAGATCCTTCAAAACCAACTCAAAGCTATAAAATGAATCAGGGTAATGATTTTATTTATGGCATGAAACCGTCCCAGCCAAAAAAGCCATTCCAATCAATGACGGAAATTTCCGATGAATTTATTTCAAGCTCTATGCTTGCATGCTGTAAAGCGGGTGCTTCCATGAAGACAATGGCAGCACTTGAGTCAACGAATCCAGTTGTTCGCCGAGTGCTGGCAGATTCTGTTCCAAATTGCATCGAAATGGCTTATGAGCTTTCAATTTATCAGAATAAGCATCATTACTACCAAGTTCCACAATTAGCAGAACAAGATATGATGTTCTATCAAAATGCGTTGGCTCCTGCACAAGGTATGCCAATGATGAACATGCCAAACAACAATATGAATAACATGAACAACAACATGCCTCATTAATAGGAAAAAGCTATCCTTTCTGCAAGGATAGCTTTTTAGTCTTATTTTTCACCTAAATATTCAATCGCTAGGGCCATAAAGTAGCGGATCGATTCCACAAATTTATCAATCTCAACATATTCATTTGGCTGATGCGCAAGACTTGCGATGCCCGGTCCGAATATAAATGTTGGCACTTGTAAATGAGGGCAGTACACAGATGCATCTGTATAATAATTAACCCCCGTGGGTTTTAGACCTAAGTCTAGGTGCTTTTTCCCTGTTCTGACAGCCAATTGGACAAAGTCATGGTTATCATCCGTACCGACGGATTCCATTTTGTTGATTACGTTAATTTTGTATGAACCTTCCGAAACTTTTTTAATGATATATTCAATATCTTTTAAAATGACGTCTGTATCTTGTCCTGGGACGGTTCTGATATCCAATGTTAATTTACATTGGTCGGGTACGACATTCGTTTTTACACCGCCTTCTATCGTTCCAATATTCAAGGTTGGATGACCAAGAATGGGGTGTGGAGTATAATCAAATTCGTAATGTTGAATTCGATTGATGAATTCATTCATGGTTAAAATAGCATTAATCCCTTGATCCGGCATCGAACCATGTGCGGTTTTTCCATAGGTAATGACTTCTAACCACAAACAGCCTTTATGCGCGGTAAAAATTTGATTTTCACTAGGCTCGGAAACAACAAGAGCGGTAGCTTTGTCGATTTGCCCCTTTTGAACAACTGTTTTTGCCCCAAAGCCGTCTACCTCTTCACCGGCAGTTCCGACAAACTGAAGCTTTCCATTCAACTTTACTCCAGCCCGTTCTAAAAAATTCATAGCTAGAATCATTGCGGCTACACCGCTTTTCATATCCGTTGTGCCCCGGCCATATATTTTGTTTCCGATTACTTTTCCTGAAAACGGATCATGCTCCCACTCTACCATTCCGGTAGGAACTGTATCCAAATGACCGCTGTATACGAGATATTTATCGTCGTTTCTGGTATCAGCATAGGAAACAAATATATTCGCACGGTTGTTGCCGAGGTCGTCTAACTCAATCTCTAAGTTGGATGATTTTAAGTAGGATTGGATGACTTCTGCTACTCTTTTTTCATTCCCCTCTGGATTTACACTGTTTGCTTGAATGAGGGATTGGAGGAAATGGACAGATTCTTTTACATCGATTTTCTCAAAAATAGATTGTATTACCGGCATACGTTTCCCACCTTTTAAAAAATAATAAAAGCCGCCTGTCCGTTTATCCGAAACAGGCAGCATGATAGAACCACTTTTTCGATCCCTTTGCTGGCTTTCGTTTCTATGAATCTTTTATTAGATAGTATATTAGCCGATTCTTGATTCTATGAACTTACTTCTTTACGATTTTTCCTGAACGCTGCGGGAGCCATTCGTTTAGGATTTTATTTAGCTTTCCAGTCATTGCTAATGATACATGCCCCGCTTCTACAAGCATATAAGTTTTATCCTCACTGGATACTAATTCTACCAGTGGAAGGCTTTGTCCTTCTGGGATGAGAAAATCGTTGCTTGAGCTTACAACTAGAAGGTTCTGCTGAATATTCCTTAAGTCTACCTTTTGACCTCGGATGGTAAACTCGCCTTTTACCAGTTTATTTTCCTTAAAAAGGTCTTGGGTTAATTGGCGGAGCGCTCCCCCCGTTAATGGTACATGGCCCTCTGTCCAAGTATTCATCCTCCGCCATTTTTCCACGAACTTCTTATCGTGGGCACGGCTGAAGAGAGTTACGTATGGACTTACATAAACAGGTGCTGTAACCGAACGGAACATAGCTTCGACCTGGGCTGGGGAAAGAATACCATAAATGTCCGCCACGCGGTCAATATCAATAAGCCCTTCTTTCAAGGCTTCCGCCCATTTATCCGGCACGGCTGAGACACTAAAGTCAATCGGAACGGCACAGATTACCAAGTTCTTGATCGGCTCTTCAGCAATCGCTCCATACATGGCTGCAAAGGTTCCACCTAAGCAATAGCCAAGTATTGAAATCTCTTTCGCTCCGGAATGGCGCAATGCACGCCGGACCCCTCTTTGTACATAATCAGCAATATAATCCTCGATGGTAATATCTTTATCCTCGTATCCGGCAATTCCCCAATCTAGTAAATACACATCATAGCCTTCGTTGACTAACCCCTCGATTAAACTTGTACCCGGGGCAAAGTCTAGAATATCCGGGCGGTTGAATAACGAATAAATGATAAACATCGGGACGTCATACTTCTTTTCCTTCGCAGCATAATAGAATAAGGTGGCTTTATTCTTTTTCCAGATGGCTTGCTTTGGGGTGAACTCAATTTTCACCTCAGAATCCGTCATGGTACGAATATATTGATTCCAGCGTGTTAATTCTTTTTCCATATCTAATGTACTAGTGTTCGCCAAGTTTTCTCCTCCTTTGCATTACTTGGAAGTAATGACAAGTTCCTGTTCTTTTTCTTCTGTTTGACCCATCAGGTCTTTCAGGCTTGCAATCTCTTCTTTTAGGCGGTAGATTTCGGTAAGCTCCGTTTTGACTTCATAGAGTTCCGTATGAATCTCATTTACTTTTTCCAATTCTTTTTTATGTTTTGTCTGCTCGGACTTTAATTGCTTCACCAGCTTTACCAAATCACTTGAAACTTCAATGACACTTTTTATGTCCCTTTTCGTCTCATCGACAGAATCCTGCAGATTCCAAATCTGTTCTTCGAGGACATCCAGCTTTTCTTCCATTTGAATTGATAGTTTTGCTACATTTGCCAAATCCTTCTTAGTAGGGATATTCAACTGGTTTGCAAATGACTCTTGGTTTTTTTGCAAGACTTTTAGATAAGTTGTTTGAATATCGGAACTAACCTTCGAAGCCTCAAGAAATTCACGATTGTTTGTCCATAAGTGAATCATTTCATTGGTTTGTTTTTCCCATAAGTCGCCATATTTTTTGAATGCCTCATACGGATTGTACGTATTTCCTGCCATTCTCCATCCCCCCAAATATTTAACTGGCTGATTTTTTATTGCTGATCACAGTTAAGTTAGCTACATTCGCCTTTTTTTCTTTTAAAAGAATCGAACAAACAGCTGCAACTGCCGCAACTGCCGCAAAGAATATGAATACCCCTTGGAAATTTTGTGACCCATCTGCTCCAACTTTAACTAAATAACCTGCGACAAGCGGAGCGACAAATGCCCCTAATTGACCAATTCCATTTGCTAAACCAGTCGCGCTTCCAACGATTTCCTTCGGGTAGCGTCTTGGCAAATAAGCATAGATAGACCCAAAGTTCAAATTTACAAAAAATCCGACAAGTAAAAGCAGTGTAAGTAAAAGACCCGAATTCCCTTTTTCTAAAGCACCCAGCATCAAGAGAACCGGAATACTTCCAATACAGCTAATCAAAGCAACAGGTTTCATTCGGTGGACAACGTTATCCATCAGCCATCCTCCGAGCATCATCGCAAAGAAAGCAACAATATATGGAGCAGATGCAAATAAGCCCATCTCTTTAATATTCAAGCCATGCTGGGTAACTAAAAACGAAGTTAACCAAGTAGATGTTCCCCAATAAACAGCTAATTGACAAAATAAAATGATAGTAAAAACGTAAAAATTAATATCCTTTAAGAAAACACTGTAGGCTTTTCTTCTTTCTTCTTTTGAAAGTTTTTGAGCAGGAGTTTGGTCTTCCTCAAAATCCTGATCCTTACTTAACTTTCCTTTCTCAATCATCTCTTTTGGTGAATCGGTAACAAAGCGCCATAATAAGAAAATCCCAATCACACCTGGAATAGCGAGGACATAGAACACTGGTCTCCAATCGCCGCCGAAAAAAGAAACCGAGAGGGTGGTTACAATTACAGGAACGATTGCAGGTGCAACGGCCCATGAGGTCGCGAAAAACGAAACGGCTCTTCCTCTTTCTTTATAAGGGAACCAGTTATTAATTGCCCGAATGGCCGGTGCAAAATGGTGCCCCTCTCCAAGTCCTAGCCCAATACGAAGTGCAAGGAATTGAGCAAAGCTTTTTACCGTACCTGTCAGAGCTGTAACAAAGGTAAAGACTGTAATTGCAATATACATAACCTTTTTTGCTCCAATTTTATCAGCAAGAAAACCAGCGCTTATTTGCGCAGCAGCATAGGCAAAGAAAAACACGGATGCAAGTTGTCCTACTTCAACAGGTGTTAAATTTAAATCTTTCTGAATGTATGGCAGGAATGTTAATACGGCCATGCGATCAAAATAATTGATGATATAGACTAACCAAAGAATGACCAAAACAAAATAGCGATAACCCCAAGCTTTTTTAACGAAACTGGACATTTCCATTACCCTCCTTTATTTTCCCTGCAGATTTTTCAACTCGTTCTTCAGAATCTTTCCGGCAGCGTTCCGAGGCAATGCCGAAACAAATTCTACGTATTTAGGAACTTTATAATTTGCTAATCTTTCAGCTACAAAGTCTTTGATTTCCTGTTCCCCAACGGTTTCTTTTGGAACAATGACCGCTTTTACCACTTCACCAAATAAAGCATCTGGAACCCCGACAATGGCTGCTTCTAAAACTTTCGGATGCTCATAAAGGACATTCTCCACTTCAATCGAGAAGATTTTTTCTCCGCCGCGGTTGATTAAATCTTTTTTTCGGTCAACTATGTAGACAAAACCATCCTCATCGATTTTAGCTAGATCCCCTGATCGCCAGTAGCCATCGAGAAATGATGTTTGATTCGCCACCTCATTGTCCCAATATCCTTCGACAATCATCGGTCCTTTGATTAAAAGTTCGCCCACTTCATTCGGTGAACATGGTTCATCATAATCATTGACCACTTTCATTTCACCGACAGGAACTGGTAATCCGACAGAAGCCACCTTTGTATCTTCAAAATTTTGCGGCATGATAGTTGCCGGTGAGGATGTTTCGGTTGCTCCATAAGCATTATGTAGATGTGAATTCGGAAAATACTTTCTTAACTTATAAATGGTTTCCATCGACATTGGCGCCCCGCCATAGGCGATGATATTCACCCTTGAATAGTCGTACTGGGAAAAATCAGGATGAACCATCATCATCGTATAGATGGTTGGAACATTGAATAAAAAGCTAACCTGTTCTTCAGCCGTCAACCGAATGAATTCTTCTGTTTTAAATCTCCTCATAATAACCGATGTACCGCCAACCCTTACCATGTGAAAAAGCTGGCCGATTAGACCTGTAACATGGAAAAGTGGAACTGCAATCAGTGTTGTCGCCTGTTGGTCTGTTTTCATCACCATTTCATAATTCATGGAACTGTGAATCGCACCTAAATGACTGCCAACTGCTCCTTTCGGTAAACCAGTTGTTCCAGACGTATACATAATGAATAACGGGTCATCCTCTGTGATGGTCGTTTCGACAACTGAAGAGGATTGTTCTAATATCTCGTACGGCAAGTAATCCTTTCGTTTGCCTGTTTGATTGCCGATTAAGAAGAAATATTCAACACTGTCAATGGACTCCTGATCTCTCATTTCTTCTACCTTCGGTAAAAATTCATCATCCACAAACAAGATTCTGCTGCCCGACTGCTTTAACATATACGAAAGCTCTCGTTCCTTTAATCTTGTATTTAACGGAACGACAATCGCACCTAATTTGGCACATGCAAAGACAAGCAGGCAAAATTCAATATTATTACCTAATAAAATTACTATACGGTCACCTTTTTTCACACACATGGATTTTTGAAGATTTCCCGCAATTCTTTCTACTTTTTCGTGCATTTCTTTATAGGTAAGCCGAATACCTTCCATGACGAGGGCTTCTCTTTCACCATACTTTTGAACGCTTTCTTCGAGCATCGCGAAAAGATTTTTAGGACGCTTTTCGAATACGTTCACCTGACGATTAAAGTGGATTTCTTTAATGATGTTCATGGTTTCAACCTCCTTTGGCTAACGTGCTGTCCAACCGCCGTCAACATTTAATACCTGACCTGTTACATAGTCAGAAGTATCAGATGCAAGGAAAACGACAGGTCCTACTAAGTCCGATGTTTCTCCAATTCTTTTGGTCATGGTGGAATTGATAATCCATTGGGATCTTTCAGGGTCTGACAGCCAATCCTTCGTCATCGGTGTACTGATGTAACCAGGCCCGATACTATTAACGGTTATATTGTGAGGAGCTAATTCCTCTGCCCAAACCTTCGTTAATTGGTTAATCCCGCCTTTACTGGCTGCATAAGATGTCTGAAACGGCATTCCAATCGTTCCTAAAATTGAAGAGATGTTAATGATTTTTCCATAGTTCTGTTTTATCATTTGTTTGGCACATGCCTGACCGACGAGAAAAAGCCCCTTTAAATTGACAGTTAATACCTGATCCCAATCACTTTCTTCGACTTCAACAAGCGGCTTACGGATGTTCATTCCTGCATTGTTAACGAGAATGTCTAATGAACCGTAATGGTCCACTACTTTTTCTATCAAGTGTTCAACTTGGTCTTTTTTCGTAACATCGCATGGAAAGAAAACGGCCTCGATGTTTTCTTCTTTAAGCTGCGAAACTGCCTTTTCTCCTTCCTCCACTCCGCGGCTAGTAATAACGAGTTTAGCACCATAATGACCTAAAGCTTGTGCCATTCCAAAACCAATACCCTTGCTTCCCCCTGTTACAAGTGCAACTTTTCCATCCAACTGAAAACTTGGAAAATTCATTTGAATTGTCCCCCTTTTATAAAAAATGAATGTTTACATTCTCTTATAATGCAATATCCGTACCAATTTTATGTATATTCTAAATATTCGACAAACACTTACAAAAATAGACATATATCTACTGTAATTAAATGAAAAAACCCTTCTTCCCCTTATATACAAAAGAAAAAAGCCAACGATAAACGTCGACTTTTGATTCCTTTTTTCATCAGACTATAAACCTAATTTCTGCATTTTCTTGACGAGAGCTGATTGACTGATTCCTAATGCCTTGGCAGCAGCCCTTGTGGTTTTAGAAATTTCCATCTCCTCCTTTATCATTTTCCGTTCGATATTTGCCACTATGTCCTTTAACTTACCAGTTGTTTCCGGCTTTTTATTCCCCATTCCCTTCAGCATATAAGGAGGTAAATCGCGGATTAAGATTTCGTCATTATCTGTAGTCACCACTAATCTTTCAATTAAATTCTCCAGCTCCCGAATATTCCCCGGCCAGTGGTAGTCTTCAAAGAAATGAAGAATTTCCGGGTGAAACCGTTTATTTAATTTGTTCTTTTTGTTATTTTTATTTAAAAAATAAAACGCCAGCGGCAGAATATCTGCTTTTCTTTCCCTTAACGGCGGGACTTTAATCGGTACAATATTTAAGCGGTAGTAAAGATCCCTTCTGAAGTCATTTTTATCAACCATTGCTTCTAAATCCATATGGGTAGCAGAAATTACACGAACATCAATTTTCACACTTTTGGTGCCGCCGACCCGCATGATTTCGAACTCCTGCAGTACTCGTAGAAGCTTGACCTGAAGGTCGATTGGCATATCGCCGATTTCATCTAAAAAGATGGTTCCTCCGTTTGCCATCTCAAATAAACCAGGCTTTCCCTGGCTGTTAGCACCGGTAAAAGCACCTTTTTCATAACCAAATAACTCGGATTCTAACAGGTGTTTTGGAATTGCACCGCAGTTTACTTTTACTAATGGCTTGTTAGAACGGTCGCTTTCCTGGTGCATGTAATTCACGATGACTTCTTTCCCAACCCCTGATTCTCCCAAGATGAGAACGCCAGAGTCGACCTTTGCCACCTTTCTTGCAAGATAAAACACCTTCATGATTTCCTGGCTTTGACCGACGATTCCTTCTAAATGCATATGGATTAATTCCCGTTTCTTAAATTCCTCTAGTTCATTAATGTACTTTTCCGTTAGTTTTTTATTGTTATGTAATTCTGCCTTTGCCCGATTTAAGTCAGAGATATCTCTCACATTGGTCACCACATAATTTATTTCCCCATGCTGGTCAAATATCGGGCTTCCCGTAACTAATAATTCCTTGCCCCTTACAGTTTGAATAATCGTTTGCGGGGACTTTTCTGCTAAAACCTTGATGGTAACCGATTCAGATACAATTCCCTCTTTCACAACCGTCTGCATCGTTTTCCCTAGCAGTTCATGGCTTTTCACACCGGTGATTCTGGAATAAGCCTTATTAACCATGATTCCGACACCATTTTTGTCAGCCACATAAATACCATCATAGCTGGATTGGAAGATCGCAATTAAAATGTTCTCAATATCAGAATTCGTAACCCCGTTCTTCTTCATGTCTTCCGAAATTAAAATATCCCTTGTTGAATACAAAGCTTTCATGGAAAATCCCCCCTTTGACATAAAATATTTTTATGATTTCTTTTCGAATCAAAAAAAACATTATGATTCTAAATGTAATCGCTCTCAATATATAATTCTATAATGAAACTGAATATCCTTTTAGATATATTTAATTAGGAACTTATTCCTAGAACTTTATAAAACTGTAATTTTTCGACATAGAAAAAGGACTGACCTAAGTGTCAGTCCCCCTTTTTCTAACGGCGATATGTTTTGGAGTAAAGCGTCACATCGTCTATTTTCGATAAGGATGGTTCAAAGCCGATTCCAGGTTCATTCGGTACGAAAATCCATCCGTCCTTCATTTCTACTTCCGGAGAAATAATATCATGTTTCCAGTAGTGTGAACTTGGTGCGGTATCACCCGGAAGAGTGAAATTTGCCAATGATGTAATGGCGATATTGTGGGCTCTTCCAATACCAGCCTCAAGCATCCCTCCGCACCACATTGGAATGTTGTTTTTCACACACAAGTCGTGGATTTTTTTCGATTCTGTTAATCCGCCAACCCGGCCAATTTTTAAATTAATGATTTTGCAGCTGCCCAATTCAATTGCTTTTCTCGCATCTTCTGCTGTATGAATACTTTCGTCCAAGCAAATAGGTGTTTTCAGCTCTGCCTGCAATTTGGCATGATCAATAATATCATCGCATGCCAAAGGCTGCTCAATCATGGTTAAATTAAATTGGTCTAATTGCTGCATATGCTCGATATCATCCAGGGAATAAGCACAATTGGCATCTGCCATCAAAGGGATATCAGGGAATTCTTTCCTTATGGCTTCTAGTATGTGCAAATCCCAGCCTGGTTTAATTTTTACCTTAATGCGTTTATAGCCCTCCGTCAGATAGCCTTCGATATTCTGAAGCATCTTAGCTTCAGACTCTTGTATACCGACACTGACTCCAACTTCGATTTTATCTTTTGTCCCGCCAAGTGCTTTTGATAATGGAAGATTCATTTCTCTGGCGTAAAGATCCCAAATCGCGCCTTCCAGCGCAGCTTTTGCATTATAATTTCCGCGGATAGGTTTAAACCTTTCAGAAACGTCATCTGGATGCTGAATCGGTTCTTTTAATAAAAGCGGGATAAGGAAGTCATTCATCATGTGCCAGTTCGTTTTAACCGTTTCTTCATTATAAATTGGTTCAATGATGGAAACAGACTCTCCCCAGCCAGACAAACCACTCTTTGATTTGACCTCGACAAGAATAAAATCCTTATCATATTCTGTTCCGACACTTGTAGTGAACGGGTGTAAAAGATCCATTTTTACATGTCTTAAAACAATGCTTTTAATCTCCATTTACTCTTCCCCTTGAACACTCGCATTTTTAAAAAATGATGTGGGCAATAACGACTACAATTGGTAATGTAATCAATGTCCGAAAAATAAAGATAAGGACTAAGTCTTTAATTGAAATTGGCAGGTTTGAACCAAGAAGCAAACCGCCCATTTCAGACATGTAAACAAGCTGGGTAACAGAAACACAGGCAATGACAAATCGAGTTAATTCACTTTCAATACCGCTGCCGATAACCGCTGGAAGGAACATATCAGCAAATCCAACAACCATCGTTTGGGCTGCTTCAGCCGCTTCCGGCACTTGCATTAAAGCAAGAATTGGTTCAAAAGGTTTTCCAATAATCGTGAACACTGGCGTGTATTCTGCAATTACTAACGCTGTTGTTCCAATCGCCATTACGATCGGAAGAACACCCATCCACATATCTAAAACATTTTCAATTCCTTCTTTGACAACTTTTACTGCACTGTCATTGGTTTGTGCTTTTTTTAACGCTTGACCCAATCCCCAGCGAACAGGGGAAAAATCTTTAGGAATAGAATCTTCAGCTTTAAATTCGACACCTTCATAGCCAGTATCCGGTTTTCTTGATAATGGCGGGATTCGCGGCATTACAACAGCTGCCACTAGGCCTGCAAAGATAATCGTTAAATAATAATGGAAGAAATATTCGCCAAGGTTTAAATATTGAGCCACAACGATGGAGAAAGTAATCGAAACAACGGAAAAAGTTGTTGCTACAACGGCCGCTTCCCGTTTTGTATAGTAACCGTCTTCATACTGTTTTGTGGTCAGCAATACACCGATTGTCCCATCTCCTACCCAAGATGCTAAGCAGTCTAAGGAAGAGCGACCAGGTAATTTAAATACAGGACGCATGACTTTTATCAATAATGCTCCAAAGAACTCCAGTAAACCAAAGTTTAATAATAACGGTAATAAAACACCTGCTAAAAGAAATGTAGTAAATAAGATTGGCATTAAATCGTAGATTAATAGTCCACCGGTATTTTCAGAATAAATCCATTCCGGACCCATTTTAAATAGTGTAATAGCTGCAAAAATCATACCAAGAAAACGAGCTGCCAGCCAAAACTTCCCTACATTTAATAGTTTATTTAGAAAAGGGCTGTTTAAGATGAAGCTCGGTTTAAAAACTACAGCAATAAAAGAACCAATAACAGACAGCGCAATGATGGATACTGTAATCGGTGGAATGCTCGCACCTAATACTCCGTTTATTTGGTTCGCAAAGTAAGCGACTGGTATCGTAATTCCATCCTCTGCTTTAAAAGGAATCATAAACAATAGAACCCCTATTATCGACGGAATAATAAATTTCAAATAAGCAGACAATGATTTTATTTCTACTTCTTTCCTTACTGTTAACTCTTTTTGTATTCCACTCATGGAAAAACCTCCTTCATTTATTCTAAAAATAATTCATGGTCTGTATAAAGCTGCTCCAGTTTTTTTTGCCGCTTGCTGATTTTTTCTATATCCCTGTGTTGGATTGCGGCAATTAACACCTCTAGGAGGATGATAACCGAAGCGATGGAATGATGGTCAGAATCCATCTTTTCTTCTGTTGTTAACGTGATGTCAGAAATTTGGCCAATGGGGGACAACTGCCTGTTTGTAATCGAGATGATTTTGGCAGCCTGCTGAGAAGCAAATTTTACTAGCTTCGCAGATTCTCTTCGATATCGAGGAAAGGAAAATACAACGACAGCGGATCGATCCGTTAATTCTAGAAGATCCTCTGGCATGAAGCCGGTAGGACTAGAAACAAATACATTCTCCCTCATTTGCTTTAGCGTGTAATAAAGCCAATGTGCGGCACTATAGGAGCTGCCAAATCCACCGATATAGATACGATCCGCCTGAATGATTTCCTCCACCGCTCTCCAGACTTCATTCGTATCCAGCTGCTCCATTAATTGCTGTAATAATTGATGTTCCTGATCAATCACTTTTGTGAACAGTTTGCTTTCAGAAAACTCCTTCATGGGAGAGGTTTCCCTTTCTTCACTATGAGGATACTTACTGACCAGCCAATCGCTGCGAAGTTTTTCCTGCATTTGTGAGAAACCGCTAAAGCCCAGCGCGTAGGCGAGCCGAATAACTGTGGTTTCACTCACCCCCACTTTCCTTCCAACCTGGTAGGCAGTAAGCAATGCTGCTTCATTGACATGTTGAATGAAAAACTCCGCTACTTTCTTTTGGCCGGGAGATAATAAAGAAAAGTTCTCTTTGATCATTTGATTTAATGATTTCTGCCCCATCATTCGTTTCTCCTCACAGCGGTGACGAAGGAAAAACTTCATAATCAACATTATAAAGTAAGAAATCCTTCATACACAACCAAAATTTTTTCTATTCAAAATATTATAAAAGCTATAAATCCGCCAAATACAAACATATGCATGAATGAAAAACTCCATAGGATAAATAATAAAGCATTTTATGCTTCTTCTGCAAGAGAAAAGTGCATTTTTAATATATAAACCTCATATTTATTCATTTAAAAGTTTTTTGAAAACGGATACAAAAATAAGATATTTTTAATTCTATTTCCTTTTATACAGTAACAGTGACAAAAAATTGATGTTCGGAATTATGTGGATTATAATTGCACTACAGAACCTATGTTCTTATTTAATATAAAGGAGGGTAAGTTAAGTGGAAAATTGGGAAGCATCATATATTGCCGGAATTATTGACGGTGAAGGGACAGTAACTTTGAGCAGAGTTCATGAAAATGAGTTTCGGCGCCCATTTATAACAATTGCTTCTACAGATATAGAACTCCTTGTTTACATTCAATCCCTTACTGGAGGAACAATTATTAATAAAAAGAACTACAATCCTGAACGCCATAAAGACTCTTTTATACTTACTATTAAGAAAAAAGAAACAGTATTTTTTCTACTAAAAAAAATCACTCCATATCTTAGAGTAGATAAAAAAAGAAAACGTGCTGAATTGATACTTAATAATTATAATAATGTTACATCTAGAAAGGAAAATATAGCGCAGAATTACTAGAAGAGAAATTATCTTTCGAGAAAAATTTATTTGAAATATAAAAAAAGACCAGCAATTATTTGCTAGTCTTGTTATCCACCTTATGTATGGTGGAGACGGAGGGACGTGCGTTTCCATGCTTTCGTCATGGCACTGACTATATCTTGAACCTGAAAGTACAGGTCCTTCGGCGTATTATGCGAAATATAATTTTTACCGGTTCCGGCAGCATTTCGCATCCTAGTACTACCATCTTAAATGGCAGCCTATAAGTCGATACACGGCTGTTGGATTACTCCACACACCGCTCGGCATTGCCCTATCACTTCATTTAGCGACTTAGGTTTCACCGATAAAGCCGAATTTTCACTTATGTGTTACCACATAAGGCGACTAATTACTAATCGAACCCTCGTCCAAAGATATCGGCACTTAAGCTTCTACGAGTGTAGTCGATATATTGGCGATTCGCTGATCCTTATGCCTACCGACAGGCGGCCGGGCAGCTAGCCTGGTTGTTCTCTTCCTTCGTCCTCAGGCGGTGGACTCCGGCGTAGCCTACTAAGAGTGAGTCCGCTACCCTACCACATAGGCGATGGAGGGGCGAACAGCTAGCTTAAATTAAGCAGCTAAAAGTTGTTTTTGGTTGCCAGTTATAGGCGTTGACGTTTTAACGAGGCCGATCCCCTCGACTCGCAACCTAAGCTCGAACTACCCCTGTCGAATCCGTAGCGTCCCCATTATAAAATGTGCAGAACCTACTTAAAGATTCTAGCAGCAGACGTCGGAAGCTCAACAATAGTTTGAGCGTTAAGTCATCGTCGCTCCTTAGCGACAAATTTATTATAACATACTTAAAGAAAATTTCAATTGTAAGTATTTGTAAGCTACATTTTTTGACGTTCTCTGAAGGCACGTTCAATATCACGCTTTGCTTCTTTCTGCTTCAATACTTCACGTTTATCATAATTCTTCTTACCTTTTGCTAAACCAATTAAAACTTTGGCAAATCCATTTTTTAGGTAAATCTTTAATGGTACAAGCGCATATCCAGCTTCTCTTGTTTCACCAAACAGCTTATTGATTTCACGTTTATGAAGAAGCAGTTTTCGTTGTCTGAGTGGATCATGATTGTAGCGGTTCCCCTGCTCATACGGACTAACGTGCATGTTTAGGAGGTACATTTCACCGTTTTGAATTCTTGCATAGGAATCCTTTAGATTCACTTTACCCGCACGAATCGATTTGATTTCTGTTCCCTGAAGAACCATTCCTGCTTCATATGTTTCTTCTATAAAATAATCATGGTATGCCTTTTTATTTTGGGCCACCACTTTTCCTTCACCTTTTGGCATGTCTCTCACCTCGTTATGGAGTTAATTTTAGCAGAAAACATACACCATAACAATTGTAAGAAGGTTGTAGATAAAGTTAGAATTTATTTTTATACAGGATTGGCTACCCAAATTGCTTTCCCTTTATTGTTTCGGTCGCCAATTGCCCTCGTTGGCTACTCAATTGGCTCTTTCCTTTTTGTTTCGGTCGCCAATAGCCCTTGTTGGCTACCCAATTGACTCTTTCCTCTTTGCTTCAGTCGCCAATAGCCCTTGTTGGCTACCCAATTGGCTCTTTCCTTTTTGTTTCGGTCGCCAATAGCCCTTATTGGCTACCCAATTGACTCTTTCCTCTTTGCTTCAGTCGCCAATAGCCCTTATTGGCTACCCAATTGACTCTTTCCTTTTTGTTTCGGTCGCCAATAGCCCTTATTTATTGGCGACCCGATTTTCGTTTCTAATAATTATCTTCTCTTTTTCCGCTTCGTGCTTTTATTTTTCGGAACGTTGTCGTAGAATTTGCGTTTCTTTTTCGGCTTTGCTGCCTGGCCGCCTTGACCGCCACCGCCGCCGCTTTCTGAACTTTGTCCACGACCGCCACCACGGCCTCCACGGCCCTGACCTTCCGCCTGTTTACCACGGCGCGGCTTTTTGACGTCGCTGCCTGTCTTAAATACTCTAGGTGTTTCTGACCGCTCGCGGCGTGTTCCTTTCATTCCGACGATTTCAAAATCAATAGAGCGCTCATCTTTATTTACTTTTACAACACGGACGGTGATTTCGTCCCCGATTCGGAACACATTACCGGTCCGCTCGCCAATCATTGCAAAATGGCGTTCGTCAAAACGGTAATAATCATCGGTCATATAGCTTACATGAACAAGACCTTCAATCGTATTTGGCAGCTCTACAAACAATCCAAAGTTGGTGACTGAGCTGATAATACCGTCGTACTCATGACCAATTTTGTCTTCCATGTATTCTGCTTTCTTAAGCTCATCGGTTTCGCGTTCAGCATCAACCGCACGACGCTCCATTTTCGAGCTGTGCTGGGCAATTTCCGGTAATAATGCATTCCATTTTTCCCTAGTTGCCTCATCTATTTTTCCTTCTATTAAATAGGTACGAATGAGTCGATGAACGATGGTATCCGGATAACGGCGGATTGGTGATGTAAAGTGAGTGTAAAACTCTGTTGCCAATCCAAAGTGTCCAAGGCTTTCCGGATCATATTTAGCCTGCTGCATCGACCGGAGCATGACAGTAGAAACAACCATTTCCTCCGGCTTTCCCTGGACTTCTTCAATAATTTCCTGCAGGGCACGCGGGTGGACTTCGTTCGCCGTACCTTTTACGATATAGCCAAAATTCGTGATAAACTCGAAAAATCTGCGTAGTTTATCTTCCTTAGGATCTTCGTGGATACGATATATAAATGGAACTTCCATCCAATGAAAGTGCTCGGCAACAGTTTCGTTTGCTGCCAGCATGAACTCTTCAATAAGTCTTTCCGCAACTGAACGCTCCCTGAGGATGACATCTGTTGGCTTACTATCTTCGTCTACTAGAACCTTTGATTCTTTAAAATCAAAGTCAATTGCTCCGCGTTTCATTCTTTTATTTCGTAAAATCGATGCTAGGTTCTCCATCATTTCAAACATCGGAACCAATGACTCATATCTGGCCCGTGTTTCCTCATCATTATCGACGAGAATGCGGTTCACATCATGATAAGTCATCCGTTCGGTTGTTTTTATCACACTTTGGAAAATTTCGTGATTGACCACTTGGCCTTCATCATTAATCTCCATTTCACATGACAACACTAAGCGGTCGACTTTTGGATTTAAGGAACAAATTCCGTTCGATAAACGATGCGGAATCATCGGAATGACTCGGTCAACCAAATATACACTTGTCGCTCGGTCTGATGCTTCAAGGTCAATCGGTGATCCTTCTTTTACATAGTAGCTGACATCGGCAATATGGACACCAAGCTTGTAGTTGCCATTCTCAAGTTTTGTAACGGTAACAGCGTCATCAAGGTCTTTCGCGTCTGCTCCATCGATTGTAACAATGACCTCGTTCCTTAAGTCGCGGCGGTTTGCCAGTTCACTTTCATCGATCGTATCCGGTGTTTCATTTGCCTGTTTAAGTACCTCATCTGGAAAAGCCATAGGAAGCCCATGTTTATGTATGACCGATAGAATGTCCACCCCAGGGTCATTTTTATGTCCGAGTACTTGGATGACTTCCCCCTCTGCACTCTTTCTTCCCTCTGGATAAGTCGTTAGTTTTACAACCACCTTGTGTCCTTCTACGGCACCTTTAGAAGCTGATTTCGGGATAAAAATATCGCCGGCAAATTTTTTATCATCTGGAATCACAAAGCCAAAGCTTTTACTCTCTACATACGTTCCAACGATTTGCTGGACTCCACGTTCAAGTATGCGAATGATACTTCCTTCACGGCGCTGCCCGGAACTTTCCGATGATATCCGTGCTAAAACTGTATCTCCATGCATGGCATTGTTCATTTCATTCGGCGGGATAAAGATATCATCCATTCCTGGTTCATCTGGAATGACGAAGGCGAAGCCTTTTGCATGGCCTGTCAGTTTCCCGCGGATTAAATTCATTTTTTGCGGCAGACCATAGCGGTTGCTGCGAGTCCGGACGACTAAGCCTTTTTCCTCCATTTGGACGAGTGCTTTAACAAACTCTTTGAAATCACCTGAATCCTCAATCCCAAACGCGGCTTCAAGCTCTTGTACGGTTAACGGTTTGTATGCTTCGTCTCTCATATATTGCAAAAGCTTATCAACATGCTTTTGAATGTTTTCTTCCAATACAATCCCTCCTTATAGGGTTAATCCTGCCAATCTAGTTTTTCTAAAAACCTGTAAACATCTTCATGAAGCTGGTCACGCTCTTTATCCAGCGTAATCACATGACCTGATTCTTCATACCATTTTATTTCTTTCTCTTCAGACTCAATCATGTTATAAATAATATTCGCACTGTCTGTATTGATCATATGATCATTTCGTGCTTGTACAACAAAGGTTGGCGCATAAATCATATCTACATGTTTCCTGACATCTGAAATGAGTTCCTGCAGTGCCTTTAATGTGTTCATTGGAGTTTTGGCAAACTCTAACATTTCCAATTCAACTTGTTCTTCTGTTTTTCCTTCACGCCGTTTAAATTCACGTGCGTATTCTAAAACTCCCTGATACATTACTTCTTCACTTTTTATATACATTGGGGCACACATCGGTACAATCCCTTTTATAGGTACAGTGTATCCCAATTTCAAGGAAAATACGCCTCCAAGCGAAAGACCGGCAACGGCAATTTCCTCATGTCCCTTATTTTTTAAAAATTCATACGCATTCATTACGTCCTGCCACCAATCCTCTGGCCCAGTGTGGACTAGCTCTTCCGGCGGTACCCCATGCCCTTTATAATGAGGAGCATGGCACGTATAGCCCTTTTTTTCGAGAAAGCGTCCAAGCATCCGTACATCTGCTGAATTTCCGGTAAAGCCGTGCAATAACAGCACCGCCCGCTTTCCTCCCTCAAAAGTAAATGGTTTTGGCATTGCTATTTTCATATTAAAAACTCCTTCTATTCGTATGTAGCTATTCTTAGTTTTAGCAAAGCAGTGGGGAACATTCCAGAAAAAAGCCTTATATATTGTTGGATATAATTTTTTCATAAAAAAACCTGGCCTTATATGACCAGGTTTTGAGCATTCTTATTAAACTTCAAAGTAAGAAACAGCGATTGCCAATAGAATGAAAAGGACTGATAGCACAATCGTGATACGGTGTAGAACCAAATCTAATCCGCGTGCTTTTTGTTTACCAAATAAAGATTCCGCACCACCTGAAATGGCACCAGATAATCCAGCACTTTTACCAGATTGAAGTAAGACAACTAGAATAAGTCCAATACTAACGATTACTAATAATGTAACAACGAATGCATGCATGTGAGCCACCTCCTGTTAGGGTCGTACATTTCACAGTATTACTAATTTATCATATTTTCATGTTTTTAACAATACCGCTTCTGTGTCAGCTTTTAGGACTAAAAAAGGCACCCATTTGTTGAATGAGTACCTTTTTAAAAAATCTTATTTTTTCAAGTTATAGAAAGACTTGATTCCGTTGAATTGTGCTGTTTCACCTAATTGGTCTTCAATGCGTAGTAATTGGTTGTATTTCGCAACACGGTCAGTACGTGATGGAGCACCAGTCTTGATTTGGCCAGCGTTTGTTGCAACTGCGATGTCAGCAATAGTTGCATCTTCTGTTTCACCAGAACGGTGAGAGATAACTGCTGTGTAACCAGCGCGCTTCGCCATTTCGATTGCATCAAATGTTTCAGTAAGAGTACCGATTTGGTTAACTTTGATAAGGATTGAGTTCGCAATCCCTTTTTCGATACCTTCAGAAAGTTTCTTAGTGTTTGTAACGAATAGATCGTCACCAACTAATTGTACACGGCCGCCAATGCGCTCTGTTAACAATTTGTGACCTTCCCAGTCGTTTTCGTCTAATCCGTCTTCGATAGAGATGATTGGGTACTTGTTAACAAGCTCTTCGTACCAAGAAACCATTTCTTCAGAAGTTTTAACAACGCCTTCACCAGCAAGATGGTACTTGCCATCTTCTTTGTTGTAAAGCTCAGAAGACGCAACGTCCATTGCTAACATTACTTGTTCGCCTGGCTTGTAGCCAGCTTTTTCGATTGCTTCAATGATGGTTTGAAGTGCTTCTTCGTTTGAACCAAGGTTTGGAGCAAAGCCGCCTTCGTCACCTACCGCAGTATTTAAGCCTTTTCCTTTAAGAACAGAACGTAAGCTGTGGAAAATTTCTGCGCCCATACGAAGAGCTTCTTTAAAGCTTTCAGCACCAACAGGCATTACCATGAATTCTTGAATGTCAACGTTGTTATCTGCATGCGCACCACCGTTAACGATGTTCATCATTGGAACTGGTAGCTGCTTAGAGTTGAAGCCTCCAAGGTATTGATATAAAGGAATATCTAGGTAGTCAGCAGCAGCGTGAGCAGCAGCCATAGAAACGCCTAGGATTGCGTTAGCACCTAATTTACCTTTGTTTTCAGTTCCATCAAGCGCGATAAGAGCTTGGTCAATACCTACTTGGTCAAGAACGCTGAATTCTTCGCCAACTAAGTGCGGAGCGATAATTTCGTTTACATTGTCAACCGCTTTTTGAACCCCTTTTCCAAGGTAACGTTCTTTGTCACCGTCACGAAGTTCAACTGCTTCGTATTCACCTGTAGAAGCACCACTTGGTACTAAAGCGCGTCCAAAAGCACCTGATTCAGTAAATACTTCTACTTCAATTGTAGGGTTACCGCGGGAATCTAATACTTCTCGTGCATATACATCAACAATAAATGGCATGTTTATTTCTCTCCTTTTGTTTTGGCAATGTTAAACTGGCTGTTGATTTGCGCTCCAGGCACTTCGCTTTCCGCGGGCGGTCCGGGGAGCCTCCTCGGCGCTTAATCGCCTGCGGGGTCTCCACTGCCCCGTACTCCCGCAGGAGTCTCGTGCCTTCCGCGAAAATCAACAATTGTCTTACACAGCCTTGTTTTTAATTTATTTAATTAAAGTTTTTCCTGTCATTTCTGCTGGCTGCTGTACGCCTAAAAGGTCCAACATGGTTGGAGCTAAATCACCTAGAATACCTCCGTCACGTAATTCCACATTATTCTTTGTCAAGATAACTGGAACTGGGTTCGTGGTATGTGCCGTCATTGGCTCGCCTTCTAAGGTAATTACCTCGTCAGCATTTCCGTGGTCAGCTGTGATAATGGCTGATCCGCCTTTTTCAAGGATTAAATCAACAATTTTTCCTAAGCATTCATCGACTGTTTCGATTGCCTTGATAGTAGGCTCAAGCATCCCGGAATGTCCTACCATGTCAGGGTTAGCAAAGTTTAAAATAATCGCATCGAATTTATCGGCTTGAATTTCTTTTAATAGTGCATCTGTTACTTCATAAGCGCTCATTTCCGGCTGAAGGTCGTAAGTCGCAACCTTTGGAGAATTGATTAAAATCCGCTCTTCTCCAGGGAACTTATCTTCACGCCCGCCGCTCATAAAGAATGTAACATGCGGATATTTTTCGGTTTCAGCAATTCGCAATTGCTTTAAGCCGTTTTGAGATAAAACTTCTCCAAGTGTGTTATCGAGGTTCGTTGGTTTAAAGGCAACATACCCATCAACGGATTCACTAAAGTGAGTTAAGCACACGAAAAATAGATTTTTTGGATGCTTTTCGCCACGGTCAAATGAACGGAAGTCCTCGTTTGTAAACGTATTGGAGATTTGAATCGCCCGGTCAGGACGGAAATTATAAAAAATGACAGCATCATTATCTTTAATCGTGGCAACTGGCGATCCGTCTTCCTTTGTAATCACAGAAGGAATGACGAACTCATCAAAGATACCGTGCTGATAAGAGTCTTCTACTACTTCTAAAGGATTGGTGTAAGTAGGACCTTCACCATATACTATTGAACGGTAGCTCTTTTCCACACGTTCCCACCGCTTGTCACGATCCATGCTATAATAGCGGCCGGAGATAGTTGCAAATTCTCCAACCCCATACTCCTTCATTGTGTCCAGAGTTTGCTGAATATATGTTGCCGCTGTTTTCGGACCAACATCACGTCCGTCAAGGAAGCCGTGAATATAGACTTTCTCCACACCTTCTTCTTTCGCAAGCTTTAATAAGGCGAACATATGGTTAATATGGCTGTGTACTCCGCCGTCAGAAAGCAATCCAAATAAATGAAGGGCAGTTCCATTCTTTTTCACATGATCCATTGCACCAGTAAAGGTTTCATTTTTCGCAAATTCACCTTCACGGATGGCAATATTCACGCGTGTTAAACTTTGATAGACAATCCGGCCGGCACCAATATTTAAGTGGCCTACTTCCGAATTCCCCATCTGACCTTCTGGGAGACCAACCGCCTCACCAGAAGCAGTTAAATGAGAATGCGGAAAACTGCTCCAATAGCGGTCAAAGTTCGGCTTTTTCGCATGTGCCACCGCATTCCCTTTTTGTTCATCCCTGCATCCAAATCCATCAAGGATGATGAGGGCTACAGGAGACTTACTCATAGCTTCCTGCCTCCAAAAGTTGCAAGAACGAGCTTGCCTCTAAACTTGCGCCGCCGACAAGTGCTCCATCGATATCTGGCTGCGCCATGTATTCTTTAATGTTTTCCGGCTTTACACTTCCGCCGTACTGAATTCTTACAGCATCTGCCACATCTTGGCTGAATTGCTGTCCGATAACTTGACGGATATGTGCACATACCTCGTTTGCATCTTGAGCAGTTGAAGATTTACCTGTGCCAATAGCCCAGATTGGTTCATAAGCGATAACGGTTTGCTTTACTTGCTCTTCCGTTAATCCTGCTAATGCTTTTTGAACCTGTGAACCTACTAGTTCATTTGTTTCACCGTTTTCGCGCTGCTCTAATGTTTCACCACAGCAAACGATTGGAGTTAGATTATGCTTGAACGCTGCAAGCGTCTTTTTGTTGACAGATTCGTCTGTTTCATTGAACATTTCACGGCGTTCTGAATGTCCAAGAATCACATACTGTACGCCAAGATCACTAAGAGCGACCGGACTGATTTCTCCAGTGAATGCTCCGCTTTCTTCGAAATGCATGTTTTGCGCTCCAATTTTTACATCGCTGCCTTCAACAGTTTCAAGCAGGTTTTGTAAAAATAAAGCAGGTGCACAAATAACAGAATCCATTTTTTCATGATGTGGGACAAGGCCCTTTACTTCTTCCGCAAAGCTTTTTGCTTCAGAAAGTGTCTTGTTCATTTTCCAGTTACCTGCAATAATTGGTTTCCGCATGCCCTGGCACTTCCTTTCTATTTGTTCAAACTCTTATTTGTCATTTAAAGCAACGACGCCTGGAAGTGCTTTACCTTCCATAAATTCAAGAGAAGCACCGCCGCCTGTTGAGATGTGGCTCATTTTGTCAGCAAGGTTGAATTTTTCAACCGCAGCAGCAGAGTCGCCGCCGCCGATTACTGAATATGTACCTTCTGCTTCTGCAAGTGCCTCAGCAACTGCCTTTGTACCAACTGCAAATTTATCAATTTCGAACACACCCATTGGTCCGTTCCAGATCACTAGTTTGGATTTTTGGATTACATCACGATAAATTTCCTGAGTTTTAGGTCCGATATCAAGTGCTTCCCAATCAGATGGAATTTCGTTAATCGCTACTACTTTTGTGTTTGCGTCTGCACCAAAATCATCTGCCACTGTAACATCAACTGGCATGTAGAAGTTAACGCCTTTTTCTTTCGCTTTTTCCATGAAAGATTTCGCTAAGTCAATCTTATCTTCTTCTAATAGTGACTTACCTACTTCATGACCTTGTGCTTTTACGAAGGTATAAGCAAGACCGCCGCCAATAATTAAGTTATCTACTTTTTCTAATAGATTTTCAATTACGCCGATCTTGTCCTTAACTTTTGCACCGCCAATGATCGCAGTAAATGGACGCTCTGGATTTGATAGAGCCTTACCTAGAACATCTAGTTCTTTTTCCATTAAAAAGCCTGATACCGCTGGCAGGTGGTGAGCAATACCTTCTGTTGAAGCATGGGCTCTGTGAGCTGCACCAAAAGCATCATTTACATAAACATCAGCTAGTTCAGCAAAAGCCTTTGCTAATTCAGGATCATTCTTTTCTTCACCTGCATAGAAACGAACGTTTTCAAGAAGAAGGACATCGCCTTCTGCCATTGTCTCGATTTGAGCTTTAACAGCATCACCGTAAGCTTCATCCACTTTTTTCACATCTTTGCCAAGCAATTCAGTAAGTCTTAGCGCAACCGGAGTTAAACGCATTTCTTCTACTACTTTACCTTTTGGACGGCCTAGGTGACTTGCTAGAATTACCTTAGCACCCTGTTCAACCAAATATTGAATGGTTGGTAATGCAGCGCGGATACGCGTTTCATCCGTTACTTTGCCATCTTGCATCGGAACGTTAAAATCGACACGGCAAAATACGCGTTTCCCTTTAACATCCACATCTTTTAATGTCTTCTTGTTCATTGGAAAAGCCTCCCTAATAATCAAACTAGTAAAGCCAATTTTTCAATATAAAAAGGGAGGGGGAATGTTCCCCGCTCCCCTTTAACATAAAACCATACATTAAGCTGGATTGCCACTAAAAAGTACGTGTAAAATTAAAGACCTTTTGATGCAAGGTAGTCAATAAGGTCAACAACGCGGTTAGAGTAACCAAATTCGTTATCGTACCAAGAAAGAACTTTCACCATGCTGCCTTCCATTACCATAGTTGAAAGTGCATCAATTGTTGAAGATGCAGGGCTTCCGTTATAGTCGCTAGATACTAATGGAAGTTCGCTGTAAGCTAAGATTCCTTTTAATGGACCTTCAGCAGCTGCTTTTAATGCTGCATTTACTTCTTCAGCTGTTACGTCTTTTTCTAATTCTGCAACTAAGTCAACAACAGAAACGTTTGGAGTTGGAACACGCATAGCCATACCATTTAATTTTCCTTTTAGTTCAGGTAATACTAGAGAAACTGCTTTCGCTGCACCAGTTGAAGTTGGGATCATGTTTTCAGCAGCTGCACGTGCACGACGGTAGTCCTTGTGTGGTAAGTCAAGGATTTGCTGGTCATTTGTATATGAGTGAACAGTTGTCATCATACCGCGCTTGATTCCGAAGTTATCGTTTAATACTTTTGCGAATGGCGCTAAGCAGTTTGTAGTACAAGATGCGTTAGATAATACGTGGTGGTTAGCTGCATCGTACTTATCTTCGTTAACACCCATTACGATTGTGATGTCTTCGTTTGTAGCTGGAGCAGAGATGATTACTTTCTTCGCACCTGCTTCAAGGTGTTTCGCAGCATCTTCACGCTTTGTGAAACGGCCAGTTGATTCTACAACTACATCAACACCTAGGTCGCCCCATCCTAATTGAGCTGGGTCACGTTCAGCAATAACTTTAACTTTTTGTCCGCCAACTACTAGGTATTCACCATCAACTGTGATGTCCTCAGAAAGAGTTCCGTGTACAGTGTCATATTTTAAAAGATGCGCAAGCATGTTTGCATCTGTTAAGTCGTTGATTGCAACGATTTCCACATTGTTATTTGCTAAAGCCGCACGGAAAACATTACGTCCAATACGACCAAATCCGTTAATACCAACTTTTACTGTCATTTTAATTTCCTCCTTGTTTGAAAAAAAGGTGTATTTTTTATTTATAAAAAGGGGTTAACCTTTTAGTAACCTTCTTGCTGCGCCTTCATCGGTGATTAAGATCGTTGATTTAGGAGCTTGTTTTAAATAAGCCCTTATGGCTTTCGCCTTCGACCGGCCGCCTGCTACTGCAATGACATTCGGGATTTTTTCGAGGTCTTCGAGTTGCAGTCCAATGGTTGATACTTTATGGACGATTTCGCCTTTTTCATCAAAGTAATAGCCAAAAGCTTCCCCCACAGCATGCTTAGACTCCAGCTTTTGCATGATTTCTGGTCTTGTTTTTCTTCGTTCAGCCATTTTGATAGCATCCCCAATTCCATGTAACACCATGCTTGCGGATTTAATTAACTCCAGCACTTCGTGAATTTCAGGGTCTTTGATGAGCGATTCGTAAATCTCCATGCTAACCTGATCGGGAACGTAAAACACACGGTGTTTCGATTGAGTGTTTTTCGACATAATCGAACTGATGGTATTGGCTTGATTATGTACATCTTCCCCAACGCCGCCGCGGGCTGGTACAAAGAGTAAATCTTTTTTTCCCAGTTCCGGGGTTAATTTTTCTGCTACAGCAGCCATTGTAGAACCGCCAGTTACAGCGATAATATTCTTCCCTGACAAATATTGTTTCATGCAATCGGCGCAGGCTTTGCCAAGATCGCTTTTCACCATCAGGGACTCATCACTGTCGCCCGGTACGATGACCACTTTTCGAATTCCAAGGCGGTGTTTTAATTCGAGCTCCATTACATCTATACCCTGTAATTCGCGGATTAAATCCTCTAAATCTTCCAGTAAATTTTTCCCTTCAGGCGTCAAACTCATTCCCACATTGTTGATGTAGACGAGATTTTGTTCTTTCAAGAAATCGACTTCACTGCGGAGGACTCTTTCCGTATAACCAAGGCTAGCAGCAAGACTCCTTCTGCCAACAGGCTGCATAAATCCAATATGCCTGAGGATAGAATAACGTTTATGTAAGACTTGAAGGAGATCAGGTAATAATCTTTTTTGGATATCAATAAATGATTGCATGAATGCATGCTCCTTTATATTATGCAGTTGGTCATAAAAAGTCCACCATAGACAAATTATGTCCCACTACCTCGAAAAAAAATCACCCCTGCTAACAGTTATCATTCTAACAGGAGTGAAAACCTATTTCAACTCAAAAGTTTTCAGTTTTTTCTTGTAAACGGTTACTTATGTCCATTTTATTAATGATCCCAAAAGCAACCTCTTCCCCGTTGATATGAACGACCGGTATCATAATTCCGTATCGTTCCGTCAACTCATCACTTTTCTCAATATATATTTCCTCGAGAGAAAACTTGTATTGATCTTGCAGTTCTAGAATCATGTTTTTAGCTTTGTCACAAAGTGAACAGCGTTTTCTTGTATATAATGTAATGATTGTCTGTGGCATTGTCTGTTTCCTTTCAGTCAAACCTTTTTCTTTTTGAAGAGGAAGGGATACCGAGCTGATCTCGATATTTGGCAATGGTTCGTCTTGAAACCACGATTCCTTCACTATTCTTTAAGTGTTCCACGATTTCCTGGTCAGATAATGGTTTCTGTTTATTTTCTTTTTCAACCAGGCTGGCAATGATGTTCTTTACTTGACTAGAAGAAGTGTTATCGTTGGAAACGGTCTGAATCGTGCTTGTAAAGAAGGCTTTTAAAGGAAAAGTGCCTACAGGGGTCTGTACATATTTTTCTTTGACCGCACGACTGACCGTAGATTCGTGAACATCAAGCTCGCCAGCCACTTCTTTCATCGTCATTGGTGCTATGAATTGCGGGCCTTTTTGGAAAAATAAAGGCTGTTTTTCTACTATTTTAGCCAATACTCTCGTAAGTGTTTCTTTTCTTTGTTCAATGCTTTTTAGAATCCATTGATAATCCTGAACTTTATCTTGCAAAAAGCGGTTAAGCTGCTGGTCGTTCGTACTGTTTAATGTTTTATAATAAGAGTCATTAAAACTTACTTTAGGCAGAAGGTCATCACAGAGCCTGACTGTTAAATGACCTCCTAGACTTTCAATAATGGCATCCGGAATAATGTAAGAGGCATTCTCTTGAACCAATCGGGCACCCGGCCTAGGATCTAATTGTTGTATCCTATCAAAAACCGCTTGAATCTCCTTTAAACTTACCTGGAGTTCCTTTGCAATCTGCTTCCATTTTTTTTCGGCAAATGGAATGAAATAATGCTGTATGATCGTTAAGGCTAAATCGTCATGATTCAAGTTTTCCCTTTCAAGCTGGATTAATAAGCATTCCTGAAGATCACGTGCCCCAATCCCTGCTGGCTCCAGCGTTTGAATCACAATTACACAATCTTCTACAACCTCAAAAGGTTCGCCCATTTGGGCAGCGATTTCATGAAGGTCACACGTTAAGTAACCGTTATCATCTAAGTTATGAATAAGCTTTTTAATCGTTTTTAATTGCTGCTTGGACAAATTATTCGTCTTTAACTGACTTAATAGTTGTTCTTCTAATGACACAGATTTGGCGGCAATTTGTTCAATCCACTCATTTTCTGTGCTTCTCTGTTTTCTCCGTTTGCTTCGGTTGCGGTCAACTAACGGATTCATCGGCTGGACATGGTTATTTTCCACTTGCAAAAGAGGATTTTCAAGCGCCTTGTTTTCTAAGAACGCTGTCAGCTCTTGGGCAGAATATTGTAAAAGCGCAATTGCCTGAGTCAGCTCCTGCGTCATTGCTAGTTTTAACGATTGCTGTTGCCATAAACCTGCCTTTAAGTCCATCACTCATTCACTCCCCCTACTCTATTTTACATGATGATGATAGATTGGTGTATGGAAAATTTTTAGTGTGCGAACTTAGGTGTTATTAAAAAATATAAACCCCCTGTCTTAGTTGACAGGAGGTACTCTATAAGTCATGTTAGAACTTACTCATCCTTTAGGTTAGGGGCCGACTGTATCTTCACATTCTCCAATGAATGTTTGTGGAGAAACAGGTGCAAAAGCTGTATATACAACAACAGTATTGTCCTCACCAGTTGCTGTGACTACTAAGGATGCTATATTTCCGGTAATAGTGTACGTAAAATCAACGGAATATTCTTGCATTGGAATAGTGTTTCCAGTGCCTGTTGCAGTACCATCAATTAAATTTGCCTGAGTGTCATCTACACAGAAAATTGTACCAAATGGTTCACGTGTTCCTCCAGTCAAATTAATTGTGTTAGCATTAGCTCCGCCAGTTGTAAAAGTTACATCAAATTGATCTACTGAAGGATTACAGTTTGGTCCACCTGTAAAACATTGCTCAGCAGAAAAGTTAATCGTTCCTACAAAAGTGTCAACATCTGTCCCATCAGGCGATGTCACTGTTACAGTTGCTGCTGGATTATTACCCCCAAGACCTAAACGAAATTTACAAGGACATTCTCTTAAACCCAAATTATTCAACTCCCTTTACTTAATCTACGTTATTGTATGAGACAACCTTTCAAGGGATATGGACAAACAGTCTAGGGTATTAGTACATTTTAATAAAAAAGCCTCTTCCCTTTTAAAAAGAGAAGAGGCTTTTTTACTTTAACGCCCTCGTCAGGACTCGAACCCGAATTTCAAGAACCGGAATCTTGCGTGCTATCCGTTGCACCACGAGGGCATATAAATGATGCGACTTAGATATTATATGATACTTTACGAAACTTTGCAAGTAGGTTTACGTTTTAAATTTGTTTCAAATGGTTATGATGTAGAAGGGAAAGTTGTCGAACAAAACTAAGGCGAAATGTTTGACCTTAATTGACCATCAGTGTATGATTACTATACATATTATAAAACCTTTCATATCCAAAGGAGGAAGAAAAATGAATTTGATTCCTACAGTAATCGAGCAAACTAACCGCGGAGAGCGTGCATATGATATCTATTCACGTTTATTAAAAGACCGCATTATCATGCTAGGCAGCGGGATCGACGATAATGTTGCAAACTCTATTGTTGCGCAATTACTATTCCTAGAAGCTGAAAATCCAGAAAAAGATATTACCCTTTACATTAACAGCCCAGGCGGAAGTATCACCGCTGGTATGGCCATTTATGATACAATGCAATACATCAAACCTCAAGTATCGACTGTTTGTATTGGTATGGCTGCTTCAATGGGCGCATTCTTACTTGCAGCAGGTGAAAAAGGCAAGCGTTATGCGCTTCCAAATGCTGAGGTTATGATCCACCAGCCACTTGGCGGTGCTCAAGGTCAGGCAACTGAAATTGAAATTGCAGCTAAACGCATCCTATTCCTCCGTGAAAAATTAAACGGAATCTTAGCAGAGCGTACTGGCCAGCCGCTTGAAGTCATTCAAAAGGATACAGACCGCGATAATTTCATGACGGCTGAAAGAGCAAAAGAATATGGTCTAATCGACACAATCATTTCTCGTAACATAACTGATGACAAGAAGAATAAATAATAATGTGATGAGCAGCCGGATTTTTCGGCTGCTTTTTATAATAGCATAGTGTTAATTGGAATAGAAAAAGGTTTGGCAGCTTAAGCCAAACCTTTTTCTTAGTGTTCGTTTTGTACAAATTCTGCTAATGCGGTAATTGCATTTTCTTCGTCATCGCCTTCTGCGATGATATTAATTAGAACTCCAGAGCCTACTGCTAGACTCATTAGGCCCATAATACTTTTTGCATTTACCTTTTTGCCGTCTTTTTCAAGGAAAATATCGGCTGAAAACCGATTGGCCTCCTGAACGAATAATGCAGCCGGTCGCGCTTGAAGACCTGTCCTCAATTTGACCTCCACTTGTTTCTCCACCATCACGTAATCCTCCTTATGTTTTCTCTATTTTCTTGGAGCTAATTCACCCATACGAAGTTTTTCGGCAATTTCATCTATTTTTCTTAAACGATGATTAATTCCTGACTTACTAATCGTGCCCCCCGAAACCATTTCCCCGAGCTCCTTTAAGGTAACATCGGTGTAATGAAGACGCAGTTCAGCAATTTCTCTTAATTTATCAGGTAATATTTGCAAGCCGACTGTTTCATTAATGTATCGGATATTCTCAACCTGTCGGATCGAGGCCCCAATCGTCTTATTTAAATTAGCGGTTTCACAGTTTACCAGGCGGTTTACTGAATTTCTCATATCTCTTACAATCCGTACATCTTCAAAGCGAAGTAATGCATTAACAGCCCCGATGACGTTTAAGAACTCAGTAATTTTTTCTGCCTCTTTTAAGTATGTGATATAGCCCTTTTTTCGCTCAAGTGTTTTACTATTCAAGCCAAATTTATTCATTAATTCGCATAAAGACTCATTATGTTCTTTATAAAGCGAAGCAATTTCCAAATGATACGAGGATGTCTCTGGATTATTGACCGATCCTCCTGCAAGAAAAGCACCACGAAGGTAAGAACGCTTACAACATTTCTTTTTTACAAGGTCGCTTGAAATATCGTGGATGAAGGTAAATCCCTCACCAAGTATTTTCATATCTTCGAGTATTTCCTTTGCCTGCTGTGATAATCGGACAATATAAACGTTATTCTTTTTTAAACGCATTTTTTTTCGAACTAACAGTTCGACAGCTACATCGTAGCTTTTCTTGATTAATGTGTAAATTCTCCTCGCAATCGCAGCATTTTCCGTCTGAATATCCACAATTAGCTTGCGGTTGGAAAAGGAAAGAGAACCGTTCATCCGGATTAAGGCGGAGAGTTCTGCCTGGACACAACAAGGTTTTACTTCCAAATTCGTTAGTTCTTTCTTTGTTTCCGAAGCGAAAGACATCCCTTCACCCCCTTTTTTAACGGGTACTATTACTACGCTTCATAACGCTTTTTGGTTTCAGTAATTAATAAATTATATAAAATTTTTGCTACTTTTTTTGGATCATGCCTTAACGCGCCATTTTCCTGTATGGCGATATCGGCATGGACAGCTTCAAGGCCCAGCTCAAAGATCCGCGGCAGATCATAGTTAACTGGATCGGCCAGTTCCTCATTATAGCGAAGCTGAATATCCTCAGGTATTTCTTTGTCATTCACAAGAATTGTATCTATAAATGCACAACTCATATGATCATATAGTGCTTTGACATGATCGCTTGCTGTATACCCATGCGTTTCCCCTGCCTGGGTCATTAAATTGCATATATAGACTTTTTTGGCATGAGAACGGCACACTTCTTCCCCTAACCGCGGTACAAGAAGATTCGGAAGAATGCTCGTATACAAGCTTCCTGGACCAATGATAATTAAGTCTGCTTGTCTGATAGCTTGAATGGTCTCCGGCAGCGGCTTAATTTTTTTAGGAGTTAAAAACACCTTTTTAATCTTTTTACCTGAGTATGGAATTTTTGACTCGCCAGAAACAATTGTTCCATCTTCCATTTCCGCGTGTAAAACCACACTCTGGTTTGCTGCAGGCAAAACCTTGCCGCGCACGTTCAATACTTTACTCATTTCTTGAATCGCGTGAACAAAATTTCCCGTAATTGAAGTCATCGCTGCTAAAATCAGGTTCCCAAGAGAATGCCCCGAAAGTTCATTGGAGGTTTTAAACCGGTGTTGAAACATTTCCTCTACTAGAGGCTCAACATCTGATAATGCCGCTAATACATTACGGATATCTCCGGGTGGCGGAATATGAAGATCATCCCGCAGCCGCCCCGAACTTCCTCCATCATCCGCTACCGTGACAATAGCCGTAATATCAACAGGGTACTGTTTTAATCCTCGTAACAATACAGGCAATCCTGTCCCGCCGCCGATAATGACAATTCGTGGCTGTCCGTTATGGCTCATGTTGTTTTTTCCTTTCTCCTCTCAATGTCACGGTGTGAAACGCATGTTTTATAATCTTTTTCGAAAAATTTACCAATGTATTCGGCCAAAGCGACAGATCGATGCTGCCCGCCCGTACATCCGATTGCAATTACTAACTGGGCCTTACCCTCCCGTTTGTAGTGCGGAAGCATAAAGCTTAGTAAATCGGTAACTTTTTCTAAAAATTTATGAGTTTCGGTCCACTTTAAAACATAGCTGGATACATCTTCATCCAATCCCGTTTTTGGCCGCATATGCTCAATATAATGCGGATTCGGTAGAAAACGGACATCGAATACTAAATCCGCATCGATCGGTAACCCATGCTTAAAACCGAAAGACATGACATTGACAGTAAAAATTGATTTTTTATTTGAAGTAAACTCTGTTAACATTTTCTCACGCAATTCACGAGGTTTCATTTGTGAGGTGTTTAAAATAATCTGAGCCCTTCCCTTTAAATCATCCAGGAGTTCCCTCTCTAATTGAATTCCTTCTAACGGCAAACCAGATGGTGCCAGTGGATGTGACCGTCTTGTTTCTTTATATCTTCTCACTAAAGTAGAATCATCTGCATCCAGGTAGAGAATTTGCGGTGTAACCCAAGAGGTTTCTGCTAAATCATCAAGCGCTTTAAATAAGGTGTCAAAGAACTCTCGTCCCCTTAAATCCATTACCAATGCAACTTTATTCATTTTATTCCCTGATTCCTTCATAAGTTCGAGGAATTTTGGCAAGAGCGTTGGCGGGAGATTATCCACGCAGAAGAACCCTAAGTCCTCCAAACTTTGAATGGCTACTGTTTTTCCAGCTCCGGACATCCCTGTAATAATGACCATTTGCGTTTCAGATGTTGTACCGGTACTCATTTTTGCTTCCCCCTTTTTCAACTTGGATCTAAGCGGTAACTTAATAGTTCGAAATCCTTTGTATACGTAAATGTACCATAGATAATTCCATTTCCATGAATCATATAATCAATAATATGATAATCTCCTGCTGCCATCGGCAGGTTTTTTATATCTTCAAATGACTGCCATTCCAATTTACCTTCTTCTGACTCATCAAACCGTGTTCCATCTGATTCTTTGGCAAAAAAGGTAAACATCATCCACTCTGAAATAACCTGATCATTTTCCTTCATAATAATCGTGAAGATTCCTTTTAATTGGGGATTTTTTAAGTAGATCCCGGTTTCTTCTCGAAATTCACGAATACAGGAGTCCCTTACGGATTCCCCCTGTTCCATTTTCCCGCCTGGGGCAACCCACCAGCCTCGGCGCGGTTTTTTCAGTAATAATATTTGATTATCTCTAACTAGAACACAATTGGTGACTCGCTGCACACCATTCACCCTCAAACATTAAGTAATATCGTAACATAATGTATTATTTATCCTTTCATTATACTACCTTTAATAAGTGGTAACAATGAAATCAGTTTTCATATTATATGAAAAATATGTAAGAAAAACTCACATTAATAAAAGCGGACCCACGTTTTTTCCAAAAAAAATAGCACAGGCCGCGTATGCCTGTGCATCCAGAATATATTTTTAAAGGGGGTCAATTCTTAATCCTATTGTAACTGATTTTTGTTTCACGATTGTTACAGTTGAATTAAAACGGAATTACTTTTTGTAAATTTATTGTTTTAATTTCAATTCCTCTTTTAGTTCTTCCACAAAATGCTGTGCACTCTGCGCTGCAATACTTCCGTCGCCGGTAGCTGTTACAATTTGCCGAAGTGTTTTTTCACGAATATCGCCGGCTGCAAAGATCCCTTTCACTCTTGTCTCCATCCGCTCATTTGTTTCAATATAGCCGTTTTCATTGGTAATCCCAAGACCTTCAAACGGTTTAGAAAGTGGAACCATTCCGATATAAATAAATACACCATCTGCAGGAAGTTCTTGCTCTTCACCTGATTGTGTTGAAACAAGCGTTACACTGCCTACTTTTCCGTCTTTGCCATTAATGGATTTAACAGTATGATTCCAAATAAAGTCAACTTTCTCATTCGCAAAGGCGCGATCTTGAAGGATTTTTTGAGCACGAAGCTCATCGCGGCGATGTACAATGGTCACTTTAGAAGCAAAACGAGTTAAATAAACTCCTTCTTCTACAGCAGAGTCCCCGCCGCCGATTACATATAGCTCTTTTCCTTTGAAAAAGGCCCCATCACAAACGGCACAATAAGAAACACCGCGGCCGCCTAGTTCTTTTTCCCCTGGAACTCCGATTTTCTTATACTCAGCACCCGCTGAAATAATTACGGAATAGGCTTTATATTGCTTTGAACCTGCGATTACTGTTTTTGTGTCGCCATTATCGATAATTTCTTTGATATCCCCATAGGCATATTCCGCACCAAATTTTTTCGCATGTTCAAACATTTTTGTTGATAAATCTGGCCCTAAAATACTTTCGAACCCTGGATAGTTTTCAACATCTTCGGTATTGGCCATTTGTCCGCCTGGCATGCCGCGTTCTATCATCAAAGTTGAAAGATTTGCACGAGATGTATAAACAGCAGCTGTCATACCGGCAGGACCAGCACCAGCAATAATCACATCATAAATTTTTTCCTCTGACATGTTATTCACTCCTCTTATATAAATACGATTAAGATTTAAGTCATGCTTAATCGTAAGTATAAAAAAATACGATTAAGTGTAGTATTCCCTACTTAATCGTATAAAACAATTTTATTTAAGTCCATTTAAATGCTTAGTCTAGATAGGTATTCAGCAATCTTACATACTTGCCCATGGTGGCTGTAGAAATTCCGTAGCGCTTGGCGATATCCTGCTGTGAAACCCTTTCATTACTTGATTTATACCAAACATATTCCATTGCTCCTGCCCATGCGCGTTTATTTTTGAAACGCAGGGTAGACTCGGAAAGTTGAACAAATACGGAAAACCACATCAAATATAGGCTGCTTTCCACCGTTCCGATTGGCTGATGAGTTTCATATAAAACTTCAGCAATTTCCTGTGCTTCAGAAGGGGTGCCGGCTTTATTAAGCTGAATATAGTTTTTTTCCATAGCTGTTAACTTTTGATTTTGATAATAACGTTTAGAAGTCGTGATCTCTTCCAATTTCCCTGAAACAGAGGCAAGGAAAATCGCAAATAATCGTTCTTCGATATAATCGCTTTCTAATTTTTGAAAAATTGACCCGGAATGGTCTTCGAACCCATTTACAACTGGCTTCTCGCTATTCCATGGTTCATGTCCTTCTTTATCAGGAGTATGTTCCAAAACATTTTTCCAGATCGATTTCGCAAAGTTTTCGTAACCTGTATAGTAAGCGGAAGTCGCCAGCCAATAATAAAACGGACCGTCACCTTCAAAACCGGTTTTATATAGCTTTTTTAGCCAGAAATAAGCAAGGTCATATTCACCCGTTAAGGCAAAAGTGGCCCCAAGCTTATATTGATGATCTGTCAGCATAGGCTGTATCTTTTTCAACGATTCCATCAGCTGTTTGACACGATTCATCTTCCCCTGATAATGAGCAAATATTAGACGGTTACATAGAGCATGAAGGTTTCCGGGATTGCGCTCTAGCACATCATCAAGAATCGATTCTGCTTTCTCTACTTTTCCTAAATAAAAATAAGCAAGTGCTAAATTATTATAAGCTGACCAATATTCCGGATATTCTTCAACAACATCCTTCAGCAATTCAATTGCTTTTGGAAAATAACCCGATTCTAACAGTTCACGTGCCTGCTCCTGTTTTACAATCAGATCATCCTGTTCATAAAGGTCTTCTTCTAAATCCTCCGCTTCGAACGTTAAAACATCAAGAAGATCTTCCGTATCTTCGCTAAAATCTCCATTCGGTTCGACCTCTAGATATATTTTGGCATGATGATAGGCATCTTTAAAGAATCCCAAATGGGCATAATTATTCGCTAAAAAGTAATGACATTCAACCATATGTTCATCAAGTTCTTCAAGGATTAAATGCAAGAGTCGATTGGAATTTTCAAACTCGCCAAGTTCCGTGGACACAATTGCCAACTGACAGACTATCATTGGTTCACCAGGTTCCAGCTGCATCGCCCGTTGAAGATATTTCTTTGCTTTTTTAAAATCACGGCGATGGTACGCTTTGATACCCTTCGTGAAATAATATTCCCCCGTAGGAACAAACGACAGGATTTCTGCCTTTTGAATTCTTGCTTTAGAGTCTTTTACCATGAAGTCCTCCATCTTTCCATTAAACTAACTAATGTAGTATAACACAACCTGGGTATGTACGAGAAGGGATTGAGTGGATAGGATTTTTGGAAATTATGGTTCACAAATAATTCATAAGCCTATCTTCCTAGTTTTGTATAAAATAGAGATTGATACTAGGAAAGGAAGTGGAACATGTCTTTTAAACCGCGAACGGAATCAGATGAAATGAGGATTCTAAGATCTTTAAATGCAAGAACGGATTTATCAGCAGTAGAAAAGCAGCATTATTTATATTTGGTAAAAGGCTATGAAGGGGAGGTGGTGTTCGATGAGATGGCGCATACAGCCGGTGTTGACAGCAAATTTTACAAATTAGATGACCTGCAGCTGGAGTGCAATAATACATCCTTTCAGATTGACTCCTTATTTATCACGCAGCAGACAATTATTCCTTGCGAGATTAAAAATTATGAAGGCAATTATTATTATGAAAAAGGAAATTTCCATTATTGTTTGAATAAAAAAATGATATCCAACCCGCTTCACCAGTTAAACCGAGGTGAAACCCTCCTACGCCAATTTCTTCAACAAAACGGATTTCATATCCCCGTCGAGGGCTACCTAAACTTTGTCCATCCAGCGTTTTTCCTGTACCAGTCTCCATTTAATGATAAAATTATTTACCCAAGCCAACATCCACGTTTTTTCAAAGAGCTGGGCACACGGCCATCCAAACTAAATGACCAACACCGTAAAATGGCTGATTTCTTAGTTATGTCCCATAAACCTGTCTCCCCTTATGGTAAATTGCCTCCTTATACATATGAACAGCTTCGAAAGGGGATTATTTGTAAATGTTGTCAATCTTTCTTAATTGTCATTAAAGGAAAGACAATTATCTGCAGTGCATGTGGTGCAGAGGAGACCGTAAATGCAGCAGTGATGCGGAGCGTTGAAGAGTTAAAATTGCTGTTTCCGGGGATTAAAATAACTGCTAACACTGTCATTGAATGGTGCAACATTAAAGAGTATAAAAGGAAGATTAGACGGATTTTATTAACGAATTATAAAAGAATAGGGCGTGGAAAGTATACTTATTATACTGTTTAAATGAAATCGTGGTTCCATGGTATCTCATGGAACCACTTTTTTGAGTTCTACTTTTGCACTTCCCATTTATAGAGCAGTATTCAATTTTCTTATTGCATTTTTGGTTATATGAACCCTTTATAGAACCATTTTGCTAATTTCCGATCTCGCTTTTGGTTCTATGAACCCTCTATAGAACCATTTTGCTGGGTTCCGATCTCGCTTTTGGTTCTATGAACCCTCTATAGAACCATTTTGCTGGGTTCCGATCTCGCTTTTGGTTCTATGAACCCTTCATAGAACCATTTGCTGGGTTCCGATCTCGCTTTTGGTTCTATGAACTTTCTATAGAACCATTTTGCTGGGTTCCGATCTCGCTTTTGGTTCTATGAACCCTTCATAGAACCATTTTGCTGGGTTCCGATCTTGCTTTTGGTTCTATGAACCCTCTATAGAACCATTTTGCTGGGTTCCAATCTCGCTTTTGGTTCTATAAACCCTCTATAGAACCATTTTGCTGGGTTCCAATCTCGCTTTTGGTTCTATGAACCCTGTATAGAACCATTTTGCTGGGTTTCGATCTCGCTTTTGGTTCTATGTACACCTGTATAGACCGCACATCTAAGAAAAAAGACTAGCAAATGTTTGCTAGCCTTTGTTATGGCGTTGTTCAAGTGTTTTTAAGACTTCACTGAAAGGGAGTCCCTGTTCTACTAGTAATACCTGTAGATGGTAAAGCAAATCGGCGGCTTCCCATTTTAGTTCTTCTTTGTCGCGGTTCTTTGCGGCGATGATGACTTCTGCGGATTCTTCCCCGACTTTTTTCAAGATCTTGTCGACGCCTTTTTCAAATAGGTATGTCGTATAAGCTCCATCAGGACGTTCGCGCTCGCGGTCGATAATGACCTGTTCTAATGATTGTAAGATTTGATAGTCTGCTAAACTAGATTTTCTTTCGGTTACTTCCTGTGAAAAACAGCTGACTGCTCCAGTGTGGCAGGCAGGTCCTTTTGGCTCCACTAAAACTAGCACAGCATCCTGGTCACAATCATATTTCATACTAACAACAGATTGGGTATTTCCGCTGGTAGCTCCTTTGTGCCATAACTCTTGGCGGGAACGGCTATAGAACCAGGTTTCACCTGTTTCCAACGTTTTCACCAACGACTCTTCATTCATATAAGCTAATGTTAAAACTTCCTTTGTTTCTGCATCCTGAACGATAGCAGGGACTAAGCCCTTTTCATCAAACTTTACATTCATCGTACAGCCACTCCTTTCTCGTGCAAAAAGCTCTTAACTTCATGGACCGACGTTTCTTTATAATGGAAAATGGATGCGGCTAATCCTGCATCTGCCTTTCCCTCCAAAAATGCCTCTTCAAAGTGCGCCGCGTTTCCTGCACCGCCTGATGCGATGACTGGAATGGTGACTGCTTCGCTTACAGCCTTTGTAAGTTCAAGGTCAAAGCCATTTTTTTCACCGTCGCTGTCCATGCTCGTTAACAGGATTTCTCCTGCACCAAGATCGGCAGCTTCTTTTGCCCATTCAATCACTGTCCGCTCTGTCGGCGTTCTGCCTCCATGGGTGTAAACACGCCAAGTTCCGATTTCCTCATCATATTTAGCATCAATCGCAACTACAATGCATTGAGAGCCGAAGTAACTGGCTCCTTCTGCAATCAACTCTGGATTGATAACAGCAGCAGTATTCAAGGAAACCTTGTCAGCACCGGCACGTAGGATTCTTTTCATATCCTCGAGTGCATTGATACCGCCGCCCACCGTAAATGGAATCGCTAGTTCGGAGGCCACAGCCTTTACGACCTCAACCATTGTCTTCCGGCCTTCAACCGAAGCAGAAATGTCTAGGAAAACAAGTTCATCAGCACCTTGCTCATCGTAAAATCTAGCCAATTCAACCGGATCACCGGCGTCACGAAGCTGGACGAATTGAATGCCTTTAACAACCCTTCCGTCTTTAACATCTAGGCAGGGTATAATTCGTTTTGTCAGTGTCATTTTTTCACCTCATCCAGCGCCTCTTTTAACGTAAAGCGGTTTTCATAAAGGGCCTTTCCGACAATCGCCCCTTCAACAATCGTTCCTTTTAATGCGCGTAAATCGGCTAAACTGCTGACACCGCCGGAGGCAATGACATCTTTTCCTGTTACTTCCGCCAGTTCAACCACAGCAGCGATATTTGGACCTGAAAGTGTCCCATCGGTAGCAATGTCAGTAAAAATAAATGTCTCTGCACCGGCATCGGCAAAACGTTTGCCAAGTTCAATGGCCTTAACCTCTGAAGTATCGAGCCAGCCATGTGTGGCAACATAACCATTTTTCGCATCGATGCCGACCGCAATTTTCCCGGCATATTTACGGATCATTTCAATTGCAAACTCTGGATTGGAAACGGCAATACTGCCAATGATCACGCGGGTAATGCCATTCTCTAAATAATGAACAATATCGGCCTCGGAGCGAATACCGCCGCCAATTTGGATATTCACCGAAAGCTCTTTCGCCGCTTGAATAACAAACCGGTCATTAACCCGCTTGCCATCCTTGGCACCGTCAAGATCCACCATATGAATCCAGTTCGCACCGTCTGCCGCAAAACGCTTGGCCATATCAAAAGGGGAGTCCCCGTATATCGTTTCTTTATTATAATCGCCCTGAAGAAGGCGAACGCAGTTTCCGCCACGCATATCAATGGCCGGATAAATTGTCATATTCATTGAATAGCCTTCCCTTCCTCAACCAATTGCAAAAAGTTCGCAAGCAATGCCATGCCCAACTTGCTGCTTTTTTCCGGATGGAACTGCATCCCGAATATATTGTCTCTGCCCACAACAGCCGAAACTTGTTCATGATAATCAGCCTTTGCTAACAATACACTGGAATCTTTCGCATTCACGAAATAAGAATGAACAAAGTAGACATAATCCTCATCAAGATTTTTCAATAGCGGAGAGGATTGAACGAACTCTAGTTTATTCCAGCCCATATGCGGTACCTTATAGATTTCGCCTTCAGGTGTTTTACCTGGGAAACGGCGCACATCGCCTGGTAATAGACCTAGTCCTTCCGTCAGACCGTTTTCATCGCTTGATTCAAATAAAAGCTGCATCCCTAGACAAATCCCAAGGAGCGGTTTGCCTGTTTGCGCAAATTCTTTGATGGTATCCACCTGAAGCCGTTCCATTGCATCCCGGAACGATCCTACTCCCGGGAGAAGTAAAGCATCGGCGGAAAGCAGTTCCTTTTTGTCTCCAGAGATAAAATACTCAGTACCTAATCGCTCTAATGCTTTGCTGACGCTGAACAGGTTACCCATGCCATAATCTACAATACCGATCATTTACAACATCCCTTTCGTTGATGGCAGTACACCCTTGATGCGCGGGTCAATGGTGGTTGCTTCGTCAAGCGCACGTGCTAATGCTTTAAAAATGGCTTCAATGATATGGTGCGTATTTTTTCCATAATGAACGATGACATGCAGATTCATCCGAGCCTCGAGTGCGAGCTTCCATAAAAATTCGTGAACTAGCTCTGTATCAAACGTTCCTACCTTTTGACTTGGGAACTCGGCACGCATTTCCAAATGCGGGCGGTTGCTTAAGTCAATAACCACCTGCGCTAATGTTTCATCCATTGGAACAAAAGCGTTCCCATATCGCTTGATTCCTCTTTTATCCCCTAGTGCTTCGCGAAGCGCTTGTCCGATACAAATTCCAATATCCTCTGTTGTATGGTGATCGTCTACCTCAATATCTCCTTTTGCATCAACAGTCAGGTTGAATTGCCCGTGTTTGGCAAACAAATCGAGCATATGATTGAGGAAAGGCACCCCTGTTTCAAGGTCAGACCGTCCTTGGCCGTCAATATCCAGCGATAGTTTAATATCCGTTTCACCTGTTTTACGTTCAATTCTAGCAAATCGTTCCATGATGGGTCCCCCTATTGATTTTTCAAACGATACTCGACTGCCCTAGCATGTGCTTCCAAACCTTCCATACGGGCAAACTTTGCGATTTTTTCGCCATTATCTTTTAACGCCTTTTCACTATATATAATAACACTTGATTTCTTTTGAAAATCGTCTACATTCAACGGACTGGAGAATCTGGCTGTACCATTGGTCGGCAGGACATGATTTGGCCCAGCAAAATAATCTCCAACCGGCTCCGAGCTATACCGCCCGATAAAGATTGCGCCAGCATGACGGATTTTCCCGAGCAGTTCCATGGCATTTTCTGTGATTACTTCTAAATGTTCAGGAGCAAGCTGATTGATCGTTTTAACCGCTTCGTCAATTGTTTCGGTAACATATATTGCACCGTAATCAGCAATGGATCGAGCGGCAATATCCCTGCGTGGTAGTTCAGCTAATTGTTTCTCCACTTCAAGCGCAACGGCTTCCGCCAACTTGGAAGAAGGGGTAACTAAAACACTGCAGGCCCGTTCATCGTGCTCTGCTTGAGATAATAGGTCAGCCGCCACTTCATCCGCTCTGGCTGTATCATCTGCGAGAACGGCAATTTCACTTGGGCCGGCAATCATATCTATATCGACATCACCGAACACTTCTCGTTTGGACAACGCTACATAGATATTCCCTGGACCGGTAATTTTATCAACTGCAGCAATCGATGCCGTTCCATAGGCAAGGGCAGCAACTGCTTGAGCACCGCCTACTTTGTAGATTTCTTCTACGCCCGCTTCTTTTGCTGCGACAAGAACGGCTGCCGGAAGCTTTCCATTTTGATCCGGCGGCGACACCATGACAATTCGTTTTACCCCAGCCACTTTTGCAGGGATGACATTCATCAGTACTGAGGATGGATAGGCGGCCGTTCCTCCTGGAACATATACCCCAACAGAATCAAGCGGGGTCATTTTTTGACCAAGAATGGTGCCATTTTCTTCGGTGGTCATCCACGATGGGCGAAGTTGTTTTTCATGAAACCGGCGGATATTTTCCGCTGCTTCTTTTACGATGGAGACAAACTCCGCATCTACCTTTTGATAGGCTTCCTCGATTTCTTTTTCTGTGACGGAAAAAGAATTAAGCAGGACCCTGTCAAATTTTTCGGTATATTCTCTTAAAGCTTCATCTCCTCGGTTTCGAATTTCGGAGATGATATTTTTTACTACTGCCAGCTGTTCGGCTGTACCGGATTCAATTGACCGCTTAATGGAAACTAGGTCACTAACTTTAACTATTTTCATCTTATTTACCCTCCGAAGATACGACACCGCTCAACCTTGAAACTAACTCGTTGATTCGTTTGTCTTTGATACGGTAACTGACTGGGTTTACGATTAACCTTGATGTTACATCTTTAATTCTTTCATATTCAACCAAGCCATTCTCCACTAAAGTTCGGCCAGTTGAAACGATGTCCACAATCCGGTCGGCTAACCCAATTAACGGTGCAAGCTCAATCGAGCCGTTTAATTTTATTATTTCAACCTGTTCTCCCTGCTCTCGAAAATAAGCAGCAGCTACGTTCGGATACTTCGTTGCAATCTTAGGGGCAACATCATTCATTTTGGCATTAGGAAGTCCGGCAACGGCTAGATAGCAGGCACTGATGTGAAGATCAAGAAGTTCGTAAACATCCCGTTCTTCCTCGAGTAAAACATCCTTCCCTGCAATTCCGATGTCAGCTACGCCATGCTCTACATACGTTGCTACATCCATGGGTTTTGCCAGAATAAATGAAATTTCTTCTGCATCCACGTCGATGATGAGCCTCCGTGAATCATCAAATTCCGGCGGCAGATTGTAGCCTGCCTTCCGCAGTAACTCCACGGCTTCTTCAAAAATTCTCCCTTTTGGCATCGCAATTGTTAATGTATTATCCATTATTTTGCTCCCCCGATTAAAAAGGTTGTATTGGCAAACTTTTTAGTGTAGGTATCAAGATTTTTTACTCCGTTAATATCTTGAAGAACCGTCCGTTTGCCTTCTGTTTTCAGTTTTTCAGCTAATTGGAATGCCTCTTTTCGTCTTTCCTGACTGAAAAAAATACATTCTACTGGTTCAGGCAGAATCATTTCACCTAGTGCTTCTAACAATTTATCAAGGCGAATGGCAAAACCTGTTGCACTAGCCTTTTTTCCAAATTTCTCGAGGAGTCCATAGCGGCCGCCATTTCCGATTGGGAAACCAACATTACCGGCATATACCTCAAATAAAATCCCAGAGTAATAACTCATATGGCTGACGATGGTAAAATCAAATTTCACATAATCTTCGACACCGTAGTCACAGATCACATCCCATAATTCCTTGAGCTGGAGGATTTCCTGCTTCCCTTGGCCATCCTCGATGATGTCGAGTGCCCGGCCAATGACATCCGCCCCGCCCCGAAGGTCGAGAAGCTGAAGAAGTCTCTGTTTATCAATAGAGGACAGTGACAGTGAATTTACATGTTCACGGTAACCGACAAAGTTTTTTTCATATAGATAACGTCGTAACGCTTTAGCACGTCCATTCGTTCCGACAATTTGCATAAACAATTCTTGCGCAAATCCAATATGTCCGACCGATACTTGAAATTGTTTTAAACCGGCTTCCTTTAAGGATGATACTAACAGTGCAATCGCTTCGCCATCGCTCGATACGGTTTCGTCATTGATAAATTCGACACCGATTTGTTCGAATTCCGCTGGTCTGCCGCCCTCACGCTGCTGGGCTCTAAATACATTGGCTGAATAGGCCAGTCTAAGCGGAAGGTCCTCATCCAGTAGACGAGAAGCAGCAACCCTGGCGATCGGGGCTGTCATATCTGGTCTTAACACGAGAGTGTGACCATCTTTATCGAGTAACTTGAAAAGTTCTTGGTCTAAAATGGCTGAAGCAGCTCCAACCGTTTCATAGTATTCTAAAGTCGGAGTCTCAATAAATTGATAACCCCAGCGTTTGATGGCATTCTCCATTAATGAACGAACACGGTGCTTTTTTTCAAAAAGCTCCGGTAGTGTATCTCTCATGCCTAAAGGCTTTTCAAACATAAACAAACGGCTCATTCAAATCATCCTTTATTTTCAGAATCCTTTAGTTCGCTAATATACTAATAAATTAAAGTTATTTGTAGTGTACCTTTTTGGATATATTTCGTCAATCAATATGTATAAAAAATGTATGAGAAAAAACCTTTTGGAAATCAGTTAGGATGACTCACATAGCAGCTTCATGTGACCAAAACTTCATTGATAATTGCTCAAAATGGTCACATAACCCCTTTACGTGACCAAAACTCCTTTGATAATTGCTCAAAATGGTCACATAACCCCTTCATGTGACCAAAACTACATTGATAATTACTCAAAATGGTCACATAACCCCTTCATGTGACCAAAACTCCTTTGTTAATTGCTCAAAATGGTCACATAACCCCTTCATGTGACCAAAACTCCTTTGTTAATTGCTCAAAATGATCACATAACCCCTTCATGTGACCAAAACTCCTTTGTTAATTGCTCAAAATGGTCACATAACCCCTTCATGTGACCAAAACTCCTTTGTTAATTGCTTAAAATGGTCACATAAAACCTAAATAAACAAATAGCCTGGTTTGTTTAACCAGGCTTCTCATCTTATTTTGTATTCTTTCCATATATCGGGTCATTAGCCCAACGTTCTGCGAGTTCTTCCTTTGTATAGATGACCTTCATGGGGTTGCCGCCGACGAAACTTCCGGCTGGTACATCTTTATGAACAAGCGTCCCTGCCGACACAAAGGCACCGTCGCCGATGGTCACACCGGGCAGGATGGTAGAGTTGGCACCAATCATCACTTCGCTCCCAATTTGAATATCTCCGAGCCGGTATTCTTTAATCAAGTATTCATGTGCAAGAATTGTCGTATTATAGCCAATGACAGTATTCCGGCCAACGCTGATTTTTTCAGGAAACATGACGTCGAGCATGACCATCAACGCAAAGGATGTTTGCTCTCCGACCTTAACTCCCAAAAAGGTCCGATACAGCCAATTTTTCATCCCTAGGAATGGAGTGTAGCGGGCAAGCTGGATGACAATGAAATTTTTGACCACTTTCCAAAATGGAACGGTTTTATATACATGCCATAGGGAGTTTGCTCCCTCCACCGGGTAGCGCTTCGTGTTTCTCATTTTTATTCCTCTCCGAGAATCGTGAGTAAATCCTTCATATTCTCCAAAATATAATCAGGTTCATATTTGGCAATATAGTCACGGCCCTTGATAGACCAGGCGACACCCACTGCTTTCGTTCCGGCATTTTTTCCAGCGAGGATATCATGGAAGTTATCGCCAACCATCATTGCCTCTTCTGGCTTTGATCCCAGCTTTTCTAACGCCAGCATAATTGGTTCTGGATCCGGCTTTACTTTTTTCACATGATCGTACGCAACCATCACATCGAAAAATTGGTCCAGCCCCATTAACCGAAGACCTTTTAAAGCAACATCTTCCCGTTTTGTTGTAACAATCGCGAGTTTATATCCTTTGTCACTTAAGGTCTGAACCGTTTCAAAAACTCCCTCAAATTCCCTTACTAATTGGTCATGGTTTGCGATATTGAAGTTGCGGTACTCGAGGACCATTTCCTCAACCCGCTCAGGATCCATATTCCCAAACACCTCATGAAGGGTTGGTCCTAAAAACGGCAGGACATCTTCACGGGCGTATTTTCCCGGAAAGTATTTTTCCAATGTGTGCAGGTAGGTTGAAATAATTAACTCATTTGTATCAATTAATGTTCCATCTAAATCAAATAAAAGTGTGTTTATTTTCATAAGTACGGTTCCGCTTCCTTTCTTCTAACGATGCCTGTGCGTTTCCAAATGAAACCGACGATTAACGTTAACATGATGGCTACTCCTAGCCGGATGAGAAAGAGCGGCCAGACTGGAATTCCAAGCGGGATAAAGATTAGCGTATCTTCAACGACCGCGTGGCAAGCCATGAGAAAAATAAACGCCAATGTTAAATCCTTTTTGCCGACTCCGTCCTCTTCGACAGCCTGAATCATCACACCTGCTCCATAAGCAAGCCCGAATAATAATCCTGCTGCCATGGTGGTGGATGTATTTTCATGCATACCAAGCGACCTTGTAATCGGAGACATGGTACCAGAGAATTTTTTCAGCCATTGAAGGTCTTTTAATATCTGAATAAAAATCATCAACGGAATAACAATTAATGCTAATTGGAAAATACCGATTCCGGCTTTTTCAATAGCAGCCCAAAGTATCGCACCTAATCCTGTTACTTCCTCTGTTTCCGGTTGGATTAGACCATATTGAGCGGATTCGCCACCGCCCTGCCAGACAAGGTTAATGACTACAGCCGAGACAATGGCGAGGCCGAGCCTTGTGACAAGCACAAGCCAAAGCTTGACGCCCACCTTCATCGCCACAGTCGATTCCACAATTAAGTTATGCGAAAACGACAGCATTACAGCTAATATAAAAACCTCTTTAACGGTTAAATCCAGTGTTAAAATCGCACCAATTGCGGCATAAAGGTTTAAAAAGTTCCCCAAAACCAGCGGTATCGCTGCATCCCCTGACAATCCCAGCAGTTTCATCATCGGCGATATGAAATCGATCACCCATGGTAAAATCGGGGTATACTGCAGCAGTGCTACGATGAGGGTGACAGGAAAAATTACTTTCCCTAATGTCCATGTTGTTTTAAAGCCAACTTGTATCCCCTTTTTTACAGATTCGAGCAGCATTTCTCCAGACTCCTTTTTAATGAGTTAACGCTTGGTTGTTTTGATCTAAATAACGTTCTTCAGCCAACCGTTTTTTTCTGCGGTAAATCAAAATCATAATGGCTCCGATTATTAAAACAATCGAGATGGTCTGTGCCATCCGCAAACCGCCGATCATTAAGCTGTCCGTCCGCATGCCTTCGATAAAGAAGCGCCCAACTGAATACCAAATCACATACGACAAGAAAAGCTCTCCGCGTCTTAAGTTGACACGGCGAAGGGAGATTAACAGCGCAAAGCCGAGTAAATTCCAAATGGATTCATAGAGAAAAGTTGGGTGATAATAAGCGCCGTTTATATACATTTGATTAATAATAAACTCAGGTAACTGCAGGTTTTCTAGAAATTCCCGGGTAACCTCCCCGCCATGTGCTTCCTGATTCATGAAATTTCCCCAGCGGCCGATGGCCTGGCCGAGAATAATACTAGGTGCGGCAATATCGGCAATCTTCCAAAATGAAATCCCTTGTTTTTTTGCAAAAACATAAGCCGTAATCACGGAACCAATTAACGCGCCATGGATGGCAATTCCGCCGTTCCAAATTTGGATAATTTGTTCGGGATGCTGTGAGTAATAGTCCCATTCAAAAATAACATAATAAATCCGGGCAGATAAAATCGCAATCGGAATAGCCCAAAGCATTAAATCTGCGAACGTATCCTTTGGAAGACCTCTTCGGTTTCCTTCCCTTATTGCTAGAAAGAGGGCAAGTGCCAAACCCGATCCGATTATCAGACCATACCAGTGTACTTGAATCGGACCTAGTGTAAAGGCTATCGGGTCAAGTGGTTGAATAGTTGAATTCATCTTTTATTCTCCTTCTATATTATTTTAGTGATCTTCATGGTCACTATCTTCAATAACATCTGAAAGGCGCTCCGTAAATTGCTGAGCGGCATTCACACCCATTCTTTTTAGTCGGTAATTCATTGCCGCTACCTCGATGATGACGGCAAGATTTCGTCCTGGACGAACAGGGACCGTAATTTTTGTAATCTCGGTATCAATGATTTTCATTTTTTCCTCATCTAAACCAAGGCGGTCATATTGCTTTTTTGCATCCCAAATTTCAAGATTGATAACAAGGGTAATCCTCTTATTGCTGCGTACCGCACCCGCTCCAAAAAGAGTCATGACGTTAATAATCCCTAATCCTCGGATTTCTAGTAAATGCTCAATTAAATCTGGTGATGTTCCTACTAACGTATCTTGGTCCTCCTGACGGATTTCCACGCAATCATCTGCTACAAGACGATGTCCGCGTTTTACAAGTTCCAATGCTGTTTCACTTTTACCAACACCACTTTTTCCTGTAATCAACACACCAATACCATAAATATCCACTAATACACCATGAACAGCGGTAGTAGGTGCCAATTTACTTTCTAAAAAGTTGGTCAGACGACTGGAAAAACGTGTGGTTTTAATTGGCGAACGCAGAACAGGTACCGATTCACGCTCCGAAGCCTCAATTAATTCTTTCGGAACATCAAGTCCCCGGGTAATAATGATGGCAGGTGTGATATCTGTACATAAGCGTTCCATTCTGGAAATCCGCTCACGTTCTGATAATTCCTCAAAAAATGACAGCTCGGTCATCCCTAACAATTGAATTCTATCAGCAGGATAATATTCAAAATAACCGGCAATTTCTAATCCTGGCCGGGAAATATCACTTGTCGTAATCGGGCGGTTTATTCCCTCTTCTCCACTTATTAATTCAAGTTGAAATTTTTCATAAATATCTTTTGTACGTACTTTTGGCAAGGGAAAATCCTCCTTCGAATTTGAGGGTTAATGTAGAATACATTTCCTCCTATTTTAGCATTAATTAAAAATCATAACCAAATGATGTTGTTTTTTTTCCAAATTTTTAGGCAAGATAAACTAAACGAAATTATTCGGGTGGTATAGACAACTAAACCACCTAAGCATATAATATAAAGAGATGAGACATCAAAAAAGGAGTTGAGTCCTTTGAGCCTTCTATTATTGGTTCATGGAAAAGCTGTATTAGAAACGGAAATCACCGAATCCATTTATATTTTAATAGAACAAGGAAAAATCCAAGAAATAGGCCCGCTTACAAGTATTCCTGCAGATACTAATGATGTTGAAACAATTGAAATAGCTAAAGGACAGACCGTTGTTCCAGGTTTCATTGATGTACATATTCATGGTGCTGCTGGTGCGGATACGATGGATGGGACAACAGAAGCCTTGGCAACAATGGCAGGTGCCCTTCCTGCTGAAGGAACAACAAGCTTTTTAGCTACAACCATCACTCAAAAACATGAAAATATTGAAAAAGCATTAATTAATGCGGCAGATTACCAGAAAAACCATAATCAAGCCGGTAAAGCAGAAGTGATTGGAGTCCATTTAGAAGGTCCTTTTATTAATGCCAAGCGGGCAGGTGCCCAGCCTGTTGAATATATCGTTCCTCCTGATCTGGAACTGTTTAAAAAATGGCAGGAGCTCGCTCTGGGTACAATTAAATTAGTAACCGTAGCGCCAGAAGTGGAAAACGGGACAAGGTTGATTCAATATCTTCACGAAAATGGCGTTGTTGCAAGTATCGGACATACGGATGCCGTTTATGAAGAGATGAAAAAGGCGGTTGAAGCTGGCGCCAAACAGGTTACTCATCTGTTCAATGGAATGCGGGGTATTCATCACCGTGAACCAGGTGTTGCCGGTTCAGCACTTATTTTTAAAGAGCTGATGGTGGAATTGATTGCTGACAATATTCATGTCCGTCCGGAAGTAATGAAGCTGGTCATGGATGCTAAGGGTTCGGATGGAATGATTTTAATCACTGACGCGATGAGAGCAAAGTGCTTAAAGAATGGGATCTATGATTTAGGCGGTCAGGATGTATCGGTAGCTGATGGAAAAGCATTACTTGCTGATGGAACACTTGCCGGCAGTATTTTAAAAATGAATGACTCATTGAAAAACATTATGGCAGCAGCGGAAATTTCATTGCTGGAGGCCGTAAAGATGGCAAGTGTCAACCCGGCCAAACAGCTTCAAGTTTATGATCGAAAAGGAAGCATTACGGAGGGCAAAGACGCTGACATAACGATTTTAAATGAAGAATATCAAGTGAACCTTACCATTTGCAGAGGAGAAATTGCCTATCATAAGGGGGAATAAACAATGAAAATCATTCGAACGGAAAATTATCTAGAAATGAGCGTTACGGCAGGCAGATTACTGGCTGAAAAAATCCGCTCTAATCCCAGCATGACATTAGGACTTGCCACTGGGAGTACACCGAAGGGGCTTTATGAGTATCTGATCCAAGATCATCGGGATAACGGAACATCTTATCAACAAATTCAGTCGGTTAATTTAGATGAGTATGTTGGCCTTCCTGCACAGGATCCAAACAGCTATCACTATTTCATGTGGAAGAATCTTTTTGATCATATTGATATTGCCGGGGAGAGTACGCATATCCCAAATGGTGCTGCTGAAGATTTAGAACAGGAATGTACCCGTTATGATCAATTAATCAAAGAAATCGGCGGTGTTGACCTGCAAATTCTAGGTATCGGTCAAAACGGCCATATCGGCTTTAATGAGCCAGGAACACCTTTTAGCAGCCGAACTCATATTGTCACCCTGGCTGAAAATACACGAGAGGCGAATTCCCGCTTCTTCAACAGTATGGAGGAGGTCCCTAAACATGCGATTACAATGGGGATTACATCTATACTTGAAAGCAAAGAAATCTTTCTTTTAGCCTCCGGCGAACAAAAAGCAGAAGCGTTAAGCAAGCTTTTGAATGGTGAAATCAGCGAAGCATTTCCTGCGTCAGCACTAAAACAGCATCAGAATGTCACTATTATTGCGGACAAAAATGCACTAAAATATATATAGTGCTTTTTGTGAGGAGTGTTGAATCATGATCAACAAAAATTCGCCGGTCCCTATTTATCATCAGCTAGAGGAATATATTAAAGAACAAATCGAAAAAGGGCTGTTAAAGGAAGAAGACGCGATCCCTTCCGAGCGGGAGCTTGCTGAACGATTCGAAATCAGCCGGATGACCGTAAGACAGGCGATTAATAATTTAGTAACCGACGGATATTTAAAAAGAAAAAAGGGCCGGGGAACATTTGTCACCAAAAAGAAGGTCGAGCAAGAGCTGCAGGGAATGACCAGTTTTACCGAGGACATGCTTTCAAGAGGAATGCATCCAAGCAATAAGCTGCTATCCTTCAAAATCATTGTTGCCGATATAAAAACAGCCCAGGATTTAAAGATTAATGAAAACGATCAAGTTTATAAAATAAAGCGTATTCGATTAGCCGACGGCTCACCAATGGCATTGGAGACAGCCTATATTCCTGTTGGGCTTGTTCCGGGTTTAACGGAGGAAAATAGTAATCAGTCACTTTATCAATACATTGAAGAGAACCTTTCCCTAAGCATCAGCGAAGCGAAACAGGAAATCGAAGCCTCGATTGCAAACAGTCGTGAAGCAGAGGCCCTTGACATCGACGAAGGTGAACCGATTCTTTTGATTGTCCGAACCGCCTTTCTAAAGGACGGCACTCCCTTCGAACTCGTTAAGTCAGCCTTTAGGGCAGACCGATACCGCTTTGTCCATACAATGAAACGATAAGAAAAGCTTCAAAACCTAAACGTTTTGCTAGACAATAAAAAGGCAATTGGCCGTATCAGCCAATTGCTTTTTTACTTTTTCTTATTCTTAGCTGGTTCCAGCAGGGTTTTTTGAATTACCAGGTTGATGACGGCCATCAGGATCGCTGCCAAAAGGGCCATTCCAAACCCGGAAATTTCAAACGCATCCCCCATCATATAGTCCGTTAACTCCAGGGTTATCGCATTAATGATAAAAAGGAAAAATCCTAAAGTTAAGACTGTTGCCGGAAGTGTTAAGATAATTAAAATCGGACGTACCAGAACATTTAAGATTGATAAAATGAAGCTTGCCATTAGTGCAGCTGAAAAACCATCTAAGTGAAAGTCTTCAGTAAAATAGCCTGCAATTGCCATGAACAAAACAGCATTTATCAAAATTCCAATCAACCATCTCATCAGTCGTCAAATCCCCTATTTTTCAATACTTTCACCATCAGATTTATGAAGCGTAATGGAGCCTGTTTTCGTATCGGCAAAAATCTTCAGCATCCGGTCAGGATGATTAACCGATTGAAAACGAAGCAGTTTTTGAATCATTTCACTTTTTTCCTCAAGAATTTGAATTCCATCAAGCTTAATATTAAAGCCGCCAAGATTGGTCTTTAATTCACCGCTTGCCGCCACTCCGTTTGGAACATATAAATCGATGCCGCCTGTCGTTGCTTTCGCTGCAATCAATTCACAGCGGTTTCCATTTAATGTATAAGTCGTATTTCCATTAAGTGTTTGGGTTTCAACTTTCCTAAAGTCCCCTTCCAGCTTAATAGCACCGTTAATGGTTTCGACTTCAAGGTTATCAATAATACTGCTATTGATGGTAATATGTCCATTAGCCGTTTCAATTTCAGCCTTCGTCCCATTGAGGCGGGAGAATTCGATTTTTCCGTTCGCTGTTTTCACCCGTAAATCTCTAATCGTTAATTCTTCCCCTGAAATCGGTCCGTTAAACATCCTCACCCGGACCCTATCATATTCTGCCTGCGGAACATATACAACAGCATCTACCTTCATCCATTTTTGCTGTGTCATGAAGCGCAATTTTTGACCTTCAATTGCAAATAAAACATCCTTCAAGAAGTTCTGCCGGGCTTGGTCCGAGTTTTCTACCCGGTATACCTTTGCCTGACATTCTATCCGTACATCATTTTGATCCCAAGCGATTAACTTTAAGGAACCGTTGGCCAGATCCATATCCATGTCTTTTAGGTAAACATCACCTTGATGGAAAATATGAGAGATTTCCACTGACTGACCAAAGTTTAGATCAAAATCAAGGTCTTTAATCTTTTTCAATGCCGTATCAACAAAATCAAAGATTTTATCCTTTGTGGAGTGAACCTTACTATAAGCAAAATCTGCTTTTTTGGCTTCCTCAAACTTGAAGGCAGTTGAAAGTTCTTTAGAAATCTGCTCCTGCTTTTGGTCCATTGTATGCTGAGCCTTATCTAGTTCCTCAATTAATGTTAAGGCTTCTTCAACTGTTAATTTACCTTCTTCGACCATCTTTAAAATTCGTTTCCGTTCTTCTTTCATCTTTATCCACCTCAATTAGTGTAGTCTTTAAATCCTATTCCTGTACGAATACTTTTACGCCTTTTATCACATTCCAGATCACCACAATGATGCTGATAATTACCATGACAATGGCGGTTCCGATTGTAAAAACAGGTACTTGATCCGGATTGTTAGATATCTCATTTATAAGGGCTATAATCATTACTGGTAATGGAATGAGTGGAATTAAATGAGAAAGCAAAGCACTTTTTGCATGACGTTTTGTCATATCATCCCCAGAGGCTAACATTACAACGAGCGGAAAAAGAAATCCAGCAAAAAAGACACTAAAATAGCAGAGCCCAGATAGAACTTTTCTCGTTTCCATTTTGGTTCATCTCCTTTACTTACTATTTACGAAATGGACGAAATGAAAGTTTCATCTTTTAGAAAAATTAAAGGTCTGACTGTTTTTTCGATTTATCCGCCAGTCCGACTTTTTCCGTCGACTTCGTTTAGATATCAGCCCTAATTTTTTCTTAACCGAAATAGAAAAAGCTAAAACACAAGGTTTTAGCTTTTGGAGATCATTTCTTTTTCTTCAACTTGCTGTTTCATTCTCTGGCGGTCTCGTTCAAGAATTGGCTTTAAATATTTGCCTGTGTACGATTCCGGTACTTCAGCCACTTTTTCCGGGATTCCTGCGGCAATAATCGTTCCGCCTTTGTCGCCGCCTTCTGGTCCGAGATCAATAATGTAATCAACTGCTTTAATAACATCGAGATTATGTTCGATGACAAGAACTGTGTCACCATTTTCGACTAACCGCTGAAGGACGACTAATAACCGCGAAATATCATCGACATGGAGACCGGTTGTCGGTTCGTCTAAAATGTAGAAAGACTTCCCTGTTGAACGACGATGTAATTCTGAAGCCAGCTTCACGCGCTGAGCTTCACCGCCTGAAAGAGTCGTTGCTGGCTGGCCTAAGCGGATGTAGCCGAGTCCAACATCTTTAATCGTTTGCAGCTTGCGGCTGATTTTGGGAATGTTTTCAAAAAATTCAACAGCAGCTTCAACGGTCATATCAAGAATTTCAGAGATATTTTTTCCTTTGTATTTCACTTCGAGAGTCTCGCGGTTATAGCGTTTACCATGACAGACCTCACAAGGAACATAGACGTCTGGCAGGAAGTGCATCTCGATTTTTATAATTCCATCACCGCGGCAGGCTTCACATCGTCCGCCCTTAACATTAAAGCTGAAACGACCTTTTTTATAACCGCGGACCTTTGCTTCATTTGTTGCTGCAAACACATCACGGATATCATCAAATACCCCTGTATATGTTGCTGGGTTCGAACGGGGTGTTCTTCCTATCGGTGATTGGTCAATATCAATGACTTTTTCTAAATAGTCAATGCCTTTAATGCTTTTATGCTCACCAGGCTTCGTTTTGGCATGGTGCAGCTTCTGAGCCAGTGATTTATGGAGAATTTCATTAATCAGCGTACTTTTTCCTGAACCTGAAACACCCGTGACAGCGACGAATATCCCAAGCGGAAATTTGACATTTACGTTTCGTAGGTTGTTTTCAGATGCCCCTTTGATTTCGATATAGCGGCCATCCGGTTTCCGGCGCTCCAATGGCAGCGGGATAAATTTTTTCCCGGATAAATATTGGCCGGTAAGCGAGTTCGGGTCGGCCATCACTTCTGCTGGTGTCCCTGCAGAGACAACCTGGCCCCCGTGAACCCCGGCCCCTGGACCAATATCGATTAAATAATCTGCTGCTAACATCGTATCTTCATCATGTTCAACGACAATGAGGGTATTTCCAATATCACGCATGTTCTGTAATGTACCGATGAGGCGGTCATTATCACGCTGATGAAGCCCAATTGATGGTTCGTCAAGGATATAAAGCACTCCCGTTAAACGTGAACCAATCTGAGTTGCCAGCCTGATTCGCTGTGCCTCCCCTCCAGAAAGTGTACCGGCAGCACGGCCCAAACTTAAATAGTCCAGACCAACATTAATAAGAAATCCTAGGCGTTCGCTGATTTCACGAAAAATAAGCTTGGCAATTTTCATTTCTTTTTCCGTAAGCTGCAAACCGGCGAAAAATTGATGGGCTTCTTCAATCGACAGCTCTGTTACATGAGAAATGTGACGTCCTGAGATGAGAACAGCCAAGCTTTCTTTTTTCAACCGATATCCCTTGCAGGTTGGACACGGCTGCTGCCCCATGTATTTTTCCATCTGCTCGCGGATAAAATCAGAGCTGGTCTCTTTGTAACGGCGCTCGACATTACGGATGACACCTTCAAACTCAATATAACCCTCACGGATTTGTCCAAAATCGTTCTCGTAACGGAAATAAATTTTATCCCCTTCGGAACCATAAAGAACTTTATCTAACAGGTGTTTTGGAATATCCTTAACGGGCATATCCATATCCACCCCATAATGGTTGCAGACTGCTTCTAAAAGTTGCGGATAATATTGTGAACTAGTCGGCTCCCATGGAGCAATTGCATGCTGCTTTAGTGTTAAATCCCTGTTAGGGACAACCAAGTCAACATCCACTTCAAGCTTAGAACCAAGCCCATCACATTCGGGACATGCACCAAATGGACTGTTAAAAGAGAACATTCTTGGTTCCAGTTCGCCAATGGAAAAACCGCAGTGCGGACAGGCGTGGTTTTCACTAAAAAGGAGTTCCTCCTGGCCAATGACGTCGACAATTACTTTTCCGTCGCCAAGTTTAAGCGCCGTTTCAAGGGAGTCAGCAATCCTTGAGGCAATCCCTTCCTTAACTACAATCCTGTCGACGACTACTTCAATCGAATGCTTTTTGTTTTTTTCTAATTCAATGTCATCCCCGAGGTCTAGCATTTCTCCGTTAACACGTACACGGACAAATCCTTGCTTTTTAATATCCTCCAAGACTTTAACATGGGTCCCTTTTCGTCCTGAAACAACCGGCGCAAGTATTTGCATTTTGGTCCGTTCCGGATATTCTAAAATTCTATCAACCATTTGTTCAATCGTTTGTGATGAAATCTCGATGTTATGGATTGGACAAGTCGGTCTGCCGACACGCGCAAACAGTAAACGAAGATAATCATAAATTTCTGTCACCGTTCCCACGGTAGAACGAGGGTTACGGCTTGTTGTTTTTTGGTCGATCGAAATTGCCGGTGATAAGCCTTCAATCGTATCAACATCAGGCTTATCCATCTGCCCTAAAAATTGCCGGGCATAAGCGGACAGCGATTCCACATACCGTCGTTGTCCTTCTGCATAGATGGTATCGAATGCAAGAGAACTCTTTCCTGATCCGGAAAGTCCGGTTAGAACTACGAGTTTATCTCTAGGAATCGTGACATCAACGTTTTTTAAATTATGAGCCCTGGCTCCTTTGATAATAATTTTTTCCATTGCCATATCTATGTTATCCTTCCGCTTTCAATTCCAATAATAGATCACGAAGTTCGGCTGCACGTTCAAAATTAAGCGCCTTGGCGGCTTCCTTCATTTCTTTTTCCATATTGGCAATTAACTTGTCTTTTTCCTTCTTTGACAGTTTGCCGAACCCAGCTGCTGGTGCATACTCTTCCTGGTCTTCGGCAGCATGTGTTGCCCGGATTGCTTCGCGTATATCCTTTTGAATGGTTTGTGGAGTAATTCCGTGCTTTTGGTTATATTCCTCTTGAATCGCCCGGCGTCGTTTTGTCTCACTGATCGCTAATTCCATCGAATTCGTCATTCGATCGGCATACATGATAACATGACCATTGGCATTACGGGCGGCACGGCCGATGGTCTGAATAAGAGATCGCTCAGAGCGAAGGAAGCCTTCTTTGTCCGCATCGAGAATCGTGACAAGTGAAACCTCTGGAATATCTAAACCTTCCCGCAGCAGGTTAATTCCAACTAGTACATCGTATTTACCCATACGAAGTTCACGGATGATTTCAATACGTTCCAATGTTTTGACTTCTGAGTGAAGATACTGTACCTTAATGCCGATTTCTTTCAAATAGTCGGTTAAGTCTTCTGACATTTTTTTCGTTAAGGTGGTTACGAGCACCCGTTCATTCTTTTTCACCCGTTCTTGAATTTCTCCGATTAAATCATCAATCTGACCTTCTATCGGACGGACATCTATGGTTGGATCTAATAATCCGGTCGGACGGATTATTTGTTGAATCATTTCCGGAGTGTGCTCCAATTCATATGGTCCTGGAGTGGCCGATACAAAAATGGCATTGTGTACATGTTTTTCAAATTCGTCAAACGTTAACGGTCTGTTATCCAGTGCTGATGGCAGACGGAATCCATGGTCTACAAGTACTTGTTTCCTTGCTTTGTCTCCGTTAAACATTCCCCTGATTTGCGGCAGGGTCACATGTGATTCATCAATGACGATGAGAAAGTCCTCAGGAAAATAATCAAGCAGTGTATAAGGCGTTGCTCCTGCCTGTCTTAGTGTCAAGTGACGGGAATAGTTTTCAATCCCCGAGCAAAAGCCCATTTCACGCATCATTTCTAAGTCATAGCGAGTACGCTGTTCAAGCCGCTGTGCTTCAAGCAGTTTTTCATCAGCACGCAGCTCTTCGAGTCGTTCTTCTAGTTCTTTTTCAATGTTCTCAATGGCAATCCGCATCTTCTCTTCACGGGTGACGAAGTGGGATGCCGGGAAGATGGCAACATGATCACGTTCGCCGATGATTTCCCCTGTCAGGGCATCAACCTCCCGAATTCGATCAATTTCATCTCCGAAAAATTCAACCCGCATGCAATGCTCATCACGGGAAACCGGGAAGATTTCAACTACATCGCCGCGGACACGGAAGGTACCGCGCTTGAAGTCGATATCATTCCGTTCATATTGGATGTCAACTAAACGGTGGAGCAGCTGATTGCGTTCTATTTCCATTCCTGTTCGAAGTGAGACCACCATCTCGCGGTATTCTTCCGGAGAACCGAGACCATATATACAGGATACACTGGCAATAATGATGACATCTTTCCTCTCAAATAAAGAAGAAGTCGCCGAGTGGCGCAGTTTATCAATTTCATCATTAATACTTGCATCTTTTTCAATGAAGGTATCGGTAGACGGAACGTAAGCTTCCGGCTGATAATAATCATAATAGCTGACAAAATACTCAACCGCATTGTTAGGGAAAAATTCCTTGAATTCGCTATATAGCTGACCCGCTAATGTTTTATTGTGAGCAATAACTAGTGTTGGTTTATTGACTTCTTTAATTACGTTCGAAACGGTAAAGGTTTTACCTGTACCCGTTGCTCCCAAAAGGGTTTGGTGGCGTTTGTTTTCTTTGATGCCTTGTACCAGCTGGCGAATCGCTTCCGGCTGATCACCCTGTGGCGAGTACTTCGATACTAATTCAAATTGGTCCTTCACAGTTTTGTCCTCCTGAATTTAGGATTACTTGCGGCATTTGTCAGCGTTTTAAAATCATCGTCGGACCGGAGAGATGCTGAAAAAGATGCCGTCCAAAATTACATATTAACATTCTATCACAATTTACCAAAAACAAACCAATAATATGCGAACGAATATTCGTTTTTTTATATTTCTATTATGGGGGTTGTTGGAATAGCAAAAAAGTCTGCCAAGTAGTTTGACAGACTTTGAAGTGTTAGCTATTTTTTACAAGATTAGGTTTGAGTTTAACAGCCAGCCAGAATCCAGCGGTTAAGGAGAATGCATCGATTACAATCAGCGTAAATGTATTGGTATAACCTTTATAAACAGAAGCGGCAATGAGTCCTACGGTTAACGCAAGACCGATGAACCGATTATAAGTCACCCTAGTGAAGAGTAATACGAGCAAACCTGGCAAAATCAGCGCAGACATATGTCTAAAAACTTCTTCCAATGGGTCCACCTCATTCATTGATTTCTGTCTACTATTCTAAAAATTATTCCAAGAAAAAGCAACAAAAATCACTGCCTACAATCGGACAGTCCAGCCAAATGGATCTGGCGCTTTACCATTTTGAATACTAGTCAAAGTGTCATATAGTTTTTTCGCTAACGGCCCTGTTTCACCATTATTGATGGCCATTTTTTCGTTATTCCATAAGAATTCCCCTACAGGAGAAATAACGGCTGCAGTACCTGTCCCGAAGGCTTCTTCCAATGTGCCTTCATGATATGCCTGATGAATTTCATCGATGCTAATCTTTCTTTCGACAACAGGGATATTCCAATAGTTTAAAAGTTCAATAATTGATTTTCTCGTGATTCCTTCTAAAATACTTCCATTTAATTCAGGAGTAACGACTTCCCCGTTAATTTTAAAGAAGATATTCATACTCCCTACTTCTTCAATATACTTCTTTTCCCTTCCGTCCAGCCACAATACCTGTGAATAACCGCTCTTGCCGGCAACTTCGGAGGCCTTCAAGCTGCTAGCATAATTTCCTGCGGTTTTTGCATTCCCCGTTCCACCAGCAACTGCACGGACATATTCGCTTTCTACAGCAATTTTAACAGGATTAATTCCTTCTTTATAATAGGCTCCCACTGGAGATAAGATAATCATAAATGTATACTTTTTCGATGGTGCTACACCGAGGTAAGCATCGGTTGCAATCATAAATGGCCGGATATAAAGGGATGTTCCCTCCGCCGACGGAATCCAATCTCGTTCAACCCGAATCAACTCTTTTAAAGCATGCAGTGCAAATTCTTCGTCAATATGCGGCATACATAAGCGGTCATTGGAGCGATTAAATCGTTTCATGTTTTGCTCCGGCCGGAATAACAATACTTGTTCATCTTTCGTAAGGTAGGCTTTTAGGCCTTCAAATACGGTCTGGCCATAGTGAAAAACAGTTGCTGCCGGGTCAAGTGTAATCGGTTGATAAGGAACAATGCGGGCATCATGCCAGCCGATTCCTTCTGTATAGTCCCACATAAACATATGGTCAGTAAAGTTTTTACCAAACTCCAGCCGATCAAATTGAGGTTTTTCTTTTCTTTCAGAACACAGTTTCATTTCAAGAGTGTAATCTTTCATCATTATTTCTCCTATCCCTTTGGGTATATTTGCTCGGCTAATAGTCATACTATTGCGATTTTTTATATTATATTACCACAATTTTTTTGATAACGGGTGAAAGAAGTTTATGGAATTTAAAAAGGCCGCTTCATATGAAGCGCCTTCTTGTAAAATAATTTTTTTAATTACATGTTCCATGCGGACTTGGACAGCCATTGGCCGCTTTTTCTACCTGAATGGTGCTGTGCTCAATGTGGAATTCATCATGAAGAATTTTTTGTGATTGCTTTAGGATATCGTCATGGATTCCATCGTCAAATATGGTAATGTGACAGCTTAAAACAGGATAACCGGACGTAATCGTCCAAATATGAAGGTCATGGACTTCTTTTACCAGTGGAACCGAACTTAGAGCCTTTTTTACTTTTTCCATATCAATCTGGGTCGGAGCCCCTTCCATTAAGATATGAAAACTATCCTTCGTTACCCGATAACCGCTAATTAAGATGAGTACAGCTACAATGACACTGGCGATTGGGTCGGCAATCGTCCAGCCAAAAAACATGATCAATAATGCAGCAACAATCGCACCGACCGAACCCAGCATATCACCGAGTACATGGAGAAAGGCACTGCGGATGTTTAGATTATCGTCTTTATCCCCACTCATTAAAATCCAGGCCGCAATGATGTTAACCACTAGGCCTGTTACAGAAATCATTAGCATTCCCGTACTTTGAACTTCAGGCGGAGCAAAAAACCGCTCAATTGCCTCGTAAAAAATATAAAGGGAAATAATGACTAAGGTTAAACCATTTAATGCTGCCGCAATAATTTCAAAGCGCTTATATCCATAGGTCTTTTCCTGTGAACCCTGTTTTTCTCCCAGCTTGATGGCAAAAAAACTTAAACCGAGTGCCGCTGCATCACTTAACATGTGACCAGCATCCGATAACAAAGCCAAGCTATTGGTTAAAATTCCGCCAATTACCTCGACAACCATAAAGGCGGCTATTAAAATGAAGGAACTCAATAACGCTTTTTTATTGCTTGTATGTGAATGGCCGTGACCATGGTGGTGACCATGTGAATGGCCATGATGATGATGGTGTCCCATATAAATCCTCCCCCAAGCGGATTTTCTTTAGTGTTTTCTTATCTTTATCTTGCGATACATTTGTCGGTCACCGTTTATTCGTCTGTATCTTTTACCCTTAATAATCGTAAGCCATTTAAGGTTACGAGAAGGGTCATCCCCATATCAGCAAAAATGGCAATCCATAGGGTGAGCCAGCCTGGTACAACCAGCAGGAGTGCGAGCAGCTTAACCCCAATCGAAAGTGCAATGTTCTGTTTAATAATTTGAAGCGTTTTTCGACTCAGTTTAATCGTAAACGGAAGCTTTGTTAAATCATCGTTCATTAAGGCAATATCGGCAGTTTCCAATGCAGTATCGGTCCCTGCACCGCCCATGGCAATTCCGACGGTTGCTGAAGCGAGTGCCGGTGCATCATTCACGCCGTCGCCGACCATAGCCACTCTTCCATACTCACTCTTTAGCTTCTTAATAAAGGCTAATTTATCTTGCGGCAGTAATTCAGCTTCTAAATCCGTTACGCCTAATTGATGGCTGATTGCTTCAGCTGTTGCTTGGTTATCTCCTGTTAACATGACCGTTTTTTGAATTCCCAGCTGATGGAGCCTTTTCACAACGGACTTGCTCGTTTCCCTAACTTCATCGGCTACTGCAATTAGTGCGATGATTTCATCTTCTTTCCCCGCAATTATGACTGTTTTCCCTTGTTTTTGGAGCTCTTGTGTCTTTCGTTTAACTGGGATTGGGATTACATCAAAAAGCTTTTGGTTTCCAACTCTATATTCCATTCCCTCAATCTGTCCAATCAAACCCTTACCTGTGACAGACATAAAACTATCAACAGGAATATCCTCATAATCCTTCGCTTTTTTCATGATGGCAGAGGCTAAGGGATGGTGCGACTTACTTTCGAGGGCAGCGATCTTTGCTAACACGGCATGATCACTTTCGTTTTCCGTTAAATTCACCACATCTGTAACAACGGGAATCCCTTTTGTCAGAGTTCCAGTTTTATCAAAAGCAATTGCCTTGATTGCACCAGCCTCTTCTAAAAAGCTTCCGCCTTTCACCAAAACTCCGTTCCGGGCTGCACTGCCAATTGCCGTTACAATGGAAACCGGCGTTGAGATGACAAGTGCACACGGGCAGCCAACCACTAAAACTGCAAGCCCTTGATATACCCAAGTACTCCAATCTGCCCCAAAGAATAATGGCGGTACCACTGCAACCCACGCAGCAATGAGAATAATAACTGGTGTGTAATACTTTGCAAATTTATCGATAAACCGCTGGGAAGGAGCTTTTTCCCCTTGCGCTTCCTCAACTAGGTGTATGATTTTTGCAATTGTTGTATCCTCGGAAAGCTTTGTCACTCTTACCTTTAAAAATCCTTCTTCATTCAAAGTTCCTGCAAATACTTCATCTGAAATATGTTTTTCAATCGGAACGGACTCACCTGTTATGGCCGCTTGATTGACCGAACTCGCACCCTCGACAATGACTCCATCCATCGCAATCATTTGCCCAGGTTTGACAATCATGATGTCTCCGACTTCAATGTCTTCTGCCTTAAGGAGATGCTCCCTCCCATTGCGCATGACTAGTGCCTCCGTTGGGGTCATTTCCATTAATGACCGAATCGAGGCCCTGGCTTTATCCATTGAATATCCTTCAAGCACCTCACTGATCGCAAACAGGATGACGACGACGGCACCTTCCCGCCATTCTCCTATGATGGCTGCACCGATTATAGCAATGGTCATCAAAGTTTTCATATCAAAGTCTAATTGCAGAAGGTTTTTTATTCCAATTTTAAAAAGCGGAAGTCCTCCCATTATAATCGAGGCTGCAAATAGAAGGTTTTCGTCAAAAAGATAGCCTGCTGCAAGGAATAATAATGATAACCCTAGCAGGGTATACTTTTTCCAAAATGGTTCTTTCGCAATTGCGGGCGCTTTTTCTTTTTCCGGATACAATATTAACTTTTCAAAAGCACCTGCTTCGTGTAATTCATCCAATGAGGCGTTTCCGTAAACGGTTAGTTTGGAAGCACCAAAATTTACTTTTGCGTCAACAACACCATCCAGGTGCTGTACGTTCTTTTCGAACTTTTGCGCACAGCTGGCTCAAGAAAACCCCTGTACCCGATAGACTTGTTTTTCAAGGGCTTCACCCACGGCCTGCCACCTCCTCCTGATGCTCGAAGGCAATGTGAATTAGTTCTTTCACATGGTCATCATCAAGGGAATAATAAGCAAGTTTTCCTTCTTTACGGTATTTGGCAAGTCCTAGGCTTTTGAGATGGCGTAAATGATGGGAAGCCGTTGCGGTCGTTGCCCCAACAATATTGGCGACGTCACAGACGCAAAGCTCTTCTTCAAGCGTTAAGGCATAAGCAATTTTCATTCGTGTTTCGTCGGATAATGCTTTAAATAGCTTAGTTACTTCAAGGATATTCCCTTTTTCTATCAGCGGCTTTACTCGTACCATTTTTTCGTCATCTACACAAGTAATTTCACATACATCGCGTTCTTCTTTCATTTCGGCACCTACCTCATTCAAATGTTCATTTGATTATATGATATTCAAATAAGCGTTTGAGTGTCAATCATTTTGAAAGGAATTTTTATGAAAAAATCATGGATTATAAAGCAGACTTGGGAACATTTATTGTTTCTTCACTGGGAAACGGCTCCGGAAAGAATTTTGCCTCTATTACCTGATGAGCTTGAACTTGACTTGTTTGCAGGAAAAGCTTGGATTACAGTCCTTCCATTTAGGGTTACCCATCAACGATTTCACGGCCTGCCAGAGATACCGTTTCTCAATACTTATCTTGAATTAAATGTAAGAACTTATGTAAAGTACAAAGGAATGGCAGGTGTATATTTTTTCACATTAGATGCGAACCATCCATTAACCGTTCTGGGTGCCAAATCCCTTTCGCTTCCCTACCGGCATGCAAAAATGGCCCTAGAAAATGAAGGAAAAAATATTATTTTTAAAAGCAGCAGGCTGTTAGAAGAAGGGGAATTTTCGGTGCTTTACGAGCCTGTTTCCGAACCTAGAAAATTAGAACCCGGGAGTCTCGACTATTGGCTGCTTGAACGATATTGTTTATTTACAAAATGGGGGAATAAGGTCGTTCGAGGGGATATTCGCCATAAAAATTGGGAGGTAATCGAAGCAAAAATAGAACGGCTAAAAAATTCGGTTCTTCCAATTGATTTAAAAACGGCCCCAGTTCTTCATCACTATAGTTTAAGAAAAGAGGCTTTTATTATAAGTTTAAAACCCCAGTAATAGGCTTGGCCACTTTTTTACCTAATTCCTATAAAAAAGGCACTAACTACACGAGTGTAATTGGTGCCTTTGTTGTTAGCAATTATGGCAGTATCTTATTAAACAACTTCTACTCGTTGAGATCCGCTATACTCTGTGGCTCATAGGTAATGAGAATAGATAGATATTTGCGACAGCCAGTGCGACCATAAGTACATAATATGGCAGCATGGATTTGAATGATGATTTTTTACCCATTCTGTATGTTACATAACTAGTACCAATTAATCCAATGAAGACAATAAAGTACTGAATCATTTGTACGGTAGGAGAGGATGCAAGACTTAAGCTATCTGGGTTCGATTCAACTCCAAATAATCCAATGGAGTTATACCAGATGGCCTTACCTTCTGTGAAAATATGAAATAGGTTGTGACCTAAGTGTCCGGCAAGGTCTAAAGGAATAATTGCATATCCAAAACGCGTGAAGTTCTTTTTAACTGTACCTTCCATGCCAAATAATGATGCGATTTTCGCTGTACCCAACAATAGTAGAATCGGAATGGCCATAGCAATGATGAAGGCTACAGTGAAGTTTACTGTATAGTTAGACGAAAGGGTAACCGTTCCTATTGCATTTAAGATATCTTGCCAAGGCTCGAGCATTGTAATATTTTGTACGAAAACAATCCCCATGATTACAGCTGCTAAGGAAGCATGTTCAAGCTTTGGATTCTTTAAGCCCCACAATTCTTTTGTAGGTATACGGGTAGTGATTTTAATAGAATTATTTGGACAGTTCTTGATACAGTTAGCACAAATATTACATTCCGCACTGGACTCCATTGAGCGTGGAAATTGGAACATCGGGCATCCTTCAACCTTCTCAGTTCCTCGATAACAGGATTGAACTTTACAGGTTTTACAAATATCCGGCGTGGCCTGAACCTTTAATGCACCAGACCGTGAATAGTTTCCAGCAAGACCGCCTAAAAAACAAAGTGTTTTACAAAATGTTCTTCTTTCATAGAACACCGAAGTGGCTACAACCATTGTAACTAGAAGAAGTAATAAATATCCTGACCCTCTTGGCGACTCTACAATTCCCCAAACGTGGTCACTGAATGTAATCGTAATAAAGAATAAATCGATTAGCCAGATTCCATATTTTCTTAAGAACTTAGGCATTGGTCGATTTGCACCGATTGTTTTTCGGATAATATCACTTAACTTACCGAACGGGCAGATTGCACACCAGAAACGGCCGGTGGCTAAGAATAAAATGGGGATGATTGGCCACCAAAGCACCCATGTCATGGTTGTACCGAAGTTTTTACTTGGATTTACCGTACCCATTACTAGCTCAAAAACGATGATGGAAAATACGGTGATAACAATCCATTGAAAGATTCCGGGATACCATCTACTTTTTACAAACTTTTTAACCGGCTGTATGGATAGGAGATCAAAAGGTTCTTTTTCTGGTTTTAAATTTTTCTCTGGTATTGCCATGTTTTATTTCCCCTTCCTTCTAAACCATTTATTCCAAACACCTATTAAGATAAATGAGAAATTAACCGCTCCATACGTTCCTAATACTTTATAGTTAGGCGGTGTTTCCACTACTGGGCCGTGATGCCCCTCATCAGCACCTTCTTCATGTTCACCTTCTGTATCACCTGATGAATGATTAGCCTCATTATTGCCTTCGTCATGCCCGTCAGTGTCAACATGTTCAGATGTCGCAGTTCCTTCACCATGTTTGTCTTCACTCTCTTGATGCGAATCTTCACCATCACTATGCCCCTGGTCTGCAAGAACAGGAAGATTAAAAGAGAAAATAAATGCTAATAAAAATAAAGTGATAAGTCCCTTTTTCAATTTTTCCCCCTCCAAAAAGTTAATTAACCAAAGAATGTTCTATTAAGTTATACCTATAATTTAATCGGGATATTTGCAGTTTTTATGCATTTTTAATGGATAAAATATGGCAGTACGTTATAACCTTACATTTGTTCATTGTTTTGTAATAAACAAGCTTTCCAATAATAAATTGAAATATAAAAAAAGCGGCCGTTTTCGGCCACTTTTTCTTCCAACAATGATGACAATTTTCTTATATAACACTAGTAAACAACTTATTTAGCCGGTGATAATTCACTTTCTGTTACCCATTTATGGTTTGTGACTTCTTCACCATCAGTGGTTGTGAAATCAACCATATATACTGTTGTTTCTTCAGCGGAATCAATTTCAGCTGCTGCTCCATCCATTCCTTCCATATGAGCGGCATTTATTTTAACTTCGTCGCCTGGTTTAAATGGCTCATCTCCTGCGTTTTCAATTTCCTCGTGGATAACCCACTTATGATTTTCCACTCTTTCCCCTCCATCTGTTGGAGTATACGAAATGGTATATACCGTGGTGTCATAAGCACCTACAATCGTTGCTTCCTCCCCCTTCATACCTTCCATGTGATCGGATTCAATGATGGCTTTACTTCCTGCTTCAAATTTTGGACTTTCTGATTCCTTCAATCCTTCTGGAACTTCACCAGAGCCTGAGTGATTCATATTAGAGTGGCCGCCATGTGCGCTTTCGTTAGATTCAGTTTTTTCGTCATTAGCATTGGAGCATGCTCCCAAAATTAAGAACAGGGCTGATATTAAAAATAAAAAAGCTGTTTTTTTCATTCCAATAACTTCTCCTTTTTCTTATATTTAAACAATTTTTATCTTAGCAAATATTTGTGCAGAAATTATGGAGAGAGCTTATATATCGGGGGTCCTAATTTTTCAAAAAGAATTACTAGAAATCTGCAAACATTCTTCATATTTTTCCTTTATTATTATGATATATATTCAGATTAAAAGGTGGTGGAATTTTGAAAACCATTTTACTTGTAGATGATGAGATTAGAATGCTAAACCTTCTAGGTTTATATTTAGAACCTCATGGTTTTAAATGTATAAAGGCTGAATCCGGTACAGATGCATTAAATTATTTAGTAGAAGAAAAAGTTGATATTGTCATCCTTGATGTAATGATGCCTGAAATGGATGGCTGGACTACTTGCAAAAAAATAAGGGAGTTTTCAAATGTCCCAATTATTATGCTGACAGCAAGAAGTGAAACAGTGGATGTCATTAAAGGATTAAAATTTGGCGCGGATGATTATGTGACCAAACCTTTTTATGAGGATGAATTATTAGCTAGAATTGAAGCGTTACTCCGAAGAACAAGTGACTTAAAAGAAAAACAACTTGTCTTTAAGGGGTTAGAGTGGAAAGAAGAATCGGTTGAATTAAAATATCAAAACCAAACGATTCAAGTAACGCCAAAAGAATTTGCATTAATTGGCCTGTTTTTAAAAAATCCTCACAAGGTATTTTCGAGGGATCATTTATTATCAATCATATGGGGATTAAATTCACATATTGATGATCGAACAATCGATTCACATATTAGGAATCTGAGAGAAAAATTACGAAATGCGGGATTCCCTGTTGATAACCACCTATTTACGGTTTGGGGTATTGGATATAAATGGGTAACTGTGGATCATGAGATTACGTAAAAAATGCAAAAAATCGTTTCCAGCAAGGAAGCGATTTTTTGCAAGGCCAAGAGGTGTTTGGATATGGAAAATTTCCATTAAATTAGGGTTATGGTTTTCTTTATGTATATTGTTAATAGAAATTGTTTCTATGACGTTTTTACATAGAAATTTAGTCCACTCACGAGTTCATCAAGAATTTGAATCACTTCGTACTACAGGAAATACCCAACGTGATTTATTAGAAGTATATTCTGATCCCCATACCTTAAATCATATTAGTTTATTGGGAGCACATTCAGACACCCAAGTGGTGGTTACTAAGACGAATGGAGAGATTATGATTTCCTCTGTTACGATCAATAGCAGCATTAAGGAGATACTGAATATACCTATTACTAAACTTTCTAGAAGTGGAGAAATTCTACAAGATGATTGGAAGAAGGAAAAATATATAGCCACTGTTTCAGCTTTTAATAAAGACGGTAAAGTGTCAGGTTATGTTTACATGTTTAAAAACACAACAGACGTTCAAAAGCTCATTTCCCAATTAAATAAGCATATCTTTGTTGCATCACTATTAGTACTTGTCTCTATTTTTATATTTATTTTCTTTTTATCAAAAGCATTAACAAAACCTTTGATTACCATGAAAGAAGCAACGAAAAAACTAAGTAAGGGTGATTTTTCTGTTACTCTTCCAAAACCTTCAAACGATGAAATAGGAGAGCTTTCACAAAGCATCCAAACACTGGCAAATGATTTAAACTATCTAAAACAAGAGAGAAATGAATTTTTAGCCAGCATTTCCCATGAACTTCGAACTCCTTTAACATACATCAATGGCTATGCTGATATTGCAAGGCGAAAAGGGCTGGGTGAACAGGACCGGGACCAATACTTAACGATTATCCAGGAGGAGGCTCAACGCGTAAGCAGACTTGTAAAAGAATTATTTGATCTCGCAAAATTAGATCAAAATCATTTCTCTATCAAAAAAGAAAAAGTTCATCTTAATGCTTTCTTACAATCTACCTTTGAAAGGGTTTTGCCTGCTTTCAAAGATAAAGGGATAAATCTGGTGTTAGACTGTCCAAATAACCTTTCGTTGGATATTGATCCTATCCGATTTGAACAAGTTATTTTAAACCTTCTAGATAACAGTCTTAAGTACTCAAAAGCGTCGACTTCCACCTATCTAAGAGCCTTTGAAGAAAATGGTGAAATTAAAGTTGTGATTCATGACCAAGGAGTAGGCATTCCACAAGAAGATCTGCCTCATATTTTTGACCGTTTATACAGAGTGGACAAATCCCGCTCAAGGTCAACAGGGGGTTTTGGTCTTGGCCTCGCCATTGTCAAACAAATCATTGAAGCTCATGGAGGGGAAATTACTGTTGAAAGTCGAGTTGGAGAAGGAACATGCTTTACGATTTTTTTAAAAAATTGAGTGAAAAGAAAAAGCAAGAGACTTGATGCCTATCACAAAAAAAAGTTCCTGATATTGAATCAGGAACTTTTTTTGTTTATTGAATTTCTATTACGTAAGGGAAAACAACTACCTCTCCGTTAAATTGGAACTCTGCCCAGATTTTATATACACCCGGCTCTGTAAATTTTGTTACAAAAACCGGCTGATCCCCTTCTAACGGATGAACGTGAATATAATTTTCACCCTTTTCATCAAGAATCACCACGTGTCCTAATGCTCCTAGATATGGCTCAGGTATTTCCCCTGCTAAGTCAAAAGTAAGCTTAATCTCATCCTTTGTATTTAAGGAACTTGGCTTTAATGTTACTTGATGCCCGTCAACTTCTTTCGTTAAACCAGCATCAACGGTTAGTGAGTCATCACTTTGGTCATCATGCTTTTCCCCGATCATAAACTCTATCGGTTCAACTGCATACGTTTTACCCTTTGGTTTAATATCAACAAATGCTTTATATTCCCCTTCTTTTAAGGAATGGGTTACCTTGAAAACCCCAGGCTCTGACGTTGTTTCCGGATGCAAATGCTGATATTCATTTAAATCTGTACTAACCACAATGAGATGCAGCAGTTTTTCGTGATTGACTTCTAAATTAGAAACTGGGTTTCCTTCTAAATCTTTTAAAGTGATCACCAATTCTCCATTTTCAACAAGAAGTGTCGGCTGGACCTCGCTTTCGCCACTATGAGTGTCTCCACCTTCATCATGTCCCCCATCATCATGGGTTTCCTCTGTTCCTTCTTCATGAACAACGGCTGTATCATTATGTTCGGTTTGCTCTTCGTCATGGGAAACTGGTTCCGCGACAGAGGCATACGCATAATAACCGCCAACGACCACGAGAAGGTAAACAATCGCTGATATTGCCCATTTTTTCATATCATCGTACCCCCTTTATAGTTTAACTCTTTGTAAACGAAGAGCATTTAACACTACAGATACCGAACTAAATGCCATTGCCGCCCCTGCCAGCCATGGTGCCAAAAATCCTAATGCAGCAAAAGGTATTCCCAGTGTGTTATAAGCAAATGCCCAAAACAGATTTTGTCTGATGTTCCGAATCGTTTTCTTACTCATAAAAATGGCGTCGGCAATACTGTTCAAATCACCGCGAATCAGCGTGATATCTGCCGCTTCCATGGCGACATCCGTGCCCGTACCAATTGCCATACCGATATCTGCAATCGCTAGTGCTGGGGCATCATTAATTCCATCCCCGACCATCGCCACTTTTTTACCTTGCTGCTGCATTTTTTTGACTTCCTCTGCTTTCCCTTCTGGTAAAACTTCCGCAATGACATGATCAATACCAGCTTGTTTTGCAATTGCCTGGGCAGTCTGTTGATTGTCGCCTGTAATCATGATAACTTCAAGCCCTAGCTCTTTTAAACGTTTTACCGCTTGCGTAGATGTTTCTTTAATCGTATCTGCTACTGCAACCATTCCCGCATATGTTCCATTTATGGCGGCAAGCATTGCTGTTTTCCCTTGTTTTTCAAGAGAGTCCATCTCTTCTAAAGCATCGCCTATTTCAACATTAAATTTATTCATTAATCGGCGTGTTCCAACCAATATTTCTTTACCGTTAACTACTGCTCTAATTCCATAGCCTGGGATGCTCTCAAACTCCCCAGCGTCCTGCAAATTAATATTCCTCTCCTTAATCCCTTCGAAAATTGCTTCAGCTAACGGGTGCTCTGATTGCTTTTCTGCTGAACCGACTAGAGATAAGAATTCCGCCTCATCCCAATCTGTAATGACATCGGTTAAAACCGGTGCCCCCTTTGTAATGGTTCCGGTTTTATCCAAAATAATGGTGTTTATACGGTGGGTCATTTCCAAATGCTCCCCGCCTTTAAACAGAATCCCGAACTCTGCCGATCTTCCGGAACCGGCCATAATCGATGTTGGTGTGGCTAAGCCAAGGGCACAAGGACAGGCAATAACTAGGACCGCAATCATCTTTTCTAATGCTTCGGCAAAGTTGCCTGGGGATACCCATATAAACCAAACAAAAAAGGTAATGACCGCAATTCCGACAACGATCGGAACAAAGACACCGGAGATTGAATCCGCTAACCGCTGAATTGGAGCTTTTGAGCCCTGCGCTTCTTCGACCACTTTAATGATCTGGGCTAGAGCCGTCTCTTTGCCAACCTTTGTGGCTTTTATTTTAATAAAGCCATTTTTATTAATGGTTGCTCCGATAACCGTATCACCGACGGTTTTATCCACCGGCACACTTTCTCCTGTTATCATCGATTCGTCAAGAGCGGTACGCCCCTCTAGGATTTCTCCATCGACAGGGATTTTCTCGCCTGGTTTTACCAGGACGATATCATTAGTAACGACATCTTCCAGCGGAATTTCCTTCTCCATTCCTTCACGGATCACGGTTGCTGTTTTCGCCTGCAATCCCATTAATTTCTTGATGGCTTCTGATGAACGACCTTTTGCTTTTGCCTCAAACAATTTTCCAAGGATAATTAACGTGATCAATATCGCACTTGTTTCAAAATATAATCCTTCCACGTGTTCATCACTTACAAGCGTTAATATTGAGAGGTAGACGCTGTAAAAATACGCAGCTGATGTACCCAGAGCAACTAGAACATCCATGTTGGCGCTCTTATTTCTTAACGCTTTATAGGCTCCGACATAAAATTGCTTGCCAATATAAAATTGTACCGGTGTGGCTAATAAAAGCTGAACCCATGGATTCATGAAAGCATCTGGAACATACAAGAAACTTGTAAAACTGAAATGCCCTACCATCGCCCATAAAAGGGGCACTGAAAGAATGACAGAAAAGATAAACTTGCCTTGCTGAGTTTCGATTTCCTTCAAACGATAGTCAACAGTTTCCTGCTCATTGCCCTCTTTTTTCTCGATTGCTCCGTATCCAAGCTTTTCAATTCTTTGGATCATATCTTTCGGTGAAAGAATTGTTGGGTTATATTCGACCGTTGCTTTTTCAAGCGCAAGATTTACGGTAGCGTTCACAACACCTTCCATTTTATTGAGACCTTTTTCAATTCGGGTTGAACAGGCTGCACATGTCATACCAGTTACATCTAGTTCCGTTTTGTTGGTAACGACATCATAACCAAGGTCCCGAACCTTCTTTTGAATATCGGCAGGGCCCATTACGGAAGCGTCATATTTAATGGTTGCTTTTTCTAGTGCCAGATTCACGTTAGCGTCTTTCACGCCTTCCATTTTCTTTAAACCTTTTTCAATCCGGAGTGCACACGCTGCACACGTCATGCCGGTTACTTGAAATTGATTTTCTAACACCTTTTCACTCATAAGCTAACACCTCATACCTATATAGGGTATATTTTTTTGAAAAAGAGAGCGTGCTGATTTTCCAGCACGTTTCTCTATGTTAATCTTGAAGACTAGGCAACATCATAACCTTGATCGTCAATTGTTTCTTTAATCGTGTCTAATGTTACTTCATCCGCTTTGTATTCCACATCGACCTTACCTGTTTCTAAATGTACCTTTACACTGGAGACACCTTTAAGTTCACCAACACTTCCTTCGATTGCTTTAACACAATGACCGCAGCTCATTCCTTGTACGTTTAATGTTACTTTTTCCATTTTATCTTTCCTCCTATTATTTTTTCATTAATCGTTGTACGGTAACCAGGACCTCGTCTAAAACTTCCAGGTCACCTTCTTGAATTCTTTCGACAACGCAGCTCTTTAGATGACCTTCTAACAGGATCTTTGCTACACTGTTTAAGGCAGATTGGCAGGCTGATATTTGAGTGATTACATCATCGCAATAGGTGTCTTTTTCAATTAAGCCTTTGATTCCGCGAATCTGCCCTTCAATTCGATTTAACCGACTGACTAGATTTTGCTTTGTTTTATCAGAATGATGACTTTTTCTTTCACTAGAATGGCTGCAACAATCATCTTCCATTGAATGATTATCAAATTCGGATACCATATGGTTCGCCTCCTTGATTTAATTATAGTATACCCCTGTACGGTATGTAAATACCCAATTTTAATTTTTTTCCAATTTTTTTACGAAAATGAATATGAAATGACTACTGCAATTTTCCTTCACTCGCTAGCAGGTTCCATGTTTCCCCAGCATCTGCTGTTTGATAGATGATACCTTTAAAAGAAACAAACGTCATTTCCTTTTCGTTCTGTGGATTTTGGGCAAAATAAAGTACCGCGTCCTGTTCCATTTCCGGGAGTGGAACTTCCACTTCAGAGTTGTCGGTTAAGGAACGTTTCACAAGGTTCGGCGTCCCAGTATAACTGCCGTACCAAAGACTATCCTTTGTAAAAAACACAGCGGTTCCCTGCATATTATTGGTAACAAGTTCGAAGTTTTCTCCTTTATCCCTGGATAAGTATATGCCTTTTTTTCCTGCTGCAGCTATCATCGCTGAATCTTCTGGATGCATCGCAACTCCGATCACTTCGTCGTTTAGACCGTTTGCTTTGGCTTCCTTCCACGTTTTCCCTTCATCTTCACTGACATAGTATTTATTCGCATCCATTAGTGAGTTTTTTTCAGGGTTTAAAACAAAAATAGTATTGTTGAGGTAACCAACACCCATTAGATGAAAATCAATCTCACCCTCCAGGGCAACGTCTTCTAAAGTTTTACCATTATCCATACTTCTTTTAATCCCGATTGGATTAGGAAGTTCTGAATCTGGACCAGGATGTCCGCTGGAATAAAACCCCTTTTCTGTTGCATTAAATCCCATATAATCGTTATTTTCTTCTTTTGTTTTAAACCATTTACCATTATCGTAAACCTTCAGCCCGTCATGGGCAGCAAAAAATACGGCATTTTGGTTACCAGCATACCCAATTCCATGAATATGATCAACGTTTTCATTAAACGGTTCAAAAAATCTATTCGAAGAGATGCTTCCCTTTTCTCCTGCTTCCGCTGGTTTTTTTTGCACATCATCATCCTGTGATTGTTCTGTTGGTTCTGTTTGTTTTGGGGCCTCTTCCGTTTTTTGACCACATGCGGCCAAGCTTAACATGGCTGCTAAAACTCCAAATATTATTTTTCTCATATACTTTCTCTCCTAACTTTTGCGAAGGTAACAAGTATTATTGTATCAAAAAAAACAGCCAGTTCGAAAACTGACTGTTTATCCGAAATACTTCATCATGACCAACATCGAGAAACCGAAAAAAGCTATAATTCCAAAGAAAATGAAAAATAAATAAAAAGTCTGGCTTTTTTGCAACTTTTTATATTTTTTATAGGAGATTTCCCCTTTTGCGAAGCGTAATCCATAAGGGTTGGGTTCAACGCTGTATTGTGTCCCGTCTTTATCTTGCAAAATAACTTTGGTGATAAGGTTCATTTTTGTACTATTTCTATCAGAACTTGAACCAGTGGAATATTCAACATTTACTAAGTTGTATATAGAGTGACTCCGTATTGCTTCATACATATCATAGACTTGTCGCTCAATAAAATCAGTCGAACCGCACATATTCATCACCCCGTATTTTCCCATCACCAATAAATTTGGTTTAGACCAATTTTTATATTATATTATGAATATAATTGTTTATTGTCAATAAAATTTAATAAAATAAAAGACTGCTATATTGCGGTTATTTTGTAATACTCCTTTTCTTGTTACTTTTTGAGGCTTTTAGAAGAAAACAGGTAAAACTTCTACGTATTTTGGGACAACTTCTACTTTATCTTTGTCATCTTCTACGTAAAATGGGACAACTTCTACATGTCGGGTGAACTTCTACGCCATTTTGGATATCTTCTACGTATTTTGGAACAACTTCTACATCATTTAAGGATCCTTCTACATATTTCAAAACAACTTCTACGTCATTTTCGCCATCTTCTACATTTCACGGAGACAGCTCCTACACTACACGAAAAAACTCCTTCTTTTTCAAGAAGGAGCGAACATATTAAACGGTTGGTTCGGCTGATTCTATGACAGCGGTGGAATGTCTTCTTATGGCGAACACCAATTCAGCGATGAAATATAATACAACGGCTGGCCAGATCCAGCTCCAAACAGGTTCTGCTGCTCCGTACATTGAGATGGCTAGAGGATGCAGCCACTTTATGCATGCCAAGGATAAGAAACCCCAGCACAGTGAAAATGGCAGACAAATATGACCTTGTAGCTGCAGGGGCATGGCAGTATAATCCCACCATTGTTTTTGAAAAAACTTTTGCGAGAATATCCCAGTAACATACTCAATAAAAGTTGGAATCAGGAAGCAGAGAAGAATCACAAACGCCCAATGGGTTGCGGGGCCGATTAAGGTAACCAATAGAACAGGTGCGAAGCCATACATGGGTTTAAACGGTCCGATAAAAAAATTGGGCTTGAAAAATTCTCTTTTCGTAAAATAATTATAACTGTTTTCCAACAGCCAGCCTAAAAGCGAATAAACGGTAAAGAAAAACACAACCATGGATATGCCTTCAAAATTTAAACTTGCCGGATTGTAAAGGAAGTTGAACATATGGCTAAACCACCTTTCACGGATAATTTTCCCACTTTAGGTTTAGCCGATGAAGTGCCAATTATACAAAAAAAACCAAAGGAACATTATCCTTTGGTTACTTATTTATCCTATTCTTTCATCAAATTTCCGTTCTTCTTGTACAAATAAGATTCCTAGTTCGTGGTGGTCGCCTTCGTACAATAATCGCTGCACGAAGCGGACCTCCTCGCTTGTGTCTAGGACTTCTAGTTTGCAGTGGGCACGGTTCTTTTGTAATGCCTCATAAAGCGCTTGTTCATCCTGAACCTTCACTCCATTAACTTTTGAAACAATCTCGCCGACTTGGAGTCCCATTTTATCAGCGGGCGACCCTGGAATAACGCCAATAATCATCAGGCCTTTACTCTTTTTAGAAAAATAAAACGGCAGACTGTCATCTTTCATGCGCTGCAATAATGCAATGGTTTCACGTCCAACGATGGCTAATGCTGCAACTACGATAGAAGCTAGTGGATACCAATATCCGATTACTGATGAGAGAGTTATGACAATTCCCAAAACCATTATTCTCCGGCCATATAAAGCTAGGGCTATCTTTGGAAGCCGCCCTTGAATATGCTGATGCAATCCAACGGCAAACGGAACAAAAATTAGCGAGTACTTTTCTGCTCCTAAATGAAAAACCGGCCACCACTCGAAAGGAAGCCCGAGAGCCTCTCCCGGTACCAATAATAATACCGGCAGCAGCCATAAACGTTTCACTTCGTGGGCACCAACGACTTGTCCTCGTTTACTTTTTGCCAGCTTAGGAGATGTTCCGATACTTCCATTTTTGAGAATCATAAAACCTTCTGCAATGATAAGCAAACCTAAAAGCACAACAATGGATGGATAGACGCTGTCCCCGATGGATTGAAACGCATTTGAAAATATCGGGAAGCTCCAGTCATTTCCTGCGATCATGATCATCGCAAAAAAGGCAGCACCTACTGTGTATGCAGGTGACATGAGCCGGGCATTCGTTGTAAAGCTCCATAAAAACGTGAAGGCGGCAATGAGAAGTATTGTCGCAAATGGTACCGCAATACCTGCTGCCAATACAATACCAGAGAGAACCATACCAGCTATTAAACCTGTAGGAACTAACTGACGAAGTTCGAAATAGGCATCAAAAGCCCGGACATGAAAATTTTTTCGCTCCCGTTTTACTCTCATTACACCCAATACACCAGAAAGGAAAAACAGATAGTAAAACACTGGATTAAGAAAAAATTTGCCTGCCCCTTTTAACAGCTCAAAAAGCCATTCTACTAACAATTTGCTGTCACCTGCCTCTATTAGAAATTTCTATATACCTGAATTTGTAAAAGTCTCTTAAACTTTATTTTACCAAAATGATAAAGCAGTGCATATTGCTAGTTTCTAGAAAAAATAAAAAATGTGTCGAATGGATTAGATAAAGCACAAGAAATCAAGATTATTTCCGTGGAAATTCGACTTATTTCCCCGAAATCCACAGGCTATTTCTGTGGAAATTTTCAATATTTCCACAAAGGGTGCAAAATAAGCCTTGTCTAAAAAACACATAAAAAAAGAGGCCGGAGCCCCTTTTGATTACTTTTGTATAATTAACCTTAGTGCTGTTTGCAACTGTAAATCATTTTTCTCTTTTTTCATTTCTTTGATGGCCGCTTCCTCAAGTTGGGCTGCTGTTTTATTGTCTATTTCCCCTGTTGGTTCTAGTTTCTGCTGCTGTTGGAACGCTTTGACCGCAATTGTAGTTTCACTGCTAAAATAACCGTCGGTTCTGCCAGGGGCAAATCCTAATCCTTTTAATATTTCCTGTGCATTTTTTACTTGTTCATTGTTCATATCTTCTTTTAATGGTTCTTCAATTTGTAAAGGGTGGGTATCAAAGATAGCCGGCTGATTGATGGCAACATCTGGTTTAATACCTTTTTTATGAATCCAATTACCATCCGGTGTCAGCCATTTGAATAACGTTAGTTTAATGTTGCTGCCGTCTCCCATATCAACCGCCTGCTGAACCGTTCCTTTTCCGAAGGTTGTTTCCCCTACTAATTGATAACCTGCTGCTTCTTTTAGCGAGCCTGCTAAAATCTCTGAAGCAGAAGCACTCCCTTTATTTATAAGTACCGCTACTGGATAATCTTTCTTTTCAGTTAAATTAGAAAAATAACGCCTCTTTTCACCTGTTCGTTCCTCAATTTGAACGTAGGGCTTATCCTTTGGTACAAATTCTTTTAAAATTTCTTCAACACTTAATAGAAGTCCTCCGGGATTGCCGCGAACATCGAGGATTAATCCGTCAATATCCTGCTTTTCTAATGCTGTTAATTCCTTTTTAAAGTCACTGGCAGTATCTTCTGAAAAGCTGGTTATTTCGATATAACCAATCTTTTCCCCGTCCTGTTTTTTAACGGAAGCATGGATGGTTTGAAGCGGGATTTCATCACGGGTAACAGAAATCGTAAGCGGTTCTTTTAATCCCTTTCGAGAAATTTCAAGTTTTACTTTTGTTCCTTTTTTTCCGCGAATTTTTAAGGTTGCTTTACTAAGGTCGAGTCCCTCAACACTTTCACCGTCGACTTTTAAAATTTGATCGTTTGGCTTTAAGCCCGCTTTTTCAGCTGGTGAATCTTTGAATGGAGAGACAATCACGATCTTTCCATCCATCATTCCCACTTCGGCACCGATTCCTTCAAACGAGGATTCCAGCGTTTGACTGAATTGCTGTGCGGTTTCTTTATTCATATAAACCGAATAGGGGTCATCAAGAACCGAGAGCATTCCTTGAATTGCACCCTCAATTAATTTATCACTTTCTACTTTTTCAACATAACGGCTTAAGATCAAATCATATGCCTGATTAACTTTTTTTAGATTATCCGGGTTAGACTGTTCTTCAGTAGTCTCACCTGTTTTCTTCTGCTCTTGGACAAAATTTTCCTCATCTTTATCAAGCAGCTGCATTCCAGCATATGTTCCGCCTGCTCCTGTTAAAAGCGAACCAATTAGCAGCAGTGCCAACCATTTACTTCTCATTCGGTTTCCCCCTCATGTGCTCCAAAAATAGCTATTAATTAAATATAACGTAGTACCTGATTAATAACTTATATGTACAGAAGGGACGAGTTATGAGTTATTTCCATATAGGGATATCACTTTCCTCTAAAAGAAGCAGGTTTATTGGTTTTATTAGTGTAAACTTGTCTGTTGATTTGCGCTCCAGGCGCTTCGCTTTCCCCGGGCGGTCCGGGGAGCCCCCTCGGCGCTTTAGCACCTGCGGGGTCAACCCTACCCCGTAATCCCGCAGGAGTCTCGCGCCTTCCGCTCCAATCAACATTATTACAAAATCAATGTTCTTTAACACAGCCATAAAAAAAGAACTTTGCTTTTAATGCAAAGTTCTTTCAAGTATCGGTCATTGAAGATGGTACACTTTATTTTTCCTATGGCATTGGAACAATTCCGACTGGGTTGATTGCATTGCCTTTACTCGCAGTCCATTGTCCTCGGTGAAGTTCAAAATGCAAATGTTTACCAGTTGAATCACCCGTACTGCCCATGATTCCAATCTGCTGGCCTTTGCTGACAGTATCACCAGCAGAAACCATCCGGGTTTCCATATGAGCGGATACAGTGGTATAGGTCTGACCGTTTACCGAATGAGCAATAAAGACTACATTTCCATAACTGCTAGAATAATAGGAACGGATGACGACTCCATCTGCCACTGCCCATATTGGAACATTCCCTGCACGGTTAGCAATGTCAATACCATAGTGGAAATCTCCAGGACGGAAGCTGTCACGATTTCCAAAACCGGAGGTAAACGTACCAGGAGCAGGCATTGTAAATGCTCCGCTTGACACTGGTGCAGATGGTGCAGATGGTGCAGACAATTCACCGCCACTGGTTGAATTACCAGAAGATGATGAAGCAGCAGCAGCAACAGCGGCGGCTTTAGCGGCAGCAGCGGCGGCCCTCTCTTGCTCGAGCTGAATCGCTCTTTGAATGGCCGATTCCTGTGCGGCTAATAAGTTTTCCTCTTCCTGTAATTCCATTTTGTGTTCATGAATTTCTTCTTCCTGCTTTTCTAGTGTTGCTAATAACTGATTTTTTTCTTCTCGCTGAGCATTTAATTGCTGATTCATTTCTTCTAATTCATTTAGCATCGTTTCTACACTGGCAAGTTCTACTTCTACTTTTGCCTGATTTTCCTCTAAGCTTTTTTTATCGGCTTCATGCTGTTTTAAAATCTCCTGATCAGCCTGCATAATTGTGGCCACTGCACTGGCACGGCCAATGAAATCACTAAAATCCTTTGCACCCATTAACACATCAAGATAACTGACCATTCCGCCAGTAACCTGATAATTACGGGCACGCTCCTTTAATAACTCGTTACGCTTATCAATCCGTTCTTTGGTCACTTTAATTTCTTCTTGTAGCCTTGTAATTTCTGCCTTTGTTTCTTCGATCTTGGCAGTTTTTTCGCGGATTTTAGCATGGGTATCATCAATCGCAAAGTCAATCCGCTGCATTTCAGACTTTACGTCTTCCTGCTGGTCTTTTAGACTATTAAGCTGTTCATCTACTTTATTAATATCTGATTTTACGTTCGAACGGTCTTTTTGCACCTGATTTTGCTGTTCCTTTAAACTTGAAACAGATTCAGCTTCTGCAATGCCTCCGAACATACTGCTGATTCCTACCACTGCGGAAACAGCAAACATCTTGAGTGACTTCTTCAATGTCCGACTCTCCTCTCTCTTTCTATTTATGTACTGATAGTTTCATTGATTTTTAGTCATAACAGGAGGGCCAGTATTCCGCTGCCCTCCCGGATTTTTCAATTATACTTTTAAGAATTTTCGAACTGACATCAGACTTCCCCAAACACCAATTAAGGCTCCCATTAAGATTAAAAGTCCGGAAACTTGGTAAACAAACGGTTCAAAAGGCAAGATTTGAATGAAGTTTCCTACTAATTTCGGAGCAAGATATTGATAAGCATTATAATAAGCAATTGAAAGGAGAATAATTGGAAGGATACTTCCAAGGATTCCAAGCCATAATCCTTCTAAAAAGAATGGCCAGCGGATAAATGCATTCGTAGCTCCGACTAAACGCATGATTTTAATTTCTCTTCTTCTCGCGATAATCGTAATTTTAATGGTATTGGAAATTAAGAAGATGGCTGTAAAAAATAATCCAGCAATCAATACAATTCCGACATTGCGGCTGGCGTTAATAAAATTAAATAATTTTTCAACCGTGCCCTTACCATAAACAGCTTTGCTGACATATTCTAGCTTTCCGATTTTCTCTGCTGCTTTCATCGTGTCATTTGGATTTTTAGTTTTTACAATAAAGACGTCGTTAAGCGGATTGTCCTGCTCAAAAAGTTTAAAAGCCTGTCCATCCTCACCCATACTTTTAATCAAAGCCTCTAGTTCCTGTTCTTTTGATGAGTAGGTGACAGTATTAACTTCAGGAATATTTTCAATCGCACTTTGTAACTTTTTCTGATCCTCTTCATTTGCTGCTACATCGATATGAACACGTATTTGTACGTCTTCTTCAATTGTCTGAGCAACTCTATTTAGGTTCATCATAATAACGAAAAAGACACCGACCAAGATGAGAGTAACCGTTACGGCACTAACCGAAGCAAAGGTCATCCATCCATTTCTTGTAATGCTCTTTAAGCTTTCGCGGGCATGACGGCCTAGAGTTCTAATTTTCATAACCGTACTCCCCTCTTTGTTCATCGCGGGCGATTCTTCCACCTTCAATGGCAATGACCCGATGTCTTATTGTATTAACAATTTCACGGTTATGCGTTGCCATGACGATAGTCGTTCCTCGATTATTAATTTCTTCAAAAATATTCATAATCTCCCAAGATGTTTCAGGATCTAGATTACCTGTTGGCTCATCGGCAATCACTACCTTTGGAGAGTTCACAATCGAACGGGCAATGGAAACACGCTGCTGTTCCCCGCCCGAAAGCTCTGTCGGCAGCATTCTTGCTTTATGTTTAAGGCCTACAAGATCCAATACTTCCATCACACGTTTTTTAATATATTTCGGCTGTGCTTCAATTACTTCTAGAGCAAACGCGACGTTTTCATATACTGTTAACATCGGAAGCAGCTTAAAATCCTGAAAGACCACACCTAAATTCCGTCGGAACAAAGGAACTTTTTTCATCTTTAGTTTTGCAAGGTTAACACCGTTCATTGTGATTGTTCCTGAAGTTGGTACTTCTTCACGGTACATCATCTTAATGAAGGTAGATTTCCCTGCTCCACTTGGACCCACCACATAAACAAACTCACCTTGGTTAATCCGAACATCTATCCCGTTGATAGCTGAAACACCATTTGGGTATTTTTTAAATACTTCTTGCAGTTCAATCATATTATAATCACCTATTGTAAGTTATTTCGAATCAAGATTATTCGACAATAACCTATTATTTTATTGCATAAAAACAAAATCCTAGACAAAAACCGTAGGATTTCGCATAGACCCATTATAACATTCAAAACCATTAATTAAAGCGGTAAAATTATTACAGTTTCTTTTCAAAAATTTACATATACTAACATTAATCTCTATTTTTTTCGACAAATTTTGAAAAATAAAAAACGTCCTGTGCGAAAAACAGAACGTTTTTTTAAATCTATTTTTACTTTTTAGAAGCAAGCCAATCTGCCACTTTATCAAGCTCTTCTCCTTCGATGAGGCCTGCAGGCATACCGCCTTGACCATTTTCAATAATGCCGGCAATTTCTTCCTTCGATTTGCTTGCGCCAACTTTTTGTAAATTAGGTCCCATACCGCCTTCAAGTTTCTCACCATGACAGCTTGAGCACTTTTGCGTGAAGATTTTTTCAGCATCCCCGCCGCCTTGTGCAGTGTCACCACCGCCATCGCCGCCTTCATCATTGCCGCCCCCACACGCAGCCAGCCCCAATACAAGAGCCGTTCCTAATAACATCGTTAGTAGCTTTTTCTTCATTTTAATCCCCCTTTTTGAACAAAATACCATACATACCTAGTATAACCAGTTCTAAGCGCGTTTGAAACCTTCACCAAGTACCTCCGCGGCATCCATTACAACGACAAACGCAGCAGGGTCAAGGGTTTTAACCAATTGTTTCAATTTCGTGAACTCTCTTTGGTCAACCACGCACATAAGGACCGGACGCTCATGATCCGTAAAACCACCGTATGCAGATAGTTTTGTTACACCACGGTCTATCTTATTCAAAATTCCTTGTCGAACTTCCTCTTGTTTATTCGTAATAATCATTGCCGTTTTTGATCTGCCAAAACCAACTTGAACAATATCAATCGTTTTGCTTGTAACATAGAGAGCGATTAGTGCATATAATCCGCGTTCAATGTCAAAAACAATCGCAGCGGTTATCACGATAAGTCCATCGATCAGGACCACACAGGTTCCTAACGTTAATCCAGTATATTTATTGATAATTTGTGCAGCCAGGTCCGTGCCGCCCGTCGAGGCATTCCCTCTAAACACAATTCCTAAACCGAGACCAACACCGATTCCGCCAAACAAGGCTCCAAGTAAAGCATCGTTCGTCCATGGTTCTATGTGGCTTGTTAAAAATACAACTAGGGGTAAAAATATCGTCCCTACTAGAGTTTTTACGCCAAATTGTTTTCCTAATAAAATAACTCCAGCAATAAACAGCGGAATGTTAAAGGCCCATTGGACGTAGGCAGGTTCCCATCCAAATACGTTAAGCAGGATGGTACTAATCCCGCTGACCCCTCCGGAGGCAATTTGGTTTGGCAGCAAGAAAACATTGAAGGATAATGCCACAATCGCCGAACCAATTAGTACAAAAACATATTCAAGTGCCATCTCAAACTTAGGCTGAATTTCTATAAGATTTCGTTTTCTAGTCATCGTTTATTCCCCTTATACTGCTATTTCTACTATAATTTCTACACTTGCCGAAAGTGAGTATAGCATGGGAAAAATCTGGTGTAAATGGCATTAAAGTGACGCATTAAAGGAGTAAATTTTTATTAGCATTTGCTAATTTGAGGGTTTTAATGAGTTGGATTTTTCCATTACCTATAAAAATAAAAAGATGTATGCAAGTCGCATACATCTTTTTCTACGGTTACGAAATTCTGGAGCGCAGATATGCATTGATAAACTGATCTAGATCCCCATCCATCACGGCTTGGACGTTACCGCTTTCGGTATTTGTCCGGTGATCTTTTACCATTGAATATGGGTGGAAGACGTAGGAGCGGATTTGGCTTCCCCAGCCGATCTCCTTTTGCTCACCGCGAATCTCAAGTAATTCTTTTTCCTGCTGTTCAATTTCTCGTTGATAAAGTTTTGCTTTCAGCATTTTCATCGCTTGTTCGCGGTTTTTAATTTGTGAACGTTCCGTTTGACACGTTACGACTACACCAGTTGGGATATGGGTAATCCGTACCGCAGAATCGGTTGTATTAATATGCTGTCCACCCGCTCCACTTGCACGGTACGTATCAATTTTTAAATCTTCAGTACGAATATCAATCTGAATCTCATCATTGAATTCAGGCATGACCTCGCACGATACAAAGGATGTATGTCGACGGCCAGATGCATCAAAAGGTGAAATTCTGACTAGACGGTGGACACCTTTTTCAGCCTTCAAATAACCATATGCATTATGACCTTTTATTGCTAATGTAACACTTTTAATCCCGGCCTCATCACCTGGAAGGTAATCAAGTGTTTCTACCTTAAAGCCCTTCTTTTCCGCCCATCTTGTATACATCCGTAGAAGCATGGAACCCCAGTCCTGCGACTCTGTTCCGCCTGCACCTGGATGCAATTCTAAAATGGCATTGTTTTTATCATATTCCTCACTTAAGAGTAATTGCAGCTCAAATTGATTTAATCGTGATGTTAGTTGAGTGAGTTCTTCTTCAAGTTCTGCTTGTAACTCCGCATCACTTTCTTCCTTCACTAGCTCATAGCTGACTTCCAGATTTTCAAATGATTCATATAGTGAATGAAACTCATTTACCTGGTCTTTCAATGCATTCGACTCACTAATGACCGTTTGTGCTGCCTGTTGGTCATTCCAAAAGTCAGGATGCAGCATCTGGTCCTCTAGCTCTGCAATCCGAGCTTCCTTATTTTCGAGGTCAAAGAGACCCCCTAAAGTCTGCTAATCGCTTAGCTATTTTTTCAAGTTCATTACGGATTTCTGCTAATTCCATTTCCTTCACCTCTATAAAAATTCGGTTTCTACCGTAGTTTATGCCTATACTGTTCTTGAGTTCCTTATCCATTATAGCCTGACATACAAGTAAATTTCAAAAATTAGTCTAATCTTGATTGATGTTGATATGTGGATAACTAAAAAATGGCAGACAAATTTCTCTTTATACCCTGTGGATAAGGTGAGCTTATCAACAATTTTTACAAATTATCAGAAGATTCTATCCACATATCTACAAATCCACAGAAGTTATCTACATAAAAAATAAAATAAAATTTTCTTATTACTATTTATCCACATAAAAACGAGAGGTGAATATACCTCCTCTCGTTTTTATTGCTTTTTGAGTTATCTTTTACTCTTAACTTACTCTGTTTCGGGTGAAGATGGTATGCTGTCTTCTGGTTCTGATGCAGTTTTCGGTGCTGCTTTTGGTGCATGTGCAGACTCCGTAAACGATTCAGATTGACCACCATGACAACTGGAGCATCTTCCCAAAATTGCATGCCCTGAAGAGGAAAGTGGGTCAAGAGATTTCCCTGTGACACCATAAATCGCTGTTTTACCATTATGGCACTTTAAACAAAATTCCTGTTCACTATTTTTATCCCAATTTCCCTGATTAAAGACAAATTCTGTTTCCTGTCCCTCATGACCTAATTTTCCTTTTAATAGTTTTAGGTTTGACGAACCATGTGTTTCATGACATTCTGCACAAGGAATTGAACCATTCAACAGGCTTCCATCAGCAGCTGTAATGATATGCTTAGAATCCGTTTGTTGATAGTATTTAAGAATATCGGCGATTCCCTTTTCAGTTTCTTTTTGGCTGTTATGGCAGCTGAAGCATAAATCATAGTCTTCTACCTTTCCTGTTTCAGAAATACTCCCCTTCGCTGCAGTAGACTTTCGATAATGAAGCACTTTATATGCTTCATCTCTTGTCTTCGCTATAGCTTCATCCTTTTTGGCAACAGTTTCAGTGCCATGACAGGTTTCGCAAAGTTTGATTCTACTATCAACCTCTCCAATTTTTTCACCCTCTGGATAGTCCGTTCTATCCTCGTGTTGATAAACAAAATGATCCTTAAACAAGTTCGGATTATGCTCTGTCCAAGTTAAATGCGGATTATGACATGAAGTACAGGAACCTGAATTCACAGTATGTTCTGGGTTAGTCTGAACCTCATGTTTAGAAACAATAGGTTTATTTTCCGAATTAAAAAAATACGGAAGCGGTGCAACAGTTGTACCATCATGACAAGCCATGCAATAGCTATTTTCTAGATTTGAATTTTTAGGTTGATAATCTTTTTTCGGTTTTTCCAGCTTGACGTTATCTGAAACATGAGTGCTGTGGCAGTTTCCACAGGTATTTACATTGGTAGTGTAAAAACCGTGCGGCTGATTATCCCACTCGGCATTATAGACCGTACTGCTGACCGTAGTGTATTTTTTTATTATTGGGTAAGCGGAATTTCCTGCATCATCTTTTAACGACGAATTAAAAATTATATAGTAGGTGGTACTTGGGATTAGATTGTTTAATGTATAGACAATTTGTTTTTGAGCATTGATGGCAAGGGTTCCATTAACTGGCCCGTTTTTACTAAACACGGTTATGGGGTTATTAAAATTCAAATTATCAATAACATCGTTATCAAACAGGTCTATCGTTATCGTTGGATTTAATGCGACTCTTGTCATATCATCAGTTTTTAGTAAATCAACATGTTTTACGTTTTCTGCTTTCGTAGTCACATCTTTCGAAAGGTACACAGGTATTAAGAGTGATTTTACGTATGGCCGGGAGTTATCCACCGGTACTTCAATTGTATTAGGAGTGGGCGCAGCTTTATCGGTTGCTTTTAGATATAGTTTATTTCCTTCATACGGTATAGCTTCTGAAAAAATCCACGTTCCATCCCCTGCGGGTGGGATTGATTTAATCAATTGATCTGGTGCATCAGCAGTTTTTGCGTATAATTCCAGTAAAATTTGGTCAGACGGCGTTTGATTATCAGTAACCTTTCCGTTGATTTGGATTTTGCTATCAACAACCTTAATATTATCGATTGAAACAGAGGGTGGAGTGAGATCAGGCATTTCTTCGGCAAGGGCTTTAATAGGAAGAAGTAGTAGGAATAATGCCAATAAAAGCAAATGCAGTGGTGCATAATTTTCAATCCTTAAATATTTCGTATTAAAAATCATAATTGGTCATCCCTTTGTTGCATACTATTTATACTGGTAAAGTGATAGAAAAAGACATTTAACTTATTAGCTACATTCTTATTATACTTTTATTAGAAATCAAAATTGTATAGAAGAACTGTGAATACTCTTTGACAAAATTGTGAATTAATTAATTGACGATTATGTGAAACATATCCTAAAATAAAAATAAGATAACAGCCTGACAATAAGTCAAGCTGCTATCTCGCAACTTACATATTCCGTTTAGGCTATCAAATAGTAGGGCTATTTGGTAGCTTTTTTTATTGAGTTTTTGGCCAATTTTGTTTTCCTTCTACAGCTGGGATACCACGTGGATCGTAGTGCTCATCTCCACCGTTGTATTTGTAAGAATCAGTGTTCTTCAACTGTTCGGCTCTTGAACTTGTATGACAAGACCAGCAAACTGACATGTTCGTGAAACGCTTAAGGGCAGAAGATGCTCCTTTGTCTAACATGTATTCTTTTGCAAGAGTGGCAGCAGCAGTAGCATCTGCAGCTTCACCGTTTGCTAGGAAGTCAGCAGCAACTTGTTCTACATTGCGGTAGTGAGCGTCAGTCATAATTTCTACGTCAGTTCCGTGTGCAAAGTGACAGCGTACGCAAGTGTAAGAGTCAGAAGTTGTGGTGTGGCGGAATGCCTTATCAAAAGTTCCTTCTCCTTCAGTTCCCGCTGCTTGGTTGCTTGTAGATGCCAGGTAGTCAGTATGACAGGATGCACAGTAGCCGGACATCGCAACACCCCAACCGCTTACAGTAGTAGTACCAGGAGTTACAACTCCCCAACGATCTTTGATGTTTACAGAGAACTTGTTAGTTTCACCAGCGTAAAGAGCACGTTGGTTAACTGTAGTGATTTTAACTCCACCAAAGTCAGCGTAAGTATCTCCATCAGAGTCTTTAGCAGGGTCAACGATTGGCATTAAGTCTAACTTAACAACATAAGCGCGAGCAACTTCAAGGAATGTTGCATTGTCAACTACGCCACCTGCAGGTCCGTAAATGTAACCTTTCGCATAGTAAATGTAAGCCTTTTTAGTTGCATCAGTTTCTGTGTCATAAGCAAGATAGTCGTAATGGTCAATTACTTTATCAGCTTGAGTTGATAGGTAAGTACCATTAGCATTTATAAAACCAGCTGTAGTAGGATCTTGTGTAAATAGACGAGTATAATAGTAGTGGTTATTACCACTGGAACCACGAGTTGGATATCCATACATGAATGGATTTGTTGTCTTTGTATAAGTGTCAGTAGTTCCAGATTTTTGGTATATCATAACTACTACATCAGTAGAACCAATCTTATCATCAATGATACCGTGTTGTGCTTTAGTACCTTTAACACCGATGAATTTTGCAGTTCCAGCCGCAGGATATTTTCCATCTGCAGCAAATGCTAGAACTGGTGCTGTAGCACCTGCTTTGTAACCACCAGCTTTTAGACCACCATCAGCAGGAGTTGAAGCAGCCATATTGTTTGGATTGTAGTGCAATAAACGGTCAGAATAGGAACCGTGCGGGCTGTGACAGCTTGCACAGTTGAATTCCTTATCCCATGTACCAGTTCCGTTAGGGTTACCACCAGGGGCAGCTTTCATTTTCACAGCGCCGTCAGCCATGTGAACGGACATGTTGCCATCATGAGTTCCACCGAATGTACCAGCAGAAGCAGCTTGATCGCCGTTTCCGAATACGTTATAGAAACCTAATGTACCGTCATGACATGCAGTACAAGTGCTGTATACTCCATCTTTAAACAATAAGCTTTTAGAAGCTGCGGTGTGCGTTTGGTGACAGCTTGCACACGAATTTGTGTTGTTTTGGTATTCACCGTGTGTCCTTTGAGCACCTTCATGGCCTTTATTATCAACCATGTCATTAGACTTAAGGACGCCAGTGTTTACTGATTGGCCGCCAACACCGATACCTGACTTGTTAGCATTGTTAATATCGTTATCAAGTTGGCTGTCAGTGGTTGCCTTTCCAAGATCCGCGTTGTATGCAGGACCAGTAGCAAGTTTGTAAGAAACTTTAGCTCCTTCGCCATCAGCATCTAATGCAGAAACTTCAATGTTCCATTGCTTTGCAGGTGTATCAGCAGCAGTATAGGTATAATTTACTGTAGTACCATTAGCTGTTTGATGTACCTCTGTACCATCGACATAAACCTTATAGGATGTAGCACCGGTAACTTGAGACCAAAAAACTTTAACCGTTTTGTTGGTTTCAATTGTTGCACGTAAAGATGTTGTAGCATCTGGTACGGCTGCGAATGCTACCATACTAAACAAACTCATAACGATGAGCATTAGTAAAGTAGAAACGCTAATTTTCATTTTACTCATTCTAAAACCTCCCTAAGTACTTCTCTCTCTTTCTCTCTCTTTTTGTTTTTTACTATGTTGAAATCTATTCAGACATCTCTCGCAGGTACCACCTCCTTAAAGGTGAATTAAAATAAGGCGAAATCTATTTTCACAGTTACTTTTAATTTCAGAAACTATTAACGATAAACAACAACTCTTTGATTTAATGTGTCTGTAATATACACTTGGTCATCTTGATCCACGAATAGTCCATTCGGAAGATAGAATTGTTCATTTGCATCTCCCATACCGCCAAATTCAAATACCTTTTCTCCCTTTTCATTAAATCCGTATATAAAGTGAGTTAAGTTATTGACCACGTAAAGAATACCTCGCGAATCAACTGCAATTCCTCTTGGATTAACAAAAACGGAAGATCCGGTACCATCTTTGGAGCCATTTACATTTCTTAAGTATTTGCCATCCTTTGTGAATACCTGGATTCTTTGATTACCAGAATCGGATACGTAGACATTATCGTCCCGGTCAATGGTTACAGCATTTGGTGCACGTAATTGGCCGTTTTCGGTTCCAGGAGACCCAATTTCCTGAAGTTTTTTCCCTTTCAAATCAAAAATGAAAACTTTGCTTTGTTCGATATCTGTAAGGTAAAGCTTTTCATCAAAAATACGGATTCCGCCTGGAGATTTAATCACTGGATTCTTTTCATCGGCTTCTTTAAAATAAGAAATAAATTTTCCCTTTTTATCGAAGATAGAAATGTTTCCGTTATAGAGATCGGCTACGTAAATATTTCCTTTTTTATCTCCTGCAACTCCATAAGGAAACATGAACTCCCCCTCATCTGTCCCCTCTTTTCCAAATTTGAAAATGAACGTTCCAGATGTATCAAAAACCTGTACTTGTTTGTTATTCGTGTCAGACACATATAAGAATTCACCGATTTTTACTGCATCCATCGGCTTGTCTAACGCATTATCAAAATCACCATAAATCAAATGACTGAACTCTGGAGCCCCATCAAGGTCAACTGGATTAGCCACTTTAACTTCATCCTGTAGGTTTAAAAAATAAATGAGTACAAAGCCCGCAGCCGTGAGTAACACGATGAGACTACTCAATATATAAACATTTCTTTTTTTCATTAGTTTCAACCCCTTTAGGTGTTGTTCTGATTATTTTGCAGCGACTCTATCAAGGCCCTCAAGTGCTGGTTTGTATAGAGGATCATAGTTTAATGCTTCTTTAAAGAGCTCCTCTGCATTCTTTATATCACCCTGTTCTTCGGCAACTCTGCCAAGTTCTGTGATGATATCTGTATTTCCAGGCATCAGCTCATTGGCCTTACTAAGGGTTTCGATTGCTTCATCGTACAATTTTAATTTACGGTAGGCAGTCCCTTTTAATAGATTTGCTTTGTAATCTCTTGGAGCGATTTCGGCTGCCTTTGTTGCCATTTTTAATGCTTCATCAAGCCTTTCCTCTTCGTTATACACGATTCCAAGGTTCAAATAAGCATCATAATAGTTTTTATCGAGATCTAAGGCTACTTTAAATTGTTTGATCGCTTCATCATTCTTTCCGAGGAGATAGTAACTGTACCCAAGGTTTACTCGATGCTCCGGATTGTTTGGCTCAGCTTCCACCTGATTTTTGTAATGCTGAAATTGTTCTTTCAACTGGTTCTTGTCAAAATCCGACCAGAAGTATTTATCACTAATGTAGAAGCCTGCACCAATAGAAACTCCCAGAGTAAGGAATAAGATTAATAGGGTTTGCCACCAATTAAACTTTTCTGTTTTAGTCTTCTTTACTTTTTTTCCTTTTTTCTCTGGATTACTGTTCTCTTCTATTTCTTGATTAAATGAAACTTCTTGATTTTGCATATGATCCCTCCTCCGTAAATCTATTCTGGATCCCTTTTATCTTGATGGCATGCTTTACAAGTAGTTTCAGAATGACAAGTAAAGCAGGATTCTGTTAACTTTTGATTTACCGAAACTTGAACAGGATGCCTTTTGCGCCAATCTTTATTTCTTGTATGACTGCTTGGATGACAGGTTCCACAAGCAACTTGTGTAATATTTGAGTTACTTGACCTTTGTACCTCATGACAAGCTAAGCACTTTTCTCTGTTTTGGGAAGCTAAATCGCCATGCTCTTTTAAAAAGTAGCTTGTATGACTTAGCGGCCGCTGGCTATGGCAATCTCGGCAGAAGGTATTCGCTTTTGCATAATCATAATGTGTTTTTTTCTGTACTTGTTCTTTACCCTGGTTTAGGTATTTTGTTAATGTAGAGGCTTCCTCAAAATCCTCGAGTGATTCTGATGACATATCTTTATGACAAACATTGCAATCTTTCAAATCGGTACTTGCCTGTTTTCCATGTGTTTCATGCTTGAAGTCTTCTTCTTTATGACTGTCAGGAATCATTCCTGTTGTATGACAAGCAGTACATTCTGTGGTGATTTTTCGAGCTTTATGACATTCCATACAGGTGTCCATATCGGGACGTATCCATTGGATATCTGCCATTGCGGCAGTTCCAACCTTTTCTTCCCATTTGGCATAGTCTGCTTGGAAGGTCATTTTACGATCGGCAATTTTACCGTGGGCGACACCACTATGGCACTGAATGCATTCAACGCCTTTGGTTTTGTGTTTATCGTGGGGGATGATGAGATCCCCAGATGGTGTGACTTCACGTTTCGAAACATTGTGACATTTTTCACATGCTCTGTCTGGTATTTCATCAGGCATTCGAATGGGTGCTGTGTAAGTTTGTGTTGTTTTTTTATAAAGCTCGACTACCCCTTCGGCTTTGCTTTTTGCTAGATTTTCTAACCCCGGTTCGATATGACAACTAACACAATCCACTTCACTATGAGTGGAGGCTTTCCATGTGTAGTACTCCGGTTTCATTTCATGACAGGATGAGCAAAACTCAGAGCATGATGTTGTTTTTATGCCTGTAAAGCTTAGTGCGAAGAACAGGCCTAAAAACAACAAAGTAAGAGTCATAATTTTAAAGATTTTATTATGGAAACGGGGAGGGGGCGGCAGCTCTTTGTGATCCTCTTCCATAAAGCGTCCCTCCAGTTTTTCAATGGTTAATCACATCGTCTTTAAAACCAGTTCTATGACAGTATTGGCAGTAAACATCTGTTGGTGCTTTTACATCAGTAGAATCAGCTTTTGGCTTTTCTCGATCGTGGCAGACGAAACATTCTGCTTTTAATTCAGGTGTGTCGGCTTTATCTGCGTGGGCAGTTAACCATACGTCACTTTCTACGTGGCTTTCAGGTCTTTCACCGTGACATGCACTGCAGAATTTATTGATTCGAGATTGTTCTCTGACAATGTTAATATTGGCAGTGTATTTATGCTCTTTATCTTCTTTTTTAACCTCAGCCATTTTAAGCAGTGAAACAAGATCTTCTTTAGGAATATCTCTAATCCACTTAGAATCCTGGTGGCAATCTACGCATTGATCTAATTCTTGAAGGGCAGTTCCGCCGTGGTCTCCATTCCAGTTTGCTACTCTATGATTTTGGGGCACTTTCACTCGCTGGTGGCAAGTTTCACAGGCCATTGATAGTTTTACGTCTTTTTGTTGTTTTCCAACTGCTTCTAAGATAATCGCTTGTGTTTTTTCGTCATGTGCCGCAACTGCTTCAGCAGCTTCTTGTTCTGTTGCAGCTTGATGTTTTACTTCGTTGGTTGTAGTTTCTGCTTTTTCTTTCGCCGCCTCTTCTAAATGTTCAGAACTTGGCGGAACTATGTACGCAACATCTTTCCATGGTTTTTCACCGTTGTTTACTTTATCGTGACAGTCAATGCATGTTCCCATGTTTGGTGCCAAGTATTTTTGTTCCATCATTTGTTGAGCGACGTCCTCTGTCCAATGTCCACGGACTTCTTCTGTGTTAATACCACGTGCGGCGATTTTAGCGTGGGCCACTCCCGAGTGACAGCTAATACATGGGACTCCTTCTTCAATATGTCCTTTATGATTTACAATTAAGTCTTTTGATGCCGTTACTAGGCGGTTCTTTGAGTGACACTGTAAACAGTTTTCGTCGGAAACAGCTTCGTGTTCTGTTTGAACAATCTGTTCTGGAATACCCATGAAGTGGTGATATACTTCCTTTAATGAGATGACTTTATGTGTCATCATGTTGATAAAACCTGGCTTGATATGACACTGAACACAGGAAATTTCACTGTGTGCACTGGCTGTAAATGTGGTATATTCTGGCGCCATTTCATGGCAGCTGGAACAGAATGTCGGGGAGTTGGTAAAGGAAATGACACCGTACCCTCCTCCGAAAATAACAATAGACCCTATTAGGCCGACAAATAAGGCTTTCCACCGATTTACTGGATCCTTCCAATCTATATTTCTGACTTTTTGCCAGAGACGACGTAATAGGCCTGTTTTCTTTTCAGTATCTCGAGTCTCGGGTTCTGCAGTCTCCTTATTCTTTTTCTTCCCCCATATGGCCACTATCCTCACCCTTCCCATCATTATTTCTTTATCTCTCTAATTTTTCTATTAACCTCTCTAATGGTAGTATCTAACATTAAAAGAGTATAATCCAATGTACAATTTGTGAATAATTTTTCACAATCTAACACTAGATACTTATCCCTAAAAACAATATATAAACCTTGTTAAATAAAGGTTTATATTAACAATGTTAGTACAGTAATAACCATCAAATAATTGCATATTTATACACAAATAGTTAAAATTATACATTTTATCCCAACTAACAAACCAATTCTTAAAATTGATTGTATACAATAATTCGACAATTATAATTCTTTCTATATAATGCGGCAAACATGAGTCACTAACCAGCAAATGTGACTATAACGTAACAATGTTGTCACTCTATACCGGAAATGGTAAGATAGATAGGAAAATTATCGAATGATTTTGACAGGTTTTTAAGCAGAATACTCTCATTTTTATAAGGTTAAATCTCGAAATAAAGGAGCGTTTCATCATATGATGGGGATTTTAAATAAAGTGTTCGACTTTAATAAGCGCGAGCTGAAACGGTTGGATAAAATGGCGCACCAAATTGATGCACTGGCTGCGGAGACAGAAAAATTTACTGACGATCAGCTCCGTGCAAAAACAGAGGAATTTAAGGAGCGCTATCAAAAAGGCGAAACGCTTGATGATTTATTGGTGGAAGCTTTTGCGGTTGTCCGTGAAGGAGCCCGCCGTGTACTTGGTCTATATCCGTACCATGTTCAGCTAATGGGAGGTATTTCGCTCCATGAAGGAAATATCTCGGAGATGAAGACCGGGGAAGGTAAAACGTTAACGGCGACTATGCCGGTTTATTTAAATGCTCTTTCTGGAAAAGGTGTTCACGTTATTACCGTCAACGAATATCTCGCAAGCCGTGACGCTACGGAAATGGGTCAGTTATATGAATTTTTAGGACTAACTGTCGGCTTAAATTTAAATAGCATGTCCAAAGAGGAAAAGCAGCAGGCGTATGCATGCGATATCACGTACGGTACCAACAATGAATTTGGTTTTGATTATCTGCGTGATAACATGGTCCTTTATAAGGAACAAAAAGTACAGCGTCCTTTATTTTTTGCCGTTATCGACGAAGTTGACTCGATTTTAATCGATGAAGCACGTACACCGCTGATTATTTCTGGTTCAGGTCAGAAATCAACAGCTCTTTATATTCAGGCAAATGCATTTGTAAATACCCTGAAAAAAGACCAGGAGTTTACGTACGATGAAAAAACGAAAGGCGTTATGTTGACGGAGGAAGGAATCAGCAAAGCCGAGAAAGCATTTGGCATTGAGAACCTGTTTGATATCTCTCATGTCACATTAAATCACCATATCAATCAGGCATTAAAAGCCAATGTGAGCATGCATTTAGATGTTGATTATGTTGTACAAGATGGCGAGATCGTCATTGTTGACCAGTTCACCGGCCGTTTGATGAAGGGCCGCCGTTACAGTGAAGGTTTGCACCAGGCAATTGAGGCAAAAGAAGGCTTAGAAGTACAAAACGAAAGCATGACAATGGCAACAATTACGTTCCAAAACTACTTCCGTATGTATGAAAAATTAGCGGGTATGACAGGTACAGCGAAAACAGAGGAAGAAGAATTCCGCAACATCTACAATATGAATGTTGTGGTCATTCCAACAAATCGCCCAATTGCCCGTGATGACCGTCCCGATTTAATTTATGCAACGATGGATGGGAAGTTCAGAGCAGTTGTGGAAGACATTGCAGAACGTAACCAAAAAGGACAGCCGGTACTTGTTGGTACGGTTGCGATTGAAACTTCAGAGTTGATTTCTTCCTATCTATCTAAAAAGAAAATTCATCATAATGTTTTGAATGCAAAAAACCATGAACGTGAAGCGGAAATTATTGCGGAAGCGGGCCAAAAAGGTGCCGTTACCATCGCGACCAACATGGCAGGTCGTGGTACCGACATTAAACTTGGTGAAGGTGTAAGAGAGTTAGGCGGACTTGCAGTTATTGGGACAGAACGTCACGAAAGCCGACGGATTGATAACCAGCTTCGTGGACGTTCAGGACGTCAAGGAGACCCAGGGGTTACCCAGTTTTATTTATCCATGGAAGATGAATTAATGCGCCGCTTCGGTTCCGACAATATGAAAACGATGATGGAACGCCTTGGTATGGATGACTCCCAGCCAATTCAAAGTAAAATGGTTTCCAGAGCAGTAGAATCTGCACAAAAACGCGTTGAGGGCAATAACTTTGATGCCCGTAAACAGTTGCTGCAATATGATGATGTCCTTCGTCAGCAGCGTGAAATTATCTATACACAGCGTGATGAAGTGCTAGAATCTGAAAACCTTCGTGAGATTGTTGAAAAAATGATTTTAACGGTCATCCAGCGCAGTGTTGATGCCCACGCTTCTGTTCATGAGGACGAGGAAGAATGGAACCTGCAGGGAATTATTGACTATGTAAATGCGAACCTTCTTCATGAAGGTGACATTACGGTTAATGACCTAAAAGGGAAGACTCCAGAAGAAATGACCGATGCGATTTTTGCAAAAGTGCAAGAACGATACAACGAAAAGGAACAAATTCTTTCAGCAGAGCAAATGCGCGAGTTCGAAAAAGTTGTTATGCTCCGTGCTGTTGACTCTAAGTGGATTGACCATATCGATGCAATGGATCAATTACGTCATGGTATCCACCTACGTGCATACGGCCAGATCGATCCGCTTCGTGAATACCAGCATGAAGGCTTCGCAATGTTCGAGGCGATGATTCAATCGATTGAAGAAGAAGCTTCTATGTATATCATGAAGGCAGAAATCCGCAACAACCTTGAGCGCCAGGAAGTAGCAAAAGGACAAGCAGTGAATCCTAAAGAAGACGGCGAACCTGTTAAAAAGAAGCCAAAAGTAAACCAAATTAACATCGGCCGTAACGACCCATGCTATTGCGGCAGTGGTAAAAAGTTCAAAAACTGCCATGGTGTTGCGAAATAAAAATTAAGAGCCAGCGAAATAATTCGCTGGCTTTTTTGATCAAATTGTTCTAGTTAGTTCAATCACCTACTATTTTGATTGGTCATATGAACGTTTTATGTGACCACTTTAGTTCTTTTCCTGATTGGTTTTGGCCATATGAACGTACCATGTGACCATTTTTTTCGTTTTCTAATTGGTTTTGGTCACATACGCTTCATGTGTGAGAATCACGCCTGGAATGAAATCAAAATAAATGGTGTCTGGGAGACACAGGATCCCACTTATGCATCCGGTTACTTAATGAGGTCTCCCAAACATTTATTAGGCAATACACCCCTGTTTATTATTCAAAAACTGACCTTTTAAAAAAAGGCGAGTATAAAAGGTGCACCCAATTAGACGGTGCACCTTTTTGTTGAAGGGTTAATTATTTTTATTTACCTTCTTTTTTACCAGCATGTTCATTTTTCTTTTCTGCTGCCTTTTGTTGTTTTTCTTCAGCCTTTTGAGCAGCTGCCTGCTGTTTTTCTTGAGCCTTCTGAGCAGGGGCTTCCTGCTTTGCTGCTTCCTCTTTCTGTACTTCTTCAACCGCAGCCTTGGCCTCTTTTGTCTCTGTTGTTACTTCCGTCTCGTCTACTGCAATGTCATCAGCAGATTTTTGCTTGTTCTTGTTTTCCTTCTTTTCAAGCTTAGTCTTCTTGTTCGTTGCTTCCTCTTCAGAGATTTGACCATCTGTTACTTTTTCTTCAATTTCTTTCATTTTCTCAGCAAATTTAGCATCCTTTTCTTCTAGTCTTGCAAACTTTTTATCTAACTTTACAAATGTTTTTTGGATGTTTTTCATGATTGCCTGCTGTGCTGTCGGATTTTCAACTTTTGTTAGAACAACTAATAAGGAATCAATATTATGAGCCAATTTTGTTTCAACTTCAGTTTCTTCTGTAGCTTCAGCATCAGCTGTCTCTTCACCTTCAGAAAGCTCCTCTCCAGCTTGCTCTTGTGTCGCAATTGCTTCTTTAAGCAGTGCCTCTGCATCCGCAGTTTTCCCTTCGGCAATGAGAGCATTCGCCTCAGCAATTCTCTCTGCTGCGAATTCAGCTAACAACTGCGCTTCTTTATAATCATCCACCGTAAAGGCCAGGCGGATTTTTTCCGTCATTGTTTTTACAAAATAAAAGAAATCACCAGGTACTAAGGAAGGTTCTTGTTCTTCAAGGTCAATTATTGTTTCTTCATCTGCAGCTGCGCTTTCCTCTTCTGTTGTTATTTCCTCACTTGTTAACGTCTCTCCCTCAGGTGAAACGGTATCCTCTGTTACCGTTTCTTCAACTGGAGTTGATCCTTCAACCGTTGTATCTTCTGTTACAATCTCAAGTTCCTCTGTGGTAGATTCGCCCTCATTAGCAAATACTCCTGTACCAACTGAAAAAATTAACGACGAAGCTAAAACACTAGTTGTAACGAAACGAATCAATTTCTTCTCTTTCACGTATTATGCCCCCTAAGTATCTATATTTCTATCAAAAATTACGTTATATCTTATCATATTCTGTGGGTCGTCATGCTAAAAAGATTTTACCTTTTTAAGCAGACAATAAATAGTATCATTTTTTCCCATGAAAAAACGACCATCAATTGATGATCGTTTTTTGGTTCCACTTAAGCAGAAAACTTATTATTGGAATCGACTGAAGAATCTTTTCCAACGTGTTTGAACACGTTAATCGTAAACAAGATAACCCCTAAAACAACTGCCATCGATCCCACAATGGCTGCAGGAAGTGCAGCGGTAACCCCAAATACCTGAGCTGCGATACCGCCTAACATAACTGGTACCCCGATATTATGGAGCCAGAATTGTACTTTAGCTAGTTTGGAATTTGCTGCATTTGGATAAAAGTGATAAATAAGACCAAATAATGCCATTGAAACCCAGCCGAGTAAGTTAACATGGGCATGAACGGATGTAAGTCGGAAATCATGAATAATCCCCATGATTAAACCGGCCAATACTCCAATCGTGAAATAAACTGTTGCAACTTTTAAGTATGCCTTTCCCATTTGTTTGTTTCCCTCCCATATTTTTCAAAATAATAACACCTACTATTAAATACCAATATTACCATTATTTCAATAGTTTTAACGTAAATTTTTAGTAAAAAATACCCTCCGAATTGATCGGAGGATATGAATAATTACCTATTATTTTTCATATATTCCAGAACTTCTAAGTCTATTCGTCCTGTTTCTTGTTCCCGCATTTCAAAATTTTCGGTATGAATATAGGCCTTTAATGCTTGAAACAGTGCCTCATCACTTGTTGGTTCTTTGCTAAGATATCCAAGCCTGATCAAATGACTTGCCAACTCTGCTTTAACTTCCCCTTTAATCGCTGCCACTCGTTCTGGCTTCGATGGTGCAAAATATAGTTGCTGAAGCTGATAAATCCTGATCAGTTCTTTAATCGGATCTGGATGGTCGTCCACCCGAAGGTCAATATAACGGTCATTGAAACCGCCATAGCCGCCTTTTTCCTTTACAATATACAGGGCAGCCGACTGTTTGCCTCGGCTGTCCCCGCCCGCTTCCTGACCTGCATCAAGCCCAGCTAGAAGACGATAGGCAAGAGAACCTTCCGTTTCATTGAATACACGGGCCATTGCATTAACGGTTTCTTCGTCGACTAAAATATTTCCTTGCGCTGCAAAATGGGTGCCTGTCACTCCGCCTGCCCAATCGTAGCACTGACTGCCAGTAAAAGTAGCCGGATTTCCGTTTGAATCAATAAGCCCTACTTGGCGCATTTCACGTTCAGGGTCATCTGCCAAAAGCAATTCGAGGGTTTCCTCGGCACTTTTTCCCTGCTCCATTAATTCTAATGCTTTTGGTCCGTAGGCTGTATTGGCGTATGATTGCGTCGCCACGGCCCCTGCTCCTGCCTTAGCCCAAGGTACAACGGCTCCTACACCTAAAAATTTAGATTGAACAGCAATTCCCCACTCTTTTTCAGTGGGATCATAACCAACAATGGAAAAAGTCATACTGTAAAACTCCTTCTCTACCATATTTTGCAGATTAGTATAATAATTTCGACTTCCGAAATTATTATACAATGATTTGACAGTCATATCTAGACAAAAAAACGCAGCCCCGATTTCACGAGTCTGCGTTTTTTGTTTTAGTGAGTTTCAATCAATCCGTAACGGCCGTCTTTCCGTTTGTAAACAACGTTTGTACGGTTCGTTTCTGAATTGTTAAATACGTAGAAGTTGTGGCCAAGAAGGTTCATTTGCAGGATTGCTTCTTCGCTGTCCATCGGCTTTAGATCAAAACGCTTTGTACGAACCACTTCTAATTCTTCATCGTCGATATCTTGAACTTCTGTGTTTTCAGAAGCTGTAAACGTAATCGGGAATTCACCTTTTTCACGGAATTTACGATTTACTTTTGTTTTATGCTTGCGAATTTGACGCTCTAACTTATCAGAAATTAAGTCGATGGCTCCATACATGTCAACATTTGTTTCTTCTGCACGAAGAACTAAGTTTGGCAGCGGAATGGTTACCTCAACCTTGGATGTTTTATCTTGGTTAAATCGTAGATTCACATTTACCTTCGCTTCAGGTGTTTCTGTGAAATAGCGTTCTAATTTTGATATTTTCTTTTCAACGTAGTCTCTAATTGCTGGAGTTACCTCAATGTTTTCACCACGAACGTTATAATTCATTTGTGGACTCCTCCTTTATATTCCTATGTAAATACATTTCTATTTTACCCTATGATTATCCTGCTTAAATGGAAATTAATTATTTGTCGATTTATTGACAAATACACAGGGGAAATAGCAGTAAAATGAAAACCCTTTCTTTACTAACAGTCTATTATTATCCGGGACAAATTACCACTTAAATGTTTTAAGAATAAGTTAAACGTGATGATAATGTGAATGGAGGAATCCCTGATGGAGCAAGAAGAAAGAAGAACGCTCGCATGGCATGAAACATTAGAAATGCATGAATTGGTTGCCTTTCAATCAATCGGTTTAATGAAATTAAAATTGTCCTTTAATAAAGTACCTGACAATGAATTAAAAGAGCTTTATCGGAAATGTATCCATGAGCTTGAAGGAAATTTAAGAGAATTAATGAAATTTTACCCTTCCGCACCTGGTTATCAGGGAAGAGAAGAAGACGATTATCGTGAAGATGTCGGCTTTTATGCAGGCGATCTGCTGGCCCTTTCCAAATCATTGGTCCGTAACCTCGGCGTAGCTATTACCGAAACCGCAACACCAGCATTACGTAATGTTCTGACTAAACAGCTAAATGCAGCAATTAAGGGTCATGAACGAGTGTATAACTACATGTACAAAAATGGACTTTATCCTTCTTATGACTTAGGCCGCCTGCTAGGACATGATATTGAAATGGCCCAAAAAGCTCTTAGAATGAAATTTTAATAGAATCAGCGGGCCAGCGTAAGGGATTGAATCTTTTCCGCCCCCGCTTCCTTTAACAGTTTAGCTGCATGCCTGAGCGTGGATCCAGTCGTATAAATGTCATCTACTATGAGGATACTCTTCCCTTCAACATCCTGATGGCTGTCCAACTGAAATACTTGAGAGATATGGATTCGTTCTGTTCTTGACTTTTTCGACTGTTTTTCAGCGTGCAACCTTGTCAACAAGGATACAGGTTTATAGCCCGCTTCCAAAATAAGTGCCTCTGCTTGATTAAATCCCCTTTCATAAAGGCGTTCATTACTTAAGGGAATCGGCACAATACAATCAGAATTTATTTTTTGCAAAGTTTCTTTTAAATTATTGGCGAAATATTTAACCAGAAGATAATCGCCGCGAAATTTAAATTTTGCCAATACCTCTTTAAAAAAATCATTGTATAAGAAAATGGAAGTGTTTTTTTCAAGATACCCTGCCCACTCTTGGTCCTCTTCCCACCGTATACAGTCGTTGCAGATTTCATTTTGTTGAAACTTCTCATCCAAAAGTTGAAGATCCCGGCAACAAGTCTTGCACCTGTTCGGGCCGATTTTTTCAAACTTCTTTTCGCAGTCTGGGCAAACGAACACTTGGTTTTCCGTAGAAAAAATGCTTCGCCAGCTGATGTTTGGCCTTATGATTTCATGACAAATTAGACAATAATCTAAGGGAAATAAACTCATGAGTGAATTAACCCCCTCTTTACTCCTTCCCGATTCATCGTGATGATTTGTTTTCTAGCCATGGTCATGGCCTCGGTTTTTCCATAATGAAAAAATGTTACTGCTCCGTTTGGATAGTCCCTGCTCCTGCCTGCCCTTCCTGCGATCTGGACAAGCGCACTCTCTGAAAAAATATCGTCTTCTGCCCCCAAAACCGCAACATCAATATTAGGAAAAGTAACACCCCTCTCCAGAATCGTTGTTGTTAGCAATAAAGCTAGCTCTTTGTTCCGCATTTTTTGGACCTTTTCCTTTCGGTCAGGGTCTTCTGCATGGACGGCTTTGAGATAAGGTGTATATTTTCGGAGAATAGGGAGTGCTTTTTCCATTAAAGGGATATGCGGGAAAAAAATTAATACCTGCTTTTGCTGCTGGATTCTTAGGCGGATCCATTTGAGGAAGTTGGTTGGAAGACTATCTTTTTTAAGTTGCTTTTGCCAATTGCCACACCATTGAAAGTCTGGAACCGGAAGAGGATGGCGGTGGAATCGGGCTGGAATGGTTACGAAATCACTCTTCCCTGTTCGGCATTCCCGCTGCCATTTTGGGTTGGGAGTCGCTGTCAGGTAAATCATCGAGGATTCCGGCTTCCGTGCCTGGGTGGCTGCATATTGAAGGGATTCATCGACTGTATAGGGAAACGCATCTACCTCATCTAAAATGAGGGTATCAAATGCATGGTAAAACCTGAGCAGCTGATGGGTGGTCGCAATGGTAAGCGGTGCATAAAGATGCCGGTCTTCACTCCCTCCATAAAGTGAGGCAACCGTAATGTTTGGAAATGCGGCTTTTAGCCTCGGCGTAAGCTCAAGCACTACATCCGTTCGCGGTGTACTGATGCAGACTCTTTTTTGAGCAGCAAGGGCTGCCTCCACACCTGCAAAAAGAACCTCAGTCTTGCCCGCTCCACATACTGCCCAAACAAGAAGTTCTTGATTTTGCTGAATGGCTTCAGTTACCCTGCTTGAGGCCGCTTGCTGCCCGTCTGATAGCTGCCCATTCCATTCTAAGATGTGTTTTGTGAATGCATGCTCTTGTGTAGGGCCATTCCAGACAATGAGCGGAGTGCAGGCGGAAATTCTCCCCATCATCAGACATTTTCTGCAGTACAAACAATTCTCTCCGCATCTTGCACAAGGAAATGTTCCAAACCATTGCGGATCCTTATTGCCACAGCGAACACAAACAGGCATCTTATTACTCGTATTGATTCCTTTTCGATAGGTGACATACCCATTTTCATAATGGGATTGAATTTCATTCAAGGGGAGGGGGATATCATCAAGTAGAAGCTGCTTGCCAGTGAGAAGCAGTTGAAGGTCTGAGTTATATGGGTAGGCAGGATTCAACGGCGGCTGAGGAATCTTTTGGATTTGTGAGATAGGGAGTGTATTTTCTTTGTTTAGGCTGGGTATTAGTATATTTTCTTTTATTTCAAATCGCATGTTGGACCTCCTATTTGAAATAAATCCGGCCTTTGTTTTTCCCGGAAAAATTTAAACCCGATTTAGCAAGTTTCTTTTGGGCGATGTTACCGTTTGGGATGTGGAAAAATTCTTTAAATTCTTGATTCGTGATGGTTGGTTTGATTAGATAGAAATAATCATGAACACCTTCGATAAAAGCATCCCTTGATATTTTGTGACATACAAGGCAAACCCATTTCCCTTTTACATAAACCATTGGGAGGCAAGAGCAGCTTGGACAGCAAACTCCAGTACGAATTGCATCTTGAGCGATATCAAATTCCTTGAGAATATTTATTGTTAATGGACTATGTTGACTAAGGAAAAGATCACATAGATTCTCAATTTGAGAATGTTTTAGTTTTTCTTGGTGATAGATTGATTCAAAGTGGTGGATTTTCTGGAAGATTTCTCTCGCTTTACAAACTCTGCTAAAATCCGTTTGATTTCCTGGGGCAGCCTGCAATTTCGTTTTTACATTACTGAAAAATACAGTTTGTTCTATAGGGGCAAAATGGAGTCCATGACTTATAAGGAATCGTTTAAGGAGATTCTGATTTCGATTTGCCTGTATTCGGGGATCTTCAAAAACTTCCCCATCCTCCAGACGGATAAGCTGCTTAAAATCCTTATCAAAGGTTAACGTTCCGGAGATATTTTTGGCTTCAATTATAAGGTGATAAATAGTAGAAAGTAAGAGGAAATCGATTTGAAAGTAGGTACCGTTTATGTTTAACTGGAGGTCATGAAAGATGTAGTATTTGTCCGCTGGAAGTTCTTTTAGATAAATATTTAAAACGATCTCTCCCCAGTGCCCAGCTCTTCTTTTGGCCAAACTGATTTCGACTTCTTGTTTTTTATAGTGACCGGGAATGATTCTTCTGTCTACAGCCTCCGTTGCTTCGTCTATATGGAGGTGTTATTCTTTTTATTTCCAAACAATCGTCACTCCTTTTAGGTATTTTTTTAGGTAATTCTACATACCTGAAGCGGATACCTTCTGTGTTTTAAAAAAAAATGTAGATTTTTCTTGAAAAATTGGTGAACTTTGTCTATCTTTGCTAAACTGGGTCGTTTATTTCATCTGACTTGTTCTAGCAATCGGCGGATTTCGTTTGGATATACGCCTCTTTTTAACAAAAAAATTACCACTCCATAAAATGGAAGTGGTAAGTATTTCAATTATTTTTTCATCCAGCCAAGCCCCATCGCACCTTCACCTAGATGGGTACCAATGACAGCTCCAAAATAACTAATAGTGAACTCAACATTAGGATACAATGCTTCCAGCTCTCGTTTCCAATCAAAGGCCTCCTGTTCACGGTTGGCATGAATAATCACCGCTTGGTACGGCTGGCCGCTTGCAGCATCCTCCCCTAGAAGGTCGACAATCCTTTTCATTGCCTTTTTCCGGGTACGGATTTTTTCAAATGGAACGATGACTTTATCCTCAAAATGGAGCAAAGGTTTCACCTGGAGTAAGCTGCCGATAATGGCTTGTGCACTAGAAAGTCGGCCGCCTCTTTGAAGGTGTGTTAAGTCATCCACCATAAAATAGGCCCGTGCCGTTGTTTTTAATTCTGTAAGCCTTGAGATGATCCGGTCTGGTTCTTCTCCGTTTAAAGCCATTTTTGCTGCTTCTAAAGCATAAAACCCTTGGACCATGCAGCTGATTTCAGAATCAAACGGGTACACTTTAATCCCTTCGACCATTGTACCCGCTGTAACCGCCCCCGCGTAGGTACCGCTGATTCCGCTTGAGAGATGGATACTGATGACCGCGTCATATTCCTTGGACAACCGCTCAAACAATTCCACAAATTGACCGATAGGAGGCTGTGAAGTCTTAGGAAGCTCTCTTTCTTTTACCTCCCGATAAAACTGCGATGCTGAAATATCCACTTCCTCTTGAAACACTTCGTCACCAAAAATGACGTTTAACGGGATCATCTGAATATGTAATGTATCACGTATTTCTTTTGGTATGTATGCTGTACTATCCGTGACAACTGCCGTTTTCATAAAGAAAAACCATCCTTATTTTATAATTGCTATCCTATTGTATATTAAAAAAGATTATTTTAAAAGAATACATAAAAACACGCCCCTTATAAAGAGCGTGTTTTGATATTAGCGAACCTCTACCCAGCCGTTTTTGATGGCAACGACAACGGCTTGTGTCCGGTCATTTACGTTCATTTTTTGCAGAATGTTCGATACATGGTTTTTAACGGTTTTCTCACTGATAAATAGTGCTTCCCCGATACCGCGGTTGCTTTTTCCATCAGCCAGCATTTGCAATACTTCACATTCACGACGTGTCAGCAGGTGCAATGGTCGGCGAATTTCAATAGTTTGAACCATTGTGCCGCCTCCGGAGCGCCCAGCTGTCAGCTTACGGTATTCATTCACTAGGTTATGAGTTACCTTCGGATGCAAGTAGCAGCCGCCATCCGCAACGACACGAACCGCATCAATAAGTGCATCTGCGTCCATTTCTTTTAATAGATAGCCTTTTGCACCTGTTTGAAGTGCATGGGTTACATAGTTTTCGTCATCATGTATGGATAGGATAATAATTTTGGTCTCCGGGAACTTCTCTACCAATTCACGGGTTGCTTCAATCCCATTAACATGCGGCATATTAATATCCATGATCACAACATCTGGATCGTATGCATTCACGATTTTAACTGCATCCCCGCCATCATCGCCCTCAGCGATAACTTGAAATGATTTTTCAAACTCCAGGATTCGTTTAACCCCTTCTCTGAATAATTGATGGTCGTCAATAATAGCAATTTTGGTAGTCATGGTATTACCCCCTTAATAGTTGTTTTCAAATTTTTATTAAGATGTCAATGGAACCTGAACCGTTACGGTCGTCCCTTTTCCAAGTTTTGAATCAATCGTAATTTCTCCATCAAGCAAATCCACACGTTCCTTCATCCCAATAATTCCAAAGGACTCTGGCTTTTTTTGATTAAGATCAAATCCAACTCCATTATCTTTAACGGTCACCTTAATAAAAGCTGAAGTCATTTCCAGCTTGACCGTAATCACGCAGGCGTTTGCATGTTTTAATGCGTTTTGTACGGATTCCTGGATCATTCGGAATAAAGCCACCTCATATTTGGTTGGAAGCCTCATTTCCGAGCCCAGATTAATAAATTCAATTTTAGAGTGGTTATGATATTCTTCGATAGTTTGTAAATATTTTCTGAGGGTCGGGACAAGACCTAAATCATCTAATGCCATCGGACGAAGGTCATAGATAATTCTCCGCACCTCATAAAGAGCTGCTCGAACCATTTTTTTAAAACTATGAATCTCTTTAAACGCCTCTTCAGGCCCTTCTTCACGGTAAACACGATCGACTAGATCGGAACGCATAATCACATTGGCAAGCATTTGAGCAGGACCGTCATGAATTTCCCGCGACAGCCGCTTCCGCTCTTCTTCCTGGGCCTCAATGATTTTTAACCCAAAGTCCTGTTTGGCCTTTGCATTTTGTAACTCTTCACCCATCAGTTTTAAATCACTCATTAAGTAATTCATGACCACAGAAAATTGCGAGATCAGCTGATCCGCACGGTTAATCGTTTCCTCTAATCCTAAAAGTCTGCGCTCAAGATCGTCCCGCTTATCTAATAACTGCTTTTTAAATTGCCAGTTAATCGATAAATCCATTTGAAGCTGGTGGGCTTTTTCATAGGCCTCCCGAACTTCAGCTTCAGAATATGCCTTGAAATTTACACTTAGTTCAGATAAGGTTAAACGAGCCTTAAGAACTTGCTCTTCAAGACGCTGTTCTTCTTCAATGAGTTTAATCATCATGTCTTTAATATTGCTTAGTTCCTCGGTCATATTGTTATAATCTTGTCGGCATTGTTCACTAATTCGAAATATATCACCTTTACTGCTCGTGACGGTATCAATCATTTCTTCACGAATTTCATCAATTGACTTGATATCAATCTTCTGAATTTTAGCCATAACTTCCTCCAGATTGACCTTTTATATAGTGTATCGCGAATTGGTACATTTTACTATTCCTAAGCATGAAACCGAAAATTTTCCCAACTTCCAGCTTATTAGTAGTATAATGTTGGATATTAATCTATTACTTTAAGAGTAGTTGTTTTTTCACTACTTAGGCATTATTAATTATAACACGGGATTTTAGACTTCAATATTAAAGTTATATTACACGAACAATACAACACATGATAATAGTAAGAAAGTTGGAAAGGAGTTCAATATGCTGCCGCGTTATTTTACAGTTAAAGAATATGGGGAACATGAAATCATTATTCAAAAATCTAGATTTATCGCACACATCAAAAGGGCCGAAACAGACGCAGAGGCCCAGGAATTTATTCAGGTGATTAAAAAGAAACACTGGAATGCTACTCATAATTGCTCTGCTTATCTGATCGGAGAGAATGATCAGATTCAAAAAGCAAATGATGATGGTGAACCAAGCGGAACGGCGGGTGTTCCTATCCTGGAGGTTCTTAAAAAACGAAAACTAAAGGACACGGTTGTGGTCGTCACCCGCTATTTTGGCGGGATTAAATTAGGGGCCGGCGGATTAATCCGTGCTTACGGAAAATCCACTTCTGAAGGCCTTGATGCGGTCGGTATCGTCGAACGACGGCTCGTTCAAACCATCCATGTAAAAATCGATTATACCTGGCTTGGAAAAATTGAAAAAGAACTGCGTTCATCAGCATATAAAATTAAAGAAATTCATTACCTTGAAATTGTTGATATCGAGGCATATGTGGATGAGGACAAGGTTCAAGAATTCAGTGATTGGATGATTGAACTTACCAACGGTCAATGTACCTTAGAGAATGGTGAACAGGTATACTTGGAAGAAGATTATATTAGAGTATAAAACCAAAAGAGGCTGAACCAAAAGGACACAGAACGTGCCTTTTTGAGTCAGCCTCTTTTGTTATGAACGATTTTTTGCTGTTGCAAATCTCAGGCTGCGAAAGAATTTTAATAATGGGTGAAAGTCTTTTCCCATAAGACCAATTTTTTCAGCAATCAATTCAATTAATAAAATCACAACACCAATTAAGAAAATAGCTCCGCCAATTTTCGCCTGTGAATAAATAACGGCTACCAGCCCAAAAAATGCTGCCATTGCATAGATAATCAATACGGTTTGCCGGTGGGAATATCCCATTCTCAGCATGCAATGATGTAAATGGGACTTATCTGGGGCACCTAAAGGCTGGTTATTAATGATTCGGCGTAATATAGCAAAGATGGTATCTGAAATCGGAACGCCAAGAATGATCACAGGGATTATAAAGCTGATAAATGTAACATTTTTGTACCCAAGTAATGACAAAACCGAAATAATAAAACCTAGAAATAATGCCCCCGTATCTCCCATAAAGATGCTTGCAGGATGGAAATTATAAAATAAAAATCCAAGTGTACTCATTAAAACAATCGTACCTACAGCAACCACATACATGTTTCCTTGAATTAAAGCCATCCCAGAAATAGTAAATAAAGCAATTGAAGATACTCCGGCAGCCAGTCCATCAAGACCGTCAATTAAATTAATGGCATTTGTAATCCCTACAATCCAGAAAATCGTAAAAGGAATACTTAATAATCCAAATTCTAACTGTGCACCAAAAGGCAGGTTTATAAAATTAACCTGGATGTCGCCAAAAAATACGACTGTAAGGGCAGCTGCTAACTGACCCATCAATTTAATCTTTGCGGACAGTTCAAACAAATCATCGCAAATTCCAGTAATAACGATGATGAGACTTCCGAGCAATATCGCAAATGAGGCTGGAGTTTCCGGATTTAACATAAAGATTCCTACAAGAAAACTAATATAGATGGCCAGACCGCCTAATCGCGGCATTGTAGCTTGGTGAACCTTTCGATGATTTGGTTTGTCGGTTGCCCCGATCCGATAGGCAAATTTTTTAACAAGCGGAGTAATAAGAATTGAGACGATAAAACAAACTAACAAGGCAAGAAAATACATCAAATTCCTCCTCGATAGTATCTTATCCATTAATGTTAAATTGAAAACGCATTTAATAAAGTTAAATAACGGAAAAAAAAGCCTAAAATGAATTTAGGCTTTAACAATTATCGATTTTTTAAATTAATTGGTTTTAGACCTTTCATAAACTTCAACAACGGCTGGTAGTCTTCGCGGACAAGCCCAATTTTTTCCACAAACAATTCAATTGTTATCAAAAGAGCCAATATAACAATTAATGAACCCCAAACAGTTGCTTGTGAGAAGATGAATGCTACTAAGCCAAATACTGCAGCCATTGCATATATCAAAAGAACGGTTTGCCTATGTGAAAACCCAGCTTTTAATAAACAATGATGCAGATGTGATTTGTCAGGTGCAGATAATGGCTGCTTGTTAACAAGGCGGCGAATAATCGCAAAGAAAGTATCAGATATAGGTACACCAAGGACTATAATAGGTATAATCAGTGAGATAAAAGCTACGTTTTTATATCCAAGTAATGATAATACAGCAATTATATATCCTAGAAACAGCGCCCCTGTATCACCCATAAAGATCTTTGCAGGATGAAAGTTGTAGAATAAAAACCCAACTGTACTCGCAGCAACAATCAATGCCATAATGGTAACATATTGATTCCCCATTACCATCGACATTCCCGCAATGGAAAATAAAGCAATCGATGATACACCACCGGCTAGACCATCTAATCCGTCAATTAAATTAATCGCATTGGTGATACCTATAATCCAAATCATCGTTAAAGGAATACTTAGGTATCCAAAGTCAATTTGGCCTCCAAACGGCAGGTTGATAAACTCAACCTTTAAATCGCCATAAACGACAATAACAGCTGCTGCAACAACCTGGCCGGCTAATTTTAATTTCGGTGAAATTTCCTTCACATCATCGAGCATACCTGTCAAAATGATTATTATACTTCCAATAATAATTGGAAGGTGATAAACACCGAAGAATGGCTCATCTGATGGACGAATAATGAATGTTCCAATGATAAAACTAATAAATATAGCTAATCCGCCTAGTCTAGGCATAATACGCGAATGTACTTTTCTATGATTTGGTTTGTCAGTTGCTCCAATTTTAAATGCTAGTTTTTTTACTAATGGTGTGAGGAGTATTGAAGCAAAAAAACAGATAGCTAGAGTCAAATAAAGCATAAGCCCTCCATATTAGGTATCATTTATATTTTTGATGTTTACCTTTTGCGTTTATATTAAACAATTAGTCTAATTTTTTTATCTTATCCTAGTGGATTATAGCATATGAAAATGTAGAATGAAATACTGAATTTCTACATGAATTTTCCATTGTAAAAATTACTGAGACCTTGGTAGTATTGATTTTTTTAAAAGAAGCTGATTTTTCCCTATTGGAAGCGGATACTTTTTCACTAGATTTTTTTCACAATATAGACAAAATTTTCATAGAATTATTCTAACTTCGTCGAAACATGCTCACATTTAAATAGACGATTTTTATAAAAGAAAGTTTCAAATCAATAAATAAAAATAAAGACTGACCCAAAAGGTTTCCCTTCTAAGTCAGCCCGATTCCTATCTTCCGCTCTCCTCTAAGTAGGCAGAAAGTGCTGCTTTCCAATCACGCAATGGTGTTAATCCCTGTTCCTCGATCTTTTTCTTACTCAAGACAGAATATTTAGGTCTTGCCGCAGGACGAGGGAATTGTTCTGTTGTTAATGGGTTTACTTTAACATTTAAGCCGGCTTGCTTAAAGATTTCAACAGCAAACTCATACCATGAACAAACTCCGCTGTTAGTCGCGTGGTATATCCCATATTTATTCGTTTCCATTAATTCAACCATAAACTTGGCAAGATCTACAGTATACGTAGGGGACCCAACCTGATCATGAACAACACCAACTACACCACGCTCTTCACCAAGGCGGAGCATGGTTTTAACAAAATTATTGCCATGAACACCAAATACCCATGCAGTACGAACAATAAAAAATTGCTCTAAGTTCTCTTGTAAAAGCTGTTCACCAGCAAGCTTTGTCCGGCCGTAAGCACCTAGTGGCTTTGTCGGAGCATCAACCTCATATGGTTCTGATCCGGTTCCATCAAAAACATAATCGGTACTAACACAAAGCACTTTTGCTCCAACCTGCTTTGCTGCTTTAGCAAGGTTTTCTGTCCCAACTGCATTTACCTGATAAGCAATGTCTTCATTTTCTTCCCCTGCATCAACATTTGTATAAGCAGCGCAGTGAAGAATGACATCCGGCTTAACATCATTGATATATGCTTGAACATTTGATTCATTCGTAATATCTAATTGAGTGCGGTCAGCTCCAAAAGCCTCATGGTTTTTCCGGCTCAATTCTTTTAGAACATCTTGTCCTAGTTGGCCGGCTGCACCTGTAACAACAACTCTCATTACTCTACTCCTAATCTGTCACCATACTGGGATTTCACATATTCCTGATATTCACCTGAAATGATGTTTTCCCACCATTCACGGTTATTTAGATACCAGTTAATCGTTTGTTCAATACCAGTATCAAAGTTATATTTAGGTGACCAGCCAAGCTCTGTACGAAGCTTGGTTGCATCAATTGCGTAGCGGCGGTCATGCCCCGGACGGTCTTTCACAAACTTCATTAATGATTCCGGCTTGTTTAAATGTTTTAAAATCGTTTTAACGATTTCGATATTGGTTCTTTCATTATTACCGCCAACGTTGTAAACTTCTCCATTACGTCCTTTATGAAGGACAAGGTCGATTGCCTGGCAATGATCTTCAACATGAAGCCAATCACGGATATTTAAACCATCTCCATAGATCGGAAGTTCTTTATCATGTAAAGCATTAATAATCATTAATGGAATCAGCTTTTCAGGGAAATGATACGGCCCATAGTTATTTGAGCAGCGTGTAATATTGACAGGCAGCCCGAAAGTTTCATGATAGGCGCGAACAAGCAAGTCAGCTCCAGCTTTACTTGCACTATAAGGACTGTTAGCTGCTAATGGAGTTTCCTCAGTAAAGTAGCCTGTTTCCCCCAAAGTTCCATACACTTCATCTGTTGAAACCTGCAGGTATTTGGTTACGCCAAATGTTTTGGCCGCATCCAACAATGCTAATGTTCCTTGGATATTTGTTTGCACAAAGATTCCAGGGTCTGTGATACTGCGGTCTACGTGAGATTCAGCTGCAAAGTTTAAGACATAATCAAATTTCTCTTCTTCAAACAGCCTTTGGATAAAGTCACGGTCTGCAATATCTCCGCGGACAAACTTATAATTTGGTTCATTCTCAATGTCCTTTAAGTTTTCAAGGTTTCCTGCGTACGTTAATAAATCAAGGTTCACAATTTGATAATTTGGATATTTATTGACCATATAGCGGACAAAATTGCTGCCAATAAAACCAGCACCGCCTGTGATTAATAATTTCATCATTTTTCCTCCTACTTTTCAAACACAAAATTTAGGTGTGTTGCTTCGCTTAGTCTTGGTTGAATTGCATCTTTTTCTGAAAGAATTGGATTTGCTGCAGGCCAGTCAATACCCAAATCAGGATCATTCCAAAGAATACCGCCGTCATGCTCAGGTGAATAATATTCGTCTACCTTATATGCTACAGTCGTATCAGGTACTAATGTGCAAAAACCATGAGCAAAGCCTTTTGGCACTAAAAGCTGGCGCTTATTATGCTCACTTAAAATTACACCCACCCATTGGCCATATGTAGGTGAGCCTTGACGGATGTCAACTGCCACATCATAAATCGCTCCAGTAATGCAGCGAACGAGCTTTGTTTGCGCCTTTGGATTTAATTGAAAATGTAGGCCGCGCAATGTTCCCACTGGTGCAGAAAGGGATTGATTATCTTGTATAAAATCAAAATTCAACCCTAAAGATTCAAACAATTGTTTATTGTAGCTTTCCATAAAATAACCGCGGTGATCACCAAAAACCTTCGGTTCTAATATTTTAACACCTGATAATTTTGTTTCGATTACATACATGTTTTTAACCTCACTTAAGGATTACTTACCTTGGCCAGCAATTTTTATTAAATATTCACCATACTGGTTTTTCTTTAATGGTTCCGCAAGCTCTAACAGCTTTTCTTTTGTAATATAGCCCATTTTATAGGCGATCTCTTCAAGGCAGGCAATTTTTAATGTCTGTCTCTTTTCTACTGTTTCAATGAACTGGGATGCTTCTAATAGAGATGCATGAGTACCAGTATCTAACCATGCATAACCCCGGCCAAGCAGTTCAACGTTTAATTCACCCATTTCAAGATAAGCTTTATTAACATCTGTTATTTCTAATTCACCACGCGGTGATGGCTTAATATTTTTTGCAATATCTACCACACGATTATCATAAAAATAAAGACCTGTAACAGCGTAATTGGATTTCGGAACTTCTGGCTTTTCTTCAATTGACACAGCCATTCCATTTTCATCAAATTCAACAACCCCGAAACGTTCTGGGTCATTAACATAGTAACCAAATACGGTTGCACCTGTTTCCCGGGCTGCCGCTTTCTTTAATAGTTCTGTTAAACCATGTCCATAAAAGATGTTATCCCCAAGAACAAGGGCAACATTGTCATCACCTATAAACTCATCGCCTAAAATGAAAGCTTGGGCTAAACCACCTGGATGAGGCTGGATTTTATATGTAAAGTTCATTCCCAAATCAGATCCGTCACCCAAAATTTGCTCAAATCTGCCAATATCTTCAGGTGTGGAAATAATAAGGATATCTTTAATCCCTGCCAGCATTAATACAGATAGCGGATAATAAATCATAGGTTTATCATAAACAGGTAAAAGCTGTTTTGAAACTACTTTAGTTAAAGGATAAAGCCTCGTGCCGCTTCCTCCTGCAAGAATAATACCTTTCATTCATAACAACTCCTTTTTTATATTTTTCTACAAATATCGTCATGAACTCCCTTACCCATTATAAAGAAGGTACATACAAATTGACAAACCAAAACAAAAATTGTAATTAAAAATTAACTTATCCGTAAAGTTGTTTCTTAAAATATTCCCGAAAATACGTGAATTTATGTTGCAGATGATCCCATTACATTAGAAAAGGACCTCTTTGTTGCAAAAGAGGTCACCTTAGAAATGGGTTCAAAATCACCGTGAAAACAACCTGCTTAGGGTGTACACCGCAATTTTCTTGTTTTTTACCGTCAGAACTTGTTTTAACAAGCGTTTCATTAGCTGTATCCGGTATGCAGTGTATAAATCTTTTTTATAATTCCTGTAATAATTCATTTCGGAATCAACAATACTTTTATATCGGTCTAGAGAAACCCTGCTGTAATCCATGACCGATAATTCATGTTCCAGAGAAACATTCAGCACCAAAACTTTATAGCCATTCTCATAGATTTCATAAAACAACCAATGATCCAAGTAATCGAGAGAAAAGTCTGTATTAAATCCATTTATTTGATTGAGGAACGATACCCGGATCATAGCCCCTGAATTAATTGCCATAATTGGCTGATCCTGTATACCTTCTTTCGGCCTTTCCGCCTGAAGAGGTCTCAAAGTATGGCTGTAAACGGGTGAAATCATTTGATTTTCACTATTGATTTTCGGAACGATTGCTGCAATACTTTCATCTACTCCATTTAGATCCAACATTTGCTTTATATAATCATATGTGACCTCAGTATCATGATCAAAAAGAATGAGCCATTCACTCTTATTAGCTTTTGCCATTGACCAAGCGTAGTTATAGGCTGCTGCAATCCCAAGATTACGCTTATCATGCTTATACTTAATGGTTATATTTTTATAAGGGAAGGTATTAAACTCCTGCTCATCAGGGCTGTTATCATACAAAATAATTTCTACATTCTTAAAATACTCATCTCTGGAAAACAGTGTTTCTTTTAGGGTTTTAAATGTTTTACTCTCTTCAACTAGTTGTTTATACAACACAATGACAATTGTTTTTTTCATTTTAACTCCCCGTTTAACGCAGTGTCTTTCCAGTTTTGTGAAAAGATTAAGATAACGAGAAAAATGCTAATTCCTATTGGATTGTTAATAAACGGATTAATATTGGTAACCAAAATCAGTCCAATAAATGCAGCCATTAAGGAAATTTCCAAAGTACCAGGCTTTCTCCCTTTTTTGTATCCCTTGTAATAATTATAAAAAACTAGTAAGCATAGGTATAACCATATGGCTAATCCAATAAAGCCCTGCTCCACCAGGATATCGAGAAAACTCATCTCTATCCCGTCAAGTCTGTCAGCAATTTCTGTACCATAGCCTGTCCCGAAAATAAAATGAACCGGGCTTTCCATAAGAATTCTTTTTGAATCAACCATAAATTCTAGTCTTGAGTTTACACTTGTATCGTTAATTTCGGTTTCCTTGGCTGAATCACTTTCATCTTGAATAGATGGATCCTCAACGACTACCTCTTGCTCAAATCTTTCTATCGTCATGTATTTGTATAGGAATGGGATAAGAATCATAATGACCAAAAGAGTACTTGCCTTTTTTAGGAACCATCTAGATTCAAATAAGACTTTAAATTTTTCTGAAAACCTTCTATAAACGTCGGTAACTACTTTTGCATCAAGGAAGATAATCATAAGCAAGCTTGCTAATAAAGCGATAAGGAACCCTCTTGTTTCAGACCAAAGTACAGACACCGTGCCTAATACAATAAGCGCTGCATTCAGTTTCGAATATTTTTTATTAAGAATTTCATTAAGGGCAATAATTAGTGCGATTAAGACAAATAAATGGCTTTTATAGAAGACACTATTACTTGGTCTAAAAAATAAATCGTCATTCATAATCGAATTCATAAAAAGATAAAACGGACCAAAATTTGCACTAAATACCGTTTTACCAAGTAATGAAACCACTATCGTAAAAATTGCTACTGCCAACGCACTATATTTTAATATTGTAATAATCCGTTGCTTAGAAAATCTTTGATCAGAAATATAATAAGCTAACGGGAAATACACTAAGAAAAACGACACCCTAAAAAAGTCCATTACGATAATGGAAAGAGGATGACCATTTACGAAGCCTATAGCTGCACTCACTACAAACCAGATTAATAATCCATATACGCCTATTGTCAACGGATTAAATCGAAAAAAAGTATTGATCTCTTTATCAAGAAAAGCCTTCTGTTTTATGATTCTAAAAATAAGGGTAAGAATTAAAAGTATAAATAAGACTTGGCGAATAGACAGAAAACCAAAATCAATCAGCCTTCCGCCCCCGCCAACAAATAACTCAACGAAAAAAACCGTCAGCAATATTTTTTCAAATCTATTCATAATTATATCTCTCCTATTACAATACACACCTTTAAAGCAGTATAATTACATATTAGCTTTTGTATTAAATTGATTTTCTACATAAACTTTTCTCTTAAATGACTGATTTTTATATTTTAAAGCTCTTTTTTCAATAAAATACCAAGAAAAAATTGCAAACATTAGTGTAACTGGGAATGATAATAAAAAGTTTTGGGTTGGAGACAATTGATTATTAAAAATATAGGTCATAACTTGCTGAATTGGGAAGGCATAGATATAAATACCATATGAAAAATCTCCGTATTTCCCAAAGTTATGCAGCTTTAATCGTGTCTCAAATGCTATATAAAAAATTAAATAGGTTCCAAAGATGGAAAGTGAATAATTAAAATACCCTGTACGAATAGTTAAAATTAAAGCAGCAAAGGAAAGTAATGCTAACCATCCATTCAATCGAATCTGTTTTCTAAAAAGATAAAATACCATACCAGCACTAAAATATCGGAATAAATCAGTGTAGAATCCTCCTTTTCCCAAATAGAAAAGGATCGTACTTAAGATAAAGCCAACCAAGACAATACGTTTATCTAGTAATCTAGTAACTCCTAGAACGGCAACTACTATATAAAAGAAAAATTCAAACCATAAGGTCCAAAGGGAGCCATTAACCGCTCCTGGCCAAATATTGGATTGAAAAACACCCGGAAGGTCAAACTGAAGCCAATAAAGGGTAATCGTTTTAAAATAATCATACGTTTCACGATTCTTAAGATACTCGGCTAAACTTAAATCTGTAAAGATTGGCCCTAATAAAAAGACAGACAGAAGGACACAAAATATTAATCCGGGGAAAATCCGTAAAATCCTTGCTTTGGCATAATAGATCAAATCCTTGGAGCGGTCGAAACTTTGAGTAATAAGAAAACCACTGATAACAAAAAAAATACTTACAGCAAGTTCCCCAAATGTCATGTCACCTTTGGTGATATGGCCAAATGGTTCAGACATATTATTTCCTAAACTTAGTGGAAATGCATGAGAATAAAGGACCAACGTTGCAGCGATAAATCTGATTATATCGAGATTGTTTTTCCTTGAATCGATGCATTGATCTACACTTTTACCACTAAACAACATTCAGCATCACCTTTTCATCAAGATTATTGTTTGCTCAACTACTATATAAGGTTCAATTGTTTACTACATTCATGCCCTTTTTAATACATACAAATGAAATTATAGCATTTGTATGTCGAAATTTGCATCACTTTATTTTCCAATTGGCTCTTTAAGTTGATAAATAAAAAAACATACCTTAAGAATCTCAGCTAACTAAAGATGATCTTAGTCTGAGTTTCTTAAGGTATGTACCCTTAACGATACAACAATTCTAAACTGTACTGGTTCCCTGCCAATAAATCATATTGAAGTAATCTGTAATCTTCTAAAAGCTGTTTTTGTTCTTTTGTGGGATTCTTTATAAACTCACGGTCACTGCCCATGATAATTCCACCTTTAAGGGCAGGTATTCCCATTTCCTCTCGCAGTTGGTCTAATAAGTTATAAAAGTGAGGCTTTTCCATTCCACTTTTTTCATAAACAATAGACGCTAAATAAAATGGACTAATAAATTCATACTTCTTTTGTTCACTTTCAAAATTAGAGTAAATTAAGAGAGGTGTTTCCGAATATTTATATTCATTTACATCTGGGTTCTTATCGTCATATCCTGCTTCTTTATATACTCCCATATTTGCACCAAGTATCGGCAGATGATCCCCCCAAAAGACGACGATAGTCGGTTCATCTAATTGTTCTAGTTCATCAATTAAGAGTTGTAAGGCCTCGTCTGATCTCCTGATCCCCTCTGAATACACTTCTAACGTAGAGGTTAATTCCGGTGAAAGTCCGTTAATTTTAATTTGATTTTCCTCATAGGCACCTGGATTATAAGGCATATGATTTTGCATGGACACAGCATGGACAAAAAGAGGTTTTTCTTGTTTTTTAATATTGTCTAATATCTCAAGAGTTAAAGAATGGTCAGTAATGACTCCTCCTTTTGTCTTATCTTGATTCTTCATCGTATCTTGGTCTAAAAAATTATCAAAACCAAATATGTTATATACAACATTTCGTTTATAAAATACTTTGTTAAAAGGATGGATTGCCAGGGAGTTATAACCTTTTCCCTCCAAATCACTTACAATGGATGGGATAAATGTTTTTTTATCAACTAAATCTTGGTATGGAATAACGCCAATATTTAAAAATGATGTGGTGAAACCTGTTAATGCCTCAAATTCAACATTTGCAGTAGCTCCCCCAAACACAGGAGATAGAACATAGCCGGAAGATTGCTCATCCATTAGCTTGCGGAGATGAGGGATGGGATCATCGCTAAACTCAACATTAAGTCTTGTCGGGTCCCAAAATGCCTCACTCATTATGTAAATGATATTGGGTGTTTTACCTGTGCCCGTTGATTTTTCATTTACATATTTTTCTGCCGTTTCAAGTACCTTTTGTTTTGAATATCCTTTTGGCTTTTCGTACCCTCCCGATTGTAAATTTGAGATAAAGCCAAATAAGAAACCATTCACTTCATAATTATCAATTTGATTCCATTTCACAATCGCTACATTATTATTTTCAACAAATGACTTCATAAACGTTTTTGGAAAATTCGAGTATGAATAGACCATTATTAAGGAAACGGCCAATATCAGGCCTCTCATCCAGAGAGCTAATTTCACATTTGGCAAGAAAAACATTAAAGCCAGAATGAGTAGAAAAGTGATGATAGCGATCAGGAGTTGTGACAGTGAAATATATTCCGAAATCATCGGAATGACATCTCTTAATTGCGAGATTTGCTTATAATCATACGGGTACAATGGTTCGACGCGAAGATTCAGCTTATTGTAATGAATATATCCAATGACAATTAATATGACACTCGTGAGGAGTGAACTGATAAGAACATTACCAAACAAAGCGTAAATTAATAAGAATAAACATAACAAGTACAATACGCCGGCAAAGTATATCCGTGTATTTTCAATAATCCATTCATTTGTTTTCAATGGATCCATTAAAAGTTGAAAATATTGAAAATAATAGTTCACGATAAATGATGCAGCCAATGAAACCAACACAATGACGACAGCCATAATAAGGTTTAAAAGAAATGGTTTTTGACTCTTAATATGTTTTAATCCTTTTAATTGCCACTTACTAGTCAATAGTAAAACGATAAATACGATAAGCAGATTGAATCCAAATTTTTTCGTATTTTCAAACATCTCATGAATTAGCAGATCCATATCAAATTGATATCTAGCTAATTTATAACTAAAGAAAAACAAAATAGAAATTATAAAATTTGCTGCCACTAAGTAAAATATCTTGTTGAATAAATTTTTTTCCATAATTCTCATACCTCAAATTTTTAAACATATAGTTAGTATTTCCCTATAACAACTAGTATAACAAAAAAAGTATGCTTCCCCTTTAGAAAACCCTTTGGGAAAACATACCACTCTATAATATCTATCTATTTTTGAAATATGATTGTAATAGAAGGTTAGAAATTTGAAACCTCCAAAGGAGTTTTTGTTTCAAAGTAGATGTATTTTCAACAGTCGTAACGGTCTGGTCATGTCTGCGATAGTAGATTAATTTTTCAGGAATTAATAATGCTGAGTGATTCATATCCGCCACCAACCCAATCCACATATCATGCATCGGTACGTTTCTTGGAATTGGCAGGATTTTAGACTTTAACTCTCTTCTAAATGACATGGCACAGCCAATATAACTATTTTTAATTATATTTTTCATTACACCCGACCGGCTGCCTCTAAATTCATAAAATGATTCAATGGTCGGATTAAGATCATTATCAACTACAGTAATATCAGACATAATCATTTGGATGTGTGGATTTTTCTCGTAATATGACTTTACTGTTTGAACTTTCTCTGGTTTCCAAACGTCATCCTGGTCACTTAAAAAGACAATATCGTTTTGCGTCCGTTTTATTGCATTCTCAAAATTGGATGTTACCCCTTTTTCTTCATTCATAAACAGCTTGACCCGATGATCTCCCTTTGTATATTTGTCAATAATTTTAAGGGTTTGATCGGTTGAGTGATCATCTGAAATAATTAATTCATCTTCACTGCTTAATTGTGAAAGAATACTATCAATCTGCTGCTGGAGAAATTTTTCTCCGTTATAAGTGGCCATTGCTACAGAAACCTTCATCGTTGTCCTCCACCACTTTTTTCCACATGGAATTCTTGTTCTTTTTCTTCGGCTAACCCTAAAACATCTAGTATAAAATAGTCGATTGAGTATCGATCTTTTACTTTCTCATCAACCGGAACATAAGGCGTTGTCATAAATTCAGTTGGAACAACGACTTTGTCTCTATCTACTATACAAATATTATTAGGATGATAAAAATCATATTTCTGTATATCGGTATTGGTTGTAATGATTTTTTTATTTGCCCCGAGCATTTCAATCGTTCTCATTGTCAGACCTGTTTGTTTAGGATGTTGAATATCCACCACAGCCTTAGATTTCTTTAGCTTATCAGTCAATTGTTCACTAGGCATTCCTACAAATGAAAAATCTGTGATTTTACTGCCTTTTAATTCATTTGTAAACCATTTTCGCTGGTAATACATGATTTTACTTGGGATATAAAGAAAGTAAAATACCTTTAAGTTATTTTTTTCAAATTGCTGCCTAACTTTATTTAATATTAGAAAGCGGTCGCTATGGACGGTTCCAACAAAAAACAAATCATAAAGAAGCGTTGGTTTTTCCTTAGCAATAAGTTCATACTCTTTGTCAAAAAACAAAGGTCTAAACGTTAAACCAAGCTGTTCACAATCTTTTTTATCAAACGAAAACACTTCATCAAAAAAATCTAATTTTTCAAGGGTATTTACCTTATTGGCCACAGAATCCCACAGCATTAGCGCCATTCGTGCATTTGGATTTAACCTTCTTACATCTTTTAAAAAGGATATAGGTGTTGCCTCAGCTTGGCAGATGAAAATATAATCATACTTTTTATCTTTTATTTTCGATGTAATTTCTTCATAGTACTTGTTTATTTGCCAAGTAACAAAGTTCCGATTAATTCTTAATAACGCCTTTGAAAGAAATGTATTGGATGGGCGCTCATCAAAAAAATCGACTTCAGCCCCCATCCTTTCCATCGCGTCCATTAATTTCTTGTGATAATTAAAAAATAAAGGACATAAAAATAAAATCTTTTTGTTTTTCAGTTTCATTATTTATATAATCCTTTTTTCTTCATTTCATCGATCGACTTCTCATATTGATCTTCTACAACTTCTTGCTGATTAACCCACTCAACAAATTTACTAATACCTTCTTCAAAACTTACCTTCGGAGTAAACCCTAGTTTTTCTTTAATTTTTGTTAAATCGGCATAGTTATGTCTGATATCACCCAGACGGAAATTACCGCTGATGCTGATTTCCGTATCTGATCCGTATTTCTCCTTTAAGGTAGCCGCTACTTCATTAACTGTTGTTGCAACGCCTGTTCCAACATTAAAGCTTTCAAAGTTGGCTTCGTCTTTTTCGATTCCTAAAATCGTAGCATCAACAACATCATCAATAAAGACGAAATCTCTAGATTCCTTCCCATCTTCAAAAATGTTAATTTTATTGTTATTTTTTATAATAGTCGAGAAAATGGAGAGAATTCCTGTGTATGGATTTTTTAACGATTGACCAGGTCCATAAACATTTTGATAACGGTAGCCTACAACCGGAATATTTAATGATTTTCCAACCACCATACACATTTGTTCCTGTACTTGTTTCGTAATTCCATAAACAGATGTTGGGTGGATTTTCGTTTCTTCAGTAGTAGCCATTACTTCTACGTCACGATTACAAGTCGGGCATTTTACTTCAAAATCACCTTTACTCATATCAGCTTCGGTTCTCTCAACAGGGTATACTATTCCGTGCTCGGAACAATGGTACATGCCTTCACCGTAAATCGCTCTAGATGCTGCGATGACAATCTTTTTCACTTGGTGTTCTTCATTTGTTAGGATATCTAATAAATTAGAAGTACCTTTAACATTGACATCAATGTATTTATTGATTTCATACATTGATTGCCCCGTACCAGTTTCAGCAGCTAAATGAACAACCACATCTTGGCCCTTTAAAGCATTTCTCCAGTCATCACTATTGACAACGTCACCTTTAATAAAATTCACTTTATCTTTTATTTTTAAGAATAACTCTGATTTTGTTCCATCTTCTCCATGAATTTGAGTAGATAAATTATCCAGTACGGTAACGTTATAACCTTTCTCCAATAATTTTAATGCTAAGTTACTACCGATGAATCCTGCTCCACCAGTAATGAGTACATTATTTATCATTATGAATTCCTTCTTTCTGTTAGTTAAAAACGTTTTATGTACATAGTTTTCTAATTGTACATTATATAAAATGTGCGGATGAAGTTCAAATTTCGTTCCCAATGTCATTAAATTTTAATATAATTGTTACGGACAAGTCGAATGGTGTAACATCTTTCATCAGAATATCGTCTATATTACCGAACACATTAACCATTATAACGATAAAACGACAATTTTCTCAAAAAAACCGCAATAACTTTAATAAAAAACAAAAGTTTACCAGAACTTTTCCACATTTCAATATTTTTCCGTCGAACTTTAATATTTCCTGTTGAACTTAACTATCTTCAAGCTTATAATTTTAGTTATGCCTGTTTTTAATAAAATCCCTTCATTAGGAGGATACTATATATGGAGATTAATAGAGCTACTATTAAAAAAAAGAGAAAAAAGAGAAAGAACAAATTTCTCCGCTTCACACTTTTTACTTTCTTTATTTTGCTAATTGGCGGAGGAGCTTATTTTTATAATGTGTATATGAACGTAGCAAGCGCTGTTGATAAAATGAATAAACCAATCTCAAGAGAAGTTTCAGAAAAGAGAGAAGAAAAAGTCGAATTTACAAAAAAAGACCCAATTTCAATCTTAATGGTGGGAATCGACGAACGTGAGGGCGACAATGGTCGTACAGACTCAATGATTGTCATTACGGTTAATCCTGAAAAGAAAACTACTAAAATACTTAGTATTCCACGCGATACCCGGACTGAATTAATCAATAACAATAATTCTAGAAAGAACAGGACCGATAAGATCAACCACGCATACGCATATGGCGGGATTGAAATGAGTATTGCCTCTGTTGAACACTTTCTAAATATCCCAATTGATTACTATGTTGAAGTAAACATGGAAGGCTTCAAGGATATTGTTGATGCAGTTGGCGGTATTGAAGTTGATAATCAATATGAGTTTGAATTAGATGGCACTACCCTTTACGAAGGTCAGCAGCATCTCAATGGTACTGAAGCGCTGGCATATGCTCGAATGAGAAAACAAGATCCACGTGGTGATATTGGACGCGGAGAACGACAACGTGAAGTGATTTCGAAGATTATCGATAAAGGAAAATCACTCTCAACCTTAACAAAATACACTGACATCCTCGATGCATTAGAAAACAATATTAAAACTAACCTTACGTTAAATGAAATGATTGGAATGCAATCTACCTATAAGCCTGCTACTGAAACGATTGATAAACTGGAAATTGAAGGTGAAGGAGATACCATTGACAATGTTTGGTATTACATTGTTTCCGATGAAACAAGGCAGACATTATCAGACGAACTACGTACCCTGCTGGAACTACCTATAGAAGCAATTGAAGAATGAACGAACAATTAAAAAGAAAATCCCATCTTGCATAAGCAAAATGGGATTTTCTTATTTTCCAGTAACCTTCTTTATATTTAGCGAAAAGATAAGCATCAATAAGAAAAAGGTGATTCCAATCGGATTATTGATAAAAGGATTTATATTTGTTAAAAGTAAAAGCACTCCGATAAAGGCCCCTAATAAAGATCGATCAATTGTTTTTATCTTGACCCCCAGCTTATAGGCTTGATAGTAATTGTAGATCACTAGGAGACATAAAAATAACCATATCGATAGTCCCACCGCTCCCTGCTCAACCCATATATCAAGAAAACTCATTTCAATGCCTTCCAATCTTCCAGCTATGGAAGTTCCGTATCCTTCTCCAAATATGAATGCAATAGGATTTCCAAGTAAGATATCCTTAGAATCCAACAGAAACTCTACCCTGGCACCAACACTTGTATCCTCTATTTCTTCATTATTTACCTCTGAATTACTGGAGGTTGTGCTTTGTCCAAACCTTTCCATGGTCATATATTGGTACAAGAATGGAACCGAAATGGTTATGGCCAATAAAACGATGATTTGTTTGATGATCTGAGGATTTCTACTCATTGCTTTCATTTTGTTAGTTAATCCTTTTATCGGATCTGTAAAGATTTTGACTTCAATGATTAAAATCATAAAAACACTAACCATCAAAGCTATGGAAAAACCTCTTGTATCCGACCAAAAAATCGAAATAGCACCCAATAAAATGATGAAAATGTCCATTTTCGAATATCTTTTGGTTAGTATGTCATTCAATGAAATAATCCAGCCCAGCAGCAAATAGAACTGACTCTTATAAAAGACGCTATGGCTTTTTCTAAATAAAAGATCATCATTCATGAATTGTTTCCAAAACTCTTTATATAACTCAAAATTCGCTCCAAATATAGTCTTTCCTAATAGAGCAATTAAAACTGTAAAAATGGCAATGAAAAGCGAACTACATTTTAAAAGGGTAATGATTTGTCTTTTAGAGAATCTGTCCTCTGAGACATAATAGGCCAAAGGGAAAAAGGCAGCAAAAAAACTTACTCTTAGAAAATCCATTACAATGATCGAAGGCGGGTTACCATTGAAAAAACCGATTACTGCGCTAATAATGAACCAGCCTAGCAGCATATATATTCCGATTGTAATAGGATTAAAGCGAATAAAGGTATTGATTTCCTTATTAAAATACGCCTTTTCATTTATAATCCGGTATATAAATGTCAGGATTAACCCAATAAATAAAACCTGCCGGATAGAAAGAAATCCAAAATCAATCAGTCTGCCGCCACCGCCAACAAAAATCTCTATAAAAAAAATCGTTAGCAATATTTTTTCAAATTTATTCATGAATATTTCCTCTTTCGGTATCCTTAGTTGCTCATTTTTTCCTGAACATAAAAGTGCCCCTTTATTCAAGTAAGCATTTATACTTAAACAAAGAGGTTTCATACTGAACTAGCATTGCTGATCAATAAATTGCTTAATAATAGCTATGATTTTCTTGTTCCCACTTACAAATGGAACGGGATTAAAGTTTTCGACAAGCTGAAGAACTTCTGCTAATTCATCGGGTTCATTCCAGCAAAGGATATGTCCGGTATCTTGAAACTGCTTCACAATCTCCAGCTGATGGTCGTCATTATGCTCACCATATTTTATTAAACGAGGTACAGCAATCACTTTTTTACCCATTTTCATTCCCATCGTGATGGATCCTGTACCACCATGTGTAATGATGATGCTTGCTTTGCGGTATAGCTCTGACATATGTTCATAGGTTGTAAAATCAAAAATCTCCATCTGATTAGATTGGTATCTCGTGTGACCCGCCTGTACAATAACTTCTTCCTTTATATTTCCCGCTGATATTTGCTTGTCTATTTCCCTTAGCAAACGGTTAAATGGAAGTTCATGTGTTCCTAATACTACAAATATCAATAGATTGACCCTCCATAAACAGCCTTTGGATAATGTTTCATCATTTCCTGCCATTGGACAATGAATAAATCAGCTATTGGATAGACAAGCTTCCCAGAAATGGTTGGGGTTGACGTTTTTGCAAAGCTCTCTATAAAAATGACTTTCTTTCCAAACAGCTTAGCAATGTAACAAATGGGTACTGCCGTGTGGGCACCTGTTGTCACAATAACATCTGGTCTTTCCCGTAAAAAATAATAAAATGATTTGAAAATATTATAGCTGAATTTAAAAATATATCTAATTAAGTAATTTCTTGCACCATATGCTAAAAAAGACATATGATATTGTTTCTTTAAATCTTCTGTAATAATGGATTTTTCAGTAATGATATGGTATTCATACTCCTTGAAAAGCGGTTTTAACTGTAGTAACTGCGTCAAATGCCCGCCTAATGAAGAAATAAATAATACCTTTTTTCGTTTTGCACTCTTTTTCATTATCCTACCCTCCAGTAGGAAAATAGACTTCTATTACCCGTTTGAGTATACGTTCCTCGTCGTTTTCCTCTGCTTTTTTTAACCCAATTTTTATTAAACTATCTCTTTTATCATTAGATGTAAGGACTGTGATTATGGAATTGGCCAGTTCTTCCGGATTTTTTACAGGGGTTATCACCCCAGCCCCGTTCTGTAATAACGATTTTAAGCCGCCGACGTTAGTCCCAATAACCGGTGTTCCGCAGGCCATTGCTTCCAATGCAACCAGGCCAAATCCCTCCATATGTGCCGGCAATACAAGACAATCCGCTGCACACATCCATAATGAAATTTCCGCTTGTACTTTTGGCCCGAGAATATGTACTGAATTAACCAAGTGACGATCGTTTATTTTCTTATCCAATTTTCTTTTGAATGCAGGATTCTTCGCAGCTCCGATAATCACCAGTTCAACATTGCTTACTTTTTCTTGCACGAGACTCAATGCATCGAGCAGTTCTATTAACCCTTTTTGTTCCAACAAATTCCCGACAAAGAGAATCATCCGTGAATCTTTTGGATAGTTACATTTTTCTCTTGCAAATAGTCTATCTACAGGTTTGAATATCTGTCGATTAACACCCATGTTTAAAATGGAGGTCTTCTTGGGATTAACTGAAAATTTAGTTACGATTTCGTGATGAAGTGCATCCCCCACTGCTATTACATGATCGGCTTTCTGTAAAATCGTCTCTGTCATTTGGTATAGTCTTTTGCTTTTTTTCGCCATTTTATCGATGTCCCCGCCATGTGCAGTCACAATTAATCTTGTCTTAAAAACTTTTTTAAACAAAAGTCCTAAATAGCCGCTCGGGAAAACATAGTGAGCATGAATAACATCATATTTATTTCCCTTCGTAACAAGCGTTACCAAGGTTTTAATAAACCATGTTATGTATTTCGTTAAAACATTCACCTTTCCGCTCTTCGGATTGGTTATCGCTAAAACGTCGACTGTCATGTTTTTCCTTTTTATAGCATCGACTTGATTCTTGACAAAAATACCAAAGCTTTTATGTTCCCGGCTGGGGTACATGTTGGTTATGACAAGAATTTTTTTATCTTTCATTTCTTCAACACCTTGTATACTCTCTTGCCGCCCTTTTAAGCGGAATTTGTCGTATTTTCTCCTAAAAAATCACATAAAGACATTATACCAATATTTATGAATGATTAAAAATAAAACTCTTTCTGTATGTGCATTTCCTTCCATTAAAACAATAAATTATTATCTAACTTCATTTATTTAAGCTATAATAAAAGGGTTGTTGTATTTTGGTACAAAGAAGGGATTATGAAATGAATATAACGATTACGGGGACAGGCTATGTGGGATTGGTTACAGGAGCTTGTCTTTCAGAAATAGGGCATCATATCAATTGCTATGATATCGATAAAGAAAAAATATCCATGCTCAACCAAGGGATTTCCCCCATATATGAGCCTGGTCTTGATGAGCTTATTCAACGAAATATTGACAAAGGTCTTCTAACCTTTTCCTCCGATCCCGAGGATGCTTATCGTAATGCCGATTGCATTTTTATTGCCGTTGGAACTCCTGCCAATGAAGATGGCTCTGCCAATTTAACCTTCCTTGAAAAAGCAGCCATCCAAATAGCTGAATATATAACGAAAGATATTATTGTTGTAACTAAAAGTACTGTTCCTGTAGGAACAAACGAACACATTGGCCGCTTAATCCAAGAGCGGGTATCTGCTAGCATTAAAGTTGAGGTTGTTTCCAACCCAGAATTTTTACGGGAAGGCACAGCCATCCATGATACCTTTCATGGTGATCGGATTGTCATTGGCTCAAATAATGAAGAAACAGGAAAGCGGATAGAGGAAATTTATGCACCTTTCCAGCTTCCAATTGTTCATACCGATATTCGCAGTGCAGAAATGATTAAATATGCATCCAATTCATTCCTCGCCTTAAAAATTAGTTTTATCAATGAAATAGCGAATCTGTGTGAGAAGGCAGGCGCTAACATCGACCATGTCTCAACAGGTGTAGGGCTGGATAGACGAATTGGAAGGCAGTTTCTTCAAGCTGGTATCGGCTTTGGCGGCTCATGTTTTCCAAAGGATATAAATGCATTAAATCATATTGCAAAAGAGTTTGATTATGATTTTAAAATCTTAAAATCATTGATTGATGTGAATCATATACAAAAAGAGCGACTATTCTTTAAAGCAAAAGAACATTTTGGGTCATTAACAGACAAAAGAACCACCTTACTCGGTCTAACCTTTAAACCAAATACGGATGATATCCGCGAGGCTGCATCTTTACAGTTAATACAAGACTTACTGATTGATGGGGCAAAGATTACCGTTTATGATCCGATTGCAATGCCGAAAGTAGAAAAACTTTTTGGAGATAAAATCTCTTATGCAACGTCAGCAGAGCAGGCTTTAGAAGGTTCTGAAGCCGCCTTTATACTGACAGAATGGGATGAAATCAAAAACTTGAAATTAGCTGACATTAAAGTAAAAATGAGTGACCCAATCGTATTTGACGGCCGAAATTGCTTTAATCTTGATGAGGCCAATAAAAACGGGATTCAATACTTTTCGATTGGCAGACCTGCTGTTAAATCTTAAGTTTTTTCTTCCATAGGCTATCTCTTAAATAAAAGAGGTAGCTTTTTTGTATTTTAGTTTTTTCTATTAAATACATAATTAAGGTATATTTTACTACTAAATTTTGTAAATAATGATAGATTTCCATCAAATAACTAGATTATACTATAGTAATGGTAGAAATTATAATTATTTGGGAAGAGGGAGAGAAGTGAAAAAAGTATTCGTAATGGTTATTACACTTTTCACAATTTGTTTTTACACGTTCACACCAAGTGCATTTGCAGAAAACAACAATGAATCTACTAAACGAATCGTCGTAAAGTATAACGAGCATGGTAAAAGCAGTTTTGATTTTAAAAGTTACAAGGTAAAAGAGAAAAGAAAGAATATCAAACTGCTTGAAGTACCTCAAAATCAAGCAAAAAATGTTATAAAATCTTTAAAACAAGACCCTGCTGTTAAATATGTAGAAGAAGAAATTCAGTTCCACTATTTAAGTCTGACCAATGATGAATATTTTCGAAATATGCAGTTAAAAGATTTTTCACTTATTCAAGCGCCGGAAGCTTGGGATGTAGTAAATCCAAAGAAAACACCTATAGTGGCTGTAATCGATTCCGGAATTGACGCCTCAAACGCTGATTTAAGAAATCAAATCTATAAACCATTTAATGCAATGGCTCCTGGAACACAGCCAATTGATGATGTGGGACATGGTACCCATGTCGCTGGTATTGTTGGTGCACAAACGAATAATAGCGTCGGCGTATCTTCCCTCTCAAAAGGGGCTTTGATTATGCCCGTTAAAGTCGGCGATGCCGAATTCATTAGCAGCATCGATATTGCGGAAGGTATCTATTATGCAGTGGATAACGGTGCAAGTGTCATCAATATTAGTATTGGAAGTAATGAGAATAGTTTTTACGTTGAAGATGCAATTGACTATGCGTACTCCAAGAATGTGTTAGTTGTTTCAGCTGCTGGGAACGAAGGAACATCAGAGTATTCTTATCCTGCTGCATTAACTAACGTAGTTTCCGTTGCAGCTGTTGACAGTAGTACAGACAGCCTAGCCGATTTCTCTAATTACGGGGATTGGGTATCAATTGCGGCTCCAGGGGTAAATATTTTTAGTACCTTCCCCTCCTATTTTGACTCTAGTACTCCTATAGGATATGAACATATGAGTGGAACGAGTATGGCATCACCAATGGTAGCCTCACTGGCTGCTCTTGTGAAAAATCAAGATCCTAATCTATCACATAATCAAGTTCGCTGGATTATGGAAGCCTCCAGTGATATGTTTGACGGTGCAGAATATACTCAGAATGGTAGAATTAACGCTTTAGGATCAGTAAACTTATATAATGATTATTCCCGATTATATGGAAATACATCCGTAGAAACATCAACCCAAATTGCTGAAGCTGGCTGGCCCGAAGGACCATCCAACCGGGTATTATCACCAGTGGAAGCGGGTCTAAATCCAGGTTCATTAAGACAGGAAGGAACATTTGCTGTTCTTGCGAGTAACCAAAGTTTCCCGGACAGTTTATCTGCTGGTGCTCTTTCTTACGCAATTGATGCACCAATTCTATTAACCTATCCAAATCGTTTAAGTCAATCGACGGTAGATACTCTTCGAAACTTGGATATTCATAATATCTTAGTTTTAGGCGGACCAGCAGCAGTATCTGATACTGTTTTGAATGGACTGAAGAACGCCGGGTTTAACGTTAATCGTTTGCAAGGGGACGACCGGTTTGAAACAGCAGTGGAAGTCAATAACTATGTAGCCAAAAAAGGCGGAGAAGTCATTGTTGCCAATGGCCGTAATTTCCCTGATGCGCTTTCGGTATCTTCTTTCTCAGCAAGCAAACAGATCCCAATCATTTTTGTTGAAAACAACACCCTTCCTGAATCGACAAAAGCATTTTTAAACAAATATCAATTCAGCAAGACTATCGTCATTGGCGGACCAGCTGCTGTATCAGATCAAGTTCTAAAGCAGCTGCCTAATCCAGAAAGAATATCTGGTGCCGACAGATTTGAAACGAATACAAAAGTAATCAACTACTTTAATGGGGATCAAGAAGTGGATGGATATATCTTTGCAACGGGCAGAAACTTCCCTGATGCGCTAGCCGGCGGTCCTTTATCAGCAAGGATTAATTATCCACTTATTTTGACAGAGGCGGATAGAATTCCACAATCCACAAATCAATATTTACAAACCAAAGTAAATAATAATGATTCATTCTATTATGATATGGTTACGTTAGGTGGAACAGCTGCCCTCTCGTCTTCGGTTGTATGGTCAATTGATAAAATTTTATATAATGATTTTTATCACCTTACCTATTCTTCAGGCCTGCAGTATGAATCTAAGAACAAAGAAATGAACACAAGGTTTATAAAAAAATAATCATAATGAATTATGGGGGCTCATTCCTTTGGGCCTCCATTTTATTTTGCTTTATGGGAATATAGTCCAGTCAAAAATTTACCCTTATGACCTACACAAACTGGAACAAAGATTCATTTACTATTACTAAAGGAGAGGATAAGTAATGGTAAAAATATCTTGGGATGCAGGACACGCTGGATTCGGAGTTACCCCAGGAAAACGTGCAACTGACAACTCAATGTATGAGTGGGATTTTAATGATGGAGTCGTTCGTTACGCCATGGAAGCTCTCTCACATTACGAAAATGTCTCACAATTTCGTGCTGATGACCCTTCAGGCAGGATAGATGTGCCTTTATCTGAGCGCGCCAGACGTGTTAATGAGTGGGGTTCCGATCTTCACATTTCTGTCCATGGTAATGCGGGTCCGGCTGAAGCTAATGGAATTGAAACCTATGTTCATCCTACTGCTTCAAAAGGAAATCGTGATACAGCTTTACACATTCACAATTACGTGATTAATCGTACGAACCGCCGCAATCGTGGACTTAAAGAAGCAGATTTTCAAATTTTGCGTACAACGAATATGGATAGCCTTCTAATCGAAGGTGGATTTATGACCAATTCAGAGGAATTAACTTTAATGAAAACGAACAATTACCGGGCAACCGTAGGCCGTGCCATTGCGGATGCAATCGTAACAAAGTTTGGTTTGAAAAGAAAAAGTGAGCGGGCAGCAAGTCAGCCTACCAATATAATCAGATACATTTATACTGGCGGTTTTGCAGGACAACCTTTGCAAGAGGTACACGATTATTTATTTAGAACCGGCCATAACTTTGATGCCAAACGAGGTTCTGATGGTTCGGTTGTCTTCCTGATCGGCCCATTTGATACAGGCATGGCGAACTTTAAGGATGCTAAAAATTTCTTAGATTCCAAAGGACATTACAATCGATTATTAACTCCAGAAGAAGCATCAGAATGGAGAATGAAATAAACTAAGCCCCTCTCACTTTGAGAGGGGCTTAGCTGATTGTTCCAAATAAACGCGGTCCTAGTACTCTATCTTTTGAAAAAGATCTGCGATTTGGTTTTCTACACCGACTACATCACTTCCTCCAAGGAAGTTGTAATAATAAAGTTTTTTCGTCATGATCGCATTTTTGATCGGGTCCGGAACTTGTGTCGGATAAGTGAGAAGCAGCGGAGCATTATTCTTGGCTGCCAATACTGCTCCGGTTAAAGCATCGGCAAAATTGTAGCCTGTTGCAATATAGGCCTTACCATTTTCACCTTTGAATAAGTTATTGACAATATTGAAATTGGTTTCGAAGCGGTTCAAGCCGCCATATCGAACAGGATCATTCAACTGATTCATAACTTTATCACTTAGAACATCTTCACTGCCGACTACGATGGTATGCTTATAGTTTTTTAGAGCATTCTTCGTTGATTCAGAAATGGTTTCTGTTCTTGAAAGGAAGATGGGATAACCCATTTTGGCTGCGTATGGTGCTATGGTCAGTGCATCCGGAAAGTTAAATCCAAATGCTACGATAGCAGTATCCCCTTTAATAGGCATTTTTTCAGCAATCTGATTAGCAGTATCAAATCGGTCCACTCCACCAATTCGAGTTACCTGCAAGCCCATGTCTTTCAATTGATTTTCGACATTAGGACGAATGGCATCTGAACTTCCAAGGATAATCACATTCTTTGCTTTTAACCTAGTAATCTCGTTCTTTGTTGCTTCCGTTAAATTGTTATCACGGGTGAGCAGCATTGGTGCATCAAGCTGATAAGCAAGAGGTGTACCCGCTAAAGCATCAGGGAAGTCGTATCCTCTTGCAATTACAACAGTATCTGCACCATTCTTCCAGCCTTCCTGTGAAATAGCAACAGCTGTTTCAAAACGTGTTTCACCTGAAATTCTTTTCCCTAGAGGCTGCAATTCACTTGAAGCGGTGTATCCAATCGTTCTGTCCTGAAGCTTTACTTTGTACCAGACAAATTGTTTATTACGCATATCTTGAGATGATGACTCATCATAAACAAATCGCTCTAAAATAGTAACAGCCTCTTTTTTTCCAGTCGGAAGCTTTTTGATACTACTAGATTCGGAGGTAGGTGCATTCCTAAAATTAGCTCCTGCTGCTGAAAGAACAATATCATTTGGGTTAAAAGTATGTTTCGTTGTATGGACCAAATGATACGGAATTTGATAAGAATCTCTATTAAAATAAAGTAACGGAGGATTTTCTGTATAAGTAAAATCACTCGTTTGGAAATCAAAAGGTATTGGATAGATTCCCATACCTGGATTCTTGTTTTCTATCTCCGCATATAATCTTTCTTGATAGCTTTTTGTGTTCCTGCTGCCATCTTCCTTGAAAATCGGACTGTTGCTCGGAACCTTTCCATTGTATGCAAGGACGGCAAAATACCAATTTTCTAGAATATCGCGCTCATTATTATTAACAGTGGGGAGCTTTCCGTCAACCCCTCTAAACTTTTCATCCAGCTTTTGTAGGCCTGCATTAATATTATATTGGATATCTGTTTTCAAACGTTCTTGATTAAATCTAGAATCGTTCGTTACCTGCATAATCCCAATGCCGCCATCATCAGAAACCTTAGGTGCTCCGTTTTCAAATTGATGCCAGCTACTCTCTTGATAGGCCAGTGCTTTTACAATCTCTGGAGGTATCTCCCATTTAAGTGCCGCCTCTGTCAGAAGCTTATTAATCTCGTGATACGGTGGATTTTGATAGTTTGTTTCGGTAAATGAAGTCTCTGCAAAACTACTACTGGCACCTGAAAAGAAAAATAGAATAGCAGTAGTAATTCCTATTAGTATCTTTTTAAACATTACAATCCCCTTCCAAAATTTATCTACTTTAAGGATAACATGTTTTTACAAAAAAAGGGTGAGAACAGCTTGTTCTCACCCTTTCTATTAATTTGTTAAGTTTGTATTAGGATAATAGTGTCCTAGGATTTGATCGTATCTAAAACCTTGTTCAGCCATCGCTTTTGCACCATACTGACTCATTCCAACGCCATGACCATAGCCAAGACCGTTAATAATAAACTGAGATGAATTTTCCGCTACATTTGTGATGAGGTAGCTCTTGAATTTGGACACTCCCATCATACTTCTTAGTACACTGATTTTCGTGTCATTTAATTCAAATGTGAATTTCTTGATGTCGCCAATCAACGCGCCTTTAATTTGATCGCGGGCTGATTTGGAGATTGCATCTTCTCCGCCTAGATAAACAATCGAAGGTCTGAACCCTAATGATTGAATCCATTGCTTGGTTACTTGTGGAAGGCTGTTTTTCTCGGTTAAAATTACTGGTGCGTCTTGGTAAGCTGCTAATACAGCTCCTGGTAAAGCATCAATAAAGACTCTGCCTTGTGCAAAATAAACTTTATTCTTGTTAAAAGAGTATTTATTCGCGATGGCGATACTCGTATCAAATCGTGTTTCGCCGCTAATTCGTTCAATATTGTTGATACCAATTGACTTCAGCTTGTTTTCAATATTTGTAGAAACAGCAGACGTTCCGCCAATGATCGTAACTTTACTAATCTTTTTTTCTTTTAATAGTTCAACTGTACGATCACTTAGCCAATTTGTGTTCGCTAGGATGATCGGAATTTGTTTACTTGCTGCATAGGATGCAATTGAAAGGGCATCCGGTGAACTGTCCGCACCATTTGTAATAAAGACTTCAGAAAAAGTCTCTGTTTTCTTTGCTATTTCTACTGAAGTATCGTATCGAGTTTCGCCATTTACGCGAACCACTTGATAGCCTTGACTGACTAATGTCTTTTCAACGTTCTCAGAAATAGCCGCTTTTCCACCGAGTAAATAGATTTGCTTAGGATTTAATTCTTTTATTCTAGTTAATACTACATTCGGCATAGCCGTTGAAGTCGTAAGCAATAACGGTGCGTTATACTTCTTAGCTAAAACAGCACCGGTAATGGCATCCACATGCACATCACCTCTGCCTAATACTACGGCATCAGCTGTACCGGACCAACCTGCTTTTGATATTTCAACACTTGTCTCATAACGTGTAGCTCCAGCAATGGTTGTGGAGTAGTTGTCAGGCAACTCACCCGGTAGTGTTCTCACATAATTACCGGCACTGTCCTTCTTAAAATATTCAACATGAATCGTTCCTTTAGTCCGGTAACCCGTAGATTCTCCAGAAGAGGTACGAGTAAATTCATCAGCAAAGCTTACCTTGGAAATACCGGTAACTTTAATATCGGAAGCACCTGTGTTGCTCTTTACATAGTTTTTAATCCCACTAAGTTCCGTTGTAGCAGCCTGTGCTTCAGAAACACTATTCCACCATTTTTCTGGATGAACTAAATCTAATTGTGAAGTATTAATCTGTTGTTTGTTTAATGCGATATTCCATGAAATTTTCGGATCATATGGATCCCTTTTAGCAATTAAATATGGAACTTGGGGTGTACCCCAATAATTCGCATTCGACTCAATAAATCCGCCATTGCTAGAAGAATACACAGCAGAAATAAGATTTCCGTTATATCTTAAGACTTTCCCTGCTGTTTCTTCCACTGCTGCATTCGAATTTTTATAAAGGCTTGATCCCCAAATATATCCATCATATGCCTGATAGCTAATAGTATCGTCGATCACTGCCCCTGATTTTGATTTTACATAAGTTCGTGCTGCAACTGCCTGTGCCTTCAAGGCTTCTACTGACCACCCTGCAGGCATCTCACCAGGTACAACGCCTTTTAGATAATCTTCAAGCGGCAACGTATTAATTGGACGAACATAGCTTCCACTTTCAATGGTAAATTCTATATTTCCTAAATAATTTCGGCCGTTGATGACCGAATAATTATTTATACCATATTGAATTGGAGTAATGAGAAAGCTATTTTGATAAGTTCCCAATTTAGCACCATTCTCATATAATACTAAGGTTGTCCCATTTTCAACTCTAACTTTATAACTTTTCCCTTCAGTAATTTCTTCTGAGTTATTAATTAAATATTTACCGTTTATGGCTAACGAAATTTCCGTTTGGTTTCCCAAAAACCGCTTTAGTTTAACTGATATAGATTCTGTCGATTCAAAATCCGCAGATGAATCAGCATAAGCAAATGTCGGAAAAATACATAAAGTGAATAGTAAAACAAATACGACCCATTTTCTATACGCCAACCTTTACCACTCCCCATAATATAATCTATTATTCTATCTTTTCTAATTCTGATTTTGCTGAATAACCATTTTCCCCGCTCAGATGAAACTCTTCTTTAATTAATCCCATCTTTGGTGCATAGTATCTTGTGTACGTGGTTTCCTCATCCACCACTTCATCCGTCGTTTTTTGAATGGCCAATACTTGATTAAACTCGCCCGCAGAAACTGATTCTTTTCCTTCAGTAGCAAGCAGCTTCCAAGAAATCATTTTACTAGCGTCATTGTTGACGATCGTTTCAAACTGATCGATTGGAGAGAATTGATTTAAGATATCTTCTTGTGGATTTTCCATATTATGTTCTTCAAAAACGAGCGTAATTTCATTCTCCGTCCAACGATAAATTTGAGTGGTCTTGTTATCACCTAATTGCAGCAGTGTTTGAACATATTCATCATTCGCTGCAATAATCTCTTCAGTAAAAACAACCATACCGTTTTCTGTAAAAGTTTTTATGCTGCCAACCTCTGGTCTATATCCGTAAAGGTTCGTTCCTTGTTGTTCTTCTTGCTGATTGGCCGTAACCGTTTCTTCTACCTTTTGTTCTTGATTAGAATCAATTTGTTCCTCGGTCTGTTCCTCGGTCTGGCTGCTTTGTTGTTCTTGTATATTTTCTGTTTTATTTACCACTTGTTCTTCCTTACAAGCCGTTAAAATAACCGCAAAGAGACAAGTTAATAGAATTACGAGTATGTTTCTCAAGTTCAAACCACCTTTTGAAAAAAGAGACTCGATAAGTGAAAATTATCGAGTCTTTTATTTACCAACAACTATTTTAACCTATTTATGACAGATTGCGAGGATTGATTGTTGACAACTCCACCAATCACTTCCAGTTCCTCCACAACGTTGTCACTTCCGTATTCTAATAAATAGGACTCAACATATTTGTTCATACTATCTCCAATTAATACTAATGGAGTGTTTGTGCTAATTGACAATGATGCTGATGCAAGTGCATCAGGGAAGTCCTTACCAGTTGTTAAATTAATCGTATTTGATGGTAATAAATCTTTAAAATATAGATTAATAACCGCATTGGTTGCATAGCGGTCAATTCCTGATAAACGGATCACGCTGCTAGATGCGTAGAAATCTTCCAGCTGTTGTTTCACATTTTCAGAAATGACGTCTGTTCCCCCGGCAATCACTACTTGCTTATTTTGTAAATTCAATGATTCTAATGGAGTTACTTTATCTTTTTGTACAAGAAGAATTCCCCAATTATTGTTTGCAGCGATAGGAGATACGGCAAGTGCATCTGGGAAGTTCTCACCATAAACAACGAAAAGACCATTCATATTGCCCATTTTTTGAAGAATATTTAAGTTTGTTTCATATCGGGTTGCACCTGAGATTCGTTCGACTTCAAGTTTCATATTTTTAAGTGCAACTTCAATATTCTTCGATAATGCTGCCTCTCCGCCAATCATCACAACTTTTGTTGCTCCTAATCGGACAATTTCCTGCTTGACAACACTATCCAATTGATTTGCATGTGTTAATAGAATTGGGGCTTTACCATAGTAGCCGGCTAATGGACCTGCTGACAATGCATCTGCGAACTGATAGCCTGTTGTTAAAATAACCACTTTTTCCTGCTTGTCCTGTGGGAAACCATTTGGATACAACTCTTTTGAAATCTGAATCGCTGTCTCAAATCGAGTTGCTCCAGATAATCTAGATATATTAATATCCCTTGTAACTCCAACATTTGGGATATTGGTCCATAAAACATCATTTGTAATATTATTTGCGATTTTGACGTTTGCCTTCCCCTGGCTGTAAGCTAGAGCAGATTCATAATCATAGAAGCTTGCACTAACTTGATTATCCAGATAAACATCATATTTCTTATCAAGATAATTGGACCATATTATTTCGCCGGTGCTCATGGATACAACACGGGTATTCATCCAGCCTTTTGCATAATTAATGGCTGTTTCTTCTGTAGCAAGAGTGTTTAATAGACCATTTGTGCGGTGATAAACCTCAAACTTGCCATTTGTATAGACATAAGTTTGCTTATCTTTATCAAAAACCTTCGCTGTATATGCTTGCTGACTAGCATAATTTACGGCTTCTTGTTGTGATTTGAAAGTTTTCATCACCTTGCCATTTTCATTATGTACTTCAAACACTTTGAAGAATTCGACAACCGCATTTGAAATAGCCTGTGCTGCTTTTTGCTGGAAATCCGCCGTTTTAATTCGTGCTTCCTCTTCCCTATTGGTCATATAGCCTAGTTCTACCAAAATAGCTGGCATTTGAGCATTTCTGATGACATAAAAACTTTGATCATTTCCGATTCCGCGGTTAATGGATCCTAGATTGCTGATTAGTTTGGGATGAACGGTTTCAGCTAATCGTTTACTCTCAGATAAATAACCCATCTGCATTGGATCAGGAGGATAATCGGGTTGATAAAAATTTACTCCATCATAATAATAGGTTTCTAACCCTTTCACATAAGGGCTGCTAGGACTTGCATTGTGATGAATGGAAATGAACACACTGTTATCATTATTTTTTGTAACAGTACTATTTGCCACTTTCATTCTTTCAATGAGATCTGCACTTGAACTTACCGTACTGAATGCTTGATCAGAGTCTCTTGTCATAATAACTTTTATATCTGTATTTTTCAGGATTTCTCTGACCTTCAATCCAACCAATAAATTCGCATTTTCTTCACAAAAACCCGTGCTGTTCCCAGAGTATCCGCAGGTTCCAGAGTACTTCCCGCCATGCCCAGGATCGATGACTACCATTTTTTCCGCAAAACTACCGGCAGGAAAAATAAATAGAAACAGCACAAAGAAAAATAAAACTTTTAACCGTGTTTCTTTCATCCTTAACCTCCAATTTATTCCACAATTCGCTACATTTCTACATTATACCATTATATGACTCTTTTTTTTACATATTCCTATAAAATTTTACAATATTAACATAGCAATCTAAATTTATCCAAAATAATGACAAAAAAGCCTGAACAGTGTTATTCAGGCTTTTTTGTAAGATATTTTATTTTTTTTTGAAAGATAATAACCTGCTATTTTGAAGCAATTCGGAAAGTGCCTTTGATTTACAAATTTTTAAAATTACAAAATACAACATTGCCCCAATTGGAACCATAGCGGCTAGGAGAATCCAATCATTAAGTATTCTAAAAACATTGGTCGATTTTAAACCAATTAGGACAACTGACATAATAATGGCTGCAGCCGAAATCTTAAAATATTCCCCCGAAATTAACTTTAGATTAAAGCCACCTGAAATCTTGTTTAACGTCGTGAATGTAAGAATGGAATATATCATTCCGATAATAGAAGCGGATAAGGCAAGTCCTTCCGGCCCCATCCATTTAGCAAACATATAGTTTGAAATAATGTTTAGGACAATCGAAAGCAGGCCAATCCGCATGAAATAGTGTCCTTTTTCTAAAGTATAAAAGCCTTTCGCCACAACTGCCTGAATACTATAAAACAACACAGACCCCATATAAAATATGGCATAATGACTTGTTAAAGCCGTTGTCGATTCCGTAAAAGCCCCCCGCTCATATACCATCCGGACAATCGGTTCAATGAGGATCATCATCCCCGCTACAGCAGGTGCAATTAGCAAAAACATATAGGTAAGACCCTTTTCAATTCCCCTATTAAATAGTCCCATATCTTTAGAGGAGACCGCTTTGGCTAAGGACGGATAAATAATGGTTGCAATCGTGACTCCAAATAAAGCTTGAGGAATGGTCACAAGTCTAAATGCATAATTCAAATTGGATACCACGCCCTCCCCCATCCTTGAGGCAAAGAGCATGTTAACAGTTAAATTAATCTGTCCAACCGCAATCGTAATCCCGACCGGCCAAAAGATACGATAGAATTTTTTTATTTCATCCCATTCAGGTTTCTGGCGCCAGGCAATCATTTTTTTGGGAGAAAGAACGATTGCCTTAAGTAAAAATGACAATATCGTTCCGGCTAGATAGCCAATGGGAACGGAATAAATACTCCATAATCGATGAAATACCAAGGCAAAAACAAGGGTAGTTAATACGACAATCGTTTGTGAAAAAGTCGAAAATGAAAACTTTTTCTGTGAATCAAAACATCCTTCATAAACGGCGTTTACCCCGACAAAAACAATCGAGAGAAAATATAATGCGATTGTCCAAACGGCAACGCTGTGACCGCCATCATAGTTACCGAATTCCGGGTACAGCCAATTCACTAAAAATGGTGCAAGTACGGTTCCTGCAATTGCAATGATAACCGAAAAAACAAATGTACCTTTAACAATATTCGTCAAATGTGAAAAGCCTTTTCCTATCTTATCATGTGCATAATAGCTTGGGAGAAAGGCATCCTTCATTCCCGTTAACATAAAAAGAATAATAGCATTCGGGATGGTCATGGACGCGAAGTAAGCGTCTGCCATATAGGTGGCACCATACAGTCCAGAGATCACCAAATCCCGAAACATACTTGAAAACTTTAAAAGAAGTGTAGATAAAAGAAACAAAATGACTGAAAGCCGAAATTTTGACATTTTTATTATTCAGTTTGCCTTCCCTTCAACATCCTATTTAGAAACTAGAGTTTATTATATCGAACTTTTTATGTTGAAAACAGTATTATAGGGAATTATACTGCCTCTTTCCTTTTAAAGATAAAAAATTTACTTGCAAAGAAGTTTAAAATAACGACAACAACATTAGCTAAAACTTTAGCAAAAAAATCATCTGTCTTTAACCATTCCACCATTACAATCATCATTGCCAAATCGACTAGATAGGAAAGAAGGCGAAAGAATATAAATGAAAGAAATTCCTTAGATAATGTTTTAATATGGAAACTCTTACTATTAAACACATAGAGCTTATTCGTTATAAATGCAAAAAAGACAGATAGTAACCAAGCAATGGTAGTGGCTAATTTATAATCTATATGGAAAACTCTTGTAAGTAAAACGTAAGAAATTATATTTACAAGTGTAGTTAGTATACCGAAAACAAGGTAACTAACCACTTCCTTTTTACTTTTCATTGTATATCTCCCATATTGACAAATATTATTTTTTTACCATTGTTTTTCTATTTTTACTAGGTATTGATGACTCTTCTTTAATGATATAATTCGGTCTTCCTTTAACTTCAATAAAAATCCGACCAATATATTCACCAATAATTCCAAGGAATATTAACTGAATTCCCCCAAAGAACAGCAATATAGTGACAATAGAAGCATATCCGCTTACTGGATTCCCAAACATTAATTTTTTGAAAATTACATAAAACATGTAAAAGAAAGAAGTAATAGCTGTTAATAGCCCAAAATAGGTAGCCCAGCGCAATGGAGAGATAGTAAACGAAACAATCCCGTCTATCGCATAATGAAATAACTTCCAAAAGCTCCAACTGGTACTGCCTACTGCTCTTTCAACATTTTCAAATTCAATACATTTAGACTTATAACCGCCCCACATAAAGAGACCTTTAGCAAATCGATTTCTTTCCCTTAAACGCAAAAAGCTATCGACTGCTTTTCGATCCATCAAACGATAATCTCTTGCACCATCAACAATGTGTACATCACTCATTTTATTAATTAATTTATAAAATTGTCCGGCAAACCAGCTGCGAAGGGGTGGTTCTCCACTCCTTGTTGATCTGCGGGTATAAACTACATCATAACCGCCGATTAACCAGTCCTCGATCATTTGCGGAAGTAAACCCGGCGGATCTTGTAAATCAACATCCATTAATACAACTGCATCCCCACGAGCGGCTTCAATACCTGCCAACATTGCTGCTTCTTTTCCAAAGTTTCTGCTAAAACTAATAAATCTTACATTAGTTAAACTTTCACTAAGTTCTCTCATTTCGTTCTCAGTGGTATCCTTACTGCCATCATTTACAAAAATGCACTCATATTCTATTCCTTCGAGCGTCTTTAGAACATTATGTATTTCATTGTAGAATAATTTGATAGATTTTTCTTCATTGTAACAAGGAACCACTATGGAAACTAACATTACAATACACCCACCTAAAAAGTATTACCCTACCATCTAATATAAAGTTGAAGAAGATTGAGGAAAGGGAGGCACCCAAAAAAAATGAGGCTTAATCTATTTTCTAATAATTTAAATTCATGTATTAAGCTCAAACAAAGCATTGCTATTAATACTGAGCCAACGACCAATGTTCTTGGACCGGATGCATATATAGTCGGCGAAAAAAACATTACGGCCATTGTACAGATGGAAGCTGCCAGCCATAAAAAGCAACGGATTTTATATTTCGTTACGGATAATAATAGATAAACTAGCAGTACGCCAAAAACAGTCCAAAATATGTACGGTAAAATAGACAAAGTAAAACCAAGATCGCTCTTCCAGAAGTGAAATAAATTTTGAGTAATACTGTATCCATTGATGAGATCAAAGTTAAATAAAAAGTGTTTATCCAATAAGATAGTTGAAATGGTAATAAAAAACATGACAGAAAAAATAGTAAAAAGGGTATGCCTTTTTTCATTTCCTTTTGAAAAGACATAAAAAATGATAGCTGACAATAGTAAGATGATATTTCTCATTTCATAAAACAACTGCTTATAAATCCATTTAGTTCCTAAAAGAATCTTACTCTTAAACGTTAGTTCTTGATAATCCGGAAACCATGTCTTAACTTCACTCAGCCAACGCACTTTATTTCCGGGAGCAAATAGTAATATACATGAACCGATAATGATAATGATTGTGAATATGAATAAATTTTTATCTATTGTCCTGTCACGGAGATAAACTATGAAAACTGAAATGAAAGAGAATGCAGACAAACATAAACCAACCTGTTCATTTGAAATCGATGCGATTATGCCGAAAACATAGAAAACTATCCATTTATAAATCGAGAAGGAATGATTATATTGAAAAATACGATTAGCAAAAGGAATCATAGCAATGACACCAAATGCAATCGGCCATAGATAATTAATAGATCCAGTAATCCAAAAAAAACCTGGATTTAATATCTTACTACTTATATACCCAAGCACTAAGATCCCAACAATAAAATCACTTCTTGTTACTTCTTTTTTAATTATGCTTACGAGCCCAATAGAAAGAAGGACAATAAATAGTGGATTAAGGACTTTCCAAACCCATAAATATTCATCTAATAGTGTATACAACATTGTGTCAGGAAAAAGACGCCCAGACCAGGTTGTGTATCTCATTTGAATCCATTCCAAAAATGGTGCCTGATTTGAAGCATCAGCAAACCAAGTATCATCACTACCATTTACAAGCGATATCCTCAAATGAAATAAGAACAATATCATATAAACACAAAATAAAAGTGGTATATTTACCCTTTTACTCATCACTACACCTCTACTATGGAAAGAAATGGAATTCTTACTTCTAACAAGTTATTTTCTCCATTCTTATGGATATCATTCACAACTTAAGAAAGTAATTGGATTAAAAATTCTTTACAACTAAACACCTACGATTAATTGTTTTGATTTTGATATGCACCGAACCTAATATATAATAAAATGATTCTGTAGTAATTCACTGGATACTGTCGAATTTTGTTTACTTAACGCACCGAATCCTATTTTTAGATAGAAAAAATCGCCAAACGGAGGAAAAAGGAGTATTTTTGATAATGTCTAATAAGAAACGTTTAATTACGAACTTCCTTTCACTAGCTAGTATGCAGGGGTTGAATTTTATTTTACCCTTAGTGACATTACCATATTTATTGCAAGTTGTCGGTCCGGGAAAATTTGGTCTAATCAGTTTTGCACAAGCACTCATTCAATATTTTATTTTATTTACGGATTATGGTTTTAATCTGGTTGCAACAAAAGAAATTTCCTTAAACCGTGATAATAAGAAAAAGGTTTCTGTTATTTTTTCTACCGTAATGGTCGTTAGAACTATTCTTCTATTAATTAGTCTATTAATACTTATTTTATTAATTATGTTTGTTCCAAAATTTCAAAAAGACAGCATCATTTATCTTTTTACATTTGGTATGGTTGTAGGAAATGTTATGTTCCCCATATGGTTTTTCCAGGGGATTGAACACATGAAAGTCATTTCAATCCTAAATATCGTTTCAAAATTAATTTTCACAATAGGCATATTTGTATTTGTTAAAAATGAAACTCAATTCTTATATGTTCCTATATTAAACTCCCTCGGTTATATTGCTATTGGATTGATTGGATTATATTTAGTCATTTTTCGATATCGTATTCGAGTCATTAAACCAAGTAAAGAAGATATTAAGCACCAACTAAAAGAAGGATGGGATATCTTCGTTTCTAACCTTGTTACAAGTTTGTATACCACAAGCAACATCTTTATTTTAGGATTTTTTGCAAGTAATACGGTTGTTGGATACTATTCAAGTGCCGAAAAGGTTGTAAAAGCCATTTCGAGTGTCGTTGGCCCACTTATTCAAACAGTATATCCATTCTTGGCGAAAGCGTTGAATGAGTCTAAACAGGCTGCTTTAAATATGATTAACAAAATATTCTACTTAATTACATCCGTTATGGGAATACTGTCCCTTTTAATTGGTATCTTTGCTGAAGACCTTGTAAACATTGCTTTAGGACCGGAATATCAAGCAACCATTCCGTTACTTCAAATTTTGGCAGGGTTACCGCTTATTCTTGGCTGGGCTAGTGTATTTGGTATTTTAACTATGATTAACTTTGATTATAAAAAGGAATTATCCAGAATTTATATTTTTGCAGGTATACTAAGTATTATATTAATGACTCTGCTAATCCCTACGTTTGAGGAAGTTGGAACTGCCTGGAATGCCATACTGACCGAAGCTTTTGCCACACTCCTAATGGCAATCTTTTTATGGAAAAAAGGGATTCACGTTTGGAAATTAAAGAGTAACTTAACAGTTAGAAAGGAACATTAAAGATGGTTAAAAATAAAGTAGCAGCGATTATGGTTACTTATAATCCGGATGCGGACGTAATTGAAAATGCAACTTCCATTAGTCATTCATGTGAAAGGCTGATAATCATTGATAATGGTTCTTCCTCCGATTCGAAAGAATACTTAAAAGAACTTGATAAGCAACCGAACATTGTAACTACTTATAATGAAAACAATATGGGACTTGGTCATGCATTAAATCAAGGAATTACCTATATATTTAATTCACAAGATTTAAGTGAAATAGAGTGGATAGCTACGTTTGACCAAGATAGTAAAGTAGATAAGGATTACTTTTCCAAAATGTTAGCCTCATACGAGGCACATTCTAATAAAGAAGAAGTAGCTATGCTTGCTCCTAATTGGGTTGAGAAAAAGTTAGACCAAGATATCAGCAGTGTAAACAATAAAAAGCCATTAGAAGAACAAATCACGGTTATTACCTCGGGCAGTTTGGTAAAAAGGAAGGTTTTTAAGGAAATCGGACTTTTTGAAGAAGATTATTTCATAGACTTTTTAGATCATGAATTTTGTTTGCGGGCAAGAAGTCATGGGTATAAAATCTTTATGTCGCCGCAGGTTTCTATGGTTCATAACCTTGGAAACACAAAACAGCATAAACTGCTAAATTCAAATGTTCTTGCATCTAATCATAATTATATTCGAAGATATTACATGACGAGGAACCGTCTTTATACTTATAAAAAGTACTTCGGTACAGAAAAACAATGGATTAAACAGGATTTTATTACAACTGCAAAAGATTTTATTGTTATCCTGCTTTTTGAAAAGGATAGAGGGAAGAAATTAAGCAGCATGTTAAAGGGAGTATTTGATGCTGCTATTGGAAAAAAAGGTCCTCGTAAATTTTAATTCATAATTAAAACCGCAAAGATAGCCTTTGCGGTTTTTTCATTAATAGTTATTTAACAAATAAAGGACTTTAAAAATGACTGTATCCCTTTGGTTTTGTCGATATAAAGGTGTCTGAACACTGTAGGAAACTCTTTTCAAAAATGAATCCCTTCTATTTAAGAAATCTTCCACTAATTTCTTTTGTTCAGGAGAAAGTTCATTTTTAAAGAGACGATAGAACTCCATTGCCTGCTTTGTAAACGGTTTGTCTTTGCCTGTTTTTTGAAATGCTTTGTACCTGACGAATGCACTTTTTAGTTTATTATCTGCCATTCCTAGTGTATTAGAGGAATGCTGGCGATAAAGGAGATGGGATTCTTCATCGTAGATGATTTTTCCAAATGCTGTTCCTAATAGATAAAACCAAGCATCATGCATCATGACCATGTCTACTGATGGGATGTTAGATTTAAATAAATTGAGCATTGTTCTATTAAACACAATGGTACAGCCAGTAGCAATATTCTGTATCAGAGCATTCTCAAATCCTGCTCCTTTAGGAGGGATTTGTGATTGTTTTAAGAGTTGAAGATTGTCATCTACAATATCTAAACGGGAAAAATATAAGAGCGGGATTCTTTCATTTTCCTGTTCCATTAAATGGATAGCACGCGATACTTTTGTAGATTTCCAATAATCATCTTGATCGCAGAATGCAAAGAAATCTGCCTCTTCAGAAGCGTTTTGAACTAATTCGAAAAAGCTTGAAATAACCCCTTTGTTAACGCCTTTTATTAGCTTTATGTTCGGGTTTTCATTTACGTAATGTTCCAATATGGATACAGTATTATCCTTTGAGCCATCATCACGAATTAATATATCCAAGTTCTCATAATCCTGTTTTAAAAGGCTGTCTAACTGCTGAGCCACATACTTTTCACCATTATAAGTTGATAATAATATTTGTGCTTTTTTCACTTGATTTACTCCTATCAAAGATTATGCATCATGATTATTTCATTATTTCATATAAAAAAATTTAACACAAGCAACGTTGAGAACAAAAAAACAAGCCTTACCCCTGTTGGAGTAAGACTTGTTTTCCTACTAATCTAGTAAAAAAGGCTTATTGAGTTACCTTTGTAATGCGGCCTTCAGCTTTGTAATCGATTGGTTTTGAAAATGATTTTATAAATTCAACAGTAGCATCTAAGTCTACTGGGCCAACTTCTAAACCAGTTGCAAGCGGAAGAATTCCATAGCTTAAATTTCCATACATATAGTTGTTTACCACAACTGAATATTCTTTTGCTGGATCAATTTTGCTGCCATCCGGTAAGAAGATGTCAACAACTTGTCCAGTTAAAGCAGTGCTGTCATAAGTGTACGTGTATTTGAATCCGGCAATATGGAAGTCAAGACCCTTTGCTGTAATTTGCTTGTTTAATACTTCTCTTAAATCAGCACCGCTTAGGTTAATTTTGTTTAATACATTTCCAAACGGCTGAATCGAGAATAAATCACCAAATGTTACTTCGCCTGCATCAAGTGCTGCACGAACACCGCCGCCGTTCATTAAAGCGAAATCAGAATTCATTGCTGCTTTCATACCATCCGCAAGTAAGTTACCTAAGCCATTGTCTCCAAACTCTGTTGCTGTTGAAGGGTATGCTTTTGCTAAAAGTGCAGCATTGTTACCTACAACTTCAGCTTTCATTGGAGCAACAAGGTCTTCATACTTTTTCATAATTGCTGATACTGCAGGATCTGGAGTGTAATCAGCTTGGTAAACTGTTACAACTTCGGCTTCTTTCTTGATAATTTCACCTGTGGCAGGGTCAATTTCAAGATCTACATCTGAGAAGGCTGATCCGTATGAATATGCTTGAACAATTAATTTGTTATCTACTACTTTGTCATTAAATGCATGGTTATGAGCAGCAAAGATAACATCTACTTCGTCATTTACAGTTTCAGCTATTTTTGTAGCATCATAAAGATCTGCGTAACCATTTTGGTTTGTAGGATTATGGGCAAGAACTACGACTGCTTCAATGCCTTGTTCCTTTAATTCAGCAGTATACTTGTCAATAGCTTGAACTTCATCGGTAATTTGAAGGTTTTCATTACCTTTTGTGACAATCATATCTGGAGTTTCTTGGGTAATAACTCCGATAAATCCAATTTTCTGTCCAGCAACTTCTTTAATTACATATGGTTTTTCTGTAATTAACTTACCTGTTGATTTATCATAAGCGTTCGCTGCAATAACTGGGAAGTTCATTCCATCATAACCTTTTGTGCCTTTAACGTGCTCTCCACCGTTGATCATACGTTGTAATTCGGCAATTCCTTCGTCAAATTCATGGTTACCGAGGGTACCAACATCCATACCCAATGATTCCATTACTTCAACGGTTGGTTCATCTTGGAAAAGAGCTGAAATCAGCGGGCTGCCGCCAATCATGTCCCCAGAGTTAACAAGAAGTGTGTTTGGGTTTGCAGCTTCGCGCTGTCTAATCGCTGCAGCAGTGTATTCCATGCTTCCTGCTAGTACATCTTGATTGTCTCTTTTAAGTTTTGTATCTGTATCTAGCTGACCGTGTAAATCATTTAAACCAAGAAGCTGAACTTTAACCGTTGGAGAAGCAAGATCTAAACTATAAATTCCAAAGCCTGCCTCATTTGTTTTTCCGGTAGCAGAAATGTTGCTGCCTTCATGGATAGAATCTTTCGCTAGTGGTGAAGATTGGAATGTTACGTTTACATCACCAGAGATTGGTGCAATCGTCCAGTTTTTATCAGCAGATGGGTTAATAACTTTATTATCACGAATATAGTTCATGACCACCTGACGGTTTTCATCTGGGGAAGCGTAAATGATCTTCTTACCGCCGCCAACGATCGCCATTGTAGCACGATAGTTATTGGTTGCAATAACAAACTGCATATCATCTGTTACAGGCTGTCCGTTATACTCAAGGTTTTTAATACGGTTTGCATCCGGATTGGCAACAACTGCACCCTTCGCATCATATCTTGCTGGTTGTGTTACATCTACTTCATATGTAACTCCATCAATGATATCAAAGTTATAAACTGGGAATGCTGGGTTTAGCAAATCTTGTTCTTCTGTCTTAGTTGGATCGATTTGATTAAAGTTTGTCGTTGTCCACTCTAAATAATCTTTTAATTCTTTACCATTTAACAGAACTGCCTGAACCGTATTTGCATACTTGTAAAGGTCGGCAACGTTTTTAATGGTTAGTGTACCTGCAGGCATATTTGTAAAATCTCCAGCGCCATTTCTTCCACCTTTAAATGGTGCAGCAGCAGAAAGAACTGGAAGATTCTCAAATTCTGAACCTTTTAATGCTTTTTCAATATAATCCTTTTGTGCATTGTTTACGATTTGAACAGATGGGTCATCTTGAACTCGAGAGAAAAAGCTGTTGATTGGAGCTGTTGTTTCTCCAACAGGGCTGTTAATATACTCAACTGTTTCCTCATGAACATCAGTCAATGATTCCACTACTTCTGGATCTGGCTTCACGTCAGCCATTGAACGGACTTCAGATTGCGAATTTTGTACTGTCCATTTTCCATCTACTTTTGCCAAAGTAAGATCAATAATACCAAGGTGGCTGCCATCAACCTTTGCTTGAACCGCAGGAACACCATTAATGGTACCTTTTACACTGTCCGTAACCCCAGCAATACTGTCGTTAGCATTGCCAGTAGGGAAAGTTAAGTGAGAGTGTCCATAAAGAATGGCATTTACTCCAGGAACTTTACTTAATCCCAGAACAGCATTTTCAGTATCCTCTGTGCTATTCACGAAACCTGTGTGCGCAAGAGTAACAATAATATCTGCTCCATCTTCTTTCATTTGTGGAATCCACTTTTCAGCTGAAGCAACGATATTTTCAGTAACAACTTTACCTTCAAGGTTTGCTTTGTCCCACTGCATAATTTGTGGCGGAACAAATCCAATGACTCCAACCTTTAATGTTTGTTCTTTTCCAGTCTCGTCTTTAACCACTTTTTTGATAATCTTATATGGCTTAACTAGGTTTTTATTATTAGTAGGATCATTATCATGGTCATCTTTATAAACGTTTGAGTTTACAATTGGGAAGTCTGCAGCTTGAATACTGTTAGTTAAGAAGTCAAGACCATAATTAAATTCATGGTTTCCTAATGTAGCAGCATCATAGTCTAATAGATTCATAGCTTCATAGATAGGATTCGACTCTGCTTTGATTAAACCCTCTGCAACTGCCGATTCACCGCCAAGAACAGTAACATACTTGCTATCGACTAATGCCTCAACATTTGCAGGAAGTTGACCCTTGTTATCTACAAGAATAACAGGTGCTCCTTCTTTTGCAGCCAGCACTGAACCAGCTAGAGCATCAGCAAATCCCCAGCCTGTTGAAATGAATACTTTTTCTTGTACTGAATTTAGTTCGGTTGCAACTTTTAATGATGTTTCAAAACGATTTTGTCCAGCTAAACGCTGTGGGTTTTTAACAGCCTTTTCAACTGCTTCCGTGATAACAGCTGTTCCGCCTACTAAAATAGTATTTTCAGCATTTTGAAGCGCTTCTGCTGTTGTCGCTGGTATGGCGTTCGTTTCTGTTAACAAGATTGGTAAACCGTTTTTGGCAGCATAAGAGGCTACAGAAATAGCATCAGCGAAGTTGCGGCCATTAACAAGAACAGCTTTTTTCGTAGTGCTGTCTAATTCTGTTGCGATTACAGCAGCAGTTTCGAAACGGTCACCACCTGATAATCTCTTTACCCAAAGGCCTTGATTGGATAACGCGTTTGTTACACGATTTGATACTGCACTCTTGCCTCCGACAACGATTGCTTTTGTTGCGCCAAGGCGGTTAATTTCTCTTTTTGTATCAGTATGTAATTCATCTGTTTGAGTTAATAAAATTGGAGCGTTGTATTTATATGCTAGTGGACTTGCAGCTAAAGCGTCAGCAAAATCATCGCCTCTTACGATGATAACGGTTTCAGAAGAATCCCAGCCTTGTTTCGAAATTTTAACTGCAGTTTGGTAGCGGGTATCCCCTGCTAATCGGTTTACAAATGTTGGACGATTAATTTTTGCAATATAATCTGTAAAAGGATTTCCTTGAAGAATATCACCATTATCAAATAGTAGATTGTTAGGGTTTTCCTCACGCTCTTCATTTACAGCAGTTGCTACTCTAACTAATCCATTTTTTGCTGGTACATCAGAGTAATAGTCGTGGTCCATTAAGCTACCATGAACGTCAGTAGTTTCCATTAGTTTTAATTTGACCACCGCTTCGCTCGACATTACATTAGTTGGCTGATTTGTTGCAGCAAAAGTGCCTCCGTACGGCGTTGCGAGAAGTCCAAAAGCTAGAGTTGAAACCGCTAACCCCTTTAATCTCTTTCTCATCCTTTTCTTCAACTAGGTTTCCACCTTTCGACAAAAAGTTTACTTACAAAATTCATTATAGCGACAAAATTCTTAATTGAATATCTTTTTTTTGTAAATTTCCTGTAAAATCAGGACTTTCGTTTGAATGTTATCGACATATTTCGATAAACCCCTATCTTAAAGCATTGAAAACACTTACTTTTTGTCTAAACGATTAATCAGTTACAGGAGGAAATTATCATAAAATACTTTATATTAATTTTTAAACAAAGAGGAGCTAGCTCTAATTTACTAGAGTTAGCTCCTCTTAATCTTGCACTGTAAAAAATTTATTAGGATTACTTATTCTGCAATTCTCCATTTGGTCCAAAGAAATACCATTTTCCTTTGATCTTTACCCAACCGGTTTGCATTTCACCTTTGTTATTGAAGTAGTAAGTCTTACCTTCTATATCTGCCCATCCAATTACCTTGGCACCGTCTTCACCAAGGTAATATTTATTTCCTTCTAATTCTAACCATCCCTTTTTCACTTCACCGTTTGGATTGCTATAGTACTCTTTATTTTTCACCTTGAACCAACCGGTTTGCATTTTACCTTTTTTATTAAAATAGTATTCTTTACCCTCTACTTTTGCAAAGCCAACTAGCATTGTACCATCAGCATCAATGTAATAGTAGTTACCCTCTTGAGTGGTCCATCCACTATTTACAACACCGTTGATATCAAAAACATAGCTTACACCATCGATCAAATGCTTGCCGACATGTCTTGCGCCGTCTGTTCCAAGATAATAAATATTACCATCTAACTCCAGCCATCCTGTAACTTTTAGACCATTTTCATCAAGATAGTACCAAACACCGTCAATTTGAACCCATCCTGTTAGAACCTGTTCTTCTGCCAGGATTCTGCCTTCAACAACAGGAGCAACAGGGCTGTTTGCGGTGATATAATCTGTCAAAATTTCATAATCGACAATTAATAATTCATGGATACGGCCTTCATCTTTTGCTTTTTTGAATACCGTATAACCATCACCGCCGTCAGCTACGAATGCATTGGTTGCGACAGAATAAGTTTTTGTTAAATCGAGAGTCTCATAGCCATTTGCTGTCAAAACCTTTACTTCCCATACTCTTTCGTTAGCAGGTTTAGCAGGATCATATTTAAATTGAATACCAGAAACCTGCATGAACTGACCGGCACCAGTTTCTACTTTGCTGACACTATGTTCAAGCGCCTCTAAAATTTCTGCGCCGGTTAAATCTAGTGTTACTAGCAGGTTAGCAAATGGCATAACCGTGTGGATTTCACCAAGAGTGACATCGCCCTGGTCAATGGATGCACGGATTCCGCCGCCATTTTGCATCGCGATATAGGTGCCTGGCACCATTTGGTTGGCACGCTGGGCCATCGCATCCGTAATCAGGTTACCAAGGTTTGTTTCTTTTGAGCGGACATTTGTACGTTCACCGTCAAGAACAACACTGGATGAACCGACTACTTTCTTTTTCAATTCTTCTAATGGAGCTTTAAACTCATTTACTTTTGCTAATGCGGCTTCATCTGCAGAGTATGTGTTTACATCTAGCAAATCACCTTCATAAGCAGTTACAACACCATTGTCATCAAAGGTTACATCTAATACACCAAGAAATTTAAGGTATTCATTTGCTTGAACAATAACAGTTGGTTCTGATTTCTCAACGACGACAGGCTCACTTAACTTTGTATGGGTATGTCCTCCAACGATTACGTCAATACCATCGACTGCAGCCGCTAATTCTTGGTCAGGACCGTAGCCTAAGTGTGAAAGGGTAACAATTTTGTTTACACCTTGTTCTTGAAGAGAGGCAACAGTTGCTCTTGCTTGCTCAACCGCATTTTCAAATACAATATCTTCCGATGGGCTGGCAAGGAAGGTTGTATCTTCCGTCGTTAATCCAAAAATACCTACTTTTTCTTCATTAACTGTTTTTACAATGGCCGGATAAATTTTTCCACCCTCTTGAGATGTGCTGTTTTCATCCGCGAATAAAGGTCCTAGAACCGGATCGTTTGTAACATTAACGTTGGCACTTACCATCGGAAATTGCATTTCTTGAATAAAATCAGCAAGCACGTTTGAACCTCGGTCAAATTCATGGTTACCGAATGTCATTGCATCATAGCCAAGACTGTTCATGAACCATAAGTCAGCTTTTCCAAGGTATTGGTTGAAGTATAGAGTACCAGAGAATACGTCCCCCGCATCTACTAATAATGAATTTGGTTTTTCAGTTCTTAGTTGGCTTACAGCAGTTGTTAACTTAGGATATTGCTCTACATTTGCATGACTGTCATTCACATGCATGATTGAGAGCTTGTATGGGCCTTTTGTTAAGTCAAGTTGTGCGACAACCGGATCATGGTCACTTACTCGGCCATGCTCTTCCATAAATGGAGAGTTGATATGGACAATATCTACTTCCGCATTTTCTGCTAAATTATTAGAAACTAATAGATGATCAAGGACTTGTGAGTTTCCTTGGTAGTTATACGTAAATCTCTCTTCTGAAGGGACTTTTTCGATTAAGTTTGTTAGTTCGTCACCTTTTAATGCGATTAAAGGATTAGAGAATTCAAAATCATTTAGGTCCCCAAGAACAGCGATATTAGCATCTGGATTTTTGCTCTTAACATCTTTAATAAAGCTGTTTACAACTCCGGCAATTTGCATCCGCTGTGCTTCACTGCCTAGGATAGGAGGCTGGTTTTTACCAAAAATCGGCTGGTCTCCGCCTTTAGAGTTAAAGTGGTTGGCAATAACGATTATATCCTCACCGTTAAAAGTAAATTCGGCTGCCAATGGTTTACGGCTATTTTCAAATGCTGTGTTTGTAGGATCAATTCTTCCAGGATTTAGAGTAAGTGAACCATTTTCATAGGCGACAGCCTGTGTTGCAGTGCCTTTTGTTCCTTCTTTCAATTGAACACGTTCAGGATTAAAGATGAAGCCGACACGTATATTTCCGTTTGGCTCGCCGCCGTCTTGGTTATTCTCAGGTGCAATATCTGTCCATTGATATGTTGGACCTCCGGCAGCTGAAATGGCATTGATCAGTGCCTGATAATTTTCAGATGCATCTGTATCACCTGAAGAAGCACCATTATTGTCTTGAACCTCCACTAATCCGATAATATCAGGTATTTTCAGATTATTGACTATGGACTCGGCAATTTTCTTTGTTTTTTCAACTTCAGACTGCTTGTAATTTTCCATATTGTATGTGGCAACAGTTAGTTTGTCAGCAGCTTTTGTAATTGTAGTAGTTTCTTGTTCATAATCACTTTGGACTAATTCAGGTAACGTTGCTTTATCAGTTAAAAGTTTATAGTTTTGGAAGGTATAAGTGATAACTCCTGTTACCGTACCATTAAACTGATCACCTGTTTTAGCAACAAAATCTCTATCATCGAATAAAAGATGAATTCTTTCAGGATTTGCATTTTCTTTCGTGAGCGGCAATCCTCCTGGTGTTGTATACACTTTGCCTTCTACTCTACCAGCGATAACCGGCACTTCCCCATATTTCTGAGGAGCAACAGCAGTTGGATTTTCAACAGAAACACGCATACCCTCTAAGCTTTCGTAAAAATCAATTCCATCTTCGCTCGGGTCAAATACACCAAACTGATCGTTATCAACGACTTGTGATGGAATAGTAGTTTCGTCAAGTACGACAGGGGCAGGTAATGCAACTCCACTTGCAAGTTTAGTAACCGATCCGTTTTGGGCATTAATTTCAGTTGTCGCAAGGTCGGTTTGAAGCATGTCACTATATCCTTCTAATACCCATTCTTTTACTAGACCGTTAACGGATACATGATCTCCAATCGTCACACCGTGGCTTGGCTTGTAAACAAGAATTCCTTCAGAGGTTTGTGACTTTTCATCAGGTGTTAAAGATTGCATATAGAAATTGGAAGAATCATCAACAAAAGTAATGACCCCTTCCACACCTTTTACGTTTTGGTCTTTATAAGGGGAATTGTGCCCAGCTCCTTGAATATCAGAGATCTTTAAGTTTTCCACGCCTTCAAATGGCGGTTCAACTGGAGGCTCTTCACCAAAGAATTGAAGATCAGTTGATCCTTTTAGGCCTGGCTTTAAAAAATATGCAGTTATGTTCGCATTATAAACAACAATTTCTTTACCAATATTCTCTGGATTGCTCATCAGTCCGAACGTTGTTCTAATGCTTGATGGACTTCTAAGCAATTCTACTGGCATTATTTTTGATAAATCCGTTTCAGTAGGGCTATCTGCAATAGCAAGATTTGTATCTGCACTAAACGGGGCCTCGAAATCAACACTATTAGTTCCTGTTGTGTAACCCACGATATAACCTTTAACGGTTGCAGTTCCTGAACCTTGAGCAATAGCTTGCTGAACTGTTATGTAATTCTCAGCTGCGCTGGCACTGCCTATGTATGGCAGTACATAACTAGCGAGTAATGTGAAAATAGTGGTTAGAATAAATAACTGTTTTCTTACTAATCTCAACTTTTCTTCCTCCTTATAATGCGGTTTGTGTGCTTATAGCCTTGCGAGGATAACAAATAGCTTAATAGTCCTACCCCCTCCTACCAAAGGCCTAGTAAATCACGAACATTTTACTTAATTTTACGAATTAACGTTTGCCTTTAACCTTAATTCTAGTGGAATTCTCTCTATTAATCTATAAAATAATTGCAAATTTACAAACTATTTACACGTGTAATTTTGACAATTATTTTTTATTTTCAACAATTTAAGCCGTTTTCCTATTATTATTGTCGTTTTCCATCGAACTAAAATATTTTCGGAAAATTTAAAAAAGGTGTAAAATGTAAATACCATTATACATAGGAGGGATTAATAGTATGCCGCTATTGCATATGAAGGAAATTTTTACACCTCTTAAACTGGTCGGTATCAAGGTTTTTCGCTCTACGGAAGGAAGTACCTATATTAAAGTATGGAACCGTCCTCGTAAGAAGCTGTTTTCTTAAACAGGTCGAGACATTTCCATATAAGTACAACGTTTACAAAGTCAGACTGCCATTTTATACTTATAGGTATAAATACTTACAAAAAAGATTAGAGGTTAAGACATGAAACGTATCCTCTCTATTATCCTTCTATTTGTCATTTTATTTGTTTTATCGGAAACCAACCCCGGACGCTCGGAGTATTTAGACTGGATTAATCAGGAAGCGATGGATCAATCCTCAAACATCTTTGAAAAAGGGATTCTATCTTTTGCAGGTGAATCTGTCTTCGATATGGGCACAACCCGTAAAGATTATATTGTATTTTCTCTTTATAAAACTGATTTCTCAGAGATTGGAATGGGGAAAATCACCTGTATAGGAGTTTTCAATCGTTTCATCCCAATTTCTGGGCAAGAGTAGAGGGCCAAAATAATTTTGGTCCTTTTAATTTTGTCTATTTAAAATATTTTTCGACAAAAATCAACAAAATTACTAAAATATTCACATCCAAGTCTTGCAATCTGTAATGAACCTTTCTTATTATAGTTATGGGAATATTTTTCCTACATAGAATTTTCTTTACTATTTTGGCGTAGGCGGGTTAAGTGAATGGTATTTGACGGAATAATTTTTTCTTTTATTGTAGGTTTTTTTCGTAAGGGGAATTTAAAAGGATTGGCACAGTTGAAACTTAAATATGGCTGGGTTTTTCCGCTATTATTAGGAATTCAGATATTTTATTTTTTGTACCAAAATAACAGTAAACTACTAGCCCAATCCAGCAATTATCTTTACATCGTCGTTTATATCGTTGGCTTGCTTTTTCTGTATCTCAATCGTGAGAACCCAGGATTTAATCTAATTTTAATTGGCGTTTTTCTTAACTTTTTGGTGATGGTGATGAATGGGGGGCGTATGCCGGTTTCTCCCGAGGCGGCTTCTGTATTAGATCCGAAATATTTAGAAGCATTAAAAACCAGTTTATATGCAAAACATCAAGTCTTAAACGAGTCAACTAGATTTGGATTTTTGGCAGACATCATCCCGTTATCAAAGCCTTACCCCAAAACTCAAATTATTAGTATTGGCGATGTAATTATGAATGTTGGCGCTTTCATTTTTATTCAGCATTTAATGCTTGAGAACAGGCGTTCAACTAACACTCGAGATACCTCCTCTTCCATGGAAGGGGGTGAAACCGTATGAATAAATTAAAAAAAGAAGGCTATAAGTTAACAACTCTTTTATTTAATGCTATTATTCTTGGATCTTTGATTGTGTCTTTAACATCGGGATGGAAACTAATCGGTGATTAATTTTTTTTAATAGAAAAGATACTGTTCGGAGGAGTTGGAAACTTTCACTCCTCCCTTCTAATTTAACGAAATTGAGTGATTATAAAGATGAAAACCATAAAGAGCCCTGCAAACTTATATCTGTATATTATTTCTTTATTAGGAATTATTGCGTTTTTTTGGAACAATACGTTTCAATTAGATACCTCTCCTGAAATGGTGACCTTGTACGCATTTATTGGAGCAGTTTTACTCCTTAACCATTACACGATTCCCATTCCTCCTAAAGGAAATTCTACTTCAATGGATTCTGCAATATACATGGCAAGTGTTTTTTTATATGGTTTAAATTTCACGTTAGATATACTGATATTTGTTTCCATTATCTATGGCTTATACGAAAGGAAAGTTGCTATTAGGAAACATTTCTTCAACTTTTCTCTTTATTGTCTTATGATGATTTCGTCTTCACAAATCTTTGGGCTAAGTGGTGGTGTGATTGGAGAAATCCATATTATGAATCTTGCACCATACGGTCTTTCATTAACTACTTATTTTGTAGTGAATATGATATTGATTGGTGTCTATTTTTATCTTCTTGGAAGAGAAAATATTAGAAATGTTTTTACTGGAATGTTACGAGATAAATCATTTCTGGTCAGTTATCTTACCACCCTTTTACTATCGATTGTTTTTGGAATTTTAATATACAGAGAAGCGTTGTTTGGTCTGTTCTTATTCGTTGGGATTGCAATGCTATTATCTGTTGCATTTAATCAGCACTTTAAGCTTTATCAGGAAACACTGGATAAAGCGAACAAGGATTTCCTGACGGGTCTTAATAATCACGGTTACTTTAAGGAACTTTTGGAAAAAGAAGTAGCAATGGCTAAAGAAAGTGACAAGCCGTTAATGGTGGTCCTTCTTGATCTAGATGATTTTAAAAAATACAATGACATATATGGTCATATAGCAGGCGATCAACTACTTCAAGAATTTGGATTACTTTTAATGGCGGAATCAGAAAAACAAAATTATGTTGTTGCCCGTTATGGCGGTGAAGAATTCTCAATCATGATGCCAAACACGGATAGACAAATAGCTCTATCATTTATGAATGAATTACGAAAGAAAGCAAATGACACATATTTTAAAGGGGTAGAAAGTCTCCCTTACGGCTGTTTGTCATTTTCCGCGGGAATTGCTGAATGTAAAAAGGAAACTTACAGCATATCAGAATTACTGAATCAGGCGGATCAAGCCATGTATGCTGCTAAAAATCAAGGGAAAAATTTGGTGCAAATTTTCAATGAGTACTCTGAATATGTTATTCCTCACTCCCTTTGTCTTGAGAAGGATTTAGAAGAAGCCGAACAGCAGCTAAAAATATTTCTTTCGAAAGATGTTTACACCTATCGTCATAGTAAGCGTGTTTATCAATACGCCGTAGATTTTTCAAAAATGCTAAACTTAAGTGATCATGAAAGAAAGACACTTATTCTGGGAGCACTCATTCATGACATTGGGAAGATTGAAATCCCGAGGGATATTCTAAATAAAAAAGGTAAGCTTGACCCTCATGAATGGGAAATAATGAAAAAACACGTGACGTGGGGAAAGGAAATTATTTCAACTAATAAAAGATTGGACGATTTGATTCCGTTGGTTGAACTGCATCACGAACGTTTTGATGGAAATGGTTATCCATACGGACTAAAAGGAAAATCAATCCCAAAGTTAGCCCGTATCCTATGTATTATTGACTCCTTTGATGCCATGACAACCGAAAGACCCTATCAAAGAACCAAATCGTTTAAAGAAGCCATTGAAGAATTACGGGCATGTTCGGGAAAACAATTTGACCCACAATTTGTCGAGCCTTTTATTAGTATGATTAAACAGCAGGATGAGAACCTTCTAATTGAAGAGAGGCTAGAAGTTGCTGCAGCCAAATAATTCATGCCAGTGTCTGTTAAAACAGCATTGGCTTTTTTTCTGGGTATTAAGGTAAGACTTACAATTTTTACAAGAGTACGTGTGTAGTATAATAAAATTGCAGAAAAATGATATGAGAGGGTTGTTGATATGTTTGAGGTAAAGCCCTATCCGGAGTTTTCTTGGTCGCTATCGAGGCATAAAACATTGATGGAATGCCCAAGGAAGTATGCCTATGAGTATTATATCAGCCACAATGGCTGGCTGAAGGATTCTAGTATTCTTGCAAAAGATGCATATCGTTTTAAAAAAATGACAAACTTGGAAATCCTATTCGGGAGTGCTGTCCATGATTTGATTTTGGTTGTCATTGAGCAGTATTTGAAATCCGGTTTTATACCACCTGAAAGCGAGTTAACCCAGCGCCTCCGCAGTAAGTTGAACAGTGCCTTTATTGATTCCAAAAATCGTCCAGAGCTTTGGCGGGAACGGCCGAATCATTATCATATGCTTCATGAAATTTACTACAATGGTGTGCTGCCGCAGGATAAAGTGGATGAGATTCAGAAACGGCTGAATGTTTGTATGGGTAATTTTTTAACCAGTAAGACCTTCACCGATATCCGTGAAAAGAAGGAAATGCAGTTCGTCGAGGCTGAACGCTTTCGATTTATGTTTGTGGATGGAGTAAAAATCTTTATTGTCATGGACTTTTTGTATCGGGATATTATAGAAGGAAAATGGATTATCGTTGATTGGAAAACGGGAAAGGAGAGCTTTGAAGACCGGTACCAGCTCGCCTTGTATGCTCTGTATCTTCAGAAGGTATTGAAGGTAAAAAGGATTGAGGAAATTGTCATTCGCAATGAGTACTTGCTGACAGGAACCCACAAAACCTATCAACTAACAGAAACCGACCTGTTAAAAGTTGAGGAACTTTTGGGCATGAGCGTCGAACAAATGCATCGCTTCTTAGAAGATATCATCCAAAACCAGCCGCTCAACTTCAACCAATTTCATAAAACCAACACCATCAAAAAATGCGACCGCTGCAACTACAAAGAACTCTGCGACATGTACTAAAAAGCCACTCCTGGGAATCAGGAATGGCTTTCTTTATGGCGGCAGTGTCCGCCTGGGGTGGACACTGTCCACGAGCGGTGCCTGTCACCGATGCTGTTAGGAATGCATATTTTTCTCTTTTTTATAAAAAATAAAAGGAAAAAGTATTTATTATAGGTGAATAAATGAAATTAGCCATTTTCCTTTTTATTATGATTTTCTTACTCATTGTCACCTTTAGTTATCGGAGAAGATTACATCTTTTTGAGATGATGTTTATTTGGATGATGGTGTGGGTTATTACTCATTCCGTTTCTTCTATTATTATTGAAAATCTAGAGCTGGTTTCGATTTCTCAACGTTTGGATGAATTTTGGCTGCATGTATTTAAAAGGCTGATATTGTATCCCCTCATCATCATTTTGTTTATTGATTTTTATGTGAGGGTTAAAAGTAAATCAAAGAAAATGGCTACTTTGGGTTTGAATTTATTAGTAATGGTCTTATTGGAACGGTTGTTTATAATATTAGGGGTATTATTTTCTCATCATTTTATGATATGGATGTCTGTGCTGGAGTGGTCGTTCACCCTATTGATAACTTATTTGAGTTGGTACTGGTATCGAAAAAAATATATATCGAGGTAATCCCTATGTTTCTCTATTTACCTAAAGAATTTGATTCAAATGAATGGTTTACATTGGTTGCAATCATAATCAACATTCTTACTTTCAAGCTCCTCCCAAAAAGACTTCCAAAAGAGTTAACTCCCTTAATTGTATTATTAAGTATTGCTTTTCCAAAAGTTCTCGATCATACAATGGCAGTCAAACCGTATGATTTATATAATATTAGCGATTCTAAAAACTATGAACTATTCGATGTAATTCTATATGGTGCCTACCCTATGTTCGGTTATCTGTTTATCTACCTTTATGATGTTTTTCAGCCTAAAAAGACTTTGTTGGTTTTATACTTTCTAGGCTGGTCTATTTTCGCAGGCGGTTTTGAATTCCTCCTGAATAAATTACAGGTATTTTCTTATACTGGCTGGCATCTGACCTTTTCTTTCCCTGTTTATCTCACTACACTATGTCTTACCTTTTTGTTTTATAAGTTTACAAAAAATTATCTGGATAAAAACGGTCAAATGGAACCAGCCCAAAGAAAAGGAGAACCTCCACATTGAAGTTCTCCTCATTTTTTTAATACAATAAATATTGTTCGCGAAGTTCCATAAATTTGTCTAAACCAGGCTGCCATTCAACTTTCATTTCTTCTACGGATTTACCTGCTTCAATACCAGCGCGGATGCTTCCATTACCGACTAGGTTGTCAAAGAAGGATATGCCTGCTGCGTTTGGTGTTCTGAATTGGAAGTCGTTTGGATACATGTCATGAATGGTTTTTACGATATAAAGACCTGTTTCAAACGGCTTAAAGCTGTTGCGGTTTGTAACATGAATCTGAATTCCGTGACTTAATTTGTTCACATGCTTCGAGAACAATGGTGTGAACGATGCCGCTCTGAACTTAACGCCCGGTAATTTGTAAGAATTCAGTTCGGCTGCTAAATCTGCTCCATTGATAAACGGTGCTCCAATTAATTCAAACGGCTTTGTTGTACCGCGGCCTTCTGAAACGTTCGTTCCCTCAATTAACGCTCCTCCTGTATAAACAAGAGTTGTATCCAAGGTTGGCATATTTGGAGATGGCAGTACGAAATGTAATGGTGTGTCATCATAATACATGTTACGCTTCCAGCCTTCCATTTCAACAACCGTTAAGTCTGCACCAATTTCAAATTCTGCGTTAAAAAGTTTTGCTAATTCCCCGACAGTCATCCCGTGACGGACTGGGATTGGATATTCCCCTATAAACGATGAATACTTATCTTCAAGGACAGGACCTTCTACTTTTGTTCCGCTGATTGGGTTCGGACGGTCAAGCACAATGATTGGAATATTGTTCTCTTTTGCCGCTTCCATTGCTAATGCCATTGTGTAAATGTACGTATAGAAACGCGCACCGACATCTTGAATATCGAAAAGCAGTACATCGACATTGCTTAACATTTCAGGAGTTGGCTTTTTCGTTTGACCATACAAGCTGTAAACCGGAAGCCCTGTTTTTTCATCGATATATTTTTCAATATAAGCCCCTGCCTGTGCATCCCCGCGGACACCATGCTCCGGCCCATATAAAGCAGTAAGTTCTACTTTCGGATTGTTATAAAGCAAATCTACAATACTATTAAGGTCTTGATCGACACCTGTTGGGTTCGTAATTAAGCCAACACGCTTCCCTTCAATTAACTCGATTTGATCCTCAAGGAGAACCTCCACCCCTAAACGAAACTTCTTTTCATTTTTGGCAAACGCTGCGGAAAACGTTGATAATACGAGAGCGAATGCCAGTAAACCTATTAGCCATTTTTTCAAAGCCTTCTCCCCCTTTTTGGAAAAAGTAAGATCAAGTTGTCAGTCTTACTTTTTCCGATTTTCATACAGTCAGAAGCAAAAGCCTAGTAGCTTAACCCGTGGCCAAATTCGTATAAGACACTGTCGTCATGGTTGTAGATAGTGACTGGAAGCTTACCTGTCGGGTTATTTTCCCCAAAGATCGTGTTGACTGCAGCTTCAAAGCTGGCTGGTCTGAATCCATACTGTGCAAGATAGGCATCTACACTGTTATAAGACATGATGTCGTAAGGATTTCTAGCTCCCACAGCAATAACTGGAGCTTCTGCTTCTTCAATAATCTGATTGGTCATCAGCATTTGACCTGCACTTGGTGCTCTGCCGCCAACGCTCGAGGTATAGGTACCAACAATAATGTATTTTGCATCTTTAATTTGCTCTAGCTGTGCAGATGTGAGTCTAGTTGATGTATTAATATAGAGCGTGTTTTCATGATGTTTTTTCACTTGATCTGCAAGAAGATTGATTGAGAAGTTAGAACCGCCTACAACTACAATCTTATCTTCTTCATTTGCATTTAGCGGAAGCACGTTATTATTTTTTACAAGAGTAATGGACTTTTCTGCTGCTTCTTTTTCAATGGCTTTATGTTCAGCAGAGCCGACGACTGCAACGGCATTAGCCACTCTATCTTCGATGCTCTCTTCTGCTTCAGCTTTCACGATACCACGATTTAATTTTAATGTAAGAATTCTTTCAACTGATTTCTCAATACGGCCAATAGAGATTTCTCCTGAATTAACTGCAGTATATAAACCTTCTGCTACATCTTTAATTCCAACAGGCATTAGGATAATGTCTGTTCCTGCCTTTACACTTCGAACAGCGGCATCAACTGGACCAAAATGATCCGAGATTGCTTTCATGTTCATGGCATCCGTTACGATTACACCTTTATAACCCATTTCCTCGCGCATTAGCTCCGTTAACACCTTATAAGAAAGTGTTGCCGGAACAGCAATCTCCGTTCCATCTTTTTGGGAGATGGCTTTGGTAGGATCCACTTTCGGGAAAGTGACGTGTGCTGTCATGATTGCATCAATTCCCGCGTCCATAGCCTGCTGGAAAGGATATAATTCCACAGCTTTTAATCTATCAATATCATGAGGAACTTCTGCAATACCAAGATGTGAATCGGTTGCTGTGTCGCCATGTCCTGGAAAATGCTTCGCAGTAGCTGCTGTTCCAGAATCTTGAAGTCCTTTAATATAGGCATTTCCCAGTTTTCCTACTAACTCCGGATCCTCACCAAAAGAACGTACGGCAATTACCGGGTTATCCGGGTTATTGTTAACATCCAAAACAGGGCCAAAATTCATGTTGATACCTAGAGCATTCAATTCATCCCCAATGGCTTTACCGACTTTTTCAGCTAATTCCTCTGAACGTGATGCACCGAGTGCCATGTTTCCAGGAAAATCAGTTCCTGTCTGCAGGCGTGTTACGATTCCACCTTCCTGGTCAATGCTGATTAGTAGTCCGTACTTTTCTGCTGCTTCTTGATAAGCACTGACAAGTGTTGTAGTTTGCTCTGCATTTACGGTGTTTTCACGGAATAAGATGACGCCGCCTAGATGATAGTCTTTTACCAACTGGGCGATTTCATCGTTCATTTGGGTTACATTCTGACCCTTCCAAGTACGGAAATCCGGCATCAGCATTTGACCGACCTTTTCTTCCATCGTCATATGCTTAATTGCATTTCCAATTAAATCGTAGCGTTCGCCTTCTTCTTTATTAACTACGATTTCATCTTGATTACCTTTGAATTGAACGGAAATCCGGTCTGTATATTGACCATCCGTTACCGAGATAAACGTGTTCCCATTGTGCCCTTTTAAGGTTACTTCTCCGTTGTCGGAAACGGAGGCAACGTTCTTGTTTGAGCTCTTCCAAGTTAAATTCTCTGATGCAAGCTTAAATTGGCCATCCTCATAGACATGGAGTGGATTTAATACCAATTTGTTATTTTTTGCTTCTCTTTTTACTTGCGGAACGTTAAGATCAATCACTAAATCGTTTACATTGGAAGCCGCTGTTACACTGGCACCTGCCGCAGGAATCCCTGTTAAGACTAACGCAAAAGCTAATACCGTAAAAACGACTCTTTTTACCAGTTTGCTCATGAGTCTTCCCTCCCTATTTTCTTGCTTCTATTTAGTAATTTCTAAGCTGCCATTCATTTGTGGTGAATGAGAGTTCTTTACCGTTACCGAGTGTTGGATTTAATACATACCAACCACGTGAATTAGTACTAGTGTCTGTTTTATAAACGAAACGTACCTTTTCAGCCCGACTTGGGAGGACGACTTCTTTCGATTCCCAGCCTTTGCTTGCCCCTGTAAATTGAATTAGTGTCTGCCATTTACCGTCGATTTTAACCTCTACGTTTCCAAAATCCCATGCATTTTCGATTAAGTGCCACGTTTCAAACGTTAGTTTTGTATCTTCTTTTAACTCAAGGTCGGCCTCCATTGCACGGTTGACCTTGTCACCATAACCAGCAAACCAGGCTGATTCTTTTCCAGGAATGGAAACTGGAATGGAATCGGCTACTTGCCGTGCAAACAAGCGGCGTGTTTGATTAGTCGATATAGTGCTTCTTGATGGATGAACCCGATTGGTTAATAAAATCGCAATGGTTTTATTGTTCGGATTAACAACAATAGATGTTCCGGTATAACCAGTATGCCCAAATGAGTAGGTACCCTCTGACAAAGCATCCATCATCCAGCCCTGGCCGAGCTCCCATCCTAACCCATGGTCATCCCCAGGGAAAGCTTCATTTTGATTCTCAAGCATCAGTTTAACCGTTTCCGGCTTCAGGATACTCTTTCCACCGTATTTGCCATCATTAATGAAGATATGGGCAAATTTCGCAAGGTCTTCAGCAGTTGAAAAAACACCTGCGTGTCCGGCAACACCATCAAGTGACCAGGCATTTTCATCATGAACCTCTCCCCAAACAAGTCCTCGGTTTGGCACTGCCTGGTATTCAGTGGCTGCAATTCGATGCTTTAGTGAAGCAGGCGGATTATACATCGTGTCCTTAAGTCCTAATGGTTCGGTGATATATTTTTTGACAAATTCATCCTGGCGCATACCGGACAGCTTTTCAATAAGGGCACCTAGTGTAATCATGTTTAAGTCGCTGTACTCATAGGTGCTGCCCGGTGCATTTTTAAGCGGCTGGTTAAAAATTTGTTTAATTCGCTCTTCTCTTGAATTCCCCTGAGCGTAAAGCGGAATCCAAGCAGTAAATCCTGAAGTGTGTGTCATCAGCTGGCGGATTGTCACATTATCTTTTCCATTAGCTGCGAATTCCGGAATATACTTCGCGACAGGATCATCAAGTTGGAATAATCCTTTTTCAAAAAGAATCATCGCTGCCGTGGAGGTGAAAATTTTGCTGATGGATGCTAAATCATAAATGGTATCGGTTTGAGTCAGAATGGGATTTTCCATCTCGGTAAACTGCCCATCGGTATAACGAGCTGCATAACCGTAAGCATCATGCTTTACAATTTTTCCGCCACGGGCTACAAAGGTAACAGCCCCTGGCATTACTTTTTCGGAAATAGCTTGGTTCATTATTTGATCGATTTGCTGGAGTGGAGCTTCTACCATACCGGCTCCTCTTGGGGAACTTGGATGCAATATACTAGAAACTGGGATGATGGATGAATTCCATGTAAAAGCGGGATGTGGATTCTGGGATGGGATCATGACTTTTTTTTCTTCTTTCTGTTCAATAGTAGGAAAACCGGTCATATCATTACTTGCAAAGACAGTGGATGTGCCAAGAAAAATAGTACAAACCGTCGGGATGATGAGCGTTCTTCTTTTCATAAATCCTCCTTTTACCTTCATGTAATTTTTAGGCAGCCCCATTATGCAGGTGTTATAGCGTTTTCAAGCCTATAGATAAAGGATATCGATTTTTGTGTATAGCCGTCTATACCACCTAAGTCCCATAACAGTCGTTTTTGCAGGTAGAAAGGAGTGCGACATTAGAATTATTTTTTAAAATATTTAAAATATTTTTGAAATTTTATTTCAAATTTCACTCATTTACTCCTAAAAAGATGATGTATAATAATGGTTAAGAACTGTTAAATCGGAGATTATAATGGAAATTTCACTAATCAGACATGGCAGGTCACTGCATTCCGGGAATAAACGTATTTCTATTAAGGAATTTATCACATGGGCAGAACAGTATGATGCTCATGGAGTTGTAGAAGAAACCCGTTACCCGCTGTTGACTGTTGAAAAAGTAAACAATGCAAACATGATATTTTCAAGTGATCTAGTAAGATCGATTGAATCGGCCCGTTTGTTAAACACCCAAGTACCTTCGTCTTCTATCCCTTTATTTCGCGAAGCACAGTTACCTAAATTTTCCTGTAATCTCTTAGGCGTAAAGCTTTCACCAAACTTTTGGGTTGTATTGTTAAGATGTCTCTGGATCCTAGGTGTCTCACGCGAATGCGAGTCCTATCGGGAGGCAAAGAATCGCTCCGTTATGGCAGCTAAGCTATTAATTTCGAATGCTCATAAGCATTCGAGGGTGGTATTGGTCGGCCACGGAATTTTTAACTATATGCTCGCGAAAGAGTTAGAAAAACGCGGATGGAAAAGTTCAACAAAAACAAGCTCAAAACATTGGAGCTGTACCACTTATCGGAAGCTTTAACCAGGTTATTTTTCATAGGGTAAAAATAGCGGGCTCCCTTTTGAGCCTAACAATGAAACTTCTTCACCTTCAGAAACTTTTTTATAAAAATTAGCGGGCAGCTGAATATGCTGGCCGTTTTGTAACGTTATCCAGTACTGATTTTCAAACTCATAATGACTAAAGGTATTTCTGATTACTTTGGTTTGGAATTTTTTTTGAACCAACCCGTAAATCTCGATATTTTTTTCTTCAGATAGTGGAGAAGATAAGAAAATCCCATACCCAGCAACAGTTAGTAGTAAAAGTAACAGAGTGTAGCAGATGGCATTTTTCATAATAACCCCTCCTCTAGCAATTAGAATGCTCGATTGTCCAGAAAAAATGACAAAAATTTCCCGAGAAATCGAATGAATAGAAAAAAAATCGAACCATAGCAGGTATGGTCGATTTATACAGAAAGCTGTTAAATTACCGTAAGCTGGAGAATAAAGGGTAGATTCTAATGATTAAGTCATAAAAATAAAAAATGTTTCCTGGAGGTTATTGCCCAGACTCCTGTTTTTGACCTTGATTTTGACTTTGGTTGGCAGACGTATCGTTTTTTTCAACGATTTGTCTTAGTTCACCTTCGTCACCTTTTGCATTAATGATTTCAAAAATTTGATTTAACCCTTTACTCGTTTGATCCTTCTCATTATTCATTGTGGTTGGTTCCTCCCATTTAAAAGTTACCTACATTTAATATGTCCAATTATTTTAATATATTTATGATTTCAACAGCTTTTTCTAAAGAAACACTTTTTAAAACGCTTTGGTCTTCCCGAATCGCTGTCCCAAAATGATAACAATTGGCAGCCACCTGAAGATGCACATCAAGGATATTATCCTTTGTAAGCCCGCTGCCGATAAGAAGATTGGTCTGTTTGCACCTCTCTTTCATTGCTTTAAGTGTTTCTATTCTTGTCTTCCAATCTCCAAATCCTCCTGAAGTTAGTATCGTTGTGATTTCTTTATATGTATCCAGCTTTTCTGCAGCTTGAAGCAGGTTATTGGTACTATCAATGGCTCGGTGGAACGTAACATCCATGGACCCGGTTTCTGTTAACAGGTCTTCGAGCTGCTGGAAACAAATCTCGTTTTTCTGATTCAGCACTCCGAATACGACTCCGTTCGCTCCGAGGGAACGGATCATCTGGATATCCTTTTTCATTATTTCAATTTCTTTATCAGAATAACAAAACGACTGCGCATGAGGTCTTACCATTACATTGATTGGTATTTGGACACTATTGATGGCCATTTCAATTAACCCATAACTTGGGGTTAACCCTCCCTCTGATAAAGCTGATACGAGTTCAATCCGATCTGCCCCTGATTGTTCAATGGTGATGACATCCTCACTGGTGGTTGCAATATATTCAATAAGCATTAAGTTTCACTCCTCTTGGTTATTTCTAATTTGACTCCATGTTACCAAACGGATGCAGGATGTCGAAAACATTTTTATTAAGACTGACATGGTTCTTCTTTTCTCACAATTATTTTTTGCTATCGTATAAGAAAAATGCTAGATTTGGGGTGGACTGAATGTATTTTGATATATTATTGGATGCAATCTTAGGAGAACGTGAAATCTTTCATATTATTGAATGCCCCGTTTGCCATTACGAGGAAATCTATTACGAGGATGCTAAAACGAAGGAATTACTAGGAAGAGCCTGTTCAAATTGTAATTTTGTTCAGAAATTTGATTTTAAATAGAAGAGTAGACTAAAGCCAAATACATAAGAAAAGCCTAGGATGGGCTCCTAGGCTTTTGTTTATAATTTTGAGCATAATTCAAGAGCTTTACTGTTATGATACAAAGATTTGACCTTTAGCTCCGTCTTCAGTTCATCGTTTAAACAATCGTTTTGCATTAATTCATTGTGACGGTGCTGGAAGAGATGGTAATAATACTTTCCTCGTAAAAACATATTTTTTAACAACACATGAAACCCTCCTCAAAATGGTTTACATAAATCGCAGGAGTCGTGTTCGGTAACTGGCTGGCATCGTCGTAGACATTAGCCCCTGTAGCTTTGCGTCACCATTTTTCAATAGTTTTGCCGTTTCGTACGATTTATGTGTCTATTTAAAATATATGCCGTTGTTATATAATAGAAAAGTGTCAAAGGGCCTAATGAAGCCTTTTGGATATAGGTCTGTCCTCCCTTAATTCCCTTTTATCTCCAATAATTTTACTCTTAAATCATTTTCCATCGAAGCTAGCTCCTGCTCCGCGATTCGCCGCTTGTTTCGGCCTTCTTCTTGTATCCTCATCGTTTCTTCTAACGTGGTAATTAAGTTTTCCTGTGTTTTCTTAAGTGTCTCAATATCAACGAGGCCTCGCTCATTTTCCTTTGCTGTTTCGATTGTGTTAGTTTTTAACATTTCAGCGTTTTTAAGAAGCAGTTCATTTGTTGTTTGTGAAACTTTTTTCTGTGCCTCTACTGCATGACGCTGGCGGATTAATGTTAATGCAATGGCTACTTGGTTTTTCCATAATGGGATTGCTGTCATAATAGAAGATTGAATTTTTTCCACGAGTGCCTGGTTTGTATTTTGAATAAGACGGATTTGCGGTGCACTTTGAATCGTTATCTCCCGGCTTAGCTTCAAATCGTACAAGCGTTTATCTAAACGGTCAGCAAATTGGATCATATCATTGACCTCTTGGAATTTCATTTGGTCATTTGTCGCTTCCGCTTCCTTTTTCATGGCAGGAATGATTTTTTCATGAAGCTCTTCAAGTTTAATTTCGCCCGCGGCAATATAAACATTCAACGCATGAAAATAGTCTTTATTGGTTTCATAGAGCTGTTCTAACAATTTAATATCGGATAGAAGAACATTTTTGCTTCGGTCCAATTTTACACTAATGCGGTCAATCTGTGCTCCTGTTTTCTGGTATTTAGACAATACCTCTTGAACAGAGCTCGAGATTTTTCCAAACATCCGTGCGAAAAAGGATGTTTTGCCACTCTTTAATTCATCCGGATTTACCTCGTCGAGCTTTTTCATGAGATCACTGATAATTTCCCCAACCTCGCCAATATCCTGTTTTTGGACATGCTCAAGCATGGTATGAGAAAAGGTCAGTAGTTTTCCCTGTGCCTGTGTGCCGTAAGTGATCATCGCCTGGTGGTTGCGAGGATCAATCTGTGCTGCAAGCTGATAAGCCTTGACTCGGTTTTCTTCGGGAATGACGTCAATCAATTTGACCGGTTTTGATTCCTCTAGTTGTGCTGCAGCCGGCTGTGGTGTTGGAGTTTGGCTGTCCCCAAATGGATTAGCAAGGATATCATCTAATAAGTTATTACTTTTATTTAATTGCGGTTGTGGCTGTGGTGATTTATTTTCGCTCATTTTAGCCTCCTGCTTTCGTCATCGAATTTAGAATCAATATGTTTCTTGATTGAGTGCTTTGCGACATCAATTTCAAAATTCAAATGATCGATATCGTCGGAGATGACATAATATAAATCTTCTTCCAGAACCTTCGTTAAATCGGTTAATGTTTGTCTTGTCTCATATAAGGATAGATCGATTTCGTGATTTTTCTTTGGCTGTAACGATAAGAAACGGTAATTCTCAGTTAATTCGACCACTGAATCGAGGTGGGAAAAATAGAACTTTTCTGCCTTATAAAAACGTTTCGGCTCCGTTTTCGTTAAGGTGTAGATTTTTCTTGTGATCCGAAGTACATCCAGCCTCTGTTTCATGGTCGAGATATCTCTTATCGTAAATAATGCCTTATTAAGGCGGTTAATTTTACGCTTTGCTTCATTTAAATTCTTTGTTATATAACGGTATTCTTTTCGGCTTAGATGGTGTTTCTTTAAGAAACTGCTTGTCATCCTGCTAGAAGTAATCAAGGAAGCAGCCGCTCCCCCTCCCAAAGCTATAGCAGATGCCATCCAAAAGGTTTGATCGAAGGCAAGATAGCTGACAAGCCAAAACGACACTGCTGTAGGAACAGACACCAACGTCTGAACAACAAACGTTAAAAATCGGTTCATCATCATCGACTCCTGACTAAAAAATCCTAACTATATATACGAACTATTAACAAAAAAAGTTTCATTCAAACACATCTCCCACTACTTCAACAATACACCAACAAAATCCTCCTGCCTATAGACCACGAACTTAAAGAAAACTAGGACCTGAGACGTATTTGGGTGACAGGCACCGCTCGTGGACACTGTACATCCCAGACGGACAGTTACCGCCTTTTTAGCGGATACTTGTTATATAGATTACAGCCCAAGAGGATTATCCATTCGTACATAGGATAGGAGTGTACCAATTTAAATTTTATAGAAAGAGGAGCGGATGAACGAATGTTTCAACCAATGAATATGCCTGTCGATTATCGATTTGGGGGACAGTTTGGCGGCGGACACCATGGCGGCGGGCATCATGGCGGCGGGCATCATGGCGGCGGACATCATGGCGGCGGACATCATGGCGGCGGACATCATGGCGGCGGACATCATGGCGGCGGACATCATGGCGGCGGACATCATGGCGGCGGACATCATGGCGGTGGACACCACGGCGGAAGTGGTTTTGATTTTGGTTCACTTGGTGCTGGATTGCTCGGCCTTGGCTTAGGTTATTTAGGCTCTAATTTAGGCGGATATGGTCCTGGATATGCTCCTAGTTATGGATTTGGACCAGGATCCGGCAACGGATATGGCTTCCCTGGAGGTTATGGTTCTGGGTATGGAATATATGGACCAGGTGCAGGTGGTTACGGCGGTTACGGTGGTTATGGGCCAGGTTATTATTAATATTGAAAAATAAAAAGGGCGGGAATCTTTGAATTTCAAGGAATTTCCCGTCTTTTCTATTTATTTAGGAACTTTTTGCTGATTTTTTGTTTCATTAGGTGTAAAATGTTTCTCAAAGGAAACATTTCTGGATTGACGCATATATAATATTATTCAAAATATTTCTAAAGCTCTCGTAGGGATGAATATACTTCAAGAAAAGGAGAAAAGACAATGACGGAAAATCTGCTATTAGCGTTTGGGCTGACTTTATTCGCCGGCTTGGCAACAGGAATTGGAAGTCTTTTAGCATTCTTTACCTCACATACAAATACAAAATTTTTATCCGTTACACTTGGTTTTTCCGCTGGTGTCATGATTTATGTTTCTATGATTGAAATTTTTGTAAAGGCAAAGGTTGCTCTAGTTGATGCCTTAGGTGTAGTTCCCGGAAACTGGCTGACCGTTGGAGGATTTTTTGGAGGGATGATCCTCATTGCTATGATTGACAAATTTATTCCAAAACAATCCAATCCTCATGAATTGAAAACAGTGGAAGATATGAACCAACCAGGCGGAGGTGCGGGCAGCGATGGCCATAAGCCTGACCTTTTAAAAATGGGTACGTTTACTGCACTTGCCATCGGAATTCACAACTTCCCTGAAGGGATTGCAACCTTTACATCTGCCCTGCAGGACCCTGCACTCGGGATAGCCATAGCAGTTGCAATCGCCATCCATAACATTCCAGAGGGTATTGCAGTTTCAGTACCAGTCTATTTTGCGACGGGGGATAAGAAAAAAGCGTTTAAACTATCCTTCCTTTCTGGATTATCCGAGCCGGTTGGCGCGCTCGTAGCTTATCTTTTCTTAATGCCGTTCCTAAATGATGTTATGTTTGGAGTCATTTTTGCAGCAGTAGCAGGGATCATGGTATTTATCTCATTAGATGAACTGCTGCCTGCTGCCAAAAGATACGACGAAACCCACTTATCCATTTACGGCCTCATTGCCGGAATGGCCGTCATGGCACTTAGCCTATTACTCTTTATCTAAATAAAATACAAATCGCCAAAAAGTCAGCTTAACAAGCTGGCTTTTTATTTTGACTTGTTCCGCAGACTGTCCGTGTAGTGCGGACAGTGTCCACGAGCGGTGACAGGCACCAAAATTTTCACGGACAATTTCATTTTGATGTATGGGTGGAATATATTGCATAGAATTTGAAATCTGTTCCTTGAGGGGGAATTGTATTGTTGAAGAGGGCCTTATTGACTGTGCCTCTAAGTTTGATACTTATTGGTGTGATTGTTACTTCCTTCTTCCTTATGGGGATTAAACCGGATACTTCTAAAATTTCTCAAGCTCAGAAGTTAGCTGAGTATACAAAGCCGGCGGTAGTCCGAATTGTTGATTACGCAGTGGTTGGCTGGCAGTTTAATAACCCGAATGATCCAGAGGTCGAGGCAATCTTAGCACAGCTTGATTACCAATCGGTCATTGGTGGTTCCGGGTCAGGAGCCATTATTAGTTCTGACGGCTATATTGTTACCAATGCCCATGTAGTGGAGACCACTCAATTAGATGACGAGGCAGTCGCAAACGCCGCCTTTGAACAGCTTGTAACTATCATCGCAGACTATTTTCTAGTCGATTTTGAAACTGCCTACCAGTATATGTTGACCTATACACAATACACGGGAATAGAAAGGGTAATAAAAGTGGTTTTACCTGGGGGAGATATTCTCGATGGTGAGGTAAAAAGTTATGGTGCTCCCGTCAATGAAGGAAAGGATGTAGCGGTACTTAAAATTGAAGGTAAGAACCTTCCTACATTAAAACTCGGAGATTCTGATGATATCCAAAACCAAGATAATATTTGGGTCAGCGGCTATCCGGCTGCTGCGGATTCTGATCTGTTATCTCCAGATTCATCTCTCGTTTCTTCTATGAATGCGGGACAAATTTCCGCCATTGACAAGAAAACGGAACAAGGCAGCCCAGTGATCCAAATTAATGCTGCGGCAACACATGGCAACAGCGGCGGGCCGGTCATCAATGAAGAAGGAGAAATCATTGGTTTACTAACGTTTAGAGGAGATACTGTTAATGGTCAAGAAGTCCAAGGATTCAACTTTGCCGTACCAGTCAACACGGTAAAAGAATTCGTCAACCAAGCTGGAGCAAAAAATACTGCAAGTGACACTGACAGACTATATAAGGAAGGCTTAGAATTATATTGGGGCGGCTATTATAAGAACGCCTTGGAAAAATTTGAAGCTGTTCAAAGAATTTATCCGAACCATTCCGAAATTAAGAAGTTTATCGCGAATTCAGAAGAAAAAGCAGGCGAAAGCAAGACACTTTGGTCAGAATATAAAACCATTTTCTATATTGCAGATGGTGTAGCCGGATTACTGGTGATTATTTTACTAATTTTCACCTTTGCGGTGAAACCAAAACAACGTTCTCAAGCAGTCACAGCTGCTCCAACTCCGCCGCCTCCTGCGCCAGAAAATACCATCCCTGACCTTAACAACGATGGCAAAATCGACGTCCAAGACATCCTCCTTGCCCTCCAAGAACAGCAAAAAAAGCAACAGAAAAAAGACGATGAATAATCGGGTGTATAAACGAGTTAAAATGCATAAATGGTGACAGGCACCATAAAGGGATGTGGGTTCACTCCACATCCCTCTGTTTATTTTACGGCACCACTGTTCTGTAGGAATGCTTCTACTTCGTGTTTGTACGGCATGGCCGGTGCTGTGCCGATTTTGGTTACGGATAAGGCTGCTACGGCGTTGGCGAAGTGGATGGCTTGGTCGATGGTTCGGCCGATGCTGAGTGCGTGGGCAAACCCGCCGTTAAAAGCGTCACCAGCTCCGGTTGTATCAACAGCATCGACTTTAAAGCCTGAAACAAGCTTTCCTTGTTCTCCCCCGGTGTAAACATAGGCTCCCTGTTTACCCATTGTAATAATGACGGTGCCCACGCCCATTTCATAAAGCTTCTTTGCGGCTGTAAATGCGGACGCTTGATCCTTCACTTTGACACCTGTGAGTTCGTAGGCTTCCGTTTCATTTGGCGTTATATAGGAAACGTTATGAAGAATCTCTCTCGGAAACGCCTGGTATGGTGCTGGATTTAAAATAACAGGGACACCGTGCTTTGCTGCCAGCTCTACAGTGATTACGACGGCGTCAATACTTGTTTCTAATTGAAGTAAAACAACGTCTGCTTCCTTCACCTGTTCTTCTGCTTCTAACACTTCTTCTTCGATAATGGTACCGCAAGCACCTAATGCAACAACAATGCTGTTTTCGCCCTGGTCATCCACCGTAATCAGAGCAGCACCTGTTGCCAGTTTCTTGTCAACTTTTATGTATTTTGTATTGATGCTTTCCCTTTCAAAATGCCTTAGCGCTTCTCTGCCAAAAACATCCTCCCCCAATTTCGTTACAAAGGTAACTTCAGATCCACAGCGTGCAGCCGCTGTTGCCTGATTTCCCCCTTTACCTCCGGGACCCATTTGAAACGGTCCGCCCAGAACGGTTTCTCCTGGTTTCGGAAGATGGGGGGTCCTGCTCATTAAATCGACAACATAGCTTCCCACTACCACTATTTTTGACATAGCTCTTTCCCGCCTTTTCCTATTTTTAGCGGATAAAAGTAAAAACGCAAACGAGTGCGTTTTTACTTTATCTGCTGGCCTTATATTATTTTGTTTTAACAGTTTCTACATTATCTTTTGTAACAAGTGTAGAATCTAGAATCACTTCTTTTTCAACTGATTCACCTTTAGAGATTTTTATTGCAGTCAAAATTGCTTCCTTCCCTAGGAAAACAGGTGGTTCAGCAATAGTCGCTTCCAATTTACCAGCTTTAATAGCTTCAATAGATGGATCAATTGCATCACAGCCAATAAGTGTGATTTCATCTAAACGGCCTGCTGCTTCAATAGCTGCTAATGCACCGAGAGCCATTTCATCGTTTGCTGCGTAAACGCCATCTATTTCTGGATTTGCTTGAAGAATATCTTCCATTACCTTCATGGCTTCACCGCGGTCAAAGTTAGCCGCTTGCTGTGCAACAATTTCAAATCCAGAAGTCGCTTTGATAACTTCATTAAATCCTTTACTGCGATCCTGACCAACGTTCGTTCCAAGGATCCCTTGAATCTCAACAATTTTACCTTTACCGCCTAATGCCTCTATTAAATAGTCGCCTGCGATTTTTCCAGATTTAAGTGCATCAAATCCGATATGAGTAATTACTTCACCGCCATTAGAAGCACGGTCAATTGTAAAAACAGGAATTTTTGCATCGTTTGCTTTTTTAACCGCTTCAACGATTGCATCACTGTCAGTTGGGTCGATAATTAAGATGTCAATATTTTGCTGAAGAAGGTTCTCAACGTCAGATAATTGTTTCCCAGGATCGTTTTGTGCATCGGTCACCACAAGGTCAATATTCTCTTCTTTTGCCTGTGCTTCTGCTCCTTCTTTAACAGCCACGAAGAAAGGATTGTTGAACGTGTTCATGGATAAGCCAACTTTTAACTTACCGTCGTCCTCAGCCTTAGAACCTGAGGTTGTGCTAGAAGGTTCATCCATACTACAGCCTACTAGTCCAATGATAATCGTGAGCATGGCCAATAAAGAAATAAGCTTTTTCATTTAAATACCCCCAATAATTATTTTTTGATTTTAGAAAACTTACTATCTACTAAAACAGCAACTAAAATGACAAGACCTTTAGCAATACTTTGATAGAAAGGAGATACGTTCATCAAATTCAACACATTATCAAGGACTCCCATAATCAACGCTCCGATTAATGTTCCAGTAACTGTTCCTTTCCCTCCTGCTAAACTCGTCCCGCCAATAATAACTGCTGCGATAGCATCTAACTCAATTCCATTACCCGCTGTTGGCTGCGCTGACATTAATCTGGAGGTATAAATAATGGCGGATAAGGCTGAAAGCAACCCTGCAATTCCGAAAACTGCTATTTTAACCGCTCTCACATTGATTCCTGATAGAATAGCAGTTTCTTCGTTTCCGCCAATGGCAAAAATATAACGGCCAAAGCTAGTGTATTTTAACATCCAATACATAAATCCAAAAATGACAAACATGATGATGATTGGAACAGGAATACCGAAAATTCTTCCACTTCCGATAAAACGGTAGCCTTCGTGACTGACTACAAGTGGATAGCCTTTTGTATATACAAGCGTCATTCCGCGTGCGATAACCATGACTGCCAACGTTACGATAAAAGATGGAATTCCAAATCGCGCCACGAAAAACCCATTAAAGATCCCGAATAACAAGCCCACTGCAAGCGCTGTCAATAATGCGATCCATAATGGCCATCCGGCTGTTAACGCTCCTGCCAGAATGGCACCGGAAAAAGCCATAACTGCACCGACAGAGAGATCAATTCCTGCTAGTAAAATAACAAGCGTCATCCCGCTGGCAATAATCGCAATGATGGAAACCTGACGGAGTACGTTCATTACGTTACTAAGTGTAAAGAAAACATCGGATAGGAAACCTGCGACCACACATAAAGCGATAAATATTAGTAACACTCGATATTTTTCAATGAGTGTCAGCCAGTTGACCCCCGTCTTCTCTTCCTGCTTCGGAACAGGTGTTGTACTAGGCATTCATCACACCTCCTGATGCGTAATAAAAGATTTTTTCCTGTGTTGCCTCATGTTGACTCAGTTCTGCCGTAATCCGTCCTTCATTCATTACCAGAATCCGGTTACTCAAGCCAAGTAATTCCGGCATTTCAGATGAAATCATGATAATCGAGATTCCGTCTTCGGTAAGCCTTTTCATAATTTGATAGATTTCAGCTTTTGCACCAACATCAATACCCCTTGTTGGTTCATTAAGTATCAGAACTTTAGGATTCATTTGCAGCCATTTTCCAAGAACTACTTTCTGCTGATTTCCACCACTTAATGTTCTAACCTCAACATTCGGATCATGGACCTTTATTTTTAAATCATGAACCCAGCGGTTTACAATCTCATCTTTTTTCCGACGCTGGAGAATTCCGAAGCGGGAAATTTTCCGGTAGGTTGGCAGCAATATATTTTCATAGACAGATAGGCCAAGAACAAGTCCTTCCTGTTTTCGGTCATCTGTTACTAAGGCAATACCGGCATCTATTGCACCCCTAGGTCCCTTTACAAGCTTGGAATCTACCTTAACCGTCCCCGTCATATTCGGATACATACCAAAAATCGCCTTTGAAAGTTCCGTCCTTCCAGATCCCATTAACCCGGCAATCCCAAGGATTTCCCCTTTATTTACAGTAAAATTAATATCTTCAATGGTGCCTGGCACCGAAACATCTTTAACTTCGAGGCAAATTTGTTGAGAAGGCAGCCCTTTTTTGGGAAAAAGATCGGTAAGTTCGCGTCCAACCATCATCGTAACCATGTCGTCCTTCGTCACGTCTTTTACTAGAGCACTTCCAATGTACTTGCCATCCCGTAAAACTGCGATAGAATCAGCAACTGCCAGAACTTCTTCCAGACGGTGGGTAATAAAAATAACACCCATTCCCTGTTGTTTCAGTTCGTTCATGATTGCCAATAATTTATTGGTCTCTTCATCGTTTAAAGCAGCCGTTGGCTCATCCATGATTATAATTTTTGAGTTAAATGATAACGCTTTGGCAATTTCGACAAGCTGCTGCTCGGCCACTGATAAACCGGAGATAAGTACGTCTGGTGAAACCCGTGTTAACCCAACACGGTCCAGCCATTTTCTTGTTTCATCCTTTAATTTCTTCCGGTCTAGGATACCCTTTGTTTTTCGCGGCTCCCGCCCGATAAAAATATTTTCGGCCACACTCATATGCGGAATGAGGTTAAATTCTTGATAGATGATACTTATTCCTAATTTTTGTGAGTGCTTCGGCCCCTCTATAGAAACAGGCTGTCCATTTATGTAAATACTACCGTTGCTTGGCTGATGAACACCTGCTAATACCTTCATTAGTGTTGATTTCCCTGCTCCATTCTCACCCAATAGGGCAAGTATCTCTGACTCTCTTACTTGAATTGAAACATGGTCAAGAGCCTTTACACCGGGAAAGTCCTTTGATATCTCTTTCATTTCCAGCAATGCTGTACTCACTTTGGCGTCCCCCCTTTGTATGAGGTTAAATATTTAGTAAACAACACCCGCAATTAAAATAACATTCGCATATCCTGTAAACTCACCTGTTCGAATTAACCCTCTGGCTTTTTTCGTTTCTTGCTTAAATTCCACATGCGGTACATACTCAAGCAGAATATTGGGGAACCGGCTGACAATCTGGTCATGCATTTCCGGGCTGATCGTTTTTACTTCTTCTGCTAAAATAACCTTCTCAACCTCAAGCTCTGTTAATACGGTATCTAACGTTTCAAGGAACGTTGGCACTCCTTCTTTTAATGCTAAATCAATACGGTGCGTAACATTTTCAGGTATCGGCAAACCGGCATCAGTTACAACAATATAGTCAGTATGACCTGTTTCAGAGATCAGTTGATTGATTTTTGGATTTAAAATACCGCCTTTTTTCATGAGCGTTTCCCCCTGTTTTTAAAATGTAAACGTTTAGATTTTTTGGTTGACCGTATGGCATGATTCTCTAACTTTCAATTCAGGTGTTAGTAAATACTCACGCTTAGGAAGATTTTCTTTAAAATGAATCCGTTCATGCACCAATTGAAAGGCAATTTCACCAATAGTGCTCATGGGCCTCGATACAACCGAAAGTTTCGGCTTAATAAATGTGGCAATTTCCACATCGTCAAAACCTATAAAAGAAACTTCCTCTCCCAATTTCCAATCCAGTTCGATTAATGCTCTCACACAGCCAATGGTCATCTGGTTATTCGAGGAGAAGATTGCAGTTGGCCTTTTTTCAGAATGAAACAGGTGTAAGGCCCCTTTATAACCACTGTGCTCCATAAAATCACCCTGAAATACTAAACTCGGATCAAGCGGGATATTATACTCCTCTAATGCTTTTTTATAACCTAAATAACGCTCATACCCTGGTGTTGTATTCTGGGGACCGCATATAATCGAAATTCGTTCATGCCCCTGGAGGATCAATTGCCTAACAGCCTGATAGGCTCCATTCACGTTATCCACCAAAACTGTGTCGACTTCAAAATTTTTAATCGCCCGGTCAACAGCTACGATAGGAATCCCTTGATCTTGAAGCAGCTTGATATGGTTTCCAGTTTCATTTGCTGTTGTAATAATAACGCCATCGACACCGCGTTCAATGAAGATTTTTACGATTTCTTCTTCGACTATAGGAGATTCATTCGTGCTGCTTAGAATCGTGTAATATCCTTTTTCCCGTGCCTTCTGTTCAATACCCGCGACAACATGTGGAAAAAAAGGATTGGTAATATCAGGTACGATAATGCCAATTGTATTTGTTTCTTTTCGCTTCATGCTCCTCGCAACTGCACTGCGGATATAACCAAGCTCATTAATAGCGTTTACAATCCGATCCTCTGTGGACTTCCTTACGCCTCCTTGGTTATTAATAACCCTGGATACAGTAGCTATTGAAACATTCGCAAGTTTTGCTACATCTTCTATTGTTGGTTTATATTCCATATGTTTAGCTCCTGATAAATCTAAACGTTTACATTTTCTTATAAAAAAATAAGTATTTTACTAGATTTCAGTGATTGTTTTCCAAATTATGTAATGTAAACGTTTAGATTTTCTTTATGTTTTGATAATATCACTGCCATGGAATAAAAATCAAGCTCGTTTTTTAAAAATTATAAAAATTCATTCCTATCTTGTTCGGATTAATTAAATGTATAAATGAATGTAGGAATTAATATCTATTAATAAGATTGACATTTTTAACGGGAGGCGATGCATCTGAGGACATTTCTACGCATAGTTGGTTCCCTCGTTTTCCTTTATGGAATCTATCTCATCTTTACCGCCCAAGTATTCTACGGTACCCTGGCAATAATAGTCGCATTTCTTATATTCCCCAACCGAGTAGTCAGCCGCTACGACCAAGACACCTACACCGAAAACAAAGACAGCGACAACTAGGTGCCTGTCACCGTTTATTCACTTTTTGCATATTTTATGCATTTTTATTCAACTCAATATTTCAATGTTTGTGCCTGTTCGGTGGCGTGGTTTTTGATGAATTTACGTTTTTCCGAATGGGTTCTTTTTTTCAATCCCAATTTCTTTTATTGTTAGCTATTTTTTTGATTTACAAGGGTATTGGATTTTAAATCGATGTGTCCATCAAGAAATTTTCACGTTATAATGGAAATAAATGCATATTTAAAATAACAGAACCTTATAAGGTTGTGATTCTATGATTTGGCTTTATTTTATTTTTTCTTATTTCATTGGGAGTATTATGTTCGGTTTTCTTGTCTCTAAAGGACTATACCGAAATGATATCCGCCGTCAAGGGACCGGGAATGTCGGTGCCCGAAATGCGGGGCGATTGTATGGGAAAACGGCCTTCGTGCTGATTTTCCTTGGGGACGCCTTAAAAGGGGCTCTTGTCATTTTCGCTGCCCGGTACTTTGAATTCTCTGAACCGATACAACTAATAGGATTAGCATTAGCGATTTTGGGACATCTAAAGCCGATTACTTTAAAGTTTCAAGGCGGAAAAGGTATTTCAACCTTCATTGGAGGGATGATTGCCTTCGACCCGATTGTTGTCCCTGTCATCATTCTTGCGTTTGCGATCCTTTATCCTTTTCTTAAAAGCTTTACGCTGGCAGGATTAGGGGCATTTCTTTTTATACCGGCAGTATTATTTTTTAAGCATATGGATTGGATTCAACTCATCTTAGAAATTGTCATCATCGTCATGCTTTACCTTGCCCACTTAGAAAATCTCAAAGAAAGGCTGAAGCCGAATGGATAAGCACGAATATTTTTTCAAAATTGCCAGCTCTGATGAGGAAATTGAGCAAATTCTTCGTTTAAACTATCAAACCTTTTCAGAGGAAATTCCACAGCATGAAAAGAATGAGCAAGGTATTTTAGTTGATCAATTTCATAATGAAAATACATATATTATCTGTTTAAAAGATTACGAGGTTGTTGGAATGATTGCAATTCGTGATAACCGCCCTTTTTCACTCGACCGTAAAATCGGCTCTGTAGAAGGATCTTTAGATTTCGAAGTGAAGCAACCCTGTGAAGTGAGATTACTCGCCGTCAAAAAAGAGTATCGAAATGGACGAGTGTTTCTCGGGTTAGTTCAATTTTTAATCAAATACTGCTTAAAAAAGGGTTATGATATTGCCTTCATTTCCGGGACCACCCGGCAGTTGAAGCTATATGGACAAATGGGCTTTCAGCCGTTTGCCCAGCTGACTGGTACAGGAGAGGCACTGTTCCAACCGATGTATTTAACGAAGGATACCTTTGATAAGTCAGTCGCGGGAAGACTTCTTCCGCTAGAGATATCCTTTTTGCCGGGTCCTGTTCAAGTTTCCAAGAAAGTAATGGACCGTTTAGGTAGCACACCGTATTCACATCGGTGTGAAACGTATAAAGAATTGCTTGACCTAACAAAATCGAAGCTTTGCAGCTTGGTAAACTGTAAGTATGTTCATCTGTTTGTTGGTTCTGGGACCCTTGCAAACGATGTAGTCGCGGGGCAGCTTTCATTAGAACCAGGTCGTGGATTAATTTTAGCAAACGGAGAATTCGGTTTCCGTTTAATTGAACAAGCGAGACGTTTTGGATTAAGCTTTGATACAATCGAAAAAGAATGGGGACAACCTATTTTAAAAGAGGAAATGGAATCAAGAATCTCCAGTGAAACTAGCTGGATTTGGGCTGTTCACAGCGAAACCTCTTCCGGTATGCTGTGTGACATCAACATGCTGAAGGAATTGGCGAGAAAGCATCAGCTTAAGCTTTGCCTCGACTGTATCAGTTCACTTGGAGCGGTTGAGGTGGATTTAGACGGGGTATTTCTCGCAACCGGGGTAAGCGGTAAAGCAATCCGTGCTTTAACAGGATTGTCCTTCGTCTTCCATCATCATGAGGTTCAACCTTCAGCTAAACTTCCAATCTACCTAGACTTGGGAACCTATATGTGCAAGGAAAGCATTCCATTTTCCCAGTCTTCTAATCTTTTAGAGGCACTGGTGGCAGCAATGGAGGATATTTCGGAGGAAACCTATCAAAAAATCGCAAACACCCACAAAATGTTGCAGGAAACATTAAAGGGATATGGATTTAAACTGGTGAGTGCAGGGAAAAGCTCACCGGTCATTATAACAATTGAACTGCCTGACAAGGTTAGTTCAGTCATAATAGGCGAGATTCTTTCGTATCACGGCTATCAGCTCCATTTTGAAAGTGAATACTTAAAGCGGAGAAACTGGCTCCAAATCGCCTGTATCGACAATTACAAAACAACTGACCTTGAAAAAATGACCAGCCTCCTAAACCGAGTCGTCACCTACGAATCTGGAATTCAGTTGGGACGGTTTACCAAAACCCTGGCTTCCAATTAGATGAAAAGTCACTGCTGTTACCGAAAATAAACTGGCAGTGACTTTTTTTATATTTTCAACTGTCCGCCTGAGGTGGACAGTGTCCACGAGCGGTGCCTGTCACCGTTCCTGTCACCGTCCCCGAAGTTTTATAGCCTCTGTAATACTTTGGTTTGTAATTGGGATACTTCCGTCAAGGTCGGATATGGTTCGGGCTAATCGGATGATTTTAATTTGTGTCAGATTGCTCCAATTATTGTTGATGGTGACTTCTTGGAGAGTCTGTTGTTGCTCATATGTTAGAGGACTTGTCTTTTGTAATACCTCATAACTAGCTCTACTATTACATATTTCTTTACCAAAACGCTCATATTGCACATAGCGGGCTCTTTCTACCCTTTTTTGGATTCCTGCTGATTTTTCTCCTTCCTCGATGTTTTCATTTTTTAAATTTACAGGTTTTACTGATAAATGAATGTCAAATCGATCTCGGAGTGGGCCGGATATTTTATTTTGATAGTTTAAGATTTGTCTAGGTGTGCAAGTGCAATAATGCGTAGCAGATCCCGAATATCCACAGGGACAAGGATTCATTGCAGCAATTAAAATAAACGATGCAGGGTAAGATAGAGTTGCATTAGTACGGCTAATGGTTATTTTTCCATTCTCAAATGGCTGCCTTAGCATATCTAATGTTTTTTTGGGGAACTCCGCTAGCTCATCAAGGAATAGAATACCACGGTGGGCCAATGAAATTTCACCTGGCTTCGGGTAGGTTCCACCACCAACAATGGATACACTTGATGCAGAATGATGTGGGTTTCGAAAAGGGGCAAAATTTGTCCGCTTATAAGTAACCCCACTTAGTTGATATAAACTAGTTACTTCTAGCTGGGCCTCCACAGACAATGGGGGAAGGATGGAAGGAAAACTTTCTGCCAGCATGCTTTTCCCACATCCCGGCGGCCCTGTCAGTAAAACATGATGCCCCCCTGCAGCAGCTATCTCTAAGGCTCTTTTGCTAAACTTGTGACCGACTACTTGTTGAAAGTCTATAATGTTCTCAATTTCAAAAACTTGTTTTTCTGTTTTTGGAAAAATAATTGGAATACCTGTGCCTTCTAAACTATTAATTACGTCAGTCAATGTAGAAACATAAACAATTTCCAGATCCTCAAAATCTAAAGTTGGCAGCCGTGGATCAAAAGGCATGTACAGTTGTTTCATACCCAATTTTTTCGCAGCCTGAACAACTGGTAACATACCTTCCACCGGGAGGATCATTCATCCAGTGAAAGTGCCCCAATTAAACAGATGTTCTCTGGAATCTTTACTTGAATTAAATCTAACGTTAATAGAATTCCTATCGCCATCGGGAGGTCAAACATAGGACCGCTCTTCTTTAGTTCAGACGGTGAGAGATTGATAATGATTCTTTGTCCATGTATGGAATAATTTAAAGAACTTAAAGCAGCAGCCATTCTTTCCTTTGACTCCTTTACCGCAGCATCCGGCAGCCCAACAATACGAATGGAGTCATTTCCGATAAAAGATTTGACCTCAACATGAACTCGGTAACCTTCCATTCCTTTTAATCCAATGCTAGTTACTTTGGCACACATACATATCCCTCCTTTTGTCGCGGCAGTAGCACGACCTTCCCTACTTCAGTTAGAAAAAGGTCCAATAAAGGTGATTGAACAAATCTTTCGTAATGTTGTGAAGCAGGATTAGGAAAGTAAGACAGCAAGTATTTGGTTTCCACAAGTTTTGAGGCTTCGCCGTTAACACAAGCATGATAACTGCTCCAGGGATAATCTTCGAGTTGATCGCAAATCCCGGCTTTTAACGGGTTACGGTGTATGTATCGGCTGCAATCGAATTCGTAATCGAGGGATTCTAGTAATTCGGCATTGTATCGTTTTTCAAATACATGGCCGGTTTTGCCGTATTTTTTATTAAAGTATTTAGCGTATTGAGTATTAAGATAGCTCATAATGATGGCTGGAGATGTATCGGTGGTTTCTACTTGTAAGTGGGTATGATTCGACATGACGCAAAATGCATGAAGATGATAGTGGAAGCTTTTCTTGGTCTGCTCTAAGAGGGTTAAATACTTTATTCGGTCTTCATCATCAAAAAAAATAGCTAATCGATCATTCCCTCTGCTCGTAATATGATACTTTGCCCCTTGAAACCAAGCTCGCGGTCTTCGACCCATGGCAGTCACTCCTATTCAAAGTGGTTAATTCCATAACACTCGAAGATTTCGACACCGTTCTCCAAAATCCTTCCTAACATTTGCATTGCAAACAAAATTTCACAACAAACAGTCCACCCCAGACGGACAAAACGTCCATTTGTCCACGAGCGGTGCCTGTCACCATGTACTACATGATATACAACAGAAAGGCAACACTGTCATATTTACCATTCCCCTATTATACTATTGTTATAGAGAGGGGTTATTTAAGATGGGGATGAAAATTCATCCCACATGATTCACCCGGACGAGGCAAGGCAGATTGAAAATATGTCATCGAATTTGCAAAAAACAAAACGGAGGTGCTGGTATGAAAAAAATCCTAATGGTGCTTCTTTCTAGTCTGTTGCTGTTTCTTGGCGGCTGCTCTTTCCTAAATGATGCACAGGATACTCTTACTTATATTAACGAAGCTACTGATTATTTAACAGCTGCCAACGAATTCGCCAATGATGTCCCTGCCCTGGCCCAGCAGGCGGTACAAGATCTTCAGGCTGCTGAAGACCTTCAAGCTTTGCTTCAAGACATGCAGCAACAAATGGAAAGCTTTAATAATCTTCAGGCTCCCCAGATTGCTGCTGATTTGCACGGGCAAATCGTCGAACAAAATAACATTCTTAATAATGCCATTGAAACGTATTTAACAAGCTTAAAAGAAGGTCTGCTTGATCCTGCGATTTTAGAAAATACAGAGTTAGTTCAAACAGTCCAGGATATCACCAGCATCATCGAACAGATACAAACCCTTGGGGAATAAGGGGAATCCAACGATGAAAAAGTTAACTTCCTTATTTTTAATAGTGAGTTTTATTCTGATGGGGTGTAATACCCCTGTGAAAGGTGAAGTTGATTTTTCAGGAAAAATCACCGAAGTAGAAGATAACCGAATTTTGGTGAGGGACGAGGAAAAAGGTTTAATTTGGATCACTCTGCCGGAAAACAATGACCGTTCCTATGAAACAGGGCAAAGTGTTAACGTTTGGACGAATGGAAAAATAAATGAGTCCTACCCAATGCAAACAACCGCGATACACGTTGAAATCATCACAGAATAAAAAGAGGTCTGATTCCACATCAGACCTCTTTTCTATTGATATCGCAATGCTTCGAAGGGACCCAAAATTTCAATAGGAAAATAACGGCAACCACCTCTGCTTCAGCAACAACTATTACTACTAGTAAGCTAGTCTCGATTTACATTTTTTACTTCCTTTCTTTTTTGAATTTTATAAAAAAAAACCCTTTTGTTGTCCCTTCTGCATAGCCTATTGTAAAAGCGTAATTTGTCAGGAATATGCCGGTCCTATTTATTTTAAAACCTGTTAATATTTTGTTCATATTTAACCCTTACTCTAGTATTAACATTCGAATTTACCCATTTCCCTTCTGCAAAAAAACATGGAGGATTTACTATGAGAAAAAAATCTAAGCATATATTGGCGGCATTGATTGCCAGTTTATTTATAAGCGGCTATTTTTATACTAAAAAGAGTGAAAATACGTTCTCCCTTAATGAATTGAGCGGAACCGTGGAAAGCCCTGATGAAAAAATAGAATCAGAGTATATAGTGAATCAGGAGGTTGAGGAAATGCCGGAGGAGATCCTGCTCGATGTCCCCTTATTAAATCAGATGAATAGTCCAAGGTTATATAATGGCTGTGAGGTAACGAGCCTTGCCATGATTCTTAACTTCAAAGGGATAGATGTGTCAAAAAATGAATTAGCGGATGCTGTTAATCGAGTACCGATGCAATACAGCAACGGGCAATATGGGAATCCCAATACAGGTTTTGTCGGGAATATGGAAGATGGCCCGGGGTTAGGGGTATATCATGAACCTCTATTCCAATTGGCTCAACAATATGCGGATGGGGTGGATTTAACGGGGCAGCCGTTTGAGGTGCTATTAAAACAAGTGGCTGGTGGAAATCCGGTCTGGATTATTACCACTTCCACCTTTGCTCCCGTATCAGAATTTCAGACCTGGCAGACCCCTGAAGGACCAGTAGACATTACTTATAACATGCACAGCGTCGTCATCACTGGATATGATGCCGAAAACATCTACATCAACAACCCCTACGGAACCAAAAATCAAAAAGTAGATAAAGAAAACTTCATCCTGGCATGGGAACAAATGGGCAAACAAGCCATCGTGATTAATTAAAGTACAAAGAGGAGTGCCTCATAGGGACACTCCTTTTTTTGATAATCACTTTTTCAGTCGGTGACAGGCACCGCTCATGGACACTGTCTACCCCAGGCGGACATTTATCCTCTTTATGCTTTTAGGATTTCTTCTATTTTTGTTAGTTCTTCTTGGGTGAAGTCTATGCCATAAGCCTAGCGAAATGGCAGGAAGTTGCAGACCAGAACGACCGCTTCTGTTATATTTCATCGTTTGATAACGATTTTCTGCAGCTTAATAAACCCTGCTAAATTCCCTCTTTTCTATTATAAAGATGCTCGATAGATTGCTAGGATATCTTCCCTAGTCAGATTTTTAAAATTACCCAACTTCCCTTTTGCTAAGGCTTTATCTGCCATTAGCTCTAGGTTCTTATCATCGATTCCGTAATCCACTAAACGGGATGGTGCGCCAATCGAAGTCCAAAACGCCCGCAATCTTTCAATTCCCTCTATAGCTACTTCACGGTCTGATTTACCTTCTGTTGCTACATCAAACACACGGACCGCAAATTGTTTAAAGCGTCCTACATTTTCATCCAAAACATGCTTCATCCAATTTGGGAACAGAATGGCTAAACCGCCGCCATGAGGAATATCATAAACAGCAGAAACGGCATGTTCGATTTCATGTGAGGACCATTCTCCCTGCGTTCCCATTCCTAACGTCTTATTTAACGCCATCGTACCGGCATAAAGAATCGTTTCACGAAGTTCATAGTCTTCTAGATTTTCAATTAGCTTAGGAGCCGTTTCAATGACAGTCTTCAACAATGACTCGCAATATCGATCTTGTAAAGGGGTATTTTTAACATGGTGAAAATATTGTTCAAACACATGTGACATGATATCAACCATACCATAAACCGTTTGATCCTTCGGAACAGAATATGTATAAACAGGATCTAAAATTGAAAACTTCGGATAAGAGACAAGACTGCTCCAGCCAAGCTTCTCCTGTGTTTCCCAATTGGTGATAACCGAGTTATTATTCATCTCAGACCCAGTAGCAGCTAATGTTAAAACCGATCCGAAAGCTAGTGCTTCCTCTCCCTTAGCTTTTCCAGAGATAATATCCCAAACATCGCCGTCATATTTTACACCGACCGCAATCGCTTTCACACAATCCAACACACTTCCGCCGCCGACTGCTAAAATAAAATCAACCGAATTTTGTTTCGCAATATCTATACCTTTTTGTACAGACGATAACCGCGGGTTTGGTTCCACACCGCTTAATTCAAAAACTTCGATTGAAAGAGATTCTAAAATAGCCAATACTTGATCATAGAGGCCATTGCGTTTAATACTCCCTCCCCCATAAACAAGCAGCAGTTTGGAACCATACTTTGGCAGTTCATTCCGTAATGCTTCTAATTGTCCTTCCCCAAAAATTAATTTGGTTGGATTTTGGTAAGAGAAATTTTTCATAATTTCAATACTCCCCTCAAGTTTTTATAAAAGCAGGATGACTCCTATTTAATAGTAAATCGTTTTCATTATTAATGATATAGGTTTTTATAATTATTTGTATATACTTTTTAAAAAAATTATGCAAATAAAACAGTCAAGCGTTTATCTAACCACCTGACCATTTGTTTAAATATAGAAGCCTAAACTAATACCCGGTGTTACTCCTGCACGATTCTCTTATAATCAATTCTGAATCAATATAGGCGGGCTTTAGTTGTGTCTTCCCATTGATAAGATCATTTAACATGTAGGCAGAAAGCTGACCTAACTTTACCTTATTCTGTTTCACCGTTGAAAGCTGTGGTTCACTGTATCGGCAGGCAGCAATGTCGTCACAACCGATGATCTCAATGTCATCCGGCACTTTTAACCCGGCTTCTTTAATCGCCTTTAACGCGCCTAGTGCCATCATATCGGACGCAGCAAATATCCCTTTCGGAAGGGGCTTTCTTTCCAGCAACCGCTTCATCGCTTGATAACCGCTTTCCTCATGGAAATCACCGTATTCAAGCCATTCGTCTTTAATCTCGAGACCAAATTGATCCATCGCTTCAAAAAAGCCCTGCGCTCTTATGTTTGCAATCCTTGAATTCGGCCTTCCGCCGATAAACCCGATTTCTTTAACCGAATGTAAATAATAATGCTCCACTACCTTATGGGACAAAGCAAGATTGTTCGTTGTCACAAAACTCGCTTTAGGACCTTGTAACTCAATGTCAATTCCGATACAGGGAATCCCCTGTTCCGCTACTTCGTATACTGCCTCCTCAACATCGACACCGGCAACAATGAGGACACCATCAACATTAAAATGGCGACAGCGGGCTAAATAACTGCCATTATCCTGCAGGAAATTTTCATTAGAAAACATAAGAATATCATAACCTAATCGTCCGATATTCTTTTTAAAAGAGGAAATCACTTCATTAAAAAAGGGATGTGTCATATCTACATTAATTTTTCCGGCATAAATCAACCCGATAAGATTAGACTTCTTCGTAGCCAATGACCTGGCTGAAAAATTTGGCTCATAACCCTGCTCATTAATAATATCCATGATTTTCTTCTTCGTTTTTTCACTTATTCCGCCGTAATTATTAATAACCTTTGAAACTGTCGCCTGGGAAACCCCTGCCATTTTCGCAATATCTTTAATCGTTAAACTCATGTTAATCCCTTCATTTTCCATTAAAGTAATTATCTATTAATGTAAGGTTACAGGGAAACGGCTTAATGGGCAACAGAAGAGAACTATTTTAAAAAATAATTGTTTTGCAGGAAGGAGAAACCGGTTTCCCCCTCCTGTAAAAAGAAGATTATAGTTGCTGGACCTTTGGTTTATTTTGTGAAAGATTAGGTTTCTCTTTTCCAAAAAGAGCGATAAACACGAAACCAACTAACGCCAATATGGTATAAATAATGATCATATTATCATAGTTAATAAACGCTGTAACAAAACCAAACAACAGATACCCCACTGTCTGCCCGATTTGGGTTGTATTCATGTAAAGGGTTGTCGCTGTTCCAGGCGCTTCAGGTATAAAATCCTGAAAATAAGAGATCGCGATACCAGAAGTGATTGACACCTGTGCCGCACTTAATATCTGAAGCGGGTAGATTTGCCATGGTTCGGTAACAAAGCTGAACAATAGAAAGTACGTGAACGCTGTAAAGAATCCTATCTTCACCAATATTCCGTTATCAATTTTCGTTGCAAGCATCCCTAAGGCAATCATAAACGGAACTTCAAAAATCGGCGGTACACTAAAAATGACCCCAACATCCATTTCATTCCCATGCAATACCTTCGTAACAAACTGGGGAACGTTTAACATATGAATGGAACTTGCGGCTGAAAGTAATAGCGCCGCGGCTAGATTAGCAAAGATATGCGGCTTAATCACCCATTTCTTCACCGATAAGGATTCCTTTGAAGCAACGGTTTGCTTTTCAACGTCCTTTAGTAAGAAAATAACGATAAAAAACACAAGAAGATAGCCAGCAGCAACAAATAAGAACAGTCCTTTAAAACCAACTATTAATAATAACCATGCCCCTAAAGCCGGACCCACTGTCCACGATAGCGCAAAAAACATTCGAAAGACATTCATAATAAACGGCGTTTCTTCACTTGGTATATTGGCGGCTTTCAAAGCATCTCTGGCATAGGCCCATAATTGCGGCACAGCTGCAGCTGTCGTTCCTAATAAAAGAAAAGCGGTTAACGATAATGATAAATAATCCCTTAAAAAGGCAAAAAGGGCATAGCCAATAACCCCGGTGAGCGACGTAAGCAACAGAATTTTCCTTCGGTTAATCTTGGTATCCGATAATTTTGCAATATGACTGCTTATGATGACTCCGCCAATTGCCATAATCGTCATAAAGACACCGAACCCGACATTGCTCATTCCCACCTCATCGATTCCAAAAAGAGATGAAAAGGGGGCAAAAAAAGACATGCTGAATCCAAATATTAAATTAATTAAAAATAGGACCGGCATAGATGGAATTTTCCACAACAACAGTACTTTGTCTTTCACCATAAGTACACTTTTCTTCATCATCATCAATCCTATCCATTTAGTGATCTATGGAGCACTTCTTAGTATCAATACAAAAGTATATGTTTTGTAAGGTTTTCCACAGAAGCATTTATTTTAAAAAAACTCCCCCTTAACAAATAATGGTTACAATTTCATTATAAGCCGCCTACAATAAATGTCTATATTTTTTGTTAGATTAATATAGACATAAATTTAAATTTTAACTTTCTTACAACCCTTAAATATGTTATTTTAATATAAACAAACTGAAAATTTCAAAAAAACAAGTGAGGCTTATGCGGATGATGGAAAGCAGGTTTTATTCGATACTCGTAACAATTTCAAATATATTTGTGTTGAATATCTTGTGGCTGATTTGCTGCATTCCAATTATTACGATTTTCCCTGCAACTACCGCCATGTTCGGTGTGGTTCGCCAATGGATTATTCATAAGGATACAAGTGTATTTCAACCGTTTTTCCGAATCTTTAAGTCTAATTTTAAGACAAGCTTTCTAATCGGACTTCTCTGGATGTTTATCGCTTTCTTCTTATATATGGACTATACCATTTCCTTGAATTTGGGATTCATGCAAAAGATCATCCCGCCTATGGTCTTTGTCGTTAGTTTCTTTTTCCTGTTCGTTTCGGTTTTTCTGTTTCCGACAATGGTCCATTATGAAATGACATTCAAAGAAACGGTGAAAAATTCTCTTTTTTTGTCATTAATCTATTTTCCGATTACACTCTTAAACCTTTTCCTGATTGGATTATGTGCGTTTATTGTCTATATCCTGCCTATCACCGCACTTTTCATTTTTAGCATAACTGCCTATCTTATTTACTTTATATGTCAATTTGTATTTGAAAAAGTAGAGCGCCAGAAACAACTAAAAAAGGTAACAGATTAAAAGAAATGAGCCTGATTAGAAAATCAGGCTCATTTCTTTATACAACAACATACTTCGGTGTTTGGTTTTGAAGGGCTAACAGCAGATTATCAGCTGCTAGATCAGCCATTTTCATTCGTGTTCTGATACTCGCACTTCCGATATGTGGAAGTGTTACGACATTCTGTAAGGTTAACAGTGGATGATCTAGTGAAATCGGCTCCTGCTCAAAAACATCCAATCCCGCTGCCCAAATTTCTCCCTCTTTTAATGCACGAAAGAGCTCCAGTTCATTGACAATCCCGCCTCGGGCCGTATTGATTAAGATCCCCGTCTTTTTCATTAACGATAATTCCCGGGCCCCGATTAGATTTTTTGTTTCTGGTGTGTAAGGCGTCATGATGCAAACATAATCGGATTCTCTTAATAAAGAATCCAGATCCGTATATTTCATGTTGAACTCTTCTTCAAGTTCATATTTTCGGCTACGATTATAATAGAGGATATTCATATCAAATCCCCGGGCCCTTTTCGCTAAGGAAGCGCCAATTCTCCCCATGCCGACAATCCCGATCGTTGCCCTGTATATATCCTGCCCTGTCAGTTGCATCGGAGACCATGTCTTCCAGTCTCCGTTTCGTAAATAATCGGATGACTCTATCAGTCTCCGGGCAGTCGCCATTAATAGGGCAAATGTTAAATCAGCGGTGGTTTCCGTCAGAACCCCCGGTGTATTGGTTACAGTGATTCCTTTTTCTTTTGCCGCCTCAATATCAATATTGTTATAACCGACCGCCATGTTGCTGACAACCTTCAGCCGCTCTGATTTATCGAGAAGTTTGCGGTCAATCGTTTCTGTCAAAAGACAGAATAATCCATCAGCGTGTCTAATTTCTTGTTCTAACACATCGCGTGGCACCGGGACATCTTCTTGGTACCACATCCTCACTTGACAATGTTCTTCTAATTTCAAAACAATCTCAGCAGGAATTTTCCGAGTGATATAAACTGCTGGTTTCATCTTGTTTGCCTCCTTCCCTGATCCGTGCTGTTATCGACCCTTTAAAGGAATCTGGAGCAATGACCACTTTCATTTGAAACCCCTTCTTTTGCTTTATATATTATATAATATAGTAGAAACAGGTACAGCCACCGGAAAAAGGCCGATTACTGCACCTGTCTTTTCATTATACACATCTATTTTATATCAATATTCAATGTATACGACTTTCATTTCTGTAAAGAACTCGATATTGGAGCTGCCAATGGAGAAGGATCCGGCACCAGATTGTTTGACACCACCAAAAGGTGCATGGGCGGCACTGGCTGTTCCATGATTAATATGAATCATTCCGGCTTCAACTTCGTCTGCGAAATGATAAGCGTCAGAAAGCTTATCCGTAAAGACGGATGCAGCAAGACCGTATTCAACATTATTAGCAACCGCTAACGCTTCTGCCCGGTCCTCCACTTCTATAATAGTAAGAACAGGGCCAAAGATTTCTTCCTTTGCTACACGCATTTGTGGTGTTACATTGTCTAAAAGCGCAGGATTCATATAAGCTCCCTCTGAATAGTGACCGTCTGTCAGCACTTCGCCGCCATAACGAAGGCGTGCACCTTCCGTAATTCCGATTTTCAAATATTCCTGAATCGAATTTAGATGTCCCTTATTGACAATCGGTCCCATCGTAACTTCCTGATCCCAGGCAGGTCCTACCTTTACTTTCTTGATTTCAGTTAACAGGGCTTCCGTTATTTCTGCTTTATTTTCTTTTAGAACAATAACTCGGCTGATGGACGTACAGCGCTGACCGCTTGCAGCAAATGCAGCGGAGACAATTTGTTTCGCTACACTACCCGCATCCTTGTAATCTAGCACCACGGCTGGATTTTTACCGCCAAGCTCAAGCTGCGTCTTCGCTAGACGTCCGGCCGCCGTTTTGTTGATAGAGATTCCAAGATCGGACGAGCCTGTGAAGCTGATTCCTTTTACTAACGGATGATTCACAAGCGGGTTGCCCACCTTTAAACCGCTGCCGACCACTAAGTTAACGACTCCGTTCGGTACGCCTGCTTCTTTTAGCAATTCCATCAACCGAATCGATGTCCACGGAGTAACAGAAGCCGGCTTATAAACGACTGTACAGCCGTAAGCCAGTGCCGGAGCAATTTTTCGAACAGGTGTAACGACTGGGAAATTCCAGGGTGCAATTGCGGCAACCACCCCTAATGGCTTACGGACAGCCGCACTAAAAACATTCTTTCTTTCGCCGGGAAGGGTGCTGCCCTCCATCCGAAATGCTTCACCCGCACAGAAGCGAGCTTCTTTTGCCGCCCGGCCAACCTCACCTTTCGACTCCGACAAGGTTTTACCCTGCTCAGCTGACAGCATGTAAGCTAGTTCATTGATATTTTTTTCAAGTAAATCGGCAAAACGAAACAACACTGCACCACGGTCAGGACCAGGAACCAGCGACCAGCTCTTAAATGCTTCGTGAGCCGCCTCCACCGCCTGGTTTACGTCTGCCTCGTTTGAATCTTGAAAACTTGCAAGCAATTGGCTGTTTTTTGCAGAATGGTAGATAGAAAATGTCTTTCCGCTTTCACTATTCAACCATTCGCCGTTTATAAAATTACCGTATACTTTTGGCTGATTTTCCTCAAGCCATTCAAGCATACTGGAAGTTGCTGCTACCCTCATCCTAATTCACCCCTATTAATTTAGTACTTTTTCTTTCGCAGAAGTAACCATCAGCGCACGGCAAATATTTTTCAAATCTCCTTTTGTCGTTCTAACAGGATTGACTGGTACGTTTCCTGATAAAATCGCTTCATCTACAATCATATCGAGGTGTTCTTCTTTAACACCGTAATCAGATAATGTTTGGGTAATGCCGATATCTTTATTTAATTGACGAATCGCTTCAACAGCACGCTCTGCTGCTTCTCTTTCGGTTAAACCTTCTACTTTTTCACCAAAGATCCTCGCGATTTCGGCAAACTTCTTTTGATTTCCAATAAGATTAAACTTCATTACTTCCGGTAACAGGATGGCATTGACAACACCATGAGGAATTTTAAATAAGCCCCCAAGCGGCATCGCCAAAGCATGGGCCAAACCTAAGCGGGTCGTGTTAAACGCCATTGCCGCAATCGTGCTGGCTAGTAACATATCGTGACGGGCATCAACGTTTTCACCTTGAACAACGGCGAGGCGAAGACTTTTGGCAACCAGCTTCATCGCTTGTTCCGAAAGTGCTTCCGAGATTGGCTGGGTTGCTTTATTCACGTATGATTCAAGCGCATGTGTTAAAGCATCCATTCCAGTAGCTGCCGTAATATGCGGCGGTAATGTTACTGTTAGTTCCGGGTCACAGAGGGCAAGCGATGGACAGTTGTACATGCTGCCAACACTTAATTTTGCCTGTGCTGCTTTATCGGATAACACCGAAAAGCGAGTCAATTCACTGCCAGTACCTGCAGTAGTCGGGATGGCAATGACAGGTGCACCCGGTCCTGGAACTAAATCAATGCCAACGTAGTCGCGAATATTACCAGGATTCTTAATCATTAACCCTACAGCTTTAGCAGTATCAAGTGCACTGCCGCCGCCGACTCCAACCACAATATCGCAGCCCATTTCTTTGGCAAGATCGGTCCCTTGGTCAACCGATTCAATTGTTGCCTCCATGCCTACTTCAGTAAAAACCGTATAAGGAATACCGGCAGCTTCTAAAGGAGCTTCTAATTTCTGAACAATTCCAGCTTGAAGGACACCCGGGTCCCCTACAATTAAGACATTGCTGCCGCCAAGTTTCGTTACATGTTCATGTAATTTTTTTACATAACCACGTCCAAATTCAATAGCAGTCGGTAATTCATAACGGAAATTTGTTAACGTCAACATTTGTTTATAGCCTCCCTGGCAATATTTTCTGAAAAAGCAGCCTTTGAAAGATCGACAGAATACTTTTTACCAATCTGGTCCAATTCCTGAACGGTTTTTTCCGGGAGAACAATGCCGTTTTTCATTCGTTCTGCTGTTCTTCTAAATTCAATTTCACCCGGTATCAATATTTCTTCTACACCGTCCGCCTTTGGCTCAGCTTTAATTTCTTGTATGTAACAATCCATTCGTTCTTTGAACAATTCAAGCGGGATAAAGCGGTTAATATCAATTGCAATAAAAATATGGCCGACATTTTGCGGCTCTTCCCAATTTTCATACATGTTGTTAACGTATTTTCCAAACCCTGCACCCGTTAAAACACCTGCTAAAATATCGATAAACATGGAAATCGCGTAACCTTTTGGTCCGCCCACAGGCAGAACGGCACCCTCAAGGGCAGCTTCAGAATCCGTTGTTGGGTTTCCATCTTTATCAACTGCCCAGCCAAGCGGGATATCTTCCCCTTTTTGGGATGCGACAATAATTTTTCCTCTTGCGACAACGCTTGTGGCCATATCTAATACAAATGGAGTTTCCTTGCCCGCCGGAACACCGATGGCTAATGGATTAGTCCCGATAAAAGGCCGCTTGCCACCGGTTGGCGGCATGGTTTGCGATGCATTGGACATGACGAGTAAAATCATATCCTGCTGGATCGCTTTTAAGGCATAAAATGCACCGGTTCCAAAATGATTCGAACCTTTTACGCCAACAATCGCTGCGCCACGCTCTTTTGCTTTTTCTAAAGCGATTTCTACCGCTTTTTTACCAACGACTGCCCCAAGATTGTTATGGCCGTTTACTAAAACAGTAGCAGTATCCTCCGCCTCAATTTCCGGCTCTGCAAAAGGATTCATCATGTTTTTTTCAATTCGTTCGATATAGATGGCTGTTCGGACAACTCCATGTGAATCGACGCCGCGTAAATCGGCCTGAATCAATGATTCCGCCACGGTTTCGGCATTTTCTTTTTTCACTCCGGCATTTTGAAATACGTCTGAGCAAAATTGCTGAAGTTTTTCCCAATCAAACCTGTTTGGCAAGGTCATGCAGTTCACAGCCTTTCTGCTTAAGGGTTTCATCAACCCAGCTTCGGTCTACTGTACCGTTTTCGATTGATTCTAAAATTTCTTGTTCACGGATTTCTTGGGCCTTCACTTTTTGTAAAACTTCTTCGGCAAATTCATAAGGGACGACTGCCAAGCCGTCTTCATCCCCCACAATCAGATCTCCAGGATGTACAACTATACCGTCGACAACAATTGGAACATTGATTTCTCCTGGTCCATCCTTATATGGGCCGCGATGGGTTACGCCTTTTGCATATACAGGGAAATTGTCTCTCTTGAATGCACCGATATCTCTAATTGCGCCGTCAATGACAAAGCCGGTAATTCCCTTCTTCTTTGAGATCTGCATCATGATTTCACCGGCAATTGAGTTGGTAAGATCACCGCCGGCATCGACAACAATCACATCCCCGGCCTCGGCCATATCTATCGCTTTGTGAACTAACAGGTTATCCCCTGGTCGCGTTTTTACCGTCACGGCAGTTCCTAGTAATCTGCCATCTCCGTGATAGGGACGAAGATTGCCGCCAATCGCATGAATTCGATTTAGATTGTCACTGATATGAGGAGTCACCACATTTCGATATTGCTCAACGAGTGACCGCTCCACTTTTCTAGTCATTGGTAAAATGCGAAAGCCTATATTAGTCAATGTATATTCCCCCTTTTTTAATACTGCCGCTGCCGCATGAATCCCGAATAATTAAGTAAGGCTCTAAGGTAGTGATCTCTGGCTGAATGTTTCCTTCATCCTTGGATTCAATCAGCTGAATAAGCCGCTTTGCAGCCATTTCTCCCATTTCATAGGCAGGCTGCTTGATGGTGGTTAATGCTGGATTCAGATGTTTCGACCATATGGTCTCATCGTAACCCACTAAAGCTATATCGTTAGGAATATGATTTTTCAATTTTTTAACTCCCTCTAAAATCTCTAAGGTCATTAAGGAATTAGTAGAAAAAATTGCATCAGGCGGCTCACTTCGGGCGAGTAAGTTTTCAACAGCGAGTTCGACTTCCCCTTTTTTCTCGGTAATGACCTGGACGAGCGAATTTTCTATCTTAATTCCATTCTCCTTTAGGGCTTGCTTGTAACCTTCCAATCTTTCTAATCTGGGACTAATACCATCAGGTGGATAAAGGAAAATCGCGACCCTTTTCCTGCCGGATGAGATTAAATGATTGACTGCTAGTTTTGCTCCTTGGATATTGTTACTGGTAATCGTGTTTACATCGACCCCATAGATTTTCCGGTTAATCGCGACAAGTGGGAAACCATTATTCGATATCTTCTGATATAATTCCATGTTTTTGAGTGTGGGGTTGATCAGCATTCCATCCAATTGGCGGATTTCAAAACTTCTGAAATGCTCTTCCTCGAGAGCCGCCTGGTCATTGGAATTAAAGATCATCAAGTTATACCCAAGATGATGGCATGTATCCTCCACACCTTCTAATACATTGGCCCAAAAGGGATTTTGTAAATTGGATAAGATGATTCCAATTACATTCGTTTTAGTTAACTTTAGGCTTCTTGCTAATGCATTCGGTTTATAATCTAAGTCTTCAATCACTTTTAAAACTCTTTTGACGGTTTCTTCGGTGTTTTGTTCAAAGTTCCCATTAATAATTCGGGATACCGTTGATTTCGAAACTCTTGCCGTTTTCGCAACATCTGCAATTGTAACCTTCATATTAACGACCTCATTACAAGAGTGATAGAATCAGATTTTTCAGGCGCTTAAGGTTTACCCTTTTACCCCGCCAGCTGTAATACCTTCTATTAAATACTTCTGGAAGAAAATAAATACCGCAAATAATGGAACTAACGACAATGTAGACATTGCGAACAAGGCACCCCAGGAGCTTTCGCCCATCGAGTCAACAAACATTCTTAGCCCGACTGCAACGGTGTAAAGTTTGATGTCACTTAAATAGAGCAGTTGAGTAAAGAAGTCATTCCATGTCCAAATAAACGTAAAGATCATCGTTGTAATTAATGCCGGAATCGAAAGCGGCATAATCAGGTACCAATAAATCTTTATTGGTCCGCAGCCATCCATTTTTGCTGCTTCTTCGAGCTCAAGTGGAATCGTACGCATGAACTGCACCATTAGAAAAATAAAGAAGCCTTCAGTCGCTAAAAATTTTGGCAATGTCAGAGGCAGGTATGTGTTAATCCACTCGAGCTTGTTAAACATAATGTACTGAGGGATAACAGTAACATGGAAAGGAAGCATTAACGTAACAAGCATGATGGCAAAAAATACCTTTTTAAAAGCAAAATCTAGTCTAGAAAAGGCATATGCTGCCATTGAACATGAAATAACATTTCCAATGATGGCGACGATCGCAATAAAGAAAGAATTTGCAAAAAACTTGCCGAAGGTAAAGCCCGATAGCCCTTGCCAGCCTTGTATATAGTTATCGAGTATAAACGTTTCTGGCCAAAAGGACGCTCCTTTAAATATATCAACGTTCTCCTTGAAGGAACTGCTGACCATCCAAATAAGTGGGTAGAGCATTAAGATTCCAACTAGGATGATACCAGCATGTGTCATTAACTTTGAAATTTTGACTTTCCTTTTAGGAACAGTTTCTTCTGTATACGTCACGTTTGGTTGATTAATAGCTTTGCTTGTTTCCACATTCTCACCCCTATTCTTGGTAGAACACCCATTTTTTCGAAGTGGCAAAAATCAGTGCCGATATAATTGCTATGGCTATAAGTAAAATCCAAGCCATTGCTGCTGCGTAGCCCATATCAAAATGTGTAAATGCTTTTTGATAAAGATATAAAGTGTAGAATAGCGTTGAATCCAGCGGGCCACCGCTGCCGCCACTGATGATATAAGCTGGTGTAAACGCCTGAAAGGCATGAATAATTTGCATGATTAAATTAAATAGGATAATCGGTGAGATCATCGGAAGTGTAATTTTGAAGAATTGTCTGACCTTGCTCGCCCCATCGATTCTTGCTGCTTCATATAGCTCAAGCGGAACCTGCTTTAAACCCGCAAGAAAGATAACCATCGGTGAACCAAACTGCCAAACAGCTAAAATAACAAGAGTATATAGGGATGTTTCTGGTGTAGAAATCCAGTTTGTTCCTTCAATACCGAATACGGCCAGAGCTTTGTTGACGAGGCCTTCCCCTCCAAATAATTGGCGCCATAATAGGGCAACCGCAACACTACCACCAAATAACGAAGGAATGTAATAAGCGGCTCTGTAGAATCCGATCCCTTTAATCCCTCGGTTTAAAATCAGCGCTACACCTAAAGCAAAGGCGAGCTGCAGCGGAACACTGAACAATACATAGGTTAAGGTGACTTTAACACTTGCTAGATACTTCATATCCTGGAACATCTCTTTATAATTTTCTAATCCTGTCCATGTTGGAGAAGTAAACATGTCATAGTTAGTAAAAGATAGATAGAGTGACGTTACCATTGGAATTAAACTAAGCCCAAGCAGTCCAAGCAGCCATGGGGTGAGGAACATATATCCAACAGCATTTCTGCTCCATGATTTTTTAAATGATTGCATTACCCAACTCCTCCTTGTATAAATGGAATGGAGGAACCTTTAATTCCTCCATTCCTGTTAGTTCTAGTTATTTAAGGATACTTTCAGCTTGTTTCATAAATTGTTCAGCTGCTTCTTCGACTGACATTTTTCCAAAGGCAACCGCTGTTGAGCTATCCTTAAACGCTGCTTCCAATTCATTAACCCCTAGCGGAGCATATGGAGCAGTTTGTGCATCCTTTAATGCTGCCTGGATGTGGTCAACCGCTCTTGTTTGCGCAGGCTCAAGCAGCGGCTTTACAAATTCAGCCATTTTCGTTGAACCTGGTGACCCTTGTTCAACCTTGAATAATTCGAGTGCTTTTTCTTCATTAACAAAGAAGTTAATGAATTGTGCTGCTTCTTTTGGATGTTTCGATTTAGCTGCAACACTTAAATAGGCTCCCTCGATATATTCACCCTTTTCACCGCCTTCTAAAGATGGCATTCTTACCATTTGCAGTTCACCTTCTTTAAATTGTTGCTGGTAAAGGTAAAGCTGGTTGGCTGGAATTTGGTGCATCGCTGTCTTTCCGGTTACGAATAGGTTTTGCTCTAATGGTGCTGTTTCGTATTCTGTGCCAGTGGCAGCATCTGGAATCGCTTCTGCCTTACGGAGCTCGTCCCACATTGTCCACCACTTTACAAGTGTATCTTTCTTAAATCCAAGTTTTCCATCTTCTGTGAAGAGGTCTTCGCCGTTCGCTCTTGCAAAATAACGGAAGTTCGGCTGAAGCTGTCCGCCACTATAATCCTGTGATCCCCAAACACCTTTTTCTTTTAACTCTTTCACTTTATTGACGAAGTCTTCATACGTCCAATTAGGATCTGGGTATTCAACGCCTAACTTATCGAATAATGCGGGATTGTAAACCCACCCAGGCATCGTAACACCTTGGGCGATCATAAATAGCTTGTCATCTACTTTTCCACTATCAACGACAGACTCTGGGAAATCGTTTTGATTAATTGTATCGTTGCTCACGTAGTCACTAAGCTCTAATAATGCGTTGCGGCGTGCATAATCCGATACGTAGAATTGATGCATGCTAATAACATCAGGGGCGTTTCCACCTGCAATTTGGGTAGCAAGCTTTTCCCAGTATTCCGGCCAGCCGCCAAATTCTCTTTTAACAGTAATGTTTGGATATTTCTCTTCAAAGCGATCAACAATACCGTTGTACACTTCATGACGCTTTGTATCTCCCCACCATGCAAAACGAATTTCGACTTTTTCGTCCTTACTTGCACCGTCACCTGAAGCAGATTCACTGCTGTCATTACTGCTGCATGCTACAAGCCCAACTAAAAGAACCACTGAAACTAACGACATTAAAAGCATTTTTAGTTTTTTCATTAAGGGATTCTCCTTTTTTAAAAATAATCAAATTATTGAGAGGGCTTACATTTTTCGGTTTAAAAATAGCTATGAAAGGAGTCTTTTACCAATTGCTGAGAAATCTAGTTCTCCATATTCCTGTGCGTTCTTTTCAAAGAGATCAAGAACATAGGAAGCTAATGGCAGCTGTTTTTCTGCACCTTCATTTACGGCAATTTGAATATCTTTTTTCATCAGGTTGAACTTAAATCCTGGTGCAAAATTTCGTTCTGTTAAGGTATCAATCTTATTTAACAACATCCATGAAGCACCTGAACTTTTTCCGATTACCTGTTTAATCACATCTCTATCAATTTCAAGTTTTTCAGCAAGAGCAACGGCTTCAGCTGCTGCTGCCATTTGAATACCCGCAAGCATTTGGTTGATTGCTTTAATGGCTTTCCCGGCACCAATTGCACCTACTAAATAAATATTTTCAGCCATCGCATCGAGTACAGGGCGGCACTCTTCTAAAAGTTCTGCATCCCCGCCGGCCATAACTGTTAACGTACCATTCTCAGCTCCGATGGTTCCGCCGCTGACAGGGGCATCTAACACTCGTGCTCCTTTTTCAGCGTAAGCCGCATTTACCTTTTTCATCATCGCTGGAGAACCAGAAGTCATTTCAATCAGAATCTGTTCTGATGTGAAACGTCCAAGTACACCCTCTGCTAGTAAAACGGTTTCCATTTCAGTGTCGGCTGGCAAAATACTAATAAGTACCTGACAGTTTGACACAATCTCACCGACAGTTGCGTGTTCAACCGCTCCAGCTTTCGTTAGCTCTTCAACGGGTCCGCGGTTTCGATGGGCGGCCACATGTAATTCAAAGCCCTCTTTTAACAGGTTTTTTGCCATTGGCAAACCCATGGCTCCAAGCCCGATAAAACCTACACTTTTGATTGGCATGCAGTAAATCCTCCTGTATTTTTTGAGGCTAATAGGGTGAAGGGATGTCTCACATTCTATTAGCCTCTTTTTTATTAAACTAGTTTTTTGGGATGATCGTGGGCTGCTTATAGAACGGTATGATCTAGTTCCCAGCCTAATTTTTCATACAGTCTTCTACGTCCAGCTTTATCGCCTGTTAGCTCTTGGTGTGCATATTTTGCCACCTCATAAGCAAGCTTACGCGGAACAACTACAACTCCATCACCATCAGCGACGACAACGTCACCAGGGTAAATTGCGACTCCGCCGATTGCAACTGGAACATCTTTTTGATCGAATCGGATCCGCGCTTGGTCCATTCCCTGCGAAATGAATTTGGACCAGACCGGAATTTTTTGGTGTATCACTTCGTCCGTATCACGGATACCGCCGCCGTTTGTAAGATAACCGACACAGCCTTTTGCTTTATGATCAAGTGTGTTATTTGATCCAAGGATACCGACATCAACGCCGCTTACGTCTAGAACAACAAAGTCACCTTCTTCAATGTCATGACCCCATGGATCATTACATACTTCACTGTAGTACCATTTTACCCATTCGGTATATTCAGCGCCGGTGACTCTTGGAGCTGGACCTTCATATGGCATATAACGGGCAGTGCGGGCAATACCGACGACTTTTGTACGGAATAATGGCTTGATGCTATGGTGAACAGTACCATAACCATGCATTCCAACCCAGTCCAATCCATCTCGGACATCTGTTACGCGTAGATCTTTATATAATTCTAGGATTTCTTTACGATCATCCTTCGTTGCTTCTAGTGTTGAATTTTGTAAGTTTTCAGACATTGTAATTTCCCCTTTATAAAAGAATTTTTTTAGAAAACCTAAGCCACTTCAAAAAATACTAGATTCTGCAACCCCACCCCCAGATATGTAAGCGCTTGAAATAAAGATTTCAAGTATTCCTCTGTAATTGACTCTTGCAGGTTTTTGGAAATCGATTTAGGAAATGCATTTCGGAAACCGGTTTCCTAAACAGAAATTTAACACCGTTTTAAATTGACGTCAAATTTAAATTACTGACAATTCTCGACATTCAGATAATTATTGGTATTTTCATATAGGAAATTTGACTCAAAATCTGGACAAACTCAAAAATCGCTCTACCTATCAGGATGAGCGATTTTTTTGGTGGATTTTATGATTGTTTTTGAAAGCAAATGGTGTTTTCTACTATTATTTTGACATAGAAAAAATAATTAAAAAAAATTTTTTAAGGCAGTATAACGATAGTTGGTGTGCTGCTCTTTCTTCCAGATTCTAGAATTTCCATTACAGTTAAAATTTCTGCCTCACTTACATAGGTTGGCTTTCCATTGATGATAGATTCATATAAATGGTCATAAACTCTTCCGTAATCACCTTGTGGCGTTGGAATTGGCAGGATATGGTCTTCCGCATTGTTGTCTGTAAAAGTTACTTTTCCATAATGATCCGTATCATCTTCACCAAAACCAGGAGTTGGCGGAAAGATTCCTGCCTTTAAACAGGCTTCTTGCTGATCAATCCTAGTTTTTATAAAACTTCCTTTCGTGCCATGGGCAGTAAATCTCGCTGAAGGTGTTTTGACTATATGGCTCGTTTTTAAAATGACCTTAAAGGTTGGATAAAACAACTCTACCTGAAAATAATCGTCAGGGTTTTTCGGATTTCGTATAGAACGGATATCGTAGTAAACCGCTTTCGGTCTGCCAAAAAGCGAAACCATTTGGTCAATCGTATGTACCCCTAAGCCAAATAGAGCACCGTCATAATATTGTCCTGGTGCATCTGGTGCATCCGGTCGGTAATAATCCAAACGAGACTCAATTTCGACTAATTCCCCAAGGTATCCCTTTACAAGCACCTCTTTTAACGCAAGGAAATCACTATCAAACCTGCGATTTTGGTATGGGAGAATGAGTAAGTTTCTCTCTTTGGCCAATGCGAGAAGTTCTTTTGCCTCTTCTACTGTGGTTGCAAATGGCTTCTCAATGAGGACGTGCTTGTCATGCAGCAAACATTGCTTAGCAAACTCATAATGGCTTGAGTGAGACGTGCAGATGCTTATGAGTTGTATTTCCTTATCGTTTAACAGGCTGTTGAGTTCATCTGTAAAAAGGATCCCGTGTTCCCTGTACTGCTCTTCAAGCTCTGGCTTTCTTGTTCGAGAGTAAATCATTTTCACTTGGATATGGTCTCTAGTTAAAACATAGGGAAGATGATACCTGTTCGTACTCTTACCAAATCCGATAAACCCCATTTTCAATTTCATCCTAAAACCTCCTAAAGGTAAAATTTACAAATAAGTTAATAAAATTACTATACCGACTACAGCCAAATCTGTCACTATCCTTTCATAAAACATTAGATGATTCCGGAATTAGGAATTATACAGAAATAACATAGGGCCGGCAGCTATCCCAAAGACCACCACCTTGCTAAAAACATGCAAACTGCCTTATCATTAAAATATTCGAAAAATAGATTCCAAGTGTCCGCCTGGGGTGGACAATGTCCACGAGTGGTGCCTGTCACCGTTTATACAAAGGAGGTTTTTTTATGCAAAGTAGCGGAGTTTTTCGTTCGGTTTGTTCGCTTGATTGTCCGGATCAGTGCGGGCTGCTTGTTCATAAGGAGGATGGACGGATTGTGAAGGTTGAGGGGGATCCTGATCATCCGGTAACGAAGGGGAATATTTGTAATAAAGTTCGGCATATGACGGAACGTTTATACGATGAGAATAGGCTGAAGTATCCGATGAAGCGTACCGGCCGGAAAGGTGATGGAAAGTTTGAAAGAATCAGCTGGGAAGAGGCAATCAGTACGATTACTTCCAGATGGAAAGACCTGATTCAAACCTACGGACCAGAAAGCATTCTTCCTTACAGCTTTTACGGGAACATGGGGAACCTTACAGCTGAAGGCATGGACCGCCGTTTCTTTAACCGGCTGGGTGCATCAGGATTGGACCGGACCATTTGTTCAGTTGCCGGTTCTACAGGATATAAATACACAATGGGAGGCAGCTTCGGAATCGACCCGGAAGATACCATCCATTCAAAATTATTTATCTTTTGGGGTATCAACGCTGTCAGCACGAACATGCACCAAGTTGCCCTTGCACAAAAAGCCCGAAAACAAAATGGCGCTAAGATTATCGTTATTGACGTTCATAAAAACCAGACTGGCAAATTAGCAGATTGGTTTATTCCGATTTTACCAGGAACTGACAGTGCTTTGGCGCTTGGGATGATGCATATATTATTCAAGGATCATTTAATCGACCAGGATTTCCTCGAAAAGTATACCGTCGGCTGGAAAGAGCTGCGTGAGCATGTTAAACAATATGACCCTGCAAAAGTTTCGGAGATTACTGGGGTACCAGTTGAGGATATATACAAGTTAGCCAGAATGTACGGTGAGACCTCCCCTTCCTTTATTCGAATCGGAAATGGCCCGCAGCACCATGATAACGGCGGCATGTTCGTCCGTACCGTCTCTTGCCTCCCTGCCATAACAGGCCAATGGAAGGTAAAAGGCGGCGGTGCCATTAAAGGGAATTCGGGTTATTTGAGCCATAATACAGTGAAGCTGCAGCGTCCGGATTTACTGAAAAACAAGGCCACTCGTGTGATTAATATGAATCTATTAGGAGATGCTCTGTTCTCTTTAGACCCTCCGATCCAATCATTATATGTCTATGGTACGAACCCGGCGGTGGTGGCTCCGGAAGGAAACAAAGTAAGAAAAGGACTTGAGCGAGAAGATTTATTTGTAGTGGTTCATGATTTATTTTTAACAGAGACAGCCAAGTATGCTGATATTGTATTGCCTGCAACTTCATCCTATGAAAATACTGATTTCTATACATCGTATTGGCATCATTATATCCAGCTGCAGCAGCCGGTTATCTCGCCCTTTGGTGAATCGAAGTCCAATGTCGAAGTGTTCCGTTTATTAGCTAGGGGGATGGGTTTCAATGATTCTGCTTTCGAGGAAACCGAAGCGGATATGATAAGGCAGGCACTTGACCATCCGGGTAATCCTTATTTAGAAGAAATTGATTTTGAAGGGCTCGTTGAGCATCATTACCTAAAGGCAAAGGTGAAACCGTTGTTTCCGGGGGAGCTGCCAACTCCTAGTGGAAAAATAGAATTATATTCTAGTCAGATGAAACAAGCTGGCCACCCGCCATTACCAACATATATACCATTGGTAGAAGATGATGCCGAGAAACACTTGTATCAATTTATTCCAGGTCCCAATCATAATTTCTTAAACTCAACATTTTCTAACAACGAAAAACATATTACCCTGGAAAAAGAACCCCGGTTGTTCATGAATCGTGAAGATGCAGAAATAGCCGGAATCCTCGATGGAGAAAAGGTCCTCGTTTGGAACCAGCGCGGGGAGGTTGTTCTTAAAGCAAGCGTCGACGAAAACGTCCTTCCAGGAGTCGTCGTCACCCAAGGCCTATGGGCAGATACAGTCGGCACACAACAACTTGTAAACTCACTAACACCAGACAGAGTTGCCGATATGGGCGGAGGAGCCACTTTCTTCTCCGGAAGAGTCAGTGTAGAAAAACTGCGGTGACAGGCACCGCTCGTGGACAGTGTCCACCACAGGCGGACACTGTTCCGGTGTTTTTCTTTCTTAAACAAAAAAATCCCAAGTGACCATTACACTTGGGATTTTTTTGTTATAGAGGGGTGCGGTATACATTTGTTTTGATTTGGCTGCCGCCATGCCGTTTTACGTGTTTTCCTTCAACAGGCTTCAGCCATTTTTTTAAATTGTGTTTGAGGATTGTCTTCTTAACCAAAGACCCTTGGTGCTCTTTCTTGTTTTGGTGATATCCCTCTTGGATATCGTGAATTCGTTGCTTAAGGGTATGTTCATTAAGATGAAACATGCTCTAAACCTCCTTTTTATAGAGAGAGTTCCCCTACATTCCGAAGTGCCGCTCCCGACCCAGATTCCCGTTCCGCTTCCACATGAATAGTACCAGTATTCAACCGAATTACATTTTGCAGGACCCCTTTTAACTTCGGCTCACGCACCACTACTTCTCCCAAGATATCCAATCCTGAAATTTTACTGCGGACCGCTTCGTCACTGACGTCATGTTCAAAAGTCAGCTTTCCATTTACAATAAATTGAAGCGGCTTTTCTAAAGCCATGAATTGTTCGTTCGACCACACTTCATTATTATCAATCCAAATAAATCCGTTTTCATACGACAACACTTCTGTTTCTAGACGACTTAACCTTTCATAAACCAGGTCCTCTACCTCTTCACTGCAGATAACCACAGACTTGGAGTGTATTTGAGCGATTGCCCCGCTCAACAGATCTCTTGTTACATCTGCTTCCATCATCAGCGGTTTATTGGTAAACAATTTGCTATTTTGAAACCGGCGAATTGACCGCCCGCTTAGCCTAAGTGGTTTAGTTAAAACCTGAAAACCATCTGGAATCACCTCTATCTTGCAGCCTGCTAATGAGGAGGCTTTTCGGTATAAAAATGATTCTTGGTGCTCGTAAATAGTTATTTTTCCATTGACTGCAAGTTTGGCGATTTTTTCTTCGAAAAGGTCCATCTCTATATCCTTTTCAAACGAGAGCAGACCGTTTACGACCAAATGTAAGGGTTTATCAAGTGATTGCAAGAACGAATTCGTTAGCGTGAATTTTCCATTTTCGAACCGCGGTAGTGCCCCATCATAAGTTTCAATCCCACCCGATCCTTTTGATAAAAGCTGCCCAGCATATCCAGCCAAATGAGTCGGGCAATAAATCTGCCCATTCACGACTAAGTTCAACATTCCCTGTTTTAACTGATTAGGCTGAACGGTTTTATCCATCAACACGATCCCGTTTACCAATAAAAATACTGGCTCGTGAATGGAACGTAAATAGGCGTCATTTAAATGTAAAACGCCATTGAAAAGCCTGTAGCCAGCCGGAATCTCTAAGCTTGCTCCGATATTGCCAATGCTGAGTAACGGTAATAGATGGGCTGTTTCTTTTCGATAAAGCACCATCCCGACATTTTCAATTCGCTCAATCCCTTTTATACTTTCCACAGTTGCATTTACTAAATTTAATAATCCAACATTTCCTATCCGCTGACTCATTCTTTTTCCTCCTCCAATATAGTTCTTAAGCGCTTAATCGCGAGATGCAGCTTATACCTGATTGTTGAAGCCGGAAGCCCTAATTGCTCGCCGATTTCCTGACTCGACAAACCGAGCCAATATTTTTTAAAAATGATATCGCTGGATTCCTGTGACAGATGAGATAGAAGTTCAGCGATTTCCAAGTGTGAAACACCTGCCTCATGGATGGAAAAATCCCATTCTTCCTCCCACTCAGTCAACCGCTGTTCCTTTCTCAGCTCATCAATCAGCTTGTTTTTTATGACACGGAAAAACCATGCCCGCTGCTTATAATCTGGTAAACTGAAAAGCTGTGGTTCACTTAGCGACTTAACAATGGCATCCTGGACGAGGTCGTGCGCTTCCTGTTCATGCCGTGATAATGACCGGGCAAATCGCATAAGGTCATCTTTTAACTTTTCATAAAGATCACTCGCTTCCATCTTTACCACTCACTTTTGATAGGTTTTGTTTTCCGTTCTCATTTAGATAACGAATGAAGAGGAGAAAGTGTTGGGGATTTTCGAAGAAATTTTTTAAAAATTTCATGAAAACAGAGAGGCACATCCGCGCCTCCCTTTTTCAAAAGATATTAGGTCCTTGCATCTTGTGATTCTTATTCGATATCTAATGGCCGCAGGCTGGCTTCAATTTCAGCCCGCCGCGGTTCCAAAAATGGCGGCAGGGCCAGCCGCTCGCCTAAAGTTTCAATTGGCTCATCGACGTCAAATCCCGGTGTATCAGTGGAAAGTTCGAACAGAATATGATTGGGCTCTCTAAAGTAGAGGGCTTTGAAATAGTAGCGTTCTACTTTTCCTGAATTGATTAGTCCTGAAGAAGCAATCCGCTTCACCCAGTATTCGTATTCTTCTTCGTTTGGAATACGGAAAGCCACATGATGGACGCTGCCTCTTCCCGGTCGTTCCCGCGGCAAGTCTGTTCTCGTTTCGAGGTGGATTTCAGCCCCTGAACCACCTTCACCTGTCGCGAACACAAGAATGTCAGGGAAATTGCCAGCAAGTGATGGATATGACCCGACCTGTTTAAAGCCCATTAGTGCTGTTAAAACATCAATCGTCGGTTCGGGTGATTTGACGGTCAAGGTAACTGGTCCTAAACCAATAATCGCATGTTCAACCGGGACATCACTTCCGCCCCATGGCTCTCCTGGACGGACTCCCTCTTCACCATTATCGGCAACTAAAATGAGTCTTGTGCCTTCATAATCTTGAAAAGCCAATGTATCCCGATTTGCTCTTTTCACAATCAATTCATGTTGAATCCCCTGTTCTTTAAATCGTTCTTCCCAAAAATGGAGTGACGCGGTATCTTTTACTCGTAAGGATGTAGAAGAAATACTAGAGACTCCTGGATAAGTATGCCCAAGTCCTGGGATATCGAAGAAGGTTATCTCTGTCCCGGGACTTCCTTTCGCATCTCCGTAAAACAAATGATAAGATTCCGTATTATCTTGATTCACCGTTTTCTTCACCAATCTCAATCCCAATACTTTTGTATAGAAATGAAAGTTCCTTTCCGCTTTCCCTGTTAAAAGCGACACATGATGCAACCCCAACAACTTCAAGCTATCGTCCCCTTTCAAAAAAATATCTCGAATTCAAAATAACTTTAACAAACTGCTTATTTACTCGTCAACTTTATCATTATTTACGAAGTGTTATTTTTTGAAACGACCTGTCGAAACATGTTTTGAAAGCCTTCTCATATAATTACATTTTTTAACAAGGTCTATGCGTTATAGTGAACGTGTAACATACGATAAGGAGGGGTTTTTTTGAAAAAGAAACGCTTTATGTCAGTCTTATCTACCACATTCATCGCTGCAAGTTTGGCCGCCGTGCCAGTCCCTGGACAGGCAAAGTCTAAGCCTGCACCCCAAGTCACTTCGCAAGTACAGATTGAATCTACAAAACTGTTAAACCATCAAGGACAGCAAATCAAAATTGTAAGAGACCCTTTTGGTGTCCCGCACATTTATTCAGAAACCGACACCAGCTTATTTTTTGGAGCAGGTTTTGCAACCGCAGAGGACAGGCTGTGGCAGGCAGAACTTTCGAGAATTGTGGCAAGCGGGAGAATGGCTGAGGTTTTCGGGGGAACTGCAAGTAATATTGGCCAAGATCAGGTGATACGCCGTGACGGTTATACGGATGAGGAAGCATTAGCTCAGTTTGATAGACTTCCAGAGTATGTAAAGCGCGGCCTCCAGGGTTATATTGATGGAATTAACCATTACATAGAAACCACATCTGCAGCTGCCCTTCCCCCGGAATTCCGGGGCCAAAAGCCGGCAAAATGGACAATCTTAGATTCTCTTAAAGTCCAGCAGTTAATGGTAAGAAGATTTGGAGAAAGCGGCGGTGGTGAGCTAAATCTTTTAACACTGTTAACCAATTACCAGCAAAAATTTGGTCTAGAATTAGGTTTGAAGGCTTTCGAGTCGGTTGCTTTGAAAAATGACCCAACTGCCCCTGTCTCTCTTTATACGCAAACAGACAAATCTGTTAAGAAAGCTAGTAAGGTAGACTCCTCAAAATTTCCAAATAGTGAAAAGGTTGCCCAGCAGTTAGAAAAAGAACAACAAATGAAGCTTGATATTGAAAAGACATACGGATTCCCAAGTAAAGGAGGCAGTAACGCCTGGGTTGTCAGTCCTTCCCGCAGTGCATCCGGTGGTACTCTGCTCCTTGGCGGACCGCAAATGGGATTCTCTGCCCCACAAATTGCCCATGAAGTCGGAATTCATGGAGCCGGATATAACTCTGTTGGTATGGCATTTGCAGGAGCCGGACCAATTCCTTTAATAGGCCGCGGCAATGACTTTGCATGGACAACCACCACAGGATACGGCGACCAGGTTGATACATTTGTTTTAAAAATCAACCCTAATAACTCGGATCAATATTGGTATAATGACAAATGGACAAATTTTGAAGTGAGAACAGAAAAGATCAAAGTGGCAGGCGGTTCTATAATCGATTACAAGGTATATCGCAGCATCCACGGACCGGTTGTATTTAAGTATAGTCAGACGGCCTATGCCCAACAACGGCCCCATTGGGGAAAAGAAGTTGAAGCGATGATTGGTTTTTATGACTTTAACCGCTCTAGCAATATTAAACAGTTTGAAAAAGCCGCTGAAAAAATACCTACCTCGCATAATTTCTTGTACGCGGATAAACAGGGTAATATCGGCTACTGGATTACAGGAAGGAACCCTATCAGAGCAGAAGGTACAGACAACCGCCTTCCTATGCTGGGCGATGGCTCACAGGAGTGGCAGGGTATTGCACCGATTGAATCTTTGCCGCATGCCATAAATCCTTCACAAGGAGCGGTTGCCAACTGGAACAATAAGCCTAGTGCAGATTGGGAATTTACTGAGGAATTTTTCGGACCAACTCATCGAGTAGGATTTATCTTAGACCAGTTGGAGGATTTGAACAAAGTATCGTGGAAAGACATGGAAGAAATCAACAAAAAAGCTGGACATATTGAGTTAAATGCCTATTTCTTTAAAAGTTTATTGTTAGAGAGATTGGGCAGCATGCAGGGTCTTTCAGAGGAAGTTAAACAAGCTGAAGCACTCGTAGCTGAATGGGACATGTACCAATGGGACAATGATGCTGATGAATTATATGACCATCCTGGCCTAACCATTTTCCGAAGCTGGTTTGACAAAACAAAGGCAGCTGTGTTTAAGGAGTTGCCGGGTACTAATGTGAACTCTAACAATTTGCTCTATCATGTCCTCCTTGCGGATGAAGAAGAGTTAAATACCAAGTATGGTTTTCTTGGTAAAATGGACCTTAATCAACTGGTTCTTAGTAGTCTAGAGACCGCGATTCAAAATCCTACTGCCAGAAACATGGGTAAGGAATTGAAGGATTGGAGGACACCAATTTCAAAAATTACCTTCTCTCCACTTGGTGCAGGAACGGTACCTTCTATTCTCAATATGAACCGAGGAACCTATAACCAAATCGTTGAATTCTCAAAAACCAATACAAAGAGCGTCAACATCCTCCCGCCAGGACAAAGCGGTAACCCTTTTTCATCGCACTTCGACGACCAAAGACTGCTATACGCTAACTGGGAATACAAGCCTATGATCCTAGACATACTACAACCTAATAAAAAATAAACAACGTAATAACATTTAAAAAATCCAGGCTCTCGCAGCCTGGATTTTTTTGCGGTGCCTGTCACCACTTTAAATAGAATAAAGATAATGGATTCTACTGTCCACCCCAGGCGGACAAATTGGCTATTTGTCCACGAGCGGTGACAGGCACCGCTAACGATTATAGTCCCAAAGGATTTTCCATTTTCCTTTTTCTTCTACGGCGAAGACTTTTTGTTCAAGGTCGAAGTTGCCGTATTTTCCTTTGTAGGTTTGGGTGACAGGCACCAAATAGACGTTTTGGAATTCTGGGCCGTCTTTGGAGAGTTTCCATTTTTCAAATTCTTCGGTTTCGCCAATGGTAAAGGTGAAGGTTTCAACACCGAAGTGGTTCATAAAGACATGGGCCCGATCTTGGATATAATGTCCTTTTGGAAATTTTTCTTTCATTGTGGAATGAAATAAGGCCCAGGAACTTGCAAATTCCCCTTTCTGTTCGTACTGATAAAACTCTATTACCACTTCCGCTGCTTCTTTTCCCGAAGAGGACAATCCAACTTTTAATAGTAAAAAAACAATCAATACGATTACAAGCATTAGGATTCCTGTCAATAACCCCTTTGTTCTTACTAATTTTCTTGACATAGTCTTCTCCTTCATCAATAAAATCCTCTAATCCATGAATATGTCCACCTAAAATTAAATAGTATTTAAAAGAGAGGATGAATCTTTTTTCCTACATCATCCCTTTGGGAATGCGAAGAAACCTGTCGAGATCTGATGCAAGGAATAGTCAAGAACTCCTACAAGCGATCTACAAAAAGGTATAACAATTCTATTCCTAAGATAAATTTCCTAGTTTATACAGGAGGGGTTCAAAATGAAGGTACTGGTTACAGGCGGTGCGGGATTTATTGGTTCCCACACAGTAGATCTGCTCATTAAACAAGGTTTTACCACCATTGTCCTTGACCTGCACAAAAGTTTCGCTCCAAACCCAAAGGCTCGTTATTATCTAGGTGATATAACAAACCAAGTACTGCTCAAGCAAATTTTTGCTGAACACACACCTAGTGCTGTCATTCACTTAGCCGCCCAGGTATGCGTGCAAACATCGATGAATAACCCTGCTGTTGATGCACATACAAATATACTCGGAACGATTTTGCTCCTCGAGCATTGCAGAAGGTATCATTCTAAAATGATTTTCGCCAGCTCTGCAGCCGTTTATGGACTGCCCGTATACTTGCCTACTCCGGAAACACATCCAACGCAGCCAATTTCAAATTACGGTTTATCGAAGCTGGCCGCAGAACATTATATAAAGTTATATCACCAGCAATATGGCATCGAATATTGCATCCTTCGTTATGCCAATGTCTACGGTCCGAGGCAGGGCCTTACTGGAGAAGGCGGTGTGATATCCATTTTTATAAACAAAGTTAGGAAAGGGAAACCACCTGTCCTTTACGGAAATGGGGAGCAAACTCGTGACTTTATCTATGTGGAAGACGTAACCTATGCCAATCTCCTGGCATTAAATTTAGGTAAAAATCAAACATTCAATGTCGGCACAAATCGGGAAACATCCATCAACAACATCATCCAAACTCTACAAAACCATACAAACCATCCATTCCACCCCATTTATCAACCTATTAAAAGCGGCGATATTTCAAATAGCTGCCTAGATTCTACAAGGATTAGCACCTTTTTTGACTGGTCGCCAACGACAACAATTACCGAAGGGATAGCCCAGACAATAGAGGAATTTACCGAAAAACCAGAACCTCTGATATTAAACTAGGGGTGATATAAATTGAACGTAACCGAACAAGCGGGAACGGTTAAACAGCCCAAATCCGCGTATTTTCATCTAAAACATGCGATTGATTTTCTATTATGTCTTTCTGCCCTACTTATACTTTTGCCGTTCTTAGTTGCCTTTTCCATTTTAATCAAGCTCAATTCATCCGGACCGATTTTTTACCGGCAAGAACGAATCGGCCTAAACGGGGAGCCCTTTACCTTAATCAAGTTTAGAACGATGTGGCTGGATGCAGAAAAGGACGGACCTCAATTAGCCCAGCCGAATGATGAACGAATAACCACCATAGGCCGATTTTTACGAAAATACCGGATTGATGAAATTCCCCAGTTTATCAATATCCTGCGCGGTGAAATGTCGCTCATCGGCCCCCGGCCGGAACGGGAGGTTTTCATAAAAGACATTGAAAAAAAGCTTCCCCGCTTTCGCGAGCGCCTAAAGGTAAAACCGGGAATCACGGGATGGGCCCAGATTCACGGCGGCTACGACCTTTCCCCAAAGGAAAAGCTTGAGTTCGACTTATACTATATCCGCCACTTTTCTTTTTGGATGGATGCGAAAATCATCCTTAAATCGATTCCGGTCATTTTGTTTTGCAAAGGATGGAGATAACATGGTGCGTATTTTATTTTACGAAAGCCGGCCCGAATGGGGCGGAGCTCAAAAATGTGAGTTGGAGCTCTTAACCTCCTTGGAAAATAAAGAAATCGAAACATTCTTCGTCACATCAACAGACGGACCGATGAACAGCCGGGCCATCGCCCTTGGCAAAACTCCAACGATTATTCCCATACACAAAAGGGTCAATCAAGTCCGCAAGGGGGAACTAAAATCGGGATGGTTTTATATACTCCAACAAGGTGTTCGAATGATACCCCATCTGATAAGAGTGATTCACTTTATCCTAAAGCATCGGGTCAACATCGTGTATACCAGCCAATTCCGCTCCCAGCTTGTGATTGGCTGGCCCGCAAAAATTCTCGGACGAAAGGTCATTTGGCATATTCATGGTGAAGAACAGCTGCAAAACTTTTTAGGAAAGCTTGCGGTCCGAGCGGCTGATACGATCATCGTCGTATCACATTCTTTAGCAGAGAACTACCGGGCTCAATTTCCGCAAAAGACCTTTAAAGTCGTTCATAACGGTGTGGAGATTCCCCCCTCCACTAATGAAAAAACGGCCAGACCCTTTACCATCAGCATGGTTGCTAGCCTGATTGAAGGGAAACGACAGGATCTAGCCATTTCAGCCGTAACGAAACTAAAAAAATCCGGCTATCACGTTCAACTCCATCTCATCGGTGAAAAACCTTCGTGGCATAGGGATGACTATAAAAACAAACTTCAGGCCACTGCAACAGATGATGTCATATTCCACGGCTGGGTCGAAAACCCCATCGAACTAGTAAGCCAGTCCGATGTCCTCATCCTGCCATCCGATACAGAAGGAATGCCATTAACCATCATTGAGGCGATGTCCGCCGGGGTGCCAGCAATTGCAACCAACGTCGGCGGTGTACCTGAATTAATTGTCGACGGTAAAACTGGTTTTCTCATCCCGCCCGGCAGTGACAAAGCGCTTATAGAAAAACTAACCTATTTTCTCGAAAACCGACAAGAATGCAAGCGGATGGGCGAACAGGCCCGAACAAGGTACCAAAGTTTTTTTACAAAAGAAAGGTTTATCAAAGGAGTGGAAGGTGTCATTTACACCGCAACCCTATGAAAATTCTTTATGTTATTACCGGTGCGGATATTGGCGGAGCCCAAAGACATTTACTTTATTTAGCAGAATGGTTTTCACAGCATAGCAATGAAGTTCAGGTGGTGGCCGGCGAACACGGCCCCCTGGTGAAGGAGTTACAAGACAAAGGCATCTCAGTCACTGTCATACCAATCCCGCGAACTATTAAGTTCAAAGAGGACCTTATCGCATTATGGAAGCTTTCGCGGTTTATCAAAAGGGGAAAGTTTGATGTTGTTCATTCCCACAGCTCAAAAGCGGGGATCCTTGCTAGATTAGCGGGTTTTATGAATCGAACCCGAAAAAATATTTTTACTTCTCATGGTTTTGTATTTACCGATCCGACTCTCTCAAGGAAAAAAAAACTGTTTTATATTTTTCTTGAGATGCTTTGCAGCTGGCTTTCAACCGATATTATCACTGTGAGCAGGTATGATTATCAATATGGCAGCAAGCAGGGAATCTCAACGAAAAAACTAACCACCGTCCATAACGGCATCCCTGGAAACTCGATCCTTACCGAGACAGAATGGCAGGAAAAACAAGCAAGATTAAAAGAAGCGGACAAGAATATCATCGGGTTTGTCGGCAGATTTGCCTCTGAAAAAAATCTCGATATGCTTTTGCGGGTGGCAGAACTTTTTAAAAAGAAAAAGGATGTGGAGTTTTGGCTGATCGGCGATGGCCCGCTCTTCAACCATTATCAGCGGCTTGCATCAACGCAGCATCTCCCTATTCAGTTTAAAGGTAATCAGGAAAATGTTCTTGAGTGGATGGACCAAATGCATGTAATGGTCATTACTTCGCATAAGGAAGGACTGCCCTATGTTCTGCTCGAAGCGTGCAGTCGGGGACTTCCGGTCATCAGCACCGATGTCGGCGGCATCAGGGAAGTAATCAGTGAAAGAAATGTCCTGGTAAGCATCAATGATGATAAAAGTATGTTTGAAAAGGTTCGCACCTTGCTTTCAAATGATACCGTTCGTGAAGAACTCGGGAAGTACTTGTTAGGACAGGCAAACCTCTTCACAGTGGAAAGAATGTGCAGGGAGACAAATAACGTTTATTTTAAAGGAAGAAGTGAAAATGCCATCTACCACCACAATCAGTCGTATTAGCCGGGATACCGTTCTATATATCCCTGTGTTTTTAGCCCCCGCCCTTATTAATATACTTCTATTAATGATGTTTACTAGATTTTTTTCACCAAAGGAATACGGCACTTACACGATTGTCATCAACCTGACCATTATCGCCGGCTCGCTGCTTGCCCAGTGGGTGGTGTTGGCGGTTCAGCGGTTCCGGCCGGAATATCAGGGGCAGATCGTTGCGTTCAACCGAAATTTAAACCAGCTGCTCCTCTATCTTTCGATAGGATTTTTGATCGGTGCTGCGATCGGTTATCTTTTTGTACCGGATGCTATCCATCACTATTATTGGCCTTCTGTTTTTCTGGTGGTAACGAGCCTATATTTTATGGTGTTGAGCGCGGTTTACCAGGCGGACCTCAAGGCGAAGAACTTACGCAATCTGAACGTTTTTCAATCTGTTTCGAGGTTTGGGATTATTATGATATTAGTAATGATTCTTCCGGTTGGTCCGGCTGGATTTATCTGGGGCACGGTGATCGCCCAGCTGGTTGTCTTGGCCCCGATGTTAAGGTATGTAAAGGCTCAAAAGGTGTTCCTGGGCATCCCTGCGGCAAGCAGATTTTCCGATTTCTCCCGGAAGTTTTGGAAGTATGGCTTCCCCCTCATTGGCTGGTACATTGGGACAACCGTTTTAAATTTAACCGACCGTTTCTTGCTCGAATATTTCCGAACCTCTGATGAAGTGGGGATTTATTCAGCGAATTTCACGATAGCTGTCCAAGCGATTGCCCTGCTGTGCAACCCGTTGTATTTTGCCGCCCAGCCGTTGATGATGAAAGAGGTTCAGGAGCAGCGTGATCAAGCTTGGATGGAAAAGCGGATTCTTCATTTTACCACCCTATTTATCATGGTAGCTGTACCCTTGGCCGTCTACTTTTCTATTTTTCGGGTGGAGGTCAGTGAGATTCTATTAGGAGAAAAATTTACGAGCGGCGCTGTCGTCATCCCTGTGTTGATTTTAGGTTTTTTTGCCTGGAATCTTGGGTTATACGGCCAGCTGACATACCAAATCGCCGAAAGAACGAAGTCGATGTTTTACTTTGTCACGGCTGCAGCCGTTTGCAATGTTGTCCTAAATCTATTTCTCATCCCAAGCTGGGGATTAATGGGTGCTGCGGTTTCAACAACAACAGGATTTATTGTGTATAGTTTGCTGCTTTATAGGTATTCGCACCGCTCAATAAAATGGGAAATACCATGGAAGATTCTAGTTCTGGTTACTTTGTTTTCCCTATTGGCCGCAGTTCCATTAATTGTTTTAAAAAATCAATGGCTAGCGGATTGGCATCCCTTATTCAAAATGATGGCAGGTTTGCCCTATTTTCTAGTTTATTTTATTTTTCAAAAAAGAAAGGTTTTGGGGATTGTCATCAAAAAACTAGTAACCTATTATTTGCCGATTATCTTATTCAGTGTGTTAATAGGTGTTATGGTGACCCTGATTCCTGCAGGGGTTTCTCCCGGCTTTCTTATTGGCGGCCTTCTGCTGCTTCCTATTATTCTCTATCTGGCATGGGTGCACCGCGGTGCATTTGCACTTTTTGTCCTATTTGCTAGCTTCGGAATCATGAACACAGACATAAAGCTGTTTGACCTTCTATTTGTTGGAATGGCCGTGTTGTTCTTTTTTGTAAAAAAAGGCACGCTTAAAGCTCTCCGGGAGATTGGGTTTATTAACACCGGCATTTGGGTCTTTCTAGTCGTCAGCCTGCTTTCACTCTTTAGCTCTAAAAATACTAGTCTCGGAATCAGTTATTTTATTCATACTCTGTTTGTAATAAGCATCTTTTATTTTATGATTATAACCACCCGAACCGAGAAGGAATTCCGGTGTGTGATGAACGGGTATATGATCACCGTTGTGATTTCCGTAGCGGGTGTAATTTCTGAGAAATGGCTCGGGCTTGGTGTATGGGGCACTTGGTTTCAGGGGGTGAGAGCGCAAGGCTTCTTTATCGACCCGAATGATTTTGCACCATTTCTCATCCTGGCAATTATACTGGCGTTGGATAAAGCCTTTTCCTATCATTATTTTTCACCGAGATACTTTGGATTTATTTTGCTTGCAGGCGTCATTACGGCTGTCCAATTGGCTGCGATGTCACGGGCTGCGATTCTCAATCTCGGAATCGTCCTACTTGTTTTCTTTTTTTATAAAAGAAAGCTTGGACAAACAATCATGCTGGTATTGTTAACGGTGCCTGTCACCGCTTTTCTGAACATCCTTGCAGGCGATACGATTCGTCATTACCTCACGTTGAGATTTTGGGGCGGGGCACAGCTTTTGCAGCATTATGACCAGGATCGATTCTTTTTCCAGGAGCAGGGAATCTCGCTAGGATCTTCTCACTTGTTTGGAATCGGTCCGGGCCAGTTTGAATATTATTTCGGTTACGCAACGCATAGTTTATTTATTCGAATCATTGCCGAAAACGGCTGGATCGCCTTTCTATTATTTTCAGCTGTTCTCATCTATCTGTTCATCTTGCTGGTCCGCTTTCGGAAACGGAAAGTTTGGAACCTTCCAGTGTATTTATTTTTAGCTGTTTATACTGGATTATTAGTGAATAGTTTATTTTTAGACACCCTTCATTGGCGGTACCTGTGGTTCTTCCTTGGACTATGTGTCATCGTAATAAAGCAGGCGGTAAAACCCGATCCTAAAAGGGAATAAAAAAGGAAAACGGCAACAACCGTTTTCCTTTTTTATTTCTGGCTCAATTGGAACTTGCCATTTCGAAAATTTTCATATCCTGAATCCAAATTTCACTTTTCTGACCGCGTTCATCAATCCCTCGGATGACGAAAAATGGGCCAAGATTCGGATGTTTTTCATTAATTCGTTTGCTGACGTTAAAAATTTTCACGATTTTCGTATTGTCGAGAACAAATTCTTGAACTGCTTTTTCCTGTTCTTGCGGGTCATCGCTTGAGGCTTTCGCCTTTTCTTCCACTGGTGCTAGACTTGTGCCCGCTTTTTCTTCAGAACAGCCGCTTAATCCTGCTAACACTAATGCGGCAAAAAGGACGATAATCATTTTTTGAGATATCTTCAATTTTTAAAATCCTCCTAAATCACTAATTTCAATTAAATAAGGAGATGGATTGGTCGTGCCATCCTTGACTTCAATATCCTGATAAACGTCAATCAAACCAACTGCCCCGTATAGCTGCTCAATCGTATAAACTCCGTCAGGCACCTTTAATGCAAATCTGCCATCGGTATCTGTCATGCCAAAGTAGGAAAGGTAAATTCCATTGACCTCTCTTCCTCCAAAAATTTCTCCGGCAGCCGATACAATTTGGGCTTTCAAGGTTTCACCAGGAATGGTTAAATTCAGCTCGTCAGCAGGAGTTCCATTCAATTGAACCTTACCATTAACTACGGAGAAAAATACATCGACATAGTTTTCCTCTATCCCCGTCCAAACCCCGTGAATATAATAATCCCCGTCAGGAATGAACGTTGAAAAGCTGCCATTTTCGTCAGTTACCACCCAGTAATAACTATTTCCGTCGACGCTGTCGATAAAGAAATCAGCATCTGCCGCCGGTCCATTCTCATCGACAAGCGTTCCTCGTACATTTCCTTGGTCCACATCGATCAGTAATGGATTTGGACTGGTAGTACCGTTTGAAATGTTTACAGTGGTATTCACAGCGTACCAGGAGCCATCGTTAGCTGATACCGAGGTAATGGTATACACACCGTCTGGTACCCTAAATGCAAATTTCCCGGAAGAGTCTGTCTTGCCGCTATAATAATAGAGCATTCCATTGATGATACGCTCAAAGTATATCTCTCCGCTAAGCGGCGTTCCGCCTGCTAAAAGTTGGCCGTTTAAAGTTTTTCCAGGTAAGGTAATATCAAAGGTAGTTTTTTCTTGGCCATTAACGGATACCTTCCCATCTTTTACCTTGAAGTTGATATCTACCGCACCATAAGATGTGTTACCCTTGGTAATCTCATGAATAAGGTAATCCCCATCTGGAACATTAATTGAATAGCTGCCATCTGCCCCAGCCTGTACCCAGTATTGGAAGTAGTTAAGCGTATCTTCTATGATGAATTCTGCATTAGCCACTGGGCCATTTTCGTCCTTGACCTTTCCTTTTAACATATCATTGTTTTCAATTTGAATCACAAACGGATTCGGATTAGTCGTACCATTTTTGACTTCAACTTTTTGATGCAGATAGGTGTAGAAACCATCATTGGCATAATAGCCTTCGACTTCGTAAGTTCCGTCCGGTACGCGATAGCTTACCCGTCCAGAGCTATCCGGAAACGCCCAATAACCAAAGCCATGCTCCGTACTAAAGATGTGGACACCGTTTGTTGGTCTAATCGTTGATCCGCCTTTAGAAATCTCAACAGTCAATGATTTAGGAGGCAGCGTTACATCTAATGTTTGTGCAGCCGCACCCTCAAGCAAGAGTTTACCCTCTTTAACGCTGAATTTTTTATAAACGTAAAGAGTTTCTGGGAGATTTGGTGCGGAAACAGAGACCACATGATAATCTCCGTCCGGAAGTTGGAAACTGTATTTTCCATTGGAATCTGTATTAAATCCATAATAATCATCAGAGTTGGTGACATTTTCAATATAAACCGTTCCATTTGCCACCGGATTGCCAGCATCCAAAACAGTGCCTGTCAGCGGGTCTTTTTCTTCTTCTATCTGAAGTTCCAGTTCTGTCTGCCCGACTAATTTCCCGTCCACCACGGTAAAATCAACAGGTTTCGGATACCAGGTTTCCTCGCTGCCAACCCATACTCCTTCAATTCGATAATCACCATCCGGCAATTGGAACTCGAAAGCTCCGTTTGCATTGGTTTTAACATCGTACCAAATTTCGTTTTCACCGATGGTATGAGCGCTCACCCATACATCAGCTACAGGAGTTTCTCCTTTTAAGATTCGGCCGTTCACAGTTTTTACAAGGTCTTGAAGATCAACAGCTAATGTATCCGAACCCGTTAGTATTCCATCTTGGACTGTGAATTTTAGTTTTAAAAGATACCACTTGGATTCCTCCGCCAACCAGACTCCATCGAGCTGATAGTCACCATCCGGTAGTCCTTTTAATATAAAGCTGCCAGTATCATTTGTTTGGATGTCATACCAGACAGGGTCATCTCCAGTGGTATGAACACTGAATCCGATATTGGCCAGCCCTGTTTCTCCCTTTGTCAGCACCCCGCTGATTTCTGTCTGAACTGGAGGTGCAGGAAGTTCAATATCTTGGACCGTATTCTCACTAACAGAGAAGGTTTTATTTAAAATGTGCCATTTCGATTCCGTTGTCACCCATATCCCGATGATTTCGTACTCTCCAGCCGGCAATTCAAACATGAATTGACCTTCTTGATTGGTCGATGCACTGTACCACTCTTCCTCCTCACCCGTGGACCTTAAGCTAAAAAGAATATCATTGAGCGGCTGACCGCTTTGGGTAAGGGTTCCCGAAACTTGGTATTTCGCCTGTTCAACAGGTGTCGTTAATGCGAGGGATAATTTTTCAACACCCTCCAGCTTCCCAGTCGCAACCTTAAAAGTTTGGCCAAGCGGATACCAATGTGAATCAGCTTCCACCCAGACGCCTTCCACTTTATACTCGCCATCGGGTAATGTAAATTTAAATGTTCCATCCGACTCTGATGTTGTGTCAAACCATTGCGCACTCTCTTCAGTCGTATGTACACTAAACGTTACATTTTGCAAAGGCTGGCCGTTCTTCGTTAATAAGCCCTCAACATTCATCCCTAGCTTCGCCGGCAGATCAATATTTAGCGAAGTTCCTCCTTGTAAAACACCATTTTCAATAGTAACGGTTCGGTCCAGAGGATACCATCTTGGCTCAGACGGTAAGTAAATTCCTGATAAAAGATAACTTCCATCCGGCAGATAGAGCGAAAACTTCCCTTCCTCATCTGTCGTGATATCGTACCAGGTATCAGCATCCGTCGTGCGCATACTAAACGTAATTCCTGGCAAGGATGCCCCCCCTTGAGTAAGGCCGCCCGTCACATTAGGCGTTTCCTGCGGTGCCGCTGGTTCAGCTTCCGTAGTCCCTTCAGCCCGGACTGTTTGCAGCATTCCACCCGTCACAACCAATACCGTTAACAAGAGCGACACTACTTGTCTCCAAAACTTCCTCCTTCGAAACAATGAAATAACCCCTCCTCACCTACTAAAGTCTGAAATTATAACTATTGAACTATTAGACATTAGGGATAAAGACCCGCTGCCATTATCATAGTATATAAGGCCCATCCCCAAATATTCAGCCGGACAACCTCCCTGAATATAAATATTTGTCGACAAAATCCATAAACACACAAAAAGGCAGAGGCCCGCAGCCTCTGCCTTCTACCAATATACCAATTTTGCAACCCTAGTGTCCGCCTGGAGTGGACAGTGTCCACGAGCGGTGCCTGTCACCGCCTTTTTCACCGCTTCATCGAAAGTTTTCTTCTATGTAGATAAGTTCTTCTTTGGGGGTAAGAAGGCGAATGGCTTCACCTACGGTTCCTCCTTGTTGATTCCAAATACTGTTGTGCCCTGCGACAGCGTTGCTGAAGTCACCCGTTGTCCATGGTTCGAGAACGGATAAGAGCATTTTCTTTGTGCTTTCCTGTTCAAATGTAGTTCCTTGAATGACTTCGAATAATTTTACAACCTTTTCTCGAGTGATTTCAGAGGAACCCCATTTTTGATGAGCAAAAACTTTTTGGTGACTCATTTCATGGACTTCCTGAATCAGCTGGCTTTCACTGTAATTTTCGTACTTTGAGAGAGTTAGCTTCGAGGTATCTCTTGTAAAGTTTTATTCAATCTCCGCACTGGCTTCTGAAGAAGATTTATCTTCGATCTCTGCTACGTTTACCCGGGTTTGAAGTCCATCCCAATAAGCATAGCCTCCAATAAGGCAGGCGATTACTCCCAGGATTATGGCCGCTATCTTAAACACTCGCATCTTCTTCATGTTGTAAACTCCTCCCTACCTACTAGACTAAACAAGCTTTCTGTCTTCTCAATCAAAATATTCTAGATAATCCCTATTATAATGTAAAAATGTAAAATGGAGTAAAAAATAGACTTTTTAAACAGACTTAGAATCTATTTCACCTGCCTTTTTAAGAGCAAAAAAAATTCGCGGGCCTAAGCACACGAAAACTAGAATGTATAAATAGATGTATAATTATCGATTTTTGCATAAACGGTGCCTGTCACCGTAGATGTCACCGCAGTAGTTCGATCAGCCAATAGCAATGGAGGAAGAAGATGATGGTGTAGAAGCTGGAGGCAAATAGGGTTAGTCGTTTGGTCAAGGATGAGGTTGGTACCTTTTTTAAGAGGATAAACAGGTATAGAAAAACGGAAAATGCTAGTTTTGTACTGATAAAGAGTAATGGATCTTCTTCGTATAAATGGTTCATCAATGGGTTTATTTCTTGGATATAGGAATTTTTCAATCCAAAGAAAGTAATAAACGCGTCTAGAATATTAAGTAACGATAAGTAATAAAAGAGTAAAACCATTCTATCACCTCATAACGTTCCTATTAGAGAACAACTAAATTAATAAAAATAGGCTCTCTTCCTGCCTAATATCTTTTCCTTTAAGATTGTGGCCATTATTTCTGGCTGTTATAATCTTAATTCTATTTATATGTTTTCTTACTGATATTATTGTTATTAACTTATTTTCATTTTATGAATCGTAAATTCCTTCCCTAAGGATGATAATTTGTTAGACATTTTCTCCTATTTTTTGTAAAAGGAGGAATCCTGCTATGAAAGAAAATCCCTCCAGCAATGCGCAGGAGGGATTCTTAGTTTATTCGACAAATATCGGGTGGTGACAGGCATCTATCCAATGATGACTTTTTCCTTTGGGTAATGGAAATGGTCTTCTTTTTCGTCCCCTCTTAACTTGAAAATGTCTTCTGGGAGTATCTCTCTTTTAAACACCTTAATGGTGTTGTTTCCTTTTGCATAGGAATAAATACTAAATACCATGATTGCAAAGGTAGTGGTTCGAATTCCGCCGCCGACCCCTATTCCGCTTATCCTAAACAGGCGCCGCTTTTAATCATTGTGTGGCTGGCGATACTTTCGATCAAACAGACTGTAGATGACCGGTATGACAAATAAGGTTAACAGTGTGCTGCTGAGTAATCCTCCAATGACGGTGATGCCCATAGGCTGGTTAATTTCGGTCCCTTCACCAATACCCAGCGCCAATGGGACCAGTCCTAAAATCGTGGTTAGGGCTGTCATTAAAATTGGTCTAGCCCGGTCCTGAACCGACTCGACGATCGCCTCGTAAGACTTCATGCCGTGCTCTTTTTTCTGATTGATAAAGTCAACAATGACAATCACGTTATTGACGACAATTCCAGCGAGAACAATAATCCCGATAATGGCTGTTAGAGAAATTGGCGTTTGCGTTGCCGTTAAAGCAATGGCAACCCCAATTACGATTAACGGAACACTAAACATAATTACAAACGGATATTTCAAGGATTCAAATTGCGCCGCCATCACAAGATATACAAACACAATGGCCAGCACGAGCGCGAGGACCAGTTCATCGATTGACGACTCGAGAAGTTCCCGGTCCCCGCTGAAAACGATTTGCTGTTCCTCCGGCAGGTTCAGCTTTGCGATTTCCCGGTCCACTACTTTCGAAATGGCCCCCAAATTGGTGGTGCTTTTGTATTTTAATGTGAATTGAACGGCTGATTGCTGATTGATTCGGTGAATATCAACCGGTCCCTTTTCCCTTTTAATATCTGTAACAGTGTCCAAGCTGACATAACTTCCGTCCGGCTTTCTTAATAGTAACCCCTTTAGATTTTCGAGGTTACTGGTGATATCGCGGTCATATTCCACATAAATGCTGTATATATCTCCGTTTTTCGTCACCATCTGTGTGGCCTTTTTTCCCCGGGTAACGTCGTTCACAATCATCGCCACCTGGGCAGGTGGAAGTCCATGTCGTAAGGCAGCTTCGCGGTCAATTGTTACCTGGACTTCTTCTACTTTTTCCATTAAATCCGTTGTAAGTTCATTTACTTGATCAAGACCTTTTAGTTTGTTGTAAATTTTATCTACTGATTCATTTAACCGGGCTTTATTGTTATCCCTCACACTAAAATGAAGTGTATGCGGGGACGAACCTGTAGAGGATTGCAGATTAAATGAAAGCTTCGCCGTTTTATTGGCCTGACGGGCAGCTTCCTCCAGCTCGTTTTTGAATGTGTCAACGAATTCAAAGGTAGATTGATTCCGTTTATCTAGTTCCTTCATCTTTATATACAGTTCTGCCTCATTCGCATTTTGCGAGCCCCTGAAAGTTCCCTCCTGTGTTGTCCCGATTAAACTTACATAGGTTTCCACATCCTGCTTATTTTTCAACTGGTCCTCTACCGCTAAAATCACCTTTTCTGTTTCAGATAACGCTGCTCCATTTTCAAGCTTGACGCGAATACTGAAAAAACCTTCATCTGTACTTGGCAAAAATTGCGTTCCAACCGTGGTCAGCCCAAAACCTCCAACGGCTAACGCCGCCACCGTCATGAGCAATACTGCGGTGCGATGCTGCAGTGACCAGCGGACCCAGCGTTCTAGCTTTTTCGGCCAGCTGTTCTTGTGTCTTCTGTCATAATTTTTTCGCTTAGGTTTTTTCAACAGTCTGCTGGCCAGCATGGGAACAACCGTCAGCGCTACCACAAGCGAGGCAATTAAGCTGAAGGAAATCGTCAGTGCAAATTCCGTAAACAGTTCGCCGATGATCCCAGTAATAAATGCAACGGGCAAAAATACCGCCACCGTCGTCAATGTCGAGGCGGTGATGGCGGCAGCTACCTCCTGGGTCCCTTCCTCTGCTGCCTGTTTCGGATCCTTGTCCATCGACAGGTGGCGATAGATATTTTCGATCACGACAATCGAGTTATCCACGAGCATCCCAATCCCAAGTGCCAAGCCGCCAAGGGTCATAATGTTTAAGGTAAAATCGGCAAAATACATCAGAACAAATGTGACAATAACAGAATAAGGAATCGCCACCCCGATGATTAAAGGGCTTTTAATATTTTTTAAAAATAAAAACAATACCAGCATCGCTAAAACGCCGCCAATAAGAAGCGAGTCGGAAATATTTCCAATTGCCATCTGGATGAAATCACCCTGATCAAATAAAATATCAGATTCGATTCCTTTGTACTTTTCTTTGTCAAGAAGCTGGTGGAGCTGTTTGACAAACTCCTTCGAAACTTCAGCTGTATTCGAGTCTGACTGCTGAAGGACACTGAAGAGCACGGATGGCGCTTGGTTTGTTCTTGTTATTGTTCGGTCATCCACTTTGGAAAGTTCGATGGTACCGGCATCTTCAAGCTGGACTTTTTCTCCTGTTATCGGACTCATGGAGATCGTCAAGTTTTTCAGCGTTTCGATGGATTCAATGCTGCTGATAATCCTGGTCGTCAGTTCTTTTCCTTCGGTTAAAATGGGATCGCCAGGCAGGGAAATATTATTCGCTTTGATAATATCAACAACATCTTGCTGACTCAAACGATAATATTGTAATTTTTTCTGATCCAGCTCCACTCTGACCTCTTTTACAGAAGTTCCTGAAAGATTGACGCTTGCCACCCCGTCCACTTTTGTCAGTTCAAGCTTTAGTTGTTCCGCTAGCTCCCTAAGGGCGTCTTCCTCTTTTTCGGGGGCGCTTAGGGATAGCTGGATAATCGGAAACTGAGCAGGGTCAAATTTTAAAAAGCGCGGTTTTCCAACATCGTCTGGAAGCGTAGTTAAATCGAGGTGTTGAATGATTTCATTCTGTATTTCATCCATGTCGGTTGTCCAGGAAAACTCCATGAGAATAAAAGTAGCGCCTTCTTGGGAAGTGGATGTCAGTGTTTTAATACCGGGAACCGTTGCCAAATTAGCCTCCAACGGCTTAGTCACCTTTTCAACCACCTCTTCCGGACTAGCACCAGGATAGTTCGTAACCACGACTCCAACCGGCGGACTGATTTCCGGAATCAGCTTCATCGGAATCTTCACGAGCGATACCGCCCCCAAAATTAGAACAAGAAACATCGTAACAAGTGTAAAAATAGGCCGTCTAATCGAAAAACGACTAATCTTCATATCTATATCCCCCATTCAAGCCAACATAGCTTTATCTGGATTCAACACAGCAAACAGTCCAATTCTGTAAAAAATTCACTATAATCCACCTCTACTATATAAAACAACAGAAACAGAAACAAGTCGGGGGAAGGTAAGGGGGACAGTTGAGAGAAAGTTGCGATAACAAAGTTGCGGTGACAGGCACCGCTCGTGGACACTGTCCACCCAGGGCGGACAGTTTATTATAAAAAGAAGGCACCTGGTTGGGTGCCTTCTTTTTAGGTACTACTACTATTTCTTGTTTAGTTTGTTGGACTGTAGGCTGTTTCTGGAATGTTTTCATAATCCTCAGGGTTCAATTGAGTGACGGAACCGTCCGTAACGCCGTTGATGATTCCGTATAGGCCAGTTTCAACGGTTCTGATCAATTGCCCGCTTCGTTTTTGGCCTAATGAATGGGATTGCCCTCTTACCTCAAATAGCACTGTCCCACTGCCATTCAGCGCAAAGCTTCCAAGTGCGGTACCAGGAAGGTCTAGGTTCCGCTGATAAAGCGTGATGTTATTAAATGGCGAACTTTCACCGATCGCTTGCAATGCATTGTAAGCTGCTAAATTCAGTTGCTTTGAAAACCCTACATTATAATTATCTTTATACTCAGCATATTTTGCTCCTGCAGCAGTATCCGGATGTGGAACAAATTCAGCTGATAAAGACATGGAAACAAGATCGTCGGTACCTTCGACATAATATTGACCTTGATGATGAAGATCAATGAACACATCAACTTTACCGAACTCAGCCAAGAGACTCTTATAAACATCTCTTACCGTCTGCGATTCTGGCGTTATGTACCAGCCTGGTTGACTTGAGGAACCAGGGAAATCAGATGCTTGCGGTACATAATTTAAGTCAGGATTAAAGTCACGGTTCACGTCAAACCCAGGCTGCCCAGTGTAATTTCTATCCTGACGCATACCGGAGGCATAATAATTCCATGAAGGAGCTGCAGTTGAAAGCTGTGGAAAGTCCTCCACTACCTCTGCCCAGCTCATGTCATTTCCACGACGGTCTAATTCAGACGCATCTGGATTCATTTTTGGTAAAACCACAAGTGTGATTTCATCGCGAATTTTCTGCGCCTCTGGAGAATTACTAGAACCGACATATTGAAGAATGTTCAACAACGCCTCAGTTCCAGTCTTCTCATTTCCATGAATCTCACTTTCGATCAGGATTACCTTATCCCCATTTCCCACACGTGCCTGATAAATATCACGGCCGCGGTTCGATTGGCCGACTACCTCTAAAGAAACGCGGCCCTGGCTATTTTTCACAATTTGCTGAAGGCGGTTGACCATTTCCGCATGGTCCGTGAAGCCCTTGATAGAATACACCTGATTGTCATTCGTCAAGTTTCCATTGCTAGAATTGGATGCTAGAGTTGGTGACGCTAAACTAGCACATAAGGCAACCGCTGTTAGTCCTGTTAATATTTTTTTCCCCTTCATTTACCCCATCTCCTTCGATTTACGAAATACAATTCTTATTCTAGTAAGGAAGCAAGGAGGATTTTGTAGAAATATAGGGTCGAAACCTTCTATTTTTGTAAAAAAATGTCCTTTTAAAAAAAATGAGAGAAAACTCCCGGACCAATTCTACTATTTAAAAACTAGCATCAGTACAAAAGGATTATATTATAGTGTTGTATGGAGAGTTCTACTGTCGTTTCTCGCTTTTTTCTGTCAAATTTTTTGTGTACAATTAGAACGACAATGTCAGCTAGGAGGAATCATGTTGAAAAAGCTAGAGTTAACACTTTTGATCATCCTTTCCGCTATATTTATTGCCGCCTGCAATGGTGAAAACGATAAGAACGCGGAAACTCCCAAAGAAGGAACACTTGTAACGGAAAATGAGAATGCGGACAAGCAGGAAGAGACTGAATCCGAGACAAAGGAAGAGACCAATACCGAACCTGTATCCATAAAAGCTGGTTTAGGAGATACCTTAACTAGATTCAAGGACGAATATGGTGAAAATAAAGGGAATGATGCCATGGGAATCTTTGAAACAGATTATTCCCTGCTGCCGATGTTTATCAAAGGCCTGGCTGTCGATATGACCATTCAATTTAGTAGGGATGGACAATCGGTGCGGACCATGGAAGAAGCAGAGCAGATTGCTGCCGATTTAATTCCCCAGGACGCCGAGTTTCAAAAAGAATATCCAGATACAGCGGGTACTGATGTTCAAAAAGCCGTATTATACCATAGTGAAACGATCGCAAACCTATTCCCCGACTGGGAACCGGCAGGAAGTTTTATCATCATCTATAACCACAACGAAGGAAATCAAAATGAAGTAACCGGCATGACCATTGGACTTGGCGAAATGAAATAGAAATTGGTGCCTGGCACCCAATGTAAAAAAGGCGTATCCTCAAAATGGTGGAGGAACGCCTTTTATGGTTTTAGGATAAAAAATATTGATAGCAGGCAACCGCCTCTACTTGCTTAAAGCCTTCCTGAAGATATAAAGCTTTTGCCCGTTCGTTCTCTCCGTTTACACAAAGCACGGTTCGGTCATAACCCTTTTCTTTTGCATATTTCAAAGAAGCTCTTATCAGGCTTCTACCTAAGCCCTTTCCTTGATATTCAGGAATAACCGCAATCGGACCAATATTCATGATCGGCCTGTTCTCGTATTCGTCATCAGCTCCCCTGATAACACCGACAGGATGATTGTGGTGGTAGAGTATCATCATCCCACCTTCAAGATAATCGGTCTCCTTGGTCATTTTTGCTGCCATTTCAGGCGTAATCGGCGTTTCATTTCCTAGTAACTTAGCAAATCCAGCGTTCCTCACCTGGCACCAAATTTCCTCATCCTTCCCAGGATGAAAAGCTTTGATTTCATAACCATCAGGCAAATGATACGAAGGGATTTCTGGATCCTCGCGAACGAGCAGAAAAGTATACCGCTCCAATGAAAACTTCAATTCTTCTATAAACCCGATTAATTCTTTATTCACCACTGGGATAAATTGAAAAACTTTCTCCAATCCTACAGTATGTTTGAGAATCGACTGCAGAAGCAGCCGATAAGTTTGAACATCATTCAACTCGGAGTGAAAAATGCGAAACCGAGCCCTATTTCCCCGTTGATGATACTCATCAATGATTAAGGAAGCCGCTCCGACAATATCCCCACTCCCATTAGTCACAATATAAGTAGGATTTTCCGCATTCGGCTCAAACGTCCGTAAATCCTCCTCATACAAAAAGGAATCATCCACCTCTGACCGATGCCGCCGGCAATACACTAAAAAATCCTCCACCCGACCCTTACCTAAAACCTCCACCATCACAAAACCCTCCCCTTCTATATCCGTCTAAATTTCCGTTTATGAAAGTTAGCTTTAACTGTCCGCCTGGGGTGGACAGTGTCCACGAGCGGTGCCTGTCACCGTATAGATGTCACGTACTGCCTGAAACTTCAATCGATCCCCTGGTTTTGCCTGTGCAAGTTTGGGCAGGTCATCGCTGATGACGGTGGCGATTCTGGTGTAGCCGCCGGTTGTTTGGCGCTCGGCCATAAGGATGATAGGCTGCCCGCTTGCTGGGACTTGGATTCCTCCGAATGGAATCGGATCGGAGATAATATCTGCCCGGGCACGATGCTCTAATTTTGGCCCGTTGAGCTGATAGCCCATCCGGTTGGATTGCGGTGTAATCGTGTACTCGTCCGTCAAAAACACCTCAATTGTCTCAGGGGTAAATTTCTCAACATGAGGGCCGAGTACTACCTTTACCGTTAGGTCATTTTCAAAGTGCGGAACCAAATCCGGATGTAAAAATCGGTTCCTAACTGTAACAGGGTTTCCATAAAGAACATCCCCAGCTTCCAGAGCCCTGCCCTTATAGCCGCCAAACCCGCCATTAAGAAACGTTGACTTGCTTCCAAGCACAATCGGTACCTCAATTCCCCCGCTAAAACCAATATAAGCCCGGGCACCGTTGACACACTTTCCAAATGTGAGCACATCACCTTCTCTGACTTTCACCGATTTCCACATGGGGACACTTTTTCCATTAATCTCTGGCGACAAATTTCCGCCGCATATTGCTAGTGAACAATCACTCAAAAGCTCAAACCGGGGCCCTATTAACGTAACTTCTAGTCCAGCCTCCTCCAACGGATTCCCTGTCAAGAGATTCGCCATCTGCAGCGAATAGGTATCCATGGCTCCCGAAGGGCTGATTCCGTACCGTTGAAACCCGTATCTTCCCAAGTCCTGCACCGTTGTTTGTAAGCCGGGTTTTAAAACTTTTACAATCGCTGTCATTCCTTACTCCAGCTCTTTCTAATAGAAATGCCCTCTGCGCCCAAAGCTTCCCTCAACTCTCTTACAAACTCAAGCGCTTGTGGCCCATCACCATGAACACAGACGGTGTCCGCTTGAATCCCTATCTCCGCGCCATCCACAGCAATAACCTTCCCTTCTTTCACCATCATAATAATTCTTTCTACGGCTATTTTCGAATCATGGATCATCGCATTTTCATCCAGCCTTGACGTTAATGTTCCGTCTGGTTGATACGTACGGTCGGCAAATACTTCGCTGGCTACAGGCAATCCTTTTTCCGTACCGGCCCGTATCAACTCGCTGTTCGCCAGTCCAAAAAGAACCAGCCCCGGGTCTAGATCCCTAACTGCTTGTGCAATTGCATCCGCGATCGAACGGTTTTTTGCAGCCACATTGTACAATGCTCCGTGTGGCTTAACATGTGAAAGTCCGGAACCTTTTGCTCCCGCCATCCCAGCCAGAGCACCAATTTGATAAAGTGTAAGATGGTAGATTTCCCTCGGAGTTAAGCTCATTTCTCTCCGGCCAAATCCTGCCAGATCCGGAAATCCGGGATGAGCCCCGATCTGCACACCGTTTTTCAGAGCCAGCTCTATCGTTTCCATCATGATATTATGATCGCCAGCATGATAACCACAGGCAATGTTGGCAGAGGAAATATATTTCAGCACTTCTTCGTCGTTCCCGATTTTATAAGCACCAAAACTTTCTCCAAGGTCACAATTTAGGTCAATGACGTTCATCATTCTCCCTCCTTTTTGTAAGTCTCAACCTTGTAGTGTTCGTCCGCTTTAATATGTAAAAACTCCTCATAATCAACAGGGAAAAACTTCACATAACTCCCGGATGATAATAATGAGGGCGGGTCTTTTTTGATATCAAACAATTGGAGTGGAGTAATACCGATGATTCTCCATCCGGACGGGACCTCTGCAGGATAAACTCCTGTCTGCTCACCGCCAATCCCCACCGACCCTGCTGCGGTTTTGGGCCTGGGAACTTCAAGCCGGGGTGCTGCAATCTTTTTTGAAAGCCCCCCTAAATAGGGGAACCCTGGTACAAACCCCATCATATAAATGAGATACTCCTGACTTGAATGGATTTGGATGACATCCTCTTCACTGATTTGGTTATATTCGGCCACAAAGGATAAATCCGGCCCTGTTTCTCCGCCGTAATACACAGGAATCTTATAAACCACAGATTCCACATGAGTTGTACCCTTACTGGAAAAATAAATATCCTCCACTTTTTCTGTTAGTTTTTTATAACTGATTTTTGAAGGCATATAGTAAATCGCAACAGTTGTATAAGCCGGAACACACTCAACAACGCCATATACTCTTTGGTTTTCAAAGCTCCCTACAAATTGTTGAATCTTTCGATGAATTCTTTCACTGATTTCATCACCAAAAGAAACCAGAATCGCACGGTCACCAAGCGGAACAATCTCAATCTCAATCTCCATAAACTCACCCATCCATTTTAAGCCCATTATACCTAATTATTAGAATGTTTTAAAAATAAACCTCCTCAAATAAAGCAAAAACCCGCCATGGAATTAGCGAGTTTTCGTCCACTGTCCACCCTAGGAGGACATTTGTGTTTTTGTGGTGACAGGCACCAAGACTACCAGAAATAATCCAGTACGTTGGAATTGATGAGGTTGGTGTCGATGTTGCAGGTTTCTCCGTCGATGCCGTATTGCCAGATGGTGACGGAGATGTTTTGGGGGGCGCCTGGTTGAAAGGCTGGTGCTTCGGCCTGTGGTGTGACGCCTTGATCGGGGTTGCTGCTCCAGATGATGGTAGAGTTACCCACTTCCTGATTGTTGGTGACTGCTGCTTGAAAGGCTGCTGTCAATGTACTGTCGTTCGTAAAGACTCCATAGATTCCAGGCTTATACGGTGATTTTAAAAGGGTTTCAACCCATCCGCGGATAAATGCCTCATCCACCGGATAAGTGGGCTCGATATCAGCAAATATGGCCACTCCTTCGGGAATCCCTATTTCTTGGGCGTAGGCAATTGCGGCTTTTGCCTCGGCAACACCATTTTCATACGTGGTTGCATTGGTGAAATGATTATAAATCGGGATAATTTTAATACCATTCTGATGAAGAAGATTCACTTCTTCCGGTGTCAGTCCAGAAGAAACTCCCTCTTTCGTCTCCAAATAACGGCCAAACGCAACAGGATTACCATAGTTGTCCTTCACACATTGTAAAAAAGCTTGGTCTAATGGGCTGGCGGAATCCACTCCCCAAACAATTTCAGGAGGTTCCTGTGCCGGCGGCTTCTGTTCTGGCTGATTAGAAGTTTCTTCTGCTTTACCCGCTTCTTTCGGTTCCAATTTGGATACTGTTTTTGGCTCCGGCTTAGGCACCGCAGCCTTTTCGGCATTGTTGTGATTCAATATAACAAATACTAATGGGAGAACCAATATGGCAGTTAACAGCAGGACCCAAATCAATTTACCTGTATTCATATTATCCCTCCATAAGAATGCCTCTTCTAAGCTAATCTATTCGAACGGAGGTTTGGGCGTGTGAGGACGATGGACTAAAACAGGAGGGAAATTTACTAGTTCTATAGACACAGCAAAAAAACCTAAATTTTAAAGTTTCTTTATCATGAGTCTCTTTCTATTAAGCAATTTCCTATATTGGTAAAATCTATTTACTCATCCAATTTGTATATTTTTGTAAAAGTTATTTCACTCCTTACATTCTACTAGTATAATATACCTAGCATTTTATATTTTTTAGGGAGTGATTTGTGTGTATTGCCATCATTGTGGTGCAAAGACAGCGGGAGATTCAGCACGATTTTGTTCAAGTTGCGGAACAGACTTAACTTCAATACAAGCTCCAGAACTACAAGCTGATAATTCCCCGGCATCCCATTCGGAGGAAAACAACCAGGAAAAAGCGGAGGGTCATTTTACCATACCAGAAGAACAATCCCTAGTTTCTACTCGACATAAAATTAAATCGAAGTGGTTTTGGCCGATCGCACTGCCAGTCTTATCATTAATCATTGCTGGCGGAGCAAGTGCGGGCTACTACTATCACCAAGTTGACCTGAATAAAGATGTTATCTCTCTAAAAGAAAAAGCTGAGAAAGAGGCATTAAAAGGGAATTACAAAGAGGCATTGTCTTCATTAGAAAAAGCTAGTAAACTTAGACCTTCATATAAAATACTAGATGAAGATAAAGTAAAGATTGAAAAAGCACAAGAGTTAGAAAAAATTTTAGCGGATATATCAGAGTCCTTAAAAACTCAAAACTTAGATGAAGCGAATTCACAAATCACAAAATTTAAGAGTTTGCTAGAAAAACAGCAAGGTCCTCTTTTTACACCCTTTCAAGCAAGGGTTGAAGAGAAATCTACGATACTGGCAGTGGCAAAAATCAAAGTAGAAATAAACAACTTAAGTACCGTTCAACAACTATCGGAAAAACTATCGTCTCTTTCCTCACTTAAAACAAATGAAACAGAAGAGGTTAAACGTCTAATTTTAACAAAAATTGTTGATCTGGCTACTAAAGCAGCTGAAGAACAGTTAAAAGAAAAACAATTTACAAATGCAATCTCTACAATTGATAAAGGACTTCAATATGCAGTAAATGACAAGAAGCTCCTTTCATTTAAGGATCGCATTGAAAGTGAACAAACGGCATTTGAAAAAGCGGAGCAGCAAAGGATTGAACAAGCAATGGAAGAGGCTGCCCAAGAAGACTTAATGAATCGAACTGCTGCTGTAAATGTAGTGAACGTGACGGCTTCTACCGATGATTACGGAGATTTGTATATTGCAGGTGAAGTAACAAATAATGCAACCGTCCCGATTTCCTCTATTAAACTTTTTTATACTGTATATGATTTAAATGGTAATGTGATTGGTACTGATTATTTATATGTAGATACTTATTATTTGGAACCAGGCCAAACTAGTACATTTGAATCCTACCATTTTGGAGTTTATCAGGATACCACTGTAGAAATAACTGGAGCAACCTGGCAATTAAACTAAGGGAGAAATGAAGATGAAATGGATAATCAGCATTGCAAGTTCTCTACTTATTTTCGGCTTAGCGGGAGGCTTAGTCTTCCATTGGCAGCAAGAGATTCCTAAGCAATTAACAAGCACTTCTCTTCTAGCTCCGAATGCTATAAAAGCGGCTAGTAAAAAATCAAATGAGCAGGAAAAAGAACTTAAGGACATCATTCACGAAGTTCAAAAAGTAGTAGTAATGATTCAGCTTGATAATGGCAGTCTAGGTTCAGGATTTCTTTATAATAAAAAAGGCGACGTCATAACAAATGCGCATGTTGTCAATGGAGCAAAAAACGTAAAAGTCAAAACCGCTGATGCCCGCGAGTTTGAAGGAACTGTAATTGGAATCAGTACAGATGTTGACGTGGCCGTTGTCCGGGTCCCTGGTCTTGCCAACGATGAGCCATTAAAAATGAGTAATATAAAGGCTGACATAGGTGATGAAGTCTTAGCGTTAGGGAGTCCATTGGGATTCCAAAATACAGTAACCACTGGAATTATAAGTGGAGTGGGTAGAGAATTTGATATTGCCCCTTACCATTATTCGGATGTCTACCAAATTTCCGCTCCGATTGCACCAGGTAATTCCGGGGGGCCGCTGGTAAATGGAAAAACAGGGGAAGTCTTGGGAATTAACTCTGCCGGGACAGACCAAGGAGCGATTGGTTTCAGTATTCCAATCAACAACATCCTAGATTTAGTGGAAGGCTGGTCGCAGACTCCATTGACCGAGTTACCTTCAATTGATACAGAAATAGCCGCAAATGTAAATGAACAAGGATATTCACCGGAAATTACGGCAAGTTATCTGGTAAATTATTTTTATGAAAGTGTAAATTCACGTGATTATGTCACGGCCTACTCCCTGTTAGGCAGCTCTTGGCAGAGTAAAACAGACTTTACATCATTTCGCAACGGGTACCTCAATACTGTTTCCACGACATTAGACGACGTACAAACCACAACAGATGGTGATAAAGTTACAGTTATAGCCATAATCTCGGCCGAAGACCGCAAAAACGGAGACATTGCCTTTACAAAATATAAAGCCAAATACACAATCGGCTACGAAAACAACATCCCTAAAATCCTAACTGGAACAGCTGAAAAAATTCAATAGTCACTGTCCATTCCGTGTGGACACTGTACATTTATGGTGCCTGTCACCATTTCATTTTTCTTGCGACAAACGTCCAACCATTAACTAAGGGTTGGACGTTTTTTTATGTTGGCGGTATTAATTTTAATGATTGCCTCATAAATTCGATGGATCGTAAAAAGCACTTCATCCTCTGGGATACTTCAAACTTTTGTATTAAGGTCCAATATCGAACATTATTCATTAACCCGTTTTTCCCAAAAAAGAAATAAAAGATTGTCCGTATCAGGTGGACAGTGTCCACGAGTGGTGCCTGTCACCGATTATGCATTTATACATTTATGTATTAAGTATTTATGTATAAAACCATTTTTGGGGGTTTAGACTGGCGGGTAAAGGGGGATTTTCGATGCGGTTGTTGTTGATTTTGTTATGGGCGGGGGCGATTTTTGTTTTTACTTGTAATTCTAGTTTTCATCTTTTGGTAGAAGATGGTGTGGTTGATTTTCAATGGAATGAATCTCCACGTTTTCACCAGATTTTTTCCCCATTCCCCTCAGTCCTTTCGATGGATTTTCTGTTGCAAAAGATCGGGCACATTATCGCTTTTTTTATCCTGACCATACTGCTGCAAACAAGATTTAACATCATTCCAAGTCTCTTAACAGCCTTTTTCTATGCTGCAGCTACCGAGTTTCTACAATTATATTTTACCCGCAACGGAAGACTCTTCGATATCGGGTTTGATACTGCAGGTATTTTCCTCGCAGTCTTAATAGCCAGCATATTTAAAAGCCAGCCCGATAGTAAACCTGAACTCCACACTCCACCGTCAAAATAAAAAAATTTCTGATAACCTTCTCTTCTACCACAACAATAATGTATTATAACTATATTGTACAAAGAGGAGGCTGGGAATATGAAGTTGTCTGGTGAGGAGTTAGAAGTTTTATCCATACTAGAGGAAAATCATCGGATACCTGTAGAGGATATCGCCATGATGGTCAATCAAAGTGTGGAGACCGTGAATGAAACCATTAAAAAGCTTGAAGACGAAAAGGTTATTGTAAGTTATCCTGCACTCATTGACTGGAGTAAGGTTGCCGGGAAGGAAAACATTGTCGCCATGATTGATGTCAAAGTTACACCAAAGCGCGGGGTCGGCTTTGATGAAGTAGCTGAGCGGATTTACCGCTTTCCGGAAGTGACTTCATTATATTTAATGTCAGGTGCGTATGACCTATCCATCACGATTGAAGGGAAAACGATGTCTGAAATCGCGAACTTCGTATCAGAGAAGCTTTCAACGATAGACAACGTCATCTCGACTACAACCCATTTTATGTTAAAAAAGTACAAACATGATGGCGTTATTTTCGGAGAAGACAAAGATACTGACCGGAGAATGGTGGTTTCACCATGAATAAAGAATATCAACATTATTTATCCGAAACGGTAAAAGATTTAAAACCATCGGGAATCCGGAAATTTTTCGACCTTGCCGCGACCATTAAAGGCGTGATTTCCCTAGGTGTGGGAGAGCCTGATTTTGTTACACCATGGAGCGTTCGGGAAGCGGCGATTCTCTCATTAGAAGAAGGTTATACATCCTATACTGCAAATCCAGGACTACTGGAACTGCGGGAGGAAATTTCATACTATTTAAAAAATCGTTTCGATGTTCATTACAATCCTGCTGATCAAATTATCGTCACCATTGGTGCGAGCCAGGCCATTGATCTAGCTTTCCGCACTATTCTCAATAAAGGCGACGAAGTGTTAATAGTCGAACCTGCCTTCGTGTCTTACGCGCCTTTAGTAGCGCTGGCCGGCGGAAATCCGGTTGCTGTCTCGACGCATCCTGATAATGGCTTTAAACTAACACCACAGCAGCTTGAAGAAAAGATTACCGATAAAACGAAGGCCATTTTGTTATGCTCACCTAATAACCCGACCGGAAGTTATTTAAATAAAGAAGATCTCAACCAACTGGCAAAAGTAATCGAAAAACACGACCTGATCGTTGTTTCCGATGAAATATATGCGGAGCTTACATATGATGAGGAGTATACAAGCTTTGCATCCATCAAAGGAATGTATGACCGGACGATTTTAATCAATGGTTTTTCAAAAGGCTTTGCCATGACCGGCTGGCGGTTAGGATTCCTGGCTGCTCCAAAAGCCCTGACTGAAGTAATGATTAAAATTTTCCAATACACCACCATGTGTGCCCCGCATATGTTGCAGCACGGAGCGATAGAAGCTCTTCGCAACAATTATGAACAAGTGGAAGTGATGAGACGCAGCTATCGGAGACGGCGAAACTTTGTGGTCCAAAGCTTAAACAACATCGGACTTGAATGCCATACACCTGGCGGAGCGTTTTACGTGTTTCCTTCGATTAAAAGTACCGGTTTGACCTCGGAGCAGTTTGCCGAACAGCTCTTGCTGGCGGAAAAAGTGGCTGTCGTGCCTGGAAGCGCCTTTGGTGAAAGTGGCGAAGGCTATATCAGATGCTCGTACGCAACTTCGATGGAACAGCTTCAAGAGGCACTAAAACGAATCCAGCGATTTGTTGATGGGTTAAAAACGAGCCAAAACACATCCGAAAAACTTTACTCGAAAAACTAATTTATACAGACGGACTAAATCTTATTGGTTTAGTCTTTTTTTATTCCCACCTACGATGCCAAGTGCCATTGGACCTTCATTACTTTCCCCTAAACCCATGTTGTCCGTAGGATTCCGCTGATACAGAGGAATCATTTTAAAAATAGATTTTTTATTGTTAGCATTGAAATAGTGATAACCCATATATTTAAAGTATAGCCATTATTAAAGGAGGAATTGTTTTTATGCAAAAACAAACTTTAATATTGGATTTAGACGATACACTGATTCACTGCAACAAATATTTTAAAGAATCGAAAAACAAATTTGTCCTTCAGATGCAGGAATGGTTTACAACATTATCAAATGAAATGATCAAACAAAAACAGCTGGAACTTGATGTGAAAATCGTTGAAAAACGCGGCCTTCATTCATCTACGTATATAGATTCACTGGTTAAAACCTACCGCTATTTTTCGAAAAAATACAAACGGAAAGTGAAGGATTTTGAAGTGGATATGATCCAAAAAATCGGTCACAGTGTGTTTCAAGTGGAAGTGGAGCCGCTGCCGCACATGTATGAAGTATTGGATATGCTGCAGAATGACGGTCATGATTTATATTTGTTTACCGGGGGTGATGTTGAAAACCAGCGCCGAAAGATTAAAGAATTGCGGTTACAGTCTTTTTTTGAGGATCGAATCTTTATTTATGAACATAAAAATACCCGTGCCTTAGAAGAATTGCTTGAGAAAATTAATGCTGATAAATCCACCACCTGGATGATTGGCAACTCTCTTAAAACCGATATCAAGCCCGCCATCGAGCTTGGCATCAATGCCATCCATATCCCGGCTGAAAACGAATGGACCTACAACATCGTCGACATCGACATCCAGCCAAACGGAACCTTCGCCGAACTGCCCTCCCTCCTCGAACTGCCTGAATTCCTCAGAGAATATATCCTTTTTAACAAAGCAATATGAATACCGTATGCATTTTCTGCATAAATGGTGACAGGCACCGCCGGTGGCGGTGCCTGTCTTTATTTCCAAATTAAAACGCTATAATCCAAATGTGAAGTCGCCAGAGTTGTAGAGGCCTGTTACGGCGCCTACTGCGAGCGCGATGAGGATGACCAGTGCCGGGTGCCATTTGAGTTTTTCGAGTAATAGGTAGCTTCCGGCTAACATCGCGAGTGTATAGATGATTCCTAAGCTTAGAACGCCGTCCTTGGCGAATTCAAAGGTCATGACGCCTAGCAGTACGGCAATGACCGGGCGGACGATGATGCTGATATTTTTGACTTGTGGTTTGTCTTTATGTTTAAGCAATACCGCCATCAATAATAACATCAAAATAATCGAAGGTGCCACTGTGGCAAATAAGCCAATGAGACTTCCTAAGACACCGCCTTCGGTGTAGCCAATATAGGCAGCCAGTTTTGTAGCAATCGGTCCGGGAAGTGAATTCCCGACCGCTAATACTTCACTGAATTCTTGTGTCGTCATCCAGCCGTAGTGGTCAACGACCTCATTTTCCACTAACGGAATCGATGCGGGACCGCCGCCATATCCTAAAATACTAGAAACAAAGAAGGCCCAGAATATTTGCCAATAAATCATTCTTTTGACCCCCTTCGGCTAAACGGAAGAAAGACATAAATAATTAAGACTAAAATAATAATGGCAGGATGAATATTTAACAGTTCGGTTAATAGCAATGCGCAAAATATAATAACAGATCCCTTAACCCAGCCAAGTGTCTCACCTGACTTTTTCACAAAATCCCATGTCATGGTTGCCAGCATGACGGCTACCACAGGGACAACGGATAAGGACATATGCTGGACCCATGGAATGTCTTTATATTTCTGCAATACCTGAAGTAAAAAAATCATGATTAACGCAGTAGGAGCCACTGTAGCCAGCAAAGCGAAGATGCAGCCTGCCACGCCGGTCACACGGTAGCCAATATAACCGGCCATTTTCGTAGCAATCGGCCCCGGCATCGTGTTGGCAATGGCTAACGTATCCGAAAACTCCTCTTCCGTCATCCATTTATATTTTTTTACGGCTTCTTGATGGACAAGCGGAATCGATGATGGTCCGCCGCCAAAACCTAACATTCCGACTCGAAAGAAGGCTGCAATAATATCCCAATTTCTTCTCCAATATGGGCGTGGTTGCGGAGAAGCGGAATCAGGAGCCTGTTCTTTCGCTAACGCATTTACCAAGCTGCAATCGCTCCATCGGTACGGGATTCCGTTCCACCTTGCAGTACTCCTGTTTCAGGATCCCGCCAAATGATTTGCCCACGCCCAAAGCTTCCCCCTTCTGGAGTTACATGCACTTCATGGCCTTTACGGGCAAGTGCCTGAACCAGGTAGTTCGGAAACTCCGGCTCAACATGAACGGATTTCCCCTTCATCCACTGCCATCTTGGCATGTCTAACGCAGCCTGTGGATTCAAAAGATAATCAACCGTGTTGGTCACCACTTGGAAATGACCCTGTGGCTGCATATAGCCGCCCATCACACCAAAAGGTCCTACCGCCTTGCCGTCTTTTGTTAAAAATCCAGGAATAATCGTATGGTAGGTTCTCTTGCCTGGCTTTAATACATTCGGATGGGACTCATCCAAGCTGAAATCAGCACCGCGGTTTTGCAGCGCAATTCCTGTTCCAGGAATAACGATACCAGAACCAAAGCCCATATAATTACTTTGAATGTAAGAAATCATATTGCCTTCTTCATCTGCAGCCGCTAAGTAAACGGTACCGCCTTTAGGCAATTCATATGGTTTTGGATCCATTGCCACATCACCAATGACTTTACTGCGTTCTGCTGCAAATGCATCTGAAAGCAGTTCTTCCGCCGAAATCGGCATATCTTCCGGCTCCGTAATGAATGCTTGCCCATCCGTAAACGCAAGTTTCATCGATTCAATCTGTTGATGAATCGTTTCAGCGCTTTGCCATGCCGGCGGTGATAATTTTTCAAAAATATTCAAGGCCATTAACGCGACCATTCCCTGTCCATTCGGCGGTATTTCCCAAACATCATAGCCTCTGTAATTAGTTGAGATTGGGTCCACCCATTTCGGCTCAAACTTACTTAAATCACTCTTTGATAAAAAGCCGTTATGCTGCTTCATAAAATCATCGATTTTATCGGCAAGCTCTCCTTCATAAAAAGAACGGGCATCCGTTTCCCCAATCGAACGCAACGTAGATGCATGTCCCGGCGACTTCCAAACTTCCCCAATCTCCGGTGCCTTTCCATCTGGAGCAAATGTTTCAAACCAGGCTTCAAACTCTTCTGTCGTAAAATTCTCTTTAAATTTGTTATACGCCAGCTTCCAATATTTCCCCAATATTGGTGTCAGCGGATAGCCTTCTTCTGCATAGCGGATCGCCGGCTTCAAAGCTTCTGCTAACGGCAAACGGCCAAAACGTTTGGATAATGCCGCCCATGCCGAAGGAACACCTGGAACCGTTACAGGAATAACACCATGAATCGGCATTTTTTCATGTCCGCGGCCTTTAACAGCTTCAACAGAAATCGATTCAGGAGACGGTCCTGAAGCATTTAACCCGTGTAATTGATCTTTTACCCAGACGAGCGCGAAAGCATCGCCGCCGATTCCGTTTGATGTCGGCTCCACAACCGTTAAAGCAGCTGCTGTTGCAATCGCTGCATCAATCGCATTTCCGCCTTTTTGTAAAATTTCTAATCCAGCCTGTGCTGCTAATGGCTGCGATGTTGCGACCATTCCTTTTTTCGCGAACACAGTATGACGCTTTGACGCAAATGGGTGGTATAAGTAATCCATATGTGGTTCCTCCTCAACTGACCGACTGTTCCGTTCGCCGGCCAAGCTCAATATTATTATACTACGTTTACCTTAAAAGTAAGATTCCCCCTACTTGGTAGGTAGGAGGATTTATTTTTATTACTGTATGGACTGACCAGCATAGTGGCAGGCAGCATAATGATTCGGTTCATATTCCTTCCAAGCCGGTTTTTCTGCTGAACATTTTTCGGTCGCGATCGGACATCTAGTATGAAACGGACAGCCGCTTGGCGGGTCGGCAGGGTTCGGCAGGTCGCCTTGAAGGCGGATCCTGGTTCGGTTTTTATTTACCGATGGCCTTGGAATCGCCGATAACAGTGCCTGTGTATAAGGATGCAATGGTTTATCAAACAAGTCACCCACCGTGCCAAGTTCCACTGTATTACCTAAATACATCACCAATACCCGGTCACAAAAATAGCGGACAACCCCTAAATCATGGGAGATGAACAGATAAGAAAGCTGATACTTTGCCTGCAGGCTCTTCAATAGCTTCAATACCTGCGCTTGAACGGATACGTCCAGAGCCGAAACGGCTTCATCACAGATAACAAAGGAAGGATTAAGGGCAATGGCACGGGCAATCCCAATCCGCTGACGCTGCCCGCCGCTGAATTCATGCGGATATTTGTAAAAATGCTCCTCTTTTAAGCCCACTTCTTCTAATAAACTAATAACCGTTTCTCTTTTTTCCTTCGCCGACATATCGGTATGCATCGTAAAGACTTCTTCCAACGCATGACCAATCCGCTGACGGGGATTTAAAGAGGCATATGGGTCCTGGAAAATCATTTGCATCTGTTTAACAAACTTGAGTTTTTCTCTTCTTCTAAGATTTTGGATTTCTGTACCTTGGAAGAAGATTTTCCCGTCTGTCAAATCTTCTAATCCTAAAATTGCTCTTCCTAATGTAGATTTTCCACAGCCGGATTCGCCAACAACACCTAAGCTTTCGCCTTCAAAAAGCTGCAGTGAAACATTTTCCACTGCTTTAACATCGCCCTGCTTGCGCTGCAGAATTCCGCCTTTGATGGGAAAATACTTTTTAATTCCTTGAAGTTCAAGGAGCACCTTTGGATCGGTCCTTTCTTTTGTTGTTGATTTTTCTACAGCGACTGCCATTAGTGCACCTCCTCTTCTGTTAACCAGCAGCTTACCTTATGGGTGTCCGATACATCGAACACTTGAGGTTCTTTACTTCTGCATTTATCTGTAGCAAACTTGCATCTTGCGTGGAATCGGCATCCGGTAATTTGCTCATGTAAACTTGGCAATGAGCCTGGAATCGATTCTAATTCAAATTCAGGATCATCCACATTTGGAACAGAATTTAGGAGTCCAATTGTATAGGGATGTTTCGGGTTATTGAAGATTTCCTCAACCGTACCTTCTTCAACCTTTTTCCCGGCATACATGACCATTACCCGGTCAGCCACTTCTGCGACAACACCCATGTCATGGGTGATCATCATTACGCCCATGTTAAACTTTTCTTTTAAGTCATTGATCAAGTCGAGGATTTGTGCTTGAATCGTTACATCAAGTGCTGTCGTCGGCTCGTCTGCAATCAGTAAGCCTGGATTACAGGATAGGGCGATTGCAATCATGACACGCTGGCGCATACCGCCGCTCAGTTCGTGTGGATATTGATTCATCCGCTTTTCCGGGTATGGAATTCCTACTTGTTTTAAAAGCTCAATTCCTTGTTTGGTCGCTTCGGTTTTGGATAAACCATGATGAAGCATTAACGGCTCACGGATTTGATAGCCAATCGTTAACACAGGATTTAATGCCGTCATCGGCTCCTGAAAAATCATCGAGATTTTATTGCCGCGGATCTGACGCATTTTTTCCTGTGGTAAATTGTGAATAGGGCTGCCTTCATAAAGAACTTCCCCACTCGTAATTTTTCCATTGCTAGGTAATAGTCCAATAACCGAGAGAGAAGTAATACTCTTACCGCAGCCCGATTCTCCAACAATACAGAGCGTTTCTCCTTTTTTTAATGAAAAGGAGACATCACGCACAGCAGGCAGCTGCCCGTCTGCTGTGCGAAATTCCGTCACAATGTTTTTGACTTCAAGTAATGTCTCTCCCATGATGAAAACCTACTTTCCTGTAACTTGGGATACATCCCATTTTCCAGTTGGATCAAGAATTAGACCCTGTAAATCACTGCTAAGTGCTGCTGTAACCACATCATGGTACATAATCACTACTGCATTATCCTTAAGCATTAATTGGTTTGCCTGATCTAGGAATTTTAAGCGTTCTTCTTGATCAGTTGTCATTCTAGAAGCTTCAACAAGTTTATCGAATTCTGGATTGTTGTACTGAGCACGGTTAGAAGAGCCTACGTTATTACTATGGAAGTTAGGGTATAGTAACTCTGAACCATCAGCTGTAACATTTGACCAGCTTAAAAAAGTAAGATCGTAGTTACCTGCACGTGCTGTATCTAAGAATGCTGCCCATTCCATTGTTTCAATTTGAACATCAAAGCCTGCTTCTGCTAATTGTGCCTGAACTACTTCTGCCATTAAGACAAAGTTTCCTCTGTTTGCAGTTAGTAACTTAATAGGACGCTTGTCATAACCATTTTTCTTTACTAATTCTTTTGCTGCGTCAAGATCATAAGCAGTACCAGCTTCATCAGCAGAATCGTTATGACCAAATACCTCTGGTCCGATTACGCTGTCACTTCTTACACCTAAACCATTTAATTTAGTGATGAAGGCATCGCGGTCGATTGCACTTGCAACAGCTTTTCTAAATTCAGGGTCTTGATTTTCTTCTCTTGAGAAGTTAAAAGTTAAATAGTATTGGCCTGTTCCATCTACTTTTTCAACATTTACATTCTTCATGCCTTCGATTCGGCTTAACTGTTCAGTAGGAAGCTTGTCGATGAATTGTACTTCTCCTGCTTGTAACATGGAAATCGCTGTTGAAACTTCAGGTACAACCTTTAAAACGAATTTCTTTACTGCTGGTGCTCCGTCACGGTAGTCAGGATTTGCTTCTAACACAACTTGGTCACCAGGTGTCCAGCTAACAAATTTAAATGGTCCGGTACCAACTGGTTCTTTCATTAAATCTTGCTTTTGGTCAGCTGTTGGACTTACAATTGCAGCATTTGAGTGAGATAAAGCTGCTAGGAATGGTCCATATGGATATTTCGTTTTGATTTCTACTGTATAATCGTCAATGACAGTAATGGTATCAACTGGCTCTAATAAACTTGCACGTGGTGCTGCTGTTGCTGGGTCACGCAATTTGTCAAACGTATATTTAACGGCTTCAGCGTTGAAGTCTGTTCCATCATGGAATTTAACTCCCTGCTTTAATTTAAAAACCCAAGTGAGTTCATCTGGATTTTCATAGGATTCCGCTAATACTGGTTCAATTTCCTTTGTTTTTGCATTTCTTTTAAAAAGCGTTTCATAAACATGTTCGATCACATTCGCAGACGCTGAGTCGTTTGTCATAATCGGGCTTAAACCAACTGCATCCGTTAAAGAAGCATAAGTCAATGATTCAACATCCTTTGAGCCTTCGCTAGCTTCACTGCTTGATTCTTTAGATGATCCGCCGCCGCTTGAACATGCAGCTAATAAAAGTGCTGTGATGATTGTAAAAACTAACAACCAATTTTTCTTCATTTTCATTTCCCCCTTGTTTGTTTTATTGAATATCCATATTTGGATCGATCGCATCTCGTAATCCATCTCCAACCACATTAAAAGCAAATACCGTTAACATGATGGCAATACCCGGAATGACTGTTAAGTGCGGTGAACTCCACATGAAAGCTTGTCCTTGTGAAATCATCGCGCCCCATTCAGGTGTCGGCGGCTGTGCCCCCAACCCTAGGTAACTAAGTGAAGCAGTTGATAGAATGGCTGTTGCCATCCGCATTGTGGCGAAAACAATAATTGGTGCAAATGCGTTCGGTAAAATATGCTTGAACATAATCCGGAGATCCGATGCTCCTAAGGATTTCATAGCCATGATATATTCCTTCTCTTTAATAGAAAGAACAGAACCTCTGACAATCCTTGCACAAGTCGGAATCGACCAAATACTAATCGCAATCGCGACATTGATGAGGCTTGTTCCTAATATTGCGATAATTAACATCGCTAGTAAAATACCAGGGAATGAGAACAATAAATCTACAATTCTCATAATCACGCCATCTAGCTTTTTATAATAGCCCCCAAGCATGCCGAGGGTGATTCCTCCGATTAGACCTAAACTTACCGCTACAAGCCCAACTACTAAACTGATCCGTGCTCCGAATACGATCCGGCTCCACACATCCCGTCCATAGTTATCGGTTCCTAACCAGTGATCTTCGCTGAACACCGGAAGCTCACTCGCGTTTAAGTTTTGCTTTACCGGATCGTGAAAGGTAATCACTGGGGCAAAGATTGCCATCCCAACTTGGAGAAGGATAATCAGTAAACCGGCTACGGCTAGTTTATTTTTCAACAATCGTTTCGTTATCACCAAGAAGGTATTTTCTTTTGATTTTGCCTTTTTGGTGTTGGCGACGGTTACGGTTACTGTTTCAGCCATCGTTATCCCCCTTTCTTACTGGAATTTAATTCGTGGATCGATATAGGTGTAGACAATGTCAACGATGAGGTTGACTAATACGAATAAGGTTGCGACTAGTAATACGGATCCTTGTACCATTGGGAAGTCGCGTGCGGCAATGGCATCGATCATTAAGCGGCCGACGCCGTTAATGGCGAATACTTTCTCGGTGATAATGGTTCCTCCGAGCAACGCACCAAAGTTTAACCCGATTACCGTGATAACGGGTATCATGGCATTTTTTAAGGTGTGGATCCAAATGACGTTGTGCTCCTTAACCCCTTTGGCTCTTGCGGTTCTGACGTAATCGGCCCGGACCACTTCGAGCATCGATGACCTTACCATTCTGGCAATCATTGCGGCGGATCCGGTTCCTAGTGTGATCGCTGGTAAAATCATCTGCTTCATTCCTTCAGCTGTCCACCAAGGATCCGAAAGTCCTGCTACCGGCAGCCATTGAAGGTTAACGGAGAATACTAGGATAAGAATGCTGCCAAGCCAGAAGTTTGGAATCGAGATTCCTCCCAGCGCAAAGGTGGTAGAAGTAACATCTAACCAGCTGTTGTGCTTTAGTGCTGATATTAACCCAGCGAAAATTCCAATGATGATTGCGATGATCATACTGGCGACGGCCAGTTTGAATGTATTGGGAAATCGTATCGCAATCGCTTCAGATACAGGCTGGCGGGTTTGATAGGAGAATCCTAAATCTCCCTGCGCCAAATTGGCTAGATATCTGCCATATTGAGTGATGAAAGGGTCATTTAATCCAAGATTGTCCCGTATTGCTTCTAAATCAGATTCTGTCGCGGTTGGTCCTCCGATCATAGACGCTGGATCTCCGGGAGCAAGATACATGGATGAAAAAACCAAGAATGATATTCCGAATAGCAGGAATATCAATTGAAAAAACCTGCGGACAATCATTGCAATCATATTGCGCCCTCCTCTTTGAACATTTGTAAACCAATTTTAATTTTTTGCTTACTTAATGTTTAGAATTATTTAAAATTGATTATACGTCAGAATAATTCAAAAATCCACAAAAAATACACATTTTTTTAAAAATTTGTTCTAATCCGATTTCTTTTTGACTAACTTTAAGAAAAATCACTTTCGATTTGTCGCAACTTTTTGGTAAAAAACTTATTTTTGTTCATACTTTTAAAACACCTGTTGAATTTCCTTCGAATTACGAAAAGACTGTTATATAGAAGTTTTTCCCTCTTCGGCTTACGAAATGGGTTTAAAAAACGGATTTTGATAATCATTTCGTAAAACGAAAAAAACTCATCTTTTCGATGAGTTTTTTGTAAGGTTATAATTTTAAACCACGGCGGCTTTTGAATCTGCGGAGCAGGATATGACTTTCCACCCTGGTAATCCCGTCTAATGCATATAGTTCTTCATTAATAAATCGTTCAAGGGCATGGAAGTTATCCACCAATACATGGGTATGCAAGGTGGAAGGTCCCGTCATTTGATAGCAGCTGGCAACACTAGGATTTTCCGCTAATGCCTCAGCCACTCTTACGAGAGAACTGGGTTCACAGTCTATTTCGAAAAAAGCTGAAACTTCTTTACCGACCTTGCTGCTATTGATGACCACGGTAAATTGTTCGATCACGCCATCATCCATTAATTTCGTTACCCGCTCCCTGACTGCGACCCGTGATAAACCCAATTCCTTGGCGATATCAACATACGATAACCGTCCGTTTTCAATTAATAGCTGCAGTATATTCTTATCAATATGATCCATTAGGTCTCCTCCTTCCCTTTTTCTATTTAGTCGTATTATACGAAAAATTCCGACAAAGTGAAATGATTTTATGTAATTTATTTTCTAATCGGAATGATTATATCTTATTTTGATACCAATATGAAAGAAAGTATCAAATTCTCTTTGTTCTTCCAGAAATATTTTATTTGCCACCCGAAGTAAATATAGTAAAATGTATAATATTTGAAATTATATAATCGGAGGAAAACATGAAACAACATGAAGGTCCAAAATCTATTAGTCTATGGCTTACGATTTCAATTATAGCCATTTCGTTTTCGGCTATTTTCGTCAAATGGTCGGACGCACCTGCATCCATTTTAAGTATGTACCGGATGTGGTTTGCCAGCATTCTTATGCTGCCGATCGTTTGGAAAAACCGTGCAGAGTTTAAGAAAATCACTAACAAAGATTGGTACTTCTTACTCTTTTCTGGTTTCTTTTTAGGGCTTCATTTTCTGCTCTGGTTCGGATCATTAAAGTTAACCACCGTGGCAAGTTCGACCATCATCCTTGCCCTTCAGCCAATCGTTTCACTCATTGGCGGTTTTCTCCTGTTTAAGGAAAGAACCACTTCTTCTGCTTTGGTCACGATGGGGATTGCCATTGTCGGTGCGGTCATGATCGGCTGGGGAGATTTCGGATTAAGTCAACAAGCCATACTGGGAGATCTTCTATCCTTCTTCAGCGTCATTGCTGTTGTTGTCTACCTGCTTATCGGTCAAACGATAGTAAAAAAAGTTTCGCACTGGATTTACAGTTTTTCTGTCTTTTTTATCGCTGCGATTGTTCTAACCATCTATAATCTTGTAACTTTCACACCATTTACAGGTTACCCTGCTCAGGAATGGGGGATCTTCCTATTACTTGCTATCGTTCCGACGATTAGTCATGTAATTAACAACTGGCTCCTAAGTTATGTGAATGCAACTACCATTTCGATGAGCATCCTCGGGGAACCTGTCGGGTCTACGATATTAGCGTACTTTTTACTCCAGGAACGTCTTGTTGCCGGACAAATTGCTGGCGGTATGCTCGTCCTGGTGGGGGTCTTCTTATTCATGATGCAGAAGCATAAACCGGTAAGTCTAAACGATTCAGTAAAAGAAAGTCCACTGTAAAAGGTTTCCATGATTTTCTCTTAGCAGTGAATTTTTCGAAAGGTTAGGAGTATCAGTCCTAACCTTTTTGTTTTGTTATTAAAAAAAATAAAAAATTTTGAAAAAGGGGGTTCTATGATAACGTTTGCACCTGTTAAAATCGATTTGTCCATTGAATATTTAAAATATTTCATATTTTAGGATGTCCATTTTGGGCGTTTTAAGAAAAATAATCTAGTGCAGACAAACAAAGGGGAGATTTTAATGCAGCCGGCACGCAAAGGGAAATTAACCAGGGGAAATAAAAGTTTACAAGTAAAAACCGTTCGGGTAAGTATCGAAATCCCCGAAAATATTAGAGACAATTTTCGAGACGCCGTAGAACGAAACGGCAAAACCATGAAAGACGTCTTAACACTCTACATGCAAAAATACATCTGGAAACAAGGAGAACTGCAGAAAAACAGACAAAAACGCCGCATGGAACTTGGCTAAGAACAATCATTTATTCACAAGTGGTCTGGCCACTGGAAAACAAACAACAAAAGCCCCTCTAATAAAGAAGGGCTTTTGTTGTTTAAGGTAACATTTACGGTGACAGGCACCGCTCGTGGACACTGTCCACCATGGGCGGACAGTTTAGTCGAATAGTTTTAGAAATTGGCCGTATCCTTCGGCTGCCAGTTTTTCTTTTGGTACTAACCGGAGGGCGGCGGAGTTGATGCAGTATCTTGCTCGGTCAGGTCCTGGGCCGTCGTCGAATACGTGGCCGAGGTGGGAATCAGATGTTTTACTCCGCACTTCGATTCGCCTTAGTCCGTGTGAGGTATCAAATTTTTCTTCTAGTTCATGACGTCGCAGTGGTTTGGTGAAGCTCGGCCATCCGCAGCCGGCGTCATATTTATCGGTAGAGCTAAACAATGGCTCACCAGAGATGATGTCGACATAGATTCCCTCTTCCGTATGGTCCCAAAAGTCATTTTGAAAAGGCGGCTCGGTCGCATTTTCCCTCGTGACCTTATATTGAATGGGGGTCAATTCATTCTTTAGTTCTTCGTTACTTTTGACCTTTTTCCAGTTTTCTCTTATGAAGCGAGCTCTGCCGGATCCTTCACGATAATGATGATAGTGAAAAGGCATTTTTTTATAATAATCTTGATGTTTATCCTCTGCCTTGTAAAAAGGACCTGCCGGAAGGATTTCGGTCACAATTGGTTTGTTAAACCGGCCGCTCTCTGCCAATTCTTTTTTTGATGCTTCTGCCAATTCGTGCTGTGTCTCATTATGGTAAAAAATCGCAGTTCGGTAAGAGAGGCCACGGTCATTGAACTGCCCTTCTGGATCTGTCGGGTCAATTTGCTGCCAAAATATTTCTAGTAATTTTGTATAAGGAAAAACTTCCGGATTGAATTGTATCTGGACTGCCTCATAATGCCCGGTAGTATCGGAGCAGACTTCTTCATAGGTAGGGTTTTCCTTATGGCCGCCGGTGTAGCCAGATACAATTTCATAAATACCAGGCTGTTCGTCAAAGGGCGCTACCATACACCAAAAACAACCGCCCGCAAACGTTGCAAGTTCTCTTTTATTCGACATTTTCGATTCCCCCCAATTTTGTACAGCCATTTTACGAGCCGTATTTTGCGTTATCCGCCAGTATTTCTCGCCATCCGCCAGTATTTCTCGCCATCCGCCAGTATTTTTTGCATCCGCCAGTTTTTCTCGCTATCCGTAACCAGATTCGGGGATTCTCCTTAAATTCATTATTCCCTATATAACCTCCCCTGCATCCCTTTCTTTCAAACTTAACTAAGTTCTAATCACCTATCTATTAAATATGTAAATTATGATAATTCTACCAATTTAGTATAAATATTTTGTCATTTACATGTTATGATAGAATCAAATTCTCGATTATGAGGGACATGTACATGAATAAATCTGGACAAATCATTCTAGTGTTTATTTCGGTCGCATTCAATACCTACCAATTCCTATTGGAGCAAGAACCATTTTTTTCAATCGACTTTTTCATCTTTACCCTCATTGCCTGGCTTGTGGGGCACCAATATGACCGGGCACATTATTTTGCAAAAAAAGCCCGGGCCAGTGAACAGAGCTATATCCGTTTAATCGACTCGCTGCCAGAAGCCATTTTTATCCACCGCAACAATAAGTTGATTTATGCAAATCAAGCGACAGTCACCATGATAGGAGCCCGCACTAAGGAAGAAATCATCGGAACTTCCATTTTTGAATACATTATTCCCGAGTATAAGGAACGTATGCTTGCACGCCTGAAACAAATCCCCAAAGAAACACGCCCATTAACAAATATTGAATACAAAATTAAAAAGCTGGATGGGTCCACCATCTTTTTTGAAGGGTCCTCTCTCTCCATTGTTTTTGGTGATAAAGAAGCTATCTTGACTATGGGAAAGGATATCACTGAAAGAAAAGAACAAACCGACCGGCTTTTACTAAAATCAGAAAAACTGGCCTTATTAGGACAAATGGCAGCTGGAATTGCCCACGAAATCCGCAACCCACTTACCAGCATAAGAGGGTTTATCCAATTATTCAAGGCAGACAACAAGCAATCAGAATACTATGACATCGTGTTATCCGAGCTCGATCGAATCAATGACATCGTTGGTGAATTCCTCGTTCTAGCTAAACCAACTGTAGCGGTTTTTACTGAAAAAGATATTCGGGTTCTCGTAAGGGACGTCGTCACATTATTTAACACGCAATCGATCTTAAGCAATGTTGAGATCTTTATCGAATCAGAAGAAGAACTGCCAGCTATCAGCTGTGAAGAAAACCAGCTAAAGCAAGTATTCCTTAATCTTCTAAAAAATGCTGTTGAGGCGATGCCAAACGGCGGCCATATTTATATAAAAATCAAGGAAAAAGTCGAAGGTGAAATTTCGATTCAAATTATTGACCAAGGCATCGGCATACCAAAAGAACGTATCTCGACACTCGGAGAGCCCTTTTACACGACGAAAGAAAAAGGAACCGGTCTCGGCTTGATGACCTGCTATAAAATTATTGAAAGCCATCAAGGTGTGTTGACCATTGACAGCCAAGTTAAAGTGGGAACTACCATCGAAATCCTTCTGCCAACCATTACCCAGCCGTTGTTCATGAAAGAACGAAGTTTGGCATAAGAAAAAGCTGACTCAATGAAGTCAGCTTTTTTTCGTAAAATTACTCGTGATTCTTCAATTTTTTGAAAGCCTTCCTAGTTTCGTCCACGTTTCGCATGAGACGGTACGGCTTGCTGAGTACTCTTTTTGGTAATTGCTCGATAAATTTGCTTAAATCTGCTTTATATTCTTTCGTCAACCTTGTTGGTTTAGATGTGATTCGCTTATAGACTTCTTTATATAATTCTCTTGTAGGATTTAGGTTCATTTCAATTTTACGGTGGCAGTTTGTGCACTCTGTACTATGAATTTTATCATTTAAGTACTGAACACGGTGAAGTGTTTCATCATGACAGCGTGAGCAATATAGGGAGACATCTAACTCTGAGATTTTCATATTAACCTTCTCCTTACTAAATATTCCGTCAACCTCATTCAATAGGAATATCATACCACTACTTTATTATATGCCAACTATGATAATAAATTTAAACAATTACCATCTTTTGTAATATTATATTCAACCTTTCCTGTACAAGGTACAAGGAAAGTTACTCATGATATTTTTTTAAAATTGCACTGGCTGTCCGTTCATCGGTGATCAATACGTCGATAAACTGCCCTCTTAAGGCACCTAGGACACTTTCCACTTTGTGTTCGCCTTCCACAACGGCAATCACTTTTTTAATCTTTTTAAATTCTTCCAGTGTAATGCCAATCACTTTCGTATTCAGTGTATCCTGTATGGACTGGCCGTTTTCATTGAAAAATCGAATACCTATGTCTCCAACAGTTCCAACTTCCCGAAGATGACTTAAATCCGCTTCTTGTAAGTATCCTAATTTCATCAAAGTAGAGTCAGCAAAGGGATTTCCAATTCCAACAAGGGCAATATCCACATTCCGGCCGCTTTCCAATACCGTTTGGATATCCTGCATTCCCATTAACCGTTCTTTTAGTTCTTCTGTTTCAACTATCGCGGGAGCATATAGATATGTACAAGTGCCATGCAGCTTTTTTGCTAATTCGTTAGCGAGCTGATTAGCATGGATTTGTACTTGTTTTACCCCCATTCCACCTTCCAACGGGACAACCGTCACCTCTTCCCTTCGCTCAAAAGGGTACTCCTGAACGAGATTAGCCAGTGTCTCACCCCATGAAATCCCAATACTTTTAACATCTTTCATGATGTTTGAAATATAGTTGGCACCAGCTTGTCCCACTTCTCTTTTCGCGACTTCTCCTGTCAGCCCGTTATTTGGAACGACAACGGCATCCGCAAGTCCAAAAAATCTTTCAAGCTCCCGCTCTAACTCGACTGTATGGACACTTTCATCCTTAATATAAACCTTTACTATCCCTTCATCTTTGGCCCTTTGCAGCAACTTAGATATTACGGGACGGGATACCCCAACTTTTTGAGCAATTTGTGCTTGTGTCAAGCCATCATTATAATATAAACTGGAAACTTTGACCAGTTGTCGCCTCTCTTGCCAATCCACTTTAGCCATCTCCTTCACGGCAATGCTTCCCTGTATAACAAATGTTATATATAAGAACATTTTACACCATAATTTTTCCAAAATCACTTTTTGTCTCAGTCCACATACTAAAATTAAAATAACCCGAATAAATGTGTTTACATTTATTCGGGTTATAATTGTTTTGCAATCATGAAGAGAAAAATTTAAGTTCATTTTTACTTGCTGCAAATGCTACTGCTATTACCATAATTAATCCTTTGGCTATGTCCTGAATATAAAATGGTAAACCTAAGAGATTTAAACCATTATTTAAAAGCCCGATTAAAAGTACACCAACAAATGTACCGATGATATTGGGCTGTCCTACCCTTATGGTAGTCATCCCAATAAATACAGCAGCTAGCCCATCGAGAAGAAATGAAGATCCTGCAGTCGGCTGCCCGCTTCCTAATCTTGCTGCCAAAACGACTCCTGCAATTCCTGCACCTATTCCACTAAACATTAAACCTATTGTTCTATATTTTAATGTTTTTATACCGGATAGTTTAGCAGCTGTAGCATTCCCGCCAGTAGCATATATATATCTCCCTAATTTGGTATAGTTAAGTAAAATATAGACGACTAGACCAAGGATCAACATAATTAAAATTGGTGATGGAATTCCAAATAATGCCCCTCTACCAAGTGCAGTAAAAGAGGTTGGTAATCCCCCGTAAACCGCCCTTCCTTCTGTATACATAAAATTTACACCAATCGCAACAGAAGATAAGCCAAGGGTAACAATCATAGAAGGAATTCCAACTTTAGTTGAGATAATTCCATTTAATAATCCAATTAAAGCTCCAACAGCAAGTGCCAATATAATACTTGTAAACATCCCCATTCCGCCGGCTAATAATCCCGTAACTACTACACCCGACAAGCTGGCAATACTGCCAACAGATAAATCAAAATCACCCGCCGCCATCGTAATGGTTAGACCAAAAGCAACAATGGCTAAAGTTGATACCTGTTGGGCGATATTTATTATGTTACTTACCTCAAAAAATTTATCAACAAAAATCGCAAATACAATAAACAATAAAACCAGCGTTGCAATGGTTGCATAATTTGATATTAGGTAACCCGTATCTATTGCTTTTCTGTCATTCCTTGCCAATGATAAATTTTCCATTTCATTCCCTCCCTTTGCTTCATTCACTTATACACCTAATGAACTTTGAATCAGTCTTTCATTTGTGATATCAACATTTTGGACCTCATCAACAATGGAGCCTTCTTTCATAATATAGATCCGGTCAGATAAACCTTTTATTTCCGATATATCTGAGGATATTAACAAAATTCCTGCCCCTTCACTCGCTAAATCTACCATAATTTTGTACATTTCAGCTCTGGCACCAACATCAACGCCTTCAGTTGGTTCATCAAAAATAAAGACTTTCGGTTTTTTATCTTTTGAAAGCATCCATTTGCCGAAGGAAACTTTTTGCTTATTGCCCCCGCTTAAATTTTTTACTTTTTCATTTATTGTCGGGGTCTTAATATTAAGTTCCTTTACAATGCTTTGGGATTTCTTTTCTTCCGATTTAAACTGAATCCAAGAAAGTGGAGATATTTCGCCTAAAAAAGGCAATGTTAGATTATATTTAACAGGGTCATCAAGAATCAGGCTTTTTTTCAATCGATCATCAGGAATCAAAACTAAACCATTTTCAATAGATTTAGGAACAGATTTTCTGTTTTTAAGTTCGTTCCCATCTAATATGAGGCTGCCGCTTTTCCTATCTCTTGCACCAAAAATACATTCAGCTAGTTCTGTTCTTCCAGATCCAACAGTTCCAAAAACACCTACGATCTCTCCCCTCCGTATAGAAAGATTTGCATCTGTAATTTTAAGTCCGTCGGAAACATTTTTTACCTCGAAAAGTACGGATCCTAACTCGTGATTCTTATCTGGATACTCACTATGATGGTCTTTATCAATCATCAGCTTTACAATCTCATCATTTGATGATTTTTCTGTAAATCTTGTACCGGCATGTGTACCGTTTCTTAAAACTGTAATTCGGTCCGACATCTCAAATACTTCATCTAAATAATGGGTAATGAAAATGATCGAAATACCATCATTTTTAAGTTTCCTCATTACCGAGAACAGTTTTACTCTCTCATTTTCTGACAAAGCGGCTGTCGGTTCATCCAAGATTAATATTTTAGGATTAATATTGAGTATTTTTAAAACTTCAATTAGTTTCCTTTGTGCGGGATTTAAATCTTTGACTTGTTTATACAAATCAAGCTCAATTCCTAATGTTTTCATAAGAGATTTAGCTTTGCTAACTAGTTTCCTTCTATTAATAAATCCGCCCCTGGTTTCTTCTTGCCCGAGGAAAATATTTTCAATCGCATTAAAACTGGGTATTAAACTTCCCTCCTGGGTTACGATACCAATTCCTTGATTAATAGCATCCTGCGTACCGCGGAATACTACTTCCTTATTTTCTAATTTAATGGTGCCTCCATCGGGTATATATGTACCTGTTAAAACTTTTACAAAGGTAGATTTACCCGCACCATTATGACCGACCAGGGCATGGATCTCTCCCCTTTTAAGGTTGAACTGGATATTATCTAATGCTTTTACTTTGGCGAAATGTTTATTTACCCCTTGAACAGACAATATATCTTCCAAATTCCGAACCTCACTTTCTTAAAAGGGAGATAATCTCAAGTAAAAATTATCCCCCTTCGTAAATTTAATTAGAGCTATAGAAGTCTTCAGCTTTATATGGTGCTACTCCATCTTTAGGAGGGTTTTTATCAGTAATTAATGGTGTATCTACATATACTGTTGTTGAATTTATTACTTCATTAACGGGTTTTCCTTCTGTTAATATGCTATAGATGTATCCTCCAATCTTTTCACCCATCGTTTCAAACCCCTGCGCTACAGATGCAACAATTGGAGAACCATTTTTCATTTCCTCAATTGCTGGCGGATGACCGTCAATCCCTACAACAAATATTTTATCCTTATCCATACCTGCCGCTTGAATAGCGGATGCTGCAGCCATTGCCGGTTCGTCCCAGCCAGCCCAAACAGCATCGATTTCGTCACCATATCTTGCAATATAATCTTCCATAGTCTTCAATGTATCTTCATAAAAATTTGTGTAATCAATATTATGTTCCTCAAGCACTTCAATACCAGGGTTCTCTTTTACAATAACATCTAATACTTCGCCTCTTTTACGTACTCCATGGTGTTCAGCCATTTTAAATGCAACAATTTTACCTTCTCCACCTAATCTATCAACCAAATAACTTGAAACCTTCGATGACATTACAAAGTTATTACTTGTCACATCGACTAAAATTCCATCCGTCCAGCCGGAGTCAACTGAAAAAATGGGTATCCCAGCTTTTTTAGCCTCTTCTATTGAAGCTTTTGCAGCTCGAAGATCAGCCATAGAGATAATGATGGCATCAACTTTTCGCTGAATGGCATCCTCTATATTTGATGCTAAGTTTTGACCAGATCCTTTGCTGTCTACAACATTTAAATTCCATTTGTAGCCCTTATCCTTTAAATAGTCTTCAAACCCTTTTTTAGCTCTTTGTTCTGATTGTGCAGCTGAATTCATATGAACCCAGGCAATTTCTAATTCTTCTTTTCCGGAACCTATACTTGCAGTGTTTTCTTCTGTGGGTGTATTTTCTTTGGAGTTGTTTGTGGATTCTGAGTTAGTAGGTTGTGATGTATCTGCTGTACAGCCTGCAATAAACAAGAGTGTTAGGATAAATATTAATCCAGCCCATAATTTTTTCGTTTTTCTTTTCATACTTTTTCCCCCCTGAAAGTGTTATTTGATATTACATTTCTTAAATACTGAAGATTCTTCTCCACTTCCTGATTTTTAAATATCCTGCTCCCAATAATTAGGTTTCCTACCCCTAAGTCAATCAGCTTGGCCATATTGGTTTCATTGACACCACCGTCGACTGAAATTACGGTTTGGAGTTTCTCTTTTTCGATAATATCTTTGATAAATTCAATCTTTTTATAAACTTCCTCACGAAACCTTTGGCCACCAAATCCTGGCTCAACAGACATTAAATTAATTTGGTCAATTTCATGGATAAAATGCTTTACAGAATCCAAACCGGTCATGGGTGCAATAGCTAATGACACGGAGCAGCCTCTTCTCTTTATTTTTTCAATTGCCCGGAGCGGGTGAAGGCAGCTTTCTAATTGAAGCGTGATCATATTTGCACCCGCATCAATAAAAAGATCAATGAAATCTTCTTGTTTATACATCTCAAAATGAACATCAATAGGTAAATCAGTAGTTTTCCGGAGATGTTCGACTGTTTTTGGTCCAAACGTCAAATTTTTTACATAGTGACCATCCATGATATCTACATGAATGGAATCCCCACCCCCTTTCTGAATTTCTAAAACATCATTTAATAGGTTCATATGATTCCCGTCTAAAATTGAAGCCGATATTAATGTCATTTATTCACCTCCTTTAATTAAACCTCGACTGTCTCTGTGATCCCTTTCATCCACTGATGAAATAGAGGATAGGCTTCTCTGTATTTTTGAGCAATATGTTTATATTTAAGATGATTTTCATAATTAGGCTCAATCTTCTTTTTATAATGAACCATGTTTGCAGCAGCCTCTTGTATACTTGAATATGCCTCTGCAGCAACTCCGGCTAGAATGGCAGAGCCTAAACTTGGGGCCTGTGTTACTTCTGGGACAAAAATCGGCAGATTGCTGACATCAGAATGGATTTGTAAAAACAAATCACTATTTGCAGCTCCTCCAGCAACATATAATTCTTTAGCTTCGAAGCCATTTTCCTTAAAACTATTAATAACTAAATCAGTTCCATAGGCGATTCCTTCCATAATGGCACGAAAAATATGTTCTCTCCGGTGATTAAGGGAAAATCCATACATAAGCCCCCTGACATCCGGGTCAACATATGGAGTTCTGTTGCCTTGCCAATAATCTAAAATAAGTAATCCATCAGAACCCGGTGGTAAAGCGCTTGCATTAGGGGTTAAGAAATCGAAAACATTCTTACCTATTTCCTGGCTTTCCTTTAAAAGATCTTGACAAAAATTATTGATGAACCAAGTAATGATTGAACCCGTAGATATTTGGCCACCCTCAACCATTTTCAGATTTTTAATGACTGCATCAGGAAATGCTCCGAAAATCCCTTTACCATTAAAATTGTGTTCGGTGAGTCCCATTAGCAAATGAGAAGAGCCGGTAATCAAACCTAATTTCCCTGATTCGACTACGCCTAATCCGATTAACCCGACAAATGCATCTGCTCCACCCTGCCCAACCGGAGTTCCAGGTTCTAACCCAAGTTCATCAGCAGCTGCTTTGGTTAATCCTCCAACATATGTACCCAAATCAAGCACGTCTTCTGGAAACTTCTCGAAAATGTCACCTAAACCAATTGTTTGATAAAAATCATAGGACCAGCCGCCTTCATCACGATTGTAGTACCATCTTGTAGTGGCATTACATGTGCTGGCCGTCCAGCGCCCTGTCAGCATATAGGTATACCAGTCTACAAACTCAACAATTTTTTCTGCTTTTTTGTAGTTTTCCGGCTCATTCTGCTTTAACCATAACGCTTTACAAGGCATCCATTCCGCAGAAACTGTATCATAACCACTCATTTTTAAAATAGGATGTTTTGTTTCAGCGATGGATTTAGCTTGTTTGGCAGCCCTGATATCCATCCAAATGAGCGGATTTCTTACAGGTGTTCCATCATTCATGCAGGCAATCACGCTGCAGCACGTTGCATCAAAACTAATACCTATTATTTGTTTTTTATCAATACCTGAGTTTGAAAGGGCTTTCCTTGTACTTTTTACTAAAGCATTCCACCAATCTGCAGGATCCTGTTCTGCCCAGCCTGGATGCGGGTGATAGGTTTGATAGTCTGTTGAAGCAAATGTTATTTCATTCCCGTGTAGATCAAAAAAACCAACTCTTACTCCCCCGGTTCCGGCATCAATTCCCATTACAACTTTATCCAACACACAAACCCCTCCTCTTTTGACATCGCTTACATTTACAATGAAGATTAATATCAAATATTAATCTAATAAATACTCGGCAGCATTTTCACAAGTAATTAATACATCTACCCATTTGCCCTTTAATGCTGCTTTTATTACTTCCCTCTTTTCCTCGGTACCCGCAATTAAAACAACCTTTGAGTTCTCACTGAGTTTTTTAAAGTCAGGGCCAACTACTCTTCTGTGAATATCCAGGTCTAAGATGTTTCCATTTTGATCAAAGAACCAGGAGCCTATGTCTCCAATAACACCATGCCTTTCCATTTCCTTCGACTCTTCCTTACTGATTAATTCCAATTCGTTAAATGTAGAGTCCGATACATTACCAACTCCCACTACGGTTATATCTGCATTAAGTCCCATTTGGAAAACCTTTTGTATCATCGGATCCTTAATAATTCCATTCTTCAAATCTTCAGTTGCCAAGATGGCAGGTGCATATAACGGATAAGCGGTACCACCAAACTTATCTGCGATTCTTCTGCAAATGTCATTTGAATGTAACTCCGAACGTACTTGTCCTAATCCCCCGGTTATCGGAACAATATTACAGTCGACCTTCTCTTCTACCTCTAAACAGTCTGCAACAACACTTAATGTTTTTCCCATAGAAAAAGCAATCGTCATTTCTGGTTTAATATTTTGTTTAAGATAGTTCACACCTGCCTCGCCTAAATCTCTTAAAATATTCTCTTCTCTTACAGAATAGGACGGAACAACGATGGCTTCCTCAATATGAAACTTATCTATTAATTTTTTCTCTAAGGAATAGCACCTTATATTTGTGTTTTGAATTTCAATTTTTACTATCCCTCGGTCCCTTGCTGATTGGAGCAGTCTTGATACAGTAGAATTCGAAATCCCTAGTAAGCTGGCGATCTTACTTTGAGGTAAGTTATCGATATAGTACATGTAAGCAACTTTCGTGATTAACTCAGAATTATTTTGCATTAGGTTTCACTCTTTCAGAAATTAGTTTGAATTTATTTGCAGAGATATGAAATTTTTCTCCGCTTACAAATTATAATCACCAGCTTACAGGACTGTCTACACCATTAAAACTAAATTCCAATGTCATTTGGTTTTTAATATAGAAATATTTTCAACAAAAGAACTATTTGCGAAAAAATAGTGAAATTTTTTTCAACGTATTGAAATTATTTTCTATATGTGTCATTATGAGGGTAAGCTTCAAGAATTGTCAATATATTTTAAATTTAAAAATTATTTAAACTTATGTTTAGGGGGAGAAAACATGAATTTTGAAGGAAAAGTAGCTTTTATCACTGGCGCTGGAAGAGGAATTGGAAAAACAACTGCTTTATTGCTAGCCAAATATGGTGCAAATATTGTGGCTTGCGATCTTAACTATTCTGATTTAGAGAAAACTAAAGCAGAAATTGAAGAACTTGGAAGAAAAGCAATTATATGTGAAACTGACGTAACAAATAAATTACAAATTGATCAAGCAGTACAAAAATCTGTAGAAGAATTTGGAAGCATTGATATATTGGTGAATTGTGCAGGAATCATTTCAACTTCATTACTCGTTGAAGCCGAGGAAGATATGTGGGATAAGGTGATGGGCATAAATGCTAAGGGAACATTTTTAACCTGTCAGTCCGTTGCAAAACAAATGATTCAGCAAAAAAGTGGTAAAATCGTCAACATCTCTTCAATTGCCTCAAAAACAGCTGAGTACGCAAATGGAATATACTGTACTTCAAAGGCAGCAGTAAATATGATTTCTCAGACTCTTGCCTTGGAATTAGCTCCTTTTAATATAAATGTAAACGCTGTCTGTCCCGCTTATACCAATACGGATATGATGCAAAATGTCTTTGACAACAGAGGTCCTGTGGAAGGTATGACACCTGAGGAGTATAAAAAGGTCTTAACTTCTTTTGTTCCACTTGGAAGAATGGCCGAACCAAATGAAATTTCAGAATTAATCGCTTTTCTTTCAAGTGATAAAGCAAACTTCATTACTGGAGTTACATATACAATTGCCGGTGGGAAAGAATTACATTAATAATGGATGGTGACATTTATGGACTTTCTTGAAAGTTTCAAGCTAGTTGGAAAAAATGCATTGGTTACTGGCGGAGCAAAGGGTTTAGGAAAGAGTCTTTCGAAGGCGCTTTCAGATGCAGGGGCAAATGTGATTATCGTTGATGTAGACGAGGAAGAAGCAAAGCAGACGATCAAGGAACTTTCAGCAAACGGTGAACATCTTGCCTTGAAAGCCGATATTACGAATGAAAAAGAAGTTTCTGATGCAATTAAAATTATCATAGAAAAATATAAACATATTAGTATTCTGGTAAATAATGCAGGCATCTGCCAGAGAATTGAAACGGAAAACATGTCATTAGAGGATTGGAAAAGAACATTTGACATTAATGTTAATGCCATGTTTCTAGTATCAAAATATGTATATCCAAATATGAGAGACAACGGTGGGGGCTCCATAATCAATATTGCTTCTATGGCCGGCCTTGTTTCGCTAACCTATTCACAAAGTGCTTATAATGCATCAAAGGGTGCAGTTGTTATGTTAACGAAAAGTCTTGCTCAGGAATGGGTTGGGGATAATATTCGCGTGAATGCCATTGCACCAGGGTTTATGGAAACAGACATGACAAAGCCTATGTTTGAAAACGATGGACCACTCTCTTTTGTATTGGATTTAGTACCTATGAAAAGAGTGGGATTACCACATGAACTCGGTGGAACAGTGATCTTACTTGCATCTGAAGCCTCCTCATTTATAACAGGAACAGTTATATCAATTGATGGCGGTTATACGATAATTTAAAAATTACTAATTAACAAAAATTCTTTATTTGATTCGGAATTTCAAATAAATAAATGCCGGGAATCCCTGGTTCCCGGCACAAAATATTAAGCTAAAATTTCTGTTCGCAATCGTTCATACATCGCATTTACATTAATCCCTGTTAATAAAGGGATCCCATCAATAACTTTCCCCTTTAATTTATCCGGTACAAGTGTTGTGGAAATAATAATATCATACTCATCAATTCGGCTTAATTCATCACTGATTTTAGATTGATAGACTTTTACTTTATGATCATATCCATTTTCCTTTAACCAGGTGTTTACTTTCCCTACGACGACGGTAGAGGTTGCAATCCCGGTTCCACACATGATTAATAGTTTTTTCATCGTAAAATAACTCCTTTATTCGGCTGCTTTCTTTGCTTTTATTTTATTTAGATAGACGAGTCCGCCCAAGGCAACTACTCCAATAATGGTAATTCCAGTCCAGCTTAGCACCTTTCCTAAACCAACGAAGAGGTAGGTGGTCCAAACGGCACCGTCGACGAGGGCTGAGATACTGCTGCTGTCACCAAGATCGAATTGAACATTACGTGCAGCTTCTGTAATGAGCGGTGCTGCCCATGATGCGATTAGCAGACCAATTGCCATGTAAATCGTTCCTGCTACAACGGTCCTGATGATATTCCCTCTAAAAACAGGGGTCATCAAACAAATAATAAATGGAATCGTGGCCAAGTCGCCAAAAGGTAAAACCGTATTCCCTGGTAAAATAACGGCGAGGAAGAGTGTAATTGGGACAATAATAAGAGCAGAGGATAAAACGGCCGGGTGACCTACAGAGAGGGCACTATCCATCCCGATATATAAATCGCGGTTCGGCATTCTTTTTCTAATAAACTCACCTGCCGCTTCTGAAATAGGCGAAAGGCCTTCCATCAGCAGGGCTACCATCTTAGGCATTAACAACATTACAGCACCAGTTTGGACCGCTAACTGAAGGATAGCTTTTGCATCGTATCCGGCTAACAACCCTATGACCAATCCGATTAAAACACCCATAACAGTTGTGTCACCAAAGATACCAAGTCTTTTCTGGATGGATTCAGGGTCAGCTTGCAGCTTATTGAAGCCCGGTATCCGGTCGAACAGCCAATTTAATGGTAAAGCGAGTAAATAGGATGGAGCGGAGGTGCCATGTGGAAAAGTGATATTTGTAAAACCGTAAAATTTAGCAATATCTTTTGCAATTAAATCACCAAGGAAAAACAGAACAAGTACATGAATGGCAATGGTATATAATCCTAAATAAAAATCCCCTGTTAATACATAAACAAGTGAACCCGTGAAGGCAACATGCCAGTAATTCCAAATATCAATATTCAATGTTCTCGTTAAGCCAAAAATCAATAATAATATGTTAAGTCCAATGCCAACAGGTATCGCCAAACTCCCGAGCGCTGACCCAAAGGAAATTGCTGCAGCGGCAGGCCAGCCGACATCAATCGATTTCAAGGAAAACCCGAAATTGTCGACCATTGCTTTTGAAGCCGGTCCGAGACTATCCGTAAGGAGTCCGATGACTAAATTTAACCCGATAAACCCTATGCCCACGGTTAATCCGGCTTTAAACGCTTTGCCTGGTTTTGTACCTAAGATAAGTGCAAAAATAAATAACAATACAGGTAACATCACGCTTGGGCCTAAATCAACAAACCACTGTAACACTCCCATTCTTTTCGACCCCTTTGTAAGTGATTTATATTTTTTCTAAAAAATAAAAACCATTACTTTAAGTTGGCAGCATTTAGTACAGCGTTTAATTCCCCCTGATCTTTACATCTCCCTAACCTCTCAACAACGGATGGATTTTGTAACAGCTCGATTAATGCCTGCAAGATTCCTAGATGTTCCTCTGGACTTTTCAGAGCCAACATAAAGATAATCTTCACCCTCACCTCCTCTCCTGAACTGCCCATCACCTTGAATGTAACTGGGTTTTTTAACGATGCGAAAACAATCTGTTGTACTCGAACTTGCTCGGGGTCTGTATGCGGTATTGCAACTCCATAAGGAAGGGTGGGCAAACCTGTTGGAAAAATTGATTCTCGGTCAAGAATTTTTTGTTGAAAATCCTCGTTAACCAAATTATCGACTCGTAATAAATCTGCCATTTTTCCTAAGGCCTCTTCCTTACTATTAAACTCAGCCTGAAAAAAAGATAGTTCCTTATCGAAAAACATCGTTCTCCTACTTTCTGAAGGGACTTTTTTTCTTTGGGTTATAGGTCCTTAGTATGAAAGCTTCATAATGACCGTAACCATGCTTTCTTCTAGATTTCGGTCCTCATGAAGGCGTAATGACGACCGTAACCATGCTTTCTTCTAGACTTCGGTCCTAATGAAGGCGTCTTGATGACCGTAACCGTACTTCCTTCAAGTTTTCGGTCCTCATGAAGGCGTCTTGATGACCATAACCGTATTTCCTTCAAGTTTTCGGTCCTCATGAAGGCGTAATGACGACTGTAACCATGCTTTCTTCTAGACTTCGGTCCTCATGAAGGCGTCTTGATGACCGTAACCGTACTTCCTTCAAGTTTTCGGTCCTCATGAAGGCGTCTTGATGACCATAACCGTACTTCCTTCTAGTTTTCGGTCCTCATAAAGGCATCATATCGGCTGTAACCATGCCTTCTTCAGTTATTCAGTCCTCATTAATTTTCCTATTAAAAATAAAACGCCTTCAAATAATTGTTTTCTACCCTTTGAATAATTTTATGATTGGTTCAATGTATTTATTATCAATCTGAGGTCAAAACAAAAAATCCTTTATAGCCGCTTTTTCAGTTCGTCCTGAAAAAGTTGCTATAAAGGATACAATTATTATCCTACTAAACTATTTTTCTTGCTGCCTTCTCGCATTTTGTTTACTGCATTAACGGCTGCTTCAAAGAAGGTTTCTGAGATGGTTGGGTGCGGGTGAATCATTTTGGCCGCTTCTTCAACCGTTCCCTCCAAGTACATGAAGGCAGAGGCTTCGGAAATCATTTCAGTTACATGGGATCCGGCCATGACAACACCGATGATTTCTCCGTATTTTGCTTCATAAATAATTTTGGTAAAACCTTCTGGTTCACCGGCGCTCAACGCTTTTCCGCTGCCGGCAAAATCGAATTTTTCCACACGAACTTCGATGCCCTGTTTCTTCGCTTCGTCCTCTGATAAGCCGACTGAAGCAATCTCAGGGAGTGTGTAAATACAACGAGGCATCACTTTGTAATCGATCTGGTCCGTTTCACCAGCAGCATTATTAGCCGCTACGACGCCTTCTGCACTCGCTGCATGGGCAAGCTGCCAGCCGCCAATCACGTCACCAACAGCATATACATTCGGCAAGCTTGTCTCCATCTTCTCATTCACTTTAATGAATGGTCCGTTTTGTTCTAGGTTGAGCTCTGCGACTGCAGATAGATTTGGACGGCGTCCAGTGCTGACAAGCAGGGTATCTGCCTCTAAGGATAGCTCTTTCCCCTTAGCATCTACACAGACCACAGTTTTCACACCGTCTGTTTCTTGAACCTTTTGAACTTTTGCACCCGTATGGATCTTAATGCCTTTTTTCTTCAACATCTTCGTTAAAAATTTCGACGCTTCGGCATCTTCTGTAGGAATGATCCGATCCGCTGCCTCGACAACTGTAACCTGTGCTTTTAAAGAAGCAAAGATGGTCGCAAATTCAACTCCAATAACACCGCCGCCTATAATTACTACAGATTTTGGAATGTCAGGAATATCAAAGATGGTATCGCTTGTGTCAAATTGGACCGAATCCAAGCCGGCAATCGGCGGAACAGCTGGAGTCGATCCTGTCGCGACAATCACTTTCGCTGCCTTAACCGTTTCATCGCCGTCTGCTGTTTTCACTTTCACCACTCCGCCGGGCAGAACCGATCCGTAACCATTATACACATCGATTTTACCCTGCTTTAGTAAAAAGCCGATACCACCGCGTAACCGCTGGATGACGTCGTCTTTGCGTTTTTTCATCTTGCTAAAAGAAAGGGTCAGACTGCCGGTTTCAATTCCCCAGTCCTTTGCCTTTTCAATCTGTTCAATAATTTCCGAATGCTTTAGATACGTCTTGGACGGAATGCAGCCACGGTTTAAACATGTTCCTCCAAGAAAATCTGCTTCAATCAAGGCTGTTTTTTTGCCGAGCTCGGCGGCATGCAGTGCTGCTACATATCCGCCGGGACCACCACCGACTACCACAATATCATAGGATTTAGTCATTATCATTCACCCCTATACCAATAACTCGAAAGGATTTTCGAGAATCTGCTTCAACTCTGTCAAGAACGCAGCAGCCGGCGCTCCATCCATTGCCCGGTGATCAAATGATAGACTAAGAGTCATCATTGGGCGGATATCAAGCGCACCATTAATAGCAACTGGCTTATCTTGAATTCGGCCGACACCAAGTATTGCGCTCTCTGGCTGGTTAATGATTGGAGTAAATGCATCGACTGCATACATACCAAGGTTACTGATGGTAAAAGTAGAGCCTTTCATCTGATCTGGCAATAATTTATTTTCACGGGCACGCTTGCCGATGTCTTTTGCATCTTTAGTTAATTCAGCAAGGCCCTTACTTAGGACATCTTTAATCACTGGTACCATCAAGCCGTCTTGTACGGCAACGGCAAGGCCAATATTTACCTCGTTATGGAAGACAATTTCGTCGCCTTCAATCGATACATTTACCTGTGGATGACGAGCAAGAGCCGCTCCAACGGCTTTTACGAGAATATCGGTAAATGATACACGGAACCCTGTTTGTTTTTCAATCACTGGAAGAAGAGCAGCACGAAGTTCTTTAACTTTTGTCATTTCTACTTCGGTTGTTAACGTTACATGTGGTGCAGTGTAAGCACTCTTAGACATACGGTCGGCAATCACTTTTCTCATGCCGGACATTTTCTTACGTTGTGATATCGCTGGAGTCGCTGCTGGTTTTGGAGCTGCAGCAGATACGACATCGCCTTTAACGATTTTTCCATTAACACCACTGCCAGATACTGCTGACAAATCAACCTGCTCCGCTAATGCGACTTTACGCGCAAGCGGAGTAGCTTTTGGTGCTGCTGACGCCGTTTCTAAGTGAGCGACAACATCTTTTTTATGAACACGGCCTTTTGGCCCGCTTCCTTGGATAAATACTAATTCTACATTATTGGTGCGCGCCAGTCTGCGTGCAGCAGGGGTTGCCCGCGGCTTTTCGCCATCTTGCACCACACCAGCAGATGCCGGAGCCGCCTGCTGTTCCGAAGCAGAAACAGGCGCCTCTTCTTTTTCTTCAGCCGGTGCTTCTTCACCAGAAATACCTGGTGAACTGTCAGGTACGTTTTCGCCTGCCTCACCGATATAACCAATAATTTGATTTACCGGCACCTCAGCATCAACATCAAAGTATTTTTTTAACAAAACACCTGGATCGTAGGCTTCTACTTCAATGTTGATTTTGTCCGTCATTATTTCAAAAAGCGGTTCGCCGATTTCTACGGTATCCCCTTCTTCTTTAAACCATTGAAGGAGGGTACCGACTGCCATTGTACTGCTTAGCTTCGGCATGAAAATTTCTTTTGCCATGTTTATCCCTCCTCCTTACTTGTTCTTAACGGTTTCTCTTACGGCTGCAATAATATCTGGAACTTGTGGAATCGCTGCTTTTTCTAATGTTGGGTTATAAGGAATTGGAACCTCTTTACCGCCAAGACGCTTGATTGGTGCATCTAAATAGTCAAACGCTTCACTTTCAGCCACGACGCTGACGATTTCGCCGCCGATTCCGCCACGCTGTACTGCTTCGTGAACCACGATTAAACGGCCTGTCTTTTTCACAGAATTAATAATCGTTTCTTTATCAAGTGGAACAATTGTACGAGGATCAACCACTTCAACACTGATTCCTTCTTTTTCAAGCTCGGCTGCTGCTTCAAGTGCTTTATGAACCATAATTGCCGTAGCTACAATCGTTACGTCTGTTCCTTCACGTTTGATGTCTGCTTTGCCTAACTCAATTTTGTATGGTTCTTCTGGAACTTCACCGGATGTTCTGTACAATAATTTATGTTCGTAAAAAATAACTGGGTTGTCATCATCGATCGCTGCTTTTAACAAGCCTTTTACATCATAAGCTGTGGAAGGCTGCACGACTTTTAATCCAGGAATATGTGCCATCCAGGCTTCAAGACTTTGTGAGTGCTGGGCTGCCGCCCCTGTACCAGAACCAGCAGGCGTTCGTAACACCATTGGCACTTTTCCTTTACCGCCAAACATATAACGCGTTTTCGCCGCTTGGTTTACCATTTGGTCCATGGCAATCGTGATAAAGTCAGAGAATTGAAGTTCTAAGATTGGGCGCATTCCTGTTAACGCCGAGCCGATTGCCGCACCGGCAATCGCTGCTTCTGAAATTGGAGTATTGCGAACACGTTCAGGGCCAAACTCTTCGATCATCCCGCGTGTTACACCAAAAGCTCCCCCGTAAACACCGATATCCTCACCAAGAATAAACACATCATTGTTTTCTCGCATTTCCTGGCTCATCGCTTCTCGTACTGCTTCTAAATAGGTAATTTGTCTAGTCGCCATTCTTTTCTTCTCCTCTCTTTACGCGTATACGTCTTCTAGTAAACTATCAAGTGATGGTTCCGGGCTGTTCTCCGCAAACTTAACAGCGTCCTCAATTTGCTGATATGCTGCATCCTGAAGTTGTTTTGCCGTTTCTTCTGTTAATACACCTGCATCGATTAATACTTCTTTAAAACGTTTGATTCCGTCCTTCGCTCTCCACTCATTCTCTTCCTCACGGGTACGGTATTTTTTCGCATCGCTCTTTGAGTGACCTTTCCAACGGTATGTTTTCATTTCGATCAATGTTGGGCCATTTCCGCTTCGAGCATGTTCAACCGCTTCGTGCACTGAATTCATAATTTCGATCATGTCAAGACCATCCACAACCTTACCAGGGATTCCGTAACCCACAGCGCGGTCGGCAATATTTTCAACACGTGTCATTTCTTTAACTGGACCTGACATCCCGTATTGGTTGTTTTCACAAATAAATACAACTGGAAGATCCCAAATCGCTGCTAGGTTAACAGATTCATGGAAACTACCTTCGTTGCTAGCTCCGTCACCAAAGAAACAAAGAACGACATAACCTTCATTTCTCATTTTGGATGTAAGAGCAGCTCCAACTGCTAGAGGAAGACCGCCGCCAACAATTCCGTTTGCTCCAAGGTTTCCTTTTTCAACATCGGCAATGTGCATCGAGCCGCCTTTTCCTTTACAATAGCCTGTTTCTCGGCCGAAAAGTTCCGCCATCATCATGTTGACGTCCCCTTCTTTCGAAATACAGTGGCCGTGACCACGGTGTGTGCTGATAATCTTATCTTTCCGGCCAATCACCGCAATCGATCCAGCTGCAGATGCCTCCTGGCCAACAGCAAGGTGTGTGGTACCATGAATCAGCCCTTTTGCAAAAAACTGGTCAACCTTCTCATCAAAATAACGGATCAGCCACATCTCTTTATATAAATCTCTTAACTTCTCTTCTGTAATCATCTCAGGAAGTTTTAATGTTTTAACCATCATTATCGTTTCCTCCTTTTACATTTGTTCTATACTGTTACATTTGTAAACATCATATAATTTATATCCGTTTCCGTCAAGTGAAAATCGATAATTTTCTTAATTTTTACAATCGGACAAAGTATTGATATTAAAGGGCTTTTGGCAATTTTTTTAAAATAGAAAAAGGGAAAAAGGGAGCAAGTTTTTATAAAACCAGATCCTCCTTTTCCCTCTTGGCTGTTATCGCTGTTGTGTTGTTTATTTAACTGAAATAACTGTTCCTTCATTAATAGTCGGGAATCCATGTGGTGCTGCAAACACAGCCCCTGGCAGCACTTCTTCCATCGGCTCTTGGAAGTAAATAGATATATGTCCTAATTCTTTGAAGTTCTTATTCGCAAGGTTTCCTAATGCCGTAATGGTGAAGCTCTCGTCACCAAACTGAATGGTTCCGCCCTCTTTTAACGGTTCTTCTTCAAGATTTTCAAATTCATGAATGACTGCCATTTCACGTAATTCCTTTGGTGCCTGCGGCCCAAATAAAATCAAAATTTTATCTTCTTTAAACGTCGGTACTAGTACCCCAATTTCTTTTACTACTGATTTCGTCATCTTGATCCTCCCGGTTATGTTCGCTTGTTCAAATTATAATGTCACAAGTGGACGCTGTTCTGTGCTTGTTGGAAAAAGCTGATCTTGTAATGCACGTAACTTCCAAACAGTTGTATTTGTATCTAATTCCACATCATCTTGTGTTAAGAATTGGCCTGTTTTGATATCTTTCTTCGCCACTACTTTACCGCTGATTAAACCAATTGGAATATGGCCGTTTGCTTTCATGTCACGGTGTGTTTCAAGGACACCGCGTACGCTGTAGCCGCCGATTCCATCTAACGTTTCACCTGCTTTGATGTCACGCTTTGCCACAGCAACCGTTTCAGAAATCGGTGCTCCAAGCGGATGGATCGAAGAGTCATGCTCTAACACTGCTTTTGCAATTGTGATAGGAGTTTCTAAGCTTGCAAGGTGGTATGGACGATAGAATACGTAGTGTGGTCCTTTACCAACTTTTAAGTAGCGGAGCTCTTCGTCTACTGGCTCAAGATCGCTCTTTACAATAACGAATACACCAGGTGCTAATCCGTTAACATATTCTACAACGCCGAAGTTATCTAATACTCCGCCATTTTCCTTAAGGTCTAACTTATCTGCAACATCTTGAACGGTTGCAGATACGCCGTGCATTCCCACTTTATCCGGTACTAAACCGATGGCATTACTTAAAAGGTTCATTTCAGCCATTGTTTTTGTTCCATCTTGGAACGCAGCCAGCATGTGTGCGCTCATGTGCTTAGCTTTTGCTTCTGCAGCAGCTACATCAGGGTTTGATAATGGGTTGAATGGATTGTTCTTACCTTTCCCTGCAACCAATACTTCTAGCCCCATTGTTTTAGCAAATTCGTATAATTCTAGAGTAGCTGCCGGCTCATCACCTGCAGATCCTGAGTATACCAAACCTGCATTTGTAAACATTTGATACATAATTGAACCGATAGTGATATCGACTTCTACGTTTAGAAGAACGATGTGCTTTTTCGATCTTAATGCTTCAAGAGAAACATTTGCCCCTACTTCTGGAACACCTGTTGCATCGACAACAACTTCCACATTGTTTGACTGAATCACATCACGATAGTCGCTTGTTACGACCATTGCATCTTTTCTAGTAGATTGTGAGTTATAAAAATCAGCTGCTTTTTGCGCAGCCTGGACATTTACGTCACAAATGCCCGTTACAATCATTCCAGGAATTTTGGAGATTTGTGCAATCATCCCAAAGCCCATTTGACCTGCCCCGATTACGCCGACTTTAATTGGTGCATTTTCACGTTCACGTTGTAAAAGCTTAGTGTAAATTGACATGTAAGATTCCTCCTAGGAATTAAATAGTTTGGGTTTAATAACGCTTACATTTCCAACAAAAATATGAATCTGTTATATACATCTTGTAGTCTTGTACAAATGTTATCGCTAGTAACACTTTGTTTATTTTTATAACATTTGTTACTTAACATATCATTTGTTCCTATGTTTTTAGTGTAAGCGCTTATGTAAGCACTGTCAAGTCTTAACTTTCAAATATGTCTGATAAAATAATAAACTTATAGATCCAAGACATATATGAAGGCCTTAATAGAAAAAGCTGCACCGTCTAGAGTGCAGCGATTGTCATTATCCTTCAACCAGCGCATTTCCTGTTACTTCATCCGTAATCAGGACATGAATTAAACCGCCCTCTAACGCAGCTTTAATGGCCTGTACTTTTTCTAAACCAGAAGCAACTCCAATGACCAGCGGGATTTCCTTTAACTTTTCCAACTCAAGGGCGATGACCCGGTCATTCCAGGAATTCGCCACCGGTTTCCCAAATTTATTAATAAAGTTATAACAAATGTCACCGACTATTTCTTGATCATTCGTAATTTCCTGATGGTCCGGTCCCATATACGATTTCACCATTGTCGATTCCTCCGGCCTGCCGCCAATCCCGACAATCGCAATATTCGATTGTGCCGCCAAGTGAAGAGTACAGCTAATGGAAGGCTGGCGAACTAATACTTCCTTCGCTTCCTTCGTATCCACCATAACAGGGACATGAAGAAACTCATACTTCGCCTGAATAGCACTTCCAATTTTCGCTACAATACTATTCGAGTGAATATCCACCCGCTCGTTCCCTACGCCGCCAACTAAAGGCACAACCGTTACAGACGGAAACACTTGCGCGGAGTTCATCGCTTTCGCAACTTCATACAACGTCGTCCCCGAAGACAAACCAATAATTTGTCCATCCTTCATAACCCGTAATAAATACTCACTGGCCGCCTCGCCTAATTGCTTTTTCGAAGACTCGCGGCCCACACTCTCAATACAAACCACTTCACGCAGATTGTACAATCGCTCAATCTTCCGTTCCAGATTACGGAACTGGTGAATTTGATCATCGTGAATGATGATTTCAACAATGCCCTCCTCTCTCGCTTTCGTTAACACCTTTGAAACGAGAGAACGGCTGATCCCAATTTTTTCTGCAATCTCTGATTGAGTCGCACCTTCGTCATAATACATTTGCGCGACTTTAACAAGAATCCGTCTATCTTGAATAACCACCGTCATCCTCTTCTTTCATAACAAAATGCTGTTCGTTTAATCTAGCTGTTTTTGAAAAACCCCGCTTATTTTAGAAAAACCATCCATACTTATTTTTAGAAAAAGAGAAACTATGCCGCTCAAGCATAGTTCCACCTTTTTTTAGTACATTCCAAAGCTTGCAAAGTATGCAATCACAACGGATACCACACCTGTGATTAAGCGGCTGTATAATACCGCCGGTACCCCATAGCGCACCGTTTCAGGCTTTGCTTCTCCAAGGGATAAACCAACTGGGATAAAGTCACAGCCTACTTGGCCGTTGATCGCAAATAGTGCAGGTAATGCATATTGCGGCGGAATATTTCCTAATGCAATTTGAGTACCGATTAATACCCCGATAACCTGTGCAATAACCGCTCCTGGTCCTAAAACTGGCGATAAGAATGGCAGGGTACAGACAATAACGATTACTAAAAGTCCCCATAATGAACCTGCAAGTGGTGTCATTGCCTGTGCAATCAAATCACCAACACCGGTATAATTGATAATCCCCATTAACATACTAACGAATGCCATGAACGGAAGGATGTTTTTAATTAAGATATCCATCGTGTCGCGTCCTGCTTGATAGAAAGTTCCGGTAAAATTACCGATTCCCTTAGAAAAACGCAACAGGATATTATCTTTTTGCTGGCTCGCTACTTCCTGTTTTAACTGGCTATAGCTTTCTTTAAATTTCTCCTTATCTTTTGTATCAAATTTTGGTTCTTCGGTTACTTCCTGGGCACCAGCAGCCTGATTAAAGCCATCAGCAATGGCTACCTCTTTTGGTGTAACCCCTGATACAAAGATATCTTCTGTAATATATTTGGAAAGCGGGCCTGAAGGAGAAGATGGAAGTACATCAACTGTCAGGATCCGTTTCATTGGATAAACACCAATTCGAGCTGTACCGCCGCAGTCAATAACAACACACGCCATTTCCTCTTCTGGATAAGAGCCTTTAAAGCCATCCACCGCTTCTGCCCCTGTTAATTCTGCGATCCTTGCTGCAACCGGATGGATTCCGCCACCTGTAATCGAAACAATTTTATTCTTTTTCGCTGTTGGTTCTATATATAGGCCTTGACCCCAGCCGCCTGATCCTTTTGATACGAAAACTCCACGATAAGTCATATAGTACCTCCCCCTTCTACGCTAAGTCCGCGCCTTCTTTTTTCGCTAAATATTTTGTGATTAATTCTGTTACAATACCACGAATTAAGATAACAACCACACCGACAATAAAGTAACGAACAGCTAGGTCTGCTACTGGCAGCCCTAATTCTTGGATTCCATTGGCGATTCCTAAGTATACGAACAACTCACCAGCATTCGCATATGGGAATAACCCTGTTACCGGGTGAACGAAAGATACCGCTGAATCATAAAAAGCAGGTTTTTGTTTTTCAGGTAAGAATCGGCCGAAAGTATAAGCCATTGGATTTGTTAACATTAAAACCGAAAGAACCGGCATGAGTGTATAGCGCAGTAATGTATATTTAGCCGCAAATTGAATCACTCTTGTGACCCTGTCTTCTCCAACGAATTTCATCATCGCATACGTAAACGTTAATAATACAACCAGCGTTGGAACAATCCCTGTTACTAACCCCATAAACGTCTCGCCGCCAGCCTGGAACATTCCGATGAAATGTTCCCCTAACCATTTAATCCATTCCATTTGATTGACCTCCTTTTATACTCCCATTGAAATTTTGTTCTTTGATATCGTTAATAGTGCATTTTCACTTGCTGTTAACAATGCCTTGCTATAGGCAGGAAGTTTCTTTTTCCCTTTTTCAGGAATCATATCATTCACATCACTGACAATTTCGCCTACATGTCTGCCCTTATATTGATTTACCGGTTTGAACTTGGTTAGAACGGACATCCCCTTTAACATGTGGCATTCGTGAATGATATAGTCGCGGTCTACAACCAGAATCGCGATGGCACCTGGTTTGAACTTGCCGCGTTCCATCCCGGAGAACATGAAATAACCATCTTCCCCCTTGTAATCGCTCACAATTTTATCGATATTTCGCTTGTAATGCTTAATTTGTATAAAGGATAATAAATACTGAACAATGAGAATGGCACAAAGTATAATGGCAAGCTGCATAAGATCCCTCCTTCTCCCATTTCATATATTTGTAGATTTCCCGTTGCACCCCTCTCCGGCGAGTGATAACAGCGCTTTCATTTCCTTCGAAAATTTTTTCCTCGTGTTCTAGAAACAAATGTTACTGCATATAACTTGAGAGGTCTAATTTTAACATTTGTTACGAGGATTAACATTTGTTATAAACTAAGAATATAAAAAAGCCTATCACTTGTCAATAATCTATTAAAATAAAATTCTAATAACTTAAAAAACTTCCGTATGGCATGTTAGTATTAAACGGAGTTTCATGGCTAGTAAATTTTTCATTTGTTATAATGATTGTAAAAAAGGGGTGAACGCTTTGTTAAATGTTACAGACGAAAGAAAAAAAGAGTCCGGTGAAAAAGCAGCGGAGTTCATTCAAAATGGAATGGTTATTGGCTTGGGTTCTGGATCGACCGTTTATTGGATGTTGAAAAAACTAGGTGAATTAGTGAAACAAGGGCTCGAAATTAAAGGGATTCCTACCTCTATACGAACAGAAGGATGGGCAAAAGAATTTAACATTCCGCTGACTGATTTTTCACAGGTGCAAAATCTTGACTTAGCAATCGATGGAGCTGATGAAGTGGATCCCAATTTTAATTTAATAAAAGGTGGCGGGGGTTCTCTTCTTAGGGAAAAGTTAGTAGATGCCCAAGCAAAACAGCTAATCATTATTGTCGATGAGTCAAAAATGGTTAAAGAATTAGGCAAGTTTCCACTTCCGGTTGAGGTTGTCCCTTTTGGCTGGGAAGTCACAGCTCAACGAATTGCGAAACTAGGTGGAACCCCAAATTTAAGAAAAGGGGACGGGAAAGTTTTCATTTCTAATAACGGAAACTATATATTAGATTGTGAATTCCATTATATTTCGAATCCAGAAGAACTACATAACCAACTTAAACTTTTACTAGGCTTAGTCGAAACGGGACTATTCATCGGTATGACTGATACCGTTATTATTGGCTGCGAAGGCGAGGTAAAGGTCATTCATAAAAATTAATAAGGAGAGGCTATTTAAAGCCTCTCCCCTGAAATTTACCCTTGCAGCAAGTCCTGACGAATTGGTGTAAAAATATCCAAGATTACACATTCCTCTAACACTTTCACCTGATGAACCACGTTAGATGGAATATATTGTGTGTCCCCGGCAGTCAGAATCTTCTTTTCTCCATTTACTTCAAATTCTACTTTTCCTTTTTCGATATAGCTGATTTGCTCATGAACATGCTGATCAATATCGCCGACAAACCCTTCAGCTAAATGTACTTTTACCAACATCAGTGAACCTTCACTGCTTAAAATTTCTCTCTTAACCATGATGTAATATCCTCCTTAAATAAAGGCCTTTAACTCTTATAAGAACAATCCTGGATTAATGAGCTTAGGCAGATAGAATGCAATACTTGGGAAAAAGGCTACAAAGATTAGCACAGCAAGAATAATTAGAATATATGGCATTACAGCCACAAGTGACCTTTCGATACTCAATTCCCCTATTTTTGCAGCTAATAATAAACAGAGCCCATAAGGCGGTGTTACAAGCCCAATGGCTAAAGTAATAACAACAACAAGTCCTAAATGAACAGAGTCCATTCCAAATTGGGTAGCCGTTGGCAATATAACAGGAACGAACAAGATCATCGCCGGAATGGCATCCATAAAGGTTCCAATAAATAAGAAAAAGGCAATAACGATTAGAATAAATACCCATTTAGCTCCAACATTATTGACGAAGAAGTCCTGTGCCATTGTTGCTAATTGATAATAACTCAATAACTCCCCAAGGGCACTTGCAGCCGCAAGAGCAAACAAAGATAATGAGCTTAATGCAAGCGTATCCGTTAAAATTTTAGGTATGTCTGAAAGCTTAATTGTTTTATAGAAAAACATACTAATCAGCAGTGTATAAAGTGAAGCGACCGCTGCTGCTTCAGTAGCTGTAAAGAAACCGGAAATAATACCCCCGATGATAATAACTGGCGTAATCAATGCCGGAATTGTTTCTTTCACTAGTTTCAGCAACTCTTTCATCTTAGCTCGATCTGCTTTTGGATAGCCTTTTTTAATCGCTCGGAAATAAACAAATAACATCATTCCTAAACCGATTAAAATACCAGGAACAATACCGCCTAAGAACAAGGCGCCAATCGAAGCATTGGTTAGTCCCGCAAAGATAATCATCGGAATACTAGGAGGGATGATAACACCAATCGTAGAAGACGCTGCTGTTACACCAACTGCTGTTTCCGTGTCATAGCCTTGCTTTTTCATATTTGGAATCAGAATCTTCCCTACACCTGCTGTATCCGCCTGTGCAGCACCGGAAACTCCAGCAAAAATCATGGAAACAAGAATGTTTGCATGGGCTAATCCACCGCGGATATGCCCAACAATCGCCATTGAAAGGTCAATTAGTTTTTGGGATATCTTACCGCTGTTCATTAAATTTGCTGCAAGGATAAACAAAGGAACGGCAAGCAATACAAAGGAATCAATTCCATTTAACATTTTCATAGGAACCGTAACTTCCGGGATATATGGAACCGTAAAGATCCCTAGCAAGGCAACAATTCCAATAACAAAAGCGATTGGTACCCCAATTAACATTAGAATGAGAAACAAAGCAACTAAGAGAATGGCCGTCATACGTTAGCCCCCTTCCCCTTTAATTCTTTGATACTAATAATCAAGTGATTCAGAGAATATATAGCCATCGTAAGCCCTGTAATAGGAATGGAAATCCAGACATACCCCATTTTTAGTTGAGGAAGAGATACCCAATTGTAATTCCAGAAATTCTGAACTGCTTCTATTCCGTAATAGAAAAGAGCTACAGCAAACAATAATACAATGGTGTCAATTACGATGTTTAAAGTAGTCTTTGATACTCCCTTAAGCTTTTGTAGAAGGAAGTCAAAACTAAAATGCTCTTTTCGATTCAACATCACAGAAGCTCCCATAAAAACAGACCAGATGAAAGTATAGTTAGCCACTTCCTCCGTCCAAATAACAGGAATCCCTAAATGTCTAGTAACAATCTGGATGATGATGGCGATAAAAAATATTGATAAGCTTATTACACCAATAGTAAGCTGTATCTTCTCAAGCATTTTGATCATGCTTATCGTTACCCCCTATTAAGGATAAAGGGAAGATTTCGATTCTCTTCCCTCTACCAATCATTATTTCAAGGACCTAATCTTTTCTAATAATTGATCCGCACCCATTTCCTTTGCTGCTTTTTCTTGGATTGGCTCTGCTAGTTTAATAAACGGCGCTCTATCAATCTCGTTAACTTCAGCGCCTTCAGCAATTGCTTTTTCTTTATATTCTTCTTCTTGGGCAAAAACAGATTCTCTTTCTGCTTCAACAGAAGCTTTAGCTGCCTCTAAAATAATTTCTTGTTGTTCCTTTGTATAAGAATCGAACTTTTTACCATTTACTAATAAAAATCTTGTTGTGTAATCATGACCTGTTTCAGTGATATATTTACCATTCTTTGTCTTGTGATGATTTTGCTGAACAAAGTATGGATAAGAGTTTTCAGATGAATCAACTACATTCTGTTGTAATGCTTGGTAAAGTTCTCCCCATGCAATCGATGTAGGGATTGCCCCAGCTTGTTTCCAGTAATCAGCAACAACACCTGAAGTTTGTGTTCTATATGTTAATCCTTTTAAATCTTCCATTTTCTCAATTGGTTTCTTACCATAATAGTGTCTTACACCTGCAGACCAGTAACCAACAATTTTGAAATCATTATTTGACTTTTCATTAACTAACTTAGCCATTTCTTCGCCGATCTCACCGTCGACTACTTTTCCCCAGTGCTCGTAGCTGTCAAATAGATATGGCAGCGCTAACAAATCAACTTCTTTAATTCCTGTTTGAGTCATAAAACCAGGAGATACTAACACAACATCTGCAGCACCCAATTTCAGCTTTTCCACTAGCTCTGATTCTTCTGTTCCAATTGTTCCAGCATGTACTTCTACTTCAATATTTCCGTTTGACTTGCTTTCAGCTACTTCCTTAAACTTTAATAGACCAACTTGGTACGGATTATCTGGAGAAGTTTGGTTATGAGCAGCGACGATTTTAATCTTTTCAGCTCCGCCTTCTTTATCACTGCCTCCACCAGACGATTCTTTGCTGCTGCAGCCTGCTAAAACAACAGATAAAGCTAATAGTAATACAAAGGACAATGAGAATAATTTTTTCATTTTAATAGCTCCCCCTATTTAACCGTAATTGTTTTTTTGACTATCTGTGTGTATTCAAGTGCTTTTTCAGTTAAGGTTAGATAATCTGCCTCAACTTTTAAGTTTTTTGGACTAACCAAATTACTACCTACTCCAACCGCTAATGCACCATTGTTAATGTAGTCATTAACATTGGATGTGTTAATTCCCCCTGTAACCATTAACGGAACATGCGGGAATGGGCCGTGAATATTTTTAATATACCCCGGACCAAAGGCATTGACGGGAAAAACCTTAATCATATCTGCACCATGCTCATAAGCTGTTAAAATTTCTGTAGGTGTTAAAGCACCTGGTACACTGACAACACCATAACGTTTGGTCATTTTGATTGTTTCAGGATTCAGTGAAGGTGAAACAATAAATTGACTACCAGCCATAATCGCAGCTCTAGCCGTTTCAGGATCGAGAACCGTTCCCGCACCAACTAAAACTTTATCTCCAAGTTCATCGGCTACTTTTTCAATCATCGTCATTACTTTAGGTGTTTCTGCTGTCACCTCTAATACCCTAACACCGCCTTCAAATAAAGCATTCGCAACTCGGACTATATTTTGAGGGTTCGCATCACGTATGACAGCAACAATGGGATATTCTTTTATAAACTCTACTACATTCAACTGTAAGTTCCCCCTTTTTAAAAACTCTATTTATTCTAGGTTCGTATGACGCTTAGTCATCTCATCATAGGTGGATGCTAGATCGTCTGTTTGCAGAGTACCTATAATAATAGCATCTAGAACAAGATGTACAGACTGGTCAAATTGATTCCCCAGCGGCTGAATTGTTTTTGGTTCATCTGGTCTCCGATACTTAGTTGCTGCCGGTATGACAAGGATTCCGTCACTGATGGACGCAATTTTTGATTCTCTGTTGGTTGTTACTAGGAACACCTTCGCCCCCAGCTCTTTTGATTTTGAAGCAAATTGATGAATAGCTCCTGTTGATCCTGATCCGGAAATCGCTACTAACAAATCATCCGCCTCAATACTTGGTGTCACTGTTTCACCAATTACATAAACCGGAAATCCACCATGCATGAGTCTCATTGCAAATGCTTTGCCCATCAGACCCGATCTACCTTCTCCGTAAACAAAAATACGCTTTGCATTACACAGATGCTTGGATAAATGATTTGCTTCTACTTCACTAATGTTGGATAAAACGGTCGATATTTCATCAGCAACTGTAGTTATTATTGATTTCATCGGTTTAATAGTCCTTTCATTACTGCAGCGGTCTTTGCCGGATTTTCAGCTTTCGTAATGGCACTGCCAACAATAATCGTATCGGGGTTTACTTCCATCACCCTGGGCAGGGATTCTAAGTTAATTCCGCCTGCAACCGCTACTTCAAGAATTTCAAAACCACTTGTCAGGGCATATAGTTCTGCTCCCATCTCCCCTTCAGTCTGCATATCCTTACCAAAGTGGAGGCTTACAAGTTCAACACCAAGTTGCAGCAATTCATGAATACGGTTACGATCAGTAACTCCTAACAAATCAATCATGATCCGCTTTTTATAAGCCTGGGCTGCCTCCAGAGTATCTAAGATCGTCTTATCGGCAGAAAAGGCCATCACGGTCGTAATATCAGCGCCAGCCTTAAAGGCTTGAATCGCCTCATGTTTTCCTGCATCACAGGTTTTCATATCCGCAACGATTACTTTATCGGGGTATGCCTGTTTAATTTCGCGAACAATCGACATCCCGTATTCCTTAATGACCCCAGTACCAACCTCAATCCAATCAATAGAGTCTTTTGTTTGTTGCAAAAGCTGAAAGCACTCATCCCGCGTTAACCGGTCAAGAGCAAGTTGAAGATTCATTCTCTCACCCTATCTTTCTATGAATTCTTTTTCACCTAACTGAATTAATACATCATCTAAATAAGGCAGCCCCTCATTATCACCACTTACACTGACAACCATTGAACCAATAGTATTTGCCAGTTTTAATGTTCTATCAAGCGACCAATTATTAATCACTCCATAAATGAATCCCGAATCAAAGCCATCTCCAGCCCCTACTGTATCAACCACCTTGTTGGCTTTAACAGCTGGTGCCTCGATATACTGACCATCATGGTAGCCGATTGAGCCATTTTCGCCTTGTTTAATTGCTACATAGGAAATACCGAAACCCTTACTTTTTTCAATAATCTCTAGCGGATTACTTGTGTCTAACAGAAGTTCAGCTTCCTCTACTCCTGTTAGTAAGATATCTACATAGGGAAGAAACTCTCTTAAAGCTGATCTTGCTTCTTCTTTACTCCAAAGTTTTAATCTGATATTCGGATCAAATGAGATCAGGACACCATTCTTTTTCGCTAATGATATGGCATGTTTTATAAGGGCCACATTCTTCGTTTGATCTACTGCTGGAAATACACCCGTTATATGAAAAACCTTCGTACTTTTTATAAAAGCTTCATCAAGTGTATCGATGGTTAATGCTGTTGTTGGAGAATTCGCCCGATAATAGAAGGTTTTTCCACTCCCGTCCTCCATAATCTCTTTGAAATTTAAAGAAGTAGGATATTTGTCTACCAAATCTACTTGCGAGACATCGATTCCTTCCCCTCGGACAAAATTATAGATATAGCGGCCAAATTCATCATTGCCTAAACAGCTAATCCAGCCGGTTTTTAACCCTAACCGTGAACAGCCAATGGCCACATTCAACTCGGCACCTCCTACTTTTCTTTCAAAAGAGGAGACATATCGCATCGGACCCGTTGATGCGGGGTTAAATGTAATCATTGCATCTCCAATCGTAATAACATCTTTCATAACCTAACCCCTTTTAACAAGATTTTCTAACAATAAGTGCAGGTTCACACCGATAAACAGCAAGCTCTTCTTCTAGTTCTTTTTTCTGAATTTTATTAAACAACAGCTCAGCCGCTTTTTTACCAATTTCAAAGGCTGGCTGGGCAACGATGGTTAATGCAGGTTCATAAAAGCTGGCAAAGGAAACATCGTCAATGCCGATGATCGCTAAATCGGAAGGGATTTTTAAATGATGATTTTTAACATACTTTAAAATCTCCATTAATGTGAGGTCATTTCCTGCTAAAACCGCTTGGATTGGCGGTTCAAGAGCAAGCATTTCTTCTAATCCCTCTTGGACTCTATTAACCTCTAAGCTCTTTATATACTTTTCATTAATAGGAAAACCATTGGACTGTAATGTCTTTTTGTATCCATTGATTCGCTCAATCCTTGGTGAAACATTACGAATGACATTTGTAATCACACCGATGCGCTCATAGCCTTTATCAATAAAATGTTGTACCGCAAGACCTGCTGCCTTTTCATTGTCAAGCATTACCGATGGTATCGGAACGTCAGGAACAATCCGGTCGACGAAAACAATTGGATAGTTTTCAGCCAGCATCTCATTATACAAAGGGACATTATCACCTGTCGGAAAAATGATAATACCATCCACCTGCTTTGCTTGCAGCATCTCAATGTACCGTTTTTCCTTAACAGGATTATCGTCAGCATTGCAGACAATGAGATGAAAATCACTATCATGACATATATCTTCAATTGCCCGGATGACCTGAGTTGAAAAATTATGCAAGATGTTGGCAACGATGACCCCAATCGTCATCGTGGTTTTTTGCTTCAAACTTCGCGCAACGATATTTGGGCGATAACCTAATTCCTTAATGGCCTCCTCAATCCGTTGCTTTGTGTCTTCAGCCATATAGTCATATCTTTTATTTAAATATTGGGATACCGTACTTTTTGAAACACTTGCATGCTGAGCGACATCCGCTATTGTAATCCTTTTCATAAAAATATTCTCCAGCTCTACTAGATTTTGCATTCATAAACCGATTTACTAAATCGGTTTACTAAATCGATTTATTGTCATTATAAATAAATTGAAAGCGTTTTACAATACTTTTTTATTATTTTCGAAAAAATATGAATTAACCCACATAAAGACGATAAAGTAGTTGGAATCTTGCTTTTCATAAATCTTCCTTTGCAGCCCTCTATGTAAACTTCAAAAAAGGTCGTAATCCTTATTTGGAATACGACCTTTTTTTGTTAATCTATATTTTTCTCAAACCAGTTCACAATGTAGTCTAAACGGCTTTTACGAAGATTTGGCTTTCCACTTCTGGATAGCTCGTGGTTTTCTTCCGGGAAACGGATAAACTTAGTTTCTTTACCAAACCGTTTTAACGCAATAAACAGTTGCTCCGCCTGCTCGATCGGACAACGGAAATCCTTTTCACTATGAAGAATCAATAAAGGTGTTTCTACATTTTCAACATAAGCCAGCGGCGAATGCTTCCAAAGTGTTGGAATGTCGTGCAAGTCGGCAGTAATTTGCCACTCGGTGAAGTAATACCCGATATCACTAACACCATAAAAACTAATCCAGTTGGAAATCGAACGCTGTGTCACGGCTGCTTTAAAGCGATTCGTATGGCCGACAATCCAGTTCGTCATAAATCCACCGTAGCTTCCTCCGGTAACAGCCAGACGGTTTTCATCGATAAAATCATATTTTTCTAGAACATGATCCACCGCCAGCATTAAATCCTGGTAATCGCCGCCGCCATAATCACCGCGGACAGCGTTCACGAACTTTTGTCCATAACCATGACTGCCCCGGGGATTTACATATAGAACAGCATATCCCTTTGCCGCTAAGATTTGAAACTCATTCATATAGGAGTTTCCGTACATCATATGCGGGCCGCCATGAATTTCAAGCACCATCGGATATTTTTTTCCTTCTTCAAAACCAACCGGCTTCATCAGCCAGCCGTGGACCTTCCAGCCTTCGGCCCCTTCAAATTCAATGGCTTCAGGCTTGGATAGGGTAACATTCTGTAAAAATTCTCCGTTTACATCGGTTAATTTTTCAACAGTCCCTGACTCGTCCATTGATAACAAATACAAGTTACCCATTTCGGTTGGATTGCTGATAGCCAGAACTGCTTTTTGCGAATGGTCATGAACGGTTAATCCATACACATGCTGGTCTCCTACCGTCATGGGACGAATTTCTCCATTCACATCCCCAAAGTAAACATTCGTATTTCCATGGTCCGTAGCGGTAAAATAAAATCCCTTGCTGTCGTTTGTCCATAATAGACTAGGAGAAACCGCCCCTTGCTGGAAGTCCCCAATCGACAAGTCTCCTACTGGAACATCCCACTCTTCTGTTAAACAAGAAAGTTCCTGTTTAGAAGTTTCGTATAGCCATATTTTTGGATGGGTCGCATTCTCAAACTGCCGCTCATGACCGAACATCCCAAGATAGAGGCCGTCTGGCGAAAACGTAACATTAGCAAAATAGCCGCTGTTATTCGTCACCTGTGTCCATTCTTTTGTTTGGACATTTAATAGATACACATCATATGTAAAGGATAAATCGCCATTTTCAGCTAGGTCGGCACCAATGGCGAGATTCTTGCCATCTGGCGACCAGCTATATAAGCTCACGTCAAGCTCGCCTTCGGTTAACTGCGTCAGCTCAAGGGTGTTCACATCCACTACTGCCACCTGACGGAAATGTCCCTGCCAAAAGCCAGAAGCATCTGATTTGTACCTCATTTTTGACACTTCCAGTGCTTGCGCCAGCTCCGGCTTTTTTTCTTCCTCTTTGTCGAGAACGGTTTGGTCTTTCTTTAAGGAGGTGTTAAAGGCGAGTTTGGTTCCATCCGGTGACCAGACAGGATTGCTGGCACCGCTCGGCAAGGACGTCACCTGTCTCGCTTCCCCGCCTTTTATGCTTAATAGATAAATTTGATTTTTTCCGCTGCGGTTGGATACGAATGCGAGCTCTGTACCATCTGGTGACCAGTGCGGGGAGGTGTTTTTATTTTTCCCAAAGGTCCATTGAACAGGCTGACTGCCGGCTTCAAGCTCTTGGAAAAATAAGTGGGATATATAATCATTTTTCTCCTCGTCAATGGTTGTCTGCACAAAAACTACTGATTTGCCATCCGGAGAAATTTGTGGATTCACAACTGATTTTAACTGAAATAAGTCTTCTGATTGAATTCCTCTTTTTTCTGTCATCCTGCTGTCCCCCATTATTTTATTCTTGTTATTCAGACAATTTCGACATTAGAAATAAACTTCCTGCTTATTTTGACAGAAAAAGACAGGGGAAGGAACAAAAGGCGCAGGCGCCTTGACCAGGGGCGACAGGCATAAGACAAGCCGGCTAGAAGGTTGCTCTTTAACCTTCTGGACGGATTGGCTTATGACCCCGAGCCCCTAGGCGCTGGAGCTAGATTCAGATATCCCGCCAAGTTTCCACACATTAAAAATTATATATATTCCTAAAGAATAAAAAAACCGAAGGAACAATCCTTCGGCCTTTTAGTAGAATAATATGATTCAAAAAAATTATTTTACAGAAACTTCATCAGTAGTTTCTTCTGCAACAACTTCTTCTGCTTCTTCTTCAGTTACAACAGCTACAGCTTTTACAGCAGAGTTTACTGATGCTTTTTCAAGTGCTTTTTCGCTTGCTTTTACACTAGCTTGAGCCTTTGCTTTGTTAACAGTAGAAAGGTTAACTAACCCAAGTTCTTCTGCATCTTCTTCAACCGTTACTTCCACTGTTTCTTCAGCAACAACTTCAGTAGTTTCTACTTCTTCTACTTCAACAGCTTCTTCAGTTGTTTGTTCTGTTACATCTTCTTCTGAAACTTTTGGACCGTGTACAGCAGAGTTTTCATTTGCATGTTCTTTTGCCACATCACTTGCATGTAAATGAGCTTGAGATCCTTTTTCAGACTCTTCTTCAGAATCTACCTCTTCTACTACAACAGCTTCTTCAGTAGTTTCTTCTGTTACATCTTCTTCAGAAACTTTTGGACCGTGTACAGTTGAATTTTCATTTGCATGTTCTTTTGCAACATCACTTGCATGTAAATGAGCTTGAGATCCTTTTTCAGACTCTTCTTCCTCTTCGTCAGCAATCTGTGCATCTTCTTCGTCTTCTTCCGTCTTCACAAGATTGTCTTTAACGAAGTCAATTACTTCAGAATCAGATTTTTCTTCCTCTTCATCGTCTTCTGGTTTAACTGCTAAATCAGCTTCAAGCTCTTCATCTTCCTCAGGAGCTTCTTCGTCTTCTGTTTTTGCAGTAACATCACTGTCTAGATTAGTCTCTTCTGAATCAGAATCAGTTTCAGTCGCTTCTGTTGTAACATCTGCTTCAAGATCAATAACCTCTTCAATTACGGGTTCTTGTACAGTTGTTTCTTCAGTTGTTTCCTCTTCCACTACTGCGTCTTCCACTTTCCCTACTTTTCCGAACACTGCAGAGTTTTCATTTGCATGTTCCTTTGCCTTGTCACTTGCATGGTTGACTGCCTGTGATTTAGAAGCTTTCTCCGTAGCTTTTACTTCAGCTTTTACAGCTGCTGCTGCAGGAACAGCCGGCTTTTGATTTCCATTAGCCTTTACTTCACTTTTTACTTGGACAGCGTGCTCTGGTTTACCTTTATCTGGACCTGCCGCGTCGGTCAACTGACCTCCGGCAAAAATTCCAAAAGATAATGCTCCAGCTAATACAAAAGATTTTACAATTTTATCAGTGTTTAAGTAATGTTTCATGTTATTATTTCGCTCCTTTTAATTTGTGATCCGTGGCAATTAGCTTCGGGTTACTTTTTAAAAAAAGGAGCTGCCTGCGGCGGTGGCAAAGGCGGGGCATTCACCCATTGATGAATCATAAATTCCTGGCGCGAAAAATAGATTTCGACCAGTAAAAGATCATCATAAGGATCCCATTCAAAGATTTTATCCATCAAGTTCATGGTACCTTGTCCGAGACCTGTGCGGTCATTCGACTTTCCTCCAGAACCACTCGTCCGCTGCGTTTGGTTCATTACTTGATTGGCCTTTGGAATCTCTTCCTCCTTGCCGTTAGGAACCTCTTGTGGGTTTGACGATACAGCCGCTAGAGTTTCCTCTATTGATTCAGTTGAATCTAAACTACCTGTTTTAGCATATTCTGATCCTGATGACGAGGTTTTGTTTTCTCCTACATTAACCGTGTTTTGCAAGGAAACTATTCTATCAGAATCAGCAGTATTTTTAGGAAGCTGCTTATTCATCTGGATATCTTTCGCCCTTTTCTGAACAGCGGCAGCCTTTTCAAGCCCTGTGACTTTTTCTGCTTTTAATACTGCAGCATTATCGTTAACTTTTGCTTGCTCGGGCAATTTTTGTGGCTCTTGCACCGGCTTTGGCGTTTCGGCATTTGAAGGAGTAACAACAGGTGCCTTTCCTTTTGCCCCAGTAACAGCAGGTACCATTGTTTTTTCCTGTTGTTGTCCATTGTCTGCTTGAACTGGAACTTGAGAAGGTGTAGATATAGTTTCGGATTGCACAGAGATTGTTTCGGGTTTCTGCTGTTGTCCGCGAATTTCATTCTTCTCAGCAAAGGCCTGGTCCGGCAGCAATATAGCCGCTCCAACCATAAGACCTGATATAAGAACATGTCGGAAGTGCAAACTTCTTCACCCCCTTTCATAGAATCGTAGTGTTCATGGAGAGCATTCGAGGTAAGGGACGTTTTTTATGACCGTAATTTTATGTCTGAAATAGAAACGATTCTTTTCACCTAAACCCGCTTGTTACAAATTCCCCTTAATTTTTACATATATTTATAAATTGACAAGAATCAACTATTTTCTTCCCCCTGTCGTTTTTACTATCTTTTTTCTATATAAAAGGTGAAAAGAGAACAGGGGTCGTATATTATAGGAAGAAAGTGGAATTCACTGCCTCCGGAGTACGGATGGTGACAGGCCCCCGTAAGATATTATAAAAGGAGGAGTAAGATGAAACTTTATTTGGATCCAGGTCATGGCGGTTCTGATCCAGGCGCTTCTAGCAATGGTTTGACGGAAAAAGAAATTACGCTGGATATTGCGCTGCGAATACGGACGATTTTGGAGAGTCTGTTTGATGGTGTGGAGGTTAGACTGAGCCGAACTGGTGATACGACAAAAAGTTTACGTCAGCGGACCGATGAGGCGAATGCCTGGGGAGCCGATTTTTATTTATCCATTCATATTAATGCAGGCGGCGGTACAGGCTACGAAGATTATATTTACAATGGTTTATCCGATTCATCCCGAACAGCCAATTATCAAGATACTATTCACGCGGAAGTAGTTAAACTAAATCAGCTTTCAGACCGCGGCCAAAAAAAGGCTAATTTTCATGTCCTTCGTGAAACAGTGATGGATGCACTATTATCGGAAAATGGTTTTATCGACAATCCGCAAGATGCAGCTCTCATGAAGCAGGCTGCATGGCGGCAAAATGTGGCCCATGGCCATGCGAATGGAGTTGCGAAGGCTTTTAATCTCCCTAGTAAGGTAAATGACTCACCGCAGACGAGGACTCCGGAAACGGCACCAAGTGGCCCCCTATATAAAGTCATTGCCGGTTCTTTTCAGACAAGAGCCAATGCGGACAACCGTGTTGCATTCCTTCGTTCGAAAGGAATTGAATCTTTTGTTGTCACTGCTATGATCAATGGACAAACTTGGTACAGAGTACAAGCTGGGGCGTTTTCGAGCCGTGCTAACGCCGAAACCCGGATAGCAGAAGTAAAGCGAGCAGGGATTGGGGACGCCTTTAGCGATTCTGATGGTGAAGCTAACGGTACGGTCAGGAATACAAACAACCATACCATTTTAGGTCCTACCCTTTTGTCGGTGGAACAAATGAATCAATATGCAAAAAGCAATAACCCTTCATCGCCCGAACTGGGTAATTTTTATAAAACGCTTGGGGAGTATTACGGAATCCGCGGTGATGTCGCCTTTGCGCAAGCACTGCACGAAACCAATTATTTTCGATATACCGGCGATGTTCGTTCTGGTCAAAATAACTTTGCCGGAATTGGAGCTACCGGAGGCGGTAATCGTGGAGCGAGCTTTGGGACTCCAGAGGAAGGGGTTCTCGCTCATCTTCAGCATCTGTATGCCTATGCGACAACAGCACCGCTTCCGACTGATTATGATTTGGTCGACCCTCGTTTTCATCTTGTCCAAAGAGGTTCTGCCCCTACATGGACAGAATTAAACGGAAAATGGGCTGTACCAGGCGATAACTATGGACAATCCATCTTAAATCTTTATGAGCGGATGGTAAATAGCGTTTAGTAGATTTAGGTGATAGACTGTTTTGGGGCTTTAATAGATTTTAATGAACCTTCATGTTTTGTTCATAGTTTGTTCATAATTACCCTTTATGATAGAAACATGAAACGAAAATGCTTCTTTTCATAACACAACCCCCTTTTTTTAAATCTCTTTCTACATCCGGCATGTCGAGCATGCCGGATCTTTTTTTGTCATTAAAAAGGCCGGATTCACTATTGGAATCCGGCCTTTTTAGGATATCTTACTAGTTTATGTTTCAGGTAAAAACTTACGAAATCTTTCAAGCATAAATCGGTCGATTTTTTTCAGTTCCAGACATGGTTGATTTCCAATCGGATAAGGGTAAATCATTTTACCGCAGATGGGACACACCCCCTGCTCTTTAAAACGGTGCAGAATATTTAACGGATAAGGCGGATTCTTCTTCGCCACCATAAAATTATATAACTTACCTTTAAACGTGAAAAAAATGTCAAGCCCGCTATAGCCTCCCACTTCCGCAACCCGCACATCCTCAAACAACATCCCATTAACCTTCACTTCACCCATCTCAACCACTTCTTTCATTCCTTCATTCTTAATAAATCCAACTCTAGTATATACAAAAAAACTGTATAAAAAAAGAAAAAGTGAATAAACGGTGACAGGCACCGTTTAATATACCATTTATTTTGTTAGGTCCAGCTTGTATTTGGCGAAGCCGCCGCTTGATGGTCCGATATACATGATGTTTTGGTATTGCTGTGTGTATTTTTGTGCTTTTGGTGATGAGTCAAAGACGGTGACGGCGCTGCCTGTGATCGGAGACATTCTCCAGTTTTCGTCTGCTGTTGGGTTGATGGTTTTGTTTACCTGGATATAGTTTGTGATAATTTGGCGGTTCTCGTCAGGTGATTGTAGAATCACTTCACCTTGGCTGACCCCTGGGAACGTTGTACTCGACGCGCGATAATTATTGGTTGCCACGATAAAACGCTGATCTGCGGTAACCGGCTTCCCTTGATAAGTCAGGTTTACAATCCGGCTTGCTCCGGCATTTACGACCTTGCCGCTTGTGTCATATTTAGCTGGCTTCGTTACATCCATTTGATATTGAACGCCATCAATTACATCAAAATTATACGAGCGGAAATTAGGATTGATTAGCTGCTGCTCACCGGTTTTTGACGGGTCAATCTGATTGAACTGTCCTGCACTCATCTCGAGCCATTCCTTTAACTGTCCTCCTGTCACCAACACTGCCTGCAATGTATTCGGGTACAAATATAAATCGGCCACATTTTTAATCGCTAATGTCCCTGCAGGTATATCGGTATAATAATCCGGACCGCCGCGGCCGCCAGCTTTAAATGGCGCTGCAGCTGAAAGGACAGGATCTCCGGCATACTTACTGTAGGAAGGGTCTTTTAATTTTTCCATTAAATAATCCAACTGTGCATTGTTAACGATTTGTACGGAAGGGTCATCCTTCACGAGTGCAAAATAACTATGAATCGGTGCATTCGTTTGACCGATTGGCTGATTGACATACTTAATCGTAGCTACATGCTCGGGTTCGATTTCCTTCATTAACTCCTCATCGGTTGCAACCGAATTCCCTTGAGCATCGACAATCGGGCGGACGGAACTTTTTCCATCAACCACTTCCCACTTGCCACTTTTCTTTTCTAACTCTAAATCGATTACACCAAGATGGCTGCCAAAAGAACCTGCCATCACGACTGGCTTACCATTAATCGTTCCTTTATTCATATTCGTATTCGGAATCTCAGCGTATAAAGGGCCTGGAAAAACATTATGCGAATGACCTGTTAGGATAGCGTTAATCCCTTCAATTTGCGTCAAATAATAAGCGGCATTTTCCATTCCCGGCTGGTAAGGGTCAGCCGTAATTCCCATATGGGCAAGGGCTACAATCACATCGGCCCCCTTTTTTTTCATTTCCGGTATGTATTTCTTAGCCGTTTCAACAATCGAGTTTACTTTGACCTTTCCTTCTAAGTTGCCTTTATCCCATTCCATGATTTGCGGCGGGACTAAACCGATCACTCCTACCTTAATAACCTGCGTTCTCCCTTGCCCGTCCTCTACTTTTTTATTAAAAATAGTATAAGGTTCAAAATATGGAGTACCTTTGCCGGCATCCACGACATTGGCATTCACAACCGGCATCTTAGCACCTTTCAACGCCTGCCTTAAAAAATCCAGTCCATAATTGAATTCATGGTTCCCAATGGTAATGGCATCATAGCCAAGGTGGTTGAACGCACGAATCACCGGATGGACTTCCCCCTCTTTTAACCCCTTTACTTTCGCAACATAGTCCCCTAACGGATTTCCCTGCAGACTGTCACCATTATCAAATAACAGCGAATTCTTCACTTCATTTCGCGCCTGTTTGATGAGGGTAGCCGTTTTCACCAACCCGACATTATTGTCTTCCTTCGTTTGATAATAATCATAATTCGCTAAGTGAACATGGAGATCGGTGGTCTCAAGAATCCGTAACTGAACGGAACGCTCCTTGGCAGCATCGGCAGATGCAGGCACAAACAGCCCTGCAAAAAGAAAGAACCCTACAATCATGATTGAAAAAAATTTTTTAAACACTGTAAAATCCTCCTTTAACTTCTTACAAACTACTCTAGTATTTGTTAATTAGAAGCGGAGTATGAACAGATTTCAAAAATTCGATTTAGAAACAAGTATTAGTACAAGAAATCTTAAATATAGTTAGAATGAGGTGATTATAAAGTAGGGGAGGGATTTACTTTGGTGAACCCTATTGTGGCCAGGTCATTAGACGAGATTAAATTTTGGTCTAGGATTATGAAAGAGCATGCCTTATTTTTAAGTTTAGGATTTACCTATGAACAGCAGCAATTGATTGATGAAGCAAATCAGTTTATTGCTTTGTTTGAAAGGATTGAGGAACGGTTAGCACGATTTACGGTTAATTCGGATTTCCGTCAAGTTCAAGCTTTTAATAACGAGGTGTATCAAGCTGCAGCTTCGATATGGGCTTACAAAAGAAAAGTATTAGGCTTAGCCTTACGCTGTGAAATCCGCGGCAGCAATAATTATCCTTTGCTAATTGACCATACAAGCAGGGAGGCTGCCTATTTTGCGAATCGGCTGAAAGAGCTGAATGAAGGAAGATTAGCTCCAACACCTGATGATGTGATTAAAGAAAATGTTTTCTTCTTAAAAATTATGGCCGATCACGCAAAATTTATTGGTCACCTATTAGATCCATCAGAAAGAAAATTAGTAGACCAAGCAAGAGAATTTAGCAATGATTTTGACCAGCTCCTTTTTCAAGCCGTTGATTTAGATTCCATGCGGCCGCATTCAGAAACGAAACCAATCTTGGACCAATTCTTAGACCAAAATAGAGTTTCTGTTGTTTCATTAAGAGATTTTAAGAAAACGGCACGAGAGCTGATCGAAGCATGCCGGATTAAAAGCAATATTCACCCGCTTCTAGCCGACCATACGTTTAGAGAGGCGGAAAGATTTATCCAAATTATTGACCTATTTGAAGCAAGTCTTACTGGTGTACAAGGTTGATCTATTACCTCATAAATCACTTAGCATATAAAAAGCACTGCAATAGCGATTGCAGTGCTTTTTAATTAACTTATATTTATAGGTTTTTCTCACCTTTTACCCCGTTAATAGAATAACTCGCGGTAAGATTTGCATTTAATGAATGGGAGACAGAGCAGTACTTATCTTTCGAAAGCTGTATCGCACGGACCACTTTTTCTTCCGGGAGGTCGCCTTCTAACGCATAATGAATGTGAATATCAGTAAATCGTTTCGGATGATCATCAGCCCGATCACCTTTTACATCCATGTGAAAAGACTTCGGTTCTAACCGCATTTTTTGCAAAATCGAAATAATATCAATTCCTGTGCAGCCAGCCACAGCATTTAACAATAATTCCGTTGGTCTTGCCCCCGTATTCTCACCGCCAATCTCTGCTGCAGCGTCCATCTTAATTTCATGTCCAGAGGGAGTCGTCCCCGAAAATGCCATTTTATCATTCCATTTTATTGTTAATTCCATCTCATCATTCCCCTTTCAGTAAATAATCCTTTTAATACAAGAAGCTCTAACAACATTTTATCATTTCATTCATCCATTTAGCATTAAAGGGAATCTAAGGAAGAAAAGGAACGGGTAGTGGAGTTAATAGCGGGACAGAAACAGTATAAACTAGAAAATCAATTACCTAGATGTCTCCCTAAAAGTGATTTTAGTGACTTCCTCTGTCTTCGTGTTAAACTCAACGTTTACGAATACACCAAATTCTTTTTGGTTATCTTTTAACCATAATTTAAATCTTTCCGTAGAAGTACTTGGTCCCGTCACTCTTCCTATATGAAGATAGTCAATAATTTTGGCTTTCGGATATCTTTCCTCGGTCTTCTTCAACGCCAAGACACTCCACTTCGCATATGGCGGAATGGGTTTCTGTTGTGCATAGGCTGTATTAACTGAATGAAATGAATATAAACTTCCGGTACATAGACCTAATGATATGACAAAAACAATGAATAGCTTCCTCAAGTTATCTCCTCCTTTCATAAAGACCCTCATTAAACTTTAGTGGATTCTTTATATTACTTTTACCAAAAAGACGTTCTTGATGAATGCCAATCATATGCAAAAAAACAAACGCTCAGAGCTATCTGTCTCCAAGCGTTTTTGTTCTTTCATTGGTATAACGGAACTATCTATTTTCTTCAAGTATCTTCTTTATTTTTTGTAGATCTTTGTTGTTCGCCTTTTTCATCATCAGCGACATAAACGGTACGAATATTTTTGAAAAACCGGATGGAATTCCTTTGTTTCGCAGCGTCATGCGTGTTTGCTGTTCGTTTACCCCTTCCCAGGTGTAGGTTGTCTCCATCGGAAATGGTCCGTTTGCCGTTCTCATGATCAGCTTTTTCCCAGGAAGATATTCAACCATTTCATAAACATAAGCTAGTTCCCGTCCTAGAAACTTGGCCTTGAAGGCAACCTGCGAACCAACTGTTAATGGTTTCGGTGTTTTCCATTCTGCCGAGTGAATATTTACATACCATTCTGGAGCATTGTCTGGATTGGCGGCATATTCGGATACTTTTTGAACAGGGCAGTTTATTAAAATCTCTGTAAAAACGTCTACCATCATGTTATTTTCCTTGTTCAACATAGTTTTTAAGTAATGTACCGAGAAGATATTCCCATCCTTTAGAGTGTTCTTGTTCCCAGTTTTCTTGAAGAACACCAGACGCGGAATGGGAAAGCTGCAGCAAGGTACCTCCAACCTTTTCAATCAGCTTGTACGTATATGCACTGTTAACAGCTCCGCGCATACCAAGGTGTCCATGTAATCTGATTTCTTCAGGGGCGTTAACGTAATAAACATTACCCCAGATAGCTCCCTCATTTTCTCCCCATTTTTCAATAAATTGTCCACCAGGAACTGGGTCAAAGGTAAATTGAGAAGCTACACCTTTAGGGGCAATTCGGAATTCCCACCAATCGCCCGCACGTTCCGTTAATGCTTTAAAAACCTGTTCACGTGGTCCGTTAATAAAAACTTCTTGTTCAATTAAAAAAGCGCTGCTTTGAGTTTGATTTGTCATGTCTGATTCTCCTTCTGTTTTTTCAACCAAAGACCGTATGTTTAACAGGGAATTGGCTGTTGTTTGCATGTATTTTCCTATCCAGCGATTATGCATTTCCTGGAGTGGTACCGCGTTAAGAAAATTTCGCCGATATTTTCCTTCCCGTCGGACCACAACCAGATTCCCTTCTTCCAAAATCGTCAAATGCTTCATGATCGCATATCTTGAAACCTCGGGAAAATAATTGTCTAACTCACCCGTCGTTTTCGGCGATTCTTTAAGAAGGTCTAGAATCCTCCTCCGTATTGGGTGTCCTAATGCTCGAAACAATGGCGAAAGTTCGTCTTCCATTTCAACGATCCTTTCATAATTTTATACGTTACTAAAAGGTAACATGTAATATGTTACCTAATAGTAACATGATTGTTTGAAGTAATCAAGTACTTGATAGGTTTCCAAATTTTTGTATTATCTATGCCAAATATTATCTTCATAACAATAAACAAAAAATCGTACTTACATGGGTTTAACGAGACACTGCCTTTCTGTTTCAGATGCGATTTGTCCTTCATCCCCCTCATGAAGGACATTTCCTTTCTGGTTCGGATGTGATTTGTCCTTCATCCCCTTCATGAAGGACATTTCCTTTCTGGTTCGGGTGTGATTTGTCCTTCATCCCCTTCATGAAGGACATTTCCTTTCTGAATCCGATGCAATTTGTCCTTCATCCCCCTCATGAAGGACATTTCCTTTCTGAATTCGATGCAATTTGTCCTTCATCCCCCTCATGAAGGACATTTCCTTTCTGGTTCGGGTGTGATTTGTCCTTCATCCCCTTCATGAAGGACATTTCCTTTCTGAATCCGATGCAATTTGTCCTTCATCCCCCTCATGAAGGACATTTCCTTTCTGGTTCGGGTGTGATTTGTCCTTCATCCCCTTCATGAAGGACATTTCCTTTCTGGATCCGATGCAATTTGTCCTTCATCCCCTTCATGAAGGACATTTCCTTTCGGTTCGGGTGTGATTTGTCCTTCATCCCCTTCATGAAGGACATTTCCTTTTAGTCCTGGATGAAATTTGTCCTTCATCACTTCATGAAGGACATTTCCTTTCTGAATCCGATTCCTTCATGATGAATGACATTTCCTCATCACATAGGAAAAGTATTTCAAGTACTGCTATTCGCAATTTTGTTAAAAAACATGAAAAAAATCCACACGATGTAATCATGTGGATTTTTCAAAGATAAACCTGTTAATTTTTTAAAAATACCGACAGCCATGTTTTGGCCATGAGCATGTTGCCCAAAGAGTTCATGTGGACTCCGTCGGTAGTCAGCTTTGCAGTTGGCTTTTGTTGTAGATATTCCAAAAAGGCCTGATGGGTGGGCACCAGAAGGGCTCCGTATTCGGAAGCTAATTTTTGGACTACACTTACATAAGCTGCTAACATTTGATTACCTGGAGAATCGACTTCTTCCCTATGTATCGTGGGTTCCATTAGGATCAACTGAGCCTTCGTTCTCGAAAGAACTTCTTCAATTAACCCTCTTAAAATATCTTCATACCGATCTGGGAAAACCAATTCTTTATGAGGATTATCTAGTCTTCTCCAAACATCGTTGATACCAATTGAAATCGAGACATAATCAGGATTTAATTCTATGACATCCCTATCCCAGCGCTCCACTAAATCTGTAGAATGATTCCCACTGATTCCCCTATTTACTACCTGTGGACAATGCAAAGGATCGCGAACCGTTAAATAATCATGGACCAGACGAACATAGCCGTTTCCGAGTCCTTCTGGATCTTCAAACCGACCGGATTCGGTTATACTGTCGCCAATGAATAGTAAAATTTTATTCATACGCCAACCCTCGACCTATGCGTGGGAGACCATGATCTGGCAATTACCGTTGACTTCAAAATCACCCATGCCGACCGGAACGATAAAATGAGTTCCTTTTACCAGAGAATAAGTTTCTCCATTATGAACAAGAGAGCCTTCGCCTTTTAACACACTCATCAATAAATAACGGCCTTCATCGGAAAAACGCGCAGTACCATTCACATCCCATTTGTAAACAGAGAAAAATTCAGAGTTTACAAAGGTAGTAATTGTCACATCCCCTGCTGTTTCAACCGTAGGGTTACTTGCAACCGCTTGGTGAGGAACAGTTGTCACTTCAATCGCTTTTTCTAAATGCAGTTCACGCAGATTGCCTTGGTCATCACGGCGGTCATAATCATAGACACGGTAAGTGGTGTCTGAGCTTTGCTGTGTTTCTAACACAAGTGTTCCTTCACATAAAGCATGGATGGTGCCGCTCGGAACATAGAAAAAGTCACCCGGCTTGATTTTTACCCGGCGCAGCAGATCGTTCCATTTGCCTTCGTTCACCATCTGAATCAATTCTTCTTTTGTCTGTGCGTTATGACCGAAAATCATATCCGCACCTTCTTTACAGTCAATAATATACCAGCATTCGGTTTTTCCTAGTTCACCGTTTTCGTTAACCTTTGCATAAGCGTCATCAGGATGAACCTGTACCGATAAATCAGCATTTGCATCTAAGATTTTCGTTAACAGAGGGAAAACCTCTTCAGTAGGATGGCCAAACAGTTCAGGGTGTTCTTTCCATAACTTGTCCAATGTCTGGCCGGCATAAGGTCCATTTTCAATCACGGATGGACCGTTTGGATGAGCCGAAATCGCCCAGCATTCTCCTGTATGTTCCGTTGGGATATTATAGCCGAACTCCTGCTTTAACGCGGTTCCACCCCAAATTCTTTCTTTAAATACGGGTTGTAAAAATAAAGGTTGCAAAATCATTTCCTCCATAGTCTTATTGTTGTAGCGCTTGGTGTGCTAGTAAAAGTGAGCCTGTAATTCCGGCATTGTCGCCTAAACCAGGCAGGACAATATATTCGGATAACTCCGGCAGCACGACATATTCGTTAACCATTGCGGTTAAATGCTTATAAATGAGCGGAAAAATCTGTTCCTGGTGCATGACACCGCCGCCAAGAATCATTTTTTTAGGTGATAAAATTAATATGTATTGCATCAGAGCTTGTGCAATATAGTATGCTTCTAAGTCCCAAACCTCATCACGGTCGGCCAAATTAGCTCCTTTATCGCCCCAACGTTCTTCGATGGCAGGACCTGCTGCCAGTCCTTCAAAGCAGTCGTGATGGTACGGACATTTTCCTTTATAAGAGTCATCTGGATGACGGCGTACTAAAATATGGCCCATTTCCGGGTGAGAAAGGCCCTGAAGTAAATTCCCTTGAACGATTGCACCTGCACCGATTCCGGTTCCAACCGTCATATATAAACAGCTGTCCAATCCTTTAGCAGCACCTAGTGTTGCCTCTCCTAATGCCGCAGCATTGACGTCGGTATTAAAACCAACTGGCACGGAAAAAACATCCTTAATCGTTTGTACAAGCGGATAGTTTTTCCACGCTGTCTTTGGTGTAGACGTAATATATCCGTAAGTCGGGCTCTCTAGATTGACATCAATCGGTCCAAACGAGCCAATTCCAATCGCCTCAACCGGATATTTTTTAAAAAAGGCAATGACGTCCTTCATCGTTTCTTCTGGAACGGTTGTTGGAATCGTAACCCGGTCCATAATATTGCCTAAATGATCTCCAACCGCACAAACAAATTTTGTTCCTCCTGCTTCAATTGCTCCTAACACACACATTCCTCCCATACTAACGTTTCAAATTAATCGTTGTCACTTCAAATTTGTCGTACCGATGGCGTGAAAAAGAATATTCAAATGGCACGCCATTATTCAAAAACCCGACGTTTTCTACTTCCAGAATCGGGTCATCCGGCAGACATACCAAGTACTCCTGATCAAGCGGTTCCGACTTGCAGGCTCTGATTTTTCGATGAGAACCTGCTATTGTTAAGCCCAAACAATCCCGGATATAGGTGTAAATGGATGAATTCAAGACGTCATCATTGATCCCCGGAATTAATGTTGTAGGCATATACGTATGTTCTAAGACATAGGGCTCATCATCAACCAGCCGTAAGCGGATAATATTGTAGACAGGAGTCTTCATATCAATCCCTAAATGAGCTGCAACCTCTTCAGACGGAAATTGCACATCAAATTTAATGGTCTTACTGGTGACTATTTTATTCGATAAGAGCTGCGTTAAACCGATGATTTCCTTTGACTCTACACTAACCCTGTTATCATTAATCGCCGATTGAATAATGAACGTACCATGTCCCCGCTTGCGGTAAAGCAGTCCTTCCATGACTAAAATATCAAGCGCCTTTTTCATTGTCATTCGACTGCAGTTGAACTCTTTCGCTAAGGAGATTTCGTCCGGTATTGGCTGATCCGATGAATAATACCGTTCTTTTATTCTTTTTCGAATTTCTGAAGAAATAGCTTCATATTTTGGCATGACAGGATCTCCACTCTTTTTTAAAAATGTACTAGTTCCATTATAGTTTTTTGCTGCTGGCGATTCCAATAATTATCTTAAAAAAGATGGCCGGAACCGACCATCTTCTTTTTTAAAACCCGTTATGTTCAGAAACGTTCTTAAACCATTGTCCGCTTTTCTTAACAGTCCGTTCTCCATCCTTGTTTAGGTTAACAGAGACAAAACCATAACGGTTTTTATAAGCATTGGTCCATGACCAGTTGTCCATGAATGTCCATAAATGATATCCTTTGCAATTAGAACCTTCCTGGATCGCTTGATGAACCCATTTTAAATGGTCTTGGATAAACTCGATGCGATAGTCATCCTGGATGATTCCATTTTCATCACGGAACTTTTCTTCACCTTCAACACCCATACCATTTTCAGAAATAAAGCACTCGATGTTTCCATAGTTTTCTCGTAAATTGGTAAGAATATCGTAAACGCCTCTCTCGTAAATTTCCCAGCCGCGGTGCGGGTTCATTTTACGGCCCGGCATGACATAGTTATCAAAGAAGCGTTCCGGCATAAACGGTGCTTCTGGATTCGGAAGATTTTCTTTTGCTTTCACACGTCTCGGCTGATAATAGTTAACTCCTAGTATATCAACGGTGTTGTTCTTAATAATGTCTAAGTCGCCGTCTTCGATTGTCGGCATAAAGCCTTCTGCCTTCAAGACCTCAACTAATTCTGTCGGGAACTCGCCTTTTACAGAAGGATCTAAGAATGAACGGTTAAAGAACGCATCCGCTAAAGCAGCTGCTTTTAAATCAGCAGGATTCTGACTTCTTGGATAAGAAGGTGTTAAGTTTAAGATAATACCAATTTTTCCGCCTAGGTTTAACGCTTTATATTCTTTAATCGCCTTAGCACTTGCCAAAATCGAGTGGTAAGCTACTTGCACCGCTTTGCCAAAATCCACTTCGTTTGGATAATGGAAGTCATATAAATAGCCGCCCTCAACCGGCACAATCGGTTCATTATGGGTAAACCACTTTTTCACTCGGTCGCCAAACAATTCAAAAGCAGTGCGGGCATATTCTACATACGCATCCACTGTTTCTCTGCTTGTCCAGCCGCCCTTTTCCTGAAGCTCCCACGGCATGTCAAAGTGGAATAGGTTAACAAACGGTTCAATTCCATTTTCAATCATTTCATTGATGACATTATTATAAAACTCCACGGCCTTTGGATTCACTTCGCCTTTACCGCCTGGAATTAAACGTGACCACGTAATTGACATCCGGAAGGAGTTATGGCCAATTTCCTTCATTAATCGGATATCTTCTTTATATTTATAGTAGAATTGTGATGTTTTATCAGGACCAACACCATCGAAGAAACGGGTAGGTTCGATTTCATACCAATGATCCCAAATGTTTTTTCCTTTACCATCTACATCTGCTGCCCCTTCCGTTTGCGGACCGGAAGCTGCGGAGCCCCACCAAAAACCTTTAGGAAAACGGTACTTTGTTTCGTTTGTCATCATCTATGTCTCCTTCTATTAAAACAATTTTTTCAAAAAACAAGGGCAGAATCATACGGTTCTGCAGATTTAATCTTGCACCCTCCGTTATCTGCCCCTTTCATAAGATTTAAGCTGCTTGTTCTTCTTCTTTTTCTTTTTTCACATTCATACGGTCTAACGTCTTTAAGAATGGGAACCAGATGACAAAGACGATAGCCATATTGACTAACTGCAGTAAACCACCGGCTAATGAGTTGGTCGCCATGATTCCGTTGATAAAGAATGGCACGGTCCAAGGTACGGCTACACCAGTTGGCGGCGGTACAAGGCCTGTTGACATGGCAAAATAAGATACAAGTGTAACAATCATCGGTGCAAGAATCCAAGGAACAATGATGATTGGATTCATAACAATTGGCAACCCAAAGATAATTGGTTCGTTAACGTTGAAGATACCAGGTCCTAAGCCAAGTTTACCAACCTGCTTCATCTGTTTGCTTTTCATGAAGATTAGGATGGCAAATACAACGGCTAACGTCATACCGGTTCCACCCATACCAACTGTGTAAATTTCAATAAATGGTTTTGAGATGATATGTGGTACAGGTTGTCCTGCTGTATAAGCTTCTAAGTTTTCGATCATCAATGTATTCCAGATTGGGTCCATTACAGAGTTGATAATGATTTGTCCATGTAACCCAAAGAACCAGAAAATCTGAATAAAGAAAACGGCAATTAAAGTTGGGACAATTCCGCTTCCTAAACCTACAAGCGGAGCTTGAATGGCGTTATAGATAACCTCATGCATGTTAGTGTTAAATAATTGTGTTACTAATACGTTGATTAATAAGAAAACAGTTAACGTAATAAGTGCTGGAATTAAAGCTGCAAAAGACTTTGCTACCGCTGGCGGAACACCAGGAGGCATTTTAATCGTAATATTCTTTTGAACAATCCTGCGGTAAATTTCTGTTGCTAAGAAAGCGGTAATCATACCAAGGAACATACCCTTAGCACCAAGACGATCCAATGGAATAACTCCGGTTACGGCTTCGCCGCCTTCTAACTGAACAACAAACGGTGTCAGCATTAAGAACGATACAAGCGAAATCGCACCGCCGAATATCGCTTCAACATCATAACTTTTCGATAAATAATAACCAATACCAAAGACTACAAATACTGACATGATACCCATTGTCGCAGAGGAGGCAATTCCGAACATATCACGGAAATTCCCTAAAGCTCCCTCGCTCATCAATTTATCTAGAAATGGCAGGTTCGTTAATACTACAAAAATTGAACCGAAAATAGTGATTGGGAACGCAAGCATGAACGCGTCGCGTAAAACCGCTAAGAACCGGTTGCTGTTAAGTTTACCTGCGATTGGAACCAGGTACTCACTCATTTTTTCAAACATGGTTGGTTTCTCCTTTTATAGGTTTTTTTCTTTAAATAGGTCTAGTAACTCTCTAACTAACTCTTTCATTGATAACGTTGACATTAAATGGTCTTCTGCGTGCATCAAAAGTAGTGCAAACTCCACTTTTTCACCGGAAGCTTCCTGCTGTACCATTTTAAAATGAATCTTATGGGCAACTTTCAATTCTTCTTCAGCTTGTTCTAAGAGGTTATCCGCTTCTTCTGGATTACCGGCGCGGTACTCGCGAAGAGCTTGAATGACATTACTTCTCGCGTTGCCGCTGTGAAGGATCAGCATAAAATTGGTTTGTTCTGCGGTTAGTTCATCTAAATTAATATTCTCCACTGTAATTTCCCCTTTTTACATTAATGATAAGGCCTGCTCGTATGCTTTTTTTCCATCCGCCATTCCGTAGGCCATCATATTGATCACATCTACTTTAATTCCGTATTTATCCGCTTCCGTTTGAAATTCCTTTTTCAAAAAGCTCATTTGCGGTCCAATTAAAACAACATCCGCATTTGCCATTTCCGCCTTTGCCTGATCCTGGCCGACGGCCCAAATCTTTGCTTCTTCCCCAATGGATGCTGCGTGCTGTTCCATTTTTGTAACCAATAGGCTAGTTGACATTCCTGAACTGCAGGCTAATAGTATCTTTTTCATTTGAATCAAACTCCTTATCACCTATATATAAGTTTAATTGTTTAATAGAAAAAACGTTTTCAAAAATCGCTTACAACTAGTATTATATACCTTTATTTTTAAATGTCTATACATTTAATTAAAAAATATAAACAAACAATTCCCAATTTTGTTTTATTGTTAGTTTTCCTAGGTTTTACTCCCGTATGTGAAGGATATTGTCCAACTTTCAGAGTTTAGGTGTTTTTTATAAAAATGTTATGGGACCCTGTCGTTTTGGCCTGTTTTTCTCTATATAGAGGGTGAGAGGAGGTGATCACGATGGCACAGGCACTTTTAACGGGGACAAAACTTCGGATTGTGTACCAGGTGGGATTGGATGACGAAGGCAAACCGGTAATGAAAGCAAAGACCTTCAACAATGTAAAAAGAGACGCAACAGTGGATCAGCTTTGGCTGGCAGCTGAAGCAATTTTCAATCTAAGCGCTGACACGCTTAGCAACGTTGAGAAGATTGACAGCTCGGACTTAATGAAGTTCTAAAGGAAGGTAGTGGAATTTTAGCGAGGAGGTGATAAAAAATGGCGAAAACATTAGAATTGCAGTTTTTAACGGACATCGGTAAAATCGCACGAATCAGCATTGAGAACCCGAAGGAGCCGGTTGAGGAGGCCGTAGTGAAACAGTCCATGGAGGCAATTGTCGCTTCCGGCGTATTCTATACCGTCAACGGCAGCCTTGCCTCTGCTCAAGGTGCACGCATCATTGAGCGTAACGTAACGGATTATGAACTTGTGTAAAAATGGGGAGACCGGATTCATAGCGAACCCGGTCTCTTTTGAATTAATGGGGTATATTTAACAACCTTATAGTGTTAGCTTTATTTTCTTCCAGTACTGACTTACCTTTGATTAAACGATTTCCCAGCTCCATTCCTTCATTACAAAGTTCTATAATATTTCCTTTGCAGCCTTGGCAATGTCGTTAGCAGTCATTTGATAAAATTCCTTCAGATATTCAACTTTTCCGACCTGACCAAATTGTTCTTTTACCCCAATCCGTCTCATTGGAGTCGGGCAATGTTCACTTAGTACCTCTGCCACGGCACTTCCTAAGCCTCCAATGACATTGTGATTTTCTGCTGTGACGATGGCACCTGTTTTCTTAGCATATTTCACAATTAAATCTTGATCAATTGGCTTAATAGAGTACATATCAATTACAGCGGCTTCAATTCCTTGTTCTTGAAGCAGGTCTGCTGCGCTTAAGGATTCTGCCACCATAATACCGCTGGCGATGATGGTAATGTCACTTCCCTCGCGGACCACCTTGCCTTTTCCTTTTTCGAAGACTTCACCCTCGTTATAAAGTTTTATGGCATTTTTACGGATGGTTCTGATGTAATGGATTCCATACTCTTTTTGAATTTTTCTAAGCAAGTAGCTCAGCATGGTAGAATCACTAACTTCGTAAACAATAGCATTCGGTAACAAACGAGCAAGACCGAGGTCTTCAAATGCCATGTGAGTGCCGCCGTTATGCTCAGCTGTTACACCAGCATCTGACCCTAATATTTTAATGTTCGTCTTTGCATACGCACCAGAAACAAATAGCTGGTCAAAGGCACGGCGAGTAGCGAATTGGCCAAAAGTATGAACGTAAGGGATTTTGCCCGTTATCGACAAACCCGCTGCAACCCCTATCATATTGGCTTCCATGATCCCGCAGTTGATCAATTGAGTTGGAATTTCTTTCATGATTTTATTCGTCGTAATCGCGCTCATTAAATCGGCTTCTAATCCGATAACATTCGGATTTTTTTTTGCCATTTCCAAGAGAGTATTGGCATACGTCTGCCGCATTTCCACATTGTCTAATTCATACGTTTTGGATGGTACATGAATCATAAACTCACAGCCTTTCCAAGCTTGTTTTCCAATTCTGCAATTGCAGCTAAAATCGCTTCTTGATCGGCTTCATTTGGACGGATATGATGGTTGTCGGCCTTCTCTTCTAAATAAGGAACTCCCTGGCCCTTCGTTGTATCCAGGATAATGGCGACCGGCTGGTTCGTCTGCGCTTTACCCTTTTCAATAGCTTTATAGATTTGTTCTAATGACCTGCCGTCCACTTTTATCGAATAAAAACCAAACGCTTTAAACTTTTCCTCGAAATCAAGTGGATCAATGATATCCTTCGTTAAACCATCCAGCTGCTTTTTATTATCATCAACAAACACAATAAGGTGATTCAATTTATGATGGGCTGCAAACTGGAAAGCTTCCCAGCACTGGCCTTCATTTAATTCACCATCACCAACAATACAAAACGTATAATTATCTTTAGCTGATAGTTTATGAGAAAGAGCAACACCAACAGCTGCAGATATTCCTTGACCTAATGATCCGGTTGTCATATCAACTCCCGGTGTTAAATTCCGATCGGGATGCGAAGGAAGAGTTGTTCCATTTTGGTTTAGTGTATAAAGAACTTCTTCAGGAAAGAACCCTCTCACCGCCAAGGTCGCATAAAGCCCTGGGCCGCCATGACCTTTTGATAAAATAAAATAATCACGGTCCTCCCATTTCGGGTTTTTTGGATCAACTTTCATCACTTCGCCATATAATACCGCCAAGGCTTCAATAATCGATAGACTGCCGCCGTAATGCCCAAAACCAAGATGGTATAGCTCCTTTAACGTTTTTAACCGAATCTTATCGCGAAATGTTTCTACTTTTTGAAGATCAAAACCCATGGAAAATCCCCCCTTATAAAATCAGGTACCAAGCAGAGCACCCTTTCATTTTCAAAAATGAACTCTTGGGCTATATCCTCCCAAGAGCTCCATTGACACTTTAAAATTTAAGCTCCAAGATGTTGTGAATTATTGCGGCCTTTGTTTTTTCTGAAAAGATTCAATAGAATAGCCAGTACAATCAAGCCCACAACAGTAACCGTAACACCCGTTGATCCAAGCGAATTCGCGATATTGCCAAGAATAATACCTGTTGCACCAAAGTCAGCATCTGAGAATGTTGTACTTGCAAATCCTAAGTCGCCAAGAACTGGCATCAAGAAAACAGGAAGGAAAGTAATTAACAAACCATTGGCAAACGATCCAATCGTTGCACCACGTACACCACCTGTTGCATTACCGAATACTCCAGCTGTTGCACCTGTAAAGAAATGTGGAACGACTCCTGGTAAGATAATAACTCCCCCTGCAAAACCAAGGAAAATCATTCCGACAATACCGCCAAGAAAACTACAGAAAAACCCGATTAAAACCGCATTTGGTGCATATGGGAAAACGATTGGACAATCGAGAGCTGGTTTAGATTCTGGAACAATCTTCGTTGAAATCCCTTTAAAGGCAGGAACAATTTCAGCTAACACAAGTCGAACACCTGACAGGATAACAAATACCCCTGCCGCAAAAGTAACGGCCTGAATAAGTGAGAATACAAGATAATGAGTACCGCCGCTAAGCTCTTTTTCTACAAAAGTTGGACCAGCAAAGAGAGCAACAATGAAATATAGAATCGTCATGGTTAACGCAATGGTCACAGAACTATCACGCAAAAATCCTAGTCCTTTAGGAAACTTAATATCCTCAGTGGAACGAGACCCTTTACCGACAGCCTTCCCAACAAGACCGGACAAAACATAGCCTAAGCTTGAAAAGTGACCAAAGCCCACATTGTCGTTACCAGTAATTTTACGCATAAACGGCTGACAAATCGCTGGGAAAAAGGCCATCGTTAAACCTAACGCAAGGGAACCAACGATAATTAGCGGAGCGCCTTTTAAACCTGAAACAACTAAGATAACTGCTAGCATACATGCCATATATAAAGTATGATGACCAGTTAAAAAGATATATTTTAAACTTGTAAAGCGAGCGATCAAGATATTCGCGAGCATCCCAAAGAACATAATAAGTGCCGTTGTACTGCCGTATTCCGTTAATGCCATCGCTACAATCGCCTCGTTATTCGGAACGACCCCTGTTACATTAAATGCCTCTTGAAACATCTTTCCAAATGGATCCAGTGATCCAACGATGACCCCGGCCCCTGCAGAAATGACGAGAAAGCCTAAGAAGGTTTTGGTCGTTCCCTTTACAATCTCATTGGCAGGCTTTTTCAAAACAAGCAGACCAACGAGTGAGATTAACGAAACTAAAACGGCAGGCGTACTTAAAATGTCCATTACTAATTTAAGAATTCTTTCGCCCATATTATAGGCCCCCTTTTACTGTTAATTGATTTAAATCGATTACAGCAATCCTTTTCTTTGGAGCACCTCCTTTAATTTCGTGCGAATACCATCCATATCAATAATGCTGTCAATCACAATCACTTCTCCTAAATGTCCCATCCCTTCTGCAATATCCTTTGCGGCAATAAAGAGGTCGGCTGCATCGGGAGTTGCGGAACTAAGATCGGAATGTTCTACCTCAATACCGCTTACCCCTAATTCCGATAAAATTTGCTGCACATTCATCTCTAACATAAAGCTGCTTCCTAACCCTGAACCACATACTGCTAAAATTTTCATCATCAATTCCCCCTAAAAATTTTTTCATTTATGTGAAGTAAATTAACGTATTAAACGGCTGTAGAATAATGTTTAAATAATTCAAAGATCTTTTCGGTTGATTGCATTTCCTTTAGTAACTCAATGTTGTTTTTTTCACTAAGCAGCTTTGTCAATTGTGACAGTGCCTTAAGATGGGTTGTATTATCAATCGCTGCAATGCAAAACAACAATCGGACAGGATACTTTTCATCGTTTAGAAAGTAGACAGGCTGATTCAACTTTAAAAAGCTCATTCCCACTTGGTTAACTCCCGATTCAGGGCGTGCGTGAGGGATGGCAACTTCAGGGCCAATAACTACATATGGACCTAAAGTTTTGATATTTTCAATCATTGCATCAATATAGGAAGACTCAATTGCTCCTGTTGCTAATAAGGGATTGGCTGCTATTTTTACAGCCTCTTCCCAATCCGAAAGCTGTTCAACTACTTGAACAGTTTCTGCTTTTAAAAGCTCGTGTAACACTGGCTGTTTCCCCCTCTGAACATTTGCTTTTTTGTGAAACGTTATTTGGCTTAATGCATTCTTTAATCCTTTTTCATCATAAACATTGGCGAATTGTTCGATCGTTTGAATAAGCTCTTTTATAGATATGTCATGGTATTGAATCCCGAAAAGACGCTGATACACTTCAGTGACTAAGTTGTTCTTTTCATTCGGCGTCATAAGGGGCTTTACATAAAAGTATGGAAGTGTTGTCTCAAGCTCCACTGTGGTAAAATGGAGATCATATTCGGCAACACTCTCCTTTTGAAATTCCTTTAACGACAGGGTCTTTTCTACGATAATTTCTGAGAAAAGCGATTCCAACTGATGTTTAACCATGAGGGAGGAGCTAATTCCACTTGGACAAACCACAATCGCTCGTTTCTTTTTTGGCATTTCTTGCTTTGGTTTTTCTAACAAGGCTCCAAAATGAATCGTAATAAAACCAATTTCCTCCTCAGGAATCGTGATACTTAGTAACGATTCAATCGGCAGGAGCATTTCCTTTACAATCGTATATAGTTCTTTATGTTCACTTTTAATTTGATGAAGAAGTGGATTGTTAATCGGTATCCGATATTTCATTCGAAAATAAGCAGGCTTTATATGCTGGTACAACGTATGAATGACTTCGTCCTTTTTTTCAAAAGCAATACATGCTTTCGACTCAAAATCAAATACAAGCTGTTCGCATAGTTTAAAGAGTAAGTCGCGTCCCAAGTCTTGTACTGAACTACTTCCTAAAGACAAGCCAAGTAATTGAATCGTAAAGTAACAGAGTTCCGTTTCTTCTTCCTCAAATTGGAGCAGCTGTGTTAATGTTTTAGACACTTTCCACATCGGGTCATTTTTTAATAAACTCATTTCATCGGAATGAAACTGAACAAACTTTCCTTCCTTTTGTCGGTAGTAATAGAAAAGAAGAAAGTAAGCAAACTGTTGAATCCGTTCCTCGACAAAATGCAGTTCGAACTGCTTTTCCATTTGTAAAAGAGTAAGGTGAATTTCATGAAAGTCTATGTGTCCAGTTTTATCCTTTAACAAATAATGAATCAGTTTTTCAAAGTATGGAACATGCAGCAATTGGGACAAGTAATGCATGACAAGTACTCGCTTATCAAACTCCATCCCCCTAAGATGGTAGCCTTTCTGCCTGGAATAACGAATTTCGACCAAGTACGGCCGATTCATTGCATTCGCCTTTTTAACATCGGAAATAACCGTGTTCTTACTTACCTGTAAGAGCTGTGTTAAATGGACCGATGAAATCGGCTCTTGCCGTATAAAAAGATAAAGATTGATAAAAATTAATCGTTCCTCTTCTGTTAAAACAAAAGTGCGTTCGTGGTTTTTGTTCTGCTTTTCCCGAAAATAATCCATTACCTCTTCCGGCATCTCGAGATGTTGAATACCTCTGTAAGGAATGGCAGGAAGGCGTCTTTCTTTTAACCAATGATTGATTTTCTCCAAATCATAGGAGATTTGCCGTTTCGTTAATTGTGTATTTTCCATCACCTGATTCATCGTTGCATTCTTTACTTTTAAAAGGTAATTCAGCAAAAGGGCCGGACGTTTTTCAATCATCATTGCCTTACCTCCTGAAACCATCATATAATAAAGCGCTTTCATATTGTTTAATGATTGGGAACAAAAGATGTTAGATTAATCTGACAAAATTGTGCTCATCTCTCGTTGGGCCAAAAATTTCCCTAAAACCACTAAACTTAGATTTTATTTTAGGTTCCATCTATAATTTAAACAATCAAAAGCTGAGACTGGCCCTCAAAGAGCATAACCAGCAAGCCTATTCAATCTATTTTGAAGAACTATATCAAATGGTATCGAATGCTGATATCGTGTGTCGATACCAGTTGTTTACATTTTAAAAATAATAATAGAAAAATTCTGCGGACCCTGTCGTTTTCCTCCGTTTTTCCCTATATAGAGGGTGAGAGGAGGTGATCACGATGGCACAGGCACTTTTAACCGGGACAAAACTACGGATTGTGTACCAGGTGGGAATGGATGACGAAGGCAAGCCGGTAATGAAAGCGAAGACGTTCAACAATGTAAAAAGAGACGCAACCGTCGATCAGTTATGGCTGGCAGCTGAAGCTATTTTCACGCTAAGCTCTGACACACTTAGCAACGTTGAGAAGATCGACAGCTCTGACTTAATGAAGTTCTAATGGAAGGTAGTGGAATTTTAGCGAGGAGGTGATGAAAAATGGCAAAAACACTAGAATTGCAGTTTTTAACGGACAGCGGGAAAGTTGCACGAATCAGCATCGAAAACCCGAAAGAGCCGGTTGAAGAGGCCGTTGTTAAACAGTCCATGGAGGCAATTGTTGCTTCCGGAGTGTTCTATACCGTAAACGGCAGCCTTGCCTCTGCTCAAGGTGCACGTATCATTGAGCGTAACGTAACGGATTATGAACTAGTGTAAAAATGGGAGACCGGATTCATAGCGAACCCGGTCTCTTTTGAATTAATGAGGAAAGGAGTGTTTTTTCGTGGATCAACTCGTTCCATTCATTAGCGAGGTGGGATTTCCGATCGTGGTAACCCTTTATCTGCTTTATCGAATTGAATCAAAGCTCGATATGGTCGTCCAATCAATCCAAAATCTCCCTGAACGTATGAAGATTTGATCAGTTTGAAAACCATCCAAAAGCCAATAGGATGGTTTTCTTATTTTTCCGGCATAGGTGCTAATCTTGAATGAAATGGCTTCCCATCCCATAGGATTTTACTTTCTGCCTTTCGTTGAACCACTTCCGGCTCTTCTAATAGAAGGAAGAAATTTTTTATCGGAAGGGTGCCTAAGTTATGTTTCTCACAAAATCTGTCGAGATAAAACTTTCTTGATGAAGATAGATTTTTCGATTGATTGTCATTCGCTTCTGAAAAATCATATAAAACACCGGCTGCTGCGATTCTTCTAATACGGTGATTCTCAGCTATTCGAAGAAAGAAGTCCCAGTCCCAATAGTTATGTACATTGGGATCAAACAGCCCCAAAGTTTGATGGATCTCCTTTCGATACAGGCACCCCGACGAAACAAACGTAGAAAACCTTCTCATTGCTAAAAGGTCAAACTCATAAGCAAACAAATGACGGTCAATAGGCACTCTGACGCCATTAATCTCCTCAAAGTTGACGATTTCCACATCGGAATAAATGAGATCCTTCTCACCAATCTCGTTAACCATCATCTCCATATGGGACGGAACAAGTAAATCATCGTCATCAATCAGCATGATATATTCTCCGTTTGCTTTCACAATCCCCCGGTTTCGGGCATGAACATGCCGTGAGTTTTCCTCCATATTAATAATCATGATGTATAGTTCTGGATAAAGCTCTTTAACAGGTTCCACACTTACCCCGCCATCATTCACAATAATGACTTCAAAATCCTGAAACGTCTGCTGGCTTAGAGATTCCATCAACTCCCCTAAACACAACAGTCGGTTATACGTCGGAATTACAACCGACACCAAAGGCTTTTTCACAGCATCTCCCCCTCTCCATACAATCTTTATGCAAGATAGTAATATTTTACCATCCCAAAGCGGTCTGTGAGGAAATAATTAACATAGAGCAATCATAAAATAGAAGGAATATACTTCAGCAAACCCGAATTCTTACTTCAAGCCACTTTCATAGATTGGAAGGTGAATTAATATGGAAACAAATCTTGCAGCAATTATCATTGCCGTGATTTCTCTAGGTATCGCCATATTCCAAGTGCTGCTTACCCTGGGGTTTCCATTAGGGGAAGCGACAATGGGTGGATACTATAAGGTTTTACCTAAAAAAATTCGCTTGCCAGTGCCGTATCAGCTATTATTCTTTTATTCATGGGCTTTGTTTTTCTGCAGCACATCGGAGTTGTCAGCTTCAACATTCCCTTATTGCCCACTACTTTTTTTGTCTGGTTTTTTACCATTTACCTTGGCTTAAACACGGTGGCCAATCTAATCTCGAAAAGTAAAAAGGAACGGCTCATCATGACACCCGTATCAAGCATCGCCTTTTTATTAGGACTATTCATCATTTTTTCTTAGTGCAAAAAAGAACCCGTTATGCAACGGGTTCTTTTGTTCTTACGCGAGGTATATTAGCTTTTATCATCTATTTACAAAAATAAATGATAATGTTTCAAATCTTTATAAATCTGTGTTACTCTACTACTTCATTTACAGCTTTGGAGTTGATACCACCACCGACTTGATGAACATATTTTGAATGTTTAACAGATAACACTGCTTTTTGAGATGATTGAATTCCCCATTGTGAAACAAGAAGAACTGGAGATTTCATTTTGGCTGCTAATGGTCCGGCTGTTAAAGCGTCAACCAGACTTTCCGTTCCAGACTTGGCCAAGAGAATCGTCAATAATTCTGACTGAGGATAGAATTTGCTGATGACCTTTGCATTCGTTTCATGACGGTCTGCGCCGCTGATACGATTAGCACTAACATTCTGAATCGTTATCTTGTTGAATTCTGTGATGATTCCGGAATCGATGACAGTTGTACCACCGATAAAATAAGCGGTATTTAATCCTTCAGTTTTCAACCAATTTAATGTCTGAGCTGGTACAACCATTTTATCTGTCAAAATGATTGGCTGTTTTTGCAACCCTGCCTGAGCAGCAATGGATAAAGCATCTGGCTCACCTCTGCCATAGGCAACAAACGCCGTACCTACATCAACCAACTTATCTAATTCTTTGGCAATTAACAAGGAAGTTTCGTAACGGTCCGAACCGCCGATTCGCTTCAGAGTAAAGCCCATCGATTTCAATTGGTTTTCTACTTGAGCTGATATGACGTTGGTGCCGCCGATCAAAATGATTTCCTTTGATTGTAAACGAGTTAATTCATTTCGTGTTTCAGGCGGTAAAGAATCACTTCTTGTTAATAAAATCGGCGCATCTTTAGCGGATGCTAGCGGAGTTGCGGTCAACCCGTCAACAATCGCACCACCATTGACTAAAAGCACAGTATTTGTCGTTTTCCACCCTGTTTGTGCCACCTTTACTGCTGTTGAGTACCTCGTATCACCGATTAAGGTTTGCAGTTTATTATTAACCGTTACTTTCACGGCTGTACTAATATTACCAGCGGCGTCGACTGCAAAAACTTCAATGATTTTTCCTGCCGGCTGAATAGGAATTGTAATCGCGAATGACCCATTTTCAACTGCCTCACTCCGGCCAATTTCTTTTCCAGATACTTTTGCAATAATAGTAGATTTTGGTTCTGCGCTACCCATTAAAACAGTTTCATAGTCCGTAACTGCATTAACTGCTGGTTTTACTGGTGCCGTTACATCGGTTACGACTACTTTCGTCGCTGCACTAATATTTCCCGCTTGGTCTGTCGCAGTAATCAATAATTCAGTTCCTGCTTTTTGCACTGGAATGGCCACGGTATATTGACCGTTTGTTCCCGCTGTTCCTGAGCCAATCTCTGCTCCATTTACTGTTACTTTTACCTTAGATCCTGCTTCCGCCTGACCTGTAACAGTATTATCTTTATCCGTTACTGTATTTACAGTTGGTTTTGCAGGGGCTGTTACATCTGATGCAGCATTTACAACCACAATTGTGGCTGTACTTACATTTCCCGCTTGGTCTGTTGCAGTAATCACTAATTCAGTATCAGCACTTTGCACTGGGATGCCTACGGAAAATTTACCGTCTGCCCCCGCTGTTCCGGTACCAATCACTGCTCCATTTACTTTTACATCAACCTTAGATCCTGCCTCTGCTTGACCTGTTACAATACTATCTTTGTCACTGACTTCATTTACAGTTGGTTTTGCAGGGGCTGTTACATCTTGTACAACCACTATCGTTTCCGTACTTACATTGCCAGCTTGATCTGTTGCGGTTACCACTAGTTCTGTTCCAGCACTTTGCACTGGAATCTTCACGGTAAATTGACCGTCCGCCCCCGTAGTTCCGGTGGCAATCACTGCTCCATTTACTTTTACATCAACCTTAGATCCTGCCTCCGCCTGACCTGTTACAACACTATCTTTGTCACTGACTGCATTTACAGTTGGTTTTGCCGGCGGAGTTGTATCAACTTCCCCTGGTCCCTCATTCATATCTAAAAAGGTATAAGTTACATTTGCCCCTTTGTTTGAAGGGACTTCTAAACCTTCCGCTGAATTAAAGGTTGTGACGATTGCACCCCCGCCACGTAAATTTGCCGAATTTCCAGTATAAATTTTCTCCTCTAGCGCGTTAAAAAATGGATCACCTTTAAATCCATATAAACCTGTTGACTCCTTTAAAAGCAAGGCAATTCTAAAATTGGTCATTAATTTTCCAAAGGTCATATCCGGACTAATATACTTTTTCGCCACGTTTTCGATCGCTTTATAATCATTATTCGGATCCGTTAGAATTTCTTTAAAAATATTATTCCCTTGATTCGTTTGAATTTTTATATATTGTCCAAACAAATAGGACAAAGAATAGTTTGATAGCAGATCACCATAATTATCCCAATACAAAAGGGAGTGCCCGTTTTGTATCGAGGAAGACACATTATAGTAATCCACACGGTCAGAAATTCCCTGACCAGAATATACTTGTTCCGCAGCCATTGATAAGGCTTCATTCAGCCAAGTATCCATATTGCTATTACTTCTCTCAATAAGTACATTTTGATTAAAGTTCACCATATGCTGAAACTCATGTGCTAATGTTCCGTATGCACTTGTTACATCTTTAACGGAAGTAGTCCCCATAGAAGGGTACGTATCAATATAGAAAATTTCTGATTGATTGGAACCTGATACATTATACAAATCTCCAGACCAAAAGTAACCTCCTACATATCCCCCGCTGCCAGAAAATCCATCTTGAATATCAAAAGTTAAAATATTAATCTTCCCATCTGCATTTACATCAGATTCTCGGCCAAAATTATTCGTTACAGATGAATGGATCTTGTCATCAAATTCTTTCCCTAACTTTTCAGCATCCAAATCGCTAATCTGGTTATTATAGACCCAAATATCCGCTTTCGTCCCACTATAGGCTAATCTGGCGTTAATTTGATAATTGTAATTATATTCTATATTAGTAACCCAAAAATTCTTATAATCACCTTTATTATAGGACGGATTGATAGATTTAAATTCACTTTGGGAAAGTTTCCCTTCATTCCCTTCCACATCAAAAGGTTTATTATAATCTACTTTATAAGCACTCGGTTTCAAACTTTTATCCATTGTATAATTCATATTTTTCAGACTAAAAGTTCCTGTCGGCTCTGCAGAAGAAGCATTCGTTGATTCATTGCTTATAACCGCATAACTATCAACCATCGCAGGTGTTCCAGAAGAATAAAACGGGTTTGCAACCTTAAAAGTTACTACATCTGAATAATACGTATCATACGTATTTTTATAAATACCTAATCTCATATAAATATACGGTTTATCGCTATATAGATTTTTTGCCAATGAGGCGCCAAGATAAACGGCATCATACCCATATGTATTATAGGAAATATTCCCCAAATGATTCAAGGTGTTAGCCTCTTCAGTATAGAATTCGATGTTCAAATATCTATCTTTTAGATACGCATCATCGGAAGCATAGATTAAATTAATATCCATATCATCTACATTATAAGGTGAAGTTGTTGTTTCCTCGAAAAAAATATACTGGTAACCGCTATAACTATCCACTAAAAGTCCAGCTAATTCCCCTTTTCCAATCAGGGGATAACTTGAAGGATCCCGATAATCCAGTTCCTCCTTTAATGATTTCTTAGGCCCATCTTCTTGCAGAATACTAGCACTTAAACTGGCATCCGGCTTAGGCGCAGTTACTTCCTCCTCTTGAGCATACACGGCTCCATTAACAAGGACCATTTGTAAAACTAAGATTATAGCAATTATTTTCTTCAATCTCCCCTACCTCTTTCATTTTAAGTATCAAATTTTTTATTATTGTTGTAACGAGTGGCCCCTCCCTTTACTTACTGACTAGTTTCAACTCCAATATAATATTGCTTAGGAAGGCCTTAGAACTATTTTACTATAAAACTATCAAAATTTGTGACAAGTTCCACTTTTCTGGAATTTAAAATTATTAACAATGTACAAAAGATAAATAAAAAGTGCAGATTCCTATAGTAAAAAGAGTCTGCACTTTTCCTTATCTTTAGAAAACAATGGTTTTATTCTGATGAACGATAATCCGGTCTTCGAGATGCCATTTCACGGCACGTGCGAGAACACTTCGTTCCACTTTCCGCCCAATCTTTTTCAATGTATCGACATCATCACGATGGTCAACCCTCGCGATATCCTGCTCGATAATCGGACCTTCATCCAAATCATTGGTCACATAATGAGACGTCGCTCCGATTAATTTTACCCCGCGCCCATAAGCACGCTCATAAGGCCGTGCCCCGACAAACGCCGGCAAGAACGAATGATGTATATTGATAATTTTATTTGGATTTTCCGCTACAAACGTCGGAGTCAAAATCTGCATATATCGTGCCAATACGACGAAATCAATTTCGTATTCTTTTAACAGCTGCAGCTGCCGTTCCTCTGCCTGCTGGCGGATATCCTTGTTAGCAGGAATATAATAAAACGGAATGTCTAATCTCTCAACCACATCCCGGGCATCTTCATGATTGCTGATGACAAGCGCAATATCAGCCATCAAATCACCGCTTTGCCATTCCCACAAAAGCTCAAGCAGACAATGAAGCTCCTTTGAAACAAAGATTGCCGCTTTCTTCACATGATGAACGTGATTAAAGCTCCACTCCATCCTAAACTGCTCCGCAGTATGAGCAAACGCCTGACCCATAGTTTCCGCTTTATCCTTCAGTCCCGGGCATTCAAACTCAATCCGGATAAAAAACGTACCGCCTTCTGGATTCGTCGAATACTGACTCGACTCAATAATATTCGCCTCATACGAAAACAAAAACTGTGAAATCGCCGAAACAATCCCCGGCTGATCGGGACAGCTCACCAGCAAACGCCCGCGATTTTGATTCTGCTTCTGAAACAACTCAATCTGGTCTTTAATAAAAGAATTCATATCCAATACCTCTTCTCTAATCATTGAAAAACATTATACAGTAGAAGTCTCTATTCGTTAATAGATTCCTTCATTATTATCAAGAAATTCAAACTAAAAAAACCCCTCGTTATTATTTCCTATTTTCACAGTCATTTAGCACTAATTTTAACAAGGCCAACCATATAAAAACCAGTTTTTGAATACTATTAGAAAAACAGAAAGGAGGGATTCATCATGGAACGTCGTCCTTTATTGTTTTTAGCATGTATCCTAGCGGGATTCGCCTTATTAAGAGTACCGCTCACAGGCTTCTTTTCCCCGCTCAGTCCATTAGTCGTCTTAATCGCAGTTATTACCATCCTGTTATTCTCAGTGGTCCTCATCGTCTACGGTGTACTGGTGTTAATTGGAAAAAAATAACCTTATTTCCTTCGACACCAAGTAACAATTTACTTTAATCAAACGATTGATTAAAAATGCCGCAAGCCCTTCAGAAAAACGAACTTATTATTATTTCCTAGAAAATTTTTTGTCGAGGAAAAGGGCAACTTTTTCGTCACAAATCTTTATTTTTCCCAAAAAGGGCCAAGAGTGATAACTCTTAGCCCTTTTTTTAAGAAGTTATTTTTAATCCAATAACCGCTGACAGAATCATTAAGATAAATAAAATCCGTTTCCAATCCTTCGATTCTCCATAAAAGAACATTCCTACAAGCGTTCCCCCAACCGTGCCAATTCCGGTCCAAACAGCATAGGACATTCCCATCGGAAGAGTTTTCATCGCCAAACTAAGAAATGAAAAACTAAAAATGAACCCAATAATCAAAAAAAGGTACGACTGTAGATTGTGATGCTTCGCTACTTTGTTCATCCCCATAACTCCAACCACTTCAAAACTTCCGGCTAAAATAAGATAAATCCACCCCATTATGCTCCCACTTCTTTCTCATCTGTTTCATTGGTGACAAGTTTTAACCCGATTATACCCGCTATAAGTAAAAGAATAAAAAAGATTTTAGTCAGATTAACAGGTTCTCCCCAAACAAGCATATCGACTAAAACGGTCCCAGCCGTTCCAATCCCCGTAAAGACAGCATAAACGGTCGCAACTGGCAGCTTATCTGTGGCACGGATAAGCAGAGCAAAAGAAACATAGATAGCCAATCCTGTCCCTGCCCAGGCCAGCAAGTTATCGGCATGCTTTAGTCCCGATACCCACAAGATTTCAACAAATCCGCCAACTATGACCAATCCCCAATATTTATTCATTTTCATTCACTCCCCCGTTGATAATCCACGCCAATATAGATACCATGAAGCATCCAGACGTTTTTGTGTCCGCTCAAGCCCTCCGTATATCAACTCAACAAAAATGGCATCAAGAACCCCAAAATAGGCAGTAACCGCCTTTTGCACATCAATTGAAGAGCTGATTACTCCTTCCTTTACCGCATGATCAAGGAATGGCAAAATAAGTTCCTCAGAGCGATCTAGATATTCATAAACCAGCTTCATTACTTGGTCATACAGATGCGCTGGCGGAAAAAATGAAATCCGCAGCCAAAACTTTGTATAATCATCATGTTCATAACGTTCTTTATACTGTTGTAGAAATCCAAATAAAAAATCGTGAAGTGACTTATTTTGATGAGCCTCAATAAATTCGTTAACAAAATGAAGTTCTTTTTGAAAAACCTCATTGCATATGTGCAGAAAAAGCTCATCTTTCCCTTTAAAGTGTGTGTAAATCGACTGCTTTTTTATCCCAACATCTTCAGCTATCTGCGCCAAAGACGTTCCCTCATATCCGTTTTTAGCAAAATGATTTAACGCACTTTCCTTAATCCGGTTTGATGTCATACACTTTCACCTCACCTTCCGAACGGTCGTCAGTTATTAAGATAGCACGTAGTCTGGTGGTAGTCAATCGGATTGCAAAAAATAAAACACCTCTCGTATTGAGGTGTTACTCTTCAGTCTCTTCTTCGTCCTCATCCGCTCCTTCTTCTTCCTCTTCCTCTGTTTTCTCGGAATCCTCCTCTTGTTTTTCCTCTTTAATCCGTTGAACTTCCTCATTCAGCTGCTCAAACGCGTTCAAGCGAAATTTTGCACTTGCAATCAAATCATCAATAATCTGTACGAAGGTTTCGTAATCTACTCCATTTTCACTGCACCGCTGGATTAATTGAAGAAAATCATCTTCATATAACCGATACCGCTCCCGAAAGGTTTCCTCACTCATGGTCAAAAAATATTCCGCATCCACCACAAGCTCGTTGAACACTTTTTTCGTTAGACGCCTTTTGGTCACCTGAATATCCTGTAAATCTTCTCCCATTGTATAATGGACCTCATCCTCATACTCCGAACAAAGAGTGGCATAAATCTTTTCTAACAACTCAGTAGGCTCAAGATATTTCAATTCCGCCATCTGACAACCTCCACATCCAAGGTATCCTTTCTATATTTATTACCCAAAAAAGGAATGTTAACAAAGTTTTCAAACTTAACGGGTAATCTTTCCTTTATGATGGAATATGAAAGGAAGTGGAACATGCCGGAGCCCTTTAAAATCCGTATTGAATCCGACTTATTAAAAATTCTCAGGAGCCTCAACACGCGAGGTGAATTATCAAACGAGGTAAAAAAATACTATCTTAACCAAGAAAAAGGATTTACTGGAGAAGTCCAATTTGACCTACTGACTGCTAAACTAAAAAATGAATGCTATATTCTTAATGATTTGCAACTGGAAGTTAATAACAACTCCTTCCAAATTGACACGGTCATGATCTATCAAGCAACCGTCTACCTTATCGATGTTAAAAATTATGAAGGAAATTACTATTATGAAAATGAAAATTTTTATATCATGAGCGGCGATGAAATTAAGAACCACTGGACCAGCTTAAACGAAGCAAAAACTTGTTCCGCCAGTTGCTCACGAGCCTTGGATACAATTATGAAATAGAAGCATATGTAGTTTTTATTAACCCCGAGTTTACTTTATACAATGCACCTTCAAACTTGCCGATTATTCTTCCGACTCAAGTGAACCGTTTTTTAAAAAAATTAGACTCCAAGCCATCCCGTTTGAATATTTCTCATAAAAACCTTGCAACTAGTTTAGCTTCACTCCATAAGACCTCATCCCCCTATGCCAAGATTCAGCTGCCCTCGTATGAATATCACCAGTTAAAAAAAGGGGGCACTTGCTGCAACTGTCATTCCTTTTCTGTATCGGTGCGGGGTATGAAATTAGTATGCGATACATGTGGATGTGAAGAAAAAGCTGAAGTATTCATTATGAGAAGCGTCGGGGAATTAAAACTTCTTTTTCCTGAAATGAAAATCACCACCAATCTGATATATGAATGGTGTCAGGTGTTTAAATGTAAGAAAAGGGTGCGCAGGGTACTAGTGAAAAATTTAAATATGATAGGTGTCCATCAATGGGCTTTTTACGAATAGAATTTCGGCCAATTGGAGCTAGATGTTGTCCTTCATGGTTTACATGAAGGGCATTTTTATTTTTTACAATAACAACCTATTCACTTTATGAAGGACATTCTGCAGCTTTCACGGATGCTTTTTGTCCTTCATCCCCTTCATGAAGGACACTTTGCAGCTTTCACGGATGCTTTTTGTCCTTCATCCCCTTCATGAAGGACACTTTGCAGCTTTCTCGGATGCGTTTTGTCCTTCATCCCCCTCATGAAGGACATTTCGTAGCTTTCCCAGATGCGTTTTGTCCTTCATCTCCTTCATGAAGGACACTTTGCAGGTTTCCCGGATGCATTTTGTCCTTCATCCCCTTCATGAAGGACAGTTTCCAGGTTTCCCGGATGCGTTTTGTCCTTCATCCTCATCATGAAGGACATTTCGCAGGTTTCCCGGATGCATTTTGTCCTTCATCCCCTTCATGAAGGACAATTTGCACGTTTCCCAGTTGGGTTTTGTCCTTCATCTCCTTCATGAAGGACATTTCGCAGATTTCCCAGTTGGGTTTTGTCCTTCATCTCCTTCATGAAGGACATTTCGCAGATTTTCCAGTTGCGTTTTGTCCTTCATCCCCTTCATGAAGGACATTTCGCAGATTTCCCAGTTGGGTTTTGTCCTTCATCCCCTTCATAAAGGACACTTTGCAGCTTTCCCAGTTGGGTTTTGTCCTTCATCCCCTTTATGAAGGACATTTCGCAGATTTTCCGGATGCGTTTTGTCCTTCATCCCCTTCATGAAGGACACTTTGCAGCTTTCCCGGATGCGTTTTGTCCTTCATTCCCTTCATGAAGGACATTTCACAGCTTTCCCGGATGCGTTTTGTCCTTCATCCCCTTCATGAAGGACATTTCGCAGCTTTCCCGGATGCATTTTGTCCTTCATCCCTTTTATATTTTTGTGTATAAAGGATATTGTTGGGAATACTACTATTTATCTAAGTATTTGGGGAGGCATTTTTCCAATGAAAGATAAATCAAAGGATAACTCAACAATCGTCAGTAACGATGCATTGCGCGGCAAACCTTATCTGGACATCGACCGCGTGATTACCGAACCTAGATCAGAAAACCTCACAAAAGAGAAATAACAACGACCCCTTTTTGAAAAAGGGGTCGTTGTTTTCATAATACGAAACTATTACAGGAAAATATTGGACCAGTAAATTCCACCCTAGTGATGACAGTTTTCGACAAACCCACAACCAAAAAAATGGTAAAATAGTTCCATAAAGTTGAATGAGAGCCAACTATGACCTTTACAGGCAATAATTTTTTGGGAGTGCGTTTATGAATTGGCGAGAAGGAAAAAAGCTACTAAGTTACTACATAATTTTACACATCATTGGCTATTATTTGTGGCTCTTCTTTTCGGACCAGAATGGTGAAGTCCGTGCGGCAGGCGATATGATATTTTCTCTAGTCGCACCACTCCTGTCGGCTGGCATTCTATTAATCGTTTACTGGCGATGGAAAGAGAATGGCCGCCTGTTTTGGCTATTCCTCGCCCTAGGCTGTCTTAGTTTTACAGGTGCTACCCTCTTGGGAGGAAAAATGGCCACCTTCTCAATAGGCGAAGTTAACCTTTGCACTGTCGTTGGGGTTCTGTCCATGCTTGTTGCCTTTGCCTCGAGAATCCGAATCAAAACTAATACTCTGAAAAACACGATTCTGGATACGTGCATTCTTACGACTGCAGCAATCACCTTTAGTTGGCATTTTATTATAAGTGAAATGACCGAACAACGATTAATTGCGTTTCCGGTTCTTGATTTGCTCCTTTTGTTTGGAGCCTTTAGTTTCTTTTACCTTTCGGAAAAATCTTCCCCACATAAAAGCATCATGGCAAGTATTTTCCTTTTAACATTAGCAAATTCTATTAATCTATATTCCGATATTCATAGCCTATCGATTATGGTAGACCCGATAGAGTCCATTTCTCTATTATTCTTAGGAATCGCAGGATTAGAAGCATTAGGAGAAAAGAAACTTACAAACAAGAACAGTAAACTGTCATTATCCCTTTTACTACCCAATTTAAGTGTATTACTCTTACTCACAGTAATGGTTATTCAAAAATCAACGAGTTTAATGATCGGTTCTGCAATCAGCGTCCTTCTCATTTTAATCAGACTGGTTACAATCCTAACAGAACATCAAACATTGTTAACCCATCACCATAACCTCCAAGAGAAATTAGAGGAAAAGGTTGGAGAACGAACAGAAGAACTTAGCTCGAGAAATCAACAGCTGGTTACGGCTGTAAAAAAAATGAAGCATATGGCTCTTCACGACGTGTTAAGCGGACTGCCAAACCGGAGATTGTTTTTAGACCGGCTTGTCATGGCGATGGAGGAAGCAAAACGGGATCATTATAAGCTCGCAGTTGTGTACATTGATTTAGACCGGTTTAAAAATATCAATGATACGCTCGGCCACGATTACGGAGACTTATTATTAAAGCATGTTTCAAAACAAATGTCCTTAAGTCTTCGTAAAACCGATACGGTTTCGCGGCAGGGCGGTGATGAATTTACTTTAATATTGAACAAAATTAAATCTGAAGCAGATGTCCAACCGTTAATTCAACGGCTGCAATCCATCGTATCGAAACCAATTTCCATCAAGGGCGAAGAACTAAATGTTTCTATGAGTATCGGTATTGCCTTTTTCCCAAAAGACGGAAAAACAACGGATGAATTAATGAAGCATGCCGATATGGCGATGTATCATGCGAAAGAAGATGGGCGGAACAACTACAAATTCTTTTCGAAAACGATGTATCAAACCCTTTCGCGAAAAATGTCTTTAGAAAACGGGCTGCGGAAGGCCATTACCGATAAGGAATTTGTCTTATACTATCAACCTCAGGTGAATACCAAAACGGGGAAGGTTTCCGGTGTTGAAGCATTGATTCGCTGGAACTCCATCGAGGCAGGAATTGTGTCACCTAGAGAGTTCATTCCATTGGCGGAAGAGACGAAGCTGATCTATCCAATTGGCGAATGGGTCCTTTATACAGCGTGTGAACAGGCAAAAAGATGGCATGATGCTGGCTACAGCCAGTTAAAATTATCCGTCAACCTATCGCCCCTGCAATTTCTTCATGATCACTTAGTAGAAATGGTAGCAAGGGTTCTAAAAGAAACAGGCTTTAACCCTAACTTTTTAGAACTGGAAATAACGGAAGCCGTCGCTGCGGTTGATACCGAGGAAGCGATTGTGAAAATGCAGGAGTTACGCGAATTGGGGGTAAGGTTATCAATGGATGACTTTGGTACAGGTTATTCATCGTTCCTCTATCTAAAAAAATTCCCAATCAACAGCTTAAAAATCGCCCATCCGTTTATTCATGATTTTACGAAAAACGGACAAGATCAAGCATTGGTGGAAACCATTATCTCTCTTGGCCACGGACTCGGATTATCTGTTATTGCTGAGGGAGTGGAAACCAAGGAACAGGTGCTCAAGTTAAGGGAACTTCAATGTGATGAAATCCAGGGATACGTGTACAGCAAACCTTTAACTGTAACCCAGTTTAATGCATTAATGGATAGCAGGGCAAAACAACTGTCGAGATAAAAAATGGCGCTCATCATGGAGTGCCATTTTTGTTTAGCAAAATTTTCTCACCTTCTGGTGGAAGATTGTAGGCTGTGATTGTCTTATGTTACAATGAAGATAACTTATAGAAATGGAGGATCCTAAAAATGGCATCTGTTAGACTTCGATTCCAATCTTTGAACCGTTAATTGAATACGTTCAAAGCTCTGCTTGTCTGCAGGGTAAATGGGATTAGTCTGCCTATTTTTAGGTAACCTTTATTTTACGGATAGGTAAAAATCAAGGGGGACAAATCTGCCCTCTTTTGGTATGTTCAAAAATCAATGCCTTTTGACGGCATGATTCTTTTGTTATGCCCTTCCATTTACTCTCGAACACAGGCAGCTGGTCTGTGTTTTTTTCGTTTTTAAAATTAGGCTGTGTTAAATGTGATTGTTGATTTGGAAACTCTGTTGATTGGAGCAAAAGGCGCGAGACTCCTGCGGGATGAACGGGGCAGGGGAGACCCCGCAGGCGCGATAAGCGTCGAGGAGGCTCCCCGGACCGCCCGCGGAAAGCGAGCGCCTGGAGCGGAAATCAACAGGCAAATTTAACATAGCCTAAAATTTAATAAGGAAGTGGTTTAGATGACAACCAACGAAAATTGGAAAAGGAATATTATTTTATTTTTAGGAAGCCAGACGATTTCGCTCTTTGGCTCCGCACTCGTTCAGTACGCCATCATGTGGTATATCACCTTAAATACTCAGTCCGGCGTTATGATGACGATCTCCATTATCTGCGGTTTCGTGCCAGCGTTTTTCTTATCACCGTTTGCAGGAGTTTGGGCGGACCGCTACAATCGAAAACTCTTAATCATATTCGCAGATGCTTTAATTGCCGTATCAACCTTGGTATTAGCGATTTTATTTTTAATGGGATATGATGCGATTTGGCTGTTGTTTGTTATGTCGGGAATCCGCGCCATCGGAACGGGGATCCAGACCCCTGCCGTGGGAGCAATCCTCCCTCAGATTGTACCGGAAGATCAATTGACGAAGATAAATGGCATCAACGGAAGCATCCAATCGATTATCATGCTTGTTGCCCCGATGGTGAGCGCGGCGTTGCTCACGACCGCGACCATGGAAACAATTTTCTTTATTGATGTGGTGACAGCAGCTATCGCAATTTTTGCCTTACTGTTCTTTTTACCAGTGGCTTCTCATGCAAAAGCATTAGAAAAGCAAAAAACCAGCTATTTCAGCGACTTGAAGAACGGAATGATGTATATCCATGAACATGCCTTTTTGAAAAAATTCTTTGGATATTTCGCCTTTTTCTTTATTCTCGCTGCGCCAGTTGCGTTTTTAACTCCGCTTCAGGTCACACGCAGTTTTGGTAATGATGTTTGGCGGTTAACAGCCATTGAAATTACTTTTTCCATTGGGATGATGCTCGGAGGAATCGTTATGGCCTCTTGGGGAGGTTATAAAAATAAAATTCATACGATGACTCTGGCCGCCTTGATTATGGGCGCATGTACCTTTGCATTAGGGCTTGTTCCATCCTTTTGGATCTATTGTGTGTTCATGGGACTAGTTGGTGTGGCTATGCCAATGTTTAACACCCCCTCCACCGTTCTTTTACAAGAAAAAGTAGAGGGCAACTATTTAGGAAGGGTATTTGGGGTTCTCGGAATGATTTCAACCTCGATGATGCCGCTTGGAATGCTGATATTTGGACCAATCTCCGATATCGTTCGAATCGAATGGCTGCTTGTCGGCACAGGTTTTCTCATGTTTATCCAAGGTTTTTTCCTGGTTGGTAGTAAAGTATTAGTCGAGGCCGGTAAGCCAATTACAAATGAATTATAATAAAAATGACGTGTGCTAATCGGCACACGTTATTTTTTTAATCTTTAATAATCAGCCCCAATAGGCTTGCGAAATGAAGAGCTTGATAAGGTGAGACTTTGCAGCCTTTTAAATCGTCAATCGAAACCGTCAGGCTATCAAAAGTAGACGAACTGATATCGATTCCTTTAAGCGATGTTTGATCAAAGTTCGCTCCGTCAAGGTTGCAAGTCTGAAACTCAACGTTTTTCAATTTACAGTCAAAAAAGTCTGCACTTTTTAAGGAAGCATCCCGGAAAATGACTTTTTCCAGCTTGGAAGTTCCGAAAGCTGATAAGTTTAATAAAGAGTCCTCAAACTGGACATTAGCTAAGCGGGAATCTGAAAAATCCACCCCTACTAATTTACAATTCTTAAATTTGACCCTGTGTATGGAAGACGTACTTAGATTAGCATTCGATAAATCACAATTTTCGAAAATAACATCGGTCAAATCAATTCTCTTAAAATCGGTTTGATTGAAGCGGCTGTTTTTGATTACCATACTCGTTAATCGAACCCGTCCCACTGTTTCATTTTCAAAGACAGAATCCACCACTCTACACATTTCCAGTTCTGGGTCTTCCTCGTAAAAAATATCTTGGAAATTTCTTAAAGGCAGTTCCTCTGATACTCTTGGTAAATCGATTTTCATAATCATGCCTCACTTAGTCTTATTTAGCTGGTGGGAAATTTCCTCTAATTGCTGCTTGTCCAGTAATACCTCACAATATGCCTTTGGCAATGCTTCATAGCCACAAGCTAAACCTGCCAAACCTCCGGCAATTGCAGCAACGGTATCAGAATCATGCCCCTCATTTGCCGCACCAATGACCACGTCTAGGTAAGAATCACTGGATAACAACCAATATAACACCCATTTCATCGTATTAACAACAAATCCATCCGGAGAGCAATCTGGTTTTTCAACCGTCAAAGAGGTCTCATACCGGGTCCCTTGGATTTCTTCCTTAATCGCCTCTTTAAGTTCTTTCCCCTTGAGGACTTTACAGGCGATACGGTTATAGATCATGCAGGCCTTATCTGCTAATGAATCATAGTGAGTCATTTTTGATTGTTTCATAGTGATTTCTTCTACTTGTTTAAAATCCCCATAGGCCAGGGCAACCGGCAGGCACCTCATTAACGTACCATTTCCTGCTGATAGCTCATTTAAATATTGATAATGTGCTTTTTTCGCAGTTTCGTACCAGTTTCCATTGTATAGACTAAGTACGGTTCGGATGATGACTCCAATGTCCTTCGGGTCGGACCTATACCATACTAAAAACTCTTCCCCTATCGCTTCGATCGGGTCGATGGGACTTTTTAAGATGCCCTTTGCCACAGCCAATGTCATTGCCGTATCGTCCGTGGTCTCTCCTCTTTCAAGATTCCAAACACCCCCGCCGACAATTTCCTTCACCACGCCGTACTTTTCCTTGACCTCTGCTTTTGTCAAAAATTCCGTCGTCCCTCCGAGTGCGTCGCCGATTGCAAACCCGAACAACGCCCCTCTGATTTTATCCAACATTTCAATCACCCTCCTGGTGACAGGCACCCATTCTATTTATATACCATTTTAATCCAAATAAGTGTTTATAGGAAAGCCTCCATATAAAGACAATAGGATAGAGGGTACTCTATCCTAAACTTTTTATGAAAATGATTTTACTGTTTCAACGACCCGATCCAAGGCTTCTCTCTCATCGTCCCCAGATGCCTCGATTGTGATTTGGGCTTGATTTGGGATGGCTAATGATAAGATTCCCATAATGGATTTTAAATTGACCTTACGCCCATTGTGACTAAGGAAAATTTCGGATTGAAATTGGGATGCCGACTGCACTAATTGAGTGACGAGGCGGGGATATAATCCTGCCTTGCTGTTTACATCTAAGGTTTTTTGAATCATGCTAATGCCTCCTGTTCTTTTAGGAAATGAAATTCCCTCTGTCTTATGTATGAATCTACTTATTAAAAAATGAACAATGTTTTTAATAACCCATCTCCTTTTAGGCAGGATGGACTTTACTAGCACATACTGACGGGATTACTATACAATAATGGAAGAATAGTGGAAAACGTGTGGTGAGGACAATGTTTAAGTTACTGTTAATAGAAGATGATGCAACGCTTTTTCAGGAGGTGAAGGAGCGGTTGTCACAGTGGTCCTATGAGGTGTATGGAATTTCGGATTGGGGCAAAGTTCTGCAGGAGTTCACAGCAGTAAAGCCGGATCTCGTGATTATTGATATTCAGCTTCCGAAGTTTGACGGCTTTCACTGGTGCCGGATGATTCGCTCTCATTCGAACGTTCCGATTGTGTTTTTATCATCCCGGGACCATCCGACAGATATAGTGATGTCGATGCAGCTGGGTGCAGACGATTTTATTCAAAAGCCGTTTCATTTTGATGTACTGATTGCAAAAATCCAGGCCATTCTTCGCCGGGTTTACAACTATAACACCAAGCCGATAACCCTGAAAACTTGGTGCGGGGCCACAATTGATGCGGAAAAGAATTTGGTGGCAAATGACGGGGGTACAGTTGAACTTTCGAAAAATGAATTGTTTATTTTAAAAAAGCTGATTGAGCAAAAAAATAAGATAGTCAGCCGTGAGGAATTGATTAAGGCTTTATGGGATGATGAGCGTTTTGTCAGCGATAATACGCTGACGGTGAATGTTAACCGGCTGCGGAAGAAGCTGGATGAAATTGACCTCGGCCGCTTTATCGAGACCAAAGTGGGACAAGGTTACATCGCCAAGGAAGAGATGAATTATGATTAAAGATTACCTTAAGGAACGGCGAAGCTGGATTCTTCTCTTTTGCGCCACCCAGCTTCTCACTATCTTTATCGCCTATATCGATTCAACCATCCCCGTAATGCAGATCCTTTATGTTGTATTCTTATCAGTCATAATTTTTATTATCTTTCTAGTTTTCCGTTATAAAAAGGAAACAAGGTTTTATCAAAGTCTGGAAGAATGGGCTCATGACCTCGATTTAACGGATATGGCGGTATCAGAAAGCCCGTTTGAAAAAATCATTGAAAAAAGTATTATCAACCAGACGGAGCAGCTAAAGGAGGACAACTCGCGAAATCGAATCTTGTTTGAGCAGGAAAAAGATGAGCTGCTCTCTTGGATTCATGAAGTAAAAACACCTTTAACAGCCATGCATTTAATGATTGACCGGATTGACGATGAAAAAATCAAGGCCCAGTTAAAGCATGAATGGCTGCGAATTCATCTGCTCTTGGATCAGCAGCTGCATCAAAAACGACTGCCCTTTATGGAAAACGATTTATTCATAGAAGAACTCGAGCTTCAGCATGTTATTTTTAACGAAATTAAGGGATTGCAATCCTGGTGCATACAAAAAGGCATCGGTGTTGATGTGGATTTAGAGGTGTCTAAAGTTCTGAGCGATGGGAAATGGCTGGCGTTTATTATCCGTCAGCTGTTAACGAACGCGATAAAATATAGTGAAAGAACAGACATTGTCATCAAGAGTTTTCAGAAACAGGAGCTCCACTGCTTAGAGGTACAGGATTTTGGCAGGGGGATTGACCCGAAAGACTTGCCGCGGATCTTTGACAAAGGCTTTACCTCCACAACTCATCATCAGGATCATACTGCCACCGGAATGGGCTTATTTTTAGCAAAAAAAGCGGCACAGCCCCTGTTGATTAAAATCGATGTCCACTCTAAACTCGGTGAAGGCACCACCTTCACACTGACTTTTCCAAAACGTAATGACTTTAACCAAATAACAGGCATGTGACAACATTGTCACATGCTTTTGTGATTTGTTCGCAGAATCGAAGGAAAACTTATAATGTGGCTTTTATACTTGGTGTATAACGAGCAAAGGGATGTGTTGAAATGAGGATTTTAGAAGCGAATAAAATTTATAAAAGCTACGGAAATAAGTTCAATAAACAAGAAGTCCTTAAGGGCATTGATATAAGCATTGCAAAAGGCGAATTTGTCAGCATTATGGGTGCCTCTGGTTCTGGGAAAACGACCCTGCTCAATGTACTCTCCTCTATCGATAAAGTGAGTAACGGTACGATCATCATCGATGGAAAAGAAATGACAGGTATGAAAGAAAAACAGTTAGCGGAATTCCGGAAACATTATCTTGGATTTATTTTTCAAGATTACAACTTATTAGATAGGTTGACGGTGAAAGAAAACATCCTGCTGCCGTTGTCCATTACCAAAACGGCAAAAGCTCTAGCGAACCAAAAATTTGAGCAGGTGGCGAAGGAACTCGGTATTTATGACCTTAAAGATAAATATCCTAATGAGATTTCCGGCGGACAAAAGCAGCGGACTTCAGCGGCCCGGGCTTTCATTCATGAACCAAGCATTATTTTTGCAGACGAACCAACCGGAGCACTCGACAGCAAATCGGCCTCTGATTTACTGAACAAACTGAGTGAGATGAACAAGAAACATCAGGCTACGATTATGATGGTCACGCACGACCCGGTGGCAGCCAGCTATTCGAGCAGGGTTATTTTTATTAAAGACGGTCAGATTTACACGCAGCTTAATAAGGGCGAGCAGTCACGACAGACGTTCTTCCAAGACATCATGAAAACCCAGGGTGTCCTAGGAGGGGTTGTTAATGAGTATTAATCAACTAATCCTCCGTAATTTGAAAAAGAATCTTAAAAATTATTACCTTTATGTGTTTGCCTTAATTTTCAGCGTTGCCCTCTACTTTGCGTTTGTGACCCTGCAATATGACCCGTCCACTAATGAGGCAAAGAGTTCGATTAAAGGGGCGGCTTCCCTTCGTGCAGCCAGCGTCTTATTGGTTGCCATAGTGACAGTCTTTCTCGTCTATGCCAATAATATTTTTATTAAGCGCCGCAGCCAGGAAGTCGGTTTATTTCAATTAATTGGGATGACGAAAGATAGGATTTTTCGAATTCTTACAGCTGAAAATTTCATTCTGTATTTTGGATCGTTATTATTTGGAATATTTATCGGCTTTTCCGTTTCTCGCTTGATTACGATGGTTCTTTATAAAATTATCGGTGTGGACACAGTGGCAACATTACATTTTTCTACCAATGCGCTCATTCAAACCTTGATTGTCTTCGGTGCCATCTATTTATTGATTATGCTGACAAACTATCTTTTTATTAAAAGACAAAGTATTTTATCATTATTTCGTGTCAGTTCTTCCACTGAGGAAACAGTAAAAAGGCTTTCTTTCTTTGAAATGATTATCGGAATTCTAGGAATCATCTTAATCGTCATTGGCTACTATGTTTCTTCCAAGCTGTTCGGCGGTGATTTCACCACCATGACAGAACTGTTTTTGGCGATGATCTTTATTTTAGGATCAGTCATTATTGGAACGTATTTATTTTACAAAGGGTCGGTCCGCTTTCTCTTTTCACTTGTCCGGAAAAAGAAAGACGGTTACTTAAATATTAATGAGGTTTTATCCTTATCCTCGATTATGTTCCGGATGAAATCGAACGCTTTATTGTTAACCATTATTACCACAGTGTCAGCACTGGCGATTGGACTATTATCGTTGAGCTATATCTCTTACTATTCTGCCGAAAAAACGGCTCATAATCAGGTTGCTGCTGATTTTTCAATTACCAATTCGCAGGATGCAGACCGTTTTAAAGCGGCTTTAAAGGCAAAAAATATTGGTTATCGTGAAAAGAAAATCGATGTGATTCAAGTGGAGGCTAATATCAAAAATATTTCCGAAAATAAACTCGATGGGGTGAAATTTGACCCCACTGTCATGACCATTTCTGTTGTAAGTGATAAAGACTTCAACCATATCAATGTGAAGCCAAATGAAACTGTCTTTACCGGTTATCATGATATGATGCAAAAATTTATGCCCTTAAAGGATTCCGGAACGATTGAGTTTAAAGGCCAAAGTGAAGGGATTTCGCTTGATTATCAAGGATTGAAGAAAGATTTCATCGTTTCATGGTATTTCACAAATGGCGGCCTCCCAGTCGCGATTGTTGACGAGACACTTTTCGAGCGTCTAGTGAAGGAGCAAAACCCGTCTATTCAAAAAGAATCCTCTGTTTACTTTGGTTTTACTATCAAGGATGAGGATAAAATTAAGGCAGCAAATGATCGTTTTCATGAATTAGGTTTTCATAACAATCAGGCACATGATTCGCTTTTAGATATGAGCACGATGCAGAAACAGAATATGGGGCTGATAATGTTCATTGTCGCGTTCTTAGGTCTGGCGTTTCTTGTTACATCCGGCTGTATTCTCTACTTCAAGCAGATGGATGAAAGCGAAGACGAGAAGCCAAATTATACGATTTTACGAAAACTCGGTTTTACCCAAGGTGATTTGATCAAAGGAATACAAGCCAAGCAGCTCTTTAACTTCGGTATTCCATTAGTGGTAGGCCTGCTCCACAGCTATTTCGCCGTCCAATCCGGCTGGTTCCTATTTGGAGCCGAGCTCTGGACACCTATGATCATGGTTATGATTCTTTATACCGGACTGTACAGTATCTTCGGATTCCTGTCGGTATTATATTATAGGAAAGTAATAAAAGCAGCGCTTTAGTTATTTGGTGGAATGTCCTTCGTCCCTTGGATGAAGGACATTTCTATTCTTTTCATCCACATTTTTGTGCGCTAGCTAGCCCTTCCAAATATGATAATCTCTTTATTTCCCAACCACTTCCATTTTAGGGTAAAATACAAATGTAGGCTCGACAAAATTCGGAGCGTGACAGGCACCATTAGGAGGTTATGGGATGAGAACAATGAGATTAGGATCTAGTAATTTAGAGGTTCCGGTTGTTGCAGTTGGTTGTATGCGAATTAACTCACTGGAGAAGTCTGAAGCAGAACGCTTTGTACAGGCAGCTTTAGAGGAAGGCGCAAACTTCTTCGACCATGCGGACATTTATGGCGGTGGAACCTGTGAGGAGATTTTTGCAGACGCCATCCATATGAATGATGATATTCGCGAGAAAATCATACTTCAATCCAAGTGTGGAATTCGCAAAGGAATGTTTGATTTTTCGAAAGAACATATTTTAAATTCGGTGGATGGCATCCTAAAACGACTCAAAACCGATTATTTAGATGTTCTTCTTCTTCACCGCCCAGATGCACTTGTGGAGCCTGAAGAGGTAGCGGAAGCTTTTGATCAACTTGAAAGTTCAGGAAAAGTACGCCATTTTGGTGTTTCTAACCAAAATCCGATGCAAATTCAGCTTTTACAAAAATATGTAAAGCAGCCCATTGTAGCAAACCAATTGCAATTAAGCATCACAAACGCGACGATGATTTCAAGTGGAATCAACGTGAACATGGAAAATGAATCAGCCATTAACCGTGATGGCAGCGTTCTGGATTTTTGCAGGTTAAATGATATCACCATTCAGCCTTGGTCTCCTTTCCAGTATGGATTCTTTGAAGGGGTATTTCTTGGAAGCGAAAAATTCCCTGAATTGAACCAAAAAATTGATGAAATCGCAGCAAAATATGAAGTAAGCAAAACCACCATTGCGATCGCCTGGATTTTACGTCACCCAGCACACATGCAGCCGGTTATCGGTACCATGAATATGGACCGCTTAAAAGACTGCATCCAAGCAAGCGAAATCCGCCTGACTCGTGAAGAATGGTACAGCATCTATCGCGCAGCCGGCAACATCCTGCCATAAGCTTCGTTAAACCCGATACATACAAATTCACAAATACGGGGCTAGACAGACACCAAAACTCCAGCCGAATGGCATGGAGTTTTTTTTTATAAAAAATCTTTGGGAGTGACAGGCACCTCTTGCATGATTAATAGAATCGTAGTAAACTGTTCGTAACTTAATTAAATTAATTAATAAAGGTAATGATAAAGATTATTAGGAGGCATTATGATTACTACTACAGTCAATTTAACCAGTGAGTTTCAATCTATTTTTAATACCTCGCAGACTCCAAGAACTTTCTTTGCGCCTGGCCGGATCAATTTGATTGGCGAACATACCGATTATAACGGCGGTCATGTCTTCCCTGCCTCCATTTCATTTGGAACGTATGCACTTTCTATCAAGCGGAATGACCAGAAGTTACGTTTCTACAGCATGAATTTCCCTGAAACCGGTATCATCGAGTCCGACTTGTCTGAATTAGCCTATGATGAAAAGGATAACTGGGCAAACTACCCAAAAGGCATGCTTCTTTATTTAAAGGAAGCTGGACATGAAATTAATCAAGGTGCTGATATTTTATACTATGGTAATATTCCAAACGGCGCCGGCCTCTCATCCTCCGCCTCAATTGAACTTGCAACAGGCGTTTTATTAGATGGGCTTTTTAACCTTAACATCGAACGCCTCGCAATGATTCAACTGGGTAAGAAGGTTGAAAACCAATATATTGGCGTCAATAGCGGAATCATGGACCAATTTGCCATAGGCATGGGAAAGAGAGACCATGCAATTTTATTAGACTGTGAAACATTAAACTATCAATATGCCCCTATCGTCCTGAACGGTCATGCCATTATCATTATTAATACCAATAAACAACGCACATTGGCCGGGTCTAAATACAATGAACGCCGGGCGCAGTGCGAGCAGGCACTTAGTGAGTTACAACAGGAACTATCCATCAATAGTTTAGGAGACTTATCACCGGAGGAATTTGAGACCAACAAGCATCTCATCCGTGATGAAACCAACCGGAAACGGGCGAAACATGCTGTTTATGAAAATGCCAGGACATTACTGGCACTAGAAAAACTTCAGCAGGGTGACCTAAACGCATTCGGGCAGCTGATGAATGAATCTCATAAAAGTTTAAGAGACGATTACGAGGTAACAGGTCTTGAACTCAACACGATTGCCGAAACTGCTTGGGAACAAGAAGGTGTTTTAGGAGCTCGAATGACCGGAGCTGGATTTGGCGGCTGTGCAATTGCTGTAGTTGAGAAAAATAAAATAGATGATTTTAAGAAAAATGTGAACAGCATCTACCGTGAGAAAGTTGGCTATGAAGCAACTTTCTACATCGCAACAATCGGTGATGGTGCCAAAGAACTTACGGAGGAGTGTTAATATGAGTATTTTAGTTTTAGGAGGAGCCGGATATATCGGTTCTCACGCTGTCTACCAATTAATCGACCGAGGTGAGAATGTAGTTGTCATTGATAATCTCGAAACAGGCCACAGAGGAGCCGTACACCCAAAAGCTGTATTTTATCAAGGGGACATGAGACAGATCGACTTCCTCCGCTCTGTTTTTGAAAAAGAATCCATTGATAGTGTTATTCACTTTGCCGCAAATTCACTTGTCGGAGAATCAATGGAAAATCCACTCAAGTACTATGATAACAATGTACATGGTACACAAGTGCTGCTACAGGCAATGGTCGAATTTGGTGTAATGAAAATCGTATTCTCATCCACTGCTGCAACCTATGGAGAAACGAATGCTGTACCGATTACAGAAATGGTGCCGACCATCCCAACCAGTACGTACGGCGAAACCAAGCTCGCCATGGAAAAAATGATTGGATGGGCAGAAAAAGCACATGACATTAAATGGGTCTCATTACGATATTTCAATGTTGCCGGCGCAAGGGAAACCGCTGAAATCGGAGAAGACCACCGCCCAGAAACACATTTGATTCCAATTATTTTGCAGGCAGCTCTTGGTCAGCGTCCTCATATCACGATTTTCGGGGAAGATTATGATACCCCCGATGGAACTTGTATCCGTGATTACGTTCATGTCGAAGATTTAATCAATGCCCATCTCCTAGCCTTAAACTATCTAAATGAAGGCGGAAAAAGTGATGTGTTCAACCTTGGAAGCAGTAAAGGCTTCTCTGTAAAAGAAATGGTTGATACCGCAAGGAAAGTAACAGGGAAAGAAATCCCAGCCCAAATCGGACCGCGCAGAGCGGGTGACCCAAGTATTTTAATTGCGAGCTCTGACAAGGCAAGACAAATCTTAGGTTGGAATCCAACACGTACGAGCGTCACGAAAATTATCGAGGATGCTTGGAAGTGGCATAACACATGTCCAGACGGTTACGGGAAGGAAGTGTAAGCATGATAACAGAGCATATTTCTGGACTCATTCAAAAAGCGGTAGAAGTCGGATTAATTGAAGCAGCAGATCAGATTTATGTTCGCAATCAAGTGATGAGCTTCTTAGGGATGGAGAGTTTTCCCGAAGAAGTACAGCCTTCTGATGATACGATAGCTAATCTGATTGAAAAAGTGATCTCTTATGCAGTCGAACAAGGTGTCATCGAAGATGTCTTCGATGATAAGGAAATTTTAGCAGCTAATATTATGAATTGCCTTGTAGCCAGACCCTCTGTCGTGAATAGCTTATTTAATCAAAAATATCAGGACTCCCCCGTTGCGGCTACTGATTATTTTTATAACCTAAGTAAAAACAATAATTACATTCAGATTAACCGGATTGCTAAAAATATCTCTTATAAACTAGAAACGGCCTACGGGCAAATGGATATTACGATTAATCTATCCAAGCCGGAAAAAGATCCCGAGCAAATCAAACGGGAACGGGCAATGAAACCAACAACGGTCCACTATCCAAAATGCTTATTGTGCGTTGAAAATGAAGGCTATGCAGGCAGGACAGGGTACCCGGCACGCGCCAATCACCGGATTATCAAGGTTCCTCTTTCAGGGGAGAATTGGTTTTTGCAGTATTCACCATATGTTTATTATAACGAGCACTGCATCTTACTTTCGGAAGAACACCGTGATATGAAAATTGACCGCCATGCATTTGAAAGATTGCTTGAGTTTACAGCGAAGTTCCCCCACTATTTCATTGGGTCCAATGCCGATTTACCGATTGTCGGCGGTTCGATTTTAAGTCATGACCATTATCAAGGCGGACGATATGAATTTGCGATGACACGGGCGAAAGATGCTTTTACGTTTACACTAAACAAGTTTCCTGATATTCAAGCAGCTGTTGTAAAATGGCCGATGAGTGTCATTCGGCTGCGGTCTGCCAACAAGGATATACTTGTTGATGCAGCTGATGACATCCTGCAGACATGGAGAGGTTATTCCGACGATCGGGCGGACGTCATCGCCTTTACGGGTGAGACGCCGCATAACACGGTGACTCCTATTGCCAGATTCCGTGATGGACTATTTGAGATTGATTTGGTTTTAAGAAATAACCGGACAACAGATGAACACCCACTTGGTATTTTCCATCCACATGAGGATGTTCATCATATTAAAAAGGAAAATATCGGTTTAATTGAAGTAATGGGATTAGCAGTATTGCCGCCGCGGCTAAAGGATGAATTAATTGAAATACAGGAATTTCTGTTAGGAAAGGCAGCACAAGTAGCAGACTACCATCAAGACTGGGCTGAACAATTGAAAGAAAAATATGGAATACCTACTTCTAAGGAAAAAGCAGAGTTTATTTTACGAGAAGAACTTGGAAAAAAGTTTGTAAGATGCCTTGAAGATGCCGGTGTCTTAAAAGAACAAGAAGCATTTGAAAGATTCATAGATATATTAAACCAATAGGTGGAACTTATATGAACATAGAAACTAAAGAGGTCCTCAACAAATGGGCAGAATATACGTTAACAAATGACCGCGGCATGAGCGTGAGTGTGTTAAATTTCGGTGGAATCATTACGAAAATGATGGTCCCGGATGCAAATGGTAATCTTGAAAATGTAGTCCTGGGTTATAAAAATTATCAGGATTATGAAACAAACCCTAATTATTTTGGGGCTATTATCGGACGGGTTGCAGGCAGAATTCAAGGTGCTGCATTTCAGCTTGATGGGAAAACCTATCCTCTCGCTGCAAATAACGGGGAAAACCATTTGCACGGCGGGCCTGGAGGCTTTCATCAAGTCATTTGGGAGGTCACCCCATTTCAAACAGACTCTGAAGCTGGGTTAGAACTTACTTATACCAGTGAGGATGGTGACGGTGGGTACCCTGGAAATGTTGAGGTTAAGGTTATCTATACATTAAATAATGAGAATCTGCTAATCCTTGATTATTTAGCAGAAAGTGACCAAACCACTCCGCTTACCTTATCAAACCATACTTATTTTAATTTAACCGGGAACTTAAAAAACACCGTACAAAACCATAAGGTAACAATTGATAGCAGCCGCTTTGCCGAACTAAACAGTGAGTTAATAGCGACGGGGAAACTGCTTCATGTCGAAGGGACCCCTTTCGATTTCCGCCAGGGTCTTGCCCTTGGCACTGGGTTTAACAATCACACTGATCAAAACAAAATCGTCGGAGATGGCTATGATCATTATTTTATTTTCGACCATTCAAGAACACATCAGGCAATGGTCGAAGATCCTGAAAGCGGCCGAGTGATGACCGTAACAACTAACCAGCCGGGAATGGTCATGTATACTTCCAATGCCTTAAAAGAAGGATTAGAACTAGCGGAAGGCACATCGCGTAAATACCTTGGAGTATGTTTTGAAACCCAGGCATCTCCGGCATCATTGCATCAACAAGGATTTCCAAGTGTAATCTTAAAACCTGGAGAAAAATATCAAAAACAAACCGTTTTGACTTTTGGGTAAAAATTAGGCTGAACCTTCGGATGAGGTTCAGCCTATATTATTAACTGGATCAAATAATTCAACCAATAGTAAACTGACTGCACCATATAATGTTGCGTCATCACCTAGTTTTGTAACCGTCACCTCTGTCTTTCTTGCCTCCGTGCTTAACACTCTCTGCTGAATGGTCTCAAGGATGGCCGGAATAATGAACCTTTCACTCTTCATCACCCCTCCACCTAAAACAATTTTACTAGGATTAACGAGATGGACTAAGTTGGTTAGACCTATTCCAATGATTTTCCCAGTTTCCTTGAGAAGCTCAATATACGCTTGATTCCCTTTCTGGGCATACTCGAATATTTCTTTGCCAGTTACCTTTTCTTTCAAGTGTTTTTCTGCACGTTTCTCAATCGCAGTTCCACTCACAAAGGTCTGCAAACAGCCGGGGTTGCCGCACTCACAGATTTCGCCGTTCAGGTCAATCATCATATGCCCTAACTCTCCGGCAATTCCTTGGGCACCATGATATAATTTACCGTTCAACACAACACCGGCACCTACACCACGGCCAATGTTAACGGCCACCATGCTATCTGCATTGCCATGGCCGCCGAACCACGATTCTCCTAAAGCCATGGCCCGTGCATCATTTTCTACTCTAACAGTTAAATGAAACTCCTTTGCCAGCTCGTCTTTAATCGGGATATTTCTCAAGTTTAAAATAGGAGCAATAAGTGACATCCCTTTTTCAACATCCACTACCCCATGCATGGCAACACCAATCCCAATGATTTTTTCAGGGTCGATGATTGATTGTTTTAAAATGGTATGAATGTTGTTCTTTAAAATCTTGATAAACTCTTCATTTGTTAAAGGAGTTGCCAGCTGACTATCTGTCCGCTCTAGGATCTCACCTGTTAAATCGGTTAAAATACATTTTACCGATTCCGGCCCGGCGTCCAGACCAATAACATAAAAAGCATTCGTATTGATATGCAGTAAGGTTGGTTTTCGCCCGCCGCTTGAACTGCCGAGCATACTTTCTCTCACCAATCCCTGATCAATAAGTTCTTTTACAATACTGCTGACAGTCGGAGGAGTCAGACTTGTTTCCTTGGCTATTTGCGCCCGCGAAATTGGTTCCGACGTCCGAATTTTATTTAAAATAATTGATTTATTTACCGATTTCATTAATTGAAAAGTACCGCGCTGCATAAGAAGCCTCCATAAAACAACCTGAATATGATTAGCATAACATAGTTAGTTAAATTAATTAAGATTAATAGCCTATGTATTTTTAAACAACCTAAATCAGTCCTTTTACCTGTTTTTGCTTAGATTCATGAAGAATGGATGAAAATTGGGGCATGATAAAGGAATAATCAATGACGGAAGGAATGAAGAGACATGGAGACGAAACACCCAATACCACTCACTTCATCTGAAATATCAGCCCTTTGGGGATGCTATATGGGAGACAGTATGTCAAGCTGTGTCCTTCGTTACTTTTTAAATACAGAAGAGGATGAAGATATCAAAGCATTAGTAAAATATGCACTTGGATTAACGGAAGAGCACCTAGCCTTTATTAGTAAACTGTTTCAAAATGAAAAATTCCCGATTCCTCATGGTTTTACCGATGACGATGTGGATGTTTCGGCCCCAAAACTGTTTTCAGATATCTTCATATTGTTTTATTTAAAACAAATGGGGTCCTCCGGGATGGGGGCATATTCTCTGGCCCTCGGAAGTTCATCACGAATCGATATACGGGAGTTTTTTAACCACAACTTAAAAACAACGGCGGAATTGTACAATAAAGCGACGACCTTGTCAGCATCGAAAGGTCTATTAATCCGGCCGCCTTATATTCAATATCCCGAAACGGCAGAGTTTGTACAAAAGGAAGGCTGGGTGAATGGATTATTCGGGGACAGAAGACCGTTAAATGTATCGGAAATCACTCATCTACATTTAAACACCATTACCAATACATTGGGTAAAACGATGATGATCGGCTTTTCTCAAGTTTCAAAATCAAAGGAAGTAAAAAAACTCTTTATCAGAGGACGGGATATTTCGATTAAACATGTTGAGGTTTTAAGTTCCTTACTGCGGGATGATTACGTACCTGCACCTGAAATTTGGGACACTGCTGTAACCAATTCTACGACAGCCCCTTTTTCGGATAAACTCATGCTGTTCCACACCGTCAGTCTTGCTCAATTAGGTATTGGGAATTATGGAATGGCGATGTCAGCAAGTTCAAGAAGAGACTTAGCCGCAAACTATATGCGGTTAAATGCAGAAGCCGGAACTTTCGCCGACGATTGTGCTGAATTACTCATTCAGAATGAATGGTTCGAAAAAATGCCAGGTGTAGTCGAACGCGATACGCTCGGGAAAGGTTAAGATGAAAGACACCCGAGCTTCATAGCTGCATATTAGAACATGGATTTTTTTAAATATGATACGAGGAGTGTAACGACGAATGGAATTACTAAAAGGGAAAGCGGCACTGATTACAGGTGCAGGCAGAGGTATTGGACGAGCTACGGCCATCGCATTGGGAAAGGAAGGCGTGAATATAGGTTTAATGGGCTTAACAATGGAAAACTTAGAAAAAGTGGCGGCTGAACTAGCCGAGTTTGGTGTGGCGGTATCTGCTGCTGTTGCAGATGTAGCGGACCTTGAATCGGTTACGAATGCGGTCGAGCACATTAAAGGAGACCTGGGCTCCATTGATATCCTCATTAACAATGCCGGAACCGCGAAGTTTGGAGGTTTCTTGGACCTTTCGCCTGAGGAATGGGAAAATATTATTCGCGTTAACGTCATGGGCGTTTACAATGTTACGAGAGCCGTGTTACCTGGAATGATAGAACAAAAGTCTGGTGATATCATCAATATTTCATCTTCTGCCGGTCAAAAAGGGGCACCTGTCACCAGTGCATACAGTGCTTCAAAATTTGCTGTGCTCGGATTAACGGAATCTCTCATGCTCGAAGTCAGAAAGCATAATATTCGTGTGACTGCCCTTACACCAAGCACTGTTGCGACTGACCTTGCATTTGACACTAATCTTATCAGTGAAAACAATCCTCAAAAAATGATGCAGCCGGAAGATCTGGCAGAATTAATTATAGCGCATTTAAAACTTAATCGACGTGTCTTTGTCAAAACAGCAGGATTATGGTCCACAAATCCTTCATAAATTAGGAGATCTCCTTATTGTAAAAAAATAGCCGCTTGATTTCAGGCGGCTTGTTTTAATTATATTTTCTTAACAAATTCGGACTTTAGTTTCATCGCTCCAAATCCATCAATCTTGCAATCAATATCATGATCGCCGTCGACTAGACGGATATTTTTTACCTTTGTACCCATCTTTAAAACAGATGAACTTCCTTTTACTTTAAGGTCTTTGATAACGGATACAGTATCACCATCGTTTAGGATATTTCCATTCGCATCTTTAAAATCTTTTTTATCTTCACTGCTATTTGCTTCCCCTGCTACTGGCCACTCGTGACCGCACTCCGGGCAAACAAGCAGACTTCCATCCTCATACGTATATTCAGACTGGCACTTCGGGCAATTTGGCAATTTTGACATCGTTTTATATTCTCCTTTAATAGATAAATTCAATTCATTATACTTTCTTTGTTAACTTTATTTCCATCTAATCCCCACTTCAGATTAGAATATCTAACTTTTTAGTGGTATTATTTTTAAAAAAATACCTGAGGAGGTTAAGGTTCGATGAAAGCAGCTTTCATTTCGGATATTCATGGCAATGCCGTGGCATTGGAAGCCGTATTAGCCGATATTGAGAAAAAGGGTGCAGATAAGATTTATGTATTGGGAGACATTTGTTACCGTGGTCCGGAGCCAAAACGTTCACTCGACCTCGTAAGATCGTTACATACTGAAGTGATTAAAGGAAATGCCGATGAGTGGGTCGTTCGCGGAGTTCGTAAAGGAGAAGTTCCCGCCCCAGCATTAGAAATGATGAATCGGGAAAGAGAATGGACAGTAGCTCAGCTCTCTTCATCTGAGATCACCTATCTAGAAGAGCTGCCGTCACAGCTGCATTTGGAGATAGAAGGAGCAGAAGTTGCGGCTTTCCATGCTACTCCGGATAGCTTGTTTGAAATAGTCCTTCCCCATGCAGACGATGAGACATTACTCACTAAGATGATGAAACCAGACTCCGCCCAAGTGTATGTTTATGCTCACATCCATCGTCCCTATATTCGTTATTTGAACGGAAAAGTAATCATGAATATTGGCAGTGTCGGTCTGCCGTTTGATGGGTTAGCGAAGGCATCCTATGGAATTGTAGAAATCACGGATGGAAAGGTTTCGACTTCGATTGAACGGGTAAGCTTTAATTTAGAAAAGGTCGTTCAGCTTTATGAAGAGGTTAACTACCCGAATGCTGAAATGATGACTAGGGTTATCCGAAACGGGAGAATATAAAAAAACGACTAAAGTCGGTACGTAACCGGCTTTAGTCGTCGTTTTATACTACTTTCCATTTCATCTCGATAAAAATAGGAGGATAATAGACTGGGTTTACCCATAAATAAGATCCGTCTTCTTGGAGCTGGCCGACTTGAATTTCTTGATTTCCATCCAGACGCAACGCCCATTTGTCACTGGCAACCGTTTTGCCCTGATTTCTGACTAATTCGGAAGCCTCCTCAAATGTATAAGTTGTTCCAAAAGTTGTATCCACTAGAAATAAATTGGGTCCCTTCATAGCAATTGCTTCTTCCGAATTCCAAACCTCGATAAAGTCAAAACCATTAAGACCGGAATCCAACACCTTTTCTCTAAATTCATCGGTTACAAATACATCTCTGCTAATGATTTTTTTGGTCTCATGATTGACCATTTTGAAGATGCCCTGTCCGGCTACGACGTCTTGTCTAAAAGCATATTTTGTGTATTTCATGATTCGGCCGTTTTTAAAACGTTTCACTTCAACCTTTTCTTCTTCAATGCAATCTAATACATTGAGGACATTAAAAGCGTAATACTTCTGATCACGGTCGTTTTCTAGCGGAAGCAGCTCTCCTTTCAGATCCAGCCACTCACGTAACGCATTTACGGCCTTTTCACTAAAAACCGGTACAGTGACAAACCCGGAAGGAAAATCACTTTCCTTTCCCTTCTGATAAGTACTGAATGTCGGTGGTTCCCAAATTGATTCCATTGGAACGCCGCGAAAATGTTCCCTAAAAAGCAACTGTCCTTGATCAGTCGTACATTGGAGTATTTCAAAACCTTCATATTGATTTAGTAACTGCCAAATCTTCACCGATTTCTCACCTTCACTTCTACTATGAACTGCCCCTCTTTTGTTCGATACTTAAAATTATATCACAACAAAAGAGGAGCGATGTTGTCGTTATCTCTGTCTATGAAGAACGATTTCTGCGGTTAACAGTTCATGCCGGATGTCCTGTATAGTTTCCTCAATCGCTTCTGCAATGACCTCATCCGATTCTCCTTCAAGCGCTTCGACCGTTTCATCTAATCGATTGTTTACATAATCAAAGTAATTATTTAAATGTCTTCCATTATGTGTTGCTACATACATACCTCCGTCCCAATCAGGTTCCGTATATTTCGTATATCCTGGTACGTTTGGAAGCCAAACACCATTAGTTGCCGAATTGATATCAATCCCGTATTTGCTCAACGTGGCTCTAGCATCGACGGCAGCCTGATATTTTGCACCCTCTGGAACAATATGATGGGCCTGCCAGCTATTGATAGGAGCAACAGCATCTGGAGGGTTAATACCAGCCTTTTGCAAGGCATCCCCTAGACGAGCCGAGGGTGAACCGGATGTACTGGTAGGAGTCCTTTTTCCTTTCACCAGCCCCTCATAGAAACTTGGGTTAATACAATCAATGTTATGAACAAGAATTCCAAGTTCTGAGACATAGTAGGTATGGAAATCTTGAACACTGAAGTTATAGACAGTGGTTTTTGCCTTAATAGTCTCAATCTTATTGATTGGAACGTACTCTCCATGGTCAGTTTCAACGAGATCACCTTCCTTTAGATCTTTGGCCTTTCTCCACTCATTACCATTAATCCAGAATGGATGATCAGCGGTCGTACTAATCCGTTCATTCCCAATCTGAAGGTGATAAATTTCATCCACTTCATTGGTAAATACCATATCCACCAGCTTATAATCCATTTCATTTGTGTCCGTGTTCTTAGCTAAAACGCTGTCGCCAACCTTTACTTCCTCAATCGGCTTTGTCCCATTGTCTGTTTTCACCTGTGTACCAGCGGTAAAACAGTTGCAGGCAAAGTTCCACACCTCAAGGTGAATTTTTAAATCTTCTGAAGTCTTAATTCCTAAACCATCAAGATGGGAAGGCTTAAAGTCCAACTCCGCAAGTTTCGCCATATCGTCCGAGCTGAACCCGTTGTCGAGTGCTTTTACTAATGCACTCGCCTCTGTACCATTCGTAACCCAATATTTAGGATAATCGGCAGGTGAAATATTTCGGTCAGCAAGCTTCACTGCTGTCTCAAGGTGAATTCCATCATCCAACAGCTTGGTAATCGTAACTGAATCGACTCCCTTAGCAGCAAGTTTTTGCAGATTTTCTAAACCGGTAACCCCTTCTGTTTTACCTGCGCGTTCGATAAGCTCTTTGCTGATGCCTGCATCCTTCAACTGTTTAATCAGGCTCTCTGCAATCGGCAGACTGTCTGTTCCTGATTTTTTAACGATTTCCGTTACCAATTCAGGAGAATATTCATTCGCTATACGGTCAGCTAATTCTTTATTGGCGATTCGCTGTTTTACTGCATTGTATAGGTCGTCTACGGCACCCTTCAAACCCGGGAATAATTTTGCAATGATACTGCCGCCCATGGCTGCTATCAAACCAAGTATTGCTTCAGTAATAATCGCATCCCCCGCAGTTGAATCCCCTTCGATATAATATTGGTACATCAACTGGAACAATTGGATGATCGAATAGATCGCAATAATCGCGAAAATTAATCCAAAAATAACCCCAAATACAGTTCCGGAAGCAATCAGCGACACGGCTGCAATCAGGCCGATAAAGTTATCAATGAGCCCAACCAGCGCTGCCATGTCTACCGCAAAACTAGTTGATCCGCCGGCTGCCCCGCCGCTAATCATATAACCGGCTGCACCTGTTTTCGGATCCATGACAAGATAACCTGTTCCCTGCCAGTCATAATACGTCAGTTCTTTTTCTGGAATTGTGACGATTCTACCTTGATTGACCGCATTGGTAATATCGTGTTTCACCATACTGCTAACGTTTAACTTTGGCAGGACATCAGCAATATTCTTCTTGGTGACAGTGTAAATTGGGATGCCTCGGTTATTGGCTTCCTCCAGTACCTTGATAGTCGATACAGATGGAATCCCGAGAAACTGCTCATAAATGCCATGTTCCATCGCCGACTCTAATGACCCTGTTGCGAGCATAAACGCCAGCTCGTCCTGCTTGTCACCCTTTTTACTGACGACAGAGGCAATGTTTCGGTCAACATCAATATACATGCCGCCTGGAGCAACCTTTGCCGGACTCATGAATAAATAGCCGACATTTAAATTGTAGCCCGTCATCGCCCCGCTTAAGAGACGGTTGGCGGACACATCGTACTGCTCAGAAATCAGCTGTCTCGTTGCATCAAGTTGTCCGAAATAAGCTTTAACCACTGCGTTCAGCATTTCGCCGATCGCTTCATCCGTATACATCGTATCTGGAGTCGCCGTCTGCTTTAGCTCTTCGAAATTTGCTTTGATTTCGTCTAACTCGGCAGAAGCAATCTTGCCATAATTCAAACCAACGGCGTAAAAGGCACCCGCCGTAACAGGATTCTTCACCTTTTCTTCATTCATGCCTGGTGCCTGAAAGCCCATGACAAATTCCTGCGTATACGCCATTCCAACGGGTTTGCCGACAGCAGCTGCTTTCCCGTCCACCTTTAACACAGGAATCACTTGAATCATGTAAGCAGGCGTTTGAAATATCCCGCCATACTCCGCAATAATCTCCTCATCTTCTTTTGCTGCGGGTACCCATGAAAGTGTAATTCTTTTTCCGTATAATTCAGCCGCACTCGCTTGATAGAAAAAGTCATTTTCACCGGAAAAGGAAAAGCCAAATGGACTGCCGCCGCGAATACTAAAGCTAATAATTTCCTTCATTTCAGCTGGAACCGAAGTGAATTCGTTTGTGATTGCAATCGTTTTGTATGGAAGTGTCAGCGGAAGAACCCCAAGCTGCTGCTTGGTAATTTCCCATCCTCCCAAGACTTCTGATAACTTTGCATCTTCTAATCCATTTTCCTGAATATACTTCTCTAATTCAGTCATTGCTTGTAAAATATCCTGTTGAATCGCATTGGCGTCCACGTTCGTTACTGTACGCATATCCCCGGATTCATCGCCGCTATTTTGCGTCAAGTTAAGCAGTGCTTCCTTGTCGATACCAGCGATTTCTTCAAGCTTAAGACCTTCTTTGTATACATTCTGCTTAAAGCTTGGGTCAAGAGGAACCCAGATTTTTTCCCCCTTTTGGGCTCCGGCCCCGCGGTAATCTTCATATGGAACAAAGGCTTCTACCCATGTATGCTCCATTTGAACCGCAGCAATCCCTCCGCCGCTAATCATCGCCCGGACAGGGATCCCAAGCGAGCCAAGAGTCTTGACAGCCTGTTTTGGATCTTCCACCCCTACCCAGTTTGTTACCTGCTCAATCGGAACTTCCACCGTTCCGCTCACATAACGGGCCGGGATCCCTTTATATCGCAAGAGAGAGATTAATAGTGAAGCCTGATCAACATCATTCCCGCTTAACTGCTGCAGGGTGCCTTCTGCTCCTTTTCGCGAACCGAGGTAAGGTTCAAATTTAATCGTATTTCTTACATACTCATAAATAGCTAGAGCCGAGTCTTCCAATGAATCCGATAGTTTTTGAATATCCTCTGAAAATGGGGCTTCAACCGTTTCCGCCAGATCCTCTTCAACTGCCTGTACCGATTCCATATCACTTGAAGTTAAGTAGGCTGGCTTCACCGCATCTTCAGTGGCCGGTTCAGATCCATTTAATGATAAATCCCGGTTGGGCAGGGTGTTCCCCGTTGGATAATGAGGCGCTTCAGGGGACAGCATTTGCTGAACTTCGGAAAGCTTCTCTTCCAATTTTTGAATCTCTGAATCTTTTAAACTGCTGCTGGGAAGCATCGTCTCTAACTCGTCCAGATGTTTCGCAACCTGCGAAAGTTTGTGATCAAAGTCTTTCTCGTATTCTTCTAAGCGCTCACTTGCCGTGTCGAACTTCTTGATTTTTTCTTTATGCTCCGTAAATTCCTTTTCAACGGCTGTTTTAGAAGAATCAATTGTCCTTTGTGCTTCCTTGACGGCAGCCTTTAACTCCTTCACGTCTTTTTTTGCTAGACTTTCATCGATTTGTTGATAATTTTCCGACAGTATCAGAGAAAACTTTTCTGCCTCTGTTTTCGGAAGATTGGTTTCCGCTTGGGCCTTAGCAGCCCCCAGCTGTAAAACTTGATCCTTTACTCTATAGGTCGTCACTACACTTAGGGTAGGAAACCCAAAGGAAAGATAGACCGTAAAAAGTAATAGAATCGCGATTCTTTTAAACCACTTTCTTGTATGCTTCATTATGCCTCTCTACCCCCCAAATACCATCTAGATTGGTATAGGTCTAAAACTTTTTCTAGTCTCCACCTGATCAGATCCTCTTCTTTATCTTTGCTTAACGACTTCAGCACATGGATGATTTCGTCTATCGCTGTTTCCAGCTCTTCAACGGACTGCGGCGAGTCGGTTAAATACCCCCTCAGCGTGTCCGCAAGTTTTCCCCCTCTGTTGGCCGATGAGCTTTCAAGTGCATCAATCGCTTCAAGTAAAAGCAGTTCTTCGCTCTGAACAATTTCTAGTGAGAGTTTTTTACTTTCAAACGAGAAGTATTCACCCTCATCCCACGTGCCATTTTCCGTCACCAGTGAATAGTTTCCTGATTTAGAAGGCACAGCGGCAAGGTAGCGTAACACTACTTCCTCTTCTGATTCCATTACCTTTCTCCATGTAAGCTTGCTGCCCTGAACCTCGAAATCAATCGGATCAAGGACCATGAATCCTTCTGGAATCTGTTCGTTCAGCTGGATATCAATAGGACCTCCATTGGCTTTTACCTTCAGTTGGATGAGCTGTGCGTCCCCAGGCTCAACCGGTTCTTTTTCAGGTTTGATTTTGTCCATGATAGAACCGATGAAATCATCCGGATTCATTCCTGCTAATTCACGAATGTCAAAGCCGATATGAACTGCGGTTCCACGGCCATATTGATTGCCAATTACCGCTGGGACGGCATTTTTTCCGCTGAAAATGACCCAAACCTGTCCGCTTGTCAAGTCATATTTTTGCGTTTTCCCTGTAAACGTACCGGTCCAATCTGCAAACACATCCGAAGAAAGTTCACTGTCTTTCAGATTTTGTGTGCCATTCAGCTTTGCCCCAAATGCATCAAATGTTTGGAAGTTTGCCAGGTTAGCATTTTTAGTGACAATTAAACGGTGGCCTGCGTGGATCTTTGCCAGCAATTCCTGATCATGATGTCCTGTTAATGGTTGTTTCGTGTCCGTGACAAGATAAACATTATATTGATTGGATCGTAATTCTTTCATAAAATCCTGTTCATTATCGACGACATGATAGTAATCGGATTTTTCTTTTACCATTTGGTCAATCCATGGATTGGCTTTATGTTGTTCCGTCCAGACAAGGATTCTTGAACCTTCTTTTATCTGTTTTTCCAGTTCAATTGAAATATCGACGGTAAAAGCTGCCGTATCTAAAGAAATCACTTGCCCGTTTGGCAGCACGGCTCTCAGCACGACTAAGTAGCTGTCAATCGCTAATCCCTTGGTATTGTAGGAAAAACGGTCCGAAACAATATCATTGACTGGCAGATTTACAGCCTCTTCAAAACTCTTCACGACTTTTTCCGTTATTGGATCAACAATTAGGACCTCCACGCTAGCGTTCTCTATCTTACTGTTTCCAGAATTTTTCACCGAGAAAGCCAGATCAACAGGTTTTCCGCTCACGACCTTGGTTTCTGTAATCTCCAGTTCTCCCTCCATGCCATATCCAGTTACTGCTGAAGACAAGATCGTAAAGACGGTTTCATCACTAGAAAGCAGGATTTCTCCTTCCCAAACCTCTGATTGAACGGTGTACGTTCCAGGAGACAGCTGGCCGCTATTCCAAACAAGAGAACGATCGACACTTTGTTGTGCAGACAGGTGAGGAAGTTCATGTTCTTGTTCGAATTGGAGCTGGTTATCCTCGTTAACGATCGATGTTTTAATTAGCAGGTTCGGGTAATTCTTATTGACCGCTGGATTTTCGACACGGTGAGAAATATTTACCTCATCACCGGGTTGGTATTCTGCTTGGCTGGTGGTTGTGGTAATGGTAATGACGTCTTCGGCTGTAATCGTAAATCCGGTAGAGGTTTCCGATACCTTCATACCTTCATCCTTAAGCGTTACCTTAACCGCATAGTCCCCGATATAGGTTTCACCTGTATTCCACAGCCATTCTTGAAGATTAACTCCATTTGCCTCAAGGTTTTCAATAGGATAGGTGCCGACTTCTGCCACTACTTCACCTTGATGATCTACGATTTCCACTGTTGCTGTTAATCCGGCAGGTTGATCCGTATGATTGGTCACCTGAACTTTTATCTGAACGTCTTCATTTGCGGCAAAAGTAGACTCATTCAAGGCGATTTTTGTTTCGTATGAATCAACCACCTTTACAGACATGTTTGGCAGCAGAACTTCTTTTTCTTCCCCATTTTTCGCCGTGTACGTTAATTTCGTAGCGGTTGTGATTTCAGCATTTTCCCCTGGTTGGAAGGAAGATCCTTTAACAGCGAGCGTAATTGGCTGGATTTGATTCATGACGATGATGTCATATTTCCATTGAACCGTTTTTGTTCCATCTGCATTGGTTTCAATAATTGCAGGAGCCGGATTTGTTTGGTTGGTATCCACCGTTAAATGACTAGGCAAGGTTGTCGAAAGTACGACATCTTTACCTGCAAGGTTGAAAATCTCCCCGCCTATTTCATTGATCATTTCCTCTAATTCCTCTGTTGTCGGACTAAATCGATAGCTTCCTTTTGTATTTAAAGCGATTTGTTCAAGTAAATATTGGTCAACCCCGTAGCCTAAGCCAATCGAATGAATCGTAATTCCTTCATTTGCTGCATATCCTGCTTCTCTTAAAGCGGAAGTGCGTGAAGATTGGCCATCAGATAATAAGAAGATGACTTTTTCCCTTTCGTCATTACTTTGATTCTTAAATAAATTTCTAGCTGTACTGATTCCAGAGTGAATGGATGTACCTCCCCAGGCATAGGCCCTATCAGCCGCTTTTTTCAATAGACTGACATCTGGTGTGAAGTTTTGAATAACGGATGCCCAAGAATCAAAAAATACAACAGCTCCCCGGTCTTCTGGCTGGATTAATTCCATCAGCTTCTTCGTAGCTTCTTTTGTTTGCGTCACAGACCCTGACATGCTTCCCGATGTATCCAAAACAAAAACGATATCAAGCGGTGCCCTTTCTGGTTCGGTTGGAGCACCAAGTCCTTTTAATAAAAATTCTGCGTTAACCGTATCCGAACCCGGAGTCACCGAATCTTTCGTTAATGCCTGCTCAGCTTCCACTCTCGTTGGCGGCGGCGGCGGCATGACTTGGAACTTTTTCTCCGTTTCGGCCGCGAGTTGGTCACCCTGGTAGACATAGCCTTTGATGGTATACGTTGTTACTTCTCCAACTTCCGGCCTGAAGGTGAGCATATTCGTATTCATAACAGGTTGACTGCTTGTCGTTGCAATCGTTTTTTCCTGTGATGCAACCATTCCGCCAGCAGCATTTGTAATCTCTACTTTTTGGCGGACCTCTCCCTCTATATTGCTGGAATGGAATAACGATAATTGAACGTTAACCTCTTTTACCTGTCCAACGGACGTGTTTTCTGGAGATAATAGAATGCTGGCACTTTCCACTTTAAACGCTGGGACAATGGTAAACGTTTTTTGACTGGATGCGATAATTTTTCCGGTTTGCTTGTCCTTCATTTGGACAATGACGGAGTAATCTCCAGGCTGGTGATTCTTCGTTTCCCAGCGTAAATTTTCCTCAGCCTTTACCGTTTCATATGTACCTTCAGGTGTTTTAATAAAGGCTAAAACATGAACCTCTTTATCCGTTTCTTCATAAATTGGTTTCACTTCGATCGTTTCATAGGCTGAAAATTGCTCTGATAGGACATTCTCTGTTCCATTCACCTTATATAATTCAATGTTAGAGATCGCAACGCCAGCTGCCTCTTGGTAGGAATATAAGGCTTGAAGTGCCAATAAGGTGGTATAGGGATTTTCCTCCCAGCTTCCATCTTCGCCTTGAAGCTGGATTAACTGGTCATGAACCGTTTCGACAGGCGCCATGCCTGTCGTTTGTAAAATAGCTTGATAGGCTAATAGCGTTCGTTGCAGTGGGGTTCCCTCTGTTCCCCATGTCTGATCCTCCTGCTGGGCAGTCAAAAGATAGTCTCCTGCATCCTTCAACGAGGATAACAGTTCATTAGCAGTCTCACCTGTTTTGACAATATAATTGTTCAATAGCAGAATTATCTGTGCCGTTACAAACACACTATCTTCCTGACGTGAATGAAAACTCCAGCTGCCATTTTCCTTTTGCTGTGTTAGCAAATAAGAAATTCCTGTTTCGATTCGGGCATCAAGAGGGTCCTGTGTCTTTTTGAGCAATGCGTTCAACACCAGTGCCGTGTCAAACACATCACTTGCATAGCTTTCAGCAAGTCCCCATCCTCCATCGTTATTCTGGGAATCGAGAAGTGTCTTCATTTGCTCCTGCCCCAAAGATTCACTTTTAAAAAGAAGGGTGCGCGCCATAAAATCAAAATTTGGTGTCTCTTGATTGCCTAACCATTCACCAGCCTTTGGTATTGCTTCTCCATCCGGCTGATGCTTCATCAGGTACTCGGCAATTTCTGAAGTGTTTCTCATCTTCTCGGCAAAATCAGCTCCCCAGGTGCCATCCTGCCCCTGATTGCCCAGCATCCATTCCTGGCCTAAAGTCACGCTTTTTTGAACTGCCTCATTGTTCGCCAAAACAGTTTCCTGTGCAAGACCTGCGGCCGGTAATACAGAAAAGAGTAAGATGTTAAACACAATCATTACAATCCATACTCTCTTCCTATGAAAATCAACCCATCGCATCTACTTTCCTCCCTTTTTAGTATAAACAACTTGTATATAATACTAATATTTGGAAGAAAATACAGTCTACTTTTGTCGAATTAGGTAATTTTTTTGAAAATTTACACTAATATAGGAATAATTCACTATAAAAAGAAACCTAAGATCATCTTAGGTTTCTTTTTATAGGTATAAATAACTAATTATAATATTCAATCCCCGCCATTCTTCGGGTAGGGATATTTTTTCAAAAAAATTAGAGGATTTCTGTGGTGGACCGACCGACATTAAGCACCCTCTAAAAAACTCCCTCCCTAAAACACCTATTGTTATCTCTATCATGATGCGGTCACCTGTTGTTCAATAGGCATTTTAAAAAAGGGAATGTGATTACATTATGAATTTTTCCAAAGAAAGTTATACCAGTAAAACAAAAGTCAGGAATTAAGCACTATCATAAACTTGGTAAATAAGTCATAATAACTACCCAATCGACAATCTTCGGGTGGTGACAGGCACCTGTAAGCAAATCGATAAGTCCTTGTCATTTAGTTGACACAAACGTTTGCTAAGCTATTCTAAAAAGCAGATTTTTCATGGAGGAACGGAATGCGTAAGTTGCTAAAATTACTAGGGTTTGTCTTTTTATGCATGTTGATGGTTGGCGGAGTTTATGGATTTAAGTTCTATCATTCTTTTAAAGATACGGTAGAAACGATTCACGAACCGGTTGAACGGGAGCAGCCTCAAGAAGAGGAACCTGCCGTGTTAACGAAGAGAGAGCCTTTTTCTGTTTTAATGCTGGGTGTCGATGAACGTGAGGGAGATCAAGGCCGCTCCGACACGATGATTGTGCTCACGATTAATCCGAATAACGATTCAGTGAAAATGCTGAGTATTCCCCGGGATACGCGGACGGAGATTGTTGGAAGCGGAACAGAGGATAAAATTAATCATGCTTACGCATTTGGCGGTGTTCCAATGGCAATGGACACGGTTGAAAATTTCTTAGACATTCCGATTGATTATTATGTACAGGTGAATATGGAAGGTTTTAAAGAACTCGTCAATGCAGTTGGAGGTATTACCGTACAAAATGATTTACCTTTCACGTCAGGGGATTTTAATTTTCCAATGGGAGAGCTTCATCTTAACGGAGATAAGGCTCTGAGCTATTCGAGAATGAGATATGATGATCCAAATGGTGACTTTGGCCGCCAGGAAAGACAACGTGAAATTATCCAAGCGGTCATTAAAGAAGGCGCAAGTTTGTCGAGCCTTTCCAAATTCCCTGAAATCCTTGAAGCTGTTGGCAGCAACGTAAAAACAAATCTTACATTTGAGCAGATGGTCGATATTCAAAAAAATTACAAGGACGCCGGAAAGAATATCGAGCAGCTTGTATTAAACTCCCAAGGGACCATCATTGATAATATCTACTACGGCCTTGTCACAATAGCCGAACAAAAACGAATTCAAGATGAACTCAAATCACAATTAGAAGTCCAAACAGACAGCTGATGAGCATAAAGCCATCAGCTTTTTTGCGACAAACTTCGGGCGGTGACAGGCACCATGTTATTTAAAGGATTTAATGGATGGAGGTTCATATGAGGAAAATTTTCCGATTAAGATATCTGGCTGTTCTTCCGCAATCAGCATAGTGCGGAACTTTTCCTGTAAAAATTTTTGTTCAATCATATGCTCAAATAAATGAATTAACGGGTCATAATAATGCTCAATGTTTAACAGGCCGCACGGCTTCTGATGCAGACCAATCTGTCCCCAGGTGAATACCTCGAAAAATTCCTCGAGTGTTCCCGTTCCCCCAGGCAGGACAATGAATCCATCAGCGAGGTCCATCATCTTCGCTTTTCGTTCATGCATCGTCTCTACCGTGTGCAACTCGGTTAATCCTTTATGAGCAATCTCTCGTTCCTCTAACAGTTTTGGGATGACGCCGATGGCCTTTCCGCCTTCGCTCAGGACCGTATCAGCCACTGCCCCCATCAAACCATTACTTGAACCCCCGTATACTAATGTAATGTTGCGCCTCGCTAACTCTTTACCCAATTGGACCGCCGCTTCTTTATACGCTTCCGAAGCACCGAAACTCGAACCACAGTAAACCGCTAACCGTTCCATAGCTGACCTCCCTTATTTTGTTCGTCTTTTTATTAGTATATCTTTGTTTTCGCTTATCTAGAATATCTATAAAAAAAGAAGGAGCATCGCCCCTTCCTTTTTTATTACGCTCCTAAAACCAATAATGCCGCCAAACCAAAAAGAACAATTATGGCTAGATAGCCTAAAATACTAAGAATGGTAACAATCCAGCCAATTACTTTACGATCTGTTTTGATAAAATAGATCCCCAACGCAATAAAGCCAAAAATAAAGCCAAGAATCCCCCACAGGATAGGATTTTTACCATGTTTACGAGAATCAATGACTAAATAGATCGTCAATATAATATTTATAATCCAACCAAAAGCTTCCAAATTCTAACTCCCCTTACTTTTTCTATAGGTAGTCTTATTATACCAAAAATTTCAATTTAAAGTCTTTTCGTAACAATATCAATGGAAATTATTTTTACTTTTACCCGCTATCTATTAGAATGAATATATTATGTGAAACAAGAGGTGACAAACATGACTTGGAAGATTGAAAAATCAACGACCAACAAGGTTGACCGCTTCAAATTAACCATTGATGAAGTGATCCTGCCAAATGGCGATAAAAAGACATTTTCCTATTTAGACTTTAATAAGGGTGTCTGTATTCTCCCGGTTACAAATGACGGAGAAGTTTTGGTCCTTAAACAATATCGTCATGCGTTTAAAACGTGGGAATGGGAGCTTCCGGCCGGCAGTATTGATGCGGCAGATGATTCTCCGTTAGAAACCGCCAAACGGGAACTTGAGGAAGAGACTGGATACACAGCCGAACATTGGCTCGAACTAGGAAACTTCTATCCTTCGCCAGGCTCCACTGCGGAAGAAATCTTTTTATTTGCAGCGGCCGGATTAACCGCAACAGAGCAGAATTTGGAAAACAGTGAACAACTCGACGTACATAAAATCAGCATGCAGGAACTAAAAACACTTGTTCAAAACGGCGAATTCAAACATGGTGCTGGCCTCGCCGCCATCTTACGATATAAATTTGCCACAGACTAATACAAAAAAGCGTAAATGGATAGTATACCTTATCCATTTACGCTTTTTGCATACTGTCCACCCCACACGGACAAATCCTAGTTTTGTCCACGAGTGGTGACAGGCACCATAAACGCCTTCAAAACTCTTCCCAGTTGCTCTGCTGTCCTTCTTAGATTCTCCCGGGTTACTTCCGGCTGCATGGCTTTTTCTAAGTTAACCGGACCGCCGACAATGGTAAAATAAGAAGTGATTCCAGATTCGTGCAAGGTTGGATTCCCATCTGAAATGTCGCCGGCTAGGACGATGGCAGGGATTCCGTTCTGTTTGCCCAACTGGGCAATCCCTGCGGGGGCTTTCCCCATTGAAGTTTGTCCATCCAGTTTTCCTTCACCAGTGATGACAAGGTCCACTCCCTGTAATTTTTCATTCAAACGAGCCTGGTTCAATATCAACTTTACACCGGATTCTAACCCCGCTCCCAGGAACCCAGCAAATGCCGCACCTAATCCGCCGGCTGCACCAGCCCCGGAAATTTTCTGCAAATCTAAACCAATCTGATCAAAAACTACAGCCGCAAAATGTTTAAGTCCTTCATCTAATTGTTGAACCATTTCAGGGGTTGCTCCTTTTTGTGGTCCATAGATGTAGGCTGCTCCAGTTTCTCCATATAAAGGGTTCGAAACGTCACAAGCGACACGGAATGAAACATTTCTTATTTGTTCAGGGACATCCTCGACATCGATTTTAACAATGTGACTCAACTCTCCACCGCCAAGGCCGACATTGTTTCCTTCCCGATTTAAAAATCGATACCCCAGCGCTTGAAGCATTCCCACACCGGCATCATTAGTTGCACTTCCCCCAAGGCCAATGATGATCTCATGACACCCTTTGTCGATCGCATCCAAAATTAATTCACCAACCCCAAAGGTTGTGGTAAGCAGAGGATTACGCTCATCTTGGGATAATAATGGGAGCCCGCAGGCTTCCGCCACCTCGACGACTGCTGTAACACCATCTCCTAAAATTCCGTATCTTGCATTCACTGGTTGACCGATGGGTCCCGTTACTACGGTCTCAATAAAGTTCCCACCGGTAGCATATACCAATGCTTCCACGGTTCCCTCGCCGCCGTCGGCTACTGGCACTGTTTCTACAACAAAATCGCTATTTAGGTTTAAAAAACCTTCCCTAATTGCTTCATTTGCTTCCATCGATGAAAGACTTCCTTTTAAAGAATCCATTGCAACTAAAATCTTCATTATTTATTCCTCCTTCTCCCTTAGTGAAATCAGCAAATTGTCTGCTATAATAATGGGAATGAATTGTTGGGGTGAATTTGATGCGATTCGAAGAACGCGTACATAAGTTTGAATATAAGTTAAATGATACTGATGACCAAATTGTTGAATATATTGAAAAAAACAAGCAGGACTTTGTGAATCAATCGATTCAAAGTGTTGCAGCCTGCCTTTATACCGTTCCAAACACGATTACCCGTCTTTCAAAAAAGCTTGGGTATGACGGATTTTCACACCTCAAAAGCAGTATTAAGGAAGAACTCGATTCCGCCAAAGCTACTGAAGAGGATAGTTCTTATTATTTTATCCAAAAGACATTTGACCTGATTGATATGGAACGAATCGAGACGGCCGCTAAAATGATTCACGAGTCAAAGCATGTCCTTTTTTTCGGTGTTGGAGATTCAGCTGACTTCTGTGAAATGATGGCGCGGAATTTACGAGTCGTAGGTAAAACCTCCGAACACTATATTCACCGCCATGAAATGATTCACATGCTCGAAAAAATGAGTCATCAAGACGTTTTATTCCTGATCAGCTTATCAGGTGAAACACCGCAAGTGCTGGAAATGGCTGAAAAAGCGAAGCAAAGAGAGATTCCGATTATTTCCTTAACACATTTTACTCGGAATTCACTACAGGAAGCAGCCGCGGTCAACCTCTATTGCTATGCCCCTAAAAAGACAAAAAACGGCTACAATATCACGGATCGAACACCCGTGATGATTGTATTACAGACATTATCGCAATTTTATTGGGACCATTTTTAAAAATGTGTACATATACACATGAAACCGCTTTATATTTCTCTCTTTGTGTAAAAATAAGAAGAATCGTTCTTCTTATTTTTTTTTTGCTACGATAAGTCCATGAAATGAAAACACTTTCAAATGAACATGGAGGTAACATTATGCAACTACAAGTTCTTACCTCACCTAGCTTAATCAGTACTGGAAACGTCTTCGAATCAAAAGAAGAGGCTATTAAGTACTTAGTAAAGAAGCTTGGTGAAGCTGGTAAATTAACTTCTCAAGATGAATTTTATCAAGCAGTATTAGATAGAGAACAACTTTCTCCAACAGGCTTTGAAGGCGGGCTCGCGATTCCACACGGAAAATCTCCCGCTGTAAAGGAAGCGGCATTTGCCGTTGCAACACTTAAGAAACCTTTAACCGATTGGGAGAGTGTTGACCCAAACAATCAAGTGCAATTAATCATCTTACTTGCGATTCCAGAGGAAGAAGCAGGTTCTACCCACCTTACTCTGCTGGCGGAATTTGTCACAAGATTATCAAACGAATCTTATAAAAATAGACTTTTACAAGCAAAAACAAACGCCGAATTATATGGAGCATTAGACAAGGTAGAAACAGAGAAAGAAACAAAAGCAGCGAAAAAATTGAATAAAACGGTTCTTGGTATTACAGCGTGTCCTGCTGGAATTGCCCATACGTATATGGCAGCAGAGGCACTTGTAAAAGCTGGCAAAGAACTTGGTGTCGATGTATTTGTGGAAAAGCAAGGGGCAAATGGTATCGAAGATCGCCATACAACGGCTCTGTTGAAAAAAGCAGATGCCATTATCTATGCTGTTGATGTGGCAGTTAAAAATGAGGAGCGTTTCGCACATCTGCCAAAGGTTAAGACATCGGTTGCAGCACCACTGCGTAATGCAACAAGTTTAATTCGAGAAGCTTTGGATAAAGCGGAAAAGACTCCGAAGAAGGAATATAATCCAGCGCAAGCTCCTGAATCTGGAGCAGATGAAAATGGAGAAAAATCATTTAAAGCAGAAATTAAAAACTCCATCCTAACAGGGATTTCTTATATTATCCCGGTTATCGTGGCCGGCGGTATGACTTTAGCAGCAGCCGTGTTAATTTCACAGGCCTTTGGTCTTCAAGAGGTTTACGCAGAAGAAGGCTCATGGCTATGGCTGTTAAGACAGCTTGGCGGCGGACTTCTTGGCCAGTTGATGGTACCAATTTTAGCCGCATATATGGCCTACTCCATTGCGGATAAGCCAGCTCTTGGACCAGGTTTTGCAGCCGGTGTGGCCGCAAACTTAATTGGTTCTGGATTCCTTGGCGGTATGCTTGGTGGTTTCTTAGCCGGTTTCTTCTTAAAGTTTTTAAAGAAGAAGATTCAGCCAAAAGGTACGTTTGCGGGCTTCATTAGTTTCTGGGTATACCCAGTTGTCGGAACACTTGTCGTTGGTTCAATCATGTTATTCGTAGTTGGTGAACCGCTTGCTGCGCTAAACCAAGGTTTAGTCAATTGGCTTGGAGGTTTATCAGGTACAAACGCGATTCTATTAGGTGCGATTCTTGGTGCCATGGTTTCCTTTGACTTGGGCGGACCGGTCAACAAAGCGGCTTACACCTTCTGTATCGGAGCAATGGCAAGCGGAAACATCGTTCCTTACGCAGCGTTCGCTTCTGTTAAAATGGTTTCTGCCTTTGGTGTAACAGGTGCAACGATTATTGGGAAGAAGTACTTCACAAAACAAGAGCAAGAAATCGGGAAACAAACATGGCTCCTTGGTTTAGCTGGAATCACGGAGGGTGCCATTCCATTTATGATTAACGACCCGTTACGCGTCATTCCTTCCTTAATTGCAGGATCTGCCGTGACAGGTGCAATCGTTGCTTACTTTAACATTGGATTAAACGTACCAGGAGCAGGAATTTTCTCCTTAGCCTTAGTACAAGGACAGCCAATCTTACTTGCAGCCAGCATTTGGTTTGGAGCAGCTATACTCGGAGCCGCGATTTCAATGGTCTTATTAATCCTAACTAGAAAAAGCAAACTGAAAAAAGAAAACAAAGAAGTAGCAGTAACAAAACAAGCTGCTTAAATCTTGAAAAAAAAATACGGTACCTAGGGTTTCTTCCTTAGGTACCTAAAATATTTGGAGGACATCATGAAAAAAGTTCATATCGTACCCCATATGCATTGGGACAGAGAGTGGTACTTTTCAACAGAAGAGTCACGAATCTTATTGGTTAACAATATGGAAGAAATCATAGATATGCTCGAAAACAATCCAGAGTACCCATACTACGTACTAGATGGTCAAACCGCAATTTTAGAGGACTATTTTGCGGTAAAACCTGAAAATAGAGAGCGTGTTAAGAAGCTTGTTCAAGCTGGAAAACTTATTATTGGACCATGGTATACACAAACCGATGAAATGGTCGTTGGTGGAGAATCGATCGTTCGCAACCTTTTATACGGTTTAAAAGATACTGCAGAATTCGGCGAGCCTATGATGATTGGTTACTTACCGGACTCCTTTGGTCAATCATCACAAATGCCGCAAATCTTAAACGGCTTTGACATTAAGTATTCGATTTTCTGGCGTGGTACTTCAGAACGTCACGGAACAAATAAAACGGAATTTTATTGGGAAAGTGATGACGGCTCAAAAGTTCTTGTTCAATTATTCCCGCTTGGTTATGCCATCGGTAAGTATCTACCTGAAGATGAAGAAAAACTGCAGGAACGCATCAACAAGTACTTTACCGTTTTAGACCGTGGAGCGACAACAGAGAACATCATTCTTCCAAACGGTCATGATCAAATGCCGATTCAAAAGAACATTTTTACGATCATGGAAAAACTTCGTAAATTATACCCTGATCGCGAATTTTTCCTAAGTAAATATGAAAATGTCTTCGCTGAACTAGAAAAAAACCAAGCCTTACCTACGATTCAAGGTGAATTTTTAGACGGAAAATACATGCGTGTTCATAGAAGTATCTATTCTACTCGAATGGATATTAAAGCAGCGAATGCACGAATTGAAAATAAAATCACCAATATCCTTGAACCTTTAGCATCCATCGCCTATTCATTAGGCTTTGAATATCATCATGGGTTAATCGAGTTGATTTGGAAAGAAATCATGAAAAACCATGCACATGATAGTATCGGATGCTGCTGCTCTGATAAAGTACATCGTGAAATTATGAATCGTTTCTTCCTAGCAGAAGAAAAGACTGACCAACTGATTGAATATTATAAGCGTAAAATCACGGACTCTATCGATACCACTCGCGAAGAGGATCGATTAACAGCGTTTAACCTGCTAGCTTATGAGCGCAAAGATGTGGTAACCACTACTGTTATTACTAAGTTAAACTCATTTACGCTGGAAGATGCAGAAGGTCGTTCGATTCCATTCGAAGTGTTAAATAAAGAAATTTTAGATCCGGGCTTAATCGACCGTCAAATCGTTCACTACGGCAATTATGATCCATTTTTCCAATATACGATTCAATTAAAAGATTCGATTCCAGCTATAGGCTATAAGACATACTTTGTCGTGAATGCTGAGAGTAATATGGGCAATACCCTTGTAGAAAAATCTGCAGTCGAAACGGACTATTATATTGTTTCGGTAAATCCAAATGGCACGTTGAAAATCTATGACAAACAACTCGAAAAAGAATTTGATCAAGTACTTCGCTTAGAGAACGGCGGCGATGATGGTGACGAATATGACTTCTCACCTCTTGCAAATGAAACTCTGATTTACAGTGACAATGTTGAGGCTGATGTAAAAATCACTCAAAATGACTACGAAACACAAATCGTTATTCAGGTGAATCTTGAAGTCCCTGGGGATTTAGAAAAGCGGAAAAACAATAAAGTCGATCGTTTTGTCGAAGTACAGTGGAAAGTAAGGATCGCTAATCAACAGTCAATCATTAAGGTAGAAGCAGAAATTGATAACCAGGCGAAGGATCATCGCCTTCGTACCCTAATTCCAACGGGAATTGCGTCTTCCTTCTCTGTATCAGACAACCAATTTGGTTTCATTAAGCGTGATGTATATGATTCTGCGATGGATTACTGGAAAGAAGAAAATTGGGATGAGCGCCCAGATTCCATTTATCCTATGCTATCTTTCGTTGGTTTATCCGACGAAGACCATGGTGTGAGCGTCCTAACCAACAGCACCCGTGAATTTGAAATTGTCGGCGAAAACTATGATACCATCGCGATTACTTTATTCCGGAGCGTTGGATTCTTAGGGAAAGAAGAAATGCTAAGAAGACCTGGCCGTCCATCCGGTATTAAACTGCCGACACCTGATTCGCAAATGATTGGCAAATTGGAATTAGACTTTGCCATTACAACCCATAAAGGCACAACTGCTTCAGCAAACGTGGGCAGACTCGCAAAAGAATATACAACACCGGTTGTGACGTACAATAAAATTCCGTACAATGCCATGAAGCTGAATCCATCGGGCATCAAAACGCCAGTAAACTACAGCTTATTGAAAGAAACCAGCGGTTCTGCGGTTTTAAGCACCTTGAAAAAAGCAGAAAAAGAAGAACAGTTGGTTCTCCGATTCTTCAACCCGACAGACGCAGATGTTCAAGGTTCCTTTAGCGTTAACCGTTCAGTTGAACAAGTTCAAGAAGGTAACCTAAACGAAAAACCGACCGCTTCTTTAACGGTTGAAAACAACCAGTTTACCGTTCCTGTTAAACGAAACCAAGTCAAAACAATATTATTTTAACCAAAAAGCGTTAAAGGTCCTTGGCCTTTAACGCTTTTTCAGTGTTTATGGGGTTTTGAACTTATACCGGAGGCGGATCTTCCACATAAAAAAATGGAACTTCTACGTAATTTTGAGCAACTTCTACCTTTTCCGGTGGATCTTCTACATAAAAATAGAAAACTTCTACGCATTTTCACCCATCTTCTACATAAGCCCAGATACCTTCCTCCAAAACAAAAAGGACATCCACTTCGATGCCTTACGATTTTTTATTCGACAAAACTCGGGTGGTGACAGGCACCTAGAATGGTTAAACACACATAGACTATTGAGAAATTTATATATAGGAGATGACGATAGGTGTATAACCCTTACTATCATCAGAATGTAAACCCGCACCAACTCAAACATACTGTATTAAGAAACGTTGAACCTTTTGTTCATTATGGTTTACATGAAGCAAAGTTTACTTCTTTTCCCCATGCCTTACGAGAGGTGGCAGCTATAACGTATCTTATGGGTATGGGATATGACCCAAACATTGCCCACCAGATTGTTGAGTCTTGGGAAATCAATGAGACATTTTATCCTGGTCAAAGAAATTTCTAAGATGATAAAAAAACAAGCACCGTTTACACGGTGCTTGGCTTTTTTACCCTACCTTTTGAACTCTTTCCTGTTCTTTTTTACCCCTTTTGTGATACCCCTTGCCATAATAGAAAGCAACTAGGATTCCGAGCCATAACGGTCCGACAATTAGGGCGATTCTTGTGTCTGGGAAGTATGCCATTAACCCTACGACTAATAGTAAAAACGCTAATGAGAAGTAAGATGTGAATGGAAATAATGGCATTTTGTATTTTAATGCCTTTAAATCACTTTGTTTCAGGCTCTTACGGTAGCGGATTTGGGATAATAAAATCATCGACCATGTCCAAATCGCACCGAAAGTTGAAATCGCTGTTACCCATGTAAATACTTTCGCCGGAACTAAATAGTTTAGAACAACACCCACTAACAGGGCACCTGCAGTTACTAAAACAGCTTTACTTGGAACACCGTTTTTATTAACGGTTCCCAATTTCTTAGGAGCTTCGCCATTTTCAGCAAGGTTATAAAGCATACGTGCTGTACTGAAAATACCGCCGTTACAAGAAGATAACGCTGCTGTTAATACAACAAAGTTAATGATTCCTGCTGCTGCCGGAATTCCAAGTTTGTCAAAAGTTAACACGAACGGACTTCCCTGTACACCGATTTCAGTCCAAGGATAGATTGACATGATAACAAACAATGCACCCACGTAGAAAATAAGAATCCGCCAAAAAACGGTATCAATCGCTCTAGCAAGTGTTTTTTCAGGGTTCTTTACTTCCCCTGCTGTAATCCCAATCATTTCAATTCCTAAGAATGCAAACATAACCATTTGCAAGGACATTAACACTCCGGTAACCCCATTTGGAAGGATTCCTCCGTGTTCCCAAAGATTGCTGATCCCTGTAGCAATTCCGCCATTACCGATACCTAAAGCAATCATTCCAATACCACTGACAATCATAAATACGATGGTAACAATCTTAATTAACGCAAACCAGAATTCAAGCTCTCCATACGCTTTAACATTTAAAAAGTTAACCGCTGCCATGATCACTAAAGCAGTCAGCGCCCAAATCCAGCGCGGTACTTCCGGGAACCAATATTCCATGTAAATCCCTGCTGCTGTAATTTCCGCCATACACGTAACAACCCATAAAAACCAATAGTTCCATCCTGTTAAGAATCCAGGCAGAGCGCCTAAATAATCACGCGCATATTGGCTGAAGGAACCCGCGACCGGCTTTTGAATCGCCATCTCCCCAAGTGCCCTCATGATAAAGAACATGATCATTCCTGCAAAAGCATACCCCAAAATGATACCAGGTCCCGCAAGTTTAATGGCTGATGCTGAACCTAGGAAAAGACCTACCCCAATCGCTGCTCCCAAACTCATCAGTGTAATATGTCTTTCTTCTAAACCCCGTTGTAATTGATTTTGACCATTTTGCATAACAACACCCCTATCTTGGTTGAAAAATCCTATTTCACTTTTTCTTCATAATAGATAAAATATAAATGCGAAAAATTATTATTTTAAAAAAACAACATAGTTCGTATTTGTATAATATCCCCCTATTCTCCTTTAGAATGTTAGCGTTTACAAATACTAGCATAAAAAATAGATGTGAAAACTATTTGAATTTAATATAACATATTTGTGAACAAATTATATTGTAGTATAAATACAAAAATATTAAAAGAGGATTGTTTAATTTTACAAATGTGTTACACAATGCACAAACTCACATTTCATTTTACAATATATAATAGTTTTCATGAGAAAGGTTGATAGATTGATATGAAAAACGATCCGTTTCGTGCCAGTTTTGATAGTTTAGAAGAGTTTGCTGATGTGATCAGCGAGGTTTTGCGTTGTCCCATCACCATTGAAGATGCAAACCATCGCCTCCTTGCTTACAGTACACATGATGATCGAACGGATCCAGCTAGAATTGCCACGATTATCGGCCGCCGTGTCCCGGAAAAAGTCATCAATAGCCTTTGGAAAGAAGGAGTCATTCCTTCATTACTAAAGAGCCGTGAACCTGTACGGGTGAAAACGGTGGATGACATCGGCCTCGGAAATAGGGTTGCCGTCAGTGTTTGGAAAAATGACGAAGTCCTCGGCTTTATCTGGGCGTTAGAGATTGAAAAAAGACTTGATCAAGAAGACTTAGAATGGTTAAAACGGGCAGCAGAAGCAACAAAAAATAAACTCATCCAAGTCCAAACCCGCAAAAATAAAAAAGAAGAACAATATCAAGAGTTTTTCTGGCAGCTGTTAACCAGTCACCTTTCTTCTAATGAAGAAATTATCAACAAATTTCATTCGCTGCAAATTACGCCCCCATCGTTATTTGCTGTAACAGTGTTTCAATTTGTAAAGGATGTAACGAGGGATGATGAAAAGAATATCGCCTATCTATTAAAAACGATACAAGAGCCAAAGATTTTGCTTCACACCATTGACCACCGACAATTGATCTTATTGATCTCGCTTGATTCATTACAACAGCCGGTCGAAAAATTAAGTGCGTTTTGTGATTTGTTTGTTCACAAAATGAAAGACCGCTTCGGTATTGGAAAGATTGTTCAAGGTTTTAGCAATGTCTATCATGATTTTTTAAAAGTTGAAAAATCATACCGTGAAGCAAGGACTGTGATTTCGATAAAGGAAAAGTTTCCGACTGAAGCAAAAGATATCCATGGTTATCAAAGCTTGGGGATTTATAAGTACATCAATGTTCTTTTAGAAAAAGCAGAAAAAGACCATTTTGATAACTACTCTCTCCAAAAGCTTCATGAATATGATAAGAAAAACCACTCCGATCTTGTGGAAACATTGGAGGTCTATTTAAGCAAGGACAGCAATGTTCATGAAGCGGCGAAGGCGTTAAATGTCCATACCAACACGCTAACCTATCGTCTCAAGCGGATATCAGAAATCGGCGACATTAATCTAAAGGACCCAAACCAGAAGATTACGTTATTTTTAGATCTTAAATTAGAAAAATTATTTTAAAAGTTGCGGCCGCGGTTTAGAATTTTCAACCGCGGCCTTCTTGTTTGAATTTTTCAACAAAACAAACTTTTCTTTTTCAAAAAATGTAAACCCTTTCATAATTCCTTATATATCAAGGTTTTGTGTGAACGATTTGTGAAATTTCACAAAAGGAGCCATTTTGATTCTTTTTTCTAAACAAAGAAAAATCGCTTTCAATCAATTATTCTTAAATCACAAAGAAACACATCCAAGTCTTCCAAGGAGGAATATATAAATGATTATTGGCGTACCTAAGGAAATTAAAAACAATGAAAATCGTGTAGCTCTTACTCCAGCTGGGGTTGTATCATTTGTACAAGCAGGACATAAAGTATTAATCGAAAAAGGGGCAGGTGTCGGCAGCGGTTTCGCTGATGCAGATTATGCGCAGGCTGGTGCGGAAATCATCGAACTAGCTTCAGATGTTTGGGCAGCTGAAATGGTGATGAAAGTAAAAGAACCGCTTGAAAGCGAATATAAATACTTCCGTCAAGGTTTGGTAATATTCACATATTTACATCTAGCAGCAGAACCTGCCTTAGCACAGGCATTAAAAGACAGCGGTGTGATCGCAATTGCATACGAAACAGTTTCTGTTAACCGTACGCTTCCACTCTTACAGCCAATGAGTGAAGTTGCAGGCCGTATGTCCGCACAAATCGGTGCGCAATTCCTTCAAAAAGTAAACGGCGGTATGGGGATCCTGCTTGCAGGTGTTCCAGGAGTAAGCCGTGGTAAAGTAACCATCGTCGGCGGCGGTATCGTTGGTACAAACGCTGCGAAAATGGCTATCGGTCTTGGTGCAGATGTAACGATCATCGACCTTAGCGCAGATCGTCTTCGTTATTTAGATGATATTTTCGGAAACCAAATCAAAACATTAATGTCTAATCCTTTCAACATTGCAGAAGCAGTTAAGGAAGCGGATCTTGTAATCGGTGCCGTGTTAATTCCAGGAGCAAAAGCGCCTAAACTTGTAACAGAAGAAATGGTTAAAGGGATGAAGCCTGGTTCAGTTATTGTTGACGTAGCAATCGACCAAGGTGGAAGCGTGGAAACGATTGACCACGTAACAACACATGACAACCCAACATTTGAAAAATACGGTGTGGTTCATTACTCGGTTGCAAACATGCCTGGTGCGGTTCCAAGAACATCTACAATGGCATTGACAAACGTAACAGTTCCTTATGCGCTTCAAATCGCTAACAAAGGTGCCGCGAAAGCAATCGCAGAAAACCCTGCATTAAAACTTGGCGTCAACGTTGCAAACGGCGAAATCACTTACGAAGCAGTTGCACGTGACCTTAACTATCAATATGTACCAGTTGAAGTTGCATTAGAAAAAGAATTAGCATCAAACTAAACCATCCCGTCCCTCAAGTTCATCCTTGAGGGATTTTTATTACAAAAAGGGGCAGCATTTTCGAAGTGAATTGCTTTTAATAGGAGGTCTTCTACAGCATTGTGCGTAACTTCTGCTTGTTTGTGGAGAATTTCTACGTAATCGGGGATAACTTCTACTAGTTTTTTGAGAACTTCTACGTAACTGGGGATAACTTCTCATTTCGATAGGGACTTTCTCGAAAATGTGTGTAACTTCTACATATTTGTGGAGAAGTTCTACGTAATCGAGGATAACTCTACATGTTTTTTGAGAACTTCTACGTAACTGGGGGTAACTTCTCATTTCGATAGGGACTTTCTTGAAAATGTGTGTAACTTCTTCATGTTTGTGGAGAACTTCTACGTAATCGAGGATAACTCTACATGTTTTTTGGGTACTTCTACGTAACTGGGGACAACTTCTACATGTTTGAGGTAAACTTCTACATATCTACTAACAAAGAATGTTATACCAACAAAAAATCTGCTATATCAACAATTAGGAGACGAAAACAACAAAAATAAGTAATTTTTCAACGAATCGGGGGGATGTTTGTGAATCAGCAAAGTTATCGGGATACGTGGGTGGAAGTTTCGTTAGAAAAGATCAAACATAACACCCGGCAATACAAAAATTATATTGGCGAAGAGGTCAAATTGATGGCGGTGGTAAAGGCGGATGGTTACGGCCATGGCGCGGTGCCGGTGGCAAAAGCTGCTCTTGAAGCTGGCGCCGATTACCTAGCTGTTGCGATACTCGATGAAGCGATCGAGCTCCGGGAAGCCGGCATCATCGAGCCCATTTTAGTACTGGGATACACTCCTGCTCGATCAATTAGGCAGGCCATTCTCGTAAACGTTGACATAACCGTTTTTAGCGAAGATGTACTTGACGAAGTAATTTTTCAAGCGGAACAGCTGGAAACCTTGGTGAGAGTTCATCTAAAAATCGACACCGGAATGACTAGAATAGGGGTCCAAACAAAGGAAGAAGCCCTTTTCTTTGCAAAAAAAACAGCCGCTACACCTCATGTCACACTTAAAGGATTGTTCACCCATTTTGCTCATGCCGATAGTGTGGACAAGTCTTATACTTACGAACAATATGAGAAATTCCAAATGGTTATCTCTTATTTGGAACAGCATAAAGTACCTGTCCCTTTAAAGCATTGCTGTAATAGTGCAGGTACGATGAATTTTCCAGAGATGCATTTAGATATGGTTCGGGTTGGCATTGGCTTATATGGACTTTATCCGGATGAATCATTAAAGTCACACCCTATTTCACTGCAACAGGCCATGACACTGAAAACGAAAATAGCTTATCTAAAAAAGGTGCCAGCGTCTCAATCCATCAGCTACGGCCGCACGTATGCACCATCTAGCGATAGTATCATTGCGACACTGCCAATTGGTTATGCTGACGGGCTCTCAAGACTTCTTTCCAATCAGGGGGAATTTTTAGTACACGGGCAAAAGGCCTCGGTTGTGGGCCGAGTCTGCATGGACCAAACTATGATTGATGTAACAAATGTAACTGCCTGCCAGCAGGGTGATGAAGTCGTGATTTTTGGAGAAAATGGTTCAATTGATGAAGTCGCAGCGATTATGGGGACGATTAACTATGAGGTTGTGTGTTTAATTGGAAAACGAGTTCCAAGAATTTACTTTTCTACCGAGAGTGCAGCAGCCGACCTCGAAACTAGTATATTTGCCTATTAACCCTGCCATTTTGGCGGGGTTTCTTTTTTAAGAGAATGGAAGAATTATGGAATATTTCCAATATGTTCGGGTTCTATTAAACTCCGATTCAAGTTATGATGAATCTCGTTAAGACACGCACACCAATATTCATAAACAAAATCTACTATTAGGAGTGTGTTTTTATTGAAAAAAATCATAACAACCTCTTTAGCATTAGGAATCATGGCGGCTGCAGGATTTTCCACAAAAGCAGATGCACATGAGTTATCTTATAAAGTCCAATCTGGAGACACACTCTGGAAAATTTCCTACAACAACAAACTTTCCACACAAGAGTTAATGCAATACAACAACCTGTCTTCATCAACCATTTATGTTGGTCAAGAATTATCCTTACTTGCTCCACACTCACATGAAACACAATCGGCAACATATACCGTGAAATCTGGTGACTCTTTATCGTTAATTGCAAAAAATCACAACACAACCGTAACGGAGTTAAAGACATTAAACAACTTAACTTCTGATTTAATTCGAATTGGACAAGTCTTAAAGGTTCCTGCCGCTGGATCAGCACCAGCTCCTGCTCCGGCACCAACAACAGCTAAAACCTACACGGTTCAATCAGGTGACTCACTTTGGAGAATTGCAACAAACAATGGTTTAACGGTCACTCAATTAAAGTCATACAACAACTTAACAAGTGACAGCATTTATGTCGGCCAAGTGCTTCAATTGACGGGAGACTCAGTTGCGCCTGCTCCTACTCCTGCTCCTGCACCAGCTCCACAACCGACTTTTAATGCCGACGCATTAATTGCTGAAGGAAAGAAGTATATGGGAGTCCCATATGTTTGGGGCGGTAACACACCAGCAGGCTTTGATTGCTCTGGCTTCTTAAAATATGTATTTAATACACAAGGGATCACGATTCCTAGAACGGTAGCAACGATTTGGGAGGCTGGAACACCTGTGGCTGCACCGCAAAAAGGCGACCTTGTCTTCTTCACAACCTATGCACCGGGTGCATCCCATGCTGGAATTTACCTTGGGGACAACAAATTCCTTCATGCGGGTTCATCGACTGGCGTTACGATTTCCGATATGAACAACGTTTACTGGAAGCCGCGTTATTTAGGTGCAAAATCTATAAAGTAGTATGGCCAAAAATGAATAACAAGATACAACAAAAGGGATGGTCCTCCTATTGGAGAGCCATCCCTTCTTTTTTATTGTATCTTGTCCAGTAGCTTATAAGCTTCTTCTTTAGAGGTAACGTTTAACAATTCTTCTCTAAAGCTTTCATCCATTAATTTTCGTGAAAGCATTTGTAATATCTTCAGATGAGCATCTCCTGCTGCTTTTTCCGGAACCGCGATCATAAAAATCAGCTTGGCGTCGGTACCGTCTAAACTTTTCCAATCTACTCCGTCACGTTTAATTCCAAAAGCGACCGCCGGGCGTTTCACCGCATTAGATTTACCATGCGGAATGGCGATAGTCATCCCAAGCCCAGTGGAACTCTCCGCTTCACGATTTAAAATCGCCTGCTTGAAATCCGCCTTAGAGCTTAAAATACCATTTTGATCAAACTTCGAAATTAACTCATCAATGACATCATCACGAGTAATTCCTGTTAACTCAGTTTCAATTAAATCAACACCTGTAATATCTGTTAATTTTTTAATTTCAGAGCTAGGTGCTGCCTTCTCTACCGTTTTTTCACGCAAAGGCTCAACAGGAGCGACTGAAATTTTTCCAACACCAGTTGCTATTGGTGCAGCTTCAACATTCTTTTTCAAAGCAATAACCATAAACGCCGTCACAACTGCACCAATAATGGCGGCCACAAAAAACATGACGACATTATCTACTGCCCCTAATACTGCAACGATTGGGCCGCCGTGAGCGACTCTGTCACCAACATTTGTCAGCATGGCGATAACTGAACCGACCATAGAACCGACCACGATACTTGGAATGACGCGCAGCGGGTCCTGGGCCGCGAAAGGAATCGCCCCCTCTGTAATCCCGAATAATCCCATCGTAAACGAAGCCTTTCCGGCATCTCGTTCCGTTTGACTGAATTTGCGTTTGTTGATAAAAGTAGCAAGTCCAAGTCCGATTGGCGGAATACAAATCGCCACCGCAATCGGTCCCATAATTTCATAATTTCCTTCGGCAATCATCGCTGATCCGAATAAGAAGGCAACTTTGTTGAATGGGCCCCCCATGTCAATTGCAATCATCGCACCAAGAATCAAGGCTAATACAATGGAGCTTCCGCCCTGCATTCCCGCTAACCAGCCTGTTAAACTTTCAAACACTTGGGCAACCGGAGCACCGATGACGAAAATGAACAATAACCCAACTATAACGGATGATAAAATCGGAATAAAAATAATCGGCATAACTGGCTGAACAGCCTTTGGCACTTTCAATTTCTTAATGGCCAAGGCAACATAACCAGCTAAGAAACCGGCAATAATCCCGCCGATAAAACCTGCACCAGCTTCACTGCCATAAAAACTCCCATTGGCTGCAATATAACCGCCAATCATCCCTGGGACAAGCCCCGGACGGTCAGCAATACTGACGGCAATGAAACCAGCTAAGATTGGCACCATGAACATAAAAGCGGTACCGCCCAGTTTTTCGACCTGTTTCCAAATAGAGTCTTCAGGAATGACAATTCCTCCGGGTGTCTGCGCGCCTCCGAGTGTTAACGCAATCGCAATTAATAATCCCCCGACGACAATGAATGGAACCATGTACGATACACCATTCATCAAATGCTTGTAAATAGGATTTTCTTTTCGGACAGCCTTATTTGCCGCTGTACCAGAAGCTAATTCCGGCTTATAAACAGGAGCATCTCCATTTTGGATCTGCTTGATCAGTTCTTCCGGCTTGCGGATCCCGTCTTGAACACCGGTAACGATCACTCTTTTACCGGCAAAACGGTCTTTCGGAACCTCTTTGTCCGCCGCAATAATAATCCCATCGGCTTCGGCAATATCCTGATCGGTTAACGCATTTTCAACACCGATTGAACCTTGTGTTTCAACTTTTATTTCGACGCCCAGCGCATGGCCTGCTTTTTGAAGATTTTCAGCAGCCATATACGTGTGGGCAATTCCAACTGGACACGCTGTAACAGCTAATATCTTACCCATTTAGTTTCCTCCTATGGTAAAAATAATGAAGTAACCGCTTACCTATATAATAAACCCAGCTTGTCCCGTTATTTTTTTTTATTTTTACCAGAACCTCTGGTAAAAAAATTTTTATTTAGGCTATGTTTAAGAAGCATGTTGATTGGAGCGGAAGGCGCGAGACTCCTGCGGGAGTACGGGACAGGGGAGACCCCGCAGGCGCTAAAGCGCCGAGGAGGCTCCCCGAACCGCCCGCGGAAAGCGAAGTGCCTGGAGCGCAAATCAACAGGCAAGTTTAACACAGCCAAAAGCAAAAAAGAGCGAACGTCAGCGTTCACTCTTTTCCTGATGATTCTCTTCCAAAAGCCGTATAAAATCCTTATAATCCTTTGCGCCTGTCAGCCCATGAACCAAGAGCGGCGCCTCACTCAATGAAGCTATTTTTCCGATAATCCCCCGGATTTCCCCTTGATCTTCCTTTGAGATTGCGAGCATAAAAACAAGGGAAACTCTTTCATTGCCCCAAAGCATCCTCTCTTTCAAGATCGCGGTGGCGACAACCGATTTCTGGATCAGCGAAGGATCCCCGTGCGGAATCGCGATTCCCCCGCCAATCGCAGTGGCTGATTTCCGCTCCCGATTGACCGCACTATGGATAAACTCTTTCTTCACATATCCTTTTTCAAAAAGAGTGGTGGCCAGCATTTCAACAAGTTGATAGCGATGGTCTTTCAAAACATCAAAAAACATCAGCTCTTCTGACAAAAATGGAGATAAAGCATTTTTCACCCCAACTCTATGGCTTTTCCTTTTCAGCCTGTCCACAAACTGACTTAACTTTTTCTTATCCTCCTGTCCGAAAAGGGGTGAAATAACGAGGTGCTCCGTCTTTATTCTTTCAAGCGGAACAGTCGAAATAATAAAATCAGGCTGGTGCAGAGTGATATTATCCGAAAGCTCTGCTCTCCCGACGCAGGCTAAAATATCAATATCATCATACTGTTGTTCAATTTTGGCCTCCAGCAAATGGGACATACCAATTCCCATATGACAGACTATCAACGCCTTTTTCTTCTCTACATTCTTCTTCCGTTTCAGCCGTTCAATCGCGGCTTGAAAATGAAGAACAATGTACGCCGCCTCATCTTCAGGAATGTCGATTTTTAACGTAAAGCTGATTTCTTCCAGCGCCAGCATCACCATACTGAACATGTAAGGATACATTTTCTTGATATTTGAAAGCAGCGGGTTTTTAATCGGAAATCCAAAACGAATGCGATGGATGACAGAATGCATATGAACCGCAAGTCCGTTTGATAAAATGTCATCCCCTTGAAACGGAAAGAATGTCAGTTTCTCCATCTTGTTAATGAGAACTAGTAGCGCCGCTCTAGTCTCTTCATCATATTGCAGCACCTGCTCCGAATCCTCTTCCATACGCTTACTGCTAATCAGGTGCCAGGTAAAATAAACCCGCTCTACTTCAGGAAATGTCAGCCGAAAAGCTGATGCCAGTTGTTCAAAAAACCAACTGGTAAATTGATATTCCATCCGTTTCGAGGTTGTTTCTTTTTCAGATTCGTGTACATAAACCGGCGCCTTTTGCCGTGTCCGTTTGACCATGATCAATGCATGAACAAGCAGATTCTCCAGCGCTTCATCCGTAAACGCAATCGAAAACTTGTCCTGCATCTCCTCAAGCGCTTTCCTCACTGTGATAATTTCATAGGGTAAAAATAAATCCAACACCACATTTTTCTCCTTTGAAAAGGTGGAAATCAATTCAGATAAATGTGCCAAGGCATTCCGTTTTTTCAATTCTGACCCTTGAATCACATTTCCAAGCCGCTGCTTGGAGACAAGTTCGAGATCAAAGCCCTGAACCCAGTCTGCAATCATCTCAATGTCTTTTTTAATCGCCGCTTTTTGGACATAATAACGATCAGCCCATGACTGCAGCGTAATCGCCTTGTCACTGGTCAGCAACTGAAAGGCCATTTCAATCAGCCGTTCTTCCGTTGTTTTCGGCTCACTCGATAGCAAAGTTCGAAAAATATCTGCCCGGGTTTCATCACTAATGTTGATCGAAATGCCGAAACCAGGCTTACGAATTAAAATAGCACCGGGATAGTCCTGGAGAAACTCCTCCAGCCGGTCCAAATCATTTCTCACCGTTTTCTCCGCACAATCCAGTTCCTCGGACAAATCCTTTATTTGCAATGCCCCTTCCTCATGAACGAGCAATCTTCTTAGTAATTCCTTTTGTCTATTATTCATCCTTGCACCTGCTCTAAAAACCATATAGAACAGTGTATCTTTATTTCAGTATCGAATCAATTAGGTAAGGCTTTTATTTTCCTGCAAATACCTCTCTAAGCTACCAGATAAGGGGTCATTCAGGGTTAAATACAAATAAAAACTCACCTCTTTCGGTGAGTTAATTAATATAGCATCCGGAAATTGTTTATGGGTGAATGTGTGCATACCGCTGTACGAATAGGCCATCCCCTTCCTGCCATTCAGCTATCAACACCTCCCGATAATGGGTGATATTATGGGTGAACAGCTGCTGATCCAGCCAAGTTTGGTCATAACCTAAATCAGTTAATTCATCCTTTAGCACCTTCCCGTCCCGAATGACCGTCACGGGAACATGGACGGATTTACTCGGAAGATTAAAGTCTTCTTGGGTTGTTTTTTGATATTTGGATTTTTTTAGGATACTTATCGACCCATTCGGTTCTAAATAGCAATAGGAAACTTCACGAATCGAAAAAGTCTCGCTTTGGCGGAGCAGACTTTGAAGCTGGTTCAAATTCATCCTGCATCGTTTTAGCTCATCCTGATCGACAACACCATTTCGAATGAGCGCTGAAGGCTTTCCTTGGAAAACTCCTCTAAAAAGAAGCGATTTCCTCCCAAGATACTCTACAATAAACAACAACCCGCCCCATAAAGCCATCGCGTAGATAATTTTAAAAGCGCCAATTTTTTCATCATAAAGGGCGTTTCCTAAAATTTCACTTAATACAATCGATGAAATAAACGTAAACGGCGTAATTTGATTAATTAGTTTTCTTCCTACGATATTAATAATAAAAAAAATTGTAAAAAACCCAATGATTAATTCGATCGTTAAATATTTAACTTCCATTCGTCCCAACACACCAATCTACTAACGAAATTTAAATGTCACTCGTTACTAATTTGGTGTATTTTTTCCATTTTTATCACAACTTTTCGGCACTTCAGCCTTGTCCCCCATTAAACTAAACTTTCGGCTTCTAATGCCGCATGTTCTAAGCCATACGTTTCCGACTCTTTTTCCTTCATTTTCGCACGCGTTGTCTGAGCCGTAGTTTTCAAATTCGTGAGCTCTTTGTTCTGTTTATCCAGATGAATTTTTAACGAGGTAATTTCTTCGTGCAGTTCATTGACTTCCCACTGCAGCTCCCCCATCTGTCTCACATAATCCTGCGCGTATGTTACCCTGCCAAGGACGACTTTTTTAACCATATCATCGTAGATCGAGTCGATTTTCTTTCTCAGTTCAGTAATCTCTGATTGATAACTGCTTGTCTTTAGCGAAGTTTTAATCGAGCCCCAAAGTCCTGTTGCGGCATTTTTCTCGTTGACCATTTTTCGTTCAATCAGGATAATTTCTTTTCTGTACATGTCGAGATCATCGGTTAATCGATCAAAATTTGGACGCCCTTTATCATTGATTAACTGAACCTTGATGTTCCCTTTTAAGGTTGATATGGCACTTTCACGTTTCTTTTTTTCCATATCTTTTGTCTGCAGCTTTGCATTCAAAAAGCGGATTTTTTCTTGAAGAATCTTTTGCTCCTCTTCCGTTGTTTGTAATTCCTGTTGGAGCTGCTCGTACTCTTTCATACGGGGTATCCATTCATTCGTAATGAGATCTAAGTCGTAATGTCCGAGCACCGGATCGGTATAATACGGCAAGGTAATTTGCATTAACACGATGGGAACGAGCCGCTTTCGAAGCGATTTGTTTTGGTGATTTACCATCAATACCCCTCCGCCTAAAAGGAGCGGCAGCATAATCAATGGATTTGCTAAGAAGGCGATCATGGAACCAAGCCCAGTGTAAGCGCCAAATGGCAAAGTAACGCCAATCAATCCCGAAAATCCCGCAAGCGCACTTGTTGCCGTCGTATAAAAAGCAAACCCGCTTGCTTCTACAATCGTCGCAAACAAAAAACTTGCACCACTTTGGGTAATCACCCGTTTTACAACGGTGTCGGTAAGCTCCTGAACCCCTAGCTTCTCCTTAATTTTTTCCTTCTGATCCCGTGGCAGACTGTTAACATACAGCATCACTTTCGCGGCAAAATCATCCTGTTCTTTTTGGGTAAGCTTCCGGAGTTTTAAGTCCATTTCTTTAAAAATTTGATTCATTTGCCAGTTAATCATAGCCTCTAACTTCGTAAACTCATTCTTCTGGTAATACGGTTGGAAGTCTTTATGCTTTTTCTGAAACTGAAGGAAAGCCCAGTCCACAATCTCCTGGCACTTATCGACAATCTCCTTTGGCGTATCGTATCGGTCGCCCTTTAACTTTGCAATTTTCGTTAATTCTAAGAAGAGCAGCAAACGAAGTTCTTCATCTGTTTTCCCCCGCAGCTTACGCGCTTCCTCCTCTAAATGCTTTGAAAAATGATTCGATTCTTTCGAAGACAGAAGATCCTTCGTTTTGGTCGTAATCAGGTTTAAAATATTCGTTTTACATAACAAAGCATAAACAAGCCGCAAATCATCCCCCGACAGTTTTACCAGTGCCTGACTTAACGATTGACCATCCACAGAAATACCTCCTTAGTTGCCAAACCTTATATAAAGATCCAATAATCTATTAATCTAAACTCTATTATAAATGAAATATTCAAAAAATATCTTTTTTTACCATTGGAGTGAAAAAGAATCCTAGTAAAAGGCTTTCATTTACTATTCCAGTAAAATTCTACCCCATACTTTTGAACTAGGTACATACATAACTTTTCTCCTGTCTCACTTGAAAAACGTTGTAATGTAAGCCCTTTCTTTATTTCGCGTTTCGAAAAAACCGTGTCCATTAATCTAACACAGTCCTTGATATCAGGTTTTATATATTTTTTAATATAATTCATAGATATATTGATTGATTATTCATACAATTGAATTTGCATTCAAAGAAGCTCCAGCTATCAACTTTTTATAGAAACTAGCTTTAAAGGAGGTGAAACATAATCACTAGCTGGAAGCCCAAAACTGCTAAGGAGGGTTAAGGATGGACAAAACGATGTTATTAGCTAACAGCCCGGTCGTATGGATTTTTTCACTATTAATTGTGGGAACTGTCATTTTTCAAGGATTTACTTTTATTAGGTTAGCAAAAAAGACCAGCTCCAGTGTCGGAATGAGCAATAAGGAGGTGAAAAGTGCACTAAAGATCGGGGTAATCAATGCAATCGGCCCTTCATTGGGAATCATCATTGTCGCGATTTCCCTGATCGCCTTATTGGGGGACCCTCTCGTGTTAATGCGAATTGGCATTATCGGTTCTGCCGCTACCGAATCCATGGGGGCTACTATTGCTGCTACTACCTTTGGAACAGAACTAGGATCAGAAAGCTTTAGTGAACAGGCTTTTACCACCGTTGCCTGGGTATTGTGTCTCGGAGGAGCAGGCTGGCTGATAGTTGTTGCCCTTTTTACCAAATCACTAGAAAAAATGGAGAAAAAGATTACCGAAAAGACAAAAAACAACTCAGTGCCAATCATGATGATTGTCGCAACCGCTGCAATGCTTGGTGCCTTCGGAAATCTAGTAAGTGCCGAGCTGTTAAAAGGGTATACCAATGCCATTGTAGCGATTGCAGCTGCAGGCACGATGATCATCCTGACTCTGATTGCTAACAAGAAAAAATCCTTGAATTGGCTGAATGAATGGTCATTAGGATTTGCCATTATCATAAGCCTGACGGTTTGTTACTTTGTAGTCTAAATAAGAGGAGATGATACCTATGGCAATGAGCGAAAGTGTATTAGTCGATAAGAAAATAGAGCTTACCGGAAATTATGAAATGAACACCTTTCATCAAAAGTCCCATTTTTGGGGGCGGTTGACCATTTGGACAGTACTTGCACTCACCATGGCTTTCCCTCTCTATCTATCGTTTGTTCTTGGATTTCATCCTGGCTGGAGTCCGATTATTGCCGGGTATCTCACTTACGCGGCAATGATTGGAAAGGCATGGATCATTGAGCCGATTTCCTATTATCCAACTCTCGGAATCTCTGGAACCTATCAGGCGTTCCTAACAGGAAATATCTCCAATATGTGCCTTCCCGTTGCCGCGGCTGCCCAAAACTACCTTGGTGTCCAACCCGGAACAAAGAAAGGTGAAATTACCGCTGCACTAGCGATCGCAGCTGCCTCTTTAACCAACATGACAATTTTATTCATCATTATCTTTTCAGGATCTTATCTTCTTTCTGTCATCCCAGAATCTGTTCAGAAAGTATTCCCCTTTATCATTCCTGCGATTTTCGGAGGGATATTAGCCCAATTTGCCATCAAGAAACCAATTTACGGGGTTATTGCGTTAGCAGTTGGATTAGCTATTAATCTAGTGCCGATTCCCCTCTTCTTAAAAGGGCTGTTATGTATCATCCTAACCGTTGCTATCTGCTATTATATGGAAAAATTCAAATTAAGAAAGGCGGGTGCGTAAGAAGCATGCAGGCCTCTTCGGATAAAAGATTGCTTTGTTCATGAGGTCTTTGTTCTAAGTAAGTTTGTTAGGTTCATTTTTCAAAAAAGAGGAGGAGGAAAAGAATGAGTAAACAAACAATTTTGGGTTGGATTAATGAAAACGAGGGTATTTTTACGAATATGGCGCAGAGGATTTGGGAGAATCCGCAGATTGCTTATGAGGAGGAGTTTGCGGCTCAGCTGCAAATGGAAACGTTGAAGGATGCAGGTTTTAAAATTAAGCAGAATATTGGCGGAGTGCCGACTGCGTTTGTGGCGGAGTTTGGGTCTGGTCAGCCGGTGATTGGGATTTTAGGAGAGTTTGATGCCTTGCCGGGTCTTTCTCAAACGATTAGTGCCAAGCGCGATGAGATTGTTCCGGATGGGCCTGGACATGGCTGCGGTCATAATTTATTGGGGACCGCGGGTGTTGAAGCGGTGATGGCGTTGAAGGAAGTGATGCTGGTGGAAAACATGTCGGGTACAATCCGCTATTATGGCTGCCCAGCCGAGGAGGTGTTGTCTGGTAAAACGTTTATGGCGCGGGAAGGTGTGTTTGATGATTTAGATTGTGCGTTGACGTGGCATCCTGGCACCTCCAATGTGGTCGCGAATATGAGTGCACAAGCGATGGTGTCGATTAAATTTCATTTTCGTGGAATTACCGCTCATGCCGGCGGTGCCCCCCACGCTGGTAGAAGTGCACTGGATGCCGTTGAATTAATGAATGTCGGCGCGAACTATATGAGAGAACATATGCTGGATGGCTTGCGGATCCATTATGTCATCACAAATGGCGGATTAGCCCCTAACGTCGTTCCAGATAAGGCAAGTGTGTGGTACTATTTACGGGCCTCAACTAAAGAGCAGGTGGATGAAATGTTAGTAAGAATTAAAAAGATTGCACATGGGGCTGCTTTAATGACCGAGACACAAGTAGACTCCGAAATGTTAGCTTTTTGCTATGAGACCCTTCCAAATGACACCTTAAATGATGTTATGTACGAAAATCTGAAATTGGCCGATGAACTGGTATTTACGGAGGAAGAGGAAAAGTTTGCTGGTGAATTAGTAGCCACAGTTGACCCTGCCATTGTAGCGATGTCAAAACGACGCTTTGGTGTTCCGACCGAGGACCTGCTCCCAACCGGCATCGAATATCATAAGCACATGAAAGGTGTAACGATGGGCGGATCAACTGACGTGGGTGATGTCAGCTGGATTACCCCAGTTGGTCAAGTATATACCACCTGTGCACCAGTCGGAGTGCAAGCGCACTCCTGGCAGGCAACAGCCGCATACGGTTCCTCCATCGGCATGAAAGGAATGCAGCTGGCCGCAAAATCAATGGCCTTGTCCCTTTACGACCTGCTGACCAACCAAGAAATCATTATAAAAGCGAGGGAGGAATTCAAGGAGAGCACCGCAGGCAAACCATACTCCGTTGCAATACCAGAAAAAGTAAAACCACCAGTAACAGCTGCCGTAGAGTTGGTGGGGATATAGGGTGCCTGTCACCGCCTAAGTTTTTGTAAAAGAGGCTGACCCAAAAGGTCGTTGAATGACGACTCTTTTGGGTCAGCTTTTTCTTGAAAGTACAATACTTCCGTTTCAGAACTTCCTTCTATTGGTAAAATACAAAATCTTCATTGGCAAGTTTTATTCTTGTTCCCGAGAATATCTCAACCTCTTTTTCACCGGGAATAACTCGGTCATCTACATACGTTTTATTGGTCGAGTGATGGTCTATAATATAGTAACGGCGGTTTCTAGTGATAATATCCACATGATTTCGGCTGATCGCATTATTATTGGAAATCAAATAATCACAATCGCTGCTATCCTTCCCAATCCGATAAAAAGGCTTGTTAACACTGATTGTTTCCTGTGTTTTTTCTCGAATCAAATAGGGGAAAGCCGTTTTTTCCAAAACATCGACTCCAAGTACCGTGGTACCGCCCATGACATCAGATCCTGATAGGGTCGCTTCTCTAAAAGTGTGTGTATCTTCTAATCCTAGCACTTCTGAAATGTTTAAGACTTCTCTTGGTAAGAATTCAAGACTATCGTTTATTCCTATTACTTCCGAAATACCCAAGACTTCCCTTGCGGCCTGATTTAAGGGGTTTCCGCAGTTTGCGCAATACTTTGCACTTTCCTCTGAAACCTTTCTGCACATGGAACAGACCTTGGAATTATTGGTAGAGTCAGAGTTGATTTCTGCTTTTTTTCCCATTATTTCGACGATCATTTTTTCAAAATCATTAATGGAAAAATCCTCATTGTTCTTAAAATAACGTAAGTATTGAGTAATATAATCGTGGTTTTCGTGTTTCGTAAAAACAACACGAAACGGCATTTCTTGAAAAAACTCCTCCACCGGGATGGCTTTCTGATTGTTAACAATCGGCCAGAGGATGCATTTTATTTTTTTGGTCCGGGGATCAAGAAAAATGTATTCCCAATCCAACATGAGATTGTTTACATTCAACAAATTCTCTTCGCATTCCTTTACAACAGCAATCATTTGAAGAATGACATTCAAAAACATCTTCTTCGTCATAAGACCACTGAAATAAGATTGCAAAGACATCATACCTTCGATAGATCCTTTTATTATAATACCTTTTTTGCTTTTTTCTGTCGTAACGGGCAGGAGGCTTCCTATTGAATCCCCTGTAATCGCATGTAACTCACGTTCATTGATGGCCTCCGGATGTGTCAGCTTATTCTCAACCACATACATCTTCGCATTTTGTTCGACTGTTGTTTTTCCCATATCGATCTCCTGCTATTAAAATTTTAATCTTAAAAAATTATCACTGATTCTATTGTTATATATAGCAAACTTTTTTGCAATAGCAGCCACACACTAAGTATCCGACCCAACACAAACTGTCCACTCCACACGGACAAAACGTCAATTTGTCCACGAGTGGTGACAGGCACCTTTTTTTAGCAAAATAGATATTGCTTTTTATTCTTTAGGTCTATAATATATTTTTAGTAAAATACTAAATTTCTTGTTTCATTAAAAATCGCAGCAAGATTATCCTCTCATAAGGAGCAAGTTTTATGGCAAATGATTTATGGTTAACCCCGGAAGAAGTAATGCGCAGAAAAAAAATAAAGAATAAACTAATGTACATCTCAGTCATCCTTGGAACGATTATTCTAAGTTCTATTGTTACCATTCTTGCGAATCAAATATAACAATCAAAACCCTGCAAATTGCAGGGTTTCTTTTTTATCCGTCAAAATCGGAGTCGTGACAGTCTCCCTGTTTTTTACTGTATTAATAGTATAAAATATAGGTAGATATTGGTTATAAGTATTAGAAAAAGGAGTTTTATAGGAATGCAGGGACAATCTGATTTTAAAATTTTGATATCTAATCTTTTAAAAGCGCGTTTCCCCTTTTTATATATTTCCACTTGGGAAGAAGAACGTGCGGTATCTGTGATTCGTTCTGTTGTCACGGATGAAAGACTTATAAAAACGACTCGTAAAGTTTTTACTTGGAGTGTCACGAAGGGCTTGACCGAGGACGGGCAAAAAGGCAAAGAAGAAACAAAGACTCCTTTAAAAGCCCTTGAGTTCATTGAAAAGTTTAATGAGCCGGCGATCTTTATTCTTAAAGATTTTCATGTGTATTTTGGTGTTAACGGACGGCAGGCGGATAATCAACTCATCAGAAAAGTCCGCGATCTCTTACCATTATTAAAGCAAAGCCCTAGCCCTAAAAATGTAATTTTTGTCAGCCCGAGCCTCGTATTGCCGGATGATCTGCAAAAAGATGTTACCATTGTCGATTTTGACCTCCCTTCTTTTTCCGAAATCAAGTACGTCTTAGATGAAATGATTTATGCCAACCAAAGAGGCGGCCGGATTGTGATTGATCTTGAGCCCGAAGAAAAGGAACGGCTTGCAAAGGCCGCTCTAGGCTTAACACTGCATGAAGCAGAAAATGCCTTTGCCCGTGCGATGGTCGAGGACGGCCGGTTAGATGTTAACGATGTCGAGGTCATAATAGAAGAAAAACGCCAGATCATCAAGAAATCCGGTATTCTCGAATTTATTAAGAGTGACTTGAAAATGGAGGATGTCGGCGGACTCGAAAATCTCAAACGGTGGTTAAAAAAGCGAAATAAATCGTGGCTTGATTCTGCCCAGAAGTATGGGTTACCTGCACCCAAAGGGGTTTTGATTACGGGCGTTCCCGGCTGTGGAAAAAGCTTAATTGCAAAATCAATCAGTGCGATGTGGCAGCTTCCTCTGCTGCGCCTCGATATGGGAAAAATCTTCAGCGGGCTTGTGGGCAGCAGTGAGGAGAATATGCGAAAAGCTATTCAAACAGTGGAAGCCATCTCTCCTTCGATTCTTTGGATTGATGAAATTGAAAAAGGCTTCAGTGGCCTATCCTCCAGCGGTGACAGCGGAACTTCCAGCCGAATTTTTGGTACCTTTTTAACCTGGATGCAGGAAAAGACGAAACCCGTTTTCGTCGTAGCAACGGCCAATAACATTCACTCCCTTCCTGCGGAATTGCTGCGTAAGGGGCGTTTTGACGAAATCTTTTTTGTCGACCTGCCGACCGTGAAAGAACGGATGGATATTTTCCGCGTACATATTCAAAAACGATTAACAGACCCCGATGTAAAAGGAAATTTTGAAATTACGGATTCCGTTTTAGAAGCGCTATCAGAACTAACTGAAGGATATGTCGGTGCCGAAGTGGAACAAGTAGTGATTTCAGCATTGTTCGAGGCGTTTTCAGAGGATCGGAGTATTGAATTCAGCGATTTTGAAAAAGCGATTCGGAACACCGTACCGCTTTCGATTACCCAGGCAGAGCAAATCCATTCGATTCGAGAATGGGCCAATGTTCGGGCGGTTGCTGCGACCCCGAAAGAAGACCGGGCGGAATATAAGAATGAGCTTGTAAACCTCAAGAAAGAGGCTCCCCCTAAGGAAGAGGACATCCGTTTAGCACGCGGCGGAAGAGCAGTAGATTTTTAATTAGAATAACGGATGGAGCCGAACCATTTTACTTTTTGGCTATGTTAAAGGCCATTGTTGATTTTGCAGCGATGTTGATTGGAGCAGAAATCAACAGCCCAATTTAACAGAACCCATTTTTTAAAAATGGAAGGAGAAAATGATGTCAAAAAAATTACGAATACAGATTTTTCAAGATGGGCAAATTCAGGCAGAAGTTCTCGGGGTAAAAGGTAAAAAGTGTACCGATTATATTTCACTCTTGGAAGAATTGTTAGACGCGGAAACAGTTGACTCAGAATATACCTCGGATTATTACGAACCAGAAGAAAACCTTCTGGAAGAAATAGAAACAAACTCGATCCAATTAAACGCAAAGGAGGAAAGATAGAATGTCAGTTTCGTTAGCTCTAATTCCCCTGGCCCTCACCCTTCGCGTTGTAATGGGAAAGGACAAATTTGGTGACTGGGCAGACTCTATGCAGGTAAAGGTACCCACAAACATTAAAAACGAATCGGATCTTGTGCAGACTTTACAAAAAGCGGGATATGATGCTGAAAAAATGGGCGGAAATTTTAAGACACATCTAACGGGTGAAAAACAGTTCTTCTTTTGGGAGAGGATAGATGGAAAATGGCATGCCATCTTTGCTAAGTCAGATTCTCAGCCTATCCTGCAGCAGTTTATGAGCGACCTTGAACAAAAATCCGGGCGAACGATCTTCACAGCCGGACTTCCGGATCCTTGGGATCAAATGGAGGAAGAACCTGTACAAATTTTTCCCACCAATTTTCGGGACGGTGCACTCTTAACACGGACTTTAAAAGAGTTTGGGGTCAACCCTATTCAAGGGACCAATGGAGATATTTCCTGTATCGTCCAAGGGACGCAACTAACGTTCCGCCAAAATGAGGACGCTCCTTTTACGGTTGAAATGAAAAATCCTCCAAATCTGCATGAAATTTTCATGTACATTTCTGACGTGGATGATGAATACAAACGTTATGTTCAAGCGTTGGTTTATGAAAAGCTCAAAGCAAGAGCAGCCGAGAAAAATTTATCGATTGAAAATGAAGAAGTTTTGGAAGATAACTCGATAGTGATTACGTTAAATATACAAGGTTAATATAATGAGGGCACATGCGATGAGAGCAATCCGGGATTTGTCCTTTTAGAAGGACTATTAAGGTCAATTAGCTCGTTTTCTATTATGGTTTTGTCCTTAAGAAAACTGATGAAGGACATTTCGGACGGGTTCTATCACCATTTTGTCCTTCATAACCAGGATGAAGGACATTTTGGACGGGTTCTATCACCGGTTTGTCCTTCATAACCCGGATGAAGGACATTTTGGACGGGTTCTAGTCACCGGTTTGTCCTTCATAACCAGGATGAAGGACATTTTGGCCAAATTCTATCACCGGTTTGTCCTTCATAACCAGGATGAAGGACATTTTGGCCAAATTCTATCACCATTTTGTCCTTCATAACCCGGATGAAGGACATTTCGGACGGGTTCTATCACCATTTTGTCCTTCATAACCCGGATGAAGGACATTTCGGACGGGTTCTATCACCATTTTGTCCTTCATAACCCGGATGAAGGACATTTCGGACAGATTCTATCACCATTTTGTCCTTCATAACCAGGATGAAGGACATTTCGGACGAGTTCTATCACCATTTTGTCCTTCATAACCAGGATGAAGGACATTTCGGACGGACTCTATCACCGTTTTGTCCTCCATGGAGACCGCCCCAAGTAGAAGGACGATTGATTCATCCGAGGTCCTAAAAACCTCACATCACTTTACCTCATTCATTCCTGCTTAATCAGACAACATCAGGTAGAATGATTGATTTTTATAGGAAGGACAGATACCATGACAACAACATTCAAGGGGACTGTTTGGAAGGTAAAAAATTCTCTGTGGATCCTTTTTACTTTTACGATTATTTTTAACTGGATTGCGTTTTTCATTATTGGCTATAAAGTAAAGCATAAAAAATGGTCCATATATGGAGCAATCTATTCGATTCCATTTATTCTACTTATGGCAATAGGCGAACGCTATGATATGAATCAATGGCAATGGGACTTGATTGGATATTCTCTGATTGGGGGAGCGATTACCTCCATCATCCATGCGTTCAGAATCCGCAAAGAATACCTGTATCGCTTAGAAGCGATCAAATTAAGACAACCAATGGAAGATCAGAAATTACGAGGACAGATTGAAGCTGAATATGGAGTACGCTACAACCAGGCTCCTCCTAAGGTTCAACAACAACAACCCGCAGCCCAGCAAAATCATCCTAAAGAACCACAACAGGAAATCGCTCCAGCATCCCGAATCGTTGAAGCGACCCCTATTCAAAAAGAAAGTCCAAAAATGGACCTCAATCAAGCTACCGAACAGGAATTAGCCGAGCTGCCAGGTGTCGGGCCGATTTTAGCCAAAAAAGCCATTAAAGAACGTGAAAATATAGGCAGCTTTCATTCTCTAGAAGAATTTGCTGAACTTTTGAGCTTAAAACCGCATATTGTAGAGAAAATTCGTCCATTAGTCATCGTCACGCACAAGAATGATTCGCCGAAGCAGCAATGGGCAGGACGGATGGTTGATTTTTAATGAAACTCCGCATTCATCAATTTATTCCTTTCACCCGGGTTGAAGGTCCGGGCGAACGAGCTTGTCTTCAAGTTCAAGGCTGCCCAATCCGCTGTCCAGGTTGTGCGGTCCCTTTTACATGGTCCACTAAGGGCGGATACGATGTAACCGTTGATGAACTTGTAGATAAAATCCTCAAAGGACCAAAGGTAGAAGGAATTACGTTTTTAGGAGGGGAGCCCTTTGAGCAGGCGGAGGCCCTAGCAGAATTAGGCGGCCGCTTAAAGGAAGAGGGGTTGTCGGTCATGACCTTTTCAGGATATGTGCTCGAACATATCCAAAAGGCCAATCGTAAAGATTGGAACGATTTATTAAAAGTAACAGACCTTCTAATTGACGGCCCGTTTCAAAAAGAAAACCGGGACCTAAGCCGGCCCTGGTGCGGTTCATCCAATCAACGCTATCATTTTTTTACCGACCGCTACCTCCACTTAAAGAATCAACTAACCAATACTCCGAACCGGATGGAAATTACCTTAAAACCAGATGGACGCGTATTCGCCAACGGTATGGCTACCATCGAGGACCTGGAAGGACTATTTAACGACTTAATAAAATAATAAAAAAGATGCCAGATTCAAAAAATGAATCTGGCATCTTTGATAAAGGCGGACAGCCACCTAACCTATCCTAACATTTAGGACATTTGTTTAAGGTGGAGTCGTATTGGTTTCCACAGTTGCGGCAGAATACGATTCCCGTTACCGCCGATACCTTAGTTTGGCTGGCAGCCGCTACCTGTGCGGCTGCCTTTTTTACTTGCCCATCACTCTTTTTTTTCATGGAAACGATGACGAGTATCATCGTAATCAAGTTCACAACGAAGATCGCAATCAGGAGCGGGACAATAAGTTGTGATTCTTCCAACATATGATGTTAACCTCCTACTGCTTGATTGTCATCGACTTCTGCCTTCCTTTGATTACGGAAGATGAAGTAGGCAGCAACGGCAATCCCAAGTCCGCCTACTCCGCCAAGTGACCCGGCAAACAATGGTGTATTGTTATACCAGCGCACAATTGGGTTAGTCGATACGAGAAAATCCTCTACTTCTCTCGATAGTTCGTTACCTGCTGCATCAACGGCAACTATTTTAACATGCTGTTTCTCGTTCGAGCTGCCAATATCAAAGGTGTAGTTTTCCCCGTTCGCCTTGTGCTCTACTTCTTTATTATTCAAGTAAACAGTTGCCCCCTCAAGAACAAGATTATCCTTGATTGAAACGGTTACCGACTTATTCTCAACTGGGTATTGTTCCCCGCTTTCGATGTCAATCGGGACAATGACTGGGGCGGTCTTGTCGATTCCAAAACTGATTTCCGCTTTCTTCGTTTCATCGATGTTTTCGTTCACGTTTCCAGCGGCATCCTCTGAATAGAACGCAACGGTGTAGCGGCCGTCTCCGGTAAATTGTTTTTTACCTACCACATACGTGTACTGACTCCACTGACCAGCACCGCCTGTTTCTGTAACGGTATAATCCGTTCCTTCCACTAAGTCAGACGGAGTACCGTTCTTGGTCATCTTCACTTTAATGGTTTCAGGCTTCAAACTGTCAACGTTTGTTTCCGTAACGATGACATCTGTTTCATTTTGAACGTATTTACCGTCAATAGCTTTCAATTTCTCATCAAACACATAGACAGAACCAAAACGGTTTACAGAGAAGCGAACCGTTTCAGTGGTTACATTTCCTGCAAAGTCTGTTAACGTTGCCGTTAACGTATAAAGATCGTCATTCACTTTGGTCTTTTCAAAGTTTTTAAACGTATACACTTGGCCGTTCGATGCATCACTATAGCCGCCAACTCGGTTAACCGGTCCACGGTTGGCTCCCGTTAAGTTAATCGAAACGGCATTTTTATTAAAATTCGTATCCGAATAAGCTATAACCGGAATCACGTCACCGTTGTTGGCAGACATATCCGCTACCCCTGAAATTGCGAGCTCAGGCGCAGTTTGGTCAACAATGAATTCGTCCATTGTGTAATCGGCGGCAACATTACCAGCCATATCGGTGAACTCAATGTCAAAGCTGTACTTTCCATCAGTACCATATGAAATGGTGGCCGTGTGAACATCGCCGCGGGTAGACCAGCCGCTCACACCCGGGAAGCTGGCAGGCGCTCCGTTATCACTTGCGGTGCCTGTCACCGTAATCCGGCTTGTGTCAAAATTATGCTCTGTAATCGAGATCGTTGCCGTTCTGCTCGCTTTATAGTAGTTGCCGTTTGCTGCTGTATTGTTGTTATAAGCAACATTGATGACCGGAATGGTTTTATCCAATGTAAATTTCTGCTGCGGGAAGGCTGCCGCGGCGTTCTCTGCATTATCCTTGTAGCTGATGTCAAAAGTATAATCGCCATCCGCTGTGTATTTTACGGTTGCCGTATGGGTCGTTTTGTCCGGGTCAGACGAGTTGGCAGCCGTTGACCAGCCCGCTAACGCAGGAATCGCACCATCTGTATTCGTAATGAGATATTCCACATCACTTGGTTTAAAATTCCGCTCGGTAATCACAATCGTCGCTGTGCGGTCAGCTTTAAAATAATCCGCATTTTCCGCATCCGCCGAGTTGTTATCATACGTTACTTTGATTTCAGGAGCAGTTTTATCGATACTAAAGTAAATCTTTTCTTCAGTCGTGTTTCCTGCGCGGTCAGTCATTTTTACCTTCACCACAATATTATTGCTGTTATGGTTAACAGTAAAAGTTTTCGTCATTTCCGTCACAAGATTATGATCGGTCTTAGTCTGCTTCCAGCCATCCACCTGACTGCCTTCTGCAAACGTCTTGTCATTGTTTATTTTCAGGCGGCCCTGCTGATTATTCGTTGTGTCATAAGGTGCTGACACGGACCACTCTATTTCGCCTAAACCGGAATACGTATCGGTAACCGTTACATTTACATTCACGTTACCTGCATAAAGCTCTACATCGTTATTATCCTTGTATTTCGTTTTTGCTTTTTCAAACGTAATATGTGATTCTTTCGCATGCTGCTTTTCATCTTCAATAACGGTGCCATCCGGTGTTACAAATTCACCAGAATTATTGACGTTATCAATCGCTCTTGCAAAAATCTGTCCTTTGAAGGACGCGGGTATCGTAAAGGTAATATTACTTGTTGTCGGTACCGGCTGGATCTTGCCAATCCCGGCCTCCGTAATTTCAGTTAAAGAACCTTTTTCCGTAACTGTATAGTACTTACCATTCTCATGATCTTTTAAATAAACAATCATTGATTTAACTTTGCTGGTAAATTCATTAACAACTACAGGGTCCTTTGCTGTAACGGTCACTTCAACAGGCTTTTTAAAATAAAAACCATAGTCTGTTAGTTCAACAGATTCATTCATTTCATCAGCCGTCTGACTTTCTTTGCCTTCGGTTGAAAAAGTAAAGTCGGTTACGATTGGCGCTGTTTTATCAATATAGATAGTTTTTTCAGCCTTGGAAGTATTTCCTGCATTGTCAATAACTTCGACTAGTACATCGAACTGTCCATCTTCTTGAATGGTCACTCGTTCATCATCCGTCCGAATCGGATTGATAGATGGTTGTTGTTCCGCCGCTTCCTTTTCATGGAAGTAATACTCATCAATCACGACTTCATTCACAGAGATCCGAACCGCATTAACACCAGAATCGGTATCCTCTATATCAAAATCAAACGTTACATCATCATTGTATTGATTGTCTCCGTTAGAAGAAACATCTTCTTCCTTAACCACTGCAATTTTAGAAGAAGGAAGAGTTTTCTCAATCATTACGATGCCGCTGTCTTTTGCCGTAATATTGGAATTTGCGGAAGAGATTATATATGGGTTTGGACTTTTGTTGGTAACATTGTCTTCCACTTCCACGCTTAATGTTCCGTTGAAATATTCGGCGTCAATCGTATACTTAGCTTCAGCTGTCAAACCATCGTTATGGAAGCTGCCTGCAACTAATTGCGGAACCACCTCTGCATCTGCCTGATCTTTTTGACCAGCCTTTAACGAAAATGCTTTAATCCCGGAAAGATCATCCTTCACCCGGACGGTCACTTCAATTTCTTGATTGAAGAAGGTTCCAAAGGTGAGGAAATTTAACGCCTTAGCAAAATGGTTTTCATTTTTTTTCACAAACGTAACAGCTTCACCATCTGCAAGAACAGGGTCCAAATCATCGATAAAGATGGTCTTCCCAAGTTCAATTGAATTTCTGGCATTATCCGTTACCTTTAACTGAATATCGTAGGACCCTTCTTCTGCCCTTGGGAATCCAAGCTCTGAGAGGGCTTCTGTATTAATTGGTTCAATAACCGGACGATTTTGCTTCTCTGCCTCTTGGCTAAAATCATATTCTTTATAAAGCTTACCGTTCACAAGAATCGCAACGGTGTTAACACCAGACTGTATATCTTCAATATTGAAATCATACATAACATCGCCACTGTAAATATCGCGGCCGGTGGATTCTTCTTTATAAAGGGATACACCTTCGTGGGCAGTTACGAGAATCTCAGCCGTCGGTGCATTCCGGTCAACCATAAACACACCATTAGCTTCAGGATGGATATTGGAATTGGCTTTTGTAACCTCATAAGATTTACGATTGTTAACATTGTCCGTTACTTCTACTGCAAACTTTCCTTCAAAATTCTCAACATCGAGCCGGAATGCTGCTTTCGCCGTTAAACCATCCTCGCTGAATTCCTCTGAAATTTTCTCTGGAACAATATCTTTATCCTTGGAGTTTAAAGCGATCGCATCTAAAGTAACAGACTTCATTCCAGAAACAAGATCCTTTGCTTCAACGGTTACCATTATCGCTTTATTAAAGAATGTTCCAAAGGTAAGAAAGTTTAAAAACCCTGCTACAGGACCATCATTGATTTCTTCAAAATGAACAGCCTTTCCATTGGCTAGGACCGGTACCTGTTCATCAATAATAATTTCTCTTTCTGCTTCTTGAATATTTCCAGCGTTATCCTTTACCACTTCAGATAAAAGGTAAGACCCATCTGCCTCGGCCGGCATTTCAGGATCATTTGTGCTGATCTTATAAGACAATGGATCAGTTTGCTTTTCCGTAGAAAATACTTCGTTAACAACTTCCTTCTCATTCACCTTAATCATAACCGTATTGACTCCAGAATCCGTATCTTGAGCAGCAATCTCATAGGTGATATCGCCGCTGTAATACTTATCCTGATAAGAGTGAACGCCTTCTTTAGCTATCACTTTAATTTCGGCAGAAGGTGCGTTGCGGTCAATCATGAAGTATCCATTGCCTTCTGGATTAATATTTGAATTTGACTTGTTTACATCATAGGTTTTCGCATTGTTAACACTATCTGTCACTTCGACAGCAAGTGTTCCCTCGAAGCTCTCGTCATCAATTCTGAAAGTGGCTTGTGCAGTTAGGCCTGCTTTTATAAAACTATCATGTACCAATTCTGGAACCACTTGTTCGTCACTTGTCTTCAATTGAATATCTTTAATTCCGGAAGTATCATCCTTTACCTTAACTGTAACTTCGAGTCCTTCATTAAGGAACGTTCCAAAAGTAAAGAAATTAATAATTTTGGACCAGTTGTCGTCATTAATTTTTTCAATCGTTACTGCTTGCCCTTCCGCAAGAGTTGGCACGTTTTTATCAATATTAATTTCGAACGTCCGCTCAAGCGAAATATTGCCCGCTTTATCAACAGCCCAAATCTTATATTGGCCTTGATAATGATCACCTACGGTTGTGAAGGTATACCGATTCGTTACCTCATCAAACTGGGCTTCACTAGCTGCATCAGGTGTATCCGTGACTTTGCTGTAATATACTTTTTCAATAGGGGTAAAATATTCAATCCCATTAAACGTCTGTCCTACATTCTCAATTTCTCCAGTAACGGTAACCGTGTCACTGAACCATAAGAAATCCCCAACGTTTGCTTTATCATTACCATCTAATTCAGGTGGATTGATCGATGGGCTTTCGGTATCAAAAACTACGATTATTTTTCCCGGTAAATCAACTCGCACTCGCTTATTCCCGAAAAGACCGGTACCTTTGGCACGCACAAGCAATTTATTAATCGAGGTGGATTCATTGATGGTAATGGACTCACTCCACCCGTTTGAAATATCCACTTGATTGTATGGTTCGTTTGCCGTAATTTCGACTGCAGCATCTTTTGAATAAACGAGAACGGTATTTTTATTCTGATCAGTATAAGAATCAATTAGCTTTCCGGCAGTTGGCGTAAAGCTAATATATTTTTCCCATCCTCCCTTTAAAACTTCAATACTCTCAAATCCAGCTTTAATATTGGTATCGCCCGAAATGTTTGAAACGGTGTAAGTATAAGTAATCGTCGTACCATCGTTATTTTCGATAAAGTCTGTCACCGGATTTCCATTAACAGTAAGCCATGCTAATTTGTAGGAATTGTCTTCCGGTGTGATCGTAACGGTCACTGCTCCACTATGCTGAACATCAGAAACTGCCGGGGCAATCTGGCCATGGCCTCCTTCGACAGAAGCTGTGACTTTATAAATATTAATCGCAAAGGTTACTTCTACTTTTTGATCCTTTGTTACCTTAGCTAATGTGAATGCATGATCTTTAGAACTTTCTGTTACATCCGCCGGCAGTTCCAGCGGTTTGTCATCGATCGCAATAGCAGCAATATGGTATCCCGTAAATGGCGTAACCTTAATCGTTGGTTCTGATCCATGTTCGACTGTGATCGTTCCTCCATCAGAATTGATCGTTTCCTCTTTACCATCCTTTACTGTACCTTCGTCCTTATTGTAATGGAAGGTAACCGTATAAGTATTAATCGCAAAAAGTACTTCCACAGTATGATTCTCGGATACATTTGTAAAAGTGTACGTATAGACACCATCTGTTAAACTGCCATTCGGGTCGGCTGCAAGGTCTATAGCTTGGCCGTCGATCTTAATAGAATCGAGATGATATCCTTGTTGAGGGATTACGGAAAAAGAAGAATCTTTACCTGGAAGGACCGTACTATTTCCTCCCCCAAAAGAAACCGGCTGCCCATCCTGACCCTTAATCGTACCGTTTTGATATGGCATAAAGCTAATCGTATGGGTAATTTGAGCGAACTCGACCTCAATCCCTGTATCTGCAGCAATACCCTTAATCATTTCTATAAAACTAGCAGGGTCAGGAACAGCTTTTGCTTCCCCGCCAATCGTAACGTTTTTAATCTCATAGCCAGGATCAGGAGTAATCTTGACTTCAACATCGGTACCTTCTTCAACTGAAACCGGTACTGAGTATTCCGAACTGTTAATTGCAACCTTACCTGATCCTGTTTTTGTGACAGAAACCTGATAAGTCTCTTTAGCCGGTTCGGGCTCAGGTACAGAAAGACTAAACGCCTCCGTTGATAGATCGTAAATATAAAATTCCTTAGTTCCCTGGTTTAAAACGAGTGGATTCGTTTTTCCCTCAATCGTAAATTCAAATTGAGTGTTTTCTCCTAAACTAGCAGTGGTGATTTCCGGGAATTCTACCACGCCATCTTGATTGGTAGTGCCTGCGACAACTACCTCGTTATCCTTATTATGCCCAGAAACGGCTATATCCGAAACTGGATCACCTTGGTCCACTACTTGCAGTGTGAACACTTCTGGTGTATTCGATTCTGGGGTCACATCGGTTGTAACTGCCCGAACAGGCAGGTTATAGACAACCATCATCACGGCTAGAACAACGGCCAAAATGCGTGTGACCTTTGATTTCTTCCTAGTAACCATTTCTCTCTCCCCTTGATCTATCTTGGTGCCACACACCACTAAATTTTTTCGCTCGTATGGGTTATCTTGATATCTTTCACTATCTTAAACTCAATTTTTGGAATCTCTGATTCATCCTCGTGCTGGGCCTCTCCTACACTGTCATCCAACACCGTTGTCCCATTTTCTTGCCATAAAACCTCGGTGCCTTGATCAAGTACTTCTGTTCCAGCTTCCAGCACTTCCGTCCCCTGATAAAGTACCTCTGTTCCAGAATCCAGCACTTCTGTTCCCTGATTAAGTACCTCTGTTCCAGAATCCAGCACTTCTGTTTCATTTGGCTGCATTTCAAGCGAAGCTGGCTTTTCCTTTTCAAAAAATAATACCGTCGTTTCATCTGACTGTGGATCTTGTGAAGGTAAAACCTCGGTCGGCAAGCTTTCAACTTCAATCCCGCGGGAGGTGCTTTCTGTCTCTCCTTTTAAATCGAGCCGTTTAGATGGATGAGCCATGAGCCTTGCCGATTTGCTCATTATTCCAGGTTTAACCGGAATTGAATCAACAGAATCGGTTAACGGCCCCCTCACAACATTTAAAGCATCCGGAAGGTGCCGCTTATTACCGGTCAATTTATTCTGTTCTCGGATTTCTTGTATTTGCCTTGCAGCTGTTTTGCCTGTCAAATCGCCAATGATAGCCGGAATGTTCATTTTAAAAAACATAAAAGTCGCAGTAATCAACAATACACCGGCTAGGGAAAATCCGACAATGGAGATGGTTAGCCATGCTGCAGCATCCATTGTAACCCCCCCTATCTAGTTTCTATATGCGTTATCAATTGCCCGTTCTGTCACTTCAAAGCGATTGATCACGTCATTTTTTATTGTTTCAGTTTTTTCCGCTGTTACAGCCAGCCTATTGGTACTCTCCTTAACAGCTTTTGTAACAGCCCGAATATCACTTTCTTCGACACCGTCCGCTTTAAACTTTCTGGCGTACGTTTCAATTGAATACACCGTCAACTTATAGAGTTCTAGTTTGACAATTTCACTTTCATCCGGATTCTCATCCATAAGTTTGATCAGCCCTTTAATGTTATCCCAATACGGACGATATTTTCCTTTATCAGAGGCTTCTTCGATATGAAGCGTAATATCATTATTAAACTTGCCGATATCCCGGTAAATCGTCGCCATTTCGTAATAATCCCTATTTTTCGAACCATACCGAACGGCATCTTCAAACCATTGAATCGAGCTTTTCATTCTCGTAATTTGATTATCACTGTTCTCTGTTTTTCCATAGTCATAGTAGTACCAATAGGCTTTACCGATTTCAAAAGCAAGGTCAGAGTATTCCGGATTTTCCCGAAAATCAATTAAATGGGTATTAATCTTTTGCTTAAACTGCTCTTCTTCCTCTATTGAAAAAGCGGCGTCACTTTTAAAAGCATTGATTAGTCCGAGATAAGCCTCGTTTTCCGTTGGTTTAATATCGATCGCCTTTAAGTAATAGTCAATTTTACTCTTATCGGTCGCTGCTTTTTCTGCCATTTGCAGTGTGCTTTCATAGTCCGCATTTTTGGTATGGATCTTCATTACCTGACCCAAGATCCCTAAAGATAAACATAACAGCGCAGCCCCCGTTACGATGCTAAAGTTGCGGAGTTTCCTTTTTTGTTTTGCCCGGTAAAGGTCGTCTGCTTCTTCATAATGATTCAGGGCATATAAAAGTTCGGCACATGATTGATACCGGTCCTCTGGATTTAACTGTGTACATTTTTGAATAATTTTTTCCAACCCGCCCGAAAGGTTTGGATTCCAATGCCGAATTGGGTATAACTCATAAGGAGGCTCACACGGGTTGTGTCCGGTCACCAAATGATAAAGGGTCACACCCAGACAATAAACATCCGTTCTCGCATCGGTTTGTCCTTTGCCGCCGAATTGCTCCGGCGCTGCGTACCCTTTTGTTCCCAGGCTAACCGTATCTGCTAGATTTTGTTGTTTAAATTCCCTAGCAATTCCGAAGTCGATTAATTTCAAATTGCCATCCGGCTTCAGCATAACGTTTGCAGGCTTCATATCCCGGTAAATAATTGGCGGATGACAAGTATGTAAATAATCCAATACCTCACAAAGCTGCTTCGCCCACTCGATGACCAAATCCTGTGGTTGTGCACCATAGTTATCTAAAATCGAGTTCAGCGGCTCGCCCTCGATGTAGTCCATGATGACATAAATAACATCCTCATATTCGATAATGTCGACAATCCGGGGTAAAGATGGATGATCCAGCCGCTTAATCATGTTCGCTTCAGCAATCGCACTTTGAATAATGACTTCATTGTTCTTGTCTCTCGCTCGTTTTTCGATCTCTTTCACTGCCCACTGTTTGTTAAGACGTTTGTCCATCGCAAGATAGACCTTGCTCATCCCGCCCTGCCCAATCAGCTTTAATATTTCATACTTATCTTCTACAACAGAACCTATCGCCGCCAAACCAAATCCCCATCCTTACACTAGTTTAACAAGCACTACTGTGATGTTATCTGTTTCCTGCCGCTGCTTATTAAGGTCCACCATTTCCTTAGCTTTTTGTTCCATAACGGTTTCATTCACTAAAAGGGCTGGTGAGAAGGCGCGATAAATCTCATCCTCAGAAATCATATGACGAAATCCATCCGAACAAAGCATATAGACTTCGCCAGAAACGGGCTTCCCTGTTAAAAACTGCGGCTCTACCAGCTTCGATGCCCCGATGCATTGCAGTAACACATTCCGTCTTGGATCCTTTTTCGCTTGCTCTGGAGTCAATGTCCCTCTTCTGACTTCCCTGCCGACGACCGTCTGATCTTCGGTCAGGACCTCGAGCCTGTTATCAATCCGGTAAACTCTTGAATCACCGACATGGCCGATTAACAAATGTTGTGTACCAATCAGCAGCAAGGCCGTCCAAGTTGTTCCAAGCTGGACCCTTTCCTTCCGTCCATACTCGGCAATCCGCTGATTTTGCGCTTTGATCATCCGGGTCCAGTGGTATTGAATATCACCTAGATTAAAATTGGCCAGCTGGCCCGGAAATTCTTGTTCAAACCATTCTGAAAACCTATGAATCACACTGGCACTGGCCACTTCACCTTTGGCAAGTCCTCCCATGCCATCACAGATAACAGCAAGGACTACCTTACCTACAGAAGTTTCAGCTATTTTCACACATAAGCTGTCTTGATTTGTCGCTTTTTTAATCCCTATATCGGTATAGGCTGCAGTTAAAACTTCCATTTAAAAACCTTCCTTGCTATATGTAAAAAACGAAATCTTCATTAGCCAGTTTTACTTTTGTTCCTGAGAAAATTTCCACTTCTTTTTCGACTGGAATGACCCGTCCATCTACATACGTTTTATTCGTTGAGTTATGATCGATAAGATAAAAACAGCGGTCTCTTGTGATAATATCTGCATGACTGCGGCTAATTGCATTATTATCCTTTACAAAATAATCACAATACCTGCTTTCCTTTCCAATTCGAAAAACAGGTTTGTTTACCACGATTTTTTCCTGTGTCTTTTCTCTGATCAAATACGGATAATCCGGCTCTTCATTGACATCTGCTCCTAGGACCGTTGTACCACCGTAATTCTCTGCACCCAGGACAGTCGTTTCACTAAAACTCTGAGTATCTGTTTTTCCTAAATCCTCTAGGCTGCCAGGGGACCCTTGATCATGATGTAAAGGGGTCCCGCAGCTAGAGCAAAACCGTGCACTTTCCTCGGACACCTTAGCGCATGTTGTACAAACCTTTGCAGCCCCCTGTTTTCTTTCAGATGCCTTACTGCTGAATGGGTTATAGGCAATCTGGTCCGCACGAATCTTTGCTTCAGCCGCTTTATTGGTTAAGCCGCTGCTGTCCCCTGTCGCACCTGCGGGAATATGAAACTCTTTTTCTATGATTTTTCCCGTCAACTCAAAGATCAGTTTTTCAAAACTATTAATGGAAAAAGGGGTGTGTTCCTTAAAATAACGCAAATAATTACGAACATAGTCATGATTCTCATGTTTTGTAAACACAACACCGAAAGGAAGTTCATGGAAAAACTCCGATAAAGAAGACGGGTTTGCATTATTCACAATCGGCCAGAAAATGCATTTGATTTTTTTGGTTCTCGGGTCAAGAAAGATATAGTCACTTTCTAACATAAGATTGTTGACATTCATTAAGTTTTTTTCGCATTCCTTTACGACCGCAACCAATTGAACAATAACATCTAAAAACATTTTCTTACTTACCACACTGCTAAAATAAGTTTTTAAAGAAATCATACCTTCTATGGAGCTTTTTAATACGACACCCTTTTTTGTTTTTTCTGTCGCAACCGGTATGAGACAATCTACTAATCCCCTAGCAATGCCTTGTAACTCGCGTTGATTGATGGCTTCGGGATAGGTCAGCTTATTTTCGATAAAATATTGATTCTTGCTATGTTCAACGGTTGTTTTTCCCATAAAAAACCACATTCTCCCTAAGTTCTACTAATCTTATAAACTATTGGCTTTATCAATTGCCTTTTTTTGTGCCTTTTTATATTGGTCGGCTGCGTACCTTAGTGTATCGGCATAATCCTCAAGGGACTTTTGTAAAGAGCCTGCTGTGGATGAACCATCATCCACCTCATTCCACTTTGACTGAAACTGCTGATAATCTTTTCCCTGCCAGCTTGCACCAAGTTTCGTAACCTCTTGATTGGCCAGATTCATCTTTTGCTTTTGTTTCGCGACATAATCATCCACTGCAGATGCTGCGGTTTCAAATTCGTTATAATTGACATCAATAAAAAAACTCATGAGCATCCCTCCTATTTAAAAGCATCTGCTAAATTTGTATTAGCCGTCTCAGTGGCATTGTAGCCATCAGAAACCTGCTGTTTTAGGAAGTTTGAATAGTCCTGCATGACTTTATACCGACTATCTTTAAAGTTGTTTTTCACAGAATAGAACTTGCCAATCACCACATCGGAGGCACGGCTGTTCCATCTTCCATTTAAACGTTGAATCGCCTTTTCAAGTCTTTCAAACTCGTTATCTATTTGATGATTAAGTTCGGAAATCCGATCAGCCGCAGCCACAACCTTACCAGTTTCGATCTGAATAGGATTAGACATCTGCAAAACTCCTCCTCTTAGCTTTTTGCTTTCTTTTCTAAAAAGGCTTCGGAGAGATTCGATGGATTAACTCTGCCTAATGCTCTCCGTGCTCTCTCGCACTCATTAATAAAATCACCGATACGATTGGCGGCCCTTTCACTGCCTATGCCTTCAAAATCATGCCGGAGTCCGGATTCAATACTTTCAAGCTCTCGAATAATACTGCTTAGCTCTGCTTTCACACTGCCTAACCCCATTATTTTCCCCTCCGCTTAAATACTCATAATTCGATACTCGGCTGCCTCAAACTCCGTTGCTGTATCCTGGAGATAGTCAATAACTTTATTCATCTGGCTTTTCGACGGTAAATTTTCAGCAATTGCTAGATTAATAAGATCGAGGAAGCCCTCGGTTAAATAAAGGATGTTCAGATCCGAATCGACAGCTGAAATACGGGCTTTCACCCTTTCCAGGCGGTCGGCATAGCTCCGGAGCTTGTAGGTGTCGACTTTTATATGCGGGGTAGCCGCTATTTTCGGACCTGCACCAAAAAGATGGCTTAAGCCGTCCAAAAATGCTTTGTATCCTGTCGCAAGCATATTGCCGAACTCCACCAGCTGCTCTTTCGACCATTTGACAAATTTACCGACAGTTTCCGTAACTTTATCAAGAACTTTTGGGATAAATTCATTAACCATATAATCGACAAAGGCTTCGATTTGATCCATGACAAAATCGTAAAGAATCACAGCACCGACAAAGACAACAGCTGCCACTAGGGCCACCACTGCAAATTTAACCAAGGCAACGGTCGCCGCGGCAATTGCTATACCAGTACCTACAGGTCCTAATGCCAGGCTAATACCTAATAAACTGCCTGCAATGGTAGCTACGACAACTTCCCCTGCTTTCGTTAACTTGCCTTCTTTATACAGTGCATCTTTCAGTTTCCAGCCTGCTTCTGTCAGAGCTACTAACGCAGTTACCATTACAGCGCCAGCAGCAGGACTTACGAGACGTTCCATCCCTTGAGTAAAAGGGGATACAAGATATTTTGATAACACGGTTGAAAGTTGTGATGGGTGTTCGGCTATAACAATGTTCCCTTCATCATCAAATTTGACAAACTCCGTACCATGCTGGACAGCACTTGTTCCAGTTAGTTTTGCGTAGAAATAATTGATTCCATCGACGCGTTGCAGCAAACCGCCTACCAGTGATTGCTCAACATGATCCATTTGAACGGTACCTAGTGCCATTTCTATATCTTTTTTATATTGCCATAGATATTCTTGAGAGAAGCCCGGTCCGTCATAACTGATCGTTCTTTCAATTTTATCTGCTAAACCGATACTAGCGGCATAGAACGTAGAGTGTTCCGCCAGATTGCCTCCTAATGAATGTCCTGCAAAGGTCATTTGATCATATTTATCAATGTAGTCTTGTTCGGCTAAATAATCCATAAAACGGTTGGCAGCTAATTGCTGTTCTGTGAGCTGCCCTTTAATTAAGCCAAGGTCTGCCTTTAGCCAATCCTGATGGATATTTTGCAGCTCTGTCGGCACCTCACTGCCGCGGAAAGAGACAATCATTCCATCACCCGTGTCAATGACCACCCCATAAAAACCTGAACCATCCTTGTTATTATCATTAAATGTATCAACGATTTTCCAATCTAGTGCGTCACTCGATAGTTGATTTACTTTTCCATCATCAATCGAAATATGCTCATCACCGAAGTGGTCTTTATTTTCCGTTAATCTATTAAGATAAACCTCAGTTATTTCATTTTTCGGATTACCTTCTCCATCCCTCTCAATTTGCAGAAGTTCCGCCACGGAATATGGCTCTTTCCTATAGGGCATATTTTCATTTAACATTTCTAAATCAAGATAGGCGATATCCGTAGCAAGCTTCAACTCTTCATCCTTAAAAGTCAAAGTGTCCTCCACTGCTACTCACCGTCCCCGTTTGATGCGGTAAGGCTGGATTCGAATACTTGAAATCCGTTTGCATCGATGATTAATTTCAATTCATCTACAACGTTGTAATCAGTGAACCATGTTTTTGAAACTTCTGGAAGCTGTTTAAATTCCTCAAGACATGCCTCATACTCATCTTCGGAGATGACACGTATTGCCACTTGGAAGGTTGTATTTAAACCAGCTTGATAGACAGCTGATAACGCGTTTTCAAAATGTTCCGCTGTTAAATTAGGGGTTTCCTTAACAATCATATGGGCAGAAAAATATCCCGGTTTGTAAGCTGTCACGTATTCCTTTAATGAGATGGCTGGATTTGTCTCTGACGAGCTGTCCGCATTCATCGCAAAAGTGAATGTTTCACTTTCAACCCCTGCATTAGCAAGTTCCTGCTTTAAAACTTCATTAATGGAATTACTTATGACCCTTGGAATATAGGTATCAGACACTAATTTTCCATCCTTATCTGCTACCGCTTTAAATACTAGATTCTCTTGATCCGCCGGGTGTACATAAGTCGTTACAGTATCGTTATTTGCTGTTCCATAACGTGCGCCAATATGGGTGGCTGTAAATTCTTTATCATATTTTTCTTGTAATAATTTTTCGACATCGGCTGCTTGCTGCTGATCCATCTCACTGCAGCCAATCAGGCTAAAAATCGATACTGCCATTACGACCCCACTCACCTTTTTCAGTAATTTTTTTAGCATCGTTTATCCCTACTTTCATCAAGAGCCTATCTGGATATTTATATTTACTCTAAAAAAGAGTTGTATTCGATAATGAGACTAAAGACGACGGGATTCCATCGCCTTTAGTAATTGGTTTTTATTTAAAAGCATCAGCTAAATTAGTATTAGCTGTTTCGGTTTCGAAGTAGCCTTGATCAACATTCACTCTTAAGAATTTCACATAGCTGTCGAGAATATCTTGATAAGTTTGGAAATACTTTGCTGCAAATTCATCATAAGAAGAGATTGTTGCCTGTGAAGCTTCCCCTTCCCAAGCATTAGCAAGATTTTTAATTGTGTTCTGACTATTTTTTAATTCTTCCGCAAGTCTTGTATTTAACCCCTCAATCGTTGTAGCAATGTCAGCTACTTGAGCTGTACTTACTTTAATGTTTCCAGCCATTTTTTACACTCCCCTCAAAAAAATTATTTTAGTTTGTTAATTTCCTTACTTGTGCTGAATTGCTGTCTTGAATGGCTGCATAATTGGTTCTTTGTGTATCAAGCGTTTTGCTGGCAGTTAATAGCTTATCTGCCATGGATTTTAAGTCATCGTTGAAGCCGTTGATTTGATCAACGAAAGCAAGGTTATCCTCGCCCTCCCAAGCTTCTCCCATTGTGCTCGCAACCTGCATAAGCTGCGTATAAATACCAGTGTAAGTTTCAGATAACTCGGCAAGCTTCTTAGAAGCCGCTTCAAGTTCTGTAGGTGTTACGCGAATTCTTTTTCCCATTTTCCTTCTCCTCTCTCTTTTTAAAGGCTGTGTTTACCTGTTGATTTCTGCTCCAGGCGCTTCGGTTTCCGCGGGCGTTCTGGCGAGCCTCCTCGGCGCTAAAGCGCCTGCGGGGTCTCCCCTGTTCCGTACTCCCGCAGGACATTGAAAGAGCATCCTTGAATCTGCCCACGCACGAAGAAAATGCGATTGCATTTTCGAGGAGTCTCGCGCCTTCCGCTCCAATCAACATAGTGAGCAACAATACGCTTTAAAACAGCCTTTGTAAAAATAATTTATATTAGCATGAGTTTCGAACCGTTTTGAATGCCCAGTTCTGCAACTGCCATGTTAATATTGAAGATAATTCCAGATGCTGCATCACACAGCACCTCATTGCCAGTGGCCTTGTATTTTCCATCTGATATATCACTCAGCAAGGAGGACACCAAAGCCACCACCTCATACATTTGACTTTCTAATGGAATATACACATCGAAACTTCGATCGGCAGCAGGAAGAAAAATCTCAACAAGTACTTTATTCATCGTTGTCTTCCATCTCCTTTTCTGAGTTTAATAGCTTTATTTTTACACCCTTCCCTTTTTGTAAAGAGAAAGCAAACTCAGATATCATATCCTCACGCATTTCAGCTGTTGTTTTGGATGGTTTGAGGTTATACTGCTCGGTAATGCCGCTGCCAACCCAGATACCATCCCCTGGATTCATATGATGTTTAAACCATTTATCAAAAGTAATCCCTGATAGATTTTTAGATTGTTCAGCAAAAATAATCGTAATGTTATACTTTGCCTCACCTTTTTCCAGAATTAAACCAAGCTTTTCAGCGCTTTGGCCGGTTAGTGCCGTTTTTAACGCGGCGATAGAATTAATAATAATGACTTTTTGGTCAAAAGGTTCTACCTCAATTCCCTTTTCTAACGCCTCTTTATAGGTATTATTGCGATAAACGACTAGGTCAAACATCGTATCAACCACATTTTCAAACTCTTTCACTGTAGAATAGTAAGTTACGCTGCTGTTATTTTTGCTGATAAAACTATGCTGCGCATCAATAACCGTAACATCCAATCCACATTTATCTGCCATGAACAAGGATAAATCATGGACAAAAGGCTGGTGATCGTTTCCGGCTGATAAAATTATATTGATATAGCTTTGATCGAATGGATAATAATGAACATTCAGCGAGTTCTTCTCAACACCAATCGGGATGGTTAAGCTTCTCTCTGGACGAACATATTCAGCCAGGAACTCCATATCCACTTTATCTGGTAAAATCGGAATCTTTTTAGCCGGAGTTCCTTTCCAAGCCGCCTGCAGTTTCAATGATTCATTTTGAATAAACTGATATGGCAATGTTTCATCTGTTATATTGGCAACCTGGAATTCATAGATTGTGTCTCTCTTGACAAGCCCTCTGCCTTTGAACTTAGAAGGATATAATCCTTCTGTTTTCCCGACAACCGTTGCATAATCGGCCTCGTCATTCAATTGCAAAACTAACAATTGTTTAAAGTTTTGAAGCATACGGAATCTTACGGCATTGGTTCCAAGGGCTGTTAACACGAAATAAATACCATACTTGGTACCTTCACGTGATAAGAACGCTACCGCTTCTTCTTTTTCATCATAGATTTCTGTGAACGCAGCAAAGTTATTGATGGCAACCACAATCGATGGAATCTTACTGCCTGTTGCCCTTATATAGGAGGCATGGTCGCCGCCATAATCAGCAAATAGCTTCTTCCGTTTTTCCACTTCACTTAATAACAGCTTAAATAGGTTGCTGACCTTTTCAGTTTCATACGAAAGAATCACATCGCCGACATGAGGAGCTTTCGCAAATGCCCTTAATGTTTCCGAAGCAAAATCCAATAAATAAATGTTGACCTCGTCTGGCGTATGCTCCTGCATAAGTGAATACACCATCGTATTTAAGAAGGTTGTTTTTCCGCTGCCTGCCACCCCGTAGACAATCGTATTTCCTTCCTCTGAAAGCGGGAGACGGAGCAGGCATTGCTGCTGTCTTGCCGGATAATCGTACTCCCCAATGACAGGATTCAGCACAAATGAATGTTGGTGCCCAGCGCTGTATTTTTTCTTCACCTCATCAAGCAGAATCATCGCAGGAATCGGATCCAGCCAAAGCGGTCGGATTTTAATTTGTTCTTCTGCCGCAATAGTACTTAAGTAATCCGTAATCACGTCCATTTGCTTTTTCGGATTCACAAACAGAGCATTCTTTTTATCAATTTTTGCCTCTTTAATCGCACGGCCGTTTCGGTCAATTACGACAACACTGTTGTCTTTTTCGACCACAACTTTATCGGACGGGTAATAAGGGGCACCTGCCCAGGCAGACTGACCCATTTCAAACAATTCGTTATAGCCGACTTGAAGATAAAACCGGCCTGTATCGGTAAGTTCCGCTGCATCCGGCCGCTTGAGCATATCCATACTGTCGGCTCTTTCCTGCACTTTCAGACTTACCCTGAATTTACTGTTACTCCAAATTTGATCATCCACAACACCACTTGGCTTTTGCGTTGCGAGAATCAAATGCACCCCTAAGCTCCGGCCGATTCGGGCGGCGCTGACAAGCTGGGCCATAAACTCCGGCTGCTGCGTTTTCAACTCCGCGAATTCATCTGAAATGATGAAAAGGTGCTGGAGCGGTTCGCTCACGATGCCTTCACGATATAGTTTCTGATATTTATAGATATCAATATTACTTTCGCCAACCTGTTTACTGGCTTCGGCAAAAATCGCCTGCCGGCGTTTCAATTCACTCTCGATCGAAATGAGCGAGCGCTTGATGGCCGCTCCATCTAGATTGGTAATAATTCCGGCGGTGTGCGGCAGTTTTTCAAAGCTCTTCGCCATGCCTCCGCCTTTATAATCAATCAGGATGAACGCCACTTCATTTGGATGATAGTTAACGGCCAACGATAAAATATAGGTAATAATAAACTCACTTTTACCGGAACCGGTCATCCCGGCAACCAAACCATGCGGCCCATGGAACTTTTCATGTAAATCCAGCTTGAATAGTTCCCCTAATGTATCAACACCGACAGCTGCTTCTAATGATTGCGTAGGATCATTGTCTTTCCAGCGGGTGAGAGCATTCAAATGCTCTACCTTCCCCACCCCAAACAGCTCCAGAAACGTCACCATTTTAGGCAGATTAAATCGATCGGCTAACGTATCAAGCTGTACATTCGCCAGTTTTACACTTAATTCGTTCGGATCTTTGGTTAAATAAATATCGGGAACGAACCCTATGGATTTTCCAGTAATATCGTTTTTATCAAACAATTTCCCGCTATTTTCCCCCAGTTCCACCACCATAGTACATTCCTTCGGGAGATTTTTCAGTTCATCATAAAATGTCACGACACTGAGGTTGATATTCTTTTTCTTCGAATAAATCTGTTTTAACATTTCAGCTCTAATTGCGAGCTGCTTGCTCATGGCAAACACAATATAATAAGGTTTTACATCTTCCATATCGCTGTCACTGATAGAGAGGCGTTTTTCGATTTCTTTTTCTGCAAACGCCGAAACTTCCTTGACTTCATTATGATTAGTTGCAATATACCGGAACTTATTGTCATTGCTCCATACATGTGGCAGCCATTTGGTAAAACCAAAAGCATCTTCTTCATTCTCATCGTAAACAAACACCATTTTCACTTCATCGTAGCTGTATAATGCTGCCAGCTGAAAAATCAGCCCTTTTGCAAATTCAATGGTTTGTTTGCGATCACCTATCACGCCTGATATGTAATTATCAAATAATGATAGAGTAATAGGTATGTTTTTTAATACTTTCGGTGACTCGACTAACGTGTAGAGCTCTTCTTCTAAATTGTCATCATCAATCGAGAACTTCTTTTCAGAATAGGAAATATCTGCTGATAATATGCCGTTTCCTGTACCCACCCGTAATTTAAGAAAATCATTTTGACCAGGCCCGCGTTCCCACAGGTTTCGGTCAACATTTTCAATGCGGTGGATAAGATCGGTAATCGGAACCGTATTTTCACGGAGGATTTCTTCCTGTTTTTCGGCTTCTTCGTTAAATAAAATCGTAATTTTATCTAAATACTCTTTATATTTTTCCTGACGGATTTTTTCCTTTTTCCTTCTCCGTCTCATATCGTACTTTTTCGATAAAACCGGCCACAGAATCGTTCCAAGCAGCATGCTGCAGGACATCACAATGGAAGGCATCGCTCTTGACCAATCGCCGTACGCCATCGCATTATTCACAGCGAAAAGAGCCGTAGCCATCGAAGCCATCCCCATGGTCACGGATGGACCTAACACCAGCATCAACGGCATCTCTTCGCCTATAGCATTGGGCGGCGGTGAATCAATTTTAATAACAGCCCTTTCGACATCCCGCTTAAATCGGGGCGAACGGTAAAAATAATCCGTGGCTGGAGCTTCGTACTCCTCTTCTTCGTCTACTGGTTCTGGCATTTGATTGATAAAAGGGGTTAATACATTGGTGCGGAGTTTAAGTGTGCCATCAGGGTTATTGAAGGCGACAAAATAACTGCCAACAATTATCTTGTAACCCATAATGAAGATCATATCACCGATGTTAAGTTTTCTCGTCTTTACTCTTTTTCCATCTACAAAGGTCCCGTTTGTACTGTTTTGGTCCGTTATTCTCCATTGGCCATCGCGAAATGAGAGTTTAGCATGCGAGGCTGAGACAAACCGATTCGCAAGGACAATATCATTGTGTTCCGTTCTTCCTATAGTTATATCCATATTTTTTTCTGCCAAAAACTTCGTGTACGTTTGGCGGTCATCAGTACTCGGTTCGGTAAAAATAATCGTTTTTTGACCCTGGCCTTCCACAGCTAGATTGTAAATACTTAAGGGGCTTAGAACTGTGTTCCGGATGGGCTGGCCGTTATTGTCGATTACCTTTACTTCTTTATTGGATTTCATAATCCATTCGCTGTTTATTCCTTCGATCCCAACTAGTTTTTTGGACTTGTTTTCTGGGTCATCATATATCCAATATTGTCCGCGGATCTTTTCTGGCAGAGTAATCGAATGGATGCATTCTTTATTTATCAGCGTTACAATCATTTTTTATTCTCCTTAATTGCGTTCCCATCTGGGTGGTTAGTACAGTATTGTCTGTCTGTTTACCCCACAGACTTTCCAATCATTCCCAACTTACACTACCTAACTATTAATTCCTATATGTACATTGTCTTATTTCTTTGGGAGATATTTACCAAATAATTGTAACACCAAAAACGTGATTTTGTTCACAATTTACACAAAACAAGCAAAATTGAACCATAACGACTAGGACCATCGAACCGCATTCCGACAAACTTCGAGCGGGGACAGGCACGCTAAAAAGAGAAGTCCTATATAGTAGGCACTTCTCTTCTCTTGGTTCGACATTATTCGGGCGGGGACAGGCACTAAATCGCTGTCCAGCCACCGTCAACTTTGATGGTTTCTCCTGTGATGAAGTCTGCCATGTTGGATGCCAGGAATAGGACAGCGCCGGAGATATCACTAGGTTTCGGCATTCCGTCTAAAAGAATCCGGCTTTCTACGTCTTTTTTAAAGTCTTCATCCTTAAACATTCCCGCGGTAAATTCGGTTTCCACAAAGGTTGGGGCAACGGCGTTAACAGTAATTCCGTATTTTGCCCATTCAACCGCCAAGGACTTCGTCATTTGCACAACGCCACCTTTACTGGAGCAATAGGCCGCACGTTTGATATAGCCGACAAACGACATTTGCGAAGCAATATTAATAATCCGTCCCTTTTTTCCGTGTTGTATTAGGTGTTTTCCAACCGCCTGGCTGAAAAAGAAAACGGATTTTAGATTAGTATCAAGAACGGTGTCCCAATCCTCCTCGGTTACCTCAACAGCCGGCTTTGGAATGTTGACACCGGCATTATTCACCAAGATATCGACAGTCCCATACTCATTAACGATTTCATTGACGATGGAACGAACACGGGTAATGTCATTCACATCTGCAGCAACCGATTGATGGGTGCCGATGCTGCCTTGGTCTCTAAGTTCGCCTAGTGTCTGCTCTAAATCCGCTGCCCCACGCCCGACGATAATGACATTGGCGCCCAGTTTCGCAAAGGATAGGGCAATATCCTTACCAATTCCTTTACTGCCGCCCGTAACAATAACCGTTTTGTGTTGAAGGTCTGAAAAATACGCATTCATCGTTACAGCTTCCTTTCGCGGTCAAGCTTTAAGAAATGAATTAATGTCTTTTCGCGCTCTCTATTTATTTTACCAGAGGCAGCTTCGTCCCATTGATAGAACCCTTCACCGCTCTTATCGCCCAGCTTGCCTTCTTCGACTAAACCGGTTAACACGCTGCCAGACTTCTTCGCAGTGCTTAAACCTTCAAAGAGGTAGTTTGAGATGGCAGAAAATACATCAAGTCCGCCCATATCAGCGGTCATCAGCGGGCCGGTAATCGGCAGGCGCCGTCCGATACTGTAGGTTACCGCTGCATCAATATCTTCTTTGGTCGCAACACCTTGATCCAATAACGCCTGCGCTTCCCGAAACAATGCGTATTGCAGGCGGTTGCCGATAAATCCTGGAATCTCTTTGTTAAGAAATATCGGCTGCTTGTTCATCCTCTTCATAAAAAGCATCGCCCGGTCAATCGTTTCCTGATTCGTTTTTTCCCCTTTCACGACCTCAACGAGCGGGATTAAATGTGCCGGGTTCCAATAATGGGTCACAATAAAACGCTCGGGATGAAGAGCTTTCTCCGCTAATGATGTCGGTGTAAATCCGGAAGTATTGCTGGCAATCACTACATCTTCTCCAATTAACTGCTCGAGTTCCTGATAAAATCTATGCTTCATTTCAAGGACTTCCGGAATGGCTTCAATAATAAAAGTAGCGTCCTCCACCGCTTCCTGAAGAGAGGTAAGAAGAGTAATCCGCGAACGGATTTCCTGCCCTTCCCGCTCACTAAATAATTCATTCTCTACCATGACCTCTATTTTGTTATGTAATCCTTTGTCGGCCCTCTTAAGATCCTCCTCGTTGACCCCGACAACCTTTACGTTCAAGCCAGCCCATGCTGCAGACAACGCAATCGAATGCCCCATCGTCCCACAGCCAATAATCGATAACTTCTCCATCATAACTCCCCCTAAAATAATAGTAGAAAAATACCCAACAAACGAAACCGCCTGTTGGGTATTGGAAATTTTCAATTCGACAAAACTCGGGTGGTGACAGGCACCCTATAACCCTAACGAAAATAGGATTACCGCTAATATAGTACCAATAGCCGGAACGATTACGGTGAGGGCTCCGAACATTGGATAGGCGTCTTTGTGTGTTTCTCCTGCTATCGAGCGGATGGTTGTGACAACATACCCGCCGGATGGAAGAGAGTCAAGTGACCCGGATGAGATCGAGACTACCCTGTGTAATGCTTCTGGATTTACCCCTAAATCCAGATAGTGCGGTGCAAGTAATGGTAATGCAATAGCTTGTCCGCCAGATGCTGAACCAGTTAAACCTGCGATAACCGCAACAGCGAGGGCGCCTCCGATCAATGGGCTTCCCGGGATGTCCGTCATAAACGCGACGGCTTCTTGGAAAGCCGGTGTTGCTTTTACCACGCCGCCAAAGCCGACAACGGCTGACGTATTGGCAATCGCGATAATCGCACCGATTGTCCCATCTGAAATCGCTTTCCCAACATTTGAAAAATATTTACGATTAATAAGATAAGTAGAAAGAATACCGCCTGTTAACGCAATGATTAACGCTGACTGCTTTAAGCTGTCATGGAAAATAAACGAAATCACTAAGACAACAAGTAATGGAATCATGCTTAACATTGGATTTGGTAAATTCGTACGAACTTCAAGGTGGTCAGACTCTCTTTCAATAAACTTTTCCCCTTTATTTACCGCATTTCTGATTGCCTTTGTTAACCACCAGTACCCAAAGACCATCATAAATACCGCAACAATTAAGCTCACTTCCCAGCCGGCATAGGCGTTCGTTCCTAGAAATTCAATGGGAATCCAGTTTTGAATTTCAGGCGAACCTGCCGAGGTCATCGTGAAAGTAGTGGAACCAAAAGCAAGGGCTGCTGGAATGAAGCGTCTTGGTAAATTGGCTTCTTTAAACAAGCTGACCGCCATTGGATACACCGAGAAGGCGACGACAAACAAGCTGACACCGCCATAGGTTAACACCGCACAGGCGATTACAATCGCTAAAGCCGCCCGTTTCATCCCAATCTTGCTGACAATCCATTTTGAAATACTATCGGCGGCACCGCTGTCTTCCATTACCTTACCGAAAATGGCCCCTGTTAAGAACATCAAGTACCAGGAAGCAATAAAGCCTGAAAATCCGGTCATATAGTTCGTTAAAAAGTTCGCTGCCCCTTCTTCAGCGAGCTGTGGAAACAACGGCAGCCCATTCAGCAAGGTAACAAATAAGGCCGAAAGCGGCGCTGCGATTAGTAGATTCATACCCCTCATGGTCAGGTAGATTAGCAAAGCTAATCCACCAAATAGACCAATAAATCCTAAGACCATGTAATCATCTCTCCCCTCGTATTATGATTACTTCTTGTTGCCGTACCTGCGCACACGCAGTAACGCTTGTTCCGCATGTCCTGCAAAGTTTTCTAACTGACATAGACGCGCTGCATATTCCCCAATATAGGCAGATGCTTCTGGAGTCACTTTTTGATACGTTACCGTTTTGATAAACTTACCTACCCAAAGACCGCCAGTGTATCGCGCCGCGCCTTTAGTCGGCAATGTATGATTGGTTCCGATTACTTTATCACCGTAAGCAACGTTTGTTTCCGGTCCTAAAAATAAGCATCCATAATTCGTCATATTTTCTAAGAAGTAGTCAGGATTTTCCGTTAAAATTTCCACGTGCTCAAACGCCAGTTTATCAGCTTCTACTACCGCTTCTTCCAAGCTGTCTACTACTAAAATCTGTCCATAATCTGCCCAAGATACACGAGCAACATCAGCTGTTGGTAATACTTGAAGCTGTCTTTCAATTTCTTCAATGGTTTCATACGCCAGCTTTTCAGAAGTGGTAATTAAGGCACCTGGTGAAGTTGGACCGTGCTCCCCTTGTCCAAGGATGTCTGTAGCGACCATCTCTGCATCTGCTGTTTCATCGGCAACCACTAATGTTTCAGTTGGGCCTGCAAATAAGTCAATTCCAACACGTCCGAATAATTGACGCTTTGCTTCTGCAACAAAAGCATTACCAGGTCCAACAATCATATCAACGGGCTCGATCGTTTCTGTACCAATCGCCATTGCTGCCATCGCCTGGATTCCGCCTAGCAGGTAAATTTCATCTGCCCCTGCAAGATACATTGCAGCAATTGTAGCGTTTGGCACTTCGCCGTTAATTGGCGGTGTGCAGGCGATCACACGTTTAACACCGGCAACCTTTGCGGTTAAAACACTCATATGTGCAGATGCTACCATCGGGTAACGGCCGCCAGGAATATAACAGCCAACACTGCTCACTGGAATATTTTTATGACCGAGAATAACTCCAGGAATGTTTTCCACTTCTACATCGCTTAATGAAGCCAACTGTGCTTCAGCAAATTCGCGGATGTTCTTTTGTGCAAATTTAATGTCTTCAATTACCTCTGCCGGCACCTTTGCGACAATCTCACTAATTTGCTCCTCAGTTAAACGGAACGATTCTGGAGACCATTTATCAAATTTCTCCGAATACTCCCGAACCGCTGCGTCCCCGCGGGTTTCGATATCTTGGATCGCATATGCGACAATCTTCGAAACTTGAAGGTCATTCTGTGAAACTTCCTCTTTTGATTTACCAGCCTTAATTACTTTTACCATGAAATAGTCCTCCTTGTAGTGTTGCACACGCTTACATTTTGTGAATACGTATGCAAAATAAATGATAGATTAGTATTTAACTTTAAATAATAGAAAATAGTTGTATCCAACAGGCTCGTTGAATACGTTTACAAATTAGATGATAAGTACCAGTTTGGTCTGCCAGGAGTCTTTCTCCATCAGATATACTGAATACGTATGCAAAAACTAAGAAAAAAATATGCATTTGAAAACGTGTGTGTTTGAATACGTATTCAAAGTGCTATGAGTTAAGAATATTCTAATAATGCTAGATTGTCAACCCCTCATGTTGTTTTTCTCTCGATAAGCTGCCCTTTGATCTCGATGTTTCCCGTAGTTCCGGTATATTCCTCAATTTCTGCGAGAATATATTTTACGGTTTCTTCAACCATTTCAGAAATCGGCTGCTCCCATGTGGTTAAGTTGTATACCGGCCACCCCGCCATATCGATATTATCGAAACCAACGACCTTCGTATCTGCCGGGACGTTGATGCTATTTTCGCGGAGTGCGTCTAATACACCTAATGCCATAATATCATTGGCCACAAAAAAGGCTGAAGGAATCTTCCCTTTATGAATAACCGTCTTGGCCGTACGATAGCCGCCTTCATACGAATAATCCGAATCATACCGTTGGAACGGCAGCTGATTTTTTTCAAGTACCTCTGAAAATCCTTCCTCTCGTTCAATGCTAGTAGATGTATTTCGCTCCCCTGAAATATACACCATATCTGAGCACCCTTTTTGAATTAAATACTCAGCAATTTTCCGGCTCGCTGCCAGGTTATTCGTCCCAACCGTAAAGAACTCCTGACCCTCCACTTTCCGGTTAAAAAGTACAAGCGGAATGTTATTTTTTTTCAAATCCTCGGTTACCTTAAGCGAAAGCGTCGCATCGGTAATAATGACACCGGCTACATTGTAATTTAATAGGGTTACAACATCCTCTTTTTGTATCTCGTCATTGTTCGTGTGGACAAATAAAATACTGTACCCAATTTTTTTAAAATGGGTGGTAAATTCCTTTAACACCAATGGATAAAATGGGTTTTTAACTCCTTTCATTACAAGGCCGATAATCCTCGTCTTGTTCGTAATCAAACTGCGCGCAAATTCGTTTGGACTATAGCCTAACTCCTCTGCAGCCGCCAGTACCTTCTGACGCGTTTTCTCGGAAACAGAAGCCCCGCCGAAAAACACCCTCGATACCGAGGATTGCGAAACACCTGCAAGTTTGGCAACATCCCGTGCATTAACTCCATTACTCATGAACCATCACTACCTCATCAGAAATTACCTCATATTATACATTTTAACTAGTGATTTTAAAATACTGACTTTGTTTCCTGTAAGCCTCGTATTTGAAAAATATGGTAAACTCGTTTTAAGACTGTAACTTGTGGAGGAAATGATGATAGGTTCTTTTTTAAAAAGATTTGGTTTGGTTTATTTAGGGGAATACAAGGAAAAAAATGACATAGTAACGAATTATTCCACATACATCTAGAGTTGAAGTAACGAAGAATCTAAAAACGGAGGAATGGGAATGTCCGAAAATACCGAGTTAAAGCAAGTAACGACGCACGTTGAAGGGAAAGTTTTGGTCATCGAGCGAGTGTTTAACGCACCTCGTGATCTTGTTTTCAAGGCCTATTCGGAGTCTGACTTGTTGGCAAAATGGTGGGGGCCGCAAGGGTGGCAGACGGAAAACCGCCGGTTTGAGTTTCAGCCGAACGGCGTCTGGCATTATGTGATGCGGTGCAACGATAAGAATCAGGGTGATTTTTACGGCCAGGAGTCTTGGGGCAAAGGCGTTTATCATGAAATAATCGCGCCGGAGAAGATTGTTTATACCGATTCATTTTCTGATACGGAAGGCAATGATGCCGAGGGAATGCCTGCCATGGAGATTACCTTGAACTTCGTGGAACAGGATGGAAAGACGAACGTCGTGACCCGTTCACAATTTGCATCGGCTGAATCCCTTCAGCAAGTGATGGAAATGGGCGTCGTACAGGGGTTCAGTTCACAAATGGACCGGCTTGATGATTTATTGGATGAGATGCAGTCAGAAAAATAACAGCTTGTAGGGCTTGCTTGGACCAGGCAGGCTCTTTTTTATTTTGGAAGCGTGGTAACTTTAGATAACCTGATTGGACCGTACGAGTTATTATTTATGATTTTCGGTCAAAGCAGATCCCTTCCTTTGACCGTTTCCCATTTACTCATCTCTAGGGACTTTTTTACCTAAAAGCATTCAGAAAAATAATCCAATATTATACAATAGATATAAGGGGTGATGGGATGATTGTGGGAATTTTAGCAGCGGGGATTATTTTAGGAGGATTAACGGCGGGAGCAGTTTATTTTTCAAAAAAGAATGATCAATCAAAACTAAAGAAGGAGAATATCCCACAACGGCTGGGGATTCTTAATGATGTGCCGCTAGATTCATTGCTTACTAAATTGAATACAGCCTTAGATGATGGGTATATCAACCAGGTAAAACAGCGTTTGCTCGAAGAAAATCCTAAATTAACCGAGGATGAATTTGAATGGCGTTTGTTTGAGTTAAAGCGTTATTTCTTGTTGACGAATATACTAAAAAAGGCTCCGATGTTCAGTGAGAAGGTTGATGAAGTTTGGCATGGGATGATTCTTTTCACACAAAAATACCAAACGTTTTCCAAGCGGTATTTAGGGAAAATGATTCACCATACACCCAACACAAGTCAGAGACCGGAGCCGCAGGAGCGAGCATTTTTTGACTGGGTATTTTCCCAGTTGTTTACGATTACGGAATTTAGTTGGAAAACGTGGGGGAGTTTTTTCCGGCACCCTCTCGACACAGTGATTTTAAATGATTTTAGGGAACAGCCAAAAGCATGGCTAATGGAAAAATATTTTAAAGTCACGGAAGAGAACTTTGAGATAGTAGAATATTTGGTCATCCAAATGAAGCAGCAGTTACTCGAAGCGGAAAGAATGCAACAAAAGGATAAAAAGGGATCCTTTAAGAAACAGGAAACCTTTGGGGAAATGACCCAACTTTCCATGATGATGGTCTTTTTCTCTTATTATTATTTTGATGATTATTGGACCTATGCGAAGGCGTATGCTGGCGCCGAAGCCTCCAAATACACAAGCGGCTGTTCCACTGCGGTTTTCTGCGGATTTGCTTCCGACGGCGATGGCGGCGGAAAAGGCGGTCACGGTCACGGAGACCACGGCGGGTCGCACTGTTCAAGCGGTTCCACCTGCTCAAGCTGCGGCAGCGGATGCGGATCCTCCTAACAAAAAACAGAACCACCCTACAGCGCAGGGTGGTATTTTTGTACATTTAACAAATTTTGGTTGGTGATGCCTAGAATCCAACTCTCATGGTGTCTGGGTGTGACCCCGCTCGACTGTCTTGGTTGAGTGCGTCGATTTTTTCCATATCTTCTGCCGATAGTTCGAAGTCAAAGATGTCTGCGTTTTCGATGATGCGGTGTTCTTTGATCGATTTTGGAATGGTCACAACTTCGTGCTGCAGGTCCCAACGTAAAATAACTTGGGCCACGGATTTGTTATATTTATGAGCAATATCTACAAGAACCGGCTCGTTTAAAAGCTGACCTTGTTTTAATGGCGACCATGCTTCCATTTGAATGCCTTCTTTTTTACAAAAAGCAAGAAGCTCCTTTTGTGTTAAATGAGGATGGAATTCCACCTGGTTCACCATCGGTTTAATTTCGCAGTCGCTCATTAAATCTTCCAAATGATGAATCAGGAAGTTACTTACGCCAATGGCGCGGACACGACCGTCTTTGTATAATTTTTCAAGCGCCTTCCACGTGTCTTTATATTTATCAACACCTGGCCAGTGAATTAAATAAAGATCTAAATAGTCGAGTCCCAGCTTGTTCAGACTAGTTTCGAAAGCTTGTAAGGTTGTTTCATATCCTTGGTCGGAATTCCAAACTTTGCTCGTAATAAATAGCTCTTCGCGAGGAACGCCGGATTCCCGAATCGCCTGACCGACACCTTCTTCATTTTTATAAATTGCGGCGGTGTCGATACTGATATAACCATTGCGGATTGCTGCTTTGACGGATTCAACCACTTCTTCACCTTCGGAAACTTTAAAAACTCCTAACCCTACCCATGGCATTTTCACACCATTATGTAATGTAACTGTGTCTTTTAAACTTGTTGGCATCTTAAAAACCTCCTATTAATTTTTTTAAAGTACCAGTTGCAAAGATTCTCTTGCAGCCTGGACCTTACTTACATATTGTTTGGCATAATCTGTTATTTTGTCAAATTCCCCGTTTTTAGCAGGCGCCACCAGATTACCGCCTACGCCGACAGCAACGCATCCATTACGAATCCACTGATCGATATTATTTAAATCCACTCCGCCGGTAGGCATAATGTTTACTTGCGGCAGTGGAGCTTTTACCGCCTTTACAAAATCTGGACCAAAGGCACTTCCTGGGAACAGCTTAACAATATCTACTCCTGCTTCTAATGCTCGTTTGATTTCGGTGATGGTCATGCACCCTGGCATATAAGGCACTTGATAGAGATTACATAATTTTGCCGTTTCCTCATCAAACGCCGGGCTGACAACGAACTGCGCACCTGCTAAAATCGCAATCCTAGCTGTCGTGGCATCGAGAACGGTGCCTGCTCCAATGACTACATTATTATTTTCCTGATAAAGGGATGATAATTCTTTTATCACTTCATCAGCGCCCTGCACTGTAAACGTAACCTCAATTCCCTGAATTCCGCCTTTCACACAAGCTTCGGAAATCTTAACAGCCTCTTCTTTTGAGTCTGCTCTTACAACGGCCACAACACCGCTTTCTGCAATTTTTGAAAGAATTTTAACCTTTTTCATCCTGTCCCCTTCTCTCTCATTATTTTATTAAAATCGTTTTATGCGCTTGAATAAATGAACCGAATTTCTTTTTACAAAAGTTTCAAGATACAGTATCATATAGTAGAACAGCGTTTCAAAATTACGAAGATCCTACTAAAAGAGGTAGATGACCATGTCGAATGTTCAATCACTTGAACGAGCACTTACCATATTAAACAAACTTTCCGAATATCCGGACGGCATTCAGATCGCTAGACTATCAGAACAGGTAGGACTGACGAAAAGTACCGTTCACAGGCTGTTAGCGACTTTATCAAGTATGAATTATGTTGTGCAAGACGAGGAAACTGACAAATATAAACTTGGTTTACAAGTCCTGTTCCTTTCACGAAATCTATTAAATAACAATAATATTGTTGCTACCGCAAAACCTTATTTGGAAAAATTATCTGCCGAAGTCAACGAAACCGTTCATTTATGCATTGAGGACCGCGGCGAAGTTATTTACATTGATAAAATTGAAAGTAATCAAACCATCCGAATGTATTCCAGAATCGGCAGCCGGGCCCCTATTCACAGCACTGGTGTAGGTAAAATCCTGCTTTCCGGTAAAAATCAAGATGAATTCAACAAATTAGTTTCAACGATAAACTTTGTTAAGAAAACTCCCAATACCATTACTTCGAAAGAAGAATTTATAGAAGAAATCAACAAAGTCAAGGAGCTGGGCTATGCCTTAGATAACGCCGAGAATGAAGAAGTTCTAAGATGTATTGCGGCACCAATCTTTGATCATAAAGGAAAAATCGTAGCGAGCTTTAGTGTTTCGGGTCCTACTAACCGGGTTACTATGGAAGCAATCAACGATACCTTAATTGACAAAATGAAACAGTATAGTATTGCAATCTCACGAAACCTTGGGTACACGGGTTCTTGATTTCTAGAAGGGTATTCTCCTGTTGGGGAATACTTTTTTAATTGCCTTTTTAGACCATGGGTACTTCCTATAGAACAAAACTGCCAACAATTTCGGGCAAAGTGGTTCTATGAACCTTTCATAGAACCATAACTTATGAATTTTTCGGCTAAAGTGGTTCTATGAACCTTTTATAGAACCATAACTTACGAATTTTTCGGTTAAAGTGGTTCTATGAACCTTTTATAGAACCATAACTTACGAATTTTTCGGATAAAGTGGTTCTATAAACCTCTCATAGAACCAAAACTTACGAATTTTTCGGTTAAAGTGTTTCTATGAACCTCTCATAGAACCAAAACTTATGAATTTTTCGGTTAAAGCGGTTCTATAAACCTCTCATAGAACCAAAACTTACGAATTTTTCGGTTAAAGCGGTTCTATGAACCTCTCATAGAACCATAACTTACGAATTTTTCGGCTAAAGTGGTTCTATGAACTTCCCATAGAACCATAATTTACGAATTTTTCAGCTAAAGTGGTCACATAAACCCTTCATGTGACCATTACTCATGAAACTTCCAGCTAAAGTGGTCACATAAACTCTTCATGTGACCATTCCTCTCGAAACTTCCAGCTAAAGTGGTCACATAAACCCTTCATGTGACCATTACTCTCGAAACTTCCAGCTAAAGTGGTCACATAAACTCTTCATGTGACCATTCCTCTCGAAACTTCCAGCTAAAGTGGTCACATAGGCCCTTCATGTGACCATTCCTCTCGAAATTTCCAGCTAAAGTGGTCACATAAACTCTTCATGTGACCATTACTCTCGAAATTTCCTGTTAAAATGGTCACATAAAGTTTAGAATTATCTTCCTTCTGCTAAACATTCCAACCTTCTATTAAAAACAAAACACAAAAGTAAAGAAAACAACGGTTTTCTTTACTTCCCAAAAGCTGTTAAAGCCGGGAGAGAGATTCTTTCATAAACGTTTCCAAACCTTTCCTGTCCGGCAAACCATCATTATCCCCCGGTGACATAACTGCTAACGCGCCAATTGCAGCTCCCCTGCTGACAGCTTCCTTCAAAGGCAGTCCTTCAAGGATCCCGCTCACCACTCCAACGGCAAAACCATCTCCAGCTCCGACCGTATCAACGACCTCTTTTACAGGGAAACCTTCTGTGTAGAATGTTTCGCCTTCGGAGCTTGTAAAGGCACCTTTTGACCCGAGCTTAATCACAACAGTTTTAACTCCGGCGGCATGGTAGTAATCGGCAATCTCCTGAACATCCTGCTGACCCGTTAACAGCTTCCCTTCTTCGATTCCTGGAAGCACGATGTCTGCCCTGCACGCGAGGTCATTGATCACTCGAACCATTTCCTGTTTGTCAGGCCATAGACCAGGTCGCAGATTCGGATCGTACGAAATTTGCACACCTTTCGCCCGTGCCTGTGAAATCAACTCGTAAACCATTTCCCTGCAGCCCGCTGACAATGCCGGTGGAATACCTGTCAAATGAATATGATCAAATCCATCCCAATCCAAATTCGCAATCGTCTCTACTCCCATATGCGAAGCCGCGGAATTCCGACGCGCTGAAAACACCTCCGGATCCCCAGTCACAACCTTTTGCTTCCATTGCATACCGGTTAGATAATCCGGTACATACGATACATAAGTGGTATCAATCTTATTTTGCTGCAGGAATTTTTCAATATTTTTTCCAAAAGGGTCATTTCCAAGTTGGGTAATATAGGTAACAGTATGTCCTAAGCGCGACATCCCGATGGAAAAATTAACTTCAGCACCAGCAACAAATCGATCAAATCGATCCACCTCTTCCAATGAACCTTCTTGTTCCGCAACAAAAAGTGCCATCGGTTCCCCAACAGTAAGTATTCGACTCATATTCTTCCCTCCGTTTAAATAGAAGGAGAGACACATCATTTATGTCTCCCCGTTTCTAAGACTACGATGCAGTCGCTTTACTAGTTTTCTGGACTACGGGCCCATTGTTTTTCTTTTGCATATATTTAGACCAATAAGCAGTCAAAATTGGTACCAAAATCGATGTGACAATAACCGATGCTGCCACCAACGCTGTAGCAGATTGAGCAACAGGTAGAAATTCCGGTTTCATTTCAGCAATAATCATTGGGTTCGCAACCGCAGCACCAGCCGTACTAGATGCAGCAAGCCCTGCTGTACCGTTTCCTCCGCCGATAAATTTGTCCGCTAACATTAAAGGAATACCCGTGACAACGATTACAAGAAGTCCAAGAATAATTCCAGCCAAACCAGTTTTGGCAATAACCGTCAGGTCAATTGAATTTCCTAACGCAAATCCAAAGAACGGGATCATTGTATGTGTTGCTTTGCTAAAGAAATCACGTAATTCAGGATCCAAGTTACCAAGTGCAAAACCAACTAAGAATGGTAATACCGCACCAACAAAGGCTTGTGGGTGGAACGCAGCTAATCCCGTGCTTCCTAAAATCAACATCGTTACAAGCGGACCTGATTCAAGTGACATCAATACAAATGCGCCCGCTTCTTCTTTTGAACCGTACTGCTGCATGATGGAAGCATATAACCCGCCGTTTGTCATATCCATTGCGGCAATAAGAGCTAATACAGAAAATCCTGCAAATAAACCGGATTGCACTCCACCGTCTGGAAGGAATAATGAGGCAACGAGGGCTACGCCCCATGCAACCAAGATCTTGGTTAAAACGAGTGTTCCTGATTTTCTTAAAACCGTACCAGTTGCTTTAATATTGATACCAGCACCCATACAGAAGAACCATACAGCTAAGATTGGAACCGTACCTGTCATCAACCCGTTTGTAAAAGAACCGAAATACTCACCAGATTTTGGAGCAAGTGTGTGGATAATTGCACCTAAAAATAACGGAACCAGCATAAGACCGCCAGGGATCTTTTCCATAGATTTCATGATTTTCATAGTTTTCTACCTGACCTTTCAATTTTTAATAGGAATGATTAAAGCGTTTTCAAATGGTAGATTGTTTAACATGCTGTATTTGTTCCAAAATAGAATGGGGACATCTCCCCCATTCTAAAGATGTGTAAGGATTATTTGTCTAGCAGGTTTAACGGGCTAACCAGCCGCCGTCAACGGCTAAAATATGACCATTCATATAATCGGAAGCTCTGCTCGCCAAGAACACTACTACCCCCATCAAATCGGAAGGAGATGCCCATCTTCCCGCTGGGATCCGGGAAAGAATTTCTTGGTTTCGTTGTTGGTCGGCACGAATCGGTGCTGTGTTAGCTGTCTCAATATATCCTGGTGCAATCGCATTAGTTTGGATATTATGAATCCCTAATTCGTTGGCAAAAGCTTTTGTCAGACCCGCTACACCATGCTTACTTGCCGTATACGGAGGAATAAATTTACCGCCTTGGAAGCTTAGCATCGAACCGATATTAATGATTTTTCCAAAGCCCTGATTCACCATGACTTTAGCAACCTCTTGGCTTAGGAAATAGACGGCATTCAGGTTAATATCCATGACCGCATTCCAGTCTTCTTCTTTATATTCCAAGAGTGGTGCGCGGCGGATCGTGCCGGCATTATTGACAAGAATATCAATTTTTCCATAGACGCTTACACACTCATCAGCAATTCTCTTAATATTCTCATTTGCTGTTAAATCTGCCTGCAAAAAGTGAACCTTGCGTCCAGTTTCTTCAATAAGTGCTCTTGTTTCTTCCCAATCGTCATTATGAGTCACAATAAATAAGTCGGCTCCTGCTTTTGCCAGCGCTGCTGCATATCCTTGGCCAAGACCGGTATTACCGCCGGTTACGATCGCTGTTTTACCATCTAAGTTAAAATAATCTAATGAAAAATCATGTAAGCTCACTATCTGCACCCCATCTGTTTTTATAATTTCTATTAATCTGGCTATCTTAATTGATCGATTGATACGGCATCCATATCGTTATAGGTTTTATTCTCACCGGCCATTGCCCAGATGAAAGTGTAGCTGCTTGTTGCACTGCCGCAATGAATTGACCATGGCGGTGAAATAACAGCCTGCTCGTTTTTCATTACCAGATGGCGGGTTTCTGCTGGGTCACCCATCAAGTGGAACATCCTTGCATTTTCATCAAGGTCAATATAGAGATAAACCTCAGAACGCCGGTGATGAGTATGAGTCGGCATCGAATTCCAAACACTTCCCGTATTCAATTGCGTTAATCCCATTACAACCTGACAGCTTTGAATACCTTCCAAGTGAATCATTCTGCGGATCACGCGATCATTGGCATTCTCAACGGAACCTAATCGATCTCCTTCAATATCCTTAAACGCGACATGCTGGGTCGGATATTCTTTATGTGCCGGCGCAGAGTATAAATAAAACTTTGCTGGGTTATCAGCTGAATCGCTTGCAAACAGGAGCTCTTGCTTGCCTGATCCGATGTACAAGCAGTCCTTATTTTCCATCACATAGGATTCGCCATCGACAGTGATTTTTCCATTGCCGCCGACATTAAAGATCCCCACTTCTCTTCGTTCTAAAAAGTAATTGGCCTTAATCTCGTCATATCCTTTCAGCGAAATCGCCTCTTCTTTAGGGGTGATTCCCCCGATAATCGTGCGGTCTTCCATTGAAAGAGTAAGCTTAATTTCTCCTGGCACAAACAATTCTTCAATCAAGTAATGCTTGCGAAGATCCTCTGTTGTAAACGTTTTGACTTGGTCTGGGTGGGTTGAGTATCTAATTTCCACAATCAACATCTCCTTCTTTTTTAAAAATAAAGCACACAGTGCGGTTAATAATATAAGCGGTTACAATCTGTGAAGCCGTATTCGTTAGTATGTAAATTTGTTCTTCCTTTTAATGTGTTCCGCAATGTGGAACTGCGTTTCATAATTTAATTATAGCGGTTTCATTTAACAATTACTAGTAAAAAATTTTTAAAAATTGTGAACACCTTATTTTTAATCCAGAACCTGAATCGTTCATCCTGCATATTTTCAGGGTTATCGGCTTGTTTTGAATTTTTATAAAATTTATAAAAAAAAAGGTTGTTAACCGTGGACAAATTCATGCTACACTAAAATTGGGTTTAAAATAAAAAACCTTGGTTTAGTATTTCAAACCAAGAAGGGAGAGTTTAATGATGTCTGCTATTCAGTTTCATGGTGTGATTCCGCCGGTACCAACCATTTTGTTCAAAGAAGGAAAGTTAGATGAAAAAGGGATGGGAAATCTGATTGATTTTCTGATTGGCTCTGGGGTAAACGGTCTTTTCTTTTTAGGATCGGGAGGAGAGTTCGGACAAATGCCTGTGGAGTTAAGAAAAGAAGTCGCCGAATTTACGACCCGGTATGTTAATAAGCGTGTGCCAGTGTTAATTGGAACGGGTACCCCAAGTACAAACGAAACGATTAGCTTAAGTCTTCATGCCAAACGTATCGGGGCTGATGGAGTTGTTGTCATCAATCCGTATTACTATAAGCTGACAGAGGAAAGTCTTTTCAAGCATTATGCGGAAATTGCCGAGAATGTCGACCTGCCGATTGTTTTGTATAACTACGCAGAATTGACCGGACAAGATTTATCACCTGATTTTGTGCTAAAGCTCGTTAAAAAATATCCAAATATCGTCGGTATCAAGGACACCGTTTTAGCAGTTGGACATACCCGTGAATTAATCCAGGTTATTAAGTCCGTAAAACCGGAGTTCGCCGTGTTTGCCGGCTATGATGAGCACCTTTTCAATACACTGGCACTCGGCGGAGATGGATCAATTCCGTTAACCTCTTCTTTTGCACCGGAACTTTCAGTAGGAATCTATCAATCCTTTAAAAAAGGCAGCTATGCCGAGACCGTTGAATTACATCAAAAACTGGCTAACGTACTCCCTTTGTATAAACTCGACTCGCCATTTATGAATATCGTCAAAGAAGCAATCCGTCTGCGTGGTATCGACATTTCCACTGATGTTCTCGCACCGGTACGTTCCGTTAGTCCAGAAAAGATAGAACAGATCAAAAAGATTTTAGAAGACAATTCAATCATTGTTCCGGATTCGGTTCAGTCATAATAATGGTTAATAAGGCTGTTCAGTTTCGTGTTACGAAGCTGGACAGCTTTTTTGAATTATCCTTTTTTCCCTGATTCGATTTCCTTTATAATAAAAATAACTTACTTAGATGTGGAAAAGGTGATTTTTTGACGGAAAAATATTGGGTTCCAGCAATTGAACGAACCAACATGGTCATAGGTTTAATAGCCAAGGAACCAGGAAAACACAGATTAATCGACCTTTCGAAAAGGTTGGATATTAATAAAAGTACGATGTTTTCACTGTTAAATACACTCGAAACGCTGGGGTGGATCGTAAAAGATCAAGGTGATACTTATAAGATGGGCCCCACATTAGGGGGATATAGTGCAGCATATTTCAGGCAGTTTAATATCATGGAAATGTTTAAAAAAGAAGCAGCGGAGTCTGTAAAAAACATCAATGAAACGGTACAAATGGGGACTCTTCACGGGACAAATATTGTCTATTTGGCAAAGGAAGAAAACCTGTCACGCGTACGGCTGATTTCAGATCCAGGAATGCAATTCCCTGCACACGCGACCGCAATGGGGAAAATCCAGTTAAGTCAATATAGCTATAACGAGTTTTTAGATCTCTATTCGGGGAAGGAATTGGAGCAGACAACTCCTCATACTGTTCATAACCTGGAAGAGCTATGGAAGCAAATCTTGGACGGGAAACAAAAGGGGTACATTTGCGAAGAACAGGAAGCCGCGCTCGGATTTTACTGTGTCGCAGCTCCCATTTACAACAACGAAAACAAACTCATGTACGGTGTAAGCTTCACCATGATGGAAAACAGCTGGGAAGCCAAAAAAGAAAAAGCCATAGCCGAAATAATTGACCTGGCCGCACGCCTCTCCCGTCACGCAGGATATGTACGATAGGCGATATTCGACAAACTACGGGAGGTGCCTGTCACCATTCTTTCGATGAGAAAGGCAGGAACAGTTTTACCCCCCGTTTGTTGAACGGCAGTATTTTTAGGTCGGCGATTAAATGACTGATGTACCCTAACAAGCAAGTGTAAAAAACGCCATCCATTTTAAGGGATAGTTCTAATTTGGATGCAATAACTCCAAAGAAAATGACTCCTACTATCGAGTGCGTGTAGCTTCGATGCGAAACGATCGACGCGATGATGATGTAAACACCAAGCAGTATTAGCCATAATTCATGAAGCGAGATTCCTCCCACCAGGACAGCTATCCCGGTAATCGTTAACATATGCTTTTGCTTGATCAGCGATGCTACAACATTTATTCCCAAACCGATAGCTATACCCAGCCACTTCTCCTTTGAGGACCCCTCATAAAAACTATAAAAAATCATTAAAATCCCAATAATCTGTGCCGCAGCCCGAATCACCTTGTGGGATAACGTAATTTTGCCTCGAAGTTTCCCATCAATGTCCAAATCAGGGATTAGACCCGCAATCCCCCCTAATCCCACGAATAACAATGTTCCTGTAGCTGATGCGTTCACCGTATTGGCCACAACAAACCCTGCTGCTGCTCCAATCGCTGCATGTGCCGTACCATTCAATTCCCATCCACCTCTAAATCTCTCTATAGTTGCAGTACTAATACTACAACAAAACACACGTTCTGTTTAGAAAGATTCATTAGAAATACAAAAATCCTACTTTACTCACTTATAATTTCCAAAAGCTAGGCGAAAATCAACAAAATCCGAGTGATTTCAATCACAGCTTTAAGAGTGTTGCTCTTGGAATAAAAAGAGAATTTTTTCAATTTTATGGTAAAATACATTTGAGTTATATTCATATGGGTTAAAAGGTAGTTTTTTTCTTGAATAAGTAATACAAAGGGGGTTTTTAAGTTTATTTTCTCGAAAAACAATATGTTTCTCTTATTAGTAGCAATCTTGTTTTTTTTAGGGATTATTTTTATTTCACTTAGTATGATGGGTGGAGGATTATTAGCACTAATTTCTTTGTTCATTCTCCACACTTCAGTTGTAAAATACCGTTCTTTCACCGCATTATTTATTGCTTTTTTGTTGAGCTTTTTGTTATTTCAATATACAAATAACCATATCGATGAATGGGACATATCCGTAGAAATAAAAACGTTAATAAACAGAAGTTTGCTTATAGTGATTATTGCTGGATTAGTGTTTACACAGATGTTCTATAAGCAAAAAATAGATCTCTTCTCACGGTTGCCAAAATGGAACAGCCGCATCACACTGCCATTTCATACAATTAAAGTAACCTATTTCTTTTTAATTGGATTAACGGTATCCAGCTCCATTTTAATACCGTTGTTCGTTTATCAGGGAATGAGTTATGTCAAATCCATGTTACTTTTTGGTATATTGTTTGCCCTAATAAACGCTACACTGGAAGAAATCATTTGGAGAGGTATTTTGCTATCCAGTATTAAAAGGAGTGTCTCCACTTTTTATGCAGTCGTCATAACCAGTCTTGGGTTTGGTCTCCTGCATATGTCAATTGGAATACCGATAATGATAAGTTTACTATTTTCTTTCGGCGGCCTTTTTTATGCAATTGTAGTTTTAAAAACAAATAGTATTTATCCAGCAATCATTTTTCACATCGTTATAAATTTAGGAATGGTTTTCAATGGATGGATAATTTGAACAATAAAAACCCCCTTGCACAAACATGCAAGGGGGTTCGACTAATTTTGGGTCGTGACAGGCACCAAAAGGAGTATCCATATGGATACTCCTTTTCAATCACCACATTTTGTCATAATCATTCTTGTGATCATCGTTTTTCTTGTAGCCATAGTCGTGCTTCTGTTCGTAGCCTTTCTTATGACCGTAGTCTTTCTTATGACCATAGTCTTTCTTATGACCATAGTCTTTCTTGTCGTCATGCTTTGACTTTTTGCTACAGTCGAAACACCATTTGTAGTTTATCTCCTTAGTATGATGATCATTTTTAGAATCATAGTGATCTTGGTCTTTATGTTGATTCATGCCGTCATGATTGTTCTGATGTTTGTCCTTATCCTGGTCTTTTTGATCGTATTTCTTATACTTCTCATATTTCTCATACTTCTCAAACTTCTCATATTTCTCATATTTTTCATGTTTGTCATATTGGCCATGTTTGTCATTTTGTTCATGCTTGTCATTTTGTTCATGCTTGTCATCGTGCTTCTTTTCTTGGTTGTCCTGTTTTTGATCGTGCTTCTTTTCCTGGTGGTCTTGTTTTTGATCGTGCTTCTTTTCCTGGTGGTCTTGTTTTTTATCATGATTCTTTTCCTGGTGGTCATGTTTTTTATCATGCTTATGCTTGTGATGATGTTTGCCCTTTGGCATTCCCCATCCCTCCTCTCTTTATAAACTATCAAACACATTATTAGCTTATTAAGTATACGAAAGGGTTGGTTGGACGAACATTCTAGTATATTTACACATTTTTTCAAAATAACTTATTGGCTTAACCGAATACATCACCTGTCAGTTTTTTCAAAAAATATCCAACACATGCAATCATTATCCAGACAAAAAAGCCTGCCAAACCTTTCGGTTCAACAGGCCATTTCTCTGCTTAGTCTTGTAACTCGATACTAAATTGGGTCGTAAGACGCTCTTTTCCTGGAATCATCACAAGCTCTTCGCCGCGGTTTAGTTCATCATTCTTTGCCATCCAAGGTTCCACGCAAACGAAGTCCTTGCCTTTTTCGGTCCATAACACAACATACTTAAAAGCCTCACCATAACTTAACTTGATCCGCTTCTTTAGGCCGGGAACCTTAAACGCAATACTCGGCTTCTGGGCATCTAATAAAACAACAGATTCTTTTAGGTCCGCTAGATCAATTTTTCCAGTAAACTCTTTCACTTCACCGTCGTTATAATCATAATATTGGGTGGCATCAGTCTCATACGCAAGGTTCTTTTCCGTTGTTTTAAAATAAGGATGGAAACCCGCATAAATTGGCATTTTCTCCTCACTCAGGTTATGGTACTCTTGGTGAATCGTAAGCCGGCCATTCTCGAGTGCATATGTATACAGAACCTCAAAATCAAAAGGATAAGAGTCTTTCGTCTGTTCATTACTGGTCAGCTTCATCGTCAGAGATGCACAGTGGTCCGTACGGCTGTCTACCACTTCCCACGCAGCATCGCGCGCAAAGCCATGATTGGTCATCGTATATGTTTTGCCTTCCCACTCATAGGTTTTATTCGTCAACTGACCGGAGATTGGGAACAAAATCGGATTTCCGCCGCGGACATTTTTACTTTTATCATAGAAAGTTTCCTCATTCAGGTAGAACAGTTCTTCACCATCCACACCGTAGGAAAAAATAATCCCCCCGCGTTCCGGTGCCACCTTCACCCATGAATTGGTTGCCGAATCTCTCAGCTCGTAAACCTGATACATTTGGTCTTCAACCGTATTAACACTATACATGCTTGTCCACTCCACTCTGTAAAAATATACCTATACTTTATACCGTAAAAAGCAAAGATGCAAAATCATATAAAAAGATAAACCCACTGCAGGTTTATCTCCTAAAATTATTTGCCTCTCCGCAGCTTGCGCAATACTTTGTGCTGTTCATATTGTGTACGCTTTTTCGGTGTATATAATGCATTAATGCTGGCGCGCGCACTCGAACAATAACCGCAATACGAACAAGTGCCATCCACAAACACCCTGACAATTTTGCACTCTGGACACTTCAAAAACTCCACCAACATCCTCCCCTTTTAGAACCCTGACTTTTTTACCATCTTTAGTCAACATTCTATGAAGGAAGAAAGAAAAATAGAGATAACTTATTCGACAAACCTCGAGCGCTGACCAGCACCCTGCACAGCGCGGGCAGTTTCCTCCAGTATATAGACTACCGGAATTTGAGTGGTGATGTTGGATCTTTTGTACCATTCTTCTGTGACGTAGTAAGAGATGTTCATGTCAGCCATTTTGGCGATAGTGTTGTGTTTGTTGTTGGTGATGCTGATAATTTTGCTGCCCTTTTCCTTGAGCTGATTGATATGGGAGATTGTAAAGCTGTTTTCCCCTGTGACTGATAATGCGATGGTGGTGCTGTTATGGAGATATTCGGCATGGATCGGGATATAAGGATCCTTTACGTACATCGAGAATTTCCCTAAGCTAGAAAAATACCTTGCGCCATACTCGGCCAAAATCCCCGAACTGCCGGAACCAATGAAGATGACGTTATCGGATTGCATAATAATCGATGCCGCCTCTTTTATCTCCTCTTCCAAGTTCCCTTTCATCGCCCGTTCTAAAAATTCACTAAGGGCGTACTGACTGCTTTTTATTTTTGCTTCAGAATTCTCATCTAAATAAAGCTTTAACTTTACCTTAAACTCCGTAAAGCCTTCACAATTCAATTTTCGGCAAAATCTCAGAATCGTTGATGTTGAGACATGGGTTTCGTCTGCTAAATCGCGGATTCGCATATAGATCACTTTCTCACTGTTTTTAACAATATAATCATATAAAGAAGTTTCTAACTCATTAAAGGACGCAATAACATCGCTCGAAAACATAGGCTTGAAAACCTCCTATCATTCTATGCCTATTATCATACCACACAAAGAAACAAGGTGTTACTCTGATGTAACAAGTTCCTTTCGATGGCATAAAAACCTAAATAGCCAAACTGTATTTACGGAACTCACACCAGCCAATAGAATAAACACAAGAGCAGAAAAAATTTATTTCTGGAGGTTACCAAAATGTCAAAAGGCGTTAAAATCGTAACAATCGGCGGAGGATCAAGTTATACTCCTGAGTTAGTAGAAGGTTTTATTAAACGTTATGATGAGCTGCCAGTAAGAGAGCTATGGTTAGTTGACATCGAAGCTGGAAGAGAAAAATTAGAAATCGTTGGAAACCTTGCAAAGCGTATGGTCGCAAAAGCTGGCCTTCCAATCGAAGTTCATTTAACTTTAGATAGAAGAGAAGCCCTTAAAGGTGCAGACTTTGTTACAACACAATTCCGTGTTGGGCTTTTAGACGCGCGTGCAAAGGATGAAAGAATTCCTTTAAAATACAACGTAATCGGTCAAGAAACAAACGGACCAGGCGGATTATTCAAAGGTCTTCGTACAATCCCGGTAATTCTTGAAATCTGTAAAGATATCGAAGAGCTTTGCCCAGAAGCATGGCTTGTAAACTTTACAAACCCTGCTGGTATGGTTACTGAGGCGGTATTACGCTACAGCAACATTAAAAAGGTAGTCGGCTTATGTAACGTGCCAATCGGTATGCGCATGGGGATTGCAAAATCTCTAAATGTTGAGCCAGAACGCGTTCAAGTAAACTTCGCTGGTTTGAACCACATGGTTTACGGTCTTGATACGTTCTTAGACGGTGTAAGCGTTCAAGAGCAAGTGATCGAAGCAATGGCTAATCCAGAAAATGCAATGACTATGAAAAACATTTCTGGTCTTTCATGGGAGCCTGACTTTATCCGCGGCTTAGGAGTTATTCCTTGCGGATACCACCGTTATTACTACAAGACGGATGAAATGCTTCAGGAAGAACTTGAAAAAGCAGAAACAGAAGGCACTCGTGCTGAAGTTGTTCAACGCTTAGAAACAGAATTGTTCGAACTTTATAAAGACGAAAACCTTGATATCAAGCCGCCTCAACTTGAAAAACGCGGTGGAGCTTACTACAGTGATGCTGCCTGCAGCCTAATTAACTCTATCTACAACGATAAGAGAGACATTCAGCCGGTTAACACTCGTAACAACGGTGCGATTGCCAGCATTCCAGATGATTCTGCAGTAGAAGTGAACTGTGTGATCACAAAGGACGGCCCTAAGCCAATTTCTGTCGGCGACCTTCCAGTAGCGGTTCGTGGTTTAGTACAACAAATTAAATCTTTCGAGCGCGTAGCTGCTGAAGCTGCGGTAACTGGTGACTACAACACAGCGTTACTTGCTATGACGATCAACCCGCTTGTACCATCTGACAAAGTGGGTAAACAAATCCTTGACGAAATGCTAGAAGCTCATAAAGAACATCTTCCACAATTCTTTACTAAAGTAGAAGCGTAAATAAATTTACAACTGGCCTGGACTCTTCCAGGCCAGTTTTCTTTTGTCGATAGAATTCCATTCCCTACCAAAATTATTTTCATCTAAGGTCCATCATCCAGCCCCAAAACTTACCAATATCACTCCAATCCCTTGTAATCAACAATTCTAGCGAATCGAGTAAAAGTTTTAAGTAAAAGCGCTTGCATAATTAAGATACTTAGTTATAATACTTGTATACAAGTATACTTGAACTCTGTTAGAAGGTGACATTATGACTGTATCTAAGGAATTTCTATATCCCGAAAAGTGGCTTTCCAAAGCTTCAACTGGAGACCGAGTAACCAGTGAGCTTAGAATGCGAATTATTTCGGGTATGATTGAAAGCGGTACCGTCCTATCTGAAAATAAATTAGCTGCCGATTTTGCTGTGAGCAGGTCCCCCATTCGCGAAGCCTTGAAAACTCTAGCATCGGAAAAGATTATTCGATTAGAAAGAATGGGTGCAACTGTTGTTGGTTTAACTGAAAAAGAATATGCAGAAATTTATGATGTTCGTATTCTTATCGAAACGTTTGTGTTTGAACGGCTTGTAAGCGTAGACACAACTGAATTAGTAATGGAACTTAGTAAGATACTGGAAATGATGAAAATCGCCATAAAATACCAAGATGCGGATGAGTTTTCCTATCAGGATGTCTTATTCCACGAAACGATTATTCGATCCATCAATCATTCTTACATCCTAATGATCTGGGATAATTTAAAACCTGTGATGGAAAGCCTGATTCTTCTCTCCATGCGCAGCCGTTTTAAAGAAAAATATGAAGACTTTACAAGGATCATAAATAATCATCAGCTTTATATTGATGCAATCAATTCAAAAGATAGAGAACTAATGGTTCAATCGTTACATCAAAACTTTGATGATGTTCAAGAAAAAGTTGAAGACTTGTGGAGGTCACAACTGATGCTTTCAAAAGGAGTCGAACAACAAAATGACTAACTATATGTTAGGAGTAGACATCGGTACAACCAGTACAAAAGCCGTTTTATTTACTGAAAAGGGCGATGTAATCCAAACAGAAAATATCGGTTATCCGCTTTTCACACCGGATATATCAACAGCTGAACAAAACCCTGAAGAAATTTTTCAAGCAGTTTTGAAAGCCGTTTCAAATATTACGAAAAAACATTCAGAAAAAAAGCCATTATTTATTTCATTTAGCAGTGCGATGCATAGTGTGATTGCTATGGATGAAAATGACCAGCCGCTGACAGCTTGTATTACATGGGCGGATAATCGCAGTGAAGCATGGACACGTAAAATTAAGAATGAATTAAATGGACATGAAATTTACAAACGTACCGGAACTCCGATTCACCCCATGTCACCACTATCGAAAATTACCTGGATTGTGAATGACCGTCCGGAAATCGCAACCAAAGCGAAAAAATACATCGGGATTAAGGAATATATCTTTAAAAAGTTCTTTGATCAATATGTCGTCGATTATTCCCTTGCTTCATGTATGGGGATGATGAATCTGAAAAACTTGGACTGGGATGAAGAAGCCCTAAAAATCGCTGGAATAACTCGTAATCAGTTATCGGAGCTTGTACCAACAACCAAGATCTTTACCAACTGTGATCCGGTTTTAGCCAACCAGATGGGCATTAATCTACAAACCCCTTTTGTTATTGGGGCAAGTGACGGGGTCCTTTCGAATCTTGGTGTAAACGCTATCCACAAAGGAGAAATCGCTGTCACAATTGGGACAAGCGGTGCGATTCGAACGATTATTGACGAGCCGCAAACAGATGAAAAAGGAAGAATCTTTTGTTATGCCTTAACGGAAAAACATTGGGTCATTGGCGGTCCGGTAAATAATGGCGGCATGGTCCTTCGCTGGATCCGCGATGAATTTGCTTCTTCCGAGATTGAAACAGCGAAAAGACTGGGAATTGATCCTTATGAAGTCTTAACAAAAATAGCTGAACGCGTCAGACCAGGTGCTGATGGATTGTTATTCCATCCATACCTGGCGGGTGAACGGGCTCCTTTATGGAATCCAGACGTTCGCGGTTCATTCTTCGGATTGACCTTGTCGCATAAGAAGGAACATATGATTCGCGCAGCCTTAGAAGGAGTTATTTACAACTTATACACCGTATTTTTAGCTTTAACCGAATGCATGGACGGTCCTGTGACTCGAATTCAAGCAACGGGGGGCTTTGCAAGATCCGAAGTTTGGCGGCAAATGATGTCCGATATTTTTGAATCGGAAGTAGTCGTTCCAGAAAGCTACGAAAGCTCGTGCCTGGGCGCTTGTATTTTAGGATTATATGCCATTGGAGAAATAGATTCCTTTGAGGTTGTATCCGAAATGATCGGCAGTACACACCAGCACACACCGAAAGAAGAAGCGGTTAAAGAGTATAGGCAATTGCTGCCGATCTTTATTAACTTATCAAGAGTACTAGAAAATGAATATACACAGATTGCAAATTATCAAAGGAAGCTATTAAACACAACTAGATAAACTTAGGAGGAAGTAAAATGCCATTAGTTATAGTAGCAATAGGAATTATTGCATTATTAATTTTAATCATGGGCTTTAAGTTAAACACATTTATATCATTAATTATTGTATCTTTCGGCGTTGCTTTAGCACTTGGAATGCCATTAGAGGAAATTGTCAAAACCATTGAAGCAGGATTAGGAGGAACACTTGGCCACTTAGCGCTCATCTTTGGACTTGGAGCGATGTTAGGTAAGTTAATCGCCGATTCAGGGGGCGCGCAGCGAATTGCTATGACCCTTGTAGAAAAATTTGGAGAAAAGAATATTCAATGGGCGGTCGTTGTGGCCTCCTTTATTATCGGTGTCGCGTTATTTTTCGAAGTAGGATTAGTATTATTAATTCCAATCGTATTTGCGATTTCTAGACAATTAAAGATCTCGATCTTGTACCTCGGAATTCCGATGGTAGCCGCTTTATCTGTGACTCACGGTTTCTTACCGCCGCACCCAGGACCAACCGTTATTGCGGGTGAGTTTGGTGCAAACATTGGTGAAGTATTACTTTACGGTTTCATTGTTGCTGTCCCAACGGTTATCTTAGCGGGACCTGTATTCACAAAACTTGCTAAAAAATTGGTACCAGAATCATTTACAAAATCGGGTGATATTGCTTCTTTAGGCGAACAAAAAGAATTTAAGCTGGAAGACACACCTGGATTTGGGATTAGTGTATTTACCTCTTTACTTCCTGTTATATTAATGTCAATCGCGACCATTATTACTCTTCTTCAAAAAACAATGGGATTTGAAGATAATGGTTTATTGGCAGCCATTCGTTTTATTGGTGATGCGGGTACTGCCATGTTGATCTCTTTATTAGTGGCTGTCTATACAATGGGAATAGCAAGAAAGATTCCAATGAAAGATATCATGGAATCTTGTACACAAGCGATTTTGCATATTGGAATGATGCTCTTAATTATCGGAGGCGGCGGAGCCTTCAAACAAGTATTAATCAACGGCGGTGTAGGTGACTATGTAGCCGAATTATTCAAAGGAACTACTTTATCACCTATCCTGCTTGCCTGGATCATTGCTGCGATCTTACGAGTTGCTTTAGGGTCTGCGACAGTTGCTGCTTTAACAACAGCCGGTTTAGTGATTCCAATGTTAGGACAAACCGACGTTAACCTTGCTCTAGTTGTACTTGCAACAGGCGCAGGCAGTGTAGTCGCCTCTCACGTTAACGATGCTGGTTTCTGGATGTTTAAAGAGTATTTTGGTCTAAGCATGAAAGAAACATTTGCCACATGGACCTTGCTTGAGACAATTATTTCAGTAGCTGGATTAGGATTTATTCTACTACTAAGCTTATTTGTTTAAATCTTTCCTGGCAGTAAAACCCGAGTGGTTTTACTGCCTGTTATTTTTGAATAAAAGGAGAAGAAAATGATGAATACAATTGGTGTTATTGGTTTAGGAGTGATGGGCAGCAATATTGCTTTAAACATGGCTAGTAAAGGTGAACAAGTGGCTGTCTACAATTATACGAGGAATTTAACGGATCAACTTGTTGAAAAGCTTGATGGACAAGCGATTACTCCTTTCTATGAGATTCAAGATTTTGTGCAGTCCTTAGAAACACCGAGGAAAATTTTTGTTATGGTGACTGCCGGCAAAGCAATTGATTCGGTGATCAGCTCACTAGTCCCCTTTCTTGAAGAAGGAGATGTCATTATGGACGGCGGTAACTCTCATTATGAAGATACTGCACGTAGATATGATGAACTGAACTCTAGAGGGATCGGTTATTTAGGGATTGGTATTTCAGGCGGAGAAGTCGGGGCGTTAAAGGGACCTTCCATTATGCCCGGCGGCGATAAAGACGTCTATGAAAAAGCTGCACCTATTCTTATAAAGATAGCTGCACAAGTGGGAGATGACCCTTGCTGTACGTATATTGGTCCAAAAGGGGCAGGTCACTTTGTAAAAATGGTACATAACGGAATTGAATATGCAGATATGCAATTAATCGCGGAAGCCTATACTTTTTTAAGGAAGAAATTAGGCTTATCCGTTAATGAAATTGCCGACATCTTTGAAAACTGGAATCAAGGTGAATTGAATAGTTATTTAATTGAAATCACGGCGGAGATTTTAAGAAAAAAGGATGAAATCACCGGACTGCCGCTGATCGATGTCATTCTTGATAAAACAGGACAAAAAGGAACAGGAAAATGGACAAGCATTCAAGCAATCGATAACGGAATCCCCTCCTCTATCATTACGGAGTCCTTGTTTGCTCGTTACATTTCTGCTTTAAAAGAGGAACGGGTAGTTGCAGAAAATATATTATCCGGCCCAGAACTGGATCAGCAAAATTTAGATAAAAAGTTGTGGGTTGAGCACATTAGACAAGCCTTATATATGGGGAAAGTTTGTGCCTATGCGCAAGGATTTACCCAATATAAAATGTCCTCTGAACTTTATGGCTGGGACTTACCTTTAAAGGATATTGCCCTTATTTTCCGTGGCGGCTGTATCATTCGAGCCGAATTTTTAAATGTTATAGCAGAAACCTATCAAGCACAGCCTAATTTGGCCAATTTATTAATGGACCCTTATTTTGCTAAAAAGTTAAAAGAATATCAAAGTGGATTACGTAATATTGTCTGTGAGGGAATTATGTCTGGTATTGCGTTTCCTTGTTTAAGTGCTTCCCTTACGTATTACGATAGTTATCGGACAGGCAATTCAAATGCCAGCCTTTTACAAGCACAACGCGATTATTTCGGTGCCCATACCTATGAACGAAATGATATGGCAGGAGTCTTTCACACCAACTGGCAGTAGTGGGAACAGAAAGGAGTTTGGTAATCCAAACTCCTTTTTATTTTCATTTGGGTGGTAACAGCCCGCTGGAGCCTACTTCGAAAGTTGTTTTTCTACTTCTGAAGTTATGTTCTCAATCACACTCGTTAGTTTCTCATTATCATAAAATTCATCCAGCTCCAATTGACATTCAATTGTAAAATGAAGATTTTCCTTTTTATACCTCAGGCTGTATTTGGCGTTTATAGTTGGTTTATCTGTAGAAGGATTAACCTCGATCCTAAAATCACTTTCAAGTTCGGTACCTATCTCTTCTTCCGTTAAAACGTTTTGGCTGAGTAATAATTTGTCCACTATACGTTCAACCACCATCGATAAAGCCATATTAATCGAATGAGCTATATGTTTTTCTTCGTAACGTGGAAAAACATCTTCAATTCTGGAAAGATTGATTCCGTTTTCGTGTAAATAATCAAAAATTGATTGGCGAAATACTTCGCGAAAATCATCCGCTGTAAAATCCAGAATAGCTTCGTTCAATCCTATCACCCTTTTTAAATTGGTTTAGTTTTTGCATGCTTCACTGTTATTTTTTTACTAAAAGAGCAAAACATTCGGAAAAAATTTCTCCAAATAAAAAAGGCTTGTATCGTTTATCTATGAATGATACAGCCTTTTCGACAAATTTTCCGAAAATTAATTGAATTGATCCATCGAACTCCCTCGAGGTCTCTTCCCTGCAGAAAGAAGAATGTTGATCAACTCGATTAGCTCCGGCAGCTCCCGCATAGATTTAATCGTAAAATCCGCTCCATTTTCTATAAAAGTTTTTTCCGTTTTTGAAATAATGATTTTTTGTTCCACTTCTGATAACGCGTTAAATTCAGCAAAACTTAATCCCATTTCAGAACTGCCAAGGATAACCCCAACTGACCAAACACCCGCGTTTAAACCCTCTTTAATATCCGAAACCGTATCACCCACCTTGACAACCTTCCATGCTGCTGATAGTTTCAAAGCTTCCATGTTTCGATAGATCATATAAGGATAAGGTCTTCCAAGTGACTTGGTTCCATCCGGGGTAATATAAAAATCCGGTTCATAGCCCTTCGCCAATGCATGAGGAACAACGACATCCATCATCGATTGTGTATAGCCTGTTGTCGAACCTATTTTTAACCCTTGTTCCCTTAAAGATTGAACCGTCTCCACAACCCCTGGAATAGGGTCCGTGTAATCGATTAAAGTTGCCATGAGGGCAGGTTCGAATTCAGCATAAAGATGTGCTACATCCTGTTCATCAAACGCTCTTCCGAACTTTTCCTTCCATAGGAATGAAATTCTCGGCATAGAAAGCATCGCACGAATATGGTCAATTTTGAGCATTCCCATTGGCGTTCTTGCTTCTTCCATCGTGACATCAATGCCTGCATTCTTAAAAATGTTGATAAATACATTTACGGGCGCAAAGCAGCCAAAATCAACCGTTGTACCAGCCCAATCTAAGATGACACCTTCGATTTTATTCACCTTGATAACACTCCCATATCTCTCCTTAATGTATTCACTAAAATCGCTCAACAAAAGGTGCACCTTAATAACAGCACCTTTTGTTTTCAATTGATTTGACAAAATTCGGGTGGTGACAGTCACTACACATTTTTCAGGTTTCGTTTTACTTTTGTTGCTCCTAGTTCTAGTAAGATAGCAAGTGCAAGGATGAAGTAAGTGATGACACCAACTTCTCGGATATCGTAATAGAATCCGCTTGCCATGAACATGTCAAATCCGATTCCTCCTGCCCCGGCAGCAGCTCCCATGGCAACAGCAACAGCGAAGTTAATTTCAAAGCGTAAGAACGTCCAAGAAACTAAATAGGTAATGGTCGATGGAATGACAGCCTGGAAGACAATCTGCCACCAATTGGCCCCGCTGGCTCTTAGTGCTTCGATTAAACCTTCATCCATTTCTTCAAATGATTCCGAGTAAGCTTTAATTAAATAGCCGACAGAGTGAAACGTCATTCCGATGACAGCTGCTTCGCTTCCGAGCCCTGCCGCAACAGCAAAAATTAACACCCATAGCACAGTGGGTACCGACCGGATGAACGTCACAAAACATTTAATGACTGCTGCTACTTTTTTATTGGCTAAGTTCTGTGCAGCCAGTAGCCCTAAAAACAAAGCAACGATTGCCCCAAATAATGTCGTCAAAAACGCAAGTCCAAGTGTGACCATGACTTGATAGAATGCCTCGCCAAAAGTGAAATGGTTAAATACCGGCTCGATGAACATCGTTTTCACATTTTCAATCGTCAATGCAACGGCCTCTGTAAAATTAATATCTTTATAGTCAAAGCTGTAAAATCCATATAAAGTTAACCCTACTAGAGAAAGTAAAGTTAGCTGGATAACGAAAGAAGCTTTGTTAAAAGGCCTTATTCTTTTTGACTTGGGACGCCTAGTTTGTAATCTCGCCCCTGTTTCCGCAGCGACCGATTTTATTTCCACTATAAAATCACCCTTCTAACGTAGTTTGATACCCATTCAATCATAAAAATCGTCACAATAATCACAATGACCACAAGACTTGCCGTATTATAATCCAGATTCTTGTAGTACAAGTTAAATGCAAACCCAATACCGGTACCAGTCAAAATCCCTACAAGCGTGGCATTGCGGATGTTCGTCTCAATCATAAATAAAATCCAGCTGATCAGCTGTGGAATGGCAGAGGGAATCACCGATTGAAAAATAATCGAAAAATATCCGGCTCCGGTTGCTCGTAACGCCTCAACAGAACTGCTGCTAACTTCGTCAATGGTTTCGATAAAAGCCCTTGTCAGAAAACCAAACGAGCCAAAAAACAAGGCAAAATATCCCGTTAATGCACTTTGTCCAAATGAAAAGAGCAAAATCATCGCCCATGCGGAGATATCAATGTTACGAAATATTGTTGCAATCCATCTGCTGATTTTACTCAAAAAGGAATTGAATTGAGTCGCACTTGAACCGGCAAGTGCAAAAAACATGGCAAAGATCGATGCAACCGTTGTTGCGGCAATCGATACCAACACGGTCTGCACAAGTTTATCAAGGATATCAGGGAGTCTGTCTAAGGCATTCGCGTCAGGATAAAAATTAGAAAATGACCAAACAAATGCCTCCGGAACAGAGGAGAGACCTTTTGTGAAATTAAACTCCGTAATCACGACCGATACCAACGTGATGCCTGCGAGAATGACCATGAAGGAAAAGGAACGAATCTTTTTGGTTAAAAAAATATCAGCCTGCATTTCTACCACCCAGTTCAAAGATTAGATCTCCTGCTTCGGAACCGTAAATTTCGTGGATCAGCTCATCTGTTAACTCACCTGGTGCTCCATCAAAAACAACCCGTCCCTTATTTACCCCAATTATTCGGTCTGAATATTTCAAGGCGACATCTACCTGATGAAGATTAACAAGACATGTAATCCCAAAAGAAGAGGAGATACTTTTTAGATGATCCATGATAATTTTGGATGAATTCGGATCAAGGGAAGCAATCGGCTCATCACACAAAAGCATTTTTGGTCCCTGTATTAATGCTCTTGCAATCCCCACGCGCTGCTTTTGACCGCCACTCAGCTGGTCGGCCCGTTTATAAATCTGATCACCGAGTCCTACTCTTTCAAGGAGCTCAAGGGCTTTTTCCTTTTCTTGCTGATTATAAAAACCCAATACACCAGCCAATGTGGACTTATAGCCAAGTCTTCCATGAAGGACATTTTCAATTGCACTTAATCGTTTCACAAGGTTGTAGTGTTGAAAAATCATCCCGATTTTCGTTCTTACCTTTTTTAAATCCCACTTACCAAGCGTACACACATTTATCCCATCAAACATGATTTCTCCGCTGCTGGCATCAATCATTCGGTTGATACAGCGAAGGAGAGTTGATTTCCCCGCTCCTGATGGACCAATAATGGAAACAAACTCTCCTTCTTTGACAGAGAAATTAACATCTGATAGTGCTTTTGTATCTTTACCATATTCTTTTGATACATTTTTCAGCTCTAATAGCACAGTCATGGTTAACTCCCCTTGCATTAAAATAGGTTATTTGGACAACTCTCTAATTGGATCAAAGAAACGATCTTCTACTTCTAACAGACGTTCATTACCCGATTTCTTACTGAACAATCCTGAAAATTCGGATTCAGCCGGCACAAATACCTTTTGATTCGAAGCAATGGCATCACTCGTTAACGTTTTAAGAATCTTCTTTTTATCCTCTTCATTGACGTTCTCTGTGTTAACGACAAATGGTGCATTCAAAACCGGTGTAACAGAAATAATGGCAAATTCTTTTCCAGTGAGTGTATTGAATGGTTCAGCCGCATCCTCTTTTACTTTGTAAACCGCTCCAGGTCTGTTTTCTTCACCGTCAGCAAGTTCTACATAATTTCCTACACATGTATCACAGAACGCGGCAACATCTGCCTTACCCGTTAACAAGTTTACTGCAGAGCCTTGGTGAGATCCGCCATAAAGCACTTCACTGAAAAACTTGTCCTTACCGCCTTCAAGTAGATCTTCTGCTTTTAAATCTTTGAATTCATCCATTTTGCTGAAATAATCGACAATTCCCGTTGACGGAACTTTAAATCCAGACGTTGAGCTGTTGGAAACAAATGAGAATTTCTTCCCGTCGATATTATCAATTGCGAACGTATCGCCTTCCTTGTACTCATCCTCATCACCTTTATTAACAGAAAGCCAGCTGTAATAGACAGCGTCATCAAGTGTGCCAGACTCACCGCTCGGTACGACAAGCGGCTGAACGTTCTCATTTTTATTATGGGCTTCAATATAGCCTTGCGCCCCTAAGAACGCCATATCCGCATTACCATTCGCAATCGCTTCGATCGCCACAATGTAATCCGTTGTCGTCTTATGTTCTACCTTTTTGCCTGTGGCTGCTTCAAGTTCTTTGCCAATCTCTTCCCGGGCAGCTTCTAAATCTGCTCCTGATTCATTTGGAAGCCAGGCAATCGTAAGCGTGTCATCATTTGCATTACCTGTGGCAGAACCTTCTGTCTGCGAAGAACATCCTCCTGCAAAAATGGCTAACGCGGACAAAGAAACTAACAATGATCTTTTCATTAATTTTTTCTTCAAGGCTTTCAACATGGGTAGAACTCCTCCTATGTATACACGTTTTTAGGATGTTAGACTCTAAAGCTACTTGAATTATACAAATCGAATATTAATAGACTGTAAATTTAATATTTTAAATTTGCTAAGAGATTGTAAGGAATGTTTAGAATTTTGTCGAAGTGAGGAATTTACCCTCCTGGATATTGTATTCCCGGTCACACAAATCCTTCATAAATTCAAGATCATGAAAGATCCCCAGCATCGTGGTCCCTTCGTTCATCAACTGTTCGATTAACATTTTTACCCTTTGTTTCGAGGCATCATCCAGGCTGGCAGTTGGTTCATCCAGTAACAGAAGCCGTGGACGCTTAACCATCGCCCTTGCGATATTCAGCCGCAGCTTCTCTCCCCCTGAAAAAGTGGCTGGATAGCTGTCCCATAGTTCCCGGTCCAATTCAAAATGCTCGAGCATTTTCACCGTTTCTATTTCTGCGACTTCCTCGTCATGTCCCATTTCAATGATTGATTGCTTGACGAGTTCTCTAGCGGAGGTTCGAGGCATAACGTTTAGAAACTGTGACACATAACCAATTTCGTGCTTCCGTAAGTAAACCATCTCTCGTTCAGTAGCTGTTGCTAAGTTAATTGGTCCAAATCGAGTTGAGTTGTACCAGATCGCACCATCTTCTGGTAAGTAGGTTCGATAAATACATCGTAGAATTGTAGATTTCCCGCTGCCGCTTTTTCCAGTTATTCCGATAAACTCGCCTTCTTTAATAAACAAGTCAATATTGTTAATCGCTTTGATTTGTTTATTTAAATTGTGAAGGGTAAACGATTTGGCTAAGCCTTCGATGGATAGTATGTTTTCCACTGATTCACCTTCTCCCTGTTAAATGCGGTAATTTGTTTTTTGAATGAGCTTCCCGTCGACCATAACGGCTGTAATCACCGGAAAATCAGGCTGGATTTTTTCAATGATGAGCAAATCTGCCTTTTTCCCTTCCTTGATCGAACCGATTTCATGGTCGAGCTTAACAGCCTTTGCAGGATTAATCGTGACAAGCTTAAACATTTCCGCAAGATCGAGCCCGTATTCTTTGTTCATCTCAAAAATCGCATGGAGCATAGCCGCAGGATAATAGTCACTGCACAAAATATCGATCGCCCTCTCTTGAATTGCTTCAGCTGCCGATAGATTCCCGCTGTGAGATCCTCCAAGAAGTACATTTGGGGCACCCGCCACCGTGTACATCCCCTGTTCTTTGGCCTTTTTCGCAATTTCCAGCGTTATTGGAAACTCGCTGATCTCTGCACCAAGGTTTTTTACAAGATCCAATTTTTCTAATGAATCATCATCATGTGAAGCAATCGCAATATGATTTTCCTTGGCAGCTTGTGCAATCTCCTGCATGGCTTCGATTGCCACCTTTTCTTTGGTCATGTGCTTCGTTATGATTCTATCAATCTCTGCATCACTAATATCGTTATAGCCCTTTACCGTATGGCGATAGACTTCTAAATCTCGATATTGTCCCTGTCCTGGAGTATGGTCCATAAAGGAAATCAGATGGACCTTTTTTTCAGCAATATAGGATTTTAGATTCTCTACCTCATCCACATTGTCGATTTCAAATCTCGCATGAAACCGATGGCGTACTAAATGACTGCTTGTATGAGTCTGGTCAATCAAATCGATAAATTTCCTGACATTTTCTGGCTCGCGAATCGGTTTATAGGCATATTCAGTAAACTTAAACAATGAAAGCGAGTGGTACATGGTTGTAATCCCGTGACCAATTAATTCCTTCTCCGCTTCCCTTAGGCTTAACTGAAAATTCATCAGTGAAGTCGGCCTTGGCGCCGCCATATGCTCAATATAATCAGAATGTAAATCAATGAATCCTGGGGAAATATAGCCGCCTCCAGCATCAATGACTTCGGTATTTTGATCAATCGGAATATCGCCAGTAAAAGCAATCTGTTCAATTCTGTCATTTTTAACTAACAGGTCAAAGCCTTCTAAAATGGCAGCCTCGGTAATGATTCGGCCGTTTGTAATCAGGTACATCATGTATCCTCCTTTTTTCAGGAATTAGAGAAGAGATTGAACAAGCTGTTGGGTGTAAGGACCTTGCGGGTCTTCGAGAATTTGATCAGTCAATCCATGTTCGATTACTTTTCCATCGAGCATCACAAGTGACCTGTCCGCTAGCATTCGGATCACCCCAAGGTCATGAGAAACGACAATCATGCTGATCTTTAGCTCCCTTTGTAAATGTTTAATTAAATCAAGAACACTTGCCTGTACCGATAAATCCAGCCCTGTCGTCACCTCATCCAATAACAGGATTGGCGGGTTATTCGAAAGTGCTTTAGCAATTTGTACTCGCTGCTGCATACCGCCGGAAAAATTTTTCGGTGCTTCCTTCATCCTGTATTCGGGAATATTCACATATTCCAGTAGTTCTTTTCCGCGTGCTTCCATTTGTCTAACATTCCGATTGCCAGCTGAGATCAGTTTTTCGGCAATATTTCCGATCGAAGAAAAATTCATTTTCAGACCCAGCAATGGATTTTGATAGACCTTGCCCATTAAGTGATTGCGAATATAACGTTGTTTTTGTGATGATTCTTGAAAAAGATTCCTTTCGCCTCCTTCGTAGGTATGGAGAAGGGCCTCACCGCTTGTTACTTCCTGGTCAAAGTAAAGGCATCTCATGAGTGTGGATTTACCGCTTCCACTCTCACCGACAATCCCTAAGATCTCGCCTGGGTATAAATCAAAACTAATATCCTGGCAAGCATATACCGTTCCGCATGCTGGACAATAGTTTTTCATGAGTTTCCTGTGAGTCAGGTCATGACATTGAGGGCAGCCTTTACCAAATTGCTTATTTAAATTTTTAATAGATAAAATGGGTGTTTCAAAGCTGTTCATTTCTTCCGCCCCCATCATTCATTTGGGATAAACAATAACTTGTATCATTGCACTGATAGTAGGTTTCGCCGCTTTCATTATCAAAAAGCTCGTCCATAAATACTCCTGTTGATCCGCACAAATGACAGCAATGGTTATCAAAGCTTTCCACTTCAAACGGAAAATCCTCAAACGCCAGTGATTCAACATCGGTATAAGGCGGAACGGCATATATTTTTTTCTCACGGCCTGCTCCCAGCAAAATGAGTGCCTCTGACCGGTGTATTTTTTGATTATCAAACCGAGGGATCGGACTGGGTGCCATGACATAACGATCCTGAACCATAACCGGATGGTCTGCATTTGTAGCAGTCGTACCGTATTTCATGATCTGTTCAAACAGCATGACCCATGCTCCGCTATATTCTTTTTCAGCATGAAGCCTTTTCGTTTCGAATTCACTAGGTTCATAAAGACGTAATGGTTCAGGCAGCGGCACTTGTAAAACCAAGATTTGTTCGTTTGTTAAGGAGACTTCCGGTATCCTGTGCCTTGACTGAATAATGGTTGCTCTTTCTGTTTCATCGGTTACTTCAATTCCGGTTGTATCGGAAACAAGCTTTTTGATATTGACTGCATTAACCGATTCATCCGATCCCTGGTCAATCACTTTTAAAATATCGTTTTTCCCGATAAGAGACAGCGTTAACTGAAGACCTCCTGTACCCCAGCCCCTGGCAATCGGCATTTCCCTTGAAGCAAAAGGCACTTGATACCCCGGAATCGCAATCGCCTTTAATGTAGCTCGTCTGATTTCCCGCTTCGATCCCTCGTCAAAAAACGCAAAATTATAGTTTAATTGCATCGGTGGCTGCCTCCACTTCGTCTTTTTTTGTTTTTCTAACACTGTCAAGCTTCGACTGGAACGTAACGTAGTGCGGCATTTTCAGGTGAGAAATAAATCCTGTCGATTCCACTGAATCGATATGATAGAGAACAAATTCTTCATCTTCCGATGGATACTCAGCCTTTCCTCGTTCAAGACTGTGATCAAGAATTCCCATGGCGATGGTCTTTGTCTCGTTTTGTCCAAACACAAGCCCATAGCCGATTTCAAACTCAATCTCTTCCTTTCCGTTCCCCTTTTCGATTGTAACCGGAATCAGCATCTCCGCTTCCGTCACTTTAATCTCACCAATATAGTAGGCATCCTCTTCTTCATTAACTGCATCCATCGGGTCGTCGATATGGATCGGAATGCTGCCGACTCGAAGTTCGCCAACGGTTGGATGAAGGGCACCATACCCCCGGATCACGGCGTAGGCAAAAGAAGTGACGGCTCCTGTCTCGCCGCGGGTTAGAATTTGCAAACGCTGGCTGCGGCTGCTTGGGAATTCCAGGCTTTTTTTCGTGACATCATCAGGCTCACGGTTATCATCAGAACATACAGCCATTAATCCTTCTTTTCTTAAGTAATCGAGAACTTTAGGAAAACGTCCAGTCGGTTCACCTTCATGTTGAGATCCGCTTTCAAGCTGGTAGGCTTCAAGCCAGTTTAATGCATCCCTATCTGTTTCTTTAACAAGACTAAAATCCAACAGTCGGTGAGTGTAGTCCGTTGTCGCCCCAAGGACTTGCCCGCCTGGAATATCTTTAAAGCTAGCGGAAATCCTTCTTTCTACCATCATTTCCGCTGGATCTGCAATTCTTGAATAATGCTTTCTCGGAAGTGTTGACCGGTAGGCTCGGAGTAAGAATACAGCCTCTTCAGGATTTCCTTCCGCCTGCTTGATGCTGATCGCAGCAAGTTTTGGACAATAGAGGCTGCTTTCAGACATAACCTGGTCGATCAGTCCTCTCATCCCCGCTTCAACCTTTGCCGTATCCAGAACCGTCCCAGATTTAAGCCTTTCATATTTTATTTGCTTGATAGATTCTTCAATAGCGTGTGTTCCGCCTTTTACCGCCACATATCCCATTACTCTTTCACCCGCTTCCTAATTTGAGTTGTCCTTGGCAAACATAAGATCGAGTGATTGGCATCTGTAATAATGATGTCAATTCCGAGAGGAAACTCTTTATTTTTTTCATTGCGAATTTCGAGCCATGCGTCGACGTTTGAAATAGATACCATATGACCTGTTTCAATCCCTGGACCTGTTAAAACAAGGTCGGTTCCCATCCGTACACTTTCCGTTTCGATAATGATAGTGGCTGACTCATGCGGATTTGTGAGACTGCCTATTTTTGCTGACATTATTGCTTTTTCAAGTTGTTGCTGGCTACAATCTTTTAAGAGGAAGATAAAATCAGCCTGATCAGCCTCTCCTGCTTTTGCATAGGTAAACTGATTGAGCAATCCAGTTACATGGTCTTCATGCGCCGAAAACACCTTAAAGGTTACTTCCGTATCAAGGAGCATTAGCGCCAAAACCTCTGTTGATGGATAGTACCCTGTATGAAAATCCGCTTTTGATGCCTCCTCCTGAAGATTAGTAATTTTCCCCGGTCTTGACATGGAGTCAATCACTTTGCGATAAGCGGTCTGTACATCATGAACTAGATTAAATGTCATCAAGTATCCACTCCTATTCCGTATCCATGGTTTCAAAGCTTACTTTGGTTTTAAGAACCTGATTCATTTTTGCCGCTTTTTCTTTTTCAATCATTTGCTCTTCTTCCAGCAATAACTCCTCCCAGCCTTCTGTTTCCTTAAGCGAAGCCTTATAAGCTGCGTCAATCACAGCAAGATGGTAAGCAAGCTCCTTCTCGTGCCCGGTCACGATTCCAATCCCCAGACTATTGTTCACGCGAACCTTGCATTCTGTGACAAACACTTCTCCTATGTAAAAGAGGCTTTTTTTGGCGGATTCTCGAACCTTCACCATCACCAGCCCATCATTCGGTTCCTCCATCATTTCCGTCTCATAATGATCCAAGATTTCTTTTGCCATCCCGGCCGCTACTTCTTTAGAACCGTTGATTAAAATCTCTGTTCTGCGTTTTCTTCTCATCAGCCTGCCTCCATTTTTGGATGATTTTTTCTTAATTCCAATGTACCTTGTTGCCAAGCTGGCGGATGTAAAGATACTGTTAAAAGCCTTAAGCTATTGTTAACGGAGTGTAAATGACTTGTTTTTAAAAAAGAAAAAAACCAGCAGGTTTGCTGGTTTAAATTTCGTATGTGAATCGATCACTACGATATAAAATTTTCGAATATTCCAAAACGATTCCGCTTTTCTGGTCTAAACAACCGGATTCTAACACTAAGAGTGGAACAAGGCTTGCGCATTCAAGAACTTCTCTATCAAACTTCGTCGGGAAAACAACGCTTAAGATGCTTGATGCTGATGTAAAATGCGAAAAGCCTTTTTGATGATAGTAATCAAACATCGAGCTAATATTGAGACCTTCCTCTTCAATATCCTTAAATACATTCTGGCTCACAAAGGAAATATGCAAGGCAATTGGCTTTTGTTCAATAACCCTGAGTCTGCCTATTTTAAAGACCTTGTCCGTTTCTTCCGCACCTAAAAAATTGAAAATCCTCTTATTATATTCAACCTCTTCACAAAAAATCGTTCTGGATTCGAGTTGATACCCCAATTCCCGCATTTTTTTACTAAAGGAGACGTCACCAGAAAGCATGAGCGGAATTTGATGTTTCCTGTCCTTAACAAAACTCCCCCGCCCCTGTTTGGAATAAATATAGCCAAGCTCCTGCAGTCTTTCATATGCTTTCCTTATAGTCATCCTCGGAACTTGAAACTGATCGGCTAACTCATTTTCCGAAGGCAGTTTATCATCTGGATCATATTTGCCTGCTTGGATATCTGATATCAACTCATCAACAACTTCCATCTCGCCTGCCATATCGATCCTCCTGTTACCTTATTTTTCACTAGTATAATAAAAAGCGGCCTACCTTTTTGGGTACACCGCCTAGAATCTTTACTGACCATATTTTTTAAGGAAAGTTTCTAAATCATTGAATTCATAAAAGCGTTCTTCTATGATATTTCGCGGCCAATTCCACCAGGCGATTTGCTGCAATTTATCAGCTATTTCCCTAGAGAAACGGTCCTTAATCAGTTTGGCAGGAACCCCTGCAACAATGGTGTAGGGCTCTACATCCTTTGTAACAACTGCTCCAGAAGCGATCACAGCCCCCGTTCCGATCTTAACACCTTTCATGATAATCGCCCCATGACCAATCCAAACATCATGGCCAATCGTAACACGATTTAACCGGCGCCAGCTAAAAATTTCTTCATCATCCGTTTCTGCAAGCCGATAAGAGATTCGGCGATAGGTCATATGGTGCTGGGTTACGCGATCCATTGGATGATTGACTGGATTAATACAGACGTGGGAGGCAATCGAGCAATACTTTCCAATTTCTGCATAGTTGATCGTTACATCATCCATTGTATAGGTATAGTCATCTAACTTCGATTCAACAATTTCATTGTATGGACCAATCGATGTCCAATTACCAGCGTAACTATTGGTGATATGGCTCGTATGATGGACCAAAGGCTCTGGCGACAAGATCTTCTCCTTATTTGGCTGATGAATAAAATTCATTTAAAATATTCCCTTTTCCACTAAAGATAATGACTGTTTCCTTGCCAATAAACCTTCAATAGCCTTGATTCCAGGATTTTTTGTACCAATGACCACTTCTTTTTCACCATAAAAACCATGAAAATCAGTGCCACCCGTCATGATCAAATCATAATCTGCTGCATACAATTTAGCCCGGGCCTCTTCTTCCGCTCCATGAAGTGGATGCCACACTTCAATTCCTTGCAGCCCTGCCTCCACAAGTTCGGGGACAGCTTCAAAGCTCTTATATTGACCAGGGTGTGCAAGCACCGGCACTCCACCTGCTTGAATAATGGATATGATGGCCAAACGCGCATCGACATACTTCATCGGTACATATGCAATCCCATGGGCTTGTCCATTTTGACCGCGAGAAAATAACTTTTTATACAAGTCCCCATAAATCGAATCTGTATAGCCATTTTTCATTAAGGCATGCATGATATGCTGCTTATAAACACCTGTTCCACCTTCGGCATATTTTTTGACCTGTTCCCAAGTGATGGAATACCCGCGGTTTATTATATTCTGCACCATGAGATAGGAGGCTCTATGACGGTTTTCAAGAAGAGGATCACACAGATCTTTCAACGCTGAATGTCCGGGTTCAACGAAATAACCAAGAATGTGTACCCTTCGATTCCTGTTAAAATCAAAAGCAGAAATCTCAATACCAGGAATAATTTCAATTCCTTTTCCCTTCCCCAGAACGACCATTTCTTCCAAACCTTTTGTGGTATCATGGTTCGTAATGGCTAAGTGGCTTACCTTTTCCCTCCACGCCAGCTCTAAAATTTCTTCAAACGAAAGAGAACAATCAGAAACATTCGTGTGGCAGTGCAAATCAACTTTCATCCTTACATCCCCCAATCAAAATGGCATACTAGTCATTTTTAGATTAACTTGATGCCAAGTTAATTGGGTTAAAGATTTGTAAAAATTATGTTAATTTTAAAAATCCATCATAAAAGTACGAAAGCATCAGCGACCTTTTTCGACAAAACTTTGGCGGTGCCTGTCACCCTAAAATGCTTTTCTCCGATATACGCTGAGTACTACTCCCATGAGGATGGCGTTGAGGAGTGTCGGCATGAGGCCATAGCTCAAGAACGGGAGGGAAACGCCTACTAGCGGGAACACTCCTAGGCTCATGAGGACGTTTGTGCCCAGCTGTGCCAAATAAAGAGCCACCGCCCCGATTAACAGTCGTTTACCAAAGGAATTTTTTATCTGAAACATCACAAAGATGATTCTCGCAGCAAACAGAGATAACAGGGCTACAAGTACGATGGCAAACAGCCAGCCATAATAATATGTAAAGGTGACAAATACGAAATTCGTATGGGCTTCCGGGATAAATTGTTTAGCCCCTGAAACTCCAAACCAGCCCGCATTCAAGAGAAATTCTTTAATTCGTAAGATTGTGTATCCTGCTCCATTGGAATAGTCCTCTGGTTTCAAAAACGCTAGGAGCCTTTGCAGCTGATAAGGATCAGAAAACTTCAAAGCCAAAATCCCAAAAACCACCATCGAAACAGTGATCACCGAATAAATGGTGATAACGATTTTCCGGCTGAATTTGCTCCACCCTAACATCCCAAAAACCATAATCGTGTAGACATAGGCTGTTGCCATACCTGGAATCGATAAAAACAAAAACAACGGTACGAGAAATAATCCGATAAACTGCCAAACCTTAAACTTTTCATCATTGAAAAAACCCGCCCATGCCAGCCAAAAAAAAGGAACAGCCATAAGGGTTTCGATCGTCAGTGGCCCTATTTCGATTCGAGGGACACCATTTATCATCCGATTGGACAGAAACCGTATCGTTAAAAGAAGCAAAACCCCGGCTGTATAAAAGATCCAGCCTCTATTCTGCCACTTTCGATAATCAACTAACATTAATCCTACTGCGACCATTGTACCCAAAAGGACAAATGTAACTTTCGTGAACACAAAATATTTACTCTCCAAATATCCGAGTGAAAATAAAGGAAGGAATCCTACTAATAACGCCATTCCTAACAGGCTGATAATCCACCAATCTACTTTAGGCCGATGTAGTTTGTTCAGCTGAATTCCAAGCTTAACCGGACTTCCCATTCCCTCAATCGCCTTTTTTTCTGCCTCCACTTCGGATAATCCTTTCTCCTGCCAGCCCTTTTTGGCCTCCTGTAAATGGTGACTAAGCTCATCTGAAACGAATTTCTTCGCTTCCTTCGACTTGATTTGATTTAGTACCTCCTTAAGGAAAATCCGCTTTTTATTTGTCACTGCCTCCTCACCCCTCTAACAATTCCTTCAAAACCAGCTGTGGTTTTGCCTGTTTTTGTTCCGCTTTCCTCAACAACTTTTTCCCTTTCTGATTAAGGGTGTAGTATTTAGCTCCTTGATCATTCCATTCAGTGTACAAATATCCTGAGTGTTCAAGGCGATGTAAAATCGTATAAACTGCCCCTTCATCGTTCTCAAATTTTCGGATCCCCCTGCCCCGCAGATTAGTTGTCAACTCATAACCGGTTTTAGCCTGGACAAGCAGCTGCATAACGGCCAGCAGGATATCCTCTTCTCTTTCCTCTTTTTTAATCGCCTCCAGTACGTTCTTTCGAATCTCTTCTGTAAAAGTGAGCCCTGGAAAAGTCCGTTGGTCCATAATCTTCTTAAGGTTTTTTAAACGATCCTCCATTACAGTGATACCTCCAGTCTTTCTTTTAAGAGTTCCCTGGCACGCCGGAGACGAGTTTTCACCGTGTTTTCCCCTGTATCGGTCAGAACAGCAATTTCTTTGATTGATAGCTCCTGATAATAAAAAAGGTAGATAACCTCCCTATATTTGACCGGCAGCTCCATGACTGCTGATATCAACTGGTCATCCTCTTCCTTCTGGACGACGGTCTCTTCGACCAATCCCTTCCGGGTGCCATTTGTGGTGATTTCATCCCCCGTTGCCACCACATTCCTGCTGTACCAGCTTCTTAGAAAATCTTTGCAATGATTAATAGCAATCCGCCATAACCACGTTCTTAGCTTCGATTTGCCGCTATATGTATCCAGTGCCCGGTAGCACTTCACAAAAATATCCTGGGTTAAATCCTCCGCAATTGCTTGATTCTTCACATAAGAATAAGCAAGCTGCAAAATCTCCTGCCCATACCACTTCATCATCTCATCGATAAGAAGTTCCTTATCATCCGTATCAAGGGCTGAAGCTATCATTTCTATCTCTTCCACAACCACGTCCTCCTCTCTGCAACTTAGACGATGCTCCTATAGAAGAAGTTTTTATTTTTCTGCGAAAAAAAAATCGCTATTTGAGCAGCGACTTTTTCCGACAATTTACGAGCGGTGCCAGGCACCCTTGTCCTCATTCTTGAATAAACTATACTAGACGGGAGGAAGCACCTTTCGTCACATGGAGGCTGACTATTTATAGTCAGTCCTTTTTTATTCGACAAACTTCGCCATGGTGAAGGCACCGATAAAACTGAATTTTACGGTTCCTGCCCTAGCTCCAATCTATTGTTATTTTTTCCATTATCTCAAATAAGGCCATACGAATAAATACTTTAAATTTTTATAAAATTTGTTTGAACTTTTTCATTTTACTGTTATATAATATGAACAACTATAAATATACTGTTATATAATAATACAAATGACAGGAGGAAGGATTATGAATAAAACGGATTCGATAGCTCGGAGAATACTAGGTTGGAAGTTAAATAGGTGGGACAGATGGTACGATTATGAAAAAAGAACGTTCATTTATGATCACGAATTCCAGCCAGAGAAAAACCTGGATCACGCGATGCGGATTGTGGAGCGGTTAAAAGAGTTTGGGTACACCTTTCACACAAACGGTGTTTCAGAGGCAAGATTTAATGACATTCGAGGAACTGGAGCAACCTTATCACAAGCCATTACCAACGCCGCTTATAGCATCATTGAAATGACCGCAAACGGCCACTGCCCAAGAACCTGGGAGAGACTATGCTAAAAATTAAAGGTGAGCATCCATATCGGTGCTCACCTTTTTGTATTATTTAACAACTCTAAAGGCGGTACCTGTAACCACCACAAAAAAGACGACCGGGTTATTCCGAATCGTCTATGTGATACTAGTTAAGCAGCTGCTTTTGTAGTATCTTTGATGTTTAATTTTTTGTTAATGAACGGTACGACCCAGTGGTCTAGTCCGTAGCGGCCTGCGTTGTAGCCAGCCGCCAAGATGATAAATCCTAAGAAAATGTCTGTTGGGTTATGAGATACTGTTCCTGCTAGGAAGAAAGAGAAATTCATTACTAAACCAAAGAACATAGCTGCTGTTGTTAAACATCCTAAAAGTAATCCTAACCCTACTAATGTTTCACCCCAAGGGATTATAAAGTTGAAAATATCTGCATTTGGCAACGCGAAGTTTTCTAAGAAGCTTACATACCAGCCATAAACCATACTGCCATCTGGACCTTTAACCGGGTTGGCTACAGCTCCTTTTAAGAAGCCAGAAGCGTCAAATCCGCCTGTGATTTTGTGGAAACCTGCTGTAAACCAAGCGTAGCCGAGGTATAAACGAAGGATCGTTAAAATAGCTGCAGAGATTTTATTTTCTCTTAAAAATTGATTAAACATAAATGATTCCGCCTTTCAAATTTTAACTTGTTTTCTATACTTACACTATATTGAATAATGGCCGTTTATAACATGGGTATAGTAACAAGTTCACAGTTTGTTTGAAATGTTATGGCGGAATCTTGAACAACTCTCGAATTAAAGATAATTGGGAAAACCACGACCAATTTCAAACAAAAACAGCCCACAAAGGACTGCTCTGATTCAACAAACTTTGAGGGCATGGCCCTATAACTCCATTGTCATGAATACACTATTCGGGTCATCCTCGTAATCTGCAAACGGCATGCAATAGTGGAATCCGAAGCTTTCATAAAGTTTCTTTGCGGGTTCGAAAGCAAGCATCGACCCCGTTTCCAGGCTTAACCTCTTGTAGCCTCTGTTCTTAGCTTCATCAATAATGTGCTGCAGCATCCGTCTGGCAACACCTTTTCTTAAATGTGCTGACGAGGTACGCATTGATTTGAGTTCCCCGTGCTCTCCATCTAGTTCTTTTAAGGCACCACAGCCCAATAATTCGTTACCCTCCCACGCACTCCAGAAGGTAATCTCCGGCCGCCGCAACTGCTCAAGCCCGAGGGCGTGAATACTTTCCGGCGGAGAATTTTCAAACATGCCCTGAAGATGTTCGCTGATTAAATCTCCCACCTCAGGTCCAGTTAAATCATCTATTTTAATATCCATAAAACCATCCTCCTAAAATCACAACTAATCTATTAAAAATTAAATCCCATAACTAACCTTATTACAACAAGAATGTAAGAAAATCTTACAAACTACCTTTCAGAATCAATTTAACCTTAGCCAGTTTCTCTCATTTATCCGCCTACCTAGTTTTTTTCCGCCGACTTCATTCGGATATCCGCCTACTGGACGATTTGAGTGAGAATCGTCCTTTTTATTGTCGCACAGACTTCGGGGCGTGACAGGCACCTAATATCACATTCAGGAATATGGTGATTAAAAAGTTTTTTAGGAGTTGTTATTCTATGGATATCCCTGTTTCTGGCTACATGTATTCTGGAGATGGGTCCGGTTCGATGCATTCCCACCGGCTCTATATTACCTCATGGGATGGAAGGCCCGTTCACACCCACTCATTTCAGGGGGTCACCTCTTTCGATGACGGTCACAGCCACCAGTATGCTGGTACAACAGAACCAGCACCTACCGGCGTCCAGCACACCCATCAATATTTTACTTTTACTACCGTCGATCACAGACATAGACATCAAATACGCGGGATAACAGGGCCGGCAATCCCCCTCCAAAACGGCGGCCACTACCATGAATTTAGAGGAGTAACGACCGTTAACGGAATGAATCCCCACAGCCACATGTACGGTGGAAGGACCAGTCAATAACCTGAACACACAAACAAACTCACCCAAAAAGGTGAGTTTGTTGTTCGACAAATTCCGGGCGGTGACAGGCACCCGCCTATTTCGCTGTTAAATCCTCGCGGTCGATGGCTTTTGGAGGTTGTTCCATCCAGCCGTGTTCAATGAGGATATTGGCTCCATCGTCGACGAATACGGTGACATCGCCAATTAATTTGAAGTACATGGCTCCAAGGTCTCTTCGTCCGTTTACAGATATAGAGTTTCCGTAACTTCGAATTTTGATATTAAACATATCCACTTTATGAAACAGCATTAATTTATCTGAAAAAGGTGAAAAAGTAGAACTGGTCACTAAATGATCAATATCGGATGGGGCAGGCAGATTCTCCCGATGGAGCTTTCCTCTAAAACGTTCTACCGCCCTATCGGTCATCTCTTTCCCTCTTATAAACAAATCCCGGACTTCTTCATTTTTTGCCACCTGGCTAAAAGCAATCAGAAGCGCTTTGCTCGTAATGTTGTTTTCGACATTATCATAAAGATGTGTAACTTCCATCGCATGTAAAGGCCGTGTATCTCCTAAAAATCCTTTCATATAATTTTGCTTATTTACAAAGTCCACTCGATTAGGAATCGGAATCTGAGGCGGTTTAATAATGAAGCCCTTCTCCATTAACACATTGTTAATCTGCCCTAAAAGGATGTTGGTGCAGTTATTACAATGAATAAAAAATTCCCGGATGTCTTCCCTCATTACCAATGGTACAGCAACCGCATATAAACTAAGCCCCGCTTTTGCAGCATATTTCAAATAATGAACGTAAAATTCATCCTCAAAAAGCTTCGGTGCCCCAAGATTTACATCTTCTTCCGTAAATCCAATCGGAATCGGAAAGTTGACCTGTTTAAAAAACTTCTCAATCGTTTGCATAAAATTAACAGTCAAGTTTAATCCATTTTCCAATAATATTTTTATATGTTCATCCTCTACATACTGGAGAAAATAATTTAATATCTTATGCGACATGCTATTGCCAATATACGTCGCCCATAACTTCGCCATCTCAACTGAGCTAAGCGGCTGATCCTCAGCTAACTTAGAAGCACTTATATTTATCGGCTTTATCAAATCCATATTAAATACCCCTTATCCATATTTAACCTTATCTTTTGCAAAAAAAGGAAATGTATTCAATCAATCGACAAAACTCGGGGCGTGACAGGTACAAAAATGCGATTCGGATAACCGAATCGCATTTTTGTAATACTTACTGTTAAGCGGCTGCTTTTTTTGTATCTTTTTTACTGACAACGTTTTTGCGGAAAAATGGTACAACCCAGCGGTCTAGGCCGTATCGGCCAGCGTTGTAGCCAGCTGCCAAGATGATGAAACCTAAGAAGATATCTGTTGGGTTGTGAGAAACAGTACCAGCTAGGAAGAAAGAGAAGTTCATCACTAATCCGAAGAACATGGCTGCAGTTGTTAGGCAGCCTAGAAGTAATCCTAAACCTACTAATGTTTCTCCCCAAGGAATCACAAAGTTGAAAATGTCTACGTTTGGTAATGCAAAGCTTTCTAGGAAGTTAACATACCAGCCGTAAACCATGTTGCCGTCTGGTCCTTTCACCGGGTTGGCGATTGATCCTTTTAAAAAGCCTGCTGCGTCAAATCCGCCTGTAATTTTATGAAGTCCTGCTGTGAACCAAACATATCCAAGATATAATCGAATGCTGGTTAAAATAGCTGCTGAGATTTTGTTTTCTCTTAAAAATTGATTAAACATATGGCATTCCGCCTTTCAAGATTTACTTGCTCCTTACACTTACAATATATTACAGTTTGATAGTTATTAATATGGGTATAGGGATAAGTTCACAGTTTGTTAGAAATGTTTTGACGGAATGTTGAACGGCTGGAAAATCTTCACGCTTTGAATAGAAAGGCCCCTCGGATAGTTCCTAAAGGCCTAATAATTAAGGGTCTTAATTTAAAAAGTCAGGATGCTGCTGTGGTTTGTTTTTATCAATTTCTTCAAAAATATCTCCATCATTTGAAGGAGGGTTGGGTGCTTTACCCATGATTGTTCCTAACTGCATCGGAGCATTCATCGCTAATAGTTTTTTAAACTCACCTACCGTTAAGGGTTTGGCATCATCGTTTAATTCATAGCCCAGCAGTCCATTCGGTTCAATCGTAGCCCATTTTAGGTCTTCAATTTTCGATATCCCCTGATTACGCAATCTCATTTCCAATTGATCGACGGTCAGGCGCAGCTTCCTAAGATTTTGAATATTCAGGGTTCCATTCTCGACCACAAGCTTCGATTTACCAGTAATGAACATTTCGAACATATTAAACTTGAGTTGCAAAAATTCCAATATCACAATCGCGGCAACAAAGATTGCAGCGCCAATCACAGCCTTACTCACACTTTTTTCAACAATAGGCTGTACAATAATCGTCCCAATTGAGATCATCACAATCGTCTGTGCGAGCGTCATCTGGGAAATCGACTTCCTCCCCGCAATACGCAACAACAAGATCCCCGAAAAAATTAACACAAACGACTTCCAAATAAACGATATATCCAAAATCATCACCTCCCGATAAAAACAAGCCTTAGGATAATTTCCCCAATAAGGCTGGTTTTATTTATCACATACTCCGAGGCGTACCTGTCACCATAAAACGAAATGATTCCTAAAATCATTTACATTTTCATAGATTTATATTACAATACAAAACGTAATCATTTCGGTTTGTATTAAAAACACCATAAAAGATACTACATTTAGAATGGAGATTAGCTATGAAAATACTAAAAACAATTGTTCCAGCAACACTGGTTTTAGGTTTATTTTTAACAGGATGCGGAACAAAAGAAACGGCTACAAGTGAGAAAACAACGGAAAAAGATGTGTTAACAGTCTCGACCACCATCTACCCTCTTCAGGACTTTACTGAAAAAATCGGAGGTAACTTTGTCGAGGTACAGAGCATATATCCTCCGGGTGTCGATGCGCATTCCTTTGAACCGACCACAAAGGATATGATCACCCTCGCTGAATCGGATTTATTTATTTACACAGGGGTTGGAATCGAAGGCTTCGTAGATAAGGCCATTAACACCTTAGAACAGGAGAAAGTAACCATTTTACAAGCCGCTGATGGAATCGAGCTTGCTGAGTCCTCCCATTCCGAAGGCCACGACCATGAAGATGAAAACGGGGAACATACGGAAACAGAGCATGAAACAGAGGAACATGCCCACGAGGAAGAAAATCACGAAACGGAAGAACATGCGAATGAGGAAGACACGCATGACCATGGTGACGTTGATCCCCATGTATGGCTGGACCCAGTTCTTGCGATTAACCTCGCCGAAAATATTAAGGAAAGTTTATCAACCCTAATGCCTGCACACAAGGAAGAATTCGAAGCTAATTATATGGAACTAAAAACTGAATTGGAAAAACTAGATCAAGAATTTAAAACCGTCGTCGAAAACTCTAGAACTAAGCATCTATTAGTCTCACACGATGCTTATGGCTATTGGGAAAAGCGTTACGGCATAGAAACGATTGCGATAAACGGTTTGTCACCAACACAGGAACCTTCACAAAAAGAACTGCAGGAAATCATTAAAGAATCGTCAGAACATGGAATCGAATACGTCATCTTTGAACCAAATGTTTCTCCAAAGGTTGCAGAAATCATTCAAAAGGAAATCGGAGCAAAACCACTAACACTTCACAACCTTGAAGCTTTAACGGATGAAGACCTGAAACAAAATGACGACTACTTCAGTATCATGAGACAAAACATAGAATCCATCAAAACAGCACTTAATTAGGAATCGACAAACTCGGGGCGCAGACTTTCGCACCGAGTTTTCTTTTATCCCTGTCATCCCTTTCTGCTGAACCTTTTGCACCTGTATCAGACTTTAAGCATCCTTTTTATCCCGTCCGGATTTGGGTCCTCCTCCTGACAATCGTATCCGCCAGTTCTGTCCTGAATAATCACTATTAGTAATTCCAACACCTAGAAAAGGCTGTCATTTGTATAAAAGTCCTCCAAAATTATGACACAACATAGACATTTTTAGATGAAGGGGATAATACTTTTACGCCGTATCTATTGAGGTAGGAAGGAGGTGTTAACATGGTGTATAAAACTGAAACAAGGATCCCCATAAGGGATACGAACTACTGCACTCTTTGGCAGCAAGTGACCACAAGCATGGGAGACGGCGCTGTTGCCGCAATAGAACTGATTTCCGTTAAAGAACTGAATCGGGATGAAGTTCGTTTTGCCTATTACAAAGAAAACCCAGACGGTACCTTAAAATTTATTCCAAGACCTCTTGATCTTCCAGCTGCAGAATTACACATACTCCTTGAAAAAGCCCGCAATGAAGGAATTATCTAGCAATCATTCTATAAGAAAAATCCAGCAGCCAATGCTGGATTTTTTTATGCTTCATTCCCGCTGCTAGATATCTCCTTCCCACCCAGGCTAAGCGATACCCTTTCCAACCCGTCATATGGTATAGTTTGAATATAACTAATTTTTCCAACGAGCAGGAGGGCTACAATCATGCAATATCGGCGTTTAGGTAATACAGGATTGAAAGTTAGTGAAATTAGTCTTGGCAGTTGGCTTACATATGGAGGTTATGTAGAGGAACAGAATGCAACCGCCTCCATCGACCTCGCCTACGAATCGGGCATCAACTTTTTCGATACAGCCAATGTCTACATCCGCGGTGAGGCAGAGAAAGTAGTCGGAAAAGCGTTATCCAAATACCCTCGCAGCTCTTATGTCCTGGCAACAAAGGTGTTTGGCAAAATGGGAGACGGTCCAAATGACCAGGGCTTATCCCGGAAACATATCATGGAGCAATGCGATGCAAGCCTGAAGCGGCTCGGCATGGATTATATTGATATCTACTATTGCCACCGTTATCACCCTGAAACACCTTTAGAAGAAACATTAAGAGCGCTAGATGACCTCGTACGTCAAGGAAAGGTGCTTTATGTCGGTGTCAGTGAATGGACTGCCGAGCAAATCACCGAAGCGGTGCACCTGGCAGATAAAAAACTCCTCGATCGCATCGTTGTCAACCAACCAAACTACAGCATGCTGCAGCGCTATATTGAAAAAGAAATCATCCCAGTCAGTGAAAAGCATGGAATTGGCCAAGTAGTCTTTTCCCCGCTAGCCCAAGGAGTGTTGACCGGAAAATACAAAAAAGGGGAAGCTGTTCCCGCAGACAGCCGCGCAGCAAACGCACAAGCAAATATGTTTCTAGGTAATATCTTAACCGAGCAAAACTTAGATAAAGTAGAACAATTACGGAACGTAGCCTATGAAGAAAACCTAACCTTAGCTCAGCTAGCAATCGCTTGGATACTACGACAGCAAAACGTCGCCAGCGCCCTTGTTGGGGCCAGCCGCCCAGAGCAACTGCAAGAAACCATAAAAGCCTCTGGCGTCAAACTCTCAAGTGACTCACTAGAAAAAATCGAAGAAATCCTTAACACATAAATAAAACAGGATACCGTCAGCAGATGGTATCCTCTTTAATATTCGGTTTTCTCATTGTCCATATGGGGTGGACACTGTCCACGAGCGGTGCCTGTCACCGTTTTATCAACGTTTTATCAACGTTTTACATTACCTGTCTAGTATTATATGAGTTTACTCTTTTTAGCAAAAATCCGCCGTTGAAGTGGGTGGGTTCGTATGAGATCATGAAGGCTCCCGGGGAGATGGATGTGATCAATTCTTTTAGTTTTTGTTCCCGGTTTCTTTTCGCCAGTACTTTCATGACAATTCTTTTTCCATCCTTCCCGTCAGCGTGCCAGGAGGTTACCCCATAGCCTTGTTCACGTATTTTTTCAGGCAATCGGAAATCCAGTGGGTCTACAATCACCTCCATCACGACATATCCCAGGGCCAAATAGGATTCAATTTTACTTCCAACATAAACACCCAGTCCCCAGCCAAAGCAATAAGCAGCAATATTCAATGGCTTGTCAAGATTATCAAGCACAATTGTCAATCCCATCAGATAGACAAATACCTCTGCCATCGACAAAAGCGAAGCCAATACCCTGAAACCTTTAATGACAATCATCACTCGTAATGTAAATAAGGAAACATATAAAATATTGATGACTATTATTACGAGAATAATAGAAGACATAACCTTCACCTCTGCTGGTATTTAAAAAATTAAGTGCTCTATCTCCCTAGGGTATTGGGTAATCGAGAAGCTGCCGTTTTTCGTTAAAATGACGGTATCTGAATGCCGGTATCCTCCAAGCCCCGGAACATAAAGACCCGGCTCAATCGTATAAACCATCCCCTCTTCTAAAATGAGGTCATTATCAAATCGCAAGTAAGGCTCTTCGTGCTCTGATAACCCTAATCCATGACCGACACGATGATTTACAAACTCGCCATAACCAGCTCTTTTAATAACTTCATAGGAAGCAATGTCCACTTCCCTAGCGGTAATTCCCGGGCGAATCATCTCCATTGCAACCCGCTGGGCCTCAATGGCTACTTTCAACAAATCCTTTTGTTTTTCCGAAGGCTTTCCAACAAAAAAAGTCCGCTCGTTCTCTGCGCGGTAGCCATTAAACCAAACCTGACGGCTGTGAACAACCGGGTCACCGTTTTCAAACTTTCTCGTACTCGAATAAAGATGCGGCATTGCACTCCGTTTGACCCCCGAACAGGTCCAGTTTTCATAGCCAATCAGCTCTTCCGGATAATCCCTTGATGCAATCTCCAACAGGTATTTGTCACCATTAGTATCAAACTCCAGCTCACTGATCCCAACACGTGCATATCTAAGAGATTCCTCTATTGCATAGTCTGATAACTTACCAGCAATTTTGAGCAATTCGATTTCGTTCTTATCCTTGATTGCCCGAAAGTGGGTGATTTTTTCGCCGACATCAACCAGCTCGAAACCAAATTCCTTTAAATAAAGATACACATTTGCTGGAAGCACACCGAGTTCAACGCCGACCTTTGTTCCAGAAGGATATTTTTTCAGCAAAGCCGTTAAATGGTCACGGTACGATGTTTCGAGATGACCTTTATCGGTCTGTTCATAATAGACATAAAGGTGATCTACTTTTGCCTTTTCACCAGCATGAACCTCCTCGAGCCCCGGGACAATCAACTCTATAAGCTCCTCGCTGATCAGCGTCACAATTGGACGAGAATACGAGATGGCTCGAAAACCGCTCAAATAGTATTGATTATCCGGCTCCCAAACCAGGCTGTGTTTCACTTGATTTTCATTCATATACTTCCTAAAGACATCAAGCCTTTTATTCATATTCACAAAAGGATCCTCCTTTTAAAATCCAGCTTTGTTTGTGGTTGTTTTTCTAATCAAACTTTTTTGGGGTCTAGGAGCTGTAGACCCCATCTACGTGACCAGCTCCCCTCTTCCAACAGTTGTTTGGGCACGTAGCGATCTTCTACTTGTCGATTTCAGCTTTTTCAACCGCCTTTCAGTTACTCATAATCTTTTTTAAAACAGCACATAGAGAATAACCCCTTGGTGACAATCAATTGCCAGCACAAGGGGTGAATCATCCACAAATTATGAAGCTATTTATCTAGAAAACGTTAATATCCATCTAAACCAAGTCACGCGGAATCTCTGATTTCCACGTTTTGGTGAAAACCTGTTCCTCCCCTTCAAATGCAGTTAGCTCATTGGTGATAAAAAATTGCTCGGCATCGGCCGTCATTGTACTGACGCTCTCAAGACGTGTCTGCCATTCGCCGCGGCCGACATGTAATGTCCACTCACAACGGACTGAAGCAGACAAGGGATCGCCGTCTTTAATCATATAAACATTACGATTGATGCTGCCATATTCAATTCCATTGCTTGGAAGACGGCGGGCACCTTCGTCTGAAAAATCCTCAAGTACCCATGTTCCCTCAATCAGGTCATGGTGGATCTTACGGGTACGGCTTTCTTTCCGTAAAATCTCCCTTTCCAATACACCAGCCGTTTCCGGCCTTTCAAAGTCTGGCAATTTGTTATCGATAGCCAGCGGAGGTCGTACTGGCAGTGTGAGGCGGGTGTTCTCCCCCGCGAAAACCTGTAACGTCACTGGCTCCGGTGATGGCCAGGCATGCGGCCAGTAAGTCGGCGATAAAGCGACCTGCCAGCGATGTCCAGCAGGCAAAACATGACCAATCGCATTTAGACGCACGGTCACGGTGTAACGTTCCCCAGGCACTAAAGGAGTCGGATACTCATGGCTATCGCGATGCGTTAGATTTAGCATTCCCCAGCTCACCAGGGTGGAGGCACCATCCGGAGAAACGTCGCACAATCTTACAGCAAGCAACGCATTGGGCCTGTCTGAAGCTAACTCAACAGTTACTTCCGGAAAACCAAGGATCTCCTGAGAAGCTTCTAATGGTTCTGATGTAAAACAAACCGATAGTCCATTTTCAAGGCGCTGGTCTGAAGCTAAGTCACCCGCCTGCCCAAATGGACACCAAACACCGGCATAAAGCCCATGGTTCTGTACACTTGGAACTGAAACCTTTTTCCCTTCAGCAGGTGATGCTGACAACCTCTGACCATCAAACCAATAATTCACCCGTTCTACATTCGGTGACGGCCACTCGGTTTCTGCCACCCAGAGGCCTGGGCGCTCTTCATAGTCCACTTGTGGCGGTACACTCTCTTGCATCCAGGCCCTAAGCATCGGCTCCTCCATGATTCCGGTATCAACCCCTTTTAGCCAATGATCCCACCAGCGCAGACATTCCTGAAGGAAACCGATAGCTGGTCCAGGAACGGCAACCTCCGGATATTCGTGTGCCCATGGACCAATCAAACCTTTCCGCGGACCCGGAAGCCCTTCAAGAATACGGAAAATTGCGTTCGTATAGCCATCTGCCCAACCGCCAACTGCAAAGACAGGAATGTTGATATCCTCATAATTTTCACAAACTGATCCATGCTTCCAATACGCATCACGGCGCTGATGTTTTACCCACTCTTCGGCGAATGGCGGAGTTTGCTCAAGCCTTTCAAACCAGGAAGAACGCCATGCATCCCCGACAATTCGCGGGTCTGCCGGCCGGCCGTTATACACAAGCATTGTGGAAGCCCACCAAAGCATATCAGAAGCTAAAAGACAGCCGCCCATATAATGGACATCATCCGCATAACGGTCATCCGTTGAACAGAGTGTAATGATTGCTTTCAAGGCAGGGTGCCTTCTTGCCGCTACCTGCAACCCGTTAAAGCCGCCCCACGACTTGCCGATCATGCCTACATTCCCTGTAGACCAAGGCTGCGCTTCAATCCAGCTTAATACATCTAACGCATCGTCCTGCTCCTGAGGAAGATATTCGTCATAAAGTATCCCATCTGAATCGCCAGAACCGCGCATATCGACGCGGATGCTGGCGTAGCCATGCCCGGCAAAATACGGGTGGCGGATGGAATCCCGTAAGGCAGTAAAATCATTTTTCCGATATGGAATATATTCAAGAATCGCTGGTACAGGATGTTGCTCTGCATCCTCTGGGAGCCAAATCCGAGCGGCAAGCCGGGTTCCATCAGACATCGGAATCCAAACATGCTCGATTTCGCGAACCTTGTGAGGAAACTCTGTCTTGATTGATAGATTATTGTCACGAACATTAAAAACCATTTTTTAAACCTCCAGAAACTCTTACTCTCTTACCCTACTCTTTTTTCGTCTTCTATCTGCTTAACTGACGCACTGCCATAATCCTGCTTTAACCATCTTAATAACGAGATTGCTAGTAACAGATAAATGATAATGACCGGTACGGATACGATTACTGATGAGGTTTGAATGACATTTAGTCCGCCAATCATCATTAAGGCAACCGCCATGACAGCGAGGATTGCTCCCCATAACAAGCGGTGCCAGCGCGCTGGCTCTTGCTGATCCTTCAGTTCTTTTGTAGCAATGGCTGACAGGATGTAGGTGGCAGAATCCAAGGATGTTGCCAAAAAGATAAACCCTAACACCACAAAGAAAATCAACACTAGCTTGCTAAGAGGCAGCGTCTTCAACAGTTCTACGACAACCGCTGGCCCTCCCTGATCGTTTAAAATCTGCGTGATTGGCAGAATATCATTTAATTGCAGATGCATGGAATAACCGCCAAATACGGCGAAGTAAAGCCAGCTGCCTAATGACCCCCATAAAAGAACCGAACTGATCAATTCTTTAATCGTTCTTCCTTTAGAAATACGGGCAACAAACAAGCCCATGAATGGAGCGGTGGCAGCAAACCAAGCCCAGTAAAATACCGTCCAAGCCTGCGGGAAGCCTCCCTTATTAATTGGATCCGTGTAAAAGCTCATTTGCACGATATTTTGCAGCATTAAACCCAGGCTGTTTGTAAAATAAGAAAGAATAAATAATGTAGGACCAGCTATAAGAACAAATAAGGCTAAGGCCAAAGCCATGTATACGTTAATATCACTCAGCTTACGGATACCTTTATAAAGTCCGAAATAAGCACTTGTACAATAAATGACAGTCCAAATCGCTACGATCATAATACTTAAACCAAGTGACTGCTCCATTCCAAAAATTTCACCAATGAGCGCTGAGATCATTGGAACCCCTAAACCTAAGGAGGTTCCCAAACCACCAACAAGGCTCCAAATCACCAGGATGTCGATGATTTTTCCAACCCATCCATCGGCATACTTACCAAGTGCTCCTCGGCAAGCGGTACTGATTTTTAAAGAAGATTGTTTTTTTACAAAAAAGGAATAAGCAATGGTAACGGTCGGCAGTGCATAAAGCGACCATGCGGAAATGCCCCAGTGGAACAGTCCGTATGTAACGGCCCATTCAGCTGCTTCATTGCTGTTCGGCTCGATACCGAAGGGAGGTCCGATATAATAATAGATTGGTTCCATGATTGACCAGAACATGATGCTCGTTCCCATGCCGGCACAGAACAGCATTGCGCCCCAGCTAAAGTTCGAGAATTCAGGCTTCCCCTCGCCAAGCTTGATTTTTCCATAGCGCCCAAAAATGAGCCAAACGAGCATAATAAACAAACCAACAGTTAAAAGCTGAAAAGCCCAATCAAGTTTAAATGTAATCGCCGTCATCAAGTTGTTTAATACTGGCTCTGCAGATTCGCGGTTAAACACCAACAGCAATGTCGCTGCGACAATGACAATTAAAGATGACCAAAAAACAACAGGATCAATTTTTACCTTTTCCATTCATTCAACCCCTTTTTTTATTTCTTTAAGTAAAATCAATTTTCAAGTCTCTCAATCGATGTTAAAATATAATCATGATTATTTTTTAATTACGATTATATTAACACACAGATAAATTCACAACAATATAAATTTTCTAAAAATTAAGGAGAATCAATTGTGAAGAAAAAAGAAATTCAAATGAGCCGGATGTGGAGATACTTTGTCGATGCAACAGCTGAAATTATTGAGGAAGAAGGTATTGATAAAATTACGATTAGAAAGGTAGCGGACCGGGCTGGCTATAACAGCGCCACCATCTATAATTATTTTTCCGAGGTCTCGCATTTAATCTTCTTTGCCGCCATGAAATTCTTGAAACCTTATACAGACGAAGTCTTTATCTATATGGAGAAAGGGAAAGATCCGCTTGAAAAGTATTTGCTGGCATGGGAATGTTTTTGCAAGCATTCATTTAAGAATCCACAAATCTTTCACGCCGTGTTTATCATGGACTTAGGCGAGCAGCCGGAAAAACTGCTCGAAGATTACTATAAACTTTATCCAACTGATTTAATCAACATACCGGAAGAACTTAAACCGATTCTATTCGAGCGGAACATGTCTAAAAGAGGAAGATCTGTTTTGGAAGCAGCCTGTAAAGAAGGCTACATTAAAGAAGAAAATATCGATGGGATAAATGAACTGACCATCCTCATCTGGCAAGGGATGTTTACCAACATCCTCAATAACCGTAAGGCCTACGAACTCGAAGAAGCCGCTGCTATCATAATGAACTATATAAACGAAATCGTCCTCAACCAAGCAGCATTTAACTTCCAAAAAAACAAAAACCCCTCCAGCTAATGGAGGGTTTTTGTCGGCCAAATATTCTTCAACGTATCTGTCCACCTGGGGTGGACAGTGTCCACGAGCGGTGCCTGTCACCGCAATTGCCGATTCCGTTCTTTAAATATTTCGTTATGTGATGAGACCATTGCGTATTTGCTTGCGTCTGGCTGGATGTATTGTTTGGCTTTGTTGACGGCGTTTGCTGCATCTTGGAAGGCACCGGCGATTAGGTTAAGTTTTCCTTCATACATTAGAATGTCCCCTGCAGCGTATAACCCGTCAATGGACGATTCACTAGTGGCATTGCCTGCAATATAGAAGTTATCCGCTATCTCAATCTTCAACGTGCTGTTTTGAAGCAAGGAAGCATCCTGTTCATAGCCATGATTGATGATGACTTCATCCACCGGGAGTTCAAACACTTCCCCGGTTTCCTGGTTGGTCAATTCCACCCGTTCAATGGCCTCATGATTGGAACCGGCCATCAGCTTGCTGATGCATGTTTGAAAGAAACAAACCGCACTGCTGCCCAAAAGCTGCGACACCTGTGCTTCGTGTCCGGACAAAGCATCTCTTCTATAGGTGAGATAGACTTTTTTAGCGATCGGTTCCAATTCGTTCGCCCAGTCAATCGCCGAATTACCGCCGCCAGAAATGATGACCGTTTTATCTTTAAACTGCTGCAAAGATTTCACAGTATAATGTAAATTTGTTACCTCAAACCGCTCGGCACCTTCAATTGATAATTTTTGCGGTTTTAGAATGCCGCTTCCAACAGCAACGATGACCGTTTTCGAATAATGCACCCTGCCGGATGCTGCTTTTAGGACAAAAACCCCTTGCTCATCCCGGGTGATTCCCTCTATTTTTTCGTTCAGAACAACCTCTGGGTTAAACGTTAAACCTTGTTCGACAAGTTGCTTCATCAGGACGGCACCGGGAACAGGAGTAACTCCGCCAACATCCCAAATCATTTTCTCTGGATAGATATGTAATTTTCCGCCAAGCTCCGGCTGAAAATCAATAATTTTCGTTTTCATTTCCCGCAAACCACTATAAAAAGCAGAATAAAGCCCTGCCGGCCCTCCACCGATAATCGTCACGTCAAATAATTCTTGCTGTTCCATCACCAAACACTCCTCATCAATTGAGAAAGATTATCATCTTCTTTTATAATAATTGATAAAGATTATCAATTTCAAACTATTTTTTTTAAAAATTTAATAATTTTCTATCAATGTTCACATATTTGATATTTTCGGGATTCCTAAACCCTTCATGATGACCGAACTCGATGAACCTCTTCCTTTTCGGGCTTCATAAACCCTTCATGATGACCGAAACCAATGTCCTTCTTCCTTTTCAGGCTTTATAAACCCTTCATGACGACCGAACTCCAAGTGTCCTTCCGAATTCAGGCTTCATAAATCCTTCATGACGACCGAACTCCATGTGTCCTTCCGAATTCAGGCTTCATAAATCCTTCATAACGACCGAGCTCCATGTTTCCTTCCGAATTCAGGCTTCATAAACCCATCCCCTTTCGAATTACTGAAACACGTCCAGTTTCTCCACCGATCAAATTTTGTTCACAAATTTGATGTTGACAAGAAGTCGCCCTCCGAATTATAGTTTACTTACGAAAATGATAATCATTATCAATGAAAATAATTCCAATTTACTTATAAAAGGAGGTACCTAATGGTTCGTCTTTACACGGAGGATCTATGCATTGGCTATGAGGACCGTCAAGTGGTGAAGAATCTCAGTGTACATATTCCCGATAAGCAAATCACCACAATTATTGGTGCCAACGGCTGCGGGAAATCGACTCTGTTAAAAGCCATCACCCGGATCATTAATCAGCACACCGGCACGGTGGTGTTAGACGGAAAAAATATTTTACAAGAAAACACGAAATCGCTCGCAAAGAAACTAGCAATTTTGCCGCAGTCACCGGAAAGTGCAAGCGGTTTAACCGTCGGCGAGCTCGTCTCTTATGGCCGCTTTCCCTACCAAAAGGGCTTCGGTCGTCTAACAAAAAAAGACTACGAGGTCATCGATTGGGCGCTGGAGGTAACCGGAACTCACGAGTTTAAATACAGACCGGTTGATGCCCTGTCAGGCGGTCAGCGCCAGCGTGTCTGGATAGCTATGGCCCTGGCACAGGAAACGGACATCATTTTTCTTGATGAACCGACCACCTATTTAGACATGGCCCACCAACTCGAAGTGCTGGAGCTTTTGCAAAAACTAAACCATGAACAGGAACGAACGATTGTTATGGTCCTTCATGATTTAAACCAGGCAGCCCGATTTGCAGACTATATTATTGCCATGAAAAACGGTGAAGTAGTAAAGGCGGGAACCTGCGAAGAAGTAATAACCAAAAATGTACTGAGGAAGGTTTTTCAAATTGATGCTGAAATCGGCAAGGATCCTCGGACAAATAAACCAATGTGCATCACATACAACCTACTAAAAGGAGATTTCCAAAATGAAAAAAAGATTACTTCCATTTATTCTGCTGCTAGTGCTCGTCATTAGTGCCTGCGGAAAACAAACTTCAACTACTGAGGAAGCTGCAGCAAAGGATAAAGAACCAGAAACGTTTACCTATCAATCTGAAAATGGGCCAGTCGAAGTGCCAGCAAACCCACAGAGAGTAGTCTTACTATCAGGCTTCACTGGTAACGTCCTTGATTTAGGCGTCAATGTTGTCGGTGTTGATGTGTGGTCGAAGAACAACCCAACTTTTGAAAAAGAATTAAAAGATGTTGCAGAAGTATCGGATGAAAACTTAGAAAAAATTATTGAATTAGAGCCAGACCTTATTATCGGATTATCCAATATTAAAAACGTAGATAAGTTAAAAGAAATCGCTCCAACTGTAACCTACACATGGGGTAAAGTGGATTACTTAACACAACACGTAGAAATTGGAAAACTATTAAACAAGGAAAAAGAAGCTCAAGCATGGGTAGATGACTTCAAGAAGCGTGCGGAAGAAGCCGGCACAGAAATTAAAGCCAAAATTGGTGAAGACGCAACGGTATCTGTTATGGAAGCATTCGGAAAAGACCTATATGTATTTGGTGACAACTGGGCGCGTGGAACAGAAATTTTATATCAAGCAATGGGCTTGAAAATGCCAGAAAAAGTGAAGGAAATGGCATTAGAATCAGGTTACTATACCTTATCAGCTGAAGTACTGCCTGAATATGCTGGCGATTACGTGATCTTAAGCAAGTATTCTGATGCGGATACTAGCTTCCAAGAAACCGAGACTTACAAAAACATCCCTGCTGTTAAAAACGGCCATGTCTTTGAAATGAACGGCCAAGGTGCTTCATTCAGCGACCCAGTTACACTTGAAAAACAACTTGAATTTATTAAAAAATCATTTTTAGAAAACTAATAGATTGAGGGATTTCTAATCCCTCTTTTTCCCTATTCAGGATGAAAATGATTCAAGCGTGTAAATTTGTTGATTGGAGCGAAGGCGCGAGACTCCTGCGGGAGTACGGGTCAGGGGAGACCCCGCAGGCGCTTAAAGCGCCGAGGAGGCTCGCCGGAACGCCCTCGGAAAGCGAAGCGCCTGGAGCGCAAATCAACAGATAAGTTTAACACAGCCAAAAACTATAAAGAGTTGAGAGACCCATGATGACAAAAACTCCTTTCATATTCAAATTATTTGCAGGAATTCTTGTGTTAGCAGGCGCATTTACGGCCAGTATGGTGTTTGGAGCCGCCGACATCACGGTCAAAGATGTTTGGGGAGCGCTGACATCACAGGACTCCTCCAAAAATATCAACATCATCCGAGAGATCCGTCTGCCGCGTGAAGTCGCTGCCATCTTTGTCGGCATCGCCTTATCCGTGGCTGGAGCGATCATGCAGGGAATCACGAGAAACCCCCTGGCTGACCCGGGATTGCTTGGATTAACGGCAGGAGCCAATGCTGCGCTTGCGATTACCCTTGCGTTTATTCCAGCCGCTAATTATTTCGGAATTACAGTTGCCTGCTTCATTGGTGCTGCCGTCGGTTCCCTGTTGGTTTTTGGAATCGGTGCTGCCAAAAAAGGCGGATTCTCCCCCCTCCGAATCGTGCTTGCTGGTACAGCGGTTTCCATGTTCCTTTATGCTGTTGCCGAAGGAATCGGGTTAGTTTTTAAAATTTCAAAGGACGTTTCGATGTGGACAGCTGGTGGCTTAGTGGGAACCTCTTGGGGGCAGCTTGAGGTCATTGTTCCGTTTATCGTCGGGGGCGTGCTGCTGGCACTTTTGCTTTCGCGTCAACTTACCATTTTGAGTTTAAGTGAAGAGGTTGCGATCGGGTTAGGCCAGAAAATTGCGTTGATTAAGTTTATCCTTATGGCGGTCATTGTATTGTTAGCCGGGGCATCGGTAGCCCTCGTCGGCAATATGGCGTTTATCGGCTTGATGGTTCCTCACATCGTCCGCGCCATTGTTGGAACGGATTATCGTTACATCATTCCGTTTTCAGCTATACTTGGTGCCGCATTTATGCTGGTCGCAGATACACTTGGCCGGACCATCAACGCGCCTTATGAAACACCCGTCGTCGCCATCGTCGCGATCCTCGGGTTACCATTCTTTTTGTTAATTGTCCGTAAAGGAGGAAATAGCTTCTCATGATTCAGGCATCGTTATTAAAGAAACAGCGTATTATCATGACGATACTTGCCGTTCTTATATTTGTAACCATCGTCGTCGCAACCGGCCTGGGCTATTCCTCCGTTTCCTATGATCGACTGATCCCAACGTTGCTCGGTCAAGGAACATTCAAAGAAGAATTTGTGTTATTTGAAATCCGCCTGCCACGGATTATCATCACTGTTTTAGCGGGAATGGCACTGGCACTGTCTGGCTCCATTCTCCAGGGAATCACCCGGAATGATTTAGCCGAGCCAGGTATGATTGGCATCAACTCCGGTGCCGGCGTGGCTATCGCGATTTACTTTTTATTTTTTCCCATTGATGTTGGCTCATTTGTTTACGTCTTGCCTTTGGTAGCGTTTATGGGTGCTGTCATCACTACCGGCTTACTTTATTTATTTTCTTATAAGCGCAATGCAGGACTTCAGCCGGTAAAACTTGTCCTTGTGGGTGTAGGTTTTTCAATGGCGCTATCCGGTATCATGATAGTCCTGATTTCTTCAGCCGAGCGGCAAAAAGTCGATTTCATCGCGAAGTGGCTAGCGGGGAATATTTGGGGCACGGATTGGCCATTCATTTGGGCCCTCCTTCCTTGGCTGGTGATCCTGATTCCATTTACGTTATATAAAGCGAACCGGCTCAACATTCTTGGTCTCAGTGAGCCGGTTGCAGTCGGAGTCGGAATCAGCATTGAAAAAGAACGGATTCAATTGCTGTTAGCAGCCGTCGCTCTTGCAGCCTCTGCTGTTTCCGTTACCGGCGGCATCGCCTTTATCGGTCTGATGGCACCGCATATTGCAAAAGCACTCGTCGGCCCGCGAAACCAGCTGTTTATCCCAGTCAGTATTCTTATCGGCGGACTTCTACTATTAGCAGCCGACACCATCGGACGCAACCTAGTGGACCCCGAAGGAATCCCAGCCGGCATTATCGTCAGCTTCATCGGCGCTCCCTATTTTATCTATCTGTTATTGAAAAAATAGGGATTCGACAAAATGCGAGGCGTGCCTGTCACCTTTACGTATGTAAACCAGACAATCTTGTCTGGTTTTTTTACTGTCACAACACCATCATTGCAATAGTGACAGGCACCTTAGGTATTATGATGGATTTACTTTCTACTTTCGTTTCATAAAAATAAAGCTAAGAAGATTTGAAAGGTAGTGATAAGCAGATGCTTTATATATGGGATATTGAGAAGATCATTGAAAATTCTTTAGCCGAGCACGAGTTAGATATAAATTATGAATTTAACAATCAACTGCCTGCACCGATGAGTTATAACGTATCGTTAAATACGATTCGGTTTAACTATCTCGAAATTAACGGTTACATAGCGAAAGTGAACTTTAAAATCAGAGAGACCGATGAAGATTGTGTGAAACTCCTTCTTTATCGTCAATTCGGTTATTATTTAGATTTTAAGAAAAACAAACATGATTTAAGGGTAATCAAGTATGGTGAAGATGATGAGAAAGAACAGCTTCTAGCGTTAATTGAAAAGAATTCTTGGGAATATGGCAGAAACTTAGTACCTAAGCATTTAGTAAATTCCTACGACAAGGTACGTGAGTTAGATAAGATCCTGCTTAAAAACAATTAATGACATTTCCTCAACCAAAGCTGACAATAAACTCCAGATATTTGTTTATTTCCCAAGAAATCGACATACTTCGAACGTGACAGGCGCATGCAAAAAGCCAGGCGAAATGCCTGGCTTTTAACTTTGCTTCACCTATTCAATCGATTACGATCCTGTCTTTGAAATACTTCGGGGCGTGACTGGCACCCCTTTCTTCCTTTTCATAACGATATAGGCAATACATAAGAACAGCAGCCATGGGATACCAAATTGGAGCATAATTTTGAAGTCTGTAAACCAGGCTGTGATCATCAGGCTAAGCAGGAGAATTCCGCCCACTATTGTCAAGTATGGAAAGCCAATCATTCGTACTGGCAATGTTCGTCCGCCCATCGCCTCCCATTTACGTCGGAAAGATAAATGCGAAACAAAGATAATAAACCACGTAAACAGTGACCCAAACATTGAAATCCCCATCATGAAGGCATAGGATGAACCCGGCAGCAGCGCATTTACAACGGCAGCCAGCACGATCCCCGCTGTTGAAACAGCAAGGGCAGTCGTTGGAACCCCTTTTTTATTCAGTTTCCCTAGCAAGGCGGGTGCAAACTGTTCCCTTGATAAGGAATACAACGTCCGTGATGAAGCATAGAACTGCGCATTCATTGATGATAAAGCCGCTGTTAAAACTATAAAGTTCATCACCCCAGAAGCGCCAGGAATATTTAACAATTCCATTACCTTTACAAACGGACTTTCCTCGATTCCCGCCATATGCCATGGAACAATCATCAACATGAGGGCCATCGTCAACACATAAAAAGCGCTCAATCGAAAAACTGTTGCCTTTAAAGCCTTCGGAACTGCAATATCAGGCTCTTTTGCTTCACCAGCGGTTACCGCAATCATCTCTGTCCCCAAAAAACTAAAAAGAGAAATAAATACCGCAATCCACATTCCTTTTACACCAAAGGGCAAGAAACCATCATGGGCGACAAGGTTCTGCGCTCCGACATTCTCATGGCTAGAGGTTCCAAAAAGTACATAGGCACCAAAAAGAATAAATACCACAATCGCACTGACCTTAATCATCGAGAACCAATACTCGAAGGTCGCAAAAGCATTGACGCTCGTTGCGTTTACATAGATAAGGATGGCCGCAAACCCAATAATCCAAATGACCCCAGGGATATCCGGAAACCAATATTTCATATAGATGGCGATTGCACTAATTTCAACGCCAATGGCTAGAACCTGCGCAATCCAATAAGAATACCTTACTAGAAAACCTGCCATCGGATGAAGATATTGATCGGCAATCGTTCCAAACGATCCCGAAGTCGGATGGGCCACCGTCATTTCAGCCAAACATCCCATCAATAATAAAACGATAAAAGCACCAATGGTATAACTAATCAACACACTTGGTCCTGCCGTACTGATAGCCAGTCCACTCCCAAGGAACAACCCAGTTCCTATCGCCATCCCCATAGCAATCATCGAAAGCTGCCCCGTAGATAGCTCCCGCTTTAACCCCTCACCACTATGCTTATTCTCCATCTAGTTCACCCCTCTTTATCGACATCATCCTGGCGGTGACAGGCACCACCCGAACACTCTATGCTACTACGTCGCGTTCATTTTTGAATTTTTCGTATTGTTTTTCGGTCATGATCTTTTTTAGGACTTGGACAACCTTCCACACTTCTTCATAGGAGGTATACAAGGCAACAGGCGCTAGCCGGATGATGTTTGGTGCCCGGAAATCTGGGACAATCCCGTTTTCCTTCAATGATTTGCAAATCCTTGCTGCCTCTGGATGCTCAAGGCTTACATGCCCGCCGCGGCGTGCATCTTCCCTTGGCGTTCCGATGAAAAAGCCCATCCCTGCAAGCTCATGGTCAATTAAATTCATTAAATATTGATTAATCCTCAATGATTTCCTGCGGATATTCTCAATCCCGGCTTCTGCAAAAATCTCCAGCGACCCCATCAAAGGAGCTGAACTAAGGACATGAGGGGTGCCAATTTGGAAAACCCCCGCAGAATCGGCTGGCGTTAATTTATGCTCCATATCAAATTGTTTCTCTTTTTTCGAACTAAACCACCCTGCCAATCCAGGCATCCTGCCAAAATGCCTGCGATTGACAAATAAACCTCCGACACCGCCAGGTCCACCGTTTAAGTGTTTGTAATTGCACCAGAACGCAAAATCAACATCCCATTTACTGAAGGAATGCGGAATCGCCCCAACAGAGTGGCAGGCATCCCATCCAATGACAATCCCTCTATGATGAGCTTCCTCCGTTAAACGTTTAATATCCAAGATTTGACCGCTGCGATAAAGAATGGTCGGCAGAACAATCAAAGCCACCTCATCGGTCATGGATTCAATAATATCTTCCTCATCTAAAAAGCGCCCGTTACGACTTTTCACACGAATTAGATGTGTATCCGGGTCAAATCCATGAAGACGTAACTGGCTTTGAAGGGCGTAAATATCAGAAGGAAAGTTCAGTTCGTCGGCTAAAATTTTCGTACGAATGCCGTCTGGTTTATAAAAGGTTGAAACAAGCTGATGCAGATTAACGGTAGTCGAACCCGTAACAATCACCTCTTCAGGTGAGCCTCCTACTAATGGAGCCAGCTTCCTGCCTAATTCATCCGCCATATAAAACCACGGATGCTTCCCCTGCATCCAGCCGTCGATTCCATATTGCTTCCAATCCTCTAATGATTCTAAGAGAGTCTTTTCCGCCCGTTTAGAGAGAAGCCCTAACGAATTGCCATCCATATAAATAGACCCCGGCTGTAAATAAAACTCCTCCCGAAAATTCTTTAGAGTGTCTTCCCTATCCAATTGTTTCGCGTATTCTAAATTTGCATCAAAGGTATCAAAAACCATTATTTTTCCCCCTATCCCCTTTTTATTAAAGCGCTTTCTTTTGAAAATATGACATTGTGTCAATATCATTATCTACCGGAATATGACACGGTGTCAATATTATTTTTTCAGAAAATTATCTTTATTAACACCATATTGTAACGCTTCCCTTTTGAGCAAAATCCATATATCCTAAGGTTAATGAGTAGTGGAGGAATTCAAACATGAACCAAGGTAATAGTGAGGATAAGCGACATTTACGATCGCTCAAAACACGGCAAAAATTATTAGAGGCAGCGAAGGAAGTTTTCCTGCAAGAAGGGTTTCAAAAAGCGACCATCTCGCAAATGATAAAAAAAGCAAACATTGGATATGGGACCGCTTATGTTCATTTTGAGGGGAAAGAAGACCTATTAATCGTCTTAATGGAGGATGTAATGGAGCGATTTTTCGAGATTGCCGAGATTAGCTTCAGGCCAAAATCGAAACAAGAAGCGGAAGCTATCATTACCACCCAAGCGCTGGCTTTTCTAAAGATGGCAGAAGCGGAACGCGAGATGATGCAAGTCTTCGAACAAGCTATCGGGGTGTCCTCTTTAATCTCCGACAAATGGAAAGTGATCCGCGAAAGATTCATCCAGCGCATTTCCCAAGATGTCTCCTATGCCCAGCAAACGGGATTGGCCAGAACGGAACTGGATCATGAAATTATTGCCCGCGGCTGGTTCTTCATGAACGAAATGTACCTATGGGAAATTGTCCGCAGCGACCAATACAAATCCGTAGAACAAGTAGCCCAAACGATCACATCACTCTACGTTGCTGGGCTCTATCTTTAAAAAGGCGATTTGGTATCTCGAATCGCCTTTTTACTCGTTCAAGAAAACTCCTCATCCCTATTGGATAATCTTTTCATTCCTAAGAATTTTTATAAATGGGAAAATTATTAGTGCATCACATTTTAAGGGGGGTTCCTTTATGGGGTATATTCGAGTTATGCTGATTGGTTTTCTATCTTTTTCTCTTTTGTTTCAAGTTTCAACGGCAATTGCAGCTCCTCCCGAAGATGAGTTAAATCAGTATTTAGCCGAAATTGGCTGGTCGAAACAGGAATTGCTCGATTATCTTGCCTACTATGAAATTCCTCTTGAGGAGTTTAATTCTGTAGAGGAATTAAAAGAAATAATGGGTACCCCTATCAACTCGACAAATTTTCAGGAGCTCTTGGTAAAATATAACCTAACCGAACAAGAATTATATGAGTTAATGAACCATTTCGGAGACTCCGTTAGTGAATATAAATTTATCGAGGATTTGGATGCAACGGTAGACTTTTATGTTAATCATGATACCTATATGGCGGAGGTTGAAGCAGAACTGGCCGCAATCGGCATCACGGAAGAAGAAACGGAAAGATTTTTCAATTATTTGGCTCAAGTGGAAGAAAATAATCCGAACCAACTAGACCAAATGGCCGCTATTGATACAAGAATGGAAAAGTACCTTAATGTAGATAATCCTGCCCTGTTGTCAGAAGCAGAATTAGACGAGTTGGTCTCACTATTAGAGGAAACCATCGCTCTCTACCAAATTAATGTGAAATTCGCCATCAACAATAAAGACGTTACACTGAAAGAGCTTATCCAAATGACGGAGGCTCCGGAAAATCTATACGCTAGCGTGTATAGTACAACGGGAGAACTTCTCATTGATTTTAACGTCCCTGCAGAATTCTTTGAAACCGGAGAAGTAATTGATGAAGGCGAAGGAATGGTACACGTTGGAGAACTCTCGGACGAGTACGTGGACCATATGCATGAAGAAAAGTACAAAAATGCAGAAAAAAGGTTGAAGTAACATTAAAAAACCAAGCTTGTTTTTTCAAAAAAAGAAACAAGCTTGGTTGATATTTCATTAAATCATGAGACTTTCTCTTTCTTTACTGGAGCCACCGATATCCCTGTGGTTTCTTCAAAATTATACAGGCTCGTTGGCAAATCGGTGAATCGTTCTAATTCATTGTAAGCTGGAATTCCGTGGTAGGACATATCTAAACCTTCTTCTTCCTCACGTTCAGTAGCCCTTAAACCAACTAATTTTTCACATACCTTTGCCATAAATGCTCCACCTACAAGACCCCAAGCTACTACTACAGCTGCACCTAATAGTTGTATTTTTAAAAGAGAAAAATCACCTGTAGTAAGTAGGCCTTGAGACGTATCAAATAATCCAACTGCAATGGTTCCGAATACTCCATTAAATCCGTGAACAGCTACAGCTCCTACTGGGTCATCCACTTTAAAATGGTCCACTAAAAGCGTGGCATAAATGACAATCAAGCCGCTGACAGCCCCAATGACAATTGCACTCCATTGGGAAACAAAGGCACATCCAGCTGTTACCGCCACTAGACCGGCTAATACTCCATTGATGGTCATACTTGGGTCTGCTTTGCCGAACTTTTTCATTGTGATGAAAAGAGCTGATGTACCACCGCTTGCTCCGGCAAGCATGGTATTAATGGCGATAGATGCAAGAGCTGTATTCGAAGCATCCAATGTGCTTCCTGCATTAAAAGCAAACCAGCCAAACCATAAAATAAACGCTCCAGCTGACGCTAAAGGAATATTACTTGGCGCAAATACATTGGCACTTCCATCTGAATTAAATCTTCCTTTTCTTGGCCCCAACAGTTTAGCCATAGACAAAGCAGCAAATCCACCTACAGCATGGATAGCAGCCGAGCCTGCGAAATCCTTCATTCCTAATTTTGCCAACCATCCTTCACTGTTCCATATCCAATGACCGGAAAGTGGATAGATGATAATACAAATTAGTGCGGCCGTTAAGACATACGCTTTAAAGTTCATCCGTTCCGCAACCGCACCGGAAACGATGCTGATACAGGCAACTGCGAATCCCATTTGAAACAGTACAAATGCAGCACTAGGTAATTCAATCGAAAGAGCAATCTTTTCCGGACTGCCAAATAAATTAGTACCAACAAATCCGAATGCATCTTTCCCAAACATAACGCCAAAACCGATTAGCCAAAAAGCTAAAGCTCCGATCGTTAAATCAACAAAGATCTTCATGGTGACATTGACAGCATTTTTCGTTCGAACAAAACCTGCTTCAAGTAAACTAAATCCGCCTTCCATAAAAAGTACCATGGCAGCTGCTAACACAATCCAAACGGTGTTTAAATACATTAGTTCCAAAAAAGTCACCCCTCCCTATTTACTAGTTCATCAATATCAAAGTCCGCTTTTCCTGTCCGGATATTATAGGCTTCATATATGGGATAAACGTAAATTTTACCATCACCATCTTCACCTGTTTGAGCCGCATCGACAATGGTCTGGATGGTGAGTTCCACCATATAGTCCGAAAGAACAATCTCCAATTTTACTTTTGGATGAAGAGTCACTTTATAATTTTTTCCGCGATAGACCCCTTGTGTATCTTTCTGTTTCCCCCTGCCAACTACCTGGGATACAGTAAAGCCTGTTACCCCTATATTTTTTAAACCTTTAATCGTTTCCGTGAGCTTTTCCGGTCTTATAATGGCTTCAATTTTTTTCATTTTATTACCCCACCACCCTCATGTTATATTTCCTTACATGACTATGGTAATAAATATACCACCTTTTAAGTAGGTGTCAACGGGATTTTAAATATTACAAAAATTAACTATATATACAACCGCTTTCAGTCACCTATTTTATCGGTCCTTATTACGGTTACTGTAAAGTACTCGAAATAGAGTACTTTTTTTGCCAGTTCCTCCTCGGTTTATTGTTATAACATATTCCAATACAAATTATCCATTTTTTTGCGTTTGTTATTACAAATGATTAAAAGTTACTTTTCGAAGTTTAATTGTGTTGGTTTTTCTGCTAAGCTATAGGTACTAGGGAGGTTATATGTATGGAGGAACTAAAGGATAACCATGCGCTTCATCAGCGGGTGAAGGATGCAATCATCACATTAATTAACACAGGAGAATACAAGCCCCACTCCCAGCTCCCAACCGAGGCGGAGTTTTGCGAAAAATATGGAGTAAGTCGTACAACCGTCCGGACCGCCTTACAACAATTAACAACCGAAGGCTACGTTTACCGTAAGCAGGGAAGCGGAACATTTGTATCTGCCTCTAAAGTAAAGCAAAAATTAACCACAACCGTGGAACGGTTTTCAGAACAAATTACCACGCAAGGTAAAAAACCATTGATTAAGGTCCTCGAGCTGGAAGTGATTCCAGCAGATGATTATTTAAGCGATGTTTTAAAAATGGAGGAAGGCGAACCAGTGAACGTACTGGAACGACTCCGGTATGTAAATGAAGAGCCGATTCAATATGAAATCGCCTATTTACCATGGTATAAGACCCCTGGATTAAATAAACAGGGATGCGAAAAGTCGTTATACGACCATCTCGAATCCCAATTCAAGTTGAAAGTCAGTAAAACCGTTGAAACTTTAGAACTGTTCATTGCGGACCAAACGGCAGCAGAAAAGCTCCAAATCAACATTGGAGATCCCTGCTTCTCACTAGACACCCTTGCCTATCTAGCAGACGGAACCATCATCGAATACTCCAAAACCATTTTCCGAGGCGACCTCGCGCATTTTGTAATCGAAAGAAACTACTAGGTGCCAGTCACCGCTCGAACCTATCGAAAAAGAGGTGCTACACGCACCTCTTTAGTTATTTTATTCCACTACTCCGCCCTCATAAATAATTTCAAAGTAGCGATTGACAGTGTTGCCCGAATCATTAGTAGCTGAAATACGATAGGAAATGTAATTTGGACTGTTTTCATCAAAATAGATAGTCTTATCAAATGGACTTGTTAAGGTCTCTGTTTGTTCATCTTCTAAACCAAAGGTTCCAAAAACAAGTTCTGCAGCATCAGAACTTCCTTTAAACGTGATTGCCTGTTCCCCTTCAGGTAAATGTGTAACAAGTTCGACAGGACTATCAATATCTAACTTTGGAAGCGTGGTATCCGGCGCTTCCTTAAAGGTAAGACCTTTGAGAATAAAATGATAGGAAAGAAGTGATGGATCCTCTGGAGATTCAGCAGGATTGGAAGTAATAACCAAAATATAATCACCCGCCGGTAATTCATCGCCATGAAAATACATAGCACTCCAGTTCGGATTGGTAATGATATAATCAGAACCCTCCGTATCAGGTCCCCAAGAAATGTCAATCTTTCCTTTCTTCGTGGTTGAGAATTTGTAGTAGTGTGTTTCCAAATCTCGATAAATCTTTCCTTTGAACTCCACAGTCAGTTTATCCTTATCCTTTGTTTTAACCTTGGCTTCGGCCACCTGCTCATTATGACCCAACCCATTAGTGAGCATGCTAGGTATAAAAAGCATAAAGAATACCAAAAAATTTAAAGCGACGAACCCAACCCTCTTAAACGAAAACATAACCTTCACCCTTCCATAATGACAAATAAGATATGGTGGTGGGTCTATTGCTGAAGGTATACTGCAATTATTGTTATCACATAAAGATAGACGTTTTCATACGAGAATCGTTACAGTGAAATATTCGAAATTTTGATTGGTTCAAGCCCATTTTTACAACATTAAAAAAGCACCCCTGTTTTCGATAGCAGGGGTGCTTCCTTTACAAGACTCGACTCAGCTGACAATAAACTACAGTTACCAGATTATTTCCCGAGCAATCGACAAAACTCGGAGCGTGAAAGGCACCTTATTGTTTACCTTCTGTAAAAATTTGAAAAGTAACACCAAACTTGTCAGTTACAATTCCGTAGCCAGGGCTAAAGAAAGTTTCTTGGAACGGCATTTTTACTGTACCGCCTTCTTGCAAGTTTTCAAAAATTTGTTTTGATTCTTCGGTGTTATCAGCTGTAATACAGATGGTCACTTGATCGCCGATTTGACTAGTTGAACCTGGGAAGTTATCAGAGAACATCAGGTCGGTTTCGCCAACTCTTAACATTGCGTGCGAAATAAGTCCTTTCGCTTCTTCCGGCAGCGGATATTCAGGATTTTCTGGCATTTCTCCAAAGGTTTGGTTAAACAAGACCTCTGCACCCAGCGCTTCTTTGTAAAATTCGATTGCTTCCTTTGCATTACCATTCATCATTAAATAGGGGGCCAAACGCTTTGTCATCATGAAACAGCTCCTCAGTTTTAAATTTTTTTGCATGCTTGAGTAACTCGCAAGCCTTCATATGTATTTACCATTGGTAGTATCCACTCACCATTATTACCCATACTTGTATTTTATAACAAGGAACATGTGTTCGTAAATAGAAATTTAATGAAAACGTTTAGTTTTTTTCAACCAAACTTTAGACAAAAATTTTACTATTTCCTAAAAAATGACCTGTTTTTACAAAAAAGGATATGAACGAATCGTTTAATTAAATTCGTTAAGAAGCTTTATATGAAAGGATTTTAGCTTTCAAAGTCGTAAGAATTTATAAGAAAAAGAAAAAGCTGTCCTAACGGCAGCTTTAATATTAAACGTTCTTGTGGTTTGGACTTTGTTTGGCTTTAAAATAATCCCCGCCCTTTTGTTTTTCGTCATCTGTTCCCCACTCGATTTCTTTGTCCAATCTTTGTAGTTTTGGAATGTGTTTGGAACAGTGAATATACGCTTCATCAACTTTGATTAGGACCCAGCGTTTCGGCCGATTCCCTTCACTTTCTAGAATTTCATTCATCATTTTTTCAGTTAAGTTTAATGTAGAAAGTTCTCCATTTTCCATGATGGAAGCTTTCCCATTCACATGCAGCCCAATCTGATCCTCAAAAAAATCGATAAAAAGTAACCCGATATGGGGATTCTCAAGGATGTTTCCCAAACTGGCCATCACACCATTCCCCATGTATTCGGGATACATTAACGTTTTCTCATCAAGTACACGTATAAAACCAGGTGATCCCGCTCTAAAAGAAGCATCACAATTCCCGCCGGTATCCGCTGTGGAAATATACACCATATCTTGCCTAGCAATAAACTCTATCATTCTCTCATTCAAGTAATGAAGCATTTGGTTATCATAAAAAGAAGAAGCTCTCTTAGTAGTGCCATATAGATCCTGCAGTAAACGCTCTCCTCTGGACATATCACTTCACCCTTTCATCCACTCTGCCTTCTATAGTAACACACAATGGTGTTACTGATTCGACAAATTTCGAGGCGTGACAGGCACCGTGAAGAGTTGGAATAACTCCATCTTCATACGCAAAAAAGCCTTCAGGAAAACATCCTGAAGGCTACTTACTTTTTCGACATCGATTATTTTAGAACAAGTGCCTCCTTAAATACATCTTTACGGCTGACCCACTTAAAGTCATCGGCTATTTCGTAGGAAGCTGGTGTCATGTTCTTCAGCTCTTCAAACGTCACCTCGTCCACAAGTTCCACGAGCAACATCTGTCCTTCGCGAAACTTGAAGACAGCATATTCTGTGATAATAGTGTCCACCCGATTTTTGGCGGTTAATGGGTAGGTGCACTCCGGAAGGATTTTCGGTTCGCCTTTTGCGGATTGGTGCGTCAGTGCAGCAATGACTCGCTTGGCACCGACGACCAGATCCATCGCGCCCCCTACGCCCAGAACATCTTTACCCGGCACCGCCCAACTGGCAATGTCCCCTCTTTCAGAAACTTGCAGTGCACCGATAACCGTGGCATCCAGATGACCGCCGCGCATCATGCAAAAGGACAAAGAACTATCAAAGTAGGATGCATGCGGAAGGGCGGTAATTTGCTGCACCCCTGAAGAGTTTACTAGGTCTATTTTTTCCACATCGCTAATCATATCCTCTGGAGCAGGAACCGGTCCAACTCCAAGCATTCCGTTTTCAGAATGGAGCGTGACCTTCCCTTTCGGTAAATAATCCGCCACCAGCGTAGGAATACCAATGCCGAGATTTATCACCCCTTCAGTTATTTCTTGAGCACATCGCCAGGCAATATAGTGCTTAATAGATTCACTCATTATGCTTCAACCTCTCTTTTCACGATCATATCAACAAAGATAAATGGGGTGACAATGGAATCAGGGTCCAGTTCACCAATCTCAACAATTTCATCGACTTCAACAATTGTCAGTTTGGCTGCCGTTGCCATAAGCGGATTGAAATTGCTTGCTGTTTTTCGATAAACGAGATTTCCAGCTTTATCTGCCTTATAGGCTCTGATAATCGCAACATCCGCTGTTAAAGAATATTCAAGCACATGCTCCCTTCCGTTGATGACACGGGTTTCTTTGCCAAGGGCCAGATCGGTTCCTGCTGCCGTTGGCGTATAAAACGCGGGAATTCCTGCCCCTCCCAAACGAATGGCTTCCGTAAAAGTTCCCTGAGGTAATAATTCAATCTCAACGCTGCCCTCACGATGCGCCTTGACTAACTCTTTGTTGGATGAAAAAAAGCTGCCGACGACTTTTTTTATGCGATTCTGAATAAAAAGGTCATTCAGCACAGACACGCTGCCTAAACTGTTCATAATCAATGTAAGGTCACGAAGCTCCTCACGTTTCACGATTGCCCGTGATAAATGCCTTGGTGTACCTGCATAACCAAATCCCCCTACCATAATTGATGCAGCTTCAGGAATGTGGCTGACTGCTTCGTCTGCTGTTAGAAATTTAACATGCGTTTGAATCTGATCCAATGTGTCGTTCATCTTCCATACTCCTTTAAATTTATTTGATATTTTTCTTGCAAAAATACTGACCGGTTGGTATGTTTATATTAAACAAAAAAATAAATTTTCTGTCAATTAATTTTAAAAAAGTATTCATTTACATAAAAATTTGCTTTTTTTGTCAAGTATAAACCTCCATATTCAAAATTATTTATTGTTTCGAAATAAGTTGGACCCTTTGAAATACTTGATTTAAATAATCTCCAACCTTTTAAAAAAAGATTTTAAGAAGGTTTCTTATTATTTTACTAAAATAATGTTTCACTGACTTTGTTTGTTATTATCTTAATAATATTTTATCCATGATATGGAAGGATGAGAAAAATGAAGCTAGATGAAGTGACGAAACAAATTTCAACCCCATTGGATGCTCCCGCATTCCCGCGAGGACCATACCGGTTCAATAACCGCGAGTACTTAAATATCGTTTATCGGACCGACTTGGAGGCACTAAGAAAGGTGGTTCCTGAGCCGCTAGAAATTGATGAGCCATTGGTGAAATTTGAAGTGATCCGTATGCCTGACGTTACAGGTTTGGGCTCTTACACGGAGTCCGGGCAGGTTATTCCAGTCCGTTTTAACGGAGAAGCAGGAGATTATGTCCACTCCATGTACGTAGATAACCATCCTGCGATTGCCGCAGGCCGGGAGGTAGGGGCCTATCCGAAAAAATTGGGAAAACCAAGCTTGTACATTGATTCTGATACATTAGTGGGAACGCTCGACTATGGTACATTGCGTGTGGCCACCGCTACTATGGGATATAAGCATATGCCGCTCGATGTAGAACAGGCCCGCGAGGAGATTTGCAAACCTTACTTTATGCTTAAACTGATTCGCGGAATGGATGGGAAACCACGGATATGTGAACTTGTCCGCGGGGAGATCACTGACATTACCATTAAAGGTGCATGGACAGCGCCTGCCCATTTGCAGCTATTTGCTCATGCCCTAGCGCCGCTGGCGGATTTGCCAGTACTGGAAATTGTTTCTGCCTCTCATATACTTACCGACCTTACTCTGCCAAGGACAAAGGTTGTCCATGATTATCTTACTAGTGAGGCAAGTACAGGGAAGAAAGATTTGGTCAGCCAGAAATAAATCATTAGTGTGGCGGGGGAAAGCCCCCGCCGCTTTACAGCTCCTTAGGGCATTTCATGTTCCCTCTACTGGAAACTTCTATCCTACTTTACACCATTATTAAATGGATCCATTCTCTCTAATACAAGTTCTGCGGTTAATGGCAGGTGGTCGGACGCTAATGTATGGATGACCTCGGTTTCTATCGTTTTAATATCATCGGATGTAAAAATATAATCGATACGTTTTGTAGGATTTACAGCGGGATATGTATATGCTTCAGGGTTATCCGCAAACACATCGAGATACTCCGCAAACATCGGCTGCATTTCAATGCTTTCTGGGACTGCGTTTAAATCTCCCATAATCACTTTTGCTCCCTTAGATTCCCCTGCTATCGAAATGATTTCCTTCATCTGTATTTCTCGTTCTGCCGTTGTTAAGGCCAAGTGAGTATTATAAAAATGAAGATGATTTCCTTTTACATTGATGGAAGCTTCAAGCAGGCCTCGCTGTTCCGTATTTCCGATTTTTGTGAGGGGATGATTTTCAGAATGTAGAATCGGATATTTACTTAAGATTGCTGTCCCGTACTGACGACGTGGCTCTCCTTCCTTTAATGGATCTCTGTCCAAGTTGGCTGCATAAACATAAAACATTCCAAGCCGCTCAGCCAGCCACTTTGCCTGATCTTGAAAATCACTCCGTTCAGACCAATGGTTGTCCACTTCCTGAAGTCCGATAATGTCTGCCTTTTCACCCTCAATGATCTTTGCAATTCGTTCCAAATCCAATACCCCGTCAACACCTTCTGCGTGATGAATGTTATAAGACATTACCTTCACATTAACCGGAATTCCTCGTCCAAACTCCATTTCTTCCGCCGCCGCCTTTGACTGCATCCCTGATAGCGATACTATAAAAAGTGCAAAAGACATCAGGCACATGACTAATTTCATATTTTTCAATCTGCTGATAATCACTTACTCATTCCTCCCTAAATATAAATTTTTACATAAAAAATTTGAAGCCATCATCTAATAAAAGACGTAAGCCCGGCAAGCGGGCCTACATCTTTTTCAGGTAAAAATTCTATTAATCTCAGATTTTTAATCCATGACGCTCAAATGCGGCAGCTTCAAGAATGGACATACCTTGGCTCTCAGCAAATTGAACCAACTCGTCAGAAACCTTTGGTGCAAATTTCTTTGAAGGAGCAGCATAGGACATTTCCCTTGCACGCGCAGCATTTCTGCGTTGGAACGGCCCCCAGATCGCAAAGGTTTTACCTGGACTTTGAATATTTACAAAAAGAGTGTTTCCATCTGGTGAGAAGGTTGGGCCTGCCAATTCAGATCCGCTTAGACGGTTTGAGGCAAAAGGATAGACCTTGCCTTCTGGAGTAATGCCCAAAAGTCTATCGGTACCAGATCCATCTTCCGCAATCCAAAGGTCACCCCATGGAGTCATGCAGATATTATCTGGATATTCCATGTCATGTGCATCCGTTCCCTCATAGAAAAGCTCTAAGGTATTGGTTGCCGGGAAATAGCGGTAAACACGGCCAAGTTTTTTGTCGCCGGCAGAAGTGTCATCGAACCAGAACACACCCGCTTGAAAAAACGCTCCCTCTAGCCTGCTGAATTCAATGCAGCCTTGTGCCTTGGCATCCTCACGGCAAAGATGAGGATTTAGTTCCTTCCAAACAATCTGAAATTTTTGTCCTGTTTTAAATGTGCTTGCGGATGGATCAGTTACCGCTTCAATCGCCGCCGCATAAAGCTTACCGCCTTTTTGCAACGCGCCTGGTTTTTGACTCAAATCATTTGGAATAAAGCGGTAAAGGTAACTTGGGCTTGCATCCTCCGTTAAGTATACATATCCTGTCGCTGGGTCAATTGCACAGGCTTCGTGCGAAAAACGTCCCATATCCTTGATTGGAGTTCTGGACATTTCGTTCTCCGGCTGTGTCGGATCCACTTCGAACACATATCCATGTGTCTCGGAACGTGTTTCTTCACAAGTTAACCAAGTATCCCATGGTGTCGCTCCACCAGCACAATTTCGGATTGTACCTGAAGAGGTTACATATTCTTTGATGACTTCTCGATTAGCTCCTACAACTAGAGCGGTTGTACCACCTACAGCTGCTGGATCATAAGGTTTGCTTCCAACTACAGGATTTGCTGCACTTGTCCCTAATTCGTGATTACGAACAAGAATGGTCGTATTATTAGGCCCTTCAAAAGCAGCCATTCCATCAAACGCTCCAGGAATCTTTCCTCCGTTTGTCAGCTGGCCGCCCTCTTCAGAGATAATTTTGTAATGAAAGCCCTCGGGAAGGTCAAGAATACCATTTGGGTCCGGAACCAAAGGACCGTAGCCGCCGAAGCCACTGGTTGAATTAGTAGCAGTATCCGCAAATGCTTTTGAACCAAGCGCTAACACTCCAGTGGAACCAAGTGTAACAGCAAGCGTGCTCATTCCTCCCGCTTTTAAGAAATCTCTTCTGTTCAACCCGTTTTTGGAACTTTGATTGGTCATTATGTACATCTCTCCTCATTTATCGTGTTTTAAAACTAGTTCTATCTTAAATGGGGAGTTTTAAGTAGTAGTTTAAATCTTGTAAATAGTTAGTAAATAATTGTTGAATATATGTAAATGAATACAAAGTAAAGAATCATTAGAAAGTTCCTAATAACTCTTTATAGATATTCGATATAACTCGGGTGCTGACAGGCACCGTACGTCCTCCAGGCGGTGTGCCTCTGCGGCCAGTACTTCCACAAATCGCGATTGTTCATCATCAATTTCATCACAATGAATATCGACAAGATTGTCAACAAAAAGATCCCTTTCAAAATTTACTTTTAAACTATAAGAATAATAGCTTTTCAAAATTATAATCTTATGGAACAATATTTGTGTATCAAGAAAATTCGGGTGGTGACAGGCACCATGTTAATGATTTTTAGTTTAGTATTAGTTTTTCTATTATCAAGTTATGTTGTTTTTTATACGTTCCAAAACAAGAATAGGCTTTCTTGTATGACCGGAATGATGATCAGTATGACGAACTCGATGATGGTGAGTATTGCTGTTGGGACCATTATAGGTACCCTTCTAGAAAATAAAGATTTGACCATTCCAACGATTATTTCGGTGACAACAGGAATGGCAGTTGGATTTATAACAGGAAGACCCGTATCACTTATGGCATCATTAGACGGGTTAACAGCAGGAATAATGGGTGGAATGATGGGTTCCATGTTAGGCGTGATGTTACAACCTAAATCCACAGAGGTTATGGTTTTCTTTATTGACATCGTGTTTGTTGCCGTCATTGGAATACTCATCCGTTTAATCGGTGAAGAAACAAAATCAAACAAACCGGAATCACAGAGTAAAAAACCCTTAGTAGCTAATCCTATTTTTTTAGTTATGATGTTACTATTCATGGGTTTTCTCGCATTCGGAAGTGGCGGGGAATATAAAAACGGGACCGAACAAGCTTCAACAGAAGTGGAAGAAATCGAATTTAAAGATACCAGTAACGAGATCCATGAAATTATTGTTGAACCTACTGAATACACCCCGAATAACACAGTAATCAAAGCCGGCACTCCATCGATCCTTAACTTTAAAACAGAAGAGGTTGGATGCACTGGTATTGTTTTATCAGAGGAACTTGGGTTTAATATTTCCTTAAAAGCTCATACCGATAACTATGTTACGATTCCATCCCTCAAGCCTGGAACCTACCATTATGCCTGCGGAATGAATATGTACAAAGGCACTATCACAGTTCAATAGACAAATTTTGAAAACCCCGTCTAATAGGGGTTTTTTCGTTAGTTTGAATCCCTCCAAAGACATTTCAGGATGATGAGAAGGAAAAGGAACCAAAGCTTAACAGCCTTGATTCCTTAAATAAAATCCGAATGTATTTTGCCTACTTTTGAGTACATAATACACAGGCACCTAATCAGATATCCAATTAATTAATTTTTCAGCTACTGTTGGATGATTTAAATATCCATATAACTTATGTGGATTACATTTCCCATCATCGTCCACCCAAAAAGTGTGGATTCTTGGAATATCTTCTATTTTTTTAATAAGATCTCTACTTTTCATTTGACCAAAGTCATCTTCAATATCACCATCATGTGCAATATAATCATCTTTTGCATTAATGTTTACCCAGTTGATAATATTTTTTGGATACTTTCCATCCTTAGGCTCATCAGCATCATATACCCTTTCTTGAACACTTTCCTCACCTAACGGATTTCCCAAAGTCATCCATAACGGTATTTTCTTATCCCAAAAATCCCGATATTCACTCATTCGTGAAAATTTCCATAAAACATCATATGCTACAATGCACCCCATACTATGAGAGACAAGTGCAATATCATCTCCTGCCAGAAATGCCTCCTTTAATTTACATTGCAGTCTTTCCCGTATTTCCGATCCGACAACACGGCTATTTAAATAAGAATGTAAATCAGGTAATTTTTTTGCAATTAACCTTTCAGTAACACCTACTGAAGCAAAGATCTGACTAACGAATGGAGCCAAATCATCTCCTAATTTTATTCTATTCCCTTCTTCCTTCTCTAACAGCTTACTATAATCATCTTCTGTATGATCCTCTAAAGGTCTCTTTAATAGTTTCTTTAAAGGCTTATCATATGCGTCATCAGGAAGATACCACTTACCATCAATTTCAACCATTCCTTTTTTTACTTCCGGTTTTTTTTTTACCATTATTCCATTTGAGATATCACCATAATAAATCAATGTTACTTTGATTTGTTCTTCTTCAATGGCCTTTGCCACTTTTTTATCAATTCTTCTTATACCTTCCACAAGGGAGGTCAATACTAGCTCTTCTTTTACTTTACGTTGAGGTTTCATCGCACGTCCGTGAATAATAATTATATGCTTTCGATTCATATCGACCACTCCTAGGAATAATGAAATAGAAGTTTACACATTCAGTATTTCATATACCAAAAGTAATTAAACAAAAAAATGGACACCTTTTAGGTATCCACTCGTTTAAACATCCTATTCGACAAACTTTGGGTGGTGACAGGCACCCCTACAAATACTCTTTCAGAAATATAGCCATATTTGTATAGGAGTTCAGTTTGTTGTTTAATTTCACCATGGAGTGTCCTTCTTCTTCGATACGGATGAATTCAACGGGATGGTTTCGTCCCTTCAGCTTCTTTACAATCTGTTCGGATTCTTGAATCGAGACACGCGGGTCGTTAACTCCATGTAACACCATGAGAGGGGCTTTGATTTTTTCAGCATGATTCAACGGGTCAATTCTATCAAAAAAATCCCCGTCTTTTTCAATTGTTCCATATTCCGCCTCCCTCAGCTTTTTCCTCCAAGGACTGGTCGTTTGCAGAAACGTTCGCAGACTGGACATTCCCACGACATCGATGGCTGCTGCCCACAGCTCCGGATAATGGCTAATCGCCATCAGCACCATAAAACCCCCATAGCTTCCGCCCATGATCGCCACTTTTTCGGGATCAATATCCCCTGTTTTTTTCAACCATTCTATTAAAAAAATAACATCCTTCACCGCATCCATTCGTTTCCGGCCATTGTCCAGCTGGGTGTAGGTTTTTCCGTACCCTGTACTGCCTCGAATATTCGGGGCGACCACAGCATATCCCTGTTCTAATAAAAACTGCAAAAAAGGGCTGTAAGCCGCACGACTTTGACTTTCCGGGCCCCCGTGAATATAAATCACAACCGGAAATTTCCCGGAAGCCCCGCTCGGCTTGTAATAAAATGCAGGAATGGAAAGTTGATCAAACGATGGATAGTTTATAAGCTCAGGCTCAACCAGCTTTTCCTCAAGAATCGGAGCCCGGGAAACATGCGTAAGCCGCTCTGCTTGGAGAGTCTTCAGGTCAAGCTCCCAAATATCAGAAGGATTTGCAGGTCCATTTAACACATAGGCAAGTTTTTGATGATCGGGCGAAAATCTAAGATTGGTAATAACCCCCATTGGCGTATCCCACGTAAAAAGGGTACTCCGCTTCAAATCTACTAGATACCCCTTCGAGATTCCCCCTTCATTCATTGCAAACGCTAATTTATTTTTCTCTTTATTCATGGTCAAATCTTCAAAATCCCACATTCCCCGTTCCAGCCAAATTAATTGTTTCGTCGCCAGCTGAATACAAGCGAGTCCAAAGAATTCCCTATCCTGATTGGTTAATAAATAGATTAAATCTCCGTCCTTATTAAAATGAACATCTTTATAGCCGGCTCCCCTCTGATGATTGGTAAGCCAATCCATTTCACCCGTTTCGAGTGATAGTACCCCTAAATCATAATCAAGGGGAGCGTTAACTTTTTTAATCAATAACGAATCCCCATCTGGAAACCATTTTTCCACATAAAAAGTCCCATCCTCGGTCAAAACACGGCGAATTTCCAAAGTCTCCAAATTCTGAATATAAACGTCCAAAAAGGCTGGATTCCGCCGGTTGCTGGACCACGCAATCCATTTTCCATCAGGAGAGCTGTCACCAAACAAATGAAGATGCTCAGGAGAGTTTGTCAGTGGAATTTGATCACCGTTCTCCTTTATTAAGTACAATTGCTCCTTTTCATCCCCATCCGTATCCATCCCGACCAAGAGATCTGATGTACTAGCAATATATTTAATAAAGGTGATTCCTTTCATCGAGAAAGAGGTTTGGGCAGGCCATCGCCCACCTCGCTCAAGCCCCCAAACCTGCGGGACCCCGGTAAAATCAGAAATAAAACTAATCCTCTTTCCCCTCGGGTCATATTCAAAACACTTTACTGTCCGTACATGAAAATAAGGGTCTATGGTCAATTCATTCATTCCATAACCACCATTCATTCAAACTTTATTAAAACTTTCCACCCCACTCCATTTTATTTACAGAGGTTTAGTCTCATGCGCTAATTATTTTCATAGATCATTCCTAACAATCTCGTTATAAAAATAAACCTCTGTTAAATTGGGCTGTTGATTTCCGCTCCAATCAACATCGATGCAAAATCAACAATGGCCTTTAACATAGCCAAAATAAAAAAGACATCGGGGCATCCCCAATGTCCTCTATGTTCAATTCAATTCGACAAAACTCGGGCGGTGACAGGCACCCATTCTCCCTTCGGTTCGCCGATAATTCCTTCCTCTAGACTAAAGACAGGTTCCCCCCGTAAGATTGTTTTGGTGATGCGTGTTCCTATTTCCATTCCAATATAGGGACTATGGGGGTTTTTGTAGTAAAGGTCTTCGGCACGAATGATATACGACCTGTTGGGATCGATGAAGATAAGGTCAGCATCGAAACCAACTGCAATTTCACCTTTACCTAATAATGAAAAGCGTTTGGCTGGCTGGGTTGCAATCAGATTGGCAAAATCGACCACACTTAACCCTCGTTTATTTACTGCTAAATCAAACATGACGTCAACACTGTTCTGTGCTCCCGAAATTCCTCCATGCGCCTCAAAGATCGATCCTTGTTTTAAATCAAAGGTACATGGGGAATGGTCAGAACTAATCCAGTCAATTTTCCCTTCAAGCAGACATTTCCAAAGTGCTTCCTGTTCATTTGCATACCGGAGTGGCGGCTGGCATTTTGCAACTGCCCCAATACGTGCTAAGTCATCTGCATTAAAAGCGAAATAATGAGGGCATGATTCAAGCGTAATATTAACACCTTCCTGCTTCGCCTTCTCAATTAACCCTACCGCATCTGCAGAACTGACGTGAACAATATGGACCCGACAGCCTGTCGCTTTCGCAAACAAAATCACGCGCGATACCGCTTCTACCTCTGTAAGGATTGGCCGGGAATCAACAAAGTCGTATGTACTCGTTTTCCCCTCCGCTATTTTTTGCTTTTCTAAACCATCCGTGACCTGGTCATTTTCACAATGAATCAGCAGGATCTTCTCAAGAGCAGCAATTCGTTTCATCCCTTCCAGAAGGGTATAATCATCAATACTTCTGAAATCTCCCGGCACATCGGTTTGGTAGGTTGAGAGAAAACATTTAAACGCGACCGCTCCGGCATCAGCGAGTTCTTCTAAATGATCAAGACTATCTGGAGTCAATCCACCGTAAAAAGCATAATCAATAAAGTTTTTTCCAGATGCAAGGTTCATTTTTTCCTCAAGAGCATCCTTAGTAGTCGTTGCAGGTAATGCGTTCAAAGGCATGTCAATATAGGTCGTCACTCCTCCTGCAGCAAGCGCACTTGATCCCGTTTTGAAGCCTTCCCATTCGGTGCGTCCAGGCTCGTTAATATGAACATGAGTATCAATCATACCTGGCAGGATAAACTGTCCTTTTGCGTCAATCACCTCGATGTGATCCTTTCTTGGTATCGCACATCCGATCAGAGAAATCTTGCCCTCTGTAATCTCGATTTCCCCTTCCACTATTCCATTTCGTGTAACGATTTTTCCGTTTGTAATAATTTTTGTTACCGTCATTTTATCTTCCTCCCCTCGAAAAATTAATATTGTCACCTATCATAAAAAAAAGTTTCAGAGTTTTAAAGTATTCTGTAAGACAATCTGCCAAACAACTTGCAACATTAAAATTTCAGTACGATGATAGAAACTAAATTTTCAAGAAAAACAATTAGTTGGAAAGGGTGGTTTGATGAAACATCATGTTCTGAAGAAGTTAGAATGGCTGTCTCAGTATGGGAAAGACGACCAAAATGGGATCACGAGACTTGTCTATACGGATGCTTGGCATCAAGCGCAGCTAGCTTTAAAAATGTGGCTAGAGGAAGAAGGGTTTTCGATCGAAATCGATGCGGTTGGGAATTTGCTGGCGAGCATAAGAGGATCCAGTGTGCCAGATGAAATAGTGTTAACCGGCTCTCATTTGGATAGCGTCGTCAGCGGCGGAATTTATGACGGACAATATGGAATCATCGGTGGGGCGCTGGCCATCATCAGCCTCCTCAAAAAATACGGGCCGCCAAAAAAAACGCTGCAGGTGGCTGCCTTTGCTGAAGAAGAGGGAAGCCGCTTTCCATATGCCATGTGGGGAAGCAGAAACATGTTTGGCCAAGCAAAACTCAAGGATGTCGAGGGCATAACCGATGCTGATGGCATCTCCTTGAAGGATGCGATGAGGAAGTTGGGATATTCAGGCAAACAGGAACCAAAACAAAATGTAACAGCCTTTATTGAACTGCATATTGAACAAGGAAGCGTTCTTGAAACAGAAAACAAAGAAATTGGAGTAGTTCACAGTATTGTCGGCCAGCGCAGATTCCTTGTAACTGTACTTGGAGAAACCAATCATGCGGGAACCACTCCCATGAGTTACCGCCGAGACGCCATGAAGGCTGCAAGCATGATAATTAGCCGGATCCTAACGCTGGCTGATGAAGCTGGCGACCCTCTTGTTGCGACAGTAGGGAAATTGGAGTTAGAACCAAACATTTCAAATGTCGTTCCTGGAAAAGCAACATTTACACTAGATATTCGCCATACCCATCAGTACGCATTAGAGAATATGACCAGACTCGCAGCAACAAAAATCCACAGCATTGCAAATCAACAAAAGGTCGATGTCCAAATTGAGCCCTGGTTTACTTCAGAACCTGTCTCCATGGACGAAAAAATCATCAAGCTCTTGTCAGAAAGCTGCGAACGAAAAGAAATCCCATACAAACTCATGCATAGCGGGGCGGCTCATGATGCCCAAGTTGTGGCACCTGTTGTTCCAACCGCAATGATATTTGTTCCAAGTCAATCAGGGATCAGTCATTCACCCCTTGAATATACAACCGAATTTGCATTAGAAAAAGGAATCGAAGTCCTCACGGAAGCCTTGCACCAGCTCGCTTATTAACCGACTTTTCTAAAAAATCAATAAAATTCCCTGTTATATAACCTCACAAGTTACTTGTCACAAGGCCCATTCAAGGAGCATGATTAACTCAAAATTCAGCGAAAACAAAACTTGTTTTCCGAAAGGGTGGTTTTTTATGAAAAAGAAATGGTTGTGGTTGATGTTAAGCAGTGTCATTCTTATCGTCCTTAGTGCTTGCGGTGCTTCCCAAGAAAGCTCCACCTCTGATTCTTCAAAAGTGTCGACAGAAGGCAACAGACAGAAGACAGATGAAACTGCTGAAATCAAACTTGGTTATGCAACATGTGCTCACTGTTTAGCGATGTCCTTAACACCTGATTATGTTGAAAATGTAAAGGTGGATGCAAAAAATTTCCCATCTGGTAACGATGTCCTGACAGCTCTAGTCTCTGGTAGTTTAGACGTAGCGCAAGTAACGTATCTTCACTACATAACCGCTCTTGATAAAGGCTTAGACTTAGTAGCCATATCCGGTCAGATTAATGGCGGTTCCGAAATATTGGTTGGAAACGGTGTATCCCTTAAAGAGGACGACTGGGAAGGTTTTAAGAAACTGATTGAGGATCGTAAGAAATCCGGCGAAAAACTAAAAATAGCTGCATCCCGCGGGAATGCACAGGATATTCACATGCGCGGGGAGTTTATGAAACACGGTATCGACCCTGTTAAAGATATTGAGTTTATCAATATCGCGAATCCAGCTGACCATGCCAGTGCATTAGAAAGCGGTCAAGTCGACGTCATCTCAACTGTTGAACCGTTCGCTTCCCAAATTCGCCTGAATCAATCTGGTAAACATTTTGCCTACCCATACGATCAAGCTGCAGGGAATTTGACGAACTTAATTGTGACACGTTCCGAAGTCATAAAAGAACATGAAGCAGAGCTACAAGAAGTAGTAAGCGGAATCGTGAAATTGGTAGACGATTTAAAACAGGATAACCAACTTTGGCTTGATGTGATCAGTGAAAAGACATCATTGTCCCAAGATGTAGGAAAAGAGGCCCTGAAAAACTCTTCACCGGATTACCATATGCATCTTAAGGAAACCCTTGCGATTGCGAAAATGATGAAGGACCTGAATTACATTCAAACCGATGTAACGGAAAAAGCAGAGAAAAATATGGACTATCGTTTCTTGGCAAAGGCTACGGGTAAGACGGAAAAAGAGCTTGGAAAAGAATAATCAAACTCTCTAATAAATTTCGGATAGTGGCGGCTTTCCACCGCTACTACTATCTGAAAAACTAGCTCTATAAAAGATAGGAGGAAAGAAAATGAAGCTTAAACAAACGGCAAAGTCCTTTTCAACCAAAATAGTGGTTCCTCTTGGCATTATCGTCATTTGGGAAATCCTTTCCCGATTAGGCTATGTATCTAGTGCACTATTACCTACACCATCTAGAATACTTGCATCCATGAGTGATTGGATCTTAGGGACTACAGGTGCAGCAGAAGCAAACAGCGGTCAATGGATGAAGGATGCAGGCAGCAGCGCATGGCGTGTCATAGCTGGTTATAGTTTAGCTGTTATAAGTGCTGTAACGATCGGCATTATCATTGGCTGGTCTAAATTTGCAGAGAAATTATTGGAACCCACTATACAAGTCCTTCGTCCCATTCCGCCTGTTGCGTGGATTCCCCTCGCCATTATCTGGTTCGGGATTGCCGATCGGCCAGCCATTTTTCTAGTTTTTTTGGCTTCCTTCTTTCCGATATTGGTAAACACGATTCACGGTGTCCGAACCATTGATAAGAATTTGGTCCGGGCTGGCGGGATGATGGGCGCTAATCAGTGGCATCTTTTACGCTTCGTAATCCTTCCAGCGGCACTTCCAAGTATTTTTTCCGGAATGAGAATTGGTGTGGGTTCAGCATGGATGCTGACCGTAACGGCTGAAATGATTGCGGTCCAAAGTGGTTTAGGATATGTACTCTGGGATTCTTATTACTTCCTTCGCTACGACCTAGTTATTTCAGCAATGATAAGTATTGGGCTCCTTGGATTTTTCACCGATTTCCTTTTGAAAAAAATTATTGCAGCAGTGTTACCTTGGCAGCGTGGAGTTTCAATAGAAAGCACACAATCATAAGGGGTGATGTTTAGATGGCATTTTTAGAAGTGAAAAATGTGGAAAAAGTATTTAAGGACGACAAGCGTGGTTCATCCGTAACCGCGTTATCCAATATCCATTTTAACATTGAAGAAAATGAGTTTGTCTGCCTGCTTGGGGGAAGCGGCTGTGGAAAGTCTACCCTCCTCAATATGATCGCTGGTTTTGAAAAACCGACTGCAGGAGAAATCTTAGTAAACGGAAAAAAAATCGAAGGAATGGGCGCGGACCGCGGGATGGTCTTTCAACAGGCAACTCTCATGCCATGGTTAACAGTCTCCAAAAATATCTCCTTTCATTTAAAACTAAAAGGAGCAAACAGACAAACGCAAAAAGAAGAAGCACAAAAATATATTGATATGGTCGGACTGACAGGATTTGAAAACCACTATCCGCATGAGCTGTCAGGTGGTATGAATCAACGCGTCGGCATCGCAAGAGCATTACTCCAAAACCCATCCTTAATCTTAATGGATGAACCGTTCGCAGCCCTTGATCCTTTCACGAAAGCAGACATGCAGGAGGAACTGGCTCGGATATGGCAGGAGCATAAGCGGACCATCATTTTTGTTACCCATTCGGTTGAAGAGGCGTTAATTCTTGGTACGAAAATTATTGTGCTTAGCAATCGTCCAGGCAGAGTGAATAAGATTATCGACCTTGATATGAGCCGCCCAAGGGACACAACATCCCCTATCTTTAATCAATATAAGCGAGAAATTCTTGATTTAATCAAGAAAAATAAAGATACAAGCGAGACAAAAAATCCGATCCAACAGGTAATATAGCCGTGTGTACGATGATGATGAAACGAGATCTGCTGGTTGCAGCAAAGACAGTTGATACACCCAAAACAAGCCTCATCTTTAATCAGAAATCGAGAACGGCTGCCGGCTTAGCATTTCTCTTTTTCAAGATGGGATGGCAAGAAGGGGTAAACTCCGGCATCAACGAAGAAGGTCTAGCTGTGCTCTCCTCTTATGCAGGGACGAAACTGCCAGAATTTCGAAACCTTCCAGATACGCGCGGGGTTGCGAATGAATCGGTATTATCTCAATGCAGCACTGTTCAAGAAGGCTTGGATAAAATGGAGGCATTTTTAAAAGATCAGCCCAGTGGAGTCGGAGGGACACATTTTCTTATCGATGCCAGTGGAACAATGGCAGTACTTGAACATGAACCTCACCAACGTGTACAGAAGCAACTAAGCAAAACTGCTTACTTGGTCCGGGCCAATCACCCATCATTATTGCAAGACGAAATAGAATGGGAGGACCGCTGGCTCCGGCACATTTTTGCCGAGAAGAGTCTAATTCAAATGACCGAAACACACTGGCTTGAAGAAATGAAGAAGCTATTAAGCTCACATCATCCAAATGCCGAGTCTGCGCAAACCGGAGCGCTATGTATTCATAATTTTAAAAATAAAGGGTCGAGAAGCAAGGATTTAACCCTTCACACAACAGAGACGGCATTGATTTTTGATATCAAAACAAGAAAGATGATCTATTCTGACGGCCCTCCTTGCCATAATCAGTGGTCGATTCTTACTTTTTAACAATGGAGGTGTAACATGCTGTTTTTAATAAAAGGAGATATTATCACGTTAAATAATCAGTCGGACATTCTTTATCAATCTGCTGTCGTCATACAAAACGGATACATTCAAGATATTGGCGAATGTTCCACTCTGATGATGCAATATCCGCAAGCAGAAATCATTGACTGTTCATCAATGATGATTATGCCCGGATTTGTAAATCCTCACTATCATGGGGCACTCGTCGTCAATCGAGGTATTGGAGCAGACACAGGAGTTCCACCACTATACTCTCGAAATGTCCCGCAGGGAGTTCTTTTAACGGAAGAAGAGTGCGATATGTTTAACATTCTTGGCTATGTTGAAGCACTTAGAGCCGGAAATACATGTATTGGATCGAATTACATTCAATCCGAAAAAAGCATTCAAGCTCTTGCTGATCTCGGTCTTCGCGGAGTCATCAGTGAACGGATTCATAACATTGATTTTTTTCGTGTACCGGAAAATCTCTATCTACTAGATGAAGAGGCACAATATAAAACTCTTACAAAAAACATCGAAATGATTGAGAACTGGCATGGAAAAGCAAATGGCAGAATTACTTGTCATTTCGGTCCACATGCTCCAGATACCTGTACCACTCCCTTTTTAGAAGAAATTATCAGACTTGCACGGAAGTATGACGTGGGAATCACCACCCATCTCGCTCAAAGCAAAATGGAGGTGGAAGAAATTAAGCGACGAGATGGGATGACACCGGTTCAATTGTATGATGAGCTTGGGATTCTTGGACCGAAGACCGTTGCCGCCCACTGTATTCACCTTACGGAAGAGGATCAAGAACTTCTGACAAAAACAAATACATCTGTTGCCCATGTACCAGAGGGAAATTTGAAAAAAGGAGATATTGCTCCTATTTCCTCCTTGGAGGCAAATGGAGTGAACGTTAGCATCTGTACGGATTCCATGTCTGCGAGCATGTTTGAATCGATGCGATTTGGGTTGGCTGTTCATCGTCTTTCAAGCGGTCTTCGGACAGAACCAACTCCCCAACATCTGGTTGAAATGGCGACATTACATGGAGCCAGAGCACTTGGGATGGAGGATGAGATTGGATCCATCGAAGTCGGGAAAAAAGCCGATCTTATCGCAATAAACAAAAATAAATTTCATATAACCCCTATTATTTCTCCTTACGGAACGCTTGTACATTCTGCACAAGCAACCGATGTGGAGCATGTATGGATCGATGGCGAATGGCGTGTAAAGCATGGGAAGGTACTCGGTGTCGATGAAGAGGAACTTTGTGCCCGAATTCAAGAATTATCGAATCAATGCTGGAGTCGCTACACCTAAATAAAGGGAAGAGTAGCTCTCAACAAAAGGGAGGCTCCAAATGGATCAATTTGTAATCGAAAAATCTATGCCATTTTACGACCAAATCTATTATAAGATCCGAGAAATGATTTTATATATGAAAATTAAACCAGGAGAACGGGTTTATGAAGCGAAACTAGCACGCCTGTTTAACACAAGCCGGAGTCCTGTCCGCGAGGCAGTAAAAGCACTCATTAAAGAGGGGCTGCTTGTATCGGATGAAAAATCCCGTATTTTCGTTTTTGAACCAACCTTCACTGACATCGTTCAAATCTATCAGTGCAGGATGGCGTTAGAATCCTTTGCAGCAAAGCTGACAACGGAAATCGCAACCAACTCCCAGCTTGAAGAAATTGGTTCGATTATGATAAAAACGGAAACCCTTCTCGGCGATGAAGAAAATAACCGTGAGAAATTGATTGAACTAAACACAGAATTTCATGAATCTATTATTAAATTTAGCAACAACCTTTTATTGAAAAAACAATTAAGTGATATTAATTCACTAAGTTATTATTTTCGAATTCTTAACTTCAACGGGAAGAATCGAGGCAAAGTGCTATATGAGGAACACAAAGAAATCTATCAATATATGAAAAATCGTGAAGCCAAGAAGGCTTCCGCAGCGATGATGCAGCATATCGAAAACGACCTTGCCCACTTTAGCGAAATAAACAAAAATAAGTAATTTTAGGAGGAAAACAAAATGAGACCCGAACCAAAGAAAATTGGAATGCTGACCCCTTCATCAAATACCGTTCTTGAACCGATCTGCTCGAAGATGACCGTAGGACTAGAGAACGTAACCTGTCACTATGCACGCTTTGAAGTAACAAAAATTTCATTAGAAAAAGATGCCCTTAGCCAATTTGACTTTGAGCCGATGCTGAAGGCAGCTGAAATGCTGGCCCATGCAGAAGTCGATGTGATTGCTTGGAACGGAACTTCCGGCGGTTGGCTTGGGTTCGATGTGGACCGCGAGCTTTGCCGTCTGATAACCGAACGGACAGGAATCCCAGCTACCACTTCAATGCTGGCCCAAATCGAAGCTTTTAAAGAAAATGATGTGAAAACCCTGCACCTTGTTACACCATATATTTCAGAAATCAATCAATTAATTGCCGAACAATATGAAAAACATTGCGGCATCCGAACGATTCAAAAGCAAGGGCTGGGGCAAACAGTCAATCGTTCCTTCAGTCAAGTAACAGATGAAAGAATCGAAGAGATGATTAGGGCCGTTTCCGTTAATAAGGCCGATGGTATCAGTATTGTTTGTACTAACTTTCCAGCGATTACAAAAGCAGAATATTATGAAGAAAAATATGGGTTCCTTTTATATGATACGATTACCGTATTATTGTGGCAGTGCATGCGGATGATAGGTGAAGACCCTTCTTCCATAAAAGGCTGGGGAAAAATCTTTGATTCCAAGCAATCTATCATCAAAGCTTAAAAAGAACGGAGGAGGAAGACATGGCGAATATATTCATCTCAGGTGAAATTCCGGAAATCGGATATGAAATTCTTTCCGAGCACCAATTGACTGTTTACACAGGAAAAAATCTAATAACAGAAAATGAGCTGATGGAGCAAGTAAGAAATGCGGATGCTCTTCTTTGCCCACTCTCAACGAAAGTAACAAAAAAAGTCATCGAGGCGGCTCCTCAATTACAAGTGATTGCTAACTTCGGAGCTGGCTTCGATAACATTGATATTAATGTAGCAAAAGAAAAAGGCATCTTAGTAACGAATACGCCAGATGTTTCCACAGATGCGACAGCAGAACTTGCTCTTGGGTTAATGCTTGCCCTCTTCAGACGCATTCCTGAAGGTGACACCCTCTGTCGAACAACCGGATTCAATGGGTGGGCACCGCTTTTCTTTTTAGGAAGAGAGTTAACCAATAAAAAACTTGGTATTATAGGATTTGGAAAAATTGGGCAGGCAGTGGCCCAACGCGCAAAAGCTTTCGGAATGGAGATTTATTATACAGGTCGGTCCAAAAAGCCAGCCATAATCGAAGAAAAATATGATGCAACCTTTATGGAATTCGATGACCTTCTTCAATCGTGTGACGTCATAACCGTACATACATCCTATAACGAAGAAACACATCACCTTTTTACAAAAGAGACCTTTGCACATATGAGAAAAGATGCCTTCTTCCTAAATTTATCTAGAGGGGCAGTTGTCAAAGAAGAGGACCTTGCCAAGGCTCTTCAATCAGAAGAAATAGCAGGAGCAGCCCTTGATGTATTTGAATTCGAACCACACATCACAGAGGAATTAAAGCAATTAAAAAACCTGGTCATTACCCCTCATATAGGCAACGCAACCATAGAAACAAGAAACGAAATGGCCAAGCTTTCCGCTAAAAATGTTTTAAATGTATTAAAATATAATAAACCGGTGACTCCGGTTTATTAATATTAAAATGCCTTCAGAAAAAGCTGAAGGCTTCCATAGCAATACGGTTAAGATAATTTTATAAACATTTATAAAAAGAACTAGCCCGGATCTTGCCTGGGCTAGTTCTTTTACTTTCTACACTAAGATTTAACAGCTACCAGTCGGTTACTAGTAAACTTAGGCAGCCATTCTCCATGTGCTTCGATCAAGTCATCGCACAATGAGATAATATCATCCATGGATAGTTCAGCTGCTGTATGCGGGTCAAGCATCGCTGCCTGGTAGATGTATTCCTTTTTCAAGGTCATTGCAGCTTCAATTGTCAGTAACTGCGTATTGATGTTCGTGCGGTTTAACGCCGCCAATTGTTCCGGAAGGTCACCAACATAAGTTGGCGTGATACCGCTGCGATCTGCGATACATGGCACCTCTACGCAAGCCTTCTCCGGAAGATTGCTAATCAATCTGCCCGTATTCAACACATTACCGCCGAATTTGAATGGTACATCCGTCTCAATTGCTTCAATGATTCGAGAGCCGTACTCACGCGAACGGACATGATCCAGGGATTGATTGTTCACCAAGTCCCCCCTCATCGCCACCCAATCATTGATTTGTTTTTCACAGCGGCGCGGGTATTCATCCAGCGGAATATTAAAGCGCTCAATCAATTCAGGATAACGAGACTTAATGAAATACGGATGGTACTCCGCATTATGTTCAGATGACTCGGTTACATAATAGCCGAATTTATCCATCAGTTCGAACCTCACCATATCACCATGCTTCGTCTGTTGCTTTTCGCGCGCTCTGCGCTTAATTTCTGGATACAAATCGACGCCATCCTTGCTTACCTCAAGCAGCCATGCCATATGGTTGATACCGGCAATTTTCTCCTTCACACCGGTCCGGTCCATTCCGATTGCTTCAAACAATTCTTTCGTACACACCTGAACGCTATGGCATAATCCAATACTATTAATATTGGTAAAACGGTTCATCACACCAGTCAAAACGGCCATTGGATTCGTATAATTCATGAACAATGCATCAGGACAAACTTCTTCCATATCCTTGGCAAAATCAAGCATGACCGGGATGGTACGAAGGTTGCGGAAAATCCCTCCGATTCCGACTGTATCGGCAATCGTTTGACGTAAACCATACTTCTTTGGAATTTCAAAATCGATGACCGTACTTGGCTTGTAACCGCCAACCTGAATGGCATTGATTACATATTTCGCACCGCGGAGTGACTCCTTGCGATCCATGTACGCTTTAATGGTAATATTTTTTCCGAGACTTTCTCTTAAATTATTAAGCATTTGTTCAGAATCGCGTAAACGCTGTTCATCGATATCAAATAACGCGAATTCAAAACCGTCCAATGCGTCAACAAACATACAATCTCCTAAAACATTCTTTGCAAATACCGTACTACCAGCGCCAAGAAAAGTAATTTTAGACATAAGTGAACCTCCGATTTATAAGAGTTTATTTTTTTAACGATATATCTATGGTTCTCGAAAAATATCTTCAGTTACCATAATTGTTTTGTTTTGGTCACATGAACCTTGTATGTGACCATTTCCGATGACTTCCTCGCTCGTTTTGGTCACACGAACCTTCTATGTGACCATTTCCGATGATTTCTCCGTTCGTTTTGGTCACATCAACCTTCTATGTGACCATTTCCGATGATTTCCTCGCTCGTATTGGTCACATGAACCCTATATAATGAACATTTCCGATGTTTCCCGAAAAAATTATCCTTTAACCGAGCCTGAAGCTAACCCTTTAACAAAATGCTTTTGCAATAATAGGAACAAGACAACCATCGGCAGCACAGCCATGATGGCAGCAGCCGCAACGAGATTCATCCGGTTGGCATTTTCTCCAAAGAATCCTGCCAATGCCACCGTAATCGTCTTCACTTCCTCAGCCTGCAGGAAGAAAATTGCGAATTGGTAATCGTTCCAAATAAACACACATGAAATGATTAATATCGATGCGGTAACAGGCTTTAACAGCGGGAACACAATCCGGAAAAAGATCCCCAATGTACTGGCTCCGTCAATTTTCGCGGCTTCTTCCAACTCTTTTGGTATCGTTGAGCGGATAAAGCCGGAATACAAGAAAATTGTTAATGGCAAGAAGGAAGCAACGTTATTTAAGATGGCTATTTCGAGCGTGTTCATCATCCCTAAATCCACCACGAGCTTATATAAAGGAACCAAGGCCGTTAAAGGCGGAATGACCATAACGGCAATAAATAACATGAAAACAAATTTATTCAACTTCGTTTGCCGTCTTGCCAGCGGATAAGCCGCCATCGATCCAAAAACGATCAACAACAGTGCTGACACAAACGTAATAATCGCTGTATTCGAAAGGGCATTTCCCAAATTTGCCGTTTCCCAGGCCTCCGCAAAGTTCTCAAAGGCCAACACCTCTGGAAAAACCCATTTCGAACTAAAGTCTCCTCTTGCTTTTAACGCCGTTGTAAACAAAATATAGAAAGGGATTAAGTGAAAGGCTGCAATCAAAAGCGCTAACCCGGAAAGAAGCCACTTTTTCTTTTTATCCATATAGTCCATTACGCCTCAATCTCCTTTCGTTTAAAGTACACAAGCGCAGCCAGGCTAAGAATCAAAATGATCACAGCCATGAACACACCCTGTGTTGCAGCATAGCCGGCATCCTGGCGATTAAAATACAAGTCATACATAAAGGTTGACATTGATTGCGATGCATAACCCGGACCTCCGCCGGTAAGCGAGATAATAACATCGAACAATTTCAATCCGCCGATGATGTTAATAACCATGTTAATCGTGATCGAAGGCATTAACATCGGCAAGGTGATGTTTTTAAACTGCTGAAAGCTTGAAGCACCGTCAATTTGCGCGGCTTCATAAAAATCCTTTGAAATACTTTGCAAACCAGCGAGGTAAATGATCATCGCAATCCCAACGAATTGGAAGGTATTCACAAACACAATCAACCAAATATTAATCGATGGATCGCCTAACGCATTAATTTTTTCGAGCCCGAAAAACACAAGCAGATCATTCAGTGCACCGCCTTGGAATGCAAAAAAGAAATAAAAGATATACCCCATAATAAGCGGGCTGATAATAACCGGCAGGTACACAACTGTCCGGGTAAATGACCTCATACGAATACTTTGGTTTAATAAAAGCGCATATCCTAAACCAATTACATTCTGCAAAATCGTACTCCCAACACCATAAAGAAGGGTGTTTTTCACGACCAGCCAGGTATCAGGGTCCTGCAGCATTCTCGTGTATTGACTAAATCCTACGTAGCCGTATGTTTGCGAAAAACCGTTCCAGTTTGTAAAAGAAATTTTGATACCGTTGAGAAAAGGATACAGGATGAAAAAGCAGACAGCAGCAAGAGCCGGAAGGTACATCAACCAAAGCGAGGATTCCTTCTTCTTTTTACGGTTCCTTTTCACTTCTACAGATGAGTCGGCAATCGACTGCTTTCTTGTCTCCACTCCTATCAAAGTCACCAACTCCTAGATTTTTAGATTAGGAGGAGTGAGCACACCTGCCTCCCCCTCCTATCGCAAACTATTTCTTCTGCTCTAGCAATCTCTTATATTCTTCGCCCATTTTTTTCGAAACTTCTTCCGGTGTCATCGTTCCGGATAACAACTCCTGTCCAGTTGCACCCATTGGATCCCACATGCCGCTTGGCAGGTAAACACGGTCAAAGTAAGGCTCAACCTTAACATCACTATACTTTTCGTAAGATTCAGAGTAATAGTTTTTCGATTCAGTATTGGTCAGACCAGCTGGGAGTGAAGTACCCTCCGCGATTTCTTTTACGATCTCCGGCTGTGAAATGAATTCTAGGAACTTTTTCGCCTCTTCTTTCACTTTCGAATCCTTCCAAACGGCTAATGTATGACGCTCGCCGCCAATCCAGCTCGGCTCGTCACCTTCTTGGATAACAGGCATTGGAATAACCCCAAGCTTAACCTCTGGGTTCAATTCTTCAACAGAAGGCCCTAGCATTCCGCCGCCAACAACAAACCCGATTTTATTCTGTGCCATTAAGTCGACCATCTGGTGGTTCTGAGCAGTCAAGACATCCTCATTAAGAAGCTTCTTATCATGCATCTCTTTCAGCTTTTCTGGTAGATACGTATAGTTGGACCAGTCAAACGTTCCATCTAGCAATTCCTTTTGGAAGTTTTTCTCACCAGTAATTAATAATGGTGTTGCAAACTGATCAAAATATTGGCCGAATGCTGATTTATCAGAGCCCGCAAACCAAAGCGGCGTCACTTCGCCATTTCCTTTTTTCTTAATGGTTTCAAGCGCTGTCATGAACTCATCGAACGTTGTCGGCGGCTCAATTCCATATTCCTCTAGCAATGTTGCATTATATGTAAGTCCGTCTTTTGCCTGGTTAAGAGGATACGCGTAGACTTTGCCTGATTCATCTTTTAAAATCTGCTCGAGTGCCGGGTCAAGATCTTTCACCCACTCCATATCCTTTAAATCCTCAACATATTCGCCGTAGCGGTGAATGGCCCACCCGTGAGTATCAAACAAGTCCGGCATATCATTGGCTGCCATTTTAACCCGCAGCATGCCCTCGTAACCATCGGCAGGATAATTTTCTTTAATATCGATGTCTGGATTTTCTTTTTCAAATTTTTCAACCACATTTTGAAGCGTGACTTTATCCGCTTCATTGGTCACTGTTGAATATAAGGTTACGACTGTCTTTCCACCTTCCGCTTCACTGCCGCTGGAAGCTTTGTTACATCCTGTTGCAATGGTCGTCAGTGCGGCAGCGATTGCCACCGTTTTTAATAGCTTTTTCAATCAAAACGCCCCCTCAGTCATTGTTTGATAATACTAGGAAATTTTACCTAATTCTAGCGAGTTCGTTCTCTTGCTGGTGCTTGGGAGCATCTATATAATAGAATTAGCTCCCTTTCAATGGTGGAGTAGTTTGCAAGTTTCGCCCAATAGCAGCGTGATGGCAGTCACGTCTGCGCCCTGGCACAGTTATTTAGCTGTGCTGGGTGGGCTATAAAACATTTGAATGAGATTTCGATGGTCGTTTCTTCCGAAAACCACCTCCTAAAAAGTTTCGTATTCATCAATTTCCCTTGCAGCTTTCTCGGATCACTAATTCTGTAGGAAGCGTCACGGTTAATGGAAGTTCCCTTCCATTCAAACGGTCTAGTAAAAGTTTTACCCCCGTTTTACCCATTTCCCTCGTATGCACCCTGATCGTCGTCAAAGGAGTACTCGCGAATTTCGCCGCTTCAATATCGTCAAAACCGATAATCGCTACATCTTCAGGTACTTTGAGATTGGCTTCCTGCAACGCTCTTAAGGCGCCAATCGCCAATGGATCACTGGCGATAAAAAATGCCTCGGGAAGGTTGCCCGATCTAATCGCCTGTTTCATCAATTCATAACCCTGAGCCATCGTATACTCACCAATAAATACCGCCTTGGGATCAAACAAGTTTTGTTCTTTCATGAACCGCTCAAAGGTTGTGAGACGTTTATCCTCAGAGTTGAACCTCTGATTCTTGATATGCTCCTTTTCCCTGCCTCCGATATAGCCAATCCTCGTATATCCTGCAGCTAAAAAATGCTTTAAAACCTTTTCGGTTGCTCTTTCAAAATCAATCACAACGGCATCATACAGATCCTCGTTTGGTGAATGGTTGATGTATACGACATTTTCCACTTTACAAATGGCCTTTAAAGCCGTCTCTTTTATCCGGCCGACGACAATCAGCCCATCGAGGCCATCCATCATTTGATTGGTCTCCGTTTCATGCAGCCGAAACGTCGCCGTTTTAATCCCATGACTCGCCAATTCCATCTCAATCCCTTGGCGGATCGATAAAAAATACGGGTCACTGACTTCTTCATCCAATGATTGAGTAACGATAATCCCAACGCTTTGGGATGCCTTCTGTTTTTGCTTCATCCGTCTTTCTACAATCGTCTTGTACCCTAGATCCTTTGCAACCTGGAGGATGCGTTCCCTAGTTTCGGCCTGTACGGAAATCGTATCATCGTTATTTAAGACCCGTGAAACCGTAGATGCTGATACATGCGATTTATCCGCAATATCCTTAATAGTGGCCATCTGTTGAACCCTCTTCATCATTTATTTAGAAAAACTTTTCCTAAAAGTTAATAAAACATTTACTAACTCAACCGAATAATAACACCAAATGGAAAGGCTTTCAAGTAAAATTTTTAATTTTTCTAAAAAATACGAAATCTACCACTCGCTATAACAAACTATCAATAATACGATTTCATTATTAAAAAATTTTTTCAACCGAGGTATTTAGTAATACTTTTACTAAAACTTCACAAAAAAAAGCAGACCTCTGCAATTTCCTCTGCAAAGATCTGCACCTTTAATTCACACATCCGTTTAATAGTTCAAATGTGTTTTTATTCAAAATCCTTACTTTCTAATTTTAACTAAGCTTACTATAAACCAATTCTCTCATCCAAAGAACATCTGATACAGGCTGGGGATGACGTCCATACAGTTCCCCCGCTTTAAATGCATGTACTTCCTCATAAATAGTTTTCATTCGGTCATATACCCATTGTTCGGTTTTATGTACTGGTGACCAGCAAAAAATGTCCATTTTATTTACCTCGTTTGTAACCATATGGATTCTTTCATATTGAATCGAATTCATCTTTAAGAAACCATTCATTTCGTAAAACCGGATTCTTTTTATCGAGTCAGGATCTTTAACGGTAGCTGGCTCAACCTCTAATATGATTGCTTTCCCCGTACTTTTTAGATGGTCAAGGATCAAGCTGCCAATCCCTTTTCCGCGACTTCCCCCGCATACTAGAATATAATCTATGAAAATATAATCAGACTGTTCAAAATAAACCAGTACATGATCTGGGCCTTCCACTAATTGATAGCTTCCTTTTTTTTCTTGAAGAAGTATTTCAAAATGCCCTTTAGATTTCATTTCCCTTTCTGGAAAATATTCAGTCAATCTAGTATACCAGTCGCTCATCACAATACCCCTCTGCCAGAATTTTTTTAATATTAAGACACAAAATCGATGTCTACCCTATTTTAGTTAATTAATGTAAATGGATTGTTAAATTAGTTTTAATTATTTGTACTCTTTGTGTAAATCTGAAAATTCAAATTATGTTCTTTGCTACAATATGGCTGTTATGATCTTGTCCATATTTATGAATAGGAGAGTTAAGCAGATGAAACAGAACAAGGGAAAATCAACTGCATTACTAGGCTGGAGCCTGCACGCAATTGAAGCAATTGACAAAATGAATCGACCATTTTTGGTGGTCGGTCCTCCTGAATTTCAAAATTTTGCTGACACCCATGGTATCCAGTTTGTCCCATGGGTATTTGACCAGATTGAGCGGGCGGATGAACTCTATGAAAAATTAAAGGAGTTTAATACAAAAGTCGCTGTACCAATCTACGAGGAGACCGTCGAATGGGCTGGTGCCCTGAATGCAAGGCTTTGGAATAACCCTCGTATTTTCAATAAATCTCTTCTATTAAGAGACAAAGGATTGATGAAGCGTAAAGCACAATTAGCAGGTATCCGTGTTGGAGTCTTTGAAGAAGCATACAACAAGGAAGAGATCCGTTATTTCTTAAAAAGAATTAATGAGGCACTATGTAATATAGATGTAGATGACTATGCCCCTATTCACGTTAAACCATTTGATAAAGCAGGCACAGTCGGACATTACATGATTCAAAAACCAGAAGAGATTGACCTAATTGACGATTCAGAATTCCCTTTACTAATGGAAAGCCATCTGGAAGGTCAAGAATTCTCTTGTGAGGCCTTTATCCATAATGGAAAAGTAAGGTTCCTAAATATTACTGAATATGTCAAGTTAGGTCATTCTAACTTCGTACCTGCTTCTCCTTCACTTGAAAAATGGAGACCTCAAATAAGGGAAGCGATTGAGAAACTTGTCGAAGCCTTTGAAGTTCAATATGGCATCATTCATCCTGAGTTTTTCATCACTCCAGATGGGACATTGAGTTTTGGCGAGGTAGCGAACCGTATTCCTGGCGGCCATATTTTTGAGCATATTGAAAATGCATATGGGTTCAGCCCGTATCAAGGCCAAGTGCTTTGCTGTGACCCAGAAACTACCGATGAAGAAATAGAGGCATTTTTCCCTGAGGAAGTGGTAACCGCAAAAGGGTTTTCTGGTAATCTTATGGTCTATCCTAATGTAAAAATTGTTGAAAAGCTGAAAATACCTAATAATATCAAGAATCATCCTTATTTTGTAAAACATAATATGTTCATTCCTGTTACATCCAAAGTGGCAGAACGGGTAGGATTTGGAAATCATTATGGAACCATTTTCTTTTTTGGAGAAGATCCTGATGAAATGAGATCCCTTTTGAAAGATTATGAGAAATATCATTTCTACCAATAAGAAGGAGCGAATAAAAGGATGAGTACATTAACGAGAAAGAGAAAAAGAATAGGTAAACAAACAGCTGCCTTGAAAACTAAGTTTGAAGCAGCTTTAGACAAGCTTGAGCAGGCTAAACCATTCGCAAAAAGCCTTTATCAAACAGACGTATACCAATTAGCGACCGAACTTACTTACTCCTACGATGGAATGAATATTATCTACGAAAATGCTCATCGGTTTGACCAAGCCGGTGTCTTCCTTGGAGGTCCATGGGAAGATCCAACTAAAATGCAGCCTCCATTCGTTGGCGGTTCTTTGAGATCTAAACAAGGTATCAACTCCATTATCGAATTGTTAAGTGAAATGAGAATGCTCGCCATTGCGAAAGGAAATTACATCCATGAAGGCTTGAGTCCACAAGAAGCAAATGCCTATTTAAATGAAGTCATGGCGCTGAATCTCGATCTTTTGTTCCCGCCGGAAACAGAAGAAGGACGGCTTCAATCAGAAGATCATATGATTCGGGCTCAAAGCTTGTTCCGCTTCCTGGGGGAGGAACTTTCTTTTAGAGCCATCGCTGATCAAATTGTTCAGGAATTAGAGCGCCTGTCTGTTCAACGCCCTATTATGACCGGTCGGATTTTAGGCATGATCGATCTGTCTAAAGAATTGATTAAAAGCAGTATTGATGAAGAAACGAGAGATGCTCTTGAAAAATATATACAGGGTGCAAATGCGCCAACACCTTTAAGTCAAGATGTCGCAGATCAAAGAGAATATAGACTAAAACTAGAAAATGCCAACGAAGATGATCTTGAGAATGAGGCTGTTATTTTCGCAAAGTCCATGAAAGAAATAGGTCTTGTATCACCCTATCATGCTATTCTTCTTAGGTTCCTTAACCGGAAGAGTCATGATAAAGTTCAATCAGCCCTTGATTTATCAGAAACTGGGATTTCTTGTTTTAATGCCAATCAACAACTGATTCATGACATTATCCAGATTTCTATTTATCCAGAAACACCTCAAGCTGTATACGGACTTGCAAGAATGCTTGATAGAGGGGTGCTTACACAGGAACATGTACTTCCTGCGATCCGCCGTCTGTTTGATCTCCCTATTCATGCTCAGGTACGCCAAGCCCTTACAAATTTTAAGGGTGAACAAAGTGCCATTAGCCTAAACGGCCTTCTTATTGCTGGAGTTGTAAGTGTTCTTGGTCAGCCCCTTGGGGTCGGACAAGGGAACAATCCAACTTGCCAGTCAGCAAGAGCCATTTCCCTCTGGGCTCAGCATGGAATCGGACAACTGTTAGAATATATCGCCCGGTCAGCCCGTGACAATGATATTGATATGATATTTGAAGGAGAGCCCCTTCATTCAAGCCTCCTGATTGGAGGAGTAGCTAATGCAATCAATCAGGATTTGGATCCGATATCGATGGTTCTAGTACCACACCTGGATAAAATCTATAACGAAATGATGAAAAGAACGATTCTTCGCGGAGAGGACGGACATAAGTGGGTAAACCCGGAATTTTACGGTGCGTGGGTTCCAAAGGGATTCATCAATGTGATTGATCAAATCACACTAAATGTAACAAACTACTCTGCTTTCGTTAAGTTATTCTATGCCACCCACCATCCTGATTATAATGAAGGATATGAATTGATTTACCCAAATCCCGTTGGTATTTTCATCACAAACGTTCATGGGGAGTTACTTGGACTTCATGCTGTATCCATTCAGAGAATTAAAAAGGACCAATACGGAAATTATCGAGTTTATTTTTACAATCCAAACAACGACAGCGGCCAGAATTGGGGCCAAGGCATTATTGCGAGTGTTTCAGGGTTTGGCGAACTTGAAGGAGAAGCATCCCTTCCATTCCACGAATTTGTATCAAGAATGTACGCATATCACTATAACCCATTCGAACAAGGTGACACCTATATGGTTGAAGACAGCCTTGTTGAACAAGCGGAGCTACTTTCAAGAGATAGCTGGGGCAAAAGTTATGTGTGGGCATAAGTGCTTCAGGAGCTGGAAGATCTGAATCTAAAAACCTGTTATTCTTGGAAATTAATGAGAATTTTCGAATCTATAAGGAGGATTTGGAATGCCATTACTGTTAAAGGATAAAATTGTTGAAATTGAAAATGGGAATATATTATCACCACAAGGATTTACATCTGCAGGGGTTCATGCCGGCCTCCGCTATTCTAAAAAAGACTTAGGGGTCATTATTAGTGAAATCCCGGCTTCATCTGCAGCAGTATATACGACAAATCAATTCCAAGCAGCTCCTTTAAAAGTAACCCAGGAAAGCATTGCGAGTGAAGGCCTCTTGCAGGCGGTTATTGTAAACAGCGCATGTGCTAATGCTTGTACAGGGGAAAGAGGATACACGGCTGCATTAAAAATGCGCTCCTTAACATCTGTTCAATTTAATATTAAGGAAAATTATGTGGCTGTGGCATCGACAGGTGTGATCGGTGAATATTTAGATATGGATAAAGTCGTAAAAGGTATTCAAGCATTATCACCTGGCAATTTAAACAGTGATGCCGTTGATTTTCAAACGGCTATTCTGACTACCGATATCGTGATGAAAAGCTGCGGATACTCCGCCACTATCGACGGGAGAACGATTAGCATCGGGGGAGCAGCAAAAGGTTCGGGAATGATTCATCCAAACATGGCAACCATGCTAGGTTTCTTAACAACAGATGCAGCCATCTCCTCTGATTATCTATCGGCAGCCTTAAAAAGTGTAACGAATCATACTTTTAACCAAATTACCGTAGATGGAGATACTTCTACTAACGATATGGTTCTCGTTATGGCAAACGGACTTGCTGGGAATAATCCGTTAACTCCGGAACATCCGGAATGGGTTACATTTATTGAGCTATTAAAAAAGGCTTGTGAAAATTTAGCAAAGCAAATCGCTATGGATGGAGAGGGAGCTACAAAGTTAGTGGAAGTTGAAGTAATAGGGGCAATGGAGCATGAGGAAGCAAGGTTCATTGCCAAACAAATTGTCGGGTCAAATTTAGTAAAAACTGCCCTATATGGTGCCGATGCCAACTGGGGGCGAATCATCGGTGCGATCGGGCAGACAAATGCGGTGATTAACCCTCATACAGTTGATATTAGCATCGGTCCCATTAAGATGCTTGAAAAAAGCGTACCTTGTGAATTTTCCGAGGATGACGCACGTAAGTATTTAAATCAGCCATTTATTGAGATTTTAGTAGATCTCCATGTAGGTAATGGTGTTGGTAAGGCATGGGGTTGTGACCTATCATATGACTATGTAAAAATCAATGCCAGCTATCGTTCGTAAGGTTCAGTGAAAAAAGATGAAATATATTGTAATCAAATGCGGCGGCAGTGTTTTGGATGAGTTATCATCCTCTTTTTTCCAGTGAATAGTTATTAACCAAAAAATCAAAAGGTCTCGAATCATTCGAAAGTAAATTACACTAGGTTCAGGCGTGAATTCACAAATGAATTCACGCCTTGATTTTTTAACTTTTTATTTTTTATGTAATTCTCTTTAAATTTTGTCAATAAAATATTGTAAAGGCAATATGCAGGAAAGGGATTGGATATATGGGACTTTTTCTTTTTACTTCAGAGGATTCGTTTCAAAGAGCCTTTCATCAGTTATGGAAAACTTCCGCATTAAATAAGAGTTTATTTCAACAGGCTGTTTTTGAAGAAGCTGCCATGCTTCTAAAAGAACCGAATGGATTGGCAAAGATATATAAATATGCCCATCTGTTTGATGAAGCCGGGGTATTTGGCGGGAAGCCATGGGAGAATGTCCGTAAGCTCAATCCTGTTCTTGTTAGAGGCACTTTCCATGCCGGCGGCACCATGGCAACAGCCGAGGCATTGAGCAATCTAAGAATTCTCGCTATTGCAAGAGGTGATTATCTACATCCACAAATGTCAGCGGCTGAAGCAACTGAATTTATAACAAAAGTTATCGCTTTGAACCTGGATCTCCTATTCATGAAAGAAACGGAAGAAAATCGGGTAAAGCATCTTTACAAAGATAAACAGGCATCTGAGATTTTAGGCTTTATTTCAAACCACTGTTTTTCGCCGGTCGTTTTTCAAAGTCTGTACGAGGAAGTCAATAATCTAGCAGTCCAAAGACCCATTGTAACGGATAAAATCCTGAAATTAATTGCCAGCGCAAAAAAATTAGCCGGCGGCATGGAAGAGGTAGATTCAAGCTTGATGCATTATGTTAATGCTGTTTATTCTCCGTCTGATATTGCTGCTGCAGCTTCCGTTGAAAGTTATAAAGATAAACTGAAAGCCAGCAATGATTTATTGTTAATCCGGGAAGCCCATCAGCTGCGTACATCAGTGAAGTCTACCGGGCTTGCTTCACCATTCCATGCGATATTTTTAAACTTTATCAAAAAAGAAAAGCCAGACTTGCTTCAGAACATGCTGGGTGTCGATGAAAAAGCCAGGGAAAACCTGCGGTTGAATCTGCCTTTAGTTACTGCCCTAATCGATGCAGCTGTTACGATTAAAACCAGAAGAAGCATTTATGGTTTAATACGCCTTCTCGAGCGAGATATTTTTACGAAAGAATTTATAAAAGAATTATGGAATCTTTTAAAAGTCCCCCTTCATGAAAATATTAAAAACAGGCTTTCAGGAGTTCATAAAATCAACGATACAGGTATCCTTCGTTCTCTTGTAGTCTCGGAAATGTTAAGCGTTTTGGGGCAGCCGCTTGGGATTGGCCAGGGATTTAACCCAACCTGCCAATCGACAAGGGCACTCAGCTATTGGTCACAAAAGGAGCCTGTCCTGCTGCTTAAAATGTTTAATCATTTTCTTGAATACGGAATAATAACGATTCATTTTGAGGGCAGACACCTTTCTTCTGATACACTTCCGCATGTCTCACTGGATGATGAGGACAATATCGATACCGTATCACTACTCTTGATTCCTCACCTTGATTCTATCTATTTTGAAATGTTAAAGGCCGCTAAAGGACGCGGGCAGGATCCCCATAAATGGATCAACCCCTCTTTTCATATAAAAGGAATATGGACCGAGTTTTCAGATGTATACACGGACCTAGAGTTTAAAGCCAAATTTCACCGGCACTATCACCCTTCGAATAACCCAAATGTCAATAAAGGGCTCCCCCAGCCAGCTGGCATTATCATTTACAACCATTCAGGTCAGGCGCTTGGAGCTCATGCAGTACTTATTCAAAGAGTAGCCCGTGACCTTTCAGGCTGCATACGCGTTTATTTTTACAACCCAAATAACGACAGCCTTCAAGTGTGGGGAAACTCCATCAGAACAAGCGTCTCAGGAAATGGCGAGCAAGAAGGCGAGTCATCCCTTCCTTTTGACGATTTCCTGTACTGCTTATATGCTTTTCACTTTCCAAAACAGGATTAATGTTTTTAAAATAAAGAGGCTGGCTCATCAAAAGAGCCAGCCTCTCAAAATAAGAAATTAGGTTTTCTCTCCATTTATTAGATAGAAAAAAAGACATCGAGGCATTCTCGATGTCTTTTTGACAAAACTCGGGGCGTGGCAGGCACCTAGCTGACCTTCCGCACTGCCGCTTCTTGTGTCCCCATAATCTCATTCAAATATTTACGCCCTTTTTTCTCGTCGTATTGTTTTTCCCACTTAGACATTACAACAGCTGCAAGTGAGTTACCAATAACATTAACTACCGTACGGGCCATGTCCAGAATTCGGTCAATCCCCGCGATAAACGCTAAGCCTTCTAACGGAATTCCAACCGAACCTAATGTCGCAAGCAACACAACGAAGGATACCCCAGGTACACCGGCGATCCCTTTCGATGTAACCATCAACACGAGCAGCAAGGAAATTTGCTCAGCAATGGAAAGGTCAATTCCATACATCTGTGCGATAAAAATCGCTGCCAACGCTTGATATAACGTAGAACCATCAAGGTTAAATGAGTAGCCTGTTGGCACGACAAACGATGTAATCGCCTTTGGACAGCCGAACTTCTCCATTTTTTCAATAATCTTTGGTAAAACCGTTTCAGAGCTTGCAGTTGAATACGCAAGGATTAATTCATCTTTTAAAATCCGGATGATATTAAAAATATTAATTCCAAATAGCTTAGCCGTTAACCCTAATACCACTAAAATAAAGAAAATCATTGCACCATAAACGGTAATAACCAACTTACTTAACGGGATTAACGAAGAAACACCGAAAGTAGATACCGTAACCCCAATCAACGCGAATACACCGAATGGAGCAAATTTCATGATTTGGTTTGTAACGTAGAACATCGCTTCCGCAACGCCCTGGAAAAACGCAAGCACCGGCTTCCCTTTTTCCCCGATCGCCGCTACTCCAAGACCAAAGAAAACGGAGAAGAAAATAATCGCCAGCATATCACCGTTAGCAAGCGATTGGAATAGATTCGCAGGAACAATGTTTACAAACGTATCCATAAAGCTATGACTTTCCACTTGCTCCGTCGTTTCCACGTAACCGCCAATATCCTTCTTGCTCAAATTGTCCATATTAATTCCAGTCCCCGGCTGGAAAATATTTGCCGCCGCAAGACCAATAATAATCGCGACAGTCGTAATAATTTCAAAGTAAAGAATCGTCTTACCGCCCAATTTACCGAGCTTCTTAATATCGCCAACCCCAGCAACACCTACAATCAAGCTGGAGATAACAATCGGAATCACAATCATCTTAATCAGACGAATAAAAATCGTCCCAATCGGCTGTAAATAGGACTCAATCGCAGGGTTACCATAGAAAATTGCCCCTACAGCAATACCGAGAACTAACCCGATTAAGATTTGCCAAGCTAAACCAATCTTCTTCAAATTTTCTCATTCCTTTCTATCAATCTTATTTATGATAAATGCCGAAAAATAATTATCCATGTATAACAAAAAGATACACATTAAAATAATAGTAGCTTTCCTCTATTATTTCAACCTATAAAATTTACCTGACAATACTCGACATCCTTTTTTCATCTAGATGAGTATAAACCCTTTCGTAACAGACAAAACACATATTTTAATCAATTGTTTGATTAACATCCACTTTAACTAATCAAACGTTTGATTAAATGTAGCCAAAACCCTTTTGTAAAATAAATCTTAGCCTAAATTCTTAAAAAAAATCTGTCGATGAAAATCTCAAACTTGTTTTAAGTACCCATCATAACACATAAACAGTTTTACTATCCTAAAATAAGACTTTCCTTCGAGCAGTGACAGGCACCAAAAAACTATCACGTATGACTACTTCCTAGTCAGTGTCAGTTCCTGGTTACTAATATAAAGTATTATCCTTATTTATACCGTGATTTACGGAGTTTCGCATCAAGAACAAGATTACCGAAAGGAATAAACGCAACAGCAAAAGCCGAAGCGACCCAAAGAAAAGACCAGCGAATTTTATAGGTGACATAGGCAATGGTTATCACATACAAAATGAATAACAACCCATGAAGAGTACCAACGAACGTAACAGCGTCTGGAAAACCAGCGAAATACTTAAGCGGCATCGCAATAAATAACAAGATAAGCAGAGATAAACCTTCCAAAAATCCTATCAACCTAAATTTTCCAATAGGTGTTTTACGCACAATATTTCCCCCTGATATGTATCCCTATTCTTTTAAAAAAATATAAAGCAAACCCAAAAATAAGAGTAACACAGAAAAGCAAAACCTTTAATACTCATATAGTCCTATCATAATAATCGTTCCAGGTCTAACAATTCCCTGTTCGCAAGGCCATGTTAAAGGCCATTGTTGACAGGGCACCATTCTTTACATAATTTAAACATATACTTAACATTCCTTCGATATGATAGGGTTAACGTCGTTTTTTAGTAGATTTGCTCAAAGGTTGACGATGATAATGCTGAAAAATGTTAGGTGGTGACAAATCAATCATCTTTTTTCCCAATATAGAATTTCAAAATTTTTTTAAATTAATTGAAATAAAAGTTTAATATTTTAATAAGATATATAAAATATTAAATCAAAATCTAAACCACTTAAAGGAGGCGCAATATGAGACAGTTTTGGAAAAAGAAGATTTTACCGATTACCCTTTCGTTCGCTTTGGCAGGCAGTATCGTTTCACCAAGTCTGACTTCCGCTTTAGGTCCTTTCGAATTAACCTCTACGCTTGTGCAAACGCCGATCAACCAGTATCTAGCAGACCTTGCCCCTGGTGTAAAGGAAACGCATTACAGTTTTGAAGGAAAAGATGGAAAAAAGATTGAGAGTTTTGTAGTGGATGTGGATGTACATAATCCTGGTGTTTCAATCGAAGCCGGTACACCGGATGACGGAGAAGCCTACGGTCTTCAGCCTGTTAGAAAGCAGGCCGAAGCCGCGAATGCAGACAACCATACCGTTGTCGCAGCAGTAAATGCCGATTTTTATAATATGGCGACTGGTGAACCAAATGGGATTGTTTATAAGGACGGACAAGCTGTAAAAGCTGAAAATGGATCGTGGAAATTTTTCGGGATGACAAAATCAGGTGAAGCAGTGATTGGTTCCGCCAAGGAATATGATTCAGTAAAAGATCAATTACAAGAAGCTTTAGGCGGAAATGCCATTCTTGTAAAAAATGGACAAATCTATCAAACTCCACAAACTGGCGCCGATAAGGAGCCGCGGACCGCTGTCGGGATTAAAGCCGACGGGGATGTATTTTTTGTGGTAATAGACGGTAGACAAGAACCATATTCTAGTGGGATCTCGATGCCTGATTTGGCTAAATTAATGATTGATTTAGGGGCTGTTAATGCTTTAAACCTGGATGGCGGAGGGTCCTCTACATTTACAACTCGTGAACTTGGCGGCGATACACTTGAGGTTGACAACCAACCATCAGACCGCTCGGAACGAAGTGTCGCAAACTCATGGCTGGTCGTTTCAAAGGAACCATCTGATCATGTCTTCCATTCTGCCCATATTGAACCGTATGATTTATCTTTTACCCCTGGATCGACGATTCCATTTACTGCCAAGGGACGGGATAAATCAATGGCATCTGCTGCCCTGCCTTCCTCCGGTTTAACTTGGGAGTTGTCTGACCCTGCATATGGTACGATTGACGCTGCTGGAAAGTTTACTTCAAACGGGAAAACAGGCCAATTCCATATTCTATTGAAATATCAGGGACAGGAAGTTGGTAAAAGTATCATCGAAATCGCCAAGCCGGATGAGATGACGTTCACGTCTACAGAATTAACCACTGCAAAAAATAGTGAAATCAACCTGGGCTTAGTGACAAAATTTCAAAAGAGAGTAGTAGATTGGAATTTACAAGATTTTGAATTTGATATTCCTGAAGGTATGGGTACCATCGATGAAAACGGCGTGCTTCACTCAGGTAACCAAACCGTTTCCGGAACGATTACGGCACGATTGAAAGACTCCAATCTTTCAGCCCAAATAAACGTTTCGGTTGGAAAACTTCCAGAAGTTCTATTTGATTTTGAAAAAGATCTCGGCAGCTGGAAGACCTCAACAGCAGGGCGCGGGGAAAAAGGAACACTAAGTTTGACAGAATATCCAGCACCCGTTCGATTTGGCAACAAGTCTTTGAAAATGGATTTTGATTTTACCAATGCCCAAACAGGGACAACACTTGGCGTCTATGCAGGTCCAGGTGCGAGCACAACCATTCCTGACAGCCCTACCGGCATTGGAATGTGGGTGTACGGAACGCCGGAAGCACAAGGCTACTGGCTTCGCATGATGATTGTCGACGGAAATGGTAAAAATCAAACCATTAATCTGACAGGGGAAAACCCAGGGATTGATTGGACGGGCTGGAAATACATTGAAGCAGAGATTCCTGCCTCCTTTACAGGCCCATTCAAACTGCACGGGACCCAAACCATCCGATTAATGTCGACAAAATCGGGAATTACCGGGCCGATGACCAAAGGTTCTATTTATGTCGATAATATCAGAGCCGTTTATGGGGAAAAAGTTGATGATTTACATCCTCCTGTGATTCAGTCTATCAATGTAGAAGGCCAAGAATTCACAACAAGCGAGGTCAATCTAAGAGCAAGTGTGAATGAATATGAAGATGATCCATTTAAAACGGGGATTGATTGGGAAAAAATCCGCCTCTTCGTTGATGGCCAAGATTATTCAAAAGCAGAAGGTCATTTTTCATATGATATGGACGGTTCAGTTTCATTAAGCGGACTAAAATGGGCGGATGGAACTCATCAGATCACCCTGATGGTACCGGACAAATTTGGCAACCAAGCCATTAAAACCGTCTATTTTACAGTAAACACTGGATCAGCCAAAGTGGATATCGTTAAAAAACAAGAGCAGGCATTGCTTGGTGATTTATTCGAACTTGGTGTGAAAGTGACGAATCCTGCAGAAATCACTGGAACAGCTATCAAATTGCAGCTCGATAAAAACTTTCCAGTAGAAGATGTTATTTTTTCAAATGGATTTAACACAAGTACTTCGAGCTATGATGAGGAGACTGGAATTCTTACTTTAAATCTTGTAAATACTGGTGAAACAGCTGCATCGGCAGACGCGGCAACAGTTCAGATTCGTGTTCCTGAAACAACGAAGGAAGGAAGCAAGGTAACTTACGAAGTTGCTTCGGCTAGTTTAACCTATTCTATACCTAAGGAAGCGGGCTTTGTCTCTACTTTTTCAATGGAACCAGCGAGTGTTGATGTTAAAGGCGCCTTCGAAATCTCAGCAGAACCTATTTTAATTGGCAAGCCCGCTGTGATCACGGTAAAAAATACTGAAGCGGTAAGCGGTGCGGAAGTCTTTGCAATCATTGATGGCAGCAAGGAGCCGGTTTTACTAGGAAAAACCGACGAAAGCGGCTCACTTCGTGTTGATTCTATCACCACAGAAATAAAGAAAATTGCTTTGTATGCAGTAAAGGAAGGCAAATACTCCTTTAAATGGAATACGCAAACCTACCCTTCTCTTACAGGTGTGAAGGAAATTAAAAATGTGATTTCTACTCCAACAGGCGATCCTTACAAAGGTAAAGGTTTTACCTGGATGTCGAGTCCACTTGCCAAGGACAATACCGTTATTCAATATGCAAGGAAGCAAGATTACGATAGAAATAGTGAACTTAAAACCGTTAGCGGCTCCTTTACTGACCAGGTATTCTCTGGGGAACAAGATATTTTGAAAAACGGAATCGTGCGGGTAAATGAAGTAACACTAACTGGATTACAGCAGGGTACTACTTATGTATACCGTGTTGGCGATGGTGATAACTGGTCGGAGTTGCAAGAATTCAACACGTTAAAAAGAAAGCAGACGTTTGAATTTGCAGTTTTAGGCGACACCCAGTCCCCTGCTGATTTAAGTCTTTTCAACCAAATCCTTGGTGATTTAAATAAAAAAGACTTAGCGTTTATGATTCATGTCGGAGACTTGATTGATGAATCTGCAAAGTTTTCGCAATGGGATGACGCATTAGGAATCATGAGCGACCACAACAAGATTCGTTCCACTGACCTAATCGCGACGCTAGGAAACCACGAATATATGGGAGATTCCGACGGACATTTAGCGAAATCCATTTTTAATTCTCCTGAAAATGGGCCAGAGGCAGATAAAGGTGGAACCTACTCGGTCGATTACAATAACATTCATATCAGTGTATTAGGCTTTACAAGCGATGCCGAAGTACTGAACAAGCAGCTCGAATGGCTGAAAGAGGATGTAAAAAACTCTGACAAACCTTGGAAAATCCTTGTTACTCACAAGCCGCCTTATTATACAAATCCGTTTGGCGGCAATGAAATCATGAAGGAAAAGCTGCCTCCAATCGTCGATGAATTAGGAATTGACATTGTCTTCTCCGGTCATGACCATTCCTATGGCAGAACGAAGAAGATCAAAGACGGCAAGGAGGATCCAAACGGAACCGTGTATGTCGTCGCAGGCACTACCGGTAAAAAACACTATGATGCGGTTGCGGATGAAAAATTTGATTTCGTCAACATGGAGGACATCGCTGTTTCCATGCAGGCAAAAGTAGACAAAAACAAAATCACCTTTACCACCATTACATCTGAAGGTGAAACCATCGATCAATTTACCGTGATAAACGAAGACTATTTCGAAGAGGACGAAATCGCCGCAGAATAAAAATAGTGCCAGGCACAACATGTGCTTGGCACTATTTGTTTCTATCTAAAAGTATATTGTGGCCTACCTGCAAATCTCTGCCTGACAAGAAACGTTATGTTCCATATATCGTTTGTGCCACTTTTAACAAATATGTGCCGTTTTTTCAATTTACGTGCCAAACTGTTTGAATTACGTGCCACACATATTCATACGCCAAACTAAACATCAAAAAGGATATTATTCTTGCGAGTATCTTTGGAGCATCATATTCTAGAACACCTTTATAGATCGTGCACGCTATTTTTGTTCCACTTCGGCCATTTATGTGCCATCTTTCAACTTTATGTGCCGTTTTTTCAATTTACGTGCCAAACGATTGAATTACGTGCCACACACACTCTAAAAGCCAAATAAACATCAAAAAAAGATACTATTCTTCGAAAATCAGTGGGGTATCATGCTCTAGAACCCCTTTATAAATCAAGTACGCTATTTATGTTCCACTTCAACCTTTTATGTGCCATTTTTCAACTTTATGTACCACTTTTACAAATTTATGTCCCCAACCCAATTCAAAAAAGCCAGGCATTATCTACCTGGCTTAAAAACAATTGGCACCTAAATGACACGAACAGTTACGATGCCGTTAATGGCATGAATTTTTTCGAGTAAACCTGGGATGACCTCGCCGTTTACTTTGTTATCGATGTCGATCATAGTGTAGGCATAGTCGCCACGACTCCTATTCACCATGTCCGCAATGTTTAACTCATAGCTAGAGATAGCAGTTGTGATTTGACCAACCATGTTTGGAACGTTTTTGTGGAATGCTGCCACGCGGCGCTTTCCTGTGTACGGTAAAGACGCATTTGGAAAGTTAACAGAGTTTTTAATATTCCCGGTCTCTAAGAATTCCTTTACCTGACGTGCCGCCATGTACGCGCAATTTTCCTCTGATTCTAACGTAGAAGCACCAAGATGCGGAATAGAAACGGCATTTTTCATCTTCAACGTATTCTCATTCGGGAAGTCTGTAATGTACTTTCCAACAACACCATTCTCAAGCGCAGCCGCCATGTCCTGCTCATTAACAAGCTCACCGCGTGAGAAGTTGAAGATATGAACGCCTGGCTTCATGATGCTAAAAGTAGCTTCGTTAAACATTTCTCTCGTACCATCCGTTAACGGAACGTGTACCGTAATATAATCAGACTCCGCAAACAACTGTTCAATTGTAAAGGCACGCTGTACATTGCGGCTTAAGTTCCATGCAGTGTCAACTGAGATGAATGGGTCAAAACCGATAACATCCATGTCTAAATCAAGCGCATCATTGGCAACAAGCGCACCGATTGCTCCTAAACCGATGACTCCCAACGTTTTGCCTTTAATCTCTTTACCGACAAATTGCTTCTTACCGGCTTCTACAAGCTTAGGAATGGCTGCACCCTCATCTGCAATCGTTTTTGTCCAAGCAATACCGGCAAAAAGATTACGAGATGATGCCATTAATGAAGTAAGTACCATTTCCTTTACAGCGTTCGCATTTGCACCAGGGGTATTGAAAACAACAATGCCCTGCTCGGTGCACTTTTCAACCGGAATATTATTAACACCCGCTCCGGCACGCGCAATCGCTTTTAGCTGGTCCCCGAATTCCAAACCATGCATATTAAAGCTGCGGACTACAATCGCATCCGGATTGTTACTATCATTGTCGATGACATAGTCGTCTTTTTTGAATACCTTTAGCCCAGTTTCTGAGATGTTGTTTAACGTCTTGATTGTTTTTACCTTGTCTAAAGTAAGTGTACTCATTTTGTTTGCCCTCTTTTCGTTTAGGTTTGTCAGCTAAATAAACAGAAAGAGGCAAAGGATCGAAATCCCTTACCTCTGCCCAGGCGAACGGCTCTCGACACTATGTGCTCCCTCACGGTGATCCGTGTTTCGCCAGTCACACATAGCCTTTTTTAATTTAGTTCCTATTATACAAATTTTCTAAAACTTTAACAATATTAAAACACTAAAAAAATTTTACCATTTCGACAAAACTCGAAACGTCAAGGTATCGTTGTATATAACATTATAATACGTTATAATATGGATAGTAAATCTTTTTAGGGGAGGAGGGCTTTGTTTTGCTGAATAATGTTATTTCTAAACCTTTGTACATCCAGTTAAAGCAGGCGATTACAGAGGATATTAACAGGAGTGTTTATCAGCCGGGAGAGAAATTGCCTAACGAAGCGGAATTATGTGAACAATACAGCGTAAGTCGAATAACAGTAAGAAAAGCCCTTTTAGAATTAGTTGAGGAAGGCTATCTAGAGAGGCTGCAAGGGAAAGGGACTTTTGTGAAGCGGCCTAAGTTTAAAAGAGAGTTAGTATCCGTTAAGGGGTACTCGGAGCACATGGTCTCAACAGGACGAACACCCCATCATAAAATTATCTCGTACCAGGTCAAAGAAGTATCAAAAGGTGTAGCAGAGAAATTGAATATTCCCGAAAAAAGCAGTGTATTAGAATTAACAAGGATTTTATATAATGGAAAGCGCCCATTATCCTATGAAATTTCCACCTACTCCATGGAGCAATATCCTAAACTGGACCAACATATTCAAGAGGGAATATCCATGCATAGAATTTTAAACAATGAATATGGTGTGATCCCCGCCTATAATGAAAAAATCTTAAATGTGATTTTTGCTAGTAGCGAAGAAGCCGAATTCTTAGAGTGCAGTGTAAGTGACCCAATCTACGAAATCGAAAAAACGGCCTATAATGAACAAGAATCACCGATTTATCATTCCTTACTTTTCTACCACACAAACCAGGTCAGTTTCACGATTTCAAGTAAATTTAATCAGGACTAACGTTTAACGAGATAACCATTAGTGGTTTCTCGTTTTTTTAAGGCAGTGTTAAATGTTAATGCTCCCACTAATACCCATCCAACGCGCGTAGGGTCTTCTCACGAATTTGAATTCGGTTGAGATAGTCTTTGGCGACGAGCTCGGTATAGATGAGGTCGAAAAATAGGAAGAGTGGCAGGGTTGGGGAAATGTTTTGGCCCATATGCATATTGCTTCTACTAAACACGATCAAGATGAGATCCGCTAACTGTGCTAATTCGGATGTTTTTTCACTGGTGATTGCCAGAACGGTCGCTCCTTGTTGCTTCGCAATTTTCACCGCATCGATCACTTCCCTCGTCTTCCCTGAAACCGATATGCCAATAATTAGACTGTCTTCTGTTGCCAATGCTGCATCCATCACTGCCTGATGCGGGTCGGTAATCGACTCCACATTGACCCCAATCCGAAAAAACTTCCATTTAAACTCTTGTGCGGCTATTCCAGAGTTGCCAATGCCATAAACATGGACTTTCTTCGCTGTGTTCAGAAGTGAAACCGCCTGTTGAAGAGTTGGATAGGTGATGTTCCGAAATGTCCCTTCAATAATCTCTAGATGATTCTGATAAAGCTTTGAGAAATAATCAATTTCCTTAATATCGCTTGTCTTCGTCGGTTTATTTTTCAAATCAATGTACCGTTTTAATTCATGCTTAAATTCATTAAACCCTGAAAAAGAAAGCTTCTGGCAGAAACGAGTAATCGTAGCTGGCGAAATATGTATCTTTTTTGCTATTTGACTAATCGATAATTGACTGATTTCTTCAGGGTGATCCATAATATAGTTTGCTAAATCCGCTTCAGAGCTCGTGAAATTTCCCATATTGCATGCGATTCCATGTATCAGATTCTCACCAAGATACTCCATATATGTACTCCTCTTTTAGGTTAATCCATCCGTTCCATTATAACCGATATCATTCTATTCTTCATTTAACCACTGAAAACTATCATACTCTGGTCATCTTCAAAGAATCAATCCTCTCTATAAAAAATAACCCATAGACTCGGAAGGCCCAGGGTTATTTTCTACAAGAAAGATTCAGTTTTTCAAAGCGTCAGCAAATTTCTTTGTAATCAGCTGTGGTCGTGTAATCGCGCCGCCAACCACCACTGAATGAACACCAATGTCTAACACGGACTTTGCAATCTCTGGAGTAGACACATTGCCCTCTGCTAAAACCTTTGCATTCTTCACTTCTTTTACAATCTGGCTAATTACTGCATAATCATGATCGTCGATTTTCAAACCATTAGTTTCCTCTGTATAACCATATAAAGTCGGTGCAATAATATCAAACCCTAACTCATCAGCAAATATTGCTTCTTCGACTGTAGAGACGTCTGCCATCAATAAAAGATGAGGATACTTGGAGCGTACTTTTTTATAAAATGTCTCTAAATCACTGCCATCCGGGCGAATGCGCTCAGTTGCATCTGTCGCAATGATCTCGCAGCCTGTTTCTGCCAATGCATCGATTTCATTCATCGTCGGGGTAATAAATACTGGATGGTCATCGTACACTTGTTTAATGATGCCAATCACAGGCAAGTCGACTTGTTTTTTTATTTCGACAATATCAGCGACGGAGTTGGCACGAATGCCAACCGCTCCGCCTTCTTTTGCCGCTAGTGCCATTCGCCCCATAATGAACGAACTATGCAAGGGCTCACTTTCCAAAGCTTGGCATGAAACAATTAATCCGTTTTTAAAATGTTCTAACACTTGATGCAATGGAAACACTTCCTTGTATAAAGATTAATGTCCTAAATACTCTTCGACTTCGTTTTTCACAATCGTCACTTGAGGTCCGTAGATGATTTGAACACCTGTCCCCGCTTTCACGATTCCTTTTGACCCTGTCTGTTTAAGCACATCATCCTTAACTAAATTTTCGTCCTTAATCGTCACACGCAGACGAGTCGCACAGCAGTCTACAACCTCGATGTTTTCGCTTCCGCCTAATCCTTCAACAATTGTTTTCGCACGGTCTGTTGCGGAAACTTGCTCAGTTGCTGTTGTTTCTTCCTTATCTTCACGGCCAATCACTTTGAAGTTCTTTTTACGGATCAAGAACTTAAACGTGAAGTAATATAAGAAGAACCAAGGAATCCCGACAACTAATACATATGGCCAGTTTGTTTTATCAACACCCTGAAGAATTCCAAACAAGATGAAATCGATGAATCCACCAGAGAAGGTTTGTCCTACCGTGATATTGAAAATGTCTGCCATCATAAACGCAAATCCATCAAAGATAGAATGAACAAGATATAAAAGTGGTGCAACAAATAAGAAACTAAATTCTAATGGCTCTGTAATCCCTGTTAAGAATGAAGTTAATGCAGCGGATAAAAGAATCCCCGCAACCACTTTTTTATTTTCCTTTTTCGCACAATGATAAATCGCTAAAGCAGCACCTGGTAAACCAAACATCATCGTAATAAAGCGGCCTGACATAAATCTAGATACTCCTTCGTAATACTGGGTAGTTGAAGGATCCGCCAATTGCGCAAAGAAGATATTTTGGGTACCGCTAATTAATTTATCTCCAATTTCCATCGTACCGCCAAGAGCGGTTTGCCAGAATGGCAGATAGAAAATATGATGCAAGCCCATTGGTCCAAGCATACGTAAAATAAATCCATACAAGAGAGTACCGATTTCGCCAGTACCTGTAACGAGAGCACCCAACTGATTAATGAACAGTTGGAAATAAGGCCAAATCACAAAAAGTGCCGCTCCTACAAAAATCGAAGCAAAGGAGACGATGATGGGAATAAATCGTGAGCCTCCAAAGAATCCTAACACTTGAGGCAGCTGAATTTTATTGTATTTGTTATGAAGTGCAGCGGCGACAATCCCGATAATGATCCCGCCAAATACACCTGTTTCTAACGTCTGAATCCCAACAGCCATTCCCTGTCCTGCACCAGCTAAATTTTCTTCCGCTAGTTTTCCAGTTAAGCCGAGTAAAGCGCCAATGGCACTGTTCATCACAAAATAACCAATCATCGCTGCCAATCCAGCCGTTCCTTTATCCGAACGAGCTAAACCAACTGCAACCCCTACCGCAAAGATAATCGGTAAGTTCGCAAACACGATATTCCCTGCAGCACTCATGATCGTAAAGATGGCTTGAAGCCATGCGATATCTAAAAACGGATAAGCTGAAACCGTATTCGGATTCGAAAGCGCACCGCCAATTCCTAATAACAAACCAGCAGCCGGTAAAACGGCAATGGGAAGCATAAACGATTTCCCGAATTGCTGGGCTTTTTCAAAAGCCTTTTTCATAGATTACAACCTCCCTATGGTTTTGTACGAATTAGTTTAGGTACCTTACATTTGCATCATATAATCAAAAAGGCTGTATTTCAATGGAGTTGTAACGGTTTTCAACCCTTTTCATCCTTCTGCGATGTTGGATGAAAATGTTTTCATAGTTAAAGACCATTTTGTTAAAAGAAATAAAAATAAGATTGAAAATAGATACCTTCAATCAAGTACAGAAAACGGGTATTAATTTAAAAAGAAAAGACTGGCATTATAAAATACCAGTCTCCTAAAATCATAAATTAATATTCAAGTTTCCACATATATCTTCTTTTTGTAAGCGGGTGGTTACGAACGATCGCTAACTGTTCAGCATACACACGTAATACACCAGAGATTAACATTGGGTTAAAGTAATCTACTACTTCTGATGCAATCGCAGAACCTAGGCCGAAATCTTTCGCATCAACAACAGTAGTTTTTGCATCAAAACGGTTTAAGAATTCAAGGGCACGAGAATCCATTGCTCTTGTTCTTCCGTCGTTCATTAATAATAAGAACGGAACGCCTTTGTCGACGATTTCGAAAGGTCCGTGGAAGAATTCACCGTCATGGAATGTACCGGAATTGATCCACTGCATTTCCATTAACAAGCAGATAGAGAACGAGTAAGCCACTTCGTGTGTAGCACCGCTACTCATTACATAGATCACTTCATCATCTTTGTATGCATCTGCAAATGCTTTTGCTTGTGGAAGAACCGTAGCAACTGATTTTTCAATAAGATCATAGATTTTGCTGAAGCCATCTTGCATTTTTCCGTAGTGCTCATAACCTTCGAATTGGTTAAGAATTTCTACCGCAAGGCCTAATACCTTTGTCATTTTCTCCATTTTCGCTGCATAGTTTGCTGCCCAGCCATGGTACACAACATAATCTGCATCTTTCGTAATCGCTGAACCTTCTTCATACGTAACCGCAATAACGTGTGCACCTAATTCTTTAGCTTTTGAAGTAGCAGTAACGGTTTCAGGAGTTGTTCCGCCTAATGAGCAAGTGATCACGATGCTTGTTTCGTCTACAGAAACTGGTGTTGCATAGTTGAACTCGTTAGCTGTGTAAAGACTTGTGCGAAGATTTTTTGCGTTAGCTTCTAAGAAATACTTTGCTGGATATAATTCTGCTTTGGATGCACCGCAGCCTACGAATAATACACTCTTAATTTCTGGTTGTTGTTCCTTGATTGATGAAATGATTTGATAAAGTTCCATGTTTTTTCTCCTCCAATAATTCGTATTTATATATGATTGGTATAGACCATTCATTTCCTTTTTAAAATAAACTCTAAGATTGACAGATTAATATACCTTCCCAAATCCAAAGGAGCCGTCAACCAGGCATTGCTTGGACGAAAAATCAGCTGCTTCTATCAGACTCTTCTTGATGATTTGCTCCAGGTCTAACTTGCCTTCTTTTTTTCCATTCATATAGTTCACCATAAAGCATGTGATGAAAGAATCCCCTGCTCCCATGGTGTCAACCGGTTTTACCAGCTTTGGTTCTTGCGAATAGAATGTTAAACCATCAAACAATAACGCACCTTTATCTCCCATGGTGCACAGCACCAATTTACATCCCATGCTGGTCACTTTGACCATCAGATTGAGCATCTCTTCCGTTTTTAAATGGCTGCAAGAGAAGTAGGCATAATCAATCAATGGAACGATCTCATTTACCTTTTCTTCGGTAAAGTCGGACGAAAAATCGAACCCAATGGGAACACCCAATTCTTTAATCTTCGCCAGTTCACCTTCAGTAAACCCATATAAACCAGTGTGTAACAAATCAAATTCTTGAATATAACTCAAATCGTCAGCGGTTAAGTTTAAGCCATGGGTTCTTAACACACCGCAGCGATTGCTTCCTAAAAATACGCGGTCGCCGTCTTGTAAGGTGACTCTTGCGCAGCCGTTTTCTCCCTCATAAATCTTACAATGACTAGTATCCAATCCAATTTGCTCGATACTTTCCTGAACGTGGGCTGCTTCTGCATCGGTTCCAAATGCACCTAGGAATGCGGCATCCACTCCCATCCTTTTGGCGTATACGGCAAAATTCAGTGCATTTCCGCCAGGATACATGGTTTGAATGTGTTCATATTTGTCTACGACATTATCACCTAATCCAATTACTTTCATGATTAAACCTCACTTATAACACTTTTGATAAGAAATCGATGGTTCTTGGGTGCTTTGGATTTTCAAAGAAATCTTTTGGATTGTTTTCTTCTAAAATCTTTCCTTGGTCAATGAATAGAATCCGGTCCCCGACTTCCTTGGCAAAGCCCATTTCATGGGTAACAACTACCATCGTCATTCCTTCCTTGGCAAGGTCTTTCATTACAGCCAATACTTCTCCTACCATTTCAGGATCCAATGCCGATGTCGGTTCATCGAATAACATCACATCCGGCTTCATCGCAAGAGCTCTAGCAATCGCGATCCGCTGCTGCTGGCCGCCAGATAGAGAAGATGGATAAGCATCTATTTTTTCTAATAGGCCTACCTTTTTTAATAGCTCAATGGCCAATTCCTTCGCTTCTACCGGCTTTATGCCCTTAACTCTGATCGGAGCATGAGTGATATTTTGACTGACGGTTTTGTGCGGAAACAGATTAAATTGCTGGAACACCATCCCCATCTTTTCTCTCACTTTGTCAATGCTGACATTTTTAGCCGTAATGTCTTGACCATTCACAACAATACTCCCGCTTGTCGGTGTTTCCAGTAGATTAAGACACCTTAAAAAAGTACTTTTACCAGAGCCTGAAGGACCAATGACGACGACCACTTCACCTTTGTTAATGGTGACATCGATTCCTTTTAAAACCTCCGCTTTTCCAAAGCTCTTATGTAAATCTTTAACGTCGATCACTAGTCTTCAACCTCCTTTCCACCACTCCTAATAATCTTGACAACGTAAATGTCATGACTAAGTAGCCTAGAGAGGCCACGAGGATAGGCTCCAATCCCAATGCTGTATTTCCGCGAACAATCGTGGTCTTGTACATTAGTTCCGCAACACCAATAACCGATACGATCGAGGAATCTTTAATGCTTCCGATAAATTGATTACCGAGCGCTGGTAAAATATTTTTGAAGGCTTGAGGCAGGATAATATCAAACATCGCCTGGCGTTGACTCATCCCTAAACTTCTTGCTGCTTCCATTTGACCTCTGCTGACCGCTTCAATACCAGAGCGGATTGTTTCAGAAATATACGCAGCAGCATTTAGTGATAACGCAATCGCCCCTACCGCCAAATCGGGAATATCATAGCCGCTAAAAAGAGCAGGTATTCCAATATAGATAATGTAAATTTGGGCTAGAAGCGGGGTACCTCTGATGAACTCTACATAAACGTTACCGATCACTTGCAAGACTTTAAATCTTGAACGTCTTAAAAGGGTTAAAGCGACACCAAGGATACTTCCTAATACAACTGCAATCAAAGCAAGGATAATGGTGATATAGGCCCCTGTTAAAAAGAATTGATAGTACGTTTCTAAAAATGAAAAATTCAATGATTTCCCCTCCTTTTTAAAAGAGTACACCGATAGGATACAAAGGTTTGTACCCTGCCGGTTTCTTCCTATTTAGACGATTCATTTTGATTATTTTACTTTTTCCATTGCTTCGGTTAACCATTTTTCATACTCTGGTTTTGTTCTTTCAATTGTCTTATTGATCGTATCCATAAGTTCTTTATCTGTTCCATTTGGCATCGCAATGGCTGCACCTGCTGTATCGTCATCATATAGAAGTTCAGTTATTGCAATTTTAGGATTGCCTTTAGCAAGCAGTGTTGCGGTTGGGCGGTCAACAAGAACGGCGTCTACTTTGTTGGCTGCTAAATCCAGCGCTAATTCCGTTGATTTTCCTAATAGTTTTAATTCAGCATTTGGGAATTCTTTTTGGACAATTTGTGCCTGTACAGAAGAGTTAATTGCCGCAATCTTCGCTTTAGCTAAACTTTCATTTGATGTATACTTGTCGAGATTATCTTTATGGACTAACATCACGTGACGGTCTTTATAGTAGACATTAGAGAAGTCTGCGTTCTTTTCTCTTTCCTCTGTTGGGCTGATAGCAGAAATAATCATGTCGATTTTGCCAGCTTGAAGAGCAACTAATAAACCATCGAAGTCCATATCCTTGATTTCATATTCAACGCCTAAGTCTTTCGATACTTCTTCTAATAGCTTAATATCAGATCCAATAATTTCATCTTTACCATTCTCAACGGAGTGGAATTCATATGGAGGTGTTGCGGCCATCATACCCACAACAATTTTTCCTTTGTCCTGTAATCCTTCAAGCCCTTCCTTCGCTTGTGTCGTTTCAGTTTTTCCACAACCTGCCAATGAAATGGCTAGTGCCCCAGTCAAAACCAACCCTGTTACCGTTTTAAAAAATCCCTTTTTCATGCTTTCTCCTCCTAGGCATAACATTATATATCGTTATATTAATATTAAAAACATACCCAAAAATCAGAATTCTTTAGAGAAAATGATATAATCATACTTTATTGTGTTCTACATAGTTCGTTTTAAAACTTTAAAAATCGCTTCAGTTCGATCATTTTTTCACTTTGCGTTCCGCTTACAATTCATAACGTTATATAATGTTATATTAATACCCTTCTAGCAAACTGTCAACATAATCTGAAAATTTTAATTGTTAATTAAATTCGACAAAATTCGGGACAATCATGATACCTACCTATGATAATCTATTTTTATATATGAGTTTTTAAGTTATTTTCCAAATTGTGAGGTGTTGACCATTTTTATTCAGCAACTGATTGAGCGTCTTGGACGTGATAAAGTCAGCCAAAATGAAACGGAATTGTTCCGTCACAGTCATGATGAATCCTTTCATAAACCTGTAGAACCTGATGTTGTCTGTTTCCCTGAAAACCGGCAAGATGTTGAAACGATTATGGGTGTAGCAAGAGCTTTTCAAGTCCCCGTTACAGCGTTTGGTGCCGGATCCGGCTTAGAAGGTCAAGCCATCCCCATTAAAAAAGGGATCTCCATTAATTTTGAAAGAATGAATCAAGTGGTGAATTTTTCACCTGAAGATTTATTGATTACCGTGCAGCCGGGGATCACACGGTTACAACTAAATAAACTGGTCAACCGCCATGGTTTAATGTTTCCCATCGATCCTGGCGCCGATGCCACCATTGGCGGGATGGTCGCTAATAATGCGAGCGGCACTACGGCCGTACGGTATGGGTCCACTCGGGATCAGCTCCTCAATCTCGAAGTGGTATTAGCCAATGGTACCGTCATTCATACAGGTTCCCATGCCAAAAAATCATCTTCCGGCTATCATCTAACGGGAATGTTTGCGGGTTCAGAGGGTACGCTAGGCATCATTACTGAAATTACTTTACGCCTTCATGGGATCCCGGAGCATACCGTAGCAGCGCGGTGCACTTTTGACACGCCCAAAGCATGTGCTGAAGCGGCGGCAGCCATTTTGCATACCGGAATTCCGGTCATGCGTATGGAGCTCGTAGATGCAGACAGTATTTCACAGGTAAATACCTATGGTGGGTACACCTTCCCTGTCAACCACTCTCTATTTTTTGAGTTTGCTGGAACGAAGAATGCCGTAGAAGAAGAAGTAAAGTTTGCCGAACAGTTAATGCGTGAGCTTGGATGTGAAAACTGGGACATCGCTAGTGATTCGAAAGAACGAATGGAGCTATGGAAAGCACGGCACGAACTAGCCTACGCTTACCGGCATATAAAAGGAATGGCTGTGACCAGTGCTGATGTGTGTGTACCCATTTCACGCTTGCCAGAACTAGTCGTTTATGCAAGGGAAGTGATCTCGAAAAGTGGATTGTTGGGCGGAATATTTGGCCATGTGGGTGACGGTAACTTCCATACTATGGTTGTTTTTGACCCAAAAGTCGAAGGTGAGAAGGAAAAAGCAGAATATACAAATGAGGCCCTTGCCCTAAGAGCGATTGAACTGGGAGGTACCTGCACAGGTGAACACGGAGTCGGCCTTGGAAAAATAAAATTCCAGGAAAAAGAACACGGAGAAGCCCTCACCATTATGAAACAAATCAAACAACTACTTGACCCAGATGGACTGCTAAACCCAGGAAAAATATTTTAATAGCCTTATATATTGCAATTCCGGCATCATGCCGGATTTTTTTTGGACAAAAATTGGTGTGACAGGCACCGTAACAGAACTTTTACATCCTTTAATTATTCTCTTAACACTGTCTTAACAATGGTTTATTACTCTATTAGCAGAGGGGATAGCATGCGTGGCTGTCATGGTATAGGGCGTAGGCGGAGCCCGTACTGGATTTATCTACATACTAGTTTGAGACCGGGCAGAACAATAAAAAAGGAGTGTTTCTCTATGAACTATCCATCTGTTCAGTACAACGGTAAAGACTATCATCTTATTCACCGATACACTACAGATTATTGCGAAATTCAAGATGCCAACTATCGTTTTCATTATCTGCTAGTCCACTATTCCGAACTTTGTTTTAAAAACCAATCCCCTCCCCGCAAATAAAAATGCCCTGGGTCCGAATGCAAAAAAGAACATTCGGGTTCAGGGCATTAAAATTAAGATTACTTTAACGAATTATTCATAATTTGTTCATGATTAGAGGGTAGTATAAAAACATGAAAAACATACTTTTTCATAACCCCCCTTTTAATATCTTTCTCTACCGATCCGGCCGCCGTGCCGGATTTTTTTTGTTCGACAATACTCGAGGCGTGCCTGTCACCCCGAAATATTATTGTGATATGAATGTAATTGATGTTACTTAATTATCATGTTTATGTTCTTTTCCACAGATTTTTTCGTGTTATGATTACCCTAACAACTCAATAGACAGGATAAAGTTGGAGGTAAATTAAATGAAAAAACACGTTTATTCTATGTTAGCAGCAGTTACCATCTCCGGTGCCATCGGTGCGAATGCCCATGCCGAGGAAGTAGTTGTAAAAAAAGGTGATACGCTTTGGGGAATCTCAAGAAATTATCAGGATGTTACAGTCGAAGATATTAAAGCATGGAACAAATTATCTTCAGATTTAATCTATCCTAATGACAAGCTTACTATTTTAATAGAAAAACATTACATAGTTCAGCCTGGCGACACGCTATGGGACATCGCCAAAACGAATGGTACATGCGTTGACGATCTAAAAGGATGGAATAGCTTGAATTCAGATCTAATCAAACCAGGCTTAGAACTTGTCATTTATCCAAATTCATCAGCAACATCAAACATAGCAGCAGAAGCATCGGCGAACACTGCCGTAAATGAAGCTCCTGCACAAGAGTCTGAGAATACTGCCGTAATCGAAGCTCCTGTACAAGAGCCGGCGAGCACAGCTGTAACCGAAGCTCCTGCACAAGAGCCGGCGGACACTGCTGTTATTGAAGCCCCTGCGCCAGCGCAGTCGACAACAGCAGCAGAAGAAGCGGCTCCTGCCGAAGAAGGTTCCAAAACAATTACGGTTACCGCGACCGCTTATACAGCCAATTGCGAAGGCTGCTCTGGAATCACCAGCACTGGAGTTGATTTAAAAGCGAATCCAGATGCGAAAGTCATCTCGGTTGATCCAAACGTCATTCCATTAGGAACAAAGGTTTATGTAGAAGGTTATGGATATGCAACAGCTGCTGATACTGGCGGAGCGATTAAAGGAAACATCATTGATATCTTTATTCCAACAGAAGAAGCTGCATTGCAATGGGGCCGAAAAGAAGTCAAAGTTACCATTTTAAACTAATTAATAGATAAAACAAGTTTAACGAACTATAACCCGAATGAAGGACACCAATAAAACAGGGTGTCCCTTATTCGGGTTTTAATATTTTCAACAAATCTCGGGACGTGAAAGTCACCAATCTATGACTTTTGATATATTCAAATCTCCTGCCTTTCAAGTTATTATATGTAATGATTTGAAAAACACGTAATATATTTATTGTGTTGCCTAAAAAAGTATTTTAAAAGAGAGGTTTTTTAAGAATGTCTTTTGATTCATTTGTCTTGGGTTTATCGATGGCAGATTTAGACTATGATATGTTAAAAAATTTAGGAATTTCTATAGGGATTTTGGCTGTATTTGTTCTGTTTAGAAATCTATTTACCAAATATGTCTTTCAGTTGATTGTAAAATTAGCTAGAAAAACCCCAACTGAATTTTTAACACAAATCTGTTTAAGCTTTGAGCGTCCTTTAGGATGGGCGTTTATTATTGTAGGTTTGTACGTCGCAATGGATTATTTCCCTTTTATCGAACAACATAATGCGTTATTTTTAAAATTTTTACGTTCGATGGTTATTGTTTTAATTACATGGGGATTGTTTAATTTATCATCTCCGACTACAGGAATTCTTATCAGTGTCAATGAAAAGATGAGCAATAAGATTGATTTAATCCTCCTTCCGTTTATTTCAAGAACCATCCGGGTCATCCTTATTGCCATCAGTATCAGTATTATTGGGCAGGAATTTGATTATGACGTGAATGGTCTTGTTGCCGGTCTAGGGTTAGGCGGTCTGGCATTTGCGTTAGCAGCAAAAGAGGCGGTAGGAAATTTAATCGGCGGAATCGTAATAGTTACCGAAAAACCTTTTTCCATTGGAGATTGGATCTTAACACCGAGCGTTGAGGGAACCGTAGAAGATATTAACTTCCGAAGCACGAAAATTCGAACCTTTAGTCAAGCGCTAGTGACCGTTCCCAATTCAACACTGGCAAACGAACCGATTACCAACTGGAGCCGTATGGGGAAAAGAAGAATTACGTTTCATTTAGGACTTAACTATAAAACTAGCAAAGATCAAATTCAAAGAGTCGTCACTCGGATTGAATTTATGCTAAGGAATCACCAAGATATTCATCCTGATACCATCATGGTAGCATTCGACCATTATAATGAAAGCAGTCTTGATATCCTTTTATACTTTTTCACCAATACGACAGTTTGGGCCGAACACTTGAAAATCAAACATGAAATGAACTTAGAAATCATGGGGATCTTAGAGGATGAAGGCGTAGAAGTTGCCTTCCCAAGCCGAACCATTTACGTAACCCCACAAGAAAATGAATTATTCCAAACCGTAAGTTCTTTTGATTAAAAGTGTTCTATGGAGTATCTATAGAACCAAAGCTCATTAAAAAAATGAGAACCACTCTTTCTAAACAGCATAGGGTGGTTTTCTTATTTTCCTTCGACAAAATCCGGGGCGTGACAGGCTCGCACTAGAAGCAGGTCTAAGAATATTTGAAAGGGTGCCCGGGAGCACATGTCAACGTCGCCGATATAGCAGTGTTCGATGGGTGTGTAAAATACAAAGTCCGATAGCTCGGACAATTGGTTTGACGGGGTTCCGACGATAGATAGAATGGGAATGCCCCGGCTTTTAAGGATATGAGCATATTCCAAAATAAGCAGGGTTTCTCCGCTATAGGAGACAAAGATAGCCAGGTCGTCCTTCTTTACGTTAAGAGCTGCACTTCGTAAATCATCCCAATCCATGCGGGCCATACTGCTTTTACCTAACATGAGAAGTTTTTTGGATGCATCCCAGCAAACAGAATAAGAATGGCCCATTCCGAACCATTCTACATGTCGTGCCTGAACAAGCATGGCCACAGCATTATTAAGCTTGTCCTCATCGACTCTATTCAAAACTTCCTGGATATCCTTTTCATAGCGGTTTAAATGATAGGATAAGGAATCTGATATTCCTCTGTTTCCAACCTGAACATCATCTCGAATATTTAAATGTAACTGGAGTTTAAAATCTTGAAAACCTTCAAAGCCGAGTCTTTTACATGTACGGCTAATCGTTGCCGTGGAAACATACATTTCCTTTGCAGCCTCTTCCAGTTTTAAATGAACCAGCTTCTCAGGGTAACGAATGATATAGTCGAGTACTTGTTTTTCAAGTTGACTTAATTGATCCCGATGCTGGATAAGCCGTTTCATAAAAGATTGCATGCTATCACCTTTTCATGGCCATGGAACCAACTTTCTCCCCTCCCTCTCTTTACCGTGTAAGAGATAGGACCGAGCGTTTTAGTCTCTCTAAACCTTCCATGACTTTGGATTGTGGACAGCCAACATTCATTCTTAAAAAGACACCTCTGTCCTCTCCATAGACTTCACCGGACATAATCCCGACCCTACCAACCTCAACGAGCGCCTGCTTGAGATCTTGATTGTTTTTTTGAAGTCCTGTGCAGTCAATCCATGCTAAATAAGTGGATTCAGGGATCATAAAATGAATAGATGGCAATTCTTGTTCTATAAATTCTTTCATCAAGTACATATTATTATACAGATAGGAACATAGCCCATCTACCCATTCATTAGCTTGCCGATATCCCTCTATGACTGAAATTTCTCCAAAAATATTAGCACTAGAAACGCCATCCCTATATTTTAATAGCCTCATAAAGCTTACTCTTGTCTCTTCATTTGGAATAAGCAGATAAGAACCACCCAAACCCGGTGTGTTAAAAGTTTTACTAGCTGATGTACAAATATAAATATTTTGCTTCTCAATCTCCGTTGCAACACTCGTAATCGGAATAAATCGATTGCCGTTATAGATAATATCCATATGAATATCATCCGATATAATTTTTACATCGTACTTTGAACAAAGCTCAACGATCCTTTTTAACTCTTGCTCTGTCCACACCCTGCCCGTCGGATTATGAGGATTACATAGCAATAAGACCTTCGCCTTTGGATCCGAAAGTTTTTTTTCCAAATCGTCAAAATCTAATTCATATCGCCCATTCTGATACAATAGCGGATTCTTTACCAGTTTACGTTTCGACTCGTTTATCACATGAAAAAAGGCATCGTACGCAGGTACCTGTAAAATAACATGATCCCCTTCAGATGATAATATTTCTAGCAGTCTTGCAACCGAATAAATGACACTTGGGCTATATACTACCCAATCCATTGAAATATCTGCGGAAAATCGCTTTTTATACCAACCAGTAATAGAGCTTTTATAATCCGAATGGTTCCACCTGGTATACCCAAAAATCCCATGAGCGGTACGTTTATTAATCGCCTCAATAATTTCTTGCGGGCTTTGAAAATCCATATCAGAGATACTAAAAGGCAGTAGATCCTTTGATCCAAACCGGTCCTCAATATAATCCCATTGAGTACAATACGTCCCGGCTCGATTAATAGATTGATCAAAATGACTGTTCATCATATCCCTCTTTTCTCTAGTTGTTTACCTAACTGCGTTATTAGAATGATGAAAAAAGAGGATAAGAGATTCTCATCCACTCTTAACTTCACTTATCCCAATAAACTTATCCATCTCAACCCGAACATGGTTTACTTGCGGACCAATGACAACTTGAACATTGTGAGCATCTAATTTAATGACACCAATGGCACCATTTTTCTTCAATGCAGGTTCATCTATTTTTTTCATATCCTCGACAACCAATCGTAATCTCGTAATGCAGTTATCCAGGGAGGCAATGTTCTCTGCTCCTCCCAAGGCATTTAACAATTCTCTTGCCTGATGACTTGTCCTATTATTCTTACCTCCGTGAACTGGATCACTGGCTACTTCAGGTTCAGCATGATCTTCCCTTCCAGGAGTCTTTAAGTTAAATTTGACTATCGCATACCGGAAGACAGAATAATAAATAGCAAACCAAATCAATCCCACTACTAAAACCAAATACCATTTTGTATCGTTCCCTTGGAGGATTCCAAAAATAAAGAAGTCCAAAATCCCGCCATCGGTATTACCGATTTTTACATTAAGAAGTGCCATAATCATAAATCCAAGACCTGTTAAAACAACATGGATTCCATATAAGACAGGTGCAAGGAATAAGAATAAAAACTCAATTGGTTCTGTAATCCCTGTTACAAAAGTAGCAATAACTCCAGAAATCAGAAGTCCTTTAATTTTTTTACGATTTTCTGGTTTTGCTGTGTGGTAAGTGGCTAATGCAACGGCTGGCAAACCAAACATAAAGGTTGGCATTTTCCCTTGCGAAAGAAAAGCTGTTGCAGATGCACTAATCGGCTCCCCGCTTTTCAGCTGGGCATAGAAAATATTGAGCGCACCGGAAACGGTCTCGCCGTTTACAACCATGGTTCCTCCTGCCTCTGTAAAACGAATCATTGCAACTAAAATATGGTGTAAACCAAAAGGAAGAAGTAATCGTTCTCCGGCACCAAATAGGAATGGTCCAAACGCACCAGCACCGCTAATCATCATGCCAATTCCATTAATAATCATCGTAAATAAGGGCCAAATCATCGGAACCACTAAACCGACTACTGACATGACAATAGAGGTAATGATCGGAACAAATCTTACCCCGCCAAAGAAGGCAAAAGCATTTGGCAATTTGATAGTATGAAACTTATGATGAAGCAAGTAAACAAGAATACCAGCGATAATCCCGCCTAATACTCCCATTTCGAGACTTTGAATACCAAGAACCATCCCTTGTCCTTCTTGTCTCATAACATCTGCAGCCGCCAACTGATCGGTTTCTGTTAAATAAAAATTAATCGATAAATGCATCATGATATAACCAATAAGACCTGCAAAAGCGGCAACACCTTTTTCATAACGAACCAATCCTAGTGGAATCGCAACCGCAAATAAAAGCGGCAAATACGTAAAAGCAAATCCTCCAATCATGGAAAGAAAACGCAAGCTAATTTGAATCACGTTATGATCTAAAAACGGTAAATTTTCAATAGTCGTTGGGCTTGTAAAAGAACTGCCAATACCTAAAAGCAAACCCATGAAAGCTAATAAGGCAACAGGAAGCATAAAAGTCTTACCAAGACCCTGGAAAAACTCCCACCCTTTAGAAGATTTCTTCATCTTTGTCTTCATTACTTAACCCCCTTGATGTAGATGTTTAACATTTACCCCTTCACTTTACTTTCACAGCCCTCGTTTAGCAACCGCTTTCAAAATGAATGTTGGCATATACATTTTTTGTACGCTAAATACAAATTCTGAAAACACTTTAGTATTAATTAATAAATCCTTTACAAGTCCATAACAAATAAGACATATCTTATTAACAATACAGAGTTACTATAGGTGTAGCGGGGATAGCATGCGTGGCTATCATGGTATTTGGCGAAGGAGGAGCCGATACCCTTAACTACTTTTTCTCTGCCTCAAACTCGCGGCGTGACTGGCACCAATGAAATTTCTCTATGTGCCATTTTTATCAGTCTATCTGCCTTTTTTTACCTTTCTATCCGCCAATACCAATTGTCTATTTGCCAAATCACACCCTAACCTCATCAAACACAAAAAAACAGGCACAGACTTTTTATGGACTAAGTAGTGACACAAAAAAGGTGCCCCGATTGGACACCCTCTTTTTTCCAAAATACTATATGTTATATGTTGATTGCGCCTTCGGAAGATTTTCTTTTTTGCCAAAGGAGACCATTGCGAATCGGAACGATATCATGGAAACAGGTACAATTATAACGAAAATCATCAATGGAGCGTAATACAGCACCATCCCTGCCCCGACCCACATTAGCACAATTGCTAAAGAAGTCTTTCCATCTAAAAACGCAAAAGTAAATGCCTGTTTAATAAGGTCAATCCCGCTAGATTGATAATGTACCAGAATCGGAAATAAAAACGCACTTGTCATAATATACAGCAAAAAGACCATTGCAGTTATCCCAATAAAGATCACTTTCGCACCGCTAGGGATTTGCAGAAAATAGACTACATCAATGACTAAAAGAAATCCAAAAATTATCCAAGGAGTTCCGACGATAAATCCCTGTTTGAGATAAGTCCGATATTCACTGATAAAGCTCCGAAATACACTATGGTCCTGGTACAAATGCCACTTTCTTATGACTGCCATCATCGCCGCCGTTGATGGCCCAATCGTCACCAGTGGCATTGAACAGATGACCCACAAGATATTTAAAATCAAAATATTCGTTACCGTTCTCATGAATGCTGCGGTTTTTCCATCCCAGGGATTCATAAACGTCATCCTTTCTTATTTCCAAGTTGATGCTAGATATTGCAGTGATACATCTGTCAAAATAACTTCCCCATCAGCCGCTGAAAATTCCAACACATAGATTGACTCTAACGGATAGAATAACTCTGTCATCACACTGCTTCCGTTATTTACAAACAACTCTATTGAAGTCCCGTCTAAAATCACTTTAAAGTCCTTTACTTCCACTAATGGCATTGTATCAACGCTCGCAAACTTCTCTGAAAAAGAAACTTCTCCGCTATGGGTTCTATCCACTCTTACTTCTTGCCCAACAAGATCAAACACAACCTGAAGCTGCTCATTTTCGCCTTTAAGAGCCATAGAAAAAGAAGAAGCCGTTTTTTTCTCAACTTTTGCTTCCAAAACCGCTTGAAGATCACTCAACTCAATCCTAGCCGGCTGTCCAGGTACTACGGTCAATTCTTCGTTCGAAACAACGCTGCCCTTATATATAGCAGAAAGGTCAATCGGAGTCTGAACCAATGTTAATGCACCATTCTCCCTCCGCAATCCCAATTTTCTTGGAATCGACATTACACTTCGAAACGGATCTGTCGGTACTTGATTCGCGTATTGCCAGTTGCTCATCCAGCCAATCCAAACCGGTTCAGGCAGATTGCTCCAGGTAACGGCAGCATAAAAATCCCGGCCATGATCCGCCCATTTCACCGTATCCTTTGTATCATCACACGTAAATGTGGTCCCATCGAAGTGACCAACGAAATATTGTACAACAGAGCCCCCATTCGGCCCGCCCGGGTTAATGCTGACAATTAGCACCCATTTCTTTTCACTTTCTCCTTCAACCTCTAACTGAATTAAGTCCGGGCACTCCCAAACACCGCCATGTGCACCATATTCACTGCCAAACTCGGAAAGAAGCTCCCACTCAATCAGATTAGGCGATTCATAAAAACGAATCCGATCCTGGCATGCAAGCGACATGATCCACTTTTCAGATTCCTCATGCCAAAATACTTTCGGATCGCGGAAATCCTTGATCCCTGGATTACTAATAACAGGGTTGCCGTCATATTTCGTCCACGTTCTTCCCCTGTCATTTGAATAAGCCAAACTTTGCTTTTCATTATCTTCACCATGATGGGTAAAGATGGCAACCATTACATCTTCATCCCGTGTTTTGAATCCGCTGGTGTTATGTTTATCAATCACCGCACTTCCTGAAAAAATCTGCCCTAACTCATCCGGGTAAAGTGCAATCGGCAATTCCTCCCAATGCAGCAGATCCTTACTTACTGCGTGTCCCCAGTGCATCGGCCCCCATATTTTGCTGTGAGGATGATGCTGGTAAAATAAATGGTACTCACCCTTGTAATAAACCAATCCATTCGGGTCATTCATCCAGTTTTCTTTTGGACTAAAATGAACCTGTGGCCGAAATTGCTCATCGTACATTCACTAACACCTCTACTTCATTTAAAACAGGTACAATTCCGAACCCGCCTTTTTTCGTTGTTGATAAGCTGGCAACACGATTTGCAAACACCAACATTTCACCTAAATCACTTTCCGTTAACTCTTCAATCCTCTTACTTTTCACTAAAAACTGGTGAAGAACGGAAGCCATAAAGCTGTCTCCTGCACCGGTTGTATCCACCGGCTCTACCTCAAAACCACGCTGTTCAAAACTGTGCTCATTGCATTTCACCAAAGCACCGTCTTTTCCTTTTGTCACAAACAACAATTGGATGCTGTAGACTTTAGCAAGAAACTCCGAGGCCTTCAAAATATCCTTTTCACCTGTAATAAACTCTACTTCCTCATCGGAAATTTTCACGATGTGCGCCCATTTTAATCCTTCGACCATCATCGTTTTCGCCTCTTCAGCAGACTCCCATAATAACGGGCGATAATTCGGATCAAAACTGATGATTTTACCATTCTCTTTGGCATATTTTAACGCTTCAAAAGTCGCTTCTCTTGCAGGCTCATGCGTCAATGACAGTGAGCCAAAGTGGAATACCTTAGCATCTCTAATCAGACTATACTGAACCTCTTCTCTCGTTAAAAGCTGCTCCGCCCCAGGATTACGAATAAAATCAAATGTCCGATCCCTATTTTCATCCAAGGAAACAATCGCTACTGTTGTTGGGGCAGTTTTTTCAATTAAAACGTTGTCAGCATTTATACCTTTTGCTTTAAGCTCTTTCAATAAATACGCACCAAATGCGTCATGACCAACCTTTGAAATATACGCCGTGGAATGGCCCCACTTCGCTAACCCCGATAATACATTGACCGGTGCTCCTCCAACTTTCGCTTCATACGAAGGGGCATCCGCTGTGTAGTCTTGATGGGGGATTAAATCGATTAGTAATTCGCCTAAAGATACAATATCGTACATATGCGCCTGCTCCTTCATTATCCTTTTACACCACTAGAAGTGATCCCTTGGACATAATAACGCTGGAAAAATAAGAAAATCAAAATAACCGGAATGGTGGTTAAAGTAAGTGCGGCCATGATTTGACCATACTGAATGTTATTATCGGTAAACAGGTACTGAATTCCGATTTGAACCGTTTGAATCGACTGATCTGTCGCGACAATTAACGGCCACATAAAGTCACTCCAATGGGTAACAAACGTTAAAATGGCTGCTGTGGCAAACACCGGCTTGGAATTCGGTACAACAATCCTGATAAAAGTCTGCCAAGGTGTTGCACCATCAATTTGTGCTGCTTCTTCAAGTTCCTTCGGGAATCCCATGAAAAATTGTCTAAATAAGAAGATATTAAATGCGCTTGCGATGAATGGAACAATTAACGCCGGATACTCATTAATCCACCCAAAATTGTTAACCACAATGTATAACGGAATGAGTACACTCTCAAACGGAACAACATAAAGAGCTATAATGACAATCAGAATAAAATCGCTGCCAGGAAACTTTAATTTAACAAGGGCATATGCACAAATAGAGTTTACAACTGTCCCTATTAAAACAATCATCCCAACAGTAAATAAGCTGTTCCCCATATAATGAAAGAAATTAATATTTTCCGAGAATAGAATTTTTGCGTAATTATCAAAGGTTGTTTCTTTCGGAATAAACGCTTCAAATCCCATATCTTTAAAAATCAATGTCTCCGGTTTAATCGAGGCAATGATCATCCAAAGGAGCGGAGAGATAAATAGAAACCCAAGAATGAGAATGCTAAGCGTAATTCCGATTTTTCCAAGACGTTTTTTCGTACGGTTTGTCATGATGAACCCACCCCTTTATTGTCTTAATACTTTCTTCAAAATCAATGACGATAAAATTACCACTAGAAAAAACACGACGGCAATAGCAGAAGAGTAACCAACGTCACGGAATTGGAAGCCATTTTCGTAAAGCATAAATACGAGCGTTTTGGTAGAATCACTTGGTCCGCCGTTTGTCATCACATATGGCTGAATAAACAATCGGAATGCCTGTATAGTAGTAATAATCAGTACAAATCCTGTTACGTGCTGAATCGACGGCAGGGTTACATTTCGAAACTTCTGCCATACATTCGCCCCGTCTATTTCGGCCGCTTCGTATAGCTCTTCCGGTACGTCTTTTAATCCTGCTAAAAAGATCATCATTTGAAACCCTGCCGCCTGCCAAATAGACATAAAGATGATTGAGTTCATTGCCTGATCCGGACTTAACAGGAATGGCTGGTTTTCAAAGCCGAAAAAGTTCAATACATGGTTGATTAATCCATTTTCAACGTTGTATAAAAAGGTCCATAAAATCGCCACAACCACCATGGACGTAACTACGGGGCTAAAGAAAAACACCCTGCCCAAGGAAGCAGCTTTCACCTTTTTGTTAACAAGAATCGCCAACAATAGGGCCACCCCGCACTGAAGCGGAACAACCAAAACGGTAAAATACATGGTGTTCTTTAAGGCTGTGAAGAAAATTTTATCCTGAAACAGCCTTACATAATTATCCAAACCAGTAAAGGTCTTAGCATCCGGATTTAACATGTTGTAGTTCATAAGACTGTAAACGAACGCCAAGATTACTGGTAAAATTAAAAAAGTAAACATGAGAGCTAAGGCCGGCAGGGAAAATAATACTCCCAGTAACTTTTGCTGGCTTTTATACGTCATTTCTCTTTTCTGTGCCATCTTCCTTATCGATGTTACGACTTCCACTTTACCCACCACCTTGTTGATGTATCAAAAAAGGCAATCAAAGATGATTGCCTTTATCGAATTTTACTTTTTACGTTTGATATCTTCGTCAACTTCTTTTGCTACCTTATCTAACTCTTCCTGAACGTCACTGCCTAGGAAGATATTTTGCACAGCCTGACCATACTTTGTTGATAACACTGGATAAGATGTTGTCGCTGGTCTAGGGTGTGCTGTATTTAACACTTGATCTTTTAAGATATTAAGAGGTGCTTCGTTCCACTCTGTCATTTCTTCAAATGATGACATACGCGCTGCCGGCTTATTATCTGCTGTAGCTAACTTTTTAACATTGTCTTTGTTCATAATATAGTTTAGAAGAGTAGCAGCTTCTTCTTTGTTCTTCGTGTCTGTAGAGATACCCCAGTTCCAGTCACCAGATGGTGATACTTGTTCGCCATCGTTGCTTTTTGGATAATACGTAATTCCCCACTCTGTATCAGGATAATCCTGTAACTTTCTCCATTCCCATGAACCCATCAGCATCATCGCTGCTTTTCCGTCTTCAAATTCTGTTGGAGTAGGCTGTAAGTTTACTAGCCCTTCTTCCGTAAACTTTTGAAGGTATTCTAATGCTTCCACCGCTTTTGGACCATTCACAAATCCATCCGCCTTTGAACCGTCTTCTGCAATAAAGCTTCCGCCGTTACTCCATACAGCCGGACCTGTGAAATAGATAATCCATTCACCGTAGTCTAATGTCCAGTTAACACCGTAAACACCCTTCTTTTTGTCCGTTAATTTTTTAGCAGCTTCATAGAACTGATCCCATGTCCAAGCTTCTTCACGGGTTGTCGGAGGTGTAATTCCTGCGTCTTGCAGCATTTTCACGTTATAAAACAATGCAACAGTGGATTCAGTTGCTCCAACTGTGTAAAGTTTTCCATCATAAGTACCTTGAGTAATGATTGATTCGACGAAATCCTCTTGATTTTCAACTAATCCATCAATTGGCTGGATAATCCCAGCATCTGCATAGTTCGCTACGTTAGGACCGTCCATTGCGACTAAATCCGGCAAGGTGTCACTAGTAGCAGCCGCTGAAATCTTATCTTCATAGGCGTACTTGTTTCCTCTTGGAATAAAGGTAATTTCTGCTTCAATTTTTCCTGTGTGTTCTTTATTGAATTCTTTAATGATCTCTTTATACGTGTCGGAAGTATCCCCTTCCGGATGCCACAACGATAATTTCACAGCGCCGCTATCACTCTTTGAAGCTTCGTCACTGCCGCCGCATGCGCTTAAAATTCCTAATAGTAAAACCAAAGACAAACCTACTGCGAAAAGCTTTTTCATTCCCTTCTCCTCTTTTCTTTTTTGTTTTTAACCGCTTTCATATAAATAGCATAAAGCAGTAAAAGCGTTTTCAAAATGTGGTATTCTTCTTATCGATGTTTAAATTTTTACTATTTTCAAACAACAGAACAACCCTGTAATTGGTTATCAGGGGAATTAAGTAGAGTAATATTCATATTAGTTTAGTATTGGCTACTGTAATCTACAGAATAAATCTTTTTCGGTCGTCAAGAAGGCCTATTGGCTATTTTAATCAACAGAATAATTCTAGTTCGGTCGTCAAGAAATCCTATTGGCTACTGTAATCTACAGAATAATTCTAGTTCGGTCGTCAAGATGGCCTATTGGCTACTCTAATCAACAGAATAATTCTAGTTCGGTCGTCAAGAAATCCTATTGGCTACTGTAATCTACAGAATAATTCTAGTTCGGTCGTCAAGATGGCCTATTGGCTACTCTAATCAACAGAATAATTCTAGTTCGGTCGTCAAGAAAGCCTATTGGCTACCGTAATCTACGACCCTATCCTTTTTCGGTCGCCAAGAGAGACCGTTGGCTACCGTAATCTACGACCCTATCCTTTTTCGGTCGCCAAGAAAGCCTATTGGCTACCGTAATCTACGACCCTATCCTTTTTCGGTCGTCAAGCAGGCCAATTGGCTATCTTGAACCACTTAATGAAAGTATTTTGACAGCCCTATCTCTTAAAAACGCTATTACAACAATAAGGCGTGAATTCGTATTTGAATTCACGCCTTCCGGTATTATTAGGTGCGACACTTACTAATTTTTAAACATTTTCCGGTATTCACTCGGTGTTTTCTTCATTTTCTTTTTAAAAACCTGGCTAAAATACCTTTGGTCCGTATAGCCCACTTTCTCCGCTATTTCATAAGTTTTTAAATCAAGGTTCTCCAACAATAAACAAGCATGATCCACTCTAACATTCGTTAAATATTCGAGAAAAGTTAACCCGGTCATTTGTTTAAATAGATTACTAAAATAACTTACACTTAACCCAACCTGCTCAGCCACTTGCTCTATACCCAAATCTTTTTCAAAATGGTTTTTAATATAATCGAGCGCTTCATTCATCAAGTCAGCGGTCGTTTGTTTTGGTTTATATTCCCCTTTTATACTCTCTGCCGTAATAATTTGACTCTTTGTGAATGCACCAAACTTGAGTAACTCTGTTGCATCTTCAACGGATTGCCGAATATCAAATAAACAATCAACCTGCTTACCAATTCCCACTACGCATTTTTGCTCGACATGATCAACTATCTGCCGGGCAAATCCTTCAACACTGCCATCCGGTACATGGTCAGGGAATTCTAGCACGACCATGACACCCTCGTTAGTCATTTTATAAACGTATGGCTTCGCCTTCCCTTTTAATACGTAATCATATACTTTCTGAATAATAGATTCTATATTGAGCTCCTGGGTTTTCACAGCGACCGCAACATAAGGCAGCATCTTATTTTTCGCTTCAGGGTTGATCTTCTCTCTTGTCATCAATTCATAAATGAGAAACTTTTCATACTCAAATTCTTTCATTTTTTGATCTTTTAGTCGGCTGATGGCCCGGTTAATACAATCTTCTAATTCATCATAATCAATCGGCTTCAAAATATAATCAAGCGCATTATTTTTGATGGCTTCTTTGGCATATTCAAATTCATCATATCCGCTTATTAAAATCACGATTGGTTTGTGAGCTAAATGGTTAATCTTTTTTAATAATTCAATCCCAGTCATCCCAGGCATCGAGATATCAGTTAAAACTAAATCCACATGTTCCTGTTCTAAAAGTTCTAATGCTTCCTGTCCATTCTGTGAGGTACCAATAATCTCACAATCTAAAGCTTCCCAATCAATAATTTGAGTAAGGTTTCGTAAAATCAGAGGTTCATCATCTGCAATTATCACTTTATAGCACATCATTATCACCTTTAATCGGAAATGTAATTTTTATCATCGTGCCGTTTTTTCCATCAGAACAAACCATTAACCCATACTTTTCACCATAGTAAAGACGTAACCGTTCCTGGACATTGCGAATACCATGTCCACCACTACCTTGAGGTGTTGTTTCCGAACTACTCAACTTCAACAAGGCCTGATGGTTAAAACCCTTCCCATTGTCTTCTATCCAAAACTGGCCCTGCCCTTTTGATAGGGTCCCTCTAATTTTGATGACACCTATATCATTCTGTCCAAAGGCATGGATTAAAATATTTTCCACCAACGGTTGAAGAATGAGTTTTAGTACAAAATGACTTTGCAGCTCCTCCTCTACTTCCACCTCGTAGGAAAAACGGTTATCATAACGGATTTTCTGAATTTCTAAGTAACTGATCACATGACGGATCTCATCTTTAACCAGAACTTCAAAGGCGCCATTAATACTGATCCGCAGCAGCTTCCCAAGGTTTATCGTCATCCGGCTGATATCTTTTTGACCGTTTAGGGCAGCAAGGGCATTGATCGACTCCAGCGTATTATATAAAAAATGAGGATTGATTTGCTGCTGTAATACTTTAAATTGTGCTTCCCTTTTGCGCTCCTGTTCCGTTTCCACTTCCAGCAGCAACCGTTGAATTCGGTCAGTCATATTGTTATAACCTTGTGAAATAGTCCCTAATTCTTTCAGTTTGTGGCTGGTCATTTGATGATTAAGGATACCCTTACCGGCTAATTTCATATGATTTAAAAGGTCTTGGATAAAAAGTGAAATCCGCTTTAAGTAGAATAAATTAAAGAAAGCTGCAAGCAATATGGCAAAAGCAACAATGACCAACGTTGTATTTCGGATATGAGCGATATCACTTACGATAGTGCTCCAAGGTTTAACGGAAATTAATAGTAACGGGGAATCGGTTCCGGTATTAAAACTGGAAGGCATATACGTAATGAGACTTTTCTCATCACGCCAAGTATCAATGAGATAACCCATTCCCTCTGATTGAATTTCCGAAAAACCGTCAATCGTTAATTTTTTACCGATTAACTCCCGATTTAATGAATATAAGATTTTCCCATCTTGGTCTACTAGGAGCCCATAGGATTGGTCTTCTTCGATATCTTTAAAAATCTCATCAAAAAGATCCAGTTTGATATTCATCACCAAATACCCGATATCATTAAGCGTATTAATATCCTTTATAGCTCTGCCAAGTGTTAATAAATATCTATTTTCTTGATGAAATAGATGATTTTCCGAAGGAGCTAACCATACGGGCCGGCCTTTTTCTTGTGAAATTTGTTGATAAAATAAGCTCGAGTGGAAAGTATCAAATGCCGGAACCTGATTATTTTTCAAATGAATAACATTCCCACTATTACTATAGAGGATAAAATCATCAATCTCTGAATTCCCATGCATAATCCCAGCAATGGCCTGCTGATTATGGTAAAAGTCATATAGTGATTTTGTTTCTCCCGTATCGATATCCAGAAAGGTTTGAATTTCACTAGATGAAAGAACATAATCAGAGAATGTATTGACTTGAGAGACAGAAGCGACAACATTTTGGTCGATTGCTTTTAATGTTTGAACCGTTTGACTGCTGATTTTCTGCTGAAGGGTTGCGGATGAAATTTTGTAAGATATAAACCCTAATAGGATAATAGGCAATAAGATAAATAGTAAAAAAGCGATGATCATTTTATGTTGAAATCTCAGCATAATCGGCACCTTCTAGTTAGCATCATAGAACTGATTGAACATCTGCTCGAGGTTATTCAGATAAGCATCGATGTTTTTATCAAAATAAAACTGCAAGGTATATCTGCGGAAATCCGCTTCGGCAGCTGTACCGCCTGCCCAATAATGGTTAGGCCAATTCACCGTCTTACCCTCTTTGATTCTAGCATTAAGCAATTTTAGTTCTTCCCGGTTAATTTGAACGCCTTTTACAGTACTTAAAGACCCTTCAAAGTCTGAAAGCTTTTGGGCATTTTCTTTTTGTGTTAAAAACTCCACAAACTTCTTCGCCTCTACTGGATAATCGGTATCAGCAGAAATTGCCAGTCCAATATCCACTCCACCCAAAACATGATTCTTTTCCGATTGGCTGGTCGCTGGGAACGGAAAAATACCATAATTTAAATTGGGATTGTTTTTTTCAATCCACGGCAAAGACCAAGTACCCATGATGTACATCGACCCTTCCCCATGGGCAAACTTACGGTTTACTTCATAATAATCATCCTCAAAAGAATTAGGCTGGGTATAGGAAAGGACCGTGAGCATCTTTTCTGAAATATCCCGCCATATAGGATCTTCTTTAATCGAAAGGTCCTCTTGTTCCCAATAATGACTGTCGAATGCATTCGCTACCAGGTTCAAATTAAAGATACTCGTTTGATTGGCCTCCTTATTTGGCATTAACACCGGAGTTTTACCCGCATCTTTTAACGTTTTCATAACATCCACAAACTCATCCCAGGTATCTGGTATCGTTAAATTTAATTCTTGAAAATGATCTTTATTATAAAGTACACCGACAGCATTTTGGGTTAAAGCCACGCCATACATCTTGTCATCCACTTCATACCTAGTTTGGATGTTAGCTAGGATATTGTTCAGAAAAAGTTCGTCCGTTAAATCTAGCAGATAACCTTTTTCCGCCCGGATGACATAATCCTGCTCAATTGGATAAGTGATAAAAATATCCGGTGTATCACCTCTTGCAATCCTTGTTTTTAACACCCTCATCCCCTCGGGGACAATGACCTGCGTCACATCAATCGCAGGGTTTTGTTCCTCAAAATCTTCAATGAGCTCATTAAAGATTTCTTCAGTCTCGGTTTTTGGAGTGAAAAACTCTAACTTTATCTTCTCTTGACTGACTGCGGTTTCATTTATTTGGTTTCGATTACATGCTGCTAGTAGTAGTAGAATCATGATGACATAAGCGAAAAAACGTAAAAACCCCTTCATAACAGCCTCCAAATTTGTACTTCAGTCCTATAAACCAACAACAAATCTTCTGATTAAAAAGAAAATTTATGATTAACCCCTATTATCTACTAAACTCCTATAGAAAAAAACTAGGAAAATAGTGGATTCAACAAAACCAGGGTGGTGACGTGACAGGCACCTTATTTATTAAATCTTTTAACTATTTATTAATAGTTTTGTAACGATTTAAGGGTAGTATAAATACATGGAAAACATGCTTTTTCATAACCCCCCTTTTAATATTTTCTCTTTGATCCGGCATCTTGCCGGATTCTTTTTTATTTCTATTAAAAAGAGAAACGGCGACAATATTCTTCAGATTAGCCTTCAACCAAACGATGGATTAAAAATGCATCTGATTGCATGTGCCTTTTTATTTTTAGAAACTAAAACACATGGATGATTGTCCAAGCAAACCATGTCTGCAGGAATAAATTACATAACCGAAGTGTTTTTTCTTCGAAAGTTACCAGAAGGTGGTGAATAGTTATGGGTTGGTACAACGGCGGTTACGGCTACGGCGGTGGTTATGGTGGAGATACTTTTGTATTGATTGTTGTATTGTTCATCTTGTTGATTATCGTACTTGCTGCATTCTAATAAAATTCCCTGATAGCTAAGCCATAAAGCTCTGAAAAAGGAGAATGAGTCAGATGCCATTTTTTGATCGAAGAGATCGTTTTTTTAGAAGAAGACGATTTTTCCCCTTTATTATTGTGATCGATATTGACGGAAGAAGACGTTTTAGAAGAAGAAGACATAGATTTTATTAGATATAATTCCAGCTATGGAAAGCTGCCACTTTAGGCAGCTTTTCTTAATGTACTCGATTATAACGAGATATCACCCGTTTGATTATGATATTGTTGCCGTTTCGGTAGCCTAAGATATGATGTGGTAAAATAAAACCCGAACCAGGATATAGAACTAATTGGCGAAATAACTACAGATAATGAATGGTTTGGAAGGAGTATACAACATTGAAAATAGCCCGTTTTTTTATCCTTTTTATTTTGCTGGCAGGCCTCATAACGGCATGTTCAACTACTGAAGAGAGTGCGCCTAAGACTGTGACAGAAACACCTGCTGAACAAGCAACGGAAGAGCGTCCACAAAAACAGGAAGCAGACCCCGTTGAACCGGAATTGGAGACTCCCAAAGAGCCCGTTAAAACGGCTGAAAATGAGTACTATCCCGGTTTTCCTAGGGGCAAGGTATTACCTGCCACGATTATAAGGGTAGTCGACGGAGACACGGTAAATATAAATCTGAATGGGAAAGAAGAAACCGTTCGGCTGCTGCTGGTGGATACTCCTGAAACGGTTCACCCATCAAAGCCTGTGCAGCCCTTTGGCCCCGAAGCCTCTGCTTTAGCTAAAGAAACATTAACACCGGGCAAACAAGTCGAAATTGAAATTGATGTGAGTGAGCGTGATAAGTATGGCCGCTTGCTTTGCTATTTGTATGTGGATGGTAAAATGTTTAATGAACTGCTGCTCGAAAAAGGGTTAGCCCGGGTAGCCTATATATACGCTCCCAATACCCGCTATGTCGACCAATTTTACAATGTCCAAAAACAGGCGCAGGCAAAAGAAATTGGGATCTGGTCCATTGAAAACTACGCATCGGATCAAGGCTTTGAGGAGGAAACGGCCGAAACACCGTCTCCTGGTTCCATTACAACAGGTGAGTGTACGATTAAAGGCAATATCAATAGCCGGGGAGAAAAGATTTATCATATGCCGGATCAACAATTTTATGATGTAACAAAGCCGGAAGAGATGTTCTGTACAGAGGAAGAGGCCCAAAAGGCCGGATATCGTAAGAGTAAACGATAATACCGACGAAGGTTGTTTTTGTATTAGAGTCCTTTTGGAATATAAGTTGTATGATAAAATGGACTATATTCTCTTGTGGAGGTATTAAATGGGATTCTTTTTAGGAGCTTTAGTGCTGATCGGTATTATAGCCATATTAACGAGGGTTACTTTTCGAAATCGGAGACCTTGTCCGAAGTGTGGTTCTGTAAATCCAGGATCAAGCGGTGTTTGTTCCAGCTGCGGCTATGTCTTCCCTATTGGAGAAACAGATGGCCTTGAGGATAACAATAAAGATGATGAAGCTGATAGCGATGGAGAATAACATAAAAGGATCAACCGTAACAAAATCGGTTGATCCTTTTTTAATTAATTCCACATTACCAATTCAACCTAATTGCTGGTATGAGTTCATAAATCATCTCATAGACAATACCGCCTGCCATGGCAACCGCAGGTATGATGAGGAGCCCAAAGGCAATGTATGTGTATTTGACTCTGCTCTGGGAGTGGTCGACCCAATTCGTTACAGAGCGGACGAACATAGCCAAGAGTATACCCCCCGCCAAGAAAAGAAGCGAAAACAAGGTGATTCCTAACTGGGCTTGAGGTCCAAACAACTCATTGTTCGGATTTGATAAAAAGAGCGGAATCCCGAGGATAACTAGATTAATAAAACCATAAATAAGACCATTCCATCCCCACCCTTTCGGTAAATAACGGTGAATGAACACATAAATAATACTGCTTGCCATTGAAAACCCAATACCAAGCACCACTAACATAAATGTCCCTCCAAACGTAAATCCGCTGGCGAACTCTGGATAGAAAATAGCAATAATCTTCATGATAAGGCGCAGTAATAAACCTGTTATGATTCCCGTGACAAGCGAAGCAATAAAACCAATGCCTAAATTTTTAGCTACTAGCGCAAATCGATTGGACTCTTCAATCCTAACTTGAGGTTTAATAAGGCACTCCCCCTTTTCATTCAACATTCAGCATCAAATTATTATATTTGGCCACTTAGGAATAAATACCTATTGGTTTCACTCCCTGTAATTAGGCATTAATCTACTAGATTTGCTAAGCTAAACTGCCAATCAAACGTTTAATTAAATCTTTGATAAACCCTTTGGAAAAACGAACTTTTCCCTCATTTCAAGAGAAAATATTGTCGAGGAAATAATCTAATTTCCAAACAAGTTTTTCAAAAACAACAATATAAACTACCTTTTTACATTAGTTGACAGCACCAAACAATGGATTTGTTAACTAAACGTTTGATTAGAAACCCAGAAAAGCCTTAAGAATAAAGGATATAAAGGAATTTAGAGTAGAAATATTGTCGAGACCTTTTCGTATAAACCTCATGAAGGATATTTTGATCTCACTCTTCCAACTTTTGTCCTTCATACCACTCATGAAGGACATTTCAATCTCAAGCTCCCAGTGTTTTGTCCTACATATCACTCATGAAGGACATTTCAATCTCAAGCTCCCAGCGTTTTGGCCTTCATACCACTCATGAAGGATATTTTGATCTCACTCTTCCAACTTTTGTCCTTCATACCACTCATGAAGGACATTTCAATCTTAATCCCCCATCGTTTTGTCCTTCATACCACTCATGAAGGACATTTCGCTTTCAATCACCTAACGTTTTGTCCTTCATACCACTCATGAAGGACATTTCGATCTCACTCTTCCTACGTTTTGTCCTTCATCCGCTTCATGAGGGACATTTTGAACTCACTCTTCCTACGTTTTGTCCTTCATACCACTCATGAAGGACATTTCAATCTCAAGCTCCCATCGTTTTGTCCGTCATACCACTCATGAAGGACATTTGGGTCCCACTCTTCCTACATTTTGTCCTTTATCCGCTTCATGAAGGACATTTTGAACTTACTCTTCCTACGTTTTGTCCTTCATACCACTCATGAAGGACATTTCGATCTCAAGCTCCCATCGTTTTGGCCTTCATACCACTCATGAAGGACATTTCAATCTCAATCACCTAACGTTTTGTCCTTCATACCACTCATGAAGGACATTTCAATCTCAATCACCTAACGTTTTGTCCTTCATACCACTCATGAAGGACATTTCAATCTCAATCCCCAAACGTTTTGTCCTTCATCTCCAGTCAAGTTTTTGTAAAAACAGATTTCACGTTTGAGGTTACCTGCCGTTCGGATATAGAATACATTAAAAGGGACAAACCAGAATATGGATATAAAACAATCCACAATAATAGAGGCGGTGATAATTCTTATGGAGAAAATCGTAGTATGTATCAGCAATCCCAATCATGCTGAAAAACTGATACAAAGAGGAAAGCTCTTAGCTAATGCGTTTCAAGGTGAATGTTTAATATTAAACGTTTTAAGCGAACCCTATGATGAACTTGATTTTAATCAACTACAGATGAAGCTCATGTTTGAAAAACTGGAAGAAAAGTATGAGGTGCAAATAATCTCGGAACCTTCCAGCTTCAAAAAGGTTTCCCACCATATTGCCAAGTTTGCTGAAACAAATCAAGCTACTCAGATCGTGATAGGTCAAGTCACTCAAAACAAACTTGAACTCGCATTAAAAGAATCCCTAATCAACAGTCTTCTCGCTAAACTGGAGGGTATAGACATTCACATCGTAGAAGTTTCGCGCGACGACGAAAACGGTGAGGAATATCAGCGGGGAATCCCAGCAGACATAATCAAAGAAAATGACGAATTCCACATCTCCTTTACAAACGATGACAAACAAGCTTTACAAAAAGGAATCTTCTATAAAACCACGTCATCCGACTTCCCCAACGGCTTCTTTGTAATCAAAAAAGAAAAAGAACACCAAGTCCTAAAAGTCCTAAACGGAAAAATCAAAGAAGAAGATATAAACCAACTCAATCTATAATGTAAACTCAAACAAAATGGACCCGATTCAGGGTCCATTTTGTTTCGACAAACTTCGGTGCGTGACAGGTACCTAGCAGTCCATTTCATCTATTTCTGAATCAGGGGAAAATATCCCGCCAAGGTATTCTGCATGATCCAGATATTGTAATACATACTCTCTTAATGTCATGGGAATGCCGGTATCCTCTAGCCAATAATCGTAACTAATGGCGAGATTCTTTTTGATTATGTCATTGGCCAGCCACTGTTTGGCTAGACTATGGTCAATACTCGAGAGGACTTCTGTAACTTCCTGGTTGCTGGTTATGATTAACACCTTCTTTTAAAAAATCGTCTCTTCAATTTACTCATTATATTCAAATGCTGCTAAATATAGCCGGCCAAGATCTAAACCCTTCTTGGTTTAAAAAAACCTTCTCCCCCATATGAATTCCCCGATTATTACCTATATAGTACCTTTTTACTATTTTTAGAAAATTACAAAAAACTTAGTTTATCCAATAGATAAACTAAGTTAGAAGTAGTATAATGAAATCAAGACAGGACTGCAGCTACATAAGTTCAAACAAATTGAAAGCCCTTACGTACACCCTGTCATAAAAACAAAAAAGGAGGTTTAGGGTAAAAGTTTTAAAAAGTCCTTCCTATTTTATCCCCAAAACTTAAATAAAGGAGAATCAATATATGCTAAAAGTATTGCGTAAACCCATCATTACTGGATTAGCTTTAGCCTTATTATTACCTGCAGGAATCAATTCAGCAGCAGCTGAAACTTCAAGTGATCAGTCCTCTAGTGCATTATCTGTTCCATCAATCGCTGAAAGATATAAAAAATCCTTTTCTATCGGCGCTGCCGTTGAACCCTATCAATTAGAAGGTACGAATGCAGCAGTATTAAAACGCCATTATAATAGCATCGTAGCTGAGAATGTCATGAAGCCAATTAATATTCAGCCAGAGGAAGGTAAATTTAACTTTACCGAGGCTGATAAACTTGTTAAGTTTGCGAAAGAGAATGGGATGGACCTACGAGGCCACACCCTTATTTGGCACAGTCAGGTACCAGAGTGGTTCTTCCTTGATGAAGAAGGCAATCCAATGGTAAATGAAACAGACCTACAACAGCGTGAGAAAAATAAAAAGCTTTTATTAAAGCGCTTAGAAACCCATATTAAAACGGTTGTTAAACGATATAAAAATGATATAAAATCTTGGGATGTTGTAAATGAGGTAATCGATGATTCACCTCAAAATGACAGAGGCTTACGTGAATCTGCTTGGTACAAAATCACTGGCGACGAGTATATTAAAGTAGCTTTTGAGACTGATAGAAGATATGCCGCCAAAGATGCCAAGCTTTATATCAATGACTACAATACAGAAGTAGAACCAAAAAGAACAAACTTATATAATCTTGTAAAAGATTTACTAGATCAGGGTGTACCAATTGATGGTGTCGGACATCAGGCTCACATCCAAATCGGCTGGCCTTCAATTGCAGATATTGAACAATCCATCAACATGTTTGCCGGCCTTGGTTTAGATAACCAAATAACAGAGCTGGACGTAAGCCTTTACGGTTGGCCGCCAAGACCAGCTTACCCTACTTATGATGCTATTCCTGATAGTGAGTTCGAAAGACAAGCAGTCAGATACAATCAATTATTCGAATTATATGAGAGATTAGGCGATAAAATCAGCAATGTAACCTTCTGGGGTATTGCAGATAACCATACATGGTTAAACGACCGTGCAGAACAATACAATAACGGTGTTGGAGTAGACGCACCATTTGTATTTGATACAGAATACAACGTAAAACCAGCTTATCATGCTATTATGGACTAAAAGAATAGTAATCTAGCAAAAACAGCTCCTCTCGATTGAGGAGCTGTTTTTTTATGTTCTACCAATTCCATTTTTAGGTGCATCAGAACTAATATATCCAATTGTCAAAGTAAATTTTAATGTTGGCTATTGATTATACAACAAAGAACATTCTGTTAAGCCTTTCAGCCTCATTGGTTACCGTAATTAACTGATAAAAACAAATTAGGTAGCCTATCAGCGCTATTGGCTACCCTTATCTACTGATAATAACAACTTGGGAGTCAATCAGTGGATTCCCCTTTTTTGAATAGACATTTTTACATAGATCGACCTTTAAGACCGTTAACTTTTCAACAATAAATAAGGCGTGAATTTATTGTAAATTCACGCCTGAAGATTATTAACCTTTTACAGATCCTGCCGCAATCCCTTCAACAATCCGGTCACTTAGTACGAAGTATGCAATCAATACCGGGATAATACTAATCATCAAAGTAGCACCGATAGCGCCCCAGTCAGTCAAATACTGTCCTACGAAGTTGTTAACTCCAACCGTAATCGTTTTCCATTTATCTGAGCTTAAGAACGTGTTAACGAATACAAATTCGTTCCAGTTATAAATCATGTTAATGATCACAGTGGTTGAAAGTACTGGTACTGTCATTGGCAGTGTGATTTGGAAGAAGATCCGGTGGATAGAACAGCCATCCACAACCGCCGCTTCTTCAATCTCCCGTGGAATGGTTTTGTAAAATCCAGTTAGAATCATAATCGTAATCGGCAAGTTAAATGCTACATACGATAATATAACCGAAAGTGGATTATCAATCAGATTTGCCGTTTTAAAGAAATTGAATAATGGAATTAAGGTTGAATGAAGTGGAATCATATATCCCGCCATAAACAAACCAAGAACAAGCCCGCTCCATTTCCAATACATTCTAGTGATTGCAAACGTTACAAAGCTGGCAAGGATAACAGTAAGTACAACAGCCGCGACGGTGTACAACACACTATTAAAGAAGTAAACATCGATGTGACCTGCTGTCCAAGCCTTAGTATAGTTGCCCCATTGAGGATCTTGTGGAAGCGCAAACGGGGACATCCCAAAGACCTCTTGATTGGTCTTTAAGGAAAATAGGAATAACCAAATTAACGGGTAAACTTGTATAATCGCAATAACTCCCAGGACAAAGTACAGAATTCCGTATCCTATTCTGTTTCCTAGTGGCTTGCTCGTTTTATAAGAAGCTGATAGGGTCGTTGATTGTGTTTCAACTGCAACCTTACTCATCCTTTTCACTCCCCTTTTTAATAGTCAACATCTTTTGTAGAAAGTAATTTTTGAATTAACCACGTCGCCACAAGACAGATGATTAATAGACCGAATCCAATGGCACTTCCGTAACCGAAGTTATATTTACTGAATGCTTCTGTATACATATAAGATGCCATAACCTCACTCGCACCGTTAGGTCCGCCGCCAGTTAGCACGAAAATCAAGTCAAAGTACTTTAATGAGCCGACGATGGCTAGGATGACCATGACTTTAATGACACCTGCAATCAGAGGAACCTTAATTTTGTACGCAATTTGAATCGGCGTTGCTCCATCAATTTTCGCTGCTTCAATCAGTTCTTCCGGAACATTTTTTAACGCTGCGTAGAAGATAATGATGTAGAATCCCGCATATTGCCAAACAATTGGAAAGAAAAGGGCAAATAATACAATTTTGGAATCAGCTAACCAAAGCGGAGGATTTTCAACGCCGACCAACACTAGCAATCTATTAAGCATACCGTTCGTTGGGTCAAAAATCTTCGCCCAAAGCTGGCCAATCGCAACGGAGGACAATAGCATCGGGATTAGGTAGATTTTTCTTAAAAAATTGGCTCCTTTAATTTTACTAGCCAAGATCAAAGATAAAATTAAATAACCAACCAAACTCAAGGTTGAAAAAATACCAAGTAACAGGGAATGCCATGTACTTTGCCAAAACTTTTTGTCCTGGACTAACTCTATGTAGTTCTCAAAACCGATAAATTTCATTTTGCCGATGCCGTTCCAGTCCATTAACCCATAATAACCAGTTAAGACAATTGGGATATAAATTAATAGGAGAATAAGAATTAACGATGGAAGTACGTAAAGGCTGATAACCCACTTGTTTGACATTACACTTTTCATATTAATACTCCCTTCATCGAAAAGCGGAAGCGCCTTGTTCAGGGGCGACAGGTATAAGACAAGCTGGCGAGAAGGCTGCTTTTTAGCCTTCTTGATGGCTTGGCTTATGACCCCGAGCCGCTAGGCGCTGAAGCTAGACATCAATATTTTATAAAACATAGAGGGCATAACCTGTATGCCCTCTACACTAGATTTAATTAGCCGTTTTACTTTTGCTCTTCAGCAAGTTCATCCTTATGTTGTTTCACAAAATCTTCAGGAGTCACTTGTTTTCCAAATAGAGCCGTTACTAAATCATGGTGTAATTCAGATACAGCCGGGCTGGACTGAGTATCAAAGTATGTTGTAACGTTAGATGCTTCGCCCAAATCCTTTAAGATTTCAATGTACATTGGAGCAAGATCCATGCTAGATGTGTCTACTTTCGTTGCAGGAATGACACCAGCATCTGTAACTGATTTTTCTCCCCATCTCTTAACGAGGAATCCAACGAAATCTTTAGCTTCATCTTGTACTTTAGAATCTTTCGCTACGAATAATCCAACACCAGGGCCGCCTACATAGCTGTTGATGCTTGTACCTTTTCCGCCTTCATAAGTTGGGAACTTGAAGTAGCCAATCTTATCCTTAAATTCTTGTGTAACATCAGGGCTTGTTGTGTAGTTTGGTAATTCCCAAGTAGCTGTTAAGAACATGGCTGCTTGTTCGTTCATGAAATAACCTTTAGCATCGTCGTTAGATAATGCACTTGCACCTTTAACGAATCCGCCCATATCAACTAGGTTTTGTACTTCTTCCGCTGCTTTTACAATCGCAGGATCATCCATCTTTGCTTTACCTTTGATCACATCTGTTAAAATAGTAGATCCGCCGATACGGTCTGCTAGATACATAAACCAGAATGATGCCGGCCATCCGTCTTTCGCACCTACAGTTGCAGGAACAACGCCGTTATCTGCTAAAGTTTTAACAACATTTTTATACTCTGAGAAAGTCTTTGGAGCTTCAAGATTATATTTCTCGAAAATTTCTTTGTTGTAGAATACGTAAGAAATGTTTAACTCTAGTGGAAGACCATATGTTTTTCCATCGACTGCATAAGATTCCTTAACACCTGGGATAAATGCATCTTTAAGATCTGGGTCGTTTTCAACGATATCGTCTAGCGGCGCTAACATGTCGCCTTCAACGTAAGGCTGAATGAAACCATCTGACCAAGTCATCCCAATATCAGGCAGTTCATTAGAAGAAGCTAAAACTTTAAGCTTTTCTCTGTACTGATCAGGGTTTAAGATTTCAGTTTCGATTTTAATATCTGTGTGTTCTTTTTCATATTCATCAATCGCATCTTTTACAATCGAGAACTGAGCATTCGAACTTCCTTCCGGCCACAAATGCATGAATTTAATAACCTTTTTACCATCTGTGCTGCTTTCCTCGGAAGAACTTGAGGAAGAACAACCTGCAAGTGCTAGAGAGACAAGCATGAGGACAGACATAAAGATTGCAACCGTTTTCTTTTTAAACAATGTGATTCCCCCTATGACCTTTTCTAGTTTTTCCTTACATTTATAGTCTACATTCTGATAGTTCTGAAAAATAGGTCACAACGATTAGGAAAAATACTACTATTTTTAGAAAGCCCTTTCATTGTTGTTTTTTCGGTATGCGCTCGGTGTCATACCCTCTAATTCTCTGAAAATCTTAATGAAATATTTAGCCGTTTTATACCCAGATTCTTCTGCGATATCATTAACGGGAAGATTCGTCGTCATCAACAATTCCTTCGCCCGCTGGATTCTCCGACGAGTTACATACTCACTAAAGGTTAGCTTTACATGTTCTTTAAATAGAGAACTTAGATAGCTCGGGTTTAAATGAACATGATCGGCTACTTCTTTTTGAGTTAACTCATTCTTTAAATTATTGTTGATGTAATCAATTGCTTCTCTGATCGGTTCACGGTTCGAAGGATTTTGAGAATTCACATCAACGAGTTTCGTATCAACTACTTTTTCAATCAATCCGGCCCGTTCTTTTTTCTCCACCTCTTGAACCGCTTCCTCTACAGCCTCGATTAACGCTTTTTTGCTAATCGGTTTTAATAAATAGTTAATCACCCCTAAACGAAGGGCTTCCTGGGCATACTCAAACTCTGAGTATGCCGAAATCACAATGATGACAGGCGAAATATTATGTTCTTTTGCAATTTTTAATAATTGTAAACCTGTTATTTCCGGCATCCGGATGTCTGTGATGAGGATATGAACTTTATGCTGCTTCATCAGTTCCATGGCTTCTTCACCATTGGAAGCGGTAAAAATTTGATAGTTCCCATTTGCCCATGTATCTAAGTTTTTTTTCAACCCTTGGCGTGTTCTTGGCTCATCATCTACGATCAAAATGGTTTTCGTATTCAACATGGTTTTCTTCTCCCTTCACAGGTATGACAAACGAAACCTTTGTTCCTCTATTTTCTTCACTCATAATCGTAAGTCCGCTTTTTAAACGATTCGGATAGTATAATTCAAGGCGTTTGTGTACATTGGATACCGCCATTCCACTGCCATTTTTAGACATAACCCCGCCGGATTGCATTGCTTTTTTAATAGAATCTAATTTTTCCTGATTGATTCCCGGACCATCATCTTCAACAAGTACTTCCAGGTAATCCTGATCCTTCGTTGGTTGAATCGAGACCGATATCGTACATGGCTTCATCGTATTCCCTGCCCCATGCAAAACCGCATTCTCAACTAACGGCTGAATCAACAGTTTTGGAATTTTGACATGCCGGGTTTCACAAGGCATGGTTAGCTGCCATTTTAAGCAATCACCGAAGCGCATTTTCATTATTTCCATATAGTCTTCGATATGTTGGATTTCATCCTTTATTGGAACCCAATCCCCATCCGTTTGCTTGGTAATGGTATAACGAAATAAGTTTGACATTGCCACAACTAGCTCGGCCAGCTCCTCCTCATCTTTATCCTCCAGCGTCCACTTAAGAGCATCCAATGTGTTAAAAAGAAAATGCGGATTAATTTGTGCTTGTAATGCTTTTAACTCACTTCGGCTGCGGGTAATTTCTTTTTGATAGACCATTTTAATGAGATGGTTTGTTTCTTTCACAAGCTGGTTATAAGTACTATTTAATTCATTGATTTCATTGACAGTAGTTACACTTGGGTTCATAGTCAATGAGCCCGCGCTTGCCTGCTGCATCGTTTTCGTCAATTTAATAATCGGCCTTGTAATAAAAGTAGATAGAAACAGTGTACTGATCAAAAAGATAATAAATCCAATAATCCCAGCGATAATAATCCCCGATCGTAATACACTAATTCCTTTTGTAAGGGCTTTAACGGGAGTCAATATGACCAGCGTCCACCCGGTTTCATTCGACGTTTGTTTTGTAACCATATACTCCTGATTGTCCAATGAAAGAGTAGCAGTATCACTTTTTATAATAGGATCAAGAGATTGGTTGTAGTTTGATAGAATCGGTTTTGAGTTTTGATCTAATAATATGGAATACTGATTTTCAATATTCGTTTTATCTTGGTCCACAAACTGAAGATAATCTCGATAGATACTAATGAGCAGATAACCGCCGTTCTCAAAGCCGCGGTTCATTAAATTGACCCGTCTTAGTGCGAGGATGTTATCCGAGTTACGCGGGTCATCCCCAATCCATACCAAGCTTCCATTTGCCTTATCAGCTTGTTGAATCCATTTCCCATGTATTCTCGTCACTAAATTCGTATCATCGAGTGGGATTAAACGGTTCATCGTATCGGTATAAAGCTCAAACGAAAAAATCCCATCTGTATTCGCTTGAATTGTGGTTACAACTCCCTCTAATTGCTGCCGCTCTGAAAAACTAATAGGATGTCCTTGAGACGCTTTGGTTAAGGTACTTTGAATCGTATCATTGGTCATTACCAGTTTTGAGCTGGTACTAACTTGTTTATATAAAGATTCTAATCGTCCATTTGCCTCCACTGCCGTCTGGTTAATTTGTTTTTCGGCATTATTTTTCAGCAAAGTTGACACTCTATTAAAAGTGACCAAACTAACAATAAATAAAACGATCAGCATGACCACTAAAAATACTACGAGAATCTGATTTCGTAACGTGTTCCATTTATGTAATCTTGTAAACATACAATCGCCCTTTTAAAATCTTTTTTTCTCTACTATATCTCATTTTCATATTATTTTAATATATCAAAAATCTGTAAATTTTAGAAATTTTCCATGTTCAATAAGTGTTTGATGGTCTATAATTGTAAAAAAGTATTCACCATAAAGAAGGGGAATGGTTATGAATAAGCTGTCAATGAATGGTCTTTATGCCCTTACCGAATGGATCACAAGGTTTGCCTATGTGAATTTATTATGGGTTGGCTTCTCTCTTATGGGACTCGTTTTATTTGGAATTAGCCCTGCAACTGTAGCAATGTTTACGGTAATCCGTAAATGGATCATGGGTGAAAGTGATATTCCCGTGTTCGGTACCTTTTGGGATACCTTTAAAAAAGAGTTTCTAAGAAGTAATGGATTAGGGATTGTCTTGGCTTTATTAGCCGGTATTATTTATATAGATTTATACTTTATGAAAATCGGGAATAGTCTTCAATTAACACATATTCCACTGTACCTAATCATTTTTGCCATTATCATGACGGTTTTGTATATCTTCCCCGTTTACGTTCACTATAACGTTACGGTCGTACAACTATTTAAAAATTCCTTCTTCATCATGCTGGTGAATCCGGTTTCAAATATCATGATACTAATTGGGTTTGTTGCTGCGATCTTTGTGATGAAGTTTTTACCAGCGTTGTTATTTTTCTTTGGCGGGAGTATCTCAGCAGGGATCATCATGGCAGCCTGTTATCTAGCATTTCAAAAAATCGAAAAGAAACAAAAAGAAGCACAAACACTTTAATTTGTGCTTCCTCTTTTTTGTGTTACATTTTCTGCGGAACTAGAGTGATATCAGCGTAACTACAGACATCTCAATAATTCGCTAACGGTTACAAGTTGATAGCCTTGTGATGTTAACTCGGCAACAAGCCTGCGAACCGCTTCGATTGTTTGTGACCGGTCCCCATAACCATCATGAAAAATTAAAATGCTTCCATTTTTTACAACATCCCTTGATTTTTCAAAGATATGATCGACCCCAGGCTGCTCCCAGTCTTGAGCCTCCAAATTGAGCGCTCCAATCATGGGATATCCCTTTTGCTGGAGTAATGAAACTATGTCCTCATTATAATCCAGGAAAGGAGGGCGGAATACGACAGGCTTTCGTCCAGTAAGATCCTCTATTAATCTCTCAGTCCGATAGATTTCCGCTGCACACTCCTCATGAGTTAGCTGCGATAACTTCGGGTGAGTATAAGTATGATTTCCGATTTCATGCCCTTGAGCTGCAACTTGTTTTGCAACATCAGGATTTTTTTCCATTTGCTCACCAATCATAAAGAAAGTTGCTTTTCCTTTTGCTTCTGAAAAGATCTCTAACACTTGCGGGGTGTAAGTGGGATTAGGGCCATCATCAAACGTAATGGCCACAACCTTTTGAGACGTAGTAATGTCACTAATCATAATTTTAGCTCTTTTCTGTAAGTTTGGTTGCTTTAATTAAGTCGATTGATACAGTAAAACCTGAAAAATCATGGTGACGGGCACCAGGCAAGCCGAATGAATTATGCTTGCCTAAACTTCCCCATTAATCAATAAGGCCCTCTTATATAATTCTTGACCTTTTCCTGATAGAATTGTTGTATTTCTTGCTCTTCTTCTTCCGAAAATAGTTTTGTTTCCAACGCGGAAAGGTTATCCTCAACTTGCTTAACATTTTTAAATCCAGGAATAATACAGGTAATTTCTTTTTGGTCCAAGATCCAGCGCAGTGCGGCACTGGCCATCGATTGCCGGCCTTCTGCAATCCACTTTAACCCTTCAGCTAATTCTACGCCTTTTCGAAAACCTAACCCGGCGAAGGTTTCCCCTACATTAAATGCCTCTCCATTTTCATTAAAACGGCGGTGGTCATCCTCTTCAAACACATGATCCGTCGTAAATTTACCAGTAAGCAACCCGCTCGCCAGCGGTAAACGAACCAGAAGCCCAACCCCTTTTTCATAAGCCTCCGGGATTAATTTTTCCAATGGCTTTTGGCGGAACATATTAAAAATAATCTGCAGGCTTTTAACGTTTGGATGTTCCAAACAAATAAGACCCTCTTCAACGGTCTCTACACTAACTCCATAGTGACGGATTTTCCCTTGTTGCTTCAGACGGTCTAATACTTCAAAAACACTGCCATCCTTCAAAATTTCCGTTGCCGGGCAATGAATTTGGTACAAATCAATCGCTTCTCTATTCAAACGGCGGAGGCTGTCTTCACAATAACGGCTTACTGTTTCATAGCTGTAGTTTTTCGGATCAAAAATATCGCCCTGACGGCAGAACTTTGTTGCGATGTAGATTTGGTTTTCTTTGCCTTTGGTCGCCTTAGCTAATAGTTTTTCACTATGACCATCCCCATACACATCCGCCGTATCAAAAAAGTTAACCCCCTGATCCATTGCATATTCTAAGGATTTCAGGGCTTCGGTATCACTTGTCATGCCCCATGAACCGCCTATTGCCCATGTTCCAAAACTGACCTCACTAATCATGATTCCTGTATTACCTAATTCACGATAATTCATGTTAAAACTCCTTTTCAATTCCAAACTTATAAACAGTTACGGAGGAATACTGTTGATTTTTATCTAAAACGGTTGATGGAAAATGGGGATGGTGAATTGCATCAGGTAATGCCTGTGTCTCTAAGCATATCCCCAGATATTTTCTAGATGCTGTCCCCCGGAACTCTCCTTCCGATTGTAAGGAATTACCAGAATAGACAACCACCCCAACTTCATCCGTCTCAATCGTCAGGATACGTCCGCTTTCCGGATCCTTCAAAATTATTTCCTCATCATGATTTGTGTTTAATAGAAGCGGGTGATCGTAGCCATTTCCTACTAACACGTTTTGAGGATGGTCCGACAATGCTCCGGACTTTATGACCCTTTCATGAGTAAAATCAAAGGGAGTATTTTTTACATCAACAAATTCACCCGTTGGAATAAACTCCTGATCCAGCTCTAAAAATTGATCACTCTTTAATGTTAAAGTATGCTGTAAAATATCTCTTTTTAGGTTACCACTCAAATTAAAATAGGAGTGGTTCGTAAGAGTTACCAGCGTCTTCTTATCTGTTTGCGCCTCATATTGAATTTTTAACTGATTGTCATTATCTAAAGTATAAGTAACCCTTACGTGTAAGCTCCCAGGGTATCCTTCCTCATCATCAGGACTGACATATGAAAAACGAACTCCATCTTCGATGATTTGTGCATCCCAAACTAATTTGTTAAAGCCTTTAATTCCACCATGCAAATGATTATTGCCATTATTTTTCAAAAGAGTGTAGGTTTTACCATCAAGTTTAAAACTACCGCCTTTAATACGTCCTCCTACCCGGCCGACCACTGCCCCGAGAAAATAGGAATCATCCACATAATCATTTAAAGTATCATGTCCAAGGACAATATTTTCAAACTTGCCATTTTTATCGGGAACCACAATTTTCGTTATTATACAACCATAATTGATGGCTGTCACTTCAACACCCTGATTGTTAACCAAAGTATAAGAAGAGACAGTCTTATGATCAATTTTACCAATACCTTCTTGTATGACTTTCACGTTGAATCTTCCTTCCGTTTAGATAGTCCAGGTTAAGAGCGGTTCCAGTCAAAGCCGATTTCTTTTAGAAATGCCCGTGCCAAAAGCATTCTTAGTACCCTGTTTCTACCATTCTTATAAAGTCGGCTAATGTGTGTTCTTGAAGGATCATAATTCGAGGCAGCTCATATCTATTACTTTTATCTGTACTTATGCCCCCGCCTACTTTGAAAGCCCCTTTGAATCCTAGCTCTTTAAGAATGGAGATCGTATCAGAATTATAGTTTCCATAAGGATAAGCAAACGCCATCGTCGTCTTTCCAGTTAATTCTTTGAGTGCAGTTGTAGCATTGTTGATTTCTTCATACTGCTGCGCTTTGCTTAAATTAGCTAAAAAGGGATGGGTAACCGTATGATTTTGGATATTGATGCCGTTTTCCATCACTGTTAAAATCTCACTTGATGTCATATTCCAGCTGCCATTCACCCAATCCGATACCGTGAACTGCGTTGCCTTCATCCCGTATTTTTGCAGAATCGGATAAACATAAGGATAAAAATCATTGGAATTATCATCAAATGTCAGTAAGATAGGCTTTTCAGGCATTGCCGCTTTCTTGTCAAGGATGTTGAAATATTGTTTCATCGTTAACGTTCTATAGCCATTCTCTTTCAGGTACGCCATATGCTTTTCAAATTCGTCAAGGCTGAATTGCCATGGGTTAGTTGGATCAGGATCCGGTTTCACAACATGATACAGAAGAACCGGTATTTCGATTGAATTTTTGTTTACTGACGATGCTGAAATCGAACTCGTATTAAACACAAATAATAAGGTAGCAGCAAGAAGCAGGACCATTATTTTCTTCATACCAATCATCCTTTTCTTATTTAAAATTTAAATAGAACCGTCTTTGTGACCATTTTAGCCGAATTCCCAGTCTGTTTTGGTTCTATGAACTTTTTATGTGACCACTTTTACCAAATTTTTAACCAGTTTTGGTTCTATGAACCTTTCATGTGACCATTTTCACCAGATTTCTAACCGATTTTGGTTCTATGAACCTTTCATGTGACCATTTTTACCAGATTTCCAACCGGTTTTGGTTCTATGAACCTTTCATGTGACCACTTTTACCAAATTTCCAACCGGTTTTGGTTCTATAAACTCTTCATGTGACCATTTTCACCAGATTTCTAACCGATTTTGGTTCTATGAACCCTTCATGTGACCATTTTTGCCAGATTTCCAACCGGTTTTGGTTCTATAAACTCTTCATGTGACCATTTTCACCAGATTTCTAACCGATTTTGGTTCTATGAACCCTTCATGTGACCATTTTTGCCAGATTTCCAACCGGTTTTGGTTCTATAAACTCTTCATGTGACCATTTTCACCAGATTTCTAACCGATTTTGGTTCTATGAACCCTTCATGTGACCACTTTCTCCGATTTTACTACCTATTTTGGTCACATGAATCGTTCATGTAACCACTATTACTAAATCTTCCAACCCTTTTGGTCACATAAATCAATAGTAAAATTACTTTCTAAACTCCCGTAACTGCTCATTCAATTCCTTAGTCTGTTTATAGACTTGTTGATAGATCTTAAATAATTTCTTATAAGCTTCAACATTTTCCGCAATAGGATAATAGGTTTTAGAAGTTTGTATAAATACTTCCGCACATTCTTTTAGAGATGGATACCACCCGCAGCCGTATGCCGCTAACATGGCAGCACCCATTCCTGGCCCTTGCTCACTTGTAAGCTTTTCAATTTTTGCATTGAAAATATCCGCCTGCATCTGCAGCCATGTTTCGTTTTTAGCGCCGCCGCCGATCGAGATAATCGAATCGATTGTCTTGCCATTGCTTCTAAAAATCTCAATGGATTCGTATAAGGAGAACGTTATCCCTTCAAGGACAGCACGGGCAAAGTGCTTGCGTTCATGTGCAGCATCCACGCCAATAAAGCTTCCGCGAATATTGGAATCCGCATGCGGCGTTCTTTCCCCCACAATATAAGGTGTAAATAACAAACCGTTACTGCCAGCAGGTACTTCATCAACACCTGCTAAAAATTGATCAAACGCTTCTTCCTTTGCAAACGTGTCTTTAAACCAGCTTAAACTATAGCCGGCAGCCAGGGTCACCCCCATTGTATAGTAGGCATTTTCTTCACTGTGATTAAAGTAATGAACTTTTCCTTCAAAATCGAGATCATTTCTTTCCTCATATGAAAGAACAACGCCAGAGGTACCGATACTTGCTAACGTTTTTCCTTCTGATAAAATACCTGAACCAATTGCGCCGCAGGCATTGTCCGCACCGCCAGCGAACACTTTAACATCTTCGGATAATCCTGCTGCTTGGGCGATTTCAGCTGTAACTGTACCCACAAACCCATGTGATTCTACTAACGGCGGGCAGAAGTCAGCTGAAAGATCAAACGCATCTAACACTTCACTGCTCCATTCACGGTTTGCTACGTTTAACAATAATGTTCCGGCAGCATCAGAGTACTCCATGTGGATAGCTCCTGTAAGCCGGTAGCGGAGATAATCTTTTGGAAGCACAAATACGCTGGCACGTTCAAAAATCGAAGGCTCGTTTTCTTTTACCCAGAGAATTTTCGGTAAAGTAAAGCCCTCTAATGCTGGGTTTTTCGTTACTTCTAATAAACGCTCTCTGCCCAGTACATCGTAGATTTCCTGACATTGTTTTGTTGTTCTAGTGTCATTCCACAGGATTGCATTCCTTAATACTTGATCATTTTCATCTAACAAAACTAGGCCGTGCATCTGACCGGAAAAGCTGATACCCTCGATATCGTTTATGTCCCCATCAAATTGCTGAATGAGCTCAGCTAAACCTGCGGTTGTTTTTTCCACCCATTCTTCCGGATTTTGTTCACTATAACCTGATTTTTCAATAATAAGAGGATATGACTTTGTTACCTCCTGGCAAACTTCACCATTCTGATTAACCAGTAAGATTTTCACTGCACTGGTTCCGAGGTCAACACCAATTACGTACTTCATTTTGTAACCACCCTTTTTTAAAAAAAGTGCTGGAAGAATAGGCTGCCAGCACTTTTTTCATGATTAATAGATTAAACTGTTACGCTTGAAAGTGTTTCTAGTAAGTATTGATTAATAGTCGCTTTAAGGCGTTCTGTTCTGCCTGAAATATTCTTAATTTCAGTTAATTGATGGGCATAAGCTTCAAGCTCGCGGAAGTTTGTTCTTCCTTCTACGATATCTAAGCCAATTCCATTTGTATAGCTGCTGTAGCGCTCTTCGATGAAGCTATCAAGAACTTTATCTTCAATTAGTTTGTTTGCAACCTTTAAGCCGACCGCAAATGCATCCATACCAGCGATGTGTGCATGGAAAAGATCTTCCGGTTCGAATGATCCACGTCGTACTTTCGCATCGAAGTTTAAGCCGCCTTTTCCTAAGCCGCCATTTTTCAAAATTTCATACATGGCTAATGTGTTAGTATACAAGTCCGTTGGGAATTCATCTGTATCCCAGCCAAGCAGTGTATCACCTTGGTTCGCATCAACAGAACCAAGCATTCCGTTGATACGAGCAGTTCTTAACTCATGCTCAAAAGTATGGCCAGCTAAAGTAGCATGGTTAGCTTCGATATTAAACTTGAAGTAGTCTGTTAGATCATATTTTTGTAAGAATGCCAGGCCAGTAGCAACATCGAAATCATATTGATGTTTCGTAGGCTCTTTTGGTTTTGGCTCAATTAAGAATGGAACATTCAAGCCGATTTCTTTTGCATAATCTACTGCCATATGGAAGAAACGTGCTAAGTTATCCTGCTCAAGTTTCATATCTGTATTTAGAAGAGTTTCATAACCTTCACGGCCGCCCCAGAATACGTAGTTTTCTGCACCAAGTTCTTTTGCTACTTCTAATGCCTTCTTTACTTTTGCAGCAGAGTAGGCAAACACATCGGCATTTGGAGAAGTTGCAGCACCGTGGGTATATCTAGGGTTTGTGAACATATTAGCCGTATTCCAAAGCAATTTTGTCTTGCTTGTTTTCATGTACTCTTTAATCATGTCCACAATGACATCCTGGTTTTCATTTGTTTCCTTTAAAGTGCTTCCCTCTGGAGCAATATCAACATCGTGGAAGGCAAAGAAAGGAACATTTAGTTTTTCAAAAAGTTCAAATGCTGCTTCCACACGTGCTTTTGCTAAATCTAAGCCTTGAAAACGGTCCCAAGGGCGGATAGCTGTTCCTACACCAAATGGATCTGTACCGTCAGCTGTAAAGGTGTGCCAGTAAGCAACAGAGAATCGAAGGATTTCTTCCATTGTTTTGCCGTTTATTTTTTCTTCCGGATTGTAATACTTAAATGCGAATGGATTTTTGGATGTCGCACCTTCAAATTGAATTTTGTTAACGGTTTCGAAATAAGCCATGGGTTATGCCTCCTAGTATTGTAAAATGTAACTGCTTTCAATCTGTTAATCTTAGCCAGATTATAGCATTACAAACTTTGTTTGTCTATCAGATAAACTAAGATTATAAAAAAATATTAAACTAACTTTACCGCTTGCCTGCTTTTAATTGACTTATAACATGCATCGATCATACGCATGTTTTGGAGTGTATTTTCTCCTGAATAGGAAGGTTGAGTTTTTCCTTTAATTGCTTGTGAAAAATGATCAACTTGTAATTTATACGGATCGCCGCCTACGCTCTCAGAACGAGTCCCCTGCTCAGATTGAATAAGAATCACAGCTTCATCACCGACCACATCCGGGCGATAGGCAGCCGGCACGGTAATCCTGCCCTTTGTTCCAATAATTTCATATTCTTGTCTAAAAGACATATTAAAGCTGCAATCAAAAACGCAGTTGATTCCATTTTCCAGTTTCATATAAACAATCGAGGACAGGTCGATTCCAGATTGAGGATCAAGTTCAGCAAATGTCTCAACCGTGACTGGTTCAGATCCCAAAATGTTACGAATGGCATGGATACAGTAACAGCCGATATCATATATACTTCCTCCTCCCATCTCCCTGGTCATTCGGATATTGTTTTCTCTGTCTTCTAGGAAAAAAGAAAAACTGGCTCGCATCAATTTGATATCACCAATCTCACCCGATGTTAGAATTTCTTGAACCCGCTTATGCTGCGGATGAAATTGATACATAAAGGCTTCCATGAATTTCACTTTATTCTCACGACAACATTCAATCATTTCCTTTGTTTCTTCAGCTGTTAAAGCAGCTGGTTTTTCAACAAGGACATGCTTTCCATACTCCGCTGCTTTGATTACCCATTCCTTATGTAAATGATTGGGAAGCGGAATGTAAACAGCTTCGATTTCTTGATCCATAAGTAATTTCTCATAAGAATCATAATATTTTGAGATAGAAAATTTCTCAGCAACACCTTTTGCTTTATCACCCCTGCTGGCTATAGCGGAAATTTCAGCTACTTCTGAACGTAAAATTGCCGGAATCACTTGTGTTTGGGCAATATCTGCCGTACTTATAACTCCCCAACGAACCTTTTTCAAATTGTTTCCTCCTTCATGAAATCAAATTAGTCTAGCCTTTATAAGAGGGAATAATGAAGGTAATTATAGCACCACACTTGAAACATTGTATACTTGAACAACAAAGTTTATGTTAAAATAAAGATACTACCATATAAGGAGTTTTTTATTCGTGGAAACCATGTCGTGGAATCAACAAATTGTAAAGAAAAATAACAAAGCGCTTGTATTACAATTAATTATGGAAAAAGAACCGATTTCCAGAGCAGACATTTCTCAAGTTTCAGGTTTGCACAAGACAACTGTTTCTTCTTTAGTCAACGAATTATTAAACGAGGAACTGATTTATGAATCTGGACCGGGGGAATCAAGCGGCGGCCGGCGGCCTGTTCTCCTTCATTTCAATAAAGTTGCCGGGTACGCGATTGGAATTGATATCGGGGTCAACTATGTATTAAGTGTTCTGACCGATTTAAAAGGTAATATTGTAAATCAAAAAAATCAACCTGTTAATCAGACCACCTATTCTTCTATTATGAACATCGTTGAGAGTATGGTTCAGTCGCTAATGGATGAGATGCCTGCCAGCAGGTATGGAATTGTCGGGATAGGAGCAGGTGTACCTGGTATTGTGAACAAAGAGGGCACTGTCCTTCTTGCCCCCAATTTAGGCTGGAACAACATTCAGTTAAAAACAGATCTAGAGACGTTATTCAAGGTTCCTGTCATGATTGAGAACGAGGCAAATGCCGGAGCTATTGGTGAACAGCAATTTGGTGCAGGTCAAGACTTTCAAAACATTATTTATATCAGTGCTGGAATTGGAATCGGTGTCGGAATTATTTTAAACAAGGAATTATATCAAGGAAAAAATGGATTTTCTGGAGAAATGGGACATATGATCATTGATCTCAACGGAAAACGTTGTAACTGTGGCAGCAGAGGCTGTTGGGAGGCATACGCTTCTGAATATGCTCTGCTAGAGATGGCTGGCAAAGACATGGATTCCGATTCACTTGAGTCATTATTAAAGCTAGCAGAAAATCGTGACGAAAACGCCCAAAATCTTTTTGAAAAAATCGGAGATTACTTAGGCTATGGAATTAACAACATTATTAATACCTTTAATCCTGACCAGGTGATTATCGGAAACCGATTAGCTTTAGCAAAAGAATGGATTGAGCCGTCCGTCCGCAAAACGATTGAAACTCATACACTCTCACACCACCAAAAAGAATTGCATTTAGATTTTTCGAAGCTCGGAAAATATTCCACTGCATTAGGCGTATCTGCATTTGTTGTGGAAAACTTTATTAAACAAGAAGAAAAAACAGCTTAAATATCTATTAGAACTTGCCCCGCGAAAGCCCCGCCTTTATAAAGAAGGCGGGGCTTCTTTTTAACTTTAAATAAGGTGCCAGAAATTTTTTAAAAAAAGTTAGTTGTTTCGATATACAAAGTGAACCTAATTCAGTTATAATAGATTTGTAAGTAACTATTCTATTTAATGGAGAGATATTATGGGGAAAAACTCTAAGCCTAATGAACCTTTAGTTACGCACATTTTCACTGCAGATCCTTCTGCACATGTTTTTGAAGGTAAACTTTATATTTATCCTTCTCATGACCTTGATCATGATGAACCTTCGAATGATAATGGCGACCAGTATAAGATGGAAGATTATCATGTATTATCCATGGACGATGTCACCGCAGAATGCATCGACCACGGTGAAGCCCTTCACGTAAGAGATGTTCCCTGGGCCAGTAAACAGATGTGGGCACCAGACGCTGCTTACAAAAACAACACGTATTATTTATTTTTCCCAGCAAGAGATAAAGATGGTATTTTTAGAATTGGCGTTGCTACTAGCCCGAATCCTGCCGGACCTTTTACACCAGAGGAAAATTACATACCAGGCAGCTTCAGCATTGACCCGGCTGTGTTAGTGGATGAAGATGACAAAGCTTATGTTTATTTTGGCGGACTTTGGGGAGGACAGCTGGAAAAATGGCAGACAGGCACATTTAATCCAGATGCAGAAGGTCCAGCACCTACAGAACCTGCTTTAGGGCCAAGAGTAGCTGAATTAACAGATGATATGCTGACTTTTAAAAGTGAACCGAAGGAAATTTCCATTGTGGATGAAAACAGCAATCCGATTCTTGCAAGTGACGAAGACCGAAGATATTTTGAAGGCCCATGGGTTCATAAATACAATGGCCTTTACTATTTATCCTATTCTACCGGTACCACTCATAAAATCGTGTATGCTGTTAGTGAAAATCCAGAGGGACCATTTGTGTTCAAAGGTACGATTCTTACACCAGTCAGCGGCTGGACCACACATCATTCAATCGTCGAGTTTAATGATAAGTGGTATCTGTTCTATCACGATTGCTCATTATCAGACGGCGTCGACCACAAACGCTCGGTCAAATACACCGAACTAAAATATAACCCAGACGGAACCATTCAAACCATTGACCCTTATGGGGAATAATAATGAAGCTAAAGGCTGACCTCATCTAATGAGGTCAGCCTTTTTCGACAAAATCCGGGCGGTGCCTGTCACCCACAAACAATCACTTCTCGAGTAAACGATCCTTTTCGAATAGCAGCTCGGTCGAGAATGTCAAACCCTGCCTCGTTAAGTATTGCATCAATTGGTTCTACGGTTACAACTACTATCTTCCCAGAAAATCTACGGGCGCTTTTGAGCATTTCAAGCTGCTCTTCTGGCGTAATGACAGAACACAAATTATAAGGCAGGTCGATAATTGCCACATCATACTGCCCTCCGACATCCCGGATATCGGCTAATTTCACTTCACAAAAATACCCAAAGTGGGCGATGTTCTCTCTTGCCCCTCGAAGAACCAGCGGGTTTCGGTCACTCCCTACTATATCAACCCCCATGGACAAAGCCTCTACTAAAACAGTCCCAATCCCACAGCAAGGATCAATCGCCTTAACCCCATCAGGCTCTGGAATCGCAATATTCACAACCGCCCGGGCCACTCGGGTATTAAGCGCAGTCGAATAACTATTGGGCTTTTGCTGGTGGCGAAACCACACCGACTCACTCTCCAAATAATCACCGAACACCCATCTTCCGTTTACATTCATGACCCCAAACAAGCGCTGCGGCTGAAGAAGATCGGCCATACCTTGAATATGTAAGCCCACTTCTCTCTCAATCGAGCGCCGGTTCTCGAACGCTTCCCCCGCACTGCCGCTCTTCACATAAATCACTTTAAAGGTCAGTCCGCTGGGCAGTCGTAGGGTCGAAACTTTTTGCAAAAGGTCCCCAAAGCTCTCCCCTTCAAAAATCACAGCCATCCTTCCCTTTATAAACGGACTCCGACTTGGGTTGATTTCAACGGAACTCTCCAAAATCCCAGTTTGAGAATTTTCCCCGAATAACGAGCGCATTTCCAATGCACACAATGAGCGCTCCTCTTCATAACCGGCGTACGTGTATAGATAGGTGATTGTTTTTTTGTTATGATAATCCAATTTGATTTCATCCTTTATACATTTCTGCAGTCATGATGACTGGTATCTGATTAACTTATTTAACTCTTTTGCACCTTCTATGAGCGCTGGAAGGAATTCCTGCCTTATTTTTTCCTCGGTAGATCGAATCGTATTGGTGGAAATATTCATGGCCGCAATAGGTTCATCTTTTCTTGAAAAAATAGGGACAGCAATCGATCTTAACCCGATTTCCAGTTCTCCATTTCCTTCAGCATATCCTTGTTCCCGGCAGATTGCCAGATGTGCTTCAAACTGTTCAAAGTCCGTTATCGTATTTTCTGTAAAAGCTTCAATTTTAGCGGATTCCCATATTCTCCTTCGTTCTTCTTCAGGAAGCCAGGCGACAAGCGCTTTTCCCAAGGAAGTGGCGTAATAAGGAAGCCTAGAACCCACTCGCAAATTGGCCCCAATGATCTGCTTCGCTGCATTCACCCTCGAAACATAGACAACCTCCGCCTCATCCAATACAGCTAGATTCGTCGATTCCTTGACCTTCGACGCAATCGACTCAAGGATTCCATGAGCTAAGTCAGGAAGAGTTAAGGATTCTAAATAGTGTGCCCCGATATCCATTACCTTTGGGCTAAGGCAGAATTTATTATCCTGCACTTTTAAATAACCAAGATCCACCAAGGTTAAAGCAAATCTCCTGACGGTGGCCTTGTTGATTCCGGTTTTTTTCTCTAAACCGCTTAAGGATAAATAAGTAGAACTAGAATCAAATGCTTTTAACACTTCAAACCCCTTGGCAAGGGAATTGACAAAATAATTAGAAGACCTTTCTTCACTCATCGTTTGAATTTTCCTTCCGTTCTATTTATTTTATTAAAATAACAATTTTCAAAAAAATCATAAAATTTGTTGATAGTTTTCTAGAGTTATGATTATAATTATCACATAGTACATTATTCGTACTATCGTACGCATAGTGTACACCAAAAATAGCCGATTTTCAATCATGAAAAGAAATACAGAACTCATAAAAATAACTTTTTTTAACTCATGAAATGTAAGGGGTTTCTGCCCCCTTCAATATACAAAAAGGAGGATGCACCTTGAATAAGATCGTGTCTGCAAAAGAAGCGATTTCTAACATTAAGAATGGCGATACCATCGCGGTTGGCGGATTTGGTTTGGTCGGCTGCCCGGTATTACTGGTCCATACTCTTGCCGAACATGACGTCTCTGGATTAACGGTCATTAGTAACAACCTAGGCGAACCTGGAGGGAAAGGGCTGGGCAAAATTTTGCTGCAAAATAAAATCATCAAAGCCATTGGCTCCTACTTTACCAGCAATAAGGATGCTGTTCGTTACGTAAATGAAGGAAAGATCGAAGTCGAACTTGTACCACAGGGAACGCTTTCTGAACGACTCCGTGCAGGCGGGGATGGAATTGGCGGATTCTACACAAAGACTTCAGCTGGAACCTTACTAGCTGAGAATAAGGAATCACGCTGGATCAATGGTGAAGAGTATGTGCTGGAATACCCGCTCCTTCCGGATGTTTCGCTGATCAAAGCGAAGAAGGCCGATAAATTAGGAAATCTCATTTTCTCCAAAACCGCACGTAATTTTAATCCTGATATGGCGAAAGCAGGTAAAATCACGATTGTCGAAGCAGAAGAAATTGTGGAAACGGGCGAGTTGGATCCTGAACATATTGTTATTCCTCATTTATATGTTGATTTTATCGTAAAAGGAGGAATAGAGGGATGAACATAAAACAAAAAATCGCCATGCGGGCAGCCAAGGAAATTAACGATGGAGCAATTGTTAACCTAGGTATTGGAATCCCAACCCTTGTTGCGGATTACCTGCCAAATGACAAAGAAGTATTTTTACATACAGAAAACGGTCTGCTCGGGGTGGGTCCCACTCCTCTTGAACACGAGGTGGACCCCGAAATAATCAATGCGGGAAAGTTTCCTGTAACAGCCAAAACGGGTGCCTCTTATTTCTCTTCTTCTGAATCGTTTGGGATGATTCGCGGGGGACATGTCGATATCGCCATCCTTGGAGCTTTACAAGTAGCAGAAAACGGGGATATCGCAAACTGGGCGATTCCAGGAAAGGATATTCTAGGGGTTGGCGGTGCAATGGACTTGGTTGCTGGAGCAAAAAAAGTCATTGTTACCACCCAGCATTGTTCAAAGAATGGAGAAGCGAAAATTCTTAAACGCTGCGAATATCCGATTACAGCAAAAGGGGTAGTACGCTTGCTAATTACCGAATACGCCGTTTTCTCGTTTAAAAAAGGAAAAATGGTGCTTGAAGAATTGGCAGAAGAAATATCACTAGAAAAACTAAAAGAAATGACTCCTGCTGATTACACGATTTCCCCTTCGCTAAAAACCTATCAAATTGATTAATAGAAAGGAGCTATATTTTATGCCTCAAGAATACGTAATCGTCAGTGCTAAACGCACAGCCATTGGAAGATTTGGAGGTTCATTAAAAACCGTAAATTCCGGCGATCTGGGAGCGGCCGTGATAAAAGATGCTCTTCAAACAACGGGTATTCCGTCTGATCAAATCAATGAAATCATTTTGGGCGAAGTCCGGCAGGCAACTGAATCTTCAAATGTTGCCCGCATTGCCGGACTGAGAGCAGGCATATCAGATACCGCTACTGCTTATACGGTAAATCGCCTTTGCGCGTCCGGAATGCAGGCGGTTGTTTCAGGAGTCCAGCATCTCGCCTTCCATCCAGATGAAATTGTCATTGCTGGAGGTACGGAAAATTTGAGCCGTGCGCCCATTTACTTACGAAACTCCCGCTTTGGGGAAGGCAATCCCTTTCTGGTTGATTCAAACCTTGAAAATGGACAGCAGCCGACCGAAATGTACGGCAAGGATTTAGGAATGGGCATGACCGCAGAAAACGTAGCTGAACAATACGGAATATCGCGTGAGGATCAAGACGCTTTTGCACTCGAAAGCCAAAAACGAGCAAAATCGGCTTGGGAAAATGGAAAATTCGCCGGGCAAATTGTCCCCGTTGAAGTGAAGACGAATAAAGGAACCACTTTGTTTGATCAAGACGAGCATATGCGTGAAACAACCTTAGAAAAATTGGCCAGTTTACAACCGGTTTTCAAAAAAGATGGGACCGTCACTGCTGGGAATGCTTGCGGCCGAAATGACGGGGCAAGCGCCATTGTTTTAATGACAAAACAGAAAGCGCTGACATTAGGTCTCAAACCGCTTGCAAAAATCAAAGACTGGTCAACCGCAGGAGTGGATCCCCGCTACATGGGTATCGGTCCGGTTCCAGCGGTTACGAAACTATTAAAAAAGACTGGACTGCAAATGAATGATATTGGTCTTGTGGAATTAAATGAAGCCTTCGCTTCCCAATCCCTTGCCGTTATCCGCGAGTTAAAAATCGATATGGACAAGGTGAATGTGAATGGAGGCGCAATTGCACTTGGCCATCCGCTCGGGGCAACGGGATCGATTATTTTGACAAAGCTTCTTCACGAAATGGTCAACAGGCAGGAGCAATTTGGGATTGCCACATTATGTGTCGGCGGCGGACAAGGGATGGCGATTTTACTAGAATCTTTATAAATCTATTTTAAGGGGGTTTTTCAATTGGAAACGCAAACAAACACGAACATTAATCCTCCTTCCACTTGGAGGGAAAAGTTAAAGCATACGGGACCGGGACTTGTTGTTGCGGCAACAGGGGTTGGAACAGCAGACTTGATTACGTCCCTAGTCATCGGGACTCAGTTTGGTATGACATTTGTATGGGCCATTGCGGTTGGAGCTATTTTGAAATATTTCTTGAACGAAGGTGTTGGCCGCTGGTATCTAGCAACTGGCCATACCATCCTCGATGGCTGGCATAAGTTAGGCAAATGGGCAACGGGCTATTTCGGGGTTTATTCCATCATTTGGGGTTTTGTTTATGGAGCAGCGGCCTCCTCTACTTCTGGTATGGCCATGCATGCCTTATTCCCAATTATGCCTTTATGGGCTTGGGCAATCATCCATGCAATCGGCGGCTTCTTGCTCGTTTGGTCTGGCCGCTATCTATTGTTTGAAAGAGTAATGGCCGCATTAATTGGGGTTATGTTCATCACCATCATTGGCACGGCCATCCTCTTTTTACCGAACATTGGTGAATTTGCCAGCGGTTTTGTTCCGCGTGTTCCGGAAGGATCCTTCATGCTTTTATTAGGTTTGATTGGCGGAGTCGGTGGAACGATTACCATGTCTTCTTACGGCTATTGGCTAAGTGAAAAAGGTTGGATTGGCGGTAAGTGGATTTCGACTATGCGCTTAGACTCAAAGGTTGCGTATACCCTTACAGCCATTTTTACAATGGCAGGTTTAATCATTGGTGCCCAGTTCCTTACGGGCAGCGGGGTTAGCATCCGCGACGATCAAGGTTTAATTTTGCTAGCGGATATGCTTGGTGAAGAATTCGGCACGCCAATGCGCTGGATGTTCCTTATCGCTTTTTGGTCGGCCGCATACACCTCCCTTCTTGGCGTTTGGAATGGTGTCCCGTACCTATTTGCCGATTTCATCAAGATCATACGCAAAAAGAAAGAAGATGGCGTACAATATGTCTCTGAAAAAGAACCAGCTTATCGTTTTTATCTAGCATGGCTTACCTTCCCGCCAATGATTTTAATGTTCTTCGGTAAACCGGTAGAATTGATTATTATATATGGGGCGCTTGGTGCATTGTTTATGCCATTCTTAGCGATCTCCCTGCTGATTTTGCTGAACTCCAAAGCAGTCGCCCAAGAATACCGCAACAAACTGGTACCAAATCTTGTACTCGTCGGATGTCTTGTTCTCTTTGCGACCCTTTGTATCAATGAATTAATTAAGATTTTTGCAGGATAATAGATTTTTAATAGGCTGCAGACAAGGTGTCTGCAGCCTTTCTAAGTTTTCTGATTGAATTTCGGGATTATTTTTCGCCATCCGCAAGTATTTCTTGCCATCCGCAAGTATTTCCCGCTATCCGCAAGTATTTCTCGCCTTCCGCCAGTATTTCTCCCTATCCGAGAGTAATCCCACTCTATCCGAGAGTAATTCCACTCTATCCGAGAGTAATTCCCTCTATCCGAGAGTAATTCCCTCTATCCGAGAGTAATTCCACTCTATCCGAGAGTAATTCCACTCTATCCGAGAGTAATTCCACTCTATCCGAGAGTAATCCCTCTATCCGAGAGTAATCCCTCTATCCGAGAGTAAATCACCGCCCTCAGCCAGTATTTTACGCCTAACTTAATAGCTATATTAATATAATAAAATCAATATTTACAAAATATTTTTCCAAAAAAGTGTTTGACTTCTGTGGAATCTTACGATAGATTAGTAAACAAGTTAAAAAAACCGAAAATATAATTTACTTCTTATCAAGAGAGGTTGAGGGACTGGCCCTATGACACCTCGGCAGCGGAATCCACTGGATACTGTGCCAAATCCAGCAAGCATGACTTGATAGATAAGAAGAGGACCAAACGTTTCTTAAAATTTGCCCTCTTCTGATGCCAGAAGAGGTTTTTTATTTTTAACTGAATAATATATTTCTTATCGAGAGAGGCAGAGGGACTGGCCCAATGAAGCCTCGGCAGCGGAATCCATTTGGAGACTGTGCCAAATCCAGCAAGCACAAAGACTTGGGAGATAAGAAGAGACACTTGCTGTTATTTACATTGGCATACCCTCTTCTTTCTTTCAAGAAGAGGGTTTTTTATTGAACAAAAACTACCACAAAGGAGATGTACACCATGATAGAATTTCAGAATCTTAAGAAGGTTTATGAAAGTGGCGGGCAGCAGGTTGCCGCGTTGAATGGAATTGACCTGAAAATCAATAAGGGTGAAATATTTGGAGTTATCGGATTCAGCGGTGCAGGTAAAAGCTCCCTTATCCGTTGTGTGAACCTGCTAGAGCGTCCGACATCCGGAAAAGTAATTGTTGATGGCCATGAACTTACCTCCCTATCTGTGAAAGATGTTCGCGAGGTTAAGAAAAATATTGGAATGGTATTTCAGCATTTTAATCTATTAAACTCAAAAACCGTCTTTGCCAATGTGGCGATGCCCCTTACACTGGCGAAAGTACCTAAAGATGCAATCAAAAAGCGGGTACAAGAGCTGCTCGAGTTTGTGGGATTGGCAGATAAAGCGGACTATTATCCAGACCAGCTTTCCGGAGGACAAAAACAGCGAATCGGAATCGCAAGAGCATTAGCTACCCAGCCATCAATCCTGCTTTGCGATGAAGCTACCTCTGCACTTGATCCGCAGACGACGAGCTCAATCCTACAGCTGTTGAAAAAAATCAATAAAGAATACAATATCACGATATTAATCATCACCCACGAAATGGCGGTCATTCGAGAGATTTGTGACCGGGTGGCGGTTATTGAAGCGGGTAAGATTATTGAAGAAGGTACTGTGTTTGACGTCTTTTCGGCTCCTAAAACACAGACAGCCCGCAACTTTGTCAGCACCGTGATGAATGACCAGCTTCCTGATTCAATCAATGAGCTGATTCAAAAACATGCAGGCATGCAAAGGATCTTCCGAATCAATTTTGTCGGCAACTCAGCTGGGCAGCCGTTACTCTCAGAAGTGGCAAAGAAATTCGATATTCACATCAATGTGTTATTTGGAAATATTACCGAGCTTCAAGGTATCCCATTTGGAAACCTCATTGTGGAGTTACAGGGTTCTGATAAAGAAGTCATTCGTGCTTTAACGTATATCAACCAGAAGAATATCAGCATAAAGGAAGTGAGTGCACATGCTAGTTAATTCAGAGCAAATTATCGAAGCCTTAATTGAAACCATCCAAATGGTGGCCTTCTCGCTCTTGTTCTCAGCCGTCCTCGGACTGCCGCTTGGAATATTGCTGGTCGTCACAAGAAAAGGCCATTTGCTGGAGAATGCAGCCGTTTTTAATGTGTTAAATGGAATCATTAATATTTTCCGATCCGTACCGTTCATTATTTTATTAGTAGCGATGATCCCGGTAACAAGGTTAATCGTTGGGACTTCAATTGGAACCGCAGCAGCCATCGTACCTCTTGTATTCTATGCAGGACCCTATATTGCAAGATTGGTAGAAAACTCGCTGCTAGAAGTGGATCCTGGTGTACTCGAAGCAGCCGAAGCAATGGGAGCAACACCATGGCAGGTTATTTCGAAGTTTCTTTTACCAGAAGCACTAAGCTCCCTTGTTCTAGCATTAACTATTGCGACCATCGGACTTGTTGGTGCATCAGCCATGGCTGGTGCTGTCGGCGGCGGCGGTATTGGCGATTTGGCCATCACCTACGGCTACCAGCGCTTTGACACGATTACGATGATTATTACGGTAGCAATCCTGATTGTGATCGTTCAAGGTCTACAATCATTAGGCAATATCTTAGCAAAAAAAATCAGACGAAGATAATTTAGGAGGAAAACAACATGAAAAAACTATTCTTATCCATTGCTCTTTTAACATTAGTATTATTTGCAGCTGGCTGCTCTGACAAAACAGAAGGCAAAGATTCTGTTACTGTAAAAGTTGGGATCAGCGGAACTGACACCCGCGTGTGGGATTTTATAGCAGAAAAGGCAAAGAAAGAAGGAATTAATGTAGAGGTCGTTAGTTTCTCTGATTATGTTGCACCAAACACTGCTCTTGCAGAAGGAGAGCTTGACATCAACGCCTTCCAAACTGTTGCTTACTTTGATGTATTTATTAAAGAACACAATCTAGACCTTGTGCCAATTGCAACAACAATCCTAGCTCCAATGGGAATTTACTCAGAAAAATTTGAAGATGTAAAAGATATTCCAGATGGTTCAAAAATTGCTCTTCCAAACGACGCATCCAACCAAGGCCGTGCCTTATTGCTTCTTGAAGAAGCTGGTTTAATTGGATTACCTGAAGACTTTGATCCAAACGGCAACTTGAATCAAGTTGAAGATAACCCGAAAAACCTCGAATTTGTTGAAATGGTTCCAGCGCAGACACCAAGAGCATTACCGGACGTTGCCGCTTCTATTATTAATAACGGGATTGCCAGAGATGCAGGCTTCAGCCCATTAAAGGATTCGATTTTCCATGAAAGTGACACAGCTACACCATACATCAATATTATTGCTGCAAGAGCAGAAGACAAAGACAACGAAACATACAAGAGATTAGCAGAGTTATACCAAGAGGAAGATACCGCTAAGTTTATTGAAAAAGAATTCGATGGCGGCCAAATTCCTACATTTGTATCACTTGATACAATCGGCTGGTAAAAAGAAAAGCGAAAGTGCCTCGTTCAGGGGCGACAGGTATAAGACGAGCCGGCGAGAAGGTTGCTCTTTAACCTTCTTGTCGGATTGGCTTATACCTGTTGCCCCTAGTCACTGTAGCTGGACAATTCTCAAAGTTAAAGAATGAATGGAGGGGAATACCTATGACCGCAACTCTCAAAATCGCAGAATTGAGAGAAACCGTTAAGAATCATGTAGATCAAAACAAAGAATTGTACCTGTCAACCAGCCATCAAATCCATGCAAAGCCCGAAATCGGCAACGAGGAATTTTTCGCCTCTGGCTTACTAACGGACATTTTGAAAAAAGAAGGCTTTGAGATTGAAAAAGCTGTTGCCGGTCACGAAACGTCCTTTATTGCTCGAAAAAAATCTTCTAAACCAGGTCCAGCAATTGCTTTTTTAGCTGAATATGACGCTCTGCCAGGCATAGGCCATGCATGCGGACATAATATTATCGGTACAACCAGTGTAGCCGCGGCCATCTCTTTAAGTAAGGTCATTGAAGAAACGGGCGGAGAAGTAGTCGTTTTCGGCACCCCTGCAGAAGAAGGCGGACCAAACGGCAGTGCCAAAGGAAGCTTTGTCAAACATGGTTTAGTAGAAGGTATCGATGCCGCCCTCATGGTTCATCCAAACAGCGAGACCCGGTTGACCAGTCCATCGCTTGCAGTGGACCCGCTTGATTTTGAGTACATTGGAAAGCCTGCCCATGCCGCAGCCTCTCCGCATAAAGGAATCAATGCCTTAGATGCTGTCATTCAACTGTTTAACGGAATCAATGCTTTACGTCAGCAGCTAACTGATGATGTCCGTATTCACGGAATCATTACCCATGGCGGGGATGCACCGAACATTATCCCTGAATACGCCAAGGCTCGATTCTTCATTCGCGCAGCTACTCGTGCAGGCTTAAACGAAGTCACACGTAAGGTAAAAGCTATTGCAGAAGGAGCAGCCCTAGCAACAGGTGCCAAGTTAAACATCATTGCCTTCCAAAATGAAGTGGATAATCTTCTATTAAATGAGAAGTATAATGCTATTTTCAAAGAGGTCGTGGAAGAATTAGGAGAAACGGTATTAGGAGGCCGTGAAGGAATCGGCTCCACCGACGCCGGGAATATCAGCCAAGTGGTCCCTACCATCCATCCTTATATTAAAATTGGAGCCAGCGACCTGGTTCCACATACCGTACCTTTCAGAGAAGCTGCCGCTTCTGAAAGAGGAGACCAAGCCCTGATCACAGGGGCAAAAGCACTTGCGCTAACCGCATTAAAATTACTAACCGACGCAGAAACACTAGCCGAAATCAAAGCTGAGTTTCAAGAAAAAAAAGCTGCAGAAGCTAAAACAAAATAGTGAATGAAACCCGTGTGAATGTTACACGGGTTCTGTTTGTCCTTCATGGTCTGGGATGAAGGACAGTTCCTTTATTTCAACACTTTATTTTGTCCTTCATCCCCTTTATGAAGGACAATTTTTTTCTTTCAACACCCCGATTTGTCCTTCATCTCCTGTATGAAGGACAGTTCTTTTCTTACTACACCCCGATTTGTCCTTCATCTCCTTTATGAAGGACAGTTCTTTTCTTTCTACACCCCGATTTGTCCTTCATCTCCTTTATGAAGGACAGTTCTTTTCTTTCTACACCCCGATTTGTCCTTCATCTCCTTTATGAAGGACAATTTTTTTCTTTCAACACCCCGATTTGTCCTTCATCCCCTGCATGAAGGACACTTTTTTTGCTCAACACCCCGCTTTGTCCTTCATCCCCTGCATGAAGGACAGTTCTTTTCTTTCTACACTTCGTTTTGTCCTTCACCCTCTCTATGAAGGACACCCCTTCTCATCCAACACTTCGTTTTGTCCTTCATCCCCTGCATGAAGACCGTGTAAGACCTAAGTCTTAGAAAAAATTCAGTCTCCCCAAAACGAGGGAAAGATGGCATATTTAGGTAGAACAATCCGGGTTCATTTGAACTAACTCCAATATATTAAAAATGTAAATTTTCTAAAATATCGGAAATAAATGGTTCCAAATAACCAAATTGTGGTATGCTTTTACTCGGATTTTATATCTATTTTTTAGGAGGAGATGTTCCTATGTCACTTTTCACCAAATGGGCTTTTCGGAACAAAGCCGCTGTCTCACTGATGACGATTTTAATTTTAATCATTGGGGTTGTTAGTTATTTTCGACTACCCATGGAGTTCTTGCCTTCAGCCGATAATCCGCAAGTAACGATCATTACCATGGGGCAAGGAACCGATTCAAAAACAATGGAAAATGAAGTAACCTCGCCAATTGAGCGGGCGGTTACCGGTATGAAAGGAAAAAAATCTGTCTACTCTACGACAGGAGACGGCTTTTCTAAAGTAGATTTATTTTTTGAAGCTGGCTCCGACATGAAACAGGCAAAATTAGATGTTCAAGAGGCTTTATCGAGCGTAGCACTCCCACCCTACATATCTAAGCCAATCATTTCGCAGCTAAATACCTCCATGATTCCCATCTCTAACATCGCCGTAACCTTTAAAGATGGCCTTACCACAGAAAACCTGGAATTTGTAAAAGAAAAAATCGAACCGTTATACAAGGATATTGACGGTGTCGCCCAAGTTCAAACCTATGGATTGGTTGACCCTGTGATCTCTGTAAAAATTGATCATCAAAAACTAGCCGAAAAACAAGTTTCTCTGCAGACGGTAATGGGCATTCTTCAAGGTCAAAACACGGCTCTTGCCGTCGGGGAAAAGAATATTGACGGAAAAACAAGCAATATTAAGGTAATTGGTGACCTATCCAGTCTAGAAAAACTAAAGAGCCTGCCAGTAGCACCAAATGTAACCCTTCAAGATATCGCAACCATCCAGGAAACCAAACAATCCAATTTTCTTAATCGTTTTAACGGCAATGAAGCGTTAAGCATCAGCATTACAAAGGACAGTAACTCAAATGCCGTGACCATTAGTAAAGAAATTGAAAAAGTAACGAAGGAAATTAATAAAAAGTACGATACTCAAAATTCTACGATCTATGTCGCATCCGCTGACATGGTTCAAACATCAGTTCAGACGATGGTAAAAGAAGTCCTTCTGGGTGCTTTATTTGCAACGATTGTGATTATGATCTTTTTACGTAATATCCGAACTACATTTATCACGATTGTTTCAATCCCGCTATCACTTTGTTTTACCTTATTCTTGTTGTCAAGATCTGGCGTAACGTTAAATATTTTAACACTCGGCGGAGTCGCCGTTGCGGTTGGACGGCTTGTGGATGATAGCATCGTGGTCATTGAAAATATTTACCGCAAAATGCAAACAGAGAAGTTTTCTGTACAAATGGTGATTGATGCAACCAAACAAGTCGGTGTCGCCATTACGGCCTCCACGTTAACAACGGTCGCGGTATTTCTGCCAATGAGCTTATTAAATGGAGGGCTTCAAGAATTCCTTTTACCATTTGCCTTAACGGTTACCTATTCCCTGTTGGCATCGCTTCTAGTTGCATTAACAGTGGTTCCGTTAATGAGTGCAGGTTTGTTGAAAAATACAAAACTACCAGAACATAAGCCGGCGGTCCGCTTTCCAAAAGCCGTTGCGTGGTCTCTAAATCATAAATGGATCGTATTTACACTTTCTATCCTTTTGCTAGTCGGCTCAATCGGTGCTTATTTTGCCGTACCGAAGGGCGCTGTTGACAATTCTTCTGCCGACTATGTTATGGCCACCTTGAAATATCCAAATGAAACGCCTTTTGAAACCGTCAAAGAAAAGTCCATCGAGCTAGAAAATTCGCTTAGTGAAATGGATGAAGTAAAATATGTATTTAACCAAGTCGGTTCTTCGGACGATTTCGCTCAATTTGGCCAAATCGGCTCTCCAACCGAAGCCGTTATCAGTATTTTATTAAAAGACAAAGACGACACAGATAAGATTTTAAAAGAACTTGAAGAGAAAAAAGATCAATATTCTGATGCTGTATTAGAAGTTGCCACTGCTTCGTTTATGATGGGTGGATCTTCGACCAATATTACCATCGATGTGATTGGCGAAGATATTGGCCAGCTGGAAAAAACAGCGAACAATATTAAAGAGAAAGTAATAAACATTGACGGTGTTGAAAAAGTAACAACCAATCAAGATGAAAAGAAAACCGTCTACTCATTAATCGTTGACCCTGCAAAAGCGAATTCAGGACAAATCGCTCAGCAGCTTGGGGTTATGTTAAATCAAACTCCGCTTGGAACGATGACATTAAATGAAAAACAAACAAACGTAGTCCTTGAGCCTTTGCTTAACACGGAGACACCAGAGGACTTAAAAAATATTCCGATTATGACCGAAAACGGTATGTTGCCGGTTTCCGAAGTAGCATCGTTACAAGTGGAGGAAAGCTCTACCAGCCAATTCCATAAGGATGGCGAAACGTACCTTCGTGTCACTGCATCCGTTGACCCTGCTAAGCTCTCTGATATTTCGACCATGATTAACGCGGAAATCTTTGGCTCACCAAATGGTGGTAAAGGGATGGACTTACCGGATGATGTGGAGGTTCTCGTTGGAGGAGCCAGTGCTCAACAAACAGAAGATTTTACTGACCTTTTCTTAACCATGCTCGTGTCAATCGGAATCGTGTTCTTAATCATGGTTATCACTTTTAAATCGATTAAAGCACCAATCGGCGATTTTAACCTCCCTGCCGCTTGCAGCCATCGGGGCGATTTTAGGAATCTTAATCAGCCGAATTTCGGTTGATATCACCGCACTGCTTGGAGCGTTAATGCTTATTGGGATTGTCGTAACAAATGCGATTGTTCTCATCGACCGCGTCAGACAAAACGAAGAAAAAATGAGCATTCGCGAAGCATTAGTCGAAGCATCCGCGACCAGAATGAGACCAATTATGATGACAGCAGTGGCAACAATTTGCGCCATGCTCCCACTTCTATTTAAAGAAGCACAGACTGGAAGCTTAGTTTCACAAAGCCTGGCAGTGGTCGTCATCGGAGGACTCGCTCTCGCGACACTTCTGACCTTGATCGTGATCCCATGCGTTTATGAATTATTGTATTTTAAGAAATCAAAGAAACAAAGAATGACCGCGGAATCAACCGAACAGCCGATTGAAATGTAAAAAAGCTGCAGGCAACCTCTATACTTTTGGAGGTTGCCTGTGTTTTCCACTTAGTAGTTTGGGTAAAAGCAGAGATGCTGCTTGGACCGAAAGATTCTATTTTTTGATGTTTGGGTTAAAGCAAAGGGCTGCTTGGACTGAACGGTTCATTTTTTTGAGGTTTGGGTTAAAGAAGAGGTGTTGCATTTACCGAAAAATGAATATAAAAGAGATTTCGGTCAAAGCAAAGGCATTGTATTATTAATAAAAAATTCGGGGCGGGTATCTATCTAAACTTGGAGGATAAAAGACTAAGTTTGGAGAATATAAACACAGTGATAAGTAAATGAATGATTAGAGGAAATGGAGAGTGGCAAAATTGATTAACATTTTGGGACAAGTCATGTTGTATGTAAACAACCAAGAAGAGTCATTGAAGTTTTGGACAGAGAAAGCAGGATTTTCTCTGATTTCCGAGAATGATAACGGTCAAGGAATGAAATGGTTCGAAGTTGCACCATCAAAAGATGCTCAAACTAGCATCGTTCTCCACAACAAAGAACTAGTTGCCAAGTTTTCGCCTGGAGTCAATCTCGAAACCCCATCATTAATGTTCTTCACCAAAGACCTCGATCAACTCTACAAAGATTTTACAGATAAAGATATAACTGTCGGCGAAATAGTCTCTATGCCGGGCGTGAGAGTATTTAATTTCGCGGATAATGAAGAAAATTACTTTGCCGTGTCAGAAAAAAAGTAAACTAGGTTAAAAAAGACCGCTCAAATAGGATATATCTTATATGTGCGGTCTTCTTACTTACTAATTCTTTAATATCCGAGAGTATTTCCCGATATGTTAGCAAATCCAACTGCCAGAGATAGGAACAAGAATAGGGTTTCTACCTCAGATATTAGCATCCGAATCATATAATCGTTTCTTTTGTTTGATTAACATTACTATGTTCGATATTATTTTATTCCCAGAGCAGAGAAACAAAAAGTAATTCTCTGTTCTATTCTAAACTATTCTTTATAATTCACACTGTTAAAATATGAACGAAAAAGTTCCGGATTATCCCAGTGTTATAGAGCTTTTCTATTGTACACTGGTCAGGACTTACATATATTTTTCGGATAAAAGTTTAGGCAATCTAGCCTCTTTTATTTTTTGTACAAACTGTTGAGCTAATGTGGTAATAGTTTTATAATCACCTATTTTTGCACTGGCAGTTAGACTCCCTCCTGCACCGACAGCAACCGCACCAGCTTTTATCCATTCCTCAACATTATCAAGGCTTACACCGCCTGTTGGCATAAGGCTAGCTTGCGGCAAAGGACCTTTGATTGCCTTGATGATATTTGGGCCAAAAGCTTCTCCTGGAAACACCTTTAAAATGTCGGCACCAAGCTCCATTGCTTTCACAACACCTTCTACGGTCATAACCCCTGGCATACATGGCACCTGGTAACGATTACACAGTTTAAGGGTTTCTTCATTCAGATAAGGGCTGACCACATATTCGGCCCCTGAAAGCAGTGAAATTCTTGCAGTTTCAGGATCTAAAACAGTTCCCGCACCAATAATGATCTCGTTTTGATATTCTTTAGCCAGTTCTTCGATAACTTGGGTGGCTCCCGGCACAGTATATGTAATTTCTATCGCAGCGGCTCCACCTTTTAAACATGCTTCAGTAATTTTTTTCGCTTCATCCGCATTACCTGCCCTGACAACTACCACTAACCCAGAGTCCGTAATTCTTTTCAAAACATCCCATTTTTTACTCATTGTACTGGCTCCTTATTCTTTCCATTTTGGATTATCAATGACTTCAGGCTTTCCATCCCTTTCAACGACAAGCTTTCTGTACCCTTTCGTTTCAATGGTACCGTAATCGTGGCCTGCATCGGCGCGGAAGGCAAAGAATGTTACAAGTGGTTCATTTCCAAGATTGATACTTCTATGCGCATATCGAGGTGGTACATACACAGCTTTTCCAGGTGAGAAGTACTGGATATCCCAGTCCCCTTCCGGATTTTCCATTAACATCGCACCATAACCGCTTAAGCAATAGTACACTTCGCCTGTTTCTAAAATCGTATGGAAGTGGCCTTTTGTCATGTAATATTCATCGCCAACTTTTCCTGGGTAGAGGATACTAGTTCCAAATAAAAGATCACCTGGTGTCTGTGGCAAGTCGAGTTCGTAAAACTCATAAACTAGCGGATCTTCATTTTGTATAGCTGCTTCAAAAGCAAGTTCATCTGTATACATTCCCTTCATTTTTGAAAGCGGACGCTTAGTTGATTCCTTTGATTCGGATAAACCTGTGATAAGATCAAAGTCAAGATTAAATGGTTTAACGATTGTTTCAGTCATTCTAACAAGTCTCCTCTATTTAATATTTTTTGATTGGTTGGGATATTACAGTTGGTAAATTCGAATTTAGGTAAATTCCGTTCAATCTCCTATCTCATTTCGTTTGAAATTTGTTCAATTCGATCAAAAACGGAACCTGTTATATCAATATGGAAGACTTCAGCAACCACTTGTGTCCATCCGTGGATAAAGTAAATCCAGCCATCTTCTACATAAAGGCTTTGTGATTCTTTTTGACGAAGGGCCTGATGCATGAAATCCAGTTCCCCACGATAATTTAATTCCCATACCAGGCTCTCTTCTGGGAAAATGCCATTATTCGTTAATGGTGACCCTGGCCGGTCTTTGCCTAACCCAGTCGCATTGACAACAAGGGAATGCGGTTTAAGTTGTGCAAGTAGCGCATCATTTTGGGTTGGCTCTGGTGTTAAATGGTATTCAGCTTCGACATCTGGATTAATTTCTTTAACGATACGTGCAATCTCATCAAGACGATGTTGACTACGATTTGCTATAACCACTTTTGATGGGAGATTTTCCTGATTCTTAGGATCTAATAGGTATGAGCAAATCGCAATCGCACTGCCTCCTGCTCCAATCATGAATAATTCTCCACCTTGATCCTTCCAATAGTTTTCTGGAATAAAAGCTTCCATGGCTAGACCACTAGAAATAGGGTCCTTTGCATAGCCTTCAAGCTTGCCGTCCTTTTTTGAAATCGAAGAGAGTTCACCAAACATAGTTGCATAAGGGTCAAGGTAATCAAAGAGATCCTTTGCAGCATGATAAAGGTCAATCTTATGAGTCGTAACAAGGGCCCCTAGCGATAATTCATCATTTTTAATAAATTCCACCACATCCCGATACACTTGGGGATCTGCATGAATGTTAATATCAATCCCTTTTAAGACCGCATTCTCTAGCCCTAAGGCTTGAGCCCAAAGTGGGAAAAGCTTCATAATCGATGATTTCGTAGTGGTGACACCAATAAAATACATAGTTGGCTGGGTTGCTTTTTTGGGTAATTTCATAAGGTTTTTCTCCTCTCTATTCTTCAACTCTATTTAACTAAAATATTTTTGCTAAATGCTTTTGCTGGATTGTCGTGCATCATTTTCTTGATCAATGCTTTTGACACACCACCGCTCTCAAGTTTCGGCAAAAATGTTTGGACCAAATAATCTAACCCGAGGTCACCACCGTAACTTTTTAGCCGTTTTCTGGTGGTATCCAGTCCGAGTAAAATTTGATTTTCATAGCCAGCCTCAATCAGCTTGATAATAAGTTCAACTTCTTCTTCATCTGAATGATATTTAAATCGACCAATGGTATCGAGTTCTAAATAGACTCCCGTGCTTGCCACATGGAGCATATAATCTACATTATCCATTTTCCGGTCTAGGTGACAGATAATCAGCTGTCTAGGTGAAAGGCCAAAATCTGTGAAGAGTTTAATTTGATCAAGAGCTGCTCGCCCCAATTCTGTGTGACTCATAATAGGTGCCCCGGTAGCAAGTGCCGCCTGAGCTGCCGCTTTGAAAAGCCGATAAATATGGCCTCCAACACCTTCAAAATCCGAGGCTGTTTTAATAATGCCTGCTTTTGCCGTGATTCGTTCTTTCGGCCAAGCCTCATCCCCATCTGTATACATTCCATTTTGCAGTTCATCTATAAATAATTCCGAGAGTATGTCGGCATCCGTCGTACGAATCCAGTGGTTTTCAGGATAAAAAATAAGTTTGTGAAAGCCGGTGGAGGCTACGATTTGAACACCGGTTTCTTGTGAAGCAGCCATCAGCCACTGGCTATGGCGGCCGCTTCCTATTGGCTGGGCATCGACAATAGTAGTTCCACCAACCTCTTTAAACAAATTCAGTTCCTGGACAGTTTTATCAAAATCATCAATTTGTAAGGATGGATCAATTTTAGCTGCAGGGCCTTCTTTTAAAAAAAGATGCTCATGACTGTGACAAAAACCTATTTCTTCAGGTGCAATTGGTCCAGTTACCGTTGTAATGAAGGATCGATTATCGATTTCAGCCATACTCATTTTACAACTTCCCTTTGAGCCAACAATTCGATAAGATTTTCGGTTGAAACCATGGCCATTCTCTCTACTGCTTCCTGTGTGAAAGCACCGATATGCGGTGTTAAGATAAAATTTGGCAGTGCTACTAATGGATCCCCATGCTTTGGTGGTTCAGAAGAATAGACATCCTGTGCTGCAACGGCTATTTCGTTATTTACAAGGGCATCATAAAGTGCTCTTTCATCCACAAGCTCTCCGCGTGATGTGTTAATAAGGATTGCTGTCGGTTTCATCAGTTTTAAAGTTTCCTCGTTAATTAGCCCTTTTGTTTGTTCAGTTACCGGCAAGTGGAGGGAGATGATATCTGACTCCTTTAAAACATCAGTGAGATCCTGTTCTATCTGGATACCATACTTTTCAAGGAATTCGTGGTCATTGAAAAATGGGTCGTAGATGGTGACCTTCATTCCAAGACCAACCGCTCTCTTTGCTACCTCTTTTCCAATTTGCCCGCCGCCAATAAGGCCCAGTTTTTTATTCGTTAACTCAAAGCCAATGCTCCGTTCCCAGCCATAGGCTTTTGTTCCAGCTGCAACCGTTGGCAAATGCCTTGCACTTGCGAACATAAGCCCAATCGCATGCTCGGCAACCGAAATGGAATTCGTCCCCACAGCATTTTTGACGAGAATCCCTAATTCGGCCGCTCGCTTAAGATCAATATTATCCATGCCAACCCCATATTTTGAGATCGCACGCAAGCTTTTACATTGATTAAGAACGTTAGCTGGAAGCGGGTCAACACCGATAATTATGCCGACAACATTGTCTTGTGCGATTTCGATAATCTCTTCCTCGGTCAAGGTTCTGCCAAAATTATTTTCGATAATTTCATAACCATGCTCTTGCAGCAGCTTGTGAGCATTTTCTTTATAATTCTTAAATGACTTTGGCGTGATTAAGATTTTTTCTGCCATTTCTTCTCCATCCTCCGTTTTTAAAATTAAAACGATATTATGTTTGTACAACCTTATGTCATTATGTACTTACATTATGAATTAAAAAAATATTTATCGACTCATTTCAAAGGTAAAGGTATTTCGGTCCCCTCTGTATTTTGCAAGTGAATATTCTATTGGTGTCCCATTAGACAACAAGGTCGTACTTTTGATGAATTGGATGGGTGCTCCTTGTTTGACCTTTAGCAGCTGGGCTTCATAATCATCCGCTAAAACGGCACCTAGGCTTCTGACCGCCCTTGTAATTTTTAATGATAATTCAGCCTCAATTAATTCGTACAAAGACTCTTGTTCTAAATTTTTTTCTAATAGAAATTCGCAAAGATTGTAGGGCAAAAAGGTATCGACAATAACGATGGGGTCATCATTTGCAAAGCGTAATCGTTGGATCTTAATGACCGTCGATCCTTCTGTTACACCTAAAACTTCACTTACCGATTTATCGCTTTTTACCATATCAATGGTTAGAACCTTTGTTGATGGAGTTAGACCCTTCTTTTTTATTTCATTATGAAAACTATCTAAGACTTGAAGAAATTCTTGCTGGATTTTCGGGCGTGAAATAAATGTCCCTTTGCCTTTAATTCGGTACAGAAAGCCTTCAAAAACCAACTCATTGATTGCTTGTCTGACTGTCGGCCGGCTGATCGCAAAACGAACACTAAGCTGCTGCTCGGTAGGAATTGGCACGTCCATGTTATCATCGTAATTCACAATATAGTCCAGCAAAATCTCTTTTAACTGATAATACAGGGGAGTTGGAATTTCTTTATTCAATGTCTTTTCAAATAAAACCGACATGACTAGACTCCTCATTCAAATAAGACATAAATACATTCAAGACAATTCCATCAAGTACTTTGCTGCTTTTGTATCCAAATACACTTCTAGGTTTGGATGAAGCTGCAATAGGGAACCTGGGACCAGCGGGTCAATCGGTCCATTAAAGGCCTGCTTTAATATAGCTGCTTTAGCCTCTCCTTTGGCGATGAACACGATTTTTTTCGCCTTCATCATGGTCCCTAACCCCATGGTTATAGCCTGTTTCGGCACATCAGTAAGTGAAGGGAAAGCCTTCGAATTGACTTGACGCGTTTCTTCCGTTAAGTTCACAACATGAGTTTCCGTACGGAGCGTGTGTCCTGGTTCATTAAAGCCAATGTGTCCATTTAACCCGATACTTAGGATTTGAACATCCAATTGCCCGGCCACTTTAAGTAAGGCTTCATAGCGTTTAGCCTCCCCTGCTAAATCTACAGCAACACCATTAGGAATATGAAATTGACCTTCAGATAGATTGACTTTAGAAAATAAGTGAGTCTTCATGAAAGCATAAAAGCTTTGCGGATGAGCTTTTCCCAATCCAGCGTACTCATCAATGTTATATGTAGTAACTCGCTTAAAAGATACTTGCTCATTTTCATAAGCTTGAACCAGTTTCTGATAAAGACCAATAGGTGTTTCACCGGTTGCTAGCCCTAATGTAGCGTTTGAATTCCCATTGATTACGTTTACCACAGCATTTGCGGCTGCAAGGTCAAGTTCTTCTTCAATTTTAAAAATATTTATATTCATGGAGACGCCCTTCCTTGTGATAACATACCCAACCGGTTGGCAGGGTTTAAAAAAATTTTAATCTATTTCAATCATTACCTTCATAGCATAATCTTTCTGCTCATCAATAAGGGCATACGCTTTGGCATAATCAGTGAATTTCATTCGATGAGTGATTAACGCATCAAATTCAATTAACCCTTTATTTACAAGTTCAATCGCTTTTACATAATCTTCTTCGCGATACATAGCGCTTCCAAGCAAGGCTAATTCATGGTCTTGTACATATCCCATGTTGATGTTTGCCAGATCTCCAAATACTCCAACAACCACTATGGTGCTTCCTTTTCTGGCATAATCGATGGCCTGATTAATGGTGACATTGATTCCAATGCACTCAAAAATAACATCAGCCCGGTCACTGCCAAAATGCCTAATGATACCTTCGAATACGTCTTCATTTTTTGCATCGATTGTCTTAACGCCGCACTTTTCTGCTACTTCTAACCGATATTTACTTAATTCTGATATAACGACTGCTTCTGCTCCCATTGCCTTAGCTGTTTGGGCAACAAGATTCCCAATCGGTCCTCCGCCTAATACAAGAATTTTTTTACCCGTTACATCTCCAGCACGTCTTACAGCATGCACTGCAACAGCAAGGGGTTCAATCATAGCTCCATGCTCAAAGCTCATCTTAGCAGGTAATGCTAATGCTTTGCTGGCATCGACGACAAAATACTCACTTGCCATCCCTGTTGTCTGGAATCCCATAACCTTCAGCTCTTCACAGTCATTATACAAACCATGAGTACATGGATAACACTCACCACAGACTACTTGAGGCTGGATGGTAACTTTATCTCCTACTTTTACATTCGTTACCTCAGAGCCTACCTCAACAACTTCTGCAGATACTTCATGCCCTTGTACGACAGGATAACTGGTATATGGATGCTTACCATGATTTACATGAATATCCGAACCGCAAACCCCAATCCGTTTCATCTTAATTTTAATTTGATGAGCCTTTACTTCTGGAACTGGCACATCATTAAATTCAATTTTACCTGGTTCAACCATAATCGCTTGAAGCATTTTCATATCCCCTTTCTATTTTGAAAAAACCCTCATTTTAGATAAGTAATAATTGCCTTTTTTAAAATTCGATGATTCATATACTTCTCAAAAGCATCCAAAACAGATTCAAACTCAAAGTAATCAGAAATAAAGTCTTTCAAGTTAATCTTGCCTGCCCTAATCCAATCCAAGATCTGACCATAAGCTTTACTTTCCTCAAGCTTAGAGGGCATCTGTTGGAAATTAAGCTTCCAATTGTAGGGAGCCTTACTCCAATCTAGCTGCATTTGATCGTATTTCGGCACACCATAGCAAAGAATTTCTCCTCGATCTTCGATTAATTCCATCGCTTGATTGATAATCTCAACAGTCCCAACAGCATCTAAAACGTACTTCACTCCGTCTGGGTATAACATCCGGATTTCATTCGTAACATCTGCTTCTCTGCTATTAAAAGCGGCAGTGGCCCCGTTTTCCAAAAGAAGCCGCCTCTTTTCCTCACTTCTAGCAATCCCGATAATTGACTGAACTCCCATTAAACTCATGATTTTGATAAAAGTTACAGCAACAGGCCCGCTGCCAAAAACGACAACACTATCTTCACTATGAATACCGAAATACTTAATCGTACTATAGACTTCCCTTAAGGTAACAAGCATGACCGCATCTACCGGATCAATGTTCTCAGGGACAATTTGCTGTGCAAAGGCAACTTCAGGAACCTCCCCCTCCTGATAAGCTGCCTTATCATGAATCACACCATACTCACTAAACGCGCCCCAAGCCGAACCTAAAGAGCCGTAAAGTTCTTCATCTGCATCGTTAAATGGAAGCAAAACAATATCTCCTACTTTAAAACTTGTTACCTCAGAACCTACTTCTACGACGCGTCCTACTCCCTCATGACCAAGCATTAAGGGATATGACTTTCTTGGAAAGCCTTTAAATCCAGCTTGGATAATGGTCGCATCCGTACCACAAATTCCGCAGCTGATCGTTTTAACAAGAGCTTGTTTTGAAGTGTATTTGGGAACCGGTATTTCGCTGACCTCTAATTGGCCATCAGCATTTACCAATAAGGTTTTCATAAAATTTTTCGCCCTTTCTTACACATAATCTAGCTCCTGAACTATTAAACTGTCTTTTCCGATTTATTCGTAAGAATTCCTAAGAATACCGCGGCAATAATGATGAATCCTTTAATAATATCCTGCGGATAGGATGGAACAGCCATTAAGTTCATAATATTACCGATTAATCCTAAAATGAGTCCGCCAGCTACAGCTTTTAGGACAAATCCCTTACCTCCTGCAAGACTTGCACCCCCAATAACACAGGCAGCAATGGCATCCAACTCTTGACCCATACCAACAGTGGCACTACCGGTTGAAGATCTTGCAGCAATAAACACACCTGCTAATGTTGCTAGTGCAGCTGATACTGCGTAAGTTGACATGATATATCTTTTGGTGCGGATACCTGCAAGCTGTACAGCGGTTGAATTACTACCAATCGCAATCACGATCCGGCCCCAGCTGGTATATTTTTGTACAAACGCAAAAACGACGATCAAAGCAATAGCTATGAGAATAATTGGATAGAAAAATTCCTTGCTTACAATGGCATCTAGAGTTCCAGCTTCCAGTTTAACCGGCCTTCCTTCCGTAATGACAAAGGAGATTCCTCTTGCAATCGTCATAGTAGCTAATGATGCCACAAATCCTTGCATGCCTGCATAAGCTACTAAAATACCAGTAAATAATCCCAAAATGACTCCGATCATAACAGCAAAAACCATAGCTGGTAAGTAATTCATTCCTAAATCACTAATCAAGATAGCGGATACAGTTGCTCCTACGGCCATAACCGAGCCGACAGATAAATCAATTCCGCCTGTTAAGATAACAAATAACATACCAATCGCGACTAATATCGGCCCTGCTTGCTGAAGAAGGATATTACGCAGGTTCATGGATGTTAAGAAGGTATCGGAAAGCATACTGCTGATGATAATTAACGCTACTAGGATGATATAGGTATTGTTATCAATTAAGAATTGTTTAAAATTCAGTTTTTTGGTTTTTTTATTCAGTTCTTTATTTAATCCCAATTCTAGGTTAGCCACGACTCTTATACCCCCATTGCAAGTTTTATTAGGTTATTTTCCGTTAATTCTGACTTATCTACTTCACCGGTGATTGATCCTTGACGCATTACAATGGCGCGGTCACACATTCCAATAATCTCAGCCATCTCAGAGGAAATAACAATCACGCCGACACCTTCTTCGGCAAGCTGGTTGATAATCTTATAGATTTCTGTTTTAGCCCCGACATCCACCCCGCGGGTAGGCTCATCAAACACAAGAACTTTACAATCCGCAGACAGCCATTTGGCAAGAGCAATTTTTTGCTGGTTCCCGCCGCTAAGACTGTTTGCATTATCTTCCATCGAGCCATACTTTGTAGCAATGCTGGCCAATAATTCCTTTACATAATCTTTCTCTTTTTTATGATTGATAACACCTAATTTTTTTATTTTAAACATCGACGCCATTGTTGTATTCATCCGAATCGATTGCTCCAACAACAGGCCTTGTTTTTTTCGATCCTCAGGGAGAAGTCCAAATCCTTTATTAATAGCTTCTTTTGGATCTTTAAAATTCACTTCTTCTCCAAAATAAATTACTTTTCCAGAATCCTTTTTATCGGCTCCAAATATAGCCCGCATCGTTTCTGTTCGACCTGATCCTACTAAACCGCTAAATCCAACCACTTCACCACTTTTAACGGAAAAGCTGACATCTTTAACTACTTCTCCTGCATGTAAGTTTTCAACCTTTAATATTTCTTTCCCAATTTCCGCCTTCCGTTCCGGGAATAATTGGGTAATCTCTCTTCCAACCATCATAGCTACTAATTCTTCCTTATTAATAGAAGAGGTAGCTACGGTATCTACATAATTACCATCTTTTAATACGGTAATGTGATCACTGATTTCTAATAATTCTTCTAGACGGTGAGAAATATAGATAATACTAACACCGCTTGCTTTTAAGTTTTGAATAATAGATAGCAACTTTCGGGTCTCTGAAAAAGTTAAAACAGCCGTTGGCTCATCAAAAACCAAGATCTTTGAATCTCTTGCTAAACATTTACAAATCTCTACAATCTGTTGATAAGCGACACTTAAACTTCCTACCTTTGCTTCTGGGTCAATATCATCGAACCCTAGCTTCAATAATTGTTCCTTTGCTCTCTTTTTCAATGTCTTCCAATTAATCAGTATTCCAGAACCAGCCAGTTTATCGATAAAGATATTTTCTGCTACTGTAAGGTCCGGTGCCAGCATAAATTCTTGATAAATAACCGATACTCCTAGATTGATAACATCCTTAGGTGATGAAATTTTTGCTTCTTTCCCATCGATGATAATCTCACCGTGATCCTTTTGATAGGCTCCTGCTAGAATTTTCATCAAAGTTGATTTTCCTGCACCATTTTCACCGATTAAGGCATGGATTTCTCCCTTTTCAACATTTAGTGAAACATTTGTTAAGGCTTTAACACCGCCAAAATGCTTCGAAATATTTTTCATTTGAACGGCATATTCCTTCTGCATATTCTGGTCTCCCTTTCTATAGAAGTAATGATAAGAAAATGACCCTCCTCTTTTTTAAAAAAGGAGGATCTTCCATTAAACTTCCCTGATTTATTTTTCTATTGCAAGCGTATGAAAACCAAAACCCTAAAGAAAGGCGGACTATCTAGTAACCGTCCCTTGCCTTCGAATAACAGGCAATTTGCAGTTTTAGTTTTTAGAAACCGAATTCATAAAATTCGTCAACATTTTCCTTCGTTACAGCTGCTGGCTCTGTTAACGTAATATCTTCATAGCTCCACATATCTTTTCCATCAACTAAAATTTCTTTTGCAATTTTAACGCCTAACTCTGCTACTTTATATGGGCTGTTTTCACCTGTAGCAAAGTATTTGCCTTCTTTAATTAAATCGTACGCTGCTTTTGCACCGTCCGCTGCTGCAACAATATCAACACCATCAATACCCGCATTATTAAGCGCTGTCATGGCACCAAATAACATTTGGTCGTTTTCACCTAATACAGTTGTTAAATCTGGATTAGCAGTAATCAAGTCTTCAGAAGCGGTTAGACCTTCTTCTTCAGTCCAGCTGCCCCAGCCTTGTCCGGCAACGGTAAACTTCGCTTCTGCAAGAGTTGCTTTACCCTTTGATAGTAGTTCTTTATCAAACGCTTCTGCTTGTTTCCAAGCTTCTTCTTCTGAAACTCCAGTTTTCCCTTCAATAATACCAGCAAAAAGGCCTGTTCTTCTTTCCGTACCAGCTACATTCCCTTTTGCACCACTTAGGATGATGGCTTTAATTTCTTCTTCACCCATTTTTTCAGCGTAAGTTAAGCCTACTAATCTACCATTTTGTTTGTTGTCTGAGTAAACGGTTGTGATATCTTTAGCTCCTTCGCCAACTCCGCTGTCGAGGTTAATAACACCAATTCCAGCCTCTTCAGCTTTATTAATACTAGGAACAGCCGCATCTGGTTCAACGCTGTCTAAGAAAATCAAATCCATGCCTTGTGCAATGAAAGTTTCCATGTTTTCTGCTTCTTTTGCTGTATCACCATTTGCATCTAGGACGGTTACATCCCAGCCTTCCGCCTCAGCATATTCCTCTACAGCTTCAACTAATGACACAAAGTAAGGAGAATCTTGAGTCTTAATGGCAAAACCAACTTTAATTTCCTTGTCACCAGATTTCTCTTCTCCAGATGATCCCTGTGAAGAACTACATCCAACTAGCAAAACTGCCATTACTAAACCTAATAGTAATGAAAATAAACCATTTTTTTTCATGTGCCTATCCCCCTAAATATTTAATAGTTAGATACATAGTATTGTTACTACATTACAATATATGTATATCAATACTATACAATAGAATGGTAGCGGTATCAATATTCAAACTAAAAGAATTTTATAAAAATTAATAGCGTTTTCATTCTTCAATTTAGAAACTATATTAATCTAGTGATAATTGAGTCAGCTCGTATAATGAATCTATGACATCGTCGAATTTTTCAACCTTTCCAAAGCCATATCTAGCGTAAACAAAAGGTAATCCTGCTTCCTTGGAAGCTGCAGCATCTCCTGCCGTATCGCCTACATAGATCGGATTCTTTAAATGATTTCTCTCCACAATCATCCGGATATTATCTGCCTTTGACAGTCCTGTTCTGCCCGGATATTCAAAATCTTCAAAGTAACTCTCTAACCGGTTTCCTTTAATGAAGCTTTGTATATAGCCTTCCTGGCAATTACTAACAATAAAAAGTCGATATTGTTTCTTTAATTCATTTAATGTTTCAATTAACCTTGGAAAAAGAATACCTCCATCCTTTTCAAGGTATGGACATTGCTTTTCGCAACTTTCCTTCATGATAGCTAGAACTATTTCCTCAGAGGCTGTAGGAAACAGTCTATTTGCAATTACTTCAGTCGGCAATCCATATAAGTTTTTTAATTGATCAGCAGTAACTTGATCACAAACATTGTATTTTGAAGCCGTTTCTGACCAAATTTTTGCCCCTATATGAGTGGTTTCCCATAGAGTACCATCTAGGTCAAATATAATACTATCAACCATTAAAACAATTCCTTTCATACTATTTAGGAATATCTTCCGTCCTTAAACGATGGTGAAGCCCCCATCAATAATTAAATCCGTTCCAGTAGCAAAGGATGCAGAATCTGACAGTAAATAAATAACGGCGCCCGCTAATTCTTCCGGTTTACCCATCCGTTTAAATGGAGTTAATTCTTTCCATAAATCCTGCCAATCCTGTCTAACGAAAGATGTTAATTCAGTAAAGATATAACCTGGACTAATGCAGTTTACTCTTATCCCTTTATCAGCCCATTCAACTGCGAGAGACTTTGTCAATTGAACTACACCTGCTTTAGATGTGTTGTAAGATGCTTGCTGCTGCGGGTAATTCACAATCGTACCTGACATAGAAGCGGTATTCACGATTGCCCCCTGCTTATTACGAGCAATTAAATATCGTCCAAATGCTTGAGCGACAAAGAAAATACCATTTAGGTTTACATTAATGACTTTAAGCCATTCGTCTGGTGTTAACTCAAGGGCTGGTTTTTGAAGCACAATTCCTGCATTATTAAACAATAAATCCAGCTTTCCCATTTCAGCATCCGCCTTTTCAATAGCAGCGGCAATTTCCTCTGGTTTTGTTACATCCACACCGATTGCCATTGCTCTGCATTGATATTCCCTTGTAATAGCATCTGCTGTTGCCTGTGCTTTTTCAGCCTGTTGGTCAAATATAACAATATCGGCACCTACTGCTGCAATATGCTCCGCAACGGCTTTCCCGATTCCTTGTGCTCCTCCAGTAATAAGCACTACTTTACCTTCAAGTGAGAATAATTTTTTTAACATATCCATACCATTTATCTCCTCTTAATCATAAATTATAGGCGTATAATACTGACTTGATCATAAATCTCTTTCATGTCTTCTTCTTTAAAGCTTCCAGTTGTTAACGTCAAGGTATTTGCTGCCGAAACAGCAATGGCGTATCTTAACATTTCCTCAATCGAATACTCCCTAGCTAATCCAACAGCAAGAGCGGCCACCATCGAGTCACCTGACCCAACAGTATTAATAGGTTGAAGTCGTGGCGGTTTACCGTGGTAAATGCTATCCTCCGTTACAACCAACGCCCCGTCCCTTCCGAGTGAAACGACAACGAATTGAATTCCGATACTTTGCAGTTTTCTCGCACCAGCAATCATCTCATCCCAATCATTTACTGATTGATTCAGAAGCGCTTGTATCTCGTCACGATTCGGCTTAATCATCGTTGGACAAGCGTTAATCCCTTCTTTTAAGAGGTCACCGCTAGTATCCAAGATCACTTTTTTTCCTTTTTCCTTCACCATTCTAACAAGCCTAGAGTAAATATTAGCATCAACCCCTTTTGGTACGCTCCCAGAAATGGTGACAACATCACTTTTAGCCATTACTTTCTCGAACTTATCAAGAAATATCACCAATTCCTCTTGAGTGACTGGCTCTCCCGGCTCTAAAAACTCCGTAGAATTCCCATCACGATCTAAGACATTAATACAGGTTCGGGTTTCAGATGTTGTGTGTGCAAAATCATATACGATTTCTTGTTCCGTTAACAAATCTTCTACATAGGCACCTGAATGGCCGCCGACAAACCCGGTAGCAATTACCTCTTCACCGCAAAGCTTTACCACCCTTGCTACATTTAAGCCTTTGCCGCCAGGAGTTTTACTGCACTCCCGCACACGAATAACCTCTCCTGTTTCCAATGCATCTATCACATAGGATGTATCAATTGCAACATTTAAAGTAACTGTTGTAATCATGTTCGGGTCCTTTCTGCCTCAAAAAACGATCAATTATTTTTCACTGTCAATTAAGATTTTAGCTTTTACAAGACCAGGTGTTTTGTACATTTCAAAGGCATCAGCTATTTGACTTAATGGAATTTTTTTAAAAATGAAAGAATTATCCAATTTAAACTCACCCGTATTGATATAATGTGCTGTTAATTCCCACTCTTTACCTGGGAATTCCCCGCTGTAGGACATCCATGAGCCTGTTAGGTTGAATTCCTTGCGATTTAATTTCTCCCATTCCTCAACAGTAAAGGAAATATCTCTAGTAGGAGTTCCAATTAAACATACGCCGCCTTTATTTGCCACCAGTTCAAAAGCCATTTTCATGGTAACGGTATTTCCAGCCGTTTCGTAAACATAATCAAATCCTCTGCCATTGGTAAATGTTTTAGCATATTCAATAAAATCGTCTTCTAATGTATTCACACTCGCATCTGCTCCAAACCTTCTCGCAAGCTGCAATCGTTCCTCACTAATATCAAAGACCACTACTTTTTTTGCTCCAAAGATTTTTGCCCATTGCATCGTGAATAAGCCAATGGTTCCACCACCTAAAATCGCCACTGTTCCATCCGGTTTGTAATCTAACCGATTTAATCCGTGTAAGGCAACTGTAATCGGTTCAAAAAAGGCTCCATGCTCAAAGCTAACAGAATCATCAAACTTAACCGCATTTTTTTCTGGTACAACTACGTATTCTGCAAAGCTGCCAAACTGCCTTGAACCTACAAAACTATAATGCTTGCAAAGAGCATAATCCCCTTTTTGGCAATCTTCACATGTTAAACAAGGAATCAAAGGAACACCAGCAACCTTATCTCCCACTTTTAAACTTTCTACACCTTCTCCAACTCCAGCAATTACACCTGAAAATTCATGCCCCAACACATTCGGATAATAATGTGATGCATCTCCATTTACTCTTGGAAGGTCAGATCCGCATATTCCGGTATATTTTACTTTAATCAAGACTTCACCTGCCTTGGGAGAGGGAGTTGGTATATCCTCATATCTTAATTCTTCTCTTTCGTGCAGTACCCCCGCTTTCATTGTTTAAAGGTCCCTCCTTAAGAAATTGACTTACTAAAAGTCTGTTTTAAACTATCATAAAGCTCTAAATAAATCTCCATAGATTTTTGGTATGTTTCGTAGTTATCCATGTACGGCTCTTGGACTCTCGTAATTGTTACCGTTTCCCCAACTGCTTCTTTAAAATCCTGATATAAACCCATGCCAACTCCTGCCAAAAGAGCAGCACCGAGTGTAGTGGCTGTATCGGAAGTAGGAACACTTATTTTACAACCCGTTACATCCGCATAAATTTGCACCCATAGTTTGCTATTGGCTGCTCCTCCCATCGCCCGTAAATCTAATTCATGAATATTAACGCCTGCTTCTTCTGCCACTTTAAGGTTATGTTGAACAGAAAAAACAACACCTTCTAAAGCTGCACGAACCATATGTCGCTTGGTTTTATCAAAACTTAAACCATAAAAAACTCCCTTTGCATCAGGATTCCAAATTGGAGCACGTTCTCCGGCCATATAAGGCAGAAAGGTAACTCCCTCTGAACCTGGCGGAATTTCTTCTGCTAAAGCAGTTAACTCATCAAACGATTCTCCTGCTCCTAACTCCTGTTTAAACCAGCGTAAAACTCCCCCGCCGCCAACAGTACCTCCTTGTAATAACCACAGGTCAGGAACGACATGGGGACTAAAAATTAATTGTGGATGAGCAATTGGCTGATCTTCACAAATACTCATTCCTCCAGCCTGCCCTCCTTGGATCTGGGTCTGTTTTGGAAGGTAAACACCTGCACCTAAAGTTCCACAAGCAGCATCAAGTCCGCCGGCAACAACCGGAGTCCCTTCTGCTAGGGAAGTAAGCTCAGCTGCCTCCTTAGTGACTCTCCCAATAATGTCATGGCATTGATAGATATCCGGGACCTTATCGATGGATAATCCCATTGCTTCAGCAAGCTCTTCATCATAGGTACAAGTTTTTGTATTATAAAAATGGACGCCATAGTTTTGACATTTATCGGCGGACATCACTCCTGTGAGTTTCATGCCTATATAACTATTACTCTGTAAAAATTTATACGTTTTCTCATAAATGTCTGGCATGTTTTCCTTAAACCATAAGATCTTAGGCGTGGTATAGGCTGGTAAAAACGCATTTCCTGCTACTTTAAAAATCCTGTCTGCCCCGATTTTATTGGTTACACGCTCTGCAATTTCTTTCGAACGAGTGTCCATCCAAATCGGTGTATTGTATAAACAATTTCCATCCTGATCTACCGGGATGGCAGACCAACTTTGGCCAGCAATTCCGATTCCAACAATTTGCGAGGAGTTGATTCCAGCTTTAGCAATACTTTCTTTTATTCCAATACAAACACTGCTCCACCATTCATTTGGATCTTGTTCTACCCATCCTGCATTTGGATAGTAGATTGGATATTCTTGAGTTGATTGAGCTAACACCTTTCCACTTTTAGTAAAAATAGCAATTTTGCATGCAGAGGTACCGATATCAATTCCTAGTAGTAGTTTTTCCATCTTGGCGTCCCCACTTATAACGCTGGTACTATTGCTTTTCCAACAGAGCCACAGGTTTTAATTTTTTCAATTGCCATTTCTTTAACCTTTTCCCGTCCTACGGATGTAAATTTTTTCGGGTCAATAATATTCGGTGTATTTGACAATGCCTGCTTTACTCCCTCTGTAAAGGCAATTCGAAGCTCAGTGGCATAATTCACCTTACAAATCCCTCTTTTGATACATTCTTTTATAGATTCTTCAGATAAGCCAGACCCTCCATGCAGCACTAAAGGTACACTTACGACCTTTCTGATTTCACTTAGACGTTCTAAATCAAGCTTTGGCACACCTTTATAAACCCCATGAGAGGTACCAATGGCTACGGCTAACGAAGTGACGTTGGTTCTTTCGACAAACTCTTTTGCTTCTATTGGTTCTGTTAACCCGCCATCTCCGCCATCGATATCATCTTCTTTACCGCCTACTTTTCCTAGTTCGGCTTCAACAGAAATTCTCGAAGGAGAACAAGCATCTACAACCTTTTTAGATAGACAAATGTTATCCTCATAGGACTCATGAGAGCCATCAATCATAATCGATGTATACCCTGCTCTTAAAGCCTGCATTGCTAGTTCAAAACTGTTCCCATGATCTAAATGCAGAGCAATGGGAACACTTGCCCCATCTGCAGCTGCCTTCACAAGGGAATGAAAATAAGAAAAGTTTGCATATTGAACTGTTTTAGCAGATGTCTGAAGGATAACAGGTGATTTTAATTCCTCTGCAGCTTCCACAACAGCCTGAACCATTTCAAGATTTTCCACATTAAATGCACCTACTGCAAATCCCTCTTTTTGAGCATCCATTAACATTTTTTCTGTGGTAACTAATGGCATAATTACTCTTCCCCTCTCCATAAATATTGTTCTATTTATTAATTAATTTGCCACTTTTGTAAAAACATCTTTCAAGGCAAAATAATAATCATCAAAAATTTGTTTAATAGGTTGATAGGCTAATACAGCTTCACGATTAGGTGTATGTACAGAATTAATTTCAATGAATTGGTTAATGACATTAAAGTCCTTATACAATCCTACCCCTACACCACCTGTTACAGCGGCTCCCATACTGCCTGCTTCTTCTAATACATTAGGGACAATCACCTTTGCATTATAGATGTCCGCCATGATTTGGCGCCAAACAGCACCTTTTGCTCCACCTCCAATAACAAGCATTTCATCTATATCCACTTGCTTGCGGAGAATATCTAATATGATGGAGAGATTCATCGTAACACCCTCCAATACACTTCTAAGCAAATCTCCTCGCTGATTTTCAGATTTCAAGCCAATAAAAGCACCTTTTGCCTGAGCATCCCATCTTGGAGCTCTTTCACCAAGCAGGTAGGGAAGAAATATAATCCCGTTTGAGCCCACAGGAGATTGTTCAATTTGTGTATTCATATATTCATAAGGTGAAACTCCATTCCGTTCTGCTTCATGAATTTCATATTGGCAGATTGTATTTTTCACCCAATTATAAGCTCCGCCAGCAGTTTGCATTGTACCATTTGGAGCATATAATCCAGGAACAACATGTGCCCAAGTAACCGTTCTCATTTCTTCATCAAAAATTGGTTTTTCAGAAGCAGTGGTAATCCAAGCAGATGTCCCAATACAACAATAAGTTTTTCCAGGGCTTATGGAGCCTGCACCCACGCTTGCCGTTACACCATCACCACCACCGATAACGACCGGTGTTCCTTCGGCTAATCCTGTTACTTCTGCTGCTTTTTTTGTGACACCTCCGGCAACAAAGGTGGAGGATTTCAACTCAGGAAGCTTTTCAGGATCTATTCCTGCATACTCGATAATTTCATCGGACCATTTTAAATTCACCAAATCAAAACAGCCATTACTATTCCCATCTGAATAATCAGTATAAAAGTTTCCTGTAAGCCGAGCCACAATGAAATCCTTTGCATTTAAGGTTTTATAGGTTTGCTCATAGATTTCTGGCTCATGATCACGAACCCACATCAGCTTTTGAATCCCATATGATGCTGTATTACGATGTCCAACAATATGATAAAAGTCTTTTTGAGTAATATGCTCTTCAATTTGAGCTACCTGCTTTTGTGCACGCTGATCTGCCCAAATAATTGCCTTCCGTAACGGATTAGCTGATTTGTCCACACAGAGACATCCCATCATTTGGCCGCTGAAGCTGACAACCGCGATATCCAGAGGATTAATCCCCAAAGTTCCAACTAATTTCTTACTTGTAATACAAACTGCTTCCCACCAATCCTCTGCATCCTGCTCCGCCCATGTGCCATTAAAATATTCAGTATTATAAGAAGAAACATAACTTCCAATTAATTTCCCATTTTCAGAAAATAATGTAGCTTTATTCCCTGATGTTCCTAAGTCATGAGCTAAAATATATTTAGTCATTTTTCTTTCCACACCCCCGGATGTATTCCTTACTTATAGCTTTAATGATCTATGTCCCATCCGAAATGATGGAACAATAGATCATTATGGACTACTTTGGTGAATTGGCTGAAATAATAACCTCAAATCGATTTCTATCTCCCCGATATCGAGCTAGCGAGTACTCTATTGGCTCGTCATACAAGTTGTAACCGATTGAAAGAAATTGCTGGATTGCTTTATCACTGCTAATATTTAGATTTTCGATATCATAATCATCCGCTTCAACAGCTTCAATGTAACGGCGGATTTTATAGATTTGTGTATTATCATGTAAGGCTAAAACAGGATACAATGACTCATTTGCTAAATCATGATTCAACACAAATCTGCACTTGTTATATGGCAGATACGTCTTTACCATTACGATCGGATCTTCATCCGCAAAGCGTTTACGATGAATGTAAATGACCTTTTCATTCTGCTTTAAATTAAGCTCTTTTGCCACTTCATCAGGTGCATCAATCACTTCAAAATCCAAAAGCTCTGTGCTTGGAGTTCTGCCTAATTCAGCAATTTGGTCATTAAAAGAACCTAAAGCCTGAATAAAGCTTTGCTCAATTTTCGGCTTGGATACAAATGTTCCTTTACTTTTAACACGATATAACCAGCCTTCTTGAACAAGTTCTGTTATTGCTTGCCTAACAGTTGTGCGGCTAATCCCGAAAATCTCACTCAATTCATTTTCTGTAGGAATCAGACTCCCAATCTTATAATTGCCTTCTTTTATTTCTGATAGAATCAGCTCTTTTAGTTGGAAATACAATGGTATTGGTACCGATTTATCCAGTTGCATATTTTTCAATAAAACCATTCCTCGCTTCATTCCTTTTTATATAGTCTCTTCTATTAACCCACAGTTTATTAATTTTTCAAAGCCTATGAAAATAAAAAAATCCCTCGTTATTTCTATTACTTATTAACATTCCTATTTTTTCCTTGACATATTACTTCAACGATTCTTATTATTTAATCATAGCATACTAATATTGTATTGTACCTACATAGTAACATAGTTAAATTACGAATTCAACAATCAATAAATAGAAAGGTTTATCTGTTTTACTCAATTTTTGAAAGCCCTTCCCCTTTAAGGAGGAAGATTATCCAAAATAAAATATAATAATGGAGGCGTTAAGGATGAAGTTTGGAACTTATTTTGCTTATTGGGAACAAGAATGGGATACAAGTTATCTTAAATATGTTAAGAAAGTTGCTGACCTCGGTTTTGATGTGTTAGAAGTAGGAGCTGCAGGGATTGTGAATATGTCTGATGAAGATTTATACACTTTAAGATCTGAAGCAGAGAAATACAATATCACGTTAACTGCTGGAATTGGACTTCCCAAAGAATATGATGTTTCTTCACTGAATGAAGATGTACGACAAAATGGAATTGCGTATATGAAAAGAATTTTAGATGCACTCCACAAAGCAGGTATCCATGCGATTGGTGGTACCATCTATTCCTACTGGCCTGCCGATTACACACAGCCCATTAATAAACCCGAAGTGCGAAAACAAAGTATTAAGAGTATGAAAGAACTAGCAGACTATGCAGCAAAATATGAGATTACCTTATTAGTAGAGGTTCTTAATAGATTTGAACAATTTTTAGTTAATGATGCTAAAGAAGCTGTTGAACTAGTGAATGATATAGGAAAAGCTAATGTTAAAGTAATGTTAGACAGTTTTCATATGAACATTGAAGAAGATTTTATTGGTGATGCCCTCCGATTTACTGGTGATTATTTAGGACATTTCCATATTGGTGAGTGTAATCGAAAAGTACCCAGCAAGGGACATATGCCTTGGAGCGAAATAGGTCAGGCACTTCGTGACATAAATTATGAAGGCTGCGTAGTGATGGAGCCATTTGTTCGTCCGGGAGGAATTGTAGGTTCTGATATTAAAGTGTGGAGAGACCTTTCTGACAACGCTGATGAAGCTAAATTAGATGAGGATATTAAAGAGTCCCTACAATTTATAAAAAAAGAGTTTTTGGGATAATTTCCTTAATCGAGATCTCCCTCAAAGTATGCTTGAGATGGTAGTTAATGGGGTGTCCACTAGAAAAGTATCCAATATCGTACAACAGCTTGTGGACACAAAGTATCTAAATTATCGTATCCACTCTAACAGAAAATTTAGATCCTATAGCCAATCAATGGGCAAGTCTGCCTCTGAATACTATGTATTACCCTTATATCTTTGCAGATGCCATGTATATCAAAGTAAGACATAACCGTGTCATATATAAAGCCGTTTATATCGCAACGGCCGTTGACCAGAACAATAGACGCGAGATTCTTGGTCTGAGAGTCGACCATGTAGAGAGCAATGAAGCTTGGCAACGTTTCTTCCAGTACCTAAAGTCAAGAGGACTACAATCACCTAAGCTATTCATTTCTGATGCACACAAGGGGTTACAGTCGGCCATTGTGACAGAGTTTGTAGGATCTTCCTGGCAACGATGAACGGTTCATTTCAAAAAGAATAACATTTCCCATATGCCTAAAAAAGGTATGGATGAAGTGAAGATGGGCTTAAAAAGAATATTTGAGGTTAGCGACAGTTGAAGAGGCAAGAAAATATAAAAAAGAGTTCATTGATCAATTTGGAGAAAATCAAAAACTAGAGAAAGGAATAGAGACATTAGAAGAAGGCTTCGAATATGCCATTCAATACCTCAATTAGAAACCAAAATATCATAAACATATTCGTAGTACAAACTCGTTAGAAAGAATCAATGAGGAAGTCCGAAGAAAAGAGAGGGTAATTAGAATATTACCTAATACACAGTCAGCTTTCAGATTAATTGGGGCGGTTTTGATGGACTATGCTAAGAAGTAGGAAAAAGTATAATTAAGGACCAAAAAGAGAAGAAATAGCGAACGCGAAGCGCGAATTTTTTAATGTACTGGAAGGGGGGGGACCCCCCTTCCAGTACATTAAAAACAAATAAAGTTGTATAGCATTGTTTTCATAGGAAATGAATTTAAACATAACAATGGGCTTGATTACGCGATGTATTATCCGAGAGTAACTCTCTCTATCCGCCACTTTTTCCGCTGCCGGAGGATAATAATAAAACTATACCTAGTTCTAAGCTATTTGCTAGATTTGAACTTTTTAGTCAATCCCTTGAAAAAGGGACTGATTTCTTTAATCAATGGTTTATACTGTTTACTCGTTGTAATAAACATATCAACTGTTTCCATCAGCAATTCAAAATCAATATTTTCAAGAAGACTTTCCTTCTTCTGTTTCTTGAAGTGGTGGCGTGCAGCAGATTCGTTTCTCCTCGTTCCCCAAAACCAATCATCCTTTCTCCTAGGGAAAGAAGATTGCTCTATTTCTTCAGGCGATTCACGTTCATGATTTTCGTCTTTTAGGTCAGTTTTTCGAAATTTCCTTTCACCAAACATTAATCTTGAGAATCGATCATCTTCTCGATAATCTGCCTGTTTCGACTCATCCTCATACCTCATCAATAACTTCTTCCTTCCTTTGTTATTTCCTTAGATAAACTATGATTCTCATTAAAAAGGGTGTGGACAAATTCACAAATGTCATCCGTTTTTTTAAAAAATCCATACTTGTCCATTTCGATAGCAGTCATATGAACATACCTTATTATCAAAGGAGGTGGTAGATTATGTCAGGTGGATATGGTTCTGATTTTGTTTTAATCGTAGTCCTTTTCATCCTCTTAATTATCGTCGGTGCTTCTTTTGGAAAAGGCAGCTACTAATTTTAATAATCAAAAAAGATAGAAGCGTTTTAGAAACGCTTCTATTTTTGTCTCTTAGAGGATTTTTTATCTATCCGAGGTATTTCTCACCGTCCGGAATTAAATTCTCTTTTAAGGTTTAGCATTAATTGACCACGCAAAAGCAAACATCAAGAGGGTAAAGACTAAAATAAATAAGTTAAGTCCAATTCCCCACCATGCATAGAGGCGGGACCTCCTTTTGGTCAACAGGCCAAATCCGCCTAGAAATAACCCCAGAAAAGGAAGCTGAAACAAGAACATTTCTGGAAAGGCCTCCGTTTTAAGGAGTAAAGCGACATTCATCCCCGCAAGTGCGATCAGCGCGGATAGAAAGGATAAAAATCCGGTAATCGTCTGCAGCCTTCCTCCCTTGTTTGATTTCGTTTTTATTCCCAGTTCCATAGTTTAACTTCCCCCACCTTCATCGTACGAATGTCTTTAATTTGTTCAAGCTTTCTTAATTCCTCAGTCGGCCCCGTTACAACAGCACCATACACTTTGATGCCATTCTTCTCGATATAATCTAACCTTTTTCCAATTTCCAATGTTTTAGCCCTGGCCACTTTTTCGGCCACCACTTCATTTTTTTCCAGTAAAGATAATATATCTACAAATACTTCTGCATTCGTCTGGTCTCTTCCATTAAAAGGTGACCAAGTCGTGGTATCAATCAGGGCAGGATAGCCAATCGGACCGACGGGCACCCCTTCATGATCAACTCCCTTGGCCTCAAGTCCAGTATCGACAGCGAGCCAGCGAATTTCTATATCATCCGGAATCATATCCTCCAATTCATCAGGATCCACTAATTTTGATAACGATAGGTGAACTTCCCCCACCGTTCCGTCAGGAAGCTTCTTTAAAATATTCCACTCCCTCTCCCTATCAAAAGGAATGATCGCCACTTCCGGATGTAGCAATGATTCCGTTTCAGCATTTGGTAATTCAGGAAGAGGACGATCGAGGTAATTATTTTTTTCCGGAAAACTTGGCTGATTCAGTGCAAAATGTATATTATAGTCAGCCGCTTTAAAATCTTCTTTCCCAATTCGTTTATATACATCAAAAAAGATATCCATCGAAAAGAAACCGATCTCGTGCTCAAGTTCCATCTCTTCCAGGCTCATATTCGGTTCCGTTACATAAATCGTCTTCGCTGCGACATCTATTAACCTGTCCCCCCTGCCGCCAAATGCATAATACCCGTAAGTAAACAGTGTCATGACGGGAATAATGAGAAGCAAGATGGCCAAACTGATCATGATATTGGTGATTCGGGCAGTATTTTTACCGGTCTTAATAATGTTTTTTTGTTTATGATCTGATAGAGCATATTGGTCTTTCAGGTCTTTCTTAGAATTCGCCAATAATTCTTTATAAGCCGCTTCTTCATCGTTATTAATAACATCATTCTGCTCATCCTTCATCTTTCCTCATCCTTTCTCTTATGCGTGACATAACATTTCTTCGCCCCCTGTATAAATGGCTTTTCAATGTATTAAGTTTTATATCCAGTACGTCTGCTGCTTCCTGATAGGAAAGCTCATGCAGGTCACATAATAAAACTGCGTGCTTCTCGATTTCTTTTAAGCTATTTAAATCTTCAAGCAACAGCCTGTAGGATTCCTTTTCGAGCACATCCTTTTCAGGAGTATTCAAATTTCCTCTGATGCTTACCTTCTCATCAAAAATCAAGCGCTTATTCTTCCGCTGGTAATCAATAAAGGCATGATATGCCACTTTAAACAGCCATGCTTTAATATTGAGAATTTCATAATCCTCCAGTATCAAATAGGCTCTATAAAAAGCCTCCTGTACCAAGTCTTCTGCAATAAAATGATCCTTCGAAAGGGAAAACAAATACCGATACAAGTCATTTACATGTTTTTCATATATCTCTTCAAGCAGCACCATGTTCCCCCCTTCACCCTATCCACGTTTAACGCTACCAAAAAGTTGCAAAAAAGACGAAAAAAACTTCATCCGATTTTTGGAACTCAATTTTAAGGCGGGGCTGGGTGACATCCATTTATATTTCTATCTGCCATTTCCTTACGGCTATCTGCCTTTTTCCCTTTTTTATCTGCCAAAATGATGCGTTTATCTGCCAACTCATCTGCTGCGCCCAACCGAACACCGAAATAGCTAGGCGAACGCCTGGCCCAACACATTTTATGGATACACATATCTCTACTTAGCTTCGATTTTGCCCAAAGCAAGCTTTAAATTTCATTATTTTGGAAAAAGCCTTTCCTCCAGAAGACACTCTATTTTTTTATGTGCCATTTCCATCCGTTTATCTGCCTTTTTTCCCTTTTTATCTGCCAAAATAATGCGTTTATCTGCCAACTCATCTGCTGCGCCCATCCAAACACCGAAAAAGCCAGGCGATTGCCTGGCTCAACACATTTTATGGATACACATATCTTTACTTAGCTTCGATTTTACCCAAATTAAGCTCTAAATTTCATTATTCTGGAAAAATACCTTTCCTCCAGAAGACACTCTATTTTTTTATGTGCCATTTTCGTCCGTTTATCTGCCTTTTTTCCCTTTTTATCTGCCAAAATGATGCGTTTATCTGCCAACTCATCTGCTATGCTCAACCAAACACCGAAAAAGCCAGGCGATCGCCTGGATCAGCACATTTCTTATGGATTCAGCTATCACTAATTTGCTTCAATTTTGCCCAAGCAAGCTTTAAATTTCATTATTCTGGAAAAGCCCTTTCCTCCGAAGACACTCTATTTTTTTATGTGCCATTTTCGTCCGTTTATCTGCCTTTTTTCCCTTTTTATCTGCCAAAATGATGCGTTTATCTGCCAAGTCACCTACTCAACTCAACCTACTACAAACGATACCAATCACTAAACTATCAATTCGACAAACTTCGGGCGGTGACAGGCACCCATTCCCGCCCAATGAATAAGATGCCATCAAAAACGATTAAAATGAGGGCATCTAAAATGGAATATAAGATTAGAGTAGAACCTAACGTAAAGATTTTTGTGAATGATATGAATCCTACGGGCAGGAATCCCATTCTTTTTATTCATGGCTGGCCTGCCAACCATAAGATGTTTGAGTACCAGTACAATTACCTTCTCCAAAGGGGACATCGGTGTATTGGACTGGACATGAGAGGATTTGGTCAATCTGATAAGCCATTACACGGGTATGACTATGATCGATTAGCAGACGATGTTCGAGGTGTGGTGGATGCCTTGGGATTACGGGATTTCACTTTGGCCGGCCACTCTACAGGCGGTGCCGTTGCGATTCGATATATGGCCCGGCACAACGGGTATGGGGTTTCCAAGCTTGCCCTATTTGCAGCTGCCGCTCCCAGCCTAATTCAGCGGCCACATTTCCCTTATGGCTTAAAAAAAGAGGATGTCGATCAAATCATTCAAGCAACATGGACGGATCGGCCGAATATGCTGCGCGACTTCGGTAAAAAATTTTTCCATCAACCAGTATCACAACCATTCTCAGACTGGTTCTTCCAGTTAGGACTACAGGCAGCCAGTTGGTCCACTATCAGCATCGCTCTATCCTGGCTGGCCGAGCAATTATTTTATGACCTCGCAAAAATTCATGTTCCCACATTAATTCTTCATGGCATTCATGACCAAATTGTTCCCTACCCATTAGCTTTGGCACAAAAGAAGGGAATTAAGAGCTCAATACTTGTATCGTTTGAAAATAGCGGCCATGGGGTATTCAATGACGAACGCGACAAGTTTAATCGTGAATTATCCCGATTTATCTCATGATATCTAGTGCAGAGCCATTACTAAGAGGTAGTGGCTCTCTTTTACAATTGCCCAAATAACAGCTTTCACACCGAAGTATATCTAAAACTAATTTACACAAATTAAAGGTTAGTGAAATATTATTCATTTAATAAAAAAGAAATTAGGTGATTGAATGGAAATTATGAAGTATGAAGGTGAATGGTATGTTTGGACAATATTGTTTATTACAATACTTATTGTGATTTTTATGCCTAAAAAAAACCTAACATGGGCAGGTATATTTATTACTATTCTTTTTTCAGGAGGATTGACTTGGATTGGGGATACCATTGCGGGTTCCATCATCGATTTATTTACCTTAGCAAAAAAACAAACTATAGAGCTTACTGATTCTTTATTAATTAGTTTTGTCCCTTCAGGAATTGCAGCTATCTATGTTAATTTTATTAAACCTAAAAAGGAATGGGTTTGGGCTATTGTTTTTACATTATTGTGTTTCTTCTTAGAATTAGGTTTAGTTAAGGTTGGATACATGATAAATCACAACTGGGAAACATGGTATGGAATACCTGTTTATTTCATCGCTTTTAGATTTTTCTTTCCTTGGTATTTAAAGTTACTTTCAACTAAACTAGTCAACATATAATGTTGGCTTTTTTAACTTGAGCAAGAAAAAAGCGATGCTTCGTTATAAAAGCATCGCAGCCGTGATTATTCCTCGTTCGATTTTTATAAAAATCATTTTGTCTTTCCAAGACTCCCGGATGGTGATTCATCACGGTTGGCAAAACTCGGAATCGGGTTCTCTTTTTTCTGTTCTTTCTTCTTTTTTAGCCATTCCCGAATCCGTCTGCGCAACCTTGACCGCCTCTTCATGGTTCTTCACCCCAATCACCTTCATATTTCTCCTTCGGCTATCCAGTGGGTTTCCATTATGTGTTTCACAAGTAGTGTATGCTTTAATATTAACAGGTTATAGTAACAAATGGATACAAAAAGGTCCATAATCGGAAACGTTCTTAAAGTAATTTTCCAATCGTATTTTCAACACATTCGATGATTTCTCCAGAATGAACCATCTCGATTAGCGTTTGTAAATGAGGATAAAGGTACACGTCTTCCTCAATTGTTGGTACAGATTGTGCAATCCGAGCTAAAACCTCCCTAGAAGCAGAGCCTGGTAAAAGATCTGTTTCCACGAACTGATGTGCACAATGAACGGATAACAGTTCAATGGCGAGGACATATTCAAGTTTAATCGCCACCTGGCGTGCCTTTTTTGCTGCATTATATCCCATCGCTACATAATCTTCTTGGTCAGCACAAGTCGGAATGTTATCAACTGTCGCTGGATGGGATAATATTTTCATATCATTTAGGATACCGGCTTGTGTATACTGCGGAATCATAAGCCCCGAGTTGAGTCCTGCATTTCGAATCAGAAAGGTTGGATAGCCTGAAAGATGACCATTGATAAGTCGATTGTTTCGGCGCTCAGACATCTTGGCAATCAATGTGGCAGCGATACATGCAGAATCCATCTCAATCCCCACGTAAGAAGAATCGCAATTGCATCCTGAAAGGGCACCGCCGTCATCCTCATCTGGCCATACTATCGGGTTATCACAACATGAATTGATCTCAATTTCAATCGTTTTCAATGCATCCAACAGTGTTTTCTTAGCTGCCCCATGCAATTGAGGAATACTTCTTAAAGATAACGCATCTTGTAAACGATAATCCACGAACTTCTTGGCAATCATGGAGTCTTCTAGTATTCTTCTAATATTTCCAGCTGTATTTCTTTGTTCTTGATGAGGGCGAACACTCATTAAACGATCATCAAAAGCTCGAGTCGTTCCCTTCAATACTTCTAACGTCATGGCACCGATGATATCGGCGATTTTAGCAGCCTTTAACATATCATATAAAGCTAACGCTCCGATACCTGTCGGGCTTGTTGTTCCACTCGTTAGCGCCAAACCTTCCTTTGCTGTTAGCTCAATCGGCTCCATCCCCACACGCAATAAAGCTTCTTTCGCTGACAGGAGCTCCCCGTTAACAAAGGCCTTTCCTTCACCAAGCAAAACGAGTGCCATATGAGCTTCCGGACTTAAATACCCAACAGAGCCTTCCCTTGGTGCAAAAGGAGTTAAACCCGCATTTAAAAACTTCCGATACATTTCTAATGTTTCGATGCGCACCCCGGAATAACCTTGTCCAAGATTTTGCAAGACCATCAGCATCGTTGCCCGGACGTCTTCCTTCTCTAGCGGTTCTCCTACCGATGTTGCATGGGATAGAAGGATATTCCTTTGTAATTGAGCCGTTTTTTCCGGGGATATCAATTCTGTTGAAAGGGCACCAAAGCCAGTATTGACTCCGTACATAACCTTTCCTTCTTTGATCCCCTTTTCTACGAGCCGCCCAGATCTTTCTACCCGTTCACGATAGCTCTCAGAAAATTCTACATATGCACCAAAACGTGCCACTGCCATAAATTCATCGAGCGTAATCGAATTTCCAAGAATCACTTTTTCTATCTCTTTGGCGCGTAAGCTTTTCTCTTCCTTTACTCTTTCCACCATCACTTTTCCACCTTATCAATGAAGAACATTTTTATTGCGGAGATAACCTGCAACACGAAAATAAACAGAACGGATGAGCCGCCAAGTGCTGCCAGATACTTTACCCCATCAACCCCTTGTGCTCCTCCAGCGAAAGCGACCATAACAAAGGCAATGATCCCAATCGAAAGGGCCCACAGGAGTTTTTTCCAACTTGCAGGTTCTTCGTCATGTCGAATGTTTACCGTACATAATGTTGCAATGGTACGAACCATTGAGTCAGCAGCAGTTGAAAATGAAAGAATAAGCGTGATCATAACAACAGGAATAATGACTGCTCCTAAAGGTAAATGACCTAAAAATGACCACAAACCTGCCACTGCTCCGCTCTCCTTGATAGTACCAGCTAAATCGACAACGTTATTTTGCTGCCAGTGTAAGGCCGTTCCTCCCCAAATACCGAACCAAATAATGCTGAATACAGAAGGTAAAATCCAGTTTACAATCATAAATTCACGAATCGTACGGCCATGTGAAATTACCGCAAGAAATATCCCCATAAGCGGTGCATATGCGATCCAAATCGCCCAGTCGTACAATGTCCACCACATTACTAGTGCTTCTCCGCCTATATCAATCGGATCCAGTCCCCATTGCCAGAAGTTCTGCAGCCAGTATCCTAAACCAGCAGTGGATGTCCGGAAAATATACAAGGTTGGGCCAATAATGATGAGTGCGATAAGAATGACATAAAATACTTTTGCATTGACATCTGATAAAATTCGAATTCCTTTATCTAATCCCTTTAAAGAGGATAGTGTAAACGTTCCAGTTATGATGAGTGTTAACACGAGCCATACGACCGGACCTTGTTGGATACCATATGTCGCCTCAATACCCGAACCGACCAATGCTAATCCTGCACCCAGTGATGATGCTAACCCCAGCGCGATAGCTAACACAGATAATGTATCGATGATACTGGTCCAAATCCCTTTGGTTACTTTATCTCCAAATAAGGGAATTAATGTTGCTGTTACTGATAATGATTTCTTGCGATTAAAATACATATAAGCTACGACTAGACCACTCAATGAATACATAGCGTACGGTATGAACGTCCAATTGTAAAAACTCCGCCCCATGGCATAGATGGCTGCAAGGGGGGTTCCCGGTTCCACTCCGGTACGCTCCATTTCACCATAAATGTTGCTAAAGTAAATGATGGGTTCATTTACTCCATAGGTTATGACTCCTGTTGCAATTCCACCTGTTAACGCCATCGCAAACCAGGCACCAAACGGATATTTAGGTTTAGCGTCTTCTCCGCCCAAACGAACTTTACCTAACTTTGAAAATGTTACGAGAGCAACAATAACTAACGCAACAATGGATATAATTTGATAGAGCCATCCAAGTCCTCTTAGAGACCCTATAAATCCGTTCATGGAAATGTCAGCTAACATTTTATTGTTAACAATACCTAGAAAAGCCCCTCCTCCTACAACAAGAAAAGCAGGCCAAAATACCCCTTTACGCGTTTTCCGTTCAGGGTTTGTAACAATTTCTGCTGCATTCTCTTTTTTCATTTCTAATGACATAAAATCCCACCTTATCTTAATTATTAATAACGAATGCGCTTCCATCCCCATTAAGTAGCTCTAGATGTCTTTGGGAATAACAACTGTGGGTTCCATATACCTTCCTTCCTACCTTTTTTAGGTTGTTATCGTTTTACCGCATTAAAGATAATTCGTAATATACTGAAAATTATAAAATATAGAGATTTTCAAACATAGTCACTATTTATTAGAAAATCTATACATATTTTGAAAAATAGAATAATTTTTGGCCTCAACTTAAAATTTTTTTATATTATTTTTAGGTTAGCTATAATTTCTTTGGATTTTAAAAAATCTACTATTTATAAATAAACAAGAAAAGAAGCATCGCTTGCAAAAGATGCCCCATAGTTTTTTATTGATAAGCAAAGACTAGTTATTTAGGTTTCCTTGACGGCTTGAAAACATTCCTGTTATTCTAAGTCCATTCTATACACTCGATTCCATCCTGAATAGTAGGAGGGTTCTTATTGAATGTAAATCTTTTTAAAAAAATGTCTTACAAACAAGTGGTTTGGTACGCCATATTACTACTTTGCTTTACAGCCTCAGTTATTTTTGTTCATAACAATCATTCATTCTATGAACGTCCTATAGCTGAAGTTATGGAAGCGGAGCTGGAAGATTCAACGGAAATGATCGATATGAATGAAAATAAAGACCGCCTTTACACTCAAAGTATCATAGCCGAAATAAAAAATGGCGACCAAAAAGGGCAGCTAATCCATTTAACAAATGAGTATTCCTCATCTGGAGCTTACGATCAAAAATATCATGTCGGAAATGAATTGTTTGTCTCAATCGATACGAACACAGAAGGAAATACAAGGTTAACCGGAAATATAATAGAAGTTAAGCGCGATAAATACATATTGATGGTAGCATGGGTGTTTATCTTTACTCTCCTTTTCGTTGGAAAAAAGCAAGGGCTGCTTTCTATTATCAGTTTAGCCGTTAATGCCGTATTGTTGTCCTATGCATTGGATGTCTATTTGAATACATCAGGCATCAGTTTGTTATGGATCTGCAGCATAAGCGTGATTTTATTTACGGTTATTTCATTGCTGCTTGTGAACGGCTTTAATGAAAAAACATATGCAGCGATTATCGCAACGCTTTTGGGGACTTTTATTTCGCTGTTGATAACCTATCTTGTCATGTGGTTAACAGCCGAAAAAGGACTTCGCTATGAAGAAATGCAGTTTTTAACTCGTCCTTATAAAGAAGTGTTTATGGCAGGGTTATTTATCGGATCATTGGGAGCTGTAATGGATGTAGCCATTACCATGTCTTCTTCCATCTTTGGGTTGTATGAAAAGGACCAAAACATATCTGTAAAAGCACTTAAAACATCTGGAATGGAGATTGGCAAAGATATCATGGGAACCATGACCAATATTTTGTTTTTTGCCTATATCAGCGGGTCCATACCCATGCTTATTTTGTATTTTAAAAATAATTCCCCATTGATCTTCACCCTTTCCATGAACCTTTCATTGGAATTTGCTCGGGCCCTGGCTGGCGGCATTGGCATCGTGATTACAATTCCAATCGGACTATATACGACTATTTTTTTCGTTAATCGAAAGAGGGCAAGATTATGAACGTATTACTGTGGCTGGCAGCCATTTTATTGACCCTGATGATTCTTATTGGCGGCAAAAAAGGAAGACGGTCTTTTTTTGCGATATTTTTAAACTTTGGTGTGCTCCTTTTTACCATATTTATTATGACAATACCACAAGCTGACCCGATTATCTTAACATTGATTGCATCAACCGTGATCAGTTGCATTAATCTCTTTTATATTAATGAAGTTAACAGTACTACAATAACAGCCTTTATTTCTACTATTATCACAGTTGTGATACTGCTCTTTTTTATTATGATTGTGACAGAAAATGCGATGATTCAGGGATTTGGTGAGGAAGAAGTAGAGGAGCTTAGCATCTTTTCCCTTTATATAGGAATAGATTTTGTTAAAATTGCTGCTTCTGTAATTATTATGAGTACAATCGGTGCCATTACCGATACGGCCATTGCAATTTCCTCTCCGATGCGGGAAATGTTTCTCCATCATCCATCCATAAGCAGAAAAGATTTATTTGCCTTTGGAATCAGTATCGGAAAAGATATCTTAGGAACCAGTACGAATACGTTATTTTTCGCCTTCTTTGGAAGCTATTTGGCCTTGCTTATATGGTTTAAAGATTTAACTTATTCTGTAGGAGAAATAGTAAATTCAAAGATCTTTAGTGCTGAAATGATCACGATCTTTTGTGCCGGAATTGGCGTCGCTCTGATCATCCCAATCACTGCTTGGATTAATGCCTATTTTGTAGTAAAAAGAAGAGAAAATAAAGCTTCCTGAAAAGGAAGCTTTATAACTTGTATTAAAGTTATTGCACTTATCCAGGATAACTAATATGTGAAGGAATGGTTTCATCCTCACTAGTGATTGACTCAGCTGAAACGATTTCCGGATTATTTTTACCGCTATGTTGATTGTCAGCGGGATCCTCTCTCTTTATCGCATCAAGCTCTGGTGAAAAGGGGCTGATGATAATAGGTTCATCATTCTTTTTTGGCATGTTTTACACCTCCAACCTCTATTTTCTTCCAAAACCCATAAAATTATTTTCCTGCTTAATAGGCTACTATTACATAGAGGACGGATTTCCTTCATCATGCACCACCCCTAAAATTTAGTTTTTCCCCGATATGTAGAAGTTGTCCTGATTCATGTAGAAGTTGAGCACATTCATGTAGAAGTTACCCTGGTGTATGTAGAAGTTGACTACTTTTATGTAGAAGTTAGACAATTTTATGTAAAAAATAAAAAAAGACTAGCCCAATGGCTAGCCTTAGAATAGGAATTATCTGTAAACCTTCGTTTGTGATTCAATAACACGAACTAGTTCCTCTATAATATCATTTAACTTCATTTGGCTTGTATCTTTACTAAGAATCAATGAAGTTTTTTGCAGTAAAATTTCTTCTTTCTCACTCATAAAAATACCTCCGATTTTTTATTGACTTAGTTAGTTAACATAAGAATCTTGTTAGGAACAAAATGTGACAACGATTAGTAACATTACTCACTTTTACTACTGCAGAGAACACTGCCTCCTTTTATAAATAGACTTAATTCCAAATTATAATCTAGATGTACTTATAAATTAATCGATATTAAGATTATAACATATATATGTAAAATACACATATATTAAGAGCATCGGAACTCATTCATAGGTAGTAGTACAACCAAAATGATACACTTCAGGATGATGAGAAAGAAAAGGAACCAAAGCTTACCAGCCTTGATTCCTTAAATAAAATTGAGTTCGCAATCACCTAAACAACCAAATAAGCAACAAGTATATACCGTTCTGGTGCAGCCCCGATAAAATCAAAGGGGTAACAGGTGCTGACGGTTAGGGTGGCTCTTGGTTTTGGGACGATGACAGTCCGGTCATCTGCATCTACGATTCTTACTTTGTTCACTTTGTAAGTAAACTCCCCTGCAGACGTTCGGACGATTAATAAATCCCCTTCCCCTACTTCTCCCAGTTTACGGAACACGGTATCCCGATGGCCTGATAGAACGGAGTTGTCATTTTCACCTGGCAGCACACTGTCTGCAAAATGGCCCACTCCCTTTTCTAACTCATCCTCGTCCGTTCCATGAAAGATTGGAAGGGTGGCATTTAATTTCGGAATATACAATTCTCCAATTTCATCCCCAATTTTGGGACGTACAGGATATAGCTCTCCACTCTTTTCCTTATTATGAATTGGCTGTTCCGTTTCTTTTACTTGAGTCTCGGAAGAAACTGTCTTATAGGCAAAATACCCTTTGGCAAACTTATAGATGTTGGTACCAGAAAACCAAAGCCCAAACACCACGACAGCAACGGTAAAAGAAAGAAGAATCAACCGCTTTTTACGATTGATTCCCTTATTGTTAACCCGTTCCATCTTACGCCTTCCTTACCTTGCGGAACATCAAAATTCCAAACAAAGCAACAGAAAGTCCTACTAATGCATTCGGAAGATAATCAGAAGCTGTCTTTGGAAGTTTAGCACCTTTGACAGTCTTTTGTACCGGTTTCACCTTACTCATATCTTTTTGTGGTTTAGCTGCAACAACAGGTGACTGCTCAACCGTTTTCGTTACTTCCTCGGCAGATTCCTCAACTTGTTTACCCGTATCGACTACAGTGCCAGAATCAACCATATCACCTGTGACGATGAAGTCCGCTAAGAACTCCCCACCAGCGGTTGATAACACAACTTTCAAATTAGCACCTTTTAATTCTTTCATTTTTAAAATGTCAATGATAGAAAGTGGTGTCTCAGAGCTATCTTTTACAAGGCTAAAGTCTGTCTTAAGCTGAAAGATGGATAGAAATTCATTATAGATGGATGCTAATTCAGCAATTTGTCCAACTGAAAGTTCAGTAGCAGCATCAAATTCCTCGAAAGCCATCATCCGCTCACCCAATGCCTCAAGCCTTTCTAAAGTTTCAGGATTGGAGAGGTGTTCCTCCAAACTCATCAAATGTTCTTCGATTCGTTGAAGCTCCTCGTCTGTAAGGTCGATTTCATCAAAAATAGGAAGGAGACCGTCCGCAATTTCTTCATCGATTGGATACAGTTCTTCTCCATAATACTCCCAAACCTTTTGATCCAGGTCATCAATATACACATAATGATTGATGTCATCATTGTTTTCTTTTAACAATTGGAACAATTCCTGCTGATCCAACTCATAGGCTTCGTTAAAGTAATCTAAATTACTGTAGTCCGCCTTAATGACCTCACCGAGAAAATCACCCAAATCTTCCACAGTTTCAAATTCTTCGAGAGTCATTTCATAAAGCGCAAGAGAAGCTTCGATATCTTCCTTTGTCACTTCAAATCCTCTTTCTTCGCTAACCATTGCTAAATATTCTACAAGGTTTTGGTCAAAATTCGGATCGCGTTCAAAAACTCCATCTTCTGTATAGAAGTAAACAGCAGAATAAAGGTCATCAAGGAAAATATAATCGTTAAGTTCCTCGCCATTTTCTTCTAATAATAACTGAAGACTTTCTTCGTCCAATTCAAATTCCTCATAAAGACCAACTAAGTTACTTAAATCACTGTTGATCACTTCACCTAAGAAACTACCAAGGTCTTCAACAGATTCAAAGTTTTCTATACTTTCTTCATAAGCGGCAAGAGATGCTTCAATGTCCTCCCTTGTCACTTCAATCCCTCTTACTTCACTAATTTCATTTAAATACTGTGTTAAATCATGCTCAAACGTAGAACTTTGAGCTGCCATCGTTAATTGCGGGAATAACCCGATTAACAAGACAAAAGAAAGTAAAACTGCCCCCAATTTTTTCATCGGTTTCTCCTTCTAAATATATTTCTATACTTTCTAGAAAATTATAAATTAATAGATAGAAAGTCACAATATGTATATTCCTCCCAAAAGAATTATTTTTAATCCGCCATCTTTCTACTAGATTTGCTAAGCGTAACTGTAAATCAAACGTTTAATTAATTCTGTAACAAACCCTTTGGAAAAACGAACTTCTTCCCCATTGCAAGAAAAAATATTGTCGAGGAAATAATCTAGTTTTCGCCAGAAGTATTCTAAATCGTCAATAATAACTACCTATTTACATAAAGTGACAGGATCAAACAATGAATTTTTTAATTAAACGTTTGATTAAAAACGTTGAAAAAGCTTAGACGGAAAGGTTTTTAAATAAAGCGAATGTCGAAGGCCAGCATAAAAAAAGCTAGAAACCACAGTGGTTATCTAGCTTTTCAAAACTACTCAGTTTAAGTAACGTTTAAGCGATGCTTTCTTTAAGCATCGCCCGAAGAAACTACCTTTATCTTAGAAGTTAGTTAATTTCATTGTCTGTTAACCTATATCTTTTAACAATGTTTCAAATACCTCACATGTTTCTGAATCCAGTGACGCCATCCAATGTATGTAATTGATTTCTTTTCCCGTTAAGTCTCTATCTAATTTGCTTGAAATTATCCGGATTAATCGTTTGTATCTCTCTTCTTGCTTAACAAGGTTAGTTGTCTCTAAATATTCTTTTCTAGTCATCATTATGTTTAACCTCCTACTTCCCCAAAAACTTTACTCCTTTTGAATAGAGCCCATCCTCATTACAATTTTAAGATCGTTATTATACTGTTCCAATTGTTCTTGTAGGACTGCTATATAATTCATCATTGCCACTCTTACGATCGAAGGGTAATAACGATTATATAGTTCTTCTTCACATTCCTCTAAATCCATCTTTTTCACTGCGATCATTTTATTTAATTCATCTTTCCCCATTGTTAATCCCCCTACCTATCAAAAAATCATAGTAGTTTTCATAGTTTAAGGATGGACAAAGTTTTGATAGATTATACAAAAAGTTTCATTCCTGGAATTTTTTTCAAAGAGGATGCAACTTGAACTGTCCGTGCTGAATATTCTTTATCTACAGCTACTATACTAACTGAAAAAAACTAGTATCAGAAAAAAGCAAAGGAGGTTTTATGTGATTAAAACCTCCTTTCCTTCTAAATTACGAACATCTGCATTTAAATAAACAACCAACATTCCGGCATCTTTTGTTCTTTGAGTACATATTGCCATATTTCTTCTTTTGATCATTTTTATTGCCGCGATCATCTTTCTTGTCATTCATGTCCTTATTATCCTGCTTATGGTCCTGACACTTATCATCATGGCCATGCTTGTCGCTATGATCATGCTTTTTCTTCTGGTCATGCTTATCCTTCTGATCATGTTTATCCTTCTGATCATGCTTATCCTTCTGGTCATGCTTATCCTTCTGGTCATGCTTATCCTTTTGGTCATGCTTATCCTTCTGGTCATGCTTATCCTTCTGGTCATGCTGGTGCTTATCTCCATCATGCTTGTGATGATGCTTCTTCTTGCCCTTCATCTACCTCACTCCTTTCCTATATAACCATTCGTCCTATTGTTATTTTATGGAGAGTGAAGAATTAGGGTTGGACGAACATCCCGGGACCTCAAGATTTTTAAATTATAGGCGACAATCCTCGAGCACCTTCAACACACCATTCCCCCATCAAACGTTTAATTAAAACCCGCCAACCCCCTTTAGAAAAACAAACCTTGTCCGGCAACTTAAGAAAAGATTTGTCGGCAGCAAACTCTCTATTTTCGCTATAAATCTGCAAAACATTTTATAAACGTCAACTTAGGACTGATTATTACAAAAATCAACATTAATCAAACGTTTAATTAGATCTAGTAGAAATCCTTATATTTCAAGGGTTTTGATCTTGAAAAACATGAGAAAGATGTCACTTTTCCCCTCCTCTGCAAACAGAAAATGATACGTATAGTTTTAGGGATTAGAGAAAACCTATATTGGTGCACTTAATAATATCCAAATTATGGAGGAAATGAAATGAAAAAACTATTAATGCTAGTATGGATGGTAAGTATGGTTCTATTTTCTGCCTTTCCACTAGCGACAAACGCAGATGGTAATCCCGAAAAAGAGGGAGACTTAACCACAGGACAGGAAATGGCTCGTATTCTTAGCAGTACCAATTGGCAAGGAACCAAAGTCTATGACAAAAACAAAAATGACTTAACTGAACAAAACGCAAACTTTATTGGTCTTGCGAAATACGACGATAAAACGGCCAGATATGAATTCTTCGATAAAACAACCAAACAAAGCCGCGGTGATTATGGAACCTTCTTTATCACAAATGACGGAAACATTCGAGTATTAATCTCAGAATCGATGGGATACCAGGCGGTTGTAGAAATAACCAAACTAACGAAAGATATGTTCACCTATAAAAGAATGGGTAAAGACGCCAACGGTCAGGACGTAGAGGTATTCGTTGATCATATTCCTTATACGGAAACAGAACTTTCTTTTACGAAACCGGATAAAACGTTGCAAACATCTACAGGAAAAGTCATTACCGACGTGGATGGAGATAAGATTTTATCTAGCACCTTATGGCAAGGAACCGTAGCACTAGATCAAAATGGCAATGATGTATCTGCATATAATTCCAATTTTCTAGGTCTCGCAAGATATGATTTTAAAACGAACAAATATGAATTCTTTGATGCAAAAACGGGCCAAAGCCGCGGAGATTATGGGTATTACGATGTCGTTCACGGAAATAAGCTAAGAGCTCATGTTTCTCTAGGAATGAAGTACGGTGCCGTTCTTGAACTAACAGAACTGAATAATAATAAATTCACCTATAAAAGAAAAGGAAAAGACAAAGATGGAAATGAAATCGACATAACAGTTGAACATGTACCTTATAAAGGTGACTTCAAGCTAAAATTCACCAGATAATGTTTACTTTATAGCGTGAAGTCAAAAGGGAACGGTAATCACCGTTCCCTTTTCGCGTAGATTGGGTTGTTCCCATAACTGGAATCAGTTTCAGGTATTTTACCTCATACTTAAGGAAGTATAGGCTTACAAAATTCAAGCGGTGGCAGATACCTAGCAATGAAGGAAATAGAATGTGAAGGGCGAATGATTATATAGAAACTTTCATTAAGGAGACCCAGTAAATGAAACTAATTACATGGAATGCAGCCATGCGCTTTAGGGATAAAATTGAACAAGTACTTCCATATGCCGCCGATATTTTGGTCATCCCGGAATGTGAGTCTCCTGAAAAATGGAGTAACAGCAAAAATCTACAAAAGGTTAAACAGTTTCTTTGGGTTGGAGACAATCCAAATAAAGGAATTGGCATCTTTACATTAAACGATAGATATCAGATCAAACTTCATCCATCCTATAATAAGGATTTCCGTTATGTTATTCCGTTGATTGTCACAGGGGAGCAAGACTTCATTTTGTTTGCTATTTGGGCACAAAATACAAAAAAGCAATATGAGAGCTACATCGGTCAAATCTATTTAGCCCTAAAATACTATGAACCACTACTTATGGAATCTTGTATCATAGCTGGAGATTGGAACAGCAACAAAATTTTTGATTATATCAAAAGAGTCGGAACACATTCAGAGGTAGTAGCTCTACTTAAAAGTGCAGATATCACCAGCACTTACCATCATTATTTTAATGAGGAACATGGGGAAGAATCCCTGCCGACCCATTACTTTAGAAAAGAAAAGGCTAGACCATTTCACATTGATTTTGTATTTTCCTCCAAGGCCATCCTTGAACAATTAAACATGATTGAGATAGGAACATATGAAAACTGGATTCAATTTAGTGACCACCTGCCTATCTGTACCGAATTTAATAAATTCTAGTTCCTGTTCCCATTAATAATGGGGAATCATCTCAATAAATATAAGGACCAACCACGTATATATCGGTTGGTCCTTGGTGTATTCATGACATTTAGTTGCTGATTTACTGTAAAGAGAACGTTTTTGGCAGTATATCACAAACAACAAAACCCAGTTGGTGACAGGCCCCTTATAAACTATCAAATGTTTTAAATACCTTTTCTACAACATTATCAGCCGTAATATCTGCAAGCGGAATCCGTTTGCTGGTTATTTTCTTTACGCCCCAGTAATAGCGGTCACTCGCGTCTTGATCTTTCGGTGTGATGTATAAATAATCTCCGTCTTTCTGGATATCCATGATATCATCATTGCGCAAGGGGTAAAAGAACCTCCAGTGATTAGAAGGAGAGCATCCACTATCCCAGTCTGGTATATCTTGATATTTAAACTTTGATAAACGAAGGCACGGGAGCTCCTTTCGTTCTTCTGGCTCCAAACTGGCATCATATAATTCAATTTCCAAGACATACAGCGGACCATCCCGCCATTCATTCTCTAATTCAAGATCGTTTTTATTTTGAAAAAGAAGGATAAAATTTTGAATCATCCATCCTGAAAAATCATTATCCGACTTATATCGGAGAAATTTATCTACGACACTAATATAATTACTTTCCTCTGAAGCTACTGTTTTGCAATAGTCCATTAACTTATGAATATTTTCGTATGTATGATAAACAACATGAAACGCATTGCGAATATTATCGGCGGAACTCATAATACAATCCCTCACTTATTTTTAGAGTGTTTTCAAAGCCAAACTTCACCTGGTTTGGCATATCAAATATAAAATAATCGTGTTCATGGATCGACTGTGGAAGATCTATCTCCATATCGGTAAAATCCTCAAAGCCTTTCCTGGTTAGCAGGGCGATGATGTCGCCAATAATAACTTGATGATAGGGATCTGTTACCTGCAGCTGCTTTAATTGAAGCAAAATATCCTGCCACGAAATATACGACAGGGCCACCCCACCTTCTATAATCCCCCGGCCCAAAATGTTTTCATATACTTCTCTACATGATTTTCGGTCGGCCACAAATAATAGCAACTTCTTTTTATGCTGGCCTCTTCTCGAAATAATCCGGGATTCGCGGGCCAGTTGATTGATGCTCAACTTCATTTCTTTCTCTTCTTGTTGATCCAGTTCCACTAAAGGATGAGCAACCTCATCATCCGAAGAAAGCCCGCTCTTATACTTCACTTCAATCCCAATCACCATATGTTCGAAATCAATCAGGGCATCCATCTCACCTTCACGATCGTAAGGCCAAAAGTCAACCTTATCCGCCCAGAAGCCGCTATCGATAAGACGTATTTCTTCCCCAACCGCTTTCGGGTAAACCCCATTTGCTAGGACTGGCCCCAGTGCTGCCGAAAAAGGAAGGTAACGCAGCGCACCAAACACATTCCCAGTCAAATTATCCTCCAGACGCTCAGTTAAATTCGAACCCGTCCGGCTGATTTTACCTTGAATCTCCGCTAACATATCCTGTCCTCCTCTCTCTTTGGAACATGCCGTCAACTATTTCTCTCAATACAAACCCTATAGACCTACACCACCATTCGAGTACTTACAACAATTACTCTATTAACCAAACGTTTGATTAAAACCTTCATAAACCCTTTGGAAAAACGAACTTTTTTCATATTTCCTTGAAAATAATTGTCGAGGACATGGCCTCCATTTCCCCTATAAATCTCCACATTTTTTGAAATATGACCGCTTTTGACAGAGCCAGGCAAAATATCCTATTAACCAAACGTTTAATTAGTGGTGGAGATTTGCTTTCTACATTAAGGTTCCTGGCCAAAATAGTGTAATAAAAATGTCAACTTTTACTGCAATCCTATCAAATCTTCACGATTAGCCTTTCCATATACTTTATTCTTTTAATACTAATCAAACGTTCGATTAGTATTGCTTATTTAAATACTAGCTCGGTTTTACTCTCCCCATTAAGAGTGGCGTAGCCCTTTTTAATTTGAATGGGAGCCACATAGGAAGCCATGGCTCTGGTAGATACGTTTTCTAATAGCCAAGCTCCTACACTCTCACTAGGAGGATTGGTAAACGACATGCCGATCGGGTTATTTCCCATTCCTCTCTAAATAATCGATTAACGGCTTCCATTTAACCATCAGATCTACTGAATCTTTATCTTTTTTGATAGTCTTTCCCACTATCTGTCCCCACTCCACCTAATATAGGTATATTTTACCATGAAATTCAGTTCAATTTGATTAATAATCCTAATCTATCATTTGCTTAATCTAAAAATTCTCAAAATCATATAAAATTTAAATTTTATAATGATTTTTACTCTTTTGTTCGTTTTTAAGCGGGAAATTGTGTTTTTCAATTGAATTTCGGCTCGAAATTGGTTTTTTTTGAATTCGATGCAATTTTCCAAACAGGTTATGGTTAGGTTACCTAGGAATATATCGGAAGCGCGCTGTCCTGAAGGATTCTACCAATGGAGAGCTTTGAGGAATTAGTTGTACAGTATAAGCCCATGATTCATAAGATTATCAATTCGCTGCACATTTATAAGAACCAAGAGGAATTTTATCAGACGGGGTTGATTGGACTTTGGGAAGCCTCCCAATCCTTCGACGAAAGGAAAGGCAAATTCTCAAATTATGCCTATACCTACATGAAGGGCAAAATGTTATCCCAACTGACTAAAGATCAACACTTTACCGAAAGTCATGTTCACCCTCAGGAGGAATACTGGGAAACGATTGAAGACCAGAATTTATCACTTTTTCTTGAAAGCGAGACGCTTCAAACTTATTGCCAAGGCCTAACTGAAAAAGAGGCAATATGGGTCATGGCTTCATCGATTGGCCAGCTAACCATAAAGGAAATAGCAGCGAGAGAGAGGGTTACTCCTTCGGCTGTGAAGCAGTGGCGATCGGGGGCATTACGAAAATTAAAAGAACAGATTCAAAAGTCCTGAAATCAATATCATTCCAGCCTGGGAATGATAAATAAAAAAGGAGAAGTTCCGAAAACACTTCTCCTTATTACAAAAACTTCCATCCTATCATTCCATACATTTTTAGTGTAAAAAACTTTATAAAATGGAATCTCTTAAAAATTTCCTATATATTATTTTTCTTATAAAAGTTGGTGTAACCCGAACAATTGCCCTTCTAACCATATTAAAACAAAATTGCATTGGACTAATAAAGTTCATTTTTAGAAACTCTCTTTGAAGTATAAATTCATTTTTTATATAATTTAGTCCCCCTCTTCTTCTAAATAATTCGTCCCCTGCCCTTACATACACTAAGATATCTTCTAAATTTTGTATTTTAGAACCTTGGCTAATTATTCGACCCCAAAGATAGTAATCCTCGTTCCATAAAAGAGGCTGATAATTTCCCGCTTTTAATACAGTTGTTTTTCGGAAGACTACTGTCATATGGTTTAATGGATTTCTCTTTTTACTATAAAGGACTATATCTTTTGTTTGGAGAGGCACCTTTCTTATATATTGCTCCTCCCTATTAGAATGATCATCAAACTCTAGTATCCAAGACCCTAATACATCAATTTCCGGATTAGAGTACATATAAGGTATTTGTTTTTCGAACCTTTTGGGATGGGAAATGTCATCAGAATCCATTCTGGCAATTAAATCATGACTGCAATTTTCGACTCCAATTTGTAAGGCTGTCCCTAATCCCCTGTTTTTTTCCAATGGTATTAGTTTAAATAAATGAGGATAGGAATTAGTAAAATCGGCAATGACATGGTCCAGTTCCTTCGTAAGCGGCCCGTCCTTTACAATGACAATTTCTTTTGGTTTTAAGGTTTGGGTAATCACACTATTGATAGAAGCGTTTAAAAAATCTGGGTTCTCTTTATGATAAACAGATATGAGAACGGAAAAATCCAAGCCATCTCCTCCTTTTATTTCTCTACTACCCGATTAATAAAACCATCCACCCTTCCCGTTAAGGAAGCAAACCGCACCTTTACCATAAAAAAGTCTAATTTCATGAGTGCGATGATCAGCTTTATAAAAATGACTGTCACGGCACCACCCTTTAAATAAAGGGGATATCGATGTTTTCTCATAACATAGCCTGCTGCAGCAGAGTATCCGTATACTTTTTTAAAATATTGTTTTCTTTTATTACCTGATGGAAGTGATTCGGCTGTAAAGTCTGGAGATGGATGAAATACATAGAGACGGGGGGAAAACACCAATTTAAATTTCGCTTGTAAAATCCTCAAAGGAAGATCTTTATCCTCTGCTCCCTTCCAGGAAGACGAGGGGCCAATCCCTAATTTCTCATCAAACCCGCCTATCTGATTTAACACAACTCTTTTTAAAAAAAGGGTAATCGAACTAACCTTAGTCCAAACCTTTATTTTATCTACTGTTTCTTCCTTTACCCCATAATCTCTAATGGGTTTTCTGGTTAAGGAATCATGCCAGGCTGTGGAAATAGCATCAACATTTGGTCGGTCGTAAAAAAATACACGGATTTTTTCAAGGAGGTCATGCGGGTATAAACAGTCATCATCCGGAAAGGAAATAATATCACCACCGGCTTTCTTTATTCCGGCGTTTCTTGCTAAAGAGAGGCCTTTTTGAGCTACTTTAATATGCTTTATCGGTATTTTCTTTTTATAATCATTTACTATATTGTCTAATAAGTTATTATCATTTTGATCGACGATAATTAGTTCAAAGTTCTGATAAGACTGTTTTTCAAGACACTGAATAAAGCTTTTCACTTCTTCTTTTCTTCCAACAGTCGCCATTATTAAGCTGAACCTCATCCTTTTTCCCCCTTTCCCTCGATATCATTTCGTTCGCTGACCCACCAGTTCTTATCGAGGCTAATAACAAAATTCCAAAAATCAAAGCCTGTTCTCTAAATCCCATGACATTTAAACTAAGATTGACGCTGCAGAAAAATAAAAGTAACGCTAGGGGTACATAATTGTTTCGTTGCATGTTTTTAAATGTTTGCCAAAGATACATTAAGGCAATTGTTAATAGAATCATCATGCCCAATACCCCAATCTCCACCAGTAATTGCAAAAACATATTATGCGGATTTTTAAAGATTAAGCCGTTGGATTGTGGTTCGACCCCCAAATAAAACTTTGCCCCTATCGAGCTGCCGCTTTGAAATCCGTTCCCAAACAAAACAGTGAATAAGCCGCTATTCCTAAATCCATTGAATATGCTGGTCCATACAGCAATTCTGTCACTGGAATTTAACAATAAAAAGCGCTGAATCGTAGAGAAATTTACATTTTCTACATTATTACTTCCGAATATATGTAACAAAATCCATCCCAAGGTCAGCACTAATGGCAGCATACAACTGGCCATAACAAATTTAATTTTTCCCCATTCCTTTATAATTGAGACCAGCACCAAAGTAATGATTAACGAGAAAACGACACCTCTGGAGAGGGTAATCGTAAGAAAGTAACCTGATGCAAGAAAAAGGATCAAATGCAAGAACCGTCCCCCATTTTTTTCCTGCCTATTGCTAAAAATAAAATAAAAATAGATCATCGCCAAACCAATAAAAACCGCAAAGTAATTTGGGTCTGATACAGTGATATCCTCGTACAAAACCCACCCAAACCGGTTGTCTATAAAGGTCATGCCCAATAACTCCAAGTCTACAACCACTTGCATAACCAAACATAAAAAAACGATACCCAATGAGTAATAGCGGTACATATTCCAAAACAATCTCTTGAAAGAAAGATATTCTGAAAGGATTAAGATAGCCATGTAGACGATCAGCAAGCTTAATCCTGAAATCAGCATGAATTTGTATTTTAAGTAAATAAATGAAAGGAACATATAGAGAATTAAAAATAGATATAAAACATTCCCCTTCGGAAAAGTCCTCTGTCTTATCAAAATATATTTCATAAATAAAAGGATGGATATGAAACTGATTGCTAATATAAATACAGCAATATAGATTTGCTCATTACCCAAAAATAACTGGAAACGGAACATGTGCACGAAGGGCAAAAGGAAGAGAGCATATTTAATTAACATAGATTAAAATTTCCCCCCACCTTATTAGGAATGGAATTTTCCCCACTCTTTGGTCAAACTTATACTGCCTTTAAAATTTCTCTCTTCCATATTCCGCCCTTTTCTTCCATTTCATATGTTGGTTGAGGAAGGTTTGCACCTTATCCCTTAACTCCCCATCTAGCCAAATGATCGAAAATAAAAGGGATAAATGAATAATTGCTGCTAATATCGGAAAGGAAGCAAACAAATGATTTACTACAGTCAAAGAACCAATAAAAAATACCGAATATGGAAGTAAAAATTTCAGCGCAATAATCAAACGGCAAGGATTTAAAGCCCAAAAACCCACTATGGAGAAAATTTCAATGATAATTGCCGTATATACAGCACCCTTAATATGGAACTGAAGACTGAGGAAGTAATAGAGAATCCCTCCGAGTATGACCGTAAGAATTTGAATATAGGTACGCCTAGCCTGTAATCCTTTTGAAGTTAGCCCATCTGCCAATGGAAAACTGATACTTTGGAAAACCAGCAGCAGTGACAATATTTTTAAAGGCATCTCGACTGATAGCCATTTTTCCCCTAGCAAGAGCTCAACAATGAGGTTCGACATATGATAGAGAGGAATCGTAATAAGCATTCCTAATAGACTCATAACTTTCAGCTGCAGGATATTAAGTTTTAAATGTTCCGCTAGTTGATTGGCATTATAATATTTAAATAGAATTGGAAAAAATGCTCCAGCTATAATGCCGGGAATTTGATATAGTGCTGAAGGGATGCGATATGCAACAGAAAAGATACCCAGTTCATGGAACGACACAGTCTTCTCCAATATTAACGGACCTAATTGGGGCAAAAGTAAAATAATTAAACCGCTAATGATGAAAGAGGTTAACCCTTTTAATAGCTTTCGCTGAAAATGAAAGAACCTGTTCCGTTTCAATTCTTTTTTTAGCATCGTTAACCCATAGATACCGCCAAGCAGATAGGACACTCCATAAGCAAGGGAAATAAACGGCAAAGACCATGAAAATAACATGCCAAGCAGGACGAGGATGAGCTGAAAAATAGCGGTTAAAATCCGGATAAGCCCTACAACATGCATCCGCTCTTCCAATTGAAAATAGGTAATGCTTAAAGTTTGAAGGGTCATTCCGACTATCATCGGTATTAATAGAAAGTTCGCCGTCTGAATAATTTCCCTATTGGGATAAAAATAGTAAAGGATTACATTTGAAATAAGGATCGTTACAATAAGCAAGCCAAATTTTAATTTTATATAGGAAGAAAATAGGGAAGGGATGTCTTCACCAGGCTTAGAACCCTCTCTAAGAACGGTATTACTTAAGCCGACATCAGTGAAAAACCCCATAACCATTGTAAGAGCTAGGATTACACTGAACACACCGTAATTCTCTGATTCCAGGTAGTTGGCTAAAATGATTAACAGGGAGGCCTGTAAGACCCGGGAGAGTATGGTGCTGTAAAACAAATGAAAGATATTTTTTTTAAGGGAATCTATTCGATTTTGATCCATTAAAATAGCCGCCAATCTCAATCTATGAGTTATCTATTTTAAAATACTTTTAAACTATTATTTTGTTCACACAAATACCGGTAAGTCAGTTCCAATCCTTCTTCCAAGCTGTATAACGGTTTCCAATTCAAACATTTCATACTTTCTTTATTGCACAACTGGCTCTCTCGAATATCACCATCCCTGGCTGGTTCATAAATTGGAGGGAAAATGTGGCTGGATAGGCCATTGATTATGTTAAATAGTTGGTTAATACTTGTGCTTGTTGATGTAGAAATATTAAAAACACCACATTCATCCACCTCTAATGCCTTGAGGTTGGCATAACTTACATCTTTTACAAAAATAAAATCCCGCGTTTGATTCCCATCACCATATATTTTTTGTCGCAGGTTAGAGATTAAATTATTTAGAAAAATAGAAATAACTCCCCCTTCACCCAACGCATTTTGTCTCGGACCATAAACATTGCTATAACGCAGGATTGTATAATCAATTCCATATAAATCCTTCGCTAACTTTAAATATTCTTCTGCCGTGTATTTTGAGAGTCCATAAGGGGAATTAGGCAAAATGGCACTATTTACAGGGACAGGAATTTGCTTGGAATTACCATAGACCGCAGCTGAAGAGGCAAAAATCACTTTCTTAATAGAGTATTTTATACATATATTTATGATATTGATGGTTCCCATAATATTTAATTCTGCATCAAAATGAATATTGTTGATCGACCGGTTGACACTCGTCTGTGCAGCCTCGTGAATGATATACTCTGGTTTAAACAAAGCCACAGCTGTCTCTAAGTCTTTGCTTAAAATATCACCGAAAAAAAATTCAGCCTTATCCTTATTAATATTTTGAATTGAACCGGTAGAGAGATTATCAAAAACAGCTACTTGATATTGATTTTTTAATAGCGTATCCACGATATGAGAACCTATAAACCCGCAGCCACCAGTCACCAATACTCTAGACAATCTTATTCCTCCTTTTAGACATCACCTTGCTCCTTCCCCAGTGAAAACTACTTTGAAAGTTTTCATGATTATTAATAAATCAAATGAGAGACACGATTTCTTTATATATTCAATGTCTAAATCTAACTTTTGTTCAGGGAGCAGATCATATCCACCCATTATTTGAGCCCATCCTGTTAGACCTGGTTTGACTTTTAACCTGTATCTAAAATGAGGAATATATTTTTCAAACTCATTATAAAAGCAGGGTCTTTCGGGCCTTGGTCCTACGAAGGACATTTCCCCTTTTAATATATTTAATAACTGTGGAAGTTCATCGAATCGAGATTTACGTAGGAAGTGTCCAACCTTCGTAATACGTTGGTCATTTTTTTCCGCCCATTGAACTCCGTTTTCCTCTGCATTCATTCTCATAGATCTTAACTTCATAATCTTAAAACTCTTTCCATGAAGTCCTAATCTTTCCTGGATAAAGATTGGGGAACCCGGTGAATCTATTACAATTAACAAACAAATAAATACCATAATCGGAAATGTCAGGATTATCCCAATGATGGAACCGAGGATATCGCCCATCCGCTTTAACACAATAAAACTTGGAGAAACCCTTCTTAAAACGATGTCTTGTGAAATATTTTTCTCTAAGCCGGTTTGGTTCAATAGATCTTCCTTCCCTTCCTAAAATAAATCTAGGATAATAAATCTATGAACAATAAATTGCACCTATAAATTTCTTTCTTCCCCGTTCTAATAGTTTTTTTGTTTCTAATGCCTCCTTCTTCTTTGTTTTGCCTTCCTGCATAACCAGAAGAACTCCATCTCCTTTTTCTGTAAGGATTTGTGTATCAGAAACTCCTATATATGGAGGCAATTCAAAGATAATAAAATCATAGAATTCCTCCCATTCCCTCATTAAATCCTCCAGTCTATCCCAAATAATAGATTTAGATAAGGGGACAGCTGACCCGGCAGCTAGAACATATAGATCATCATATACAGTCTTGTGGATCGGTGAATGTTCTTCTAAATCTTCCTCTAACAGTAAGGATGTTAGACCATATTTATTGTCCAAAGAGAACAGTCTATGAAAAGAAGGTTCATTTACATTTAGGTCAACAAGTAAGGTCATTTTTCCGAGTTCTGCAAACGACAACGCTATTTTTGCAGTAATCAGCGATTTTTGATGAATATGACTTGGAGAGGTAACCATAAAAGATTTCCCTCCTTCATTCATAAAGACTAATATATTATTTCTAACTATTTTATATACTTCATCATCAAGCTTTCCAAGAGCACCATTGCTGTACCTTTTTTTGGAGAATCTAGTAAACAAATCCTCTTCCTCCCTAGCTTTTTATTCTTTTTGGAAAATACCGCTTTGTCACAATTTAATACTTCCTAAAATAGGCATTCCAAGTAGATCCTCAATATCGTTCTGTTTCTTAATCGAGTCATCAAACTGCTCTCTAAAAATGGCTAAACCGATCCCTAAAAATAATCCAATAATGATAGACATTAATAAGCTAACAATTGGAGTTGTAAGATTTAGTCTGGGTTCCCCGATATCCCCTTTATCTAACATTTGAATATTCTTATCCCCAATAAATTTCTCCATCTCAGCAATAGAATTTTGGGCCAGTTTGTTTGCCTTTTGTTTTACTAGTTTAGGATCTTTATCTTTTACTACAATGGTCACGATTTGAGAATTTTGTCTATTTTCGATAGAAATTTGTGCTGCTAGATCATTAATAGAATCTTTTAATTGAAGGTCCTTTTTTACTTTCTCTAGTACAGTGGGATTTTTAACAATATCAATAAAGGAACTTATGAGCTGGACATTCGTATTAGAATTATCCCCTTCAAGTTGTCCGACTAAGATTTGTTTAGGGTATTCGTAATATGGTCCTAGGAAAAAAAATACTGCACAGGCGGTTGTAGAAAAAATAAGGAAAGTTGTGACGATGATAAGTACAAATCTTCGACGAAGTATTTGAAATAATTCTCTTAAATTTATTTTCTCATCCATAAGTACCTCCAAATTATTGATACTAAGAAATAAGTATTAGTAGGATTAACAAATTATTCCACGGTTTCTAAACCTTGCGAAAAGATAGGTCGATGGATATATTTTTTTGTTGCAAGGGACATGATTAAAGCGAATAGGCGTTTTTTCATACGCTTAACAAAGTGTTGAGCTACAGTGGAAAAGGAGAAGATTTAAAATGGATGAAGGATGTAAAGAAGCTAATTATAGCCCTCTTTTATCGATAGATAAAATAAGCATAGGGGATAAAGATACCTTACATTTTGTCCCGAATAGAAAAAGCGATGCCTCTCAAAGCATCGCTACCTGTTACCTATTCTTTAACGACAAATTTAATACCAATTTGAACTTTCCTCATACCAAGATGTAGTCATTTTATCAAAATCCATTTATCTTCCTTCTATTGGGTATGCATAGAATATATATCTCTCGGGTTCATTTCCAATAAAACGAAAAGGATAACAGGTCGTTACGACTAGTACTTCCTCACCCATTTTTCTTATCACGCCCGTGTCATCATCGGGAACAATTTCCGTATTTCTCATAATGGTATCGGGGCTATTAAAACGTAGTTATCTCAATAAATTTAAGGACCAACCTTAACTATACCGGTTGGTCCTTTTTATGTACCGCAATCTTCTATTATCCCCCTCTGATTATATGCAATCTGAAGTTTATAGTACATACAACCCAATTAATGTTGTTTAATTTTTACTTTAGCTTTTAAACATTTCTACCGGGGTTACTGTTGGTAATTACATGATCAGATAATAATTGATAAGTTTCACATAATCGTCATTATTGGTATGTGTAAGCAATTCAATTATTATTTTAAGATATGATATATTATTAATAACAGTTTAAAAAAGAAACAAACCTCTTCCAGAATCAATACTTTCTTCTAAGAATATATTAACCTCAATTTAATCAACTAGATTCTACCTCATACTTTTAGATCCTATACCCTGTCACCTTGTCATTCGCAGCTAAGAATAACCCTTTAACACTCCTTCCCTTCTTATACTTTATGGTTGGATGGGAGGGAATTAGAGTCATTGTGTGCTCAAACAAAATTGATTTTTTAACAAAATATTTTATAAAAAGACAGGAGTGGTGTGTTTGGCTATTGAAAGGCACTACATAATTAATCAGCATTTTATGTACATGTTTGGCGTACGCGATCGAAATGCAAAGGTATGCACTCTGGTTAGGGAATTTCATCGAGTATTCATCGTAGACCGGTCCCCTTTGGAAATATTAGAAGACAGCCTTAGAAGTATCGGATTTAATCTAAAGGGCGCCTTGGACTCTTCCAAAATTATCATCGGAAACAACATGATGTGCCCAGTCATGCTCAATCACATACATAATATTTGCGTCTTTCCTGACAAATCACATAAGCATGAAGATACCATTTGGTTTAATCCCTGCCATATCTTAAGAACTCATAGTATTAAGCGAAAAACACATGTAGAGTTTCGCAATCGACTGATACTAACCATCGATTCCAAACTATTCTCTTTCAATAATAAATGGAAATCAGCCGAACAATTGAGCAGGATAACTACTGAAAATGCCAATAACCCGGTTTCCTACATCATCATTGAACCGCCAAAGAAGAAAAGCAAAAGGAAATCTAAGAACAAAACCTCGGCATAGTACTCTAAGATATAAATATCGAATCGTTACAAACTATCCGCTGCTATTCATTAGTAGCGTTTTTTATTTTAATAATGCATTCAAGACTCGAGTACTATAAACATCCCTTTACTAAAAAAAGTGATTACCCTTTCAGTAATCACCCTGATTCATTTATTCTTTTACACTCAGTTACTTATTTTGTTGAAGTTTAAGAAATAAATTTGTAATCAGTTTAGAGATGACAAAGAAAAGGATATAAAATACAAACAAATGTAGATAATTTATATCTTTAAACATCCTAAATAAATGATGCATGACTAATATAGGTTTCACTATAAAAGCAAATACAGCTGATAAAATGGTGGAATATAAATAAAAGTTTTTATTGTGATTCAAGGTCCACTGATAGAGAAGCATAAAACTCACCGGAACTAATGAAGCGTCTAATGCAAAGCTCGGTAGTACTGGTAATATTTCATACGGATAATCCCATAGGCCCATCCTTATTCCCGCAGAATTGGTATAGGCAAACCATATATGATAGTTTAGTCCGTAAAATCCTAATAGCAACATCTTACTTCTATCGATTTTAATGAATAAAACCACCAAAGGAATCACTAACATTAAAACAACAATCCAAAACTTCCCATCATCAAAGCTCGAAAATTCTTTCCAGTAATCGATATGTAATTTTGAAAGATATTCAGCCGTATCACGCATTTTTTCAAGTAATTCATGCTGCTTATCATTCATTACTACTTTCATATGCTCCTTACACACCTTTAGAAACTTTTTATTTTATTCCGTTATTATGTATTAACTCCTACATTTAATTCATATCGATTGATTATGAGTATATGTAAATTCCTTTATATTAGATATATTAGGGATTTTCTACAATTGTATATATTTTTGTATTTGCATAATGTTTTAATTGGATGACTGCTTCATCTACATTTGGACCGCCTTATGAGATTTCCTGCTGAAAAAGTAAAAGGGCGAAATCAATACGATTTCACCCTCCAAATAGTCTCCTATTTGTACCTCATAACCGAATCCGTTAAGATTAGGCCAGCCTTTTTATTTCATGCCGCTCTTCAATCCGTTGTTCTATCTTTTCCAGAGCCTTTTTGTCGTTTAAAAGATCCTTTTTATTTTCTTCAATAAGACTCTTCATGGATTTCATTTCTTTACGCACTTTTTATCTTGCTCCCTTTATCGTATTAGTCTGAATATTCTATATACGATTATACACCAAATGGACCGATTCCAAACCCAAAACTTTGAACAATTTGTGAAGTTTTTATCAAACTGATGGGGGGAGATTATTTAATCGTTGGCCATCCTCCAATGGAGTCCCCAGCCGTTACCCCCTAAATTAAATAAACAACAAGCCAATAGCCAAATAAAATAAAGCAGAGATTCCAGCAACGGTTAGTGCATAAGGTATCTGTGTTTTTACATGATCGATATGGTCAGAAGCTGCTCCCGTTGATGCAAGTACGGTTGTATCAGATAAAGGTGAGCAATGATCCCCGAATACGCCTCCACCTGCGACGGCTGCTACTGAAGCGAGTACTAGTGTCGTTACACTTCCATCAGAAAAACTAAAGGCCAGCGGCGCAGCAAGCGGCATCATAATAGAGAATGTTCCCCATGATGAACCTGTTGAAAAGGAAATAATAGCTGCAATAATAAAGATAAAGAATGGCAATAAACTCGGCGTTAACCAGCCTTCTGTTACAGAAATGATGTAATCTGCGGTGCCCATATCTTTACTCAATTCGTTTAATGCATAGGCAAAAGCTAGAATAATGATAGCCGGCATAACACCTTTCATACCTGCTATTGCCGTTTTCATAATATCATTGAATGGGATACCTTGAATGCGCATAATTATTCCAAGGATAACGGATGCTGCTAGAAAAGCTTCCATCGTTTTTGCTGATTTTAAGGTGATAAAGGTTCCAACTGCAATGGTAATGACAATGAGTACTGGCAAAATAAAATTGAGAAAAACATTTGTTTTGACACCCTCATAAGGTGGTGTCTCTGTCAGTTCCTCACCCATTAGAGGATCTGCACCGTCACGAAGCACTTTTCCTTCTTCGAGCGCTCTTTTTTCTGCTTTTTTCATCGGACCAAATTCAGGTACAATGCGTAAAGCTAATAACCCAACAAAGATAACGGAAAGAATGGCGTAAAGATTAAAGGGAATAGATTGGATAAATACTTTCATGGCTTGCGTTTCATCTGTTACAGGCCCTATCCCAATTAATAATCCAGAAATAAATACAGCCCAGCCGGTAATGGGTACTAATACACTGACAGGTGCGGATGTAGAATCGGCGATGTAAGCTAATTTTTCTCTTGAAATTTTGTTCTTATCTGACAGACCTCTCATCGTTGAACCTACAAACAACGGACTAAAATAATCGCTGAAAAAAACAAACATCCCCATAAACCAAGAGACAACCTGTACTTTAACTCGACTAAAATTCCTCTTGTCCATGACTCTAGTAAAATTTTGAATTGCCCCTGATCGTTGAAAAAAGGCGATTAAGACGCCTATAAATAATTCAAGTAAGAAAATCCAAGAAAAGCTTGTTGTACCAAGTGATTCTTTAAGAAGATTGGGAAATCCCATTAATCCTTCCCCAGATAACAGGATCCCGACAAAACAAGCAACAGCCAATGAAAAAACGGTATTTCTTGTTACAAATGCTAAAATAATGGCGATCGCAGCCGGTGCCAAGGATATAATTCCTAAGTTTGCAACCTCTTCCATTTGTTAATTCCCCCTTTACGAATTTTTCTCTAAAATGGTGACTTCTTGTATAATCAATCTCTTTTTAAATTCGCAAGAAGTTCATCAAAGCCCCAATACATTTTCAGGCAAAGCTCGTTCTCTGTTTTGAATTTCACTTGTTTCTTCATGAGTGAGGATCCCTTTGTAAGTAGTTAAGCTTCTTCTCAAATAAGGGTCGCGGCGGGCTGCTTCTTCCGCTCCGAGAGAGGCGATGTTCCTAATATGTTGTAAGACAGACGCTGCATAGGCAACGGAAGCAGTATGCGGTGCCGCACCAGGAATGTTATCAACACCAAAATGAATGACGCCTTCTTCTACATAGGTTGGATTGTAATGAGTTGTCGGGCGATAGGTTTCAATTGCACCGCCCACATCTGCACTAATGTCTACAATGACAGACCCCTTTTGCATCAGTTTTAGCATCTCTCTCGTAATGAGATGATCTTTACGGTGCTTCGGCCATTTTACACAATTAAGTACCATATCCGTTTCAGGCAGCATCTTTGCGATATTTTTCGAGTTTGAAAATGCCGTCGACACATTTTTAGGGAACAAATATTGCGCTTCCCGTAAAGCTCCAATATTAATGTCCATTAATGTCACTTGAGCACCAAGAGATGACAAAACATCGACCGCGCTTTTCCCTACTATCCCTGCACCGATAACGAGCGCACGAATACCAGGCGCACCGCCAATACCGCCTACCAATTTGCCGATTCCGCCATTAATGCTTAAGAGATGATACGAACCCATCAAGGCACCGAGTTTCCCGGCAACTTCTCCATTCGGTGAACCATACCTATGCGTGTCCTCGGCTGTAAAAGAAATGACCTTTTTCTCTAATAACACATCGACTTCTTCCCGATTGGCTGCTGGGTGGAGACAAGCAAAAATAACTTGGTTTTCTCGCAATAGCTCGTATTCCTCAGGTAAAATTTCTTTTACTTTTACAATCAGATCAGCTTCGTCATAGATCTCTTCCATGCTCCCCCTGATTGCGGCTCCCGCTTGAACATAAGCTTCGTCGGAGAAACCGGCCTGCAAGCCAGCATTTTTCTCAATCAATACAGTATGTCCATCTTCTATTAACTCAGCAACTTCAACGGGTGTTAATACCACTCGAGACTCGCCAGGTTTCCGTTCTTTAAATGTACCGATAATCAATTTCTTTTCCTCCTTGACCTATTGATTCACCGGTATTTAATGCAAGAATTGTGCCAAAGAATTTCGTTTTAAAAGGGCAATCCAACAAAAATAAAGGCATTTCGCCTTTATTAAGGAGTCAATCTCGATTGATCAATCAGTAATTTGTTAAATTTTAGGCACCCTATGTTACTTTTTGGGCACTCCAATCATATTCTTCCCTATAAATTGTTACATTTTGGGCACTATTCCATAAGATTTAAGTTTATTTTGTAACGTCTGCCTTGGAATATCTAATAATTTCGCCGCTTGTGATACGTTCCCTCTTGTTTTTTGAATAGCTTTTGTGATCAATTTCTTTTCTACCCTGGCAGTCGCTGCTTTCATTGGTTCGATCTGAACTTCCTCTTCCTCTTCATCATGTTCAATTAAATGCTTCAAGCGTTCTTCCAAATGCTGCATTTCAAGTGTATCTTCCCAATCATCCATTTGATTAATGGCAAACTCCACAAGGTGCTCAAGCTCTCTTACATTTCCGGGCCAGTTATACTCAACAAGAAACGCGTATACTTCCTTTGAAACATTTCTTACATTCTTACCTAACAGCCCATTATATTTCGTAATAAAATATTCTAGTAATAGCTTTATATCATCTTTTCTTTCTCTGAGCGGCGGAATATGAAGCAGCATGGCACATAGTCTATAGTAGATATCGAGTCTTAGGCTACCATCTTTCACACAATCTTTTGGGTGTTTATTGGAGGCTGCGATAACTCGTACATCCACCTTTCGAATCTTTTTATCACCTAATCTTCTAATGTATCCATCCTGCAGGACTCTTAATAATTTAGATTGCAAGTGAACGGGCATAGAGTTCATTTCATCAAGAAAAACCGTTCCCCCTTCGGCTAATTCAAACAGCCCTGGATTATCTTCCGCCCCGGTAAAACTGCCTTTTTTTGTACCGAATAAGATACTTTCAATTAAAGTCTCAGGAATCGCTGCACAATTTTGTGTAATGAAAGGCTTTCCTGCCCGTTCGCTGGCATTATGTAAAGCTTGAGCAAATAATTCCTTCCCTGTTCCCGTTTCTCCGTATATGAATACCGATGAAATTCCTTGTGCGATTTTTTCTGCGGAGCGTTTTAATTTTTCCATCTTTTCATTATTGGTCATAATATCCTTCAATGTGTACTTGGCTAGCTCTGGTTGAATATTTTGGATCAACTGTTTACTATTTTTGAACATTTCAGGATTAAGTTCGATCACATGATCCAGTTCTTGATCTCGTTCACTAATGTCTTTTGACAGTTCAATGGCACCAATTACTTTTCCATGTGCTTTAATAGGAAGCGAGACATTTGTTGTGGCAATTTTCCGGCCCTTAAAGTCGATAATTTCCTGCCTTTCTTTAAAAATTGGACTGCCCGTTCTCATCACATTGATCAATGTACTCGTTTTTTGATCTAACATGGGAAAGGCAGAGAATAAATTCTCCCCAACAATTTCGTCTTGTTCGCCAATTTCCGAGTGAAACCGCGGGTTAAATTTCACTGTGAATAAGATCGTACCTTTTGTATCGATAATTGTGATTCCATCTATATCTTTCATTTGATTTATTAGATTGTTTTCTTTTTGGCTCATCATATTCTCCTTACATATTTCTAAACTGATTTCATTGATAAGACGCATAATTATTCGGAATCTTGTATGTTTATTTTATCATAATGAAAGAGACTGTTTTCAAGAAATTAGTGCGGTTCTTCCTGAAGAGAGGATATCATCAATTAACCTATCAATCTTCGGCAAACCCTTTATCCCTCTTATCCCCATTGGCAGATATGATTGGGGTCACACGCCAGGTTACTGTACAGGCATACCAATTTGGGGATGGTTTTACAAACAGTATTTTCCCAACATCAGGAACACTAATGGCGAGTCTAGCCGTCGCCGGTGTACCTTGGATTAAATGGGCAAAATGGATGCTTCCTCTGTTATTAATATGGTGTAATTGTCGTAGGACTAAAAGCATATTTTTTTACAATTCACTAACTTCCACTTAAAATAAATGTAAAAATATATATTCTTTTACAAATTTTAGATAACAAAAAGGGATTGGGAAAATGTTTTACAAAGGTTATTACGATGGTCTGTATTATGAGGTTAAGGGTAGTGGGTATCCGATTATATTTTTGCATGGAATTGGCGGAAGCCATCATATGTTTGATCCACAGGTCGAGGAATTATCAAAATACTATATGACGATAACCGTGGATTTAAAAGGGAACGGAAAATCAGAATCAGTTAATACGCTCAATTATTTAGATGTTCATGTAGACTCAATTTTAGGATTAATAACGTATTTAAACATTAATCAAGCTGTTTTCATCGGATTGTCTTACGGAGGAATCGTAACGCAAGTATTTTCTATTAAACATCCTGATAGAGTATCAAACATGGTCCTAATTGATACGTACGCACAGACATTCCCGAAAGATGCAGCCGAATTAAAACTAACCATGTTAGGAGCATGCGTTGTTTTAGCCTCTTGGTTTCCGAAAAAACTGTTAAGAAAATCATTGAGTTATATTGCTCCCTATCATAAGTGGGAATTAGCTCAACAAGAATTATTATCGATATCGGAATCATGCCGGGCAAAGGATATTACGATTCAGATGTTAGAGGTATTTAATATGAATTTATTAAATGATTTAATGAAGCTGAATATCCCCTCCTTGATTATTGTAGGTGATCAAATCGAAAGTGTTGTAAATAAGAATAAGGAAATTGATGATCATTTGAGAAACTCCAAATTAATGATTGTTGAAAACTCCGTCGATCCAACAAATTTATGCCAGCCTGAATTTGTAAATAGAGCCATTTTAGATTTTTTAAAGGAGTTAAATCCATGTCAGTTCTAAAACGCCTCCTAATAGAAAGGGAATGGGTGAAGTGAAAAAAGCAGAAGTTTATAGCCACTGCTCCTTTTTCACTTCCATACTTTCTATCCAACACTCGTGTTATAAATCCTCATTAACATATCGTCTTTCTGTTTGTTGGATTCTATTATTCCTACGTTCTTCCCTATCATTATGTACCCCAAATAAGATGAAATGCTTCGAAAGATAGTTTTGAAGGCCACTTTTCAGTGCTGTTATGATAAATGGTTGCTTTCGAATCTCAATCAAATCTTCTGATAATGAAATAGATAGGTCCTTATCCCCTATGATCCGCTCCACCCTTTCACATACTTGCACAATTTTTTTGGAAAGAAAAGGGCTTTCCTTTGAAACTTCATGGTGAATAACCCACTGATTCGATTCCGTTTCAATGAGTAATATTTTTATTGTTCTTGCATTTTTATAAGAAAAAATAAAAGAAAGAACACCCTGACTTTCATAAATATGATTAATTTCTACCTTTTGACCACCTAGTTCCTTTTTAAAAATAGAAACTAGCAATTCCTTATTTATCACAACACAATTCCCCTTTTCTATATCCAAAATAATAAATATAAGTTAAAAATATCCATTTATCACTACCATATTACTATAAAAAATAGTGGAATGTGAGCAAAACGTCTTGGACGAGCTTTCTATATCTACTAATTTCTACCTTCTACCTGCCTTTTTTATCTTTCTATCTGCCAAAATGATTAGTTTATCTGCCAACTCATTTTAGATTGGGAGCAGGGATAAAAGGATGATTCCAAGAAAACGATGAAATATTGTGAAAAACTAACAGAAAAAGAAGCAAAATGGGGCATGGTAACATTCATTGATTTGTTATCGACGAAGGAATTAACGGAAAAGGAGAAGGTGTCTATGACTGCGGTGAAGCATTTATTGATAAACCTCGGGTGGTGACAGGCACCTATGTACTGACCCACCCTTATTCAGCTTGGGACACACTAAATAGATACTTTAGTATGAATCAAATTTTGCATTGTTTACATTCCAATGGACATCCCGAATATGTTTTTCAATTTCGTTTGTATCTCTTCTCTCAAAAATTTCAACGATTACTCTATAGCCCTTTTTATATACTGATTCATAACTAAATCTATTCCTTAGAGTAAGTATTAAATTGGGTTAATTTACAAACACACAATCACTGTGCAAAACTTATGAGAGACAATTACCGGCTTTTGCCCCTCTATTTTGTCCTTCCTTCCGCTTATAACTTCTAGTAGTGACTAGCACGTTACCTATAATCCGGCTTCCGAGATGAAAACCGTATCCATCTCCGCTTTCAGACATAAAGGGCACTCCTATTTAACTGAAATTTTTCTATCTGCCATTTTGGATTCCCTATCTGCCAATTTCACCTATCTATCTGCCAAAACCATCATTCTATCTGCCGCCCCATCCTTCCCACCTCTCCAAACTTCAAAAAAGTGAAGCAACCGCCTTGCTCAACACTCTGTTTTTTCTTTTTATGGATAATCGAATCTCTATTTAGCTATAAATCCTCACCCAGGCATCCTTTAAATGTCCTTTTTTCATCCAAAACCCTCACCCGATTTTTTCTATCTGCCACTTTGGATTCCCTATCTGCCAATTTCAACTTTCTATCTGCCAAAACCATCATTCTATCTGCCTACTATCTTCTCCACTGAACCAAAGTCCAATCTGCCTTTCAATTAATGTCCGAGAGCACTGAAAAAGACCTAACAACCTGCCAAATAGGTTGTTAACTTCTTTTTATTGTCGTTCATCGACGGGATGAACCGCAAGGACTGATCCTTTTTTGTAATTTACATGTTGACCGTCTTATAGTCAGCTCGCGCCCTTAATTCCCCATATAAAAACTTATTATATATCGTTATAATTTTTTGGCATTTTATTTATTTCCATAATTGCATTATCATTATCCGTAGCAATTAATAATTCAACTTCTAACCCTAGATTGGTTTGCCATATTTATTGACGACTTCTTTGCAGGGCAAAAAATAACTTTAAAAAATTAGGAGGAATTCTTATGTGGATTATAACCCGTTATTTAGATTCAAATATTTCACAGTTTGAATTCGAAACTGAAGAAGAAGCAAGAGAGGCTCTTAAAAACATGAAGGGCAGTAAAATTCTTTCTGAAGTTGTCTATTTCAATGATCCTTGTTTTCAGCAGGGAGCAGCTTAAAATATTTTCAATTCCTGGTTGCCTCAGGTATGAGGTTCAGATAAAACTCTCTAACCCACTGTTCGTTATACAAAAAGCCGGGCGTACTTTTCCCGGCTTTTCTTACTTTATCTCCATAATCGCTTTTAGGTGATTCCAACCGGGGCCGGTTAACTGTCTAAAATTACCATCCCCCTGTGATTTAAAGGTTGTAATCAATTGCCCTGCATGAAATAATCGAATCTTTTACAATTTTCTTCGTTTATCTGACCGCCTTCTAGCCAAATTGTGTACATTCATCGCATACAAAGATGGTTCGGTCTAATTTTTCTATTTTAGCTTTGCACACAATGCCTTGGCCATAGCAAAAAGGACATTCTACCAACTTAGACTTTATACCTCCTTTTACCTTACCCGAAATGCAAAAATAATTTCTGATGTTCCATTTCTAACTACAATTCTAATACATGTTTCTCCCGCAATACCAACGACTCTAGCCATCGTCTTTATATTAACTGGATTTTTCCTGTGGATAGTCATATCGTGACCTTTGTCTTAGCTTCTACAAAGTAAATGGCCGCTCACTATATCCTAAAGCATGACATAACTCGAGGAAATTCCACACCTACTCTTTCAATCAAACGTTTGATTAAAACCCCTATAAACCCTTTGGTTAAACGAACTTATAAGGCATTTCAAGAAGAATATTGTCGAGGAAATAGTCAAGTTTTCGTACCTGGTGCAACTGTAAAAAAAAAGCGGGAGTTTTAATCAACTCTTGCTTTTATAATTCGACAGTTGAAACACATAAACGCTATTTAGTTGGAGGTAATCAAACGATCTATTATCACTTCTGAAGAATTTTTTACAACAATACAATTCACAAAGCTGTAACATATTTCTAAAACCGCCCTGTCCTTATGCCCTCTTCCTTTCTATATAAAGGGTAGAAGGGTGGGTCAAAATGATGAATTTAAAATCGGGTAAGGTTGAAGGGTTTGAACAGTTTTCGCAGTTTACGAGTTTGAAGGAGTTTAATTCACATATGGAGATGTGGATGTTGGAGTGTAAGAAGGAGTTTACGAAGGGTGAGCTAGTCGGCTTAAAGCGGCTGGTTCGTTTTGCTGCGAAGGTTCCGGGTGTTTGTAATGCGAAGATAGGGACGGTTTTGAAGGCGATTCATGATGAGTATAACGAGAACGGAATTTCCCGCTCTACTTTTAAACGGATGATCCAAAAAGCAAAAGACCTAGGAATCATGACGGTTCATGAAACAGAACGAAAAAATGGCAGCCAATCCAGCAACTTATACGTCTTTAATCGTTTTCCTCAAAGTGAACCACCCAAGCAGGAAAAATTGGACCACCTAAATAAAACTAGTAATCTTTCTAAAACTAATAAACAAGAGATAAAAAAACGTAACGAGGCACCAGAAGAATTAGATTCTTGCTTTGTTAGCGATAGAGTTCCACAGCCATTTGTCCAGATGGTTAAATGTTTCTTCTCTGATGCGAAAACGATTGAGGAATATTGGCATATGGTGCAAATCGCTGCTTTTCGATTCCAATGCGAACAAGATAAGGATGAACTGCTCAACATTGCTATCCAGGCCTTCAGACAGCTGATTCGTAAACTAAAATCAACAAATATGGTAAAAAAGCCAATCGCCTTCTTTTACGGAATCTTAACCAACAAACTAAAGGATCTCTATTTAGAAAAGATCGCAGCAAGTGGGTATGATGAAACGAAGCCCTTCCGCTATGTGCTTGGTAATGGAGAAATCTTGTTCTATAATTGGCTGAACCCTGAGTCATAATGTATGAATCTCAATGGAAAGAAGAAACAGCCTCGCTGCTTAAATGCAGCGGGACTGAACTCTTCATTATTACTATGCAAATGAAACAACCGTCCCCGTGTTTCCTATTTCCACGGAATCAGGATGCGTTCGAGCCATTGTAGTCCTCTGTTAAAGAGTAATCCTAATAAGGATAGGAGGAGGACGCCGGCCATTAGTTTTGTCGTGATCATTAAGTTACCATAATGCAGGACCATCGCCCCGATGCCATATTGTGCCGCAATCATTTCTGCTGACACAAGCAAGAGCAGGGCGGTACCTGCTGCTAATTTTAAGCCGGCGAATATCGTTGGCAATGCCCCTGGTAAAATAACCTTGCGAATAACGTTCAGGTGGCTTGACCCAAATGTGACTGCAGCTTTAATCAAAATAGGGTCGACACTTTTCACGCCAGAGAAGGTATTAATCAGTACCGGGAAAAACACCCCAAGCGCGATGATGGCCACCTTGGGCATTTCACCGATTCCGAACCAGAGAATAATTAACGGTAACAACGCAATTTTGGGAATCGGATAGATGGAATACACGATCGGTGTAAACACCGCATCAGCCCATTTGGAAAAACCAAGGATTAGACCGACAAGAATTCCTAATACCGCCCCAATAGCATAGCCGCCCAATATCCGATACAAGCTGGCTAATAAATTTTTAAAAAGCTCCCCGCTGCTAATCATTTGCCAGCCATCCGTAATAATCGCAGACGGTGCTGGTAAGAAGAGCGGCGGAACGATATTTAACTGGCAGACAAGCTCCCATATGAGCAGCAGCCCGGTAATTCCTACTACGGAAACATAGCCAGGAATTTTTTGCTCTAGAAAAGCAACACGATTTTTGATAACTTTCTTCGTTGTCGTCTCCATCTATTACGCCTCCTTCAATGCTTCTTGAGCGTCATGACGGATTAAATTCCAAATCTGGTCGGAATATCGCTCAAATTGCTGGCGATATCGATCTTGGTCACGCCCCATTCTTGGCAAATCAATTTTGATAATTTCTTTGATTTCACCAGGATGCCGCGACAAAACAATCACACGGTCAGCCAAATAAACGGCTTCTTGAATGTTATGCGTAACGTATAATGTACTTAATTTCGTGCGATTCCAGATGGTCAATAATTCTTCCTGCATAATCGTACGCGTCTGCGCATCCAATGCTGAAAAAGGCTCGTCCATCAGGAGTAAATCTGGTTCCACAGCGAGTGCCCGGGCAATCCCTGCTCTCTGCTTCATCCCCCCGGAAAGCTGTTTTGGAAAAGAATTCTCAAAGCCGGTCAGTCCCACCATATCAATGTAGTGCTGCCCAATTTCTTTACACTCTTGTTTGCTTGCCCCTCTTTCTTCCAAACCATAAATCACATTCTGATACACCGTTCTCCATGGCAGGAGCGCAATTTCCTGAAACACAATTCCTAAGGTCGGTTCTTTCTCTTTCTCCTGCTTCCCTTCAAAGTAGACCTCTCCTAGACTTGGCGACAGCAATCCGCCGACAATATTAAGCAAGGTTGATTTCCCGCATCCACTCGGTCCTACAAGCACAACAAACTCTTGTTCTTCAATGGAAAAATTAATATTTTTAAGTGCCGTTACTTCATTTTTCTTTTTATCGACGAATCGCTTTTCGACATTTTCAATTACCACTTTCATGATGTCACTTCCTTATTGCTTCAATGCGTCCTCAAGTAATTTTGTATTCACAATTTCATTCACATCAATCGCTTTATCAATCAGCTTTTCTTTCGCATACCAATCAATTTGTGTTTGAATATCAGATTCTAGCAATTTGCCGTCTGGATCCATATATGGAAGTCCTTTTTTAATCAATTCAGGATCTTGGTCGACATATTTTGCTATGATATCAACGACTTCATCATAATTTTCACCTGGTACCACTTTACCGTCTTTTGTTGTTAATACAGCATCAGAGTAATAGCGGGTCGCCTTTGCATAAGCCTTTAAAAAGCGTACCGCTGCGTCTTTATTGTCGGCGAATTTTGGTGAATAGAAGATACCGGAAGTTTGGTAATCCATTTCATCCCCCACTTGGGTGATAACTTTTCCATAGCCTTCCTGAACAACCGTTGAAATATTTGGTTCATTTAAAATCACGGCATCCACTTGCTTGCTATTTAATGCTTCCATCAAACCTTTAATGCTGTTAAGCGGTACTAATTGAACATCTTGTAAAGAAAGATCATGGTTTTCTAAAATTCGGCCCGCCATATAGTGGAAAGTCGAACCTGTTTGAGTAATCCCGATTTTCTTTCCTTTTAGTTCTTCCGGTGAGCTAACGTCAGAATCATTTGGCACTAGTAAGGCTGACGAAGAAAATCCTTTTGCTTCACGCCCTTTATCCGCAACGATCCAAAGTTTTTGTCCTCCGGCTACCATATTGTAAAGACTAGCGGTAATTCCTGTTGCACCAACATCCACACTGCCGCCTGCAGTCGCAACCGCGATCGGCTGAGCTGCTTCAAACCATTTTACATTCGCATCAATGCCTTCTTCTTTAAAAAACCCCTTTTCAATCGCGATGAATAGTGGTGCAGAACTTGTTAACTTTAACATACCGATATCAACAGAAATATTTTCAGAGGATTGCCCTCCTGAAGATTCGCTTTCCTTTTTTTCCTGCTGACCACAGCCAGCAAGCGCCAGCGCCATGGTTAAAACTACAGCCAGCATACGTATTACAGCCTTTTTCATTTCCTTCCTACCTCCAAAATCTTCATATTTTTTAATACCTACTATTATAACGTAACCACGCCTGAATTCGACACAATTTTCTAAAAAAATGGATAATGAGATAAAAGGCGAGTTTGGGCATACCATTAAAGTATTAAGAAAAATACGGCTACGATTGAGTTGGAGTTTAAGAAGGAGTATGGGAAATTTGTGGATCGATAACTAGAGCACATGGGTTAAGAATATAAAAAAAGCGCTCAAACGAGTGCTTTTTTCAAAAAATAACTATTTTTTATTCTGTTGCTTATTATTATTATTGTTCTCTTGCATATAGCTTAATTTGTTGTTTTGAGAAATGATAATGGAGCTGAATACAATCGTAGCAATTAAGCCAAGGAGCGAAAAGAAAACATGGATTGCAAAGTAATTATCGGAGCGCATAATAAACCTCCCCAAAATTGATAATGTTAGTATTTATCTCTTGAGGAAACTTATTCTTGCATTTGTAACATTTTACTTTGCTTTATAATAATGTACATACCAATCAACAAACTTCTGCAGCCCCTCTTCAATGGGAGTTTTCGGCTTAAATCCTACCGCATTCTGTAACAACTCCATCGAAGCATAGGTAGCATGTACATCCCCCGCCTTAATAGGCTCAAATATCTTTTCAAATAATACTTCTCTACCCAATTCCTTCCCCAAACATTTCTCCAAGGTTTCAATAAACACCATCAACTTTTCAGGTTTGTTGTTCCCAATGTTAAACAATTTATGTAGTATACCATGATCCGCTGCAGGAGGATTACTGATTACTCGTTCAATCCCCTCCACAATATCATCGATATAAGTAAAATCACGATAAAGGTCATTCTCAAAATCCCCGTTGTTAAAGATCTTAATCGACTTACCAGCAAAGTACTTATCCGTAAAGGTAAAGTACGCCATATCCGGTCGTCCCATAGGACCATAAACGGTAAAGAACCGCAACCCAGTAGCAGGAATCTTATATAAATGGCTATAGGTATAAGCCATCAACTCATTGGATTTCTTAGTAGATGCATAAAGGGATACTGGTGTATCTACAGAATCTGTCTCTTCAAACGGTACCTTTTTATTAGCACCGTAAACAGAACTGGAAGATGCATATACTAAGTGCTCTACTGGAAAACGTCTACATGCCTCTAACACATTAAAGAAACCAATAATATTACTTTGAATATACACATCTGGGTTATCTAACGAATTCCGTACCCCGGCCTGGGCCGCCAGGTTGACTACCACATTCGGTTTATACTCTTCAAAACACCCAAGAACCATTTCCTTATCGGAGATATCCCCTTTAATAAAAGTAAACTTCTCATAAGGTTCTAACTCTCTCAAACGGGCATACTTAAGGTTCACATCATAGAAGTCATTGAGATTATCAATACCCATCACGGCACAGCCCTGTTCTAATAGTTTCTTAGACAAGTAATATCCAATAAATCCCGCTGCACCCGTAATCAGGTATGTTTTATTAGGATCTAACGCCTTCAAACTCATAACACCAGAACTCCTTTACCTGTTCTCTACTTTCCTATACCTTTCCGGAGGAGTGATACCTTATGATGTATAAATAGACTCCTCGATATCTTTCAACTGTACTGTATGTATATTAACTTGATCGCAAAATAGTCCAATTGTCTTAGTTATTAGATAGGCAAACCCTTCACAAATGACATATACATAGAAAATTCTACATAGATTTTTTCAATCAAACATTTAATTAAAGCTCACAAAAACCCTTTGGAAAAACGAACCCAGGCTATCATGTTAAGAAAATAATTGTCGAAGACATGTTTTCCCTTTTCGCGATGTATCTATCATATTTTCAATAAAAGACAGGAATTGACGAATTGCTACAAAATAACGTGTTAAGCAAACGTTTGATTAGTTCCAGAGAAAATCCTTATTTGATAAGAGTTTGCATCTAAAAACCGAAAAAAAGATGTCAAATTTTTGCTGGTAAAACCAATTAAGGAAACACTATAGGATGTTATTAGTGGTATCATTTGAATTTTCACTGGATAAGAAAATTCATCGCTTTTTCCAAATGGACAAACAAGATTTTTATTTTGCGAGCGGGGAAAACTTAAGCGGTTGTGAGTACCATTGTCTAGAAGTTAATCCTAGTATTTTATCCCAGCTTCGTTTTTAAAAATTAATTCTCTTTTGGACTAAAATGTCCCGTTAAGGATAGTTTTTGATTTAAAATAAAGCTCAATATACAAGATTGTACATGGACCTTAATGCATATACGCACCGTTCGAAGGCGAATCCCAATTAATTTCCAATATTATTCATCTATTCATTGCTAATTAGCTAATGATATATTGTATTTTATAAGCTATGATCATAAAACATTTTCCACTTGCCATTCCTTAGTTTAATTTTGCTTCAAGCGTGCATAACAGTTGGCGTTTTTTTAAAAAATCACTAATAAAAAACGATTAAGAAAAACCATTCACCAACAATATGGGAGGTATTATGAATAGTAGATATAATCGATTATTTAATAATCCTACTTATTTTAGGTGGGGTTTTATGATCCTTATGCTTTTTGGCATTATACTTAACGGCTTTATTCTTACAAATGAAACAAACTTTTATGTTCTTTATATCTTCAGTTCCATTTTTTTAGGTATCGGGTTTTATAACTTGCCTACTTGGTCTATAGTCTTCCTGACTGCCATTGTTGTCAGTTGCAGATTTTTTCTCATACCAGAAACATCACATAATCTAGAAACATTTCTTGCGTATTTATTTACCTATCTTTTAATAACATTCATATCTGTTGGCTTAATGAAAAATGCTCAAAAAGTTAGAGAAGATAATCTCGCTTTAACAAAAGCACTTGCCAATGCTTTAGATTCCAGAGATACTTATACACTGCATCATTCTGAAAATGTTACAAGATATGCTGTTGAAATAGCTAAAAAGATGAATCTGTCTAAAGACATGTGTAATACCATTCGAATTGGTGGGTTACTGCACGATATCGGTAAAATTGGTATCCCAGAAAATATTTTGAACAAACCAGATAAGTTAACAGATGATGAATACAGTATTATCAAACTTCATCCAACTATTGGATATGAAATGATTAAGCATATAACAACTTTTAAAGATAATGGAGTTTTAGATATTGTTTTATATCATCACGAAAGATACGATGGTACAGGTTATCCAATAGGATTAAAGGGAGATCAAATTCCATTAGCTGCCCGAATCGTTGCGGTAGCAGATACCTTTGATGCCATGTCTTCCAAACGTGTTTATAGAAATGAACTTGATCTTGAATATATTCTTAACGAAATTCGCAGAAATAAAGGGTCCCAATTTGACCCAAGAATAGTCGATATTTTCCTTAGCCTGTTCGAACACGAAGGGCAAGTAACAAAGGAAAAGTCTTATAAATTTATTATGGATTTAAAAATGGAAAACGCTTGGGAATGATTTTAAAGGGCACTGTATAACCTTTAGAAGTAGCGGGTATGGTTTTCTTCGATAATTAAAAAAGTATACAAAAAAAAACGCTTATCTAAGCGTTTTTTTCTTTATTATTTTTTTACGCGCCTTAGAGGATTCGAACCTCTGACCGTACGCTTAGAAGGCGTATGCTCTATCCAGCTGAGCTAAAGGCGCAAATATATAATGGCAAAGAAGGCATATTTGATCCATGTTACCCGACCTACCCCTTAGCAAGGGCGCCTCTTCAGCCTCTTAAGTAATTCCCCATAAACATAAAAATGGCTCCGCAGGTAGGACTCGAACCTACGACCGATCGGTTAACAGCCGATTGCTCTACCACTGAGCTACTGCGGAACAATAAGAAAATATGATATATGGTGGGCCTAAATGGACTCGAACCATCGACCTCACGCTTATCAGGCGTGCGCTCTAACCAGCTGAGCTATAGGCCCATATTGGAGCGGGTGATGAGAATCGAACTCACAACATCAGCTTGGAAGGCTGAGGTTTTACCACTAAACTACACCCGCATTTCTTAAAATTGGAGGCAACACCCGGATTTGAACCGGGGATAAAGGTTTTGCAGACCTCTGCCTTACCACTTGGCTATGCTGCCATGACTGGGCTAGCTGGATTCGAACCAACGCATGACGGAGTCAAAGTCCGTTGCCTTACCGCTTGGCTATAGCCCAATAATTTATAAAATTAATGGGGCGACTGATGGGAATCGAACCCACGAATGTCGGAACCACAATCCGATGCGTTAACCACTTCGCCACAATCGCCATCATGGTGGAGGGGGACGGATTCGAACCGCCGAACCCTGAGGGAGCGGATTTACAGTCCGCCGCGTTTAGCCACTTCGCTACCCCTCCACATTTTAAGATATAGTTATGATGAATTAAAATGGTGGCTCAGGACGGAATCGAACCGCCGACACAAGGATTTTCAGTCCTTTGCTCTACCGACTGAGCTACTGAGCCACACTATCTATATATCAACAGTAGTAATTTACCTACTGGGATAAAAATGGCGGTCCCGACCGGGATCGAACCGGCGATCTCCTGCGTGACAGGCAGGCATGTTAACCGCTACACCACGGGACCAGATTGCGGGGACAGGATTTGAACCTGCGACCTTCGGGTTATGAGCCCGACGAGCTACCAGACTGCTCCACCCCGCGACGATAATATAAAAACTATTTGTTTCATGCCCAAAGTTTGCCATATGCTTTTGCATTTAGTATGGCGGAGGAAGAGGGATTCGAACCCCCGCGCGGTTTAACCCGCCTGTCGGTTTTCAAGACCGATCCCTTCAGCCGGACTTGGGTATTCCTCCATTTAGAATGGAGCCTAGCGGGATCGAACCGCTGACCTCCTGCGTGCAAAGCAGGCGCTCTCCCAGCTGAGCTAAGGCCCCATGTAATTAATGTTAACTCTCGACTGGTCGGGAAGACAGGATTCGAACCTGCGACCCCTTGGTCCCAAACCAAGTGCTCTACCAAGCTGAGCTACTTCCCGTAATAATGGCGCGCCCGAAAGGAGTCGAACCCATAACCTTTTGATCCGTAGTCAAACGCTCTATCCAATTGAGCTACGGGCGCATATAAAATGGTGCCGAGGACCGGAATCGAACCGGTACGGTAGTCACCTACCGCAGGATTTTAAGTCCTGTGCGTCTGCCAGTTCCGCCACCCCGGCTAAAAAACTTGGAGCGGAAGACGGGATTCGAACCCGCGACCCCCACCTTGGCAAGGTGGTGTTCTACCACTGAACTACTTCCGCGTAATGGTGCGGGTGAAGGGAGTCGAACCCCCACGCCTTGCGGCGCCAGATCCTAAGTCTGGTGCGTCTGCCAATTCCGCCACACCCGCATATTTAAATGGTGAGCCATGAAGGACTCGAACCTTCGACCCTCTGATTAAAAGTCAGATGCTCTACCAACTGAGCTAATGGCTCAAAACTAAAATTATATCCTAATCTTTTATAGCTCCGTCAGACGTCCCCGCCTCAGGAGGTTAATTCAAGCAGCGGCTCGGCGTGTACTCTGAAGTATCTCGGAGTAGCATATTCGATCGTGCTCTACCGACTGAGCTAATGGCTCAAAAAAAAGCAAAAAAAATAATGGTGCCGGCTAGAGGACTTGAACCCCCAACCTACTGATTACAAGTCAGTTGCTCTACCAATTGAGCTAAACCGGCAAAATACATATGGTGGAGGATGACGGGATCGAACCGCCGACCCTCTGCTTGTAAGGCAGATGCTCTCCCAGCTGAGCTAATCCTCCGTAAATGGTGACCCCTACGGGATTCGAACCCGTGTTACCGCCGTGAAAGGGCGGTGTCTTAACCGCTTGACCAAGGGGCCTAACCTGAAGTTTTGACAAAAATAATAGCCCCCATTGGGGCTGGCCTGGCAACGTCCTACTCTCACAGGGGCGCTTGCCCCAACTACCATCGGCGCTGAGAAGCTTAACTTCCGTGTTCGGTATGGGAACGGGTGTGACCTTCTCGCCATAATTACCAGACCATTTATTGGACACTATTTTATTATAATGTCTTTTTTATATTTTTCAAGAGGAAATTTAAAAAAATTTCATTCTCTCAAAACTAGATAATTCAGAAGAAGTTTAAGTAAAAACGAGTTCGCTTTAAGACTATGGTTAAGTCCTCGATCGATTAGTATCAGTCAGCTCCACATGTTACCACGCTTCCACCTCTGACCTATCAACCTGATCATCTTTCAGGGATCTTACTAGCTTGACGCTATGGGAAATCTCATCTTGAGGGGGGCTTCATGCTTAGATGCTTTCAGCACTTATCCCGTCCGCACATAGCTACCCAGCGATGCCTTTGGCAAGACAACTGGTACACCAGCGGTGCGTCCATCCCGGTCCTCTCGTACTAAGGACAGCTCCTCTCAAATTTCCTGCGCCCACGACGGATAGGGACCGAACTGTCTCACGACGTTCTGAACCCAGCTCGCGTACCGCTTTAATGGGCGAACAGCCCAACCCTTGGGACCGACTACAGCCCCAGGATGCGATGAGCCGACATCGAGGTGCCAAACCTCCCCGTCGATGTGGACTCTTGGGGGAGATAAGCCTGTTATCCCCGGGGTAGCTTTTATCCGTTGAGCGATGGCCCTTCCATGCGGAACCACCGGATCACTAAGCCCGACTTTCGTCCCTGCTCGACTTGTAGGTCTCGCAGTCAAGCTCCCTTGTGCCTTTACACTCTACGAATGATTTCCAACCATTCTGAGGGAACCTTTGGGCGCCTCCGTTACTCTTTAGGAGGCGACCGCCCCAGTCAAACTGCCCACCTGACACTGTCTCCCACCCCGATCAGGGGTGCGGGTTAGAATTTCAATACAGCCAGGGTAGTATCCCACCGACGCCTCCACCGAAGCTGGCGCTCCGGCTTCTCAGGCTCCTACCTATCCTGTACAAGCTGTACCAAAATTCAATATCAGGCTACAGTAAAGCTCCACGGGGTCTTTCCGTCCTGTCGCGGGTAACCTGCATCTTCACAGGTACTATAATTTCACCGAGTCTCTCGTTGAGACAGTGCCCAGATCGTTACGCCTTTCGTGCGGGTCGGAACTTACCCGACAAGGAATTTCGCTACCTTAGGACCGTTATAGTTACGGCCGCCGTTTACTGGGGCTTCGATTCAGAGCTTCGCTTGCGCTAACCCCTCCTCTTAACCTTCCAGCACCGGGCAGGCGTCAGCCCCTATACTTCGCCTTGCGGCTTCGCAGAGACCTGTGTTTTTGCTAAACAGTCGCCTGGGCCTATTCACTGCGGCTCTTCGAGGCTATTCACCTCAAAAAGCACCCCTTCTCCCGAAGTTACGGGGTCATTTTGCCGAGTTCCTTAACGAGAGTTCTCTCGCTCACCTTAGGATTCTCTCCTCGCCTACCTGTGTCGGTTTGCGGTACGGGCACCTTTTATCTCGCTAGAGGCTTTTCTTGGCAGTGTGGAATCAGGAACTTCGGTACTATATTTCCCTCGCTGTCACAGCTCAGCCTTACGGTAAGCGGATTTTCCTACTTACCAGCCTAACTGCTTAGACGCACATATCCAACAGTGCGCTTACCCTATCCTCCTGCGTCCCCCCATCACTCAAACGATAAAGAGGTGGTACAGGAATATCAACCTGTTGTCCATCGCCTACGCCTTTCGGCCTCGGCTTAGGTCCCGACTAACCCTGAGAGGACGAGCCTTCCTCAGGAAACCTTAGGCATACGGTGGATGAGATTCTCACTCATCTTTCGCTACTCATACCGGCATTCTCACTTCTAAGCGCTCCACCAGTCCTTACGGTCTAGCTTCAACGCCCTTAGAACGCTCTCCTACCACTGACATCGTAGATGTCAATCCACAGCTTCGGTGTTACGTTTAGCCCCGGTACATTTTCGGCGCAGAGTCACTCGACCAGTGAGCTATTACGCACTCTTTAAATGGTGGCTGCTTCTAAGCCAACATCCTGGTTGTCTAAGCAACTCCACATCCTTTTCCACTTAACGTAAACTTTGGGACCTTAGCTGGTGGTCTGGGCTGTTTCCCTTTTGACTACGGATCTTATCACTCGCAGTCTGACTCCCACGGATAAGTCTTTGGCATTCGGAGTTTGTCTGAATTCGGTAACCCGATGAGGGCCCCTAGTCCAAACAGTGCTCTACCTCCAAGACTCTTACTACGTGAGGCTAGCCCTAAAGCTATTTCGGAGAGAACCAGCTATCTCCAAGTTCGATTGGAATTTCTCCGCTACCCACACCTCATCCCCGCACTTTTCAACGTGCGTGGGTTCGGGCCTCCATCCAGTGTTACCTGGACTTCACCCTGGACATGGGTAGATCACCTGGTTTCGGGTCTACGACCACATACTATTTCGCCCTATTCAGACTCGCTTTCGCTGCGGCTCCGTCTCTTCAACTTAACCTTGCATGGGATCGTAACTCGCCGGTTCATTCTACAAAAGGCACGCCATCACCCATAAACGGGCTCTGACTACTTGTAGGCACACGGTTTCAGGATCTTTTTCACTCCCCTTCCGGGGTGCTTTTCACCTTTCCCTCACGGTACTGGTTCACTATCGGTCACTAGGGAGTATTTAGCCTTGGGAGATGGTCCTCCCTGCTTCCGACCGGATTTCACGTGTCCGGCCGTACTCAGGATCCACTCAGGAGGGAACGAAGTTTCGACTACAGGGCTTTTACCTTCTATGACAGGCCTTTCCAGGCCGCTTCATCTACCCCGTTCCTTTGTAACTCCATGTTGAGTGTCCTACAACCCCAAGAGGCAAGCCTCTTGGTTTGGGCTGTTCCCGTTTCGCTCGCCGCTACTTAGGGAATCGCGTTTGCTTTCTCTTCCTCCGGGTACTTAGATGTTTCAGTTCCCCGGGTCTGCCTTCAATACCCTATGAATTCAGGTAAAGATACTGCTCCATTACGAGCAGTGGGTTTCCCCATTCGGAAATCTCCGGATCAAAGCTTACTTACAGCTCCCCGAAGCATATCGGTGTTAGTCCCGTCCTTCATCGGCTCCTAGTGCCAAGGCATTCACCGTGCGCCCTTTCTAACTTAACCTAAAAGGTTTTACTCTTATTAATAAGAGAGAAAAACTAAAATGGCGATTACTCGGTTCTTACTTGGTTACTTCTTCTATTACGATTATCTAGTTTTCAAAGAACGATTAAAAAAAGCTTTGAGAGAATTGCTCTCTCAAAACTAAACAAACAAGAAACGGTCAACTTCTTATCAGTCCGAAAGGACTGCATTATCCTTAGAAAGGAGGTGATCCAGCCGCACCTTCCGATACGGCTACCTTGTTACGACTTCACCCCAATCATCTGTCCCACCTTAGGCGGCTGGCTCCTTACGGTTACCCCACCGACTTCGGGTGTTACAAACTCTCGTGGTGTGACGGGCGGTGTGTACAAGGCCCGGGAACGTATTCACCGCGGCATGCTGATCCGCGATTACTAGCGATTCCGGCTTCATGCAGGCGAGTTGCAGCCTGCAATCCGAACTGAGAATGGTTTTATGGGATTGGCTTAACCTCGCGGTTTTGCAGCCCTTTGTACCATCCATTGTAGCACGTGTGTAGCCCAGGTCATAAGGGGCATGATGATTTGACGTCATCCCCACCTTCCTCCGGTTTGTCACCGGCAGTCACCTTAGAGTGCCCAACTGAATGCTGGCAACTAAGATCAAGGGTTGCGCTCGTTGCGGGACTTAACCCAACATCTCACGACACGAGCTGACGACAACCATGCACCACCTGTCACTCTGTCCCCCGAAGGGGAACGTCCTATCTCTAGGAGTGTCAGAGGATGTCAAGACCTGGTAAGGTTCTTCGCGTTGCTTCGAATTAAACCACATGCTCCACCGCTTGTGCGGGCCCCCGTCAATTCCTTTGAGTTTCAGCCTTGCGGCCGTACTCCCCAGGCGGAGTGCTTAATGCGTTAGCTGCAGCACTAAAGGGCGGAAACCCTCTAACACTTAGCACTCATCGTTTACGGCGTGGACTACCAGGGTATCTAATCCTGTTTGCTCCCCACGCTTTCGCGCCTCAGCGTCAGTTACAGACCAGAAAGCCGCCTTCGCCACTGGTGTTCCTCCACATCTCTACGCATTTCACCGCTACACGTGGAATTCCGCTTTCCTCTTCTGCACTCAAGTCCCCCAGTTTCCAATGACCCTCCACGGTTGAGCCGTGGGCTTTCACATCAGACTTAAAGGACCGCCTGCGCGCGCTTTACGCCCAATAATTCCGGACAACGCTTGCCACCTACGTATTACCGCGGCTGCTGGCACGTAGTTAGCCGTGGCTTTCTGGTTAGGTACCGTCAAGGTACCGGCAGTTACTCCGATACTTGTTCTTCCCTAACAACAGAGCTTTACGACCCGAAGGCCTTCATCGCTCACGCGGCGTTGCTCCGTCAGACTTTCGTCCATTGCGGAAGATTCCCTACTGCTGCCTCCCGTAGGAGTCTGGGCCGTGTCTCAGTCCCAGTGTGGCCGATCACCCTCTCAGGTCGGCTACGCATCGTCGCCTTGGTGAGCCGTTACCTCACCAACTAGCTAATGCGCCGCGGGCCCATCTGTAAGTGACAGCTTGCGCCGTCTTTCAGCTTTCCCTCATGAGAGGAAAAGGATTATCCGGTATTAGCTCCGGTTTCCCGAAGTTATCCCAGTCTTACAGGCAGGTTGCCCACGTGTTACTCACCCGTCCGCCGCTAACCTTTAGAAGCAAGCTTCTAAAGGTTCGCTCGACTTGCATGTATTAGGCACGCCGCCAGCGTTCGTCCTGAGCCAGGATCAAACTCTCCAAGAAAGTTGATTAGCTCGAATTTACGTTGGCTCATGTTCATCTATATAATATAGAAGAAACATGATAATTTATTGTTTGTTGACGTTTTTGTTTGTTTAGTTTTCAAAGAACAATTTTTTGTTTTTGTCACTTGTTAAAGCAACAGGAATATTAGTATATCGCGTTTCTATCATCCTATCAACTATCAATTATTTCCAATTCGCTAGAAATAATCATTGAAAAGATAAGTTGTTTCAAAAGCGACTTTCCTATCATAACACCATCGGTGTTATCTTACAAGAGAAAGTTTTTTCCAATTCTCAAGAAGGGATTAAAAAAGACAGAAAGATTAATTTCTGTCTTCGCCTGGCAACGTCCTACTCTCACAGGGGCGCTTGCCCCAACTACCATCGGCGCTGAGAAGCTTAACTTCCGTGTTCGGTATGGGAACGGGTGTGACCTTCTCGCCATTATTACCAGACTATTTAATTAGAGAGATCATTCCCTCAAAACTAGATAATCAGAAGAAGTTTAAGTAAAAACGAGTTCGCTTTAAGACTATGGTTAAGTCCTCGATCGATTAGTATCAGTCAGCTCCACATGTTACCACGCTTCCACCTCTGACCTATCAACCTGATCATCTTTCAGGGATCTTACTAGCTTGACGCTATGGGAAATCTCATCTTGAGGGGGGCTTCATGCTTAGATGCTTTCAGCACTTATCCCGTCCGCACATAGCTACCCAGCGATGCCTTTGGCAAGACAACTGGTACACCAGCGGTGCGTCCATCCCGGTCCTCTCGTACTAAGGACAGCTCCTCTCAAATTTCCTGCGCCCACGACGGATAGGGACCGAACTGTCTCACGACGTTCTGAACCCAGCTCGCGTACCGCTTTAATGGGCGAACAGCCCAACCCTTGGGACCGACTACAGCCCCAGGATGCGATGAGCCGACATCGAGGTGCCAAACCTCCCCGTCGATGTGGACTCTTGGGGGAGATAAGCCTGTTATCCCCGGGGTAGCTTTTATCCGTTGAGCGATGGCCCTTCCATGCGGAACCACCGGATCACTAAGCCCGACTTTCGTCCCTGCTCGACTTGTAGGTCTCGCAGTCAAGCTCCCTTGTGCCTTTACACTCTACGAATGATTTCCAACCATTCTGAGGGAACCTTTGGGCGCCTCCGTTACTCTTTAGGAGGCGACCGCCCCAGTCAAACTGCCCACCTGACACTGTCTCCCACCCCGATCAGGGGTGCGGGTTAGAATTTCAATACAGCCAGGGTAGTATCCCACCGACGCCTCCACCGAAGCTGGCGCTCCGGCTTCTCAGGCTCCTACCTATCCTGTACAAGCTGTACCAAAATTCAATATCAGGCTACAGTAAAGCTCCACGGGGTCTTTCCGTCCTGTCGCGGGTAACCTGCATCTTCACAGGTACTATAATTTCACCGAGTCTCTCGTTGAGACAGTGCCCAGATCGTTACGCCTTTCGTGCGGGTCGGAACTTACCCGACAAGGAATTTCGCTACCTTAGGACCGTTATAGTTACGGCCGCCGTTTACTGGGGCTTCGATTCAGAGCTTCGCTTGCGCTAACCCCTCCTCTTAACCTTCCAGCACCGGGCAGGCGTCAGCCCCTATACTTCGCCTTGCGGCTTCGCAGAGACCTGTGTTTTTGCTAAACAGTCGCCTGGGCCTATTCACTGCGGCTCTTCGAGGCTATTCACCTCAAAAAGCACCCCTTCTCCCGAAGTTACGGGGTCATTTTGCCGAGTTCCTTAACGAGAGTTCTCTCGCTCACCTTAGGATTCTCTCCTCGCCTACCTGTGTCGGTTTGCGGTACGGGCACCTTTTATCTCGCTAGAGGCTTTTCTTGGCAGTGTGGAATCAGGAACTTCGGTACTATATTTCCCTCGCTGTCACAGCTCAGCCTTACGGTAAGCGGATTTTCCTACTTACCAGCCTAACTGCTTAGACGCACATATCCAACAGTGCGCTTACCCTATCCTCCTGCGTCCCCCCATCACTCAAACGATAAAGAGGTGGTACAGGAATATCAACCTGTTGTCCATCGCCTACGCCTTTCGGCCTCGGCTTAGGTCCCGACTAACCCTGAGAGGACGAGCCTTCCTCAGGAAACCTTAGGCATACGGTGGATGAGATTCTCACTCATCTTTCGCTACTCATACCGGCATTCTCACTTCTAAGCGCTCCACCAGTCCTTACGGTCTAGCTTCAACGCCCTTAGAACGCTCTCCTACCACTGACATCGTAGATGTCAATCCACAGCTTCGGTGTTACGTTTAGCCCCGGTACATTTTCGGCGCAGAGTCACTCGACCAGTGAGCTATTACGCACTCTTTAAATGGTGGCTGCTTCTAAGCCAACATCCTGGTTGTCTAAGCAACTCCACATCCTTTTCCACTTAACGTAAACTTTGGGACCTTAGCTGGTGGTCTGGGCTGTTTCCCTTTTGACTACGGATCTTATCACTCGCAGTCTGACTCCCACGGATAAGTCTTTGGCATTCGGAGTTTGTCTGAATTCGGTAACCCGATGAGGGCCCCTAGTCCAAACAGTGCTCTACCTCCAAGACTCTTACTACGTGAGGCTAGCCCTAAAGCTATTTCGGAGAGAACCAGCTATCTCCAAGTTCGATTGGAATTTCTCCGCTACCCACACCTCATCCCCGCACTTTTCAACGTGCGTGGGTTCGGGCCTCCATCCAGTGTTACCTGGACTTCACCCTGGACATGGGTAGATCACCTGGTTTCGGGTCTACGACCACATACTATTTCGCCCTATTCAGACTCGCTTTCGCTGCGGCTCCGTCTCTTCAACTTAACCTTGCATGGGATCGTAACTCGCCGGTTCATTCTACAAAAGGCACGCCATCACCCATAAACGGGCTCTGACTACTTGTAGGCACACGGTTTCAGGATCTTTTTCACTCCCCTTCCGGGGTGCTTTTCACCTTTCCCTCACGGTACTGGTTCACTATCGGTCACTAGGGAGTATTTAGCCTTGGGAGATGGTCCTCCCTGCTTCCGACCGGATTTCACGTGTCCGGCCGTACTCAGGATCCACTCAGGAGGGAACGAAGTTTCGACTACAGGGCTTTTACCTTCTATGACAGGCCTTTCCAGGCCGCTTCATCTACCCCGTTCCTTTGTAACTCCATGTTGAGTGTCCTACAACCCCAAGAGGCAAGCCTCTTGGTTTGGGCTGTTCCCGTTTCGCTCGCCGCTACTTAGGGAATCGCGTTTGCTTTCTCTTCCTCCGGGTACTTAGATGTTTCAGTTCCCCGGGTCTGCCTTCAATACCCTATGAATTCAGGTAAAGATACTGCTCCATTACGAGCAGTGGGTTTCCCCATTCGGAAATCTCCGGATCAAAGCTTACTTACAGCTCCCCGAAGCATATCGGTGTTAGTCCCGTCCTTCATCGGCTCCTAGTGCCAAGGCATTCACCGTGCGCCCTTTCTAACTTAACCTAAAAGGTTTTACTCTTATTAATAAGAGAGAAAAACTAAAATGGCGATTACTCGGTTCTTACTTGGTTACTTCTTCTATTACGATTATCTAGTTTTCAAAGAACGATTAAAAAAAGCTTTGAGAGAATTGCTCTCTCAAAACTAAACAAACAAGAAACGGTCAACTTCTTATCAGTCCGAAAGGACTGCATTATCCTTAGAAAGGAGGTGATCCAGCCGCACCTTCCGATACGGCTACCTTGTTACGACTTCACCCCAATCATCTGTCCCACCTTAGGCGGCTGGCTCCTTACGGTTACCCCACCGACTTCGGGTGTTACAAACTCTCGTGGTGTGACGGGCGGTGTGTACAAGGCCCGGGAACGTATTCACCGCGGCATGCTGATCCGCGATTACTAGCGATTCCGGCTTCATGCAGGCGAGTTGCAGCCTGCAATCCGAACTGAGAATGGTTTTATGGGATTGGCTTAACCTCGCGGTTTTGCAGCCCTTTGTACCATCCATTGTAGCACGTGTGTAGCCCAGGTCATAAGGGGCATGATGATTTGACGTCATCCCCACCTTCCTCCGGTTTGTCACCGGCAGTCACCTTAGAGTGCCCAACTGAATGCTGGCAACTAAGATCAAGGGTTGCGCTCGTTGCGGGACTTAACCCAACATCTCACGACACGAGCTGACGACAACCATGCACCACCTGTCACTCTGTCCCCCGAAGGGGAACGTCCTATCTCTAGGAGTGTCAGAGGATGTCAAGACCTGGTAAGGTTCTTCGCGTTGCTTCGAATTAAACCACATGCTCCACCGCTTGTGCGGGCCCCCGTCAATTCCTTTGAGTTTCAGCCTTGCGGCCGTACTCCCCAGGCGGAGTGCTTAATGCGTTAGCTGCAGCACTAAAGGGCGGAAACCCTCTAACACTTAGCACTCATCGTTTACGGCGTGGACTACCAGGGTATCTAATCCTGTTTGCTCCCCACGCTTTCGCGCCTCAGCGTCAGTTACAGACCAGAAAGCCGCCTTCGCCACTGGTGTTCCTCCACATCTCTACGCATTTCACCGCTACACGTGGAATTCCGCTTTCCTCTTCTGCACTCAAGTCCCCCAGTTTCCAATGACCCTCCACGGTTGAGCCGTGGGCTTTCACATCAGACTTAAAGGACCGCCTGCGCGCGCTTTACGCCCAATAATTCCGGACAACGCTTGCCACCTACGTATTACCGCGGCTGCTGGCACGTAGTTAGCCGTGGCTTTCTGGTTAGGTACCGTCAAGGTACCGGCAGTTACTCCGATACTTGTTCTTCCCTAACAACAGAGCTTTACGACCCGAAGGCCTTCATCGCTCACGCGGCGTTGCTCCGTCAGACTTTCGTCCATTGCGGAAGATTCCCTACTGCTGCCTCCCGTAGGAGTCTGGGCCGTGTCTCAGTCCCAGTGTGGCCGATCACCCTCTCAGGTCGGCTACGCATCGTCGCCTTGGTGAGCCGTTACCTCACCAACTAGCTAATGCGCCGCGGGCCCATCTGTAAGTGTCAGCCGAAACCGACTTTCAGCTTTCCCTCATGAGAGGGAAAGGATTATCCGGTATTAGCTCCGGTTTCCCGAAGTTATCCCAGTCTTACAGGCAGGTTGCCCACGTGTTACTCACCCGTCCGCCGCTAACCTTCAGGAGCAAGCTCCTAAAGATTCGCTCGACTTGCATGTATTAGGCACGCCGCCAGCGTTCGTCCTGAGCCAGGATCAAACTCTCCAAGAAAGTTGATATAGCTCGAATTTTACGTTGGCTCATGTTCAACTATATAATATAGAAGAAACATGATTATTATTGTTTGTTGACGTTTTTGTTTGTTTAGTTTTCAAAGAGCAATTTTTAAGACAGATTTATAGTATCCCACTTCTTTTTCGAAGTGTCAATACTTTTTTCAAAAAACCATTTATTACTTTTGTCAGTCACAAGAAATAATATTAACAAAATCACTTATGAATTTCAAGTGTTTTTTTTATAAAAAATAAGAATTGTTTCTGTTAATTCCTTACTGACAGATTCATATACTACTATTTTAATTTAACTTCGTCAACATTTTTTCAAACTTAATTTTTAAAAATAATGTCACTCAAACACAAAAGACCAACATGATCTTTTAAACAGAACAATTATACTTCAGATCTTTGCATTAGCACATTAAGAATAGCTTTACTAACTGGCAATCGAAGTCCATCGGTATAAAAAGATGGGGATTGTACTCCATGTAGACGTTTTGATGTCCTTCACTGTGTTTTGGATTCGGTTAAGGAGATCACCCTCTTCAGAAAATCGTGGATGAAATAAGTTTGGTACGAAGAAACATTTGGTTTTGGAAATAAAGGAATTCCACCGTTAAATTATTCATCCTTTTGACTTCTTTAAGGATTAAATCCTACCAAGGTTATATATTATTGTTATGCTCTTTGGAATCTTGAAGAATCCTTGAATGATCGTCAAAGGGTCTCTTATTTCATGTGCAAGTCCAGCAGCCATTTCACATATAAGGTTCATTTTTTCCTCTTTATGGCGCCATTCTTCACGTTTCTTCTCTACGAAAACAGCCTAATAATAAGTCCTTTATTCATTTTGTTATGGGTAAAATCCCCTTGACATATATTTAATTCCTTTTTTTGAGCCCCTTTTTGTGTTTTATCTAAACATGCTCTCAAGCATCTGCATACCATAATAATGAACAACCATTGACAGGGGGTGAATTTCAATGAGTCATCATAGTCATTGTGGCGTTGTTGGTTTATTCCTTGGATTTTTAACAGGTCTGATATGGGTGCTGGCAGCATTATTGGGGTACGTTACCAATTTGTTTGGATTACTCGGTCTAGGAGGAGTTCTTGGTAATATTTTAAACATCCTAATTGCATTAATCGGCTTTATAGCTTTTCTTTTTTTTGGAGTATGTGTATTTAAGAAAGCGTGGCGATATTGCAAGTAGGTGTGTCTAGGCAGCACCATTTTTTTAGGGGATCATGAGTAGAATATGAGTACAGTCTCTTAATGAGAGGCTGTTTTTTTATAATTATTAAACATTTAAGTGTTCGTATTATTAGAACAAGAAAAAAGAGCTACAGCAACAACTCTTTATTAACCTCTTGCACTCTGAAGTTTAAGTACAATAATGTCAATCGGTGTTCGACATAGAACGGCGCCGATAGCACAGATTGGGATCACTATATCATTTTCTCTTCTATAGAGGGCAAGAGATCCTAATTTAGTTGAAACGTGACGTTAAAAACCCCGGCAATACAAGACATTTCTTCCACCTTGCCCCTGTCCATATTCAATATTAGCCGTTTGTGCAGCCGAAGAATGGTCCTCTCTCTTGGTTTTAGTAGATTAACGAACGTAATAGTCAGTTGATAAATGAGGAAATTAATAATTAAGGACATTTTTTAGGAACATTTGTTCTGTAAAAACACAACCAAAGTAACTGTTTTATTAGATTCTGAATTGTTAAACTATTAATAACTCCCAAGAATTCACAGAAAACTAATTCTTTCAGGAGGGATACAAATGGAGAAGAAGTTACACTTAATTCCTTATCAAGTCAATGCAGTGGTCGAAGTGGTTTCTGAGGTACCAAAAGGTATTGAACTGATTGCGGCTCCAAAGATCTGGGAAAAATCCAAAGGTAAGGGACTTACGGTTGCGATATTGGACACAGGCTGCGATGTCACCCATCCTGATTTAAGTGAACGGATTATCGGTGGACGGAATTTCACGGATGATGATAATGGAAATCCTGATGTATACACGGACTACAATGGTCATGGAACCCATGTGGCTGGCACTATTGCTGCCACCCAAAACGGAAAAGGTGTAATTGGCGTTGCACCAGAAGCAAATTTACTGATTTTAAAGGTGCTTGATAAAAATGGTTCAGGACAATACGACTGGATCATAAATGGCATTAACTATGCCGTTGAGCATAAGGCAGATATCATCTCCATGAGCCTCGGCGGTTCTGAGGATGTACCTGAATTGCATCAAGCGATTCAACATGCAATAGCAGAGCAAATTCTGGTAGTTTGTGCGGCTGGAAATGAGGGAGATGGCCAGGATTCTTCAGATGAGTTCTCCTATCCTGGCTCCTACAATGAAGTCATAAGTGTCGGAGCCATTAATCTGCAACGCCGTTCTTCTGAGTTTTCAAATTCGAATAATCAAGTCGACTTAGTCGCACCTGGTGAAGAAATCCTTTCTACGTATTTAAACGGAACTTATGCAAAACTAACCGGAACTTCTATGGCAACACCACATATCTCCGGTGCACTTGCACTTATTAAAGATATTGCCAATAAAAACTTTAAACGAAATCTGACAGAGCCAGAGCTGTATGCACAATTAATAAAGAGAACAGTTCCTCTAGGAAACTCGCCAAAGCTCGAAGGCAACGGATTACTGTTCTTAACAACAGAGGACTATTTATCGGATATGTTCAATCAAAAATTATCTGTTCAGGCGTTAAACATTTAAATATATAATAAACGAAATTTCAATTTCGATAATCTATCCAAAAAGACCATTCGAGAAAATAATAATGTTGCTTGCTTAATATTTCGTCATGATGTATTAGAAGAATTGCTACAAAAACAGGCTGCCACAAAAATTTGGCAGCCTGTTTCAGTAAGTTCATTATTCTAAATTAACTAAGTACACCTTTCTTGTTAAAATGAGCTTCAATTTGTTCGTCTCCTCTTAAACTGGCATTTTTCTGTTCAAATGATTCCTCTTTAACCCCTGGCTCTTAAAAGATAGGGATTCCAATTACTATAGCTAAGGCAAATCCCGCTAAAAATTTATATCCACTTACTTTAATATTTTTCCAAAAGGAGACTTCTTGGACCATTCCAATTGTTGCTTGTGCGATTTCCATTGGAGAACTAATAAATAATTTCTTCTATTTTTTTCTAAAGCAACAGTTATCGTTAGTTAATACCTGTGTTTGACAAGAAAAAAAATGTATCAAATTGCAATTAAAAATCTTTTACTTGCCAATAAATCTTAGGTATATTTCCCTATTAAAATAATTAAACATAGTATGTCCCTTCTAGATAGGAAGTTTTGAAACTCCTTTACATTTATAGAACTTTTTACCTAATAAAAATGATATAATATAAAATTAGGAGGGGAAAAAATGAGAAAAATTGTCCTAATAATACTAATAACATTTTTTACATTAGGTTCTAAAGGCTTAGAATCAAAAGCAGTTGAACCATCGGAGCTGGAATGGGAAAAGGAAATTGCAGATGGTCTATATCTTCAACAACAAATTGATAGTAAAGCACAATCAATGGATACCACTGAAGACAATGGAATCATCGCAATTTCTACAAAAAGAAATAAATATAATTTAGATATTTATGTCGTTAAGACAGATCAAAATGGTGAAAAAATTTGGGAAAAGAATGTAGGATCATCCGAAGATGAATATGGGGTTTCTATTATTTCAACAAAAGAGAATAATTATATCATCACTGGGCTAAAACAAACTCGAAATGCTGGGTTAGTATCATATGTTGCCTGTTTAAACCATAACGGAGAGATTGTATGGGAAAACCAAATAGGCAGCTATCGAAGTGATAAAATTACTTCTGTTTCAGAAACAAGTGATGGCGGATTTATTTTAACAGGCTCTTCTAAAGATTATCCTAGAAACGGCCTTAAGTACAACGGTATATCTCTTAGCAATATTCCGTATTATGGTGTATCTCTACTAAAATTGGATAATAAGGGACAACTCCAATGGAAAAAGGTTTATGAAACAAAATTAAGACATTTTGGTGCAGGATACTCTTTTGTTGAAAGTATTGGAAAATCAGTCATCGAAACAAGTGATGGATACATAATTGCGGGATCAGGCTTAGCTCCTAATTCTTTTAGTAATTGGGAGGACATACTAATCTCCAAAACTGATAAAAGTGGAAATTTACAATGGCAGAAAACATATAACTCTTACGGAACGGACTTTTTTGATGCAGCCTATTCCATACAGAAGACAAGTGATAATGGGTTTATTATAGTAGGAAATACTGGTGAACCATCTCGGTTGGCACTAATTAAACTAAACTCCATTGGGAATCTTCAATGGATGAAGACATATGGTGGGAATAAATATGAATATGGCTACTCAGTTATTGAAACCCCAGACAAGGGATTTGTGGTTACAGGTACCACGAACTCTTTCGGTAATGGCGGGAACGACATCTACCTCGTTAAAACAGATATGAATGGAAACACAGAATGGGAAAGAACTCTTGGTTCAACCGGTAATGAGGTTGGACTTACAGTTAAAAAGATAAAGGGCGGCTTTTTAATAGGCGGGATTATCGATAATTCTAAATATAAACTTTGGAAGTTTAGTAATGATGTAAATCCACCTATTACGACTCTAACCACTAAGCAAAAGAGTAATGAAAATGGCTGGTTTAACACAAATGTTGAAATAGATTTTACATCCATCGATACCGAATCAGAAATTGAAAAAACCCTTTACCGAATAAATGATTCGAATTGGAACAATTTCCAATCACCTTTTGTACTAGATCAAGAAGGAATATTGAAAATCGATTACTTTAGTACAGATACAAATGGAAATCAAGAAAATCAAAATTCTAAAGAAATAAAAATTGATAAAACAGCTCCTGAAACGATAGTTAGTCCCGTCAAAGACGGTTGGTATCCTTCAGATGTGTCCATTACACTCAATGGATCAGACTCTCTATCCGGTGTTGATAAAACTCAATATCAAGTGAATGATGGTGAATGGTTAACGTATGAAAATGAGATTATTATAAGTAATGAAGGGGTCCATATTGTTAAATTTAGAAGCATTGATTATGCCGGTAATGTTGAGGGAACTAAATCTATTGAAGTAAAAATAGACAAGACAGCACCAACTTTAGATGTGACTTTTAATTATTCAGTTATAACTGATCGAAACCATAAGTTTGTTCCAATAAAAGCTATGGTTGCAGCAAACGATAACCTATCTGGAATTGCTTCATTTGAGTTGGTATCTATTATTAGTAACCAACCGGATAATGGAAACGGTGATGGAAATACATCTCAAGACATACAAGGAGCTGAATTTGATACATCTGATACAGACTTTTTAGTACGGGCCGAGAGAAGCAGTAAAGGAGATCGTATTTATACGGTTACTTATAAAGCTACTGATAATGCAGGAAACTATGTGATTATTCCTCAATATATTGTGGTGAATCACGATAATTCAAAGAATAAGTAAAGATAAAAAAGCAGTGATATATATAGTATCACTGCTTTTCTATTGATTTATGAATTGTACAAATTAACCTACAATCTAAGCCTTTCCTAAAACCTACTTAATCTCACATTCAGAACTACCTCCAAATCAATATCCTTTATCTATTACTCATTATGGAGGGAATACTAAAATTGGTAACTAGAACAGAATGGAAAACTTTTAATAAATATTCCCCCTACACAAACCCTCGAAAGAACCATGGGTATAAAAAAACACCATTTACACTTAAGAGCCAACATAGTTCGAGTACTTTCAACATGCAACCCTTCCATCAATCGTTTGATTAAAACCCGTAAAAATCCTTTAGAAAAACGAACCCTGGCTATCCTGTTAAGAAAATTATTGTCGAGGAAATAGTTTCAATTTTCCCTATGAATCTACAATTCTTTAAGTAAAAGACATGTATTGACTAGTTATGGCAAAAAAATACGTTAATCAATCGATTGATTAGTTTAGATAAAATCCTTATTTCATAAGGTTTAGAAGTCTAAAAATGAAAAGAAAGATGTCATGTTCTGACAGATATATGATGCAATTTCATAAGTGTTCTCTTATGTCTCTTAGATTCCCTCTATAACTTTCTCCAACAATACAACGTCTATTTCCTCCAATGAAGAGATGGTGAAATCTGCGATGGATAAATCCATCGGGATCTGTTTATGCTTGATTCCTATTTTTTTCATTCCTGCCCGGTCAGCAGCGGTTAATCCATTGAAGGAATCTTCGATAACAATACATCTTTTCGGTTCCACTCCTAATTTAGCGGAGGTATGAAGGAAGATTTCTGGATTGGGTTTGCTTTCCTTGAACTCTTCTCCACTCACTACGGTTTTAAAAAATCCATGCAGGTTACATTGATCGATAACTTGATTGATTCGTTCCCTGTCTGACGATGAAGCCAGTCCAATAGGTATTCCCTCTCTTTTTAGACTTTCCAATAGTGGTCGTACACCAGGGAATAATATTTCTTCAAAACGGACATTTTTGGTTCTGAAAAAATCACTTTGATACTTTATAAGTACCTCTATGGATTCCGTTAGATCACAATGTTCTTTTATCAATCTCCATTTACGATGAGCACTGCCGCCAATGAATTGTGATCGAATTTCCTCGGATACCCTGATATTTAACTTCTGAAACAATTCTTCATTCATTTTTTTAAAAATGGGTTCACTGTCGACAATGACACCATCCATATCAAATATGACTGCAAATGTATCCATTGTTTGCCGGACCTCCTTAACATAAAAAGGAGCTATCAAAAGAAAGCTCCTTTTCTCCTTAATCTACATTCCATTCCATGTTAATTAACTGGTTGATTTTTTCTACTTCCGTTTTGCCCGTTTCTTTGTTTATTAATGAAGTATATAAGTGGGGAATAACCGTTTCAGCTCCATTTTCCAGGCAAGTTTGGACAATTCGATAGACGTTTTCTACGTCAATTCCGCCTGTTGGTTCAAAAATCTTTAAACCAGCCTGTGCAGCAGCTTTTACCATCGCGGCTACTTCATCCAACCTCTCATCTCCGTTAATGGGATAGAATTTGACAGAGGGTACTCCGATTTCTGCAAGCATAGCAGCTGCCATTTCGCAAGAAACCTTTTCTTTGTACTCAGAGCTGATCTGGCCTGTTGAAATAAGGACTTCCCCAGGAGTTCCTGACGGTTCGATTAAGGCATTCACGATGGTATTGGAAAAGTTCAGCTGAGAAATGCGGCCGAGTGTATAGCCTGCTGCCGGGAACACTTGATTAATATGCTCCGGATGCGTTTCAGCTGAAACATTCGCTACCTTTTTCCACATCGCCGGGTCACCTGCTCCTAAGCCTACAGAAACTGGAATGTTATGTTGTTTATATAATTCTACTTGTTCAATGGCCGCTTCCTCATTGGGGAAGTTCTTGACCATGATGCCTACTAAAACACGATCTCCGGCTGCATCAAACAGCTCTTTCGCGTTATCAACATCCTTTGCTAATACATTAAAAATGACTTTATGTTTCATGCAAGCTGCTCCTTTTTCAGTATACTCTTTATGGTATTGGCAATAATTTCTTCCTGTCCCTTAAGCAGCGGGCGCGGATCCACTGATAAAATGCCGATGTTGACATAATGATGGCGCAGATAAATCGCTGGATTGCCGGTTTCAAGGCGGTGAAGCAGCTGTTCTGCCGTCAAACCTGCCTGATGGGAATCCACTTCGATTTGAGCCCGATAGATTGCTCTGCCTGCTTCATCCTGCTTGATGGAGCACTTCAGGCCAGGGACATCTTCAAGGGATTGGCATAGCTTTGTCATCCGTGCAATTTGATCTTCCGCATTGTCTTCCTTAAATGGATATTGCTTTAAAGCAGTAATGAGACCGGCTACCCCTTCTTTTCCTATTTTCATTGGGCGTCCAATTCCTTTATATTGCTTACGGCACGCTTCCATCCATTCTTTTTTTCCACAGATCAATCCGGAAGTTGGTCCTTCCAGGGCTTTTCCGCCGCTGTAAATCACAATGTCGGCACCCATCTTGATATACTTTTGAAAGTCTTCCTCCGCTGCCGCATCAATAATGAATGGGATATTGTGGTGTTTAGCCATTTCCATCATCGTTTCAATGGACTGCATTCCCTTTTGAACCGCATGGTGAGATTTTACATAAAACAAAGCAGCCGTTTTATCCGTAATGGCCTGCTCGATATGGTCGGCTTCCACTTTATTGGCGCTTCCGACTTCCACCACTTTGCCTCCCCCAATGCGGATCATTTGCCCGATGTTGGCACCAAAGTGGACTTGATGGCCCTTTTGAATGATGATTTCGTTCTTTAACCCCTCGGAATCTGGCATTCTCTCAATTAAGGTTAAATTATTTCCGGTAATGACGGATGCAACGGAAATCGCAATTCCTGCCGCTGCACCGCAGGTTGGGCATCCATCTTCCGCTCCTGTATATTCAGCGATGACCTGTCCTGCGAATTCCATCATTTCATCAATATCGACATAATCCTGTGATGCCTGCTTTAATGCTTCTGCTACTTCGTCACTGACAGCAGACGCCCCCAATGCCGTCATTTTTCCGCTGGCATTGATAACTTTTCGTAATCCTAATGATTCAAAAACACTCATTGTATTCACACCTATTCTAAAGAGATTGGGAAAATGGCTCCAAAAATCATGGCCCCTAAAATCGCTCCGCCCGCAACTGGCTTTTTCCATACATAGAAAATGGCTGCACCAATAATCGATCCGATTCCAATCGGGATAGAGGCACTGGCTGCTGAGATAACAATGAGAGGACCAAGGAAACGGCCGGATGCATTACCCGCACCCATCATGATGTCTGCTCCAAACGTTGAATTCGATTGATTAACCGTGAACTTACGGATTCCAATAATGACATACCCTACAATCACGCCAAGCAGAGCTCCTGTAATTAAAGCAACAATAAAGTTTTCAAGTGGCGCAGTAATCCCGGATGCCAGCAATATAGCAGGAACTCCAATGCCAATCCCTGTCTGCAGCGAACCGCCAATATCGAGGATCCCTACAAGCGACCCCTCTAATATTCGCGCGAATAAGAAACTTGCTCCGAAGGCGGCTGCAGCTCCATAGCCTGCACCTTGAATTCCTGCTTCTAACATCGCAACGATTGCAACATCATTAAAAGCACCGATTTTATAAACATAGTACATATGTGTACCGGCAAAGATCCCTGATGATAAAAGGGCGACAAAAATAGGGAAGGACCAGTCCGCATACCAGAAATTTTTGCTCATATCAATTTCTGTCTTTTTATTGATCTCGTGATCGATAACTTGTGCCGTTTGTGAACTCATGTTACTTCACCTCTAATCCTAGTAATTTATGCAGGTCTTTCAAAAATTCCGGCGTATCAATATACATGCTTTCTAATAGCTTAATATCAAATCCGCGGAAGAACGCACTTAATACAAATAGTAAAATAACAGAAGTAATCAATGTTTTCGTGACTCTATTCCATCCGCCGTCATCGACGCCTTTACCAATTAAAATCCCCAATACAACCCCAGGAACGGCATTCCCCATGATGAGATGGGCTGCCCCTCCAAAAATCGTTCCCCAAAAACCGGAACGTTTGCCGGCATCCAATGCTGCCAGCCAGAATATGACAGGCATGACCGGGTTAATTAATAGATTGGCAGCAGGTACAAGCACTTTAACGGCAATAGCCTGCAAAGATTCAGGAATCGCGGATGCTGTCAGGTTTAAGAAAGCAACGACAATCATTCCGATGATACCGCCGGCAATCGCCATTTTTTTAGGATTATGCAGCGTATCTTCAGGACGTCTTCCTTTACGCATCAGGACAGATGCCGCCCAGTTCGGAATGATGCGGTGGTCCACATCCTGTGTAAAAGCACCGGCACCAACAGAAGATGCCCATGCATTAAAGAAGAATCCTAGTCCGAAAGAAAAGTGGGATGCAGCGTCTCCGGCGCAAGCATTTAGCTCTCCTAAAGTACGGAATGCTCCCATCCCCTGTACTTTTGGCGCGTGAAACATTCTGGCAGCCCCTGCTCCGACCCCTATGCCGACTAGTGCTCCGATAATAATCGACTTTATCGCTATTTCTAGTACCTCCATGTTCCCCCTCCTATTTCTCTGTTATTTGCTGATTTCGAAAAATACTATTCACTACTCCGCCAGACTCTTCTATTCTCTTAAATTCAATTTCATTTACATCTAATAAGGTAGATTGAACAGTGACATCTAAAACCACTTTGTAAGTCTGTCTTTTTCTTGGGAAGAAAAAGAGCATAAACCGTTCTGTATAGGTCTGTTCAATGGCTTCAATCACTTCAACTCCTAAAGGTTCAATGCGAATCATCATAGCCTTGTGTTCATTCAGGATTTTTTTCTGTATTTGTCCAAGGGCGATATTAATCGCATGTTCTTTTGTCTTACCGGTACCTTCCACTCTGACTTTTTGCTGAATGACTTTTTCCATAGGCCTACACTCTAGCTTTCATATAAGCTTCGGTAATGCGTTTCCCTAATTCCTCAACATCCATAAATCCAAAGCCCAGCACGCGTTTCCCTTCACTTATAGCTGTTATCCCCTCTTCAATGGAGCGCATTCCATAGTGGGCCGGATACCCATATTTCGTTTGAGCCGTAATCGCTCCTGCACCGCCGCTGCCACAGAAAGAAATACCTAAGTCCGCATTTTCAGCTTTCATGACATCACCAAGGCGCATATCTGCACCAACACCATTAATTACAATGGCCTTTCCGCCGGCTGCTTCTACCCCTTTCGCCACATTTTGGCCTTTTCCTAAACGATCTCCTATTACTACAACTACTTGACTCATTACTCATCTTCCTCCCTTAATCATTCATTTTTGCAGATTCAAAATGTATAGACAGCAAGTATTTCTCATCATCATGTAAGTCTGAAAACAGACCGCAGACCTGTTTTGCCATATCAATTGAAACTTCAGAAACATCCTTAAACAGAATGGGATCGACCGACTGAATCTTTTCTTTGTGTTTGGAACGATAAACCATCCCTGAAATATGAGATAACAAAGATAGCAGTTGAGATTCTGTCATCCTAATGTTTTTCTTTAACATGAGCTGTTCCGCGAATTGCATCACTTCTTTGCAAACTTCAGGTTCTTCGCTTTTTTCATAAAGCTCTAATGTTTTTAATTCCATCTTCCTTCTTGTATGCCACCTTTCCAGTCCTTAAGGTCATGTATGGAGTCAAAATTTGATGACAGGTCAATTCGTCACCTTCCGAATCGGCTAGTAGAGAATTCCCCTCTTCCAGGCCAAAGATTGTCACATCCGCTCTTGCGCCATATGACAATGTACCTTGTTCCGTTAAATGAATGGTATCTGCAGCCCATTTTGTAACTGCTGCCACCACCTCGGTCAGCGAATACCCAAGGGCAAGCAGCTTGGACATGGTCACCATGAGACTACCAACAGGATGAGAGTAGTTTTTCTTATAAATATCTGTGCTGATTGTAAAAGCAATATCATATTTTTCTTTAAACCTTCTCATCGTTCTATAGCTAAAGCTCGAGGTCCCATGGCCAATATCAAACCGGACACCTCGTCCAATTGCGCTTAACGCTTCTGGAATCATTTCTCCCGTCTCATTTAGAACTCCATGTTTTTTCCCATGAAAGGCATGTGTCACAATATCCCCTTTATTCAAAAGAGGGAAGATCTCTTGCAAATTCGGAGGCGGATTTCCAATATGGACCATGATCGGTTTATGTAAATGATCGGCAATGTTTCTTGCATGTTTTAGCGGCTGAATTCCGCTATCCTTGACAACCGATCCGCTCATACGAGCCTTTAGTCCAACAATACTTTTTTCTTTTTCAAAGATCTCCCGGGCTTCCTCAAGAGTCATCAAATCTTCTAAGTTAGCAAGCTCAGAAAGTCCATGACATAAACCTTTCCGCGAAATATTTAGAAAGGCTAATATTTCTGTCTTGCTAGTATTGATTATCTCTTCCTTAAATAAGTTGTAGTTTTCGTAACCAGAACTGCCTGCGTCTACGATGGTTGTAACTCCTTGTTCCACACCCACTTTATCCGCATCGATGCCCAATTCGGTATAATCCTTAAAGATATGGGCATGCAAATCGATAAATCCTGGTGAAACATAATAGCCAGAGGCGTTAATGTACTGAATCTCGTTTCGATCCTGCTTTAACACCTCCTCAACAGGTGCAAATCTTCCATTTAGAATGCCGATATCTTTTTCTATAATCGTTAAGGCTTCTGGGTCAATGACCAATCCGTTCTGGATGATCAATGCTTCATTCATACATTCACCTCCATTTTTTTTAGGTATTGTAATAGAGTAAAAACTTCAGCATCATGAACATGCAAGTCTTTATCTTCCAAAATACTTCGAACTTTATTCACCATTTCCCCATCAGTGTCTGCCATCGGATGACTGGAATAAAAATAATGATCATATTGCTTGTCAAAATAATACCGGTGAACCATTAAGAACACATGCATCTCAAAAGCACTTTTCCAATCTTGTTTCGTTTCATTTGGAAAGGCTTCCAATAATGCCTGGGTTACTTCAAAGCCCTTCAGAATAATCTCCTGGCTGATGGTTTCTATATCATCATGAATCGACTGAAATTCTTGGTCTTCAAGAAGACGATTGACTTCGTCTGCCTCTGGTCCAATCAGTAATTTCATTTGCCCTCTAATGGCCTCAATATCGTTTTTTCCCGGAAGCGGCTCTACCACCACAACAGGAATATTGGTTTCAACCGGGAATACGCTGACGATCATATCAACCTCTTCCCTCTTACAGATCTCTTCCACTTCAAGAAGGGAACAGTAGGCAACAATATCTACAGCCGGTATTTCTTTTTCAACACGGTTTTTTATCAGCCGGGCTACCCCTCTTCCTGTTGAACATACATAAAGGACCTTTACTTTCCGTTTTGGCTTAAATGTATTTTCATAGGATACTAGAAAGTGAATAACAATTAAACTGATGAACGAATCCTGCGCAATCAGGGTATGCTGTTTAATATAACGGCGGCATGCATCCTGAACGTTTTTAAAAAGCTCGGGATGATTTCGTTTAATCTCGTCCTCCATCGGATTCATTTCATTTAAATAAAGAGATCCGTTTTGGAACCTCAGCGACAAGTGAGCAAGCAAATTGCTGTAAAGCTTCGGATCATTTTTATAATCAATCCCCTCAAGCTTGCTTACGTAATAGATGATCTTTTCTGTTATATCCACAGCATCTAATGTTTTGGTTTCCTTCTCTAGGCCCCCTGTTACATAGAGGAATTCCTCTTCGAGTAATGGCAGCTGCATATCAGTTAGAACCTTCTCCATAACAGAAGCCAAAAACTGAGATCCATCCTCTTTAATTTTGGACTGATCTAACATACGATAACTGCTGATGGTATGGCCCATATTCAATCGGATAATAGAAAACGTGATTCGAAATAGTATTTTCAGCAAATCAGAGAGACGCATTAATGGAGCCAATGAAGGATCGTACAATTCCCTCATATGGTCCTCAACTTCCTTATAAGCATCCTTTAAAGCATCATCGATAAGAAGGCCAGCATCCGCTTTCTGGTCTTTCTTCGTGATGCGAGTCGTCATTTTATAAATCTCATAATCATCCAGGTCGTTATAGACCATGTGCTCAAGCATCAACCGAATTTGAAGCTCTTCCCCTAAAAGTTTGTAGCCAGTCCTTTGTTTGCGCTCAAGCTCCAGCCCCCATGAGCAAAGAAATTCTTCCACTTTATTTAAATCGCTTAAGATGGTATTTCTACTTACTTCCAATGAATCAGAAAGTTCAGCAGCAGTAATATACTCATTGCTTAATAGTAAAGTCAGGATCATTTTCCTCACACGGATCGTCTGGTCCGGATAAATGTTGGAACGTTCATACTGAGTAAGGATTTTCCTCAAACTCAATCTGTCATGATCACTGCACTCGATCCAAATCCCTTTATTCGTTTGGGAATGCAGCTGCTGACCCTGGGCTTTGAACCAGTCCCTTACCATCTCCAAATCATACTTGATTGTCCGCGTGCTAACACCATACTCTCCGGATAAATCTTTAATCCTTAATGGAGATTTTGACATTAATAATTTGTTTGCCAGCTGAAAGGTTCTTGTCGTTAACATATCCTCACCGCTCTACTAGTAGTCATTGCATATAATCGATTATGACTTTAATTATAAAAAAAGCATCCGACAGCGAACAGACAAAATTACTTCACCTTGATTAGTGAAATCGAATTCATCAGATTATTCTAAATATTGACAGCGTTATCAAAATAAACAAAAAAACGTTCAGGTTGAAGTAAAAAGGATGAAAGGCAAACAAGATAAAGGGTAAAAAGGGGTAGTTAGTAGATGAATGGTGAAAAACTGTCTGCACGCTGTTAAATCAAAAGCACAAGCAATAAATAACATAACATTGTCCGATGCTCCTTTCATTATAATGTTATGAATGTTTTCAATATAGTGGCAAGTAGTACCAATCGTTATATGGTTCAGCCATGGCACTTAAGCTCCTATCATGTAAGTTAGAAATCGTACTCTCATTTGTCATTTTTCTTTCCTTCAAACAATAAGCAGCTCCTCTAGTAAATCAATTGAACTTGATTGACTGCCGAATTCTTAAATTTGTCACCACCTCCTCGACATTACCCGGAAAATTTCTACATCTGCTTATTCAACTAATCGTTTGTTTAAATCTCGTAAAAAGCCTTTTGAAAAACGAACCTTGGCAATCACGTTAAGAAAATCATTGTCGAAGACGTGGTCTCCCTTTTCGTTATGTATCTACAATTCTTTAAATAAAAGACAGGCATTGACGAATTCCTGCATAATAATCTGTAAAGCAAACGTTTGATTAAATCCAGTGTAAATCCCTATTTGATAAGGTTTATAACTTAAAATTCAGAAAAAAGTTGTCATGTTTTGGCAGGGACACAACATAACAATAGGCAAATCTTCCGATTTGCCCTATGAAGGTAACCATTCATTTTCATTCTGCAGCTGAGTTCTTCTTCTGTCTCCTTTCACTAACAGGTGCTTGAATACAAGAAGTTAAGATTGCTCTGGCAGATCAACATTTAATGACAAATAATCCTCATCTGGAAAGTTGAGGATTATTTAATAGAAGAGCTTTTCGAATACAAGTAAATTTTAAAAGAAGAGCATGCGATTAGGTTAGTCCTTTTAACCACAGAAACAAACTGCACCAACAATGATTAATAAAATAAACAATACAACTATGAGGATAAAATCATCGCACCCACGATCATGAACACAAGGAGCCGCATATCCGTAAGCCATTGGAGCCTGTGGAAGAACATTGGCACCTGCAATATATGGTATGTTATTATTCATTTTTTCACACTTCCTTTCGAATGATTGGAGCTTTTATGACATTACACTATATAATACACTCAGAAAAAAAATTGGAGCCCGTCTATATAAATTTGGGCTGAATTTAAACTAATAAAAACTTCTGTGAATAAACATTATATCATCACTGGTTTAAAACAAACCCGAAATATGGGGTTAGTATCATATGTTGCCTGCTTGTACCATAATGGAGAGATTGTATGGAAAAAACGATTTGAAGGGCATCCTATTTGGATATAGCATTTTTATTAAATTTTGGGTGATGACTGGCACCTATATTTTCCTAAACAAAAAATTATTCCCATCTGATTTTGAAAATATGATATTTTATTAAAGTAAAAAAGAAATAAAAACAGGAAATATTTTTGTCCTAATTTCTGCGATAGGGGTGGGTTCGATTAATTTTATACATAAAGTTAAGGATTCCGATACAACGGATACGATGGTAGATAAAATCGTAGAAGGTGATTACACGACCCAATTACCTGAATTGGATCATACTGGCAGTATGGGGAGACAAAATGGAGGCAAGCCCACAGCCGCATCCATTCTAAACAATTACCAACTTATTTTCAAAAACCTTGAAAGTTAGGCAAACGAAAAACTTAATTCATTATTAGCATATGATTATAGAGAGTATAAAACAAAGAAAGCCAATAATAAAAGTATTTCATATATCTACTTCTTCAATAAATATAAAGATGCTGCTAAAAAATTAGAAGCTAGTACTAATGAGTCGTTCAACTATATTTATACAGCCCTTTTAGAGGACCTGGAAAAGTACGGCTACAAATCCAGCAAAGCCAAATAGCTATTATCATAAAGCATGCATAACAGTTGGCGTTTTTTAAATACACTAATAAAAAACGAGTAAGCAAACCATTCACCAACAATATGGAGGTATTATGAATAGTAGATATAATCGATTATTTAATAATCCTACTTATTTTAGGTGGGGTTTTATGATCCTTATGCCTTTTTGGCGTTATACTTAACGGCTTTATTAATACAAATGAAACAAACTTTTATGTTCTTTATATCTTCAGTTCAATTTTTTTAGGTATTGGGTTTTATAACTTGCCTACTTGGTCTATAGTCTTTCTGACTACTATTGTTGTCTGTTGTAGATTTTTTCTACTGCCACAAACATCACATAATCTAGAAACATTTCTTGCTTATTTATTTACCTATCTTTTAATAACTTTCATATCTGTTGGCTTAATGAAGAATGCCCAAAAAGTTAGAGAAGATAATATTGCTTTAATAAAAGCACTTGCCAACGCTTTAGATTCCAGAGATACTTATACACTGCATCATTCTGAAAATGTCACAAGATATGCTGTTGAAATAGCTAAAAAGATGAATCTGTCTAAAGACATGTGTAATGCCATTCGAATTGGAGGGTTACTGCACGATATTGGTAAAATTGGTATACCAGAAAATATTTTGAACAAACCTGATAGGTTAACAGATGATGAATACAGTATTATCAAGCTTCATCCAACGATTGGATATGAAATGATTAAGCGTATTACCACTTTCACAGATAATGGAGTTTTAGATATTGTTCTATATCATCACGAAAGATACGATGGTACAGGTTATCCAAAAGGATTAAAGGGAGATCAAATACCATTAGCTGCCCGAATCGTTGCGGTAGCAGATACCTTTGATGCCATGTCTTCTAAACGTGTTTATAGAAAAGAACTTGATCTCGAATATACTCTTAACGAAATTCGCAGAAATAAAGGGACCCAATTCGATCCAAAAATAGTCGATATTTTTTTTAGCCTGTTCGAACACGAAGGGCAACTAACAAAGGAAAAGTCTTATAAATTTATTATGGATTTAAATATGGAAAACGCTTGGGAATGATCTTAAGGGCATTGTTATTGGATGCATATATGATAAATGGCGTAAGAAAAGACGTGTGAATTCACACGTCTTTTTCTTTCTAATAACACTATTTACACTTAAGAGCCATACATAGTTCGAATAAAAATAAAACCTTTCATCAACAGTTTGACTTAAAACCCCTAAGAATCCTTTCGACTGTGGGGGGATTCCACACGTTTATTTGGAAGACAAAAAAAGTCCCAGGAAGGACTTTAAAGTAAAAGAATGATTATTTTTATCCATCCGAAAAGAGAAATCCATAGCGGTATGCTCAAAGATGTACCAATCAAAAACCCCTTTAAGAAATTACCTTCTTGAATTATCACCAAATGAACAACACCCTTTTACTTTTAAAATGAATACTTTTCATTTATTGTAATTAATTTATTGTTCTTTATCAAGGACTATATCGTTTCTCATAAGGAATTTAAAAGTTTAATCAGCTCTACATTAATTGCAATTATTCCAATTTATCTATTTGTATTATCCTCTGAAGTTCGACTGCAACTTCAATCTGACCATACAACAGGGGACTACTAGGAATGGGAATTAATAATCTTAATTGTTATTATATATTATATAGTCCAAAAATTGTCGAGCTTAGATGTCCGTAGTTTGACGGATTTACTGTCCAAACCTATTTGAAAAAAGGGAGAATCATGATAATTCTCCCTCAATAACCCGCTTAACCATATGATCATCTATTATTCTAATACCGTTCTGTGATCCATAAAGTAAACAATGAGTACATAATTTATTTATGAGCCTTGCGCTCCTCCAGAAAATCGGTGAATTTCATCTAAAGCACCATCCGAAAAAAAATGCTGGTCCATTCCTGCATATTTTAAGTGTTTGGCTACATACTCTCCCACTTGATCACGGTCATAATGCCCCAATTTGAACTGGATATCAATCCTTATTACGGAGAATGATTGAAGACAAGGCGGTCCCAGAGTTCACTCTGACCAACAAGGACAAGTGCCATTGGGCATTGGGCATCCATTTTGAAGTTAAGCAGGAACCTTACCTCCTAAAGCATTTCTTTATCAAAAAGGTGAGCTTCGTCCAGCACAACCACTGACTGAATGCCACGGATTCCTCTCATCAATTCAATCTCCCGATGTAGTTGCCGTTTCGCATCACTTCATGTAAAATTCCGCCTCTGCCCCTAATTGCTCAAGTAATCCTTTATAAAAGTGTCGAGGGGTTAATTTTGAGTCAGACAAATAGAGTACTTAGAAACTTTCCCTTATCAAGTTTATATACAAACCTACGAATTGTAATTGTTTTACCAGTACCACAATCGCCGGTAAAAATGCAAACAACTGTCTTTCTGCTACGTACTTAAGCCTCCCAAGAATTTCTTGCATCATAGGAGAGTCATATAATTTATCCGTAGGGACATACTGGAAAAAGGCGTATTTTCCATCCCATATGCTGTTTCAAACATTTTCTCAATCCTCCTTCCAAATAGCACGGAAGGTTACTGCAGGTGTCAGTTCTATTTGCCGTTCTTGGTGTTTCTCTTCTGCTGCTTTTATAATCTAGATAAAGTAGTTTCTTGTGCTTGAAGATGGAATGGTAATGCAGGCCGTTTTTCGCTTTTTCACCAATATTAATTTACGTGCTTTCCAAGGAGAATGTCCTTCATACTCTATAGTCAATTCCTCAAGATCCGAAGAATCGTAAATAATATCCACTTGGCGACCAATATTGCTTTTTTATCACTCCGAAATGCTGAATGCTACTAATTTTTTCATCAAGTGCTGAATGGGATTTTTCTTGGTAACACTCGGTAAGCCAAGATTGAAACAGTTCATTTAGTCGATCTAACGTTTGTGGCTTCTCTAAGTAACTTCACCTAGAAAATAATCTATAACTCTATTAAACCGTTCAATTTTACCTTTTGACTTAGGAGCATAAGGTTGCAAATATAAGATGTGTACCGAGTTTAGAACATGTACGAGTCATCCACTTTGTTCGATATTGATTTCCGTTATCAAAATAAACAGATTCCGGTACCCCATATTTTGGATTGCTTGTCTAAAAGTATCTTCTACAATTCTTGAGTCTAGGGTTGGATAAAAGGCACAATGAAGAACAAAGCGTGTCACATCGTCTAGGATTGCTACAAGAAAAACCTGCTTTTTTGTCCCATTTGGACCAATGGGTAGATACGGACCATATTTAATGTCTATTGCCAAAGTTGATTACGATGCCTCTTTTAAACCGTCTAGCTACCACTCCAAAGATTGAGAATAAAGCTTCATATGTCGAGAAACTATAGCCTCTTTCAGTCAATTTTTCTTGGAGAGTGGGGCGTTTTATCTGACCAGGTTCTGCCAAACCCTCCCACTCAAGTATCTGTATAATTTGTGCAAACACTCCAACTAGACACTTCTTTACGAAGTAGTATAGCTTGTTCCAACAAATGTGAAGGAATAGCCTCAGATTTCGTTTGTGCAGTTTCCCCTTTAGGTTTCAAATCATAAAAATTGGATGTTACTGGATATATGTTATATTTATAAGATTTATTGGTTGAGTAAGAAGTGTTTAGCTCATTTTTGGGGGTTTTTTTAAGAAACCAATCAGTTACATTGTTTTATGGGTAGGCTTAGCACGGATATTTTATGTATCTTCAGAAAGCTTAGGAGACACTAAAAAAAAGGGTTAATGGGAGGTTTAGTTATTATTTGCTTATCGTTTAGACCCACCTAAAGCTTTTAATTCAACTAATTTATTTATGTTATAATTTTTAGGTGTTGAATAACAAAATGTATAGGAGGATATTTTAATGGGGGCCCAGAGAGATAGAAAAATAGATATACTTAGGTTTATAGCTATAATGTGCATCATTCTCGCTCATAGTCAGCCTAATGAATTTATATTCCAATTGAGAAATTTTGATGTGACATTAATGGTTTTACTTCTAGGAGTGTCGTTCTATTTAAGTAATAAAAACAAAGAAATTAATTACTTCAATTATGTATTTAAACGATTCAAACGATTAGTTGTTCCAACTTGGAATTTTCTAACACTATTTTTCTTTTTATTTTTTATTATCTCTATAATAACCGGGGATAAATATTATTTTAATCTAAAAGATATAATCACATCTTATGTTATGATTGACGGAATTGGTTATGTTTGGATCATGAAGGTATTTTTCATTGTTGCAGTTATTAGTCCCTTGATTTTAAATAAAAGTAATAAAATCAAAGATAATAAAGTTTACTTAATAATGTTAATGGGCTGGTATACATTATATGCTTTATTAGTATTTATTCATCATGGCCTAATTGGTAAATACCAACTGCTTTTTGAACACTTTATTTTGCATGGTTTCGGTTACAGTTTAATAGCAGCTTTAGGGATTAGGCTATATTTATTCAAACTAAAAGAACTATTATTTATTTGTGTCTTCTTTTTGTTGGTGTTTACTGGATTAATGATTTTACATGACTATAACCCGACTCAACAATTTAAGTATCCTCCGACGATGTATTATTTCTCATATGGATTATTTGTAAGTTTCTTTTTATACCTTTTACTACACATTTCTTTTATTACTAAGATGTTTAATAATAAATTTGTGTTTTTCTTATCTGAGAATTCGCTATGGTTATACTTTTGGCATATAATCCCTATTTATATTCTCCAAATTTTCAGTTCAAAGATCTCATTTATAAATAATAATTTTGTTACAAGATTTGTGTTTATTTTTCTCGTTGCTTTGTTGATAACGTATGTTCATAAAAAACTTAAATCAAAAGAAAATAAAGTCAAATTTTCATCCAGTAAGACAGCTTAAGTGTCCAACTGACAGCGTTCGATTGTTGACCTTCGGAAGATTAAGCAAAGATAAAAATTAAAGCGTGTAATATTACATGAAAGAGGGCTGTTTTTCAGTCCTCTTATTTATTTGGAAAGTGGTCATCTATTGAGTTAATTAATCTTGACCATCAAACAGTTCAAATTATATCTGGAACATATCAGGTAATATTGTTTGGTAAAGAAAACATCTTTGATTTTATAAGAAAGCCTCACATAAAAAGTGCGTGTTACTTGAAAAACGAAATACTAGATATCATTTTGAAGATATTGGATTAGAATCAACCCGTTCCACATTAATAATTGAGTTTCCTTTTAAGACTTTACTTCATATTTATTAGGGTTTATTTTTGTCATTTTCCAGGTACCTCACATATTTCTTCAGCTCTTCTTTCGGCGCCCCAACCTAATTGGTTCTGCACTTTTAATGGCTCTGGATGGCAGACTGCCATATGACCGGTTCTTTATAGGGGATTTTTATCCCCTATATTTTCTGGTGTATGCAATAATCAATTTAGACAAAAAAATGTCCCAGTGACTATGTTACGATTGAAGTACTTAACCAAGTTTAACTCAATCACCCACCCGGACAAGGAGGACATAGTCAATGAGACTACTTAATAGTAAACAAGGGTTAAGAAGAAGTCAATTTGCAAAAGAACTTAAAGGTGCTGATCTAGAAAAAGTATTGGTTGTTCCCATCGATGTTTCAAAGGTTTTACAAAAGTCGATGATCCTTAGACACGGGCTAGAAGGAGCACAATTCTGTGGGAAAGGCACGGGGTATCCCAATAATTTAAATATATTACAAATGTAGCTGTTGGTATATTGAAGAATTACAAGTGTTTGGTAATGACTATTAGACGTGGATCGAGACCCACACCTTCTATAATTTGTTTAGTATTCAATCCCCATACTTCTGCATATGAATCAAGTTCATTGAAAAAAGCTACCCTCATTGCTAAGTAGGTATTAGCAAATAGTTTTATAGCTTCAGCTTCTGTTGAATTAGTAAATAATACATCTATATTTTCCTTAAGAGCTGCTTTTAAGAATAAATCTGCAAAACTCTATCACTATCTGATTGTTCTACAACAATTATGCTTGAAGGATATAAGTTGTCATAATGTGCCTTTCCTTCTCTTAAAAACTCAGGTGAAAAAATAATGTTTTCTGTATCAAACTTCTCCTTAACTTTCTCTGTATAACCTACCGGAAACGTTGATTTAATAACCATAATAGCTTCGGGGTTATTAGACAATACATTAGCACTAACTGCCTCTACAGTTCTAGTATTAAAATGGTTTTTCTCTGGGTCATAATTAGTTAGAGTAGATATAATTACATATTCGGCATCCTTGAATGTTTTATAATTATCCATAGTTGCGGTTAAATTTAGTTCTTTTTTCACTAGATATTCTTCTATCTCACTATCATTATTACGAGATCTTCTATTTTTAATCATATCAACTTTTTCTTGAATGATATCAAGAGCTATTACTTCATTGTGTTGGGCTAGTAAGATTGCATTTGATAGTCCGACATAACCTGTACCAGCAATAGTTATTTTCATTATATATTATCTCTCTCTACTAACTTTTAAAGCCACTTAAGTAATTTTTGTAGAATTGGTCAATAAATGACGGACTAATTCAGATTAAAATAATCACTTTTTGATTTTAAGCACAATTTTTTAATTCGGTATTGTATTAAATGTTTTACATCTAATTAGCGTTTGTTGAATTAATAAAAGATTTAGTAAAGCACCAGAAATACTGTATAAGGCAATGGCGACAATATCACTAGAAAAAACATAATAACCTACGGAAAGCACAGCAAGCCTTGTTATTAATGTAATTATGGTAAATTTTAAATGAAACGGCTGCGCAGACAACACTGGAAGCGCCCTAACACTTGGTTGATAAATAAACATAAAATAAACACCTAGTGAAATCCATCTTGCATATTCACCTGCTTGTATCCATTCAGGGCCGAACACGAATCCAAACAGCCATGGACCAAATACTCCTACCATTCCGTATGGGATAATTCCTACAGCCCCTAGAGCTAAAGTTGCCTTTTTTATTAAATAGCTAAGATTTTCTCCATTATTAGCAGCATCAGCAATTCTTGGATAAAAAACATCCCCCACGGATTTACCAATGAGTTGAGAAGGAATACTTAAAACTGTTATTCCTATTGAATAAAAACCTGCTGAAGCAGGACCAAAGAAACTGGTCAACATTAAAATTGGCAGGCTCGAAGATACAGCATTTATAAAGGATTGAGGAGCTCTAAATAACGGAAAATCTATATGCTTTTTTGCAAGACCCCTAATAGAATATGGTTCAGGATTAATATTCTCAACTTCATTATGCTTATAATTCGTTTTCTTTGCGAGGATAATTAATTGCAATGCTTTCATAAACTGTCCAAATACAGTTAAAAAAATTAGTACCGAGGCTACTGGATAAAAAAAACCAAAACCAAATTTACTTCCTTGCAAGAACAAACTCTGAAAAAATGTCACTTTCGCAGTAATTTTAAATTGCTTTTTACGGATAAGCCATTGCTCTGTAACCTGTAACAATCCGGCAAATAAAATAACTAAAGGAAGTAAATATAAAAATGGAGCAATTTCTTCTATATTAAATATTTTTACTATTGTTTGATTAAATAAAATTACTAGAATTGCTATTAATAAAGCTATAATGATAGAAATATATAGTGAAAGTCGTATCAATCCCTTTGCAGCCTTATCACTTTTTGGTAGTACAATAGCAATGGGATAGGTTAATGCAGCAATAGGTACAATAATTTCTACAACTGCTGTAAAAACCCCCGATAGACCAAAAACTTCCGGACCATATAAACGAGTAATAAACGGTGATAAAGCCATCGTTACTGCCTGAGCAGCTGCTGTACCAGTTGCCAATAGGAATACATTGCGTACAAATGGCTTGTGTATAAATTTTTTAATATTAGTTTTCATCTTATACTCCTTTTAGTACTCTGCTATATATTAGGAAACAAAGCACTAAACCTATACACTTTCAAGTATTCATTTTGTTAAGACTAGCCTGTATTCTCCAAGAAATTGAATATGAAATTAAAAAATGAAGCTCTATTTTAAAACTGTTATATATTTTATTCAAGTCTGTTTGTTTTAAGCTAATACAATAAATAATAAATTTATAACCATCTCCACATTTACGGTTTTTTGCACTTGACTGTTTAATATTTTCACAAAACATTATTGATTAATCTTTTGTGTTACTTTTTTATAAGTTTTAATAATTTCACTTGCATTTTTCTCTGCAGTGAAATTTTTAATTGCATAATTATAAGCATTTTCTCCCATAGTTTTGACTAAATTAGGATTGTTCACAATAAACTTCATTTTATCTGCTAAGTCTAGATAGTCTTTGCTTTTGTAAATATATCCATTATATCCATCTTTTACAAGTTCAACATTAGCCCCTGTATCAGAGGCAATAACTAAATTAGAACTCATCATAGCTTCTATTGTGACCCTTCCAAATGCTTCAAATGAGGAACATACCAATTCTATATTCACTTTATTTCTAATTTCATTTATATTATTGGTATAATTCAATATTTTTACATGATTTTCAATTCCTTGTTCATTAATCATTTTTTGCAATTGTTCCTTATACTTATTGTCTCCTCGCCCAACGATATATAATTTAATATTTTCTACTCCATCTTTTACTAGCTTATTTATTGCAAGTATTGCATCAACTTGACCTTTATATGGCTTTAACGCCCCTGCAATTAGGAAATTTAAAGTATCGGTTTCAAAAGTTACCTTCTTTTGAATATATTGCTCTCCTATTCCATTATAAATGATCGATATTTTGCCTTTAGGGAAATATAAACTATATTTTTCATATACCGCTCTAGAAATACAAATAAATTTGTTTGTATTTTCGCGCATGAACTTAATAGACTTATTCTTATTACTGATAAATCTTAATCCAAAATCTTCCTCTGCCAATTCTCTTAAATGCCATATGTGTGGGACTTTGAATAGTTTAGATAAATACGCACCTACTTTTATTACGCTTGTATTGGTGTGGATAATATCTATATTTTCATTTTTTAAAAGTCTATACGTTTTTAAAAGGTCCGGAAAAGACATAAATAGTTTGATATAATATTTAAGTACCCTCAATGGGGTTTTTTTTAAAATCCAATGTGGATAATTAACAGTATATATTGTGATGTTCCTTGTTTTAAACTCGTCAAATACTTCTCCGTTCCCTTTGGGCAAAATACAATATACTTTTATACCTTTCTGAATTAAACAATCTATTAAACCTAATAAGGACCTGTTTGAACCACCTAGGACTGATTCATGAACAATATATAAAACTTTCAATTTATTTACCCTCCAGTAAATACTCTTAATTATTTTAGACTAACAACTATTTGTCATTAAAGTAATTAAGAATATTGTTTTAAAAAGGAAACTTTAGATGGTTAAAACCAATAAAATTACAATTTAAGTAAAATAGTAGAGATTAACCTAATCCATTTTTCGACCATAATCTTTTTTGGGATTCAATAAAAAATTTACCTATATTTTTTCTATAATCGTTATTAGAAACACACCTTGATAAATAAAGTAAGACTCTAGCAAAATAAATTGGGAGTATCATGAGTGTAGATGCGTTCATATAAGTTTTTAAATAATATATTTCACTATTAACAAAATGAATCTGACTAAATGAGCCAATATATTTTGAACTTGCGGCATGATAATGCGTAACTACCGCCTTAGGAAAGTAATAGGTCTTTAATCCAGTTCTTTCTGCCCTTATACCAATAATAGGTTCCTCCTCATAAAGAAAAGTATTTTCATCAAAAGGAGTGATGAGTAATGCCATTTTATTACTCATTGCAAAACAACATCCCGAAACTCTATAAACCTCTAATTCTCTGTCATATGGCTTATCAAATCCATAATGGGTATTATATAAATTGAATAAATTGAGTTCTCTTAACCTTGTTCTAGCAAATATTTTTTCTTTTATACCCGTCTTTGTCATAATTCTAGTATTTAATGCAAGATTGTTTGAAGAATCTAATACTTTAGGTCCTATAACACCAATATTAGGATTTTCCTTTAAAAAACGCACCATTTCTTCTATTGAGTTTTCATGAAAAATAATATCACTATTCGAAATTATTATTGTATCACATTCATCTTCAAGAGCCATCTTAATCCCTATATTATTCCCTGCTGAATAGCCTGAATTTATATTATTTTTGACCAATTTTATGTTATTAAATCCAGAAAACTCTTCTTTTAGAATATTAAATGAGTCGTTAGGAGAATTATTATCTACAATATAAATCGTTATATCCTCAGATGAACTTTTAAAAATAGAATGTACACAATTTATAGTTTCTCTATATGCCATATAATTTAAAATTATTATTCCTACCATTAATACTCTCCTCTTTAGGTTTAATAATAGATCTTAAAAAAATATCATGTCAGTTTTATTATCATAATAAAAGGATATTCTAAAAAATGCTTCTTATCGATTTATTAGTCTCTTCTTTAAAAGACCTAAGATCATAATTACTGTTACTAGTTTTTTCCTCAAACAAGTTAACATTATTTTCCTTTCAAAATTCATTGTATTATAACTGACATACTCAAAAACATCTTCATCACAAAAATCGCTGCAAATATTGTTAATTTCCTTATATATTGCTTTTATTGATTTTGTGTTTTTATTCTTAAACTCATAATTTATTGCTGACATTGCTCCCCGTAATAAATCCAATTTTATTTGCTTTTCAAGACCATTGTTTGGAAATTGCAGGGCAAGATTAAAAAAAGATTTATTAGCAGCTTTATAAATATTCCATGCGTTGTCCAAATAATTATTTGTCGTAGAGTTCTTATTATACCTATAGTAATAGTAATAAAAGTCATTAAAATAATAAAATGACTGTGCATAAAAAATACATGTTGTAGCAAAAACTCTATCTTCACTTGTCTTTAAATCCTCTGAAATCTTATATTATTATCTTTTACTAGAGACTTCTTGAAAATTTTGTTACCATATTAAACGGAACATCAATTGTAAGTTTATCTGAACATATTAGCTCAGAATGAATATAACTTTTCATATCATCATATTTATAAAATCCACTATTAAAATTACTCTTATTTTTAACAGTTTTATCATTATACTTTCTAAGAAAATTGCAACTGACAATATCTAGGTCTAATTTTTTAGCTTTAGAGAATAATGTCAAATACATATTTTCGTCAACCCAATCATCAGAGTCTACAAATCCAATATACTCTCCTCTTGCGTTGTCAATTCCAATATTTCTTGCTGCAGCGGGCCCTAGATTATTAGTTGAAATAACAATAATCCGACTATCTTTATTTTTATATTCGTAACATATTTCTAAAGAGTTATCAGTTGAACCATCATTAACTAGAATTATTTCAATTTCATTCAATGATTGATTTATTAAACTATCTAAACAATCACTCAGATAATCTTTTGCATTATATAAAGGTACAATGATGCTAACATTAATCATTTTTACCTCCACTATTTTGTATTTTTATATTGTCTTGTCTAAATGTAGACATAGCTATTACAGATAATAAAATCCAAAACAGAGAATTCCTAATACCATTGTGAGTAAGTCCATATACTAAAATAAATATAATAATATACCAACTTTTGTACATATTCTTCTTTAACACCATAAATAATATACTCCAAAAAAGTAATAAACCAATAATCCCATATGAAACTTGCAAATTCCCCAATGTAGAATGAAATTCCATTGGTTTAAAATAAAATCTGTAATACCCACCTTCACCGGCTCCAAATATCCAATATTCAGGATATTCAAAAATTCTATCGTAACCTCGCCCCTTAAGGTTGTCATCGTTGTCTTTACCAATTGCATTTAGTCTATTTTGAACAGCTGTATAAAGAGAATTATCAGTTATAAAACTGGGATAATAAGTCTTAATATATAAAATTGATAGACTTAAAAAAATCAATAGAACAATTAAATTCCTTTTTAACTTTTTATTTTGATTAGTCGAAATTAGATAGAAAAAACCAGTACCTAAAAAAGATAAAATTGATGCTTTAGATAATGACGACAGTGCTAATATAGTTGCTGAAAATACACTAAGTGTAAATATTTTTATATTTACCTTAATTCTTTGACTTAGTAATATCATTAGCCCAAATGATATTAGTCCATAGTAACCTAATTGATTAGGATTATTAAAAGATCCTGTATTTCTAATACCTTGAAAACCACCTGAACCATAAAATAAAACAAATTGTAGAAGAATAGATATTATTGTACCAATATAAATATTTTTAAATAAAACAGTATTATATTCTTTAATCAATAAAATGAAGTAAATAAATATAATTATATTAAAAATATAAAAAACCATAGACTTTATAAAATCCAATTCTAAGTCCATTAAAAAACCATACTATGTTAATAATTGAAATATATACTAAAAATATTATTGATATAGTTATCATTGTTTTATCATAAGTGTTTATCCTAAAGATAAATCTATTTTTTATTGAATAGATAATCAATGATAATAGAATAATTAAGTCAGAAATCTGTGGCAACCCACTTTCCCATAAGTAAAAGGGCTTCAAAATAAAATATAACATTATAAAAAAAATTACAGTTTTGTTTAAGAATCCCTTTTTTACTATATTTTCAGTAGAGTTATTCATTTTAAATAACCTTCTTCTTTCTACAATGTTTAATAATCATTCTTATTATCAATACTTAAAAATTAACTAATTTATAAGAATAAGTATTATTCGTTAATTGGAATGAACAAAAATAGTCTTCTTGTATGAATCTATTGTATATTTGATTCCTTGTTCAAAATCCCATTCAGGGTCATAGTCCAAAAATTTCTTTGCTTTGCTTATGTCAGCATTACTATGTTTTATATCCCCAAGACGTTGAGTCCCAAACTTAGGAACAATTTCTTTACCTAACGCCTTACTAATAATATTATATAAATCGATTAGGTACTCCCTACCTCCATAAGCTATGTTGTAGGCTTGTCCTCCTGCTTCATGAGATGCTTTACATGCCTTTAAATTAGCCTCAATAACATTTTCAATATAAGTAAAGTCCCTACTTTGCTTCCCATCCCCATTTATCATTGGTTGCTCATTATTAATTAATTGCTTTATGAATTTTGGTATAACCGCTGCATATACTCCGTCAGGATTTTGTCTTCTACCAAATACATTAAAATAGCGTAAGCCATATGTGTCGAGACCGTAAAGATTTGAATAGAGTTTTCCATACTCCTCATTCACTTTTTTAGTTAAAGCATAGGGAGATAATACATTGCCTTCTCTACCTTCAATCTTTGGAAGGTTTGGCTCGTCCCCATAGACAGAAGAACTTGAGGCATAAACAAATTTTTTTACATTAGTTTGACGGGATGCTTCCATCATATTTAAAGTGCCTTTTATATTAATTTCTTCATATAATAATGGCATCTCAATACTTCTAGGTACGCTTCCCCAAGCTGCTTGGTGTAAGACAAAATCTACACCCTCACATACTTTTATACATGTATCAAAATCCCGAATATCCCCTTCCAAAAATTCATATTTGGGATTTCCCAAAAACTCTTCTACATTCTCTTTTTTACCAGTTGAAAAGTTATCAAGTCCTCTAACCTGATAACCTAAATTAAGTATTGCTTCAACTAAATTCGAACCAATAAAACCTGCTGAACCAGTCACTAAGAATTTTGCATTTTTTGGAAACGTTAGTCGTTTATACCCCATTTTATAACCTCCAATATATAAATCCAGCGTTTTCTGCTTCTTTTCTATCAAACATTCCCTTAATGTCCATTAAAACACAATCATTTCTTTGAACATCTTTTTGAAATTCAGATGTTGCAGCAATCTCTTTCATTACCTCCAAATGGGTAGTTGCTATTCTTGTGCTATACATTCTCTTTACATCCTCTAGTTGGATAGCTTTAAATTCAACATGGGGAACAGCAAAGATAACTGCATCCATTTCTTTTATTTCTTCAATTTCGGAAGGATAAATTCTAAATTCTCGCCATAAATCTTCTTTGTCTGCTACAGGATCCACAACTTTGACTTGTACACCGTATTCTTCTAACTCTTTGATAACATCTACTACTTTTGTATTTCTAACATCAGGACAATTTTCTTTAAAGGTAACACCAAAAATAGCTACTTTAGACCCATTTATTTGTTTATTTGCCTTTATCATTTTTTTAAGAGTGTTTTCGGCAACATACTTTCCCATGTCGTCATTTATTTTTCTTCCTGAAAGAATTACTTGAGAATAATAGCCCATTTGCTCTGCTTTGTATGTAAGATAGTAGGGGTCAACCCCTATACAGTGTCCCCCTACCAAACCTGGGGAAAATTTAAGGAAGTTCCATTTCGTTCCTGCCGCTTCAAGTACTGCTTTAGTATCTATTCCCATTTTATTAAAAATAATTGATAGCTCATTCATAAAGGCAATATTTATATCCCGCTGTGAATTCTCAATAACCTTTGCAGCCTCAGCCACTTTTATACTCTCAGCTTTATAGACTCCAACTTCTACAACTAATTCATATACCTTTGCAACGATGTCTAGTGTGTCATTATCCATACCTGCGACTACTTTAATGATTGTTTCTAATCTATGTTCTTGGTCCCCAGGATTAATTCTTTCTGGAGAATAACCGACCTTAAAATCTACTCCACACTTTAATCCTGATTCTTTTTCTAAAATTGGAACACAAATTTCTTCTGTTACACCTGGATATACAGTAGATTCAAAAACTACTATTGAACCTTTAGATAGATTTCTACCAAGAGTTCGACTAGCAGATTCCACAGGTGTTAAGTCAGGTGAGCGATCCTCTTTAACCGGAGTCGGAACAGCAACAATATGAAATCTTGCTTCTCTTAGTCTTTCTTCATCTGAAGTGAAGTCGACAGAAGACTCTTTTATAACCTCATCCCCTACTTCTTTTGTGGGATCTATTCCACTTTTATAAAGATCAATTTTAACTTTATTTACATCAAAGCCAATTACGTCTACTTTCTTAGCAAAAGCGACAGCAATAGGCATGCCAACATATCCCAATCCAATTAATGATATTTTTTCTTCCCGTTTTTTAATCTTTTGATATAAATCCATTTTAATTCCCCTTATTTATTATTCTATCTATTTCTTTAATATAGGCGTTAACCACTATATTTCTATCAAACTCTCTTTCCACTTTTTTTCGGGCAGCAAGTCCCATTTCTTTCTTTTCATAATAAGGTAGATTAATAAATTTATTTAAAACATCAGTTAAAGCAGTGGAGTTTTTTACCTCAAACCCCAAACCACTTACTCCTTCATCAAAGGTTTCTTTACACCCTGGAATATTTGAAGCGATAACTGGGCGTCCAGTAGAAGCTGCCTCAAGTAAAACATTAGCCATCCCTTCATGGTGCGAAGGTAATATAACTGCATTACATTTTTTTATATAATCATGAACATTATCTTTAACGCCAAGAAAATTAATTACACCTAATTCTTTTAGTTCCTTAGCTTTCGTTTCATAATCATTTTCGTAAAATCCAATTGCATCAAATTGAACATTTTTATAAGCTTTTTTTATTGAAATCGCTGATTCTATTAATTCTTCTATTCCTTTATCCTTCATTATTCTTCCGATAAAAAGTAATTTAATCAAACCGTTATCATTAGGATATTCTTGAAATGAATAGTAATTTAAATTAACTCCAGAACCAGGTATGATTTTACCTTTTCCGGACCCAATCCGCTTTCCCTCGAAGAATTGTTTGTTACTTTTATTCTGAAAAAAGATACAATTTATTTTTTTAAATGCTAAACGATATAGAAGAATTAATATTTTCTGTACCAATCTTTTACTTTCAACAGCGGTACCTAAACCCGTGACATTTGCAATCAAAGGGACCGTGTTAAATCTACATACTAGTCCCCCATATATATTTGGTTTTATAGTATAAGAAAGTACAACATCTGGCTTAATCTTCTTAATAATTTGGTAATAACTTAAAAGTAATTTAAAATCTGCTATTGGATTCATTCCACGTCTGTCAAGAGGTAAGTCTATATATTCGCAACCCATTTCTTTAAGTAATTCAACTTTTTCACCATATGGGAGGACTAGGTAGACTTTATAATTTTTTTCTATTAGTTTTTGAATGATTTCTTTTCGGAAATTATATGTGTATGAATGATGATTAGATAAAATAATAACTTTTTTCACTCTACTCCTCCGTTAACTTTATAGTATCCTCAAAATTAATAAAACTTATTTTTTGTTTTGTAATATCTTCAGAAAGTTTTTTATCGTATACCAAATCACCAAAAACCTTATTAAATGTATTTGTTCTTATTAATTTTAAAAAAGGATTAAAAAGCCTAGTTGTTAGAATTTTCCTCCCATGCACTTCATTAATTAACCTAACCATATAAGAGGTACACACATACTCTGTATTTTGTGGAAAGAACAGTCCTCCGTTACCACTGTCTATCAGTAATCTTATAAACTCGCACAAGTTGTCTATATAAATCATGCTTCGTATATTTTTAATATTCGGAAATAAACGAACTTTCAGGGAGAGTTTTGCTAACCTGGGATAATTCCCCTTACACCCCTTTCCGTAAATCATTGGAGGGCGAATGATTGCAACTTTGAAAACGTCATCTCCTAATAAGGTAATTAGGTTCTCTGCCTCTAATTTTGACCTACCATAATTACTTTTTGGATTAAGAGGAGTATTTTCCTCAATAACACCGCTATCAACTCCATAAACACTCATTGAGCTTAAAAATATAAATTGTTTAACCCCTTCCTTTTTCGCTTTCTTAGCTATTTCGAATACCAAATTACGATTTACTTTAAAATAAAGTTCTGCATTATTTCTTGTTTCCTTAATATGAGCAATTCCAGCGACATGGAACACAACATCATAATCCGAAAAATTTTTTCGCCTCCATAAATCATCTCTTACACTTATAGAATCAACATAATATTTTTCAGAATAATTTTCTAACCAATTAACTAAGCTTGTACCAACATAACTATTCAAACCTGTTATTAATATTTTTTTCATTTTGAAGAAATCTCCTTGTTTGAAACTTCCTCATTAACATCGGATCTACCTTCAACAACTCCATCACTATTAAAAACTCTCACAATGGTGCAAAAGAAACATTTTACATCCAGCATAAAGCTAATCTTTTTAACATACTCCCCATCCATTTTTGCTTTTACTTCGATAGGAAGTTCATCTCTCCCATGAATCTGTGCCCACCCAGTAAGACCAGGTAATATTTCATTAGCACCATACTTGTCTCTTTCAGCTATTAAATCATACTGATTCCACAGAGCTGGTCTTGGGCCAATAATGCTCATATCTCCAACTAAAATATTCCAAATCTGTGGCAATTCATCTAAAGAAGATTTTCTTAAAAATTTGCCTAAATTTGTAATATATTTTTGAGGGTCATTCAAAAGGTGCGTTGGTGTGTCTGTTGGGGTATCTATACTCATGGTTCGAAACTTTAATATATTAAAGTGCGTTTTATTAATCCCGATACGTTTTTGTTTGAACAGTATCGGTCCTTTTGAATCAAATTTAATAGCTAAGATAAGAATACAAAATACTGGAGATAAAAGGACTAATCCTATTAAGGAAAGGATAATATCTATCAATCTTTTTACCTTTAAATACATCTCTATAAGCTCCTTAATAAATATTTTATTAAATTAGTATTTAATTGGAGCATGTACATTCCACTCCCTAATCTATTAATAAACCAAAACTAAATAAAGCACCTGCACATAAAAAAGGTAACTATGGGACAGGCTCATAGTAACTCATTTTTCTAATTCACTTAGCTTATTATGATAAGTAAGTAGGTCAGAACAAATCTCTTGATCTTGTAGAGCAAAACTCAATCGTTGTTTTCACAAAACCAAATTTCTCTCCAACATCAAACGTTTACCTTCAAAATCATATGCAAAAAAACGCTAAATTTAGTTTAATTTTTGAATTGCATCTGTTAACTGAATTTCACACCAGCACTAGTTATGCGTTGCTATAAAAACATAAATATTTCGGGTGTAAGAATATACATTCCCATAATCGCTAAATTCGAAAGCACTGTGCCTGGTTTTGTTTTTTCAACAGAATGATTAACCAGATAACGTCTTCCTACCAGAGTAGAAAGGGTAATTATTCAATATCGATGTGTTTCCTCATTGATTACAAATTGGACCCCAACTACGTAAGAATGAGTTTCCTCATATATATTAATTAATTGTCTTAACACGGAATATCACTTTGAACAATATAATCCACCAAAAGGAATGAAAAAGTTTCGTCACCAATAAAATTACTCGCACACCATACTACATTAACTAAATCTTTTGGTTCTTTTTGACGTATGTAATGAATATCTGCCAAGTTAGTAGAGTATTGAACTTTTTCCAATTGATCTAACTTTCCTTTCTCATAAGACTTGTTCTAACTCTGGCACAAAATCAAAATGATCTTCAATTGCACGCTTCCCTTTACCAGTTACGATAATGATATCTTCTATTCCTGAAGCATTACGCTAACGAAGAGGAATTAATTTGCAATAAACATTAAAGAGGTGGTATCAATTTTGTTATTTGCAACACCGATTAATGTATCGTGCATTTCCTCATCAGACAATTTTAATAATCTATTTATTAATGCACTTACAACTGCTACATCCATTACTTTTGCCTTTCCAATATGTATTTTAGGAAAAATTTGTTCTGAATGTATTTCACCTTCATTAAGTAATTCCTCATACATCTTTTCACCAGGACGTAACCCCCCAAAGTGAATCCCAATTTCCTCCTCTGTAAATCCTGATAATTTGATTAAGTTTCTAGCCAAATCAACTATTTTCACAGGCTCTCCCATATCTAATACAAAGATCTCTCCACCACGCGCAAGCGCACCAGATTGAATAACTAATCTTGAAGCCTCTGGTATAGTCATAAAATAGCGTGTCATATCAGGATGAGTAACAGTTACTGGCCCACCAGCCTGAATTTGTTTTTTGAATAAAGGTATAACACTTCCGCGGCTACCAAGTACATTTCCAAATCGAACAGCTACAAATTTGGTGCTGCTTGTTTGAGCTAAGCTTTGAATAACAATCTCAGCAAAGCGCTTTGTAGCTCCCATTACATTTGGTGGATTTACTGCCTTATCAGAAGAAATAAGAACAAACGTGTTAACACCAAAGGTTTCAGCAGCCTCTGCTACATTTTTTGTTCCAAAAATATTATTTTTGACTGCTTCTCTTGGATTATATTCCATTAAAGGAACATGTTTATGTGCTGCAGCATGATAGACAACAAATGGTCGGTGTTCCTCTATTACCTCAAACATTCTTGTCCGATCTTGAATATCACCTATTACTGGAATAATCTCAATTTGATTTTGATATATTTTTCGTAACTCCATATCGATTTGATAGATACTGTTTTCACCATGTCCTACCAAAACAATTTTTCTAGGATTAAATTTACAAATTTGCCTGCAGATTTCTGAACCAATTGAACCTCCGGCACCTGTAATCAGAACCGTTTTGCTAGATACGTATTCAGAGATACTATCAATATCTAACACAACTGGTTCCCTGCCTAATAAATCCTCCACCTCTACTTCACGGAATTGATTGACTGACACTTTTCCTGTCATTAAGTCCTCAAGTTTGGGAATGATTTGCGTCTTTGCTTTTGTTTTTACACACTCATCGAATATGCGGCTAATTTCTTTTTGACTTAACGACGGAATCGCAATCACGATGTTTTCCACCTGGTATCTTTCAACCGCAGTGGTAATATAGCTAGAGTCCCCAACAACTGGTACGCCGAGAATGTCTAGTTTTTGTTTCGTTGGGTCATCATCAATAAATGCTACTGGTTTTAAATCAATATCAGGATTATGTAGCAATTGGCGAGCGACCATTGTACCACCAGAACCCGCACCAATGATTAATGTTCTTTTGATATTCTTTTGTTTACTTATGTAATTATCACGGAACATCCTCCACGAAAACCTTGATCCACCGATAAATAATACATGCAGCATCCACGTAATCATTAACGCTCTAAAATTTATGTTGCCAAACACAATCTGTTGCATAGCTGCGGTCATAAGAATGGAGAAGGTTACTGCTTTAACAATTGCCATTAATTCTCCAACACTCGCGTATTGCCAGGCCTTATTATATAGATGATAAAGTGAAGCCAATACATGATGGCAGATTAATAGTGTAACGGCGGTTCCTAAGATAAATGGACTTTTTATAATTTGCAAATCAGGATGTAGTGTAAAAATACTTATGTATATCGCAGTTAATACAATTACTGAATCTAATACCGCAAGTACGGTTAATCTCTTTCCATATGTCACCCAACTTTTCCCCCTTTTCTCTATCTAACTCTTTTCCCCTGCACAGCTGGCAAAAAATAAATATCTAATGAAAACAAATGTGAGAAAAAGCACAAGTTCTTTCATTAGATATTTATATTTTTTTTTACTAACAATCCTTTGCATCCATCCCTTACCTTACCAAGAGAGGGCATGCACCTTGTCCCAGTAAAATGGGACAAGGTTGCCTCGTTGATAAAATGTTAACTATCTCTTAGACCCATAATAATAATAGTAGTTGTCTTTTGCTATTTCTTGATGGTTAAGAACAACCCCAAGGAGTTTACCTTGTGCATTCTCAAGTAATTCCTTGGCTTTTTTTGCTTGATCAATCTCCGTTCTGCCACTGAAAACAACTAGAATTGATCCATCACATTGATTGGCAAGAATTTGCGGATCAGCAACTGCTAGTAAAGGCGGGGAATCAAATAGAACTATATCAAATTCCTGCTTTGCCTCTTCAATAAACTGTTCCATCGATTTTGAACTTAATAGTTCCGCAGGGTTAGGAGGTATTGGACCGCTTGTTAAGATATACAGATTTTCTTCATCTGTTGCCTCAACGGCATTCAGCAGCGTAGTTTGCTTTGTTAAAACTGTAGTAAATCCATAGATGTTATTTCTATTAAATGTATAATGTACTGTTGGTCTGCGAAGGTCGGCATCGACAATCAGAACTTTTTTACCTTGTTGAGCAAACACCACAGCAAGATTGGCTACTGTTGTTGATTTCCCCTCTGCAGGACCAGTAGATGTAACCATAATCGCTTTTAGTTCTTCATCAACAGATGAGTATTGAATGTTTGTTCTTATTGTCCGATATTGTTCTGCAATTGGTGATTTAGGGTCAAAACTAGCTACAAGCTTTCTACTATTATCACCAGAAGTTTTTTTCTTCTTACTCTTAAGAGCCAATGTTTTCACCCCTCGCTTTTGAACTCCTTCTTGCTCTTCGCTCTTTCATTTGTTCCAATTTCACATCGTCTATGATGGCAATATTACCTAGGATTGGAAGTCCTAATTCTCTTTCTATATCCTGCTCATTTTTTAAAGTCCTATCAAAATATTCAAGTAAGAATGCCAAGAACACACCCGCCATTAATCCGACAACTAATGCAATGGCAATATTCATTAGTGGATTCGGTTCGACTGGCGAATCATTTACTTTCGAACTATCGAGAATATTTACGTTATCTACTTTCATAATTTTAACAATTTCTGTTTGGAAGACTTCAGCTGTTGTATCAGCAATTTCAGCTGCTTGTGTTGCACTTGGGTCTTTAACAATAATCGTTACCACCTGTGAGTTCTCCGATTTTGCAATCGTAATTTGGTCATTCAACTGTTCAGCTGTTATGCCTGAATTAAGTTTTTCTGCTACTTTATCCAGTATCCGTGAACTTTTTATGATTTCGTTATAGGTGTCTATTAACTGTAGGTTTGCTTGAACCTGTATTTCGCTGGAATTCACTGTGGATTGATCATCTTTGGTTTGGTTAATTAATAGCTTAGTTGAGGATTGAAATATGGGTGTTAAATAAAAATAGCTGATTAGACCACTTGCAGTACCAGCTAATAGTGTAATAGCCAAAATTAAATATAAACGTTTTTTTAGGGTTTGCAGTATCTCCCTTAAATCAATTGTTTCTTCCATGTTGTCCTCCTATAAAATACTTATAAAACATTAGGTATTATATCACAAATTGTCATTTTTTTAGATTATTTGTCAAAATCTAACTCACTTAATCTATTAAACACCTTTTTTTAGTAAATTTGAAGGGGTATTGGGTAAATGGATTTATTTTCTTATGCCCTTTTTCTACATATTTCGAAATATATTTTGTTTTCCAAAGATTATATATTGATACCTATTTCCAACAATAGTAAAATAAATCAATAGCTATCTTCTAACTTATAGTTAATATGAACTATGTTCAATGGAGGGAAATATGAAAGCGAAGAACAAACGAAAATGGAAAATTGCCGGTTTTAGTGTTTTAGGATTAATAATAGCCACTGTGGCTTTTTTAGGATATGAATATTATCAACTTCAACCAGAGAAACACTTTTCATCGGTTCCTGTTGTAAGCGACGGCAATAATAATGAAGAAACAGAAACAACAGAACTGGAACAGGTAATGGAAATTACGGATCCTGTCTTTAATATCTTATTAATCGGTTCTGACCAAAGGAAAGGACAAAAGGTTGGCCATTCCGACTCGATGATCCTGATACATGTTGATCTTAACAAAAATGAATATCATGCAGTCAGTATCCCGCGTGATACACGTGTGCATCTAGATGGGTATGGATATACAAAATTAACAAGTGTTCAATATATCATGCAGGCTAAAAAAGGCACAAAAGAAGGAATAGAGGCTACTGTAAAATCAGTTGGGGAATTAATGGGGGTACCAATTAATTATTATGTCCAAACAAACTATACAGGCTTTCAGTCCTTGGTTGATGCAGTGGACGGTATTAAAATGAATGTGCCTTTTGATGTAAAACTAACACATCCATGGTATCCGGAAAATAATAATAAAATTATCACAGCCGGCGTTCACTCTTTTAACGGGAAAATGGTAACAGAGATTGTTCATGAACGTTATTCCCTTAAAAATGGAGAGTATGGACGTCAGCAGCTGCAAGTTGAAGCATTAAAAGGAATCGCTAAGAAAGCTCTATCTCCGAAAAACATCGGTAATTTACCAGATTTAGTTGACTCAATCCCTGAGTTTATTGTTGATACGAATATGACTACATCGGATATGCTTAGTCTCGGACTCGCTGGGAAAGATTTTAACCCAGACACCCAACTAACCTATCATCAGTTAGTTGGAACCGGTCAGTCCCTTTATGATGACATTCTTAAAGCAAGAAATTCACAAATTGTCTTAGATCAGCAGCAAATTCAAGAAATAGCAAACACCTATTTTTTAACTGAAAGTTAATTTTACTTTTGCCCTATGAATTTCATAGGGCTTTTTCTTTTAATTGACTAATACCATAATTTAATTCTATCTACTTTCTATTTTTTTTGATATTCTATAATCTAGATGTAGAATTTTGTATATTTTTGGAGGACATTACCAATGAGATCTCAAAAGAAGAAAAAGAAAAGGACGTGGCTTAAAGTCACTGGAATTGTTCTATTGTTATTATTAGTGGCCGTTGGAGTTTATGGTTTCACTGTATATAAATCTCTAACCAATGCTGTTGATACGATGCACCAGCCGGTTGAGAGAAAGCAATCTGAAAAGCGCCCTGAACCGGTTGCATTGGAAAAGAAAGAACCATTTTCCGTTCTAATGTTAGGTGTCGATGAACGCCAAGGTGACCGCGGCCGTTCGGATTCTATCATCGTTTTAACCGTAAATCCTAACAACAATTCGGTAAAAATGTTAAGCATACCACGTGATACTCGCACTGAAATTATCGGAAAAGGGATTGAAGATAAGATTAATCATGCATATGCCTTCGGTGGAGTAGCCATGTCAATGGATACAGTTGAGAACTTCCTCGATATTCCAATTGATTATTATGTACAAATTAATATGGAAGGTTTTAAAGACATTGTAAACGCTGTTGGTGGTGTAACCGTTAATAACGATCTTGATTTTACCTATGAAGGAGTTCACTTTACAAAAGGTGAGCTACAATTAAACGGAGAAAAAGCTCTAAAATACTCACGCATGAGATATGAGGATCCAAGAGGAGACTTCGGCCGTCAATTGAGACAACGTCAGATCATCCAAGCCGTCATTAAAGAAGGCGCAAGCTTATCAAGCTTAACGAATTTCTCAAACATTTTCACTGCACTAGGAAACAATGTAAAAACGAATTTAACCTTCGATCAGATGATTGATATTCAAAGTAATTACAAAACTGCAGGAAATAACATTCAACAAATGGAAATCAAGTCCCAGGGAACAAAAATTAATGGTGTCTATTATGGAATTGTTTCTGCAGAAGAAAAGCAACGTGTACAAAGCGAACTAAAAGCTCAATTAGAATTGCAATAAAGAAACAACTGATTGGATAATGTCTGATCAGTTGTTTTATGTTTAGGCACTGCCTCGAAAAGAGTGTCGAAATCTTTAGTTACCAATATGACAGGTATCTTGTTCTTTTTTCCTCCTTTTATGCTACATTAATCAATATTATAAATTATCTTTTCATTAGCAAGTTGCTAATGGTAATTTAATACCATTGTATTTGTAAACGGTTTCAATTATAGTGTATTAAACAGTATTAAAAAGACTCTAACACTAAGTTGGGAGTGAAAATCCATGAGTGAACAAGGGAATTTCAATTTAGGTTTTTTATGGGGTACTTCAATTAGCATTCCTTTATGGATTGCGTTTATTGGGTGGTTAAAACTTATCATCAATTTTATAAATTAATTATACCTAGGTGAATAGAAATAGATTACATATGAATATGAAATAATTGTATAGACAAAAAATCCGATGAACTAACATCGGATTTTTTATCTATACTCGGGCTGATTATATTTTTTACTCAACGATTAGATACTTGGGACTACTAGTAATTTCAATTATTTCGCTGTTTTTATTATTCATCTCACCAATATTTTTTCCATACATTGATATGAGTTTACCTTTATAATTTTTATCGGGTAATGTAATTCTTTGACTATTTCCTGTTGTCCAGAAAACAATTACTGTAATTCCTTCCCCATTAACATATTCTAGGACATAATCATTTGGGTCTCCAACATCAACCCTCTTGATTAATGTATGTCCTGACAAAATATTGGTTAAATTATTCATTGCCAAGTAGGCATCCTTTGGTATCTTGACGTTGTTTTGTCTTATGCCAAAGTTATGCTCACCATTATTAGGTTCCGTGCCATCGTTTTTCCAATCATACCAAATACTTATAGGGATATCATATAAGGTATTAACCATAAACATCCTAACAAGATATTCCGCTTGTTGATGCTCACTTAAGGATTCACCGAACCAGCCTTTCGCTGTTGAATATCCCCATTCACCTGATATAATGGGAATTTCTTTTTTACTATATTTATTTATTAGAACTCTTAGAGATTGGTAGTCATTTGCAACTGTTTCTGGGTTACTTCCACGGTAAGGATGAACAGAAATTGCATCAATATAGTCTAATATTCCTCTTTTAATAATCTCCTCTAGCCATTTTAAACTATCAGTATTCATTCCCGAAAGTGCTGGTGCTACAACAATACCACTTGGATCTTTTTCTTTTATTTCTTTAGATACCCTTTTTACTAATGAGGAATATTCATCAAAATTAGGCCTTGTTTCCCAATAACGAGGAAGATTCGGTTCATTCCATATTTCCCAAATGATTCCTTTGTTTTTATATCTGTCTGCTGCTTTTCCCGCATATTTTACAAATGCATCTTGTCCTTTTTTCGTTACAATAGACCTTTTTTCTTCGTAAATTGAATTACTGTAGTTCAGTATGTAATATGGACGGATACCTTCCTCTACTAATGCATTCGTTAATAAATCATACCCTGAACTCTTAAAATCATATTTACCCCTAGCTTTTTCTACGCTATTCCAAAAGAGGTCCATCCGTACAATTTTAAAGCCAGCATCGCTTATCATATCAATATCTAAAGGATTACCAGTAAAGTGTATATTAACACCCATATTATTCGGGAGTGTCGTCTTAAACAAATTATACTTCTCTATTTCATTTTCTTCTATGATAGTCGAATTAGTTTCAGATGTTTTAGAATCTTTTTTAACACCAATTATAAATCCAATTACAAGCAAAGTAATTGCAATTATACTACCTAATAGTATTCTTAAATCTTTCAATTTACCCCTCAACCCCTGCTGTCAGTACTTAATTCATAGAAAAATTAAGTATACTTCATATATAGAAATATTTCTATACATTTAATAATTGTTCTAACTGGTGCTGTTGACAAATAAAGGATGTAATTGGTTCTAAAAAATTGACCAAAAGGTAAGAAATATATGTTATTATCGTAATTGTGATTCCATTTTACTATTGGAAAATAGAATAAGGAGTAAATAATGAATACAGTAAATTCAGAATTAAATTTACCTAAAATCAATATAATAGTTATTTTATTTATATCCTTTATAATGAGTACTTATATTTATGGGGAGATATTTCATTATATATTGTATGTAATTATTTTGGGTCTTTTATTTTGGGATTTATTCCAAAATAATAAGAAATTTAAAGAAAATATTAGAGTGAATAAATTATTAATGGGTACATGTATTGTCTTATTTTTGTTGCTCTTCCTAAGTTCTATTTCTTTAAATGAACTTAAGGTATTGGTAAAAAATTATTCACCTATATATGTTATTTTAATCTATGGACTAGTTCAGTATTATAAATACGGCAATAAATATGGGGAACAATTCTTTTTTCAATTTGCGTTTTTAATGAATGTTCTCTCAGTCATTAACTTATATCAAGTTATTTTTCACAGACCACTTTTAGTGAGGTTTTTCACTGAAAAAATTGATTCATACCAATATTGGGCATATGGCACAGATGCATTTAGGGTAATATCAGTATTTGGACATCCAATCATTAGTGCGTTATTCTTTTCCGTTTTATTTATTTGTAATATTTATGTGATCAATAGCAAGTACAAGTATATTAAGTATATACTACAACTCATTGCGTTAGTAAATTTATTTGCTACACAATCGAGGAGTGCATGGATTACACTAGTCATTGTGTTAGTTCTTTATGGAATAAGGAATTTCAAAGTAACAAAAATAATGAATTATAAAGTAGAACTTACCATAAAAAAAATCTTCCGATATTATTTCATTTCAATATTTATCCTAATTATATTAGGATTTTTGATCTTTAATTTTGAACAAATATTAACCGATATCATAACTAGATTTGGGGATTCATTAAGCAAAAACTCAACAGATATTTCCACATTACAACGCTTAGGAACATTTGATCTTATCATTAACCATATGTTTTCGAGTGGTGTGTTCCAACTTGTTTTTGGAAATGGATTAGGATCAGTTGGGGATTTTATGTTATTTAATATGGTTGTTATAGAAAACTTTACCACAACAGATAACATGTATCTTACCTTCTTCTTTGAATTGGGGATGATTTCTATCCTCACCTATGTGGTATTTCTATTGATTAGTATTTATAGATTATTTTTTACTAAGAAATATTGGTTATCGGAATTAGCTGCTTTATGTTTTATTTTTATATCGATTGATTTCTTTTTCTTCGAAGGAATAGGATGGGGAACAGTAACCACATTCTGGGCATTTTCTCTTTTAACATTGCTTATTACGTTTAGTAATAAGGGGAAGGCATGATTTTATACTAGTGTGAAATTTCTAGAGGAGAATTGTATGGACAAAAATGATTTAAAAGAACTCATTAACGCTGATCTTTATAGAATTTATGGCGGTAAAGGTAGAAAAGCAAAGTTAATTAACCTTATTAAAAATCCAGGTTTTAAGTATTTATATATTTTTAGAAAATGTAATTATTTTAAATCTAAAAATAAGCTTCTTTATAGATTATATAAATTAATCCTGCAGCATTATCAGTACAAGTTTGGGTTAGAAATTCCTCCGGAAACGGTTATTGGCAAGGGCTTCTATATTGGACATATAGGTGCTATTACAATTAATCCAAGAGCGATTATTGGAGATAATGTAAATATCTTAAAAGGAGCGCTATTAGGTTATAATCCAAGAGGAAAGTATAAGGGGTGCCCTACAATTGGAAATGGCGTTTGGATAGGACCAAATGCTGTAATAGTAGGAAATATAAAAGTGGGGAATAATGTTGTAATAGCTCCCAATACATTAGTAAATCGAGATGTCCCCGATAATTCAGTTGTAACAGGCAACCCTGCACAAATAATACCAAATAAAAATGCTTCAGAGGCCTATATTAACTACACTGTTTAAAACTTAGTCCCGGATACGAAAACCCCCTTATCAACTGGATAAGGGGGTTTTCGTTATTTCATCTCTTCTAGTATTCGATTTACTAAATTCATTACTGCTTGTTGGATCATTAATAACCTTTCTTGGCTTTTCACTAATGAATCGTCTTTTACTCCAAAATAAAACTTCGCTTTCGGTTCTGTTCCTGAAGGACGAAGACAAAACCAAGAGCCATCGGCCAAATAATATTTTATAACATTAGAACGCGGCAAGCTAATTTGACTTTCAAAACCGTTTTCGATCCGAATGGATGTTGAATAATCTTCAATCGCAGCTACTTCAAGTCCTGCCAATTCTTTCAATTTTTCCCTTCTAAATGTTTCCATCAAACCAGCAATCTTTTCAGCACCATCTTTTCCTTTTAGTGTTATAGATTGAAGGGATTCTTGATAATAACCATACTTTTCAAAAATAGCTAATAATCCTTCATACATTGACATACCGTTTTCTTTATAATAAGCTGCTGCTTCAGTGGCAAAAATAGCTGATTGAACAGCGTCTTTATCACGTACGAAATCACCAAGCAAATAGCCATAACTCTCTTCATATCCAAACAGAAAATGATACTGGCCGGTTTGTTCGAATTCATTGATTTTTTCACCAATGAATTTAAATCCCGTTAGTGTATCCATTGCTTTTACATTATAGTGTTCAGCAATTGCTCGACCAATTTCCGAGGTAACAATTGTTTTAATTACTACACCATGTTTAGGCAATATCCCTCTTGCTTGTTTTTGTGATAATAAATATTCAAGCATTAATGCTCCCATTTGATTACCTGTTAAGATGACATACTTACCTTCACTATTCTTAACAGCCACACCCAAACGATCTGCATCAGGATCAGTGGCCATTAGAATATCGGCATTGATTTTCTCTCCATATTGGATAGCCATTTCAAATGCTGCATGTTCTTCTGGGTTTGGAGATTGTACGGTAGAGAAATTTGCATCTGGTAGTTCTTGTTCTTCAACTACTGTAACATTTTCAAAGCCAAATGCCTTCAATCCTGCACGAACTGGTTTATTACCAGTACCATGTAACGGAGAATAAACTATTTTTAACTCTTTAGCGACCTTTCCAACTAATTCTGGGTTTAATTGAAGCGTTTTTAATTTATCTACATATGCATTATCAATCTCCTCGCCTACATAGGCTAATAACTTGCTGGACAATAGTTGTTTCTCTTCTGTTACCTGAACAGTTAACTCATCTTTTACGGCATTGATATAACGAATAATTGTATCAGCAGCTTCGGGAGGAATCTGGCCGCCATCTTCACCATATACCTTAAAACCATTGTATTCTGGTGGATTATGGCTCGCTGTAATAACAACTCCTGAAAAACAATTTAAATACCTTACAGCAAAGGACAATACTGGTGTTGGGCGAAGCTCATCAAATAAATAGGCCTTTATCCCATACATACCTACTGTTTTTGCTACTTCTAAGGCAAACTCCGGTGACTTATGTCGGGAGTCGTAAGCAATAACAACACCACGCTTTTTAACCTCTTCCCCTTGTTCCACAATATATCGGGCAAGCCCCTCGGCAGCCCTACGAATCGTATAGATATTTAAGCGATTAATCCCAGGACCTAATTCACCTCGTAATCCACCAGTACCAAACTCTAAGTGTTTATAAAAACTATCCTCTAAGATTTTTTTATTTTCTTGTATTTCTACTAATTTATCTCGTAATTCCTTATCTAATGGTCTAAATGATAACCATTTTTCTACAGTTTTTTCCCAACTCAATATTGCGTCTCTCCTATTCTTAGATGATTTATGAATTTATTTTATGTAAAAAACAATCCCGTATCCAAAATTTGCAATACGGGACATTGACCAATTAGTCAGCAATTATTGAATATTGCTTTTTAAAGTATTGCTGATATTCCCCACTAATAATTTGTTCCCACCACCATTTATTATCGAGGTACCATGAAATGGTTTGGGCAATTCCTGTTTCAAAAGTAAAAGTAGGCTTCCAGCCTAACTTCTCCAATTTTGTTGGATCTATCGCATAACGTTTATCATGGCCTAAACGATCCGTTACAAACTCAATCAAGTCTTCCGATTTACCTAAAGTGTTAATAATTGTTTTAACAACTTCTAAATTCGTCCGCTCATTATGACCGCCTACATTATATACTTCCCCACTGATCCCTTCATGCAATACTAAATCAATAGCTGCACAATGATCAAGAACATGAAGCCAATCACGAATGTTTTTGCCATCTCCATATACAGGTACCTTTTCATCATTTAAGATTCGGGAAATTGTTAAGGGAATTAACTTCTCTGGAAAATGGAATGGTCCATAATTATTAGAGCATCGAGTTATATTAATAGGTAGACCATATGTCTCATGATAAGCACGTACCAATAAATCGGATGATGCCTTACTTGCACTATAAGGGCTATTTGGTTGTAAAGGTGTTTCTTCAGTAAAAAATGTGGTTGGATCAAAATCTAGTTCACCATAAACTTCATCTGTTGAGACATGAACAAACTTTTTAACCCCAACCTTTCTAGCCGCATCCAGTAGTACTTGTGTACCTAAAACATTGGTACGAACAAAGATTTCTGGATCTGTAATTGAACGATCCACGTGGCTCTCCGCGGCGAAGTGAGCAACATAGTCAAACTTTACTTTTTCAAAAAGAGTGATAATTTGTTCACGATTCGCAATGTCTACCTTAACAAAGTGGTAGTTATCATTATTTTCAATATCACGATGTTTGGTTAAGTCACCGGCATAAGTTAATAAATCAAGGTTATAAATATCATATTGTGGATATTTATTCACCATATATTGAACAAAGTTCCCCCCAATGAAACCTGCTCCACCTGTTACAAGAATCTTTATCCTTGCCATTCTTTCACCTCATGTTTTACATACTATAGTTTAAACACGGATATGCTATCCGCCTATCTACTTAATGCTTAATGCATATGCCTCTTGCTCAATTTCCTCCCAAGTTAGGAGTAAACGATGATTGTCTTCCTCAACTAATTGTCTTCCTGTCTGTACTTCAATAAACTCCAAGTCTGTAACAGCCTTAACCGCATGATTTACTCCTACAGGGATCTCTACTACATCTCCGGGCCTAATGACACGGAATTCACCGTTTAAAAGAAGAACTCCCTCGCCTTTTACAATTGTCCATACTTCCCGGCGATGATTATGAAATTGGTAGCTCAGATTCTTGCCTGCAGAAATATTGATACGCTTCGTTAAAACTTCTGTCTGATCATCATATTTCGTATGCTCAAGAACTCGGTACCAACCCCAACGTCTCTCCTCATACATTGGACGTTGATCTAGATTTCCAACTAATTCTTTCACACGAGGGCTTGCATCCTTGTCCGTTACTAGAATACCATCCGGACTAGCAGCCACAATAATATTGGATAAACCAAGTACAGAAACTGGAATATCTAATTCATTTATAATATGGGTATTTTTTGAATCGTGACTTGCATTAGCTTTTCCTAAAATATTTGTACCCATCTCTTCTGTTAAGGTATTCCATGTCCCTAGGTCTTTCCATCCGCCATCATAAGGAATGGCCACAATTTCTTTTGTTTTCTCTACTACTTCATAATCAAAGCTGATTTTAGGCAATAGAGAGTAATTTGAAGAAAGTTCCTCATAATTTGTTGGCAGGCCTTTTTCCTCTAATATTGAAATAACTTTATCTAATTTAAAAGCAAATACACCACAGTTCCATAATGCTTGCTGCTCTAATAACAATTTTGCCTCTTCTGTTTTTGGTTTCTCTTTAAAGTGGCTTACCTTTACCATATCTGCAGAAGACCCCTCTACATCGGGAACAATGTATCCATACTTTTCAGATGGGAATGTTGGTTGTACTCCCATTAATGCCAATTCTGCATTAGAAGATTTTAAAACATCCGCTAAATCTATTAATCTTGCAAAAAATTTATCTTCTACAAACGGATCAACTGGTAAAACACCAACAACTTCATCTCGTGCCGTATTTTCTTGTGAATATAAATAAGATGCAGCTAAAGCTATTGCAGGAAAGGTATCTCTTCTCTCCGGTTCCACAATAATGGATACATCTTTTCCAATTTGACTTTGAATCATTTCTACTTGTGTCTTACTTGTTGCTATAACAGCTGATTGTGTTAAACCTAATTTATCTAATTGGCCCCAAACTCTTTGAACCATTGACTGTATTTCGTTTTCGTTGTTAGGTAAAACCTTTAAAAATTGTTTTGATCTTGCATCATTTGACAATGGCCAAAGTCTTGTTCCGGAACCACCTGATAATAATACTAGTTTCATATTATTCCTCCTCAAAGTAAAAGGTCTTGTAGAATTACCTACTAGACCTTTTCTTATTAGTTTTGTACTAATTCCTTCTCTAATAAAACAGAGGGACGGCCGATTGAATGATACTCTATTCCAGCTGATTTGGCTTGTTCTAATGTAAAACAATTTCTACCATCAAATAAAATTGGCTCGTTAAGCAGGTTTTTAACCTTTGTTAGATCCATTTCTTTGAATTCATCCCACTCTGTAACTATGATTGCCACATCTGCACCTTTTATCGCATCCTCATAAGTTAAAGCATAATTTACTTCTTTAGGAAGGTGTTGTTTCGCATTATTTACAGCAATTGGATCATAAGCAATAACGTTTGCTCCTAATTTCACAAACTTTTCCGCTAAAACAATAGATGCTGCTTCTCTCATATCATCTGTATTTGGTTTAAATGCTAATCCCAATAAAGCAATTGTTTTGTTTTCTAATGATCCTAATCTTGTTTCTACCTTCTCAACAAGCATGCTTTGCTGATTATTATTTACTTCAATAACAGACTTTAACAAGTGGAAGTCATGCTCTACTCCACCTGCAATTTGTACTAATGCATGGGTGTCTTTCGGGAAACATGATCCTCCATACCCAATACCTGCATTTAAGAAAGCTCGTCCAATGCGAAAATCCATCCCCATACCGGCGGCAACATCTTCAACATTTGCGCCAAGCTTTTCACATATATTAGATATTTCATTGATAAAACTAATTTTAGTTGCTAAAAACGCATTTGCCGCATATTTTATCATTTCAGAACTATGAACATCGGTTTTAAAGATTGGAATCCCAAATGGAGTATAAACTTGTTCTAGGATATCAGCTGTATATCGATTTTCTGTACCGATAACAATTCTATCTCCATGGAAAGTATCATGAATTGCAGATCCTTCTCTTAAGAATTCTGGGTTAGATGCGATATTAATTTCCACATTATGCTTAAGGTTATTTAAAATCATTTTCTTAACAAAATCATTCGTACCTACTGGAACTGTACTCTTGGTTACTACAATTACATTATGATCAATATGCTCAGCTATAGATTTTGATACAGCTTCAATATAAGTAAGGTTAGCGGATCCATCTGGAAGCTGTGGAGTTCCAACCGCAATAATGATTACATCTGCATCCTTATATCCTAATGCGTAATCATTGGTAAAACATAGTCTGCCGTTTTCAATATTTTTTTTCATCAATTCATCTAGGCCTGGTTCATATATTGGTGAAACACCTTGTCTCATTTTTTCAACTTTTGCCATATCATTATCAATACAAATAACTTCATGTCCGATTTCAGAGAGACATACACCCGTTACAAGACCAACATATCCTGTTCCTACAACTGAAATATTCAATTAATTCCCCTCCATAATAAACAATATCTATGAAAACTAGTGGGCTTCGACTTATATGCTATAACTATTATTTTTTTAGTTTTTTACTATATTCTGACTCAACTAATGCCTTTATTTCCTCTTTAAAACGTTCCTCAGAGAATTTTAACGCATTTTGTCGACAGTTTTCAGGTTTGAAATTTTGTTGATTTTTCTCAAACTGATTAACAGCATCTATAATACTATCTGCTGTCTGTTCATAAAAATGTATTCCAGTTGGATTTGTATCCTTACTAATTACCGTTTCCAAAGCTCCGCCTTTTCCGTATGCAATTACAGGTGTTCCACAAGCTTGAGCTTCTACTGGAGTAATACCAAAATCCTCTTCAGCCGCAAATACAAATGCCTTTGCATTTTGCATGTGCTCCTTAAGTATATCAAAGGATTGGTATCCTAATAACTTAATATTATTTCCAGCTTTTTGTTTAATTTTGTCAAAATCAGGACCGTCACCAATTACAATAAGTTCTTTATCTGGCATTTTTGTAAAAGCCTCAACAATGATATCTATTTTCTTATATGGAACCATTCTGGAAGCAGTCATATAAAAATCTGACTTTTCCTTCTTCATTGTAAAGCTTGAAACATCAACTGGAGGATAGATCACTTTTGATTCTCGTCGGTACACCTTCCAAATCCTTCTGGAGATAAATGATGAGTTGGATAAGAAAATATCTACACCGTTTGATGTACGATAATCCCAATTTCTTACTTTGTATAGTAAATATTTTGCAACAAGTCCTTTAATACCTTTTGTTAAGTTCGATTCTTTCAGGTATTGATGTTGTAAATCCCAAGCATACCTGATTGGTGAATGTACATAGGAAATATGAAGTTGATCGGGTCCAGTTATAACTCCTTTGGCAACAGCGTGCGAACTTGATAAGATTACATCATAGCTTGATAAGTCTAGCTGTTCAATGGCAAATGGCATTAGAGGTAAGTACGTTCTATATTTCTTCTTGGCAAAAGGCAGCTTTTGAATGAAGGTAGTTTTTACCTCTTTATTTTTTATAAATTTACGATCCTTTTTATCAATAAAGTCTACAACACTGAACAAATCCGCTTCTGGAAATATTTCCAACATTTGCTCAAGAACTTTTTCCGCTCCGGCATAGGTAACTAGCCAGTCGTGTACTATTGCTATTTTCATAATGGAAATCAAGCTCCTATTGAATAGTTTTAATAATATTAATTAGTTTTTGTGCGGTCTGTTCCCAACGATATTTTTCACTTTGTGTTTCGCTTTGTTTCTTCAACCTTTGTACTAATTCATTGTCTTTATATATATCCTCTATTAATCTAACCAGACTTTCGGAGTCATAGGGATCAAAGTACAATGGGGCATCTCCACACACCTCAGGAATAGAAGCAGCATTAGATGCTAATACTGGGCACCCTAAGCTCATAGCCTCTACTGGTGGGAGTCCAAAACCCTCATATACTGATGGAAAAATGAATGCCTTGGCATTTTGATATAAAGCTTTTAATTCTTCATCCGTTACATACCCTACATGCATCACGTTATTATCAAATTCAAATGAAGAGCTCGAGAAAACATTTTTTTGAAGCCCGCCTGCTATCACAAACTGACCTTTGAAATCATCCAGTTTTCTTAATGCTTCAATTACAATTTTAAAATTTTTATTTGGGTGCATACTACTAACGGCTAACATATAATTTCCAGGAATAATATTATGTTTATCAAATATTTTTGTATCTATATCTCCATCAAACATATGATCAATTCCAAGATGTATAGTAGTTACTTTTTCACTTAGGGTAGGTAAGTATTCTTTCAGCTCTTGTTTTGAGAAATCTGATACAGTGATCACTTTTCTGCTTCTCCAGGCTAATAACCTAAATAACATCTTATACAGCATTACAAATTTTTTTGAATAACCTTCTGGTTTAGAAAATACTGCAGCATCATGGAGATAGACAATTTGATTTCTTTTTAGTACAGGCCCTGTGTTGCAGAAATTAATTAGCAACCCATTTAAACAATAAAAAGGTAAAATAAACTGTTCCCATAAGTGACCACTCAAAAATCTGATTTTTTTCACTTTAATATTTTTTAAGGGCATATCTCTTAATGTTGCTTTCGGTGTTAATAGTATAACTTCTTTCTCTAACTTCTCTTCTGTTATCTTTTCATCAAGTCTTTTTACAATTTCCTCAGCAACTCTTTGAACACCTGTAATTCGCTGAGTCAAAAATCTTCCATTTATATATATTTTTTGTTTCATAAATATCCATTCACCTTATCTTTTAAGCCCATTATTTTTTATGACAGAATTATACACACTCAAATAATTTGCAATGTTATCTGAAAACTGCTCTGCATATTTATAAACATTATTTATTTCATCGTTCATTTTAAGGTTATCCAAACGACTGAACTTAACTACTTTTTCTTGCAATTCTTTAATGTCTTTATTTTTAAATGTATAATCTTGATTAATTATTACTTCAGTTATACCTCCTGTATTTGAGGCAATAACTGGTGTACCTTGCATATAGGACTCAATAATCACTCTGCCAAACGGCTCATCCCAAACGGATGGGACAACAGTCAAATCTGTCATCGCCATCGTTTTGTATACTTCTTGGATAGGAAGCTTTCCTTTAAAAATAAATCGGCGGTCATTTTCAATAAAAGCTTTTAATTCGTCTTCCTGTGAACCGACTCCACATATTACTACTTGTCCTACAATTGTTTCAGGTAAATCCTTAACAGCTTTTATTAAAACGTTAATACCTTTATTTTTCTCCAACTGTCCATAATACCCTATAACTAAAGGATCCCCTTCTCTACGGGTAAGTCTAGGATACTTTTGAGCATTTACCACGTTATGAATAGAACTATGGGAACTATCCTTAAAAAATCCATTACCCAAATGCTTGTTTAAAATAAAGTTAGATATGCCAACCACATGGTCAACATTTTCACTTCTTTGTTTGTTGCTATTAGCCAAAACTTTATTTACTGCATTTATGGCTACTGGTTCCATTAAGGCATAGTCTCTTAATGTATGGACCACCGGAATGTTTAACTCTTTAGAAATATTCCATAATTCTGTCCCAATGCCCATTAAATTTTGCGAATGGATAAGATTCGGCGAAATATCTTGAATAAGCCTCTTTATAATGTTTTTTTGGATCGGATTATATTGATTTAGTAAATGCCAAGCTAATTTACTTAAATTACCCCTCTTAACAGAATTTCTTGGCCAATACAAATTATTACAAGGAATTCGGTAGACTGTTATACCGTTTACTTCGTCTTTCACAGTGTCCTTTTTTTGTCCTCCAGAGGTAAGTACATAAACCTCATAATGTTTACCCAGACCTTCTGCAAGAAGCTGTGTAGATACCTCAGCCCCTCCTTTTATATCTGGATAATAAAAACTATTTACAATCAAAATCTTTTTCATTTAGGTTTCACTCCAATGACCCCATAAAAATTACCGTTTAAGAACCTTGTTAATAACTCTATCCTTTAATTCCATATAATCAATTTCTTTAAAAATGGATAGAAATACAAGGTATAAGGCTAGACCAATTACTCCGCCTATCATTAATTGACTTAATATAAATTGATCAAAATAAGGTTTAACAACATTCACAATTAAAGCAGTAAATGCAGCAGCAAGGACAATTTTAACTGTTGAAGCAATGTTTATTCTCCATTTAATAAACTTGTTAGAGAACACCTTAATAAGTATTGGATAAACTACCATACTGCCCAATGTTGCAACCGAAGCCCCAACATAACCGTATTTAGGAATAAGTAAGAAGTTTAACAAGATATTGGTTAATGCAGACATGACCACAAAGGATAGCATTATTTTTGTCTTTTCTTTGATCTCATATCCCTTATGGCCAAACATTGCTAAATTCCAAAGGATAAGACCTAAAAACAGTATAGGGATAATAATCGATCCTACCCTAAAGTCCTCTCCTAATAATAATGCCGTGATTTCTTTGTGAAATATTGATACGAATGCAAGTAATGGGAATGAGAAAAGCATGTAGATTCGAGCAAAATAGCTAATGATATCTTCCATCTGACGTTCGCTGGAAGTGTGGGCTTTATTCATAATAATTGGATGGGCAGCATTTACTAATGGCATCGCTAGAAGCCCTAATGATGCAGAAACAATTGAATAATTAGCAGAGTAAATCCCTACATCCTTAATACTTCCTAAAGCTTCAAGCATATAACGATCCGCTAAGTTTAATACTGATGTACCAATAAACCAACCGATTAATGGGAATCCGTACATCATAAATTGTTTCGTAAAACTCAGTGTATCTTGCCATCTTGAAATCTGTATTAAACTTATAGATAAGCCTGTGCTTTTAAACATTGAGCCAAGTAGAATGATTTGCCCTAAAACCAATCCATAAATAATACTTATCGGATGATGATAAAGAAAATATATGATGATGATACCAAAGCTAAATTTAAAAATAGAAGTTAGCAAATTATAGTTCTTATAGACATTTGATTTAAAATCAGCTTGTAATAATGAACTGAAAATCAGAAATAAAAATTGAGTTATCACGAGTAATAACGAAATCCAATAATATTCTTTATAAACACCTAACCCATTTTTAAAAAAACTTCCGATAACACCAAGAAATAATATTACCCCTATCATTATGGCTAAAAGATTAATTAAGTTTTTATTAAAATCCTCTAAGTTTCCTTGTGTCTTATATTGCGGGCGATATCTTTGTATCGATTGTTGAATCCATTGTGAAAATAAAGTGGTAATAATCAATGTGGTATTAAAAACCTGATTATATTGTCCAAATTCTTCAACCGAAAATAAACGTGTATAAATTGATATAGAGATAATACCTATTAAAGCAGGGACTATAACAGCAATTCCGTATGCAATCGTATCTTTGCTAAATCCTGATACTCCATCAGCCTTAACACTTTTATTCACTTCTAATGCTTTTATATTTTTCATTTATTTTATACTCCTTAAAAAACTCTACCTAACAAATGAAGAAACATCCCCCTAATATTTTCAACACTATACTTTGTTTTCATTAATTTGTACCCATTTTCTGCTATAAATTTTGCTTTGCTTGGGTTATTCTTTAAGTCCTTAATTGCAGTAGCCAAATTTGCAGCCATGTCATTTTCACCCGATACTAAAATAATGTTGGTATTGTGTTCAAAGACCTCTTTAATACCAGGTGAATCCATCGTAACAACTGGTTTGTTACAGGCAGCCAACTGATAGACTTTGTTAGCAACTACTCTTTTTGCTTTAGCTGTATCACCGAATATTCCTAATCCTACATCGAAATTACTTAAAAATTGAGGAAGTTTTTGATAATCCACTTTATCAATAAAAGTGGTGTTCGTAAGATCCAATTCATTTGCCAGTTTTACCATTTGTTTTTTCGTCTGACCATTGCCCACTAAGGTAAACTTAATATCCTGATCTTCCTTTAGAATAGCAGCAGCTTTTAAAATAACATCGATTCCATGTAATGGGCTAAATCCACCGTAAAATACAACATTAAATCCATTTTGGTCCTCTTGCGGTAGTAAGGTGAAATGTTCTTCCGCCCCCACAGGCACAACCACAATCTTCTCCGGATTACAATTGAATTTTTCAAGGAAGTACTCTTTATGCAGCTCCGTGTCACAAATAAGGACCTCACCAAACTTAAGTGCTAATTTATCAAAGAAAAGTGCTTTTCTTGCTTTAAATGAGTTCTTATCAGCTAACTTGCGGTCCTCTACTAACGTATCGTACTCAGAAACCAAAATATCGATAATTAGTTTCTTTCCAAAAATCTTTGCCCAAAAAATAATAAATGGCGCATTTACCTGATTAAAAGCGGGTATATAAACTATATTGGTCTTAGATGTAATAAGAGCAAATAGCGTTTTAAAGAAGATTTTTATCGTTCTTAATATAAAATTATCATTTTTTATATCCACTCTTTTGATTGAGAACTTTTTAGAATCGACCATAACACGGTTCCTGGAATAATCTAGCTCCCAACCTATCATCAAAAAATCGTACATTTTTAGTCCCCTTTTAGTAAAATAACGTACTATTTAAAAAACCAAAAAAAAATTAAATATCTAATGGCACAACACGATACAAATAGCATGTTCTATCATTAAATATTTATTTATCTATAGTTAATTATTATTTTTAATCTTAGGTGGTTTAATGGACCACCTAAGATTAATGATCTTTATTAAATCCTATTTGTTTAATTACGGTTTATAATATTGCTAGATTAATAGGCATCTTTAGATCCAAATAGAACTAAAAAAGTCTTAATAATTATTTTAATATCCATGAATAATGAACGTAATTTAATATACTTAAGATCTAGCTCAACCATTTCTTCGAAACCAAGACTATTTCTTCCACTTACCTGCCAAAGTCCAGTACAACCTGGAGTTACCAATAAACGTAGTTTATCATATTCTGAATAAAGAGCGACTTCTCTAGGTAATGGTGGTCGCGGACCTACTAAACTCATATCCCCTTTTAGAACATTGAATAGCTGCGGCAGTTCATCAATACTTGTTTTCCGGATAAACTTACCTATTTTTGTTATTCTAGGGTCATCTTTCATTTTAAACATGGCACCACTTACTTCATTATATTTCAATAACTCAGCCAGCTTTTCCTCAGCATTTGAAACCATTGATCGGAATTTGTACATTTTGAACTCTTTACCATTACGCCCTACACGTTTCTGTGAGAAGAAAATTGTACCCTTTGGATCCTCTACCTTAATTAATAGCGCAACTATTACAAATAGAAGGCTTAGAAGAATAATGCCAGAGAGAGCACCGACAATATCTATTAATCTTTTCCCTACTAAATATGTTCTTCTATCACTTACATAGATGTTAGTCTTTTCTTTTTTCAAATAAGCTACATCTTGATTTGCTAGATTAGACAAACTTTAGCACTTCCTTCTCTCTATAACATTATTTTTTCTTTTTCAAAAACTATACTTTTTAAGTACTCTATCATATCATCATGTAAATCTTCATGCTGTAACGCAAATTCAATTGTTGTCTTAACAAAGCCAAACTTCTCCCCAACATCATAGCGTTTCCCTTCAAAATCATAAGCAAACACTCTTTGGATTTGGTTAAGTTGTTGAATTGCGTCCGTTAATTGGATTTCATTACCTGCACCCTTTTCTTGACGATCAAGGAACATGAAGATTTCTGGTGTTAGGACATATCTGCCCATTATAGCTAAATTGGATGGTGCAGTACCAGGTGCTGGTTTTTCAACAAAATTACTCACTTTATATCGACGACCTTCTTGAGTAGAAGGGTCAATGATTCCATATCGGTGAGTATCTGAATCAGATACTTGTTGAACACCTATTACAGAAGAAAAAGTTTCTTCATATTGATCTATTAGCTGTCTTAAACAAGGTGTATCACTCTGGACAATATCATCACCTAATAAAACAGCAAATGGTTCATTACCAATAAAGTTCCTTGCACACCAAACTGCATGTCCAAGTCCTTTAGGTTCTTTTTGTCGAATGTAATGAATATCAGCTAGATTCGTTGAATAGCGAACGCGTTCCAATAAGTCAAACTTTTCCTTTTCAATCAAATTCTGTTCTAATTCAGGTGCATAGTCAAAGTGGTCTTCAATTGCGCGTTTCCCTTTACCTGTAACTATTATTATATCCTCGATACCTGAAGCAACTGCTTCCTCTACAATATACTGAATAGTTGGCTTATCGACGATTGGCAACATTTCTTTTGGCATAGCTTTTGTAGCTGGTAGGAATCTAGTACCAAGTCCTGCAGCTGGAATAATAGCCTTTTTTACCTTTTTCAATTTTTGCTCCCCCTCACAATTCATTTCGATTTTCTAAATATATCCCAAAAAAATTAATATTTAATGGAAACATAAGTGCCGGTCAACTTATTCTTTCATTAAATATTTATTTGCCTCATCTACCTTACTTTTAATGATATTCCCAAGGAGAGGAGTATCCTCATCCTAAATGGGTAATATCATTTGGGGATTCATTAACGGATAAACGTTTTAGAATATAAAAAACCTTTTTTTCTTAGTTATTTTTTCTGGCATTTCTTTAATAACATTTTGACCTTCAACAAGAAATTCTGCATTCTCTTTAAAGAGATAAACATAATCATTTCCGAACTTAGACGCAACAAGATTAAAAGCTTCCTCCATTTTAAAAGAGCGATTTACAACATTATGGGCGTCAGATGCTATGAAGTGTGTCAAGTTGAACTCTATTAATTGTTCAGAGAAATTTTTTATCTTTTTCCCAAAGTATCCACAAAGGCTAGAAGCTGTTACTTGTGTTAACGCACCTTTTTCCACAAGGTTATATAGAACCTCAGGCCTCTCGATTAATTCGGTATTTCTCTCGGGATGAACGATGATTGGCGTAAGCCCTTTAACCTGAATATCAAATAAAAGTTGTTCAGTATACCTTGGTACATGGCTTGATGGAAATTCAACAAATAAATATTGAGTACCGTTTAAAGTTTGAATTTCATTTTTATCAAAATCCTCAAGTAATTCACCATATATTCTTGGTTCATGTCCAGCCATAATCTTTATATCAATCGCTTGGTCTTGTAAAGCTTTGTTTAACTCCTCAACTTTATCAAGAATTATTTGTTTTCGATTATCATATTGGTTATTTAAGTGAGGGGTTGCAATGATTGTATGAATTCCTTCTCTGGCAGCTTCTTTTGCCAGAGTTATACTCTCATCTAGATTTTTAGCACCATCATCGATTCCGGGTAAGATATGACAATGAATGTCGATCAATAGATCCAACCCCTTTCATTTCAATTTAATTCGTTCCGTAGTAATAGTAATAATTGGTGTTTTGCATTTTTTTGTTGTTTAAGACTACACCTAAAAGTTTACTTTGTGCAGAATCTAACAAGTCTTTTGCTTTTACAATCATATCTCTTTCTGTCTTCCCACTTGAAACTACTAGGATAGTACCTTCACATTTATTGGCTAAAATTTGTGCATCCGTAACGGCCAATAATGGTGGAGTATCAAAAATAATAAGATCAAACATTTCTTGTGCATCCAAGAAAAATTGGTCCATTGCACGTGATGTGAGTAATTCAGCTGGATTTGGCGGAATCGGACCGCTTGATAAAACAAATAAATTATCTTCCGGTGTCTCTTTAATTGCTTTATCTAATGTCATTTGTTTAGTTAATACGCTGGTTAAACCATATGTGTTTGTATGATTAAAGGTATAATGAACGGTTGGTTTTCTCATATCCGCATCTATAAGTAAAACCTTTTTACCTTGTTGCGAAAAAACTACCGCTAAGTTGGCAACGGTTGTTGACTTTCCTTCACCTGGACCTGAAGATGTTACTAGTAGTGTCTTAACATCGTTATCAACTGAAGAAAATTGAATGTTTGTTCTTATTGTCCGGTATTGTTCTGAGATAGGTGACTTAGGGTCATACATGGCAATAAGGTTTCTTCTATTACTATTAATCTTATTTTTTTGTTTTTTAAGAGCCAATTGTCTCACCTCTTAATCTAGTGTTCCGTTCTGTTCTTTTATTTTTAGAAACATGCATCTGGGTATCATCCATTGTAGCAATGACACCAAGGATTGGTACCCCAATTAGTTTTTCAATTTCCTGTTCATTTTTTACTGTATTATCTAAGAATTCTAAGACGAAGGAAACTCCTACGCCAATCATTAACCCCGCTACCATTGCTATAGCAACAATTAATAGTGGTCTAGGTTTAATAGGTGTTATGTTATCAGCTACAGACGCTTTTGCAAGGATACTGACGTTATCAACACTCATGATTTTAACAATTTCTGCTTTAAATACATCCGCTATTTTGTTAGCTATTTCTGCTGCTCTTTTAGCGTCAGGATCTTGTACAAATAGATTAACTACTTGTGAATTCTTTTCATTAGATACAGTTATCTTTTCATTTAGTTCACTAACTGTCATATCTAAATCTAATTCTTTAATTACGATCTCAAGTATAGCTGGACTTTTTATAATGACATTGTAGGTATTAATAAGTTGAAGGTTCGTTTGCACTTCGCCTATATTATACTGGGTTTGTCCGTTCTTAGATTGATTTACAAGCAATTGTGTTGATGCTTGATAAATTGGTGTTAAGAAAAAATAACTAATAATACCACTTAATAATACAGCAACAAATGTAAAGCTTAAGATTATATTTAGTCGTTTACGTAACGTTTGTATTAGCTCTTTAAATGAGATTGTCGCTTCCATGTGGCCCTCCCTAAATTTTGTTAGAAATAAAAACAAAAAGTATTATATCATAGAATTTTGACGAAAAATGTATTTCTTTACATTTTCTTTACATTTTGTGTAATTTGTTTGACGCCTTAATTATTTTACACCTTTTTGATGGTTTGTGTAGATATAAATCGAAATTGGAAATAATTTTACATCTTACTGTAAATTGTTTGAAATAATAGGTAATCTTTTGTCGTTTTCTGTTATAATTGATATGCAAAACTTTTTGGGGGTACTATATATAATGAAGAATTTTCTAACTGTTTTATTAGGTATCGTTTGTATTACTGTCCTTGTAATAGGTAATTCTTACTGGAATAAGAAAATACAGCAGGCATCAGCAAAGATCACGAGTGTTGAAACAGGAAAACTAGAATCAAAGGAAAATAATCAGGATGTTGCAGATATTGAGACTGCCGTTCTTGCCTTGGCGAGCAATTGGCCAGCAGCAGCAGTAGAGCGGTTCAAGCAAACACTTGATAATAAAGAGGCTTTTAAGATTCTTTTTGTCGGTTCTTCTGCAATTGGCTCTGAAACTGATGGCATGTACCCAATTGTTAGACAGAAACTCATTGAATCATTTGGAGAAAAAAATATCGAAATTGGGATTAAAACCTTTGATACGACATCCTCCCAATTGATTGCAAATAATTTTCATGAAGAAATTGCAGCTGAAGCAGCAGATCTAGTTGTTATCGAGCCACTGACCTTAAATGATAACGGAAATGTTTCTATTGAAGAATCATTAAACAACATATCTGCATTAAAGGAAACAATTCTTACGCAAAACCCTGCTGCGACTCTTATTATACAGCCGTCCTATCCACTTTTTAATGCCAAGTTTTATCCAATTCAGGTAGAAGAAGTGAAAAAATACGCAGAATCAAACCAAATTCCTTATCTAGATCACTGGGCTGCATGGCCTGATCCAAATACTGAAGATGTGAAAACATACTTGCTTCCAGATCAAACAGGTCCTAGTGAGCAAGGTATTCAAGCTTGGAGCGACTATTTAATACAATTTTTCATTAACAGTGAAGGCGAATCGAACTGATTCACCTTCTTTTTTTACAAATAAAAAAGAGATAATTTATATTATCCCCTTATCATTATTAGCTAAATCTTAAACTTTTAAGGTCTGTTTTAATTTCTTCTATTAAATTATTAACTGTAATTTCCCTCTCGTTTGTACCTTTTTCATATGCCTTCTTCACAACCTCTGAAAAATCAACCTGTAAGGCATTCCTGTCCTTTTTCTCCTCCACTTTGATCCTCCCACTAGGTATATTCTAACATTAAATATATATCTTTTTTACTAGTTTGTAAATATCACCCAGTAGAATATTGTGAATTATCGGGGAATTTTGTCAGTTTTATTTATTTTTCCACATCGTACACACTCATCGGTATAATAGTTAAATTTATGTTTTTTCAATATTAAACAAAGAATAGCTTTTAATCTCATTTGGTATTACTCCCTTATCTAGATTTCCAATACAGTTAAGGCTATCAAATGTAGATTAAAGGCTGATTACATTAAAGTTAAGTTATATTATTAATAGATGTTAGAACTGTTACAATATAGGTATATTTTAACATAACAACAAATTTCTTATTTAATTGGCCCTTCTCATTTATGAGAGGGGCCATGTTCATTATTCTAATCCGAATTGTGACTTATTCTGAAGCTTGTTGCCTTGAAACGTTAAAGAAGCATTTGCTCCGATGCTCCCTTTACCTTGATAAGAATAAACAACTGTGTGGAATTGAGACCCTTTTTCACCTGATTCTGATACGATTTCACCTTCACCGCCCACAATGGCTTTAACTTCTTCATAGGTCATCCCGTTTTGGATTTGATTGAACTGTTCCAATGTCATCTCAACATCAGAACCGCCGCCTAATCCAAATTGTGCCTTGTTCATGAGCTTGTTGCCTTGGAACATCATGTTGGCATTGGACATGGCCCCTTCGGTTTCAAACTCGTACATCACCGTGTGGTATTCCGTGCCTCGTTCACCAGACTCGGATATAACCTTTCCTTCAGAGCCAATGATGGCCACCACTTCTTCATATGTCATCCCGTCTTTAATTTGGGCAAATTTTTCTTCTGTCAGGACTCCTTCGTCTGGTGGAGGCGGGTTCTCATCGGTTTGTGTCTCTTGTTGGTCGTTGTTGTTATCCTCTGCCGCCTGGTCTGTTTTTGGTTCATCCGTTTGTTCCGTCTTTGTAGCTTGCTCTGTTCCTTCATCACCTGGGTTAATCAGAGCTACCACTACAAGTGCAGCCAGCACCCAGACCCACCATCTTTTATAAAATGGCTTTTTTACCTTTTCCCGTGCCATTTCATAAGCCCCCTTTGTTGAGTAAGAATCATATTTATCTTTCCCATGGTACGATTTTTCAAATTGGGCTGTTAGGGTTTCAAAAAACTACCAAGAGCGAACGAAAATGAGGAGGTTTGCATACAGTGAATTACAAAATAGCAAAGGATGTTTGTGGATGTCGCATTTTCCATTTCCAGTGAAGATAGATACAGTGAGCGGCGGGGTTGTTCAGTTTGGCAATACGGTGTTCATCTCCCCTAAAAGCGCCTCAAAAAGTGTGCATGGTTCCGGCTCGAACAATACCGGTGTCCATAACAATACCATCAGCGGTTTCAGTTCCATCAATAACATTGATACCGATGTAGTGGATCAGCCAATTGTGAAAGATCCAGGCTGCTAGGCTTCCCTTTTAGGGAAGCCTATATTTTTTGTCCTGTAAAGACTTCACAAGGTCCGTAATCTCTTCTCCGTCACAGATAACTTTTTCCAAGAAGGCTTCAAATGGGCTTTCCCGCTTAATCCACGTCCAAAACTCAAATGCCAATTGCTCCTTGGTTTTCCCTTTAAGCGGAAATTGCCCCCTTCTCATGACCGTGTTGTCATTGGAGGTGTAGAAAATTTGTATGAATACATTCATGGTTTGGTCCATCCTCTGTAGTTTTATTGCAATTATTTTACCAAAAGCTGTGAGGTTTTTCGTAGATTGGGACAATCTATAAGCAACAATAGGAAATCTGGGCAAGGAGTGATTCAATGACGATTGCCTTTTTGGTTACTTGTTATGTTCTCCTCGGAATCGTTTTCTGGTTAATGCCGAAACGATTAACCTCGCAGGAAGTCTACTTGACCTGGATTACTGTTTCGCTGATTACCCTGGTGGCGGATTTGGTCTTCGGAGACTTGCTGAATATGTATGATTTAATCAATCCCGGACCAGAATTCTTGGATGTCTTTGTAGAAGTCACCTTACCTGCTTGTTTTGGCGTTCTCTTTATGAATTTTCTGCCGCGAGGAGGTAGCGCGCGGAAATTTGTTTATTATTATATTTTTTGGGTGCTGTTCTCCTTCCTCTTTGAACGGCTTTCGGTTTATTTTGGCTATGTTCATTATAGAGGTTGGAAAGTTTGGTATTCCCTGCTGTTCTACATGGCTGCCTGTATCTTTATGTACTGGCATTATTGGTTTATGAGAAAAGCGTCAATGTATAAGAGCCGAGATTAGAAAAAGTAAATCACTCGGGGTGAATCATGATCATTCTTTATAGTTCCGTTGTTTTGTTTAATGTTCTTGCCTATAGACTTGTTAAAAAACTATCGGCTAATAGTGTTTTACATATATGGTCCTTTACCTGCGCCTTGCAAATATTATTCGATTGCTTTATTGATGTAAAATATCATGGCTATTGGTATGGAACACAGGGCGTCGATTGGTATGTATTACCTGCTTATTTTGCCCTTATCCCTCCTGTTAATTTGCTTTTTTTAAATTTCTTTCCCTTTGGACAATCGTTTATGAGACGGATTATGTATATGGCGGTGTGGGAAGTTGGGTTGCTGGGGTATGAACTATTAGCGCTGCAGCCTGAGCCCTGGGGTTATTTTCACTATGGCTGGTGGAGTATATGGCATTCAGCAGCTATTAACCCGTTTTTGTTGCTTATTTTGACTGGGTATTACAAATGGGTCTTGCGGCTGGAAGCACAGGCGGTTCGGCAGCATACTTGAATAGGATTTTTTTACGCGCCAGGTGGGTCCGCCTGGCTTTTTTGGTTTTTTGATTGTTTGGTGCTGGAGATGACGTTGGTACATAAATGGAGTCGTTCTGCACGTAAACCTCTCAATTTGGCACCATAAATCCGCTTTTTGGCAGATAGAAAATTACACGTATATAATAGAAGAATTTTGTCGAAATTTGAAGGAAAAAACACTTATTTTGTCGAAATATATTTAACTAAAGGGGTGATTTGAATTTGCTATTAGAGAGTTGGATAGAATTGTCCGCTTGGGTTGTATCCGCGGTTTTGTTGTGGCTGGGGGTTTCTAAAGGAAAAATCCGTGAAGCACTCTTAAGTTTTTTATTTATGCAATCGGTTACTTACCTTCTTGGAGGGCTAACGGTAGAATGGAAACTCATTTCATATCCAGAAAGAATCATGGGTTATGCATACCGTACCAATTTCACGTTTGAGTACTTCGTGTTCCCTGCCGTCAGCGTACTGTTTAACCTTTACTTCCCCAAAAGGGGCAGCATGTTAAAGAAATTCCTCTACTCGATTAGTTTCCCCTCCATCATTATTATTGGGGAAGTTCTTGTTGAGAAGTACACCGATAATATCGAATACCTGCATTGGAATTGGTTCTTTAGCTGGGCTAGTATGTTGGTTACTTTATGTTTTGGATATTTATTTTACAAATGGTTCTTTAAGAAACTAAAGAAAATTTAATTCATCTTTGGGAGCCAGCACAACTGGAAGAATGGGGTAATGAAACCATATAGATTCAAAGATTCATAACGGTAAAAGTTAGCGCAAATCGAGTTATTTTTCAATGCAATCTATCAGAATATAAATTTTTTGTACGAATTTATGGGGATTCATGGTAAAATATGTACAAATTGCTAGAGAAATCGAGGTGATGGGAAGTTGAAGAAAACGATTGTACGTGCTGTTTCGACAGCCGCCCTCCTTTCGACGGTTTATGCGGGAACGGCTTTTGCCGAGAACTATACCGTTCAAAAGGGTGATTCATTATCAAAAATTGCTTCAAAATATCAAACAAGCGTGAGCGAACTGAAGACGTTGAACGGCTTGGAATCAGACACCATCTATGTGAATCAGGTACTAAAGGTGTCCGCGGATACTGCTGAGCCCGTAGCCAAATTAACTACGGTTACCGAGTATACTGTCAAAAGCGGCGACTATCTCGGAAAAATTGCTCCGCAGTTCGGCTTAACTGTACAAAAGTTAAAGGATTTAAATGGCCTTACTTCCGACTTGATTTTTGCAGGCCAGAAATTGAAGGTCTCTGCTGCGGTAACGGTGACAACTCCAGCTCCTGCGCCCCAAACACCGGCTCCAGCGAATACATCCGCTACGGAGTATGTTGTTAAAAGTGGCGACTATCTCGGGAAAATCGCGAGACAATTTAACACGACCGTGGCCAATTTAAAATCATGGAACGGGCTGACCTCCGATCTGATCTATGTTGGACAAAAATTAAAGATTAAGGGAACTGCGCCAGCACCGGCTCCGGCTCCAGCAGCCCCGGCAGCTCCTCCATCAACAAACGTTACGGATTACATCGTTAAAAGTGGCGATACCCTTGGTAGAATTTCTAGACAGTTTGGAACAACGGTTGCGGAGTTAAAATCTTTAAATGGATTAACCTCCGATATGATTTATGTAGGGCAAAAGCTGAAGGTAAAAGGAACTGCAGCTGCCACTCCGGCTCCAACTCCTGCTCCGGCTCCAACTCCTGCTCCGGCTCCAGTATCGTCAAAGAGCATAGTGGACGTTGCTAAGAGTTTAGTAGGTGTTCCATATGTGTGGGGCGGATCAACCCCTGCAGGTTTCGACTGCAGCGGCTTTATCTATTATGTTGCCAACCAATCTGGCAAAAAAATTGGACGCTATTCGGCTGAAGGCTATTATGCCCGATCTTACTACGTCAACAATCCGCAGCCAGGTGATCTTGTCTTTTTCGAAAATACATACAAACCGGGAATTTCCCATGTTGGTATTTATCTTGGAAACAATCAATTCATCCACGCAGGTGATGAAAGAACCGGCGTAACCATTACGAGTCTATCAAACTCGTACTACCAAAGTCACTTTGATGGATTTAAGAAATTCTATTAAACCATTTAGCCAGTCTTCCACATGTGGAGGCTGGCTTTTTAATAGAATTGAGCAAATTGTATCGTTCTTATTCCAGAATCCTCTTTTTAACCTCACCAACTAATGAATTTAAGGGATGGATGATGACCTTTCCAGTCTCTCCTTCCACTTGCCGAGCAGCTGCGACCATGGAAAGTTGAGCGACGGAGATGATTCTATCGGTTGGCAGCTGCTTTAAGAATTTAACAATTTCCTTTTGGTATTCGTCCTTCTTCCCTTGCATTAACAGTGAAAAGGAATTCTCGATAATGGCGACTTCGATGTCGATTGTCCTGTTGTGTGTTTCTGCATACTGGTACAGCCGATTCATTGTGCCTTTGACTGTTTCAGGATTACTAAACACCATCGTTTGCGGCTTGTTGATGCTGCAAATGATTTCAAAGTAAGGTTCATCAATTTTAATGATTGGTAGATTTGTTGGGTTCTCTTCTAACAGAGCTATGTAGTTCGTGCAGGTGATGAGGATGGCATCGACTCCACATTGAGCGATCCACTCTATTTGCTCCTTTACCTTTTGCTGAGCCTGGTATTGGTGAAAGTTTTGATCATTGGTCACGCGATGGATAAGTCCTGGGTCTACAAAATGAACTAGTTCAATGGAATATTCTGATAGCGCATTTTCAATATATTCGATATTAGAATAGTGGGCATGCAGGCAGGCGATTCTTCTCTTCTTCAATATGTTGCACCTCTTCTAGTTTTCTGCTTATTTTATCAGGTAACGGTGACAGGCACCACCCGTATTTTGTCGAATTAAAACCAGTTCTCGATTTAGGAGACTGGTTGTTTTTGAGTTTTTATTTTTCGAAAGATCATGTTTTCGAGGATGCTGCCGATGAAGCCGAAGGTTATTCCGTAAAGGATTCCGTTGAAGACGGGCATGTCTAGGTAGTATAGGAATTTATTTTGGTGAAAGATGGAGTAGTTGTGCCAGAAGAGGCCAAGGTCCATGCCGATGACCATTCCGGCGATGAAACCAGTGAGATAGGTGCGTTGTTTGACTTCTTGTTCAAATTTCCTTGCATTGTGGGCCTTAGCGGAGTTGTAGGCCTGCCAAATAGAAAAGCCGTATAAGGATGGGTAGAACATGCCCCAGCGGTAGTTGATAACGTTGTGCGCTTGAGTGAAATCCCCAATAAAAGAATAAAACAGCGCGAGATTTAGGTTAGAATAGATGTTTACGAGTATTTCGAACCCGATCAAAATTACACCAATAATGTAATCTTTGTTATAGAGTTGTCCGAATCCTGGCATAAGGCTTGACCAAACACACGCTGCTAGCGGGGATTTGTATTCTCGTTTTTGTCGCATTTCTGTCCATCCTCCCTCTTACTACATTATACATCGGAATTTGGGATTATATGGGGGTTCCGTCAAACTTTTCACATATTTTGGGAGTATTGTTATGTTAGCATAACGAATGGTTAGGTAGAAACGACTAGTTTTTGTCGAATCGTCTCACGGTGCGTGCAGAATTTGTCTAACGATTTAGGATACCCTAGACAATTCTCCTGCGTCTATTATGTTAGATAGAGAATACAAACTGGGGGCTTTTCAAAATGAAAAAGGTTTTAATTGCATTGTTTGTGGCGTTGGTGTTATTTGTTGCGAGCGGAGGGTTGGACCGCTTTGCCACGGTGAACGAAGATCAGACAAATGGTCAGGTCGAAAATGACGGGCAAACCATCCATATTGGACTATAAGTTGGAGTAAAACGACAAATTTATTTTCTAAAGCCAGGTCCCAAAGTTGGGAACTGGCTTTTTTTATGGGCTGGTGCCGTGTCACTTTCTTAAAAGTGGACATACATTAGGAGGGAAGCGTTTACAAAAAAAGGTTTGTGATTCCTATACAAATTATTGAAAATTAAATGTATAAGAGACTGATAGTTTGGGAATGATAAAAGTAGATACTAATTTTGGGAGGTTATAATGTTGATCAAGCCTATATCTGAGTTTGCTAATGAAGAAGGTTTTGAGCTTAACAAGTATCTTTCGCACTTATTCGAATTTGTTTCTAATCAATTGTCCAACGCCCCTTCCGATGAACCTTCCTCCAAGGATATCGAGATGACCTAAGCCAGGCTTTTTGAGAGCCTGGCTTTTCTATTTAGGTCCTGCGTTATTACGGTGCTTGCTATTTTCGTATTTTAGAACTTTGTTTATATCGTAAAATAATAGAGGAAACCTATATAGGTTTATTTTTCAAAAGAGGGTGGTAGCGGCGGATGGCTCTGGGGAAGATTGTGTTGTTGAATGGGGTGTCGAGTTCGGGGAAGACGTCGTTGGCGGAGGCGCTGGCGGTGCGGATGCCGGGCTATTTCCGGTTGAGTATTGATGATTTTGATAGGTTGATTGAGCTGATGGAGGATCGGGAGTCGGGGGCTCGGCTGGTTCCGGTGGCGACGGAGGTGTTGTTTCATCGGACTGTGCGCATGTTTTCGGATCAGGGTGTGAATTTGGTGGTGGACCAGATTTTGCATGATGATGCGACGTTTCGAGATTGTGTGGAGACACTTCGGGATTATCCGGTGTTGTTTGTGGGGGTGCATTGTCCTGTGGGTGAGCTTGCGCGGCGGGAGTTGGCTCGGGGTGATCGTTGTGTTGGTCAGGCGGTGCTGCAGCTGGGTTTTGTTCATCGGCAGGGTGAGGTTTATGATGTTGAGGTGGATACGGCGCGGGATTCCGCTTGAGGAGTGTGCGCGGGTGATTATGGAGAAGCTTGAGGGGTTTGAAGAGCCTTTTGGTTGGCGGGCTACTGTACATAAACTGGTTTGAGATTAATTGGGTTTGGTAGATAATTTAAAAAAGCATCGATTATTCAATTAGCGAGGCTAAGGGATTTAATGTCATGAGCCGGGCTCCGTGTTGGGTTCGGGGCTTTTAGATGTTTGGCACATAAACGAGTCATTTTGGCACATAAATTGGTTTACTTGGCACGTAAGAGGATTTTCACCGAAAAAAGGTATTTTCAAATGGGCCTTGGCTCCAAAATAGAAGTTAAATATGGAAGGTTTTATCCATAATATTGGAAATATAATGTCATAAGCCGGGCTCCACCCTGGTTTTTCCGTGTTTGGGACGGGCTTCGAGATAAGTTGGCACGTAAACGGGTCATTTTGGCACGTAAATTGTTTTACATGGCACATAAAACTTTGAATTTGGCACGTAAGAGGATTTCGCCGAAAAAAGGTCATTCCAAAATGAACCCTGAATCCAAAATCACAGCTAAGTACAGAAGAAAATATCCATAATAAGGAGTGGACAATGTCATAAGCCAGGCTCCGCCCTGGCTTTTTCGATGTTTAGATCAGACTTCGAGATGAGTTGGCACATAAGCGGGTCATTTTGGCACATAAATTAGGCTTGCAGGTACATAACCCTCAAATTCGGCACAAAACCATACCAGCCTCCCTCAACCCCAAATAAAAAAACAACGGGCTCGCTATTAGCGATGCCCGCTGTTCTTATAAATTATGCTGTTTGTTCCACTATTGTCTCGCCTGCATGACCTCGTTTGAATTTGACCACGAAGTAGCCAAGTGTGACGAGCATGAAGCAGGCTGCATAACCCAATAGGATGAAGTTGTTTTGCCACATATAAGAATAGTCGCCGCTAGAGATGACGGCTTTGAACGCTTGTACGGTGTACGTCATTGGCAGGTATGCGTTGAAGGCCTGCAACGCGTCTGGAATTAACGCCAGCGGGAATGTACCCGCGCTTGTGGTTAATTGCATGATTAAGATTAGAATTGCGACGAAGCGGCCGACGTCTGCCAAGGTTGTCACGAGCATCTGGACCAACGTGATGAACACGATGCTGGTGATAATGGATGTTACGATGAACAATCCTAGGCTTTGGACTTCAATGCCTAAGCCAACTAACAGTACGAAGTCCACGACTAAAGCTTGAATCACACCAACCATTACGATGACGCCAAGTTTACTTGTGAACCATTGTAGCGCCGATTTTGGCTGCAGTGCTGGTTCGCGTAATTGGTAAACAATCGATAACAATAACGCACCGACAAAGAGCCCTAGTGAGATAAAGTAGGGTGCAAAGCCTGTTCCGTAGTTTGGCACTGTGTTAATGGCGTCTTTTTCCACGGTAACCGGTTCGCCCATCATGTCGTATGTGTCACCGTTAGCTTGGACGCTGCCCGCTTTCTCGGCTCCCTCTGCTAATTTATCCTTTAATTCTGTTGTTCCATCTTGAAGTTTTTCTGTACCTGTTTTCAATTCTTCAGAGCCGGCAGCGAGTTTTCCTGTGCCATCGGCGATTTTTTCGGAGCCATCTGACAACTGTCCCATACCGGATGATAATTCGTTCGCACCGCTATTTAAAGCGGCTGAACCTTCTGCCAGCTGGTGGATTCCTTGCTGGATTTTGACCTGGTTTTCATTGATTTCACCGATGCCGCTGATTAATTGGTCAAAGGCCGGATCGGTTTGTTTTTTCAATTCTTCTTCCAGTCCGTTGGTTGCGCCTAGTAATTGGCTGTTCACTCCAGTTTTGAACTGTGTGAAACCTTGATGCAGTCCTGGGTTGATGCCTTGGGCAACCTGTTGTTGTACTTGTTCCTTCGTTGGAGCAGTTTGCTGCTGCTCTTCCATGATTTTATTAACCGTTTCTGCTGGAACCCCGTTCGCAATCATGGCACCGGCCAGTTCTTGCATTTTCGCCTTCTGCTGGGCAATCATCTGATCAGCAATCTGCGATGACAACGTGGAACCCAACTCCCCTTCAAACTGGTCAATTCCCGCATTTAAAGCAGTAGAACTTTCCGTTAGCTTAGCAGAAATCCCTGCAGTAATCCCCGCTGGAAGTTGTTTTTTCATCTGCTCGGCACCCGCTTGTGCTTTTGCGGTGCCTGTCACCAGTTTAGAATAATTATCGTCTAATTGTTGCAAGCCTTGGTTGAGTTCGGCTGAGCCTTTTGCTAGTTCGGTTGAGCCAGCGGCGGCGCTTTGGACGCCTTCTTCGAATTCGATGCTTTTGCTCGCTAATGTTTCAAGGTTTGTTTTGATTTGTCCAACGCCCTCGTTAACTTGAGCAGTTCCGTCGTTCAGCTGGCCTGCTCCATCGGCTGCTTGTTCTAAGCCGCCGGCCATGTCGGTTACGCTGTCAAAGATGTTTTCTGAATAGGTGGCGATGATTTTTTTCGAAATTTCTGCTTTGATTTCTTTCATCGCGGTTTCGCCGATTTGCGAGGACAAGAAGTTCGCGCCCTCATTCGGTACGTATTTGATTTCTAACTTCTCCGGCTTTTCTTCGAGCAATGTCGTGGCATTCGCGGAAAAATTCTCAGGAATCTCGACTAGAATGTAATAGTCCTGCTCCTCTAAACCTTTGTATCCTTGTTCTTTTTCGACAACATGAAAGTCGAACTGTTGACTGTCGGTTAATTTTTCCGTTAAGTCCTTCCCGAGCTCGAGCTGCTTGCCGTCAAGCTCCGCTCCCTTATCCTGATTCACAATCGCCACGGGCAGATTCTCTAAATAAGCGTATGGATCCCAGAACGCCCACAAGAACATTCCCGCATACAGGACCGGGATAAAGAGAATTGCGATAATCGGAATCAACACTTTGCGATTGGAAAAGATATTTTTAAGTTCCGCTGAAAACTGTCTCATCCTTATTCCTCCTTATTGACCATTTTGCTCAAACGGTCATTTCTTTTTAAAAATTATTGACCAATTTCCCCAACTGGTCATTTTATCGTAAAAATAAATGACTATTACTAGCCACTATTTTGATAATCCTTTTAATAAGTACAACTCAAATAAGTTTGAGATTTCTTCGTTTCTCAATGGTGGATGGTTCTTCTGCCAGTCGATAATCAATGAAAAATATAATTTTAACATGATAAAGGCTGTGAGTTCGGGATCGCACGGTTGGATTTCGCCGTCATCAATGGCTTTCTGTATGATGCCCTTGATATATTGGATGATGCTTTGCTCGACGCGCTGCATCGCTTCGACTACGGTTTGTGTCCCCATCTCTTTCTCTTCCTGAATCAGTTTAATCGTTAATTGATGTGTTTCACGAAATTCCAGCACCTTTAAAAGGACTCGATTAGCCTTTTCTTGAAAGGAATCATTCTCATCCATGACACTCTCGGCCGCCTCTTTCATTTCGGCAATCAGCGAATTGATAATGTCATCAAACAATTCTTCCTTTGTTTTAAAAAAGGTATAGATCGTTCCTTTTCCCACGTTGGCTAGCTTTGCAACCTGCTCCATCGTCGTGGCTTTATAGCCAAACAGTGAAAACGACTTGGTCGCTGCCTCCAAAATCAACTTCCTTCGATCCACAACTGCCACATCCACTCACCTCGCTTTTTCAAAGACTGACCAAAATACCAAATCGGTCATTTGCACAGAAAGTAATTTAACACATCTACATTTAGTTTGCAACAGCTAATTCAATTTATCAGCTTTTCCTAGACGGAAAGTATAGATTGTGAATTTTATCTTGTATCGATTACGCTCAAAAACACTTCCCCTTGGGGTGGTTTATGCGACCTGGAGCGGTTTAGGTACCATACTTGTTTAAGGGAACCACATTCAATTAACTATTTTTTCCATTATAAATGTTTGTATTAAATAAATGACTGTGGAAATATTAAAGCTAAATATAAAAAAACGTAGCTGATAGCACAAGGATATCAACTACGTTTAACAAATTATTGCTGATATGTTTGATTGTTCATATTCATTTGCCCTGATTGTTGCCCTTGGGACTGTTGTTGTAATTGTTGTTGCGTTTGGTTAATTTGTTGAGTGATTTGGTTTAACATATTAACTGATTGTATGGATTGTTCTACATTACTTAACATTTGAGCAGCTTGATGAACGGATTGTTGCAATTGTTGAAAAGTTTTTTGCTGCTGTTGTTGAGCTTGTGAGCTAAACTGTTGCATCTGTCTTAATAGGTCATTAGATTGCTGTTGATTCTGACCACCAGATGACATTGAAGATTGCTGTTGATTCTGCATTGTAGATTGTTGGTTGCCTTGATTAAGTTGATTTAAGGCATTTTGAATTGTGTTTAATTGGCTTCTTAATGGTGCTAACTCTTCACCGATTTCTGCTTCAACCTTAGCAGCTGCTACTCTTTGAATTTTTGCATTTTCAGCAGTTTTAACTCTTTCTTTAATAATTTTCGTTTCTTTTTCTTCCAAAGCGAATTCCTCCTTATACTGATTGTTTGTAATTGGTTTGGGTGTAACTATTGCTGGAATAGGATTATTTTTCTTCCTGCCCATAAAGAAGATGACACCTATAGCAATAGCTATTAAAAGAACTATGAAGAATAACATTCCATTTATGGTAATGCACCTCCAAGTTTATCTGCTTGTTGAATCATCAAGTAGACAAATATATTATCTTCTAGGTCTAAAGTATTATTTATGTTAAAAACATCCAAATTTATATAATCCAACTAATATAAGGAAAAATAGCTCAGTTCAAGTTGAACTGAGCTATTTCTATTCTTATATTCTTATTACTGGTTTCGGTTATTTGCGCCATTATTAGGATCGTCAACATTTTCACCGACTTTGTTGCCGACCGCTCCACCACCGATAGCACCTGCAACAGTGCCCACTGGACCAAATGCAGAACCCATAGCTGCTCCCGCACCTGCACCGACACCAGTTCCTACTGCCTCACCAGTATCATTGGTACGATTGCGTTTGTTGTTTTCAGCCATTCATCTCACCCCCTCGTTTTATGTAGGGAAGCACCTTTGATCGTCAGCACAATCCCAAACATAATTTGCCCTATAGAAAAAGAATTAAGCAGGGGTTTATCATAAATATGTTTGAAAAACATTTCTGGTATGTAAAAGCAGCCATTTATTTTTTTATGAATTAGTCTGCGGGACATTTATTTTTTTCGAAGGATCAACTCGTTAAAAATATTAAGAACAAGCAATATAGCGATTACCAATATCTTTTCTGTGAACGGCATCTTCAGCACCTCTTTTCCATTCATATTATTCCTTCAAATATTAGAAATCTCCTTTTTCTAAGCACCGCCCTCCTCTAACGTGCCTTTTTTGGGTATAATAAAGGAATATGGATTTTTCGGATAAAGGGGGTCGTGGCGATGGAGTCAACGACTGCTAATGAACGGATTGAACTTCTCTCTGATAAAATAAAGGATCTGCTGGACCCTTATGTGGCGGATGACGCGAAGTTGGCCCAAAAGGGTATGATGCTTTACCGGCAAGGGATGGTGAAGCAGTTGCAAGTATGGAATGAACAGATTACGGCCACTGTCCAGGATGTCACGCCTTGCTATGTGAAGCTTAATTTTTATGATTTTAGATTGAACGAGTGCAGCTGCCCTGGTGGAGGAATGTGCCGCCATCAAATGGCTGTGTTTTTTGCCGCCTATGCGAAAGTCGGCAGTGTGGCCGATTGGTTAACCGAATGGCGGGAGCCGACAAAGGAAAAAGATGCACTTTCGATGTTAGGATTGCAAAGGGCAAAGGATTTGATTAAGTCCAGCGGCGTGATTAAGCCGGATTATGATAAATGGGTTTACTCGTTTGAAGTCAGCTTTGATTCGATTTTAAACTCTAAAAAGTATTCTAGTCCTTTCATCATCCCGGAGTTGTATGGAATTTACGAACGGCGAGTTAAGGCGAGCGCCCCGGTGGAGCAGGAATGGCGGTTTCTCTATGAGTTGGTCGCGATTGTGGTTTCATTTAAAAAGCTTGCGAGGCTGACTGAGAACGCCGGTTACAGTGAGGATGCTGTGAAACGCTCCTATCTTCACTTGTTTCATAATCTCATTGACGATGCTGACGACCTTGTCATGAAGATCGGCGTTCAGTCGCTGCCGTTTGATTTTGATGAGTTTATTATGAAATTAAGAGATGAAGCGTTTGACTTGCTGACTGTTTGTACGGGACTTGAACATGAACGAGTCTACTTGTACCGCTTGCTGTGGACGGAGCTTTTTAAAAAGAAAACCTGGCGGGAAAGAGAGATTAGCAATATTACTGCGCGCTTGAAAGAGTTAAAAGAATGGGAGAATGATCTTCCACTGCATATTGCCGAGATTCATTTGAATTTCTTGCTGCAGGAAGATGAGGCTGCACTGGGACTGATTCGTCCTATGAATGCTAAGGAGATTGTTCCTTATATGCTTTACTGGATTGACTTGCTTTCGTTGGCTAAAGCATGGAAACGTGCTGGTGCGTTGGTTGACTTGCTTTTAGGAAAAATCAATGGCTATTTGGATGCAGTTGGTGCCTATCATACAAGTTCTGCATTTACCCGGTCAGCAATAAAGTCGATTACCCCATATATTACGGAAACAGGCCGGGTTGATGTCTATGAGCGTGCGTTATTGTCGACATTGCCCTATAGCTACTATAGCTATGAGAATATGTTATTTGAGCGCGGTTTGTACGATAAATGGGGCGAGCTCCAAGCATTCATGGGCTGGAAATACTACGATTTGCCGAAAGATAAGTTGAAGGTAATCGAAAAGGAAAATCCCGAGGTTTTGCTTGGCATGCTTCACCAAACAGCGTTACAGGAAATTAACCAAAAAAACCGCGGCAGTTACAAACTAGCCGTCCGTCACTTAAAAAAACTGCGGACCCTATACAAAAAACTAAAACGCCAGGACGACTGGCAATACTTCATAGACAGCTTAATCGAAAAAACCAAACGCCTCCGCGCCTTCCACGAAGAATGCAAACGGAGCAAACTTATAGAAGATTAATGGTGACAGGCACCGCTCGTGGACACTGTCCACCCCAGGCGGACACCACGCACCGAAGAACTATCTGTGTTTCCAGTGTTTTATCTGCGTTTCTAAAGCAACTCTTAGTAAAGGAGTAACAATAAGATGTTAAAGACGAGGTTTATTAAGTTGCTGACAAGTAAATTGGAGGATGGCCGTTATTTTTTGGCTGCTCAGGATGAGTTTGGCCAGGATTTGCCTGCCTCCGAGTGGAAGAATATTGTGTTCAGCAGTCATGCGGAGAGTTTTTTTGGCACGCTTCTGGAATCGGAGACCGTCAATGGAGTCGAGGGTGTTGTGGTCAGCGGCTGGCATCTTGTTTCTCTTTTTGCAAAGGAGTCGTTTAACCGGTTTATTGAGTGGGACTGGAGCGAGCAATCCGAGGTCTGCCTTGCTGCCGCTTTCGCTCTTCATGAAGGGATTCTCGAAAAAGATTGGCTTCCTGACTTTTCGGTTTGGGAGGATGGTGATTTTCGCTGGAAACTGCCTGTACGGGTTATGGATGAATTTGACCCATCCTTTTGGGAGCAGGAAGTCGATCCGGAAGACACCGAATCGGAAATCGTTCAAACGTTCATTACGGATTTATATAATGATGCACTTGATGCCTATTTAACCCGTAACACCGCCATGAAAGAAATGTTCGGACCGAAGCTCGAGCTGCTGCGAAAATCAAATATTTCTGGAACCGAGCTTGCCCGCTACTTCGATGAAGACAGCTGGCTGGAGTGGGTTGGAATTAAAGAAAATGATACGCCGTTTACAATTGGACTGCGACTCGAAGAGCCTATTGACGGTGAAGGCCCATGGAGCCTTAGTGTCTTTTTACGCGGAAAGAAGAATGAAGATGATATTTATGATTTGAATTCAAAAATTCCTGCAAGATGGCGTCCATTTTTAGAAAGAGTCGACAATGAGATCGCTCGCCTGGTACGCTTAATACCTTATTTAAGTGAGGATGGCGAGAGACTTAAATCCGGTCTTACCGAGGAAGAATCATGGATGTTTTTGACTGAAGCGAGTGAAACCTTAGTAGCTTTAGATGTTGAGATCCTCCTTCCGTCTTGGTGGCAAGCCATGAAAAACGCCAACCTAAAAGTAAAAGCATCGCTCAAAGGCTCGGGGAGCCACCGTCCATCATTTGTTGGTCTTCAGGCAATGCTTGATTTCAACTGGCGCTTTTCGATGAACGGAGTAGATTTGTCTGAAGAAGAATTCGGCCAGCTTGTCGAAGAAAAGCGTCGTCTTGTCTTTATCCGCGGCCGCTGGGTAAAGCTTGATCCGACATTTATTCGACAAATCCAGGATTTGATGAAACGTGCCGAAAAAGAAGGCCTACATGTACGTGATTTACTTGAACAAGAGCTGGTCGAAACCCCTACTGAGGATGAACTGGAGAATCCAAAGGCGTTTGCAAAGATTCAAATTGAACTGAACAGCCAATGGAAAAAGATGATCAAGCAATTATCTGAAGTGAAGGACATTCCCCTTGAAACGGTTCCTGAAGGACTCCAAGGCGAACTCCGTCCTTACCAGCAGCTCGGCATGAGCTGGCTATGGTTCTTACGGCAGTATGGATTCGGGGCTGTTCTTGCTGATGACATGGGACTGGGTAAAACCGTCCAGTTAATCTCTTATCTTTTAAAAGTAAAAGGTTCGCTTGCGGGTGTAGACCTCATAAAAGAAGTGAAAGGTACCAACAAGGGCAGCAAGGAAAATCCAAGCAATGAGAAGGTGCCGACAAAGGCGGCTCTGATTATTTGCCCGACGTCGGTGCTTGGAAACTGGCAGAAGGAGCTTGAGCGGTTTGCTCCGGAGATGGAAGTGTATTTGCACTATGGTTCGAACCGACTGAAAGAGGATGCTTTCAGAAAGAAGATTCAGGATGTTGATGTGGTGCTGACTTCATATGGTCTAAGCCATCTTGATTCAGAGGAATTTGGGGGACAGCTTTGGAGCACGATTGCGATTGATGAGGCGCAAAATATTAAAAATGCCGGTACGAAGCAATCAAAGGCTGTTCGCAGCTTGCGCGGAGGGCATCATATTGCTCTGACGGGGACACCGATGGAAAACCGCTTATCTGAGTTATGGTCGATTTTTGATTTTACCAATCGCGGTTACCTCGGCAGCTTAGGGCAATTTCAGAAAAAGTTCGTTATCCCGATTGAAAAGGATGAGAAAAAAGAAAAAGTCACTCAGCTGCAATCTTTGATTCGGCCATTCTTATTGCGACGGACGAAAAAGGACGAAGAAGTCGCTCTCAACCTCCCTGACAAACAGGAGCAAAAGGAATATTGTCCGCTTACAACGGAACAGGCTTCACTTTATGAGCAGCTCGTCCGCGATACATTTGCTGAGATTGAAAAACTGTCCGGGTTTGAGCGCAAAGGGTTAATTCTGCAAATGCTCAGCAGATTAAAGCAGCTTTGCGACCACCCTGCCTTGTATTTGAAGGAAAGGTCTGCTGACAGATTGCTGTTGGAACGCTCTAATAAAATGGAGAAGCTTGTCGAACTAGTGGATGCCGTTTTGGATGCCGGCGAAAGCTGTCTAATTTTTACACAGTACATCGAAATGGGCGAAATGATTCGTTCGACATTGAAGAAGAAATTTCGCATCGAGGTGCCGTTCCTAAACGGGAGTGTGCCAAAAACACAGCGAGATGAAATGATTGAAAGGTTCCAGAATCAAGAATTCCCAGTGTTCCTGCTTTCATTAAAAGCCGGTGGAACAGGATTGAACCTGACGGCGGCGAACCACGTCATTCACTATGACCGATGGTGGAACCCAGCCGTTGAAAACCAGGCAACCGACCGTGCCTACCGGATCGGCCAATCCCGATTCGTCCACGTCCACAAACTAATCTGTACCGGCACACTCGAAGAAAAAATCGACGCAATGCTAGAAAAGAAACAACACCTAAACGACCAAATCATCCAAAGCGAAAACTGGATCACCGAACTCTCCACCGACGAACTGCGAGATTTGGTGTACTTGGGATAATTCCAATTAGGTGCCTGTCACCGTTTATGCAATTTTCGCATTGATATGCATTTTGGGTGAATAAACGGTGACAGGCACCGCTCGTGGACACTGTGTACCTGAAACGGAAATAATATTTAATTTTAAAACTCGCTTTTGGCGAGTTTTTCTTTTTGTTTTTATACAGGCGGGAAGAGAGAAGAGTTATAAGGAATGCTTTTGGAGGGGCTTATTAACTTATAATATTGAAAAGGGAGGCAATTATTTCAATATATATTAGGCAATATTATTAATTATATAAAACAAGAGAGGAGTAGTATTTTGAACATTACTTCCATTTCGTTTACCGATCCTCCTGTCTATCATCAATTTCCTCCGATTTATGAAAATTTAGGACTCCCTGATGTATCTTCTTTTATTGAGCAACGATTCCAATTTACCTTTACATTAGGGAAAATAGAAAGAACGAGATATGGCAGCATTCGCTTGTATAAACAGCAAGGGGATTTCAAGGTAATGATCCCAGAAAAATTACCAGGGTTCGGACCAATAAGACTTGAGAAATTGAAGAGTCTGTTATTGGAACAAGTTAAAACTGATTTCATTCAAAATATAGAATCCGAACCTCAAAAACGAAAAGTATACTACACCGATTTCCGCAGTACTCGATAATGACTAATTTACTTAACCTACCTCTTAGAATAATGTCGATTTCCCTTATTACTCCAATTAATAATAGGAAACAAGCTATCCAAATCTAGTGATTCAAACTTTTTAAGGAGCAGTTCCTATAATGTATTATAGAGAACTCTATGGTGATGACGCTGATAAAAAATAATATTCAGCACCACACCCGTCCCGATACAACTAGTGGAAATAAGCAATGTTTATATGAGTAAGGGAAACGGCCGAAAACGAATCAAAGGGTTTAAGTCCGGCGCAATACCGATTACAAACCCTCATGTTTTATTATTCTTTTACTTTTGAAACGGTCAGCCCATCACCGATTGGAATTAGCAGGGATTCTAGTTGAGGATGATTAGCTACCATTTCATTGAATTTCTTCATATTTTCAGTATATCGTTTTGATTTAGCACTCTGATCTGCTACACTTCCCCCTGCAAGTACGTTATCGGCAACGATTAAAGCTCCCGGTTCTGCCAGTTTAATGCAATATTTTAGGTAATTTTCATAGTTATCTTTGTCAGCATCAATAAAGAAAAAATCAAATTGCTTATTATCGCTCACTAGTTTTTCAAGGCTCTGCAAAGCTTCGCCGGTCATATAGGATACTTGATCACCAAAGCCCGCTTTCGAAAGATTCTGATGCGCTAACGTTGCGTAATCCTCTACTAATTCAAGGGAAGTTAATGTTCCTTCCTTACCGAATCCTCTGGCCAGACAAATCCCGCTGTAACCCCCAAGTGCTCCTATTTCCAAGACATTTTTAGCTCCTGAAATGGATACCAGTAAGGTTAAGAGTTTACCAGTGGAAGGTGATACCGATATGGAGCGCATTCCGTTTTCTTCAATGGACGAAAGGACTTCCTCCAAAAGTTCGTCTTTTGTATAAAACACTGAATCAATATAACTGTTAATTTGTTTCATTTGATTCGCCCCCATTTTCTTTTTCCTGAGACTCTTTATCTGATTCCATTTCTTCGATTTCATGTAGTTCAAATAATTGAACAAATTCGTTGATGACCATATCGATGGCTTTTAATTCCCCTACTAATATCGGATTAATCGTTTGCAATTCTGGCGAGTTTAACTGCTGCTTTAATGTGGAACGTTTTAGATTCATCATTTCTAAGAACGCAATCGCTCTTCCCCGGCGGAACGTTTTTGCACCACGTTTGTGAGAATCATGGTCTTTTCGTTTATGACCGCCACCACGATGATGTCCCTTAAATTCTTCGTTTCTCATTTTTAAAACTCCTCCTTTGTATACATTCGTATACATGACGATATATTTAAATCGTATACATTCGTATACAAAAAGTCAATCGATTTTAGGCAAGACTCTTTTTTTCAAAAAGAAATCCGTTTTCACCAAATTTTCACCATTGGCGAGTAAAGTAACCCTTGTACAACACAGATAAACCATAGTGAATATAACCAAAACCAAGGAGGAAAAAAGTTTATGAAGAGAAAGAAGTTATTTGGATACGTGATGACAGGAGCTTTGTCATTAGGAGTGATTGGAGGAGCTGGTGTTCATACTTTTGCCGCTGCCATCGGCACAACCGATTCAACCTCAACAACAGAACCAGCCGTCAATGTGAAATCTTCTTTAGATGATGAAACTAAGCAAAAAGTTCAAGCGATTATGGACGAACTAAAAGCTCAATTAGCTGAATACGGTGTTGAGCTTCCTGAAAGAGGTCAACGTGGTGATATGTTTGCCAACCTCGATGATGCGACCAAGGAAAAAGCTCAAGCCATCATGGATCAGAAAAAGGCTGGAACCATTACGGAAGAAGAAGCTCAAACTCAACTCGCTGCTCTTGGCGTAGAGCTTCCTGTGAAAGGACAACGTGGCGATAAGTTTGCGAACTTGGATGAGGCAACCAAGGAAAAAGCTCAAGCTATAATGGAAAAGAAAAAGGCTGGAACCATTACAGAGGAAGAAGCTCAAGCTCAACTGGCCGAACTTGGTGTAGAGCTTCCTGTTAAGAGTCACCGTGGCGACATGTTTGCGAACCTAGATGATGCAACCAAAGAAAAAGCCCAGGCTCTTATGGATGAAGCAAAAGCCCAATTAACTGAACTAGGTGTCGATCGTTTTCCTTTTAAAGGTTTAGGAGACTAATAGGGCAATTTCTCAATTAAAACAGAAAATCGAGTCGATTTTCTGTTTTTTTTGTTAGGTCAACTGGTATAATTTACATGGCACTTTCCCCTTTTCTATTAATAACTCATTGAAATTCCGCAACCAAATGTGAAAAAAATATGAAAAAGTAAGCATTGTTATTGACAAAAGGGTCAATGCTAGATAATAATAAACATTGTATTAGAATTATTATAATTTAATTATTAATTTTTGTTGTGAATAATTCTCACAACTAAATCTAAGGAGGAAATTAATCATGGCATTAATCGGAAAAGAAGTATTACCATTCACAGCTCAAGCATTTCATAACGGTGATTTCATTACTGTTAGCGAAGAAAATTTCAAAGGTAAATGGAGTGTTGTTTGCTTCTACCCAGCTGACTTTACATTCGTATGCCCTACTGAATTAGAAGACCTACAAAACGAATATGCAACTCTAAAAGAACTTGGAGCTGAAGTATATTCTGTATCTACTGATACACATTTCACACATAAAGCTTGGCACGATCATTCTGAAGCAATCAGCAAAATCGAATATGTGATGATCGGTGACCCATCACAAAGACTTACTCGCAACTTTGACGTATTAGATGAAGAAGCAGGTCTTGCTGAACGCGGAACTTTCATCATCGATCCAGATGGTATCATCCAAACTGTTGAAATCAACGCAGGCGGAATTGGCCGTGACGCAAGCACAGTTGTTAGCAAGCTAAAAGCTGCTCAATATGTTCGCAACAACCCAGGTGAAGTTTGCCCAGCTAAATGGCAAGAAGGTTCTGCAACACTTAAGCCAAGCCTTGACCTTGTAGGAAAAATTTAAGGAGCTAAATCCAATGTTACTAGATGCAGATATTAAAGCACAGTTATCCCAATATCTTAATTTGATGGAAGGCGATGTCCTCCTCAAAGTCAGCGCAGGATCCGATGAGGTATCTCGCGACATGTTGCTTTTAGTAGACGAATTAGCCACCATGTCGTCCAACATTAAGGTTGAAAGAACTGAACTAGAGAGAACACCAAGCTTTAGTGTGAATCGAATCGGCGAAGACACTGGAGTAACTTTTGCTGGTATTCCTCTAGGACACGAATTTACTTCTTTAGTATTGGCTCTCTTGCAGGTTAGCGGAAGAGCTCCCAAAGTGGACCAAAAGGTCATTGATCAAATTAAAGCAATCAAAGGTGAATATCACTTTGAATCTTATATCAGCCTTACCTGCCACAACTGCCCTGATGTGGTACAAGCTCTGAACTTAATGAGCATCCTCAATCCTGGTATTTCTCATACCATGATTGACGGCGCTGCTTTTAAACAAGAGGTTGAAAGCAAGAACATCATGGCAGTGCCAACGGTTTTCCTTAATGGAGAATCGTTTGGCAGCGGCCGTATGACCATTGAGGAAATCCTCGCCAAAATGGGAAGCGGTCAAGATGCATCAGAGCTTTCTGATAAGGATCCTTACGATGTGCTTGTTGTTGGCGGCGGTCCTGCTGGTGCAAGTGCGGCGATTTATGCTGCCCGTAAAGGTATCCGTACCGGTATTGTCGCTGAACGCTTTGGCGGTCAAGTGATGGATACGATGGGTATTGAGAACTTTATCGGAACGAAATATACAGAAGGTCCTAAAGTCGCTGCAAGTCTTGAAGAACATGTTAAAGAATATAACATTGATGTCATGAACTTACAGCGTGCTAAGCGTTTAGAGAAGAAGGACTTAATCGAAATCGAACTTGAAAACGGCGCTGTTCTAAAAAGTAAAACCGTCATTCTTTCAACTGGTGCCCGCTGGCGTAATGTTGGCGTCCCAGGTGAAGCAGAGTTCAAGAACAAAGGTGTAGCGTACTGCCCGCACTGTGATGGGCCTCTATTTGAAGGAAAACGCGTTGCTGTTATCGGCGGCGGTAATTCCGGTATTGAGGCGGCGATTGACCTTGCAGGTATCGTAAAGCATGTAACCGTTCTTGAGTTTGCGGCTGAACTGAAAGCTGATGCGGTGCTTCAGGACCGTCTTTATAGCCTTCCTAATGTAACGGTTATAAAGAATGCTCAAACAAAAGAAATTACCGGTACTGACAAGGTAAATGGTATTTCTTATATGGATCGTGAAACAGAAGAAGTTAAACATATTGAATTAGAAGGTATATTTGTTCAAATTGGTCTAGTTCCAAACACTGATTGGTTAGGCGATACCCTTGAACGTACTCGCTTCGGCGAAATCGTTGTCGACCGTCATGGCGCAACGAACGTTCCAGGCGTATTTGCTGCCGGAGACTGTACAAATAGTGCCTACAAACAAATCATTATCTCAATGGGATCAGGTGCAACAGCAGCCTTAGGCGCGTTCGACTACCTTATCCGTAACTAATAAAAAAGCCGCTTTGCTATCTAGATTGATAGTAAAGCGGCTTTTTTCTTTTCTAAAAATGGGGGTCCAGTCATTCGAAATGTAGAAGTTGCCTGCAAACGTGTAGAACATCTGGCTAATTACGTAGAAGTTTCACCTAACATGTAGAACAACGCTCCAGTTACGTAGAAGTTCACCGAATTCATGTAGAACATCACACTAATTACTAAATTACCCTACTCTTTTTTTCGTAAAAAAAATTAAAAAAGTGTCAAACCCTTAAGTATCAAGGTTTAACACTTGTTTTTTTTATGATGAATGTCATATTCAATTTTTAAAAAAGGAATGCCGAAAATCCGCATTTTGTGAAGTGCTGTCAATGAACCTGGCTCGGTCTCTTCAATCACAAAGCGCTCGGATAATGGCAGCCTGAAAAGAGATTTCCCCACTGCTAAATAAATCCCAGAGTCATGTTCTCCCTCACTTGTGAGAATAAGAGATTGATTGATTACTTCAAGCTGCAAAATTCCAATCATCGTTGAAAAAGGTAGCGGGAGTGCGATGTTCATATACGTCCTGCCATCCGTGTAATGGTGTGAATAAATGGCAGTAAAAACAGTATTTTCATTCACCTGGCGAATCCATGCCCGCGGTTTATGTCTCCCATCAAGTTCAGGATCGACCGCACGTATGATTCCAGTCATTTCAATTGGCTTGCTCGAAATCGGCAAGTTCAATTGCTGAAGCTGTATACTCATCAACTTATAAACAAGAGCAAACGGTTTAAACCACATTGCCCATTTTACAGAAGCAAATAATTGATAATGAGAGGTTTGCTCATAGAAATCGACAATGGTTTTGGGTAACGTTTTAGTATCAAGAAAAACACTGATATCATCCACTAGTCCTGAAACTGGTTCCCCCGTCTCTTTAAGCTTTCCTCGAATCCCGCTTACAGGAAAACTCCAAATCGGCTGCTTTGTCTTAGGGAGAGCCAGTGTCCATCCAATTACTCCTATCATGCCAAAAAGGATACAGTTAACAAAGCCGTGAATTTTTAGCATAAAGGCAATACTTACACCGTTGGCCGCATATAACAATGAAAATAAAATGGTGACACCTAAGGCACTGAACGAAAGACGGATGAAAATGGCCTGTAAGATCGAGCTGAACGTTGCTCGATAGGCCATAATAATAAGGCTATAAATCGCAAAGATGTACAACAACACAGAAATGAATTCTAGAAAAGGCCAAAACGTGATGCCAACCGCAACAAGGATGGGGCCTGTTAAAATCATCGGGACAATTGTCCGGTACCATCCTGAATCATGGATTCGTCCAAAAAAACCAACGAATATAGAAAATAAAAACGCAGAGTAATGAAAATGAATCGCGGTTAACCACGTAATCAATGTACTAAAACCGGTATCGATTCCTGCAATATACGCAAAAAACCAGATCCCTCCTATAAATAAATACATCATTCCGATATCGATTGATATTTCTGCAGGGTTGGTAAAACCACGCTGAAAAAATCGCTTAAGTCCATGTAATGCCACAATCATTGTAAAAATTAAATAAATAAGAGCAAACACCATCTGCAATGTATGAAATGGAACTATATGTATTAAAAAGATGGCAAGCATAGAAATCCAAGTGAAAACAATCTTTTTCTCGATAATCAGCTGCACCATGAGTGGGACGAAAATTAATTGTGCCGCTGTCAACATTAACAAGAACGTCTTTTCAATGATAAGGCAGCTTGCTAGAAAGAGGATCATCCCTGTAAGTGTCATCGGACTAAAAAGACTGTTCTTTAAATTCGCCTTTATATAGCATCAACCTTCCTAGTATTCTATTTTTAATATGAACCTCTATCTTAAATACTTCCCGAGCATCGTCATAATTTTCCTCAACTGTCACAACGCCTTCCAACAAACGTGGAATCGGTATTTCCATCCGGCCTAAAACCACTCGTTGAAGACCAGAATGAATCAGCAGACGCCCATCAGGTGTTACGTTAAATCGTAAATCAGAGTAAAAAAAGCTCGGTTCCCCTAAATAATCCTTCACCACTCTGCGTTTCGGATCGATCGACATAAACGCATTAAAACGCCGGGTGACTTTTTCAAAATAAAACGTCCGCTCCCAATAGATTTCCTCTTCACCAGAAGGTAATGTACGACACTTATTTTTAATGGTAAACGGCACATTCTCACCGCTTTCTGGAAAAAGAAATTGCCAACGTGCGGTTAAGGCAAGAAAAGGTTTAAGCCACATCGAACCCGTTTCAATCTTAGACATCGTTCCGGCTGCATAAAACGGTTTTCCCATTGGGAGAGCATACCTTGCTTGTAATTTTGGATGCAGCTTTCGGAAATCCTGTCCTAAAAGCTTTTGATAGATTGACACTATGAAACACCCTTTCTCGTTCTCTTGCAGCTTCTTGCAGAAGGCAAATCGATCGAAAGAAAATAGCCTATAATCGAAAGTACCCAAAGGCTTGCATTAAAGGTGATCGGATTAAATGGATGAACTGCGCTAGATGGCTGAGCCATGATTGTTGCTAAGGTTAACGCTGGAAAAATAAAGATTTGCAGCGCAAATAAATGTTGTTTTTTTCGATAAAACAGCCAAATCAGCGCTATTAATATTTCAAGTAAACCTATGAATCCTACCATTCTTTTGGCCGTTGCTCCCTGAATGGAGGATAATTGGGACAACATGGCCACTTCTTGAGGATGTATGCCGATGATTTTTGGAACGAGCCCTTGATAAAACCAAACAAAGAAAAACAACAAAGTGATCCCCACAACGCTAAAAAAACGCAGGTACTGTGTTCTTGGCGTTTCTCCCTTTTCCAACCAGCGTTTGAGGACATCAAAGCTTAAAGCGGTTGCCCACCCCATGAGAGGGTGAAAAATGACGTCGAAAATCCGCCCGAAGGCGCCAAATCGCACGTCATAGTCATATTGGGTAAGGAATGTAGTGCCACTATCGTCCGGTATGTATTGCCAGTATCCTTTTCCTTCACGGATAGGAGATATTTTTTGATCAGTGCCAAAGTGCAAAGAAGAGGTTTTAGATCCGTCTGTTTTATTATGGGTTCCAATGCTTTTCCCCCAGCCCGCAACCTTCAGACCCAACCCTACATTCGTCTCATATAAAAAGGATTGTGGTTCCGCTTCTGATTTTTTTGGCAAGTAGGTAATAGAAGAAAAGCGTAAATCCCATTGTTCATGGTATTCTGGCGTTTGCGTCTTCTCCCATACCTCGTTGACATCAGCCCTGATCGGTATTTCTACATAAATTGGTTTCCTTCTCATATCAACACACCTCAATACTAAAGTAACATAAGATGTAATTTTTTTCCGATATAAGGAGGAAACTTAATTTTGCTTTTTCTGTTTGGCTAATTTTTCTTTATCCAACGTACCAGGTGGTTGTTCAAGCCACTCATTTTGAATCATTAAAAAAGCTATGTCCTTTGCATATTGAGCAATCTCAGCGGAAAGACGTTCATAATTTATAAATAAATCACTACGTTGACTTGCTGCAGCCGCTGTTGCATAATTACCCGTTCCTGCTGCTGTTAACAAGCCCATATGGGATATGATTAATTTATCAGAAAACACCTCTGCCGTTGAATTCGTTATGGCTACATCAGCCGACACAGGGGACTGTGTATTATTATCAAGCAGGGTCGTGGTAAAAATTTTTATATGCTTTTGAGAAATATTTTTCCCTTGCAGCATAAGTTTTTGGACTTCTTTCCTTGGCGATGATTGAGCGAAACTAAGACAAAGCTGTGCTCCAATCAGGTTATTTTGTATATTCATATATAAATGCGAAATTTCTATTGAGTTTAATGGGCGTTTATTTGAAAAAGGATTTAATCCGCTCAAATAGCTTTTACTATCAACAAAATCCTTTTGTTTAGGATAATCGATATAAGGTGAACGGACAAATAGTCCTTTTTTTAGAAGAACCTCTGAACTCTCATCATATAAATCGGCAGTGAGAGAAAGCGCCTTTTTAAAATATTGCCGAATGTCTCTTCTTGCACTCATCGCTAAAAAACCACTATACCCAAGCATGCCAGCTTTGGACATATGATTTAGGTATGTCAGCATAAATGAATCTGTATAAAGACGAGGAGCATGGAGGTTAACATCCCTGGAAGAAAAACCAGTGGGAATTGGAAAATTTTCATGTTTAAAAAGTTCAGTTAAGTAGGAAAGGTGGTTACTTGAAATACTATGCCCCATCTCAATGATGGCCCTTACTTCCAAATCCTCCACTGTGTTTAGAAAGTAATTTAAAATTTGAATGGCCATACTATCATTCAAATAAGATGTCCAAAGAGAAGCGATTTCAGATGAAGTTAATGAGATATTACTATCGGACATAGTTTCATAACCCCCAGTTGCGTGGAATATATCTATTATTTTTAATAAAGTAACTTTTTATCCTCACTGGGCCTGCCTTTTTATAAAGTACATTAAAAAGCAGCCAAGATTTTCTTGGCTGCTTCTTTAACGATCAAGACCTCTTTTTGTTTTACCGACATTATCATTCGGTGAGTCACCGGTACCATTTTTGCTCTTGCTGTTCGGTGTTCCGTAAATTTGATTATCGGCTGTCACTTTGGCTCCGGTTGTAACATCGTCCTTCGTTTTCATCCTCATCATCTCCTTCGGTTTATCACTCCTATTATCCATGGAGAGGTGTGGAAATATACAAATTTTTTTAGAATAAAGATACCGTTTCGTTACATACTATGATTAGGACTTGTAGCTCAAGGTAGAGCAGCCAGATCATATCGGCGTTATGACCTGTGCATCTTATGGGTTCAAATCCCATCAAGTCCTATTTCCCGTATGAAAGTCCTTGAAGCCCTTCTCTTTTGGAATGTCCTATTGAAGACCAATTCCTCTAGAGCGCTTATTACTAAAAAAATGACGTGTTTACAGCACGTCATTTTTTAGCTTCTATCATTAAAAATCAAAGTTATCTGGGTCCGGACCTACTCGATGGTTTTGATTCAGGTTGTCGATTTGTTTGATATCTTCCTCTGTTAATTTGAAGTCAAATACTTGAGCATTGGCAATGATCCGGTGTTCTTTCGTTGATTTCGGAATGGTGACCACACCGTTTTGAAGATCCCATCTTAGTATCACTTGAGCGACTGTTTTGTTGTATTTAGCGGCAATCTGCTGCAAATCAGGATGATCAAGTAGCTGACCCTGCATTAACGGTGACCAGGCTTCCAGCTGGATTCCATGCTCCCGGGTAAAGGCTTGAAGCTCTTTTTGCGTTAACCGAGGATGATATTCCACTTGGTTTACCATTGGTTTGATTTCAGCATCTCTCATCAGGTCTTCCAGATGATGAATTTGGAAATTACTTACGCCGATTGCTTTCACTCTGCCTTCTTTATATAAGGTTTCTAACGCTCTCCATGCATCCTTGTATTTTCCTTCCACTGGCCAATGGATTAAATATAAATCCAGGTAGTCTAATCCTAGTTTCTGTAAGCTTGTTTCATAGGCTGCTAACGTTTCTTCAAATCCGAGGTCAGAGTTCCAAACCTTCGAAGTCACAAATAGTTCTTCCCGGTTGATACCCGCTTCTAGCAAACCTTCGTGGATTCCTTGACCGACGCCGGCTTCATTTTCATAAATCGCTGCAGTATCAATACTGCGGTAGCCATGTTTAATCGCAGCCTTAACCGCGTTAACTAGTTCCGGTCCCTCTTCTACTTTGAAAACGCCTAAACCAAACCAAGGCATTTTTACACCATTATTTAAAGTTGTTGTGGATTGTAAGTTATTCATTTTCTGTAACCTCCTGTAAAAAATTATTGATAGATTTTAAAACTGTTCTGCGCTTTGCTTTTTTTCCGCCTGTTTTTGCTTGATATCCGCCTGCTGCTGTTTATCCGCCAGTTTTGGTTCGATATCCGCCTGTTTCAGTTAGATATCCGCCATTCTTTATTTAGCAAGCATGTTTTCCTAAAAATAGCTCTTTTTGATCTTTCTTTTCTAGTGCTCGGCTCCATCCAGTTAGGCCAGCTGCGGCCACTACCATGATCGCGCCGATCCAGGTGGTATGGATGAGGCCGATGCTGTCTGTGATGAAACCTCCTAAATAAGAACCAATAGCGATTCCTGCGTTGAAGGCGGCGATATTAATGGCGGAAGCGACATCCACTGCGCTTGGGACGAACCGTTCTGCCAGCATGACGACATAGACTTGTAATCCTGGGACGTTCATAAATGCGAGCAGCCCCATGAAAAAAATCGTAATCAATCCGGCAACTTTAAATGGTGCGGTGAACATCAAGATAAAAAGAACGACGGCTTGGACGATGAACATATAAAATAATGCTCCGATCGGATTCTTGTTAGATAATTTACCTCCGACCATATTGCCAATGGCAATCGCAATTCCGTAGGCCAGCAAGATAATCGCAACCGTTCCCTCTTTAAAACCAGTGATATCCTGTAATAATGGTGCCAAATACGTGAAGACCACGAATGTTCCGCCATACCCCAGGGCCGTGATGATGAATACTAATAACAGACGGCCATTAGTAAGGAGTTTGAACTGGTCACGGAAGCTTGTCTGGGTTCCTTTTTTCAAATCAGAAGGAACGAGAATAAAGTTTGAAACTAGTGCGATCAATCCGACAACGACAATAAATACGAAGGCCAGGCGCCAGCCGAATTGCTGGCCGATAAAGGTTCCGAGCGGCACACCAGTTACGGTTGCGACGGTGAGGCCTGAGAACATGATCGAAATAGCGCTTGCCCTGCGGTTGGCTGGGACTAGGTCGGCAGCGATAGTCGAGCCGATGCTCATAAAGACACCGTGTGATAGTGCTGCGATGACGCGCGCCGTGAGCAGGATGCTGATATTTGTTGCGCTTGCGGCTACACTATTACCAATGATGAAAATGATCATGATCCAGAGTAATAGCGATTTGCGTCCCATTTTGGATGTTAGGGACGTTAGCACGGGAGCTCCGAATGTGACACCGAGGGCGTAGAGTGATACGGTCAGCCCTGCGGTGGTAACGCTGATGTGTAAGTCCTCCGAGATCAGCGGCAGTAATCCGACGCTGATGAACTCGGTAGTACCGATGGCAAAGGCGCTGACGGCCAGTGCCAATAACGCTAAGGTGCTGCGTTTTTTATCTATAGACATGGAAATTCCTCCTAATTTGATGTTTTGGTTGGGCATATCAACCTGCAAATGCTATTATGGGATATAGATGGAATTATGAGAAGTACGCACTTTCAAGTAATATAGATACTTTTAAGTAATATAGGCACTAAAAAGTACCTGTCAAAGGAGGAAGTAAACATGCAGGAAAAAAAGTATAATATCGGAGTTGAGGCGACTTTAGAGGTAATCGGCGGTAAATGGAAGCCGGTAATTCTCTGCCATTTGACCCATGGGAAAAAGCGGACAAGTGAGCTAAAGCGGTTAATGCCAAATATCACGCAAAAAATGCTCACGCAGCAATTACGTGAGCTTGAAGACGACGGCGTTATTAATCGTATCGTCTATAACCAGGTGCCGCCAAAAGTGGAATACGAACTCAGCGAATATGGCTGGAGCCTACAAAGCATCCTTGACTCCCTTTGCGCCTGGGGAGAAAACCACATCACCAAAGTCTACGGCGACAAATCACTTGTTTTAGAGGAAAGCATACTTAATAAATAACAAATGAGCGGTGACAGGCACCGCTCGTGGACACTGTCCACCCCAGGCGGACACTAGCAAAGGTGTTACAATGCTTTTTTGGTTAAATCTTTATTCCAGAACATTTTTAGCTTAATGATGTCTTTCATGAATTCTTCTATGGAATTGTGATGCCTTTGGTTATACGATTTTTGAATGGTTTCTAGTAGCCCAGATGGGACGGACTTCCCTTCAATTATTTTGTAATATTTATCATAGGCCTTTTTTAGATGCTCCCAACGGAAATCGTTTCCGTGCTGCAAATATTCTGATACATCAATGACTTTGGCTCTGCCATTCTGAAGTAAAACATTTTTTAAATGAATATCACGGGGATTTAGATTTCTATTCCGTGCAAATCTCCGTGCCTCATCTACATCTTTTATAACCCGGTAAGGAATAGGAATACCTTGAATAAGACAGTCATACAATGTCAGCCCGGGTTCAAAACTTAATACTAAATATCTATCACGAACCGCATAACATTTTGGAAAAAATGGTGATTCTTTCAATTCCCGATATACTTGTGCTTCTGTATGAATTTTTCTTTTCTTATCATCCGCATACAACTTAAACGCATATGTTGGTTTATGAATGTATTGAAAAACGGCAGCGTCCGTTCCAACCCCAATGCACCGCAATTCTTTTGAACTTCCGTGAATCGTTACCGGTTTGTTCTTGGAATTGGATGTAACCTTAATCTCGGACAACAACTCATCTACTATTAACCAGTCTTTTTCCATAAACCTCACCTCCATTTAAATTAATATTTTATAAAAATTTTTTCAGACTCTTATTTGATAGAATACCCCATTCTAAATCGAGAAACTTTTTTCTAGCAAGATAGTTGTCCTTTTACCTATTTAATTAATAATAACTAAAAAATATGTCAATAAAATGTCTGCATTATGAAAAACAAGTTAAAACTTATCGAAGCAGGATTGTTTTATAAGCGACTGATTTAAAAAACCTACAATTAAAGGCTAAGTACCGCTGCCTACTGTAGGTTTTTGATATATATGTGGCATTAAAAGGTGACTAGTAAAGTAGTAAAATAGTTCCGGCTGTAATAATCAGACCACCTATGATCGTATATTTTGAAGCTTTTTCTTTTAAAATCACAAACCCTAGGATCATCGTTATAACAACGCTAAACTTGTCAATTGGAGCAACGACAGACACTTTACCCATTGCGATAGCGGCGAAATAACATAACCAGGATAGTCCTGTTGCAGCACCTGATAATATTAAAAAGAGATAGCCTTTTTTGGAGATTAATCTCAATTGTTTATACGTTCCTTGAAAAAATACTATCGCCCATGCAAATATAAGAATAACAATCGTTCTTAAAAAGGTCGCAACATTGGAATCGACACTTTCCATGCCTATCTTAGCTAAGATAGAAGTTAAAGCCGCAAAGACAGCCGCTAAAATCGCATATACAATATAAATTTGCGACCCCGTAAAGCGTTTCTTTTCTTCATTTTTTCCAATTAATACAAACGTACCAATTGCTATAAGGGCCCCTCCAGCCATAATTTGCGGGACCGCTTCCTCTCCTAAAACGAGAATAGAAAATAAGATCGTCAAAACCACACTTGATTTATCAATGGGAACAACTTTTGAAACGTCACCCATACTAAGTGCGCGAAAGAAAAACAGCCAGGATAAACCAGTTGCAATACCGGATAGTAAAATAAACGTTAGTGCTTTTGCGGAGATCATTGTTATGGTTGTCAGCTGACCTGTCATAAGTACCATCAGAAACGCCATGATTAAAACAATCACCGTTCGAATAGCAGTTGCCAAGTTAGAATTTACATTTTCCATCCCGATTTTGGCTAGAATACTAGTTAGTGCAGCAAATAAAGCTGCTAATAACGCTAGCGTTACACTCATCTTTTAACCTTCTTTTCTATTTTTTTATTGAATATTACCACTCTGTGTATACAATTGTATACAGGAAGTTAATATTACGATACTTTTTATTTATGCAAAAATATAAAAATGAGACCACTGTCATTCGTATCCTCTTTTGAGAGATTATCATGATCGCTTTTCAAAAAATATAAAGGTTAGAAATTAAATTTTCTCTATAATAAATTAGAACCGAAAGAGCTGGTTAACCAGCTCTGCAGTTTTGAAATCGATTATGTTTTGAAACATTTAGATTAGAGTTTAGTCAAAAGGGGAAATTAATACTAAAAAGTTGGAGATTCAAAAATGCTCATAGTATATGTCGTAGTTTTTCTGTTGGCAGCAATTAAATGGGGTGATTGGAGGCGGTGGTGCGATTATTATCCCACCATTTTATTCTTTATTGTCGGTGACCTCTTTTAGCATGGGGGTTATCTGTTATTTGAATTTTATTTTTATTAATGATGTTTCCGATTCCCCTTGAAAAAATGAAATAGGACTAATTAGGCATAGAAAAAAACCCTTGAAATCTCAAGGATTTTTTATAATAGATTTAGTTTAAAACGACAATTTTTACTGTTCTTCTGCCCCACGCATAGGCAGCGGCATTGTTTGGCATTAATACGTCAATTTTGTGACCTTTGATGGCGCCGCCAGTATCTCCGGCAATCGCTACACCATAGCCCTCTACCCATACTTTGCTTCCCAATGGAATAACAGATGGGTCAACAGCAATTAATTTCATGTTCGGATTTGCTTCAATATTGTAGCCCATTGCAGTAATACTTCCAGAAGACTCATGGCTGTAAGCAGTTGAACTCACGTACATTTCAACACCAGTTGGTGCTGGTGAAGATGCTGCCGCCGGTTTTGGGCTTGCAGCCGATGTTGCACGAGATGCTGCCTGTTCTTGAGCAATCTTTGCTTGTGCCTCATTCAGTTTTGCTTGGATCCCAGCCATTTCACTATTTACTTGACTGTATTTTTCTTGCATTACTGTTAAAGTTTCTTGTTGCTTTTGTAGGTTTGCATCAAGTTCTGCCTGCTGTTTAGCCAAGTTCTCATATTCTCCAGCTAAAAGCGTTTCCTGCTTATCAATTTCTTTTTTATCCTCTTCAATTTGACGAACATCATTTTCCTGTTCGTTGATAATGTCTTTATCAGCATTGAACAGGGTTGTTATAGCAGTTGCCCGTTGAATGAGGTCAGTGAAATTCTCTGACTCTAACACGACATTGATCACCACATTGACATTATCGTCCGTTTGCAGGGCAACAAGTCTCTTCTTCATGAGATCTTTACGGTTATGGATTTTATCCTGTAAAACGACAATTTCTTCTTTCTTTTGTTCAATCAGTGCCTGCATTTCCGCAATTCGATTTTGCGTATCAGCCATTGATTTTTTATTCTCTTGAATATAATTATTTAAAGTGGCCATTTCATTTTCGATTTTCTCAATTTCTTGATTAAGAGAATTCTTTTCATTTGCTTTTGCATCAAGCTCTTGCTGGGCATTATGTACCGCTTCTGCACTTGATTCTGCATGTGCTGCAACCGTGCCAGACACCATCAACACACACGTAAGAACCACGAGAACCATACGCCTTAAACTTTGCATACGCTTTCCTCCTTCTCTATTAATCTATTTATACCATGACAATGTACCAGTTATGTTACAAACACATTAAAAACACCTCACATTTTGTCATATAAGCATGGTAAATGATGGTTAATGCGGGTAAAAGCGGCGTTTTTCGTGGTGACATTCGTGGTGACAGGCACCGCTCGTGGACATTTTGGCTCCTTTGTCCATCCCAGGTGGACAGTTTGTAGTTATTCTGTAATATTTCTTTGTTTGGCAGACATTGATTTGTCATATTTAATAGAAAAGGGTCTCGGCGATTATTGCCGAGACCCTTTGTTTATTGATTTGCTTCTTCTTGTAGGATTCGTGGTGTTATTCTTTTTTACATTTGTATTTCTTTTTGTCATTTATGACTAGGATGGAGACTTTATGGTTCTTGATAAATGCGAAGCTGGTGAAGATGTCATATACTTCTTCTTCCAAGAGCGGCTGGTCGCCTTCATTCAATTGAAGTAGATTCGGATTACAGGTAAATTGAGAGTTATTTTCTTTTATATAAATAGAAAGAGGTGATTGTTCAAAGGAGATCGTATGATAGGGATTTTTCCAATAAAACATTTTTGTTAGGAGCAAAACATCCGAGAAGCAAGGTTTATTGTTAATCTGTATTTCGAAGTGACTTGGTCGATCACCAATGAACACGACTAATTTTTTTCTCATATACTATTAAACCTCCGAAATCGACATTTTTCTACACTGGATATTATTCGCTAAAGTTCGCCTTTCTCCTTCTTTCTTTCCTATCCAACGTGCCTCTTACAATGATTTTGTGTAGATTTTGTGTAGATTTATATTTATTGGGATAAAAAAAGAGGCCGCTGAATCGGATCAGCGGCCTCAAACATAAAAAACAGGGGGGGTTTTATATTATTGTTCCCCATTAAGGGAGTTTTAAACCAAAATTTTTATTTTCTTTTATTTTAGGAACCGCGCATTAAAATAAAAATTCCGGCGCATGCTCGGCCGGAAAAGGGGGCAACTTTTGGGGGTGATTACTTTTATCTTTAACAAATGGAACTTCTCTTACGGGGAAAGTTTATCAAACACGAAAAAGGATCTTTTCATGAATCTCGGCAGTGTCTTGTGCTGGCGTAGGTGTGGGGTATATTCTAATGGGGTGGATTAGCATGTCTTCTCGCTGCGCTTTCATTACCCATTCAAGCTGGTTGATTCGCATTTGCAGGCTGTCCATGTTTTCATTCATCTGTTGAATTTGTTTTTGCAGGTTGGCTGTGTTTTGATTCGCCCTTCCTACCATTTTAATCAAACTCTCGAGGAGCTGTTCTAATTTATTGACCTCTTCATCTTTTTTTATCAAAACGGCAGTTCCTCCCTTTCTGGAACTGGTGGTGGTGACGGAGGCGACTGGTTCTGTGTCTCCAGCTGCGTATAGGTTTGCGGCTGGGTTTGAGTCTGGGTTGGGGCTTGCGGCTGGGTTTGGTTCTGATTCTGATTTTGATACCTATTTTGATTTTGGTTCTGGTTCTGTGATGTTGCTGGTTTTGAGCTTAAGAACCGAATCGATTCAGCAACGACTTCGGTCACAAACACCCGCTTTCCCTCACGATTATCATAATTTCGAGTTTGCAGCCGGCCGGTAATGCCTACAACTGACCCCTTGCGGCAATATTGCACCGTATTATCCGCTGCCTTATTCCAAAGCGTGCATTGGACAAAGTCAGCATCAATTTCCCCATTTTGATTTCGAAAATGGCGGCTTACTGCCAGGGTCACGTTCGTTACGTGCCCGCCCTCTGGTGTAACCTTCAGCTCTGGGTCCTTCGTCAGCCTGCCAACCAATGTGACTTGATTGATCATGTTCATTGCTCCTTTCTTCAAGATGGCTCTATCATAGCTCCTCTCTCACCCTCTTGTAAAATCACCAAAAATAAATTTTGCCTGCCAATTCTCCCTCAAAATAGACGATTTTTTAGATAAAAATCGAAAAATTAAAACCGCTTCCCATTGAAAAATAAAATTTACAAAAAGCGACATTTATTTTTCGACATTTATTTTTCTAAACAAAACATATCCATTATTCGACATTTGTCTCTTTCTACCCAAACTAAACAGCTTTCGACATTTGCTTTTAGGCAACATATGTTATAATTTAAAAAAAGTGTGCGTGAGAAATGTTGAACAGGAGGTAGATGTGATGAAAACCTTTAAACTGGTTGCAATGGAAATTGTGGAGGATGGAAACTCTGTAGAGGTTCCATTAGAAGACGGGTTGATCATTAATAAAGAAAATGAAAGCTCGACATGGCTGCTTGAAGCCTACTCCGACCTGACCCTCTATGATTACTTCAAAAATATCCAAGATGAAACCCGCGAAGTGATTGTTCAAGTCGTTATTACCAAGCGCGAAAACGACCCAGCCTTCTTTCAGACAAAAATTGTTACCCTGAATAAATTTGAAAACCACATCAGCATTCTATTTGAAGGGCAGTTGCGCAGAAATCGAAGAGACTATTCCGAGCTGCTGTTAGACAGCCTGATTGAAAAAGGACTCGGCGGCCAGGCATTGCTGACGGAGTTCAAAGACAAGATGAAGAGTAAACCAAAATTAAAGATCAAAAACACATAAAGTCAGGCTTTTATGGCCTGTCTTTTTCATTTTCAAAAAGTAAAAAGGCAGGTCATTTGTCCCGCCTTCTCATCGTTTATTACTCGTCTTTGTTGTCCTTGTCGTTAGCATCCTTGTCGTCTTCTAGGATATCTTCGCCCGGTGTGTTGTTATCTGTAGCTGGGTCTTTGTCGGTATCGATGTTGATATCGTTACCGTTGTTGTTCATGCCATTTTGGTCGTTTCCATTGTCATCGTTAATTGTACCGTTGTCGATGTCGTTGTTGCCATTAGTGCCGTTGTTATTGTTTGTGTCATTACCATCTAGATTGTTATCATCATCAAGCGGCGTGTCGACTTCATCGTTTTGCGGAGGTGCAGGATTTTGGTCATCATCAACATTACACCCTGCTAACATAGATATAGATAGAAACGAACTGGCTAACATTAAAAACAGCTTTTTCTTCAAAATAAAAGCCCCTTTCAAATCATGTTAGTCTTTTTTAAAAAAGGCAGACCTCGCTTGGCCTGCCGGAAATTTACTCATCTTTGTTATCTTTGTCATTCAGATCTTTATTGTCTTCAATGATTTCTTCACCCTCTGTGTTCTCATCTGTTGCCGGGTCATTGTCGGTATCCGTGTTAGTATCGTTACCATTGTTGTTGTCAATAACATCATTGTTACCATTGTTGTTACCGTTGTTACCGTTGTTGCCGCCGTTGTTACCGTTGTTGCCGCCGTTGTTGCCGTTGTTATCATTTCCATCTAAATTGTTGTCGTTATCAAGCGGCGTATCGACTTCATCGTTTTGCGGCGGTGCAGGATTTTGTTCATCATCCACATTACACCCTGCTACCATTGACATGGAAAGAACCGAACTAGCTAACATTAATAACAGCTTTTTCTTTTTCAAAAGTAAAAGCCCCTTTCACATAAATATGGTGGACCACTGCTCACTTCAAATGGTCTGAAGTTAGTTTACCCAAATGTAAAAAGGTTATGAAAAAAAAAATAATCGGGATTGTCCCGATTATTTTTTATCTCCTAATGCAAAGGTAATTTCCGCTTCACATGCCACTTCGCCGTCAACTGTTGCAACAGCTTTCCCTTTTCCGATCGGCCCGCGCAGGCGGATGATTTCCACTTCAAGGCGAAGCTGGTCGCCAGGTTTTACTTGTCTTTTAAAACGGCAGCCGTCAATTCCAGCAAAAAACGCTAGTCGCCCTCGGTTTTCTTCTTTTTTCAAAACGGCCACAGCACCTACCTGAGCAAGTGCCTCTACAATCAGCACTCCCGGCATGACAGGATAGTCTGGAAAATGTCCATTGAAAAATTCCTCGTTAGCGGTCACATTCTTAATTCCAACCGCTTTAACCCCTTCTTCCACTTCTAAAATTTTATCTACAAGTAAAAATGGGTAACGGTGCGGAATGATTTCTTTAATTTGGGTTACATCTAACATCGAATTAGTACCTCCTCATAGGAACAGATAACTACATTGTACTATTAAGGGCATATAAAAAGGAAGGGCAACAGTGCCCTTCCTAGGTTATTTTTTTTCAACAAGGTCGATTATATGTGTCCAAGTAGACTGTTTCAAGACATCCATTGCCTTGCCATCGCCCAGAAATCCATAGCCAACCATTGCTCCAGCAGTTGCGCAAACCACGATGGAGACAGCCAAGAGAACAATTCTCAGCCAGATGGGAATCAGGCGGATACGAATCCGCTTTGAAGTTACAGCAGCCGGGCGTTCTGCTACTGTTTTCTTTTCTGTTTCCCTGCCTTTTTTATACTCATCTCTTGATCTCACTTGTTGATGATTTACTGCCATTTTGTATTCCCCTTATAATTAAGCCGTTTCGTTTTTTATCTAATATTATACTCTATTATAAAAAATTATTATGAAAATCACATCAATTTTTTGCAGAAAAAGTATTTCCATGGAAAAATAACTCAAATTTTGACGATTTTTTATAAAAAGACTATGTAAAACTTGGCTGTTGATTTGCGTTCCCAGGCGCTTCGCTTTCCGCGGGCGTTCCGGTGAGCCTCCTCGGCGGCTAAAGCGCCTGCGGGGTCTCACCTGCACCGTACTCCCGCAGGAGTCTCGCGCCTTCCACTCTCAATCAACGGCTTTTTATCATAGCTATATTAAAAGCCCAATGAATGTTTTCATTGGGCTTTTAAGGGTATGATGTCCTACCTCATAAGGTATTAGCTTAGCTTTCTTTTTGCAATACGGTCAATGTTGTCGAGCATGATGCCTGTTCCAATCGCTACGCAATCCATTGGATTTTCAGCCACTAATACAGGTACTTTTAACTCGTCCGCAAGCAGCATGTCAATTCCGTGCAATAAAGCGCCGCCGCCTGTTAAGATAACACCGCGGTCAATAATGTCTGCTGAAAGTTCTGGCGGAGTCCGTTCTAAAACGCTCTTAGCGGCCTGGACGATTACAGATACGCTTTCACGCAATGCACCTTCAATTTCTTCGGAACGAACCGTGATCGTACGAGGCAAACCGCTCACCATGTCACGTCCTCGGATTTCCATTTCCTCTGAACGAGATCCTGTGAATACCGTACCAATGTTGATTTTAATATTTTCAGCCGTGCGCTCACCGATCAACAGCTTGTACTCACGCTTGATGTAGTTCAAAATCTCCATGTCGAACTTATCGCCGGCCATTTTGATAGAGGAAGAAGTAACGATGTCACCCATTGAAAGTACGGCTACATCTGTCGTACCACCGCCGATGTCGACCACCATGTTCCCGCTTGGCTGGAAAATATCCATGCCGGCACCGATTGCTGCTACCTTTGGCTCTTCTTCTAAATAAATCTTTTTGCCGCCGCTCTTTTCCGCTGCTTCGCGGATTGCTTTTTGCTCAACGCTTGTAATATTCGTTGGGCAGCAGATGAGAATGCGTGGTTTTGATAAAAACCCTTTTACATTAAGTTTATTGATAAAATGTTTTAACATTGCTTCTGTTACGTCAAAGTCAGCAATAACTCCGTCTTTCAACGGGCGGATTGCGACGATGTTTCCAGGTGTACGTCCGACCATGCGGCGGGCTTCTTCACCAACAGCAAGAACACGGTTGGTATTTTTATCAATCGCCACAACGGAAGGCTCATTCAATACAATTCCACGGCCCTTGACGTGGATTAACACGTTAGCCGTTCCCAAATCTATCCCAATATCCCTAGCAAACATTATCTATTCTTTCCTCCTTGAAACGGTCATACTTTCCTAATTGTTTATTCTACCATATTTCTTACATTTTCCATACTAATAATAAAAAATTACGTAGAAATTTGTCGGAAAGTATTTCTTGCATGGATATTTCTGGTTACGAAATTAAAAATGGCCGTTTTTCCTTGACGCTCTGAACTGTTACCTTTACAGAATGTCCTTGAAAAATGGCCATTTTAAAACATATTCTCTTTTTATTCTGCGCAGAGATGTTCGCCTGAAGATTTGGCTATTTAACAGCCTCACCTTCTTTTTCTTCCTTCTGGTACTTCATCTTTGTCGCTTCTCCGCCCCGGAGATGACGAATCGATTTATGGTAATCCAAGATCTCTTTTACTTCATTTGCCAACTCAGGATTAATTTCAGGAAGCCTCTCTGTCAAATCTTTATGGACCGTACTTTTGGATACGCCAAACTCCTTCGCAATTACGCGAACCGTTTTCCTCGTCTCCACGATATACTTTCCAATCTTGATAGTTCTCTCTTTGATGTAATCGTGCACACCACTCGCCCTCCCTAAATTGGATGTGAGAAGTGTGAAATGAGACTCGCTTATCACTTCGACGAAATACTGCTTCCGCAAAAGTGTCCACCACAGGAGGACAAATGTATTTTAGTGGTGCCTGTCACCGTTGCGGTAATACAATGAATAATCATGTCTCCGGCTGAATACCCGCTAACTTCAAACGACTCTTCACCTCAAACACTCTCTTTTTGTAAAGGTTTGTAATCATTTTATTAGCTTGGATAAGGGATTATGCACGAATTAGGGAAACAGGACAAGGCGTGTGGGAAATTTTTTGAAAAATCGGACACCAAAGGATTATTCGTCTGATAAAACGACATAATGACGGAAAGGCTGGAACCCTTGGTACGATTGCATTTCCCTTGGAAATATGTGGACTTGACCGATTATTTCCTGAGAAATTTGTCGCTGATAAATGTCGAAAGAAAATTCTACTGGATATAGTTTTTTTTATTAATTTAAATGCATTTTGAAAGATAATCCACGATTGAACAATAATGTTTCGTCTAAATCTGTAAGTATTTTTATGCTGGACATGTCATCCTTAGTCTAAAGTTGGATTAAAATTTTCGTTAAAGCTCCATCCGTCAAGATGGTATTTTAAAAGCAAGTCTTATGCCGGCCGCTTCCTCCCTTTTTCCAAATAATATATAATACATTAGGAGAAAGGAGTATGAAATGCAGCCTTTTACAGAAAGAGTTATAGCGATTATTAAACATATTCCCGCTGGTAAAGTGATGACGTACGGGCAGATTGCCCGGGTTGCTGGAAGCCCGCGTGCTGCAAGACAGGTTGTCCGCGCCCTTCACTCGATGAGCCGTAAGCACCGGCTTCCATGGCACAGAGTAGTGAACTCCAAAGGGCAGATTGCCCTGCAGGACGATGAATCTTATCATCAGCAGCTATTTTCGCTCGAGAGTGAAGGCATTGAAATTGGCCTAAACGGTACCATCGACCTTGAAAAATACCAATATCATCCGAACCATTATTAGGTGACACCATAGAATGATTTGGCAGGTACTCAAGCGGTTTAGGCAGGTAAAGCGTGCGTAAAGGGTATACGTTTGAGATTGGCATGTACCGCGTCAATTTGGGAGGTAAAGAATTTTCGGATCAAAAAAACAATGTTACTCTAAATTTTCGTCAGCCCTAGCGCATGATGATCCCATAAAATTCCTTCAACTGTCTCAACCTTAGGATCATCACAGCGTACCATCAGGACGATTTCAGAGGTTATCTTAGATTTCCCTCGTTTATTTTTCCTAAGGATAAACAATTTCAAAAAAAAGCCTGCGAGCATTCCGGAAACGGCCCCGATGATTCCCCAGATAATCGGTCCCCATTCCAGTACATAGCCATAAATGGCTCCAAGCAGCATGAAACACGTTCCTAGTATTGCAGCAACGTCAAATAAACTGAACCCGTCGGATTTATGAATCGAATCGAACAATTGACGGGGTTCCTTTCGTTTATCGAGCGGGGCAGCCAGTATCTTCTCCTTTGAGATTCCCTGCTGCTCCAACGCGGTAACCGCCAGCTCGATATAGATGGAATTCTCAAACGTCGCAATGATAAACAATTCTCCTCAACTCACTTTAAAAAGGGAATTTAAACGTTCTCGGCTGATACTTTTCCCTTAAATAATTAGCCATTTCTTTTTCAAAAAGAATATTGTAATCGATGGCAGATATATACGCATCGTACAGGATAAAGAAAAAAATGGACGGCAGGTATATGACCCATTGCATATTCATGACCTCTTTGGCCATAGTAAAATCCCCCATCATCGATAAGTGGATTCCCTGGGGAACATGGCCGTAGTACATGATGGCCACGGTGTAGCCAAAAATAAAAAAGCCGACGATTACTTTATGAAGATAAAGATGGCCGATTCCGGGGAATAACGCCGACCAAATGACTGCCACCCAGGGGTTTCGTTTATCCAAAAAATTGCAATCCCATGCTCCCATTGTAAACGGAAGGATTGGAGAATTCTCCCGTTCGGCTAAAATGAATTGATTGTTTAAATCAATCGTCGTTCGATAGCTGTCCCAAATTCCAAATATGTAGATAGCCAAATAGAGAATCAACCAACGCTCGTCCAGCACTTCTTTGGCTTTCGCAAAGTCACCCGTTAACGAATACAATATTCCGAGATTGACCTTTGCCAGGTTATTAATAAACATCTCCCAAAGTATGAGAATAAAAGCTGCTACGAACCGGTGCAGGATGAGATGGCCAAATCCCGGATATGAAAACGAAAAAAACGCCACTACCCATGGATTTTTATAATATAGAACAGATGTATTAAATTGAGACAAATGTGCCCGTTGTCGTCGAAATGGAGGAATGTGGTTCAAGGTTTACCTCCTATAGGCGGATTTTACTTTTATCATCCCCAAATCTGTAAAAATATCCCTAAAAATCAAACAAAAAAACAGAAGCATACCGTAGGCTTCTGTTTTTTCATAAACACTATTTCACTTGCATAAATACATTTTTTACTTTTTTCACAGGTATGGAGGAACCACCGCGGCCTTGTACGTTTTCAACCATCATCGCGATCATCAGACCTGGCGAGTTGGTGTTGTAAGCTACAAACCATCCAAGTTCCGTACCTTTTTCCCCTTGCTTGGCTTTGATCTCGGCTGTCCCCGTTTTACCAGACAGCGGATAATCCGGAATTTCCGCTGCGTGCGCCGTACCTTCTGCATCCCCGACGACCTTCCGTAGCATTGAAGAAATCATCCCCGCATTCTCTGCCGACATCACCTGTTCCTGACTCTTCTCGGTATCAAGTATGAGGGTTGGCTTAATCATATTGCCACCATTTACAAGCGGTGTATAGGTCTCTAACAAATGAACAATACTCATTTGAACCTGCCCTTGGCCGTAACCAGAATCCGCTAAGCTGATTTCCTTAGCTAGATCACCAATCGTAGAGGTCGTAAGCGGGAATGGGTAATCTGATTCTTTTTCAAAACCAAATTTCTTCAATCCCTCCGCAAAACTATCTTTGCCAATCGCGAGCGCCGTTTGGGCGAAGTAAATATTATCAGAATAAACTAAGGCTCTTTCAAGGTTTACAAGGCTGGCCTCGTGGACCCTCGTCACATAATAGCCGCCCCATGCTCCGCTCTTCTGCCACTTCAATCCGCTGATTTCAACAGCCTGTGCAGGGTCGAGTTTCCCCGCATCGAGCCCAATGGCTGCGGTGATCGGCTTGAGCACCGAGCCTGGCGCATATGTCTTATTGAACCGGGCTCTTAACGGCCGATTCGGATCGTCCTGAAGCTGCTTCCATTCGGCGGTTGAAAAACCTAATGTCGCTTGATTCGGATCATAGGATGGGCTGCTGACAAGCGCAAGTGTTTCCCCAGTCGTTGGGTCCATCGCCGCTGCTGTACCCGCTTCTCCATTTAATTCGGCAAAAAGCTTTTCCTGCATTCCGACATCAATCGTGAGCTTTACATCCTGGCCGTCCTCCACCGGTTTCTCCGCTAACACTTCCACTTGACCATCCGGTTTTTTAATTGTAATTTTGATGCCGCTCTTTCCTTTTAGCTGCTCGTCAAACACTTCCTCAAGTCCGCTCTTTCCAATCATGTCGGTACTGGTGTAGCCTTTATCCTTGAGTTTTTCCAATTCCTCCGCGGTGATGGCGCCGACATACCCGGTTAAATGAGCCGCCGCCTCTTTGTAAGGATAAATTCTCGCATCCACTTTTCTCGTCTGCACCGGCTCTAAAGCGATTAACTGCTGAATCCGCTCCTGATCGTCCATCGACACTTTTTTAAGCGGAACAAACAGGTCCGGTTTTACCCAGTCCGCGGCGAGCGCTCTGTTAATCTGCTCCGGCGTTAACTTCAATAAACTGGACAGCTGTTCAATAACCGGACCTTCCTGCCCCGCCATTTTTCCAGGTACCACTCCGACCTCATAAACCTGCCCGTTCACGGCAAGGCCGTTCCCAGCACGGTCAAAAATTTGTCCGCGCTTCGGCTTTGTGTAGCTGAGCCCGATTTTATCAGCTTCCTTCAGCTCTGGAAAAATGTACGTTGTGTTCCAGTCTACATACCAGTTGTTCTCCTGATCCCGTTCTTCTTTTTTCAATTTGGCTTCATGGGTGAATTCAATAGGGCCTGCAACACTATTCATCGTTGCCGAAAACGAATACTTGACGGTCTCTTCATCTTTCGCTAATTCGTCCTCTTCTGGCGGATTGAAGGTAATCTTGAGGTCTGAAATTTGCAGGTCTTCATAAATTTTTTGATAGCGGCTGGTGAAATCTTCTCTACTGATGACTTCTTTACTTCCTGCGGTCAAATAATCATACATTCCATCAAACTTCTGCTGATTCCATAGCTTTATGTACGCTGTGAATCGCTCTTCTGGCGTCGGTTCCTTGCTGCAGCCGGCTGCCACTGCTGTAAATAATAGGAGCATCATCAGCAGCCCAATGATCTTTTTCAAAAAAACTCCCCCCTTTTTCTACCATTTTAACATATATGCCAAAACACACCATTTTTTGCACATAAAAAAGAGGAAAGTGATTTCCCCTTTCCCCTTTGGTTCATGATTATGAATTTTTATTGTCAGTTGATTCAGAAGAGCCTTCGTCAGATGGATTTTCTTCTTCAGAAGGGTTTTCTTCTTCTGATCCCTCTGCAGGAGCTTTTTCTTCATCAGCAGGATTGTCTTCTACAGATGGAGTTTCCTCAGAGTTTGCTGGATCTTCAACCTTCTTCTTATCATTTGTCACATCTGTGCTTTCTTGTGCTTCTTCATCTAATTTGGCTTCCTGTAATTCCGTTAATGATTTATTAAAGTAATCGGATGGATTTACAGCTACGCCATCTTTACGAATTTCAAAATGTACATGTGTTCCAGCTTCTTCATTAAACAAGCTTTGTCCAGCCTTGGCAAGAACTTGTCCCTGTTTTACCTCATCGCCAACCTTGACCTTTATGTCTTTAACAGATTGATATTGTGTTACAATACCTGTAGCGTGCTCAAGTTCGATGACGTTTCCAAGTACGGAATCATCTTCGTCGACTCTTGTAACTGTACCGCTAAGGGCTGCTGTAACATCAAATGTTTCGCCATCTTTCATCGCGATGTCGATACCAGTGTTTGGAACATACGTATTGTTGTAAAATACTAATGCTGCTTCCTGGTCTTCGTCACTCGCTTTGAAATCATAGAATTCCATTTTGACTTCTGCTTTGGTTGCATCTGCTACTGGCATCTTGAAGTTTTCTAATGCTTTGTTTACTTCAAGTGCTGGAGTGTCATGCTTCTTACCGGCAATGTCATTGGCTTCATAGTCGAACTTGTCTGTTGCGTTGTTGCTGCTCTGATACCATAGGACCCCACTCAGAATGATTGCTGCACTTGCAATATAAATGGCTGGAAATACCCAACGCTTTTTGAAAAAGCGTTTTACGCTGGAACCTTGAGAAGATCGTTTGTTTTCTTCCTCTCTCATTTTCATCACCTCAGCAATCATTCTGAACAGATAAGTAGAATTATATACACTAGCAAAAAAAATTTTTCTGCTTATTTTTTGAAACTGTCTAGTTTTTTATGCATAAAGGTGGAAAATATTTTTCCTTTTATTAAAAAAGCCCTAAAATTATTGGTGTATTCCGCTATGGGTTCTTAGTTCAATCCAATTAAGCGGGCGGCACTATTATCACAGGGTTAATATCATATAGGAGGAATTTTTACATGAAATTTATTTTGAGGCTTCTGCCGATTGCGTATATGGCGGCAATCTGGATCATGTCGAGCCTGCCATCCAACCATTTCGTCGAACTCCCCGACTCGCAGCTCGACCGGACCATCAAAGAATCGCTCCATTTAATAGAGTTTGCGATTTTATATGTTTTGCTAGTGTTGGCGTTTTTAACAGGGAAGCGCGAGTTCACACCGGGACTTAACATCGCCTGCGCCGTCATCGCCGCTCTCTACGGCGTCACCGACGAAATACACCAAAGTTTCTACCCATACCGCTCCGCATCCTGGTTCGACCTCGTCAAAGACTTCACAGGGATCTTAATATGCTTCTACCTCATCAGGGGCGCACTGTTCAAAAAGAAATTTTCGGGGCTCGGAAAGATACTGGGATTCGTTCAGAGGATATAGCCACTGCATTTGCGGTGGTTTATTTTTATGTTGATTTATTTTTTCGGGGGCGGAAAATAAACTCGGCCTTTTAACTTCCCAGTATGAATTAATTCCATTGTATTTAATAAGTGATGCATAGTTTTACGGGAAGGGACTTGTAGAAAATTCCGAGCTTGGGAATTTGTAATGGAAGGACTAATAATAAGAAAGTAATCTTGAATCCCGCTTATAAAGACCGTTTTTGACTTAGTCCTACACTTTGGGCAGTGCCAAGTTCCTGACTTGTAGGTTAATGGTAAAAAGTTACAACTCCGGTTTGGACACTGAACACCAGTGAGAATATCTTCTTTTATGGAAAGATTAAAGTATTGAATTAAATCGGGGTTATCAGGGGTGTGCTTTGTTAATAGGAGACGATTTAATTTTTTAAGTTCGGTTTCATCTAGTTTTACAAGTCTATGTTTATTTTCGATTTGTTCTATCTTATCAAGTAAAAACTCACTATTACACATGTATTGATTCATCTCATAATCGTTGCAGTAAATCTGAACATTTTCATTACTATTTACAAATAGATATTCAATTGGAATTCCCACTATATTATGCTCCTCAAGCCAGTTTTTCAACTTTTTGGCCTGAATCTTCGCCTCAATTACAGGATTTTGGGTTCTCTCCTGTATTCCTTTATTATTTAATGTTGCCTGCTTAAATGTCTTTTCAAAGTGCCAGTCTTTTCCTCTATTTTTAACTTGTAGAACAAGTATAAATTTAGAGCATATGATCAGAAAATCAATTTGGAAATAATAACCTCCTAGTAATAATCGAATATCATGATAAATTCTAAATTCAGAATATGGAAGAGCATCCAAATAAAAAACCACCGCTTTCTCTCCAAGATGACCTGTTAACCTATTGTTATATTCATTTACAATATCATGCTTTTTCAGATGGGTTTCCCGCAGCCGCCTTACTATTACCTCGAGCTTTTCAATTCTAATTGGCAATTCAAATCCCTTTTCAAACAATAAATGTCACTCCTTTCATTAATAAAATTAATTCGGTTATTCATCCTATAATCCTACCGATAATTGTTACAACATTTTGAAATAATGTGCAGGACCCCCACTTTTATGTGCCATTATCTCTTTTTATGTACCATCTCTGCTCTCACTCCTAACCAAAGTAAAAAACCAATGCCATCAAGCCTGACTATGGCACATAATTTCCCTTTTATTAGGAGATCACTACTCCCACACCCAGTATTTTATATGTCCTTTTTCCGGACTGCTCGCTCCTTTGTGCTGCTTTCACCAATTTACGTGCCAAGCCTTCACTTTTATGTGCCAAAATTTTTTTTTATGTGCTATCACTTCTCTCCTACAAACCAAAAGTAAAAAAGCAACGCCATCAAGCCCAACTCCGGTACAAAATTTTCCTTTTATTAGGGTCCCCTTACTCCTACCCAGTATTTTTATATGTCCTTTTTTCGGACCGCTCGCTCCTTTGTGCCGCTTCACCAATTTACGTGCCAAGCCTTTACTTTTATGTGCCAAAATCTTTTTTTATGTGCCATCACCACTCTCCTCCAAACCAAAAGTAAAAAAGCAACGCCATCAAGCCTGACTACGACGCATAATTTCCCCTTTTATTAGGAGATCCCTACTCACACCCAGTATTTTATATGTCCTTTTTCCGGACTGCTCGCTCCTTTGTGCCGCTTTCACCAATTTACGTGCCAACCCTTCACTTTTATGTGCCAAAACCTTTTTTTATGTGCCATCATCACTCTCCTCCAAACCAAAAGTAAAAAAGCAACGCCATCAAGCCTTACTACGGTACATAATTTCCTTTTTATTGGAGATCCCTACTCCCACCTAGTATTTTTATATGTCCTTTTTCCGGACTGCTCGCTCCTTTGTACCACTTTCACCAATTTACGTGCCAAGTCTTCACTTTTATGTGCCAAAATCTTTTTTTATGTGCCATCATCACTCTCCTCCAAACCAAAAGTAAAAAACCAATGCCATCAAGCCTGACTACGGCCCATAATTTCCCTTTTATTAGGGAATCCCTACTTCCACCCAGTATTTTATATGTCCTTTTTCCAGGCTGCTCGCTCTTTTGTGCCGCTTCACCAATTTACGTGCCAACCCTTCACTTTTATGTGCCAAAATCTTTTTTTATGTGCCAACTCAAACTCATCTCACCCACCAAAACCAAAACCAAACACCGAAAAAGCCAGGCGGATCCCACCGCCTGGCCCAAACTCAACATTTTATTTCTGCGCCGTAATCGTCGCAAACTTATCTTCCGCCGACATAATTTCCACGCCTTGATAATAATGTTTCACAATTTCTTCATAGCTCTTACCCTCAGCCGCCATGCCATTGGCGCCGTACTGGCTCATCCCGACGCCATGCCCAAAGCCTTCAGTCGTAATCACGATATTATTCCCTTTCCGCACCCATTCAAAGTCCGATGACTTCAAATCCAATTTTTCGCGGATTTCTTTACCCGTCAAAACCTTCCCGTTAAAGTCAACCTTAGCAACCCGTTTACCCGCAGTACGCTCTACGATCTTCCCAATCTCCCCGCTTGAACCAACCTTCACACCCAACGAAGATTCAAACTGCGCAACCGTTAAAACTTTTTGGTTTTTAAACTTTGGGGATTCTTTATCCCATGGACTGGAGACGCTGCGCAAATAAGGCAGCTCGTTGGACCAGTAATCCTCGGAGTTTTCCGTGTACCCGTTGCTTGTTGAGAAGAAGGAGGCGTCGATTGCTTCACCATTGTAAGTCAAAATTTGTCCGCTTGTGGCCCGGACGGCAGCCAAAATCTTCGCATGTTTTGATTCGAAGTCCATACCCCAATTTTCCCGCATCTTTGCTTCATCTATGTAAGCTTGATGGACGGGTGTGTCGGTGACCTGTGCACCCTCGGGAACACCAATTTTGTCCCCGCTCAATAGTTTTTTCACAATATACGTCCTTGCAGTCAAAGCTTGTGCTTTCAATGCTTCTTCATTAAACTCGGCAGGCATTTCAGCAGCGACTACCCCGACAAGATAATTTTCTAAATCAATGTTTTCAATTTGTCCTGCTGAAGAGCGGTAAACCGCGACTTCAACAGCTGCATCTGCTGATTGCGTTCCATCCTCCGTTTTTGGGGCCTTTGACAAATCTTCGCCTAATTTGCCGCTCGCCTCTTCGTCGCCAAACGGTAAAACCAATACCGCTGGAACGATCAACGTGACGGCAAATAAGAAAGATGCTAGTACGATGAGTGGTTTGAACTTTTTCATGTAGGAGCCTCCAATTATGAAATTTTAACACCCGGTCGAACAGAACAGAACCGAACCTGTCGAACAGATCGGACCGGGCTAATGTCTCAATTCATCTTATGGGGGCGGACAAGCATTTATGACTAAAAAATAACTTCTAGAATTTTCTGAATAATAGTATATATGTATTGAAAAAAGGCAAAAATAAAACCAAAGGATATCACTGTCAGAAAGACAGCCATATCCTTTGGCTCGCATTTATTTTTATAAAAAATTACGCATTCATATCTGATACGTAGCTATCGACTTCTGTAAAAATTTCTTCGGCTTCATTAACACGCTCGATATCCGCGCCTAACCCTGCTAACTTGCCATGGAAATTTACATAACCACGGTCTAAATGTTTTAACTCAGTTACGCGAGTATTCCCTTCAGAAACTAACCCAGTTAAAATCAGAGCCGCTGCCGCACGAAGGTCTGTTGCGGACACTTCTGCGCCTTGAAGATTCGATGGACCGTTCAAAATAACAGAACGTCCTTCAATTTTAATATCCGCATTCATCCGGCGGAATTCCTCCACATGCATGAAACGATTTTCGAATACCGTTTCCGTAATCATTGATGTGCCTTGTGCACGAAGCAATAAAGCCATCATTTGAGATTGCATATCCGTTGGGAAACCAGGATGAGGCATCGTTTTAATATCTACTGCTTTTAACTTATCAGGACCGACCACGCGAACGCCTTCAGCTTCCTCCACAATCAAAACACCCATTTCTTCCATTTTCGCAATTAAAGAAGATAGATGTTCCGGAACAGCACCCTGAACCAATACATTTCCGCCCGTAATGGCTGCAGCAACCATAAATGTACCTGCTTCGATACGGTCAGGAATAATATTGTGGTCAGCGCCAAACAACACATCGACACCTTCAATACGAAGTGTGCCCGTGCCTGCGCCTCGGACATTTGCGCCCATCTTATTCAAGAAGTTTGCAAGATCAACGATTTCTGGTTCTTTTGCTACGTTTTCAATGATAGTCGTACCTTGTGCAAGGGTAGCAGCCATCATGATGTTTTCAGTTGCACCAACACTTGGGAAATCCAAGTAAATTTTAGCTCCTTTTAAGCGGCCGTCAACCTCCGCCTCAATAAAGCCATTTCCTACTTTCACCTTCGCACCCATGGCTTCAAAGCCTTTAAGATGCTGGTCAATCGGACGGGATCCAATCGCACAGCCGCCTGGTAAGGCAACACGTGCACGGCCGTTACGGGCCAACAATGATCCCATGACTAGGACAGACGCGCGCATTTTGCGAACATACTCAAAAGGCGCTTCTTCTTTTAACTCTCTAGATGCATCTACGACAACTGTATTATTATCAAAAGCAACTTCAGCGTTCAAGTTGCGTAATACTTCATTTATTGTGTATACATCGGAGAGTGTAGGTACATCACGAATTACACTTTTTCCGTCACTTGCTAATAATGTGGCAGCGAGTACAGGCAGAACGGCATTCTTTGCACCTTCAACTTTAACCGTTCCATATAGCCTTTTTCCGCCGCGGACGATGATCTTTTCCAAGAGTATTCCCCTCCGCGTCCATTTTCTCTATATTAATATTCAATCGTAATGATTGGTGTGCCAACTACAACCGTAGTTCGGGCGCCCAATCCTTCGGAGCGTAAACCAATTTGTAAGTTCATGTTCTCTATGCTGTCTGAAAACATTGGCGAGGTCGCCGATACAGACATGAAATCTTCCTCTTTTAACGCTTCGAGTTCTGTAGCATTAAAAACATTCAATAAATCCTTAGAAATACTAGGTAAAGCCGTATCAATCTTATCACTGACACTGCCCTTCATACAAGAAAAAATTGTTGGTTTCCCTCGAAATATGTCAGATAGCCTATCCTCAAATTGATCCTTTGTGAAAAAGGACTCTATCTCCTTGTTCCACTCTTCACCGCTGACCCTATATACTATATACGCATCTACAGGTTGTTTTGTGTGGGTTGACATGATTTGAAGCATTTCCTTGTGGTGTTTAGAAGTTGGAGATACTGCTGTTACTTCCCATTTCTCGCTGGTTTCCTGAAGAGACCAATCCCAATCCGGGAACCTCGACTGAAGCTCCTTCACATATTCCTCTACTTCTTTTGCGTCTTGTAGGTCAACCAAATGTTCCCTTGCATAAAAAGACCAATCTTCGAGCAAAATATCTTCTGTTTGAAAAACATCAGCAATCTTCAATAAATCAAGATCGCTCCCGCTGCCGGCATCGGCGGACCGAAAGCCCAACACCGTAATCAAACCAACGGTAACCATAATGCTTATAATAATAAATAGCTTTGTCTTTTTCGCCATCTCTACTCTCCCCCTTACTACCATTGTTACCAAGGAGAGAAAGAGCATACTTGGGAATTGTCGTCACTTTTTGACAAACCCTTCACTGTAAAAAAATACCTAGTACAGCATGTTCGAAAGGTCCAGATTTTAAATGAATGGAATATTATTCTCCCTCATGTCCATGCTAACGAACATTTGAAGCCTTTTACTATTCATACGCCTGTCAAAAAAACGGGTTCCACCATTTCCGTTCCATTTAGAACCTTTTGTGAACTTTTGAACTTTATGTTATATCTTAGCTGTTCGCCTTTTATCAAGTTTGCATTATTTTCACACACAAATTTGATTGTACCTAATTTATCCGAAAATGGGAACATGTACGAAGACCTAAATTTTTACCAATTGTATGTATTGTAAAATCAGTGGAAGCTGCCTGGACCATTGGAGATAGTCTAAGAAGAAATTGCTAACCATGGATCCAAGGAAAATGGCCAACAATATATACAGCAGCCGGGCCTGGAAAATATGATTGGCTTTTAGCACCTTATCTAAGCGAACCGCCTGCAATGCCCACCAGGCCAGGGCAATAAATACAAGATGCGAGAGAATACTCAAAAAGGCAATCTGTCCGAGTTCATCCATCTGCAAGAACCTCCCTTTAAAGCACTAAAGAATATTCTACCATACAGACGAATGAAACAACGAAAAGTTTCATTTTTATTATTGGAAAAATGTCCTTATGCATAAACTGCCTAAACACCATTTTTCATTTAAAATGAGTGTTTAGGCAGTTCATCAGCAACTGGGAGATTAAACTTCATTCCACACCCTTTGTATACTTAGCGGAACATATACTCTTTCTCCCTGAATTTGCTTATGAATAATCGGTTTTTTAAAGTAGTGAACGAGAGAATGTTTATCTTCACGTTTTTTCGAACGTGCCCGTTTGCGGATTCCTTTCAATTGTTCCAAACTTAAATTCGATTTTTTCATTTTTCTCACCTCTTTGATTATTATTAAGCTGTTTTGGTTGCTACCACGATTACTTTTCCAAGATCAAGCTGTTGTTCATAGCGGTCTGCCTCTTCCGCCGTCAGACCTAACGACTCCAGCTTTGCACGGAGCTCATCTCCCCTACTTCGGAAAACATTGGCAATTGAACCCAAAAGTCCTTGTTCATCCAAACCGATTTCACTTGTTCCTAAGTTATGAGTTAGATCTTCGGTTCTTTTTTTATCATGTGCCAATAAATAAATTTCTTCGGTTGTGTACCCCTGTGTCATTAACAGTTCAATTCCTTCTCTTGCCTGAACACCATTTTCTACAATTCTTACTACTGCCATGTTGATTCCTCCTTAAGAATGATTGGTCAGCCTCGTGCTTGACCTTGTACTTGGTATATAACCCGTCTGACAGAAGTTGAAACCTATTTTTTGCTCTTTTAAAAACGGTTGTTGATTTCCGCTCCAGGCCCTCCAATCAACAACCTGGAAAACGAAAATAGCTTTAACATGCCACCTTTAGGTTTTAAAAACGTTTTAGAGGGTATATAACCTCCAAACTTTGGAGGTGTTTAGATGAAGAAATCTGGATGCAAAACCTGCGGAAGTAGTGAATTTTTTGTGATGGGGTCGGGGCAAACGCTTTGCAAATGTGGAAAACCAATACAGGATCCCCAAAAAAAGCCAAAAACCTCATATTATAAAACCCAGGCGGAACTGATTGCGAAAATTAGTCTTTTAAAACGAAATATTGATAAGTGTCTGGATGAACGGGATGAAGAAGGCTTTAATAAGTACGTTTTCGAATTAAAGGTTTGCCAGCGCTATTTAAAAACGCGTATGAACTATAGTAATTCCGGGTTTAAGGAACGGCTTGAGGGCAAATTTTTAAACAAAGAGGTTTAGACGAAACGGATACGGGTATGTAATAACCATCACCATTGAAAACGGAAAGGAGAGATTTTCATGGGATTTATTTGGTCATTAATTATTGGAGGCGTCATCGGCTGGTTAGCTGGACTAATACTCGGGCGTGACGTACCGGGAGGAATTATCGGAAATATTATTGCAGGATTTATCGGGGCTTGGCTTGGATCCTTACTGTTAGGAGGCTGGGGGCCAGCTGCCGGAGGGTTTTACATTATACCAGCCCTGATTGGAGCCATTGTCCTCGTCTTTATCGTAAGCCTCATTCTCGGTAAAGCAAGACACAAAGCATAAAGAGACTGCCTCGGCAGTCTCTTTTTTATGTTTTTTTGCGATAAATTTTTTCGCTAGAGTTGAATTCTTCATATTCTATTCCCCTCGGCATCGACAGAATCGACTCTTTACTTCCTAGTCCAATGAACCCGCCCTCTGCCAAACTGTCATAGAACAAACGATGGACTTTTTGCTGAAGGGCTGCGTCAAAATAAATCATCACATTCCGGCATAAAATCACATGAAACTCATTAAACGAGCTATCCGTCACTAAATTATGCTGGGCAAATGTGAGGTTATCGTTCAGGATGGGTGAAAAATACGCAAACTGATGATCCGCCGTATAGTACTCGGAAAATGCCTTATTCCCGCCCGCTTTTAAATAGTTTTTTGTATACTGCTGCATTTTTTTCAGCGGAAAAGCGCCTTTTTGCGCTGCGGTCAGGGCCTTTTCATTCATATCGGTTGCGTAGATTTTCGTTCTTTCCCAAAGATCCTCCTCCATCATTAGGATGGCCATCGAATAGACTTCCTCACCGGTCGCACAGCCGGCATGCCAGATGCGAATCTCCGGAAGATCGCGAAGTTTTGGCACCACCTCGTTGCGAAAGGCGGCAAAGAAACTAGGATCCCTATACATTTCTGTCATCCGAATGGAAAGATCATTTAATAGCCGCTCCAAGTATCCTTCTTCATGAAGTACTTTTTCCAATAACGCAGTAATCGTCGGAAGTCTCTCCGCCCTCATCCTATTGATAATTCTTCTCCCAATTGAGCCGCGTACATAGCCGCGGAAGTCATAGCCATACATTTGATACAGGCCCTCAAGCAGCAATTGAATTTCGACTTCCTGAAGCTCAGTTGGTACGATTGCATCCGTTTCTGTCACGAATTCCATAGTTGTTGTCTGGTTCAATGTTCTTTCACCTGCTCTGTCAGCCAGACGCGCATCAACGAGAATAACTGATTGATATTTAATGGCTTCATGATGTAATCGGAAGCTCCTGCCTCCATACATTTATCCCGCTCACCCTTCATCGCCTTGGCGGTCAGTGCGATAATCGGCAGATTTTCCATCTTCAATTCATGGCGAATGAACTTCATCGCCTCATACCCTCCCATGACCGGCATCATAATATCCATGAACACAAGGTCAAAGTCGGGCTGATCTTGTAAAATTTCAACCGCCTGCTTACCGTTTTCGGCTACTTGGACCTTTACTCCTTTTGCTTCCAGAGCCGTGACAAGTGCGAAAACATTACGGCCGTCGTCCTCTACCAACAGTACTTTCTTTCCTTTAAATAGCTGGTCATTTGAAGTTTCCCCTTCGATGATTTCAACTGTCTCTTCTACTGTCGGTTCCTCAACCTCTATTATCTCGTCGACACTGACTGCTACTTCATCCAATGCAAGTTGATCAAGGTGATGGTATTCAGCGGCTTCGAGCCTGCTCGGGATATATAAAGTAAACGTACTTCCTTTTTCCGGCTCACTTTGAACTGTAATTGTTCCGCCAAGCAACCGGGTAAATTCACGGCAAATCGATAATCCTAATCCGGTTCCGCCATATTGCCGGTTCGTTGTCCCATCTACCTGCTGAAAAGCTTCAAAAATAATTTGCTGCTTTTCCTGTGGAATGCCAATTCCTGTATCGGTTACAGCAATCTTTAGCGCTGTTTCCTCTTCCTCGAGGCCAAGCAGTTCCTGTGCTTCTTCAGGTTGTGCCCTTTCAATCCTTACAGTTACAGAGCCCTGTTCCGTAAATTTAAAGGCATTGCTCAATAAATTTTTCCACACCTGCTGCATTCTTTGACCATCCGTGGAAATCACTTGCGGTACATCCGGACTGGTAAACACTTCGAACTTCAGTCCTTTCTTAGCCGCAACGGGGTCAAACATGCTTTTCATCATTTGTGGAATTTCAGTCACGTTCACTTCATCGGTTAAAATTTCAATTTTTCCGGCTTCAATTTTCGATAAATCGAGGATATCATCAATCAGCCGCAGCAAATCGCTTCCGGCCGTGTAAACTACCTTAGAAGATTCTCTTACTTCGCTCATCTCCATATCGCCGTCATTCTCCATCAGCATCTGTGAAAGAATCAGAATGCTATTTAATGGCGTGCGCAGCTCATGAGACATATTGGCCAGAAAATCGGACTTATACTGCGAACTCAACTGCAGCTTTCGCGAATAGTCTTCGAGTTCATCTTTGGCTTTTTTCAATTCAAACGCCCGTTGTTCAGCGTATTGCTTTTGTTCTTCTAAAAATTCATTGGTAATCCTGAGCTGTTCCTGCTGCATTTGCAATTCTTCCGATTGTGCCTGGAGTTCCTCTGATTGTGCCTGCAGTTCTTCCGTCATCACCTGGGATTCCCCGAGCAGCCTTTCTACTTCCATCCGTCCGAGGACATTGGTAATTGCAGAACCGAATTTATCTTGAAGCAGATCAATTAAGGTTAAATGCTGCGCAAGGAACGGCTGATAGGCCGCAAGCTCAACAACTGCTTCTACTCGGCCATCCACCAGAATCGGCGCAACAAGTAAATTTCTTGGTGAAGAATCACCCAATCCTGACGTCACTTTAATATGCTCTTCCGGAAGCTTATCAATCAGAAAGATTCTTTTATCCATCGCTGCCTGGCCAATCAGCCCTTCACCAAGCCGGAAACTTTGCTCAGCCGTTTCCTCCCCAGTAATGGCGTAACCGGCTTCTTTTACATAACGCACTTCGCTCCCCTGGTTTCGGCGAAGGTAGACCACTCCATAAACGGCATCGAGCTTTGGTGCAAGCTTCGTAACAAAAGCATGCGCCAAATCCGTAATATCGGTCATTCCCTGATACATCGTTGAGATTTCCGCCATACTTTTTTGAACCCAGCTTTGTTTTTCAAGACTGTTGAGAAGCTCGTTCATCGCTTCCGCCAGTTCATAGGTTTCATCATGAGTATTCACGGTGATCCGGGTGGTTAGATCGTACTCCGTCTCCCTTGAATCGGTAATATTGCGAATCGTCCGGACCACCTGTTTGATGGTTTTGACAATCGAGTTTGATAGAAACACGGCGGTGGAGATTGTAATCACCGTGACCAAAACGATTAGGCCGTATAACGACAATTTTAGATTGTTGTTGTCCTGATTCAGTTCCATAATTCGCTCTGTTGTTAGTTTCTTTTCATTTTCAAGGAACGAATCAAAATGCGTCCGCAGTTCATCGGTCATCTTTTTACCTTTGTTATTTTGAAAATATTCGTCTACTGCCATCTGGTTATTGGCCATTTTTTGATTCACGACATATTCGGCTGAATTGGTGATCCAGTTCATGATTAGCGGTTTAATCTCTTCTAAATTTCTCTGCTGCGTCCCATTTTCCGCCAACAGGGAATAAAGTTTGTTATAGTTGTCCTGCCAGTTTCGGCTGGCTGAATGATAAGGCTCCAAATATTCCTCATCACCCGTTATCACATACCCTCTCATACCGGTTTCCATGTCTAAGACATTTTTTTGAATCTGATTTGCCAAATCGTGTACTTCTATATCATGCTGCGATACGAAATCGACCTCTTTTTGCAAAGCTGACATCCGATTCATCACAATCAGCAGGGAGACAACTAAGCAAATCAAGATGAACAAGTATCCTGTCATAATTTTGGCGTGGATATTAAAGTGAAATCCCTTCACGGTGCCCTCCCCCTTTGTAAAAAAACTCTATAACTCTATCATATCGTTTCTAGCAAACACACCCAATGGGAATTAGGTCCCAAGTAAACTTAACCTTTTAGGGCGTATAAAGCTAATCCTCTGATTAAACAACGCGGATTTTCCATTAAAATCCTTATCAGGGACATTTTTTTGTTAAAATTAGGTTCGTTTGTCCTTCATCAAACTCATGAAGGACATTTCTTCGCTTCGTCCAACCCATTTTGTCCTTCATCCCTCTCATGAAGGACATTTCTTCGCTTCGCCTACCACATTTTGTCCTTCATCTCACTCATGAAGGACATTTCCACGCTGCGCCTAACCCATTTTGTCCTTCATCATACTCATGAAGGACATTTCTTCGCTTCGCCTAACCCATTTTGTCCTTCATCATACTCATGAAGGACATTTCTTCGCTTCGCCTAACCCAGTTTGTCCTTCATCCCACTCATGAAGGACATTTCCACGCTTCGCCTAACCCATTTTGTCCTTCATCATACTCATGAAGGACCTTTCTTCGCTCCGCCTAACCCATTTTGTCCTTCATCATACTCATGAAGGACCTTTCTTCGCTTCGCCTAAACCAGTTTGTCCTTCATCCCACTCATGAAGGACGTTTCCACGCTTCGCCTAACCCATTTTGTCCTTCATCAAACTCATGAAGGACATTTCCATGCTTCGCCTAACCCATTTTGTCCTTCATCATACTCATGAAGGACATTTCCACACTTCGCCTAAACCAGTTTGTCCTTCATCAAACTCATGAAGGACATTTCCACGCTTCGCCTACCACATTTTGTCCTTCATCATACTCATGAAGGAAATTTCCACGCTTCGCCTAACCCATTTTGTCCGTAATCACACTCATGAAAGACACTTTGCTATTCCAATCATTAAAATTTCTCCTTACTCTCCATTGCCCCTTAAAGGCCACCTCGAAAAAAATAGTTTCAAAGCTTAATAAAGAGGGTATGTAACTAGTATCACCACAATATTTTTCAAATGGAGGTAGGTATCATGGCAACAACTTCTTCGAAAACGAAAGGGAAAACGTTGACTGAGGCGCTGAACCAGCAGGTGGCGAACTTCTCCGTTCTTTACATGAAGCTGCACCATTACCACTGGTATGTAAAAGGGGAAAACTTTTTCACCCTGCACCTGAAATTTGAAGAACTCTACAAAGAAGCCGCACTAAATCTTGATACCATCGCGGAGAGAATGCTGGTCCTAAGGGCCATGCCGGCAGCTACATTAAATGAGGCGCTTGATCTAGCTTCCCTAGAAGAAGCAACCGGGGATGAAGATGCGCAGAAAATGGTCACCACCTTGGCAGAAGATTTAGATACCATCTGTACCGAACTTACCGAAAGCATTACCCTGGCCGAAGAAAATGAAGATGAGCCGACAGCAGACATGCTCGTCCACATCCGTACATCATTAGAAAAGCATCGATGGATGTTCGAAGCCTATCTTGCAGAATAATAGAAACATAATCGGGGTGTCAGCCAAAAAGCTGACACCCTGCTATGTAGAAGTCGAAATCATCACCAGGCACATATCATCTTTTGGCGGATTAGCAAGCTCCGAACTTGGCTGCAGTTTCTGCATTAAGCAAATAGGATCCACCATTCCAGACTCCTGCAGGCAGCCCACCAATTTAGCGGTAGCATCCTCATATTCCTCTTCCAGCCATTCTGACAATCCATCCGTAAACAATAAAATTCGGGCATCCTCCTTATAACGAATCACCCCTTTGGTAACCTCAATCTCGTCAAAAAAGCCGAGGGCGCATGAGCCTTCCGTTAAAAGTTTCACTTCCTCATCGACAATTGCAATTCCCGCCGGATGTCCGGCGTTGACGTATTCAATCATTTTCTTTTTCGTGTCGATCACAAAGTAAATCGCTGTAAAATAGTAATTTAAACTATCTGGGGCATGAAGCTGATTCATCCGCACATTCAATTCCTTCATCACCGCTTCAGGTTCGCATACATTGGTAATCGTATCCTTTAAAGCAGAATAGATGTACATTCCGACTAAAGACGACGAAATCCCATGTCCCATCATATCCAGTAAGATCACCCCATAACGATTCGGGCTGATTGGATACCAGGCGTAAAAGTCGCCAGCGAGCTCAAAGGACGGCCGGTACACTGCCGAAATCGTCACATCCTCTTCTAGAAGCGGGGCACTCAGCATACTTCTTTGTACCTGCTTAGCCAAATCCAATTCATATTGAATCCGCCGGTCCCGTTCCTTCCGTAAATCCTTTTCATGCTTTAACCGCAATACGGAACGAATACGGGCCAGAAGCTCCACTGTATTAATCGGTTTCATCACATAATCCAAAGCCCCTGCATCCATCGCTTCGGCCATTTTATTCGAATCTCCCATAGCCGTGACAAAAATAATTGGCAAGTCATGGAACCGTTCATTTGCAAGGACAGTGCGGCAGGCTTCGATTCCATCAATTTCCGGCATCATCATGTCCATTAAAATTAAATCAACGTGGACTTCCACCGGATTCGATACATCAAGCTGTAAATACTCATACAATTCCACTGCAGATGACAACTTAACCAATCGATTATAGCCGGCCTTCCTTAAGATTTTTTCTATAATCATTAGGTTTGTTAAGTTATCATCTACTATGATAATTTTCATCATTAGCTACCCCTCCTTAGCAAAAGATAGCCTGACCCAAAGCTCAGTAGTTCAGGGTCAGGCTCTTTTTAGTTTGAACAGTCTTGATAAGTGTTGCGGGCAAGTACTTTTCGTAATTTTTCTAACGCCTTTTTTTGTAAACGGGAAACATGCATTTGAGAGATTCCGAGTAACTCCCCGGTTTCTTTTTGGCTTTTATTTTCGATAAATGTCCACTGGATGATTTGCTTCTCTCTTTCATTCAGCACATGGAGGGCGCTCTCAAGAAATAGCCTTTGATCGACTTTTTCGAACCCTTCATCTTCTGAACCAACAATATCTAAGGTGGTCACGGTGCTGCCATCAGAGCCGGTTTCAATCGATTGATCGACTGAAGCGGTTTGATAGCTTTTTCCCATTTCCATCGTTTCGAGTACTTCCTCTTCTGAAAGCTCCAAAAACTCGGCGATCTCCGGGATCTTTGGCGACCGTTGCAGCTTTCGGGTCAGCTCGTCCACAGCTGAATTCAGTTTCGGCCATAGGTCTTTTACCCGTCGCGGTACGTGAACATCCCACGTCTTATCTCGTAAAAATCGTTTAATTTCACCAATCACATTCGGGATTAAATAAGCTTCAAACGGAGTTCCGTTGCTGGGGTCAAATCTTCTGATCGTAGACAATAACCCGATCATTCCAACCTGCATGATATCTTCATGCAAATCTCTACCCTTTGAATATTTTCTCACGATGCTCGCGACAAGCGCCGTGTAATTTTCAACTAGGATGGTTTGGGCCGATTCACTCTCATTCTCTTGATATTCTAAAATCAGTCGATGGATTTCTTCTTTAGATCGTCTCCCGGTCTGAGATGGTTTCGTCATGATTTTCACGCTCCCCGCCTAGATACTTCACCATGAAGACCGTTACTCCGGAACGATTTAACACACGGACTTCATCCATGAGCGTTTCGATCAGATAGAGACCTAACCCTCCCTCTGTCAATTGATCAACTGTACTTGATTCTGTATAAGGGCCCAGTTCGTTTTTTGTTTGTAAAAAATTAAAGCTTTTTCCGCTGTCGGCTACCATCGTTTCTAACTTGTCCTCGTAAATTCCGAATCCGACAATCACTTCCCCGCCTTCGTCAGACGGGTACGCATGCTGAACAGCATTTGTGCATGCTTCACTGACAGCAATTTTAATATCCTCGATTTCCTCATATGTATAACCCATGCGGCTGGCAATTCCCGAAATCGTTAACCTGATGACACCGACATACTCCGGCTTTGCTGGAATTTTCATTTCTACATAATCCATCACGCGCTCATCGTCCCCCATCCTCTGAATTGGCAGATATCTTCATAATGTTACTTAGACCTGTAATTTCAAAAAGCCGCTTTAACCGATCCGATAACTCAACCAGTTCTAATTCTCCCTCGTTTTTACTTAGCTGCTTAAACAAACCGACAAACACGCCTAGTCCGGTACTATCCAAGTAGGACACATCCTTCAGATTGACTGTAATTCTTTTATTTTTTCCTTCCGCCAGCGGCAGTAACTCCTCGCGAAGCTTTGTCGCCGTATAAGCATCAATTTCTCCCGCAACCTGGACGTATATTTGGTTATCATTCTGATGTTTTGCGATGTTTAAATCCATTCCATCATCACCTCTGAAATATTTACTGTTTACATACCCGCTATATTAGAAAGCTAAACCTATTTTTTGAAAAATTTTTCTATTATTTTTTCTAGCATTATATCAAAATAGCGAAGTTAAAAACCTAGTTAAATAGTAGGGTTTTAACTTACAGGTTTCGTTTTTCAGCATAATGGGTAAATAGAAGTATCTTCAAAAAGGAGTGAAATGTGATGGACGAACAACTCAAAAAGAAGTTCCCTGTTTCTAACAACGGGTCAATGGCCCAGAACTTTGAGGAAATAAAGAAACTAGGAAAGGAAATGGAGGAAGCGAAAACGAACAAAGAGCTAAAAGAAGAAGAAAAGCTCACCCCAGATCCGAAGCAATAAACAGGCCCTTTTCGAGGGTCCTTTTTTTAATAGAATGAGGCTTGCACTCACTTGTGCAAGCCTCGTTTTTATGTGAATGGTGTCTGGTGGATAAAGGTTCAGTTGTTGAGCTGCTGATCCTGTGAGGACTGTTGGTTTCCGTTTCTTTCATAGCTTCTGCCGTTTGGCCAATCGGAGGAGGATTCATCCTCTTTATCTCGGAATTCTTTATCCGCATTCTTGGAAATAGAATCCCCATATCTTGGCGGCCCATCCTCTTGCTGCTCTACATTTTCTCCGTTTAAGAAGGATGGATTAGCTTCATTTTGTCCTTGCTGGCGGGAAAGTTCTTGAAAATCTTTCACGATCCGCTCTCCGGGACCTCGTTCGACTTGCTCCTGTTCTTGATTTTCCATCATCGACATTTGGTCCTCAAAAGCTTGTCCGTCCTGTTGATTGCCATTCATGAGACTTTCTTCACCTGGGAATTGTCGCTCGTGTGTTCTATTCTTATTAAACGGTGTTTCTTCGCCTTTTTCTTCGATACCTTTTAGTTCTTCATAATTTTTTTTCATGATTGTTTCCTCCTCTTATTTTTTCAGAGTGCTGTTTTTCATTCCTTTCGGTTTTACCGAACACGCAACCCCATACTTCGACCACCCTCTTTCTATCTGATTTGTTTTTCAGGTTAGCTAGTTTCTAACCTTAATAGTGTTGTACCACCATTCGACAGGTTTCAAACCTATTATTTAAAAAATGACCCTCTTTTCTTTCCTTTTAAAAGATCGCCTGTCCAGCCCTTTGTTCTTAAATATCCATATAGAAGAAGTGTTGAGAGAACAATTAAGATAATAGAAAGAAGATACCCATACTTCCACTCGAGTTCCGGCATATGCTTGAAATTCATTCCCCATAAAGCTCCCAAAGCCATCATCGGGGTAAAAATCGTCGTCAGGACGGTTAAAGTTTTCATAATGGCATTCCCGCGGTGTGAAGAAATCACCTCTTCTAAATGAATCATCGAGTCCAGCTCCTGCTCATACTCCCTCAGTAACACCATTGCCCGATCAATGCGTCTGCATGTCCGGATATAATATTCCCCATCGTTCACTTTTGGGAAATCAGCTTCCTCGATCGCCATTTTCAGCTCCTGAATCGGAATCAAAAGATTTTTACAAACCAAGAGTTCATGTCTTTGTTGAAATACATGCTCCAAAATTTGGATTTCGTTCTTTTTTTTCACGCCCCAGATTAACTTATGCAGGGACTCCTCAAACTGGTCAATCTCAACAAGTAATTCATTTAACAATTCTCCTAGTAAAAATAAAAAGCCATCCACCGCATTTTCCGTTTTATTTAGCTGCAGCAATAACACATCCGGCTCCATTTGTTTTAACGAGGTAAACTCAAAATCTACGGTAATCAACGTGTGACCCATTAAATAAAAATGAAAGATTTGAGATTCATCTTCCTCGTCAACATTTTGTCTATAAATAAGAGAACCTTGGACAACCTTTTCCTCGTTGTTCAAACCGTGCACCCTTAGGCAGTTTGTTTTGCTTTTTCGAATCGAAGTCAGCCAACTTAGAGGGATGGTCCCCTGTTCTCTTACAGAATTTAGTTCATTCTTGTTCAACTGCACCCATTGCCAATTATCAAAATTAATGTTCTTCTCCAACCTGATCCCCCCTTCTTTTCCTTTAATTCCCCTAATTGCAAGGAAACAAACGTAAAAAAATGTTTACTAGATATCTAAACCGGGTATTTATAAAACAGTTCAAATCTTAAGGAGGATGTTATTATGAAACGAGTCTTAAGTATGAGCTCACTAGTAGCAGTAGGAATTGGAGCATCAGCGATGTGGCTGTACAATAGACCCAATCGCATCAAAGCGGAAAGTGTATTACGAGACTTAAAACGCAAGGTCATGCCAACTGTTTATGCAAAATCCGAGCAGCTCCCGATTGAAAAAGGCGGAAATCCGCACCCGAGGGATTTGGCCGACAACGACATGGTGAGCGAGGGCGCACAGTATTCCGTTCAATTTTATAATGAGAAAATCCAGTAATGGGTGATGGTTGGGGTAGTTGTGCCCCAACCCTTTTTCATGGAGGTGAAGTATCATTATACTCTTTTTGTTCATCTATTTCGTCATCATCCTGGTTGTTATTGAGATTTTTGTCATTTTATTTCGCCTTACAGGGCTGAAATTGGAGGTTTCCCGGTTTCAGGTGATTTCCATGATGACGGGGACTGGTTTTACAACGGGAGAATCCGAGCTCATTTTGGGGCACCCGATCCGCCGGAAACTGGCCACTTTTCTGATCCTGTTCGGCGCATTCTCGCTTGCGGTGGTCATCTCCTCCGTAAGCCAGTTTCTCTCCCGCGGGCTTAGGACAGTTGAGATTGTAACGAGTGCAGGCGTCGTCATCGTCCTTTATACTATTTTAAAGTTAGGTTACGTTCAGCAGTTGCTTTCTAAGGTGTTTAGCCGTGAACTCAAGCAGAATGTTGAACTTGCTGACTTGCCGGTACGAGATGTATTTTTGAAAAATAAAGAGGATGTACTGATCAATCTTCATCTTTATCAAGATTCGCATCTTGCTGGGATGACCTTAAATCGAGTTTTGGGAAATCATGATAACCTCGACTTTGTGGTGGTATGGATTCAGCGCGGCGATGTGGTAATACGGAAAAACCTCTACGAAAGTACGCTCCACGAAGGGGATCAACTCTTGATCTTTGGCAAGGAGTCGGTCATTTCATCAGTATTTCAACACGATATTGATGTTATGGAGCAAAATCATAAGGATCTTCTCGATGCATGAAACGGTCTTAAATCCAAGCCCGAACCAAACACAGAAAAAGCCAGGCGGGAGCCTGGCTAAAGTTGTTTATCCCCTTCAATAAATTTCTCTATCTGCCATTTCGCCCAGTCTATCTGCCTTTTTTACCTCTCTATCTGCCAAAACCAGCATTCTATCTGCCAAATCATCTCAACCACAATACTTAACACCGAAAAAGCCAGGCGGGAGCCTGGCTAATGTCATTTTCGCCCATATATACGATCATCCAACCTTTTTCACATCCAAGTACTTAATATGATAGCCTTCGGCTTCATGAACCTTAAACACGCAGCCTTCTTCTTCTACAACCTCGCCTGCAGCCACCTCGAGACCCGCTTTCTTAGTAAGGAACCAGCCGCCTATTGTATCGACATCTTCCGCGGAAAGGTCAATCCCCAGTAGTTTGTTCACTTCCCGAATGGATAACTTGCTGTCGATGATATACTGCTTACGCTTCAGTTTGCGAATTTTTGCAACTTCATCCCGGTCAAATTCATCCTTTACCTCGCCGATAATTTCCTCAATCAAATCTTCAATCGTGACTAAACCAGAAGTGCCGCCATATTCATCGACCAAAATCGCCATATGCGAACCTTCTGTCTGCATCCGAACTAGTAGGTCATGAATCGGGATGGTTTCCAGAACCCGAATGACCGGCCTAATTAAAGCCCTTATTTGAATATGTTGGTTCATAAGGTTTGCAGTTAACAGCATTTTCACGTTAAGCACACCGAGAATATAATCTTTATCTCCATCCACAACAGGATAACGGGTAAAATTTTCCGTCTTCATTTTTTCTACAATCTCTTCAAAGGGCTCGTCAACGGATATACAGCTCATTTCCGTTCGCGGTATCATAATTTCTTTGGCAAGCCGCTCATCAAATTCAAAAATATTATTCACGTACTGCCATTCATTTTGATTGATTTCCCCGCTTTTATAGCTTTCTGACAAGAGAATCCGCAGCTCCTCTTCCGAATGTGCTAACTCATGTTCAGACGCAGGCTTTAATCCGAACATCCCAACGAGGACACGAGCAGAATGATTTAAGGCCCAAATAAAGGGATACATCAGTTTATAAAACCAGATAATCGGTTTGGAAAACCATAATGTAATCTTCTCGGCCTTTTGAATGGCGAAAGTCTTGGGGGCTAATTCCCCTACTACCACATGAATAAAGGTGACAAAGGCGAATGCAAGTATAAGTGATATGAGATGTGTGAGGGCACCATTAAGAGGGAGTGCTTCTAATAGTGGATGAAAGAGTCTTTCGACCGTCGGTTCGCCAAGCCATCCAAGTCCTAATGCCGTTACCGTAATCCCCAGTTGACAGGCTGACAAATATTCATCCAGATTGGATACGACCTCTTTTGCCGAATCAGCATTTTTTCGCCCTGCGGACACAAGCTGATCAATCCGGGACCCCCTCACCTTTACAATCGCGAATTCCACTGCGACAAAGAATGCCGTTAAAGCAATTAATAAGACAAATGCAAGTAAATTAACCACCAGCATCGGGTACCATCCCTCCTTTTAAAAACAATCCGAAATCACCGGGATTTCGGATTGCATTTCGACATTTCCTATTGGTTTGACTCTATGAGACTTTCATAGGAGTTTTATAAATTTTTGCTATCCCCCTCTAGTTTGTCGTCCAGCTTTCTTAGGTATTTTCTAGCAAACTCTTTTCCGCCGAGGCCGAATGCTAGACCGAAGGCCAAGGCTAGACCGCCTAGGATGAGGATAAACGCTGCATTCACAATCGAGTGAGCGACACCCAGCTGATCTAGTGCCATAAACATAGTAATCGCAAAGATTGTATATTTTGCTATTCTCGCAAGCGTGCCCGCCTGCTCATGCGAAACAATATTTTGCACCATCCGTTGAACGAACTGGCCAACATACAACCCAATTCCTAAGATGATAACGGCTGTTAAAATCATAGGCAGATACGCAATTACCCCTGTGGCCAACGTGACTAAGAAATCTAAATGAATAATCTGTAAGGCTTCAACGGTAAATAATAAAACGACGATGATGTTAGCAAGTACGCCCACCATTTGAGAGAGCGGCTTTTCCGGTGTTAATGAGCCGATTCCGATTTGGTGAAATACCTGATCAAATCGTAAGCGCCAAAGCATTTGACTAACCAGTTTTTCTACCCATTTACCCAGCCATATTCCCGCTAAGATTAAGATAACCGCTACGACAATGTTAGGAATTAACCCCAATACATTCTCCAGCATGCTTACTGCTGGTTCGGAAATTCCCTTTAGTTCTAGTTTTTCCAAAGCGGTGATGATGGTCGGAATTAAGATTAAGATGAACACAATATTCCCTGCTAAATTGGACAGATTCATCTCTTCTCCATTTTTCAACCAGCCCAGACGATTTCCGAGCTTGTCCGTACCAACGCTTTGTAAAAAGTTCGTTAAAATATCACGGACAATTTTGGCAATCAGCCAGCCGATAAACACAATCAGTGCCGCCGCGAAAAGCTTAGGAATAAACGCTAAAATCATGGTTAGTGCATTGGCGAACGGCTCTGAAATTCCTTCCATTTGCAAGGCTCCAAGTACTGCCGGTAAAAATAGCAGAAGAACAGAATAGAAGATTGCCATTGCGATACTATTAACTTTGTGGGATCCGTCCCGCTCCGTATTGGCTATTTTCCATTTCACAAGCTTATGTTCTAAACGAAGCAAGTCTGCCCCTTTTTTAAAGAGGAAGCGAAGTGCAAAAGCCACCACCCAGGCAAATAATAGAATTAGAGCCGCTTTTAATAGATGAGGAATGGCTGCCGTCAAAGTGGATACCATCGCGACAAGTGGTTCCGCAATCAGGCTTAAATGAAGCATATTGAAAAAGATAATCCAGACCACCACGAGTAACGTATAATAGACTATTTTTCCTATGATTGATTCTGATTTGTATTTTCTATTTCTTACATTTCCAAAAAGCTTATCATCAAAGCTCGTTTTTTCGAGGGCTGCTTCTACTGCACGGCTGATTCCCTTTGCTGCCAGCCATCCTATTAATAGGACAACAATCGCTAGAAGCAGCCGGGGAATATGATTCGTATACAAGTACCAGCCAGCCATCATATTATCTAGGGTCATAAACATCTCTCCTTTTCTAAAACTCTATCGGTTTGATAACTGTAATACCCCGCCCGCACGTTTTCAAACCTCCTTCACTTTTAAAATATGGCAGTGTTATTTTGAAACTCTGTTGATTGGAGCGGAAGGCGCGAGATCCTCGAAAATGCTATCGCATTTCCTTCGTGCGGTGATGATTCAAGGAAGCTTATTCAATGTCCTGCGGGAGTACGGGGCTGGGGAGACCCCACAGGCGCTTAAGCCGCCGAGGAGGCTCCCCGGAACGCCCGCGGAAAGCGAAGTGCCTGGAGCGGAAATCAACACACTAGTTTAATTAAGCCAAAAATAAATGTTTTATTCCGTTATTCACCGGGAATATAACTAGCACAGTTCGATTAACCGAAGGAGGAGAAAAAATGAGTAAAAAGGCATTTTTAACAGGTGGAATGGCTGTATTACTTACCTTTGGATTAGCTGCCTGCGGGGATGGCGTCGATCAGGATAATGGCATAAGCGATGGCGAGAAAAAGGATGCGGTAGATAATGGAACCGTGAAGGAAACGCAAGATACGTATAGTGAAGCAAAAGATAGTTTAGAAGAGGCGGCAAAGAGTATCGACGAAACATTAAAGGAAAATGGCGTCGGTGATGGCAAGGACCAAGATAATGGCGTCACGGACGGCGAGAAAAAAGATCAACCTGATGCAACGAACCCTTAAAAGGAGGATGTTTATATGAATAAAGATCGAGTAAATGGAAGTCTTGACCAAGTCAAAGGAGAAGCCAAGAAGCAATGGGGGCAATTAACAGACAACCGCTCAACGGAAAACGAAGGAAAAATGGATAAGGTAAAAGGCAAACTGAAAGAAGGAATTGGAAAAGTAAAAGATAAATTTTAATAACACGAAAAAAGAAGAGGCCCTCCCCAGCCTCTTCTTTTTTCATGCATATATATAGTACCCCTATAAAAAGTTGACCAGTTGCCGGGAGCTTCCCCCAAAGCTGCCGGCAGCCACAGACCCGTAACGGACGGGTCCAATGCAATCCGAATGGAGTCTCCCCCAAGACCCATTCTATTGCAGGAAGTCCATAAATTGGTTGAAGTTATTGTTGACGAAGTCGACGGCGATGTTTGGCATTACTCCGAACAAGACCGAAGCTACGACGGTAACCACCAAGACTACCACGATTCCAGCTGGAACCTTGAGTTTGCTGTCATCCGCGGCAGGGCGGAAGAACATTTGTGTCATCACTCCGAAATAGTAGAAGTACGACACAACGGTGGTTGCGATCATCACGGAAGCCAGTACATAATGCGGCTCCTGGCTGACAAACGCCCCTACAAAAATGTTTAACTTACCGATGAATCCAGCGGTTCCTGGGAATCCGGCTAATGCCACTAATAAAATCCCCATTATCACTGCAAGCCAAGGCGAGCGGCGGTACAAACCGGCGAAATCGGCAATCTTCGTCGAGCCCGTTTCCGCTTCCACTACCTGAATCACGGCGAACGCACCTAAATTCATGAACAAGTACGCTAATAAATAGAACCAAACGGAGTAAAATAAGTTTGAACTCATCGTGGTCAACGCCACTAATAAATACCCGGCATGCGCGATACTGGAGTAAGCAAACATTCTTTTAATATTCGACTGTCGTAATGCGACAACGTTTCCGATGATCATTGTAGCACCCGCGACAACCGCAATGTAATCCTGCATGTTGTACAAGATTGGAATGCTGCCCGGTCCTTCGGTTGCGGCTAAGCCAAACACGGACAACAAAATCCGGATCACAATCACAAAGCCGGCAGTTTTCGAAACAACGCTCAAGAAAGCTGTAACCGGTGTTGGTGCGCCTTGGTAAACATCCGGTGCCCACATATGGAATGGAGCTGCCGCAAGTTTAAAACTCAAACCAACGAAAATCATCAGGAAAGCTATGCCCAACAAATACGCGTGCTGCGCATCGGCTAAGCCTGATAAGCGGCCTGCAATGGTGATTAGGTTCGTTGTGCCAGTTAATCCGTACACATAGCTCATCCCGAACAAGGTAATCGCGGTGGCAATACTTCCGTTAACCACGTATTTCATCGCAGATTCGTTCGAATGTAAATTGTGTTTGCGGATACCTGCTAAAATGTAAGACGAAATCGATAACAACTCTAAACCGATAAATAATGTGATTAAGTCACCGCTCGATGTCATGATCATTCCACCGAGTAACCCGGTTAAGAACAAGTAATAAAATTCACCGCGGTATATTTCTAGACCACCCTTGCCCTCGTAGCTGACAGCTAGAAATAATACAAGCGCTGCACCAGCAAGGAGCAAGAACTTGAATGCTTTTCCAAAAGCATCGAGTCTAAAGGTGTCCTCTAAGATTGATTCAGCCGGTGCACCGAGGAATCCGGTGAGGGATACCATGGCGGCGATGACGGCTAAGATTGAAATCCAGCCGAGGACGCGGCGGTCTTGTTTTTTCGGCATAAATAAATCCATGATGGTAAGGAGCGCGGTTACACCAACGATGATGAACTCTGGTGTCATGATGCTCCATTTGTACGACAGCAATTCTTCAAGACTCATCCTTCATCACCCTCCAATCCCGAGCATAATCGTTTCTAGTGTGGCTTGAAGCGGTGAGCCGAGAACGCTTGGTAACACTCCGATTAAGACGATTAAGCCAACTAACACTACTACCGGTACTAATTCGACGCCCCTGAGATCAAGGACTCCGGCAAAGTCACGGTGTGATTTTCCGTACGTAATGCCGAGAACGGCACGTAATAAGTAAACAGCGGTCATGATAATCCCGATGGTTCCGATCGCGGCAATCCATGGCATTTCTTCAAAAAGCCCTAAGAAAGCCATAAATTCGCTGACGAATCCACTCATGCCTGGAAGTCCAAGCGAAGCCATCGCTCCTGCCAATAAGAATCCAGAAGCAATCGGCATGCCTTTTGCCATTCCGCCAAGGTTTTCAAGCAATGATGTGTCGGTACGCTCGTAGAAAGCTCCAACCAGGAAGAACAATAACGCTGAAATTAAACCGTGGGACACAACCTGGAAGATTGCCCCTTGAATCCCGGCTTCATTCATCGCTGCCAGCCCGATTAACACGATCCCCATGTGGGAAATCGATGAGTAGGCCAACACCATTTTAAAGTCTGATTGAATGAACGCCAGAAAGGCTCCGTAGAGAAGGTTAATCACACCAAGGACGGCCAGTATTACCGCAAGAGTTTCAAACTGCTCCGGAAAAATTCCCATTCCAAAACGGATTAATCCGTACGCTCCAATTTTTAAAAGAATACCAGAGTGAATCATGACCACTGCCGGCGGTGCCTGAACGTGAACCTTCAGCATCCAGCTGTGCAATGGGAAAATCGGTAATTTAACACCAAAAGCGATGATTAGTGCAATCAATAGACCCAATTTTAAATCTTCTGAGATAGGAAGGTTTGGATCGCTCATCATTTGTGTCAGCATTTCAATATTCGTGGTTCCGGTTTTTCCAAACAGAATCATAATTACGATTAATAGAACGGCAGAACCTAAACCGTTATAGATTAAGAAGCTGTAAGCCGCTTTTTCTTTTTCGAAATAACCCCATTTACCGATTAAGAAGAACGTCGGGATTAAGGTAATTTCAAAGAAGATGAAGAATAAAATTAAGTTTTCAGCGGTGAACACACCGAGCATTCCTATTTCAAGAAGCAGGAACAGCATGAAATAGCCTTTCCATTCCTTTTTAATATAAATGCTTGCAATGGATGCAAGGGTTGCCACGACGGTTGTGAGCACGACAAGAAGCATCGTAAAGCCGCTGACCGCAAGTTCATAGTTTACAGCAAAGAAACCAGCATCAGCGCCCTGCAGGCCGCCGAATTGAATCCAATCAACCACCACATCAAAGTCTGCTAAACTCTTACCTGCAAGATAATGCAGATAGAGACCAACCGCTGTGATGAGAGGTGGCAGTGTTGCTAGAAATCCGACAGTTTTGATTGATTTTTCCTGTTCCTTCGGCATGAACGCTAGAACGGCAATCCCAAGGAGCGGGGAGAATACTAGAATGGATAGAACTGCAGATAGATTCATTTTAGATACCCCCCTGTTAACGCAAAGATGACGGCTAAGACTGCAAGGCCGACAAATGCCACCGCTCCGTAGGTCTGTATCTGTCCGGACTGCAGTTTAGAGCCTGCCCGCCCAAGACCTTGAACTAAGCCTGCAACGCCCTTAACAATACCTTCCACAAGGAAGACGTCGATAAAGCGTAAGAAGTAGCTAATCGCTTTTGTTACTGCAACGACGGTTAGTTTATAGAACTCGTCAATGTAGTATTTGTTGTACAGTATGGCATGAAGCGTATCGCCGCTGCCTGACAGCCAGTTACGGGCGAGCGAGCGCTTGTAATACATCAAGTATGCAAGGTAGATCCCTGCTAAGCTGACAATGGTCGCAGCAAGCATAATCCAAATTGGACCTGCAACATGTCCGTGACCAAGTGCTTCATTGCCTTCTACCAGCCATTCACCAAGATTGTGGTTAAACGGTGTTTGCACATACCCTGCAATGACAGCCAAGACGCCGAGGACGATCATTGGGAATGTCATGACATTTGGAGATTCGTGAACATTTTTTTGTTCCTTGCGCGCCTTTCCGGTAAACACCATAAAGAACAGGCGGAACATATAGAAAGCCGTCATGAACGCTGCAATTAACGCAAGCAAGAAGAGAATAGGATGTCCGCCTTCCCATGCGGCGATTAAAATTTCGTCTTTACTGAAGAAACCTGAGAACAATGGAACACCGCTGATGGCGAGGGTTCCGATTAAGAATAATGGGCCGGTAAGCTTGAGCTTTTTCCAAAGGCCGCCCATTTCTTCGATGTCTTGGGTGTGCACGGCATGTATCACACTTCCGGCTGCTAAGAACAGCAATGCTTTAAAGAAGGCGTGAGTCATTAAGTGGAACACACCAGCAACGTAGCCTGCAGAGCCGAGAGCGAGCATCATATAGCCGAGCTGGCTGACCGTTGAATAGGCTAAAACTCTCTTTATATCTGTTTGTACAAGACCGATGCTAGCCGCAAAAATAGCGGTAAACGCACCGATAATCGCGATAGTAAGAAGCGCCGTTTCACTCGCTGCGAACAGCGGGAATAAAGCGGCAACAAGGTAAACCCCGGCAGCAACCATTGTGGCGGCGTGGATTAACGCCGAAACCGGTGTCGGACCTTCCATTGCATCCGGAAGCCATGTATGTAGCGGAAACTGACCTGATTTACCGACGGCACCGATGAAAATAAGAATCGCTATTAAGGTAATCATGGTTTGTGAGACAGCGCCTGCTTCCACTGCGCTGAAAATTTCACTGTATTCAAAGCTTTTTGTTTCCCAGAATAATAAGATCATGCCGATTAAAAGCCCTACGTCCCCGATACGGGTCATAATAAAGGCTTTCTTCGCTGCGGCTTTCGCTTCTTCTTTGTAGAAGTAGAAGCCGATGAGCAAGAACGAGCCGACACCGACAAGCTCCCAGAAAATATAGGTTTGCAGAAGATTTGGCGAAATCACAAGGCCAAGCATTGCAAATGTAAATAGTCCTAAATAGGCATAGAATACTGGAAACCGCTCATCCCCGTGCATATATCCCTTTGAATAGGTATGTACCAGGAAGCTGACGAGCGAGACAATCACTAGCATTAATGCATTCAATTGATTCACTTCAAAGCCCGCTGTTAGTGAAATATCTCCTATTGAGAGCCACTCTGCTGACGTTTTAAAAGTTGGTTCCGTAAAACGTTCAAACAACACCAGCAACGAAAAGACAAACGACGCCAACGTCAGGAGAATCCCAACATAAGCACTCGCCTCCCTCAACCGCCGGCCAAATAGAAGAAGGATCAAAAACGATAATAGCGGGAAAAGCGGTATAATCCATGCATTTTCCATCATTATCACTATCCCCTTTATCAAAAATGGTGGTTGTTCCACGGTGCCTGTCACCGCAAAAACACAAACACACCCATTTGTCCACCTCAGGCGGACACTATTATTTCCAATTTGTCCACCCTGGGTGGACAAATTGCTTAAAATGTCTTTTTGTGGTGCCTGTCACCATTAATTCTTCAGTTTGTTCATTTCGTCGATGTTGACGGTTTTGCGGTTACGGTAAAGGGCCATGAGGATTGCCAATCCGACGGCTGCTTCTGCGGCCGCTACGGTGATCGCAAACAGTGCAAAGATTTGACCGGTAATCGACGGTGCCATTCCGTATTTACTGAAGGTAACCAAGTTAATGTTGACGGCATTTAGCATTAGTTCAATTGAGATTAAGACGATAACGGTGTTTCTTTTCGTCAGAGCACCGTATAAACCGATACAGAATAAAATTAACGCCAAGGCCAAGAAGGCTGAAGCGGGAACTGAACTCATTCCTTATCCGCCTCCTTCTCTTCTTTCTTTGCCAGAACAATCGATCCGACAAGCGCAACTAAAAGTAATACGGATGTTAACTCAAACGGGATGACCCATTTAGAGTATAAGGCTTCCCCGATTTTCATTGTGTTGTCTACGTGTAAATCAGTCGGCACCTGCTCGATATTGAAGTCATAAATGCCATAATACACAGCGGCCGCAAAGCCGATAACACCTAGAAATATGAAAACCTTTCTCCACTTTCCTGTTGTTGTTTCACCTTTGTCATCATGCTTTGTTAACATGATTCCAAACAGCATGATGATGGTGATGGCACCGGAATAAATCAAAACCTGTACAGCTGCTACAAATTCAGCTGATAAAAGTACATAAATTCCGGCGATGCTGACGAAAGTGAAGATGAGGGCAACCACCATATGCACGACTTTGGTCAGGTTCAATAACAGTACACCGCCAATAATCGCAACTAGCGCTAAACCCATAAATGCGAGAAACTCGCCTGTTATTGTCATGCTTTATTCACCTGCCGTACGTTTTCATCGTTTTCATCCAGCCATTCAAGATTTTTAAATAACATATCACGGCTGTATTCCGCTAACTCAAAGTTATTGGTCATTACAATCGCTTCAGTTGGGCAAACCTCCGTACACAGGTCACAAAGAATGCAAATTTCGAAGTTGATATCATATGTGTCGATGATCTTCCCTTTTTTCGTTGGATCCGGATGCTTTTTACCCGTCAATTGAATACAATCTGTCGGGCAAATATTCGCACACTGATTACACACAATACACTTCTCTGGGTAAAACTTCTGAATTCCGCGGAAGCGGTCCGGAAGCGGCAGCGGCTCATCTGGATACTTATACGTCACTTTCTCACGTGTTAACTGTTTAAGGGTATATTTTAAGCCTTTTGTAAATCCAAGCACGTCTTTTCACCCCTTTTATAGATTTATTCTAATGTGGTGCCTGGCACCAAGTGATTTTTAGAAAAATAGTGTTTTGATTAAAGCTGTTAGGAAGATGTTTGCTAGTGCGACTGGGAAAAGGACTTTCCAGCCGAATTCCATTAAGCTGTCAACGCGGAAACGCGGAAGCGTACTGCGCAGCCAGATGTAAACAAAGACCACAGCACTAAATTTAAGTGAGAACCAAACTGCTCCTGGAATGAAGCCAAGGAAATCAAACGGCGGCAGCCAGCCTCCAAGAAAGATTACCGTAATCAATGCAGACATTGCGAATAAATACACATATTCTGAAAGCATAAAGAATGCCCAGCGGAAACCTGTATATTCAACATGGTAACCCGCAACGAGTTCGTTTTCTGATTCCGGCAAATCAAACGGTGTCCGGTTTAATTCGGCAATCGATGCGATGAAAAACACAACAAACGCTACTGGCTGCAAGAGAATAAACCAAGCAGTGTCTCCCTGCTGTGCCACGATATCGTTCAGATTTAAACTTCCTGTTAAAAGGATCACACCTAAAACGGACATAACGAGCGGGATTTCATAGGAAATCATCTGGGCTGCCGCACGCATTCCTCCTAAGAGAGCATACTTGTTATTGGAGGCCCAGCCTCCAAGTACCATTCCAAACACGGTTAAGCCAGAAACAGCAATATAATAAAGCAATCCGACACCGATATCGGCAAACTGAAATTTGTCGGTAAACGGGACAGTCGCAAGCACCATAAACGACGGTGCAAACGCCAAGACCGGAGCCAGAATAAATAATGGTTTATCTACTGCCTTCGGGATAATATCTTCTTTTAATAAAAGCTTGAGAACGTCCGCTACGGTCTGCAATAATCCCCACGGGCCGCCGAGCTGGTTTGGACCATGACGCAGCTGCATAAATCCCATAACTTTTCGTTCTGCTAAAATTCCATAGGTTACGAAACCTAAGACCACTAATAGTAAGACAACTGCAAGTAAAAAGAAGATTCCAAAGTTCAACAAGCCTGGACTCGAATGGAGCAAATCTTCTACCATTAGCCGTCCACCTCCCCAAGGACAATGTCAACTGCCCCTAAAATTGCAATCAAATTAGCAATATTTTCGCCTACTAATAATTTAGGGAGAATTTGCAGATTATAGAATGAAGGCCTTCTAAACTTTAGGCGGTACGGCTCTTTTTTACCGTCACTGGCAATATAACAGCCAATTTCGCCACGCGGTGATTCAATCCGTACAAACGCTTCCCCTTTGGGTGCCTTAATAATTTTGGGCACTTTTGCGAGGATTTCACCTTCAGCAGGGAACTGCTCAACTGCCTGCTCAAGAATTTTCAATGATTCGGCAATCTCGTCTAGCCGTACATGGTAGCGTGCTAAACAATCACCAGTTTCACGTGTTACCACGTTAAAATCAAAACGGTCATAAATGGAATATGGTTCATCTTTACGAAGATCCCATTTCACACCGGTACTGCGAAGGTTTGGACCACTCAAGGAATAGTTGATTGCATCCTCTTTCGTGTACGTACCTACCCCTTTTACCCGGTCTAAAAAGATTTCATTTCCGGAGACAAGATCATGGTAGCCTTTCAACTGCTCGCGCAGGTAAGGAACAAACTTCCGTACACTGTCCACCCAGCCTTCAGGAGCATCCCACTTCACTCCGCCAACTCGCATATAGTTGAAGGTTAAGCGGGCACCGGATAATTCGTTCAGCATGTTGATAATCATCTCCCGATCACGGAAAGCATAAATGAACGGGCTTGTAGCACCTAAGTCAAGGATATACGTTCCCCAAGCAACGAGGTGGCTGGCGATCCGTCCCAACTCCATCGCCATGACACGAAGGTATTCGGCACGTTCTGGAACCTGAATCCCCATCATTGTCTCAACTGCATGACAGATGACATAGTTATTCGTCATCGCGGATAGATAATCCATTCGGTCGGTATAAGGAATAATCTGCGTATATTGCAGGTCTTCGGCCAGTTTTTCCGTTCCGCGGTGCAAATAACCGATGACCGGCTTTGCTTCGGTAATAATTTCCCCATCAATTTTAACAACAAGACGGAATACTCCGTGCGTACTAGGGTGCTGCGGGCCGACGTTTAGTAACATTTCTTCTGTTCTGATCATTGGCTACACCTCCACATCATACGGTTCATAATCTTTACGCAGTGGATGGCCAACCCATTCTTCTCCGAGTAAAATCCGATGCAGGTCCGGGTGTCCTGTGAATTTTATTCCCAGTAAGTCGTACGCTTCACATTCTGGCCAGTTGGCTCCAGCCCAAATCGGCTGTACGGACTCGATTGTTGGTTCATCACGGTCAATCTTTACTTTTAATGCAACCGATTGACGGTTTTTGTATGAGTATAAGTGAACATACACTTCCATATGTGTTTCAAAATCCGTTCCATGCAGCTCAGATAGATAATCGAACCCTAGAAGCTCATTATACTTTAAGAATTGAGCCACCTTGAAATATGTATCTTTCTTCGCCACAAGTGTCGGGACATCTTTAGATAATTTATTAATATAAGAATCTTCTAAAACATCCTGACCCAGGTTCTCCTCAATCACCTTTCTGTATTTATCTAAGAAAGGCTGATTCGGTGATGGTGCCGCTTCTGTTTCAGCAGGTGCTGCATCGCCGCCTTTTACTGCTGCTTTCGCCTTTGCTGCTGCTGCCACTTTGGCTTTCGCTTTTGCCGCTGCAATTGCTTTGGCTTTTTCATCGTCACCGCCGGCCGCAGTGTCATCCGATCCTCTAGCTGCTTTGGCCTTTGCTGCTGCTGCTGCCGCTGCCTTTGCTTTCGCCGCCGCTGCTGCCTTTGCCTTGGCTGCTGCCGCTGCTTTCGCCTTTGCATCATCTCCAGCAGGTTCCTCTGTTGATGCTTCGCCACCCGCCTGCTCCATTACTTTGCGTTTGGCTGCCGCTGCTGCTTTGGCCTTTGCTACCGCCGCTGCTTTTTTCTTCGCGAGGTCATCGTCACCAGCCGCTTCTGCCACAGGGGTTTCTTCTGCAGGTTCTGCTCCGCCGGCCAGTTCCATCGCCTTACGCTTCGCCGCAGCCGCCGCTTTGGCTTTCGCTACCGCCGCTGCTTTCTTTTTCGCAAGATCATCTGCATCATTCGATTCCGAAGAAGCTTCAGCTTGCGTCTCTGCTTCAGCCGCGGGCTCATCCGCGATGCCTTCACGCTTTTTCTTCGCCAGTGCCGCCGCCTTTGCCTTCGCTGCCGCAGCTGCCTTCTTCTTCGCAAGGTCCGCATCATCAGTAGAATTCGCCTCTTGCTTAGGCTCCGCTTCGACCTGCTTAGACTCCTCTTTAGCTGCTGGTGCTGCGTCCGCCGCTTTCGCTTGCGTTTCGCCGGCTTCCTTCGCCTTACGCCTCGCTAACGCCTCTGCTTTTGCCTTCGCCGCAGCTTCCCTTTTCAATTGGTCGAGATCCTTTTCCCCGCTCATCGGTTAGATCACCTTCTTCCCAGTCTTCGCTTCATAACGAATCTTTTCCTTTAATTTATTAATACCATAAATTAATGCGGCCGGGTTTGGCGGACATCCAGGAATATATACATCTACAGGAACGATTTGATCGACTCCCTTAACAACAGCATAAGATTTCACATACGGGCCGCCCGCAGTCGCACAAGAGCCCATCGCAATAACCCACTTCGGTTCCGGCATTTGATCATATAAACGACGAACAATTGGTGCCATCTTCTTCGTTACCGTACCAGAAACAATCATACAGTCGGATTGACGAGGAGACGTACGGAAAAACGAACCAAACCGGTCAAGGTCATAATTCGCGCCCCCAACACCCATCATCTCAATCGCACAACAAGCCAGACCAAATGTCATCGGCCACAACGAATTACTTCGTGCCCAAGCCTTAATTTGCTCCAGCGTTGCAAAAAATACATTTCTTTCTAACTCTTTCATTTCCTCTGGCGAAAGGTTGTCTAGTTTTAAATCCATTGTAGCACCTTCTTCTTCCATGCGTAGATTAAGCCAATCAAGAGCATAACCACGAAAATCAACATTTCAATCAATGCAAAAACTCCTAATTTCTCATAAGCAACTGCCCACGGATATAAAAATACCGTTTCAACATCAAAAATAACAAACATCAGGGCAAAAATATAATAGCGGACATTGAACTGTACACGGGAATCGTGAAATGGATCAATACCGCTCTCATAAGTAGTATACTTCGCCTCACTCGGCTTATGAGGACGCAGAAGCTTACCTAAAAATAATGCCACCACCGGCAGCAACACCCCAAGACATAGGAACACAAAAACTATCAGATAATTATTCTGATATACATTCAAAAGTTCCATGTCTATCCCCTCCAATGTTGTAAATTTTCGTACTAATTAAATTTGTAACCGATAACATTATAGCATTGTTACAATCCTGTGTCGACAAGACCAACTACTTAAATTGGAAATTCTATCGCCACAAAATTTCCGAATCCAAGCGTTTGAGAGCTAGCTCTTAGATACACTTTGGACTTGGGGAATTTTGCAATGCTCCAGCGACGCTTGCGCTTCGGGTGCGACAGCAGCCAGCGATAGAATTTCCAATTTATCCGCACACTGGTTTGTCGACACAAGGTCCCCGCCCCTTGAGCGTTTGTTTGATCTCGCTGAAAAACACCCTGAATTCCCCCCAGAGATGACGCAAGAGCAAACTCTATTAAAAAAATAGCGCGAGGTGCACGTGATCCGGAAGCGTAGCGGAAGATGACGTGCCTAGAACAAGGCTCGCAAGAGCCTCTGCACTTTTAATATTACACCTTAAAATCCAAACAATGTCAGTGATAATTATCATAAATTTCACTAAAACCTTCTATATATATACCCCTCTGTACAACCATCATATTCAAAAATCACACATTCATACCCCATTCTTTCCCACATCTAAACCCAGAATCCAAAAGCCAGTATCCAGACTGGATAGGAAACTGATTTTTTCCTAATTATAGGAGCTCATCACCCCTATTTCATCATAAAAATTACCTTTCTCCAACCAATCACTCCTTATGTGCCTCATTCATCCGTTTATGTGCCGATCCTGTAGTTTTATGTGCCATATTTCTAATTTACGTGCCATCCCTCACTAATCAACAAAAAACCAGTCGCAAGACTGGCTAGGAAACTAATTTCTCTTAAATTCCAGGAGGATTATCACCCCTATTTCATCTAAAAAAATCTCCTTTTTCCAAATCAATCATTCCTTATGTGCCTCATTCATCCTTTTATGTGCCAATCCTGTAGTTTTGTGTGCCATATTTCTAATTTACGTGCCATCCCTACCAACGTATCCTTAACTAATTTACTGTTAGATAAAAGATCGAATGACCACAAATATACTTAATACTAATCCAATTAGCGCAAGGAAGGAAAAAACGACCAATTCCTTCATTTCTCTTTTTCTTAATAACTTTGGAACTTCCCAAGAAAAAAGTATTACAAAAATGAGAATCATCATGAATATCTTCAGCATTTTCCATCCTTTTGGTTATTTAATTAATCCAATTCTTCTAATGAAGGATTTTGATTCTATTTTAACGTCTAACTGTCCAAATTTCTGATCCCAATTATTTTTATAAGTTGTGTTCCATTCTCTCGGGTATTTCCTGTATACAGATTGTCCAAAGCCGAATATGTCTGACTGATAATCCTTTTGAGCCCTATCCACGATCATTTGAACTCTGTCCCTAACCTCATTATTAATATCTTTTTGGATATCCTCGATTACTTTTGTTTCTGCTAGTTTTAGTTGTGAGTCATTTTCTATTACACTCAATTCTGAAACCACATTTACTTTCATTATGATTTTACCTTGTTTTAGTATGGGAACGATTTTCGTTTCTGCTCTAATAATTTCCATACTAATATTCCCTCCGCCTTTCTCTTTCGGTACTTTAAGAGTAATAATTCCTGTTTCCATTTCATTGCGAAGCCATAAAAGGCCCCTGGTTTCAACTTCATCCATCCAGCCTACCAGTTTGTCCTTTTTAAACACAGCGATTCCATTTAATGCTTGTGTTTCTTCTGATTTATTTTTTGTTTCTACTTCTAATGGCTTTAAAGTGTATTGAGGAGCCATTGGTTCTAGACCCTCTGCAAGAAGCATGTTCAGAAAGTCCCTGACATAAATTTTTAAACCTACATTCATTTTTGCCAGTTCTTTCATTTCTTCTGCCGAAATGTTTTCAAATTTCGGCATGCTATTGATGATTTCAGAAGCTTTACCCTTTGTAAACATTATAAAACTGTTTATACGGGGCTCAGCGTACCTTGTGTGGAAATCAATAATATGATAAACACCGTGTTTTGCTAAATCCTCTCCAATCAATAGGACCCGGCTTTGGGAAAAGAATATGCGTCTTGGCAGCTTTCCTTGGATATTGCGGTATGCTTCCGATATGGTAGCGCCCGTTTCTGAAATGATGATGAAACCTTTCTCACTGCTTCCGCCTTGGCCACCGCCAGTTGATCCTAACTTTGATGGAACTGCTACTTGAAGCGATAAGCGGAGTTTATCCCCTTCTACAAGGTCTAACCCAATTGCCGTAACAATGGCAATATCGTTAATTTCAACCCTGTTCCAGCAACCTGCAAGGATACTAATTGTCATTACCCATAATGTAAGCAATCTAATCCCTTTCATTGATACCATCCTGTCCTTATAGAAACAAACTAGTATTTACGATTTCGAGTACTCATCCTCTTCAAGTTCTCTTTTCCTGTTTCATGAGGTCGTTCATTTATCTTCCACCATGGAACTCGAATAAATATATCTTTGAGATTGTTAAAATGAAATGGAGCAATCGGTGCCAAATAGGGAACACCAAAAGACCGTAGTTGAACCAAGTGAACCAAAATAAAGAAAACTCCAAGCAGAATGCCATAAAACCCAAGAGATGCGGCCAGAAAAATCATAAAAAAACGAAGAAGGCGAATAGCTCCTGTTAGGGGATAATTAGGAAACATAAACGACGCAATACCTGTAGTTGCTACCACAATGACTAATGGAGCGGAGACAATTCCAGCCTCAACAGCTGCCTGACCCACCACTAATGCCCCGACAATACTTACAGTCGAACCAATTGGTCTTGGCAGACGCAACCCTGCTTCCCGTAATGCCTCAAAGGTTATTTCCATTAATAATGCTTCAATCACCGCTGGAAAGGGCACCTTTTCCCTAGAGGCGGCGACACTAAAGATCAGATTGGTTGGCAATAATTCATGATGGAAGGTTGTCACTGCAATATAGATAGCTGGGAATAATAAAGCCACCAATAAAAATAAATATCTTATAAACCTTATAAACGAAGTCATAATAAATCTCCCATAATAGTCTTCAGGAGAATTCATCATATCAAAAAACGTGACAGGAACAATGAGTGCAAATGGGCTATTAGAAACAATAATCCCTATTTTTCCTTCAAGAAGATTACCCACAACCCGATCCGGGCGTTCCGTCTGCAACACTTGAGGAAACAGTGAAAATGGACTATCCTCAATAAACTCAACAATATAGCCGCTATCCTCAATCGCATCGATTTCGATTCTTTTTAATCTGCTCCGTACTTCCTCGATAATCGAATGCTGTGCGATATCGTCTAGATAGGTAATGACCACTTCCGTTTTAGAGAGGGTTCCAATCTTCATATATTCAAATTTCAGTTTCGTTGTTTTTATCCGTCTTCGAATCATACTTATATTCGTCCGGATATTTTCAGTAAAACCTTCCCTTGGCCCTAAGACGACCGCTTCAGACACAGGTTCCTCCACCGAGCGCTGTTCCCATGACTGTTCACTAATAAAAAGTGCAGTTTTAAATCCACTTATTAGTAAAATCGTACCGCCTGACAAAATTTGGTCAATCACTTCCTGGAATGTTTCTCCTTGTGCTACTTGAGCAGAACTCAGCATTCCTTTAATGTGATCGATTGTGGGTTTTAAATGCTTCTGTAATTCCCCGTTACGGCTTAACAGAGGATTGATTACATGCAATTCCATTCTTTCCACGTTCACTAAGCCATTAAGAAATAAAATGACAGCAGAATAAGCAGAGTTTATTTCAAGCTTTCGATAAGCGAAATCAGCAGCCCCTTCAAAAAGCTGTTTTATATTATTAAAGTCATCATCCAGGATGCCTGATAATCCATCGTTTTCTTTTTGCTCCTGAATGGTTCCCCGGTTATCAGATTTATTTTTTGACGTTAATTTTTTTAACGGCCTTAAGATTCTCAAAGGCAGCACCACCTATCATAAAATAGAATCTATTAATGACCCAATTTTTTGCGGATAAAAGCCATACAAAGAAATAAAATTGGCATGATGATTTGCAGAAGAGTATGTACATATGGAACATAATATTTAAATCCGATTTCAATATGCTCCACAAAACTGGATGCACTTAGAAGTGATAAGGGAGTAATAATGGTCCCAAGAGCAATAAGTACAGACCGAGTCTGTTTTAACTTCAGTAATTGAGAAATTCCAACAGCAGCTCCAAATATAAACGCTCCAACCTTAAAAAACACTCCTGCAACCATCATTAAAATAACTAGGGCATCAAACCGTTCGAGAAAATCGGCAACTGACACCATTTGAGTAGCTGCAAGAAGTGAAAAAATGTCTCTACTGTAAATTTCCGGCCCTAACACAGAAATCATCATAATGGAGTTAATGGTTAAGAGAATACCTCCAACAAGAATGATGGACAATCCCACCTTTCTTGCATACTTCTTGTCACTTAGATAAGGAAAAAACATCATAATCACAATGGTTTCTCCAAATGGAAAATTAATCGCACTCGGAATGGCATCTTTCAATACTGGCTTTACCCCACTTCCTAATATAGGCGTAAGGTTTTTTACATCAAATTGATCAACACTAAATAGAAGAATCCAGATGAGGATAAGAGAAAAAATATATATCGGAAAGACGATTTCCGCCATTCGTCCAAACGTTTCCACTCCGCCAAGCAAACAATAAATCATCAGCACCATAAAGCTTGCAATTACAACAAAGATTGGAGTTTCAGCCAAGATTGTCGTGACAATGAGATGGCCTAATTCCCTGCTCCCTCTGGCAGCAGAATAGGCAAAATGTAAAATATACAACAATATGACAGGATAGGAAAGAAACTTCCCAATAATCTTAGGGAGCATCTGAACAAGTGTATCACCTGGGTAAAAGTTAGCTAATTGGGTATATACAGCCATTAGAATCAAACTACATAACATACCGATTGATATAAATATCCATGCATCCTGCTTCGAATCTAAACCTAATCCTAAAATAATCGCCGTCCCTAATACATATCCAGCCATTAAATAAAAAAGTTGGAGTCCACTTATTTTTTGCGTATCCATACCTATTCTCCCTTAAGCAGGCTGATCTAAAATTTAGCAAAAAATCTACCTTTGCTTACTATTTTCCATTAAGTGACATGTTATGCATAATAAGTATTCCAGGTTAAATATTAGAAGGACATTACGCCTAAACGACAAAAAACCCCCGCCGGCACATAACCAGCGGGGGTTTGATAATTATTATTATTGTCTTCCTGTAACAGTAAGACGGTTGATGGCACGCTGCAGGGCTAGTTCAGCACGTTTGAAGTCGATATTTTCTTGGTGCGATTCACGAAGACGCTGCTCAGCACGTTCTTTCGCACGAGTTGCACGTTCAACATCGATATCCTCTGCTTTTTCTGCCGCTTGGGCAAGAATCGTTACTTGCTCCGGACGAACTTCAAGGAATCCGCCGCTGACCGCAACAAGATCTTGCTCCTTACCGTTCTTCTTCAGGCGCACAACGCCAATGGCAAGCGGAGCCACCATCGGAATATGTCCAGGTAAAATACCTAATTCACCACTTTGAGCCTTGGTACTAACCATTTCCACATCGGATTCATACACCGGGCCATCAGGAGTAACAACACTGACTTTAATCGTCTTCATTTTTTACCCTCCCTGGCAGGTATTAGGCCTCTACACCCATGCGTTTTCCAGCTTCCACCACTTCTTCAATACGGCCCACAAGACGGAATGCATCTTCTGGAAGGTGGTCATACTTACCTTCAAGGATTTCTTTGAAACCTTTAACCGTTTCCTTAACAGGAACATAAGATCCCGGCTGACCAGTGAACTGTTCAGCAACGTGGAAGTTTTGAGATAAATAGAACTGAACACGACGCGCACGGTGTACGACTAACTTATCATCATCAGATAACTCGTCCATACCGAGGATCGCGATGATATCTTGAAGTTCACGATAACGTTGTAAAGTGGACTGAACTTGACGAGCCACATTATAGTGCTCTTCACCAACGATTTCAGGTGACAATGCACGAGAAGTTGATGCAAGTGGATCCACCGCAGGGTAGATACCCATCTCAGAAAGTTTACGCTCAAGGTTTGTTGTTGCATCTAAGTGAGCGAAAGTTGTAGCCGGAGCCGGGTCAGTGTAGTCATCGGCTGGTACGTAAATCGCTTGGATGGATGTAACAGAACCTACGTTAGTAGATGTGATACGTTCTTGTAATTTACCCATTTCAGTTGCAAGTGTCGGCTGGTAACCTACCGCAGATGGCATACGGCCAAGTAGGGCAGAAACCTCAGAACCTGCTTGCGTGAAACGGAAGATGTTATCCATGAAGAAAAGAACGTCCTGTCCTTGCTCATCACGGAAATATTCTGCCATTGTCAAACCAGTCAAGGCAACACGCATACGCGCACCTGGCGGCTCGTTCATCTGACCGAATACCATTGCTGTTTTCTTAATAACGCCTGAATCCGTCATTTCATGATAAAGGTCATTACCTTCACGTGTACGCTCACCAACACCGGCGAATACCGAAATACCACCGTGCTCTTGAGCGATATTGTTAATTAACTCCTGGATTAAAACGGTTTTACCTACACCGGCACCACCGAACAGACCGATCTTACCACCCTTGATATATGGAGCAAGAAGGTCTACTACCTTAATACCAGTTTCAAGAATTTCTACTTCAGTAGAAAGGTTTTCAAAAGTTGGAGCTTCGCGGTGAATCCCATCACGGCGTGCTTCCGCTGGGATTTCCCCAGCAAGGTCAATTGGTTCACCTAATACGTTAAATACACGTCCAAGTGTAGGATCACCAACTGGTACAGAAATCGGCGCACCAGTATCTAATACTTCTAAACCACGTACCAATCCGTCTGTCGTAGACATCGCGATTGTACGAACAGTATCGTCACCTAAATGAAGGGCTACTTCAAGGGTTAAGTGGATATCCACTTCTGACTCATTACGCGCTTCAAAGTCAATTCTTAATGCGTTATGGATTTCAGGCAGTTTGCCGTTCTCGAACTTAACGTCAACAACCGGACCCAAAATCTGAACTACGCGTCCTTTGTTCATCATTTTCCCTCCTAACGTAATCTTTCGAATCGGCAGTTACACACTTCTTTTTGAAAAAAGAACATAGTAAAGCTCGCCCGACTCTTTTCCGGTCTTCAAAAGCGTGGGGAACACTTTACGTATTCCCTGCGCCATAATGTATCAAGGACCCTATACAGGGTTCATTTTTAAAAAATAAGATCTAAACTATTCTAACGCCGCCGCACCGCCGACGATTTCAGTAATTTCCTGCGTAATCGCTGCCTGGCGGGCACGGTTGTAGATTAGTGAGTAGTTCTTAATCATTTCTTTTGCATTATCAGTTGCGTTTCTCATCGCTGTCATCCGAGCCGCATGCTCACTCGCTTTACTGTCAAGAAGAGCACCATAAATCAAGCTTTCAGCATATTGAGGCAAGAGAACTTCTAGGATTTCTTCTGCAGATGGCTCATATTCATAGGATGTAAGCTTCTTAGAAGTAGAGATATCTGTTAACGGAAGCAGCTTCTTCTCGGTTACTTCTTGAGAAATCGCACTCTTATAATGACTGTAGTACACATAAAGTTCATCGAATGTTCCGTCCGCAAACATGCCAACTGTGCTGCTGGCGATTGCTTTAATGTCATCGAAGCTAGGCTGGTCGGAGACTCCCGTGATTTCAAGCGCAATGTTATAACCGCGCTTTGCAAAGAAGTCACGTCCTACACGACCGATGGCAATTATCGCGAATTCATCATTCGATTTGTGACGGCTTTGGATGGTTTGGTGTACACGACGGATGACGTTACTGTTAAAAGCACCGGCAAGTCCGCGGTCACTTGTCATCACAATATAGCCAGTTTTCTTTACAGGACGAGCTTGAAGCATTGGATGGTTGATTCCTTTACTTCCGATTGCGATAGAAGCTGTCACTTCCTGGATTTTTTCCATGTACGGTACAAATGCTTTCGCATTCATAACGCCGCGGTTCCATTTCGCAGCCGAGGTCATTTCCATCGCCTTCGTAATTTGACTCGTCTTTTTTGTCGAATTGATACGCTGTTTTATATCGCGTAAAGATGCCATAGGTTCTCACCACCCTCATTCAAAGAATGTTTCGGGGTTACTCTGGGGGAAACGGGCACAGTAAAACCATGCCTGTTACCCCGCTGCCCCATTGCTATTAGACCGGTCTTATTCAGAAACTGCGAACGTCTTTTTGAAGTCGTTGATTGCCGCAGCCATATCTTCGTCAGACGGAAGATCCTTCGTCTTAGTAATATGGTCTAACAATTCCTTGCGGTTGTGGTCTAACCATGTATGGAATTCAGATTCAAAACGACGAACATCTTGTAATGGAATATCATCAATGAATCCACGAGTTAATGCATAAAGGATTGCCACTTGCTTTTCAACTGAAAGCGGCTTGTGAAGATCCTGCTTTAGAATCTCAACGGTACGAGCCCCACGGTTAAGCTTAGCTTGTGTTGCTTTATCAAGGTCAGAACCGAACTGAGCGAATGCTTCTAATTCACGGTACGATGCTAGGTCAAGACGCAGTGTACCTGAAACCTTCTTCATCGCTTTGATTTGCGCGGATCCCCCTACACGAGATACGGATAGACCTGCGTTAATCGCTGGACGAACACCGGAGAAGAATAGGTCAGATTGTAAGAAAATTTGTCCATCTGTGATGGAGATAACGTTTGTTGGAATATAAGCAGAAACGTCACCTGCTTGAGTTTCAATGAACGGTAATGCTGTAATTGAACCAGCACCGAGTGTATCGTTAATTTTAGCAGCACGCTCTAATAGACGGCTGTGTAAGTAGAATACATCCCCTGGATATGCTTCACGACCTGGAGGACGGCGAAGTAATAGGGAAAGCTCGCGGTATGCTGCCGCTTGTTTAGATAGATCATCGTACACGATTAACACGTGCTTGCCAGCGTACATGAATTCTTCAGCCATCGCAACACCTGCATATGGGGCTAAGAATAACATTGGAGCTGGTTGTGAAGCAGATGCTGTAACAACGATTGTGTATTCTAACGCACCAAACTTACGAAGTGTTTCAACGGCACCACGTACAGTTGATTCTTTTTGACCGATTGCAACATAGATACAGATCATGTTTTGACCTTTTTGGTTCAAGATTGTATCCATTGCAACAGATGTTTTACCTGTTTGACGGTCTCCAATGATTAACTCACGTTGTCCGCGTCCGATTGGTACAAGCGCGTCAATCGCTTTGATACCAGTTTGTAATGGCTCATGTACGGATTTACGAGCCATAACGCCAGGAGCTACTGCTTCAACTGGGCGAGTTTTTGTTGCATTGATTGGACCCATACCATCTACTGGTTGTCCTAATGAGTTTACAACACGTCCAATCAGTTCCTCACCAACCGGAACCTCCATGATGCGTCCTGTACGGCGAACCTCGTCACCTTCTTTAATATCAGTGAAAGGTCCTAAGATGATAATACCGACGTTATTTTCTTCAAGGTTTTGTGCCATACCCATAACGCCGTTAGAAAATTCAACAAGTTCTCCAGCCATGACGTTGTCAAGACCGTGAACACGAGCGATACCGTCACCAACGGAGATAACAGTACCAACATCACTCACTTGAATTTCTGCCTGATAGTTTTCAATTTGCTTTTTTATCAGGGCACTGATTTCTTCAGCTTTGATGCTCATGAGTTTCACCCCTATCTACGAATCTTAGCTTAACAATTTACGTTCTAAACGGTCGAGCTTGCCGCGCAAGCTGCCATCATATATACGGTTTCCGATGCGGAGCTTTACGCCTCCAAGCAATTCGGAATCAACGATATTTTCAATTCTTAATGAATTCTTTCCAACTTTTGCCGCAAATGTTGCCGAAATGGCTTCGCGTTCAGCGTCCGTTAGTTCGCGTGTGCTGTAAACTTCCGCTTCTGCAATACCTTGGTCTTCATTTGCCAGGTCAAAAAATTGGTTTGCTACTTCGACGATTTGATCTTCGCGGTGGCGGTCGATCATAATCAACAAAGTATTCAGTACATATGGATTCACTGATGCAAAGGCACCTGCTAAAATCTCTTTCTTCTTTTCTAATGGAAGCTTAGAAGATTTTAGAACGGCTTTTAAATCAGGATTGTATTGAATGACTTCCTTCACTACACGAAGTTCTTCTTCTACTACTCCAAGAAGCTGCTGTTCTTTTGCGATTTGAAAAAGAGCCAACGCGTAGCGCTTTGCTACCATGGAGTTGCTCATCGCTTTTCTCCTGCCTCTTGAATATATTCGTTAATAAGCTTATCTTGGTCTGCTGCCGTTAGTTCTTTCTCGATAACCTTAGAGGCAACCAATACGGAAAGATGTGCAACTTGTTCACGAATAGCGGCAACTGCTTTTTCCTTCTGCTGCTCGATTTCGAGTTTCGCAGATTCTTTAATGCGTTCAGCTTCTGTACGAGCTAAAGCAATAATTTCTTCACGCTGTACGTCGCCTTGCTTTTTCGCGTTTTCGATTAAGCTTTGTGCTTCAGAACGTGCATCTTTTAAAAGAGCGCGCTGCTCTTCTAGTAATTTCTTTGCTTCTTGACGGCTATTTTCAGCCGCTGTAATTTCGTTCGCTACATGCTCTTCACGCTGTTTCATGATGCCCATTAACGGACCCCAAGCGAACTTCTTCAGCAATGCCATTAAAATGACAAACATAACAAGCTGGAAAAGAATATCTCCCCAGTTGACACCAGAGTGTGCTGCTGCAGCACCTAATACTAGACTATTTGTTAACACCCGCGATTCACTCCCTTCAAGGTCTTTCCTTTAAAACAACATGTATATCAGTCGAAATAATTGTCGGAATCAACGTTTATGTCCAAGAAGAATGGACATAAACGAATGGCGAAGGTTCTTCACGAATGATCTTCGCCATGTTAATGAACTTAAAAAGTTCGATTATTGACCTTGAACCATGAACGCGATAACAACCGCGATGATAGGAATCGCTTCTACTAACGCAACCCCGATGAACATTGTAGTTTGAAGCATACCACGAGCTTCTGGCTGACGAGCGATACCTTCTACTGTTTTTGAAACGATAAGACCGTTACCGATACCAGCACCTAGTGCCGCTAAACCAATTGCGATTGCTGCTGCTAAAAGACCCATTTGAATATTTCCTCCTTTAATGTATGAAAAAATGAATTAGTATTTTTTGTTCATGAAATATGAACAGGGTTTATCTTAATGGTCTGAACTCACTTTGTGAGCCAAGTAAACCATTGTTAACATACAGAAAATAAATGATTGGATGGCGCCGACAAAGACTGAGAAGCCTTGCCAAACGAGCATTGGAAGTGCAGCGGCTAATGTTCCGCCCACACCAGTTGCTAAACCAGCTGCGAGTAAGCTTAATAAAATTTCCCCCGCATAAATGTTTCCGTAAAGACGGAGACCGAGAGTCAGAGTATTTGCAAACTCTTCAATAATTTTAATCGGGAACATAAACCAGAAAGGTTTAAAGAATTCTCTCCCGTATGCTGCTGTTCCCTTCATCTTTACACCATAGTAATGAGATAGACCCACTACTAATACAGCTAAAGTAAGGGTGACAGCCGGATCGGCAGTCGGTGATTTCCACCAAAGCGCTCCGTCTACTACGACTGAAAAAGGCAGCCCCAGCATATTGGATACAAAGATATACATGATAATGGTGATTCCAAGAACATGGAACCGTCCGCCATCTTTCCAATCCATCGTACTGTTAATGATGTTTTTAACGAAATCCATTACCCATTCCATAAAGTTTTGGATTCCTGTTGGTTTCATCGCTAACTGACGTGTAGATAGGACGGCAATCAAAAAGACAATAAGTGTTGCAATCGTAATCATCAAGATGTTTGCCAGGTTAAATTGGAGCCCAAGAAATGTTACTATTGGAGCTTCGTGATGCAACAGTATTCACCTCGCTTCCCCCGTTATTTATCTAAATTTTTAAGATGATGGATAAAAAAATCTATCATAATGACAATGTAGGATGTCATTAATCCAATAATTACGCTAATGAGGTGAAGGTGATCTGGATACCTCATTGTGATGACGACAGCCAGTGCACCGGTTGCCATCCTAGAAAACGACCCTAAAGATCGAATGGTTCTGCCTTCAACAGCAGCCTGTCCAAACTTGTCGATTTTTCTCGCCATTAACCACAAATTAAAGAGGCTCAAACTTGTCCCAAGAATCAATCCTAGAAAGATTGATTGATAAGAAGTGAACCCCCAACCAAGCACATAAAAAGACAATAAAAAAAACATCCATTTTCGCTGACGTGCAAACATTGTGTTGAAATCTAGCATGGTTGGTTTAATCTCCTGAGTTGAAATGGCGAATTGACGTTAACATGGTATAAATACCGGCCGCTAAACCAAGGAACAATCCGATAATTAAGAAAATTGGTTCGGTACCCCACTGCTTATCCATCCATCTGCCTGCAAAAATACCAATGAGAATGGAACCGACAAGGGATGCAAGAATAGTGGACATCAGCGCATACGCTTTTAATGGATTGCGGTTTTCTTTACGCATTTTATCGCATCCTCACCATAAGAGAATACAATCTGAAAACGAGGTTTTATGTACGAAAAGTGTGGTTGTATAAACCTTTGAGAATTTTGTCGAAATATATGAAAACCCTCTCATTTTATACCCTTTGTAAGCATACAATAGCACCCTGTCAATGTCAATAAATTTACGTGAAATATTCCACAATCTATTCGGCTTAAATTCTTCCATTTGGAAGTTTTAGTTAACACTATCATTGTATTAGAAATTAAGACAATTTTTTAACGATTTTGTGTCTAAATTGTGAACATTTTTGTCACAGGTTGAAAATCTCCTCTCCCTATGGCCATCACGACCTTGGGTTTTCTACTATTTCAGTTTTGTTTTGGTCAATTCTTCCAACCATGCCAGCATCTCCGATCACCACCATACTTTCGATGAAGTCTTCTTTTCCAGCCTTTTTGGCAAACACTTTTGCAAGATACACTCCTGATGCTGGCACGTTTTCAGCTGGCACCTCCCGGCTGATTAATCCTTTTTTTACATTTTGATTGGAGTCTAAAAACCCGACAAATCGATAATCATCCGGATTAAATAAGGCGATGCCAAATTCCTCTGCTCCACCAGGAAGGTAAACTTCATAACGGTATGTCCCCGGCTGATCGCCTTCTTTAAAATCAAAACCCATGACCCTTGGGTAGTTCGGTTCTTCGAGCACATACATATACGGAATTTGTATTTTTTCCGAACCGGCATGGACGTAAAGATAGCCGTCATGGATTTTTCCCTTTAATAAATGAGGCTCGACCGCGAGTTCCACCTTTACTTCCCGTGATTCCCCCGGGTCAAGTGAAAAGGAGATGGGAAATCTCCACTCCAAGCCTTGAACAAGCTTTGGAATTTCGAAGCGGTAATGCTGCTTTTCATCACTGACATTTTCAATCTTAATAAACGTCTTATGAATATCGCCCTGATCCTCAAATTTACCGAAGCGGATACTGCTCGGTGTGATTAGCGACTTCGCCTTTACCGCTTCTGCCACTTGAATTCTCCCTGCACCCTGTTCAAATGTCCGGTAAGGTGATGAGGTTTCCTTATTGATTAACGGTTCTGCTGTGTTCATTAAGGCTGCCTTAATTTGCTCCGGTGTCCACTCGGGATGGGCCTGCTTAATTAATGCAGCTGCCCCGGCAACATGCGGCGCTGCCATACTAGTCCCCTGTAAGGATAAATATCCTCCTGGAATAGTCGAGTTAATGGCCACTCCCGGAGCAACAATGTCCGGTTTCACTTCCCAGGTGCCTGTCACCGGCCCTCGCGAACTAAAATCAGCCAGTTGATCCTTTTCCTCACTTACCACAATTCTTGCCGTCGTGTTTAATTTCTTTTTCAGCATTTCTCCGTCTTTCTTCGAGATGCTGCCCACAGGAATGCCCATTGGCACATCAATATTACCGATAAAGCTGCCGCTGAGGTTATTATAAATAATCACCGCCTTGGCTCCTGCCTCGAGGGCATTTTGCGCCTTTTCCGAAAAGGTAATTTTTCCGCGCTTAATGAGAACGATTTTTCCAGCTGCACCTTTTAGTTCGTTCTTTGTGCCAAGCCCGCCATACACCACTTGAAGGGAGCGGTCGATGTTCCATTTTGCTGAACCTTCCATTGGTTGAACCGGCAGTCTACCCCTAGTTCCTTCTATTAATATATGTGGAATCTCCATAGTAGGGGTAGATGCGCCAACTGAGATTGCTTTTGTCGCTGTTCCGGGTGAACCGACAGTCCAAATATTCGGCCCGGAATTCCCATTTGCTGCAATCGCCACTATTCCCTTTTCGACCGCCCGATTTAATGCAAGGCTAATCGGCAAATCCGGTCCGTTCACATCATTTCCGAGAGACAAATTCATGACATCAACTTTGTCCCTTATAGCCTGTTCAATTGCTGCAATGACCTGCTCGGTCGTACCGCCGCCCCCTGGTCCAAGTGCGCGGTAGGCAAGAATCTTTGCTTCCGGAGCTACGCCTTTGACACGTCCGTTTGCCGCAATGATACCCGCAACATGTGTACCATGAACCGTAGAGCGGCCTTTTGTCAGTGTCTCCATAGGGTCGGAATCATTATCGACAAGGTCACGTCCGCCAGCATAATTTCTCCGCAGATCCGGATGAGTATAATCCACTCCAGTATCGATAACTGCAACCGTTACTCCTTTCCCTGTTAACCGCTGGTTTTTTTCATCAAAAAGCCCTCGGACCTCTTCCCCGCCGATTATCTTTACACTTTCCTCCGTCTGTACCTTGTATTGCGCCACCGGCGAAACTGAGATAATTTGTTTATGATTTTCCGCAAGTTTTGCAATTATTTCGGGATCACCCTCGACAGAAAATCCATAAATCGCCTGGTGAAATACATGCCGGAGCTTAAGGTCCTTGTAAGGCTTCAAGAGGGATTGGATTTCGACCGGTGAATGATGTTTCTCTAACACTACAATTGCCACCCGCTCTTTCGGAATCGGGGGAGTCTCCAACGTCCTTGCTGAAGCCAAGCTTTGTATTGAAAAAATCAAAACGATGAGAAGTGTCCATTTTTTCATAAAAAAATTCCCCTTTTTCGTATATCGTTTTCCTTCTACGGAGAAAATATGCAGTTTTTTTAGAAAGGAGTTTTTTTAAAAAAATAGGCCCTTTCAGTTAAAAGGGCCCTTATTTCGGGGTAATAAATTTTTCTCCATTAAACAAAAGGTAGTCGGTATAAATACCGATCCCTTTCTCCTTATAGTTGGCTGCTTCTATCTGATCATTAATGGTATGAACATACATCTTAATATTTTTTGCCTGTAAAGCCGACCGCATCTCCTCGGTCAGCCGGAACGGGAAGGCCGTAACGGCCGTAACCTTATTTTGATAACACCACTCTGCCAGCTCTTCAGGCGTGGGAAGATTCTCATTCGTTAGCTGATACAACGTATAAATGACATTTTTAAAATCATAGTAGGATCTTATATAACTCAACATTTCCTTGTTATAAAACTGGGGTATGATCCGCTCCAGTAATTTCGGATCACTTTTCTTGGTCGCTTTTACTAAATATGAAAAGGTCTTTCGGACACTCTCTTCATCGTTGTGCTTTGTGTCTGTAATCAGGTAAATATCCGGATATTTCTTCATTACCTTCAATAGCTTTTCCCAAGTTGCAGCATGGTATTTACCGTGTACTTTGTAAGCCATCACCATCCGAAATGGGATGGGACCATCTATCGGCAAAAAACTCTGCCCCAGCCATAGATAATGCTCGGGCGTCCAGTCGTGACGGGCGATTAACCGGTTATCTGACGTCATATTTAAGTCCACTTCAAACACACGAAATCCACGCTTATAGTTCAAGAGCAATGCTTCCATTGAATTTGTTACATAATGCCCGTCAATGTAACCTAGGCCATGGGCCACTTGCGGCAAATCGTTTAACACAGATTCCTTCGGTTCCGTATTCCACCATTTGGCCAGCCCGTTTTGACCGACAATTACGATCATGTTGATGAATACTAACAATACCAGTATGGAACAAATTCTTTTATTCATAAAAATCCGCCCCTAACTTCTTTGGTGTATCTGTTAGTCTTGAAGTTACCGAGTAATTTATACATTTTAAGTTTGTTTTCTAAAATCCTTAATGGAGATGTTATATCATGCCAATAAAAAAAGAGCAGAACTTGTCTGCTCTTTTTTGAAGAAATTTATTTTGTTCCAAATAAACGGTCTCCAGCGTCGCCTAAACCTGGAACGATGTAGCCATGGTCGTTCAGCTTTTCGTCTAGTGCTGCAATGTAGATGTCGACATCCGGATGGGCTGTTTTCAACGCTTCTAATCCTTCTGGCGCTGCAATTAAGCACATAAACTTGATGTGTTTGCCCCCGCGCTTTTTCAAACTATGAATTGCTTCAATTGCGGAGCCGCCTGTTGCTAACATCGGGTCAACAACGATAAAATCGCGCTCTTCCACATCACTTGGCAATTTCACATAATACTCAACAGGCATTAATGTTTCAGGGTCACGGTATAGACCGATGTGTCCCACTTTTGCCGCCGGGATTAGTTTTAGAATCCCATCTACCATGCCAATTCCGGCACGGAGGATTGGCACTAGGCCGATCTTTTTCCCAGAAAGAACTTTTGATTTTGCCGGGCAGACCGGTGTTTCTATTTCGATATCTTCAAGTGACATATCTCTTGTAATTTCGAAAGCCATTAGTGTTGCCACTTCGTCAACTAATTCACGGAATTCCTTTGTTCCTGTGTTTTTATCGCGAATATATGTAAGCTTGTGCTGGATCAGTGGATGGTCGAAGACATAAACCTTTGCCACAATCATCGCCCCTTTATAAATAATTTTTCACACACTTCGTCTAATTTTACAGAAAAACAATCCATTGAGCAAATGAAAATCGAAGTTCTTTCCCGTTATTTTCAGAAGTGACTCTATATGTTAATTTGTCCAAAAAAAAACGGCCTCTTTGGCGAAGAGGCCATTTTCCAATAATTAATATTCTGGGTAAAGGGTGAATTTGCTTGTTAATGAATCAACACGGGCTGCTGCTTCTTTTAACTTCGCTTCATTCTCATGATTTTTCAAAGTAAACGCGATAATAGAGGCAATTTCGTCCATATCCTCAAGTCCAAAACCTCGGCTTGTTACGGCTGCTGTACCAATACGGATACCGCTTGTAACAAATGGGCTTTGCGTATCAAATGGAATCGTGTTTTTGTTTACCGTGATACCAATTTCATCTAATACTTTTTCAGCAACCTTACCAGTTAAGCCTAGTGATTGAACGTCTAAAAGTAATAAGTGATTGTCAGTACCGCCGGAAACAAGCTTGATGCCTTCATTTTGTAATCCTTCTGCTAAACGTTTTGAATTCGCAATGATATTTTGCGCATATTCTTTAAAGCTGTCTTGAAGTGCTTCGCCGAACGCAACCGCTTTTGCCGCGATAACATGCATAAGCGGACCGCCTTGAATTCCAGGGAAGATCGATTTATCGATTTTCTTGCCCCATTCTTCTTTACAAAGGATCATACCGCCGCGAGGACCGCGCAATGTTTTGTGAGTAGTTGTCGTAACAAAATCAGCGTAAGGAACTGGATTTGGGTGTAAGCCTGCCGCCACTAAGCCAGCGATATGCGCCATATCTACCATCAGGTATGCCCCGACTTCATCCGCAATTTCACGGAATTTCGCGAAGTCGATTTCACGAGGATAAGCACTTGCGCCTGCTACGATCATTTTTGGCTTATGTTCACGAGCTTTTGCTAATACATCATCATAATTAATACGGTGAGTAGTCTCGTCAACACCGTATTCAACGAAGTTATATTGAACACCACTGAAGTTTACCGGGCTGCCGTGAGTTAAGTGACCACCGTGAGAAAGATTCATCCCAAGAACGGTGTCGCCCTGCTCAAGAACGGTGAAATAAACTGCCATATTAGCCTGTGCACCGGAGTGAGGCTGAACGTTAATATATTCAGCTCCGAAAATCTGTTTCGCACGGTCACGAGCAAGATCTTCCACAACGTCCACATATTCGCAGCCGCCATAATAGCGTCGGCCCGGGTAGCCTTCTGCATACTTGTTGGTTAGAACCGAACCCTGCGCTTCCATTACCGCTTCACTAACAAAGTTTTCCGACGCAATTAACTCGATTTTCCCGCGCTGACGGCCTAATTCCAACTGAATCGCATCAAAAACCTGCTTGTCCTGATTTGACAAATGTTTCATGATAATCCCCCTTTATGTACAGTGCTAAATTTAATTATTATAAAATTCCCTTTATATAATAGCATGAATCTCTTGCAAAAAGAAATGGGAATTTTCGAGAAATCCCCATTTTTCTTAACGATACATTCCCTTTAAGCCATTAAAATAGTGTAATTAACGAACGATAATATGATATTTTTTATAATCGTTCGTATTACGCTGATTTGGTATTCAATTTTAATCTAAGTAAAGGATTTAATTTTCAAAAAAATGTTACGTACAGCTGGAGTTTGCCTGTTTCTGTTCATAGACGGCACGGGCACCGCCAATGAGTTTTGGTCTTGTTTTCGCCAATGTGACATGGGCATGTCCAAGATTTCTCTGGCTGACTCGGATCGGTACGGCTACATGTTTCAAATGCATGCCGATAAACGTATGCCCAATATCCATTCCTGCATCTGCCTTGATAAACTCGACAACAACTGCATCCTCCATGTTTTCAAAAGCATAAGTTGCCATTGCACCGCCAGCAGTTCGTACCGGAATTACGGTTACTGGGTCGAACCCGCGTGCCTCAGCTGTTTTTCGTTCAACAACAAGTGCCCGGTTTAAATGCTCGCAGCATTGGAATGCCAATTCCACACCTGTCTTTTTGGCAAATGAGGTTAATTTTTGAAAAATCATCCCTGCAACATCGAAGGTTCCGGCCGTTCCAATTTTTTCACCGATGACCTCACTTGTGCTGCAGCCAACCACCATCAACTGGCCTTTATGTAATGACACCTGCTTATTAAATTCAGTTAAAATCGCTTCAAGTTGCTGCTCCCACTCTTGAATCATTGCTTCAACCTACTTATTTTCATATTCCGTAATTTTTCCGATACGGTTTGCATGACGGCCGCCTTCAAATTCACCAGTCAGCCAAATTTGCGCAATCTCACGGGCAAGTCCAGGTCCGATGACGCGTTCGCCCATCGCCAGAATATTACTGTCATTGTGAGCACGCGTCGCCTTCGCGCTGAACGTATCATGCACAAGTGCGCAGCGAACTCCTTTTACCTTATTCGCGGCGATACTCATGCCAATGCCTGTTCCGCAAATTAAAATCCCGCGGTCAAATTTCCCGCTTGCTACTTTTTCCGCTACCGGAAGGCCATAATCCGGATAATCGACCGACGTTTCGCAGTCGCAGCCAAAATCTTGATACTCTATTCCCAGTTCATCCATTAAACTTGCCATTTCCTTGCGAAGATTCACCCCGCCATGGTCTGACGCTAACGCTACCTTCATTTCAAAAATCCTCCTCTTCTGCTCTTATAATTACACACTAGCAGAAAATTATGAACGCTACAATTTTTCAAGCATTTTCTCGATTAATTTTTCAAGCTCCTGGTAGGTTTCCTTATAGATTGCGAGGTTTCCGCCGAATGGATCCACCACATCATGGTCAAATGTTTCACCTGTGAATTCCTTCAAGGTGAACACTTTAGCAGCTGAATCCCGATATTGATTCAGGATAGCTGTTTTGTGTGATAGGGTCATGGTTAAAATCAAATCCGCCCAGTTGACCAGCTCCTGAGAAAGCAGGGTAGATTGATGGTTATGCTGAATATTTTTTTCATCGAGTACTTTTTGAGCATTAGTAGATGCCTCGCTCCCCGGTGAAGCATAGATCCCAGCAGACTTTACCTCAATTGCCTTAAGGTTTTTATTTTTCAAGATCGCCTCTGCCATCGGACTGCGGCAGGTATTCCCCGTACAAACAAACAATATTTTTGGCACGCTGTCTGCCCCCTTTCATTTATGTACTATTTTACCAAATCCCATTGGACAATGAAAAAACCTTTCCTATCGGTAGAAAGGTTTTTACAAAAAAGGATAAAGTAATTTCATTCCAAACGCGAGCAGGATACTGCCTCCGAGGGCCTCTCCATAGGAACCCACCCAGCCCTGAACTTTTTTTCCGAGCAGGAGCCCAGCCCAGGTTAGGACGGTGGCGGCGATACCGAAGCATAATATAACCAATGCTGTTTTGGCACCGTATATCCCTAGTGTGAGACCGAGTGAAAAGCTGTCGAGGCTCACACTTAACGCAAATATAAATAACCCAAATCCAACCGGGGTTAAAATCTTTTCATTATCCTTTTTCAAACTGGCCAAAACCATTTGCACTCCCAGCAAAATTAATAAGAGTCCGCCGATTAGCGACGCAAACGTCCCAAATTTCTCGGACAAAAAATGTCCAGCGCCCATGCCCAGCAATGGCATCACTACATGAAACAGTCCAATCGTAATACCAATTTTAAAAATTTCTCTAAATCTTAGTTTGAACATACCCATTCCCAGGCCCACGGAAAAGGCATCCATTCCTAATGCCATTGCCATAATCAACAGCGTTAGCATTTCTCCAATCATCGTTGACATCCCTGCTTCGACCCCCTCGGACTTGCCTCATTTCAACATATGCACGTCCAAAAAGATTTAGAAGTCAAGCTTACCGGGATAGCCGAAATCGATGATTTATCTAATGTCGCTATTTTGATTCGTTCGGATTTATGTGACCATTTTCAAGGTTTACTCCCTTCGGTTTGGTCACAAACCCTTTATGTGACCACTTCCACGGTTTCCTTCCTTCGGTTTGGTCACATGAACCCTTTATGTGACCATTTCCACGGTTTGCTCCCTTCGGTTTGGTCACATGAACCCTTTATGTGACCATTTCCAAGGTCCCCTTCCTTCAGTATGGTCACATGAACCCTTTATGTGACCACTTCCACGGTTTTTTCCCTTCGGTTTGGTCACATGAACCCTTTATGTGACTATTTCTAGGGTTTCCTTTCTTCATTTTGGTCTCATAAACAATTCATAGAACCATTTTTCTGTAAAGTCCCCATCCATTTTGGTTCTATAGGCCCCCCATAGAACCGATACGACTTCTCCCAAGATCCTCTCCTAACCTAAAAAAACCAGCCCCTCCCAAAAGGAGGACCTGGTCTATTCCGAAATAACCTTATTACCCGCTGCCTTCAGCAGCCGGTTCATGATTGCGTGTCCAACTCCATCCGAAGGGAACATCTCACTAAAAATTATATCAACCCCTACAGAATTAAAACGACGCAGCGTATCATATAAATCAGCCGCAACCGTCTCTAATTCTGAACGCCGGCCGCAGCTTACCACTATATCAGCATCATATTTCGCTGCATTCTCTTCCGTCGTAAGCACACCAACCCTTAGGCCCTCGCGGCGCTTCTCATCTGCCAACCCCTGCAAAAACCCCATACCGCCTGCCACCAAAAAAAGCGGAGCGTTCGGCGCATAATGCTTGTACTTCATGCCAGGTGATTTTGGCTGGGAAGCTTCATCCACCAAGGCTGGATCAATGCGAACCTCGCCGACGACATTCTCAAGCTGCTCTTTTGTCACACCGCCAGGCCGTAAAATCACCGGAACACCCTCCGTGCAATCCACTACCGTTGATTCCACACCAACTCCGGTTGGGCCGCCATCGAGCACACCGGCAATTTTCCCGTTCAAATCTTCCATGACATGCTCTGCATGTGTCGGGCTTGGCTTTCCGGAACTGTTAGCACTCGGGGCTGCAATTGGCAGACCGCACTTTTCCAAAAGTGCCAAAGCAACAGGATGATCCGGCATTCGAACGCCTACCGTGTCCAACCCGGCAGTTGCTTTATCCGATAGAATGCCTTCTTTCTTTTTAAAAATAATTGTTAACGGTCCCGGCCAAAACTTGTCCATCAACATTACGGCATTTTCCGGTATTTCACGAACAAATCCTAAAAGCTGTTCCCTGTTGGCAATGTGAATAATCAGTGGATTATCACTCGGACGGCCCTTCGCTGCAAAAATTTTCTCCACTGCTGTATCGCTCTCCGCATTACCACCAAGTCCGTAAACCGTTTCCGTTGGCAAAGCAACGACCTCATTTTCTTGTAAAAAATGAGCTGCATCCACAATCTGTGGATTATTTATAAGGTTATCCCCAAAGTTATCCACTTTCCATACTTTTGTGTTCATAAGTTATCCACCTTTATAATAAACGAGAATAAGCTCGAATTTTGCCGAATCTAGGCAACTAGACTCACATTTTTAGTCAGCACGTTTGAAAGTATAAAAGAAGGTGGGGATAAATACAAGACATTATCCACAAAATGTGCATAACTATATGAAAATAGTGGATAACTTAGTGGATTCTATCCACAATTACAAGGTAAATTTTAAAAACAACGAGTTATCCACATTAAAAACGTGTCGAATATGTTCAGAGCTGGAAAATTCAGCAGGTAATTCATCTCGGTCTATTTTTTGAAAACCCAGCAATTCAAAAAACGGCAAGGCTACGCCCTTATTTGTTGCCAAAAATAAGCTTCTCAATCCCTTTTCTTTGCCTAATTTCATCATTTGATGAATCAAAATATAAATATCCCGATCCGCTTGACCCGGCGAAACTACTAAAGAACGCAACAACCCGTGTTCGCCGATCGCCTCTATTCCTAGTGTCCCCTTAATTCCTCCTTCAAGATCCTCCAACAGCAAAAAATACTCTACCGTTTCCTCCGTTAGTCCCTCCGTCCCAAGATTTGCCCTTGTTAAAAACTCTCTCAAATTACCCAAATCCTCCTGTTTTGCGCAGCGAATAAGTGCTTGCATCCCTTCCACCTCTTTTTTTAGATTCTACTCTACTATTATGGTAAAAATAGAAGAAATAGAACCAATGGCATACACAATCTATTATTTTTCATAGAACACTAATCCTTTCGGCTAATTCTCTCAACACAGAAAAAACACCAGCCCTTTCATAGGACTGGCGCATTTAACTTATATTAATTAAACAGGCTTCCGAAGATTTCAAAAACGAAAAATTTCACTTTAACCGGTTCTTCATCTTCAGAAGTATAAACAGGTGCTGGTTCTTCTGCCTTTTCTACTTCCACTTTCACTTCTTCATTTATATCCTTTTTCGTTTCTTCCACTACCGGTGCTGGTTCCTCCACGATGCTTTTTTCAACTCTTTTAACAGCTTTAGCTAAGTCTGTTTCAACAGTTTCATCAGTCTCGACAGCTTCCTCTTCTTCTACAGTAGTAGACTCAACTTTCTCTTCCTCTACAATCGTACGCTCAACTTCCTTTTCTTCCTCCACATCATCTACCATCGCCGCTTTTACAGGTTTTTCTTCAAAACCGTCACCTACCGCGACACCATTTGAAAAATCCAAGAAGCATAACGGCGGGTAAAGCACGCACCACCAATTAGCGCCCTTTCCCTCGCCAAGTGTAATCAAAATCGCCTGATACTCACCCGCTGGATATAAAAACTGGCCATATAATTTGGTTGGAAACTGCACCTTTTCGCCAAACTCAACCTTTACACTTTGCGTTGAACCCTGCCCTGCTACAACTTCTTCCGCAATCTTTTGAATTTCAGGAAGCTTGGACTGGAGCACTTGTTTCGCCTTTTCCTTTGATGTTAAATCCTGAACCCATAATGTGATTTGCGCATTGACTGCATCACGTACTTTCCGCTTAATATCCTGATCCTCGCCACTGTCGCTGTTCGCCAAGATCCTCAACCGAATCGCGTCTCCCGGGATAACCACTGAATCCTTCGCGACCGCCTCATTTTTTGGTATATATAAATTAAATATAGTAGCAAACGATAATATTATTAAATAAGACCATACTAATACTTTACTGTTCATTCTCTCGCACCGTCCTTTCGATATCTTCATTTTGGACAGAACGAAAGAATCTTAAACTAGTAAATTTAAAAAAACTAGATTTTACATATTTTTATCCTAACAGGATACCATATGTCTGTCAGGAGGGTTTTAGTTGATACTTTTAATCATCACCGTTATCGCCTGTATCATCGCCGTTATCTTCATTCCAAAACGAATCTCCTACATGGAAATGTATACATCTTCCTTCCTTGGACCGCTCATGGCCGTCATGGCCGATGTTTATTTAGACCTGAAATTCGATTTATATGGCTTTTTTCAAAAAGGGATCGATTATCAGTACCTCCTCATTTTCTTTATTGTTTACCCAGCAGCCAACATCATTTTTCTAAATCTTTTTCCCTTTAAAAAACCTGTGATGCAGAAAATCCTTTATATTTTGTTTTTCAGCGGGCTGACCGTCCTCTTTGAATTTCTTGCCACGTTTTCAGAAGTTTTTTACCATAACGGCTGGAAACTTTGGTACAGTGCCGTCGCCTATCCCCTCCTCTTCACCCTGTTATTATTGAACCTGCTCCTGATTCGCAAATTAAATAAAGCTCCAGAGGATTAGCCTCTGGAGCCTTGTTCTATTACAGCAAACACCATTCGGTCCCTGCCATTAATATCATTCACCACTTCCACCTTTGCGTCCGCAAACCTTTTTTGAAAAAGGTCGGCTACCGCCTCCCCCTGACCGGCCCCAATTTCAAATGCAACGAGCCCGCGCGGCGCCAGCACTTCAGGAAGCTCCTCCATAAAGCGGCGGTAAAAATCAAGTCCGTCCTCCCCGGCAAACAACGCCCGGTGCGGCTCATGTTCGGTGACCACCTCTGACATCGTTTGGATATCTTCAACCGGGATATAAGGCGGATTAGAAATCACCACATCAAACGTCTGGCCGAAGAATGGCTTGAGCAGGTCCCCTTGTACGAATGTCACGTCAGCCTGAAGCCGGCGGGCATTTTCCTTCGCGACTTGTAAGGACGGTTCAGCAATATCCGAGGCAAAAACGGTGAGTGACGGCTGTTCAAGTTGCAGGGAGATTGCAATCGCCCCGCTTCCAGTCCCGACATCCACGACCTTCGCTTCATTCAGTCCGAGAGCTTTCATTCGCTGTAAGGTTCCAAATACAAGCTCCTCCGTCTCCGGCCTCGGAATCAGCACCTCTTCATTGACAATGAAACTGCGGCCATAAAATTCCTCTGACCCGATAATATACTGAACTGGCGTACCCTTAGCGTGCTGCTGGACCGCGTCCTCAAATCGAAGAACCTCGGACGGTGACAGACACTCCCTCATATTTGCAAACAGTTGTGCACGCGTCATCCCGGTAATATGACGAAGCAGCAGTTCAGCAGCATGTTCTTCTCTGCCGGCTTCTTTTAAAAAAGAAGAAGCCCATTTTAGAGCTTCATACAAAGGTTTACTCATCTGAACTGTTTTCAAGCTTGCTTGTTTGATCTTCTAAGATCAATGCATCAATAATTTCGTCAAGCTTGCCTTCAATGATTTGATCGAGCTTTTGCAGTGTTAAGCCGATACGGTGGTCGGTCACACGGTTTTGCGGGAAGTTGTACGTACGAATCCGCTCTGAACGGTCACCTGTACCAACCGCAGATTTACGTACTTGGTCAAATTCCGCCTGTGCTTCCTGCTGGAACTTGTCATAAACACGGGCACGCAATACCTTCATCGCTTTGTCCTTGTTTTTATGCTGCGACTTTTCATCTTGAATCGATACGACAATTCCGGTCGGGATGTGTGTTAAACGAACCGCTGACATCGTCGTGTTAACAGACTGACCGCCGGCACCACTGGATGCAAACGCATCGAAACGGATATCTTTATCATGGATTTCCACTTCTACATCTTCTGCTTCTGGAAGACAGACAACAGTAGCTGTCGATGTATGAATACGGCCGCCAGATTCTGTTTCCGGTACACGCTGTACACGGTGGGCGCCGCTTTCAAACTTTAATTTGGAATAAGCCCCCTGGCCATTAATCATAAAGCTGATTTCTTTGTAACCGCCAAGACCTGTCGGACTGGCATCAATTAGTTCTGTTTTCCAGCCTTGTGCTTCCGCATAACGGCTGTACATACGGTAAAGGGTTCCTGCAAATAACGCCGCCTCTTCCCCGCCTGCGGCACCGCGGATTTCGAAGATAACGTTCTTGTCATCATTCGGATCCTTTGGAACCATCAAGATTTTCATTTTCGCTTCTAATTCCTCGATTTGCGATTCGAGTTCATTTACTTCCTCTTTCACCATTTCACGCATCTCGGCATCGAGCTTTTCCTCCAGCATTGCTTTCGCATCTTTCAGCTGCTCGCGGGCCTCTTTATATTCACGATACGTTTGTACAGTCTCTTGTATATCAGATTGTTCTTTTGAATATTCACGAAGTTTCTTTGAATCATTAATAATTTCTGGATCGCTTAAAAGTTCATTTAATCTTTCATAGCGATCTTCAACAGATTGAAGACGATCAAACACAGTTATTCACCTCAAGTTTTAGTCCATAACATTCTAATTATAGTATAGGTAAAAGTAAGCGTCAAAAACAAATTATACAGGAAATTTTTGCAGGTTATTTTTCAAAATAGAGGTAGGTCGTTGATTTGGCCGATAGAACGGGGAATTTGGCAGATAGACAGCACCATTTGGAAGATAGGCTAACTCCAAAAAAACATGCCCTGAAATCAGAGCATGTTATCTTTCACGAATATCAAAGGTGTAGCGCGGCAGGGCCTGGGTTAATCGCTGCTGCAGGCGGCCGACGGCATGATTACGTTCTTCGTCTGAAAGACTTCCAGTAGAATCCACCCGTACTGTCATCCGATCGGCGGCATTATTAATCCAAATTGACTCTGCTCGAAATTCCTTTGAGCGATTGACAATATCTCTCGCTTTATCAATATCGTTGCCAAAATCATTTCTATTTCCTTCACCCTCGTCACCCACCGTCGTTCCACGTAAATTCAGGAAATTTGGGTTCCGGTCGGTAACATCGCGGACCTCATCATAATTATTATGCGTGGCCTGGTTATTGGCCATATAATTAGGGTTTGTCCGGTCATCGCGTAAATCGTAGGCCGTCTCATTGTTATTCCCTTTACCCGCAGCACAGCCCGCTAATAACAGAAGTGCGAACAAGGACACATAAATCCATCTTTTCACAACATACACCTCCTACTACTATCATTCCCGAGTGTATGCTGAACCGTTCCAGACAAATCCTGCCAACCCTTAAATACAAAAACAGCCCGGGGAAATAAAAAACCTCCCCCCAGGCTGTGGATTTATGCATAATAGGTTGTATAAATGGCCTATTCTGTATAAACGGTGACAGGCACCGTTCTTGCTGCTGTTTTTGGCACTTCGTGGTGATGGCGGCAGCGTGGTTCATAGGCTTCTGATGCACCGACTAGGATGACTGGGTCATGGTAGGATGCCGGGCGGCCGTCGATTAGGCGTTGTGTTCTGCTGGATGGTGATCCGCAGACTGTGCAGACCGCTTGAAGTTTTGTTACGGATTCTGCAATGGCCATAAGTGCTGGCATTTGACCGAATGGTTCACCACGGAAGTCCATGTCTAGTCCTGCGCAAACAACTCGGTGGCCGCTGTCTGCCAGCTGCTGAACGACTCTGACGATGCCTTCGTCGAAGAATTGGACCTCATCGATAGCTATGATATCAATGTCTGCTTCGACGTGGTGTAAGATTTCAATTGAATGCGATATCGGTCTCGCATGAAAGGAAGTACCATTATGAGATACGACAGATTGTTCGCTGTAGCGATTATCTATTTTCGGTTTGAATACAGCAATTTTTTGTTTGGCAAATTCTGCACGTCGTACGCGACGAATCAATTCCTCTGATTTTCCAGAAAACATACTCCCGCAGATAACCTCAACCCATCCGAGTTGCTTCATTAGATACATAAATCGGCGTCTCCTTCCTTAACACGAAAACCTTAACGTAATCCATATTTTTTATGTAAACCATGGTTTTTATTCAAAATAAAAACAGGCAAGTAGAAGTTCCGCTTGCCTGTTCTTGAGCAGCAAAAATTATTGTTGTTGCTTAATGCCGTATTTTTTGTTGAAACGGTCAACACGTCCGCCAGCTTCAGCGAATTTTTGACGACCAGTATAGAATGGATGACATTCTGAACATGTTTCAACACGGATTTCGTTTTTAACAGATCCAGTTTCGAATGTGTTGCCACATGCGCAAGTCACCTTTACTGTTTTATAATTTGGATGAATTCCTGTTTTCATTCTTTTCATCTCCTTCCGCCCTGAATCTTTCGAAACAGAGTTATATGAATGCCTGTCTTAAAAAACAAGCACAAAATACTAAAAACACACTGCACCCATTATAACAAGGAGTACCTGTTTTTGCAAGTTGGGTTTTTATGGTTTCGGCTATGTGATTTCCGCTCCAGGCACTTCGCTTTCCGCGGGCGGTCCGCTCAAATCAACTATGATCTGCGTGACTTCAATTCTTCCCCAATTTGGGCGAAGAACTCTTCATTGGACTTTGTTTGGCGCAGCTTTTTCAAGAAGCGTTCGGCAAAGTCTGGAGAATCTGACATCGATTTCCGGATGGCCCATAGTTTATCAAGGTGATCTTTCGGAATTAACAGCTCTTCTTTACGTGTACCCGAGCGGCGGATATCAAGCGCAGGGAAGATACGGCGCTCTGCCAATTGACGATCAAGATGCAATTCCATATTGCCTGTCCCTTTAAATTCCTCGTAAATGACATCATCCATACGTGAGCCTGTGTCCACTAATGCCGTTGCTAAAATCGTTAAGCTTCCGCCCTCTTCAATGTTTCGGGCTGCCCCGAAGAAACGCTTTGGACGGTGGAAGGCTGCGGGATCAATACCACCGGATAATGTACGTCCGCTTGGCGGAATCACTAAGTTATAGGCACGTGCTAAACGAGTGATACTGTCCATCAAAATCACGACATCACGTTTATGTTCTACTAAACGCATCGCACGATCTAACACCAATTCCGCTACTTTGATATGGTTTTCCGGTACTTCATCAAACGTGGAGCTGACGACATCACCAGCAACGGAACGCTCGATGTCTGTTACCTCTTCCGGACGCTCATCGATTAATAGTACAATCAATTCCACTTCTGGATGGTTGGTCGTAATGCTGTTGGCAATTTCTTTTAACAGCATGGTTTTACCCGCTTTTGGCGGTGCAACAATTAAGCCCCTTTGTCCGAATCCAACTGGAGCAACCAAATCCATAATACGTGTTGAAAGGTGTTTAGGAGTGGTTTCAAGTCTCATCTGTCTGTTTGGATAGAGAGGAGTTAAAGCTGGGAAGTGAACGCGTTCTTTCGCTGATTCCGGGTCTTCACCGTTAACCGCTTCTACGTGTAAAAGTCCGAAGTAACGTTCGTTTTCCTTTGGAGGGCGAACTTTACCAGATACTTTATCCCCATTACGCAAATCGAAACGGCGGATTTGCGATGCCGAGATATAAATATCCTCTGAACTTGGTGAATAATTGATTGGGCGCAAGAATCCAAATCCTTCTGATTGGATGATTTCCAAGACGCCTTCCATGAAAAAGTAACCTTGCTGCTCCGCACGGGATTTTAAAATCGCAAAAATTAATTCTTTCTTTGATAATTTACTGTAATACGTCACTTTAAATTCGCGTGCAAGCTCATAAAGCTCTTTCAGCTTCATGTTTTCTAAACTAGATATTGTTAATTCCATTAGTACACCACACTTTAAAATTTTTACTCTATTCCGTGTCGGAGTTTATGTCCAATAATAGAGGGTTCTGATTTTATTTTTAAAAATAGAGGAAAAAAGAAATGAATAGAATAGCAGATTATATAATAAAACAATATCTATTTTACCCCTTGTACAAAAAATTAATCAACTGGAATTTTTAGATTAACCTATTCATATGGGGAAAGAGACTAAACTTTCATTTAGTCTCTTTTGCAAGTATGAAAATAATCGATTATTTAATTACTAAATTGGGTTTCTTTTTCAAGCTGTGTCGGCCTTCGACGAAGCGGACTGTTCCTGATTTCGCACGCATAACAATCGAATGTGTTGAGCCATATGAACCTTTGAATTGAACGCCGCGGAGCAGCTCCCCATCGGTAACACCTGTAGCTGCAAAGATGGCGTCATCACCTTTTACAAGGTCCTCCATCCGCAATACTTTGTTCACATCAAGGCCCATTTTCTTACAACGTTCAATTTCTCCGTCGTTCTGCGGCACTAATTTCCCAATCAGTTCTCCGCCTAGACATTTTAATGCAACTGCAGAAATAACGCCTTCCGGTGCACCGCCAGAGCCGAATAAAATATCAACGCCAGTATTATCGAATGCGGTATTAATTGCACCAGCGACATCACCGTCATTAATCAATTTAATCCGGGCGCCTGCTTCTCGAAGCTGCGCGATAATGTGTTCATGTCGCGGACGGTTTAACACGGTCGCCACAACGTCTTCGATACCCTTATTTTTTGCCTTCGCAACGGCTTTAAGGTTATCAAGAACAGAGGCGTTAATATCGATTAAACCAACTGCTTCTGGACCTACTGCAATTTTTTCCATATACATATCTGGTGCATGCAGTAAATTACCGTGGTCAGCAACTGCAAGTACAGCGAGGGCATTCCAGCCGCCGGAGGCTAAAATATTGGTTCCCTCAAGCGGGTCGACTGCGACATCAACGCGCGGCCCATACCCGTTTCCGAGTTTTTCACCAATATACAGCATCGGGGCCTCGTCCATTTCCCCTTCACCAATCACTACGGTACCCTTCATCGGAATGGTGTCGAACACATCCCGCATCGCTGAAGTAGCCGCTCCATCTGCTTCATCTTTTTTCCCGCGGCCCATCCATCTAGCAGAAGCGAGTGCAGCTGCTTCTGTCACGCGGACAAGCTCCATAGATAAACTTCTCTCCATGTTCTCATTCCCCCAAATTCTCTTATATACTTTCGCCTGAACATTCCAACACTAATAGTATAACAGATTCGGGGAATTAGTATAGCACATTTACGTATTCTTTAATTGTTCTACTTCTTCTTTTGTTAAAGCCTCCCGCCAAACTGTAGCGCCTAGTCCATTTAATTTCTCCACAAGGTGGCTGTAACCGCGGTCAATGTGCTCAAGTCCGGTTACTTCCGTAATTCCGTCCGCCATTAAACCGGCAATGACAAGCGCTGCACCTGCTCGTAAATCACTGGCCTTAACCTTTGCTCCCTGCAGCTGGATGGGTCCATTAATAATCGCAGAGCGGCCTTCCACTTTAATATTGGCGTTCATTCTTCTTAATTCATCAATATGTTTAAAACGGGCACCATAAATAGTGTCGGTTACCACACTCGAACCAGTCGATTTGGTTAAAAGAGTCGTAAACGGCTGTTGGAGGTCGGTTGGAAAACCTGGATACACAAGGGTTTTAATGTCAACCGCTTTCAATTTGGAGTTACCATTAACAAAAATCTGGTCATCTCCGGATTCAACTGTTACACCCATTTCACGAAGTTTCGCAATCAATGATTCTAAATGCTGTGGGATGACATTATCGATTAACACACCTTGTCCGACTGCAGCTCCTAAAATCATATAGGTCCCCGCTTCAATCCGGTCCGGAATGATCGTATGGCGGCATCCATGCAGTGTATCTACGCCATCAATACGGATCACATCCGTTCCAGCTCCTTTGATCTTTGCCCCCATATTGGTTAATAGAGTAGCAACATCAATAATTTCTGGTTCCTTTGCCGCATTTTCAATAATCGTCCGTCCTTTAGCCCGAACGGCTGCCAGCATGATATTAATCGTTGCGCCCACGCTGACGACATCAAGATAAATCCGTGCGCCACGCAGTTCATCGGCACGCAAATAAATCGCACCCTGTTCGTTGGTAATCTGGGCGCCAAGCGCTTCAAAGCCTTTGATATGCTGGTCGATTGGGCGAGGCCCAAGATGGCATCCTCCTGGCAGACCAATGACAGCTTTTTTAAAACGCCCAAGCATTGCCCCCATGAGGTAGTAAGAAGCACGCAGCTTTTTTACCTTACCGTTCGGCAATGGCATACTAATCATAGTCGAAGGGTCAACCGTCATATCAAAGTCATTGGAAAGCTGGGCTTTCCCGCCGATTTCCTCGAGAAGATCCTTTAGGATTTCAACATCAGAAATATCCGGAAGACCTTCAATCGTAACCGGTGATTCCGCCAAAATGGTTGCAGGAATTAATGCAACCGCACTATTTTTTGCTCCACTTATTCTAACGGTTCCTTTTAAAGGATAACCGCCCGCTATTTTAAGTTTTTCCATTTCCGACTCCCTTCTAAGCCGTGCAGAATAGAATGAACTTTATCCGCACTTGGGCAACGAGGTATTATTTTCCACCATCAAATGGCATAATCCGACAATATGTCTTATCATCTAGTTTACACCAAAATTTTATTTTCATGTATCATTCTGAAAAAAAGTTACATAAAAATTGGAAAAGCCGCAAATCGTTAGCAGGCAGTTAACCTTATGGTGCACATTAATTAAGCGTTGCGGCCTTCCCAATCCTTTAAGAATGCTTCAATCCCTTTATCTGTTAATGGGTGATGTGTTAAGCCCATCAATACTTTGTAAGGAATCGTCGCAATGTGTGCTCCAAGACGAGCTGCTTCGGTTACGTGAATTGGATTACGGATGGATGCTGCAATAATTTCTGTTTCAATTCCGTGAACGGTAAAAATTTCAGAGATGGTAGAGATGAGTTCCAAGCCGTTTTGGCCGATATCATCCAATCTTCCTAAGAATGGAGAAACATAGGTAGCTCCTGCTCTTGCAGCAAGAAGTGCTTGGTTTGCGTTGAAAATAAGGGTAACGTTTGTTTTGATGCCTTCTTTTGAAAAAGCATGACATGCTTTTAAGCCATCTGGAGTCATAGGGAGTTTAACAGTAACGTTTGGAGCAATAGCAGCTAATTCTTTTCCTTCACGGATCATGCCTTCTGCATCTAAGGAAATAACTTCCGCACTGACAGACCCTGGAACTAAAGCCGCAATTTCCTTGATTCGGTCATGAAAAGAAACACCTTTTTCTTTTGCAACAAGCGATGGGTTTGTTGTAACCCCTGCAAGTAAACCTAGGTCATACGCTTCGCGGATTTCGTCTAAATTTGCTGTATCGATAAAAAATTTCATTTTTTATTCCCTCCAAGTTTCGACAATTTTTATAAATTTTCAAACTTTTTAATACAGAAGTGAAACCGCCACAGTTGGGGCGGTTTCACTTTTATTATTAATGTACCCAATACGTAATGGAACCTTGAAAATTTCTTAAAACTTACGCTCTGCCTGAAGAACCGAATTCGCGCATTTTGCCGATAACAGTTGCTTTGATCGCATCGCGTGCAGGACCCATATATTTACGTGGATCGTACTCGTTAGGCTTTGCTGCTAATACTTCGCGAACTGCTTTTGCAGATGCAATTTGATTTTCAGTATTAACGTTGATTTTTGCAGTACCAAGAGAAATAGATTTTTGAATATCATGTGTTGGAATTCCAGTTCCACCATGAAGAACTAGTGGAAGACCAGTAGCTTTACCGATTGCTTCCATTTCTGGGTAACCTAATTTTGGCTCACCTTTGTAAGGACCATGAACGGAACCTAGTGCAGGTGCAAGGCAGTCAATGCCAGTGCGCTTCACAAGCTCTTCACATTCTTTAGGATCAGCATAGATAACGCCTTCTGCTACTACATCGTCTTCTTGTCCACCAACAGTACCTAATTCTGCTTCAACAGAAACACCTTTAGAATGAGCATACTCAACCACTTTAGAAGTAGTTTCTACGTTTTCTTCAAATGGGTGGTGAGAAGCATCGATCATTACAGATGTAAAACCTGCATCAATCGCTTCTTTACATTTTTCGAAGCTTGAACCGTGGTCTAAATGAATTGCCACTGGTACAGTGATCTTTAAATCTTCCATAAGGCCTTCAACCATTTTAACAACGGTTTTGAAGCCTGACATATAACGTGCTGCCCCTTCTGATACACCAAGGATTACTGGTGATTTTTCTTCTTCAGCAGCTTGAAGAATCGCTTGAGTAAACTCTAAGTTATTTAGGTTGAATTGCCCAACAGCATAGCCTTCCGCTTTTGCTTTGATGAGCATTTCTTTCATTGAAACTAAAGGCATTTCGTTTCCTCCTTAATATAGGGTTGATATCAGCTCGGGTACAGGGCTTTCCTATAAAGGTTTTCCTGTAAATTTAGTGTTTATGTATCCACGAGAAGATAAATAACCGGTAAAAGTTCCATATGTATAATACCAGAAGGAAAGCCGAAATGCCATAAATCTGAACGAGTTTTGCAAACTGTCATAATGAAAGCGGACACATTGTCCTAATCTTCCATTTTTTCTAAAAATATCTATTAATTCGCTTTTTGCGGCATGTGTTTTCTCACAGCAGCCCGGATATCATCAATATCAAATGGCTTTGCAAAATGAGTAATCGCTCCAAGATCCTTTGCTTCTTGAATCATGTCGAGTTCGCCATAGGCAGTCATAATGATCACACGGATATCGGGATCAATAACTTTCATTCTTTTTAAAATTTCAATCCCGTCCATCCCTGGTATTTTCATATCCAAAAGGACAAGATCTGGGTCATGCTTCGTAACAATATCAAGTGCCTGTATTCCATTTGCTGCCTGGAAGGTTTTGTAACCTTCTTTTTGGAAGACTTCATTTAATAAAATTCGTATTCCAAACTGGTCGTCAACAATTAAAATTTTCTCTTCCATAACTCCACCTCTTTACCCTTTTTTAAAAAAATTTCCGAATTCCTGTTTATCTTCGACATTCCTCCTTAAAAATCCTTTTTATTGTTTATGTAAATTGTGGAAATTATAATAAAATAATAAAAGTGAGGAGGGTTTTATTTGTTAAAAATGTTTACAACCCAGTTAACGGGCTTATTTAAAAGGATTGAAGACAAAGCAGAATTCGCGTTTGAGGACGGTGCCCGCCTGCTTGCCCAGGGACACACTCTTTATATTATAGGGCTCCGAGAAATGAAGGCCGTGGAATTTGAAGCTTTGGAGGGTGCGGAACCTTTTAAAGGTGCGGTTGTTCTGGGAGATTTAGATAAAGTAACCTCTGCAGACCGGGTATTGCTATTTTCAAGATTGTCCGATGATGAGGATGCCGTTCATGTCGGGCAGGCTTTGCAGGAAAAAGGGATCCCGTTTGTCGCCGTTTCTGCGGGGGCTGGCAGGCTGGTTGAATTGGCCGATGTTCACATTGATTTGCAGTTGTCGAAAGGATTATTGCCGGATGATGAAGGAAATCGCTATGGCTATCCATCGTCGATGGCTTCCTTGTTTGTTTATTATGGATTGAAGTTTACGGTGGATGAAATTTTAGCAGAATATGAATGATGTTGTTTTAAAGCGGCCTTGTTTAGGGCCGTTTTTTTGCCTGAAAAAGGGATTGTTTCTCCATCACGCACCGATGAAGGACATTTTGCTTCTTTTTCATGTGCGTTTTGTCCTTCATAACCCCGATGAAGGACATCTTGCTTCTTTTTCATATGCGTTTTGTCCTTCATAACCTTGATGAAGGACATTTCGCTCCTTTTTCATGTGCGTTTTGTCCTTCATAACGCCGATGAAGGACATTTTGCTTCTTTTTCATGTGCGTTTTGTCCTTTATAACCCCGGTGAAGGACATCTTGCTTCCTTTTCATAAGAGTCTTGTCCTTCATAACCCCGATGAAGGACATTTTGCTTCTTTTTCATAAGAGTCTTGTCCTTCATAACCCCGATGAAGGACATTTTGTTTCTTTTTCATAAGAGTCTTGTCCTTCATAACCCCGATGAAGACATCTTGCCCCTTTTTCATGTGCGTTTTGTCCTTCATAACCCCGATGAAGACATCTTGCCCCTTTTTCATGTGCGTTTTGTCCTTCATAACCCCGATGAAGGACATCTTGCTTCTTTTTCATGTGCGTTTTGTCCTTCATAATCTCGATGAAGGACATCTTGCTCCTTTTTCATGTGCATTTTGTCCTTCATAATCTCGATGAAGGACATCTTGCTCCTTTTTCATGTGCGTTTTGTCCTTCATAATCTTGATGAAGGACATTTCGCTCCTTTTTCATATGCGTTTTGTCCTTCATAACCCCGATGAAGGACATCTTACCTCTTTTTCATAAGAGTCTTGTCCTTCATAACCCCGATGAAGGACATCTTACCTCTTTTTCATGTGCGTTTTGTCCTTCATAACCCCGATGAAGGACAATTTACTTCTTTTTCATAAGAGTCTTGTCCTTCATAACCCCGATGAAGGACATTTTGTTTCTTTTTCATAAGAGTCTTGTCCTTCATAACCCCGATGAAGGACATCTTGCCCCTTTTTCATGTGCGTTTTGTCCTTCATAACCCCGATGAAGGACATCTCGCTCCTTTTTCATATGCGTTTTGTCCTTCATAACCCCGATGAAGGACATTTTGTTTCTTTTTCATAAGAGTCTTGTCCTTCATAACCCCGATGAAGGACATCTCGCTCCTTTTTCATATGCGTTTTGTCCTTCATCGCCTCCATAAGGGACATTTCATTCAGTTTTTCAATAGCGTTTTGTCCTCTACCAGCCCCCTTATCAACACTTCAAAAGATCTCGACATATTTTGTCCTTAATAAAGTTAAAAAAGCCAGCCCTCCCAAGGAGAACTGACCATAAAAATCTTATTTTTCAACTAGTGTAGCTTTAATAAATTCACGGAAAAGCGGCTGTGGACGGTTTGGTCTAGAAACAAATTCCGGATGGAACTGGGACGCAACAAACCAAGGATGATCTTTGATCTCAATGATTTCAACTAAGCGGCCATCTGGGCTTGTACCAGAGAATACGAAACCAGCGTCTTCCATTTCTTGGCGATAGTGATTGTTAAACTCATAACGGTGACGGTGGCGCTCATATACAACCTCATCTTCATAGGCTGCAAACGCCTTTGTTTCTTCCACAATTCGGCAAGGATAAAGACCAAGACGCAATGTACCGCCTAAATCCTCAACATCTTTTTGTTCAGGAAGCAGATCAATAATTGGATGCTTTGTCTCTGGGATAAATTCTGCTGAATGCGCATCAGAATAACCAAGAACGTGGCGGGCATACTCAATAGTCGCCAGCTGCATCCCTAAACAAATGCCCAAGAATGGCTTACGAGTTTCACGAGCATAGCGGGTTGCCTGGATTTTCCCTTCAATCCCGCGGTCGCCGAAGCCGCCAGGAACAAGAACTCCATCCACATCATCCAACAACTCTGCAACATTTTCTGCATTAACCTCTTCTGCATTAATCCACTTGATTTCTACTTCCGCATCAAATGCGTAGCCTGCATGTTTCATTGCTTCCACAACAGAAATATACGCATCCTGAAGCTCAACATACTTACCAACAAGACCAATCCGTGTTTTGCCGGAAAGGTTTAACACTTTGTCGACAAGTGCCTTCCACTCGGTCATTTCAGCTGCTGGAGTATTAAGCTTCAAATGGTCACAGACGATTTGATCCATGTTTTGCTCTTGTAATGCAAGCGGAATCGAATAAAGTGTGTCTGCATCACGACATTCAATAACAGCTTTTGCATCGATATCACAGAATAACGCAATTTTGTCCTTCATATCTTGTGGAACTGGCATTTCTGTGCGAACGACAATGATATTCGGTTGAATCCCTAAGCTTCGTAGTTCCTTAACGCTGTGCTGAGTCGGTTTGGTTTTCATTTCACCAGCAGCCTTGATATATGGAATGAGTGTACAGTGTATGTACATCACATTATCACGGCCAATATCACTTTTAATCTGACGGATTGCTTCAAGGAATGGAAGTGACTCGATGTCCCCTACTGTACCGCCGATTTCCGTAATAACGACATCAGCGTTTGTTTCGTTACCGGCACGGAAAACTCGTTCCTTAATTTCATTTGTAATATGTGGAATAACCTGAACAGTACCGCCCAGATAATCACCGCGGCGCTCTTTACGCAGGACAGTTGAGTAGATTTTACCTGTTGTTACGTTGCTGTACTTATTTAAGTTAATATCGATAAAACGCTCATAGTGCCCTAAATCCAAATCAGTTTCAGCACCGTCATCTGTTACGAATACTTCACCATGCTGATACGGACTCATTGTCCCTGGGTCCACGTTAATGTATGGATCGAATTTTTGAATGGTAACGTTTAGTCCGCGGTTTTTCAACAACCGGCCTAGTGATGCTGCCGTGATCCCTTTTCCTAATGATGAAACAACTCCGCCCGTTACAAAAATATACTTTGTCATATAATTTCCTCCTCATATTCAGTTTGTGCATTATTGAAAATGTTTAAGGCTTCTTTTTGAAAAAAATAAAGAAGTCCCGGTAAATACCGGGAGAGCGATTGTTTTTACTCCTGGAAAAATAAAAAAAGCACTCCACCTACATAATGTAAGGGAGCGCTTCTTAACTAAATTTAGTCCGTTCCTTTTTAAAGGAGCCCAAAAAAGATTCTACTTGTGAAGAAATAAAAAGTCAAGCCTCTTATAAATCTTCTTCTTCGTCTTCTACTTCCAGGTCATCCTCATCATCTAGTTCTTCGTCCAGCTCATCTTCATCATCGAATTCAAGTTCATCATCAATGACATCTTCATCCTCTTCGTCGTCAAAATCATCAACTTCATCCAGATCATCATCAAGAAGATCGTCTTCATCATCGAGAAGATCATCTTCGTCAGCGAAGTCATCAAGTTCATCATAATCCTCTTCGTCGACATCATCGTACTCAAGATCAAGATCATCTTCATCGACAACCTTCTTCGCCTTTTTCTTCTTAGGTTTAACCACTGTCACAACTTCTTCTTCTTGTGTATCTACTGGATACCAAACACGAAGTCCCCAGCGATTGTCCCCTAATGAAAGAAACCGGCCGTCAATATTTATGTCAGTATAAAATTGTGCAATTCTAGTGCGAATTTCATCTTCTGAAAGTTCAGCCGCTTTGGCAATTTCATTTAGTAAGTCTTTGAAAGAAATCGGTTGTTTACTGTTTTTTAGATATTCGTAAGCCATCTCTATTAAAGATAACTCTTCTAATTGCTCTTTTGAGAAACTTTGTAAACTCAATACTGGCACTTCCTTTCTATTTAACACTCTTAAAAAGAGTGAACACGGGCGTACTAGCCATGTCTAGCTACAGTGCCTAGGGGCTCGGGTCATAAGCCAAGGCACTTTCGCTTTTCGCATTTTTACATATTCTTCATTATAAACAAAATTTCTCCGTTTATGCTAGTTCTATCTACTGTTTCGCTTGATTTTTTGCTTGTTTTGTTGACTATCTATGTTTTTTTCTTCATCTTTTAATTTTTTCATCTCTTTTATCGCGATGAAAAGGAAGAACATGGCCAGCAGAAGAAAGGAGACCGCCCCTAATTGCCGTTGATAGAGATAGAATAATGGCCAGGCAAAAATGATTAGAATTATAAAAATATAACGTGCTTTCATCCGTCCACACCCCGCCCCAGCCATTAAAGTATATTTGTTCATCTATTATATAAGAAAAATATCTAAGTTTAGAACTAATTGAAAAAATAATTTTTTGGCATAAAAAACAACAATGGCTTAACAAAAAAGCCATTGCCGTATTTACTATCTCAAGCGCCGAGACCTTACGCCTTCCGCCTTTTCGTACTACATATTCCTTCGATATTGTCCGCCGACATCGTACAGCGCTCTTGTAATTTGTCCCAGACTAGCGACTTTAACGGTTTCCATTAACTCTGCAAAAATGTTGCCGTTGTTGACTGCCGCTGCCTTTAAACGGTTTAATGCTTCCGCCGTTTTGTCCTTGTTTTCTTCCTGGAACTTGCGCAGATTCGCAATTTGTAATTCCTTTTCTTCCTTCGACGCCCTTGCCAGCTCCATATTGTTGATTTCTTCTTCAGAAGGCGGGTTCGGATTCAAGTACGTATTGACCCCAATAATTGGAAGTTCCCCAGTATGTTTTTTCATTTCATAATACATAGATTCATCCTGGATTTTTCCGCGCTGATATTGCGTTTCCATCGCACCGAGTACCCCGCCGCGGTCATTTAAGCGGTCAAATTCCTGAAGAACTGCCTCTTCGACTAGGTCTGTCAGCTCTTCGATGATAAACGAACCTTGAAGCGGATTTTCATTTTTCGTTAATCCGTGTTCTTTCGTAATAATCATCTGAATCGCCATAGCGCGGCGAACCGATTCTTCCGTCGGTGTCGTAATTGCCTCATCATATGCATTGGTATGAAGTGAGTTACAGTTATCATGCAATGCCATCAAAGCCTGAAGCGTTGTCCGGATATCATTAAAGTCGATTTCCTGGGCGTGCAGGGAACGACCCGATGTTTGCACATGGTACTTCAGCTTTTGGCTGCGTTCATTCGCACCATATTTCTCTCTCATTACGGTCGCCCAAATGCGGCGGGCTACCCGGCCAATCACCGTATATTCCGGATCTAAGCCGTTTGAGAAAAAGAACGATAAATTCGGGGCAAAATCATCAATCTTCATGCCGCGGCTTAAATAATATTCTACATAAGTAAAGCCGTTGGAGAGCGTAAACGCCAGCTGTGAAATCGGGTTAGCGCCTGCTTCAGCAATATGATAACCGGAAATCGATACGGAGTAATAGTTACGCACCTGATTATCAATGAAATATTGCTGAATATCCCCCATCATCCGCAAAGCAAATTCTGTTGAAAAAATACACGTGTTTTGACCTTGGTCTTCTTTTAAAATATCGGCCTGCACTGTACCGCGGACCGTTTTTAACGTATATGCCTTTACTTGGGCAAATTCCTCGACCGTTAACACGCGGCCAAGTTCTTCCTCTTTGTTCTTTACCTGCTGGTCAATCGCCGTATTCATGAACATCGCTAAAATAATCGGCGCTGGACCGTTAATCGTCATCGATACCGATGTGGATGGGTGGCAAAGGTCAAAGCCATCATACAGCTTTTTCATGTCATCTAGCGTACAAACACTGACACCGCTTTCTCCGACTTTCCCGTAAATATCCGGGCGGTAATCCGGGTCTTCACCATATAATGTTACCGAGTCAAACGCAGTACTTAAGCGCTTTGCCGGATCATCTTTTGATAAATAATGGAATCGGCGGTTCGTCCGCTCTGGCGTTCCTTCCCCAGCAAATTGGCGTTTCGGGTCCTCGCCTTCACGTTTAAACGGAAATACCCCAGCTGTATACGGGAATGAACCCGGTACATTTTCACGGTATACCCAGCGGATGATTTCACCATAATCTTTATACTTTGGCAAAGCAACCTTTGGAATATCCAAACCTGAAAGGCTTTTTGTTTTTAACGCAGTAATAATCTCTTTATCACGGATTCTTGTTATAAACTTATCAGCCGCATAATCTGCCTTTGTTTTCTCCCAAGATTCAAGAATCTTCTTAGACTCCGGCGTTAATTTTGCTTCCGTTTCCACCTTTATTTTTTCCAAAGCAGCGAGCACTTCTGCTTCCCCGTTTGATTCCTTAACGGCAGCAATGGCTCCTTCGAGCTGGAATAATTTCCGGGAAATATTCGCCTGCTCTTCAGCTTTCTTATGATAACCGCGCACTGTCTCGGAAATTTCCCGTAAATAGTACCGGCGGTCTGTAGGTATAATCACGTTTTGCTTTTCCACTTTGGCATTTTTTGAAAAAGAAGTGGCCCAATCCGTACTGGTTTTTTCATTAATTTTCTCAACTAATGCAGCAAATAATGCATTCGTTCCTGGGTCATTAAACTGGCTGGCAATTGTGCCGTAAACCGGCATTTCTGAAGGATCCTTTTCAAAAAGCATATGGCTGCGCTGGTACTGCTTTTGCACCTGACGCATCGCATCTTCAGAACCCTTGCGTTCAAATTTATTGATGACAATTAAATCAGCGTAATCAATCATATCGATTTTCTCGAGCTGTGATGGCGCACCGAATTCACTTGTCATGATATAGAGCGAAACATCACAAATCTCAGTGATCTCTGCATCCCCCTGGCCGATACCGCTTGTTTCGACGATGACAAGGTCAAAGCCGGCAGCTTTAACAACCGACACTGCATCTTTAATCGCTAATGAAAGTTCATTTTTCGATGCCCTTGTGGCTAGACTGCGCATATAAACATTTGGATTAAAGATCGCATTCATCCGAATCCGGTCGCCTAAGAGTGCACCGCCTGTTTTTTGCTTTGTCGGGTCTACCGATAAAATCGCGACCTTTTTGTTCGGCAGTTCATTGATAAATCGGCGGATCAGTTCATCCGTTAGGGAACTTTTCCCCGCGCCTCCTGTACCGGTGATTCCAACAACAGGAACATCCTGAGTCAATGTTTTTACTTTTTCAAGTAAGCTTTCAGCAGCCGCTGCCGCCTCCCGATTTTTATCAACATGTACCTCTGCTAATGTGATTAACTTGGAAATGGAATTAATATCACCTGTCGGCAGTTTTTCAATATGCTCGGCTGCATCCCCTGATACTGTTGGAAAATCGCACTCCTCGAGCATCCGGTTAATCATTCCCTGAAGACCCATCGTCCGGCCGTCTTCCGGCGAGAAAATCCAGGCAATACCGTAATCATGGAGTTCTTTGATTTCACGCGGGATGATAACGCCGCCACCGCCGCCGTAAATGCGGATGTTTGGCGCACCCTTTTCACGAAGTAAATCATACATATACTTAAAATACTCAACATGTCCGCCTTGATAAGAAGAAATGGCAATTCCTTGTGCATCCTCCTGAATCGCTGCGTTCACAACCTCTTCCACCGAACGGTTATGGCCAAGGTGAATGACCTCTGCCCCGCTCGCCTGGAGAATTCTTCTCATAATATTAATCGAAGCATCATGACCATCAAACAAACTTGAAGCCGTTACAAATCGAATATGATGTTTCGGCCGGTACACTTGCGTTGTGCTCATATTTCTCCCCCTTTGCTTTCCGGTGACAGGCACCATTACGCTTTGTTTGTAAGTCCCTTAAACAATAATTCAGTTTGCAATTCGATATATTCGTCTAATGAAAACAGCTTCTGCAGTTCCCAGCGGCGGAAACTCCACATTTGCCCCTCGACAATAATCGTATGAGAAATCATTTTGATCTGCTTTTCTGTTAAATCGAGCTCGCCGTTTTCTAAACAAAGCCGGATTAGTTTTTCAAACATCGCCGCCATTTCGATTTCCTTATTCAGTACATAAGGTAGGGCATCTTTCGTCAGCGATTTTGCTTCCTGGTACATGACGAGTACTTCATCCTGCATTTCATCAATGACGCGAAAATAATTGGCGATTCCAAGCTTCAAGCTTTCTAATGTACCTTGTTTTTTCTGAAGGTCCTGCTCCATGCGCTCACTCACATGTTCATATATACTGTCACAAACAAGGTACAACACATCTTCCTTTGACCGGATATATTCATACAGGGTTCCGATACTGAAACCTGCAGCTTTAGCGATTTCTCTCGTCGTTGTCCGGTGAAACCCCTTTTGTATAAAAAGTGTTACGGCCCCTTTAATCATTTGGTCTCGTCGTTTTTGCACGAGGCGTTCATCTTTAACCGAAGCCTGTACTTCCCGCTTTTTCATCCCCATTTAACCACCTTTGTCTAGCTCCAGCGCCTAGGGGCTCGGGTCATAAGTCCCTGACCCAGGCGCTTCCGCCTTTCTTGTTACTTTGTGATCATTCTTGAGATTACAAGGCGCTGGATTTCTTGTGTTCCTTCGTAAATTTGAGTGATTTTTGCATCACGCATAAATCTCTCTACTGGATAATCCTTTGTATAACCGTAGCCCCCAAATACTTGAACCGCTTCGGTTGTTACTTTCATTGCTGTGTCCCCTGCAAATAATTTAGACATTGCGGATTCTTTGCCGTACGGCAGACCTTGCGACTCCAGCCATGCTGCTTGATAGGTTAATAGCCTTGCAGCCTCAATATTTGTCGCCATATCCGCAAGCTTAAAGCTGATTCCCTGGTTAGCCACAATTGGCTTGCCGAATTGTTGGCGTTCTTTTGCATAGTCGACCGCAGCGTCGAGCGCACCCTGTGCTATCCCAACCGCCTGTGCCGCGATACCGTTACGGCCTCCATCAAGCGTCATCATGGCCACTTTGAAGCCATCGCCCTCTTCTCCAAGCCGGTTGGCTACAGGCACCTTGCAATCTTCAAAAATAATTTCCGTTGTTGGCGATGAGCGAATACCAAGTTTCTTTTCTTTTTTGCCTACAGAAAAACCTGGGAAGTCGCTTTCCACGATAAAGGCCGTTGTGCCTTTCTGCTTGCTGGTAGGATCCGTTAGTGCAAATACCACATAAATATCAGCAATACCGCCGTTTGTGATGAAAATTTTCGATCCGTTCAATACGTAATGATCGCCTTCTAAGCGGGCAGTTGTTCTCATGCCGCCTGCATCTGAACCGCTGCCTGGCTCTGTTAAGCCGTATGCGCCAATTTTCTTGCCTTCTGCCATCGGACGCAGGTATTTTTGTTTTTGTTCTTCATTTCCGAATTTATAAATCGGCCAGCCTGCAAGTGAAGTGTGCGCAGATAGGGTAACCCCGATCGAAGCGTCCACACGGGAAAGCTCCTCTACTGCGATACAGTAAGCAAGATAATCGCTGCCGATGCCGCCGTACTCTTCCGGCCATGGAATCCCTGTTAGCCCAAGCTCCGCCATTTGGTTAAAAAGCTCGCGGTCAAACCGTTCCTCTTCATCACGCTCCGCCGCTGTTGGAGCTACCTCATTCCGCGCAAAATCACGAACCATTTTCCGAATCATTTCATGCTCTTCAGATAATCGAAAGTTCATTTCCTTGTCCTCCTCTTGGTTTTGATTGCGATATATTTAGGTGCTTCTTCCATATTTCAGGTCAACTTCTACAAGTTTTGAGAAAACTTCTACGTATTTGGGTGCAACTTCTACATAAAAGGGACAATCTTCTACATATTTAGGTGCATCTTCTACGTAAAAGTATCCAACTTCTTCATTTAAAGGTTCTTGCTAATAACAATCCTCTGAATCTCGCTGGTTCCTTCGTATATTTCAGTAACCTTCGCATCTCGGAAGTAGCGTTCAACTGGATAATCCTCTGTATAGCCGTAACCGCCAAAGACTTGAATCGCTTCTGTAGTGACCTCAACAGCCGTCCGTGAAGCAAATAATTTTGCCATCGAGGCCTCAAGACCGCATTTTAATCCTTGTCCGCGTAAATCTGCGGCCCGATAGAGTAATAGTTTCGCAGCTTCGACGCTCGTTGCCATGTCCGCTAGCTTAAAGGCAATACCTTGTTGTGAGGCAATCGGTTTTCCAAACTGGTGACGGTCTTTTGCATACTTGACCGCTGCCTCGTAAGCTGCTTCAGCAATTCCCAATGCCTGTGCAGCAATCCCGATTCTTCCCACATCCAAGTTGGCCATTGCAATTTTAAAGCCTTCACCTTCTTCACCAAGCCTATTTGCAACGGGTACCTTCATTTCTTCAAAGGTCAACTGAACCGTACGTGAACCATGTAAACCCATTTTTTTCTCATCCTTGCCAATTACAAGGCCCGGTGTGTTTTTTTCCACAATAAAAGCAGAGATGCCTTTGCTGCCTAGTTCAGGGTTGGTGGAAGCAAACACAATATACACATCCGCTTCGCCGCCATTTGTGATAAACACCTTCGAACCGTTGATGACATAATGGTCGCCTTTTCGGACGGCGCGGGATTTTAAACTTTTTGCATCCGAACCGGAACTTGGCTCGGTTACGCAAAAGGCACCTAAATATTCTCCTGTGGCCATTTTCGGGATAAATCTCTGCTTTTGTTCTTCACTGCCAAAATATAAAATCGGGTTGGTTCCGACTGATGTATGAACGGACAAAATTACTCCAACCGTCGCGCTTACCTTCGAGATTTCATGAATCGCAATAATGTAGGAGACAAAGTCCATCTCCGCACCGCCGTATTTTTCAGGGACTGGGATTCCCATCAAGCCAAGCTCACCCATTTTTCGGAGAATTTCACGTGGAAACTCACCTTTTTCCATTTTTTCAACGAAAGGGGCGATTTCGCTGTTTGCAAAATCCCGAACCATTTTTCGCATCATTTCTTGTTCTTCTGTGAATGTTAAATTCATCGTTAGTTCCCCCTCATGGGAAATTTATTCGTATGTGTAAAAACCACGGCCGGTTTTGCGGCCAAGCCAGCCTGCTTTTACGTACTTACGCAGCAACGGGCACGGACGATATTTGTCATCACCGAGGCCTTGATGCAAGGTTTCCATGATGTAAAGGCAGGTATCCAAGCCGATAAAATCTGCTAGAGTCAATGGGCCCATCGGGTGGTTCATCCCAAGCTTCATGACTTCATCAATCGCTTCTTTTGTGGCCACACCTTCATATAAAGTGAAAATTGCCTCGTTAATCATTGGCAATAAAATTCGGTTAGACACGAATCCAGGGAAGTCGTTTACTTCTACTGGTACTTTGCTCAAAGTTTTTGTCATGTCCTCAATCACTTGGTAGACTTCATCAGCCGTCGCCAAGCCCCGGATGATTTCAACCAACTTCATGACCGGTACCGGATTCATAAAGTGCATTCCGATAACTTGTTCCGGACGGTTTGTTGCCGCCGCAATTTCGGTAATTGGCAGAGAGCTTGTATTCGAAGCCAAAATCGCATGCTGTGGGGCAATCTTATCAAGTTCGGCAAAGAGTTTTGTTTTGATTTCCATGTTTTCCACGGCTGCTTCGATGACGAGGTCCACCGCACCGGCATCGTTCAAGTCTGTTGAAGCTGTAATTCTGTTTAGAACTTCTTGTTTTTGTGCATCTGTCATCCGGCCTTTTTCCACATTGCGTGAAAGATTTTTGCCGATTACACTTAACCCGCGTTCCACAAATTCGGACTTTAGGTCATTTAATACAACCTGGTAGCCAGCTTGTGCACATACTTGAGCAATCCCCGAGCCCATTTGTCCTGCACCAATCACCATTACCTTTTCAACCTTCATCTTTTCCCCTCCACCTTCTCTTTTTTAAATGGCTGTGTTACAGTCGACATCGTTACAAAATGAACTATTACTCTTAACACAGCCTTTTATATAAAAATATAAAATTATCTTTTCGGAACTTCGATCATGACGGCATCGCCCTGGCCGCCTCCGCTGCAGATGGCTGCAATTCCAATTCCGCCGCCCCGGCGTTTTAATTCATGCATTAATGTGATGATAATACGAGCACCGCTCGCACCAATTGGATGTCCTAATGCGACCGCACCGCCATTGACATTTACTTTTTCCATATCAAGTCCCGAAATTTGCCCGCTTGCCAGTGCCACCGCGGCAAAGGCTTCATTGATTTCAAATAAATCGATTTCTTCAAGGTTTTTGCCCGTTTTTGATAATAATTTATTGATGACGAGTCCTGGTGTTTGTGGGAAATCTTTTGCTTCGACGGCTACTGTTGTATGAGCTAAAATGACCGCTTCCGGCGTTCTGCCTTCACGAACCGCGCGCTCTTCGCTCATAAGCACGAGGGCGGCCGCACCGTCATTAACTCCTGGTGCATTGCCGGCTGTAATCGTTCCGTCATGGTTAAATACTGGTGCTAACTTGGAAAGTCTTTCGAGTGAGGTGTCTTTTCGTGGTGCTTCGTCCTGTTCTACTACAATTGCCGACCCTTTACGCTGTGGTATAGTAACAGGAACGATTTCTTCTGCAAATTTTCCGCTTTCGATGGCCGCAATCGCACGCACATGGCTTCTTAAAGCCCATTCATCCTGTGCTCCTCGGCTGATTTCCATGTCTTTTGCCGTTGAATTTCCGTAAGTGCCCATATGAACGCCGGTGAAGCTGCAGCTTAAACCATCATGAATCATTAAATCCTTAATCGAAGAGTCGCCCATTTTTAAACCCCAGCGGGCTTTTGGCAAGATGTATGGCGCATTGCTCATTGATTCCATACCGCCAGCGACAATCACTTCTTCGTCCCCGGCGCGGATGATTTGGTCCGCTAAACTTACCGCACGCATCCCAGAAGCACAAACTTTATTGATCGTTTCAGTTGCCACGTCCCACGGTAAGCCTGCTTCTCTTGCTGCCTGGCGTGAAGGAATTTGCCCCTGCCCTCCTTGTAAAACTGATCCGAGGATTACTTCCTGAACCTTTTCCGGCTCGACATTTGCCCTTACTAACGCCTCTTTAACGGCAATTCCCCCTAGTTGTGAGGCTGTTAAACTGCTTAAACTGCCGCCAAACTTACCGAAAGGTGTTCTAACTCCGCTTAAAATGACCGTTCTTCCCATAGTAATTCTCCCCTTTTTCATAATTGACTGAACGCTCGCTCGGTACCTGTACAAAAAAAATTTCAAAGATTATTAGATTATGTAAGCGTTTTACTCTTATAATCTATTTTACACAAAAAACAGCAGAAGTTGAAATGATTTACACAAAATTCCTAAAATTTTATGAATTCAGGTAAAGGTCAACTTCTGCTATTCTTCAAAAACTTTAAGCTACTTCACCGCATACCGCTTTTTCAAGCAATTCGGCTACATCGTAGGTAGATACTTTTTCTTCTACTTCTTTTGCTTTTGTTCCGTCTGACAGCATGGTTAAGCAATATGGACATCCAGAGCTGATGACAGAAGGGTTCACGGATAATGCCTGCTCGGTTCTGGCAACGTTAATCCTGTGTCCTGTTTCTTCCTCCATCCACATCAAACCGCCGCCGGCGCCGCAGCACATACCAGTCTCTCTGTTCCGCTCCATCTCTACAAGCTGTACGCCCGGAATTGACTTCAGGATTTCCCTTGGCGGATCATATACATCGTTATAACGGCCAAGGTAACAAGAGTCATGGAAAGTAATTTTTTCGTTTACTGCGTGTTTTGGAACGAGTTTACCGTCGCGGACTAACTCATAAAGAACTTCCGTATGATGATAAACCTCTGCCTCCAACCCGAAATCAGGGTATTCATTTTTGAAAATATTATAGGCATGCGGGTCAATCGTAACGATTTTCTTAACCTCTGCCTTTTCAAATTCCTCAATATTTTTCGTTGCAAGCTCTTGGAATAAGAACTCATTTCCAAGGCGGCGCGGAGTATCGCCGGAGTTCTTTTCTTTGTTACCGAGGATGGCAAACTTCACGCCTGCTTCGTTCAACAGCTTTGCAAACGATAAGGCAATCTTTTGGCTGCGGTTATCGTAAGATCCCATTGAACCTACCCAGAATAGGTATTCGAACTCTTCCCCTTTTTTGTTCATTTCTTTTACCGTAGGAATTTCAACATCCCCGCGAACTTCACGCCAGTTTTCGCGCTCTTTTCGGTTTAAGCCCCAAGGATTGCCCTGACGTTCGATGTTGGTCATCGCACGCTGAGCATCCGCATCCATTTTTCCTTCTGTTAAAACTAAATAACGGCGAAGGTCAATAATTTTATCAACATGCTCGTTCATCACCGGACACTGGTCTTCACAGTTACGGCACGTTGTACACGCCCAGATTTCTTCTTCGGTAATGACATCGCCAATCAGGCTTGGATTATAGGCAAGGGCTGCAGCGCTTTCCTGAGCTCCCTGGCCTCCTGCTGCAAGTGCAAGCTGGTTGCCAACGGTATTATTAAACGCAAAGGTTGGTACCCAAGGCTGCTTTTGTGTAACCACGGCACCATGGTTGGTCAGGTGATCGCGCATTTTCACAATCAAATCCATTGGGGATAGCATCTTACCTGTTCCAGTTGCCGGACACATATTGGTACAGCGGCCACACTCTACACAGGCATAAAAATCGATCATCTGATGCTGAGTAAAATCTTCAATTTTTCCAACACCGAAGCTTTCCTGTGTTTCGTCTTCAAAGTCTACTTTTTTCAACTTGCCTGGCTTGTCTAAACGGTTAAAATAGACGTTAGCAGGACCGGCAATTAAGTGAGCATGCTTGGACTGCGGTACATACACCAAGAATGTTAATAGGAATAACAAGTGAATCCACCATGCAATGTAGAAGATTACAATAGCAGCGGTTTCACCAATCCCTGAAAAAATCCCTGCAATCATTGAGGCAATCGGCTCTGTCCATGAACCTTCATGACCGTGCCAGATTAAGCTCATTCCGTTTCCAACAAGAACAGAAAGCATTAAGCCGCCGATAAAAATCAACACTAAACCTGATTTGAAATTGCGCTTAAGACGGACAAGTTTTTCCACATAACGGCGGTGGAACGCCCAAAGTACGGCCACTAAAATCATGAGTGTGACGATTTCCTGGAAGAACGTAAACCCTGGATACAGCGGACCTAACGGCAGATGTGATCCCGGAGCAATTCCTTTCCAAATAAAATCAATCGCACCAAATTGAACAAGGATGAAACCGTAAAAGAACATAACATGCATAATTCCGCTTTTTTTGTCTTTTAAAAGCTTCTTTTGCCCAAAAACATTTACCCAGATTTTTTGCATTCGCTCTTTGACATTGTTGTCAAACTCGACTTTTTTGCCAAGCTTAATGTATTCGATTCGAGTTTTGACAACGTAAACGAATAGACTGACTGCGTAAGCGGTTACAGTCAAGAATGCAATTAAGTTTACCCATAAAAGCCCATTCATCCAAATACTCCCCTTCCCCTTTGTTGAAAATTTAAAAACAACACAATTTTCTGTATATTCTTACCTCTATTATATAATGAATGAGCATTCAGTCAATCATTTTATATAAAGTTCATTTGACTTTTTCTCAAATTCATACTAAAGCACTTATTTGGCAAACCTAACAGAAATGATTGGGGGAAAAATTCCTTATGAAAATCACTTTTGTCATCATTGGTTTTATACTTCTTATCATTTTGTGGTTCACAATTGACTTTAAGTTAGGTATTAAAAAACATCACCGCATTGCCAAAAAGCGGGAAACACCTATTCTATATGGTGATTTCGATATATTTCCCCATGGAAAAGAACTGTTCGCTGATTTTTTCCATGAAATCAAAATGGCTAAGCAGCATATTCACATTCTTTTTTACATTGTTAAAGATGACCGCATCAGCCAGGAATTTTTCACGATGTTAAAGGTAAAGGCCAAGGAGGGAGTGGAAGTCAGACTCCTCATTGACAGGCTTGGGGGCCGTCTTGTAAAAAAAAGAGCGGTAAAGGAATTAAAGGCTGCAGGTGTACAGTTTGCCTTCAGCAACCGTCTAAAGCTGCCGTTTTTGTTTTATTCCTCACAGGTGCGAAACCACCGTAAGATTGCCATCATTGATGGTAAAATCGGTTATCTTGGCGGTTTTAACGTTGCAAAAGAATATATCGACCTTAAACCTAAGCTCAGTCCATGGCGGGATTATCATTTAAAAATTACCGGTGAAAGTGTTCCCTATTTGCAGCGGGAGTTTTTCGTAGATTGGAATGAATATTCCAACAGTCCCGTGGAAAATGACACCCCTTATACACCAACGCAGCCAAAAGGTACGGTTGCCCACCAGTTTGTCCCGACTGAAGCCGGGCAGCTTGAGGAAAAATATATCGGTTTTTTTCAAAAAGCAAAGAAGTCAATCACAATTGGGACACCTTATTTTATTCCTAGTAAAAAACTCTTGCACCAACTTATCCAGGCTGCAAAAAAAGGAATAAAAATTACGATTGTTGTTCCCTATACTGGTGATCATATGATTGTCCAAGAAGGTTCATTCCGTTACTTGCGCAGGATGTTAAAAGAAGGTGCACAGGTTTTTCAATATAAAAATGGATTTTACCATGCTAAATCAATTATTATTGATGATCATTTCTGTGATATCGGCACCGCTAATTTCGATCAGCGCAGTATATTTTTAAACAAGGAAATAAACTGCTATTTCTATGATCGGGATTTTGTCTCAAGGTTTCGCGATAATGTCCTGCATAAAGATGTGCTCGATTCCAAACCTTTAGCCCTAGAAGACTTAAATAAGCCGAACCTGTTTCGGTCATGTAAAGAAATGATTGCTCGTGCACTATCGTATTTTTTATAATTTTTTCCCCTGACAGGAGTTTAAACAAATGAAAATTCGTTTCGGCTATGTTTCGACAGCCATTACCCTTTGGGACGCCTCTCCAGCTAAAACGTTGACGTTTACCCGTTACCAGCAGCTGGGCGAACAGGAGCGAAAGGACAAATTGCTGGAGGTTACGAAACAAAACCTAAACCATACGTTAAGAATGCTTTATTTTAATTTGGCGCATGAGATTGAACTATACCGTTTTTCCAGCAGCATCGTTCCGCTGGCGACTCACCCGGAGGTCCGATGGGATTTTGTCACTCCTTTCAAGAGCGAATGGCGGGAGATTGGCGATTTAGTAAAAATAAACAAACTCCGTACCAGTTTTCATCCAAATCAATTTACCTTGTTCACTTCACCAAGCAAAAAAATTACCGACAATGCGGTTATTGATATGGAGTATCATTACCAGATGTTTGAGGCGATGGGTGTGAGGAACAACCGCGCCATCAATATCCACATTGGAGGTGCTTACGGGGACAAAATCGAAACGATTAAGAGGTTTCATAAAAATTTGAAAAAACTGCCGTTTCCGATTAAAGAAGTAATGACTCTTGAAAATGACGATAAAACCTATAATGCCGAGGAAACCCTGATTGCCTGTGAAAAGGAAACCATTCCATTTGTGTTCGATTATCACCACCATATGGCTAATCTTTGTGAAACGCCCTTAGAGGAGCTGATACCACGAATCTTTGCCACCTGGTCCCATGTAGACCAGCACCCAAAAGTTCATGTCTCCTCCCCAAGAAACGAAAAGGAATATCGTGCCCATGCCGAACTCGTAGATTTGGAATTTATTATGCCTTTCGTTAAAATACTGCGGGAGTACGGCGAAGACATTGATTTTATGATTGAAGCGAAATCAAAAGATCAAGCTCTGCTCCGGCTGGTGGAAGACATGAGCAAGCTCCGCGGCTTCAAACGCATCAGCGGCGCCGCCATTGAGGTCAAATAACTTTTGCATTTTTTCAGAGTGGAATGGTTAAAGTAACAACAGAACGGTGAAGGAGGGAAAAAACAATGGAAAGTACAAGTGAATTCGTGCAAAAATTTAATGAAAACAAAAGAAAACAAGAGAGAAATAAAAAGCAGGGCAACAACCACCCCGAAGAAAAATTACCGAATAAGCAGCATTCACAAGGTGTTTAATAAATAAGAAAGAGTCTCCCAAGCGCGGAGACTCTTTCTATTCCTCAATTAAATTAAGAACAGGTACTTCCTGCTCATGTTCCGGATCCATTTTTGAATAAATCCGTGCCATTTTCGTCGCTTCATCCACATGCTGAATAATCACCGGTGTACCTTCATAAGTCACATTAACCATATCCATGGACTCCGCGATTTCCTTAGCCCTACCAACATTCATCTCAGCCACTCCTTGCTTAAAGTACTTTTATAATATTTGCCAAAATTAACATACTATGCACAAAAAAAGCCCCGTCAAGGAGCTTTTTAACTAAACTAACTATTACATTTTTTCCGGAGCAGATACACCAATCAACGCAAGTGCATTGCGAAGCGCGATTTGAACCGCTTTGATCAGCGCTAGGCGGGCCTTCGTCCGTTCTGCTTCTTCGCTGTCGAGTACTTTTTCTGCATTGTAAAAACTATGGAACGCAGACGCCAACTCATTTATATAATTCGTGATGCGGTGCGGCACACGCTTGAGTGCGGCCTCACCCACGGCCTGCGGGAACTCCCCAAGCTTCTTCAATAAATCAATTTCTTTTTCAGAAGCCACTAACGCAAAGTTCGCATCCGCACTAGCTGTAAATCCTTGCTCCTCACCTGAACGAAGGATACTAGAAATCCTTGCATGTGCATATTGCGCATAATAAACAGGATTCTCATTGGACTGCGAAACTGCTAAATCTAAATCAAAGTCCAAATGCGTATCCGAACTTCTCATCGCAAAGAAGTAACGGGTCGCGTCGAGGCCGACCTCATCAACCAAATCCCGCATCGTAACAGCTTTTCCAGTACGCTTACTCATCTTCATCTTCTCGCCGTTCTTATAAAGATGAACGAGCTGGATGATTTCGACCTCGAGCGCCTCGCGGTTATATCCAAGGGCTTGAATCGCTGCCTTCATCCGTGGAATATACCCGTGGTGGTCCGCTCCCCAAATGTTGATGAGCTTCTCAAATCCGCGTTCGAGCTTGTCCTTATGATAAGCAATATCGGGAGTCAAATACGTATAGGAACCGTCCTGCTTAATTAACACGCGGTCCTTATCATCGCCAAAATCCGTCGAACGCAACCAGGTCGCACCGTCTTCCTCATATATATAACCAGTCTTACGAAGCGCCGCTAACGCTTCGTCGATTTTTCCATTCTTATAAAGCGATGTCTCCGAATACCACACATCAAAGCCAACCCGGAAATCCTCCAAGTCCTTCTGCAGCTTCGCCATTTCATATTTCAAACCATACTCACGGAAAAATTCAAAACGTTCCTGCTCGTCCACATTGACATACTTATCAGCAAACTCTTCTGCAAGACGCTGCCCGATACCAATGATATCCGCTCCATGGTAGCCGTCCTCCGGCATCGGCTTGTCCTGACCAAGTGCCTGGAAATAACGTGCCTCAACAGACAATGCCAGATTATTAATCTGGTTACCAGCATCATTAATATAGTACTCACGCGAAACATCATAGCCAGCCTTATCTAAAATATTACAAAGCGAATCACCGACCGCCGCACCGCGCGCATGCCCAAGATGCAGGTCACCCGTTGGATTCGCCGAAACAAACTCCACTTGGATCTTCTGCTTGCCGCCAACCGTTGTTTCCCCGTACTTTTCACCTGCGTTCAACACCGTTGGAATTAAATCTGTAAGGTACGCATTATTCATATAAAAATTGATAAACCCCGGGCCGGCCAGCTCAATTTTTTCAATCGAAGCCTTTGAACGGTCAAAGTTCTCCATTAACGCTTCCGCAATCATCCGCGGCGCCTTCTTCGCCACACGTGCCAGCTGCATCGCCATGTTCGTCGAATAATCACCGTGCGCCTTTTCCTTCGGCACTTCCAAAATGACATCCGGAATCTGATCTTCCGCCGCCAGATTCGCCTTCACAACCGCCGCCCGAATCTCTTCCTTCAATTTCAATTGAACCTGTTCCACTATGTTCATTTCTCTTCCTCCTGAAACGCAATTTCTAAATGATATGTACCTGCGGGTGCGCCGTCCATCCAAAAATCATACACGATATCAAAAAAGCCGGCGGAATACTCCAACCTTCTCGCTTTTGTCTCCGTCGTAAACTGGCCAAACGGCAATTCATAGCTCCCATTCAGCTTTCGATTTAACTCAAACGGCAAACGCATCTTCAGCGCACCGCCGCGCAAAATCAGCGCTTCCTCTCCCGCCATCTTCACAATCGTACGGACCGTCCCTTCCTCAATCTCTTCCTCATATTGAAGAAAATCCGCACTCCCTTTTTGAAAGTATCGACCAAAAACCGTCAATTCAAAAGTCTCTTGACCGTCAATCGTCGTCCTCACCGTAATTTTTACCGGAACCTCAGGACTCGACAAGCCTATCGCCCTTTCTTTTTGAAAAAGGAACCTATTACAGCTCCCTCCACTTGTTATCGTCAAATATTGCACTTTTTCTATTATACCCATACATGGGTTAAGATTCAAAAGATGCCTGCCCCAAAATGGGACAGGCATCAAATTAAAGTTTGGGCGGGTTCTTACTTCACCCAGCCTAACATCATTTCACGAATCATCTTGCTCGCTGTATTTGCCGTTTGTTCAGAAACATCATAGATCGGCGCTACTTCTACAAGGTCGCAGCCGACCACTTTCACTTCAGAGCGGGCAATTTCATGGATTGAAGCCAGCAGCTCTTTTGATGTAATTCCGCCAGCATCGACTGTACCTGTTCCCGGTGCATGCGCTGGATCAAGAACGTCGATATCGATCGTTACATAAACCGGGCGGCCCGCAAGTGTAGGCAGGATTTCCTTTAACGGCTCAAACACTTCAAATTTTGAAATATGCATACCGTTTTCCTTCGCCCATTGGAACTCTTCCCTCATCCCAGAACGAATACCGAAAGAATAAACATTTTTCGGACCGATGTGCTCAGCAATTTTGCGGATTGGTGTGCTGTGAGATAAAGGCTCCCCTTCATAATGCTCACGTAAATCCGTGTGCGCGTCAAAATGAATAATCGCTAAGTCCGGATATTTCTTATAAACAGCCTTCATAACAGGCCAAGACACTAAATGCTCGCCGCCCATCCCAAATGGGAACTTGCCTGCAGCAAGTACCTGATCAACAAAATCTTCAATTAGATCCAAGCTTTTTTGCGCATTTCCAAACGGAAGCGGAATATCACCTGCATCAAAATACTTTACATCTTCTAATTCACGATCAAGATACGCACTATATTCCTCAAGACCAATCGAAACCTCGCGGATACGCGCCGGACCAAATCGAGAACCCGGGCGGTAGCTGACCGTCCAATCCATCGGCATCCCGTAAAGAACCACCTGACTATCCTCAAAATTCGGATGACTCTTAATAAACACATTACCAGAATACGCCTCATCAAAACGCATATGCTCATCCCTCACTTATAAACGCAAATTATTAGTTTTTAGCTTTGTTAAGCTACCCTTAGAACAAGTCCAGTAGCCAATGACTTGCATTGGCTACTGCATTCTCGTTTCTTTTCAAGTTCGGTCGCCAATAAATCCTATTGGCTACCGTACTCCTCTTTTCTCTTCAAGTACAGTCGCCAATAACCCCTATTGGCTACCGTACTCCGCGTTTCTTTCCAAGTTCGGTAGCCAATAACCCCTATTGGCTACCGTACTCCGCGTTTCTTTCCAAGTTCGGTCGCCAATAACCCCTATTGGCTACCGTACTCCGCGTTTCTTTTCAAGTTCGGTCGCCAATAACCCCTATTGGCTACCGTACTCCGCGTTTCTTTCCAAGTTCAGTCGCCAATAACCCCTATTGACTACCGTACTCCTTGTTTCTTTTCAAGTTCGGTCGCCAATAACCTCTATTGGCTACCGTACTCTTCTTTCCTCACCATGTTCAGTCGCCAATAGCCTCTATTGGCTACCGTACTCTTCTTTCCTCACCATGTTCAGTCGCCAATAGCCTCTATTGGCTACCGCTTTACCGATATATTACTTCACTAAGTCGCCAACGAATTTAGGCAGAACGAAGGCTGCTTTGTGAAGTTCTTTTGTGTAGTATTTGGTTTCGATTTCGTGGAAGCGGTCTTCGCTTACTTCTAGTGGATCGTATTTTTTAGATCCGATGGTGAATGCCCACATGCCGCTTGGGTATGTAGGGATGTTGGCAATGTATAGACGTGTAATTGGAAAAATTTCACGCACATCACGTTGTACATTACGGATTAGATCAGCTTTAAACCAAGGGTTATCAGACTGGGCTACGAAGATTCCATCTTCTTTTAATGCCTTTGAAATACCCGCATAGAATCCCTTTGTGAACAAATTCACCGCTGGACCAACTGGCTCGGTTGAGTCAACCATAATAACGTCATATTCGTTTTCGCTCTTAGCAATATGCATGAATCCGTCATCAACGCGAACGTCTACACGCGGATCATCTAACTTACCAGCGATTTCTGGTAAAAACTTTTTAGAGTACTCAATTACTTTTCCATCGATATCCACAAGCGTTGCTTTTTTCACACTAGGGTGCTTTAACACTTCCCGGATAACCCCGCCGTCGCCGCCGCCTACAACTAATACGTTCTCAGGGTTTGGATGAGTAAATAAAGGTACGTGTGCTACCATTTCATGATAAACGAACTCGTCCTTTACAGACGTCATCACCATGCCGTCTAGTAAAAGCATATTACCCCATTCTTCTGTTTCCACCATGTCAAGCTTTTGAAATTCTGTTTGCTCTGTATGTAAGGTTTTATTAATTTTCATTGTAATACCGAAGTTCTCGGTTTGCTTCTCTGTAAACCAAAGTCCCATACTCATCTTCCTTCCAAATTTATATTAGTCAAGAGTACTTATTCTTTTTTAGACTACCCAAACTATTGAATATCAAACATAAAGAAAAGTCTAGTGAAATCTATCAAAATGATAAGAAAATTTTTCTATTTACTAGTTTAAAACACCCGATACTTTCCAATACTAAGACTATTGTCTTTTTTAGAAAAAGCGAAGGAGGGTATTGTTGTGGAAATCATGACGGATCACGGGTTTCGGAAAACGATTAAATACTTGCGGGCGTTGATTATCGTGAGTTTGATAGGCTTGGCCTGCATGCTGATTGTTTTCCTGGGTATTCTTGGCTATGCAAAAATTCTTGGTGCTCCGCCGCTTGCTGTTCCACAATCTACTTTATTCTTTGCCCAAGACGGAACCTTAATCGGTGAAAGCAACAGCGGTCAAAAACGCTATTGGGTTCCGCTGGAGGAAATCTCACCTGAATTAGTGAATGCGACCATTTCAGTAGAAGATAGGAATTTTTACGAACATAATGGTTTTGACTATAAACGGATCGCTGGTGCGATTGTCGCCGATATCAAGGCCCTTGCGAAAGTGCAGGGAGCGAGCACCATCACTCAGCAATATGCCAGAAACCTTTTCCTTGAGCATGATAAAACCTGGAAACGTAAACTGCACGAAGCATTTTATACGATTAGGCTCGAAATGAGCTATCCAAAAGAAGAAATTCTTGAAGGTTACCTGAACACGATCTACTATGGCAACGGTGCTTATGGAGTTCAGGCAGCCAGTCAATTTTATTTTGGAAAAAATTCATCCGATTTATCCCTGGCAGAAGCCTCGATGCTTGCCGGAATTCCAAAAGGACCAGGGTATTATTCACCGCTCGCTTCTTTAGAGAATGCAAAAAAACGCCAAGGCATTATTTTAGATAGCATGGTTGAAAACGGTTATATCAAAAAGAACATGGCAGCAAAGGCGAAAAAAGAGCAGCTCACATTCGTCGGCGAACATCCGCATAAAAAAGTAGAAGCTGCCCCTTATTTTCAGGATGCTGTTAAAAATGCATTAAAAGATGAACTAAAATTAGATGACCGCACGATTGCCCTCGGCGGTTTAAAAGTTTTTACAACATTAGATCTAGCACTGCAAAAAAAGGCGGAAGAGAAAATTAAAAAATACGTTGCAAGCGAATCCGAGATTCAAATCGGGTTTGTCAGCATGGACCCGAAAAACGGATATGTTAAAGCCATGGTCGGCGGCCGGGATTATGAAGCAAGTCCATTTAACCGTGCCATTCAGGCGGTCCGCCAGCCAGGATCAACCATCAAACCGCTCTTGTATTATGCAGCGCTTGGACAGGGCTATACCCCGTCCACTACTTTAAGAAGTGAATTAACCACATTTAAATTTGATGACGGCAACTCGAACTATACACCGCATAACTTCAACAATAAGTATGCGGAAGGAGAAATTACACTCGCCCAGGCGCTTGCCGTTTCTGATAATATTTATGCAGTCAAAACGCTCCTGTTTATGGGGGCTGAAACGTTAATTGACACTGTAAGAAAGTTTGGACTCACCACGAAAATGGACAGCGTCCCGTCCCTTGCACTTGGAACATCCGGTGTTCGGGTGATTGAAATGGCCAATGCCTACAGCCAATTTGCCAATGGCGGGAAAAAGGTGACACCAACCTTGATTACAAGGGTTGAAGATTATAATGGTAACGTCATTTATGAACATGAAAATAAGCCGGAAAAGATTCTCGACCCAGCTAAAGCTTATGTGATGACGCAAATGATGACCGGAATGTTTGATCCGAAGCTGAACGGCTATGCCAAAGTAACGGGGAATTCACTGGTGAAGGATATTACTCGTCCGTATGCAGGAAAATCGGGATCAACCGAAACCGACAGCTGGATGATTGGTTTTACACCTCAGCTCGTGACGGCCGTGTGGGCTGGGCACGATGTCGGCAAGCCGATCACCCTTTCCGCTGAAAAAAGCTATGCAAAAAATATTTGGGCTCAATTTATGGAGGATGCCCTAGACGGAAAGCCTGTGAAAAATTTCACTCCGCCAAAAGAAGGCGTTGTCGGTGTCTATGTAAATCCTGAAACAGGCAAACTTGCCACAAAAGACTGCCCGGTCCGCCGATTCACATATTTCGTAAAAGGCACCGAGCCAACAGAATACTGCATGGAACATCTAGAACATGGCGAAAAGCCGCACAAAAAGAAACAGCAACAAGAGGAACCATGGTACAAAAAGATCCTGCCTTGGACATAAAAAACTGGCTGTATTTTGCTCACTGTTGATTGGAACGGAAGGCGCGAGACTCCTGCGGGAGTACGGGACAGGGGAGACCCCACAGGCGCTAAAGCGCCGAGGAGGCTCCCCGGAACGCCCGCGGAAAGCGAAGTGCCTGGAGTGGAAATCAACACGCAAGTTTAATAGGGGCAAAAAATGAAAAAAGCTCCGGAATTTCGCTTCCGGAGCTTTTCTCTGTCCTAGTCTTACAGTGCCTAAACACTGCCTATTAGTTTACTACTTTTTTGAAAAAATTTCTATCGTAAAAAAGCTATACTTCCAAACTTTTTTTCAATTCATCTGTGGAATTGTTCCAAAAGGCTTCATTATGGCTGCGAAGAAAATCAGCGAGCACCTTTTTCGATTTATCATCCATATGGTCTACCATAATATGACGCTTCATTGATTTATCCATTTTGTTGACATGCTCCGGCAGTGATTTGTAGCCGCGGCGGATTTCACGGTCAACGGTCATTTCACAGGCCGTAACCCCAGCATAATATGGCCCTTCCACTTTACGGTCAATCGTCACCCAGACAAGCCAGTACGGCTTGCCGTTAGGAACATCCTCTTTATTAGGAAGGAATTTGATTCCTTTTTCAACCACGCTTCGTGCATGCATCGCACCGACATCAATTTCCGCTTCCCCTGCGTTCACATCGATAATCACCGGTGACACATTATCAAGACTCAATGCGCCTTTTCCAAATCCTTTATGCCCGTCTGTCGGATCGCTTTTAATAATATTAAAACCAAGCTTCTTCTTTTTATCTTCCATAGAAATTTATTACCCTCCTAGAAAAAAAACATTTGTGCAAAGAAACGGCTTAACCCCTCTAATAATCCTGGGGCTACTGTATTGAATAAGGGACTAATTGTATAACGGTCTAAAGGTGTAATCACTAATATTAAAAAAATCAGTACGCCATATTGCTCATATTGTGTCATTTTCGCCCGAATATGATTAGGAGCTAAATCCTCAATAATCCGGTAGCCATCAAGCGGCGGCAGCGGGAGCAGGTTAAAGATAAACAACACGATATTCAGCCAAATGAAAATATTAAGGAATTCTTCCAACCCTGGAAGATTCATGATTAAACCTGCACGTGCAAAACTAAAATAGACGATAAAACCAATAACCGCCAATAGAAAATTGCTGAACGGCCCGGCAAATGAAACCAAAATTCCTGCAAGGCGCGGTTTCTTAAAGAAAAAACGATTGACCGGAACCGGCCGTGCCCAGCCAAATCCAGCAATAAAAATCAAGATCGTCCCAAACGGATCAAGATGCTTGAGCGGATTTAATGTCAGGCGGCCCTGTTTTGCAGCAGTCATATCCCCAAATTTATAAGCTACATAAGCATGGGCAAACTCGTGAAGCGTAAACGCTATCGCGAGCGTAATAAAGACGTACGGAATCTCCCTTAGTGAATAGGCAAGAAAACCTTCCAAACCGTTTCCCCCTCTTTTTTCCATCTGTCCAGCTCCAGGCGCCATCGGCTCAAGGTCATAAGCCAATCCGTCAAGAAGGTTAAAGAACAACCTTCATGCCGGCTCGTCTTATGCTTGTCGCCGATAAGCAGGCGCCCTCCGCTTTTCCTATAATTATACATGATACCCAGTTGAAAATGAAAATCTAATCTGCTGCTTGTAATTTTTCAACTGAAATGAAACAATATTTACAGAAGGAGGGGTTATCTATGCCATACGTTACAGTAAAGATGCTTGAAGGCCGTACGGAAGATCAGAAAAAAGCGCTCGTTGAAAAAGTGACCGACGCAGTCGTTGAAACAACAGGAGCTTCAAAAGAAGCCGTAGTGGTTTTTATAGAAGAAATGAGCAAAAATCATTACGCTGTTGCCGGAACTAGACTCAGCGACAAATAACGCTACATAAAAAAGGTGTCCAAAAATCCTTGGACACCTTTTGTTCTATAGCATAACCACAGAGTCTCTGTGATGTTATTGTATCATGATAGTAGAACTACTCTTTTTCTTTAATGTCTCAATGTATTGATAGGCTTCATCAATCTCTTCTTCGGTGTAGCGCTGGCTTGCTTTCAACGTAAACACTTTATTGGTAACTTCCTCTTTTGAGAGATTATCAAAATACAAAATCGTCGAAACCAGTTCCAAAAATCTAGCATTCTGTCCGTTCATATCCCCAAGGCAGTCCTGCAGGCACGGCATATCAACCTCGTTTAAACTTAAAAACTCTTTACCGCTGTCCGTCAACGTATAACGATATTGAAAATAACCGCCCTTTTTCTCTTTAATTTCATTCAAAAAGCCCATATTGCAAAGCTCCTCGACCCTTAGTGTCAGCTCCTCCGAATAAGGGCCGTAAAAATGAAACTGAAACCTCTCATGGAAAGGGAATGCTACCTTTTTGGCAATATATATCATCTTTTGCAGCTTCTTTCTCCCCACAATTTCCCCGGACACAGAAATCGCCTGCATCAGCTTCGCATGATCTTTTAACAACGTCTGTCATCTCCTACTCCATGATTATATCTCTAGCAAATCTCGAATTTGTTTTTTAATTGGTGATGAGTCATCCTCAAGGAAATCCGCTGGATAATAGAGCTTGTGATCCGTACGTCTCTTACCCGAAATCGCATCGACGATCTCCGACTCGCGTGACAACTCCTTCAATTCCCCGTTCTTCATTAACAAATGAATCGGCAGCCGCTCCTCTTCTTCCCCCGGCCGGTAAAAATCATATGGCAAATCAGACGACGAATCGACCACCAAATAATATTCCGGGTCCAACCCGGCCTTTTGGAAAAATGAAGTCAGCTGCGCTAACTTTTTATATTCCTTCGCAGGGTCAAATTCTGCATATTTGAATAGATTGCGGTTGACGAACCGCCCGCAGAGGTCGCTTAAAATCGGATCCTGTTCGTCCTGCCAGATTTGAAAATAATATAAAATGACCGATTCATCTAATTTTAAATAGTCTTCTAAAGTTACATTATCTGTAAAGAAAGAATAGAAATGCATCGGATTATGTTTAAACGTATAGTTTTCTTCAAATAATTGCTTTGCCCGGTGGAGGATTTTCGTTAAAATGACCTCTGCACTGCGGGACACTGGGTGGAAATAAACCTGCCAATACATCTGGTATCGGCTCATGATGTAGTCCTCAACGGCATGCATGCCGCTTTTTTTGATGACGACCTGGTCTTCCTTCGGCCGCATCACCCGGAGGATTCTTTCCATATCAAATTGACCGTAGCTGACCCCGGTAAAATAAGCATCACGCTGCAAATAATCCATCCGGTCGGCATCAATTTGACTGGAAATCAAGCTGACAACCAGCTTCTTTTCCGAAGTTTTCGCAATCACTTCCGCTACCTGTTCAGGAAAATCTGGACTCACCTTTGCTAAAACGGCATTTACCTCGGTTTTTCCTAAAATAATGGCTCTTGTGAAATTCTCATGGTCAAAGTCGAATACTTTTTCAAATGAATGGGAAAACGGCCCATGCCCCAAGTCGTGAAGAAGTGCGGCGCAAAGGGTCAGCAGACGGTCATTGTCGTTCCATTCCGGCCGGCCTGCAAACACATCATCGATGATGCGGCGAACAATTTCATATACCCCAAGGGAGTGATTAAAACGGCTGTGCTCCGCACCGTGGAAGGTTAGAAAGGTCGTCCCGAGCTGCTTAATCCGGCGCAGGCGCTGAAACTCTTTTGTTCCGACCAAGTCCCAAATCACCCGATCGCGGACATGGACATAGCGGTGTACCGGATCCTTAAAAACTTTTTCCTCACTCAACTTCTCCGCGGCATAGTGCATAGATAGATTTCCCTCTTCCTAGTTTCTCTTTCTTCTATTTTATCCCAAATGCATCGGTAAATCACCCAGATTTCCACAATTTTCTGCAGGAAAATTCGACATTTAGGAGAAAAGAAAAATCACCTTAGCGATGGTAACAAAGGTGATTATTTTAGCTTTTTATTCACTTTCTCCATTAATTCCTCTTCGGTTAGAGCGGCAACTGGACGGTTATTGACAAAGGCAAAGGTTTTTTTCCGGCCTGGGCCACAATAGGATTGGCAGCCGATTTTGATCTCCGCTTCCGGATCCAATTCTTTCAAACGAGGGATTAATGTCTTTAAATTCACGGCCTGGCAGTCGTCACAAACACGAAATTCATTCGACATAGGTTCCATCCCTTTCTCATGCTATATTTATATATTTTTACCCCAAAAATAAACGAATTAACTCCTTAGGTATTTTACAGTTTCTGTTTAGGCAATGCAAGTTGCAATCTTTAACAACTCTTATATTAAGAAAATCTAGTATCCTTGCAAGATTTTGGTATAAAGCTTGAAAAACTTGTCCATCATAAGACTAGAACTTTTTTAAACTCGTCATGAGTTCATCATAAATTTTTATTTTTAGGGAGTTGAAGAATATGAAAGTACGTCAAGATGCATGGACAGATGAAAACGATTTGCTGTTGGCAGAAACTGTCCTGCGGCATGTAAGAGAAGGCAGTACCCAGTTAAACGCTTTTGAAGAGGTAGGAGACAAGCTGAACCGCACTTCAGCAGCCTGTGGATTCAGATGGAATGCTGTTGTCCGCCACCGCTATGAAAAAGCATTGCAATTAGCGAAAAAACAACGCAAACAAAGACAGAGAGTACTAGGAAAAGACCAAGGCGGCAAGAAAAAGTTATTATACAATCCACCTGTGCCTGCTGTGGAAGAATTACAACCTATTTCCCAATCAGTAGAGGTTCCAATGGAAACAGCGTTTGAAACTGAGGATTTCACAGCCGAAGTCGCTGCAGAAACATATGTAAAGCCATCTGTTACAACATACAGACCAGCCTCTACATCAGGTTTATCACTAGATAGCGTGATTGATTTCTTACAAAACTTCAATCATTCGAATCTGCAAAATGAAGCACTAAAAAGTGAGAATGAAAGATTAAAGCGGGAAATTGCTGAACTTACAAAGCAGAACGAAGAAATGTCTGCAAAAATAAAGAAACTCGAGCAAAATACCGAAACGATGCAAGAAGATTACGAAACATTAATGAAGATCATGAACCGGGCCCGCAACCTTGTATTATTTGAAGAAGAAGAAAGACCCGCAACCAAATTTAAAATGGACCGTAACGGAAACCTAGAAAAAATTGCGGAGTAAACGGAAAAGCGGAAGCGCCTTGAACAGGGGCGATATAGGGAGAATAGTCGAATGGCATTAGCCAGAGACGTAGTCTCCCTTAATGCGGAAGAAAGCGATAGCTTTCTGAAGCCCGGCATAAGACGAGCCGGCTAGAAGGTTGCTCTTTAACCTTCTGGACGGATTGGCTTATGACCCCGAGCCCCCAGGCGCTGTAGCTAGCCAATAATTATTCGGGAGAAGAGCTGAAGCACAGTATCCTCATTATTTTTAAAAAAAGCCGTACAACCACTTTGGTTGACGGCTTTTTAAACTTCTGAAAGTTTTTGATTACGATCAATGACTCTTTGGTAATAGTTCGGGAAAAGCGTCAGTTCATATTCATTCAACGTCCCCGCAACCAATCGGTCACTATTTGTTTTTAATTGATGTAACAAGCGGAACATCACATCTGAAACAGTTAAGTTGGTTTCAAGCAGTTCGGAAAGAGAAGCCATTACCTCAGGAACAATTTCAGGATAGCTGAATTTGGTCGATTCGCCGTTTTTGGCAATCTCGTAAAATTGTTTAATAAGTTCAGCTCTTTTCCCCCCGCTGCCATTGACACAAAGGTAGATTTGGACCGCTACGCCTTTTTTCAGGCGGCGCTGCGAAATACCGGCGAACTTTTTCCCATCGATACTAAGGTCATAACTGCCAGGACAGTAGGATCCGACGATTTCCCGCGCTTCGAGTTCTTTGTTAAATTCGCTAAACATATTTTTAACCAGCAGCCACATCGTGTCGTAGCCCCGGTTTATATCAATACTTTTTTCGTTTTCCGGTAAAATCAATGAAATATTTAAAACGCCCTCATCGAGAACCACCGCTAAGCCCCCGGAATTGCGAACGATAGTCTGATAGCCCTGCTGCTCAAGGAACCGCCTGCCGGCCTCCAAGAATGGCAGTTTCGTATCTTGGATTCCGAGCACTACTGTGTTGTGATGCACCCATGTTCGGGCTGTTGCCGGTGCCTCGCCAGCGCCGACCGACGCACACAACGTATCGTCCGTCCCAAACGACTGTAAAGCTTGAAAATGTATGCCAACCGCGGACTGATCCATAATCCGCCACACCGGCTGACGAAGCAAACTTTCCATAACGTATTCTCCTCTAGTATAAGTTACTGTTATTTTAACAAAAAGATCATCGATTATATAGTGCTTCCCGATTCCCCGTCAAAAGGAAGTAGGTAATTCACTGCAAAAAAGCTAAAAAGCCAGCCCCACCAAAGGACTGGCCATTAAAACTAATTATAATCCCTGCGCTGCAGTAATCAACGCCAGTTTGTAAACATCTTCTTCATTACATCCACGGGATAAGTCGTTAACTGGACGATTTAACCCTTGAAGGATTGGACCCACTGCTTCAAATCCGCCTAAACGCTGGGCAATTTTATAGCCGATATTTCCAGCTTCCAAACTTGGGAAAATGAATACGTTGGCATCGCCTTGAAGTGGTGAATCCGGTGCTTTACTTTTGGCAACAGATGGAACAAACGCTGCGTCAAACTGGAATTCTCCATCTAGTACTAACCCTGGGTCACGGCGTTTTGCTTCTTCAACTGCTGCTGAAACTTTTTCAGTTTCAGGAGACTTTGCCGAACCTTTTGTTGAAAAGCTTAACATCGCAATCCGCGGATCGATATCAAACATCGCTGCTGTTTTCGCACTTTCGACTGCTATTTCAGCTAAATCGTTGCTGTCCGGTGCAATATTGATAGCGCAGTCAGCAAAGACATATTTTTCGTCCTCACGAACCATAATGAAGACGCCAGATGTTTTCCGAACGCCGGCTTTTGTTTTAATAATCTGCAAGGCTGGACGGACGGTGTCTGCGGTTGAATGAGCCGCACCGCTCACTAAGCCTTCTGCTTTATTTAAGTACACAAGCATAGTGCCGAAATAGTTTCCGTCTAATAAAATTTTCCGAGCATCTTCTTCCGTTACTTTACCTTTACGACGGTCAACAAATGCCGCCACAAGCTCGTCCATTCCCGCATATGTCGCAGGGTCATAGATTTCTGCTGCGTTTAATGAAACGCCAAGCTCTTGTGCTTTTGCCTGAACCCGCTCAATGTTACCGACCAGGATTGGTGTTAATAGATTTTCCTCTGCCAGGCGGCTTGCTGCTCTCACAATCCGCTCGTCCAAGCCTTCTGGAAAAACAATTTTTAAGTTCTTGCCTGTAATTTTCTGCTTTAAACCTTCAAATAAATCGCTCACACTAAATCCTCCCTAAAAAAGCTACCTTTATCAGCATACTTTACCTGTTGAAAATTTCAATTGATATAGCTCACAGATAGCGTTTACACCTAAAATGTTTTTGTTTTCAAAAAACTCCGCTACCTTTTACTATTTACTTCTTTTACAAAAAATATCCATAGAGGTTTATACAAGCGTCTCTTGGTCAAACTATGATATAGTTAAGATTGGAATTTAGCATTATTATTACATAGGAGTGATGATCATGAGTGAAGCAGCTCAAACGCTGGATGGCTGGTATTGTTTACATGATTTCCGTACTGTGGATTGGACGACTTGGAAGATGCTTTCAATTGATGAACGCCAAGCCGCGATTCACGAGTTTTTAAGTCTAGTTGACAAATGGAACACTACACAAGATCGTAACGAAGGCAGCCATGCTTTATATACAATTGTCGGTCAAAAAGCTGATTTTATGATGATGATTTTACGTCCGACAATGGAAGAACTAAACGAAATTGAAACAGAATTTAATAAAACAAAGTTTGCAGAGTTTACAATCCCTGCTCATTCTTATGTATCCGTAGTGGAATTAAGCAACTATTTACCTGCTGGGGAGGACCCATACCAAAATCCTCAAATCTTGGCACGTCTTTATCCAAAATTACCGAAAGCCAAACATGTATGCTTCTATCCAATGGATAAGCGCCGTCAGGGCAATGATAACTGGTATATGCTGCCGATGGAAGAACGCCGTAACATGATGCGCAGCCACGGAATGATTGGCCGTACATACGCTGGGAAGGTTAAGCAGATTATTACAGGTTCTGTAGGCTTTGACGATTACGAATGGGGCGTTACCCTGTTTGCAGATGAAGTTCTTCAATTTAAAAAGCTTATCTATGAAATGCGTTTTGATGAAGTAAGTGCGCGCTTTGGCGAATTCGGTGCTTTCTTTGTAGGAAATATTTTAGAAGAAGAGCGGGTAGCGAGCTTCCTGCATGTTTAATAATTGATCAAAAAGAAGTCCAATGCTAATGCGGAGGACTTCTTTTTTTTGTAAAAAGCCTTAAGTCATATTTCCCAACACAGGCTCATACTTATAAAATAGCGAGTCTTAGCAGGCGTTTCAGTTCAATTTTATCAGGAGCCGCTCCTTCTCATTGTCACCAAATAATGGGTACGGGAGTATGAATAGAATGTTGGGCCATCATTTAAAACATTTTAGGAGGGAATTTGATGAATCAATACTTTAACCAAGGTTATCAGCCTTATCAGGTTAGGCAGCAGGGCGCAGGGCAATTCCAAAATCAAGGATTTTTCCCTGGTCAGCAGCCAGGATTCCAACCGCCGCCATTTCAACAGACAGGTGTTCCAGGCGCACCACAAACTGCAGCACCACAAACGCAAGGAATGCTCCCAATTGAGCAGTCATACATCGAAAATATTTTACGTTTAAACAAAGGGAAACTTGCCACTGTTTATACCACTTTTGAAGGAAACAACCAGTGGAATGCGAAACAGTTTGTCGGAATTATTGAAGCAGCCGGTCGAGATCATCTCATCCTAAGTGACCCGCAGGCAGGAACACGCTACCTTATTCCAATGGTTGCGTTTGATTATGCTACGTTTGAAGAAGAGCTTGAATACGAGTATCCATTTGGAACACCTACACCTTCATTAGGAACGTACCCTCCTAGGTAAAAAAAAGGCATTGGGGCTTACTCCAATGCCTTTTTTGTGCTTATAGATGTTTTACTGCTCCAATGATAATGAGTACCCATGCCGCCAGGAAGCAGACTCCCCCTATCGGAGTGATTGCTCCAAGGATACCTACTTTTGTTAAACTTAAAAGATACAAACTGCCGCTGAAAAAGATAATTCCAATTAACATTAACCAGCCAGCCCATGAGAATAATCCGCTCGCCGCTACTTTTCCAAGTAAGAGTCCAGCAATTAAGATCCCAGTTGCATGGAACATTTGATAGGTAACACCTGTTTCCCAAATCCCCAAATAATACGAGTCCAGCTTATCCTTAAGACCATGTGCTCCGAAGGCCCCTAGTGCTACCGCCAAAAAGGCATTAATGGCCCCAATAATAATAAAAACTTTCATTCCTTTTCCCCCTAAAAATCAAATAAAGAATCACCATTTGCTTCATCGTCCATCTCCAGTTTTTTCGGTTGGTTCAATGTTACCGGTTGCTGAAACACTGGCTGTGGCGAGACTGGCTGATAGACAGTTGAACTGCTTATCGGTACCTCGTTCTGATTTTGTTTTTCATCGAGGATTAACTCGCATAATATTTTAATAGAGTATACTTTTTCCCGCAAGCGTTCCTGCTTCGAGCTGGTTTTAGCCAGTTTTAATTCTTCTTCTATTTTAGCTAATAATTTATCGACAGATATATTCACGTCTCTTCACACCTCACTATGTTAAGAATAACAGATTCTTAACTAGAATAGAAACTCTCGACAATTTTCAATGTTTCACGTGAAACATGTCCGTTTTTGTCAACGAAAAAACCCGTACTTTATGTCGTACGGGTTTAGCCTAGTATCCTTTGATATATGGTTTTTGCATGGGTTAAATCTTTTGTACCGTGGATAAGGGCGCGTCCGTCGTTAAAAATAACCATCCGCTCGTCTCCCATCTCAACAGAAATAAGATACGGATTTCCTTTTACGGTATAACCAAGCGAGCCAAGCTGCCCAGCCAGCCGTTCCAAGGAAATTTCACCTTGATGAGATGGCCGGATTTGCACGGTATCCCTTCCGCAAAGCACTGTTGTTTTTGTCATATTTTCATTGTCGAGATATGGGTAGGTTCTTTCTTCCCCGCAGGATAGACAACCGGCAAATTTCGCTTTTGACATTTTTAAGCTTGTATATTGGTTTCGCCATAAGTCAAAGCTGACAAACGAAGTTCTAACGGCATCCCAATCTTCGACCAAGATTTTTAACGCTTCCGCTGCTTGGTGTGAAATTACCATCTGGACAGCCGGCGAGATGATTCCGCCGGTATCACAGGTCATGCCCTGGAGTGGAATCGTCCGTAATAGACAATTCAAACATGGAGTTTTTCCCGGTATGATCGAAAAACTCATGCCGTAACTGCCGACACATGCTCCATATATCCAAGGAACATTATGCTTTTGCGACACATCATTAATCGCCATTCTTGTTTCAAAATTATCCGTCGCATCGATGATTAAGTCTATATTCGTTACCAAGTCCTCCAGTACAGGTGGAGTGGCATCACCAATAATAGCTGTAATCTTGACATCGGAGTTGATGGCCCGCAATCGTTTTTCTGCTGCTACCGCCTTCGGAAGTTTCTCAGTGACATCTTCTTCGGTGTAAAGCTGCTGCCGCTGAAGATTGCTCGCCTCGACATAATCCCGGTCGATGATTGTGATTTTGCCTACCCCTGCCCTTGTCATCACTTCTGCATTTCCGGAACCCAATGCGCCTGCACCAATGATCAATACATGCTTGGACCGGATTTTCTCCTGTCCTTCTTTACCGATCCCCGGAAAGAGGACCTGTCGTGAGTACCGTTCATTCATTATGTTTTCCCCTTCCCCTAAAATCGGAACTGGAACTGGCTTTGGGCCAGCTATTTCTGGCTATCTGCCAGTATTTCTCGCTATCCGCAAGTATTTCTCGCCATCCGAGAGTATTTCTCGCTATCCGAGAGTAATCCTCTCTATCCGAGAGTAAATCCCCTCTATCCGAGAGTAAATCCCCTCTATCCGAGAGTAAGCCTCTCCATCCGAGAGTAAGTCCACTCTTTCCGAGAGTAAGCCTCTCCATCCGAGAGTAAGTCCACTCTTTCCGAGAGTATTCCTCTCTATCCGAGAGTAATTCCCCTCTATCCGAGAGTAAGTCCACTCTTTCCGAGAGTATTCCTCTCCATCCGAGAGTAAGTCCACTCTTTCCGAGAGTAATTCCCCTCTATCCGAGAGTAAGCCTCTCCATCCGAGAGTAATCCTCTCCATCCGAGAGTAAGTCCACTCTTTCCGAGAGTAAGTCCACTCTTTCCGAGAGTAAGCCCACTCTATCCGCCAGTTTTCAGCCGCCGCTTACCGGCGGGATAAAGGCTACCTCGTCGCCCTCTTGAATGACTTCATCATCCTGGGCAAATTCTTCGTTCACTGCGGTCATAACCGTATCCAGCTTCGGGAGATCATAACGCGAGGCCAGCTCTGCCTTTAACTCCGCAACGGTTTTGCCGGCAACGTCCAAACGAAGGAAATCTTCGCCGACACTATCACGCAAATGGGCGAAAAATAATACTTTATTCATTTAAATCTGCCTCCTCTGGTTTGCCGCTTGGGTAAGCAACGGTTTCAAGCTGGTTGCCCATCCACTTTTCGCCGTCTTCCCAATGTTCTTTTTTCCAAATCGGGACGATTTCTTTAATGCGTTCAATGGCATAGCGGTTGGCTTCATATGCATCCGCGCGATGCGGTGTTGAAACGGCTATCACAACTGCAACATCCGTAATGTCCAATTTCCCAACGCGATGGGTGATTGCCACACGGGAACCTTCCCAGCGCTCCTCAATTTCTTTTCCGATTTGCTCGAGCTTCTTAACCGCCATGCTCTCATACGCTTCGTAAATTAAAAATAACGTCTTCTTGCCTTTGGTTAATTCGCGCACCGTACCGATAAAGGTGGTGATCGCCCCGGCTTCACGCTGGACTACTTTATCAATAACCGCTTGAATATCAATCGGTTCCTTCGATATCTCATAAAAATTCATATAAAAACACCTCGTTTACTCCAGGCTCTTTGGCTCCGGATTTTCCACTACTTCATAGCCGCCAATTTTCTCTACCTGCTGCTTAAAATAAGGAGACTGGATGATTTCCATTAGCTGCCGGCCCTTTTCGCTTTCAAAAAAGCTTCGTGTCATCAGTAAGTCGTACTCTTCATCTGCTACCGGCATAAAATCTAGGCCCATTGCTTTGGCTGCAGGGAAGATTCCTAAGCCAGCAGAGTTTGAATCGCCATTTACCTCGGCAGCAACGGCTAAATGAGAGAACATCTCCCGCTCATAACCGATAATATCTTCCGCTGTGAGGCCTGCTTCTCCAAGGAGCATATCAAACAAAATTCTTGTTCCCGCTCCCTTTTGACGATTCACGAAATTAACCTTTTTCAAGGCTACATCGGTAACCTTCTCAATCCCCACTGGATTTCCTTTTGGTAAAATCCAGCCCTGTTTCCGGCGTAAAAATGGATAGAGTACTACGTCTTGACCTGCTAAGATTTTCTTTACGTATGAAATATTATATTGCTTTGTGGCAGGGTCAAGCAAATGAATGCCCGCTACGTGGGCCTCCCCTTTTCTAATTGCCATGATGCCAGCCATACTGCCTACATGGGCAGAGACAATTTTCATGTCTGTACGATTTGCCTTTAACTGCGACGATAACAGGTCAATGGTTAAATCATGACTGCCGCAAAACATGATGGCATTTTTGATTTCCTCTAATGGACGCATCAGCTCCACTTCTGCCACGTCACCCTGCTCATAGCCGATGACGTTCGCTGGTACGACAAGCAGGCCGTCTGCCCTGACATACGACATTGTTACTCCTGCCGCTCTTGTCAGCGGATTGGCAACAAATTGGCCATTCACATAGCCGATATTCATTCGGACAAAGTCCTCAGCACCCATTGTGGAAACAATCCGGCGCCCGAGCTTGACCTTTATCGTTGGACGCTTTGGTTCTGCTATTTGCAAATACTTACAAATCAGCGGTTTCACAAACCATTCTAAAGCCAGATAGGCAGAAACAGGATAGCCTGGAACACCCACAACGATTTTATCATTAATTTTTCCTAAAATAACCGGTTTTCCCGGACGTGCAGCGACACCATGGGTAAAGACCGTACCGATCTCACCGATAATATGGACAGTATAATCTCTAGACCCTGCAGAAGAACCTGCATTAATCACAACAATATCAGAGGTTTCGGCTGCCTCGAGCAGCACCGCTTTAATTCGCTCCGGCTCATCCTTCACAATTTCATGAAGTCTCGGCTCGCCACCCCATTCCCTTACAAAATTAGCAAAAACGGTACCATTGAATTCAATAATTTTACCCGAGGAGAGTTCAGCATCTGCCTCTACCAATTCATTACCTGTCGGGATAATGGTGACCACCGGTTTTTTCGTTACCGGAATCACTGTTTGCTGTGAGGCTAGAAGTACTCCTAAATCTGCCGGCCGCAAAATATGCCCCTGTGGAAACAGCATTTCTTCCTGGACAATATCCTCTCCAATCGGACGGATATGCTGCCACGGGGTTGCAGGTTCGATAATTTCAATCGTTTCCTCATCCAACACATCCACATGCTCGATCATGATGACAGCATTAAACGGAGATGGTATTGGATTTCCTGTATCCACATATAAAAAATCAACGCCCAACTTCAGCTGAAGCGGATTCTGTTCATGGGCCTGATACGTGTTTTCCGCCATAACGGCAATGCCATCCATGGCAGAAGCATGATAATGCGGCATCGATACCCGGGCAAAGATCGGTTCAGCGGTTGCGCGGCCAAGTGCTTCGGCAGCAGGAATCATTTCTTTTTCAAGGGGCAGCTGGAACGCCTCGAGAATTTCTCGCTTTGCTTCCGTTCGGGGTTTGTCCTCTAAATAAATTTTCCGTTTGTATCCTTTATGGTCCATTCCTCATACCCCCTCATCGTGTTGCAATCACAGGTACAGATTCACCCTGTGAAATACCCTCTTTTTCTGAAATAATTTCAACAATTCCGTCGCTCTTAACCAATGTTGTAATTAACCCGGATTTCCCGATAATCGGTTCTGCCCACCATTCGCCTTCTTTTTCAACTAAGCGGACGCGGATATAATCGGAGCGTCCTGGTGCCGAAGCGATATTTTTTGTGATTCTTGCAAAAATCCGATCAGGTCTTTTTTCAATTTCTTCGCCTTTAAGCTTTCTTAGAATCTTTTCACCAAATAGTTTAAAAATAATCATGGCAGAGGCAGGATGCCCTGGCAGTCCAATGACCGGTTTCCCCTCGGCCAGCGCCAGGATAGTTGGTTTCCCCGGCTTAATGCTGATTCCATGAACGAATACACCTGGTGAGCCTAACGATTGAATCACTTCGGTTGTATAGTCCTTCGCCCCAACTGAACTGCCGCCAGATAGGATCAAGCAGTCAACCTGGTCATATAATTCCTTCGCCTTTGACTGAAATTCCTGATAATCATCTTTTACGATCCCGCCGTAAACCACGTCAATATCCCACTCTTTGGCTAAACCTAAGATTGTAAGATGATTAATATCCCTGATTTGCCCCGTTAAAAGAGTTTGGGTTTGATAGGGAACAATTTCATCTCCGGACGATAAATAGCCAACCCTTAGTTTGCGATAAACCGTCACATGCGTAATCCCCAAAGAGGCAAGAGCGCCTAATTCCTGCGGGCGAAGCACGGTTCCTTCCGAAAGAACCCTTTCCCCTTCTCTGATGTCCTCGCCGGCACGAATGATATTTTCGCCCGGTGCTACTTGTTTATACGTATTTAAGAGACCATCAAGGTCTTCACAATGTTCAATCATAATAACACTGTCACTTCCAGGGGGAATCATCCCACCCGTCGGAACATAGACAGCTTCACCGCTGTTAACCGAAATATCGGCCGCTTCCCCCATTCTCACCTCGCCGGCTACCGTTAAAAAGCCCGGCATCGATTCAGAGGAACCATACGTATCCTTCGCCTTTACCGCGTAACCATCCACAGTAGAGCGGTCAAAACCCGGTACATTTTCCTTGGCGGTGACAGGCACCGCTAAAATATAATGGAGTGCTTCTTCAAGCGGGCGTTCTTCTGTATCTTGTATTCTTGTAATTTTATCATCGATTAGGGTAAATGTTTCTTCCACTGTCTTTACTTTAAAAAATTGCATGATCGGTTACATCCTCTCCTGCTGATTTGCTTCGGCCCACTGTTTCGCCTCTTCATACTCATGCGGATGATTCATATTGAAAAAGACGCGCTCAAGGTCGTCCGAACTGTAAGCCTGCAGCTCATTTTCCGTTACATAGAGGACGTTTAGTTCATCAAGCAGGTGTTTCATACTTAGTCGTCCGTTTTCAATGGATTGTTCGATTTTTTTGGCCGTTTCCTTTTTAAAAACTGAAAATAACGGCTGCTGTTTTCCGTTGATTACAGGTACGACAGCATCATGATGGCTGCTATTGTTTATAAGGGTTAAAGCAAGTTCACCAGAAACAAACGGCATATCACAGGCAACAATGAGATTGATATCATAATCCGAGACACTCAATCCAGCATGAATTCCGGCGAGCGGGCCCATGCCGGGATACTGGTCTGACGTCATCTTTACCCCTAGAAAACGGTAGAGGTCCATTTGGTTGGTAACAAGAATAATGTCATCGAAATATAGTTTTAAGTTGTCTGCAATACTCTCAATATTGGTTTTCTCGTTTATTTTTAATAAGGCCTTATTGGTCCCCATTCTGCTGGACTTTCCGCCTGATAAAATAATAGCCGCAGCTTTCATGAAAAAAGCACCTTCTTAATTGGTTAGTAGTTTTTCTCCCCAAGCCTGATAACCATTTTCCTGTGCGATAAAGTCAAGATGAATGGTGTTTAAATCAAGCATGGCAGCTGTAGGTTTTGCTAAGTATTGTCTCGTATCAATTACTTTTATATAGCCCTTACATTGTTCGCAAACTTGGATACTGGAGGCAGCGTCGCCTTCAACGGTTATAAACTGGATGGTTTTATGGTCATCATTACCGCAATGAGTACATTCGATGCGTTTTGCATGCCAATGGGCATGGCAGCGTGGACATTGCATTACTTTTTTTCCTTTATCCTCAAGGACTGCTAGCCGTGCTGGTTCCCCGCACACAGGGCAGCCGGATCCGGGATGGGCATATTGGATTTCTTCTTGGATTTTTTCGGCCGTTAACTGTAAGTATGGACGGAGTGCATTTTCTGCGAGGAATTGTGGAATCCATTCTTCCAATCCATGTTCTTCCGCAAAACCGATAAAATACAATTGATTGAATGAAAAGGATTCATCAATCCAGCGGATCGCTGTTTCTTCATTGACTAAATTCGACACACCCGCCAATTTATCCTCTAATTCGGGGTTATGTTGTCCTAATAAACCTATTAATTCCTCTATCCACTGTTGAAATAGTAAAATATCAAAACGAATGGACGTTAACGCAGCGGCAGGCACCCCTGCTTTCATTGCTGCCTGATCAAGGTTCGGAGTGATGGTCTCGGGATTGATGCTTTTTTTCCAGTTTTCCTGAAGCGCTAATATCCCCTTTTGCAGGGTTTGGTATTCCTTTGAAACAACGGACTTTTTCATCATAGTGCACCTCTATTATTCTTTTTTAAAAGCAATGGCTGTCCTGTTACAGACAGCCATCTTAGGTTCTACTTATGGCTAAGCACCTTTTTTCTTCTTCTTATTCGGACCGCCAGGTTTATGAGGATCGTCGAGTTTAGGGAAGTTACCCTTTTTTACTTCTTCGTCATACCAGTCTGCATAGTGTTCTTTCGCCCACCATGCTGGAACCTCTCCTGTTATGACCCCGGTAAATCCTGATCTAGAGTTTTTATGGATCACACTGAGATACACGTGTCCGACCACAACCGCTATCGCAAGACCAAAGCCGACGTTATGGAAGAAGTATCCCCATTGAACTACTGCTCTTGGGAAAAATTCTGGGAACCACATAGGGAAACCTGAACCAATAATAAGGATTGCACAAAAAATCTGAAGAATAGAGTTTATCTTCTCACCAGCGTTAAAGAAGGATTGTCTTATATGCTTAAATCTTAAGCCAAATAAGTCCTTCACAAATTCGGTAAAAAACTCTAGGTCACGTTTTTCCCAAGTTACAAGTTCTTTTATCCATAGTTTGAAACCTTTGAGGTCAAAAATCATCCATATAAAAGTCGGCAGGATGAATGTAACGGCAAATATTCTATGGAGCAGACGTGCCCCTGCTGGCCCGCCGTAAACTGGATACAGCCAGTCAAAAAACTCTGTATACATTGGCAGAGCAGTGAGATAAAGGGCCAGGAATGAGATGCCGTTAACGGCATGTGCCCAGACAAATCCCTTAGAGAACCGTCTTACCTTCACCGCGGATTTTTGCTGCTTACTCATGGCTGCCACCTCCATCTTCTTCCTGACCATTGGCCTTTTTACTGAAGATCTTGTTGGTAATAAATGCTCCTACTACAGCCATAGTCGTTGCCCCAATCATCATCTTGCCAATCGGCTGCGCGTAGTCCTTCCACACGACTGCTGATGTCGGCACTTTAGGGTTTTCAGGCAGGCCGTAAACAGATGGCTTTTCTGCCAACACATATACTGTATGTGTTCCGCCAACCCCCTGCGGATTATAAACCATTGCGTTTGGATAACGGTCTTTGATTTCGTTGACACGCTGCTCTGCCTTTTTAATCATCGCTGCTTTGTCTCCAAATTCCATTGCTCCGGTATGGCAAGTGGTTACACAGGCAGGCTGTAATCCTTCTTCAAGACGGTCGGTACACATCGTACACTTATGAGCCTTTCTATATTCCTTACCATTTTTATCAACATATTCCTTAAGAGAAATAACCTCAAATGGACAGTTATTTACGCAGTAGCCACATCCGACACATTTTTCCTGGTCGATGACTACAGAATCAAAATCAGTGTAGCTGATTGCGTTTTCTGGACATACCTTTTCACAGGCTGCATCCGTACAATGGAAGCAGGCAGAGTGACGGAAAAGGTAGTCGAGCCCTCCTTTTGAATTTTCATGCTCGATATATTGCAGAACGTTCCATGTATCAGCAGATGTTTTTGGATGTGATTGAGCACTTCCAAGGAAATCTTGCGGCTCTGGAGGAAGGTCATTCCAGTTTTTACAAGCAACCATACAGGCACGGCATCCATCACATTTCGTCACATCGACATATTTAACGTACTCAGTAACCATTAGTCAGCCCTCCTTACATTGCAAAGGAATGCTTTATACTCTGGAATTGTGGTATTTGCGTCCCCGATATAAGTGTCAGACGATTTGCGGTATCCCCTGTTACAAATCCTTTATATCCAAAGTGCCATGGCATCCCGATATGATGAACCTTTTTGCCGCCAATCGTATACGGTTTAAAGCGCTTTGTCACCATTGCATAAGCTTTGATTTCACCACGGGCTGAGCTGACAATAATCTTGTCTTTATTTGCTATTCCTTTTTCTTTTGCCAATTCTTCACTTATTTCCACATACATATGAGGCACAAGTTCAGATAACCATTCTTGGTTTCGAGTCATTGAACCTGACTGCCAATGCTCACTTACACGGTAAGTTGTTGCCACAATCGGGAAGTCCTTTTTATCACCCTTTTTATTAAATTCCCCTTCAATAACCACTGCTGTTGGGTTCATTTCTTGGCTTGAAAAGGTATTTGGTACAGGGCTTTCAAACGGTTCGTAATGTTCTGGGAACGGTCCGTCGTTCAATGTAGGTGCAAACAGCAAGCTTAAACCATCCTTGTTCATGATGAACGGATTGGTACCTCCTGCTTCTGTTGGAGACTTGATCGGAACAAAGTCTGGAATATCATTTCCAACCCATTTACTTTGAACACCGTCCCACCAAATAACTGCCCTTTCTTTCGTCCACGGCTTACCGCTTGGGTCTGCGGAAGCACGGTTGTATAGGATCCGGCGGTTCGCTGGCCATGCATAAGACCAGTTTAGATAATTAGTTCCGCCATCTTTATTTTGATTATCACGGGATTTCGACCTGTTTTTTCCTTCTTCAGGATAGAAACCCGAATAAATCCAGTTGCCGCTGCATGTTGTGCCGTCATCCTTAAGTGCACCAAAGCCAATTACTTGTTTTCCTGTTGTGTAGTCATAGCCGTTGATTTCCTTACAAATAAGATCGATATCCGGATGATCTCCATTACCATAATTCCAGTAAAGCGCATTAATTTGCTTCGCAGCAGGCGTGCTCTCATTTTTATAAAGATCTTTGATTTTTCCAGCGAGCCTATGGATGATTTCTAGGTCAGCTTTTGCCTCCCCCCTGGAATCAATTGCCTTCCATCGGTATTGCATCCAGCGTGAGCTATTTGTAATACTGCCTTCTTTTTCAAAGGAAGCAGATGCCGGTAAAAGAAACACTTCTGTATTTACTTTTGCTGGGTCATTACCCGCTTCTTTTTGCCAGAAGGAAGAGGTTTCTGTTTCCCAAAGGTCCACCGCTACCATCCAATCTAAATTAGCGAGTGCTTCTTTTTCTTTTCCAGCATTTGGTCCGCCAATTACTGGGTTTTGTCCAAATAAGAAAGCACCTTTGATTTCATTTTTATACATGGCATTAAATAAGTTGATATGGGAGTAATTTTTATTTCCCTTTGGTAATAATTGATATCCAAATTCATTTTCTTTTGTTGCATTTGGCCCATACCAAGCTTTTAATAGACTAACAAGGAATTTCGGCTTGTTGCTCCAATAACCTGACTTCGGTGTTTCTTTTTCGGTATAGCCTTTTAGGGTTGCATGTTCGGGAATCGCTTTTGGAATGCCGATATAACCTGGAAGGTCACTAAATAATAGGGCAAAGTCAGTTGACCCTTGAACATTCGATTCACCGCGCATAGCATTGATTCCACCGCCTGGTAAACCAATGTTACCTAAAAGAAGCTGCAGAATTGCATAGGAACGAACATTTTGTGTTCCAACAGTATGCTGTGTTGTTCCCATTGCATACATAATCGTACCCGCTTTGCCCGCCTGACCGGTTGCACAGAATGTGTCACATACCTTTAAGTAATCTTCTTTTGTTGTTCCAGTTACAGCGGTAACAGAATCAACATCATAACGAGAGTAATGCTTTTTCATAATTTGAAATACTGAACGTGGATGCTGTAATGTTTCATCTTTTACAGGTGTCCCGTCTTCATTTGTTTTCCATACCCATTTCGTTTTGTCGTACGAACGTTTTGCTTCATCATATCCTGTGAATAATCCATCTTTAAAATCATAGCTGTCTTTTAAAATAAAGCTTGCATTTGTATATTTAGCAACATACTCTTTGTGGATTAAGTCTTTCTCAAGCGCATAATGAATCATCCCGCCGATAAACGCTATATCCGTGCCAGACCGAAGTGGTGCATACACATCTGCCTGGGAAGAAGTTCTAGTAAAACGAGGGTCAACGCTTACAATTTTCCCGCCTCTTAACTTCGCCTTAGTCAGCCATCTAAAACTAATCGGATGATTTTCAGCAGGATTTGCCCCAATGATTAATGCACAATCAGTATGCTGCAGATCATTCCAATGGTTAGTCATTGCTCCACGACCTAATGAAGGTGCCAGACCGGCAACCGTAGAACTATGTCATATTCGTGCCTGGTGCTCTATATAAGTGACACCAAGCCCTCTCATCATTTTTGCGAGCAAGTAGCACTCTTCATTATCAAGCGCAGCTCCCCCAAGGCTTGCGATTGCCTCGGTCTTATTTACGGTCATACCATTTTCTGTCGCAACAAACGTTTTATCACGAGTTTCTTTTACTCGCTTAGCAATCGTGTCATACATCCATTCCCAATCTTTTTCTTCCCATTTACTGCTTCCCGGTGCCCGGTAAAGCGGTTTCGTTAAGCGTTTTTCTGAAGTATACAATTGTCTTAATGTTGTACCTTTACTGCATAGCTTCCCTTCATTAATTGGGTTATCCGGATCCCCTTCCGTATAAACCACAGTGTTATCCTTGGTATGAACTAAAATCCCACAGCCAACACCGCAATAGCAGCAAATGGTTGGTGTAACAGTGGATTTGGAAATTTTAAATTCTTTCGTGCTGGCATAGGCCTTTTTCTCATTAAAGCCTAATTCAACAACAGCCAAGGTTGCCGCAGTGGCACCTGACAACTTTAAAAATTGCCGGCGGTTTAAGTTGATTTCGACCATTTTTCTTACTCCTTCCCAGAATTGAATAGAACATCCCAGACATGTGCTGCAGCTTTTGCGAGGATTAGGCCCCCCCCCGAGCTTCCTCTAGCTTCAACACATTCTCCTCTAATTTAAGTTTTGCTTATGGTCTCCCCCTTTCAATGCATGATTACTGCAGGCTCTTCCTTTAAGTCGTTTTCTACGCGGCCGTTTGAGGTATAAAGGGCAGCCATTTTTCCTCGTAAATAGCCGACAACTTCAATGTTTAAGTATTTTGCCAGTTGAATGGCCTGCTTTGTTGCCGCAGTGTGTGAACCTATAACTGGGAAACCAAACTTCGCTGCTTTGGAGAGCATTTCATATGAAACCCTTCCGGTTGTTAACAAAACTAACCGTTCAGGCTGCAAACCCTTTCGTAATGCATGGCCAATGATCTTATCCACGGCATTATGCCTCCCGATATCTTCCCGTACCGTAACCATTCCCGTTTCATCGATGATACAAGCGCCGTGCATGCCGCCTGTTTCAAGATAAAACGGTGAATTTTGCGCAAATTCACTTCTCTTTTTTAATAAATAACTCAATTTATGGCTTTGACCGGAGTAAATTTTTTCAAAATTCTTTACATCGGTTATCGAGAAAAACGTAACACCGCGACCGCATCCTGCTGTATAGTGCTTCTTTTTCGTAAACAGTTCTTCTTCATTAAAGCCATTCCCAAGCACAACATTGATGTTTCCCATGTCTTCATTAATGACGATCTCATCAACGTCACCGGCCTCCTGAATAAAACCTTCAGAAAACAAATAACCATATGCCCAATCTTCTAAATCATGTTTTGTTAATTGAAATACAGCAATTTCAAAACCATTTAATACTAATGTTATGGGGTATTCATCAGGGCATCCTTTCCGGTTCATTGTTGTTCCTCCTTTCAGGATTATGTACAATCTTGGTGTACTCATTGTAATAACAATGCCTGCCAATCTCAGCGATATTTGTCACATTTAAAAAAGGATTTAGCCACCTCAATTGTAAGCGATTCCAAATTACTGTATCTTTAGACCTATCGTACGATTTGAAAGGTTTTTCAGAAGTGTCATTTATCACAAATTTGGATGGAATAGATGTTATAAACGTAAATTGTCATTCTTCTGTCAAAATAGGATGGAAAATTGAAATAACTGCTATAATTCTTTGATTGATTTATACTAAGAATGGTGTTAGCACTTAAGTTTTTTAAAGGAGGATTACATAATGACGATTAAAAAAGTTATGACCATTGCAGGATCGGATACTAGCGGCGGAGCGGGAATTCAAGCCGACTTAAAAACATTCCAAGAGCTTGGGGTTTATGGAATGACGGCTCTTACGACCATCGTAACAATGGATCCAAAAGACTGGCATCACCGTGTATTCCCTATCAGCGTAGATACAGTAAGCCCGCAAATTGATACGATTTTATCTGTAGGTATCGATGCGATGAAAACCGGGATGCTGGCTACAGTAGAAATGATTGAGTTAGTCGCCAAAACAATCGACGAAAACAAGCTGGAAAAAGTGGTCATTGACCCTGTTATGGTGTGTAAAGGGGAAGACGAGGTATTAAATCCGGAAACAGCCGATGCCATGCGTGAATTGCTATTACCTCGTGCTTTAGTGGTTACACCTAACCTATTTGAAGCTGGACAACTGGCGCAGACAGGTCCTGTTAAGACGTTGGAAGACATGAAGACAGCGGCTGTCAAAATTCATGATTTAGGTGCAAAATACGTTGTCATTAAAGGCGGCAGCAAATTGATAACCGAGGAAAAATCCATTGACCTTCTCTACGATGGAAAAGACTTTACCGTTTATGAATCAGAAAAAATCGAAACCACCTACACTCATGGTGCAGGCTGTACTTATTCCTCTGCCATCACAGCCGAAATTGCAAAAGGGAATTCTGTTTATGAAGCAGTGGAAGTGGCGAAAGACTTTACTTCAGCGGCCATCAGCCAGGGCTTCCCGCTCAATGAATTTGTCGGGCCAACTTGGCATGGTGCCTACCGCGGAGTTCGTAAAACAGTAACTGAGTACTGTGAAGAATGCTAGCCGATAATTAGTTTGGCTACTGTAATCTTCTACTAAGAATCGTTTGGGCAGCCAATCCAATATATTGGCTGCCCTTTTCGGTCTTTTTGCTAATCTTTAGGCAAGAGTTTCGCTTTTTTGAAGTGATTTTAGTATGATAGTTACATTATTAATTACACTAGTTTATAGATTCTTCCATCTGCAAAAAGGGAAAGGGGGCGAAGTGTTTTGGAACCGATTAAAGATTATAAAAGCGTTCAGGACGAGATTAACCGTTTTGCCAATCAGGATGTTTATATCCACCTAGAAACCACGAATGGTGCCTATGCATCTCATCATGATCAAACCTTCTTTTCAGCAGGTGCCTATATCCGCAACGCAAAAGTTCGATATATGTATGGGAAAATTACGGGCAATGACCCTTATCGAGTTGGTCTGAAAATGGACATTGGCTGGATTTATGCGGAAGGTCTTACCCATTTTGAAGTCGATGAGCAAGGCCGCCTGTTATTGGCTGGCCACGATTATAAAGGAAAATTAGCGGTGGCGCTGGAAATCAGCAAGACGCCATTTGAATAAATAATTAGAAAGGAGGATTTTTATTATGGAAAAGGAACGTCAAGTTTTGGTCGTCTTCCCGCATCCAGATGATGAGGCATTCGGGGTATCCGGGACGATTGCAACTCATGTTCAAAACGGAACGCCTGTGACCTATGCGTGTTTAACTTTAGGAGAAATGGGACGTAACATGGGTAATCCCCCTTTTACAAATCGTGAAAATCTCCCGAAAATTCGAAGAGAAGAATTAAAGGCAGCCGCCCAGGCATTAGGAATTCAGGATTTGCGGATGCTTGGCTACCGTGATAAAACGGTTGAATTTGAAGATGAAGAGGCCTTAACGAATGTAATGTCCGATTTAATCTCGGAGTTAAATCCTTCGTTAGTTATCACTTTTTACCCTGGGTATTCTGTTCACCCTGACCATGATGCGACCGGTGCGGCCGTCGTTAGGGCGGTTGAACGAATTCCTGCCGCCGCAAGGCCGAAATTACATTGCGTTGCGTTCTCCAATAATTGTGTTCAGGAGCTGGGCGAGGCCGATATTATCAATAATATTACCCATGTTGCTGATAAAAAGCTGGCCGCCATCCAGGCACACCGCTCGCAAACCGAGCAGATGTTTAGCGATGTAGAGGAGAAATTGAAAAACCAAGACCCTCAGATCATGGTCTGGATCAACAACGAACGGTTTTGGACATACAAGTTTACTAATTAAACAGTTTAGGTCATGTAGAATCTCTACATGACCTTTTTTGTCTTTATTGGTCCATAATTCCTCTGGTTTCCTGAGATAGAACTTGGTATCCCAAAACCCTCACTTCCTTTTTCCACCTATTGTAAAAGAAAACGATTTATTTCGTAGTGGCAATTTTCACAAAATGTTCATTACGATAAACCTTTATCCCGCAAGCCCCTTCACAAAACGTTCAAACATAAGTAAAAATGTGTGCGGTACGTCACAATTTTATTGTTGAATTCTGACTAGGATAAAAATGTCAATAACACAGAAGGAGGGGAAAGTATGAACAAAGCAATCATCCAATTTGTTATCAGCCTGTTTCTTGGCTTTGGTCTTGGTTACTTAGTGTTTGGAGTTATGATGGGAGATTCAGACAAGCCGGAAGCAGCGCAAACAACAACCGTTGAAACAGAAGAAACAGAAACAGCTGAGGAAGCAAAGGAAGAAACGCCGCAGCAAGCAGCTTCTGTTGACGAAAACAATATCCTCAATACGAAAGGGTGCCTAGGCTGTCACGCAGTAGAGTCTCTTGGCTTGCAAGGCGGTGCAACCGGGCCGGATCTTTCAAAAGCATTTGAAAATGTTGAAGGCAAGCATGGCAAATCGATCAACGAATTCCTAAAAGAACCAACATCAGCCGTTATGTCGAGCGTCATTGACGGCAACCCGTTAACCGACGAAGAACGACAGCAAGTACTTGATTTACTTCAACAAGCTTCAGAAAAATAAAAAAGGTGGTGTAATAAATGAAAAAATGGATTCCAATTGCTTCCGGGTTACTAGCCGGATTTGTCGCAGCAACGATATCTTTTGCTGATTTTTCAAAGAGTACGAATACGGAAGTGGCCTCATCCAGCACAAAAAGCGCTGCGGAAAAAGTTTATGTACCATTTGGTGAAAAAGATGATTACTACCTATTCGCATCCGGAGGTCACTCTGGTCAAATGTTTATTTACGGTGTTCCATCGATGCGCCATATCCGGACTGTTCCGGTGTTCTCACCAGATTCAGCCACAGGATATGGTTTTGACGAACACTCAAAGGAAATGATGGGCGGTTACACTTGGGGTGACCTTCATCATCCAGCTTTCTCCGAAACAAACGGTGACTATGATGGTAAATATATGTTTGCTACGGATGTAGGAAACAGCCGTGCAGCCGTAATGAATCTTGAAACATTTACGGTTAAGGACATCATTGAAGTGCCAAATACGAGCGGTCCCCACTGTGCAGCGTTCGTTACGGAAAACACAGAGTACATGTTCCTGCCAACACGGTTTGCTGTTCCGCTTGGTTCGGAGTATAAATCTTTAGATGAATACAGCGAGCAGTACCGCGGCGTAATGTCAGCCGTAACGTTTGACCAAAACAGCGAAAAGCTGAACATTGCCTACCAAGTTGCTCTTCCGCCATGGTCTTATGATTTATCAGATGCCGGTAAAAAGATTTCGAAAGACTGGGCTGTTTTAACCACTTACAATACCGAAGAAGCAACCACAAACCTTGAAATCAACGCTTCACAGGCCGACCGTGACTTTATTGTTCTTTTTAACTGGAAAGAGCTTGAGCAAATGGTCAAAGACGGTAAATATGAAGACGTCGGCGGTCAAAAGATGATTTTCCCTGAAAAGCAAAAAGGCGTAATTTACTTAATTCCAGTAGCTAAATCACCGCATGGTGTCGACGTAACGCCTGACGGAAAACACTTCATCGCATCTGGTAAACTTGCCCCTGCGATGACGGTCTTCTCGTTTGAAAAAGCGTTTGAAGCGGTCGAAAAAGGCGACTTCGCCGGTGAGCGAAACGGTATTCCGATTATCAAGTATGAGTCAGTAATGGAACGTGAAGTGAACCCTGAAAATGCTCTTGGACCGCTTCATACCCAATTTGACGACAAAGGCATGGCGTATACAACGATGTTTATCTCTTCTGAAGTGGTGAAATGGGATCCAAACACAGGTGAAACATTAGACCGTGTTCCGGTTCAGTATTCTCCAGGACACTCTGTAGCAGCTGAAGGAGACACGGTTGCGCCGGATGGCCAATGGCTGATCGCGTTAAATAAAATCGCCAAAGACAGTTATTTATCTGTAGGACCTTCACACCCAGAATCCATGCAGCTGATCGATATCAGCGGCAAAATGAAGGTGATTCAATCGTCGCCAGTAAACCCAGAACCGCACTATGCGCAAATGATTAAAGCAGACAAGATTAAAACGATTGAAGTTTATCCGAAAAATGAAAAGAATGAGCTTGCCACCTATAAACAGGAAGACGCGAAAATCGTCCGCAACCGCAACAAAGTCGATGTTTATGGTATCGCGATGCGTTCGAAGTTCATCTTTGATGCAAAAGCGAAACGGCCAGATGTGATTGAAGTTAACGAAGGAGATGAGGTTACTATCCATCTAACCAATATCGACTTCGATGAAGATATTACTCATGGTTTTGCCATCAATAGTTATGACCTGAACATCGAGGTACAGCCTGGACAAACGAATACCATTAAATTCACTGCCGATAAGGCCGGTACATTCCCGCTTTATTGCACAAACTTCTGTTCAGCATTGCATCAAGAAATGACTGGTTACTTCCTTGTAAAGCCAAAAAATTAATTGTAACGGAGTGGGTATCACGTTTTTGATACCCTTCCCTATTCATTAATTTTTACTATAAAAGGAGTGGTTAACTTGAATGCTAAAAAACTATCGGTTGTTTCCTCACTAATCATTGCCCTTGCAGCGGTGTTGATTGTAATCTCACTATTTTTCCCGTATTGGAGAATGGTGTTCGTCGCTCCCCAATATCCAGAGGGTCTCAATATTATTGTTTACCCTAATAAACTCGAAGGTGAGATTGATATTGTCAATGGCCTTAACCACTATATCGGGATGGCTAACTTCAGTGAAGGAAATTTCCCTGAATTACAGTATCTGTCCTACATCATTGGCGGATTAGCGGCCCTAACACTGATTACCGCTATTCTTCGAAAAAAATCAGTTTTATATGGATTAATTGGAGTATTTGCGATCGCCGGTATACTCGGAGTTTATGACCTTTATAGCGCGCTAAAAGAATATGGAACCAATTTAAGCCCAACAGCACCTATTACTATGGAACCTTTTATTCCACCGATTATTGGACATAATACAATCGCTAATTTTGAAACAACCAGCCTTCTCGGGCTTGGAACGTATTTTGTGATTGCATCCTTTGTTTTGTTATTCATTCCGTTATGGAAGGACCGAAAACAATGAAAAAACTAACGCTCTTTCTGTTCGTTTTCTCGCTCTTTTTTATCATCCATCCTGTGAAAAATATAGCGGCTGAAAACCTGCAGGCAATGATTGACAGCTTGGAGGAAGGAGCGGTTTTAAAGCTTGAAAATAAGACCTATGTAGGCAATATCGTCATTAATAAAAGCTTGACGTTGATTGGCTCAAACAAAACCGTGATTAAGGGAGACGGTACCGGGAACGTGATCAGCATTCAGGCTCCCCATGTGACATTGCGTAAGCTGACCATTATCGGCAGCAGCATGGATCGCAACTCCTCGGAGGAGTACGCTGGAATTAAAATTCATACGGATGGAAATGTAGTTGAGCATATCCAGGTTCGAGATTCCTTTCACGGTATTTATTTGAGTCAGGCACACGATAACAAAATCCGTTATGTCGACATAAAAGGGATGGGCAAGGGCGAAATTGCTGCCCAGGGCAATGGGATTCATGTTTATTATGGTAATAACAATCTTCTGTTGCATAACACGATTGAAGGTACACGTGATGGCATGTTTTTCGACTATGCCAACCAAAATGAAAGTATTGATAACAGCATCAGCAAAACAAGGTATGGACTGCATTATATGTATTCCGATAACAATACTTTTAAAAAGAATACATTTACGATGAATACCGGCGGCGCGGCCGTGATGAACTCGAATCATCTTTTGCTCGAGGATAATCAATTTATTGTCAACTACGGCAATCAATCCTTCGGGTTATTGCTTTTACAGGCAAATGAGAATCATATTCAAAACAATACCTTTTATATGAATCAACGAGGTTTATATATTGACCAATCTACCAGAAACCTGATTGAAGGGAATCAAATCATCCAAAATCAAATTGGGATTGAGCTTTGGTCCAGCTCGAACGAGCAGATCTTTACGAAAAACAAGATTTCTGAAAATACGATTCCCGAAGTGACCATTGGCGGCAAGGGTGAAACCAATTCCTGGAGTCATGAAAACATAGGAAATGACTGGGGAAGCAGCTTCCCGCTCACCGACTTAAACCAAGATGGTATCGGGGATTTTCCTATAACCTACCGATCTTCTTTATACGAACTTATCGAGAATCAGGAACTAACCTATTTATTTTTAAAAAGTCCGGCAGTCAACATTTATGAAAAAATGAATGCCTTGCTAAAAGACGAAGAAGTGATGTTTAACGATCAACACCCGATTGCAGCAGAAGAGTTTGATTCTTCTATGATTTTATATGCTGTGCTTGGCCTTGCGGCGGTGTTGATTGTACTAAAGGGGAGAGAATTACGATGCATTATATTTGGAAGGAATGGAAGGAAAATATAAGAGGTAAAGGTATATGGCTGGCGCTTAGTATCATCGTTCTCATTTCTATCAGTATTTTGTTTCGTTCCATTGCCCTCTCGTTTGAAAAAGGCTTTTATGTTTTGTTGATCAACTTGTTTGATGCGATCATTTATTTTATCCCAATTCTTTGTTTATTCATCGGAGCGTTTTCAATTTTTCAAGAAAAGGAACAAAAGACATTAATCATGCTGTTGACGAAAAAGGACAGTTACACCAGCTTTCTTTTAAGGAAAAGCCTCGGTCTTTATGGGGTCGTCCTCGTCCCCTTGCTTGTCTGGTTTTTTCTTTATCCCTTGTTCCTAAAGTTTCAATTTCAGCTCGATATCGGTGGTTATTTCATTTTTATCATTTCCCTGGTAACCATGTCGCTTGTGTTTCTTCAAATCGGCGCGGCGGTTGGCAGCTTCAGCCGTTCACGCATGCAGATTATCGGCTATACGATATTTGTCTGGTTTTACTTTTTCTTTTTACATGATTTTATCTTGCTGTCGTTTTTACCGGACATTACCTATGAAAATGTGAAATTCTTTTCCACGATGTATTTCTTAAATCCGCTGCAATCGGTAAGAATGTTTTTAGAAACTGGAATGGGTGTTTATTCTTTTGGTCATATGTCAAGACTGCTTCAAGCTTTCATGTGGATGAAACCAGTATTCTTCTTACTGGGAAATCTATTATTCTGGCTGGCTGCCAGCATTATTATCGCCATTGTTTTTCACCGTAAGGAGGGTTATGAATGATACAGGTTACGGATTTAAGTCAATCATTCGGGAAAAAGAAGGTTTTGGATGCAGTTACAATTGAGATTGGCCAACATGAAATTTGTGCTCTTGTCGGACGGAATGGCGCCGGGAAATCTACCTTTATCAATAGTCTTCTCGGCCTTCTGCCCGTCAATCAGGGCAGGATCACAATAAACAGCCGCCAAGTTACAAAAAAATATGCTGATTGGAAAAAACTAATTGCCTATCTTCCGGAAAAATTTATGCTCTATCCGATGCTGACAGGAATTGAAAATATCACATTTTTTGCTGAAGCTGTTGATAAAAAGGCTGTCCCGGAACGGATAGAGCGGGCGTTGCGGTCTGTAAGCCTTTGGGATGATCGTGATGTTCAGGTGAAGAAATATTCCAAAGGGATGCTGCAGCGCCTTGGCCTTGCGATTACCCTTTACCAAGAATCCAGCATTTTAATATTGGATGAACCAACAAGCGGAATTGATCCAATGGGGCGAAAGGAAATTTTAGAGGTGCTAAAATCACTTGATGATAAAACCATCCTGCTTTCCTCTCACCATCTAGATGAAATTAGACAAGTGTGTACCCATGTTGCTTATTTAGAAGACGGCAAAATGGCAAAATATAAGGTAGAGGATTTTTTAAAAACGCATGACCTAGGAGGATTTTAATCATGAAAAAAGTGATGATGCTGACCGCACTGCTATTATTAATAATCATCAGCGGCTGCAGCGCCGGCCCTGACTATAAAGTGGAAATCACAAAAGCGATTTATTACCAGGAAAATTCTTCTTTTGAAATCAAAGTAACTGACAGTGAAGAAGCTGTTGAAGATTTGAAAGTTACCGCGGCTTTTTCCATGACGAATATGGACCACGGCACAACAGATGTGGAGTTATCAGGCGGTGCGGAAGGTAAATATACAGGAGAAGTCTCGCTTCCAATGGCCGGTAAATATGAAGTTGTGTTTACCCTAGACAAAGATGGTAAAAAGACCGAAGAAGTGATGGAATATGAAGTAGTCGAGCCTGAAGGCGTTGCTTCTATTAACGGGAAATGGATTACCAATGAGGATCTCGAATTTTACAAGTTGATCAATCAGCTTCAGCTCGCGATCAACCGTGAAACGGATGAGAAACGCTATACCGGCAAGGAGCTGGAAGAAGCGTTAACCTACTGGGATTCTCAGGAAAAATTACTCGATGACCAAAACCAATTATTAACCCAAATTATCCGCCTCCGGGCGATGGCCATACTCGCAGAGGAAAAAGGGCATAAAGTATCCGATATGAAAATTGCCGCGGAAATGGAAAAAGTCCGCGGCCAGTACGCTCAATTTGAGTCTGCTAAAAAAATGATTGCTGAATATGGCGAGGATAAATTCTGGGAAATCGAAGAAAAGCAATTTAAGTTAATCGTTCTCTCACAAAAAGTCCAAAAAGACTTAGTCGACAAAGTCAAAAAAGAAAACCCCACCATGGGCGAGCAGGAAGTCTACTTCCAGGCCCAGAAGCAATACGAAGAATTACTAGTTTCACAGATGAATTCATTAGAAATTGAGATTCTGTAGAATCTTTAAAAAAACACAAGATTACTAGAAGTAGGTCTACGTGGCCACAATTTGCTCTTTCCCCTGAAAACGGTCACGTAGGCTGGCTCTACGTGACCATCTTTAAGTAGGATCAAGCAGCCTCAGGTGAGTTCAGGATTTTGATCGTTTTAAACCCAATATTAATCTTGTAATTCAAGTTCCAACTGCTGCTGAAGACTTCGATTTCATGTTCTTGGACGGCAAAGCGGATGACAGCATCGTTATCTTCATCGATGACCACGTAGGAATTTTTGTTCGAAAATAGCTGATAGGAACTATGTGCTATAAGCGTCCAGCCGTACTGTAAAGAGTTGCTTTTTGTACTCATCCAATTTCCCCTTTATCTACTGTAAATTACTTAGTAACACTCGGTACAATTTATCATCATTCGGATCTGGATTTCCTCTTCCGTCTGTGTTGTTGCTGACAAAGTACAAATACTCACCGTCAATGTAAACATCGCGAATTCTTCCCATTCCCGTAATGACGGCTCTAGTGGTCATCTTATCTAAATCATACTCTCGAACAGCATTGCCCCGCAGTGCGGCCACATATAGCTTCCCATCGTTAGCCGCCATGCCGGATGGAGCCCAGGTTTCTTCACCGGATTGAAATAATGGCGTAATCATACCTGCTTTCTCTTCGGTTCCTTCAATCACTGGCCAGCCATAGTTCGCTCCCGGCTTGATACGGTTGACTTCATCATGCGCCGACTGACCATGCTCACTAGAATAAAGCGTGCCGCCTATCCATGATAACCCCTGCGGATTTCGGTGGCCATAGCTATAGATATAAGAATTCGGAAATGGATTATCTTCAGGAATGGTTCCATCCAAATTCATTCTTAAAATTTTCCCATTTAATGTACTCAAATCCTGTGCCGTTTCCGGAACAGTCGCGTCACCAGTTGTGATATACAGCTTCCCATCCGGCCCAATTTTCAATCTGCCTCCATGATGATAAGCAGCGCTTGGAATTCGATCTAACAAAATCTCCCCTTCTGTCCACACGCCCTCATCCAAATTCAAGACAACAATTCGGTTAAATTGGCCGCCATCATTATAAGTATAGTAGGCAAATGCCTTTTGATTCTCTGGAAATTTAGGATCCAGTACAAAGCCTAACAGCCCGGCTTCGGCTGCCTGCGCAAGAGGTTTTCTAAGCTTCACCTGCTGCCGTTCCATTTTACCGTTTTCAATTTTGACGATACTTCCCGTTCGCTCACTGACATAGAAAACCTCACCCAGCTTATTAATCGACCATGGGATTTTCAGATTTTCTGCCACTACTTCCATCTCTGGCTGAATGACGACCGCTTCGTCCTCTTGCTGACCATTCGGCTGTACTTCTTCTTTTTCAAAAAAAGAACAACCTGACATCAATAAGATCATTGTTAACAAAATGGAACCGACTTTGCACATAAATTTCCTTCCCTTCAACTTCTATAACACTTCTAGTATTGCTTTTGCTACTCCGTGTTCATCGTTGGTGTCGGTTACTACATCACATATTGCTTTAATTTCATAAGCTGCATTTCCCATTGCCACTGCCCGGCCTACACGCTCTAGCATGGACACATCGTTAAAACTGTCACCCACCGCCATTGCTTCGGATAATTCTATCCCTCTCGAATTAACAAATGCTTCAAGAGCAATTCCTTTTTGCGCCCGTATATGGGTAATTTCAAGATTCTCGTGGCCAGAGGAGGCAATAGCCAAATCTCCTAATTCATGAAGTGTTTCACTTAACAGATTCAGTTTTTCTTCGTTAGCCGAAAAGGCAAGTAACTTGCAAATTGTATATTCATCTTCACTAAAGAGAATCTCATAATCTTTAATTTGATGTACTAATCCATCACGGACACGGGACCCCGCTGCATAAGTAACATCTTCCCGGCTCAATTCAGGGTTGGCACTTAAAATAATGTCAACTAGAATCGTCACTGCTTTTTCAATATCAAGACTGTATGTACCTTTGTTTGTATAAACCTCGAAATAAACGTCCTGCTCTTGAAGTGCCGCCGCCACTTTTCTCGCCGTTTGCTTATCCACTGGGGTAGAGGACACAATTTCTCCGTCAATCGACCGGACCTCGGCTCCATTGACACAGATAACCGGACACTTCAAACCCGCCTCATCTAAAACATAACGAGCTTCCTGGTAGGAGCGGCCCGTCGCAACAACGACTTCAACTCCCTGTTCCTGCGCTTTTAATATAGCTTCTTTATTTTCCTTGCTAATTTGCTGCATGGAATTTAATAACGTTCCATCCATATCTGTTGCAATACATTTAATCATGTTTTCACCTATTTCTACTTTTTTCGTTATTGCCATTTTAACATGATTACCTCATCATTATCGCCTATTTGAGCTTCTTAAATACTTACTTCCTTCGCGTACGCTTAAAGGTGCGAGTTTGTTATTTTCAATAAAATGCCCAACCGCTTCGGGATTGGTTTTGGAATATTCCCGTAACGCCCAGCCAATCGCCTTTTGAATAAAGAATTCCTTACTGTCAGCATTTTTCAAGATGTATTCAAATAGAAGAGTGTCATTGGTTTTTTGTTTATATTTTAATTGAAAAAGAATCGCCGCTCTTCTTACCCACATATTTTCATTTGCTGCCCAGCCATCGATTGTCTCTTCGATTACTTCCGGATACTTTTGGGCGATGGCGCCGGCAGCCTTTGGACCGAGGACATCGACTGTATCCCACCAAGACTTGGTAGTGATCAATTTTTCAATGAAAGGTAAATCCTCTTTCACCAGTTTCTTCAACGATTTTTCAATATAATCTAACGCAATATTTTGATATTCCCGTTCCTCCATCTGCCAAAGGACCCAAACAAATTCTTGGTTGAAAGGTTCTTTTAATATGCCGGTCTCTGCGAAAAATTGCTTTTCAATCTCTCTTCTCTCGGGTGTTTTAATCCCAAAGAACGGAAAATGGTTTTTCATATACCGGCTCATATAACCGGCATTTTCCTCATTTCTCTGTTTTTCCAACAAACTTGTTAAAAGCTCGAATTGATTTTCCACCATTCTCCACCTCATTAACATATGTTATTTTTAAGTTGCTTTTCTATGTATCATCTTTATATCTTCTCATTATTCTAATATCTGAACACCCATAAAGGACATTTCTTTATTTTTTCTAATGATTTTGTCCTTAACGGCTAGGTATATCGTATAAATATCACTGAATAAAGGCCCCAGAGAACGCCAAACTAAGGATGAGTTTCGAAGAAAGGAGCCTTTTCAAATGACAAAAAAGTATAATAAAGGCAGTAAGAATCAAAATTCTCCACAGGCTGGCCATGCTGAAGCCGAGTTTGCAACGGAGTTTGTCAGCGGGGACAACAGTAAAGGCAATAAGCGAAACAAAGGCCAGCAAAGCAAAACGAACCCGCACAAATAAGAAATGCGCCAAGCGCCTTGAACAGGGGCTTATGATCCCGAGCCCCTAGACGCTGGAGCTGGACAAAAAAACAGTCGGCTTTCCTCTCGAAAGCCGACATTTTTAATCCTATTAGAAACAACTAAACGAGCGGATTCTGTTTAAATCGATACCGAAATAAACCCAGCGGAATCTGCGCCAACGATAGCCGGCAACAGAAGTCCTTCCAACGAAGGTTGGATAATACCAAAAGCTGTTTCCATTATTTAATCGAACATAGGTAAAGCGGTAGAGACAGCGTCTAATGCCTCCAGGGTCAACCGCAAAGCTGCTTGCTGTTTCGGGTGGTACCATTGCGGGCGGCGGTGAGGATGGCGGACCACCCTGCTGACCTCCTCCTCCAAACGGCGGCGGGAAGCCTGGCTGCTGACCTCCTCCCTCAAACGGCGGCGGAGAGCCCGGCTGCTGACCTCCTCCCCCAAACGGCGGCGGGAAGCCCGGCTGCTGACCTCCTCCCCCAAACGGCGGCGGGAAGCCCGGCTGCTGACCTCCTCCTCCAAATCGAGCCATGCTGTCTTCTGGGTAAGACGGTGCCATGTCTCGGATTTGCTCACAATCATCTGTTGGCCCATTACTTTTTATATTCGGGTAATCATAATAATTCAAGGACATTTTCCTCCCTTATTATGTGTTCCCTATAATGTATGCAATGTGCCAAAATTAGGAAATAACGGAAGCATACTCTCTTATTTCTTCGGCAATTTTGTTTTGAATCTTTTCAACAATGGTAAAGTTCATTGCTGAAACATAGATCGCTTCCAGCTCATCATGGATTTCTTTTGCCTTGGTTAAATAAGAAATGGCCTCCTTCATTTTCTCTTTATAAGCGGCGGCAATCGGTTCAATTTTATCTGCATAGATTTCATCCGTTCCTGGAGAAATTAATTGTTCGTACATATCAATAATTTCATCTCCGGCCCTGCTAGGAAAATACTCATGCGGCGCTGTACTGTCAAAAATAGCAATCCCTAGCTCACGTAGTATCACCATATCGAGACTGTTTGGATCAAAACCGCAGTGGTACACTTCTGTATCAAAGCCCTTCGCTTCGGCAGCAGCAGCAATTTTCTTTAACATCGTTGATTTTCCAGATCCCGGGCGGCCTTTAATAAAATAGCGCTTCGGGATATCTTCAGTTAAATTCGGAACGTAATCAACAGCACCCACTGGAGTTGCAGCACCTAAAAAGCGGTGACGGACATCCGCCTTCTTATTCAATTTCATTTTTCCAAAGAAATTTTGAATTAATTTATTGGTCAGCTGATTCGCCTTGTCAAAATCCATATTATCGATATAAATTTTTTCCCAGTCGTCATGAATGTCCAAGGCTTGCTTAAAGGTTGCATATGCCTGCTTGTAAGCATGGCTATTTTGATTAATCAGGCGTTGAATTTCATTTTTATGTGCAGCAAGGGCACTTGCATTCCAAGCTTCACCTAGGTTGATGTATTGTTCCACTGCCCCCGGTGCTTTTGGCTCGATTACATGTGGTGCAGTTCCGTCGACAATCCCTACTTTTAAGGCTGGGATTAACACTCCATCAACAGAGTTATTATCGGAGGAACAATGTAAAAATTCAACATTAAAACCTTTTTCCGACCATTCCTGGCCAATTTTTTTCATTAGTGACGATTTCCCTGTTCCAGGGCCGCCCTTTAAAATATAAACACGGTCTAAACCTTGGAGATTTGATTCATAAAGACTATGAAATCCTCTCGCTGTATTGCCGCCGGCATAGTAATTTAAAATTTTCCCTGCCACTTTCTAACACCCCTTCTGAGTGACATTGTTATATAAACTTACACCTCTATACTATGCAGCAATCGAATATAGGTGAAAGCCTAGTTTTTACTTTAGAAGGTCTACCATCTTAGAATGGGTAACATCAGCCAAATCCTCCGGTTTTACCACCATTTGCACGCCTATTTTCCCCGCACTTACAATCATGATTTTAAGTGACGAGCAGCTCTGGTCTATAAAAGTTGGATACTCTTTCTTCATGCCGACAGGGGAGCAGCCGAAGCGGACATAGCCTGTCCACTTTTGAAGATCCTTCATCGGAATGAGTTCAATATTCTTTTCCCCTGCTGCCCTGGCCGCCTTTTTTAGATCGAGTTCTGCGTCAACTGGAATAACAAAAACATAAATACTCCTACTGGCCCCTTGGGCAACAAGCGTTTTATAAACCTCCCGCGGGTCTCTGCCGATTATCTCGGCGATGCTAACCCCGTCCATGTCTCTATCCTTTTTTTCATATGTAATGACTTCATAAGGGACCTTTTTAGAATCTAGTATTCGGATTGCATTTGTTTTAACATTTGCCAAGTTCATCATCCTACACTTTTTTCCCTTATTATAACAAAAGGAACGAGATCAGCTTAAAATGACCCGTTCCTTTTCATTGTAAAATTTTATCTGGTTCCCTTTTATTAAATGGAACACGCTTTATTGAAACCAGGCCTGATAGTAACGAGTAATTGCAACAGCGTAGTCACCACGGGTTACTTTTTTCCCTGGATTAAAGCTGGCCTCGACAGTCGGTAATAGGTCGTACGGTCCCTGCATTACTGTAAAAGTTGCATTTAGGATATTTAAATCCAGCGCTAACTGCACATATCCCTTTAAGGAAGCTGGAATCGATTCCTGATCCTTAAGCGGAATCCGCTCATCCTTATACTGAACCGTTACATCTCCCGTAAATTCTTTCGCCTGTTTTTCTAACCCAAGCGCTTGAACTAAGGAGTAAGCGAGCACCAAGCGGTTGACCTCACCGTTCGGATAAAACTTTCCAGCGGAGTCAAGCAGCATAACACCTGCTTGTGACTGAACTCCGTCACGAATCGCTCCCCCTTTGCCGACTGCTGCCGCAACAAAAGGAACATCTTCCCCTGCGACATCATTCAGGTCCGCCTTACTTTGGCGAATTCCTGTTCCCATTACTAAATACCGGGCTAATTCTTTTCGTGTCAAATACTGCTTTGGCTTAAAGTTACCGTCTGCATAGCCATCGACTAGTCTTTCACTGACAGCCATTTGAATCGCGGAAGCAGCGGGATTCCCAAGGATGTCCTTTAATCCAGAAAAACTGCCTACTTTTGAAAAAGAGAGGGTGCCTGTCACCGTTTCAGGCAGTCCGACTCCGACAGGGTTTGCTGCATCTCCATGCAATCCATCAATTTTTACTTGCCATTCTCCTGCCGCAGGTGACGTAACGGACACCGTGCGGTCATAATATAGTGGAAACAACAAGCTGACACCTGAGCTATAGGTCGTACCATCCGGCGCCACAAGTATTAAGTTTACTGGATTGCCTGTTTGCCCTAATAACCCAGCAGCATCGATTCTGGCGCTTATTTGCCCGACACCTTCTGAAACCTGAAATGAATAGCTATTCGATGACAGCAGGAGCGGATTATAGTCCACTTGGAATTCAGAACGCTCAACCGTTACGTTTGCATTGCTATTAAACGTTTGATAAGCATTAACCGTTTCACCGTACGTTTCTCCAAACATCACCTTTTCGAGGGCAGCATATGCATTCACATAGCCAGTTCCTACTTCCCATGTTTCATAACCAGGCATGTTTGTTGCGGTTTCTTGCAAAATATTTTTAATTTCATCCGGCGATAAAGCAGGTTCAGCTTCTAACAAGAGTGCAACAATTCCGGCGACATGCGGTGTTGCCATAGAAGTTCCACTCATCGAGGTGTAGTACGGAAGATAAGCTGGTTCAATGAGTGATGCATCATCTGTTATTGCTAAACTTGATACAGGGGCAAGAACACGGGTTGAAATGATATCGACTCCAGGAGCTGTGACACTCGGTTCGTCCTTCCAAGTCCATGTTTCTCCATCCATTTCGAAAGTACCGCCAACTCCCTTTGTTCCCCGTGATGAAAAATCAGCTAAAGAACCATCCTTCTCCCCGGCCGCTACAGATATAACCCAAGGAGCCTTTGCATAAGGATTATGTGTGTTTTCCCCCGGACCTTCATTACCAGCCGCAAATAAGACGGTAATTCCGCGGTCATACGCCTCTTTACTGGCGATATTTATCGGATCATACGGATCAAACTCTCCTGATGACCCCCATGAATTTGTAATAACGCGGATGTTATATTCTGACTGATGAGTGATCGCGTAATCAAAACCGCCGATACCATCAAGAACAAACAAAGCTGCACCGGAACCATATCCAATTAAATCCGCTCCAGGGGCAACCCCTTCGTATTTACCGCCTGACATCTCACCTGTACCACCCACTGTACCTGCTACGTGAGTTCCGTGACCGGAGTTTGTATCGGTGTTTGGAACATTTTCTACATAAGTGATCGGAAGCAGATCAGGTGCTAATGCATTTAAGTTTGTGCTGCCCATTACGTTTTGAACGAGGTGACTTCCGTACTCGAGGTCCTGATGCGTCCCGTCGACACCGCTGTCATTAATGACAACACCTACACCCTTGCCTGTTACAGGCAGACCTCCGTTTGCCTTTTGCATACTTGCATCTGTTCGTGCCTTATCAACCCCTGTTAGGTTATTGGCATCAAAGTTTGAATAACTTAATTTTTTATTTAAATAGATCGATTTAACTCCCGGTTTAGCAGCAAGTTTCTCAATTTGCCCCTTCGTCGCAAGAACACCTGCTATCGGCAATGACTTCATCGTAATACCCGTTGATATTCCCAGGCTGTCTAACAGATTAAGATGCTCGCTTGTTGGAGCACCCTCACTGTCAAACGTAACAATGACCTGCAGCGGCTCAGTTGCCGTTTCTAATGCCTTGACAAGACTATTATCCAACACAGCTAAAACTGTATTTGCTTTTGACAGTCCAGGGACCATCAGGGTAAAAACTAAAATGAACGTTAAGAAAATCGATACGTATTTTTTCAAAGTCCAAACCCCTCTCAAGTATCTTTTATACCCTTATTCTCTTAGAATTTCTGATAGTCTTCTATTCAGCAAAGGGTGTATTTCCAAATGACAAGGGTACTATTTTTATCTCCTACAAAGGTAGTAGTCTTAGGACCAAAAAAAAGACCAGGCTCACTGCCTGATCTGGTTATGTTAATGGCACCAATTGATTCTGTACCGCATAAATAACGACTTGTGAACGGCTTTTCACTTCCAGCTTTTTAAAAATATTGCTGACATGGATTTTTACCGTTTTATCGCTAATGAATAGATTTTGCGCTATTTCTTTGTTATTCATCCCTTTTACCAAGCAGTGCAAGACATCATTTTCTCTGTCAGTCAATAGGGACTCCTTCCTTACAGGAACTTCTTCCGGTTCCGTTTTCTTTGGAGATATGTTTAATAGTTTTTTCGTCATTGATGGATGAATCACGGACTGGCCCTTTGCCACCGAACGAATGGCGTCTATGACATGATCAGAGGGGGCATCCTTTAATAAATAGCCGTCTGCCCCCTCGCGAATTGCCGAGAGAAAATACTCATCATGATTATACATGGTTAAGATTAATATTTTGATAGACGGATATAAGCCCTTTATCATACCTGTTACCTCAATACCATTTTTCCCCGGTATGTTGATGTCCATTAGGATTACATCCGGCATGTACTCTGCCACCTTCGTCAAAGCATCCTGTCCATTTACCGCCTCACCGACCACCTCAATATCGGATTCCAACCCGAGGATATTTTTTAAACCATCCCGCAATACTGCGTGATCATCGACCAACATAAGCCTGATCATGTATAACCGCCCCCTCAATTCCCATTCTTGGTACTGTTAACGAGATTTCAGTACCTGCACCTTCTTTACTATCCACCTGCAGGGATGCCTGAATTTTTTCCGCTGCTTCATTCATGTGCAAAATCCCAAAATGCGGATGATGCCGAGCCTTAATCATCGCCTGAAAAAGGGAAAATCCTTTGCCATTATCTTTTACCTTTAATAACACATGTTCCTTTTGGAAGCTTAATAAAATATCAATTTTTGAAGCCTCTGCGTGTTTTATTGCATTTTGCGTACTTTCTTGAAAAATATCAAATATAATCTTTTCAACCATCGGACTCAGCTGAAACTCTGGTCCTCTCGTTTCCATCTTGATTTCCGTACTATTATCCTTTTGGATATGAAGGATTTTTGTCCGCATCGCCGAAAGCAACCCCTGCCTCTCTGTCGGGTAAGGGCGGAGGGCATATATTGATTCCCTGACCTCTTTCAAGCACATTCTTAACTTTTCCGTACTTTCAACCATTAATCTTCTGGAGTCATCCGGCACTTTTGTGAATTTGCGATTTGCCGTATCCAAATTCATGATCGCTCCTGCCAGTGATTGAGCAACTCCATCATGAATATCCCTGGCAATCCGGTTTCTTTCTTCTAAGATTAACCGCTTTTCCTGCTCGGTAATCAGCCATCTCGTCTTAATTAAAACTGCCAATTGATTTGCCAAGGTCGCGGCAGCCTGCATATCTTCTTCGATGAAACTTTTCGTCCGGCTTCGTCCAAAAACAAAAAGACCCACAAGCTCGTCATCCAATACTAATGGAGCATATAATAACGAGCGAATCTCCTCTTCAAAAAACGCTGCTGCCGGCCCGCCGGATTCTTTTACATTGTGATAAACTTTTAATCTATTAAATTGATTAAAGGTTTTTACTTGTCCATCCTCAAGATTCACCTTGTCTTCTGCCAATCCAGCAGCATATTTTAATTTCCATCCTGTCTGATCCTTTTTCCACAAAATCCAGGCATCGACATCAATAAATTCCTTCAGATTGTCTGCCAGGAAAGCCAGCCAATCCTCTGCCGCAATCTTTTTATTTAATTCCGATGATATACTAAACAGTGCCTTTAGTTTCGCCTTTTCCCGTCTTAGATTTGCGATGATGGAGCTTAATAACGCAAAGCATACAAGGGGGGAAAAGAAGAAGAAAAAGGCAATCGCATCAATGTCTCCACGGTTTTGATTTCCAAGGATATAAAAGAGGATAAGATAGCTAAAACTGATGATAAAACTGTTAAGTTCCTGCCGGGTCTTTTGCCTCCAATCATGAAAGCTGTAGTTTTGCGGTCTAATCACTAGGAGGAGGTCAACGATTATATTATTGATCAGGTAAAAAGGAATCATAATGAACGTAAAATGAATCATGCCATTTAGGACCCGCGACGTCCCCTCAACCGAGATCCAGTTCCCTGCCAAATGAGCAAAATAAAAACTGATGATTAAGATGGCCGGGTTAAAAAATACTATCCTTAACGGCCTCCTTTTTAAAAGATTAATGAAACAAACAACGAGACCATAAGCTAATACTGTATATGCCAGGCCCTCCATTACATAGATTGCATACACGAGCGGAAAGCTGATGGTAATGGTCCCTTTCCATACAGGAAGCGGATACAATTCCACCACAAACAAAAACAATATTAGCAGCCCAAGTATCGTCGCTTCATCTGGGAAAGTTAGGGGTAATATTCCTTGGTATACCATAACTAACCCTCCTATCAGGGAAATCACTGTTAAGAAGACCCGTGACAAACGCTCTTTTCTATGTAAAGCGGAAGACTTCATCATCCCTATTCTCTCCTTCAGGTTTGTTCCAATTTTCTAATATTCTGTAAATAACAGTACTTGATATACCATTCGTCTTCAAGGAATATTTTCTTAGGGCGATTGGGAAAATTTTATCAAAAAAAATAACCCAGACCGGTCCAATGTCATACACTGACCGATACTGGGACAAACCCTTTAGGTTTGTTTCTATTATTATGGCAAGAGGTTCGTCATTTTTCCATTCTGCAAAAGAAATATTGTTATTTACTACTTTCGTAGTAACCCCTCCAAAATTACATGGAAATTCCATATCCAAAACTCCGCCTGCAGTTCAAACTCGACGCCGAACACCAGAAAGCTAAAATTTAATAGGAAAAGACGTGTGATTCCACACGTCTTTTTTTAATGACCACCCAGATAGGCCATACGAATTTGGTCGCTTTGATTGAGTTCGTCAGGAGATCCAGAAAGGACAATTTTTCCTGTTTCAATTACATAGGCCCTGTCTGCTATGGATAAGGCCATGTTAGCATTTTGCTCTACTAAAAGGATGGTTGTTCCTGTTTGGTTAATTTCCTCAATAATCCGGAAAATCGTTTTTACCAATAAGGGCGCAAGACCCATCGAAGGCTCATCGAGCAGTAACAACTGCGGCCGGGCCATCAATGCACGACCCATAGCAAGCATTTGCTGCTCGCCGCCGGACAATGTCCCTGAAAGCTGCTTTCGACGCTCATGAAGACGAGGAAATAGTTGATAAACCTTTTCAAAGTCCTCACGAATTCCTTGCTTATCATTCCGTAAATAGGCACCTAATTCAAGGTTTTCCTCCACAGACATGTTGGCAAAGACGCGGCGTCCTTCCGGAACATGTGATAAACCTTGTTTCACGATTGCCTGTGCGACCTTACCAGAAATGGACTTGCCCTGAAACACAATATCTCCGCTCTTTGGCTTGAGCAGTCCCGAAATGGTTTTCAAAAGTGTGCTCTTCCCGGCCCCATTCGCTCCAATCAAAGTAACAATTTCACCTTTATTAATTTCAAGGGAAACTCCCTTTAACGCATGGATGTTTCCATAAAAGACGTTAATATCGTCGATTTTTAACATTAGGAAACCTCCTCCCCAAGATACGCTTCGATGACTTTTGGATTGTTTCGGATTTGCTCGGGAGTCCCGTCAGCAATAAGCTGACCATGGTCGAGAACGTAAATTCGCTCGCAGACACCCATGACCAAAAGCATGTCATGTTCAATCAATAAAATGGTCAAATCAAACTTTTTACGGATTAAGGCAATTAAGTTCATTAATTCTTCTGTTTCCTGCGGATTCATCCCCGCTGCTGGTTCATCCAGCAGCAATAATTTAGGACTGGCCGCTAAAGCACGTGCGATTTCCAATCTGCGCTGCTGTCCATATGGCAGGTTCTTCGCCTTTTCATGCATGACGACGTCTAAATTAAAGATTTTTAAAAACTCAATGGCTTTTTCCTCCATCGACTTTTCCTCTGAAAAGTGAGAAGGGAGGCGGAAGATTGAGCTCAAAATACTATGCTTTGCAAGGGAGTGATAGGCGACCTTTACATTATCAAGAACAGACAATTCGTTGAATAAACGAATGTTTTGAAAGGTTCGGCTAATTCCCTTTTTCGTAATTTTATATGGTGCCAATCCATTTAACTTTTCCCCGGAAAGCTCGATGCTGCCTTCTGTTGGAACATAAACGCCGGTTAACAGGTTGAAAAACGTGGTTTTACCGGCACCGTTTGGGCCGATTAGACCTACTAATTCACCCTGTTTTAATTCTAGATTAACGTCAGAAACAGCCTTTAAACCGCCAAAGCGGATGCCAGCTTGATTTACTTTAAGCAACGGTGCTGTCATTTTTGACTCCTCCTTTAGCGGACTTACCAATCTTAAAGAATGAGGTCAATTCTCTCGTTCCTAAAAGTCCCTGTGGACGGTAAAGCATCATAATAATTAACACTAAACTATAGATAACCATCCGCAATTCCGGGTAGCTTTGTAAATACGTTGAAACGATTGTCAGCAATATCGCTGCCAGCACGGCGCCAGACATACTGCCTAAACCTCCGAGTACGACAAAAATTAAAATATCAAAGGATTTTAAGAATCCAAAGTTTGTCGGCTGGATAATAAAAAAGTTATGGGCATATAATGCTCCGGCTACACCTGCAAAAAATGACCCAATTACAAAGGCAATAACCTTATAATAGGTTGTATTAATCCCCATAGCGTCAGCAGCGATTTCATTTTCACGTACTGAAATACACGCTCGTCCATGTGTGGAGTTTGTAAAGTTACGAATGACGATAATGGTCAGCAAAATGCTGCCAAACAACCACGGCCATGACGTCATTTGAGTAACCGTCATCCCGCTGGCCCCGCCAACATATTCAATGTTTAAAAAGATAATCCGGACAATCTCCCCAAATCCAAGCGTCGCAATCGCAAGATAATCGCCTTTTAATCTTAGTGTTGGAATACCGATCATTAAACCTGCAATGGCTGCCGCTGCGCCGCCTGCTACTAATCCCAAGCCGAAGGGAAGTTCAAGTTTCATTGTAATGATAGCGGATGCATAGGCACCTACAGCAAGGAAACCGGCATGTCCAATCGAAAATTGCCCGGTAATCCCGATGATTAAGTGTAAGCTCACAGCCAGAATAATATTAATCCCTATAAAGTACAATGTATTAACATAGAAGAAGTTAATTATTTCCCCAGTAATAAGAAACTGAACGGCGATTCCAAAGACAACAGCTAAAATGATTGAGGTCCAAAACCCTTTTGCATGTTTGAGAATGTTCATGCTGCAGCCCCCCTACACTTTTTCCCGAACATTTTTGCCGAACAATCCGGCTGGACGGAAAATTAAAATAAGAATCAATACAACAAAGGCTACGCCGTCACGCCATAACGAGAACCCGGCAGCACTTACAAGTGATTCAATAACTCCTAGCAACAAACCGCCAACCATTGCGCCTGGAATAATACCGATCCCGCCTAATACAGCAGCAACAAAGGCTTTAAGTCCAGGAATAATTCCCATCAACGGTTCTATTTTTGTATAGTACATCCCAAATGCCACACCGGCGGCACCTGCAAGGGCAGATCCAATCGCGAATGTTGCGGAGATTGTATTGTTCACATTAATCCCCATTAATCTAGCAGCATCCATATCGTGGGATACGGCGCGCATCGCTTTTCCGATTTTTGTCTTATGAACAATAAATTGCAATAATACCATTAACACTACAGATGTCCCTAAAATTAATATCGATTGGCTGCTGACCTGCACACCAAGAAATTCTAAGCTTTTTGATGGAACAATACCGCTCGGGTAGGCTTCTGGCTGTGCGCCGCGGACATAAATCATTCCGTATTCAATCAATAACGATACCCCAATAGCTGTAATCAGTGCGGCAATCCTCGTTGCATTTCGCAATGGCTTATAGGCGATCCGTTCAATTAATACGCCCAAGAGAGCACATGCTGCCATCGAAATGAGCAATGACGGGAAAAAACCTAAATCTAATATAGTAATAGAATAAAATCCAATAAATGCACCAACCATGAAGACATCCCCATGGGCAAAGTTGATTAATTTAACAATACCGTAAACCATTGTGTAGCCTAGGGCAATGAGCGCATAAATACTGCCCAATGATACCCCGTTAACAAGCTGCTGTAAAAATTCCATGTCTAAGTCTCCTCCTAAAATTAGGAATATATCTTTCTAAATAAGAATAGGGAGATATCAATTCTCCCTATTCTTTTTTCCTTTATAAAATTATGAAATTAGGGATTTACCTTTGTGTTAAATTCCTGCTTGCCGCCTTTGTATTCAAGGATTACAGCGGATTTAATTGGATCATGATTTTCATCAAGTGTTAATGTTCCAGATACTAAAGAAAGTCCGTCTGTTTCTTCAAGCGCTTTTTGAATCTTTTCAGGGTCTGCACTTCCAGCTCGCTTAATCGCATCAGCAAGGAAGTATGCAGAGTCGTAGCCTAATGCGTTGAAGGCATCAGGAGATTTACCATCATACTTTGCTTCAAAGGCCTTTACGAAATCTTGAACCTTTGCATCTGAATCTCCAGAAGAATAGTGGTTTGTGATATACGTTTTGTTTAATGGATCACTTCCTGCGATTTCTACTAGCTTAGGAGAATCCCAGCCGTCGCCGCCCATGAATGGCACATCAAGACCAAGAGCACGAGCCTGCTTGATAATTAAACCAACTTCTTCATAATAACCAGGAAGGAAAACGAACTCTGGGTTTTTCGCTTTAATATTTGTTAAGATCGCGTTAAAATCAGTATCTTTTGCTACGTAAGCTTCCTCCGCAACAATCTTCCCGCCATTAGCTTCGAATGCTTCTTGGAAAGAAGCTGCTAGACCTTTGGCATAGTCACTTGAAGAATCAATAATGATTGCCGCATTTTTTACTTTTAGGTCTTTAGCAGCGAAGTTAGCCGCTACTGTACCTTGGAATGGATCGATGAAGCAAGTACGGAAAACAAAGTCATTTAAAACGCCGTCTTTATTCGTAATCGTTGGATTTGTTCCTGTTGGCGTTAAAATTGGAGTTTTATTTTTCTGAGCGATTTCAACCTGTGCCAAAGTATTGGTACTAGTTGCAGCACCAATGATAGCCGCTACTTTATCCTGGCTGATCAGCTTAATAGCACCGTTAGTTGCTTCAGCTGCTTCAGACTTATTATCAAATGTTACTAGCTCAATTTTCTTGCCATCGATTCCTTCTTTGTTAATTTCTTCGACTGCAAGTTTAATTCCCTCTTCAATGGATTGCCCGTATGAAGCAACCCCTCCGGATAATTCAAGGTTAGCGCCAATTTTAATTGTTTCGCCATCCTTATCTCCGCCGCCGGTACTAGAAGAACTGCACCCTGCGATTACACCGGCCGCTACCATCAGCGACATAAAAATCCCTGTTAATTTTCTCTTTTTCACGTTTATACCCCCTAGTATAAAATCCGCATTCAAAATTGTTGTATTGTTGCCAAAAGAGATAATATTCTGAAAACATTGTACAAAATATTCTTATATAAGTCTAGTATAAAAGCGAATTATTTTAATATAATTCTGTAAAGACAAATAACTACATTTTTCTCAACTGACTTCGCATAAAAAATAATTTTAGCACTTTAAAGGGTTAAAAATATACTGTATTAAAAAAATGAAAAAGAGACTTCTTAAAGGAAGCCTCTCAGCATTTAACATTATACTAATTCTTTATTTTTAGTTTCTTTTCCTAAAATTAGAACAGCAAAAGCCCCTACGAGTACAGAAATACAAAAGATGGTGAAGATAGTGCCAATTGGGACCTTTTGTGTCACCCAGTATCCTACCAATAACGGCCCCAGCACTCCTCCAATTCTCCCAAATGATGCAGCCATTCCTGCCCCTGTTCCACGAATGATGGTTGGGTATTGTTCTGGTGTATAAGCGTATAAGCCGCCCCATGCCCCCAAATTAAAGAAAGATAATAAAATTCCAGAGGTGATCAACATCGTGGTTGTATCTGCATTTCCGAATAAATACGCACTGACAGCAGTACCAATCAGGTAAACCGTAAGGACAAATTTCCTGCCAAATTTTTCAATAAAAAAGGCTGCTGTAAAATAGCCTGGCAGCTGCGCTAAGGTCATAATCAGCACATATCCAAAGCTTTTAATTAAGCTAAAACCTTTCATGACCATTACACTTGGAAGCCATAAAAACATTCCATAATAGGAGAAAACAACACAAAACCAGACAATCCAAAGCATTAGCGTTTGCCGGCGGTACTCATTCGACCATAGACTGGCCAAGCTTTGAGCCAGGGAAACTTTTTCCCTATGGCTGACCGCTTCAAATCGGGGAGAATCTGGGAGTCCTATCCGTAAATATAACGCATAAAGTGCCGGCGCAGCACTGATAAGCAAGGCCACAGACCAGCCAAATTTCGGAATGATAAAGTAAGATATAACAGCAGCAATCAGCCAGCCTACCGCCCAGAAACTTTCTAATAAAACCACAATACTTCCACGTTTTTCAGCCGGAACACTTTCAGATACAAGCGTTGAGGCAACCGGCAGCTCACCGCCAAGACCCATACCAATTAAAAATCGTAAGACTAGGAAAAAAGCAAGCGATGTAGCGAAAGCGGAAATACCGCTTCCAATTGAAAAGAGTAATAACGTAATGATAAAAACATTTTTTCGGCCAATCCGGTCAGCCATTAATCCAAAAACTAAAGCACCAACAGCCATCCCAATGGACTGAATACTGCCAATCCAGCCCATTTCTTGTGCTGTCAGATTCCATTCGACGCTTAATGCTGCAATAATAAAGGAAAGCATCCCTACATCCATTGCATCGAACATCCAGCCTGTTCCAGCAACCCAAAGCAGTTTCCGGCTTGAGGCTTCTTTCTGCATACCCATATAAACCCTCCTGTGAGCGCAACAATTACTAGAATTATTCCCTAAAAATAACCTTTTAAAATATGTATCGAAAAACAATCAACCAAATGTTATTCTACCTATCCAACTACTTTTAAGCAAAAGAAAAGAGAGGGCATCAAAAGCACACTCTCTCAAGCACATTAGCCCCAAACTCTTTCATCTAATTTGCAATCTCAACGTTTTTAAATTGATTAAAGAACATTTGATAATATCTGCCTTTCTGCTCCATTAATGCATCGTGGCTTCCTTGTTCGATAATTTGTCCGTTGTCGATCACCATGATGGTATCGGCATCGCGGATGGTATTTAAGCGGTGAGCGATAATAAAACTTGTCCGCCCCTCCATTAACGTGAGCAGCGCCTCCTGAATATGAAGCTCCGTACGAGTATCAATACTGCTCGTCGCTTCATCCAGTATCAACAGGGCTGGCTTAGCAAGGATCACCCTCGCTATCGCAATCAACTGCCGCTGCCCCTGGCTTAAATTACCGCCATTTTCGGAGAGTACCGTTTCATAACGGTTCGGCAGCCGGTTGATAAACGGATCGGCATTCGCCATTTTGGCGGCTGCCACCACTTCCTCATCAGTCGCATCCTGCTTTCCATATTTAATATTCTCTTTAATGGTACCGGAAAACAAGTACGTATCCTGCAAAACAAATCCAAAGCAGCTTCGCAGACTATTCCGGGTATACTCCCTGATATCATGGCCGTCCAGTAAAATTCTGCCGCCGGTTACATCATAAAACCTGGTCAGTAAATTCACAATCGTCGTTTTTCCAGCCCCGGTAGGACCAACCAGTGCTATACTGCTGCCAATTTTGGCCTCGAAGCTGATATTTTTTAAAATCGGTATATCTTCGCGATAACCAAAACTTACATTTTCAAACACGACATGTCCTTCTGGCTTCACTAACTCTACTGCTCCCGGCCGATCTTCTGTCTCCTCAGGCTCGTCGAGAATTTCAAACACCCGCTCCGCACCGGCGACACCAGATTGGAGTATGTTAAAGATTTGTGCAAGGTCATTGAGCGGCCGGACAAACTGCCGGGAATAGGTGATAAAGCTGGCAATCGCACCAACGGTGATGATGTCTTTTACAGCCAGCATCCCGCCGACAACCGCCACAATCGCAAAGCCTAAATTATTGATGACGTTCATGATTGGCATCAAAAAGCCTGCCCAAATTTGCGCCTTAAGGCCGACCTCACGGAGCTTTTCATTGACATCTTCAAACTCATGGATGACCTTTTCTTCATGATTAAATGCTTTTACCACTTCAAGGCCAGATATGGACTCTTCAATTTGACCATTCAACTTTCCAAGTTGAATTTGCTGGTCCTTAAACAGCACCGAAGTTCTTTTAGCGATTGTCTTCGTTAACAAAAATACAAGCGGCACCGTCACTAGACTTGCCAGGGTTAAAATCGGGCTTAATATCAGCATCATCACCAACGAACCGGTAATGACAATCACCCCGGACATTAACTGAGTAATTGACTGTGAAATCGAATTACTAACATTATCAATATCATTTGCCAGCCTGCTCATCAGCTCGCCGTGAGTCCGTTTATCAAAAAAGGCAATCGGCAGCTTTTGCAGTTTTTTAAAAAGAGTATCTCGCAGGCTTTTAACAATCCGTTGGGAAACACCCGACATCAGCCAGCCTTGTAAAAAGTTCAGGACAGCATCTAACAGATAGGCAGCGACTAGAGTGTAAATCATCACCAAAAGGAGGTGAAAGTCCACCGTTTCAAGATTAATTGCGTCAACAGCTTTACCTATTAAAAACGGGGCCATTAAGGTCAACCCCGAGCTGACAAGGATAAGGAAAAAAACGATAACCAGCGTTTTCCTTTCCATGGCGACATAGAACCATAATCGTTTCATTGTCTCTTTGAAATTCTTCGGCTTTACGACCGGTCCTCTCCGGTTGTGGCCAAAGCCGCCTGGTCTCCCCGGGGGTCCAGGCATTGGCGGCGGTGCATTACGTGAATCTGATGAAGCCATCTAGAGCACCTCCTTGCCAACTTGAGACTGGTAGATTTCTTGATAGACTTTGCAAGTCTTGACTAGTTCTTCATGTTTTCCAATTCCGACGATCTCACCATCATCGAGAACGATGATTTTATCTGTATCTATGATAGAAGTAATTCGCTGTGCAATTAGCAGACAGGTAAGGCCCTTTGCATACTTTTTCAAACTCTCCTTAATTTTAGCTTCTGTTGCTACATCGACGGCACTTGTACTATCATCCAAAATTAATATTTCTGGTTTTTTAATTAACGCACGGGCAATCGCAAGCCGTTGTTTTTGACCGCCGGAAAAATTGACTCCGCCCTGACCGATACGAGTTTGAAAGCCCTCTGGAGAGGCGGAAATAAAGTCATGAGCGCTTGCCATTTCAGCGGCTGCAATAAGTTCCTTTTCCCCAGCGTCTTCTTTGCCCCATTTTATATTTTCCTCGATGGTTCCTGTAAACAAGATGTTCTTTTGCGGCACGAAGGCGATTTTTTCTCGCAGTTTTTTGGAATTTACATTGCGGACGTCTTCGCCATCGACTTTAATGTTCCCGGAAGTCACATCATAAAAGCGGGGGATTAGTCCGACGAGCGTGCTTTTCCCTGAACCGGTTGAACCAATAATTCCAACGGTTTCTCCCGGCAGGCAGGTAAAATCAATCTTTTTCAACACAGGGTCGCCGCCTGCACCGTCATAGGAAAAAGAAACATCTTCAAAATCAATCCTGCCTTTTTCAGCAGGGGAGTCAGCGGGATCCTCTTTCCATGACTGTGTATCTTCGAGGGAGAAAACTTCACCAATCCTTGCAGCAGAAGTCCTTGCCCGGACAAACATATTGAATACCATCGAAATCATCATCAGTGAGAATAAAATTTGCGTCATATAGTTAATAAATGCAATGATATGACCCACCTGGGTAGTGCCGTTCTCTACCCCTAAGCCGCCTAACCAGAGGACGGCTACAATACCAAGATTGACGGTCAGCATAATCGCCGGGCTGAACACAGCCATTAACCGTGCGGCGGACACGGACCGTTCTTTAAATTGCTCATTTGCCTGACTAAATTTCTCCACTTCAACATCAAAACGATTAAATGCCTTTACAACCCGCACACCAGACAAATACTCGCGCATGACACGATTCACCCGGTCGAGCGCCTCTTGCACCTTTGCAAACCGTGGAAATCCTAATTTCATATTTAGAACGATAAACATGGCCACAATCGGAACAACTACAGCAAGGACAACTGCAAGGTGCAGGTCAAGCCGTGTGGCCATGATCAGGCCTCCGACGGCCAAGAGAGGGGCTTTTACAAAAATCCGCATTAACCCGTTAGCAAAGACCTGTACCTGGGTTACGTCATTTGTCAGCCTCGTAATAAGAGAAGCCCGTTCAAATTGGTCGATATTTTTGAAGGACAAGGATTGGATTTTTTTAAATAAATCCGCCCTAAGCTCTGCCCCAAAGCTTTGCGAAACAATACTTGCGAGGACGCTTCTTGTTGAGGCAGAGATGGCCCCAAATAACGTAATCAAGAGCATCACTCCGCCCATTTTAAATACGTATTCCAAATCCCTTTTGGCGACGCCATCGTCAATGATTTTGGCCATGACAGTCGGCATAAGCAAGTCACTGACTGCCTCAAAGGTTAAAAATAAAACTGCTAAACTAAAAGACTTCCAATACTTCTTTATGTATTTTTTTAAGAATTGCATCGTTTATTCTGCACCCCTGCCGCCTTAAATGGAAATCTTTATCAATAAGGATATTATAGCAAAAAAAGCATGATTCCTATGAAAAGAATCATGCTTTTAAAAATTATTTAGCCTCGCGAAATTCATGAACCCAGACGCGCATTTGCGGCAGCCACGGCATTCCAGGGTGATAAGAAAGGATCGACTGCTTATATTCTTCGACCGTAGGGTAGCCCTCGCGGCGTGCATCATCGTCTGTTAATTCTCCAAGAGACTGTGAGTAAACACGCTCCACGACAAACTGGCGGCCTTCCAGCGTCATAATTTCGCCAGGGTCAGCGTAACGGCCATTTCTGCGAGTTGCCGTCTTTTCTCCAGCTAATACTTTTTTAACATCGGCTTCCATTGTTACTAGGCGTTCGATACTGCATGTTTTTGGCGGTAACGCTTGATTTTCGTTCTGCATCTGTATTTTTCCTCCTTATTCCAATTCAACTTTTTCATTTTAACACTATATTAAAGAGAATAAAAATGAAAGAAGGAACAAGCATGATGCCTGTTCCTAAACGTTCAAATCCCTTTTTTTATAAAAACGAAAGGTGAGGAAGATGAGGACTGCGATTATTGCTGCTGATAACATTAAATAAATGGAATCCAATCCGCCGTTCATTACATTTTTCACTTCAAAATACTTAAATGGCGTAAGGTATTTTAAAGGTTCAATCTTCCCATTTAAATCAATCGCGACGGAGAGGATATACATTAATAAAAGAATTCCTGCCGCCAATGATGCAGCGGTCTTCGGCTTCCTTTTTACTGCAGCCAAGCTGCTTCCGATTACCATAAATAGCATCTGCAGGATGAACATTCCGGCCATCATCATCCCGATATCACCTGCTGGCATTTTGCCACCGGCATATTTGCCGATAAGGATGATAGACGAAAGAAAGGTCACGACATTTAATATCACGAGATTGATGAAAGCTGCGGTTAGCTTTGCCGTAATAATATGAGTACGTGAAACGGGCTTAACGAATAAAAACTCTGTAGTCTTATCCCGTTCTTCTTTTGCAATAATGGTCGCCCCAAGCATCGCCGCATGGACCGTTGCCAGCAATAACATGTAGATAAACAAAAGCCCATAGTATCCTGAAGGACTTGATATATCAAACTCCCCAATTCCTAAAATGGCCCTTACTGATTTGGGTATGCCCGCAAGCATCTCATTCATCGGCTGCCCGATGGATGCCAGACTAACATATTTCCCCATCCCTGATGCGACCATTAGAAACATACTCACACTCCAAATGATCAACGAGTTTCGATGGGACTTCATTTCTTTTAGAAAAATATTCATCTATCACATACTCCTTCCTACACAGAGTGGATATCCTTTTTTCTGTAAACCATATAACTGGCCAGGATGGCAACTATGATGATTGACAACCCCGTTAAGGAATAGGCCATTTCAAAGCTGGCGTTTTCTATGATATAAGCAGTATCAAAATATTTAAACGGCGATATATATCTTTTGGCTTCGTCACCCGTTGTTGCGCTAAACATCCCTAGGAAGTAGAATGCAAACACTGTTCCAAGGCTGACGGTCAAAACGGATTTTATTTTTGGTACGATAACGGAAAGAATCATTCCAATTGCCAGAAAGATCAATTGAATAAAAAATACTGTAAGAGAAAGCAAAATAAATATGTTAAGACTAAAATCCACGGTTTTGACCTGATAGGCTAATAGAATGGCAGCAGCCAGATACACAAGATTAGTCACCACGATGCTGACAAATGCTGCAAGGAGCTTAGCAGTTAGAATAGTGGTACGGGTAACAGGCTTAGTTAATAAAAAGTCTGCTGTCTTTTCTCGAACTTCCTTGCTTACAATGCTGGTTCCGATATTCATTGCCTGAATCGCACCGCAGAGGGTTATAAACGATAACGCATAGCAATAGAACCCTAAGATTGAAAAGAAATTATCCAAGTTAATTCCAAATGCAGCCCGAACCGCCTCTGGATATCCTTCTAATAGTTTCGTAAATTCCTCTGCATCCTTTGAAAACGAAGGGTAAAACGACATAAAAAGTGCGGCAATCATGATTAAGGAGATGGTCCAAATCATCGTCGACTTCCGATAAGCCCTTAATTCATGCATGAATATATTCATAACGTTACGCCTCCTTTTCGTAGTAATGCATAAAGATCTCCTCAAGGTCCGGCTCTTCAATCCATAGATTCGTCACTTCAATACTGGCGAGTTGTTTGATTACCTCGTTAATATTGCCTCTGTACAAGAATGTGGTGATGTTATTCTTCACTTCCAATTTATTTACTCCGCTGATGTTAAAATGATTTGGTTCTAGTGGTGACGCTGTCTCTACTTTAAATTTTTTATAGGTGTTTTCTTTTAGGGTACTAATTTTTTCTACTGTAACGATGTTACCTTCTTTTATAATGGCGACACGGTTACATAGGCGCTGAACCTCGCTTAGGATGTGGGACGAGAATAGAATCGTCGCTCCCTTTTTATTTTCTTCCTCAAGCAATTCAAAGAATTTCTGCTGCATTAACGGGTCTAAACCGCTAGTCGGTTCATCAAGAATGATTAACTTCGGCGAGTGCAGCAGCCCCTGAACAATTCCGACTTTCTTTTTATTTCCTAAGGAAAGGTCGTCAATCTTTTTATTGAGGTCGAGATCCATGATTTCCGCCAATTCTTTGATTCTTTTCCTGCAGTCTTTTTTATAAAAACTAGCTGAATAGTTTAATAGGTCCTTTACCTTCATATTGTCATAATAAAATACCTCGGAAGGTAAGTAGCCAATTTCCCTTTTTATTTCCGGGGCAAACTGAATGCAATCCTTTCCAAAAATCTTGGCACTGCCGCTGTCAGGGTAGATAAGGGAAAGCAGAGTGCGGATGGTCGTTGATTTTCCGGCACCATTGGGGCCGATAAAGCCAAAAATTTCACCCTATTCCACATTAAAACTAATGTCGGTAATACCTCTTGCCTTTCCATAAGACTTTGTCAGGTTATGAATTTCGATTACATTCATCGCTAGAAGCCCCCTTTATTTATAAAAACTTCTTTTTAGCAGCTCTGTATATTCTTCTGATTCTTTGAACACTTGGTCATAATCGATTTCGCGGGAACCGGATAATTTCGCTTTATACATCGCCTCTTCGCCCAATTTTTCAAAAGTCCAGATGACAATTTTTAATGCCTTTTGTATATCGAGGCCGTCTTTAAATTTGGATAGGTCGATTCCCTCATAAATTTTGTTGAAATTGATTTCTGTAAATTCCCTTTTTCGTTGATCTAATTCCGCCTTTACTTCGGCCGATTCTTCCATATAAGCGACTTCAAGGAACTTCATCACGTCCGGATATACTTTTAAGACATCCAATTTCACCATTGATGTCTGTTGAATGCGCAGGAAGAAGTCAGGCTCACTCAGGTCGATCTTTTTGTAAAATTCCTCTGTTAATACTTCTATAAAATAGTCATACAAAAACAAGAACAGCTGCTTTTTGTTTTGGAAATAATGAAACAATAATCCCTTTGATATACCAGCGGCTTTTACCATTTCATTGGTCGAGGCATTATCATATCCTTTCTGGGCAAACTCTTTCATTGCTGCATTCACGATTCGGTCTTGTTTTTCTTTATCTAGGTTGAAAAATTTCGAAAACATACTAGCAGCCCACTTTCTTTATTTTTTGTTCGTTGACCACATCGGTCAATTGCAGTTTACTCCCAATTGACTCAACTGGTCAATAGTGGTCAATACTATTTTTTTACAAATTGATGAACGCCGTATTAACGGCTGCTGGGATGTGCTACGATACGGATGGAGGTGAAATATGAAGGAACGATCGGATTCACTTGTATTAAAAGGTTTAATCGCTGCTCAATCCCGCTTGTCGAGTCATCATTCTATGCTGCCTGTCTTGGCTGCTAAACAATCATCAATAGAGGCTGGGATTGGCGGGGAGGAAAGGGTCGCAGAGCTTTTCAGGCGATACACCTTTTCGTTTAAAAATAATATTTTCCACGATTTATCACTTTCATCGGACAGTACCTTTCAAATTGACCACACCTTTTTAACTCCTTCTTTTGGAATCCTTTTTGAAACAAAGAACATTGCTGGCAGTTTGGAATTTAAGGATGACCCGCCGCAGTTAATTCAAACCAAGGAAAATGGTGAGAGGAAGGCCTACGAAAGTCCCGTCGTCCAATTGGAGCGAAATCTTGAGCTGTTAGCTTCCTGGCTCCAAGCCCGAAATATTACCTTGCCACTCTTTGGTGCGATAGTCTTAGCCTACCCAAAACAAATTGTCACCGTTCCCCCGGCCAATACCAAACTCTTATTTCCAAACATGATTCCACCGTTTATTAACAGTCTTCCACAGAACTCGAAAAAGCTAGATTCAGAGACGTTTCACTGGCTTTGTCATGAACTTCTAAGATGCCACCGCCCATATATTCCTAAACCTATCTCCGAATCTTATCATATTCCTGTTGGAGACTTTCAACCGGGGGTACGATGTCTGGACTGCGGCAAAATCGGCATGATCAAACTGCCTAGAACCTGGCATTGTCCATATTGCGGAGTGAATAACAACAAAGCTCATGTGCCGACAATGCTAGAGTGGTTTTTGGCTTGTAATAGGACAATTACGAATCGAGAGTGTCGGGAGTGGCTGCATGTGGATATTCATACCGCCACACGTATTCTGCAAGGTATGGACCTAAAAAAGATTGGTACCTTTCGAAATAGAGTTTACGTAATGGACTTTAGGCAGTTTAAGTGAGTTTTTTTCGGGGGAAATTTCTCTTATCCGAGAGTATTTTCCGCTATCCGAGAATAAATCCACCCCATCCGAGAGTATTTTCCGCTATCCGAGAGTAAATCTCCCCATCCGAGAGTATTTTCCGCTATACGAGAGTAAATCTCCCCATCCGAGAGTATTTTCCGCTATACGAGAGTAAATCTCCCCATCCGAGAGTATTTTCCGCTATACGAGAGTAAATCTCCCCATCCGAGAGTATTTTCCGCTATCCGAGAGTAAAACCACCCCATCCGAGAGTATTTTCCGCTATACGAGAGTAAATCCACCCCATCCAAGAGTAAACGCCTACCCTTTAATTACTCCCTGCTAAAGGATGTAGATTTCTTACAAAAATGCTATATTTAGCATATAGATACGAAACCTTAAAAGGGGTGTTATAAAGTTGAAGAATGAGATTATTGAGAGGTTTACTTCTTATGTGAAAGTGGATACGCAGTCGAATGAGGCCAATGAGACTTGCCCTTCGACGCCGGGGCAGCTAACGCTGGCGAACATGCTGGTGGAGGAACTGAAACAGATTGGGATGGAAGAAGTCACGATTGACGAAAATGGCTATGTGATGGCAACGTTGCCGTCTAATACAGATAAGGACGTACCTACAATTGGGTTCCTTGCCCACGTTGATACAGCCACTGATTTTACCGGCAAGAATGTGAACCCGCAAGTCATCGAAAACTATGATGGAAATGATATCGCTCTTAATCCAACTGTCACAATGACGACAAAGGATTTCCCGAGCCTGCCGCAATATAAGGGACACACGTTAATCACGACAGACGGTACCACATTACTGGGGGCGGACAACAAGGCTGGTATCGCCGAAATCATGACCGCAATGGCTTACTTAATCCAGCATCCTGAAATAAAACACGGTAAGGTAAGAGTTGCGTTCACGCCGGATGAGGAAATTGGCAGAGGCCCTCATAAATTTGATGTTCCGAAGTTTAATGCCAAGTATGCCTATACGGTTGACGGCGGTCCGTTAGGGGAGTTAGAGTACGAAAGCTTTAATGCCGCTTCTGCCAAAATCACAGTAAGAGGTACTAATATTCACCCAGGTTCAGCCAAGGACAAAATGGTAAACTCGATGAAAATTGCCATGGAATTACATAGCCAACTGCCAGCTCAAGAAGCACCTGAGCACACGGAGGGATATGAAGGCTTTTATCATCTGATTTCCTTCAATGGTGAGGTGGAGCAGACAAAGCTTTACTATATTATCAGAGACCATGACATGGAAAAATTCAAGGCCAGGAAAGAGAAAATCCAAACAATCGTCAGCCAGCTGAATGAAAAATACGGCAGCGACACCATCCAGCTAGACCTAAATGACCAGTACTACAATATGGGTGAAAAAATTAAGCCGGTGATGGAAATCGTTGAGATTGCGCAACAGGCCATGGAAAACTTGGATATCAAACCTTTAATTAAGCCAATTCGCGGCGGTACAGACGGCTCCCAGCTATCCTACATGGGTCTGCCAACGCCGAATATCTTTACCGGTGGTGAAAACTTCCACGGGAAATATGAATTTATTTCCGTAGACAATATGATCAAAGCAACAAACACAGTCATTGAAATTGTTAAATTGTTTGAACAAAAAGTATAACAACAAGTACCTTTTTAAAAAGAACTCGTCAACTTTGGCGGGTTCTTTTCCAATGGAAGTGTTTGAGATAATTTTATAAAAATTTGATATGGGTCACGAATGAATTAAAGTCAAACTTATCTTATTTTTTATGTGCTATAATGGAGCAATATTAGTAACAAGATTGCTTGTTTAGGAGGCTTATTAATGGAATTAAGTTTATTCTCCATTTTGGGTATCGGTTTCATTTTAGGAATTAAGCACGCGATTGAGCCGGACCATGTTATTGCGGTTTCTACAATTGCCACCCAAAGTAAAAAATTATGGCGTTCCTCATTGGCCGGCGTATTCTGGGGCATTGGCCATACAGCCACGTTATTTATTATTGGGGTTATTATAATTTTAATGAAAGGTGATATACCGGAAAAATGGGCGATGTCCCTGGAGTTTTTGGTAGGGATTATGCTTGTGTACCTTGGAATCACCACCATTCTTTCTTTTAAAAATCTTCATATACAAAAACATGAACACGATAGGGAAGTACATAAACACCATCCTAAAAATGTATCTTACTTCAAATCCACGTTTATCGGTTTCGTTCACGGTCTTGCAGGCAGCGGTGCGATGGTTTTACTAACCATGAGTACCGTTAACAGCGCATTGGAAGGGGCTGTCTACATTCTCATTTTCGGGGCTGGTACAGTCATTGGCATGCTCTTTTTTACAACATTAATTGGAATTCCTTTTGTGTTAAGTTCTAAAAAATTAAGCCTGAACAAATTTCTCACGCAAGTAACGGGCGGCATCAGTACTGTATTTGGAATCTATTACATGTATAATCTTGGAATTTCCGAAGGATTATTTAAGCTTTGGATGCAATAATAGAGGATACAAAAGGACCCTGTTAACAGGGTCCTTTTGTTATTTGTTCATATTTGCTAAAAATCCGCCAAGCAGGTCATCAACATCTAATTCTTTCTTCTCTTCGATTGTCGGCTCATCTGACTTTGCATTTTCCCAGTCAAAATTATTTAAATCATCATCAAGATCGTCTACATCCACTGCTGTAGCCAACTCATCGATTACATTAGAATCATGCTTTTTATAATCATGAATTTCAGGGGGATCAGGAAACACTTCCTCTTGTAAATACAAGGCCTCGTCAATATCTAGAGAATTACTATTCAACGCTGCAAGCAGTGAGGTCGACCGCACGGGATCTGCCAATAGTTGATAGATAATATTTCCTAACAGTGCTTCTGAATGCTCATGCTTTAGCCAATCCCGTTGTGCTTTCGTTAATTTTTTAGGAAGGGGGATGGTGACGGTTTCGCGTTCCTTTGCCTGTGATTGGCTGACACCTTCCATGACAAATTCAGCAATTTTGCTCGAAAAATTCCTTCGTTCGGTTTCCTTTAATTTTTGCAGATGTTTTACTATATGATCAGGTGTATCAGAGGGGATGCGAAAAGATATCGCCTGACCCCGCTGAATTTCCATTGACCCCGCTTTTTTCATATGATCACCCTATTAATTGGTAACAGGCTTTTTACTATTGTCCACTTTTGGTTGTTGTAATTTCTCTGTTCTTCTAACATAATCCATAATCAATTTATAATAGGCATTCGCCATCATCCAAATGCTTTCCTTCTCATCTTCAAAGAAATCGATATTAAATCCATCTAAGTTGTTGTTTAATGTTTTGAGGTAATCCTTTAATACGGTTGCCCCTCCGCCAACAAAATAGCAGATTTCTGTTTGTGAGTTCTTTGACCAAACATTTCGTAATAAGCGATATTGTTTTTTCGCTAAATCTAATAAAATGCGATCTGTAATATCATGAACGCTTGTACGGCTACCTTTCACCATAATATGGTTGCGGTCATTCTTCTTTGTGATAATTTCAACAACGTCACGGCGGCTATCTAGTTCAACACCATGTTTCTTTCTAACTTCTTCGCGAATCATTTCTAGTGATTCAGAAACACCCAGGTTAAAGCCTTGAGCTTTATCGTCATCTACATTGCGGTTTTTAATAACCGCGATATCCGTTGATAACCCCCCGATATCTTGAATTAAAATCCGCTTATCAATCAAGTCTTTGTTAATAATCTTTCCACTGTTATCCATTACTAGATTAATATAAGCGGCAAACCCTTCCGGATAAACCTTTACTTCGTCAAATTTAATATTAATCTTCATGCCTTGATACTTAGGGGTTACCAAGAATTCAACTTGATGGACTGAACCAATCAATTTAGAACGGTAGCCTGCGTCTTTCCCTTCCTTTACTTCGCGGAGAGGAAGGCCGGTTCCGAGTGTGTAATTGGCATCAATCACGTTTTTCGTTTGTCGGAAATGTTTTCTATTTTCCTCTTTTACTGCATCCAAGGCAAGAGTCGCAAATAATAAAATTAATGTTTGGTCTTCCTCTGATTTGCTGCTGCCCGGATCAAGCTCGGTTGCATTTTCACTTTTTGTGGCGAGGTTCCCAACACGATAAATAACATTGTTCTCCTTTAGGGCAGGGGAGTGTACTCGAATATGAATTCCGTCTAACGGATTTTTACTATCCAATTCCTCAATCCCAATAACCGGGCGGTCTTCCACGTCCCTAGCAATGATATTGGGGATGTTTACCTCATATTCTAATTCTCCAAAAATAGCCTTAATCGAATCATTTCCGACATCAAGCGCCGCAATTCTCGTATTTGTCATAATGGTCATCCTTCCATTCTTTTATTTTAATAGTCCATGAAGTTATGTAACTAGTTATCTAGTATTAAGGTTATAGAAGATTACTAGATTCTTCAATCCAAGATCCTCAAAAGAAACGAAGATGTAAAATTGTAAACATTATGTAATTGTTGTGTACATTTCCATTTACAACGATTACAAATCTGTATACATATTATTAAACCCGGGTGTATACAGGTTTGTTTACAAGTAAACTGTTCCGCAAACAAGAAGTATACATCATCGTGTACTTGTAAACAACATTGTAATCAATAAGTGCACATCTTTGTATACTCGTAAACCGTTTTGTAAACATATATCCCTAACTAAATTATTCATGATTGAAGCCTTTTTTCCTTCTTCAGTAATCGAAAAATTTTAGATCGACTTTTTAAGATTTCTGTAACCAACGTATATCGAATAGGGGAGCTATGACCGCAGTCGATATTTAGATATCATAAAGCGCAATAATTTACAAGAAAGGAAATACGGTTCAAAAGATTATGCGTGAATTTAAAACAATAGAATTAATTCTAGCTGTAGATTATTTTTAAATCCTTGAACAATAGAATAGGCACTTAAATTTAATGGTAAACCATCTAAAAAGTTTTTAATACTAAACTAAATTCATGTGTAGATCTTATACTGTAAACAGTTTTGTATACAATGATGACAAATCCGTATACATCCCGTCACATCAACATGTATACCTCTTTGTTTACAAGTAAACGTTATTGTACACATTAAGTATACGTGTTTGTAAACATGTAAACATCTTTGTAAACATAAAAAATAGACCCAAAATTTATTGGGTCTATTCTTGTTCTGTTCTTTTTTTGCCTTCTTCAGTTACCGCAAAACTACGGACCATGGTTTTTATTTTCTCCGGTCTCCGGAAACGTAATGCAGACCAATCCTCATCAATGGCAACCTGACGGACAGGCTCATAGCCTTCATCAGAAAGCAGGTACATAACCGTTTCACGGCTGCAATCCGAACCCTTATAAGTCTTAGAAGATTTCTTTGGATAGCAGAGCCAGAGTAAACCATCTTCTTTAACATGCCTAACCGCACTTTTTGCATGTGATTGAATCTCTGCATTACTCGTACCAAAAACCTGAACAAAGTCATATTCGGCTAACTCGGGATTCTGATGAACTTCACCTTCAAAACCAGCCTTGGTTTCATCATATGATTTAGGAGCATTTAGAATTAAAACCGGCTGCCCCTGATCTTTAAAATTTAATTTTTTTATTACGGGAGTCGCTTCTGACATCGCTATTCCTGCCTTTCAAATAATCGTTTTTACGTTAATTCCTAAAAAAGTTAATGTTAGTATAGCCCATTTGCTACTTACTTTACAAAATAAAGAGGCCCTCCTTAATAAAGGGCCCCTTATTAACCAGTTATGATTTCGATAATTTCCTGTCCGCCTTTCTTTTCCAGCCACTTTACACCAAGTTCAATTTGGTGTTTACGATTAACCACGCGGACAACCTCACCAAAATAATGGTTAGGATCGCCAGGGAGCCTAACGATAATTGTCTCACCTAGATTATAACTTGTGCCAAATATATTGATTTTACAACCATTTAGTCCAATATCGCTCATGATTGCATTTGTACCGCAGTAATCTACACTAAATGGAATATCTACACCTTCCATACCAGCAGCCATTTCATTCATCGCAAGAAGTGAATCGTATGGAACCGCGCTGATCTGACAGTTCAGGTTTGCCTTTAACCGTGGTGATGTTCTTTCTTTCTTTTTATAAGGTAAACGAGCAGCCCTATAATACTGATTTAATAAGTTTAATAAATCCGTTTTTGGCTTAAACTGAAACATTGACTCGTCTGGATTCACCCCATAAACTTCTTTAATCCATGATTGGTATACCGCCTCTTCCATTGCATCTAAATGAATTCCTGCCTGGTAACCCTTTTGATATACATCATAATGAACGATTGAGCCTTTTAAACGGTAGGTAGCATACTCCCCGTAAATCTCTAATTCTACTTTTTTCGACAGGGACTGTAACCTGTTCAAAAACAAGCTGCATCCCGTTTCACTAATATCGATTGTGGAAAGAAAAATGGATTTTCCTCCAGAGTCATTAGTCAACTTAACATCATAATTCCGTTTAAAACGCTCGGCCTTTCTTAGCTTCGGTCGTTCCCTTCCTAATAGGACCACTGGAATAATTGTGGCTAAATTGTATATCAGCCAAATCATATTAATAAGGACACCGGTATTAGATTCCCTAGTTATATCCATTACTCCCATAATAATTCCAATCATGCTCAACCCCAGTAACACAAGCTGTGGAATAATGAAAGGAACATTAACTATTGCCTTACTAGAGATGACCCCTTTTGGTGTCACTTTAAAAACAACATTACCTCTTGTTAACGTTTCAACAATAACGGCTAAGGCTAAAAAGGGGGCGACGGAGGTTTCGTAAATATTACTCCAAAATCTTTTGGCTTTTTTATCAAAATGTGTTTTTTCTACAACTCCTGTAAGTAAAAAGTAAGGGAGCCAAAAAATTAAAATTCCTTGAATACTTGCGTGTAACGAGGGAATGCCAGTAATTAAATAAAAAATTGGTGCGAGAATAAATATCAATCTAAAAATCCCAAAATACCAATATATCAGAGAACTGACATATAATAGGCGTTGAATAGGAGTTAAACCTTTTAAGGTTAAGGGATTCCACTTTCTTATGGTTTGTATCGTGCCACGGGCCCACCGTTTTCGCTGGCTGATAAAATCGGTCAATGATTCTGCTGCCAAGCCCTGTGCTAATACTTCGTTATGATAAACTGTTGTATAGCCTTTTGCCTGAATAAGCATACCTGTTGCCAGGTCTTCCGTTATCGTCCCAGTTGCAAAGCCGCCGATTGCCTCTAAAGCACTTCTTTTAAAAATGGTATTGGAACCAATATAAATTGCTGCATTAAATCGGTCCCTTCCCGGCTGTATTAACCTCATAAAGAAATCTTGCTCATTTGGAATCCGTTTATTTAGCATTAAATTATATTGATAAATATCTTCATTAAAAAAAGATTGAGGGGTTTGAACAAAGGCCACCTTCTCATCAAAGAAATATCCTATAGTATTTAGCAGGAAGTTTGGTTTAAGCACCATATCCGCATCAATTGTTACAATCAAGTCAGCTTTAGTTTGACTTAATGCATTATTTAGATTACCTGCCTTCGCATCCTTGTTATTTTCTCGGATGATATAGCCTACTCCCAGTGAGTCTGCCATTTCCTTTACTACTTTTCTGCGTCCATCATCGCAGACCCATATGGACAACTGTTCTTTATTGTAGTTTAAGTTTTTACAAGCTATGACTGTCCGTCTTATAATATCTATCGGCTCATTGTATGTTGCAACAAATATATCTACAGAATAATCTAGCTTAGTCATTGAAACTGGCGGTTTTCTGTTATTTGGTTTAATGATAAGAAAATAGAAGATAGTGCTCTGTAGTGCCAAAATAATTTCTGAACCTAAGAGTAAAATACCAGGGATTAATCCTATACCAGATGGCAATGTAAAAAATGTGCGCCAGCCAATATAAATCCAAATAAAAATGAAAGCAGCTATTATCAGAAGAGGCTTTAATTTTTTCATATTACCCCCAATTTAAACATATTTAGTAGTGAACATTGAGTCGAAAGAACTATATTAAAGAGAAATTTCCAAATAACATAATTCTATTCTACCATTTATCTATTTATTTTTATCAATGGTAAAAATTAAAAATGGCCGGAATTTAAATAAAAAAAATCCCTTTACTGGGGCTATTGACAAAGATTGTCAGCAGCCCCTTACAGGGATTTTTTAAACTATTTGATTTAAAAATTTTTGAGTCCGCTCATGTTTTGGGTTAACAAAGATCTCACTTGGATGACCTTCTTCTATGATATTGCCATCTGCCAGCATAACCACTCTGTCCGCTACTTCACGGGCAAACCCCATTTCATGCGTCACAATCACCATTGTCATTCCTTCACGAGCGAGATCTTTCATTACCTGTAAAACCTCACCGACTAGTTCCGGGTCTAGTGCCGATGTCGGCTCATCAAACAACATTACCTTTGGCTCCATCGCTAGAGCGCGGGCAATGGCGACACGCTGTTTTTGTCCTCCGGATAGATGGTCAGGATAATAGTTAGCCTTGTCATCTAAACCTACTTTTTTTAGGAGCTCCAAGGCTTTCGAGCTCGCCGCTTCCTTCGTTTGTTTTCGAACATACATCGGTGCCTCAATAATATTTTCTATGACCGTTTTATGTGGGAAAAGGTTAAAATGCTGGAACACCATTCCTACCTTTTCCCTTACCTTGTTCAAATCAGTCTTCTTTATGTTAATTTCCTCTGAGTCAATGATAATATCACCATTCTCAGCCGTTTCTAGAAAGTTAAGACAGCGAAGCAGAGTACTTTTTCCAGATCCACTTGCACCGATTAACACTACCACTTCCTGCTCATTAATCTTCAAATCAATATTTTTTAATACTTGTAATGAACCAAAGGATTTTGATAGTTTTTTTACTTCAATCATGCAGCCCGAACCTCCTTCGGTTTACTAACATCCAACTTTTTCTCAATCATATTGGAAAACTTAGTAAAGATGATAACAATGACTAAATAATAGAGACCCACGACAAAGTAAGTTTCAAAAGGCATATAGTTTTCACCCTGAACACTCAATGCCGTATTGTATAAATCTGTTACAGCAATATACGCCACTAGCGATGAATCTTTTAAGCCAATGATAAACTGGTTCGCTAAAGATGGAATTGACCGTTTGAATGCCTGCGGGAAAATGATTCTTCTCATAGAAAGTGAATATGACATTCCTAAAGATCGGGCTGCTTCCATCTGCCCCTTATCGATTGATTGGACAGCACCACGGAAAATCTCCGCAATATAAGCCCCTGTATGAATTCCTAGGGCAAGCGCCCCTGCCGTAAAACTGTCTAACATCACAAAGTTCGCAATTCCATAGTATAAAAACATAATTTGGACAATCAATGGAGTTCCACGAATAATACCAATATAAAAATCGGCAATACGATTGAGGAGTTTAATAGAGGAGATTTTAAAACCTGCAAAAACAATTCCAATGATGGTCGCAATTAAAAGTGAGACGGCTGTTATCGAAATCGTCATCCAGGAAGCTTTTAAAAAAGCTATTCCATGTTCGCTTAGGATTCCGGAAATATTCTGCAAAAAAACCACGATGACGGGTACCTCCTTTTTATAGAGCACAGACTCTCAAAATAGAGAGCCTGTACTGGTTATACCTTTATTTCTCTAGCATGTTGGCATTAAACCATTTCATACTGATTTCTTCGTATGTTCCATCATCAATCATGGATTGAATAGCTTCGTTGATTTGATCTACAAGCTCTTTGTTGCCTTCTGCAACTGCAACGCTGATTCGGTCTTCGTTCAGAAGATCATCTACTGGTTTAATTTTAAGACCTTTTTCGTTTTGTGCATTTACACCTACGATTTTATCGGTAATAACCGCATCAATACGGCCTAATTCTAAGTCTTGAAGCGCATTAATGTCTAAAGGATAGCCTTTAACATTATCAGATAGCTCTTCCGCCATATCCTGCCATGTACTTGATTGGATTACGCCGACGGTTTTGTCTTTTAAATCATCTTTAGAGGTAATTTCACTATTATCAGCCGCTACAAAAATTTGTGCACCTGACAGATAGTAGGGTTCTGTAAAATCAACCTGCTTATCACGTTCTTCAGTAGCAGTCATGCTTCCGATAATGACATCATATTTTTTGGCTTTAAGTCCTTGAATCATCGTTTCCCACTGATTTGTAACCGGGTTTGGTTCAAGGCCGATTCTTTTGGCAATTTCATTCCCGATTTCTACTTCAAAACCGTCTAATTTACCGTCTTTTTTAAAGTTTAACGGCGGGTATTGCCCCGTCATCGCAAAGGTTAATTTCCCTTCGTTAATTAGCGGGTACTCTGAATTACTTGCTTTTGCCTCTTTTTCACTGCTTTGTTCCGTTCCGCAGGCAGATAAGATTAGCATCATAGCTGCTACGAAAATCAAAGATATCTTTTTCATTTGTATATCCTCCCCTTTTGAAAATAAAAAAACACCGCCAATTTGAATATGACGGTGTCCGTTACACCCTCATCATAAAGCATTGGTGAAGATAGTTCTCCACAATTCAAAGGAATTGTGACAGTTCTGCCCCTTTCGAGTACAGCCCCAGCTCTCTGAAAACAGTGATTCCAAAAGCTTCGGCGATTTATCCTTTTTCCTATTTTCATAGATTTCACTGAATCTCCAATAGGATACTAATATAAACCGCGACCTCTACCCCATCTAACGCTTTATAAGATGAGGATTTTGTATTTAGTATGACGAAACAATTCCAAGTATAAATAAATATACAAACAAATGCAATAATATTTCACAGGAATTTTAAACCAATTTAAAAGACTTGACGGGCTTTTCACCTTTGAGATACATTTTTCTAAAATACCAATTTACTAGAAAAAGGGGAAAACACCATGCTGCAATGTCGTGAAGATGTGTTAGCCTTTACGAAACAACTTGTAAAGATTGAAAGTATTGTTAACACAAATGGAGAAAAAGTCATTGCCCATTCTCTTTATACTTTACTTTCTTCGTTTCCATATTTTAACCAAAATCCAAAGCACTTAACTCTAGAGCAAACCCTAAGTGACGACCATGAACGATACAATGTTCTGGCCTTTGTAAAGGGAACGAAAGGGAATAGCAACCGCACGGTGATCCTCATGGGACATATGGATACGGTCGGAATTGAAGATTATACCCACTTAAAAGAGAAGGCCTGTGACCCAGATGAACTGATGCAAGCTTTAAAAGGGGAAGAACTTCCTTTATCTGCTAAAAATCATTTAGATTCTGGGGATTGGCTGTTTGGCCGTGGCGTTCTGGATATGAAAAGCGGGGTTGCCAGTAATCTATATCTCCTAAACTATTATTCTGAACATCCAGAAGAATTGGACGGAAATCTAGTTTTCTTATCAGAATGTGATGAAGAGGACAGTTCACACGGCGTACTTTCTGCCCTGAAGACGTTAAAACAGTGGAAGGAAGAACACGATTTTGACTACGTTGCTGCCATAAATGCCGATTTTGTTTCACCAAGATATGAAGGGGACGAAAACCGCTATATCTATAAAGGAACGGTCGGAAAGCTGCTCCCGTCCTTTTTCATAACTGGGGCAGAAACCCATGTTGGATCTGCGTTTGAAGGACTAGATCCAAACTTTCTCGCGGCAGAGCTGACAAAACAGATTAATTATAATCCCGAGCTTTGCAACGAAGCCTTGGGGGAAACGACAGTACCGCCAGTTTCGTTAAAACAAACCGATTTAAAGCCGTCATATACTGTTCAAACGGCTTTGTCTGCCTATGTTTATTATAATTTCTTTATCCATTCCTGGTCGCCAAAGGATGTCCTTGAGCTATTAAAAGAACAAGCACATATTGCCTTTGACAATGCACTTCAAACGTTTGCTGAAAGGTATAAGCAATATTCTGAACGGAGTGGAGAACCTTTTGTTGGGGTCACTTGGAAGCCTCGCGTGTTTACGTATGAAGAAATGGAACAGCAATTAATCGCTGAAAACGGGGACAAATTTGTTACCCATATGGATGAATTTAAACAAACACTGTTAAAGAATACCGAATTAGATACACGCATGTTTGCTGCTAGAGTCGTAGAGGAAGCATGGAAATGGATGAAGGATAAAAACCCGGCAATGATTCTGTTTTATTCTTCGTTATATTCACCAAGAATTGAATTATCCGGGAAGAATGATAATGAAATGAAGTTAATTCAAGCTTTAGACGAGGCAGTTGAAGAAATTCAACCTGTATACCAGCATCCGATTGTTACTCGAAACTTTTTCCCTTATATTTCGGATATGAGTTTTGTCGCTTTAAGTGATGATGAAGAAGGAATCAATGCTGTTTCAAGAAATAATCCTGGCTGGGGTACAAAGCATTTTGTTGAATATCAAGATATTCGCGATATCAATGTTCCGGTCATTAACATTGGACCATATGGGCTAGATGCTCACAAAAAATTGGAGCGAATGGAAATGACCTACTCTCTTGAAATCGTGCCAAATCTGACAAACTCCGTTATTACAAAACTATTACGCTAGAACTGTAAGACTCCGGTAGTATACTGGAGTCTTTTTTATTTCTCCTCCTAAGCCTTTCGTATGAAGAATGTTAATGATGCACTTTGTCAAATAGTGCCAAAATACTGCATATATCGTTGTCATTTTTAGGTATATTATCACTATTTTTGCGTTTAATTATTTTAATATTTACAATTTTCAATTAGGGATTTATTATCAATTTACACTACTATTTTCTTAGAGTCCCTAATTATTTTAAGAATAGTAGATTAGGACGTGACTTAAGGAGGGGTCTAGTACATAGAGAATTTGTTCTATTAGTCTTTTTTGGGGAGAAAAGAAATTATTGAACAAAAATAAAAGGAGGATCTTTATGAAGAAGAAAAAAATCGCTTCAGCCGCCCTGGCGCTATCTCTAGGACTAGGGATGTTAAATGTTGCTGCAACACCGCCTAGCGTAAAAGCTACTGATTTTAGTTCAAAACTTGCTTCCTACGGTTCACCAGTAGACCTGGGTATTGCAAACGACGAGAGATTAATAGAAATGCTTAAGAAGAACGGAACGATTGCTAAAGGCGCAACTCAGGCAGAGTCAGAGAAAGCGCTTCAAAAGTTCTTAAAAAATAAAGCAGCCGGCGCTTCAAAAGAAGAAAGTGGCGAACTGCAAAAAAATAAAAAGCAAATAGAAAGTGCTTTAAAAGATAAACTAGCAAATACTGGTTTAGTTAATGGAAAAGGAAATAAACTAGGGCAAGCCAAGAAAAACACTGTTGAGTCTGTTCAAGAGGAATCATGGAATGGAGGACAGAGACAAGATAATGTCCTGGTGTTACTTATAGAATATCCTGATGCTCCAGCTACGAATATTACATCAGGTGAAACAGATATGTACTATGACGAGTACCTCAAAGAACATTATGAAGATATGATTTTCGGTGATGATGGTTATTCAGGTCCAAATGGAGAAGAGTTACTCTCTGTTAAACAATATTATGAAGAGCAATCAGGCGGAAGTTATACTATCAGTGGAGAAGTTGCAGGATGGTATATGGCATCTAAACCAGCTGCAGCATATGGTGGTAATAATTCCAATGATAATGATAAAGATGCACGTGGTCTTGTAACCGAGGCCCTAAATGCCGTTGCTGCAGATGAAAATGTTGATCTTAGCAAATATGACCAAGAAGACCGTTATGACTTAGATGGCGATGGAAATCTTCGTGAACCAGATGGACTGATCGACCACTTAATGGTTGTTCATTCTAGTGTCGGTGAAGAAGCGGGCGGTGGTGCCTTAGGTGCAGATGCGATTTGGTCACATCGTTCAAGTCTTGTCGCGCCAACGCAACTCCCTAATACTACCGCAGAAGTACCTTACTGGGGTGGAACTTTGGCAGCATATGACTACACCATTGAACCGGCAGACGGTGCTGCAGGTGTGTTCGCGCATGAATATGGTCACGATTTAGGCCTTCCTGATGAGTATGACACTGTTTACAGTGGTGCTGGTGAAGCGGTTGCTTACTGGTCGATTATGTCAAGCGGCAGCTGGGCTGGTGATGTTCCTGGAACAGAACCAACTGGATTTAGCCCATATGCAAGGGAATTTTTACAGGCTTCTATGCCAGGAAGCAACTGGTTGACAGGAACAACCCTTAATGCTGCTGATGTAACTAAAACTGGTACAGAAGTACTTCTTGACCAAGCAAACTCCAAGGGCAAAAATAATGACGCAGTAAGAATTGATTTGCCTAAAAAAGTGACAGTAATCAATACTCCTACAGAAGGTGATTTTGAGTATCATGGCGGCAAAGGCGATGAAGTAGATCATAAGATGGTAACAACTATTGACTTAACAGGTGCAACTAAAGCAACACTTGATTTTGATGCTTGGTATAACATTGAAGAACAATGGGATTTTGCAATGGTTCAGGTATCAACTGATGGCGGAGAAAATTGGAAGTCTCTATCAACTCCAAATACGAGAGACGATATTGTTGAAGATGGCTATGATGCAATTAAAGCGAACTTACCAGGTTACACTGGTTCAAGTAATGGATGGATCCACGAAACGATTGACTTAAGTGCGTACGCTGGACAGGAAATTCAGCTTCAATTCCGCTCTATGTCTGACTGGGGAGCAAATTTAGAGGGCTTCTTTGTGGATAACATTAAGGTAACAGCCGATGGAAGTGAGGTATTCTCTGACGGAGCTGAAGGAGATCCTAAGTTTGAATTAAATGGTTTTGCTAAGCATGATGGTAAAACTACTGCTACTCACTATTATCTATTAGAATGGAGATCGCACAACGGCGTTGATGAAGGGTTAAAGAATATCCGCCGTGGGGCAAGTCTAATGAGCTATGATAAAGGTTTAGTGGTTTGGTATGTAGATGAAACGTATGGCGACAACTGGACTGGTGTACATCCTGGTGATGGTTTCCTAGGAGTTGTAGATGCTGACCAGCATACTCTTTCTTGGAGTGACAAAGCACTTGCCTCTACTCGTTACCAAGTGCATGATGCTGCATTCGGTTTAAATAAAACTGAAAAAATGTTCTTAAATTACCCAGGCCAATTTACAATGACAGACAACTTTACACAGCGAAACTCGTTATTTAACGACAGTGCTGACTATAGTAACCCAGGTCTGGTTGACGCAGGACGTAACGTTCCAAAATACGGATTAAAATTCCGTGTTGTTGGTGAAAGTGCAGATGGTACAGTTGGTAAAGTATTAATCTTTAAGTAAATACGAACCTAGAAAAACACCCCCTGAATCTATATTCAGGAGGTGTTTTTTCATCTTATCTCTTTTTTGGATTTGGCTTTTTTAACTGTACCTCATAAGAAAAATCAACTGGATTTTTATCATCTGCAGGTGCAGCATAGGATGTAATCATATAGTTCTTGCCATTTTGGAACAACTGCCTTAACGTCAGGGCATCTTCCTCGGTGACATTAAATGGATCAACGGTAATGACCTTGTAATTGGCTTTTTGGCCGTTTTTATTACCCACCAATTTTTCATTGATAAAAGTCACTGTGTAATCAACGTATTGACCTGCTATTTCTTGAGGTGACATAAACCCATCTGTGGAGCTGCCGTCGTTGCTATAACCGATTTCCGGAATTTCAATATTATCAATGAACCAGCCGCCATCTGTATGACCCCAGTCGGTTAAATAGCGGAAGGACACAAGTACTTTTTGACCTGCATATTCACTTAGGTCAAAAGATTCTTCCTGCCATGCCTTTATGTTTCCTGTAAATCCAGGAAGATTTTCTTTAATCTTTGGATATCCTTCTTCAACTATATCACTACGAGTATTCTCATTAGCTAAGCTCTTCCATGTCTCGCCGCCATCTGTTGAAACTTGGACAACCCCAAAGTCCCATTGCTCTTCAATATCAAGATAATTATCAAAATTTAACGTTGCACTTTGAGCATTAGAAAGATCCGCTTCTAAGATGATTGCATTATCGGCTTCATCTCCAGAATTACCCCATAATACCTGATTAGCTGAATCAGTTGGATCTGCCACTGATTTCCACAAAGTCGGTAAGAAATCTACACCATCAAAAGCAATATTTCTAATCTTCTCTTGGAAATCTAATTCTTTAAAGTCTCCGCCCCATGCTGGAACGCCTTCTTTTTCATACGTTACTGCTTTTTCATAATCAACTGTCTTACCTCGTTTCGTTCCCTCGTTATCAACAGCAAGGTCACGAAGATTAATACTGTCAAAGTTATAGACGCCATTTCCAATACGATCGCTATCTAACGTCAAAGCGGTAATAAAGTTTTGATAAAGCTTGGTGAAATCTAACGTGGAACCATGTGCTTTTAATACTTCATTAACACTATTAAGTCCCTGTTTTCCATTTAACGCAAGGTCACGAATAAACTCGCGGCCAAATTTATCATTCATATACAGTGTAAATAAATATACTTGTCCATAGTCTGCAATGGTTTCCGGTCCTGTTGTTGCACCAACATGCTCATCCCAGTTAACTAATGAGTTTTCAGGATGATCTAAATAAAAGTTAATCGAACGGTCATCATGACCATATCCGCCCAGATATTCAGAGAACGTCGACATCCCTTCGTTCAGCCACGTTTCTTCAGAGCTGTCATTATCAGCATGAATTAAGTGCTGCAATTCATGAATGGTTGTTCCAAAGAAAGTAGACTCCAACCGTGTTTCCCAGCTGTTGGTATCGATTGTAATAATGTTTCTATCAATGTAGTTCTCTAACGTTTGCCAGTAAAAACCGGCAACAAAGAATGGATAAGTTGGGTCCGTATAGTTAGCATCCTGGATATTATCAACTAACATAATGATTTTATCACTGCCCTCATAATAGCCGGCAGGAACATTTCTTCCGGCAAGCGGAGACTTTGATCCATCATGAACATCAGGAGTTCCAAAGAATTCAGTAGCTTTCGGATAAATATTAGAATCGAACTCATCCCGGAGTTTATCAACTTGTTCCTGTGTCACAACATGCGCTGGGCGTGCGTCACCTGCTGGGAAAGCTAAATCATTGGCTACCCAAATCTCTACGTTTTCACCCACACTGCGAAGAGTAAATGTTTTAAATTTTAAATTTCTATTTAAAAAGTACTTAGTTCCCCCATCATATGTAAATGTACTCTCGTTAGAGGTACTAGCTGATGATTCAGCCTCATTAAAGTTAATTTCTGCAGCTTGTTCCTCAATCTTCTTTTCAGCCTGCTTTAAGTATGTAGTGTCTTTTGATAATTGGTTAAGATGACCGTCAATGTCTACACGGTCGCCGTAGCGTTCTATATCCCAATTGGGTGTTGCTTTTGCTTCTACTTTTGAGCTGGCTGCCGCAAACGGATTGAAAAGTGACAGTGCCAAAGCACCAGTTGATAGAATGGATAATAGTTTTCTCTTTTTCAATTTCTATTCCCCCTCGCTTTTTCAGTTGCAAGGGTTATCCTAACATATTAAAAATTCAGAATAAATAGTTATTTGGTAGTAAATTTCCATTGCGATAATTAGACATAATAACTACTTTTCGCCATTATTATCAATTATTTATCGACGTCCTAAAAAGAACGATGTCACTTTTGACAAAATCCTTCTTAAGACAACAATTTTTATTCCGCTATACTAAATATTTTCAGTGACTTTTTTACTATTTACAAGACTATCTTTTTATCGAAAAACTAGAAAAACTCTGTTTTTATTCAAAAAAAACACGGTGAAATAATTCTTCACCGTGTCAGTTTAAAAATTTAAATAAACATCCCTGCAATGGCTGCACTTAGCAGGGAAGCTAACATTCCTGCAGCCACCGCTTTAAGGCCTAATCGTGCAATGTCAGGACGGCGGTTTGGAGCCATTCCGCCTAAACCACCTAAAAGGATAGCCATTGAGCTTAAGTTCGCAAAGCCGCAAAGAGCAAAACTTACAACGGCCACCGTTTTACCAGATAGGTTTTCGATTTCTGGAGCAAAGGAAGAATAAGCAACAAATTCGTTTAATACAAGCTTTTGTCCGATAAAACTTCCTGCTTCAACTGCCTCTGCCCATGGCACGCCGATCGTAAACGCCAGGGGTGAAAACATGATACCTAAAATTCCTTCCAGGGTTAATGATTCATACCCAAAAATGCTGCCAATACCGCCAAGAATTCCGTTTATTAACGCTATTAATGCGATAAATGCTAAGAGCATCGCTCCAACGTTAAGTGCTAACATTAAACCATCACCAGCTCCGCGGGCAGCCGCATCAATCACATTGACGGTTTCTTCATCCTTTTCCATTTTAAATTCTTCACCAAGTTGAACTTGTTCTGTTTCTGGCAGCATGATCTTAGCCATAACTAACCCTGCCGGCGCCGCCATAAAGCTTGCAGCAAGCAAGTATTCAAGCGGTACACCTAATAAAGCATAGCCCACCAATACAGAACCCGCAACGGATGCAAGACCACCGACCATTACAGCGAACAATTCTGACTGTGTCATTCTAGCGATATATGGCTTGATGACAAGCGGCGCTTCAGTTTGCCCAACGAAAATATTGGCTGCTGCTGACATCGACTCTGCTTGACTTGTCCCTAAAAACTTCGCAAGACCGCCGCCGATTATCTTAATAAACCATTGCATAATTCCCAGATAATATAATACCGAAATGAGCGCAGAGAAGAAAATAATAATCGTTAACACTTGAAAGGCAAAAACAAATCCAAAGTTTGCTGAATCAGCAATCGGGCCAAATAAAAAGGCCGTCCCTTCATTGGCATAATTAATAATATCCTGGACCCTCATCGAGAACCAATTTAAAGCTGTTCTTCCAGCTTCCCACTTTAATACGATAAAAGCAAAGGTAGTCTGTATTAATAAACCGCCTAGAATTGTTCTATAATTGATAGACTTTCTGTTACTTGAAAGGAGAAGTGCAATCCCTAATACAACTGCCATTCCTAAAATTCCCCATAAAAAATTCATACTGCCACCTCTGATGTATTTATTCTAAGTAAGTGCTTACAAAAGATGTTAGTCGTCTGACCATTAGTTATACTACCAAAATGATTTTTAAATGTAAATGGATATTTTTGAAAACCTTTCCTTTCCTATATGATGTGCTAACTTCTTTCATGAAATTCTTGTATTCAAAAAGGAATCTTCTATTTTTTCATTGAAGAAAACTTATGTACTTTCTAAGCAAAAAGGTCACATGGCTTCCCATGTGACCAAAATCCATTCGTAATCTAATCAAAGTGGTTCCTTAAGTCTTCTTGGTTAAATCAATAAGCGAATTCGATTCCCGGAAGGATCCTTTGTTTCAATATGACCTTCTTCATTTCTTATAGGAGCCCCTACTTGCTGCAGCTGTTTTACCGCGTTATCCCTTTCCGTTTCACTAGGAAAGACTAGTGTATACCAGCTTAAACCAACACTATTCTCTGGAGGCGTTGGTGCTCCTGCCCCCTGCCAAGTGTTGATTGCAATATGGTGGTGATACTTGCCGGTTGAAAGGAAAACAGCCTGCGGATAATAACTCACGATCTCAAATCCAAGGCCTCTAGTATAAAATTCCTCTGCTTTTTTTAGATCCCCAACATGAAGATGAATATGGCCCATCAATGTTCCAGCAGGCAGTCCGGTCCACACTGCATCACTTTCAGCAAGAATGCCATTTCCGTCTAATTGTTCTGTTGCCATATCAACTAAACCATTTTTCCAGGTCCATTCCTTCGAAGGGCGGTCCCGATATACTTCGATACCATTCCCATCCGGGTCGTTCAAGTATAAGGCTTCACTTACATAATGATCAGCGGCTCCTAGCGGATAACCTTTTTGAACAATATGACGTAAAAACACAGATAAATCGGCACGTGTTGGCAGTAAAATCGCAAAGTGATATAAACCAGCTGTGCGTTCCGGTTTTGAAATCACGTTTTCAGGCTGCTCCAGAGTTAATAAGGCAGTCTTTCCGTTTGTCGTTAAAACCGCTTTCTGGTCTGTTTTTTTCAATACTTGAAAACCAATCATTTCTTTATAAAAGGCTAATGACTTTTCTAAGTTTTTTACCTTAATACTAACTTCGCCTACATATATATTTGGTTCTTGGTGAAAACCCTCCATCTCCATCATTCCTTTCGATTCAATTAATATCTTAGCTTTAGTATGAAGCAATACTCTTGACAATATAAATTCGTTATAATAAGATTATCTCGAATTAAATATATTTTAATTCAAGAATATCGAAATGTAAATATCTCACAGATAAAACACATAGGTGGTGCAAACAAATGGGCTTCTTAGATAGGCTATTTGGTAATACAAATAAGGAGGAAGAGACAATGACAAACTCTAAATTAAAAATCGGGATTATTTTAGGAAGTACACGTCAAGGACGTGTAAGCCCTCAAGTAGGGGAATGGGTAAAAGGAATTGCTGACAAACGCGGCGACGCAGATTATGAAATCGTTGATATTGCAGACTTCAAATTACCATTCTTAGGGGAAGCAGATGCACCTGGAATTGCTGCTTGGAATGAAAAGCTTGCTAGCCTAGACGGCTTTGTATTCATCGTTCAGGAATACAACCACAGTATTACAGGAGCACTTAAAAACGCGCTTGATCTAGCACGTGAAGCTTGGAACAATAAAGCAGCTGGTATCGTAAGCTACGGTTCAACTGGCGGTGCCCGTGCAGCTGAACACTTACGCGGCATTTTAGGTGAATTAAAAGTAGCGGACGTTCGTACTCATCCGACATTATCTTTATTCACAGACTTCGAAAACGGTTCAGTCTTCAAACCAGCTGAACTTCACCTAACAAACGTTAACGCAATGCTAGACGAAGTAAACCAATGGAGCGGAGCTCTAAAAACAATTCGCTAAAATCCGACAAAAATCGGGTGGTGCCTGACACCGCCCGATTTTTTTGTCCTTCATGTGAACGTTTTTGATTGTTAAAGATTGGTTTTGATAGATTTTGATTGAATTTTAATGTTTTTAGAAGTAGAATATAGCTAGTGAAATAATTATGAAAGCGTTTTTAGGAGGCGGTAGTTTGTTAGAACCTGAACGCCATCAAATAATATTAGAAGCTTTAAAGAATAAGAATACGGTTAAGCTTCAAGAACTTGTGGAATTAACACATTCTTCTGAGTCTACAATCCGTCGCGATTTAATTCAGTTAGAACAGTCAAAGTTCTTGAAAAGGGTACATGGCGGAGCAGCAAGGCTGCAAGGGAAACTGCAGGAACCAAGCATGGTAGAGAAATCCTCCAAAAACCTTCAAGCAAAACGTCAAATCGCTCAATATGCTGGAGGTTTTGTCGAAGAAGGAGATTGTATCTATTTAGATGCTGGTTCAACGATTTTTGAAATCATTCCCTTCCTTCCAACGAATATCGTCGTTGTTACCAATGGACTAATGCATTTAAATGAACTTCTTGAAAGGAACATTAAGACATATGTACTCGGCGGTTATGCAAAGCCTGTAACCAAAGCCATCATCGGCCGCGGGGCATTGGAAAGTTTGGAACAATACCGTTTTGATAAATGTTTTATGGGGGTAAATGGTATTCACCCGCAATTCGGCTATACCACTCCCGATCAAGAAGAAGCCATGATTAAACAACTGGCTATTTCATTATCCCGTGAGGCATATGTCGTGGCTGACGAATCGAAGTTCTCGGAAATAGCGTTTGCTAAAATAGCAGATCTACACTCGGCTACTATTATCACCAACGAGGTCGACAAAGAAACGAAAGAGCAATTTACCAGTAAAACGAAAATAGAGGTGGTACCTTCATGATTTACACTTTAACGCTTAACCCATCCCTCGATTATATCGTGGAACTAGATCAAGTACGTATAGGTGAATTAAATCGAACAAAAAAAGAAACGAAATTCCCCGGGGGTAAAGGAATCAATGTTTCCCAGGTCCTTAAAAGGGTCGGTGTAAACAGCAAGGCGCTTGGGTTTATCGGCGGCTTTACCGGTGATTATATCGAGAAATTCTTGCAAACCCAGGAAATCAAGACAGAGTTTGTAAGAGTGAAAGAAGATACAAGAATCAATGTCAAAGTAAAGTCTGATACAGAAACGGAAATTAATGCAAAAGGACCTGACATTACAGAAGAAAACTTTGAATCACTAAAAAGTAAGATTAAGGAACTTACTAGCGAAGATATCCTTGTCCTAGCAGGCAGCATCCCTTCTACAATGCCCAAAAACACGTACGAGGAGCTTGTGAAAATCTGTAATGAGAATGGAACAAAGTTTGTTGTCGATGCTGAGGGAGACTTATTAAAGAATGTTCTTCCCTATCAGCCCTTTCTAATCAAACCGAACCATCATGAGCTCGGAGATTTATTCAATACAACGATCACATCCTGCGAAGAGGTTATTCCTTATGCTAAAGAGCTGATTAACCTAGGGGCACAGAATGTGATCGTATCTCTCGCTGATAAAGGTGCTGTTTTGATTAACAAGGATACAGCAATCACGGCAACCGTTCCTAAAGGCGAAGTGAAAAGCTCCGTTGGTGCAGGTGATAGCTTGGTAGCTGGATTTATCGCAACCTATGAGAAAACTCAATGCATTGAAGAAGCATTCCGCTTTAGTGTTGCGGCTGGAAGTGCAACTGCTTTTTCGATTGGCTTATGTACTCGTGAAAAAATAGAAAGTTTACTTTCCCAAGTAGAATTGGAAAAAGGAGAAAAATGATGAGAATAACAGAATTGTTAACTAAACAAACTATCAATCTTTCATTAAAAAGTTCTCAAAAAATAGACGCTATTGAAGAATTGGTTACTGTATTGGATTCTGCTGGCAAGTTAAGCAACCGTGCGGATTTTAAACAAGCAATTATAAACAGAGAAGAACAAAGTACAACAGGGATTGGTGAAGGGATAGCGATTCCCCATGCTAAAACAACGGCTGTTAAACAGGCAGCCATTGCCTTTGGCCGCTCTAAAGAAGGTGTTAACTATGAATCGCTTGACGGCCAGCCTGCACATCTTTTCTTTATGATTGCGGCTCCAGAAGGCGCGAACAATACTCACCTAGAGGCACTTTCTCGCCTTTCAACAATTCTTTTAAACGAAGAAGTCCGTAAACAGCTTCTTGAAGCAAGCTCAGAAGATGAAGTCCTAAACATCATTAACAGTCATGACCAAGAGGAAGAAGCTGAAGAACAGTCAATGGCCGGCAAAAAGGAATTTATCGTTGCCGTAACTGCCTGCCCAACAGGTATTGCCCACACGTATATGTCTGCTGACTCTTTAAAAGCAAAAGCGGCAGAAATGGGCGTTGATATTAAAGTTGAGACAAACGGATCTGGCGGAGCGAAAAACGTTTTAACCGCTGAAGAGATTAAAAATGCCGTCGCTGTCATCGTTGCAGCTGATACAAAAGTGGAAATGGACCGTTTTAACGGAAAGCATGTGATCGAAACTGCGGTAGCAGATGGTATCCGTAAGCCTAAAGAATTAATTGAAAGAGCATTAAAGAAAGACGCACCTATCTATCAAGGGTCAGGCAAGTCTAATAATGAAAGCGAACAAAAAGGACGAGGAATCGGAGCAACGATCTATAAGCATTTAATGAACGGTGTCTCCAATATGCTTCCATTTGTTGTCGGCGGTGGTATCTTAATCGCCATCAGCTTTATGTTCGGCTTCAACGCTTCAAATCCTGATGATCCAACATACCATCCAATTGCGGAAGCATTGATGACAATTGGCGGCGGAAATGCCTTTGCATTAATGGTTCCTGTATTAGCTGGTTTCATCGCAATGAGTATTGCGGACCGCCCTGGTTTTGCTGCCGGTATGGTCGGCGGTATGATGGCGACAAGCGGCGGAGCTGGTTTCTTAGGCGGACTTGTTGCCGGTTTCTTAGCTGGTTATGTTGTCGTAGGTTTGAAAAAGGTACTTGCAGGTATGCCGTCTTCACTTGAAGGAATTAAAACCATTCTTTTATATCCTTTGTTAGGAATTGCCATAACAGGCTTTATCATGTTGTACGTTGTAAATAAACCTGTTGGTGCCTTAAATACAGCTATTTCTGATTGGTTATCAGGTTTAGGAACCGGTAATGCCGTATTACTTGGAATTGTTTTAGGATTAATGATGAGTTTCGATATGGGTGGTCCAGTAAACAAGGCAGCCTATGTATTTGGTACAGGATTATTAGCAAATGGTGTTTTTGAACCAATGGCTGCGATTATGGCAGCAGGTATGGTTCCTCCATTAGCGATTGCCATTGCCACTACTTTATTTAAGAAAAAATTTAGCAAAGCAGATCGTGAAGCAGGTAAAGTAAATTATATTATGGGATTATCGTTTATCACAGAAGGTGCGATTCCATTCGCAGCTGCTGACCCAGTTCGCGTGATCCCATCTGTTATGGTGGGCTCAGCCGTTGCCGGTGCTTTATCGATGATGTTCAGTATTGGACTTCGTGCCCCTCATGGCGGTGTTTTCGTTATTCCTTTGGTGGATGGAAACTGGCTGTTCTACCTATTAGCAGTAGTCATTGGAGCGATTGTATCTGCCCTCTTAATGGGATTCTTAAAAAAGCCTGTAAATAATTAAACAAGAAAAGGACCAGTTGTGGATCAACTGGTCCCTTTCTTGTTCTGCATCATAGAAAGTTTCACGTGAAACATCCAATTACTTATTCATCATCTACTTCGCCGTCACCGATTTCATCCTCTTCTTCTACCTCTTCAATTTTTTCCCCTTCTTCTGGTGGTTCATCATTTCCGCAGCCTGCTAATCCGAAAAGAGAAAAGGAACAGAAAAGCATGAATAAGAATTTTTTCATGGTTGAAAACCCTCCTTTACGAGTAGGTTTTCCAATCTTTGTAGTATAAAACCAATAATTTTTAAAATCATAAGACCCCAAAATGAACACCATCCAGGTCGACTTTTTGAATGATTTCATTTTTCTGAAAAAACTTATTGCTCATTTCATCGTTTTTTGTTAGTATATATACATATTTTTCTGAAAATTATAGTAATTGTCATCAGGAGGTCTCTACATGTTTACATTTCTTGCATCAATCGCTCTATTAATCGTAGGCTACATGGTATATGCAAAGGTGGTTGAGCGGATTTTTGGAATAAATCCAACTAGTAAAACACCTGCCTATACGAATGAAGACGGCCTTGACTACGTACCCATGCCATGGTGGAAAGGCTGGCTTATTCAATTATTAAATATCGCTGGATTAGGACCTATTTTTGGGGCATTAATGGGAGCGTTATATGGACCTGTAGCATTTATCTGGATTGTTGTAGGCTGTATTTTCGCCGGAGCGGTTCATGATTATTTTTCCGGAATGATGTCACTTCGTCATAACGGTGAACAATATCCATCAATGGTCGGGCGTTATTTAGGTAAAAACATGAAATTTATCATTAACGTTGTTTCACTTGTTTTAATGATTCTGGTAGCTGCAGCCTTTACCGCAGGACCGGCACAATTAATCGCACAAGTGACGCCATTGTCCTTCGGTACTGCCCTGATTATTATTTTTGTTTATTATGTATTGGCTACTGTTTTACCAGTAAATAAAGTGATTGGAAAAATCTATCCACTATTTGGTGCCATCTTAATTTTCATGGCCGTTTCCATTGCTATAGCTCTTTTATTTATGGACAACCCAATTCCAAATCTTACATTGGAAAATCTCCATCCACAAGAACTGCCAATTTGGCCGTTATTAATGGTGACGGTATCGTGTGGAGCCATTTCCGGGTTCCACTGTACGCAAAGTCCAATTGTGGCAAGAACGTTGAAAAATGAACGGGATGGCCGCAAAGTGTTTTACGGCGCGATGATTGGTGAAGGGATTATTGCGTTAATCTGGGCTGCAGCGGGTATGTCATTCTTTAACGGTACCGAAGGATTACAAGCGGCCATCGCGGCTGGCGGACCTGCAGGGGCAGTAAATGAAATTTCTACGTCTCTTTTAGGAAAAATGGGCGGAATTTTAGCCATCTTAGGGGTAATTATTTTGCCAATCACAACCGGAGATACAGCACTTCGCTCTTCTCGTATGATATTAAGTGAGATGGTTGGGGCAAAAAACCAAACAAACTGGAAAAACGCATTGTTATATTCAATCCCTGTCTCCGTTCCAGCTCTATATTTATCAACGATTGACTATTCATTCTTATGGAGATATGTTGGCTGGTCCAACCAGTTTGTAGCATGTGTAACGTTATGGGCCGCAACGGTCTACTGCTTACGAAACGGTAAATTCCATTGGATATGCGGAATACCTGCATTGTTTATGACGGGAGTGGTAAGCACTTATATTTTCTACGCTCCAGAAGGATTTAAATTAAACTATCAATTATCAATGACCATCGGAACCATTATTACAGTGGCAGTTACGTTTTGGTATGCTTACCAAATACGCCGCAGCCACCGACAGACATTTGAAACAAAAGCTGCTGCTTAAAGCGAATAAGTTGTAAAAAAAGGCAAGGGATTCTATCTCTTGCCTACAATCATTTTAAGACTTAAAAAACTTATTTTACAAATGACTCAAAAGGTATGGTAAAATTCATTAAAAAAAAGTGCAAAGCAGGTGTTTAAGCGTGTCCTCTGAAAAACAAGTGAAGATTTATTTTGTTCGGCATGGCGAGACCCAATATAACGTAGAAAAGCGGATGCAGGGGTTTTGTGATTCTCCACTTACAGATAAAGGTATCGCACAGGCAAGGTCTGTAGGAAAGGGTTTAAACGATATTGAATTTAAAGCCGTATACGCCAGTGAAAGCCAGCGTGTAATCGATACTGCAACCTATGCCATTGGCCATCGAAATATCCCCATCAAGACTGACTCACGTCTGAAGGAAATGAACTTTGGCGTTTTAGAATCTCTACTAGCAACAGAAATTACTGCTCAATATGGGAATATTCTCGAGACTTTATTTAGTCTCAAAGATTTTAATATGTCAGCACCTGAAGGGGAATCCTACTTACAGCTTTTTTCTCGAACAAATGCTGTTATTAATGAAATTATAGAGAATCATAAACATGAAGGTGGAAATATTCTAGTATTCTCACACGGGGTAACCATCGGTAACTACTTAATGCAATTAGCTAAATTGAGCGACTACCCGCACCATGAAAATTGCAGTGTCTCTATGATCAATTATATAAACGGTGACTTTCAAGTAGAAAAAATTGCTGACACCTCCTTTAGAGACCTATATTACCTAAAATAAAATTATAAGCCGGCTCTCCTTTCAAGGTTAGAGCCGGCTTTTTATATGGTACGAAATGGGTATAATAGCCCGCATTTCAGCCTTTATTTTAAGTTAATGTATCCCTGCCTTTTGCAAAACCTTATTCATACTGCCACTCTTGTAACCGATGAGATCCAGCGTTACATAAGAGTAACCATATTCTTGAAGTTTCGATGTAATTTCTTGATGATGTTCCAATAAATGCTGCATCTCATGTGGTTCTACTTCAATTCTAGCAATCTCACCATGGGTTCGTACCCGAACTTGTCGAATACCAATCGCTCGAATAGCTTGTTCTGATTTATCTATTTTTTTCAGTTTTTCTATCGTAATATGCTCTCCATAAGCAATCCTTGATGAAAGGCAGGCAAAGGAAGGCTTATCCCATGTTGGTAAACCCATTTCTTGTGACAGCTCACGAATTTCACTTTTATAAAGATCAGCTTCCTGAAGCGGTCCCCTAATGTTATATTCTCTCGCTGCCTTTGTTCCTGGTCTGTGCTCACCAAGATCATCTGCAATTAACCCGTAAACAACATTATTGTAGTTATTCTCTTCCATGATTGGTACAAGATGTTCGAACAAGCTCTTTTTACAAAAATAGCATCGGTTGGATGTATTCTCAGAATAACCTGGAATATTTAATTCTGATGTTTGAATCACCTTATGTCTGGCTCCTAGGTGTTCGGCGAGTTTAATTGCTTCTTGCAATTCCTCAAAAGGATATGTTTCACTATCAGCTGTTATAGCCAGCACATTTTCCCGTCCAAGAGTGTTGAGTGCTGCCTTCAATAAAAATGTACTGTCCACACCGCCGGAAAAGGCAATGACTACTGTTTTCATTTCTCTTAAAATTTCTTGAAGTTTGTTATATTTCAATTCTAGCAATACTATCACCCTCTACAAATGTTTTGGGGCCAATTCAACTGCTTGTCTAATCGCCTCAACTAAACTTTCTTCACTTGCAATTCCTTTACCGGCAATATCGAATGCAGTACCGTGATCCACACTGGTTCGTATTATCGGCAGTCCAACTGTAATATTAACTCCTGATTCTAAGCCTAACACCTTTATTGGACCATGACCTTGATCATGATACATGGCAACAACTATATCAAAATCTCCTCTTGTAGCCCTAAAGAAAAGTGTATCCGCAGGAAGAGGACCGACTACATTAATCCCTTCTGACACAGCCTTTTGTACAGCTGGAATAATTTTTTCTTCCTCCTCTCCATTTCCAAATAATCCATTCTCTCCTGCATGAGGATTAATTCCGCATACAGCGATTTTAGGTAGAGCTATACCTGCTTTCTTTAAGGTCTTATCGGCCAGCTGGATCACGTTATAAACACGTGCTGGATTAATTAATTCTACTGCCTTTATAAGGCCAACATGGGTGGTTACATGTATAACCCTTAATTTCGGTGCTGACAACATCATGGCAAAATCCTCTGTTCCTGTCAGTTCCGCTAAAATTTCGGTATGACCAGGATAAATATGTCCCCCAAGATGAAGAGCCTCTTTATTTAATGGTGCGGTACAAATTGCATCAATCTTTTTCTCCTTCGCAAGGGAAATAGCCTTTTCCAGATAACGAAAAGCAGCGTTACCCGCCTCTTTAGAAACCTTTCCCACAGGGAGATGCTCATTTAAAAGCTTTAAATCGAGGCAGTCGACTGTCCCATACTCATTCTTTGCCTCTTCTATTTGAGAAATAGATCGAATTGCAAGTTTTGAACCTGCAAATCCCAATGCACGGGTTAAAATGGTAGTATCACCTATAACTATTGGGTCACATTGATCATAAATTGCTTTATTTTCTAATGCCTTGATTATTATTTCTGGGCCAACACCTGCAGCATCCCCCATTGTAATGGCTATTATAGGTTTCATTGAATATCCTCTCCTTTTAAAAGTTTTAAAGCATGATAAAAGGACTTATCTGATCCAAAGGCTCCTGCTTTTGTAACAGTAAGCACCCCGGGACCCCCAATCATTCTTGAAAAGGGCATTCCACGCTCGACTTCACCGAGAAGCTCTATTCCAGTCACACCAAGTTCTTTTGAGATGGATTTTGCCGTATCTCCTCCAGTTAAGACCATCCCATGTAATGGGATCGCTTCGACCGTTTTAGAGGCTATTTTTCCTAACGCTTCTTCAATAAAATACGATAACCTTGGATGGTTTGAAACAGATTTTTTATGCACCATTTCCACGTTAAGAACGACATCATACTTATTTATCAGATAGGATTCTAGTTCTTTTTGGCATCTATTGATCTCTAATTCCCGGTTCTTTTCTTCTAAAAGCTTTTCGGGAATAAGGCTTACCAATTTAACAGGGGACAAATCCATTAACGTATCTACTTGTCGTCTTGCTAAACTGGAGCGGCTGCCTGAAACGATTAAAACGGGCAGGGTTTTCCTATTATCTTTAAATGCATCTAACGGGTCAAGGACACGATTACCTTGGGGGACTAAACACTCTGCAAGTCCTGCGGAGCCTACCCATAAAATACGATAAGGCAGGCCGTGAAAGCGAGCTGCAATTTGCTCTAAATCCTGTTTGTGTTCTGCGTCAAAAACAAACAAGGTTTTATTATCCCTAATTAAATCATTTGTTTTTTTAAGGATCGTTTCCCTATTTTGATTCAACAATTCTTTTGGAAAGAGGATAGATTCCCTTTTTGACTGATCCGAAAGCAGCCTAACGATATTGGAATCCTTAACAGGAGTCTTAGGGTCCTTTGCAATTTCCGTCTTTTCAATGGGTTCCCCGTCTAGATAATGGATTCCATTTTTAGTGACTCTATTAAGATCTGGTAAGGCTGGAGCAATAATCGCTATATCAAAAGAAAGCTTATCCATCAATGCATCAATTTCACTGCCAATATTTCCGCGTAAAGTCGAGTCTACTTTTTTATAGATGAATTCAAAAGATTCAAAATCAGGGCTGGCTGCTACACGCTCAACTTCTTTATAAGCCTTTTGCTGACTTAAAGCCCGGGTGTCAGTATCAAATATAATAACATCTGCCTGTACACCATTTAAATTTGGATCTTCAAAAAATACAGCTGCATTCATGCCTTTTTGGGTAAATTGAACTCCAGAATCACATGCACCGGTTAGATCATCTGCAATTAGAATGATTTTTTCCATCTTAAACTTACCCTTTTTATTCTTCAACATAAGGAATAGTTAGAGGACCTAATGGTAAAACAGCAATGGACATTTTTTCTCCGTAAGATTGCTTTAATTCCTCTAAAGTTTGTTCAATATCATGAGTTGGTTTTAACATCGCCCCAACAACTTGTTCATCTTCAAGCTTAGAATAAACATATATATCCGCCCATACCTGTGTAACCGCTTGTTTTTGAACTTGCCATTGATCAAACATCTTGAAATTAGGGTCATTGATTAAATCTAATAAAGCTTGCGGGTTATCGGCGAGTTCAAAAATCTTCGAATAGTTACCATGACTAGGCAGGCCATCCGAGCATTCGGAAGCGACAATAATGGTTCCACCTTTTTTCACAATTTTATGGGCTGCACTCATCCCTTTAACTGCCTGATAAAGATTTTGGTCAAGTGGGTAGCCAGAATTTGAAGTAATTACGACATCAAATCGTTCCTCACATTTAATCATTGCATGTTCTTTTACAAATTCACAGCCCTTGTCATGGGCTTCATACAATTCACCAGCAAAAACAGATGTGATTTCCTTTTCTCTATTTAAGGTTACATTTAACATGAAATTAGGTTTACACATACGATTAATTTCACGAGTCATCTCTTGAACAGGATTATCCTCCATATTTCCCCATGTTGAACGGGCATCTCCAATCATTCTTGCATTGTGGAAGGTCATAATGGTTTCAATCCCGGCTATTCCCGGCATGATTCCTTTCGGTCCTCCAGAAAATCCAGCAAAGAAATGCGGTTCAATAAAGCCAGTTACAATGCGAAAGTCGGCCTCAACGTAATCTTTATTCAAATAAACATCACAGCCAAACTTACTTTTTCCGACATTTACTAATGTTTCGTTATTATGACATTGATTGTTAATGATTCTTACATTATCAACAACCCATTCCCCTAGCATTTGGACAAATTCTTCCCTTGTTTGGTCACGATGTGTACCTGTTCCATTTATAATAACAAAATTTTCTATTGGGACATGGTCAAGTTCTTCAATCAGTACGGGCACCAGCTTGTGATTAGGAGTCGGTCTCGTAATATCACTAATCGCAATGGCTACTTTATCCGTAGACTTTACCAAATCTTTTAAAGGAGGTGTACCAATTGGATTTCTTAATGCCGTTTTTAAAGCTTCTATATCATCTTCGATACCAGGTAAATGTTTAGGTTCGACAATAAACGCATCATCAGGCAACTGAAGAGTGAGTCCTGTTTTTCCGTATAGCAACGTTGTTTCCATATTACAATCCCTCGTTTTTTGTTTTTATTTTTCTACTTTTCTATTATAAAATAACCACACCCCTGAAATGTCCCCAGGGGTGTTAATCTTATTATGCAGTCTTCTGAGCACCTTGGTTCGTATTTACAACCTCATGTTTACCGTCAATTCCTTTTCTCTTTTGATACTTATCAATTAAAATAACGGCAAGTGGGCATAAAATAGCTGTAGTTAGGACCGCAATTGAAATTTGAGCTGTTGCAATGTTGACAATCGCAGCATATCCAGCGGCCTCAGCTTCACTCATCATCCCTGAACTTGCTGCAACGGCTGCAGCAGCTGCAATTGCCGCAGGAGTACCAACTGCATTCCCTGCTGTTGATGCCTCCGCCCAAGGGGCAATCATGCTCTTCTCTTTAAACAATTTAAATACTAACATACCTGCAGCCCCTGTTAGGATAGTCGTAAGAATTCCGAGTGTTAAACCTGCTGCTACGACAGAAGGATTGAAGAAATTAGCAAAGTTCATTCCAGCACCTAAAGCGAAGGCAAAGAACGGTACCGGTAAAATTTCCCCTGGCTTTAAGAAGTCACGAATTTCAGGATCTAAGTTTCCTAATAACATTCCAATCCCAATTGGCAGTAAAACTGCGATAAAGGCGATAACCGGGAATTTTGAACCTAATAAACCTAATGACATTAGAGTAAAGAAAGGGCCATCATTAAGAGATAATACTGCAACTGCTCCTACATCGGAACGATTTCCATATTGGCCAGTTAGGGCAGCATACATTCCACCATTACCATTCGTCATTGCTGCAATAATGGCCACTGTAGAAAGACCAAACAGCCCTGCCATCGGATCAAATAAGTATCCAAAAAGAATACCAATCCCTAATCCTGTTAAATATTTGGAAGTAGTTAATAAAGCTCCTTTTTTTAAGGCAGTTCCTCCTACTCTTAAATTCATTTGACTGCCTGCACAGAAAAGGAACAACGCAATAAGGACTAATGCTCCATTCTTAAAAAGGGCTTCAGAAAATCCACCTATTCGTAAAAGCTCATAATTTCCTTCTGGTGTTTGTGCTACACCCAGAGATTTTAAAAAGTCCATAATAAAAGGCAGGTGCATTTGATCAATCGTATTTAGTAACGCTCCAAACATCAGAGGGACAACCATAAGACCCCCAGGAACTTTTTCAATGGTTTGTTTTATTTTCATCTTACTGAACCACCTTTCCAGATTTAAAAGTTTGATAGAAAAAAAACGACCTTACTACTTGTTCGGCACTCTGAGCTAATAAATCTGCTGCGTTTTCAATCGCTTCATGTAATGTCATGGGCTTATTTATAATACTGTTGACGCTTACAATTCCATGTTGATATAACACATCGATTCCAGTTCCGATAGAACCAGCTAGAATAACAGTTGGAATATTCTGTACCTTAGCTGTCTGCGCTACCCCCATCGGAGTCTTGCCAGAGGCAGTCTGGAAATCTACTTGTCCCTCTCCTGTTATGACAAGGTCCGCTCCCTTAAGAGCTGTCTCTAGGCCTGTATATTCTATAATCACATCGATGCCCCTTCTCATTCTGGATGGGAAAAAGGCTTGGAATGCCCCACCAATTCCCCCGGCTGCCCCTGCCCCTGGTAAATCATGAAGGCTAATACCCATTACTTTTTCAACTTCATCTGCCCAGTGAGCTAAACAAGCATCTAATAGTAGAACCATCTCTGGAGTTGCTCCCTTTTGCGGGCCAAACACATGTGATGCCCCACGTGGACCAACCAAGGGATTTTCTACATCCGAGGCAATTAAAAATTGGGAACCTTGTATTCTCTTGTCAAACCCGCTTAAATCGATAGAACTAACTTTTGTTAGTTCTGCACCTCCAGTGGAAATTTTGTTTCCCTCTTCATCTAAAAGTGATAAACCCAGGGCCTGAAGCATTCCTGCCCCACCATCATTAGTAGCTGAACCGCCCAGTGCCAAAATAAATGATCTAAAGCCATCATCTAGTGCCTGTTTAATAAGTTCTCCTGTTCCAAAGGTAGTGGCTTTTAGAGGATTAAGCTTTTCACGGGGAATAAGTGGTATCCCAGAGGCTTTTGCCATTTCAATCACACAGGTTTCCCCATCGCCCAATATACCGTATTCTGCTTCAACCTTATGTCCCAAAGGTCCGGTAACAAAGACCGGAACTTTTTGTCCGTTAGTAGCAGCCACTAAAGTATCTAACGTTCCTTCTCCACCATCAGCAACAGGGAGGCTTACAGTTACGGCATCTGGAAATGCCTTATGTATTCCTCTTTCTATTGCTTTAGTTGCCTCAACTGCGCTTAAACTCCCCTTAAATGAATCAGGGGCTATTACAATCTTCATATTATCCCCCCTCCGAAAACGCTTCCATTTCTTTTTCCCATTATACTAAGCTTGACCATATAAAACATCGTGTGTACCATATAAAAAAAGATATAAATTTATTAAATTTTTTGTATGTTCTAACTAATTTCTGGAGGAAAAGGATGTTAACGAGGGATATTGCTCAAACCATTGTACTAGAAACTTCTATCCGCCTTAATAGAAATGTAAATATTATGGATGAGAAAGGGATTATTATTGCCTCCGGCGATTCTTCAAGGATAGACGATATTCACGAGGGAGCACTCGAAGTTCTAAAAAGCGGCGAAACGCTTATTATACCTTTCAATGAAAAAGGTGTTTGGAGAGGAGCTCATCCCGGCATTAACCTGCCGATTGTGTTTCAGGATAAAATTGTAGGAGTACTTGGGATTACGGGAAATCCCGAGGACATACAGGAACTGGGCGGTATCGTAAAGATGATTACTGAGCTCATGATTAAAGAAAAATTTATCGCTTCTCAACTAGAATGGAAGCTGCGAACAAAAGAAATGATTATCGAAGAACTTCTGAAAATTTCACCATCCTATAGCAATATCGAACGTTGGCTTAACTTAATTGGCCTAAAGCTTAATGCACCCTTTATAACAATCTTGGTCCAAATGACGGATCGCTCAATCTCGAATCAAACATTAACTAGCAAAATCGAAGGCATAATTGGTGAAAAACACGGCCTTGTAGGCTTTATCAATATTAACCGAATGTTTATCGCCCTTTCCGGCTTCACTCAGCAGGGAGCAGACAAAAAGCTTCAAAATATATACGATGAATTGAAAAAGCAGAAGTTAAAATTCCGACTCGCCTACAGTACTCCTTTTAAATCACTCAATAAGTTTAACCAATCCTTTATTGATTGTGACCTCGCCCTTCAAATTAGTGGTGAAACAGAGGATTTCATATCTTTTGCCGAAGTGGAACCAAAAGCACTAATTTATAAAATAGATCGTACATGGGGTGAAAACTTTACCAATAGGATTATGAATAAAACCCTGGTTAAATATGCTGATACTCTAGAAGAATTTTTTAAAAACAACTTAAATATTCAGCAAACTGCCGATGAACTATATCTTCACCGAAACACACTCATTTATCGACTAAACAAAATAGAAAAAGAAACGGGTTATGACCCAAAAAGGTTTAAAGATGCGTTAACACTACAGCTTGCACTTTGGATAGATAAGAAATTAAAAAGTGAAGAAATAACACATTAGAAAAATAAAAAACTATTAGGTTTCTAGAGGTAAATACTATTAAAATCGAAATCTTTTAAAATCTCAAAAAGCCGACTTTCCTTCCACATAGGTGGAACATGAGTCGGCTTTTTATATTAACTTCAAAAATTATAAGGCCGCTGGGTGTGCTTTTAATAGGAACCTTCATATAAGGACAAGCATATCTTATACCAACGAAATTATAATCGTAATAAAAATAAGGACGAGAGGAGAGGGTTTTTATTGAAAATAAGTTTTTTAAGCCCAGCTTATAATAGCGCAAAATGGATAAAGACCATGTTAGATAGTATTCCTAAAGAATATGCTTATGAAATTATTGTATGTGATGATGGTTCTACTGATAATACATTAGAAGTATTAGAAAAATATAAAAAATCTTGTCCTCAATTAAAAATATTACTTAATCGAAAAAATCAGGGTGCAAGTTATTCATATAATAGGTGTATCGCAGAAGCTACTGGGGATTATATTGCCATAATTGATAGTGATGACATGTATTTGCCACCTATAAGAGATGTATTAGCACAAATTGATGGAGCATATGACATATATTATTACAATATGCTAACTAAAGATGGGAGGGCTTTTATTAAACGAAAAACAGATGGTTATCGCTGGCCAGGGCAATTTAAAATAATTAGAAAACGTTTTATAGGAAATGCAAGATTTGCAAATAAAAAAGGTATTTCTGGTGATGGGGAATTTCATAAAGCATTAATTGATAAAAAACCTAAATGTAAATATACTAATATATTTGCCTACTGGTATAACTACCCCCGAAAAAACTCCCAGAGTTACTTGCATAAGCAGCTTATGCAGAAACAAAATCACAAAAGACAGTCACTTCTGAATCGGAAGCTTAGGCTCAAAAAGCGGAGAAGGAGATTGAAATAATGAAGTATATTGTCTGTTTCTTTTGGAGTGACTCCTTTAGAAAAGAACGTGAAGATTTCTATGTTTAAAGATAAAACATTACTAATAACAGGCGGTACAGGTTCATTTGGAAATGCAGTATTAGAGAAATTTTTAAACACGGATATTAAGGAAATTAGAATATTTTCAAGAGACGAAAAAAAACAAGATGACATGCGTACTTTTTATCAAAATGATAAAATCAAGTTTTTTATTGGGGATGTACGGGATATCAACAGTTTGAATGATGTTATGTATGATGTAGATTTTATTTTCCATGCTGCTGCCCTTAAACAAGTACCTTCTTGTGAATTTTTCCCGCTAGAGGCTGTAAAAACAAATATACTTGGGACCGAAAATGTTTTAAATGCAGCAATAAAAGCAGGTGTAAAAAAAGTAGTTTGTCTTTCAACAGATAAAGCGGCATATCCAGTCAATGCTATGGGAATTTCAAAAGCTATGATGGAGAAAACATTTATTGCTAAATCTCGGTTGGTCTCCCCTGAAAAAACATTAATTTGTGGAACTAGATACGGTAACGTTATGGCGTCACGTGGTTCAGTCATACCATTGTTCGTTGAACAAATAAAGGCTGGAAAACCATTAACTATAACTGACCCTAAAATGACCCGCTTTATTATGAGTCTTGAAGATGCAATCAATTTAGTTTTATACGCCTTTCAAAATGCAGCTAATGGTGACATTATGGTACAAAAATCCCCATCTACTTATATAGGTGATTTAGCACAGGCATTGAAAGAATTATTTGACGTAAAGAATCGAATTGAAGTGATCGGTACACGGCACGGCGAAAAAATTTTCGAGGTACTTCTTACAAAAGAGGAAGCAGCAAGAGCGGTTGATATGGGAAATTTTTATAGAGTTCCTGCGGATAACAGAGATTTAAATTATGGAAAATATCTTGATGAAGGATCTCCTAAAATTACTTTAACAGATGAATATAATTCCAATAACACAAAAATCCTTTCTGTAGAAGAAATAAAAGGAAAATTATTATCTATTCCTTATATTCAAGATGAGCTACGCATATGGAAAGGAGTAAGAAAGTGAAATTTTTAGTACTCGGTGCTACTGGAATGGCAGGTCACACCATCTCATTATATTTACATGAGAAAGGTCATGAGGTAACTGCTTTTTCAAGGACATCATTCCCTTTTTGTGAGAACATCACTGGTGACATTATGAATTCCCCCTTATTAAAAAGAATCTTGTTAAAAAACTATGATGTTATTATAAATTGTATAGGTCTTTTAAACGAAGCATGTGACAGAGAGCCATCAAAAGCTGTTTATCTAAATAGCTATTTACCGCACTTAATAGTCGAACTATTAAAAAACACTCATACCAGGTTAATTCATATGAGTACTGATTGTGTTTTCTCTGGATTATCAGCACCTTATTCCGAAAAAAGTTTTCCCGACGGTAAAACCTTCTATGATCGAACAAAAGCCTTAGGCGAAATTAATGATAACAAGAATTTAACCTTTCGAAATTCTATTATAGGTCCAGATATGAGTAAAGATGGAATTGGTTTATTTAATTGGTTTATGAAACAAAAAGGAAACATTAATGGTTATACAGGGGCAATTTGGACAGGTGTTACTACATTAACTTTAGCAAAAGCAATGGAAAAAGCTGCATTTGAAGGAATAACTGGACTATATCATCTTACCAACAATATTCCTATAAGTAAGATGGAATTATTAAAATTATTCAATGAAAAATTTAGAACAAATGAAATTAATATTTTCCCCTATGATTCAGTCCGTATCGATAAGACTTTGCATAATAACAGAAATGATTTTTCATTTAAAGTGCCTAGTTATGAACAAATGATACTAGAAATGAAGGAATGGATTTATAATCATAAAAACTTATATCCACATTATTTTAGTAAAAGTTAAGATAAAACTGCTCATCTATTCTCCTCTAATTGCTTCATGTTAACTCATAACAAAAAATTAAACATATAAAACTTCGAAAACTTCCAAATATCGACAAAGTTTATGGTATCCTTCTTGTAGAATTGTAGTGAAAGTTTAAGAATAAAGTAAAGTAATTGTAAACTTTGTAAAAAGACTAAATTCTAGTAATGTCGAAGTACGTGGGGGAAACATTTATGGGAAATGCCGTAGAACAAATTGTTGAGGGAAATAATTACTCAGTTAAAACATCAGTTAAATGGTTTAAGAATTGGAAGCTTATCAGTATAGGTATCATGATTATAATTACACTTGTATTGGTGGCCATGAATTATTATCAAGCATCTCACTTTAATGCAAATAGTAAGATTAATGGCGTAGAAGTTAGTGGCCTGACTGCTGACCAAGCGCTAAAAAAGTTACAAACATTTGTTTTAAAAAACGAGGTGTATATAGGAAAACAGCGAATTTTAGATGGAAAAGATACGCAGATGGGATTTACAAAAGATGACCTCCCAGGAGTCAAAAAACTATTAAAAAGCCAGCGGTCATTCTTTCCTTCTTTTAAGGAAAAGAATTTTACCTTAATGCCGAGCAATCCGAACCAATATCGCAGCAAAGTGCTGAAACAAGAACTCGAACAAAAACTCATCTCCATGAATCAGAATCTTAAAGCTCCTGTTAATGCACATGCCTCTCTGGAACAAGGAAAAATAGTCATCTCAAAAAGTATAGATGGTACGCAATATGATGTCAGCGGTCTTTTAATGGCATACGAAAAGCAGGGATATACTAGTGAAATCCGTCTGGACCCTATAATCTTGAGTGCAATCAAGGAAGACAGTGAAATAGTAAAAAACGAAGAAAAAAAGCTGCAGGAAATCCTTCAGCATACCGTTCAATATAAGGTACAAGATAAAGTGTATCTATTAAAGGGAAGCGAACTCATTAAAAATGCCTCTCTATCAGCAGATTTGAAAATTTCGATAGACCCAGCCAACATAAAAAATAAAATTGCTGAAATTAATGACTCTCAATCGACTTTGGGTAAAGATTTTACGTTTACGACCCATTCAGGTGCAGTCATATCGGTTAAAGGACAAGGCTATGGCTGGGCACTCGATGTAGAGAAAGAAACAGCACAGATTCAAGCTGCATTTGAAAAAGGAGAGAAGTCAATTTCTGCTTCAAATATTTACGGAAATGGCTGGAGCAATGAGGGCTATGGCTATGAAACGACGACAAACAATGGCATTGGTGATACGTATGCTGAAGTTTCCATTGCAGAACAGCGTATTTGGCTATACAAAAATGGACAATTAGTACTAACAACGAACGTGGTTACCGGAAAACATAGTACAGGTGAAGATACATCTCCAGGAGTATGGTATATCCTCTTTAAACGAACACCCTACACACTAAAGGGAAGTGCGGTCGGTAAAGCCGATTATTCCGTAGGGGTCGATTATTGGGCACCTTTTACAAACAGCGGACAAGGTTTCCACGACGCAAGCTGGCGAACAAACTGGGGAGGCAGCGCCTATCTTACTGCAGGATCGGGTGGATGTGTCAACGTACCTCCTAATGTAATGAAAGCCGTCTATGATAATCTAGAAGTCTACCAGCCAGTTGTTGTATATTAGGGAATTAAAAAATCAGGAAATCGTCGTCGATTTCCTGATTTCTTTTATATTTAACAAAGTACGTATAATTTAGTCTAAAACTTTATAGCCATCATTACTCTAAGCATATTTCGTAAAGGGATGTAAAAAACCTTTGACATCCAAAAAAAAATGATGTAAATTGATATACACACGAACATTATATCAATAAAAAAACTTAATATTCGTCTTTTTAATTCTTCGTATAAATTTGGAAATAAGGTCCAAAAGTCTCTACCAAACTACCGTAAATAGTTTGACTATGGGGAATAACAGAAAACGGAAAGTCATTGCACTGAATCAAGTGCTGTATATAGACGATCCCTCGTTTTTTGTTTTTTCTGTATGTCAAACTCTAGTTAATTAACTAGAGTTTTCTTTTTTTCATTCACTTTTATACGAATTATTTTAAAAAGACAAAATCAACAGGAGAGGAAAAAGAGAATGAAAAATACAGAACAACATCCATCACTATGGAAGAACATCAAAGAGAATTACCGTTTATATTTAGCAGCCCTCGTTATCGTTCTCATTGCTGAACTGATTGGAATGAAAAAAATCCAAGTAGGTTCTGCTTTAATTATTATTTATCCAATGCTCTTTGCTATCGTCATCAGTGTCTTACTTGGACGTGATATTCTTGGATTTTTTAAAGAAAAGGAATCCAAAAAAGCCTCATCGCTTGTTCTCGTCGCCATTACACCTTTTATGGCCAAAATAGGAGTACTTGCCGGTTCCAATCTTCCAAAGCTAGTGGATGTAGGACCAGCCTTAGCTTTCCAAGAACTCGGCCATGTCGGAACGATTTTTCTAGCCTTGCCGGTTGCCTTAATGCTGGGAATCAAAAAAGAAGCTATTGGTGCAACAAGCTCTACATGCCGGGATAAAGATTACGGATTGATTTGCCATCTATACGGAGCCGATTCTCCTGAAGCGCGCGGAGCGCTTTCCATTTACATCATCGGCTTTTTAATTGGTACGATATATATTGGATTTTTGGCAAGTATTGTAGCAGCTACTGATATTTTTCACCCTTTAGCACTGGCTATGGCTTGCGGGATTGGCAGTGGTGTGATGATGGCGGCTGCATCCAGCACCCTGGCAACAATCTACCCTGAATATGCTGACCAGATCATTATGCTGGCCGGCGCAAGTGATATGTTGGCTGCAATTGTTGGAATCTACTTTACTTTATTCATTTCACTTCCTATTACTAAGAAAATGTATTACTGGCTAGAGCCAAGAATCAGCCCGAAACATACACGGGGTGCCGAACAAATCAAAACGATGAAGGTGAGTGGTTGATATGGCAATGAATATGCGTGATTGGACCGTTTCTCTTTTACTGACATCAGTTCTTACAACCCTTATAGCTAACCTTATTGGAAATCATATGTCCATTGCAGATTCCATCCCTGGTGTTCTGATTCTATCTGCAATAGCATTCATTGGTATATTATTGGGAAAATTAATTCCGTTAAAAATTCCTGCCATTGTTTACGTTGTTCTTACTGGGGTGCTTGTGGCAAGTCCGATTTCACCCTTCGCTCAGCCTATCATTGATTACACAGCCAAAATATCCTTTATGGCTCCCATTACGATCGTTGGTACCCTTGCTGGAATTGGTCTTAACTTTAAAACTTTTATCAGCCAAAGCTGGAAAATGGTAATCGTGGCACTCTTAGTTTTTACAGGTACATTCCTTGTACAAGCCATTTTTGCTGAGGTATTCTTGAACTTAACGAATGCGGTAGAATAATTCAAAAATAAAATGAGACAGGGCGGGGGCACCCCCCCTGTTTCTATTTTCGTCATCTACGGAGGAGTCTTCATGGAAAATAGAGAGTATAACGCTGATTTAATAATAAAAAACTGTTCGATCTTAACCCCTGATTTTAACGTAATAGATGACCAATCTGTTGTGATAAAAAACAACAATATCATCGATATCGGCAGTGCTGACTTACTTTCTGATATTTACCAATCACGTGAAACATTAAATGGGAATGGCAAATTAGTAATGCCTGGCTTGATTGATGCCCATACCCACACTTGTCAACAGCTACTGCGCGGAAGAATTGCCGACGAATACCCGATGATCTGGACACGCATTATGGTTCCATTTGAAAGTAACCTCCAAGAAAAAGATGTCTATATCAGCTCTCAATTAAGCTGTCTTGAGATGATTAAGTCTGGAACAACAGCCTTCATCGATGCCGGTGGAAGACATATGCATAAGGTAGCTGAATCTGTGTTGGAATCAGGTCTGCGAGGGGTTATTACTTGTTCTACTATGGACAGCGGCAGGGATATTCCTGATACAATGAAATCGAGTACCGAGGAAAATATTCGTAAAAATCGGCAATTGTATAACGATTTTCATGGAACCGGTGATGGGAGACTAGATGTTTGGTTTTCACTCAGATCGATCATTACTTGTTCACCAGATTTAATAAAGAAGGTTTTTGAAACAGCAAAAGAATGTTCTACGCGTGTACAATCCCATATGAACGAATATCCAAATGAAATTAGTTACTGTTTGGAAAACTTCAAAATGCGCCCGTATGAATATCTTGAGAGCATAGGTGTCCTAGATGAAAATTTCTTGGGTGCACATAGTATTCTGCTTTCTGAAAATGAAATGGATATTATCAAAACGTATAATAGTAAAATTGTTCACTGTCCAATTAGTAATTCAGGAAAAGGAATTCCGAAAACACCTAGTTTGATGCAAAAAGGAATAGGCGTTGGATTTGGAACAGATGGGGCCGGTCACTCCGGATTAAGTTTATTTGATCAGATGAAAGTGTTTAAATCTTTAATGCGAGCTTTTTGGGGTGTACCTATTTTTGACCCCGTTGTCATGCCTTCAAAAAACATCTTAGAAATGGCAACAGCAGGCGGCGCTAAAGCAATGTTGCGAGAGCATCAGTTAGGAACACTAGAAGTGGGTAAGAAAGCGGACATGATCTTGATTAACATCGATCAGCCCCATATTTATCCTACACATAACTTATTAAACACACTGATCGAATCCGTTAACAGCAACGACGTAACTGATTGTATTGTCGATGGTAAAATCGTAATGAAAAACAGAGAAGTTCTTACACTGGATGAGGAAAAAATAAAATATGAAAGTAAGCTTGCAATGAAGGAACTTTCTATTCGAGCAAACATATAACCCTTCATTCATCCTTCTGGTGTTAAGATAAATTGAGGTCTGATAAATGTTCACATCTTTATTTCTTTTTGGTATTGTCCTATGCTCCAATTTGATTATTGGCGTCTTATTAGGAGTGTCAGGAATTTCGGGATTTCTTCTTCCTTTAATTTACGTAGGTTTTTTAGATATGCCCGTACATGATTCCCTTGCTTTAAGTTTCTTATCCTTTGCTGTTTCGGGCATTATTGGAGCCTACTCCTATTGGAAATCAAAAAACATGGATTTAAAACTAGCCATTTTTTTGAGTATCGGCAGCCTTCCTGGTGCGTTTTTGGGAGTACAAATCAATGTGTTAATTTCTGATTTCCTGGCAAAGCTTCTACTTTATCTATTTGTTCTGCTAGCTGGATTATCTATTCTACTTAAGAAAAACAATGAGAATACGATAATCAACCGATCAACGATATTGAATCATTCTTTCATCGTTATTCTGCTTGGATTTATTACAGCAGTCATTTGTGCCTTAACCGGAGCAGGCGGTCCGATTTTATTAGTTCCGTTACTCGTTAGCCTCGGTATTCATATTCGGGTCGCAGTAGGGGTAAGTCTTTTAAACTCCGTAGTCATCGCGATTCCATCCATATTCGGATACTTTTCCCATGCCAATATGAATACCACCTCACAGTTAATTATGGCTAGTTTACTCGGCACCATTATAGGGATTATCACTGGTGCACGCCTTGCCAATAAGGTACCGATTCACCATTTAAAAATAATAATTGCAATCATAACCATCCTATCTTCCGTTTATATGCTGGTTATGCTAAAAGTGGGGGCCTGACCCCCACTTATTTTTTTATGAAAAGCCCCCCCTAAGTGACAACAAATTAATGCCGTTATTTATGGTAAGGTTCTCCGTAATAGGTCTAAATGCGTTTTTAGCGAAAAAAAACTTTATCTATATTGTACTTTGCCTTTAGTTCATTAATAGCATAGGTTTCATAAATTTCTCTATGTACAGGGTCTTCAACTATACAAACAGCAATTTTAGTAACTTCATCCCTGTGCATTTTAATAGGGGATACAGTATCCTCAAAATGTTTTTTAATTCGTTGTCTTAACTTCCTAGCTTTACCTACGAACAATAGTTCCTCATTATTGTTGTAAAACATAAAAATACCACCCTTATCTCTAGAGATAAGGTGAAAATCTGTAAATCCGTAAATATTACTTAGCTCCGGGTTATCCTTTTTGGTAATTGTAACATCAGCTTTTGGAATTGTTATGTTTATCACTTAAGCTCACTTCCTCTTTTAATATTGATTTTCAAAAAACTCATTTATTTATGGTAAGGTTCACCGCACCCCCTATTATAAGAAAACATTCGACTAGCCTTACACCACCTCCTCTAAACATGTTTTTTGAAAAATAAGGCATCCTAAAAATACCAAAGAAAAAAGGATGATGTCTCTGATTTACTGTCCATTATTTTACAATCATTATTTGATTATTATACGTATAGATTGAAAGGAGCCCTATTCGTGAAACTATATCAAGTAAGAAAAGGACAATTTGTATATTATAACAATTTGTTACACAGGGTATATGGAGTAAAACCAATGTATAAACAATCTGTCCATCTAATGAAACTAAGAGATTTAACACAGCATTTAACTACAGCTGCACAAGTGGAAAGATACAAACCAAGGGAACTTGACAGTTTTATTTTCAATCACAAGGCTTATACGCTTAGAAATGATCGAAAGGCTGAAGTAGGAGATTATATTTTAATTCACAATCCAATGCCCGATTCCCTAGATACTTATTCCTTAAATGAAATTGATGTTGTAGAAACAGTTGATAAACAAGGAGTCATTACAAGTAATTCTCACGGAATTAAGCATAATGAATATTTATTAATGGTGCCCGGTCGTAGCAATGGCAACCATCCTATTGATTATCAACATATTGAAAATGTTGAAGCAGATAATTTACAGACCATTGATTTCAACAATTTATCTAAGGCAAATGATGAAATGTTACCAACAATAGGAGACGTATACAAAAAGAAGGATAACGATGTATTATTTGAAGCTATGGTAGTTGCCATTCGGGGGGAAACTGTATTCCTGGGAGGGGGCTTAGAGTTATCTCAAAAAGAGTTGACGGGCTCCGAAAAATGGGAATATCTCTATAATTTCTATGATAAGTAAATAAATGAAATGACTTAACTTTGTCTTAAAAATTCCCTTTTCAGGAGGTTTCCTATGGATAGCAATAAAATAAAAGAAAATAGTGTTTTTATTATCTCACTTTTACTAACCCTTATTTTTATTATATGGGGTGTCTTTTTTACAGATAATCTCGCAAAAGTCACCGAAACTATTTATAATGGTTCGATTGATTACCTTGGGTGGGTTTATCTTGGTGCCACCCTTTTCTTTGTAATCTTCTCGATCTATTTACTGTTTTCTAAATACGGCGATATTCGGCTGGGAAGGAAAACAGACCGTCCTGATTTTAATACCGCGTCTTGGCTCGCAATGTTGTTTGGTGCTGGTATGGGAATTGGAATTGTGTACTGGAGTGTTGCTGAACCTGTTACCCACTATACAACCCCTCCCTACGGGAAAGCTTATACTATTGACGCAGCCAATACCGCAATGAAATATACATTTTTTCATTGGGGTCTGGATCCGTGGGCGATCTACACAGTAATTGGCTTAGCCCTTGCCTTTTTTCAATATAACAAAAGGCTGCCTGCAGCCATCAGTTCAGCGTTCCATCCGATACTGGGCGAGCGAATCTACGGTCCGATAGGAAAAACGATTGATATCCTATCGATCTTTGCAACAGTCTTTGGAATTGCAACCTCATTAGGGCTTGGTGCCATGCAGGTTACAGCAGGAATGCATGACATCTTCGGTGTTCCCAATGTGTTATTCGTCCAGCTGACCGTTATTGCTGTTGCAACAGTCCTTTTTATCGTTTCCATCAATACAGGTTTAGAGAAAGGAATCCAATACTTATCTAATGCAGCAATGATTTTATCTTTTGCTATTATGCTTCTGATTTTAATTGTCGGACCCACCTTGACTATTATTAAGGTCTTATTTAATACGACGGGTCTCTATATAAGTGACTTTATACATATGAGTTTAAGATTAAAGCCCTTTGGTGAAGGGGAATGGATTGCATCATGGACATTATTTTATTGGGCATGGTGGATTGCCTGGGCACCTTTCGTCGGTATGTTTATTGCCCGAGTTTCGAAAGGAAGAACTGTAAGGGAGTTTGTGATCGGCGTTTTGGTTGTTCCTACACTTGGAACATGTCTTTGGATGTCCATTTTTGGCGGCTCAGCGCTTGAAATTGTCCAAAACACAGGTAACAATGATCTGGCAAAATCTATTACTGAAAACGTGTCATTGTCTATCTTTACATTCTTTGATTATCTTCCAATGAGTTCTGTATTAAGTATTTTGGGGTTCGCTGTCGTTGCTATATATTATATAACAGTTGCAGATACAGCCACCTTTGTATTAGGGATGCTTAGTGAAGGTGGAACATTAAATCCTTCCAATAAAATTAAAATGACATGGGGTGTCATTCAATCTGCTTTGGCTGCTGTATTGCTATTAGCTGGAGGTTTGAACGTTTTGCAAACAGCTTCCATTGCGGCCGCTCTACCTTTTGCCATTATCATGATTATCATGTGCTTTTCATTATTGAAAGGATTAAAAAGCGAAGTTGTAGTACAAAAGAGAAATAAGAGAAATCTGCTGCATTCATAAAAATAAGTTAAAACAAAAAATCCCCCTGTTAGGGAGATTTTTTGTTTCGAATTTCATATTCTTGGGTTTCAATGGCAATCTGAAGTAAATAAATGTTTTCCCTTTTTCACAGTCTCTTCCTCTCAAGATAAATTTATTCTTTTTAAAAGATAAAATACGTTTTCAAAATGAATTGGTACTATCTTATGGAGGTTTAATCAAAGAGACCTATTAAATCACCCAGTAACACAAAATTTTCCCCATGCCTCACCAAAAATTTAGACAAAGATGTGATGGAAACGTTACACGAAACTTTTCGCTTCTTCATATTATGACAATAAGTTACTATGAGAGGTGATTATTTTGAGTAATCGTAACAAACAGGATTTCTTTCGCGGTGATGTTTACGATTTAATTGAGCTTCAACAATTATTAGCAGGTCCCCACAAAATCATTTTTAAGGGGACAAGTCCCTATCAGAATGTACTTTTGATAGAAACAATGAATATACGTTTATACCAGAACAATCAACTTAAATGGAATTCAATGGATGAAAGAATCTATCATGAGGCTCTCGTACATCCATCTATGTCTTTATCGGAACGGCACGATCGTATCTTAATCATCGGCGATGAAAGTGGGTTTGCACTACGAGAAGTCCTTAAATATCCATGTATTAACCATGTCAGCCTAGTGCCCTTATCCCCTGAAACCCTTTTAGCCTCTAAAAATACTCCTGAAGTTATCCAGCTTAACGATGGTTCCTTCTCTGATAAGCGTGTTCAAATCTCAAATAGCAATATATATGATTTCTTAATGACAGAGGAGCAGAAATTTGATGTTATTATCGCCATTCTGCCATATCCTGAAACAGAAGAACAGAGTCTTTTTTTTACCCAGGAATTCTTTCTCCAACTGTCCAACCAGCTTACTGACAGCGGGCTCATGGTTTGTACGTCCTCATCTCCGAAAGATACTCCTTTGGAATACTGGAGTATTTCAAAAACATTAGAAAGTGTACACTTTTACAATCTCAACTACCACGTCAATGTTCCCTGGTTTGGAGATTGCGGATTTCACCTGGCTGGGAAGAAACCCTTGAGATGGAGTGAAGAGAAAAAAATCGATGTGCCTAACCGTTCGCTTCCCGATAATCTAAAGCCATGGTTTACATTTTCGGAGCAGATAATGTCATTCAAGAAAAAAGCCATTGTCAACTCCTTAGCATCCCTGTCACTACACAAATTATCTTCCTCAAGTGAAGCCGCCACCCCTCCAGCTGAGCAAGAAGCTGATGTCGTTCCGGAAGAACTGAAAGAGCTTCAGCATCTTCTTTCCAATCCTCACCGTATTTTATACGAAGGAGGTAAAGAGGGGGATCATGTATTAGTTTTGGAAACAACTGATGTTCGGCTGTATTTAGATAAGCAACTGCAGTTTAGTTCATTAGATGAGGAAATCTATCATGAGGCTCTTGTTCATCCTGCATTATCCATGCTCCAAAAACGGGACCGTATCCTCATTGCCGGAGGCGGAGATGGGTTTGCTATTCGCGAAGTTCTAAAATACCATGATGTAAAGCATATAGACTTAGTAGACCTTGACCCATTAATGCTCGAAATGGCCAGTAATATCCCTGCAGTTGTTTCCCTTAACAAAAGTGCACTCCATGATGAGCGCGTATCCATCCATCAGCAGGATATTCAAGTATTCCAACGAAACCAAAAGGACCTATATGATGTCATCATAGTAGACTTACCTGATCCAGGCGACGAAATCTTAAGCAGCTTGTATACAGTGGAATTCTTTAAGGAATTATCAAATCTTCTTACGGAAGACGGCATTCTTGTCTGCCAATCCCATTCACCAGAGTATGCTCCATTAGTATACTGGAGTATCGGGCTTACTCTTAAGGGGACAGGAATGCATGTCCAAAGCTACCATATTAACGTCCCTTCTTTCGGAGATTGGGGATTTCATTTGGCAGCAAAAAAGCCTTTGGCCGTAGATGATATAAAATTATCTATCCCGAATACAACAACACTCCCTGAAGACCTTTCAACCTTGTTTGTCTTCTCGCCTATGGTACAGTCGGTTTTAGAGGAAGCACAGATAAATAAATTGTCTAATTTAAAATTACATGAATTTTATCGAAAAGAACTTACACAGTAACGGGGAAGATAAAGGTTGAAATTATTTGACAGGTTAATGACTTATTAATCAACAAGACTTTCAAAAACAACTTAAAAAATGGGTATCTCCAGCTTACCCTGAGCAAATTTATAGTTGGAGATACTCTTTTTAATAAAAAGAATACATTTTTTCCTTTTATACAAGAACATTTTCTAATAATCTAGGACAACCGTACAATTTATTTTTTAAAAATTCCATACCATATTTTTAAAGGTAAACGGAAGGGAATGATGGGATTTTGACCAAAGAAGGAAAACATATTATTATTGATGGATTTGAGTGCGATTCTTCACTTTTAGATAACATCACATATTTAGAGAAATTGTGTAAACAAGCAGCTCTAGACGCAGGTATGGAAATTTTATATTCTTACTTCCACCAATTTGAACCTCAAGGTGTAACAGGAGTACTCGTTTTATCGACTTCCCATTTGTCCATTCATACATGGCCTGAAGAGGGATATGCTTCATTAGATTTTTATACATGTGGAAAACAAGACCTTGATCGCCAAGTGGGATTTCTCTTAAAAGGATTGTCATCAAAAAAAGCCATGGTGTACTCCGTTTTACGGGGGGTTTCATATCCTCAGCTTATTAAGTGTTTAGAATACCCTAATCCAATGATTTACCAAGGCGATGTATATGAGGACTAAAAATGTAAAACCGTATACTTATGGATCATTGTATAAACAAGATCATCCTGACGATAGAATTCTTCCTATTATAACTGGAAACCTTGTTAATTTTAATATAGCTGGCCCCTATCAAAATACTAGACCTGATATCGCTGCAAACAGAATAACAGTTTTCAAATCAGGTGTATATCATATAACAGCAAATGTATCTGTTATCTTAGAGGAAGAACAATTTGCCGAATTTATTATCAACTTAAGTTCTAATAAATCTGAGCCACTTGTAGGGGCCATTTTCGACGCAAATGGCATCAGTACCATTACAGGAACAACTGTTCAATCATTTTTGAATGCTGGTGATGAAGTAGGGATTTATATAACTAAAGCTTTTGCTCCTAGAGGGAAACCACCCAGATACAATAGGGCTACACTAACTTTATTTTCACTCGAATAAGTAACATTTCGCCATTACTTATGGTAAGGCTCTCCTTATTAATCCTAAATTTCGTCGTTACTTATGATACGGTTCTCCCCGGTTAATTCGAAAAGCACGGTAGATTTGCTCGACTAGGATAAGCTTCATTAACTGATGTGGAAAGGTCATTTTTGAAAAGGAAAGTTGTTCATTAGAACGCTTTAGCACTTCGTCGCTTAACCCTAATGATCCTCCGATTACGAATGCAATCTTGCTTTTTCCGTATGTAGCCAATTTATCTAATGTATCGGCCAGTTCTTCTGATGATTGCATTTTCCCCTGAATCGCCAGTGCAATCACATGTGTATCCTGGCTGATCTTTGCTAAAATTCGTTCTCCCTCTTTTTGTTTAACCTGGAGCATTTCAGACTCACTTAATTCTTCCGGGGCTTTTTCATCAGCCACTTCCATAATTTCTACCTTTGCATAAGCAGATAATCTTTTTAAGTATTCCTCTATTCCCATTTTTAAATATTTTTCTTTTAATTTGCCAACCGTGACAATTGAGATATTCACAATCCACAACCCTCTTTTTCTAGATTACAAACAGGTTACAAACAAGATATCCACAGAAGTTATCCACATATTCACAATTTTTATCCACATGTTGTATGGGATTATTTGTTCGCCACTATATATGTAGCTGGATTTTGGCAATATTCACACCCTGTTGATAAATTATCCACAGCCAATTTTGATAATAACGGGAATGTTTCAAACTCGTCCACAACAGCTTCTAATGCCATTTCTACATGTTCCTCACAACAATAGATCATGTTTTTCACCCTTTTGCACACGTTTTATTATTATTATTTACTATCAAAACGGCTTCATACCAATCCCTTTACCATCATAGCATAAAAAACCAGAAGGAATTTAGTGCCCTTCTGGTTTTCTATGCCCTTATTGACTTTCTGCCAGCGTCATTGTTGTGGTCTGCAGTTTTCCTTCACGGTAAAACTTAATTTCCATTTGCTCGCCGATTTCCTTTTCCTGATATAGATGCTTTCTAAGGTCAATCACATCATGAATCTTCTGACCATCTAGTTCTACAATGACATCCAGTTCGCGTAATCCTGCTAGATCTGCCGGTGAATTTGGAATTACCTGACGCAGTGCTACACCATCGGTAACATCATTCGGAAGCTTCAGTGCCTCCTCCTGATAATATCCGGGAATTTCATTCACTGATTTCAAATCCACTCCCATATACGGCCGCTTTACTTCCCCAAACTTCTCCAGGTCATTAATAATCGGTTTGGCATAGTTTATTGGAATGGATAAACCGATGCCTTCTACGGCACTTTCAGCAATTTTCATTGAGTTAATCCCAATTACTTGGCCCGCAATGTTCACGAGTGCGCCGCCGCTGTTTCCAGGGTTAATGGCTGCATCGGTCTGTAAAACTTCTGCCTGCCAATCAATCATCCCGTCTAGGTTGATATCAACTGGAATGGTCCGATTAATACCAGAGATAATCCCTTGTGTCACCGATCCCGAGAAAGTCGCCCCCAGTGGATTTCCAATCGCTAACACCGGCTCACCCATTTTTAAGGCTTCTGAATTTCCAAATTCCGCAATCTTCTTTATGTGTCCGGCATCAATTTCAAGAACGGCTAAGTCTGTCCAAATATCTCCGCCAAGAAGGGTAGCAGGAATCTTTGTGCCGTCATTTAGCGTGACTTCGAGCTGAGTGGCCCCTTCAACCACGTGTTGGTTGGTAACAACATATGCCTTGTTATCTGTCTTTTTATAAATAACACCAGAGCCTGTACCTGCAGGAGCTTGATCAGACGTGCCATCTTGATCTTCCCAAAAATCCGTTGTTTGTATATTATTAATCCCGACAACGGCATCTGCGGCCTTATCAATGGCAGCGGTTATATCTGTGTCAACTTCATAGGAAACCTGCTGCTGAACAAAATTTCCATCATTATTATCCTCTGTATCATCAGGCTGCGCTTGGTGCGGCTGCACACTATATGGCAGAAAACCCTGATCCGATAATGCTGGAATAGCAACAATCACTAATATGGCACCAAGGATTACCCCCACAATGCTGGCAAGAAAAAATCCGCCTCTGTTTCCTTTCTGTTTCTGATTACGGCCCGGTGAATGATCATCATAGTAACCCATTTTCACCATTCCTCCCTATTAAAACTTCTATTTTTTTATTCTGCCTTATAGTATCAATTATACTCTTTTAAATAGGAATTTATAAAAAAATAGAAAATCTACCCATTTTAGACAAATCAAAAAGAGTAAAGATACTAATGCATCTTTACTCTTTCCTTTACACGGCAGTTAATATAGTCGGTATTTTAGGATCCGTATCAAAGAGGTCAAACTGTTCTCCCACAATTAGCCCTTGGCCTTGCAATGTCTGGGCTACTGACATTCTTGCTAAATCTTTCATGTTATTGTCCAGACTTAAATGTGCCAAATACACTCTCTTCGTGTTATCTCCCACTACCTCGCTTAATGCAAGGGCAGCATCTTCATTGGAAACATGCCCGACGTCGCTTAGGATCCGCCGTTTTATATTCCAAGGATATCTCCCCATTCTAAGCATTTGCACGTCATGATTTGATTCAAAAATATAAGCATCAGCGTTTGAAATGATTCCTTTCATCCGGTCGCTTACATAACCTGTATCTGTAATCAAGACAAGTTTTTTCCCAGATTGATGAAATACATAAAACATTGGCTCCGCAGCATCATGGGATACTCCAAATGATTCAATATCTGTTGACCCAAAACTTTTGACTGTTTCCGTATTAAAAATCATTTTCTGTTCAGTAGGAATGTCCCCTACTAACTTGTCCATTGCTTTCCATGTGTTTTCATTCGCATACACAGGGAGACGGTATTTTCGGGCCAGCACACCAATCCCTTTAATATGGTCGCTATGTTCATGAGTAACAAAAATTCCAGATAACTTGCTGATATCCCGGTCAATTTGCTGAAACAGAGCCTCCATTTGCTTGCCGCTAAATCCTGCATCGACTAAAAAGGAGTGGTCATCTGACTCCACATACAGTGCATTCCCTGTGCTGCCACTTGCTAAGATGCTGTAACGCAACGTCATATTTTTTCACTCCACTTTTCTATTTTCATCACTGTTAAATTGAATAATCTGCCCTTCAAACGCATTAACAAAAAGGCTTTCTTCATCATCCACGACAAAGCGCCAAGTTGGGGCTAATGCCTGCGAGGCTGCTAACTGAATGAGTGTTGAATACCCAAGCTCAATTTTTGTAATTTTACTTCTTGGCTCTAACAGCCCTTTTTGATGCAAGGCTTCGATCGCCTTTAGCGGAGGAAGAAGTTCTTCTTCTTCTGTTAATTTTTCTATTGCCTCTAAATATGTCTGTTCATAAGAAATAATTTGATTTTGTTCATCAATGTGGAAGATTAGCATTCCACTGATATTTTCATATAAAGGCATATTTTCAAATTGCTGAAAGTAGGTGATGGTATTCTTCTTCTCATCCTTCTCCCAAAAAATATAATCCGTACCATTTAATACATTTTGTTTAATAAAAGAAGTCAGTTCCGCCGGCTCAAACTTTTCTTTTAATTGCAGCGGCTTATCGAGCGTTACAAACAAGGTAGGGCTTGGGTCCTTTAATAATGACGTTTGTCCCTTAAGCTTGTTCGTATCTTCTTTTGTAAACATCCGCGGCTTAGCGCTCAAGTATTGGTCCTTCATCACCGCTTTCGGTAGTGTGACATACTTAATCTCATCTGCCTCAAGTTTTTCCTCTATCGATGCCTCAGTAATAATTTCATACTGATTGGCATCTCGGGTTTTAAGAAATTGAAATAATAGGTACACATCTAAAATCAAAAAGGTGAGGATGAAAATAGTTTTTATTTTACTCCAATCCACGCAGTGATCCCCCCAGGTCTTCCTTCGTGATTTGTCCCCATATTCCGTTATACCGGTAGAACCACCCTGGCTCCAAGAGAATCAGTTTGTGTTCCGCTGGATCCCGTTCCATTCTATATCCCAGTACAACATGTTCCAACAGTTCCGGTTTAAAATTCTCCCGACTTTGTAAAAATTCCATTGCTTCGCGACCGGATGGTATGGAAACACTTTTCATTTCGGTTGTTAATGGAAGCTCCAACGCAATATTGGGTCTCACATATTTATTAATTTCATCCCGTCCCCATATTTCTTGTATTTCTGTTAATCCCCGTTCATTAAAAATAGGGAAACCATCCATACTATATAAGCGGAACGTAACGGTACGGCTGTATTCATCCATTTCTGCATAACGGTATGGATCAGTCCAGCCGCCATGTCCATTAATAAAATCAATACTGCGGGTTAGTAATTCATTCGAGTTTTCAACATAATTGGTCTCAACCGTAGGATTTACATAGACAATCATATTCGTATCATAATTTACCGTCATTTTACTGGAGTCGTCTGTATATTCCTCTCCTTGAGCAATCGGGCTTCGTTGAACAAAGCTTGGATCGCTGAAGAGTGCATCCTTAAATTCATCTGAATTTAAAACAACTGGTAAATAGCGATATTCCATCATCTCTACAGGGCCATCAGGTATGAAGATGGTTCGTGTATTAGAAGCTTTAAAGGAAAAATAACGCGGATAATTTTCAGCATTAGCAAAAAATTCACGATTAAATTCATTTATAGAAGTTGGAGAGACGTGGCTCATATATACCTGCTGGTGATTGGAAGAAACAAAATAAACCGTGCCATTACCCTTTTCTGAATTTTTCATATGAATGAAAATTTGATTGAAATTAAAAGAAGGGATGTTTTTTTCCTCGAATTTCAATACATTGCGATAAATTTCAATCGGGACCTCGTCTGGAAAAATAATTTCGACAACTCCATCCCCATGCAGAAGTTCATCTAAGTTCCCTATATTTTCGGTATAATTTTCCACATCGTACAAAGACCAAGTTCCTAATTCCTTCATTAGGACTTTCAGCTGCTCAGAATTTGTTGTTCCAAAATGCTGATTTCCCTTATGGAAAAGAACCTGATCAGGTTGAATGATGGTTTGGAGCCCCTTTTTTTCCTTCACTGTTACTTCAGCGACAGTATTACCGCTTTCTAGCATGTCAAAATTCGGCTGATAGGTCCATAGATTCCAGGTAAGGATAATACTCACCAAGATTAGCAACGTTAATATTGTTGATTTAATATTTTCGTATTTCATGACCATTCATCCTCTTCCGATTGCTCATACGGTAATGAAAAAGAAATCATTGTTCCTTTTCCTTCTTGGCTGGAAGCCCAAATCGCACCGCCATGGGCATTCACCATTTCTTTGGCAATAGCTAAGCCCAATCCCGTACCACCTAACTTACGGGTTCTCGCTTTATCAACACGGTAAAAGCGATCAAATATTTTTCCGATGTTTTCCTTAGGGATTCCCATACCTTCATCCGAAACACTTACGATGATTCTATCTTCTTCTTCTGTTATCAAGAAAGTAACTTGTCCCCCTTCAGGAGAATACTTCAAAGCATTAGAAATAATATTGTATAGAACCTGTGTCATTTTATCTTCATCGATTTCAATGAAGATGGCATGGGCTGGCAATAATCTTTTAAACGTAACATTTTGTTCCTTTGCCATTTCAAAACGGTCAATAATCCGATGGAAAAAGTCACTAAAATTGACCCACTCTTTATTTAAACGGTAATCGGTGCTGTCCATTTTTGAAAGCTGCAGCAGGTCATTAACAAGGCGGATCATTCTTTCCGTTTCCGTCCTAGTTACCTCTAGGAAATTGGGTGCAATTTCTTCATCCTTCCATGCCCCGTCAGCTAACGCTTCTAAATAGCTCCTCATTGTCGTAAGCGGAGTGCGTAACTCATGGGAAACATTCGCGACAAATTCTCGTCTTTCGGCATCGATTTTTTCCTGATCGGTAATATCATGGAGAACCGCAATTAATCCATTTACAAAACCGGTCTCCTTTTGAATAACAGAGAAATTGGCCCGTAATATATAAGGCTCCTTTTTCGTGCTATAATCCAAAATTAACGATTCTTTTTCCTCCAGTAAATCCTCAAAGGTATTGGTATCCTCTAAGCCCAGCAGTGAAACGATCGGCTGTGAGAGGACTGTTTCACGTGAAACATCCAGCATTTCAGCTGCCGGATCATTGATGAGAATCACCCTGCCTTTACGGTCGGTGGCAATCACCCCATCGGTCATATAAGAAAGGACAGAAGAAAGCTTCCTTCGTTCCCCCTCTGTCGATGCCTGGGCTTCCTGAAGTTTTTTTGTTAAGTTATTAAAAGCAACAGCCAAAGTACCAATTTCATCATCGCCATAAATTTTTACTTTCCGCGAGAAATTCCCTTTTGCCATTGCTAGAGCCTGCTTTTTCATATCTTTAATCGGCCGGGTTATCGTTTGCGCTAGCAGAATTCCTAAAACCGCGGTGATCAATAAGCTAATGGCAGTACCCGTGGCGAAAATTTTATTAATGGTTTTCATTTGCTCAAAAACACTTTCAATTTTCGCTTCAAGGTAAATTGCCCCAATCACCCTTTTTCCTGATTTAATGGGGGTTGACAGCACCCAAATACGGTGCCCGCTTTGCCGGTCGATTAAGATGCTGCTTTGGTCCTCCTCTAAGTTGAGGGACTGTGTAATTCTTAAATCCGTAGTTCTCTGACCGACAACACCTTGATTCAAATGGGAGGTTCCAATGATTCTTCGTGACTTGCCCTCAATAACTTGTACCTCTGAAATATCTACAACCGAGCCAAAATCTCTTAGGATTTTTCTTATATCTTCTTCAAGTGTGGGATCCTCGTCCGTTCGTTCCTGTTCCATTTCTTCTACGATATTATAAGCAAGTAAATTCACCCGCTCTTTTAACGAGGTTTGGAAATTGGTTCTAAGTGTTTCCTCCAACTGTCTGACAAAATAGACCCCGATAATTTGCATTGCAACTAATATCAGCAGAACATAGATGATAACAAACTTTACGTGGATCGATCGAAAAAAACTTACCTTTTTCATAAAGGAATTACTCCTGATCTGGATTCCGCAGGTAATAGCCGACACCTCTACGCGTCACAATCCATGTTGGATGGCTCGGATTATCCTCAATTTTCTCACGTAATCGGCGGACTGTTACATCGACGGTCCGAACGTCTCCATAATAGTCATAACCCCAAACGGTCTGCAGCAAGTGTTCACGTGTCATTACTTGGCCGATATGTTTCGCTAAATAGTAGAGGAGTTCAAACTCCCGGTGCGTTAACTCAATTGTTTCACCACGTTTAGAAACAACATACGCATTAGGGTGAATGATCAAAGAACCCACTTCAATTTCATTTGTCTCACTATCGGCATCCGGCTGCGCAGCCACCACTTGATGACGGCGTAAATTCGCCTTGACACGCGCAATTAATTCTCTTGTACTAAAAGGCTTTGTGACATAATCATCGGCACCGAGCTCTAAGCCCAATACTTTATCTATTTCAGAGTCTTTTGCAGTAAGCATAATAATCGGCATATCGTACTTCTTACGGACTTCGCGGCAAACTTCCATTCCATCCTTTAATGGAAGCATTATATCGAGAAGGATCAAGTCGGGCTGAACTTCCTCCACCATCGCTACGGCTTCATTCCCATCATAGGCAGAGTACACCTCAAATCCTTCTTTCTTTAAGTTAAACTGTAATATATCTGCAATCGGCTTTTCATCATCTACTACAAGAATTTTCTTTTCCATACCCATTGCTCCTTTGTTTTTAAATATCTATAAAGGCATAACTACTCTAGATTACTTTACCATGTTATTAGTATGAATTCATCTATTAGCAGTTATTAACAATAAAAAGAGCCTCTAGCGACGTTCTAGAGACTCTTATATTTTGTTATTTAAGGTAGCTCATTGGGTTTTGCAATGAACCGTTTTTATACACTTCGAAATGAAGGTGGACCCCGGTTGAGTTACCAGTTGAACCCATTACTCCTATTGCGGAACCCTGTGAAACAGTTTGACCAACACTTACACTAATAGATGCTAAGTGAGCATAAACCGTACGTATACCATTTTGATGATCAATGACAATCTTATTACCATAACCGCCATCATAGCCGGCAGAAACGATTATTCCATTATCTGCTGCCTTAATGGTACGGTTACTTGGGCGGGCAATATCAATTCCCTTATGCTGTTTACCCCATCTCATCCCCATCTGGCTGGAAACATAACCACCAACTGTCGGCCAAGCAAGGCTGCCTGTACCGCGGGAAGGAATTACCTTAGTACCCTTGATAACAATATGGTTAACAGGTTCTTTAATAATCTGTTCACTAGTTACCTCTTTTTTAAGAGTAACACCGTTTTGCTCTGAAATAAGGTAGTTGACAGAACGCTCACCGTCTTGACCTTCTTGTTTCACTCTCGTTTCGCCCTTTGGCATGGAGCCATCTTCCACCACTTCATTTGCAAAAGCAATGGCTTCTTTTTGATTGACTTCTTTTTCAACTATTACCTCAAGATAAGGTTTCGGAACTGTAACATTTACTTCTTGGCCAACCTTAACAACCGTATCCTCTGTTAGTCCAGGGTTTAATGATAAAAAGTCAACCAGCTTTAATCCATGATTATTTGCAATTGTACCAAGAACGTCCCCTTCTTGGACTACATATTTCTTTTCTTCTAACGTCCCCTTCATGATAAACGTAATTGCCTCTTCAGGTGTCATAATTTTATCAGGAGTAATTTTTTCTCCATTTATTGAAACCTCTTTTGAAAGACGTACGTCTAATAAACGAGTTTCATTTTCTTTTAATGCTGGTTTGGTTACAGATTCTTTTCTAGCCTCAAGTTCAGATAATTGCTCTTCTGTTACGTATTGAACCTTGAGTTTTTTAATGACTTCTTCTGCTGTTTCTTTATTATCTAAATAAACAACCGGTTTACCGTCGATGATAATAGCAGAAGCCTCTGCTTGAAGCTGAATAGAGCTTTCAAGATTTTTAATCGTTTCATCATTATTAGCGGTTGAACGGAAAACTTGTTCTTTTATGTACTCAACCTGTGAGCCAAGGTTCAAATCCACATCTGTATAGGATTCTTTTAAAGTTTCCACTTTATCAGCCAAAATTCTTTCAACGATTTCTTTATCGGAAACAGTGCCAAGATAGGTCTCGTTCATGTAAACATGATACACAGTTGTTAATTTTGTTTCGGTTGCTGCGTTTGCTGGATTACTGAATGCAAACGTTGAAGCGGCTAGTGCAGTCATGACAGCTATTTTCAGAGATCGTTTTTTCGTTAAGTTATTCGTTTTTTTTCCTTTATTAAAAAATAACATTGGAATCCTCCCTAAACCACGGAAACAACTCTCTTAATCTAGTACTTTTTATCTACAAAAGAAATTTCCCAACTTTTTTGTCCTCTATAACTTTATCATAATTTCTAACTAAATAACGTTTAGAATCGATAATGTAACAAAATTGTATAATAGCTGACATTTTGCTACAAAAGTAACAGATAAAAATAAACCGTTTTCACTAGAGTTTTTTTGTATAAAAAGAATATGTTAGTATGAAATCCCTATTATATCAACGTTTTTAGTGATTCGGGAGAAATAGTAGATATTCTACAAAATTGGACAAGATCTGCAATAATGTCTAATTACTTTTTTACAATTGTATTACAAAGTGTAACTTTACACGACAAAATGCAATATTTCAGGAAAATGTTTTTGACGAAATGGTGAATTTTTAGTCAAAACCTGCTTTTATTACAAGGGGAGATGGTCCTGATTTATTTGCTGATTCCAATTTTATACAATATAGGAAAAAGGGAACCTGCTTTTATGCAAGTTCCCTTTTTAAGATGGCTCAGGACGGAATCGAACCGCCGACACAAGGATTTTCAGTCCTTTGCTCTACCGACTGAGCTACTGAGCCGTATTAAATTTGTACCTAATCTTTAATTCCAGTCTAACCCTCGTTTTCATCTCGGTAATATTTATCTAGGCCATCTTCAATAAAAATGGCGGTCTGGACGGGACTCGAACCCGCGACCTCCTGCGTGACAGGCAGGCATTCTAACCAACTGAACTACCAAACCGCATTTATAATATTGATCATCAGCAAGCAGACCGGACTTGCCTGTCCCTTGCCAACAATCAATTGCCGATGACCCCTACGGGATTCGAACCCGTGTTACCGCCGTGAAAGGGCGGTGTCTTAACCGCTTGACCAAGGGGCCATCATAAAAAGATGGTGAGCCATGAAGGACTCGAACCTTCGACCCTCTGATTAAAAGTCAGATGCTCTACCAACTGAGCTAATGGCTCGTACTATTTGTAAGTCGTTCGTGACGACGCTTTTTATAATAGCATGGTTACTATAAATAACGCAATACCTTTTTAAAATATTTTTTAAAAAAAATATAAAGCCCCCAAAAAGAGGGCTTTAATGAGTGATTTAGATTTGTCTCCATGGGCTGCGAACCACGTTTGTTTGGTTGCGGTCTGGTCCAACAGAGAAAGTAGTTAACGGGATACCAGTAAGCTGGGTTACACGCTCTACATAATGGCGGGCATTGGCAGGAAGCTCATCCAATGTCTTTACTCCAGTAATATCTTCTGTCCAGCCTGGAAGCTCCTCATAAACTGGTTCACATTCAGCTAATATCTTTAAACTTGCAGGATATTCTGTAATCAATTCACCTTTGTAGCGGTAAGCTGTACAAATTTTTAATGTTTCGATGCCTGACAAAACATCAATAGAATTCAGTGAAAGATCAGTCAGACCACTGACACGGCGGGCATGGCGTACAACCACACTGTCAAACCAGCCAATACGGCGCGGACGGCCTGTAGTGGTACCATATTCACGGCCTACTTCACGAATCTGATTGCCGATTTCATCAAACAATTCAGTAGGGAAAGGACCATCACCAACGCGGGAAGTATACGCCTTACAAACTCCCACTACATGAGTGATTTTTGAAGGTCCCACACCTGAACCAATTGTTACACCGCCGGCAACAGGATTAGAGGAGGTAACAAATGGGTACGTACCTTGGTCGATATCCAGCATAACGCCTTGTGCGCCCTCGAATAGAACCCGTTTCCCCTCATCCAAAGCATCGTTTAATACCACTGATGTATCACAAACATATTGCTTAAATTGCTGGCCATATTCATAGTACTCATCTAAGATTTCTTCTTTCGTAAAACCAGTTGTTTCATAAACACGCTCAAACAGACGATTTTTTTCTTTAAGATTTCTTTCCAATTTCTCTTCAAAAACATCGCGCTCAAGCAGGTCTGCGATTCGGATCCCTACGCGTGCTGCTTTATCCATATAAGCTGGGCCGATTCCTTTTTTCGTAGTTCCAATTTTATTCGCACCCTTGCTTTCTTCCTCAACCACATCTAGTTTCAGGTGATAAGGGAGGATAACATGAGCACGGTTACTGATACGAAGATTGTCAGTCGAAATTCCCTTTTCATGTAAATAAGCAAGCTCAGCAACAAGTGCTTTGGGATCGACAACCATTCCGTTGCCAATTACGCAAACTTTTTCTTTATAAAAAATCCCAGAAGGAATTAAGTGCAATTTATACGTTTCACCGTTGAACTTGATCGTGTGACCGGCGTTATTTCCGCCTTGATAACGAGCAATTGCCTCTGCATTTTCTGAAAGAAAATCGGTGATTTTCCCTTTTCCTTCGTCTCCCCACTGTGTTCCAACAACGACTACTGATGACATAAAGGCACCTCCAAAATTAAATACGCATTTCTTTTTTCCACACACAAGTTTATCAATTATTTGGTGTAAAAGTCAATTAAACACGAACAATTTCTATAACCCTATTAAAATATGTTCGTAAAATATTAATCTTGTAAAATTGGATAATATTTCTTACAATAAAAATGTATTTTATTAAAATAATAATAAGGATGTGAAGTATGCTTATCAGACCACGGCCTTTACCACTGGAAATAATACTATTTAGGTACTTAAGGGGGAGAATGAATTTATCTGAAAATGACATTATTAACCTTAAAAACCTTGAAAAAGGATACGAAGGAGAACGAAAGAGTGATGAATGGTTAAAGGACCTTACCGACCATTGGCTTGTCTTACATGATTTATTATTGGAATATAATGGATCCAAGTTCCAAATTGATACGCTTATCATCGCTCATGAAAAAATTTACATTTTAGATGTTAAAAATTATGAAGGTGACTATTATCTAGAAGGTGATAAATGGACTACTAAATCTAATGATAATTTAAAGAATCCACTGCACCAGCTAATTAGATGTGATGGCCTTTTTAAAAAACTACTTTGGCAACTTGGTTACAATCTTCCCGTAGAATCCTATCTTATCTTCATAAACCCCGAATTTCACTTATATACCACTGCAAATCACGCAAATATTATTTTCCCAACACAACTTAACCGATTTATGAAAAAGTTAAATAACCGCCCAGTTAAACTAAATCAAAGGCATCATACACTAGCAAAAGAAATAGCTGCGCTTCATATAGTTGAACCACCTCGATTACCCCCTTACAGCTATGGTCAATTGAAAAAAGGCTCACTTTGTCCAAAGTGCTATTCATTTTTTATTAGTTTTACTAGGGGGACATTAATTTGTACTAAGTGTAGCTATAAAGAAGATGTTGATACTGCTTTATTACGAAGTGTAAAGGAATTAGTAATGCTTTTCCCAGAAATGGTCATAACAACAAACATTGTATATGACTGGTGTGGAGGCATTAAATCTAAAAAAGCCATTCGAAGAGTACTAAATAAAAACTTTAAACAAACAGGCCACAACAAATCTTCCCATTTTACTTTTCCGAATAAATAATTGGGTTAAACCGAGGACAATCATTATTGTCCTCGGTTTTTTATGTTCTCCTACCAACTGATTCCCTTTTTACCTTACATTTTCGCCAAAAGGGCTCTAGTTCTCGTAACTGGTTACCTTTTCTCCTAGCTTCCTCTGCAAAAGGGTTCCAGTTCTCGCGACTGGTTACCTTTTCTCCTAGCTTCCTCTGCAAAAGGGTTCCAGTTCTCGCGACTGGTTACCTTTTCTCCTAGCTTCCTCTGCAAAAGGGTTCCAGTTCTCGCGACTGGTTACCTTTTCTCCTAGCTTCCTCTGCAAAAGGGTTCCAGTTCTCGCGACTGGTTACCTTTTCACCCAGCCTCCTCTACAAAAGGGCTCTAGTTCTCGTAACTGGTTACCTTTTCTCCTAGCTTCCTCTGCAAAAGGGCTCTAGTTCTCGTAACTGGTTACCTTTTCTCCTAGCTTCCTCTGCAAAAGGGCTCTAGTGATAATATTTACCGCCTTTTTTGAAAACCTCTCCCAAACCCTATGAATCTATTAAAAAAAGCCAGCCACATTAAAATGGCTAGCTTCTCTAAAAACCCTACGCACCCGGAGGATCATTATAACGGGTCTCAAGGTTTACGAATTTATTATATTCTTTTACAAAGGCCAGCTGCACGGTTCCAACTGGGCCGTTACGCTGCTTAGCGATGATGATTTCGATGATGTTTTTATTCTCGGATTCTTTGTCATAGTAGTCATCACGGTATAAGAACGCGACAATATCGGCGTCCTGCTCGATACTTCCTGATTCACGGATATCGGACATCATCGGACGCTTGTCTTGACGCTGCTCGACACCACGAGAAAGCTGGGAAAGAGCAATAACCGGTATTTGAAGCTCACGTGCAAGCTGCTTCAATGAACGGGAAATTTCCGATACTTCCTGCTGTCGGTTTTCGCCGGAACGGCCGCTACCTAAAATCAGCTGCAAGTAATCGATCAAAATCATGCCTAAACCATGCTCTTGCGCTAAACGACGGCATTTGGAACGGATATCACTAATACGAACCCCAGGAGTGTCATCAATGAAAATCCCTGTATTAGACAAGCTTCCCATTGCCATCGTCAGCTTACCCCAGTCTTCATCCGTTAAAGACCCTGTACGAAGCCTTTGCGCATCGATATTGCCTTCCGCACACAAGAGACGCATGACAAGCTGCTCTGCACCCATCTCGAGACTAAAGATGGCGATATTTTCACCCGTTTTTTGGGCAACGTTTTGAGCAATATTTAAGGCAAAGGCAGTTTTACCAACGGAAGGACGGGCGCCAACAATGATTAAATCATTTCGCTGGAATCCTGCTGTCATCCGGTCAAGGTCAATAAATCCTGTCTCAAGCCCGGTAATTTCACCAGCATTCTGGTGCATGACTTCGATATTGTCATACGTCCGAACAAGGACGTCTTTAATGTTGTGGAAAGCACCGGCATTTTTCCGCTGGGCCACTTCCATAATGCTCTTTTCAGCTTCACTTAAAAGTGCGTCGACTTCGTCCTCACGAGAATAGCCATCGGTCGCAATATTCGTTGCTGTACGAATTAATCTTCGCAACAGTGATTTTTCTGCTACGATTTTCGCATAATACTCTATATTGGCCGCTGTAGGCACAGAGCCTGCCAGCTGGCTTAAATAACTTACTCCGCCGGTATCTTCAATCAGCTTGGCTGCTGCCAGCTCTTCCGTCACCGTAACGAGGTCGACCGCTTTTCCTTTGTCATTTAAATTCAGCATGACATTAAAGATTTTTTGATGGGCCGCACGGTAAAAATCTTCCGGAATTAAAATTTCAGAAGCGAGAGTAAGAGAGGAGGGTTCAAGGAAAATTGCCCCTAATACTGCTTGCTCGGCTTCGATATTTTGCGGCGGTAAACGATCTGCAAATAAATCACTCATTCTATTAAAAACCTCCCACACAGAAGGATTATTTAAGAAAAGAAGAAAAGTGACCAGCTTTACACCGATCACAATCTCATCCACTGCTTAACTTTTATATTTTAACATGTTTATCTTGATTTTGAACTGGAAATTACTTTACTTCTTTTACAGAAACCGTTAAAGTAGCGGTTACCTCATGATGAAGCTTCACAGGAACCTTGGTATGGCCAAGTGTTCGAATGGCATCGGCAAGTTCCATTTTACGTTTATCAATCTTAATTCCGTGTTTCTTTTGAAGCTCCTCAGCAACTTGTTTCGTTGTAATAGAACCGAACAGTCTGCCGCCTTCACCTGCTTTAGCACTCAATTCAACCGTAATTTTATCTAGCACTTCTTTTAACTTTTGCGCTTCAGCTAACTCTGCAGCTGCCTGTTTTTCTTCTTTCTTCTTTTGTGCATCTAATGAACTGATATTGGCATTGTTTGCTTCAATCGCTAAGCCCTGCTTAATTAAGAAGTTATGTGCATAGCCATCTGCTACGTTTTTGACTTCACCTTTTTTACCTTTACCTTTAACATCTTTTAGAAAAATTACTTTCATTCTTTTTTCCCGCCTTCCATATAGTCTTCAATGGCCAGCTTTAATTGCCGTTCGGCTTCAAGGACGGAACCCCCCGATAGCTGTGTTGCAGCATTAGTCAAATGTCCGCCGCCTTGAAGTTTTTCCATTATCACCTGGACATTCACTTTACCGAGTGATCTCGCACTGATTCCAATCAAGCCTTCATTTCGTCTTGAGATGACAAATGAAGCTTCAACACCGTCCATTGCCAGCAGGGTATCGGCCGCCTGGGCAATGAGGACCTGATCATTAAATTCTGTTTCCGTTCCTTTTGCAATAGCAACACCATCACGAAAAAAATAAACAGATTCAATTAATTTTGATCGTCTAATATACGTTTCGACACTTTCTTTTAAAAAGCTTTGAACAAGGATGGTGTCCGCACCCTGACCTCTTAAATAGGAAGCCGCATCAAAGGTTCTGGCTCCGGTCCTTAAAGTAAAGCTCTTCGTATCAACCACGATGCCAGCTAATAATGCAGATGCCTCTATCATTTCAATTTTACCGCGTTTCGGCTGGTATTCAAGGAATTCGGTTACAAGCTCTGAAGTGGAGGACGCATAAGGCTCCATATAGACCAGAACCGGGTTTTCAATAAATTCTTCCCCGCGTCGGTGATGGTCAATGACCACAACCTGATCGATTTTATTTAATAAACGTTCATCAATAACCAGTGCTGGTTTATGGGTATCAACCACTACCAAAAGTGTTTTCTCTGTAGAGATCTCAAGCGCTTCTTCAGGGCCAATAAATCTTGAATGTAACTGCTCTAGCTGGCGGATTTCTTCCATCAGCCGTTTTACCGCAGAATCAATTTCAAGGGGATTGATGACGATATAGGCTTCCTTTTGATTCATCTGTGCTACTTTATAAATGCCGATAGCCGCCCCGATTGAATCCATATCCGGAAACTTGTGCCCCATAATAATGACTTTGTCACTTGCCGTAATTAATTCCTTTAAGGCATGTGAAATCACACGGGCTCGTACTCTGGTCCTTTTTTCAATTGGATTGGTTTTACCGCCAAAGAATTTCACTTTACCATTCGGCTGTTTAATCGCTACCTGGTCGCCGCCTCTGCCTAATGCTAAGTCGAGACCCGATTGAGCCAGGGCTCCTAATTCCGGCAGAGAGGAGGTGCCTGCACCGACTCCGATGCTTAATGTAAACGACCCGGTTTGTTTCGCGGTCATTTCTCTTATTTCATCAAGGACCGTAAATTTTCCTTTTTCAAGCATTTGAAGAATACCTTCGCTAAAAACAGCAATAAATCGTTCAGAGCTTATTCTTTTTATAAAAATCCCATTATCATGAGCCCACTTATTTAACATGGAAGTAACCATATTATTGATGCTGCCACGCATTTGGTCATCCATTCCTTGTGTTAACTCATCATAATTATCTAAAAATATTATGGCGATTACCGTACGCTCATCATGATACATTTTTTCAATTTCTTTTTGTTCTGTTACGTCAAAAAAGTATAACAGCTTTTCCTCACTTTTTAGAATAACCCTAAATTTACGGTCATGGAGGGTAATGATTTCTGTTTCAACTTCCTGCCTAATGAGAGGGATTAACGTATCGGCTATTTCATAAAGAGACCTCCCTATTAAGGTATCTTCGTCAAAATAAGAACAGAGAAAAGGATTTGTCCACTCGATGTAGTAGTCATCGTTAATCAGCATGATCCCAATCGGCATCTCCATCAGTGCTTCTTCGCCAACTTTTTTTACCCGATAGGAAAGCGTAGAGATATACTCATCCATTTCTTTACGCTGGCGTGTATCGATGATAATCATATAGTACAAAGGAGGGATTACTAAGAAGAGCCCTACTAAACTTACTATCCAATTATAAAAGGATAGGACAATGAGCAGCACCACTGTAATGGCTATCAACCCGTAGAAAGGGTATCGAATTGAGCGCTTTTCAATAAATGCAGGCAACGTTTTCAGCTCCTAAACAGTAGTCATCACTCTTTGACTAATTTTTTCCTTAATTCAAAGCCTAAATCAATTATACCTAATATTGCTACAATATAAAGGAAAATTGGTACAACGAAAACAATGATAGCTATGAAAACTTTAACGGGTTTAGAAATTCCCTTTTGATCAAGGTAAAAAAACAAAAAGGTAAAGCCTTGGAACATCATTAAAAATTGCAGTATATAAGTAAGGTTTATTAAAGCGGCATATAAATATGTACCTTCCTCTGGATTTAAAAACATACTTAGCAATAACGTAATCACCAAAAACCATAATAAACTTTTTGGAAGGGTGATATCTTTAAATCTAGTCCATTGATTCACCTTCACACCAAATCGCTTAATAATCGGAACTGACACAAGCTGAATAATTAGAACAAATGCAAAGGACATTAACACAAATAAAGTGGGAATCAACGTTATCATTAAATCTAGTCCTTTATTATATTGTTCCATCATTTGTTCCATTTCTTGCGGGTCACCGAAATTCTTTAATAGATCGGCGGACATGTTAAGTGTAGTTTTCATCGATTCGACACTCTCTGCCACAATATTAACATTGAGGAAAAGGATACTTAAAATGTAAATCAGGATTAGGTTAACGAGAAACACAAACGAACCAGAGAGGAAAATCATCATCCGTGGCTTTTGTTTCTGAATTAAATAACCTAAAACGGACCCCGTTGACCCAAAGATAAACGCCATTGGCAATGCCGTTACTGTACCCACAATGAACGATAAGATGAGCGAACTGATGAAGAAAACGATAATCGTTTTCCACTCATTTTTCGTAGCAAACAAAATAAATGGAACAGCAGCAAACCAAGTCGAGAGCAGCGCCATAAAGGGCACATAAACCGTTAGTAATAAAAGTACAACATAGATGGCTAAAAGAATAGCCCCCTCTGTTAATGTTCGAACATTCTTCACTACTTCACCTCTTCAAAAAATAAAAACGTCTACAGTTTAATTTTAGCTAGTTAAGCACCGCTATTCAACTTTCCTGAATAGAAAAGGCAGCAAGGGAAACCCCTGCTGCCTTAAATAAAAGTAAAATCCTTTTAAACTTAGATAACATTCTAGCTTCAGCGCCTAGGGGCTCGGGGTCATAAGCCAAGCCGGCCAGAAGGTTAAAAGGCAACCTTCCAGCCGGCTCGTCTTATGCCTGTCGCCCCTGTTCAAGGCGCTTCCGCTTTATTTATTATTCACCTGCAACGAATGGTAATAATGCCATTTGACGTGCACGTTTGATTGCAACTGTTAGTTTACGCTGATATTTAGCGCTTGTACCAGTTACACGACGTGGTAAAATCTTTCCACGCTCAGAGATGAATTTTTTTAGTAAATCAACATCTTTATAGTCAATCTTTGTGATTGCGTTTGATGTGAAGTAACATACTTTACGGCGCTTCGCGCGTCCGCCTTTACGTCCTCCTGCCATGAAAATTCCCTCCTTTAGTTTTATTTTAACGTTCATTTAAAAGGTATATCTAGAATGGCAGATCATCGTCCGAAATGTCGATTTGACCGTTACCTGCGAACGGGTCATCATCCACTCGAGTATAACCTTTATTATTGTTGTTGTTCTGATTTGGATTCGGGCGTTGATTCTGATAACCGCCACCACCGCCATAAGAATTCCCTTGAGGTTCTCTAGGAGGAGCACCGTAGAAATCATTGTCGCCTCGAGGAGCACCGCCGCCAGAAGCATTTCTAGGCTCTAAGAATTGGACACTTTCAGCTTGCACCTCTGTTACATAGACACGCTTACCATCTTGTCCTTCATAGTTGCGGGTTTGGATACGGCCATCAACACCTGCTAAACTTCCTTTTTTCAAGAAGTTCGCCACATTCTCAGCTGGTTTACGCCAAACAACACAGTTAATGAAGTCTGCTTCACGCTCACCAGACTGGCTAGAAAACGGACGATTAACAGCTAACGTAAAAGTAGCAACAGGAACCCCGTTTGGTGTATAACGCAAATCAGGGTCTTTTGTTAAACGGCCCACAAGTACGACACGATTCATCATCAGAATCAACTCCTTTTCCCCTGGAGAATGTTTCATGTGAAACATTCCATCCCAGAATATTTATATCAAACTTATTTTACGTCTTCTTTAATTACGATATGGCGAATGATATCTTCGCTGATTTTTGCAAGACGAGAAAACTCTTGAACTGCAGCAGCTGAAGATGTAGTCTTAACGATTTCGTAGTAGCCGTCACGGAAGTCATTGATTTCGTAAGCTAAACGACGCTTACCCCAATCCTTTGTTTCCGCAGCTTCCGCACCATTTTCAAGAAGAATTCCGTTGAAACGCTCAACAAGAGCCTTTTTCGCTTCGTCTTCGATATTTGGGCGGATGATGTACATGATTTCGTACTTATTCATCACAGTCACCTCCTTTTGGTCTAAACGGCCCAATTATGGGCAAGGAGCAATTATTCATTACTCACAAGTTGAAATTATAGCACAGCTGACAGGAAAATGCAACTTAGTTCACAATATGTCTTTATGTTCTAAAAAATAAACAAAGGATCTGGTATTCCAGATCCCTGTGAAAACTTGTCTTATACATTAAAACGGAAGTGGATAACATCTCCGTCTTTTACTACGTATTCTTTACCTTCTAAGCGGACTTTTCCTGCTTCTTTTGCTGCATTGTAGCTTCCTGCTGCAAGCAGGTCATCATATGAGACTGTTTCGGCACGGATAAAGCCGCGTTCAAAGTCAGTGTGAATGATTCCAGCACATTGTGGTGCTTTCATGCCTTTTCTAAATGTCCAAGCTCGAACCTCTTGTACACCAGCTGTAAAATAAGTGGCTAAACCAAGCAGGTTGTAGGCTGCACGGATTAATTGATCTAAACCGGATTCCTCAATACCAAGCTCTTCAAGGAACATTTGCTTTTCTTCGCCTTCCAGTTCAGCGATTTCTTCTTCAATTTTAGCACAAATAACAATTACTTCAGCATTCTCAGTAGCCGCAAACTCGCGTACTTTTTGTACGTATTCGTTATCAGCAGAATTTGCCACATCGTCTTCACTAACGTTAGCGACATAAAGAACTGGCTTAATAGTTAAGAGATGAAGATGTTTTACTAACTTCATTTGTTCTTCGGTGAATTCAACTGTACGAGCTGATTTTCCAGCTTCAAATGCGTCGCGAAGCATAGCAAGTACTTCGAATTCAGCAGCTGCATCCTTATCTTTTTGCTTTGCTAATTTTTCTACACGGCTGATGCGCTTTTCAACCGATTCCATATCAGCAAGGATTAACTCCAGGTTAATCGTTTCAATATCGGAAATCGGGTCAACTTTACCTGACACGTGAGTAATGTTTTCGTCTGCAAAACAGCGAACAACCTGACAAATGGCATCCACTTCACGAATGTGAGAAAGGAACTTATTTCCTAAACCTTCCCCTTTACTTGCACCTTTTACAATCCCGGCAATATCCGTAAATTCAAAAGCTGTTGGAACGGTCTTTTTCGGCTGTACAAGTTCTGTTAGTTTTGTAAGACGGTGGTCGGGTACTTCTACAATCCCTACATTAGGGTCAATCGTACAGAAAGGGTAGTTGGCTGATTCAGCTCCAGCCTGTGTAATTGCATTGAATAGAGTAGACTTCCCAACGTTAGGCAAACCTACAATACCAGCTGTTAATGCCATTTTCTTCACTCCTATTAACATTCGATCTATTTAAAAAAATGATGTCCGAAATTTTTAAAAATCCTCTCACAATTATAGAGATAAGTAGCTGAAAAGACAAGACATACAAAAACTGCCGCTTGCACAGCGACAGTTATTTTATTTTTTCAATATTTACAAGACAATCATACAAAGTGCTTCCCAATCCATTATCCGATTCCCTGCTTGACGTGAGGTTATTGACCGAACCGCCAAACCTTTTCCAAATCCCCTCATCGATATTAATCGTATCAGGATGAGCTTTTGGTAAAATCGAGATATAGCCTCTAACTTCTCCTCGGTCATTCCAAACCCTGACAAAATCGCCAATCTGAAGATTCTTAGCTTCAGCAATGTTTTCTGCAACTTCCACCTTTAACTGTGGTTCAGCTTTGAAGAGGTGGTAGTTTTGTGAATGGTTGGACCTCATTGGATGTATCGTTAATAATTGATACGGATATCGGGCTGCAAGGTCAGGATTGTTCCATCTGGATTCCTCTGGTACAGCCAACCTCAACTGACCATCTACTTCATTTTTAAGAGAGGTAAATTCATATTTACCTGAAGATGTTTTGAATTGACGGTCCTGCCATGGAACAGGTTCCACTGGTAGCTCAATTGTACTTTGTTCTTTTAGTTCTTCTAGAGAAATCCCCTTTTGTGATAAAGAGTGAAGAGCCATTTCAAGCCACTCATCTCTTGTAAAATTAAAGTCCTCACCGAAGCCGAGCCGATTCGCCAGCTGACTCCATATCCATAAATCCGGTTTTGCCTCACCAGGTGCTGAAACCAGTTTTGGACCATAATTCACATAATGATGGTACATCGAAGAATAATAGAAATCCTCTTCTTCAAATGCAGTGGTAACCGGTAAAACATAATCAGCCATTCGTGCCGTATCTGTCATAAATTGTTCTAAAACGACTACCGTTTCAACAGAAGAAAAAGCTTGTTCGACAACCGTGGAGTCCGGAACTTGTGTTAAAGGATTACCGCAGCTTACGATGATCATTTTAATTTCTGGGTCAACGGCCGCCAGCACTTCTTCTGCCTGCTTCATGATAGAAAATTGACGATGATTTTCCTTACGGCTGCTAAACGCCAGTTTCCCCACATCAAAGCTTTGGCCAACCTGAAGATTAGCGTAATTCGCACCTCCGCCGGCGATACCAATATTCCCACTCACTGCCACAAGAGCATCAATGAAACGGATCGTGTTGCCGCCGTTACGATAACGCTGAAGACCAAGCCCCATAAAGGTAGATGTCGGCTTGTCAGCAAAAACAACAGCCAACTCCGTCATCGTTTCGATTGGAACTTCCGTCATTTTACTTACTTTTTCTAAACTAATGCTATTTAACAGCTCCACTAAATCATTGAAACCAGTGGAATGGTTCTCGATAAATTCACGATCTTCTATATTTAATCGGAGCATTTCTTTTATAATTCCAGCTGCTAACAGACCATCCATACCGGGTTTCACACTGATATGTTTGTCAGCTATTTTTGCCGTTGCATTAAAAATCGGGTCAATGACAATCAACATAGCGCCACGTTTCTTTGCTTCAAGCAATTTTTCGTAAAAATGCATGTTTGTGCGTGCTACATTTCTACCCCAAATAACGATATTTTTACTGTTAAAAATATCTTCTGGCTCATGACTATAGGCATCACCGAAATCCCATTTTTGTGCTTCAATTCCTGCGCCCCAGCATAGGGACCCATATAGTTCCGTGACCCCGCCATAACTGTTAAAAAATCGTTGATCAAGATTTTTTAATACGCCATTATTCGCATAATCATGGCTGTGAAGAACGGCAGTAGAACCATAATTTTCTTTTATAAGGCTCATTTTAGATGCTATTTCATCCAAGGCCCGTTCCCATGAGATTTCTTGAAACTCACCATTCACCCTTTTTAACGGATATAGTAACCGTTCAGAGGAATTCGTGCGCGTTTCGAGCATCCGGCCTCTTCCGCAGATTTTTCCTTTAGTAATGGGGTGAGAAGGATCTCCTTCTACTTTAACCACCTTATTGTTTTCTACCGTTACATGAAAACCGCAGCTGTCCCAGCAATTTAACGGGCAAGCTGATTTCACTACAACTGCCAAACACTCCACCCCCAAGCATTACTTTATTTCTACTATTCTACTAAGAAGATATCATAAACACAAAAAAAGAAGCATGGTATTATTCCCCATGCTTCACTAAGATTTTTTTCATTTTTCTAGAAAATTCCCGTCGTGGAATCATAACGCTATGGCCGCAGCCTTCACATTTAATCCGTATATCCATTCCCATACGGATGATTTTCCATCGATTGGTTCCACATGGATGCTGCTTTTTCATTTCCACGACATCATTTAAGGCAAATTCCTTTTCTTCCATGAAATTCTCCTCCTATACACCCACTTGTTTTTGATTACCTGGTTCCTTTGAATACATCACCATACGCGGATAAGGGATCTCAATACCATGCTGGTCTAAAAGAACTTTAATATCCTTTCTGATTTTTCTTCCAGCTGAAACATGTTTCATTGGAAGAGTTTCTGCGACAATTCGTAATACTACTTCAGATGGACCCAAAGTTTGGACACCTAAAAGCTCAGGTGCTTTTACAAGTTCCTCATATTGCTCTGGCATTTTTTCAAGTAACTCTTGAATCACTTTTTCTGCCTTTTCAATATTTTCTTCATACGAAATACTTATATCAACAATCGCTAGACTATTGTTTAACGAGAAGTTTGTAACTTGAATAATACTGCCATTCGGCAAAATATGAACTTCGCCTGTCCACGTTTTAATTCTCGTTGTCCTTAATCCGATCGTTTCGACTGTCCCTTCAAATTGATCTATCCGGACGTGGTCTCCCACCGAAAATTGGTCTTCAAAAATAATAAAAAATCCAGAGATAATATCCTTTACAAGACTTTGTGCCCCAAAACCTACAGCAAGCCCGATAATCCCTGCTCCGGCAAGAAGCGCCTTAACATCAATGGTTAGTATCGAAAGGATGGTAAGAAATGCAATAAAGTAAACGACGTAGGATAATACGTTATCCAACAGCCGGGCAAGCGTTTCGTCCCTGCGCTCTGATGTCTTTAATGGTGATTTTGTTCTTAATAAAAATATATTATGAATGGCCGTTTTTCCGATTTTAATCACAATTTTTGCGACAATCAGCACGATGATAATTTTCAGCAGGCCTTCCCCAATATTCAACCAGGTTTCTTCGTTTTGTAATTTATCCATAAATCCTTGAAAAACCTTCGAACTCATTTTCTCACCTTCCCCATAAAACTTCATCATTATTTTAGCAATTTTTCTCTGCACTTTATAGTAATAGGTAATCTCTCTTTTTTCAACATGAATATCTTCCTGTCTATGTATAGATTATCAAAATTTTCCGTATACTGTTAAAAATATTGCATTTGGGGAGTGGACGTATGAATTTGAAACCAAGCTTCTTTGATCGGAGGGGCAATACACGGATACAGCATGATGAATTCCAAGCTGCTGAAAACTTGGCGAAGGAATTGTTGTATCATATTCCAAGAAAAGAAAACCGTCCGATTGTATTGGTTTGTATTGGTACAGACCGCTCCACTGGGGATTCATTAGGACCACTTGTGGGTACTTTACTAGAGGAAAAGAATATCCAATCTTTCTATGTGTACGGGACATTAGATGAGCCGATTCATGCCGTTAATTTAGAGGAGAGGCTGAACGAAATAACCATGAAGCACTTTGAACCTTATATTATTGGTATAGATGCCTGTTTGGGCAGGATGAAAAATGTCGGAGTAATCCAGGTAGGAGAAGGACCTGTTAAGCCTGGTGCAGGAGTTAACAAAGAACTTCCGGCGGTAGGTGATATCCATATTACTGGGATTGTGAATGTCAGCGGCTTTATGGAATTTTTTGTCTTACAAAATACCCGGCTTAATCTGGTAATGAAAATGGCAAAAACCATTGCCAATGGAATCTATCAAGCAAGCCTGCTGCACACAACATCCCGGTGGCAGGAACTTAATCAGAATCAGGAAAAAGAGAATACAAACTAAACAGGAAAAGGAGCAATCACTGTGAATGATAGCTCCTTTTTTAAGTTAAAAAATTTGATTATATTGATAAAGAACGGTGACGATGACGCCTGTAACAACAATACCAGGGAGGAGGTTGGCCACCTTAATTTTGACCATTCCTGTTAAATTCAGCCCAATGGCAAAAATCATAATTCCTCCGGTTGCCGTCATCTCAACAATAAATTGATCCATTAACACTTGAGGGACAAAACGGTCAATTTGCGTAGCAAATGCAGCTATTATGCCTTGATAAAGCATAACTGGAATTGCTGAGAAAATAACCCCAATCCCAAGCGTGGTTGTTAAAATGATAGAGGTAAACCCATCTATCATTCCTTTTGTGTATAAAACTTCATGATCCCCGCGAATCCCGCTGTCAAGTGCGCCGATAATTGCCATTGCTCCAATCACAAAAATCAGTGTAGCTGTAACAAAACCTTCTGAAATACTGCCTTTACCGTTGGAACCGACTTTTCTTTCAAGCCAAAGCCCGAGTTGATTAAGTTTTTCCTCTAATTGTAAAAGCTCTCCTATGACAGCCCCCATGACCAAACTAATAATGACAATCAGGAAATTTTCACTTTTTAAGCCCATTTGCAACCCAAGGAACATAACCGATAAACCTATGGCATACATGACGGTTGTTTTCATTCCTTCAGGAATACGGTTTAAAAGTTTTCCAATTAACGTACCGATAATAATTAATAAACCATTTACAAGCGTACCTAGTAGAAACATTTTCTCTTCTCCTATTTTTCGTTTCCCGAAATTTCAATAAGATTAACCTACCACGTTTTATATAAGATGGAAAGAAGTTTTTTACTATAGCTTTTTTAAACTTGTCTGTTGATTTTCGCTCGAGGCACTCGCTTTCCGCTCTAATCAACAGAGTTTTAAAATCAACTATGCCCCTTTTAACACTGCCTAACTATAAAAAAATAAACCATCAGCAGATGGTTTGGTTATAAGGATTCTTCTTGATTGAGCATTTCTAATATCCGTTCTAAATCCTCTTTCGAAAAAAATTCAATTTCAATTTTCCCTTTATTTTTAGCCTGTTTGATATTGACCTTTGTTCCAAAACGCTCCCGGAGATAGTTTTCCCGCTCCTTGATAAAGACATCTTTCTTCATTTCCGGCTTTTTTGTTTCACGTGGAACATTCTCATTTAATTGATGAATGATTTTTTCCAACTGACGGACATTTAAGGATTCATTGATTATTTTATCGACAAGGGTTGGAAGTTTTGCTTTTTGACGGAGGCCTAATAAGGCCCGTCCATGTCCCATCGTAATTTTACCGGAGCTGATTAACTCTTGAATTTTGGCTGGAAGCGAGAGGAGGCGGACGTGGTTCGCAACATGCGGACGGCTTTTACCGAGTCGTTTCGCTACCTCTTCCTGTGTTAATTTTAGCTTTTCCATTAAGGTTTGATAAGCCAATGCCTCTTCAATCGGATCTAAATCTTCTCTTTGAAGGTTTTCTAAAACAGCCAGTTCCATCATCTGTTGTTCTGATAATTCGCGGACTACTGCCGGAACAGTCTCTAGTTTTGCTTCTTTTGCTGCCCGAAAACGTCGTTCGCCGACAACAATCTCGTAGCCTTTAATACTTTTTCTTACGACGAGCGGCTGCAGGATTCCATGTTCTATAATAGAGGCTTTTAATTCGTCGATGGCATCTTGTTGGAAATTTTTCCGTGGCTGGTACGGGTTTGGACGCAGTTCTTTTACCTTAATTTCTTGAACTGCTTCTTCCTTGCCTGCTTCTACGTCAGCAAAAAAGGCATTTAGCCCTTTTCCTAAACCTTTAGCCATTTGATACCACTTCCTTTGCTAAATCTAAATATACTTCTGCTCCACGGGACCTTGAATCGTAGTTAATAATCGGTTCTCCATGACTAGGCGCTTCACTTAGACGTACATTTCTTGGAATAATGGTTTTATAAACTTTGTCTTGAAAATATTTTTTGACTTCTTCGATTACCTGGATTCCAAGATTCGTCCGTGCATCCAGCATTGTTAAGAGGACGCCTTCAATCTTTAAATCCTGATTTAAGTGCTTTTGAACCAGACGGACGGTATTTAATAATTGGCTTAAGCCCTCTAATGCGTAATACTCGCATTGTACAGGAATTAACACAGAATCGGATGCCGTTAAAGCATTGAGTGTTAATAACCCTAAAGAAGGCGGGCAGTCAATAATAATGTAATCGAAATCATCTTTCACTTCTTCAAGAGCCCTTTTCAAGCGAACCTCTCTTGAAATCGTCGGAACGAGCTCAATCTCTGCTCCAGCTAATTGAATCGTTGCTGGAATCGTATATAAGTTTTCCACTGATGTAGGTTTGATAACATCTTTTGCTTCTACATCGTCTACTAAAACATCATATATACATTGTTCAACTTCCGCTTTTTCAATTCCAACCCCGCTTGTTGCGTTTCCTTGTGGGTCCGTATCAACTAATAAAACCTTTTTCCCTATGTAAGCTAAGCAGGCTCCGAGGTTGACAGAGGTAGTGGTTTTCCCTACTCCGCCTTTTTGATTTGCAATTGCAATGACTTTGCCCACAATGTCACCTACCTTTATTCCTACAATAAATTCTATTAAAACATTTGCTAGTAAACAGCTAATCTATTAACTTGAAAAATTTCCATGCTATTTATTTTATCATGAAAAGGAATGATTGGTATTTTTTTTATCAAAATATTCGCTTAAGCTTTTTCACATTTTACCCATATTTAACCAACGGACAGGCTGTTAAGACAAAAAAAAGAACCGAACTTTTATGGAAGTCTGGTTCTAGGGCTCATTTATTTTTTCTTTGGAATTTTAATGGTAAATTGATAGTACTCATCAAATTCCTCTTCTTCAGCATCAAGATTAATGCCGCTGTCAGATACCATTGTTAAGGATTGTCTGATTGTATTCACGGCAATGCGCATATCTTTGCTAAAAGCTTTCCTTTTCGGTTTAGGTTTTTGATTCTTTTGTTCCAGAATACGAACAACCCGGTCTTCTGTTTGTTTTACATTAAGGTTTCTCTCAATTATTTCCTGCAAAAGAGCAACCTGTTTTTCAGGGTCCTTAAGAGGAATAAGAGAGCGTGCATGACGTTCTGTTATGACTTTATTTAATAATGCCTCTTGAATAGGCTGCGGCAGCTTTAACAGCCGAAGCTTGTTTGCAACGGTCGATTGGCCTTTCCCTAACCGCTGGGCAAGTGCCTCTTGTGTTAGATTATGGAGCTCAAGCAGTTTCCCATAGGCGATGGCCTCTTCAATAGGTGAAAGCTCTTCCCGTTGTAAATTCTCAATTAAAGCTACTGAGGCTGTCTCGGTATCTGTATAATTTTTGATGATGGCCGGAACTTCCTCCCAGCCCAGTTTTTTCATGGCCCGCCAACGGCGTTCCCCTGCAATAATTTCGTAATTGCCATCGAACTGTCTGACAACGATTGGCTGAATGATGCCATGAGTATGAATCGTCCGCGACAATTCTTCAATTTTTTCATCATCAAATACGGTTCTTGGCTGAAAACGGTTTGGAACAATGCTATCAATTGGTATTTTTTTTATTTCTTCATTCTTTTCAATTTCCAGCTCCTGCTCGACTAGCTCTTCCTCGAGCTCAACTTCAACCTTTTGATCTCCCTTTTCGCCGAGGCCAAAAAAGCGTGAAAACGAATTCCTCATCCCCAACACCACCTTTACGAAACTCCCTAATACTTATTCGCTATGCGAATGATTTCTTCCTGCCAGACGATTTACATTCCTTAAAAAACCTACTGGCTATTCAATTGGCATTTTACCTGGTGTCCCCGGTTTCCGAGGATACTTTTTCGGTGTTTGTTTTTCTTTTTTTATCACAATGATATTCCGTTCACTTTCCTCAATAGGTAACGTAAATGTGAACGTTTCTTCTATACTTCCGCCAAGCATAGTTATTGCTTTTTTCCCCACCGCTAATTCGTCATTTGCATGAGCCGCCTTCATTGCTATAAAGTGGCCCCCTACTTTTACAAGCGGCAAACAAAGCTCGCTTAGAACAGACATTCTAGCGACTGCTCGTGCCGTAACGATATCATAGGATTCCCGGTGATTTGGATTAACTCCGAATGTCTCCGCACGGTCGTGAATAAAGTGGACATTCTCTAATTTTAAAACGGCAGCTAAATGATTTAAAAATGAAATCCGTTTATTCAACGAATCAACAATCGTCACCTCTAATTGAGGAAAAGCAATTTTTAACGGAATGCTAGGAAACCCTGCACCCGCGCCTACATCACAAAGCCTGACAGGCTTTGTAAAGTCGAAATAAAACGCGGCTGAAATCGAATCGAAAAAATGTTTTAAATAAACATCACCCTTTTCGGTAATGGCAGTTAAATTCATTTTTTCATTCCATTCCACCAAGGTTTGATAATATGTGTCATATTGCTCGAGCTGCCTGTCGCTAAGGGTTATCCCATTCTCGAGCAGTAAATTCGTGAATTGTTCAATGTTCATCAGCAAAACTTCCTCACAGATTTTGTAATGGCAATTTTAGTCATTAGATACCCGGGCGATTTTCCCTTGTTCTAAATAAACAAGAAGAATGGAAATATCAGCAGGATTTACACCTGAAATACGGGATGCCTGTGCAAGTGACAACGGCTTGATTTGCTTAAGCTTTTGCCTTGCCTCCGTCGCTAAGCCTGTAATGGCATCATAATCAATGTTTTCCGGGATCTTTTTATTCTCCATTTTCTTTAAACGATCAACTTGCTGAAGCGATTTTTCAATATAGCCTTCATATTTAATTTGAATTTCAACCTGTTCCTTCATTTCGGAATCTAACGGGAACTCACTAGCTGTTAGCTTTTCAAGCAACTCGTAACCCATTTCAGGGCGCTTTAATAAATCTGCTGCACGTATTCCATCTTTAAGCTCACTGCCGCCAATGCTTCTGATTACACTTTGAACTTCTTCGGTTGGTTTTAAAATAATGGATTTAAGCCTGTCCTTTTCCGCTTCAACCAGTTCTTTCTTTGCCAAGAATCTCTGATAGCGCTCATCTTTTATTAAACCAATCTTATGGCCAATTTCTGTTAGACGTAAATCGGCATTGTCATGGCGCAATAACAAACGGTATTCTGCTCTTGAAGTTAACAAACGATATGGTTCATTTGTCCCCTTCGTAATGAGATCATCAATTAAAACCCCAATATAGGCATCTGATCGACTAAGAATCAATTCTTCTTTTCCAAGTGCGTTCAAAGCAGCATTAATTCCTGCCATTAATCCCTGACCGGCCGCTTCCTCATAACCGGATGTACCGTTAATTTGGCCAGCGGTATAGAGGTTTTTTACAACCTTGGTTTCAAGCGTTGGCCATAATTGTGTAGGGACAATTGCATCATACTCAATGGCATATCCAGAACGCATCATTTGAACATTTTCTAAGCCAGGAATGGTTTTTAAGATTTGCTGTTGCACATCTTCCGGGAGACTAGTGGACAAACCTTGCACATATACTTCCTGTGTATTCCTGCCTTCGGGCTCAAGGAAGATTTGATGGCGAGGCTTATCATTGAAGCGTACCACTTTATCTTCAATCGATGGGCAGTATCTTGGACCTGTCCCTTTAATCATACCTGAATACATCGGCGAACGATGTAGATTCTGGTCGATTAATAAATGAGTATTTTCATTTGTGTAGGTTAGCCAGCACGGAAGCTGATCGGTAATATATTTCGTTGTTTCATAAGAAAACGCTCTAGGTACCTCGTCTCCAGGCTGAATTTCTGTTTTACTGTAGTCAATAGTATGGCTATTAACCCGCGGCGGAGTTCCTGTTTTAAAACGAACTAATTCAAATCCAAGCTCTTCTAGATGCTCAGATAATTTAATGGATGGCTGTTGATTATTTGGACCACTTGAATATTTAAGCTCCCCAATAATGACTTCGCCTCGTAAAAAGGTTCCTGTTGTAATAACGACGGTTTTGGCTCGGTAAATCGCACCCGTTTTTGTAATAACCCCGACACAGACTCCGTTCTCAACAATCAATTGTTCGACCATACCCTGCAATAAGGTCATGTTCGGCTCGTTTTCAATCGTTTTTTTCATTTCATGCTGATAAGAAAATTTATCTGCCTGTGCTCGTAATGCACGGACTGCCGGACCTTTACCGGTATTTAGCATTCGCATTTGAATATGTGTTTTATCAATATTCCTTCCCATTTCACCGCCCAGCGCGTCTATTTCCCGGACAACAATTCCTTTCGCCGGACCGCCGACTGATGGGTTACATGGCATAAATGCCACCATGTCGAGGTTAATGGTAATCATTAAGGTTTTTGCGCCAATGCGGGACGCCGCAAGGCCAGCCTCACAGCCGGCATGACCAGCCCCGATTACAATAACGTCAAAACTACCTGCTTCATAGGTCATATTCAAACCTCCTTTTTCTCCTTTTTTATTATCAAGCTTCCGCTCTCTACTTACCTAAACAGAACTGTGAAAATAGTTGGTCAATCAGACTTTCATGAACACTGTCGCCGATGATTTCACCGAGCAGCTCCCATGTTCTTGTTAAATCGATTTGAACGATATCAATAGGGGTTCCCATTTCTACCCCTTCAATGGCTTCTTCGATGGACCTCAGGCTTTGCCCTAATAAAGCAATGTGGCGGCTGTTTGATACATATGTCATATCGCCGGCTTCAATATTGCCTGCAAAGAACAATGAGGATATTGCCTCCTCAAGTTCATCCACACCACGGTCTTCGAGCAGTGAAGTAGTGACAATTTTATGCTCTGCTGCCAGCTCTTTTACCCGCTCCATATCGATTTTTTGAGGAAGATCTGTTTTATTTATGATGACAATGACATCCATCCCATTCACCACTTCAAACAAATTTTCATCCTCTTTTGAAATTTCATCTGCATAGTTTAACACAAGTAAAATTAAGTCCGCTTCTTTTAAGACTTGGCGTGACCGTTCCACACCAATTCGTTCCACAATGTCCTCAGTTTCCCGGATACCAGCTGTATCTAACAGACGAAGCGGCACCCCGCGAACATTCACATATTCCTCGATTACATCCCGAGTTGTGCCTGGGATATCGGTGACAATTGCTTTATTCTCCTGTACAAGGCTATTTAATAATGATGACTTTCCAACGTTTGGGCGGCCGACAATTACCGTTGAAAGTCCTTCTCGTAAAATTTTCCCCTGCTGGGAGGTTTGCAGCAGCTTCTTTAATTCTTCTTTTACATATAGCGCCTTCTCCAACAGCATTTTGTGCGTCATTTCCTCAACATCGTCATATTCAGGATAATCGATGTTTACCTCGACATGAGCAAGGATCTCTAATATCTCTTGTCGAAGACCGCGGATTAGTCTTGATAAACGTCCTTCCATTTGTCCAAGTGCCACATTCATCGCCCGGTCTGTTTTGGCTCGGATTAGATCCATTACCGCTTCAGCCTGTGATAAATCGATACGCCCATTTAGGAATGCTCGTTTCGTAAATTCACCCGGCTCCGCAAGCCTTGCCCCATGGGCCAATACATGCTGCAATACCCGGTTAACGGAAACAAGCCCTCCGTGACAGTTTATTTCCACTACATCCTCTTTTGTGAAAGTTTTCGGTCCTTTCATAACCGATACCATTACCTCTTCGATAACTTGTTCATTTTTTGGATCGACCAAGTGACCGTAGTGAATGGTATGGGATGGCATTTCAGTCAGTCTTTTCCCGCTGACACTTTTGAATAATCGATCCGCAATTTTAATGGAATCGTCGCCGCTCAATCGAACTATTGCGATTGCTCCCTCTCCCATCGGAGTCGAGATCGCAGCTATCGTATCAAATTCCATTACCTTCACCACTCTTTATATAAATTCAACTTATTTAACAAACGAAATATATTTTACTCCAAAAAATTAGAATACCACATCAATACAACTTGGAAAAATCATTTTCTGAATTATCCACAGGAAAATATTCAAGTATTATTTTAACTTATCCACATGTGAATAACAATAAAACACGCATTTTCAACTAATTGAAGGTTTTTCCCACAATGTACTCTCTTAAATGCGTTTTTTGTCGAAAAAAAACACCCTATTATAAATAGGATGTCCTAAGTTTATTATTTTTTATTGTCTAGCTTCGTACCTTGGCACTTCTAATATTTCTTTCTGAAGGAGAAATCACAATATATCGATGTGGGTCGGTTCCGTCAGAATAGGTTTTTACTCGTTTGTTATCGGATAAAGCCGTATGAATGACTTTACGCTCATATGAAGGCATCGGCTCCAGCGCCACATCCCTGCCTGTTTTTACTGCTTTTTGGGCTAGGCGGTGTGCTAACTGAATTAGTGTTTCATTTCTTCGGTTTCGGTAATCCTCTGCATCCAAAATCACCGTTAAGTATTGATCAGAAAAACGGTTAATGACAAGCTGCGTTAAATACTGCAGTGAATTTAACGTTTGTCCCCTTTTTCCAATCAAAAGAGCAATTTTTTCGCCAGTTAAAACAAAATTTACTTGTTTTCCCTCACGTTTTATTTCGATTTCAACTGGTGCTCCCATTTGTTCCCCTACTTGACGGAGGAACTTTTTTGCTTCTTCAATCGGGTCGATAATGACAGTTACTTTCACAACTGCCGGACGCGATCCAAAAATCCCGAAAATCCCTCTTTTTCCTTCATCAATAATGGCTACATCTGCGCGGTCTTTTGTTGTCTTTAATTGAGCTAAAGCTGATTCTACTGCTTCTTCGACAGTTTGTCCTGTAGCAGTTACCTGTTTCACTTTTTTGCTCCTCCCGCTTTACCGGCTGCGGCTGTTTTCAGCTCCGGTCCTTTAATAAAATAGGTTTGAACAATCATGAAAATATTACCTACTACCCAATATAAGGAAAGGGCCGCAGGGAAATTAAACGCAAACACCACGATCATGATCGGCATCATCCAAAGCATCATGGCCATTTGCGGGTTATGTTCCTGACCAGCCATCATCATTTTTTGCTGAATAAAGGTCGTAATCCCCGCGATAATTGGCAGCAAATAAAATGGATCTTTATCACCAAGGTCAAACCATAGGAAGCTGTGCTCGGCAATTTCTCTAGTTCTTGAGATAGCATGATAAAAACCAATAAGGATTGGCATCTGAACGATTAACGGGAAACATCCTGCCATCGGATTTACTCCATGTTTTTGGAATAAAGCCATTGTTTCCTGCTGCAATTTTTGCTGTGTTTTTTGGTCTTTTGAACTGTATTTTTCACGAAGTGCTTTCATTTCCGGCTGTAAGGCCTGCATCGCTTTCGAACTTTTCGTCTGTTTGATCATCAATGGCAAAATCGCCAAACGAATTAAAATCGTAACTAGAATAATCGATAAACCAAAGCTTCCGCCAAGAATTTCTGCACCCTTCACAATTAACCAGGATAATGGGTAAACAATGTACTCGTTCCAAAAGCCTGTACTTTCTGCATCAATGGGCTTATTGATTTCAGTACACCCTGCTAAGAAGAAGACTACTGAAAATAAACCAAGCAAAAGTAATATTCGTTTCTTCAACCGAATTTTCCTCCTTGAAAAGTTTATATATGATTAATGAGCTTACATAGCTATACAAAAGGTATTTTATCATCTTTCTAAATACTTTGTCTCCAAAACATCTAAAAATTATGACAGGCTATCTTCTATTTAGAACCTTTCCGACCTTCAAGACATGCGTGAGACTTTTCTTCACTTCAAAAAAGTCCATTTCCGCCAAGGGTTTCCTGGCGATAATGACGTAATCATTACCCGTATGGATTAAATCCGAAAGTTCAAAGACTGCTTGCCTTATGTATCTCTTAATTTGGTTCCTCATGACCGCATTTCCTATTTTTTTACTGACAGAAAGTCCGATACGAAAATACTCCTGATTTTCCTTTTTTAATGCGTAAACGACAAACTGCCGGTTTGCAAAGGATTGTCCATTTTGGAATGCCTCTTGAAACTCTTTATTCTTTTTGATCCGCAATTCTTTTTTCATAGAAACACCTTCAATCTAAATGTGCATCCGCTTTCCTTATTGTCTAAAAAAAGACCACTGATTGTTCAGTGGCCTAAGCTGATAATACTTTTCTTCCTTTACGACGACGGCGTGCTAGAACTTTACGTCCGTTAGCACTGCTCATACGACTACGGAAACCGTGCACTTTACTATGCTTACGTTTATTTGGTTGATATGTTCTTTTCATTATATGACACCTCCCTGAGGAATAGCTGTTAAAGACAGTCTTAATTATTATAAAGACCTCACCCTAAGATTGTCAACCACCTTCCAACTATTGTTCCAAAATCCTGTTTTTCTATTTCAATGAGATCCTTCTAAAAAAATGGCAGGTATCAATTTTAGGCTGTGGATAAATAAATCGACATTTTTTTTATGCCCTCACAAGATATTGACAGGTTTTTCACAAGACCCACTACTTGTGGACAAGTTTTACGCACAGAATGTTAAGTTGTGGATAAAGTATGAAAAGGCATTGCGCCTATTGATTTTATTTGATATTATATTTGTGTTTTCACTCTGAATAACTTCGTCTGGCGAATATTATTATCCACAGATTGTGGATAACGTGTGGACAAGTTATTCCAGCATACTGCAGAAACTTGTCCACAAGAGGTGGATATTGTCGAAACTCCACTTTATTTCCTATTATATGTTTTTCCACAATCATCGTTTCGTATATTTATAAATTTATAGGTTGTACACGCTGTACAACGTAACTTTTCACGGAACTTTTGTCCTTTAGTTAAGAGCATGAGCTAGGATACTTCTTCATTCTTTGTGAAAAAATATCACTATGTTTGGAGTTAGACAGAAATAGAAACTGCAAAATGCCGTTTGAATCCTATAGATAGAAAGAAGATCGATAGAAGGAGGGACAACCGTTGGAGAATATTGCGGATCTTTGGAATACAGCTCTGGCCAATATTGAAAAAAAGATAAGCAAGCCCAGTTTCGATACCTGGCTGAAGTCTACGAAGGCCCATTCCCTTCAAGGCAATCTGCTTATTATAACTGCTCCTAATGAGTTTGCACGTGATTGGCTGGAGGAACGCTATTCCCAGTTAATCTCTGGTATTCTCTATGAAATTACCGGGGAAGAACTATCAGTAAAGTTTATCATTCCGCAAAATCAAAAAGAGGAAGCAGAAGAACTGCCCGTGCCAGCTAAAAAGGCAAAAAGGGAAGACGATCAACATGATTTTCCGCAAAACATACTTAATCCAAAGTATACCTTTGATACTTTTGTTATCGGCTCCGGTAACCGGTTTGCCCATGCTGCATCATTAGCTGTAGCCGAAGCACCGGCAAAAGCATATAATCCCCTATTTATTTATGGGGGAGTTGGATTAGGTAAAACACACTTAATGCATGCGATTGGCCATTATGTAATAGACCACAACCCAAATGCAAAAGTTGTCTATTTATCTTCAGAAAAATTTACGAACGAGTTTATTAACTCCATTCGTGACAATAAAGCAGTAGAGTTCCGAAATAAGTACCGTAATGTTGATGTATTACTAATAGATGATATTCAATTCTTAGCGGGGAAAGAATCAACCCAGGAGGAATTTTTCCATACATTTAATACGCTTCATGAGGAAAGTAAGCAGATTGTCATAAGCAGTGACCGGCCGCCAAGGGAAATTCCAACGCTTGAGGACCGGCTGCGTTCTCGTTTTGAATGGGGATTAATAACAGATATTACTCCGCCTGATTTAGAAACAAGAATTGCGATCTTACGAAAAAAAGCCAAAGCTGAAGGATTAGATATACCAAATGAAGTGATGCTTTATATTGCGAATCAAATCGATACCAATATCCGTGAGCTTGAGGGGGCATTAATTCGTGTGGTGGCCTACTCTTCCTTGATAAATAAGGATATTAATGCCGACTTAGCTTCCGAAGCATTAAAAGATATTATTCCAAGCAGCAAGCCTAAGGTCATTACCATCCATGATATTCAAAGGATTGTCGGTGAACACTTTAATGTAAAGCTCGAGGATTTTAAAGCAAAAAAGCGGACAAAAACAGTCGCCTTTCCAAGGCAGATTGCGATGTATTTATCTCGAGAATTAACCGATTATTCTTTACCTAAAATTGGTGAAGAGTTTGGAGGGCGAGATCATACTACAGTCATCCATGCCCATGAAAAAATTTCTAAGCTGCTGCAGACAGATACACAACTTCAAAAGCAAATGAAGGAAATCAATGAGCTGTTGAAAATCTAACGTAACTGTGAATAACTTTTGACTATTTACACACAGTCTGTCCACATGTGGATAGACTGTCTTTCCATTGTAAAATAGGAGTTATCCACATACTAACAGGCCCTACTAGTACTTCTACTAATTTTTTTTAAAAAAATATTATTATATGCTTTAAAAAATGTAATTATGCTTTCAAGAATGAAAAAATGCTGGGAGGATATAAAACAATGAGATTTATCATTCAAAAGGACCGTCTTGTTCAAAGTGTCCAAGATGTTATGAAGGCTGTCACCTCTAGAACAACAATTCCGATCTTAACCGGGGTAAAAATCACAGCTACTACAGATGGAGTCACCTTTACTGGAAGTGATTCTGATATTTCGATTGAATCATTTATTCCTAAAGAAGAAGCTGGAGACGAAATCGTAGAAATCAAACAAACAGGTTCTATTGTCCTTCAAGCAAAAGTATTTGGTGAAATTGTAAAAAAACTTCCTACTGATACTGTTGAGATTGAAGTTTTAAATCATTTACAAACCGTAATCCGTTCCGGTAAATCAGAATTTAACCTAAATGGCCTTGATGCAGAAGAGTACCCTCACCTGCCTCAAATTGAGGAGAGTAATAAATTACAGATTGCAACCGATCTATTAAAAACCATGATTCGCCAAACATCGTTTGCTGTGTCCACATCAGAAACACGTCCGATCTTGACAGGTGTCAACTGGAAGATTGAAAACGGTGAATTAATCTGTATTGCAACAGATAGCCACCGATTAGCCTTAAGAAAGGCAAAAATCGAAGCAGAAAGCTCTGAAAGCTATAATGTTGTCATTCCAGGGAAAAGCTTAAATGAGTTAAGTAAAATTATTGATGACAACAATGAACTAATTGATATCGTTATTACTGAAAATCAAATCCTATTTAAAGCCAAACATTTACTGTTTTTCTCAAGATTACTAGAAGGCAATTATCCGGATACGTCCAGATTAATTCCAAATGAAAGTAAAACGGATGTAACAGTTAACACGAAGGAATTCCTTCATGCGATTGATCGTGCCTCTTTATTGGCACGTGAAGGCAGAAATAATGTTGTTAAATTTTCTACCATTGAAGGCGGAGTAATTGAAATCTCTTCTAATACTCCAGAAGTTGGGAAGGTTGTTGAAGAAATTCAAAGCCAGTCGATTGATGGGGAAGATTTAAAAATTTCCTTTAGTGCAAAATATATGATGGATGCGTTAAAAGCACTTGAAGGGACAGATATTAAGGTCAGCTTTACTGGAGCGATGCGCCCATTCCTTATCCGTCCCCTTCATGATGAATCTACACTGCAGTTAATTCTGCCTGTCAGAACCTATTAAGACTAATAAGCCACCACTTTTCACGGTGGCTTTTCCTTTTATTTTTAGTTTTCTTTGTATCTAAGTGATTTTTTTAGTAAAATAAAGTATTGAGACCATTTTAGAAATGAGTGATAAACGGTGAGTGAAAATATCAAGCTGGAAACAGAGTTTATTACGTTAGGTCAATTTCTGAAATTAGCTGATGTCATTCAATCAGGCGGAATGGCCAAATGGTTTTTAAGCGAACATGAGGTTTTTGTTAATGGCGAACAAGACCAAAGAAGAGGAAGGAAACTTCGTGCCGGCGACAAGATCAAAATTGCCGGTGTTGGGGAGTTTTTGATTACCGAATAGTTATGTATATAGAACAATTAGCATTAAAGAATTATCGCAATTATGATAGTTTATCGGTTGAGTTCGAAAATAAAGTCAATGTTATTCTCGGTGAAAATGCCCAAGGGAAAACCAATGTCATGGAATCCATCTATGTTTTAGCTATGGCTAAGTCCCATCGGACATCAAATGACAAAGATTTGATTCGCTGGGATCAAGAATATGCTAAAATAGAGGGTAGGGTTCAAAAATCACACAGCTCTTTGCCTTTACAATTAATCATCTCGAAAAAAGGCAAAAAAGCGAAATGTAATCATATTGAACAGCAAAAATTAAGTCAATATGTCGGCAACATGAATGTGGTTATGTTTGCACCAGAGGATTTAAATTTAGTTAAAGGCAGCCCGCAGGTTAGGCGCCGTTTTATTGATATGGAAATTGGGCAGGTTTCGCCTGTTTATTTACATGATATGAGTCAGTATCAAAAAATACTTCAACAGCGTAATCATTTTTTAAAAATGATGCAAATCAAAAAACAGACCGATCAAACCATGCTGGAAATCCTCACTGAGCAATTTATCGACATGGCCGTGAAAATTGTAATGAAACGATTTGAATTCCTTAAATTGCTTGAAAAATGGGCAAAGCCGATCCATCAAGGTATCTCTAGAGGGCTTGAATCGTTAGAAATTACCTATAAACCATCTGTTGATGTATTAGAAGATCAAGATTTGTCGAAAATGAAAACAAGCTTTGAGGAAAAATTCAGTAAAGTGCGATTGAGGGAAATCGAGAGAGGAACCACTCTTTTTGGACCTCATCGTGATGATTTATTGTTTTTTGTCAATGGAAGGGATGTTTCTATCTTTGGCTCACAAGGCCAGCAAAGAACAACTGCTCTTTCAGTTAAGTTGGCTGAAATTGAACTTATTCATTCTGAAATACGTGAGTATCCGATTTTACTCCTGGATGATGTTTTATCCGAACTAGATGATTACCGCCAATCACATTTGCTCAATACCATTCAAGGGAAAGTGCAAACATTTGTCACCACCACAAGTGTTGATGGAATTCACCATCAAACCTTAAAAGAGGCTTCTACCTTTGAAGTTGTATCTGGTGCAATCAAAAAAGTTAATTGAGGTGAAAGTGTGTATATTCACATCGGGGAAGATCTAAATATCAGGGCAAAGGATATTATCGCAATACTTGATAAAGGGTGTGTAAATTCTTCTGAACTTATTGGAGAGTTTTTACAGCAACATAAAGAAAAGCTTATAAACCTGTCGAAAAACCCCTTTAAATCAATTGTCATTACCTATGACAAAATTTATTTATCCCCGATTGCTTCCGGAACCTTGAAAAAACGTTCAAATCAAAAGCAGGAATATTGATATTATTATACATTTTTAATTTTTTATAGAGTTTTTCTGAATGAAAGTTGGGTGAACGAATTTGAGTATGGAACAAAAAACAGTTCATGAACAAGCTTATGAAGCAGATCAAATACAAGTTCTGGAAGGCCTTGAGGCTGTAAGAAAAAGACCAGGTATGTATATTGGGTCCACAAGTGGAAAGGGTCTCCATCACCTTGTATGGGAAATTGTCGATAACAGTATTGATGAGGCATTAGCAGGTTATTGTGATGAAATTAATATCATCATTGAGGAAGATAACAGTATTACTGTTAAAGATAATGGACGGGGTATACCAGTCGGCATGCACGAAAAAATGGGCCGGCCAGCCGTTGAAGTGATCATGACCGTCCTTCATGCCGGGGGTAAGTTTGGCGGCGGCGGATATAAAGTTTCCGGCGGACTTCATGGTGTAGGTGCTTCCGTTGTTAACGCCCTTTCTACATTCCTTGAGGTTTTTGTCCACCGTGATGGCCATATCCACTATCAAAAATATGAGCGTGGCGTACCGGCTGCTGATTTAAAAATTATCGGTGATACAGATATTACAGGAACGATTACACATTTTAAGCCGGATGATGAAATTTTTACTGAAACATTAGTATACGAGTATGATATTCTTGCTACCCGTCTTCGTGAGCTTGCCTTTTTAAACCGCGGAATCAAAATCACAATTGAAGATAAACGAGTAGAGAATAAACGCAATGAATACTACTATGAGGGCGGAATTAAATCATATGTTGAACATTTAAACCGCACAAAAGAAGTGATTCATGAAGAACCAATCTATATCGAGAGCGAGCGCGACGGCATTAGTGTCGAGGTAGCTCTGCAATATAATGAGGGCTATACCGAAAGTATTTACTCATTTGCGAATAACATTCATACCTATGAAGGCGGAACTCATGAATCAGGCTTTAAGACCGCGTTAACACGGGTTATTAACGATTACGGCAGAAAAAGCAGTTTGATAAAAGAGAATGATACGAACCTATCAGGGGAAGATGTTCGTGAAGGTATAACGGCGATTGTATCGATTAAGCATCCTGACCCTCAATTCGAAGGACAGACGAAAACAAAACTTGGAAACTCCGAAGTCAGAACGATTACGGATTCCTTATTTGCCAGTCATTTTGATAAATTTATGCTGGAAAACCCTAATGTGGCTAGGAAAATTGTGGAAAAGGGCTTAATGGCTGCAAGAGCTAGACTTGCTGCAAAGAAAGCCAGGGAGTTAACCCGACGGAAAAGTGCTTTAGAAGTGTCAAGTTTACCAGGGAAGTTGGCAGACTGCTCATCTAAGGACCCGTCTGAAAGTGAATTATATATCGTTGAGGGTGACTCTGCGGGCGGTTCGGCCAAACAAGGCCGTGACCGTCATTTCCAAGCCATTCTTCCATTGAGAGGAAAAATCCTAAACGTTGAAAAGGCACGTCTGGATAAAATTCTTTCTAACAATGAAGTAAGAGCAATGATTACTGCTATCGGAACTGGAATCGGCGGAGATTTTGATATTTCAAGAGCCCGTTATCACAAAATTGTTATCATGACCGATGCGGACGTCGACGGCGCCCATATCCGAACATTGCTTTTAACCTTCTTCTACCGCTATATGAGGCAGATTCTGGAAGCTGGTTATGTTTATATCGCTCAGCCGCCATTATACAAAGTCCAACAAGGTAAACGAGTTGAGTATGCGTATAATGACAAAGAACTAGAACGGATTTTCGCAGAGCTGCCTAGTCAGCCTAAGCCTAATATTCAACGCTACAAAGGTCTTGGGGAAATGAATCCAGAACAATTATGGGATACAACGATGGATCCAGCTACAAGAACCATGCTTCAAGTAAGTCTTGAGGATGCAATTGAAGCGGATGAAACGTTTGAAATGTTAATGGGTGACAAAGTTGAACCTCGCCGTAACTTCATAGAAGAAAACGCACAATATGTTAAAAATTTAGACATTTAAAAATCTAAAAAAGGAAAAAGGATAGCGGGTTTACCCTATCCTCCTTTTTTCGTTTAACACTTGGTGATATAGAGTTTATTGTCGCCTAAATAGGAGGTACAAATGATGGAAGATACACCAAATCCTCAAGTAAAAGAGATTAATATAAGTCAGGAAATGAAGTCATCGTTCCTAGACTATGCCATGAGTGTTATTGTTTCACGTGCCCTTCCAGATGTTCGTGATGGCTTAAAACCAGTTCACCGGCGTATCCTTTATGCTATGCATGATTTAGGAATCCATGCGGACAAACCCTATAAAAAATCTGCGCGTATCGTTGGAGACGTAATCGGTAAATACCATCCACACGGTGACTCAGCGGTTTATGAAACCATGGTCCGGATGGCGCAGGACTTTAACTATCGCTACATGCTCGTTGACGGCCATGGGAATTTTGGCTCGGTAGATGGTGACGCTGCGGCGGCAATGCGTTATACCGAATCAAGAATGTCGAAAATTTCAATGGAACTTTTAAGGGATATTAACAAAGATACAATCGATTATCAAGATAACTATGATGGTGAGGAAAGAGAGCCGGTTGTTTTACCTGCAAGATTCCCTAACCTATTAGTGAACGGAACCACCGGTATTGCAGTAGGGATGGCGACCAATATTCCGCCGCATCAACTTGGTGAAGTCATTGATGGAGTCCTGGCGGTCAGCCGTGACCCGGAAATTACCACACAGGAGTTAATGGAAATCATTCCAGGACCAGATTTTCCAACTGGCGGTATGATTATTGGCCGGAGCGGTATTCGTAAAGCGTACGAAACTGGCAGAGGATCCATCACAGTCCGTGCAAAGGTTGAGATTGAACAGAAGTCAAATGGTAAAGAAGTCATTATCGTTAATGAGTTACCATACCAAGTAAACAAAGCCAGATTAATTGAAAAAATTGCCGAGCTTGCCCGGGATAAAAAAATAGACGGGATTACTGACCTTCGAGATGAATCCGACCGCAAAGGGATGCGGATTGTTATTGAGGTTCGTAAAGATGCAAATGCTAATGTGCTCTTAAACAATTTATATAAACAAACAGCTTTGCAGACTAGCTTTGGTATAAACACATTGGCGCTTGTCAACGGCCATCCTAAAGTGTTGAGTCTTAAGCAGTGTTTAGTTTATTACCTGGACCATCAACGGGTTGTCATCCGCAGAAGAACAGAGTTTGAATTACGGAAAGCAGAAGCCCGGGCTCATATTTTAGAAGGTTTAAGAATTGCTTTAGACCATCTTGATGAAGTTATTAATTTAATCCGAAGCTCTCAAACAACCGATATCGCCCGCGAAGGTTTGATGACTACCTTCAATCTTTCTGAAAAACAGGCACAGGCCATACTCGATATGCGCTTGCAGCGTTTAACAGGTTTGGAAAGAGAAAAGATTGAAAATGAATATCAGGACTTAATGAAGCTGATTGGTGAATTAAAGGCCATTTTAGCAGATGAGGAAAAAGTTCTTGAAATTATCCGCGAGGAATTACTTGAAATTAAAGAGCGTTTCAACGATAAGCGCCGTACTGAAATTGTTTCCGGCGGCATTGAAAATATCGAGGATGAAGATCTGATTCCGCGTGAAAACATCGTTATTACATTAACACATAACGGTTATATTAAACGCCTGCCTGTTTCTACGTACCGTGCTCAAAAAAGAGGCGGCCGTGGAATTCAGGGAATGGGGACCAATGAGGATGACTTTGTAGAGCACCTCATTACCACTTCTACTCACGACACGATTCTTTTCTTTACGAACAAAGGAAAGGTATATCGTTCAAAAGGATATGAAATTCCAGAGTACAGCCGGACAGCTAAAGGACTTCCAATCATCAACCTGCTCGGTATTGAAAAAGGAGAATGGGTCAATGCCATTATCCCAATCGATGAATTTGTTGATGACTGGTACTTATTCTTTACAACAAAAGAAGGAGTATCCAAACGTTCTCCATTAACATCATTTGCTCATATCCGTAATAATGGCTTAATTGCTCTTAGTCTTCGTGAAGGTGATGAACTAATTTCTGTACGCCTAACAGATGGAAGCAAACATATTATTATCGGTACGAAAAAAGGTATGTTAATCCGCTTCCCGGAAACGGATGTTCGATCAATGGGAAGAACGGCTACTGGAGTTAAGGGGATTACTTTAGACAGTGATGATGAAGTAGTCGGCATGGAAGTTCTGGAAGAGAATAATGACATCTTAATTGTAACCAAAAACGGCTATGGAAAACGTACACACGCGGCAGAGTATCGTATACAGGGTCGAGGTGGTAAAGGTATTAAAACATGCCATGTTACTGATAAAAACGGTGATTTAGTATCTGTAAGAGCCGTTACGGGTGAAGAAGACTTAATGTTAATTACAACTGGCGGTGTTCTGATCCGAATTGAGGTAGCCGGAATTTCAACAATGGGAAGAAATACTCAAGGTGTTAAACTGATCAGTATCAAAGAAAGTGAAAACGAATATGTAGCAACAGTTGCGAAGGTTGAAAAGGAAGAAACCACTGACGAAGGAGAACATACTGAAATGGATTCCCCTTCCGAAGAGGAAATCGAAGAAACAACTGGTGAAGAATAATAGTAAAAGAAGGGCATCATAAGATGCTCTTCTCTTTTTTTATTTTATACTTGATTCGTATTTCTATTCCTGCTATAATAATTTGAGTCGGCGTAAGACTTATTGAATTTAAAATCTTCGATAAGAAAAACGTTGACAATCAATTTTAATGATGGTATATTAATAAAGTCGCTTTCGAGCGGTTGTGAAATTGATCTTTGAAAACTAAACAAACAAAAACGTCAACAAACAATAATTATTTGTTTCTATTATAGAAGCAAAGCCAACGTAACATTTTTGAGCTATATCAACTTTCTTGGAGAGTTTGATCCTGGCTCAGGACGAACGCTGGCGGCGTGCCTAATACATGCAAGTCGAGCGAATCTTTAGGAGCTTGCTCCTGAAGGTTAGCGGCGGACGGGTGAGTAACACGTGGGCAACCTGCCTGTAAGACTGGGATAACTTCGGGAAACCGGAGCTAATACCGGATAATCCTTTCCCTCTCATGAGGGAAAGCTGAAAGTCGGTTTCGGCTGACACTTACAGATGGGCCCGCGGCGCATTAGCTAGTTGGTGAGGTAACGGCTCACCAAGGCGACGATGCGTAGCCGACCTGAGAGGGTGATCGGCCACACTGGGACTGAGACACGGCCCAGACTCCTACGGGAGGCAGCAGTAGGGAATCTTCCGCAATGGACGAAAGTCTGACGGAGCAACGCCGCGTGAGCGATGAAGGCCTTCGGGTCGTAAAGCTCTGTTGTTAGGGAAGAACAAGTATCGGAGTAACTGCCGGTACCTTGACGGTACCTAACCAGAAAGCCACGGCTAACTACGTGCCAGCAGCCGCGGTAATACGTAGGTGGCAAGCGTTGTCCGGAATTATTGGGCGTAAAGCGCGCGCAGGCGGTCCTTTAAGTCTGATGTGAAAGCCCACGGCTCAACCGTGGAGGGTCATTGGAAACTGGGGGACTTGAGTGCAGAAGAGGAAAGCGGAATTCCACGTGTAGCGGTGAAATGCGTAGAGATGTGGAGGAACACCAGTGGCGAAGGCGGCTTTCTGGTCTGTAACTGACGCTGAGGCGCGAAAGCGTGGGGAGCAAACAGGATTAGATACCCTGGTAGTCCACGCCGTAAACGATGAGTGCTAAGTGTTAGAGGGTTTCCGCCCTTTAGTGCTGCAGCTAACGCATTAAGCACTCCGCCTGGGGAGTACGGCCGCAAGGCTGAAACTCAAAGGAATTGACGGGGGCCCGCACAAGCGGTGGAGCATGTGGTTTAATTCGAAGCAACGCGAAGAACCTTACCAGGTCTTGACATCCTCTGACACTCCTAGAGATAGGACGTTCCCCTTCGGGGGACAGAGTGACAGGTGGTGCATGGTTGTCGTCAGCTCGTGTCGTGAGATGTTGGGTTAAGTCCCGCAACGAGCGCAACCCTTGATCTTAGTTGCCAGCATTCAGTTGGGCACTCTAAGGTGACTGCCGGTGACAAACCGGAGGAAGGTGGGGATGACGTCAAATCATCATGCCCCTTATGACCTGGGCTACACACGTGCTACAATGGATGGTACAAAGGGCTGCAAAACCGCGAGGTTAAGCCAATCCCATAAAACCATTCTCAGTTCGGATTGCAGGCTGCAACTCGCCTGCATGAAGCCGGAATCGCTAGTAATCGCGGATCAGCATGCCGCGGTGAATACGTTCCCGGGCCTTGTACACACCGCCCGTCACACCACGAGAGTTTGTAACACCCGAAGTCGGTGGGGTAACCGTAAGGAGCCAGCCGCCTAAGGTGGGACAGATGATTGGGGTGAAGTCGTAACAAGGTAGCCGTATCGGAAGGTGCGGCTGGATCACCTCCTTTCTAAGGATAATGCAGTTCTTTCGAACTGATAAGAAGTTGACTGTTTCTTGTTTGTTTAGTTTTGAGGGATTAATTCCCTTTAATATCATAGTAATATTTCGTTATGAGGGCCTATAGCTCAGCTGGTTAGAGCGCACGCCTGATAAGCGTGAGGTCGATGGTTCGAGTCCATTTAGGCCCACCATCTCATAACGGGGCCTTAGCTCAGCTGGGAGAGCGCCTGCTTTGCACGCAGGAGGTCAGCGGTTCGATCCCGCTAGGCTCCACCAATCCATTCGTTCTTTGAAAACTAGATAATCGTAATAGAAGAAGTAACCAAGTAAGAACCGAGTAATCGCCATTTTAGTTTTTCTCTCTTATTTTTTGTAAGAGAAACAAACCTTTTAGGTTAAGTTAGAAAGGGCGCACGGTGAATGCCTTGGCACTAGGAGCCGATGAAGGACGGGACTAACACCGATATGCTTCGGGGAGCTGTAAGTAAGCTTTGATCCGGAGATTTCCGAATGGGGGAACCCACTGCTCGTAATGGAGCAGTATCTTTACCTGAATACATAGGGTATTGAAGGCAGACCCGGGGAACTGAAACATCTAAGTACCCGGAGGAAGAGAAAGCAAACGCGATTCCCTAAGTAGCGGCGAGCGAAACGGGAACAGCCCAAACCAAGAGGCTTGCCTCTTGGGGTTGTAGGACACTCAACATGGAGTTACAAAGGAACGGGGTAGATGAAGCGGCCTGGAAAGGCCTGTCATAGAAGGTAAAAGCCCTGTAGTCGAAACTTCGTTCCCTCCTGAGTGGATCCTGAGTACGGCCGGACACGTGAAATCCGGTCGGAAGCAGGGAGGACCATCTCCCAAGGCTAAATACTCCCTAGTGACCGATAGTGAACCAGTACCGTGAGGGAAAGGTGAAAAGCACCCCGGAAGGGGAGTGAAAAAGATCCTGAAACCGTGTGCCTACAAGTAGTCAGAGCCCGTTTATGGGTGATGGCGTGCCTTTTGTAGAATGAACCGGCGAGTTACGATCCCATGCAAGGTTAAGTTGAAGAGACGGAGCCGCAGCGAAAGCGAGTCTGAATAGGGCGAAATAGTATGTGGTCGTAGACCCGAAACCAGGTGATCTACCCATGTCCAGGGTGAAGTCCAGGTAACACTGGATGGAGGCCCGAACCCACGCACGTTGAAAAGTGCGGGGATGAGGTGTGGGTAGCGGAGAAATTCCAATCGAACTTGGAGATAGCTGGTTCTCTCCGAAATAGCTTTAGGGCTAGCCTCACGTAGTAAGAGTCTTGGAGGTAGAGCACTGTTTGGACTAGGGGCCCTCATCGGGTTACCGAATTCAGACAAACTCCGAATGCCAAAGACTTATCCGTGGGAGTCAGACTGCGAGTGATAAGATCCGTAGTCAAAAGGGAAACAGCCCAGACCACCAGCTAAGGTCCCAAAGTTTACGTTAAGTGGAAAAGGATGTGGAGTTGCTTAGACAACCAGGATGTTGGCTTAGAAGCAGCCACCATTTAAAGAGTGCGTAATAGCTCACTGGTCGAGTGACTCTGCGCCGAAAATGTACCGGGGCTAAACGTAACACCGAAGCTGTGGATTGACATCTACGATGTCAGTGGTAGGAGAGCGTTCTAAGGGCGTTGAAGCTAGACCGTAAGGACTGGTGGAGCGCTTAGAAGTGAGAATGCCGGTATGAGTAGCGAAAGATGAGTGAGAATCTCATCCACCGTATGCCTAAGGTTTCCTGAGGAAGGCTCGTCCTCTCAGGGTTAGTCGGGACCTAAGCCGAGGCCGAAAGGCGTAGGCGATGGACAACAGGTTGATATTCCTGTACCACCTCTTTATCGTTTGAGTGATGGGGGGACGCAGGAGGATAGGGTAAGCGCACTGTTGGATATGTGCGTCTAAGCAGTTAGGCTGGTAAGTAGGAAAATCCGCTTACCGTAAGGCTGAGCTGTGACAGCGAGGGAAATATAGTACCGAAGTTCCTGATTCCACACTGCCAAGAAAAGCCTCTAGCGAGATAAAAGGTGCCCGTACCGCAAACCGACACAGGTAGGCGAGGAGAGAATCCTAAGGTGAGCGAGAGAACTCTCGTTAAGGAACTCGGCAAAATGACCCCGTAACTTCGGGAGAAGGGGTGCTTTTTGAGGTGAATAGCCTCGAAGAGCCGCAGTGAATAGGCCCAGGCGACTGTTTAGCAAAAACACAGGTCTCTGCGAAGCCGCAAGGCGAAGTATAGGGGCTGACGCCTGCCCGGTGCTGGAAGGTTAAGAGGAGGGGTTAGCGCAAGCGAAGCTCTGAATCGAAGCCCCAGTAAACGGCGGCCGTAACTATAACGGTCCTAAGGTAGCGAAATTCCTTGTCGGGTAAGTTCCGACCCGCACGAAAGGCGTAACGATCTGGGCACTGTCTCAACGAGAGACTCGGTGAAATTATAGTACCTGTGAAGATGCAGGTTACCCGCGACAGGACGGAAAGACCCCGTGGAGCTTTACTGTAGCCTGATATTGAATTTTGGTACAGCTTGTACAGGATAGGTAGGAGCCTGAGAAGCCGGAGCGCCAGCTTCGGTGGAGGCGTCGGTGGGATACTACCCTGGCTGTATTGAAATTCTAACCCGCACCCCTGATCGGGGTGGGAGACAGTGTCAGGTGGGCAGTTTGACTGGGGCGGTCGCCTCCTAAAGAGTAACGGAGGCGCCCAAAGGTTCCCTCAGAATGGTTGGAAATCATTCGTAGAGTGTAAAGGCACAAGGGAGCTTGACTGCGAGACCTACAAGTCGAGCAGGGACGAAAGTCGGGCTTAGTGATCCGGTGGTTCCGCATGGAAGGGCCATCGCTCAACGGATAAAAGCTACCCCGGGGATAACAGGCTTATCTCCCCCAAGAGTCCACATCGACGGGGAGGTTTGGCACCTCGATGTCGGCTCATCGCATCCTGGGGCTGTAGTCGGTCCCAAGGGTTGGGCTGTTCGCCCATTAAAGCGGTACGCGAGCTGGGTTCAGAACGTCGTGAGACAGTTCGGTCCCTATCCGTCGTGGGCGCAGGAAATTTGAGAGGAGCTGTCCTTAGTACGAGAGGACCGGGATGGACGCACCGCTGGTGTACCAGTTGTCTTGCCAAAGGCATCGCTGGGTAGCTATGTGCGGACGGGATAAGTGCTGAAAGCATCTAAGCATGAAGCCCCCCTCAAGATGAGATTTCCCATAGCGTCAAGCTAGTAAGATCCCTGAAAGATGATCAGGTTGATAGGTCAGAGGTGGAAGCGTGGTAACATGTGGAGCTGACTGATACTAATCGATCGAGGACTTAACCATAGTCTTAAAGCGAACTCGTTTTTACTTAAACTTCTTCTGCATTATCTAGTTTTGAGAGAATGATCTCTCAACAAAATAGTCTGGTAATAATGGCGAGAAGGTCACACCCGTTCCCATACCGAACACGGAAGTTAAGCTTCTCAGCGCCGATGGTAGTTGGGGCAAGCGCCCCTGTGAGAGTAGGACGTTGCCAGGCAAATGAAGAACAACCTAGAAGGTTGTTCTTTTTTGTATTTAAAAATAAACCATGGCACGAAGGGTAACTTAGTACCCAATTGCCACCCCTAACCCATCAAATATTCATAAACAAGGAATGGGCCTTTTTGCAAGGTAATCTCCAAAAATGTATGAATAAACGGATAATCCCGATTGGGCATCATTTTCGTTAACTCACTCCACCACTCAGTCTCATACCGGGCAATCATGCTTAGGTTATAAAGCAGCAAATAATGAATCAGCAGCTCAGGATAAAGAAACAAGTTATCCTTCTTAAGAGGCAGTACATGTGACTTAGAGTCCAAATTAAACCGAATTGGGGTATTCCCTTTTTCAATCCCTTCGTTAAGCTGAAACGTAAGCCCTTCCCCATCCAAAAACTCAAGGTAACCGTTAGATTTTGAAGATAAAAATTCCTTAAATCGATCCTCTGTCATATGGTAATGATCCAAAATATTTTCAGGTACTACTAAATGCCCATGCTGAGTATAAATGGGTGTAAATGTGTTTCTTCCTTCCTGTATGGTAAATAAATCATTAAGCTCTGGAATGAGCTGAAGGAGTTCTTCCATCGTAACCTTATCTCCTTCTAACTGTTTCATGTCGAACATTTTTTCTGACATGAAGGGAAAGAGTCCATTTTTTTGCAGCTTTACTTCATCATGAAAAAATTGATAATTTTGCTTTTTTCTTTTCCTAGTAGATACACCATGCGCTAATACAGACGTCGTCTCTGGGTAAGAGGGGTCCACGGTTAAGATACATGCCTTAATTAAATGTACAAGTCCATAGAAGAGGAGAATAGGCTTTAAAATTAATGGAGCCTGTTCTGCCTGTTGATAATAAATTTTCCCATGCTCGAGATAATAAAGAAAGGCATAACAATTTTCATAGCTTTTTTGTTCAGGGTTATCAAAATTCTTTTTCTGATATTTATTTTTTAAATAAAGCTGGCAAAACTCGGCAGAGAAAAAACTTGTGTAACTATTCCAGCCTTTGAACTGAATATCCAAGCAAAATCACCTTTTTCAGAAAAATTAGACTAAATCGTCTCTCTTGACAGTATTTTGTCCAATTGATAACCTACAAATAAAAATTTTTTCCTGGAGGCCATAAAAATGTGGGAGAGTAAATTTGTTAAAGAAGGATTAACGTTTGATGATGTATTACTAATTCCGGGTAAGTCTGAAGTATTACCGCGCGATGTAAGTCTGCAGGTTGAATTGTCGCCAAGGGTCAAATTAAATATCCCTATTATCAGTGCTGGTATGGATACAGTAACAGAGGCAGAAATGGCCATTTCAATTGCGCGCCAAGGCGGTTTAGGAATTATTCATAAAAATATGACGATTGAACAGCAGGCTGAGCAGGTAGAGAAAGTTAAAAGGTCAGAAAGCGGCGTTATCACTGACCCGTTTTACTTAACACCAGAGCATCAAGTATACGATGCAGAACATTTAATGGGTAAATACAGAATTTCCGGTGTTCCGATTGTAAATAATCTTGAAGAGCAAAAACTTGTTGGAATCATCACAAACAGGGATTTACGTTTCATTCAAGACTATTCATTTAAAATTTCTGATGTCATGACAAAAGAAGATCTAGTGACTGCTCCTGTAGGAACAACTTTAAAAGAGGCCGAAAAAATCCTTCAAAAGTATAAAATTGAAAAGCTCCCACTCGTGGATGATGCAGGCGTTCTAAAAGGACTAATCACGATTAAAGATATTGAAAAGGTTATTGAGTTCCCTAATTCTGCTAAAGACAGCCAAGGACGTCTATTAGCTGGTGCAGCTGTAGGTGTAACAAAGGACACTATGAAACGTGTGGATGCCCTGGTGAAGGCAAATGTTGATGTCATCGTGGTCGACACAGCCCACGGTCATTCAAAAGGTGTTCTTGATACGGTTAGTGAAATTAGAAATAACTATCCTGAATTGACAATTGTTGCAGGTAATGTTGCAACAGCGGAAGGAACAAAGGCACTAATTGAAGCAGGAGCAGACGTTGTAAAAGTAGGTATTGGACCTGGTTCTATTTGTACAACAAGGGTCGTTGCAGGGGTAGGGGTACCGCAAATTACAGCAGTTTACGACTGTGCGACAGAGGCACGGAAGCACGGTAAGGCGATTATTGCCGATGGCGGAATCAAATACTCTGGGGATATCGTAAAAGCTCTTGCAGCCGGCGGACATGCCGTTATGCTGGGAAGTATGTTAGCAGGTGTTACGGAAAGCCCTGGAGAAACTGAAATTTTCCAAGGAAGACGTTTTAAGGTTTACCGTGGAATGGGTTCTGTTGCAGCGATGGAAAAGGGATCTAAAGACCGCTACTTCCAAGAGGATAATAAAAAGTTTGTTCCAGAAGGAATTGAAGGCCGTCTCCCTTATAAAGGTCCTTTAGCAGATACGATCTACCAATTAATTGGCGGTCTTCGTTCTGGAATGGGATATTGCGGGACAAAAGACCTTGAGGAATTACGTAATAATGCCCAGTTTATCCGGATGACTGGTGCCGGGTTACGCGAAAGCCATCCACATGATGTCCAAATTACAAAAGAAGCACCAAACTATTCATTATCATAAAATAAACGAACAGAGAGGCCCTGGAGCTTCTCTGTTTTTTGTTGTTATTTCGTCTAAATATAGGTAAATCCTCTGTCTATGATTTGCTATTGAGTTATGTTAAAATAACCAAAGTGTATTAAATCGTTGGAGGGCGTTAAAGTGAATAGACTTTTTAACCAGAAATATTTTGCTAGTTTTCTAGCATTGATGATGTTTTTTAGCCTTTTTGCCGGATCTTCTCAAGTGGAAGCTGCTGCTGATTTAGAGGTAAGTGCAGATGGTGCGATCTTGGTCGATGCCGATACTGGTAAGGTTTTATATGAGAAAAATGCTGATAGTGTTCTTGGGATTGCAAGTATGACCAAAATGATGACAGAGTATCTGTTACTCGAGGCTATTGAAAGCGGAAAAGTAAAATGGGATCAGGAGTATGCAGTTAGTGACCTTGTTTATAAAATATCTCAGGACGGAAATCTTTCAAATGTGCCATTAAGGGCCGATGGAAAGTATTTAGTCCGTGAATTATATGAGGCAATGGTAATTTACTCTGCAAATGGGACAACCATTGCCCTCGCAGAAATAATCGCCGGCTCTGAAACGAATTTTGTTAAGATGATGAATGACAAAGCAAAAGAACTAGGAATTAAAGATTACAAGTTTGTAAACTCTTCTGGATTAAATAATGCTGATTACAAAGGTATGCACCCAGAAGGAACAGATGCCTCTGATGAGAATATTATGTCACCGCGGGGCGTTGCTCAGTTAGCTTTACACCTTATAACAGATTTCCCGGATGTTTTGGAAACAGCAAGCACTCCTAAAAAGAATTTTAGAGAAGGCACAGATGACGAAATTAAGATGGAAAACTGGAACTGGATGCTGCCGGGCTTAGTTTATGGCTATGAAGGTATGGACGGATTAAAAACAGGAACCACTGATTTTGCAGGTTACTGCTTTGCTGGGACAGCGGAAAGGGACGGCAAACGATATATTACCGTTGTTCAAAATGCAAAGGATGAAAGCGGCAGCGGAAATTATAAAGCTCGTTTTGATGAAACAAGAAAAATGCTTGATTATGCATTCAGCAACTACACGAAGGAAGAAATAGTACCAAAGCATTATCAAGTAAAAGGTCAAAAAACACTTCCTGTTATTAAAGGGAAAGAAGACCAAGTGAAAATCTATACAAAATCAGCCATTGAAATGGTGGTAACAGGTGACGAAAAAGAAAATTATCAGCCTGTATTTGTTTTAGATAAAAAGAAGGTTAATAAAAATGGTGAATTGATTGCTCCTATTAAAAAAGGAGATAAGGTAGGCTATCTAACGATAGAACCTAAGAATGGAGAAAATATCACCTTCTTGTCTGAAGAATATCAAAAAGCAATTCAGGTAGATGTGATTGCAGCGGAAGATGTCGAAAAGGCAAACTGGTTCGTCTTAATGATGAGAGGAATCGGCGGATTCTTTGGGGACCTTTGGGGAGGTATTTCTTCAACGGTTAAAGGTTGGTTTTAATTAAAAGGAAATAATTAACATTGGATTCTTGTCTTGACAGGAATCCTTTTTTGTTGCTTTAATGTCTTTATGGATACATTTAAATTCCAACTGAATTAATAGTATTTCCAATTTATAAGCTTATTTTTTGTAATATTTTTAAAAGTACATACTACAAGGGGGATTTCAAAATGAAAACAGGTACAGAGCGTGTTAAACGTGGTATGGCAGAAATGCAAAAAGGCGGCGTCATTATGGACGTTGTGAATGCAGAGCAGGCAAAGATCGCTGAAGAGGCCGGTGCGGTTGCGGTAATGGCACTTGAGCGCGTACCATCTGATATCCGAGCGGCAGGCGGCGTTGCCCGTATGGCTGATCCAAGGATTGTTGAAGAGGTACTGAATGCTGTTAGTATCCCAGTAATGGCAAAAGCAAGAATCGGTCATATCGTGGAAGCACGTGTGCTTGAAGCGATGGGTGTAGACTATATCGATGAGTCTGAAGTTTTAACACCTGCCGATGAGGAATTCCATTTATATAAGAGTGATTTTACTGTTCCATTCGTTTGTGGATGTCGTGACCTTGGTGAGGCGGCCCGCAGGATTGGAGAAGGAGCTTCAATGCTTCGTACAAAAGGTGAGCCGGGAACAGGCAATATCGTTGAAGCAGTCCGCCATATCCGTAAAGTGAACGCACAGGTTCGCAAAGTAGTTGGAATGAACGAAGATGAATTAATGACAGAAGCAAAACTATTAGGTGCTCCTTTTGAATTATTGCTTGAAATTAAGCGTCTTGGCCGTCTTCCTGTCGTAAACTTTGCAGCCGGCGGTGTAGCAACTCCTGCTGATGCGGCATTAATGATGCAGTTAGGTGCGGACGGAGTATTCGTAGGATCTGGTATCTTTAAATCAGAAAACCCTGCTAAGTTTGCAAGAGCGATTGTAGAAGCAACAACTCACTATCAAGACTACAAATTAATTGCTGAGCTTTCTAAGGACCTTGGAACACCAATGAAAGGTATTGAAATCTCATCATTGGCGCCAGAAAACCGCATGCAGGAACGCGGCTGGTAAAAAGAAATTCAGAGGCGCCTTGTACATCCCGAGGGGGCCAGGCGCTAAATTAATTAAATTAGCATCTTAGAGAAAATACGAAGCGGAAGAAGGAGTATTTTTTATGGTTAAAATAGGAGTACTTGCCTTACAAGGTGCGGTCCGCGAACATATCCGTTCTGTTGAAGAATGTGGTGCAGAGGCAATTGCCATTAAGAAAGTGGAAGAATTAAAAGAGGTAGACGGCTTGATTCTTCCTGGCGGTGAGAGCACTGCAATGCGCCGCCTAATTGATAAGTATGATTTTATGGATGCACTTAAGGAATTTGCAGCTGAAGGAAAGCCAATGTTCGGCACATGTGCAGGCCTCATTTTATTAGCTAAAAACATTGTAGGTCATGAGCCGCATGTCGGTGTGATGGACATTACGGTCGAACGCAACAGCTTTGGCCGCCAGGTGGACAGCTTCGAGGCCGACCTCGATATTAAAGATGTTGCTGAAAAATTCCCGGCAGTGTTTATCCGTGCACCTCATATTGTTGAAGCAGGCCCTGAGGTTGAAATCCTCTCTAAGCATAATGATCGCATTGTCGCTGCACGAGAAGGACAATTCCTTGGATGCTCCTTTCATCCGGAGCTTACGGAACAGCATGACCTTACCGCTTACTTTGTCGGTATGGTTAAGGACGCAAAAGCAAAGCAGCTTGTATAATGTGGTTGCATTTGGTGGATAATTATAGTAAATTAAATACCAATAATCAAGAAATGCGGAAGCGCCTTGTCCAGGGGCGACAGGCATAAGACGAGCCGGCGAGAAGGTTGTTCTTTAACCTTTTTGACGGATTGGCTTATGACCCCGAGCCCCTAGGCGCTATAGCTGGACAAATTAAATATCGTTAAAGCAATGAGAGGAAATAGTAACAGGAGATTCAGTCTTGAAGAGAGCCGATGGCTGGTGAAAATCGGTGTCTGATGCTTGTGAATCCATCCTCGAGCAAGGTATGGAACACCCTATCGGGTAAGTAAGTACTTTCGGTCAAAACCGTTAATTTTTTTCAAGGTGGACAGACTTATACTGTCAACCAGGGTGGTAACGCGGGTTAACTCTCGTCCCTGTTTTGGGGACGGGAGTTTTTTATTTTTTTAGAAAAGGGGTAAGTCGAATGTTAGATATTAAGGTATTACGAGCGAATTTTGCTGAAGTAAAAGAAAAGCTTCAACATCGCGGAGAAGATTTAACAGACTTAGGCAAGTTTGAGGACCTTGATCAGCGCCGCAGGGACTTAATTGTCGAAGCAGAACAATTAAAAAGCAAGCGTAATGAGGTGTCACAGCAAGTTGCTGCACTAAAGCGGGAAAAGAAGGATGCTGAACATCTAATCCTTGAAATGCGCGAAGTCGGCGACAGGATTAAGGTTTTAGATGACGAGCTCCGCGAGGTTGAAGAAACACTTGAGCTTTTATTATTAAGCATCCCAAACATTCCTCATGAAAGTGTTCCCATTGGCGAGTCAGAAGATGAGAATGTCGAAATTAGAAAATGGGGCAAAGTGCGTGACTTTGAATTTGAGGCAAAACCGCACTGGGATATCGCCGATCAATTACGTATTCTTGATTTTGAACGTGCAGGCAAGGTTACGGGCAGCCGTTTCGTTTTCTATAAAGGGCTAGGAGCCCGCTTAGAGCGCGCGTTGATGAATTTCATGCTTGACCTGCATGTGGATGAACACGGTTATAAGGAAATCTTGCCGCCGTATATGGTGAACCGTACGAGCATGACAGGAACAGGACAGCTGCCGAAATTTGAGGAAGATGCTTTCCTCATTGAAAGTGAAGATTATTTCCTTATTCCTACGGCTGAGGTGCCTGTCACCAATTATCACCGTGATGAAATCTTAAGCGGCGACGAGCTTCCATTACGCTTTGCGGCATACAGCGCATGCTTCCGCTCTGAGGCCGGCTCTGCAGGGCGCGACACACGCGGATTAATCCGTCAGCATCAGTTTAATAAAGTGGAACTAGTTAAGTTTGTTAAGCCGGAAGATTCTTACGAGGAGCTTGAAAAATTAACAAACGATGCAGAACGCGTACTTCAACTGCTGGAATTGCCATACAGGGTGTTAAGCATGTGTACAGGTGATTTAGGCTTTACAGCGGCTAAGAAGTATGACATTGAAGTTTGGATTCCAAGCTATGGTACGTACCGCGAGATTTCTTCTTGCAGTAACTTTGAAGCGTTCCAGGCTAGACGGGCAAATATCCGCTTCCGACGTGACCCTAAGGCCAAACCTGAACATGTTCATACCTTAAATGGTTCTGGCCTGGCGATTGGCAGAACGGTAGCCGCTATCCTGGAAAATTATCAGCAGGCAGACGGCAGTGTCGTAATTCCTGAAGTTTTACGCCCTTACATGGGGAACAGGGAAGTCATTTTACCAGAGTGAAAAAATAATATATAGTTTGTTGACAAGAGATAGATGAGTGTGATAATCTATCTTTTGTCGATACGGAGGAATACCCAAGTCCGGCTGAAGGGATCGGTCTTGAAAACCGACAGGCGGGTTAAACCGCGCGGGGGTTCGAATCCCTCTTCCTCCGCCATCAATACTAATTGAACATCGCGCATAAAACTGGAGATAAAATCCGCTGCAAGCAATTGCAGCGGATTTTTTTTGAACAAATGAAAAACTACCTTGTAAACGAAACAGATGAGAAATTCAGAGATGGTGGTCAAATAAGCGGTTTGTGTGACCCAAACAGGTGGGAAATTCAGAAAAAGTGGTCACATAGGCGTTCCATGTGACTAAAATAGTGAGAAAATCAGAAAAAGTGGTCACATAGGCGTTCCATGTGACCAAAACAAATGGGAAATTCAGAAAAAGTGGTCACATAGACGATTCATGTGACCAAAATAGGTGGGAAATTCAGAGAAAGTGGTCACATAAGCGGTTCATGTGACCAAAACAGGTGGGAAATTCAAAGAAAGTGGTCACGTATATGTGGCCAAAATTCATGTTAGGACAATTGGAAATAGAAGTAACCACATAAAAAAACACATACCGGATTAACCGATATGTGCTTTCGTTAAGTTTAAAATTTCATCTAGTTTTTCATCAACCTCACGGCATACCCTTGCCGCATCTTCCGGACGCTTCACAACATCTGTGTTGTCCATATCAATAATTAATACTTCACTTGCATTGTACTGATTGATAACCCAATCATCGTAGCCCTTCCAGACTTCAAAGTAATATTCCTTTAATTCCGGATTAATTTCAAAGCTTCGGCCGCGAGCCATGATACGTTCAATAACAGTATCGAAGGAACCTTTTAAATAAACCATTAAGTCAGGGGCCTTCTTCGGTAATTCATTTAACTCTTCCATCATGTTCTCAACAAGCTCTTCATAAATCTTAAATTCAAGCTCAGAGATTCGGCCTAAATTCTTATTCACGTATGCAAAATACCAATCTTCATAAATCGAACGGTCTTGAATGGTATAGATAGGTTCTCCCCAGTTAATACAATCTTTTACCGTTTTAAAGCGTTTGTTTAAAAAGAAAAGCTGAAGAAGGAATGGAATTCTGCGGGCATCTAATTCCTCAGGTGTCAGCTCATAGTAGAGCGGAAGAATGGGATTATTATCAACGGCTTCATAAAAAACCTTACTTTCTATTCCTCTTTTTTGAAAGTGTGCATTTAATGTGTCGGCAACACTTGTTTTTCCAAGACCAATCATACCACCAATAACGATACTCACTAACATCCCCCTCTTATCGTATGTTTGTCGTGCTGTTATTCTTTAACGATCGTGCAAGCTTTTCAATAATAAAAGTTAAATCTTCTTCATTTTTTACAAAATCCAACTCGTCGCCGTTAAAGCGGAGGACAGGTATTTCCGGATGTTTATGCTCAAAGCTTGTTATGGCTTGTTCATAGTCAAGAGAAAGCTGTTTTAAATAAAGCGGACTGATATTTTTCTCTACTTCACGGCCTCTAATTTTAATACGTTTTAAAAGTGTATCCAGACTAGCATTTAAATAAATAATGACATTCGGTTTCGGCATATCTTCCGTAAGGAGTTGATAAATTTTATAGTACTTCTCATACTCCAATGGACTTAATGTCCGCTGAGCAAAAATTAAGTTTTTAAAAATATGATAATCAGCAACCACTGATTGATTTTTACTTAAGTAGTGGGTATTAATATCCCCTAATTGCTTATAGCGATTGCAGAGAAAAAACATTTCTGTTTGGAAGCTCCATTCCTCAATGTTTTCATAGAACTTTCCTAAGAAAGGATTTTCATCAACAATCTCTTTTAATAAAGCAAAATTAAATTGGTCTGAAATGGCTTTTGCGAGAGATGTCTTACCTACACCAATCGGCCCTTCAACGGTAATAAAGGGAGTATAGCCCATTTTCTGTCCTCCTTCTCCAACTGCCTGCAATTTCTATGTTTATCCGATCAAAAACCGGTCGTTTACCATATTGATTTCTGTAAATTAAGGTCTAAATAACCTTAATTTTTGTGACGCAAAGATTATTTTATCATAATCTCACACAGGAAGGGATATGGAAATTGTAGAAGAAGTGAAATTCATGTCGATAATACGAAAAAACTGCCGAATTTCGGCAGTTTATTAACAGGAAAAATTTTTATCGCTTTACTACATTAAAATTCTCTACGATTAACAGCCAGTTTTGTGGAAATGCAAGACCAAGCTTCCAATAACTCATTCCTCTTAAATTCAGTTCTTTTATTAAATTGAATTTTGCCTGGATGGAGCGGGCATCCTCAAACCAAACTTCATGCTGTTTGCCGTCTTCAGCTGTATAGCGGAAAAACGGAGCCTGGGCTTTCGTATCATATTGGATGGCAACATTATTCTCCGCAGCAATTTGAATCGCCTGCTGCGGGCTGACTGCTCTGGCAACGGATCCTTGAACAAACGGGAGCGTCCAGTCATATCCGTACAAATTCTGACCCATCATAATTTTATTAGAAGGCATTTCTGTTAGGGCGTATTCGATTACCCGGCGGACCTGGTCAATTGGAGAAACAGCCATCGCCGGCCCGCCGCTGTAGCCCCATTCATAGGTCATGATTACTACAAAGTCCGCAATTTCTCCATGTGCGCGGTAATCATGAGCTTCATACCATTCACCTTGTTGTGTTGCACTGGTTTTCGGTGCAAGAGCCGTACTCATCAACCAGCCTTCCCGGTTAAAACGTGCTTTTGCTTTTCGTAAAAAATTATTATAGGCTTCGCGGTCTGCAGGCCGTAAAAATTCAAAATCAAAGTGAATATCCCGAAAACCATGTCGTTTAGCGGTTGTCACAATATTGTTGAGGAAACGGTCCTGGACGGCCATATCATTCAATAGAATTCGTCCTAATTCATCACTGAATTGGTCCTGTTCTTGGTTGTTTATGACCATCATCAACACATTACGATTTGCTCTGGCAATTGCCGGAAAATTATTTAATAATGGCGGCTTTAATGAACCATCACGAAGGGCCTGAAAGCTGAACGGCGCTAAATACGTGAGATAGGGTGCTGCCTCACGGGCCGCCGTTTCTAAGGCAGGTGCAACGGTCGTTCCGCGAGGTTCAACGTAGGCGTTAAATTCAGCATTCCTTTTAGGACGTTGTGGTATATAAAGACGAAGGCCGACATTAAGTGGTTGATTTGTAGGGATACGATTCACTGCTGCAATCTGCTGATAGGGAACACCTGTTTTTCTTGAAATAGAAAAGAGACTGTCTCCGGGCTGTACATAATAAAAACTCCCGACAATCGGTATTACCATAGCCTGCCCGATCACAAGATTATTTGGATTGGGTATATCATTTGCTTCTACAATATCGTTTACTGTGGATTGATAGGCTCTCGCAATCGTTGTTAATGAATCATTCCTTTGCACAACATGAATTTGCATATTTTCCCCTCCTTAAGCCAATACGCTACCTTTATTCTATTAATGAGGTTATGCAATCATGATATAATGGCAGATAATAGTACAAGGAATGGGCTTGGTTTTAATTCGACATTACGTAAGGAAGATTAATAATGACAGTTGAACTTGATGAATATTATATGATAGAAGCCATTAAAGAAGCGCAAAAGGCAGAGACGTTAACAGAAGTTCCGATTGGGGCCGTTATTGTTATCGATGGGAAAATTATTTCCCGGGCACATAACCTACGCGAAACTCGCCAAAATGCTGTCGCGCATGCAGAACTATTAGCTATTGAGCATGCATGCCGGGAAATAGGTTCCTGGCGGCTGGAAAATGCAACTCTGTATGTGACGCTTGAACCATGTGCGATGTGTTCAGGAGCGATTATTTTATCAAGAGTAAAAAGAGTGGTATATGGTGCTGCTGATCCAAAGGGAGGCTGTGCCGGCACCTTTATGAATCTTTTGCAGGATGACCGGTTTAATCATCAAAGCGAAGTGATGAGCGGTGTTTTAGAAGAAGAGTGCGGGCAGATGCTCACAAAGTTTTTCCGAGCCATCCGGGAGCGAAAGAAAGCGGAGAAACAAAAAAGAAAAAAAACAGAGTTGGAAACTATTACAGAAATTGACAGTCAATAAAGATTGATTTTTTAACGCATTATTAGTATAATAAAAAAGTGTCAGATATGACGCACTAACAATTTGGTATCAACTTTGCCGTGCTAGGCGGGGAGGTAGCGGTGCCCTGTACTCGCAATCCGCTCTAGCGAGGCTGAATCCCTTCCCGAGGCTGGTGTCCTGTAGGGTCCGGCTTAAGTAAGTGGTGTTGACGCCCGGGTCCTGCGCAATGGGAATCCACGAAACATGTCAGGTCCGGAAGGAAGCAGCATTAAGTGGAAGCTCCCATGTGCCGCAGGGTTGCCTGGGCCGAGCTAACTGCTTAAGCAGCGCCTATGGGCGCCAGTCGACGGAAGGTGCACGGCAGTTACATAATCAAAATAAACTCGTCTCGTTTAAAGAGATGAGTTTTTTTGTATACCCTTTGTAAAATGGAAAAAAGATACGGTATAATGAAAAGGATGAACAAATTAGAAGGGGGCGGTAGTTTTGGCTTATCAAGCATTATATCGTGTTTGGCGTCCTCAACAGTTTATTGATGTAGTAGGACAAGAACATGTGACCAAAACATTGCAAAATGCCCTGCTTCAACAAAAAATTTCTCATGCCTATTTATTTAATGGGCCAAGAGGAACGGGGAAAACAAGTGCTGCGAAAATATTAGCAAAAGCTGTTAATTGCGAGCGCGCACCTATTTCAGAGCCATGTAATGAATGCGCATCCTGTAAGGGGATCACCAACGGAACCATTTCTGATGTACTCGAATTTGACGCAGCTTCCAACTCCCGAGTTGAAGAGATGAGGGATGTCCTGGATAAAGTGAAATTTGCTCCGACAGCCGTAAACTACAAGGTCTATATTATTGATGAAGTGCATATGTTATCCATTAGTGCCTTTAATGCCTTATTAAAAACCTTAGAGGAACCGCCGAAGCATGTCATCTTTATTTTAGCCACTACAGAGCCGCATAAAATCCCCTTAACCATCATATCAAGATGTCAACGGTTTGATTTTAGGCGGATTACAGCCCAATCAATTGTCAATCGGATGAAGTTAATTGTTGATGAAACCGGTGTAAACTGTGATGATGATGCATTGAAACTGATAGCGAGAGCTGCAGAAGGCGGTATGCGTGATGCGTTAAGTCTTTTGGACCAAGCTATTTCCTTCAGCCAAGACCGTGTAACAGTTGAGGATGCACTTACTGTAACTGGATCGGTTTCACAAGGCTTTTTGAATAAGCTTGCGAAAGCAGTAGAGGAAAAGAATGTAGCCCAAGGCTTAGAAGCACTAGATGAGCTCTTATTTCACGGTAAGGATCCTTCTAGATTCATCGAAGATTTCATACTATACTATCGGGATATGCTGCTTTATAAGACAGCTCCGAATCTTGAAGAATCTTTAGAGAGGGTCCTTTTGGATGAGGAATTCAGGCAAATAGCTGAAAGTGTTCCATATGGGCAAATCTATCACCTTATTGAATTATTAAATAAAACCCAGCAGGATATGCGTTGGACAAACCATCCGAGGATATTTTTAGAAGTGGCTATTGTCAAGCTTTGTCAAACGGAAGTAAAACATACGGAAGCACCAGCTTCCGGACAAGTTTCGCAGTTATTGACAAAAATTGAGCGGTTGGAACAAGAGCTTCAGCAATTAAAGGCAAGTGGTATTCCTTCTGCACAAGAACCTGCCTCGGTACCACAGCAAAAGCCATCACAACGAACCTCGAGGAAAGGCTTCCAGCCTGCTGTTGGAAGAATTAATGAAGTTTTAAAAAATGCAACGAAAAACGACCTTAATAAAATAAAAAGTGTGTGGGCCGAAATGAGGGGCAGGCTAATGAAATCTCATGCGGCACTATTAAATGAAGCGGAACCTGTTGCAGCCTCTTCTAACGCTTTTATATTAAAGTTTAAACATGAGATTCACTGTCAAATGGCGATTGATAACCATCGGTTTATCGAAACCGTCACTCAAGTACTCCAGGAGCTGACGGGTAATCAATTACAAGTATTAGGTGTACCTGAAGACCAATGGGGGACAATCAGAGAAAGTTTTTTAAGCAGTCAGCATAAAGATGAAGGGGAATCCCTAGGAGCAACTTCCGAGGAAGAACCACATATAACAGAAGCAAAGAACTTATTTGGTGCTGATTTTGTTGAAATCGTTGATTAATTATTTGGAGGTAGATGTAAATGCGTGGCGGAATGGGAAATATGCAAAACATGATGAAACAAATGCAAAAAATGCAAAAGAAAATGGCTGAGGCTCAGGAGGAGTTAGGCCAAAAGCAAATCGAAGGAACAGCAGGAGGCGGAATGGTTACCGTTGTTGTAACCGGTCATAAAGAAGTGGTAGATGTTAGAATCAAGCCTGAAGCAGTAGATCCAGATGATGTAGAAATGCTGCAAGACCTTGTGTTAGCAGCAACAAACGATGCGTTGAAAAAGGTAGATGAATTAACAAACAGTACAATGGGACAATTCACAAAAGGAATGAATCTTCCTTTTTAATTCACGATAGCGTATGCGTCTGACCCTGGGCGCATACGCTTTTCTAAGAGAGGAATAATAAAACATGCATTATCCTGAACCGATTTCAAAGCTGATTGACAGCTTTATGAAGCTGCCGGGAATTGGCCCGAAAACGGCTGCTCGTCTGGCCTTTTTTGTTTTAAGTATGAAAGAAGATACCGTGCTTGATTTTGCGAAAGCCCTGGTAAATGCAAAGCGGAATTTAACCTATTGTTCCGTATGCGGTCATATCACTGATCAGGACCCATGTTATATATGTGAAGACCAAAGACGAGATCGAAGTGTAGTTTGTGTTGTTCAAGACCCTAAAGATGTTATTGCAATGGAAAAAATGAAGGAATTTAATGGATTGTATCACGTGCTGCATGGAGCTATCTCGCCTATGGATGGGATTGGTCCGGAAGATATTAATATTCCAGATCTATTAAAACGCCTTCAAGATGAAACAGTCCAGGAAGTTATATTAGCGACGAATCCAAATATTGAGGGCGAAGCTACTGCCATGTATATTTCTCGCCTGTTAAAACCATCAGGGATTAAAGTGACAAGGATCGCTCATGGCCTTCCTGTTGGCGGAGATCTTGAATATGCAGATGAAGTAACACTATCTAAAGCCTTGGAGGGCCGCAGGGAACTATAGTATTGTAGACCGTTCGGTAGAGGCAGCGGAAAAAATCAAAGTTCCGGGGGAATAAAGGATGTTTTTTCGGCGGAAGGGCTGGCTGCGAAAAGAGTTCGACGAAAAGCTCTTAACCCAGTTACTTGAATACAAAGAATATTGGCAAAGCCAAAAGCAGTTATTGGATAAAAGTTTCGATCCTTCGGAAGAAGCAATTTGCCAGACAAAAATTGCAGAAGCAAAATATATCTTTTTATTAAAAGAAGCAAAACATAGAAACCTTAGTTTAAAGAGGTAATAAAAGCTATCATCCTTCAGAGTTCTAATTATTACGGCTTGTACATAAGTTGTAATAAAAAATAATCTGAAGGGGGATAGCTTTTTTGGATCCAATACTTGTTATTTCTGTTTTAGGCGGCCTTGTACTTTTACTATTAATATCAGGGACTCCTTTCAAGCCAGTCAGGTTTATTGGACAAGGGGTTATTAAATTATTGATCGGCGCGTTATTTTTATTTTTCTTGAATGCTGTCGGTAATCATTACGGAATTCATGTGCCCATTAATTTTGCAACATCAGCTGTTTCTGGATTTTTAGGTATACCGGGAGTATTTGCACTGGTTGCAATCCAGCATTGGGTATTATAGTCATACCGCTGAATATCAGCGGTAATTTTTTTTGTATCTTTTTTTAAAAAGGCTATTGACCCATTTTAGTTGATAGTGTAATATATTAAAAGTCGTCAGGAACGACACAGAGATTCAAAAATAGTTATTGACATTGATAACTATAAATGATATATTAATAAAGTCGCTTTTGGGCGATTGTGAAATTGATCTTTGAAAACTAAACAAACAAAAACGTCAACAAACAATAATTATTTGTTTCTATTATAGAAGCAAAGCCAACGTAACATTTTTGAGCTATATCAACTTTCTTGGAGAGTTTGATCCTGGCTCAGGACGAACGCTGGCGGCGTGCCTAATACATGCAAGTCGAGCGAATCTTTAGGAGCTTGCTCCTGAAGGTTAGCGGCGGACGGGTGAGTAACACGTGGGCAACCTGCCTGTAAGACTGGGATAACTTCGGGAAACCGGAGCTAATACCGGATAATCCTTTCCCTCTCATGAGGGAAAGCTGAAAGTCGGTTTCGGCTGACACTTACAGATGGGCCCGCGGCGCATTAGCTAGTTGGTGAGGTAACGGCTCACCAAGGCGACGATGCGTAGCCGACCTGAGAGGGTGATCGGCCACACTGGGACTGAGACACGGCCCAGACTCCTACGGGAGGCAGCAGTAGGGAATCTTCCGCAATGGACGAAAGTCTGACGGAGCAACGCCGCGTGAGCGATGAAGGCCTTCGGGTCGTAAAGCTCTGTTGTTAGGGAAGAACAAGTATCGGAGTAACTGCCGGTACCTTGACGGTACCTAACCAGAAAGCCACGGCTAACTACGTGCCAGCAGCCGCGGTAATACGTAGGTGGCAAGCGTTGTCCGGAATTATTGGGCGTAAAGCGCGCGCAGGCGGTCCTTTAAGTCTGATGTGAAAGCCCACGGCTCAACCGTGGAGGGTCATTGGAAACTGGGGGACTTGAGTGCAGAAGAGGAAAGCGGAATTCCACGTGTAGCGGTGAAATGCGTAGAGATGTGGAGGAACACCAGTGGCGAAGGCGGCTTTCTGGTCTGTAACTGACGCTGAGGCGCGAAAGCGTGGGGAGCAAACAGGATTAGATACCCTGGTAGTCCACGCCGTAAACGATGAGTGCTAAGTGTTAGAGGGTTTCCGCCCTTTAGTGCTGCAGCTAACGCATTAAGCACTCCGCCTGGGGAGTACGGCCGCAAGGCTGAAACTCAAAGGAATTGACGGGGGCCCGCACAAGCGGTGGAGCATGTGGTTTAATTCGAAGCAACGCGAAGAACCTTACCAGGTCTTGACATCCTCTGACACTCCTAGAGATAGGACGTTCCCCTTCGGGGGACAGAGTGACAGGTGGTGCATGGTTGTCGTCAGCTCGTGTCGTGAGATGTTGGGTTAAGTCCCGCAACGAGCGCAACCCTTGATCTTAGTTGCCAGCATTCAGTTGGGCACTCTAAGGTGACTGCCGGTGACAAACCGGAGGAAGGTGGGGATGACGTCAAATCATCATGCCCCTTATGACCTGGGCTACACACGTGCTACAATGGATGGTACAAAGGGCTGCAAAACCGCGAGGTTAAGCCAATCCCATAAAACCATTCTCAGTTCGGATTGCAGGCTGCAACTCGCCTGCATGAAGCCGGAATCGCTAGTAATCGCGGATCAGCATGCCGCGGTGAATACGTTCCCGGGCCTTGTACACACCGCCCGTCACACCACGAGAGTTTGTAACACCCGAAGTCGGTGGGGTAACCGTAAGGAGCCAGCCGCCTAAGGTGGGACAGATGATTGGGGTGAAGTCGTAACAAGGTAGCCGTATCGGAAGGTGCGGCTGGATCACCTCCTTTCTAAGGATAATGCAGTTCTTTCGAACTGATAAGAAGTTGACTGTTTCTTGTTTGTTTAGTTTTGAGGGATTAATTCCCTTTAATATCATAGTAATATTTCGTTATGAGGGCCTATAGCTCAGCTGGTTAGAGCGCACGCCTGATAAGCGTGAGGTCGATGGTTCGAGTCCATTTAGGCCCACCATCTCATAACGGGGCCTTAGCTCAGCTGGGAGAGCGCCTGCTTTGCACGCAGGAGGTCAGCGGTTCGATCCCGCTAGGCTCCACCAATCCATTCGTTCTTTGAAAACTAGATAATCGTAATAGAAGAAGTAACCAAGTAAGAACCGAGTAATCGCCATTTTAGTTTTTCTCTCTTATTTTTTGTAAGAGAAACAAACCTTTTAGGTTAAGTTAGAAAGGGCGCACGGTGAATGCCTTGGCACTAGGAGCCGATGAAGGACGGGACTAACACCGATATGCTTCGGGGAGCTGTAAGTAAGCTTTGATCCGGAGATTTCCGAATGGGGGAACCCACTGCTCGTAATGGAGCAGTATCTTTACCTGAATACATAGGGTATTGAAGGCAGACCCGGGGAACTGAAACATCTAAGTACCCGGAGGAAGAGAAAGCAAACGCGATTCCCTAAGTAGCGGCGAGCGAAACGGGAACAGCCCAAACCAAGAGGCTTGCCTCTTGGGGTTGTAGGACACTCAACATGGAGTTACAAAGGAACGGGGTAGATGAAGCGGCCTGGAAAGGCCTGTCATAGAAGGTAAAAGCCCTGTAGTCGAAACTTCGTTCCCTCCTGAGTGGATCCTGAGTACGGCCGGACACGTGAAATCCGGTCGGAAGCAGGGAGGACCATCTCCCAAGGCTAAATACTCCCTAGTGACCGATAGTGAACCAGTACCGTGAGGGAAAGGTGAAAAGCACCCCGGAAGGGGAGTGAAAAAGATCCTGAAACCGTGTGCCTACAAGTAGTCAGAGCCCGTTTATGGGTGATGGCGTGCCTTTTGTAGAATGAACCGGCGAGTTACGATCCCATGCAAGGTTAAGTTGAAGAGACGGAGCCGCAGCGAAAGCGAGTCTGAATAGGGCGAAATAGTATGTGGTCGTAGACCCGAAACCAGGTGATCTACCCATGTCCAGGGTGAAGTCCAGGTAACACTGGATGGAGGCCCGAACCCACGCACGTTGAAAAGTGCGGGGATGAGGTGTGGGTAGCGGAGAAATTCCAATCGAACTTGGAGATAGCTGGTTCTCTCCGAAATAGCTTTAGGGCTAGCCTCACGTAGTAAGAGTCTTGGAGGTAGAGCACTGTTTGGACTAGGGGCCCTCATCGGGTTACCGAATTCAGACAAACTCCGAATGCCAAAGACTTATCCGTGGGAGTCAGACTGCGAGTGATAAGATCCGTAGTCAAAAGGGAAACAGCCCAGACCACCAGCTAAGGTCCCAAAGTTTACGTTAAGTGGAAAAGGATGTGGAGTTGCTTAGACAACCAGGATGTTGGCTTAGAAGCAGCCACCATTTAAAGAGTGCGTAATAGCTCACTGGTCGAGTGACTCTGCGCCGAAAATGTACCGGGGCTAAACGTAACACCGAAGCTGTGGATTGACATCTACGATGTCAGTGGTAGGAGAGCGTTCTAAGGGCGTTGAAGCTAGACCGTAAGGACTGGTGGAGCGCTTAGAAGTGAGAATGCCGGTATGAGTAGCGAAAGATGAGTGAGAATCTCATCCACCGTATGCCTAAGGTTTCCTGAGGAAGGCTCGTCCTCTCAGGGTTAGTCGGGACCTAAGCCGAGGCCGAAAGGCGTAGGCGATGGACAACAGGTTGATATTCCTGTACCACCTCTTTATCGTTTGAGTGATGGGGGGACGCAGGAGGATAGGGTAAGCGCACTGTTGGATATGTGCGTCTAAGCAGTTAGGCTGGTAAGTAGGAAAATCCGCTTACCGTAAGGCTGAGCTGTGACAGCGAGGGAAATATAGTACCGAAGTTCCTGATTCCACACTGCCAAGAAAAGCCTCTAGCGAGATAAAAGGTGCCCGTACCGCAAACCGACACAGGTAGGCGAGGAGAGAATCCTAAGGTGAGCGAGAGAACTCTCGTTAAGGAACTCGGCAAAATGACCCCGTAACTTCGGGAGAAGGGGTGCTTTTTGAGGTGAATAGCCTCGAAGAGCCGCAGTGAATAGGCCCAGGCGACTGTTTAGCAAAAACACAGGTCTCTGCGAAGCCGCAAGGCGAAGTATAGGGGCTGACGCCTGCCCGGTGCTGGAAGGTTAAGAGGAGGGGTTAGCGCAAGCGAAGCTCTGAATCGAAGCCCCAGTAAACGGCGGCCGTAACTATAACGGTCCTAAGGTAGCGAAATTCCTTGTCGGGTAAGTTCCGACCCGCACGAAAGGCGTAACGATCTGGGCACTGTCTCAACGAGAGACTCGGTGAAATTATAGTACCTGTGAAGATGCAGGTTACCCGCGACAGGACGGAAAGACCCCGTGGAGCTTTACTGTAGCCTGATATTGAATTTTGGTACAGCTTGTACAGGATAGGTAGGAGCCTGAGAAGCCGGAGCGCCAGCTTCGGTGGAGGCGTCGGTGGGATACTACCCTGGCTGTATTGAAATTCTAACCCGCACCCCTGATCGGGGTGGGAGACAGTGTCAGGTGGGCAGTTTGACTGGGGCGGTCGCCTCCTAAAGAGTAACGGAGGCGCCCAAAGGTTCCCTCAGAATGGTTGGAAATCATTCGTAGAGTGTAAAGGCACAAGGGAGCTTGACTGCGAGACCTACAAGTCGAGCAGGGACGAAAGTCGGGCTTAGTGATCCGGTGGTTCCGCATGGAAGGGCCATCGCTCAACGGATAAAAGCTACCCCGGGGATAACAGGCTTATCTCCCCCAAGAGTCCACATCGACGGGGAGGTTTGGCACCTCGATGTCGGCTCATCGCATCCTGGGGCTGTAGTCGGTCCCAAGGGTTGGGCTGTTCGCCCATTAAAGCGGTACGCGAGCTGGGTTCAGAACGTCGTGAGACAGTTCGGTCCCTATCCGTCGTGGGCGCAGGAAATTTGAGAGGAGCTGTCCTTAGTACGAGAGGACCGGGATGGACGCACCGCTGGTGTACCAGTTGTCTTGCCAAAGGCATCGCTGGGTAGCTATGTGCGGACGGGATAAGTGCTGAAAGCATCTAAGCATGAAGCCCCCCTCAAGATGAGATTTCCCATAGCGTCAAGCTAGTAAGATCCCTGAAAGATGATCAGGTTGATAGGTCAGAGGTGGAAGCGTGGTAACATGTGGAGCTGACTGATACTAATCGATCGAGGACTTAACCATAGTCTTAAAGCGAACTCGTTTTTACTTAAACTTCTTCTGCATTATCTAGTTTTGAGAGAATGATCTCTCAACAAAATAGTCTGGTAATAATGGCGAGAAGGTCACACCCGTTCCCATACCGAACACGGAAGTTAAGCTTCTCAGCGCCGATGGTAGTTGGGGCAAGCGCCCCTGTGAGAGTAGGACGTTGCCAGGCAAATGAAGAACAACCTGATATGGTTGTTCTTTTTTGTGTTTATAGATTTTGGATTTCGGCCATTAGGGAATGAATTAATTTTTCAAAGAGGAAGAAAGAAAAAAGTACGAAGTATTTTGAAAGAAATCCACACTAGACATACACCCAAATGCTATCTGTAACATAAGATATTAACGAGGTGCCTTCCTGGAAAAGATAATTCTAAAAATTGTATACAATTTTACCGAAACGGGAATAATAGCTTTGTGGAGGTGGTGGGATTGAGTTCATTAGCACATAGTCATTATCAGGAAACATGTGTGATATGTGAGACTTTAAAACCAAAGGGTATACATCTATATAATTCTTTTATTTGTACTGATTGTGAAAAGGATTTAATACAAACAGAAACCAGCGACCCGAAATATAAATATTATTTAAAGCAGCTTAAAAAAATAACAACACCAGAAATTTTATCTTAAAAGTCCGGCATCAGGGCTTTATTTTTTTGCCTGGAATAGCGCAGAGCGCGTCCTTTTGTTAAAATATATGGGACTCTTAGAAGGATGTAGAATGATGGATAAACAAAAGCGTATACCCTTATATCAAGCATTACTTAAACATACTGCTCAAAAACCAATATCCTTTCATGTTCCTGGGCATAAAAACGGAAAAGTCCTGCCCGAACAGGCAAAGAACCAGTTTCAGCAGCTGCTTCAACTAGACGTAACAGAATTATCTGGATTGGATGACCTTCATGCACCGCAGGGGGCCATTAAAGAGGCTGAGGATCTATTAGCGGAGTTATATCAGGTACAAAAGAGCTTCTTTCTTGTAAACGGATCTACGGTAGGTAACTTAGCTATGATTCTAGCTGCGGTTAAAGAAGATGAAATGGTATTGGTTCAGAGAAATTGTCATAAGTCCGTACTGAATGCATTAAAATTAGCAAAAGCACACCCTGTGTTCTTAGAGCCTGAATTTAACCAGGAATGGGGTGTATCGACTGGTGTCAGCCTAGAAACCGTTAAAGAGGCTGTCTATAGGTTTCCGGAAGTAAAAGCAATCATTTTAACTTATCCCAACTATTATGGCATGGTATATGACTTAGGAGCACTAATCAATCATGCCCATTTACATAACATTCCCGTTTTAGTGGATGAGGCACATGGTCCTCATTTTATATTGGGAAATCCTTTCCCAGCTTCGGCAGTGGAACTCGGAGCTGATATTGTTGTTCAATCTGCTCATAAAACTCTGCCAGCGCTGACAATGGGTTCTTTTTTACATATAAACAGCAGCCGGATTAAATCGACTAAGGTGAAGGAGTTCCTTCAAATATTGCAATCGAGCAGCCCGTCCTATCTCATTATGGCATCGCTTGACCTTGTGAGGAGTTATTTAGCACAATATAACCAAAAGGATGTTCAATATCTTATAAAACAAATTAGCGAATTCAAAGAGCAATTAAATGAAATACAAAGTATTGAGGTATTATCATTCCCAAATTCAGATGGAGACCTATTAAGGGTTACGATTCAGTCAAAATGTCATCTTTCTGGTTTTGACCTTCAGCAACGGCTAGAAAAGGCGGGAATATATACAGAATTAGCTGACCCGGAGAACGTCCTGTTTGTCATCCCATTATTGAAAAACAATCGGCAGTTCCCGTTAAATGAGGCACTTATGAAAATAAAGAGTGCCTTAGGGGATATCCCTGCTGCCCCCAAAAAGCTAGACTTTCAACTAAGTCCAGAGAGAATTACGGAATTAGCAATAGGGTATAAACAAATGCTATCATGTGAGAATGAAGAAGTGCCGATAATTGAATCGGCAGGAAGGGTTTGTGCCGAGATGGTTATCCCATACCCGCCCGGAATTCCGTTATTATTAACCGGAGAAAGAGTAACAGAGCAAAAACTAAGGCAATTGATTCGGCTAATAGAGAGTGGAGCCAGGTTTCAAGGAGGAGACGCTCTTGACCGCGGCATGATTTGTATTTTTAAGACAGAATAGCTTTTGGAGGTTTTTATGAAGAACGGTGTTTTTATTACATTTGAGGGACCGGATGGTGCAGGGAAGACGACAATCATTAATATGGTTGCAAATGAGTTTAAAGATGCAATGCTAACGAGAGAACCCGGCGGAATTGATATTGCGGAACAAATTCGGCGGGTAATCCTTGATAAAAGTAATACAAAAATGGATCCACGGACAGAGGCCATGTTATATGCAGCCGCCCGACGGCAGCATTTGATGGAAAAGGTAAAGCCGGCGCTCGATGAGGGCAGAGTGGTTTTGTGTGATCGTTTCGTCGACAGCTCACTTGCTTATCAAGGGTATGCTCGGGGTCTGGGCATTGATGAGGTTTTTACCATCAATCAATTTGCGATTGACCAAATGATGCCGGATTTAACGATTTACTTTGATATAGAACCAGAATTGGGGATGCAGCGGATTAACAGCAATAAGGGCAGAGAGGTAAACCGCCTGGATTTAGAAAACCTTGAGTTCCATCAAAAGGTTTGGGAAGGATATCATATATTATTGAATCGCTTTGCTGATCGGATCGTAAGGATTGATGCATCCAGAACGTTAGATGAAGTCTTTACCGAGACCATGAAGGTATTAAATGAAAGATTAAAACAAAGAGCCTTGTAAAAGGCTTTTTTCTTTTTTAGGGTAAAAGCCTAGTGAATATCAATGTATCTAGTCTTAATACCTGTTATAATATAGGAAAAGAAACTTTAGAGGGGTTGGTTGGATGAAGCTGATTATTGCTGTAGTTCAAGATCAAGATAGCAATCGGTTATCAAAAGCTCTAGTGGAAAATAACTTTAGAGCAACAAAACTTGCGAGTACAGGTGGTTTCTTAAAATCCGGCAATACGACCTTTATGATTGGTACAGAGGATATCCGCGTTGACCGTGCCTTGAAAATTATAAAAGAAAATTGTCAGTCACGCGATCAATTAGTAGCCCCGGTTTCACCGATGGGCGGAAATGCGGACTCGTTTGTTCCTTACCCAGTGGAAGTTGAGGTAGGCGGTGCAACAGTCTTTGTTCTGCCGATTGAGCAATTTTTACATTTCTAAATTATTATTATTTGAGAGTGTGTGATTAATGTGGTAAAAACATGGGAGCAACTAGAGGGCCTGCAGCCAACCGTATTAAAAATGTTTAAAAACAGTTTCTTAAAGAACCGCGTGGCCCATGCTTATTTACTCGAAGGAATTAGAGGGACAGGGAAAAGGGAAATAGCCTTATTAATTACAAAAGCCCTTTTTTGTGATTCTCCTATTGAAGGATATAAACCATGTGAAAACTGCAGTAATTGCCGCAGGATTAACAGCGGAAACCATCCAGATGTTCATATTGTCGAACCAGATGGTGCATCCATAAAGGTAAATCAGATTAGGGAGCTGCAGGCGGAATTCTCCAAAAAGGGAGTCGAATCGGCGAGAAAGATCTATTTACTTGTTCATGCTGATAAAATGAGCGGCAGTGCAGCCAATAGTTTGCTCAAGTTTTTGGAGGAGCCAAACTCCCAAACGGTTGCTTTTTTATTAACTGAGCAGCCGCAGCAGCTGCTGCCGACCATTCTTTCTAGGTGTCAAATTTTATCATTCCAACCATTATCTCCCCAGGCTATGATTCAGCATCTTACGGAAAATGGCGTTAATCCAATGAAAGCGCCATTATTGGCACAGCTGACAAATAGTTTGGATGAAGCCTACCAATTAAATGGTGATGATTGGTTTGCACAAGCCCAAAAAATAGTGTTAAAATTATATGAGGTGTTGAAAAAAAATCCGCTGGAGGCAATGGTTACTCTCCAAGGGGATTGGTTTTCACACTTTAAAGAGAAAGAACAGATTAATCGTGGTTTAGATCTATTACTTCTTATCATTAAAGATTTATTATATATACAGTTAGACAAGCAGGAGCAAATGGTCTTTAAGGCTGAAATTGAACGGTTAAAGCCATTTGCACTGCAAACATCCGGACGGCGGTTATCGGAGCAAATGTCAGCGATTCTCGAGGCAAAAAGAAAGCTTGCGGCAAATATGAATCCGCAGCTAATGATGGAAGAACTTGTGTTAAATTTGCAGGAGGGATCTTCATTTGTATGATGTTGTAGGAGTACGCTTTAAAAAAGCGGGGAAAATCTATTATTTTGATCCTGGAGACCTCTCAATTCAAAAGGATGACTTTGTGATCGTTGAAACGGTTAGGGGCATTGAATTTGGCAAGGCTGTTGTACCACGGAAACAAGTTGATGAGCATGATGTTGTTCTTCCGTTAAAAAAGGTAGTAAGAATTGCAGATCATAAGGATCGAATGATTGTAGAAGAAAATAAACAAGCTGCCCAGGAAGCCTATGAAGTTTGTAATGAAAAAGTAAATGAACATCAATTAGATATGAAACTAGTCGATGTTGAATATACATTTGATCGAAATAAAGTGATTTTCTATTTTACAGCAGACGGAAGAGTTGATTTCCGCGAGCTTGTAAAAGATTTAGCAGCAATTTTTCGGACAAGAATTGAATTGCGGCAAATCGGGGTCAGGGATGAGGCCAAAATGCTTGGCGGAATCGGTCCGTGTGGAAGGATGTTATGCTGTTCCACATTCTTAGGCGATTTTGACCCTGTTTCGATTAAGATGGCAAAAGATCAAAATCTATCGTTAAATCCTACTAAAATTTCAGGTTTATGCGGCAGATTGATGTGCTGCCTAAAGTATGAAAATGATGAATATGAAGCAGCTAAAGAACAGCTGCCTGACTTGGGAGAAGTCATTACAACTCCTCAAGGTAAAGGAAAAGTGGTAGGATTAAATATATTAGAGCGGGTACTTCAGGTGGAATTAAAAGAACAGGAACGTGTTCTGGAGTATACATTAGATGAAATCATTAAAGAAGGTGCCTTTTCTATACAATCCACAGATTAAGAGGTGGAAGACGTGGATAAAAAAGAGATATTTGATTCAGTAAGTAATATGGAAACACAAATTGGCCATCTTTACCAACAGCTCGGAGAATTAAAGCAGCATTTAGCCGAAATAATAGAAGAGAATCATTATTTAAAGCTGGAAAATGAACATCTAAGACGCCGTTTAGATGTAACCACGGATAAAGATAAAAAGGAAACGAAAGTCAAAAAGGGGACAAACCCGCCCCATACTGCTGGTGAGAAGTCAATTGATATTGGCGAAGGCTATGATAATCTGGCACGCTTATATCAAGAGGGTTTTCACATTTGCAATCTTCACTTTGGCAGTTTGCGAAAGGAAGGCGATTGCCTATTCTGCCTTTCCTTCCTGAATAAAAAATAATTTACGCCTTCCTCTAAGTGGAAGGCTATTTTTATAAAAGAAAGGGAACAACGTAAGTATGGTAAATTTACGAGAAGATGAACGTATGGATTACTTACTGGCTGAAAACCTAAGAATTATTCAAAGCCCGTCAGTATTTGCCTTTTCCCTTGATGCGGTACTGCTCGCACGGTTTGTTTATGTACCGATTCAAAAAGGCAATATTATTGATCTTTGCAGCGGTAATGGAGTGATCCCTCTATTTTTAAGTGCCCGGACAAAAGGGAACATCACAGGGGTTGAAATACAAGAGCGCCTGTTCGATATGGCGGAAAGAAGTATTGAATATAACGGACTTCAAGATCGGATTAAAATGATTCATGGCGATATTAAGGAAATGCCGCAGCAGCTGGGGCATGGTAAATTTGATGTGGTCACATGCAATCCTCCTTATTTTATCACTCCTTCAAAGGATGAAATCAACCCAAATGAACATCTTGCCATCGCGAGGCACGAAATTTTATGTACATTGGAGGATGCCGTCAAAGCTTCAAGTCAATTAGTACGCCAGGGGGGGAAAGTTGCGTTTGTCCATCGTCCAGGGCGATTATTAGATATCGTTACGTTAATGAGGCAGTATCGCTTGGAACCAAAACGAATCCGCTTCGTGTACCCCAAGCAGGGCAAAGAGGCGAATACCATATTAGTGGAAGCAATAAAAGACGGCAGTCCAGATTTAAAAATCCTTCCACCGTTATTTGTTTATAATGAGACAGATGAATACACAGAGGAAATCAGAGAGATTTTATATGGAGAAGAATGAGCACTTTTTTTATGTTTTGACCTGCAGAGACGGCAGTTTTTATGGAGGATATACCAATAACCTTGAACGTCGGATCAAGCTTCATAATGAAGGAAAAGGAGCGAAATATACTCGGGGGCGGGGCCCGGTGACGCTTACTTTTTCAAAAAGCTTTGATAATAAAAGTGATGCCCTTAGGGCGGAATATGAATTTAAGCGCCTAAATCGAAAGAAAAAAATTGAGTTTTTGAAGGAAGAGATGTGTAATTATGATGTGGCAGCAGAAGAGCTTTGAAAATGAAGAGCATAAGGGGATTCTTTATCTTGTCCCGACTCCGATTGGTAATTTGGAGGATATGAGTTTCCGGGCTGTTCGAATTTTAAAAGAGGCAGACCTTATTGCTGCTGAAGATACACGAAACACAAAAAAGTTGTGTAATTACTTTGAAATCCAGACCCCTGTTGTAAGTTATCATGAGCATAACAAAGAATCTAGTGGTGGAAAACTCCTTCATAAGGTGAAGGAGGGGTTAAAAATTGCCTTAGTGAGCGATGCAGGAATGCCGGCGATTTCGGACCCGGGGTTTGATTTAGTTCAAGCGGCAGTAAGCGACCGTATAACCGTTGTTCCTTTGCCAGGCGCAAATGCTGCCCTGACTGCATTAATTGCTTCAGGAATTAGCTGCCAGCCATTCTATTTTTATGGATTTTTAAACCGAAATAAAAAGGAAAAGAAACAGGAGTTAGAGAGGTTGAAGAAACAAACGGCTACCTTAGTTTTTTATGAATCTCCTCATCGTCTAAAAGAGACACTTGGACTTATGTTAGAGATCCTTGGCAATCGTAACATCGCAATCTGTCGCGAATTAACAAAGAAGTTTGAGGAATTTATCAGAGGAAATCTTGAGGAAGCTTACATATGGGCAGAACAGGATGAAATCCGCGGTGAGTTTTGTATGATTCTTGAAGGAGCCGACCCTGGCCAATTAGAAGAAGAAACCAGTTGGTGGGAGCCATTAACGATCGAACAGCATGTGAACTTTTACATAAATGAAAAAGGTTTATCCTCAAAAGATGCCATAAAGCAAACTGCTAAGGACCGCGGCCTAAATAAAAGAGAGGTATACCAGACATACCATGTCGAATAAATAAAAAAGCTTCTCCTTAAACGGAGAAGCTTTCGCTAATTATTTTACTAATTCAAATTGGTTTTGAATCTCTTTTACTAATTGTTCTGCACCTTCACGGCTAAGGATCAGCTTGCCGCCTGCAAGAGCAAGATTGTCATCAGATACTTCGCCAGTTACTTGGCAAGTCATGTTTGGCTTATATTTCTTTAAGATGATACGCTCGTCGTCAACATAGATTTCAAGAGCATCTTTTTCTGCAATTCCAAGTGTACGTCTTAATTCGATTGGAATAACTACGCGGCCTAATTCATCAACTTTACGGACAATACCAGTAGATTTCATTACGATTAATCTCCTCTCAATTTACCTTTTTGTATTTTTATATTTCGTCATTATTCGACATATTTTTTATATTTTTATAATACCAGCCATTCCCAAATACGTCAATTATTTTATTTTAAAAAGCCTTGGTAAAAAAATGAAATGTGAACAAACGTTGACATAACAATGATTTAATGAACAATCGTTCATTGGAATACGTTTTCATTATTATTGATTGAATAATGGAAAAATAATTCAGCAAATTGGATTTCGACAAAATTCTACAAAACTATTGTTTATCACTATATCATTCGACAGATGTTTTACCTTTATGGGGGGAAAAGGAAAAAATTTAAAAATATTGGGATTTCACTCACTTTTATAGGAAATGGGAAACCCCTTACAGGAAATGATTCACTTTATTGCACAAATGTCGTTTTTTCGGTATATTTTGATGATAGAAGCTGTTGGAAAAAGGCAATAATGATTTTATAGCTTGCTGGGTTTGTTTATTATAGGAGGGTTACAAATGGAAGGAAAAACGTTTTATTTAACGACACCAATTTATTATCCGAGCGGAAATTTACATATTGGTCATGCCTACACGACGGTTGCCGGGGATGCAATGGCGCGATATAAGAGAATGCGCGGTTATGATGTAAGGTATTTAACGGGAACAGACGAGCATGGGCAAAAAATTCAGCGTAAAGCAGAAGAAAAGGGGATTACACCTCAAGCTTATGTTGACGAAATTGTGGATGGCATCAAGGATTTATGGAGCAAGCTTGATATTTCTTATGATGATTTTATCCGGACTACCGAGGATCGCCATAAACAAGTGGTTGAAAAGATTTTTGCAAGACTGTTGGAACAGGGAGATATTTATCTTGATAAATATGAGGGATGGTATTGTACACCTTGTGAATCTTTTTATACTGACCGCCAGCTGGTTGAAGGAAATTGTCCAGATTGCAGCAGACCCGTTGAAATTGTAAAAGAAGAATCGTATTTCTTTAGAATGAGCAAGTATGTTGACCGCCTGCTTCAATATTATGAAGAAAATCCTGGGTTCATCCAGCCAGAATCCCGAAAAAATGAAATGATCAATAACTTTATTAAGCCTGGACTGGAGGATCTCGCAGTTTCACGTACAACCTTTGATTGGGGCGTGAAGGTGCCAGGAAATCCTAAACATGTAATTTATGTTTGGATAGATGCACTATCAAACTATATTACGGCTCTTGGCTATGGCACAGAAAATGAAGAAAAATATAAAAAATACTGGCCGGCAGATGTTCATCTTGTTGGAAAAGAAATTGTCCGTTTTCATACAATTTACTGGCCGATCATGCTAATGGCGCTGGATTTACCGCTTCCTAAGAAAGTATTTGCACACGGATGGCTATTAATGAAAGATGGAAAAATGTCTAAATCTAAGGGCAATGTTGTTGATCCAGTTACACTGATTGACCGTTATGGTTTAGATGCTCTCCGTTATTATCTATTACGAGAAGTACCTTTTGGGGCAGATGGAGTGTTTACGCCTGAAGGGTTTGTCGAAAGAATTAATTTTGATCTGGCAAACGACCTTGGAAACCTATTAAATCGTACGGTTGCCATGGTGGATAAGTATTTTGAAGGCGTTATTCCTGAGTACTCAGAATCTGTTACAGCGTTTGATGATTCTTTATTGCAAATGAATCGGGAGACAGTACTGAAGTATGAAGAAGCTATGGAAAAGATGGAATTTTCGGTTGCGTTGACTGCGATTTGGCAATTAGTCAGCCGGACAAATAAATATATAGATGAAACACAGCCATGGGCATTAGCAAAATCCGAAGAACAAAAGGGCGAACTAGCGAGTGTAATGGCGCATCTGGCTGAATCCTTACGCAGAATTGCTGTCCTATTGCAGCCGTTCCTAACCCGGACACCGAACGGTATTTTTGATCAATTAGGTGTCAATAAAGAATCTCTTAAAACGTGGGATAGCTTAGAAAACTTCGGTGCAATTGCCAGCGGAACGAAGGTTTCGAAAGGAAACCCATTATTCCCTAGACTTGAAATTGCTGATGAAGTCGAGTTCATTCGCGGTAAAATGGGAGGATCTGCCCCAGCACCTGCAGCTGAGGAGAAAAAAGAAGAAAAGCCTGAAGAAGCTGCAGAAATCAGTATTGATGACTTTATGAAGATTGATTTACGCGTAGCAGAAGTTATCCAGGCTGAACCGGTTAAGAAAGCAGATAAACTATTGAAACTCCAGCTTGATCTTGGCTATGAAAAACGTCAAGTCGTTTCTGGAATTGCACAGTACTATAAACCAGAGGAACTAGTTGGGAAAAAAGTAATCTGCATTACAAATTTAAAACCGGTCAAACTGCGCGGTGAGCTTTCACAGGGAATGATTTTAGCAGGTTCAAAAGACGGCCAGCTGTCGCTAGCTACTGTTGATCAAACCCTGCCGAATGGTTCTAAAGTAAAGTAAGTTTTTGAAAAAGAGCCTGAACGGCTCTTTTTCTATGAGATGTTCGGAACCACCAAAATGGAAAATGTTTCACGTGAAACATTTTTCGCTGAAATTCTATTTTTTTATCCCAGCTTCGACAGGAATCTATAAACATAAAAGGAGTGAAAGTGGTGTTATTTGACACGCATGTTCATTTGAACGCAGACCAATTTGCGGAAGATTTAGAGGAGGTCATCAGCAGAGCGCAGCATGAGGGTGTATCCAATATGGTTTGCGTTGGCTTTGACAGGCCTACGATTGAAAAAGCAATGGAATTAGCAGAAAGATATGATTTTATTTATGCCTGTGTGGGCTGGCATCCCGTAGATGCGATTGATATGACAGAAGAGGATCTCATATGGATTGAAGAACTCGCATCCCATCCAAAGGTAGTGGCGATAGGGGAAATGGGTTTGGATTATCATTGGGATAAGTCGCCAAAGGAAATCCAAAAGGAAGTTTTCCGTAAGCAAATAAGGTTAGCAAAAAAGGTAAAGCTTCCGATTGTCATTCATAATCGGGAGGCGACTGCTGATATTATCGAAATTTTAAAAGAAGAGGATGCCGGGGAGGTAGGTGGAATCATGCATTGTTTCAGCGGCAGTGCGGAGGTTGCAAAAGAATGTCTAAAAATGAATTTTTATATTTCACTCGGCGGCCCAGTTACGTTTAAAAATGCAAAAAAACCAAAAGAAGTGGCAGAGGCGATCCCTATCGAAAAATTGTTAATTGAAACAGATTGCCCTTATTTATCCCCGCATCCTTACCGCGGAAAACGTAATGAACCAGGGTATGTAAAGTTGGTGGCAGAGCAAATTGCTGCGATAAAAGGCTTGTCTTACGAAGAAGTTGCCACAATTACGACACAGAATGCCAAGAAAATATTCGACATAATCTGATAGACAAGCTTGTCGAAGTAAATAGAAGCTTGTCCAAAACTTTTCATAAAACTTAAAGTTCTACATGTCTCCTTTCCTACATAGGATAACCGTGTCGAGAAGTTTTCCTTTGCAAATTTCCCAACTTTATGCATAATAAGTTATACGTTCACAGTAAATGCAAGGGTTGACAGCCGACAACGGGTTTCTCATTATTCTCTCCGGGAAAAGGAGGCGTTTTTCATCGTATTCAATCGCATGAAAAACCTGTTTTCCAAGTCTTTGAGTAAAAAAAGGTTGTTCATCACTTTTGCTAGTTTGATAGTTTTAGCAGCTACTCTTGGGTTTTCATATTTTGAAGGATCGAAGAAAACTGTTGCAATGACACTTGACGGACAGCAAAAAGTAGTAAAAACACATGCAGATACTATTAAGGATTTATTTGCAGAATTAGAAATTAACTTAAACTCAAAAGACTACTTGTTTCCCTCGGCAAACGCCAAAATAGTAGACAACCAAAAGGTTGTTTGGAAACAAGCGAAACAGGTTCAAATGGTTAAAGACAACGAGAAAAAAACGGTATGGACAACAGCCGGGACGGTTGCTAAGTTCCTAAAAGAGCAAAATATTGTGTTGAACGAGCATGATAAGATTTCACAAAAACCGCAGGAAGTAATCAAAAATAAGATGAATATCAATATCCAGGTTGCTTTCCATCATACTTTAATTGATGGCGGAAAAGAAAAGAAAGTATGGTCCACTTCGGCTACGGTCGCTGACTTTTTAACCCAGCAAGGAATTACACTTAATGAACTTGACCGAGTTGAACCGTCACTAACAGACACACTAGAGAAGGATGGCGTGGTAAACGTCGTACGAGTAGAAAAAGTCACCGATGTAGTGGAAGAACCAGTAGGATTTGCCGTCATCACCAAGCAAGATGGGACCTTGGAAAAAGGGAAAGAAAAAGTTTTAACAGAAGGGCAGCAGGGTTTAGTTACTCGAGAATATGAAGTAATCTTTGAAAACGGCAAAGAAGTTTCAAGAAAAATGATTAGTGAGCAGAATCTTAGAGAAAAACAGGATAAGGTAGTCGCTGTCGGAACGAAGGAATTACAATATCAGGTTTCACGTGGTGAAGAAACTGGCACTGAGTTTTACGTAAGTACTACCGCCTATACAGCATATTGTACTGGCTGTTCAGGCACAACAGCTACAGGGATAGATTTGCGCGCCAACCCGAACGTAAAAGTAATAGCAGTTGACCCAAGTGTTATCCCGCTTGGAACTAAGGTCTATGTCGAAGGTTACGGTTATGCGATAGCAGCTGATACCGGCGGAGCCATTAAAGGATATAAAATCGATGTTTTCTTTCCAACTAAAGCGGAAGCTTTCCGCTGGGGAGTAAGGAAGGTAAAAATCAAAATATTAAAGTAAGCTTGGATGCAGGGGATTAATCCTCTGCATTTTGCTTTTTCCCCAATATTCATTATACTTACAACGAATACATATTGCTTTTTACTAAATGATATGAATGTATTTGTTAATATAGACGAAGTGGATTACAAAAATGTTTCAGTTTTTTTTCAAATATTTTTTTATTAATTGCTTTTGTAAAAATCGGAGGAAAAGATGAAGATTAAAGAAATCATTGTCGTCGAAGGGAAAGATGATACGACGGCCATTAAACGGGCAGTTGATGCCGATACGATTGAAACAAATGGATCTGCTGTTAATCAGGAAACGATTGAAAAAATAAAAAAGGCCCAAGAAACGAGGGGCGTTATTATTTTTACAGACCCAGACTATCCCGGTGAAAAAATCCGAAAGACGATTGCTGAAAAGGTACCAGGCTGTAAACATGCCTTTTTACCGAAGGAAATGGCCCTTGCTAAGAATGGGAAAGGCTTGGGTGTAGAACATGCAGCCGTTGTGGCAATCAGGGAAGCACTACGGGATGCACAAATGATGAGAGAAAATATTGAAGAAGAAATTTCTCAAGAGGATTTAATTACAGCAGGCCTAATTGGCGGCAGCGGCTCAAAAGAGCGAAGAATTTTGTTAGGGAAAATATTAAAGATTGGCTATACAAATGGCAAACAGCTTCATAAGCGGCTAATGATGTTTCAAATCAGTAAACAGGAATTTGCAGATGCCTTAGTACTTGTAAATCAGGAGGAAAGAAATGAATAAAGATATTGCAACCCCAATTAGAACCCGGTCTATTCTTGAAAAATACGGTTTTTCCTTTAAGAAAAGCCTTGGTCAAAATTTTTTAATCGATACGAATATCCTAAGAAGGATTGTCGATTTTGCAGAGCTAAGTGAGAACTCTGGGGCCATTGAAATCGGTCCTGGAATTGGGGCGCTGACTGAGCAGCTTGCACGGGTCAGTAAAAAGGTCGTCGCATTTGAAATTGATCAAAGGTTATTACCGATTTTATCGGACACGCTATCACCTTATAATAATGTTAAAATTATACATAAAGATGTTTTGGAAGCGAATGTTCAGGAGGTCATTGACACAGAATTTGCAAACATCGAGGATATAATGGTGGTTGCAAATTTGCCTTATTATGTCACGACTCCGATTATTATGAAACTGCTCGAAGAACATTTACCGATCCGCGGTATCGTGTGTATGCTCCAAAAGGAGGTAGCAGATCGAATTTCAGCAAGTCCTGGGACAAAGGATTATGGATCGCTTTCGATTGCAGTACAGTACTATACACAGGCAGAGACCGTTATGATCGTACCGAAAACAGTCTTTGTTCCGCAGCCGAATGTGGATTCTGCTGTCATTCGCTTAACAAGGCGGGAAAAGCCTGCTGTGTCTGTTAAGGATGAGAATTTCTTTTTCCAAGTGACAAAGGCTAGCTTTGCCCAAAGGCGTAAAACAATACTCAATAATTTAACCAGCCAGCTCCCGGATGGAAAGCAGAAGAAAGAGGAAATTCTACATGCGTTACAAGCCGCAGAGATTGAGCCGTCACGAAGAGGGGAGACCCTGTCCCTCGAAGAATTTGGAAGCTTGAGTGACGCTTTATATGATTATTTTAAATAGACCTGCACGGGTCTATTTTTTGTATATTGTTATTAGACAGTCACCTAAAGACAGCGACATGCATAGCCTATGACTGAAACGTTATTTTGGCAGGCCTAGGGCTGGTCTAATTGGAGTGACTGCAGTGGAAATAAAAAGGATGGATATCGTTGGCAGGCGGTCATATAACTGTGATATTTTATTCCGTGTTGTTGATATACAGGAACATCAGGGCCAAAGATTTGCTGTCTTATACGGTGAAGACTTTCGCTTAGTGGCAGATGCACCTTATGAGGATTTAGTGGTTGTAAACAAAAATATAAGATCCAAACTACTAAAACAATATAAAGCACTCGAGGAACAATCGTACCGGCTTTTTGCGCAGGATTTTGATTTAATTAAACAAAAACGGGAATACGAAGCAACAAGCGGCTATGTAAAACCATCTAATTATTTTCAAATCCCAGGAAAGGTTCTCCATTTAGATGGTGATTCGGATTATTTAAAAAAGTGCATGACATTATATGAAAAAATTGGAATCCCTGTTAATGGAGCACATTGTCACGAAAAGGAGATGCCAAACAGGATTGGCGATTTAATTGATTATTACCGTCCGGATATTTTGGTCATTACGGGTCATGATGCCTACTCAAAAGCGAAAGGAAAGATGACGGATATTAATGCCTACCGTCATTCAAAGCATTTTGTTCAAACGGTTAAAGAGGCAAGAAAGAAGGTTCCTCATTTAGATCAACTGGTTATTTTTGCGGGAGCTTGTCAGTCTCACTTTGAATCGCTTATTCATGCTGGAGCTAATTTTGCCAGTTCTCCATCCAGGATCAATATACATGCACTCGATCCGGTGTATATCGTTGCAAAAATCAGCTTTACCCCTTTTATGGAGAGAATCAATGTCTGGGATGTTTTGCGAAATACCCTTACAGGTGAAAAAGGGCTCGGAGGCATAGAAACAAAAGGAGTGCTGCGGACTGGAATGCCTTATAATCCAATCCAGGAGGAAGAGGAATAAGCCTTTTTAAATTTTAAAGGCTTATTTTTTTTAAATGCACATATTATCGTGCTTTTAAGGTTACTCTAGGATTGTTGAATTTTAGAAGAAAAAGTAGATGAAAAAGCATTGACAATCATTTTATGGTACTGATATAATTTTATGTTTTAATTGACAGGACTATGTCAGTGTGATATACTATACATAGTGAGGTGGACCGAATGCCAAAAACCTTAGCCGATATTAAAAAGGCTCTTGATTCAAATTTAGGGAAAAGATTGTTACTAAAGGCAAACGGAGGACGTAGAAAAACAATCGAACGTTCCGGTACGTTAGCCGAAACGTATCCTTCCGTTTTTGTGATTGAGTTAGACCAAGAAGAAAACGCATTTGAGCGTGTTTCTTACAGTTATGCAGATGTACTAACTGAAACCGTTCAAATTACCTTCTATGAAGATGCAGCAGGAAACATAGCTTTAAGCTAGTATATAAGCAATTTTGGGGCAGCGAACACAGGTTTGCTGCTTTTTGCTTTCTCTAAAACACATCAAATTTCCCTTTCATCTCATACTAATAAATGCCGCATGAGATGAAAGGGGTTGTTTCCATGGCGAGAAGAAGAGGTATCATGTCGAGTCACTTTAAAGAGGAATTGGCAAAGGAATTAGGATTTTATGATGTCGTTCAAAAAGAAGGTTGGGGTGGCATCCGGGCAAAGGATGCCGGGAATATGGTAAAAAGAGCGGTTGAAATTGCCCAGCAGCAAATGATGAACAATCAAAGAAACTCTTAAAGCTGGATCCTCATGATTTTTCTCACAAGAAAAGGCAATACTTTTAAAATAGTCGCATGACGGCAGGGCCAGGGGAATAATCCCCTGGCCATTTTTTGTATGTGAATAAACTTTGAAGGACAAAACGGATACAAGGAATCATGGAGATGTCCTTTATCGAGGTTCTAAAAGACTAAACTCCCTCTAAAACGATCAAATTGTCCTTCATCAAGTAAATTGAAAGCATTCTTGTCTTTATGAACCTTTCTTCTGTCCCCAACTAATGATAAAATATGTATTCTGAAATAATTGTCAGATTGTCACGTCTTACTTTTAGCTTTTTGTGGTAAAATAGGACAAAATGTGGATTTCGGAAAAAAGAAAAGCGGAAGCGCCTTGACCAGGGGCGACAGGCATAAGACGAGCCGGCTAGAAGGTTGTTTTTTAACCTTCTGGACGGATTGAACGAAATGTGGAGGCGACTGTCCTGGGACGAAGGCGTAAGACGCACACTGCAAGAAGGCGCTTTTTGCCTTCTTCAGGGGGTGGCTTACGACTCGAGTCCCAAGGAGCCGAAACTAGACAGGCTTATGACCCCGAGCCCCTAGGCGCTGCAGCTGGACAAGAAAAGCGGAAGCGCCTTGATAGGGTTTCAGCTTGAAATTATTTATTGAACTTATGGGCGCTTTAGTGCGCTGGATTATATAGAAGTAGGTGGGCGCAGTGAAGCTTTTAGTAAAGGCACCGGCCAAGATTAATTTATCGTTGGATGTTTTACATAAACGTCCGGATGGTTATCATGAAGTAGAAATGATTATGACCACCATTGATTTGGCCGATCGGGTTGAACTAACATTATTAGAAGAGGATACAATCCATATTCTTTCCCAAAATCGATATGTTCCGGATGATCAACGGAATTTAGCCTACCAGGCAGCACAATTGTTGAAAGAGCGTTTCCAGATCAAAAAGGGTGTAGAAATAACAATTGAAAAAACCATTCCTGTAGCCGCCGGGTTAGCGGGCGGAAGTAGTGATGCTGCCGCAACTCTAAGAGGGTTAAATAAACTATGGGATTTGGGGTTATCCATGGAGGAACTCGCTGAACTGGGATCGGAAATAGGTTCAGATGTTTCTTTTTGTGTTCACGGAGGTACGGCATTGGCAAGAGGAAGAGGGGAAAAAATCACCCCCCTGCCAGCTCCGCCAACATGCTGGGTTATCTTGGCCAAACCCTTTATAGGAGTTTCAACAGCAGAGGTTTACCGCCGTCTTGATTTAAACGGGATGCAGCATCCAGACATTAAACAAATGGTTAAGGCAATAGAGGACAATGACTATCAAAAGGTTTGCCAAAATGTCGGAAACGTCTTAGAAGATGTTACGTTAAATCTGTATCCAGAGGTTGCCCTCATTAAAGATCAAATGAAGCGATTTGGCGCTGATGCAGTGCTAATGAGCGGCAGTGGACCAACAGTTTTTGGGATTGTTCAACATGATTCAAGAATGCATCGGATCTATAATGGGCTGAGAGGTTTTTGTGACCAAGTTTTTGCTGTAAGAATGCTCGGAGAACCACATTCTCTTGATTGAAAACGTACAATAGTGATATCCTATTAATAAAATATTCGTCTTTTTTAATTGGAGGTCCGTCATGAAGTTTCGTCGTAGTGAACGTTTAATTGATATGACGAACTATTTACTTGACCACCCGCGCCAGCTTGTACCGTTGACTTTTTTTGCAGACCGTTATTCTTCCGCTAAATCATCTATAAGTGAAGATTTGGCCATCGTGAAGGAAACATTTGAGCAAAGAGGGATTGGAACATTACAGACGGTACCTGGTGCAGCCGGGGGAGTTAAATTTTTCGTCAATGTAGGGAATGAAGAGGCTAGACCGTTTGTCGAGGAATTATGTGAGTTAATTGCTAAGCCTGATCGGCTTTTACCAGGAGGTTATCTGTATTTAACCGATATCTTGGGAGATCCGTCAATTGTACAAAAAGCTGGAAGGATTATTGCTACTGCCTATGCGAATGCTAAAATTGACGTCGTCATGACAGTAGCTACCAAGGGAATTCCTTTGGCGTATGCGGTTGCAAGTCAGTTGAACACTCCTGTTGTGATAGTGAGAAGAGACAGTAAAGTCACAGAAGGTCCAACGGTTAGCATTAACTATGTATCGGGTTCAGCTAAAAGAATCCAAACCATGGTATTGGCGAAAAGAAGCCTTGCTCAAGGTTCCAGGGTTCTAATCGTTGATGATTTTATGAAAGCTGGCGGAACAGTAATGGGAATGATCAGCTTACTTGAGGAATTTAATGCAACAGTTGAGGGAATTGCTGTATTAGTTGAGGCTGAAGAAACGGAAGAACGTCTAGTAGATGATTACATATCGCTTGTTCAGCTCATGGATGTAGACGTAAAAGAAAAAACAATTCGGGTACAAGAAGGAAATTATTTCAAAAGAAGAGCGGAGGAATAAAAATGAAAGTAGTACAAACCAATGAAGCACCTGCTGCAATTGGACCTTATTCTCAAGGGATTTTAGTCAATAATATGTTTTACAGCTCCGGACAAATCCCTTTAACAGCGGAAGGCGTCATGGTCGAAGGCGATGTGAAAGAACAGACACATCAAGTGTTTAAAAATTTGCAAGCTGTGCTATCTGCTGCTGGAGCATCTTTAGAAACAGTCGTAAAAGCAACAGTGTTTATTAAAAACATGGATGATTTTGCAGCTGTAAATGAGGTTTATGGTGAATACTTTTCAACCAATAAGCCGGCTCGCTCTTGTGTAGAAGTGGCCCGTCTGCCAAAAGATGTATTAATAGAAATCGAAGTAATAGCGCTCGTGAAATAATCGAGCGTTTTTTTATTGCAACAAAATCAACGTACATAATGTGAAAATATGTATATTTTTACAAAAGTTCACCATTTTGCCTAAATTATTCGAAAAAATTTTAAAATTAAAGAAGGAATATGTGTTTTTCTGTTGAATTTAATAACTAGCTTTTTAACATATGAAAAGGGTGTGAGCACATGGAAGTAACAGACGTAAGATTACGCCGTGTTAATACGGATGGCAGAATGAGAGCGATTGCATCAATTACATTAGACAATGAATTTGTCGTACATGACATCCGAGTTATCGACGGAAACAACGGTTTATTTGTCGCGATGCCAAGTAAACGTACTCCAGATGGAGAATTTCGTGATATTGCGCATCCAATCAACTCCGGTACACGTGGAAAAATCCAGGAGGCTGTTTTAGCCGAGTACCATCGTTTAGGAGAATTAGAAGTAGAATTTGAAGAAGCAGGAGCTTCCTAAAATAACTGAATTCATACATGAATTCTTACACCTAGAGCCTACTACACAAGTAGTGCTCTTTTTTTATTCCTCTCAAATCCCCTAAAACCCCATAAATGGATTTAACAAATTCAGACATCTCTTCTTGTTTCCTTGAAAAGCCAAGCTATTTCCGTTATTATTTTTAATGGATAAAAAGGTAAATTGGAGGCCTGTTCATGTCTAATCGTTATGCTGTGATTTTAGCCGCAGGACAAGGAACGCGGATGAAATCGAAGCTTTATAAAGTATTGCACCCTGTATGTGGTAAGCCTATGGTACAGCATGTTGTCGATCAAATTACAAAACTTGATATACAAGAAATGGTCACGGTTATTGGCCACGGAGCAGATAAGGTGAAGGCCCAGTTAGGGGAAGCAAGCCATTATGCACTCCAGGAAGAGCAACTAGGGACAGCGCATGCCGTTATGCAGGCCCAAAGTATGCTCGAGGGCAAAGAAGGAGTGACGATAGTTGTTTGCGGTGATACTCCTTTAATCAAGGCAGAAACGATGGAGTCTCTTTTCAGACATCATGAGGAATTATCTGCCAAAGCGACAATTCTTACAGCAAGGATTGATAACCCGACAGGATATGGACGTATCATTCGTAATGAAGAGGGTCTTGTTGAGAAAATTGTTGAGCACAAGGATGCAACCGATGCAGAACGAGAAATAAATGAAATTAATACAGGAACCTACTGCTTTGATAATGTAGCGTTATTTGAGGCATTGAAGAATGTCTCCAACGATAATGTTCAAAGTGAATACTATCTTCCAGACGTGGTCGAGATCCTAAAGAAACAGGGAGAAGTAGTCACTGCCTATCAAACCAATGAACTTGAAGAAACGCTTGGGGTAAATGACCGGGTTGCGCTCGCAGAAGCGGAAAGAATTATGCGAAATCGTATCAATGAACAGCAGATGCGTAATGGAGTAACGATTATGGACCCTGCTAATACTTATATTGAAACAGATGTCGTAATTGGTCAGGATACTGTGATTCTTCCAGGGACTATCATAAAGGGGAAAACAGTTATTGGAGCGGATTGCCAAATCGGTCCAAACACAGAAATTGAATCTTGTGAAATTGGCGACGAAACGGTCATCCGTCAATCCGCTGCTTATAAAAGTTTGATTGGCAGCCGCGTTAACATTGGGCCATTTGCCCATATCCGCCCAGATTCCGATATTAAAGATGATGTAAAAATCGGTAACTTTGTCGAAATTAAAAAAGCTGTTTTTGGCGAAGGAAGCAAAGCTTCACATCTTAGTTACATTGGAGATGCTGAAGTTGGCAAAAATGTTAATATTGGCTGTGGTTCCATTACGGTGAACTATGATGGAAAAAATAAATTCTTAACCAAAATTGAGGATGACGTCTTTATCGGCTGCAATTCTAATTTAGTAGCACCTGTAACAGTTGGAAAAGGCGCGTATGTTGCCGCTGGTTCAACCATTACAAAGGATGTTCCGGGAAGTGCTCTGTCGATAGCGCGCGCTCATCAGGTAAATAAGGAAAATTACGTGGATAAGCTTAATCAGAAAAAATAAGCGATAATATTGGAGGCCAATATGTCAAATCAATACTTAGATCCAAATCTTAAGGTATTCAGTCTTAATTCAAATCTTCCGCTTGCTAAAGAGATAGCAAAAGTAATTGGTGTTGAGCTAGGGAAGAGCTCGGTAACTAGATTTAGTGACGGCGAAATTCAAATTAATATTGAAGAAAGTATTCGCGGCTGTGATGTCTATGTCATTCAATCTACGAGTGCACCAGTTAACGAAAATATTATGGAATTATTAATTATGATTGATGCCTTAAAAAGAGCGTCAGCTAAAACTATCAATATTGTTATGCCTTACTATGGTTATGCCCGTCAGGACCGTAAAGCCCGTGCTCGTGAGCCGATTACGGCAAAGCTTGTAGCTAACCTTTTAGAAACAGCTGGTGCAACACGTGTCATCTGCTTAGATTTACATGCACCGCAAATCCAAGGTTTCTTTGAAATCCCTACAGATCATTTAATGGGGGTACCAATTTTAGCGGAATATTTTAAAAAGAGAAATTTTGAGGGCGATATTGTCATCGTTTCTCCTGACCACGGCGGTGTAACAAGAGCAAGAAAATTAGCAGAACGTTTAAAGGCTCCAATCGCGATTATTGATAAGCGCCGTCCACGTCCAAATGTAGCAGAAGTTATGAATATCGTTGGTAATATCGAAGGTAAAATTGCAATTCTCATTGATGATATCATCGATACAGCTGGTACCATTACGCTTGCTGCTAATGCATTAGTTGAAAATGGGGCATCAGAAGTGTATGCATGCTGTACGCATCCGGTTCTATCTGGACCAGCCATCGACCGCATTCAAAATTCAAAAATTAAAGAACTGGTTGTAACCAATTCCATTGAACTCCCAGAGGAGAAAAAGATTGATAAAATTAGCAATCTCTCCGTGGCGCCATTACTTGGTGAAGCGATTATTAGAGTTCACGAAGAACAATCAGTAAGTACCTTATTTGACTAAAATATATGAAGAGGTCTGATGGACATTCAGACCTCTGTTCTAGTTTTCCGGCTTTTATTATTAGGTACTGTTAAAGCACATACCCTGTTGATTGGAGCGGAAGGCGCGAGACTCCTGCGGGAGTACGGGGCAGGGGAGACCCCGCAGGCGCTGAAGCGCCGAGGAGGCTCCCCGTACCGCCCGCGGAAAGCGAAGCGCCTGGAGCGGAAATCAACAGGCAAGTTTAACAGAGCTTATTCTTAAAGAAAAGTGTTTAAATCTTCCTGTTTTGGGGCATTTTTATATTGTCTGCTAAAGAACATAACAGGAAGGTGACGAAACATATGAGTACTGTTTTACAAGCAACAGAACGCAACGAACTAAAGCATTCTTCTTTGAGAAAGATCCGAGAAACTGGTAATATCCCAGCTGTTATTTATGGCAGGAAGGTTGAAAGTAAACCAGTTTTTGTCAGTTCTGCTGATTTAACCAAAACGATTCGTACTGTTGGCAGGAATGGGATTATTTCACTCGATGTAAACGGCAGCAAACACGATGTGATTTTAAGTGATTACCAAGAGGATTTTATTAAAAAGGAAATCATACATGTTGACTTCCTGGCTGTTGACAAGTCATCTAAAATTACTGTAAATGTAAGACTTGAGCTTACAGGTGAAGCAGCGGGGGTAAAGGACGGCGGGGTTCTACAGCAGCCTGTTCACGAACTGTCCATTACTTCAACACCTAGTGAAATTCCGCAGCAAATTGAAGTAGATGTGTCGAACCTGCAGGTAGGAGAAACAATGAAAATCTCGGACATCCTTTATCAAGGTTCGTTTACGATTAACCATGAAGCAGATGAAGTTATTGCTTCCATCCTTCCTCCTAAGCAGGAAGAAGAAATTGATGCTGGCGAACAGCAAGAAGGCGGCCACCCTGATAATGAAGAAGGCAGAGAAACAGAGCCTGTAGGCGAAGAATAAAGGAGAAAGACGTAACCTGATTTAAGGTTACGTCTTTTGCCGCATTTAACTGTTCAAACAAATGGGGAGTATAAATGATAAGGAAATTACTAAACAGGTTGACTGGGCCGAAAGAGAGGGAGTACATGAAATTAATTGTTGGTTTAGGAAACCCGGGGAAACAATATGAAAATACAAGACATAATATTGGTTTTGAAGTGATAGAAGAATTATCAAAAAATTTCTCCATTCAGTTAGATCAATCCAAATTCAAAGGCTTATATGGAGTCGGTTTTTATAAAGGGGAAAAAGTAGTCTTATTAAAACCGCTTACATATATGAATTTATCCGGAGAATCGATTAGAGCTGTGATGGATTATTATCGAATTGAAACAGAGGATATTGTCGTAATCTATGATGATCTTGATTTGCCTGCAGGGAAAATTCGGCTTCGTCAAAAAGGAAGTGCCGGGGGTCATAATGGTATCAAATCTACCATTGCTCATCTAGGCACTCAGGAATTTAACCGGATTAGGATTGGAATTGACCGCCCGAAAAATGGCATGAAGGTGCCAGATTATGTATTAGGCCGTTTTAGTGAGGAAGAAAAAACTTTAACACAGGACGCAGTTAAAAAAAGCGCGGAAGCTTGTGAGTTTTGGTTAGAGAAGCCGTTTTTACAAGTAATGAATGAATTTAACCAGTAAGTGCTCATGAGACTGCTGTGACTTTCATACAATAAAGCAGTGAATAAGATTTCTCCTCCCAGTAAATACTATTTATAATAGTAAATTAGGGAGGGACAGGCATGTCCATTCATTATCATTGCCGTCATTGCGGTACAAATATCGGTTCTATTGAACAAACATCCATCCAAAGTGAAACACTGGGTCTGCATAAATTAACCCAGGAGGAAAGACAGGAAATGGTTTCTTATGATCCAACAGGAAACATTCATATAAAAGCTATTTGTGAAGACTGTCAGGAGGCATTGGAGCGTAATCCAGAGTTTCATCAATACGATTTTCTGATTCACTAACAAGCTTTGGAAGCTAATCCAAAGCGTTTTTCTATTTACATTAACCAAAACTTAACCTTTTAAAATATGTAAATAACGTAAGGAGAGGAGGAACGGTTTTGAAGGGGTTAAAATCACTTTTCCTTCAGCAGGAAGATATCCATTCGATTATATCCGGGGTGCAGGAAGGCTTAAAGGAACAACTGGTTGCAGGGTTATCTGGCTCATCGAGAACGGTGCTTACGGCAGCTCTATATGAGCAGATGAAACGTCCAATCCTTCTTGTAACCCATAATCTATTACAAGCACAAAAACTATATGATGATATAGTGAATCTATTAAGTGAGGATCAAGTCTTTCTTTTTCCAGCAAATGAATTGATTGCAGCGGAAATGAGTATTGCAAGTCCGGAATTAAAAGCCCAAAGAATGGAGGCTTTAAATCATTGGAGCAAGCATGAGCAGGGAATCGTCATTGTTCCCATTGCCGGTTTAAAGAAAGTTATTCCTCCTAAAGGGTTGTGGAAACAATATCAGCTTAGGTTAAAATTAGGCGATGATATCAATATCACCGAAGTATTAAATACCTTTGTGCAAATGGGATATGTGCGGGCAGAGATGGTCGGCACTCCGGGAGAATTTAGTATCCGCGGTGGAATTATAGATATCTATCCGTTAACAGAAAGTAATCCTATTCGAATTGAGTTATTTGATACAGAGATTGATTCGATCCGTTATTTCTCCCTGGAAGATCAACGATCTAAAGAGAAAATTTCGGAAGTTTCAATTGGCCCTGCAACAGAGGTGCTTCTTAACGATGAGGATTACAGCCGCTTAATTGGGAGATTAGAGGATGGATTAGCAAAGAGTTTAAAAAAGTTAAAGGATGATAAAGCGAAAATCCAGCTCTCTCAAAATATCAGTTACGAGCTTGAGCAGCTTAAAAACAGGCAAAAGCCTGAACACATTTTTAAATACTTATCAATCGCCTATGAAAATCCCGCTAGTTTACTAGACTACCTTCCGGATAATGGAATGGTATTTATTGACGAAATTAGCCGGGTTCAGGAAATGAACGATTCACTGGCTAAAGAAGAAGCAGAATGGTACACAGCATTACTAGGAGAAGGGCAGATTATTCATGATTTGGCCGTTTCCCATGATTTTCAGGGATTAATTCAAAAGCGGGATTTCCCAATTTTATATATGAGTTTGTTCCTTCGCCATGTTGCGAATACCAGCCCGCAAAATATCATCAATATTTCCTGTAAGCCAATGCAAAATTTCCATGGACAAATGCATGTATTAAAAGCTGAAGTTGATAGATGGAAAAAAGGAAATTATTCTATTTTATTTTTAGGACCGGATGAGGAAAGAGTTAAGAAATTAACGCGGGTTTTAGAGGATTATGAAATCGAGGCCGCACCCATCGGCACCGATCAGCAGCTTCTGCCAGGCAGAGCACAGATTATGAGAGGCAGCCTGCAGACTGGATTTGAGCTTAGTATACAAAAGATAGCCGTCATTACTGAAGAAGAGCTTTTCAACAAGCCGATAAAAAAGTCTGCTAACAGGCAGAAACTATCCAATGCCGAAAGAATTAAAAGCTATTCCGAACTGAAAATCGGTGATTATGTTGTTCATGTTAACCACGGGATTGGTAAATATCTAGGAATTGAAACGCTGGTCATCAATGGGATTCATAAAGATTATCTGCATATCCGCTATCAGGGGTCCGATAAGCTATATGTACCTGTAGAACAAATTGACCTTGTTCAAAAATATGTTGGCTCTGAAGGGAAAGAGCCGAAAATCTATAAACTCGGCGGCAGTGATTGGAAAAAGGTAAAGAAGAAGGTTCAATCTTCTGTCCAGGACATAGCGGATGATTTAATCAAGCTATATGCAGAACGCGAAGCAGCGGTAGGTTATGGATTTTCCCCTGATGGTGATATGCAGCGGGAATTTGAAACAGCCTTTCCATATCAGGAAACAGAAGACCAATTACGCTCCATTCATGAAATTAAGAAGGATATGGAGAAGTCGAGGCCAATGGACCGTTTACTCTGCGGTGATGTTGGTTATGGAAAAACAGAAGTTGCCATTCGGGCTGCCTTTAAAGCGGTGGCTGACGGGAAACAGGTAGCCTTACTCGTGCCAACTACCATCCTTGCACAGCAGCATTATGAGACGATGCGTGAAAGATTTCAGGATTACCCGATTAATATTGGTCTCTTAAGCCGATTCCGATCTAAAAAGCAGCAGACGGAAACGATAAAAGGCTTGAAAGCTGGTACGGTGGATGTTGTGATTGGGACACACCGATTGCTTTCGAAGGATATTGTCTACCGTGACATTGGGCTGCTTATTATTGATGAAGAGCAAAGGTTTGGTGTCACCCATAAAGAGAAAATTAAAAGGTTGAAAACCAATATTGATGTGTTAACGTTAACAGCGACCCCAATACCAAGGACCCTGCATATGTCGATGTTAGGAGTCCGGGATTTATCGGTTATTGAAACCCCTCCAGAAAACCGATTCCCGGTTCAAACCTATGTAATGGAGTATAATGGAGCGCTTGTCAGGGAGGCAATTGAAAGAGAACTCGCCCGTAACGGACAAGTCTACTTTTTATATAACAGAGTAGAAGATATCGAACGGAAGGCAGAAGAAATCTCCATGCTTGTTCCGGATGCCCGTGTTACCTATGCCCACGGACAAATGACAGAAAATGAACTGGAATCTGTTATGCTAAGCTTCTTGTCAGGAGAATTTGATGTACTGGTCAGCACCACGATTATTGAAACAGGTGTAGATATTCCGAATGTTAATACATTAATTGTTTATGATGCGGATAAAATGGGTCTTTCACAGCTCTACCAGCTCCGTGGACGTGTTGGCCGGTCTAATCGGGTGGCGTATGCTTATTTTACCCACCGAAAGGATAAAGTACTTACGGAAGTAGCTGAAAAACGATTACAGGCAATTAAAGAGTTTACAGAGCTAGGTTCCGGATTTAAAATCGCGATGCGTGACTTATCTATCCGGGGGGCAGGTAATCTATTAGGAGCCCAGCAGCATGGATTTATTGACTCTGTTGGATTTGATTTATATTCACAAATGTTAAAAGAAGCAATTGAAGAACGTAAAGGCGACCTAAATAAGGAAGAAAAACCAACTGTCGAAATCGATCTTGAAATTGATGCGTATATTCCGGATAGCTATATTAAAGACGGCCATCAAAAGATTGAAATGTATAAGCGCTTTAGGGGGCTCTCTTCATTAGAAGACATCGAAGAACTGCAGGATGAGATGCTCGATCGATTTGGCGAGTATCCAGAAGAGGTAGCTTACCTATTCCAGATATCTGAAATGAAAGTATATGCCCTGCTTGCCGGTGTCGAACAAATCAAGCAGACAAAAGGGGAAGTAACGATTTTAGTGAACGAGCGGGCAAGTGCCAAGATCGACGGCCAGAAGGTTTTTGCAATCAGCAATAAGTACCCAAGAATGATTGGTCTGGGAATGGAAGGGCAAAAACTAAAAATGGTTTTAAAGACAAAAGGTACAGAAACATCCTATTGGCTCAATATTGCCTTTGAAATGATCAAAGGAATCCAAGAAGCAAAAAAAGGCCAGGAAAATCCAGTCTAAAAAGTAGGGCTAAACTTACCTGTTGATTTGCGCTCCAGGCGCTTCGCTTTCCGCGGGCGGTCCGGGGAGCCTCCTCGGCGCTGAAGCGCCTGCGGGGTCTCCCCAGCTCCGTACTCCCGCAGGAGTCTCGCGCCTTCCGCTCCAATCACCAATGGCCTTTAATAAATCTAAAAGGTAAAGAAAGGTTGCCTCATTTTTATACATTTTTGGGAGAAACATCACAGAATTGAAAAAATATATGGATTGTGAATAGAACTTTCCAGATGAAAGATACTAAGTTCAAAGTTGGTGATGATTACAACTAAAGGAAATAATCATCATCAAGTTAGTAAAATCATCAGATGAAAGTGAGGCAACATTGGATGAAAGCAACTGGAATAGTTCGTCGAATCGATGATTTGGGTCGTGTTGTCATTCCCAAAGAAATACGCAGAACCTTGCGTATCCGTGAGGGGGATCCATTAGAGATCTTTGTGGATCGAGATGGAGAAGTGATTTTGAAGAAATATTCACCAATCAGCGAATTAAGCGATTTTGCTAAAGAGTATGCCGAAGCCCTTTTTGACAGCCTCGGTAATCCAGTATTAATCTGTGATAGAGACTCTTTTATCGCAGTTGCTGGAGGTTCTAAAAAAGATTATTTAAATAAAAATATTAGTGATCTAGTAGAAAAAGCCATGGAAGACCGCAATTCGGTCCTTGTGACCCAGCAAAGCGATATCGCTATAGTAGATGGAATTGATGAAGCGATTTCATCATATACAATTGGGCCAATTATTGCAAATGGCGATCCAATTGGTGCTGTTATTATTTTTGCAAAAGAAGGCACCATTGGAGAAGTAGAAAAGAAGGCTGTTGAAACAGCTGCAGGCTTCCTCGCAAGACAAATGGAATCCTAACATATATATCAAATAAAAAGAGGCAGCTGACGCTGTCTTTTTTTCTGTCTGCCTTCAATGCGTATGCTATAATACAGTTCGAGTTCATTTGCTTTCTTTAAGGGGTGTATCATGAAGCCTGTTAATCAATCGAAGGCGCTTTTTAGAGGGGCTTTCATTTTAGCACTTGCGGCGTTAATTACAAAAATTCTAAGTGCTGTTTACCGTATCCCGTTTCAAAATATTGTCGGTGATGTCGGCTTTTACATATATCAACAAGTATATCCTTTCTATGGATTCGCGATGGTTTTAGCAACCACCGGTTTTCCGGTGGTGATCTCTAAACTTTATGCTGAACAAAAAAATTCCGGTTCTCTTGAAAATACTCGGAGGCTTTTGCTCTTATCCTTTATTTTTCTGCAAATTTTCGGAGTCCTTTGTTTTCTTTCTCTATATTATGGAGCGGAGCCAATCGCTCGATGGATGAACGATGTTAAACTAGCCTCACTATTAAAGGTTGTCAGTTTCGTCTTTTTGATATTTCCCATCGTTTCTGTACTTCGAGGCTATTATCAGGGCAAGGGTGATATGGTGCCAACGGCATTATCTCAGGTCGGAGAACAATTCATTCGTGCCTTCACGATTCTAACCCTGGCTTACCTGCTGACCAAAATGAATGATTCCCTCTATCATATTGGCGGAGGAGCCATGTTCGGGTCCATCACCGGAAGTATAGTTGCAGCGGTTATTTTGTTTACATTCCTCTTGGTTCGTAAAGAATGGAAGATAATTGTACCGAAAAGAGGGAATATAGAGGGATACAAATTCGAAGCACGTCACATTTTTAAATCACTTGCATTCCAAGGATTCACCATTTGTATTAGTGGTATGGTCATGATTTTTCTACAGATGGCAGATGCATTAAATCTTTATTCCTTATTAAAAGGAAGCGGCTTCGGTCCAGCAGCGGCAAAAGGCTTAAAAGGAGTTTATGACCGCGGGATGCCGCTCATTCAATTAGGTACAGTGATAGCAACTTCGATGTCATTATCTTTAGTTCCGCTTATTACCAGTGCACGTATAAATAAGGACATCCAGTTTCTCCAAGATAAACTGCAATTAGCTCTAAAGGTCAGCATTGTTATAGGCGCAGGGGCTTCTGCAGGCCTGTGTGGAATCATCGAACCGACAAATATGATGTTATTTGAAGATAAAGCAGGGTCAAATGTATTAGCAGTTCTCAGTTTTGTCATTTTCCTTGGTTCTATCCTTACAACGTTTATAGCGGTCATGCAGGGGTTAGGGACACTGTTATTTCCAGCCTTTGTAATATTCATGTCTCTGCCACTTAAATATATATTGAATATGATCCTTGTACCCGGAATGGGAACACTGGGGGCAGCCGTTGCAACTTTACTAACTTTGGTCGTTATCTTAATTCTTTTAACAGTAAAATTATGGAATGTGGAGAAAATCGTCCTTTTTACAGGCAGGTTTGTTTTGATTGTTATAGCCGCGATCATTACCATGTTCCTATATTTGAAAGGATTTCTTTATCTTACAAGTGCCGTTCCTATCCCTGTTAGCAGCGAGCGGATAATAGCAGCTTTTCAAGCTTTGGGCGGGGCTTTTTCAGGAGGATTTATCTTCCTTTTCATTATTATTAGAGGAGGAGTCTTCCAGGAAAAGGATTTATCGTTATTTCCATTTGGAAGTAAATTAAGCCTTCTTTTACCTCGAAAAAAAAGGAGTTAAAAGCATGAATAGAATTGAAATATTAGGTTTGGGAGCAGGAGATCTTGAGCAGCTCCCGGTTGGAGTATATAAAAAGCTTATTCAGTCGAGTCATGTTTATCTACGGACGCAGGAACATCCAGTAGTGGAAGATTTGGTGAAGGAAGGACTGGCCTATACCTCCTTTGATAGCATTTATGAAAAGTATGATCAATTTGAAAAGGTGTATGAGGAGATTGTCGAAACATTATTAGCAAAAGCAAAAAAGGAACAAGTAATCTATGCGGTTCCAGGACATCCACTTGTTGCTGAAAGAACAGTTCAACTGCTGTTAGAAAAGGGACCTTTGGAGAATACAGAAATTATGATCAGCGGCGGACAAAGTTTTCTTGATGCCCTTTTCCAATCGTTAAAAATCGATCCGGTTGAAGGCTTTCAACTGCTTGATGGGACATCCCTTCACACGAATCAACTCCAAATCAGCCAGCATATGATCATTGGCCAGGTTTATGATTCATTTGTTGCCTCCAATGTAAAGTTAACGTTAATGGAGGTGCTCCCTGATGATTATGATGTATTTATCGTAACGGCAGCGGGAAGCAAAAGTGAACATATTGAAAAGGTACCACTCTTTGAATTAGACCGGAAAGTTTCCCTCAACAATCTTACATCTGTCTATGTCCCGCCTGTTACAGATGAAAAAATCATGCTGAAGCAGTTTTCGAAACTCAGGGAGATTATCGCTGTACTAAGAGGGCCAAACGGGTGCCCTTGGGATAAAGAACAAACACATGAAAGTTTAAAGAAATATTTAATTGAAGAAACATATGAAGTAATAGACGCCATCAACAGCGGAGACATTGACCATTTAATTGAAGAACTTGGAGATGTTCTTCTCCAGGTTATGCTGCATGCGCAAATTGGGGAGGATGATGGCTATTTTGCCATCGAGGATGTAATTGAGGTACTTTCTGAAAAGATGATTCGCAGACATCCACATGTATTTGGAAATCGAACAGCAGAAGATTCAGCGGAAGTCGTCCGTAATTGGCAGGAAATTAAGAAACAGGAAAAAGGAGATAAAGAAGAATCAATCCTCGACGGTATTTCAATGTCATTGCCGAATCTATTAAGAGCCAATGAACTACAGAAGAAGGCATCGAAGGTCGGTTTTGATTGGCAGGAAATTGGACCCGCACTAGCGAAAGTAAAAGAAGAGTTTGAGGAATTTGAAGCAGAAATTACAGGTCAAAACAAAAATATGGTAAATGCGAAAAAAGAATTTGGTGATATACTGTTTGCCTTTGTAAATGTGGCAAGATTTTTAAAAATCCATCCTGAAGAGGCATTATTTGAAACAAATGAAAAATTCGTTAGAAGGTTTCGATATATTGAGAGGAAAGTAAAAGAAAGTGGGAAAGGTTTCGCTGACTTTTCGCTCGAAGAACTCGATCAGTTTTGGGATGAGGCTAAGGTAAAAGGACTTTAATTTTTGGAGGAGTTATAAATGAGATTAGATAAATTTTTAAAAGTATCTCGATTAATCAAGAGACGGACTTTGGCCAAGGAAGTTTCCGACCAAGGCAGAATTCTTGTCAATGGAAAAGAAGCAAAAGCGAGTACAAATGTAAAAGTTGGCGATGAGCTGACCATTAAACTAGGGCAGAGAATGGTGACAGCAAAAATTGAGCTCATCCAGGAAACAACTCGGAAGGATGCGGCGGCGGAGATGTATACGATCATTAAGGAAGAGAGAATCGGCACTACTGAGTTTTAGTTTCTGACAGGTGAAGCCTGTTCTATTTTATCCCTCCATCACATACAAATGTAAAAAAGGTTTGTACAAATGATTGTGAGGGATGAAGGATGAGTCAATTTTATGAAACAAACCAAACAAAAGCTTCAATTCCAGACCATGATGTCATTATGAGAGGCAGAAAGCTACTCGATATAACAGGTGTGAAACAAGTAGAGAGCTTTGATAACGAAGAATTTCTTTTGGAAACAGTGATGGGTTTTTTAGCAATTAAAGGGCAAAATCTACAAATGAAAAATCTTGATGTTGAAAAAGGAATTGTCTCCATTAAAGGAAAGATTTTCGATTTAGTTTACTTAGATGAGCAGCATGGGGAGAAAACTAAAGGCTTCTTTAGTAAGTTATTCCGATGACACTTTCCACGCAGTTTATTACGATGATCTCAATGATTGGAATGGGCTCGCTTTTTGGGGCAATGTTCGATACGTATCAGCGTTTCCTAAATCGGCCCAACCGAAATCATTGGATTGTTTTTTTCAATGATCTGTTGTTTTGGATCACCCAGGCTTTAATCATCTTTTATATACTATTCCTTGTAAATAATGGAGAATTGCGCTTTTATATATTTATTGCCCTGCTATGCGGTTTTGCCGCCTATCAAAGTTTATTCAAAGGTATTTATTTGAAGCTTCTTGAGTTCATCATTAATCTGGTCATTTCCATTTATAAATTTTTGAGAAACACATTCCGATTACTGATCTATAAGCCTATTGTCGGTTTAATCCAGTTAGTGATTTCGCTCTTAATTCTACTTGGCAGGGGGCTTTTATCCCTTGTCAAATTTGTTTATAAACTGGTGTTATGGGTACTTAAAGCATTATGGCTGGTAATCTCGAAAATATTACTCATTGTTTGGAAACTTTTGCCGAAAAGTCTTAAAAAATCCGTCGAGAAGTTATATAATAAAACGGCAGGAAAATTTAAGGTAATCCAGAATTATATGTTAAAGTGGCTTGATAGATGGAAAAAACGTAAAGAGTAAGGAGGTTTTGGGAAATGAGTGCAGGAAGGGAAAAGGTTGTGTCAAAAATGGAGACAACCTATGTTCAGCAGCAGGAATATGCTGAAATAGCATCATTAAGGAAAAGAAAGCTGCTCATTAGGAGGCTTTCATTATTCCTGGTATTCGCTGTAGTTATCTCCTATTTGATGATATCCAGCCTTGTTTCTCAATCCGCTGCCTTAGAGGAAAAAGTTGCTCAAAAAGATCAGCTGAAAGAAGAGCTTAAGGATTTAAAGAAACAAGAACAGATATTAAAAGAAGATATTGTAAAATTAAATGATGACGAATATATTGCCAAGCTGGCCAGAAAAGAATATTTCTTCTCTGAAAAAGGTGAAATCATCTTCAGCGTTCCGGAAGAGAATGAAGGGAAAACAACCAATAACTAGTCTTATTGACACTGTTTTTTCCCTTTTTGTATAATATAAAGTAAGTATGATTTTTTATATTCTTAAGGAGGAACATTCTTTTTATGTCAATCGAAGTAGGCAGCAAGTTACAAGGAAAGGTAACAGGGATTACGAATTTCGGAGCGTTTGTGGAGCTGCCGGATGGCTCAACAGGACTCGTACACATCAGTGAGGTTGCTGACAACTATGTAAAAGATATTAATGATCATCTCAAGGTTGGCGACCAGGTTGAAGTCAAAGTCATCAATGTTGAGAAGGATGGAAAAATCGGTCTTTCTATTAAAAAGGCAAAAGATCGTCCAGAACAGCCTAAGTCACATTCGCACTCACAACGTCCTCGTCAAAACAGACAAAACGATCGTAATAACAACAGAACGGAAACCTTTGACCAAAAGATGGCGAAGTTTTTAAAGGAAAGTGAAGATCGTTTAACTTCTTTGAAACGGCACACTGAATCCAAACGTGGCGGAAGAGGAGCGAGACGAGGTTAACTTGCTGCTTTTTTATTAGCTGATAGATGGCAGAATAAATTTGTTCTTATTATCAATTTTTATTTTTCATAAAAAAAGCACTGGATTTATCCAGTGCTTTTTTTGTTTTTTGGCCAGCTACGCGCCAAGCCCCTCGGGGTCATAAGCCAATCCGTCAATAAGGTTAAAAAGCAACCTTCTCGCCGGATTGGCTTATGCCTGTCGGGGCTGTGACTGGCGCTTCCGCTTTTACTGATAGCGGCGGAGGGGATCGAACCCCCGACCTTACGGGTATGAACCGTACGCTCTAGCCAGCTGAGCTACACCGCCAGATTTAAGACACAAGATATATAATACAAGGCTCGGAAAAAGATGTCAATAAATTAATGAAAAAAATCTTTGTTTAAAAGGCTTGTTGATTTTTTAATGATGTTGATTTGAGCGGAAGGCGCGAGACTCCTGCGGGAGTACGGATCAGGGGAGACCCCGCAGGCGCTTAAGCGCCGGACCGCCCGCGGAAAGCGAAGCGCATGGAGCGCAAATCAACAGCCAAGTTTAACAAAGCCAAAAAAATAAAAAGGTACAAATATGCTCCGTAATCCGACATATAAGTGGTTAGTTAATATTATTTGAATGAAAATAGTGAAAACCGTCGAACGAAAATTGGAATTCTTTCACTATTTTGACAAACTTTTAAATCTAGCAATCTTATAATAGTTTTCAACGAAGAATTAATAGGGAGTGTGATTTATGGAAAAGCTAGAACGGAGTTTAATAGAGCCTATGGGGGAAGTCAACTTCCAATCTTCTAAATGGAACATGGAAAGCGGATTGAAAAAATTTCAAATTAAAGCCGAATCCTTCCTTTTAAAGAAAGGATATCTTCTATTATTGGTAGGATTCTTACTAGGACGGGCATTAATTTTGTCGCAGCTTACTCCTTTTCATCTGCCATTTTTTGCTTCCGTCTTTTTAATCAAAAGGGATCGCTCGCCATTAGCGTTAATTGGACTGGTGGCTGGGGCAGCGACCATTTCCTTAAAGAATGCTGCATTCACCTTTGCTGTATCTGTCATCTTTCTCGTTGTCTATCGAATCAGTGAAAAGTGGATAAAGAATGAATTGCGGACGATCCCCTTCTTTGTTGCCATCATTTTAGGGGCAGGTCAATTGGCAGAGGCGTTTATTATCTCAAGACAATTATCATTGTATGACGCAATGATGACGGGAGTACAGGCTAGTCTGGCGTTTATATTAACGATGATCTTTTTACAAAGCATCCCTTTATTAATCATGAATAGACGTAAACAATTGTTAAAGACTGAAGAGATTGTCTGCCTCATTATCATGTTAGCTTCGATTATGACCGGTACGATTGGCTGGAAGGTGTACGATCTGTCGGTTGAACATATTATGTCACGTTATTTAGTTCTTGTTTTTTCTTTTATTGCTGGAGCTACAGTTGGTTCTACTGTCGGGGTGGTGACAGGGCTAATCTTCAGCCTTGCTAGTGTATCTAGCTTTTATCATATGAGTTTACTAGCCTTTTCGGGGGTGTTAGGTGGTTTATTAAAAGAAGGAAAGAAGATTGGCGTTTCGATCGGTTTATTTATCGCTACTCTTTTAATTGGAATGTATGGACAGGAGGGTGGTTCCTTACCTACTACTCTCCTCGAGTCCAGTGCAGCGATTCTTCTATTTCTCTTAACTCCGCAATTCTTTACTGCAAGATTAGCAAAATATATTCCAGGAACGCCGGAATATACAACCGAGCAGCAAAAATATATGAGAAAAATGCGGGATGTTACAGCCCAAAGAGTTGCACAATTTTCGAATGTCTTCCAAGCTCTCTCAAAAAGCTTCTCGCAAATAGATGTCCAAAATGATGCAGACACCCCTGAGCGCGAAATGGACTTCTTTATGAGTAATGTGACGGAGAAAACGTGTAATACCTGCTTTAAAAAGGAACAATGCTGGGCCAAGAATTTTAATACAACCTATGTGTATTTAGAAGAGATTATTCATGATATGGATCAAAATAATGGACAAGTTTCACCTAAATTATCACGTGAATGGGAGAAGTATTGTACAAGGTCCAAGCGTGTATATGAAGCAATTGGACAGGAGTTAACATACTTCCAAGCCAATCAAAAGTTGAAGAAACAAGTTCAGGAAAGCCGGAAACTAGTGGCTGATCAACTTCAGGGCGTTTCAGAAGTAATGGAGAATTTCGCAAAGGAAATACAGCGTGAGCGGGAAAATCATCATAAGCAGGAAGAACAAATTATGGAGGCGATTCAGGCATTTGGAATCCATATTGAACACGTGGAAATTTACAGCCTTGAGCAGGGAAATGTTGATATTGAGATGGCGGTGCCATTCTGCAATGGCCATGGAGAATGTGAAAAGTTAATTGCCCCAATGCTATCTGATATTTTAGGAGAATCAATAATTGTCAGTTCCGAGGAATGTGCGGCTTATCCTAACGGATTCTGCCATGTGACGTTCCGCTCCTCAAAGGCTTATACAGTGGAAACAGGCGTAGCCCATGCTGCGATGGATGGAGGATTCGTTTCGGGTGACAGCTATTCCACGATAGAGCTCGGATTCGGTAAATTTGCCATCGCCATTAGCGACGGCATGGGAAATGGCGAACGTGCCCATTATGAGAGCAAAGAAACTTTAAAGCTTTTACAAAAAATTCTACAGTCAGGTATTGAGGAGCGGGTGGCAATCAAGTCAATCAACTCCATTCTTTCTCTTCGGACAACAGATGAAATATTCTCCACCTTAGACCTTGCCATGATTGACCTGCAAAATGCCTCTGCTAAATTCTTAAAAATTGGATCGACACCAAGCTTTATTAAACGGGGAAATAAGGTTATTAAGATTCAGGCAAGTAATTTACCAATCGGTATTCTTGAGGAATTTGAGGTGGATGTTGTTAGTGAGCAGTTAAAGGCTGGTGACTTGTTGATTATGATGAGTGATGGCGTGTTCGAAGGACCGAAGCATGTAGAGAATTATGATGTTTGGATGAAACGGAAAATCCAAGAACTGCAAACGGACGATCCACAGGAAATATCTGATCTCATTCTTGAAGAAGTAATCCGGTCACGTGAAGGAACAATCGGAGACGATATGACGATTGCTGTTGCAAAAATTAAACATAATACACCAAAGTGGGCTAGTATACCGGTTCATAAAATTAAGAAGAGGGCATAAACAGGTTATTTTAACCTATCTTCGAGTTCTTTATGTATAAATCCCCTCCACACGGTCGAAAATAATGAATAATTCGAAATGTGGAGGGGAATAAGGATGTATTCAGGAAAGATACGCCAAATCCTACTGATAACCGACGGATGTTCAAACCAAGGTGAAGACCCAATCGCAATGGCAGCCCTTGCAAAGGAACAGGGGATTACGGTAAACGTCATTGGTGTAATGGAACAGGATGTTATTGATGAAAAAGGAATGACAGAAATTGATGGAATCGCAAAGGCAGGCGGCGGTGTCAGTCAAATTGTATATGCACAGCAACTCTCACAAACGGTACAGATGGTTACGCGTAAAGCGATGACGCAAACGATTCATGGTGTGGTTAACCGGGAATTGCAGCAAATTCTAGGCCGTTCGCAGACGATTGAGGACCTTCCCCCTGAAAAGAGAGGGGAAGTGATGGAAGTTGTAGATGAACTTGGGGAAACTGTCGAATTAGAGGTGTTGATTCTTGTCGATACAAGTGCAAGCATGAAACATAAGCTTCCAACTGTAAAAGAAGCCCTCCTTGACCTATCTCTAAGCTTAAACGCCCGAACCGGCGATAATCATTTTTCTGTATTTGTATTTCCCGGGAAAAAGAATGATGTCGAAAAAATATTAGATTGGACACCAAAACTACAATCTTTGACAAGTATTTTTTCACAGTTAACGACTGGAGGGATTACCCCGACAGGACCGGCCATACATGCTGCATTATCTTCCTTTAAATCAAAACGCTCATTAAGGAGTCTGCTGTCCGGTGATGATGAATCATACTTTGAAGAGTCGATGTAAGGTAAGCCCTGGTTCAGTAATTATTGGGAAATGGCACTCAAACCAATATACAATCTTAAAGGAACTGGGATTTGGAGCAAACGGGGTTGTCTATTTAGCAAAACACAAAAATATGCATGTTGCATTGAAAATGAGCGACAATGGGATGTCGATTACTTCGGAGGTAAATGTCTTAAAATCGTTTGCGAAGGTCCAAGGGTCAGCCCTCGGGCCTTCTTTGCTTGATGTTGATGATTGGAAAAGTCAACAAGGTCAAATATCTTTTTATGTAATGGAGTATATTCAGGGTCCTGATCTGTTGAACTTTATTCAGCAAAAGGGTAAATCTTGGACGACTGTACTTTTCCTTCAATTATTAAATGACTTAAGTAAACTTCATGCTAATGGATGGGTATTTGGTGATTTGAAACCTGAAAACTTGATTGTTACGGGTCAAATTCCTAAGATCAGGTGTATTGATGTAGGCGGAACCACAATTCAAGGAAGGGCCATAAAAGAATTTACTGAATTCTTTGACAGGGGCTATTGGGGACTGGGTTCCCGGAAAGCGGAGCCTGCGTATGACCTTTTCGCTGTTGCTATGATCATGATTAATACTGCCTATCCAAAACGATTTAATAAAACCTCCGGCGGTATTTCCCAATTACGGGAGGCCATTCGGAAACAAAAGGATCTTGCACAATGGGAAAAAGTGATTGTAAAAGCATTACAGGGCCATTATTCAAGTGCATTGCAAATGAGATCGGAATTACTGGCTTTGGTAACTGGTCAACCTGCATCAGATGCAAAACCAATCAGCCAGAATAACATGAAAAAACAATACTCAACTCAAAATAATAGTCAGCCTATTTCCCGGCAGGTTTATCGTAAGCATAAGAAGAAAAGCCGTTGGTTTGAAACGGTCATGATTACGATCACCCTTTCTTTTTTATACCTTATATATATATTTCAAAAATTACTTTAATTTTTTGAAACCATTGCCTATTTGAAACGTATGAATACAGATGACAATTTGCGCAGCTTTAATTTTTTTCAGGTTGCGCATTTTTCAAAACTAACGCGAATCATTCGGTTTAAATTTTGATACTTTAGACCTAAAAGTGGTAAGCTATTTATATTCAAATTTTATTTTTAAGAAACACCATTAAGGAAGTATGCAGATGTTTGAAAGAAAGGTCATGACCTTATTAGAACGTAATTCTTTTACGTTAGACAACAAAAAAATCATTGTAGGAGTTTCGGGTGGTCCTGATTCACTTGCGTTGCTTCATTATCTTTGGCAGCAACAGGAAAGTAAAAATATTTCTATTGTCGCCGCCCATGTAGATCATATGTTCCGAGGCAAGGAATCTTATGAGGATGGGCTTTTTGTTCAAGCCTTTTGCAAGGAGCGGTCCATTCCTTTTGAGATGACACGCATCAATGTTCCAGAACTTATTCAAAGAACGAAGAAAAATTCACAAATTGCTGCGAGGATGGCAAGATATGACTTTTTTGCTGCAGTAATGAAGAAATACGGATATGATTACTTAGCCCTTGGTCATCATGGGGATGACCAAATTGAAACGATCTTAATGCGCTTAACGAGGGGAAGCTCTTCATCAGCAAGGGCAGGTATACCATTTACCCGTGAGTTTGCAAGAGGGTGGATTTTTCGCCCATTTTTAGGACACACAAAGGCAGAACTTGAAAACTACTGCCGGGAGAATTTCCTTACACCGCGAATAGACCCGAGCAATGATAAAGATGTTTATAGCAGAAATCGTTTCCGAAGAAAAGTTCTTCCTTTTCTAAAGAAAGAAAACCCGCAAGTCCATGAACATTTTCAACGTTTTAGTGAAGAAATTCATCAGGATGAAAAGTTTCTGCAGGAATTAACCATCAAAAGAATGAATACAGTAATGAAAATAAGAGAAAAGAACAAAATAACTATTGACATTAACCGCTTTGTTGAAGTGCCAATTCCTTTACAAAGAAGAGGGATTCAACTAATATTAAACTATCTTTATGAAGATAAACCAGCATCCCTTTCAGCAATACATATCGATCAAATTTTTTCATTAATGCAGCATCCTCAACCTTCAGGAACACTGGATCTTCCAAACGGTTTAACAATTATTCGGTCTTACTCTCTTTTGTCTTTCCAATATGGAAGCTATCAGGCACAACCGTATTCATTTGAAATGACAAAACCAGGTGTGATTGAATTACCTAATGGCGCTAGTGTTAAACTGGAGTTGATTGAAGAGGTGGAAACGGCTTTAAACAGCCATTATGCACTATTTCCTGCCGACCAAATCCAGCTCCCTATTATTGTCCGTACAAGGCGGGCGGGAGATAGGATGTCTTTAAAAGGAATGGCAGGTACAAAAAAACTCAAGGATATTTTTATTGACAACAAAGTAGACCTACAGGAGCGGGATTCATGGCCTGTTATAACTGACGGAAATGATTCGATTATCTGGCTTCCTGGATTAAAAAAATCACCTTTGGAAGGCATACATCAGACCGTAAAAAAATATATACTACTCACTTATCAACAGTAAGGATCTTCTAGGAGGCACATTTATGATGGAACGGGACATTGAAAAGGTATTAGTATCAGAAGAAGAAATTCAAGACAAAATCAGAGAGCTGGCAGCACAGTTAACCGAAGAATATAAGGACAGCTTTCCATTAGCAATCGGAGTATTAAAGGGTGCAATGCCGTTTATGGCCGATTTGTTAAAGCGTATGGATTGCTACCTAGAGATGGATTTTATGGATGTGTCCAGCTATGGCAGTGCCATGGTATCTTCAGGAGAGGTGAAAATTATTAAGGATTTAGACACCTCTGTTGAAGGAAGAGACATTCTTATTATTGAAGATATTATCGACAGCGGCTTAACTTTAAGCTACCTTGTAGATCTTTTCCGCTATCGGAAGGCAAAATCAATTAAGATTGTTACACTGCTTGATAAACCAACAGGCAGAAAGAGCGACATAAAAGCAGATTATGTAGGTTTTATTGTTCCGGATGAGTTTGTTGTAGGTTACGGACTAGATTATATCGAAAAGTACCGCAATTTACCATATATTGGTGTTTTAAAACCGGAAGTATATAGTAACAATCTTTAAGTAAACCTAGATAGGAAATCACTTTTCTGTTTATTTTACAAATGGGGAAGCTTTGTTATAAGGCATTATTTCTTGAATTGCCATGATTTTCTATGATACTATTTAATATAGTTTGTCTATCGCGCGGGAGGAGGTAAGAGATGAACCGGATTTTCCGTAATACCATCTTTTATTTATTGATATTTTTAGTCATTATTGGCGTAGTTAGTTTTTTTAATGGCAGCAATGAGCCAACAGATCACATTCCGTATAACGAATTTGTTGATCACTTAGAAAACAATGAAGTCGATTCATTTTCGATGCAGCCTGAACGTGGAGTTTTTGAAGTTCGAGGCCAATTTGAAAAGGATGTAAAAGACGGAAAGAACTTTTTAACCTATGTACCAAACAGTGAAAAAATCCTTGAACGGATTGACAATGCAGGATCAAAAGTTGAAGTTATGCCTGCCAAAGAAACGAGCGGCTGGGTCACTTTCTTTACATCCATTATTCCTTTTGTGATTATTTTTATCTTATTTTTCTTCTTATTGAACCAAGCTCAAGGCGGCGGCAGCCGGGTAATGAACTTTGGAAAGAGCAAAGCGAAGCTTTATAACGATGATAAGAAAAAGGTTCGTTTTAAAGATGTAGCTGGTGCAGATGAGGAAAAACAAGAATTAGTTGAAGTTGTAGAATTTTTAAAAGATCCACGCAGATTTGCAGAGCTTGGTGCCCGTATTCCAAAAGGGGTACTACTTGTAGGACCTCCTGGTACTGGTAAAACCTTGCTAGCCAGAGCAACCGCTGGTGAAGCAGGTGTTCCTTTCTTCTCCATAAGCGGTTCTGATTTTGTTGAAATGTTTGTAGGTGTCGGTGCATCCCGTGTTCGTGATTTATTCGAAAATGCGAAGAAAAATGCTCCGTGTATTATTTTTATCGATGAAATTGATGCAGTAGGCCGTCAGCGTGGTGCTGGATTAGGCGGCGGTCACGATGAACGTGAACAAACCCTTAACCAGTTACTTGTTGAAATGGATGGATTTGGAGCGAATGAGGGTATCATTATCATAGCTGCAACAAACCGTGCAGATATCTTGGACCCTGCCTTATTACGTCCAGGACGTTTTGACCGCCAAATTACGGTTGACCGCCCAGATGTTAATGGCCGTGAGGCAGTACTAAAAGTCCATGCCCGTAATAAACCATTAGATGAATCTGTAAACTTAAAAAATATCGCGATGCGTACCCCAGGTTTTTCAGGTGCGGATTTAGAGAATCTATTGAATGAGGCCGCACTAGTTGCAGCTCGTTCCAATAAGAAGAAGATCGACATGGAAGATATTGATGAAGCAACTGACCGTGTTATTGCAGGTCCTGCTAAAAAGAGCCGCGTAATTTCGGAAAAAGAACGAAATATCGTAGCGTTCCACGAAGCGGGACACACCGTGATTGGATTAGTACTTGATGAAGCCGATATGGTTCATAAAGTTACGATTGTTCCACGCGGGCAAGCAGGCGGATATGCGGTAATGCTTCCACGTGAAGATCGCTATTTTATGACAAAGCCTGAATTACTTGATAAAATTACTGGTTTGTTAGGCGGACGTGTAGCCGAAGAAATAGTATTTGGAGAAGTAAGTACTGGTGCACATAATGACTTCCAGCGTGCGACGGGAATTGCTCGTAAAATGGTAACTGAGTTTGGAATGAGTGATAAACTCGGCCCATTACAATTCGGCCAGGCGCAGGGTCAGGTGTTCTTAGGACGTGATCTGCATAACGAGCAGAATTATTCAGATGCGATAGCATATGAAATTGACCTTGAAATTCAAGCAATCATTAAGGATTGTTACGAGAAGGCGAGAAAGATTCTTACTGAAAATCGGGATAAATTAGATCTAATCGCTAAAACTCTTCTTGAAGTGGAAACACTTGTTGCTGAACAGATTAAATATTTAGTAGAAAACGGACATATGCCGGCGCCTTCATTAGCTTTAGAAGCCGTTCAGGTTGGGCCGAAAAAGAATGATGATGTGAAAGTTACTATCAACAAAAAGAAGGAAGACGAACCAGAAAGCAAGCCTTCCGATGAAGAAAATAAGTAACCACTTAAAAAGAGTGCTTCGCTGAAGCACTCTTTTTTTCAACAATGAAAATGATTATGTTATGATAACTTCAGTATAAATAAGAAAATCCTAAAGAAGTGAGTGATAATGTTGATTTTCGTATTTGATGTTGGAAATACAAATACTGTATTAGGTGTATATGAAGGTGACGAACTTAAATATCATTGGCGGGTAGAGACACACCGCAATCGGACAGAAGATGAATTAGGAATGATTATAAAGTCTTTATTTGATAATTCTGGGCTTTCTTTTTCTCAGATTGACGGGATTATCATTTCCTCTGTCGTACCTCCTATTATGTTCGCATTGGAGCGTATGTGTAAAAAGTATTTCCGTGTCAACCCGCTTGTAGTGGGGCCTGGGATTAAAACAGGGTTGAATATTAAATATGAAAATCCAAGAGAAGTTGGAGCAGATCGGATTGTGAATGCAGTAGCAGCGATCCATGAATATGGAAGCCCTTTAATCATTGTTGACTTTGGTACAGCAACAACTTATTGCTATGTTAATGAACAGCGTCAATATATGGGCGGAGCGATTGCCCCTGGAATTGGTATATCTACAGAAGCGCTTTATTCAAAAGCAGCAAAATTACCGAGAATTGAAATTGCAAGGCCTGAAGGTGTTATTGGTAAAAACACAGTTGCTGCAATGCAGGCTGGGATTGTTTATGGATATGTTGGACAAGTAGAAGGAATCGTTAAGAGGATGATTGCTCAAAGTGACAAAAAGCCAACTGTCATTGCTACAGGCGGTTTGTCCAATTTAATTGCTCAAGAATCGAATGTAGTGGATATTGTCGATCCTTTTTTAACTTTAAAAGGACTTCAGTTAATCTATAAACGAAATATGGACAACATAATAAGAAATGCATAGTGGGCCTGGTTATCGGTGACAGGCATAAGACGAGCCGGCGGAAAGTTTACTTTTTAAACTTTTTGACGGATTGAAAGAAATGTGGAGGCGACTGTTTTGGCGAAGGCATAAGACGCACCATGCAAGAAGGCGCTATTTGCCTTCTTCAGGGGGTGGCTTATGACTGGAGTCCCAAGGAGCCGAAACTAGACATGCATATGACCCCAAGCCGATGGTGCACGCAGCTAGACAATAAGAGTAGCAGCTAGAAAGGAGTTACAAAATGAACGATTATTTAGTGAAAGCATTGGCCTATGATGGTCAAATCAGGGCATATGCTGTCCGTACAACAGATGTAGTGTCAGAAGCACAGCGCAGACATGATACATGGAGAACTGCTTCTGCGGCCTTAGGGCGAACCCTAACTGCTGGTGTTATGATGGGGGCAATGCTTAAAGGTGAAAATAAACTGACCATTAAAATCGACGGAGGCGGCCCAATCGGTGTTATTTTAGTCGATAGTAATGCAAAAGGTGAGGTCCGCGGTTATGTATCAAACCCTCACGTTGATTTTGAAGCGAATGAGCATGGTAAGCTTGATGTCCGCCGCGCGGTCGGCGTTACAGGTACATTGTCAGTGGTAAAAGATGTCGGTATGCGTGATTTCTTTTCCGGACAAGTACCGATTGTATCAGGCGAATTAGGAGAGGACTTTACTTATTATTTTGCAACTTCTGAACAAGTGCCTTCCTCGGTTGGTGTGGGAGTTCTTGTAAATCCTGATGATTCGATTCTCGCCGCAGGTGGATTTATTTTTCAATTAATGCCTGGCATTAAGGATGCAACCATTACAAAAGTTGAAGAACGATTAAAAACCATCTCTCCGATTTCTCAATTGGTTAAACAAGGTTTAACGCCAGAAGAAATTTTAGAGGAGTTATTTGGCAAAGAGCAGGTAAACATTTTAGAAAAAATGCCTGTTCAATTTAAGTGTGTCTGCTCAAAAGAGCGCTTTGCAGATGCAATCATTGGTTTAGGGACGAAGGAAATTGAGGACATGATTATCGAAGACGGTCAGGCTGAAGCGCACTGTCATTTTTGTAATGAAAAGTATTTGTTCACGAAAGAGGAACTAGAAGACCTAAAGACACAAGCAAAATAAATCATCCGGGGGGAGGAGACATTGAGGCGTAAACAGCTTTGGATCATTATTGCTTCCCTTATCATGATTAACTGTTTATCCGTGGCCTTTTTCCTTTCAAAGATGAATGGGGCGGACGATACGGCGGTCAACGAAACTGTTGCCACGGTGGGGAAAAGTAAGATTACAAGACAAGAGTGGCTGAATGAACTAGAAGCCAGATATGGAAAAGATGTTTTGAAGGATATGATTGACCACCAGGTAATTAATGAATTGGCGGATAAGTATAACATGACAGTTTCCGACAAAGATGTGGAACGTGAATATCGAATACTTAAACTTACATACAGTTCAATAGAAGAAAACAAAACGAGTGAAAAGAAGTGGAAAGAACAAATTCGTAACAGCCTCCTTCAAGAAGAAATATTAACAAAAGATGTTGTCATATCTGAAAAAGAAATGAAAGACTACTATGAAAAAAACGAAGAGCTTTTTTCAATCCCGACAGCCTATCATCTTTCGCATATTATCGTTAAAACAAAGGAAGAAGCGAATAGGACGCTTAAGGAATTATCACAAGGTTCCAGCTTCGCGGCATTAGCTATGGAACGCTCTATTGAAGAGTTCTCCGCAAATGAAGGTGGAAGTATTGGTTATATAATGACTGGGGAGGAGCGTTATCCTTTAGAGTATATTCAAGCGGCTAAAAAGCTTAAAGAAGGTAAATACAGTGAGCCCATCAAAGTGGAACAGGGCTGGGCCATTATTAAACTGGAAGGAACTTTGAAGGGAAAGAAATATTCATACAAGGATGTTAAACAGCAGATTCGCCGGGAAATTGCTCTGGATCAAATGAAAGTCGACGCTTCAACCGAGACATTATGGGAAGAAGCGAAGGTAAAATGGTTTTATGGAAACAAAGGGGAGTAAGTAGAGATTTATTTTTTACAAATTTTCAAACTCTATTGTAAATTTGGTGTTAAATGATTGACAAAACGACCATTAAACTGGTAAATTCTATATAAATCCAATAAAAATACTCGGAATAGAGGTGCCCTTATGGTTCGTGTTGCAAATTCAGTTGCCGAATTAGTCGGCCAAACACCTATTGTCAAATTAAACAGATTAGTAGATGAAAACAGTGCAGAAGTTTATTTAAAGCTAGAATACTTTAACCCTGGAAGCAGCGTTAAAGACCGTATTGCTTTAGCTATGATTGAAGCTGCAGAAGAAAAAGGATTAATTAAGCCTGGTGTTGACACAATTATTGAGCCGACTAGCGGAAATACTGGTATTGGGCTTGCGATGATTGCGGCAGCAAAAGGATACAAGGCTATCTTTGTAATGCCTGAAACAATGAGTTTGGAAAGAAGAAACCTTCTTCGTGCTTATGGAGCTGAACTTGTTTTAACTCCAGGACCTGAAGGGATGAAAGGTGCCATTGCTAAAGCAAATGCACTAGCTGCTGAAAATGGCTACTTTGTACCACAACAATTTGAAAATGAAGCAAACCCTGCAGTACACCGCAGAACCACAGGTAAAGAAATTGTAGAACAAATGGATCAGCTTGATGCATTTGTTTCAGGTATCGGTACTGGCGGAACCATTACTGGAGCCGGTGAAGTTATTCGTGAGAAGTTTCCTAACGTGAAAATTTATGCAGTAGAACCTACTGATTCACCTGTATTATCAGGAGGTAAACCAGGACCGCATAAGATTCAGGGAATTGGAGCAGGTTTTGTTCCAGCCGTTTTAAATACTGAAGTTTATGATGAAGTTATCCAGATTCAATCTGAAGAAGCATTTGCTGCATCACGCCGGGCGGCGAAGGAAGAAGGAATACTAGGTGGAATTTCTTCAGGCGCAGCAATTGCAGCAGCATTAAAGGTTGCAAAAGAACTAGGAAAAGGTAAAAAGGTACTTGCCATTATCCCTGATAACGGTGAACGCTATTTAAGTACCCCTCTTTACCAATACGAAGGCTAATAATATTACGCAAAGAGGTTTTAGCGATTAGCTAATTCCTCTTTTTTTTTTGCTTATAAAAACATTCTTCCTGTATGATGTATAGAGTAGAAAAAATGAAGCGAGGGATTAGAAATGCAGTCAACTTGGGATTACAAAATTCAATGCGGCCCCTATACGTTAGACCTTGGGAAAAAAACGAGTATTATGGGGATTCTAAATGTTACCCCGGATTCATTTTCGGATGGAGGAAGGTATAACAATATTGATGCAGCCGTTATACATGCCCAAGAAATGGTGGCAAATGGCGCAGATATTATTGACATTGGGGGAGAATCGACACGTCCTGGATATGTCAGAGTTTCTGATGAAGAAGAAATAGAGCGGATTGTTCCGATTATAAAAGCGATATCACAACAGGTTAAAGTCCCTATTTCTATTGATACATATAAAGCAGAGGTTGCCAGACAAGCGCTAGAAGCGGGTGCACATATTATTAATGATATATGGGGGGCGAAAGCAGATCAGCGGATGTCCCAGGTCGCAGCAGAATACGATGTTCCCATCATTTTGATGCATAACCGGCCTGAAAAGAATTATCAGAGTTTTATTCGAGATGCTATGAATGACTTATATGAAAGCATCCACATTGCAAAGCAGGCCGGAGTAAAAGACGAAAGAATTATTCTCGACCCCGGCATAGGGTTTGCAAAAGACTATCATGAAAATATCCAAATGATGCAGCACCTGGATTTGCTAACCAACATTGGTTATCCTGTTCTATTAGCTACATCACGAAAGTCTATGATTGGACAAGCATTAAACCTTCCAGTGAATGAAAGAATGGAAGGGACAGGTGCAACGATTTGTTATGGAATTCAAAAAGGCTGCCACATCATTCGTGTACATGACGTTAAAGAAATGAGCAGAATGGCGAAAATGATGGATGCGCTGATGGGTAAGGGTGAAACGATTGGATAAAATTTATTTGAATAAGATGGAGTTTTATGGCTATCACGGTGTTTTTCCAGAAGAAACCCGGCTTGGACAGCGCTTCATAGTCGATGTCACCGCCTATTTAGATTTAAAAAAGGCCGGAGAAACAGACGAACTTGAGTACTCAGTAAACTATGGTGAAATTTTTCAAGTTTGCAAAGAAACGGTTGAAGGAAAACCATATAAACTAGTAGAATCGGTAGCGGAGCATATTGCGGGTACTATTTTACGACAGTTTCCACTAATAGTTGAAACAACCGTTAAAGTCATTAAACCAAATCCGCCTATTCCAGGACATTACGAGTCGGTTGCAGTAGAAATTACAAGGAGTAGATAAAATTGGGAAACAAAGCATTTATTGCCCTTGGATCTAACATCGGAAACCGTTATGACTATCTCGTAGAGGCCATCCAACAATTAGTTAAATATTCCCAGGTGAAGTTGGTGAATTACTCCTCTGTGTATGAAACCGACCCTGTAGGGTATGAAAATCAGGACCTGTTTTTAAACATGGTAATAGAGGTTCAGACGGAATGGAGTGCCGAAAAATTATTGGATGTCTGCTTAAAAATAGAGAAAGAACTTGGAAGAAAAAGGGAGATTTATTGGGGGCCAAGAACAATAGACCTTGACATTCTCCTTTACAACCAAGAAAATATTGAAACAGAGAAACTAATTGTTCCACATCCTCGGATGTTAGAGCGGAATTTTGTCATGATTCCTTTGTTAGAGATATGTCCTGACATAATCATTCCAAATAGGGAAAAACAACTTGAAGCAATACGTGATGAATTACCTTATAGAGAAGGAGTCCGGATATGGAAGCGGAAAAGTGGGGAAGACGTATTCGAGCCTATCGAAAGCTAAAAGGCTATACACAGGAGAGCTTTTCGAAGGAACTAGGTGTATCAGTATCAATTATTGGAGAGATTGAAAGAGGAAACCGCCTGCCGACAGGCGAATTACTCAAAAAAATCGGTCGAACCTTAAATATAAGCATAGAAGAATTATCACCTAATGAATAGAATGGGAGGTTTATAATATGTTGAAAATCGGCAATATTGAAATGAAAAACCAAGTCGTATTAGCACCGATGGCCGGTGTCTGTAACTCTGCCTTCCGTTTAACAGTTAAAGAGTTTGGAGCAGGCCTTGTTTGCGCCGAAATGGTTAGTGACAAAGGAATCGTCTTTAAAAACGAAAAAACAATGAATATGCTGTATATCGATGAACGGGAAAAGCCGCTAAGCCTTCAAATTTTTGGCGGAGAAAAAGAAACACTCGTAGAAGCAGCACGATTCGTAGATAAAAATACGAATGCCGACATCATTGATATTAATATGGGCTGCCCGGTTCCAAAAATCACAAAATGTGATGCTGGAGCAAAGTGGCTATTAGACCCTAACAAAATCTATGAAATGGTTTCAGCAGTTGTTGATGCCGTTGAAAAGCCAGTAACCGTTAAAATGCGTATGGGTTGGGATGAGGAGCATATTTATGCTGTTCGAAATGCCCAGGCTGTAGAGCGTGCCGGTGGGGCTGCAGTAGCCTTGCATGGCCGCACACGTGTTCAAATGTACGAAGGAAAGGCGAACTGGGACATTATCCGCGAAGTGAAACAGTCTGTAAATATCCCTGTTATTGGGAATGGTGATGTACAGACACCTCAGGACGCAAAGAGGATGCTTGATGAAACTGGTGTTGATGGAGTTATGATTGGGAGAGCGGCATTAGGAAACCCATGGATGATTTACCGTACAATTCAATACCTTGAAACAGGTAAATTATTGGGCGAACCGTCTGTGCGTGAAAAAATCGATGTATGTATCCTTCATTTAGACCGACTTATTGCCCTTAAAAATGAGGATATTGCTGTACGCGAAATGCGTAAGCATGCTGCATGGTACCTTAAAGGTGTACGCGGAAATGCAAAAGTAAGAAATGCAATTAATGAATGTGAAAACCGTGAACAATTAGTTAATCTATTAAACAGTTTAGTTGTCGAAGTGGAAGAGAAGGAAAGTCAAGTAACAGTAGGCTGATTTGACAACAAAACTCACTTTATCTATAATTATTTTGTTTAAAGACATGCTGCCAGTATAGATAACTGGCAGTTTTCTTTATATATAAATCTTTTTTGATGTCTGAATTGCCGTGTTTGTGTAAAATAATAAAGTATGTAGAAAAAGTGTATACGGCAGCCTTGATTGCTTTTACATAAAAAGAAAGTTATTGGAGTTGATTATGCATGAGTCAGGAAGAATTAAATGACCAGTTCCTAGTCCGACGCGAAAAAATGAATTCAATGCGTGAAAAAGGACTAGACCCATTTGGTAAACGATATGATCGTACTAATCATATTAAAGAATTAGTTGAGGAGTACGGTGAGGTAGAAAAAGAAGAACTTGAGGCAAAAAATGTATCGGTTGCTCTTGCGGGCCGAATGATGACAAAGCGTGGAAAAGGTAAAGCTGGTTTTGCCAACATCCAAGACCTTACAGGTCAAATTCAAGTTTATGTACGACAAGATGCAGTCGGTGAAGCTTCTTATGAAATCTTTGATAGTTCTGATTTAGGAGATATCATTGGTGTAAAAGGTACCTTATTTAAAACTAAAGTCGGCGAGCTGTCTGTAAAGGTTCAAGAGTTTGAGTTTTTAACAAAAGCACTCCGCCCGTTACCAGATAAATTCCATGGCCTTAAAGATGTAGAACAACGTTACCGTCAACGTTACTTAGATTTAATCGTCAGCGAGGATAGCAGAGCCACATTTATCACAAGAAGCAAAATCATACAAGCGATGCGCCGTTATCTTGATGATCATGGGTATTTAGAGGTTGAGACACCGATGATGCATTCAATCGCAGGTGGGGCCTCTGCCCGCCCGTTTATTACACATCATAATGCTCTTGATATGGAGCTATATATGCGGATTGCGATAGAGCTTCATTTAAAACGATTAATCGTTGGCGGACTTGAGAAAGTTTATGAAATTGGCCGGGTATTCCGGAATGAAGGTGTATCCACTCGTCATAATCCGGAATTTACGATGATTGAGCTTTACGAAGCCTATGCGGATTATCGTGATATTATGAGCCTTACTGAAAATCTAATTGCGCATATCGCTCAAGAAGTATTAGGGACAACTACAGTTCAATATGGAGAATATGAGGTTGACCTTAAACCAGAGTGGAAAAGACTTCATATGGTAGATGCTATTAAAGAATACACTGGCGTTGATTTCTGGAAAGAAACGAGTGTAGAAGAAGCACGACAACTTGCGAAGGAACACGGAGTAGAAATCACAGAACATATGTTATATGGACATATCGTAAATGAATTCTTTGAGCAAAAAGTCGAAGAAAAGTTAATTCAGCCAACCTTTATTTATGGACATCCAGTTGAAATTTCACCACTGGCTAAGAAAAATGATGAAGACCCAAGATTCACAGACCGTTTCGAGTTATTTATTGTAGCCCGCGAACATGCTAATGCATTTACGGAACTGAATGATCCAATTGATCAGCGTGAACGTTTTGAAGCGCAATTAAAAGAACGTGAACAAGGCAATGATGAAGCACATGAAATGGATGAGGACTTTGTAGAGGCATTAGAATATGGTATGCCTCCTACAGGTGGACTAGGAATTGGAGTAGACCGTTTAGTCATGCTGTTAACTAATTCTCCATCCATTCGTGACGTATTATTATTCCCTTTAATGAGACATCGTTAATAGTGAGTGAAGAAACACCGGACAGCCGGTGTTTCTTTTTATTTATATGGGTAAAGAGATTGAATATTATTATTTTAATATATAGGACATATTTCTTAAAAAAGTTGTTGCGCGAATGAATCATAGGTGGTATATTAATATCTGTTGTTGCGAAACAACAAGCTTTTAAAAAAAGAAAGTAAAAAAAGTTGTTGACTTTAAGTTGATAACTTGGTATGATGATAAAGTCGCTTTTGAGCGATAGAGAAATTGATCTTTGAAAACTAAACAAACAAAAACGTCAACAAACAATAATTATTTGCTTCTATTATAGAAGCAAAGCCAACGTAACATTTTTGAGCTAATCAACTTTCTTGGAGAGTTTGATCCTGGCTCAGGACGAACGCTGGCGGCGTGCCTAATACATGCAAGTCGAGCGAATCTTTAGGAGCTTGCTCCTGAAGGTTAGCGGCGGACGGGTGAGTAACACGTGGGCAACCTGCCTGTAAGACTGGGATAACTTCGGGAAACCGGAGCTAATACCGGATAATCCTTTCCCTCTCATGAGGGAAAGCTGAAAGTCGGTTTCGGCTGACACTTACAGATGGGCCCGCGGCGCATTAGCTAGTTGGTGAGGTAACGGCTCACCAAGGCGACGATGCGTAGCCGACCTGAGAGGGTGATCGGCCACACTGGGACTGAGACACGGCCCAGACTCCTACGGGAGGCAGCAGTAGGGAATCTTCCGCAATGGACGAAAGTCTGACGGAGCAACGCCGCGTGAGCGATGAAGGCCTTCGGGTCGTAAAGCTCTGTTGTTAGGGAAGAACAAGTATCGGAGTAACTGCCGGTACCTTGACGGTACCTAACCAGAAAGCCACGGCTAACTACGTGCCAGCAGCCGCGGTAATACGTAGGTGGCAAGCGTTGTCCGGAATTATTGGGCGTAAAGCGCGCGCAGGCGGTCCTTTAAGTCTGATGTGAAAGCCCACGGCTCAACCGTGGAGGGTCATTGGAAACTGGGGGACTTGAGTGCAGAAGAGGAAAGCGGAATTCCACGTGTAGCGGTGAAATGCGTAGAGATGTGGAGGAACACCAGTGGCGAAGGCGGCTTTCTGGTCTGTAACTGACGCTGAGGCGCGAAAGCGTGGGGAGCAAACAGGATTAGATACCCTGGTAGTCCACGCCGTAAACGATGAGTGCTAAGTGTTAGAGGGTTTCCGCCCTTTAGTGCTGCAGCTAACGCATTAAGCACTCCGCCTGGGGAGTACGGCCGCAAGGCTGAAACTCAAAGGAATTGACGGGGGCCCGCACAAGCGGTGGAGCATGTGGTTTAATTCGAAGCAACGCGAAGAACCTTACCAGGTCTTGACATCCTCTGACACTCCTAGAGATAGGACGTTCCCCTTCGGGGGACAGAGTGACAGGTGGTGCATGGTTGTCGTCAGCTCGTGTCGTGAGATGTTGGGTTAAGTCCCGCAACGAGCGCAACCCTTGATCTTAGTTGCCAGCATTCAGTTGGGCACTCTAAGGTGACTGCCGGTGACAAACCGGAGGAAGGTGGGGATGACGTCAAATCATCATGCCCCTTATGACCTGGGCTACACACGTGCTACAATGGATGGTACAAAGGGCTGCAAAACCGCGAGGTTAAGCCAATCCCATAAAACCATTCTCAGTTCGGATTGCAGGCTGCAACTCGCCTGCATGAAGCCGGAATCGCTAGTAATCGCGGATCAGCATGCCGCGGTGAATACGTTCCCGGGCCTTGTACACACCGCCCGTCACACCACGAGAGTTTGTAACACCCGAAGTCGGTGGGGTAACCGTAAGGAGCCAGCCGCCTAAGGTGGGACAGATGATTGGGGTGAAGTCGTAACAAGGTAGCCGTATCGGAAGGTGCGGCTGGATCACCTCCTTTCTAAGGATAATGCAGTCCTTTCGGACTGATAAGAAGTTGACCGTTTCTTGTTTGTTTAGTTTTGAGAGAGCAATTCTCTCAAAGCTTTTTTTAATCGTTCTTTGAAAACTAGATAATCGTAATAGAAGAAGTAACCAAGTAAGAACCGAGTAATCGCCATTTTAGTTTTTCTCTCTTATTAATAAGAGTAAAACCTTTTAGGTTAAGTTAGAAAGGGCGCACGGTGAATGCCTTGGCACTAGGAGCCGATGAAGGACGGGACTAACACCGATATGCTTCGGGGAGCTGTAAGTAAGCTTTGATCCGGAGATTTCCGAATGGGGGAACCCACTGCTCGTAATGGAGCAGTATCTTTACCTGAATACATAGGGTATTGAAGGCAGACCCGGGGAACTGAAACATCTAAGTACCCGGAGGAAGAGAAAGCAAACGCGATTCCCTAAGTAGCGGCGAGCGAAACGGGAACAGCCCAAACCAAGAGGCTTGCCTCTTGGGGTTGTAGGACACTCAACATGGAGTTACAAAGGAACGGGGTAGATGAAGCGGCCTGGAAAGGCCTGTCATAGAAGGTAAAAGCCCTGTAGTCGAAACTTCGTTCCCTCCTGAGTGGATCCTGAGTACGGCCGGACACGTGAAATCCGGTCGGAAGCAGGGAGGACCATCTCCCAAGGCTAAATACTCCCTAGTGACCGATAGTGAACCAGTACCGTGAGGGAAAGGTGAAAAGCACCCCGGAAGGGGAGTGAAAAAGATCCTGAAACCGTGTGCCTACAAGTAGTCAGAGCCCGTTTATGGGTGATGGCGTGCCTTTTGTAGAATGAACCGGCGAGTTACGATCCCATGCAAGGTTAAGTTGAAGAGACGGAGCCGCAGCGAAAGCGAGTCTGAATAGGGCGAAATAGTATGTGGTCGTAGACCCGAAACCAGGTGATCTACCCATGTCCAGGGTGAAGTCCAGGTAACACTGGATGGAGGCCCGAACCCACGCACGTTGAAAAGTGCGGGGATGAGGTGTGGGTAGCGGAGAAATTCCAATCGAACTTGGAGATAGCTGGTTCTCTCCGAAATAGCTTTAGGGCTAGCCTCACGTAGTAAGAGTCTTGGAGGTAGAGCACTGTTTGGACTAGGGGCCCTCATCGGGTTACCGAATTCAGACAAACTCCGAATGCCAAAGACTTATCCGTGGGAGTCAGACTGCGAGTGATAAGATCCGTAGTCAAAAGGGAAACAGCCCAGACCACCAGCTAAGGTCCCAAAGTTTACGTTAAGTGGAAAAGGATGTGGAGTTGCTTAGACAACCAGGATGTTGGCTTAGAAGCAGCCACCATTTAAAGAGTGCGTAATAGCTCACTGGTCGAGTGACTCTGCGCCGAAAATGTACCGGGGCTAAACGTAACACCGAAGCTGTGGATTGACATCTACGATGTCAGTGGTAGGAGAGCGTTCTAAGGGCGTTGAAGCTAGACCGTAAGGACTGGTGGAGCGCTTAGAAGTGAGAATGCCGGTATGAGTAGCGAAAGATGAGTGAGAATCTCATCCACCGTATGCCTAAGGTTTCCTGAGGAAGGCTCGTCCTCTCAGGGTTAGTCGGGACCTAAGCCGAGGCCGAAAGGCGTAGGCGATGGACAACAGGTTGATATTCCTGTACCACCTCTTTATCGTTTGAGTGATGGGGGGACGCAGGAGGATAGGGTAAGCGCACTGTTGGATATGTGCGTCTAAGCAGTTAGGCTGGTAAGTAGGAAAATCCGCTTACCGTAAGGCTGAGCTGTGACAGCGAGGGAAATATAGTACCGAAGTTCCTGATTCCACACTGCCAAGAAAAGCCTCTAGCGAGATAAAAGGTGCCCGTACCGCAAACCGACACAGGTAGGCGAGGAGAGAATCCTAAGGTGAGCGAGAGAACTCTCGTTAAGGAACTCGGCAAAATGACCCCGTAACTTCGGGAGAAGGGGTGCTTTTTGAGGTGAATAGCCTCGAAGAGCCGCAGTGAATAGGCCCAGGCGACTGTTTAGCAAAAACACAGGTCTCTGCGAAGCCGCAAGGCGAAGTATAGGGGCTGACGCCTGCCCGGTGCTGGAAGGTTAAGAGGAGGGGTTAGCGCAAGCGAAGCTCTGAATCGAAGCCCCAGTAAACGGCGGCCGTAACTATAACGGTCCTAAGGTAGCGAAATTCCTTGTCGGGTAAGTTCCGACCCGCACGAAAGGCGTAACGATCTGGGCACTGTCTCAACGAGAGACTCGGTGAAATTATAGTACCTGTGAAGATGCAGGTTACCCGCGACAGGACGGAAAGACCCCGTGGAGCTTTACTGTAGCCTGATATTGAATTTTGGTACAGCTTGTACAGGATAGGTAGGAGCCTGAGAAGCCGGAGCGCCAGCTTCGGTGGAGGCGTCGGTGGGATACTACCCTGGCTGTATTGAAATTCTAACCCGCACCCCTGATCGGGGTGGGAGACAGTGTCAGGTGGGCAGTTTGACTGGGGCGGTCGCCTCCTAAAGAGTAACGGAGGCGCCCAAAGGTTCCCTCAGAATGGTTGGAAATCATTCGTAGAGTGTAAAGGCACAAGGGAGCTTGACTGCGAGACCTACAAGTCGAGCAGGGACGAAAGTCGGGCTTAGTGATCCGGTGGTTCCGCATGGAAGGGCCATCGCTCAACGGATAAAAGCTACCCCGGGGATAACAGGCTTATCTCCCCCAAGAGTCCACATCGACGGGGAGGTTTGGCACCTCGATGTCGGCTCATCGCATCCTGGGGCTGTAGTCGGTCCCAAGGGTTGGGCTGTTCGCCCATTAAAGCGGTACGCGAGCTGGGTTCAGAACGTCGTGAGACAGTTCGGTCCCTATCCGTCGTGGGCGCAGGAAATTTGAGAGGAGCTGTCCTTAGTACGAGAGGACCGGGATGGACGCACCGCTGGTGTACCAGTTGTCTTGCCAAAGGCATCGCTGGGTAGCTATGTGCGGACGGGATAAGTGCTGAAAGCATCTAAGCATGAAGCCCCCCTCAAGATGAGATTTCCCATAGCGTCAAGCTAGTAAGATCCCTGAAAGATGATCAGGTTGATAGGTCAGAGGTGGAAGCGTGGTAACATGTGGAGCTGACTGATACTAATCGATCGAGGACTTAACCATAGTCTTAAAGCGAACTCGTTTTTACTTAAACTTCTTCTGAATTATCTAGTTTTGAGGGAATGATCTCTCAATTAAATAGTCTGGTAATAATGGCGAGAAGGTCACACCCGTTCCCATACCGAACACGGAAGTTAAGCTTCTCAGCGCCGATGGTAGTTGGGGCAAGCGCCCCTGTGAGAGTAGGACGTTGCCAGGCTATTATATGTGGAGGATTAGCTCAGCTGGGAGAGCATCTGCCTTACAAGCAGAGGGTCGGCGGTTCGAGCCCGTCATCCTCCACCATATATATATGCCGGTTTAGCTCAATTGGTAGAGCAACTGACTTGTAATCAGTAGGTTGGGGGTTCAAGTCCTCTAGCCGGCACCATCTTTGGATGAGCCATTAGCTCAGTTGGTAGAGCATCTGACTTTTAATCAGAGGGTCGAAGGTTCGAGTCCTTCATGGCTCACCATTTTAATAAAATATGCGGGTGTGGCGGAATTGGCAGACGCACCAGACTTAGGATCTGGCGCCGCAAGGCGTGGGGGTTCGACTCCCTTCACCCGCACCATTTATAAAATACGCGGAAGTAGTTCAGTGGTAGAACACCACCTTGCCAAGGTGGGGGTCGCGGGTTCGAATCCCGTCTTCCGCTCCAATAGTGCCGGGGTGGCGGAACTGGCAGACGCACAGGACTTAAAATCCTGCGGTAGGTGACTACCGTACCGGTTCGATTCCGGTCCTCGGCACCAATTTAAAAAATGCGCCCGTAGCTCAATTGGATAGAGCGTTTGACTACGGATCAAAAGGTTATGGGTTCGACTCCTTTCGGGCGCGCCATATACGGGAAGTAGCTCAGCTTGGTAGAGCACTTGGTTTGGGACCAAGGGGTCGCAGGTTCGAATCCTGTCTTCCCGACCATTTAATAATTATGGGGCCTTAGCTCAGCTGGGAGAGCGCCTGCTTTGCACGCAGGAGGTCAGCGGTTCGATCCCGCTAGGCTCCACCAAAAAATATGTTGACAAGTGAGATACAACTTGTTAATATTATAAAAGTCGCAGATGCGGCAAATGATTGCTCTTTGAAAACTAAACAAACAAAAACGTCAACAATCAATAATTATTTGTTTCTATTATAGAAGCAAAGCCAACGTAACATTTTTGAGCTAATCAACTTTCTTGGAGAGTTTGATCCTGGCTCAGGACGAACGCTGGCGGCGTGCCTAATACATGCAAGTCGAGCGAATCTTTAGGAGCTTGCTCCTGAAGGTTAGCGGCGGACGGGTGAGTAACACGTGGGCAACCTGCCTGTAAGACTGGGATAACTTCGGGAAACCGGAGCTAATACCGGATAATCCTTTCCCTCTCATGAGGGAAAGCTGAAAGTCGGTTTCGGCTGACACTTACAGATGGGCCCGCGGCGCATTAGCTAGTTGGTGAGGTAACGGCTCACCAAGGCGACGATGCGTAGCCGACCTGAGAGGGTGATCGGCCACACTGGGACTGAGACACGGCCCAGACTCCTACGGGAGGCAGCAGTAGGGAATCTTCCGCAATGGACGAAAGTCTGACGGAGCAACGCCGCGTGAGCGATGAAGGCCTTCGGGTCGTAAAGCTCTGTTGTTAGGGAAGAACAAGTATCGGAGTAACTGCCGGTACCTTGACGGTACCTAACCAGAAAGCCACGGCTAACTACGTGCCAGCAGCCGCGGTAATACGTAGGTGGCAAGCGTTGTCCGGAATTATTGGGCGTAAAGCGCGCGCAGGCGGTCCTTTAAGTCTGATGTGAAAGCCCACGGCTCAACCGTGGAGGGTCATTGGAAACTGGGGGACTTGAGTGCAGAAGAGGAAAGCGGAATTCCACGTGTAGCGGTGAAATGCGTAGAGATGTGGAGGAACACCAGTGGCGAAGGCGGCTTTCTGGTCTGTAACTGACGCTGAGGCGCGAAAGCGTGGGGAGCAAACAGGATTAGATACCCTGGTAGTCCACGCCGTAAACGATGAGTGCTAAGTGTTAGAGGGTTTCCGCCCTTTAGTGCTGCAGCTAACGCATTAAGCACTCCGCCTGGGGAGTACGGCCGCAAGGCTGAAACTCAAAGGAATTGACGGGGGCCCGCACAAGCGGTGGAGCATGTGGTTTAATTCGAAGCAACGCGAAGAACCTTACCAGGTCTTGACATCCTCTGACACTCCTAGAGATAGGACGTTCCCCTTCGGGGGACAGAGTGACAGGTGGTGCATGGTTGTCGTCAGCTCGTGTCGTGAGATGTTGGGTTAAGTCCCGCAACGAGCGCAACCCTTGATCTTAGTTGCCAGCATTCAGTTGGGCACTCTAAGGTGACTGCCGGTGACAAACCGGAGGAAGGTGGGGATGACGTCAAATCATCATGCCCCTTATGACCTGGGCTACACACGTGCTACAATGGATGGTACAAAGGGCTGCAAAACCGCGAGGTTAAGCCAATCCCATAAAACCATTCTCAGTTCGGATTGCAGGCTGCAACTCGCCTGCATGAAGCCGGAATCGCTAGTAATCGCGGATCAGCATGCCGCGGTGAATACGTTCCCGGGCCTTGTACACACCGCCCGTCACACCACGAGAGTTTGTAACACCCGAAGTCGGTGGGGTAACCGTAAGGAGCCAGCCGCCTAAGGTGGGACAGATGATTGGGGTGAAGTCGTAACAAGGTAGCCGTATCGGAAGGTGCGGCTGGATCACCTCCTTTCTAAGGATAATGCAGTCCTTTCGGACTGATAAGAAGTTGACCGTTTCTTGTTTGTTTAGTTTTGAGAGAGCAATTCTCTCAAAGCTTTTTTTAATCGTTCTTTGAAAACTAGATAATCGTAATAGAAGAAGTAACCAAGTAAGAACCGAGTAATCGCCATTTTAGTTTTTCTCTCTTATTAATAAGAGTAAAACCTTTTAGGTTAAGTTAGAAAGGGCGCACGGTGAATGCCTTGGCACTAGGAGCCGATGAAGGACGGGACTAACACCGATATGCTTCGGGGAGCTGTAAGTAAGCTTTGATCCGGAGATTTCCGAATGGGGGAACCCACTGCTCGTAATGGAGCAGTATCTTTACCTGAATACATAGGGTATTGAAGGCAGACCCGGGGAACTGAAACATCTAAGTACCCGGAGGAAGAGAAAGCAAACGCGATTCCCTAAGTAGCGGCGAGCGAAACGGGAACAGCCCAAACCAAGAGGCTTGCCTCTTGGGGTTGTAGGACACTCAACATGGAGTTACAAAGGAACGGGGTAGATGAAGCGGCCTGGAAAGGCCTGTCATAGAAGGTAAAAGCCCTGTAGTCGAAACTTCGTTCCCTCCTGAGTGGATCCTGAGTACGGCCGGACACGTGAAATCCGGTCGGAAGCAGGGAGGACCATCTCCCAAGGCTAAATACTCCCTAGTGACCGATAGTGAACCAGTACCGTGAGGGAAAGGTGAAAAGCACCCCGGAAGGGGAGTGAAAAAGATCCTGAAACCGTGTGCCTACAAGTAGTCAGAGCCCGTTTATGGGTGATGGCGTGCCTTTTGTAGAATGAACCGGCGAGTTACGATCCCATGCAAGGTTAAGTTGAAGAGACGGAGCCGCAGCGAAAGCGAGTCTGAATAGGGCGAAATAGTATGTGGTCGTAGACCCGAAACCAGGTGATCTACCCATGTCCAGGGTGAAGTCCAGGTAACACTGGATGGAGGCCCGAACCCACGCACGTTGAAAAGTGCGGGGATGAGGTGTGGGTAGCGGAGAAATTCCAATCGAACTTGGAGATAGCTGGTTCTCTCCGAAATAGCTTTAGGGCTAGCCTCACGTAGTAAGAGTCTTGGAGGTAGAGCACTGTTTGGACTAGGGGCCCTCATCGGGTTACCGAATTCAGACAAACTCCGAATGCCAAAGACTTATCCGTGGGAGTCAGACTGCGAGTGATAAGATCCGTAGTCAAAAGGGAAACAGCCCAGACCACCAGCTAAGGTCCCAAAGTTTACGTTAAGTGGAAAAGGATGTGGAGTTGCTTAGACAACCAGGATGTTGGCTTAGAAGCAGCCACCATTTAAAGAGTGCGTAATAGCTCACTGGTCGAGTGACTCTGCGCCGAAAATGTACCGGGGCTAAACGTAACACCGAAGCTGTGGATTGACATCTACGATGTCAGTGGTAGGAGAGCGTTCTAAGGGCGTTGAAGCTAGACCGTAAGGACTGGTGGAGCGCTTAGAAGTGAGAATGCCGGTATGAGTAGCGAAAGATGAGTGAGAATCTCATCCACCGTATGCCTAAGGTTTCCTGAGGAAGGCTCGTCCTCTCAGGGTTAGTCGGGACCTAAGCCGAGGCCGAAAGGCGTAGGCGATGGACAACAGGTTGATATTCCTGTACCACCTCTTTATCGTTTGAGTGATGGGGGGACGCAGGAGGATAGGGTAAGCGCACTGTTGGATATGTGCGTCTAAGCAGTTAGGCTGGTAAGTAGGAAAATCCGCTTACCGTAAGGCTGAGCTGTGACAGCGAGGGAAATATAGTACCGAAGTTCCTGATTCCACACTGCCAAGAAAAGCCTCTAGCGAGATAAAAGGTGCCCGTACCGCAAACCGACACAGGTAGGCGAGGAGAGAATCCTAAGGTGAGCGAGAGAACTCTCGTTAAGGAACTCGGCAAAATGACCCCGTAACTTCGGGAGAAGGGGTGCTTTTTGAGGTGAATAGCCTCGAAGAGCCGCAGTGAATAGGCCCAGGCGACTGTTTAGCAAAAACACAGGTCTCTGCGAAGCCGCAAGGCGAAGTATAGGGGCTGACGCCTGCCCGGTGCTGGAAGGTTAAGAGGAGGGGTTAGCGCAAGCGAAGCTCTGAATCGAAGCCCCAGTAAACGGCGGCCGTAACTATAACGGTCCTAAGGTAGCGAAATTCCTTGTCGGGTAAGTTCCGACCCGCACGAAAGGCGTAACGATCTGGGCACTGTCTCAACGAGAGACTCGGTGAAATTATAGTACCTGTGAAGATGCAGGTTACCCGCGACAGGACGGAAAGACCCCGTGGAGCTTTACTGTAGCCTGATATTGAATTTTGGTACAGCTTGTACAGGATAGGTAGGAGCCTGAGAAGCCGGAGCGCCAGCTTCGGTGGAGGCGTCGGTGGGATACTACCCTGGCTGTATTGAAATTCTAACCCGCACCCCTGATCGGGGTGGGAGACAGTGTCAGGTGGGCAGTTTGACTGGGGCGGTCGCCTCCTAAAGAGTAACGGAGGCGCCCAAAGGTTCCCTCAGAATGGTTGGAAATCATTCGTAGAGTGTAAAGGCACAAGGGAGCTTGACTGCGAGACCTACAAGTCGAGCAGGGACGAAAGTCGGGCTTAGTGATCCGGTGGTTCCGCATGGAAGGGCCATCGCTCAACGGATAAAAGCTACCCCGGGGATAACAGGCTTATCTCCCCCAAGAGTCCACATCGACGGGGAGGTTTGGCACCTCGATGTCGGCTCATCGCATCCTGGGGCTGTAGTCGGTCCCAAGGGTTGGGCTGTTCGCCCATTAAAGCGGTACGCGAGCTGGGTTCAGAACGTCGTGAGACAGTTCGGTCCCTATCCGTCGTGGGCGCAGGAAATTTGAGAGGAGCTGTCCTTAGTACGAGAGGACCGGGATGGACGCACCGCTGGTGTACCAGTTGTCTTGCCAAAGGCATCGCTGGGTAGCTATGTGCGGACGGGATAAGTGCTGAAAGCATCTAAGCATGAAGCCCCCCTCAAGATGAGATTTCCCATAGCGTCAAGCTAGTAAGATCCCTGAAAGATGATCAGGTTGATAGGTCAGAGGTGGAAGCGTGGTAACATGTGGAGCTGACTGATACTAATCGATCGAGGACTTAACCATAGTCACAAAGCGAACTCGTTTTTACTTACTTCTTCTGAATTATCTAGTTTTGAGGGAATGATCTCTCAATTAAATAGTCTGGTAATAATGGCGAGAAGGTCACACCCGTTCCCATACCGAACACGGAAGTTAAGCTTCTCAGCGCCGATGGTAGTTGGGGCAAGCGCCCCTGTGAGAGTAGGACGTTGCCAGGCGAGGAAAACACAACCTGTTTAGGTTGTGTTTTTTGTGTTTAGCGCCAATAAAAATACCAAAACAAAGAAACCTTAACGAATCCATGATACAAAGCCCTGACCAGCCTTTTAAAAACCACCAAACCAATACCATCCAAATGACTTACGCCTTCGACAATCCTCTCAATAAAAACTCACACCTCACCATGCTGCAGTACAAAATCCAACCACCGTCAACTCCAACGCCCCCTAGAAAATCATATCCCCAGCTATTCCAAGCCTATTTTCCCATATTAAAAATAATAACCCTAACAGGTTTTGCACCTGCGAGATTTGGAGAAAATATCATAGTAGCAGATAATTGCAACCACATGAGATTTTCAGTATAATTAATGTCAAATATAGTCAAAGTCAAGATGGGAGGTGGGAAGATGAGAAACATCTCCGATATAATTGAGAAATATTTGAAGCAAGTGTTGGAAATGAGCGAAAAGGAACATGTTGAAATTAAAAGAAGTGAAATAGCTGATAAGTTTCAATGTGTACCTTCACAAATTAATTATGTGATTAATACCCGGTTTACGATTGAGCGGGGCTATATCGTTGAAAGTAAACGCGGCGGCGGCGGATACATCCGAATTATGAAAGTCCATTCACATGATTCGGCCCAGCTGATTGATCACCTGATTTCACTCATTGACAACCGTATTACCCAATCCAGTGCAGAAGATGTAATTTTTAGACTTGTACACGAGGAGATTATTACAAAACGTGAAGCAAAAATTATGTTAAGTGTAATTGATCGTTCTGTATTATATATTGATCTCCCATTCCGCGACGAACTGCGAGCAAGAATGGTGAAAGCGATGTTGACTACGTTAAAATACAAATAATTTACAGCCAGTTTGAGAGGTGAAAAAAATGATTTGCCAGGAATGTAACCAGCGGCCAGCTGCACTCCATTTTACCAAAATCACAAATGGCGAAAAAACAGAAGTGAATCTTTGTGAGAAATGTGCCCAAGAAAAGGGCGATATGTTTATGTTTACTGGGGGATCAGGGTTTTCGTTTAACAATTTATTAGCAGGCTTATTAAATATTGATCCTACCATAAAAAAAACAAACCAAAGTACCTTTCATCAGGAGGAGATTCTCCAATGTCCGAATTGTTCATTGACTTTTCCGCAATTTGTAAAAGTTGGACGCTTTGGCTGTGCCCATTGTTATGAGGCCTTTAAAGAGCAGCTGCCACCTGTTTTAAGGAGACTGCACAGCGGCAATTTGACCTATAATGGGAAAATACCGAAAAGAATTGGCGGAAGTATCCACTTAAAAAAACAAATTGAAGGATTAAAGAATGAACTTAGAGAATTAATTTTACAGGAAGAGTTTGAAAAAGCTGCACAGATCCGGGATGAAATTCGTACGCTTGAAAAAAAAGTAACCGGCAGCAGTAACAAAGGAGGGGAATAACGTGTCGCTTGAGCGTTTTATTAATCAAGCTGTCAGCTCATGGATGAGCGAGGAGGGACCTGATTCTGATATTGTTCTCAGTTCTCGAATCCGTTTAGCCCGAAACTTTGAAGATTATAAGTTTCCGACTTTATTTTCACATGATGAGGCAAAAGCCATTATTTTAAAAATGGAAGAGATTTTAAAAGAATCTAGTTTTAGCAAATATGGGCAAATGGAAATGCTGAAGATAGAGGAAATCCAGCCTCTGCAAAAAAGAGTTCTGGTAGAAAAGCATTTAATCAGTCCGCACTTGGCAGAAGATTCACCATATGGTGCTGTTCTTCTAACTGAAAATGAAGAAGTTAGTATTATGATTAATGAAGAGGACCATATCCGAATACAATGCTTATTTCCAGGTTTGCAATTGGCTGAAGCTTTGGAAGCTGCTAATGAGGTGGATGATTGGCTTGAAAGTCACATTCAATTTGGCTTTGATGAGAAGCATGGTTATTTAACCAGCTGCCCGACAAATGTAGGAACTGGTCTTCGGGCCTCTGTTATGATGCATTTACCGGGTTTGATTTTAACCCAGCAAATTAACCGAATCATACCAGCTATTAATCAGCTGGGCCTGGTAGTTAGAGGGATATATGGTGAAGGAAGTGAAGCGCTCGGAAATATCTTTCAAATTTCCAACCAAATTACTCTTGGAAAGTCAGAAGAAGATATTTGCCGTGATTTAAAAGGCGTAGTAACAGAGCTTATTTCACAAGAAAGGTCAGCTCGAGAAGCATTACGCAAAACTTCAAACATACAATTAGAAGACAGGGTGTATCGCTCATATGGTGTTTTAATGAATAGCCGGATTATCGAAACGAAGGAGGCTGCAAAGTGTCTTTCGGATGTACGCTTGGGAATAGATATGGGCTACATCGATAATCTGCCTAAAAATATATTAAATGAATTAATGATTTTAACCCAGCCTGGTTTCTTGCAGCAATATGCAGGCGGGCATTTAAGACCCAATGAAAGAGATATTCGCAGAGCAACATTGATTCGAGAACGACTAAAAATGGAGCAAGATAAAAGGTGAGGAGGAAGAGAATATGATGTTTGGCCGTTTTACTGAGAGAGCCCAAAAGGTTTTAGCGTTAGCACAGGAAGAAGCAATTAGACTAGGACACAATAACATTGGAACTGAGCATATTTTGTTAGGTTTAGTCCGTGAAGGCGAAGGAATTGCTGCTAAGGCTTTATATGGCCTTGGTTTAGGATCAGAGAAAATTCAGAAGGAAGTAGAATCCTTAATCGGGAAAGGCCAGGAAGGTTCTCAAACCATCCACTATACACCTAGAGCGAAAAAGGTAATCGAATTATCGATGGATGAAGCAAGGAAACTAGGACACTCTTATGTAGGGACAGAACATATTCTTCTTGGTTTAATACGTGAAGGAGAAGGCGTGGCAGCAAGAGTACTTAATAACTTGGGAGTGAGCTTAAACAAAGCTCGTCAGCAAGTGCTCCAATTATTAGGAAGCAATGAATCAGGCGGACATCAAGGAGGAGCATCTGTTAGTGCCAACACGCCAACACTTGACAGCCTTGCTAGAGATTTAACGGCGATTGCTAGAGAAGGAAGCCTTGACCCTGTTATTGGCAGAAGCAAGGAAATTCAGCGTGTTATTGAGGTATTAAGCCGCCGGACAAAAAATAACCCAGTCTTAATCGGTGAACCAGGGGTAGGGAAAACGGCGATTGCAGAAGGCCTTTCCCAGCAAATTGTCAATAATGAAGTTCCTGAGATACTTCGCGATAAGCGGGTAATGACATTAGATATGGGTACGGTAGTTGCCGGAACAAAATACCGTGGTGAATTTGAGGACCGGTTGAAGAAGGTCATGGATGAAATCCGCCAGGCTGGTAATATCATTCTCTTTATTGATGAGCTGCACACGTTAATCGGGGCTGGAGGAGCAGAAGGTGCCATTGATGCGTCTAATATCTTAAAACCTTCTCTGGCACGTGGAGAGCTACAATGTATCGGTGCTACCACCCTTGATGAATATCGTAAATATATTGAAAAAGATGCAGCGCTAGAGCGCCGTTTCCAGCCAATCCGTGTTGATGAGCCAACTGCAGAAGAATCAGTACGAATTTTGCAGGGTCTTCGCGACAGATATGAAGCACATCACCGTGTTTCGATTACGGACGAGGCGATTGAGGCAGCGGTAAAACTTTCTGACCGTTATATTTCTGACCGCTTCTTACCAGATAAAGCGATTGATTTAATTGATGAAGCTGGTTCAAAAGTGCGTCTTCGTTCTTATACAACACCGCCAAATCTAAAAGAGCTAGAAGTCAAGCTCGAGGAAGTCAGGAAGGAGAAGGATGCTGCTGTTCAAAGTCAAGAGTTTGAAAAAGCGGCATCATTAAGAGATACTGAGCAGCGTCTCCGTGAGCAACTGGAAGAAACGAAGAAAACATGGAAAGAAAAGCAAGGAAAAGAAAACAGTGAAGTAACCGTTGAGGATATCGCAAGTGTTGTTGCAAGCTGGACGGGGATACCTGTATCGAAATTAGCTCAAACGGAGACGACAAAGTTATTAGATCTAGAGAATATTTTGCATTCTCGTGTAATAGGTCAAGAAGAAGCTGTTAAAGCTGTTTCGAAGGCGGTGCGTCGCGCAAGAGCAGGATTAAAGGATCCAAAGCGTCCTATCGGTTCATTTATTTTCCTCGGACCTACAGGGGTTGGTAAAACAGAATTAGCCAGAGCACTTGCAGAAGCAATGTTTGGTGACGAAGATGCGATGATTCGTATCGATATGTCCGAATACATGGAAAAACACTCAACCTCCCGTCTTGTCGGTTCTCCTCCGGGATATGTGGGATATGAAGAAGGCGGCCAGTTAACAGAAAAAGTTCGCAGAAAACCATACTCCGTTATCTTACTGGATGAAATTGAAAAAGCGCACCCGGATGTGTTTAATATCCTATTGCAAGTACTTGAAGATGGACGCCTGACAGATTCTAAAGGCAGGACGGTTGATTTCCGTAACACTGTGCTGATTATGACATCCAACGTTGGTGCAGAAGCTTTAAAACGAAATAAATATGTTGGTTTTAATATTCAAGACGGCGAACAAGATTACAAGGATATGAAGGGCAAAGTCATGGAAGAATTGAAAAAAGCCTTCCGTCCTGAATTCTTGAACCGTATTGATGAAATCATTGTCTTCCATGCTCTAGAAAGAAAGCATTTAAATGAAATTGTGACATTATTATCCGACCAGCTTGTAAAACGGTTAAAAGAGCAGGATATTTCTCTAGAATTAACCGGTGCTGCGAAAGAGAAGATTTCGCAGGAGGGCTATGATCCAGAGTATGGCGCCCGTCCGCTAAGAAGGGCCATTCAAAAGCATATTGAAGACCGCCTTTCAGAGGAACTGTTAAAAGGTACCGTATTAACTGGACAGCATGTTATAATTGATGTGGATAATGGTGAATTTATTGTCAGAACAGCGAAACAAACAACTCTAACTAAATAGGGTTATCAGCATTCATCGCTTTACATGACAAGTAAAAGGGGTACACGTTAATAAACTCGAACCGTGTACCCCTTTTTTCATTTTTTACGTAAGGCAGGAGACTGAATATGGCGAAACGAAAAACGAAATTTATATGCCAAGAGTGCGGATATGAATCTCCCAAATGGATGGGGAAATGTCCAGGCTGCGGGCAGTGGAATAAAATGACGGAGGAAGTAGAGGTAGCTGGAGCAAACAGAAGAGGGGCCTTTGCCCATTCCCAGGGAGGATCAGCTATACTTTCTAAACCTACACCTATTACTAGCATAGAATCCATGGATGAACCGCGAATCCTTACTGATCTGAATGAGTTAAACCGTGTATTAGGCGGGGGAGTCGTAAAAGGATCATTAGTTCTTATTGGCGGTGACCCAGGAATCGGGAAATCTACGCTTCTTCTTCAGGTGTCATCACAGCTTGCTCACAAGGGTAATCAAGTTCTTTATATTTCTGGGGAAGAATCCTTGCGCCAAACCAAACTCCGGGCAGAAAGATTAGGAATATCCTCTAATAATCTCCTAGTATATTCAGAAACCAATCTTGACGAAATTAATCGGACGATTGATAGTACAAACCCTAGTTTTGTGATTATTGATTCTATCCAAACGGTTTATCATCCGGATATTACATCAGCACCGGGAAGTGTTTCTCAAGTACGAGAGTGTACTTCGGAGTTAATGCGTATTGGAAAGACAAAAGGAATTGCTATTTTTATAGTGGGGCATGTAACAAAAGAGGGATCGATTGCGGGACCACGGCTGCTGGAGCATATGGTGGATACCGTTCTTTACTTTGAAGGAGAGCGTCATCATACATATCGAATTTTACGGGCAGTAAAAAACCGCTTTGGATCTACCAATGAGATGGGGATTTTTGAAATGAAGGAATTTGGCCTCGAGGAGGTTGCCAATCCTTCAGAAATATTCCTAGAGGAGCGGTCACAGGGGGCAGCAGGCTCCACCGTTGTTGCTTCAATGGAAGGCACCCGTCCGGTTCTTGTTGAGATTCAAGCATTAATTTCCCCGACAAGCTTTGGAAATCCCAGAAGAATGGCGACCGGAATAGATCATAACCGTGTACCTCTGTTGATGGCTGTTTTAGAAAAGCGGGTAGGAATGCTCCTGCAAAATCAAGATGCTTATCTAAAGGTCGCCGGCGGGGTTAAACTAGATGAACCTGCCATCGACTTGGCAGTTGCTGTCAGCATTGCTTCGAGCTTTCGTGATAAACCAACACGGGCAACGGACTGTATTATCGGTGAAGTCGGTTTAACCGGTGAGGTGAGAAGGGTTTCCAGAATTGAACAGCGTGTTCAGGAAGCGGCAAAGCTTGGCTTTGAGAGAATTATTTTGCCAGCTAATAATCTTGGCGGGTGGAAAGGCCCCAAAGGAGTGGAGCTCATCGGTGTTTCATCGGTGGGTGAGGCGTTAAAAGCAGCATTGGGAGGTTAACTTATGGAAGGGAAAAAACTCGCGGAGTATACAGTAAGTGAAGTGTTGCAATTTATTGCTCCAGGGACGCCGCTTCGTGAAGGATTAGATAACGTCTTAAGAGCCAACACAGGCGGGCTGATTGTAGTTGGATATAATGAGAAGGTAAAGGGAATTGTTGATGGCGGTTTTCAAATCAATTGCTCGTTCTCCCCGAGTTATCTTTACGAACTGGCCAAAATGGATGGAGCAATCATTTTAAATGAATCAGGTGATAAAATACTTTTCGCCAATGCCGAATTAGCCCCAGACACAGACATTCCTGTATCAGAGACCGGTATGCGCCACCGTACAGCCGAAAGGGCAGCAAAGCAAACCAAAGCCCTCGTCATTGCCATTTCACAGAGACGAAATGTCATTACCTTATATCAAGGCAACTTCCGCTATTCGTTAAAAGATATTTCTGTCATTCTTTCGAAGGCTAATCAAGCCATTCAAATGCTGGAGAAATATAAATCGGTGCTTGTCCGCAGCATTACGAATTTAAGTATATTGGAGTTTGAAGAATCTGTTACATATAACGATTTTCTTCTTGTCCTTCACCGTTTTGAAATGGTATTGAAAATTAAAAATGAACTGCTGACCTATTTAAATGAATTGGGGACAGAAGGCAGGCTTATTCGTTTGCAAATGAATGAGATTTTGACGGACTTAGAGGAAGAGACGATCCTTATTATTAAAGATTATGCCTTTGACAGGGATGTTAAGGGACGGGACGTGTTAAAGCGTATGCAGACGGCAGTTAACAGCGGAGCAATCGATGATATCGTACTATTAAAAATGCTGGGATATCAAGGTTACGTACATTTAGATGAAAATAAAAGCCCGAGGGGATACCGGATTTTAAATAAAATTCCAAGGATTCCTGGTGTTATTGTGGAAAATATTATTAATCGTTTTGGAGAACTTCCTAAGGTACTTACAGCATCTGTTGAAGAATTGGATGATGTTGAGGGAATTGGCGAAGTTCGGGCAAAGAAAATCAAAGAAGGCTTCCGTTTAATTAAAGAACGTTTATACACAGAAAGACAGCTTTAAAACGATTGAAATATCAGTTCTGCTATGCTAAAATATGGAATTTTCATTTATTTGACACTAAATTTTTCCAGTGCTACCCTATGAAGTATAAATAATAAAATTTATTCGGACTAATTATGATTCGAAATTTTCCATTTGGGGAAAATAATCATTATACAAAGGTTTCATTTTTGTGAATATGTTTATAATGAGTAGAGGAGGTGAAGGAATGTTAAAACGTATAGTTCAAGCATGTTTTCTGATCACAGGAGGTACGCTTGGGATCTTACTGATTCCGCAGTTGCTGACTTTAATGAAAATGGATGACATTCCCGTCATCAATAACTCTTATGTAGTGGCTATTATAGGCGCACTTATTTTTTATCTTATTTCTTTTTGGGCAGTAGATTATGTATTAAATTTTGTTAAATGGGCTGAAGATTCGCTTGTTAAAATCCCCGTTACTGATGTTATTTTCGGAAGTATTGGGTTAATTTTTGGCTTGTTGGTTGCCTTTTTAATTGGCTTTGCCCTTAATGCTGTTCAAGTGCCGATATTAAATGCTGTCGCCCCTATTTTGCTTACATTATTGTTTGGTTATCTCGGCTTTCAGGTTGGTTTTAAAAAGCGGGATGAATTATTAAATTTATTTGGGAGCCGTAATAAGAAAAAGTCCGGAGAGGAAGAGAACGAAGGCGAAAAACCAGATCGTAATTCATTAAAAATCCTTGATACAAGTGTGATTATTGATGGACGGGTCGCTGATATTTGTCAAACAGGATTCTTAGAGGGTACGATTGTTATCCCTCACTTTGTTCTAGAGGAATTACAGCATATAGCGGACTCCTCAGATGTACTTAAGCGAAACCGTGGACGCCGTGGACTGGATATTTTGAATCGAATTCAAAAAGAGCTGGCTATGAAAGTAGAAATATATGAAGGTGATTTTGAAGACATTCAGGAAGTCGATAGTAAACTTGTGAAATTGGCTAAGCTGACGAATGGCATGCTTGTTACAAATGATTTTAATCTTAATAAAGTATGTGAATTGCAGAACGTATCAGTATTAAATATTAATGATTTAGCTAATGCAGTAAAGCCTGTTGTTTTACCTGGTGAAGAGCTATCTGTTCAGGTAATAAAAGACGGAAAAGAATATCATCAAGGTGTCGCTTATTTAGATGATGGTACAATGATTGTAGTGGAAGAAGGCAGGGAGTATATTGGTAAAAGAATAGATGTTCTCGTTACAAGTGTGTTACAGACATCGGCTGGCCGGATGATTTTTGCAAAGCCAAAACTGCTGGAAAAAGCGCTATAATTAATAGCGAGTCAAACATATTTCTTTTTAAATCAATAGATGGACTTGTTATATATTTTTTAGCTAGACAGAGATAGGGGTTTTTTTATGACTTACCAAGTCATTCTCCCTGCTGCAGGACAGGGGAAAAGAATGGGGGCAGGGAAAAATAAGCTACTGCTTGAGCTTAATGGAATACCTGTATTTATCCATACAATCAAGGTTTTTGAAGAGGATGATTTATGTAAGGGAATCATCCTTTCCATACATCCTCAAGATGAAGTAGAATTTAGATTTCTATTAAAAAAATATAAGGTGAAAAAAGTGTTGGACTTAGTTCTTGGGGGAAAGGAACGACAGGATAGCATTTATAATGCATTGAAAACTGTTAAAGGTGACGGAATTATTCTTGTTCATGATGCAGCGCGTCCTTTTATCCTAAAGGAACATATTCACCGTTTAGTAGCCACAGCACAAGAAACAGGCGCCGCCATTATCGGGGTACCAGCAAAGGATACAATGAAAAAGGTATCTAATCTTGTGGTAGAAGAAACTGTCGAAAGATCTAGCTTGTGGGCTGTTCAAACCCCACAAGCTTTTCGTATTTCCCTTCTGCTTCAGGCATATGATCAGGCAGAGAAAGATCAATATGTGGGGACAGACGATTCCAGTCTGGTTGAGCGGATTTCCTATCCGGTTTCAGTGGTAGAGGGAGATTACGATAATATAAAACTAACGACTCCGGAAGATTTGTTTTTTGCGGAAGCCATCATGAAGAAAAGAAACTTATAAAGTGGAAGAAGAGGTTAGAGTCATGTATCGAATTGGACAGGGGTTTGATGTACACCAGTTAACGGAGGGAAGGCCGTTGATTATCGGCGGAATTACAATCCCATATGAAAAAGGGCTGTTAGGCCATTCGGATGCAGATGTACTTCTGCATACGGTGACAGATGCCTGCCTTGGAGCGATCGGTGAAGGTGATATTGGCAGACACTTTCCGGATACGGATCCGGAATTTAAAGATGCAGATTCTGCCAAACTAATGGAGCATGTATGGAAGCTTGTGAGGGAAAAGGGTTATGAGCTTGTTAATGCCGATTGTACTATCATCGCACAAAAACCGAAAATGGCCCCGTATATCCCGCAGATGAAAGAGCGGATTGCCGAATTACTTGAGGCCGAGCCTGATCAAATTAATGTAAAAGCCACCACTACAGAAAAACTAGGCTTCACAGGACGCGGTGAAGGCATCGCAGCTCAAGCAGTTGTTTTATTAAAAAAGCTCTAATAAAGCTCATTTTTGATTTTCCGCAAAGTTGATTGTAGCGGAAGGCGCGAAGACTCCTGCGGGACTACGGGGCAGGGGAGACCCCGCAGGCGCTTGGAGCGCCGAGGAGGCTCCCCGGACCGCCCGCGGAAAGCGAAGCGCCTGGAGAGGAAATCAACGGACGAATTATAAAGAGCAATAAAAAAGCGCTAAATTGTCTTTATAGCTTAATTACAGAATGGTAAAATAAATCAGATGAAATATAGGGTTTATTAGGAGGCATTATAGTTATGTCAAACGAAGTTCGTGTAAGGTATGCACCAAGTCCAACTGGACATTTACATATTGGGAATGCCCGTACTGCTTTATTTAATTATTTATTTGCACGCAATCAAGGCGGAAAATTTATCATCCGAATTGAAGATACCGATAAAAAACGAAACATTGCCGGTGGAGAAGAAAGCCAGCTGAAATATTTAAAATGGCTCGGTATGGATTGGGATGAGAGCGTAGATGTTGGCGGAGAATATGGCCCTTACCGCCAATCAGAAAGAAATGACATGTACCATACTTATTACAATCAACTGCTGGAAAACGGACAGGCTTATAAATGCTACTGTACGGAAGAAGAACTTGAAGCGGAGCGGGAAGCACAGACAGAGCGGGGAGAAACTCCTCATTACACTGGAAAGTGCCGCCATTTAACCCCTGATGATAGAACAAAATTAGAGGCAGAGGGCCGCCAGCCAAGCATTCGGATTCTCGTTCCCGAAGGAAAAACCTATACATTCGATGATATGGTAAAGGGTTCGGTTTCTTTTGAATCAGAAGGAATGGGCGACTGGGTTATCATTAAGAAGGACGGAACACCCACCTATAACTTTGCTGTTACCGTCGATGACTATTTAATGAAAATTTCTCATGTTCTGCGCGGCGATGACCATATTTCGAACACACCGAAGCAGTTAATGGTATACGAAGCACTAGGCTGGGAACCGCCTGTATTTGGACATATGACGTTAATCGTCAACGAAAGCCGGAAAAAATTAAGTAAACGTGATGAAAGCATCATTCAATTTATTGAGCAATATGAGGAATTAGGTTACCTTCCTGAAGCCTTGTTTAACTTTATTACCTTACTTGGCTGGTCGCCGGCGGGGGAAGAGGAGCTTTATACAAAGGAAGAATTCATCGAGATTTTTGATGCGAATCGTCTTTCAAAGTCTCCAGCACTTTTCGATAAGCAAAAGCTTACTTGGATGAACAACCAATACATGAAGAAAATTGAAGTGGACCGTGTGTTAGAACTAGCGCTCCCACATTTAATCAAGGCAGGCCGCGTACCAGAGAATCTGAATGAAGAACAACGTGAATGGGTAAAAGGCCTTGTTGGTCTTCTGCAGGAAAAAATGAGCTTCGGAGCCGAGATTGTTGAGCTTTCGGAAATGTTCTTTAAAGACGAAGCGGAGTATGAAGAGGAAGCGAAAGAAGTGTTAGCAGGTGAACAGGTTCCGGAAGTACTCAAGGCATTCTCAGAGGAACTAGACAAGCTGATAGAATTTAAAGCTGATGAAATTAAAGCTGCAATGAAGGCGGTTCAGAAGTCTACCGGGCAAAAAGGGAAAAACCTCTTTATGCCAATTCGTGCGGCTGTTTCAGGCCAGACACATGGACCAGATTTACCACAGGCAATTGAGCTGTTAGGAAAATCAAAGGTTCAAATGCGAATTCAAAAACTTATTGGTTAACTTTTTGGAGAAAATGTAATATAGTAAGATAAAACAAATGGATATGAAAAAGTGTTGATGAGGAAAAGTAGGATAGGATGCTTTAAAGAGAGAACCATCACCGGCTGAAAGTGGTTTAAGCCTCTGCTATTTGAAAATGCACCTCAGAGTCTCATTTCGAAAAGGAATGTCCCTGAGTAGACTTGAGCGGAACCTTCCGTTAACAGGAAAGAGTGAGACCAATTAAAGCTGCTAAAAAAGCAGTTTTTCGGTCTAATCAGAGTGGAACCACGTTTTCAATGCGTCTCTGTCGTAAAGACAGAGGCGTTTTTATTTTTTTTAAAACAAAGGGGTTTTATTAAACATTATTCCGTAGGGGGGAAACTGGAATGTTCAAAAGGATGAAGGAGGATATTGAGGTTGTATTTGAACAAGATCCGGCAGCAAGAAGCTATTTAGAAGTGATATTAACGTACTCGGGGATACATGCCATTTGGGCACACCGGGTTGCTCATGCATTCTATAAAAGGAAATTCTTCTTTATAGCCAGATCGATTTCGCAAATCAGCCGGTTTTTCACAGGTATTGAAATTCACCCAGGTGCAAAAATAGGCAGGAGATTCTTTATTGACCATGGTATGGGAGTGGTCATTGGGGAAACCTGTGAAATAGGTGATAATGTTACCGTATTTCAAGGCGTGACACTCGGTGGAACGGGGAAAGAAAAAGGTAAACGCCACCCAACCATTAAAGATAATGCTTTAATTGCGACAGGAGCAAAGGTACTGGGTTCGATAACAGTTGGAGAAAATTCAAAAATTGGAGCAGGTTCAGTAGTGTTAAAGGAAGTTCCAGCTAATTCAACAGTTGTTGGTGTGCCGGGAAGGATCGTTATCCAGGATGGAAAAAGGATTAATAAAGACTTTGACCATTGTAATCTGCCAGATCCAATTGCAGATCGGTTAAAGGAAATGCAGTTTGAACTAAATCAAATGAGAGAAGAATTAACAGTATTAAAGAAGGAAAGGACTAAAGTGAATGACCATACAACTGTATAACACATTGACACGTAAGAAAGAAGAATTTTTCCCTCTTGAAGAAGGAAAGGTAAAAATGTATGTTTGCGGTCCAACTGTCTATAATTATATTCATATTGGGAATGCCCGTCCTGCGATTGTATTTGACACAGTCCGCCGTTATTTAGAGTATCGCGGCTACGATGTCCAATATGTTTCCAACTTCACTGATGTAGATGACAAATTAATCCGTGCGGCAAACCAACTGGGTGAGGATGTACCAACAATAGCAGACCGTTTCATTAATGCCTATTTTGAAGATGTGTCAGCCCTTGGCTGCAAAAAAGCAGATATCCATCCACGGGTAATGGAAAGTATGGACATCATCATTGAGTTTATTGCGAAGCTCATTGAAAAAGGATATGCCTATGAATCTGAAGGGGATGTATATTTCCGGACAAGAAAATTTGATGAATACGGAAAGCTCTCCCATCAATCAATCGATGACTTACAGGTAGGAGCAAGAATTGAAGTTGGGGAAAAGAAACAAGACGACCTTGATTTTGCTTTGTGGAAAGCGGCAAAAGAAGGAGAAATCTATTGGGAAAGTCCATGGGGAATCGGTCGGCCGGGCTGGCATATCGAGTGCTCCGCGATGGCGAAAAAGTATCTAGGTGAAACGATTGACATTCATGCTGGCGGCCAGGACTTAACATTCCCGCACCATGAAAATGAAATTGCTCAGTCGGAGGCGCTTTCTGGTAAAACCTTCTCACGTTATTGGATGCATAACGGATATATCAACATTGACAATGAGAAAATGTCTAAATCATTAGGGAACTTCGTCTTAGTTCATGACATTATTAAAAAGCATAACCCACAAGTATTGAGATTTTTCATGCTGTCAGTTCATTATCGAAATCCTATAAACTATAGTGAAGAGCTGCTTGAAAGTACGAAGGCGGCATTTGAGCGGATTACTACTTCTTATCAAAATTTACAGCATCGAAAAGAAGCCAGCACCGATTTAACCGATAACAACCAGGAATGGCTGGATAAAATCTCTGCCCTTCATGAAGAGTTCATTACTGCAATGGACGATGATTTTAATACAGCTAAGGCAATATCCGTTTTATTTGAGCTATCGAAATTAGCGAATTATTACTTATTAGAAAAAAATACATCTGTCGGGGTTATTGATCAATTTACAAAACAATTTGAAGATCTGTTCCAAGTACTAGGTTTAACGTTTGAAAAAGAAGAATTATTGGATGAAGAAATTGATGCATTAATTGAAAAGCGGAATCAGGCCCGAAAAGACCGTAACTTCCAATTATCCGACCAAATAAGAGACCAATTAAAAGATATGAATATTATTTTAGAAGATACTCCGCAGGGAACTAGATGGAAAAGAGGCTAATTCATGCTTGATTATCAAGAAAGTATTGATGCAAAACAATTGAATAGCCTGGCACTTGCCTACATGGGTGACGCCATATATGAGGTTTATGTCAGGCGTCATCTCCTGCAAAGCGGCAAAGTAAAACCACACCAACTCCACCGCGAGGGTACAAGGTATGTATCTGCCAAAGCACAGTGTCAGGTCCTTTTTCGAATGATGGACGAACAATGTCTGACGGAAGAGGAGCTGGCAGTTGTGATGCGCGGGCGTAATGCCAAATCAGGAACCGTTCCAAAAAATACAGATGTACAAACATACAGGTACAGCACGGCATTTGAAGCGTTAATGGGATATCTATACCTGAAAGCCAATCAGGTACGATTAGAAGAGCTAATTGTAAAGGCATTTTCAATGGTTGAAGAAAGGAAAGGAGGAACTGTTCAATGAACCAAGAATACATAATTGGAAAAAATCCAGTCATCGAAGCCCTTAAATCAGAAAGGGATATTAATAAGATTTTGATTGCTGAAGGCTCCCAGCGCGGGCAAATGCAGCAGTTGATTCATTTGGCAAAGGAAGCCAACGTACTTGTTCAATTTGTTCCGAAGAAAAAGATTGATCAAATATCTGATGAAAATCATCAAGGAGTTCTAGCTTATGTTGCTGCGTATCAATATGCAGAAATCGATGATTTGTTTGCAGCAGCAGAAAAGAAAAATGAACCTCCTTTCTTACTTTTACTTGATGAAATAGAGGACCCCCACAACCTTGGGTCTATTATGAGGACGGCTGATGCCGTTGGTGCCCACGGAATTATTATTCCGAAACGCAGAGCCGTTGGTTTAACCGCAACAGTTGCAAAAGCCTCAACCGGTGCTATCGAATATATTCCAGTTGTCCGGGTTACTAATATGGCGCGAACCATTGATGAACTAAAGGAACGCGGAGTGTGGATTGCCGGAACAGATGCAAAAGGGAAGCAGGATTATCGTCAAATGGATGGGACAATGCCGCTTGGCCTTGTGATTGGCAGCGAAGGAAAAGGCATGGGGCGGCTTATTAGAGATAAATGTGATTTTCTTATCAATCTGCCGATGGCTGGGAAGGTTACATCATTGAATGCTTCTGTTGCAGCCGCATTGTTAATGTATGAGGTCTACCGTAAAAGACACCCGCTTGAGGGATAATGATGGATATACTGCTTGTCGACGGTTATAACATCATTGGAGCTTGGCCGGAACTGAGGGCATTAAAAGACAGTGATTTACCTGCAGCACGGGATCTGTTAGTGGAAAAAATGGCAGAATATCAGGCGTATTCGGGATACCGAGTGATTGTTGTGTTTGATGCCCACTATGTAAAAGGCACTGAGAAAAAATATAAAAACTATAAAGTAGAAGTAATTTTTACGAAAGAAAATGAAACAGCAGATGAACGGATTGAAAAGATGGCGATTAGTTTGAGTAACCGAAAAACCCAAATTCATGTTGCTACATCTGACTACACAGAGCAATGGGCTATTTTTGGACAAGGGGCGTTAAGAAAGTCTGCGCGTGAACTGCTCATTGAAATGTCTTCTATCGAGAAAGGAATCGAGAAAAAGGTAAAAACAATCCAAGAAAAACGTCCAGCCTCCAAAATCCAAATCAGTGACGAACTGGCAGAAATTTTTGAAAAATGGCGCAGAGGGGAAAAGTAAGCGTTGACGTTCCAAAAATTCCTAATATATAATAAAATTATCTATGCTTGTTCGGTGGAGGGGGATCTATGTGAGTGCGGAATTTGGATTAAAGAACAACGAACATTTTTTGCCTATGGAAGATGAAGAAATCGTTGACTTAGTACATCATGGTAACAGCGAAGCGCTGGATTATTTGATTCACAAATATCGTAATTTTGTACGTGCAAAAGCAAGATCCTACTTTTTAATTGGGGCCGATAAAGAAGATATTGTCCAAGAGGGAATGATTGGGCTTTATAAAGCGATTCGAGACTTCCGAGAGGACAAGCTCACTTCATTTAAGGCATTTGCGGAACTTTGCATAACCCGTCAGATTATAACTGCTATTAAGACAGCTACAAGACAAAAGCATATCCCATTAAATTCTTACGTTTCATTGGACAAGCCGATTTATGACGAAGAATCAGACCGGACGCTGATGGATGTTTTATCAGGGGCAAAGGTACTTGACCCGGAAGAATTGATTATTAATCAAGAAGAATATGATCATATTGAAGTTAAAATGACCGAGTTATTAAGTGATTTAGAACGGAAAGTTTTGGCATTGTATTTGGATGGCCAATCCTATCAAGAGATTTCTGAGGAGTTAAACCGACACGTTAAATCAATAGACAATGCCTTGCAGCGTGTGAAAAGAAAACTGGAGAGATATTTGGAGATACGGGAATTTAGTTTGTAAGGTGAAATTGTGTCATTTGAATGAATCCGCTATCAAGGACGGTTGACAATAATTAGGGGTCATGTTACATTTTTATGGATATAAAGATGGACAATTGAAGGTGTCGAATAATGAGTAAGAAAATAATTTTGGCATGTAGTGAGTGCGGATCTCGAAACTATACAACAGCCGGCAATCGAACCCAAACAGAACGATTGGAAATAAAGAAATTTTGCAAAACCTGCAATTCCCATATGATCCACAAAGAAACAAAATAATATCCAGTGAAACTAGCAATGTTATTCGATAGTTGGAGGTTACTCAGATGCAGCGCTTAAAGAAATTCTTCAGTGATGTTTTCCGTGAAATGAGAAAGGTAAGCTGGCCAAAGCGTAAGGAATTAACACGCTATACGATAACCGTTTTATCTACAGTTGCCTTTTTTGCCGTATTTTTTGCCGTAGTAGACTTAGGGATCTCAAAATTGATTCGTCTTATTCTTGAATAATAATCGTTACTTCATGGTATAATGGTGAATAATACAGGAAATTTTTATGTAAAGCCCGTTTAACGGGTTTTTTCATTTGTCTGAAAAAATGTAAGCAATTGTATTTAGCTTGGAAAATGATTTTAGTTGTTGAATTTATATTATGGGGAGGGACGGACGTTTTAGTCCTCTTGAATGGAAAAGAACTGGTATGTTGTACATACTTACTCGGGTTATGAAAATAAAGTAAAGGCCAACTTAGAAAAGCGTGTTGAATCGATGGGGATGTCAGATAAGATTTTCCGTGTAGTTGTGCCTGAAGAAGAAGAAACTGAAATTAAAAATGGTAAGAAAAAAGTTGTTAAGCGTAAAGTATTCCCAGGTTATGTCCTTGTTGAATTAGTAATGACAGACGATTCTTGGTATGTTGTTCGGAACACTCCAGGTGTAACGGGCTTCGTTGGTTCAGCTGGATCAGGTTCTAAGCCGACACCTTTACTGCCTGAAGAAGTTACTGGTCTATTAAAACGTATGGGCGTAGATGAACAACGTATCGACGTGGATTATGAGCTAGGCGAGACCGTTCGGGTAAAAGAAGGTCCATTTACAAACTTTACCGGTACGGTTGAAGAGATGGATAAGGAGAAGTCTAAACTTAAAGTTCTTGTAAATATGTTTGGCCGTGACACTCCGGTAGAACTGGAATTTACTCAAATAGAAAAATTATAATGATATGATTCTAAAAGAAAAATAAACTGATATTGTAAAAAAACTTGAAATCAATTTTAAAAAGTGGTAATATTTCATAGGTCAGTATGTCTCTTGATGAGACAAGACTTTTGTTAGTTCTTTATGTTTATATAAAGACTTACGTTGAGTGGGAGGGTAAACCCCTATTACCACATCACGGACTTTAAGGAGGTGTGTCTCGTGGCTAAAAAAGTAATTAAAGTTGTTAAATTACAAATTCCTGCAGGTAAAGCAAACCCTGCACCGCCAGTTGGTCCTGCACTAGGTCAAGCCGGTGTTAACATCATGGGATTCTGTAAAGAATTTAACGCTCGTACAGCAGATCAAGCTGGATTGATCATTCCTGTTGAAATCACGGTATTCGAAGACCGTTCATTTACATTTATTACGAAAACTCCTCCTGCTGCCGTTCTATTGAAAGTAGCAGCTGGAATTCAGTCTGGTTCAGGCCAGCCAAACCGTAATAAAGTAGCAACAGTTAAGCGTAACACAGTACGCGAGATTGCGGAACAGAAAATGCCTGACCTAAACGCTGCAAGCGTTGAAGCAGCAATGCGCATGGTTGAAGGTACTGCACGCAGCATGGGTATCGTTATCGAAGACTAATCCATGTAAACTGTTTGTTTGTAATGAGGGGGTTGCGACGCTGATATTTCACTCGCAACCCTTATTCGTGGGAGGTTATTCCGCTTAAAGGTTATTCCGTTAAAACCACAATCGAGGAGGAAATAAAATGGCTAAAAAAGGTAAGAAGTATGTAGAAGCTGCTAAGCTTGTAGACAGTACAAAAGCTTACCCAATTGCAGAAGCAATTGAGCTTGCAAAGAAAACAAACTTTGCAAAATTTGATGCAACACTAGAAGTAGCTTTCCGTTTAGGAGTTGATCCTAAGAAAGCTGACCAGCAAATCCGTGGAGCGGTAGTACTTCCAAACGGAACTGGTAAAACTCAACGCGTTTTAGTATTCGCGAAGGGTGAAAAAGTGAAAGAAGCTGAAGCTGCTGGTGCAGATTATGTTGGTGACGCAGAATATATCAACAAAATCCAACAAGGTTGGTTTGACTTTGATGTAATCGTAGCAACTCCTGACATGATGGGTGAAGTTGGTAAACTTGGTCGTGTATTAGGACCTAAAGGTTTAATGCCAAACCCTAAAACTGGTACTGTTACATTTGATGTAACAAGAGCAATTAACGAAATCAAAGCTGGTAAAGTTGAATACCGTGTTGACAAAGCTGGAAACATCCACGTGCCAATCGGTAAATCATCTTTCGAAAACGAAAAGCTTGTTGAAAACTTCAACACTGTTTTCGAAACTATGTTAAAAGTTAAGCCTGCAGCTGCAAAAGGTACTTACATGAAGAACGTAACAGTTACTTCAACTATGGGACCTGGCGTGAAGGTTGATCCTTCTTCTGTTGCAGTTCGATAATATACGGTTTTTACCAATTGACAATTTGATATATTTTAGATAAAATATATTTTGTTGTTTGAAATAATAAACATTTGTACTGTAGACAGCAGGGGCTTATAGCTTAATCATCCTGCCGAGGTAATGCGATAGAATTTGCTGTATTGATCAGCTATTGTATGCGTGCCTCCATGTCTGCGTTAGATATGGAGGCTTTTACTTGCCTGGTATAAATGTAGAGAATCTACAGGAGGTGTAAAGATGAGCACAGCAATTGAACAAAAGAAATTAATCGTTGACGAAATCGCTGAAAAGTTAAAGAACAGTGTATCAACAGTTGTTGTTGACTACCGTGGACTTACAGTTGCAGAAGTAACTGAACTTCGTAAGCAACTTCGTGAAGCTGGCATCGAATTCAAGGTTTACAAAAACTCAATGGTTCGCCGTGCAGCTGAAGCAGTAGAACTTGCTGGTTTAAATGATGCATTAACTGGTCCGAACGCAATCGCGTTCAGTAGTGATGATGTTGTAGCACCTGCAAAAATCTTAAACGACTTTGCTAAAAAGCACGATGCACTTGAATTAAAAGCTGGTGTAATCGAAGGTAACGTAGCAACAGTTGAAGAGGTTAAAGCTCTTGCTGAACTTCCATCACGCGAAGGCTTGCTTTCTATGCTACTCAGCGTACTACAAGCTCCAATTCGCAATCTTGCTCTTGCTGCAAAAGCAGTTGCAGATCAAAAAGAAGAACAAGGCGCGTAATTAAATACGCCGAGTAATGAATAAATTAATTGAACGAAAACTAAGGAGGAAAATTAATCATGACTAAAGAACAAATCATTGAAGCAGTAAAAAATATGACTGTTTTAGAACTTAACGATCTAGTAAAAGCTATTGAAGAAGAATTCGGCGTAACTGCTGCTGCTCCTGTAGCAATGGTAGGCGGAGCTGGTGCTGCTGCTGTTGAAGAAAAAACTGAATTTGATGTAATCCTAGCTGGCGCTGGCGATCAAAAAATCAAAGTTATCAAAGTTGTACGTGAAATCACAGGTCTTGGTCTTAAAGAAGCAAAAGATCTTGTTGACAACACTCCAAAGCCACTTAAAGAAGGCATTTCTAAAGAAGAAGCTGAAGAAATCAAAGCTAAGCTTGATGAAGTTGGAGCTAACGTTGAAGTTAAGTAATAACACTATAAAAAAGCTCGCTGTATAAGCGGGCTTTTTTTCGCTGTAAAATTTTTATTTCCTCTATTACCTCAAAACTAACACTCCTCAAGGAGGTGACTGCTACATGTCTGAACATTACTATTCTCGCACTCAAAAGGTTGAAAGTGACCCGAAATATTGGGACTACACCCTTCGTAATCATTTGTTTCATTTTAAAACTGATACTGGCGTTTTTTCAAAAGGAGAAGTTGACTTTGGATCACGCCTTTTAATAGAAGCTTTTGAAATGCCAAATGTGGAAGGTCCAGTTCTTGATGTAGGCTGCGGGTACGGTCCAATCGGACTTTCTATTGCGAAGGATTTTCCAAAGCGTATTGTCCACATGGTTGATGTCAATGAGCGGGCACTCGAATTAGCAAAGGGGAATGCTCAGCAAAATCAAATTCATAATGTTGAAGTGTATGAAAGTGATCGTTTGCTAAATGTAAAAGAAAGAAATTTTTCAGCTATTTTAACCAATCCTCCTATACGGGCGGGTAAACAGACAGTTCATGATATTTTTGAACAAAGCCATGAACATTTAATCTCTCAAGGTGAGCTTTGGATTGTAATCCAAAAGAAGCAAGGAGCACCATCTGCAATTGAAAGGTTAAAACAATTATTTTCCACAGTTGAAACGATTGATAAGTCCAAAGGATATTTTATTATTAGAGCAATAAAATAGTTGACTCGAAAATGTCACTGTGATAGCATTATAAAATGCCATCATAATATTTACCGAATTATTCCTGAAAATACTTTATTTTAGAGTATAAAATTGGATTAAAACGGAAATGATGACAAAATAATAGTCAAAATGTGAAAATGTGGTTTTTAACGAAAAACCCTTTTTCTTTTTGTTTGCTGCAAAGGAATCACTTTCTTGCGGCAGATGTAAATACATTTTTATCAATACGCTTGATTTGAGGGGTGAATCAGTTGACAGGTCAACTAGTTCAGTATGGACGACACCGCCAACGAAGAAGTTACGCGCGAATCAGTGAAGTTTTAGAATTACCAAATCTTATTGAAATCCAAACCTCTTCATATCAATGGTTTCTTGATGAGGGGTTACGTGAAATGTTCCAGGATATTTCACCGATTGAAGACTTTACTGGTAACCTATCACTAGAATTTATTGATTACAGCCTTGGCGAACCAAAGTATTCCGTAGAGGAATCAAAAGAGCGGGACGTTACATATTCTGCGCCTTTGCGTGTTAAAGTGCGTCTTGTAAACAAAGAAACAGGCGAAGTAAAAGACCAGGATGTTTTTATGGGTGACTTCCCACTTATGACTGAAACCGGTACGTTTGTCATTAACGGGGCAGAACGCGTTATCGTTTCTCAGTTAGTACGTTCTCCGAGCGTATATTTTAGTGGAAAAGTTGATAAAAACGGGAAAAAAGGTTTTACGGCGACTGTTATTCCGAACCGCGGCGCTTGGCTTGAGTATGAAACAGATGCCAAGGATGTCGTATATGTCAGAATAGATCGTACTCGGAAACTGCCCGTTACGGTTCTTTTGCGTGCACTTGGGTTCGGCTCTGATCAAGAAATCATCGAATTGATTGGAGACAACGAGTATATTCGAAATACTCTAGAAAAGGACAACACTGAGGGAGTAGAAAAAGCGCTTCTAGAAATCTATGAGCGTTTACGTCCCGGTGAGCCTCCGACCGTAGAAAACGCAAAGAGTTTATTAGTATCAAGATTCTTTGATCCTAAGCGTTATGACCTTGCGAATGTAGGTCGTTATAAAATTAATAAGAAACTTCATATTAAAAACCGTCTTTTCAATCAACGTCTGGCTGAATCCCTCGTTGATCCAGAAACAGGTGAAATTATTGCGGAAAAAGGAACGGTTCTTGACCGAAGAAACCTTGACCGAATAATTCCTGCATTAGAAAAGAATATCAATTTCAAGGGCTTTAACCCTGTCGGCGGAGTAGTTGAGGATGAAACCATTCTTCAAGGTATTAAAATTTACGCTCCGAACGAAGATGGGGAGAAAGTTATCAATGTATTAGGTAATGCATATGTTGCAGAGCCAATTAAGAATATTACACCTGCTGATATCATTGCATCAATCAGTTACTTCTTTAACCTTCTTCATGGGGTTGGAGACACTGATGATATCGACCATTTAGGAAACAGAAGGTTACGTTCTGTTGGGGAATTGCTGCAAAATCAGTTCCGTATCGGTTTATCCCGTATGGAGCGTGTAGTTCGTGAAAGAATGTCCATCCAGGATACTGCGACAATTACACCGCAGCAATTAATTAACATTCGTCCTGTTATTGCTTCCATTAAAGAGTTCTTTGGAAGCTCTCAATTATCTCAATTTATGGACCAGACAAATCCGCTTGCGGAATTAACACATAAGCGTCGTCTTTCAGCATTAGGACCTGGTGGATTAACCCGTGAACGTGCTGGATTTGAAGTGCGTGACGTACACTATTCGCATTATGGCCGGATGTGTCCGATTGAAACGCCTGAAGGTCCAAACATCGGATTGATTAACTCATTATCATCTTATGCTAAGGTAAACCGATTTGGGTTCATTGAAACTCCATACCGCCGTGTTGACCCTGATACAGGTAAAGTAACAGGCCGTATCGATTACTTAACTGCAGATGAAGAAGATAACTATGTAGTTGCACAGGCAAACTCCCGTCTTGGTGATGACGGTTCCTTCCTTGATGAAGACGTTGTTGCTCGTTTCCGTGGTGAAAACACTGTAGTGAAACGTGAACGTATTGACTATATGGATGTATCACCAAAACAGGTTGTATCTGCTGCGACAGCTTGTATTCCGTTCCTTGAAAATGACGACTCCAACCGTGCCTTGATGGGTGCGAACATGCAGCGTCAAGCAGTACCTCTGTTGCAGCCTGAAGCTCCAAGAGTTGGTACAGGAATGGAGTATGTTTCTGGTAAGGACTCAGGTGCTGCTGTCATTTGTAAACACGAAGGTATTGTTGAACATGTTGAAGCTCGCGAAGTTTGGGTACGCCGCATTAAAATGGTCGATGGTCAGGAAGTAAAGGGCGACCTCGATAAGTATCGTATGTTGAAATTTGTTCGTTCCAACCAGGGAACATGTTATAACCAACGTCCAATCGTGGCTGTTGGCAACCGTGTAACAAAAGGAGAAATTCTTGCCGACGGTCCTTCGATGGAGCTTGGAGAATTAGCCCTTGGACGTAACGTCTTAGTTGCCTTTATTAACTGGGATGGTTACAACTATGAAGATGCGATCATCATGAGTGAACGTCTTGTAAAAGACGATGTTTATACATCTATTCATATTGAAGAATATGAGTCCGAATCTCGTGATACAAAGCTTGGGCCGGAAGAAATTACTCGTGATATTCCAAACGTCGGTGAAGATGCTCTTCGTAATTTAGATGAGCGTGGAATTATCCGTACAGGTGCAGAGGTTAAAGATGGAGACTTGCTAGTTGGTAAAGTAACGCCAAAAGGGGTAACAGAACTAACGGCTGAGGAACGCTTACTTCACGCCATTTTCGGTGAAAAAGCCCGCGAAGTACGAGATACATCACTAAGAGTACCACATGGCGGCGGCGGAATCGTTCACGATGTTAAAGTCTTTAATCGTGAAGATGGCGATGAACTTCCTCCAGGTGTGAATCAGCTTGTCCGTGTGTATATCGTTCAAAAGCGTAAAATACATGAAGGTGACAAGATGGCGGGACGCCATGGTAACAAAGGGGTTATCTCACGGATCTTACCGGAAGAAGATATGCCGTATTTACCGGATGGCACGCCTGTAGACATTATGTTGAACCCATTAGGGGTACCTTCTCGTATGAACATCGGACAGGTGCTGGAGCTTCATTTAGGTATGGCTGCAAGAGCACTTGGCATTCATGTTGCTTCACCAGTATTTGATGGTGCGCGTGAAGAAGATGTATGGGGCACGATTGAAGAAGCTGGTATGGCACGTGACGCGAAAACGGTGCTTTATGACGGCCGTACAGGTGAACCATTCGATAACCGTGTTTCTGTAGGTGTCATGTACATGATTAAACTTGCACACATGGTTGACGATAAACTTCACGCCCGTTCTACTGGACCTTACTCACTTGTTACCCAGCAGCCGCTTGGCGGTAAAGCGCAGTTCGGTGGACAGCGTTTTGGTGAGATGGAAGTGTGGGCTCTTGAAGCGTACGGTGCAGCATATACACTTCAAGAAATTTTAACCGTAAAATCAGACGACGTTGTTGGTCGTGTAAAAACATATGAAGCCATTGTAAAAGGCGAAAACGTACCGGAACCAGGTGTTCCTGAATCATTCAAAGTATTAATTAAGGAACTTCAAAGTCTTGGAATGGATGTAAAAATCCTTTCAGGTGATGAAGAAGAAATTGAAATGCGTGATATGGAAGATGACGATGATATACAACAAGTCGATACATTGAACATTGCTCCAGAAACACAAAGCTTTGAATCTGAAAAGGTCGGTACAAAGGAATAATTTTTTAGCTAAAGCGCTCTTCCAGCGCTTTAGCTAATGATTGTCTAGATCGAAAGGGAGGTAGGCCCCTTGCTTGATGTTAACAATTTTGAGTATATGAAGATTGGTCTTGCTTCACCAGATAAAATCCGTTCATGGTCATTTGGAGAAGTTAAGAAACCAGAAACGATTAACTATCGTACATTAAAGCCTGAAAAGGATGGTTTATTCTGTGAACGTATCTTTGGTCCAACAAAAGACTGGGAATGTCATTGCGGAAAATATAAACGAGTCCGTTATAAAGGTGTAGTCTGTGACCGATGCGGTGTTGAAGTGACACGCGCGAAAGTCCGCCGTGAAAGAATGGGCCATATTGAACTTGCAGCTCCTGTATCTCATATATGGTACTTTAAAGGAATCCCAAGCAGAATGGGGCTTGTATTAGACATGTCTCCACGTGCACTAGAAGAAGTGATCTACTTTGCGTCATATGTAGTAACGGAATCTGGTGATACTGCTCTTGATAAGAAGCAACTATTATCTGAAAAAGAATACCGCGCATATCGCGAAAAGTATGGTAACAAATTCCAAGCTGCGATGGGTGCAGAAGCGATTAAAAAGCTTCTTTCAGATATTGACCTAAACAAAGAAGTAGATATCTTAAAAGAAGAACTAAAAACAGCTCAAGGTCAGAGACGTACTCGTGCGATTAAACGCCTTGAAGTGTTAGAAGCATTCCGTGGTTCTGGTAATGAACCTTCATGGATGATTCTTGACGTTCTGCCTGTCATTCCTCCTGAACTGCGTCCAATGGTACAGCTGGATGGCGGTCGATTTGCAACATCTGACTTAAACGATTTATATCGTCGTGTTATTAACCGTAATAACCGTTTAAAACGTTTATTAGATCTTGGTGCACCAAGCATTATCGTACAAAACGAAAAGCGGATGCTTCAAGAAGCGGTAGACGCATTAATTGATAACGGACGCCGCGGCCGTCCCGTAACGGGTCCTGGTAACCGTCCATTAAAATCACTTTCTCACATGCTAAAAGGTAAGCAAGGACGTTTCCGTCAAAACTTACTTGGTAAGCGTGTTGACTATTCCGGACGTTCGGTTATCGTTGTTGGTCCTAACTTAAAAATGTATCAGTGTGGACTTCCAAAAGAAATGGCTCTTGAATTGTTCAAGCCATTTGTAATGAAGGAGTTAGTTGAAAAAGGTTTAGCACACAATATCAAATCTGCGAAACGTAAGATTGAAAGAGTTTCTCCTGAAGTTTGGGATGTACTTGAAGATGTAATCCGTGAGCATCCGGTTTTATTAAACCGTGCCCCTACACTTCATAGACTAGGGATCCAGGCATTTGAACCTACACTTGTTGAAGGAAGAGCAATCCGCCTTCACCCGCTAGTATGTACAGCATATAACGCGGACTTTGACGGTGACCAAATGGCTGTTCACGTACCACTTTCATCCGAAGCGCAGGCTGAAGCTAGACTGTTAATGCTTGCTGCACAAAATATCTTGAACCCTAAAGACGGTAAACCGGTTGTTACACCTTCTCAGGACATGGTTCTAGGTAACTATTATCTAACACTTGAAAGAGAAGGCGCAGTAGGCGAAGGTATGATTTTTAAAGACACGAATGAAGCGTTGCTTGCTTACCAGAATGGTTATGTGCATCTGCACACTCGTGTTGCTGTTCATGCCGGCTCTTTAGGAAATGAAACATTTACAGAAGAACAAAACAATAAGTTACTAATTACGACTGTTGGTAAACTTGTTTTTAATGAGATTCTTCCAACTTCATTCCCGTTTATCAATGAACCTACAAGGCACAACCTTGAAGTTGAAACACCAGCTAAGTATTTCGTTGATAAAGGTGAAGATGTTGTAGCCAGAATTAAGGAAATGCCGTTGGTAGATCCGTTTAAAAAGAAAATCCTTGGAAACATCATTGCAGAAGTGTTTAAACGTTTCAAAATTACAGAAACGTCTAAAATGCTTGACCGTATGAAAGACTTAGGATTCAAATATTCAACAAAAGCGGGTATCACAGTTGGTGTAGCGGATATCGTCGTACTTGGAGAAAAGCAGGAAATCCTTAAGAGTGCTCAAAATAAAGTAGATAACGTCATGAAGCAATTTAGACGTGGATTAATTACTGAGGATGAGCGTTATGACCGTGTTATTGCCATTTGGAGTGAAGCGAAAGATACGATTCAAGGGAAACTAATGAAGTCCTTGAATAAGACTAACCCAATCTTCATGATGAGTGATTCCGGTGCCCGTGGTAACGCCTCTAACTTTACACAGTTAGCAGGTATGCGCGGCTTGATGGCCAACCCGGCTGGACGTATTATCGAATTACCAATCAAGTCAAGTTTCCGTGAAGGATTAACGGTATTAGAGTACTTCATCTCTACTCACGGTGCACGTAAAGGTCTTGCAGATACAGCCTTAAAAACTGCTGACTCAGGTTACCTAACGCGCCGTCTGGTTGACGTTGCTCAAGACGTTATTGTCCGTGAAGATGACTGCGGAACAGACAGAGGTTTATTAATCCGTTCATTGAAGGATGGTACGGAAGTAATCGAATCTTTAGAGGAACGTTTAATCGGCCGTTATGCGCGTAATGGTATTAAACACCCTGAAACAAATGAAGTGCTTGTTCCAGCTAATGGCCTGATTACAGAAGATTTAGCAGAAACAATTGTTAATGCTGGTATCGAAGAAGTGAAGATCCGCTCCGCGTTCACATGTAATACTCGTCATGGCGTATGTAAAAAATGTTACGGCCGTAATCTGGCAACTGGCCAAGAGGTTGAAGTGGGTGAAGCAGTTGGTATTATTGCTGCACAATCCATCGGTGAGCCGGGTACACAGTTAACGATGCGTACGTTCCATACGGGCGGTGTTGCGGGTGACGATATCACTCAAGGTTTACCGCGTATTCAAGAGATCTTTGAAGCACGTAATCCTAAAGGGCAAGCGGTTATCTCTGAAATTGATGGCGTTGTTGTTGGTATTAATGAAGGCCGTGACCGCCAGCATGAAATTGTCGTACAAGGTGAAGTGGAATCACGTACTTACACAGCTCCATATACTGCCCGCTTGAAAGTAGCTATTAATGACCAAGTAGAGATTGGTCAAGAATTAACTGAAGGATCGATTGACCCTAAAGAATTAATCAAGGTTAAAGATGTGAATGCTGTACAGGAATACTTGCTCCGCGAAGTACAAAAAGTATATCGTATGCAAGGGGTAGAAATTGGCGATAAACACGTAGAGGTAATGGTACGTCAAATGATGCGTAAGATTCGCGTAAGTGATGCGGGTGAAACGGATGTTCTTCCAGGCACACTTCTTGATATCCACCAGTTTACGGATGCCAACGAAAAGGCATTACTAAGTGGAAAATTACCTGCTACAGGACGTCCAGTATTACTTGGTATTACAAAAGCGTCACTTGAAACTGATTCCTTCCTATCTGCAGCATCTTTCCAAGAAACAACCAGAGTACTAACAGACGCTGCCATCAAAGGCAAGCGTGATGAATTACTCGGCTTGAAAGAAAATGTTATCATCGGTAAGTTAGTTCCTGCCGGAACAGGTATGCAGCGCTACCGCAAAGCAGAACCTGTTTTAAGAGATACAACTTCCGAAGAAACGGTAACAATTGATTAAAAAGTATAATATATGCGGTACTCGTTCTTAAACGAGTACCGCTTTTAAAGAAAAGCTATAAAATTATTTTAGAAGTTTTGTTGACATCTATTTTATATGATGGTACTATATCAAAGGTGCTCCTATTCACCGAATACTTTGGAGGATATTTAAAAATGTCTTATGAAAAAGTATTACATGCTAGTAAAGTAGTTATAGGAACGAAACAAACAGTTAAAGCACTTAAGGATGGAACCGCAAGAGAATTGATCGTTGCCAGCGATGCTGATACGAAAGTAACACAGAGTGTCGTAAATCAAGCTCTGCAATCTAACGTCCCAATTATCTATGTTGACTCAATGAAAAAACTTGGGAAAACATGTGGAATTGAAGTTGGTGCTTCTACTGTAGCTATTATCCGTTAAAAACTGTTTTTGTAGATAGAGTAGTCTGCAAAAACTTTGTTTTTGCAAAAAAATGAACCACCTGGATGTGTGGACTTACAAATAATGAAGGGAGGAAAAGTAACATGCCTACTATTAACCAATTAGTGCGCAAGCCTCGTCAAGCTATCACTGAAAAGTCGAAGTCTCCTGCGCTAAATAAAGGTTACAACAGCTTCAAAAAATCTCAAACAAATGTATCTTCACCACAAAAACGCGGAGTATGTACTCGTGTTGGTACAATGACTCCAAAGAAACCAAACTCAGCGTTACGTAAATATGCACGTGTACGTTTGACAAATGGTATTGAGGTGACAGCATACATTCCTGGTATTGGTCACAACCTTCAAGAGCACAGTGTTGTTCTTATCCGTGGAGGACGTGTAAAGGACTTACCAGGGGTACGTTATCACATCGTACGTGGAGCGCTTGATACAGCTGGTGTAAACAACCGTATGCAAGGTCGTTCAAAATACGGTACTAAGCGTCCTAAAGCAGCAAAAAAATAAGACTGACATAAATTAAAAAGCTTCTTTGAAAGGAGGAAAAATAATGCCACGTAAAGGTCCTGTAGCAAAAAGAGACGTTTTACCTGATCCGTTATACAATTCTAAGTTAGTTACTCGTTTAATCAACAAAATGATGATTGACGGTAAAAGAGGAAAATCTCAAGAAATTCTTTACTCTGCGTTTGAAACAATCCGCGAACGTAGCGGTAAAGAGCCAATGGAAGTGTTTGAAGCAGCTATGAAAAACATCATGCCTGTTCTTGAGGTTAGAGCACGCCGTGTAGGTGGAGCTAACTACCAAGTACCAGTTGAGGTGCGTCCAGACCGCCGTACAACTCTTGGTCTACGCTGGTTAGTAAACTATGCGCGTCTTCGCGGTGAAAAAACAATGGAAGAGCGTTTAGCTAACGAAATCATGGATGCTGCTAACAATTCTGGTGCATCTGTTAAAAAGCGTGAAGATACTCACAAAATGGCAGAAGCAAACAAAGCGTTTGCTCACTATCGTTGGTAATTTAACCTTCAATATAAAAACTTTCAAACTAGGAAGGAGAAAGACCCAATGGCAAGAGAGTTCTCCTTGGCAAACACTCGTAATATCGGCATCATGGCACACATCGATGCCGGTAAAACGACTACCACTGAGCGTGTCCTTTATTACACTGGCCGTATCCATAAGATCGGTGAAACTCATGAAGGTGCTTCTCAGATGGACTGGATGGAGCAAGAACAAGAGCGCGGAATCACGATTACTTCCGCAGCAACAACTGCACAATGGAAAGGCCATCGTGTTAACATCATCGATACACCAGGACACGTAGACTTCACAGTTGAAGTTGAACGTTCCCTTCGTGTACTTGATGGTGCAGTAGCTGTACTTGATGCACAGTCTGGTGTTGAGCCTCAAACCGAAACGGTTTGGCGCCAAGCAACAACATACGGTGTACCACGTGTAGTATTTGTTAACAAAATGGACAAAATTGGTGCGGATTTCCTATATTCTGTAGGAACTATCCACGATCGCCTTCAAGCGAACGCGCATCCAATTCAGTTACCAATCGGTTCTGAAGACCAATTTGAAGCAATCATTGACCTTGTGGAAATGAATGCCGTATTCTACGGAAATGACTTAGGTACTGATATTGAAGTACGTGAGATTCCTGAAGAATACAAAGCACAAGCTGAAGAGTACCGTGAAAAGTTAGTAGAAGCGGTAGCAGAACTTGATGAAGAGTTAATGGAAAAATACCTTGGCGGTGAAGAAATCACTAAAGAAGAGCTGAAAGCAGCGATTCGTAAAGGTACTGTTAATGTAGAATTCTATCCTGTAATCTGTGGTTCAGCATTCAAAAATAAAGGTGTTCAGCTTATGTTGGATGCGGTCATTGACTACCTTCCATCTCCATTAGATGTACCTGCGATTAAAGGACATGCAGTGGATGATGAAGAAGAAGTTATTGAACGTCATTCAAGTGACGAAGAGCCATTCGCTGCTCTTGCGTTCAAAGTTATGACTGACCCTTATGTTGGTAAATTAACGTTCTTCCGCGTTTACTCTGGTACTTTAGAGTCTGGCTCTTATGTTCAGAACTCAACTAAAGGAAAACGTGAACGTATCGGACGTATCCTGCAAATGCACGCAAACAGCCGTCAAGAAATCTCTAAGGTTTATGCAGGTGACATTGCTGCAGCTGTAGGTTTGAAAGATACAACTACTGGTGATACTCTATGTGACGACAAAAACCTTGTTATCCTAGAGTCTATGCAATTCCCAGAGCCAGTAATTCAACTTTCTGTTGAACCAAAATCAAAAGCAGACCAAGACAAAATGACAACTGCATTGCAGAAGCTTCAAGAAGAAGATCCAACATTCCGTGCGCACACTGACCAGGAAACTGGACAGGTAATCATCGCTGGTATGGGTGAGCTTCACCTTGATATCATCGTTGACCGTATGCGTCGTGAATTCAAAGTTGAAGCTAACGTAGGTGCGCCTCAGGTTGCTTACCGTGAAACTTTCCGTGCTTCTGCTCAAGTTGAAGGTAAGTTTGCACGTCAATCTGGTGGTCGTGGTCAATATGGTCACGTTTGGATCGAATTCTCTCCTAACGAAGAAGGAAAAGGATTCGAATTCGAAAACGGTATTGTCGGTGGTGTCGTTCCTCGTGAATACATTCCTGCGGTACAAGCTGGTCTTGAAGATGCGTTAGATCGCGGTGTTCTTGCCGGTTATCCTTTAGTTGATATTAAAGCAAGATTATTCGACGGTTCTTACCATGATGTTGACTCTTCTGAAATGGCGTTTAAGATTGCTGCTTCAATGGCACTTAAAAATGCTGCGTCTAAGTGTAGTCCTGTTATCCTTGAACCTATGATGAGGGTTGAAGTTGTAATCCCTGAAGAATATCTAGGTGATATCATGGGACAAATCACTGCACGTCGCGGCCGTGTTGAAGGTATGGAAGCACGTGGTAATGCACAAGTTGTACGTGCGATGGTTCCACTTTCAGAAATGTTTGGTTATGCAACAGCACTTCGTTCAAGTACACAAGGTCGTGGAGTATTCTCTATGCACTTTGATCACTATGAAGAAGTACCGAAGTCAGTTTCTGAAGAAATCATCAAAAAAAATAAAGGTGAATAATTGATTTTCACCTGTTATTAAAGTATAACTACTTATGTAACAATGGAAACTGTGAAATTGGAACAACCACTTTACAGTTTCCATATAAATATACTTAATTTCTTTATATTAAAGGAGGAAATCCACTAATGGGTAAAGCTAAATTTGACCGCTCTAAGCCACACGTTAACATTGGTACAATTGGTCACGTTGACCACGGAAAAACAACTTTAACTGCTGCTATCACTTCTGTTCTTGCTAAGACTGGTAAAGCAGAAGCACGTGCATATGATCAAATCGACGGTGCTCCAGAAGAAAGAGAACGTGGTATCACAATCTCTACTGCGCACGTTGAGTATGAAACTGACAATCGTCACTATGCACACGTTGACTGCCCAGGACACGCTGACTATGTTAAAAACATGATCACTGGTGCTGCGCAAATGGACGGCGGTATCCTAGTTGTTTCTGCAACTGATGGCCCAATGCCACAAACTCGTGAACACATTCTTCTTTCTCGTCAGGTAGGCGTACCTTACCTTGTTGTATTCATGAACAAGTGTGACATGGTTGACGATGAAGAACTACTTGAATTAGTAGAAATGGAAATTCGTGACCTTCTTTCTGAATACGAATTCCCTGGTGATGACACTCCAGTAATTAAAGGTTCTGCTCTTAAAGCATTAGAAGGCGATGCTGCTTGGGAAGAAAAAATCTATGAACTTATGACAGCTGTAGATGAATATATCCCAACTCCGCAACGTGATACTGAAAAGCCATTCATGATGCCAGTTGAGGACGTATTCTCAATCACTGGTCGTGGTACTGTTGCTACAGGACGTGTTGAGCGTGGTGTAGTTAAAGTTGGTGACGTAGTTGAAATCGTTGGTTTCACTGAAGAGCCAAAATCTACTACTGTAACAGGTGTAGAAATGTTCCGTAAGCTTCTTGACTATGCAGAAGCTGGAGACAACATCGGTGCACTTCTTCGTGGTGTTGCACGTGAAGACATCGAGCGTGGACAAGTTTTGGCTAAGCCAAAAACTATCAATCCACACACTAAGTTTACTGCTCAAGTTTACGTATTATCTAAAGAAGAAGGTGGACGTCATACTCCATTCTTCACAAACTATCGTCCACAATTCTATTTCCGTACTTCTGACATTACAGGCATCTGTAATCTTCCAGAAGGCGTAGAAATGGTAATGCCTGGAGATAACATCGAAATGACTGTTGAACTAATCGCTCCAGTTGCGGTAGAAGAAGGAACTAAGTTCTCTATCCGTGAAGGCGGACGTACTGTAGGCGCTGGTTCAGTTGCTAAAATCATCGAGTAGTCTTTACTACTAATATAAAAAGCAGATGGATAACAATCCATCTGCTTTTTTTTAACTTCTTATTTAATGTATATTTCCGATCAGCTGAACAAGTTTCTTCTATTATATAATGTTTTTTAATTTTTCAAACAGTTAAGCGTATAAATAGGTTATTTCTGGAGAATTACTTTTACTATTGAAAATGCAAATACACGCTATTATAATAGTAAAAGTGTGCTGGACATAAAGCCTAAAAGAAATAAACAAAAAATGTTGCTTTTGCTTTATGTTTTATGTATAATAGACAATGTTGGTCTTTGACTGCGATGATGTGGAAGGTTGCTGACACACCCGGCCGCTTTGCCATGGCGAGTGTGTGGGAAATTTTCACTGAGAAATGTCTATTTAAAAAATAGGCGATAAAGGAGGGAAAATAATGGCAAAACAAAAGATTCGTATCCGTTTAAAAGCTTATGATCACAGAATTCTTGATCAATCGGCAGAAAAAATCGTAGAAACAGCAAAACGTTCAGGTGCGGCAGTTTCTGGTCCAATCCCGCTTCCAACTGAAAAATCTGTTTACACGATCCTTCGTGCGGTTCATAAGTACAAAGATTCTCGTGAGCAGTTTGAAATGCGTACTCATAAGCGTCTAATCGACATCGTAAACCCAACTCCACAAACAGTTGATGCGTTAATGCGTTTAGACTTACCATCTGGTGTTGATATCGAAATTAAACTTTAATGTAAAATAAATTAACAATTCTTTAGGAGGTGTGACTTAAATGACCAAAGGAATCTTAGGAAGAAAGATTGGTATGACTCAAGTATTCGCTGAAAACGGCAATTTAATCCCAGTTACTGTAGTTGAAGCTGCTGCAAACGTAGTTCTTCAAAAGAAATCAGTTGAAAGCGACGGTTACGAAGCTATTCAAGTTGGTTTTGAAGATAAGCGTGAGAAGTTAGCTAACAAACCTGAAAAAGGACACGTTGCTAAGGCAAATACTGCTCCTAAGCGCTTCATTCGCGAATTCCGCGGAGCTGACGCAGCAGGGTATGAAGTTGGTCAGGAAGTCAAAGTTGATATTTTCGCTGCAGGCGATGTAGTAGATGTAACAGGAATCTCAAAAGGTAAAGGTTTCCAAGGTGTTATTAAGCGCCACGGACAATCTCGCGGCCCTATGGCTCACGGTTCTCGTTATCACCGTCGTCCAGGTTCAATGGGACCTGTTGCTCCAAACCGTGTATTCAAAGGTAAATTATTACCAGGACGTATGGGTGGAGAACAAGTAACAGTTCAAAATCTTGAAATCATCAAGGTTGATGCTGAACGTAACTTACTTTTAATCAAAGGTAATGTTCCAGGACCTAAAAAAGCATTATTAAAAATTCAAGGTGCGGTTAAAGCGTAATATCTTCACAAGAAAGGAGGAACATAGGAATGCCTAAAGTTTCATTATTTAACCAAAACGGCTCACAAGTTGGTGAAATCGAACTTAATGAATCAGTATTTGGTATCGAGCCTAACCAACACGTATTATTCGAAGCGATTGTTATGCAAAGAGCTTCTTTACGTCAAGGAACTCATAAAACAAAAATTCGTTCTGAGGTAGCAGGCGGTGGACGTAAACCATGGCGTCAAAAAGGAACTGGCCGTGCTCGTCAAGGGTCAATTCGTTCTCCACAATGGCGCGGAGGTGGAACTGTATTCGGACCAACTCCACGTAGCTACAGCTACAAGTTACCGAAGAAAGTTCGTCGTTTAGCTATTAAATCTGCACTTTCATCTAAAGTGTTAGAAGAAAATATCTTAGTACTTGAAAACTTAGCTTTCGAAGCACCAAAAACAAAAGAATTCAAAGCTGTACTAGGCGGCCTTTCAGTTGAGAAGAAGGCTCTTATCGTAACTGCTGATCTCGATGAGAACGTAGCATTATCTGCTCGTAACATCCCGGGAGTTACTGTTGTAACAGCTGATGGAATCAACGTTTTAGATGTAGTAAATCATGATAAGTTAATCATGACGAAAGCTGCAGTTGAAAAAGTAGAGGAGGTGCTTGCATAATGGATGCACGCGATATCATTAAGCGCCCCGTTATCACTGAACGTTCTACTGACCTAATGGCTGAGAAAAAATATACATTTGAAGTTGATGTTAGAGCTAACAAAACTCAAGTTAAAGATGCAATTGAAGAAATCTTTGGCGTTGATGTTGAGAAAGTAAACATCATGAACTATAAAGGTAAATTTAAGCGTATGGGTAAATTCGGTGGTTACACAAACAAACGTCGTAAAGCAATTGTAAAATTATCTGCTGACAGCAAAGAAATCGAATTCTTTGAAGCATAAGAAACTACATGTAAGAGGAGGGAAATAAAATGGCGATTAAAAAGTACAAACCTACCTCTAATGGTCGTCGCGGAATGACAGTATCTGATTTCGCTGAAATCACTACTAGCACTCCAGAAAAATCTCTATTAGCTCCATTAAAGAGAAAAGGCGGCCGTAATAACCAAGGTAAGTTAACTGTTCGTCATCAAGGTGGCGGTCATAAGCGTCAATATCGTTTAATCGACTTTAAACGTAACAAAGATGGCATTCCAGGACGCGTTGCCACTATCGAGTACGATCCAAACCGTTCTGCAAATATTGCATTAATTAATTATGTTGATGGAGAAAAGCGTTATATCTTAGCTCCTAAAAACTTAGAAGTTGGCATGGAAGTAATGTCTGGTCCTGAAGCAGACATTAAAGTGGGTAACGCACTTCCACTAGCAAATATTCCTGTTGGTACAGTGGTACACAACATCGAATTAAAGCCTGGTAAAGGCGGACAATTGGTTCGTTCTGCAGGTACTTCTGCACAGGTGCTTGGTAAAGAAGGCAAATACGTATTAGTACGTTTAACTTCTGGTGAAGTCCGTATGATTCTTTCAGAATGCCGCGCTTCTATCGGTCAAGTAGGAAACGAACAACACGAACTTATCAACATTGGTAAAGCAGGTCGTTCTCGTTGGTTAGGCAAGCGCCCAACTGTTCGTGGATCTGTTATGAACCCTAACGATCACCCACACGGTGGTGGTGAAGGACGTTCACCAATCGGACGTAAATCACCAATGTCTCCTTGGGGCAAACCAACTCTTGGATACAAAACACGTAAGAAAAAGAACAAATCCGACAAGTTTATCGTACGTCGTCGTAAAAAATAACGGGGTTGAACTACGGTTCACAGAACGAACCGTAGAACAATCACGAAGGGAGGTTCATCCATGGGTCGCAGCTTAAAAAAAGGACCATTTGTAGATGATCATTTAATGGTAAAGATCGAAAAGTTAAATGAAACTGAAAGTAAGCAAGTTGTAAAAACTTGGTCTCGTCGTTCTACGATCTTCCCACAATTTATCGGCCACACAATCGCTGTTTATGATGGTCGCAAACATGTGCCTGTATATGTTACCGAAGACATGGTAGGTCACAAGCTTGGAGAATTCGCTCCAACTCGTGCTTACAAAGGCCATGGTAATGATGATAAGAAAACAAGACGTTAAGAGAGGAGGGCATCCAAATGCAAGCTAAAGCTGTTGCAAGAACAGTTCGTATTGCTCCTCGTAAAGCTCGTTTAGTCGTAGATTTAATCCGAGGTAAGCAAGTTGGTGAAGCGGTGGCGATTTTAAATCACACTCCTAAGGCTGCTTCTCCAGTCGTAGAGAAAGTATTAAAGTCTGCTATGGCAAATGCCGAGCACAACTATGAAATGGATATTAATAGCTTGGTTGTAACTCAAGCTTTCGTTGACGAAGGACCAACCTTAAAACGTTTCCGTCCTCGCGCAATGGGCCGTGCAAGCCAAATCAATAAGCGCACTAGCCACATCACAATCGTTCTATCAGAAAAGAAGGAGGGATAATCAGTGGGTCAAAAAGTAAATCCAGTCGGTTTGCGTATTGGAATCATCCGTGATTGGGAGTCTAAATGGTACGCAGGCAAAGACTTTGCTGATCTTTTACACGAAGACCTTAAAGTTCGTGAGTATATCACGAAACGTTTAAAAGATGCTTCTGTTTCTAAAGTAGAAATCGAACGTGCTGCTAACCGCGTGAATGTAACAGTTCACACTGCGAAGCCTGGTATGGTTATCGGTAAAGGCGGTACGGAAGTTGAAGCACTTCGTAAAGCTTTAAATCAATTAACTGGCAAGCGTGTTCATATCAACATCCTTGAAATCAAGAGAGCTGACGTTGACGCTAAACTTGTTGCAGAAAATATTGCTCGTCAATTAGAAAACCGTGTATCTTTCCGTCGTGCACAAAAGCAAGCTATTCAACGTGCAATGCGTGCAGGTGCTAAAGGTATTAAAACAATGGTATCAGGTCGTCTTGGCGGCGCAGATATCGCTCGTTCAGAACACTACAGCGAAGGAACTGTTCCACTTCATACACTTCGCGCAGACATTGACTACGCTACAGCTGAAGCTGACACAACTTACGGTAAGCTTGGCGTAAAAGTATGGATCTATCGTGGAGAAGTCCTTCCTACTAAGAAGAAAACTGTGGAAGGAGGCAAATAATATGTTATTGCCTAAACGCGTAAAATATCGCCGTCAACACCGCGGGAAAATGCGTGGAAACGCAAAAGGCGGTACTGAGGTAACTTTCGGTGAATTCGGCTTACAAGCAATGGAAGCTTCTTGGATTACAAACCGTCAAATTGAAGCGGCTCGTATTGCAATGACACGTTACATGAAACGTGGCGGTAAAGTGTGGATCAAGATTTTCCCACATAAGCCATATACTGCAAAGCCTCTTGAAGTGCGGATGGGTTCTGGTAAAGGGGCACCTGAAGGTTGGGTAGCTGTTGTTAAACCAGGAAAAGTAATGTTCGAAATCGCGGGTGTTTCTGAAGAAATCGCACGTGAAGCACTTCGTCTTGCTATGCACAAACTTCCTGTAAAATGTAAGTTTGTAAAACGTGAAGAAATTGGTGGTGAATCAAATGAGAGCTAATGAAATTAAAGAATTAACCACTGCCGAAATTGAACAAAAAGTAAAATCATTAAAAGAAGAGCTTTTCAACCTTCGCTTCCAATTAGCGACTGGCCAACTTGAAAATACAGCTCGCATTCGTGAAGTACGCAAAGCGATTGCTCGCATGAAAACTGTGATTCGTGAGAGAGAAATCAACTTTAGCAAGTAATAATGAGAGGAGGTTCACACGATGAGTGAACGCAACCAACGCAAAGTTTACACTGGGCGCGTAGTTTCTGACAAAATGGATAAAACCATTACGGTTCTAGTCGAAACATACAAGAAGCATCCTCTTTATGGTAAACGCGTTAAATACTCTAAAAAGTTTAAGGCTCATGATGAGCAAAACCAAGCAAAAGTCGGCGACATCGTACGCATTATGGAAACTCGCCCGCTTTCAGCTACAAAACGCTTCCGTTTAGTTGAAGTTACTGAAAAAGCAGTTATTATTTAATTGTTCGGATTAGTCTCTATTCCGAAGGGAGGTTACACAAATGATTCAACAAGAATCACGTTTAAAAGTTGCTGATAACTCTGGTGCACGTGAAGTACTTACTATTAAAGTTCTTGGTGGTTCTGGCCGCAAAACAGCTGGTATCGGTGATGTTATCGTATGTACAGTAAAACAAGCAACACCAGGTGGCGTTGTTAAAAAAGGTGACGTTGTAAAAGCTGTTATCGTTCGTACTAAGAGCGGTGCGCGTCGTCCTGATGGATCTTACATCCGTTTTGATGAAAACGCATGTGTAATTATCAAAGATGACAAGAGCCCACGTGGAACTCGTATCTTCGGACCAGTTGCCCGCGAACTTCGCGATAACAACTTCATGAAAATCGTTTCTTTGGCTCCAGAAGTACTATAATTTTAAATTTAAATGCCTTTAAGGAGGTGCGCACAGATGCATGTTAAAAAGGGTGACAAGGTAAGAGTCATCTCCGGTAAGGATAAAGGCAAAACAGGAACTATCCTAGCTGCTTATCCTAAAGAAAACCGTGTACTAGTAGAAGGTGTTAATATTGTAAAAAAACACGCTAAGCCTTCTCAAGTGAATCCACAAGGCGGAATCATGAGCTTTGAGGCACCAATTCATGTATCAAACGTTATGCCTATCGATCCTAAAACTGGTAACCCAACTCGTGTAGGTTACACAACGGTTGATGGCAAAAAAGTACGCGTAGCAAAATCCGGTGAAGTATTAGATAAATAGTTTAAATAAGAAGGGAGGTACAATGAATGAACCGCCTAAAAGAAAAATTTGTAAAAGAAGTTACTCCTGCTCTAATGAGCAAGTTCAATTATAAAACAATTATGCAAGTGCCTAAGCTTGAAAAAATCGTTATAAACATGGGTGTTGGTGATGCAGTTGCAAACGCTAAAGCATTAGATAATGCTGTTGAAGAACTAACTACAATCACTGGTCAAAAGCCTGTTGTAACACGTGCGAAAAAATCAATCGCTGGTTTCCGTCTTCGTGAAGGTATGCCGATCGGAGCGAAAGTTACACTTCGCGGTGAGCGCATGTACGAATTCTTGGATAAATTAGTTTCCGTTTCTTTACCTCGTGTACGTGACTTCCGTGGTGTTTCTAAGAAAGCATTCGATGGTCGCGGTAACTATACTTTGGGTGTTAAAGAACAATTAATCTTCCCTGAAATTGATTACGATAAAGTAAGCAAGGTTCGTGGTATGGATATCGTTATCGTAACGACTGCTAACACTGATGAAGAAGCTCGTGAACTGTTAACTCAATTTGGAATGCCATTCCAAAAGTAATCGCTAAATAAGGGAGGCGAAAATGTGGCTAAAAAGTCAATGATTGCGAAACAAAAACGCACGCCTAAATATGCAGTACAAGAGTACACACGCTGTGAACGTTGCGGCCGTCCACACTCTGTATACCGTAAATTTAAGCTTTGCCGTATTTGTTTCCGTGAATTAGCATACAAAGGACAAATTCCTGGTGTCAAAAAAGCTAGCTGGTAAAACCCAAGTCTGGGAAGGAGGTAAAAATAATGGTCATGACAGATCCAATTGCTGATTTGCTTACTCGCATTCGTAATGCGAACATGGTGCGTCACGAAAAGTTAGAAGTGCCTGCTTCTAATATCAAAAAAGAAATCGCTGAGATCTTAAAGCGCGAAGGTTTCGTACGTGACGTTGAATTTATCGAGGATAACAAACAAGGTATCATCCGTATCTTCTTAAAGTACGGTTCTAATAACGAACGTGTAATTACTGGTCTAAAGCGTATAAGCAAGCCTGGACTTCGTGTTTATGCAAAATCCAATGAAGTACCACGTGTTCTTAATGGATTAGGTATTGCATTAGTATCAACATCACAAGGTGTTATAACTGACAAAGAAGCTCGTGCTAAACAAGTTGGCGGAGAAGTATTAGCTTACGTTTGGTAATATAGTTTCTGAATGAATGGAGGTGCACTAAATGTCTCGCGTAGGAAAAAAACCTATTGAAATTCCAGCAGGTGTTACGGTTACTTTAAACCAAAATACCGTTACTGTTAAAGGACCTAAAGGAGAACTTTCTCGCTCTTTTAATCCTGATATCGAAATTAAAGTTGAAGAGAATCTTGTTACAATCACTCGTCCATCTGATGCGAAAGAACACCGCGCGTTGCACGGAACAACTCGTGCGGTTATCGCGAACATGGTTGAAGGTGTTTCTGCAGGTTTCGAAAGAAAGCTTGAGTTAATCGGGGTTGGTTACCGTGCACAAAAGCAAGGTACTAAACTTGTATTAAACGTTGGATACTCTCATCCGGTTGAAATTGAACCAGAAGCTGGTATTGAAATCGAAGTACCTGCTAATACAAAGATCACGGTAAAAGGTACGGACAAAGAACGCGTTGGCGCATTAGCTGCCAATATCCGTCAAGTTCGTCCTCCAGAGCCTTATAAAGGTAAAGGAATCCGTTACGAAGGCGAATTTGTTCGTCGTAAAGAAGGTAAAACAGGTAAGTAATGCCGCGTAGGTAAACGAAAGGAGTGACGTAAATGATTACGAAGCAGGATAAAAACGCTACTCGCAAGAAAAGACATGCTCGTGTTCGTGCGAAACTTAGCGGTACTGCAGCTCGTCCACGTCTAAACGTGTTTCGTTCAAATAAGCATATTTATGCTCAATTAATCGATGACATGAGTGGAGTTACTTTAGCAAGTGCTTCTACTATGGATAAAGAATTCAACCTTGAATCTTCAAGCAATGTTGAAGCTGCAAAGTTGGTCGGTGAATTAGTCGCTAAGCGTGCGGTAGAAAAAGGTATCTCTTCAGTTGTATTTGACCGTGGAGGATACTTATACCATGGACGCATTCAAGCATTAGCTGATGCTGCACGCGAAAACGGCTTACAATTTTAATAGACAAAGGAGGGACACATAATGATTCGTCGTATTGATCCAAACAAACTTGAACTAGAAGAACGCGTTGTAACGGTTAACCGTGTTGCGAAAGTTGTTAAGGGTGGTCGTCGCTTCCGCTTCTCTGCTCTTGTAGTAGTTGGCGATAAAAACGGTCATGTTGGTTTCGGTACTGGTAAAGCTCAAGAAGTACCTGATGCAATTCGCAAAGCTATCGAAGACGCAAAGAAAAACTTAGTCGAAGTACCAATGGTTGGAACAACTGTTCCTCACCAAGTAATTGGTCGTTTCGGTGCTGGTGAAATCCTTTTAAAGCCTGCTTCTGAAGGTACAGGAGTAATCGCAGGAGGCCCAGTACGTGCGGTTCTAGAGTTAGGCGGGGTACAGGATATCCTTTCAAAATCTCTTGGTACTAACACACCAATTAACATGGTTCGCGCAACCATCGATGGATTAAAACAATTAAAACGTGCTGAAGACGTAGCGAAATTACGTGGAAAATCAGTAGAAGAACTACTAGGGTAAGGAGGGAAATCAAATGGCAAATAAACTATTAGTTACCCTCACTCGCAGCGTAATTGGTCGCCCAGAAGACCAACGCGCAACAGTTACAGCGCTTGGATTACGTAAATTAAATCAAACAGTTGAGCATCAAGATAACGCTGCTATACGCGGTATGATTACCAAAGTTGCTCACCTTGTAACAGTTAAAGAACAATAATTGATTCTTTTCTTTCATAAGGAGGTGCCAATATGAAACTTCATGAATTAAAGCCTGCTGAGGGTTCTCGTAAAGAACGCAAACGTTTAGGTCGCGGTATCGGATCTGGTCAAGGTAAAACAGCTGGTAAAGGTCATAAAGGACAAAATGCTCGTTCAGGCGGTGGTGTCCGTCTTGGATTCGAGGGTGGTCAAACACCTTTATTCCGTCGTTTACCAAAGCGTGGATTTACAAACATTAATCGTAAGGAATATGCGGTTGTTAACCTTGATGCTCTAAACCGCTTTGAAGACGGTACAGAAGTTACTCCAGAACTTCTAATCGAAACAGGTGTGGTAAAGAGTGAAAAAGCTGGAATTAAAATTCTTGCTAATGGGAACTTAGAGAAAAAACTTACTGTTAAAGCTCACAAATTCTCCTCTACCGCCAAAGAAGCAATTGAAGCTGTAGGTGGATCTACTGAGGTGATCTAATGTTCCAGACAATCTCCAATTTTATGCGCGTGGGTGATATTCGAAAGAAAATCATCTTCACCCTATTAATGCTAATTGTGTTTCGTATCGGCAGCTTTATTCCTGTACCGGGTGTAAATGCGGATATATTAGCAGCTCAAGATGAATTAAGTGTCTTCGGTATTTTGAATACTTTTGGTGGTGGAGCGTTGCAAAACTTCTCCATCTTAGCCATGGGTATCATGCCGTACATTACAGCATCCATTATCATTCAGCTTTTACAAATGGATGTTGTACCTAAATTTACTGAGTGGTCAAAACAAGGGGACGCTGGACGACGCAAGTTAGCCCAGTTTACCCGTTACTTTACTATTGTTCTTGGATTTATCCAAGCATTAGGTATGTCGTACGGTTTTAACAGTATGTCCAATGGACAATTGATTACTAATCCTGGCATCGGCACCTACTTATTAATAGCAGTTGTCTTAACGGCAGGAACGGCCTTCCTATTGTGGCTTGGCGAGCAAATAACTGAGAATGGTGTAGGAAATGGTATTTCCATCATCATCTTTGCAGGTATTGCTGCCAGCATCCCTAGTACAGTAAATCAGATTTATGTACAACAGTTTGAAAATGCCGGTGAACAGTTATTTCTCCGCATTGTAACCGTAGTATTGATTCTTTTAGCAGTCATTGCTATTGTTGTTGGTGTTATTTTTGTTCAACAGGCGGTTAGAAAAATCCCAATTCAATACGCGAAGCAACGCGCTATTAACGGTCGTAACAGTGGTCAACAACAATCCACTCACATGCCGTTAAAAGTAAATGCGGCGGGAGTTATCCCGGTGATCTTTGCTGTGTCTTTTATTGTTACACCAAGAACGATTGCATCATTCTTTCCTACAAATGATGTAACACTTTGGATAACAAGGGAACTGGATTATTCACAGCCAATTGGAATGATCCTATATGCAGTTTTGATTATTGCATTTACTTATTTCTATGCTTTTATTCAAGTAAACCCTGAACAAGCAGCGGAAAACTTACAAAAGCAAAGCGGCTATATCCCTGGTATCAGACCAGGCAAAAGCACGCAGGAATATTTAACTCGGGTATTATATCGTTTAACATTTGTTGGTGCAGTTTTCTTGACTGTCATATCGATTTTGCCAATCTTCTTCATTGAAGTGGCTAATCTTCCACAGTCAGCTCAAATTGGGGGAACTAGTCTTTTGATCGTTGTGGGTGTAGCATTAGATACGATGAAACAGCTTGAAGCACAACTTGTTAAACGTCATTATAAAGGCTTTATTAAATAAACGGTTTTGCGGGACCCCACTCGAGGGGCCCTTAAAACCCACTTATAGCACGAGGGGGAACACGTGTGAATTTAGTATTAATGGGGCTTCCGGGTGCTGGTAAAGGCACTCAGGCCGAAAGAATCGTCGAACAATACGGCATCCCTCATATCTCAACTGGAGATATGTTCCGTGCAGCGATGAAAGAAGGAACGGAATTAGGATTGCAGGCAAAATCATTCATGGACAAAGGTGAACTTGTTCCTGATGAAGTAACAATCGGCATTGTTCGTGAAAGATTAAGTAAAGATGACTGTCAAAAAGGCTTCTTACTAGATGGCTTTCCTAGAACGGTACCTCAAGCAGATGCGTTAGAAACCCTATTATCTGAACTTGATAAGAAAATTGATTATGTAATCAATATTAATGTTGATAAAAGTATTTTAATGGATCGTTTGACAGGGCGCCGTATCTGTAAAGAATGTGGTTCTACCTATCACTTAGTATTTAATCCTCCAGCGAAAGAAGGAATCTGCGACAAATGTGGCGGAGAACTTTATCAAAGAGCAGATGATAATGCTGAAACGGTACAAAATCGTTTAGATGTGAACATCAAACAACAAGAACCATTACTAACTTTCTATGAGACAAAAGGTTATCTTCGCACAATTGATGGCCAGCAGGACATTAATAAAGTGTTTACTGATATCGAACAATTGCTTGAGGACTTGCGTTAATGATCGTTGGAAGCTTAAGCGGACGACTCTCGAACATCTCTTCAATAAAATTCAAAAGTATATGGATGCAAATGGCTTTTCTATTGTACTGAGTATGTAGGACCGAGAGTTGGGCAAGACTTACATGTGGAATTAAGATTCCTTGTTATGTAGAATTTACTTGCGGACAGATGTAAAACAATATGTTAATATTAAAAGGTTGCTATTGTGGTACGAATGAGAAGGTTTGCTTTACATTTACAAACGCAATACTTGAAAATGAAGGGAGTCGGACTGATGGCCAAAGATGATGTTATTGAAATTGAAGGTAAGGTTATTGAAACTTTGCCAAATGCAATGTTTAAGGTAGAATTAGAAAATGGTCATACTGTGCTAGCTCATGTTTCTGGTAAAATTCGGATGCACTTCATTCGGATCCTTCCGGGTGACAAAGTTACGGTTGAGCTTTCTCCATATGACTTAACTCGCGGAAGAATTACTTACCGCTTCAAATAATCTGCTTGCACTCCGTACTACTAAGGAGGTTAGGATAATGAAAGTAAGACCATCTGTTAAACCGATCTGCGAAAAGTGCAAAGTTATCCGTAGACGCGGTAAAGTCATGGTTATCTGTGAAAACCCTAAACATAAACAAAAACAAGGCTAATCTTGAAGGAGGTGCGCTAACGAATGGCACGTATTGCTGGTGTAGATATTCCACGTGAAAAGCGTGTAGTTATCTCTTTAACTTACATTTATGGTATTGGTAAAAATACGGCACAAAAAGTACTTGCTGAAGCTGGTGTTTCAGAAGATACTCGTGTGCGTGATCTAACAGAAGACGAATTAAACAAAATCCGTGACATCATCGACAAGCTAAAGGTTGAAGGTGATCTTCGCCGTGAAATTTCTCTTAACATTAAGCGTTTAATGGAAATTGGCTGCTACCGCGGATTACGTCATCGTCGTGGTTTACCGGTTCGTGGACAAAATACGAAAAACAACGCTCGTACACGCAAAGGTCCTCGTAAGACTGTTGCGAACAAGAAGAAGTAATCGGCAAAGGAGGTTAATTTAAATGGCACGTAAAACGAATACACGTAAACGTCGTGTTAAAAAGAATATTGAATCTGGTATTGCACATATCCGTTCAACATTTAACAATACTATCGTAACAATTACTGATGTTCATGGTAATGCAATTTCTTGGTCTAGTGCAGGTGCGCTTGGTTTCAAAGGTTCTCGTAAATCTACTCCATTCGCTGCTCAAATGGCTGCTGAAACTGCTGCAAAAACATCTATTGAACACGGAATGAAAACTTTAGAAGTTACAGTTAAAGGACCTGGTGCAGGTCGTGAGGCTGCTATTCGTGCTCTTCAAGCTGCAGGTCTTGAAGTAACAGCTATTAAAGACGTTACTCCAGTTCCTCATAACGGATGCCGTCCACCAAAACGCCGTCGTGTTTAATTTTTCTGTATAGAAGTTTAATACTCTGTCTATAATGGGGTATGATACTAATTTTTTCCGTTTATACAGAAGATTTATTCCAGTTGTTGTGCACAAAACGGGAACGTATACATGGGGGAATTTCGATTAGTAATTTACTAGTCGAGGTTTCGACGTTTTGAAGGAGGGTTATTTGATGATCGAAATAGAAAAACCAAAAATCGAAACGGTTGAGATCAACGATGATGCCAAGTACGGAAAGTTCGTCGTAGAGCCACTAGAGCGTGGATATGGTACCACTTTGGGTAACTCCTTACGTCGTATCCTATTATCTTCACTCCCAGGTGCCGCTGTTACATCGATTCAAATCGATGGGGTACTTCATGAGTTCTCAACAATTGAAGGCGTCGTAGAGGATGTAACATCCATCATTTTAAACATTAAAAAATTAGCTTTAAAAATCTACTCTGATGAAGAAAAGACACTTGAAATTGATGTGCAGGGTGAAGGTGTTGTTAAAGCGAGCAGCATTACTCATGATAGCGACGTTGAAATCTTAAATCCTGAACTTTATATTGCTACATTAGCTTCAAATGGTCATCTTCGCATGCGTTTAACGGCAAGACGCGGCCGCGGTTATACTCCGGCTGAACAAAATAAGCGTGAGGATCAGCCTATTGGTGTGATTCCTATCGATTCTATTTATACACCTGTTTCTCGTGTGTCTTATCAGGTAGAAAATACTCGTGTAGGTCAAATGACAAATTATGATAAGCTAACGCTAGATGTTTGGACAGATGGAAGCACTGGGCCAAAAGAAGCGATTGCTCTTGGTTCGAAAATTTTGACCGAGCATTTGAATATCTTTGTTGGTCTAACTGACGAAGCTCAAAATGCTGAGATTATGATCGAAAAAGAAGAGGATCAAAAAGAAAAAGTCCTTGAAATGACGATCGAAGAACTTGATTTATCAGTTCGTTCATATAACTGCTTAAAGCGTGCTGGAATTAACACTGTTCAGGAATTAGCTAATAAAACTGAAGAAGATATGATGAAAGTACGAAACTTAGGCCGCAAGTCACTTGAAGAAGTGAAGGCGAAACTAGAAGAGCTTGGATTAGGCTTACGCAAGGACGACTAAGGTTATCCTTCGCTGACGAATCCATTTTAATGACTTCAACAAAGGAGGGAACCCTTCATGGCATACAGAAAGTTAGGACGCACAAGTGCACAGCGTAAAGCTATGCTTCGTGATTTAACTACAGATTTAATCATCAACGAGCGCATCGAAACAACAGAAACTCGCGCGAAAGAACTTCGTGGTACTGTTGAAAAAATGATCACTCTAGGTAAACGCGGTGACTTACATGCACGCCGTCAAGCTGCTTCTTACATTCGTAATGAGGTTGCTAATGCAGAATCTGGTCAAGATGCACTTCAAAAGCTTTTCACTGACATCGCTCCTCGTTATGCAGAGCGTCAAGGTGGATACACTCGTATTATGAAACTTGGACCACGCCGCGGTGACGGTGCGCCAATGGTTATCATCGAGTTAGTTTAATATTATTTAACAGACAACAAGGGCGCTGGACAGTTTAGTAACAAACTTGTTCTCTGCCCTGTTTCTGTATAGATGAATACAAATACAAATTACGAACCAAGCCAAAAAGAGTGTTATGATGAGCGTGAGCCCGACTAAAGGGTATATATAGGAGTGGATTTAACCATCCATCCTGCGAAAGATGTTGCATCTTTCTCGCGTCTTGTCTAGCTCAAGCACCTCCTCCCATTTCTTTAAAAGAAATCCCGTTTTGTGTGGCAGAATAGTCGCGTCTGCCCCCTGGAGGAGGTGCAGGCTTTTTTTGTATTTTGTGAGACGAGCACAGCTAGAATAGTTTAGTCATGAGGTGGAGCCGATGAAAAAAACAATCGTTTCTCTAGAAGGTGTTTCTTTTAAATATGAATCCCAGGAACGTTTTGCTCTAAAGGATGTAAATATTAGAATCTATGAGGGCGAGTGGTTAGCGATCGTCGGCCATAATGGTTCGGGTAAATCTACAATGGCAAAGCTATTAAACGGCCTTCAGTTCGCACAAAACGGAGAAATTTCAGTCTGTGGGATCAAGTTGAATGAAGAGTCTGTTTGGGACGTTCGGGAGAGATTAGGGATGGTTTTCCAAAACCCTGATAATCAATTTGTTGGGACTACTGTACAGGATGATGTGGCTTTTGGTTTAGAAAATCATGGGGTTTCACGGGATGAAATGGTTTTTAGAGTGGAGGATTCTTTAAAAAAGGTCAAAATGGACCATTTTCTTAATCAAGAGCCCCACCATCTATCAGGCGGACAAAAACAGCGGGTAGCGATTGCAAGTGTACTTGCATTAAGGCCGTCTATTATTATCCTTGATGAGGCAACATCAATGTTGGATCCTCGCGGCAGGGAGGAAGTGTTAGATATCGTTCGTGACCTGAAGGAAGAGGAATCACTAACAGTCATCTCGATTACTCATGATTTAGAAGAAGCGGCAAAAGCGGACAGACTAATTGTCATGAATCAAGGGGAAGTTTATCGTGAAGGCACTCCAGAGGAAATCTTCTCAATGGACGAGGAATTGGTCCAACTAGGGTTAGATATCCCATTTTCAGTTAAGATGGCCAAAGCATTCCGCCAAAAGGGAATGAACTTTACGAAACATTATTTATCTGAAGAAGAGTTGGTGAATGAGCTATGGACATCTCACTTCAACAAGTAGAATACCGTTATCAGGCGAATACCCCTTTTGAACGACTAGCCATTCAAGATGTGTCAATTGATATTCCTTCTGGTATATATATGGCACTGATTGGTCATACGGGTTCAGGGAAATCGACTGTTCTACAGCATTTAAATGCACTATTGCAGCCAACTGGCGGGAAGGTGACAATTGGCGATTACGAAGTTAAGCCTAATCAGAAGAACAGGAACCTAAAATCTATTCGGCAGCGGGTCGGAATCGTATTTCAATTCCCAGAGCATCAGTTATTTGAAGAAACGGTGGAAAAAGATATTATCTTTGGTCCGATGAATTTTGGCGTTTCTGAACAGGAAGCGAAACAAAGAGCACGCTTTGCGCTATCTCAGGTTGGCCTTAAAGAAGATATACTAAATAAATCACCCTTTGACTTATCCGGTGGACAAATGAGGCGGGTAGCGATTGCAGGGGTTCTTGCTATGGAACCAGATGTCATTGTTTTAGATGAGCCCACAGCTGGCCTGGATCCACGTGGACGGAACGAGATTATGGATTTATTTTATCAGCTTCATAAAGAAAGAAACCTATCGACAATATTAGTAACACATAGCATGGAAGATGCGGCAAAATACGCCAATGAAATCGTGATTATGCAGCAAGGACATGTGGTTAAAAAGGGTACTCCTGTTGAAATCTTCTCTTCACCGGAAAAGCTGATGAAAATGGGACTAGATGTTCCAGAAGTTGTTCGTTTCCAATTAAGGATGGAAGAAAAGCTAGGCAGAAAATTAGATAAGACTTATCTAACAATTGAAGAGTTATCTTTGGCTGTTGTTGAAATGTTGAGCAGAGGTGCATGCGTATGATGGAAAAAATGATATTTGGCAGATATGTTCCTGCCGATAGTTTGATTCATCGAATGGATCCCCGCTCAAAGCTGTTGATTATTTTCTTATTTGTTTGCATTATATTTCTTGCGAATAATTGGATCACTTATGCACTTATTGGAATTTATACTTTTTTTATGATTGGTTTATCCCGGATTCCTTTTCGTTTTTTATATGCAGGATTAAAACCAGTTTTATGGTTAGTTATCTTTACTTTATTGTTACAGTTGTTTTTTACGAAAGAAGGAACTGTGATTTTTGAATGGGGACCTGTTAAAATCTATGATGAAGGGGTTAGGATGGGGATTTTTATTTCCATGAGATTCTTTTTCTTAATCTTAATAACATCTTTGTTGACGTTAACCACCACACCGATTGAAATAACGGACGGTTTAGAAACACTATTAAATCCATTGAAAAAAATTCGTTTCCCTGTGCATGAAATGGCGTTAATGATGTCCATATCTCTAAGGTTTATCCCAACATTAATGCAGGAAACTGACAAGATTATGAAGGCACAGATAGCCCGCGGAGTGGAGTTTGCGAGCGGACCGATTAAAGATCGGATTAAAGCAGTTATTCCTTTATTGATTCCTTTGTTTGTCAGTTCGTTTAAACGAGCGGAAGAGCTTGCAGTGGCTATGGAGGCAAGGGGATACCGCGGCGGTGAAGGGAGAACAAAATATCGGCAGCTTGACTGGAAAATGGCTGATTCTATTCAACTTTTACTATTAGCTTTCTTAACTATTCTATTAATCCTATTACGTTCATAATGGAGCAGATCGATGCAGCGTTATAAATGCGTTATATCTTACGATGGTACTTATTTCTCTGGCTATCAGATACAGCCTGGGAAAAGGACCGTTCAAAGTGAGTTTGAAACTGTATTAGGGAAAATGCATAAGGGAAGTCATATAAAAATATCGGCATCCGGGAGAACAGATGCTGGCGTGCATGCTAAGGGTCAGGTCATTCATTTTGACTCTTCGCTTCCGATTCCAGAGCAGAAGTGGCGGATTGCTTTAAATTCACTGCTGCCTGATGATATTTCTGTCCTATCTGTGGAAAAAGTGAACCCAGACTTCCATTCAAGGTTTGACGCCACCGGAAAAGAATATCGTTATTTTCTTTATTTATCATCAAATCGAAATCCATTTCAACGGCATTTCGCCTCTCACTATCCGTATCCTCTAGATTTGGATCCAATAAAGGAGGCGTGCCAATATTTACTAGGCACACATGATTTCTCAAGTTTTTGTTCTGCAAAAACGGAAATTGAGGATAAAGTCAGGACAATAGAAACCATTGACATTTTGGAAGATGACGGGGTTGTTACATTTCGATTTATCGGCAACGGCTTCCTGTATAACATGGTCCGGATTCTTGTGGGTACTTTACTAGAAGTAGGGTCGGGGAATCGTAAACCGGAAGATGTTAAAGAGATCTTAGCGAAAGCAGATCGCCGCTATGCGGGGAAAACCGCACCTGCTCATGGTTTGTACCTTTGGAAGGTTTTTTATTAATTTTTTTCAATAACAACCTATCCTGGTGTAACATCTTCTTGACATTTAAGCCTAAGGTATTTATTATATTATATGTGCGTGTTTTTAATCCCACGATAAAGCCCCGGAAAGTCTTCATCGTGATTGAAAATATATGATTTATGACAATTGACCGCACGCTAGGCCTGGTTGTTTATTCCCGGAACAGAATGAACAATTTAAAGCCTCTGATGGTGCGAAAATAATAATCTTTAATGGATTTAATTTAGGAGGGAATTTCATGCGTACAACGTTTATGGCGAATGCCAACAATATCGAGCGTAAATGGTACGTGATTGATGCTGAAGGCAAAACTCTTGGTCGTCTTGCTTCTGAAGTAGCTTCAATCTTACGTGGTAAAAACAAACCAACTTTTACACCACATGTTGACACTGGTGATCATGTAATTATTCTTAATGCATCTAAAGTTGAATTAACTGGTAAGAAATTAACTGACAAAATCTACTACCGTCACACTATGCATCCAGGCGGTTTAAAAACTAGAACTGCTCTTGAAATGCGTACGAACTATGCTGAGAAAATGATCGAGCTTGCTGTTAAAGGTATGCTTCCAAAGAATTCTCTTGGCCGTCAAATGTTCAAAAAATTACACGTATATGCTGGTAGCGAGCATCCGCACCAAGCACAAAAACCTGAAGTTTACGAACTTCGCGGTTAATTAAGAGGGAGGGTATTAACTTGGCACAAGTTCAATATATTGGTACTGGTCGTCGTAAGAGCTCTGTCGCACGTGTGCGCTTAGTTCCAGGTACAGGTAAAATCACAGTTAACGGACGTGACATCGTAGATTATATCCCATTTGAAGCATTACGTATGGTTGTTAACCAACCATTAGTAGCTACTGAAACACAAGGCAGCTATGATGTTCTTGTAAACGTAAGCGGCGGTGGATACACAGGTCAAGCTGGCGCAATCCGCCACGGTATTGCTCGCGCATTACTTCAAGCTGATCCAGAATTCCGTCCAACATTAAAGCGTGCAGGACTATTAACTCGTGACCCACGTATGAAAGAGCGTAAGAAATACGGTCTTAAAGGTGCACGTCGTGCTCCTCAGTTCTCAAAGCGTTAATTATCAACACTTCAAAGGCTCTCAACCATTTTGGTTGGGGGTCTTTTTTATGTCTTAAAAATACTTTTGACCACCATTTATAGCTCGATATACCTTTGGAACTTGGAAGCGGTTTGTTCGTTTGGGGTGTTTGTAACGTAACGAAACGGGGTACCATCATCACGAGTAAAAACAATGTTATTATTATCAATTCTCATGACAGCCATATTCGCTTCCTTTTGGCGTATAAGCCACTTCTTTAGTAAAGATAGTGTCTTGGGGTCCAGACTAATTAATCGCTTTGAGAGTTTAATTAAATACAGTTAAGGACAATTTTTGGAATATTAAAATTCTAAATATAAATTCGAAGGAGGAAGATACTAAGAAAAAAAGGAAATGAAGGGTTACCATGCAAACGATTAAACCGATTAAATTAGGTTCCAATAAAACAAGCCCTACAGAGAAATTAACATCCGCAGAAATGGGTAAACATTGGGCAACATACATGGGAAACAGTATGGCAAAGTGCATTTTAAGCTATTTTCTCCAAAACGTTGAGGATAATGATATTAAAACTTTATTAGAAAATGCATTAAAATTAAGCGAAGATTTCTTGAAAATAACTACCGAAATTTTTAACAAAGAAAATTTCCCTATTCCTAAAGGGTTTTCACAAGAAGATGTAAATTTAGGTGCTCCTCGTTTATTCCAAGTAATTTATATGTCTATTATCTAAAATATACTGCAAAAGCGGGCGGGAGTATTTATAGTGTAGGATTACCTCTTGTATTTAGAAAGGATGTAAAAGAATTTTTTAGATACTGTTTGGATTCTACACTAGATTTAATGGAACAAATCAAAGAAATATTAATGAATAAAGGGCTTATCAACAAGCCACCATTAATTCCAATTCCTGAAAAGGCGGAATTTGTTCATCAAGATTTTTTAAATGGTTTCTTTGATCATGTACGACCATTGCACGGATTAGAGATTGCCCACCTTTATGATGTTATTGAAAATAATGCAACGAGTAAGGCATTAATTATCGCGTTTGCCCAAGTAGTAAAGGATGAAAAGATTCGAAATTGTTTAAAAAAGGAAAAGACATTACAACAAAAAATACTGAAAACTATATAAAAAAGCTACATGATGAAAATTTGCCTGCACCATCTTTTCATGACGATTTAGTAACATCATCTACTTTTTCACCTTTTTCCGATAAGTTAATGCTGTTTCATAAGATGGATATGTTTACAATGAAAATTAGAGCCTTTGGAAATGCAATAGCTGTAAATGGAAGGCATGATCTTGGGCTGATCTATTCTAATGCCTTAATGAAAAATGCAGCTTTTGTTCAAGATGCAGCAAAAATGATGATTGAGAAAGGCTGGTTTGAACAAGCACCAAGAGCAGCAGATAGAGAAAAATTATCTTCCGATTAGTTGCTGTCATATCTTATTATGGTTAAGAGCTTTTAAATGGTTAGTGTTTTAACTTTATTTATAACTTAATGAAATAGAAAGGGAACTTCTGCCTAGCAGGGTTCTCTTTTTTAATCAAAACCAAAATAACCTTTTACTGAACCAGCATCCTTGAATAAATATCGCACGAACGAAAGTTCTCGTTTTTAAAAAACACATTTCATGACAATTTTTTTAAATTATAAAGTATGTAATAATTTTAATGATACGTTTAATTAAAGTAGAAAAACAAAAAACTAGTCGAAGTTTGTATTTTCAGGGAAATAATTGGCTTATTTTCGCTGATAATTTCACATGTAAAATATATTGTTTCTCAAAATTGTTTAATTCGCAGGCTATATTCTCTTTATTAGATGAATCCATAAATAGAATTCCTAGAATATGCAACTAAACGTTTTTTACTTAGCGTATCGTGAGGCGATATAACATGCATCTTTATTCAAGCTAAACTGATATTGGGATAAGCGATACAGTGTAAGTGACGCTTAAAAACAACGTCATCCCTAAAAGGACTTGCTTCTGTATACGGAATAGGTTGTTTTTATTTCATATCGCTTGGCGATATAACATAAAAGCATTCACAATATGCTTGAATTTATTAATAAACAATAGAATGTTTTAAGAAGAATTTGACCAGAAAGGGGCAAATGGTCTCTTAACAATTTTATATCGCTGGGTGATATGACCCTTGAATATTCAACTAATTACCTTTATGTTAAAAATAAAAAGGAGGTCCGATATGCGAAATGATATACAACCGTATGAACGATCTTTCACTTCCAAGGAAGCGGCAGAAGAAGCAGGGATAGCAACACCAACAGTTCGAAAGTATGGTCAAATACTGGAGAGAAATGGATATGAGTTTTTGAAGGATGGCGATCGGCGTATCTTTGTTCAGTCCGACATCGAAGCCCTTGTAGCGTTACGCGATACGGGCAAGCCCCTTGACGAAACGGCTAAAGATCTTGCGAATCAACAACAAGAAAGAATAGAAGGATCAAATGGTACAGACATATCGATACGCGATACATACGACAATTTCCCCCAAGATCCGAATCAATTAAATGAAATTATATCGTTTTTAGCTAGTGAAATCGCGGCTACACGTGAAATGAATGTTCAGGTGCTAAACGATATGAATCAGCTTAAAACACAGATTTCCAGACTTAAGCAAGATCATCATGATATAAGTTCTAATATTGGTAATTCAACGCAAAAGACTCAAGCTAAAATTGAAAAATTAGCTGAACAACAAAAGATCCATTACGAAACGTTGCTGCAGCAAGAAAAACAGAAAAGCGAATATTTACAAAAAGAGATACAAAATTTACGGGAGGAACAGAAAAAAGAATGGCGTTCCCAAAATGAGTTTAATAAACGTTTAGAAGAAGTGATACAAAAACCAAAAGAAAAATGGGATTGGCTATTCTCGCTATTCAGGAAATAGGGCGTCTTTTGGAACTGAATTCTTATCTTTTTGGCGTTCGTCGTTCTCCTTCACTTTCAAAACGTTAATTATCTAAATTCTTAAAGTTTCTCAACCAATTTGGTTGGGGTTTTTCTTTTTAAAACACTTTAAAAGTTATTGTAGACATAATAAAAAAACCAATGTATAGTATTTGCATACACACTTTAACGCTTAAAAGCGTTTTAGTAAAAAAGTAAATATAATGCCTGCAGTTTTAGTAGAAATGTTATTAGCAGTAAAAAGAGACCGGATGGAAGGTGGAAATCCGGGCGGTGACATTGTTGAAATACAACTGACTTGTACGGGCATATACTTTAAAGAGGGCAGGGTTCTATTAATCCTTGTCAACTAGGGTGGTACCGCGGAGTCCTTTCGTCCCTAAAGATGAAGGGGCTTTTTTGCGTTTATTTTTATTATTCTTAGGAGGAAGTTTTATGGTTCAAAAAGAAAAGGTACTAGAGATCAGACCCGTTGAAGCAGCGTTTATAACTGCAATATTAATGGGAATTATCGGGTATCTAATTATCGGCATTAAAGTAGTTCCGCATATTGCAATTATTGCAGGGATCTCCCTTTTGCTTATATACGGTGCAATTAAAAAAGTGAGCTTTAGGGAACTTGAAACATCGATGGCAGAGGGAGCTAAATCAGGTATTGCCGCGGTGATGATTTTCTTTTTTATTGGAATGCTGATAAGCAGCTGGATGGCGAGCGGCACCATTCCGACATTTATTTATTTGGCAGTTGAACTAGTTTCAGGGGAGTTTTACTATGCAATTGTTTTTGTCGTAACTGCCATTATCGGCCTAAGTATTGGGAGTTCTTTAACAACTGGTGCAACATTGGGTGTAGCATTTGTCGGGGCAAGTACCGCGCTTGGTATTTCACCGGTGATCACGGCTGGTGCAGTGGTTTCAGGAGCGTTCTTTGGTGATAAAATGTCTCCTTTATCAGATACAACCACTCTTGCGGCCAGCGTTGCAGGAGCTGATTTATTTGACCATATAAAGAATATGTCATGGACAACCATCCCGGCCTTTATTTTTTCACTAATCTTTTATTTAATTATATCTCCAAAGGAAACGGAACAAAGCCTGGAACAAATGGAGGTTATTAAAGAAGTATTAATGGATCTTAATCTTGTACACTGGTACTCATTATTGCCATTTTTAATTCTTGCTGTACTAGCAGCAAAAAAGGTATCTGCAATCGCGACTCTCTCTGCAGGAACCCTTTCAGCGCTATTGATTTCTTTCATGATTAACAGCGGAAATGCCAGCAAAGGATTGTTTGATTTGCTTTATTCCGGTTATAAGTCCGGAAGCGGAATAGAGGAAGTTGATTCGATGCTGACACGGGGCGGAATTGAAAGCATGATGTTCAGTATATCTGTGATCCTGCTTGCACTAAGTATGGGAGGTCTTCTCTTCCGGCTTGGCATTATCCCGGCACTTTTATCGCTTGTACAAGTCTTTTTTACCCGTGTTTCCTTATTAATTAGTTCAACTGCCGGAATGGCTATTACCGTTAACCTTATTCTTGGTGAGCAATACCTATCAATCCTCCTGCCTGGAAATGCATTTAAGGAGCATTTTAAAAATGCCGGACTGGAACCGAAGCATCTTTCTCGGGTGCTGGAGGACGCAGGGACTGTCGTTAATCCTCTCGTACCATGGAGTGTATGTGGTGTATTTCTTGCATCAGTCTTAGGAGTGCCGGTAACACAATATTTTCCGTTTGCTTTCTTTTGTCTCATTTCACCATTCATCACAATATTTTTTGGACTAACAGGTCTTACACTTCCAAAAAGGGCAGAAAAATACAATGTTATAAGCGCAAAAAAAGGTAAAGCATCTTGATTGCTTTACCTTTTATTTAATCCCATTAATAAAAAGCCAAAACGGGTAGCATGCTCAATTTCATCCGTCATAGCCCGGAAAAATATATCCCTGACGGCCATATTCTGTGTCAGAAGAAAACTGTTTCGATAATCCTCATAAGCCTCTAATTCATCCCCGTAAGCAATTCTGAGTCCATCCTCATATGTGTTGTACTTCGTTTTTTTAATCTGATATTTAGGGTCCTGACCGCTTAAGCTTTTATAAAGCTGTGTAAATTCTTTTAAATGGATCTTCTCATCGTCAAGTGCATGCTGAATATCTTCTCGGTGCTTGTTGTCCGGCGCGTCTTTAACCAGTCGTGTATAAAAATCAATGGCCGCTGCCTCGCCCTTAATCCCATTAAGAATGGACGACAACAGTTCTTGAAATTGTCCTCCGTTTCTCCACCAGGCATCATAGTAATCGTAGGTCACTGGCAGCTGATAAGGATTATTGTAATAATACATGAGAGCCCTCCTCTGACTAAACATTTTATGTATTATAGGCGGAAGCCTGATAATCGGTGTATGTACAAAATGGGGTTATGCTGCTCTGTAATGTTTGTCCTATTGGGATAAAAATTGGCAAAGGAAATCACTTTGGACCTTGCATTTCTTGTCAGCAGAATATGAAGAATAGTCCTAAGAGGTGAAAAAGCATTGAATGTTATTACGACCTTTAAAGAAAAACGGCGAGACAAGCAAATCAAATATGAGCGTTCTGTCCTTAGGGATTTATCCGTTAAAACATTAAAAGAACGGGTTCAGCAATATTTTGGTTCATCGAGAATCGCTTCCAGTTTTATCATGAACTCTGGTATTGAGGAAGCGTGTTATGATGTAGCATTAGAAGCTTATTTATTAGGGGCTAAATTTAGTAAATTTGGATATTATGGAGAGAGTATCGAGGATGTTCGAAAACGTTGTTACCGGGAAGAAAAACATTTAATCGATACCCTATATAACTTTTTGCTTTACTGGGGAAGCGGAGGAGAAGGGGCTATGAGCGAATCCTTGTATTTTTCCTGTGAGGGATATATCGATGTCTGGTGGCGGGAAGGATTTGAAAAGGGGCAGCGACGCCATAAACTCCGCCTTCATTAACACAAATAATGAAAAGTTTAGCGCCTGTTATTAGGCGCTTTTGTTGTGTGCCAGGCATGGCATCTATCTAGGTGGTGAAAGTCCACTGTGGGGGTACACATCGACCAACCACTAAGGAAGCGCAAGGTACTTACTGTGAGGTAAGGGCTGGAGGAAGCGTGGAATAAAATCTTGGCTCGACGAACAGAAATCTGATACTAAGGCTCTATAAAGGGATAAGACTCCAACACAAGTTAAAGTCCGAAAGATGTGCGTAACTTTATTAAGTAAATCAGGCGAGTAAAAGAGGAAAGATAGTTGTCTTACCCCGGGAGGTCTTGCGGATGTACAAAAGTACAGTCGAAAAAGGTTAGTCGCAAGAAGTCAGCAGAAGCCATAGTAGTGAAATTAATTCATGAAGGGCTGAACAATTTATAGTGTTTCAACACCACGAATGCGTAAGTGACGTTCTCCGAATGTATTAATGGTGAAAGTATGAGCGTATCTCAAAGGCTAACCAAAATGGAGCTATCACTTACTACGTGAGAGGGAAGGAGAAACGAGTGTGGAACTTTTAGAACAGATTTTAAGTAACCAAAATATGAACGAAGCCTACTTGCGAGTCTATAAAAATAAAGGTGCAAGTGGGGTCGATGGAGTAACAGTCGACGAACTAAAGCAATATCTGAAAGAGAACAAGGATGAGCTACGTCAGCGCATCAGAACAAGAAAATACCAACCACAAGCTGCCTTAAGAGTGGAAATCCCAAAAGAAAATGGCAAGATGCGCAAGTTGGGAATACCAACAGTAGTGGACAGAGTAGTTCAACAAGCCATTCATCAGGTTCTCAGTCCGATATTTGAAAAGCATTTCAGTGAATTCAGTTACGGTTTTAGACCAAAAAGAAGTTGTGAAATGGCTATTATTAAAAGCTTGGAATTTCTGAATGATGGATACGATTGGGTAGTAGACATTGACCTCGAAAGATTCTTCGATACAGTTCATCACGATAAACTCATGCGAATTATTGCCAACACAATAGATGATGGTGATGTCATCTCGTTAATCAGAAAATACTTAGTTAGTGGAGTTATGGTGAAAGGGAAATATGAAGAAACACCCATCGGGACTCCGCAAGGAGGAAACCTTAGCCCATTATTGAGTAATATTATGTTGAATGAACTCGATAAGGAACTAGAGAAAAGAGGACTACAGTTCGTAAGATACGCTGATGACGCTCTCATCTTTGTAAAGAGTGAGAAAGCAGCGAGTAGAGTAATGAAATCAATCGTGAGATTTATAGAGGATAGACTAGGATTAATCGTTAACGTAGAGAAGAGTAAAATTTCACGTCCAAAAGAATTAAAATTCTTAGGATTCGGTTACTATTACGATGTTAACAACCAAAGATACCAAGTAAAACCCCACCTCAGTTCCATACAGAAATTCCAAAGGAAGCTTCGAAAACTGACAAAGAGAAACTGGGGTGTCTCACTAGACTATCGAATATTAAAATTGAAGCAAGTCATATTCGGGTGGGTAAACTACTTCAGGATAGGAAACATGAAAAAGGCAACGGAGCGAATAGATATGAAGCTTCGCTCCAGAATTAGGGTAATCATCTGGAAACAATGGAAATTACCGAAGAAACAAATCAAATCGCTCATTCAGCTTGGGATTCCGGAGCAAGAAGCGCGAGGATTAACCTATTGTCGAAAGGGTTATCGGTATATAGGATTATCGAAAGTTGTCCAAAGAGCCATCTCAAACAAAAGACTAAAGCAGAGGGGACTTCCCTCTGCTTTAGAACAGTATCTAAAAGTACACACTGCAATATAGATTGAAACGCCGTATACGCGAAACGTACGTACGGTGTTGTGAGAGGGGCGAAAATAATCATCTTATTTTCCCTCTACTCGATTTGACCAGAGTTCTAAAACTCCCTCTTGTCCCATATAGTTAAGTGAATAGGGACGAGCGGGAAGGATGATTGTGTTGTCGAGAAAAAGAATGAAGGTCATTGGGTTTTCTGTTGGTTTACTTATTTTATTCTTCATTTTACAATATGACTTTATTAAGGAAAACACATGGGGTGACTCCTGGAATCTGCCCTTATCAGGTAAAATTATTTTACTGGATCCCGGCCATGGAGGACCGGACGGCGGTGCAGGGACAAAAAAGACACTGGAAAAGGACATTGCATTAGACATTTCCTTAAAGGTTAGGGACTATTTACAAGAGCAGGGAGCATTGGTCATTATGACCCGTGAAACGGATAAGGATTTAGCCGCCCCTGATACAAGAGGTTACAGCCGGCGTAAAGTAGAGGACTTGAAGAAAAGGTTAAAAATGATTAATGACACAGACAATGATCTATTCGTAAGTATCCACTTAAATGCTATTCCTTCGTCACGCTGGAGCGGGGCTCAGACTTTTTATGCCCCTCATTATAAAGAAAATGCAAAAGCGGCGAAATTTATTCAAGATGAGCTTCGTAAAAATCTAGGCAATACGACACGAAAGGCCAAGCCGATTAATCAGGTTTATATTTTAAAAAATGCAAAGAAGCCTGGGGTGTTAGTGGAGGTTGGTTTCCTTTCCAATCCTACAGAAAGAGAATTATTGAAAAAAGAGTCTTATCAGGAAAAAGTCGCAGCATCAGTCTACCAAGGAGTTCTCCGTTATTTTACGAATGAAAAGGAATTAAAGGAAGAAGATTAAGAAGGTGAAAGTCACCTTCTATTTTTTTACATTAATAAACACTATTAATAAGTGATTCATTTAACTGATTCTCATTTGGAGTATGGTATACTGAGAAATGGAAACGAATTCAATCAGTGAGGTGTTATGAGATGTTAACAGAAGTAAAAATCCGTGAAATACTCGGAGGACTAAAAGAGCCATTTTTACATAAATCCTTAGCCGATTTAAATGCGATTGAAGAAATTAAAATAAAAGAAGAGAAAAATCACGTCAGTGTGAAAATACAAATTGCAAAAACAGGAACAGCTGAACAGTTGCAGCTTCAAACGCAAATCGTCAATCTTTTAAAAGAGGCTGGAGCCCAGACGGTTGGAATCCGTTTTAGTGACCTGCCTGAGTCCGTTTTAGCAGAGCATCGTCAAGCGGCGGCTGAAACCGGCGGACAAAATCTACTTTCTCCTGGAAGTAAAACAACGTTTATTGCAATAGCAAGCGGAAAAGGGGGCGTTGGTAAATCCACCGTGTCCGTGAACCTTGCTGTAGCTCTAGCACGTTTAGGAAAAAAAGTTGGATTAGTTGATGCCGATATTTACGGGTTCAGCGTTCCCGATATGATGGGGATTACAAAAAGACCGGTTGTAAGAGGGGAAAAAATCCTTCCTGTAGAACGTTTCGGTGTAAAAGTAATCTCAATGGGCTTCTTTGTAGAAGATAATTCTCCTATTATCTGGCGCGGTCCAATGTTAGGGAAAATGCTGAATAGCTTTTTTAATGAAGTCGAGTGGGGAGATATTGACTACTTGCTACTAGATTTACCTCCAGGTACGGGAGATGTCGCATTAGATGTGCATACGATGCTCCCGGCGTGTAAGGAAGTCATTGTCACAACACCACATCCAACTGCTGCCTTTGTAGCGGCTCGTGCCGGTGCGATGGCACTACGTACAGATCATGAGATACTAGGGATCATCGAAAATATGGCGTATTTCGAAAGCAAGGTAACAGGCGAGAAAGAATATGTATTTGGCCGAGGCGGCGGCGATAAGTTGGCGGAAGAATTGAATACAGAACTTCTAGGCCGTCTGCCATTAAACCAGCCTGATTGGAACGATGAAGACTTTGCACCATCCGTTTATCAAGAAGATCACAAACTTGGTAAAATCTATTTAGATATGGCCGAAAAAATCACAAGCCTTCTAAAAAAATAAATAGGTATAGAAAAGAGTCTCTCCTATATAGAAGAGGCTCTTTTTGCAGACTATTTTATTAGGAACCCTCTTCTTTAGGCTTTTCTTCTTGCTTAGCTTGGGCCTCTTCAGCGGCCTTAAGAAGGAGTTCCTGCATTTTTGCTTTATAGAGCGGGCTATCTAATGTTTCTGTTATAACGCTTTGAAGATGTTCCCGATATTCCTTACTCTTTAGCGCATCAGCCATTTCCTTCTGCATTTCAGGTTCTTTAAAAACTTCAATCATCATCGCTCTATACTCAGGGTCATTCATTAAATCCTTTAATAATGCTTCATTTTCTGTCCTCATACTTTTTGCGACACCTTTAGCGAATTCAGTATCGTTAAAGGTCTTTTTCCAAAACTCTGTTGCCTGCTCTGAAGTAAGAGTTGTCGAAATGGTATCTTGAACCACTTTCTGATCCATTACTAATTTTTCCTTCATTGCATCGTCTGACATCACTTCCTGTAATGCTTTCTTCCCATCATCTGTTTTTAGAATATCAACAACCATCTTTTTCGTTTCTTCGTAATCTACTTGGCCCCCCGTATTGCCTTCAGCCGCAGGAGCACAGCTGCTTAGGAACACGATAACGGGTAAAAGAAGCACAAGGCTGATTCTTTTCATATACAAGCTCCTTTCACATCATCATCCTTAATTTTAGGATGAAGAAAAAAGGTTTAGATTATTCGTTCGGCAAATGAAAATATGGATTTTTCATATTTGGATTGATACAATCAGTTAGGAACTAATATTATGGAGGCTGTTAATGTGACAAGTCGTATCTGGGTTAAATTTTTCATGACCACATTATTAATTGGTGGACTGGTAACTGCATTATTAGGTTTTATCGTCCGCTGGAATGAGTTTCAACCTTATTTTACTAACTTTCAATTTTTAGATATAGTATCAACCACCGTTTGGTTAATATTCATGGGCTTTCTTTTTAGTGTGATCAGCCAAATGGGGTTTTTTGCATATCTAACCGTCCATCGCTTTGGGTTAGGGATTTTTAAATCAGTTTCCCTTTGGAACGGAGTTCAAGTGGTCTTAATACTTTTCGTGTTATTTGACCTTGTATATCTACGGTTCGAAACTTTTGCTAAATCAGGGGACAACCTTCTTCCTTATATAATGTTAGCAGTTATTCTATTGCTAAGCGCAGTCGTTGTTGCTTATTTTAAAGCCCGACAGACCAATAAAGAAGCATTTATTCCTGCTCTCTTTTTTATGATAGTTGTAACGGTAATTGAATGGTTTCCTGTATTAAGGGTAAATGAGCAAAGCTGGTTATATCTCATGCTGTTCTCTCTCCTTGCCTGCAATGCTTATCAATTACTAATTCTTCATAAACTAAACATTCAATCCCAACAGGAAAGACAAAAGCTTTCAGGGAAGCAGTCAAACGGAAAAAATAAAGAAGCCAAATTAAGCAAAAAACCGTCCATTTAAAACAATGGACGGTTTTTTAAACTAATTTATTTCTTTTGATTTTACGTCTCCATTGGCGATCATTTCTGAAACCGAAACAAGTGTTAGACCTCTCCCTCGGATATCCTCGATAATAGCAGGTAATGCCTTTGCCGTTTGTTTGGCAGAATCAGAAGCATGGAGGAGAACAATATCTCCTTTTTCCGCCTTCTGTATATTGGCTGCTATTTGCTTAACACCAGGATTCGTCCAATCTTTTGAATCAATGCTCCAATGAACGACCGTCAATCCATAACGCTCGGCAATTTTTAAAGTGCGTTCATCAAAATGGCCGGTTGGCGCACGCAATAATTTTATATCCTTTACATTTAACTTCTTAAACGCCTCTTTCGCCCTTGAAATATCTTGGCCAATTTTAACATCCTCTAGCTCCGTATAATCTTCATAATTATAGCCTAATATCCCAATTTCATAGCCTTCCTTTACAATTCGACTAACCGTATCAGGGTGCCTTTCCGCCCATGATCCTGCTAAAAAGAATGTTGCAGATTTAACATTTTCTTTCTTTAAAACATCCAGAATTGGTTCAGCCTTCTCGTCCCCCCAGCCTATATTAAAGGTAAGGGCAAGATCCTTATCACCCCGATAAACTGCTTTTGGACCATCTTTCGTCGAAAAAACAGGAGATAGAGATATGTTCTCAATATAGAGAAAAAAGGCTGTAAAGAATGCTGCAATTACTAATACTGCAATCTGTTTTACTGTTTTCCCACTTAATACATAAAAGAAATTCATCTTAACCACCTCGTCCATTCCCGTCCTTGTCTCATACCTATGCGTCAGAATTAAATAATATGAATTATAAATTTTACTAAATTGGAAAAGACTACTATAACTAGATATTCAAGAAAGGTGATTCCCATGATAGGACTTCTAATAAATGAAAAGGAAATTAAAGAGATAGAATATCTAATTAAGCGGGAGATGGATGAAATATTATTTGATTTAAAAGATGACCGTATTGATTATATTGTTAAAAGAGCAATGGAGGAGCGATATAAAATACTGTTTTTGCTTTTTAAAAGGGTTGCTTCCCCGCAAGAATGCTTAAGATATATGAGGAAAGATAAGAAGGGGAGAAAAAAAGGATGAAAAATTTTATTTGTATTGTTGACTTTTAAAAATTATCCTGTTATATTAATAAACGTCGCCGCTGACGGAAAACAACAAAAAAACTTGTTGACATCCTGAAGTGAAGGTGATATATTAATAAAGTCGCTTTTAAGCGATAAAGAAATTGCTCTTTGAAAACTAAACAAACAAAAACGTCAACAAACAATAATTATTTGTTTCTATTATAGAAACAAAGCCAACGTAAATTTTTTGAGCTAATCAACTTTCTTGGAGAGTTTGATCCTGGCTCAGGACGAACGCTGGCGGCGTGCCTAATACATGCAAGTCGAGCGAATCTTTAGGAGCTTGCTCCTGAAGGTTAGCGGCGGACGGGTGAGTAACACGTGGGCAACCTGCCTGTAAGACTGGGATAACTTCGGGAAACCGGAGCTAATACCGGATAATCCTTTCCCTCTCATGAGGGAAAGCTGAAAGTCGGTTTCGGCTGACACTTACAGATGGGCCCGCGGCGCATTAGCTAGTTGGTGAGGTAACGGCTCACCAAGGCGACGATGCGTAGCCGACCTGAGAGGGTGATCGGCCACACTGGGACTGAGACACGGCCCAGACTCCTACGGGAGGCAGCAGTAGGGAATCTTCCGCAATGGACGAAAGTCTGACGGAGCAACGCCGCGTGAGCGATGAAGGCCTTCGGGTCGTAAAGCTCTGTTGTTAGGGAAGAACAAGTATCGGAGTAACTGCCGGTACCTTGACGGTACCTAACCAGAAAGCCACGGCTAACTACGTGCCAGCAGCCGCGGTAATACGTAGGTGGCAAGCGTTGTCCGGAATTATTGGGCGTAAAGCGCGCGCAGGCGGTCCTTTAAGTCTGATGTGAAAGCCCACGGCTCAACCGTGGAGGGTCATTGGAAACTGGGGGACTTGAGTGCAGAAGAGGAAAGCGGAATTCCACGTGTAGCGGTGAAATGCGTAGAGATGTGGAGGAACACCAGTGGCGAAGGCGGCTTTCTGGTCTGTAACTGACGCTGAGGCGCGAAAGCGTGGGGAGCAAACAGGATTAGATACCCTGGTAGTCCACGCCGTAAACGATGAGTGCTAAGTGTTAGAGGGTTTCCGCCCTTTAGTGCTGCAGCTAACGCATTAAGCACTCCGCCTGGGGAGTACGGCCGCAAGGCTGAAACTCAAAGGAATTGACGGGGGCCCGCACAAGCGGTGGAGCATGTGGTTTAATTCGAAGCAACGCGAAGAACCTTACCAGGTCTTGACATCCTCTGACACTCCTAGAGATAGGACGTTCCCCTTCGGGGGACAGAGTGACAGGTGGTGCATGGTTGTCGTCAGCTCGTGTCGTGAGATGTTGGGTTAAGTCCCGCAACGAGCGCAACCCTTGATCTTAGTTGCCAGCATTCAGTTGGGCACTCTAAGGTGACTGCCGGTGACAAACCGGAGGAAGGTGGGGATGACGTCAAATCATCATGCCCCTTATGACCTGGGCTACACACGTGCTACAATGGATGGTACAAAGGGCTGCAAAACCGCGAGGTTAAGCCAATCCCATAAAACCATTCTCAGTTCGGATTGCAGGCTGCAACTCGCCTGCATGAAGCCGGAATCGCTAGTAATCGCGGATCAGCATGCCGCGGTGAATACGTTCCCGGGCCTTGTACACACCGCCCGTCACACCACGAGAGTTTGTAACACCCGAAGTCGGTGGGGTAACCGTAAGGAGCCAGCCGCCTAAGGTGGGACAGATGATTGGGGTGAAGTCGTAACAAGGTAGCCGTATCGGAAGGTGCGGCTGGATCACCTCCTTTCTAAGGATAATGCAGTCCTTTCGGACTGATAAGAAGTTGACCGTTTCTTGTTTGTTTAGTTTTGAGAGAGCAATTCTCTCAAAGCTTTTTTTAATCGTTCTTTGAAAACTAGATAATCGTAATAGAAGAAGTAACCAAGTAAGAACCGAGTAATCGCCATTTTAGTTTTTCTCTCTTATTAATAAGAGTAAAACCTTTTAGGTTAAGTTAGAAAGGGCGCACGGTGAATGCCTTGGCACTAGGAGCCGATGAAGGACGGGACTAACACCGATATGCTTCGGGGAGCTGTAAGTAAGCTTTGATCCGGAGATTTCCGAATGGGGAAACCCACTGCTCGTAATGGAGCAGTATCTTTACCTGAATTCATAGGGTATTGAAGGCAGACCCGGGGAACTGAAACATCTAAGTACCCGGAGGAAGAGAAAGCAAACGCGATTCCCTAAGTAGCGGCGAGCGAAACGGGAACAGCCCAAACCAAGAGGCTTGCCTCTTGGGGTTGTAGGACACTCAACATGGAGTTACAAAGGAACGGGGTAGATGAAGCGGCCTGGAAAGGCCTGTCATAGAAGGTAAAAGCCCTGTAGTCGAAACTTCGTTCCCTCCTGAGTGGATCCTGAGTACGGCCGGACACGTGAAATCCGGTCGGAAGCAGGGAGGACCATCTCCCAAGGCTAAATACTCCCTAGTGACCGATAGTGAACCAGTACCGTGAGGGAAAGGTGAAAAGCACCCCGGAAGGGGAGTGAAAAAGATCCTGAAACCGTGTGCCTACAAGTAGTCAGAGCCCGTTTATGGGTGATGGCGTGCCTTTTGTAGAATGAACCGGCGAGTTACGATCCCATGCAAGGTTAAGTTGAAGAGACGGAGCCGCAGCGAAAGCGAGTCTGAATAGGGCGAAATAGTATGTGGTCGTAGACCCGAAACCAGGTGATCTACCCATGTCCAGGGTGAAGTCCAGGTAACACTGGATGGAGGCCCGAACCCACGCACGTTGAAAAGTGCGGGGATGAGGTGTGGGTAGCGGAGAAATTCCAATCGAACTTGGAGATAGCTGGTTCTCTCCGAAATAGCTTTAGGGCTAGCCTCACGTAGTAAGAGTCTTGGAGGTAGAGCACTGTTTGGACTAGGGGCCCTCATCGGGTTACCGAATTCAGACAAACTCCGAATGCCAAAGACTTATCCGTGGGAGTCAGACTGCGAGTGATAAGATCCGTAGTCAAAAGGGAAACAGCCCAGACCACCAGCTAAGGTCCCAAAGTTTACGTTAAGTGGAAAAGGATGTGGAGTTGCTTAGACAACCAGGATGTTGGCTTAGAAGCAGCCACCATTTAAAGAGTGCGTAATAGCTCACTGGTCGAGTGACTCTGCGCCGAAAATGTACCGGGGCTAAACGTAACACCGAAGCTGTGGATTGACATCTACGATGTCAGTGGTAGGAGAGCGTTCTAAGGGCGTTGAAGCTAGACCGTAAGGACTGGTGGAGCGCTTAGAAGTGAGAATGCCGGTATGAGTAGCGAAAGATGAGTGAGAATCTCATCCACCGTATGCCTAAGGTTTCCTGAGGAAGGCTCGTCCTCTCAGGGTTAGTCGGGACCTAAGCCGAGGCCGAAAGGCGTAGGCGATGGACAACAGGTTGATATTCCTGTACCACCTCTTTATCGTTTGAGTGATGGGGGGACGCAGGAGGATAGGGTAAGCGCACTGTTGGATATGTGCGTCTAAGCAGTTAGGCTGGTAAGTAGGAAAATCCGCTTACCGTAAGGCTGAGCTGTGACAGCGAGGGAAATATAGTACCGAAGTTCCTGATTCCACACTGCCAAGAAAAGCCTCTAGCGAGATAAAAGGTGCCCGTACCGCAAACCGACACAGGTAGGCGAGGAGAGAATCCTAAGGTGAGCGAGAGAACTCTCGTTAAGGAACTCGGCAAAATGACCCCGTAACTTCGGGAGAAGGGGTGCTTTTTGAGGTGAATAGCCTCGAAGAGCCGCAGTGAATAGGCCCAGGCGACTGTTTAGCAAAAACACAGGTCTCTGCGAAGCCGCAAGGCGAAGTATAGGGGCTGACGCCTGCCCGGTGCTGGAAGGTTAAGAGGAGGGGTTAGCGCAAGCGAAGCTCTGAATCGAAGCCCCAGTAAACGGCGGCCGTAACTATAACGGTCCTAAGGTAGCGAAATTCCTTGTCGGGTAAGTTCCGACCCGCACGAAAGGCGTAACGATCTGGGCACTGTCTCAACGAGAGACTCGGTGAAATTATAGTACCTGTGAAGATGCAGGTTACCCGCGACAGGACGGAAAGACCCCGTGGAGCTTTACTGTAGCCTGATATTGAATTTTGGTACAGCTTGTACAGGATAGGTAGGAGCCTGAGAAGCCGGAGCGCCAGCTTCGGTGGAGGCGTCGGTGGGATACTACCCTGGCTGTATTGAAATTCTAACCCGCACCCCTGATCGGGGTGGGAGACAGTGTCAGGTGGGCAGTTTGACTGGGGCGGTCGCCTCCTAAAGAGTAACGGAGGCGCCCAAAGGTTCCCTCAGAATGGTTGGAAATCATTCGTAGAGTGTAAAGGCACAAGGGAGCTTGACTGCGAGACCTACAAGTCGAGCAGGGACGAAAGTCGGGCTTAGTGATCCGGTGGTTCCGCATGGAAGGGCCATCGCTCAACGGATAAAAGCTACCCCGGGGATAACAGGCTTATCTCCCCCAAGAGTCCACATCGACGGGGAGGTTTGGCACCTCGATGTCGGCTCATCGCATCCTGGGGCTGTAGTCGGTCCCAAGGGTTGGGCTGTTCGCCCATTAAAGCGGTACGCGAGCTGGGTTCAGAACGTCGTGAGACAGTTCGGTCCCTATCCGTCGTGGGCGCAGGAAATTTGAGAGGAGCTGTCCTTAGTACGAGAGGACCGGGATGGACGCACCGCTGGTGTACCAGTTGTCTTGCCAAAGGCATCGCTGGGTAGCTATGTGCGGACGGGATAAGTGCTGAAAGCATCTAAGCATGAAGCCCCCCTCAAGATGAGATTTCCCATAGCGTCAAGCTAGTAAGATCCCTGAAAGATGATCAGGTTGATAGGTCAGAGGTGGAAGCGTGGTAACATGTGGAGCTGACTGATACTAATCGATCGAGGACTTAACCATAGTCTTAAAGCGAACTCGTTTTTACTTATACTTCTTCTGCATTATCTAGTTTTGAGGGAATGAAAAATTTTATAAATTTCCTCTTGAAAAATATAAAAAAGACATTATAATAAAATAGTGTCGAATAACTGGTCTGGTAATAATGGCGAGAAGGTCACACCCGTTCCCATACCGAACACGGAAGTTAAGCTTCTCAGCGCCGATGGTAGTTGGGGCAAGCGCCCCTGTGAGAGTAGGACGTTGCCAGGCTGGGGATCCACCCCAAACTAAGATTGTTCCGCAGTAGCTCAGTGGTAGAGCTATCGGCTGTTAACCGATCGGTCGTAGGTTCGAGTCCTACCTGCGGAGCCATTTTTAATTTAATCAGCTATGCTTCCATAGCTCAGTAGGTAGAGCACTTCCATGGTAAGGAAGAGGTCAGCGGTTCGAGCCCGCTTGGAAGCTTTCCTATATTTTATTATCTGGCCCCTTGGTCAAGCGGTTAAGACACCGCCCTTTCACGGCGGTAACACGGGTTCGAATCCCGTAGGGGTCACCATCTTTAATATGTGGAGGATTAGCTCAGCTGGGAGAGCATCTGCCTTACAAGCAGAGGGTCGGCGGTTCGAGCCCGTCATCCTCCACCATATATAAGCCGGTTTAGCTCAATTGGTAGAGCAACTGACTTGTAATCAGTAGGTTGGGGGTTCAAGTCCTCTAGCCGGCACCATCTCTTTTTGGAGGGGTAGCGAAGTGGCTAAACGCGGCGGACTGTAAATCCGCTCCCTCAGGGTTCGGCGGTTCGAATCCGTCCCCCTCCACCATTTACACTTATATATTTTAATATTGTGGACATACTATTCTTATATAAATTATTGGGCTATAGCCAAGCGGTAAGGCAACGGACTTTGACTCCGTCATTCGTAGGTTCGAATCCTGCTAGCCCAGCCAAGAGCCATTAGCTCAGTTGGTAGAGCATCTGACTTTTAATCAGAGGGTCGAAGGTTCGAGTCCTTCATGGCTCATTTATTTTTAACACTGAATATCGCGGAAGTAGTTCAGTGGTAGAACACCACCTTGCCAAGGTGGGGGTCGCGGGTTCGAATCCCGTCTTCCGCTCCACAATAAAATGGGGCCTTAGCTCAGCTGGGAGAGCGCCTGCTTTGCACGCAGGAGGTCAGCGGTTCGATCCCGCTAGGCTCCACCATCACACTACATAAAAACATTCACCTTAAATCAAACTTGATTTAAGGTTTTTTTATTTTTTTGCGATTTGTATATTTGGGGTTGAAGGATTCATTATGTAAAACCACAGTCCCCCCTTAATATGAACCACTACTGCCACCCCTTAAAATAACAAACCCAACCAAAACCTAACACGCATATATATACAGAATTTTGTCGAGTTGAGTCATTTGTATGAAAACGGTTAAAATAATACCTATAATGGGCTAGGGGGAAATTTTATGAAAAAACTTTCAATTATTGGTATGCCGATGGACTTAGGGCAAATGCGACGTGGCGTAGATATGGGGCCAAGTGCTATCCGCTATGCTGGAATTAATGAGCGCCTTAAACCGCTTTTTGATCAAATCCACGATTTAGGCGATATTTCTATCGGACGACCTGAAGTAGTAGTCGATAAGGAATCCAATCTAAGGAATCTAGACCTTGTTGCAGAAAAAAGCACACTGCTTTCAGAAAAGGTAGATGAAGTAATACAAGCTGGTTCTTTTCCACTCGTTCTAGGAGGCGACCACAGCATTGCGATTGGAACATTAGCAGGGGTTTCAAAGCATTATAATAACCTGGGGGTCATCTGGTATGACGCTCATGGGGATTTAAATACGGCAGAAACATCGCCATCTGGCAATATTCATGGAATGCCTTTAGCGGTAAGCATTGGTTTAGGGCATTCTAAGCTGACCGATATTGGCGGGTTTGCACCAAAGATTAAACCAGAAAACATTGTCATCATCGGAGCAAGATCACTGGATGACGGTGAAAAAGAATTAATCAAGGAAAAAGGAATTAAAGTTTACACCATGCATGAAGTCGACCGCCTTGGAATGACAACCGTCATCGAAGAAACCATTACATACTTAAAGGATAAAACTGATGGAGTTCATTTATCACTTGATTTGGACGGTTTAGATCCAAATGATGCACCAGGAGTAGGAACGCCTGTTATTGGCGGGATCAGTTACCGTGAAAGCCATTTGGCCATGGAACTGCTGGAGGAAGCTAAGATTATCACTTCGGCTGAATTTGTTGAAGTCAACCCGATACTTGATGAAAAAAATAAAACAGCGACCATTGCTGTTGGATTAATGGCATCCTTGTTTGGTGAAAAACTTTTATAAACGAAAAAATAAAAGCAGCAGCTTTGAGGCGAACCCCAAAAGCTTCTGCTTTTTATTTTTTAAATCAGTCCATTATTAAAATTGGTAAATTTTTGTTACTATTAGAAGGGTAGAATTTTTCGGTTATTGTGAAACTTTTTTAACTACTCATTCGTAAGATTGGATAGCCGTATTGGAGCTGAGGGAAATAAATGGACGCCATTATAAAGAAAAGAATTAAACAGGTTATTAAAGGAGACCAGGACTCATTTGCTGAAATTGTAGAGATTTATAAAAACAGTATTTTTCAGCTGTGTTACCGAATGCTTGGAAATCGCCATGAAGCAGAAGATATGGCACAGGAAGCGTTCGTCCGGGCATATGTTAATATAAATTCCTTTAATCAGGATTTAAAGTTTTCAACATGGTTATTTCGAATTGCAACAAACTTATGTATTGACCGTATTAGAAAGAAAAAACCAGATTATTACTTAGATGCAGAGGTTTCCGGGACAGATGGATTAACGATGTATTCACAGTTAGCTTCAGACTCTCCTCTGCCAGAAAAAGAGTTGGAAAGTTTAGAGTTACAGGAAACAGTTCAAAAGGAAATTTCAAAACTTCCCGAAAAATACCGTTCTGTCATCGTATTAAAGTATATAGAAGAACTGTCTTTAAATGAGATTAGTGAAATTCTCGATTTACCGCTTGGAACGGTCAAGACTCGTATCCATCGCGGCCGTGAAGCACTAAGACAACAATTACGCTATGTGTGATAAGAGGTGAATCACGTTGAAGTGTCCAGAAGAAATCGTCAATTTAATGCACGATTATTTAGATGAAGAAATTGACACAAAAGATGAAGTAATACTACGCGAACACCTGCAGAAGTGCAAGGACTGCGCGACACTTTTCAATGAGTTTAAAAAGACCATTGCGGTCGTAAAAGGTACCTCTGGTATACAGGCGCCTGCCGACTTTACGGCAAATGTCATGGCCCGTTTGCCAAAGGAGAAAAAGAAGGTCGGTATGCAAAGATGGCTGCGAAACCATCCTTTCATTTCTGCTGCTTCTTTATTTTTAGTTTTGATGATGGGCAGTACGGTATCTACCTGGAACCAAGGTGGAGAACTATCTGTATCGAAACAGGAAAACTTAGTCGTACAGAAGGATACCGTTATTGTACCTGAAGGGGAAGTCGTTGAAGGTGATGTTATTGTCCGAAACGGTAATTTAAAAATAGAGGGAGAAATAAAAGGAAATGCAACGGTGATTAATGGAGAGCAGTATTTAGCCTCCGCCGGCCATGTAACGGGTCAAATAGAGGAAGTAAATGAAATTTTTGACTGGATTTGGTATCATATGAAAAAGATGGCCAATGAAGTGGTAGAAATTTTTAATAACAGTGAAGGTAAATAAACAGAAAGTCACTCTTTAAGAGTGATTTTTATGTTATTTAGATAACGAAAATAAGTTAATTAGGTAACGATATAAGTACAAGCCAGTTTTATGTTATAATATTTAGGTTCTACAGATTATTTCGATCCTAGGAAAAAATACGGAGGAAAAACAATGCCGTTTGAGGATTTCACTTTATGGGAGTATTTAGCTACGATTGTTGATATTCTCCTTGTCTGGTATGTCATATATAAGCTGATTAACCTAATAAAGGGAACAAAGGCCGTTCAGTTATTAAAAGGGATCTTTGTGATTCTTCTTGCCAGAGTAGTCAGTGAATTTTTCGGGTTAAATACCTTGAGTTGGATCATGCAGCAGACGATTAATTGGGGATTCCTTGCCATCATTATTATTTTTCAGCCTGAACTCAGGAGAGCACTTGAACAGTTAGGGAGAGGAAGATTCTTTTCGAGGAGCAGCAGTCCTGATGATGATGAGCAGGAGAAGACGGTTGAAGCGATTATTAAAGCTACAGATTATATGGCAAAACGCCGGATTGGAGCATTAATTTCGATTGAAAGAGAGACGGGAATGAGTGATTATATTGAAACAGGGATTCCGCTTGATGCAAAGATATCTTCCGAATTACTCATAAACATCTTCATTCCGAATACACCCCTCCATGATGGTGCTGTCATTATTCAGAAAAATACGGTTGCAGCCGCTGCCTGTTATCTGCCTTTATCCGAAAGTCCGTTCATATCTAAGGAACTCGGGACAAGGCATAGGGCAGCATTGGGAATCAGTGAGGTAACTGATAGTATTACAGTCGTTGTATCAGAAGAGACGGGAAATATTTCATTAACGAAAAATGGGGAGCTGCATCGTAATTTAACATTAGATGCTTTTAAAGAATTAATCTCTCATGATTTAATTATTAACAATAAGGTAAAACCAGCTTCCTCAGCTCGTTGGAACTGGAGGGGAAAAAATAATGGATAAACTAATGGATAATCCTTGGTTTATTAAAATTATCGCCTTATTGCTGGCAGTTCTCCTCTACTCAGCTGTACCAAATTCCGACGGGAAAACAACAGAGATAAATGTGCCAGGGGAGAATACTACAGCCGTGTTAGAGGACATTCCAGTAAAAGCTTATTATGATACCGAAAATCTGGTCGTATCAGGTATACCGGATACAGTTGAGGTCACGATAGAAGGTCCAATGCCGCATGTACAATCAGCAAAGGCATTAAAGAATTTTGAAGTGTTTGTAGACCTTACCAATGCAGAAATCGGTACGCAAAAAGTCAAATTTGAGGTACGTGACCTTTCGGATAAATTAGTGGCTACCATTAATCCGACTTCTGCTTCCGTTTCAATACAAGAAAAAGTAACGAAAGAGTTTAAGGTGGAAGCAGAGTTTAACAGCGGATTAATTGCAGAAGGGTATACTGCAGGAACTCCTGAGGTTGAACCGGATAAAGTTAAGATTACAGGTGCAAGAGATGTAATTGATCGGATTACATACGTAAAGGCAACGATTGAAGGCAATGATTCCATGAAGGAATCTTTTACAAGAGAAGCTCAAGTACGTGTACTCGATAAGGAATTAAATAAACTGGATGTGATCGTAGAACCGGAGACAGTTGACGTCACAATACCTGTCAAACTTACAAGTAAAACCGTTCCGATAAATATTGTGAGAGAAGGAACTCCGCCAACAGGGGTTACGATTGAGTCCATTGAATTGGATATAAATGAAGCTGCAATCACAGGCAGCGAAGATGTGATAGCAGAAACAGAAAATGTCCGAGTTGAAGTAGATGTCAGTAAAATAACAGACAGTACTACCCTGACCCTGCCGGTTATTATTTCAAATGGGATCACGAAAGTAAGTCCGGAGACGGTAAAGGCAGAAATTGTGGTTACAAAACAGGAAGAAAAAACGGTTTCGGGTATCCCTATAAATATCCGCGGATTATCCGATCCATTTGATGCAGTTATAAATGATCCAGGTAATCAAATCATTAATCTACAGGTAGCTGGACCCAGTGAGGTTATAACGGGCTTAGGTCCGGATGATTTTGATATATTCATTGATATTTCCGGTCTGGCTGAAGGAAATCATGATGTATCGATTCAAATTGAAGGTCCGCCTGAAATCAGTTGGAAACTAGATAAATCATTAGCGAAAATTACCATAACAAAAGACAACGCCTAAACAAAGCAGTATACATGAAGGAGAGATTTTTAAAATGGGAAAATATTTTGGTACCGACGGCGTCCGCGGAGTAGCAAACAGTGAATTAACACCTGAATTAGCCTTTAAGTTGGGACGTCTTGGCGGCTTTGTATTAACAAAGGATAAGGACCGTCCAAAGGTCTTAATTGGCCGTGATACCCGTGTATCAGGTCATATGCTTGAAGGCGCACTTGTGGCGGGATTGCTTTCAATAGGAGCCGAGGTCATGCGTTTGGGGGTCATTTCAACACCAGGCGTTGCCTATTTAACCAAGGCTTTGGGAGCACAAGCAGGAGTTATGATTTCTGCATCTCACAATCCTGTTGCAGATAATGGTATTAAGTTTTTTGGTCCGGACGGATTTAAGCTTTCCGATGATCAGGAACTTGAAATCGAAGAGCTGATTGATATGGATGAGGACCGTCTGCCGCGGCCAGTTGGGGCGGACTTAGGGCAAGTAATGGATTATTTTGAAGGCGGTCAAAAATATCTTCAATTCTTGAAAAATACTGTGGATGAGGATTTTTCAGGAATTCATATTGCCTTAGACTGTGCACATGGAGCGACTTCTTCGTTAGCAACGCATTTATTTGCGGATTTAGATGCTGATATTTCTGTTATGGGGGCATCGCCAAACGGAATTAATATTAACGCTGGGGTCGGTTCTACACATCCAGAAGCTCTTGCAGTTATGTTAAAAGAAAAAGGAGCAGACGTAGGCCTATCTTTTGATGGTGATGGTGACCGTTTAATCGCGATTGATGAAAAAGGAAATATTATTGACGGCGACCAGATTATGTATATCTGTGGTAAGTATTTAAAAGAACAAGGCCGTTTAAAACATAGTACGATTGTGTCTACTGTCATGAGTAATTTAGGTTTTTATAAAGGCCTTGAGGCTCATGGAATTCAAAGTGTACCGACAGCAGTGGGCGACCGCTATGTTGTAGAAGAAATGAAGAAAAGTGGATATAATTTAGGCGGCGAGCAATCAGGTCATATTATTTTCTTGGACTATAATACGACAGGGGACGGCTTATTAACTGGTTTACAATTGGTGAATATCATGAAGTCTACACAGAAGAAGCTGTCAGAATTAGCCGCAGAGATGACGAAATTCCCGCAAAAATTAGTCAATGTCAGGGTTACAGATAAACACCATGTAACGGACAATGAAAAGGTTAAAGAAGTCATCGAGCAAGTTGAAGCGGAAATGAACGGCAACGGACGCATCCTTGTACGTCCATCTGGTACAGAGCCATTGGTACGTGTGATGGCAGAAGCACCAACAGAGGAACTTTGTGAAGCCTATGTTGACCGTATTGTTTCTGTTGTTAAAGCAGAAATGGAATTAAAGGAATAGTAGGTTTAGATTTGTCTATAAAGCGCCTTGGTGTATGGGGTCAAAAGCCCTAATCGAGGCGCTTTTGCTTTTCTACCATGCATAAGAGAACATAACATTTCCCTTATGCATATTTTATTGTGTGGTTGGAAAAAATAAACACTTTATGCTGTTAAGATTTGGTTGACGAATGTCCTTTCATCATGTAAGATTAGTTTGCTTTGCTTCTTCAAAGCAGATGAAAAACACCCGATAAATTTTGAAAGGGGGATCGCGAAAAAGTTATAAAAATTTAAAGCGCCTGAACTAACCAGGGTGGGTTAGTTGACGAGGAGGAGGTTTATCGAATGTTCGGCGGATACCTCCCGGTTGAACGCACAACCGATAGTTCTTCCTTAAAACACCGAGGCAACTTGGTGCACAAAGGGAAGAAATTGCGCATACTAATCTTAGGCTTAAAAAAGGTATAGACAGATACCTGACAAAACAGAGATAAGGGGGCAAGTTTGCCTCCAAAGCCTTCTTGCCCCCTGTATTAGGGAGGAAAAGAAAATGTGTGGAATTGTAGGATATATTGGAAATAACGATACGAAGGAAATTTTATTAAAAGGCTTAGAAAAGCTCGAATATAGAGGATATGATTCTGCTGGTATAGCGGTTATGAACGAAAACGGAGTCCATGTTTTTAAAGAAAAGGGACGTATTGCGGATTTGCGTGAGATCGTAGACACGAATGTTCCAGCGAATATTGGGATTGGTCATACACGCTGGGCAACACACGGGGTACCGAGCAAGGTAAACTCCCATCCTCACCAAAGTGCATCCGGCCGTTTTACATTAGTTCATAATGGAGTCATTGAAAATTACGATTTATTAAAACGCGAATATTTAACAGATGTAACGTTTATTAGCGAAACAGATACAGAAGTGATCGTTCAGCTGATCGAGCTATTTGTTCAGGACGGTATGAAGGTGATCGACGCCTTCCGAAAGACGTTATCACTTCTACACGGATCCTATGCTCTTGCATTATTAGATGAGCAGGATGGGGATACCATTTATGTTGCAAAAAATAAAAGCCCATTGCTAGTCGGACTTGGTGATGATTTCAATGTGGTTGCAAGTGATGCAATGGCTATGCTGCAGGTTACGAATCAGTATGTAGAGTTAATGGATAAGGAAATTGTCATTGTAATGAAGAACGAAGTGACGATTCAAAACCTAAACGGTGAAACCATTAACCGTGCCCCTTACACAGCAGAGTTAGATGCAAGTGATATTGAAAAGGGAACATACCCTCACTATATGTTAAAAGAGATTGATGAACAGCCATTGGTGATGCGTAAAATCATTCAAACGTATCAGAATGAACAAGGCGAATTAACGATTGCTGATGATATCATTGCAGCGATGAATGAAGCCGATCGTGTTTATATTGTCGCGGCTGGAACTTCTTATCATGCAGGTCTCGTAGGGAAGCAGTTCATCGAAAATATTGCTAAAATCCCTGTTGAAGTGCATATTGCCAGTGAGTTTGTTTATAACATGCCATTGCTGACGAAAAAGCCGTTGTTTATTTTTATCTCACAAAGCGGTGAAACAGCAGACAGCCGTGCAGTCCTTGTAAAAGTAAAAGAACTTGGCTATCCAACCTTAACGATTACCAATGTTCCGGGCTCTACACTTTCACGTGAAGCTGATTATACTCTTTTACTGCATGCAGGTCCTGAAATTGCTGTAGCTTCTTCAAAGGCTTACACTGCACAATTAGCCGTGTTAGCAATCCTCGCGGATGTTACGGCAAAAAGTCAAAACATCCCTGTTGATTTTGACCTTGTGCATGAGCTGGGAATCATTGCAAACGCAATGGAAGTTCTTTGTGATTCAAAAGAACTGATCGAGCACATTTCAAGAGAGTTTTTATCCGTTACCCGCAATGCTTTCTTTATTGGCCGCGGTGTGGATTATTATGTCGGCCTTGAAGGTGCCCTAAAGTTAAAGGAAATTTCTTATATTCAAGCAGAAGGCTTTGCCGGCGGCGAATTAAAGCATGGTACAATTGCTTTAATTGAAGAAGGAACGCCAGTCATTGCACTTGCAACTCAAGAAAGCGTCAATTTAAGCATCCGCGGTAATGTCAAAGAAGTGGCAGCACGCGGAGCCAATACCTGCATCATTTCGATGAAGGGATTAAACATGGATGAGGACAGCTTCGTTATCCCAGAAGTACACGATTTATTAACACCACTTATCTCTGTAATACCGTTACAATTAATTGCCTATTACGCAGCCTTACACCGCGATTGCGACGTTGACAAACCACGTAACCTTGCTAAATCGGTGACTGTTGAGTAAGAGTAATTCTATAACAAAAGGCAGAATGCTTATCAGCGTTCTGCCTTTTGTGTTTTTATAGCTTAAAATAACCACGAAGTAAAAATGAACTCCATTTACAATGAGGGTGGTTTCGGATATTTTCAAGTAAACCTTTTATGATTGCAGGCTTTAACCCTGGTTCGATTAATTCTCCTTTTAACAGAATTAATGATTCTTTTTCTATGGATGCTTCCATTTCCTCTATATTTTGATCAATGATTACAATGATTTGTTCCTTCGTTATTTCCTCATATACCGGCTGATGAACCATATCGATCAATTCATTTGAGATAAAAGGAACGGTTGTATGTTTTGCCAGCAGATTCGTTTTTTCCACAAGAGACTTTGATAACAATTCCAAATCTAATGGGACTTTATAAAATATGAATAAATGTGAATACGTGCTCATAAAGCCTTTAATACAGTACATTAAATCATACTTTATATGTTTGACCCCGTCCCCATAAAGCCTTTCAAGCATAGATAAGATTGATTTCCCGATTAAACGATCATAATAATGAATTTTTTGAATCAGCTCTTGATTAAAGGACTGGGCTTGTTCCTTCATCAATATTTTTGCAAAATCAGAATGCAGGTGAAAAGAATTAAAAATAGCATAATAAAATTCATATAAAAGGTTATTGTCATCTTTTGTATTGTTGACTATATAGTCAATATCTGATGTAATTTGCATCATGAAGTGGTCAATTAAGGCTAAAATCAATTCATCTTTAGATTTAAACGAAAGGTAAAAGGCCCCTTTAGAGATTCCGCAATGTTCAGTAATCTGCTGAACAGATGTTGCTTCGAAGCCTTGCTGCGCAAAGAGTTCTAATGCTTTATCCATAATTAATTGTCTTTTTATCATATTTTTTTATCGCTCCTATAGTCCTGCCAATTGACAGATGACCGGTTAGTCAGTATTATAAGTGAGTATGGTTATTAAGTCAATTTAGGGTAGGTGTAATAGTGAAAGGCTTAGTCAATTTTGTAATAAAGAATAAACTGGCTGTATGGCTGCTTACCATTATTATTACTGTATCTGGTATTTATTCAGGTACGCGTATGAACATGGAGACAATCCCAAATATTTCGATTCCTTACTTAATGGTAATGGATGTATATCCTGGAGCTACTCCTGAACAGGTGATGGAGGATATCTCCATGCCTATAGAAAAAGCAGCAGAAAATCTTGAGGACGTTAAAGCCGTCTATTCAAACTCATATTCTAACATGTCAAGTATCCAAGTGGAATACGAGTATGGAATTGATATGGATGAAGCGAAACGGGCTTTACAATCTGCATTGGATGCAATTGAACTTCCTGAAGGTGCGCAAGAGCCGACAATTACCGCAATCAGCATGAATATGATGCCGGTTGCTGCTTTAAGTGTCAGCAGTAAAACAGAGGATATTGTTGAATTAACTTCCACAGTGGAAGAAGTTTTACTTCCGAAAATCGAAAAAATTGACGGAGTTGCATCGGCAACAATTACCGGACAGCATATTGAAGAAGTCGACCTTACGTATGACGAAGCTAAAATGGCTGAATTTGGGTTGACAAAAGATGCAGTAAAACAAATGATTCAAGCAAGTAATATGGCTGTTTCACTAGGTCTTTATGAATTTGAAGAAGGCGAGCAGGCAGTAGCAGTAGACGGCAAATTTATGACCGTTGATGAATTAAAGAATATGTTGATTCCTGTTACTCCTTCTGAAAAAAGTCCATCTCCATTTGTGAAACTTAGTGACATTGCCACCGTTAAAGTCGTTGGTAAGGTGCAATCAGTGTCTCGAACAAATGGTAAAGATGCGATTGCGATTCAAATTGTGAAAGGCCAGCAGGCAAACACGGTTGATATAGTCAACAGTGTAAAGGAAGTTATTAAAGAACAAGAAGATAAAATTGATGGTCTTGTCATCGATGTATCGCTTGACCAAGGAGAGCCAATTGAAGAATCAGTTAGAACGATGGTTGAGAAAGCCTTATTTGGTGGATTAATTGCTGTATTAATTATTCTTTTATTCCTAAGAGATTTCAAATCAACGATCATTTCCATCGTTTCGATTCCCGTTTCAATCTTTATGGCCTTGCTCCTATTAAATTGGCTGGATATTACGTTAAATATTATGACTCTTGGTGCAATTACAGTGGCTATCGGCCGGGTAATCGACGATTCCATTGTAGTAGTAGAAAATATTTACCGCCGCTTGCATTTAAAAGGAGAGAAACTAACAGGACGCGGACTGGTTCGTGAAGCGACCATTGAAATGTTTAAACCAATCTTGTCATCCACACTGGTAACCGTTGCGGTTTTTGCACCGTTGATCTTCGTGGGCGGTATGGTTGGCGAGTTGTTTATGCCGTTTGCTTTAACCATGACATTTGCTCTTGGAGCATCGTTAGTCGTGGCGATCACAGTCGTACCGGCATTATCTCACTTCTTATTTAAAAAGAAATTATATAGCGAAAAGACCGAAGGAAGCCATAAAGAGGCAGGAAAGCTGGCAGATTGGTACAAAGGAGTCCTTAAATGGACACTTAATCACAAAGTCATTACTTCAATCATTTCCGTTGTCTTATTAGCTGGAAGCTTGTCGTTAATGCCTGTCATTGGTTTTAGCTTTATGGGCAGTGAAGAAGAAAAAGTGATGTATTTAACTTATACACCGGCTGCTGGAGAACTGAAGGAAGAGACATTAGCCAATGTAGAAGAAGTTGAAGAAAAACTGTTAAAACACGATGATATCGATATTGTTCAAATATCGGTAACAGAAGCAGGTGATCCGACTGCAGCGATGATGGGCGGAGGCGGAGATGGTGCGTTAATGTACCTTATTTTTGACCCGGAAATGGATAACTTCCCAGAGGTCCGCGAAGAAATAGAAGATTATGTTTTTAACATTGGTCAATCAGGCGAATGGAAAAGCCAAAACTTCTCTTCGATGTCGATGGCAACAAATGAAGTCAGCTACACATTCTACAGTGAAGATTTAGATAAGTTGAATGAATCTGTCAAACTGGTGGAAAAAGTAATGAAGAAAAATAAAGGTTTAGAGGATGTTTCCACTAGTGCTGAAGATGCTTACGTAGAATATACCTTCAACGTAGAGCAGGATGAATTATTGAAATATGGTTTAACAACAGGTCAAATTGTCATGATGTTAAACCCGGAAAAAACGCAAGAGGTTCTTACCACGGTTGAAAAAGACGGTGACTCATTAGAAGTAATCGTTCAGCAGGAACAAGCTGCACAGCCGGAATCGATAGATGATATTTTAGCCACTCAAGTTCCTACGGCACTTGGCACAACAATGCCGCTTTCAGAGCTTGTAACGGTTGAAAAAGGGACTACATTAAATACCTTAGCACGCAGCAAAGGGGAATATTATGCATCAGTTTCTGGTACGATTCTTGGCGAGGATATCTCAGAAGTAACATCAGAAGTTGATCAAGCAATTGATAAGTTGGATTTACCTAAAGGTGTAACGGTCGGAGTTGCGGGGGTTCAGGCAGACATGACAGAAACCTTTACACAATTAGGTGTTGCGATGCTTGCTGCGATCGCTATCGTGTACTTTATTCTTGTTGTTACATTTGGCGAAGGTCTTGCACCATTTGCAATTCTTTTCTCGTTACCATTTGCGGTTATTGGATCCTTTGTTGGTTTATTAATTGCAGGAGAAACGATCTCTGTTTCGGTCATGATGGGGCTGTTAATGTTAATTGGTATCGTTGTAACGAATGCTATCGTGCTCGTAGATAGGATCATTCATATGGAACGCGATGGAATGAGCATGCGTGATGCAATTCTAGAAGCCGGTGCAACCCGTCTGCGTCCAATCTTAATGACCGCTATTGCTACCATTGGAGCGTTAATACCGCTGGCCATCGGTCAGGGCGGCGGAGGCTTAATCTCCAAAGGTCTTGGAATTACCGTAATCGGGGGATTAACAAGTTCAACCTTATTAACTTTAATTGTTGTTCCAATTGTATATGAGGTATTATCGAAATTATTTAAGAAAAACCGTAAAGAGGTTGTAGAAAACTAAATGCTTAGATCTATAAAGTTAAAAGAACCGATTGACCTTAGGCCGTCCTTTGGTTCTTTTATTTTATTTTTGTTTGAACCAGAAATCATTAGAATAAATTGATACGGTGTTGTAAACACTTTCATATAAAGCTAGAAGTCAACAACTTAAAGAAGAAAGCATTGAAACCGTTCGTTTTATCGAGCGGTTTTTTTCTATTTTTAGTTTTTGATTTTTGGATGTTACATAATCATGTGTTATAATAATATTAAGTAACATTAGAAAGGAGGTGGCGTGAGTGGAATATGTAGAAGCCATTCGTGATATTAAACAGATCCAGGCGATGAAAAAGGTGCTAAAAAACCATTCTGAAAGAGATTATTTATTATTTGTTTTTGGAATCAATACCGGCTTAAAAATATCCGAATTACTGCAGCTTAAGGTCTCCGATGTCATTGATGGTAAAGGTAAAGTGGTTGATTACCTCATCCTGAAAGATGATGAAGCGAATCATCTTGAGATTTATTTAAACAATAAAGTCAAAAAAGCAATTAAGGATTATATTCTTTCCTCTCGTTATGATTCCAATATGTATTTATTTAATTCCCCCAAAACACATCAGCCGATCACAAGACAGCAAGCCTACAGGGTCATTAATGATGCCGCTAGAGAGGTTGGCATTACAACAAAAATCGGAACACATTCATTACGAAAAACCTTTGGATACCATGCTTATAAACAAGGGGTTGCCATATCACTATTGCAGAAATATTTCCACCACGCTTCCTCATCTGAAACCCTAAAATATATAGGTGTTTCAAAAAGTGAAAACATCAAAACGCAGATTGATGTGAATTTATAAGGAGGTATTTAAATGAATATTCGAGAAAGTGAACTCCCGGGAATTGGCTACAAGTTTGAACTGATCACCAAAAACAATGACAAGCTGGTAATTGTCATTCATGATGATGGACGCAGAGAAATTTATCACTTTGATTCAGATGACCATGATGAGGTTATCAGCTCGGTCACTTTTAATGATGCTGAAGCGAGGCAAATTGCCGGTATTTTGGGAGGAATGGCATACAAACCAAAAGCTTTAGAGACGGTTGACTTTGCATTTGATGACCTCATTATTGAATGGTACCAAGTAGAACCTGGTGCGCCTGCTGTAAATAAAACGATTGGCGAAATTGATATTCGAAACAATTACGGTGTAAGCGTCATTGCGATTAAGAAAAAGCATGGGAAGTCCAATAATCCTGGTCCGGAAACAATTATTGAAGCAGGAGATATGTTAGTTATTTCGGGGGAGAGAAATCAATTAAAAGAATTGGTTAAAAATCTATTATCAAACAAGGGGTGAAGGATATAGATGAATCACTTAGTATTTGAGGTTGGTACAGCACTTGTCCTTATTGCCATTGGATCATTAATAGCAAACAAGCTTAAGTTTTCCATTATCCCATTTTTAATTGTGTTGGGAATGCTGGTCGGGCCACATGCCCCAACAATCGGAATTATCGATTTAACTTTCATCGAAAGTAATGAAATCATTCAGTTCTTAGGCCGGATTGGCGTCCTCTTCCTGCTCTTCTATTTAGGACTTGAATTTTCTGTGGGGAAGCTGGTCAAATCAGGCCGGAATATTGTAATCGGCGGAACCATCTATGTAGCTATTAACTTTGTATTAGGTATAGTTTATGGTTTCCTAGCTGGGATGCCGTGGATGGAGACCCTCATTATTGCTGGTCTTGTCAGCGTCTCATCCAGCGCTATCGTTGCAAAAGTACTCGTCGATTTAAAAAGAACCGCGAATCCTGAAACAGAACTGATACTGGGGATTGTCTTATTTGACGATATCTTTTTGGCACTATTTTTAACAACGATGTCAGGGGTTTTACTTGCAGGATCTACTTCCGTCCTGGGAATCTTGGGATCGGTTGGAATATCAATTGCTTATATGTTAATGTTTTTCATTATTGCACGAAAAGGTACCCCGTTATTAAATAAATGGCTGAATATAAAATCTGATGAAATCTTCATCATTGTCATTTTTGCCATATTGTTCTTTGTTGCAGGTTTTTCCGAAACGCTTCACGTTGCGGAAGCAATTGGTGCACTCCTGTTAGGGTTAGTTTTTTCTGAAACCGAACATCGTGATCGGATTGAACATCTGGTCGTTCCATTCCGAGATTTCTTCGGGGCCATCTTCTTCTTCAGTTTTGGATTAAGCATCGATCCTTCCACATTAGCAGGTGCCATCTGGCTGGCATTAGGAGCAGCGATTTTAACGATTATCGGAAACTTTGCAGCGGGGATGATCTCCGGAAGACAAGCGGGACTTTCTCATAAAGCATCAACCAGTATCGGATTAACCATCATGGCTCGCGGTGAATTTTCAATTATTGTAGCCGACCTCGGTTTAACCGCTGGACTAAATAGTATTTTAACACCATTCACAGCCCTCTATGTACTAATACTAGCCATCGTCGGCCCGCTATTTGCCAAAGAAAGCCGGACCATTTACACCTATCTCAACAAAATATTCAAATGGAACACGATTACATTAGAAAAGAAAAAAATACAAATTCCTGGAGAATAATAGAAACCCAATTCATTTTTTGGTGAATTGGGTTTTTTGGTGAATGCTGTATAGAAGTTATTGGCTACTGAAAAAGGAGAAGGAATGGTTGTTGGGTAGCCAATAAGGGCTCTTGGCTACCGAAAAAGGAGAAGGAATGGTTGTTGGGTAGCCAATAAGGGCTCTTGGCTACCGAAAAAGGAGAAGGAATGGTTGTTGGGTAGCCAATAAGGGCTCTTGGCTACCGAAAAAGGAGCAGGAATGGTTGTTGGGTAGCCAATAAGGGCTCTTGGCTACCGAAAAAAGAGAAGGAGTGGGGCTAGGGTAGCCAATAAGGGTTCTTGGCTACCGAAAAAGGAGAAGGAATGGTTGTTGGGTAGTCAATAAGGGTTATTGGCTACTGTAAAATGAAAAGGAGCAGTGACAGGGTATCCAATCCTATCAATTGGCTACCCTAAGTGTCTAGAAATTGAAATTATAGTAGTTAAGTATAAAAACCAAAAATATAAGGAACATCATTTATAATGAGACCACTGACCATACCCTATAACTTTATAATTTTCCTTTAATATTCTCCCAATCATCTTTTTGGATAACCATCCGCCACACCAATCAAAAACAAGATTGGTAGTAATCTTAACCCCCGGAAAAAGCAATTTTAATTCTTCTACACTCCGTATTACGGCTGCATCAATCTTTTCCTCCGCACCACATACGCTGCAGATCAACTTCCTTTCCCCAACTATTATCAAAAATGAATGGCAAGAACAGCAAGTAAGCCCTTTTTGGCACTGTTCATATGAATAAGGAAGCAGTTTGGAATAAGGATCCACGGGTTTATGCGACTTAATCAAAAAGTCTACGACTTTGCGGTGGCGGTCCGTTAGTTTTGAAGGCTTTGCCTCCAAGTCTTTCAAAAAGCGTTGATGCTGGGTCGGGTAGATAATCTTATCAACAAAAGGTGCCTGGTAAAGGTAAAATGATGGATTAATGAAGTTTAAGAAGCCTTCGATGGGGATATTAAATCCGTTTTTTTGAAGAAATTGGTGGAGTAAGGTTTCACTTCGGTTTGACTGATGTAGAGGGTTAGTAATCTTCTTTTTAGACAAATAGTGATAGAAATTATCGTTTTCATAATAATAATTGCCCTCATAGTTTTTTACTTCGCAAGGAATGATTGAATGTTGCGCAACAAACAAGGAGTCAATCTGAAACGAGGTATTATTACTCTCCAGCTGCAGGTCATTTAAAATATAAAATTTTGAATCCAATCCGGCTGTTAACCCATCAAACATCACCTCTCCTTCATAGCCTTTCTTTAAATGTAGATAGTGCTGCTTATCCTCGTAGGATAATTCCATTCTTGCATTTAACGATCTCAAAATCTTCATTTCCTCTGACTCAGTTCTAGGTTTTAATAGCATATTCCACTTCCTTTCTTCCCTATTTTACAAAACAATAGAATGATTTACTCATGAATATTTTGTGAATTCTAAAATGATTGACAATTCCTAACCCGAGGTGGTAAGATTTCCCCCTGTGACTCTAAATAGATGGGAGTGAAAGTTATTGATTCAATTAACAGGAATAAGCAAAACGTATAAGATAGCGAAGAGATCCAGTGGATTACTCCATGCAGCGAAGTCACTTTTTTACCGGGAATATACCAACGTGCCAGCGCTTAAGGATATTTCTTTTACCATTAAACCGGGAGAAATTGTTGGTTATATCGGTCCAAATGGAGCAGGAAAATCCACGACAGTCAAAGTTATGAGCGGCATCTTGGTTCCGGATAGTGGAGAATGTACAATCCTAGGTTATATACCCTGGAAGGATCGAGTTAACTATGTAAAAAAGATCGGTGTAGTGTTCGGCCAGCGCTCACAGCTTTGGTGGGATGTACCGGTAATCGATTCATTTGAACTGCTAAAAGACATTTACAAAGTGCCGCCAAAGGAATTTAAAACGACCCTTAACCTTCTTATTGAAACTTTAGACCTCCAAGAAATCATCAACTCACCAGTCCGCCAATTAAGCTTAGGGCAGCGGATGCGCTGTGAAATTGCAGCCAGCCTGATACATAACCCTCAAATTTTATTTTTAGACGAACCAACAATCGGCCTCGACGCCATATCCAAAATAGCCGTCCGCCAATTCATTAAAACAATAAACAAAGAAAAGGGAGTTACGGTCATCCTGACCACCCATGATATGAATGATATCGAAGCCTTAGCGGACAGGGTTCTGTTAATCGGAAAAGGAAGTTTATTATATGATGGCAGCCTAGAAGAACTTAGAAAAAAATTTGGAACTCGTAAAACAATAACAGCTGACTTTCGAAAAAATGACACACCTTTCCTACTCAAAGGAACATCCGTACTTTCACAATCCCCGGAACGAATCATACTAGATGTAGATACCGAAATAACCAATACTTCCGAGGTTATAACGCAGTTGTCAAGCAAGGTAGAGTTGATTGATGTAAGCATAGAATCACGGGCAATTGAAGATATCATTGTTCAATTGTATAAGGAGTATCAAATATGAACGTATACTTATCGGTACTGAAGATTCGGCTCCTTTTTGGGATGCAATACCGGGGAGCGGCGCTTGCAGGGGTGGCGACGCAGTTTTTCTGGGGATTTATTTCGATTATGGTTTTCGAGGCTTTCTATGAACAAGCCACCCAAACACCACCCATCCAATTAAATGAATTAATCACATACATATGGCTGCAGCAGGCATTTCTTGTGTTTGTTATGCTATGGTTCCGTGATAACGAACTGTTTGACCTAATAACAAGTGGAAATATTGCTTACGAGTTATGCCGGCCGTATGACCTTTACGGCTTCTGGTATGCAAAGCTCCTAGCACAACGGTTATCTAATGCCTTACTGCGGTGCTTTCCGATTTTACTAGTAGCTTTTATACTGCCAAAACCATACAACCTGTCATTTCCTCCAAATTCAACAACCTTAATTTTATTTATCGTAACACTTCTAATTGGTTTGCTCTTATTAGTGGCAATCTCCATGCTATTATATATATCTGTTTTTATAACCTTGTCTCCGATGGGGTCCCTTTTGGTATTTGGGGTCTTGGGTGAATTTTTTGCAGGCCTGATTATACCTGTTCCATTGATGCCAGATTGGCTGCAAACGATAGCTTATGTTCTTCCTTTTCGCTGGACAGCCGATTTCCCATTTAGGGTTTATTCCGGCCATATTCCACAAGAAGAAGCGTTTCTTGGCTTACTCATCCAGCTGGTTTACCTGTTAGCTTTAGTGCTGGTAGGAAAAACAGCTCTAAATCGTGTATTAAAAAGAGTCGTCGTTCAAGGAGGGTAATCAATATGTCGCTTTATTTTAAATATCTTTCTATCCTATTTAAATCGCAAATGCAGTATCGTACTTCTTTTTTGCTATTGTCAATTGGCCAGTTCTTTATCCCATTCTCAGTGTTTGCCGGCTTGTATTTCTTGTTCGAAAGGTTTGGGCAAATTAAGGGATGGCAGTTTTTCGAAGTAGCGCTTTGTTTCGGTGTGATTCACCTGGCATTTGCCTTGAGTGAGTGCTTTGCCCGCGGGTTTGACAGTTTTTCCGGTCTTATTATTAAGGGGGATTTTGACAGGGTGCTTGTAAGACCCCGAAGTACATTTATTCAGGTGCTCGGTTCGCAATTTGAGTTCACGCGAGCCGGAAGAATCTTACAGAGCCTATTGGTTTTGGCATGGGCATTGACCAATCTCACTATCGAATGGAGTCTAATTAAGGTATTAACACTCCTGTTTATGATCGCCTGCGGCGTTTTTATTTTCACGGGCATTTATATGCTGGCGGCGACGATGTGCTTTTGGACGGTCCAAGGCTTAGAAGTGGCTAATATATTTACTGACGGCGGCCGGGAGATGGCGCAATATCCATTAAATATTTATCAAAAATGGGTAGCCAGGTTTTTTACCTATGTAATCCCGTTCGGAACCGTAAACTATCTGCCGTTAATGTATCTCATTGGAAAAGCAGAAGGGAATGGAATTCTATATATGCTGACCCCGTTAATGGGCAGTCTTTTTATCCTGCCATGTTTTCTTGTTTGGCAGTTTGGTGTAAGGCACTACCGATCAACCGGTTCATAATAGTCTAGGTTAAACGGGAAAATGCAGAAGAAAACAAGCATTAGAATACAAAAATTATTTTTTTGTTTTATTACGATAACCAACAAGCTCTCTTGGCTACCCAAAAAGTTCAAAAAGGAGAAATACGGTAGCCAACAAGCTCTCTTGGCTACCCAAAAAGTTCAAAATGGAGAAATACGGTAGCCAACAAGCTCTCTTGGCTACCCAAAAAGTTCAAAAAGGAGAAATACGGTAGCCAACAAGTCCTCTTGGCTACCCAAAAAGTTCAAAAAGGAGAAATACGGTAGCCAACAAGCTCTCTTGGCTACCCAAAAAGTTCAAAATGGAGAAATACGGTAGCCAACAAGTCCTCTTGGCTACGCAAAAAATCCAAAATGGAGAAATACAGTAGCCAACAAGTCCTCTTGGCTACCCAAAAGTTCAAAATGGAGAAATACGGTAGCCAACAAGTCCTCTTGGCTACCCAAAAAGTTCAAAATGGAGAAATACGGTAGCCAACAAGCTCTCTTGGCTACGCAAAAAATCCAAAATGGAGAAATACGGTAGCCAACAAGTCCTCTTGGCTACCCAAAAAATCCAAAACGAATAACTAGGGTAGCCAATTCGCCGACCAAAGGATATAAAGATAAGGTAGCTAGTGTATTCCCAAATTTTTTATAGTGAGATTACTAATATTTCCAAAACGGAACTTGTTATCTTTTTGTCATATTTTCCTGTGCCATTCGAACAAGCTCGCGGACCATGCTGCCGCCAAGTCTGCCGCCGACTTTGCCGGCCTGCTCGGATGTCAGCTGACCGTTATAGCCTTTTTTCAAGGGAACACCGACTTCTTGTGCTGCTTCAAATTTTGCATCTTCAGGGGTGTTTGCTTGAACCACTTTTGCCTTTAACTGATCCAACCCATTTCGGGCTTCAGGGATAAGGATTTTATTTCTATTTCTTCTTGCCATAAAAAGCACCTCCTTTTGATTAGGTTTTCCCAATTCAAAAATAAATCTGTAATCGCTGGATAAATCCTTTTTTATCCAGTATAATAGCACTAATTAATTCGGAAAAAATCAATGATAAAGAGAGTAGTTTTCTGGGAAGTTTTAGCGAGTCAGGGACGGTGAGAGCCTGATACGGAACAGATAATGAAACGCACTTTTGAGATGTATGCCTGAAATCAGTAGGGCACGCCGGAGAATTCTCCGTTAACAAGCTAAAGCTGGTTCGTTTGAACAAGTAGAGTGGTACCGCGAGTTAACTCTCGTCTCTTCATATAGAGACGGGAGTTTTTTGTTTTATAGAAAAGAAGGAGGTCTCAAACATGAATTATAAAAAAGAGTTGTCACAGCAATTATTTACCATACTCGAGGGACAATTAGAAGCAGGAGAACTCGAGCGATTAATTGAAAAACCGAAACATCAAGATTATGGGGATTTAGCTTTTCCGTGTTTTACGTTAGCGAAAACAATGAGAAAATCACCCAATGTGATTGCGCAAGAACTAAGTCAAAAAATCAAATCACCATTGTTTGAGAAAATTGAGGTTGTAGGGGCTTACCTTAATTTCTTTTTAAATAAAAGTAAAGTCTCGGAGCAGATCATCTCCGAAATCTTAACTCAAAAGGACCAATTTGGTGCACAAGATATAGGTGCCAATCGGAATGTAACGATTGATATGTCATCGCCTAATATCGCCAAGCCTTTTTCAATGGGGCATTTGCGCTCAACCGTTATTGGAAATGCCTTGGCCAAAATCTCCGAAAAGTGCGGCTACAAGCCGATAAAAATTAATCACCTCGGAGACTGGGGGACTCAGTTTGGTAAATTGATCACAGCTTATAAGCTTTGGGGTGATGCAGAAAAGGTCAAACTTAATCCGATTAAAGAGCTATTAACACTTTATATAAAGTTTCATGACGAGGCAGAAAATAATCCAAGTCTTGTTGATGAAGGGCGAGGCTGGTTTAAGAAACTCGAAGATGGTGACAAGGAAGCGTTAGAGTTGTGGCAATGGTTCCGTGATGAATCGTTAAAGGAATTTTCACGGATTTATGAGCTAATGAATGTTCAATTTGATTCCTTTAACGGGGAAGCGTTCTACAATGACAAAATGGACCGAGTTGTTCAGCTGCTGGAGGAAAAGGAGTTGCTGGTCGAATCTGACCAGGCCCAGGTTGTAGAACTAACAGAAATAGAGCTGCCGCCATGCTTAATTAAAAAGTCTGATGGAGCAACACTTTATGCTACCCGTGACCTAGCAGCCGCCATTTACCGGAAGGAGAATTATGATTTTAACCTTTCGTTATATGTCGTCGGCCATGAACAAAGCCTTCACTTTAAGCAGCTAATCGCTGTTTTAGGGAAAATGGGATATGAGTGGTCTGAAAAAATGGTTCATGTACCATTTGGGATGATGCTAAAAGACGGTAAGAAGATGTCAACGAGAAAAGGAAAGGTTGTTTTATTAGAAGAGGTATTAACAGAATCGATTTCAATGGCAAGACATAATATTGAAGAAAAAAATCCTAACCTTGCGAACAAGGATGAAGTGGCCAAGCAGGTGGGTGTCGGGGCTGTGATGTTCCATGATTTAAAAAACTACCGCATGAATGATATTGAATTTTCATTAGAAGAGATGCTGCGGTTTGAAGGGGAAACAGGACCTTATGTTCAATATACGTATGCAAGAGCTTGCTCGATTTTACGAAAAGCCCAATGGCAGCCTGAAAGCGGAATGCCGGCTAACCATTTAACATGGGACCAAGAATGGAAAGTTGTCAGTCTGCTGCTCGAATTCTCTAACACCATAAAAAGAGCCTTTGATAACCTTGATCCTTCTCAGGTGGCAAAATATATTGTCGACCTTGCACAGGCTTTCAACAAATATTACGGTGAAGTAAAGATTCTTGAGGAAAACGAGGAACAGCAAGCCCGATTAGCACTCGTTTATTCCGTAACCGTTGTATTAAAAGAAGGATTACGTTTACTAGGCATTGAAGCTCCAGAAGAAATGTAAGAGTTTTCAGTTCCAAAATGGATTAATTTGGTTTAAGATTAGAATGTTGTTATGATTAAAGGGAGGTCTGGGGAAATGAGCGAGTTATTATTTAAGCACTTTGAGTTAACAAGAACTTATTTTTTAAACCGAGTGGATTCGTTAGATGAAAGTATTGTGGATATTCAGCCTGAAGGGTTTAACAATACGTTGCACTGGCACATTGGGCATGTCCTGACGGTTACAGAACAATTTATGTTCGGCTTTCCTAAGAAGTCAACCAATTTGCCGGCTAATTATGTAGAGTTATTTGGAAATGGCACAAAGCCAGCTGACTGGCAGGGAGAGGTACCATCCGTAAAAGAATTATCCTTTCAATTAAAAGAGCAGTTAACCCGAATCAAGCAAATTCCGGCTGAAAGTTTCCCTGAGAAGCTAAAGACTCCATTTCTAGGGCAAGAAACCTTTGGAGAGCTGGCCAACTTCTCTATCTTCCATGAAACCCTGCACCTTGGCCAAATGTCGGCCATGGCACGTGTAATTAAAACAGCCATTACAAAATAAAGACAAATAAAAACAACCGCCGAAATATTATTCGGCGGTTGTTTTCTTTGTTTTTTTAATGAAAAAGTAGATGACGCCAAGAAGAACTGCACCAATGATAATAGGTACTGTATACTGTTTGGCATATTCCTCAATATGTGACCAGTTATCTCCTAACAGATGACCTAAATAAAGAAATAAAATGGTCCAAGGGATCACGGCTGCAATTGTATAAAGAGTAAATTTCATCGCTGACATTTTAGCAATTCCTGCCGGGATTGAAATCGCATGCCGGACAACGGGAATAAATCGGGCAAAGAAGATCACTCCACCGCCATACTTTTTAAACCATTCCTCTGACATATCGATTTGTTTTTTATTAATGAATACATATTTACCGTACTTTTCTAAAAACGGACGGCCTCCGTAATATCCAGCCCAATAAAGGAACAGCTGAGCAAATGTACCTCCGATGGTCCCCGCTATTATCGCTCCAGGGTATCCCAGGATCCCTTGTGAAATCATATATCCGCCATAACCTAAGACGATTTCGCTCGGAATAATTTCAATCATTAAGCCTAGGGCAATTCCGAAATATCCTAATTGTGATAAGAAGTCCAGTACTGAAAATATAAATTCCTTCATAGTTCACCTTCACTTATTGTTGTTTTCGCTTTTCTTAGTTTAAACCATATTACGTGAGAAAGAAATAAAAACGGCATCGGATTACTCCGCTGCCGATGAATGATTAACTGCTTACAGAAGTATCGGATGTAAACATGTAATTACGATGGTGATAGCGGATGCTGTAAACAATACCCATGGCAAACATGTTTCCCATCAGGGAGCTCCCCCCATAACTGATAAACGGTAATGGGATTCCGGTAATCGGCAGCACTTGAATGGTCATGCCGACATTTTGGAATACGTGAAAGGTAAGCATGCTAATAATACCGGTACAAACATATGTATTAAAAGGGTCATTCGTATCCAGTGATGTCTTAATGAGGTGGTAGATTAATAGAAAGAATAGCCCTATTACGATACTGCCGCCAACAAACCCGTACTCCTCACCAATAATACTAAAAATAAAATCGGTATGACCTTCTGGTACATAGACTTCTCCGTTAGAGAAGCCTTTTCCGGTTAACATCCCAGAACCGATGGCGCTTAGGGATTTCATCAGGTGATACCCTGCATTGCTTTGATGGTTAACAGGATCAATCCAAGAGTAAATACGATTGAACTGGTATGTATCAACATATTTTTCAAGGAGTTCAGGTCTATAGATAACCAGATAAAGGATTCCGACCGCTAAAGTAACCCCAACTGAAATGACAGGTAAGATAATTTTCCATGTAATACCTGACACCAGGATAAATCCTATTAAAATTGAAATTAATACTAGCGAGGTGCCTAAGTCCGGCTGCAGCATAATCAATCCAAGTGGAACGGCCGTTATCACGCCAAATTTTACCAATAGCCAAAAATCCGATTTTAGCGTCTTCTCCACATAGATCTCTTGGTGTTTAACTGCGGTCCAGCTTAAGGCCAAGATTAAGAACGTTTTTACAAATTCAGATGGCTGAATGGAGCCCAGTCCAGGGATAATAAACCAGCTTTTTGCGCCGTTGCGGTAGGGGGCAATACTTTCTGGTGCGAGAATAATCGCAATCAGTAATAGAACGCCGAAGCCATAAAAATACCAGGCCAGCCGCTTGTATTGATAACTGTCAAATAAAATCGAAATCGAAATAATAGCGGCTCCGACAACGTACCAGAAAATTTGCGAAACTAAGAAATTACGGTCATACTGCCCAGAAGCCTGCGCACTATAGATGGCTACACAACTGACAAGAAAAAAGAGAAATAATATTAACGTTAATGTCCAATCAAACCGGTCAACATTTTTTGTGAATTTGTCCATCGTTCACACCCATCTTGTTGTCTAGCTAATGGCTGTCTCTTGTAAGATACAAGCCAAAATGAAGACTAAATATGTTACATAAATGCTATCAAAGAAACCTAATTGTAACAATACCTCTTTAGGTAAAATATTTCCATATATAAGGACGCGAAACCCAACCTGTAAGTTTCAATTATTTTTCCAGAAGGAGTGTTAAGGGCAATTTGATTTTGAACGTCGTTGATTGGAGCGAAGCGCCTGGAGCTGAAATCAACAGCCAGTTTAACAGAGCCTTCCAAATAAAAAAACACGGCCGAAGACCGTGTTTAAAGCAGATAATTTAAAAACAAAGTAGCGATGCCAAAATAGGTAAGCAATGAAAAAATATCATTAATCGTTGTAATGAGCGGGCCGGATGCTACGGCAGGGTCAATCTTAAGCCTATACAAAATCAACGGAATAATCGTACCGGCAAGGGTGCCGATAATCAAGGTAAAAAACAATGAACAGCCCACCACAATTCCAAGAATAAAGCTGCCTTGCCAAATATAGGCGATAATGGATATTAGCAAGGCGCATGTGATCCCAATTGTAATACCAACTCCAAGTTCCCGCGTAATTAATCGAACAATAACTCCTTTATCAATATCATAGGAAATTAGTCCTCTAACAACGACAGCAAGTGACTGTGTCCCTGTGTTTCCAGTCATCCCCGCAATCATTGGCATAAAAAAAGCAATGGCGACAACCTGCTTTAGTGTATCTTCAAATCCGCTGATAATTTGCCCGGATATAAGACCGATAAATAATAATAAGATTAACCAAGGAAGTCTTCTGGCAGCAGCAACCAATGTTTTGGTTTCAAAATCAATGGATTTTCCTGTTGCCGATAGCTTTTCAATATCTTCATTTGCTTCCTTTATTACAACGTCAATAACATCATCAACGGTGACAATCCCAACAAGGATGTTGTTTTCATCGACGACAGGAATGGCAAGGAAATCGTACCGTTCCGTCATCCTGGCTACCAGCTCTTGGTCTGTTGTAACGGTAACTGAGATAACACGTTCATACATAATGTTATGGATCACTTCATTAGGGGCGGCCAGCAGTAAATCCCGATAGGAGACAACCCCGACAAGTCTCCGCCCTTCATCCACCACATAGAGGTAATTGATGGCTTCGGCAAATTCAGCAAATAATTTTAACTTATCAACGGCTTCTCTGACCGTATAATAATTTCGAATCCAAACAAATCGGTTTGTCATAATCCGCCCGGCTGTTTCGGGTGGATAGTTCATAATATCTGTAACCGCTTTAGACTCTTCCGATTTCATTCCAGATAAGAAATAATCTTTTTTCTCAGGGGATAGTTCATCAAGCAGGAGGGCCAGATCATCATTATCCATCAAATCAAGAACCTTGCTCGATTTTTCGATGCCCAGTTTGTTTAGCACCTCAAGCTGTTCTTCTTTTTCGAGTTCTTCCATTAAATCGGCTAATACGTCAAAGTTTAAAAATAACAGAAACCGAATTTTGTGTTTTTCTGGCAAATCGACATAGATTTTTGCCACATCATAAGGCTGCAATTCTTCAAGGATGCTAATGAAGTCTGTTTTTTTATTTTCCTTTAATGTTTTGATAATCTGGAGAGAAATCTCATCCTGGGTCATATCCTTAATCATTTCGCACGCTCCTTCCCTTAGGGTGCGTTGGGTAACACTACTATAAAAAATATGCAAAAAAACAGTCTATTGCCAATGGTACTGAAAAACAAAAGGTTAGTAAAGATTAATACTATTATGTGTTATTTCCCTCATCAAAACTTCAAATTTGTAAAAGAATTGAAATAAGCTATTTGTACTATATAATGTTAAAATGTAATGGATTGGTCCATTCCGGTAAGCGTTGTTTTTCCGGATAAATTTACTGATATATTTCGTTTGTCCTATTTTGCTTTGATCGGAGGAGTTTGACTTTGAAAAAGCATCATCAAGACATACAGGATCTCGTTTATGTACACTTAAACCAGACAGATCAGTATGTACTTTCCTGCGGAATCGAATTTACTGAATTTGCGGCTGCTTTTTCAGGTTCATTCAATCATTTGCTTTTACTAAAGCATCGCTTCGAGGATGCTGACTTTAATATGCATACCTTATTTGAGTATTGTCCAGAGGATAGAATCACGAAATTAGCAGCCGAAGATGTCTATAGCTATGGTGATTTTTGCTGGATTGATTTTGTGGAAGAAGATGGATTAAATGAATTGACTGGGCAGGAAATTGCGGAATTACTTTATTTAGGACATCAAAAGCATCATTTAAAAATGCCTTTTTACAATAAACTTGAAAATCGATTTGTTTACTTAGCACATGAGGATGGTTTTTTTAATAAAACCTATTATCGGAGTTTTAAAGACTTTTTCCATGTTCTTAGTGAGGCTCTTTCCGGGAAACTAGGAGACATTAAACTGGAAAAATCACTCCTGGGTCTCAGAAGAAAACGATCTTATCCGGCGATTAACAAAGAGATTCTTCTTTCCTTAACTCCTTTTATTAAAGAAGGGATTTGTATTTCTTTGCGGGATATTGACTTGCAGCGAAACCGCTTTGAAATTCCCATCTGGGTGATTGGTGACTTTGCCACAATGGATGAAATGTACGAAGAGTATGAACAAATCTCTCATGAGAATCCACATGCGAAGATCATCTTTGATAAAAAAACAAAGGAATGGAAACTCTCTGTCAGCTAATCTCTCCAATTCTTGGAGAGATTTCATTTTGAGAATATCTACATATTCAGTGGTTTTAGACAAGCTGTTTGTTTCATAAAATAATCAAGAGGAACCATTGCGAAGAATACTTTTATCCATTTAAAGTGATAAAATAAATCGTAAATGCGAAAATGGAGGTTAAGCATGAAAACAAAAATTGGGTTATTATACGGGGGAAAATCCGCGGAACATAAAGTATCTTTACAAACAGCTCTAGCAGTAATCAGGGCGCTTGATATGGAAAAATTTGAAGTTCATCCGATTTACATAAATGAAGAAGGTCAATGGATTAAAGGTCCCCAATTAGAGAATCCGGTTGAAAATGTGAAGGCGCTGGAATTCTCACAGGAGAATCAGTTATCACCATTGTCTTTGGCGCCATCTCTTTTCTCTAGCGAAAGGCAGGTAAATGAGCCGCTCGATGTCATTTTTCCGCTGCTGCATGGACCAAACGGAGAAGATGGAACCGTTCAAGGGTTACTAGAATTATTAAATCTTCCTTACGTTGGAAATGGTGTTCTTGCTTCGGCTGCCGGGATGGATAAAGTGATGATGAAAAATGTATTTGCGCAGGCTGGCCTTGCACAGGTAAACTATGTTGCTTTTATTAAAAGCGAGTGGGAAAAAGCAAAAGAATCTGTTTATGGAAAAGTAGAAGACACACTTGGTTATCCGTGTTTCGTAAAACCTGCGAATCTCGGCTCAAGCGTAGGAATCAGCAAATGTACCAATCGTCAAGAATTGGAAGCCGCGTTCGCGGAAGCTTTCCAGTTTGACCGGAAGGTAATTATTGAGCAGGGCGTAACAGCTCGTGAAATTGAGGTAGGGATTTTAGGAAACGATGAACCAGAGTGCTCCGTAGCGGGTGAAATTGTACCGAAGAAGGATTTTTATGATTATAAAGCGAAGTATGAAGATGGTGATACAGCGTTAATTATTCCAGCGGATATTACCGGCGAAGAGTATCAGCAGATTAAGGAAATGGCGATTCAGGCTTTTAAAGCACTAGACTGTTCCGGCCTTGTTCGTGCCGATTTCTTTTTAACAAAGGATGGAAGAGCATTAATTAACGAAGTCAATACCATGCCAGGTTTTACACCGTTTAGCATGTTCCCGCTATTGTGGAAACATACAGGGGTAGAATACCCGCAATTAATTGAGCGTTTGGTTGCGTTAGCTATTGAAAGACATACTGAAAAACAAAATATTAAATATACATTCTAGAGGAACGGGTGGCACGGCTGATTTGCCGTGTCCGTTTCTTTAGCTACATCTGATGTATGGAGGAAGAAGCGATGATAAAGAGAACTTTAAAGCAAATCGCTCAAATGATTTCCGTTAACAATGATCAATCAAAGTTTGGTGACGTGCAGATTTCCGGTGTTTCCATTGATTCTCGTAAAATTTCATCGGGAAATTTGTTTATTCCTTTTAAGGGAGAACAAGTGGATGGTCATAAGTATGTGGAAGACAGCATCAAAAAAGGTGCTGCTGCAGCACTATGGCAAAGTGATGTACCAAATCCCCCGACACATCTTCCGATTTTAATAGTAGATGACTGTTTAAAGGCCCTGCAGGACCTTGCAAGACAGTACCGTAATGAATTGCCGGTTAAGGTGATTGGTATTACAGGAAGTAATGGAAAGACGACTACAAAGGATATGACGGCCTCTTTACTTTCAACAAGCTATAATGTGAAAAAAACTGAAGGTAATTACAATAATCACATTGGACTGCCTTTAACTGTTTTAGGGTTAGATGAAGATACGGAAATTGCTGTACTGGAAATGGGTATGAGCGGTAGAGGGGAAATTGAATTCCTGACGAAGCTTGCCTGTCCGGATGCCGTTGTGATTACGAATATCGGGGAATCACATCTGCTGGACCTTGGTTCAAGAGAAGCAATTGCAGAGGCAAAGCTTGAAATACTACAAGGTCTCAAAGAAAACGGATTAGCTGTCCTCCATGGGGATGAGCCGCTGTTAATGGATCGAATCCATCAGTTTAAAGGAAACGTTCAGGTTCAGACTTTTGGGAGAAAGAAGTCTAATGACTTGTATCCGACTGATATTATCCAATTGGACCAAGGTAATCGTTTTAAGATTAATGACTCAACAGAAACCTTTGAGCTTCCGGTACTTGGAACTCATAATATTATGAACGCACTTGCAGCGATGCTGATTGCACGCTATTTCTCGGTCCCTTATGAAATCATGAACAAGGGATTAGCGAATACAAAATTAACTAATATGAGGATGGAACTTGTCGAAGGGGTAAAAGGAGAAAAGATTATTAACGATGCTTATAATGCAAGTCCGACTTCGATGATGGCTGCGATTGAACTTGTTTCCAATCTTAAAGGCTATGAACAAATCATCCTTGTGCTTGGAGATATGCTTGAACTTGGCCCGCAGGAGGAACAATATCATACTCAAATAGGTGAAGGGCTGAATCCAGAAAAGATTGATTTGCTGTTTACTTACGGTCAGCTTGGTAAACATATTGCAAAAGGTGCTTATTCATCTTTTGGTGAAAAAAGAGTGTTTGCCTTTACCGATAAAGAGGAACTAATTATAGAGTTAGAAAAATATGTTCATGAAAAGACGTTAGTACTTGTAAAAGCCTCTAGGGGAATGAAATTAGAGGATATTGTAACGGCTTTGCAAAAAAAATAAATCTCTAGTTAAAAACTAAACGTTAGTATGCGCTCGAGTAAAAATGGGACACTAATATAAATACTTTCCGAAGCAGGTGAGTAAACATGATAGGCTGCTTATGTATACACGGCTTTACTGGCGCACCGTATGAAGTAGAGCCGCTTGCTGAGTATTTAAATATCCATACGGATTGGGTCATTAGTGTTCCGACCCTCCCCGGTCATGGAGTGACACTCTCCTTAAAAGGAGTTCATTATCAACAGTGGATTGACCATGCGGAAAATGAACTAAAGAAACTAATCCAATCATGCGACCAAGTTTATGTTATTGGATTTTCGATGGGAGGCATGATTGCTAGTTACCTCGCTGCAAAATATCCCGTGGACAAGCTTGTTCTTCTCAGTGCCGCGGCGCTATACCTTAATCCAAAACAAATGGCCAGCGAAATAAGATCGATGGTGAAGGATACAATTAAAGGAAACTTATCGAACAATGAATTATTTCAGCGTTATAAAAGAAAAATAAAAGCAACTCCCATAACGGCCACTTTTCAATTTCGCAGACTGGTTTCCTTTATTAAACCGCTTCTCCCGCAGGTGGAAGTACCGACTCTTATAGCCCAGGGGGAATGTGATGGGGTTGTACCGCCCAAAAGTGCTGAATATTTGTATCGTACCATTAGTGCCAAAACGAAGAAACTCGCATATATTAAAGACTCTAACCATCATATTTGTCATTGTGAGGAAAAAGAGGCCCTATTTTCCGAAGTATATGATTTTTTGATGGAGACGAACTAAGGCTTGTATGGGAACTGTATAAAAAGTACTTTGATTGCAATATACTTGTAATAATGTTATGATTATCAGCAACGTGTCTAAAGAACGAAGGATAAAGGGCATACTCCTTGGGAGGAATGTCTTTTTTTTGGTAAAATAAAGATGTTACCTAATACGGCATTTTGATGCGAATCAGGAAAATATTCAGCACATAGAGAAAAATATTTTCAGATAGATGAAGGAGAATGAAAACATTGACAAAGTTTGAAGATTTAGGCCTAAGTCAGGCCACTTTAAAAGCTGTCCTAAAGATGGGTTTTGAGGAAGCAACACCAATCCAGGCAGAAACGATTCCATTGAGTTTGGCAAATAAGGATTTGATTGGTCAAGCACAAACAGGAACTGGTAAAACGGCTGCATTTGGTATCCCTTTAGTTGAAAAAATTGATACAAGTAAAGACGCAATTCAAGGGATTATAATTGCACCAACTCGTGAACTTGCGATTCAGGTATCAGAGGAGCTTTATAAAATTGGGGGGGGTAAAAGGGTCCGCGTTTTATCCATTTATGGTGGTCAAGATATCAGCCGCCAAATCCGCTCATTAAAGAAATTCCCTCATATTATCGTGGGTACGCCGGGACGCGTTTTGGATCATATTAATAGAAAAACGATGAGACTTGATACGGTTAACACTGTAATTTTAGATGAAGCTGATGAAATGTTAAATATGGGATTCATTGAAGACATTGAATCTATACTTGCTTCGACACCTTCAGAACGTCAAACCTTACTCTTCTCAGCTACTATGCCAGGGCCAATTCAAAGGATGGCAGAGAAGTTCATGAAAGACCCGCAGATTGTTCGGGTAAAAACAAAGGAAATGACAGTACCTTTAATTGAGCAATACTATCTTGAAGTACAAGAAAAGAATAAGTTTGATGTCTTGACTAGACTTTTGGACATTCAATCACCGGAATTAGCTATTATTTTTGGCCGGACAAAACGCCGTGTCGATGAATTATCTGAAGCGCTAAACCTTAGAGGGTACACTGCTGAAGGGATTCATGGAGATTTAAGCCAGGCAAAACGTCTCCAAGTTTTGCGTAAATTTAAAGAGGGCACAATTGATGTGTTAGTGGCTACGGACGTAGCAGCCAGAGGTCTAGATATTTCAGGTGTAACGCATGTTTATAATTTTGATATCCCACAGGATCCTGAAAGCTATGTACACCGAATCGGCCGTACAGGTCGTGCTGGAAAACATGGTATGGCTATGACCTTCATTACACCACGTGAAAAGTCATATCTTGCTGTGGTTGAAAAGACAACAAAACGTAAAATGGAAAAAATGAAAGCTCCTACGCTCGATGAGGCGTTAGAAGGACAACAGCGTGCAGTTGTTGATAAGATTGTCCAGACAATTGAATCAAACAATCTTCACTACTACAAAGCAGCAGCAGAAGAATTACTAGAAGCAAACGATGCATCAACAGTAGTTGCAGCAGTATTAAAAATGCTGACAAAAGAGCCTGATACTACACCAGTGAAGCTGACAGAAGAATCACCACTTCCTCAAAAGAGAGAAAGAAGATCTTATGATCGTGGTGACCGTAATAGAAGAAGAGATGACTCTCGCGGCGGTGGAGGCGGCGGCTATGATCGCAGGAAAAAAGCTCCGGCAAAACCACGCAGCGGTGAAAAAAGAACAGGTGGAAAAGCAAAGCCAAGAAGCTTTAATCATTAATAAATAAATAGAGGCGTGAATTCTTATAAGAGTTCACGCCTTTTTTGTTTTTTTTACTTAATTGGCTACCGAAAAGATTCTGGGCAAGTGATTACGGTCGCCAATAGGGCCGATAGGCGACCCAAAAAGAAATTTCGAGAAGGTAACGGTCGCCAATAGGGCTGATAGGCGACCCAAAAAGAAATTTCGAGAAGGTAACGGTCGCCAATAGGGCCGATAGGCGACCCAAAAAGAAATTTCGAGAAGGTTATGGTCGCCAATAGGGCCGATAGGCGACCCAAAGGGAAATTTCGAGAAGGTAACGGTCGCCAATAGAGTAGATAGGCGACCCACAAGGAATTTTCAAGAAGGTTACAGTCGCCAATAGGTACAATGACAGGGACCAAAAGAGTTTTTTCAAAAAGGCTGCGGTCGTTATTTGAAAGAAGGAGAATACATACTTTATTTAGCAACAGATAAGGGAATAATAAGGATATATCTTTTGGAGAGTGATGATCATGATTGTCCGGCTTGGTTATGTGGCGATGAGTATGGAACTTCAGAATGCGTCTCCCTCGCAAACGATGACGTTTGCCCAGTTTAAACGGATCAAAGACCGTGAGGCTGCCATTCGAAAGTTAGAAAGAATAGCCGAGTCTAATATCGAAAACTGCCTCCGTTTGTTAAAACATAATGTAGGGAATGGTGTTCATTTTTTTCGTTTGAGCTCAAGGCTGATTCCGTTAGCCAATCACGAAGAGCTACTGGATTGGAATTACCTAACCCCTCTAAAAGAGCCGTTAAAAAGGCTTGGTGAATATCTGAAGGAACATCCAATGAGAGTGGATTTTCATCCTGATCACTTTGTTGTGCTGAATACACCTGATTCCGAAATATTAAAAAATGCCGTTAAAACTTTATCGATGCACAAGGCACTGTTAAAAGGAATAGGGATTGATTTAGAGCATCGTTGTGTCCTCCATGTTGGCGGAGGCTATGACGATAAAGAAAAAGCCCTTGAACAATTTATACATAATTGGGGATTTATCAGTCCTTCTATTCAAAAAATGATAATGCTTGAAAACGATGATACGACATTTACTGTTAAAGAAACTCTTTATCTTTGTGAAAAACTGGGGATTCCGATGGTTTTCGATTATCATCATCACCTCGCGAATCATGAAGAAGCGGATTGGCGGAATGATTGGGATCGGATTGTTTCTACCTGGGAGTTATCGTCACTGCCAATCAAAATGCATATCTCGAGTCCCCGATCAGAAAGTGATTTTAGGGCCCATGCGGATTATGTTGACCCTGAAATGTTCCTGCAATTCCTCGATGAAATTAAGGGCACCGTACCGGAAATTCACTGTATGATTGAGGCAAAACAAAAGGATGCGGCTCTTTTTCAGCTAATCAAAGACTTGCGTGAGCGGACCAGTTTCCGTTTCCTTGACCCATCCAGTTTTATCATCGACTGATTGTTTTTCTAGTGCCCTATGTGATATCCAGTTATACTAAATTTACTGGATTGTTTGTAATAAGGGGGGATTAGATGTTTACCGAACCGGAAAAACGGATTTCGAAAAAGGCTTTAAAGGTTTGGCGGATTTCTGGCGGGATCAAGGCTGCTGTCAGCTGGGGTCTTGCTGCAATCGTTATTTTTCTTATACATATTTTTAATGGTCCTATTTGGATCTCCGTTATGCTCTCTATACTAGTACTGATTGAAACATATATCCTGATATTCACCTTTCCGTCACTAAAATGGCAGCGGTGGAGATATGAGGTTCGGGAGGAAGAAATCGAACTCCAAGAGGGGATTTTTATTGTTAAAAGAACATTGGTGCCGATGATTCGAATCCAGCATGTGGATACCGTTCAAGGGCCGATTCTTCGGAAATATCACTTAGCATCGGTCATTGTCAGCACGGCCGCAACTTCACATCAAATACCTGCTTTAGAAGAGAGTGAGGCAGAGGAATTGCGTCAATCTATTTCTACTCTTGCTAAGGTGGCCGATGAAGATGTCTGATCCGAAGCGACTTCATCCGATTGTGATTGTATTGACCATTGGAAAAAGACTAAAGGATTTTATTTTTACCTTTATTGCCTTGTTCTTTATTGTTTCAAATAAAGGAGAATATGGAGGCTTTGTTGTTTTCACTGTAATAGCCTTAGCGGTTGTGCTGATTATTATAAACAGTATTTTATCGTGGTTACGGTATACTTACAGGTTAGAACAGGGTGAACTCCGAATAGAGTATGGAATCATTGTTCGGAAGAAACGATATATTCCGCTGGAGCGGATTCAAAGTTTAAATATTTCAGAAGGTGTCCTTCAGCGATTGTTTGGAATGGTGAAGGTCCAAATTGAAACAGCTGGAGGTGGCGGGGAGGATGCTGAAGCAGTTCTATCAGCGATTTCAAAAGAAGAGGCATCCCTCATAGGAGAGTATGTGACCTCATCGAAAAATGAAAGGAATCACCCTGCCGAATTAGGTCAACCCCAGCGGCTTGTTTATAAAATTACTCCCTTTCAATTGATCGTACTTTCCCTTACTTCCGGTGGAGCAGGGGTTGTTATTTCAGCGGTACTAGCTTTTTTATCGCAATTTGATGAATTTATACCCTATGAACGACTGTTTCGCCAGGTTGAAACCTGGGCTGTGAGTAACATTATCTTCATAGCGGTTCTTATATTGTCTGGATTAATCTTAGCTTGGGTGCTGGCTCTGATTGGGACGATGCTAAAATATGCTCATTTCACTGTAATGAAAACAGAAAAAGATTTAGTTATTTCACAGGGACTGTTGGAAAGAAGGCAAATCACCATCCCTTTAAAAAGAATCCAGGCGATTCGAATTAACGAAAATTTCATTCGTCAAATCCTTGGATTGGGGTCGGTTATTGTGGAGAGTGCGGGGGGATCGATCAATAATCAAGAAGGTTCAAAGGTTATGCTGCTGCCACTTGTAAAGTTGCAGGATATAGAAGCCATTATCATTCCTGCTATTCCAGATTACGAAATGAAACTTGATTTTTCTCCAATTCCGAAAAGGGCTTTAGGCCGTTATATTTTTCGAACCTGGGTTGTAATCATCCCATTGGCAGTAGTTGCTGTCATTTTCCTAAAGGCATGGGGCCTGCTCTCACTAATTGTTCTCGGGATTGCAACGCTATGGGCTTATTTAAAATATAAAGATGCCGGATGGAGAGTTGAAAAAGAACAGTTAAACCTGCGTTACCGTACATGGGTCCGGACAACGGTTTTTACTAAAAAGAACCGGATTCAAAGCCTCGAGGTCAAGGAAAGTTTTTTTCAGCGAAAACAAAAATTGGCTTCGATTGAAACCTTTGTTAAAGCAGGGTTTGGTGATGCGGGCGGCCGAGTAGTAGATTTGGATCGCAATGATGTAGAAAAGATTTTTTCCTGGTATTCAAGAAAACAAAGGGATTGAAATATGATTTCAATCCCATAAAATTTATCTGTAACGAATAGCTCCTATTAAAAAACCTCCTAATAGGCCGAATATGTGAGCAGTAATATTAATATTAGGCTGAATAAAGGTCATAACAACACTTAATGCACTAATAATGAGTATGGTTTGAGAGTTTTGCTGTGATAGCAGGTTTTTTCGAAAAAAAATGATGCTGATGTAATACCCAAATAACCCAAATATTGCACCACTTGAACCGACATGAACATAGGTTAGTGGTTCAAGGAGTAAGGTTGCCACGTTGGCAATGATGCCGGCAGTAAGATAAACAAATAAAAATTTACCCTTGCCGAGAAGTCTTTCGAGAGCAGGGCCAAACAGGACAAGGGAAAAACTATTAAATACAGCATGGGTAAATCCGCCGTGCATAAAAATGGGTGTAAAAAGCCGCCAATACTCCCCCTCGGTAATATAGAGATTGACCCCAGAGAACGTAGCCTTAAACCAGTAGTTAGGGAATATGGGTACAGCGGTTAAGAGGTATAAGATAAAATGAATGGCTATAATAATAGAGACAATAGGATATAAGCGGATAAACTCGCGAAAACTCTCTGTCCTCGTAAACATAAAAAACCTCCTGAAATATACATACTTCCATCATAGACGGAATCTCCAACTTGTACACTAATATGCAATTTTTAATATAAATAGAAGGGATCTAGAAGATGATTAAAGGGATAGGAATTGACATCGTTGAGTTATCTAGAATAGAGATGTTAGTCAACAGACAGTCTAAGTTTGCAGACCGTATTTTAACCGTTAAGGAAAAACAAAGGTTTGACCAATTAACAGCACGAAGAAGGATTGAATATTTGGCAGGACGTTTTGCGGCAAAGGAGGCTTTTTCAAAGGCCCAGGGAACGGGGATTGGAGAGCATTTATCTTTTCAAGACATTGAAATAGGGAATGATACAGCCGGAAAGCCGGTAATCATAAAGCCTGTAACGAAAGGGCATTTATCAATCTCTCACAGTAAAGAATATGCCGTCGCCCAGGTTATAATTGAACAAGAATAAAAAATCCTAACCAGCTTGTCACGCTTTTTTATCATAAACCCAATGGTTGTCTCATATATTCATAGGGAAATAGGAGAGACAAGGTCAGCTTGGTCATAAAGGAAGCAAAATTTTCTTTTGTTTTTTATCCACTGCCTGATCCCTGCCTTTCTCTTCTTTATATTCTTATGAAAATGAGACAAGAAGGGGTTGAAGGAATGAGGAAAAAGTTGTTGCTGCTGCTAACGGGGTTAATGGTCATCTTTGTGCTGGCTGCGTGCGGCTCTAAGTCAAAAGAAGATGTGGTCGAAGAGTTAAATGGAAAACTAGATGATTTATCGGGGTATAAAGTAGATGCAAAAATGACATTAAAAATGGGGACAGATTCCCAAGTTTATAATGTAGAGATTTGGCATAAGGATCCAACTTTCTACAGGGTAAATCTAAAAAATGCCGAAAAAGACCAAAGTCAAATGATTTTGCGGAACGAAGAAGGGGTTTTTGTTTTAACTCCTGCTCTTAAAAAGAGCTTTAAATTCCAAAGTGAATGGCCGACCAACAGCAGTCAGGCATATTTGTATGAATCGTTGATTAAAGACATTCTCGAAGATAAGGAAGCTAAATTTACGGCAACGAAGGACCATTATGTATTTGAAACAAAGACACGTTATCAAAACAACAGTATGCTGCCAACGCAAGAAATAAAATTAAACAAAAGTGATCTTTCACCAGCAGTTGTCAAAGTCATGGACCCAGACCGCAATGCTCTTGTAACGGTTGAGTTCTCCAAAGTGAAATTTGACGCAACGTTTGATAAGAGTGACTTTGATATGGAAAAGAACATGACGCGTGCCGAGCTGAATATGCCTGTAATGGCTGATGGAAAGGATAACGCCTTTACGGTGAAATATCCAACTGCCGAGATAGCAGGAACAAAATTAATTGAAGAAAAAGAAGTGGCCATTGAAGATGGTAAACGTGTTGTCTTAACCTATGATGGTGAAAAATCGTTTACGCTTGTACAGGAAAAAGTAACGGTGAAAGAGGCATCTTCATCCCCAACTTATGTTGATGGCGACTTAGTGGATTTAGGCTTTACAATTGGTGCTGTTTCGGACGGTTCCATTACATGGACACAAGATGGAGTCAACTACATGATCGCCTCAAAAGACTTGAACCAAGAGGAATTAGTAGAAATTGCCCGCTCTGTTCAAGGCGATGTAGAAAAATAAATTTCGTTAACAGGCCCTTAAATAAGGGCTTGTTTTTATTTGTCTAGCTCCAGCGCCTAGGGGCTCGGGGTCATAAGCCAATCCGACCAGAAGGTTAAAGAGCAACCTTCCAGCCGGCTCATCTTATGCCTGTCGCCCCTGAACAGGCACTTCCGCTTTTCTGTTGATTTTTAGCAAAAATAGTTCGATAATCAAGAGGTGAAAAATAAACTTATGATATATGACTTAAGTTAACAGGAAGTGGAATAATGACAGAGCAGGGCTTTTTCTATCGAGATACCTGGGCGGAAGTGGACTTGGATTGTATCTCCGAAAATGTTACCTCGGTTAAAAACCTTTTACCACCTGATGTGGAAATCATGGCAGTTGTAAAAGCCAATGCTTATGGCCATGGAGATCTACAAGTGGCAGAAACGGCTCTTCAGGCAGGTGCAACTTATTTAGCTGTTGCTTTTTTGGACGAAGCCATCGCCTTAAGGAATAAGGGAATCCATGCTCCTATCCTTGTTTTAGGTGCCAGCCGTCCTGAAGATGTTCAAATGGCTGTAAAAAACGATATTACTGTTACCGTCTTTCAAAAAGAATGGCTAAAGATGGCCCAACCTCACTTAAAACAGGATCAGAAATTATCCATTCATATTAAGCTGGATACAGGAATGGGCCGGATTGGCGTTCGGAAAGAGGAGGAATTGACGGCGATTGAGCGGTTGATCTCTGGGGATTCACGATTGGTATTAGAAGGTATTTTCACTCATTTTGCAACGGCAGATGAACTCGACCTAACTTATCTTCAACAACAAATCGAAAACTTCCGGCAGCTGCTAAGCTGTCTAAAGGAACGGCCGAGATACGTACATTGCAGCAACAGTGCGGCAGCCCTAAGGTTTCCAGAGGTTTATTTTAACGCCGTCAGGCTTGGAATTGCTATGTATGGTTTAACTCCTTCACTGGAGATGGAAGCGGAAATTCCTTTCCCGCTCAATGAAGCTTTTTCGCTGCGGTCTAGCCTTGTCCACGTAAAAAAGATGAACAAAGGTGATAAAGTAAGCTATGGGGCTACTTATGAATCCAAGACCGAGGAATGGATTGGTACCATTCCAATTGGTTATGCAGACGGATGGCTTCGCCGCCTGCAAGGTCAAGAAGTACTAGTTGACGGTAAGCGTGTGCCCATTATCGGCAGGATTTGTATGGACCAATGTATGGTCAGGCTTCCGGCGGAAGTACCGGTTGGTACTACCGTAACTTTAATCGGAAAACAGCAGGATGATTTTATCTCAATCAATGAAATTGCCCGAAAATTAGAAACGATTAATTACGAAATACCATGTATCATATCTACCCGTGTACCTAGAATTTATAAAAAAAGCGGCAAAATTGTCGAATTAAAAAACTATCTTTTACCTAATTAAATGGGTTTAAATAAAAATAGGAAAACATATTTATAATATCGCTGGGTTTTTAGTGCATAAAACCTTCCTGATTTGGCTTATAATACAGAAGAATTATATTTAGTCTATGCATTGTGGGCAATAAGTGGTATTATTGTATATGGTAGATAGAAAAAATGGTGTGTAGTGATGGTGGAGGTGTATGTTTGTGTCTGAAACTGGCGCAACTACGGAAATCTTAGTTAAATTACCGCAACATCTTTTAACCGAGTTAGATGGTTTTGTAAAATTAGAAAACGTTAATCGCAGTGAGTTTATTTATCAAGCGACCAAAATGTATTTGCGCGAACGTAAAAAGAGACAAATTCGCGAATCCATGAGACGTGGATACATGGAAATGGCAATGATCAATTTAACCATTGCATCAGAAGCATTTCAAGCAGAATTTGAGGCAGAACACACAGTTGAACGTCTTGTAAGCGGAGGATAATCCTTTGATTGTCAAGCGTGGTGACGTTTATTTCGCGGACCTATCCCCAGTTGTTGGTTCTGAACAAGGAGGCGTGCGTCCTGTACTTGTCATCCAAAACGACATCGGGAATCGGTTTAGTCCCACCGTTATTGTTGCAGCGATTACAGCTCAAATTCAAAAAGCGAAGCTTCCTACGCATGTAGAGATTGATGCGAAGCGTTACGGTTTTGAACGAGACTCAGTCATACTTTTAGAACAGATTCGTACAATTGATAAGCAGCGGTTAACCGATAAAATTACCCATCTCGATGACGAAATGATGGAAAAAGTGGATGAAGCCTTACGAGTAAGTATAGGTCTCATCGAATTTTAGCATTTATGCACGCTCTTTCTTGAAAGGGCGTTTTTTTATACATATGTTCGCACCTCTCAGAACGTTCTGCATTTTAGCAAGCTGCCCAAGCTTGCTATTTTTTTTATTGGTAGAAAAATGGCCGCTAAAAGAGTTTAGTAACGGCTGGCTCGTTTTGATACAATAAGAGTGGTAGTAAAAGGAGGCCATGGATGTGAACGATACATTAGTTAAAGATGAACAACTGTTTGGAAAAATTGCGTCTGAACAGGCGATTTCACATAAGCAAGTAAAAAGCGTTATCTCTCTTTTAAATGAGGGAAATACCGTTCCGTTTATTGCACGTTACCGAAAAGAAATGACAGGTGCTTTGGATGAAGTACAAATTCGTAATATCCAGGAACGCTGGCAATACATACAAAACCTAGAGCAAAGAAAAGAAGAAGTAATCAGGATTATTGCCGAACAAGGAAAACTAACCGATGAGTTGACAGCCCAAATCACGAAAGCAGAAAAGCTGCAAGAGGTTGAAGATTTATACCGGCCATATAAACAGAAGCGGCGAACAAAGGCAACTGTTGCTAAGGAAAAAGGGTTAGAACCGTTGGCTGAGTGGTTATTAACCTTTACAAAAGAACCAGTAGAAGAAAAGGCAAAAGAATTTGTATCCGAAGAGAAGGAAGTTCTTACGGTGGAAGAGGCGATTGCCGGTGCAAAGGATATCATAGCGGAGGTCGTCTCTGATGATGCGGAAGGCCGTAAATGGATTCGCAACGAGACGTTTAAATCCGGTATGGTGGAATCGGCCGTAAAGAATGCCGATAAAGATGAGAAAAAGGTTTATGAAATGTATTATGAATACGAAGAACCGGTTAACAAAATCGTTCCACATCGTATCCTTGCACTAAATCGTGGTGAAAAAGAAGACATCGTGAAAGTTTCTATTAAGATAAACGTGGACCGCATCCATACTTATCTTTCAAGGAAATGGGTTGCTAATCAGCATTCACCTTCAGCAGCGTATGTGTTGGAAGCTATTGAAGACAGCTATAAAAGACTTATTCAGCCTTCTATTGAAAGAGAAATCAGGAGTGAACTGACAGAAAAAGCAGAAGAACAGGCCATCCATATTTTTTCAGAAAACCTGCGAAACCTGCTTTTGCAGCCGCCTTTAAAAGGAAAGGTAGTTATCGGAGTGGATCCGGCTTATCGGACGGGCTGTAAGTTAGCTGTCGTGGATGAAACAGGTAAGGTATTAAAAATTGATGTCATTTACCCTCATCCACCCGTATCAAAAACAAAAGAAGCGAAAGAAAAATTTATCAAGATTCTACGTGACTATAAAGTTGAAATGGCAGCAATCGGAAATGGAACAGCTTCTAGGGAAACGGAGCAATTTGTTGCTGATATTTTAAAAGAAATGGACGAAGAGATTTTTTATCTAATCGTGAATGAAGCTGGTGCAAGTGTTTACTCTGCGTCTGACATTGCAAGAGAGGAATTCCCAGACTTCCAGGTTGAAGAGAGAAGTGCCGTATCGATTGCAAGACGCTTGCAGGATCCGCTGGCTGAATTGGTGAAGATTGACCCGAAATCAGTTGGAGTTGGTCAATACCAGCATGATGTATCTCAAAAACGATTATCAGAATCACTTCACTTTGTCGTAGAAACAGCGGTTAACCAAGTTGGGGTAAATGTGAATACAGCTTCAGCCTCCCTGTTGCAATATGTAGCTGGGTTAACAAAGACAGCGGCAAACAATATTGTGAAGAAGAGAGAGGAAGAAGGGAAGTTTACCAGCAGGGTTCAATTGAAAAAAGTTCCCCGCTTGGGAGCTAAAACATATGAACAGGCTATTGGATTCCTTCGTGTATTAGATGGAAAACAACCATTAGACCGTACTGGTATTCACCCGGAGAATTATGATGAAGTAAAAAAGCTATTAGCAAACCTGGGATCTTCAACAGATGACTTAGGTTCAACGGAACTAAAAGACGCATTGAATTGTTTGGATTTAAAAACTGTTTCTGAAGAATTGTCTATTGGTGAATTAACTTTAAAAGATATTATCGATGCGTTAGTGAAACCGGAACGAGATCCGCGAGACGACCTGCCGCGCCCGCTTTTGAAAAAGGATGTACTCAAGCTGGAAGACTTAAAGGCTGGCATGGAATTACAGGGAACCGTCCGGAATGTTGTTGACTTTGGAGCTTTCGTTGATATTGGTGTAAAACAGGACGGCTTGGTTCATATATCAAAATTAAGCAACCGTTTCGTCAAACATCCCTTAGATATAGTATCCGTTGGAGATGTCGTAACCGTTTGGGTCGATTCAGTCGATATGAACAAAGGGAGAGTAGCCTTAACCATGCTGCCTCCATCGAAATAAAGTTCGTGTATGGGAATTAGTTGTTGATTAAGCACGAAATCAGAGATGATCGTACTCTCTGTAAAAACCAGGAGCGAATAGTGCCCGAAACTAAGAGACGATTGTATTTTCGGTAAGAATCAGAAGCGAATAGTGCCCGAAACTAAGAGACGATTGTACTTTCGGTAAGAATTAGAAGCGAATAGTGCCCGAAATTAAGAGACGATTGTATTTTCGGTAAGAATCTGGGGCGAATAGTGTCCGAAACTAAGAGACGATTGTACTTTCGGTAAGAATTAGAAGCGAATAGTGCCCGAAAGCAAGAGATGATTATATTTTCGGTAACAATCAAGAGCCCGAAAATCAAAAACAATCATCCTTTGGTTAAAATTAACCTTTCGAGGCTAATTATACAAACTAAAGAAGAAACACTGCTTTTAAGAGCAGTGTTTTTTTCTGTAAAAAAACCAGCATTGGTTTAACATCTTAATTTGATAGCGATCCTTCTCATAGAAAGCTCTTTTCATTTGGTTTTGGAACCAAGTCGGCATAGAGACAAACCTCCCGAAAAGTAGATCATTAAAGGTATATACAATATATGCTATAATAGGTTGTCACGTTCGCTGGAAATGGGGGAGAAGTAAAAATGGAGGATAAAGAACTACAGAAATTAGTAGAGACAATCTCAATTGAATCTTTCGGAAAGATTTTTAGGCACAAAGCCACCTTTAATCCCAGGCTACGCTCAACGGGCGGAAGATACCTGCTTGGAACACATAACATTGAAATCAACAAAAAATACTTAGACCAATTAGGAATGGAAGAAATAATCGGCATTATTAAACATGAACTCTGTCATTATCACCTTCATCTTGAAGGAAGAGGGTATCAGCATCGCAATTCTGACTTTAAACTGCTCTTAAAAAAGGTTGGGGCACCAAGATTTTGCAACTCATTAATTGAAAAACCGCAAAAGCGTTACAATAAAAAAATGATGATCTATGAATGTTCAAAATGTCGTCTTCAATATAAAAGGAAACGCAGTATTAATACAAGTCGTTATGTGTGCGGAAAGTGCCGCGGAAGGCTGTCAAAGGTAAAAGAATTAATCTTAGAGTAAAGTGAAATTTTGTAAGTAAAATTTCTTTTAAATCGTTATTGACTTTAAGGTGCAACGTCATTATAATGTAAAGAGTCGATAAGTTAATGACTTACTTCGACAAATACAGCTAAATAAAAATTATTCCGCAGTAGCTCAGTGGTAGAGCTATCGGCTGTTAACCGATCGGTCGTAGGTTCGAGTCCTACCTGCGGAGCCATACAGAGAAGTACCCAAGTGGCTCAAGGGGCTCCCCTGCTAAGGGAGTAGGTCGGGTAACCGGCGCGAGGGTTCGAATCCCTTCTTCTCTGCCATACGTTTATGGCCCCTTGGTCAAGCGGTTAAGACACCGCCCTTTCACGGCGGTAACACGGGTTCGAATCCCGTAGGGGTCATCAGAGACGGGAGATGAACAAAAAGCTCATTTCCTGTTTCTTATCTAAATAACTAAAATATAATGGTCCCGTGGTGTAGCGACGAGCGATACTTCGGTGATTTAGCTGCGAGTTGTCTCGACGCATCTGCTTCTTCGATTTACTTGTAGAGGAAGAGACAGTTAACGAAGAGTAACATGGAGCATAGAAAAAACTATATATATCCAATGGTCCCGTGGTGTAGCGGTTAACATGCCTGCCTGTCACGCAGGAGATCGCGGGTTCGATTCCCGTCGGGACCGCCATTAAAACTCATTATTGTATCAATGGGCTATAGCCAAGCGGTAAGGCAACGGACTTTGACTCCGTCATTCGTAGGTTCGAATCCTGCTAGCCCAGCCATTTATGTTTAGCTATATGAGCCATTAGCTCAGTTGGTAGAGCATCTGACTTTTAATCAGAGGGTCGAAGGTTCGAGTCCTTCATGGCTCACCATTTCAATTTTTATTTGCGGGTGTGGCGGAATTGGCAGACGCACCAGACTTAGGATCTGGCGCCGCAAGGCGTGGGGGTTCGACTCCCTTCACCCGCACCATTATTTTCCTGTTGAAATAGGTGTGATAATCTGATATGATTATCTTTGTCGCTGATTTATATGCGGTCGTGGCGGAATGGCAGACGCGCTAGGTTGAGGGCCTAGTGGGGGCAACCCCGTGGAGGTTCAAGTCCTCTCGGCCGCACCAAAAAAAGTTGTTGACAAACAACGAAGTCTTATGATAAGATATAAAAGTTCGCTTCTAAAAATGCGCCCGTAGCTCAATTGGATAGAGCGTCTGACTACGGATCAGAAGGTTATGGGTTCGACTCCTTTCGGGCGCGCCATATACGGGAAGTAGCTCAGCTTGGTAGAGCACTTGGTTTGGGACCAAGGGGTCGCAGGTTCGAATCCTGTCTTCCCGACCATTCAAGAATTATATATGCGGGTGTAGTTTAGTGGTAAAACCTCAGCCTTCCAAGCTGATGTTGTGAGTTCGATTCTCATCACCCGCTCCATTTACATTTTTGTTCTTTGAAAACTAAACAAACAAAAACGTCAACAAACAATAATTATTTGTTTCTATTATAGAAGCAAAGCCAACGTAACATTTTTGAGCTAATCAACTTTCTTGGAGAGTTTGATCCTGGCTCAGGACGAACGCTGGCGGCGTGCCTAATACATGCAAGTCGAGCGAATCTTTAGGAGCTTGCTCCTGAAGGTTAGCGGCGGACGGGTGAGTAACACGTGGGCAACCTGCCTGTAAGACTGGGATAACTTCGGGAAACCGGAGCTAATACCGGATAATCCTTTCCCTCTCATGAGGGAAAGCTGAAAGTCGGTTTCGGCTGACACTTACAGATGGGCCCGCGGCGCATTAGCTAGTTGGTGAGGTAACGGCTCACCAAGGCGACGATGCGTAGCCGACCTGAGAGGGTGATCGGCCACACTGGGACTGAGACACGGCCCAGACTCCTACGGGAGGCAGCAGTAGGGAATCTTCCGCAATGGACGAAAGTCTGACGGAGCAACGCCGCGTGAGCGATGAAGGCCTTCGGGTCGTAAAGCTCTGTTGTTAGGGAAGAACAAGTATCGGAGTAACTGCCGGTACCTTGACGGTACCTAACCAGAAAGCCACGGCTAACTACGTGCCAGCAGCCGCGGTAATACGTAGGTGGCAAGCGTTGTCCGGAATTATTGGGCGTAAAGCGCGCGCAGGCGGTCCTTTAAGTCTGATGTGAAAGCCCACGGCTCAACCGTGGAGGGTCATTGGAAACTGGGGGACTTGAGTGCAGAAGAGGAAAGCGGAATTCCACGTGTAGCGGTGAAATGCGTAGAGATGTGGAGGAACACCAGTGGCGAAGGCGGCTTTCTGGTCTGTAACTGACGCTGAGGCGCGAAAGCGTGGGGAGCAAACAGGATTAGATACCCTGGTAGTCCACGCCGTAAACGATGAGTGCTAAGTGTTAGAGGGTTTCCGCCCTTTAGTGCTGCAGCTAACGCATTAAGCACTCCGCCTGGGGAGTACGGCCGCAAGGCTGAAACTCAAAGGAATTGACGGGGGCCCGCACAAGCGGTGGAGCATGTGGTTTAATTCGAAGCAACGCGAAGAACCTTACCAGGTCTTGACATCCTCTGACACTCCTAGAGATAGGACTTTCCCCTTCGGGGGACAGAGTGACAGGTGGTGCATGGTTGTCGTCAGCTCGTGTCGTGAGATGTTGGGTTAAGTCCCGCAACGAGCGCAACCCTTGATCTTAGTTGCCAGCATTCAGTTGGGCACTCTAAGGTGACTGCCGGTGACAAACCGGAGGAAGGTGGGGATGACGTCAAATCATCATGCCCCTTATGACCTGGGCTACACACGTGCTACAATGGATGGTACAAAGGGCTGCAAAACCGCGAGGTTAAGCCAATCCCATAAAACCATTCTCAGTTCGGATTGCAGGCTGCAACTCGCCTGCATGAAGCCGGAATCGCTAGTAATCGCGGATCAGCATGCCGCGGTGAATACGTTCCCGGGCCTTGTACACACCGCCCGTCACACCACGAGAGTTTGTAACACCCGAAGTCGGTGGGGTAACCGTAAGGAGCCAGCCGCCTAAGGTGGGACAGATGATTGGGGTGAAGTCGTAACAAGGTAGCCGTATCGGAAGGTGCGGCTGGATCACCTCCTTTCTAAGGATAATGCAGTCCTTTCGGACTGATAAGAAGTTGACCGTTTCTTGTTTGTTTAGTTTTGAGAGAGCAATTCTCTCAAAGCTTTTTTTAATCGTTCTTTGAAAACTAGATAATCGTAATAGAAGAAGTAACCAAGTAAGAACCGAGTAATCGCCATTTTAGTTTTTCTCTCTTATTAATAAGAGTAAAACCTTTTAGGTTAAGTTAGAAAGGGCGCACGGTGAATGCCTTGGCACTAGGAGCCGATGAAGGACGGGACTAACACCGATATGCTTCGGGGAGCTGTAAGTAAGCTTTGATCCGGAGATTTCCGAATGGGGGAACCCACTGCTCGTAATGGAGCAGTATCTTTACCTGAATACATAGGGTATTGAAGGCAGACCCGGGGAACTGAAACATCTAAGTACCCGGAGGAAGAGAAAGCAAACGCGATTCCCTAAGTAGCGGCGAGCGAAACGGGAACAGCCCAAACCAAGAGGCTTGCCTCTTGGGGTTGTAGGACACTCAACATGGAGTTACAAAGGAACGGGGTAGATGAAGCGGCCTGGAAAGGCCTGTCATAGAAGGTAAAAGCCCTGTAGTCGAAACTTCGTTCCCTCCTGAGTGGATCCTGAGTACGGCCGGACACGTGAAATCCGGTCGGAAGCAGGGAGGACCATCTCCCAAGGCTAAATACTCCCTAGTGACCGATAGTGAACCAGTACCGTGAGGGAAAGGTGAAAAGCACCCCGGAAGGGGAGTGAAAAAGATCCTGAAACCGTGTGCCTACAAGTAGTCAGAGCCCGTTTATGGGTGATGGCGTGCCTTTTGTAGAATGAACCGGCGAGTTACGATCCCATGCAAGGTTAAGTTGAAGAGACGGAGCCGCAGCGAAAGCGAGTCTGAATAGGGCGAAATAGTATGTGGTCGTAGACCCGAAACCAGGTGATCTACCCATGTCCAGGGTGAAGTCCAGGTAACACTGGATGGAGGCCCGAACCCACGCACGTTGAAAAGTGCGGGGATGAGGTGTGGGTAGCGGAGAAATTCCAATCGAACTTGGAGATAGCTGGTTCTCTCCGAAATAGCTTTAGGGCTAGCCTCACGTAGTAAGAGTCTTGGAGGTAGAGCACTGTTTGGACTAGGGGCCCTCATCGGGTTACCGAATTCAGACAAACTCCGAATGCCAAAGACTTATCCGTGGGAGTCAGACTGCGAGTGATAAGATCCGTAGTCAAAAGGGAAACAGCCCAGACCACCAGCTAAGGTCCCAAAGTTTACGTTAAGTGGAAAAGGATGTGGAGTTGCTTAGACAACCAGGATGTTGGCTTAGAAGCAGCCACCATTTAAAGAGTGCGTAATAGCTCACTGGTCGAGTGACTCTGCGCCGAAAATGTACCGGGGCTAAACGTAACACCGAAGCTGTGGATTGACATCTACGATGTCAGTGGTAGGAGAGCGTTCTAAGGGCGTTGAAGCTAGACCGTAAGGACTGGTGGAGCGCTTAGAAGTGAGAATGCCGGTATGAGTAGCGAAAGATGAGTGAGAATCTCATCCACCGTATGCCTAAGGTTTCCTGAGGAAGGCTCGTCCTCTCAGGGTTAGTCGGGACCTAAGCCGAGGCCGAAAGGCGTAGGCGATGGACAACAGGTTGATATTCCTGTACCACCTCTTTATCGTTTGAGTGATGGGGGGACGCAGGAGGATAGGGTAAGCGCACTGTTGGATATGTGCGTCTAAGCAGTTAGGCTGGTAAGTAGGAAAATCCGCTTACCGTAAGGCTGAGCTGTGACAGCGAGGGAAATATAGTACCGAAGTTCCTGATTCCACACTGCCAAGAAAAGCCTCTAGCGAGATAAAAGGTGCCCGTACCGCAAACCGACACAGGTAGGCGAGGAGAGAATCCTAAGGTGAGCGAGAGAACTCTCGTTAAGGAACTCGGCAAAATGACCCCGTAACTTCGGGAGAAGGGGTGCTTTTTGAGGTGAATAGCCTCGAAGAGCCGCAGTGAATAGGCCCAGGCGACTGTTTAGCAAAAACACAGGTCTCTGCGAAGCCGCAAGGCGAAGTATAGGGGCTGACGCCTGCCCGGTGCTGGAAGGTTAAGAGGAGGGGTTAGCGCAAGCGAAGCTCTGAATCGAAGCCCCAGTAAACGGCGGCCGTAACTATAACGGTCCTAAGGTAGCGAAATTCCTTGTCGGGTAAGTTCCGACCCGCACGAAAGGCGTAACGATCTGGGCACTGTCTCAACGAGAGACTCGGTGAAATTATAGTACCTGTGAAGATGCAGGTTACCCGCGACAGGACGGAAAGACCCCGTGGAGCTTTACTGTAGCCTGATATTGAATTTTGGTACAGCTTGTACAGGATAGGTAGGAGCCTGAGAAGCCGGAGCGCCAGCTTCGGTGGAGGCGTCGGTGGGATACTACCCTGGCTGTATTGAAATTCTAACCCGCACCCCTGATCGGGGTGGGAGACAGTGTCAGGTGGGCAGTTTGACTGGGGCGGTCGCCTCCTAAAGAGTAACGGAGGCGCCCAAAGGTTCCCTCAGAATGGTTGGAAATCATTCGTAGAGTGTAAAGGCACAAGGGAGCTTGACTGCGAGACCTACAAGTCGAGCAGGGACGAAAGTCGGGCTTAGTGATCCGGTGGTTCCGCATGGAAGGGCCATCGCTCAACGGATAAAAGCTACCCCGGGGATAACAGGCTTATCTCCCCCAAGAGTCCACATCGACGGGGAGGTTTGGCACCTCGATGTCGGCTCATCGCATCCTGGGGCTGTAGTCGGTCCCAAGGGTTGGGCTGTTCGCCCATTAAAGCGGTACGCGAGCTGGGTTCAGAACGTCGTGAGACAGTTCGGTCCCTATCCGTCGTGGGCGCAGGAAATTTGAGAGGAGCTGTCCTTAGTACGAGAGGACCGGGATGGACGCACCGCTGGTGTACCAGTTGTCTTGCCAAAGGCATCGCTGGGTAGCTATGTGCGGACGGGATAAGTGCTGAAAGCATCTAAGCATGAAGCCCCCCTCAAGATGAGATTTCCCATAGCGTCAAGCTAGTAAGATCCCTGAAAGATGATCAGGTTGATAGGTCAGAGGTGGAAGCGTGGTAACATGTGGAGCTGACTGATACTAATCGATCGAGGACTTAACCATAGTCTTAAAGCGAACTCGTTTTTACTTAAACTTCTTCTGATTATCTAGTTTTGAGGGAATGATCTCTCTAATTAAATAGTCTGGTAATAATGGCGAGAAGGTCACACCCGTTCCCATACCGAACACGGAAGTTAAGCTTCTCAGCGCCGATGGTAGTTGGGGCAAGCGCCCCTGTGAGAGTAGGACGTTGCCAGACTATTTATATTAATACAAGCACAAAATTCATTTGTGTTAATATAATAAATTAGTGCTAATATATTATCGTCGCGGGGTGGAGCAGTCTGGTAGCTCGTCGGGCTCATAACCCGAAGGTCGCAGGTTCAAATCCTGTCCCCGCAATCTATGGTCCCGTGGTGTAGCGGTTAACATGCCTGCCTGTCACGCAGGAGATCGCCGGTTCGATCCCGGTCGGGACCGCCATTTACATATTTTATTAAAATACGAAACAATGTTTCGTTTTTTTTATGTCTTTTTTTGCCCTTTCATAAATAATCAAGTAAAATACATATAAAATAGGCACCTTAGGAGACATCCTAAGGTTTTTTTGTACATAATTAAGGTAAAATGGATAATGGAAAGCTATGTTAAAGTAAAAAGGTGATTTTATGAATCAATATGAATTGAAAACAACAGATCCTAGTGAAACTTATCAGTTTGCAGCAAGACTGGCAGAGCGTTTAATGCCTGGAGATATCATAGCACTTGAGGGTGATTTAGGGGCTGGAAAAACAACCTTTACAAAAGGATTGGCTAAGGGCTTAGAGATTAGGAAGACTGTAAACAGCCCTACTTTTACAATTATTAAAGAATATAAAGGCAGGCTGCCTTTATATCATATGGATGTTTATCGGGTTGCAGATTCATTAGAAGACTTAGGCTTTGATGAATACTTTGAAGGTGACGGGGTAACGGTAGTGGAATGGGCTCATTTAATTGAGGATCAATTACCTGCAGAATTACTAACGATTTACCTATACCATTTGGGTAACGAAGAAAGAAAAATGGTACTCGTTCCTAAAGGGAATCGATATGAGCAATTATGTAAGGAGATTTTTTAAATGACAATTTTAGCGATTGATACTTCTAATTATGCACTAGGGGTAGCGCTTGTTGAGGAACATCAGGTTCTTGGTGAATATATAACGAATTTAAAAAAGAATCACTCTGTCCGAATTATGCCGGCCATTCAAACGTTAATGAAGGATTGTGAAAGAGTCCCCGGTGATTTAACAAAGATTGTCGTCGCAAAGGGGCCAGGTTCTTATACTGGTGTTAGAATAGGTGTTACTATAGCAAAGACGCTGGCTTGGTCTTTAAAACTGCCGCTAGTGGGTATCTCTAGTCTTGAAATTTTAGCTTCTGGGACAGGCCGTTATTTTGAAGGCTATGTTTCACCCATTTTTGATGCTAGAAGAGGACAAGTATATACAGGGTTGTATCAGTATCAAAATGGTGTACTAGAAGCAGTAAAGCAGGACCGTTTAGTAATGATAGCTGATTGGGCTGCAGATCTTAAGGAATTGAAGGAGCCTGTTCTATTTGTTGGTAATGACTTACCATTGCATCAATCCGTTATCGAAGAAGCTTTAGGCTCTAAGGTAAAGTTTGCGGCTATAACTGAGCACAACCCGAGGCCATCGGAACTAGCACTTTTAGGTAAAGATAAACCGGGTGAAGATATACACACTTTTGTTCCAAACTATATTCGTTTAGCTGAAGCGGAAGCGAAGTGGCTGGAAGCAAAAGGGAAAAAACTAAATGGATAGGATAAGAGAGATATGGTAGATTCTTTTGTTTTTCGTCATATGAAGGAAGAGGATATCGATCAGATATTAGAGGTAGAACATGCTTCATTTACGACTCCTTGGAGCCGGGAAGCTTTCTATAATGAGATTTATAATAATAAATTTGCGGTATATATTGTATTGGAAGAATATCAAAAGATTATCGGGTACTGCGGGGCGTGGATTGTAATTGATGAGGCACATGTTACCAATGTAGCGGTTCTCCCGGATTATCGGGGAAAGAAACTTGGAGAAGCATTGCTGAGGAAAATGATGAGCATGGCAAAGGATATGGGGGCTAGGAGCATGACACTTGAAGTCAGGGTCACTAATCATGTAGCCCAATCGCTTTATCGTAAATTAGGTTTTCAAAATGGCGGCATCCGGAAAAATTATTATTCCGATAACCAAGAAGATGCACTTGTTATGTGGGTGAATTTATGAAAAAAGATCAATGGATAATGGGAATCGAAACAAGCTGTGATGAAACAGCTGTTGCAATTATTAAAAACGGGCGTGAAATTGCAGCCAATGTGGTGGCTTCGCAAATCGAAAGTCATAAGCGGTTTGGAGGAGTCGTTCCGGAAATTGCATCACGTCATCATGTGGAACAAATAACGATTGTAATTGAAGAGGCACTGAATCAGGCGGAGCTTTCTTTTGCTGATATTGATGCCATTGCCGTCACTGAGGGGCCAGGTTTAGTCGGTGCACTATTAATTGGTGTTAATGCAGCAAAAGCACTTGCATTTGCGCATAACATTCCTCTTATACCAGTCCATCACATTGCAGGTCATATATACGCGAACAGGCTAGTGACGGAGTTAAAGTTTCCTTTGTTATCTTTAGTCGTATCCGGAGGGCATACCGAGCTGGTGTATATGAAAGAACATGGTCATTTTCAAGTCATCGGTGAAACAAGAGATGATGCGGCTGGGGAAGCGTATGATAAGGTTGCAAGAACATTAAATCTGCCTTATCCCGGCGGTCCGCATATTGACCGTTTGGCACAGGAAGGAAGCCCAACGCTAGATCTGCCACGAGCGTGGTTAGAAGAAGGTTCCTATGATTTTAGCTTTAGCGGCCTGAAGTCTGCAGTTATCAATACCGTTCATAATGCAGAACAGCGCGGTGAGATAATTGCCCCTGAGGACCTTGCTGCAAGTTTCCAGGAGAGCGTTATCGAAGTATTAGTAAAGAAGACAGAAAAGGCAGCTGGAGAGTACAAGGTGAACCAGGTATTATTAGCGGGCGGGGTTGCGGCTAACAAAGGGCTAAGAACAACTCTAGAAAATGTATTTAAAGAACATACGGCAATAGAACTTGTCATACCGCCATTATCATTATGTACGGATAATGCGGCCATGATTGCAGCTGCTGGCAGCATTATGTTCGATAAAGGAATTAGAGCAGACCTTTCATTAAATGCTAATCCAGGACTTGATATAGAATTATACAACGAATAGAGACTGACTCAAAGGATCGTTCAAGGAACGCTCTTTTGAGTCAGTTTTTTTGGGTATTTAAGAAGGAAATGATGTAAAAGTCAAAATTTTGTGGATAACAAATTATCAAAATACCGTAAAATCAGAACCTACATGTGGATAACTGTGATTTTTATGTTGATAATGTGGATAAGTAGGATTAATTCTGTGGATAATGTGGAAAAGTGTGTGGAAGACTGAAATAGTGAGCTTTAATATGTGTATATCATTGTGGAAAAATCCACAGGAGTTATTTTTGTCGAAAAAAGGCTTGGAGTATATATACTCCAAGCCTTTTACATCATTCAGCCAGCTCTGCCCAATCTTCCATCAATTGTTCCAGTTCTGCTTTTGCTTTTTCATTCTTAAGATTAATCTCTAAGACCTTTTCGTGGTCTTGGAACACCTCCGGCTCACAAAGCTGCTCCTCAAAAGCCTGAATTTGTTCTTCTAATTCTTCAATCCGAGCTTCAATTTCTTCTAATTTTCGTTTTCGCTGCCGCTCTAGCTTTTTGCTCTCTTTATCCTGTTGATAACTCGTTTTATCTTGAACTTCGGTTTGGATGGGTTTCTTGCCGGTTTCAGCTGCTTCTAAGGCCTTCAACTCCTCCTGCTCGAGTTTTTTGTCCAAATAGTAGTCATAGTCACCAAGATATTCCGTGCTGCCATTCTTACTAAGTTCTAATACCTTAGTAGCAATCCTGTTAATAAAATAACGGTCATGTGAAACAAACAAGATTGTCCCAGGATAGTCAATTAGTGCATTTTCTAATACTTCCTTGCTGTCAAGGTCCAAATGGTTGGTAGGCTCGTCTAAAATCAAAACATTTGCTTTTTCAAGCATCAGTTTAGCAAGTGCGAGCCGCGCTTTTTCGCCACCGCTAAGTGTGGACACAATTTTTAAAACATCATCACCAGAAAAAAGAAAATTACCGAGTACCGTGCGGATTTCTTTCTCGCTTTTTAACGGCCACTCATCCCAAAGTTCGTTTAACACTCGTTTGTTGGAGGTCAATTCTGCCTGTTCCTGGTCGTAATAACCGATGGATAAATTGGCCCCATATTGAACAGACCCGGCTAGCGCTGGTAGTTTTTTAATGATGGTTTTTAACAGAGTGGACTTCCCAATCCCGTTTGGCCCAACTAAGGCAATACTTTCACCGCGAAACGCCCGGAAAGATATATTCACAGACACTTTATCACCTTGATAGCCAACAGCAAGTGAATCTACAGTCAGTACATCATTACCACTTTGTTTTTCAATTTCAAACGAGAAGCTCGCAGATTTCTCATCACCAGCAGGCCTATCCAGGAGTTCCATTTTCTCAAGTTTCTTCCGTCTGCTTTGAGCCCTTTTCGTTGTAGAAGCTCGGGCTAAGTTCCGTTGGATAAAGTCTTGAAGACTGGCAACCTCTTGCTGCTGTTTTTCATAGAGTTTTAAGTCACGTTCATAGTTGGCTGCCTTTTGCTCAAGATACGAGCTGTAGTTACCAATAAACTTTTGAATTTGCCTCCGTGAGACTTCATACACCTGTGTAACCACTTTATCTAAGAAATAACGGTCATGGGATACAATTAATATAGCTCCTGTATAACTTTGCAGGTATTGTTCCAGCCAGGAAAGTGTATCGATATCAAGATGGTTGGTCGGCTCGTCCAGGATAAGGATATCCGGCTTCGTTAGCAGCAGTTTCCCTAGCGCAAGTCTTGTTTTTTGACCGCCGCTTAAGCTTGAAATCATGATGGAGCTGTCGTGAAAATTTAAGCCGTGTAAAATGGAGCGAAGGTCGGCTTCGTATTGATAGCCCCCCTGTTCCTTAAATTTTACTTGGAGCTGATCATATTCCTTTAGGATTTTTTCATATTTTCCATTGTCCTGAAAAACAGCAGGATCCGACATTTGTTCCTCGAGCTGGCGGAGTGATTTCTCCATATTACGCAAGGATTCAAAGACTGTCAGCATTTCATCCCAAATCGACAAATTGGATTCTAATCCCGTATTTTGGGCTAAATAACCGATCGTTACATCCTTTGGTTTAATAATTTCCCCGCCATCATGTGAAAGGTGACCAGCAATAATTTTTAGCAGGGTAGACTTTCCGGCACCGTTGCGGCCGACAAGAGCAACTCTATCCCGGGTTTGTAATTCTAGTTTTATATTCGATAAAATAAGGTCAGCACCATAATATTTTTCTAATTGATTTACTTGTAACAAAATCATTGATTTCACCTCTATTACTACCATAAGTTTACCTTATTCCCGGTATGTCGGCAATAAAGGGCCATTTAGATGGTAGATGATGTGAAAGGAAAAAATGTAATTTTACAACATTTCGTTCAAAGTTTCACAGACAAATGGCGAAAAATAGTGTATGATTTTTAGGGAGGATTAAAATATGGCTGATTTTACTCATTTTAATGAAGAAGGAAGAGCGAAAATGGTTGACGTCAGTGAAAAGCCTGAAACAGCCCGCACGGCAATCGCACATTCCAGCATTACGGTTAGCAAAGAAATTTATGATAAAATAACGAATAATGAAATGAAAAAAGGGGATGTGCTGGCGGTTGCTCAAGTAGCTGCAGTTATGGCAGCGAAAAAGACGTGGGACATAATCCCAATGTGCCATCCGATTCCTATAACAGGTGTTAATGTAACATTTTCTTGGGAAGAACGGCAGGAAGATGCTTATCAATTAAATATTGCCGCATCTGTGAAAACAAAAGGAAATACAGGTGTAGAAATGGAAGCGTTATCAGCTGCGTCGGTGTGTGCCTTAACGGTTTATGACATGTGTAAGGCAGTCGATAAAGGCATGGTGATCGGACCAACCTATCTAGTAGAAAAAACAGGCGGAAAAAACGGAGACTATCATAGATCAGAACAGATAAAATAGAGTAAACAAACCATTTATGGGGTGTGGGAGATTATGAATAATGAAACAATGAAAATACCACAAGCGACAGCGAAGCGGCTGCCTTTATATTATCGGTTCTTGAAGAATCTGCATTCATCCGGAAAACAAAGGGTTTCTTCTGCAGAATTAAGCGAGGCCGTGAAAGTAGATTCAGCTACTATCCGCAGAGATTTCTCCTATTTTGGTGCACTTGGAAAAAAGGGCTATGGGTATAATGTGAATTATCTCTTAACTTTTTTTCGGAAAACATTGGATCAAGATGAATTAACAAAGGTAGCCTTAATTGGGGTAGGTAACCTCGGAACGGCCTTTTTAAACTATAACTTTTTGAAAAATAACAACACGAAAATAGAATGCGCCTTCGACGTCGATCCAAACAAAATGGGAACCACGATTGGAGATGTCCCGGTTTATCATATGGATGATTTAGAACAATATTTAACCAATGAGAATATACCGGTAGCCATCTTAACTGTACCTGCACCGGTGGCTCAAATGATTACAGACAGGCTGGTGCAAGCGAATGTAAAAGGAATCTTAAACTTTACTCCTGCCCGGTTAAATGTCCCATCATCCATACGAGTACATCACATTGACTTAGCGGTGGAATTACAGTCATTAATTTACTTTTTAAAGCACTATCCGACAGTAGATGTCGAAGAATAGATATGATTCGTTGAAAAAAATAAGGAAGTATCAATAAAAATGTCCTTCAATACTAATGAAGGGCATTTTTTATGTTAATCAGTGGGAAAGGTGGAGTAGAGCAGGGATGAAGGACAAAATGAGGAAAGCCAAGATCCGAATTGTCCTTCATAGCCTGGATGAAGGACAAAATGATGGAAGCTAAGATCGGAATTGTCCTTCATAGCCCGGATGAAGGACAAAATGATGGAAGCCAAGATCGGAATTGTCCTTCATAGCCCGGATAAAGGACAAAACGGGTAAAGCGAAGGTCAGAATTGTCCTTCATAGCCTGGATGAAGGACAAAATGAGGAAAGCCAAGATCGGAATTGTCCTTCATAGTCCGGATGAAGGACAAAACGGGTAAAGCGAAGGTACGAATTGTCCTTAATAGCATGGATGAAGGACAAAACGGGTAAAGCAAAGGTACGAATTGTCCTTCATAGCATGGATGAAGGACAAAATGATGGAAGCCAAGATCGGAATTGTCCTTCATAGTCCGGATGAAGGACAAAACGGGTAAAGCCAAGATCGGAATTGTCCTTCATAGCCCGGATGAAGGACAAAACGGGTAAAGCGAAGGTCAGAATTGTCCTTCATACCTCCTATATAGGGATGTTTTATAAAAATCCCAATAAAAAATGCACACAAAAGAATGTGCGCATCATAATGGGATTTATTTTTTTATCTTATCCTTGTATTTGTAGGAAAAGAACATGATTTTTACGCCTGAACCGAAGTCGAATGTTGCCAGCAGGACGAGCAGGTAGCTGAAAAAGCCCCAGCCATTTTCTGCAACATCCTGAATAGCGAAATACGTAAATAAGCATCCGAGTAAAATGTAAATAAATCCTGAAAATATGGGTGATCGTCTCATAGAAAGCCTCCGATAAAGTTTTGAATCCTTTCAGCATCTCGGATTAATTTTTCAATCTCATCCTTATATACAGACTGGACCACGACAACAAGGGTATTCATGGCCACATGAGCAAAGATTGGTACTAGGATATGTTTTGTTTTTACATAAAGAAACGCAAACGTAAAGCCCATTGCTGAGTATAGAATTAAGTGTTCCGGTTCCATATGGGCTAGAGCAAAAATAACCGAACTGATTAAGGCTGAAAGAAAGAAGTTAAAGCGTTTATACAAAGAACCGAAAATGATTTTTCGAAAAACGATTTCTTCTAAGATGGGTCCAATGACTGAACTGACAAGAATGGCTAGTGGAAAGGATTCAATAATATTTAAGATTTGTTGTGTATTTTCTGATCCCATTTCAACACCAATCAGGCGTTCAATATTGGCTGCAATGGATTGGGCAAATAAAGCTAAAAAAATCCCGGCTACCGCCCAGACAGCAGATACAGCAAATGAGCTTCCTCTTTCCATCCTTGAATTTTTGAATTCCCTCCGTAAGATGAACAGAACGATGATGAGAGCTGCTGTAAAGCTGAATATTAACCAATAAGGAATTACCTGCCCTTGATTAAGACCTAAATATCCAAACAGGAACGTAAAGGCTGGTATCCCGATCAGGCTTGATAATTGCATTGCAATATAGACAATTAAAATAATCCAATATTCCCTTTTCAATATAGAAATCTCCTTTAGGCTCATTACGTTTATTTTACCCTATTCTTCATTCTACTCATAAAAGAAGCTGCGTTTCAATTTATAAGAATTATGTTTAGAGGTTAGGTATATATTTTGCTTTTTTTCACATACTCTTAAGGTTGTAAAAATGTGAAAAAAAATTATGCATCACACTTGCAAAATTTTTTTCCATTTATTATTATAATAATTGTGTTAGCACTCATACGAAGAGAGTGCTAATAATGTCAGAATTACATATATATTTGAGGAGGTTGTTTGATTTGTTAAGACCATTAGGTGATCGCATTATCATTGAGCTTGTTGAATCAGAAGAAAAAACTCCAAGCGGTATCGTTTTACCGGACTCAGCTAAGGAAAAGCCGCAAGAAGGAAAAGTTGTTGCTGTTGGTACAGGCCGCGTCCTTGAAAATGGCGAACGCGTAGCTCTTGAAGTTTCTGAAGGCAATCGCATTATCTTCTCAAAATACGCTGGTACTGAAGTGAAGTACGAAGGAAAAGAATATTTAATCTTACGCGAAAACGATATCCTTGCTGTAGTTGGCGAGTAAGGATTTTACCAAAAAATACTTAGATCAAAAAATTTGAGGAGGTTTTTGAACAATGGCTAAAGAAATTATGTTTAGTGAAGACGCACGCCGCGCGATGCTTCGTGGTGTTGATGCACTTGCAAATGCAGTTAAAGTAACTCTTGGACCTAAAGGACGCAACGTGGTTCTTGAGAAGAAATTTGGTTCACCTCTAATTACTAACGACGGTGTAACAATTGCAAAAGAAATCGAATTAGAAGATGCATTCGAAAACATGGGTGCTAAGCTTGTTGCTGAAGTAGCAAGCAAAACGAACGATGTTGCTGGTGACGGTACAACTACTGCAACTGTTCTTGCTCAAGCGATGATCCGTGAAGGCTTAAAGAACGTAACTGCTGGTGCTAACCCAATGGGTATCCGTAAAGGAATTGAAAAAGCAGTTACTGTAGCTGTAGAAGAATTAAAAGCTATTTCAAAGCCAATCGAAAGCAAAGCTTCTATCGCACAAGTTGCTTCTATCTCTGCTGCGGACGAAGAAGTTGGTTCTTTAATCGCAGAAGCAATGGAGCGCGTTGGTAACGACGGTGTTATCACAATTGAAGAATCTAAAGGCTTCACAACTGAATTAGATGTAGTAGAAGGTATGCAGTTCGACCGTGGATATGCATCTCCTTACATGGTTACTGATTCAGACAAAATGGAAGCTGTATTAGATAATCCATATATCTTAATTACTGACAAGAAGATTTCTAGCATTCAAGAAATCCTTCCTGTTCTTGAGCAAGTTGTACAGCAAGGCAAGCCATTATTGCTTGTTGCTGAAGATGTTGAAGGTGAAGCACTTGCTACATTAGTAGTAAACAAACTTCGCGGAACTTTCAATGCTGTTGCTGTTAAAGCTCCTGGCTTCGGTGACCGCCGTAAAGCTATGCTTGAAGATATCGCTGCATTAACTGGCGGTGAAGTAATCACTGAAGAGTTAGGCCGTGACCTTAAATCTGCAACAATCACATCTTTAGGACGCGCTGCTAAGGTAGTTGTTTCTAAAGAAAACACTACAATCGTTGAAGGTGCAGGAGAAACTTCTGCAATTGAAGCACGTGTTAACCAAATCCGTGTTCAATTAGAAGAAACTACTTCTGAATTCGACCGTGAAAAATTACAAGAGCGCTTAGCTAAACTAGCTGGCGGTGTAGCAGTTATCAAAGTTGGTGCTGCAACTGAAACTGAATTAAAAGAGCGCAAGCTTCGTATCGAAGATGCTTTAAACTCAACTCGCGCTGCGGTTGAAGAAGGTATCGTATCCGGTGGTGGTGTTGCCCTTCTTAACGTATACAGCAAAGTAGCTGAAATTCAAGCTGAAGGCGATGTAGCTACTGGTGTGAACATCGTATTACGTGCGATGGAAGAGCCTGTACGCACAATCGCTCACAACGCTGGCCTTGAAGGATCTGTTATCGTTGACCGCTTAAAGCGTGAAGAAGTTGGAACAGGCTTCAACGCTGCGAATGGCGAGTGGGTAAACATGATCGAAGCTGGTATCGTTGACCCAACTAAAGTAACTCGTTCTGCTCTTCAAAACGCTGCATCTGTAGCGGCTATGTTCTTAACAACTGAAGCAGTTGTTGCTGACAAGCCAGAGCCTGCTGGTGCTGGTGGCGGCATGCCTGACATGGGCGGCATGGGTGGAATGGGCGGCATGATGTAATTAGGGCTTTAAAACCCTTGTTATATCAACGTTTCCAATGATATAAAGAAAAGCTAACAATAAGAGAAGGTCTTTCATCAGTTTGCTAAACTGTTGGGAGGCCTTTTCTTCTATATTGGCGGTCAATTATTACTCTTTGTTATGTAACAGTTCGAAGATTATATGCTTAGATACAATAATACAAACCCCCAATTTTTGATGGGGGTTATTTGAATAATAAAGATTTATTTGTTGTTTATCGAAACTCTTCTGTTACCAATAGATGATCTACCTCTTTAAAAGTGCTCCTCCCTGAAATCGCTAATTGAAGTCCGGTTTCTGCCATAAAATTTTCAAGAACTTCTTTTACACCTATTTCTCCAGCTACTGCTAATGCGTATGCATATGGCCGACCAATCAGTACAGCGGAAGCGCCAAGTGCCATTGCTTTTATGATATCAGCGCCTCTTCTTATACCGCTATCCAGCAATACTGGAATTTTGTTTTCGATTACCTGGCATATTGAAGGTAAAACGTCAAGGGTGGCTACAGCTCCATCCAACTGGCGTCCGCCATTATTGGATACAATAATTCCATCCACTCCATGTGCTGAAGCAAGCAGCGCATCATCAGGATGTGTAACTCCTTTTAAAAGCACGGGCAAAGAAGTTTGATTACAAATATACTCAAGTTCTTTCCATGTAAAGGATGTATTATTTCCTTCCTCCAATGCTTTTTTACTAGCGGCCTTAACATTTTTCTCTGGAGGTTCTTCAAGTTTAGAAAGAAATACAGGGTCTGAAAAATAATTCCCCATGCCCTCCCCTGATAAAAAGGGCATATAGGCATTTTGTAAATCTTTTTCTCGCCATCCGAGTAAAGTAGAATCATTGGTAACAACAATAGCTGAATAACCAGCATTTTCTGCTCTTTTTAAAAAACTATTTGTCAATTCACGGTCTTTTGGCGGATATAATTGAAACCATCTTAAAGCATCCCCCATAGCTTCAGCCACTTCTTCCATTGATTTGGTCGAAACATTACTTAAAATATATGGAACTCCTAACTTGGCAGCAGCTTTTGCCGGAGCTAATTCAGCCTCTGGATGAAGAACAGAGTTTATGCCAATAGGTGCAAGGAAAAATGGAACAGGGATTTTTTTACCAAATAGAGTAACGGTTATATCCCGTTTACTTACCTCACGGCATATTCTTGGGCGAATTTGATACTTTTGAAATGCTTTTAAATTAGCGCGTAATGTATCACCTGCTCCCGCAGCGCCGCTTACATAATCAAAAGGACCAGCACCAAGAATTTGCTTTGCTCGCTTCTCCCAATCCTCAAAAGAAATGGGAAGCAGTTTTGCTGCCTCGTCACCACTTTCATAGAACTTCATTTGTATGTCTTCAGAATTCTTCAAAATAATACTCCTCCCAATAAATGCATTTGTTATTGTTTGAGAAACAAGCACGATTATTCTTAATGGAGGACAGAAAAAATCCTTTTTTTATTCATCAATATCTACAAAACCCTCTCCAAATACATCTCTTACATCATGAACCGTGACAAACGCATCCTTATCAATTGAAGAGACAATTTTTCGAAGGTGGGTGAATTCTTGTTTGTTAATAATAATCTGTAAGATATCTTTTTTATTTTTTGTATAATAACCATACCCTGTTAAAACTGTAACGCCTCTTTTCATTTCATTATTTACATTTCTTGCAATCTCATCGTATGACTTGGAAATGATTGTAACAGCCCGTTTTGAATTTAAGCCTTCAATAATAAAGTCTGTTACCTTTGTTGCGATATAAAGCATGACAAGGGTAAGCATAAGTCCTTCTGTACCAATAATAAAATAAGAAGAAAAAACAACAATTAAATCAAAGAATAAAAGACCATAACTTATATTCCATCCAAGATATTTATTTGCTATTTTGGCTAGTATGGTTGTACCTGCACTTGTACCACCAGCCCGAAAAATCAAACCCAGTCCTATTCCCGTAAGAACACCTGCAAAAATACTATTTAAAATAACTTGATTTGAATCAATGGACCATGATTCGGTTAGGTGCAATGATAATGAAATGCATGTAACAGCAATAATTGTGTAGATTGTTGTGGTTTTGTTTAAAAATTTATAACCGATAATAATTAATAATCCATTTAAAATAAAACTTGATATACTTGGTGCCAAACCAAATAAATGATATAGAATAATTGAAATACCCGTTACTCCGCCTTCTCCCAAATCATTTGCAATGACAAAAATGTTAACTGAAAATCCAAAAAGAAATGATCCTAATACAACAAGAAAAATTTCTAGTATTGTTTTTTTCATAATATTTAGGTCCTTTCTTTGTTGAAGATTTATATCCGAACTTAATGCTTTTACTTGGCGGCAATTTATTTTTTCTTATTACCGGGTGCTGAAGTAAAGCAGAATCAAGTGATTATAGGGCATATAATTTATTTATTCCATTAAAGGACACTTTTCATTTGTGTCTTTTTTAGTTGCTTTAAAATACTTATTGACCATTATCTGCCACCTGTCCGCCTTCAATAAAACATATTGAAAAGGGAAGTCTATTTAAGAAATAAATGATTCTTAATGGTTTCCCTAATATAAAAATTGCGGAAAAGGAGCAAAAACTTATGAAAGTTGTAGTAACAGGGGCAGCAGGTAAAATCGGCCGATGGGCAGTCAGGACAATCTTAGAAGCAGGTCATGAGGTGATTGCATCTGATAGATTATTGAGGGAAGAATCAAGATCGAAAAATTTTATTCAAGCTGATTTATGTAATTATGGTCAGGTTTGTCAGCTTTTGAAGGGAAGTGATGCAGTTGTCCACCTTGGGAATATTCCTACCGATGTAAGGAACACATCGCAGGCTATATTTGAAAATAATATGCTCGTTAATTTTAATATCCTTGAAGCTTGTAAAGATTTTCAAATTCCTAAGCTGGTATGGGCATCGAGCGAAACGGTATTAGGATATCCTTTTGTTCCTGATGAACTTAAGTATCTTCCCTTAGACGAGGAACACCCAACCACAGTAAAATCGTCATATGCGATGGTAAAAAAATTAACTGAAAACCTTTCTGAAATGTATCACAATCTTACGAAAGCACAAATAGTTGCTCTACGCTTTGCTAATATATATGAGCCTGATGAATATGAAAAAATCCCTATCATGCATTGGAATGACGATAGACAAAAAGATGTTCAAAAGAAAAATGCATGGGCTTATTGTGATGTTAGGGATGCTGCAAGGGCATGCCTTCTTGCAATAGAAAAGAGTAATTTAGGAAATGATGTATTCCATATTACGGCCCCCGATACAATCATGCCTGACCTTAGTAAAGATTTGGTGGATAGGTATTTCCCTAATGTAACTATAAAGAGGCCGATAGAAGGACATGAAACACTTATGGCAACTGATAAGGCCAAGAAGATTCTAGGATATGAACCTCGGTATACATGGCGTCATGTTTTAAATAGTGAAGGCATAACCAAACCACTGCCAGAGGATCAACTTGCTTTATCCAAAACAAACATATAAATAAATCTTACAGGATTGAAGGATTTATCCCTAACTTGAACATAGGAATCATCATAGGTTATAAAAAAGCAAGAACCCACAAATAATTATGTATGTGGGTTCTTGCTTTTTTATTATTCTGTATTCACATTCCATCCTTGAAAAACTGAATTTTATAGCTTTTTTTAGGTCTTCCCTTTAGTTTTTTCTGTTTTTTATGGGAAACCTCAGCAACGCCATTTTCTTCAAGCTTACTTAGTATTCTTGTTGCGGCTCTTACAGTAATTCCTAAGTGAATGGCTAGATCATCGGCCACTAATTCGTTTGACTGAATCTTATCCATCACAGCAAGGATCCGTCTAATTTGCAGAGAGGACATGTGGTATTTTTCGCTTAGCTTTTCGATGTTCTTATCCAAACTGTTTGAAATGGTGAGTGCTTTCTCTATATCTCCTAGAGGCCCTATCAGTTCTTCTTCCTTTGTCATCACAAAAGATACACTATCATTCCAATCCGTTTTCTCCACTCTAGCCTGTAAGGCATTGTTTCGTGCTTCTTGAATCGAATGGCCTATGCCCCAGCCGATATGGACCGGGAAGTTCAGATTTTTTTTGAAAAAAGCTAAAAGATCGCATGTCGACAAATCATCCGTAATCATTCTTAAATCCTTGAAGGTGGTAATAATTTCGTAGTTAACCAAGTCTCTATGGATAATAAACGGCATATTTTTCTGCTTACTATAATCTAAGATTGCTTTGTATAAGGCAATATGGTGGTATTCCATCTCATGAAAATCTTTGTTTCCTGGATGGTAAAATGAAATATTTCCAAAGACAACTTGATTGTCAATTAAATTTTTGACCTCAATAGCTTCTAATAAGCTTTGAATCTTCTCATGCATCGACTCTAGCGAAGGATTAACCATTATATGGTTCACCCCACACTGTGATAATTTTGACGGGATGCTGCTAAACCTTGTAAGCGAAAGATCAATTTGCTTATTTTCCCATAAAGATAAATGGTGTTCGAATATTTCATCGTAAATGGTATCTGTTACATAGTCCATCAAATGTTCCCGGAAAAAATAGGGGAACTCATCCTCGTTTAGCCATTCCTTTAAGCCTAAAAAGTGATTTTCCGTGAAAACAAAATCAATAAACGTTCTTTTTAGACAAAAATTCTTATTATCATGAAAGAGTTTTGTTAGTACTTTATAAAAATCTCTTTCCAGTACATCAAAATATATGGAAGGCACCTCTTTAAAACCAATGCTTTGTTTTATATAAAAATAAGGCAATTCCCCGCTGAATGCTATTCCATCGAAATGAAAGTAATTATTTTCATACAATTCCTTCAAATGCTCCAAGTTCTGGTAAACAAGGTAAGTTAATTCAACATTTTCAGGCAGATTGTTCTCGATTTGCTTCAGCCATTTCATCGCATCATTTGCTGAGATTATTCCAATTCGGATCATATCTTTCCTCTCCTAGATAGGCAATTACAATTAGATTATAAATATGTTTTATGAATTTATCTATAAGAAGTAATATTTGGAAGTGTAATAATCTTCAGAAAAATTATTGTATTTTTATAAAAACTGCTGTATTGTTTTATTAAAGGACATGGTTAAAACATGTCCATAAATACATCAAAAAAGAGGTGACATGATGATACAACCATCAATTCCAACAAATTCATCTAAAGAGAAAGGGTTTAACAAATTTTTAAATACCGTTGAAACTGTTGGAAATAAACTACCGCACCCTTTTATGCTATTTCTTTACTTAGCATTAACCATTGCTGTTCTTTCTTGGGTGATTAGTTTATTTAATGTGAAAGTGGTACATCCAGGTTCAGGGGAAACATTAGAAATTAAAAGCCTAATTTCAGGAGAAGGCCTGCAGTTTATTTTAACGTCAACTTTAGATAACTTTACTGGGTTTGCTCCATTAGGACTTGTTCTAACTATGATGCTCGGGATTGGACTGGCAGATAAAGTGGGCTTGCTAGAAACATTAATGAAAAGGACAATTGCAAAAGCTCCTAAAACTTTAGTGTCATTCACAATCGTGTTCATTGGAATTATGGGGAATATTGCTTCCGATGCTGCATTTATTGTTATTCCTCCATTGGCAGCGATGATTTTCCTTTCACTTGGAAGACATCCACTGGCAGGTTTGGCCGCTGGTGTAGCAGGTACGGGGGTAGGGTTTACAGCTAATATTCTTATCGCTGGAACAGATGCTTTATTGTCAGGAATCTCAACAGAGGTGGCTAAAACGATTGACCCTAATGTTGTAGTCACACCTGTAGATAACTGGTTTTTTATGAGTGCCTCTACTCTTATCCTTGCTGTAACAGGTACATTAATTACCGAAAAAATAATTGAACCAAGACTAGGCCAATATACTGGTCCTATGATGTTGAAGGATGTAAATAAAAATAATCCGTTAGAAAATAAGGCATTAAGAAACACGTTCATTGCTTTTATTATCTTAATAGGGATTTTATTAATAGGGATCTTTATGCCAAATTCTCCTCTGCGAAATGAAGACGGCGGTTTAATCCCTTCACCGTTTTTATCTGGAATTATTCCAATCTTATTTATTTTCTTTACCATTTTAGGGGTAACGTACGGTGTAACCATAAAGAAAATCACCAAAGCAGCCGATGTTCCAAAAATCATGACCGAAGCAATTAAAGATATGTCGGGATATATCGTGTTAATTTTTGTGATTTCTCAAGCGATTGCTTATTTTAACTGGACGAATATCTCCACATGGCTTGCTGTAAATAGTGCAGAGCTGCTTTCTTCAATTAACATGACTGGAATGCCGGTTGTTATTGCTTTTGTATTATTAACCGCGTTATTAAGTTTTTTTGTTACGAGCGGATCGGCTTTATGGGCTTTAGAAGCCCCAATTTTCTTGCCGATGTTTATGATTTTAAACTATCATCCAGCATTTATTCAGCTTGCCTATCGTATTGGAGATTCCTCCACAAATATGCTGACACCTTTAAACCCTTATCTAGCTGTTATCTTGTCATATATGCAAGAGTACGACAAAGAAGCAGGACTAGGAACGTTAATGGCGTTAATGATTCCATATACAATCATTTTCCTCATTGTTTGGATTATCATGATGGTTGTCTTTGGACTTTTGGGAGTACCGATTGGCCCTGGTGTTGGAATGTATTTAAATTAAGCTGATTGGAGGAACGTGTAATGAGGGAAAAGGTATTCCAACTTGCGGAAGAGCTTTATCCGCAAATGATTGAATGGAGACGGGATTTTCATCAATATGCAGAATCAGGCTGGGTCGAATTTCGTACCGCGTCATTTGTTGCACAAAGATTATCGGAATGGGGCTATGAGATTAAGCTTGGCAGAGAAGTTGTGGACGAGCACTCAAGAATGGGTGTTCCTCCACAGGAATTTTTAAAACAACAGGAACAAAGAGCTATCGAACAAGGGGCTAATCCGAAATGGGTGCAATATTTTTCCGGCGGCTTTACAGGTGTAGTCGGAATTATCGATACAAAAAAGCCCGGAAAAACCATCGGATTCCGATTTGATATGGATGCACTTGATCTTCAAGAGTCATATGAGCCAGACCATCTTCCAGTGCTTAAAAATTTCGTTTCTGTTAATAAGAATATGATGCATGCATGCGGACATGATGCCCATACGTCCATTGGCCTTGGTTTGGCAAAGCTATTAAGTACAATCAAGGATCAGTTAACTGGGAAAATAAAAATCATTTTCCAGCCCTCAGAAGAAGGGGTGCGCGGGGCCAAATCCATGGTCGAAGCAGGTGTTGTCGATGATATAGATGTTTTTATAGCCTCACATGTCGGTACAGGTGTTCCCCTTGGAGAATTCGTTTGTGGCGAAAATGGCTTTCTAGCGACAACGAAGCTGGATGCCACTTTCATTGGGAAGGCATCTCATGCAGGGGCGAAGCCTGAAGAAGGGAAAAATGCTTTGCTTGCAGCCGCCTCTGCTGCTTTGGGGCTTCACAGTATTCCAAGGCATAGCTCGGGAGATTCTCGTATCAATGTAGGAGTACTACAGGCAGGGAGCGGACGAAATGTGATTCCGGGAACTGCTCATATGAAAATGGAAACTCGCGGGGAATCAACAGAGATTAATGAATATATGCTATCCCAAGCGAAAAAGGTTTTACGTGGTGCTGCTGCAATGTACGATGTGGAAGTAAAGATGGAGATTGTCGGGGAAGCAAAAACTAGCAAATCGAGTGAAGAGCTGTTGTTTTTGCTTGAAGATATTACTTCCGAGATTCCTGAAATTGAAAAGGTCACCCGCAGCACAAATGGTTCATCCGGATCAGAAGACGCGACGTATATGATGGAAAGAGTGAAAAAGCAAGGAGGATTAGCAGCTTATTCGATATTCGGAACCACTCTTGCGGCAGGACATCATAATGAAAAATTTGACATTGATGAAAAGGTGTTAAAAATTGCCGTAAAAACACTGGCCAATGCTGTTATTAAAATTAGTAGTCTTTAAAATGCAAAAACACGAAAGAAGGGTAATCATTGAGGACATCTACAAAGTTGAGTGTATCAAGAAAGATAGATGAATTTATCGAAGAAAAGAGAAACTCACTTATCGATTTGAGTGATACCATTTGGGAATATGCAGAAACAAGATTTGAAGAATACCAGTCCGCTAAAGCCTTAGCTGATTATTTGGAGAAAGAAGGGTTTTTAGTTGAACGTGGTGTTGGCGGGATTGAAACGGCTTTTATTGCGAGCTACGGAAGCGGAAAGCCGGTCATTGCTCTTTTGGGTGAATATGATGCCCTTTCAGGAATGAGCCAAAAAGATGGAATTACAAACTATCAGCCGATTGAAGAAGGTGGCAATGGTCATGGATGCGGTCATAATCTCCTTGGAACAGCACCGCTTGCTGCCGTACTAGCTGTTAAAAAAATGATAAAAGAGTATGGCATATCGGGGACGATCCGGTATTATGGATGTCCAGGGGAAGAGGGCGGCTCTGGAAAAACCTTTATGGTACGTGAAGGGTTGTTTGATGATGTTGATAGTGCTCTTACATGGCATCCTGGTTCCTACTCAGGTGTGTTTTCTCTTTCCACTTTGGCCAATTACCAAGTATATTTTCAATTTAAAGGCACAGCTTCCCATGCAGCTAATTCTCCACATTTAGGACGCAGTGCATTGGACGCAGTTGAATTGATGAATATCGGTGTAAACTATCTTCGTGAGCATATCATCAGTGATGCCAGAATTCACTATGCTGTGACAAATACTGGTGGTTTTTCACCAAATGTTGTTCAAAGTGATGCAGAAGTCCTTTATTTAATTCGAGCCCCGCAGCTGAATCAGGTAAAGGAAATCTATGAACGTGTTATGAATATTGCAAAAGGTGCTGCATTAATGACGGGGACGGAAGTGTCATTTAAACTGGATAAAGCATGTTCAAATTATATCCCGAATCAAACTCTAGCTCACGTTTTGGAAGAAAAAATGGAGGATTTTGGGCTGCCGGAATACACTGAAGAGGAAATGATATTTGCAAAAGCCATGAGTCAGCAAATTAAAGAGAATGATAAACTTGCCGCTTTTACGGAAATTAGTAAAGTTTCCGGTGAGAAAGTCAATCAAATCAGAGAAAAGTTAGGGGATAAGCCTTTCTTCGAAGAGGTGTTTAAACATCAGACATTAAATCTTACTTTAATGGGCTCCACCGATGTTGGGGATGTGAGCTGGGTTGTCCCAACAGCACAATTTTGGGGTGCCTGCTTTGTCGCTGGAACGCCGCTTCATTCTTGGCAGCTCGTTTCTCAAGGAAAAACAGCATTAGCCCATAAAGGAATGCTTCAGGCAGCAAAAGTATTAGCTGACGCGGCTGTCGAATTATTCATAAATCCAACTATTATTGAAAAAGCAAAACAAGAACTAGAAGAAGAAAGAGAAGGAGCGTATGAATCGCCGATTCCTAGAGAGGTTAAGCCTTCTCCCTTAAAAAAATAAATTTGTATGACCATACTTTGCCCACTTAACATATAGAAGGGGCTTACTCCATTTTTCTATATAAATTAAAGAAAGCCTGTTTTTTCAGGCTTCCTCATTAAGGCCTTTCATCAGTTTACAGGAACTGCTGGGAGGCCTTTTCTTCTATGTTGCGGTCATATGAGTATAGATATTCATTGTTGTTTTTATGCCAGTAGGTCCGAGCCGCACAACTTCCTCCTAGTGCAAAAGTATAGGTATCCAAACATTGAGAAAAACTACTTTTGTCTCTATATATGCGACAAAGTTAGTTTTTAACTTAATTGATACCGTTCTTTTTGTAAGATACGATGTTAGGGAACTAATTTTTAAAGGAGAGAGAGTATATGGCTCAATCTAATATAAAAGTAGCTGTCCAGAAGTTTGGTAACTTCCTTAGCTCTATGGTCATGCCGAACATTTCCGCTTTTATTGCTTGGGGTTTGATTACGGCTTTATTTATACCTACTGGTTTCATTCCAAATGAAAGCCTTGCCAAAATGGTCGGCCCAATGGTGACCTACTTACTACCTATCCTAATCGGATATACAGGTGGTAAGCTGGTGCACGAGCAGCGCGGTGCCGTTGTTGGTGCGATAGCAACGATGGGGGTCATCGCGGGTGCGGATATCCCGATGTTCCTTGGTGCCATGTTGATTGGTCCGCTTGGCGGATGGGTGATCAAGAAATTCGACAAGATGATCGAAGGAAAAGTACGTGCAGGATTTGAAATGCTTGTAAACAACTTCTCTGCAGGGATTCTTGGTGCAATCATCGCGATTCTTGCATTCTTAGGGGTAGGCCCTGCCGTTACCGTGTTTACAAACTGGCTAGTAGCAGGTGTTGACTGGCTAGTTGGAGCTGGCTTGCTGCCATTGACAAGCATTCTAATCGAACCGGCAAAAGTGTTGTTCCTTAATAATGCCATTAACCACGGAGTTCTTTCACCAATTGGAATCGAACAGGTAAAAGATACAGGTAAGTCCATTTTGTTCCTTCTTGAAGCGAACCCTGGACCTGGTATCGGTGTCCTGCTTGCGTATATGTTCTTTGGTAAAGGAACTGCGAAGAAGTCTGCTCCAGGTGCAGGGATTATTCACTTCTTTGGAGGTATTCACGAAATTTATTTCCCTTACATCCTAATGCGTCCAATGCTATTCTTTGCCGTTATTCTTGGCGGGATGAGCGGTGTGTTTACATTGGTTCTTTTAGGCGGAGGATTATTCGCTCCATCCTCACCGGGAAGTATCATTGCGATTACTGCCGTAACGCCTCACCATGCAGGTGCTTACATTGCTAACTATGCCGCTGTACTGGTTGCTGCAGCTGTCTCCTTCATTGCCTCGTCCTTCATTTTAAAAACAGGAAAGCAGGGCGAAGAAGATATTGAAGCCGCAACTCGAAAAATGGAGGAAATGAAAGGTAAGAAAAGCTCTGTAGCAGGTTCAATTACTGCTGATCAAGGAGCAATGCCCGACAACATAACGAAAATCATCTTTGCTTGTGACGCTGGAATGGGGTCAAGCGCCATGGGTGCATCCCTTCTTCGTAAAAAGGTAAAAGAAGCTGGCATGGATATTTCTGTAACCAATACAGCGATTAGCAACCTGCCGGCCGACGCACAAATTGTCATCACGCAGGAGGAACTAACTCCGAGAGCGCGCAATAAAGTGCCAAATGCGTATCACATTTCTGTTGATAACTTCCTGTCCAGCCCAGAGTACGATAAGCTGATCAGTGAACTGAAATTCCCGGCAAATTCGCAACTTCACGAAATTGTAGATGATGCAGAAGAGAATGGAACTGTAAACCAGAACCAGGATGAGGAAACAGCTCATGAAGACGATCTGCTCCGTCCGGAAAATGTCTTTTTGAACCAGGAGTTTGCCAATAAGGAAGAAGCCATCCGCTTTGCAGGAAGAGCCCTGGTCAATGCAGGTTATGTAAAAGAAAACTATATTGAAGCCATGATTGAACGGGATAATATGACTTCCACTTATATGGGGAATGATGTGGCCATCCCGCATGGAACGGAAGAAGCCAAGAAGGATGTCCTTAAATCAGGATTTACCGTCCTTCAGGTACCGAATGGCGTTGATTTTGACGGCCAGAAAGCTCGTCTGATCTTCGGTATTGCCGGAAAAGACGGCACTCATCTTGAAATTCTGTCCGGAATCGCTGTAACATGCTCGGATATGGAGAATATCGAAAAATTGGCTGGGGCTAAAACCGCTCAGGAAATTATTGATATCATCGGCAAAAAATAATTTAATGTCACTTCATGAATAGAAAAGCGCAGGATTTGCGCTTTTCTATTCATTATTTTCTAGTCATTTCACTTAGAAATGAGAGGATTCCATGTATATTACCTCGAGGGAAAAAGCCATTATCGAACTGATTATTAAAACCTCAGGAAAACATACCGCTTTGTCGATTGCGTCTTCCTTAAATGTGAGTGCGAGAACGGTTCAACGTGATTTAAAGTCAGTGGAAAAGATCCTCCAGCAATTTGATCTTGAGCTGACGCGTAACAGTAATCAAGGACTTGTCATTGAGGGGAAGAATGAGCAAATATTCAGGCTGATCCAGCATTTGACTTCCAGCGAGCCAATCGACCAGCCGCCGCAGGAAAAAAAGTTGCGTCTTTTGCTGGCCATCCTTGAGGAAGATCTCTATAAAACTCAGGTGCTGGCAAACAATCTTGGCATCAGTGCGGCAACGTTGGCCGCTTACCTGGATGAGCTTGCACAATGGCTAAGCCATTTTCAGCTTCAGCTTATCAGAAAAAGAGGGGTCGGAGTCGAGTTGTATGGCAGTGAGGCAAACAAACGAAGAGCGCTGGCACACGTTTTTCTCCAATATTTTTATGAGGAGTTAATCGAAAAGCTATTCCTGCTGGAAAAAGGGACCCTTACTGAAGAAAAGATTCTGCACTATTTTATTCCGGATTATCTTCGAGAAGTAATTTCACTGGTCAATGCTGCCTTTCATAGTGCACCTGCCCGTCCTGCAGACAGCGGGTACCTGGAAATGGTTCTACATACTACTATTACTCTGCAGAGGGCAGAATCCCAATATTATATGGAAAAGGACGCAACCCTCCCGGAAAGGGAAATCGCTTCCGAATTTGATGTGATGCTCAAAATCTGCAGGCAGCTGGACCTTAAATTTGATACAGCCTTATCCGAAAGCGACATCTTATATTTGGCGCTGATCCTTAAAGGGACAAAGCTGCGGGGAGCGCAGGCTGTTCCTTATGACAGTATCGTGCTCGCCCAAAAGATTAAAAGCGTAATCCAGTCCGTTTCACTCCAAATTCATGTGGATTTAACAAATGATTTCTCCTTATTTCAGGGGCTGCTTGCCCATATGGAGCCTTCTCTGTTTCGGATCAAGCAAAAAATGGAAAGTTTCAATCCCTTGAAAGAGGAAATCAAACGCAAGTATCCCGTCCTGTTTATGGCGGTTAAAAATAGTGTTGAAAAGGAATTTAAAGATATTGACCATTTCCCCGATGATGAAATAGCTTTTATGGCACTTCATTTCGGATCTGCGTTAGTGCTGCAGGAAGAGAATTTGTCCATAAAAGCACTGGTCATCTGCCCAACAGGCATTGGAACCTCGAAGATGCTGGCGAGCAGAATTAAGAAAGAAATAACAGAGATCGATTACATTGACATCAAGTCAATCAAGGATATCACCGAGCATATAGACTTGAAGGCCTATGACCTGATTCTATCCACTGTAAGGCTGCCATTTATGAATGTCGAGTATATCCTGGTGAATCCGCTTTTGAGTGAAGAAAATATTACGACCATTAAAACCTTTTTACAAAACAATCTTGAAACACTCACAAAAGGCAAGCGATATCAGAAAATCGCACAAGGAGATTTATCGCCGCCGGCCACTGAACAAAACGTCGGGCTGACTGATTTGCTGAAGGACCTTAAAGCAGTTCACCAGAGCATTGAGGCAATCATCCAAAATTTCCGGTTCTACCGGATGGATCAGTGGGCAAGCCAGGAGCAGATTTTAGAAAAAATGCTTTTGAGAGCAGAGGAAGAAAATCTGCTAACAACCCCGGCAGCTGTACTGAATTCTCTAAGAGAGCGGGAAAAGAAGGGTGGACTGGGGATCCCCGAAACGAATATTGCCCTTTTCCATGCCAGGGATAAACATGTCCGTGAACTGATCTTTCAGATTGCGCATCTGCCGGACCCATGTCTGGTCAAGGGGATGGATGGAAACGAAGTCGTGATGAAGAACCTGCTGCTCATGCTGGCCCCATCGGAATTGACCCTTAGAGAGCAGGAGATATTAAGCCTGATCAGCACCAATATCATTGAGTCAGACGAGGCCATTTTGGTTTTTTCTTCCGCAAATGAGGAATTGATATACAAGAGGCTTGAATCTATTTTTGTAGAGTACCTTCAATCTAATTTTAAAAATAAATCGATAAAGGAATGATTCGATGAAAAAAGCAGTGCACTTTGGAGCAGGGAACATTGGCAGAGGATTTATTGGAGCACTATTTTCCCAGTCTGGATATCAAGTGGTCTTTGTAGACATTGCCGATCAAATAATTAATCAATTAAATGAGGAAAAACAGTACAATGTCAAGCTTGCAACGGATGAACAGGAAACGATAACCATTCGGAATGTTTCAGGGCTGAATAACCTGAAACAAGAAAATGATGTAATCGAGGCAATCAAGGCGGCAGCTTTCCTAACAACGGCTATTGGGCCAAACATCCTCCCAAGGATAGCACCGTTAATTGCCCAAGGCCTGGCGGCGAGAGAGGCGAATGACGAAAGGCTTTATGTCATTGCCTGTGAAAATCAGATTTCGGCGACTGATCTGCTAAAAGGCTATATTATGCAACACCTCGATGAATCGGCAAAGGAAAAGGTTTTGGCCAATGTTTCGTTCCTGAATTCAGCTGTTGACCGAATTGTACCGATTCAAAACAACCAAGGTTCTCTTGATGTCCTAGTTGAGCCTTATCATGAGTGGGTCGTGGAAACAACGGAAGAAATTCCACATATTGAAGGAATGAAAATTGTCCCGGAACTGGCTCCATTTATTGAAAGAAAACTGTTTACTGTCAACACTGGGCATGCTGTGATTGCGTATTTCGGTTATCTTGCCAACAAGGAAACCATCGACCAGACTCTTGCCGATGAGGATATCTACAATCAGGTGAAGGCAACGTTGGGTGAGACAGGAGCCTACTTAATCAATCAATACAATCTGGACCCAGAGGAGCACCAAAAATATATTGATAAAATCATCAGTCGTTTCCAAAATGCCCATCTAAATGATGGTGTAACAAGGGTCGGCCGTTCACCAATAAGGAAGCTTGGCCCCGAAGACCGTCTCGTGCGCCCGGCATTACAAGCCCAAAAAGCAGGTCTCTCCTACACCAACCTTGCAAAGGCCATTGCGGCAGCCTTACTTTTTGATTATAAGGAAGATGAAGATGCAGTAAAACTGCAGACAATGATCCAAGAACATGGAGTGCCATATGTCCTTCAAGAAGTGTGCAACCTGGAGGAATCAAGCGAACTTTCCAAAGAAATTATAAGCCATTATGAAGCATTAAAGAGGTAATTTTCCTTTTTGAAAATACGTAAAACCTAATAAATTCTAGGGCATAATCTCCTCAACGCTAACAAATTGGGGAGATTTTCTTATGTTGGGGAGGCTGTACCAAGTGCAGGCGGGGGAGATTTCGCGTTTTACCAAACTTACATTCCAGGCTTTTAATTTAAGCTTTTTCGATAAACTTTTTTCCAAGGTTATCATCATTTCTAATAAGTAAATATATCCATAAACATATTAAACGTATCTATGATAAAATTTTAGGTATATTCTTTTTTACAAGGAAAAAATTATTGCTATGTTATGAGTAGTATTCGAATCATAATGTTAGAAATATAGGGAGTTTTCTATATGCCAAATATACAGCAAAAAGTAAATAGAGATTCAGTTATGGAAATGTTAAATGAAGTTTACGAAGCTGATACCATAGAAAAAATGAAAGAAATACCAAACAAATCCATAGACATGATCCTTTGTGATTTACCGTATGGAACTACACAAAATAAATGGGATTCGGTCATCCCTCTAGATGAGCTATGGGAACAATATAATAGAATTATTAAAGATAATGGTGCGATCGTTCTAACATCCAGCGGTATTTTTACAGCACAGCTCATATTAAGCCAAACCAAGTACTTTAAATATAAATGGGTTTGGGAAAAGTCGAAAGCAACGAATTTTCTAAATGCCAAGAAACAACCATTAAGAAAACATGAAGATATTTGCGTTTTTTATAAAAAACAGCCTGTATATAATCCGCAAATGGAAAAAGGTGAATCTTATAACAAAGGTGTAAGAAAAAATCAGTTAACAGGAAGTTATGGTGACTTTTCCCCTGTTCTGGTTAAAAGTGATGGGGAAAGATATCCAACTGATATTATTTATGTAAAAACGGCAGAATCTGAAGGGGAAGTTGTCCATCCCACTCAAAAGCCTATTGAGTTAGGGAGATACCTCATTAAAACATATACAAATGAGGGTGACATCGTATTAGATAATACATGTGGCAGTGGGTCATTCCTGGTAGCTGCTTTAATGGAAGGCCGGAATTTTATCGGAATTGAAAAAAATGAAGACGTTGAATTGTTTAAAAAAGTGGATATCAATTATATAGAAATTTGTAAAAAAAGATTAAGAGAAGCATGGGGAAATTTAGACGAAAGAATAAAATCAAAATTGCATAAAGTAAACTTAATTGAAGATTTTGAGGTAAGAAATGATATTACCATTGAAAAGGTTTCAGTAGAAGAATTTAAAGATAAAGGTGATATTACTGAAGAAAAAGCTTCATTAGAACAATTAAGAATGCAGTTATAGGATGATTTAAGGGAAGACACAATGTCTCCCCTTTTTTTATTGTCTTGCCGATAATCTAATTTTGTAAAGTTGAATGAGAGATTGCTTTATTTGTTCTTTATACTCACTGATGCCGAAAGCGGCTAGTACAGCATCATCAAATTCATTACGATCTTGCTGCTCCAGCTCCTCTTCAATAGGGAAAACTTCTCTTTGTTTTAATATGTTAAACTTAGTTAGTATATCGTTTACTTGTTCATCATTTAATAATTCAGGATTAAGCATAAATAGGTTATTTTTAATATTTGTTGCACTAAGATCTAAAGCTCCAAGTCCACGTCCAAAACCAATGGCTTCAATGTAAAATAATCCAATGATGCTATTTAGAAGTGAATGACATAATTCAACATTGATGGTCCTCATCTTTTTGGTAAAACGTATAAGCCGCTGGTTTACAAAGGATCTCTGTTCTAACTTTGCAACAAATAATCTATGATACGGGTTCATACTGATCATCATATCTGCCATGGTAGAAGGGCTCATAGTGTACCACTCCATATTTGGCCGGCGCAGAACTTGAGGTAATGGCTGTCCAGTTCCATTTAACTGATTTTCAAACCGTTTAATCCAATTGTATGCCCCTAAATCGTTATTTTCTAGAAGGTACTCAAGTGAATCACTGCAGCAGAAGGCTTCACCCGTTGCGGTAGCAATAAGACTAGTAATATGTTTAGAATTTAAAAGTACTGGTTCGATAAATTTTTCTTCAATACCATGCCCTGCTTCAGGGTAAAATAATTTATCCCATCCTCGTCTTTCCCCGCGGTTAATCTCAAAAAAGGTATTTGCCTTAACTAATTTTTCTCGCAAGGAAATTAACCATTTACAGTTAGAGAATAATGCGTTTAATCCTAGCCCAAGGTTAGAAATAGCTTCTACCTCGGATGGGGAGTACCCAGTCAAAAGAAAATCGGAAGGCTCCTCAAGGTTATTTCGAATTAACGCAGACAATTCCTCTACCTTATTAAGGTCGATATTATCGTTGGTAGTGGTAATCTCCTTAATATCTTTTTGTAAGACAACAAAAGATGTTGTTTCTGTGTTATTTCGAATATTTTCTTCAATTTCTGTTATAGACCTTTTCTTTAATATGAGAATATTTGTTACCACTTCTGCATTATTAAACCATCGTTTATTTCCAGAGGTAATAACATACTCAATTTGAAAAAATCTGCTTAGAATGGTACGGAACTTAATCCCCCATTTAGTAGATAACCAAGAGTTTGAAATGATAATTCCCATTCTTCCATTATCACTTAGTAAGCTCCATAAAGAAAACGGTAAATAAGCGTACAAGTCACTCTTTCCATCTAGTTCTAACTTTTCTTGTGCAATTCGAGAGATAAAGGCATTAACGTCGTTAATAACGGTTGGATTTAAGACCTTTAAGTCCTCTTGTTGTACAAATGGAAGGTTCGATATGATTGTATTCATTAATGGAAGTGGTTCTACAACAGGACTTCCATCATGGGGGTCGAATAAGTGGACCTGATAATCAGAATTTAGATTTATTGCATCTTCCCTAAAAATCCTTATCATTTCTCCGGTACTTTCCGGTGTTGTCATAGCTAAGGTAGCCATTTGAACAGGAAAGGCAAATTTATCACTAGCCCATGTTGATTCTAGAGCTTCCTTTGGGTCGAGTCCTGAATGAATTTTCAGATCGTAGGCTGCCCTGCTGATGGTTCCTGTGCCACAACATGGATCCATTACATTTTCGTTTGTATCCCTAATAGCTAAAGAGGATAAGAGAGCAGCTAATTCTTTTGGAGTATGAAATTGACCAGATACTTTTCTTTGTGTTCGATATACAGTGTTTTGGAGAAGCTCCTGAATCAGTGATGTGCTGACTGCTTCTAATCTTAAATCGGTTAAGAACTCATTAAACTGAATCATTCGTTTCCAAGTATTAGTATCAATGAACTCTTCGCCAAGCTGCGGCTGAAAAATATTCCAAAAATCACATTTTCTTGAGATGGTATTAATGATTTCAGTTGCATCAGCTATAGTAAACGCTTCTCCACAAATGTTATTTATTTCAGTTGCTTCATTTCGATAGCGTTTTAAAATATGAGCAAATATTAGCTTATTTGCCCAAGTTATTAGTACGATTTTAGCTAATGGAATCCACGGTTCTTTATAATCAAGGTACTCTTGCCGGTTACCTCTCCACCAGAGCAGGGCTTGATCTTTAAAATCAGTATTTGCCCTAGCAACTTGTTTCATATTATCGGCGACTACATCAGCGTTATTTAATGTAAAATGAGAAATACCATTTCCAGTTAGAGCTTCAATTAACGTAGTACTTTTAATAGTGCCTTCATTAAAGTAAAAATTGATATCATCTAACATTTTATAGAGAAGGGCTTTCCATTCTTCTCTCGATTGAGATACCTGGTCTCTTCTTGTTATATGATTTAAATCATTCCAAGTATGAAGAATCTGATTATTCCCTTCCTCATCTATTACATATAACACCGCGGTGGTAACGTTCCATAATAAGAAACTGTTGGTACCTAATGCATCTGCTTTTATTCGTGCATTATCGATTAATTCTGTATTGTGAATTGGAGTGTCAGGTAATTTTAGTTCCCACCCCTGCAAAATCAGTGATGAATGCTCATCGCCAAAAAGAAGCACATCTGGAAATAAGTTGGTTCTACCCGTACTAAGTGTATTTTCCCCGCCACCGCGTTTAATCTTCACATTCCGATTGTTTGCCCAGATATTTATTTCAGAAATGATATCGATAGCCCAACTACGTTCATTATAGTTAGTGACGTTCATTTGCTTTGGCCCCCTTTTAACAGTTTATCCATCAAAACATTAGTGGGAATATTATCCTATATAGACATAAAATGTTCAACTTGTGGGTGAGATAGAACAATTATTTTTTATACATGAGAAAAGGCAAATTCGGTATGTGATAATTATACAAAAAGGGGGGATTTTATTGATTTATGTTCCTCAACCAGCTTACTGTCATCCATATAGACATGGCTCTGCAAAAACACATGATAAGACTACAGAACCCGCTGAATGGTTCTCGAATAAGTACCAGAATAGCTTTTCTACACTAAGTTTTGATTTTTTTATTAGTTGGGGTAAAGCAAGTCATTTATCTAATGAATTTTGGATTAAGAGAAACGTAAATAAAGCAGAGTTCGCGGCAGAGTTCAGTACATATTGGCCTTGTGTCAATCAAGATATATTGCAAACAGCATTAGAAGCCTGTGAAGGTAGAGATTTTCTCGAGAGATATGGTCGATTTGCAGCATCTTTAAATTTTGAAGCAAAATATCAAATTTTTCATGATTCAGGAAATTGGGCTGAGTATCCTTCAAAATTTATTACTTTAAACATAGATTCCCAAGGCAACATAGAAAATGTTAAAAAACAAGACTTCGAAGCAATAAAAAAAGAAATACGCCGACTTTCTGGCGGAGAAGTTAAGGTAATGAAAAAAAATGGTTTAAAAGTAGCGAATACGAAACTTGAATGTTACCTAGCTAATCATGACACTACAGGAGCTGCTTGGCCAGGAGATGTTGACTTGTTAATGTTGGATCAAAATGAAGTTCCTATGGGAATCCTCGAGTTCAAGAAAAACACAGTCGAACCTGGGAAACCATATCATCGGCCTATTAAGAATGAATCTCTAAATAATTATTATCGGACAACAGGAAGGGCAGATGATAATAGAAAATACAATCGGATAGCTATGTTAAGGGATTTCTTAAAAAAGGATGCACCGATAATTAACCTTTATTATCCTACTTGGGAGTCAAAGAGAGAAGAAGAGAACATTATTAAATTAGAGAAGATAACAGGAAATGTAGGCTATCTAAAAGTAGAAGATTTTAAAACTTTACCGGTACCGTATACCGCTAGTGACAAAATCACTGTGATAAAAACAGTTTTAGGTATGATTTGAAAAATTACTGTGATGTACGAGAATTAAATCAAAAACTATCAAAGAAAGACTATTTTCTAGTACAGAAAATAGTCTTTTTGGTGCGCCCAGCATGGATGCAATCTATGGGGGGGGCAGTTACCTCCTCCTACTCGATTGTATTTTATAGTTCCTGCCCGTTTGTCGAAATGACATTTTTGTACCAGAAGAACGATTTCTTCTTTTTACGCTCCAATGTTCCGCTGCCATCGTCATGCTTATCTACATAGATAAAGCCGTAACGCTTGGACATTTCGCCTGTTGACGCACTCACTAGGTCGATACAGCCCCATGGAGTGTAACCCATTAAATCTACACCATCTTCAATTGCTTCACCCATTGCTTCGATATGGCTTCTTAGATAATCAATACGATAATCATCATTGATTGAGCCATCCTCTTCCACCTGATCATAAGCACCGAGGCCATTTTCTACGATAAATAGTGGTTTTTGATAGCGGTCATATAATTGGTTAAGAGCGATCCGAAGTCCAGTTGGGTCAATTTCCCAACCCCAATCACTAGCGCTTAAGAATGGGTTTTTAACGCCGCCAATCAGATTACCTTGTCCAATTTCCTCTGGTGTTTTATTCTTTTTATCTGTGCGTGACATATAGTAACTGAATGAAATGAAATCAACAGTGCCTTCTTTAATGATTTCTAGGTCACCCTCTTTGATCTCAAGGTTAATGCCGTTTTCTTTAAAGAAACGATTTGCAAACGCTGGATAAGCCCCTCTGATCTGTACATCACCACAATAATTGTTAAATAGACGCTCCTCTTGTAGTGCATGCATCACGTTTTCAGGATTGCAATCATAGGAATATGTCGGTGCATAAATAAGCATACAGCCGATTTGGCTTCCTGGAATGATTTCATGTCCTGCTTTTACTGCAAGGGCACTTGCTACAAATTGGTGATGTAGACCTTGGAAGCTATCTTGTAACTTTGTTTCTTCCGTCTCTGGAGAGAAACCAAGACCTAGAATTGGCATGTGTGTTGCACCGTTGATTTCGTTAAACGTTAACCAGTATTTTACTTTGTTTTTATAACGTTTGAACAAGGTTGTTGCATAACGTTCAAAGAAACCGATCACTTCGCGGTTACGCCAACCGCCATATTCAGTGATTAAATGAAGCGGAATCTCATAGTGAGAAATCGTAACAACCGGTTCGATATTATATTTTTTTAATTCATCGAATACACGGTCATAGAACGCTAAACCTTCTTCATTTGGTTCTAACTCGGTACCTTTAGGGAAAATTCGGCTCCACGCTATACTCATTCGATATGTCTTGAACCCCATTTCAGCAAAAAGAGCGATATCTTCTTTATAGCGGTGATAAAAATCAATGCCATCATGGTTCGGATAAACATATTTCTCTTTATCGATTTTAAAGTCAAAACCAGGTTCTGCAATAACCTTTAATCTTACTATTCCACCAGGCATGACATCTGCCAGGTTCATTCCTTTGCCTCCTTCACGATAGGCACCTTCTAATTGGTTGGCAGCAGTTGCGCCGCCCCATAAAAATCCATCTGGAAATTGATAGGTTGATATACTCATATAAGATCCCTCCATTTTTTAGTGGTTACGCTTCCCTACTAACTAAAAAACAAATAAAAAAACCTAAACCACGTAATGAGGACATAATAGTCTCATAGTTTACGTGATTTAGGTTTTGCCTGCATAACCAGTAACAATCCTAGTAGGGTTTGTTAAATTGAGTTAACTATAACACCGATTTTCTATTGAATCAAGAATTTTGTAACCGTTATTTTTATATATAAGATGCTTTTTTGAAAAATCTATGAATTTAATTTTTTTCAAAAGAAAGCGTTGACACTCGCTAAATACCCATGATAAATTACACCTATCAAATAAACTTAATCGATTCCTTGAAGGAATGTTACCTTAAGTGGGCATAACCTGATCTGATTAGAACACGACACGCTTTTGTTATTCGTGTGTTGTTTCTAATCGGATCAGGTTTTTTATTTGAAAAAAATCAAATAAAGAAGGAAGGGTCAAAAATGAAATACGAACAGTTAGCAAAAGATATTATTGCAAATGTAGGCGGAAAAGAAAACGTTTCCAGTGTCGGTCACTGTGTTACACGCCTGCGCTTTAAGTTAAAGGATGAAAGCAAAGCAAAAACAGAAGTGTTGAAAAATATGGATGGTGTTGTTACCGTCATGAAAAGCGGAGGACAATATCAGGTCGTTATTGGAAACCATGTTCCTGATGTGCATGCCGCAGTACTAACAGTAGGAAATCTTGGTGTAGCTAGCGAAAATACAGATTCAAGCAGTGATGAAAAAATGGGTTTGGGTGCAAAATTCATTGATATGATTTCAGGGGTTTTCCATCCAATCCTAGGCGTATTGGCTGTAACAGGTATGATCAAAGGGTTGGCTGCCTTAATCTTGGCGTTAGGCTGGGTTGAAGCAACTTCAGGCACTTACCAATTATTGAATCTCGCCGGTGATGGTTTATTTAACTTCTTGCCAATCTTCTTAGGGTATACGGCGATGAAGAAATTTGGCGGTACACCGTTTATCGGGATGGCGATCGCCGCAGCATTGGTACACCCTACATTAGCGACATTAACAACAGGAGAAGTTTCAAAGGTGCTTTTCCAAGGTACAATCTTTGAATCGCCAATCCACATTACATTCTTTGGTATCCCTGTTATTATGATGAGTTATGCATCAAGCGTTATTCCAATCATTCTTTCAAGCTTTGTAGCTTCTAAAGTAGAAAAAGGTTTTAAGAAATTTATTCCAGCTGTTGTAAAAACATTCCTAGTTCCATTCTGTACAATCGTTATTATGGTGCCATTAACATTCCTTGTCATCGGACCGATTTCAACATGGGCGGGTAGTTTGTTAGGTGCTGCGACTGTATGGATTTATGAGTTGAGTCCTCTTGTAGCAGGTTTAATTTTAGGCGGATTCTGGCAAGTCTTTGTTATTTTCGGCCTTCATTGGGGGCTTGTTCCAATCGCAATGAACAACTTGACTGCTTTAGGTAACGACCCAGTCTTAGCAACAACCGTTATGGTATGTTTTGCACAAATCGGTGCAGTCTTGGCCATTATGCTAAAAACTAAAAACAAAACATTAAAATCACTTAGCGTTCCGGCGTTCATTTCAGGTATTTTCGGTGTTACAGAACCAGCGATTTACGGTGTTACATTACCGCTTAAAAAGCCATTTATCATGAGCTGTATCGGCGGTGGTGTTGGTGGCGCGATCATCGGTGTTACAGCAGGTAAATTATGGATGTTTGGCGGAATGGGTGTATTCGTTATTCCAGCCTTTATCAAACCAGGTTCAGGACTTGATATGTCTTTCTGGGGATCGATTATCGCAATGGTCGCAGGTTTTGCAGTTGCATTTGTTCTAACATATTTATTTGGCGGAATTAATAAAGAACAATCTTCAAAAGCAACAAACGAAACAACTACAGCTTCTAAGGAAGCAGCAGCAACAAAGGTTCAGAATGAAGAAGTGGTAAGTCCGTTAAATGGAGAAGTAAAGGCTTTGTCAGAAATAGAAGATGCAGCATTCTCAACTGGTGCGCTTGGACAAGGTGTAGCAATCGAGCCAAGTGAAGGGAAATTACTTGCTCCTATATCTGGGACCGTATCTGCGTTATTCCCAACAAATCATGCAATTGGAATTACAACGGATTTAGGTGCTGAAATTTTGATTCATATTGGAATGGATACAGTTCAATTAGAAGGAAAGTATTTTACAGCTCATACCGCTCAAGGCGAATATGTGGAAAAAGGACAATTACTAATTGAATTTGATATCGAGCAAATTAAAAAAGCTGGTAAGCCGGTAACCACACCTGTTGTTGTGACGAACCATATGGATTTCAGCTTAGAGCTAACAAAACAAAAGCAAGTGAATACAGGCGATCCACTATTTAAACTATTGTAATAAATTGCTCAGGAGAAAGGAAAGGGTTACTTTTCCTTTCCTGCTGGCGTTATAAGAAAGGGAGGATATCATGGCTTTTCCAAAAGGATTTTTATGGGGTGGCGCGATTGCCGCTAACCAAGCAGAAGGTGCATATTTAGCAGACGGTAAAGGATTAACAACAGTAGATTTGCTGCCAACTGGCAATAAACGGTGGGAGATCATGTTCGGTAATCTTCCTTCGTACGAACCTCTTGAAGGGGAATTTTATCCATCACATGAAGCAATTGATTTTTACAATCGTTACAAAGAGGACATCGCCCTATTTGCTGAAATGGGGTTCAAAGCATTGCGTCTATCAATCTCATGGGCGAGAATTTTCCCGAATGGAGATGACGCAGAACCGAACGAGGCGGGACTTCAATTTTACGACAATGTCTTTGATGAACTATTAAAATATGGTATTGAGCCCGTTGTAACGATTGCTCACTTTGATGTGCCGGTTAACCTAGTAAAGAATTATGGCAGCTGGAGAAATCGCAAACTGGTTACCTTTTTTGAAACATACGCAAAGACTCTTTTCAAGAGATATAAGGACAAAGTAAAGTACTGGATGACCTTTAATGAAATCAATATGCTCTTGCATTTGCCTTTCGTTGGAGCAGGTCTTGTGTTTAAAGAAGGAGAAGATAAAAAGTTAGTAAAATATCAAGCTGCGCATCATCAATTGGTTGCTAGCGCATTAGCGGTAAAAGCTGGACACGAAATCAATCCAGATATGAAAATCGGCTGTATGCTGGCGGCGGGGCAAACCTACCCTTACTCATGTAACCCAGATGATGTGTTCGATGCGATGGAAAGGGACCGCGATTCGTTCTTCTTTATCGATGTTCAATCTCGCGGCCAATACCCAGGCTATGCCAAGAGATTTTTCAAGGACGACAACTTAACGATTGAAATGGAAGAGCAGGATGAAGAACTACTAAAGAATCATACGGTAGATTACATTGGCTTTAGCTATTATGCAAGCCGTACAACCAGTACGGACCCAGAAATCAATAAGACTACTGCAGGCAACGTATTTGGTTCTATTGAAAATCCTTATCTAGAAAAGTCAGAGTGGGGTTGGACGATTGACCCGAAGGGCTTCCGTATTACTGCAAATCAGTTATATGATCGCTATCAAAAACCATTATTTGTTGTGGAAAATGGTCTAGGTGCTGTCGATGTTCCTACTGAAGATGGAGAGGTTAACGACGATTACCGTATCGAATACTTACGTAAGCACGTAGAAGAAATGTCAGAGGCGATTAAAGACGGGGTTGAAATTATTGGGTATACGAGCTGGGGTCCAATCGACCTTGTCAGTGCGTCAACGGGTGAGATGAAAAAGCGCTACGGCTACATTTATGTGGACAAGGATAATGAAGGAAATGGCACGTTAAAGCGTTCGAAGAAGAAGAGCTTTGACTGGTATAAGCAGGTTATTGCAACAAACGGAGAAAAACTTTAGGTTAAAAAAAGCAGGAAAGCTCGAATGTAGCTTTCCTGCTTTTTCATGTCTGAAGTTTTACAAGAAAATTAAATCAGTTCCAACACCCATTTTAAAAAAAATACTATTGTCCTATACTTGCTTCACGTGGTAAAATCCGAATATTATAAATTTTATGTCAGAAAATCTCACAATTTAAAGTGAGACTGCTTTATGGTCACCATAGATAGTAGTTGATTCATTTGAGGGGGAAAAAAGGATGAAAAAGAGTTTAACACTATTATTATGTGGAGTGTTGGTTTTGCTCTCTGCATGTGGGGGAGGAAGTAAGGAAACTGGTGGAGAGGAAAAAGAAAAAATAGTGAAAATAGGGATTACACAAATTGTTGAGCATCCATCACTTGATGCAGCACGAGAGGGATTTATCGCCGCCCTGAAGGATGCCGGCTATGAAGAAGGAAAGAACTTGAAGCTTGATTACCAAAATGCCCAGGGAGACATGAACAATAATTTGTCCATTGCCCAAAACTTGGTTGCTGACAAGAACGACCTTATTTTAGCTATCGCTACTGCCAGCGCACAGGCGGTGGTCAAGTCAACGAAGGATATTCCAATATTGTTCACCGCTATTACGGACCCAGTTGGTGCCGAGCTTGTCCAAAGCTTGGATAAGCCAGGCGGGAATGTAACAGGCACATCTGATACACACCCAGACGCTATAAAGAATACGATTGAAGCAATTAAAACCTTTATTCCCGATGCCAAGAAAGTGGGTATCATCTATAACAGCGGTGAACCAAACTCGGTTGTAAATGTTAAAAATGCTAAGAAAGCGTTGGAAGAAGCCGGGCTGGAGGCGGTTGAAACAACCATAACTGCTGGTTCCGAAGTAAAGCAGGCAGCCGAGTCATTGGTAGGGCGAGCGGACGTATTCTATATTCCAAAGGACAACACCGTCGTAGCTGCTTTAGAATCCGTTATAACAGTAGCAAATGCTCAAGATATCCCAACCTTTGTCGGAGAAGGCGATTCTGTAAAACGAGGAACTTTTGCATCTTATGGCTTAGACTATCACGATTTAGGCTACACTACCGGTAAAATGGCTGTGGAAATTCTCGAAGGGAAAAAACCTAGCGAAATTCCTGTAGGTTTTCCAGAAAACCTTGAGCTGATCATCAACAAAAAAGCGGCTCAGGAAGAAGGAATAACCTTAACAGAAGAAATGCTAAAGGACGCAAAGATTGTAGGAGAATAAACCTGCAGTGTTACCAAAGAAAGGCTATTTTCTATTTACAGAAAATAGCCTTTTTGTTTTGAAAAAATGTAGATAAATGGCGAATGGTTTTTACTGTTTTTTACTACTTTTAGATTATTCTTAATTATAGACACATTACTTATTTACATATTTTCCAAGGTGAAAGGTGCTAATTTCTTAAAGTAAGGAGGAAAAAAGGAATGACAAAAAAGATTGCGGTAGCGATCATCCATGGTATCGGCAGACAAATGGACGATTTTGCAATGGAGATGGAGGAAGAATTAAAGAAACATTTTGCGAAAAGTTTAATAAAGCTGGATTCATCTATTAGTGATCCTGCGTCACAGTTAGTTATTAAGCCAATTTGTTGGGCGGAAATTTTTGAAGAACCTGAACGTATACTATGGGGGAAATTTCAGGCGAGGGATTTGGATTACATTTTACTGCGTGAAACCATGATACACGTTTTTGCAGATGCCATTGCCTATCAAAAATCATCCACCCAAAAGAATTTTTATAAAAAGATCCACGATAAAATCGATGAAAAGCTAAAAGAACTTGCGGATGAAACTGGAGCCGGAGATGCCCCGTTATGTGTTATTTCTCATAGCTTAGGAACAGTTATTGCCAGCAATCATTTTTATGATCTTCAACAGGGTAAAAGAAAAAATGAACCGTTAGAAAACCCATTGATGAAGGGGGAAACATTAACGCTATTCTTTACGATGGGAAGTCCAATTTCGCTGTGGAGTATCAGTTATGATGAATTTGACAGCCCGGTGGAGGTTCCGGCAAAAGCAATTAAACAGCGCTATCCTAACTTGGGTAAATGGATTAATTTTTACGATCGGGATGACATTATAGCCTATCCGCTTGAGCCTTTATATGGCGGGCAATCTGTTAAAGATGAACAAGTGAATGCAGGAGGAATGATTACAGGTTGGAATCCGCTCTCTCATGGAGGCTATTGGACGGATAAAAAAGTAATAAAGCCAATCGTTAATGAACTCGTAAACACATGGAAGGAAATTAATAACTAGATATGGTCAAAGCGATGAATCTATTAATAATAGAACTTCATCGCTTTTTAATTTAGGCAACATTCAAATTGGGCGGTAATACAAGAATTTATGAAACATTTGCCATCCCCAAACGTCTAATAAAATATTGAATTTTGATCACAGAGTGTCATACTATACAGGAATTTTGCTGGAAAAAATCGAATAGATAGAAAGAATGGTTTTACCAATGAGGAGGTTCAAAACAGTGGCGCGCGAAGATATGAATCCAATAATAGAGAGAATTTTAATCAATATTGAAAAAGTAATGACCGGTAAAAGAAACGTTGCCGAGTTAAGTTTAGTTGCACTGCTAGCAGAAGGGCATGTGTTGTTAGAAGACGTACCAGGTGTTGGAAAAACGATGATGGTCCGGGCTTTGGCAAAATCAGTGAATGCGAATTTCCGAAGAATCCAGTTTACTCCTGACCTTTTACCGTCCGATGTTACGGGGATTAGTATTTATAATCCAAAAGAAATGGAATTTCAATTTCGCCCAGGTCCGTTAATGGGAAACATCATTCTTGCTGATGAAATTAACCGGACTTCCCCAAAAACGCAGTCGGCGCTTTTAGAAGGTATGGAAGAAGCGAGTGTCACCATTGATGGAGTTACACACCGCCTGCAAAAGCCATTCTTTGTTATGGCGACACAAAACCCGATCGAGTATGAAGGCACTTATCCGCTCCCGGAGGCACAGCTTGACCGCTTCCTATTAAAAATGAAGATGGGTTACCCCGATATGGAAGAGGAAATCGAAGTGTTGAATAGAGCCCAAAAGGTTCCTCCTATTGAAGACCTTTCCCCGGTGATTGACCTGGAAGAACTCCGGGCGCTGCAAAAGGATATTAAGAACGTTTTTGTTGATGATACGATCAAACGGTATATTGTCGATATTGTCAATCGTACACGAGGATATGGAGGAGTGTATCTCGGTGCAAGTCCGAGGGGTTCGATTGCCTTAATGAAAGCCGCTCAAGCCTATGCCTATATGTATGACCGCGACTATGTGCTGCCGGATGATATTCAATATTTGGCACCATTTGTTTTATCACACCGAATCATTTTAAAGTCAGAGGCGAAGTTTGAAGGAATAACAGCGGAAGAAATTGTCAATCGGGTCGTTGCGAGGGTTCCTGTCCCGGTACAAAGGCTTGTGAAATAATGAAACGATTGTGCGCTCCATTCAAAAAGATATGGAAGTTTATCGTTCTGATATTCTTAATTATCCTGACGTTTTCTTATGCAATGTTCCAAGGGGGCTTTGTCAGCTGGTTTTTATTTTACAGCTTTTTGCCGTTTGCCCTCTATTGTGTCGCCCTATCCTTTTATTCAATGAATGAATTGGAAGTAACCCGGGTCATCCTTAAAACGGATTACAATGCCGGTGAACCGCTAAAGGTAACCGTATCGATTAAGAGAAATAACAAATTTCCCTTATTCTATTTACTGGTCTCCGATGAATTGGATGATTCACTTAAATTTTTCGATCAGAAAACGAAAGCAAAAGCACTTATTTTACCAGGATTAAAAAAGGAATTTACCTATGACTATATGATCGAGGACTTGCCGCGGGGAGAGCACTTTTTCCACAATATCTCTTTACGAATGGGCGATCCGCTCGGATTAATCGAGAAAGAAAAAACGGTTCCACTTGAAAATAAAATTATTGTTTACCCTGCATATACGGAACTGCTTTACCGCCAGTTTGAAAACCAATTTGATCAAGGAATGACTGCCTCACGGGAACGAGTGCAGCGGGATACATCCATGGCGGTTGGTGTCCGCGATTATCAGCCAGGGGATCGATTCTCATGGATTAACTGGAAAGCTACTGCCAAACGGAATGAAATCATGACGAAAGAGTTTGAACAGCGGAAGTCTCATGATGTTGTGGTTGTGATGGATTGTGTACCAGATAAACGCTTTGAACCAATAGTAACCTTTACAGCTTCCTTATTACGGGCAATATTGAAAAGAGGAGCACAAACCGGCCTTTTAACTATAAGTAATGAACGAGCATCCTTCCCAATCCGTGGAGGAGAACAGCAGCTCCAGCAGTTATTCTACCATATGGCAAAAATTGAAGCGAAAAGCAGTTCTTCTTTAGAAAAAGTACTAGAGACGGAAGGGCTGTTTGTCCATCAGAACGTTTCCTTTTTACTCGTAACCTCTCAGTTAACCAAAAGGTTAATCGAGAAAGCGAGCTTTCTTGGACAGAGAAAAGGTCAAATCACCATTTTCTTCATCAAGGGAGAAGAGGAAGCGGCTACAGAGAACGAACGCTCACTCATCGCTTTGGCGAATGCGCGAAGAGTACGGGTCGTAATGGTTCATGAAGGTAATTTTGCCTTTGCCTTTTCGGAGGTGAATATTTGAGATGAAGAGGGATTTTTCATCATTCTTATTATATGCATTTGGTTTTTTGCTGCTATGGGAATGGCTGCGTCCGGTAGAACAGTTAACCACCACTGATAATATCGAAACGTTTGTCATTTTTTTATTAGTATCCTTTGGTGCTTCTTTTTTAAAGATGCGTTGGATTTGGCAATTGATCCTTAAAACAGGGTTTATCCTGTTTGCCATCAATCGTTTTCATTATGAGGAAGGATTATTTCAAATCAACTGGATCACTGCATTCATGGGTGATGTGTTGCAAAACTTCAGTTTGTTATGGAGCCGGAATTGGGTGGATTTATCTTTTGAATTTCGTACACTATTGTTTTTTGTTCTGCTTTGGTTAATGGTGTACTTAATTCACTACTGGCTGTTAAACCGTCAAAAAATCTTTTTGTTCTTTTTGACGACACTGATTTATATAACGGTTTTAGATACCTTTACTCCCTACAGTGCAAAGGCGGCCATTATTCGTACAGTGACAGCCGGCTTTGCGGTGATGGGGATGCTGACTTATTACCGGATTTTAGCAAGGGAAAATGTCGATAAAGAGGTTTCCGTAACCCGTAAATGGATGAGACCTTTGGCTATTATGATAATCATCAGCGTGGTGGCGGGAATTTCTGCCCCTAAACTTGATCCGATTTGGCCGGACCCAGTTCCATATCTGAAAGCAGCGGCTAATAAAGGCGGGGATGAGGGAAGCGGCAGTGGTGTTTCAAGAGTTGGTTACGGAACAAATGACTCCCAATTAGGCGGGCCGTTTATTGGAGATGATAGTGTTGTTTTCCGTGCTGAAGCAAGTGGAAAGAATTATTGGAAAGTCGAAACAAAAGATACTTACACCGGAAAAGGGTGGATTGCATCTGGCTCAACACCTTACACAATTGAAGGGGATGATTTGGTTCCTGTATTCTCCATTCCATCTAATGTAGAAACACGAGATGAGACAGCTACATTATTTATGTTTATGGATTATAGTCATCTAATCTATCCTGCGGGTATTCAAAGGGTTCAATTCCAGCAAAATTATAATCTGGAAATTGATTCAACCAAGGAAAAAATATCAATCCAGGATTTTAACGAACAGCCTGTGGCTCCTGATGCGTACACCGTAGAGTATAAAGTTCCAAAATATAATGCCGGTGATTTAATGCTTACAACAGCTGCCTCCGGGCAGACAGAGTTTATAAAAAAATACACCCAGGTTCCTGATGGTCTGCCAGAAAGAGTAAGAGAATTAGCAGAGCAGATTACCGCTGGAAAAACGAACTGGTTTGATAAGGCAAGAGCGATTGAGAGATATTTCGGCGGCTCAGAGTATACCTATGATCAAACGAATGTAGCGGTACCAGGGGAAGATGATGATTATGTTGACCAGTTTTTATTTGAAACGAAAACAGGCTATTGTGATAATTTCTCTACCTCGATGGCTGTCATGCTTAGAACACTTGGAATCCCAACACGATGGGTAAAGGGGTACACAGGTGGAGAGTTTATCCAATACAGTGAAGGTAATTCATCCTCACAAATTTATGAAATCACCAATAATAATGCCCACTCCTGGGTAGAAGTTTATTTTCCAAATCAAGGCTGGGTTCCTTTTGAGCCGACAAAGGGTTTCACCAATGAAGTATCAATTAATTTTCTAGATGAAGACGCAGCTCCTTCCTCTGAAGAGACAACGGCTCCTCCGGTACAAAAACCTGAGCAGGAAGAGGATAAAACTGAAGTTGCAAGCGATAATAGCGATACTTTTGATAGTAAAGACCTTTGGCTTCGTATGGTATCCTTCCTTCAAGACAATTGGAAAGTCATTTTACTTTCGGTAGTTGTGGTTGGAGGAGCAGGAGGTCTTCTATACCGAATTCGGGGGAAGTGGATGCCCTATTATTATTTAGCAAGGTACCGATTCCTCCGGAAAGATGAGAATATGGCTGAGGCCTACCTCATTTTGCTCCATCAATTAGACCGATACGGTTTAAAACGGAAGGAAAACCAAACATTAAGAAGTTATGCCCGTTATATTGACAACTTCTTTTCAACAAGAGAAATGACAAGACTCACGGCAAAATACGAGCAGTATTTATATCATCAGCAGCTCCCTGAAGGAAGCTGGAAGGATAGCCGTGAATTGTGGGAAAATTTAATTAAAAAGACAATAGCTTGACCAAAAAAACAACCTATTGATACAATAAGCTTTGATTTTAATAAGCGTGTTTCTTCATATATCCTCGAAAATAGGGTTCGAGAGTCTCTACCGGGTTACCGTAAATGACCTGACTATGAAGGTGGAAATTTTGGTTATGCTAAAAGTAGTTAAAACTAGAATTCTGCCTTCCTGGTTTATTTGTGGAGGCTGAATCCTAGTTTTTTTGTTTTTTACGGGAAATACTATAAATATTATTTCGGAAGAGGTGGCAATGATGACAGGTACAAATGATATGATTGTGGTTTTAGATTTTGGAAGTCAATATAATCAGTTGATTACACGCCGGATTCGTGAGTTTGGTGTTTACAGTGAGCTGCATCCTCACACGATTACGGCTGAGGAAATTCGTAAAATGAATCCAAAAGGAATTATTTTTTCAGGTGGTCCTAATAGCGTTTATGACGAGAACTCGTTCCGTTGTGATGAAGAGATTTTTGAAATGGGACTTCCAATCCTCGGAATTTGTTATGGTATGCAATTAATGACTGTTCACTTTAATGGTAAAGTGGAAAAAGCAAAGAATCGTGAATATGGCAAGGCAGTTATGAACATCCAACACGAGTCAAAGATATTTAGTGATTTGCCAAAAGAGCAGACGGTTTGGATGAGCCATGGAGATTTGGTCGTTGAAGCGCCAGAGGGATTTTCAATTGATGGTACAAACCCACACTGTCCAATTGCAGCTATGAGCAATGAAGAACGAAAGCTTTACGCTGTTCAATTTCATCCGGAGGTACGTCACTCTGTTTATGGAAATGAGCTGCTCAAAAACTTTGTTTTCAATGTTTGTGATTGCAAGGGCGATTGGTCGATGGAAAACTTCATCGAAATGGAAATGGCGAAAATTCGGGAGCAGGTTGGCGATAAGAAAGTCCTTTGTGCACTAAGCGGCGGTGTTGACTCCTCCGTTGTTGCCGTTCTTATTCATAAAGCCATCGGAGACCAATTAACTTGTATTTTCGTCGACCACGGCCTTCTTCGGAAAAATGAAGCAGAAAGTGTTATGAAAACTTTTGCAGATGGATTCAACATGAATGTCATCAAAGTGGATGCGAAAGAACGCTTCTTATCAAAATTAGAAGGTGTTTCAGATCCAGAGAAAAAACGTAAAATCATTGGTAACGAATTTATCTATGTATTTGATGATGAAGCAACGAAGCTTGAGGGGATTGAGTTCCTTGCACAAGGGACACTTTATACCGATATTATCGAAAGTGGAACAGCCACTGCTCAAACCATCAAATCGCATCACAATGTCGGCGGTTTGCCAGAAGATATGCAGTTCACTTTAATCGAACCGCTTAATACTTTGTTTAAAGATGAAGTGCGAGCGCTAGGAACTGAGCTTGGAATTCCTGATGACATTGTTTGGAGACAGCCATTCCCTGGACCAGGTCTAGGTATTCGTGTACTGGGAGCAATTTCTGAAGATAAACTTGAAATTGTCCGCGAATCTGACTGGATTCTCCGTGAGGAAATTAAGAAGGCGGGATTAGACCGTGAGATTTGGCAATACTTTACCGTTCTGCCAGACATCCGCAGTGTTGGAGTTATGGGGGATGCAAGAACGTATGACTATACCATTGGAATCCGGGCAGTAACATCTATTGATGGAATGACATCCGACTGGGCTAGAATACCATGGGAAGTTCTAGAGTTAATCTCGACCAGGATTGTAAATGAAGTACCACATGTCAATCGGGTTGTGTATGATATCACTAGTAAACCGCCGGCAACCATTGAGTGGGAATAAAATATAACGAAAAAGCGAACGTTTTTAAATTTGATTTTAAAAATGTTCGCTTTTTATATTTACAAAAAAAAGAAACGCTGATAGAATGAAAAAGTCTTAAAAGTAATGTCGATTTTTCTTCGTATAATCTTGGGAATATGGCCCAAAAGTTTCTACCGAGCCACCGTAAACGGCTTGACTACGAGGCAGTGTTTGATATTGAGGATGATTGTCCTCTATGATTTACACATGTCCTAGTCAACGCTCCGGTGTACCGGAGCGTTTTTTGGTTATTCTATAGAAAAAGGAAAATTTAGGGGGACAGAACATGAAGAAGTACTTTCAGTTTGAAGAATTAGGTACAAACTACCGCCGTGAATTTATTGGTGGTTTAACAACCTTCTTAGCAATGGCTTACATTCTGGTGGTCAATCCACTTACACTTACGCTTGCAAGCGTACCTGATCTTCCTGATGCAATGCGGATGGATTATGGTGCTGTGTTTGTTGCAACGGCATTAGCATCAGCATTAGGGTCCATCGTAATGGGTTTATTAGGAAAGTATCCGCTGGCACTTGCACCGGGTATGGGATTAAATGCCTTCTTCGCATACACTGTTGTATTAGGAAGCGGAATTCCATGGCAGCATGCTCTTGGGGCAGTATTCATTTCTGGCGTATTTTTCTTAATTCTAACACTTACAGGTCTTCGTGAAAAAATTATTAATGCTATTCCAGTTGAATTAAAACATGCCGTTGGCGCAGGTATTGGTTTATTCATAACGTTTATTGGTTTGCAAAATGCAGGCATCATCGTCAATAACGATGCAACATTAGTAGGGTTAGGCGATTTAACAGCAGGCAACACTTTACTATCGATTTTTGGAATTGTTATTACGGTTATTATGATGACTAGAGGAATCAAGGGAGCCGTATTTTTTGGAATGGTCATTACCGTTATTGTTGGTATCATTTTCAACCTAATTGAAACACCTGAGAAAGTGGTTGATACTGTGCCAAGCTTAGCTCCGACCTTTGGTGCAGCCTTTTCATCCTTTACAGATAGTTCATTTTATACAACCGCAATGCTTGGCATCATTTTAACGTTTTTGTTTGTGGATTTCTTTGACAACGCAGGAACTCTTGTAGCAGTTGCAAACCAGGCAGGAATGATGAAAGACAATAAATTGCCAAACGCAGGTAGAGCTTTAATCTCTGATTCAATTGCTTCTACTGCAGGTGCAGTTCTTGGAACATCAACGGTTACGTCTTATATTGAATCATCTGCAGGAGTTGCATCAGGTGCAAGAACTGGATTTGCTTCACTTGTTACAGCTGGATTGTTTATCTTATCACTCTTTTTCTTCCCGTTATTATCAGTCGTAACAGCACCGGTTACGGCTCCAGCTCTAATCATTGTTGGTGTATTAATGGTTTCATCTTTAGGGAAAATTGAGTGGTCCAAGTTTGAAATTGCGGTTCCAGCTTTCTTAACCATGATTGCTATGCCGTTGTCATACAGTATTGCAACAGGGATTGCAGTTGGTTTTATCTTCTATCCAATCACTATGATTGTAAAAGGACGTGCAAAAGAAGTTAATCCAATCATGTACTTCTTCTTCGTTATTTTCCTTTTATACTTTATCTTCTTAGGAGAGTAAAGAATGGGGACTGTGAAATCACAGTCCCTTTTTATTTACGGAAAAAATCCTATAACAAATAATGGAATGGGTAATGTCGAACTTTGTCGTTGACTTGCTCATTTCTCTCTTATAACATGAAGATTATAATGATAGGCAGGTTAGCTGAAATGGGGAAGATGGATGGCGAATTTATTAATCGATAAAGTTCTCAATAACAATGTAATCATCGCTAAGCATCCCTCCTATCAAGAGGTCGTTCTGATTGGGAAAGGGATTGGGTTCAACCGTAAACACGGAGAATTTATCGAGACAGATACAGTTGAAAAATTATTTGTGTTGAAAAATGAAAAAGAACAGGAAAGTTATATTAAATTATTACCCTTCATTGATAATGAATTACTTGAAGTGATCATTTCCGCAATTGATTTAATAAAGCAAAAGACCCATTCTGCATTACATGAACATATTCATGTTGCCTTAACAGACCACATCATGTTTGCAATCTCCCGGGCATCAAAGGGGATGGAAATGAGCAACCCGTTTTTAGTAGAAACGAAAACGCTTTATCGTAATGAGTATCAAATTGCATCTGAAGTAGTTCAATTTATTAACGAAAAAACAGGGATTTCTCTCCCCGTTGGTGAAATTGGTTTTATTGCACTCCATATTCATAGCGCCATTACCAACAAGAATTTATCAGAAGTGAATCAACACTCGCAGCTAGTTAGCAGACTGGTTAAAATGGTAGAAGAACAATTTCAAATTGATATCGATAAAGAAAGTATCGATTATATGAGGCTGGTGCGTCATCTTCGCTTTACGATCGAGAGGGTAATGAAAGAAGAGAAAGTAGAAGAGCCAGAAAAAATATCTTCTCTATTGAAACAGGAATATCCCGTATGCTATAATCTTTCGTGGAAGCTCATTAAAGTGATGCAGCAAACTTTAAAAATGAAAGTGTTTGATGCGGAAGCCGTTTACTTAACGATGCATCTGCAGCGAATTCAAACCAAATTCAAATAGCGATTATTTTTTACGTGTTACTGATTCGATCAGGCATGAGTGAAAAGTATTCATTGAATTGGAAGTTTAGGGGTAATCTATACCCATAGCTTCATTCAATTGAACTTTTTACTCATGCCTTTTTTGCGTTTTAAGGTTAATGAAACCGCTTAATGAGCTAGAAAAATACTTTGGAGGTAAAAAATATGTTTAAAAAAGCTTTTGGCGTTCTGCAAAAAGTAGGTAAAGCACTTATGCTGCCAGTTGCACTTTTGCCGGCAGCCGGTATTCTACTTGCTTTAGGGGCTGCCCTTAGAAACCCTGCACTTTTAGAATTAGCGCCATTTCTTGATAATAGTACTGTCGATATGGTTGCTGCTGTCATGCAAAAGGCCGGGGATATTGTCTTCGGTAACCTGCCGCTCTTATTCGCGGTCGGTGTAGCTGTCGGACTAGCTGGCGGGGAAGGTACTGCAGGACTTGCAGCCATTATTGGTTACCTGATTATGAATGTAACCATGGGTACTGTTTTAGGTCTTACAGCAGAAGATGTCAACGGATTAAGCTATGCCAATGTACTTGGAATTCCAACCCTGCAAACCGGTGTATTCGGTGGTATTATCGTTGGTATTCTCGCAGCAGGTTTATATAATAAGTTTTACGAAATTGAATTGCCGTCATATTTGGGGTTCTTCGCAGGTAAACGTTTCGTGCCGATTATTACGGCAGGAACGGCTTTACTCCTAGGGTTATTAATGCTTGTTATTTGGCCGCCAATTCAAGCTGGATTGAATGCATTCTCGCAAAACATGGTTCATGCAAACTTAACCATTTCAGCATTTATCTTCGGTGTAATTGAACGTTCATTAATTCCTTTTGGATTGCACCATATCTTCTATTCTCCATTCTGGTATGAGTTTGGTGAGTACGTAACAAAAGCCGGAGAAGTTGTGCGCGGTGACCAGCGTATTTTCATGGCACAGATTTCTGATAATGTTCAAGATCTAACAGCCGGTACTTTTATGACAGGTAAATTCCCATTCATGATGTTTGGTTTACCTGCTGCGGCATTAGCGATTTATCATGAAGCAAGACCGGAAAAGAAAGTTATGGTTGGTGGGTTAATGGCATCTGCTGCATTAACTTCGTTCTTAACAGGTATCACTGAACCAATTGAATTTTCATTCCTTTTCGTAGCACCAATCCTATTTGCCATTCACGCTGTTTTTGCGGGTCTGTCATTTATGATAATGCATATTTTAGATGTTAAAATTGGTATGACTTTCTCTGGTGGTTTAATTGACTATATCTTATTCGGATTAATTAACCCACAAACAAATGCGTGGATTGTTATCCCGGTTGGATTAGTATTCTCGGTTATTTATTATTTCGGATTCCGTTTTGCGATTCGCAAATTTAATTTGAAAACACCGGGTCGTGAATTAGAAGAAGAAGATACTCAAGGTGCTGCAGGTAAAGGTGCTTCAGGTGATTTAGCTTCAAACATCTTAGATGCTATGGGCGGAAAAGAAAACATCGCTCACCTTGATGCTTGTATCACACGTCTTCGTGTTTCGGTTAATGATATTAAAAATGTTGATAAAGACCAGTTGAAGAAACTTGGTGCAGCGGGAGTGCTTGAGGTAGGTAACAACATCCAGGCAATCTTTGGACCTCGTTCTGAAACCATTAAAGGTCAAATGAAAGATGTTATGGAAGGTAAAAAACCTCGTGCTGCAGCACC
>NZ_CAMGZB010000001.1:530000-785000 GCF_946151075.1 Neobacillus sp. Marseille-Q6967 | reverse complement strand
AAAGTCGGGCTTAGTGATCCGGTGGTTCCGCATGGAAGGGCCATCGCTCAACGGATAAAAGCTACCCCGGGGATAACAGGCTTATCTCCCCCAAGAGTCCACATCGACGGGGAGGTTTGGCACCTCGATGTCGGCTCATCGCATCCTGGGGCTGTAGTCGGTCCCAAGGGTTGGGCTGTTCGCCCATTAAAGCGGTACGCGAGCTGGGTTCAGAACGTCGTGAGACAGTTCGGTCCCTATCCGTCGTGGGCGCAGGAAATTTGAGAGGAGCTGTCCTTAGTACGAGAGGACCGGGATGGACGCACCGCTGGTGTACCAGTTGTCTTGCCAAAGGCATCGCTGGGTAGCTATGTGCGGACGGGATAAGTGCTGAAAGCATCTAAGCATGAAGCCCCCCTCAAGATGAGATTTCCCATAGCGTCAAGCTAGTAAGATCCCTGAAAGATGATCAGGTTGATAGGTCAGAGGTGGAAGCGTGGTAACATGTGGAGCTGACTGATACTAATCGATCGAGGACTTAACCATAGTCTTAAAGCGAACTCGTTTTTACTTAAACTTCTTCTGATTATCTAGTTTTGAGGGAATGATCTCTCTAATTAAATAGTCTGGTAATAATGGCGAGAAGGTCACACCCGTTCCCATACCGAACACGGAAGTTAAGCTTCTCAGCGCCGATGGTAGTTGGGGCAAGCGCCCCTGTGAGAGTAGGACGTTGCCAGGCGGAGACAGAAGTTCTAATTTCTGTCTTTTTTAATCCCAGCTTGAGAAATGGAAAAAAATTCTCTTGCACAAATACACCGCAGGTGTTATGATGGGAAAGTCGCTTTTTCAAAACAACATTCCAATTGTGATTAACTTTTAATTTTGGTAAAAATTATAATTGATTTTATGTTGTTAATGAGATATAATAATATTTGTGTCTCTCAAACGAGTGGCTTTGTTCTTTGAAAACTAAACAAACAAAAACGTCAACAAACAATAATTATTTGTTTCTATATATAGAAGCAAAGCCAACGTAAAATTTTTGAGCTATATCAACTTTCTTGGAGAGTTTGATCCTGGCTCAGGACGAACGCTGGCGGCGTGCCTAATACATGCAAGTCGAGCGAATCTTTAGGAGCTTGCTCCTGAAGGTTAGCGGCGGACGGGTGAGTAACACGTGGGCAACCTGCCTGTAAGACTGGGATAACTTCGGGAAACCGGAGCTAATACCGGATAATCCTTTCCCTCTCATGAGGGAAAGCTGAAAGTCGGTTTCGGCTGACACTTACAGATGGGCCCGCGGCGCATTAGCTAGTTGGTGAGGTAACGGCTCACCAAGGCGACGATGCGTAGCCGACCTGAGAGGGTGATCGGCCACACTGGGACTGAGACACGGCCCAGACTCCTACGGGAGGCAGCAGTAGGGAATCTTCCGCAATGGACGAAAGTCTGACGGAGCAACGCCGCGTGAGCGATGAAGGCCTTCGGGTCGTAAAGCTCTGTTGTTAGGGAAGAACAAGTATCGGAGTAACTGCCGGTACCTTGACGGTACCTAACCAGAAAGCCACGGCTAACTACGTGCCAGCAGCCGCGGTAATACGTAGGTGGCAAGCGTTGTCCGGAATTATTGGGCGTAAAGCGCGCGCAGGCGGTCCTTTAAGTCTGATGTGAAAGCCCACGGCTCAACCGTGGAGGGTCATTGGAAACTGGGGGACTTGAGTGCAGAAGAGGAAAGCGGAATTCCACGTGTAGCGGTGAAATGCGTAGAGATGTGGAGGAACACCAGTGGCGAAGGCGGCTTTCTGGTCTGTAACTGACGCTGAGGCGCGAAAGCGTGGGGAGCAAACAGGATTAGATACCCTGGTAGTCCACGCCGTAAACGATGAGTGCTAAGTGTTAGAGGGTTTCCGCCCTTTAGTGCTGCAGCTAACGCATTAAGCACTCCGCCTGGGGAGTACGGCCGCAAGGCTGAAACTCAAAGGAATTGACGGGGGCCCGCACAAGCGGTGGAGCATGTGGTTTAATTCGAAGCAACGCGAAGAACCTTACCAGGTCTTGACATCCTCTGACACTCCTAGAGATAGGACGTTCCCCTTCGGGGGACAGAGTGACAGGTGGTGCATGGTTGTCGTCAGCTCGTGTCGTGAGATGTTGGGTTAAGTCCCGCAACGAGCGCAACCCTTGATCTTAGTTGCCAGCATTCAGTTGGGCACTCTAAGGTGACTGCCGGTGACAAACCGGAGGAAGGTGGGGATGACGTCAAATCATCATGCCCCTTATGACCTGGGCTACACACGTGCTACAATGGATGGTACAAAGGGCTGCAAAACCGCGAGGTTAAGCCAATCCCATAAAACCATTCTCAGTTCGGATTGCAGGCTGCAACTCGCCTGCATGAAGCCGGAATCGCTAGTAATCGCGGATCAGCATGCCGCGGTGAATACGTTCCCGGGCCTTGTACACACCGCCCGTCACACCACGAGAGTTTGTAACACCCGAAGTCGGTGGGGTAACCGTAAGGAGCCAGCCGCCTAAGGTGGGACAGATGATTGGGGTGAAGTCGTAACAAGGTAGCCGTATCGGAAGGTGCGGCTGGATCACCTCCTTTCTAAGGATAATGCAGTCCTTTCGGACTGATAAGAAGTTGACCGTTTCTTGTTTGTTTAGTTTTGAGAGAGCAATTCTCTCAAAGCTTTTTTTAATCGTTCTTTGAAAACTAGATAATCGTAATAGAAGAAGTAACCAAGTAAGAACCGAGTAATCGCCATTTTAGTTTTTCTCTCTTATTAATAAGAGTAAAACCTTTTAGGTTAAGTTAGAAAGGGCGCACGGTGAATGCCTTGGCACTAGGAGCCGATGAAGGACGGGACTAACACCGATATGCTTCGGGGAGCTGTAAGTAAGCTTTGATCCGGAGATTTCCGAATGGGGGAACCCACTGCTCGTAATGGAGCAGTATCTTTACCTGAATACATAGGGTATTGAAGGCAGACCCGGGGAACTGAAACATCTAAGTACCCGGAGGAAGAGAAAGCAAACGCGATTCCCTAAGTAGCGGCGAGCGAAACGGGAACAGCCCAAACCAAGAGGCTTGCCTCTTGGGGTTGTAGGACACTCAACATGGAGTTACAAAGGAACGGGGTAGATGAAGCGGCCTGGAAAGGCCTGTCATAGAAGGTAAAAGCCCTGTAGTCGAAACTTCGTTCCCTCCTGAGTGGATCCTGAGTACGGCCGGACACGTGAAATCCGGTCGGAAGCAGGGAGGACCATCTCCCAAGGCTAAATACTCCCTAGTGACCGATAGTGAACCAGTACCGTGAGGGAAAGGTGAAAAGCACCCCGGAAGGGGAGTGAAAAAGATCCTGAAACCGTGTGCCTACAAGTAGTCAGAGCCCGTTTATGGGTGATGGCGTGCCTTTTGTAGAATGAACCGGCGAGTTACGATCCCATGCAAGGTTAAGTTGAAGAGACGGAGCCGCAGCGAAAGCGAGTCTGAATAGGGCGAAATAGTATGTGGTCGTAGACCCGAAACCAGGTGATCTACCCATGTCCAGGGTGAAGTCCAGGTAACACTGGATGGAGGCCCGAACCCACGCACGTTGAAAAGTGCGGGGATGAGGTGTGGGTAGCGGAGAAATTCCAATCGAACTTGGAGATAGCTGGTTCTCTCCGAAATAGCTTTAGGGCTAGCCTCACGTAGTAAGAGTCTTGGAGGTAGAGCACTGTTTGGACTAGGGGCCCTCATCGGGTTACCGAATTCAGACAAACTCCGAATGCCAAAGACTTATCCGTGGGAGTCAGACTGCGAGTGATAAGATCCGTAGTCAAAAGGGAAACAGCCCAGACCACCAGCTAAGGTCCCAAAGTTTACGTTAAGTGGAAAAGGATGTGGAGTTGCTTAGACAACCAGGATGTTGGCTTAGAAGCAGCCACCATTTAAAGAGTGCGTAATAGCTCACTGGTCGAGTGACTCTGCGCCGAAAATGTACCGGGGCTAAACGTAACACCGAAGCTGTGGATTGACATCTACGATGTCAGTGGTAGGAGAGCGTTCTAAGGGCGTTGAAGCTAGACCGTAAGGACTGGTGGAGCGCTTAGAAGTGAGAATGCCGGTATGAGTAGCGAAAGATGAGTGAGAATCTCATCCACCGTATGCCTAAGGTTTCCTGAGGAAGGCTCGTCCTCTCAGGGTTAGTCGGGACCTAAGCCGAGGCCGAAAGGCGTAGGCGATGGACAACAGGTTGATATTCCTGTACCACCTCTTTATCGTTTGAGTGATGGGGGGACGCAGGAGGATAGGGTAAGCGCACTGTTGGATATGTGCGTCTAAGCAGTTAGGCTGGTAAGTAGGAAAATCCGCTTACCGTAAGGCTGAGCTGTGACAGCGAGGGAAATATAGTACCGAAGTTCCTGATTCCACACTGCCAAGAAAAGCCTCTAGCGAGATAAAAGGTGCCCGTACCGCAAACCGACACAGGTAGGCGAGGAGAGAATCCTAAGGTGAGCGAGAGAACTCTCGTTAAGGAACTCGGCAAAATGACCCCGTAACTTCGGGAGAAGGGGTGCTTTTTGAGGTGAATAGCCTCGAAGAGCCGCAGTGAATAGGCCCAGGCGACTGTTTAGCAAAAACACAGGTCTCTGCGAAGCCGCAAGGCGAAGTATAGGGGCTGACGCCTGCCCGGTGCTGGAAGGTTAAGAGGAGGGGTTAGCGCAAGCGAAGCTCTGAATCGAAGCCCCAGTAAACGGCGGCCGTAACTATAACGGTCCTAAGGTAGCGAAATTCCTTGTCGGGTAAGTTCCGACCCGCACGAAAGGCGTAACGATCTGGGCACTGTCTCAACGAGAGACTCGGTGAAATTATAGTACCTGTGAAGATGCAGGTTACCCGCGACAGGACGGAAAGACCCCGTGGAGCTTTACTGTAGCCTGATATTGAATTTTGGTACAGCTTGTACAGGATAGGTAGGAGCCTGAGAAGCCGGAGCGCCAGCTTCGGTGGAGGCGTCGGTGGGATACTACCCTGGCTGTATTGAAATTCTAACCCGCACCCCTGATCGGGGTGGGAGACAGTGTCAGGTGGGCAGTTTGACTGGGGCGGTCGCCTCCTAAAGAGTAACGGAGGCGCCCAAAGGTTCCCTCAGAATGGTTGGAAATCATTCGTAGAGTGTAAAGGCACAAGGGAGCTTGACTGCGAGACCTACAAGTCGAGCAGGGACGAAAGTCGGGCTTAGTGATCCGGTGGTTCCGCATGGAAGGGCCATCGCTCAACGGATAAAAGCTACCCCGGGGATAACAGGCTTATCTCCCCCAAGAGTCCACATCGACGGGGAGGTTTGGCACCTCGATGTCGGCTCATCGCATCCTGGGGCTGTAGTCGGTCCCAAGGGTTGGGCTGTTCGCCCATTAAAGCGGTACGCGAGCTGGGTTCAGAACGTCGTGAGACAGTTCGGTCCCTATCCGTCGTGGGCGCAGGAAATTTGAGAGGAGCTGTCCTTAGTACGAGAGGACCGGGATGGACGCACCGCTGGTGTACCAGTTGTCTTGCCAAAGGCATCGCTGGGTAGCTATGTGCGGACGGGATAAGTGCTGAAAGCATCTAAGCATGAAGCCCCCCTCAAGATGAGATTTCCCATAGCGTCAAGCTAGTAAGATCCCTGAAAGATGATCAGGTTGATAGGTCAGAGGTGGAAGCGTGGTAACATGTGGAGCTGACTGATACTAATCGATCGAGGACTTAACCATAGTCATTTATATGAATAAGGTGAACTCGTTTTTACTTACTTCTTCTGCATTATCTAGTTTTGAGGGAATGATCTCTCAATTAAATAGTCTGGTAATAATGGCGAGAAGGTCACACCCGTTCCCATACCGAACACGGAAGTTAAGCTTCTCAGCGCCGATGGTAGTTGGGGCAAGCGCCCCTGTGAGAGTAGGACGTTGCCAGGCGAAGACAGAAATTAATCTTTCTGTCTTTTTTAATCCCTTCTTGAGAATTGGAAAAAACTTTCTCTTGTAAGATAACACCGATGGTGTTATGATAGGAAAGTCGCTTTTGAAACAACTTATCTTTTCAATGATTATTTCTAGCGAATTGGAAATAATTGATAGTTGATAGGATGATAGAAACGCGATATACTAATATTCCTGTTGCTTTAACAAGTGACAAAAACAAAAAATTGTTCTTTGAAAACTAAACAAACAAAAACGTCAACAAACAATAAATTATCATGTTTCTTCTATATTATATAGATGAACATGAGCCAACGTAAATTCGAGCTAATCAACTTTCTTGGAGAGTTTGATCCTGGCTCAGGACGAACGCTGGCGGCGTGCCTAATACATGCAAGTCGAGCGAATCTTTAGAAGCTTGCTTCTAAAGGTTAGCGGCGGACGGGTGAGTAACACGTGGGCAACCTGCCTGTAAGACTGGGATAACTTCGGGAAACCGGAGCTAATACCGGATAATCCTTTCCCTCTCATGAGGGAAAGCTGAAAGACGGCGCAAGCTGTCACTTACAGATGGGCCCGCGGCGCATTAGCTAGTTGGTGAGGTAACGGCTCACCAAGGCGACGATGCGTAGCCGACCTGAGAGGGTGATCGGCCACACTGGGACTGAGACACGGCCCAGACTCCTACGGGAGGCAGCAGTAGGGAATCTTCCGCAATGGACGAAAGTCTGACGGAGCAACGCCGCGTGAGCGATGAAGGCCTTCGGGTCGTAAAGCTCTGTTGTTAGGGAAGAACAAGTATCGGAGTAACTGCCGGTACCTTGACGGTACCTAACCAGAAAGCCACGGCTAACTACGTGCCAGCAGCCGCGGTAATACGTAGGTGGCAAGCGTTGTCCGGAATTATTGGGCGTAAAGCGCGCGCAGGCGGTCCTTTAAGTCTGATGTGAAAGCCCACGGCTCAACCGTGGAGGGTCATTGGAAACTGGGGGACTTGAGTGCAGAAGAGGAAAGCGGAATTCCACGTGTAGCGGTGAAATGCGTAGAGATGTGGAGGAACACCAGTGGCGAAGGCGGCTTTCTGGTCTGTAACTGACGCTGAGGCGCGAAAGCGTGGGGAGCAAACAGGATTAGATACCCTGGTAGTCCACGCCGTAAACGATGAGTGCTAAGTGTTAGAGGGTTTCCGCCCTTTAGTGCTGCAGCTAACGCATTAAGCACTCCGCCTGGGGAGTACGGCCGCAAGGCTGAAACTCAAAGGAATTGACGGGGGCCCGCACAAGCGGTGGAGCATGTGGTTTAATTCGAAGCAACGCGAAGAACCTTACCAGGTCTTGACATCCTCTGACACTCCTAGAGATAGGATTTTCCCCTTCGGGGGACAGAGTGACAGGTGGTGCATGGTTGTCGTCAGCTCGTGTCGTGAGATGTTGGGTTAAGTCCCGCAACGAGCGCAACCCTTGATCTTAGTTGCCAGCATTCAGTTGGGCACTCTAAGGTGACTGCCGGTGACAAACCGGAGGAAGGTGGGGATGACGTCAAATCATCATGCCCCTTATGACCTGGGCTACACACGTGCTACAATGGATGGTACAAAGGGCTGCAAAACCGCGAGGTTAAGCCAATCCCATAAAACCATTCTCAGTTCGGATTGCAGGCTGCAACTCGCCTGCATGAAGCCGGAATCGCTAGTAATCGCGGATCAGCATGCCGCGGTGAATACGTTCCCGGGCCTTGTACACACCGCCCGTCACACCACGAGAGTTTGTAACACCCGAAGTCGGTGGGGTAACCGTAAGGAGCCAGCCGCCTAAGGTGGGACAGATGATTGGGGTGAAGTCGTAACAAGGTAGCCGTATCGGAAGGTGCGGCTGGATCACCTCCTTTCTAAGGATAATGCAGTCCTTTCGGACTGATAAGAAGTTGACCGTTTCTTGTTTGTTTAGTTTTGAGAGAGCAATTCTCTCAAAGCTTTTTTTAATCGTTCTTTGAAAACTAGATAATCGTAATAGAAGAAGTAACCAAGTAAGAACCGAGTAATCGCCATTTTAGTTTTTCTCTCTTATTAATAAGAGTAAAACCTTTTAGGTTAAGTTAGAAAGGGCGCACGGTGAATGCCTTGGCACTAGGAGCCGATGAAGGACGGGACTAACACCGATATGCTTCGGGGAGCTGTAAGTAAGCTTTGATCCGGAGATTTCCGAATGGGGGAACCCACTGCTCGTAATGGAGCAGTATCTTTACCTGAATACATAGGGTATTGAAGGCAGACCCGGGGAACTGAAACATCTAAGTACCCGGAGGAAGAGAAAGCAAACGCGATTCCCTAAGTAGCGGCGAGCGAAACGGGAACAGCCCAAACCAAGAGGCTTGCCTCTTGGGGTTGTAGGACACTCAACATGGAGTTACAAAGGAACGGGGTAGATGAAGCGGCCTGGAAAGGCCTGTCATAGAAGGTAAAAGCCCTGTAGTCGAAACTTCGTTCCCTCCTGAGTGGATCCTGAGTACGGCCGGACACGTGAAATCCGGTCGGAAGCAGGGAGGACCATCTCCCAAGGCTAAATACTCCCTAGTGACCGATAGTGAACCAGTACCGTGAGGGAAAGGTGAAAAGCACCCCGGAAGGGGAGTGAAAAAGATCCTGAAACCGTGTGCCTACAAGTAGTCAGAGCCCGTTTATGGGTGATGGCGTGCCTTTTGTAGAATGAACCGGCGAGTTACGATCCCATGCAAGGTTAAGTTGAAGAGACGGAGCCGCAGCGAAAGCGAGTCTGAATAGGGCGAAATAGTATGTGGTCGTAGACCCGAAACCAGGTGATCTACCCATGTCCAGGGTGAAGTCCAGGTAACACTGGATGGAGGCCCGAACCCACGCACGTTGAAAAGTGCGGGGATGAGGTGTGGGTAGCGGAGAAATTCCAATCGAACTTGGAGATAGCTGGTTCTCTCCGAAATAGCTTTAGGGCTAGCCTCACGTAGTAAGAGTCTTGGAGGTAGAGCACTGTTTGGACTAGGGGCCCTCATCGGGTTACCGAATTCAGACAAACTCCGAATGCCAAAGACTTATCCGTGGGAGTCAGACTGCGAGTGATAAGATCCGTAGTCAAAAGGGAAACAGCCCAGACCACCAGCTAAGGTCCCAAAGTTTACGTTAAGTGGAAAAGGATGTGGAGTTGCTTAGACAACCAGGATGTTGGCTTAGAAGCAGCCACCATTTAAAGAGTGCGTAATAGCTCACTGGTCGAGTGACTCTGCGCCGAAAATGTACCGGGGCTAAACGTAACACCGAAGCTGTGGATTGACATCTACGATGTCAGTGGTAGGAGAGCGTTCTAAGGGCGTTGAAGCTAGACCGTAAGGACTGGTGGAGCGCTTAGAAGTGAGAATGCCGGTATGAGTAGCGAAAGATGAGTGAGAATCTCATCCACCGTATGCCTAAGGTTTCCTGAGGAAGGCTCGTCCTCTCAGGGTTAGTCGGGACCTAAGCCGAGGCCGAAAGGCGTAGGCGATGGACAACAGGTTGATATTCCTGTACCACCTCTTTATCGTTTGAGTGATGGGGGGACGCAGGAGGATAGGGTAAGCGCACTGTTGGATATGTGCGTCTAAGCAGTTAGGCTGGTAAGTAGGAAAATCCGCTTACCGTAAGGCTGAGCTGTGACAGCGAGGGAAATATAGTACCGAAGTTCCTGATTCCACACTGCCAAGAAAAGCCTCTAGCGAGATAAAAGGTGCCCGTACCGCAAACCGACACAGGTAGGCGAGGAGAGAATCCTAAGGTGAGCGAGAGAACTCTCGTTAAGGAACTCGGCAAAATGACCCCGTAACTTCGGGAGAAGGGGTGCTTTTTGAGGTGAATAGCCTCGAAGAGCCGCAGTGAATAGGCCCAGGCGACTGTTTAGCAAAAACACAGGTCTCTGCGAAGCCGCAAGGCGAAGTATAGGGGCTGACGCCTGCCCGGTGCTGGAAGGTTAAGAGGAGGGGTTAGCGCAAGCGAAGCTCTGAATCGAAGCCCCAGTAAACGGCGGCCGTAACTATAACGGTCCTAAGGTAGCGAAATTCCTTGTCGGGTAAGTTCCGACCCGCACGAAAGGCGTAACGATCTGGGCACTGTCTCAACGAGAGACTCGGTGAAATTATAGTACCTGTGAAGATGCAGGTTACCCGCGACAGGACGGAAAGACCCCGTGGAGCTTTACTGTAGCCTGATATTGAATTTTGGTACAGCTTGTACAGGATAGGTAGGAGCCTGAGAAGCCGGAGCGCCAGCTTCGGTGGAGGCGTCGGTGGGATACTACCCTGGCTGTATTGAAATTCTAACCCGCACCCCTGATCGGGGTGGGAGACAGTGTCAGGTGGGCAGTTTGACTGGGGCGGTCGCCTCCTAAAGAGTAACGGAGGCGCCCAAAGGTTCCCTCAGAATGGTTGGAAATCATTCGTAGAGTGTAAAGGCACAAGGGAGCTTGACTGCGAGACCTACAAGTCGAGCAGGGACGAAAGTCGGGCTTAGTGATCCGGTGGTTCCGCATGGAAGGGCCATCGCTCAACGGATAAAAGCTACCCCGGGGATAACAGGCTTATCTCCCCCAAGAGTCCACATCGACGGGGAGGTTTGGCACCTCGATGTCGGCTCATCGCATCCTGGGGCTGTAGTCGGTCCCAAGGGTTGGGCTGTTCGCCCATTAAAGCGGTACGCGAGCTGGGTTCAGAACGTCGTGAGACAGTTCGGTCCCTATCCGTCGTGGGCGCAGGAAATTTGAGAGGAGCTGTCCTTAGTACGAGAGGACCGGGATGGACGCACCGCTGGTGTACCAGTTGTCTTGCCAAAGGCATCGCTGGGTAGCTATGTGCGGACGGGATAAGTGCTGAAAGCATCTAAGCATGAAGCCCCCCTCAAGATGAGATTTCCCATAGCGTCAAGCTAGTAAGATCCCTGAAAGATGATCAGGTTGATAGGTCAGAGGTGGAAGCGTGGTAACATGTGGAGCTGACTGATACTAATCGATCGAGGACTTAACCAAGTCATTTATATGAATAAGGTGAACTCGTTTTTACTTACTTCTTCTGCATTATCTAGTTTTGAGGGAATGATCTCTCAATTAAATAGTCTGGTAATAATGGCGAGAAGGTCACACCCGTTCCCATACCGAACACGGAAGTTAAGCTTCTCAGCGCCGATGGTAGTTGGGGCAAGCGCCCCTGTGAGAGTAGGACGTTGCCAGGCAAGGATAACACAACCTGATTAGGTTGTGTTTTTTTGTGCTTAAATTGGGAAGAACAATACGATTAAGAGAAAACTTTTAGTTAAAGGGCAGCATTAAAGGAAGTTTGCCCTTCAAAGAAAGAAAAGGTAACCAGCCCCCCAATTGAATACTTTCGAAGAACAGCAGTATAACAACTCCCCCTATAACCACTCTTCACCCTCCTCGACCTCCATAAGATGAAATTTTTTTAGAAAAGCGTTACACTAACAAAAGTTATTGCTTTAAATTGGTCAAGATAAATATAGGAGGGATAATCTTTGTTAGAGAACAGCTTTATCATGGTAGCCATCATACTCATCATAAATATTGTATATGTTTCTTTTTTCACGATTAGGATGATCTTGACGTTAAAAGGCCAGAGATATTTGGCAGCGTTCCTGAGTATGATTGAAGTGGTCATTTATGTGCTCGGACTTGGTCTTGTATTAAACAATTTAAATGAAATCCAAAACTTGGTTGCTTATGCGGTTGGTTACGGGATTGGTGTAATTGTCGGAATGAAAATTGAAGAAAAGCTAGCTTTGGGGTATATTACCGTTAATGTCATCACAAAAGAATATGATGTTGACCTGCCAAAGAAATTAAGAGAACAAGGTTACGGTGTGACAAACTGGGAAGCGAACGGTCTTGAAGGAGGCCGAATGGCGATGCAAATTTTGACTCCGAGAAAATTCGAATTAAAACTATATGATACGATTAAAAGTTTAGATCCGAAAGCATTTATTATTTCTTATGAACCTAAATCCATTCACGGCGGCTTTTGGGTGAAATCAGTGAAAAGAGGGAAATTATTTTCATGAGCAAGAAGAAAATGCAATTTGAAGTACAGGAGAATGAAACGATTGATGCCTGTTTAGAACGTATGAGAAAACAAGGCTATACCCCGATTCGGCGTACAGAAAAGCCAATTTTTCAAGAAGTGACCAGTGGGAATGAGACTTCATATGAGCCGGCAGGGAGAAAAATCGTTTTTGAAGCTGTGCTGAATGACGAACATTAATTTTATAGCAAAATAAAAACGTTCGCTTTTTATTGACTGATTGCCCCTAAATTGTTAATATAGAGGTGGGAAATAAATAAAATAGTAACACCCTCGTATAATAATGGGAATATGGCCCATAAGTTTCTACCCAATCACCGTAAATGATTGGACTATGAGGGGAAGCGGATTATACCGGAAGTGTTTTCATTTCATGGTATATTTCTGTTCCGAATCTTCAGCCCGGACAGACTGCTTTCCCTCCTAGTGGATGGGGAAGTAACTGTTTTGGGCTTTTTATATTGGATAAGTTGGAGGAATCGAAATGAATCCGTTGGTTGCAGTCATAATGGGAAGTAAATCAGATTGGGAAACGATGAAACACGCTTGTGATACTCTAGATCGGTTAGAGGTTCCTTATGAAAAACGTGTGGTATCCGCCCATCGAACTCCTGATTTAATGTTTGAATTTGCAGAGAATGCTAGAGTAAATGGGATTAAAGTAATCATTGCTGGTGCAGGCGGAGCAGCGCATTTGCCAGGTATGGTCGCAGCAAAAACAACGCTTCCTGTTATCGGTGTTCCTGTTCAATCTAAAGCATTAAATGGACTCGATTCATTATTATCGATTGTACAAATGCCTGCAGGAGTGCCGGTGGCAACGGTTGCGATTGGTAAAGCAGGAGCAACTAATGCTGGCTTACTCGCTGCTCAAATATTATCAATAACTGATTCGGAATTAGAAGGACGTTTGGAAAAAGTCAGAAACGAGGCAAAAACGGCAGCGATGGAAAGTAGTGATGAGCTTGTCTAAAAAGACGATTTTACCAGGACAAACGATTGGCATTATTGGCGGTGGCCAGCTCGGAAGAATGATGGCTTTGCCAGCAAGAGAAATGGGTTACCGGATTGCCGTCCTTGACCCCGTAGAAGACTCACCCTGCGGTCAAGTAGCAGATTATAAGATTATCGGAGATTATCATGATTTAGAAGCCATTAAAAGATTAGCTGAAGTAAGTGAAATCATTACCTATGAATTTGAAAATATTGATGCCACTGCATTAGAGTGGCTTTGCGAAAACGCGTATGTTCCACAGGGAAAGAGCTTGCTCGAAATTAGTCAGGACCGTGTCAAAGAAAAAACAGCCATTCAGGATGCAGGAGTTCAGGTAGCACCGTTTGCTGTGATCAATTCACGGGAAGACCTAGAACTAGGTTTAGAAAGACTCGGATTCCCGGCTGTGTTAAAAACAGCACGCGGGGGCTATGATGGTAAAGGGCAGGCAGTAATCAAAACAACACAGGATATTGAAGAAGCAGTAAAACTTCTCGAGCACGGACAATGTGTATTGGAAAAGTGGGTAGCTTTTAAGAAAGAGATTTCCGTCATTGTGGTAAGAAATACGACTGGTGAAACAGCCGTATTCCCAGTCGGGGAAAACATCCATGTTAACAATATTCTTCATCAAACCATTGTACCGGCAAGGATTAGTCTACGAGCGGAAGAACAGGCAATCCTGGCTGCGGTACAACTGGCTGATGAGTTTGAGCTAGTTGGAACGTTGGCAGTTGAAATGTTCTTAACTGAAGATGATCAAATCTTTATAAATGAACTGGCTCCTAGACCGCATAATTCTGGACATTATTCGATTGAAGCTTGTGAAACCTCGCAGTTCGAACAGCATATCCGGGCGGTTTGCGGACTACCGCTTTCAAGTACTGAGTTGTTAAAACCAGCAGTTATGGTCAACATATTGGGAGACCATGTTCAAAATGTGTTAGAAAATCTAACAACACATAAGAATTGGAAAATTCATTTTTACGGTAAAAATGAGGCAAAATTAAAAAGAAAAATGGGGCATGTGACCATCTTGTGCGATTCCGTTGACACGGCACTGGCAGAAGTGAACGACAGCTTTATTTGGGAAGATAAAAGTTTGGAGGCTAAAAGATGATTGATCGTTATACAAGACCAGAGATGGGTGCGATTTGGACAGAGGAAAACCGTTTTAAGGCATGGCTAGAGGTCGAAATCCTTGCATGTGAAGCTTGGGCTGAATTAGGCGAAATTCCAAAAGAGGACGTAAAGAAACTGCGTGAAAATGCATCCTTTAATATTGACCGGATTAAAGAAATTGAAGAAGAAACAAGACATGATGTAGTTGCCTTTACCCGTGCAGTATCTGAAACATTGGGGGAAGAGCGCAAGTGGGTGCATTATGGATTAACCTCAACGGATGTTGTTGACACAGCACTATCTTATTTATTAAAACAAGCAAATGAAATCATCCAGAAAGATCTTGAGAATTTCATTAGCATCTTAAAGAACAAAGCGATGGAGCATAAATATACCGTTATGATGGGCCGTACGCACGGTGTACATGCCGAGCCGACAACCTTTGGATTAAAGCTTGCTCTTTGGTATGAAGAAATGAAACGTAATCTTGAGCGCTTTAAGCAGGCAGCAGCAGGAGTAGAGTTTGGGAAGATTTCCGGTGCGGTCGGAACATACGCCAATATCAATCCATTTGTTGAGCAGTATGTCTGTGAAAAGCTAGGAATCCAGCCAGCACCAATCTCAACACAAACCCTGCAGCGCGACCGTCATGCTCATTACATGTCAACCCTAGCATTAATTGCCACTTCAATTGAAAAATTTGCAGTAGAAGTCCGCGGGCTTCAGAAGAGCGAAACACGTGAAGTAGAAGAGTTTTTTGCAAAAGGGCAAAAAGGTTCATCGGCTATGCCGCATAAACGAAATCCAATTGGTTCTGAAAATATGACAGGAATTGCCCGTGTGATTCGCGGTTACATGCTGACAGCTTATGAAAATGTACCATTATGGCATGAACGTGATATCTCGCATTCATCAGCAGAACGGATTATTTTACCGGATGCAACGATCGGCTTAAACTACATGCTGAACCGATTCGGAAATATTATTAAAAACCTAACTGTTTATCCAGAAAATATGAAGCGCAACATGGACCGGACACTTGGATTAATTTATTCACAGCGTGTACTTCTAGCCCTAATCGATAAGGGATTATCAAGAGAGGAAGCATACGATACGGTTCAGCCGAAAGCAATGGAAGCTTGGGAAAAACAAGTACCTTTCCGAAGCTTAATCGAAGCAGAAGAGAAAATTACAAACCTGCTTTCAGGTGAAGAAATCGCAGATTGCTTTGATTACAACTACCACCTGCAGCATGTTGATACCATTTTTGAACGCTTAGGCTTAAACGAATAGAATAGGGGGCAAATGTTGCCCCTCTGCTATCTTGAAGATTCCCAATATTGCGAATTAGGAGGCATTCCTTATGAGTGAACTTTTATATGAAGGTAAAGCGAAAAAGATTTTTAAAACGGATGATGAACAAACGGTTTTAATCGAGTATAAAGATTCAGCAACTGCTTACAACGGTCAAAAGAAGGCAGACATTACAGGTAAAGGCCGTTTAAATAACGAGATTACAAGTTTGCTATTTTTAAAACTGAAAGAACAAGGAATTGAATCACATTTTATTAAACGCTTATCTGAAACTCAGCAATTGGTTAAAAGAGTATCGATTATTCCATTAGAAGTTGTTGTACGTAATGTGGCTGCTGGAAGTTTTTCAAAACGTTTAGGTATCGAAGAGGGTAAGCCGTTATCTAGACCAATCGTTGAGTTTTATTTGAAAGATGACGATCTTGGAGATCCTATCATTACGGAGGACCATATTCTCGAATTAAATTTAGCAACGATTGAAGAAATTGAGATTCTAAAACAAAAGGCGCTTGAAATCGATAAACTATTAATCAGCTTTTTTGCAGAACTAGGTATTCGTTTAATTGATTTTAAATTAGAGTTCGGCAAGGATAGCGAAGGCAAGATTTTACTGGCGGATGAAATTTCACCAGACACTTGCAGATTATGGGATGAAAAGACGAATGAAAAGCTTGATAAAGATGTATTCCGTCGCGATTTGGGCAGTTTAACAGAAGCCTATGAAACTATTTTAGCTAGATTAGGGGGAAAACAACATGTTTAAGGTAAAGGTGTATGTCACGTTAAGAGAAAGTGTTTTGGATCCACAGGGTAAAGCAGTAACCCACTCATTAAAATCATTAAACTATCCGGAAGTGGCGGATGTCCGCATCGGTAAATATATGGAGTTAACTCTTGAAAAATCAGAGCGTGATCTTGACGAAGTCATTAATGAAATTTGTACAAAAGTTTTAGCGAATCCGGTTATTGAAGATTATCGTTATGAAGTAGAGGAGGTTGTTCCTCAGTGAAATTTGCGGTAATCGTTTTTCCAGGGTCTAACTGCGACGTTGATATGTATCATGCCATCAAAGATGAATTAGGCGAGCAGGTTGAATATGTCTGGCACGATACGGAAAGCTTAGATGAATTTGACGGAATTTTATTGCCTGGCGGTTTTTCCTATGGTGATTACCTGCGCACTGGAGCCATTGCCCGCTTCAGTAACGTCATGAAAGAAGTCGTAAAAGCAGCGGAAGCCGGAAAACCAGTCTTGGGTGTATGTAACGGATTTCAAATTTTACTAGAAGCAGGCTTACTGCCAGGTGCGATGAGACGAAATGAAAGTCTTTCATTTATTTGTAAGCCGGTAGAATTAAAGGTTGCAAACAATGAAACCATGTTTACAGCAGCTTATGAAAAAAATTCAACCATCAGCATCCCAGTCGCTCATGGTGAAGGCAACTACTATTGTGATGAAGAAACATTAACAAAATTAAAAGCGAATAATCAAATCGTGTTTACGTACAATCAAAATCCAAATGGCAGTTTAGCGGATATTGCCGGGATTATCAATGAAAAAGGTAACGTATTAGGTATGATGCCGCACCCTGAAAGAGCCGTAGATGAGCTATTAGGCGGAGCAGACGGCCTAAAATTATTTCAATCAATTGTAAAAAGCTGGAGGGAAGCAAATGTTGTTAAAGCATGAACCAAGACCAGATCAAGTAAAAGCAGAAAAACTTTATCAGCAAATGGGCTTGTCCGATGAAGAATTTACGATGATTGAAAACATCCTCGGCCGGACACCAAACTATACAGAAACAGGATTATTCTCTGTTATGTGGTCCGAGCATTGCAGCTATAAAAACTCAAAGCCTGTATTAAGAAAATTTCCAACAACCGGTGAACGTGTTCTTCAAGGTCCTGGGGAAGGGGCAGGGATTGTCGATATCGGCGATGAGCAGGCAGTTGTATTTAAAATCGAAAGTCACAACCATCCATCAGCGATTGAGCCGTATCAAGGAGCAGCAACCGGTGTCGGTGGAATTATCCGTGATATTTTTTCAATGGGTGCCCGTCCTATTGCCCTGCTAAACTCCCTTCGTTTCGGTGAACTGGATGAATCGGCAAGGGTCCGCTATTTATTTAAAGAAGTGGTTGCTGGGATCGCTGGGTACGGAAATTGTATCGGAATCCCGACTGTTGGCGGTGAAATTCAATTTGAACCATGTTATGAAGGAAATCCACTGGTAAATGCAATGTGTGTTGGCTTAATCGACCATAAAGATATTAAAAAAGGTTTAGCCCAAGGTGTCGGTAATACCGTAATGTATGTAGGAGCGAAAACAGGTCGTGACGGAATTCATGGTGCAACGTTTGCTTCTGAAGAATTAACAGAGCAGTCCGATGAAAACCGTCCAGCGGTTCAAGTGGGCGACCCATTCATGGAAAAGCTTTTATTAGAAGCCTGCCTAGAATTGATTCAATCCGATGCCCTTGTAGGAATTCAGGATATGGGTGCAGCTGGTTTAACAAGTTCTTCTGCTGAGATGGCAAGTAAGGCCGGCATGGGGATTGAAATGAATCTAGATCTAGTTCCACAGCGTGAAACAGGCATGACAGCATATGAAATGATGCTTTCTGAATCACAGGAACGGATGCTAATTGTTGTTACAAAGGGAAGAGAGCAGGAAATTAAAGATCTTTTCACAAAATACGACCTTGAAGCGGTAGCGATTGGTACGGTAACCGATGATAAAAAACTCCGTTTGATTCAACATGGTGAAATCGTTGCGGATGTACCGGTAGATGCTTTAGCAGAGGATGCGCCTGTTTATCATAAACCATCAAAAGAACCAGCTTATTATGGGGAATTCCAATCAATCGATGTAGAAGTTCCTAAGGTAGAAGATATGAAAGAAACTCTTAAGCAGATTCTGAGCCAGCCGACAGTGGCGAGCAAGGAATGGGTTTATGAACAATATGATTATATGGTTCGTACAAACACAGTAGTTTCACCGGGATCTGACGCGTCCGTTGTCAGGATTCGCGGGACACGTAAGGCGTTAGCGATGACTACTGACTGTAATTCACGCTATGTATATTTAGACCCTGAGGTAGGCGGAAAAATCGCGGTTGCTGAAGCAGCACGTAATATTGTCTGCTCGGGTGCAGAACCATTAGCGATTACTGATAACCTGAACTTTGGAAATCCAGAAAAGCCGGAAGTGTTCTGGCAGATTGAAAAAGCAGCAGATGGAATCAGTGAGGCATGCCGAGTTCTTGAAACACCAGTTATCGGCGGAAACGTCTCTTTATATAACGAAACAAGCGGAACAGCGATTTACCCAACACCAGTCATTGGAATGGTTGGTTTAGTGACTGATCTTGATCATATTACGACACAAAACTTTAAAAATAACGGTGACCTTATTTACTTAATCGGAGATACCAAACCAGAGTTTGGCGGCAGTGAATTGCAAAAGCTGCAAAACGGTAAGATCTTCGGTAAAGCTCCTGAATTAAATATCGACATCGAAAAAGAAAGACAAAATCAATTGCTGGCGGCTATTCGTGCTGGATTAGTAGAGTCTGCCCATGACCTGTCAGAGGGTGGTTTAGCAGTGGCAGTATCTGAGTCTCTTTTCAACTCTGAAGAACTAGGTGCCATTATTAAGATTGAAGGCAACTCTGTAACAGCCTTATTCAGTGAAACACAATCTCGTTTTCTCGTAACGGTTAAAAAGGAAAATCAAGCCCAGTTTGAAAGTTTCATAGCGGCGGCTGCTTTGATCGGGGAAGTAAATGATTCATCAACATTAAGAATCCTAAATGAAGAAGAAACGGTTATAGAATCTTCGGTACAAGAATTGAAAGCTGCCTGGAAAGGAGCCATCCCATGCTTGCTGAAATCAAGGGATTAAATGAAGAGTGCGGCGTCTTTGGTGTCTGGGGACACCCTGACGCCGCGCAATTAACCTATTACGGTCTTCATAGTTTACAGCACCGCGGCCAAGAGGGTACCGGAATTGTTGTATCGGATGGAAAAAAGCTAAAGGGCATTAAAGGTGAAGGGTTAGTTTCTGAAATCTTTACGGCGGATAAAATAGCCCAATTAACAGGATCTGCTGCCATTGGGCATGTTCGCTATGCAACTGCTGGGGGCGGTGGTTACGAGAATGTCCAGCCTTTATTATTTCATTCACAAACCAGCAGTCTAGCACTTGCTCATAATGGAAACCTTGTAAATGCGAATTACTTAAAGCATCAGCTGGAAGCACAAGGGAGTATTTTTCAAACAAGCTCTGATACGGAAGTATTAGCTCACTTAATTAAAAGAAGCGGTTTTCATCAATTAAATGATGCGGTTAAAAATGCATTATCTATGTTAAAAGGTGCTTATGCCTATTTAATTATGACCGAAACCGAGCTGATGGTCGCCCTTGACCCTCATGGGTTAAGACCTTTATCACTTGGAGTGCTGGGGGATGCCTATGTGGTAGCTTCTGAGACCTGTGCCTTTGATGTGATTGGCGCTGAGTACATTCGGGATATTATGCCTGGAGAATTACTGATCATTAATGAAAAAGGTCTTACCTCTGAGCGTTTTTCATTAAGTACAACAAAAGCCATTTGCGCAATGGAATATGTTTATTTTTCAAGACCAGACAGCAATATTCAAGGAATCAACGTCCATACTGCCCGTAAAAATATGGGGAAAAGATTGGCTGTTGAAGCTCCGATTGATGCAGATGTTGTAACTGGTGTACCTGACTCAAGTATTTCTGCTGCAATCGGTTATGCGGAAGCTTCAGGAATTCCTTATGAAATGGGCTTGATTAAGAATAAATATGTAGGCAGAACCTTCATTCAGCCATCTCAAACATTACGGGAGCAAGGGGTAAAAATGAAACTGTCTGCCGTTCGCGGCGTGGTTGAAGGAAAACGGGTGGTCATGGTCGATGACTCAATCGTCCGTGGTACAACGAGCCGACGAATCGTAAAACTTTTAAAAGAGGCAGGAGCGACCGAGGTCCATGTTGTCATCAGTTCGCCGCCGATTAAAAATCCATGTTTTTATGGAATTGATACATCTTCAAAGGAAGAATTGATTGCCTCCGATAAGTCAGTTGAAGAAATCCGGCAGGTGATCGGGGCTGATTCGTTAACCTTCCTAAGCACAGATGGCATGGTGAGGGCTATTTCAGAAACAGAAGGTACACAAGGATTCTGCCTTGGCTGCTTTACTGGAAACTATCCAACAGAAATTTATCCAGATACACTTCAGTATTACTACCAAAAGGGGTGACGAGGTTGGCAAATGCATATAAGCAAGCCGGCGTTGATATCGAGGCGGGATATGAAGCCGTTACAAGAATGAAAAAGCACGTTCAAAAAACAGCCAGAGCAGGAGTTCTTGGGAGCCTCGGCGGTTTTGGCGGTATGTTTGATTTGTCTGTTCTGAACTTAAAAGAACCGGTTTTAGTATCCGGAACCGACGGGGTCGGAACGAAACTGATGATCGCATTTATGATGGATAAGCATGATACGATTGGAATTGACGCAGTTGCCATGTGTGTGAACGATATCGTCGTTCAAGGGGCAGAGCCACTGTACTTCCTTGACTACATCGCTTGCGGGAAGGCAGTACCGGAAAAGATTGAGGCGATTGTCAAAGGTGTGGCTGACGGCTGTGAGCAGGCAGGATGTGCGCTCATAGGCGGTGAAACAGCTGAAATGCCTGGATTATATAGTCAAAATGAGTATGACCTTGCCGGCTTTTCAGTAGGGGCTTGTGAAAAATCAAAAGTTGTTACCGGTGAAACGATCCAAGCTGGAGATGTGTTAATTGGATTAGCATCGAGCGGAATTCATAGTAACGGGTATTCTCTTGTCAGAAAAGTGTTTAACAATTGGTCATTAATCGAGTTTGTCGATGCCCTGGAGTGCACGTTAGGGGAAGAATTACTTAAACCAACAAAAATCTATGTAAAACCGATTTTATCTGCCTTGAAAAGGTTTGATCTTAAGGGTATGGCCCATATTACAGGCGGTGGTTTTATTGAAAATATCCCGAGAATGCTTCCAGAAGGGCTCGGAGCGGAGCTCGATGAAAGAAGCTGGCATATTCCGTCTATCTTTAAGTTAATTTCTGAGGTAGGACAAATCGAGTATAAAGAGATGTATAATATTTTTAACATGGGAATCGGTATGGTGATTGCGGTTAAACCTGAAGATGCTGCAGATGTATTGGAGCATTTCCGGAATTGCGGAGAGACTGCCTATGAAATTGGCGTTGTTTCCGAAAATGAAGGCATCACGATCGGTGGAAGACGATGAAGAATATTGCTGTGTTTGCTTCGGGTAACGGAAGCAATTTTCAAGCGATTATTGATGTCGTGCAGACAGGAGAGCTACATGCTAATATTGCTCTCCTTGTTTGTGATAAACCTGGTGCCTATGCAATTGAGCGGGCGAATCGCGCAAGGATAAGTTCTTTTGTTTTTAACCCAAAGGATTATCAACAGAAGGAAGAATTTGAGGCGGAAATTTTATTGCGCTTAAAACAAGCTGAAGTGGATTTGATTGTCCTCGCGGGATATATGCGGTTGATTGGCCCGACGTTACTTAGGGAATTTAAAGGGCGGATTATCAACATTCATCCGTCACTGCTTCCAGCTTTTCCAGGTAAGGATGCTATTGGTCAAGCCTTGGAAGCCAAAGCGAAATGGACCGGTGTTACGATTCATTATGTGGATGAAGGAATGGATACGGGTCCAATTATCGTCCAAGAACGGATTCGCATTAGCGAAAAAGAAACAAGAGAAAGCCTGCAGCGGAAAATCCAGCAGATTGAACATAAGCTTTACCCATCCATCCTAGAAATGCTGTTAACGAGAGGAGAAGTTACAAGTGACAAAGCAACGCGCACTTATTAGTGTTTCCGATAAAAATGGAATAATCGACTTTGCTAGAGAATTAGCCAGCCTTGGTTTTGAAATTATATCTACTGGTGGAACAAAAAAAGCTCTTCAAGAACAAGGTATTCCTGTACTTAGTGTAAGTGATGTAACCGGATTTCCTGAAATTTTAGAAGGACGTGTTAAAACGTTAAATCCTTTTATTCATGGCGGTTTGCTTGCGAAGCATGATGACATCGAACATCAAAAACAGCTGGAACAGCATGGAATTGAACCGATTCAACTTGTTTGTGTCAATCTTTATCCTTTCCAGCAAACAATCGCAAAGCCGGATGTAACGGTGGAAGATGCGATCGAAAATATTGATATCGGCGGTCCGACAATGCTTCGTGCATCTGCTAAAAACCATCAGTATGTTACGGTAGTTGTTGATCCTCAAGACTATCAAACAGTTCTTACGGAATTAAAGGATGAGGGAAAAACAACTCTTGCAACTAGAAGAAAGCTTGCGGCAAAGGTATTCCGTCATACAGCTGCATATGATGCATTGATTGCAGAATATATGACAAACCTTGCTGGGGAAGAAACACCTGAGAAACTGACGGTTACGTATGAATTAAAGCAGCCGCTTCGTTACGGAGAAAATCCGCACCAAAAGGCAGCTTTTTATAAAAAGCCATTAGGCTCTTCATTTTCCATTGCAAATGCGAACCAGCTTCACGGTAAAGAGCTTTCTTATAATAATATCAATGATGCAGATGCGGCATTGCAAATTGTAAAAGAATTCACTGAGCCGGCTGCGGTTGCGGTTAAACACATGAACCCATGTGGAGTTGGTACAGGTACGAACGTTTTTGAAGCATTTGAAAAAGCATTTGCTGCTGACCCTGTTTCTATTTTTGGCGGAATTATTGCTATTAACCAGGAAGTAGATGCACGAACAGCAGAAAAACTTCATGAGATTTTCCTTGAAATTATCATCGCTCCTTCGTTCTCGGAAGAAGCAGTAACCATTTTAACAGCCAAAAAGAATCTTCGCTTATTGACGATTCCATTTGATGGTGTGAAAAAACCAGAAAGCAAAATGGTCACGATTGAAGGTGGTCTTCTGGTTCAGGACCAAGACCGTTTTACCCTTGATGATGCAACCATTTCTGTACCAACGAAAAGACAGCCAACTGATCAAGAGTGGGAAGCGTTAAAATTAGGCTGGAAGGTTGTAAAACACGTTAAATCAAATGCGATTGTTGTAGCTGACAAAGATATGACGATTGGTATTGGTGCAGGTCAAATGAACCGTGTTGGCGCTGCAGAAATTGCACTGAAACAAGCAGGCGAAAGGGCAGAAGGAGCAGCACTTGCTTCAGATGCGTTTTTCCCAATGGACGACACCGTTGAAGCCGCAGCAAAAGCAGGAATTACCGCGATCATTCAGCCAGGCGGCTCAATTCGTGATGAAGACTCAATCAAAAAAGCAGATGAGTATGGAATTGCAATGGTATTTACCGGAGTTAGACACTTTAAACATTAGGCTAAGTTGAAGCTCATGTTGATTGTAGTGAAAGGCGCGAGACTCCTGCGGGAGTACGGGCAAGGGGAGACCCCGCAGGCGCTTAAGCGCCTAGGAGGCTCCCCGGACCGCCCGCGGAAAGCGAAGTGCCTGGAGCGGAAATCAACATGCAAGTTTAGGAAAGCCGAACATTAAAAAGGAGTGAGATCGGTGAAGGTTCTAATAGTTGGACGAGGCGGAAGAGAACATGCACTTTGCCGAAAGGTGAGCGAAAGCCCGCTGGTAGAAAAGGTGTTTGTCGCTCCTGGTAACGACGGAATGGAAGACGTGGCGGAACTCATTCCAATCCCTGAAAATAACCAAGAGCAATTATTACAATTTGCAAAAGATCAAAATATAGGTTTAACCATCATTGGGCCGGAGGTTCCTCTTCTTGAAGGATTGGCAGACACTTTCGAAGCCGCTGGTTTAGCTGTCTTTGGTCCTCGTAGATTGGCAGCTGAAATTGAAGGCAGTAAGGCATTTGCAAAAGAAATAATGAAAAAATACGAGATACCAACTGGTGATTACGCAGTATTTACAAATTATGAGGAAGCCCGTCATTATATCGAGGAAAAAGGGGCACCGATTGTCATTAAAGCCGATGGCCTTGCAGCAGGCAAAGGGGTTACGGTAGCCATGACAAAAGAGGATGCCTTGCAAAGCTTGGAAGAGATGCTTGTCGGTCAAAAATTTGGTGAGGCATCGTCACGGGTTGTGATCGAAGAATTTTTAAGCGGTGAAGAATTTTCCCTCATGGCATTTGTGAATGGTGAAACGGTCATTCCGCTTGAAATTGCTCAAGATCATAAACGGGCATTTGATGCTGATATGGGACCAAACACAGGTGGAATGGGTGCTTATTCTCCTGTTCCGCATATCGCTGCTGAAACAGTTGAAACAGCTGTAAAAACGATTTTACACCCTGCTGCTAAGGCAATGGTTCAAGAAGGCAGAACGTTCTCGGGAATCTTATATGCTGGATTAATTGCCACTTCTAAGGGTCCAAAGGTAATTGAATTTAATGCGCGTTTCGGAGACCCTGAAACACAGGTTATTCTACCGAGATTAAAATCGGACTTGGTGGCAGTAATTCTTGATCTACTAGCTGGCAAATCACCAGTGTTGGAGTGGGACGAAAAGTCCATGATTGGAGTCGTTGTGGCAGCAAAAGGGTATCCTGAAGAATACCAAAAAGGATCTGTTCTTCAAGGATTAGCCGATTTTTCCGATGAAGCTTTTGTCTTTCATGCAGGGACAAAGAAAAATTCATTGGGTGAATTTGAGACAACCGGAGGCAGAGTACTGCTTGTTGGTACAAAAGCAGATACCCTGAAAGAAGCACAAGACAAAGTTTATCAAGAGCTGATAAGACTGCAGTCCGATGGTGTTTTTTACCGGAAAGATATCGGTTATAAGGCTATCGCGCACGTCTCTTGTTAGAACGGCGGATATAGACGAACAATAGCGCAACAATCCCGCCGATTAAGCTGATTAACACAAAACTCATATCTAAAAGATATTCCCAAAACATAATGATCACCTTTCTTAGAAGGCTGACCTGCAAAAGGTCAGCCTGTTTATTTTTTAAAATCAGGTTGGATTATATGGAACCATCTCGTCGACAGGGAAATGATCTTCTGATTCCTTTTCATTAAAAGACCTATTCGATTGATTTTGGTTGTTCATCGCCTCTTGGAACAAAGCTGTTACTGGGCAAAAACGAACGATGCCTTCGGCTACCTTCATCGCCCCGCATAAAGCGATAAACAAATAGGAGTCTCTCCATGGAAATTTCACCATTTTGGAGGTGCTCCAAGCAAGGATCGTTAACCCTATAGTAATTCTAATTAATGCGTTTATAGTCCCAACATTTTTTGTTATCTTCATTTGATCACTCCTTCACAAATTTTTTATGGTAATTTCCAATTCTTTAGTGCGTTAAAAAGTAAATTATGTTAGTATTAAGTAAATCAATTTTGTAAGGGCTTTCTTTACTATAAAATCAATCATTTACTCATAGATAAATAGCTTCTGAGAAAGGGAGGGTCTCGAGTGCTGGAACAACGTTATCGATGGAAAAATAAACATTTACGCACACACGTTTCCGTTTTAGATGGAAAAACATCACCGACCATTTTATTGAAAAATGCTTTGTATTTGAATCAAACATTTCGCCAATGGATGAGGGCGAATATTTGGATATATGAAGATCGAATTGTCTATGTTGGCGAAAATTTACCGCAGCATGTAGAAAACTGCGAAATCATTGACTGTACGAATGAAATTCTCGTTCCAGGGTATATTGAACCGCATGCCCATCCTTTTCAGTTATATAATCCCCATACACTGGCTGCCTATGCATCCCAGTTTGGGACAACGACACTAATTAATGACAATATGAGCCTGATCATGAATTTAAGTAGAAAACAGGCTTTTTCCTTATTAAAAGATTTGCGTTCGATTCCTACAACAATGTATTGGTGGTGCCGTTTCGACTCGCAGACTGAAATCTTAAATGAAGTGGATGTTTTTTCCCACAGCAATATTAAGGCCTGGCTTGAGCATGATGCCGTTCTGCAGGGCGGAGAATTAACGGGCTGGCCGAAATTATTAGACGGCGATGATATGATGCTTCACTGGATTCAAGAAGCAAAAAGGATGCGTAAACAAATTGAAGGTCATTTTCCTGGCGCTTCAGAGAAAACGCTTGCAAAAATGATGCTTCTTGGCGCAGATAGCGACCATGAGGCTATTAATGGCGAAGAAATATATAACCGTTTAATGCAGGGGTATATGGTATCCTTACGACATTCTTCGATTCGCCCTGATTTACCGAACTTGCTGGATGACATGAAACGGTTAGGGATAGAGGCATATGACCGTTTAATGTTTAATACTGATGGCTCATCATCAACCTTTTATGAGCAGGGAATCAATGATAATATGATTCGAATTGCGATTGAAAAAGGTGTTCCAGTGATTGATGCCTATAACATGGCAACCGTTAATATTGCCCGTTATTACAATATCGACCACTTGCATGGAAATATTGCTACCGGCCGTATAGCCAATATTAACTTTTTATCCAGCATTGAAAATCCTACACCGCACTCCGTTTTGGCAAAAGGGAAATGGGTTAAACGAAACGGTGAAGTGATAATGGATGCATACGATTCGATTAACTGGAGCGACTATGGATTAAAGCCGATGGAAATTGATTGGGAATTAACGATAGATGATTTACAATTCTCCATGCCATTTGGGATCCAAATGGAAAATTCGGTTATTACAAAACCGTATTCCATTGCGATTGATGCATCTGGTGATACGCTGCCGTTTGATCATGATGAGTGTTTCTTTACACTCATTGACCGTAACGGAAAGTGGCGGATTAACACGTTATTAAAAGGATTCGCATCAAAAGTGGCAGCGCTTGCAAGTTCTTTTTCCAATACTGGTGACATTATTCTGATCGGAAAAAACAAACAGGATATGATCAAAGCCTTCGATCGAATGAGGGAATTAGGAGGGGGAATTGTATTGGTGGAGGACGAGGAGGTTGTCTGTGAAATACCGTTAAAATTAAACGGAATCATGTCGAAGCTCCCTGTTAAGGAGCTAATAAACGAAGAGAAAGTGCTGCTTAAAGAATTACGTGAGCGTGGATACAGATTTTTCGATCCCGTTTACAGTCTGCTTTTCTTTTCATCCACCCATTTGCCATATATTCGAATTACACAGCAGGGGATGTACGACGTCATGAACAAAACAGTACTCTTTCCATCAATAATGCGTTAAAATATAAAAGAGTTAATGCGTTAATGTGAGAAAATATACCCCACATAGATATAGATAGGAGTGTTCCTAGAGATGAAAAAATGGGCTGTTGCCGCAACAGCAGCTCTTTTCCTGCTCTCAGGCTGCAGTAATAAAGAAAAGGCGAATGGTACTGAAGAGCCGGTAAAAGAGGTAGAAGAGGTTGTAGAAGAAGCAGAAAATAATACTTCTTATACCTTTCCGTTAACAGGGCTCCCTGTTGAAGAGGAAACAAACGATCGAGCTATTGCTGTAATGGTTAACAACCATCCGAAAGCAAGACCGCAATCCGGTTTGCATAAAGCAGATATTGTGTATGAAGTACTTGCCGAAGGAGATGTGACAAGATTTCTTGCCGTTTTTCAAAGTGAAAAGCCGAAAAACATTGGACCGGTTCGAAGTGCAAGAGATTATTATATTGAACTTGCCAAAGGATTTAATGCCCTCTATGTTGCCCACGGCTATAGTGCTGAAGCAGAAGAAATGTTAGCGCAGGGTTATATTGATAATCTTAACGGAATGGTTTACGACGGAACGCTCTTTCAACGGGCAGATTTCCGTAAGGCGCCTCATAACTCCTATATTAGCTATGAAAATATTTTAAAAGGCGCAAAGGAAAATAACTACAATATGGAGCTGCCGCCAGATAGTTTTACTTTTTTAATAAAGGAAGAAAGTGAAAAAATATCTGGGGATGAAGCTAGTTCTGTCATGATTACTTATTCAAATGGGGGGATTTCAGATTCTCTTTATGAATATGACGCAACGGTTGGTAAATACAAGCGGTTTTCAGGCGGTGAACAGACCATTGATTTAGAAACAGAAGAGCCAATCCTTATTGATAATCTGTTTGTGATCGAAACATCTCATCAAGTGATTGATGATGCCGGTCATAAAGAAATTGAATTGGAGTCAGGTGGAAATGGCTACTTAATTCAAAAAGGTAAGGTTACTACGGTTCAATGGAAAAATGATAATGGACTGATTGTTCCTGTAAAAGATGGTAAAGTAGTACCTTTTGTTCCAGGGAAGACTTGGGTAAATGTTGTTCCAGCCAATCCTGGAATGCAAGCAAGTGTATCGTTTAATGAGGACTAAAACTTTAATAATTTAAAGGAGTCAAGTGTATATGCAAATAAATAAATTGCGTGGTAAAGAGCTTGATCAACTGTTTCAAGCTGTACTATCGTTAAAAGACCTTGAAGAATGTTATCGTTTTTTTGATGACTTATGCACAATAAATGAAATTCAATCACTGGCACAACGACTTGAAGTAGCAAGGATGCTCCGAGATGGAAATACCTATCATAAAATCGAAACCGAAACAGGTGCAAGTACTGCGACGATTTCACGAGTAAAGCGCTGCTTGAACTTTGGAAACGATACCTATGAAATGGTTCTTGAACGGGTTAAAGAAGAAAATAGTCAATAACACCAAACCGAAGACGAGCTCTTCGGTTTTTTTGTTCTATAGGAATATATAAAATTTTTAATGTGTGGATATCTTAGCGGGATATCTGAATCTAGCTCCAGCGCCTAGGGGCTCGGGGTCATAAGCCCCTGGTCAAGGCGATTGCGCCTTTTGTTCTTACAAGTTTTTTGGCCATAATAAGCTCTTTTCACGAAGCAAAAAACTACGAAAGATTGTGTATTTTATTTGTTGGTTATACTTTCTAATTTAAATATTAGTGTTTTCTTTTTTTATCAAATGGGCTAATGCTATAATGGTGTAATGGAAAGATGGAAATGGGAGGCTTTTAGGGATGTACGATTTTCGTGAGTGGCGCCATGTGTTTAAACTCGACCCAAATAAAGAGATATCGGATGAAAAATTAGAGAAGATTTGTGAATCAGGGACAGATGCGGTGATTGTTGGGGGGACAGATGGGGTAACTCTTGAAAATGTCCTCGATTTAATGGCAAGAATCCGCCGGTATACAGTTCCTTGTGTTTTAGAGGTTTCAAGTATCGAAACCGTAACTCCCGGTTTCGACCTCTATTTTATTCCAACGATACTAAATAGCAGTGATCATAACTGGATTACCGGACTTCACCATCAGGCAGTTAAAGAATTTGGTGAAATCATGGATTGGGAAGAGATTGTCATGGAGGGCTACTGCATATTGAACCCTGAATGTAAAGCCGCCAAGCTGACTTCAGCTGCATCGAATCTTTCAATTGATGATGTAAAAGCGTATGCAATGATGGCGGAGAAAATGTTTCAGCTGCCAATCTTTTATTTAGAATACAGTGGTCAATATGGCGACCCTAAATTAGTAGAAGATGTAAAAAAAGTATTGGACAAAACTGTCTTATTCTATGGCGGCGGCATTTCAGGCGCTGAACAAGCAGCAGAAATGGCCAAGCATGCGGATGTAATTGTTGTTGGGAATGTTATATACGATGATTTTGAACAGGCATTAGCGACCGTGAAAATGGTGCGCTAGGATTTGCTAGAAACGATAAATAGAGTTAAAATGAGAACAAACGTTTGGTATGGTGGTGAAGGAATTGCAATATTTATCAGATAAACTATTAAATGGTCTGAACCCTGAGCAGCAAAATGCGGTGAAGGCAACAGACGGACCGCTTTTATTGATGGCCGGTGCCGGAAGTGGTAAAACGCGAGTGTTAACGCATCGAATTGCATACTTAATTGTTGAAAAACGAGTGAATCCTTATAATATTTTAGCTATTACATTTACAAATAAGGCTGCCCGAGAGATGAGAGAGAGAATAGGGAAAATGATGGGCGGTGCGGCAGAAGAGATTTGGATTTCAACTTTCCACTCGATGTGTGTAAGAATCCTCCGCAGAGATATTGATAGAATGGGCTTTAGCCGCAATTTTACAATTTTAGATACAGGTGATCAGCAATCCGTCATAAAAGGAATTTTAAAAGATAAAAATCTAGACCCGAAAAAATTTGACCCGCGGGCGATTTTAGGCGCAATCAGTTCAGCAAAGAATGAATTGATTGATCCTGAGGAATATTCGAAAACAGCCGGCGGTTATTTTGAGCAAACAGTAAGCGATGTTTATACTGAATACCAGAAACGCTTACGCAAAAACCAAGCACTTGATTTTGACGATTTGATTATGATGACCATTCAATTGTTTCAACGAGTTCCAGAGGTGCTTGAATTTTATCAGCGGAAATTCCAGTACATTCATGTCGATGAGTACCAGGATACGAACCGTGCCCAATATCTTTTAGTAAAATTATTGGCAAATCGCTTTAGAAATCTTTGTGTTGTAGGGGACTCCGACCAGTCGATCTACCGTTGGCGTGGGGCAGATATTGCGAATATCCTTTCATTCGAAAAGGATTATCCAAATGCGACAGTAATTCTTCTAGAGCAAAATTATCGTTCCACAAAAAGAATTCTTTTGGCAGCCAATAAGGTGATTGAAAACAACTTGAACCGAAAGGCGAAAAACCTTTGGACAGAAAACCCTGAGGGGAACAAATTAGTTTATTATCGTGCTGACAGTGAGCAGGGCGAAGCCCAATTCGTTGCCGGAAAAATTAAAGAGTTAACCCGTGATGGTAAATATAATCTATCAGATATCGCAATTCTTTATCGTACCAATGCTCAGTCCCGTGTAATGGAGGAAGTTTTACTAAAGTCCAATATCAACTACAGCATTGTCGGCGGAACAAAGTTCTATGACAGAAAAGAAATCAAAGATATGCTTGCCTATCTTCGGTTAATTTCAAACCCTGATGATGATATCAGTCTGCAGCGGATTATTAATGTGCCAAAACGCGGAATTGGCTCCAGCTCCGTAGACAAAATGGCAGACTTTGCTGCCCAGCATGACATTTCCATCTATCAGGCGCTCGACTCTGTAGAATTATTGGGACTAAGCCCGAAAATTACAAAGGCAGCGAGGGAATTTAGGGATTTAGTCCGTAATTACACGCAGCAGCAGGAATTTTTATCAGTAACAGAACTTGTTGAGGAAATACTTGATAAGTCTGGATATCGGGAAATGCTGAAGGCTGAAAAGTCGATTGAAGCACAAAGCCGACTTGAAAACTTAGACGAATTATTATCTGTAACGAAAAACTTTGAAGAATCCAGTGATGATAAAAGCCTTGTTGCTTTCCTAACGGATTTAGCATTGGTTGCAGATATTGACGCGCTTGATGAAGACGGTGAAAAGGCTGATAATATTACGTTAATGACTTTGCACTCGGCAAAAGGACTCGAATTCCCGGTAGTCTTTTTAATTGGAATGGAAGAAGGGGTATTCCCTCACAGCCGCTCCTTGATGGAAGAAGCAGAAATGGAAGAAGAGCGCCGTCTGGCATATGTAGGGATCACAAGAGCTGAGCAGACACTCTTCCTGACGAATGCCCAGATGAGAACTTTATTTGGCCGGACCAGTATGAACCCAGCATCACGCTTTATCCGTGAAATTCCAGAAGATCTTTTAGAAGGTGTGGAGCCACAAAAACAAACGAGAACTCCATTTGGCTCAAGAGGAACTGGTTTTGGCAGAACGGCTGGAAATTTTGGAACAAGCAGCGGTTCTGTTGGTACACCTGTGGCTAGAAAACCGGTAATGCGTCCGATTGCGTCTACCACAGGCGGCGACGAACTTGGATGGAAAGTCGGCGACAAAGCAGAACACGGCAAGTGGGGAATTGGTACGGTTGTCAGCGTGAAAGGGGAAGGAGAAGGCACGGAATTGGATATCGCTTTCCCAAGCCCAACCGGTATCAAACGCCTGTTAGCTAAATTTGCTCCAATTAAAAAAGCTTAATAAGAGAATGCCCCCGTACAGGGGCTATTCTCACTATTTAAGATTTTATATGAAAGGGCTGAATGTATGGACCTTCAAACGGCTGAACAGAAAATCAGTGAATTAAGAAACCTCCTAAACCAGTACGGTTATGAATATTATGTGCTTGATCAACCTTCGGTTCCAGATGCTGAATATGACCGATTAATGAACGAATTACTAGAACTTGAAGAAAAATTTCCAGAACTGAAAACTACGGATTCACCTTCTGAGCGTGTCGGCGGCAAGGTGCTTGATGTATTTGAAAAAGTAGAACACCGGACACCGATGTTAAGCTTAGGAAATGCTTTTGGCGAGCAGGATTTAAAAGATTTTGACCGTCGGATTCGTCAGGCAGTCGGTGATGATTTTTCTTATGTTTGTGAGTTAAAAATCGACGGACTAGCGGTTTCCTTACGTTATGAGAACGGTTTGTTTATCCAAGGGGCAACCCGCGGAGACGGAACCATCGGTGAGGATATTACGGCGAATTTAAAAACGATTAAATCGATACCGCTTCGTTTACGTGAGGATGTTTCCATTGAAGTCCGCGGGGAAGCATACATGCCGAAAAAGTCCTTCGAAACATTAAATAAGGCCCGGGAGGAAAGGGGCGAAGATTTATTTGCCAATCCACGGAATGCGGCTGCCGGTTCCTTAAGACAGCTGGATCCGAAAATTGCGGCCTCCAGAAATCTCGATGTGTTTTTATATGGAATCGGCAATGCGGAAGACTTGAACGTTGCTTCCCATAGTGAAGGGTTAGATTACCTAGATACTCTTGGCTTTAAAACCAATAAGGAACGGCGCAAATGTAACACGATTACGGAGGTAATTGAGTTTGTTAACAGCTGGGTAGAAAAGCGACCTCATCTTCCTTACGAGATAGATGGAATTGTAATTAAGGTAGATAAGTATGAACATCAGGCGGAACTAGGCTTCACTGCAAAAAGCCCGCGGTGGGCAATTGCTTATAAGTTCCCTGCAGAAGAAGTCGTCACAACCCTTTTAGATATAGAGCTTAGTGTCGGAAGAACAGGTGTGGTAACACCGACCGCCATGCTTAAACCAGTAAAAGTGGCAGGTACAACCGTACAGCGGGCATCCTTACATAACGAAGATTTAATCCGTGAAAAGGATATCAAAATTGGCGACCAAGTCGTAGTTAAAAAAGCCGGCGATATCATTCCGGAAGTAGTCAATGTTTTAGCGGAACTGCGTACGGGAAACGAAATCGACTTCCAAATGCCGACTCATTGTCCAGAATGTGAAAGTGAACTTGTCCGCTTAGAGGGTGAAGTGGCGCTGCGCTGCATTAATCCAAAATGTCCTGCGCAAATCCGTGAGGGCTTAATTCACTTTGTCTCCCGTGATGCAATGAACATCGATGGTCTAGGGGAAAAAGTAATAAGCCAGCTTTTTGCCGAAAAATTAATCAGCGACGTTGCAGATATTTATAAGCTGACTCGAGAGCAGTTATTAGCCTTAGAGCGTATGGGTGAGAAATCTGTTTCCAACTTGTTGAATGCTATTGAGATTTCTAAAAGGAATTCCCTTGAAAAACTGTTATTTGGGCTTGGCATCCGCCATGTTGGCGCAAAGGCTGCGAAGACTTTGGCACAACAGTTTGGCAGCATGGACAAATTGGCAGAAGCAACGAGAGATGATCTAATCAGCATCAATGAAATCGGTGATAAAATGGCAGATAGTATCGTAGCCTTTTTTGAACAAGAAGAAGCTCTGGAGTTAATAAAGGAACTAACAGCTGCCGGAGTGAACATGCTGTACAAAGGAGCAAAACCAGTATCCGTAGAAGAAAGTGATAGCATCTTTGCTGGTAAAACGGTTGTCTTAACCGGTAAGTTAGAGCAGCTTTCACGAAATGAAGCAAAGGAAAAGATTGAAGCGCTCGGCGGCAATGTTTCTGGAAGTGTCAGTAAGAAAACACATCTTGTCATTGCTGGTGAGGATGCAGGTTCAAAGCTCACGAAGGCACAAGAGTTGGGAATTGAAATCTGGGATGAGGAAAAGCTGTTGGCTGAATTAAATAAATAGAAGGTGTGATCTCGACGTGAGAAAACTCTCATTGCTTGCTCTTTCCCTCATTATTTTGCTAAGTGGATGTGCCCCGAATTTCCAAAAGCAGGATAATGTCGTTAAAACCGAGGAAAAGGCGGAAGAGAAGGCGATTATTCCAAAATATAATATTGATGATAACTACTACCGGACGATTTTACCGTTTGAACCAGGGGAAGCACGGGGCTTAATCGTTAATAATATTAATACCCGATATGATATAGATGAGTTTGAAACAGGGTTAATGCGGGTAGCTCAAAATCAATTTGACCCGAAAACCTATTATTTTCGTGAAGGACAATTGCTAAAGCGTGAAACCGTTCGACTTTGGCTTAACCGTAAGTTTACACCTGCACAACTAGAAGAAGAAGGTATGAAAGAGGAAGAGAATATTGGCTTGAACCCGCTGATGGAGGATAATGCGGATTTCCAACAAGGGAATAAAGATCACCCGATCTACTTGGCCCATATTTTAGAACATAATTATTTAATCAAAGGTGAAAATGACACCGTCAAACTAGGCGGAGTCGTGATTGGTCTTGCGCTCAATTCCATTTATTATTACCGTACCGCTGTCGGCGAGCCTTACTATGAAAGGGAAATTGATCAGGCGGAAATGGAACGCGAGGGTAAAAAGATTGCCGAAGAAGTAGTAAAACGGATGAGAAATATGAAGGAATTGAAGGATGTTCCTATCACCATTGCGTTATTTAAGCAGCAAAGCCGTTCTTCAGTGGTGCCAGGCACCTTTTTCACCTATACAAACGTTGCAAAAGGAAGCTCATCGATTGGCAATTGGGAACCAGTTAATGAGCGGTACTTTTTATTTCCATCAACTGAAGCACAGGAAGCTCACCGTGATGACGTAACAGCGTTTTTAAACTTTAAGCAGGATATAGAGGAATACTTTCCTAACTTTAACGGAGTTATTGGCCGGGCTTTCTATGTCGGCGACCAATTCCAGGAGTTAGAAATATCGATTCCGATCCAGTTTTATGGAAAATCTGAGGCCATTGGCTTTACCCAATACGTTACAGGCCTTGTCCTTGAGCATTTTCCAACCTATCTATCCGTCTCAGTCAGCGTCACCTCTGTAGATGGACCAGAGGCGTTAATCGTCAGAAAAGCAAACGAAAACGAACCATTTGTGCATATTTATTAATTTAGAGGCCTGGCTATTTATCATAGCTAGGTTTTTTTTAGAAGGTCTCTGTAAAGCTCATTAATTATTTTGCTGCCTTGTTGATTGGAGTGGAAGGCGCGAGACTCCTGCGGGATTACGGAACGGGGGAGACCCCGCAGGCGCTTCAGCGCCGAGGAGGCTCCCCGGACCGCCCGCGGAAAGCGAAGCGCCTGGAACGGAAATCAACAGATAAGTTACAAAGCCTTTTAAAAAGCTATATCAAAATATTCTTAATGGTATAAAATGTCTTAATCTCTTTCCGTTGATACGGGAAAAATAATCATGTAGAATGAACAATGGATGTAAACGTTAATACATAGGAGGGTTTTAGAAATGGTACAACCTTATAAGCACGAGCCATTCACAGATTTTACAGCTGAAGAAAACCGCCAAGCCTATCTTCAAGGACTAAAAACCGTTGAAAGTTATTTAGGCCAAGATTATGACCTTGTTATCGGCGGTGAAAGAATCACAACGGAAGATAAAATCGTTTCCTACAATCCTGCCAATAAAGAAGAAGTTATCGGCCGCGTTTCAAAGGCCAACCAAGAACTTGCTGAAAAAGCAATGCAAGCAGCTGTTGAAGCGTTTAAAACTTGGAAAAAAGTAAAGCCTGAAGTACGCGCTGATGTATTATTCAAAGCCGCGACGATCATCCGTCGCCGCAAGCATGAATTCTCTGCACTTTTAACAAAAGAAGCAGGTAAACCATGGAAAGAAGCGGATGCAGATACTGCAGAAGCAATCGATTTCCTTGAATATTATGGACGCCAGATGCTTTCTCTTAAGAATGGTGTGCCTGTAAACAGCCGTCCAAATGAATTTAACCGTTATGACTATATTCCACTGGGTGTTGGTATTATCATTTCACCATGGAACTTCCCATTAGCAATCATGGCTGGTACAACAGTGGCAGCGATCGTTTCTGGAAATACTGTTCTTTTAAAACCAGCTTCTACAACTCCAATCGTTGCAGCGAAATTCGTGGAAGTTATGGAAGAAGCAGGTCTTCCTAAGGGCGTATTAAACTTTGTTCCAGGAAGCGGAGCAGAAGTTGGCGACTACTTAGTTGACCACAAAGACACTCGTTTCATTAGCTTCACCGGTTCACGTGATGTCGGACTTCGTATTTTCGAACGTTCTTCAAAAATAAATCCAGGTCAAGTTTGGATGAAGCGCTTGATTGCGGAAATGGGCGGTAAAGATACCATCGTCGTTGATTCGGAAGCAGATCTTGAGCTTGCTGCACAATCCATCGTTGCAGGTGCATTCGGATTCTCCGGCCAAAAATGTTCTGCATGTTCTCGTGCGGTAATCGTAGAAGATGTATACGATACAGTATTAAACCGTGTAGTAGAATTAACCAATCAATTATCTTTAGGAAACCCAGAAGATCAAGCTACTTTCATGGGTCCAGTTATTGATAACAGTGCATTCAAGAAAATCATGGAATACGTTGAAATCGGCAAGCAAGAAGGTAAGTTGATGACTGGCGGAGAAGGAGATAGCTCAAAAGGTTACTTCATTAAACCAACTGTTTTTGCAGATCTTGCTCCAGATTCTCGTATCATGCAAGAAGAAATCTTTGGTCCAGTGGTTGGTTTCACAAAGGCGAAAGATTTCACAGAAGCAATCGAAATTGCGAACAACACTGAATATGGTTTAACAGGAGCAGTTATCACGAAGAACCGTGATCACCTAGAGCAAGCTCGTGAAGACTTCCATGTTGGTAACCTATACTTCAACCGTTCTTGTACCGGAGCAATCGTTGGATACCAGCCATTCGGCGGATTCAACATGTCAGGTACCGACTCTAAAGCAGGCGGCCCAGACTACCTATTGCTTCACATGCAAGCTAAAACAACATCTGAAATGTATTAATCTGAAAAAAGCCTTGTTCGTGATGAACAGGGCTTTTTTGTGACCACTTAATAGTAATTTGAAAAAGAAGTGGTCACATAGAGGGTTCATGTGACCACTTTGGTAGAATATTGAAAAAGAAATGGTCACATAGAGGGTTCATGTGACCACTTTGGTAGAATATTGAAACAGAAATGGTCACATAGGGGGTTCATGTGACCACTTTGGTAGAATATTGAAACAGAAATGGTCACATAGAGGGTTCATGTGACCACTTTGGTAGAATATTGAAACAGAAATGGTCACATAGGGGGTTCATGTGACCACTTTGGTAGGATATTGAAAAAGAAATGGTCACATAGAGGATTCATGTGACCACTTTGGTAGAATATTGAAAAAGAAATGGTCATATAAAAGGTTTCATAGAACCACTTTTTGCTAAAATACCTAAATAGTATTTGTTCTGTAACTAAAGCCAGTACATCCCGTTTATGACAATAATGTGAATTGGTTCACAAACAAACGCCCAGTTGTGACGTACCTCACAATTTTTTTCCGACCCTAGAATTACAATTTAACTATAAAGAAAAACGTAAATACGGTAAATTCATATAAATCTAGGGAGTGAACCTACAATGAAAAAACTAGTAATGATCGGGAACGGGATGGCTGGGGTCAGGACGATTGAAGAACTTCTAAAAATAGCTCCAAACCAATTTGAGGTTACGATTTTTGGAGAAGAGCCATATCCAAACTATAATCGAATCAAATTATCAAACATTCTCCAAGGAGATACCAACTTTGAGGATATTATCATTAATTCTTTAGATTGGTATAAAGAAAATAACATCCAACTTTACACTGGTGAAACAGTAAACAATATCGATACAAAAGAAAAGAAAGTATACACCGACCAAGGAAGAGAAGTACAATATGATGAACTAATCATCGCAACAGGTTCAAAATCTTTCATTCTACCAATTCCAGGTGCGGACAAACAGGGGGTTACTGGTTTTCGAGATATAAAAGATTGTGAAATGATGATCAAGTCAGCAGAAAATTATAAAAAGGCAGTTGTCATCGGCGGCGGGCTTCTAGGTCTTGAAGCAGCCAGAGGCTTGCTGAACCTAGGAATGCAGGTCAATGTTGTTCATCTTATGCCGCATCTTATGGAGCGGCAATTAGACCCGATTGCATCCAGTATGCTTAAAACAGATCTTGAAGCACAAGGTATGAACTTTTTGATGGAAAAAGAAACGGTTGAGATCCTGGGTGATGAGCGCGTAACGGGGATCCGTTTCAAGGATGGCTCTGAAATCGAAACCGACCTTGTCGTCATGGCCATCGGGATCAAGTCGAACGTTGATGTAGCAAAAAACAGCGGGATCTATGTAAACCGTGGAATCGCCGTCAATGACTTTATGGAAACAAGCGCCGCTAATGTCTATGCTGTGGGTGAGTGTGCAGAGCATAGAGAAATCGTATACGGATTGGTTGCCCCATTATACGAACAAGGGAAAGTCCTAGCAGAACGCATCGCGGGTAAAGAACCAGCAGCACCATATGAGGGATCAGTTACAGGAACACAATTAAAAGTGGCGGGTGTGGACCTTTTCTCAGCGGGTGAGATTTTTGAGGATGGAACAACCAAATCTGTCATGGTTTACAATGAATATGAAGGTAAATATAAAAGAGTATTGGTCCGAAATAATAGAATCGTTGGGATTGTGCTTTATGGTGATACAAAAGATAGTACGAGACTATACGGGATGCAGACCAAAAAAGAAGATATCACAGGGATCTCGATCTTTGAAACACAGTGTAGCGGTGCAGGTGCAAGCGATGATATTGCCAGCATGCCAAACGATGAACTCGTCTGCGGCTGTAACGGTGTCACAAAAGGGGCAATTGTTGAGGCGATTAAAACGCAGGGGCTGACAACATTAGACCAGGTGAGTCATTGTACGAATGCCGGCCGTTCTTGCGGTCGCTGCAAGCCAATGGTAAACGACATTCTTGCATACACACTGGGTGATCAATTTGACGCGGCGGCAGCACAGAAGACAAGTATTTGCGGCTGTACAACGATTAGCCGTGAAGAATTGCTAGAAGAAATCAAAGCAAAAGGTTTAACAAGTGTGAAAGAAGTCATGAATGTCTTAGAGTGGAACAATGAAGAAGGCTGTACAAAGTGCCGGCCGGCAATCAATTACTACCTCGGTATGATTCACATGGATGAATACCTGGATGACCGTGATTCCCGTTTAGTGAATGAAAAAATACATGGCAATATTCAAAAAGATGGAACGTATTCGGTAGTACCAAGAATGTACGGCGGTGTGACAAGCGCAGTAGACCTCAAGAAAATCGCAGAAGTCGCAGAAAAATATGATGTACCTCTTGTAAAATTAACAGGCGGACAACGGATTGGCTTGTTTGGAGTGAAGAAAGAAGACCTGCCAAGCATGTGGGAAGAACTTGGCATGCCATCCGGATATGCTTACGGTAAAACGTTGAGGACTGTAAAAACATGCGTCGGTGCGCAGTTCTGCCGCTACGGGACACAAGATTCCATGGCCCTTGGAATTGAGCTTGAGAAAAAATTTGAACGTTTGGATACACCACATAAAGTAAAAATGGGGGTATCTGCCTGTCCAAGAAACTGTTCAGAAGCTGGAATTAAGGATATTGGCTTTGTTGGAATTGATGGCGGCTGGGAAATCTATGTTGCCGGTAACGGTGGTGTCGACCTTCGCGCAGGAGATCTTTTAGCAACCGTTAAAACAGAAGATGAGGTAATGGAAATTACCGGAGCTTACCTGCAATATTATCGTGAAACAGCAAATTACCTGGAGCGTACCTCTAAATGGGTGGAGCGCGTCGGTTTGGAGCATGTAAAAGAAGTTTTAGCTGACGAACAAACAAGAAAAGCATTAAACGAACGTATGGACCAAACATTGAAAAAATATAACGAACCTTGGAACGAAGCAATTCAGAGTGAAGAAATTAAGGATAAATATTATACAAAACACACTGTCAAGGCTGGGGAGTGAATCGAAATGGTCGTAACCAAAACGCGAATTTTAGCTGCAAATTATTCTGCTCTTCCCGCAAGAGCTGGCTATTCGGTTAAAATAGAGGATACAGAAATAGCATTATTTAAGGTAACAGACGGTCATGTGTATGCCATTGAAAACCGGAGTCCGCATCCAAAAGGCGGTGTGTTAACAGAAGGACTTGTGAGCGGTGAATATGTTTTCTGCCCCGTTTACGATTGGAAAATTTCTTTAGTGGATGGCAAGGTCCAAGCACCGGATGAAGGACGGGTTAAAACCTATCAAGTAGATATAGAAGATGATCGGGTTTATATCGTAATATAATAGTTACAGGAAAGAAGGAAGGAAGGCTGCAGGATGAAAACAGGGAAAGTATTTTTAGTAGGAGCAGGCCCGGGTGATGTTCGCTTAATCACCGTAAAAGGATTAGAAACGATAAAGCAGGCCGAAGTCATTTTATATGACCGGCTTGCCAATCCTAAATTATTGGAATATGCCCCGCAGGATTGTGAACTGATTTATTGCGGCAAATTACCGGACCGCCATACCCTTCGGCAGGAGAACATCAACGAGTTGTTAGTGGAGAAGGCATTGGAAGGTAAAATTGTCGTCCGCTTAAAAGGCGGAGATCCCGGCGTATTTGGCCGTGTCGGCGAAGAAGCCGCTGCTCTGGCTAATTTTCAAATTCCATTTGAGATCGTTCCTGGTATTTCATCGGGGATTGCAGCCCCCCTTTATGCAGGAATCCCGGTTACCCACCGGGAGCATGCTGAATCATTTGCCGTTGTAACAGCACATGATAAATCAAAGGATGGAAAGCCGTTGCTTGATTGGAAAGGATTGGTCCACTGCGTCGATACGATTGCTTTTTACATGGGAGTCGCTAACCTACCATTTATCTGTGAAAACCTGATTTTGCATGGCAAGCCGTCATCCACCCCGGTAATCTTAATCCAATGGGGGACATTCGGCAGGCAAAAAACCTTACAAGGAACGTTGGAGAATATTGCAGCTAAAGTAAAAGAAGCCGGATTCACTAACCCTTCGATTATTCTTGTTGGTGATGTTATTTCACTACGGGAAAAAATCAGCTGGTTTGAAAAAATGCCGTTATACGGCAGGCAAATTGTTTTTGCCCGTACGAGTGAGGGACCCAGCAGCTTAGCTCAGGCACTGCAGGAACAGGGAGCCGATTTGATTGAGTTTCCAAAGTGGAAAAAGACAACCCTGCAGGTTGATGTAACAAATATAACCATGTACGATCATATTTTGTTTGCAGCACCAGAAAATGTTACAGATCTATTTACAGCCGTATTTCAGCAAGGAATGGATATTAGAAAAATTCGTGCCAATTTTTATGGCCGTTCGAGTAAAACCATAAAAGCCTTGAATGATCGAGGTTTTATTGGCCGGCTTCCAGTTGAACTTTCTCCATCAGAAAGCCTGCTGATTGTCGGTGAGGATAACGGCTTGAAAGAGGAATTTAAGAATGCAGACTTTTTGGTGACCAGTAAAAAAGAAATAGACCAGCAATTCGTTCCAATTTTTAAAAGAATGTTAGGAGAAGCTGCTATAAACACAGTGGTTTTTCCAAGCAAAGCATCCGTTCATCTATTTTTAAAAGGATTAGAGGATTGCGAAATGAACTCTATAGATTTCCTTAAATCTAAAGAGATTGTGTGTATGGGAAAACAAACCTTGGGTGAACTGCAGGATCATGGCATTACTTCCGTTGGTATGACAGAAACAGCTGATCGGGCAGCGTTAATCACGCTTTTAGCCCAACCCCTTGCAGAATGATAAAATGGATTGCAGGAGTGGTGTATTGATGAAAAGTTATCCAATCATGTTACAGCTTGAAGGAAAAAAGGTTGTAGTTATCGGTGGTGGAAAAGTTGCCGCAAGGAAGGTAAGCGGCTTAATGGGCACCGGAGCCGATATTACAGTCATTAGCCCGGAAGTGACGGATGAACTGAGGGAGCTTGATTGTGACAGGAAAATCTCGTGGAAGGAAAAAATTTTTTCCAAGGAAGACCTTGATGGAGCATTCATGATTTTTGCTGCTACTAATGATAAAGACTTGAATCACTATATTCGCGGGCAAGCAGCCGATCACCAGCTTGTTATCTTAGCCGATGACCCGGCAGGATCAGATTTTCATGTTCCCTCCCATTTCCGCCGCGGACGTCTAAGTATCGCGGTTTCTACCGGGGGAGCAAGCCCGATTCTAGCAAGCCAGATACGAAAAAGGCTAGAAAAAGAGTATGATGAATCCTATGAAGACTATGTTGAGTTTCTATTTTTGGCACGGCAGCGAATTTTAGCAGAAGTCCATGACATTACGCTAAAAAGAAAATTATTAACACTTATTGCAAGTCCAGAGTTCCTAAACAATAAAAATCGAGAAACCGAATTTACTCGGCTAATAGAAGAAGTGAGTACCAATTAAAAATGGTACTCACTTTTTTTGTATAAAAAGTGGTGGAAGTGGCGAAACAGAAAGAAAAAGCTACTGAGGGTGAAAAGATGATGAATGAAAAAGTAATTAACAGCTATCAAATTCTCGATCGTTTACGGTTACCTCATGGTTTGTATTTAGCATCTTCGTCCAATGATTATCATTATGTTTGGCTGCGGGATTCCTTTTATATGTCCCTGCCGTATCTGGAACAAAATAATGGAATTTATGAAATGACCTATCACCGGATATTAGATATGTTTAAAGAGTACGAGTGGAAACTAGATATTCACACACGGCAAAAGCCGGTTGAACAATGGGAATATATCCACGCAAGGTATTCGGCAGATGATGTAAAAGAAATGGATACACCTTGGGGACATGCTCAACATGATGCCATAGGAGCGGTCCTTTGGGGGATTGGCATGGGCGAAAAAGCCGGCAAGAAAATGATTAGAGATCACAAAGATCATGAAATTGTTCAAAAGTTAGTCGGCTATTTAGGTTGTGCCCGTTATTGGGAGGACCCGGACAATGGAATGTGGGAGGAATGGCGGGAAGTCCATTCTAGCTCTGTCGGTGCTTGCATTGCCGGGCTTCAAGCTGTTCGAAATTTGGTATTTGTACCGGGAGATTGGATTCAAAAAGGATATGAAACCTTAACCTCTCTCTTTCCTCATGAAAGTGCTGACCGTCCGTTTGATTTAGCACAAATGAGCTTGATTTATCCTTACCGGATTCTGTTTGGCGAGGATGCCAAAAGAATAGTGTGGCAGATTGAAGAGAATTTGCTGCGGGATCGTGGTGTCATCCGCTATCAAGGTGATTCGTATTATTCTACAAAGGAGCATGAAGGAAGGCATCACGGTTTATCGTTTTATTATGGGACCGAGGCTGAGTGGACTTTTGGACTCCCATGGTTAGCCCTTTGTTATTTGGAATTGGGCAATTTAAGAAAAGCTGCCCATTATATCAAACAAACTGAAAGTATCATGCTAAATGATGGCAGTTTACCGGAGCTATACTTTGCAAAATCGGAAAAGTATAATTCCAATACCCCGTTAGGCTGGGGGAGCGCCATGTATATTTTAGCAAAAGAAAGATATGAGCGTTATATGTAAGAGCTGCCGGGTTCATCCCCGGCAGCCTTTTTATATAAAAAATAGTACTTTAGGTGTAATTTACCTATTTTTATAAAATTTTCAGAAAAGTAGTTCCATTTTTAAAAGTTGTGTTATATAATACAAAACGAGGTAAGTTACTGTATTATAACAAAGAGGTGATGTTGTTCATGTCGACGCAAACGACGGGGATTGAAGTAATTGGGCGCTGCAAAGCCCAGTATGATGAGATTTTAACATCTGAAGCGCTAAGTTTTATTGAAGAATTAGAGCGTAAATTTGGAACAAGAAGAATGGAACTGTTACAGTACAGGCAAAAAAGACAAGAGGAAATAGATAACGGTAAACTGCCAGATTTCCTCACGGAAACAAAACATATTCGTAATGGCGACTGGACCATTGCTCCTTTGCCGCAGGATCTTCTTGACCGACGTGTAGAAATTACTGGGCCAACTGAGCGCAAGATGATCATCAATGCCTTGAATTCCGGTGCGAAAGTTTTTATGGCTGACTGTGAAGATGCCACTTCCCCCACTTGGGATAGTATTGTGGAGGGGCAAATCAACCTTAGAGATGCAGTAAATCGGACGATTTCATTTGAAAATCCGAATGGAAAAAAATATGAATTGAATGATAAAACAGCCGTCTTGTTTGTTAGACCACGGGGGCTGCATTTAGAAGAAAAACATGTGCTATTAGATGGCAAGCCTATTTCTGGCAGCTTTTTCGACTTCGGATTGTACTTTTTCCATAATGTAAACAATCTATTGGCGAAAGGAACAGGCCCTTACTTTTATCTGCCAAAGCTCGAAAGCCACTTGGAAGCCCGGCTTTGGAATGATGTGTTTGTATTTGCACAAGACAGACTTGGAATCCCTCAAGGAACCATTAAAGCAACTGTACTAATCGAGACGATTTTGGCTGCATTTGAAATGAACGAAATCCTGTATGAATTAAAGGAACATTCAGCTGGCTTAAACTGCGGACGCTGGGACTATATCTTCAGCTACTTAAAAAAGCTGCGTAATCAAAAGGATGTTATCCTTCCGGACCGTTCACAGGTGACTATGACAGTTCCGTTTATGCGATCGTACTCATTATTGACCATTCAAACTTGTCATCGGCGAAAAGCACCGGCAATGGGAGGAATGGCGGCCCAAATACCAATTAAAAATAATCCGAAGGCAAATGAAGAGGCTTTTGCAAAAGTCCGTGCTGATAAAGAGCGCGAAGCCCGCGACGGCCATGATGGGACGTGGGTTGCCCATCCGGGACTTGTACCGGTGGCCATGGAGGTCTTTGACCGCGAAATGCCGGTAGCGAATCAAATTCATACAACAAAGCAGCAAAAAATTACCGTAACCGCAAGCGACCTGCTTGAAGTACCAGGCGGCACGATTACCGAAGAAGGTGTACGAACCAATATCAACGTCGGCATACAATATGTTGCTTCGTGGTTAACCGGTAGAGGAGCAGCACCAATTCATAATTTAATGGAGGACGCCGCAACCGCCGAAATATCACGGGCTCAAGTTTGGCAGTGGATCCGCCATCCAAAAGGTGTTCTTACTGACGGACGGAAAGTAACCAATGAAATGTATGAGCAATTTAAAGTAGAGGAACTAGAAAAAATTAAGTTGGAAATCGGTAAGCAGGCTTTTGAAAATGGCCGGTATACCGAAGCTGTTGAGTTGTTTGACCGCTTGATATTAAATGATGAATTTGCTGAGTTTTTAACCCTGCCTGGTTATAACCTTTTATAAAAAGGATTTTTAATAAAAATATTAATAGATTAATAGGAGGAATTTAAAATGACAAATTCAAGAGTAGCTCAATTACAGGAAAGCTGGGAAATGGATAGCCGTTGGAAAGGAATTACACGCCCTTATACTGCAGAGGATGTTATCAAACTTCGCGGTTCTATCGATATTGAACATACATTAGCAAGACGCGGTGCAGAAAAGCTTTGGAAACTATTAAATAAAGAGGATTATATCAATGCTCTTGGAGCGTTAACAGGTAATCAGGCGGTTCAGCAGGTGAAGGCAGGCTTAAAAGCAATCTATCTAAGCGGCTGGCAAGTGGCAGCCGATGCGAATCTATCAGGAAACATGTATCCGGACCAAAGTTTGTACCCTGCTAACAGTGTACCTAGTGTAGTAAAGCGGATTAATCAGGCTCTGCAACGTGCTGATCAAATTACACATTCAGAAGGCGACAACTCTATTGATTGGTTTGCCCCAATTGTCGCAGATGCCGAAGCAGGCTTTGGCGGACAGTTAAACTGCTTTGAATTGATGAAAGGAATGATTGAAGCAGGAGCAGCAGGTGTTCACTTTGAAGACCAGCTTTCTTCCGAGAAAAAATGCGGTCACTTAGGCGGTAAAGTGCTGCTTCCAACGCAGACAGCGGTTCGTAACTTAATTGCTGCTCGTTTAGCTGCGGATGTTATGGGTGTTCCTACGATTCTAGTTGCCCGTACAGATGCCAATGCAGCGGATTTAATTACAAGTGATATCGATATGAATGATGCTCCATTTATTACAGGTGAACGGACTACAGAAGGATTCTACCGTACAAAAGCCGGAATTGATCAAGCGATTGCCCGCGGCTTAGCGTATGCTCCTTATGCAGACTTAATCTGGTGTGAAACTTCTGAGCCAAATCTTGAAGAAGCAAGACAATTTGCCGAAGCGATTCATGAAAAGTTCCCTGGCAAACTTTTAGCTTATAACTGCTCACCATCCTTTAACTGGAAAAAGAAACTTGATCAAGAAACAATTGCAAAGTTCCAGCAGGAGCTTGGAAAAATGGGCTACAAGTTCCAATTCGTCACACTTGCAGGTTTCCACGCGTTGAATCACGGCATGTTTGAATTGGCTCGAGGTTATAAAGATCGTGGAATGGCAGCTTATTCTGAACTTCAGCAGGCGGAGTTTGATAGCGAGAAGTACGGATACACCGCTACACGCCATCAGCGTGAAGTCGGTACAGGTTACTTTGACCAAGTTTCCATGGTCATCAGCGGCGGAACCTCTTCGACTACAGCGTTGAAAGGTTCTACTGAAGAAGAGCAATTTACAAAATAATTTTAGATAGTATCCCTCTCTCCGGCACGGAGAGGGGGGTTCTTGTTTTAATTTAGTATGGTTTACGTGACTAAAATGAATGTGGGAATCGGAAAGTGGTCACATAGAGACTGATTATGAAAGTCTTTTTTGGATATGAACGTTTTTTAGGGTATTATCATACATAATAGTAGCCCTTTTAATGGAGTTGATCTGAGTGAAAAAGCCAAATGTTGAGGATATCCTTCAACAGGGAATACATGGCCCATTGGAAACCAAGCCGGAAGAGAGGCGGGAGTTTTTAGGTACGCTAAGGGAACGAATTATCATTGCGCTGAAAAGAGGCCAAGTAGCAGAAAAAGGAGTTTACCCCCAAGTGGAGCAAGAGATGCAGAAAAATCCGAACGCTCATTTATTTTTAAATGGAAATATTCCGTATGAAAGCCTATCGAAATACGTGAAGCTAGCAGCTAAATATAATCTGGAGCATACCATCGTTACCAACAATGAGCACAATACCGAGATTGGCTTAATTTTAGCGATGGATTACGCGATTGACAAAGAAGAAATTTATGTAACCAAAAAGGTTACGACCTATACCGAAGCCAAAAAGAGTAAAGGCCTCTTGGCAAAAATTTTTAAACGGTAACCAAAAAAGCAGTTTCGTCACCATCAGTGATTCGAACTGCTTTTTATATGGCAGGGCTGAAATTATGCCCCCGCTGAGCGTTCCACCCGGGTTTCTAAAACAATTTCGACATTCCCTTGAATTGCCCGGCTAATCATACAAGAGGTTTCAGCTTTCTTAGCCAGCTTTTCGGCTAAAAGTACATCCTTTTCAGATGCATCAGCAAGTAACACAATGTGCGGCCGGTGGATGATTTTTTTATATGTGATAACGCCCTTTGTAACATCGACGATTCCTTCAGATTCCATGGTTAAGTCTTGCTTCCGTAAACGGCTTCGCTCCATCATCGCGGCTAGCGTAATAATATAACAGGTTGCTGCAGCACCGAGCAGCATTTCATCCGGATTAGTCCCCACGCCTGGTCCGTCCATTTCAGGAGGAATTGAAACTTTTGTTTGCAATTTCCCAGCTTCAATTTCCCCAACATCGTTCCGAAGTCCCGGCCAACGGGCTTTTAAAAAAAATTGATGTTCCGCCATTCTAATTTCCCCTTTTTGTTAGAAGATTCCCGTATCGTATGATATGGTTATTTTGTTATGAAAAAATTTGGAGTAGAAACAAATGAAAATCTTGAATAAATCTGTTTTATTTTTAATCCTTTGCCTTTACCTGGCAATTTTGACAAAATTAATTTTATTTAAATATATTCCATTATCTGAAATTCACCAATTTAATTTTACTAGTAATCAATATTTCTGGCGCTCGAACAACTTTGTGCCTTTCAAAACCATCTATTTTTATTTATTCCTTGCCGATCTTAATACCGGTATCAAGATTGAAAACCTCGTCGGGAATGTGATCGGGTTTGCACCATTTGGGTTTATTTTACCACTCTTGTCAAAGAAGTTCTTAAATCTAAAATCTATTACCCTTGCAACCTTAAGCTTGAGTCTAACCTTTGAGGTCCTTCAGCTGGTCTTTGAATTTGGAAGCTTTGATGTAGATGATTTAATCTTGAATACTTTGGGAGGAATTTTAGGATACATACCAATAAGAGTGTATTATTTTTTCAAAAGACCGAAGAAAAAACGAAAGTAAAAAGGTTCTCTTGCCCATACTGATGATGAATCATTGCGGTAAAGCGGAAAAGTTTGATATTATCAATATTAAAACAACTTTGAAAATGGTTGGGAGGGAAATCAAATGACAAGAATTTCGAATGAGCAGGTTAAGCATGTTGCAAATCTGGCACGATTAGCCATTACTGAAGAAGAGGCAGCGAAGCTTACAAAGGAATTGGACGCGATTATTACATTTGCGGAACAGTTAAATGAGCTGGATACGGAAAATGTAAAGCCGACATACCACGTATTTGATATGAAAAATGTATTCCGCGAGGATGTTCCGCAAAAGGGGCTGCCGCGTGAGGAAGTATTAAAGAATGCTCCTGACCATCAAGATGGCCAGATAAAAGTACCAGCAATTATAGGGGAGTAAGGGGTGTAAACAAAGGTGAGTTTATTTGATTATAAAGTATCGGACCTCCATGAACTTTTACATAAAAAAGAACTCAAAGTAACAGACCTTGTAGAGGAATCGTATAAACGAATCTCTCAAGTTGAGGATAAAGTACAGGCGTTTTTAACGTTAGATGAAGAACGGGCGCGGAAAACGGCCCAATCTCTAGATGAAAAGCTTAGTGCCAACTCCCCTGAAGGCTTGTTGTTTGGGATGCCGATTGGTATCAAAGACAATATTGTCACGAAAGGACTTCGGACAACCTGTGCAAGTAAGATTCTAGAAAATTTCGACCCAATCTATGATGCTACTGTTATCCAAAAGCTCCAGCAGGTTGAAACGGTAACAATTGGCAAGTTAAACATGGACGAGTTTGCGATGGGATCCTCCAACGAAAATTCCGGATTTCAAAAGACACGCAATCCGTGGAATCTTGATCGAGTGCCAGGAGGTTCTTCAGGCGGATCAGCTGCTTCCGTGGCTGCTGGTGAAGTGTTGTTTTCATTAGGGTCCGATACGGGGGGCTCCATTCGTCAGCCTGCTTCTTTTTGTGGTGTCGTCGGATTAAAACCTACATATGGGCGTGTTTCCCGTTTTGGATTAGTCGCGTTTGCATCATCATTGGATCAAATTGGTCCGATTACAAGAACGGTTGAGGACAATGCTTACCTCCTGCAGGCCATTTCTGGGTTAGACCCAATGGATTCAACTTCTGCCAATGTTGAGGTACCAAACTTTGTGAGTGCCTTAACAGGTGATATTAAAGGGTTGAAAATCGCTGTACCGAAAGAATACCTTGGTGAGGGTGTAAGTGAAACCGTTCGCCAATCGGTATTAGATGCATTGAAGGTTCTGGAGAAATTAGGGGCTGTCTGGGAAGAGGTTTCTCTTCCACATTCTAAATATGCCTTGGCAACTTACTATTTGCTTTCTTCATCTGAAGCATCTGCTAACCTAGCACGTTTCGATGGAGTCCGTTATGGTTACCGGACACCAAATGCTGAAAGTTTAATCGATTTATATAAGCAGACAAGGGCCGAAGGTTTTGGTCCGGAGGTTAAGCGCCGGATTATGCTCGGTACGTTTGCATTAAGTTCTGGTTACTATGATGCGTACTATAAAAAAGCTCAGCAAGTTCGTTCCTTAATCAAGAAGGACTTTGAGGATGTATTTGAAAAATATGACGTTATTATTGGACCAACTACGCCAACTCCGGCGTTTAAAATTGGCGAAAAAATTGATGATCCATTAACGATGTATGTGAACGATATTTTAACGATACCAGTCAATCTTGCTGGTGTACCGGGAATCTCTGTTCCATGTGGTTTTGACAGCGGATTGCCACTTGGCTTACAAATTATCGGTAAGCATTTTGATGAAGCAACGGTTTATCGTGTGGCTCATGCGTTTGAGCAGGCTACAGAATTTCATAAACAAAAACCGGAATTGTAGGAGGTGTAAAAAACGATGGAATTTGAAACAGTCATTGGACTCGAGGTCCATGTTGAGTTAAAAACGGAATCAAAGATTTTTTCCGCAAGTCCAAATCATTTCGGTGCGGAGCCCAATACGAATACCACTGTTATTGATCTAGGTTATCCCGGTGTATTACCTGTTCTCAATAAAAAAGCAGTAGAATTCGGTATGAAGGCAGCAATGGCTTTAAATTGCCAGGTGGCGACCCATACAAAATTTGACCGAAAAAACTACTTTTACCCAGATAATCCAAAAGCTTATCAAATCTCTCAGTTTGACCAGCCGATTGGGGAACATGGCTGGATTGAAATTGAAGTAAATGGCTATACAAAGCGGATTGGAATTACGAGAATTCACTTGGAGGAAGATGCAGGAAAGCTAACTCATGGTAATGGGTACTCACTTGTTGACTATAACCGCCAGGGAACACCGCTTGTAGAAATCGTCTCCGAGCCGGATATCCGTACTCCTGACGAAGCCTATGCCTATTTAGAAAAATTAAAATCCATTATTCAATATACTGGTGTTTCCGATTGTAAAATGGAAGAGGGGTCGCTCCGCTGTGATGCGAATATCTCCATTCGCCCTGTCGGCCAGGAAGAATTCGGTACAAAGACTGAGTTGAAAAATTTGAACTCATTCAATTTTGTCCGTAAAGGCTTGGAATATGAGGAAAAGCGTCAGCGTGAGGTGGTTCTTGCCGGCGGTGTCATTGATCAGGAAACCCGCCGTTTTGATGAAGCTACTGGAAAGACCTTGTTGATGCGTGTGAAGGAAGGATCGGATGATTATCGTTACTTCCCTGAACCTGATTTACTTGAGATGTATATTGATGAGGAGTGGAAAGCGCGGATTCGTGCTGAAATTCCAGAACTTCCAGACCAACGTCAAAAGCGTTATGTGGAGGAACTCGGATTACCTGTCTATGATGCGAAAGTATTAACCGTTTCAATAGAGATGGCTGATTTCTTTGAAGCAACGGTTGGGGCAGGGGCCGATGCAAAGCTCGCATCCAACTGGTTAATGGGTGATGTTTCCGGATACCTGAATTCAGAAGGAAAAGAACTAGACCAGGTTGCGTTAACACCAGAAGGCTTAGCAGGAATGATTAAACTGATTGAAAATGGAACGATCTCTTCTAAAATAGCTAAGACCGTATTTAAAGAGCTGATTGAAAACGGCGGCGATGCAGAACAAATCGTGAAAGACAAGGGACTTGTGCAAATCTCGGATGAGGGCACGCTTCTAAAAATTATTTCTGAGGTCCTAGATGCGAATCCGCAATCAGTCGAAGACTTCAAAAATGGAAAAAATAAAGCTGTTGGTTTCCTTGTAGGGCAGCTGATGAAAGCTACAAAAGGACAGGCAAACCCGCAAGTTGTAAATAAACTGCTCCAGCAGGAGTTAAGCAAACGATAATGTGAGAGCCGGCAGGAATCTAATCTGCCGGCTTTTTATGTAGAAAATACCGAAGCAATCTTCGACATTCTTTTTTTGAAATTTCCCGGGAAAGTCCTTTATTAATAAGGGATTTACTAGGTTTTAATTAAACGTTTGATTAGTAGACAAATATCTACCCTTTTTTTATTAGTGAACCTTTATTTCATGGAACCTTAAGCAAGGTCAATCAAACGATTGATTAGTGGATTGAATGTAGTTTGTTGTCGAGTTGTTGTACCCACGTACTTTTCGACAACAAATCAGTCTAATCCTAGCGATGATTTGACAGCTTTTATCCGAAGGAATGAGCAAAACCCTTCTGATACATTGCTAAAATGCATATTTAATCAAACGATTAGTTAAGTGACAAAATTCTACTGTTTTTAAAAAGAAAACCCTATAGTATCAGGCTTAGGGGCACTTTTAATCAAACGATTGATTAAAAAGAAAAACAGCCCGGAAATGGCTTCCGGACTGCCTTCCTTATTATTTTTGTTTTAATAAACGAACACTTTCCTCGAATTCTCTTTCAATCTCATCATTTTTCTTATAAGTAATCAAACTGATAACAATGGTAACGATAAGGTTTAAGATGAAGCCAGGAACGATTTCGTATAAAGTTTCGCCAAGGCCTAAGTTTTTCCAAACAATAACGGTAACAGCGCCGACAATCATTCCGAAAAGTGCTCCCCAGTTGGTTGTCTTTTTCCAGAATAAGCTTAAAAGAATAACTGGTCCAAAGGCAGCTCCGAACCCTGCCCATGCATAAGCTACAAGGTCTAAAATCGTGCTGTTTTGATCAAGAGCAAGGATAGCTGCAACTACAGCTACAAGAAGTACAGCCATTCTTCCTAAGAAAACCAGATGTTTATCTGAGGCTTTTTTGTTCATAACCACTTTGTATAAGTCTTCTACCAGTGCAGAAGAAGTTACAATCAGCTGTGAAGAAATCGTACTCATGATTGCCGCAAGAATTGCCGCCAAGGCAAAGCCGGCAAATAACGGGTGGAACAGAATCTGACTTAGTTCAATAAATACAGCTTCCGGGTTCTCTAGAACTTGTCCAGGATTATTATGGAAGTAAGCAATCCCGATGAATCCGGTAAAAATGGTACCGATTAGGGAGAAAATCATCCAGCCCATTCCAATCCGGCGGGCACTTTTTGTTTCTTGGACAGTAGTAATCGCCATAAAGCGTACAATAATATGCGGCTGGCCGAAGTAACCAAGTCCCCAAGCCATTGCTGAAATAATTCCTAACGTTGTAGTTCCTTTAAAGAAGTCAAGCAAGGTTGGATCAACGGTACGAATGGTATCAAACGTTTCTGCCGGACCGCCTACGGTAAAGATACCAATCGCCGGAACGAGCAGCAGGGCAATCAGCATCATTAAGCCTTGGATAAAATCGGTATAACTTACGGCCAAGAATCCGCCGAATAAGGTATAGCCAATGGTAACACCGCCAACAATGAGAAGACCTGTAAGATAGCTCGTACCAAAAGAGCTTTCAAAAAAGACTGCTCCAGATACTAAACCAGATGAAACATAGAAAGTAAAGAAAATAAGAATAACAATACCTGATACAATACGAAGTAATTTAGATTTATCTTTGAAACGGTTCTCGAGATAGCTTGGAATGGTAATCGAATCGTTTGCCACTTGGGTGTAAGAGCGAAGGCGCGGTGCAACTAATAACCAGTTTAGATAGGCGCCAATGGTTAAACCAACCGCAATCCAAGCGTCTGCTAAACCGGTTACATAAATTCCCCCAGGCAAGCCCATTAACAGCCAGCCGCTCATATCAGCTGCGCCAGCACTTAACGCGGTTACTGCAGGTCCTAACGATCTTCCACCTAGCATGTAATCCGTTAGATTACTCGTTTTTCGATAAGAATACCAGCCGATGAAAAGCATCATGGCAAGGTAAAGCCCAATCGAGACCAACTGTAGAGTTTCATTGGTCATATGATTTCCCCCTTAATTATCGTAGGAATAATTTATGAAAATATTCCTCATATAGAAAATATTCTACCAATAACATTTTATCATATCAATCGTGAATTTATTACTATTATTAGATAGAAAAAAATGCTAGTAATATAATAATTGAAACATGTGAAAGCTCCTTTGTTTGTAAGAGGGTGGTAAAAACATTAAGATAATAGTAAATGAAAGGAGTGGTATTTCATGGACTTAAATGCATGGTTTGAAAAGGGTTTAACAAAAGATGAGTACATAGCATCTATGACACGAAATAAAGAAGAGATGGTCAGCATCTATAACCAGTTTTCCTTAAAGGTTGAGGATCATGCTAAGCTGGATGTGTTAACCTCAAAAGGTTTACGGGCTATCGTTCTAACAGAGGATTGGTGCGGAGATGCAATGCTTAACAATCCGGTATTGTTAAGAATAGCTGAAGCCGCGGGTATGGAGGTGCGCTTCGTATTAAGGGATCAAAACCTTGAGTTAATGGATCAATACTTGACGAACGGTACATCAAGGGCGATTCCGATTTTTATTTTTATCGATCAGGATGGTAATGAAGTTGGCGTTTGGGGGCCGAGAGCACCTGAAATGCAGGCAATGGTCGAAAAGGGCCGTTCTGCACTTCCGGATAAGGAAGCACCGGATTTCCAAGAAAAGCAGTTGGCATTGTACAAGCGGCTTGGTCATGCTTATCAAACCGATACAGGAATTTGGCAGACGGTTGCTGACAGCATAACGAAAGTTCTATTTAAATAAAATATCGCTGGATTATCGATAACATATTTTTTATGTGAACAGATAAAGTAAAGCAGGTGTCATTAAACGACGCCCGCTTTTTTATTTTTCAAACCTATTTAGTTCTATAGTAATATTTGAACCATTCTTCGATTTTCCATGATTAAATATTTGAACGGGCTCTCCACTCATAATGGCTTTTGTAAATATAAAATGGCCATATCCGGTCTGCCCCATGGTCCATACACAGTAAAAAAGCGAAGTCCAGTTGTTGGTAAGTTATATTCTCTAAAAGTGAATAGACACTAATTAAGTTGCACTATACAAGACTATTACGAAGACATAATTTAATTATAAAGACGAACTTCTTTTCGAAAAATTTTTAGGAGGGATTAAATGGAAAAAAATTCAATTGTGGCTTGGGGAATTAATGAGCAAACTCCAAAAAACTTTGTCCCGGAGTATATCATTAACATGGCAGAAGAAGTTGTTCAGAATTACGATTTTACAGTGAAGTCAATGCAAGTGATGTCTACCAAACCTTTTAAAGGAGGAGCTATTTGGAAGCTGGACACAAGTTCAGGACCTAAAAGTTTAAAATTATTGCACAGAAGACCAACCAGAAGCTTGTTCTCCATAGCTGCTCAGGAATATTTAGCAAATGTAAAAGAAGCAAGGGTGCCGCCAATTGTAAAGACAAAGAAAGGGAATTTATATGTTGAGGCTGGCGGAAAACTCTGGTTTGTGGCTGAATGGATTGAACCATTAGTACATGCTTCTAAAGATTTAGAGGGGGCAAAAAAGCTTTCAAATGCTATTGGAGAATTTCACCGTTTGAGCAAAGGCTATGTTCCTCCACCAGAAGCAGAGATAGCATCAAGACTGCACAAATGGCCAAAATACTATCAAAAAATCATTCGAAAAATGGATTGGTTTCGAACGATTGCAATGGCCTATAATGAGATGCCTGCCAGTGACCCGTTGCTTAATGTAATTGATCAATTTCAACAACAAGCAGTAAAAGGCTTAGAGAGTTTAAATTCATCCAGTTACTTTGAATTGATGAAAGAAGGGAATGAATACTGGGGCTTAGTGCATCAGGATTACGGCTGGGGAAATGGCCAAATGAGCAAAGATGGAATGTGGATTATTGACCTCGATGGAGTAGGTTATGACATTTCTATTCGAGACCTGAGAAAGTTGATAAGTCACGCAATGGTTATTTTAGGCCGGTGGGATACAACCTGGGTGAGACAGATAATTGAGGCATATCATGAGGCAAACCCGATTTCCAATCCATTATATGAGCTATTGCTGATAGATTTGTCGATGCCAAATGAATTATATAAAGATGTTAAAGCAATGGTATATGAACCAGAATTATTTTTAAATGACAAAACAGCAGTTTTAATTAATACAATTGTTGAAATCGACAAAACCAAATGGCCGGTGTTAGAAGAAATAAAAAATGATTGGAGGGCCAAAAAATAAAATGAAAATATTAATGATATGTACGGAAAAGCTTCCAGTTCCACCAGTGCTCGGCGGTGCCATTCAAACTTATATAGCCGGTTCTCTGCCGTATTTAAGTAAAATTCATGATATAACGGTATTAGGGATTCAGCATTCGTCACTCGTTAACGAGGAATCAGTGAATGGAATTCGCTATGTACGTGTCCCAGGGATCATATTTAAAGTTTATCAAGAAGAGGTTTGCCGTTATCTTGAAGTAAATGACTTCGATCTTATTCATATATTTAATAGACCCCGTCTAGTCCTTCCAGTTCGAAAAGCTGCCCCACATGCTAAGATTGTCCTCAGTATGCACAATGATATGTTTAACCATGACAAAATTCCGCCCGAAGAGGCTAGTGCTGCATTAGAAGAAGTTTCAACTATTATAACAGTCAGTGATTATGTTGGAAGCGTAATAAAAAAGTTATATCCCCAATCCGGGTCAAAGATACGGACTATTTACTCTGGGATTGATATTGAGCGGTTTTTACCGGGGGACAATCCTAAAATGCAAAAAGTACGCAGTGAAATTCGAAAAAAGTACGGTTTAGAGAATAAAACAGTTATATTATTCACAGGAAGGCTTTCTCATAATAAAGGAGTTGATAGATTAATAAGAGCAATCCCAGGACTTTCAAAAAAATTTAATGATCTCGCCTTAGTTATAGTAGGAAGTAATTGGTTTAGTCAGAATCATGTAACTGATTATGTTGCCTATGTAAGAGCATTGGCCAAAAGATTAGAAATCCCAGTAGTAAATACAGGATTTGTTGCACCGGGTGAAACCCAAAATTGGTTTGCTGCTGCAGATTTATTTGTTTGTACTTCAATTTGGCAGGAACCATTAGCAAGGGTTCATTATGAAGCGATGGCGGCTGGTCTACCAATCGTCACAACAGCAAGAGGAGGTAACCCTGAAGTAATTCTTTTAGGAAAAAACGGTCTGGTGGTAGAGGATCCATTAGATCCACGTTGTTTTGAAGAAAAAATATCAGATCTTTTATTAAATAGAGCACTCATGAAGGAGATGGGGATAAAAGGAAGAGAACTGGCTGTATCAAGATATACATGGGACAGAGTAGCTTCTGAAATATTGGAAGTTTGGGATCTATCTTCTTTAAATTCTTCGGTTGTGTCATTGAATGAAAAAAATAGTGAAAATGCTTAAGAACAATAATATAAAGCAAGTACCCAATAGGTGACGTTTTTAGTGTCTATTCTACAGGGTACTTTTTTAATTACATTTTAATCCCGCCGCCTTTTGGCGGAATTCTGTCATTGATCAAATTTTTATCATTGATTTTCGGCTCAATACCAAGAATCAGATTTCGGATATTAGAACGGTGCAGGTAAAGTAAAAATAATGTAAATAAGAAAAAAATAAGCTCAAAATCATGATTAGAAGAAACTAAAGAATAAATGAATAAGCTAAGTCCTACCGAAATAGATCCGAAAAATACATATTTTGATAAAAAGATGACAGTAAAGAAGGTTACATAGGCTACAACCAGCAAAGGGAAATTTACAATGGCTAACGTTCCGGCTGTAGTAGCAATCGCTTTTCCACCGCGGAAGCCGGCGAAAATCGGGAAGCAATGTCCCACCACCGCCATCAGACCAAAATAAAGCGGTTCTGCATCAAGATTGAATACTAGTGGCAGGGCGGCCGCAACAGCACCTTTTGCAACATCTACTAGCATAACGAAAATGGCCCATCCTTTGCCAAGTACCCTTAACGTATTCGTTGCTCCGGGATTTTTACTCCCATGGTCCCGGATATCGACATCAAAAAACAGCTTGCCCACAATGAGGGCAGTTGGAATACTTCCAATAAGATAAGAAGCAAGAAGCAGCAGCCAGAACATAAGTATCATTCCTTTGTTAGGATATCTTCTCCATCAATAGCATTTTACCATAACTTAATGGTATTATTTTGTTAGAGTCTAAATATTTAGTAAATTCAAAAGGGGACTTCTGGCATGAAACAAGTTGATTTTAGCCAAGTTGCTAAAAGTTATGCTCAGTCAAGAGAGGATATTCCCAGTTCTTTAATGGAGAGCCTGTTTGTTCGCGGGATTTTTTTCGATGGAAAAAAAGTGGCGGATATTGGCTGCGGAACAGGTGCGTTCACAAGAAAAATGGCCATGAGAAAAGCAGATGTTGTGGGAGTGGACCCATCAAAAGAACTGCTTGAACAGGCAAAAGCTTTAAACTCGTTGAAAAACTATACAATTCCTTATGTACAGAGTCCAGCTGAAGCAACCGGTTTACCCGACTCCAAATATGACTACGTAACCGTTATGCGTGCCTGGCACTGGTTCGGCCGCCAAGAAGCGCTCGATGAGGTAAAAAGAATTTTAAAAACAAACGGTACTCTCATCATCATTGATTCTGGTTTCTTATCTGAAACCACAGTAGTTGAAAAAACGTTCGGGGTATTAACCCGTTATGTGGATGGGGAATTAAAGCCGGCAGGGTCCAAAGCCGACTCAAGGCAGAGGATAAACGGATTTCCAGTTGAGTGGTTTCTAGAATGGCAGCAGAGTGGTTTTGAATTAAGGGATTTCTATAAACTTAATTATTCTATCAATTTTTCAAAACAAGAATGGATCGAGCGGGTAGAATCGATTTCGTGGATGGCAGGTTTAAACCCAGAGGTGCGACAAAAAGCACTTCTGGATTTATCTGATTCATTACCGGATCTGGAGCCATACTCCATTCCACATGAATGCAATGTTTGTATTTTACGAATTACACAGTGAAAATAAAAGAGGACTTGATCCTCTTTTATTTTTTTTGAAAAAAAGTGTAGGGGTTATGGAATAGCTTATCGTCTATTTTTGTGTAAGTCAGAAGAGAAAGGGGGGAGAGAGCGATTAGTGATTCAGTTTTAATCGAAAAAGTATTGGACGGCAATGACCATGCTTTCCGGCTTTTGGTTGAGAAGTACCGCAATGATGTGTTCCGGACCGTCTTTGCTGTTCTTCACGACCAAAAGGAAGCAGAAGATGCTGCCCAGGAAGTATTTATCAAAATTTATACCTCTCTCTCCCGATATGAAAACCAAGGGTTTAAAACATGGATGACACGGATAGCCGTTAATCATGCGATTGATATAAAAAGAAAGCAGGCGAGAAGAAAGGAAGAGGTGGTCGAGGCTTTGGAGCAGCAGGCGCTTGGAACTCCGAAGGACGGCGTTGAAAAAGAATTGATTGAGAATGAGCGCCGTAAGCTGATCAGAAAAAGGCTAAACGAGCTCCCTGATAATTATCGGGATGTCATTTACGGTTTTTATATAGCTGAAAAAAGTTATCAACAGATGGCCGAGGAACAAAAGGTTCAGGTGAAGACGATTGAAACGAAGCTTTACCGGGCACGGCATTGGATGAAAAAGAATTGGAAGGAGGACGATTTTTCATGAAGCATTATCCTTATGATGAGTGGTTATTGTACGTTCAAGGCGATATCAATGAGAAACTCCGCGAGGAATACGAAAGTCATTTGTATGCCTGTGATGAATGTCTTGAGCATTATTTACAGGCTGTAGGAGCACATGAATCATCACTTCCAATTCTAACAAATGAGGTTGATTTTACTGATCTTGTAATGGCCGGGGTAAAAGAACAAAGAATGGCGGAGGAAAAATTACAGCCTCAATTAGCAAAATCTAAAAAGCCGTTCTATCAGCATGCTGCTTTTCATTATCTGCTTGCAGCCGCAGCTACACTGTTGTTGACATTTTCAGGAGTGTTCCAATTCTTAGCAAGCTATGCAAGTTCGGTAGAAGGGCCCGGTATGAAGGAAAGAAGACCTTCTGTTACAGAAGGTGTGATTGATAAAACATTTGCTTGGATGGATTCATTAGAAGTAAAAGAGGAGGTAAATAAGAAATGAAAAATTCAACAAAGGCATTAACCTTATCGCTGTTTCCAGGCCTTGGACATATCTATTTCGGAAATATGTTCCGTGGTGTGCTCTATCTCTTGTCTGTGGTCGGTTTAGCCTTCGTTACGGTGATTGCCTTATTCACCAATAATGAGGAATTTGCGATACTATTCTTTTTTACAGGCATCTTAATTTACTTAATCAGTTTTATTGATTTAGGAGTTCAGATTTCAAAACAGAAAAAGGCTGTAAAGGCAAATTTGCCGGATGATCAACAATCGCAGGCAGCACAAGACTCTGAACGGTTTTACACCATAGTGCTTTCGTTTATTCCAGGGCTGGGGCATTTTCAGCTTGGACTAATGAACCGCGGGTTAACCTTATTAGCAGCTTTTTTAGGTCTTGGTGTTATGGTCATCTTTGTCACGGCTCTAAGTCACCGTGGGGAGTTTCTTGTTTTCTTGGCCGCACTTCCAATCATTTGGGTATATGGTTTCTTTGATGCCGTGCAACAGTTAAATAAGAAGCAGCGTGGTGAAGAGTTAATTGATAAAACCATATTTCAGGACTTTGAAACTCGGCGTCCTGACGGAAAGAAAAGCAAGGCAATTGCAACATTCCTATCGATCTTTCCAGGAGCGGGGCACTTATACATCGGACTGCAGCGCCGTGGTATTCAACTTATGGCTGCGTTTCTGTTTTCCATTTATATTTTGGATGTTTTGAGATTAGGAATCTTTTTATTCTTAATCCCGATTATCTGGTTTTATAGCTTTTTTGATGCGATTCAGAAGGTATCCAAATATGGTGATGAGGAAATCGAAGATGTTCCGATTATTTCTTACTTCATCAATCACCAGAAGTGGGTGGGGATTGGCCTTATCCTGATGGGGTTGTATTACTTAATGATGAACGTTCTAGTCCCTGTTTTGGCTCCAATGCTGGCTAACATCGTTCAAGTAGATCTTATGTATTGGATATCTAGATACTTCCAGACAGGGCTAGTCTGTGTGCTGTTAATTGGCGGAGGACTAAAGCTTCTATCCGGAAACAAAAGGAAGAGGGAGGAGAAAAAGTCATGAAGAAATGGGGAAACAAACTGACGGGGGTTATCTTGAGCGGAGCGGAAATTGGGTTCCTTTTTAGAAAAGGAAAGGTGGAGCAGGTATGAGGACATGGCGTGTTGGAACGGTTTCGATGGGGGCCTCGCTAATTTTCCTGGGCCTCTTCCTTTTTCTATCGAGGTTTTTCGGGTCTAATTTGGTCCATGTGCTTACAGCATGGTGGCCGATTTTGTTAATTGTGTTAGGAGCGGAGATTCTCCTTTATCTATACTTTTCACGACAGGAAAAGCCGGTATTAAAATATGATTTACTCAGCATATTCTTTGTGGGTGTATTGGGGATGTTCGGGATTATGCTGGCGATTTTAAGCACGACGGGAGTCATTGGGAAGGTAGAGGAAGTGGTGGCCCGGGAGGAACGGTCCTTTGAATTGCCTGCTTTTTCTTATCCAGTAAACGAAGAGGTTAAGAGAGTTGTGTTAAGAACAACCGGCTATCAAATGACAATTGAGGCAACAGAAGCAAGGGAAGTTTCAATGTTTGGTACCTACCGGGCGCAGACAGTAAAAAAGGAAAAGTTGATTAAGACTGCAGATGATTTTGTTTCGGCAACGCAAAAGGGCGATACGCTTTACGTGAATGTGAAGACTTTACCAAATGAAGTGGGCCCCTTTTATGCTCAGCAGGAAGTGGCGGCAACGATTTTAATCCCTAACAATGTAAAGCTTGAAGTGATTGGAAATGGAAATCAAGTCTCTTTGAAACCACGGGCACTAGAAAGCAATTGGAGCATCGATAACGTTTCTTCACTGGATATAGAAATGAATGAGGCGAACAATGTGAAAATCGCAGCTGTAGGTGTGGGTGAGGTAAGGGGGAAAGATGGAACCTGGCAGGTTACGGAAAAGGGAGATCCTAATGGTATGGAAGGGGTGGAGCGAAACGCCGTTTATCAGTCGGGAGAAGGAAAGTATCAAATCAATATCATCAATACCCATTATGTCAGCTTGAATACTACGAATTAAAAATCATATCTTATTTTTTGCAAAAAAATAAAAAAACGTTATGATAGTAGACGATAGTAAACAGGGTAAAATAGGATTTGTGGATTTTTAAAAATTGTATGCCTATCTATTAATTGGTAGAATATAGAAGAGTATTTTAAAAACCATGGATTGATTTCATAAAAATAGGATGATGAGATTGATGAAAAGAGCACGACTAATTTATAATCCTACCTCTGGACGGGAAATTCTTAAGCGCCATCTTCCAGAGATACTAGAGAAACTAGAAATTGCTGGTTATGAGGCTTCCTGTCATGCGACGACGGGTGCAGGTGATGCAACTAATGCTGCTAGGATTGCTGTGGAGCGGCAATATGACGTGGTTATTGCAGCCGGAGGCGACGGGACGATTAATGAGGTTGTGAACGGGCTGGCTGAGCAGGAGTTCCGTCCGAAACTTGGTATTATCCCGGCAGGAACGACGAATGATTTTGCCCGTGCCCTCCATATTCCAAGAGATATCTTAGGAGCAGTAGATATCATTACAAAGGGTGACCGTATCCCTATGGATATTGGGAGGATTAATGACCGCTATTTTATTAATATTGCTGGCGGCGGCAGGATTACCGAGTTAACATACGAAGTTCCAAGTAAGCTAAAAACAATGCTTGGTCAGCTTGCTTATTATCTAAAGGGTATGGAAATGCTTCCGTCCATTAAAGCAACGGAATTAAGCATCGAATATGATGGAAAGCTTTTTGAAGGAGAAGCAATGCTCTTCCTTGTGGGGCTCACAAATTCCATCGGCGGTTTTGAAAGGATTGCACCGGATGCTTCAATTAATGATGGATTATTTTCGTTGTTAATATTGAAGAAGACCAATTTGGCGGAGTTTATTCGGATTGCTACGCTGGCGATCCGTGGAGAACATGTGAATGATCCGAATGTGATCTATACGCAAGCGAGTCGTATTAAGATAAATTCGCAGGAAAAGGTTCAATTAAATCTCGATGGCGAATTTGGCGGGCTGCTCCCGGCGGAATTCGAAAATCTATACCGTCATTTAGAGGTATTTGTACCAATTGAGGATATCCGGCCAAACGACAAACCAAGTGATTGGGAACCGGGGAAGAGATATAGCTAGTCGATAAGTGCGTACCGAAAAGGGACGTGCTTTTTTTTATATAAAACCTGGAATTTGTTACCTATCGAGAAGAAGGATTATAATGAAAAAAAGTAATGAATAGGGAGCGGATGAATGATGAAGGCTTTGATTAATATCGATTATACTCATGATTTTGTGCATGATGCAGGAGCACTTACCTGTGGGAAGCCGGGGCAGGAAATAGAGGGAAAGATTGTGGAGTTAACCAAAGAATTTATTGAGAATGGAGATTATGTTGTGTTTGCCATTGATGTGCATGATAAAGGTGATAAGTACCATCCGGAGACGATGCTATTTCCGCCGCACAATATCCGCGGGACCGCTGGGAGGGACTTGTTTGGTGCGTTAAGCGAAGTCTACCAAGCAAACAGCGATCGTGAAAATGTTCATTTCATGGATAAAACACGCTATTCGGCTTTTGCCGGCACGGACCTTGAAATCAAATTACGAGAGCGCGGGATTACCGAGGTTCATCTTGTCGGTGTTTGCACAGATATTTGCGTTCTTCATACTGCGGTAGATGCTTATAATCGCGGTTTTAAGATTGTAGTTTACAAAGAGGCCGTTGCTTCTTTCAATCCAAATGGCCATGTATGGGCGCTAGGCCACTTTGAACAATCACTGGGGGCTATGGTTAAATAAGGGTTAAAGTGATAAAATTGGTTAATATGTTGAAAAACCAGTTTCGGAGGTTTAAGATGAAACACATTTATCAGGATGATAGTTGGACTCTCCATACAGATTTATACCAAATTAATATGGTTGAGACGTATTGGAGAGATGGAATACATAATAAACGTGCGGTTTTTGAGCTGTTCTTCCGTAAGCTCCCATTTGGAAACGGTTATGCAGTTTTCGCTGGTTTGGAAAAAGTGATTCATTTCATTCAAGGCTTTCGCTTTACAGCCGAGGATTTAGAGTATTTGAAAAATGAAGTAGGATACGAGGATGATTTTTTAGATTATTTAAAAGGGCTGCGGTTCACGGGCACCATCCGTTCGATGAGAGAAGGGGAGCTTGTTTTTGGAAATGAGCCGATTCTTAGTGTTGATGCCCCGCTGGCGGAAGCGCAATTAGTTGAAACGGCGCTGCTTAATATCATTAACTACCAAACTTTAATCGCGACAAAAGCATCACGTATCAAGCAAGTGGTTGGAAATGAGGTAGCAATGGAGTTTGGTTCCCGTCGTGCTCAGGAGATGGACGCGGCCATTTGGGGGACAAGAGCGGCTTATCTTGGCGGCTTTGAGGCAACTAGTAATGTAAGAGCCGGTAAAATGTTCGGGATTCCGGTTTCCGGCACACATGCCCATTCCATGGTGCAGGCATATAAGGATGAATATGAGGCGTTTCGCAAATATGCTGAAACTCATAAGGATTGCGTATTCTTAGTGGATACATACGATACACTCCGATTAGGTGTGCCAAATGCTATTAAAGTAGCAAAAGAAATGGGAAATAAGGTTAACTTTATCGGTATCCGTCTGGACAGCGGTGATTTGGCGTATCTATCTAAAGCTGCCCGAAAACAGCTGGATGAAGCAGGATTTAAGGATGCAAAAATATTCGCTTCGAGTGATTTGGATGAGTATACCATTCTCCATTTGAAGGCGCAGGGAGCCAAAATTGACAGCTGGGGAATCGGTACGAAGTTAATTACGGCTTATGACCAGGCGGCTTTGGGAGCTGTATACAAAATCGTATCCATTGAAAATGAACATGGAAACATGGAGGACACGATCAAAATCTCCTCTAACCCGGTAAAAGTAACGACACCTGGGCTGAAAAAGATTTATCGGATTATTAACAATACGAATCATCATGCAGAGGGTGATTACATCGCGATGGCAGATGAAAAGCTGCCGGAAAAGAAGCTGCGGATGTTCCACCCGACCCATACGTATTTGAATAAAATTGTAACGAATTTTACTGCACGCGAGCTGCATGAGGATATTTTTAAGAACGGGGTACTCGTATATGAGATCCCATGTTTGGAAGAATCCCGTGAGTATGTAAAGCGAAATCTTGTGGCGCTTTGGGATGAATATAAGCGGACGATGAATCCGGAAGAATACCCTGTTGACCTTAGTCAAAAATGCTGGGACAACAAAATGAGGAATATTGAAGAAGTAAAAGAAAAAGTTCGAGCAATGAAAGAATAGAAACAAAAGGCGTCCGGTTTGGACGCCTTTCGTGTTATATGTGATTACTTTTGTTTAAAGTAATCAATAAAGGCATGATAAATTTCAATGCTTTGATAAGTGAGCATGCCTGCAGCAGTTAGTGAAAACACACCAATCATTAAAAATCGAAGCCACATAATATGATCCTCCCCTTTGTAAGTTTTTAAACTTTACATTTTGGGAGAGACAATCACATAATTCGATTGATGGAAGACTGGGGTAAGGAAGATGATGCTCCTTTTGACACAGCTGGAAAGGTAACTGAGTATGGTGGCGATAGCTGCTATGTGGAATAGAGCTTCAATAAAAACTGGCGGAAAGAATAGATGCTTTTCCTCTTCCTCCCCGTTAGATGCAAGCTTCCAATCATCAAGGAAGAAAACGGCCTTGTCAATAGGGTGGGGATGAGTGGGGGCATTGGTAACGTGAAGGATTGTAAATGCCAAGAACGAAAGCAGCCATATAAAGGAGAGAGTACGTAATGTCTTCATCAGTATCCACTCCTTTCAAAAGGTATGTTTTAATCATAAACACTTTTGTTATGTTTGAAAACAAATTTGTTTTGACATTTTTTTTAGTACCTGTTTTCCGGCAATTTCGCAATCAGCTGGTCTATATGATACAATCTTTCTAGTCAAAAAGTGAAAAAGGAAGAAAACGATGACAAAAACAATACCTGTTAAAAAGAATGATTACATAGAGGTTATTTTTGAAGACTTAACGCATGATGGCGCAGGAGTAGCGAAGGTTGACGGCTATCCTTTATTTATTCCGAACGGCCTGCCTGGTGAAAAAGCAAAAGTGAAAGTCATTAAGGCGAATAAAGGCTATGGTTTTGGACGTTTGGTGGAGCTTTATGAAAAAAGCCCTTATCGTGTGGAAATCCCAAAAGAGGAAGCACATAAATATGGAGGCTGCCAGCTTGAGCATATCAGCTATGAGGGACAGTTAAAATACAAGGAAAATCAGGTGCGTCAGGTGCTTACCCGGATTGGGAAACTGGAAGATGTAAAGGTTCACCCAATCCTCGGTATGGACAACCCTTGGCACTACCGAAATAAAGCACAGGTGCCGGTCGGGGAAAAAGACGGGAAACTGATTGCAGGTTTTTTTAAACCAAGAAGTCATGAAATCGTCGATACAAATGAAAGTCTCATTCAGCTTCCAGATATCAATGAAGCCGTTCAAACTGTAAAGGATATTTGTGATGAACTTAAAATTCCGGCCTATGATGAAGAGGCTCATAAAGGTGTCCTCCGACACATCATGGCCCGTTATGGGAACCAAACGGGAGAGTTAATGGTCGTCATTATTACAAGAACAGCGGATATCCCAAATATGTCCCAGCTGGTTGAGGAAATCGTTGCAAGGCTTCCAAAAGTAGTATCCATTGTACATAACGTTAATTCGAAGCGTACGAATGTCATTCTCGGTGAAAAAACAACCGTGCTTTGGGGTAATGAAGTTATTTATGATTACATTGGCGATGTTAAATTCGCAATTTCGGCATTGTCTTTTTATCAGGTAAATCCTGTTCAAACGAAGGTACTTTATGATAAGGCTCTAGAGTATGCAGAACTTAACGGAGAAGAATCCGTTATCGACGCTTATTGTGGTATTGGTACGATTTCCTTGTTTTTAGCCCAAAAGGCAAAAAAGGTCTTTGGAGTAGAAGTGGTTCCGGAAGCCATCGAAGATGCAAAAAAGAATGCAGAGTTAAATGGGATTACCAATGCGGAATTTGAAGCAGGGGAAGCAGAGATTATAATCCCGAAATGGTATAAAGCCGGAAACAAAGCAGATGTCCTGGTTGTGGACCCGCCGCGTAAAGGCTGCGATGAAGCATTACTGAAAACCATCATTGAAATGAAACCCAAAAAAGTTGTGTACGTCAGCTGTAATCCCGCCACGCTTGCACGTGATTTAAGAATTTTAGAAGACGGCGGATATAAAATACTAGAAGTGCAGCCGGTTGATATGTTCCCTCATACCACTCACGTCGAAACAGTTGCTCTGCTGAAGCGAAAATAAGTAGTAAAAATCAAGGATTACAGGCGATAATTAACCATATAGTTTCATGTGTTTTAAGTCAGAGGAATCAGAAAAGAGCATTCTATGATTGATTAATGGGCTTGAGTATTGCTGATATAGTAAAAAGAGTAGTTCTAAATATATTAACGAAGAGGTTTTAGTATGAAAAATGAAAAAAGGAAGTTGTCATCTGAACAACGCGAAGAAATACTCGGAATATTGAAAGCCCGTTTCGAGAAAAACATGAATCGCCATAAAGGATTCGAATGGGCTAAAGTACAAACCAAGCTAGAAACGAATACTGAAAAACTGTGGTCGCTTAATGAAATGGAAACAACTGGCGGTGAACCGGATGTTATTGTTCATGATACAAAAACGGGTGAATTCATTTTTTATGATTGTTCAGCTGAAAGTCCTAAAGGCCGCAGAAGTGTTTGTTACGATTGTGAAGCGCTGGAGTCAAGGAAAGAACACAAACCAAAAAATAGCGCTATGGATATGGCTGCTGACATGGGTATTGAGATTTTAACTGAAGAACAATACCGGGAGCTGCAGAAACTTGGAAATTTTGATACTAAAACATCGAGCTGGGTGAAAACACCTGCTAATATTAGAAAACTCGGTGGGGCCATCTTTTGTGATCGTCGCTACGACACTGTCTTTGTGTATCACAATGGAGCAGAATCTTATTATGCTGCCAGGGGTTTCCGTGGCTCACTAAGGGTCTAAATTTTGGTGTTAACGCTGCCCGGTGAAGGGACGTAGGTGGCTTTATCCCCCATGGGGATAGATTTCGCCATAAGGTTATATCATCAAAACTCTTTTGTTATTTTTTATAAAAGTTATGTGATATCGTATGTACGAGTGTATCTCGCAACTCATTTTAAAAGAAGGCAACTAACCCATAGGGCGTTGCTTTTTTCTTTTTTTGTAACGAATAAACAATTCTATATTATTTTTATCCACGTTGTTCCGAATTTCTGGATATATAAAAATTTTAAATGATTGGACAGGTTTACATAGTACTTAAACGTTTACTAAAGGGAAAAGACATATTATTAATTATTTTCTTGTTAAAAAATAAAAAAAGAGGGTTAAAACTAAAAAATGTAATTAATTTTCAAAATATATTGACAAGTAAACGTTTACGTTTTAATATAAATTACGTAAACGTTTACTTAAATATAACATTAACTGAGGAGGAATTTGTGATGAAAAACAAATTAAAGTGGAGCGGAGTATTTCCAGCAGTTCTTATACCTTTTAAGGATGATTATTCAATCGATGAACAGGGATTTCGTGCATTAGTTCGCTGGGTCGCTAGCCATGAAGGAGTCAATGGTATTGTTGTAAACGGACACACTGGAGAAATTATGACCCTGCTTCCTGAAGAACGGGCGGAGGCTGTAAGAATTGCTGCTGATGAATTAAAAGGCCGTATTCCTGTCATTTCCGGTGTATCTGCTGAGGGAACGATCGAAGCCATCCAACATGCCCAAGCAGTAGAAAAAGCTGGAGGAGAAGGAATCCTGTTAATGCCTCCACATTCTTGGTTGCGATTCGGCATGCAGCCAGAATCACCTGTTCAGTTTTTTAAAGACGTTGCAGAAGCGATTAACATTTCTATTGTTGTTCATCAATATCCAACATGGACAAAAACCTCCTATACTACTAGTCAATTATTAGAAATGGCTGAAATTCCAAATGTTGTTTCATTTAAAGTGGGTCAAAGAGATATGGCACAATATGAAGTAGATGTTAGAGCGTTGAAAAAGCATGCCCCAGATTGCTCACTTTTAACCTGTCATGACGAATATCTACTACCTACATTAATTCAAGGCATTGATGGAGCACTTGTTGGTTTTGGCTGCTTTGTACCGGATTTAATTGCAGAATTAGTGAAAACTGTAAAAAATCAGGATTTAGTTGCCGCTAATGCTGTCTATGACCGTATCTTTGAATTAAAACATGCCGTATATAAAATGGATGAGCCTTCCTCTACTTCTCATTTACGCATGAAGGAAGCGATGTATCAACGTGGATTAATTAGCAGCTCTTTAGCTAGACGCCCTGTTTTACCTCTAACAGAAAAAGAAAAAGAAGAAATTCGTCAAGGCTTACTAAAAGTAGGCTTGCTAAAAGATGAAGTGAAAGCATAATAAATTTGTAGTGGTTGCAGGAATTGCAACCACTACTCTTTAGCATTGAGGAGGGTCTAGTTTATAATGATAGATATGTATACGCTTGACCCCGGAGGTATGTAATGTGAATGTAAGTATAAAAGATGTAGCTCTTAAGGCGGGTGTTTCAATTGCTTCTGTGTCACGTGTCTTAAGTGGCAAGCCTGGTGTAGGTGCTGAAACAGCGGAACGAATCCGTAAAGTGATTGAAGAATTGGATTATCGCCCCAATTTAGGAGCAAGAGGTCTAGTTAAAAGAACAACAGGAAATATTGCTGTCGTGGTTCCAAGGGGTTCATTTATTCTTAATAACCCGTTTTTTTCAACCATTTTGGAAGGTATTGCAAAAGGCATTGATCAAACCGATTACAATATGCTGATGTCGTTTACATCTTTACAGCAAAAACGATTGCTAGAAACTCAATCTGTTGATGGTGTTATTCTGTTTTCACCTCGAAATGAGGAACTGAGTTTAGACTGGCTTAAAAGTATTGCATTGCCTATTGTTGTAGTCGGCAGTTATTTAGAAGAATCTCCGTTTCCATGTGTCCGTCCTGATGACGAAGATGGTATAAGACAGGCGGTAACAGCTCTATATCAACTGGGACATAGAAACATTGGGTTTATTAACGGACCAATGAGCTCTATGCATAGTGTAAAGTGTTTAAATGGGTACAAAAGTACACTTCTAGAACTTGGATTAAATTATTCTCATGAAAATGTTTTTGAAATCGATGAATTTGATGCGTACAAAGCAACAAAAGTGATGGCTGCCTTTTTAAAAAATCACAGAAAAATTACTGGAGTTGTATGCTCATCAGACTATTTAGCAATAGGTGTAATTAAAGCAGCAGCCATGATTAGGTTAAGGGTACCTGAAGATTTATCTGTAGTTGGTGCAGATGATGTTCCTATTTCAGACTTTATCACCCCCTCTTTGTCGTCCGTTCATGTAGATTTAGTAGGTATTGGAAGAAGAGCTACTTCTATACTGGCGGATATGATTAACGGAAAGCAGATTAGAAAAAGAGATGTCGTCTTTAAAATGGAATATATTAATCGGTCAACTACTGCTGCTCCTAAGAATAGTTGAATTCAACTTTCAGACTCTAGTAAGAATCGAACATAGAGTCTGGCAAGTTTTATATTTTAATGGAAACCCTTACATGCATTTGACGTCTTTGCAGATGGTTTTAAAAATTATTGAAGTAATAGAATTAAGTTAATTATCTTTGGTAATTTTCATTTCTGGTAGAATGACCCCCTAATAAGGAGGATTGTAGTATGACTACACAATTGAACAAGGAAATAGTAGAAATCTCTGAGGACGTTAACCATCATCATGAAGGATCTAGTTTATCGAGCCGTGCTTCACAACTAATTACGCGTATGGAAAGCGTTCCATTTTCGCGATGGCACCTCAAACCACGTATCATTATGGGATCAGCCACGTTTTTTGATGCTTTTGATGCATTGTCCCTTGCATTCGTTTTGCCAGTATTGATCGGTCTATGGAAATTGACCCCTGGTCAAATCGGGATTCTCATTGGTTCCGGATATCTTGGGCAAGCAGTGGGTGCGATATTTTTCGGTTGGTTGGCAGAACGATATGGACGCACTTTTAGTGCGAAATGGACGGTTCTTTTGATGTCTGTAATGAGTATCGCCTGTGTGTTTGCGGGCAATTTTCAGGCTTTGCTGCTTTTTCGTTTCATACAAGGAATTGGGGTAGGTGGAGAAGTTCCTGTTGCAGCTACATACATAAATGAGCTTTCAGTTGCACATGGGCGCGGACGCTTTTTCATGCTATATGAGATGATCTTCCCTCTCGGATTAATGTTGACCGCACAGATTGGAGCCTTAATAGTACCTAGTTTTGGTTGGAAGTGGATGTTCCTAATTGGTGGTATAGGCGGATTAATTGTTTTCTTTTTATTCTTCAAGCTGCGTGAATCTCCTCGGTGGCTTATTTCGAAGGGAAGGTTTGATGAAGCCGAGCGAATTATCGAAGAAATCGAAGCAAGTACCGACAAGCGCCTTACCGTAAAGATGAGTGCACCTCAAGCCGTTGTGAAAGGTAATTGGAAGGAATTGTTCTCCCCTTTTTACCGTAGTAGAACTTTAATTGTTTGGACACTATGGTTTACGGCTTATTTTGTTTCTAACGGGCTTAATAACTGGCTGCCAAGTCTATACAACACAGTTTATAATCTTCCAATCGAGGACTCTTTACGTGCAGCATCCATCACAAACGTAATACAGTTAATTGCCGTTTTTGCCTGTGCTCTATTGATCGACAGGATTGGCCGTAAAAGATGGGCTACGATAGCATTTCTCTTGGCTGGGATTCTTCTAACGGCGCTTTGGTTTAACGGTGCTGAGTCAGCATATAGTGTTATGTATTTAGGGTCGGCGGCTTATGGTGTTATGGGAACAATCACGGTACTACTCTACCTCTATACACCAGAAATTTATCCAACACGAATGAGAGTTATCGGTACTGCATTTGCTACAGCTTGGTTACGGCTCGCTTCTGCAATAGCACCTACATTACTGGGCTTTATTTTAGGAGCCAAAGGTATTACTACTGTATTTATGCTCTTTGCTTGTGTAGCTGTCATAGGTTCCTTTATGGCATTTCGTATGATTGAAACAAGTGGAAAGGTGCTGGAAGATATTGCACCGTAACTAACAAAACAAAAACCAGCGTGTAATTCAACCAATCGGGCTAGAATTACACGTTTTTTTTTGTAGGACCAAAGGAAAAACAGAATCTATCTTATGTATATTACGGAGGTATTATTTATGATTAAAAAGGTAGAACATGTAGCACTGATTGTGACAGACATGGAAAAAGCTATTTCTTACTACACGAGCATGTTTGGTTTTACCCTTCGAACACGCAGGCAGAGCAAATATAGAGATTTGGCCTTTTTAAAACATGATCAACAACCTGGATTTGAAATTGAATTAATTCGAGATCTTGTTTTGCAAGAGGAATATTCCGATAGGGGGATTGTTAATCACCTTGCTTTTACTGTTGAAAATATAGAAAATGCTATTCAATTCTACAAAGAAAAAGGGATATCCTTTAATTCAGAAACATATGACACCGCTAATGATGAAACAAAGACAATCTTCTTTTATGGACCCAATCGGGAATTGTTACAGCTTGTAGAACGAGGAAAAAGTGAGTGAATTTAGTAACTATAGATTTGAGAAGTAGCAGAATACGTAACTCATTTAAAAAAAGGCAACAAACCCTTTTGGGCGTTGCCTTTTTTAATTTCTAAATGACTACACATATCGATTGCGGCCTGAAAACATTCCAAATATCATTAAAATAAACGAGACGACAATCAGCATAATAATCGGAACTGTCCATACATGTGTTATGTCGTACAAATATCCGATAAACAAGGGACCAATAGCAGCAAGAACATAACCGGTTGATTGTGCCATTCCCGATAACGCCGCAGCCTGTTGACCGTTCCGAGCACGAAGTCCTATATAACTAAGGGCTAAGGGAAAGCTCCCTCCCAATGCAATCCCAATTAGGATGATACTTACGATCAAAACTGGATAGGTTGAGCCAATCAATAATCCGCTATAACCTAGAACCGCACACATACTTAGGATAAAAGAAATCCACACCTGTGACTGAAAACGTCCAGCTAGAACTGGTATAACAAAACTAGCGGGCAATCCTACTAGCTGTGTAAAGGAAAGCAGCCATCCTGCCGTTTCCATACTCATTCCATGACTATGCAAGATTTCAGGTAACCACGAAATCGTTACATAAAATAAAAATGACTGAAAGCCCATGAATATGGCTATCTGCCAGGCGATAGGCGAACGCCACATTCGATTGGAATGAGTGCTCTGCTTCTGTTGGATGTCGTTTTTACCCTTTTGATTATATTTATTAAGAAATGCCCACAAGATGAGACCAACAATAACCGGTAACCCCCAGACAATCTGGGCTCCCTGCCATCCAAGGTTCAAATCAACTGCTAAAGGAATGCTAATTCCTGATGCTAAAGAGGCAACCAATCCCATGGATGTTGAATAAACACTGGTCATCAGCCCGAATTTTTGTGGAAAACGTTCCTTGACAACAGCTGGCAAAAGGACATTTCCTATCGCAATACCCAAACCGGCTAAAAGAGTCCCGGTAAAAAGAAAAAAAGTCATGGGAATAGAGCGAATGGTAATACCGATTAAAAGAAATGTTAAACCCATAAGTAAGGTCCTCTCATTTGACAGCTGGGCAGCTATCTTAGGAACAAGGGGGGACATGACGGCAAATACAATCAATGGCAGGCTCATCAATAGCCCAGCACTCCAGTGTGCCAGTCCAATATCCTCTTGAATCATCCCGACCAAAGGTCCTAAAGACGTGATGGCCGGGCGAAGATTAAAGGCTATAAGGACAATTCCAGCAATAAACAAATATATATAAGTTGAATGAGTATATGCCTTGGTTTTTATTAACTCCATAAAAGTAAACCTCCTCTAAAAACAAACCTTCTAAAGTATAACATAAACAAAGTTTTGTTATAAAAACACTTTTCAGGTTTCTCCTTTACTGGAACTCCATATATATAAGAGTAAAAGCTAACAGGAGTAGAGACCATTGGAAAAACAAAATAGCAGATTTAGATGGGTTGTATTTGCTTCTGTCATGTTTACTTATTTATTAATGGCGAGCCAGCGAACTGCTCCGGGATTGATTACAGACCAAGTGATGGTGGATTTTAATGTAACAGCAACAACCATTGGGTTACTGACAAGTATCCAATTTTTTGTGTACACGGGTTTGCAAATTCCGATGGGGATTTTGGCTGATCGTTTTGGGCCTAATTTTTTTCTAATTATCGGTGCAATCATTACTGGTTTAGGTACAATCATATATAGTCTTGGCACGCATGAATTTGTCCTGTTTTTTGCCAGGATTTTGACAGGGATTGGGGATGCGACTATCTGGGTCAATATGGTGTTAATTTTGAGCCACTGGTTTAATGCAAAGGAATTTACAAAATTAATTGGTGTGGCAGCGATGACAGGAAGCCTTGGTTTCCTTTTGGCGACAGTCCCGTTCTCCTCATGGATTGATTTACTAGGCTGGAGGGCAGCATTTTTTTCAGCGGGACTACTATTATGTTTATGTGGCATCTTCCTTTACTTTGTACTGGTAAGAAAATCGCAACAGATCTTTCCTGCCAAATCGGTGATTATGAAAAAGGAAATACAACACGAAACAACATTGGTTTTGCTGAGAAGAATATTTTCGAATCGGCAAGCATGGGCTTTATTTTGTTGTCACTTTGGGATTGTCGGAACGTATGTTGGATTTATCAGTTCGTGGGGAGTGCCCTATGGGATGAATGTATATGGAATGACACGTTCCGATGCGAGTCAGCTTATAATGCTTGGTTTGATCGGGGCACTGATTGGTGCTCCTCTAGCTAGTTGGATTTCAAGTCGGTTAGGGACCATTAAACGGCCGTATATTGTCGTTCACATCATTCTTTTTTTGAGTTGGTCAGTCTTTCTTTTATTTAATGGGAATCCGCCATTTTTTTTGCTAAATATGCTTTTCTTGATTATTGGCCTTGCGTATGGGGCAAATGCCTTAACTTTTGCTATGGTTCGTCAATCTTTTCCCATTATAGAATCTGGTATGGTCTCTGGGTTTGCGAACACGGGTGGATTTCTAAGTGCGGTATTGCTGCCAAGTATTTTTGGAAAGGTATTGGATCATTTTCAAGCTGTTTCTGGAAGTATAAGTGATGGTTACTACTACGGTTTCATCACTCCCGTTATCTTTTCTATAATTGGCTTGGTTGGGGTAATTCTTATTAAAGAAAAGCGTAAGGGGGCAGAGTGTAAAACTAATATCCACTCATCATAAAGTGTTGCTAAAATCTTTTGGGATATGAAGTGTGTGTCACTTTAATGTTAAAATTGTAAGCATGCGGAGTGATGTTAAAAAGGCAAATAACCCTTTTGGGGTTGCTGCCTTTTTTGCTGTAAAGGATATATAAAAATATTTTTTTGAAAATTGAATATATACCCAGGCTCAACCTATAATAGGGAGGAAATACATAACAGTTCAACTGCCCAAGAAATACATTAGTGTCAACTTACTGGATGATTCTAGTAAATTATAGGAGGTAATCATGGGAAGATTAGTTCATTTCGAAATTCATGTGGATGACATGGACAGGGCGAAGAAGTTTTATGGAGAGGTATTTGGCTGGTCCTTTCAAGATTGGAGCGAGTATGCAGGAATGCCTTACTTTGGGGCTGTGACTGGAAGTGATGAGGAACCTGGAATCAATGGTGCGTTGATGCAGCGTCAAAGTGCTCCACCGGAAACAGGCCAGGCTTTAAATGGATATGCATGTACAATGGGAGTGGAAAATTACGACGTAACAGAAAATCTAAAATTCTTGAGAATGGCGGAAAGGTCGCTATGCCTAAATATGCTCTGCCCGGAATGGCATGGCAGGGATACTATATGGATACTGAAGGAAATGTATTTGGCATACATCAACCTGATGAGAATGCAAAATAGAATACATGACAGGTGAATAAAAACATAAAATCACAAGACCCAGCAGGCGCCAAGGCGTTTGGTTAAGCAATGGAAAGAGTTGTATAGTTAGTGAAGAAAGGCGGAATAATCTGCCTTTCTTTATTTTTACGTTGTTTTATCTACTTTGAATGGAACCGGTTTGTGGGTTATTTGATTAATGATATGGTAAAATGAAAGTCTGGAAATTACTATTATTGCTATATGTTAAGTGAACAATGGAGATGACAAAAATGAGCGGAACCATTTCAGATATTGCTAGAATTGCCGGTGTAGCAAAGAGTACTGTTTCACGCTTCTTAAATGGAGGATCAGTTGGTGAAGCGACCAGACAGAAAATTGAAAAGGCCATTAAGGAAACTGGTTATACGCCTAATCCGTTTGCACAAAGCTTAAAAGCCAAGAAAACGAATATTATTGGAACGATTGTACCGAGGCTTGATTCCTATGCTTCATCACAAACCTTAATTGGCATTGATGAACAATTAAAAAAATTGAATTACCAGATGCTTATCTCTAATACAAGTCAAAGTTTAGAACGAGAAATAGAAAGTATTTATAGTTTCGCCAATCAAAAGATGGCAGGTATTATTCTGCTGGCTACGGAAATTACTGAAATGCATATCCAGGCATTTGAGGATGTTAAAGTTCCAATCTTGTTAATTGGACAAGAACATCAGAAATTTCACAGCCTTATCCATGATGATTTTCATGCAGGCTATGAGCTGGGACGTTATGTGCTAGAGAAAGGTTATCGTAAAATTGCTTATCTAGGAGTAACAGAAAAGGATATTGCCGTAGGGGTGAAGAGAAAACAAGGATTTAAAAAAGCTCTTGAAGAGGTCCAAGAATGTGATGTCCAATTCTATGAAACAGAGTTTAAAATATCTGCTGCGCAAACAAGTGCACGAAAAATAATCAACGATTTTCATCCTTCGATCTTTGTGTGTGCAACTGATAATATTGCACTTGGAGTTCTTAAAGCGGCATATTCTGAGGGGCTTGCAATACCCAAGGATATCGCGATTACTGGTTTTGGGGGTTATGAGGTTACCGAAATTATCCACCCAGGCTTAACCACAGCAAAGTTCTTTTACAAAGAAGCCGGGGAAACTGCTGCAAGACATATGGTGGACCTGGTAAATGAGCGCCCGGTTGAAAAATTAACGGTATCCCATTTTGAAATTATCGAAAGAGAAAGCGTTGACATAAACTTCAATCATGCTCTATAATACAAATAACGAAACCGGTTCCAATGATAGAACCAATTCGTATGTTTTATACAATGAATCGGTTTCTCTGTTAAATGATTATTTTTTTTGTATAGAATGGAACCGGTTCCTAAATAAAAGGATATTTTTTTTAACAACTATGGAACCGGTTCCGAAACACATAATGAAAATGAGGGGGATTATGATGGATCATAAAAAAATCGCACATGAGTTAGTAGATGCAATTGGTGGTCAAAATAATGTTTCAGCTGCCGCCCATTGTGCAACACGATTACGTCTTGTTTTACATGATGAATCAGCTGTTGACCAGGCAAAATTGGATAATATGGATGTTGTAAAAGGGACTTTTTCAACAGGCGGCCAATTTCAAATTATTCTGGGGTCAGGAACAGTTAATGAGGTTTATAAGCACTTTGCAGCCTTGACTGGTCAGACGGACATGTCAACGAGTGATGTGAAAGAAGCTGCAGCGAAGAAACTAAATCCTCTTCAACAATTTGTGAAAATGCTGTCTGATATTTTTGTACCGATTATCCCGGCCATTGTGGCTGGCGGTTTATTAATGGGGATTAACAACGTCCTGACCGCACCAGACTTATTTATTGAGGGAAAATCACTGGTAGATGCCAATCCAGAAATGGCCGATTTGGCGGCACTTATTAATACGTTTGCAAATGCAGCCTTTGTCTTCTTACCTATATTAATTGGTTTTTCAGCAACGAAGCGCTTTGGAGGGAATCCATTTCTCGGAGCCACGTTGGGAATGTTAATGGTTCATCCTGACTTATTAAATGGATATAACTATGGAGCAGCTTCACTTAATAATGAAGTCCCTGTTTGGAATCTCTTCGGATTAGAAATTGAAAAGGTGGGGTATCAGGGATCTGTCCTTCCGGTTCTTGCGGCCTCTTTTATTCTAGCAAAAACAGAAACATACCTGCGCAAGGTTGTTCCGTCTGCCTTAGATAATCTTCTAACGCCATTATTTTCAATCTTTATAACGGGTATTCTGACATTTACTTTAGTAGGGCCTCTTACAAGGTCAGCAGGAAATCTATTAACGGATGGAATCGTATGGATGTACGATACCACAGGTGCAATTGGCGGAATTATCTTCGGCTTATTGTATGCTCCAATTGTTATCACTGGTATGCACCATAGTTTCATTGCCGTAGAAACTCAATTATTAGCGGATGTAGTAAAGACAGGCGGATCCTTTATTTTCGTTATTGCTGCAATGTCAAATGTAGCCCAGGGTGCAGCAACACTTGCGGTATTAAGTGTAACGAAAAATGCCAAGATTAAAAGTACAGCGTCAGCTGCAGGAATCTCAGCATTACTAGGGATTACTGAGCCGGCTATGTTTGGGATTAACTTAAAATTACGATACCCATTTATTGGTGCAATTATTGGTTCCGCTGTGGCCTCCGGATTTGTAACGATGTTCAAGGTTAAAGCAACGGCATTAGGGGCAGCAGGGATACCTGGAATTATCTCCATCCGACCTGACACCATTATTTCTTATATTATCGGTATGGTTGTTTCATTTGCGGTTGCCTTTATCGTTACCTTTGTTTTAGCTAAACGAGATGGAATAAAAACAGCAAAACAAGAATCAAAACAAGCAGCGTAATTGAAAAGAGAATGAAAAGGAGAATCCGATGATTCTCCTTTCTGTATTGGGAGTGAATCAGCATGGAATGGACAAAAGAGAGACGCTATAGGAGCATGGATGACGTATCAAATGAAGAAATTGAAGGGCTGGCCAAATTAGTAAGTCAATGCCCGTGGAGGCAGTCTTTTCATATACAACCGGTAACAGGACTGTTAAATGATCCGAATGGATTTGCTTATTTCAATGGGGAATATCACTTGTTTTATCAATGGTTTCCGCTCGGCCCAGTCCACGGATTAAAGCATTGGTATCATACCAAATCAAAGGACCTGGTTCATTGGGAAAATGTTGGACTGGCGGTCGCGCCTTCTAATGACTATGACAGTCATGGGGCCTATTCTGGAAGTGCCATTGAGCATGATGGCCAGCTTTTTCTCTTATATACGGGTAATACCAGGGATGAAAATTGGAATAGACAACCATATCAATGTGTGGCAGTTATGAGCCAAAGTGGAAGTATTACTAAGAAGGATTTTCCGGTTATTGATAATGTTCCAAGTGGATATACGGATCATTTTCGTGATCCAAAGGTCTGGAAGCAAGACGGTATATTCTACGCCGTTATAGGGGCTCAAAGAGACAATAAAACGGGATGTGTCGTATTATACCAATCAGCTAATTTAAAAGATTGGCAGTTTGTTGGAGAATTGCAGACAGGATTAGAAAATTTCGGCTATATGTGGGAGTGCCCGGATTATTTTGAATTAGATAAGAAAGGAGTTTTAATCTTTTCACCACAAGGTCTTAAAGCTGAGGGTGATCGTTATCAAAATATTTATCAGTCAGGATATGTGATTGGGGAACCACTTGATATAGAGAAGAACGAACTTACCCATGGTATTTTTTATGAATTGGATCGAGGGTTTGACTTTTATGCTCCACAAACCATACAGGACCCCAAGGGGAAAAGAATTTTGGTTGGGTGGATGGGATTACCCGAAATTGATTATCCAACAGATAAAAATGGCTGGGCTCATTGTCTAACGCTTCCCAGGGAGTTAATGATTAAAGAAGGGAAGATTATACAACAACCGGCAGCTGGACTTGAATTGCTTCGAGGGGAAAAAACAGAAGCTACTAAAGTATTGAACGATGAATCTGCAGCTTTTAAAGACTTTGAGGGTGAAGTTTACGAACTTATAACAGACTTCTCTGCAAGTACAGCTGAGGAATTTGGTATCGAGCTTCGTGTTGGAGATAATGAAAAAACAGTGATTAAATATGATGCTCTCGAGAAAAAAGTAATTTTTGACCGTACCCACTCGGGACAGTCCTTTGCCGAAAAATATGGTTCGATTCGAAAATGTGAATTGGACACTGAAACCATCTCGTTCCGGATTTTTGTTGACGTCTCTTCAGTCGAAGTGTTTGTTAACGATGGAGAGGAAGTATTCACTAGTAGAATCTTTCCGGGTAAAGAAAGCAGAGGAATCCGCTTTTTCTCCCGAGGCGGCCAGACTAATGTCAGGGCGTCCAAATGGGAACTAGTTGTTTAAGCTAGATTCATTGAGGTTCTTTGAGGTGAAATAATGGGAAAACTATTTTCGATTGGTGAAGTATTAATTGATTTTATCCCTCATGAAAAAGGGGTCGCATTAAAGGATGTTTTATCTGGAATCAGTGCCCTGCCAACTCTTCAAGAAGTTGAAGCACTTATAATTGAAAATAATTAAATTGAAAAGCACCCTCGGGTGCTTTTTCTGCTTTTGGAGATGGGCTGAATGATAGCTGAAATGCCTTCAATAATCAAAAAAGTATTGCCCGTTTCTTTGCACTGATTTTTAAACGTTGAAGAATTTCACGAAAATATGCTGATTCAATAATCATCGGCTGTGGGTTATAATAAAATCCACATAAAATTGAAAATTAGCAAAATTTCAATTTCGGTGGGGGATATTAAATGGAATATAAATATGAAATGATAAAAACAGATGAACATTTGCCGATAAAAATAATCATTCATACCTCTGATAAACAGCATTTCATACCAAGACATTGGCATGAAAGTATAGAAATTTCGTATGTCCTTTCCGGAAAGATTGACCAAATCTATATAGATGGAAAGGTATTTGAATCGCATCAGGGTGATATTGTGTTAATCAATGCCAACGCTATACATTCTTTTTCAGTTAATACAGGGAAAAATCGAAAGGCCGTTACAATATTTATACCTTATGAGTTTATAAATGCTATTTATCCTGATAGTGACCAAATTGAATTCGATTGTATATCCATAGACCAAAAAGATCTCCAGAGAAAAAAATATTTTGATGAGTTACGTAACAATTTACATTCGTTAGTAAACTGTTATGAAAATAGAGAGTCTGACCCTTTATCCTACATTAAAGTAACAAGTTTATCTTATGAATTAATTTATTTGCTATTAAAAAATTTTAAGGTTAATAAAAAAAGTAACAGCAGGATTAGAGCTAGGAAACATCTAGAACGGTTAACCTCAATAACAAACTATATAAAAGAAAACTATCATCAAAATCTATCTCTTGACCTGCTTTCAAATCAATTTAATTTATCATCAGAATATCTTTCGCGATTTTTTATAAAACATACAGGAATAACTGTACTGAATTATATAAATGCCATTCGCCTAGAAAAGTCATATCCTGATTTAATGAATACGAATTATCCCATCATCCAGATTGCATTAAGTCACGGTTTTCCAAATGAAAAGTCCTATAACAGAGTATTTAAAGCTGTCTATCATGTAACTCCAAATCAATATCGAAAAGAACAAAGATGGAAATCAGTAGAATGAAAAATTATTAATTAATAGGATAGTAGTTTTGGATAAACCCTAAAATGGTCAGGATTTAACCGGAAACAAGCCAAAAAAAGCCGAGATTTAAAATCTTCCTTTTCTTAAAATGTATGTAAGCGCTTCAGATCTGAAGGGGATTTAAATTGAATTCTGTTAGACTTAAACATTACATAAGGGATCAGGAGGGAAAGGCAGCATGTTAAAAAGAATGAAGAAAAAAGTTAAAGCAGCCTTAATTTGTACTATAGCTGCAGGTACTGCACTTTCATTTAGCACAGGGGCAGCAGCTAAGGAAGTGAAAACGCAGCCAACTTCATATCAAACTGTTACGGAAATTGAAGATTGGGGACCAGCCATAACAAAGCTCATTGTGGATTTAGGTAAGCCGGTTCCCGTGAATTCTCTCACAACCGATACATTCAATGTACATGTAGTAAGAAGTGACAGCCGATTAGCAAGTCCCTTCCTGGAGGAAGGATACCGAAAAGTAACCAAAGCCTATGTTGCGGACAAAAATGGAAATCCTGCTGTTAAAACAGGAAAATATGCAGTGCTGGAAATGGAAATTGGCCCATCTGTAACTCTAGGTTCACCAATGAACTTCGATTTGGGCTCATTTTTAAACGATTGGACTGAAAGTGAGTATACGATTACTCAGCAAAAAGATATTCTTACACCAGCAGGGAAAGTTTCAGGATTGGCCGTTGACACATATACAGGTGGAGCAATAGAACTAGTTGATGAATTCTCAACGGGTAAAGCTTCCTATGATGGCGTGACGTTAACATATGCAGACTTTACACCAGATAAAGACAATAAAAAGAATCCATTAATTATTTGGTTACATGGCATGGGAGAGGGCGGTACAGATGCGACGATTCCGATTTCTGGAAATAAAGCTGCCAACTTTGCCTCAGATGATATTCAATCCAATTTCGGAGGAGCCTATGTATTAGCCCCGCAAACTCCAACATTCTGGATGGATGGTTTTACAGGGTTTGGAGATGGGACTTCAAAATATGAAGAGGCCCTTATGGAATTGATAAAAGATTATGTTGCTCAAAATAAAGACATTGATCCTAATCGAATTTATATTGGCGGGGATTCTAACGGCGGATACATGACAATGCTTATGATTCGCGACTATCCTGAGTACTTCGCGGCGGCTTTCCCAACTTGTGAAGCTTTACTAGATTCACTTATTACGGATGATCAGATTCAGAGTATGAAAAACCTGCCAATCTGGTTTGTTGCAGCTAAAACTGATACAACCGTGCCTGTTGATAAGTATGTAGTACCGACTTACAATCGTCTGATAGAAGCTGGCGGAAGCAATGTTCATTTATCTTTATTTGACAATGTCGTTGATACTTCAGGCCTGTACAAGAAAGCAGATGGAACGCCATACGAATATGATGGACACTGGTCATGGGTATACGTATACAACAATGAAGTATCAAAGACAATCAATGGTAAAACAACTACTTTGATGGAATGGTTAGCTGATCAGTCATTAAATCATGAATAATTGGACAACCATTAGGAAAAGAATAGATAACTGACTCTCTGCGTAACCATTTTTGGTGGCCAACCAATATTTTGGTAACGTAGAGGAGCTCTACGTAACTATTTTTCATATCCAACTAAGATTTCGGTCACGTAAAGGCGGTCTACGTGACCGTTTTTTATGTCTAACCAAGATTTCGGTCACGTAAAGGCAGTCTACGTGACCATTTTTCATGTTCAAACAAGATTACGGTCACGTAAAGGCGGTCTACGTGACCATTTTTCATGATCAACTAAGATTTCGGTCACGTAAAACTAGTTGTCAATCAATCACGGCCTCTTGTCTTTTTTATTTCAATAAGGTTCAATTAGTGAGTGAAGAAAATCACTGGGAAGGCATTGACAGTCTTTATAAAAGTGCAAGATGCTGAAATTTATAGGAGGTTTAAGAATGGATAATAACGATATTTTAATTCGATTAAGATATGCACTGGAAATTAAAAATAAGGAAATGGCAGAAATTTTTAAACTGGGCGGCGTGGAAGTAACGGTGCCAGAGGTAATAAAGATTCTGACAAAATCAGATGATGATGAAGTGGAGGATGACTACCAAATAAAATGTAATAACAGTATGTTCGATTCATTTTTAAATGGCCTTATTATTTTTAAAAGAGGGAAACAAGAGCCAAAACCAGGACAGCAAGAAAAAGAACCAACCCAAAAGAAAAGTGCAAACGTTAATAATCTCTTATTAAAGAAGGTAAAGATCGCGCTGGCATTAACGACAGAGGATATGCTGGATATATTCGATAAAGCAGGAATCACGGTAACAAAAGGAGAACTCGGAGCTTTGTTACGAAAAGAAGGTCATAAGAATTATAAAGAGTGCGGAGATAAATACGCCAGGAACTTTTTAAAAGGACTAGCGATCAAATACAGAGGATAAAGCTAAGGGCAAATGTCTACATTAATGATTCTATACATTTGCCCTTTCAATTATTTTACTAACGTATTTATTACTTCATCTGAAATAGCTTCTTTTCCACCGAGAACCACAAAGTTTTGAATAGGATATTGATCAAATATTAATTGAGTTGCGGTTGGTACTATATTTTTTTCAACTAATAAAATGCTTGCATTTTTTTTAGCAGCAAGTACAGAACCCGCTAGCGCATCAGAAAATCCGTCTCGATTAGCCAAGAATATTTTTGTAGGCTGTAAATTAAATGCTTTGATTATATTGGCAGCTGTTTCGTACCGGGTTTCCCCTCCAATTCGTTTTGAGGGAGGCAATTGATTTATCACAGCGCTAGATATAACACTTTCCCCGCCAATTACATAAGTGTTGGTTATATTTTTAAGAGCTTGTTTGGTGTCATATGGTACCGTATTTGTATCTGTTAATAAAATTGGATAACCATTTTTTGCTGCTATTACAGCAGCTGATAAAGCATCAGGGAAATTATGACCATAAACAATCATAGCTGTTTGAGATGGATTATTAACTTTCTCTCCTATTTTACGAGCCGTTTCAAACCTGTTTTCCCCTGCAATTCTCTCCACCTTAAGCCCCATTGCTATCAGTTGTTTTTCAACATCCTTTTCCACAGCTGAGGTACCGCCTAATATAATCACTTTTTCAGTTTTTAATCTTTTAATTTCCCGCTTTGTTGCATCAGAAAGTCGGTTCTTTTCTGTGAGCAAAATGGGAGAGTTATTCTGATATGCCAAAGGTGTACCAGCCAATGCATCAGGGAATGAATCTCCGCGGGCAAGATAGACTGTTGGTGCCGCTATCCAGCCTACTTGAGAAATCTTTTCTGCTGTTTCATAACGATTAGAACCTGCTAATCGCTGATAGAAAGGAATAAATGAATCATTTGTCGTTTTAAATTTCCCTGAATGATCTACCCATTTAGCCATCCATGCCCATGCTGCATGATGGGCTACCCATTCTTCTTTACCTCGATAAATGTCCTCGCTATTATCGGCATACGTATGTCCGTCTGTATGGCGGTTTTGCATTTCTAATACTTTTTGGGCATGAAGTGGTTCCCAGTAAGCGCCATCTTTGTCTAAAGATGAATCATAATGAAATGCATTTGCCAAAATGTCTAATGTTACAAATTGCATTCTCCGCCCGTTTCCCCAGTAATTCCCTTCAGGATAATAAATATCTGAGGAACCTTCGCGGTAGATTGTCCCTCCCGGCGCCGCAAAAGGGGGGCTTTCAAAGTTCCTTTCGACCAGGCTTTTATAAACTAAATCAGAATTAAAAAATGCAGCTTGCGGGGTAGACATATTTGCAAGTGTATAGTGTAAAGCTGAAGTATTATTAAATGCAATAAATTCCATATAATCAGGATGAATGAAGCCTTGATTAATAACAGTTCCATCTTCATTTACATTGCTTCCGCGAATCCAATCTTTAATAGGCTTCCCATTTATCACAGTCTCGTTATTTTTATCAGATGGTATAGCAGCTGATGCGATCATCAACTCGATGTTTTTGTTCATCCAAATATCCCAATTCGGGTGGTAGGGCATCATTGCTGTAGCAAGCTGTAAAAGTTGGGCATTCCATGCATTTTCCTCTGCTTTTGTATCCCCCCGATATATTTCAGCCCCATCGGTTGTTTTCATATAAGGAACAACATAATCATTGAAGCGGTTTGCCTCATATTCGACCATTTTTCGAACATATTCACGATCTATACCGGTAAGCTCATCCCACATTAACCACCCAGCAAAACCGGCAAAATATGCCCAATGAGCGGACTGCCATTGGTCGCCCCAGCCGCCTGCTGTATTTGCCTTATGCCGGTAGGCTAAAGACGAAATTAGTTTTAATGTTTTCACATTAGCTTCTTCTTCAGTAACTTTCGTAATTGATGGTTCGTAAATATCGAATGCTAGTGCAGTGGCTAGTCCTAGTGACATTGCTGCAGGATGACGAATCTCGTTCTCCCAGTTTCCGCCAAAATCTAAATAATTATTTTTTTGCTCATCAAAATTTTTATTCCAACCCCACCATGTTGTTAAGCCATATTTATTAGTATTTAATAAAATGTTTTTAATACGTTGTGAGTTTTCATCTGCAGGGTTTCCTTTATCAAATGAATTCCAATTTATTGGAATAACATTGGTACTATTAGAGGCTTCCGTTTTACTAATATTGAATAATGGTATAATAATAGTCATAGAGATTAAAACACGTAATAGGATGGATAAATTCATTCTAGTTAATAACTCTCTTTCTAATATATTCTATCCTTTATTGTATAGTATTCATTAAAAGAGAGAAACTAGATTCATAGATTAATTCTAGTTTTCAATATCGTTACTACAACTGACAGGGTTTCTTATAAGGCTTAACTAATTAATAGAAGAATTAGAGTATTTTATAATTCTAAAGGTGATAACATGATACATACCTATTTAGGAAAGACAATCCGTTTTGAAATAAAATATAAAAACCGTACCTCCATAGGAATTTCGATAGATGGCTATGGGAACATTGAGGTCCAGGCTCCGAAAGGGACACCTAATGAAAGGGTCATTCAGTTATTAGAGGAAAAATGGGACATCATTCAACAAAAACTAAAAGAGATGAAGGACAGGCTCCATGGACCACAGAAAAAGGTCTATGAACATGGCGAGAACTTTCTTTTTTTAGGAAACACCTATCCTATTCAAATCTTTCAAGATAACCATATAGAACAGGATTATGTGGTGTTTGAGGGAGATAGGTTACATATATATGTGAAACTTCTTGAGGATGAGAAAGTAAAACAAGCTTTAAAACGGTTCTATTATCAACAATGCAAATCCTTAGTTGAGAAGAGTATCTCCCTCTATCAAAGCCACTTTAAACCAAAACCGCGTTCTATTCGGATTTCGGATAGCAAAACGACATGGGGAACTTGTGATTCCAATCTGAGGTTAACCTTCAATTGGAGGCTGGCGATGGCACCGCAGGACGTAATCGACTACGTCGTGATCCATGAAATGTGTCACATGGTCCATCTGAATCACGACCGCTCCTTCTGGCGTCTTGTTGGAAAAATCATGCCAGATTATAAAGAAAAAGAAAACTGGTTAACCTTATCAAACTGGAAAATGACTGTTTAGTATAAATGATATTAGGCCATAAGAAGTCACAGCTTCTTATGGTCTTTTTTATTGCATTGATTTCCTATATCGATAGCTAGGAGTTAGGCATTTTCATCATATTGGTTATATTTTTGAAAACAGTGATGCGGCTCACAGAAGTGATTATCGTTCTCAATTATGATGTAGGTAAGAACTCAAAGGGGGGAATTTCAATGAAAGCCTCAAATGTGAATACGCAAGAAAAAATACAGAACGATATTGAGAGTGTTCATGAAACATCGAAGGTAGGAACTTGGATTTCAGTTGGTATCGTTGGAGCAGTCATCCTTGGAACGTATTTTGTGCTATATGGACTTTATATGGCAAGGGTATAGGAGGGGGAAAAGATGAAGATGCATTTGGACGAAAAGATATGGTTATTTTTAAGTTTCGGAATGATCATGGTATTCATGGTCCTTACAGGATATCAAGCGGTGGCTCTGGAAATGGGGCCGCCAAGTCATAAAGAAACGATTGACCCGCAAAAAGTGGATCAAACGGCGCCGTTTGATCAGCCGGGGGTTAAACAAATTGGCCAAAACGAATATGAAGTCGTGATGACGTTACAAATATTCAGCTTCACACCGATGGAAATTGAAGTTCCTGCTGGTTCAACCGTCCATTTCACATTAACTTCTAAAGATGTTGTTCACGGTTTTGAAGTTGCAAATACCAACATCAACGCAATGGTAATGCCGGGTCATATTCAAAAAATAACGCAAAAATTTAATAAGCCAGGTAAATATTTAGTGCTTTGTAATGAATACTGTGGTGTTGGCCACCAGGCAATGAGCACTGTGATTACGGTTAAGTAAAGGGGGGAAGTAAGGTGGAAACAGCATTTAATACAACATCATTAAAAAATAAAGCAAATATAGCTTTAGGCATAAGTTTAGAAGACGCAAGAATATCGAAATCATATTTATCTGTTGCCTTTATCGCATTACTATTAGGCGGTTTTCTAGGATTATTGCAAGGTTTGAATCGTGCAGGTGTTTTAGAATTACCGTCATGGCTGAATTATTATCAAATTTTAACAGCGCATGGCTTACTATTAGTCGTAGTTTTATCCGCATTCTTTACCATTGGTTATTTTTATGCCGGACTGTCTCATACATTAGGAGGGTTGCTTCCTAAAGTAAGGAAGATGGCATGGATTGGCTTTTGGATGAAGATGTTTGGTTTTGTCTTAGTGGTTATACCCATCTTAATGAATGAAGCTTCTGTAATGTATACATTCTATCCGCCGATGGCGGCACACCCTGTGTTTTATTTTGGTTTAGTATTTATTGTATTAGGGATTTGGGTGCTTTCGGCAGGCGCATTTATTCAAGTGGCGAATTGGAGAAAGAATCACAAGGGAGAACATCTTCCCATTCTAGCTTTCTTTGCAACCGGTGTTTTTGTCCTGTTAGTTGGTGCAACAGCCTTTGTTGCAGTTGAAGTCCTTTTTATGATTATCCCTTGGTCTCTTGGCTGGGTCGATACAATAAATGTATTGCTTGCCCGTACACTTTTCTGGGCATTTGGACATACAGCAGTTAATATTTGGTATCTAACAGCGGTTTCAGCATGGTATGTGGTTGTACCAAAAATCATTGGCGGCAGACGCTGGAATGATCTTCTGACCCGTATGGTTGTGGTTCCTTTAGTCATCATGAATATTACAGGTGGGTTTCACCATCAAATCATTGATCCTGGAATTTCGGAATCAATCAAATATATGCATGTATTTATGAGTTTAGCGATTGGTTTTCCTTCTTTAATGACAGCATACGCAATGTTTAGAGTGTTCGAGCGCACCGCAAGACAAAAAGGTGGAAAAGGCTTAGTTGGCTGGTATAAAAAAATGCCTTGGCGTGATGTTCGTTTTTTAGCTCCCTTTATCGCTATGGTTGCCTTCATTCCAGCCGGCGCTGGCGGTATTGTTCAAAGTACAAACCAATTAGACCAAGTGGTTCATAACACCATGTGGATTGTTGGGCACTTCCATTTAACATTAGGCATGTCTGTGGTAATGACTTTCTTTGGTATTAGTTACTGGTTAGTTCCTTATCTTTCAAAACGTGTATTAACTCCTGCGATGAACAATTTAGGTGTAATCCAAACATGGATTTGGACAGCAGGTATGGTCATCATGGCAGTATCCATGCATATTGCCGGACTGTTGGGTTCACCGCGCAGAACCTCCTTTACAACTTATGGAGACTTTTCTTCAACATTAGGCTGGGACCCATATATGGCAGCTGTAGGTGTAGGGGCTACATTATTACTGATCGCTGTAATTATTCAAGTCTATGCGGTATTTAATCTCATGTTCTTCGCTCCAAAAGGAGAGACAGAATTTCCGATTGCCGAAGAAGAAGAAGGAGCAGAAAAAACTCCATATTGGACAGAGCGCTGGGGAATCTGGGTCATCATTATGCTGCTCGTTATCAGCATGGCATACGTCATTCCAATCGTTGACATGATTGTAAACGCACCTCCAGGCTCACCGCCATTTAAAACTTGGTAATATTTTTTCAAAAGAGATAGCTCTCGTTTTTATCGGGCTATCTCTTTATAACTAAAATAAACAAATTTAGATTTGGGAAGTGATCTCGGTGATTAAAAATCGTCCTACTATCGCCGCATGTATTACCGTTTTGCTGTTCGGAGTGCTTTTGTTTTATTTCGGGACGGACGGCTACACAGCCTATACAGCAGAAACGGCAAGAGTGACAAAGCTAATTAAAGATCAGCCCCAATTTCCTAATGTAACCTTCGAAGACAGCGAAGGGCGCACCTATTCAATAGATGAATTTGAAGACAAATATGTATTTATTACCTTTATATATACAGGCTGTACCACGGTTTGTGTTCAATTAGAACAAAATATGGCACAGGTGTATGAGAGGATTCCCAAAAAACATCTGGGAAAAGATATTGTTTTTTTAAGTATTAACTTTGACCCGACTAGAGATGATCCCGCTACCTTGGATCAATATAAAGACTATTTTCATAGTGATGGAGAAACGTGGAGAATGGCAAGGATCCCTGACCAAAGGCAATTGGATGCTTTACTGGAGAGATTCGGAGTCATTGTCATCCCGGACGAGAATGGGAACTTTGCTCATAATGCTGCATTTTATTTAGTGGATGGCAATGGTGCTTTAGTGGATGTCATGGACTATACCGATGTTGAGACCGCGGCAGAAAAGTTAGTCAAAATGGTAGAAACCAACAAGGGGGAGTAAGTCATGAATCAATTTTTATTTGGTTTGGCATTATTGATTGGATTAATGATTCCCCCTGTTGCAAATCTAATGGAATCCGTCATGATTATCCACATGCATATGCAAATGCCCATGTTAGTGATTGCTGGTTTTTTTATGGCGGGATTGATTCAGGGGAAATTCCCAAGCTTTTTTGAAAAATATAATCAAAACGGAGTACCTGGAATTCTTTTATTTACGATTATTATGGTCTATTGGATGTTACCGCGAACAATGGATGAAGCTTTGACAGTACCAAGTGTAGAGATATTTAAATTTATTAGTTTACCATTTTTAGCTGGAGTTCCTTTGCGTGACAGTTGGAAAAAACTAAGCAAGATAGGAAAAAACAATGTGATTACCCTTTTTACCGTCATTTTTCTAGGAATGGGATGGCTGTATGTTCAAGCAAATGCACAATTATGTCATAACTATCTCGTGATTGACCAAATGATACTTGGCTGGGGATTTATTACAATGGCCATTTGCATGGTCATCTATTTAATTTATTCCTTTATTGTAGACCCGACAAAATATGAATGAAATGGAAATAGAATGTTGGAATTCTATTACTTTAAAATATATTGTTACAGTTGCACCAATCTTAAGGGGATATCTAAAGGGGGAGGGTAAAGAATGAGTCAACATTTGATGTTATCACAACAGAAGGTTGAAAAAGGGGCTGGCATCATTGCGGATTTAAAGTCCCTGTTTAAAGCAGTAGTTTTAGTCGCGAATGTTCTGCCTGTTATTACCGGCTTGTGGTTAGCCTTGTATTTTACCCAATCATCTTTTACGGACCATTTGGATACGACTCTGCTCACCATCATAGGAAGTACGATGGTGATGGCTGGCGCTCTCCTTCTTAATAACTGGTATGATGTCGATATTGACTCTGTAATGGAACGGACAAAAAATCGTCCAACCGTAACAGGTACGATTTCACTTAAAGTGGTTTTGATAATGGGAGTTTCTTTTTCCATAATAGGATTTATTCTTTTATTATTTACTACTCTAGAAGCAGCCGTTTACTCCCTAATCGGATGGTTTACCTATGTTGTTTTATATACAATGTGGTCGAAGCGGAGATTCACTTTTAACACCATCATTGGAAGTGTTTCGGGGGCAGTTACACCGTTAATTGGCTGGTCGGCAATCGATTCATCACTAAATACCGTCCCAATCGTGTTGTTTTTCATTTTATTTATTTGGCAGATGCCCCATACGTTTGCAATCGCTATGAAGAAGTGTCATGAATATAAAGCGGCAGGTGTTGCAGTTCTTCCAGTTGTACGTGGATTTGCTGTAACAAAACGGCAAATGTTTGTTTATATTAGCTGCTTGCTGCCTTTGCCCTTTTTTCTAGAGCCACTTGGTACACCCTTTATGGTTATGGCGGCATTATTAAATATTGGCTGGCTGGGATTGAGTGTGAGCGGGTTTTTTATAAAAGATAGTCTAAAATGGGCTCATATGAATTTTATTTACTCCGTTAATTATTTAGTTGTTTTATTTACATTCATGATCTTGGCGATATATTAGTATCCTAAAGGTATTATCTGATATAAATCGATAATACCTATTTTTTTGTTTTGGCATCTTCTACGTATTTTGGGTGAACTTCTACATAAATCCCTCCATCTTCTACGGGTTTGGACGGAACTTCTACGTGAATATTACGATCTTCTACATTTCACTGCACCAATCGAAAATATCACATTGGCTTTTACCCAAATTAAAGTAGTTGTACTCTTATTAAATCCCAATTTAAATATTCAAACTTTGTTCCTGCTATAATGGAATGGATATATTTAAAATAAGAGGGTGAGAAGATTTGTATAAGTTAGTCGCAATTGATATTGATGGTACGCTGCTGAATGATTATAAAGAGGTAACGCAAGAAGTAAAGGGCGCCCTTCAAGCTGCTAAGGAAAAAGGTGTGAAGGTTGTGCTTTGTACCGGAAGACCAATCGGGGGAGTTCATGGTTTTATTGAAGAGTTAAATTTACAGGATCAATACGTCATTACCTTTAATGGTGCTTTAGTACAATATACAAAGACGAGTGAAGTGGTTTCTGAAATAACATTAACGTATCAAGATCTTAAAAAGTTATATGATCTTAGTCTTGAACTTCAATCTCCAATGCATTTCTTTGATTCGACAACAATCTATACACCTAATAAAGAAATTAACAAATACACCATTTACGAATCCTATGCGAATCAAGTTCCTCTCCGTTATCGAACAATCGAAGAAATTCCTGAAAATATGTTAATCCCGAAAGTGATGTTTATTGACGAACCGGAGCGATTAAGCAAGATCATGGCTAATATTCCGGAATCGATCAAGGAAAACTACACTATGGTGAAAAGTGCACCGTTCTTTTTAGAAATTCTCCATCCAAGCGTTAGTAAAGGGAATGCCGTCAAACTGCTGGCTGAAAGACTCTCAATTAAAAGGGAAGAAGTCATCTGCATCGGGGATGGTGAAAATGACTTAAGTATGGTGGAATATGCAGGTTGTGGAGTCGCCATGGGTAATGCGGTCCCAAGTATCAAAGAAGCGGCACAGTTTCAAACCTTATCCAATAATGAACATGGAGTCGCATATGCAATCGAAAAACTTATTTTAAATAAATCTCTATAAAAAGAAAAAACTAAGATACATAAAGTCAATGTAAAGAAAAGGGGATTCGATGACGAAGAAATCAGGATGGAATTTTGATAACAGCTATGCCCGCCTGCCGAAAGTATTTTTTTCAAATACGAATCCGACTCCTGTAAGTGCACCGGAGTTGGTTAAGATCAATGAACCATTAGCGGCGGCCCTGGGGTTAAATGTCGAGGAGCTAAAAAGTGAAGATGGCGCAGCGGTGTTTGCCGGAAACTCGATTCCTGAAGGGGCTACACCATTAGCCCAGGCATATGCAGGACATCAATTCGGTCATTTTACGATGTTGGGAGATGGCCGGGCTGTATTGATTGGTGAGCAAATCACTCCTCAAGGCGACCGGTTTGATATTCAGCTCAAGGGTTCAGGCAGAACACCGTATTCACGCGGCGGGGATGGAAGGGCAGCACTGGGGCCGATGCTTCGAGAGTATATTATCAGCGAGGCGATGCATGCTCTTGGTATTCCGACCACGCGGAGCCTCGCTGTTGTAACTACAGGGGAAGAAATTACCCGTGAAACCTACTTGCCCGGAGCTGTTTTAACCCGGGTGGCTGCCAGTCATCTGCGTGTTGGTACCTTTCAATATGCAGCAAGGTGGGGTTCAATCGATGATCTTCGCGCCCTGGCAGACTATGCGATTAAACGCCACTATCCTGCGATTGAGAAGGCAGAAAATCCGTATCTTTCGCTTCTAGAAGAAGTAATTAAACGGCAGGCGATGCTGATTGCCAAGTGGCAGTTAGTTGGCTTTATCCATGGGGTAATGAATACTGATAATATGACCATTAGCGGCGAAACAATTGATTATGGTCCTTGTGCCTTTATGGATAAGTTTGACCTGGCGACGGTGTTTAGCAGCATTGATCGGGAAGGCCGCTATGCCTATGGTAATCAACCCAATATTGGTGTATGGAATCTTGCCCGATTAGCTGAAGCGCTCTTGCCGCTTCTTGATGACAATGAAGAGCAGGCGGTTACACTGGCCCAAGAAAAGCTCTCCGATTTTGCAGGGTTGTTCAAAGCGAATTATCTCGAGGGTATGAGAGCGAAACTCGGAATATTTAATGAAGAAGAGCAGGATACAGCCCTTATAGAGGGGCTTAACAAAATGATGCAGAAATATGGTGCTGATTACACGAACACTTTCCTTGCGTTAACTTTTGATAAGCCTGAAGAAACCGCCTTTTTTGGTACTTCGGAATTTAATGAATGGAATGAGTTATGGCAGGCTCGTCTCGGCAGGCAGAAGGAATCAAAAGAAAATTCCCAGGAGTTAATGCGAAACAGCAATCCATCGGTAATCCCCCGCAACCATCGGGTAGAAGAGGCACTAGAGGCCGCGGTTGAAGAAGGGGACTACAGCGTGATGGAGCGGCTCCTTGAAGTACTTTCAAGCCCGTACGAGCACACCCCTGAAAAGAAGGAATACTGTACTTTGCCGGCACCATCAACACACCCATACCGTACATTTTGCGGCACCTGATATAAAAGGATATTCCCTAGCCCTCCAAGGATTGGAGGGCTTTTTTTATTTGGAAAAACATGTGCATATCCCTTCTGCATAGTTCTGTTTAAACAAGCCAACATATATTTGAATAACTTTAAGGAGTGAGCAAAGTGAAAAAGAGTTGGATGATAGTGGCACCTGCAATATTATCTTTGTGTCTTACCGGGTGCAATGGTAATGATAATGCAGGTGGGAATGACAATGCAGGCGGCAACAATGGCGGTCAAAATGGGGCAGTGAATACTAGAAATGTAAACAATAACCGTGATAATGGAGCGGTGAACACCAGAAATGTAAACAACGCCCGTAATAATGGCGGCACACTTTCGATTTCCGATCGTGCAGAGCGCCAGGTCGAGCGTATGGCAGAAGTAGAAGATGCACACGTCATCATTACCAATAATGATGCCTATGTATCTGTGAGGATGGCTAATAATAACGATACTGCAGGAAACCAAGGAAACAATGCAGGAACTCGTAATATAAACAATAACCTTGACAATAACGGGAATGCCCTTGTGAATGATGCGTTAGATGGAAACGGAAGGACATTTATGGAAAATGGCACCGTAAATCAGAATGATGATAATAATAATGGAAATGATGGCGTCATTGATGGAAAAGGTGATGCCGGAAGCGGAATGCGTCAAAATACAGGAGCGCGCAACGTCGGAAATAACAATGATGGAAATGGAACAAATAATGGGGCTGGCCAAAATAACGCAAATGGCACTAACGTAAGAACCAATTATTACAGCCGGGTATCCAATAATTTTGAGCAAAGAATAGCTGACCAAGTTCGGAAGGCTGACAATAGAATTCACAATGTTTATGTATCTGTTAACCCTGAATTCCATAACAGAATGAATACCTATGCCGATGATATAAGAGCGGACAGAAATAGAGATGGGTTATTTGAAGATTTCAATAACACCGTAAATGATTTCTTTGGAAGAGATAATGATAGAAATCGTTAAGGTAATGGGCCAAAAGCTAATCATGCTTTTGGCTTTTTTGTTGGTTAAAAATGGATGGTATAAATTACTAAAATTGAGGGAGAAAGAAAAGTTGAGTAGCCAACAAAGGGGTATAGGCGCCCGAAATGGCGGGGGAGAGAAAAGTTGGGTAGCCAATAAGTGGTATAGACGCCCGAAATGGCGGGGGAGAGAAAAGTTGGGTAGCCAATAAGGGGTATAGACACCCGAAATGGCGGGGGAGAGAAAAGTTGGGTAGCCAATAAGTGGTATAGGCGCCCGAAATGGCGGGGGAGAGAAAAGTTGGGTAGCCAATAAGTGGTATAGGCGCCCGAAATAACGGGGGAGAGAAAAGTTGGGTAGCCAATAAGGGGTATAGACGCCCGAAATCGTGGGGAAGCAAAATTTGGGTAGCCAACAATAAATATAGGCAAGTAAATGAAGATATGGCAACTAATAAAAGTCTTGTTAGAAAGATCTTTTTTCTTCCATAGTAGTCACTGAATTTACCAATAAGGGGGAGGAAAATCGCACTAATAATAAAATAAGAGACAATTAGCCATGATATATCGGTTGAAGTTAGTAAAAATTCTCTTTTATTTCAGGTAAAGCCACTGTAATCATCGTTGATTTAAGGGATTTAAAATAACACCTAAGGCTACTGCAGTGATACACGATGGAAAATACTAGTTTATATTAATTATACATATGGATATTGTATTTTAAAATATTATAGTGTTATAATGTGTTAGTATACTAATATGTTAACGTACTAAAGTAAAATATACATTAAAAGGGTGGTAATGATAAATGAAACGTTTAGCAATGATGGTTCTTTTACTTTTATCCGTATTTGCTATAATGACTGGCTGTTCTTCAGATGCTAGTTCAAAAAAAGAAGAGAAAGACAATGCCTTAATCATAGGGATTGATGATAAATTTGCCCCAATGGGCTTCCGTGATGAAAATAATGAGATTGTTGGTTTTGATATTGATTATGCGAAAGCTGCTTCAGAAAAAATGGGTATGGAAGTAACGTTCCAGCCAATCGATTGGAAAACAAAAGAAGCGGAGCTAAGCAGTGGAAGAATTGACTTAATTTGGAACGGTTACACTATTACAGATGAGCGTAAAGAAAAAGTTCTTTTCACAAAGCCTTATTTAAAAAATGCACAAGTAGTGGTGACACTTGCTGATTCAGAACTTACGAAATTGGATGACTTGGAAGGAAAAGTGGTAGGTCTTCAATCATTATCTTCCGCTTCTGACGCTTTGAATGCAGCTCCAATCAAAGAGAAAATTAAAACAGTAACAGAATTTGCAGATAACGTACAAGCTTTGACAGATTTAAAGAGCGGTCGTTTAGATGCCGTGATTATTGATGAAATTGTTATTAATTATTATATGACGAAGGAAAAAGACACCTTTAAAGTCCTTGATGAATCGCTTGCTCCAGAAGAATATGGAATTGGCGTGAAAAAGGGCAACGAGGAATTGCTGGAAAAACTCCAGAAAGCACTAGATGAATTGAATGAAGATGGAACAGCCTCTGAAATCTCAACAAAGTGGTTTGGTGAAGATAAAGTATTAAAGTAATAAGGAATATAAGGCAGAACAGGATTTCCATGGGGAACCCTGTTTTGTTTTTGGAGGAATCATTTTATGTCTCTTGATTATATTACATCCATTCTTATGCCGATGCTCGAAGGGGCACAGATGACGGTACTTTTGTTTGTCATCGCAATTGTTTTGTCTATTCCCCTTGGATTTCTTTTAACTTTGGCAGTAAAAAGCAGTTTTAAACCGGTGTCTTATTTTGCCCAAGGATATATTTACATCATGCGGGGAACCCCGCTCTTACTGCAATTATTGTTTATTTGTTTCGGCCTTCCAATGCTTCCGGTGATAGGGGAATATCTTGTTTTTGACCGGTTTGTTGCAGCGTGCTTAGGTTTCGTCTTAAACTATGCTGCTTATTTTGCAGAAATTTTCCGCGGCGGTCTTTTAGCAATTGATAAAGGCCAATACGAGGCTTCACAAGTGCTTGGTTTAAATAAGTGGCAGACGACAACCCGAATTATCTTGCCGCAAATGTTTCGTGTCGCACTTCCTGCGGTTGCCAATGAATCAGTAACGCTTGTTAAAGATACCGCCTTACTTTATGCAGTTGCCGTGCCAGAATTGCTTCACTTTGCACAAACAGCGGTTAACCGTGACTTTACAATTGTTCCGTTTTTTGTGGCGGGTGTTATTTATTTAATCATGACCGTTGTCTTAACCCTAATATTTAAAGGAATTGAAAAACGATTTAGATTTGAATAGGAAGGAGTGATGGGTGTGGCAGTTATAGAAGTAGCAAATTTAAAAAAGTCGTTCGGACAATTGGATGTTCTCAAACAAATCACGTTTGAGGTAAATAAAAACGATGTGGTTGCCGTCATTGGCCCTTCCGGCTCCGGAAAGAGTACGATGCTTCGCAGTTTAGTACATCTAGAAGAAATTAATGCCGGCAGCATTACTGTATCCGGTGAACCGCTTGTGAAAGACGGAGTCTATTCAAAACCGCAGGATATTAAACGGATTACGTCTAAAATGGGAATGGTTTTTCAACATTTCAATCTGTTTCCGCATTTAACGGTGAAGGAAAATCTCGAACTCCCTCCTAGATTAGTTAAGAAGGAGCCAGTCGTTGAAATCCAGAAAAGAAGCACCGAGCTGTTAAAGAAAATCGGGCTAACCGATCGTGCCAATGCCTACCCCGCTAATTTATCAGGAGGTCAAAAACAGCGCGTCGCCATCGCGAGAGCCTTGATGATGAACCCTGAAATCCTTCTGTTTGATGAGCCAACGTCTGCATTGGATCCCGAATTAACAGGGGAAGTGCTGCAGGTCATGAAAGCATTAGCAGAAGAACAAATGACAATGATTGTTGTTACTCATGAGATGGGATTTGCAAAAGAGGTAGCCAACAAGGTCATGTTCATGGACAATGGAGAAATTATTGAAACAGGTCATCCGTCCGAATTGTTTACCAACCCTAAATCAGAACGAACCAAAGCATTCTTAAATCGTAGTTTTTAATAAGTTTTATGTAAAATTCTGAAAATTATTTGAACTATTAGTTAAAATAGTATAGTATAGAGAGTGGATATAGGGTTAAATAGCTCTATTCTAATTATGATTTGATAGGTTGTGGCCTTAAAAAATGTTGAATAGGCAATGATTCTCTAGATATGGATGCTAGAATTTAAGCCAAAATAAGCTGCAGAAACCCTGCGCTTATTTTGGCTTTTTATTTTTTGCGGGAAGTTAAGGGGGGAGGGTGATCCATATGCAATCAGATGAAATCAAACGTTTAGACTGCTTATTAGAAATATATATTGATGTAAATGTGGATAAGGATTTCTCCATATTATCCAAAAAAACCGATCCTTTCTTTATATTAAGTATGTCAGGTCAGTTTAAGTATTCAAATGAAAAGTGTGCAAACCTTTTAGGTTTTTGCAGAGGTGAGCTGGTTCAAAAGAGATTAAATGACCTATTTGGGAAGCCGGAATTAAACGAATCAGAATCGTTTTTCTTAAATAAAGATTATGAAAAACTTACAAATTTTGATTCTAGAGTGACTAATAAGCAAGGAGATGTCTTGGATGTAAATGTTACGGCTTTTCCTATCCTTTTTGATGAAGGAGTAATTGGTTCCTACGTCGTGTTGAAGGATATTACTTCGATTAAGAGAGAAAGGCAATTGTTATCAGAAAAACAAGCGGTTGCGGGGCAATTAGCGGCAGGGATTGCCCATGAAATTCGTAACCCGATTACAGCCATAAAAGGGTTTCTGCAATTAATGATGAATGATAGTAAAGCGGAAGATATGTATTATAAAATTGTTAAGTCGGAGATTGCTCGAATTGAACTTATTCTTAAAGAACTTATGGTTTTAGCAAAACCGAATAAATTCAAGCATGATAGAATTGATGCACAGTTGTTATTAGTACAAGTGATAACATTAATGGAGTCTCAAGCTTTATTAAATAATATTGAAATGATAAAAAATTTTAACCTAACCAATGTATTTGTATCGGGTGACGAGAATCAATTAAAACAAGTGTTTATTAATTTTATAAAAAATGGATTTGAGGCAATGCCTGATGGAGGTAAACTCTTTATTAAAGGAAGTCTCCTTTCAGAAGGAAGCATTGGCATTGAGTTTATAGATGAAGGCAGTGGAATTCCCCCTAATGTATTAAAACGAATAGGGGAACCGTTTTTTACGACAAAAGAAACTGGAACAGGGCTGGGAATGACCATAAGTTACCAGATCATTGAGGCGCACAAGGGGCGAATTGATATTACTAGTGATGAGAAGGGTACTTGTATACAAGTAACGTTACCGGCTGTTTTATCACATAAGTAAATTATTGCCGTGTATTAAAAATCGTGTTAAAATACATACTGTCTAATGTCTAGCAGTCATTAGTTTTAGCTGTTATTTATAAAAAAGCTTAATATTATACCTTTGTTTGGTAAATGGAAGAAACTATATTCATAGTCGTCTTAGCCGTGGCCTAACTTCTCTTATCCGAGAAGTTAGGCCTTTTTTGTTTCTAAAAATCTTGGTAGAAAGGAGATGAATCTCGTGATTAAAACAAACCAGGAGGAATTAATTCACCTTAGCAGTACGTTTAGTAAATTAGTTAAGCGTCGGTTTGGAAAGGGCCCAGAAACTAGTTATGTAGTATCTAAAGGTACAAGGCTATATATATTCATGCGTAATTTTATCACGCCTGCAGAGGAAGTATTAATCGAAAATAACGAGCTGAACTTAGCAACTACATTTCGGAACACGGTAATCAATGCGGTTTGTGTTGAGTTTGTTGCGGAAGTATCGAAAATTTTGGGCCGTACTTTTGATTATTTTTTTCACGATTGGAATTATGAGATGAATACAGGATTACTGCTTTTGGAAGGCAGCCATTCCAATGAAGAGGTCAAAATAGATGGTTTGCTTGAGGATAATCTTTTTAAATTGATTAAAGAGGTGAGTACAGGTTTCCATAAAAGGCCGGACAGCTTAAAAATCGTAAAGTTTACATCCAATATGTGTGTGGTAGAGTCTACAGGAGTTCTTTACGGGCTAAAACGTTTACTATATGAACAACGGAACGGAGATGTTTTGCAACAGGAGTCAAGGGAAATCAAAAAGGGCTATTTACGGCATAAAGAGCTGTTTCAGGAAGTGTTTAGCCGCCGTATTGAGGACCTTTTTATCATGTGGGATTATGAGAATGATCGAAATTACCTCATTTTTACTTTTATAAAAGAATATAATATGAATTAATATAGAAAAACATATTGTAAACCGGAATTTTCCAAATGCAATGTGTTTTTTTATTTGCCTTAGTACATAATAACGGCATTAGATAATCGTGTATTGATGGAAAACAAGGAGTTAGATACTAGGTGATGGATCACGGGAAACTTGAATATATTAGCAGTTATATTAGTAAATTATTGAGAAAAAAGTTTGGAAAAGGGCCACAGTCTTGTCAGACTCATTTAAGCGGAAAATATCTAGTTTCTTATATACGCGGTTTTATCACCCCGATGGAAGAGATTTTGTTACAGCAGGGACAAGAACAATTTGTGGATCAGGCAAGAGAAGTAATAGTCAACCATCTTTTAGATGAAATAAAAGGCGTTGTTCAAGTATCTTTGGAAGTGGATGTTGAAGAATATTATCATGATTGGAACTTTCCCAATAATTCCGGAATCTTAATTTTTGTATTAGATTCGGAATTTGGGGAAAGGTTTAAAGCCGATGTTGATATCGGGAGATTGGAATTAGAGGTTGGCCGGATTAGTTTGTTAGTTGAAAAGGTACCAGATAATATCCAAACCTATCCGATTGCTCCAACCATCTTCTTAATTGAAAGAAAAGGAATCTTAATTCAAATAGAAAAGGCGTTAATCCAAAAGGGGTTTCAACAAGAACTTAAATTTACGAAAGATGAATTAGAAAAAACCTATTTTCATCGAGACGGAAATTTTGAAGATATATTTAATAAACCAGTAAGAGATATTTTTATTGACTGGAACTTCAAGGAAGATAAATCTTTTATTGCATTTATTTTAAGTTCCCAGCGGAAAGATAAGCCAGGAATAGAACTTCGTTAAAAAAGCAACGGACGCAGCCGTTGCTTTTATCTTTAGTGGTGAAATTTACATTGTAAATTTCCCATTGTCGTAGTTAAATTGCCAATGGATTCCGAATTTATCTGTCACTTGTCCATAGAGTTTGCTCCAGAACGTTTCCTGGAGTTCCATTCCTATGTTGCCGCCTTCTTTTAGTTTATTATACCAATTTTGGATATCATCCTTGTTTTTACTAACAATGGCGAGAGTTACATTAGTGCCCTCAATAAACGGCATCCCGGGGAATATGTCTGAAAACATTACATTACTTCCATCAATATTTAGCCGCGTATGCAAAACCCAATCTTTTGCTTCTTCAGGAATAGGGAAATCCTTGCTTTGCGGGGATTCCCCAAAAGTCATAATTTGCGGCTTCTCTGTTCCAAAAACCTCAGCATAAAAATCAACAGCTTGGCGGCAGTTACCGTTAAAATTAAGATAAACATCAACAGACATGGGCTTCACTCCTTAGATTAATAATGGTCACAACTACAATTATAACCAAGGAATTCTATTAAATAATAATTTATTGAAACTTTTCTCTTGATATGAAACGCGTTTCATACATTACACTCAGGTCAACTAAGAGGAAAGGGATGTGAATATAATGTTTGGTCTTATCGTAACTTGTTTCATCGTCTATTTTTCTGCCTATTTCTGCTTAAATGTCTCAGGTCAGTCGTTAGAAGTCACGCCGATCCAGTCATATGATGATTATTTTATTAATAAATAAGTAACCATTACGGGGGACATGGTATGATTGATTATCATAATAAAGTCTTTTCTTGCAAAAATAATAAAGACAATGAGGATATCACTATTGAGACGTTGTTTTTTTATAAACAAAACGGGGAAATTGTCCAAGCCAAGTACTTTGGCGGCAATGTGAAGTATGGAGAAATCATTGGTTTGGTTAATGAGCAAGGAAGTCTGCAAGGGTCATTTTGTCATTCAACTTACACATCTCAATCATACGGAGGAGTTTGTATGTTCACCCCTAAAAGAATGGAAGATACACGTGTTGTTCTCCTTGTAAAATGGTGCGGGGCGGATGGCAAGAATATTGAAAGCGAATGGCTCATGGAAGAATTAATAAAGGAAGCATTTCCCCCTTTATTTTGAAAAGGTGATGATATGACAAATATTCGCGATCTAGCAAAAATGGCCGGTGTATCCGTGACAACCGTTTCCAGGGTCTTAAATAATCATCCGTATGTTCGTGAAGAAAAGAAATTAGCGGTTTTGGATGCTATAAAGAAGAGTGACTATCAACAAAATATCAATGCTGTTCATCTTAGTAAGGGAAAAACGTTTCTTGTAGGGGTTGTTATTCCGTACTCGGACCATCCTTATTTTGCGCTGTTAATCAACGGGATGGCAAATGAGGCTTTGAAGGAAAATTACAAGCTAGTATTAATTCAAACGAGCTATGAAAGAAACAAAGAAATTGAAGCGTTGCAAATGTTAAAACAAAAACAGATTGATGCTCTGATAATCTGTTCAAGGATTTGCGAGTGGAGCACAATTGAAGAATACACAACCTACGGCCCTATTGTGTTATTTGAAGATACAAAAGGGAAAGAAGTTTCTTCTACCTTCATTGATCACTATAAATGCTTTTTATTTGCGCTGGAATATTTATTTAAAAAAGGTCATAAAAAAATAGGTTATTGCATTGGGCGCCGTTCAGGGACAAATAGTAAATATAGAGAGGCAGCCTATAAGGATTTTATAGAGAAGTACAGTATATCCAATAACCCCGAATATATTTTTGATCATTGTCTTTATTTTGAGGATGGTGAAAAAGTGGTCAGTCGAATAAAAGAAATGACAGATCCGCCGACTGCCCTTCTGGTAACAAGTGACCAAGTTGCGGCTGGTATTGTTACATGTGCTAAGAGTCAAAATATCTTTATTCCTAGTGATTTGGCACTTATCGGTTTTGATAATCAGCCGATAGCGAAGATGATGAATATCACCACAATCGAGATACCGTTAGCTGAGATTGGTAAAAAGTTATTTCTACAAGCCATTAGTGACAATAAAGAGGTTACTAACGAAGAAATTAAAGTTCACTTGATTGAAAGAAAAACCGTTTGAAATAAAAATTAGTCCAAGTACCATTTTGGTCCTTGGACTTTGTTTTTAATACTGGTCATCCAACCGATTTTTTAACTTTGTATGCAGGATATTGAGGTGATGCATTAATTGTTGATATTCTTCTAAATCGATTTGACATGCTAGTATTTCTTTCGCGACTTTCGTGGTGATCGGATGTTTTTGTTCATAAGCTTTTTTCTCTAAATGGATAAAAACTTTTCTTTCATCGTCTTTTGAGCGCTCTTTTCGCAGCCAGCCGTTTGCTTCCATTCTTGCAATCATGGGTGTTAACGTCCCAGTTCCTAGATGTAATCTTTCTCCTAATTGTTTTAAAGTGATTTGGTCCTTCTCCCATAATGCTAATAAAACTAAATATTGCGGGTACGTTAAGCCGAATTCCTGAAGTACACCGGTATAGAGTTTATTAAATTCCCCAGCGGTTTCATAGACAGCAAAGCACAGTTGTTTTTCTAGGGATAAAAAATCTTTCATGTGATCACCTATGATGACAGGACTTTTTGTAAATCTGCTTCTATTTTACTTGGCTCGGTGGTTGGGGCATAGCGTTCCAAAACGTTGCCATGGCGGTCGATAAGAAACTTTGTGAAATTCCATTTAATGCGATTGGTCAACAGTCCCCTTTTTTGTTCTGTTAAATAGCGGAATAAAGGAGCAGCCTCAACGCCGTACACATCGACTTTCGCAAAGATAGGGAATGTGACACCATAATTTAGCTGGCAGAACTGTGTGGTTTCATCAATATTTGCAAATTCTTGATTATTGAACTGGTCGCAAGGAAATCCTAAAATCTCTAACCCTTGCTCTTTATATTTTTCATATAGTTCCTGGAGGCCTTTGAATTGTGGTGTAAAACCACACTTGCTTGCGGTATTGACGATAATTAAAGGCTTCCCCTCGTAATCCTTTAACGATTTTAACTCACCCTTAGTCGTTTTTACCTTAAAATCATATACAGTTTTCATGGTCATTCCTCCCCGATTAAGGTTATTGTTTATTTTGTAATTACGTTGATTGGAGCGGAAGGCGCGAGACTCCTGCGGGAGTACGGATCAGGGGAGACCCCGCAGGAACCTTGGCGACGAGGAGGCTTCCCGAACCGCCCGCGGAAAGCGAAGCGCCTGGAGCGTAAATCAACAGTCAAGTTTCACATAGCTAATAGTTAAATCGTACACGATTAAATCTTATGCGATTTAATGGTTAATTGCAAGAAAATATGAACGATATTTTTCGATAAAATGATGGAGAATCGCTCAAACTAGTATGGGTGATGATATGAGATGTGAAACGAGTGAGGAATTAAAAGCTTTTGTAATGGAAGCCAAGCAATATACAAAAAACGGGAAGGTTGCAGACTATATCCCTGCACTTGGAAAAGAAAACCCGGATGATCTCTCGATTGCGGTACATTACCCGGATGGCAGTTGTGTATCAGCAGGTGAGATTGATAAAAAGTTTACCCTTCAAAGTATTTCAAAGGTTATTAGCTTAGCACTAGTATTAATGGATCGAGGTTCGGAATATGTTTTTCAGCGGGTAGGGATGGAGCCAACGGGTGACCCATTTAACTCGATTGCAAAACTAGAAACCATGGCTCCTGCTAAACCATTAAACCCAATGATTAATGCAGGGGCGCTTGTGGTGACTTCGATGATTAAAGGGAAGTCTGTAGAGGAGCGGTTTCAAAGATTGTTAACCTTTATACAGGAGCTGGCAGGAGATGAAACAGTCCAGTATTGTGAAGAGGTGGCACGTTCTGAATTTGAAACGGCCCATTTAAATCGTGCCCTCTGTTACTTTTTAAAACAGCATCGGATTATTGAGGGGGATGTAGAGGAATTATTAGATTTATATACAAAGCAATGCTCGATTGAAATGAACTGTTTGGATTTGGCAAAAATCGGTTTGGTATTTGCTATGGACGGTGTTGACCCGCTGAACGCCCGCCAAATTATGCCGAAAGACATTGCCCGTATTTGCAAAACCTTTATGGTCACATGCGGCATGTATAATGCTTCCGGTGAATTTGCCATAAAAGTAGGAATTCCAGCCAAAAGCGGTGTATCAGGAGGGATTATGGGCGCCGTTCCTGGTACAGTAGGAATCGGGATTTTTGGTCCTGCATTAGATGAAAAAGGTAACAGCATTGCTGGAATAAAACTATTAGAACTGTTATCACAGAAATATGGATTGAGCATGTTCTAGCTAGAATCATTTGGTAATTAGTAAACAAAAAAAGTACCAACATCCTCACTCTTGAAGTGAAAATGCTGGTACTTTTTAAATCTTAGCGAATGCCCTTCATGAAGCCTTGAATCTTTGGAGCAAGGATCATGAGGAGGATACCTAGAACGATAGATGCTCCACCGATCCCACCGAAATAGGTCATTTCAGTTTCTGGTGTATAGAATTTAACAATTTGTGCGTTTAATGCCTGAGCAGCAGCACTTGATAAGAACCATAAGCTCATGGTCTGTGCTGAGAATGCAGCAGGGGCTAGTTTCGTAGTTGCGGATAAACCAACTGGCGATAAGCACAATTCACCGAAAACAACAATTAAATAACTTAGTACCAGCCACATTGGACTAACTAATGAATCCGTACCGCCTAGATAAGCTGGTACAAGGATCACTAAGAAGGATAAACCAGCAAACAATAGTGCCAATGAGAACTTTTGAGGAATCGTTGGCTGACGCTTACCTAATTTCACCCACATCCATGCGAAAATTGGTGCAAAGATGATAATAAATAATGGGTTTAATGATTGGAACCAAGCTGGTGAAATCTCAATTCCCATCCAGTCTAATTGAGTACGCTTGTCCGCGTAATTGGCAAGAATCGTTGAACCCTGTTCTTGAATAGACCAGAACATTACAGATGCAATAAATAACGGAATATAGGCAATGACACGTGAACGTTCCACAGCAGTTGTTTTAGGGCTGCGATACATTATGATGAAATACATGGTTGGGATTAAAACACCTAAAATTGTTACGATATTAATAAAGCTTTCAAATGTTAAAAGTCCAGCTGGGATTAACACGGCACATAATATAGCGAGAACTACGACACCTAAACCAATCCAAGTATAAACCTTTTTCTTTTCAGCAGGTGAAAGCGGGTTTGCTACCGTTGTTCCAGCAAGTCCTAAGTTCTTTTTCTTCGTTACAACAAATAAGATAAGTCCTAATAACATACCAAGAGCAGCGATACCGAAACCTAAATGGAAATTATAGTTCATTCCAACTGTTCCGACAATTAAAGGCGCTAAGAATGCACCAAGGTTAATACCCATATAGAAAATCGTAAAGCCGGCATCACGGCGATCGTCCGTTTCACTATATAGTTCACCAACAACCGTTGAAACGTTCGGTTTAAGCAAACCCGTACCAAGGACAATCAATACCATAGAAACAAAGAACATGGTTACACTTCCAGGTACAGCCAGAACGATGTGACCTAACATGATAAAGATACCGCCGTAGAATACGGCTTTAGAGGTACCAAAAATCCTGTCTGCTAACCACCCGCCGATAACTCCGGACATATAAACAAGTGAGCCATAGATGGACATAATTGATAAAGCTAAGTTTTCATCAAGCCCTAATCCACCTTTAGAAACCTCGTAATACATATAGTAGACAAGGATCGCTCTCATTCCATAGTAGGAGAAACGTTCCCAAAACTCTGTGAAGAAAAGAGTGAATAATCCCTTTGGGTGACCGAAGAAACCTTTTTGAGGGACACTGTCCACAATTTTCTGTCTATTGAAGTTTGACATCTTACAACCTCCCTTATTATTCTTATATAATACTTATTCTATTTAAAAGTTGTCAAAAACTATTTTTGGAAATAAAAGAGAAAAAATAATGAAAACGTTAATAAAACAGTACTTTCCGGTTTTCTCTAAAAAGAAGAAAGTTTATTATAAATAGTGGACCTTTTTGAAATATGGTAACTAATAATTATCTTCAAATAACTTTTAATTTTAGAACATAAAAATGTTCGCGTTTACATCTTGTTTTTTTTCTGGCTAATGGTAAGATAGTAGTAGTTAATTGAATATCGATCACATGTTACTGATACGATCAGGCATGGTGGTAAAGTAAAAGGCATTTTTTGCTCTTTTATTGTACCCCCATGCCTTTTTTGTTTATTCAACTATTAGTATGCATAAACTAGTTAACAAAATAGTAAAGGAGTTTGTAACAAATGGTATTTAATCTTTTTAAAAAGAAATCTTTAGAACTGGTATCTCCAGTGACTGGAAAGATTGTTCCGCTGGAGGAGGTTCCAGATCCAGTATTCAGCCAAAAAATGATGGGTGAAGGTGTAGCAATTTTGCCTTCTGAAGGGAATATATACTCACCAGTAAACGGTACAGTGATGTTAGTTGCAGCAACCAAGCATGCAGTCGGAATCCGGGCTCAAGATGGAACTGAAATCCTTATCCATGTAGGTTTAGAAACAGTCGCTCTGAATGGCGAGGGATTTACCACTGCTGTTAAAGAGGGGGATAAAGTCTCAGTAGGTCAGCTTTTACTTGAAGTTGATTGGGAATATATCGGCAAGCATGCAAAAAGTACTGTCACACCGATTGTCATTACTAATAGTGATGATGGGAAAAAGAGCTTTAATCTCACGGACGAAAAAGAAGGTTTTCAAGGAAAAACAGTTCTTTTGACGGTTTCTGCTAAGTAATCTTTATTAAGTACAACTCTCAACTTAAGGAGGTGGTTACCTTCAAATACTAATCGCTGCTAGTAACAGGTTTAGTAGGTAACATGCTTTTTTTGGAATTTTACTATAGCACTTATTTTCAAAAAATCATTTTGCAGTTAAGACAGTTAAAAAGAGAAAATAGATAGGGGGAAAAAACGATGATGAAATATTTACAAAGACTCGGCCGTTCTTTGATGCTGCCGGTAGCAGTATTGCCAGCTGCGGCAATATTAATGGGTATTGGTTATTGGATAGACCCTGCAGGCTGGGGTGGCGGAAGCCCGGTAGCTGCTTTCTTAATTAAAGCTGGGGGTTCTATCATCGACAATATGGCGATTCTTTTTGCAGTCGGGGTAGCATTAGGAATGTCGAAGGACAAAGATGGCTCAGCTGCCTTGAGCGGTTTGGTTGCCTACTTAGTCGTAACTACTGTACTTTCAACTGCATCCGTTGCGATGCTGCAAGGTATTCCGGTAGAAGAGGTTAACCCTGCATTTGGAAAAATCGGGACACAATTTATTGGGATTCTGTCAGGGATTATCGCGGCTATCATGTATAATCGCTTTAGCCATGTAAAGCTCCCGGACGCACTATCGTTCTTTAGTGGTAAACGTCTAGTTCCAATTATGACATCTGTTGCAATGCTTGCTGTTTCATTAGTATTACTATTTGTATGGCCGCTAGTATTCTCTGGATTAGTAGCATTCGGTAAAGGTATTAGTGAATTAGGAGCAATCGGTGCTGGTATCTACGGATTCTTTAACCGTTTACTAATTCCAATCGGATTACACCATGCTTTAAACTCTGTATTCTGGTTTGATGTAGCGGGTATTAACGATATTGCGAATTTCTGGTCAAGTCAAGGTGAAAAAGGTGTAACCGGTATGTACCAGGCTGGTTTCTTTCCAGTTATGATGTTCGGTTTGCCAGCAGCTGCATTAGCGATGTATCATACGGCTAAAACATCTAAGAAAAAACAAGTAGCCGCTTTAATGCTGGCTGCAGGTGTAGCTTCTTTCTTCACAGGGGTCACAGAACCTCTTGAGTTTGCATTTATGTTCGCTGCTCCAGTACTTTACTTTACACATGCTGTATTAACAGGTATTTCCTTAGCGATTGCGGCAACGTTCCAATGGACAGCTGGATTTGGTTTTAGTGCAGGGTTAGTTGACTTTATCTTAAGCTTAAAGATTCCGATTGCGAATCAGCCTTATATGCTAATTGTTCAAGGTTTAGTTTTTGCAGTAATTTACTATTTCTTATTCCGTTTTATCATTACAAAATTTAACTTAAACACTCCTGGCCGTGAAGAAGATAGTGATGAGGTGGCTGAAGAAGGCGTTACAGCAGGAAACAAATTTGCTGCGATGGCTGCAAAGATTTATGAAGGCTTAGGCGGAGATGCTAACGTAACTTCTGTAGACAACTGTGTCACTCGTCTTCGTTTAGAAGTAAAAGACATGGGTGCCGTTGATCAAAAGAAAATTAAATCAACTGGGGTACCGGGAATTAACATTGTCGGTAAGAACAGCATTCAAGTCATTGTCGGCACAAACGTACAATTTGTGGCAGATGAAATTGCAAAGATTCGCAAAGAAAAATAATATAATAGAAAAATGCCTGGTCCTAAGGAATCAGGCATTTTTTATCGGCTTCTTAATCGCTCAATGTGAATGGTAATGTATCCAAGTTCCTGTTCAGGCAGGTGTATTTGATGATCTAGTGCAACGTGTTTCGCCACTTTTTGTGCACAGCGAAAGGCAGCAGGGAACTTATTTTTAATCATTGTCAGCATTTCTTCATCCATAATCGGCTGCTCATCATTCGATTGCCTGGATAAAGCAAAGCGGAGATGGGTCATTAAGCGTTGATACGAAAGATCATCTTCATCTAGGGTTATGTTCAGGTGTTCTTTAATGGTTTGAATCATTTCTCCTATAATAGCCGTTTGCCGTAGTGTTTGCTTCATATTATCAGCCTGGGGCTTAGAGGTATGAATATGAAGAGCGATATAAGCGGCTTCGTCTACCGGCATTTTCGTGTTGGTTCTCTTTTCGATTAGTTTGATGGCCCACAAGCCAATAGCAAATTCTTTTTTATAGAGAATTTTTATTTCGTTTAAAAGTTTATTTTTGATATGAATCCCATCATTTGCTCTTTCAATGGCAAATGATAAATGATCGGTAAGTCCGATATGGATATGTTCGTTTAACTTTACCCCGAGGCTTTCCTCGGCATATGTAATAATTTCCTCAGACAAGGCTAAATGGTCTGCTGGAATTTGGAGCAGCAGCTGTTGAAATTTTTCCTTCTCCTTCATTACAAAGAGCTTTTCAATTTTTTCAGGATTGATAATGTCATTTTTCTTCTTTTGAAAGGCGATTCCTGCACCAATGGCGATTTTTTCTTCATTATTATCAGAAACCACAACGGCATTATTATTTAAGATTTTCTTTATTTTCATCCAAGCCAGCTCCTTGTTTTCTCCTAACATGTAGAGAGTATACCATAATGAAGTGACCAAAAAAATTACCTATATCAATCATGATTTCGACATGGTTTTTTGTTCTCCTGCTTCCATCAAGAAATAAATCATACGAGGAAGGCAGATTAAGCAGCGGATCTCTATACAAAATGGTGTAAAGGAGCTATACTTAAACCAATAAATCCAATGAGAAAGGTTGGTTTTTGTGGCTGATAAAGTACGATCAATCCCTCGCCCGCTTGTCAAAACGAACCAATCGGTTATCGTCCTAAGTGTTCTCTTAACATGGGTTTTCGGTTCAGAATGGTTTTTGTTGATACCATTAATAGCAGGAATCTCTGGAATTGTATTTCAATATAATCCGATTATGAATATAGCAAAGCTATTTCTTAAGAAAAAGCCATCAGAATATATCCCGGAGGACTGGGAGCAGCAGCAATTTAATCAAAAGATTGCGGTCTTTTGTTTAGGTGCAGGATTCTTAAGTTTTCTCCTAGGCTGGAATACCCTTGGATATGTATTCACCATTCTTGTAGCCGTGGCTGCAACCGTGGCAATCCTTGGATTCTGTATCGGATGTTTCATTCATTACCAATGGAAGATGTATAAATACAGAAAAGCTAATTAATAGAAAAAAGACTGATGTGAATTTTTTCACTTCAGTCTTTTTTACATTGGCTATGATAAAAGGCATTGTTGATTTTGTAGCCATGTTGATTGGAGCCCAAATCAACAGCCAAGTTTAACACAGCCTTTACATTAAACCGCTTTTGCTTTTAGGGAGCGTTTTTGCCAGCTTATTGTGATGAATAAGGTAACGACTAATAACACAAATCCCAAGATGAACGGAAAGCTTATTTTCACATCATATAGCAATCCGGCAAGTGTTGGCCCGATTACGTTTCCGATGCTCATATAAGCATTGTTCATTCCCATCGCAAATCCCTGCTCCTCGCCTGCCAGCTTTGAAATCAGTGTATTTAAAACAGGGCGCAGGATGGAAGTTGATAAGAAGATGATAAGGGAAATCACAAAGAACAGAGTATAGCTGTTGGCATATAAGGATAGTAAAAAACCTAGTGCTGCCACCGCAATAAAGACATTCAATACAGATATTTCTCCGTAACGGGCAACAATACGATCCACGATAAACAACTGTACAATGACACTGACGACTCCTGTAGCCGTAACCATAATGGCGATATCCTTTGCGGTTGACTGGAACTGATTGTCAAGATAAAGCCCAATAACAGATTCATAAGCAATTAATCCGAAGCTCATCACAAGCGTAATAATAAGCGGGATAAAATAAGGCATTTTTGTAGATCGAGCAATTTTAAGAACCATAGATTCATCGTGCTCGATGCCCATCGCTTCACCTGAATCGGCCGGTTTGCTTTCCTTAAGCAGGAAGATTGAGAACACAACAGAAACTAGCGAGACAAGTGCAGAAACCAGAAACGGAAATTTTAATCCAAAGTCGGCTAAAAAGCCGCCAATTCCAGGACCTATTACAATCCCTAACGACATTGCCGCAGATACTAAACTATTTCCTCTTGCTCGTTGTTCAAAGGTGGTAATATCCGCCACATAAGCAAATATCGCTGGAACAAGCATTGCACAGCCAATTCCTCCAACGACACGGGATAGATAAAGAACCCAGATAGAATCGGAAGCGTAAAAAATAAACATCGACAAGGTTAACCCTGCTAAACCATAAATAATCATTTTTCTCCGGCCGTACTGGTCGGTCCATTTGCCGGCAATCGGAGAGAATAGGAACTGGGCACCGGCAAACATCGCAATAAACAGTCCGGCTGCGGTTCCACCCTGGTTAATAGACTCTAAATATGCGGGTAAAATCGGAATAATGATCCCAAAGCTTCCGATGGCAATAAACATGTTAATCATTAACATGGTGATTTTCTTCTTTTGATCTGCTGTCATGGACAAGCCGCCTTTCCACTCGTAAAACTTGATTTTATAGTATTTACTAATTTTTCCACGATACCTATGTTATAGAGGTGGACATGCTCTTGTCAAAGAAAAGAGTGTGGAATCAAAAAGATTTTATACTCTTTTCGTTGGATAAATAAAAAAATGACTGTTGATTAAATGAATCAACAGTCTTGCAAGTTTATGGATTCGGGACAACAGGCAAAACGATGTGGGATGGGTACGTTTTACTGTTTTGAATCGTTGCCACCCCGCCTAACTGGTTGAGCAGCTGTGGGACAGGTGACATGGCATGCGGGAAGTCGCTTGGTCCGATTGCGACCCTTAAACGATGTCCTTCTTTGATAACAGCGTTAGTTGGAAAGATTTCAACATTTAGTTCCATTACTTTATTTGGCGTAACATCCATTACCGCTGCTTTCGTAAAAGGATGCCACGGTTGAATATTCATGCCATTCAGGTGACGGCTTTTTTCTTCATCTACGTATCGATGGGAAGCAGCCAGCCACCCTGCTGTAAGTTCGGTGGAAGTTCCATCAGGTGCGACATCTGTTATTCTCACTGAGAGAACTAATTCTTCCGCAGTAGTACTTGCGAAAATTTGTGCCGCAATCGGACCTGAAATTCTTAGGTCTTGATTTACCGGCGGAGTAGTGTAAGTAATTTCCGTCAATTCGGTTAGGCGGTTATCTTTTGTACATGGAAGGGGTCCTAAGATTCCCATCGTCCATTGGCTGGAGCTTCCTGAGCATATTCCGTTTATCGGCTCCTGCAGCATCGTTGATGGTGACTCTAGATAGGACGGTGATTCTTTGGTTAACAGGCTGCCGGAACGAAGATAAAGTTTTTGGGCCTCTGCATCTGGATGCGGCCATTCAGATTGTGTTTGAAATTGGTCTTCTCCCAAAACGAATTGAGTCACATTCGGTATATTTTCTGCATCGGTTTTGATATTTTTTAAATATTGGTCAAACCATCTTAAAGCAATTTGATCGAGGGCAGGGATGTTTTCTGCTGGTAAACCGCTTCCATAACTTCCGTGTGTCCAGTTGCCAATTAGTAGTTTCGTTGTTACCCCTTTAGCTTTTAGTTTTTCATAGAGAAGGGGTGTTCCTCGCTGAAAAATATCGTGTAAACCGCCGGTAAAAAACGCAGGGACTTTTACTTGATCCATAATGTAGTAGGGAGACCGTGTCCATGCCTGCGGCCCGTCATAGGCGAATTCTCCGCCGGAAATAGACGAACTAAGTGTGCTGGCAGGGAAATCCGTGGTTTGTCCTAGATGATTAAGTAAAACAGTACTTGCCAAAACAGGTTCAGATAACGTATATGTTGGAGGGAGTAATCCCGTTGTCGTTACAAGCCCTAACCAGAGCGGGATAAAGCCAGTATTCACCATGCCGCCTGACATCACTATGTCGCGGTACATATCCGCCATCGGTACTACTGGAAAAATGGCTTTTAAACCTTCCGGCTGGAGGGCGGCTGTAAACAACTGGTTGATCCCCCGGTAGGAGGAGCCATATAAACCGACATTGCCGTCGCTCCAAGGCTGGCTGGCTGCCCACTCCACCAGTTCCTTTCCATCCTGCTGTTCGTTTAAACCAAAAGAATCCCATGATCCTTGAGAGGTTCCGGTGCCGCGGACATCTACAACCATATGAGCATAGCCCCGTTTAATAAAATACTCATTCAGGTTTTCGCTTCCGGATAAGTTTTTGTTGTATGGGGTTTGCGTTAGGATGACAGGGAAGGGTCCAGGACCATCCGGCAGGTGGAGATCCGCTGCTAACACCACCCCATCCCGCATCGTTATAAAAATATCTTTTTTGGTTGTATAGCTTGTATATTCCTCTGGTCTGTCATAGATTTCCCCCCATTGTTGATACGGGGTGCCTGGTGGTCGATCATTCATCTTATTCTCTTTGGAGATTGTAGTGGTATTGGCTAGTACGGGTGTGATGATAATATTCAATAATACTAGTAATAACAAAGCGACTTTTCTCAAATTTATTCCTCCCTTTGGCATCGTTAGGCTTTGACTACTCTTAAATGTTATGACTATTCAAATAAATTATAAATACAGTTTTTTACCTATTCTCATCAGACTAAAGGCGTAATCATGGCGTTTAGGAAACCTTCGGTGGGGATGGTGTATTTTAAGGTGAACAATTGGAAGGAATAATGCCCGTAGAGGTGGCAAAATCGTGTTAGTGGGAATCATTCGGAGGGAATGATGCCCGTGGAGGTAGCAAAATCGTGTTAGTGGGAATCATTCGGAGGGAATGATGCCTGTGAAGGTGGCAAAATTATGTTAGTGGGAATCATTCGGAGGGAATGATTCCCGTGGAGGTAGCAAAATCATGTTAGTGGGAATCATTCGGAGGGAATGATGCCTGTGAAGGTGGCAAAATCATGTTAGTAGGAATCATTTGGAGGGAATGATGCCCGTAGAGGTGGCAAAATCATGTTAGTAGGAATCATTTGGAGGGAATGATGCCCGTAGAGGTGGCAAAATCATGTTAGTAGGAATCATTTGGAGGGAATGATGCCCGTAGAGGTGGCAAAATCGTGTTAGTGGGAATCATTCGGAGGGAATGATGCCCCGTGAAGGTGGCAAAATCATGTTAGTAGGAATCATTTGGAGGGAATGATGCCCGTGGAGGTAGCAAAATCATGTTAGTGGGAATCATTTGGAGGGAATGATGTCCGTAGAGGTGGCAAAATCATGTTAGTAGGAATCATTTGGAGGGAATGATGCCCGAGGAGGTAGCAAAATCGTGTTAGTGGGAATCATTCGGAGGGAATGATGCCTGTGAAGGTGGCAAAATTATGTTAGTGGGAATCTTTCGGAGGGAATGATTCCCGAGGAGGTAGCAAAATCGTGTTAGTGGGAATCTTTCGGAAAGAATAATTCCCGATAAAGTACGAGATTCGTGTTAGAGGGAATCATTTGCAAAGAATGATGCCCGTCCAGACTCCTAAAACGAATGGACGGGAATCAGACCGACCATCTGATTCCCGCAAATGCAAAAATAGAAGGATGCACGGTAACCAGGGGTTAACGAACGAACCTGTGCAGCCTAAGCATAAACATATTCTTACTTTTCCTGAGATTTTATCTCGGTAATGGTTTTTTTATCACAAATCACGAAGAGCTGGGCATCTTCTGGAATGGGTTCATCTAGTTTATGATTGATCTGAAGATTGCCACGGTCCGCTACCAATGTAGCTCCTTTATCGAGAAGGTCCATAAAAGCATCTCGATAAGTTTTCCAAGAGGGTTTTTTGGGAATTTCGTACAGGGCTTCTTTGTATTTGGTGCTCATAAGCTCTGAATACATATTGGTGACACCATGAGAAAACAACGAACGGACAGCCGCGTGCGAGATCATTTCCTGTGTTGGAATAAATTCATCTACCTTCACACGCTGGAAAAGTTTAATATGTTTTTGATAAATCACTTCAGCAGTAATATGAATATTGAGGTTCAATTTTTCTTCAATCGATGTGATCGCAGTCGCAATCAGCAAAGTCTTTCCATCAACGAGCAAAGGGTCTTTTGTCGCAAAATTCTCTTGTGTGATTTGGTCGGCAAAGATGATAACCCCCTTTGATTTTGGCAGATTGGCCTGGAGCAGGGTTTCTTCATCAGTAGCATCACCGCGGATATAATAGAGCTGTTTTTCTACCATGGGGGCTTTTTCTAAATCATCGATAATCACAATATCCAAAGATTGGTCGGATTTAAGAATTTCCTCAATGGCCAGCTTTGATTTATCGCTCCAGCCAATTAAAATAATATGATTCTTTCCTGTGTACTTCATTTTTCCACCAACTTTTAATTTATCAAATAAATAAACCGACTTAATGATCTTCCCAATTAAAACGCTGATTAGACCAATACCTGTTATATAAAGCAGGATCGTAAACGCCTGTCCCAGCTGGGTCTGCGGAGCGTAGTCTCCGAATCCTACGGTGGCGAGTGTGGTCAGCACCCAGTAAATAGCGGTAAGATAGGTGCCAAACGTTTCGGGTTCAATATATAAAGCAATATAGGCAGAAAATAAAATATACAATATCGCTATAGGAAAGAAAATCCGGTCCCGCAGCGTGACTAAATAATATAGTAATTTCTTAAATCGCATCCCCATTATTGTTCATCCTTACGTACATGACATTAATAAAGTTTATATTCCCAAAAAAAGACAAGTTTTAACCATCCGTGAAAACATTGCTACAATTCTGAAAGAAGGCTTATAATGGTAACAAAATATTTTGCCAAGGTGGTTGGATTCGTTGTCAAACAGTTCGTTGAAGGAAAGAAATATTGTATTTATCGGGTTTATGGGTGCTGGAAAAACGACCGTTGGGAAGCTGGTAGCGAAAAAACTTTTCCGTGATTTTATTGATATAGATGAAGAAATTGAGAAGGAGTATAACATGCCCGTATCGCAAATTTTTGCGCAAATGGGGGAAAAAGCCTTTCGGGAAAAGGAAAAAAATGTGATTTCCGAACTTTGCGGCCAACAATTAAAGGTAGTTTCACTTGGCGGCGGGGCCTTTTTGCAAGAAGAAATCCGAAACCTTTGTTTGTCTTCCTGCATTGTATTCTATTTAGACATTACCTGGGAGGAATGGAAGAGCCGATTATATTCCATCATCGATACGCGCCCAGTGCTACAAGGGAAAACAATGGATGAAATCGAAGAGTTATTTTATAAAAGAAAAGAAATTTACTCCAATAACTATCATTCAAAAATTGAAATTAGCGGTCAGGGAATGGAAGAGTTGGCAGATAGCATTGTTGAGACGTTAAAATTATCGTGGGAGTTACACGAAACGAAATAAGTTCGGTCGGAGTGGAGAATACATGAAAAAAATAGTAACGGTCAGGGATATAACCATTGGGGAAGGAATTCCAAAGATTTGCGTACCAATGGTGGGTATAACATTAAAGGAATTAAAGGAAGAAGCCGGCCATTTAGCAACGGTCGATTTGGACATAATCGAGTGGCGTGTTGATTTTTTTGAAAATGTGGAAGAGATCGAGAAGGTGAAGGAGGCACTGAGAGAAATCCGGGTCATTTTGCCGGGAGTTCCACTTATTTTCACCTTCCGCAGTGAAAAAGAAGGCGGAGAAAAAGAAATCAGTTCCGCTTATTACTTTGAATTAAATAAGGCAGCAGCAGAGTCAGGCCAAGTGGACATTGTGGATGTTGAATTATTTAACGATGAGGATGAAATTACATCGCTCATTAAGACAGCGCATCGAAACGGTGTGTTTGTGATCATTTCCAATCATGACTTTGAAAAAACACCATCGAAAGAAGAAATCATCTCCCGGCTGCGGAAGGCTCAAGCGTTAGGGGGAGACCTTCCGAAGATTGCCGTGATGCCAAAAAGCTCGGCCGATGTTCTAACCCTTTTAGATGCGACCAATACGATGTTTGAACAATACGCGGACAGACCAATTATTACAATGTCGATGGCTGGCAAGGGAGTCATCAGCCGTTTATCCGGTGAATTATTTGGCTCCGCTTTAACCTTTGGCGCAGCAAAAAAAGCATCAGCACCGGGACAGGTGCCTGTCACCGAATTAAGAAAAATACTTGAGTTGCTACATACTGGTTTATAGTTTAGAAAAGGAAAGGATCAAAACAGGTTCTTTCCTTTTGAATTATAGAAGTGTAGAAATGCATGAGTGGAGGGGGATAATGATTTCAATCGAAGAAAACCAGCGAATGGATATACTCGATTATTTACGGGGATTTGCACTGCTTGGAATTATCCTAGTCAATATCCTGCCGCTTCTTGAGGTACAACTACCGGATCCAGGTTCCGTGGATGCATCTTATCAAAGGTTCTTAATCCTTTTTGTTGAGGGCCGGTTTTATACGTTATTTTCCTTTTTGTTTGGCGTAGGATTTTACTTGTTTATTACAAGAGCAAGTGCAAAAGGGAAGAACGGTTATATTTTATTTTTACGGCGAGTTGCTGCGCTTTTCATCTTCGGTTTGGTTCATGTGAAGTTCCATCCTGGAGAGGCACTAACTGTTTATTCCGTTATCGGTCTGTTGTTACTGCCATTTTATAAGGTGAAAAAGGAGATTAACCTTGCCATAGCCGTCATCTTATTAATTCTCTGCAGTTTACAGGCTTTCAAACTGCTAATGGTTGTGCCTTTGATTATGCTGGGGATGGTCGCTGGTCAATATCGAGTATTTGAGGGAATTGCAGAAAAAACAAAAAGTGTTATGATCTTTACAGCCATTATGTTGGTCCTTAGTATAGGAGGATTAGCTTATCAATACGCCAATGCGCCGGCCTATCCGTTCGAGTTTTGGGGAAGCATAGATGAACAAACCTATCGTTTTCTAAGTACCGGGATTATGATCGGCCCGCTTATTACGGGCTTTTATGCAGGGGGATTGATTCTGCTTTTAAGATTTTCCTTTTTTCAAAGGCTGCTTTTTCCATTAAAAAACTACGGGCGGATGGCGTTAACGAACTATATTTTTCAAACGGTCTTTATCTACGGGGCTGGTTATTCTCTAAACCTATTTGAAAATATCTCTTATACTCAGTCTCTTATTGTTTGTTTCTTTATCTATATTGTACAACTAATCTTTAGTGTTATTTGGATGAAACTCTTTCTATTTGGACCTCTAGAATGGATTTGGCGCTTAATCACTTATCTTTATCTCCCGCCATTAAAGCGCCGAGTTAAGTCTTCTGTATCGTAGGTTTACTGAAGATAAGGAAAGGACCTGCTTTTATACAGGTCCTTTTTTGCTATTTATCGGTTTGGTTCTTTCGTAAATAATCGGAGTACTGCAGGATTGATAATGTGTTATCAATACGCTCCTGCAGTCCTTTCGTATTTTTCGTTTTCTTCATTGTTTTCCGTTCATAAATGGAGGCAGGCGTTTTTGCGCTTGGTGCCGAATAGAAGGTCTTATCACTTATGAACGATCCTCCTGGAAGATAATAACGCATGCCCAGCAGGTTCTTTTTATAGTGAAAAAGATTATGCCCCATCATTTGTGTGTCATGCTCGATGCCTAACAGATTCAGTAAGGTTGGCATTAGGTCGATTTGTCCGCCAAGGTGGGAGTACTTTTCTCCTTTAAATAGACCAGGGGCCGTAAATAGCACTGGTACAACGAATCGGTCCTGCAAGGTGTATTCGTGTCCTAACGTTTCTTTTAAAAGTGCTTGGTCTGTTTCTGTAACAGGTGCCCCGTGAAGACCGGAGTGGTCACCATATATCAGCAGGATTGATTCATCATATATGCCGATATTTTTCAAGTGTTGGATGAACCTGCCGATCTGTTCATCTGTATAGCGAACAGACTGAAAATAGTTGCCGACATATGTCCCGTCATAATCTGCAGGCAGTTCCAGATATTGAAGTTCATCCGGCATTTCAAACGGTGTATGACTTGTCAGGGTGATAATATTGGAATACATTCGCTCGTGTGTGTTTAATTGTTTGGGCAGTTGTGATTCAACAAAGTTAAACAATACCTCATCGGCAGGACCAAAGCCGACTTCCTTTTCGTTCGGTATCTCATTACTTGTGTAAATATAATCAAAACCAAGTGCTGGATATAATTTATCACGACTCCAATAAGTAATGTCGTCCGCATGATAGGTGGCTGTTCCGTACCCGTGCTTTTGTAAGGTACGGACTAGTGATGGAATTTCAGTGCCATCAATCGTATTTACGGTTGGGTCCATCCCTTCAGGATAGAGGGAAGTATGCATCAGCCATTCCGCATCGGAAGTGTTCCCTGCACCGATTTGCTGATATACGTTATCGAAATAGGCACTTTCATTTAACAGAGCATTTAGATTTGGTGTAATTTCCTGTCCATCAATCGTTTGATTAATAACAAATTCCTGTAAAGACTCAACCTGAATGATAAAAACATGGCGGTCTTTAGAAAGTCCAAAACTTTGGTGTTGTTCGAAAGGAAGATACTTATTGCCTTTAAGCTTTTCAATCTCTTTTTCCGATAAATGCTCCTGACTGGCAAGGGCTGTCCCAATGCTATTTTTATAGGCTTGAACAAACTGCGATTGAATATAGCCGTGTTCTTTTGCGAAATAGGAAACATCAATTAAAGGAAAGCGAAACGCGATTACCGATGTAATCAACCCAATACAGCTAAATAGGAGGGTCCATTTTTTTGCATAGACAAATGGTGTTGAAGTTTTCTTTGTTAAATACCAAATAAGCGGGAGAATCAGCACGACATCTAAGAAAAATAAAAAGTCATAAGGGCTCCCTAATAAGGCAACAGTACCGCCGACAGAATTAGATTGATAGATTTGTTTAACATCATAATAAGATGGCACCGTTGAAAAATAACGGGTGTAATAAATCACCACAATAAATAGAACCGAAAGAATCAGGTTATAAACCCAGATGGCCGTCCAGGTCCTTTTTTTAAACAGCATCATAAGGAACGTTAAGATAAGCGCCCACATGGGAAATTCAACAAGTAACACATGGAAGACCGATTTATTATCGAAAACAATCCATTGAAAGGCAGCAATTTTTATATATAAAACGAGCAGAACGACTGCAATTGGTTGAAAAAGGACGCTCTTTGTTCTGTTAATTCCCATCATATAACACCTCTATAAACCTTTCTCTCTTAAACTTATCAAATCCACTCCAAGTCTATCAACCAATATATAGTAAGTAATTGTAAAATTATTTTATAGTAAGCCATCAAACGAAAGCAGTGTGTTCGTGATAGACAAGACACACTGCTCGAGAAAAATTAATCAATCGTTTAATTAAATTAGTTGAACCTTTGATATAGAGGGGATTCGGGAACTAATCAAACGTTTAATTAGTTATTTTGATTATCCCTCCCTTACCTCTAACAACTGCTTTTCTTTTTCCACTTCAAGCGCTGAAACAATATAGGCAAATCCGTTCATTAAAAAATAAATGACATTCGATTGAACCCGTTCCGTTTCACCTAAATAGGTATTTATAATAATGAAAACAGAATATAAAACGACAAAAAATAACGCAATCTTATTAAAAATGATCATCGTCTCTCACCCCATTTATAGGATTCTTATAGTTATCATATTTATTGTATGCTGGTCTTATGCAAGCAGGGAACAATTCTGAATGAAGGGTATCCAATATAGAAAAAAATAATGGACCTTAACGCTGCGTCATCTTGTATAGTTACCTAATAATGGTTAATAATGGATTGTATAAAAGTTTTGGAGATTTAGAGAGGCAGGGATAAAATGGAGAATAATAATGCTGGATTAGCATCTGGACCACCGGCTGGAAATATATTCGCCAATCGAATTGTATTAGCTATTATGAGTTCAAATTTTTTATTGCAGCTGGGCATCTGGATAAGGAATTTTGCGATTTTATTGTACGTTACCGAAATAACCAATAACGATCCGGTCTATGTGTCGTTGATTTCAGTCGTGGAATTTGCCCCGATCTTTATTTTTTCCTTTATTGGCGGAACTTTCGCTGACCGCTGGAAACCTAAACTCACGATGGTTTGGTGTGACTTCTTATCGGCAGTATCAATCGGGCTGGTGTTAATGGCCCTTATACTTGGATCCTGGCAGGCTATCTTTTTAGCAACACTGGTTTCAGCCATATTATCACAGTTCTCCATGCCTTCTGCGATGAAATTGTTAAAGCAGCATGTGCCCGGTGAGCAATTGCAATCGGTAATGGCCATGTTCCAATCTTTGATGGCAATCTTTATGGTCATTGGTCCTGTTATTGGAACATTAGTCTATCAAAAGTATGGAATCTATATTTCTATTGCTGTGATGGGCGTTATGTTTTTACTTTCTGCTCTTGTATTATTGGGTCTTCCACGTGATATTGAAAAAGAAAAGACAGAAGAACAAAGTGATTTTAAAAAAGAACTGGCTGATGGTTTCCGTTACGTTATGTCAAAAAAGGTACTAAAGTCAATGGGCAGTGTGTTTGCATTTTGCGGTTTAGCTGTCGGGCTGATTTCACCCCTTGCGATTTTTGTAACGATGGAAAAGCTCGAAATGCCAAAGGAATTCCTCCAGTGGTTGTTAATGGCAAATGGTGCTGGGATGTTACTCGGCGGCGGAATCGTGATGGCTTTTTCAAAGAAAATCTCTCCGCAAAAACTGCTTGCTCTCGGAATCTTTGCCAGTATGATTTTTACGGTTGGGGTAGGATGGTCTACAAGTGTTGTTTTAACCATTGTTTTACAAGTATTGAATGGCATGTTCTTCCCATGTATACATATTGGGATTAACACGATTATTCTTAGATATACAGATGAAGCATTTATCGGGCGGGTAAATGGTGTTCTAAATCCGTTATTTATGGGAACGATGGTCATTGGAATGTCGGTGTCAGGTCTAGTAAAAGCCCCGCTCACATTATCAGGCGTTTATTCTATTTCCGGTGTTCTATTCCTCTTGGGAGCACTGTTAGTTGTACCTCTATTTAAGTTTAAAGAAACGGATACTTATAGTCAGTCCGCACTGGCAGGTAAAGAATAAAAAAGGATACAGGGTCTTTCTTCGTAAGAAGAATCCCTGTATCCTTTTTTGCAATGGAAACAAAAAAGAAACATCCCCCAAGTTTCAAGAGATGTTCACAATTACAAGGCGGATATCTTTTCAAGTTCAGAAAACACTGCCTCATAATCTTCTTTTTTATCAGCTTTAAATGAGGTATTTAAATACGTAATGACACCATCTTTGTTGACAACAAAGACAGAACGGATGGCCACTTCGCCTTTTTCATTGAAAACCTTATAGTCTTTTATCGTCTGCCGATGCCAGTCCGATAATAATGGATATGGCAGGGTGCTAAGGCTGGCGGAAAAAACGTTATGGGAATAGACGTGGTCCGCACTGATTCCTAAAACTTCAGCATTTAATTGTTCAAAGCGCTTATAATCCTCTTTCCAAGAGGTAATTTCTTTGATTCAGCCGGGAGTAAAGTCCATGCCATAAAAGGCAACGACGACATTCTTATTCCCTTTATAATCAGACAAAGAAATCTTTTCCTTTGTGGTAGCAGGTAATGTGAAATCAGGTGCAATATCCCCGACCTTCAACGAAGCTTCCAAGAACACTCCTCCTCTTTACATATTTCCTTACTTTGGTAGCATTCCCAATTCCAGAAGATATTAGCCGTAAAAAAAGATGGCGCTTTGCTGCCATCTTTATTCTCAATCCGCCTCCAGCGCCTAGGGGCTCGGGGTCATAAGCTTGTCTAGTTGCGGCTCCTTGGGACTCGAGTCGTAAGCCGCCCCCTGAAGTAGGCAAAAAGCGCCTACTTGCAGTGGTCGTCTTACGCCTTCGTTCCCAGGGCAGTCGCCTCCACAATTCGGACAATCCGTCAAGAAGGTCAAAAAGCAACCTTCTCGCCGGCTCGTCTTATGCCTGTCGCCCCTGATCAAGGCGCTTCCGCTTTTTAGTTAATATGAAATTGCCTGGCTCCCAAACTGGGTCCAGGAAGTGACAAAGTCTTGATAATCGACCGATCGATTTCCTTCGCTAAAAAAAGGATCATTAAAATAGACATTAGTTTCATCGTAGCCGGTTATTAGCACAGAATGGACTTTACGGGTAACCTTGATATCACCATCTTCTGTATTCCATGTTTCCCAATACTCCTCCGGTAAATAGGAGAAGGTACTCCCGACAATGACCCAGACTGGCTTTCCTTCATTCAATTTCTTTTTAACCGAGTCAAAACTCTCTCCTGAAATATTGTCAATCTGATTAGGAAGATACCGATTCGCAAGTTTTTCAATCGGTTTATGATATACGGTTAATCCTGGTTCATTAAAAGTATACATACTGCCGGTAAAACCTTGGTGGGGATTACCGTAGACACCATCAACTAGGTATGGGACTTTTTCAACTTCGGAGGCAAGTGTTAGTTTATCAACCTGAACACCGGCGAAGTTTAACATCATCGTCAGGCTGGTCACTTCACAGCCGCGGGGCAGTTCAGGAAACTGCATTAGCGTAGGAACCTGAAGAAGAACACGATCTTGCAATTTTGGTTCCTTTTGAGCGACAGCTATCGAACGATAGACATGGTCATTAGCCGTATTGTCTGCACTGGTTCTTAATGGAATTAATGCAGCAGTATAAATTGGAAAGATTAACAAGAGACTTGATAGACACACTTTTAGCTGACGATTCATCTTAAAATCTCCTCATCTTCCAAATGTACTAGTTTAATATATTTTTAATTTTAAGCAATTTTGCCTATTTTTACAATATTTACACATTTAATTGTTTGTTTTTAAAAGAATAACGAGGTTAAACCTTTTTTTATGTCACAAAGTGTTCAAAATTAAGTGAAAATTATTCTCAATAGAAGGTTGACTTATAAAATTTTCCAGTGCTATAATCATTTATGTGCTTAAGTGATAATGATTTTCAGTATCATTGAAAATTTGCTAGAAAAATAGAAAAGTGGAGAAAACGATGAAGAAAAGATACTTGCTGCTAGCCTTACTCATATTATCAGCCACTAGCTTGTTCGTTGGGGTCAGCAGGATCTCACCTTTGGATTTACTGGATATCCAATCTGAGGAAACACAGATATTTCTCATAAGCAGACTGCCGCGCCTTATTGCGATACTATTGGCAGGAGCAGGAATGAGTATAGCCGGATTGATTATGCAGCAGCTAAGCCGTAATAAATTTGTATCGCCAACCACCTCAGGCACCTTGGATGCGACCCGATTGGGAATCCTTGTCAGTATGTTGTTGTTCGCAAATGCTTCAATGCTGGAAAAAATGGCGGTTGCCTTTATATTTGCTCTTGCAGGTACTTTCTTATTTATGCAGATACTTGACCGAATCAAGTTTAAAGATGCGATTTTCATTCCGTTAGTCGGGTTAATGTTTGGGAATATTTTATCCTCCGTCACCACTTTTTTTGCCTATCGTGCGGATGTGATTCAAAATATGTCAGCTTGGCTCCAGGGTGATTTTTCGATGATTATGAAGGGCAGGTACGAACTACTTTACATAAGTATTCCGATTTTAGTCATTGCCTATATCTATGCAAACCGTTTTACGGTTGCAGGAATGGGGGAAGATTTTTCAAAAAATCTCGGTCTGGCTTACCGCCGCGTCGTGAATACAGGGCTTATCCTTGTAGCATTGATTACGGCAACAGTTGTCCTCACAGTAGGAATTATCCCGTTTTTAGGTTTGATTATTCCGAACATCATTTCAATCTTTAAAGGGGACCATTTACAAAAGACGTTACCGCATACAGCACTCCTCGGTGCTATTTTTCTTCTGATTTGCGATATTTTAGGCCGGGTGTTGATTTACCCTTATGAGATTTCGATCAGTCTCATGGTCGGCGTAATCGGAAGCGGAATCTTCTTATACTTACTTTTCCGGAGGAAGGCATATGCGTAACAGTATAAAAATGAGCACACTCGCATTGATCGCTGTGGGTGCCTGCGCAATCTACTTGCTACATGAATTAAACGGCAGCTTTGGTTATGCGCTTCCTAAACGGACGATTAAAGTACTGGCGATGGTCTTAACAGGAGTCACAATTGCCTATGCAACGGTCGTATTTCAAACGATAACCCATAACCGAATCTTAACACCGAGTATTATGGGATTAGATTCGCTGTACTTACTATTACAAACATTGGTCATCTTCTTCTTAGGTTCAAGTCATCTGATTGTGGTCAATAAGCAGCTTAACTTTTTGATATCTTGTGCTGTAATGATCGTGTTTGCTCTGCTACTCTATCAATTTTTATTTAAAAAAGGCGGTCAGCAGGTTTATTTTTTGTTACTTGTCGGAATCATCGTCGGAACGTTTTTTTCCAGTATCTCGACCTTCTTCCAAGTACTGATTGACCCCAATGAATTTCAAATTGTGCAGGACCGAATGTTTGCTAGTTTTAATAATATTAATTCGGATTTAGTCTGGATGGCGATTGTCATCGTTGTCCTTGTCTTGATATACGCCTGGCGATATGTAAAATATTTGGATGTTTTATCGCTCGGCCGTGATACCGCGATTAATCTCGGTGTCCCGTACGATGCGATTGTAAAAAAGATGCTGATCATTGTGGCAATATTCATTTCGATCTCGACCGCATTAGTCGGACCAATTACTTTCTTCGGATTAATCGTGGCCAATCTTTCATATCAATTTTTCAAAACCTATAAACACAAGACATTGATACTTGGCGCTAGTGTTATGAGTATCATTGCCCTTGTAGGCGGTCAGTGGGTGGTTGAAAGGATCTTTACTTTTTCAACAACACTGAGTGTTATTATCAATTTCGTCGGCGGTGTCTATTTCATCTATTTACTGTTGAAGGAGAGGAAATCAGCATGATATCAGTTCGGGCATTATCAAAGTTTTACGGAAAAAAGTCAGTTGTTGAAGATGTAACGGTTGATATCGAGCCGGGTAAAATCACAAGCTTTATCGGCCCAAACGGCGCCGGTAAATCAACATTACTTTCAATGGTGAGCCGGCTGCTGGATTCCGATACCGGCGAAGTGCTCATCGATAAGTCTGATGTTAAAAAGATGAAATCGAATGAATTTGCTAAGCGGGTTTCGATCCTTAAGCAGTCTAACTATATGAATGTCCGCTTAACCATTCGTGAACTTGTTAGCTTCGGACGCTTCCCCTATTCGAAAGGCCGGTTGACAGAAGAGGATGAACGAATGGTTGACCAATCCCTTGAGTATATGCACTTAACGGATATGCAGGACCAATACTTAGATGAATTATCCGGCGGTCAGCGGCAGCGTGCCTTTATAGCCATGGTTATAGCGCAGGATACAGAGTACATATTACTCGATGAACCGTTAAACAATCTGGATATGAAACACTCCGTTCAGATTATGAAAATATTACGCCGTCTCGTGGATGAGCTGGGGAAAACCGTTGTCATTGTACTCCATGATATTAACTTTGCTTCCGTATATTCAGACCGGATTGTCGCGATGAAGGATGGCAAGGTTGTAAGAGATGGGCCGACGGATGAGATTATTCAGTCGGATGCCTTAAAAGAGATTTATGATATGGATATTCCGATTCAGCAAATGGGCGGATGCCGTATTTGTGTATATTTTAGTTCATAAAAAGAGGAGAGAATCGAACATGAAAAAGTGGAGTTTTTTAGCATTAATGTTAACATTCATCTTAGTTTTAGCAGCATGTGGTGCAAAGGAAGAAAGTAATGCGGAAGAAGCATCAGCAAGTGGTAAGGAAACTGCAACAGAAGAATTAACGATTGAACATAAGCTTGGTGAAGCTGTTATTAAAAAGAACCCAGAGAAAGTAGTAGTTTTTGACTTTGGTATTTTAGATTCATTGGATAAACTTGGAGTTGAAGTTTCAGGGGTTCCACAGATGGCGATTCCTGCTTACTTAGAAAAATATGCAGGGGAAGACTATACAAATGTGGGCAGCTTAAAGGAGCCTGATTTCGAAGCGATACACGCAATGCAGCCGGATGTTATCTTTATTTCTACTCGTCAGGCAGAATTATACGATCAGTTTGCAGAAATTGCTCCAACTGTATATGTTGAGCTTGATTACACTAAATATATGGAATCATTTGAGAAGAATATGAAACTAGTTGGTGAAATTTTTGATAAGGAAGATCAAGTAGTCGCAGAATTAAAAGACATTAAAGGACAGGTAGAAGAGTTAAATAAAAAGGCTTCTGAATTGAACAAAAAAGGTTTAATTGTGTTAGCGAATGAAGGAAAAGTAAGTGCATATGGACCAAGCTCACGTTTCGGCATTATCCATGACGTATTTGGCTTTGGTGCAGCAGATGAAAATATCGAAGTATCAACACACGGTCAAAGTATCACATTTGAATATATTATGGAAACCAATCCAGATGTATTATTTGTTATCGACCGTAACTCCGCAGTAGGCGGCGAAGCTGGTGCAGAAAAAGTAATCGAAAACGAATTAGTGAAGAAAACAACAGCTGCTAAGGAAGACAAGATTATCTACCTTGATCCAGACGCTTGGTACCTAAGCGGCGGAGGCTTACAATCAGTAAAACTTATGGCGGACGAAATTGAAAAATCACTTTAAAAATTAGTTTGAGTCAGGTCTAAGTGCCTGGCTCTTCCAATATGGAGGGTTCCGTTATGTTTTATCAAATAAGAAGATTTGTAGTTAAAGAAGGATATTCTGACCAAATAGTGGAGAGATTTTCAAAGCGCGGGGGACTTCAGGAGCAAATGCCGGGATTCTTGGATAAGCAGGTGTTAGTGAAAAAAGTACGCCGCGGTGATGAAGAAGTTATGGTGATGGTTCGCTGGGAATCCGAGGAAGCTTGGAAGAACTGGGAAAAAAGCCCTGAGCACATAGCTGGGCACAAGGCAAAACTCGGGCAGGAAAAACCAGAGTATATCGTTGAATCAAGCCACGGTACTTATGAATTAAGAAATTAAACAATAGAAAGAGGCTGTGCTTTGAGGGGAACTGATGTTATGTACTCCCCTTGGCACAGCCTCTTCTTATTGGAAGATTAGTTTTTTTCAATTTCTACATTGTGGTCTTCGGCTAGTTGTTCGATTTGGTCAAGATAATTATTGATATTCTCCTTGCCCTCATTTAGAAGAGCATTTGCTTCATCAATCATCCCTGCATCCTGTGCATCAATTGCTTCGACGATTTTCAGGAAGCCCTGATGCTGAAGATTGGCTCCTTTCAAGTAAACATCGTGAACCTCTTGGAGTTCATCCGTTTCAATATTAACGGCCTCTAGTTCATTTATAAACTCCTCATAGGTCGGAATTATGTCATTTATCAAAGCATCATACATCGTTTGATCATCTTGATAATTTGCCCCCGACACACTCTCATAAGCCGTAACAGCCTTCAGTTCCAGATCCTGAGAAGTCTTCGTTTCTTCATTAATATAATTGACCAGATCATCCTGTACCGGATCCGCCAAACAACCTGCTAAAACCAGACTCACTAATACAAAAAAACATGCCAGCCTACGTTTCCCCATACAAAACTCCACCTCCACCCAACCAATATATGACCCAGTAGAAGTCCACTATGTATGGGTATAGAAAAATAGGCGGGAGATCTTAGATGTATGTGTCCGTGTGGGGTGGACATTGTCCACGAGCGGTGCCTGTCACCGATTTTGATGCCACCGCAAAATTCCTTTCATTTTTCTTATAATTCTGTAAAATGGAGTTAGGAATTTATGAGGGGTTTGGAGCGATTGTGATGCCAAAGGGTTTTCCGATTTTTGGGATGGATTGTGATAAGGTTTTAGATAATCCAGATGAGTTGATTGATTTATTTCTGAATTGTACAGCGGACGGGATATGTATTGTGGATATGGAGAACCGGTTCATCCGGGTGAATCATATGTATACGAAGATTTTTGGTTATACAGAAGAAGATGTGATTGGAAGAAGTTTTAATGAGTTTCCGAATCCTGATTTTGTTAATGACATTGTTTATCAAGTGAAAAATGGCAAGGCTTTTACGAATACGATTACACAGCGTCAGCATAAGGATGGGCGTATAATAGACATAGCTGTATCGTACTCGCCTTTTCGAAATATTTCAGGGGAGATTATTGCGGTAATTGCCATCTACCGCGATATTACCAAAGTAGTCAACATGGAAAAGGAATTAGTTCAAACGCGTGAACTTTATAAGTTAATTACTGAAAACTCTACAGATTTAATAAAGGTTTACTCAAAAGATAAAAAGATTATCTATGCCTCCCCATCCCATGAAAAAACATTGGGCTATACACAAGAAGAAGTGATTGGAAAGACTGTTGATGCCTTTCTTGTTCCAGGGGAAAGAGATAAATTGAATAAAATGTTAAAAAGACTTCATGATACTGGGGAACCCCAGCTCGTCCAAATTAAGCTTCGAACTAAGGATGGTAATGTCCTTTATTCTGAGACAAACGTCTCACCGATTTACAATGAACAAAACGAGATAGAGTCGTATGTTACAGTTGGGAGAAACATCACCGATCGGATTGAGAATGATGCTGCCCTTCGTAACTTGGACCGCCTGTCAATTATCGGCCAGCTGGCAGCAGGGGTTGCTCATGAAATCCGGAATCCGTTGACTTCATTAAAAGGGTTCTCAAAACTATTAAAATCTACAACTGTTAATGAAAAGCAGGTGGATTACTTAAATATCATTACGGATGAATTGGACCGAATTGACAAGATTGTAAATGAGTTTATGTCGCTGGCAAAACCACAGGCGATCCAATATGAACAAGCTAATTTAGTAGCGATTTTAGATAGCACAGTCAATGTACTTAGGCCGCAGGCTAATTTGGAAAATGTTCAGGTACATATTAAATACAAGCAGAATGAAAATGTTCATTTACTTTGTTCTCCAAATCAACTTAAACAGGTATTCGTTAATATCTTGAAAAATGCAATTGAAGCAATGCCAGCCGGAGGAAAGGTAATGATCAATATTAGTAAGTTAGAAAATGAGAGAGTATTGATTATGTTTAAGGATGAAGGCTCCGGAATTGATGGGGAATTGCTGCAGTATTTAGGAACACCGTTTTATACCACAAAGGACAAGGGAATAGGACTTGGGCTAACCGTAAGTAACAAAATTATTCAAGAGCACAAAGGAACGATGAAAATAGAAAGCCAACAGGGGAAGGGGACAACCGTTAAAATAGAATTAAATTATTTAAAAGAAGAAGAGTGATGGATAGGAGCTGAGCCATTAGCGTTTAGCTTCTTTTTTGTGATAACAATGATGTTTTTACAAGTTTTTATAAAAAACAATTATATGCCTATCAATCTTTATCCCAGTCCAACATTAAATAAATGAGACAAGAATATCATGATAGGGATGGGTTGCAATGGCAAAAAGAAACCGAGGAAAAACGCTAAACCACCTGCCGTCAGGCGGACGTGGAACCTGCCCGCTATGCGGCAGAACAAGAATCAAACTCCTATATCCACATCGAACAGAGGAAAACCAAAACATAAAAGTATGCAAAAACTGCCGGAATAAATGAATGGTTTTGCATAAAGGGTGACAGGCACCACCCGTGGACACTGTCCACTTCAGGTGGACAGTTCCGTTTTTTTTGATATTTAAAGGAGTTTGTGGAGGGATGTCTAATATTAGGGTTATATTATATCTTTTGAGGGGAACGTTTATGGGGCGGTATTTACGTTTGGGGTTTCTTTTGGTTTCTCATGGGGCTTGGTGGTACATAACGGTTATTTCTGTTGCTCTTTTTCTGTTTTCGGAGGTTAAGGTTTATGATTGGCTTCAAACGATCTGCAGCGGGGAAGGCTGTAACGATCTGTTTCTTCTTACTGAAAGGGAAGCGCAAAGTTTAAACGACTTTGGGATAAGTTTATCCTTCTATAGCGGGATACTGGTTGTTCTGTTGTTCATACAATTTTTATCCTTTTTTTCTGTTGGCTGCCTTTTATATATTTATGGCATGAGGGATAAAATTTGTCTGTTCACATCGCTCTTATTAATCGCCACCGGAACCATTATGAGTATTAGCAGCTCCATTATTTCTCAAGCTCCTCAATTAGCAGGCATTTTTTTAGTAGAAACCTTTGTAGGTGATCTTTATTTATTCTTTTTCTTTCTATTTCCAGATGGGCGGTTTCGACCCAGGTGGCTGGTGGTGCCTGCACTTATAGGCTTATTTGGAAATTTTGGAACTTACTTTTTTCAAGGGTCCCTTATGGATCCGTTAACATGGCCGATGGTATTGAGGACAGGTACCTGGGTTGGGCTCCATCTTTTAGTTGTTTTTTCACAGATCTATCGCTATCGACATGCGGAAACCAAGCAGTTAAAGAGGCAAATTCGTTGGTTTGCTGTTAGTATGAGCGGATTCATCCTTTCCGTATTAGCGTTATTACTATCCTCTACACTTAGTGATAACGGTCTCGTAAAATTACTGATGTGGTTTGTTTATTATATGGCTCTTTTATTTATGCCTTTTTCAATCGGAATTGCTATTTTAGAGCAGCGCCAACGGAACTTATCGCTAGTATTCAGCCGTACCATCGTTTATACGTTTGTCACAATATTTGTTATGGGTGTGTATGTGCTAATTGTAGGGTCGCTCGGTTTTCTATTAAATGATCAAAACAATATCTTTATATCGCTTTTGGCAACAGGGATTATTGCGGTTCTTTTTCAGCCTTTAAGAGAAAAAATACAGAAATCTGTTAACCGGTTAGTATATGGAGATCGCGAAGATCCTTATAAAATCTTGTCCTCACTTACGGAACGTTTAGAGTTAACGATGACAAACGCCTCCGTTCTTTCCGTGATTGTAGAAGAAGTTGCCAGAGCCCTTAAGCTTCCCTATGCTGCGATTGATATAAAACTAGGGGAACAATTTGAGAGAATGGCTTCATTTGGTCAGGAAGTTCAGGTAGATTTAGAAATCCCTTTAACATTACAAGGGGATAAGATTGGCAGATTAATCGTTGGAACGAAGTCGTTACAGGAGACGATGCCGGCTGAAAAAGTGTATTTAATAAATGATTTACTCCGGCAGGTAACCGTTGCCGTACAAACTGTAAGGATTTCAAATGAACTGAAACGGTCGCGCATGAAGCTTGTTAGTTTAAGAGAAGAGGAAAGACGCAGGCTGCGAAGGGATCTTCATGATGGACTGGGTGCTAGTCTCGCGAGTATCTCTTTGAAAATTGACACTCTAATTTTTCAAAATAAAGTAGATCTAACAGTCAAAACGAGATTACTAGAATTACAGGAGCAGCTTCGGGGGGCTGTGAGGGATATCCGTCAACTAGTGTACAATTTACGGCCGCCGGCATTAGATGAATTAGGGTTAGTTTTTGCGCTGGAGGAGCTTTGCCGCCGCCAATATGACAACGGCCCAATCAACGTTACGATTGAGTCAAGTGAAACCGACTTTAATCTTCATCCAGCTATTGAGGTGGCCGCCTACAGAATTGTTCAAGAAGCGGTAACCAATGCGGTTAAGCATTCAGAAGGTTCATATTGTAATGTAATTTTGAATACGGATGGCTCATCCTTGCTCATTTCAATAGTTGATGACGGGAAAGGATTGTCCGAAAATCAGAAAAATGGAATTGGCCTGTATTCAATGAAGGAACGTGCCGAAGAAGTGGATGGAACATTCCTTATAAAAAATAACGGGAACACAGGGGTATCAATCGTGGTACGTCTTCCACTATGGGAGGAGGGAAAATAATCATGCGGATATTAATTGTAGAAGATCACCCGATGTTTCGGGATGGATTACTTAGAATGCTGGAAACTGCAGAGGACTTTGAAGTTGTCGGGGAAGCCGCAACGGGTGAGGAAGCGATCCAACTTGCTGACCAGCTAAAACCGGATATCATCTTAATGGATATTAATTTGCCCAAAATAAGCGGGATTGAAGCAACCAAACAGATTGTCCATAAACATCCTGAAACTGGAATTCTTGTACTCACTATGTATGACGACGATAGTTCTGTGTTTGCAGCGATTCGTGCAGGGGCCAGGGGATATCTTTTAAAAGAAGCAAATCGGAATGAGATTGTCAGAGCGATTCAGGCGGTTGGAGAAGGGGAGGCTATTTTTAGTCCGGCCATTGCCAGAAGGATGATGTATTATTTTGAGGCGAAAACAAAACAGGTTCAGCCGGCAGTTTTCCCCCAATTAACTGAACGGGAAAGAGAAGTTCTTGACCATATTGCTAGAGGTAAAAATAATGCTGATATTGCTAGTGTTTTGGGATTAAATCAAAAAACAGTGCGAAATCATGTTTCCAATATTTTAAGTAAGCTACATGCCAGCGACCGTGCACAGGTGATTATTATGGCACGGGAAGCTGGATTAGGAAAAGAAACGGAATAAGTCACTATAAAGAACCCATAAACTTTGGGTTCTTTTTTAGCTCATAGGAAAGTATAAGTGCAACTACGCCTCTGTCATCGCCTAACGGGTCGCCAATCGCCGAGTTTTCTTTAAAAACTTCCCGGTCTGGCCGGGACGGAGGTCACAAGACGCCGGGACGCCGGGATTGATACAGTATGGTTAATAAACCGAAAGGAAGTTGATTTAAATGACTTGGAACAAAGTGATTCGTTTATTAGCCATTTTCAGTATCATCGGAGGATTTTTCCGCGCACTGATGTGTCCGCTGGCACTTGTTTGGGGAATGAATAGTCCACAGGAATTAATAGCAGGTGTGTTAGGAACGTTATTTATGGGGTTGGGAATTTTTGGATTATATTTCTCCGCTCAAAAGGAATTCGGCAAATTAGGTTTTACAGCGTTCATCCTATATGCTTTTGGGAGCTTTATCCTTATGGGAATGGTGTTTACGACGCTAGTTTTTGCTGTGTACGATCCGAAGGTGTTGCAAATGGATATGCCGCCGCTGCCAATATTAATAGCAAGTCCACTAATGATGCTTACCGTCATGCTTTCCATGATATTGCTAGGTATCGCAGCGTTAAAAACAAAAGTCTTCTCGGCTGTACCCGCAATCCTATTAATCCTGGCACCGATTCTAAACTTTGTGCCCGTGATTGGTGGCTACTCCGTATTAGCCTGGGGTATTCCTTTCATGTGGTTTGGACTAGAAACAATCAAAAAAGCAAAAGAAAAAACCTCAATGCAAACCGACGAAACAATATCTTTAACTAATCATTAACGAACAGGCATCCCTTCAAACCCGGGATGCCGTTTTTATTGTTGTAGAATGGGTGATAGGCACCATTTATTCATTATTTATTCACGACTTTTGGACTATTTTTCCTATAGCTTTATTTGTGAGTTTAGGATTAATGGTGGATGGTGTTTTTGGTAGCAGGAGATTAAAATGTCTATACATATATGAAAATACATAATTATTAATAAATATACATAAAAGTGGAGGGTTTTTATGAAGAAGAAGAAAATAGCAGGTTTATTAGCGGTGGGTTTGCTGACTTCGGTTCCGTGGTCAGCAGGATTTGCGGAGGGGCCAAAGTGGACAAACGTCAATGTCTACGAGGAGCAGGAAGGTAGTAAGTTTAATAGTGAAAACTATGACTTTATGAAATTCTCGCAAATTGGAACAAAATTGAACGAAATTGCAAAACTGTCGAACCGTGTGAAGGTAGAGGTCCGTGGTACTTCAGCGGATGGACATCCTCTATATGTGGTAACGATTGCTGACCCGACGACGCAAGGGAAGTTTGGAAAAATCCAATCTTTAAGAAAGCAAATGTTTAAAAACCCTGGTAAAGCTCAGGATTGGATTAACAACAATCCAGATTTTAAAGTACCGATTATGATTAATGGATCCATTCATGGTACTGAATTTGTTGGAAGCGACGCGGTTTTGCAGTTGATTGAACGCTTTGCTACACAAAATGATGAAGAGACTAAGAGTATCTTATCAAATAATATCCTTATTTTTAATGTTGTACAAAATCCAGACGGACGGGTGGATGCTACTCGTTTTAATGGGGAAGGCATAGATTTAAATCGTGACTTTATCACCCAGTCACAGCCTGAAACACAAGAAACGGTTGAACTAATCAAAGAATGGAATCCGATGGTGTTCCTAGATACACATGGTTATGTGAAAAATTACGGTCCTAACTTGCAGGGGTTAATCGAACCATGTACACCGCCGCATAATCCTAATTATGAATATGACCTCTATAATAAGTGGGCCTATGGGCAGGCAGAAGCAATGGAAGCACAGATCATGAGTGATCAGGCAAACTTTGAAGGGGACCTTTATAAAAACATGGAGGGAGTTTATGTTCCACAGCGGGATGATGCCGAAGGATGGGACGACTACCCGCCAATTTTCACCCCAATGTATGCTATGTACCATGGGGCTTACGGGCATACATTAGAGGCACCGACAAATGATGAGGATGGCGTGCGTTGGATGTATAACGCAATTATGGGTGCATTAAATTACGCGACGGACAACAAGCAAAAGATGATTACCGATCAAATTGAAATGTTTAAACGCGGAATCAACTTTGACCATCCATTCCATGAGGAAGGCTTCTTCCCTAAAGCCTATATCCTGCCGGTGGGTAAAAACGATCCTACAGTAACGAATAAAGCTGTCAATCACTTACTTAATAATGATATTGAAGTGACGCAGGCTGCAAAAGAATTTACAGTCGATGGAAAAACCTTTCCGAAAGGAACGTACATTGTTCCGATGGATCAGGCCAAGGCTGGACTAGCTAATACCATGCTGTGGGATGGAGAAGACATCTCGAACGATACCGGAGCCATGTATGATATTTCAGCTTGGAGTCTGCCGGAGCTTTGGGGCTTTGAAGCCGTAGAAACAGATAGCACCGTTGATGTAACGGCTAAAAAGGTAAATCAGGTTACTGAACAGGGAGCGGTTTCTGGTAATGGTCCATTCCTGATTCCGAATAGCTCGGTTAAAGCTGTTAATCTAGTAAACACCCTGCTTCAACAGGGAGTACCGGTAAAACGTGATGCGGAGGGTAACTTCTATGTGGAAGCTGCAGCCAATCAAATCTCAGCAGCCGTTAAGTTATCCGGTCTGCAGATTGGAACGTATACAGTACCAGAAGATGCTGAAAGTTTATCTGCATTAAGTGTGGCGATCTTGAAAGATGGCGGTATGGGTAAGGTTCAATCTCATAGCGGTACGAAGCTGGCTCTTAAACGACTTGGCTTTGAAGTGACAGAGGTAACACCGGTGGAAGTTGCGGAGAAGGGCTTGGAAGGGTTTGATGTATTTGTTTATAGCGGTACAGAAAGCCTTATTTCTACAAATCTATCGAATGCAAATAAAGAATTCGGGTTCCAAAATGCAGGTCAATTCGACACCTTTAAAGCGAATGTTAACAGCTTTCTAAACGGCGGCGGTAAATATATTGCAGTGGGTGCTGGTGCATCAGGGGCAACCAAAACACTAGGATTGACAGACAATACGATTAATACTGCTGGCTCCAATAGTAACGGTATTGTGAAAGTCGACTATGACGGAACTGGATTAACTGCTGGTTATGATCAGGGTGACATTGGTTTCGTTTATCGTCCGGCTTGGTATACTGTGACAGGAAATGATGATGTAGCTGCAACTATTGCAAATACAGATGAATTTTTTGTAGCGGGTCACTGGAGATCTACAAACAAGCCAGATGCAAAAGGCCAAGCTGTCATTGTCAAAGAAGAGAATAATGATGTAACATTAATCGGCTTAGAAGCAGGATTCCGTGATCACACCGATTACCTATTCCGACTTCTATCCAATGCCATTTTTGAAAAATAAAAATAAACCCGGCTCTGAGATGAGCCGGGTTTATTTTTTGCAAAAAGCTGACCCCGTGAGGTCAGCCTTTTAAAAATCTTATTTAATTGTAATGGTTGCAGAATTATAGTTTTCCCCATTACTTATTGGATTGTAGTTTTTCTCAATGTTTCCTGCAGCATCTACAGCAAACCAATTAAGAGTCGTTGTTTTATCAATCATTAAAGTTTCAGCAGACTCGCGGGTACCGCTTAATTGAAGTTTAGCGGATTCGAAAGTTGGACGGCTGCCATCTAATGTGTAGTAGATGGTCGCAGCTTCGCTTGTTTCAAATGCAACCTCAACCGGACCAGTAAATTTGCCATTGCCTGGAGCGGCTTTTGTTGATGGAGGCTGCTTGTCCTTCGATTGATTATAGGCCACTTTAATTAAGCCAATCAAACCGTTCGCAAACTCCATCGCCTCTTCATGACCTTCTCCAAACGCCGGCTGGAATCCAACTGGCTGCCACTCCTGTTCTTCCTTATCCCATAGGTCAGCCCCTACTTCAAAGTTCCAAGCGTATATTCCTTTTTCATACCAGAGATAATCCGCAGAGTTACCAGCGGCTGAGTACAATACATCCGGAATTGGGCCTGTACGGCTTGGAAGGATGACTGTTCCCCGGTGGTCCTGAATTTCATTTAAAATAAGGTCAGATGCTGCCCAATAGAACGCTTCTTCACCTGCAGACGGACGCGGAAGTGTTGTACGGTTGGCGTCGTATGCACCAGGAGACCACATGAAGTAGCCGCCATAGCTGTGAATATTCATGGCGAACTTAATGTTTGGATTTTGGTCAGCCAGCCAGACTAAATTTTTACCTTCGGGTTCAGAACCTTCGGAAGGACCTGCAAAAGTGCTGCTTGTGCAGTTGGTTGTTGATGCACCTACAAAACCGTCAAACGCTGAACCGACAGTATGGTTGCGGTTAAGGTCAACACCCCAGCTATTGCGGGAAGCAAAATCGGACCGTTCCGGACCGCAATGATTGGTCAAATTTTTACGCTGCATGTTGTAATCATAGAAGCTGTAATGGGCACCATCTGGATTAACGGACGGTACAAGGAAAATATCAAGATTGTCGACCAGCTGCTTCGTTTCGCCATCATGGGCATAGTTGCGAAGCAGACGCTCAGCTGTTTCTAGAGTTACCAGTGGTGTTACCCATTCACGGGCATGTTCTTGTGCATATCCTAGAACACCTGGTTTTGAGCCGTCACGGTGCTTACCGATGCGGATTGCCTTAACTGTAAATGGATCACGTGAAATGTTGGCAGGAGCTTTTAAACCGTCGGTTAATTTTGCTGCCGCTGGTGCAACAAGCCCTGTTCCTCCATTCCCGCGGTAGGTAGTCGCCGTTACAAGTTCATTTGCATCTTTGCTTAGTGCGTCAACCACTTGTTTGGCCGTACTGGTAATTTTGCCTTCTGAATCAGTAGCCAAATTGACGGTAATCTTTTTACCTTCAACGGATACATTTAAGGAAGACCCGCTTGTTCCAGGATTTTTTAACTCAACCGAAATATCATTCCCGCCTTCATGGCCCCATGCTTTAGATGAAACAACGACAGAGCTTTGTTGGGTAGCCCCGAAAGTTGCCTGTGCAAGACGTCTGTATCCATTCGTCTTGTTAGGCATATCAATAATTTCTACTAAATCCGGGAATTCTTCTGCTAATTTTTCAAACCGCTCATAAAGTTCTGTTGGATCCATGTAATGGTCGACAAAATCAGTAACATAATGCTTCTTAGTACTGCCAGGCTTGTCCGCACCCAGCCATTCCGTAACGGGACTTACGGCTTCACCGCCAAGATTGCTCGTAATTTTTACAGATGATGGGACAGCGCTTACAGGAACCTCAAACCAATGGTATATATATTCCCCGAAATCAACAAACCGGCTGAGTGTTGCTGATTTTTCCACTCCATTCTCAGTCCAGGTAGCTGTTAAAGCTGTACTAGACGTTTCTCCTGCACTTGTTTTTGCCTCAACATAAAGGAACGTTTCCGACTGATTGGTAAAATGATTAGCACGAAGAATTTTAACCGTATCTTCAGCGGCTGCTAAACTTGACTGCCGCTGTAAAGCAGACTGTCTTTCAGTAACTCGGTTGTTCCACTGTTTTTCGGTGATCAGCGTATCTTTCACCCGGATTCCAAAGGTTTTTAGCATTTCGATGTCGGATGGGGTGACAACCGCATCCACTTCAAACTTTCCATCGTGCTCATGCATTCTGTGAGTCAAGTCAACCCCGAGCTCCAGCAGCTTTTCCTTTGCTTGTTGATTAGGAACTTCAAGTTGAACAATCGATACCGGCTCATCCTTTGGTAACGGCAGGTCAGCTTGTCCTACCGCAGAGGTTGGACTGCTTAAACCAGGGTAAAATGTCGAAAGCCCCAGTCCTGCTACAGTAGTCATGACCATTAAATTCCTTTTCCATTTTTGTTTTTTTCGAACCAATTAACTGCACCCCCTAATTTCCCCTTCATTTTAAAGACAAGATAATTGTAATTAGAAATTTCAAAATGTTATGTCAAATTGTAAAATAATACTTTAAAAATCCTCCAACAAAATTAGCTATTAAAACCTAACAAGGCATTATAGTAAGAAAATATTAAAATAGAAAAATTATCCTATTAGAAAAGAACTACGATTCAACAAGATTACATCAGAATAAAAGAGTAGGAGAAACAAACCAGCGAACACCTAATAACAATCGAATAAAAACAAACTTCCCATCGTTCCACCAAATTGTGTAGAAAAAAGTCGAGCCTTACAAAATTTTGGTGAAAGGTTTTTTTCATAAAACGGTGAAAAGGAAGATAAAAACGGTGACATCGGCTTAGCCAATGTTGACCGAAAATTGCATGTGAAGGCAAAGGCCCAGCTCGGCACTTCGAATCCGGCTCAATCCACACAAAGTATCGGAGGGGTCGAGCGAAACATCTCGGAAAACCTTGGCCGGCTTGGGAAGGATGTAACTCTCCTTACAGCCGGAGGGGTTTTATCTGACGAAGAACTTGAAATGTTCGGGAAGAGTACAGATGTGGCTAAAGCATCCCGCCGTGACTTAGCTTACTTGATTGTCAAAGAGCTTATCGGCGGGAAAAGTTTAGAATCAAATATTGAATTAGTGAAAAATAACGCTGTCGTTGGAGCAAAATTGGCAGTAAGCTTTTACTTACAAAAATAATGATAAGGCCTGGTTCAGTTTCCATTGAGCCAGGCCTTCTTTTTTCAGGATATTCATTTTTTAAAAAAAGGGTTCTACTTCGATTTATCGAATTAGTACCTTAAAAGGAAGGGGGACACAATATGGTTTTTTCCGAAATAGAGATCATAGCGGAATCGGATAAATTTCATGTTAGTAATGTAAAGCTTTATGAGTACTTAGACGATGCCCGCAGGGACTGGTATAAATACTGTATTTTATTGAGGGTAGAGGCGGTTTTAGTACATATTGGTGCTGATTTTAAAAAAGAGATATTCGACCAGGATAAACTTCAAATTCAAACTGTGCTGGAGCGCGTAGGGAATACGAGCTTTACTTTAAAGCAGACAGTGACTAACCAGCGCGGTGACGACGTAGCTTTTGCCGAGGTGGTACTTGCCACCATAGACCGGGAAAAGCGCACGAAAGTTTCTGTTCCAGATGAAGTGCGGGAGTTATTGAGTGGTTCTGCACTTTTAAATCTAGAAGTCGTTGCTAAAAGATAAAAAAAGATTGAGCAGTTTTCACTGCTCAATCTTTTTATTTGGATGCTTTTCTTGAAACTCTCACAACATTGTAAATGCTGGCTGCCAAACCTCCCCAAAGTATAACCATTCCGACTATCATCATGGTAAGTGCACTAGCTGACATGTTAAGCATCCTCCCTTTTTTCAAAATTATTTACATTGGATTTCCAGCTTTTCTTTGAAAGGAGGATTCCTCCAATTACACTTGCGGCAACTACTAGAACACCTGCGTATAGGATAAGCTCTGTTGGGTATCCTTCGTAATTTTCCTTTAAGTTCTGACGGATATTATCAAACATCATATAGCCAAGAACTAGAGGTGTTACAACACTGATGCAAATTTTCCACCAAGCGCCGATACGCAGATCAGAGATGGCATTTGTATGTGACTGCAGACCGCCAAGTCCTTTGAAAACCCATGCAACTAAAATGATTTCGACTAATCCCGCGGTTACTACTCCAAAGTTGTTGATGAAATAATCGACAACATCAAGGAAGTAAAGTCCGCCTTTTGATGCAAAAAGTAAAGAGATTACCGTGGCTGTCAGCCCGCTTGATAATACTGCTTTTGTACGGGATACCTGAAACTTCTCTTGAATCCCGGCTACAAATGTCTCTACGATTGAAATAAGTGATGTCATACCTGCAAAAACCAATGAAAGGAAGAACAATACTCCAAAAAATCCATTCATACCAGGGAATTCATTGATGATGCTAGGGAAGACAACGAAAGCAAGTCCAACACCGCTGCTCACTACGTCCTCAACAGCAACCCCCTGCTGGCTGGCCATAAAGCCAAGTGCGGCAAAAACCCCAATCCCTGCTAATAATTCAAATCCAGAATTCGCAAAAGCTGTAATAAACGCGTTATTATTGATATCCGATTTTTTAGGCAGGTAGCTGGAATACGTAAGCATAATCGCAAATCCGATCGATAAAGAGAAGAAGATTTGTCCATAAGCTGCAATCCAGACTTTTCCATCTAAAATCAAATCCCAGTTTGGTTTAAAGAAAGCATTTAATCCCTGAACGGCACCATCTAAAGTCAGTGCGCGAACAACAATCACCAAAAACATAACAACTAGAGTAGGGATGAAAATTTTATTTAATTTCTCAATTCCTTTTGATACGCCGCGATATAAGACAAAAAGAGTGACGGCCCAAACAAAAAGTAATGGAATAACAATACCAGATACTAAGCCTCCAACTTGGCCCGGTTTTTCAGCTAACTGCAATACATCTCCGAATAAGAAGCTTCCAGGGTCTGAACCCCATTGTGTACCAAAAGAATAGATTGTATATTTTACAGCCCAGGCAATGATAACGGCATAATAAGTACAGATAACAAATGCGATTAAAAGCTGCCACCATCCTAGCCATTCTGCTTTCTTATTAAATCTGAATAGTGATAAAGGAGCCGACCCTCTATATTTATGACCGATGGTGAATTCCAGGATTAAAATAGGAATCCCTGCTGTTAAAATCGCGAACAAGTAAGGTAAGAAAAAGGCTCCTCCTCCATTTTCATAAGCAACGGCTGGAAACCTCCATATATTTCCCAAACCTACCGCTGAACCAACAGCGGCTAAGATAAAACCATATCGTGAACTCCATTGCTGACGGTTTTCCATGTTAGTATCCCCCTAAATCTTTCTATCTTTTGTAAAAATTCAGATAACTTATTTGTTATATTAATATACCTACTCTTTAGAAAAATGTCAAAATGTTTTTTGAAATTTTTAAAAAATATAAGGATAAACTGGTTTTCTTTTCATCTGTAGGATTTTCATTTCAATAATAATTTACTCTTACTACAATAATTTTTGAGTTGCATAGGACTTGGGTTGCATACTTTAAAATGGATAAAGCTAGTAACAGGAGGAAAACTGAAGGGTGAATTCTTTTTTAGGGGGAAAAAAATGTTCAAAAGACAGCTGGGAAAAAAGATATTGAAGGTTACAATATTTTTTGCGATGCTCACTACCTTTTCAGGGGCGTGTAAGGCAACAGGAAAAGATGATACCAGGACTAACGAAACGGGGAAGGTAAAAAATATTATTTTTTTAATCGGAGATGGAATGGGAGTTTCCTATTCTACAGGCTTTCGATATTTTAAGGATAATCCTAAAACGAGAGAGATGGATGCCACTCTCTTTGATCAATATTTGGTGGGTCAGCAATCTACCTATCCTAACGACTCTAGATATAATGTAACGGATTCCGCTGCTTCAGCAACCGCCATGGCAACGGGTGTAAAAACCTATAATGCCGCCATTGCTGTTGGAAATGATCAGAAGGAATTAAAAACGGTCCTAGAAGCCGCAAAAGAGGTTGGAAAAGCAACGGGGCTTGTAGTGACAGCCCCGATTCCACATGCAACGCCTGCGGCCTTCGGGGCCCATGATCCTAATCGTAATAATATGAAGGGAATAGCTGATGATTATTTTGATGAAAAAATAAATGGCAAACATAAAATAGATGTTCTGCTCGGAGGAGGATCAGAGTTATTAATCCGAAAGGACCGTAATCTGGTAGAGGAATTTAAAAGAGATGGCTACAGTTACGTAACTACTGTAGAAGAGATGAAAAAAGATACGAGCAGGCAAGTCGTGGGGTTATTTGCAAAGGCAGGAATGCCGAAAATGCTCGACCGTCCGGACAGTGTGCCATCGCTAGCAGATATGACGGTGTCGGCAATCGAGAGGTTAAACAAACAGAAAGATGGATTCTTTTTAATGGTAGAAGGCAGTCAGATTGATAAGGCTGGTCATGATAATGATATTGTTGCTGCAATGAGTGAGATGGAGGACTTTGAAAGGGCGTTTAAAGTGGCGTTGGACTTTGCTAAAAGGGACGGAGAAACGTTAGTAATCGCCACCGCCGACCATTCCACAGGAGGTTTTACAATTGGCTCAAATGGCCAGTATAACTGGTTTAGTTCAGTCGTGAAAGAAATCAAGCGAACCCCGGATTTTATGGCGGAGCAAATCGCTAAGGGGGCCGATGTCAGAGCTACCTTAGCAAAATACATAAATCTTCCGTTAACGGAGCAGGAGATCCAAACCGTTCAGGCTGCTGCGAGGACCGGAAAACAAAAAAATATCGACAATAGCATCGAGCAAATCATCAACACCCGCTCTCTGACAGGCTGGACAACAAGAGGGCACACCGGTGAAGACGTCAACGTCTACGCATACGGCCCAGAAAGCCAACGCCTTGCAGGTAAAATCGACAACACCGACCAAGCTAAAATCATCTTTGAACTGTTTAAACGTTGATAAAACGATGATAGAAACGATGATAGAAACGGGTGACAGGCACCGCTTGTGGACACTGTCCACCACAGATGGACAGTCCCGCGTTGCAGGGTTGCGAATTTCTTCACATTATGAGGCTCTTTTTTACTGATACCAATTTTATAATGGTGAGTAGATAGGATAGTGGAAAGCCGCCTGTATTTACGAAGCCAGAATTACCATAAAAAAATGCCTGATTCCCTAGTGCTAAAATTTGTTAAAGCAGCAGGGAATCGGGCTGAATTTTTATAATAGAAATTTTTAGATGTTATCCGCCATTTAACTTAGCTCTTGCGGCCTGATTGGTAATCCATACCTATCCCATAAGCCACCTCTTTAAAATTTGCTCCAACTTTTTCACAAAGATGAGTCATCTCATTCAAAAAGCTCATTTTAGTTTCATAAAACCTATAGGATGCATATTGAATCATTTCTGCATTTTTTATATCGGTAAAAAATATTGGAATTTTTAATGGTAGAAATAGCTGCTCCATAATAGAGGCGGCTTCAGGGTTATCGGTACCAACTACAATTCTATCGTTTAGAAAGAAGTCCATGATTGCTGAGCCCTCTCGGTGAAAATACGGATTTACTGAAACATTTACTTGAAGATGAGATGGTCTTCGAATATCGATGATTTGTTTTACTTCATTGGCAGTTCCAACAGGAACCTTGCTTTTCAAACAGACGATTAGATTGTTTTCCATATGGTCGGCTATCGTATAACAAGCCGCGTATATGTAGGATAAATCAGGTGACCCATCTTGTTTCTCTGGGGTTTCGACAGCAATAAAAATGATTTGAACTTCCGAAAATGCGTTGGCGGGGTCCGTGGTAAATTGTAAATTCCTGCTGGATAGATTTTTTTCCAATAAAGATTCGAGCCCGGGCTCATAAATGGGGGATATTCCTTTTTCCAGAATGTTCACTTTTTCAATATTAGAATCGAAACATATTACGTGATGACCTGCTTCCGCCAAACACACTGCTAGTATTAATCCAGTCTTATCTGCACCTGCTACCGCTATCCTCATCCAATCCCTCCAATTTCTTACTTTATTTCATTTTATCTGAATAATGAAAATTATTTCTTAACCTTGTGTAAAATCTGTGTAAAGAGTTTATATAAGGTAGGGGTATGGGTGTGTAATTGACAAATTTAGGGCCTGAGCCCCGGTGCGTTTATTAATCAAACGCAACATGGCTCAAGCCCTATTTTGTATAGCGGTTGGCATAGCTCGACGCAACAAAGGCATCTGGTTTTATTTTCGGCTTAACTCCCATCGATTCCATCCGTGCAACCATTTCATTGACAAATTGACTTGTCTTATTCCGCTTGCCGGCTCCAATATCGATATGACCTTCCATCGTAAACGTAGCCCCTTGATATAAATAGGGAAGAACAATTTCAATCAGCCGGTTTTTTCTCTCTTCCGTAAAAAGCGAGACGATATCTTCGGTCAATGACAACTCAAACGACATTCTTTCATGCAGCTGGGTCATCTTCCTTGGAATGATGACTTTACGGATACACGCCCATACGCCTTTTCCTTCATTTTGAATGACAATTCCAGTGATAAACACCGTCTGCCGTTTATGAACCTGAGAATCCGTCCCCACCATTAACTTGTAGTTCCCGCTGGGGGCCAAGTTCATGAACTTCACTATATTTTCGAACACCTGCTCAAACGACATACTTTTCTCCCTAAGATTTTGAAACGAATAATGAAAGACTTGATATTTTTGCATTTTCAGCACCACATCTTTCCTTCCTTAAGTTAAGGTCGTTCTCATTTATTAATATTATTTTATGGAAGTAAATTTATTCTTGTGCAGAAGCAAGAAAGGAAAAACAAGAAATTTGTCCATCGCCTGCATTATAAGATTGATAAAGGAATTCCTTAGGATGATAAGATATTATTAAAATTAAGTAAATTTTTCCAATAAAGAGAACAACTTTTTCTACTGTCCACTGGAGACGGACAAAATGGGCTTTTGTCTTTTTGTGGTGCCTGTCACCGTAGTTGTCACTGTTAATAACACTATTATGGTAATATAATACATTGCCATTCATGTGAGATTTTGTTACATTAGGACTATGAGTGTTAAAAATAGAATTATTGAAAAATTATAGACTATCAGGAGGGGTTTAGGGGATGAAGCTGTTTGAGAGTTTTATGAACGGTGCGAATACGATTCTTTGGTCGTATGTTCTGATTGTGATGTTGGTGGGGTTAGGTCTTTATTTTACGTTCCGGACTAAGTTTGTCCAATTCCGGATGGTCGGGGAAATGTTCCGGCTTATGGGCGAAGGTTCGAAGGGTGATAAAAAGGGAATATCATCATTCCAGGCTTTTTGTATTAGTACAGCTTCTCGTGTAGGAACAGGAAACCTTGCCGGTGTGGCGATTGCGATCACAACTGGCGGACCTGGAGCTGTTTTCTGGATGTGGTTAATTGCACTGATCGGTTCTGCATCCGCATTTATGGAAAGTACGCTTGCTCAAATCTATAAAGTGAAGGATGGCGACACTTACCGCGGCGGCCCTGCTTATTATATGGAAAAAGCTTTAAATGCCCGTTGGATGGGAATTACCTTTGCCGTCCTTATTTCAATCACGTTTGGGTTGGCATTTAACTCGGTTCAAGCGAATACCATTACAAGTTCACTGAATAATTCATTCGGTATTGATAAAACGGTTATTGCCGTGGTCTTATCAATTGTTACTGCGGTCATTATTTTTGGCGGGGTAAAAACAGTTGCTAAGGTATCAGAGTGGATGGTACCTGTTATGGCAGGTGCTTACATTCTTATTGCATTATACATTGTGGTAACGAATATTACCGAACTTCCTGCAGTTTTTGCATTAATTTTTAAAAGTGCTTTTGGATTGGAACAGGTAGCAGGCGGTACGCTTGGTGCTGCGATGATGAACGGTATTAAGCGCGGCTTGTTCTCAAACGAAGCTGGTATGGGTAGTGCACCGAACGCTGCTGCAACAGCAGAAGTAAGCCACCCAGTTAAACAAGGATTAATTCAAGCTTTAGGAGTATTTTTCGACACGCTTGTTGTATGTAGCTCTACGGCCTTTATCATTCTATTGTCAGGTCTATATACTTCAGACGAGTCCAATGGTATTGTCTTAACTCAAAACGCTTTAGAAGGTTCTTTAGGCTCATGGGCAGGGATTTTCCTTGCATTCATCGTATTCTTGTTTGCTTTCAGTTCGATTGTGGGTAACTACTATTATGCACAATCCAATATTGAATTTATTAAAAAGAACAAGCTGGCGTTAAACGGTTTCCGTTTGCTAGTAGTTGCGATGGTTGCGTTTGGTTCATTAGCAGAATTAACTTTTGTATGGAGCCTTGCCGATTTATTCATGGCGTTAATGGCCATTATTAATTTAATTGCAGTAGCTTTACTTGGAAAAATTGCTTACGCAGCCCTTGCGGATTATAAAAAACAACGGGCTAAGGGGCAGGACCCTGTTTTCTATACGTCTAACATTGAAGGTCTAAAAAACGTAGAAGCATGGGAAGAAGCACCAGAAAAGAAAATGAAAAAAATCGGATAACAACCATGGTGTCAGGCCTAACAGGTGCCTGACACCTTCTTTTTTATCCAAGGTTCCGAAATAGAATTGTAGGTACAGGATATTTTGTAGTACTATTGGTATATTCATTTTTTACGAGGATAGGAGTGTTTCGAGTTGACTGAAGATTACGAAAAACAGATACTTGCTTGGTTCGATCATTTTCACGCCCATCCCGAGGTGAGTTGGAAGGAGTTTGAAACGACTCAAACAATTGCCGAAATATTAGACGAACTCGGGGTTACATATCGACGCTTTTCTGATGTAACCGGGCTGATTGCGGAGATCGGCGACGGGGAAGATGTCGTAGCCGTGAGGGCAGATATCGATGCCCTTTGGCAAGAGGTGGATGGAGTATGGCAGGGCAACCACTCTTGCGGACACGATGCCAATATTTCGATGGTACTAGGAGCACTGCTTTATTTGAAAAATAAAAATATGGACAAGAAAGTGCGTTTTATTTTTCAACCGGCCGAGGAAAAAGGGAACGGGGCGCTTTCAATGGTAGAACGGGGTGCTATCGAAAATGTCAGCCGTTTATTTGGTATCCATCTTCGACCTATCGAGGAGCTCGGATTAGGACAAGTTTCACCATCGATCCACCACGGGGCGGCCATTTTTCTGGAAGGTAAAGTGCTGGGAGACGATGCCCACGGAGCTAGACCGCAGCAGGGTAATAATGCGATCGATGTGATTACTGCAATACATCAATACGTGAAATCAATCTATTTAGCACCATTTGAGTCTTACTCCGCTAAATTAACGAAAATAATCGCAGGCGGTGAAAGCTTGAACATTATCCCGGGTTCTGCGGAATTTGCCATCGATGTTCGCGCGCAAAAAAATGATAGTTTAGAAAAACTAAAGGACAAGATTGATAATGGAATCAGCGGAATAAAAGATCTTTTTGGTGTTGAAATCGAGTGGAAATGGAGCGATTTTACCCCTGGGGCTGAAGTATCAGCTGAAGCAGAGAATATCGCCGCTGAAGCCATCCGCCACGTGATAGGCAATGAAAAATTATCTCCGCCGGTTGTTACCTCCGGAAGTGATGATTTCCATTTTTATACGGTAGAAAATCCTAGATTGAAAGCTACCATGATTGGAATTGGCGCAAACCTTCAGCCAGGCCTTCACCATCCCAAAATGACATTTAATCAATCGATGCTTGATAAAGGTGCCCGTATTCTTGCGGAAACACTTTTAAGAGCATAATAAAACCCATGCGGGGGAACCAGTCGTTCCTCCGTATTTTTTTTTGAATTCCTTGTGAAAAAATGCGTTGACGGCTAAAGGTTCAGACAGTTAAAATATATTTAGCGACTATTTAACGACAATTGGAAATTTTCTTACAAGTAAGCGTTACCAAAAAATAAAAAATTAGGGTTGGAGGAAACCGGATGAAAAAGGAAATGACATTTAAGCTGGCCATTATTCCACTGCTGGTTATGATTGCGGTTATGGGGGTAACGATTATTGTTCTTGAACAAGGGCCACATATTCCACTCATTATAGGAACATCCGTTGCTGCGATTGTTGCGTGGCGCTGTGGTTATAAGTGGTCTGAAATTGAAGAGATGATGTATAAAGGGATACGCCTGGCTCTGCCGGCGATTGTTATTATCATCCTTGTCGGTTTAACAATCGGTGCCTGGATTGGAGGCGGGGTTGTCGCAACGATGATTTATTACGGCCTAAAAACGATTACTCCCTCTCTCTTCCTCGTATCGATTACCGTCATTTGTATGATTGTATCTTTGGCCATCGGAAGTTCATGGTCTACAATGGGGACAATCGGGGTTGCCGGAATGGGAATCGGTTTGAGTATGGGAATTTCTGCACCAATGATTGCGGGTGCGATCATTTCAGGTTCTTATTTTGGAGACAAAATGTCACCGTTATCAGATACAACGAATCTGGCATCAGGGCTGACAGGTACCGATTTATTTGTACACATCCGTCATATGTTATTTACAACGGTTCCTGGTATTATCATTACCTTGGCTGTGTATTCCTTTATGGGCAGAAAGTTTGGAAATGAAGGTATGGACAGTGCTAGTATTGATAAAACTTTAGGAGTTCTTCAAGAAAGCTTTGTCATTTCGCCATTTTTATTAGTTATTCCTCTATTAGTCATTATTTTAGTAGCAAAAAAAGTTCCGGCTATCCCAGGATTAATCATTGGGATTACACTTGGGTTCCTTTCACAAATTTTCATTCAAGGCGGCGACGTGTCTTCGGCTGTTGCTGCGCTGCAAAGCGGGTTTGTAATTGACACCGGAAATGATATGGTAGACAACCTCTTCAACCGCGGCGGTCTTGATTCTATGATGTATACAGTATCGATGACCATTGTAGCGATGACGTTTGGCGGAATCCTAGAAAATACGGGAATGCTGCAAGCGATTGTTAACCAGATTTTGAAACTAGCAAAATCAGCAAAAGGAATTGTAGCATCTACGGTTGTTTCTTGTTTTGCAACAAATGCTACCTGCTCTGAACAGTATATTTCAATCGTTATACCTTCAAGGATGTATGCAAAGGCATATCGCGATCAAGGTCTTCACTCGAAGAACCTGTCACGGGCTCTGGAGGATGGCGGCACCTTGACCTCTGTATTTATCCCATGGAATACGTGCGGGGTGTTTATTTTAGGTACCCTTGGTGTACATGCGTTAGATTACGGTCCTTATGCTATTTTGAACTTTATCGTACCGATTATCTCGATAATCTATGCCCTTACTGGAATTACCATAACAAAGCTGACGCCCGAAGAAATCCTGCAGTTGAAAAAAGAAGAAGAAGCGACGATGTCAGCCTAAAAAAAAGAGGAAAGTTCGCCACCTGTGAACTTTCCTTTTCCTTTATTGATGGTTGAGTTTATTAAACACAGCCTATTGATAAATCGGCAGGTTAAGTTCATATAAGGCTCTTGGCCGTCCTTGATGGTAGACCATTTCTTCGCCTACTACCTTGATATAACCATGTTCGACGAGTTTTTTAACCAGCCGTTCTGTCGAGCGGCGGGTAACCTGTAAATAATCGGCAAGGTCTGCCGCAGTAAAGTTTAGAGACTTTCTGGCTTTACCAAACTCAATGATTTTTGAAAGATTGGCAGGACTCAATTTTGTTTGTTTGGCGATTTGTAAAAATTCTGGATTGTCATTTTTTAAACGATGCTGTTTCGTTTCAAAAGGAAAAGGCCCGAGGAGTTCTTTATTTTCCATCAAAATATAACCACATTTAGCTGTATCTTCTTTTTCAGCAAATCGAAGGGCAATCTTGGCATTCTGGTCCGCCTCCTTAATGGTGGCCCCATAGCCGAAGCCGATGGTGATCTCGTCTGGGTATGTTTCTAAAAAATCATGCAGCCGGTTTGGTTCCATTTCCCCCCGTGTACTGTAAAGAACAAATAAACTTGGGGTAAGTTTTTGCACGTATGCCTGCAGGAGCTGGCCCAATTTATTTGTTTGGTCCTGCTGCAGGTTTTCAATAGATAGATAGCCGACAGCCACTTGTGCAGCCCTGCTTTTAAAAAGCGCTGCCTGGTTTTTCGCCTCCTGGAGGCCGCGCAGTAAAGAGGAGCGCGGATCTGCCATCCGGAGTGCTGGAACACCCATCTGGGTCAGACGGCTATACACGGCATGGACACTGGTCAGTGCTATATCAATCTTTCCTTGTTTCCACAGTGAATGATGGAAATTTACCAGTTCCTCTAAATCAAACGGGCCGGTCAGCAGTTTTTGATAATCCATTACCCATAAAGGATGCTGGTTGATCCCGCTTTCGTCGAGTACATTCGTTAAGATGGCTGCGTCCATTAAGTCAACCGAGATGCGCTCCGGTGGAATTTTTTTCGTAAAAATGATGGCCAGCAAAGAAGTGGCAACGGCCATTTCATCTTGTGCGAGATAAAGGGCAGGGATATTAACGTTTTCAAGAACCTGTTTTGAAAAATAAAACGGGAGGGCCCCTGAAAAGAAGATAGCATCACAGGGCTTTAACTCCCTTACGAGTTCAGCTGCTTCCTTCGGTTCCTTGTAAATGTATGGATCAATTTCTAGATCTTCTAAATCTAAGGTATGTAACCGTTCCATAAATTCGTAGGAGCCAATAACCGCTATTTTAATCGACAAGATGACCACCCCCTTAACGCGTATTTAACGACACTATATCAAATTTTTTAAAAGAAGGGAATGAAAGGTTATGAAAATTAAGTCAATTAAACTTTATGCGATTCATTTACCGCTTAAGGAACCATTTATCGTAAGCTATCATACTTACCACCATATGCCGTCGATTATCGTAAAAATAGAAACAGATGAAGGGATTACAGGATATGGTGAAGGGGTGGCCGATGAACATGTGACAGGAGAAACGTGGGAAGGAACCTATCATATTCTGAAAAACACGATAGGGCCGGCTTTATTAGGCAAAAACCCGTTAGAGATAGAGAGAATTCATGAGCAGATGAATCAAATGATTTATGGTGCTCCAACGGCAAAGGCTGCGATTGATATTGCATGTTATGATATTATGGGGAAAAAGTTTGGTGTACCCGTTTATCAGTTTGTTGGCGGCCGCTATCACGAAGAGTTTCCGATCACACATGTGCTAAGTATCGCCGAACCGGAAAAAATGGCAGCAGAGGCGGAGTTAATGGTCAAACAGGGTTACCGTTCTTTTAAAATGAAGGTAGGGACGAAGGTCCAGGAGGATGTTGCACGAATTAAGGCTGTTAGAGAACGAGTGGGATGGGATATCCTTATCCGTGTCGATGTAAATCAGGGCTGGAGAAACAGTGCGACAACGCTTGCGGCACTCGAAAAGCTGCAAGGTCTAGCTATTGATTGGCTTGAGCAGCCTTTGTCTGCAGATGATATCGAAGGAATGGTAGAGGTAAAAGCTAAGGCTAGCATCCCATTGATGATCGATGAAGGGTTAAAAGGAACGAGAGAAATGCGCGAAATTATCCAGAAACGGGCAGCAGATAAAGTAAATATTAAATTAATGAAGTGCGGCGGGATCTATCCTGCAGTGAAACTTGCTCATCAAGCGGAATTAGCGGGAATCGAGTGCCAGGTAGGCTCTATGGTGGAATCATCGATTGGTTCAGCGGCGGGCTTCCATGTTGCTTTTTCCAAGAAAAATATCACGAGTGTAGAGCTGACCGGGCCGTTAAAATTTGCAAAAGATGTGGGGAATTTAACCTACGATGTTCCATTTATCCGATTAACGGAAAAAATGGGACTGGGTATCGACATAAACGAAGAAACACTTGAGGAGTTAACGATATATCAAGATTCTGTTGAGTGAGGGAGGTATGGTTAGTGGATTGGATTTATAATGGGATATTAAAAAATAAAGACAAGCATTTTAAGGTTCGGAAGTTGGAGACGGAAGACTTGGAGACCATTTTAGACGTACAAAAACAGGTAGTAGCGGCATTACATAATCAAGCAACCTTGCAGCCGCTGACGAGTGAAGAATTCCGTTATATATTAGAAGGAAATGGATTGATGATTGGTGCTTTTGTAGAAGAAACGCTCATTGCCTTTCGGGCACTGCTGATCCCGGTTATGGATGAAGAACATCTAGGCAGGGATATCGGTCTGGAGGATGAAGAGCTTCCGAAAGTAATTTATCAGGAGATCTCCAATGTGCTTCCTGACTATCGAGGCAATCAATTACAAAAGATTTTAGCGTCTGTCATCATGGAGGAACTGGGAAGGTCCCAACTTCCATTCCGCTATGTTTGCTGCACGGTCGCTCCATTTAATATACCAAGCTTAAAAGATAAGTTTGCCCAAGATATGCAGATTGCAGCACTGAAAGAAAAATACGGAGGTCAATTGCGTTATATCTTTGTAAAAGACTTGGAAAACGGAGAAACTTCAGACAGGAAGGAAACCACCTTTATCTTAATGAGCGATATAGAATCCCAGCAGGAAAAACTAGGTGAAGGCTGGCGAGGTATTAGGATGGAGGAAAAGGATGGGGACATTTTAGTTAAGTATGTACGTTAAAGAAGCCGTCATTCGGTTTCTTTTTTTTGTGCGGTTATTTTGATCAGCTGGGGGAACTGCAGGTTTTTTGTGGGATGTGTCGAAGTTTTATAGTGTGCAGCATAGGTATTTAGTAGTGTAGATAAATTGTTGTAAAGGGAGGGGTGGGGGTGTTTGGATAAGCGGGATATTAAGAAGAGTGATTTGAAGGTGCTGGAACGGGAGTTGAGGTTTTTGGAGGATTCTGCGGTGATTCCTGCTGGAACATCAACGAAGATTCATCAATTGTATGAGGTACAGAGGCTTTCGTTTACGAAGACGTTATTATATGTCGGTTCCATTTTAATCGGTGCTGGAATTCTAAGTTTTATTGCAAGCAACTGGGAGGAAATCGGGAAGGCAGCGAAGTTTCTTATTATTCTTGTTTTGTATACCGGCGCCAATGTGGCGGGGTATAAGATGGAGAGTCATTTTCCGAAAACATCGAGGAGCTTTTACTATTTAGGTGTCATCATATTTGGTGCTGGACTGTTTCTGATTGAGCAGATGTTTCATTTAGGAGTGAGTTTTCAGCAGGCGTTTTTGTGGTGGTCCCTCGGCATCTTGCCGATTGCATGGGTTTTAAGGGATAAATGGATTCTGCTTGCCTCCTCCATCTTCCTGTTGATCAATATCATGGATTCCCCGTACATGGAGGGGCACGTGATTCCATTTTGGATGATCCTCTTGATTGCCGTGATCTACCTAACCAATGAGAAGATCGGTTTTACCAATGTAACAGGATTTATCATCGGCTTACTTTCACTTGCTTTTATCGGAACGATCATCAGTTACTTTGTTTTTGATAATCCAGACTATCCGTCTATTTACAGCTTCATCTATTTGGTGATTGGTATCCTGTTAGTTTTAGCCAAGGAGAAGGGGGAAATTCGGGATATCTATGTCGTGTTGGGATATATCGTTCATGGTACAGCTGCTGTCATTCTCTCCTTTGAAGGTACCTGGCCGGCTGACTTCGATTGGGCCTACATTCCTTTCTCGATTTTGTATTTGCTGTTTACGTTATTTCTTATCAAAAGAGGCAGCCTGCTAAGTATTATTATTCTTTGCGTCATGATTTTTCGCTTTTACTTAGATATAAGTTTTGATTTTCTGCCAAAATCATTCGTGTTTATTATTGGCGGATTTTTACTCCTAGGCTTTGGTTTTTATTTTGAAAAACAAAGGAAAAAAGGAGGTGGGTTCGCATGACCAAACGGACGAAACAGTTAGTTATGGCTTTTTCAGTGCCGGTTCTGATTCTGCTGGGCATGTGTTTTACCCCTCTTTATACGCTGATGATGGGGGAGGAAATTACGCTTGAAACGATACCAGTGGACCCGTCAGATGTTTTACGCGGCGATTATGTGACATTGCGTTATCAAGCAGAGGAAATTCCTAAACGTTTCTTGGATGATAGTGTAGCTACCAGTCTAGAGGCGGGGGGTTTTAGGGCAGTAGATGTATATGTTCTTCTGGAGGAGGAAAACGGGGTACACAGTCCAGCTAAAGTGTCACTCGATAAACCAGAAACCGGTTTATTCTTAAAAGGAAAGCTCAATTATATTGGAATGAATATGACAGAAGAGGTAGCTTATATTGAATATAGCTTGGACCGGTATTACGTGGAAGATAATACAGGGACAGAATGGGAAAAGGCCTCTGCCCAAGGTGATATATTAGTAAAAGCAAAAGTAAAAAATGGGTACGCGATTTTAACGGATTTGATGAAAAAGAACTAATTTAAAAGGTGCCTGTCTCAATTCGCGCTTGGAGTTGTGAATCTCCAGCTGTGGTGACAGGCACCTTTTTTATACGATTGCTAGTTTTACTTCTTTTATTTGCTCGATATGTCTGTCTTCATGTAAATAGCTCAGCTCTACCCATTGGTTTAATGGCAGATAGCCGAATAGTGGATGTTTGGCGGATCTTTCAGCTAAAGCAGATTTATCTTCTATTTGACTATAAAATTCTAAAAAAATACTTCTAGATTCTTGGAGTAAATCGACAATTTCCTTCCGCTCTAATGGCTCTTCTGTTGGAACAACCATTTGCGGAGCGGCTGCCTTCTGGGTACGGTCCGATGCAAGTTGAATGGGTTTCTGATCAGCCTTTCTGCCATCACGTTTCGTAAAACCATAAATAATCGCTTGGGTAAACGCCCTTTCTGTTAAAAAAAGATGATGACAAATTTGAGCGACACTCCACCCTTCAGAGCTTGGCTTTCTGTTCAACTCCTCAAAACCCAGCGACTCAATCTCCCTCAAAAGACGCCCCCGCGTTGCAGCAAGACTCTCCATAACCTCTTTACTCATCTCATAACGCCCCCTTTAAATGCACACACACTACAGTTTATATTCGTCACTTGGTCAAATATTCCTTTTTAAAAATGATGGTGACAATGATGGTGACAATGATGGTGACAGGCACCGCTCGTGGACACTGTCCACCCCAGATAGACACCGGTGCAAAAAAGGACCCCATCCTGATTACAAGGATGGGGAGGTGTTGTTATTGGTTTTGGTTGATGGTTTGTTGTGTTTGGTTGTGCTTGTTTAGGAAGATTAGGGTGATTGCAATTGACAGGATTCCGAATAGGACGCACATGAGTTGCAGGCCAATGAGGTCAAGAAGGAATCCGGTCATAAGCAGTATGACTTGAAAGCCAATTCGGTCTAGCATATTTCGAAAGGAAAAGAATCTGCCGTGAAAGTCTTTTGGTACTTTGGTTTGGAAGATGGTTGCGGCTGTTGGAAAGAAGCAGCCGACCGCAAAACCAAAGATCAAGAATGCTAAAATCGTAACGACCTGTATATCAGCAAAATAAAGCAGTAATTGCGAGACGCCTATCAGTAATGAACTACCGAATAAAATGGTATAAGACGAAATTTTATTACTAATTTGTTTAATGAAAAATGCCCCAATCATAAAGGAAACACCCTCTGTTGTATAAATCCACCCTTTTATGGCTGAACTATCCTGCAGTTCACTGATGTTGATGACCATCAAATTAAAACCGCCGAGAAACAAAAGAGGAACCAGCGTTATAAGCAATGTCATAAATACAATCGGCAGACCCTTAATAATTGGAAATACATCTTTAAAACTGCTTTTCTCTTGAGTGTTGTTCTTTGCTTGTTGTTTTCCTTTATCTTCATCTATTTTTAGGAAAAAAGTTAGAATGAAGATCATGATATAGGCAATAAGCGAGCCAACATAGAGCATAGATAAAGGCAAAAGCACGAGTAAGATTCCTGCGGCCGCTGTTCCTATGATTCGTGATAATGTTGAAATATTCATATGAACCCCATTGAGCTGAAGCAAATCTTTATCGGCAACAACCAAAGGGATAGCAGCCTGAAGAGCAGGAAAATAAAAAGCAGCAGAAATTTGAATTAACACGAAAAACACAACCATCCACCAAACAGAACCAGTGGAAATGGCAATCAACATAAAAATAACACTGACAGCCCGCAGTAACCCGCTCATTAGCATAACGGTTTTTTTACTCTTTTGATCGGTAAGCTTGCCGGCATAGGGTCCGACCAGGATCCCCGCCACCAAACCTGTTGCCATCAGCAGCGACTTGACGAAATCGGATGGTACCTTTTCCTGCATAAATTCTAGATTACTAATAATGCTAAGCCAAAGCCCCAGCCCAGCGATAAACTCTCCCGTTAATAAAATCCAAACATTACGATTTCTCCACATGAATTAGCCTCTCACTTTTTTAATAGGATTCCTTCTATAGTATACGGGTTCCCAGCAATACAGAAAACTTTTTAAAAAGTTTTTTTCAAGATTACTAGATTCCCTGCTTCTTTCACCAAGTTTTCACCATTCGCTTGTAAACTTCAAACTATCAAGACGAAAGGAGGAAAAACAAGAATGAATGCAAAGGTTAAATTAGCGGTTTTTTGGGGTTTGGGAATAACAGCGGTATTGCTAGTGGTTAACTTTTTCTTACATCTGTTTGCAAGACAGCCGCAAAGTGTCGTCATTACAAAAGGTTTCCATCCAGGAGGAGGAAGAGGTCACCATGGCGGTTTTGGTGGAACTCGCGCTATGGACATGCATCATGGCGGGTTCGGTTTTCCTTGGATTCCAGCTCTTTTATTCCTTTTGATTGGACTAGCCTTAGTGGTCCTTTTCATAAAATGGCTGAACAAGAAATCGAAACAAGCATCCTTGCAGCAATTAATTGAAACGCCGTTAACTAGTTCATATTCGCCATATATCAATCATAATGCACGCGTTTTAGACCAATGGGAAAAAAACAATGTAAATAAAAAGGAGAATCAGTAACATGGGTATTTTTAATAGACTAAAAACAATTACAAACGCACAAATGAATGGTTTACTAGATGGGATGGAAGATCCGATTGCGATGTTAAATGAGTATTCACGAGAAATGGAACAGGAACTGGTTAAAGCGCAGAAGGCATTAGCTCTTCAAATTCTTGTTGAGAAAAAACAGGCTGCCCTCATTCTCGAAACAGAAGGATTAATTGCTAAAAGAACCCGTCAGGCCAGACTAGCAGTTGATCGCGGTGAAGATCCTATCGCAAAATTAGCAGTTCAAGAAAAACTAACGCATGAAAACCAATTAGCTCTCTATCAACAACAATTTGAGAGCATTAAGGAACAGACGCAAAACCTGATTGATAAAATCAACGAGTTAAAAGAAACATATAACGAATTACAGCATAAGAAAATCCTGCTCGCTTCAAGGGCAAATGTGGCACAGTCCATTAAGCAAATCCAAAAAACAACGGCTTCCTTCCAAACGGATGACATTGCAAGAGGAGTAGCACGTGCAGAGGGTAAAATTATGTTGATGGAAGCACAAGTGCAGGCAGGCAATCAGTTCCCTAATCCTTTAGCACAGCATGAAGCTATTTACCGAAACTATCTTAACGACGAAGAAGTAGAAAAGGAACTGGAAAAGTTAAAAAGTGAAAAAGAGTTACTGGTAAAAAACTAAGATATGACATAACGCGAGAAAAAAGGGTGCACACTCTAGGCGAAGTGCTCCCTTTTTCTCTTAAGGAGAGGAACTATGAAGACGAATATGCTGATTCTTATTCATTTGGCTATTGCTTTTGGTGTAACCAGAATCCCTTTTTTAAGAGTTTATTTTTCCCTTAGTAATAGGCTAATTCAAGAGATCATCCATATTTTTATTAGCAGTTTTTCAAAAGGGGAAGCCTCTTATAAAATAGACTTAAAAAAATCAGAAAAGGATACGGGGTTTAAGCAGGGAATCATTACGTATCTTAGTCTTACCTGTACATTATTTGTGGCTGTAGGGCTATTTTATCTTGTAGCAAAAGGCAGCTATCATTTCATTTTATATTCTTTCATTCTATTTATTAGCCTATCGCTGCTGTTTTGGATCAGAAGTTTCGTTGGATTTATGTGGGCCCTGTCCTTTGTTATTCTATTGGCAGTACCGATGTATTATTGGCATGAACTAGGAATAATGCATGTAAGCATCTTTTTATCATCGTTTCTATTAGTCCATACACTCACGAATGCTTTAGGGATCATCCTCACCAGTTTTAAAGATGGAAAAAATACAAAGGTATTGTCTAAGTTAGCAAGGATTCCCTCTGTCCTTTTAGGCATCCTCTTGGTTGCACAATCTCTGATTGCTATCTTTTTTATTGCAAATAATATTCTAGATTATAATCTAGCTGTGATAAGATTTGAGTTATTGAATACCATTCAGGTGGTAGAAAGATTGTTTTCTAATTATATCTAAACAGGGAGTTTCGAGGGATGAAGATATTGTTAGCGGAAGATGATACTCAACTTGGTGAATTAATTGTCTATATGCTAAATAAAAGCGGGTACAAGGCAGAGTGGGTGATGGAAGGGGGGGATGCTTTCTATTATGCATCCAACTCCCATTATGATGTTCTTATCCTTGACTGGATGATGCCGAATGGCGATGGAGTCGAGGTTTGCCGCCGGCTGCGGAAACAAGGGTATCCGGGAGCGGTCTTGATGTTGACCGCTAAAGATACGGTGGAAGACAGAATTGAAGGGCTTGATTCGGGTGCAGATGATTATCTTGTGAAACCGTTCGAAATTGGTGAGCTTCTCGCTCGGCTACGGGCTTTAACCCGGCGCAATTATGCACCAATATTGGAAGAGGAAATGACGATTAACGGGCTTGTATTAAACCGAAACAGTCATATGGTCCGTTTAGGCAGCGAGGAAGTTCAATTTAGCCCGCGGGAATTTCAACTTTTGGATTTATTGGTGCAGAATAAAGGACAGGTTATTCCGCGTGAAGTCATACTGGAGCGGATATGGGGCTTGGATTCAGATGTGGCCCCTAAAACGATTGATGCCACAGTAAAATTAATACGAAAAAAATTAGATCGTATCGGAAAACAGGATCTAATCCAAAGTATTAGAGGGGTAGGATACAAGTTTGAAAACTAACCTTCTTTCCTTCATTCGCCTTGTCACAAACGTCGGTGAAAAGGATCTTTTTAAAAGTACCCAAGGGCGGCTAACGCGAATCTATAGCGGCTTACTCATTCTGTTTCTTATTTTGTTTATCATTATTGTCTACGGTGTTCTCTATTTTAGTATCCTTAAGAACCAGGAGAGTGACCTTCGAACATTAGTTGACCAGGAAGCAGGCTTTTTGGAGGAATATTTAGTAACGAATCAAAAAAGTGATTTTGGCGGTTTTTCAAATCAAGAAATTGTGTTCGCCGGAGTGAATCAACTCTTTTATTATGTTGTAGGTTCGAACGGTGAAATCATCATGGGTAATGAATCGGATGAACGTTTACGGATGGGGATTGTCAAGCTGTTAAGTGAACACAAACTTAAAGATGGTGAAATTCGTCAGGCAACCTTAAATGTGGAGGAAAGACAAAGAGGCAGGGGGAAAATGGGGGGCTTTGCTCCGCCGGAGCCGGAACAGAATATCCGGGTGCTGATTGCCAGCGAGACCATTTATGAAAAAGACCGGGTGGTCGGAACCTTGTATATTGGAAAGGATATTAGTTTTGCCTACCAACTCTTTAAGTGGCTGTTATGGATCCTGTTGGCCATTGGTTTCTTATTCCTTGTATTGGCGTTATTTATGAGTGCAGCCATGTCCAAAAAAGCAATGATCCCGATTAGTAGAGCGTTTACCAGGCAGCGTGAATTTGTTGCTGACGCCTCACACGAATTGCGGACACCTTTAAGCGTTCTGTTATCTTCCCTCGATGCCATCGAAATGACCATGGACCTTGCGAAAAAGGACGACTTTATTGGAAAGCTGCTTTCTAATATGAGGCAGGAAGTGAAGCGGATGACCAAATTAGTCAGTGACTTATTGACATTGGCTCGTTCCGATTCGAATATTATCGAGCGGGGAACCGAAACGTTTGACTTTCTGCCCCAGGCTAAGAAGGCGCTTGAATCTGTTCGGCCGCTGGCAGCAGCTAAGGAAATCTCACTCGATTTGAATGCCCCGGAGAGGCTGATGGTCAACGGTGACCCACAAAGATTATCCCAGCTGCTGTATATTCTGTTAGACAATGCGATTAAATACACACCAAACGGCGGGAAAGTCTGGTTAACGCTCTTAGAAAAAGGCCAGGATGTCATCATCGAGGTTCAGGATACAGGAATTGGCATTAAACAAAAGGAGCAGCACCTGATATTTGAACGCTTCTACCGGGCAGAAAAATCACGCTCCCGGCAAATGGGCGGACACGGGCTCGGCCTAAGCATCGCCAAATGGATCGTCGAAACCCACCAAGGCAAAATCAATCTCACAAGCGAAGAAGGAAAAGGCACAACCTTTACCATTACGGTGCCTGTCACCGTCCGTGGACAAAACGCCAATTTGTCCACGTGAGGTGGACAGTTCTTCCTGAATTACAATCTAATCAAACGTTTAATTAGTTCAGATATTGTACTAATTAAACGTTTGATTATTTTTTTTTGCAAATAAGGAAAACCGAATTTATTCAGCATTGGAATAATATGCAATTCCGACTTGGTCCATAGGAATAAATTATAAGATTTTGCGTATTTTTTATTGATACCTAAAACAAGAAAAGGGGGAAAGAGGATGGACACGGTCTTAATTATCGTGAATGTCGCCGTTTTGCTTTTGCTTATGTATGGTTTGTACCAGATGCAAAAGAAACATGTATCCTTTTCAAAACGTGTCTTCACTGGTTTGGGTTTAGGTCTTATTTTTGGTTTTATTCTTCATTTCATCTATGGTGTTGAATCAGAGGTCACAGGCAAGTCTATTGAGTGGTTTAATATCGTTGGCAATGGTTATGTGAAACTATTACAAATGATTGTCATGCCGCTTGTCTTCATTTCCATTGTCGGAGCGTTTACGAAATTAAAATTAACCAAGAATATCGGCAAGATCAGTGTTCTCGTTATTGGACTGCTGCTTGGAACAACGGCCATTTCAGCTGCGATTGGAATTGGTTCGGCACTGGGATTTGGTCTTGATGGGATTGAACTGACGGAAGGGGAAGAAGAGGCTGCTCGGAATGCTGCGTTGGAGGAAAGAGCAGCAGGAGTTGAAAATATGACCATCCCACAGCAAATTCTTGAGTTGTTCCCGGCCAACCCGTTTCAAGATTTAACAGGTGCCCGCGCTACCTCAACAATTGGAGTGGTTATTTTCGCAGCTTTTATCGGGATAGCCTATCTAGGGGTAAAACGTAAAGAGCCGGAGCATGCAGAATTCTTTGCCAGGATTATCGATACGGTATACGCAGTTGTTATGCGCATTGTAACGATGATCCTCCGCCTTACACCTTATGGAATTCTTGCTATCATTACAAGGGTGGCAGCAACCAGTAATTATGATGCCATAGTGAAATTAGGCAAGTTTGTTATTGCCTCTTATGTAGCACTGATTCTTATGTTTATTGTTCATCTACTATTATTATCATTTGTCAAACTTAACCCATTTAATTATGTGAAAAAAGCGTTGCCGACCTTAACGTTTGCATTTACTTCCCGTACAAGTGCAGGAACCTTGCCTATGACCATTAAAACGCAAACAAAGGATTTGGGTGTTTCAGAAGGAATCGCTAACTTCGCAGGTTCATTTGGCCTTACCATTGGCCAAAACGGTTGTGCCGGTATATATCCAGCCATGCTGGCCGTAATGGTAGCACCGGCCGCAGGGATTGACCCGACAAGTATAGGGTTTATCGTTTCTCTTATTCTAGTCGTTGCCATCAGTTCATTTGGTGTAGCAGGAGTTGGCGGCGGTGCCACCTTTGCAGCCTTAATCGTCCTATCCGTCATGAACCTGCCAATCGCCATCGTAGGGCTGTTAATCTCAGTAGAACCGCTAATCGACATGGGCCGAACAGCCCTTAACGTCAGCGGAGCCATGACATCCGGAGTCCTGACCAGCAAAGCAACAGGAGAATTCGAACACCAAATCTACCAACAATCCGAAATCGTTGAAGGGTGACAGGCACCGCAAAAACACATTTGTACACGTCCAGTAGACACTAACTTATAGCAAGCCGGGTAGTCCTTAGAAGGCTATCCGGTTTTTTGTTTGGAGATTTAATTAAACGTTTGATTAGTTGATAATTGGGATATAAACTATTGTTGGATTATACTTTTTGGTGAGTGTTTGAATGAATTATAAGGGGGACTATTTGGGATGATTACTGAGATTGCAACGGTTGGGGTTTATGTGGAAGATCAGAAGAAGGCAAAGGAATTTTGGACAGAAAAAGTCGGGTTTGAAGTGTATGCAGAGTTTCCAATGGGCCCTAACGCCCACTGGCTGGAAGTAGGGCCAGCCAATGCTAAATCGCACCTTGTTATTTATCCAAAGTCCATGATGCAGGGCCATGAAAATATGAAGGCATCCATCGTGTTTGCATGTGATAATGTAATGGAGACTTATGAGAAGATGAAAGCCAATGGCGTGAATTTTAAGGGTGAGCCACAGACGATGCAGTGGGGTACGTTTGTCCAATTCACCGACGAAGACGGAAATGAGTTTTTAATGAAAGGCTAAAAAACTAATCAAACGTTTGATGGGGCGGCCAAAACCTAGATGTGTCAAGGCACCTAGTTAATCTAATCAAACGATTGATTAGAACAGCAGGTAAACTAATCAAACGTTTAATTAAAAAACTCCACTATAATAATTGAACCCCCTCATTCTCGTGAGGGGGTTTTTCCTAGCCCGTGCATGATAAATTGAATGGTCCGTTCGGTTTCGAGTTCATCATCCCAGTCGTTCTCGGGAAAAAGAATATACCGGGTAAACAAGAAGCCGAGGATGCTTGTGATCGCCAGCCGCGCTACCGTTTCCGGCGGCATTTCAATAATCTGCCCTTTTTCTTGATAGCCTTTTATTAAATGGGAAACCCGTTCAAATATTTTTTTTGCGATCTGGTCAATAAATTGATGACGTAGTTCCGGATGAAAAGGTATTTCTTGAAGCATGATTTTTACAACTGGGAGAAGTCTTTTTAACACATCTCTTCTATTTTCAATCGTTGCCCGTAAAAAATCCTCGACTCGGTCAAATTGTTGATCGAGAACTTTGTTGAAATCCTCCACCACAAAAGGTGCAATTAACTTGGTCATCAGAGGTGCCACAATCGATACTAATAAATCCTTTTTCGTATTGTAATGCCGGAAAATCGTCCCTTCCGCAACTCCAGCTTTTTTCGCAATTTCACTTGTAGAGGTGGCAGCATAGCCTTTCTCTGAAAAAGACTCAATCGCAGCAAAAAGGATTTTTTTCTGTTTATCGGTTAATTTTTCTTCATCAAATAGCTGTTGGATCAGTAACTCTTCTTCAGACATTGTTTGCTCCCACTTTTAAATTTGGATGTGTTAAACTTGCTTGTTGATTTGCGCTCCAGGGGCTTCGCTTTCCGCGGGTGGTTCGGGGAGCCTCCTCGGCGCTTAAGCGCCTGCGGGGTCTCCCCTGCCCCATACTCCCGCAGGAGTCTCGCGCCTTCCGCTCCAATCAACATAGTTAGAATATAAACAATGACCTTTAACACAGCCTTAAATTTTTCGATATTTCTTTAATGCTACTATATTTAAAAGGATGAAGACAAGGGCGAAGCCTGCTAATACCAATAGCTCAATTCGGATAGCGATGAATCCCAGACCTTTATACATCACGTCGACTAAGGCACTGCCGCCATAATACATCGGCATACATTTGGCAATTACCTGCATCCAGCCTGCCATCGATTCAACTGGAAAAATACCGGCGAAAAAGACTTGAGGGATAATCGCAACCGGAATAAATTGCATCATTTGAAATTCCGAATTCGCAAAGGCGGATAACAAAATACCCAATGACAACGCAACAAGAGCCAGCATTAGATTAATCAACACGACATTCCAAAATGAACCGACAAGCGTAATATCTAAGACTTTCACAGCATATGTCACGACGATAATTGTTTGAATCACGGCAAAGATACCATAGCCGAGCAGATATCCAAAAACGATATCCGTTCTTTTAATGGGCGTGGCTACCAGCCGTTCAAGTGTACCTGTAGTCCGTTCCCGCAATAAAGCAATTCCAGAGATGAGAAAGACGAAAAAGAAGACGAAGAAACCCACCAATATCGGGCTTAACTGATCAAAAAAGTCGGTATCTTCATTCCCAAAAACATAGGAGGTTTTAATATCCGGAGTACTTACTCGCTCCATTTTTACAGGAACCCCCGGAAGTTTGCTCTGAATGGTTTGGATAAAGGTCTCAAGATTAGCAGCTTGTTCTTTAGACATTTCAGAAGCGATGGCCTGCTGTACCTTCATCTGCAGCGCCTTAGCTGTTGAAGGCTGATCATTTGTCAGTGTCAGGGTAATTTTTTCACCATCAATTTGAAGAATACCATCTAAATCTTCCTCCGTTAATACTTCCTCTATGTTAGTTATCTCTTCATACCCTAACTCCTCGACAATAATATCCCGGTCAGTGAAATGTTTAAGAAGCGTACTATCCACATTTATTACACCTAATTTAGGGTCGACGGTATTACTTGAAAGCAAATAATTTAGAAGGGTAAGTATGAGCAATGGCGCAACCATCATTAACGCAAGCGCCCGTTTATCTCGTAACATTTGCCGGATAATCCGTTTAATCATCGCTGCTATTCTCATCCTTTAGCACCCCCTGCTTTTAAAAATACTTCTTCTAAGTTAGTAATTCCGTAGTGTTCCTTAAGTTCATTAGGCGACCCGCTAGTGAGAATTTCTCCTTCTCTCACCATTGAAAGGCAATCGCACTTTTCTGCTTCGTCCATGACATGGGTAGTGACCAATATGGTTTTTCCAGTGTTTTTCAACCGCCGCAGCTCTGCCCAAATCGATTGTCGCAACTCGGGGTCAATGCCAACTGTTGGCTCATCTAAAACGAGTACTTCAGGGTCCTGAATTAACGCAACAGCTAAAGATAAGCGGCGCTTCATTCCGCCTGAATAGTTCTCGACTTTCTTTTTTAAGTCTGCTGTAAGGTTTACTAAATCTGCCGCATACCGAATCCGTGCTTGAAGCTCTGCCTTTTTCAGCCTAAAAAGGGACCCAAAGAAAGCAAGATTTTCTTCTCCGGTTAAATCTGCATATAACGCATCGGCCTGGGCCATGTATCCAATCCTTTGCAATAAATGTAAATCGGGAACCTTTGTATTTAATACATGAACATCGCCCTGGGATGGGCGGTCCATCCCGACAATCAGCTTAACCAATGTTGTTTTTCCTGAACCTGATGGTCCAATTAAACCATAAATCTGCCCCGACTCAACGGTTAAGTCCACATTGTTCAAGACCTGCTTTTTTCCAAAGCTTTTACACACGTCTTTTACCACAATTGTTGGATGCATATATAAACCCCCTATCAAGTGAGTGATTACTCACTTTTATTATAAATCATACTTTCTTTAGGTCAATAGGCTATTGGAATGGACAAGAATAAAACTTTTCAACATTTAAAAAGAAGTATCAAGATAACTATCTATGATACTTCTTTTTTAATTCCCCAAAAATACCAAATAAAATAATTTCTTACATATAGAAATAGAGAAAAGGGTAGTTTATGATAAGATTACAAGATTAATTTTAATGAAGTATAGGTGGTACCCAATTTGATTCTATTAGACTATATTGTAAACCTTTCCATTTTTTCCTTGCTGGTAAGTGTACCATTGGTAATCCGTTCTTTTATTAATCATAGACCATTAAAACAAATCGGCCTTTTGGCTGGTATCTACGCCGGCATCGTATCTGTTATTCTTGTCATGCTTTCTTTTCAACAGGACGGTTATTCGTATGATATCCGATATGCGCCGGTGATTCTCATCTTTGCTTATCTGGGACCCGCGGCAGGAATCATTACAGGAGTTTTTTCTCTGCTGGCAAGACTATTTTCAAGCGGTCAATGGGAAGCTGCCATTATTGGCTGGACCATTATAATGGTAAGTTTTTCAGTCATTCATCTTTTCATAAAACGGCTTTCCTCGGTAAAAAGGTCTTTACTATTATTTGGTACATATCTACTCATCTATATCATAACAGTTCCAATTATTTTTAACGTGTTCAGAAATCAACCCTATTTCCATTATCAATATTTGTTGTTTGTCCTATTAGGGGTCCTCATAGGTGTCCTGATTATCGAGTCTTATGTAAAGCTTCATCGTTTAAATAATCGATTGTCTGACATGTATAAGATGGTGGAAGAAAGTGAAGCGAAATACCGACTGATTGCCGAGAATACATCGGATCTCATAATGGTAATGGATAGAGAACATTCACTTAGTTATTTTTCCCCTTCCCATGAGATTGTTTTAGGGTTTCAAAGCAGTGAATTAGAAAAGATGAAGTTATGTAAGTTCATTCACCCTGATGATGTTTGTAGGTTCAAAGACACGATTGAAAGCATGTTCGAAAAACCGGAATCCAAATCCTTTGAATTTCGCCTTCAGCATAAAGAGGGTCATTGGATCGAATTTGAGTCCCGCTGTATGCCGGTAAAAGGAGAAAATCAAACCATTGAGCATATTGTCACTATCAGCCGAGATATTTCTGAACGAAAAAAAGCAGAAGAAATTCTTTTACAATCAGAAAAATTATCCATTGTTGGAGAACTCGCGGCAGGGGTAGCCCATGAAATCCGGAACCCGCTCACAACGATAAAGGGTTTTATGCAGCTTTATAAATGGGAAAATGGATCGGATGAAATAAATGATCTTCTCCTTAGTGAACTCAACCGTATTGAGACGATAACGAGTGAAATGCTATCCTTAGGTAAACCTCAAGCGGTGCATCATCACCAGACAGATTTACGAGACTTGTTGGAAAATACACTTGAGCTGCTTTCCCCGCAGGCACATTTGAACGATATACAATTTAACTTGAGTGTCAAGGAACCAGCTGTTTTTATAACCTGTGAAAAGAATCAATTAAAGCAGGTATTCCTAAATATTTTAAAAAATGCAATGGAAGCCATGCCTGACGGGGGCAATATTGATATCGATTTAGTCACTAAAGAAGACCGGGAATGCATCCTTTCTTTTAGGGACGAAGGCAGCGGGATTCCAGAAGAAATTCTTCCCCGTTTAGGAGAACCTTTTTATACTTTAAAAGAAAAGGGCACAGGCCTTGGGCTGATGATTTGTAATAAAATTATTAAGCAGCACAACGGTACCATTACCTACCATAGCAAACCACAAGAAGGTACGACCGTTGAAATACGATTACCGTTAATGAATCCTATTAAAGAGGCATCTTCCATTTAAGGAGGATAGTTATTTCCATCTAGATCTGCCTGAGACTTATATAAAAAACTTAATAGATCAGAACATTTAAGGAGGTTTATATGAGTAAACGATTATTAGAAGGAAAAGTTGCGTTTATTACAGGTTCTGCAAGTGGAATCGGATTGGAGATCGCTAAGACTTTTGCCCAAGAGGGTGCAAAAGTGGTGATTTCAGATTTAAATAAGGATAAGAGTGACAAAGTAGCAGACGAGCTTAAAGAACAAGGCTTCGAAACATTATCTGCTCCGTGTGATGTCACCAATGAAGAAGCCTATAAAAACAGTCTGAATCTAGCTTACGAAACTTTTGGAAGAATAGATATATTAATCAACAATGCTGGTCTTCAGTATGTAGCACCCATTGAAGAGTTCCCAACTGAAAAATTTGAGCTGTTAATCAAAGTAATGTTAACAGCACCGTTTATTGGAATTAAAAATGTGTTTCCGATCATGAAAAAACAAGGATTTGGAAGAATCATCAATATGGCATCCATAAACGGGGTCATCGGTTTTGCCGGAAAAGCGGCATACAATAGCGCAAAGCACGGGGTTATCGGCCTAACAAAAGTAGCTGCTCTTGAGGGTGCAGCAACCGGAATTACAGTCAATGCTTTATGCCCAGGTTATGTTGATACCCCACTTGTTAGAAATCAACTAAAGGACTTGTCTGTTACAAGGAATGTGAGTCTTGATAGTGTCATTGAAGAGGTACTGCTGCCGCTTGTTCCCCAAAAGAGACTGTTATCGGTAACTGAAATAGCTGATTATGCCGTGTTCCTTGCTAGTGATAAGGGAAGAGGAATTACAGGGCAGGCCGTTATTTTAGATGGCGGATATACAGCCCAATAATATTTGTATGAGAGAATCCTATTCGGTTAGCCGATTAGGATTCTTTTTTAATGGGTCCAAAATTAGTTGGAGGAAACAATCGAGTTTCTTAACTGTTTAAAGATGTAAAAAAATCATTAAAGGAAGTCGATATAGTGTTATAAAAAGAAAAAGATAATATGAAATAATGAAAACGCTAACACTTTATTTTCTAATAACTCAAATAGTTAGAGAAGCTTGTAGCGATTTTAAGTATTTAAAGGAGGGATTTATTAATAATTTAGTAGTTTTATAAATTTACCATTCACGTCTCCTTAGAAAAGCCTCAGATTAGTATGTTATCTCCTTATAATCACAAGACGCTTTATTAATTTCTCACCGAAGGAAGGGAAGAAACTAAAAATGGGAAGAAAAAAATTTAAAAAGATGGTCGGGAATTTATGTGTTGCCTCTATGCTCTTGGGTTCAGTTGGCATTATGGGAACAAATGAAACCAAAGCGGAGATGATTTCAAAAACGATTACAATTGATGGAAAAAACGTAGACCCGTATAACCGGTTTAAAGGTTTTGGAACAGTAACAGCGAATAATACATCCCGCTTGATGTTAGATTACAAAGAAGAACATCCGAAAGAATATTGGGAAATCATGAATAAGTTGTTTAATAAAGATACAGGGGCAGGACTAACTCACGTTAAAGTAGAGTTAGGCGGGGATGTGAATTCGTCTTCGGGAACTGAGCCGGCAACGATGCGTTATGCAGATGAACCAGCCAATGTTCTTAGAGGCGCAGGGTTCCAATTCGCCGCGGATGCAAAATCTATCAACCCGGATATCACAGTGGAAATTTTGCGTTGGGGTGAACCTCGTTTTACATGGACTGGTGCGTCGAACAATGATTACGAGAACCGCTATCAGTGGTATAAGCAAACCATCGATGCTGTTTATAAAGAATATGGTTTTAAACTGGATTATGTTGGGATTTCACAAAATGAAAGAGCTCAAAATAATAATAGAATTGAGGTTGATTGGCTGAAGTACTTTACTTCAAAAATCAAACAAGAGCCAAATTATGAAACAGACTACAAGAATATTAAACTTGTTGCAGCAGACGGATATCGGGATACAAAATCAATCAGCCGTGTCCTTTTGGATCATCCAGATTTGATTGATGAAATTGATGTCATCAGCTCCCACTATGGCCTGACCGGCTCAACTGAATTAAATCAATTACAAACTAAATTGATTTCTGAAGGCAAACAGCCTAAAGAAAATTGGGTGTCAGAGGGAATTGCCCCAATGATCAATGCCCGATACCGTGAAAATATGGAGCCAAATTATAAAGGGCTAGGAGGAAAAGCAGGAATTATCGATGTGACGTCCCGTATTATTTCTGTTTATTCCTGGACAGGGGCAGGCAACACTCCACTTAATGCGGTATCCTTTGATTTCCAGCCTTCCGTTGCAGCGTTTTATGAAGGTTCTGCCTATAATCCGAAACACTTGATTAGTGCAATGGATCCATGGTCTGGTTTTTACGAAGTAGATGGTGGTCTGCAGGGAGTTCGTCATGTAATGAACTTTGTCGGTTATGATGACCATACCACACCTAAAAATGAGCGCTGGATGTATGTGAAAGATGCTCAATATAGTGATGGAGCATTCTTCGATGGCGGTGTAGATGTCGATACAAGTACCCATAATTATATGACATTAAAGGATCCAGAATCGGACGATTATACAACTGTTTTTGCCAATAATACAAAAGAGACTCGTAAATATAAGATTAAAGCTCAAAATTTAAATGGAAAAGAGAATGCACCAGTTTATGTCTGGGAAACAAGAGGTGCGGAAGAAGGACAAGAGGTTGATGCAAACTGGTTTAAAAATATTAACAAAATTACGCCAGTAGGCGGAGAATATGAAATTGAAGTAAAACCTTATTCCATCGTGACTATTTCAACGTTAGATAAGGAAGCTTCAGTAGAAGGTTTTGAATATCAGTCAGATCCAGTTGATTTATCGAAAGACACCATCATGCCATTACCTTATAAAGACGATTTCGAATACGATAAATATCCTGTTGATGAAAAAGGAAGAGATTATGTTGATCGCCGAGGCGGTACACCGCGTTTTACGACCGACCAGCTTGGCGCTTTTGAAGTAGTCAAAGAAGCAACGAAACCAGTAGCCAGTGGAAGCGCAGAGCGTACGGATTTGGAAATTCCGGATGCAAAGGCTCATGGAAATATGCTGCAACAGAAAATTACACACGACATCATTGGAGCAGATTGGGCAGTCTGGGGCGGAAGAGATGGCTCAGCATCCAGCAGTAACCCAAATACGACCATCGGTGATCATCGCTGGGTGAATTATAAAGTTTCATATGACTTTTTACTAGATACGCATACTCCTGAAGCAGAAGGCAGAAATAACTACGCCCTAATTGGGGTGCGTCAAGTGAAAGCCGGCGGAGCCGATTCCCATGCCCCATATAATGCACGGGTATATTCTGATGGGAGATACGAGATTCTAAAACTCGGTAAAGTTGAAAAAAGTGGAACGATTGAGGGCTTCGATAACAAGGTATGGCATAATTTAGCGTTTGAAGCTAAGGAAAATGTATTTACTCTTTATTTAGATGGTAAAGAAATAGACTCATATACAGATAAAGATTCAACAGTACTGGCTGGAAGAGTGGCATTAGGATCTGGTTACTATGAAACTCTTATCGATAACCTACGTATCGAACCTATTAAAGGATATACCTATACATCAGATAAGATTGACAGTGCTCAAGGTAAGAAATATGATACCGAAAAAGAAGCATTGAACAATAATGATAGAATTAATCCAATCGGATATGTAGGTAAATGGGATTATACACAGGCGGGATATGCACATTTTAACCGTACGCAAATAACGGCAAAAACCGATATTCCGGTTTGGAATGGTGTAACGGTAGGACATAGGGACTCAACTTCAGTACAAGGGACTTTGAACAAAGTCTTCTACTCTCAAGGCTGGTCATCAAACAATGGAAATGCTTGGGCGTCAGTTGGAGGGTCCTTAGAAATTAAATTTAAGGGCACGGAAATTAGGTTGTTTGGTGAAACAAATCCGTCTAATGGAAAAGGCGATGTTTATTTAGATGGAGAGTTAGTCGGTGAAGCAAATTATGTAAATAATAGCAGTATTACTCAAATGGTCTGGTCTGCAGAGGATCTTGAAGATAAAGAACATACCCTTAAGGTAGTAGCAAAAGATAAATATATCAGCTTTACCAAAGCGGAGATTGAAACGACAGATCCTGTATTAGCAGTCAAAAAATTAGGACCTAGTGATATTGTTAAAATACAAGATGATGAATCATTAATAGGGAATGAAGAAAATACCGTTTATGCATTTAGAAAAAATAATGTCTGGGGTTCTAACAGTACAAATGCCTGGGCCAATTTTAATGATGATCCGTATATTTTAATTAACTTTACGGGTTCAGGTATCGATTACCTCTCTAAGGCTGGGGAACAAACACAATATAATTTCGAACTTGATGGTGTAGATATGGGCAACTTTAGCGTAAATTCTGATGGTGTAAGGTATTCTGTCAGAGGGCTGGAAGAAAAACCGCATACTTTAAAGGTTTCTCAAAAAGATAATGAAAGTAAAGAAACTTTCATGGATTACCGTGGCGTTAATATCTACAGTACACCAAAACTAGAAGGTACTAACAGCAGTATGATTTTTGATTTTGATGGATCAGGTTTCAATCTTTTCGGAGCGACTCCAGATGCATTAATTGATGTGTATATCGATGGTCTATTAATTGAAGAGAATTATAGAATTTATGCCAAAGGCGACAGACAAACATCCTATAATATCCGGGGACTTAAAGATAGAAAACACACCGCAAAAGTGGTGATAAAAGGCGGTACTTTCACATTGGACGGTATTGATGTCGTTACAGGCAGAAATAAAATAGAAGTAAATAAAACCAAACTGCAGGAATTGTATGATGCCCAACAGGATAGAAATCATGAAGACTATTCCAAGGAAAGCTGGAAAACCTTCCATAAAGCACTTCAATCGGTAAAAGAGGTACTAAAAAATCCACAGTCTACACTAGAAGAAGTAGTTTCTGAAAGAATATCTTTACAGGAAGCAGTAGAAGGGTTAACGGTAGAAACTAGCGATTAATTAATTTACGGGTAAGAAGGGCATCCTCCAGTACGGGGATGCCTTTTTAAGAAGAGGTAAAGAAATTCTCAAAATAGGTCAAAAAAGTGTTTATACTTATTAAATCACTACTATTAAAATAGATGGATAAGAATGAACAGGAGGCAATAAAGGAGGAGATTGTATAATGGAATCAACAGTATGGATGGGGAAACTATATCATGCCTGTCAATGGATTACTCGTCTAGCTTATATTAATCTACTTTGGCTGCTTTTTATGGCTCTAGGATTGTTTGTTTTTGGTGCTGCCCCTGCTACTGCAGCGATGTTCTCATTGATAAGAAAATGGTTAAAAGATGAAACAGATATACCAGTCTTTCAATACTTTTGGAAAACCTACAAAAAAGAATATTGGAAGGCTAATGCACTTGGGTCAATCTTACTCGGAATGAGCATCATTTTATACCTGGATTGGCGATTAATCAGCTCAATACAAGGATCTTTCTATCCGATATTACTTGGCTGTTTAATTGGAGTTTTCTTCTTATTTCTAATTGTTATCATTTATATTTTTCCTGTATTTGTCCAATATGAATATAAAACTCTACAGTATATCAAAACAGCCTTTTTACTAGGTATCTCTTATCCGTTATATACAATGGTTATGATATTTGCTATGTTCTGTGTAATTGTTATTAGTATTGTTTTTAATGGTATCGGAATTCTCTTCTTTGGCAGCGCTATAAGTTTTGTCCTTATGTATATTACGCAACTGTTGTTTAATAAAATAGCCAAGCAATATAATGTGGCAGCTTCTTAATTTATAGAAAGAAACAAAAACGATAGTTGTAAAAATAGTCTTATAACGAGTAAATAAAGTGATATGTTAGTCAAAATTGAATTTGTTACACTTTGTTTGTAAGGGTTTACAAGTTATTAGGAAAATTAATTAAGGGGGAAAGGTAATGAAGAAAAAGCTTTGGTCGTTATTAATATTTACCATGTTATTTAGCTTAGTTCTAGCTGGCTGTTCCGGAAGCGGCAGCGAGGAAAAGGCGTCATCAGAACCGAAAAAAGATGAAAAAGTTACCATTAAATTCCACACACATGGTAACGAGGCATCTTACAACTGGAAAAGCACGATTGCTGCTTTTGAAGAAAAGTACCCTAATATCAAAGTTGATTTAGTTATTCTCAGTGAAAAGGGAGATACACAAGAAGCGACTAAAAAGCTAGACCTTGCAGCTGCATCCGGAGAGCAGATGGATGTTCTTATGTTCAGTGACCCAGCAAGCTATGCGCAGCGTGTAAGCATGGGAATGGCCGCACCAATTGATGAATTTATTGAAGAAGAAGGCTACGAAGTTGCAGAAGAATACAAGGTAGATACTCAAATCGATGGAAAATATTATTCACTTCCTGGTAAGTTTAATCCTTGGTACGTTCTATTAAATAAAGACCATTTGGATGCAGCTGGTCTTGAGGTACCAAAAGATTGGACATGGGATGAGTTTGCGGAATATGCAAAAGCAATGACAAGAGATGGTCATTATGGAGCTTACTTCCATGGCCCTCAAGGCGGCGGCTGGATGGAGTTTATGAAACTTGCACTTGCAAGTGAAGCTGAAAACACCGAATTTACAACAGCTGATGGTAAATCCAATCTTAACAATCCACTCTTTAAGAAGACACTAGAACTTCGAGTGAAAATGGAAAAAGAAGATAAATCATCTGTTCCGTATACAGATATCCTATCGCAAAAGCTTCATTATCGTAATCAGTTCTTCAATCAGGATGCAAGTTCTATCCTAATCGGAAGCTGGATGAATACGGAGCTTGGCGGCACTGAACAGTTCCCATTAGGTTTCAATGTTGCGGTTGCTCCATACCCAAAAAATGAAAAGAGCGATGAAGGCGGTTATACACCAGTGACAACAGACTTCATGGCAGTTGCAGGCACATCGGAACATAAAAAAGAAGCCTATACGTTTATCCGCTGGTATACAACGGAAGGACAAATTGTTCAGGGTAAAAATATTCCATCATGGAGTAAAGTTAGTGAAAGTGATTTAGCTGATATTGTTGATAAGATTCTAAGCGGAACAAAGAATCCAGAAAAAGTGGATAAAGAATCGTTAATCAATGTTTTAACAAATGCAAAATCTTCAAAAATGGTTTCACCTGTTTCCTATCAAGCTGAAATCTATAAAGTCATCAATGAAGAATACGAAAAGTTGATCTTTGGTGAGCAAGATATAGACAAAACGATTAAAGCTTCACAAGAAAGAGTTCAGGAAATTATTGACAGCAATAAATAAAATATAGACAATTTCACAGATTAATAGAATAATTTTAAGAAAAGGGGTTGTAATCGTTTACAACCCCATCTTCTATTAGGAGGAGGTCCGCATATGGGGAATAAGAAAAAGCGTTTGACGGCGCCTCGTTCCTTTCGTTTTAAAGTCATTTTTATTTCTATCATTTGTCTGGTCATCCCTGCAACGATTACATTGTTTATTTATAACTATTTAACAAAAGATACATTGAAGGAACAGGCGCTATCCAATGCAAATCGAGAACTTACCATAGCCAATGAATATGTAGAGAAGCTCTTGGAAGATATGCTCTATATTACAAACTTTATTCAACTAGATGCTGAAATGAATACCATCTTGAAAGAAAAAGCTAGTAGTGATAAAGAGCCAACAAAGGATTATCAAAAATTTATCGATGAGAGTAAAATTAATAAAACCATTGAAAATATTACATTAGTGGGAGAAAAATCTTACGTTACCATTCTATTAAAAAATGGAAAATCGTATACGAACTATTCCTATTGGGATTATGACCCAAGTAAGTTATTACGTGAAGATTGGGTAGAATCATTGAATAAATTAAAAGGATATGAATCAGTGTGGATAGGGAGTATGCCAACTAGATTTAAATCGGAGAAAAAAAACAATCCCTATCAAATTACTGTTGCGAGGACATTAAGAGATGAGAACTTAAAGGTTTATGGGTATGTCCTAGTAACGATTATGGAAAATAAAATTAATCAAATATTTGAAAACATGGATGGTCATGAGGATATGATGATATTAAATTCCTCAAATCAAATCATTTCTCACCGGGATGACTCTAGAATCGGTGAAGTATTTCAATACAGTGATCAACTCAAAGAAGACAATTCTTCGAACATTTTCCAAATATCCCAGAAAGACTATTTAATTGCAGAACATAAAATTGATTTCACCGGCTGGAAGCTCGTTTCACTCGTTCCTTATAAACAAGCTGTCAATAAAATTAATTCAATTTTCAATAAAGTTTTTGTGGTTCAAATTGTTTCATTCACAGCTTTCCTCGTTCTCATGGCCTATTCATTGCGAACCATTACAAAACCTATTGTTCATTTAGGCAATATCGCTGAAGCGGTAAAACGAGGGAATTTAGCCATACGGTCCCGTATTAAAAGCAGGGATGAGGTTGGCAGACTTTCTGATTCTTTTGATCATATGCTCGACCGTGTTAATGAAATGATTCAGGAGATTACAGATACACAAGAAAGAAAACGGAAAGCAGAACTGGATATGCTTCAGGCACAGATCAATCCCCATTTCCTCTTTAACGTTTTAAATTCTATTCGAATGAAGGTATTAGTGAAAGGCGATAAAGAAAGTGCTGATATGATTAGCAGTTTATCGAAATTATTGAGGATGACAATAGACAAGAATAAGGAAACCATTACATTTCGTGAAGAAGTTCAAATCGTGTTAGATTATATAAATATTATGAATATGAGGCAAAAAGAGAAGGTAGAAGTAGAAATTGATGTACATGAAGAGGCGTATTCACTAATGATTCCGCGATTTATTCTGCAGCCTATTATCGAAAATTCTATCATCCATGGCCTAAACCAAAGTGCAGGAAAAATAGTGGTTACCACTGATTTAAGGGAAGAACAACTGGTCATTATAATTCAAGATAATGGGCAGGGGATGGATATGGCATCATTAAATGCCTTACGAAAGAAGCTAATCCAAACAAATGGTACAGAAAACAGTCATAACAAAAGAAATAAAGGTTTCTCGTCTTTGGGATTATCCAATGTGTATGAACGAATGTTTATTACATTTGGAAAGTCATTCAAAATGGATATAGAAAGTTTACCTGGTGAAGGGACAAAAGTCATCTTGACGATTCAAGAAGGGGGCAATATTTCTGATGTACAAAGTAATGCTAGTTGACGACGATTATCCAGTGTTAGAGTTGTTATCTGAAACGATTGAGTGGGATCAGCTGGGTGTATCACTTCAAAGTACACACGAAAATGGTGCCAGTGCCTTTGAAAAAGCGATGGAAGACATGCCGGATATTTTAATTACTGATATCGGTATGCCTAAAATGAATGGGATACAACTAACGAAACAGTTAAAAGACAGAAACCCCAATTTACAGGTTGCGATTTTATCCTGCCATTCTGATTTTGAATACGCCCATCAGGCATTAAAGCTTCAAGTCCAGGATTACTTGGTCAAAGATACCTTTGATCCGGAAGATTTATGCCTACTGATTAAAAAATTTAAAGATACTCTTGATGAACAGAATAGTAAAATCATTAAGCAAATTCAACTCCAGCAAATGCTTAAACGTAACAAAGAAAGTGTGAAAGAAAGATTTATAAAGAAAACAATGGATCCCTCTGTAATGAATGAGAGGGAATGGATGTCAGAGGCAAAATCATTAGGTCTTGATTTAGACCATACTGGATATATTGGCTCCCATGCGATCATTCATAATTTTCGTTTGATAAAGGAGCAATTTAAATCGGAAGATACCTTGAATTTTGCGATCCATAATGTTGTGACAGAGGCGATTGAAGGATGCTGCCCAGGTGCCGTGCATTTTCAACTTGGAGCCAGAGAAATGTTTGTGTTTTTTCCTGCATCATTAATTTTAAAAAAGAATGCGCTTACTGAAGCACGGGAAAGCATGAAAAGAATTCAACATGCTTTAAAAAAATCATTAAACATAACTCTGTCTTTTATAACAGGTGAAGGCTGTTCGAATTTACTGGAGTTTAAGCAGGAATTATCCCTTCTGAAAAATTGCACACATCAAAGTTTTTATATGAAACCAGGTACCATTGATGAAAGAAAGGATACACAGGCGGCACCAAGTGAGGATTTGTTTTCCATGTATGACGAGGCAGCAGCAGAAATGAGAGAATTAATCATGCTTAGAGACGAGGACAGAATACATTATTATGTTAATAAATGGATTTCGTTCCTTGAAGAAAAACAGTTTCCACCCGAAATGGTAAAGGATTGGGTGCTTAAATTGTTGTTGGATTTAAGGGTAAAGCTGCACGCATTACAGTTTTTTCGGTCCAATCATACAGTGGAACACATTCACAATGAAATTTTTGATATTCAATTATTAGAAGAACTTAAAACCTGGCTGATTCATTATTTTAATTCTACCCTTTCTATTGTTAAAGACGTGTACGATCAAACGAGACGTAAGGAAATTCTAGAAGCATTTCAATATGTAGCAATGAATATAGAAAAGAAAATCAGCCTTGATGAAGTCTCTAGCCACCTGTACTTAAACCCAAGTTATTTTAGCCGCTTATTTAAGAAAGAGGTGGGTGAAACGTTTGTGGAATATGTAACAAAAATGAAACTTACTAGAGCGAAAGAATTGCTCGAACAAACAGCTGACTCCGTGGGGAAAATATGTGAAAGACTGGGATATGATAATCAAAGCTACTTTATCAAGATATTTAAAAACTATGTAGGGGTCACACCGATTGAATATAGAGGCGTAAGGCCTAAAGAGGTACGATAGAAAGATAAATGTTATATATCATATTTTTTAAGTCCAGGACTTTATAGTACTGGGCTTTTTTGCTATTTCCTTATCTTCAGGAGAAGAAGTCAAAATTGTGTATATATACATCAAAATACCGTTAATGAGTTAATCGAAAATTCTTTTACAATAAAACTATAAAATAATCGAGGTGAAAAAAATGAATGTTAAAACAGAACTCACCACATCTGCAAAGGTTGTAGAGACTGCCAAAAAGCAAAAGTTTAAAAAGGAGAAAACTGAAAATTTAGCAGGTTTGTTGTTTGTTTCTCCTATGCTTATTGGTGTTTCCATTCTTGTATTACTTCCTATTTTTGCGACATTCGCACTAAGTTTTGCAGAGTGGAGTTTTATCACCCCCCTTTCACAGTTGAAATGGGTTGGCTTCGATAACTTCACAAGACTATTTGAAGATAAAGTTTTTTTAAAGTCGCTCCTGAATAATGCTATATTCATTCTTACTGTACCAATCTGCATGATGATCTCACTTGTATTGGCTATAACCATAGACCGAAATGTTTTCCTGAAAGGATTATTTAAAGTAGCCTTTTTCATGCCGTATATCTCTAGTGTTGTTGCCATTGCTGTGGTCTGGCAGGTTCTCTTTCATCCATCAGCGGGCCCGATAAATCAAGTGCTTATGTCTTTAGGGATCGACAATCCTCCTAAATGGATTGCAGATCCAAATTTCGCACTCATTTCGATTATGATGATTCAGATTTGGGTATCCATTGGCTTTAATATGATTATCTTCTTAGCAGGTTTGCAAAACATTCCAAAGGATTTATATGAAGCAGCGGATATTGACGGAGCAAATGCCTGGGTGAAGTTCAAGCACATTACTGTACCGATGATATCTCCGACGAGTTTCTTCCTATTTATTACAGGTATCATATCAACATTTAAGGTATTTGATCTAGTGGCTGTATTAACAAAGGGTGGACCGATGCACTCTACTTCCATGATTGTATGGAACCTTTATGAAACCGCTTTCGTCAACCTGAAAATTGGTTCTGCTTCAGCCATGGCGGTTGTTCTCTTCGTTATTGTTTTCGGAATCACGATTATCCAATGGCTCGGACAGAAAAAATGGGTGAATTATTAAGGAGGGTTAGAAATGGCAAATTCTTTAGTTATTCGAAAAAGTATTCTTACAGTTATCATGCTGGCATGCAGTGTCTTGTTTTTATTGCCATTTGCGTGGATGCTTTCAACGTCTTTTAAAATCGAAGCAGATGTCTTTAAATTTCCAATCCAATGGATACCAGAAAGATGGAATGGTTTTAACAACTATAAGGAAGTATGGTTTGGTGATTATCCGTTTTATATCTATTATTGGAACACCATTAAAGTAACTGTTCTAACTACACTAGTTTCGGTTGTTGTTTCTGCACTTGCCGCATACGGTTTTTCTAAAGTAAAATTCCCGATTGGAAGATTCCTTTTTATCATCGTGCTGGCAACATATATGGTGCCACCGCAGGCAATTCTAGTTCCGCAGTTCATTTTATTCCGAAAAATAGGCTTATTCGATAGTCATTTCGGTCTTATATTACTTGGAAGCTTTAGTGTTTTAGGTACCTTCATGCTAAGACAGTTTTTCATGAGCATTCACAACGATTTAATTGAAGCGGCGAAAATTGACGGTGCAGGCCACTGGAGAATTTTTTGGTCAATCGCCTTGCCAATCGTTAAGCCAGCTATTGCGACTTATGGTATTCTCAGGTTTATTTGGACGTGGAATGATTATCAAAATCCACTCATATTCCTCCGGACCGACAGTTTATTAACGATTCAATTGGCGATGCAGAAATTTACCACAATCAATGGTGAATTCTATTCCTTGATTATGGCTGCAGCTGTTTCAGCGATCCTTCCACTAGTTATTGTGTTTATTATCGGACAAAAACAAGTAATTGAAGGAATTGCTTTAGGTGGAGTTAAAGGCTAGGAGGTCAAAACCTTGATAACAGCGGATTTAGTTAGTTTGCTAGATTTCGGTGCCCCGCTATTATTTGAAAGCATCGAAACAAAAAATAATTGGCGGAAAAACACAGAGCAGAATCCTGCTTTACAACCACTTCTTGATGAAATTAGAGAAGAAGGAAAAAGACTGTTACAGCTAGAGGATCAAGAGCTTACCTATTCACTGTTTAGAATTTTTACTGAAAATGGCTCCAGACTTGAATTTGAAAAGGTATATTTTGAAAAAAGAAGACGCCTTACAACTTTTGCAATTATGGTTTTACTCGAACCTGAAAATAGTAAATATCTAAAGGCATTAGAAAATACAATATGGTCTGTTTGTAATGAATATTCCTGGTGTTTGCCTGCTCATTTACAGAACGGTCCAGAAATAATAACCAAGATAGATTACTCACTGAAGGAACGATTTACACAAAATTATACCATTGACTTATTTGCGGCTGAAACGGCATTTTCCTTAGCTGAAATTATAAAACTCACAGAGGAATATATAGATCCGCTTATTTGTAAGCGTATTTATGGTGAAGTGTACAAACGGATTTTTCACCCGTTTAAGGAGACGAAATACCAATGGGAAACACAGACACATAACTGGGCTGCTGTTTGTGCAGGCTCGATTGGTGCAGCAGCCCTGCATTTAATAAACAATACAGAAGATCTTGCCATGATACTAGAGAGGGTAATACCTGCAATGGAATCTTATTTGAAAGGATTTCATGATGATGGTATTTGCCTAGAAGGCTATGGATATTGGCAATATGGATTTGGCTATTATGTCTATTTTGCTGATTTATTAAAAAAACGGACAACAGGGAAAGTGGATTTTTTTGATTCCCAGAAGGCTCATCAAATTGCTCTTTTCCAACAAAGGTGTTTTTTAAGCGGGAATCAGGTTGTTAACTTTTCGGATTCCCAGCCAACAGCTTCAGTTTTTTTAGGGATGAGCCATTATTTAAGTAAAATCTATCATGATTTCGAGGTTCCGGGAAGGGAACTGCGCGCGAAATATACGGAAGATCATTGCAGCAGATGGGCTCCTGCAATCCGAAATCTAGTGTGGTTCGATGAAACGGTCCCTGAGAAGAATTGGGGGAGTGGCACTATTTACTCAAAGGAATCTGCCTGGTTCATTTCAAGGCATCAAACAAAATCCGGCAGTTTTTCTTTTGCAGCAAAAGGCGGGCATAATGATGAGCCGCATAACCATAACGATGTCGGTCATTTTATCCTTCAAGGAAACAATGAAGTATTTTTAAAAGATTTAGGAAGTGGCTTATACAGTAAAGATTATTTTAGTAACAAACGCTACACATTTTTATGTAATGGATCACAAGGGCATTCTGTACCGATTATTAATCATCAATACCAGGAAGAAGGTTCATCTCATGTAGCCAGCGTAGTGAATGTGGTTCAGGCTGAAAACATTGACATATTTGAGTTAGACATAGCCAGAGCATATGAAGTAGATACCCTTCAAGCATTAACACGGAGATTTTCGTGGGTCAAGAAGGACCAGCCTAAGCTGATTATAGAGGATACCTATACATTTACTGAGCAGCCTGTATCCATCGTTGAGAGATTCATAGTTCCTTCTATATCATTAACTGAAGAAGAAGATGAACTGATCTTAGAAGGTGAACAGAGATTAAGAATACTTTACGATCGCAGGCAGCTTTTCTTAGAAGTGAAGAGGCTGAATTTTATCAATCATTTTGGTGCAATGGAAGAAAATTTTGCGCTTGACTTTACAGTACTACACCCCGTGAAAGACTGTAATGTCCAACTGATTTTTCAATTTGAATAGTTAAGGGTGAAGAAAATGATAGAACAACCGGTATGGGTAAATGAAGCATGGCAGAAAGTAAATGAAAAAATCAGCAGAACCAGCAAAAGGATAGGAGCCAATTTCCCTCATGCCAGTGATAAGGGACAGTATGTTCTAGCAGAACCATTCTGGTGGACAGCAGGATTCTGGCCAGGATTGCTTTGGCTCTTGTATCGAGATCAACCGAATGATGAATTAAAACAAATAGCAGAAGAATGCGAAGCAAAGCTTGATGCTGTTCAACATGACTACTACCGTCTCGATCATGATATGGGATTTATGTGGACTTTGACCAGTGTTGCTCGTCACAAGTTATTGGGCGAAGAAGATTCCAAACGGCGTGCGTTGCTTGCTGCTAATCTCTTAATGGGGCGCTTTAACGTGAATGGAAACTTTATTCGGGCCTGGAATCCTTGGACAGAGGGAGAAGACAACAGCGGCGTTGCGATTATTGATTGTTTGATGAATCTTCCACTACTGTACTGGGCATCTAAACAAACTGGTGACCCAAGATTTAAGAGTGTTGCTAAGAAGCATACGGATACGGTGCTTGAGCATTTTATCCGCAGCGACGGAGGAGTTCATCATATTGTCCGCTTCGATCCTGACAGCGGCGAAAAAGTTGAGGCATTAGGCGGCCAAGGGTATGCTCCTGACTCTGCCTGGTCAAGAGGAGCAGCGTGGGCTATTTATGGTTTGACATTAAGCTATCTTCATACCGGAGAAGAACAATACTTGGAGACAGCTAAAAGGGTTGCCCATTTCTTTATCTCCCATTTGCCGGAAGATTATGTACCAGATTGGGACTTCCGTCTTCCAGAGGGCGTTGATACTCCAAAGGATTCTTCTGCTGGTGCGATCGCGGCTTGTGGACTTTTATTATTGGCCGATAAGGTGCCGGCTTCGGAAACGGCTGTATATCAACGAGCAGGGGAGAAAATCCTAGAATCATTATATAGAAATTATGGTGATTGGGAAGGCGCGGAGGAAGGATTGATCCTTCACGGCACAAGCCATTTTCCAGAGGGGAAATATACGGACAACCCTTTAATTTATGGTGATTATTATTTTGTTGAGGGGCTTGCCAGATTAAGAGGTTACAAGGAATTATTTTGGTAGCCTAAAAGGAGGTAAGAATGATGTTAAAGCTCGATTTACCAATACAAAAAAATCCTCTTAAATCACGAAATGATCTTATTGAGGCAGTAAACCAAATACTAAATCCATTGAAACCGTACTATAGCAAAGGAAAAGCCCTTCTACAAATTGGCTCCACCGGCACCAGTTACGCCCTCCCTATTGCAGGAATGGAGGGTTTCTCTAGAGTACTTTGGGGGCTGGTGCCCTTATTAGCGGGAAGTGAGGAATCACAGCTTTGGGATATTACACTAGAGGGAATAAAGAACGGTACTAATCCTTCACATGAAGAATATTGGGGAGACATTACTGATTATGACCAACGTGCGGTAGAAATGGCTGCATTTGGGTATGCATTGGCCCTTATCCCCGAAAAAATATGGACTCCGCTAAATGATCGAGAAAAAGAAAACTTATATACATGGCTTAACCAAATCAATCATATCCATGTCTGGGATTGTAACTGGCTGTTCTTCCCTGTGGTCGTTAACATTGGATTTAAGAGAGCTGGATTGCCATATGATCGGGAGAAATTGAAGGAAAACCTTGATAGAATCGATGAATTTTACTTAGAAAAAGGCTGGTATTCAGATGGAGCTGATGTTCACAGCGATTATTATGTACCGTTTGCCATTCATTTTTATAGTCTGCTATATACAAAAATAATGGAGGAAGAAGATCCATCCAGGGCAAAAAGGTATAGAAGCAGGGCAGAAACCTTTGCTAAAGATTTTATTTATTGGTTTGCGGGCGATGGGTCAGCCCTTCCATATGGAAGAAGTCTAGCCTACCGTTTTTCCCAATCGGCCTTTTGGAGTGCGCTCGTATATGCAGGGGTAGAGCCGTTTTCTTTAGGTGTAATGAAGGGGCTTATTCTCAGGAACCTTCGCTGGTGGTTCAAACAACCCATATTTGATTCTAATGGCCTGCTGACTATAGGTTATCGCTATCCTAATTTAGTTATGGCAGAAAACTATAATGCACCTGGTTCCCCTTATTGGGCACTAAAAACCTTCATGATTTTAGCGCTACCGGAGGATCATCCATTTTGGCAGGCAGAAGAAGAGCCGCTCCCGTCTTTAAAGGGTCAAATCGTTCAAAAGTCTCCGCGGTTTATTGTATGCAGACAAGAAAAAAGAGATCATTTAGTTGTGTTTAATGCTGGGTATAAGCACACTAATGAACACCCGCATACCGCAGCTAAATACGAAAAATTTGTCTACTCAAACTATTTTGGTTTTAGTGTCTCCAAAGCAGAGTGGGGATTAGCGCAAGGTGCTTTTGACTCGATGCTGGCCGTCAGTGAAAGAGATAATATTTATAGAGGAAAAAGAAAGAGTGAAGAGTTTAGCGTTAATGAAAAGGTAATCTACACAAGATGGAAACCATGGGCAGATGTGGATATTAGAACATGGCTTGTTGCCGGAGCACCGTGGCATATCCGTATCCATAGTATTGAAACAGGAAGAAGCTTAGATTGTGCGGATGGCGGGTTTGCTCTTGGACTGGAGAATATTGATTATAAAGAGCAACAGGTTGAGGTCATTCAAAACAAACAAGAAAGCTTGGCTATTTTTTCATGGGGAGTTAGTGGTATTAAAAATATTGTTGGAAATGGGCAGGCAGAATTAGTCTATCCAAATGCAAATACCAATCTTATCAATACACGTACCGTTATACCAACGGTTAAGGTCAGTCTTAAGCCAGGAAAACACCTCCTGATCAATGCTGTATTCGGCGAGCCAGGAAGTGCAAACGTAATGAAGCACTGGGATGACATCCCGAATGTTGAGATTGTTGAAGGTGAGATTATCATAAGGCGGGATAAGGATAAAATGACAATTCCTTTTCCGAAGGAAGTATAGTACGTAACAAATCTATTAAACTACGTATAAAGGAGAAGATACTAATGGAAACACGTTATGCCCACCATCCGGAGGATATGAAAAAATATAATACTGAGGAATTAAGAAGAGAATTTCTTGTTGAAACCCTTTTTGAAACTGGTCAGGTCCATTTAACTTATACCCATGTAGACAGAATGATTTTTGGCGGAGTAACCCCCGCAGAACAAGAACTAACAATCAAACTTGATAAGGAACTGGGTGTTGAATATTTCCTTGAGCGCCGTGAGCTAGGGATTATTAATATCGGCAGTGAAGGTTCTGTGGTACTTGATGGTAGAGAATATGAGATGAATATGCGTGATGGTCTTTACGTTGGAAAAGGAACAAGAGAAGTGTTATTCCGTTCGAAAGATGCAAACAATCCGGCTAAATTTTATATCAATTCTGCCCCGGCTCATCATACCTTTCCAACCGTAAAAATTGACATAAAAAATATTGACCCACTGCAAATGGGATCACCAAGTACATTAAACGAGCGGAAAATCTATCAATATGTTCATCCGAATGTATGCCAAAGCTGTCAGCTGCAAATGGGATTGACGATGCTTGAACCTGGAAGTGTATGGAACACCATGCCTTGTCATACACATGAGCGCCGAATGGAGGTTTACCTCTACTTTGACATGGAACCAGAAACCCGTGTCTTCCACTTTATGGGCAAACCGGATGAAACAAGACATTTAATCTTGAAAAACGAACAGGCAGCTATCTCTCCAAGCTGGTCGATTCACACCGGAACAGCAACTAGTAACTATACCTTTATTTGGGGAATGTGCGGTGAAAACATCACCTATTCTGACATGGACCAAGTAAAAATGGAAGAATTGAGGTAAGAAATCAGGGATTGGTGGAGGTGTTAAATATGACAAATGATCTAAGAAGTTTTTCGCTGGATTTCTTTAGCTTAGATGGAAAAGTAGTGATAGTTACAGGGGGAAATAAAGGATTGGGTCAAGGTTATGCGGTTGCCCTTGCCAAAGCAGGAGCTGATCTTTTTGTTGTATCCCGCAGTGATGATTGGCAGGAGACCAAACTGCTAATTGAAGAAACTGGCAGAAAGGTTGAGTTTTTCCAAGCGGATTTAAGTGACCGTGAATCAGTTAAACAAGTAGTTGCACAATGCCTAAAAACTTATGGCAAAATCGATATCTTGGTAAACAATGCAGGTACGATCCGCCGTGCTCCATTATTGGAGTACAAGGAAGAAGATTGGGATGCCGTAATGGAAATCAATCTAAATTCTCTTTATCTACTTAGTCAGGAAGCGGCAAAGGTAATGGTGGAGCAAAAGAGCGGAAAAATCATCAATATTGCTTCCATGCTTTCTTTCCAAGGCGGGAAATTTGTGCCTCCTTATACTGCAAGTAAGCATGCGGTAGCAGGTCTTACGAAAGCATTCGCAAACGAACTGGCTGAACATAATATTCAAATAAATGCGATTGCACCTGGTTATATTGCTACTGAAAATACTGCTCCTATTCGTGCCGATGAAAAGCGCAATGCCGAAATTTTATCAAGAATTCCTGCAGGCAGGTGGGCTGCTCCTGCAGACTTAATGGGCGTAGTAGTATTCTTATCGAGTAAAGCATCTGATTATATGAATGGACATATTTTAGCTATTGATGGCGGCTGGTTAGCGCGATAATTTTTAAAATAGAACACCACTTAAGCCTGTCTAAAAAGTGGTGTTTATTTTATGTTAATGCCTAGTAAAATTAAAATGTAGAAAACTATTTTTCTTTCAAATTCAGCCAATGTTTATCGTGAATAGTTTAAAATTAAGCTACAATCTATATGAAAGTCAGAATAAGGAAAAAAGAAGGTGTAATCTTTATGGAAACAAGAATCCCGTCTTTAAATTGGCTTACAGATTTGAATGTGTTTAAGGTGAATTGCCTCCCGGCGCATTCAGATCATGTTTATTATGAAACAATGGATGAAGCTAGAAGTTCCGCTCCAATGAAAATGCGATATGAGTTGAATGGAAACTGGAAATTTAATTATGCAGGTAATCCAGACACCCGGCCAGAATATTTTTACAAACAGGATTTTAATTGTTCAGGCTGGGGAGACATCTCGGTGCCTGGGCATATTCAGTTACAGGGCTACGGGCAGCCGCAATACGTAAATACGATGTATCCTTGGGACGGGCATAATGAAATTCGCCCGCCTGAAATTCCAGCGGATCATAATCCTGTTGGCAGTTATGTGAAATTTTTTAACGTCCCTGCAAATATGCAAAATAAGCCTGTTTATATTTCCTTTCAAGGCGTAGAGTCAGCTTTTTTTGTATGGTTAAACGGTGAGTTTATCGGTTACAGTGAAGATTCGTTTACACCTGCAGAGTTTGAGCTTACACCATTTTTAACAGAGGGGGAGAATAAGCTTGCGGTGGAGGTTTACCAAAGGAGCACCGGAAGCTGGCTTGAAGACCAGGATTTTTGGAGATTTTCGGGAATCTTCCGCGATGTTTACCTCTACACTGTACCTAAAATTCACATTTCTGATTTACATGTTCGTCCGGAGTTAGATTCAACTTTTACAAAAGGAACATTAAAGGCGGATATTAAGCTGCAAGGGTTGTCTGTTTCTAACATTATAGCAGAATTAATGGATACAAATGGAAATCTTGTCGCATCCGCAAAGGGTGGGGAAAATAACGACAAGTGGTCGATTACCATGTCTGTTGACAGCCCTGTGCTTTGGAGTGCTGAAAATCCTTATTTGTATAAATTATTTATTCAACTATTTGATGAGTCTGGCAGTTTAGTAGAGGTTGTTCCACAGAAAGTTGGCTTTAGAAGATTTGAGCTCGTAGATAAAATTATGCGGATTAATGGTGAAAGAATTGTATTTAAGGGAGTAAATCGCCACGAGTTTAATCCTCGCCGTGGACGTGCAATTACTAAGGAAGATATGTTGTGGGATATTAAAGCGCTAAAACAAAATAATATAAACGCGGTTCGGACGTCACATTATCCGAATCAAAGCTATTGGTATGAATTATGCGATGAATATGGAGTTTATGTCATCGATGAAATGAATCTTGAAACACATGGGTCGTGGCAAAAGATGGGTAAGGTTGAACCATCTTGGAACATTCCTGGGAACAAGCCGGAATGGCAAGACATTGTGATGGACCGTGCCATTTCTATGGTTGAACGCGATAAAAATCATCCTTCAATCCTAATCTGGTCTTGTGGTAATGAGTCTTACGCAGGTGAGGTAATCCTTAACGTTGCTGATTATTTCAGGAAGGCCGACCCTAGTCGTCTTGTGCATTATGAAGGGGTATTCCATAACCGCGATTATAACGACACTAGCGATATGGAAAGCCGGATGTATGCAAAGCCTGCGGACATTGAGAAATATTTAACGGAAAATCCGGAAAAGCCCTACATAAGCTGTGAATATATGCATGCGATGGGTAATTCGCTTGGCGGCATGTATAAATATACGGAATTAGGAAGTAAATATCCAATGTATCAAGGCGGATTTATTTGGGATTATATTGATCAGGCAATTTATAAGAAAGACCGCTATGGGAATGAATTCCTTGCATATGGAGGAGACTTTGGCGATCGCCCAACTGACTATGGCTTTTGTACTAATGGAATTGTATATGCAAATCGTGAACTGTCTCCAAAAATGCAGGAAGTAAAATACCTCTATCAGGATTTTAAGCTGGTTCCAGATCAAACGGGCGTAACCATTGTCAATGAAAGCCTGTTTACGAATACTGGAGAATATGACCTGGAATACAGACTTTTCCTTGAAGGGGAGGAATTGTATCGAAATACCCTTCAAGTATTTGTGGAACCGCTGAATGAGGGGCGAATTGAGTTTTCATGGCCAGCATCCATAACAAGCACTGCGGGTGAGTATTGCATTCATACCTCATTCAAACTGAAGAAAAAGAATCTTTGGGCAGAAATCGGCCATGAAATTGCGTTTGGCCAGATTGTTTTTCAAGTGGGGACTAAGGATTTAGGTGTTCAAACTGAAAATTTACGGGTTGTACATGGGGATGTCAATATTGGGGTTCACGGGAAAGACTTTACGGTCATGTTTTCTAAACAGGCAGGAAGTTTGATATCGCTAAACTATGCAGGCAGGGAAATGATAGCCCAGCCTCCGGCACCATTATTTTGGAGGGCCACTACTGACAATGACCGGGGGTATTCTCAAAGCTTCCATTCAGGTCTTTGGTACGCAGCGAGTCTTGCACGTAAATGCGTGGACATTTCTATTGAGGAAAAATCAGATAAAGTGAGTATTATTTTTACCTATAAATTATCGATTCATAATGCGGTAGAAGTTAAGGTGGGTTATACTGTTTACGCGGATGGCAGTGTTCGCGTTAAGTCGAATTATCTTGGTACGGAGGGTCTTCCACAAATGCCGATTTTTGCTGTATCCTTCAAGGTTCCAGCCGATTATGACCAATTAGAATGGTATGCGATGGGTCCGGAAGAGAATTATTGTGACCGGTCAAGGGGTGCAAGACTTGGTATCTTTAAAAACCAGGTGAAGGATAATGTATCGGGTTATGTCATGCCACAGGAATCAGGGAACCGTACAGGAGTCCGCAGAGTTAGTGTGACAAACCGTAACGGACAGGGAATTAAAATTTTATCTGTTGGTGAGCCATTGGAGTGCAGCCTCTCGCCTTATACAGCATTTGAGCTTGAAAATGCGCAGCATATTTATGAGCTGCCAAATGTTCATTATACCGTTGTAACTGTAGCTGGAAAACAGATGGGTGTAGGTGGAGACGATAGCTGGGGGGCTCCCGTTCATGACGAGTTCCTTATACAAGCTGACCAAGACATGGAATTTGAATTCCTGATTCAACGAGTTTAACTTCTCTAAAAAGATTAAAAGGCCCCACTGTCCACCTCGGGTGGACAGTGGGGCCCTTTTGTTTTTTTGTGGTGCCTGTCACCAATCTTTAAATCTATTTCTTTAATGATTGGCCAGCCATCCATTCCATAATGGTGGTGGTGCTGCCGTTAATGGTTGCTTTGACTTCATTGTTGTAGACGTAGATCCATGACCAGTGGCCGTTGTATTGGAATGGTGTGCCGTCTGCGTTTTTGTATAGGCCTGTTGTGTCATGTACATCTTTAAATAATGTTAGTTGGACATTATCAGCTCCAGCTTGGATTAAACGGTTATAGGTTGGAACTGTGTTTGCTAGTGGTGGTAATGTAGTATCGTTTTCAGCAGTAACAAACCAGATTGGGGTTTGTTTCATTTTCTCAATATCTTCATCTGTAATTAAGGTATCATTTAAGCCTTCGCAAACTGGAAAGGCTGCTGCAAAGTAACCTGGATAGTCGCGAATCATCAGCATGGTCATATAGCCGCCATTGGAGGCCCCGCCGATATAAATTCGATTTGGATCAATGTCAGGGTTTTTAGAAACATAATCTTGAATCAACGCCATTAATGCCTCTTCATAGATGGAAGTTCCATCGGCTCTTCCAGTAAAACCATCCATCCATCTTGTTGGTGTTTGAGGGGCTAAAACATACGCTCCATCAAAATAAGATTGGATATCTTCTGTAGCAAAGTTAACCGCCTTATTGGCAGATAACGGGATGGTTGCATCGGTGCCGCCTTCACCGCCGCCATGCAGCCAGATAATTAATGGATTCTTTGCCTTATCTTTTGCCGGTGAATAGTCAGCATATGTTAACTTAACCCCATTAAAGGTTCCTTCTCCTGTAGTAAAATCATCTACAAGTTCTTTTGTTCCGCCTGCAAACGAATCGATGACTAATCCCGTGATGGCCTTAGAGTTTGTATCAATATCTTCCACCTGGGTAATCGTATAATCGCTATCAACCCATTTATTAGAACCCCCATAGTAATTCAGTGCCGAACTTAAGGAAACAGTCGGTCCAATTTCCATTTCTAGTACAGCATATTTTCCTGTTACGGCCGGGTTTCCTTTTTCATCTGAAACATAGGCATTCGTTACGTTACGGTACCCTTGTTCTAATAGCGGCTCTGCCATTCTGTCGTCACTTCTAGCTACATGTACTTTAAACGTATCCTTTGTTACGGAATTCTTTGGAACAGGTGTCCCTAAATAAACAATAACTTTTGTAATCGCTGCACCCCAGTCATGGATTTCTGTTACAGTACGATAAGAGGGGGTCTGTGGATCCGGCTCCTTCGCAAATGCCCCCATGCCAAAAGAAAATGTCAAAATGGCTGTCAAAATCAATAACACTAGTATTCTTGCATTTTTCAATCTCGTTAACATTGCTCTTTACCTCCTATGATTATCTTAATTCGTTACTTTTTCAATAATCTGGTCACGGTCGACTGTAAACGTAACTTTTCCTCTAATATCTTCTGAAGAAGCTCCTACTTTGATGGTGTACGTTCCTTTTTCGAGGACCCATGCCGACTTCTTTTCATCAAAGGAAGCAAGGTCCTTAGCAGTAAGATCAAATGTAAGCAGTTCACGTTGATGCGGTTTTAGTTCCTTGGTTTTACCAAAAGCCTTTAGTTCCAATGCAGGTTTTTCTAGACTGCCGTCTGGTGCCGTAACATAAACCTGGACTGCTTCTTTACCAGAGACGTTACCTGTATTTTCAATCATGGCAGAGACGGTGACCTTGTCCTTAAACTTCTTGCCTTGACTGATTTTAATATGACTATAGTCAAAAGTTGTATAAGATAAACCATAGCCAAACTCATATGCTGGCTTTACACCGAAAGTAGAATAGTAGCGGTAGCCAACATAAATATCTTCGCTATACTTTACTAGATTCGGGTTGCCGTCTGAGCTTGGGAAGTTATCATAGCTTGGCGCATCTTCTAAACGTTGCGGGAACGTAGCTGGCAATTTACCAGATGGGTTTGCCTTACCGGAAAGTACGTCTGTAATCGCATTTCCTGCTTCCATACCAGGCTGCCAAGATAGTAAAATGGAATCTACTTTATCTTTCCATTTCTCTGTGTTCATTGGAGCCCCAATATTTAAAATGACAACAACTTTTTTATTAACAGCATGGAATGCAGTAGAAACCTTTTCGATAAGCTCTAATTCTTTTGTACTTGTCTCAAAGGTTGCTTGATTTCCATCAGCGCCTTCTCCGGAGCCCCTTGCAATCACCACTACACCTATATCTGAGTTTTGTGCCATATAGGCTGCATCTTCAGCTGTTAAGTTTTCAGTAATTTCCGTGCCGCTTGCATTGGTATAAACAGGTGTATAACCACCGTTCGCCAATCCTTCCGGAAGTTGTACCGAATAAGGAGGAGTCACATAAGCACTGCCAGTCCCCATTAAGAACATTTTTATCGCGGCATTATCGGTTGAACAGGCAGATGCAGGTGTGCCAAACCCACAAGTATTTAATTGGAATGAGTTACCCACAATACCGACCTTTTTCACTTCTTTATTAAATGGCAGTGCGTTATTTTCATTCTGTAATAAAACCATACCTTCTGGCGCTGCTTCGCGTGAGAGGACTGCATTCGCAGCAGCAAGGTCTTGACTTACGTTTTGTTTTGTATTATCAACGGAGCTTAACTTATTAAAAGTTGGTGATTTCACCACTAAATTAAGTATATTTTCGATTGCAGTATCAAGCTTTTCCACGGGAAGAGTTCCGTCTGTTACAGCTGCTTTAACCAAGGCTTTTCCTGCATCACTTAATCGAGGCATGGACAGGTCGTTTCCTCCATTCAGCATAGCAACACCATCGTTTTTGGTCCCTCCCCAATCGGACATAACGATTCCATCAAAGCCCCAGTCAGTGCGCAATACATCATTTAACAACCATGAGTTGTGAGCGGAAAACGAGCCATTAATGGAATTATAGGAACTCATTACCGTCCAAGGCTGGGCTTCTTTTACAACTCGTTCAAATCCTGCTAAATAAATCTCCCTTAATGCCCGTTCTGAAATGATTTCATTGACTCCAGTCCGGTTCGTTTCCTGATTATTAGCGGCGAAGTGTTTCATACTGACACCAACGCCCTGGTCTTGGACCGCTTTTGTAAATTCTGCTGCCATTACCCCGCTTAAGTAAGGATCTTCTGAGTAATACTCAAAATTTCTGCCGCCCCGTGGATCCCGATGAATATTTAACGCAGGACCCAGAATAACATCAACCCCGTAATCCAATGTTTCTTTTCCCATTGCTGCAGAAACGTCATACATAAGATCCCTATTAAAGCTGGCTGAAAGGGCTGAAGGAATCGGAAATCCTGTTGTTGATTTATTGGCTGTAGATCCAAAGCGTAGTCCTGCGGGTCCATCTGCAAAAGTGAGGCTTGGAATCCCTAGACGTGGAATAGCAAAAGTCCCCCCGGCAGCACCTGTTATAGCAGCGCCTGCTCCTCCAATCAGGTTGACCTTTTCATCAAGCGTCATAGCCTTAATGACCGAAGGAATGGAGGCCTGATCCACTAAAAATGGTGTTTGCTCCTGACCGATGGCCGCATTTTGTGTACTGCTTTCCGCCGCTACTGTAGTGGCATTCGAACCGGAAGTCGGCTGCACTTCCGCCATAGCGGTTCCAGTTATACCTGATGTTAAAAGCATAAAGCTGAACATTGAAGTACTTAGAACTTTGTAATAACTCTTCATAAGCGGTTATCTCCCCCTTTTTAATGTAAGCCTTTACATCGATAAGGGTAGCATGGAATCTATTACTTCTTCAGTCCAAAGTAATAGCATTAAATTGTGATTTTCTATACTTTCTTGCCATATTCCGAAAATTCAATTAAATTATAAATCTGCAAGAGTCATCCTTCCTGTATGTGCGACAATATCTGACATGACTATTAACCTAGTTTCAAGAATTCCTTTCAAAAAACAAAATAGTGAAGAAAACAGCAATATAATCCAGATTATTCTGAATATTAAATTCGATAGACTCCTTTATACTTGCAATGAAAGCGTTTTAATAGAAGTGCAATCGTAAAACCATATTGGAAGGGGCTTGTTTATGCTAAAAAAATTAAAGAAAAAGAGAAAATCAGGATTACTTGCCATCACGCTCTCCTCATCGATCATCCTATCGGGATTAACCTTTGACCTTGCTTCTGCTCAAAACCAATCTCAATCAACTGCAGTTAAAACAACACAAAAAGGTCAAACTTCCTATGTATCAGCAGCCTCACTCCCTTATTTAACAGATGCTGCTTCCATTGACAGCGTCATTCAAGCAATGACACTGGAGGAAAAATCAAAATTTGTTGTTGGTCTGGGAATGCCTGGATTTACGAGACAAGAGCCATTTAAAGTGGTAGGTGCAGTAGGGGGCACTTACGGAGTACCTCGATTAGGAATTCCAGAGTTATTATTTGCCGATGGACCAGCAGGTGTAAGGATTCGACCAAATAGAGAGGGTACAGAACAAACATATTATGCGACAGCGTTCCCAATCGCTTCTTCGCTAGCAGCTACATGGGACACTGCTGCAGCTGAAGCTGTCGGTAAAGCCCAAGGGAACGAACTGAAAGAATATGGACTTGATTTATTATTAGCACCAGCCCTAAATATTCATAGAAATCTATTAAATGGGAGGAACTTTGAATACTATTCAGAGGATCCGTTGATTGCAGGGAAAATTACAGCTGCCGTTGTAAATGGTGTTCAATCTAACGGGGTAGGGGCAACCATTAAGCATTTCGCAGCAAATAATCAGGAAACCAACCGCTTTGGGCTGGATACAATTGTTTCTGAAAGAGCATTAAGGGAAATCTATTTAAAGGGCTTTGAGATTGCTGTGAAAGAATCAAACCCTTGGGCCGTCATGAGCGCTTATAACAAAATAAATGGAACCCCGACTTCTCAAAGCAGCGAGCTATTAACAACGGTATTACGGAAAGACTGGGGTTTTAATGGATTTGTAATGACAGACTGGTTTGCCGGAGAAAATCCAGTGGAACAAATGAAGGCTGGTAATGATCTGATTATGCCAGGGAACGCAAGCCAATCTAGCGCAATTCAATCCGCGGTTGAAAATGGAACATTAGACGAAAAAGTACTAGATCGTAACATCAAAAAGATTCTTCAAGTGGTCATCCAAACACCAGAGTTTCAAAACTATCAAAATACGGACAAACCTAATTTAACCGCAAATGCACAGATAGCACGACAAGCTGCAGCTGATGGCATGGTCCTTTTAAAGAACGATGATATGCCGCTGCCAATCAGTAAAGATAAAAAAATCTCACTATTTGGAACGACTCAAATTGAAACCATCAAGGGAGGTACCGGAAGCGGTGATGTCAACCCAGCCTATACAGTTTCGATAGTTGACGGCTTAAAGGATGCGGGTTATCAGTTAAATGAAGAGCTGTTAAATGACTATCAAACCTATATCGATACATTACGCCAGCAGGAGGAATACAAAATTAAACCAAGCCCATGGGGTGTAGATTTTGGCAAGCTAACCCCGGTAATCCCTGAAAAACCTCTGGAACAAAATGAAATTGCAAATGCCGCGGATCAATCCGATATTGGTGTAATTGTAATAGGCCGTAATTCCGGGGAGGGTGTTGACCGTACCGTTACACAAGGTGATTTTCTTTTAACCGATACGGAAAAAGATATGATTACTCGTATTTCAGAGGAATATCATAAACAGGGCAAGAAGGTTGCTGTAGTTCTCAATATTGGGGGGCCAATCGAGGTAGACAGCTGGCGGGAGAAGGTTGATTCCATTCTATTAGCCTGGCAGCCAGGACAGGAAGCAGGTTATGCCGTAGCAGATGTCTTATCTGGAAAGGTAAATCCTTCCGGAAAGCTTCCAACCACATTCCCGGTTCATTATAGCGATGTACCATCAGCTGAAAGCTTCCCTGGAACACCGGCAGACAATCCAACACAAGTGGTGTACAATGAAGACATTTATGTCGGCTACCGTTACTATACATCATTCGGTGTAAAACCTGCTTATGAATTCGGATACGGGTTGTCCTACACGGACTTCGATTATAGCCATATCAAGATTAGCCAAGGCAAGAAATTCAAGGATAAGGTGACGGTATCGACAATGGTTGAAAATACCGGAGATGTAACTGGAAAAGAAGTTGTCCAGGTGTATGTATCCGCACCTGATGGAAGGTTAGAGAAACCTAACGTGGAACTAAAGGCATTTGCTAAAACAAAGGAACTAAAACCGCAGCAGCGGCAATTGCTTCAATTTGACCTAACGGCGAAGGATCTGGCTTCTTTTGATGAAGACCGTTCGGCATGGGTTCTAGAGAAAGGAACATATACGATAAACGTAGGGGCATCTTCGGAAGAGATTAAAGGCAGCGCAACTTTTACAGTTGATGAGGATATCATTGTTGAAGAGGTAAGCGATGTTTTAGCACCAAAAGTAGAGTTTGAACGACTTTCTAAAAATTAATTTTAAACAAACAGCCTTCATTTATAATGGAGGCTGTTTTAATAGTATAAAAAAGATCATTGTCGATTTTTGGAATTTTCCGTATAATATTTTATTAATTAATAGGCATTAGAAACGGAGTTGTTTTATGGGCAGGTTTTCCATCATCGCTTATACATTTGGGATATTGTTTTTTCTAGTGAGTTGCTCGTTCGCGATTTTTTACGGTTATAAGGTTATGACCCACGAATTACCTGTTGAAGCCAACACGGCTGATAAGTATCAATACCACTTTATTTTAGTTCCGGAAGAACTAGATAACGAATATTGGAGACTGGTAGAAAAAGGTGCAAGGGCTGCAGCAAAAGAGTATGGAGTTTTGCTTGAATACGTGGGGCCGAAGCAGGCTAATATCGAAGAACATGTGAAAACCATTGAAATGTCAGCTGCATCCAAAGTGGATGGGATCATCACTCAAGGATTAAGTGATGAGCAATTTACCCCTCTGATCAATCAAGTTGTGGCAAAAGGAATTCCAGTAATCACGGTGGATACCGATGCTTCTAATAGTAATCGACTCGCTTATATTGGAACTGATAACTATTATTCTGGATTTTTAGCAGGAAAGGCCCTGATTAAAGATACAAAGGGAAAAGCGAATGTGGCGATCATTACCGGAAGCTTTTATGCCAATCATATGCAGCAGCGCGTCAAAGGTTTTCAAGATGCGGTAAAACAAGAAGAAGGAATTAAGGTGGTCACGATAGTAGAATCCGAGATTAGCAGGGTAAAGGCAGCGGAGAAAACGAATCAAATTCTCCAGGATTATCCCGGAGTTAATGCTTTTTATGGGACAAGTGCCCTCGATGGAATTGAAATAGCTCAGGTCATCGAAAAATATAAAAGGCAGGACCAAATTTACATTATAGGATTCGATACACTTCCGGAAACACTTGAATATATCCGCAAGGGAACCATTAAGGCAACGGTCGTCCAGGAGCCCTTTCAAATGGGGTACGGTGCGGTGAAAATGTTGATTGATCTGACCGAAGGAAGACAGGTGCCTCCGATTGTCCATACCAATACTCAAATAATGAGATTAGCCGATCTGCAAAAAATGGAACGGGACCGATTGGAGGAGAACCAATAATGTTATTTCGAATCAGATCGAAATTGCTCCTATATTTTATTGTTCTAGTTGTTTTATTAACTTCAGTCGGATTCTTATTCTATAATAGCAGTGAAAAACTTGTAAATGAATATGATGATAGCTTTGAACGTTTTCTGTTGTTAAATGACATCTCGCAAAGAACGAACGGAATGACAGAAAAGCTTCATTCTTATATATTAGAACAGGAAGTACAGTATTTAGCAGATTATAAAAAGGAAAAACTAAAGCTCATCAACGACCAAAAGAGACTTTATGAAATCATGAAAACCAGCGATATTTCGCTTGCCAATTATAAAAATATGATTGACAGCTTTCTTGATGAATGTGATGCGACACTGGGAGCATTTAAGAAGGACGAGATTAATGCTTATTCCAACCACTTTAATGAAGTTTTAAAAATTAATGGGTTTTTGCAAGAAAGTACGCTCGCTCTGCTTAATAATAAACTAACAGAATACCAAAAATTCTATGATCAGATGGAACAGCAAATCCATTATTATAAACTGATGTCGATTTCCCTTTTTGCCGCTGCATTTTTACTGAGTACTTTGCTGGCCTTGTGGATTTCAGGAGGTATCACGAAACCAATCAGAATGTTATCAGAAGCTGCCAAACAGATTTCAAAAGGAAATTTATCAGGTGAGGATATAAAAATTACCACCAATGACGAGTTAAAGCCATTAACAGAAACCTTTAATCAAATGCGGGCAAACTTAAGACAGCAGGTAATGGAAATTAAACAGAAGTCTGAATTAGATAAACTATTAAAAGAGTTAGAGTTAAGAAGCCTGCAAAACCAAATTAATCCTCACTTTTTATTCAATACTTTGAACACGGTTTCAAAAATGGCGTATTTAGAGGAGGCGGAAGATACTTCTAGATTAATAGAATCTGTAGCAGCCCTGCTTCGTTATAATCTTGGTGATTTAAATCAAGCGTCGACCTTAAGGGATGAGGTGAAAATCGTTCAAGAGTATTTTTTTATCCAGCAAACAAGATTTGGTGATCGGATTGAATTTATCACAGACATACAAGATGACTGTTTAGATATTGAAATACCGATTTTAATTCTTCAGCCATTGATTGAAAACGCCTTCATCCATGGGGTTGAATCCTATGAAGAAAATGCGTTGATCAGTCTGCATGTCTACCGTTATAAAGACAAGATTTACATAGAGGTTGTGGATAACGGTGAAGGAATGGACGAGACAACGAAGGAAAAAATCCATCATTATGTTAAAGGTACAAAAACGGATGAAATTTTTGAACCAGAAAAATCAAAAGGCCACTCGACAGGAATCGGCGTAAAAAATGTGATTAGAAGACTGCAGCTTTATTACAAGCGAAACGATATTATTGAGATTGAGTCAGAGCTTGGCCAAGGAACGAAATTTAGATTGATCATTCCTTATGTGGCAAAAGGGGGAAAAGAACTTGTTGAAAATTCTAATTGTGGATGATGAAGTTCTTGAACGAAAAGCCTTAACCAAAATTATCAATGGCTCCTCGGAAAATGTAACGGTCATTGGCGAAGCCCCTAATGGAAGAAAGGCGATTGAAATGGCCCAGATGCATCGTCCGGATATTATCTTTATGGATATCAAAATGCCTGGTATTGATGGGGTGCAAGCTGTCAAGGAAATCAAAAAGCTGGACCCCGGTATCCGCATTATCATGGTGTCCGCTTTCAACACGTTTGAATATGCCAAAGAGGTCATGCAGCAAGGGGTGAAGGAATATATCCTAAAGCCCAGCAGAAAAAAAGATATACTTGAAAGTCTGCAGCGTGTTTCGGCAGAAATTTTTGCAGAGCGGAAGCAGCAGGAAGAACAGCAAAGTTTAAGATTGAACTTGGACCGGGCCGTTTCGATTGCTCAAAAAGAGTGGATTTCCTCTCTCATATTAAACCAGGTGGATGATCTTACGTTTGATGAATGGGGTCAATTATTGGGAGTGGAAATTGTTTCAGGATATATTATGATTTTTTCCTTCGAGCCTATTCAAAAAGGAGAAGGACCTTCTCTGGCAGAAAAACAAATCTATTATAACTGGCTTAAAGAGACCCTTAAATCCATTGTAAAAAAGCAGGAAATCATGATGGGCCCCATAACGGAAAATCAAGTGCCCGTTTTATTTTTATCAAAACAGGCAAATGAGAAAGTCCATTTTAAATCATACGCACAGTCTACAATTGAAAATGTGTTAAGTCTTTTTAAAGAAAAAGGTTTCCTTGCAGAATTAAGAATTGGTGTCGGGCATTCTTATCAAGATGCAAAGGATCTAACCAAGTCCTATCATGATGCGGTACTATCCTTACAACAGCTTTTAAAACACTCAAATAAAAAATACCTCTTTGCCAGCAGGCAGGGAGCGGTTGAATTACCATCAGAATCTGCAGTCTTAGAAGTGGAGAAAAAGTTGTTAGAGGCGGTTCGGCAGGGAGATGTAAACCAGGTTTTGCTTCATTTTGAAGCATTTGTGACTGGGCTTGAACGGAACAAACAGCTAGATGGTTCGATGGTAAAAAAATCATTTATGGAATTGTTTATCCTCATTTCTCGAATGCTCCATGAACTGGGAATCGGTTTTGAGCAAAAACCCGAAATTCATGAAACAGAGGATGTAAAAAGTATTTATGAAAAGGGAAAAGCTCATTTACTTTCCGTAGTCCAGCATGTTCAAGTCTGGAGAAACAGTCATGCAAAGGGAATGCTGTTGAAAGCGAAGGATTATATTGAAACTCATTATGCTGAATCGATTACACTCGAAAGTGTTGCAGAACATGTTGAGCTTAGCCCGTTTTATTTAAGTAAATTATTTAAAGACCGGTTTGGAATGACGTTCATTGATTATTTAACCGAAATCAGAATCAAGCATGCAAAGGTGGAAATGGAGGATCCTGCAAAAAGCCTGAAGGAGATCTGCTATTCCATCGGCTATAGGGATCCGAACTATTTTAGCCGTGTTTTTAAAAAGCATACCGGAGTATCCCCAACTGAATTTCGCAGAGCAACCGTAAGTTAGCAGTTTTTAATTCTCTGGCTGTGTTAAAGGTCATTGTAGATTTTGTAATCAGTTGATTGGATCGGAAGGCGAAGCGCCTGGAGCGCAAATCAACAGACAAGTTTAATATAGCAATTCTTTAAAAGGCCAATTCCATTGGTCTTTTTTTCATAAAAAGCTAGGAATATTTCAGGATTGTTGCAACTGTTGCAAAAAAATCTAGATAATCGCAAATTAGTGCTATAGGTCGGTGCTGATGACTTGATTCTTCCCATGTTAACATATATGTAAGGGCTTTCAATGGAGTGAAGGTAAGTACGGTTTACCAAAGCCTTTACTAAATAGCAAAAGGAGAAGATATCATGCTAAAAAAGAAAAAAGGTTTAATGCTATCACTAACAGTTGCTTCTAGTATTCTATTAGCCGCAGGCTGCAGCAGCTCAACGGGCGGTTCGGAGAGTTCAGGAGAAAAGAACAATGACCTTCCAGCGGTAGGTGCAACGATTTACAAATTTGATGACAACTTCATGTCTTACGTTCGTCGTGCCATGGAGACAGCAGCTGATGGAAAAGTTAACCTTATGCTGAATGACTCTCAAAACGACCAGGCAAAGCAGATTGAACAAGTAGATACGCTGATTGCAAAAGGAGCAAAATCATTAGCTATCAATCTAGTAGATCCAAAAGCTGCGCAAACGATTGTTGATAAAGCAAAAGCGAAAGATATTCCAGTTATTTTCTTTAACAAAGAGCCGGATAAGAGTGTTTTAGAAGGCTATGATAAAGCCTATTACGTTGGAACGACATCCTCCGAATCGGGTGTTATCCAAGGTGAATTGATTGCGAAGGCTTGGGAAGCAAACAAAGATAAATGGGACCGAAATGGCGACGGCAAGCTTCAATACGTTTTACTAAAAGGTGAGCCAGGGCACCCAGATGCGGAAGCTCGTACAAAATATGTGGTTGATACGGTGAAAGAAAAAGGTATCGAGGTAGAAGAACTTGCTTTAGATACAGGTATGTGGGATGCAACAAAAGCAACTGAAAAAATGGATGCTTGGATTGCAAAATACAACGACAAAATTGAATTCGTTATTGCGAATAACGATGGAATGGCATTGGGAGCCATCGCATCCCTTGAAAAAGCAGGCTACTTCTCTGGTGATAAGTTTATGCCGGTTGTAGGTGTTGACGCGATTCCAGAAGCACTCGATATGATTGAAAATGGAAAAATGGTTGGTACAGTCTTAAATGACGCGAAAAACCAAGGTGCTGCAACTGTTCAATTAGCTGCTAATGCTGCAAATGGCAAAGATGTATTAGACGGAACAGAGTGGGAGTTAGACGACTCTAAAGCGGTTCGTGTACCTTACATCGAAATCACAAAAGACAATATCCAAGTTGGTAAAGATGCATATAAGTAAGAACTAGGTTGACGGGAGCGCCTTGTCCTGGATTGTTGAATGGAAGTAGGGCGCTCCTCGAACGAAGGAAAAGTACGATCTTTTCCTTCGTTCGGGGAAGTTGTTGAAACTGGATACCGATAATTTCTAAAATAAAAACTTGTTATTTAAAAATATGAACTCAACGATAGTCGTCTCATATTTTTTAAATGGTTGGCGAGGAGGTTCACGTATGACAGAAGCCAGTACAACCAATGTACTTGAAATGATGAATGTAACGAAAAGATTCCCTGGTGTTATTGCCCTTCAAAACGTCTCATTAAAAGTGAAAACAGGGACGGTACATGCTTTGATGGGAGAAAATGGGGCAGGTAAATCGACTTTAATGAAATGCTTGTTTGGGATTTACTCTATGGATGAAGGCAAAATTCTTTTTGACGGAAAAGAGGTTTCTTTTTCCAACTCTAAAGAAGCCCTCGAAAGCGGAGTATCCATGGTTCACCAGGAATTAAACCAGGTTCGGCAGCGAAATGTCATGGATAATATTTGGCTGGGACGCTATCCGAGGAAAGGCATTTTTATCGATGAAAAGAAAATGTACGAAGACACATCCGAAATATTTAAGAGCTTGGATATTCAAATCGACCCTCAGAGCAAAGTTAGCAGTTTATCCGTTTCCGAGATGCAAATGGTAGAGATCGCAAAAGCAGTTTCCTATGATTCCAAAATTATTGTGATGGATGAGCCGACTTCCTCGTTAACAGAAAAAGAAGTGGAGCACTTATTTAAGATTATAAGAAAGCTTCAGAGTAAAAATGTAGCGATCATCTATATATCTCACAAAATGGAAGAGATTTTAAAAATTTCCGATGAAGTGACGATTATGCGTGACGGTCAGTACATTGCTACTAAAAGTGCGAAAGAATTAACAACAGATGAAATCATCAAACTGATGGTGGGCCGTGACTTATCACAACGGTTCCCTATTAAAATCAATCAGCCGGGAGAAACGATATTAAAAGTTTCTGATTTGACGGCAGAAACACAGCCTTCTTTTTCAAACGTTAACTTTGAATTAAGAAAGGGAGAGATTTTGGGAATCGCTGGATTGGTCGGATCGAAACGAACAGAAGTATTGGAGGCGCTGTTTGGAATAAGGGCGATAAAATCAGGGACGATTGAAGTCAATGGCAAGGTGGTTCAAAATCATTCACCGCAGCATGCCATTAAAAATGGCTTTGCCCTGGTAACAGAGGAAAGAAGATCGACAGGTATTTATCCTGATTTAAGCATTAGTTTTAACTCGATTATCGCCAACCTGGCGCAATATCGCAAAGGTCTGTTCCTATCTGACAGCAAGGTTCAAGATGACACACAATGGGTCATAGATTCGATGAAAGTGAAAACCCCTTCGCAAAAGACACCAATCGGAAGTCTTTCAGGCGGTAACCAGCAGAAGGTAATTATTGGACGCTGGCTGCTGACAAAACCGGATGTTTTATTGCTGGACGAACCAACAAGGGGAATTGATGTTGGAGCGAAGTTTGAGATCTACCAGCTGATTAACAAGTTAGCAGCGGAAGGGAAAGGAATCATCATGATTTCTTCCGAAATGCCGGAACTTCTTGGAACAACGGATCGAATACTAGTAATGAGTAATGGAAGAGCCGCTGGAATCGTAGATACGAAGACAACATCTCAAGAAGAGATAATGCGATTAGCCGCTTTGTATTAGGAGGAGATAGAAAATGAATATGGAAGCTGCAAAAAAATCAGCTGTCGTGAAATGGCTGTTTGATAATGTTATATATGTATTTTTAGTGTTACTGGTTGTGGGAATTGTCATTGCTTCTCCTGACTTTTTATCAATGACTAACTTGATTAATATTTTAAGTCAATCATCTTCAAGGATTATTATTGCGCTGGGTATTGCTGGTATCCTGATTCTAGGAGGTACGGACTTATCCGCCGGACGGATGGTTGGTCTGGCAGCGGTCGTTTCTGCTTCACTTTTGCAGGCAGCAGATTATGCTTATAAAATGTATCCAAACCTTCCTGAATTGCCTTTGTTTGTTCCGATTTTAATTGCGATGCTTGTAACAGGTCTTTTCGGTACACTAAACGGCTGGATTGTTGCGAAATTTCACGTTCCTCCATTTATTGCAACACTTGGGATGATGATTGGTGTTTACGGTGTCACTTCCATTTACTTTGATCGTCCGCCCTACGGTGCACAGCCAATCGGCGGTTTGAGTGAAGCTTTTACAACATTTGCTCAAAAAGGAATTAAAGTTGGCCAATATGAATTTCCGTATCTAATTCTATATGCTATTGTGGTATCCGTAATCATTTGGGTCATTTGGAATAAAACGCAGCTTGGTAAAAACATGTATGCCATCGGCGGAAACTCGGAAGCAGCGAAGGTTTCTGGAGTAAACGTAGCAAAGAATATCATTATTATCTATATGATTGCTGGTCTTCTATATGGATTTGCCGGCACCCTTGAAGCAGGACGTGTAGGTAGTGCAACCAATAATACAGGTAACATGTACGAACTTGATGCTATCGCAGCAGCCGTAGTCGGCGGAGTCTCCCTGACAGGCGGTATCGGAACCGTAGCAGGAGTCATCACTGGGGTACTCATCTTCCAAGTAATCAACTACGGACTAGCCTTCCTAGGCGTAAGCCCATACATCCAATTCATCGTCAAAGGCGCCATCATCATCGTCGCCGTCGCCTTCGACATGAGAAAACACGCCAAGAAAAAATAACAATAATGATAATTAATAAATAATAGAGGCACCTTAAAGGTGCCTCTATTATTTATTAAAGTGTCCATATAGGGTGGACAGTGTCCACGAGCGGTGCCTGTCACCATTCCTCATTTATAAATTCTTTTTCTTCTCCATATCCCAGGGTGATGACGGCGGTTTTTTTGTAGTCTTTTAGGAGTTGTTTGAGGTCGTTGTCTTTGTCGATCATTAAGTCTACGACTGGGAATGCCTGAAGGAGCTGTTGGAGTGCTTCAGGGGATGCGGCCGTCTCGTTTGTCGGGAAGGTATGGCTTGGGATGACATATTTTACTTTCAATAAATTCCTCACAGCGTAGGCGGCCTCTTTTGGACCCATCGTGAAATGCCCAGAGGAGGAAAGGATGGCGATTTCCGGCTCATACACTTCTTGAATGAGTTTCATATCGGCCATGATCGCTGTATCCCCAGAATGGTAAAGAGTATAATCATCCTTAAAATCAAAGATATAACCAGCCGCTTCACCAGCATAAACGGGCGCCCCTTCTGTTTCACCGTAAGAGGACGTGTGCCGGGCCTGGACCATTGTCACATTCACATCATCGAAACCGACAGAACCTCCGATATTAATCGGCATGACATTTTTAATTCCTTTTTGCAGAAGAATTAAAGCTAGTTCATATTGAGCCACAATCATAATATCCGGCTTGTGTTCTACTAACTTTGCAAGACCGCTTGTATGGTCAAAATGTCCGTGAGTTAAAAAAACACAGTCAATGGATTGATAGAATGATGCTGTGTTTAAATGGCGAGGAAACCCGGGATTTAAATCAAAAAACGGATCAATTAAGTAATTTTTTCCTTCTCTACTTTTTAAAACATACATCGCATGTCCAAGACGCAAAATCTTCATTTAAAATTACCCCCTAAAAAACCAAAATAATAAGCTCAAACTAGTTTATTTTTTAAAAGGGAAAATAAGAACTTCATCCTGGGCCGCAAGTACTCTCAATTATTTCATTTCCCGTGTCCTTTCAGCTAAAATGGAAGAAAAGCAGTGAATAAGGTAGTGATGATAAAATGTGTTTAATTTTGTTTGCTTATAAAGTCCACCCGATATACAACCTGATTGTCGCGGCAAACCGTGATGAGTTTTATCAAAGAGGGACGGACCCAGCCCATTACTGGGAAGACTATCCTGATATTCTGGCAGGTCGGGACTTAGAAAAAATGGGAACATGGATGGGCGTTACACAGACGGGGCGCTTTGCCGCGTTAACTAATTATCGCGACCCTAAAGAGTTGATAGAAGGGAAACGTTCGCGGGGGGAATTGGTGGCAGAAGCACTTAAATATCCAGGGGAAGTCTCCGATTATATGCAAAACCTTATGAATCATAATGACCTGTATCCGGGTTATAACCTGCTGGCCGGCGATGAGAATGACTTATACTACTACTCGAATAGAGGCAGGGAGCTTCAAAAGCTGGAGCCGGGGATTTATGGGGTAAGTAACCATCTTTTAAATACCAATTGGCCTAAGGTTGAAATCGGGAAGAATGGACTGGAAAAAATTATTACCAGTCAAAAAGGAGATTTCACCGAGCTACTATTTACCCTTCTTCAATCAGCAGACCGTGCTCCCGATGAACTTCTTCCAAAGACAGGTGTAACATTGGAATGGGAAAGAATGCTGTCGCCGCTTTTTATTAAAAGCGAACATTATGGAACGAGAAGTTCCACGCTAGTTTTGATGACTAGCCATGATATTCAATACATGGAGCGGGTTTATTCAAACGGAAGTGTAAACGACCAGCGATTCCAAATACTACTTTAATGAGAAAAAAGGCTTAGGGTTTAAATAAAAACCCCAAGCCTTTTTTAGTGGGTTTCATTGCCGAAGAATCCTAAAGCATATTTAATGCCTTCTTCAATATCCTTCGTTTCGTACCCCTCCAAATCCTCAAGGGTAATTTCCATCTTGGTTCCTGTTAACGAATACCCGCTGTCTAAATTAATATCCAGCATCACTTCATAACCATGCCCCGTTGCCGTAATACTAATAATATCATAATCGCGAATCGGAGCACCCGTTTCGTATTCTAAAGGTTCTAATTCTGACAAGGAAAACACCTCCCATTATATACACAGATAGCATTTGCAAAAACCCCCAATGATAAACGCCAAAACATAAGTTCAGTTTCCATCGGTATAAATTCTTAGACAGAATATAAAAAAATTTAGTGGTTCTAGTGGATATTCTGTCTAATGACCAAGTATTGGAAGGGATAGTATAATGGTAGTTATCAGAATATTAACATAATTACTTTAATAAGATGACCTTAAGATATCACTATTTTAGTAGGGGGTTTGAGCATGCAGCGGCAAAAACTAGTAATCAATGGTGAAAGATTGAAAAATGAACTCGAGCGGTTTAGCTACTTTGGCAGAACTGAAAACAACGGAGTAACACGGCTTGCATTATCCGACGAGGATCGGCGTGCGAGAGATTTCTTTCGCACCTGCTGCGAGGAACTAGGTTTAACCGTTAAGGTCGATGATATGGGCTGTATGTATGCCACCCTCGAAGGTGTTGAAAATAAACCGCCGATTGTCCTAGGATCCCATTTGGATTCTGTGAAAAAAGGCGGCCGTTTCGATGGTGTATTAGGGGTGTTAGCCGGCTTAGAAGTGGTCAGGACATTGGTAGAAAACAAGATCAAGCCGCAAATCCCGGTGACCATTGTTAATTTTACCAATGAAGAGGGTGCTAGATTCGAACCATCGATGATGGCATCTGGAGTCCTTTCCGGCAAATTCGATAAAAACGTGATGTTACAAAAGACAGACCGGGATGGGGTTACGTTTGGAGAAGCACTTAAGGAGATCGGGTATGAAGGGGAAGTGGAGAATCGCCTAAAAGAAGCTTCGGCCTTTTTAGAACTGCATATTGAACAAGGGCCAATCCTTGAAGCGGAAGAGCTTTCCATTGGCGTCGTAGATTGCGTTGTCGGGATGGCCTGCTTTGACATTGAAATTACCGGAGAATCGGATCATGCTGGAACCACCCCGATGAAGATGAGAAAAGATGCCTTGTTTGCCGCTAACAACTTAATAAATGAAATCCGTAAACGATTGGGATCGTTGGATGAGGATTTAGTGTTTACTATCGGCCGGGTCAATGTGTATCCAAGTATTCATACGGTCATTCCAAATAAAGTGGTCTTCTCGTTAGAAGCCCGCCACAAAGATCCAGAAATCGTAAGTACATTTAAGGAATTCGCCCAAAGCTTACCGTATTTAGGTGTGAACGAAGGCTGTGAGGTAAATGTAACAAAACTTTGGGAGCGGGATACGGTCTGGTTTGCGCCAGAACTGGTCAATCAGCTGGAAGAATCGGCACGGTCACTCGGGTATTCCTCGAAACGAATGCCGAGCGGTGCTGGACATGACGCGCAGTTTATAGCTAATTATGTTCCATCTGCAATGCTGTTCGTTCCGAGTAAGAATGGAAAAAGTCACTGCGAGGAAGAATTAACCACTTGGGAAGAATGTGAAAAGGGCGTCAATGTCCTGCTTGATACAGTTCTAGCTTTGTTATCAAAATGCTAAAGGAAAGAGACATACGTGGTGCCGTATGTCTCTTTTTTGTAGATTTGAACCTAATCAAACGTTTAATTAAAAGTTCACGAAGCCTAGGCAGGTATGGAGATATTCCAACTAATTAAACGTTTGATTAGTTTATTGGTTATAATACTAGGGGGAATAGTTAAGACGTAAATTTAGCTAATACATAGAAAGAGGGCATTGATTGTGGCTTACAAAATAAAAGATGTAATGATTTCGGAAGCAGAAATTAAACAGAGAGTGAAACAAATTGCGGAGGATATTGAACGTGATTTTAGCGGCGAAGAAGTATTTTTGATTATTGTATTAAAAGGCTCTTTTGTATTTGCCGCCGACTTGATTCGTGAAATGAAGAACAATGTGAAGGTCGATTTTATTTCTGTCTCTAGTTACAGCGACCAGACGGAAACCACCGGTAAGGTTAAGCTGTTGAAGGATCTTGATACGGATATCACCAATCAAAACGTGGTGGTGGTGGAGGACATTATTGACAGCGGTCTGACCCTTCACTTTTTACGGGACCATTTGCAAATGCATAAACCTAAGCAGATTAAAATCTGCACGCTTTTGGACAAACCTGAAAGAAGAAGAGTTGAGCTGCCGGTTGATTATGTGGGATTTGTGATTCCTGATGAATTTATCGTCGGATACGGAATTGATTATGCGCAAATGTATCGGAATTTACCATATATTGCAAATGTAGAAGAGTGTTAATATAGAGGTAATACTTGAAAAGGAGCATAATCTTTGGATAGAAATAAATTTTCGGCGATTGCCCATCAGAATCATGCATTTAGTAATCCTATTACTGAAGAAAAATTAATGAAAATAATTCGCATGGTATCACTTAAGCAGCAGGACAGGTTGATTGACATTGGGGCGGGGAAATGTGAACTATTAATTCGTTTAGTAGAAGACTATGGGGTTACCGCCACCGCAATCGAATTATTTGAGGGTGCGATTGAGGAGGCCCGTCGAAAAGCGTCGGGGAGAATTCCCGAAGGAAGTATTGAGTTTATCGTGGAGGACGCCGGAAACGCTGTTGGGGATTGCGAACCTGGAGTCTATGATTTAGGGATTTGTATCGGATCCACCCATGCTTTGGGCGGGCTGGAAGAGACGGTTAAAGTTTTGAAGAAGCTTGTTCGACGGAATGGTTATATTTTAATAGGTGAGGGTTATTGGAAACAGCCGCCTTCTGCGGAATATTTAGAGGCGCTCGGCGGAGCGGATGAGTCCGAATTAAAGACCCATGCTGAAAATGTGAAAGTTGCCGAGGAGTTAGGCTTAATCCCGCTTTGGTCATATGTGGCGAGCGAAGACGACTGGGATGAGTATGAATGGCTTTATTCATCTTCAATCGAAAACTATTGTTTTGAACATCCGGATGATCCCGACTGTGAAACCATGCTGAAGCGAATCCGGGCTTGGAGAAAGACCTATTTGAATTGGGGAAGAGATACCTTGGGATTTGGATTGTACTTATTCCGAAACTAACGCTTTATTGCATAGGGATGTCTTTTAAAAAATGAAGAGGACATATGGTAATGGAATCGGTTGAGCTATGTCCTTCATGCAGTCGATGAAGGACATATGGTAATGGAATCGGTTGAGACTTGTCCTTCATCAAGCGGATGAAGGACATTTCGTTATGGAATCGGTTGAGATTTGTCCTTCATTAAGCGGATGAAGGACATTTGGTTATGAAATCGGTTGAGACTTGTCCTTCATCAAGCGGATGAAGGACATTTGGTTATGAAATTGGTTGAGATTTGTCCTTCATCAAGCGGATGAAGGACATTTGGTTATGAAATCGGTTGAGATTTGTCCTTCATCAAGCGGATGAAGGACATTTCGTTATGGAATCGGTTGAGATTTGTCCTTCATCAAGGGATGAAGGACATATGGTGATGGAATCGGTTGAGTTATGTCCTTCATCAAGTGGATGAAGGACATATGGTTAAGGAATCGGTTGAGACTTGTCCTTCATCAAGCGGATGAAGGACATTTGGTTATGAAATTGGTTGAGACTTGTCCTTCATCAAGTGGATGAAGGACATATGGTTAAGGAATCGGTTGAGATTTGTCCTTCATCAAGTGGATGAAGGACATTTGATAAGTTGTATGTAGTCCTTTGGCAGTTGAAGCCCATACAGTTTAATAGTTTGGTAAACGGTCATGGATACCTTTGGAAATCATTAAAATGGTACATAAAAGGGATGTAGTTCTTCATTTAAACAGTACTCAAATCGTTGTCTGAAGTTATTCCACGTAACCATTTCTAACGCTGCGTCGATTGGAAAAAATCCTGCCTCTAAACATTCCGGAGTGGTAATCAATTTTCCTCCAATCGGTTTTGCTAAAAACAATGTATTGCAGATGGAGTCATCTACGTTCTGAAAGATTCCGCAAAACTTCGTGACTTCGATTTCTAACCCGCATTCTTCCTTTGTCTCCCGGATAGCCGCGTCTTTCAAGGATTCCCCTTCCTCCACCTGACCACCTGGCATTTCCCATCCTCTTTTTGGGCCTTTAATTAATAAAACCTCCTGTTGCTCATTCACGACAATCGCTGCTGCTGACACAATATGTTTTGGTGGAACCATATCCTTTACCTCCGAATGTTATATTTACCAAAATAGAGCCTTTTAAGATTTCAGGTAGACTAATCATTCTCTTGATTTATACCACTATAATTTACCTTATATGTATGTTTTTATAGAAAAGGTTGTTGAAAAACCGTGGTTAAAAGTGTAAAATTACACTATGAGTATATTTGAAGTGATAGGGGGAGTTTTATGGGGAATAAGGGTTGGCTTTTACTGTTGTACTTTGGGGTTGTGCCGCTTGGTTTGTCATTTATTTCACTTTTAATCGGTTTTGATCATTTGATCTTGGGATCGGTGCTCCCTCTAATTGCAGGAGGGGCATTGGCTGGCTATTTCGCAAGTAAAAGTAAAGGTAAAAAGGGACCAGATATCCTGTTTCTTTTACCATTAACATATACAGGTGCCCTTTGGGCAATCTTTATGCTGATTACCGGCGGCTTTTATGGTGCGGACGCCTGGCTGTTTTATTCTATTTTACATATTGGATGGGCGCCGATTTACTTTATGGCAATCTTTGCAGGGGAGGGGCGGTTATTCCTTTGGGCTCCTTTAGCCTATGAACTCTCCTTTGTGATCAGTATGTTTTTAGTAGTCATATTGAAGAGGGAATGGAAGATTTTTAATAAAAAACAATGGCTATCAGTCATTACGATTGTAATTCTCAGTTTTGGAACGGGTGCTGCAGTTCAGTGGCAGCGCAGTAAAACCGTGCTGCCTTCGTATGGGTTTGAATACGGAGGAGGTTACTCCAGTACGGACTTATCTCCGTATGAAGTAATGAATGCTAATAATCAGCTGCCAAAGTTGGATGGACCATCAAATTATACGATAAGTGACCCTAATGAGATGCCTATTTTAGATGGAGCCGAGGCGGCTTTTCCTGTTTATTCAGCTTTTGCCAATCTAGTCTATGAAAATATCGGAACAGTTGCAGGCGAGAGAGAAGTCATTACTTTTACGAATACAATCTATGCGTATGAACGGCTATTGACAGGTGATGTGGATATTTACTTTGGAGCCGAGCCGTCGAAAGAGCAGCAGGAAATGGCTAAGTCGCAGGGGAAAGAATTAGTCATGACGCCAATTGGAAAAGAAGCATTTGTGTTCTTTGTGAATCCCAAAAACGAGATAGCCAGCCTTACAGTTTCAGAGATTAGAGGTATTTACTCCGGTGAAATTAAGAACTGGTCGGAAATTGGGGGGGAGAACCGGGATATTCTAGCTTTTCAGCGGCCTAAAAATTCCGGAAGCCAGACCCTGTTGGAAAAAATCATGGGCGAAACTCCGATTATGAAACCGTTAAAGGAAGATGTTCCTGAAGGGATGGGCGGGATTATCGAACAAGTGGCTGATTATCGGAATTATAATAATTCCATTGGGTTCTCCTTTCGATTCTTCGCCACTGGGATGAAAGCCAATCCGGATATCAAACTCCTTTCCATCGATGGTGTGGAACCAAGCCCGGAAAATATCTCGAGCGGAAAATACCCATTCACTGCAAATCTATATGCGATCACCGTAAAGGATAACCCAAAGCAAACCATTCAGCCGTTTCTCGATTGGATGACAGGTCCGCAGGGGCAAGAAATCGTAGAAAAAATAGGGTATATAAAACTATCTCAATAAATTGCCATCTTCATAAAAAAATGATTCACGTCAAAAACGAAAGAAGTTATTTGACGGGAATGATAGGTAAAGTCAGAAATCGCACAATAATGCGTAGAAAAAAACCTAATCAAACGTTTGATTAAATTGTACAAATAAGGGGAAGAAAATTAATCAAACGTTTAATTAGTAACGAAAAATCCTATTAATTGAAGGGTTCGAATAGAACTAATCAAACGTTTAATTAGTCATAATAAATCCTTTACCTATACAGGATTGAAAAACTATACAAACGTTTGATTAATTACGAAAAGGCTGGTTGTGAATTGTTCACTTCCGGCTTTTTTATATTTTTTTCCAAAAAGACTTTTATTTTGGAAAAAGGTAACATATAATCTAACTGTATTACAAGTGATAGTACACTTAGTACAGATTGGGGGTCAATATGTTTGAGCTTGATATGAGAAGCCGTAAACCCATTTATGAACAGCTTGTCGACAAAATGAAAGAGTTGATCATGAATGAGGTAATTAAACCCGACGAGCAGCTGCCATCGGTTCGTACATTAGCCACTCAGCTAACGATCAACCCGAATACGATTCAAAAGGCTTACAGGGAACTCGAGACCCAGGGATTTATTTATTCAATTAAAGGAAAAGGAAACTTTGTCAATCCGAGTACTCAAATAAAAGACAGGGAGAAGATAGAGACGGTGAAAAAGGAACTGGAGAAGTTAATCGTTGAAGCTCTTTATCTGGGGGTCAAAGCAGAAGAATTGGTCAAACTTGTTCATGACTTAGAAGCGGTCAAAGGGGGAGGGGAAAATGGTGATTAGTCTTAAAAATGTACGGAAAGTTTTCGATCGCTTTACTGCAGTTGAAAACTTGAATCTAACCATTGATAAAGGTTCCATTTACGGTTTAATTGGTTCAAATGGTGCGGGGAAAACGACGCTGATAAAATTGCTGGCAGGAATTTATCGTCAGGAGAAAGGGGAGGTCACCATTGATAACCAACCCGTTTATGAAAATGTAAATTTGAAACAAAAAATCTTCTACATACCAGATCAGCCTTATTTTTTGTCACAATATACGACTAAGCAAATGGCCAAATTTTATCAAAGTATTTATCCTAAATGGAGCGAAGAAAGGTTTCAAAAACTTGCTAATCTTTTTGAGATCAATTTGAATAAGAAAATCCATACGTTTTCAAAGGGATGGCAAAGGCAAATAGCTTTTGTTCTCGCATTCTCGGCACATCCAGAGATTCTCTTGCTGGATGAACCATTCGATGGCCTTGATGCTGTTGTTCGCAAAAAGGTAAAGAACCTGCTGATTCAAGATGTGGCCGATCGGGAGATGACGATCCTTATATCCTCACACAATCTTCGTGAAATAGAAGATATTTGTGATCATATTGGGATTATTCACAAGGGGAACCTGATCATGGAAAAAGAATTAGATGAATTAAAAGCGGACGTTCATAAGGTACAAGTAGCCTATCGTGATGGCAGCCCAAGCAAAGTGTTTAGGAATTTTACTATCCTCCATACAGAGAAAAGGGGTAGTGTCTTCCTTTACATTATTAGGGGTGATGAGGATACCATCGCGAAACAAATCCGTCAGACAGATCCACTGGTGTTTGATTTGCTTCCGCTGACTTTGGAGGAAATTTTTATTTACGAAATGGGGGATATCGGCTATGCCATCGAAAACGTCATGGTTTAACAAGGAATTGATTCTTCAAATAGGACGCAGCACGGGCTGGATCTCAATCGTATACTTCCTGGGCTTATTCCTGACACTCCCTCTCCGAATGTTGATGATGTATTCGGATCAAAATAGAATGGATTTTAATTCTATCATCTATAACTTATTTTATTATGATTTTCCTATTCAAGTGGGACTGATGCTGATTGTACCTATCCTGCTGGCTGTATTCTTATTCCGCTTCCTTCACGTCAAACAAGCCGCCGACCTCATGCACAGTCTTCCTATGACGAGGAATAGGATTTTCCATCATTATGCCTTGACAGGGGTTGTGTATTTAGTGGTGCCTGTCACCATCATCACCATTCTGGTCCTGATTATTCGCCCCGCTTTAGAATTGCAAAGTGTGTTTGGTATAGAAGATGTGTTTTACTGGGCAGGAATTACGATTTTAATCGATTTAGTTCTTTATGCAGCGGGGGTTTTTATCGCTATGATGACAGGAATTTCTGCCGTCCAAGCGGTTCTATCCTATGTCATGCTGATTTTTCCTGTGGGTATTACCATGCTTCTTTTTTATAGCTTAAGGATTTTCCTTTATGGATTTCCAAGTGATTATTTTCTTAGGAATGATTTGGTCAAAATGTCTCCGCTTACCTATGCGGGATTGCTGGATGAATCCAGTCCATTAAAGTGGAGTACGGCTTTGATCTATATTGGGTTAACCATCCTTCTTTATGTACTGGCATTATTCTTTTATAAAAAAAGAAATCTCGAATCAGCTTCAGAAGCAATTGCGTTTCCTAAATTACGTTCTGTTTTTAAGTATGGAGTAACCTTTTGTACGATGCTTTTAGCCGGAATGTATTTTTATCAAATTTCCAACGGAGGTTTTGGCTGGACCGTTATGGGGTATATCATTGGTGCAGCCATTGGTTACTATGTTTCGGAAATGGTCCTCAAGAAAACATGGAGAGTGTTTAATCAAATCAAAGGTTTAATCGTTTATTCGGCTGTTATGACTATTCTTATTATGGCTGTACAATTGCTCGGAATCTATGAAAACAGAGTACCGAATCAGGATGAAATTAAAACTGTTATTTTAACGGACAATGCCTATCTCTATCTTTATCAGGACGGAAATAACGAGGAGTTTTATAGACCTGCCCCTTTAAGTGAAGGGGAAAATATTGAGGCTGTTCGCACATTACATGAGCAAATCATTACGGATAAAACCAATAATGATATAAGGGATAATGAGAATAATAGAACGTTCTTTTTCCTCTATGAATTAGAAAATGGCCGTCACGTCGTACGTGAATATCGAATAAATATGCTCCGGTATCAGTCCCTTTATAAGCCAATTTATGAATCAAAGGAGTATAAAACAGCTACGAAAGAAATATTTAAAATCAATGAAAGTAAAGTGAAGAATATCCAAATCATGGCGAATGGGCCGATTAATAAGGCTGTTAATCTATCTGATCCGAAAGATATTAAACAAGCGATATCTATATTGCGGGAAGATGTATTGGCAGAATCGTATGAGGACAGTCTCTACTATCAATACCGCGGCTCGACGATTGAATTTAACATAGGAAAAATGAATTACCTAGCAATAGAAATGAAGCCGAGTTACACAAGATTTGCGGAATGGCTGAAAGAAAAAAATCAGCTAGACCAGGCCACGGTAACAGGAGAGGATTTATCCCGTGTCCTAGTGGGGAAGGTGGAGCTGGCAAATTTGGAACAGGATCCGGCTCATATTAAGGAATTAATAGAAGAGGATGGAAATTCACTGGAGATTACGGAAACAGAGAAAATGACGCTTGCGTTAGAACGGGCAAGTACAGACAGCCGGCATGAATATGCTGCCGTCTTTTACTATAACGCCGGCCATCACTATGAGGTGTATTACTTTGACGAAGAACATGTCCCTGAATTTGTCAGTGAACATTTTCAGTAGAAAAGGAGAAGCAGATGGGGAACATCGATTTTAATGAGTTATTCAAGACTTACTCCCGGCGGCTGCACGGACTAGCTTTTTCCTATACGAGAGATCCATTTTTAGCCGAGGACGTTGTGCAGGAAACATTTATTAAGGCGTATAAAAAATTGGATACCATCGTCGACTCGACGAAAATTGGGGCATGGCTTTCTGCCATTACCGCAAGGACAGCGATTGATCTCCTCCGTATGGAAAAAAGAAAATGCAGCCGGCTGATTGTATCACCGGATTCCATTGTGGGTCTATCTTCACCAGACAAAAATCCAGAGGATGAGGTGGAGATGCTATTGCTAAATGAAGAACTATCCAATCGGATGAACCAGCTTTCAAAGGATTACTATGATGTCCTTTGCCTAAAAATTATCTTTGGATTAAATGAAAAGGAAATTGCGAAAAGGTTGAGGCTGAAGCCTTCTACCGTTAAAACACGTTTATATCGGGCAAGAAAGCAGCTAAAGCAATTTTATCAAAAAGAAATAGCATAAAGATGAAAAATCGACCAAATGCGATGTTGGTCGATTTTTTAATTGGATTACTCAACCCGGACTTTGATTATATCAATGGCGTTGTATCCATAGCCTTTACGGTTCCAAAAAGCAGCTTCCGGCTGGGTTCGGTTTTCTGAATCGGTTGCTTTGCTCATAATGGTATATTCTCCTTTTTTAGTGACTGTCCATTGATACGACCAAGGGATCCAGCCATAACGGTCGCCAGAATAATGCCCCAGTTTTGCAAGGGTCCAAGTGCTGCCGTTGTCGGTGCTGATCTCAACCTTTGAAATTTGCCCCTTTCCGGTCCAGGCAATTCCGTGAATCGAATGGATGCCGGTATTAAGTGTGTCCATGTCCAAAGGTTTTTGAATGATCGAATTCACATGGATGGCGGTGACGGGGAAGGAATTCTTGTCGCCCTCCTGCTCCGGGTAGTAAACATAATCGGTTGTTTGGAAAGGTCCGGTAAACTTTGAATCTATTACCTTAATTTGTTTAATCCATTTAACAGAGGCCATCGCATACCATTGTGGAACAATAAGCCTTAATGGGTAGCCGTGTTTGAATGGTATCGGTTTTTGATTGTACTCATAAGCAATAATGGTGTCAGGGTGCAGTGCTTTTTCGAGGGGAAGGCTCCGGGCAAACGTATGAATCTGATCGGAATCGGTACGGCTTCCATAATCATAAGCCTCGAACACAATTTCTTTTGCACCATCCTTCATTCCCACATGGGTGAGCAGGGTTTTTAACGGGACACCTTTCCACTCACCTTGACTGATAGCTCCCTTTTCCCATTGCTCTCCAAATACTTTCGGCTCAAATTTACTTCGTTGATTCCCAGCGCATTCGAGGACAACCTTAAATGTTTTCGAAGGAAAACGAAGAAGGTCCTGTAAGGTAAATAAGGTTGGATTTTGAACAAGCCCATGGACTGGGAGCCAATAATGAGAGAATTGAAGAGTAGGATAAGAAAAATGGTTTCTTCTAAAAAATAATCGATCAGTTATGTTAGGAGTGTTCATAAACTTTATCGGCGTTTCTTGATTCTCAGGCTGTAAGCTGCGGGTAATTAAATAGGGTCTAATAAAAGAGTTATTAGGTGTTGCCAAGGGGGTACCTCCAATTGAAATGAGTTATTGATACATACCTATGGCCTTTGATGTTGTCCTATGTCGACACTACCATCTTGTTATAAAAAAGCCCTTTTTTTATATTAAATGGATAAGTACCCTTACCCTTTCTACTTATTTTCATATGATATAAAAAAAAGTATGAAAGGAAGAGATGGGATTGTTTGGTTATTCAATGGTTCAAATGGTACGAGCCCATGCCAATAAGTTGGAAAAACCATTACGTGATAAAATTCTGAACCTTTATAAACCGTTTAAATGGACCCCGTGCTTCTTGCATAAAATGTTTGAAGGCTTTTACAAGTTTAGTAGGAAGTTCTCTATTATTATTGAATTTGAGGATGGCTGTTTTGAAACAGGTTGTGATCAAGTGAAGCAAGTGATGAACAATCACTTTTTTAATGGTGTGAAACGTGAGTTTTCAAGGGTTTCCTGCGTTAGTGCCAATGTAACGCCAATGGGATTAGAAGAAATGCTTACTAGTTGTAATCATATTCGCAAAGTCTATTTAAATAGTGAAGTACAGGCTCTACTTGATGTGGCAGTGCCTTCTGCCAATGCAAAAGACCTTGTTAGAAACAATACGGTTTTAACGGGAAGTGGCGTAACGATTGCGGTTATCGATACAGGAATCTATCCTCATCCTGATATTGCTGATAGAATCGTAGATTTTGTAGATTTCGTTAATAACCGTACAGAACCATATGATGATAATGGCCACGGAACACATTGTGCCGGGGATGCGGCTGGTAATGGAGCAGCGTCAGGATTTCGTTACGCGGGACCAGCGCCTGAAGCGAATCTGATTGGAGTAAAAGTGTTAGATAAGCTGGGCTCTGGTTCATTAGAAACCGTGATGGATGGGGTTGAATGGTGTATTCAGTACAATGAAAGCAATCCTGAACATAAGATTGACATCATCAGTATGTCATTGGGGAGTACAGCACAGAACTTTGGCAGTGATGACGGGGACCCAATGGTGAAAATGGTAGAGGCAGCTTGGGCTTCAGGAATTGTTGTCTGTGTGGCGGCAGGTAACTCCGGACCGAATCCTAGAACGATTGCGAGTCCTGGGGTGAGTGATCAAGTGATTACGGTCGGAGCATTAGACGACCGAAATACACCTGAAACAAGAAGCGATGGCCTTGTGGCCGAATTTTCAAGCAGAGGGCCAACAATTTATGGTCTTACAAAACCGGATATCCTTGCTCCTGGAGTAAACATTGTGTCCTTACGTTCCCCTAACTCCTACCTGGACAAGCTGCAAAAATCTGCCCGCGTCGAGAATGACTACTTCGTCCTATCCGGTACATCTATGGCCACGCCAATCTGTGCCGGAATCGTCGCCCTCATGCTCCAAAACAACCCGCAGCTAACACCGAAACAAGTCAAAGAAGACCTAATGAGCGGAGCCGACCTATGGAGAGAAAGAGACGACAACATATATGGTGCTGGCTACATCAACGCCGCTAACTCTATAAAGTAAAACTATTAAACGGTGACAACAATGCGGTGACAACAATGTGGTGACAACAATACGGTGACAGGCACCGCTCGTGGACACTGTCCACCCCAGACGGACAGTTATAACACAAAAAAGAAGTCTTGTTTATGGATTGTTCCAGTTCCAATGACAAGGCTTCTTTTTGTGTTTGTTTTATCGTTTGCTTCCTAGTTTGGCGGAGATCCGCAGGCCGTATTCGGTTACTTTTTCGGTTAGGAAGTTTTGCCGTTCTTCTGTTAGGTTGAAGTTGACGTATCCGATGCTTAGGGCTCCTATTAGTTCGTTGGAGTGGTTGAAGATGGGAGCGGCAACGGAGGAGGTGCCTTTTGTTTTTTCCCCGTGGCTTTCTCCATAGCCTTTATGGCGAATGGTATCTAGCAATTGTAAGAAGGACTCCAGTTCCTCTTTTGGTACTAACTTATTTAAGATGTTTAACGCCTCGTCGTTTGGCATATGTGCCAGCATGGCTTTATTGGCTGCCCCAATGTTCATGGGGATTCTGATACCCAGCTGATCATAAATCCGAATGGGGTTATGAGGGCAGTCGATTCTCTCCACTACTAGGGCTTCTTGTCCGATAGGTTTGCTAAAATAAACACTCTCTTCGACCTCATGCATCAATTTTTCCATTTCGGGGCGGATCAGCCCGACAAAATCGAAGGTATCATACATTTGCAAGCCGTATTCTAACCATGCATTCCCCATTGAGTAGAGTTTTAGATTCGGATCCTGCTGGATTAGTCCATGTTTAATCATGGATTGTAAAAGACGATGCATGGTACTAACAGGCAGGTCACATTCTTTTGATAAATCCGTAATCGAATACCATTTTTTTATATCATTTTCAGCCAGGACTTTAATGACTTGCATGGCTCGGTCAATCGTTTGCATTCTAAGCAACCCCTATCTAATTTTATTATCTGCCATCCTTAAAATGGGCGTGCGCCGATTGTTCAGTAAATTCAAAATATATTGACATGTATTTCCACCTACTATAATATCATATTATAAAGATTTCCAGTATAAGAAAATATTTTCCACTATGCGGAAAAGGAGGTAAATCACTTGTTAACATCTATGTATAAAAATCTCAACAAGGTAATCTTGAAACACCCGAAGGATGCCTTTGTCAGCCAAGAACATCTAAGGAATGAATGGAAAAAGTACAATTACATCAATGAACCAGATTACATAAAGGCCCAGCAAGAGTTTGAACAGTTCCTTTCCATTATTAAAGAACATGTGGCTGAAATTGAGTTTTTACCTGTGTCCGAATCTGCAGGACTAGATTCTCTATATGCACATGACCCCGTTAAATTTACGAAAGCTGGAGCGATTATTTTAAAATCAGGGAAAAAATTGCGTCAACTTGAAGCTGCTGCTTACAAGCAATTTTTACAAGAAAAGAATATTCCAATTGTAGGAGAACTAACCGGGGATGCGGTCGCGGATGGAGGGGACCTCGTTTGGCTCGATGACCGGACTTTGTTAATTGGCCGTGGCTATCGGACGAATGATGAAGCCATCCGCCAAATTCAAGAAATGACGAAGGATTTAGTAGATGAATGTATTGTGGTTCCATTGCCGCATGATCAAGGAGAAGGGGAATGTCTCCATCTTATGTCAATCATCAGTATCGTAGATGAAAACCTGGCTGTGGTTTATTCAAGACTCATGCCAGTCTTTCTTAGACAGTTATTGATCAGGCGCGGCTTTCAATTAATTGAAGTACCAGAGGAAGAGTATCATCGGCTCGGCTGTAATGTTCTTGCATTAGCACCGAGAGTCTGCGTCATGGTTTCGGGAAATCCTTCAACAAAAGAACAATTACTAGCGGCCGGGGCAACTGTCTATGAATATGAAGGAAATGAAATCTCTTATTTGGGAACAGGCGGGCCAACATGTCTTACATGTCCAGTGGTTCGAGGATAAAAAAGGAGGAAGAATCATGTTTAAAAATACAATTGTTAAAACACCTGGAGAAAGCTATGTGAATGGCTTAACTACTTCTGATCTGGGGCAGCCTATTTTGGAAAAAGCATTAGAGCAGCATCAGGCATATGTGGAGGCGTTAAAGAAGTGTGGAACAGAAGTCACCATCCTTCCTAGTAATTTAGAATTCCCGGATTCCACTTTCGTGGAAGATACAGCGGTTCTTACACCAAAGTTTGCCGTTATTTCAAATCCCGGAGCCTTGTCACGGAATGGAGAAATCCGTGATATGGAACCGGTTATCAAGTCCTTCTATGAAACTATTCATTATATAAAAGCACCAGGAACACTTGATGGAGGAGATATTTTACAGATTGAAGATCATTTTTATATCGGTATTTCTGCCAGAACAAACCGTGAGGGGGCTGAGCAATTAAAACAAATTCTAGAATCAGAAGGATTCAAAGCTACAATCGTACAGTTAGAAAAATTTTTTCACTTAAAAACAGGGATCACCTATTTAGGAAATCAAACAATTGTGGCTGCAGGGGAATTTATTGATCACCCAGACTTCAACCACTATGAAAAAATTATTGTACCACCGGAAGAGGAGTACGCCGCTAATTGTATTCGTGTGAACGACTATGTCATTATGCCTGCAGGTTATCCGATTACAAAACAAAAAATTAACGAAGCCGGCTATCAAACAATTGAGCTTGAAATGTCTGAATTTCGTAAGCTAGATGGCGGGTTAAGCTGCTTGTCACTGCGTTTTTAATGAATTAGGGGTCATTCTAATTTAAGAGGGGTGGGGGAAGGTATGGAAAATCAAGAGGGCAAGCAGAATCAGTTAAATCGGTCGATGAAACGGCGTCATTTGTTTATGCTTTCATTAGGGGGAGTTATTGGCACGGGGCTGTTTTTAAATGCCGGTTATACCATCAATCAGGCAGGAGCGGGTGGTGCCTTAATCGGGTACATCTTTGGCGGGATCATTTTGTACTTGGTTATGGTGTGTTTGGGGGAGCTTGCTGTCTATATGCCGGTTACAGGTTCGTTTCAGACGTATGCCAGCAAATTTGTAAGTCCTTCGGCTGGATTTTCCTTAGGATGGATGTACTTTGTTGGATCGGCAACAACGGCGGGAGTCGAATTTACCGCTGCTGGTATCTTAATGCAAAGATGGTTCCCTGATATTTCCGTCTGGATATGGTGTGCGGTTTTCATTTTCTTATTATTTGGTCTCAATGCCTTAACGACAAGAGGTTTCGCTGAGGCGGAATATTGGTTTGCTGGAATAAAGGTAGTAGCAGTGATCTTTTTTATCATTATAGGTGTAGGCGCCATTTTAGGAATTGTTCCACTTGCAGACAGACCAGCTCCATTATTAGATAATTTGGCACCATCTGGGTTATTTCCAGCCGGGATTGCCATACTATTTGTAACAATGATGAATGTTATTTTTTCCTATCAAGGATCGGAATTGATTGGGATTGCAGCCGGTGAAAGTGAAGAACCTCAAAAGAATATCCCTCGTGCGATTCGTAATGTTTTATTTAGAATCATTGTCTTTTATCTTGCCTCTATTATTATCTTATCTGCGATTTTTCCAACTAAGGAGCTTGGATTGTTAGAAAGCCCATTCGTCACTTTAATGGATTTGGCTGGTATTCCATTCGCACCAGATATTATGAACTTTGTTATCCTGACTGCAATATTATCAGTAGGAAACTCTTGTATCTATGCATCAACAAGGCTTCTCTGGGCAATGAGTCATGAAGGAATGGCACCAAAACTGTTTGGAAAGCTATCAAAGCGGAAAGTTCCATTAACAGCCCTTGTGTTTACCATGATTTTTTCACTATTATCTTTGCTGACAAGTGTCATTGCTGCCGATACAGTATTCGTACTTTTAATGTCTATTGCAGGAATTTCGGTAACCATTTCATGGATCGGCATTGCCCTTTCACAGCTTATGTTTAGACGGAAATACCTAAAAGGCGGCGGTAAATTAGAAGACTTGCAATACAAAGTACCATTTTACCCGTTTATTCCATTGGTATGTATCGTATTCTGTGTATCCATACTCATTTTCCTAGCCTTTGACCCAACCCAGTTAATCGGACTCCTCATCGGCCTAGGATTCCTGGCACTTTGCTACCTATTTTACTACTTCAAAAACAAACAAACAGATAAATCCGCTTCTGGAACTGATATAATCGGGTAGAAAAAAGGATTAAAACGTTAAAAACGTTAAAGATAGTGTGAAAAACAGTAAAAAAGGTAAAGGAGGTAAAAAAGGTAAAGGAGGAAAAAAGGTAAAAAAAGGTAAAAAACGGTGACAGGCACCGCTCGTGGACACTGTCCACCACAGGCGGACAGTTGTTTTAGATTTATATTGATTGGTAAAGGGGTAAAGGATGGATGGAACAGCTTAGGTGGGGTACGCCGGATAGGTTGCGAGGGTTGTTGTGTGAGCTGGTGAGCTGGCGGAGTATGACGTTAACGGAGGGTGAGCGTGAGTTTCCCGGCAAGGTTCAGGGGAAGCTTCAGGAGTTGGAGTATTTTCAGGAGTATCCCAATAATTTAGGCCTTCATGATGCTGATTTGGGGCGCCGATTTTTAACTGCGTTATATAGGCATCAGGATGCTAAGGAAACTATTGTCTTAATTAGTCATTTCGATACGGTTAACACAGAGGAGTATGGGGACCTTGAATTATATGCCTATCAGCCGGAAGAGTTAACAAAATTACTATTAAATAAAATTGATGAATTAGATGATGATGCAAAGCAGGATCTTCTCTCTGGTGAATACTTATTTGGCAGGGGCACAATGGATATGAAGATGGGCCTTGCCATGCACATGGGGTTAGTAGAAAAAGCATCGGTTGAAAACTGGCCGATTAATCTACTTTTGCTGACAGTCCCTGATGAAGAAGCGAATTCCTCCGGGATGCGTGTAGCAGTTTCCAAACTGCTAGAATTAAAAGAAGAGCACAATCTCAGTTATAAACTTTTCTTAAACGGAGAGCCGGTATTTACACAAGAGCCAGGTGATAGAAGTTATTATGTTTATTCCGGTTCAATCGGAAAAATTATGCCTTCCGCTCTCTTTTACGGAAAAGAAACACATGTAGGTGAACCTCTTAGCGGTATTACAGCGCCGTATATTGCCTCGTTCTTAACTCAGCGGATGGAGTGGAACATAAGTTTTCAGGAAAAAGTAATGGGGGAAACAACACCGCTTCCGGTCACCCTTCAGCAAAAAGATTTAAGACAAGAATACTCAGTACAAACACCATTTCGTTCTGCGGCCTTATATAACGTATTTTTAATGAAACGAAATGCAGAAGAAATCATGGAGATTTTTGAACGGGTCGCTATGGATGCGGCAAGGGCCTGCAACGAAGCATATAAAGAGGTTTGTTCTAAGCAGTCCATGGAACCGATTGGTAAAGTAAGTGTGTTACGGTATGACGATTTACAAACCCTTGCCACCCGTAAATTTGGAACTGAATTTGTCGAGGAAATCAAAGCGGAGGTTCAGGTTAATTCGAATTGGGATGATCGTGAAAAATCGCTGCGTATTGCCGACAGCCTAATGATTGCCTGTCAGGAGCTCGCACCGGCCATTGTCATCATGTATGCGCCTCCCTATTACCCAGCAGTCAATTCTTCTGATGATGCTCTTGTAAAGAAATGTGTAGAGTACGTTAAGGAAAAAGGCCTTGAAAAATTCAATTTACCTATCAAACAGGTACACTATTTCAATGGAATCAGCGATTTAAGCTATGTAAACTATCACGACGCGGGAGAAGGCTGGACGTCCTTTAAGGCAAATATCCCTGTTTGGGGAAGCAGTTATACGATTCCGTTTGATGCAATGAGGGAACTCCGGGCTCCTGTCTTAAATGTGGGTCCGTTCGGCAAGGATGCTCATAAACGAACCGAACGCCTTCATATTAAAAGTGCCTTTGAAGAAGTTCCGGCTTTACTTGAAGAAATGATTAAAATGATGGCTAAAAATACGTGGCAGGCACCTGCCCAGTAAAAAAGAGAAGGCACTATCCAAACTGGATAGTGTTTTTTATCATGTTCCGAAAGAAACCCGTGACTAAAGACCCTGGTCAGGATATACCATTTGTCTGATTTAAAGCGCTAAAGTAATTTAAGAATTCAGACTTTTAACTCTGTGTTTTCTTCCAATTTTCCCCTACTATTTATTTAGAAGCCCGAAAGAAGAGGGGGAGGAGGATCTTGTACATAAAGGGCATTAAAACATAGAGAGAGGTAAAAACGATGCATTTATCCATTTTGAAAAAAACAAGCATGTTAACAGCCATTCTACTTCTAGTATTTTCATCCCTTGCGTTTGCTGCGACCAACCCTGGAGGACCATCAACCAACGGCAATACAACTATCAGTTCGACTCTTTCTTACGCAGATGTTGTAAAAATTCTAGGCGATATTGAACAATCTAGCAAAGGAAAGGTAGAAATATTTACTCTAGACGAATATGGAAAATCGGAAGCTGATCGGAGCATTTATGTAGCGAAGGTTGGTACAGGATCTAAAAAGATTTGGATTCAAGCCCAGATCCACGGTAATGAAAAACTGGTAACAGAAGCGGCATTGGATTTATTAAAAACCTATGCTAGCAGCAATTCTAAAGATGTGCAAAAAGTGTTGGCAGAGTCTACTCTGTATTTTATCCCAATGTACAATCCTGACGGAGCTGAACTGAATACCCGTGGAACAGTGATTCAATCAACAGGGAAGTCCCTTGACTTAAACCGCGATTGGACTGTCGATGGCGGCTTTGTTGCAAAAGAATCACAGGTAGTGTATGCATACTGGGCTGATTTGAAGCCAGATTTTGCGATTGATTTGCATCACCAAGGACTCAAGCAAGTATATGGCACCAATGAAGCTACTTCTTTTTCGCTAGGAGTATCACTCGCTCCAAATGGACCGACTCTACCAGAATATAAAGATTACAATAAAGTGACCCGTCAAATGCTAGCCTATGTGTATGATGAAATGGAAGGTTATGGATATACCCATATTGACCGCTACCAAATTGTCGATAGAGAGAGTCAAGTAGGATACGATATTGATATTAAAGGCGGTGTTGTTTCCGCAATGATGATGGGGCTTAACTATAACGGATTAAATCCGGAGCATCATAGCCACCCAGCAGTATTTTTTGAAACAAAAGGAAATACAAGTGATGGCAGCTTAGGTCAGAAATCGAATGGTTATTTAACAAAACAAAACTACCTTGCGTTAAAATCATTAGTGTATGGCTATGTAACAGGAGAGGTTTATGAGGTAGACCCTGACCATTGGAGCGATATACCTGCTTATCCGCTTGCAGGATACTGGACTGATTATAACGGAATTGTTCCAATTGGCGAGTCTGGGTTTTAATATCTAAATTTGACCTGTTGATTTGAGCTCCAGGCACTTCGCTTTCCGCGGGCGTTCCGGGGAGCCTCCTCGGCGCTAAAGCGCCTGCGGGGTCTCCCCTGCTCCGTACTCCCGCAGGAGTCTCGCGCCTTCCGCTCCAATCAACAGAAGTTTAAAATCGATAATGAACACTCAAAAAAATGACCGCTGGTATCAACGCCAGCGGTCATTTTTTAGTCTATTTTAATGTTTAATTTTTTCATACGGTATTGCAGGCTTTGACGGCTCAAGCCGAGTAATTGAGCAGTTTTAGAAATGTTCGAGTTGTTCCTCTTCAAGACAATTTCAATATAGGATTTTTCGAATTGCTCCATTTGATCTTTTAGCGGAATCGTCACATCGCCGTTTTCCCTCATAAACGTGTCCACGGTGGAGTGGGGCAGCATTCTTTCTTTCATTTGCATTTTGCTTCGATATTGGAATGGCAAATGGGAGTACATAATCACTTCTTCATCTTCCATCATAATGTTCATGGCCGCTTCAATAATATGTTCGAGCTCACGAACATTCCCCAGCCAATCATACTCCATAAACGACTGTCTGACTTCTTCAGACAAGCCCTTCACGTTCATTCGGAAGCGTTCATTATATTTTTCGATAAAGTTCTGCACCAATAATGGAATGTCTTCTTTTCGTTCCCGTAAAGGCGGAACAAAGATGGTTACCACACCGAGACGGTAGTAAAGATCTTTCCGCATGTGATTATTGGCGATGGCGTCAATAGGGTCCTCATTCATATTGGCCAGAACCCGTACATCGACCGGAATATCCTTCGTGTCGCCGACACGCCGGATTGTTTTTTCTTGAAGTACGCGTAATAATTTTGCTTGAAGACCTATACTTAATGAGTTAATTTCATCAAGCAGCAGCGTGCCGCCGTTTGCCTGCTCAAAAAGTCCGGGTGTATCGATGGCTCCCGTGAAAGCACCACGTTTGGTTCCAAAAAGCAGACTCTCAATTAAATTATCAGGAAGCGCTGCACAGTTTTGCGATATAAAAGGGCCGGATAAACGGTCGCTTCCATTATGAATACTTTGAGCAAACAGTTCTTTCCCAGTACCGGTCTCGCCGACAATCAGGACATAAGATGAAGTCCGGGTAGCCCGCTTTGCTCCTTCAACCACGTCTCTCATTGCCGGACTATTCCCTATGATACTATCAAATGTATATCTAGTGGATCCTTTGGTATTCATATTGCCATGTATGAGTCGTTCAAGCTTGGTCACATCTTTGGCGATTTCAACCGCACCTTGAATTTTTCCATCCTGAAAAATAGGGAAGGTATTGTTGATGGTCGTAATTTCACGGCCTTTGTTATTAAAATAAGTCTGTTTTACGTTGGTTGTTTCTCTTCCTTCCTGAAGAGCTTGAACAAGAGTACTAGATTGATTGTCTTTAAAAATAAATACATCTAATAGATTTTTATTAATAACATCCTTTAAATCCATCGATTCAATTTGCATCATTTTCTTGTTGTAGATAATCGTTTTCCCTGTTTCATCCACAGCATGAATCCCGACATCGACTTCGTCTAAAATTCTTTCATAGATTTTATTTAGATGACCCTGTGACGTTTTCATGATGATTTCTCCTTATCATTCCCGTTACCAACAATTTAAACAAAAACAACTTATGAATGCTAGAGTTTTTTTGCAGGAAGGTGCAAAATTTTTAAATTATATGCAAAATTATTTGGCGGCTGTGTTCAAACAATGTTCACAAATAGGCTGTGACGATTTTGGCACAATTATTGCAATATAAAAAATAGTAACATAGGGGTTAGCGTGAAAGAAATCAAATGTAAGCGTATTCTTCTTTAAAAAGAAAGGGGACAGTATATGAATCTACCAGAAAACAATCAAAATCACGAACTAAAACGTTCCATGAAGACACGGCATTTATTTATGATTTCGCTTGGCGGGGTAATCGGATCGGGGCTATTCCTAGGGTCAGGTTATACCATCAGCGAAGCAGGACCAACGGGTGCGATCCTAGCTTATCTTGTCGGCGGGTTTATCATGTTTTTAACAATGCTTTGCCTGGGAGAACTATCGGTTGCCATGCCGGTTTCAGGTTCGTTTCAAACGTATACGACAAAGTTTATTGGCCCGGGAACTGGATTTGCGCTTGGCTGGCTATATTGGCTCGGATGGTCGGTAACTGTAGCATTGGAATTTCTTGCAGCTGGACAACTTATGGGAAGATGGTTCCCAGATGTCCCGGTTTGGATATGGAGCGGTGTTTTTGCTATTATTCTATTTTCTTTGAATGCTCTCTCTGCAAGAGCCTTTGCTGAAGCGGAATTTTGGTTCTCAAGTATAAAAATTTTAGCCATTCTTTTATTTATAGGATTGGGCGGGGCAGCAATGTTTGGATTCATCGACTTGAAAGGCGGCGGGGAAGCACCATTTTTAACTAATTTTACAGCACATGGCTTGCTGCCAAACGGTTTTACCGCTTTAATTATCACCATGATTGCCGTTAATTTCTCCTTCCAAGGAACGGAATTAATCGGGATTGCAGCAGGGGAAAGTGAAGAGCCGGAGAAGACCATTCCAAAATCGATTAAACAAACCGTCTGGCGTACGCTAGTTTTCTTCGTCTTAGCTATTTTTGTGGTTGCTGGACTCATTCCAATGGAAAAAGCAGGAGTTATAGAAAGTCCATTTGTCGTTGTTTTCGATAGCATTGGAATTCCTTATGCAGCTGACATAATGAACTTTGTTATCCTTACAGCACTATTATCAGTGGGGAATTCTGGTCTATATGCCGCGACCCGGATGTTATACGCGATGTCCAAAGAGAAAATGGCAAGTCCAATTCTGACAAAAGTGAATAAAAAAGGAGTTCCATTTAATGCACTTCTTTTAACGATGGGGATCTCATTATTATCCCTTTTATCCGGATTTTTTGCAGCAGAAACCGTTTTTGTTTGGCTGCTTTCGGTTGCAGGTTTAGGGGCCCAGGTTGGCTGGATTTCCATTACAGCTTCACAAATTGCCTTCCGCAGAAAGTTTATCCGTGATGGCGGCAAGGTAGAGGACCTTAAATTTAAGACACCGTTTTTCCCGATTTTACCAATCATTGCTTTAGTATTGAACGTAATTGTACTGGCAAGTCTAGCATTTGACTCTGAACAAAGACTGGCGATTTATCTCGGTGTTCCGTTTGTGATTGCATGTTATTTAATCTATCATTTCCGAATTAAAAAGAATCGTGAGAGCGATGTTTTAGAGGAACAAGAAATACAATTAAAAGAAGAGAAGAAAATGGTAATTTAAAGGAAAAGTCTTGGTCAATTGACCAAGACTTTTTTAGGCTGCCAGTTCCATTTTTTGTTTTCGACGAAAAACAACTTTTGATAGTAACACGCTGCATTCGTATAGAAAAATAAGTGGAATAACGACTAAAATATCTGATAGAAAATCCGGCGGAGTGATGAAAACTGCGATTAAGATTAATACAAAATAAGAGTATTTCCGTATTTTTTGCAGCCGGTAAGGGTTTAAAACTCCAAGACTTGTCAGAAACATGATGATGACCGGAAGCTCGAATAAAAATCCGAATGGCAGGGTCATATGGATTAAAAACTGAAAGTATTTTTCCGTCGTAAAGAAAGTCATCAGCATTCCATCCGCCATATTGATCAGGAATTTATAAACCATTGGAAAAATGACAAAATAGCCAAAACAGACCCCGGTTATAAATAAGAAGAACAAGGCGGGAATATAGGCTAGCGTCACTTTTTGCTCTTTTTCTTTTAAGGCCGGCCGGACAAATAGCCATACCTGATGAGCAGCAATGGGAATCGTACCGGCTATGGATACGACGCTCGCAAGCAGGAAGTAGACCCATAAAATGTCGCTTGGCCCGAGGATAGCAAGCTTGTGCTCAAGGTCGCGCACCAGCCATTGATAAATATCCTGTACAAAAATAAACGCTAAAATAAAAAACAGAATGAAGGCTCCTAACGTAATCATGATACGTTTTCGCAATTCCTCCAAATGACCAATTAAATCCATATCTCGATCTTCCATATCATGAACCTCCTTTAGAAAAAGAAGATGCAAGCACGGTACGCCTGCATCTACTTTAAACTTATATTGTTTTTTCTTCCTTTTTATTTTGAGCTTTGTTTGGCTCATCATCGGAAACTAGGTCCCGCGTTGATTTTTTGAATTCCTTCAAAGTGGAGCCAACGGCCCGGCCTAATTCCGGCAGTTTCGAAGGTCCGAAAATGATGAGGGCAATCACTAAGACAAGAATTAAACCTGGAATACCAATATTCTGAAGCATAAAATGAACCTCCTATTAGATAGCTTTTTTTGTGTGGTTTCTTTGATGGGTATAATCAAATAGCTTATATTTTGCATGGTTCTTGCACAGCTGACAACATTGATTTTCCTCTAAGATGGCCTTGACGTGTGGAACTAGCATCATTTTCAAGGCATCCTTCACATGATGAGAGCAAACTAGAATCATATCTTCGTATTCCTTCCTTCTAGGAAAATTCTCCTGGGTAAAAATATATACAATCACAGAAAAACTTATTCCGAAGAAATCATAGATCCCCCGTTCGGAAAAAATATCCGCCAACTTTTTTGGGAAATCCGCCGGAATCAAGGTTAAATCCGCCGAAACTAGGAAGATATCCGCCAGCCGGAGAAATATTCGCCAACATTTTCAGGAAATCCGCCGAAACTAGGAAGATATCCGCCAGATAGAGAAATATTCGCCAACATTTTCAGGAAATCCGCCGGAGTCAAGGTTAAATCCGCCGAAACCAGGAAGATATCCGCCAGCCAAAGAAAACCCGCCAACATTTTCAGAAAATCCGCCGAATATCGCTATATTTCCGCGCGGCGCCGTACCCGACTGATAAAATTATTTAAAGCTTCCACCCTGAACAGCAACTAAACAAGATCGGCCGAACGTTTGGCCAGGATATGGATTCCATGTATCTGGATGCTGGACATCTAAGAATAACGTTCGTTCGTCTGGAGTTAACCATGGACCAGTTACTTCACAGCCTTTTGGACCGGACGCAAATTGTTGAGGGACACCATATTCTTTGCCATTGGTAGGAATCATGAATACACCGCAGTTTTTATAAGCCGCATATTGATTCGTTTCGGTCGCACTATAGTCTTCAACGACCCAGAGATTGCCTTTGCTGTCAAAGTGAAGGTTGTCCGGGCAGGTAATTCCGCTTTGCTGACCGCCGGCAACAAATACTTCAAAGGTAAACTTTTCGCTCGCATGGTCGCCATCAGCCGGAGCAAAACGGATGATTTGTCCATGGAAGTTTCCGTGACCAGTATTGTTGGTCAAAGATAAGAAGACAGTTCCATCAAGTGGATGAATCTCAACATCCTCTGGACGGTCTAATTTTGTACCGCCAACCGCTAAGGCTGCTGCGCGTGCATTGGTTAACACATCAGCTTGATCAGCGAATTGATTTTGTAACGTGGAATTCGTTGCATAATCAAGCGCTACCCAAGCTTGCTTGCTCATATTCGCAACATATAACGTGCCGCTTTCTAAAATATCAAAATTGGCTTCACGGTTATTTTTATTAAACTTTTTCGCACTTACAAATTTGTAGAAACATGCGTCACCTTTGTCATCACCCATATAAACGACTACTCTGCCATCATTAGTTAACCCCATTGCTGCATTTTCATGAGCAAAACGGCCAAGAGCAGTATGCTTGCGAACAGGTCTTTTTGGATCAAATGGATCGACTTCCATTACCCAGCCATAGTGGTTATCATCGAAATTTGGCCAGCCATAGTCATCGCCATACTCCGTGTTTTCTTCACAAGATAAAGCAGTGTTCCAAAGCGTACGGCCGCCGCTGCAGTTTCCTAATGAGCCGATAACCGATGTGGCACCATTAACTGCCTTACTTCCACGTGCAGGACCAGTTAATTCGATTGAAGTGTTGCCATCAACACGGCGGTTATATGTATCATCTTGAATAAGTTTCCACTGACCTTTTTCTTTTTTTACACGAATAACAGAACCTCCGACTGCTTCTTTTTCAAGCTTGAGCAGTTCTGGATAGTTTGCTAGATTTTCTTTTTTAAAAGAAGAGGGGTTAATACCTAACAACGTCATGTAATTTCCTGGCTCTGGAAACTCATGGTTGACCCAAATTAAGCCATCTTCGGAATTATTTCCGCCTTGTAAACTATCAATCGGGAAGTAGACGGTCAGGTCCGCAGCGTCCCCAAACCGTTCACCTTTAGAGTTAATCACATCACCATAAGAGGCAATAATGTTATAGTTGTATCCGTTTGGCAGTACTAAGTCATTTTCCCAAGTACGGCTGATAGGTTTAAAAGGAGTAGTTAGCGGCTTTCCTTTTCCAGATGGTTGTCCATTCATTAAATGATTGGCCGTCATCGCGTTTCCTGTTAAGGCCCCAATTCCAGATGATGCGGCAACGATTGCGGCAGTACTACTTCCTACATATGTTAAAAATAAACGGCGATCCATGAATGATTCTCTCCTTTAAATCGTTTAGTAACTCACAACTATGATTATAGGCGGGGTTTCTAGCAATGTTAATTAAGGGAATGTAAAGAATTGTAAAGAGAAATTAAACTATTTTAAGCCTTGGTAAATTTATGGGTCTATGTCACTATGAGTGATTTTTTTTAATTTAATAAATGATGATTTCGGAAAATAGGAGTATAATCGGAAACAAAGTTATTTAAACAGGAGTAGAGATTCTTGGAAAAACAAACGAGTAAATATAGATGGGTTGTTTTCGCTGCGGTCCTGTTCGCCTATTTCTTAATTGTCAGCCAGCGGACAGCTCCGGGTTTAATTACCGACCAGTTAATGAAGGATTTCAATGTAACTGCATCAACAATTGGTTTGTTGACGAGCATTCAGTTTTTAGCCTATGCCGGCTTGCAAGTTCCAATTGGAATTTTGTCAGACCGTTATGGCCCAAATCTTTTTTTGATTGCCGGAACCTTGTTAAATGGTATCGGAACCTTGATTTATAGTGTGGCAGGAAATGAATATGTGTTGCTGGTGGCTAGATTATTAGTTGGAATCGGAGATGCGGCAATCTGGGTGAACCTAGTGTTAATTTTGAGCCAGTGGTTTAAGGTTAAGGAATTTGTCGGCTTGCTCGGTATCGCTGGGATGAGCGGCAGCCTTGGATTCTTAATGGCTACTGTCCCTTTTTCCGCTTGGATTACTTTATCAGGATGGAGAACGTCCTTTTTTATCATGGGTATCGTTTTATGTCTTTGCGGGGTTCTTCTTTATTGGGTTCTGATAAAAAAACCAAAACAGCTTTTTAAAAATTTTGTTGTAATCAGCAAAATGAAAAAGGATCAAAGCCGGGAAAAAACATCCGTCATACTTCGCCGGTTAATTTCTGATCGTCAGGCATGGGCGACGTTTTTATGTCACTTTGGGTTAGTCGGCACGTATGTAGGGTTTATTGGCTCGTGGGCGGTTCCATATGGAATGAGTATATATGAAATGACTCGTTCCGATGCCAGCCAGTTGATTATGATCGGGCTGATTGGGGCATTAGTTGGGGCGCCTCTCACGACCTGGTTATCCAGTCGGTTAGGTTCGATCAAACGGCCGTATATCATTGTTCATCTGATTATATTTTTCTGCTGGATTGCGTTTGTTCTATTAGGCGGAAAACCGCCGATGTTTATGCTGATCATTCTCTTCCTTATCATTGGGTATGGAAATGGAGCGAGCACCTTAACGTTTGCGGCGGTCCGCCAATCGTTTTCAATGAAAGAGGTTGGTGTGGTTTCAGGCTTTGCGAATACGGGTGGATTTTTAAGTGCAGTTCTGCTTCCAAGTATTTTTGGAAAAGTGTTGGACCATTTTGGAACAGCAGGAAGTACGGTTGGTTATCATTATGGTTTTATCATTCCTATCCTCTTTTCCTTTCTTGGTTTGGTGGGAGGTTTGATGATTAAAGAGCAACATGAGGAAGTAAAGAAGCCGAGCGAACAATTGGCTTAGAACATTAATTTTAAAAGGAGCTGAAAACAGCTCCTTTTCCTTTTTTTATTAATGATATCTACCTGACCGAAAAAAGCAGAGAGAGCAAGAGAATGGTCACGTAAAAGGTTTTTACGTGACCGAATCAGTATGGAAAGAGATTAAATTTCAATGATAATCGGCAGGATCATTGGTTTTCTTCTTGTATGGGTAAATAAATATTGACCGACGGATTTTTTGATCGCCTGCTTCATGACGTTCCACTGACGGACGTTATCTTCCTGCAATTCGGTAATCGTCTTTTTCACGATACGATTAATTTCTTTTAACAGATCCTCGGAATTTTTTACATATACAAAGCCGCGGGTAATGGTATCAGGACCTTGGATAATTTTCCTGTCAGTTTTGCTCAGCGTTAAAACGACAACGAGCATTCCATCCTCCGACAACTGCTTACGGTCACGAAGGACAATTTCACCGACATCACCAACACTTACCCCATCTACATACGTATCCCCAGCCGGAATATTCCTGGTCTGCCGGGCTTCACCGTTTTCGATGTCCACAACATCACCGTTTTTAATAATGAAAGTATTTCCATATTCTACTCCGACTGATTCGGCTAGCAGCTTGTGATGATGTAGCATTCGGTATTCGCCATGAATCGGGATAAAATACTTCGGTTTCATGAACGTGAGCATCAGCTTCAGGTCTTCTTGATAGCCATGACCGGAAACGTGCATGCCGGTGGTACTTCCGGAACCGTAAATCACTTTGGCACCAAGTTTAAATAAGTTATCGATAATACGGGAAACATCTTTTTCGTTACCTGGAATAGGGGAGGCCGCTAAAATCACGGTGTCACCCGGATAAATGGTAGCATCCCGATAATTGCCTGTTGCAAGTCGGGCTAAGGCTGCATTTGGCTCTCCCTGACTTCCTGTACATAAAACAGCGACTCTCTCAGGAGCAAAGCTTTCCATATCGCGGGCATCAATTAGCATGCCATCCGGAATATTCACATAGCCCCGTTCCATCGCGACCCCTACCACATTCACCATACTCCGGCCGATTAATGCGAGCTTTCGATTGGTTTTCAGAGCTGCGTCCACAACTTGCTGAACACGGTTGACGTTTGAAGCAAAGGTAGAAACAAAAATTTTCCCTTGAGCTTTCAAAAATGCCTCTATCATATGTTCACCCACCATCCGTTCGGACGGAGTGAGGCCGGTGCGTTCGGCATTGGTACTTTCAGAGATTAAAGCTAACACGCCCTGCCTGCCGATTTCAGCCATTTTATGGATGTCAGAAAACTGATTATTGGCAGGGGTAAGATCAAATTTAAAGTCACCAGTATGAACGACATTTCCTTCCGGTGTATGAAAAACAATCCCTAAGCAATCCGGGATACTGTGGCTGACTTTGAAAAAGCTGACACCGATTTTTCCAAACTCAAGCTTGGATTCAGAGTCAATCGTAACGAGTTTTGTATCCCGGGTAAGCCGGTGCTCATCCAATTTTAATTCAATTAATCCAAGAGTAAACCGAGTAGCATAAATTGGGACATTTAACTTTCTTAAAAAGTAAGGAATCCCGCCAATATGATCCTCATGTCCATGGGTTACGACTAACGCCCGGACCTTTTCCTGATTTTCCTCTAAATAAGTGGTATCAGGAATAATCAAATCAATCCCTAACAAACTTTCATCCGGAAACTTACCTCCGCAATCTATAATCACAATATCATCGGCATACTGAATCGCATACATATTCTTACCAATCTCATTAATACCGCCTAAAGCAAAAATCGATAACAAATCTTTATTCCTACTCAATGTTAAGTTCCTCCCTACACCTGTTAAATAATTGTAGTATTCCCTTTTTGTTCACTTCTACGCATCAAAGGTGACACCTTTACTGTGACACTTTACGAATGACAATTTACGAATGACACTTTACGGTGACAGGCACCGCTCGTGGACACTATCCATCCGAGGCGGACAGTGTAATTCTAGGTGTTATTCAGAAGTATTTTCGTTATTTTAATATATTTTTCCATCTTTTATTAAAATATTGAAAAAATTTGCAATGCAGTGATAGCAACAAAGGAAGCGGTTGCAATAAAAATATTAATAATTTGAATTGACTGAAAAGTATAATTATATTATTATTCTACTAACATAAAATTTTCGCAAAACGAAAGAAAAAATTCATCATGTTAGACACAAGGGGGATATTTATGTCACAGATGCTTGCTTTAGTCATAGTTGTTTTTATTTTATTCATAGGGGATCTTGTTGCGGTTAGAACCAAAGCATGGGTACCATCGATTTTCATCTGCGCGGTTTTGTTCCTTTTCGGATATTGGACATTCTTCCCGAAGGATATCGTTGCTGTTGCAGGGGTACCGCCCGTTGTTGCTACGATGCTGATGTATTTGTTAATCACGAATATGGGAACACTGCTTTCTCTTCGGGAATTGAGAAATCAGTGGAAAACCATCGTTATTGCCCTTTCGGGGATATTAGGAATTATCGCAATGTTACTAGGAATTGGTACATTCATCTTCGGTTTTGAAACAGTTGTTGTAGCTATTCCGCCATTAGTAGGCGGCGTCGTTTCCGCTTTAATCATGTCGGAAGGTGCGAAGGAAGCGGGACTTGTTTCATTGTCTGTATTCGCCATCGTGATCTATGTTATGCAAGGCTTTGCGGGCTATCCAATCACCTCAATTGTATTGAAAAAAGAGGGGAAAAGACTGCTTACACAATATCGCAGCGGTAAGTTGTCTGTAAGTGCGCAAGCGGCAGCCGAAGTAGCTGCAACTGCTGCTGCTAAGACAGAGCTTAAATTATTTAAAAACATGCCGGAAAAATACAACACAGACTTCTTTAAATTTTTCCGATTGGCATTGGTTGCTTACCTTGCCTACCTAACTTCAACGTTATTAGCACCAGTTGTAACAATTAGTCCGTTTGTACTTTGCTTATTGTTTGGGGTAATCGCTTCAAGTGTTGGCTTTTTGGAAAAGCAGGTATTACAAAAAGCAAATGGATTTGGATTTGCTCTTTTAGGTCTTATGTTATTTATCTTTGATGGATTAAAACAAGCAACACCAGAGATGATGCTGCAGATTATTTATCCATTGATTGGTACGATTGTCCTTGGGGTAATTGGGATGTATATCTTCTCGATGATCGTCGGGAAAATTTTAAAAGTGAGCAAGGAAATGGCGTTTGCGGTTTCGTTGACTGCCTTATATGGATTTCCTGCTGACTACATCATCACGAATGAAGTAATTAAGTCCTTAACAGAAGATGAGAAGGAAAGAGAGATGCTGACGAGCCACATGCTGCCGCCAATGCTTGTCGGAGGGTTTATCACCGTAACGATTGTGTCGGTTATATTAGCAGGTATTTTCGTCGGATTCTTGTAAAAATGGAGGGGTAACCGGATGAACGATATTCAGATACGGAGCGAATATGGTCTTGATGAGGTTCAAGCGCGAATCGAAAAACATATTGACACGTTGAGTAACTTCACAGCAACACCGGGAAATGGTACGACAAGGTTAACGTATAGTAAAGAGGATCTCCAAGCACGTAATTATATAAAGGAAAAAATGAAGGAGATTGGGCTGCAAGTCCGGGAAGACGGGTTTGGCAATATTTTTGGCAAGCTGGAAGGAACGTTAAAGGATGCACCCAGTGTTCTGATTGGCTCCCATTTTGATTCTGTCCCGAATGGAGGGTCCTATGATGGGCCTGCTGGTGTAGTGGCAGGACTTGAGGTAGCTTCTCTCTTTGCTAAAAATCAATTAAAACCGAAGTACCCATTGGAGATTATTGCGCTTATCGAAGAAGAAGGATCAAGATTTGGCGGCGGACTGATGGGGTCTAGAGGAATCGTGGGGATGCTAAGTGAGGATGATTTTAAAAGTTTAAAGGATAAAGATGGTGTTACCACCGAAGAGGCAATGGTTAAAATCGGCTTGGATCCTTCTTTGCCGAAAAAAAGAGACTCAAAAACAATGAAGGCATTCCTCGAATTGCATATTGAACAAGGGCCAATCCTCGAAGAAAAGGGGATTCCAATTGGCATTGTGGAGTCCATCGTAAGTTTGACGCAATTGGAAGTAACGGTAAAAGGTCAAGCGGGTCATGCGGGGACAACCCCGATGGACCGCAGGGCTGATGCATTAGTTGCCGCTGCAAAAATGATTGCTCAATTGCCGGAGCTTGCGGAGGAAGAAGGGAATGGAACGGTTATTACAACTGGCCAGTTGAACGTATTTCCGAACGGTTCCAATGTTATTCCGGATAAAGTCGTTTTCTCCGTAGACATCCGGTCTGGAAAGGAAGAAAACGTACTGAATGTTATTGAGAAAGTGAAAGAATTGGTTGATTTTTATAGCGGGAATGGGATTCAAACTTCTGTGGAACAGCTTTTATACGTTCAGCCAAAGATGATGAATAAAGATATTCTCTCCTTATTAAAGAAAAAAACCAGTGAGTTTAATGTCCCTTACTGTTCGATTAACAGCGGTGCAGGGCACGATGCGATGGTCTTTTCTGATTATACCGATGTCGGAATGCTTTTTATTCCTAGTAAAAACGGGCTTAGCCATTGTCCGGAAGAATGGTCAGATTCACGCCATCTGGCAATGGCTGTCCAAATTTTTTATGAAGCGGCCAAAAAGTTAACGGAGGCTGAGTGAATGTGATACATCGAATGATCAAAGAAGCGATTCAAAACTATAAGGATGAATTGATAGAGTTACGCAGAAAGTTTCACATTGAGCCGGAGCTTTCATGGGAAGAGGAAAAGACCACGGCGTTTGTTTGTGAATATCTTGAAAACCTAGGAATTTCGTACCGAAAAACAGAACCTACTGGTGTCATTGCTGAAATCAAAGGTGGAAAGTTGGGCAAAACGGTCGCATTGAGAGGCGATATGGATGCATTATCGGTTGAGGAACTGAATAAAGATTTGCCTTACGGGTCGAAAAAGGACGGGAAAATGCATGCGTGCGGCCATGATGCCCATACTGCAATGCTCATGATTGCAGCTAAGGCACTGAATGAAATCAAAGAAGAATTACCTGGAAATGTCCGTTTGATATTCCAGCCTGCTGAGGAAGTAGCAGAGGGAGCAAAAGAATTGGTCAAACAGGGAGCAATGGACGGTGTTGACAATGTCTTCGGAATCCACATTTGGTCACAAATGCCGACCCATAAGGTTTCTTGTACACCAGGGCCATCTTTTGCTTCAGCTGATCTTTTTAAAGTGACGTTTAAAGGAAAAGGCGGTCATGGCGCAATGCCGCATGCCTGTATTGATGCAGCGGTTGTTGCTTCCTCGTTTGTCATGAATGTGCAAACCGTTGTTTCCAGAACGATCGATGCAAAAAGTCCGGCTGTTCTGACTGTGGGTAAAATGGTCGTTGGAACAAGATTCAATGTCATTGCTGAAAATGCTGAGATTGAGGGTACTGTCCGCTGTTTCCATCCTGAAACAAGAGATCATATCGAAAAGCAGCTCCAGCATTACGCTGAACAGGTAGCGGCTATTTACGGAGCAACGGCAAAAGTGGAATACACCCGCGGAACCCAAGCTGTCATCAATGACGAATACAGTGCAAAGCTAGTCCAAAAAGTAGCATCTCAAGCTTTCGGAGAAGAAGTCCTCTACAACGAAGCACCAACCATGGGCGGCGAAGACTTCAGCTATTACCTTGACTGTGCACCAGGAAGCTTCGCGCTCGTTGGCAGTGGCAACCCCCAAAAAGATACACAACGGGCCCACCACCACGGCAAATTCAACATCGACGAAGAAGCACTAACAACCGGCGCCGAACTCTACGCACAATACGCATGGGCCTACCTAAATGAATAAAAAATGCATAAATATTTAAAAAATGAATAAATGGTGCCTGTCACCGTATCTTCCAAAAAAAGACGGATACCCCGATTAGGAGGTACCCATCTTTTGTTTTAGATATATTGTTTATTTGTGTTGGCAGGAAGAACGTTTTTAAGTGCAGTAAGTTCTTCGTCGCTTAATGGAACTAATGGTAAGCGGACGCCGCCGACATTGATTCCATTTAGATTTAATGCTGCTTTTACAGGTGTTGGGTTTGGAGCTGCAAATAAGGCTTTCATAACAGGGAGAAGGCTGCGGTGTAAACCAGCGGCTTCCTGAACACGGCCATTTTTAAAATGACGGACCATTTCCTGCATTTCATTCCCAATGATATGGGAAGCAACGGAAACGACCCCTGCGCCGCCGATTGCTAAAACCGGTACGGTTAACCCGTCATCACCGCTGTATAACGAAAAATCACTAGGTGTTTGATTGATAATTTCTGCCATAGCATCTAAGTTGCCGCTTGCCTCTTTTATTGAAACAATATTGTCGATCTGTGAAAGACGGACAATGGTCTCGACAGACATGTTAACCACACTTCGTCCAGGAATATTATAAAGCATCACCGGCAGTGATGTTGATTCGGCAATGGTTTTAAAGTGTTGAAATAATCCTTCTTGAGAGGGTTTGTTATAGTAAGGAGTAACAAGCATAATTCCATCCACGCCTGCTTCTGCTGCCTGCTGTGTTAAGCTGATCGAAGCCCTTGTATTATTGGATCCAGTTCCTGCAATCACGGGAACTCTTCCATTCGCGACTTCTACTACACATTTAAATAAAGCAACCTTTTCTTCTGTCGTTAAGGTAGGAGATTCCCCTGTTGTCCCTGCAACGACTAATCCATCCGTTCCATTATCAATTAAATAATTTACTAACTCTCTAACTGCATTAAAATCAACCTCACCATTCGCATCAAACGGAGTAACCATCGCGGTTAAAACTTGGCCAAAATTCATCATTTCTCACCCTTTACAATAATTTTTTTTGAAATTAGAGGGTAAGGCCATTTAAAATCTACGCAAAAAAGCAGCAGCGAGGGTTCGCTGCTGCAGTAGAAACATAAATAAAAACAAGTTCCCATGCGTGAGATAGCCCTCCATACAGTTTCCTATATGACAGTTCTGTATTTATTCAATACCAGAACCAGCTTCAGGACCTATGAGATTCCATCCGCTTCGGCAAATTCCCCTTTCCACAAATATCCTTGGATCTCATAATCCTCCAAATGTGTACTAATGGTCTTTGCGCCTCTATCCTCACTTCAAAAGGTAATGAAGTAAGAAAATATTAAATTAGCTGTAATATAACAGAAAATTTAATAAAAATCAAGGGAAATGGCTTTTTAACTGCAAATAATATAGAAAATCAATCAAAAGGAAACTCTTTTATTAGCATAAACTTAGTGAAGGATTAAATCATTTGTTACTATAGAAGAAACTGCCTTGAGAAAGGAGTCTGGCATTTGAATATTCATATACATCACAGGAAGATTAAAGAAATGTGTGGAACAGTCTCCTTTAAAAGAGGAGATTCTTTTTATAAAGCAGATAAAGTTCGCTTTTCTCAATTTGGACCCGAATGTTGTGAAGCGGTAGTAAGAGGAACGGAAGATTTCAATGTCGCTATACAAATCAATGATAGCGGTGATATACAAGCATCATGCAGCTGTCCGACCCTATTTTCGGTTAAATACGACTGCCAGCATGTCGCAGCTGTTCTAATTGCCATTTCTGAACATCAGCGTAAAGACACCAAACCCGCTATTCTTACTAATCCTAAAGCCCGGAAAGAACAAGGACTAACGGAAGGTTTGCTATCCCTTTTTACGGAAAAGACTAAACGCTCAAGCGGGCATCAGCTTCACTTTGAAAACAGGGAAGTCCTTGATGTTGAGTTTCTATGTAAACCTGTTATCGATGACCATGGTCAGTATTTATTAGCGATAGAAATGAAAATTGGACACTCGCAAGTGCAAGATATAAGAGAATTTTTGAAAGATGTTAAAAATGGTAATCCATTTTTTCTGTCCAATTCCTTTACTTATAACCAACAGCTGCATTGTTTTCAAGAAGAAACAGATGCTGTGATTCAGCAGCTCATTCATATTCTTGATGATGAAAAGATATCAGCTAAACGAAACCATACTGTTAGCATCCAACAAATCATCTTCCCGCCATCCCTGTGGGGGCAGCTCCTGCCCTTACTCGTTAAAGCCCCCTTTGTAAAGCTAGAGATGGATGGAAAAGAGGTTGCAGATCTTCAGTTATTTGAAGGGCAGCTGCCAATACAATTTGTCTTGGATGAAACACATGGGACAACCTATTCTTTAAAAATCAAAGGGTTAAAAGAATTAAAGGTGATGGATTCCTATCACACTGTTTTATCCGAAGGGAAAGTAAAGATTCTTGCAGTTGAAGATTTCACTCGGTTAATAGAACTTAAACAGATGATGGACGCTTCAAGCACCAATGAAATACCGATTCCAAAAGAACAATTCGAGTTTTTTCTGGAAAAAGTAACACCGGGATTAAAAAGACTAGGTGAGGTTCATTTGCCGCTTTTACTTACTAGAAGGGAGATAAAAACTCCTTTAACGGCTAAATTATACTTAGATCGGTTAAAAAATCGTCTTCTGGCCGGATTGGAGTTTCATTATGGAAACATTGTCATAAATCCGTTAGAAACTCGTGAACTCCAAGTGGGGCCGATGCTGTTAAGGGATGTTGAAAAAGAGAATGAAATCCTGAAATTAATGGAGGAGAGCTCATTTGCCCATACCGAGAGCGGCTATTATTTGCATAATGAAGAATTGGAGTACGAATTTTTGTACCATTCCGTTCCAAAACTGAAAAAACTTGTCCAGATTTATGCAACCACGGCTGTGAGGAATCGGATATTTCGAGAAAATTCGTTTCCGAAGATACAAGTAAAGATAAAAAAAGAACGAACGAATTGGCTGGAATTTACATTTAAGATGGCCGGGATATCCGATGGAGAAATCCGCGGCCTATTAGCGGCCCTTGAGGAGAAAAGAAAATATTACCGGGTACGTAATGGAACCTTACTATCATTAGAATCAAGGGAATTTAATGAGGTCCAGCGCTTCCTAAATACCCTTTCTTTACCGGTGGAAGACTTAGAATATGGACTAGGTGTACCGGTTGTTCAGGGAATGAAACTGCTTGATTCTATTGAAGATAGTAAAATTTATCTGGCAGAAGAATCCTTCCGTCAGTTCCTGGAAAACATCCAAAACCCTGGGGATATAGAAATGAAGGTCCCTCCGCAAGTCGGTTCCCTTTTAAGGGACTATCAAGTGTACGGCTATAAATGGATGAAAACTCTCGCTAGCTATGGGTTCGGAGGAATTCTCGCTGATGATATGGGCCTTGGTAAAACCTTGCAAAGCATTACCTTTATCCTTTCTGTACTCTCGGAAATCAGAGAAAAAAAGTTGCCCGTTCTTATTGTCTGCCCAGCATCGTTAACGTATAACTGGCTAAGTGAGATGATGAAATTTGCCCCTGAACTAGAAGCGGTTATTGCTGATGGGGACAAATCCGAGCGTTTGGCCGTACTGAAGGAGATAAATGGTGCGGATGTGGTCATTACCTCTTATCCGATTCTAAGGAAAGATATCGAATGGTACGAAAAACAGTTCTTCCATACAGTGTTTTTTGATGAAGCCCAAGCTTTTAAGAACCCGTTAACCCAAACGGCAAAGGCTGTGAAAAAAATAAAGGCCGACCACCGATTTGCCCTTACCGGAACACCTGTTGAGAATTCAATAGAGGAACTTTGGTCCATTTTCCACATTGTATGTCCGGAACTCTTCCAAGGATTAAAGGAATATAGCCAACTTTCTAGAAAAAAAATCTCCAGAAGGATACGTCCTTTTTTACTGCGCAGGTTGAAGGAGGATGTATTGGCGGAACTTCCTGAAAAAATGGAAGCTATTGATTCAGTTGAGTTGTTTCCGGAGCAAAAAAAGCTCTATGCTGCTTATTTGGCGAAACTTCGCCATGATACACTCAAACACTTAGATAAGGAAACGATTCGAAAAAACCGCATCAAAATTCTTGCAGGTTTAACACGACTGCGGCAGATATGCTGTCATCCAGCTCTTTTTGTAGATGGATATAAAGGCAGTTCAGCAAAATTTGATAAACTGCTGCAAATATTAGAGGAGGCTAGGCTAGCAGGCAGAAGGGTGTTGATTTTTTCCCAGTTTACCAAAATGCTTCAGTTGATAGGGAGGGAATTAGCCTTTCAAGGGCAGTCATTTTTCTATCTGGATGGACAAACGCCGTCCGAGGAAAGAGTAAATCTCACCCATCGATTTAATGCCGGAGAACGTAATCTTTTCCTAATCTCCCTTAAAGCCGGTGGTACAGGCCTTAACTTAACAGGTGCAGACACGGTAATCCTTTATGATCTTTGGTGGAACCCGGCAGTCGAAGAACAGGCAGCGGACCGTGCCCACCGAATGGGCCAAACAAACAGGGTAGAGGTCATTAAACTGGTGGCTCGCGGTACCATTGAGGAAAAAATTAATGAACTTCAAGAAAAAAAGCGGAATTTGATCACAGAAATCATTGATCCGAAAGAAAAAGGAGTAAGCACCCTTACAGAAGAAGATATTCGTGAAATACTAATGATTTAAAAATTGGACTTCATGAGGTACTCGTGGAGTCCGTTTAAAAAAAAGAAGGACTTCTCCTAATCTTTAAATCTAGTTTATTTCTAGTAACATAGAAAGTATATTTAATAATGCTATTTATAAAATAATGTTTACTAACTAAGGAAGGTTCAACTGTTACCTAGTGGTTTCTGCGTAATATAAGGTTTTAAGAACTTTTTTAAAAATAAGGGTTGATTTTTATGAAATATGATAGTAATATAGTAAATCTCGTCAGCGAAATTGCTTTTAAAAAATATCTGCGCTTTATTGCTTTAAAAACAAAAAAGATATTTTGAAAAAGTAATTGACACTTCGTGAACGAGGTGATATATTAATAAAGTCGTCTTGAACGACACAACAAATTGTTCTTTGAAAACTAAACAAACAAAAACGTCAACAAATAATAATTATCATGTTTCTTCTATTATATAGTTGGACATGAGCCAACGTAAAAATTGAGCTACATCAACTTTCTTGGAGAGTTTGATCCTGGCTCAGGACGAACGCTGGCGGCGTGCCTAATACATGCAAGTCGAGCGAATCTTTAGGAGCTTGCTCCTGAAGGTTAGCGGCGGACGGGTGAGTAACACGTGGGCAACCTGCCTGTAAGACTGGGATAACTTCGGGAAACCGGAGCTAATACCGGATAATCCTTTCCCTCTCATGAGGGAAAGCTGAAAGTCGGTTTCGGCTGACACTTACAGATGGGCCCGCGGCGCATTAGCTAGTTGGTGAGGTAACGGCTCACCAAGGCGACGATGCGTAGCCGACCTGAGAGGGTGATCGGCCACACTGGGACTGAGACACGGCCCAGACTCCTACGGGAGGCAGCAGTAGGGAATCTTCCGCAATGGACGAAAGTCTGACGGAGCAACGCCGCGTGAGCGATGAAGGCCTTCGGGTCGTAAAGCTCTGTTGTTAGGGAAGAACAAGTATCGGAGTAACTGCCGGTACCTTGACGGTACCTAACCAGAAAGCCACGGCTAACTACGTGCCAGCAGCCGCGGTAATACGTAGGTGGCAAGCGTTGTCCGGAATTATTGGGCGTAAAGCGCGCGCAGGCGGTCCTTTAAGTCTGATGTGAAAGCCCACGGCTCAACCGTGGAGGGTCATTGGAAACTGGGGGACTTGAGTGCAGAAGAGGAAAGCGGAATTCCACGTGTAGCGGTGAAATGCGTAGAGATGTGGAGGAACACCAGTGGCGAAGGCGGCTTTCTGGTCTGTAACTGACGCTGAGGCGCGAAAGCGTGGGGAGCAAACAGGATTAGATACCCTGGTAGTCCACGCCGTAAACGATGAGTGCTAAGTGTTAGAGGGTTTCCGCCCTTTAGTGCTGCAGCTAACGCATTAAGCACTCCGCCTGGGGAGTACGGCCGCAAGGCTGAAACTCAAAGGAATTGACGGGGGCCCGCACAAGCGGTGGAGCATGTGGTTTAATTCGAAGCAACGCGAAGAACCTTACCAGGTCTTGACATCCTCTGACACTCCTAGAGATAGGACGTTCCCCTTCGGGGGACAGAGTGACAGGTGGTGCATGGTTGTCGTCAGCTCGTGTCGTGAGATGTTGGGTTAAGTCCCGCAACGAGCGCAACCCTTGATCTTAGTTGCCAGCATTCAGTTGGGCACTCTAAGGTGACTGCCGGTGACAAACCGGAGGAAGGTGGGGATGACGTCAAATCATCATGCCCCTTATGACCTGGGCTACACACGTGCTACAATGGATGGTACAAAGGGCTGCAAAACCGCGAGGTTAAGCCAATCCCATAAAACCATTCTCAGTTCGGATTGCAGGCTGCAACTCGCCTGCATGAAGCCGGAATCGCTAGTAATCGCGGATCAGCATGCCGCGGTGAATACGTTCCCGGGCCTTGTACACACCGCCCGTCACACCACGAGAGTTTGTAACACCCGAAGTCGGTGGGGTAACCGTAAGGAGCCAGCCGCCTAAGGTGGGACAGATGATTGGGGTGAAGTCGTAACAAGGTAGCCGTATCGGAAGGTGCGGCTGGATCACCTCCTTTCTAAGGATAATGCAGTCCTTTCGGACTGATAAGAAGTTGACCGTTTCTTGTTTGTTTAGTTTTGAGAGAGCAATTCTCTCAAAGCTTTTTTTAATCGTTCTTTGAAAACTAGATAATCGTAATAGAAGAAGTAACCAAGTAAGAACCGAGTAATCGCCATTTTAGTTTTTCTCTCTTATTAATAAGAGTAAAACCTTTTAGGTTAAGTTAGAAAGGGCGCACGGTGAATGCCTTGGCACTAGGAGCCGATGAAGGACGGGACTAACACCGATATGCTTCGGGGAGCTGTAAGTAAGCTTTGATCCGGAGATTTCCGAATGGGGGAACCCACTGCTCGTAATGGAGCAGTATCTTTACCTGAATTCATAGGGTATTGAAGGCAGACCCGGGGAACTGAAACATCTAAGTACCCGGAGGAAGAGAAAGCAAACGCGATTCCCTAAGTAGCGGCGAGCGAAACGGGAACAGCCCAAACCAAGAGGCTTGCCTCTTGGGGTTGTAGGACACTCAACATGGAGTTACAAAGGAACGGGGTAGATGAAGCGGCCTGGAAAGGCCTGTCATAGAAGGTAAAAGCCCTGTAGTCGAAACTTCGTTCCCTCCTGAGTGGATCCTGAGTACGGCCGGACACGTGAAATCCGGTCGGAAGCAGGGAGGACCATCTCCCAAGGCTAAATACTCCCTAGTGACCGATAGTGAACCAGTACCGTGAGGGAAAGGTGAAAAGCACCCCGGAAGGGGAGTGAAAAAGATCCTGAAACCGTGTGCCTACAAGTAGTCAGAGCCCGTTTATGGGTGATGGCGTGCCTTTTGTAGAATGAACCGGCGAGTTACGATCCCATGCAAGGTTAAGTTGAAGAGACGGAGCCGCAGCGAAAGCGAGTCTGAATAGGGCGAAATAGTATGTGGTCGTAGACCCGAAACCAGGTGATCTACCCATGTCCAGGGTGAAGTCCAGGTAACACTGGATGGAGGCCCGAACCCACGCACGTTGAAAAGTGCGGGGATGAGGTGTGGGTAGCGGAGAAATTCCAATCGAACTTGGAGATAGCTGGTTCTCTCCGAAATAGCTTTAGGGCTAGCCTCACGTAGTAAGAGTCTTGGAGGTAGAGCACTGTTTGGACTAGGGGCCCTCATCGGGTTACCGAATTCAGACAAACTCCGAATGCCAAAGACTTATCCGTGGGAGTCAGACTGCGAGTGATAAGATCCGTAGTCAAAAGGGAAACAGCCCAGACCACCAGCTAAGGTCCCAAAGTTTACGTTAAGTGGAAAAGGATGTGGAGTTGCTTAGACAACCAGGATGTTGGCTTAGAAGCAGCCACCATTTAAAGAGTGCGTAATAGCTCACTGGTCGAGTGACTCTGCGCCGAAAATGTACCGGGGCTAAACGTAACACCGAAGCTGTGGATTGACATCTACGATGTCAGTGGTAGGAGAGCGTTCTAAGGGCGTTGAAGCTAGACCGTAAGGACTGGTGGAGCGCTTAGAAGTGAGAATGCCGGTATGAGTAGCGAAAGATGAGTGAGAATCTCATCCACCGTATGCCTAAGGTTTCCTGAGGAAGGCTCGTCCTCTCAGGGTTAGTCGGGACCTAAGCCGAGGCCGAAAGGCGTAGGCGATGGACAACAGGTTGATATTCCTGTACCACCTCTTTATCGTTTGAGTGATGGGGGGACGCAGGAGGATAGGGTAAGCGCACTGTTGGATATGTGCGTCTAAGCAGTTAGGCTGGTAAGTAGGAAAATCCGCTTACCGTAAGGCTGAGCTGTGACAGCGAGGGAAATATAGTACCGAAGTTCCTGATTCCACACTGCCAAGAAAAGCCTCTAGCGAGATAAAAGGTGCCCGTACCGCAAACCGACACAGGTAGGCGAGGAGAGAATCCTAAGGTGAGCGAGAGAACTCTCGTTAAGGAACTCGGCAAAATGACCCCGTAACTTCGGGAGAAGGGGTGCTTTTTGAGGTGAATAGCCTCGAAGAGCCGCAGTGAATAGGCCCAGGCGACTGTTTAGCAAAAACACAGGTCTCTGCGAAGCCGCAAGGCGAAGTATAGGGGCTGACGCCTGCCCGGTGCTGGAAGGTTAAGAGGAGGGGTTAGCGCAAGCGAAGCTCTGAATCGAAGCCCCAGTAAACGGCGGCCGTAACTATAACGGTCCTAAGGTAGCGAAATTCCTTGTCGGGTAAGTTCCGACCCGCACGAAAGGCGTAACGATCTGGGCACTGTCTCAACGAGAGACTCGGTGAAATTATAGTACCTGTGAAGATGCAGGTTACCCGCGACAGGACGGAAAGACCCCGTGGAGCTTTACTGTAGCCTGATATTGAATTTTGGTACAGCTTGTACAGGATAGGTAGGAGCCTGAGAAGCCGGAGCGCCAGCTTCGGTGGAGGCGTCGGTGGGATACTACCCTGGCTGTATTGAAATTCTAACCCGCACCCCTGATCGGGGTGGGAGACAGTGTCAGGTGGGCAGTTTGACTGGGGCGGTCGCCTCCTAAAGAGTAACGGAGGCGCCCAAAGGTTCCCTCAGAATGGTTGGAAATCATTCGTAGAGTGTAAAGGCACAAGGGAGCTTGACTGCGAGACCTACAAGTCGAGCAGGGACGAAAGTCGGGCTTAGTGATCCGGTGGTTCCGCATGGAAGGGCCATCGCTCAACGGATAAAAGCTACCCCGGGGATAACAGGCTTATCTCCCCCAAGAGTCCACATCGACGGGGAGGTTTGGCACCTCGATGTCGGCTCATCGCATCCTGGGGCTGTAGTCGGTCCCAAGGGTTGGGCTGTTCGCCCATTAAAGCGGTACGCGAGCTGGGTTCAGAACGTCGTGAGACAGTTCGGTCCCTATCCGTCGTGGGCGCAGGAAATTTGAGAGGAGCTGTCCTTAGTACGAGAGGACCGGGATGGACGCACCGCTGGTGTACCAGTTGTCTTGCCAAAGGCATCGCTGGGTAGCTATGTGCGGACGGGATAAGTGCTGAAAGCATCTAAGCATGAAGCCCCCCTCAAGATGAGATTTCCCATAGCGTCAAGCTAGTAAGATCCCTGAAAGATGATCAGGTTGATAGGTCAGAGGTGGAAGCGTGGTAACATGTGGAGCTGACTGATACTAATCGATCGAGGACTTAACCATAGTCTTAAAGCGAACTCGTTTTTACTTAAACTTCTTCTGATTATCTAGTTTTGAGGGAATGATCTCTCAATTAAATAGTCTGGTAATAATGGCGAGAAGGTCACACCCGTTCCCATACCGAACACGGAAGTTAAGCTTCTCAGCGCCGATGGTAGTTGGGGCAAGCGCCCCTGTGAGAGTAGGACGTTGCCAGGCGGAGACAGAAGTTCTAATTTCTGTCTTTTTTAATCCCAGCTTGAGAAATGGAAAAAAATTCTCTTGCACAAATACACCGCAGGTGTTATGATGGGAAAGTCGCTTTTTCAAAACAACATTCCAATTGTGATTAACTTTTAATTTTGGTAAAAATTATAATTGATTTTATGTTGTTAATGAGATATAATAATATTTGTGTCTCTCAAACGAGTGGCTTTGTTCTTTGAAAACTAAACAAACAAAAACGTCAACAAACAATAATTATTTGTTTCTATATATAGAAGCAAAGCCAACGTAAAATTTTTGAGCTATATCAACTTTCTTGGAGAGTTTGATCCTGGCTCAGGACGAACGCTGGCGGCGTGCCTAATACATGCAAGTCGAGCGAATCTTTAGGAGCTTGCTCCTGAAGGTTAGCGGCGGACGGGTGAGTAACACGTGGGCAACCTGCCTGTAAGACTGGGATAACTTCGGGAAACCGGAGCTAATACCGGATAATCCTTTCCCTCTCATGAGGGAAAGCTGAAAGTCGGTTTCGGCTGACACTTACAGATGGGCCCGCGGCGCATTAGCTAGTTGGTGAGGTAACGGCTCACCAAGGCGACGATGCGTAGCCGACCTGAGAGGGTGATCGGCCACACTGGGACTGAGACACGGCCCAGACTCCTACGGGAGGCAGCAGTAGGGAATCTTCCGCAATGGACGAAAGTCTGACGGAGCAACGCCGCGTGAGCGATGAAGGCCT
>NZ_CAMGZB010000001.1:0-527500 GCF_946151075.1 Neobacillus sp. Marseille-Q6967 | reverse complement strand
TGTACCGGGGCTAAACGTAACACCGAAGCTGTGGATTGACATCTACGATGTCAGTGGTAGGAGAGCGTTCTAAGGGCGTTGAAGCTAGACCGTAAGGACTGGTGGAGCGCTTAGAAGTGAGAATGCCGGTATGAGTAGCGAAAGATGAGTGAGAATCTCATCCACCGTATGCCTAAGGTTTCCTGAGGAAGGCTCGTCCTCTCAGGGTTAGTCGGGACCTAAGCCGAGGCCGAAAGGCGTAGGCGATGGACAACAGGTTGATATTCCTGTACCACCTCTTTATCGTTTGAGTGATGGGGGGACGCAGGAGGATAGGGTAAGCGCACTGTTGGATATGTGCGTCTAAGCAGTTAGGCTGGTAAGTAGGAAAATCCGCTTACCGTAAGGCTGAGCTGTGACAGCGAGGGAAATATAGTACCGAAGTTCCTGATTCCACACTGCCAAGAAAAGCCTCTAGCGAGATAAAAGGTGCCCGTACCGCAAACCGACACAGGTAGGCGAGGAGAGAATCCTAAGGTGAGCGAGAGAACTCTCGTTAAGGAACTCGGCAAAATGACCCCGTAACTTCGGGAGAAGGGGTGCTTTTTGAGGTGAATAGCCTCGAAGAGCCGCAGTGAATAGGCCCAGGCGACTGTTTAGCAAAAACACAGGTCTCTGCGAAGCCGCAAGGCGAAGTATAGGGGCTGACGCCTGCCCGGTGCTGGAAGGTTAAGAGGAGGGGTTAGCGCAAGCGAAGCTCTGAATCGAAGCCCCAGTAAACGGCGGCCGTAACTATAACGGTCCTAAGGTAGCGAAATTCCTTGTCGGGTAAGTTCCGACCCGCACGAAAGGCGTAACGATCTGGGCACTGTCTCAACGAGAGACTCGGTGAAATTATAGTACCTGTGAAGATGCAGGTTACCCGCGACAGGACGGAAAGACCCCGTGGAGCTTTACTGTAGCCTGATATTGAATTTTGGTACAGCTTGTACAGGATAGGTAGGAGCCTGAGAAGCCGGAGCGCCAGCTTCGGTGGAGGCGTCGGTGGGATACTACCCTGGCTGTATTGAAATTCTAACCCGCACCCCTGATCGGGGTGGGAGACAGTGTCAGGTGGGCAGTTTGACTGGGGCGGTCGCCTCCTAAAGAGTAACGGAGGCGCCCAAAGGTTCCCTCAGAATGGTTGGAAATCATTCGTAGAGTGTAAAGGCACAAGGGAGCTTGACTGCGAGACCTACAAGTCGAGCAGGGACGAAAGTCGGGCTTAGTGATCCGGTGGTTCCGCATGGAAGGGCCATCGCTCAACGGATAAAAGCTACCCCGGGGATAACAGGCTTATCTCCCCCAAGAGTCCACATCGACGGGGAGGTTTGGCACCTCGATGTCGGCTCATCGCATCCTGGGGCTGTAGTCGGTCCCAAGGGTTGGGCTGTTCGCCCATTAAAGCGGTACGCGAGCTGGGTTCAGAACGTCGTGAGACAGTTCGGTCCCTATCCGTCGTGGGCGCAGGAAATTTGAGAGGAGCTGTCCTTAGTACGAGAGGACCGGGATGGACGCACCGCTGGTGTACCAGTTGTCTTGCCAAAGGCATCGCTGGGTAGCTATGTGCGGACGGGATAAGTGCTGAAAGCATCTAAGCATGAAGCCCCCCTCAAGATGAGATTTCCCATAGCGTCAAGCTAGTAAGATCCCTGAAAGATGATCAGGTTGATAGGTCAGAGGTGGAAGCGTGGTAACATGTGGAGCTGACTGATACTAATCGATCGAGGACTTAACCATAGTCTTAAAGCGAACTCGTTTTTACTTAAACTTCTTCTGATTATCTAGTTTTGAGAGAATGATCTCTCAACAAAATAGTCTGGTAATAATGGCGAGAAGGTCACACCCGTTCCCATACCGAACACGGAAGTTAAGCTTCTCAGCGCCGATGGTAGTTGGGGCAAGCGCCCCTGTGAGAGTAGGACGTTGCCAGGCTAAACCCTTTGGGTTTTATTTTATGAAATAATAGATGGCCCCTTGGTCAAGCGGTTAAGACACCGCCCTTTCACGGCGGTAACACGGGTTCGAATCCCGTAGGGGTCACCATTTAGAATATGTGGAGGATTAGCTCAGCTGGGAGAGCATCTGCCTTACAAGCAGAGGGTCGGCGGTTCGAGCCCGTCATCCTCCACCATATTTAATTCGGAGGAATACCCAAGTCCGGCTGAAGGGATCGGTCTTGAAAACCGACAGGCGGGTTAAACCGCGCGGGGGTTCGAATCCCTCTTCCTCCGCCATATTATTTTTAAAAAAATAATTGGCTTAAGGTTTATATTACTATCGCGGGGTGGAGCAGTCTGGTAGCTCGTCGGGCTCATAACCCGAAGGTCGCAGGTTCAAATCCTGTCCCCGCAACCAAATGTTTTAAGATTTATGGCGATTGTGGCGAAGTGGTTAACGCATCGGATTGTGGTTCCGACATTCGTGGGTTCGATTCCCATCAGTCGCCCCATAAAAATTTAATGCGGGTGTAGTTTAGTGGTAAAACCTCAGCCTTCCAAGCTGATGTTGTGAGTTCGATTCTCATCACCCGCTCCAATTATGGGCCTATAGCTCAGCTGGTTAGAGCGCACGCCTGATAAGCGTGAGGTCGATGGTTCGAGTCCATTTAGGCCCATTTTTATAAAGTAAAAGAGTAATTACTATAAAGGTAATTACTCTTTTTTTATACTCTTATTTATAAAGTAATGAATAAATCCCTATCTATAATATCGATTTATATCTATAGAAATTATCGATTTTACAAATGACTTCCAAATAGATATGATAGATAAGTAACTGTATAATTTTTGAAAAAAGGTGTTACTTTATGGAACTTATCGTTTCCAAGGAACAATTAAAATTAAATATAGAAAATCTAAGAAAAACTCTAATTGATACAGGCCTAAAACAAGGATTTAACAGCTCTACCACTATAAGGCTCAGTCAAGAGCTTGACAACCTGATTTTTAAATATCAAAAGTTAAGATAAATTCTTATTCTTCAACTTTTATCGAGAGTCACCTAATAAAACAGGTGTCTTTTTTGTATTTAAATCTAAATGTTTGAGCAGGAATCGGTTTGTGAAAAATAGTAAAGGGAAAAGGTGTTAAAAATACTAACCGTTCGAAAATCGAGCCATAATGGAGGAAGCCAAATGATTCAGAGGCTTATTTTGCGGGTTAAAAACAGTATATGGCTAACACCAAGTTTCTACAGCTTATTTTCAATCGTTTTGGCCATTGGAGTTACCACGATCGATACTTTGTATTATTATGAAATCGAAAAGATTTTTCCTCATTTTTTATTAACAAGCGTAGAGCTTGCACAAACGATTTTAGGAGCCATTGCTGGATCTTTGTTAACCATGACAACTATCACATTTTCTACCATCATGGTCGTACTAACTACATATTCCTCTCAATTTTCTCCACGGACACTTGGTAACTTTATAACCAATCAAGTTACGATGAGAGTTTTAGGAGTATTCATGGGAGGCTTTGTATACTCTATTTTTTCATTATTGTTTATGAAAAGTACAATGGACCACCCCGTTATTTCATCCGGAATTGGGGTTATTTTTGCATTAATATGCCTCGGCTTTTTTGCTTATTTTATACATCATGTTGCAACATCAATTCAAGTTACCAATTTAATTGACCATTTAACAAAAGATGTATTAATGATTGTCCATTCAAAATTAAATTTTATTGAAAGACATAATCATATTACCATTGAAAAAAATATGCCCCAAATTCGGGAAAACTTACTCCGTAAATCAGATATACATAGTAAAAATTACGGTTACCTTCAACTGTTGGATTTAAATGAGCTGCTGCGTATTGCTGTTGAACATGACCAAATGATAGTAGTTAACCAAAACATTGGCCAATTTATTACTGAAAGGCAAAGTATTTTAACAATCTACGGTCAAAATGGGGATGCAACATTTGATTATCAACCTTTTATGACGGTCGGAAGTGATAGGACCATAATGCAAGATGAAGATTTTGCGCTGAAAAAAATCGTAGAAATCACCTTGAGGGCAATCTCTCCGGCAATCAATGATCCCAATACAGCGATTGATTGCATACACCACCTTGGACTTGCCTTAGGAGAGGTAAGTAAGTTAGATGGAAATTATCTAATCTATAAGGACGAGCAAAATATAGTGAGAGTAATTGTACCCCAAAAGCCGTTTGAAGAGATTTTATATTCGACCTTCTATCAGATTAGCCATTATAGCAGCGAAGATATATCAGTCATCCTGGCAATCTTAGAATCCCTCATCATGATAGCCGAAAACAGTAAAAATGGTATAAGAAAAACCGTAATTGAATTTAGTCAATATATATTAGAAGGAGTCAACGAACATCAACTAAAGCAGTTAGATCAAAAGAAACTTCAACAAAACATCTCAAAACTAAAATCGCTAATGTAACGTAGTTGTAAAATTTTGCGAAGCCAGTGAAATTGGTGGTAGAACCTAAAAATGAGGAAGGTTTGGGTAAGGCAATTAAGGAATCAACATCTATGACCTTGAATTAACGCCAGAAGAAATGGCTCAAATTGATGGGCTTAATCGTAATGAACGTACAGGAGCGGATCCTGACAACTTCGATTTTTTATAGTCAGAAGAAAATTTCCTTATATTAAAAGCACAGCACACATGGTTTCGGAAATCATGTGTGTTTTTTATTTTTCTCTTATATAAGAATATCTTATTGATTTTTATAATTATTATTAAATTTTTTTATAAAAGGAATTGGATTACACTTGAATTAACAGGCAAAGGAGGCGGTAAGATGGAGTATGTTATGCTTTATGTGATTGGGATTTGTGCAACAACACTTGGTACTCTGGCTGGCGGCGGGGGATTGATCAATCTGCCATTCATGCTGATGATGGGGATGCCGGTTCATTCTGCTATTGGGGCCAATAAAGTATCTAATACCATCAGTTCCTTCTCCAGTTTTTATCATCTTTATAACAAGAAGGAGATTTCGATTAAAGAAGTGTATTGGATTATTCCAGTCAGCATTGCAGGTGGTATAAGCGGCGGTGTTATCGCTTCTAATGTATCAAGTGAAAATATGTATATCATTGCAATTGTCCTGCTCATATTTGCTTTTTTTACATCCTTTATCGGAAAGGGGAGTTTCACCGGCTCCGAACCTTTGAAATGGAATAAGGTTAGTGTCCCAGGGCTTTATGGGATTGGAATATATGACGGACTTTTTGGTCCTGGTCAGGGAACATTGATGCTGTATCTTTTTGGCTATTTAAATATTCACTATATCAGGGCGGTTGGAATGGTCCGGCTTGCCACTTTTTCCAGCTGTTTTGGAGCAGCTGTGACGTACATTGCTACAGGAAAAATCATCTGGCCGTTAACGCTGGCCCTGCTCCTCGGATCGCTTACCGGTGCGCAAATAGGGGTGAGGATTGCTCAAAAACTTAAACCTCATTATGTTAAGCCCATATTGCGGATCGTAACGGCGGGGCTCATTGTTCAAATCTTAATGGAGAATATTCTTTAAAGAAGGGGATTGGTTTTACACCTCCATTGATTTTATAGAAGACGGTCGGTATCCTTATACAACCCACTATATATTTTTAGAAAATAAAGTCTGAATATTAGTACATCTCCCTTTACCTAACCACTTCAACTTGGTAAAGTTGAAAAAAAGAGATATTTTACAAGGGGTGGAAATGGTTGAATATTTATATTATCCGTCATGGGGAAGCGGAACATAATGTGGATCGAACAGTAATGGCCCATACCCATGACTCACAGCACAGTTTGACAGAGCTTGGTCTCAAGCAGGCAGAAGTTACAGCAGAATTTATGAAAACAATCGTAAACGATAAGACAGTCCTATACAGTTCTCCATATTTACGGACCATACAAACAGCAAAGGCGATTCATCAGTTATTACCGGAGAATGTTCCGTTTTATGAGAGTCCTCTCATTCGGGAATGGGAACTAGGGAATCTATATGATTTTAATAATCGGACTCCAGAAGTAAAGAAGGAATTTAAAGCAGCTGGCCTGTTTTATTTCCGGCATCACCATGGGGAATCTTTAGCCGACGTGTACTTGCGTGCCACCATGTTTATGCATACCGTTGTCGAGCGTGTAAAGAGGCAAAACCGATACGAAAATATGGTCATTGTCACACATGCTGCCTTCATCCACATGCTCCTGGCCTTTCTCATGAACTGGCCCGTGGAAGAACTATCCACCTTCAAACCAATCGAAAACGCCTCCGTCATCAAAATTAACGAAAACGACGGTGACTTTCAATTTGAAAAGATCTTTGTTCCGATGGTGGACTAATGCTTTCAATGCGGTGCCTGTCACCGGTCGTGGACACTGTCCACCCCAGGCGGACAGTCTTCAACACAAAAAAACACCACTTGGCAGTGGTGTTTTTTGTGTACGATGGGGTTGGTGAAATTAGTGTTCTTTTAGGTTATCGACCGGTACGCTTTGTTTGAGGCTTGGCTGCATGAGGGGATGGATGGTTGCCATTCCTTGCTTTCTGTCTACATGCTCAATATAGACAGGGACACCGTTAAACGTAACATTAGCCATCGTTGACGAATCAGAAATATCTTGAGCTCGTTGTGCGTCCATAATAATCCTCCTTCTTTGGTTCAAACAACTAAAGTATCTCCGGAGAAGGATTCATTATGTATTACAATTTTTGGCTATATATGCGATTCACATTTTGCATCTGATGAGCAGTATTTTTTCCCACTAGGAGGTAAGACACCCTCCGTACTATACCAATTCCAATATATATCCTCACTTTTCCTGCCAATGGCCCCGCTCACGAGGATGCCTTTTACAAAATATTGGTACGGCAAGCCGGCAACATGATAATGACAACCAGATTGATCTTCTGTGATTTCGATGATTTCTCCCAAGATACCGGTAACCTCGAAAAGGCTGTCCCATCTCTCGGCACATAGGTTAAAATCCTCATCATTTTTTTTAATATCTTCTATAGGATCCCAATCAGCTTGGTACATTTGAGGGTAACAATAGACAAAGAGGGCATTAAGAAGTCGTTCACAGGTTGTGAGTTCGGAGTGCGCAACAGCGTGAAAACTTTCAATGAGAGGATACCAGGAGGTTCCGACTCGTTTATCAAGCCAGCGTACAAATCGTTTTAATTGGTTTAAAAAAATGACAACTTGGTTTTCGTTAGGGGTAAGTTTTAGGAAGAGTTTTGGAAAATGGTGAAAAATGAACTGTTCCCAGAACGCAGGTCCGCATTCCTCCCAAGAGGAAGGACAAGAATCCTCTAAATAAGTGGTCATATAGTGTGAAAGGGATCGGAGAAATTCATTGCGGTCTTCATCTTTTGGTTTTTCAAGTTTATAGGCGATAAGTTCCTTTCCATAATATTCAAAAAGACCCCGATACCGCATACTAAACTCTGAAGAGATGGCTAGATTTTTTAATACCTCTGTTCTTTCATCCGGACCTGATAAAGGGATTACCCTTAAACTGATTTCCGGTATTCGTTTTTTACCATTACCTTGATTTCTGTTCCTCATAAAATGATCATCCTGCTTTCTGAAGTTTTTATGGAGACACATGAGAGGTAAATCTGGGGAAGTAGGGGTCAACAATTCGTATTATACCTTGTAAACATCAATAAATTTGAACAATATAATGTAATTTTTGTGAATAATGAAAACAGGCACCAAAGGTGCCTGTCACTGCCCGGAGTTTGTCGAAACACTAGTTCTGGCAGGATTGATAGAGGAGTTCGATGGCTTTGTTCAGGTGCCGGTAGTAGGTTGCCATGGAAAGGTTGAAGCGCTCGGCAACTCGTTCTTGGGGACGGAGCCCTTGAACATAGGTGTATTTCAGGATGCTGCTAAGTGTTGCATTCCGTTCATTTCCCTCTCCTATTTGATTAATCAACTTCATTAACTCTTTTTGGATTTGAGTGCCTGCCTTAGCTGGATCCTCTTGGTCCCATATCACTCGATGCGGAAATAATTGAGCAAACTTTTCAATCAGCAGTGGATTTCTCGGGAGAGTTGGCAATTCCTTGAGTATGGTCTTAAATTCTAAGAGGTGTTGTGCAGGATCAATGGGAGTGACGGGAACAACAGGCGGATGTTTCGATAAACAACGATCCAGCTTCGTTAAAAAATCCTCCTGAGTAAGATCGAGAATAAAAGCCCGGTATTCTGTACCCCATTCTGTTGTAGCATCCGCCCAAGCCGCACGGTCAAATCCGCACAGCTCAAATACAGGAAACCATTCTTTTAAACAAGTGAAATCCAGTATCCATTCTGAAAGAGAAAAATGATTCAACATTGTGTTTAAAATATAAGAACGTGTTTTTTCCGCCAATTCCGGCTCAATCCCCATAAAACAGAGTAAATAGGACTTTGGAGTCGGCTTCCATCCACTAAGGAAAGGCTTCAGCAATGGTTCTTGCGCCAGCACACCCAGCATTTTCTTATGGAGAGGAACTTTTCCGAAAAAGGCAATCAGCTCGTCTGCCTTCCAAAACGTAATATAGGATGAGGGATCTGCCTGCCAGACCGGGTAAATAAGATCTGCCATATGCCTTTCCCCGGGGGCCGCACCTGAGGCAAAATCTAGGTATCTTGTATATAAGTCTTTGATGGCCGGGAGATCCCGTTCTCGGCATTCGCGAATTTCGACCTCATCTAAATGCCCGGAAAAACAGATATTTCGCACAAGCGGATTTTGGTGTAAGCTCATTTTATCCAAATGGAGTTTTTGCCGAAGAAGTAGATTTTGTTGTTCTTCCAGTCGAATATGAGTGAGTGCTCTCTGCCGCATTTGTTCATAGGTCTGTGGTTTTCTAAGCATGATATCTTCTAATGCCCAAGACCTTACCGCATCATGAATCATCCAGCTGTCTTCTTTTAAAAAAACGAACGGCATACTGGTCAATTTTCTAAAAGCCAGAGGATCAATGTCTTCCTTCAATACCGATCCAATTCGTTCCTCGTTAAATCGCCAAAATACAGATGCGGCCTCAAACAATTTCCGCACTGAGCTTGGAAGCTCACAAAGCAATTCCTCCATCAATACAGCAATCAGTTCGAATTTTTCCTCCCGGGCAATGGACTTTCGGTGATTTCCTCTTAGAATCGTTTCGGCGGCAAGTGTCATAGCCAGGGGGTTGCCTCGTGAAAATTGGAACAATTGCAGCTTGGAGTCTGCATTCGTTAATCCGCGATTATTGGCATATTGATCGACTTCCACTGGGGTCAGTGAAGGGAGCTGCAGCGAATAAATCATACTTGCCCATCCAGACCGGAGCCAGCTTCCTGTAAGCGGGTGCCTGCCGGCGGAGATGATTCGCACAGAATCCTCCAGCTGCCCAAGCCATTCTGCCAGCCAGTCTTCCACAGAACGCCAGTTTTCAAATGCATCCATGATAATCATAATTCCGCATCCATCAAGCTGCGATTGGCGGATCATTTCTTTCGCAATTTTTTCTGAATCCAGCTCCATCGAATCAAGTTGATCTGTATGTTTGAGTTGCTTGGATAATTGAGCCAAAACATCCTCTTTTTGAAAAATCGTTTTGCTGCCATCGACAAAATAAATATGATCGGTTCCTGGCTTTATCATAAACTGTTGAAGGATCGTTGATTTACCGATTCCGCTTTGACCGTATATATGCAGCCACGGCCATTTCCATTTGCCTGCAGCATGTTTTTGCATTAGGTATAATTCTTTCTCCCGTCCAACAAAGTAACGGCGTTCTACGTTAGAAAGCATTGATTTTAATTTCATGTTACACCTCCATACATATATGTAATCACGGGAACATGAGATTATTCTGTATTTTTGAGAGTGAAGTGATATTGTTTTTGAGAGTGAATTTTGAGTATAGTGGATTCATTGAATGACAGGTTTTGAAATGAATCAGGCAGGTGAAAAGGTTGAATAATATTGTCCTTCCAGATCAAATAAAACATGCGCTAGAAGGTGTCTATCCAGGTCATATTTATATTGCATCCCAAGATGGAGAAGAACCGGTTGATGCCTCATTTTCACAAATATGCTACGTGGATGAGCGGCATGTTGCCTTATCAGTTGAGTTTTTAAATAAAAACTCAACGAGAGCGTTAAAGAACTACAATGTTTTCGCAAAAGTAAGGGACCCAGATACCTTTAGGTCTTGGGAGATCGAACTTCGGTATTTAAGGACAGTGAACCAGGGGCCCATTTATAACCAAATGGCATCAAAACTAGAAACGATTGCCTCACTAGTAGAGCTGCATGATTTATTTCATTTAAGAGCAACCGACATTTATGAAGTCCTGGCAGTAAGGTCTTTAAGCACAACCGCATAATCATACGTAAAAGAACTAAGCATTTCAAAACTTGGTTCTTTTTTTATTTTTACAAATTTCCATCAAGCAAATTCAACTATTAAATAGATTTAGAGTTTTTGTAAAGTTCTTGTATCTAAAGATTGTTTCCTTTAAATGTATGTTATAAAAGGAGTATCACTGAGGTTTAAAATGCTTAGAAAATATATGTAAAAAGAAAGGTGCTGTTAACAATTGTTGAATTCCACCGTTCTGCTAAATGATCTAAGTTTGGATACTTATTATCCTATTATTCATACTCAAAATAAAGAAACAAAGAAAGTGAAAAATGTAATTTTATTGATTGGTGATGGGATGGGTTTTTCGTATACGACGGGCCTCCGGTATTTTAATCATCATTCCCGGAAAGGGTTCATGAACCCTACTATTTTTGATGAATACTTCGTTGGCTCCCAATCTACTTATTCTTTAGATACGGATTGCAATATTACCGATTCAGCAGCAGCAGGTACCGCACTAGCCACCGGTTATAAAACCTATAACGGAGCGCTTGGGTTAAATATTGATAAAGAACCTGTTCTGACGGTTTTAGAATTTGCGAAATACAGAGGTAAATCGACTGGATTAGTTGGGACTAGTCAAATCAATCATGCTACTTTGGCGGCGTTTGCCGCACACAATGAAAACAGAGAGCAATATAATCAAATTGCTGATGATTATCTAGATGAACGGATTGAAGGGAAGTATAAGATTGATGTAATGCTTGGTGGAGGAACGTCCTATTTTTGCCGCAAAGATCGGAATCTAATAGAAGAGTTTGTTTATAGTCGCTACGGATATGTAACAGATTTACAAGAACTAATCTCTAATAAAAATGAGAAATTGTTAGGCTTGTTTGCCCCGGTTGAACTGCCGAAACAGATAGACCGTGACTCGACTATTCCATCTCTGTCGCAGATGACAAAAGCGGCTCTCCAGCGGTTAAAGCAAAACTCAAAAGGTTTCTTTTTATTAGTGGAGGGAAGCCAAATCGACTGGGCAGGGCATGATAATGATATTGTAGGGGCCATGAGTGAAGTGAAGGATTTTGAGGCAGCATTTAAAGAGGCGATTGAATTTGCGCGGCACCGAGAAGATACGATTGTCATTGCTACTGCCGACCATTCAACCGGAGGGATGAGCATCGACCGAAATGGAAACTATAAATGGAATCCTGGTGTAATCAAAGCCATCACATCGACACCTGCCGTCATAGCAGAAGACCTTCATCGAACAAAAGATATTTTAAAGATCAGGCATCACATTCACTTCCCTCTATACGAGGAGGATTTGAACAGTCTACAGGCGTCGTTAGAAATGGAAGTGGAAGATACACGCCAGCTTCTCATCAACATGATAAATGATTATTCCAGCACCGGCTGGACAACAAAAGGTCATACGGGTGAGGATGTTCCCATTTATGCCTACGGTCTCCATCGGAGCCTGTTTAGCGGAAGAATCGAAAATAGTGATATAGCAAAAATTCTTTTTAACATAATGGATTGACTGATGTTCCTCCAAAGAATTTGGAGGATTTTTACTGTTTGTTGCGAAATGTTTAGTATATGAATTTTGGAGGATGCGTAAATGGGCTATATTGATGAATTACGAGAACTTATTGGGACCCGGCCGCTGATTTTAGTAGGTGCGGTAGTGGGGGTCATCGATGAAGAGGGAAGAATCCTTTTGCAAAAAAGACCAGAGGGAGTTTGGGGACTTCCAGGAGGGCTTTTAGAATTAGAGGAATCTGCAGAGGAAGCAGCAAGAAGAGAAGTTTTCGAAGAGACCGGCGTTGAAATTGGCGAGCTTCTGTTAGTAGAAGTTTATTCGGGGAAGCAGTATTTTCGAAAGCTGGCAAACGGAGATGAATTTTATCCTGTTACGATCGCTTATATTTCAAGGGATATAAAAAGCAGGAACATTAAAATTGATGGAATCGAAACAATTGATGCGGGATTCTTTCATGTAAACGAATTGCCTGACCAAACAACTCCTTTAATAAAGAAACTGCTTTTAAAAATAAAATAGGTGGGATTAGTCGGGGGATTCTGCCTTAAAAATGATTCTGATTATAGGTGAAAAAGGTGTGTGAACCTCCCCTAAAGAATATTAAAAAGAGCCCCAAAGGCTCTTTCATACAAAAATTAATGAATCAATGATGCTCTTAATGTATGAACTCCATTTTCCAAGTAAGCTTTCAGGCAGGAGAGCATATACACCCAGCCGCCTTTTTGATCGACCAGGATATGTACGAGTTCGGGGTGGTCTTCTTGAAAGCCTGATTCCGTTACTTTAATAATGGTACTCGCAGAATCCGCCTCTTCAAGTGTAATAGTGACTACTGTTTCTTGACCTTCTTCGCCCCAGGAAAATACAATTTTCTTGTTTTCCTCGACTTCCAATACCTTTATTTTTCCTTCGGCATTGTACTCATCATATCGCCAAGTAATCGTCTTCCCTTGTTCAATTCTATCCGTTCCGGATGAAAACCAATAATTACCCATCTTTTCAGGGTCTGCAATCGCCTCAAACACCACATTTGCCGGCTTATCAATCCTAAATTTCGTCGTAATTTCCATATAAAATCAATTCCTCTCTTAAACCACGATTGGCGGTAAGGTTCGGCCCGTTTCAAGTAAACTTTTCAGATTGCTTAAGATAGCAGGCCATCCATTATTAAGTCCTTGAAAAGTATTTTCTTCATATACTAAGTCAGTAACAGCAAGATTATCATGCTTGAGTGTCAGCTTTACCGTTGAATCTCCCATTGGCTGGAGTCGAAAAGTGACCCGTGACGGCTGCTCGCGGGGTGTTGAGTCCCCCACCATGTTCCAACTGAAAGAGAGTAAACGATGCGGTTTGCAAATGAGTATTTTCCCGAAATCCGTGTCTTGTCCATTCCTTGAGTAGGTAACCGTCGAGCCTTCTTGCCAATCGGATTGAATTTTACTCCCAAAGAAGTATTTCTCCGTATACTCGCTGCTGGTTAAAGCGTTCCAAAGCTGTTCCGGTGTTGTAGCGATGTAAATATCATAAACAAAGCTATTAGTAGACAATTTTTTCCTCTCCTTTCGTCTTATTAATATCAACTTACAAGTTGCATGTCAAGCTGATTCAGGTACGATAGAAGAAAAATGAATAAGGAGAATGAAGAGGTTGTTAAAATACATACCATATTTTGGGAATCATTAAAGAGAATAAAGAAGAGACACCAGTCCGATTGGAGTGGTGTCTCTATTTATAAGGACTTTATTAGGACTAAACTAATCTTCTTCTGCGTAAGCCTCCGTTGTCGTATCCCTGCACTCCCAGCATTCAGTCCGGTTTCTCTCCGGTAACGATAGTTCTTTTCCACAAGAAATGCAGATGTCCATAAGAAGAAACTCCCCTTTCCAGTGAAAATGTATTTTCAATATATATATTCAACAATGGTTAATAATATATCTTCATCTTGGCGGGTTATAAAGAAAAGGGCTTATTCTAAATTTTATTTTTGGGATAATATAGCTATTTAGAAGGATTCGACCGATTTGAAATATAGAAATTTCCTGCTCGGGAATCACTTTGTTTCGTATTAAATCAAAGCCTTAGGATTTAGAATTTAAGTGTGAGTAAAAACAATGGATAAGTGATCAATTTGATTTATAATAAATTAAAACTAAGATAATGATACAGTTATATGTATACATCAGGAGGATTACGTACAATGACAACAGGGACATTTACTGGTGTCGATGCTGCCGAATTATTTTTTCGTGTAATGAAGCCGGCAGGGGCTCCAAAGGCAGTAGTAATAGTAGTACATGGACATGGTGACCATAGCGGCGGGATGAAGAACATTACGGAAAGTCTTGTGAAAAATGGATATATCGTTTATGCCTATGATTTACGCGGTCATGGAAATAGTGCTGGTAAAAGGGGATATATCAGAAAATGGAGTGAATTCAGAGGAGATTTGCACGAGTTTCGAAAGAGGGTTTCAATCGAGCATCCTGAATTTCCTTTATATATTGCGGGACATAGTATTGGCGGATTAATTACTTTGGATTATTCTTTGGATTATAGTGAAGGCCTTTCGGGGATTATCGCCATTTCACCAGCACTCTCCTATGAAGCAACATTCATAGAGCGAATGGGTATCACCTTAATGGGTGCTATTAAACCGGACTATAGCATTAATAAAACTCAGTTCGGCCGGAAGAAGTCACCTAATTATATAAAATTCTATTCGGATGGTCTGCGTCATAATACCATTACACCAGGATTGGGACGCGGATTGTTACAGACCATATCACGAGTGAGTAACAATGCACAGTCTATTACTCTGCCGCTTTTATTACAATATGGACTGGAAGACAAAATTACACCGCCAACAAAGCTACGGGATTTTTTTGAACAGACTGCTTCCAGCGAAAAACAATTATTTGAGTACCCTCTAGCAAAACATCGCCCGTTTGATGAATCAGGAAGGGAAAAATTCTTAGGGGATATGGTCGGCTGGCTGGATCAACAAATTAGTAAAAGACAAAAGTATCGCTACAAAAAGGCGGCTAAATCAAAGACATCTTAAAGAATAGAATCACCATAGAAAGAGAATGGCAATTGCAAGAATTGAAGAAATACATTAAATAATACTTTTTCTCATAAAACCAGCTAGTTTCTAGTTGGTTTTTTTACATTAAGAAAATCTTAAGATTTACATAATAGGTTTGTTAAGATTTGATGGGTATCATGGTCTTATATCGAACAAGATAGGGGAGAGATGATAGCCAAGTGATTTAAGAGGGAGTGAATTTCTATGAACATATTGGTTTGTGATGATGATAAGGCGATTGTGGATGCGATCGGAATTTACTTGGAAAATGAAGGTTATCGGGTACTCAAAGCAGCTGACGGATTAGAAGCGATCGATATCATCGCAGCAGAGGAAATTCACCTAATTATCATGGATATTATGATGCCGAAATTGGATGGAATAAGAGCAACGATGAAGATTAGAGAAGATCATAAAATTCCACTCATCATGCTGTCTGCCAAATCGGAGGATTATGACAAAATCTTAGGATTAAATATCGGAGCGGATGACTATATCACCAAGCCTTTTAATCCGTTAGAGCTGATGGCAAGGGTGAAATCACAGCTGCGCAGATATACAACGTTTGGAGGGCTTGAAACCAAGCAAAATGTGTATCAAACCGGAGGGCTCGTGATTGATGATGAAAGCAAAACGATCACGGTCGATGGCGAAGCTGTCCATCTTACACCGGTACAATATAAAATCTTAAAGCTTCTGACTGCCAATACCGGCAGAGTATTTTCCATTGAGGAAATCTATGAAAAGGTATGGAATGAAACAGCCTTTAGTCCGGAAAATACGGTATCTGTTCATATTCGAAAAATCAGAGAGAAAATCGAAATCAATCCGAAAGAGCCAAAATACTTAAAGGTGGTGTGGGGAGTTGGATATAAAGTGGAAAAAGTATAGCCACTCAATCATGACGAAAGCGATTGTTTTTATCTTAATGGTTACCTGTTTTACGGGTATAGTTAAAAATTTTGCCGATGTTGAAATAGAAAGTGATGGAGAGTTTGGAACAGTCTTTGAAGAAGACTACTACCACAGTGAAGCTTATATACGTGAAAGTGAAAAAATCGTCGTCGGCCTGACAAGACTCATAGGTGAATTTAAGAATGAAGAACATATACTAAATGGCGGCACAATAAATGAAGAGGAATTACGAGCCGAAGAAGATAACTTATATTCTGATTTTCAAGTTCACTCCAGAGATTATAATCCTAATGCAAGTGAAGATGAAAACTATAAAAAGTTTAAAGAGGTTTACGCAGATAAGCTATCCGCTGCAAGGAATAAACTGATTAGGAATGAATTAAAAGAATTTCATGTTATCCTGCAAAACTTAGCGAAGGTCGAAGGCCCGTTATATTATGCCAGTGATGGTGAAAATGTGTATTCAAACACCTCAATGAAAGAAAACCAGCAGTTTAAATCCTATCCATCCTATATGATATTTGAGGAGTATAAACGAGAGGTATATCCAGAAGAAGTAAATGAAAATGAATACTTACCATGGATGGATGAAATCCTGGATGGGTTGGATCCGAGCAGCAATGCCGTTGTCTATGTAGCTTTTCCGGAGGAGTTTTTAAATCAAAAAATCCAGGAATGGAAACAAGATAAAGCGATCGCAGAAAAAGGTCTTTCTAGATTACTAGCATTTCTAACAGCATTTATTTTGACATTTGGATATTTAGCAGTCGTGATTGGGAGAAAATCTTTTACCGATCGGGAGGTTCACCTACAATCAATCGATAAACTGTATATTGATTTGAATTTGCTGCTCTGCATTGGACTTATGACACTTTGGGTAGGATTGATGGATGGTGTTAATTTTCAAAACATCGATAAGATCGTCATTCCGATTACGCTTTTAATTGCAGCCCCAGGGTTTGTGCTAGTGTTATCAATGGTGAGGCACCTCAAAAATAGAACGTTCTTTAAGCACACCCTGATTTTTACGGTAATTTATCAAATCATTAAATTTATTAAAAATGTATATGACAGTGGGAGTGTCGGGGTAAAGACGGTATTGATCGTCATAGGATATCCACTCTTAGTGGCGGCAACGTTCTTTATTTTTCCGGTAACCATAGGGTTTGCAGCTTGGTTTGCCTTTAAGCGGGTCAAGGCGTTTACGGCAATACAAGAAGGAGTAGAGAAAATAAAGGATGGAGATATCCAGCATAACATCCTTGTGGGAGGCAAAGGAGAGTTTGCAAGACTTGCTTCGAATATTAATAGCATTACAGATGGTTTGAATAAAGCAGTTGAAAGTGAACTCAAAAGTGAGCGGTTAAAAACGGAGCTTATCACCAATGTGTCACACGACATTAGAACTCCTTTGACTTCGATTATCACGTATGTTGATTTATTAAAAACAGAAGAAGACCCTTTAAAGGCAAAAGAATATATCGAAGTACTGGACCAAAAATCTCAAAGGCTAAAAGTATTAACCGATGATTTATTTGAAGCAGCAAAGGCCTCCAGCGGCAGTATCCCGGTTCAGTTGGAACGAATTGATATCGTCTCGTTAGTGACTCAAGGGTTGGGAGAACTCAATGATAAAATAGAAGACTCGGATTTAGACTTTAAGTTAAATGCTCCTAAGGATAAGGTATTCGTTACAGCGGATGGTAAATTATTGTGGAGATCAATAGAGAATGTATTATCCAATATCTTTAAATATGCTCTTAAAGGGTCAAGAGTCTATATTGATATCGAGGATATAGGACACGAAATACAACTCACATTCAAAAACATTTCAGCCTATGAGCTAAATATCTCAGCAGACGAATTAATGGAGCGTTTCAAAAGAGGCGACGAATCCCGAACCAGTCAAGGAAGCGGTTTAGGCCTGTCTATTGCGAGAAGTCTGATTGATAACCAAAAGGGGAAATTTATCATTCAAGTGGATGGAGATTTATTTAAGTCGATTATCCTTATGCCTAAACATAGAAATGGCCATGAGTGAAATTAGAGTTTCAGAAACTAGAGAATATAGCCTTGTGAACAGTGCCGATCACTGTTTACAAGGCTATTTTTATATTAGGAAGTTATATTATTAGGTTTTAAAACTTTATAGTTCCAAGAAATACATTGTTCTTTTTGACTCAATTGATTTGTCCAATCTCAATTATTTAGATAAAATAGAATGATATTTAATAGTAGGAAAAGCCGGTGTATGAAGAGTATGTGATAACTTTGAACAATGAATGGGAGAGAGCATTATATGAAAAGAAGAGTCGTTGTTACAGGTATTGGAGCGGTCACTCCTTTGGGGAATGATGCTTTCACATCATGGAATAATATCAAAAATGGAGTATCCGGTATTGGCCCGGCAACCTTCGATATTGAAAAAGTTGATGTCAAAATTGCTGCGGAAGTAAAAGGCTTTGCCCCAGAAGAATTTATGGATAAAAAAGAAGCGAGAAGAATGGGCCGTTACAGTCAGTTTGCAGTTGCTGCAAGTAAAATGGCTGTGAAGGATGCAGGAATTCAAATCGGTGAAGATATTCAGCCGGAACGAGTCGGGGTTTGGATTGGGTCAGGTATTGGCGGTTTAGGTGAGTTCGAGGAACAGCATCGGAAATTTATTGAAAAAGGTCAGAGAAGAGTGAACCCGTTTACTATTCCGATGTTTATCCCAGATATGGCGGCTGGCCAAGTCTCTATCGAAATTGGAGCGAAAGGGATCAACAATTGCTCGGTTACAGCATGTGCATCTGGGGCCAATTCTATCGGTGATGCCTTCCGCGTTATTCAAAAAGGGGATGCGGAAATGATCATTGCGGGCGGAACCGAAGCAACGATAACTGAAATGACCGTCGCAGGATTTTCCAATATGACCGCTCTTTCAAAAAATCCTGATCCTAATACAGCAAGCCGTCCGTTTGATAAGAACCGCGATGGATTTGTCATCGGGGAAGGCGCTGGGATTGTTGTATTAGAAGAATTAGAACATGCATTAGCCCGAGGAGCTCATATCTATGGAGAGGTAGTCGGGTACGGTGCAACGGGTGATGCCCATCACATTACAACTCCGGCACCAGAAGGAGAAGGGGCCCAGCGAGCGATGAGACTGGCCTTAGAGGATGCTGGAATCGCACCAGAACAAGTTGACTATATCAATGCTCATGGCACATCTACTCATTATAATGATTTGTATGAAACATTAGCCATCAAAGAGGTTTTTAAAGAACATGCTTATACTCTTTCTGTCAGTTCCACCAAATCGATGACAGGACACTTGCTCGGAGCAACCGGTGCCATTGAGGCGATCTTTTCTCTCTTAGCGATTAAGGAAGGAATCATCCCTCCAACCATTAATTATGAAACACCTGACGAACAACTTGATTTAGATTATGTTCCAAACCTGGCTAAGAAGAAAGATATAGAAGTCGTTTTATCGAACTCATTAGGATTTGGCGGCCATAATGCAACATTACTTTTTAAAAAGTTTAGTAATTAATTTTAGGGAGTCTTAATAAAAAATAGCCATGATGGAAACCATCTGGCTATTTTTTTTATCCTTCTATAGCAATTGAATTTTCACCGGTTATTTCTTGCTTCTTCAAAACCCTTTTCATCCGTACAAAGGCAATAAAATCGATGAGTTCATCTGGTGACAAAACCTCTCCATCGGCTGAAAGTTTGTGTTCCTGATTTTCTATTAGATTTGTAATTTCTAATGGATCCCGATCCTCTTTGGTCCTTCCCAATAAAAAATCAACCGTGGTCTCAAATAGATCTGCCATTTGTGATAACGATTGAAGAGAGGGCTCACGGTACCCAGATTCATACCCCGCATAGGTGCTTTTGGCTATTCCAAGTTGATCAGCAGTATCTTGCAAGGACCACTTTCGCTCTTTTCTTAACTCTGATAAACGTTCTAGCATATTCTCAAACTCCATTTATTAACTTATTGGCCCAATTATAACATAGTAAGATAAACTAGACTATAAAAAAAGTACGCAGTTCGTGCACGATATCTTGATTTTTTAGAGTAAGAGTCTATAATTACTATTATAAATACGCGTTTTGCGGAAAAATTACTATTTTCTCTCGATGGAGATGTTGCTTATGAAGAAAATTTTATTGCTTGCTACCGGCGGAACGATTGCTTCTGTAGACAAAAATGAGGGACTTGTTCCGGGATTATCTGTTGAAGAATTGCTTCATTACTTGCCAGAATCATCAGCTGATATAAAAATTGACGGTAAAATCTTAATGAATATTGATAGTACTAATTTACAACCAGAACAATGGAAAATCATCGCTGATTCCGTCTATACACATTATCATGATTACGACGGCTTCGTTATTACACATGGAACGGATACGTTAGCATATACATCCTCTGCGCTCTCTTATATGCTTCAAGGCCTAGAAAAACCAGTTGTATTAACTGGATCACAGGTTCCGATCAGCTTCAGCAAAACGGATGCCAAGAAAAATGTTGCGGATGCCCTTCGGTTTGCCTGCGAAGACATTGGCGGGGTTTTTGTCGTTTTTGACGGACGTGTGATTCTCGGAACAAGAGCTGTTAAAATGAGGACAAAAAGCTATGATGCGTTTGAAAGTATCAACCATCCTTATGTTGCTTATGTGAACAAACATGAAGTAAAATATCATTGGAAACCTATGCCTGCCACAAAACCCCTGTCATTAAATATTAATTTGTGTACAGATGTATTCCTAATGAAATTGTATCCTGGTACAAAGCCAGAGATATTTGATTGTTTAAAAGAGTTATATAAGGGAATTATTATCGAAAGCTTTGGAAACGGGGGATTGCCTTTTGAAGGAAGGAACCTGCTTCCGAAGGTACAAGAGCTTACCGAAAATGGAGTGGCTGTCGTCATCACGACCCAATGCTTGGAAGAAGGGGAAGACCTGCTTCTATATGAAGTTGGACGTAAGGTAGCGCAGCATCAAGTTATTTTATCTGGCGATATGAACACAGAAGCCATCGTAGCCAAATTAATGTGGGCGCTTGGACAAACTGATTCTATAGCACAGGTTAAGGAGATCATCGAAACTCCATTGGCCGGAGATTTAACACTGAAATCAGTTGAAATAGATTAATAAACCCAGATTAGTGTTTGCTTAAATAGAGGAGAGCGAATGAAAATGTCAATTACAAATAGCCAAATGCGAACTGAAAAAGATTTTCTCGGATCTAAGGAAGTCCCAGCTGAAGCCTATTACGGAATTCAAACACTGCGTGCTGTTGAAAACTTTCCTATCACAGGGTACCGAATCCATGAAGAATTAATTAAGGCGATGGCCATGGTAAAAAAAGCGGCTGCGCTTGCGAATATGGATACCAAACAACTTTATTCCGGCATTGGTGAGAACATCGTGAAGGCGGCAGATGAAATGCTTGAAGGCAAATGGCATGATCAAATCATCGTTGACCCAATCCAAGGCGGAGCAGGAACCTCGATTAACATGAATATAAATGAAGTCATTGCCAATCGTGCGATTGAATTATTAGGGAAAGAAAAAGGGGATTATTTCCACTGCAGTCCTAATACCCATGTCAATATGTCACAATCCACGAACGATGCCTTTCCAACAGCGATTCATATTTCAGTTTTAAAGCTATTGGAAAAATTGTTAGAAACGATGGACGAAATGCATAAAGTTTTCCAGCAAAAGGCAGGGGAATTTAACCATGTTATTAAAATGGGACGCACCCACCTTCAGGATGCTGTACCAATTCGCCTTGGGCAGGAATTTGAAGCCTATAGCCGGGCAATTGAACGGGATATTAAGCGGATTAAACAATCACGCCAGCATCTATATGAAGTGAACATGGGGGCAACAGCCGTCGGAACTGGACTAAATGCTGACCCGCGATACATTGAATCGGTGGTAAAACATCTAAAAAACATCAGCGGCCTGCCGCTGACGGGTGCGGAACATCTTGTCGATGCGACGCAAAATACCGATGCCTACACAGAAGTATCAGCGGCATTGAAGGTTTGTATGATGAACATGTCAAAAATCGCTAATGACTTGAGATTAATGGCATCGGGACCTAGAGCGGGCTTGGGTGAAATCACATTACCTGCGAGACAGCCGGGTTCTTCCATCATGCCAGGAAAAGTAAATCCTGTTTTACCGGAACTGATTAACCAGGTAGCATTCCAAGTAATTGGCAATGACCATACGATCTGCCTTGCATCAGAAGCTGGCCAGCTTGAATTGAATGTGATGGAGCCTGTTCTGGTATTTAATCTTCTTCAATCTATCAGCATCATGAATAATGCTTTCCGTACTTTTACAGAGAATTGTTTAAAAGGAATAAAAGCAAATGAAGAAAGACTAAAAGAGTATGTAGAAAAGAGTGCTGGATTGATTACCGCTGTTAATCCTCATATTGGTTATGAAGTAGCGGCTCGGATTGCTAGAGAGGCTATTTTAAGCGGTATGCCTATTCGGGACCTCTGTTTGAAATACGATGTGCTGACAGAAGAAGAGCTGAATTTGATTCTGGATCCATATGAAATGACGCATCCTGGAATTGCAGGGGCTTCTTTGCTGGATAGAGATTAGTATTTTTTAAGAGGCAGGGGCCACTGAGTTTGAACTCAGTGGTCTTTTATTTATTGGTTAGAAGTGTAAGACTTGTTCTAGAGGACAAAACGAATCAAGGAAACGAAAGAAATGTCCTCTAGACGGATTCTAACGGACAAAAACAAATCTAGGAAACGATAGAGATGTCCTCTAGCCTGATTCTAGCGGACAAAACGATTAAGGAAACGAAAGAAATGTTCTCTAGGCTGTTTCTATAGAAGAAAGGCTTCTTTCATCATGGTTTCCCTATCAATTTAGAGACGAATATATTGTTTAAAGTGGTCAATTCTCTTTCATCTTTGTTCCAAGGTAAGTATTGTTTTTACATTGAGAATGGTCTAGATCCAGCCCTTAGACCCTGGAGCTTTTGTCATTATCTTTCTTGGTGAGTTTGCTTTTCCAAAGCTTCATTGGATTTTCTTGTCCTTCATTCAACGGTATTTGTACCATCGAAAGCAGGCGTTCTGCCTTCGGTTTTTGAAGCTCAGCATAGATTATTTTTGATCTCTCTAATCCTACTTCAAAAGCATTCTCTACGGGCTGGCAATAAAAGGCCTTTTCGATTCCAGCAAAGTACATCGCTGATAGGCACATGGGACAAGGTTCGCCGCTAGCATAGATGGTATAACCTGATAAATCGTTCGTTTTTAATTCCTGCTGCGCACGCCGGATAGCCAGTAATTCCGCATGTCCACTGACATCGTACGATTTGTGCAGTTCATTTACACCTTCAGCAATAATCTTATTATCTTTTACAAGCACGGCGCCAAAAGGTTGACCGCCGCTGAGAATATTTTCTAATGCTAGTTCAACTGCTCGTTCCATAAATTTGTCCATTTTTAAAGCCTCCCTAATGTATTACCTATTGTATTATAAAATATTAACAATGACCGTGCTAATGATAAAGAATACACCGAAGGTCATCCCCGCAAATTGAATAATATCGGTTAAGGTAATGCTCCACATCCCCGCCTAGAATCGTATAAAACAGGACAATTCCCCCGCCAATAAACACAGAAGGAATCACGGACCAGCCGAGCAAGACGTGAATGACATTACCCCGGACATTTCCAATGGCAGGGTGTTTTTCTTTCAAATCTATTAATTTTTTTAATGCATAGTCTCCTAATATTCTAGCATTTTCAACCAAACCTTCGTCTTTTAAAACATCAATCGTTGCACATGCAGCCGCACAAGCGACTGAATTTCCGCCAAATGTTGTACTGTGGCTGCCAATGGCCCATTGTTCCATTAACTCTTGTAAAGCAACGGTTGCACTGAGAGGTAACCCGCTTGCAATCCCTTTGGCGATCGCCATGATATCCGGAGTTACCCCAAAGCGGTTGGCTGCAAACCAGTCTCCTGTCCGGCCAAAACCGGTTTGAACTTCATCAAAGATTAACAAAATTCGTGATGGTTACAGATTTCCCTGATTTTTTGCAGCTAGGCTCTTGCCGGGATAACATAACCGCCTTCTCCGAGTACAGGTTCTAAAATAACCGCTGCAACTTCATCCGGAGCAACTTGATGATTAAATAAGCGTTCAAAGTCTTTTTCAACATACTCTGACCAATATTCATCGTGGTCTAATCCTTCTGGTGTTTCCGTATTTGAGCTTAAGGCAATTGATATGTCATATTCGTTCCAACCGGTAGATAACGTCTGTACTTACTTTTAGAGGTCGTTAGACTAAGGGATCCCATCGTTCTTCCATGGAATCCGCCAAGGAAAGAAACGACACAAGATCTCTTAGTTACATGTCTGGCTAATTTTACTGCGCCCTCAAGCGCTTCTGTCCCCGCTATTCCCAAAGAAAAAACTATCTTATTGTTCCGGTAAAATTGCTTTCAATTTTTGGCGAAGATAATTATCGACCCGCAATTAATGATCCCGATAGGGCCATGAGCTAATTGGTCTACTTGATCTTTGATTACGACAACCACTTTTGGATGTCTGTGTCTTGTATTTTCTGTGGCAATGCCAGAGGTGAAATCTAGATGATTTTCTACCATTGGTACCTACATAAAAGAATCCCACAGATTTTACTACCGGCAAGTTTGGAAAATCCTTTGCCGTTGTGGGCTACTAACAAACCTTCTTCATTAATGGTTTTCCAATCAATCATAAACCCATCCTCATTTCTGAAAAACAAATATTGATTGAGTTTTCCTACAATTTCCTATAAAGGTAAAATGCCAACTATAAAAAAAAATATTGTAAAAATAAGGGGGTTGAACCTCTAACAAACCATGATAGATTTATAAAAATACAAAAAATCATTCAGTAGTTTAATGGAATAAAGTGCGCCTCGTACACCTTAAAGTTAGGTTCTATCTATCTTTTATACACATCACCAGACTCTTGTAAGTAGGTCATTTGTGAATATATATAAAGGTTGTTAGCCTAGTTGATTCAAACAATTTTAAAAGATTAGAATATTATTATATTGATAATGGAGGTCATGATCATGGAGAAGAACATCTCGATTTTAGGGGTACCGATGGATTTAGGGCAATCAAGGCGCGGGGTAGATATGGGGCCAAGTGCCATTCGTTACGCCGGTGTCGTGGAACGGTTAGAAAAAATAGGCCACACGGTAACAGACCTTGGCAACATTGACATTGCACCTCCGGAGAGAACTACTGCCACACATACCAACTTGAAAAACTTAGAGGCCGTGGTGAAAGCAAGTCAGGACTTATCGGAAAAAGTAGACAACATCATCAGAAGAAATGAGTTTCCGTTAATTTTTGGAGGGGACCATAGTATTGCCATTGGAACGCTGGCAGGGGTAGCTCGTCATTATAACAATCTAGGTGTCATTTGGTATGATGCGCATGGGGATCTGAACACAGAGGAAACGTCTCCTTCCGGTAACATTCATGGAATGCCGCTGGCCGCTAGTTTAGGAATCGGACATCCATCTCTTACGAATATCAGCGGGTACGATCCAAAAATTAAACCTGAGAATGTGGTCATTATTGGAGCAAGAGACCTTGATGATGGTGAAAAGGATCTAATTAAGGAGATCGGAATTAAAGTGTACACAATGCACGAAATCGATAAGCTGGGGATGACAAAAGTGATGGAAGAAACCATCGATTATCTAAAAGATACCGATGGCGTACACTTATCATTAGATTTAGATGGACTCGATCCAAACGAATGTCCAGGTGTTGGAACTCCTGTACTCGGAGGAATTAGTTACCGCGAAAGTCATCTAGCGATGGAGATGTTAGCAGATGCTGAAATCATTACTTCAGCAGAATTTGTGGAGGTAAACCCGATTCTTGATGAAAAAAATAAAACAGCTCAAGTGGCAGTAGCTCTTATGGGCTCGTTATTCGGGGAAAAATTATTAGATCGCCCGCTGACTAAAAAGAGGGAATACGCATCTGTAACTAATTAACTTTTGTTGTCTAGGTGAATCATTTAAAAAATTTATAGAGTATAAAAAGCAGAGGGGAGGCCCTCTGCTTTTTATGTCTTATCCAACAAAGTGCAAAAGGAAGTTGGTTAAGAACAAGAAAGATATAATAAAGATTGATAGTGAAAGTTGTTTTTGTTTATTTGTAAAAAGCTTTACCAGCGGGTAAGCGATAAATCCAAAAGCAATTCCATCGACAATACTGTAAGTTAACGGAATCATAATGATCACGAGAAATGCAGGGAATGCTTCGGTAAAATCTGTAAAGTCGATGTTTACAATATTGGACAGCATCAGCCCTCCGATAATAATGAGGATTGGTGCAATCGCTGAATCCGGTACGAGTTTAATAAAAGGCATGAAGAAAAGCGATGATAAAATCAATAAGCCTGTTATTACAGAGGTTAAACCGGTTTTTCCGCCTGCCGTAATTCCCGCCGCTGTTTCAACCGTTGAAACAGATGGACTTGTGCCTAGAAATCCGCACATCATTGTGGAAATCGAGATGGCTTTTAAAGATTTCCCGTTCTTTTCAGGTGCTTGAAGCATCCCATTTACCTGGGAATGCACCAGACCGATATTTTCAAAAACGAGCACCAATACTAGTGAAAAGATCGCAGTCCAAAAAGGAATGGCAGTTAATTTTCCAAAATCGGAACTAAGAAAAGTATTCTTATAGTCCGCGAAGGAAATAAAGCTGGTGTCAATTGCCGAAAAATGAACAATTCCAAAGAAATAGGAAACAATCGTACCAAGAATGATACTGATTAAAAAGTTCCCGGGAACTTTCTTTAAAAACAAAAATAACGTGATAATCAGGTTAATAATCGATGCCAGAACCATCGGAGCGGATAAGTCACCCAGCCCTACAAAATTCGATGGGTTTCCAACAACAATCCCGCTCTTTTGTAAGCCAATAAAAGCAATAAATAAACCAATTCCAACCGATATCGATTCCTTTAACGAAGTTGGAATCGCCTTTGATATAATGGCCGATAACTTGGTAAAGGCGACAATAACAAAGAAAATACCAGACAGAACAACGGCCGCTAATGCTTCCATATAATTCAGCCCAAGCGTTCCAACAATGGTATAGGTAAATAAAGCATTGATACCCATTCCGGGAACGATGATTAATGGTGCGTTTGCGATAAACGCAACCAGCAAACAGCCAATTAGCGAAGATAGTACGGTTGCAATAATTCCGGCTTCAAGCGGTATCCCAGCATCCTCGAGTATTTTTGCATTGACGGCAATAATATAGACAATGGAAAAAAACGATGTGAACCCTGCAATAACCTCCTTTTTCAAATTTGTTTCGTGCTGCTTAAGCTTGAAAACTCCTCTCATTTTTTATCACACTTTCGCGTAGCTCCCTCTCCCACCCGCATCAAGCAAAACCTATTTCGTTCCACTTATGCCGGACAATATTATAACACAATTTAACAGAATAACAAGATTGGGAGATGGAAATGAGACGAAGAGGGGGTGGAACAATTCCATTATTACAAATCCTTGATAGTTTAGCCAATATGTGAAGAAAGTTGAATTTCAACCACAATTTGAAGTATTTTTGTAGCGAGCAAATAACGAACTAGAAATTGACTTTGATAATGATAAATTAGTAGGTATGACCTTAGATTAATACAATAGCCATTATTAACCGAACATTATTTTCCTATATATTCAAACGAGTGAATATGTGTTTTTGTTAAATCAATTACTTCCTGGATAAATTCCTCCCGAGATTCTTTGAAACCCATTGTGATCCAATTCAGAATGAGACCGTAAAAGCCATAGGCTGTATAACGTTTAAAATAATCCATGTTAACTGGGATATTGTTTATCGTTTTGAATATAAATTGTTCCTTATAGATTCTTAAGATGGATTGAGGGAATCTTGTGTGTAATCCTGGTAAAGTGTCATCGTATTTAATGAGCTCAAAAAAATTCCGATGCTTATATATGTAGGAAACGATATTAAAGGATGGTGCATGTAGATTTGCTGTATATACTTTTTGTCCAGGTACATATGGTTTTCCAACGGAATCTTCTAATCCTTGAAGCATTGAATTAAGTAAATCTTCAGCCAATTCAATTTTATCTTGGTAATGGACATAAAAGGTACTCCGATTATAAGCGGCATAATTTACAATGTCTTTTACAGAAACAGAATGGTAACCCTTCTCTTTTATGAGCTCGATTAGTGCTAGCCTTAAATGTTCTTTTGTCCGATTTTGTCGTTTAGATGACTCAATTTGTTCATCATTCATGAAAAAACCTCCCCGGAAATAGACAAATTTCCCCTAAGTGTCTACCAATTAGACACTTATCGATATCTTAATGATTGTTAAAAGTGGACAAAAAAGTAAAATTAAATTGTGAACAAAATAGCACAAATTTTATCTTAGTGTATAAATTCTAGTTAAAATGTGATTGTGCTATTACCATTATTATACTGGAGGAATCTAATATGGGAAAATTACAAGATAAAGTAGCCGTGATCACAGGGGGAGCATCTGGTATAGGTGCGGCAACAGCACGTTTATTCGTATCAGAAGGGGCAAAAGTGGTTCTTGTTGATTTAAATGAAGAAAAAGGGAAAGCCTTTGAAGAGGAATTGAAAGCGCTTAATGCTGAAGCTTTATTTGTAAAAGCCAATATTACTAGTGAAGAAGAGGTAGCCGGTCTCTTTAAACAAGCAGTTGAAACCTTCGGTAAAGTGGATGTTGTGTTCAACAATGCAGGTATCGGGCGTGTTCATTCTTCACATGATTTAGAGTACTCTGAGTGGCGGAACACAGTAAATGTTGATTTAGATGGTGTATTCCTAGTAGCACGCGAAGCAATCCGTGAAATGTTAAAAACGGGCGGCGGTACGATCGTAAATACGGCATCTATGTACGGTTGGGTTGGATCACCAGGTTCAGCAGCCTATAACGCAGCAAAAGGCGGCGTAATTAACTTAACACGTTCACTTGCACTTGAGTATGCAGAACAAAATATTCGTATTAATTCATTATGCCCAGGTTTCATTGATACACCAATTATTCCGGAAGAAAGTAAACAAGCATTAGCTGCGATGACTCCGATGAAACGTCTTGGCCAAGCAGAAGAAATGGCAAAAGCGGTACTATTCATGGCAAGTGACGATTCCTCATTCATGACTGGAAATAGTTTAACTGTCGATGGCGGCTATACTGCTCAATAATTGTATCATTTGGCTGTAGTCTTATAAATTGATGTAAATATCACTGATGTTTTCATATTTTTTTAGGAGGTTTTAAATATGGGCAAATTTGGTGGAAAAGTAATAGTTATTACAGGTGCAGCAGGTGGAATTGGTAAAGCAACTGCGAAAAAGTTATCCGAGCAAGGAGCAAATCTTGCTTTAATAGATTTAAATTTAGAGGCAGTCAAACAAGTAATTTTAGAATTAGGTCTTGATGATTCAAGAGCAATTGCTCTGCAAGCAAATGTCGCAAAAGAAGAAGAGGTCAAAGGTTACGTAGATGCAACTGTTGAAAAGTTTGGCAGAATCGATGGTTTCTTCAACAATGCAGGTGTAGAAGGAACTACGGCAAATGTTGAAGATTATCCAACAGAGACCTTTGATTTAGTCTTTAATGTCAATGTTAAGGGTGCATTCCTTGGGCTAAAATACATCGTTCCTGTAATGAAAAAGCAAGGCTCTGGCAGTATTGTTAATACCGCTTCAGGTGCAGGTTTAATCGGTTCACCTGGGTTTGTTGGCTACAACAGTTCCAAACATGCAGTTATTGGAATGACCAAAGTGGTTGCATTAGAAGTAGCTCCATTTGGTGTTAGAGTAAACGCAGTAGCACCTGGCGTAATCAATACTCGGATGATGCGTCAAATTGAAAAAAATACAGTACCTAAGGATGCAGAAGGAGCAAGAAAAGCATTTGGTACTGCAGTACCATTGGGAAGATACGGAGAAGCAGAAGAAGTGGCAAATGTGGCAGTCTTCTTGCTATCAGATGACGCTTCATATGTGTCTCAATCCATCTATACGGTTGATGGCGGTCAAATCAACCAGTAATGTAGATATCAATGATCCCTCCATCTTACTTCGCTTGAGGAATGGGAAGATGAAGAGTCTATCAATCAACATAATAAAAGCGAACATGTCTTGAAATTTGTCATAGATCTTAGGAAAATACGCGAAAGTATAGAAATCAACCTTTATAGAGATGTAAAATAGGCTACATCTAATTGCTTATTAAGCTAACCTAGATATGGTACGGTAAACCGTACCATAAGTAAATGAGGTTTTTGATGAGTTAAATTATTGGCAAGGTTATTAGATAATTTGTTTCAGCACTCTTCACATGTGGAGTGCTTTTTACTATTGTACATAGTTCTAAGGTAATGTATTGATATAGAAAAGGGGTTCCTATATGTCTAAATAAATGGTACTATTTACATGTTATTTACGTTATATTTACATACCGTTTACAAAGCACACAAAATAATTATGGAATTAGGAGGGATTGGAAATTGTCATTAGTTTCTTTATCAAATGCAATTAATTATGATCATACCTTAATAGGTTCTAAGGCAATGAATCTGTCAAAAATTAAAAATATTTTAAATAATATTCCAGACGGATTCGTTGTAACTTCAGAAGTATTTAAGGAGTTTCTATCATACAACAATATTAAAACAACAAACAATGAAAAAATTCAAGATGAAATCTTCAATGCAAAATTCCCTGGTAGAATGGAATTTATAATTGCAGAGCATTTTGAAACATTGAAGAATAGTTCAAATTATGCAGTTGCTGTACGTTCATCGTCTGCACTAGAGGACCTTGAAGGTGCTTCATTTGCAGGACAATATGAGACAATTTTGAACGTAAAAACTTTAGAGGAACTTTTACATAGCATTAAGCGATGCTGGGCGTCCTATTTTTCATCCTATGTACAGGATTATGCCCAAAATAACAGCATTTCACTTTCTAGTGTTCAAATGGGGGTCTTAGTACAAGGAATGGTTAACGCAGATGTTTCAGGTGTTATTTTCAGTACAAACCCAGTGACACATAACCAAAACGAAATTCTTATAAATGCTAGTTATGGTTTAGGTGAGGCCATTGTCGATGGCAGCGTAACACCAGATATGTTCATTATTAATAAACAAAGCAATCATATTATTAAGGAACTAGGACTAAAGGAAATTCAAATTATTCCTGCCGAGAGTGGGAACGAAACAGTTGATGTCTCTATTGAAAAACAGGAAGTATTTTGTATAGAAGAGGATTTGATCCATAAGTTAACTGATGTTACAAAGGAAATTGAAGATTATTACCAATATCCGGTAGATATTGAGTTTGCTATAAGTAACAATCAAATTTTTATCCTGCAATCAAGGCCAATCACGACATTAAAAGGGGAAAAAGCATCATGAGTACAATAATAAGAAACTTAGAATTTAAGGATTTTAAAAAGAATTTATTTTTAGCTGATGAAGAGAAGAATGTATTTTGGGAACTGGATGGGGCTCACTTTCAAAAACCATTAACCCCGTTATTTTCTTCTTATATAGCTCCTGCAGTATCAGAAGGAACGTTAAAAGCTTTTGAAAAGCTCAAATTGCCTGTTAAACAATTTCATGTGAAGATTTCAAACGGATATTACTATCAAACAGTTCGAATGCATGATAATTTGGAAGTTCGCTTAAAAGAGCACCAAGAGGCAATGAAACCAATATTTCCAAGATTGACTGAGATTCTTGATGAATATGTCAAAAATACAATTTTTCCTTTTTATAATCGCTTAAACAAGTATAAAGACCAAAACCTAACATTAAAAGATGGAGAAGAGAAGGTAATAGAGCTGTACGAAATGTTCAAAGAAATTTGGTCTATTCATTTCGAGGTGGTCATGCCAAGATTGTCAATGGGCGTAGCTCTTGAAGAGGTTTATGGTGCCTTATTGAATACAAAAAATACAACAGAAGTTTATGACTTGTTATTAGGCACAATGAATAAGTCACTGGAAACGGACAGAGAACTATGGAAGCTTTCTTTGAATGTAAAAGATTCAGAGATATTATCAAAAATATTTAATGATACAGATAGTGAACAATTACAAGAAGCACTACAAATCTCCGAAGAAGGTCATCACTTTCTATCTTCTGTTCAATTTTTCCTTGAGGAATATGGTTATCGTACAGCAAACAGCCATGAATTTGCAGACGAAACTTGGGTAGAAAACCCTTGTCATGCTTTAAAAGTTATTAAAAACTATCTTGAGAAGGACTTTGATTTTGAAGCTGAACTTCAGGAAGTTATCTCAAAAAGAGAAAAGAAAGTGGAGGAAGCACTTTCTAAAATGCCGGAGGGAGAACTCAAAGAAACATTTAAAGCTCTTCACAGTATGGCGTTAAAAATGTGGGGATTAGACGAGGATCATCATTTCTATATTGATGCAATGCTGCCCGCAAAAGCTCGTCCATTTCTATTAAATGTTGGGCAAACATTAGTTAACCACTCTGTAATTGAAAATAAAGATGATGTTGTATTCCTGTATTTAGATGAATTAGTTGAACTTCTAAGAAGTCCTAAGCCGTCTTATGACTTAATTAAGAAAAGAAGAGAAGAACACAAGAAAAATGAAGCCATTACGCCTGCTCCATTTTTCGGTAACCCACCTGAAGGTCCAGTTGATCCAATAGTAGAGCGGGTATTTGGTACAAAAACGTCTAAGCTAAATGAAGAATTGAAAACTTTTACAGGTTATTCAGGTTGTCAAGGTATTTACACAGGAACAGTCAAGATAGTTAGTAACCAGAGTGAATTTGGTAAGATTAAAAAGGGTGACATTCTTGTTTGTAAAACAACAACACCACCTTGGACTGTATTGTTTAATTTAGCGGGGGCACTTGTTACAGACGTAGGTGGAATTTTGTCCCATGCTGCTACTGTTGCAAGGGAGTACAATGTTCCTTGTGTTATTGGAACAAAGATAGCAACATCTACACTTAAAGATGGCGATGTGATAACGGTGGATGGTACAAAGGGAGAAGTTATCATCCATGAACAAAACTAAGCATAATCTTATTTTAGGCGCTATATTAACAGGGACCTTTTTGGTTCCTGTTAATTCTACTATGATAGCAGTTGGATTACCCACCATATCATCAGATCTAAAGGTTTCTGTTGCTGATATTACATGGGTCGTTACAATTTACCTGATTATAATGGCAGTGGCTCAACCAATAGCAGGTAAATTGGGTGATATATATGGGAATAAAAAAGTCATGCAGATAGGTTTTATCTTATTTTTCGTTTTTTCAATTGCATGCACCTTTGCTTTTAATTTAATTTCACTAATTATTTTTCGGTCTTTGCAGGCTTTAGGTGGTGCTTTGGCTACACCCAACGCAACTGCTGTTATAAGGCACGTTATGCCTAAAGATAAACTAAGTAACGTATTTGGTTTTTTCGGTCTTTCAATGGGATTAGGGGCGGCAATTGGCCCTCTTCTTGGTGCAGGTTTGATTAGTTTGTTTAGTTGGAAAGCTATATTTTGGGTTAATATTCCATTTTTGATGGTTTCTATTATTCTAAGTTGGTTTATTGTTCCAAGTGTAAATGAAACAAAAAAACATGCATTAGACATGGTTGGTTCTTTTTGTCTAGGCATTATTTTAACTCTTTTTACACTAATGCTCTCTAAAAGCGAATATATCAATGTTTTATCTGTTTTGGTGTTAGGGGTTACAATTGCTGTATTCATTTATCAAGAGAGAGCTGCCAAATCTCCACTAATTGAGTTTGGAATGTTTAAGAACTTACATTTCTCTAGTGCCAATATATCAATTTTAATTAATAACTTTGTTATGTACAGTACAGTACTTTTTGTTCCAATTTTATTAGAGTCATATAACTTTAGCCTTAATTCCATTGGGGCTTTATTATTTTATTTTTCGCTTGCTATGTCACTGTCTTCATGGCTTGGTGGAAGATTGGCAAATAGATTAGGCAAAGGAAAAGTTATAATCTTATCTTTCATATTATTATCCTTTACTGTTTTGTTATACTTTGGGTTTACAAGTGGTACATCCTATTTATATGTAATGATAGTTCTAATTTTCGGTGGATTCTCAGCAGGTATTGGTGTTGCCTCTATGCAAGCCGCAAGCATGGAATCTGTATCGAAGGAGAAGTCTGGAGTTGCTTCCGGTATCTATTCAACATTTAGATACATTGGTGGTATGATGGCATCTGTGGTAGTAAGTATTGTAGTGGGTACAAGTACACTTTATGTAGCCTTATTAATTTTCTCACTCATTGGTCTTTTGGTTTCGATTGGGTTAAATAAAAAAGTGGAATTAAAGATAAGAGCTTCTTAAATGGGTGAGAGTTCATATATTTTTATAAAAATGCTATATATAATACACAAATTCCCACCTTGTTCACTATCAATCTTTCGATAACAAACTAATTATTTAAAAACGATAAAAACTAAACTGAACGGAAGTCCGATTATATATTATATTAGTAGAATATATATATTCAATGCCCTAATTCCAAAAAGGAAATAGGGGTATTTCTATTTTGAACAAAAAAATTTATCAAAAATATAATTCTCTCATTTAGATGCGTCACGGAGAACCTTATCATAAGTAAATAAGTCTCTATAAGAAAACCTGATGAAGATAGAATATTAGACCTCAAAGGGGATATGAATGTTAAGTAATATAGGAAACATTCATATCCTAAATTTACAAAAAAACCACTGTGATAAACACAGTGGTCCTCTACTTTCTACTTGGAATTATCCATCACTAAGAAGTTATATATATTTGCTTCGCCTGCACCATAAAGTGGATCCACTCCGACTTTACCAAAATCAATCGCACTTTGTCTGATGGCTGCTGCTACTTGAGCAGGAGTATATTCAGGGTGAGCGGCTTTAATGACTCCAGCTACCCCAGCAACTTTTGGTGCTGCCATTGAAGTTCCATGTAAGTAGGAATAGCCGTGCCATTGTCCATCACTGAACTGAGTAGTTGCATTATTCCCGCCACCTACCGGATAACTAGGATAGGTAGATAATGTACGATAAGTGAAATCGCGCTTATCTAAATAGTTTCCAGCTGGATCTTGACGGTACAGACTGTCGTATAACGGGCCATTATCGCCGCCAGGACCAGCAACATCAATGGCATTCCCGTAATTTGAGTAGAACGCGATCCCATCTGTTGACCACTGGTTAGACGAAGAAACAGTAATAACTCCAGGAATTTGTGCTGGTACTACGCGAGATGGACCTTTAATATCTATCCCGTAGTTATCCTTCCAGTAGGCTTGCATATCATGTAAATTGTTTAGGTCCTTTGAGTCGTTACCAGAAGAAACGACCACCGTAACTCCTTTTTGAATGGCATATTGAATGGCACGGTGATAGGCTACCATTGAAGCGGAATCACCTTTCGATTCTAGGTTATGGGCCATCCAGCGCCAGCCGCCAATGGACATATTAATGACTTCAACTCCATCGTTTGCTGCTGCTACAATGGCATCCGTAATCCATGATTGCTGTGCTCCTCCCGTTGCTCCAAAAACACGGTAAGCTCGGACAGTTAAATCTGGACCAACTCCCTTTACCTTTCCGTTAGCCGCGATAGATCCTGCAACATGTGTGCCGTGGCCGTTTTGATCCCATGCATCTTTTGTTCCCGGCACGAAGGTTTTTGATCCAGATTCATCGGCATTTGCTGCTAAATCCGGATGGCTAAAGTCAATACCCGTATCGATTACGGCTACAACCGTATCATCATCACCGTCATTTAATTTATAAGATACCCCTTTGTTTGTAAGACGCTGCATGTCCCATTGTTTATCCCAATAACTAGCAGCATCAGCATCCAAAGTAACTTTCTCTCCATTAGGAGTTCCAGGAGTAAAATTAACCTTATTATCCGGATCGTTTTCTAAGTAAGCTTCTAGTTCTTTACCTGCTGTTTGGATGTTTGAATCTTTTTTTACATTTGTAAGGAAAGCAGGGTCAGAAGATGCAACTTCTACGATGCCGATCTCTTCTATGATTCGCTCAACTTTTCCACCTGATTTTTGAATTCTTTCAGAAAAATTGGTTGGTAGTTTCCCTTTATAGGCTACAACATAATGTTCCAGTTCGGGTGCCGCCTTTGTTTTGTTCGGTTGAACCCCGACCAATAATGAAAATGATAGAGCAGAACAGATAGATAGTACAGCTAGTTTCTTCTTCATTTAAATTCCTCCCTTTATCTCTACTATTACGTGAAACACGTAGAATTAAATTTTATTACAAGCTCCTAAATATATATGTCGAACTATCAATCTGTGAAATTGAAATTATCCGACAAATTAGGTAGTATGGCATAAAAAAAGTGGCAGGATCCGTGCCCTGCCACCTTAACTAACTTTTCCGATGATGAAACATAATTATTTAGTAACTTCTCATCATTTTGAGGATTATTTAACGAACCTTATCTTTTGAACTTAATCCAATTTCTATTTCTAATTCTCCTTTAGCAATCATATCCAAATGCCACCACCACTCTTCTAGTGGTTCAACAGAATTAGAAACATCATAAACCTTGTTGATATGCTCCACCATTCGTTCAACATTCTCAAGTAATAATAAGTCATATTTCAAAAGAAGGATCCGCTCTCTTAACGACATCTTTGAGGATTCTTTATTTAACCGGCTACGACGGTGTAGCATATCAACTGATTCAAATGGACTTACTTCAAAATCATTCACATCTTCACCATACTCTTCAATATTCCTCAAGAAGTTGATCATGACCGCACCTTCATAATTTTACCGATATGTATCGTTTTTCTTATCATTGAGTATATTCATAATTAACCCAGTATAATCATTAAGTGGCAATCTTCTGCGATGTGTCGGTATTTCATTGGTTGAACAATTGGAGGCGGGATTATATAAACTCAAAACGGCAAATAGTCCTCTGATATGACCTTAACCGGACTCTTTTCTTCAGGAATTCTTCGTCTCTGCAAATTTCATTACATTTAGGGCAGCTAATAAATGTATCGTTTAGATGATAGCCTACATAACCGTGTGTACATTCTTGGAACCACCAAATGGTTTCCCAATCCATTTCAAATTTATAGTCACAGTGGCGGCAATAAAATTCCGCTGAACCATAATCTTCCTTTTTACCTTTTTTCTGCTTTTTCTTTTTAGCCATGTTATTCACTCCCTCTAAATCCACATAATAAACCAACATTTTATATTGGACTAATAGAAATACCTATATCTAGTAAAATACTTTCTTGTTAAGGATGTCGAAAGTTGGCGAAAACTTGTGAGTAATAGCAAATAATTTGGTGGTAAAATAGTTTTAGTAATATTTTACTATAAAGTAGGAATTTGTATAAAAAATTCCAGTGCAAGTGTTAGAGTCAGGCAGGACGGGTAAGAAGTAGAGAGAATAAGAGGTTATCGAGGGGGAAATAACTAGATGTTTCCAAATAGTATAAGAGAATTGGATCGAATCAGAGAAGAATGTAAATCGATGGTTAATAAACGGGCAACTGCTTCAGCAGCTGCTGCAGTCGTACCTGTTCCAGGGGCTGATATCGGAGCTGATGTTGCTATAATGATGGAACTGCTCCCCGCTATTAACCGAAAATTTGGGTTATCACCAGAACAAATTGATCAAATGGATGCAGCCCTTAAAGGGCAAATTATGGTCATTATCACTTCCTTTGGAAGTAAGCTTGTTGGAAAAATGATTACAAAACAAACTATAGCACTTTTATTAAAAAAGGTTGGTGCACGTGTAGCCGTGAAGCAGGTTACAAAGTTTATTCCTTTTGTTGGTCAAGCCGTATCGGCCGGTATTAGCTTCGGAGCCATGAAGTATCTTGGAAATTCTCATATAGATGAATGCTATGAGGTTTGCAGGCGTATTATTGCAATGAAGAAAGAGGAATCAGCAAATAAAGAAAAAGTCCTCAACTAAAAAAATGATGCCTATTCCTTAACAGAATAGGTATTTTTGATATTGGGGCATCTTATTCATATTTTTTACAGGAGGATATTATATGGATGAAATGAAGAGGTTGTTAGCTAGTATAGGAAAAAAGAGTTTTGTAGATTTTTATGAGAATTATCAACGCTTATACCTTAAAGGAAGGAACCTAACGAAAGAGGATAAGGAATTATTTGCAAAAAAGTTATTAGAGTCAAATCCCAATGCAAGTGAATTAAGGGGACAAATAACGAGAATTAACGCCGCGCTTAGGATATTTAAGCATGATTGGCAAAAAGAAGCGTTAAATGAAGTAATAACTTCAACACATAAAATAATAACGAATGATATAAAAAATAGGGCAAGGGAATTATTGAAACAAGGATAGTTAGTTGTTTACCAAATTTTTGTTTGAGGTGGAATCTTGATTATTGATATTACTTCTAAATATTATAAGCTATCAATGTCGGAAAAACATCATCGGTTTAAGTCCTAGGAGCATTTTTATAACTTTTTTATAACAACCACAAGGGAATGGATAATAAGAATACTTTTGACCATGCTTGTCTTCATTTTGCTTTTTATCTTGCAAGTTGGGGGATGCTGCGCGGGGGAGCGTTTGTACTTCAAAAAGATTACCGGATCCATCAATACTTTTTAAATAATGTTGTAAAGAATCCTAAATACGATAAGTATTTTGATGGAGAACTCCAGCTGCAAATGAATCAATCAACTTTCCAAGGCTTAGATATATTGATCAATGAGACGACGTATGCATACATAAAAAACATTCCTCAAATCAATGGCGATGACAAAGATTTAACGGTTACGGATACGTTAGCATCTAAAATCCTACTTGGTGTATATAGAAACGTGCCGGCCTATGACAGATATTTTAAAGAGGGATTACGTCTGCATGGAATCAGCCTGCGATTTAATGAGGCATCTCTTTTAGAGTTAGTAGACTTTTATCATCAAAATTCGGTATGAAATTATCCATGATACACCGAGCTGAGCTAGTTCGACGAAGGTTGTGAGGTATTATTTATAATCAAATCTCACATTAGCTGAAAAAGAATTTGAATATCTTGGTAAATAACAAAAGAATATTTCTCATTGGCTGGAGGTTAAACATTATGTTTATTTTAAATGATAATGAAAACAGATTAGAAGAAGTAAAAGAAACAACATTTTATGAAAATGACCTAAAAGAACGTCAACATATCGAGGAATGGATAAGGAAAAATCCTGAGGTTTTAGATGAAGAATTGCTGATTATTGCACATGAGTATGATAAGTTTGAAGTAAATGAGAGGTTAGATTTATTAGCATTAGATAAAGAAGGAAACTTAGTAATAATTGAGGTAAAAAGAGATTTTACAGGCAGTAATGTTGACTTTCAAGCACTAAAATATGCTTCTTATTGCTCGCGTCTTAGTCCAAATGATGTTGTTGAAATTTATTCAGATTACATAGATAAAAATGGTCTTAACATTAATGCATTGGACGAACTACAGTCTTTTTTTAATATAGAAGACGGGGAAGAGTTAATAACAATTATAAATAACACCCAAAGAATTATTATTATTGGTAAAGAAATTGATAAAAGAATCCTATCTGTTTGTGCGTGGTTAAATGAAAATAACATAAATATTAAATGTATTTCTATTAAACCATATAAGGTAGAAGAAAAAATTATTGTCGATATTAATCAAATTGTTCCGCCATATCGTTTGGAAGACTATTACATAAATAAAAAGGTGAAAGATCAAAATAAACGGTTAAATATTAATAATGATGTTTCAACATTTTTTAAAACGATCGCAAGTGAAATAAACCGAACAACTGATTATAAGGTAAGTTATGCTGGGACAAGGTCATATATGGTAGGTAGGAAATTTTTAAATAGACCATTAAATTTTATTTTTGGTTATGGAAAAAGAAAAAATGAATTAGGGATTTCAATAGAATCATATAAAGAAGAAGGACAGGAGCTTTTAACAAGAATATATGAACAATATGGTGAAGAGTTAAAAACGACATTAGATCTAAAAATTGAATTTGAGCAAGGTGGAAAAAGAAGTAGTGAGAAATACTCAATCAACCTGTTAATTCCTATTGAGGAAGGTAAAGATATTCAACATTATACAGAAGTTTACTTAAATAAATTTATCAAATTTAAGAGTTTTATTGAAAGTAAATTAACATTTAATTAAAAGGCTAATTGCTAAATTTAACAGGATGAAATGTTAAAAGCTTAACGAAAGCTGAACAAACTGATGAGAAAGTTTGAATTAAATTTTAAAGTCAAATCATGAATTTAATAATAAACGTTGCCGAAAAAAATTTAGCAATGGTTAAATAATAAAAACAAAAAGTATAAGAAAGCGGTGAGAAATATGCTCACTGCTTTTTAATTGTTTTTTGAATTCTAACTATAAAGTGAATAATAATTACCAGCCCATTCTATTCTTATACTTTTAACATTTTAGTCAACTTTAAATATTAATTGTGCTAAATTGTAAGTTGTTCTGGTCGCAACACCCTTTAATACAACCGTTGGTTTTATAGATCTGATAGATTATTTAAATATGGTATTTATTCCATTTATTCTCTTTATAAAAAGATATAAAATTATAACCATGAGGGCAACCAAATTCGACAATTTATGATAGAATGAATTATTATATCTCGTTATCGAGAACGTATATTCGATAATGATAATAGTAGGAGGCTTAAAAATGCCATATACAGTATCATCACTTTTTGCTGGTATAGGTGGAATTGATAAAGGTTTTGAACAAGCAGGCGCAAGTATAATTTGGGCTAACGAAATGGACAGGAATGCTTGTATCACATATAGAACAAATTTTAATCACGAGTTAATAGAGGATGATATTCGTAACTTACAAGCAAATCAAATGCCTGAAACTGATATTATAACAGCAGGTTGGCCTTGTGTTGCCTTTTCCGTTGCAGGCCAAAGGCATGGAATGAAATATCAATGTCATGATTGCCACCATGAACATAGTGTGACATATGATGAGTACATTAATGGAGCCGTTTGTCCAGAGTGCAGAGGATATACTGAGGCCAAAGATCCAAGAGGAACATTATTCTTTGATGTAATCCGTTTTATCCGTGTAAAGGAACCAAAGGCAATTTTTTTAGAAAATGTCAAAAATCTTAGAGGCCACGATAACGGGAATACATTCAGGGTTATTGAACAAATGTTAAGAGAAAGTGGATATCACATTGATAGTAGGGTTATGAATACAATGGAGTACGGTAATATTCCTCAGAACCGGGAACGTATATTTATTGTCGGCTTTAGGGAAGAAGAGGCTTTAAACAACTTTGTATGGCCAGACCGAATGGAACTAACAAGGACAATTGATGATATTCTTGACCGTCATCAACAACAAGACCCTGCATTTTATTATACTGTTAATAGTCAATATTATAATATGATACAAGAAGCAATGACGCGAAGAGATACTGTATACCAACTGCGTAGAGTATATATCAGAGAAAATCAAAGCAACGTTTGCCCTACTTTGACTGCTAACATGGGTACTGGTGGCCATAATGTTCCTTTAATCATTGATGATTGGGGATATAGAAAACTAACACCTAAAGAAGCTCTGAGATTCCAAGGTTTCCCTGTAGATGAAGATTTTCTGATTCCAGAAGGAATGGCTAATTCTCATATTTATAAACAAGCTGGAAATGCAGTTAGTGTGCCAGTTATCAAACGAATTGCAGAAAATTTTATTGCAGCACTTGATGCTGTATACGAAAGAAATGAGATTGAAGAAGCTCCAACAGCTTTACAAATTTAATTATTATGAAAGAGAAGCATTTAAAGGCTTCTCTTTTTTATTTTTAATTGATACTCATAAGTCGAGTGTAATATTGGAATATATAATTCTTTAGTTATTTTCTTAATTCTAGGGATACTCAGATACATAAAACAAACCTTATTCATATGTATCCTTATGTCTCAATTTAATATTATCCCAAATGGATCACCGTAGGGGATTATTTTCATTTAAGGCATTCACCAAAGAAATATATACTTGACCAATCATCCTCTTCTTCTCTAAAGGGATATTCAACAATATTATCTCTAAATTACGCCAACCTTTGTTGAACAATAAATAATAATCTCAATTAATTTATAGAAATAATATTTTTGATCTATTAAATTGTTTAATGCTTTTTCTATTACATGTAAGAAGATTACTATTTTGATTTTATGAATACTATTATAAACTTTTTGCAGATTACCTGTTCTTATTTTTTCTAAGTAAATGGTCCTATATTTTGTACGCTCCATTTGATAAGATTAATTTAACAAATAATGACATTGTTGTGATTTTTTATTAGAAAAGTATATATGTATTTTATATCAGGAGTTGACCTTTATTGACTAAATTAATAAGAGTAAGAAAAAGCGTAATAATAAAAGGTAAAAGAAAAATGGTTGATATCTATCAATTTACCAAAAAAAGATATTTTAAGAAGGATGGTACATTTTTAAACAATAAAGTTAAAAATGTGTTCGACTTTGCTTTTGAAATGAGTTTTGGAGGGAAAGGGGAACATCGGAGTACACGAAGTGGTGGTGATAAGAGTAGATTTAATGGTGAAAAATTTGCAAATACTTTTCAAGGGAAATTGGCTGAATTTGCTGTACAAGAACACCTAGCAACGAAAGGAATTAATCTTGAAAATCCAGATATTGATGTTTATGGTCTCGGAGAATGGGATAACTATGATTTTATCTATAATAAAAAATATAAAATTTCTATAAAATCAACAAAATTCTTTGGGCAGTTATTGCTCCTTGAAACAAAAGACTGGGGTATAAATGGCGAGTATATTCCAAATAAGAAAAGAGGAGATACAGATTATACATATGATTATTTTATCTTAGTTAGGATTAAACCATCTATAGAAAATATCATGAGAAATAATCAATACTTGAAACAAGATAGGCTTATAACCGATGATAGTCTTTCTAAAGAAGTTATTGCGTATGAAGAGAAATTTTAAAAGACTTTTTGATATAAAAGATAATGAATATAATTCTAGTTTTGATTATGAAGTATCAGGTGTAATTTCAAATGAAACATTAAAGCATATTATAAAGAATAAGTATATTATTCCTAAGAACTCTTATTTAGGAAGTATTAATACAAAGATGGATGCTTGTAATTATTATATTCAAGTGGGCAATTTTAAAAGTATTGATGAACTTGTGAAGAAAATAACTAAAGATGATTTCTTAAAGTAAACGTAAATTTGGGAAGAATTTAAAAACAAGATATTTAAGGGAAGATTAGGAGTGGTGTATAAATGCCTGATAATAGAGAAGAACAAAGACCATTGTCACTTTTTGATGATGAGGAGGAAATTGAGGTTGGAATATCTCCAGCTCAAACTATAAATGCTATTGATGTTGATTTTTTAGATGAGACGGAGGACCTAGGACATATACCTTTCTCGGAAGAAGAACTCCAAGAACTTGTTTATTATAGTATTAAAACTGGTAACCCGGCAACAGTAGAGTCTATTTCAGATTTTGATAATCCAATTGAAGTGCTCCAGTTGAATCGGTTTAGAGATGAACTAGAGGTCGATCAAATAATCTTTATTGTTTTTGGGGGCGATAAAGGTAGACCAGAGGTAACTTGGGAAACAGGTTTAATAGGTATAGGACACCTGCATACAGCACCATATGATATTGGATACGAGGGCAGGAACTTTAAACTAAAACTTAATGTCGATATCTTACTTGAAGAGAATATAAAAAAAGAAGATTTGGTTCCCTATATAACTACATACAATTTACCTGGGATATCTCCTATGACAAAGGGAGAACCTAACCAAGCGTTAAGCGCTATTAATGGAATACAAGCAGTTGGGCTTGTTAGAGCAATATTGGATAACTATCCTGACTTTGAAGAAGCACTTACAGAAATATTTGGCGAAAGATTTATGCTCAATGTTAAAGATGAAATGGTTTATTTAGTTAAGCAAACAATGTCCTTTGAGGAAAGACAAAGACAAAATGATAATGAAGTTCAAGACGAAGAGGAACAAGTGGTACAAACTCCAAGAGTTTATAGTAATTTATACAATCCGGATATAAGCGTAATTAAAGGCTCTCTTGAAATGGATATAAACTCAATTCAACATTTAAAGAATTATATTAATATTAATAAAAATATTATTCTTACTGGCCCTCCGGGAACTGGGAAAACAACTATTGCTGAGAGAGCAGCTGAGGAAGGGGTTAGAACAAATTATATCGATGGCTATATCCTTAGTACAGCTACAGATGATTGGAATACATTTGATACCATAGGTGGATACATGCCTGACCCCAATGAATCGGGTAAACTAAGGTTTCGTGAAGGTATTGTATTAAAAAGTATTAAAGAAAATAAATGGCTTATAATTGACGAGATAAACCGCGCAGATATTGATAAGGCTTTTGGACAATTATTTACTGTATTATCGGGTAAAAATGTTGAACTACCATTTGAATCTAATAACCTGCCTGTAAAGATAAAACACCATAATAATAGTGACTCATATTATGATCCTTCCTCTTGCACTTATTTTATCGGAAAAAACTGGCGAGTTATAGGAACTATGAATACATTTGATAAGAACAGTCTTTTTGCCTTTTCTTATGCATTTATGCGCAGATTTGCGTTTATTGAAATACCAATTCCTAAAATGACCTATTACTTTAATTTAATTAATACAAATACTAAGCTTACGCAAGAGAATAAGAAATTTATCTATAAACTAGTTGAAGTAACACCAAAACCGTTAGGACCAGCAATTATTATTGAAATAATGGAATATTTTTGTGTTACAAATAATACAGGTAGGATTGAGGCAATTTGTGGAACAGTTGTACCACAGTACGAAGGGTTAGATCATAGTGATATTCATAATTTATATCAAGAATTAGGCTTATTTCTTACAATTCAGGAAAGGCAAATATTTAAAGGGTTTGTAACTGACTTTTTCGATTTACCAAACAATTTCTTTAGAAATATTGATAAAAGGCTATCGCTAGAAGAGAGTATTGAAAGCGACGAGGAAGAGGCATTAGATATAGTAACTAAACTACAAGATGATCTATACGAAGAAAGTGATACAGAAGATGAACCAACTGAATAGAAAACTTTTTAAAGAAGGTAATTAATTTGATTACAAATAAAAACGATTGTTGGTCCTCACAAAATCATACTCAAATCTTACAGCAAACAAATAAGCATTTGTGGAGGTTTATCCAAAATAATTCAACCGTTGCTTCAGCAGAAGATGTGTTCTTAAGTTTAACTAATATATCAAAGAGTAATTTACAAATATTGAGTTACATGTATTTTATGCTTGATGAAAATGTTAAAGAGTTTCTAGATATAACTGCTCCTTCTATTTTAAAACGTCTTTCTAAAACATCTTTAACTGAACATAAAGTATTGAGAGGGAATGTTAAAGGAAAAATAAATTGGAGTAAAACAATAAAAGAACGACATTCCGCAGGTGGAGATGCATCAATCTTTGTTTGCAATCAAAGATCATCAATTTTTGATTTGCCTGAAAATAGACTGTTGCTTTATTTATTAAGAAGGGTTGCTCTTATCTGTAATTATTTAATAAATACTGAAATTGAGAAAGATGAAATAAACCTCGAAGATTTAGAAAATAAGGAGAAATGGATTAATATTGTTGCTCGGCGGGGCTTCAAAGCTAACAAATTACTTATCAATCCATATATTAGAAAAATTGGAGAAATGCATGATTTAAATCATAAAACTATTACCCAAGCAGAAAGAGCTCGTGGCCAATTGTATACTCAATTAGCAAAAGTAGCAAGAGTTTATTGTCTCATGGCAAGTAACCCTATTGAATACCTAAATTCTACTTTGCATGGTAAAACTTTAGAACCCCTTAACAAGGATACATTGTATGAAATTGCAGTGCTTTTTAAGTTACTTGAAGTTTCCAGGGATAGTGGTTGGGTGGAAAAAAGTATTGGCCTCATAGGTGGCAGTTCTTCGGTTGTTAGTAGGTTTAAAAGGGGTAATAAAGAAATCAATATATATTTTCAAGGTATTCCAAAGGAGTTTGTTTCAAAAAGTAAATATGGACCATTAATGAATTTATATGGACTAAGCGATAAACTTAGAAGACCTGATATAGTTATGGTAGTAAAAGATGAGGTTATGACCAATTATTATATAATTGAGGTAAAACGGTCTAATAAAAGGAATTATTTAGTTGATGGAGCCTACAAACTATTTGGGTATTTAAAAGATTTTGAGAATGTAAAAAATACTAATGTGAATTTATATGGGATACTGGTAGGTTGGTCAAACATAAAAGAAATAGATAATTTGGTTGAGAATGAAGTATATATATCTTCTTGGGGAAACCTTGAAAATACTTTTAATTTTATCCTTAGTAATGAACCGTAAAATGCTCCTAAGAAAGGAGCGTTTTATTTTCCTTTTAAAAACAGACTCAGGTTCTGATTATGGATATAATCATTAAAATCAATTTGTAAATTTATATTACAAATAATCCCTTTTTAATAAAATGTTTTACCAACATATTTGTGGAAAATATTTCACAAATCCGCAACTTTCTCCTTTAATAATAAGTTCATAATAAAAGAAAAAGGGGGAAAATGATGAGCAGATTAGTTTTATTAGAAATAGCAACGAAATACAATTTTCCAAATTTATATGATATTTATTTTTGTGGACAAGTACTTTTGCATTATAACGAAAAAATCCCATTTATTGTAGTTGGTATAACACCCAGTTTATCAAAAGAGGGATCTGCTGAAATACTAAGTGGTTGTAAACAATTAAAAGATTATCATAAACAGATATTTGGGATTGAGTTAAAATCATTTGTAACTGTAGAAGAAAAGTTTTTGAAGGTAAAAAATTGGTGGACATATTTTCATCCAAGGGGAATCTACCGATAAAATCCATTTAAAAATATATATTTATAGCAAAAAATTAAATTAAATGGGGTTATTGTAAATTTATTGATGGGGGCCCAATATGGAAAGAGAAGTAAAACCTTTCAGTCCACGGGAGGTAGTATTGCGAGTGAAGGCCTTGCTGCGACGTTCCTCACAAACAAGTTACTTACAAACTGATACTACAACCAAGGATATTATTGTTTTTCCCCATTTAGATTGATAATGATGCACACCGAGTTACAGAAAATGGGAAAGAAATTAATTTAACTCCAAAGGAATATGAACTATTACTCTTTCTAGCAGAACACCTGATAAGGTATTTGAACGTGAACAATTGTTGAAAGAAGTTTGGCAATATGAATTTTTCGGAGATTCGAGAACAGTTGATACACGTGTAAAGAGGTTACGTGAAAAATTAACTACGGTATCTGAGGTTTCAGCTAAAATGATTGTTACTGTATGGATGGGTTATAAGTTTGAGGTGATAAATAAGTAATATAAGTACGTAAACAGAATTTTCATAGATAAATAATTGGTATACATGTATTATAAAACAGTTAAAAAGACGATCCAAATTTAATTTTGATTTGAGTCGTCTTTTTAATTTGACAATTTCAATTTAGTGAAAAATAGCAAGACATTTAATCTTACAATTTTTCAAGAAGTAATTGAGATTCATGTTTTTGTTGGGCTATTTCTCCTTCTAACACTTTTATTATATTAGTGGCCATCCTCCGAATAACCGGGACTGTAACTGAATTCCCAACTTGCTTATACTTATTACTATTTGCCATGTTGTCCGGAAATCTATAATCTTCTGGAAAGCCTTGTAATAATAAGCATTCTTCAGGTGTAAGCTTTCTTATATTATTACTGAAATCCAGAATTAAAGGAACATTATGACCGCCAGTACCCATATTAGCAGTTAATGTTGGACACACATTACTTTTATTTTCCCTTACGTAACTTCTTCTTAATTGATAGGTTGTCTCGGTACTAACCATCGTTCTTTGTAACATTTTATAATACTTTGAAGTCTCTTTATAATAAAAAACATTATCTTTACTATTTATTCTATCAACTAGATCATTCAGTCTGTTAGTTAAAGGAATTTGGTCAGGAAAACGGAAACTTTTTGCATGGTTTGGGTTTAGAAATCCTGCAATATAAATACGTTCGCGATTTTGAGGGACATTCCCAAATTTGATTGAATTTAATACAGCCGTTTCAATATTGTAACCTAAAGCTTCAAATGATTCTCGTATAGCCCTATAAGTTTTACCACTATCATGTGAATATAAATTTTTAACATTTTCTAACATGATAGCTCGAGGTAACTTACCGTATATATCTCTTTGTGTCTCTAAAACTTTAATAATTTGAAAAAAAACATTTCCCCTATCGTCCTCAAATCCCCTTCTGTAACCAGCAACGGAAAAGGCTTGACAAGGAAAACCTCCAATAAGGATATCCAATTCTGGTATAGTAGTTTTGTCAATAAGAGTAATGTCCCCTTCGCATAAAAAACTATCGCCAAAATAATTTTTATAAGTAATACAAGCGTTTCTATCCATCTCGTTAGCCCAAATAATTTCTGCACCAGCTTGGATAAAACCTAGACAAGTCCCTCCGATACCAGCAAACATACTTCCTACTCTTAGCAAAATGAAAACCTCCTACAAACATTATTATTGTTTGTCCATATAAAAGAAAGTTAAGCATTAAACCAGGTAGGAATGGACAAGCTTATATTGGAATTATAGCACAGACTTAACTGTATGTAAATTACAGAATTTTTTATTAATTAACACACGGTTAATTAGGGACGGATGTTTTTTTCGGTCTGCTACGATGAAATTAAGAAGAATAAAAATCAAGGGAGGTAAAAAATGCGTAAAATCCCTAACAAGCGTAAAGGAAAAACTCTTGGTGAAAGAATAAGAGATGAAAGGGAGGATAAAGATTGGTCCCAACAATATTTTGCATCGGAGATTGGCATTAGTCCAAGTATGCTATCTCAAATAGAAGCAGATAAACGTGAACCATCACTTTTTTATTTTAAACGTATCGTGAAAAAACTAAATGTATCTGCTGATTATTTATTAGGATATAAGGATGAAAAAAATATATAGGAGGGTGATTAAATATGCTATATACCAAACAACCAATAGAAAAACAACAGCTTTATAAAAATATGTTAAAATCCGCAGGATCTTTATCAAATTTATTTTCAGAAAGTCCTTCACCTTACTTGGTATCAAGGAATGTTGAGAATGCATATTGTGAGGCATTTGGTGCAGAGAACTTAGGCCGTGCTGATTGTTCAGCAGACGCGAGAATACTTAAAGATGGAATTGGGATCAAAACTTTTTTGCATGATAATGGTAAAACCTTACAAAAGGTTGCTGAGTTTAATAAAGAATCAGATTTATACCGTGGACTATCTCCAAAAGAACTTATTTTCACAATCGCTGAGTTACGAAACGAGAGAATACAGTTTACAAAAAGAACTTATGGATTAGACAACATGATTTATCACTGTGTTACTAGAAAACCGGGAAAGATTCTTTTATTTGAAACACCAATGGATACGGTAGAAATTAAAGCTATTTCAAATATTAAGGTAAGTAATAATAGAAATATTATTACATTTGAAGACACACTGAATGAATACAGTTTTAACGTTACAAAAAGTACGCTATACAAACGATTTGATTTTATAAACGTTAAACCACTAGCTGAAATAGACGTTACAATTTTAACTCAACCTTATATGATGTTATCGCAGTTATATCAGCTAACCGATTCATACAGAGTAGCAGAATCTATCACAAATTACAACAAATCAAATACGTCTTCTGCTTCAGCTGCAAATACAGTTAGTTATGTTATTCTTCCTTTATTTTCTGACCGTGGTGGAAAGCGTCATGTTCCAGAGAAAAGTGGCCTAAATCAGTGGAATGCTGCTGGTCGACCAAGGAATCCAAATGAAATATATATACCAATACCTAGTTGGATTCATAAAGTTTTTGTCGGATTTTTCCCTGCAAGAGATAATAGTTTCCAATTAGTTCTACCTGATAAGTCGCATTTATCAGCTAAAGTGTGCCAAGAAAATAGCAAGGCTCTAATGACGAACCCCAATAGTGATTTAGGTGAATGGTTATTACGTAAAGTAATGAATTTGAGAGACCATCAGCTACTAACATATGAACAATTAGAACGATTAGGTATTGATTCAGTAATAGTATATAAACATAGCAGTTTGCACTACTCTATTGACTTCTGCGAAATTGGTTCTTACGATCAATTTCAAGCCGATAGCTTGCAAACAATATAAGGACTCAGGGTTAACTTTTTAACCGTAGGGAAAGTAAATTCACGACTGTTTTAGGGCTCTACGTTTAATAATCTTAGTATTATAATTTCAATGATTTAGTAATATAATTTCATCCTAGAAAAATAAATATAATTGAATTAACTCCTTCAAAAGGAGTTAATTCTTGTTTTCGCTAATAAACCTAGCAATATTATTTACTGCAATGTTAAAGTTCTCTTTAAATTCGTGTTCCCAAACCCTCAAAATATTCCAACCTCTTTCTCGATAATAATTATTCACCTCGATATCCCTACTTATATTTCTCCTAAGTTTCTTTTCCCAATAATCGGAGTTTGATTTTGGCATACTTTTATGGATAGGACAGCAATGCCAAAAACAAGAATCAATAAAAATGACAACTTTATATTTCTTTATTGAAATATCTGGCTTCCCAAATAGCTTAGCATTTTTACGAAAACGATATCCCATTTTCCAAAGTGCTATCGTAACTTTGTTTTCAAGTGCAGACTGGGATTTTATTGCCTGCATATTCTTTTTTCTTTGTTCTTGTGTTAAATTATCTGCCATTCGTTTCACCAGGATCATTTATCTCTTGTTGTAACTTTTTAACTACAGGTATGTCAGCAGGAGCCCACTTAAGTGATTCTAAGTTTTCTCTATTCAGCCAAATTAACTTGGAATGCTCAATTGGTACTGGAACACCCTCTATTATTTTACACTTAATCGATATTAACCTAATGCTAAAGGTTACGTATTCATGAAGGTTGTCATTAAATATTTCTTTTACTGTTTCAATCCTGCATCCTAATTCTTCTTCAATTTCCCTCACTAGTGCTTCAATGATATCCTCACCATCTTCTACTTTACCACCAGGAAACTCCCATAAATTCGGCATACTCATCCTAGGAGATCTAAGAGCACATAGAATTTCACCTTGTTCATTTTCGATAATGGCTGCTACAACTCTTATTAGCTTTCCCAATGCTCTCCTCCTGCTTTTGTTATCACAGATATAATATCAGTTTCTACAAAAATGACCTTTTCAAACAATCTTTTTAGATTATGCCGTAAGGTTTTTGCTATAATAACCATAAACTACTACGTGAAAAGATAGAAATTAATCAAACGTATGATGAACAAATATGTGGTTATATGATGGAAGGGGTAAAAATGAAAGAGATACAGGCTTTTGCAGAACAGTTTCAGAAAGAAATGGGATGGGTAATCAGTGAGGAGAGTTTTGAAAAGAGTCGGGCTTCGCTACTAAACAATTATATGCTGATGACCACCGAGGTTGGGGAAGTCGCAGAAGAACTTCGAAAGGGGTTCAATCTCACTGCAACTTATATCCAAGAGGGAATGGAAGAAGAGAAGGCTTTTGAGTTGTCCAAGAGCCAGATTAAAGAAAACATCGGGAAAGAGCTGGCGGACTGTTTGGCCTATATGCTCAAGTTTTACAACTTTTTTGGAATCGACGCGGAAGAAAGCTTTTATAAGAAGATGGAAGAAGTAAAAAATCGTAAGAATAAGGATATCGTGAAAAAGTAATCTACAATGTAGATCTACCTGTTGCTTAGAAGGAATTTAAGAGCAAAGGAAAAAGACCATTCCTTTTGCTCTTTTTGTTTTTTTAAAAGTAGTGACAGAATTGTATTAGAATTAGCCTCCACTTACAAACCCTTTACAATCCTATCTATCAATTTTCGCACCTGTTTCGCCATGACATCAGGTGTATAGGACATAGCTTCCTTTAACCAGGATTCCACTACCCCTCCGTAAGCATTTCCTACATGTGATACGGCTTACAGGGTAGAGATGTCGATAACTAATTGGTATCGCACATCACTACGGAGGATACGCTCATTACACGAATTACCTCAATTTTAGGGGCAATGCCGTGTTGAGCGGCGAAATCTAGCATTTCCTGTGTTTCACGAATTCCACCAACAAGTGAACCGGCAATGCTGCGACGACCCATGATAAGGGAAAACACCCTATATTGATCCGGCTCTGCAGGAGCACCCACATTTACAAGGGTTCCATCTATGCGAAGCAAGGATAAATACGCATCAACATCAAGATTGGCAGACACTGTGTTTAAGATCAGGTCAAACCGCCCTTGCTTGGGTGCTGCAGAAGGAACCGGTAACAGCTCCAATTATCGGGGCGACGAAAATCTCGCATCTCGAAGATGCAGCAGCTGCTCTATCCATTAAGTTAACACCGGAAGAAATAGCGTTCTTGGAAGAGCCGTATGTACCTCACCCGATTATTGGTTTTAAATAAATATAATGCAGGAGCAGTGTACGGACACACTGCTCCTTTTATTGTTTACTGACCATTTATAAAATATGAGTACTTCCCCCGTTTAGCAAGGAATTCAAGCGTTAATTCGCTGGTCATATTTCGCCCACAGGCGCTTTATATCTTCCCTAGGCGGGAGACCAAACATGCGGGAATATTCCCGGCTGAATTGTGATGGACTTTCATATCCTACCCGGAATGCAATATTAGTTGCATCGTTTGATTCGGATAATAACAGGCGGCGGGCTTCCTGCAGTCTCAGTTGTTTTTGGAATTGAATCGGGCTCATTGCGGTTACCTCTTTAAAGTGCCGATGAAGGGATGAAACACTCATATTTGCGATTTCTGCCAGCTCTTCAATTCGAAAAGACTTAGTGTAGTTAGACATGATATGTTCGATCACGTCATGGATTTGAGATGTACTGCTGCCTTCTATTGCAATTTGTTCCAACCTGGCCCCATGCTCCCCTTGTAAAACCCTATAAAGAATTTCTTTTGTGAATAGAGGGGCAAGTACCGGGATATCCTTAGGATTTTCTAGTAATCGAGCTAATCTGATTACCGCATCCAACAATTCTAACTCTATCTGGCTTACAAACATTCCTCGCTTAGCATTTTCTTTTGGGCCAACTTGAATGTCAGTTTCACTTAAGACCTCTAAGATCTGACTCGGTGTAAATTCTAATTTGAGAGCCAAATAAGGAGCGTCAGAAGAAGCTTTTATAACTTGCCCAGTAACCGGCAAGTCAACAGAAGCAACAAGGTAATCGGCAGGACCGTACTTAAAGTGTTCCTGTGCCAGCAATACTTCCTTCTCACCTTGAACGACGATGCAAAAGGAGGGCTTGTAAACTCCATAAAGTGGTTCCGTAACATTTGATTCACGTATGAAAAATAAAGAGGGAATAGCAGTCTGGTGAACCCCGTCCTGCCCTGAATAACGATCAATGAGTTTGGCAAGCTCATCCTGCTGTTTGTATATTCGTTCGGACATATGTGATCCTCCTTATTTCCTTCATTTTTGATAGGTTTATTATAATGCTTATTCGTTTATACCGTAAATGGTTGTGAGAGGATTAGGCAAACATTTGAAACGAATGGGATAACGGTCGCGTTTTCATTTGGTGCATAATTAGGGGGAGATAAGACACGATGAACAACAACTGAAATGGAAGATGGCTCATAACAGAAAGTGAGGAGTAATTAAATGGAATATGTGAAACTTGGAAAAACCGGCTTGGATGTATCGCGGCTTTGTCTTGGCTGTATGGGCTTTGGGGTAGCAGAAAGGTGGATTCACCAATGGGTATTGGATGAGGAGTGCAGTCGTCCAATTATTAAAAAAGCTCTTGAGCTTGGTATTAATTTTTTTGATACCGCTAATGTCTATTCAGACGGAACAAGCGAGGAAATTCTAGGACGGGCACTAAAGGATTTTGCAAACCGTGATGAAATTGTTATTGCAACAAAGCTGCATGGACGAATGCATGAAGGTCCAAATGGTGCCGGACTTTCCCGAAAGGCAATCATGAGTGAAATTGATAAGAGTCTTAAGAGGCTGGGCACCGATTATGTCGATCTGTACCAAATCCACCGCTGGGATTATGATACTCCCATCGAAGAGACGATGGAAGCATTGCATGATGTGGTGAAGTCTGGGAAGGTAAGATACATCGGTGCTTCTGCCATGTACGCATGGCAGTTTCAGAAGGCATTACATGTAGCGGAGAAAAATGGATGGACCCGGTTTGTATCAATGCAGAATCATTACAACCTCATTTACCGCGAGGAGGAGAGGGAGATGCTGCCGCTTTGTAAGGAAGAAAAAATCGGTGTGATTCCATATAGCCCACTGGCATCAGGAAGATTAACACGTGATTGGGCGGAAACAACGCATCGTTCAGAAACGGATCAAATTCAAAAATCTAAATATGATTCAACTGCTGATGCCGATCGATTGGTTGTAGAGCGTGTCGCGGCAATCGCAGAAAAACACGGCGTTCCCCGTGTTCAAATCGCCATTGCCTGGTTATTGCAGAAACAACCAGTAACAGCTCCTATCATTGGTGCTACGAAAATTTCTCATCTTGAAGATGCGGCAGCTGCCCTATCTGTTACGTTAACACCTGAAGAAATAACGTATCTGGAAGAGCCGTATGTACCTCACCCAATAGTTGGTTTTAAGTAATGGAGTATAAAGAGCAGAGTCCGAACACTGCTCTTTATTCCTTTGAGGTAAATGGGATTAAAATGAGTGACTTACAGAAATTGAAGGAGGATTTTCTCATGCAAAAAGTAACTTTGAACAATGGTGTGGAGATGCCAATAATCGGCTTTGGGGTTTATCAAATTTCAGATGCAGCGGAATGTGAGCAATCTGTTTACGATGCGCTTATGGCAGGCTACCGTCTGATTGATACCGCCGCGGCTTATCAAAATGAAGAAGCAGTTGGCAGAGCAATCAAACGAAGCGGCGTACCAAGAGAGGAAATCTTTATTACGACCAAACTCTGGATTCAGGATACCGGTTATGAGCGTACAAAGAAGGCATTCGCAAAGTCACTGGAACGATTACAAGTGGATTATTTAGATTTATATTTAATTCATCAGCCATTTGGTGATGTGTACGGTGCTTGGCGTGCGATGGAGGAGTTGTATCGTGAGGGTAAAATCAAAGCGATCGGAGTTAGTAACTTCCAGATGGATCGTCTGGTCGATTTGATGACTCATAATGAAATCCTTCCTGCCGTAAACCAGGTTGAAACACATCCTTTCAGACAGCAAATCGAAAGTGCTAAATTGATGAAAGAGAACAATGTTCAGATAGAATCTTGGGCGCCTATTGCTGAAGGAAGAAATAACATGTTCCAGAATGAAGTGTTAGTATCAATAGCTGAAAAATATAATAAATCCGTTGCCCAGGTGATTTTACGCTGGTTGACACAAAGAGAAGTGGTGGTCATTCCAAAGTCTGTTCATAAGGAAAGAATCATCGAAAACTTTAATATCTTTGATTTTGAATTAAGCCATGAAGATATGGAGAAGATTGCTTCGTTAGATACGAAACAGAGCTTATTCTTTTCTCATAGAGACCCTGAAATCGTGAAATGGCTCGGCAGCCGTAAAATTGAAATTTAATGTTCGGATATAACAAAACAAAATTTAAATCAGACTTTTTCTTACGGATCTAATCATAGATTCCGCTCTAACAATATCCCGACCTGTTCTGACATGACATGAGGCGGGTAAGGCATTCCATTTGTAATCCACCATTCTACTATCCCAACGTAAGAGGTGACAATGAATTGAAGAATAACAGGTTCATTTAATCCTTGATTTTTTCCTTCTGTTGTATTTACTTCATCTTTGAATTCTTCGATGAGAAACTCAAGGAACTGACTGCGAAATGAAGGGGCTCCCTTGCTCGCTAACATCGTCGAAAAAAATAAATAGTTTCGTTCAAGGTATTCGAACCATGGCAGATTGGCATCGGTATAGTCTAACTCAGATGCCGATTCGCAAATTTCCCTTAATCGGTGAATATGTTCCGCAATGAGCTTATCCAGCAGATCATATTTATCCAGGTAATGAAGATAGATGGTTCCACGGCTGACATTGGCCTGATCGGAAATATCCTGTATGGTAATGTCGTCAAAATTCTTCTCAGACATTAGTTCAATTACAGCTTTTTTTATCGCTTCTTGTGATTTTAATATTCTTCTATCCACTTTAGACATTTCGAGTTCACCAAGCTTTCTGAAGTTAATGAACAATTTTGAAAGATTTGTTTATTAATAGACAAATTATATACCTTTAACCATTGTAAGGATCTTGTTTCTGCTTATAATTATAGACAAATGTACATTAATGTATCAATATCTATTATTTATTGGTGCCACAAATTTATAAATAAAGAAGGAATATAAAATGTCAAATTCAAAAGAACTTTCTTCCAAACAGAAAATGATAGATGATTTTGCACCAAAAGTTGTATGGGAGCGTAAGGAACTATCCCCGCGTGACCGCAGTTTAATTACCGTATCTAACTTAATGACTAGTCAGAATACAGAACAACTGAAGTTTCATTTAAATTTAGCAAAAGAAAACGGCCTTTCGGAAGAAGAACTTATTGAAGTTATTACACATCTTTCTTTTTATACTGGTTGGCCGAAGGCGATGTCTGCCGTTAAGGTTGCAAAAAAAGTCTTTTCGAAAGGTACACTATTAAGGGAGGAATGAAACGTGGAACGCTTATGGACGAAGTCATTTATTCTCATAACCGTAGGAATGCTATTCCTATTCACAGGATTTTATATGCTCCTTCCGACGCTGCCGCTATTCATTAAACACCTGGGCGGTAACGAAGGTCAGGTTGGTCTGGTGGTTGGCGCGTTTATGCTTTCTGCCGTTATTTTCCGTCCGATGATCGGCGTGCTGCTGGATCGGTTCGGCAGGCGTCCGTTTATCGTTTGGGGGCTGCTAATCTTCACCTTGTCGATGTATTTGTATAGCTGGGTCGGTGGAATCGTCGTTTTAATTGGGATCAGAATATTGCAAGGGATGAGCTGGGCTGTTTCCACAACCGCCATTTTTACAGCCATCACAGATATCATCCCAGCCGCCCGCCGCGGTGAAGGGATGGGATGGTTTAGCACGGCCATGACCCTGGCGATGGCTATCGGCCCGATGTTCGGTATCTGGGTGATAGAGAACTTATCATATAACGCTTTGTTTTTATTCGCGGTCGGCCTTTCTGCCATAGCACTGTTTTTAATGTATATTGTAAAAATGCCTTTCCAGCCGCAATCGTATTCTAGAAGAATCGAATTATTTGAAAAATCGGTATTGCCCGTTACGGTGTCGGTCTTTTTTCTGAATTTCGCCTATGGAGGCATTTCAGCCTTTGTCCCGCTGTTAACGAACTCAATCAAGGTCAATTCAGGCGCTTTCTTTCTGGTGTATGCCGCCACCCTTGTCCTAAGCCGGCCTATTGCGGGGAAACTTTCAGACCGTTATGGCGAGAAATTTGTCATTATCCCTGCCCTAGTCATTACGACTTCAGCCTTGATTACCTTGAGCTTTTCAACTGGACTATTCGGCGTGATTGGATCGGCCATTTTGTACGGAATTGGTTTCGGTTCCGCGCAGCCGGCTTTTCAGGCGGCAACCATACGTCTTGCTCACCCAGAAAGAATAGGGGTTGCCAATGCTTCGTTATTAACCGCGACCGACCTCGGTATTGGTCTTGGGTCCATTGTTTTGGGATGGGTTTCCCAGTATACGAGTTATCAAATAGTGTTCACCGTCAGTGCCGTTTCGGTAGTGATTTCGTTGTTGATGTTCACATTCCTAGTAAAACGTTTGTTGAAAAACAATGGGCACCCAGGAGCTCTTCCCTCCGAAAAACAAAGAGACGCGGTTTAATCGCTTAGAAAAGACGAGGAATCTTTTTGACCTGGTCTTTTCTTATACTACGAAGTACGTTTTACCAACCATTGAAAAAACTTATAATGTAAAACGAGAAAATAAATTAGAAATGGGTAAATCAAAGTTGAATACCAAATTTTCCACTCATTATATTTGATAAATCCAAATTTAAGAGAAATAGACTCAAACGCAACAGCAAGCAAAGTGAAACATAAAATGTGAAGCATTTTCCATTTAATAGGCCTATCAAAAGGGAAAAGGTTCAATAATATTATACTGGTAGCAGCATATAAAACAACCTGGCCCACTAATGGAGGTATTTGTATGCCTGGCTTATCAAGTACATAAAGTTTATATTTAACTGCTATTACTGTATCAACAAGAAGACCAAATAATGTTGCGAACAATGAGGTTGCATAAATTTCATACGGTTTCATTTTTTTAGGGATTATATAAGCCACTAATGCGAAAATAAAGCTTGCTATATACACAAAAATTGTTTGTGGTTCCATTATCAATCCCCTCCATACAGAATTACCTATTTTTCGTTATTATGTAAATGATGTTATTTATCTATTCTGTAACTTAAGTAGAAAGGCTTCTCAATTCGTTGATAGATAGTTATAAAAATTTTCCGAAGATAGGTTTTCAAACTTAATAAATCCATCAAATGATAAACAAAACAACTAAAGAATAAATTTATTTCAATCCCAAATAATATAATGAAATTAGTATGAAAAAAATCTATTTAAAGGGACTGACCCTAATGCTGGATGAGAAGAGCCTTATACATAAAAAGGAACAACCACTATTTATTTTTTCAATTGTTGTTAGTGTATTAGCGGTTATTCTTCTATTTGTTTCAATCATTGGGATTTCGATTGTATTTGGACTGGCGCTGGTAACTTTGATTGGGCACGCTGTTTCCATGGCATATATCCGCCTGAACGGAATTCAGCTTTCAACCCGCCAATTTGGCGAACTTTATAACAGGGTAACGGCGCTAAGTAAAAGGTTTGGGATTGAAGAAATTCCGGAAGTGTATATTTTGGAATCAGGAGGGGCTTTGAACGCCTTTGCTTCTAGGATATTTGGTTTGTTCGGTAAAAACATTGTGGTCCTCTATTCGGATATTGTGGAACTGGTTGGGGCCGGCTGTGAAGATGAGTTAGATTTTGTGATCGCACATGAGTTGGCGCATGTGAAGAGGAATCACGTAGTCAAACGTTTGCTCACCTTTCTGGCGATGTGGATTCCCTTTCTCGGCGAGGCTTATTCCCGAGCATGTGAGTATACGGCTGACCGAATGGCCGTGGCCTGTACCGAAAAGCCGGAAAAGGCAGTTCGGGCATTAACCGTGTTTTCAGCAGGGAAGCATTTATTTCGAGATGTGAACAAAGAGGAATATTTGAACCAATACAATGAAAAAAAGGGATTCTTTATTTCTTTGACAGAGCTTTTATCTACCCATCCGGCGATACCGAGAAGAATTTTTGAAATCGAATCTCAAGCAGGGGAAAGCACTGTTGTCTTAAAGAAGAAGTCCAAAGCCGGTGTGATTGCCATTGTCATTTCTACCATTCTGGCGGGTGCTTTTTCCATCTGGACTGTTTATTCCTTAATCGACGAAGTGATGAATTTTACAGAAGAGTTTTCAGCTCCGGGAGAATTGACTCCGTTAATGGAAGCTGTGATCAATGGCGATACGGATGAAGTGACAAGGTTATTGGAAGAAGGGGCAGACCCGAATGAACAGGAGCCGGAAGTGGGAGCAACAGCGTTAATCATTGCGGCGGATAATGATCAAACGGAAGCTGCGAGAATCTTGCTGGAAAATGGGGCCGATCCTAACTTGGCAGACCCTTACGGATATACACCATTAATGAGTGCTGTGTTCATGGAAAATAAAGAGATGGTAGAGTTGCTTTTGGATGCGGGGGCGGATCCACATCTTGAAAACGATGAAGGCATGACGGCGATAACGTATGCGGAGGATTTTGAGTATACGGAACTATTAGAAATGATGAATCAACATTGATGAATGTTATTAAAACTCGCTGTATTGGAGGGTTTTCTTTTATAAATAAACGCCTTTTGAGTAGTTTTAGAATCTTTCATAGTAAGGAAATCATGGTCAATACTAAAAAAAGTAAGAAGGTCACGTATAGAGTTCTAAGAAACCGAAAAAAACGAAAGAGAAGAAAGAATGGTCACGTATGAAAATTATTTGACCAAAAATGATTAGAGAAACTTGATAAGTAAATCCATGCACGCCATCCAATTTGGGTTGGCGTGCTTTCTTTATTTATTTAACAATTAAAAATAATAAATATCTTTAATTCGGGATATATTACGTGACGATTGTTCTTCGAATGAATTCCAAGAAAAAGTCAAAGACTCTATTTTGGAAATTTCACGCTGCTTACTAAGCCGTTCCTTTGTAGAAGAGGAAATCAAATGGGACCTACCTTATTGGTTTATTGAAATTAATCCAAATGAAAATATTTCGTTCCAAGTAAATAGCAAAAATCCATTGAACATTGGAATTGAATCTGTCATTATTAATTTGTTTAGTAAACAAACAATAGGTTCTCGGAATGGGGCTTGTTACATGATCGACGGGGATCCTGATGCATGGGAGGTGGTGCAGCCTATTTTTAAAGATACCGCAGTGGAGAACGGCCTCTTATTTGCCGGAAAAGCTGGCAGCGGTCATTACTTAAAGATGGTTCTTAATGGAATTGAGTATGCAACGATGAATGCCATAAGAGCGAAGGATTTGAAGTACTGGAGAAAAACGAATTTGATTTTGAGTACGGAAGGGTCGTAAGAGTTTGGAATAATGGCTTAGTTTTATTCGGTCATGGTTAATGGAATTAACAGAAAATGCTGTCGGAAAAATCAAGTAAAAAATAACTTTAAAAAATGGAGGAAAAACATAATGAAATTTTTTATCGATACTGCAAATTTAGAGGAAATTAAAAAAGCCTATAAAATCGGGGTGTTATCTGGTGTAACCACCAACCCATCATTAGTTGCGAAAGAGGGCGTAAAATTCGAAGATCGTATTGCCGAAATCCTAAATGCCGTTCCGGAAGTTGAGTCGGTTTCTGCTGAAGTAACACCTAATGCATTAACAGCGGATCAAATGATTGCGGAAGCAAACGAGCTTATTAAAATTAATGGCGGTGATAAGAATATTACCATTAAACTACCAATGACATTGGATGGATTAGAGGCTTGCCGCTATTTAACTAAAAAGGGTGTTAAAACAAACGTTACGCTTATTTTTAGTGTAAACCAAGCATTGCTTGCAGCACGTGCTGGAGCAACTTATGTTTCACCATTCTTAGGTCGTTTAGATGATATTAATGAAGATGGAGTTCAACTTGTCGCAAAAATTGCTGAGATGTTCCGGATTCAAAATCTAGATGCACAAATCATTGCAGCATCTGTTCGCCATCCTGACCATGTAACACGTGTGGCAATGGCTGGAGCCCATATTGCAACCATTCCATTCAAGGTCATTGAGCAATTGTCAAAACATCCGTTAACCGATCAAGGAATTGAAAAATTTGCTGCTGACTGGAAAACTGTTTAAAAATTTAATTTAAAGCATAAATGACCAAGTTAATAAGTATTCATTCACAACTTTGTTACAATTGAAAATAGCTGGCCCTCTTAGAGGACCAGCTTGAAATTTAACCTTTATAAACGTCCGAGCTTGTTCACCACCAAAGTTATTGAAATGATTAATGACTTCGTGGTTTGACTCATAGCAATCTCAAGGCTATGATAGCTAATAAATTTTATCACCGTTAAAGATAGAATTTTTGACAATCACATAATCTACATGCTTAATGGCTTCTAGCTTGTTTCCGCCTGCATAGGAAATAGAGGACTGGAGGTCTTGCTCCATTTCGGTTAACGTATCCTTTAAGAAACCTTTGTGCTCGACTAACATTTTCTTGCCTTCCACATTTTTCCGTTCCCCTTTTTGAAATTCGGAGGCGGAACCGAAGTATTCTTTATAGAGTTTTCCATCTTTCTTATCCTCAATGGTTTCACCGGGAGACTCTTCATGGCCGGCAAATAAGGAACCAATCATGACCATACAGGCACCAAATCTTACCGATTTGGCAATATCGCCATGGGTCCGGATTCCCCCGTCAGCAATAATGGGCTTGCTTGCAGCTTTTGCACACCAGCGGAGTGCCGCTAATTGCCAGCCACCTGTTCCAAATCCGGTCTTGATTTTTGTGATACATACCTTACCAGGCCCAATTCCCACTTTAGTCGCATCCGCACCAGCATGTTCTAATTCCCGGACTGCTTCAGGTGTTCCAACATTTCCGGCAATAACAAAACTGTTTGGCAGATGCTGCTTAATATGCTGGATCATTTTGATGACTGCGTTTGAATGCCCGTGTGCGATATCGATGGTAATGTACTCCGGTGAAAGCTGCTCTTCGGCAACTTGTTTGATAAAATCATATTCTCCCTCTTTGACCCCGACACTGATGGAGGCGTACAATCCCCGTTGGTTCATATCTTTAATAAAAGAAATTCGTTTTTCTGGTTCAAACCGATGCATGATATAAAAATAGCCATTTTCCGCTAAGTAGACGGCAATTCTTTCGTCGATAATCGTCTGCATATTGGCGGGCACGACAGGCAGACGGAAAGTACGGCCGCCAAACACTACCGAGGTATCGCACTCCGAACGGCTATTCACAATACTTTTTGCAGGAATCAGTTGAATATCTTCGTAATCAAATACATTTTCCATAACGTCCTCCTCAAACGGCTTCTAAAAATTATAATGAAAAAAAGTTCCAGTCATTCCAAAGATAGGTTTATCGGTTTCTTTGGGACTTATTCATAAGAGAGAAGAATAGTCGTAAGGATTTGGTAAAGTGCTATGCTAACTTAAGAAGGTGAGGACATATGTCCTTTCCAAATATCTGGATAAACCTTTTAATAATAGAGAGATATTTAAATTGAGGTGAAAAAATGAAGGGGAGTATATTTGCATTATTAGGCGGAGCTTTTATTACTCTACAAGGTGTTGCCAACACCAGGATTAGTCAAGATATTGGCACTTGGCAAGCGGCAACAATTACCCAGCTAACCGGATTCCTTGCAGCCTTGATTATCCTAATGTTCGTCCGAGATGGTAAATGGCACTCACTTAAGAAAGTGAAACCATTATATCTAGGTGGCGGCGCCTTAGCGGCAGTCATTATTTTCAGTAATGTTAAGGCTATACAAATGATTGGTGTTACTCTTACTATCTCTGCTCTTTTGATTGCTCAGCTGAGTCTGACCTTTGTTATTGATAGTAAGGGATGGTTCGGCTTGGTAAAGCAGAAGATGAGTCTGCTGCAGATCATTGGCATTGGGATGATGATAGCAGGTGTGGTAATCCTAAGGTTGTAATCGTATCTATTTCAGAGTGAGTTAGATGTAAGACGGGAGGTGTGGTGATGAAAGAAATGAAAGACCGTGAAAAATTAAATCAATATTTGCATGCTCATCAAATCGAATCCATTTTTAATGAATCATTATTACCACATTTATCACTGTACAGCTTTGAGCAAGGAGAACTTATCTGTTCCCAGGGAGGAGCTTCACAGTATCTGTACCTTCTTGTTAAAGGGAAGGTTAAAATCTATACGACCTCTGAAGAAGGCAAAACTATTATTCTCTCTTTTAAGCAGCCGCTTGAGGCAATCGGGGACATTGAATACGTACAAGGAATAGATATTATTAATACGGTTGAGGCAGTAACGTCCGTTTGTATGATCGGTATCCACCATCGTTGGTTAAAAAAATATGGAAGTGATTATGCTCCGCTTCTAAAATTTTTACTCAATATCATAACCCGAAAGTTTTCAGTTAAATCCGATTCTTTGAGCTTTAATTTGATGTATCCAGTAGAAGTAAGATTGGCCAGCTATCTTTTGTCAGTGTCCTTTTATGAAGAGGATTCTCAATTTGAAGGGAAAATAAGCACAAGCAGTCTGAAGGATGCGGCAAACTTAATTGGAACCAGCTATCGCCATCTGAATCGGGTAATCTTGAGTTTTTGTACAGAAGGGCTGATCGAGCGCAATAAAGGGTTTATTTTTATAAAGGACAAAGAAGGATTAAAGGCTTTGGCTAGAAACAATATTTACGAATAAAGTCAGATAAACGGGAGTGAAAAGAATATGATACTAGGACTGATTTTTGCAATCATCGGAGGTTCCCTCGTCAGTTTGCAAAATATATTCAATAGTAAAGTGAATGAACAAGTAGGATCCTGGACAACAACTACATTAGTACTAGGGATGGGATTCCTAGCTTCCCTAATAATGGGGCTTATATTTGAGGGAAAACAATTGTTTATCCTGCAAAATATGGAACCGTGGTACTGGATTAGTGGTTTGATTGGAGTAGGAGTGGTAACATGTATCGTCCAAGGGACAAGGCTTCTGGGCCCAACATACGCCATCTCCATCATTATGGCATCACAACTAGGATTTGCTTTACTATTTGATTCTTTAGGCTGGCTTGGTTTGGATAAGGTACCTTTTACTTTCAACCAGTTAATAGGTGTGCTCGTCATAATCGGCGGAATCGTCGTATTTAAATTAGGCGGAAGAAGTGAGAGTAAGGTAGTAACTAAGACGGTTCTTAGGCATCAAACTAATCAAACGTTTGATTAAATCCGTTAAAGCCTTGGTATATATGGCTTGAAAAATCTAATCAAACGTTTGATTAAATTATTTTGATCGAAAAAAACTATTGGGCTTATTCTTTAATTCCAATTACCCGAATTCTTTTATAATCAGCCATCCAAATTCCATCTTTAATTAAAAGAGGTTTCAAGTTATTTTCGACTTTGGATAGCACTTGCTCTTTTATGTTTTCGGAGATTCCTTCGAACATACCAAGGGCGAACATTTCTATCCAGTTTCGTAGCCCATTATCTCCTTCTAAAGGGGTTGGGCGATCATAGTGGTGCGCAAAGGTGACTCTGAACCCAGCCTGTTCCATTAGTGTTGTGTACTCTCCGATACTAGGATAGTACCAAGGAAACTGTGGAGTTTGCTGGTAATTTTTCAATTGGTGGGTAATCTCATCGGTTATGGTTTGAACATTGCCTTTTCCTCCGAATTCAGCAACAAACCTCCCCCCATGCTTTAAACTACGATAAATTCCATCTAAAGCTTTGTTAGGTGGTTTTACCCAATGAAGGGTTGCGTTCGAAAAGACAGCATCAAACTCTTCTTCAAAATCCAGATTGATTGCGTCGGATACCATAAATGAAAGCTTTGGATATTTTTTCTGTGCTTGATGGACCATATTCTCGGATTTATCGATACCTAATACAATAACTTCAAGCTCCGACAATTTATTCGCTAAATCCCCAGTACCACATCCTAGGTCGAGGATTTTCTCCCCCTTCTTCGGTGCCAGTAAATCTACTAAATCATTCCCAAACTTTGAGACAAACGAATGTTTTAAATCATATAAACTAGCATTCCATTGGTCTTTCAAATCTTTGGTATCCTTCATAATCTAATCTCTCCTTTTATAAATATTTTTGCGAAAAGGGAACATTTTTTATAAATCTTACCCTTTTTTTCCATCTGAAGATAGTAGAAAATGAAAAGGAGGGGATGTGGAATGATTTTTTGGTAGTAATACTAAAGAATATGGTCACCAAAGGATCTTGTTGGCGACCGAAATCGGAAAAGCAACAAGGTTACAGTCGGCAATAGGCCGTATTGACGACCGAAATCGGAAAAGCAACAAGGTTGCAGTCGGCAATAGGCCGTATTGACGACCGAAATCGGAAAAGCAACAAGGTTGCAGTCGCCAATAGCCCTTATTGACGACCGAAATCGGAAAAGCAACAAGGTTGCAGTCGGCAATAGGCCGTATTGACGACCGAAATCGGAAAAGCAACAAGGTTGCAGTCGGCAATAGGCCGTATTGACGACCGAAATCGGAAAAGCAACAAGGTTACAGTCGCCAATAGCCCTTATTGACGACCGAAATCGGAAAAGCAACAAGGTTGCAGTCGGCAATAGGCCGTATTGACGACCGAAATCGGAAAAGCAACAAGGTTGCAGTCGGCAATAGGCCGTATTGACGACCGAAATCGGAAAAGCAACAAGGTTACAGTCGCCAATAGCCCTTATTGACGACCGAAGTAGGAAAACCAACAAAGTTACAGTCGCCAATAAGTACCTTAATTAAGTTTGTTTTTAACAATCATTAGTTTGGTTAAATTCTTAGGGACTATTGACAAAAATTAAAGCCTTAATTATTATTTATTTATTAATCAATAAATAATGTAGAAGGTTGGTAATAGCAGTGGCAGTCCGGGAAGATAAAAAAGAAATCATTATCGAAAAAGCTGTTGGGGTATTCGCGGAAAGGGGGTATTATAAAGCAACGACAGCAATGGTTGCAAAGGAAGCGGGAGTAACTCAGCCTTATGTGTTTCATTTTTTTTCAAACAAGGAGGAATTATTCAAGGCGGTTATTGACCGTGCGTTCGGGCGAATTTATGAAACTTTTGCAGAAGTTAAAGCACCAGCCGATCAATTAATTGAAACAATGGGGCACGCATTTGAAAAAATTATCGAAACACATCGGGCAGAGGTATTAATGGTGATGCAGGCACATGTGATTTCCGATGAGGGCATTCGCGAACATGTCCGAGATCTATTTAAAACGATGTTTGATTCCTTAACAATGAAATTTGAAAGTGCAGGAATTCCAAATGCAAAAAGTACTGCAGCTCATTTTATTGGTACAGGACTATTAATCACGGTTGCAGAAGTATTAGATTTACCTCAATTAACAAAGGAAATTGATAATTGTTAAAAAAAGGATTAAAATGATCCTTTTTTTATACCCTTATTATTTATTGATTAATAAATCAATAAATATAAGTAAAATATGTTCTCTACTATTTGCGCAAGCAAAGTATTTTTTTTGAAATTCCATTTATTGATTAATAAATAAATAATAGAGGAAGGGATAAGTTATGATAATGGGTCAAAATGTAAAACCGACTACTAAACTTTTTGAAGGTGAAAGAGGACTTGTCATTACAGGTCTTATTGGATTCATTCTTGCCGCAGGTATCGCCGTATACATTTTTTTTCGAGGACCAATTATTTCACCTGAAGGGAATATAAAAGATGCTTTTTCCTTTAATGCTGCGATTGGAATGTTTATATTATCAATCGCAGCCATTTTGCCCCTTACAAGATTAAAAGCGGGTACAAGAAAAGTGGTACGCTGGTTTTTTATTAGCGTAAGTCTATATTCTTATGCCATTGAAACCGTTCAAAACTTTAGGGGACTGAACCCGCGATTTTCACAGGCAGGGACAATGATGGATACAATTGCAGGGATGCTTTTTGGAGTCGTTTCATTAGTGCTTGTAATATTAACAATTAGGCTTGCTGTCCATTTCTTACGTATAAAAGCTCCATTTGAACGGCCTATGTTAATCGTGGGAATACGCTATGCATTTCTTTCCGTTTTAGCGGCCAATTTTGCGGGGATTTGGATGATCTTGCTTCAAGACCGATTTACAGGGGATGCAGGGAATCTAATTGTACTGCATGGAGTTGGATTTCATGCATTGCAGACATTAATCTTTCCGGCTTGGCTGCTAGAGAAAATTCACGTTAGTGAACGTTTTAAAAAGTTGTTAATCCATTCCGGCAGTATCAGTTGGATGCTAATGATCGGAATGATTGGTATCCAAACAGCTCTTGGTCGTACCGTTTTTGAACTAACAACAGTGCCAATTCTGGCGGGACTATTATTACTTGCTTGGTTTGGTACAGTCATCACAGCGGGTGTATTTTATATAAAGGAAAAAAGAGGCCGTACTATACCATCAGATAACCCTTCTTTAGTAAAAGCGGAATAATTGAATGAGAACCCTGGATATTTTATTCAGGGTTCTTTTTTAAGGAGAATGGTAAAAAATTATTATAAAGATGTTGACCCTGTGGTGCACCCCACAGTTTATGATAGAGGCAGGAGGGCGAAGATGTATAAGATTAGTGAATTTGCTGTGATGACCGGTTTAAGTAAAGAAACGTTACGCTATTATGCGGAAGTTAAGCTGCTCGAGCCTGCCTATATTGATCCTGATAATAACTACCGCTATTACGATGATGGAAGCTATTTTTTAGCTGTTCTTTTAGGAAAGCTGAGAAGCTTTGGTTTTACGATTCAGGAAATGATTTCGGTAATGGAAGATGAGTCGTTCGCAAACTTAGAAGCTTTATTAATTCAAAAACGAGAGAAAATACAGATGCAGATTGAGGACCTTCGGCTGAAGGTGGAAGAGATTGATGATTTTCTAGCATCTGGGAAGGAGGAAAAGGAATGATTCAGTGGAACGAAGAAACAATGATTGAAGCGAATATTGAAAAAGTATGGAGTTTATTTTCCGATAAGAACATCAAAAGAATTATGCCTAAAGTGGAGGAGCATACATTAATAGAAAAGACGGAAGAAGAGGCGGGGGCAAAACATCAGCAAAAATACCGCGAAGGAAAACGCGTGGAAACGTATATCGTTGAAACATTAGCCTATGAAAACCTGCCGGACAGAAAGAGGAAACAAATCCAATTTGTACTAGGAAAGGCTTTTGAGATTACCCTTACGTTCACATTAATTAAAATCGATGAAACCCATACGAAGTTTATTTATGAAGGGCAAAACAAAGGAGTTAATTTTGTAGGGAGAGCGATGTTAAAGCTTGGCAGCGAAAAAAGCAACAATATCGTCGTCCAGGAATTTTTAAAAAAGGTGGAAGAAGAAGCTTTAAAAGTATAAAAAATGGCTTGGAAGATGCCCCAAGCCATTTTCCTCTTATATTCTTTTTTCAAATCGATTCATGGAAAATGGTGAAACATCGTGTTCTGTTTTCCCTGTTATAATCAATTCGCTTAAGATTAGTCCAACCACACTGCTAAATTTAAAGCCGTGACCTGAGAATCCTGATGCAATGGCAACGTTTGAATAACTGGGATGCACATCAATGATGAAGTCTTCATCTGGAGTAAGGGTATAGATACAGGTTTTCCCGTACTTTAATTGTTGTGTATGAGGCATATACTGATTCAAAAATTGCTTTAAATCTGCTTCATCTCCCTCTAATTCACCAAAACCCAGTATGTCTTCATCAGGATTGATGTTCTCGCCTCCGTCATGCCGGCCTACTTTTAATCCAGAACCGTCGATGCTCGGAAAACCATAATAAAGTCCTTCAGCCGTCTCAAATGCAAAGGCTGGAAACCTATGATGATTGTAGAGACTTTCATTGGCATCAAACCAGGCAAATGTTTTTCTGACCGGGTTAAGAGGAAGCTCTAAACCCAACATGGACAGAAGACTTCCTGACCATGCGCCTGCCGAGACAATCAGCCCATCAGAGGTGAGTGTCTGTTCCGCTGTTTTGATGGTTACTAAGTTCTGCTGAACTGATATTTCTTTCACTTTACTATTCGTTAAAATCGAAGCACCGTGCATTTCAGCAAGTTCCCGATAGGCACTAATGCATTCTTCAGGTTTTAGTACACCTGAAGTTGGTTCAAAACAACCAATATATTCATCAGGTAAAGAGATGCCTGGCCAGCGCTTATTCACTTCGCTTGCACCCATCACCTCTAGCGGCAGGGAGTAAGTCTTTGAACTCGAAATAATGTTTTGGATAAAATCTGTCTGTTCACTGCCAACATTGAGTACTCCTGTTTGAAGAAACAGCTGCTTTCCAGAAACTTTTTCAAGGTCATTCCATAGTTCTTGGGCTTTGAGAACTAATGGAACATATTCCTCCCCCTCACCATAAGCATATCGAATGATTCGGGTATCCCCGTGATGACTCCCCTTATTATGAGGCGGGTTAAAAGAATCTAGTAATAATGTTCTTTTGCCGCTCTTTGCTAAAAAATAACCCGCAGCCATCCCCATTGAACCTGCTCCAATTACGATTACATCATAATGCATTTCCCTGCCGCCTCTCTAAAAACCCCTAGAGTTTTCCTTTTATATTTTCTAATTCTATTTAATATTTTGATACTTCGCAATGAAAATAACAGCAAAAGTGACCCCTTGACAATAAAAATAAAATCTATTATCCTTTTAAAAACTAATGAAATACACAATTTCGTATAACTCCAATAATACGGTTTGGAGGTCTCTACCAGGAACCAATAATTCCTGATTACGAAGAAGATACAGGCATTTGTATTTTCTTCGTAATCAGGAATTTTTTTTTACAAAAATTTAGGAGGGTCCCACGATGAATTTTTCTATATTGCCTAAAATCGAACTTCACTGCCACTTGGATGGGAGTGTTCGGCCTGAGACAATTATTGATATTGCAAAGAAAGAAGGCACTAGTTTACCTTCTTTTGATAAAGAGGAGATTAAGAGAGAACTTATTGCTCCATTAGATTGTGAATCCCTAGATGAATATTTAAAAAGATTTTCCATCCCTAATTTAGTCATGCAATCTAATGAAAATCTAAAAAGAATTACCTTTGAGCTTTTTGAAGATGCAGCAGAGGAAAATGTGAAATATATGGAGGTTCGATTTGCACCATTACTTCATACGCGGAAGGGGTTATCGGTAGAAGAAATCATTCAAAGTGTGATAGACGGAATGAAGGAGGCAGAAGACCAATTTGATATTAAAGGAAATATCATTTTATCATGTATGAGAACCATGTCTGTAGAAAGTGCTTTTGAGGTTGTAGAAAAGGGTAAGACATTCCTTGGAAAAGGTGTTGTCGCGATTGATTTGTGTGCTTCAGAAGAAGAAGGATTTTGCGGAAAATTCGTAGAACCCATCTCATTAGCTAGACAATATGGCTACAGAGTCACAATTCATGCCGGTGAAACCGGAATCGGAAAAAATGTGCTGGAAGCCGTAGAGTTGTTAGGTGCAGAAAGAATTGGACACGGTGTATTTATTAAGGACTGTGTGGAAGCATATAACATTGTAAAGGAAAAACAGATCGTGCTTGAAATGTGTCCAACTAGTAATGTTCAAACGAAAGCAGTGCAACAATTTAGTGCTCATCCAATTTATGACTTTCACAGAGATGGAATAAAAGTAACGGTTAATACGGACAACAGAACGGTATCAGATACAACTATGGCAGAGGAATGTCATATAGTTTGTAATGAATTTGCTATGAATGTTAAAGAGTATAAACAAATTTATCTGAATAGTGTAGAGGCATCTTTTGCAGATTTAAAAACAAAGGAAAAGCTAAAGAAATACCTATAATAAAAATCATAAAAAACAACTTGGATAAGTCCTTGTTGTTTTTTTATTTATTGACAAAACAGCTTGTAGTAATTATTATGATTACAGGTAATTAAAATAATTACAGGTGTTATATCAGAAAATACCAATAAAAAATTTGGGAGGAATAGATTATGAAAATATTAGTAACAGGAGCAACAGGAAAGTTAGGTTCGAAAGTGGTAGAGACGTTGTTGAAAACTGTGCCTGCAAGCCAGCTGGCGGTTAGTGTTCGCAACCCAGAGAAAGCGGAAGGATTGCAGGCTCGTGGAGTAGAGGTTCGCCAAGGAGACTTCGATCGTCCCGAAACTTTGGATACGGCATTTGCAGGTATCGACCGCTTATTAATTATTTCTGCGGATGGTGACAACGAGACAAGAATTCGCCAGCATACAGACGCTGTTGCGGCGGCTGAGCGTTCGGGCGTAAAATTCATCGCTTATACTAGCCTAGGCAATGCTAGTGAAACAACCATTTTTCTTGCACCGCCACACCGTGCAGCAGAGGAAGCCATCCTGAAAACAGGAATCCCATACAGTTTCCTACGTAACAACTGGTACCTAGAGAATGAAATTCCAAGTATTCAAGGAGTTCTGGCAGGAGCACCATGGGTGACATCAGCAGGAAATGGTAAAGTAGGCTGGGCACTGCAGCAAGAGTATGCAGAAGCTGCTGCAGCGGTACTATCCGGAAAAGGACATGAAAATACCATTTATGAGCTTTCTGGTACATTATTGACCCAGCAAGAATTAGTGTCTGCCCTTGGTTCTGTATTGGGTAAGGAAATTCCTGTACAACAAGTTGATGATGCAGCTTATGCCGAAATTATGAAAGGTGCTGGCTTACCAGAATTCATTATTCCGATGCTTGTGGACATCCAGAAAGGCATTCGCGATGGAGCGTTGGAAGTCGAGAGCAATGACTTTGAAAAACTTCTCGGCCGTCCATTGACTCCTATCAACGAAGCACTGACTCAAATCGTTAACGGAATAACTCAAACAAAATAATGGATGGTAATTAATCCTAAAAATAAACAAAAACGCATACGAACGGGTCCCGATACCTATCACAAACAATAATATAACGAAAAAAGACTATTGAATGACATTTCTATTCGATAGTCTTTTTTGTTTCTTTTATCCCATCGAAATGACAATTTTCCCTTTGGCATGGCCTTCTTCAAAATAACGGAAAGCTTCTTTCACTTCACTCATTTTAAAATTTTTATCCATAACCGGTTTTACTTTACCTTCTTCAAGGAGTTCTTTCATATAAATGAGATCTTTTTGGCTTTGTCTTTGTAAAAAGGTGCTCATTTTTTTCTTCCCCGTCCATGAAATCATAGATCCTAGGGTCATGGTTTGGAACAGCTGAGCACCTGAACCTCCGACGTGAACAAAATTTCCATGTAGATTTAAGGAACGTTTATAAGATGAAATCGGATGATGCCCGTTAACAGCAAGAATCAGGTCATACTTCTTTGCTCTTTTTGTAAAATCCTCCTTTGTATAGTCAATCGCATGGTCAGCACCAATAGACTGTAAAATCTCCTTATTTCTTGTACTGCAAACACCTGTTACCTCTGCTCCGAACGATTTGGCAATCTGTACGGCGAAAGTCCCCACACCACCAGATGCACCATGAATCAAGACTTTCTGTCCAGGCTGAATCTTACCTTTATCTCTTAGACTTTGTAAGGCTGTAACACCTGCCATCGGTACCGCTGCCGCTTCCTCATATGACAAGTTTGCTGGTTTAAGTGCTAATGCTTTTTCTTGAACTGAAACATATTCAGCAAATCCTCCCCAGCCACTACCGGATAGGTCTCCAAACACATCATCCCCTGGTTGAAACTGTTTCACATCTTTGCCAACTGCTTCAACCCGTCCTGCTATGTCACCTCCAGGTATGGGGTATTTTGGTTTTAAAAGCCCGAAGGCAAAACGAGCTAAGAAGGGATCTCCCTTCAAAAGGACGAGGTTACCATAATTCAAGGATGCGGCACGAATTTTTACAAGGACCTGATTGTCCTTAGGAATCGGTTTTTCCACCTCTGTTACTTCAAGAACATCAGGGGAACCATATTTGTTATAAACCACCGCTTTCATCTATATCCCTCCGGATTTCCTACGAATTTCTTCATTAAAATTTCCCGCTATTTAAAACAATACTCAAGTTAAAGAGATTTAAGACTTGGAAATATTAATAAAGGTTAGCTAAGATGTTGATACCTTTCAGCTATTAAAAGTGAAAAAATATCAAGTATTACTATTTTTGTGTCTGAACAGTATAATCAGGGATGGGAGATGAGACAAATGAATAAAAAAGACATTGCTAATATCCGTAAAGAATTTAAATTAGATAACTATCGAATGCAGATTCGCGAAATTTTTAATGTTTATGTAAAGAAGGAATCAGGTGAGATTTATCATCAGGTCAGCCAGCCATTTCAAATGTTAGACCAGGAAACACAAGAATTATTTTTATCTAACTTTAAGAAGGTTTTGACAGGGCAGCTTGACTCGAAACTGTTTGAACTGAAGTTTAGGCGTGATGTGGAAGACAGCACCCAAACCATTCTATTCGACGGATTACATTCAGATTCATCGGAAGATTGGAATGACTACATGCTCGAGATTGTTGCCAAAATGTTTGCTCAAGCTGTCTATGAATTTGATACTGTAGTGACGTTTATCCGTGGTGAATACCGAAAGGCGACAAGGAAACGAGATTTAGAATCTGAAGAAGGCGGGGATGATGAGGTTTTCTCCTCTGAGTTTATCCTTTGCAGTCTCAATAAAACCGACCAGCCAAAAAAGGCTTTGATGTTTGATTATATTGAACAAGAGTATAAGCCTTATAATGTAATGGACCCGATTATTAATTTACAATCTCCAATGTCAGGATTCCTCTTCCCTGCGTTTAATGACAATTCAGCGGATGTGAATCATATTCTTTATTGTGCGGGTAAAGCAAATCAACCTGATTTTACTTTTATCGAAGATGTTCTTAATTGCGAAGTGATTATGACGGCCCAGGAACATAAGGATAGCTTTGAATTGATTTTAAAAGAAGTAATAGGGGACGAAGTAGAATCCACGATCATTTCCAATGTCTATGAGGAAATCGACAAGGTGATACAGGAGAATGAAGAAAATGAGGAAAGTGAAACCCCAATGCTGGATTATAAGGACATCGAGCGCATTTTAACGGTAAGCGGCGTTGAAAACGTAGATACGGCAAAAGTAGAACATGCCTTTAAAAGTGTCGTAGATGACGAGAAACATGAATTCAAAGCAAGCAATTTAGTTCCGAAGACCATCAAAATTAGCACGAAATTGGCGGAAGTAGCGATCAACCCGAAAGACCTGAAAAATGTAAAATATATAACATTTGAAGGAAAACGATGCCTATTGTTGGAAGTAGATGAAGAGGTCGTCGTGGAAGGGTTTCGTCTAGAATCGCAGACACTTTAATAGGTTTTGAGGGACAGGTACCTGACATTTCCTTTTATACATTAACAAGCGATGGGCTTAGCTGTTTAACGGGTTAAGCCTTTTTCTTATGCCAAAAACGGTAATGAAGAAGGGCTAATTACCATAAATGAATAAAAAGGTTAAGTTTTCCAGTTAGTCGTGGTACTATAAGTTTAATCTTTATATAAGAGGTGAGTTTAGTTGAGTGGAGTTGAGCCGAGAACCAAGTTAGATTTAGAGAGAATTGTTTTTATTGGAAGAACCTTTGAAGAATATTTAGAAGTGTTTTCTCTATCAGTAGAAAGACTAAAGGGGAAGAAAATACTTGATTGTCCAGCAGGTGCCTGTTCTTTTACAGCTGTAGCTAACAAATTGGGTTTAGAGGTAACTGCTTGTGATATTGCGTATTATTTTTCTGGGGAAGAATTAAAAAATAAAGGCCTTCAGGATATTGAACACGCTATGGAGCATATGCAAAAAGCAAAAAGTAATTATAATTGGAGTTATTTCAAAGATATTGAAGGACTTAGAATGCATCGTTTAAATGCATTAAAAGATTGCACGAACCATATGAAGGAATCACAAGGACGGTATGTCCCAGTGACTTTGCCTTCTTTACCTTTTAAGGATGGAGAATTTGATATTCTCCTTTCTGCACATTTTCTGTTTATGTATGCTGATCGATTAGATTACCAGTTTCATATCTCCACGATTCATGAGCTATTAAGGGTGGCAAAAGAGGAAGTTCGAATTTTCCCTTTAGTTGATTTAGAAGGAAAGCGGTATGAACATTTGGATCAATTAATTGGCTATCTTGCTGATAATGGATATTCTGCGGAAGAGGTACCTGTGGCGTATGAGTTTCAAGCAAATGCCAACTCGATGTTAATAATTAAAAGGTTGCTCATCTAATAACTGATTCCTACACTTTTAAGAGAGGAGCGACAAATATGGGGATTGAAATAAAAGATGTTTTAGCAAAGAAAATTCTAACTGAAGCAAAGGGTTATTTGGATGTTGGATTTACTCATTCGTTGAATCCATATAGTGGCTGCGCATTTTCTTGCAAGTACTGTTATGTAAGAGAAATGCCGATTCAAAGATTCAAAGAAATTCCTTGGGGAGAATGGTTGGACGTAAAAACAAACGCAGCGCTAAATTACCGGAAAGAAATAATGAAACTTCGTAAGAAAAATAATGCCGTGAACATTTTTATGTCTTCTGCAACAGATCCTTACCAACCCATTGAACGTAAAGCAAACATAACCCGAGGGATTTTAGAAGAAATGACTGAAAATCCACCTGACTTTCTTCAAATTCAAACACGCGGCCCACTCATCACAAGGGATATTGATTTGTTAGTAAAATTAAAAGAGAAATGCAATGTCCTTGTATCGATGACGATTGAAACAGATAGAGATGATATAAGGCAGATTTTTGCTCCCTGTGCACCTGGGATTAAATTGCGGTTAAAAGCCTTAAAAGAAGTTCATGATGCTGGAATATCGACCCAAGCATCGATTTCTCCTGTTTTACCATTTACCCCTGACTTTCCAAAAGTATTGGATAGAATCGTGAATCATATTTGGATTGATACTCTAAGTATTGGAGATGGTGCAATGGGTAAACGATCAGACCGATTAGGCATGCCAAAATTATTTGAGGAGCATGGATTATCAAAGTGGTACAGTAAAGATATACATGTAAATGTGGAAAAATATTTTAATAAATACTTTCCAAGTGAAATGATTAGAGTTTCTAAAAAAGAAGCCTTTCCAAAACAAAAAGCTTGATCCCTCAAGCTTTTTGTTTTTTTGGGTTGAGATATTGTTTTAATATTTTTAATCCTGTTTTTAATTCGTCTAATGAGTTTGTAGAAGCTAGTGCAATACGCAAATATTTATCAGGGGTGGTCTGCCCGCTTAGAAAACGATCAGAATGAAAGACTCGAATACTGTGCCTTTTCAAATCCGTTTCCAACTGTAATACATCATTATGTCCTTGAATTGGAAGCCAGCGATAAAAACTAAGAGGATGTCCGACAGTCTCGTTTAAAGGAAAATACTCCGAATAAATATCATTTGCTGACTTAGCCAGCTGCTTCTTTTGAGAAACGATTTCATGAGCCTTTCCTGATAAGATAAGCTCTGTGATAACTTCTGCATCAAAAGAAGAGGTTTTTACATTGATGTTAAAAATAGCCTGCAAAATTTTCTCCCGAAGTGCATCACCAAAGACCATAAAGGCAACTCTTAATCCAGAACATATTGACTTTGAGGTGCCACAAATATAAACGCACTGTTCTGGAAGCAAATTGAACATTGGCTGCTCGTAATCGGAGATAATTCCAGCCGTCAGAAATGCATGAATATCATCCTCAATTAAAATTAAACGATGCTTACGGATGACACTAGCCAATTCTTGCTTTCGAAACTCTGGAATCATAACTGTAGTAGGATTAGAACAAGAGGGCATTAGGAAAATGCCGTGAATATTTATCTGGCTGCACTGCTTTTCAAGTTCTTCAGGCAGCATCCCAAACTGGTCTCCAAGAATGGGGACTAACTGAATATGGAATATTTTTGCCAACTCAATAAAATTTGAATACGTGTATAAATCGGTTGCTATTCTGTTACCAGGCTCAAACAAAGCAGCCAAGGCAATAGCTAACGCATTCTGGGCACCAGAAACAATGGCTACATGCTCTTGGTCCGCGTGAATACCGAAGGATTCCATCCAGTTTAGAGCCGCCGTTTTTTGATGTGGGATCCCAGTCGGATCGTTATAATTTAACAGCTGCTCCAAATAACTTTTGTCCACAACCTTGTGAAAAACGTCTTTTACAATTGCATTGGTTTGCTCAAAAGATGCCACGAATCCAAGATCAATTAAGTTTGCAGTTTTATCTATAGAGATGGTTATAGAACGAGATGCATTAGGAGCTACAAAGGTTCCGCTTCCTGTAACTGCATAAATCAATCCCTTTACCTCGCATATTTTGTAAGCACGGGTAATAGTGGTGAAGTTTAAGTCAAGAAAATCTGCCAATTCTCGTTGTGGAGGTAACTTTGTCCCAGATGCTAAAAAGCCATTTAAAATATCCTGTTCCAGTAAGGAAGCAAGAGATTTATAAAATGGCCGCTTTAATGCTTTTTTATCAGGTTTCCATGACATTGGATAATGTTCAAATGAATTTACCGGCATACATGCACCTCCTATACTTATTCCATACAATCATATCATTTTGTATGGAATTATAATCATAAAATTGTATGATTTAATAAGGCGATTTTAAGGAGAAAATCCATCTGTATACCCCCATTTTGATAAAAAGTGGGGGTATTTTTTTATAAAAGATAATTGTAATCCATACAATTATTTTATTTTTTGTATGGATTTTGTATGTTAAATTTAAATAAATTTAGCCATTTAGGATGTGTGTCATATGAAAAAGAGTAATCATATATGGATTGCATTTCGTACGGCTTTTCCATATACTATCCCTATTTTTGCAGGTTTTGTTTTCTTGGGAATTGCTTATGGAATCTATATGAATTCATTAGGTTTCAGTGCCATTTACCCTGTAATGCATTTGGGAAAACATCACTAGGACTCTCGACAACCATCCAGTTTATGGAATCTGCTAAACCTGGTGACAACATCGCAGCTCGTGCAACAGAAATTAAACGAAACTATCGTACAGGATTCTATCGGATTGACGTTTATCATAAGGAAAATCTGATCGCGACCATGGAGGCAGTGTCTTATCGTAAAGATCATTATTTTATTGAACTTGATGAACAAATGTAGCAGTAGAGTTATAGAGGAGTTTTTTCTAAACAAACGGATCTATCGTTAAAAATAAAAAGAGAAATAGCCTAGCATAAGCCTAGGCTATTCACTCTCTAATTTGTTCTAATTAAGGTAGACTGGCCTCTAACCATCCCGATTATATACCCAACAATTAAGCCCAATAGTGCTGGGAGGATCCATCCAATTCCTTCTGTATAAAAAGGGAGGATTTCAAATACCCCGCTCCAGTTATTTTCTAAGAATGTCTTGTTAATCGTATCTAAAATACTAAAAATCGCTACAAAACCAATTACTGAAAGATAAATAAATTGATTGCTTTTAATCACATCATCCACAAGTCCTAAGAAGATAAGAACGATGGCAATCGGATAAATCATACCAAGAATCGGAACGGAAATTTGCAGGATTTGTGTTAATCCTAAGTTAGCAATGGCTGTACTCACAACCGCTAAGATGATAACCCACATTTTATACGAGATCCTTGGAATCATATTGTTGAAAAATTGACTGCAGGATGTAACTAAACCAATCGACACACAGAAACAGGCAATTGTAAAAACAATACCTAATAGAAGGGTTCCGGTTTTTCCAAACAGGTATGTCATAACATTTGACAAGATGATGGCACCATTTTCTGCTTGGCCCAAGGAAGCACTGGAGGCACCTAAATATCCTAGAATTAGATAAATGATTGTTAGTAATAATCCGGCGCCAATACCCGCATACATCATATAGAGCGACCGTTTTTTATTATCGGTTACACCTTGTGCCGTCAATGTGTTGGCAATTACAATCCCAAATGCCAGGGCTGCTAAGGCATCCATCGTTAAATATCCCTCTAAAAATCCTTGGAATATAGGATTTACTGCATAATTCCCCGTAGCTGGTTCAAACGAGCCCATTGGATCCATTAAGCTTTTTATTAAAATAACGGCAATTAAAGTTAATAGAATAGGAGTCAATAATTTTCCAAACAGGTCAATTAGTCTGGAAGGATACATACATAACCAGGTAACGAGCCCAAAAAAGACGACGCTATAAACAAACAAGGTAATTGGAGTTTCAACTAAATTTGCCGGGAGGAATGGTGCTGCTCCCATTTCAAACGCAAGACTTCCTGCGCGAGGAATGGCAAGCCCTGGTCCGATGGCAATATAGATTAAAAACGGAAAGACGACAGCGAAAATCGGATGAACTCTTAGGTTCAGATTGTTAAGACTTCCTGCTTTGGCAACGGCAACTACCCCTAAGATGGGAAGTCCAACAGCCGAAATAATAAAACCAGCAAGGGCGGTCCAAAGGTGTTCACCTGCTGATTGGCCGAGAAAAGGTGGGAAAATCAAATTCCCAGCTCCGAAAAACATTGAGAATAACATTAAACTTATAAAGACGATTTGTTTTGCAGAAAAATTCATAAAAAATCTCCTTATGATGATGTCAAAATATTATTTTATTATAACAAAATTCAAAATCTTATCAATATGTTTTCATCTTAAGAAGGTTAGTTGATGACTATTATTGCTAGGATAAAATGAAGTTGGGTCATGAGAGTGGTACATGTAACCGTTTTAGATAGAATAATATTTATAGTGGTCACAAGAGGGGTTTATGTGACCACTATGGCTAGAATGCTAGTAGGTTTTGGTCACATGAGTGGTTTATGTGACCACTTTGGCTAGAATGCTAGTAGGTTTTGGACACATGAAGGGCTTATGTGACCACTTCGGCTAGAATGCTAGTAGGTTTTGGTCACATGAATGGTTTATGTGACTACTTTGGCTAGAATGCTAGTAGGTTTTGGTCACATGAATGGTTTATGTGACCACTATGGTTAGAATGCTAGTAGGTTTTGGTCACATGAGGGGTTTATGTGACCACTTTGACTAGAATCCAAATTAGTTTTGGTCACATGAAGGTTTTATGTGACCACTATGGTTAGAATGCTAGTAGGTTTTGGTCACATGAAGGGCTTATGTGACCACTTTTGCTAGAATACTAACAAGTTTTGGTCTCATAAAAGGCCTCAAGAGATAACCATCTTCGCACAAATAAAAAAAGTGGCGGTTAGCCACTTTAATTAATTAGTATTGGCAGCCTGGGAAAGGGTATCTTCATCAACAGGAGTAGCGGATGACCGTAAAGCTTCCTCTAAGGCTAGTGAATGTTTTTTCTTTTCTTTATCGGTCCACTGGAACTGATCGGCCATATAGGCGATAACGGGTTTCCGCCATTTTTCAACGGATTGAATATTAAATAATAGTGCACCTGTCCGTCGGTTAAAGAAATCAAGCGGTGTTGCGACCATTTCTTCCTTGATGGCATATACCAGCTTTGCAAACAAAACGAATGGTAATTGATATTTCAAAGCGTCTTCCTTATTCGTTTTAAAGAGATGGTAAACAGTCTCTACATTTGAACCGTACATTTTTGCTAAGGATTCTGATTCCTCGCGGGAAAATCCAACCTCAACTCCCTTGGAAATCTGCTTCGAAATAAAGGCTGTAAATTGACTGGATCCGCCAACATTTCCGCCTGATATCGGCAGGTCTTTTGTTTGGCAGGAAGGGAAGTTTCTTGATTCTTCGGCTTTAAATTTGGCCGCTAATAAATCGACGATCATTTCGGCCATTTTTCGGTATCCTGTTAATTTTCCGCCTGCGATCGTGATTAAACCGGAAGCGGACTCCCATATTTCATCTTTTCGTGAGATTTCAGAAGGGTCTTTTCCTTCTTCATAGATAAGCGGACGAACGCCAGCCCAGCTGGATTCAATATCTTTCACACTTATGTTCACATCTGGAAACATATAATTGATTGCATTGATAATGTAATCGCGGTCAGCCACTGTCATGTTTGGATTGACCATATCTTCATTATAAAAGGTATCGGTTGTACCAACATAGGTCTTTCCTTCACGAGGGATTGCAAATACCATTCGGCCGTCAGGGGTATCAAAATAAACCGCCTGCTTTAATGGGAAACGAGATTGATCAATGACGAGATGAACCCCTTTGGAAAGCTGAAGTGTTTTTCCTTTCTTGGATTGATCCATTTCTCGAACAGAATCTACCCAAGGACCCGCCGCATTCACAATCTTTTTCGCACGGACCACATATTTTTCTCCGCTGATCATGTCTTGTATCATGGCTCCTGCCACTTTCCCATTTTCGTAGACAAGCTTTACGACTTTTGAATAATTACAAGCTATAGCCCCTTTTTCAAAGGCAGATTTCATGACCTCCATGGTAAGCCTCGCGTCATCTGTCCGATATTCAACGTAATAGCCGCCGCCTTTTAGCCCGGTTTTTTTGATTAAAGGTTCTTTGGCTAAGGTTTCTTCTACAGAAAGAATAGAGCGGCGCTCTGATTTTTTAACACCGGCTAAGAAATCATATACTTTCAGACCAATCGATGTTGAAAACTTACCGAATGTCCCACCTTGATGGATCGGAAGTAACATCCATTCTGGTGTTGTCACGTGCGGTCCATTTTCATAAACAACCGCCCGTTCTTTGCCTACCTCTGCAACCATTTTCACTTCAAATTGTTTTAAATACCGCAGTCCGCCATGAACTAATTTCGTTGATCGGCTTGAGGTTCCAGCTGCAAAATCCTGCATTTCCACCAGTGCGGTTTTCATTCCTCTTACTTGAGCATCCAAAGCAATTCCAGCTCCGGTAATTCCACCTCCGATAACCAATACATCAAATGGTTCACTTTGGAGTTTATTAACGATTTGTTTTCGATTTAAATTAGAAAAATTCATGATTGTGTCCTCCGTTTTTTAAGATTCCGCTATAGCGTATGAGAGAAACAAAAAAGAGACCACAAAAGACATTACCGTTAGACGATAATGTTTTTGTGGTCTCTCCATTTCTCCTGCCAGTTATTAACTTGTTTTTATTATAACATACGGAACTTCATTTGTGTATGAAGTTTATTTAAACGCCATCGCAGCTTTCACTGCTTTTTTCCAGCCAGTGTATAGTGTTTTACGAGTCTCTTCGGTAATTTGCGGTGAAAATTCTCGATCCACTGCCCATTGCTTAGAAATTTCCTCTTGGCTTTCCCAGAAACCAACCGCAAGTCCTGCGAGATATGCAGCTCCAAGGGCAGTCGTTTCGTTGACAATCGGTCTTTCAACGGGAACATTTAATAGGTCACTTTGGAATTCCATTAAGAAATTATTTTTCACGGCTCCGCCATCTACTCTTAGTGCCTTTAATTGGATACCAGAATCCGCTTCCATAGCAGAAAGAACATCTTTTGTTTGATAGGCAAGGGACTCAAGCGTAGCCCGCACAAAATGCTCTTTCGATGTTCCTCGTGTCAACCCAAATACGGCACCTCGGACATCGCTATCCCAATAAGGCGTTCCTAAACCGACAAATGCCGGTACAACGTAAACTCCATCTGTAGAGGCAACCTTTGCTGCGTAGTCTTCACTGTCCTTTGCATCTTTCAATATTCTCAATCCATCACGGAGCCATTGAATAGCAGAACCTGCCACAAAAATACTTCCTTCTAATGCATATTCTACCTTGCCATTAATTCCCCATGCGATGGTGGTTAATAGACCGTGTTCTGATGGGACGGCTTTTTCACCGGTATTCATCAGCATAAAGCAACCTGTACCATACGTATTTTTGGCCATGCCTTCTTCAAAACATGCCTGACCAAACAACGCTGCCTGCTGATCTCCTGCCACCCCTGCGATTGGAACTTCTTTTCCAAAGAAGTGGTAATCAGAGGTGTAAGCATAAATTTCGGAGGAAGGACGAACGTTAGGAAGCATGGATTGGGGAACGCCTAAGATTTCGAGTAATTCTTCGTCCCACTTTAGGTCATAAATATTAAACATCAGGGTCCGGGACGCATTGGAATAGTCGGTCACATGGGCCCGTCCGCCGGATAACTTCCAAATAATCCATGTATCAATCGTCCCAAACAATAGTTTACCCTGATCTGCTTTTTCACGGGCACCCTCGACATGATCTAATATCCATTTTACTTTCGTTCCAGAGAAATACGCATCGATTAACAAGCCTGTTTTTTTTCGAAAAAGATCATTATAGCCTTTTTCTTTTAATTCATCGCAGATTTCACTTGTTTGTCTTGATTGCCAAACGATGGCATTGTACACAGGCAGACCGGTTTCTTTATCCCAAACAACCGTTGTTTCACGCTGATTGGTGATGCCGATCCCGGCAACTTGTTCTGGTTTAATGCCTGATTCCGAAAGAACACCTGCAATGACGGATAGAATCGAACCCCAAATTTCATTAGCATTGTGTTCTACCCAGCCTGGTTTCGGGAAATGCTGGGTAAATTCTTTTTGAGCTGAATGAACAATTTCTCCAGCTTTATTAAAAAGAATCGCACGTGAGCTTGTTGTTCCTTGGTCAAGAGATAGAATATATTTTTCCATTATGATTCCCCCAAAAGGATATATTTGTTTATATTATGCGGCTTTGCTGGCATTATTTAAAGAAGTAGACTGCTTTTTGCTTATAGCATAGGTAATTAATAGAATCGTCACATTCATTCCTAGAACGATCCAAAGTGTTTCTGTGACTTCTCCTAGAAATATAGCTTTATAGAATACGGCACCCTGACTGCCTCCCATTAGCGGGCCGACGACTGGTATCCATGAATAACCCCAGTTAGAATCGCCTTTTCCGTGAATCGGGAGTAAGAAATGGGCGATCCGTGGACCCAAATCGCGCGCCGGGTTGATAGCATAACCGGTTGTGCCTCCTAATGACATACCAATGACAACAATCAGTAAGCCGACAACCAGAGGATTTAATCCTTCTGTAAATTGATTTGCTCCAATAAATAAGAGTCCAAGAACTAGAATAAAAGTGCCAAATAATTCACTAATTACATTTGAAAAAGTATGCGGGATGGCAGGGCTTGTAGCGAAGACACCAAGCTTTGTACCAGGATCATCCGTTTCTTTCCAATGAGGAAGATAATGTAAATAGACTAACGCTGCACCTAGAATGGCTCCTAGCATCTGAGCCGCAATATACCCCGGAACATCTGCCCAAGGAAAAGCTCCATTAATCGCTAAAGCAACTGTTACTGCCGGATTTAAGTGTGCTCCGCTAATCGATCCGACTGCAAAAACGGCCATTGTAACCGCCAGTCCCCAAGCAATGGTAATCACAATCCAGCCAGGGTTATTGGAGTAAGAGTTCTTTAAAGAAGCTCCTGCACCAATCCCTGCCCCAAACACGATTAGAATCATCGTTCCAATCAATTCCCCAACAAATGGCGTCATAATTTCTCTCTCCTTTTATAAAATGCTTTTTCGACCGAAAAAAAAGAGACTCACAGCAGAATAGCCCATAAAAAGGGTCTTCTGTGTGAATCTCCATATCTCCGTCACATAAATATTAACTTGTTAAATTGAGTATAGTAAGTTATGAAAACGGTGTCAATATGTTTTTTTATATTATTAAGGCTAAATATTATTTTTTTCGAACAGATCCCACAGTTCTCGGTTGGATGTTGTAATGGCACTTGCACCCGCATCTAAGGCGGCATGGACGTCCTCTGATGTACGGATTAAACCGCCTGCAAAAATAGGAATGTTCACGCGCTCTTTCACTTCCGTAATCATTTTCGGCATGGCTCCGGGGAGGACTTCGAGATAATCAGGCTGTGTTTTTTCAATCAGCTTATAGCTTTTTTCGATTGCATGAGTATCAATTAAAAACATCCTTTGTACGGCAATGACACCTTTTTGCTTTGCCTTTTGGATCACGCTTGCCTTTGTCGAAATTAAACCAAAAGGCTTAAACTCCTGACAAATATATTCCGTGGCAAATTCGTCGTTTTTTATTCCATGAATTAAATCCACATGATAGATCATTTTCTTGTCATGCTGCTTGGCCATCACATTGATATTTTTTAATTGGGCAATATGCATGTCCAAAAAAACACCGATTTCGTAGGAACTTTTCAAGAAACGTTCGAATTCCTTCATATTCGATGAGGCTGGTAAAATTTTTTGCTCCATTGTCATTGTTACCTTTCATTAGGTTTTCTCCTAATAATAAATAGAAAAACCGTATAACACAACACGAACCTTTTTGAGAGTGTTACTTACTGGGCCCAATTTTATAGTAAATATTGCAATTTTAAAAAGAATAACCTTATTGACTACCGAACCGGATAACTTTTTCCGGCTACAGTCGCCAATAGGGGTTATTGACTGACTACCGAACTGGATAACTTTTTCCCGTAACGGTCGCCAATAGGGGTTATTGACTCCCGAACCGGATGACTTTTTTCGGCTACATTCGCCAATAGGGGTTATTGACACCCGAACTGGATACCTTTTTCCCGTAACGGTCGCCAATAGGGGTTATTGACACCCGAACTGGATAACTTTTTCCCGTAACGGTCGCCAATAAGGGGTATTGACTCCCGAACCGGATAACTTTTTCCGGCTACAGTCGCCAATAGGGGTTATTGACTCCCGAACCGGATAACTTTTTCCGGCTACAGTCGCCAATAGAGGTTATTGACTCCCGAACCGGATGACTTTTTCCGGCTACAGTCGCCAATAGAGCTTATTGACTCCCGAACCGGATGACTTTTTCCGGCTACAGTCGCCAATAGAGCTTATTGTCTACCGAACTTCATTGATTGCTATCCTTGAAAAAAGTTCATGCCAATACTAAGCCTCTATTAAACGTAAAGGCATTTTTTGAAAGTCAATCATTTCACCCGCAGCCGAATAGCAACAGTTGTACACATGAAGGTCACCTTGAAGGTCTAAAACTTCCTCGATGAAAAGCGGGATATTTTCAACCGCTTCATTGGATGTTAAAATCCAGTTTAAACTCTTCCATTCTAGGATTCCTTCATTCGAAGCCAGAATCTCGCCCTCAAATTCATCACAGACATAAACATATATACTTTCTATGCCATCCAGTGCAATAATCCCTCTAAAAACGGGGTTCCTAATATTCAGTCCTGTTTCCTCCCATACCTCTCTTTTACAACTTTCAAGCGGTGTTTCGTACGGGTCAATCTTGCCCCCAACACCATTCCATTTTCCCTTATTCGGTTCTTTTTCCCGTAATAACATTAAAACCACTTCGCCTTTTACAACAAAACATAAAGTATATTTCAAATTAATGAACACCTCTTATACAATTCCTTTTCTATTAAATATTATATTAAATTCAAATAGGTTAAAATAATACTTATGAATTCTCTCTCTAACGCGGAGGTTTTTGGGTGAAAAATCAACGAGCCAAATTTAAATTAAGTACGATTGTGATTTTCTTTGTATGTGTCGTTGTCCTTGTGGCGCTCATGATTACGGACGTGCTCATCAGCAACACGGTCAGTGACAATATTACGAAAAGTCTAGAGGAAAAGGCAAAAATCGTTTCAAGAACGGTTGCCAGATCCCATATTGTGATGGATGCATTAGAAGGTGAAGTTCACTCTAATGCGATTCAAGAGTATACAAACGATATTCAAAAGGCGACGAACACCATGTTTGTGGTGGTCATGGATATGAATGGAATCCGAAAGTCCCATCCTAATCCGGAGCAAATTGGAAAACCCTTTGTTGGCGGTGACGAAAAGGAGGCCCTTAATGGAAGGGAGTATGTGTCTATCTCGCGCGGAACGTTAGGGGAATCGGTCCGTGCTTTTACTCCTATATACAATGAGAACGGTAAACAGATTGGGGTATCAGCTGTCGGCATTTCCGTTGAAAGTGTAGAAAAGGCACTTGGCCGCAGCAACCGAAACATCCTTACCGTTACGATCCTTGGTCTGCTTGTCGGCATCATCGGAGCGGTTATTTTGGCAAGGTATATTAAAAGGACCTTACTTGGGCTCGAACCATTTGCGATCGCAAGGATTCTGGAGGAGCGGAGTGCGATGCTCCAATCTGTTCATGAGGGAATTATTGCTGTGGATAAAGACTCTACCATTACATTAGTAAATAAATCCGCATTGCAAATTTTTAAAAAGGCGGGGCTGACGCAGGAACCGGTAGGCATAAAAATATATGATTATCTGCCATCCACCCGATTAGATCAAGTGCTGCAAACCGGTAACCCAGAACTTGATGAAGAGCAGAACATTAATGGGATTTCGATTCTCGTTAATCGTGTTCCGCTCATTGTTAACGGGGAAGTGGTCGGTGCGATTTCCACGTTTCGCGATAAAACGGAACTCAATCAATTGGCAGAGCAGTTAACCGGTGTCAGGACGTATGCGGAAGCACTCCGGGCACAGTCACATGAATTTATGAACCGACTTCATGTGATCCTCGGAATGGTGAAAATGAAGTTTTACGATGAACTATCAGATTTTATTCGTTCATTGGTCGACTATCGTAACCAGGAACTGGGAAGCATCACACAGCACATTAAAGATCCTGTACTTGCGGGATTCTTGATGGGGAAATTAAGTTATGCTAGAGAGGAAAATGTCGACTTTTCGATTGGAAGTGATACCATTATTCCAGAGCCCGCTGATCCCAAGACCACGCACGAGTTGATTACGATTCTTGGCAATTTAATTGATAATGCGATCGAGGCAATGAGAGAAATGGAAGACCAAACATTAGAAGTGAACTTTCAGTATTCTACTCACTGGTTAACCATTGAAGTACTGGATTCTGGTCCCGGAATACCGAAAGAGGCCCAAAGGCAAGTTTTTGAAAAAGGGTTCTCGACCAAAGGGGAAAACCGCGGCTACGGACTCTATTTAGCAGCTAAAAGTGTTGGAAATCTGGGTGGAGTGTTAACGATTGATTCTAAACCTATGTTGGGTACAGAGTTCCATATACGACTGCCGTATGAAGCAAAGGGGGGAAAACATGATTAAGGTCTTAATTGTGGAAGATGATCCGATGGTAGCTGAATTTAATAAGCGTTATCTGCGTGAAGTGGAAGGGTACCGTTTATCAGGGCTTGTTCATAACGTAAAAGATGCTAAGGAATTTTTAAAAAATCAACCGGTTGATCTGATTTTGCTGGATGTCTATATGCCAGGGGCGACCGGGCTGGAGTTGCTAAGTTTTATAAGAGAACAAAACATCCCGGCGGATGTAATCCTCATAACAGCGGCAGTGGAAAAAGAAAAAATCCAAACGGCCCTAAGGTTTGGTGCTGTTGACTATCTAATCAAACCATTTGAGTTTGAAAGGTTTCATCAGGCCTTGATGCAGTATAAAGAAAAATATCATTTTTTCTCTAAAAATCAAACCCTTCGGCAGGAAGAACTTGATGTACGAATTTTAAGCACCGAACAAAAGCAAGGTGGCGGGGAAGTACTCAATGACTTGCCAAAAGGTTTAACAAGCAGTACCTTACAGGTCATCATGAATGTGATCAAATCAAAAGGGACCGGCCAGTTTTCAACGGATGATATTGCAGAGACTACGTATATATCACGAGTTTCAGTTCGAAAATACCTGAAGTTTTTAACCAACCTGGGAGTCCTGGAAGAATCACTAACCTACGGTATTGGCAGGCCTGTTTATTTATATACATTAAAAACTGACAAACTCAATCTAGTGAATCGATTCCTTTAGAAAAGTGGCATTGCCACTTTTTTTAATTTAAAAAAGATAGATAGTTACAAAATCTATTAATCTGAGAATTTCTTTTTTAAGATGGAAGGGTGTTTGAAAGCGATTACCGAAGGGGTAGATTGGAATGTCAAAAACAAACCTGAAGGAAGAAGCTATCAAGCTTCATCGAGAACATTCGGGAAAAATTGAAATTGTCAGCAAGATGGAAGTAAACACGGAGGCGGAACTAAGCCTTGTCTATACACCAGGCGTGGCAGATGTTTGTAAAGCGATTGCCGAAAAGCCTGAACAAGTTGATGTCTTAACTTCACGCGGAAATATGGTGGCGATCGTGACAGACGGCACTGCTGTTCTTGGCCTCGGCGATATTGGTCCTAAAGCGGCTCTCCCCGTCATGGAAGGGAAAGCACTTTTATTTAAAAAGTTTTCTGGGATAGATGCTTTTCCTCTTTGTCTTGACACAAAAAATGTAGACGAGATTGTGAATATTATTAAAGCGTTAGTCCCATCATTCGGCGGTATTAACCTTGAAGACATTTCAGCACCACGCTGCTTTGAAATAGAGGAAAGATTGAAAAAAGAGCTGGATATTCCAGTTTTTCATGATGATCAACATGGAACAGCGATTGTCGTGCTGGCAGCGTTACTAAACGCGGTAAAGGTGGTCAACAAGCAGCTTCGGAACATCAAAATTGTCATCAACGGGGCTGGCGCCGCGGGAATTGCGATTGCCAGACTGTTGATGCAGGCGGGCTATAAAGATATCACACTCGTAAGTCTTGAAGGTGTTGTCTGCAAAGGGGAAAAGTGGCTGAATAGTATGCAAAAACAAATGGCTGAAGTCACGAATATTAGAGGTGTACACGGAACGCTCGAGGACGCGATTCGAGAAGCCGATGTCTTTATTGGGGTTTCAGGGCCTGGGGCTTTGAAGGCGGAGTATATTAAATTAATGGCCAAAGACCCGATCGTCTTTGCAATGGCCAATCCAATTCCGGAAATTTATCCGGAGGAGGCGCTGGCGGCAGGTGCTGCGGTAGTAGGGACAGGACGTTCCGACTACCCGAACCAGGTCAATAATTTGCTAGCCTTCCCGGGGATTTTTAGAGGTGCGATGGATGCCAAAGCCAGTGATATCACCGTTGAAATGAAACTTGCCGCTGCTTATGCAATTGCGGAGGTCGTGTCGGAAAAAGAATTACGTGCTGATTTCGTCATTCCGAATGCGTTGGATGACCGCGTGGCAAAGGCAGTTGCTAAAGCAGTTGCAGGAGCAGCTGTTGAGCATAAAAAGGGGAAAAGTTCTGTTTCATAAAATGATAGTAAGCTAAGCCCGCCGATTTCGATTGGTGGGCTCGTTTTACGTTTAGCTATTGGAGAAGGATTTGTTCTCGTTAAAGTGAAAAAGTTCGGCTAGCGGTAACAAATGAGGGGGATTCGTTCCGTTAAATCGAAAAAGATGAGGTCAGCGGTAACGAAAGAGAAGGATTCGTTCCCGTTAAAGTGAAAAAGTTCAGCTGCCGGTAACAAATGAGGGGGATTCGTTCCCGTTAAACTTAGAAAAAGAGGTTGGCGGTAACGATATTCTTACCGACCCTATGCATTAATTTTAGACTCATTGAAAATAGACTTTTTTACCTATGCCCATAATGTTAAAAGACTATTAAAATGAGTAAATGAAATGTTTTTGAAAAGGACCGATTTCGTTGAAAAAGATAAAAATTATTTTGTTTGGAGTTCTTATAATATTTTATCTAGTAAGCTTTTTTATTGGTTCAAATAAATCTAGTGCAGCCTCCTATTTATATTTCACTCTCTTTTTGAATTATTTATTTAATCTGCCCTGTTTGGGTTTATGCCTTTTCATACTGATTTTAGTTATCAAGAAAATTAGAGCTGGTAAGAGGGAGCTTATCAATGAAGAGCTCACGAAAAAAGCAAGAAACAGGATTGAAAGCGGCAGGAAAACTGATAAAAAAGGGTTACTGGCCTGCTTAATTGCTATTACCATAATGGTCCCGGTTTTCCTAATGGATTATGACCATATATTGGATTAAAAAAATCTAAAAGAGAAAGATTTTGAAACCATTACTGGCATTGTTAAAGACGTAGGAAGTTCACGTAATTTAAAGAGTCGGGGGCAAAGTATTTATATTAAGTCTCCGAGTGGAGAGTCAGTTACTTTAAATAATTATGCTTATTACTTTGATTCTAACCTAACTGGAAAAGTGGTCACCTTCGATTACTTACCACGAAGTCGTTACATTCTAGGTATTAGAGGGGACTTTTAAAAAAGAGAAATAAAAAAAGTGAGCCAGCTTTGGCTCACTTTTTTTTATTAGGCGGTTGCACTTTCCTTAACAACCTCATGAACAGGTTTAAATTCACCTTCTGTTTTTGAAATAACAACAGTTGCAACACCGTTACCTATTAGGTTTGTAATGGCGCGTGCTTCTGACATAAAGCGGTCAACACCCAAGATTAGGGCCATTCCTTCTACTGGAATAGAAGGGAAAACAGCAAGTGTTGCGGCTAAAGTGACAAATCCAGATCCTGTTACGCCGGCAGCACCTTTAGAAGTCAACATTAAAACTGCAAGAAGGGTAATCTGCTGACCTATACTTAAGTCAACACCATAAGCTTGTGCGATAAACAACGCTGCCATTGAAAGGTAAATTGATGTTCCATCTAGGTTAAAGGAATATCCAGTAGGAAGAACCAACCCTACAACAGGCTTTGAGCAGCCGTACTTTTCAAGCTTTTCCATCATCTTTGGAAGTGCAGCTTCTGAAGATGATGTACCAACAACTAACAGGATTTCTTCTTTAATATAAGCGATAAATTTGAAAATGCTGAATCCAAACATTTTAGCAATTCCGCCAAGAATTAAGACAATGAATAACGCCATTGTAATATAAACGGAGCCCATTAATTTACCTAGATAGACTAATGACTCTACCCCGAATTCCCCGATTGTATAGGCCATAGCTCCAAATGCTGCAAACGGAGATACTTTCATAATGATATTAACGATGCCGAAGAATACGTCTGCAACTTTTTCAAAAAACTCAATAACCGGTTTGCCTTTTTTACCTAAGTGAGCAAGAGAGATCCCGAATAATATCGCCAGCAGGAGAACAGGTAAAAGTTCACCTGAAGCGAAGGCGCCTATAAAACTGTCAGGAATAATGGATACAACAAAATCCATAAAGCTATGGCTGGTTTCAGCCGCCTGGTCGGTGTATTTTGAGATATCACCTTTTCCTGCTTCCGCATCAATTCCTTTTCCTGCCTTAATCAGATTCGCCACAATGATCCCGATGGCTAAAGCGATAGTGGAGACAATTTCAAAATAGAGCAAGGCTTTACCGCCAATTTTGCCGACCTTTTTCAAATCTCCCATTCCCGCAATTCCAATGACGATTGTTAGGAAGATAATTGGTGCGATGACCATTTTTACGAGTTTAATAAATATATCTGCAATGACCTTTAGCTGCGAGCCAACCTCCGGAAACATAAAACCTACTAAAATACCAAGAAAAATCCCCAAAATTACTTGAGTAGTCAAACTCTTAATATTAAATTTCATTTCATTCGCCTCCTTGTTTTTTGTAAACGTTTTCTTTCGTTATTAACATGTTACAATTTTGTGAACAGTAAAAATAGTTAATGAAACTTTTAAAACCCTTTTGTAATTAAAGTAAGTAAAGACAAGTAGTAAACTAAAAACAATAAAACTAGTTAAACGACTATTAGAAGCAAAGAAAAACGGCAATCATGATAAAATTAAAGTATTTCGTAACGGGAGTGGTGACAATGCAAATTTATATAGCGTTACTGCGGGGAATTAATGTAAATGGCCATAACATCATCAAGATGTCGGAATTAAAAACCCTATTTGAGGATCTTGGTTTTAAAAATGTAAAAACGTATATTCAAAGCGGGAATGTCCTGTTTGAAGCTGATCAAGATGCCGGTACCATGGCTGGGCAAATTGAAAAAGGGATTGAGGAGAAGTTTGGTTTGGAAGTGCCAGTTGTCATACGGACAAGATCTGATTTGGAACTCCTGATTGAGAATTGTCCCTATCCCGCTGATCAATTAGGTGAGGGAGAAACTGTCCATGTTGCTTTCCTTTCGGACATTCCGGCACCGGAAGCAGCCAGCCGTTTAGAGCCGTACCGTTCTGAAATGGAAGATTACACGATCTCCGGTAAGGATGTGTACCTATTTTTTCGAAAAAGCTTCCATGTTTCAAAACTGCCTGTCCAATTGAAGAAATTAGGGGTTCATGCAACGGTAAGAAACTGGCGGACTGTAAATAAACTCGCAGACCTAGCGAAGGAGCTTTAATAATTAAAATGTAAGCCACCATAAGGGTAGGACTAATTTTTAGGAGGAAACAGTAATGGCGGAAATAAAATATGAAATTAAAGAAACGATTGGAATTCTATCAGAATCAGCTAAGGGCTGGAACAAGGAACTCAATCTAGTCAGCTGGAATGGGAAGGAACCTAAGTATGATTTGCGTGACTGGTCACCCGAGCATGAAAAGATGGGGAAGGGTATAACCTTAACCGTTGATGAGTTAAAGAAGCTGCGAGATTTGTTAAATAACATAGATATCTAGCAGGGAAAATAAAATCGAGATTACCTAGATTAAATCTATAAAATGATGAAACTTAAATCCACCCTTTAACGACTAAATTGATAACCCCCCTAAGGTTGATAAAATTTATGCCCAGCTCCTTGCTGGGCTATTATTTTTCATGAATTTCCTCTATTTTTTCTCCTATACTCTATCCGGACATTTCGCTATACTAAATATCAGTAAACACTACACAAACGTTTAATTAAATTACAAAAAAAACCTTAGTATCAACTACTTTGGGACACTAATCAAACATTTGATTACTTGGAGGATTCAATGAAAACTGATTCATGGAAGGCGTTATCCTGGATTGCAGCAGCCGAGTTATTTGCCTTAAGTTTATGGTTTAGTGCCTCGGTAATTGCTCCTGAATTAAAAAATATTTGGAACCTTACGGCCGTTTCGGAAGCCTGGCTTTCCGCTTCTGTTCCAAGTGGATTTGTCATTGGTGCCTTATTTAGCTCCTATTTCGGCATAGCTGATCGATATAATTCCCGTAAAGTCTTTGCGGTGGCGGCTCTTTTAGGAGCCATCTTTAATGGAATGCTTATTTTTGTTGACGATGCGATTTGGGGAATCGCTCTTAGAATTATCACTGGAGTTACGCTAGCAGGGGTTTATCCAACTGCGGTAAAAATTTTATCGGAATGGTTCCCGAAGAAACGAGGGTTAGCGATAGGAATCTTAATCGCTGCATTGACTCTCGGGTCATCCTTACCTCATTTTGTGATCGTGTTTCTTTCAGCCGTAAACTGGAAAATCGTCATTATTTGTTGTTCCTTTTTGGCATTGATTTCAGCAGTCATTGTCTGGTGGATGGTAAAAGATGCACCTGTACCATTCAATAGAAAACCATTCTCTTTTTCATTACTGCGGAAAGTGACTGGGAATAAACCGGTTATGCTTGCGAACTACGGCTATTTTGGTCATATGTGGGAGTTGTATGCCATGTGGACGTGGCTGCCGGCTTTTTTAACTGCAAGCTTTACAAACTTTTCACCAGAGACCTCGCCAGGTTTCATTGCCTTGGCATCGTTTCTTTCAATCGGAATAGCAGGCGGAGTCGGATGTGTTGTTGGCGGACAGATGGCAGATCGAATCGGAAGGTCGCGATTAACGGTCTTATCAATGGCTATTAGTGGGGGAAGTGCCTTATTAATAGGTTTTACTTTTGGCCAATCTATTTGGTTGACCCTGATTCTAGCAATGATATGGGGAATGTCTGTTATATCCGATTCTGCTCAATTTTCGGCGGCCGTTTCAGAATTTGCCGATACTGAATATGTCGGGACTGCTCTGACTTTTCAAATGTGTGTGGGATTTCTGATTACGATAGTTTCCATCAATTTAATTCCCATACTTCAAAAAGTTGTAGGCTGGGAATGGGTCTTTGTCTGTTTAGCAATTGGACCCATATTCGGTATTTTATCGATGGCTAAATTTAAACAATACGAGTTCGGAAGAGGGGAAGCTTAGTGCTTCCCCTCTATTTCTTACGGGCTACCTCTAATTCCATTTAATCTATGTCTTTCCCTCTTCTCGCTCTTTCGGAAAATAAATTGTAAAAAAAACTTGCGCGTTTGGTTTGTTTTTTTTACAAACTCCTTCCTTAGAAATTGAAATTCATTAGATAGGTACTACAAATAATTTGGCATGAAAATTGCTTAATATTTATATAAGAAAGAATTTATTTATATGTTAAGGAGTGTTCACTATGACCCAAGCATTTCATCCACTACTTAAAGGTGCAATTGAATTACATGTCCATAGTTCGCCAAGCTTGTTTCCAAGGAAACAAACGGATTGGGAACTTGTAGAAGATGTTAAAAAGGCTGAAATGGCAGGGGTTGTTTTAAAAGCCCATGAAGCCCAAACAGTAGATAGAGCCAGTCTTATTCGTGAGAAGGAACCTGGGTTGCATGTGTACGGAGGGTTAGTTTGTAATTACTTTACAGGAGGTTTGTCAGCCACCTCGGTGGACGCTGCTATCCGGTTAGGAGCAAAAATCATTTGGATGCCGACCTTTTCGGCGGAAGAACACCAACGATATTTTGGCAAGAAAAAAACGAAATTTTTCAATAGTAAACGGGCAATGACACATCCGTCAGCTGGACTAGAAATTTGGGATGAAAACAAAAAAATTCTTCCTGAGGTTTATGAGATTTTAGATTTAATTGCCGAGGCGAACATTATATTAGCAACGGGGCATTTAGCTGCTGAAGAAGTTAGTGTATTAATTGATGCAGCGAAAGAAAGAAAAGTAGAGAAAATATTAATTCAGCATACAGATTTAGGCATTGCCCGTGTCCCATTTGAGTTAGAAAAACAATTAGTGAGAAAAGGCTGTATCCTAGAGAAATGTTACTTAGCCTGCAGTGACGATTTTAATGATATTACCGTTCAGGCAATGGCTGAAAGTATTAAGCAACACGGAGCAGGTTCTTGTGTAATGGTTACTGATTATGGACAGAGTCACAATTTGCCGCCAATTAAGGCATTAAGTAATTTTATTGAAGAAATGTTAACTCACGGTATATCAGAAGAAGAGATTATGACAATGGTAAATTACAATCCCAAAAAGCTGTTAGGGATTTAGAAAGGGAGAATGAAATTGGATGCTGGTATTTTAAAAGAAATTAAACAATTTATCCCTTCCGAACGAATTTTTACCAACTTGGCAGATTTATATTCTTATAGCTATGATGCTTCTTTTGGCGAGTATTTACCAGAATTAGCAATTCAGCCTGAAAATGCTAATGAAATTAGTCAGATGATGAAAATAGCAAACAAGTATCATATTCCCATCTATCCACGAGGGTCAGCTACTTCTCTAAGCGGAGGCCCACTGCCTGTTGAGGGTGGAATTGTTTTAGACATGACGAGAATGAATAAAAAACTGATCATTGACCGCGAGAACTTGTTAGCCATCGTTTCTCCAGGGATTACGACTGGTGAGATTCATCAAAAAGCGGAAGAGGTGGGGCTGTTCTATCCGCCGGATCCCAGCAGTTCCAAAATATCTACTATTGGCGGCAATATTTTAGAGAACTCAAGCGGACCAAAAGGGCTCAAATATGGGACGACAAAAGAGTATGTTATAGGTTTAGAAGTGGTTACTCCAGAAGGAAATATCGTCCGAACAGGCGGAAAAACGGTAAAGAACGTCACCGGTTATGATGTAACTAGGTTAATTGTTGGGTCTGAAGGTACCTTAGCAATTGTAACAGAAGCCACTTTAAGATTGATACCAAAGCCAAAAGCACGGAAGACCTTGTTAGCAACATTTAGTAGATTAGTTGATTCAGGATACGCCATCACGAAAATCTTGTCTTCCGGTATTTTACCTGCAGCCATGGAACTAATGGATAATCCTTGTATTAGGGCAGTCGAGAATTTTAGTCCATGCGGGCTCCCAATTGATGCCGAGGCCCTTGTCATTATTGAAGTAGATGGGCATCCTTTGGCAATCAATGAGGAAATTGAAAAATGTGAAGAGCTTTGCCGGCAAGTAGGGGCAACTAGTGTGCGGACAGCTAAAACAGAAGAAGAAAGGGACGACATTTGGAAAGCACGCCGAATGGTGTCCCCAGCCATTACGCAAATGGGGCCGACGAAAATTTCGGAAGATGCGACCGTACCTCGCAGCCAAATCCCCGCAATGATGGAGAAATTAAGCCACATTCGCAGTAAATATGAACTCAACTTAGTGGTTTTTGGGCATGCAGGTGATGGAAATCTTCATCCTAATATTATTACAGATAAACGAAATATTGAGGAAATGAAACGAGTAGAAGATGCAGTTAGTGAGATTTTTGAAGCGGCTGTATCACTTGGCGGTACTCTTTCCGGTGAGCACGGAATTGGTACTTTGAAGGCACCATATATGGAGATGGAATTGGGTGAGGCCGGCCTTGAATTAATGAAGAAAATAAAGAATGCCTGGGATCCTAACAATATCCTAAATCCAGGAAAAATTTTTCCGAAAGCAGGGCAAACAAAGGTGGTGCTCGTGTAGCATGAATGCTCCCTTGAAAAAAATAGAATCGATTCCTTCATCTCAACCGCTTTCTCTTGTCCCTAAAAAGGGGAATCGACTATACGACTTAGCCTATGAAGCGACCAATCAGTGTATCCAATGCGGTTATTGTTTACCTGCATGTCCTACGTATGAAACGATGGGAAAGGAATCCGCATCCCCAAGGGGGAGAATTAATCTCGTCAAAATGGCAGCAGAAGGGAAAATTGATATTTCGGAGCACTTGGCTGAACCGATTGACCTCTGTTTAGGCTGCCGGGCCTGTGAAGTCGCCTGTCCAGTAAGTGTACCTTATGGTCATATTTTAGAATCAGCAAAAGAAGTCATTGCTGAAAGGCAGCCAAAAAATAGTAAGCTGAAAAATTTGATTTTATCACAAGTATTCCCTTACCCAAAACGTATGAGAGTGCTTGGAAATTTAACGTGGTTGTATCAAAAGTCGGGGATTAGAACCGTCGTGAAAAAAACCAGGATTCTCAACAAAATTTCCGAACCGATGGCTCAATTTGAAAATGTTCTGCCCGCTATAGAGTCCCCGTTCAAACGTAACAAACTTGGAACCATTATTCCTGCAAAGGGGGTTACGAAGGCAAGGGTAGCCTTTTTTACAGGCTGCATATCCGACGCCTTACTGAATCGCACAAACCGATTAACAATCGAGCTGTTATCATTAATTGGGTGTGAAGTCATTATTCCAGATTCCCAAAATTGCTGTGGTGCACTTCATGCTCACCAGGGGATGACAGAAGATGCTAAGGCGCTGGCGAAAAAAAATATTTCTGCTTTTGAGTCAGTAAATGCGAAGTATTATATCAACAATGCAGGAGGATGCGGGGCCCTTCTAAAAGAATATGACCACCTTTTAGAAAATGATGAAGAGTGGGCAGAGCGGGCCAAGAAATTTACCTTGGCCTCCAAAGATATTAGCGAAGTGCTAGTTGAATTCGGACCGCTGCCATTTAAGAAAGAATGGAATGGTGTCATTACGTATCAAGATTCCTGCCATTTGCGGAATGTCCAGGGAGTTCATCAGGAACCCAGGAAATTATTGCGTTCTATCCCAGGGGCTGATTTTGCGGAACTTCCAGGCAGTGACAGCTGCTGTGCTTCAGGCGGTATTTATAATCTTCTTCATTTTGAAGAATCGATGAAAATCCTAGATAAAAAAATGAAGAATGTTGAAAAAACGAAAGCTACAACTGTTGTGACCACTAATCCAGGATGCTTGCTGCAAATGCGGGCTGGAATCGAAAGACAGGGATGCAGCAATCAGGTAAAAGGGGTCCATTTAGTGGATGTACTGGCAGAAGCCTGCGGAATATCTTAGGGTGCCTGGCACCATACGAAATTGATGAGGAGAAAAGCGTATGAGATTAGCGATAGCCCAGGTTGCACCTGTTTTTGGCAATATTGATGCGAATTTATCAGAGATGATCAACATTATGGAGAGGAATAAAGATAAAGCTGATTTACTCGTTTTTCCAGAGCTTTCCTTAACAGGTTATGATCTCAAGGAGCGGCTTTATGATGTAGCTATAACAACCGAATCAAAGGAAATCAAGGAAGTTTGCAAGGCTTCGGAAGAGCTTGGGATGAATGTTGTTTTTGGTTTTGTGGAGCAAGGAAAGGGAGACCAGATTTACAAATCCGCAGTGATGATCAAGGATGGCAAGGTCACTTCAGTTCAAAGGAAAATCTATCCTACAAATTACGGTATCTTTGAAGAAGGCAAGTATTTTTCTAAGGGAAAGAGAGTACATGTTCAACATCTTGAATCCTTTACTTCTTGTATGCTTATTTGTAATGATTTATGGCAGCCGTCCTTACCCCACATAGCTGCCCATTACCACACTTCTCTCCTCATCGGATTGATTAATAGTCCAGATGGGGGCCTTGGAAGTAAGTATTCTAGTTCAGAGGGCTGGGAAACAGTCGGGAAGTTTTATGCAGGCATGTATGGATGCTATGTAGCATTAGTCAATCGGGTCGGGAAGGAAAACGAAATCTCTTTCTATGGTAATTCGAAGGTGATTGATCCATATGGACAAATTATTGCCCAATGTCCATATGGTGAACTTTCCGTTCAAATATGTGAGATCGATACCAGGTTAGTAAGAGAAATAAAAACATTGCTGCCTGTTATTAGGGATGAGGATGTTCATGTAACCATGAATCATTATCAGGAAATTGCAAATCAACAGTTTAGATAGTCATTTATGTAAACATAAATGCCCTGCTTTAGTATCTTAAAGTATGGGCATTTTGTTTTTTTACTATAATTTTAAATTTACATGAATTTTCTAAAAATATATAATAAAAAAGAGAAATTTTAAAAGGGGGCATGTACTTGAAACAATTATTACAATCGAGAATTACCAAAAGGTATGTCCTGCTAACATTTATAGTTATATTTAGTTCCTTAGCTTCCATTTATTATATTTCAATGAATGCATTAAATGATTCGATACGTTCCGAAATTAAGTATCGGAATCAGTTAATGGGAAAGACCATTAGTACTAAAACTAGCTTTATGTTTGACAAAATGATCAATGATATCCGTATTATCGCTGAATTCGCTAAAAAGGAAAATACCCATTCTTATCAGGTGGAAATGAACCATGTTGTTTCTGAAAATCCATTATACTTATTCATCGACGTTATCGATGAATCTAGAAATTCCATTGCCACAATCCCGAATGTAAATATTTCAAGATCTGGTCAAGTAAATCATATTGTTGATCGATTAAAGTGGAGCAAAACATTTTATATAACGAATCTACTTACGTTGGATGACGGCCGGAAAACGATTGGGATTGCCTACCCAATTCTTGATGAAACAGGAAATTATCGCGGAGCGGTAGTAGCTTACGTCAATTTAAATACCCTATCAGCCTATCTTTCACAAGGGAAGATTGGATCAAAAGGACTTAATCTATTAATTGACCGTAACGGAACTATTATTGCTCATACAAACGAAATGTTTATTGGAGAATCGTTAAAGAACCATCCATTAGGAAAAAACTTAAGTAAATTTCGAATCGGAATTTGGGAAGGGACATTATTTAATGAAGTTATGCTTACTTCATATAGACCTATGACTTTAGGGGGATTAGGACTTATTATCGCTGAATCCATTGACCAATCGATGGCACCGGTTAATCAAGTACAAGTTCTGTTATTGAAGGGTTTTTTAACTATCCTCTTCCTTACTTACCTATTAACGATGTTTGGTGCATTTCGCATTATTAAGCCAGTGACCACTTTAACAAGACAAGCTAAGGAGTATTCCGAAGGACAAAGGGATGATTTTGAACTGCTTCATACAGGGGACGAGCTTGAGAATCTTGCTAACACGATGGCTGACATGGCCAAAGAGCTAAAAAATAAAGAAAGATATTTATTTAATATTCTAGAGTCAATTCCATATGGAATTATCACGATGAATAAGGATGGAAGAATTGTTACCTTTAATAAAGGTGCTGAGGATTTGTCGGGTTATGCCAAAGAAGAAGTAATCGGCAAATGTATTCTTGAACTGCCATTTAAAAGGTCAAAAGATGAATTCTTAGCCTGGAAAACAATTAAGGAGGGCAAGGAAATAAACGAGCTGGAAAGCTATATATATGATAAATATGATAATAAGCATGACGTCCGAATATATTCTTCTGTTTTTAATGACGAAGAGCAAATAATGATTGGCTCCATTTTGATTATAAGAGATGTAAGTGATTTCAAAAAGATGGAGGAATTCGTGAAGCAAAGTGAAAAACTCGCTTCATTAGGTCAATTAACCGCGGGAATTGCACACGAAATCAAAAACCCGCTGAGTATTATTCAAGCGGCAGCAGAAGCTATTCAATTAGATGTGAATGATGCTTATTATGTTCAAGAAATGACGGATGATATTTTAGAAACAACGGATCGATTGAATCGAATATTATCTGAATTCCTGAAATTATCAAAGGGTGAAATTGATGAGGAATATGAAATAGTTGATTTAGTTGCCACAATAGAGGAACTTCTCAATCTATTAAAAAATAAATTTTCCGAACAAAACATTTCCGTGACAAAGATCATCCACGAGAAAGAAGCATTTGTTTTCGCTTCTCGAGGGAAGTTAAGTCAAGTGTTATTAAACATTATTATTAATAGTCTCCATGCGATGGAAGGGGGCGGTCACTTATCTGTTCATTTATCGGAGTCCGGAACAAATTGGTTAGTAGAAATTAAAGATACGGGCATCGGGATTCCGGAATCGGAAATGAAGTGGATTTTTAACCCCTTTTATACGACCAAAAAGGAAGGTACTGGTTTAGGCTTATCTATTGCCTATGAAATCACCAGTCAATTTGGCGGAGAAATTCAAGCGTATTCCGATATGGGGGGAACAACATTAACCGTTCAGCTCCCGAAATTCATCGAGGAAAGGAGAGCACTAGAGTCATGAAGAACATATTACTGGTAGATGATGAATCTAAAATTTTGAAAATATTAAAATCCTCGCTTTCCAAACAAGGGTATACAGTGTATACTGCTGCAAATGGTCAAGAGGCACGGAAAAAAATAGCTGAAATTCCTGCGAGTTTAGTATTTTTAGACATGAAGCTCCCGGATGCTTCCGGTTTAGAGCTTTTACAAGAATTTATGGGACTTTATCCTAACAAGGTCTACATTATGATGACGGCTTTTGGAAACGTTGACAATGCTGTTTCGGCGATGAAGGCAGGGGCTTTTGACTATATGGTAAAACCGGTAAAATTAACGGAATTAATAGTCGTGATTGAAAAGGCATTTGAATGGCTGGGCGTAAAGGAGGAAAATAAACTCTTAAAAGAGCAGCTTCATCAATCTGAAATCTATGGAGAATTAGTGACAAGCAGTGCTAAGATGAAAAACATTCTGAACCTGGTAGAACGAGTTTCTGCGACGGAAGCAAATATCCTGATTCACGGAGAAAGCGGAACAGGGAAAACAAAAATTGCAAAAATGATTCATCATCTAAGTGACCGGAAACAGGCGCCGTTTATTCCCGTAAACTGTGCGGCAATACCGGAATCCTTACTGGAGAGTGAACTCTTTGGTCATGAAAAGGGCTCATTCACAGGGGCAGTATCCGGCAGGAAAGGGAAATTTGAAGCAGCAAATGGGGGAACCATTTTTTTAGATGAAATTGGTGAGATTTCACCCGCTTTTCAGGCCAAGCTTCTTCAAGTTACTCAAGATAAGACGTTTATGAGGGTTGGCAGCGACGTGTTAAGGACCGTCGATGTCCGGATTATTTGTGCAACAAATCGGGATCTAAAAAAATTAGTGGAAGAGGGGAAATTTAGAGAGGATTTATATTATCGGTTAAATATAGTGGACATTTCGATTCCGCCACTAAGGGAACGGAAGGAGGACATTCCTCTGTTAGTTGAAAAATTTTTGGACAAGTATCGGGATAAACATCAAAAAAATTATCATGTAAATCGGGAATTGTTAAATTATTTGATGAATTATCATTGGCAGGGCAATGTACGGGAACTTGAAAATGCAATTGAGAGAGCAGTTGTTTTATGTAATGGAGATTTACTTACGATTGAGGATTTCCCGAGGGAAATACGTGAAATGAAAAATGACAGTACCATCGACTTCATCGAGGATGATATCCCATTACCAGAAATCTTAGATGAAATTGAAAGAAAATACATTTTAAAGGCTCTTGATGAATCGCTTGGACAGCATTCAAAAGCAGCAAGAAAACTTGGCATCTCAAGACAAAGCCTTTTATATAAAATGAACAAATATTTTTCTGAGAATACCTAATGGAGGCTGAATCAAAAGGTCAATAGTAAGTGACTTTTTGATTCAGTCTTCTTTTTTAATTGCAACTTATTCATTTTGTAAATATTTTTTTACACAGTAGAAGGATGTTTTTACAAATTTTAAGAAGATTCACTAAAAACTTAGTGTTCTAAGGTTGGCATGGAACTTGCATTTTATATTATTAGAAAAACACAAAGGGGGGCGGACATTGGAGATTCTAGATTTTGTCCAATCAAACTGGACAGAAATACTTCAGATGACTTTTGAACATATTCAATTAGTTGGATTAGCAGTGGGGATTGCCATTGTAACTGGAGTACCATTCGGAATCTATATTTCACAGCGGGAAACCTTGGCTGATTTGGTTCTGGCTGTAGCGGGAATTATCATGACGATACCAAGCATTGCGTTATTTGGGATCATGATACCGATTTTCTCGCTGATTAACCAGGGGATAGGATTTTTACCAGCCATTGTTGCTTTAATCTTGTATTCGCAATTGCCGATTATTCGAAACACCTATATTGCGATTAAGAATGTCGATCCGAATGTAAGGGATGCAGCAATCGGAATGGGAATGACGACCTTTCAGCGGTTAATGAAAGTGGAGCTTCCACTCGCTTTTCCTGTCATCATGGCAGGTGTGCGGATGGCGATAGTACTGACAATCGGCATTGGTGCCATTGCAGCTTACATTGGCGCAGGCGGGTTAGGTGGCTATATTGCCCGTGGTATTTCAACAAGCTATGCAGCCATGATTCAAACAGGTGCCATTGCTGTTTCTATTTTAGCTATTTCTGTAGATTTATTGTTAGGTAAACTTCAGCGGAAGTTTACAGGCAGAAGTGTCCGGTCGTAAACGATATTAGCTTATTTGTAAAGAAGTTGCACGAAATGAGGAGGAAGGTGGAGTGGAATGATTGAATTTAAAAATGTCACAAAGATTTATGAAAGCGGTAACAAGAAGGTAACAGCTGTTAACGAAATTAATTTTCAAGTTGAACAAGGGGAAATTTGTGTATTTCTTGGACCATCCGGCTGTGGAAAAACGACTCTCCTTCGTATGGTGAACCGTTTAATTCCGATTACAAGCGGTATGATTGAAGTCCAAGGGAAAAATATTAATTCCATGGACATGATTAAACTTCGTAGATCGATTGGATATGTTATTCAGCACAATGGATTATTTCCAAATATGACAATTGAAGAAAATATTAATGTAGTCCCAAAAATGTTGGGCTGGGATCAGGGCAGAATGAAAAAGCGGTACAGTGAACTGATGGACATGATGGGATTAGACGCAGGCGAGTTTCAAAAGCGGTTTCCATATGAATTGTCAGGGGGCCAGCAGCAACGGATTGGAATTGCCCGTGCATTAGCCGCTGATCCGCCAGTTATGCTAATGGATGAGCCCTTTGGGGCACTAGATCCCGTTATCCGCGATCACCTTCAAAATGAATTCTTGAAAATCCAAAAAGAAATGAAGAAAACAATCCTTTTTGTGAGCCATGATATCGACGAGGCGATTAAACTAGGGGATAAAATAGCCATCTTTGATACAGGAAAACTCATGCAAATCGGTACACCAGATGAAATATTGTCTAGTCCGAAAAATGATTTCGTTCGTGATTTCGTCGGAGACGAGCGTTCCTTAAAGCGATTAACTTTATTAAATGTAAGAGATTTACTTGTTTTAACGGATGGTTTTAAAAAGAATCGTTTGAATCATGAATGGCATGGTCAAGTGATTTCGGTAAATGAGAACTTAAAAACCGCTTTAGCGGTATTACTAACGGCTCCTAACGGAGAGGCGTGTGTCGTTGATGATCATAACAAGAAATTGGGAGTACTGCATGTTTCTGACTTTAGGTTATTAACCGAAGTCCATCCAAAAGATATTTCAATTGTAAGGTAAGGAGGGAGGCTGTTTGAAAGGGAAAAAAACGGAACAATTGGTGAAAATCGGTTTGTATGTCGTTGTATTTGCTATTTTAGGATGGGCCTATGTGACAGGTGCCTTTCAGTTCATCATCGAAAACCCAGGAGATCTTCTTTATTTAACTAGCCAGCACTTAAAGCTGGTAGGGATTTCGGCAGCGCTATCGATTGTAACTGCTGTGCCCCTAGGCATCCTGGTTACCCGTCCTAAATTTAAAAAATTTGATTGGATTGTTATGAACTTTGCCAACATCGGTCAAACTGTACCAAGCTTAGCCATTCTTGCTCTTGTCATGAGCTACTTTGGTTTAGGCTGGCAAACAGCTATTTTTGCCCTTTGGTTTAATTCCTTGCTGCCAATTCTCCGGAATACGGTAGCTGGAATTGAAAACGTCAACCCGCTTATTATCGACGCCGGGCGAGGAATGGGAATGACCTCGAAACAAATCTTTTTTAAACTGGAATTCCCTAATGCTATGTATGCCATCATGGCAGGAGTCCGAACTTCAGTGGTGATCAACGTTGGAACAGCTGCTTTAGCCTTTCTTATTGGAGGCGGAGGATTAGGTGATTTAATTTTTACAGGAATCTCGCTTTACGACACTGGAATCATGCTATCAGGAGCAGTTCCCGTTATTCTCCTAGCCATTCTGCTTGACTTTTTATTAGGAAAACTTGAGAAGGTAATTATTCCACGCGGACTTCAAAGAACACTTGAAGCAGCTTAATGATAGTAAAGGGGAGGAAATTATATGAAAAAATTCGTATCGTTGTTATTTGCTGTTATTCTGTTATTCTCATTAGCAGCTTGTAATAGTTCAACTTCAGGTAAGGAGGGAGATGGTTCTAGCAAAGGAAAAGGGAAGGTGACGGTAGGCGGAAAGGATTTTACGGAGCAGCAAATTCTTGCTAAAATAACGGCTATTTACTTAAAAGAAAATGGTTTTGATGTCGAGGAAGCAAGCAATATGGGAAGTACCGTCGTACGATCAGCATTAGAAAATGGACAAATTGATACGTATTGGGAATATACAGGCACTGGATTAGTTGTATATCAAAAACAAGAAGTAGAAGCAGATTCAGACAAAGCGTATGAAAAAGTAAAGGAAAATGATAAGAAAAACGGAATCGCTTGGTTAAATAAAGCAAACTTTAACAATACTTATGCAATTTTGATGAAAAAAGATACAGCAGATAAATTGGGTGTAAAAACGATTTCCGATTTAGCTAAGTTAGTTGAAAATGATCCGGAAAAACTAAAGTTTGCTTCCAATGCAGAATTTTATGCACGTGAGGATGGAGTGAAAGGATTAGAAAAGCATTACGGTTTTGAATTTCCTTCCAAGAACGTTGTAAAAATGGATTCTGGGCTGCTTTATAACGCTTTAAAGGATGGACAGGTTGATGTTTCTGTTGGTTTTGCTACAGATGGGCGGATCCAGGGCTTTAATCTTGTCGTTCTCGAAGATGATAAGCAATTTTTCCCAGCATACAATGGGGTTCCGGTTGTGAGTCAGGAAGTAGCCGATAAAAATCCTGAACTTCCTAAATTACTGAATAAGCTCGCTGATTTACTTGATAATGAAACGATGATGTCCCTCAATTACTCTGTGGATGTAGAGCATAAGGATGTTACAGAAGTAAGCCGTGAGTGGTTGGAAAAAGAAGGGCTGGTAAAAAAATAAAGGTTGATTAATAGGGATGTGATGGAGGTGCTATTTGCTCCTGGCAATTTGGCGGAATATGTAAGGGGAGAATCTTATTCTTCGGCTCCCGCCCAGGTAAAGCTTGCATTAAAGGAGGCACTGGCTGATATTATTGCCTGCACTATTGCTGGTACAAAAACAGAAGCCTTTGATATTGTAAAAAAGTTTTCCGAAAGTCAGTGGGGATTTGGTGAAAGTTCTATATTCATGGGGTCTCATAAAATAAGTGCATCTGGGGCTGCTCTTGTCAATGCAACATCCGCAAATGCACTGGATATGGATGATGGTCATCGCTTAGTAAAAGGACACCCAGGCGCGGTCGTTTTTCCAGCTGTGTTTGCTGCTGCAGAAGAGTTCAATCTTTCAGGTTTAGAATATATGTCCTCCTTGTTGATTGGCTATGAGGTGGCAATAAGAGCAGGGATTCTCGCCCATCATCTTCGTCCTGAATACCATTGTACCGGTTCATGGGGAGCAATTGGAGCAGCGGCTGGGGTGGGCAGGGTGCTAGGATTATCTAAAGGTGAAATAAATCATGCACTCGGTATCGCCGAATACCAATCCACTTATTCACCGATGATGCGCTGTATTGAAAAGCCATCTATGCTGAAGGATGGTATCGGCTGGGGAAGTATGACAGGAATCAGTGCGGCTTACTTGGTAAAAGGTGGCTTTACTGGAATCCCATCTCTGTTTGAAATGGAGGAAGCAGTTCCTTACTTAAATGAACTTGGGCAGTTATATAGAATTGAAGAACTCTATTATAAGCCTTATGCCTGCTGCAGATGGGCACAGCCGGGGATTGAAGCGTTAAAGGAATTGCTAGAAAAATATAATTTGGGTGCAGGAAATGTTAGCAAAATAAGAGTTTATACATTTACCGAGTCAGCCAGTTTAAGCAGAAGCCATCCAAAAAATACAGAAGAAGCACAATATAATTTAACCTATCCAATTGCAGCATATCTTTATTCAGGTGAAGTTGGATCTAAGCAGGTATTAAAAGAATTTAAAAATCCGAAGATACTGAGAATTATGGATATGATTGAGGTTTACGTAAGTGATGAATTCAATCGTGAGTTTCCTAAAAAGGCTCTTAGCAGAATGGAAATAGAAGATTCCGAAGGGAAGCTATTTTCTTCTGGGATTCATCAAGCAAAGGGAGACTATGACTATCCCCTTTCTTTACCTGAAAAAAGGAAAAAGTTTAATAGTTTAGTAGAGCCAATTTTGGGAAAAAAGCGTTGTGATGATCTATTTCATTGTATCCAGAATATTGAAGAACTTAAAAATATACGCGAGTTGAGTAAAAAAATACAAATTAATGAAACATAGGAGGAAATAAAAATGAGAGAACGCCAAATTAGCTTTTATAGTGAAGGATTTAAATTAGATGGGACAATTTATTTACCAGATGATTATCAACCAGGGGAAAAAAGACCAGCAATCATTCCTAACTCTGGATACCAGGGCTTTAATGAATTTTATCCTCGTTTATTTGCCCGTAATTTGACGGAGGCTGGATATGTTTGTCTTGGTTTTGATTACCGTGGATTTGCACAAAGTGAGGGGCAGCAGGGAAGAGTCATTTTGGATGAACAAGTACAAGATATTATAAATGCCATTACTTTCTTGCAAATTCAGGAAGAGGTTGATCCTGAAAACATCGGATTAATCGGTTGGGGAATGGGGGCGTCTAATGTTGTTCGTGTCGCAGCATCCGATGACCGAGTGAAGTCGGTTGCCGCTTTAAACGGTTTCTTTAATGGTGAAAGATGGCTAAAATCCATCCATTCATTTGTTGAGTGGGTAGAAATTAAAAAAATGGTGGAAGAAGATCGTATTCTTCGCGTCACAACCGGCAGTTCTAAATATGAAGATCCGTTTATCCATTATCCATTAGATCCAGCAACAAATGATTACGTACAAAAAGAATTGGCACCGTTGTCCCCATTTGGGAAACAAACACAATTACAATTTACGGAGTCTATTATTAGCTTGAACGCTGATAAAATAGCCAAAGATATTCAATGTCCATTATTTGTCGCACATGGAAAGGATAATCTTCTTCATCCAGTAGATGAATCCATTTATTTCTTTAAAGCAGCAACAGAACCAAAGCAGCTATACATTATTAATGGAAAACATAATGACTTTATGTATCATGAACATCCGGTTTTCCAAGAATTAATACAGCAACTTGAAACATTCTTTAAGAAAAGTTTAAATTATAGTCAATTAGAGAAAATTAGCTAAACCTTAATTTGTAGAAAAAATCCTGCTTATTTGACAGGATTTTTTCTTTTATCTTTACTTCTTTCGATGTTTTATTTTATATAAAATGGTTGCGAGTATATTGGCTAAAATGAAGAGTAAGTTTCCTTGTGCATTGGCATGTAACACTTGATTCTCAAATTCCATGTCTTCAAACATCTCACCTTGACTCTTACCTTTCTTCTCGTTGGCCTTTCTCATCTTTTCTAATTGCTCGATATATCGGTATTGAAAAGGGACTAAGATAATCGAGAGCAAAACATAACCAAGGATGAAAGCCCAGAATACTTTATCCATCTAATCTCCCCCTGTTTTACCTTCTTTCCATATATTTACGGAATTGGAATAGGAAAGGTTTCAAAGTATAAGAGCTTTATATAAATACTAATCAAACGTTTAATTAACTTTGACCAAACCTATGCTATGTAAGGAACGAATACAACTAACGTTTGATTCGTTAAAATAAGGCTTGCCTCATCACGAAAAAAACGATAAAATCCAGTAAAAAATAGAAAAGAGGAAAGTGAATGTCAGTGGATATTTCAAAATTAGGAATGGGTTATGACAATTTAGAGGCGGCTGCGGTGGATAAGAGCCCGAGTGAAGTAGTAATTACCAATAATGATGAAACATACTACATCGTGACAAGAGATGTATATGAAGACGGTCCGCAACAAAACGGTTTTAAAATTGTTGTGAACGAAGGCGAATAAAAGAACAAGAAATGATTCTGCAAAACTCACTGCAGAATCATTTTCTGTTTTAACGGTTTTTATTTTTTGACTGCTGGATTGGAACATGTTGGGGTCTCTCCGGGTACGACCCCTTGCCAGGATCATCAGGACCTGTAAGATTATTACGTTGATCTAACACTTTCCCTGTAAATTCGATTGGATTTTTATTCGGCACTGTCTTCACCTCCAATTATTAGTTTGTATGGAAAAACCAATACTACTCGTTAAAAAAGGAGATAACCAGACAAGTACTGATGATCTCCTTTTATAACTATTTCAAAATGGTTCTTTAATGTTATATCTTCGGAGGATGGTTTCAATATGCATGGCGGTACTCAAATTTCCTAGGACTCTTACTTTGCCGGTCAATAATGCCATAGTGCCGCTTTGCTTACATAAAACAAATCGTTTAAAATTATCGTAGGACAAAATCATGGTACAATGAGGTGTCGTTGATACTCCTTTTTTGATGGTTAATTTTCCATTCTGAAAAAAGTGCTGATACGTCCCTTTCTCCTCTCCGTGTACATCGTATTGCACGACAGCGTTAAAGCCTTGAATTGGTCTGGGATTTGCATTGAAAATTTCTTCGATTCTACCCATTAAATCCTCTAAAGAATACTCTTTAATTGTTTTGACATGACTATCCCTCCAATATGAGATCTAACAGTTTAATCATACTAGTACATACTGGTATGAATGGGTGAAATTTTTTTGAACTTTTGGAAAAGAATTTATCTATTTTTAAAGGGCCTTGTATGTTATCTTTAAAAAGGTGAATTTTTTCAGGAGGTCTTTCCTTAATGATTGAAATCTCACTTTTCTTTTTATTCACTATAGGAATTGTAAATTACTATTTAAATAGAGGAAAAAAGGGGGTATCTCCAATGAGCGAAGAACTCGAATTGGAGCGCATTATTCCTTTTTTAGAAGAAAAAGGCGGAAATCATCTGTCACATCTCATCTTGTTACAAGACAAAGATGTATACTGGGCGCAGGGCGGGAAAGTATTAATCGCCTATAAGAAAATTGGAAATAAATTGGTCGTTCTTGGCGATCCGCTTGGAGAAGAAGCTTCGATTCAAGCGGCCATCCAAGAATTTAATGAATATAGTAAAAGCTTAAGACTTACACCTATTTTTTATCAAATCAGCTCTCGATTCATGCATTATTATCATGACACAGGGTATCGGTTCTTGAAGCTGGGGGAAGAGGCGATTGTCAACCTCGATTACTTTACGCTTGAGGGAAAACAAGGTGCAAAATTGCGAACTAGGTTAAATAAATTTAGCCGTAATTCTTATACTTTTAATGTTATAAACCCCCCCTACTCCAATGATCTGCTCTCGGAGCTAAGAGTGATTTCGGACTCATGGCTTGGTGATCAGAAGGAAAAGGGTTTTTCTGTCGTATCTTTCAGTGAGGAGTATGTTTCCTGTTTTCCGATTGCTTTATTATCGGACCCAGAGGGGAATATCGTAGCGTTTGCGACACTCGGAAACGATTATAAAAAAACGATCAACATTGATTTAATGAGAAAATCTTCCGAAAGCCCGCATGGAACAATGGATGTCTTATTTATTCATATTTTTAAATGGGCGAAAGAACATGGCTATCAGCACTGCAGTTTAGGAATGGCGCCTCTTGCGCATGTCGGGGACAGTCCATTTTCGTTTAAAAAAGAAAAACTGGCACGCTTCGCCTATCTTCACGGAAACTCATTTTATAAATTCAAAGGGCTGAAAGAATTTAAAAGTAAATTCGCCTGTACATGGGAACCGAAGTATTTAGCGTATAAGAAATCCTTCCTGCCCATCTTGGTGGTTCAATTGCTTTTATTAATCAACAGTCAGCCCCATCCTAAATTGGTTGTGGATAAGATTAAGTATTTATTTAAAAAAGCGGGATAAGATTTCAAAAAGAATGGCAAAAGGACTGGAAAGCTAACTTTCCAGCCTTTTTATTTTTAAAAAAGATTTGCAAAAAGCCGATTAGAAAGGAGTACAGTCGTGGAAATTTCATGAGTCCCGAAAAAGCAAGGAAGATGGAATTACAGTCGTCATGAGTCACTCATGAGACCAGTAAATGCAATTACATAGATTCCAAGTCTCCTTTATGCTGTGTAATACGGGGACTTGTTGCTTTGTACCATTGATAACACAGCAGCCAAATGAGAATCATATCAATAACATCCCCTCCATAATACATCATCATCGCTCCTTGTTCAGCCTGTTCTAACGGTACACCTGCAGGAGGGTGGGTGTAGAGATATTTGGATAAAATACTGTGTCCGGCCAAGGATAGGATGAGCACAATCGAACGGAACGTATAGCTGTAACGGTGTGGTGCCGGGTCTATATAAACTATGGAAATCGTGTAAAGATAGCCGGCAACAAAAACATGGATGTGGACCAATACATGAAGAAAGATATTCTCCTTCATCGAAGCATACATTCCCGTAGTATAGAGCAGCCATAGTCCCCCAATGTTAAGGAAGGATGCCAGCACAGGATGACGATACATGCTGACAGGCCGGCTTTTTAAAAAACGGGAAAGACTCCGTGCTTTCTTTAAGCTAAGTGTCCGAAAAATAAGCGTCATCGGTGCCGCCAAGGCTAGTAGCAGCGGGGCTAACATTCCAAGAAGCAGATGGCCGAGCATATGAAACGTGAAATCTTCATGGGCAAGGTTTGAGATAGGCCCTGTTAATGTGATCATGATACAAAAAAGCCCGAGGCCCCAAAACACGTAACGGGATAAGGGCCATTTGTTATGACGAAGTGCTGCAAGAGAATAAAAAAGGATGAGTAAAAGAAAGAGTATAACCCAGATTGGTTCATATGAGCTTTCACCGTGATAATGATTATGATTCATGTACTAAATTCCCAACCTTCTGTGTCCGGCGGACAAGGAAAAAACCCAAAATGACCATGAGAGCGGCAAGGATGTTCCAGGTCAAATCGTAAGGAAGAACATCGACGTTATAACGAATTTGATGAAGCCCCATCATTTTGTGCTGAATTATACCGTCGTATAATTGAAATCCACCGCCTCCAAGCAGCACTGCTCCTACCCACCGTTTCAACCAAAAGGCATCGCGCCGGCGAAGGTCGGCCAAAAGAAATAAGGAAGCAATCGTCGAAAACCAACTCAATGCGTGAAAAAGACCATCTGAAACCAGCCCGATATCGGTGGTTGATTTATCATAAAAATGGTGCCAATGCAGCAGCTGGTGGAAAATGGCTTCATCGACAAAGGCGACAAGCCCGATTCCAAATAAACACCCTGATACAAGATTCCTGCCTGAGTAAGCGGGAACATTTGAATTTTTCCGTTCGATAGCCACAAAACTTCTCCCTTTCAGTCAACTTTTTAACTTCATCTAGTCTAACCTAAACCCAATTTCCCCAAACTTAATAATTCAATGACCGAAACATATAGAAAAATCAATGTACGGTCAAAGCAGAAGGTTGTAATAACCGAAATTTGGAAAAATACTAAATAGGGCCATGACCAATAGCCTGGCATAAAAAAATATTGACAGACAATTCTGACCGGAGTTACTATAAATTCATAGGAACCGAAATTTACGAATGGCATTCGATAATGTCGAACAAGAGGAGGAGGTATTTAATATGACTGAACGTCTTATCCAATCGATTGAAAGAGCTGCGGATGTCCTTGAGCTGTTTTTAACATCCCATCAAGAATTAAGCGTAAAGGAAATTAGCGATAAGCTGGGGTTATCCAAAAGTACGGTTCATGGCATTATTAAGACGCTTGAGTTTAGAGGATATCTTCAGCAAAATCCAGATGATTTGAAATACAAATTAGGCTTGAAGCTATTTGAACTGGGCAACATGGTCAGCAATCATTTTGACCTTGGGAAAATCGCCCGGCCGATCATAAAAGAACTGGTGGATGAGCTGAAAGAAACAGTACACCTTGTGGTTTTTGAAAGAGGAGAAGTCATTTACGTTGAAAAGTTAGATGGCCCCCGGGCTTTGAGAATTTACTCACAGGTCGGGAAGAAGGCACCGCTTCATTGTACGGGAGTCGGTAAATCGATTCTTGCCTTTCAGGAGGAAGAAGAAATTGAAAGACTATTATCTAACGCAGAATTGGAACCGTATACAGAATTTACGATGACGGAAAGAGATGAAATTAAAAAACATTTACAAACCGTCCGAGAACAGGGATACGCGACGGATGATGAGGAAATCGAACTGGGTCTTAAATGCGTTGCCGCCCCTATTTTCGATCATAAAGGTAATGCAATTGCTGCCATCAGCTGTGCAGCCCCGAAAATGAGGATGGATGATGATAGGCTCACGGAAGTGATTCAACGGATTAAAGAATCTGCACTCAGGATTTCACAAAGTATGGGTTATCAAAACAAACCTGCACATGTGTAGGCTTGGATTAATATAAAAAACTTAAGGAGGAGAAGGGTTTTGGCAAAAGTAAAAGTAGCAATCCTTGGTTCAGGAAATATTGGAACCGATCTGATGATTAAATTGGGGCGTTCGGATGTTTTGGAACTTACGACGGTCATTGGAATTGATTCAGAATCAGATGGATTACGACGGGCCAGGGAGTTAGGTTACGTGGCAATTGATACTGGAATAGATGGATTCCTTGAACGCCCAGAGCTGGCTGATATCGTGTTTGATGCAACTTCAGCAAAAGCACATATCCGTCATGCAAAGCTGCTAAAAGAGGCGGGGAAAAAAGTCATTGATATGACACCTGCAGCGAGAGGACCGTTTGTTGTTCCAGCAGTGAACATGGGTAAAAATATGGAAGCGGATAATATCAACCTGATCACTTGCGGCGGTCAGGCAACGATTCCGATGGTGCAGGCCGTAAATCGGGTGAGTCCTGTGGAATATGCAGAAATTGTTGCAACAATCTCAAGTCGAAGTGCAGGTCCTGGAACCCGGGCAAACATTGATGAATTTACCGAAACGACATCACGGGGAATCCAAGAGGTTGGCGGGGCAAAGAAAGGGAAAGCCATCATTATCTTAAACCCTGCAGAACCGCCGATTTTAATGAGAGATACCGTTTATGCGCTTGTCGAAGAAGGAACGATGGACGAAAAGAAAATCTCTGAATCGATTAAAGAAATGGAAAAAGTGGTTCAGTCGTATGTTCCTGGATACCGCCTGCGGACGGAGCCAATTTTTGATGGAAATAAAGTTACCATTTTTATCGAAGTAGAGGGTGCCGGTGACTACCTGCCAAAATACTCAGGAAACCTTGATATTATGACAGCAGCAGGGGTAAAGGTAGCGGAAGAGTTTGCGAAAAATCAATTAGCACAACAGCTAGTTTAATAGAAAGGAGATTACAAGATAATGACTAGAGATATCTATATTACGGAAGTAGCCTTGCGCGATGGGAGCCATGCTATTTCACACCAATATACAGTTGACCAGGTTATAAAGGTGGCAAAGGCGTTAAATGATGCAGGTGTTCCTTATATTGAAGTTTCACACGGCGATGGACTGGCTGGATCATCTCTGCAATATGGTCTTTCCCGTACAAATGAAATGGAATTAATCGAAGCGGCTGTCACTGCAGCGGACAAGTCAAAAATCGCAGTCCTTTTACTGCCGGGGATTGGTACGGTAAAAGAACTAAAGGAAGCAGCGAGATTAGGAGCAAAAATGGCTCGTGTAGCCACGCATGTAACGGAGGCAGATGTGTCATTGCAGCATATTCATGCTGCTAAGGAATTGGGAATGGAAACGGTAGGATTTTTAATGATGGCTCACATGGCACCTGTTGAAAAATTAGTGGAACAGGCAAAATTAATGGAAAGATATGGAGCTGATACGGTATATGTGGTCGATTCAGCCGGGTATCTGCTTCCCGACCAAGTTAGTGAACGGATTCGTGCACTGAAACAATCCGTCGGTGTTAATATAGGTTTCCACGGTCATAATAATTTATCACTTGCTATGGCCAACACACTTGCGGCAATTAAAGAAGGAGCAACTCGTGTCGATGGCAGTGTCCGCTGCTTAGGAGCAGGTGCCGGTAATACGCAAACAGAAGTCCTGGTAGCGGTTTTGGAACGTATGGGAATCCAAACAGGGGTAGATTTGTATAAAATGATGGATTTGGCTGAAGACATTGTGGCACCAATCTTACAAACCCCACAGGAAATTACGAGAGATAGCCTTACTCTGGGTTATGCGGGGGTGTACTCAAGCTTTGCCCTCCATGCGAAACGTGCGGCGGCCAAATTTGGAATTGATTCTCGTGATATTTTAATTGAGTTAGGAAACCGGAAAGTTGTTGGCGGTCAAGAGGACATGATTGTCGACGTTGCTGCAGAAATTGCGAAGGTAAAGACACCGGAAAATGTATAATAATCAGTGGATAATAACGATGATTCGTTATTATCCATTTTTTTGAATTACCATGAAACGCTAGATTGTTTTGAAATATAAGAATCCTTCCGTTAAAATTAAGATAAATGATTACGCTTACTTTTTATAGATTCATCATGATCCATTTATATCGAAAACAGGATGTGTGTTAGCATGAACGTTACTATTTCTGAAGAGAGTTATGGCCGAGATGTAGTGAGAGGCGATCGAAAAATTGTAACATCTGCGTCCGTTTTTGGGATTCTTAGGCAGCAGCTTGCTAAGAATATTGGAATTAAGAGAATAAAAGGTTTTCTTTTTCATTATGGCTGGGAAATGGGTGCCACAACGGCAAAAGAAGCGCTACAAACAGAAACCTCTTTAGAATATCTTATCAAGCATGGGCCGATTTTGCATATTGAAAATGGGCATATTAAAGGGATTAAGCATGAATGTACCTTTGAATTGGATGAACAAGGCTGCATTAAATCCTTTTATTCATATGGTACTTGGTTTGGTTCGTATGAGGCGGAGGAGCATATAAAACGGCTCGGTCAATCCCATGGTCCCGTCTGTCATACCCTGATTGGTTACGCCAGCGGTTTTATGTCTACGATTTTCGGTGAGACGCTGATCGCAAAAGAAGTCACTTGCGTAGGAAAAGGTGACGCAGGGTGCGGATGGGTGATTAAGCCAAAAAAAGACTGGGATAATGAGCAGGAAGATGATGGGGAGTTGGATTTTTCCAATGAAACTCCGATTGTTAAGGAACTGGAGTATACCTATGACCAATTGCTGGATCAAAAAAACGTGGTAACACAATTGGCTAATTTTCAAAAAAAATTAGCTGAAGCAATCGTCAATGGCAGTGACCTGCAAACCATCGCTAATATGATGTATGACATGGTCCGTATTCCGCTTATCATTGAAGACACTGTTCATCGAACCATTACTTATTCAGGCTTATCAGAAGAAAAATACTTGTACTTGAAAGCGGATATGGAAAGTTATTTAAAAGAAAACAGCCCAAAGGAATTTTTCTACAAAAAGGTTTTGCCGTTTAGAAAGAAAACCATTAAAACTGACAATCAAGAACGCCTAACTACGCCGATTATTTTACAAAAAGAAGTGATCGGTTATTCTAGCTTTGTTTATGATGATATGAAAAAGCATCATCATGAGGAAGATTATTTGTTCTTAGACCGTTTTGCTACGGCCGCGTCTCTTATTCTATTAAACGAAAAGACGAAGTTCGAATCATTTGAGCGAATGAAGGGAAATTTTCTAGAACAAATATTAGAAAAGCGAATACCTGCCAGTGAAATCATAAAGCGGGGGAAATATACGGGCATAGACCTTGAGCAAAACTATTATATAACGGTCATGCAGTATAAGAGTACACAAAGTACGATTGAGGATGAATTTCTTTTACAGGAGCAGATATTTGAAACTACTTTCCGCTTCTTTAATGAGAGAAAGCTCAATTTATTAGTAGGGCACCGCGATGGTAACATGGTTTTATTGATTACGAAAGAGACCCTTGGGAAAGCTACAATCTATGATGAGTTGAAAAATTACCACGATTATATGATCAAGAAATATTCTCTAGGTGAATTTAAGTTTGGAATCAGCCGTTTAGGTGATGATATTCAAACAGCATCAAATGGTTATGAGGAAGCCGCGATTGCCTTAAGATTAACATCGAAAAAGCCTATTGTTCCATTTGAATCTTTAGGAATTGTAGGGGTGCTGATCAGTTCAAAAAATATCAGCGGCATCAAAATGATTGCGGAGCAAGAGCTTGGACCATTGTTTGAAACCAATGATCCAAAAAACATTGAACTGCTCAAAACTCTATACCTGTTCTTGCTAAACGGAGGAAAACTGGAGCAAACCATGAGCGATCTATCGATGTCAATGAGCGGCCTGCGGCACAGGGTTAACCGCATTGAGAGTTTACTAGAAAAAGATCTTCGCGACCCAAACGAAACGCATCAATTACTACTCATTATAAAATCGCTTATTGCTTTAGGTGAATTAACAATCGAATAAATGAAAGAGACCATCCAGTTAAACTGAGATGGTTTTTTTATTCAAAAAACGATTATGAACAAAAATTGACTATAAATAAAAAAAACATGAACAATAACTGCTCTAGTATGAAGATTATGAATTTTATAAACTTATATGTACAAAGTGTTAATGATGTAAATGTAAGCGATGTCAAATTAGTTACCTAAAGGACACGGTCCATAATTATTTTTTCCACAATAAGAATTTCAAAGTAACCAGAAGGAGTGTAGAACATGGCAACTTATGTTGTAAAAGAAGGAAATGTAACAGTTGAGCAGTTGTTAGCTGGGGCGGAACGAATCGGAAAATTGGCAGAGCAGGAAGTCCAGGAAGCAGAAAAAAATGCCTCCATTTCACAAAATGTTGTAGATCTCATTAAGGAAACTCAAATTTCACGAATGATGCTTCCTAAGAAATATGGAGGACCACAGGCAGATTTGAAAACGTTCGCGAAGGTGGTACGCAAAGTAGCGAATTACAATATTTCGGCAGCATGGCTGACCTATCTCTATCCCCTTCATAATATGCTTCCTTCCTTTCTTCCGGAAAAGGGAGCGGACGAAATCGTGAATCAAGGCGGCTTAATCTGCGACATCTTTGCAGCATTAGGAAAAGCAGAACGGGATGGCGATGGATACCGAGTCAGCGGTAAATGGAGTTTTGTCAGCGGTGTCAATTTTAGTGACTGGGTTGGGGTTGGTGTCATGATCCAATTCCCGGACAGTCCAAAACCAGTATATTGCTTGCCAATGCTGAAGGTTTCAGAGGTGGAAGTAGTAAACAACTGGGATACATTTGGTCTAAGAGGATCGGGAAGTAACCAAATTATTGCTGATAATGTGTATGTGCCAATGGAACGCATCCTGCGCTTAGATCAAGCGGAGCTTACAAGAAGACCACCTGTAGAAGATTATGACACGGAATATCCATTCTATCATGTACCATTCTTTCCTTCTTTCTATTTTGGATTCGGTTATATGGCATTAGGGGGAGCAGAGCGGATTCTGATGGAATTTAAAGAGGCAACCGAAAAGCGTGTGCGTTTAATGGACGGAGTAAGGGAAAGCGAATCACCAAGAAGTCAGCGGGTATTAGCGGAAATGACAACGGATTTCCACATCGCAGAAGCTTTAATGGACAAATACATTGATCTATTAGAAAACTACGAAAAAGATGGGTGTGTCACTCCACCTTCTGAATTTTTTGCAATCCGTACGAAAGCCATAAAGATTTGTACAGATATCGCGGTAAGAGCCCTATTAACATTAGGGGGCGGTGCACTTTATAAAGGCGGTCCAATGGAATTATTCTTACGGGATATTATTGCCGTTGCTACACACAAAACTTCTTTATATGAAGATGCTGTTGCCGCTTATGGTAAACAATTATTTGGTTTTGACGGAGGAGTCAGGGGATAGCTTTAATCTATTGAAAAATAAAAGTTTCATAACAGGAGGATGTTAAAATGGATGATCGCCAATTTCGCAGTGCAATGGGTAAATTCGCAACCGGTGTTACAGTTATCGCAACAGAGTTGGATGGGGACATTCATGGAATGACCGCAAATGCGTTCATGTCCGTGTCACTTGATCCAAAGCTTGTGGTTATTTCAATCGGTGAAAAAGCCAAAATTTTGAGCAAGATTAAAGAAAGTAGGATTTTCACCGTTAATATTTTGGCAGCCGATCAGCAGGAGCTATCAATGATTTTTGCTGGACAATTGAAGGAGCATAAAGAAGTCGTATTCGATCATTTAGACGGAAAACCAGTTCTGCCTGGTGCTGTTGCGCAGATTGCCTGTGAAGTATCAGCTGAACATATCGAAGGGGATCACACATTGTTTATTGGAAAAGTAACTGATATCCATCTTGAAGATGGTGAACCACTAATTTTTTACAGCGGTAAGTACCGTTCATTAACGGAAGAAAAAGTAGTAACAATCTAAGGACCAATGAGAGGAGACTGTTATGGAAATTATTCATTTAAACCACAGTAATTTGGCAGAATGGCAGGGAAAGGCGAGGCCAAATGTGATGGCACTTGGATGTTTTGACGGTCTCCATCATGGTCACTGTAAAGTAATCGATACTGCTTACCAGAAGGCAAAAGAGAAACAAGCAGGTTTAGCCGTCATGAGTTTCTTCCCTCACCCAAGAACCGTCATCTCGGGCGGCAAAATGCAGGTGCAGTATTTAATGCCGCTGGCTGATAAACAGGAAAAGCTTCGGAAAATGGGAGTCGATACGTTCTATATTGTTGAATTTGATCAAGAGTTTGCGGCTTTACCGCCAAAGGAGTTTGTTGGGCAATACTTGAATGGACTTGGTGTCGTTCATGCCGTCGCTGGATTTGATTTTTCCTACGGCAGCCGTGGTGCGGGAAATCTTGATCGTTTGAAACAGGACTCTGACGGTCAAATAGATGTGACAAAGGTAGAAAAAGTAGAGTGGCGCGGCGAGAAAATCAGTTCCACTTGTATCCGGGAACGTTTGTTATCAGGTAAGGTGGAGGAACTGCCTGATTTACTAGGACAATTCTACGAAACGCAATGCAAATGGAATGAAGAGGGATTTACTCTATCCCCCTATTATACCCTCCCTGCTCCCGGCCGCTATGCTGTCATCCTAAAAAATAGGAGTGGTTCGGTAAAGACAGAAGTGATTGTCATGCATAAGGGCGTTGATATCTATTGTACTGGAAAGATTCCTTCTTTTTTAAAAGGGAAAATTTCAATTATATGGCAACGGCAAATTCAAGGTGTACCTAAAAAACAATTAATCTCTTAAAAATTTTAAAAGGAGTGGATAAAATGGCTAAAATTATCGCAGGTGTGGCAATGTCCCATAGTCCGATGATTATGACGAATGAAGCTGGCGGCGGTGAGAAAGGCCAGCGGTTCTTAAATACGGCTGCTGAAATGAAGAAATATCTCGAAGATTCAGGAGCAGATGTGATTGTTCTTGTATCTGATGATCATTTTAATAGTTATTTCTACGACCATATGCCATCTTTTACGATTGGGATTGGCGAGTGCGAAGGCTGGGGAGACTGGCAGCTTCCAAAATACAATATCCCCGTACAGCAAGAGTTAGCGAAGCACATCCTTAACACAAGCTTAGAGAACAATGTGGATTTTGCGTTTACGTTGAAAATGAAAGTGGATCATGGTCATACACAAGGGATTTACTTTTTAAATCCTGATCTGCAAATTCCAGTTGTGCCAATCGCAGTTAATACGTCAGCTCCGCCGCTGCCGACCATGGATCGTTGCTTTCAAATTGGGGAGGTGATCCGTAAGGCAATTGAATCTTGGGATAAAGACCTCAAGGTTGCAATCGTTGCTTCTGGCGGCTTATCTCACTGGGTGCCGATTCCAAAGATTGAAAGTGAAAAACAGGAAGACCAATTTTTGATTAATGTCTTAAAAAATGGCCGACAGGAAATCGAGCAGCTTGATGAATATTTAAAATTAAGGGAAACCAATGTAACCCGAATTAAATCAGGCCCAGTAAATGAGCAAATTGACCGCGAATTTTTACGCTTAGTTACGGAAAAGGATTATGCAGCATTAAGAAATTGGAGTGCAGATTATATAGAAGAGTATTTAGGAAACGGCGGTCAAGAAATCCGTAATTGGCTGGTACTCCTCGGTGCCCTTGAAAACTTTGATGCAAGTGTAGCCTGCTATGAACCGATTCCAGAATGGGTAACAGGTATGGGCATTGTTCAATTTAATCAACCAGTTCAGCAAAAAAACAGCACAAAACAAGAACAAGAAGTAAGTATTTAAATTTTGAAAAGGGAGAGAAAAGCATGACAATCTGGACTGATTTAGCTGATATTGAATTTAAACTCTATTATTTAGATGCTAACGGAATTAAAACAAGAGTACTAGAAGCAGGAAATGGAGAACCCCTGATTCTGCTTCATGGTACGGGAGGACATATTGAGGCTTATGCTCGAAATATGAAAGGATTAAGTGAGCATTTTCGCGTGATTTGTATCGATATGGTGGGTCATGGCTATACAGCAAAACCAGACCGCCAATATGGAATTGATTATTATAGTGAACATTTATTAGGCGTGATTCAGGCATTAAAATTATCGAAAGTGTACCTGTCAGGTGAATCTTTAGGAGGATGGGTCGCTGCCTGGTTTGCTTCTGAATATCCAGAGTATGTGAAAGCGATGGTGCTTAACACGCCAGGAAACGTGAATAACAAGCCTGAAGTTATGAAAAAGCTGAAGGATTCAACATTAAAAGCGGTTCTAGAAGCGAATTATGAAAATGTAAAAACACGCCTAGAGTGGTTAATGTACGATAAGAGCCAAGTAACAGAGGAATTAATCGAAGCCCGCTATAACATTTATACCCAGCCTTCCTATCAAGAAGCCGTTCATCATATTGTCTGCCTCCAAGATTTAGAAATTAGGAAGCTATACAGCTGGGATCCGTCATGGTGCGGCAAAATTAATGTACCTACTTTGCTGGCTTGGACAGATCATGACCCTACTTCTACGGTTGAGGAAGCAAAACCGATTCAAGATATGATCCCGAATAGTGAATTAGTAGTGATTAAAGATGCAGGTCATTGGCCGCAATGGGAAAAACCAGAGGAATTTAACGATGTTCTAACTAACTTCTTATTGAAAAATGGTACTGAAACCGCGAATCCAAAAAATGAAACGCTTGTAACAAAATAAATAGCTCACCCCTGAAAGCACTATTACATGATTCATATTTAAAAAATCCTGAATCTATAAATAGTGCTTTATTTTAGTAGAAAGAGGTTTTGAATATGAGTAACCAAGTCATTCATCGTGTCCAACATTTATATGAGCTTTTGCAAGAGGCAGAAACAACAAAAAAGTCGACCGCTCCACTTACTGAGGTGTATCCAAATTTGACGGTTGATGAGGCGTATCAGGTCCAGCTTCGGGCTATTGATCAGAAGGTTCAAAACGGTCAGCGAATCGTCGGGAAAAAGATTGGATTAACCTCGGCTGCCATGCAGCAGTTATTAGGGGTTGATCAGCCAGATTACGGACATTTATTGGATTCAATGGAAGTGAAGAATAAGGGGATTATCCATTTGGATAGCTTATTTCAGCCAAAGATAGAAGGGGAAATTGCGTTTGTTCTTCGCAAGGATTTGAAAGGGCCGACTATTACAGTCGAGGATGTTCTTGATGCGACAGACTTCATCGCCCCAGCTTTGGAGATTGTTGACAGCAGGATAACCGACTGGAAGATTACCTTAGCTGATACGGTTGCAGATAATGCTTCGAGTGGATTGTTTGTCATCGGCGACCAGCGGTTCTCCTTAACGGATATCGACCTGCCTTCGATTGAAATGAACTTGTTTAAAAATGGAGAACTCGTCAATACCGGATTTGGTTCAGACGTATTAGGACACCCGGCCAAATGTGTGGCCTGGCTGGCAAATAAATTATCCGAGTACAATGTGGTTTTAAAAGCCGGAGAAGTTATTCTATCTGGTGCACTATCTGCAGCAGTGCCTGCCGAAAAAGGGGATCGGTTCACTGCAGGCTTTTCCCATATCGGAAAAGTAGAAGTTACATTTAATTAATTTACTATAACTGCCTTTCTATTAAGGGGATAGAAAGGCCGTAATGGGGAATAGGGAGAAATTCAAGGAGGTCCTTATATGGAGCAAAAGAAAAGTGCAGTATCCAAAAAAGCATGGCTAATTATTTTCCTTTTATTTTTATTAACGGTCATTAGTAATGCCGATAAAGCAATTATTGGGTTTGCTTCAGTTCCAATCATGGAGGAACTAGGATTAAATGCGGAGCAATGGGGAATTGTTGGCAGTGTCTTCTTCTTACTGTATTCGATTTCGGCTGTTTTAGGCGGGAGTCTCGCAGATAAGATTGGAACGAAAAAAGTAATCATTGGAATGGTAGCTATCTGGTCAGTTGTCCAGTTTTCGACCATCTTTGTAAGCAGTTTTGCCTATTTATTGGCAACAAGAATTATTTTAGGTGCTGGGGAAGGTCCATCCTACTCATTAGCGATGACAGCTGCCTCCAAGTATCTTCCGAAAGAAAAACTTGGGATCGGCTTAACGTTGGTATCTGTGGGCGGTCCGCTAGGTGTAGCCATTTCAGCACCCATTTTGATGCATATGATTATGAGTTATGGATGGCGTTCCGCTTTTATCGCAACTGGAGTGGTAGGCTTTATTTGGATCATAGCGTGGATTTTTATCGCAAAAGAGAAAGCGGTTACAGAATCAGACCCTGCTATCGCAAAGGGTGCATCTCAAGTAGCTCCAATACCAAATGAATCTAAATTTATGTCAGTATTGCTTTCGAAAAATTTTATTTTTGTCGCTCTTTGTGGATTTGCCACGTATTGGTCGTTTACAATAGGATTAAACTGGCTTCCAAATTATTTAGAAAATGTCCGCAACCTAAGTGAAGAAACATTAAGTATTGTTGTCGCACTGCCATGGATTATGATTACCCTTTCGCAGATTACATTTTCAAGTATTTCTGACCGTATTTATCATAAGACGAAAAGCGTGGTAAAGGGACGGATCTTTATCCTGGGACCTGTTATGGCAGCGGGAGCAGCCAGCTATTTTATTGGAACTATGGTAAGCTCGAATATCATGGCGATTGCATTATTATCTCTTGGGCTAACGTTTGGATGTATCACTCTGGTTATGGGACCAGCCATTCTAGTTGATTTAGTTTCACCTAAACATCAAGGTAAAATCCAGGGATGGTTTATGGCGCTTACTTCATTAGGGGGAATTGTAGGTCCTTATGTAACTGGTTTGCTTATTGAAAATTCAGCTAGTCCAGCAGCTGGCTTCCATTTTGCTTTTCAAGTATCCGGATTAGTTCTTCTCGTATCAGGTGGATTAGCGTGGATGGCCGTACGTCCGAAGAAATTGGGAGATTCAGCTGATTTGAACGTTGAAACTACACAAGCTATATAAAAATCCCCCAATACGAACAGTGCCTGTCACTGTTCGTATTGGGGGTCAATTTTACATAGGGAGGGACCAGTATATGGGACTACAAGTGGTTCGATTTAAAACGGATAATAAAGAGCAGTGGGGAGTGGTATCAGGCGGGAATATTCTCGTTCTGCCAAATTCCTATCAAAGTTTAGCTAAGTTTTTAGAAGCGGGGGCAGCAGAAGCAAGAAAAGTGAAAGCAGAAGGTTCGGCTGAGGTTCTTTCGTTAAACGAAGTGGATATCTTAAGCCCTGTAACGCAGCCAGCACGAATTATCTGTCAAGGTGCCAACTATGCATCACATCGTGTTGAAGCGGGACTTGAATCTGACCGGCCGCCGTTTAACCTGATTTTTAGTAAAGCGGATAGCTCTTTATGTGGAGCCAACAGCGAAATTGTCCGCCCCGAACATGTGAGATTATTAGATTACGAAATTGAACTGGGGTTAATCATTGGAACCGACATTTGTGAACAAGTGGCAGTGACGGAAGAAAATCTTCACCAATATATAGCTGGAATTGTAATCGTAAATGATGTTTCTGCCCGTGATGTACAGTTTTCTCAAGGTCAGTGGTTAAAAGGGAAAAGCTATCGGACCTTTGCCCCAACCGGCCCTTATTTGTATCTGCTTGATCAAGATGAGGTAGAAATGATTCATAATCTGGAGTTAAAACTTTGGGTTAATAATGAGATTCGCCAATCTGCCAACACCGACCAACTGCTTTTTAAACCAGCAGAGACCTTAACCGAACTCTCTGAAATAATGGATCTATCAAAAGGTGATCTCGTTCTTACAGGAACAACCGGCGGAGTGGCATTAAACATTTCAGCAGCAGTAAACGAACAATTGATGAATCCAGCGGTTTCGGGTCCGCGAAAATTGGAAATATTGATTGAAAGTCAATTAACTAATGACAAATACCTAAATGACGGAGATATCATCCGCTGCCAAATCAAAAGCCCGGATGGAGTCATCGATTTAGGTGAACAAGTAAACAGAGTAGTGGCAGGAAATAAAAAGCCTGTCAGCATATAAAAAATTTACGATAATTAAATTTTAAACAACGCAGATAGCAAATAAGTGCTATCTGTGTTTTTTTATAAATTGGTTTTGTTATCTTACCCAAACCCATATTCTGAATATAATGAAAATGTTACAATAAATATAATTGGAAAATATAAACTTTATTGGTAACATTGTAATTTTAGCTCTATCGGATGGAAGGGGTTGGGCGAGTGTTATCTTTTGAGGAAAAAAGGGCTGTTTTTCTATCATTTAATCTTGAGGAAAAGCCAATCAGCAATGGCAGAGTGAGCTTTGTCTATCCTGAAAGCAAGCAAAAGGGACAGGTGCTAGCGACACAATTACATCCTAGTGGCAACGGTTATGTCATCGGAAAGTATATGACCGAAGAAACAATTCGAAAAAATAAATTCCAGTTAGACCGCCGGGGCTGGATAACCATTAGGGATTATTCTAAAGACGAGTTAGAAAAGGTGATTACCGAAGCGTTGAAGTCCATGTCCGGGGTGGATCAAGCTGCAGTCACGCAGCCTGAAAAGCAGGCTGTACTGAAAAATGACCATTCTTGTTTACATAATTGGGTGAACTTCAACGTATCAATGATGGAACTAGGTTTTCTGGTATGGAAACGAACGTTGAAAAGTATATTACGTTAGGTTCTTTTGTGGGGAAGGAAGCTGCTATGATTAAAGGGGAAAATATTTACTTAAAGCCATTTTCAATGGAGGATGCTCCGGCTATGCTTAAACTGCAAACGAATAATCGTGGCTTTTTTGAAAAATTTTCAATGGTCCGCGATGCGGATTTCTATACGCTGGAATTCCAACAAAATCTTATCAAGAGGTATGAGGAAAATAGGAAGAACGACGAATCCTATAACTTTGGAATATTTAAAAACGATGATACGTTAATTGGAACTATTAATCTATTTCAGGTTCTCCGGGGGTCTCTTCAAAGTGCTTTTATCGGCTACTTTTTGGATTTGAGACATAATGGGAAGGGCTATACCACCGAGGCGGCGAAATTACTGGTAGAATATGCGTTTAACGAATTAAAGCTGCACCGGATTGAAGCAGGTGTCATGCCTCATAATATCGGTTCGATTCGGGTACTTGAAAAAGCAGGATTCCACAAAGAAGGAATTGCTGTAAAAAATGTGAAGATTAACGGTCGATGGGAAGATCATCAAGTGTTAGCCATCATCAATCCAAACGATTAGAGCTTGATTAAAGGCAGGACTTTTTAAAGAGTCCAGCCTTTTTCCTCCTTTGCTAGTGTTACAGTATGTGAGATTTGGGAAAAGGTTAGTGAATCGTCTTAAGGAAAGTGTCTGCTTTGCCCGAAATCCGAAAAAGGATTGGATTATAGTTAAAGCAGTACACCTGCAGTGCCTGAAGCCCAATAAAAATCAAATCAGGGTCACTGCATGTGAGCCCAATGCCTCAAACCCAATAATGAAACCAGAAAAGGATTTAATCAATGAAAACCGTATCTTTAAAATTAGTTGAACAAAATCAGCGAATGATGTTTTTCGATTTTCTTCTTTTGGCAGATGAGAGCGAAGAGGTTGTGAAAGAATACATATTTGATGGAGAGATGTATTCGATTGATTTTGAAGGGGATATCGCGGGTGTCGTTCTATTCACTTTTCACCCGGATAACATCGTGGAGCTTAAAAACATAGCTTTGGGCGAAGAGTTCCGTGAAAAAGGGATCGGAAAACTCGTTCTAAACGAGGCTTTCCATATCTATCAGCAACAAGGTTATCACCAAATAATTGTAGGCACTGCCAATTCGAGTATTCCTAACCTTGCTTTCTATCAAAAAGCAGGATTCAGGATGTACGAGATAAAAAAAGATTTTTTCAAAAAGTATCCGCTTCCGATTTATGAACATGGAATTCGAGCATTGGATCTGATAATGTTCAAGAAAAACCTAAGCGAATAAGGGGCGATAGTATGAAAAGGGCATTAATACTTGGGGGAACGCAGTTTGTTGGTAAAAGATTGGTTCAATTATTACTGCAAGAAGGTGTTGAAGTAACCATTGCTACCAGAGGAATTACCCCTGATCCATTTGGCAATAAGGTATTACGGCTTAAAATAGACCGGGAAAATGCCCTGACTCATCATGTTTTTCAAGATAAACAGTGGGATGTGGTATTTGATCAAACATGCTACGCACCACAGGAGGCCATGGATACGTTAAAAGTGCTAGAGGGTAAGGTTCAAAAATATGTATTTACCTCAAGTCAAGCAGTCTATGATTTTGGAACCCATCACGTCGAGGAAAATTTTAATCCATTAGAGTTTGAGCCGACCATAAAAGGGAGAAGAGAGTATCCCGGCTACGTTGGCTATCAGGAAGCGAAGCGTGCTTCAGAGGCTGTTCTTTTTCAAAATGCTTCCATTCCGGTAGTGGCCGTCCGTTTTCCGATTATTATTGGCAAAGATGATTATACCAATCGATTAAAATTCCATGTTGATCATATCAAAGAAGGAAAAGCGATGTTTATCGAGAATCTCGTTAGAAGGTATAGTTTCATAGATTCAGGGGAAGCGGCAAGGTTTTTATTAGAGATCGCGAAATCTGATTTTCAAGGTCCGGTTAACCCGGGATCCGAGGCGGATATTAGTTTAGGAGAACTCGTAACATTAATTGAAAACCTTATGGAAAAAAAGGCCATTTTAACACCGGGAGGGACCCCGTCTCCATACAACCTTCCAGGATCCTGGTCCGTTAACACGGAACGTGCCAAGTCCTTAGGCTATCACTTTACAGCATTAGATCCATTGTTAAAAAAATTAATTACTGACTATTCTAAGGGATAGATAATGAATAAATTCTTTTTTTCAAAAATGATTGGAATGGTCCTGGGCGTTTTAATGCTTATTGTTTTAATAGGTTTTAGTTTTCTTTATTTGATTGGAACCTCGCTAGGTAGAGCCTTATATTCCAATGTGGCTACATCAATTGACCCTAAAATCCTGTTAATAATTCTGATCCTTTTTCTTTCGTGTTTAATAACTGCAATTGGAATACTCGGATTGAAACGGAGGGCATGGAGTCGTTTTTACTCTATATTTTGTTTAGTTATTGGAGTTTGTTTCGTCATTGCCTTTTTCCTTTCTTTCGGAGCTTTGGGTACTGCATTTGAAATTCTGTTGTTTATCATTGGTCTCATATATTTCCTTTTAGCGTATATGGTGAAAAAAGAAAGATAAGAAGGGTGGTTTTTTTATGGATGAAAAATATCCTATTGGTAAATTCGTTCTGGATGGTGAAATTACGGAGAGCTTAGTAGAGGGCTGGATCAAGGAGATAGAGCTCCTGCCTGGATTATTAACCGATGCAGTAAAAAACTTAAACGAGGAACAACTGGATACGTCTTACAGGAACGGGGGCTGGACCGTCCGGCAAGTAGTTCATCATGTAGCGGACAGTCATATGAACGCTTATATACGTTTTAAGTTGGCTGTTACCGAAGCAAGTCCGGTTATCAAGCCTTATGAGGAAGCAAAATGGGCGGAACTTTTGGATTCTCAACTGCCGGTAGACATTTCATTACAATTGCTTCAAGCACTTCATGTCCGTTTGGCTGCTTTACTGAGAAGTTTTGGTCCAGCCGAGTGGAAAAGGAACTTTATTCATCCTGAAGCAGGAACCGTTTCAGTAGGGAAAAATATCGGAATGTATGCGTGGCATGGGAAACACCATCTTGCCCATATTACCTCTCTACTAACTCGTAAGGGCTGGTAATTTTTAATCTAGTTCGTAATCAATCACCCATTTTGTATGTGGCAGGTAGCGAACGGTAAAGTACCGTTTCTTTAAATCTTGCGGGTCATCGTAAGCGGGATAGGGATAAATATCTAATCTTGTACCCTTAATGGTTATAACAATATCCTCTCCACCACCTTTTGATGATGAGTATACATCAACAAGAGACGGCTTCCCGCTTACAGTGGAATATTCTTGATTCCAATAGTAAGGCACGTCCTTCCAATAGTTGATGGAGCTGATTAACATTCCAGCGCCAGCAAGCAGTACCAGGCCTTTTACAACGAAGGTTGGAACATTCTTTCGGGTTTGAAAAGACTGGTTTAGCCAATCCCATCTTCTAGGAATGGCTAAACCAGTTAAGAATATGAAACCTCCCATGGCAGTTAGGCCAATCACGTACAACATAAACATGTGAGCACCAGTGCCCGCCAAAAGAAAGATACCAAAAAACAAAGCCAGTCCAAAGAAAATACCTGAATGCAAGGCTGATCACCTTCTAAAAAATGGTCTTATCCTATTAGTATGGGCAATGATAGAAGATTTATAAAGGGGTTGATGAGAGTTAAAAATCGTATTATTTTGCTAGTTATTAGTTTTATGTTTTTACTTACGGGCTGCAAGTACTCCACTTTGGATGAAGCCATAAAAAAAGGGATCCCCTATAAAGTGCATGAAGTGGTTCATATTCAAAAGGAAAAGGGTGTCACGGCCGTTTTATATACGGCAATCCCAGATAAAAAGGAAACTCCTCACATAACGGAACCGGTCTTGGGGGTTGCTTTTTTCAAAGGTAATGATGAGGAAGGCTGGGAAAATGTTGGTCCAAATGGCTGGACTCATATGGAAGGCGAACCGTTTACCATGTACCAGGATTTTTATCGGGAATTTGATGAAGATGGAAACCAAACGTTGGAATTGCATGTGATTTTTGGAGAAATAACGAACAGAGAAGTTACGAGAATTCAAACTTTGGAGAGAGGCAGCGAGGATCAGTATAAAGACGCAGCCGTGGTCGATGCAGATAGTGGCCGTTATTACCTAACCTTCGGCCGTACTTCAGGAATTCGAGGTCTCTCCGAAGCAGGAGAAGTAATTCACCAAAACCACTGGGAGACGAATTAGAGGGGATCTACCAAATCTTGGGGAAGAATAAGGCTATGATTCTACCTGAAAAAAGGGAAAGAGAGAACTTTCGGGAAGAATAAGGCTATGATTCTACTTGAAAAAAGAGGAAGAGTGAAGTTTCGGGAAGAAAAAGCCTTTGATTCTGCCCGAAAAAAGGGGAAGAGAGAACTTTCGGGAAGAATAAGGCTATGATTCTACTTGAAAAAAGAGGAAGAGTGAAGTTTCGGGAAGAAAAAGCCTTTGATTCTGCCCGAAAAAAGGGGAAGAGAGAACTTTGGGGAAGAAAAAGCCTCTGATTCTGCCCGAAAAAAGGGGAAGAGAGAACTTTCGGGAAAAATAAGGCTATGATTCTACTCGAAAAAAGAGGAAGAGTGAAGTTTCGGGAAGAAAAAGCCTGAGATTCTACCCAAAAAAGAGGAAGCGTGAATTTTCGAGAAGAATGGTAAAGAAGGGGGAGTTGTAATGAAAAGTCCTATTATAAATCAAATTGGTACTGTTTTTATTCCCGTAAGTAATATTGAAAAAGCACGAGATTGGTATTCTGACCTATTAGGCTTACCGGTAGATGGAGAGATTCAATTTGGGCATTTGTATGTAATTCCCATGCTAGGGACGAGTATTGTACTAGATAGCAAGATTTATTCTCTGGAAAAAGTATTCAACACTCCTGTTTTTCACTTTAATACGGAAAATATCGAGGAAGCCTTTACATATATGCAAGAACGGGAAGTTGAAATCGTAACAGAAATTCAACATGGTCATTATTTTAATTTCAAAGACCCGGACGGAAATCTATTAATGATCTGCAAATGTTAAAAAACTCACAAATCACTCTTAAATCCAAAATTGTAAAATCAGGAGGTACCTATGATTAAATATCCTGTTTTAGAAAAAGGGGCGACAATCGGGGTAACGGCTCCTTCGTCTGGAATGCCATCACCATTACACGATATCCTTCACCAGGCATGCAGCCGGATGGAGTCGAAGGGCTACAAGGTCATCTGCGGCGAAACCGTCTGGACTCAAGAAAAGGCTAAATCTGCACCTGCCAAAAAGCGGGCGGCCGAGTTAAATGAAATGATGAATTCCGAAGAAATCAATCTCATTATCCCCCCGTGGGGCGGTGAGCTTCTTGTAGAAATGCTGGAATACGTTCAGTTCGACAACATCAAAGATAAATGGGTTTTAGGTTACTCAGATGTGAGCGGTTTGTTATTAGCGATTACCTTAAAGACTGGTTTAGCGACTGCTCATGGCACAAACCTAGTCGATTTAAGAGGAGAATATTCAGATGAAACAACCGCCATGTGGGAGAATGTACTAACAACAAAGACAAATTCCTCCATACAACAGCAGTCTTCCGAAAAGTATCAGGTAAAGTGGCAGCATGATAACCCGTCACCATGTGTCTATCATTTAACCGAACCAACGTATTGGAAGACAACTTCCAACGAAAAAGTTAAATTTGAGGGCCGTCTGCTTGGAGGCTGTATTGATATTATCCGGCATTTAGTTGGTACTCCGTATGGGGATGTTCAAAGCTTTCGAGAGCAGCATATTGCTGGAGAGCCCGTGATATGGTACCTGGAAAACTGTGAGTTGAATACTGCCGACTTACGAAGGTCTTTAGTGCAAATGAAATATGCAGGCTGGTTTGAAAATAGCTCCGGTATTCTTTTTGGCAGAAGCGGTGCCAATAAGGCTATAGATAACTATACCTTGGAGGACGTTTACAAGAATCTTGCGGAAGATCTTCAAATCCCGATTGTTTATGATATTGACTGCGGCCATCTTCCACCCCAGATAACCTTCATTAATGGTGCTTATGCGGTTGTGGAAACTGCTCAAGGTAAGGGAACAGTACTTCAATATTTTAAACCATAAAAGGAAAGCCTTATCTTTCCTTTTTATTTTTTCAAAGGGGATGGAACCGATGAGTGAAAAATTACTCCGGGTTGGGACAACCTATTTACCAGTTCGTAATGTAGGGCTGTCAGCAGAATGGTATGTTAGCAAATTAAATGCTGTACTAAGTTACCAGGATGAGGATAAGGCGATTGTAAACCTTGCAGGCCAAAGCTTCTTTTTAGTAAAAGGGAAAGCGGGCGAAACCTCAAATTTCGATGATATAAATGGAAATGAGCGGTTTTCTTTAACGTTTGAGGTGGACGGAATAGAGGCTTTAAAAGACCTGCATCAAGAGTTTATCCGGCGAAACATAAAAGTAGGAGAGATTGAGGACCGCGGCCACGCTGGGAAGAACTTTGTCTTTTCTGACCCAAACGGGAATAAATTTGATGTATGGAGTGAATTAAGTCCTTACTTTAAAGAGCGATTTCGCCATTAATGAAAGGGAGGTTAGAAATTGGATAAGATAGCTGTTATTTCAGATATTCATGGGAATATTCCGGCCTTACAGGCGGTTCTTGATGACATTCAAGCAAGAGAAATTAAGAGAATCTTCTGTTTGGGTGATTTGGTTGGTAAAGGACCGGATTCAAGCACTTCTATTGATATAGTAAAGCAGCGCTGTGAGATGGTTATCAAAGGAAATTGGGATGATTTTATCACCGCACCAAACGAATCCCAAACCATCCAGTGGCACCAGAAGCAATTGACCCTGGCACATAAAGAATATTTAAAAAGCCTTCCTTTTTCCGTTGAGTTCATGATTAGCGGGAGGCTGATCCGAATGTTTCATGCGTCACCAAGGAGCCTATATGACCGGGTCCAGCCATGGCACCCGATTGAAAAACGAATGAGTTTATTTGAAAATACTAAATTGACGGAAAATATTGCGGGAGAAAGGGAGCCGGATGTGATTTTATATGGGGATGTTCATAATGCCTATATTCAAAATTTAGCTGGGAGATCATTATGTAATGTAGGCAGTGTCGGAAATCCGCTTGAAATTACTCAGGCATCCTATGTGATTTTAGAAGGAAAATACGGACAAAAGGATACAGGGAGTTTCTCTATTCAGTTTGTCCGTGTTCCTTATGATATCGACTATGCCTTAAAACTCGCAAAGGACGTTGAAATGCCTGAATATGAGGAGTACGTTCTGGAACTAACTACCGCAAAATATCGGGGGAATAAATAAAATTTAGGATCTTTTTAAACACTTATCCGTTTCGAAATTGTCTTGTTCTGCATTTACTATAGTAAGGACAAGCAGAAGGGAGTGTTTAAAATGTTTGACTCCTTGTTTAATTTTTTATCGCAGCTAGTCAACGTTGTGTACCAATTTATTATGGAAATACTCCAGGCCTTCCAAAATATTCTTTAAAAAAAGATCGTATCACTACGATCTTTTTTTAGGAGTTCTTTAACTTGTAAAAAAAATAAACATCAAGGTAGTATTAAACTAAAATCAATGGAAGGCGGTCGAAGTTTATGATGATTGAAAAAGCAACGTTACAGGATCTTGAAGCACTTACAGAACTATTTGATTTATATCGAATTTTTTATAAACAAGAATCGGATCTTCAAGGTGCCAGAAATTTTATCAAAGATAGGATAGAAAACGGAGAGTCGGTTATTTTTATCGCAAAAGACGAAGAAGATTCAGTCGGGTTTGTTCAGCTCTATCCGACATTTTCATCGGTCAGCATGAAACGGTCATGGGTGTTAAATGATTTATATGTTAAGAAAAATGCCCGTAAGAACGGGGTAGGAGAGCAGTTGCTTCAAGCTGCGATTACATACGCAAAGGAAACCGGCGCAAAGGGACTATTGCTTGAAACCGCCAGCGACAATCTAACCGCTCAAAGATTGTATGAAAGAATCGGTTTTAAAAAAGAAACCACTTATTTTTATTATTTTTCAATTGAATAACATCATTAAAAACTAGGTCACTTCAAGGGTTCGCAAGGGAATCTTATAGGTGGCTTTGTTTTTTGCAAGATGAGAATGAAAAAGTTAATATAATATTGAAACCTTTTTGGGAATATAACGTATATGTAGTGGTATTTACAAAAAATCTAAAAAGAATGGAAGATTATATAGTGGGTTCTATCATATTGCAGATTGGTCAGTATATCTATGACATTTATTATTGGTTGATTTTAATATTCATCTTTGGCTCCTGGTTCCCTCGTTTTCATTCTTCTAAGTTCGGGATGATGATTGCGAGAGTGGTCGATCCTTATTTATCGGTTTTTAGAAAGTTTATCCCGCCCCTTGGGATGATTGACCTTTCACCAATCATTGCACTGATTGCCTACCGTTATTTAGGCGGCTTTGCCTTGATGGGGCTCCGTGAGTTACTGATTTTGATTGGTCTCTAATGAGCATCTTTTCGCTTTTCCCTACTAATGTGTGTTATTATTTTCCATAACACTAATTTGGAAAGGATGGGAACGATGTCATTAGAAAGTGTAAAAGCCCATTTTAAACAATGGAATCGGGAGCAGGATGTGATGGAATTCAATACATCCAGTGCTACGGTGGAACTGGCAGCCGAGACCATTGGGGTGATTCCAGCCCGAATTGCCAAGACCTTATCCTTTAGAGGTGAAGGGGAAAAGGCCATCTTAATTGTCGCGGCGGGAGACGCAAAAATTGATAATAAAAAGTTTCGTCATTCGTTTGGCTTCAAAGCTAGAATGCTCACCCCTGATGAGGTGCTTGAGCAGACTGGACACGCCATCGGGGGTGTCTGCCCATTTGGTTTGAAAAATGATCTAGACGTTTACCTTGATGTTTCAATGAAACGGTTCGAGAGCCTTTTTCCAGCGTGCGGCAGCACTAATTCGGCGATTGAATTGACCAATGATGAAATCTTTGGATACTCCTTTGCGAAAGAATGGGTCGATGTTTGTAAAGGATGGGAAGATTCTCAAGTGGATGAGAAGGTTACTGTACATACAGACGGAATAAATGCGTAGGTTATTAAGCAGTCGTTTAAAACGGCTGCTTATTTTTTTACACCTTCGTTTTTCATTTTAAAAATTACATATTATTGCTTGGAATACAAAACATAACCTTGGAATCATTTTTGAGAGGGGGTAAACAGTGTTTACATTTAGAGGAGATGCTCATAAAGTTTACCTTCATTTGAAAAAACGAGTGGATGATCATCAGCCGATCAAAACCTTAAAAGACATGGTCGAAATTGAAGAAATTCAAGCTTTTTATCAATCGCTGGATCCTTCTGAATTAAAGCTCATTCAGTATCGGATGGTTAAGGAAAAGAATGGAACGGGAATTATTCCAATCTTTGTTACATCCATACCTTGGTTTTTCTTTTTATTTTCGAAGCAATTACAGGAATTTCTTTTTAAGGATGGCAGGCATTATCTTTGGGCCGCCTTTAGTTTTTTATATCTGTTACTACTGACTTTCAGTGTCATTCTCCATTTTCGGGAAAAAGCCTGGGCAGCCTTTCATCTCGAAATGATCCAAGATGTTTTGAAGGAAAAGAATCAGGCACGAATAGAGGGAAAGTAATCCCTCTTTTTTTATGAATAGATTCTGAATCTTGCAAGCTATTCGTATATTACCCTATAGTTATAGTAACATTGGACTTTTTTAAATAGAAAGGATGAAAAGAAATGCCGGAAAAGCAGCAACTATCCAGCGGAAATAAAGAATTGAGTAAGGATGGGGCATTTAACCGTCAAAAAAATAGATTTACCACTCCATTTGGGAACGGTGCTGATGAACTACCGGTTGAGGCAGGACGATATAGGCTTTTATGGTCTGCCGTATGTCCTTGGGCTCACCGCTCCGTCATCGTGAGAAGAATTCTCGGGTTAGAGAGAGTCATCAGTTTAGGGACCGCAAGTCCGATGCGCCCGCAACTGCCGTATGTTGATTGGGAATTTTCCTTGGATGACGAGGGTGTTGACCCTGTACTTGGAATTCGCTACATGAGCGAAGTCTACAAAAATGCGGATCCTGATTATAGCGGCAGACCAACTGTACCGGCCATGGTCGATGAGAAGGAGAAGAAGGTTGTTAATAATGACTATTTTCGGCTGACAAATTATTTTGAGACCGTATGGTCACCCCTTCATAAAGAAAATGCTCCTGACTTGTATCCAGAACACCTTCGCGAGGAAATCGATTCTTTAAACGATGTTATTTTTCATGATGTGAACAATGGTGTGTATAAATGTGGTTTTGCTCAGTCGCAGGAAGCGTATGAGCAGGCATATGATACTCTTTTTGCAAGATTAGATGAATTAGAGATGCGGCTTTCCAATCAACGGTTCTTGTTTGGGGATTATATTACTGATTCAGATGTCCGTCTATATGCGACTTTGATCCGATTTGATGCTGCCTACTACTCTGCCTTTAAGACCAATCGAAATCGAATCGTCGACTTTCCGAATTTATGGGGCTATTTGCGGGATTTATATCAAACCCCAGGTTTTGGTGATACAACGGATTTTGATGCGATTAAAAAGCATTACCATTTGTCCCATCATATCGCAAGCAATGATCAAAAAGGGCACAATAACATTTTGCCAAAGGGTCCGGACCTTTCAGGTCTTGAGACGGAGCATCATCGCCAGGCTTTAAGTAATAAAGAAGAAAAATTTTTGATTCATTAAAGGAGTTAATGAAGAGATGTTGATACGTGATGCATTGGAAAGGGAGTTATCGTTTATCCGTGACCAGAGGGTCCGTTCTTATGAAGAACATAGCAAAATTCTGCCGTCAGGTCATTGGCAGGCATTAAAAGAGGGAATTTCCTCTGAAACAGATTTACAGCCGGGGGTAGAGCGGATTGTCGCAGAATTGGATGGGGAGATTGTAGGGAGTGTTGCCTTATTCCCGGCGAATATTGATGCTTATGAAGGAAGTGTGGAAATACTCAGTTATCCTGAAATTCGTATGCTCGCCGTATCTCCTGAGGTACGTGGAAAGGGAGTTGCGTCCGCTTTAATCACGGAGTGTATTGAACGGGCAAAGGCAGGAGGTTACAAGAGTGTTGGTCTCCATACAGGTGAGTTTATGCATAGTGCGATGAGACTTTACGAACGTTTTGGTTTTCAGCGGACACCAGAGTATGATTTTGAACCCGCGAATGACGGGATCATTGTAAAAGCATACGGGCTTACTTTTTAAGAAAGGTGGGTTGTCGGATGGAAATACGGCTGCTTGCCCCAAAGGATGCTGAATGTTACTGGAAGCTACGGTTAGAAGCGTTAAAGGAAAATCCAGAAGCATTTTTAACAAGTTATGAAGAAGCGGTAAAGAGAGAAAACCCAGTTGAACAAACGGCTAAGAACTTTACGGCAGAAGAAAACTACACCTTTGGAGCATTTGATGGCGGAGAACTGATTGGTGTAGTGACGCTAATGTTGGAGAAAGCTCCGAAGATTAAACATCGGGCCAACATATATGCGATGTATGTCACGAAGAAAAGGCAGGCAGCAGGTGTGGGGAAAGCTTTAATGACAGCTGCGATTGAAAAAGCCAAAACAATCGATGTGATTGAAAAAATAAACCTGTCTGTAAACGCTAGTAACGAAAAAGCTAAAAGACTTTATACAAATCTTGGTTTTCAAGTATATGGGATAGAGGAGAAAGCTTTGAAAATAAATGGCCGCTACTATGATGATCAACATATGGTGTTGCATTTAAAATAAGTATAATGATAGTCTAATGGTATATATTACCTTAATGGAGGTTTTCATTGCCTATGATGGAGGAAAGTGGTCTTTTCGGTCTTTTTGCGTTTATCCCAATTTTAACTATATTAACGTATCTATTTTTATTAGCGTTTGGGATTTATTTTATGGTTAGAACTTTGAAGTTTATGAGTGAGAAAACAAAGCTTGATCAACAAAGAAACGATAAGTTAGAGGCTTTAATAAAGGCAGTTGAAGCAAATAAAAGTGATATGTAAGCATAAGGAGCTACTTGTCAGCTCCTTATTATTTTGCCTAGAAAACTAATCAAACGCTTGATTAGTAAGGCTATGCCGATTCTTTTTTATATTGATTCTTAAATTGAAGAATCATTTGCTCGGAGATGGCTGCGTATCCTGCTGAATTTGGATGAACTCCGTCAGAAGAGAGATTTTGTAAATTCTCACCGTTAATGACTTGTGTTGTTTCTACTACAATTGAGGAGGAATGATCCTTAGCAATCTCATAAATCTTTAAGTTCCAGTTAGGAAGGAGTTGGTCGGCCAACGGATAAAATTGATTTTCGGGAGATAAGGGGTTGTACAATTCTAACAGGACAATCGTCGCATTAGGATTTAACATTTCAATTCTATTAGTAATAGCTGACAAATTTTTAGAAAAATTGGATTGCAGGTCGTTAAAGGTTTGGAATATGCTGTTAAAATTTTGGTCCATCCCCATTTGTAGGATGTCATTGCCGCCGACATTAATCGTGATAATGTCAGACTGTTTAATTTCCATGTCAAACCGGCCTTCAAGAATAAGAGCTTTAAGTTCCCCGCTAGTAATCCCGTTCATCCCCTCATTTTGGAATTGAATCGGTTTACCAATTTGTGCCTCTAGTTTATTGGAAAATTGATAAACTAGATCTTCATTTTGATTGGCACCATAACCACGGATAATCGAATCCCCTATCGCTAGATGATAAATATGATCCTCATCAGAGTTGCGAAAATAATCTATATAAGAAACTTTATTAGAATCTGAATCTCCTTGTGCCGCTTGCTGTTTTAACTTATAAACCTGGTATTGCGGATAATAAATCCACGCTGAAATACCAAGGCCGATTACTAACACAAAAACCAAAAGGTACTTCACTATTTTCATATTTTTCACTCCTTAATCTCTATTATAACAAGGAGAATGAGAGAAATATTTAGGAGTTGGTTTCCAATCTAGGAGGATTTATACGAGAGGCCGAACTAAGAAAAAAGCCTAGAGGACAAAAACGATTGAAGAAAACAAAAGAAATGTCCCCAAGAAGCGTTCTAGAGGACAAGACAAACAGAAAACCTATAAGAAATGTCAACAAGAGGGGTCCTATTCATACCGCCGGGACGGTCTTAATTTTAAAAATAAAATAATAGTATTTATACACAATCACCAAAAACAGCATGATTCTTATAAGAGGACTATCGGCAACAATCATCGCCATGACAATCATCGCATCTGCAAACAGCAGAAGGGTAAGCTTTTGCTTAAATGTCATGGCCCTCTCTTTAACAAAGCTCTCTAAATGTTTTTTATAAAGACTCGTCCCCTTAAACCAACGCTCAAATCGTTCGGAGCCTTTCATAAAACAAAAAGATGCCAGCAAGAGTAGCGGAGTGGTTGGAACAACGGGCAAGATAATACCCAAAATTCCAAAGCCAAGGGAGATAAAACCGATCACAATATATAACCACTTCAAGAAATGAAACATGAAAAAATGCCCCTTTCAAGTCCATCCTAAATTCCATTTTTCTTACATTATAACATGATAAATTCGAAAAGTTATTGACAGAAAACCGACATTAAAACCGTTATAACCTGCCATATGATAGAATAAGAAGAGAGAATGGAGGTTGGCCAACTCGTGATTACTTTCTATAAAGTCCTAGTTTTTGTACATATTTTTTCAGCGATTATCGGGATGGGACCCGGATTTATTTTGACAACAGTAGTGAAGTCTGGAAATACGATGACCGAATTACGTCATTCATACGCCATCCGTCATACGCTGCATATATTTGTGATGATCGGCGGTACATTATTATTAATAACCGGCTTATTGATGGGTTTCCTCAATCCGAGTTTATTTCGGATGGGATGGTATGTAATAAGTCTTGTTCTTTTTTTAGCCGCGTTAGCCATTGGCCCGCTTGTATTATCGCCAAGGTCCCGGCCGGTTAAAGCTTTATTAGAATCTCATCAGGGTGAAGAGATTCCTGAAGAATACTACCAATTATCAAAAGTTCTTTTTCGATATGAACACCTTGAGAATGTAATCTTTATTATCATTATTGCGTTAATGATTTTAAAACCGTTCTAAGTAAAAAGGTATGGCTGCTAATCTGCCATACCTTTCTTTATAAATATCATTTTAAATCAGAAAATAAGTAATCCATCACATCTGGGACTCTTTTTCGGAAGTCAGTATAGTCGTGTACGCCGCCCTCAATTTTTTGGAACTTAGTGTCTTTGATTTTGTCATTCAGCAATTGATACACACCGCTGATAGTTTCAAGAAAGAAGGCATTCATTTCTTCGTCATCTCTGAGTTCTTTTGTTCCGAAGTCCATATAAAACTTTTCCATGCTGGATAAATCGGATTCCTTAATAAAGCTTTCGATTTCCTCTTGGTTTCGGTAGTAGCCCGGTGAAATGGCTGCCACTCTTTTAAAAACATGAGGGTAACGGCAGGCAGCATAAGTAGAGATTAAACCGCCTAAGGATATCCCTGCCATCGAAGTATGATGTTCTAGTGTCCGATACTTTCTGTCAATTAAGGGTTTTAGTTCATGAATGATAAAGTCTAAGTAAGCCTCGCCTTTTCCGCCGGAAGGACTGGCGAATCCAAGAACTTTTTTAGCTGTTTCACCATTTACCCAAGGGCAATATTCATTCACACGCTCTTCCCCTTCAGAATTCAAATCAAGCCCGATTACGATAATTTCTAATCCGCTATCGATTAAATAATCCTTAAGTCCAAGGGAAACTCCCTTAATGGCGTCCTCATCTTCAAAAACATTTTGGCCATCATGCATATACAGCACGGGGTAACGTTTATTTTCTGTAGAATAGCTCTCTGGAAGAAATACTCTGACCGTGCGCTCCTGTTCAAACTCTGTCATATAAACTGAAAACTTCTCTAACACCCTGCATCACCTAGATTCATAGATTAATAGTTCACAGATTCTTCACAATTTAATTTACCATAATTATTGAAAACGTGATAGCTTCTGTTGTTTTTTATATAAAAACCTCATATATTGGTAGAATTTGGTCCAATTTATAAAAAAACAAGCAGCGCAAGATGAGCACTGCTTGTTTACTTTATAGTAATTATTTAAATTAGAGCCACCAGAAAGGTCTTCTGTCTTCCCTGCGGTCGTCACGGTCACGGCGACGGTCGTGTTTTCTTCTGTCATCATCTTCATCGATAATGATGACTCTGTCTGCACGAATGATGACTTGGTCAGCATCAATGACAACTCTTCTTCCGTTGTTGCGGTCGCTAACTCCTGCAACATCGTTGTCATCATCATCATGTCTTCTGCTGTCACTCACCCCGGCAACATCATCATCGTCAAAACGATGTCTTCTTTCATTTGACATTCAATATTCCTCCCTTCGCAGCTGTACAATAAAATATGCTTTTATCAAAAAGTGTGATTGGACAAACTTAAAAAATTGAAAAAAATGCTGGCTGATCCAGTTAATAATTTATTCTTTTACTGGTGATATTAACCAGTATAGAATGGGGGAATAACCAATGGAAATTAGTCACGAAAATGTGAAATTAACTGCTGCGGAATTATCCTATCTTTGGACGACCTATCTATCAGACAGTATGTCAGTATGCGTGATACAGTATTTCCTGCAGCACATTGAGGATGAAAATATTAAACAACTTTTAATGCATTCATTGGATTTATCACAGCAGCATATTGAAATTATCCAAAATATTTTTAAAGAGGAAGGAATCCAGATTCCAATCGGCTTTACAGAACAAGATGTGAATCTAAAGGCTACCCGTTTATTTTCAGATATCTTTTACCTAAGATACATTCGAAATATGGCGAAAGGTGGTTTGATTACCTACGGAAGAGTGCTGCAAAACACCTATCGTCACGATATTAGGGCCTTTTATTCCAAGTGCTTAACCTCCACTCTTGAACTGGATACGGAAGCGGTAAAGCTGTTGGTTGAAAAAGGACTCGCCGTTCGCCCTCCAACGATTCCGTACCCTCAAAAGGCGGAATTTGTACAAAAACAATCTTTTATGCTAGAGGGCTTAGGAAGACGTGAAACCCTTACCGGTACCGAGGTCACCAATCTTTACGCGAATGTTTTGACGAACCATTTAGGGGCTGGCTTAGCAATGGCGTTTAGCCAGGTTGCTAAAGATCATAAAGTAAAGCGATATTTTAAACGAGGTAAAGCCATTGCTTTAAAGCATATAGAAGTGCTTAGAAGTTATTTAGAAATGAATTCTCTCCCGGTTCCCATGTCCTTTGATCAAGAGGTAACAGATTCTACGGAGCCGCCATTTTCGGATAAATTAATGATGTTTCATTTCAGCCTGATGATTTATACAGGCGTGGGCAACTATGGGGTTGCAATATCTGAAAGCCAACGAACGGATTTAGTGATGGATTATACTCGTTTAAATGTTGAGATATTGAAGTATTCAGAAGATGGAGCCAATCTGATGATTGCCAATGAGTGGATGGAACAGCCTCCTGTGTCGGTAAACCGAAAGGAATTAGCGGAATAAAAGGAAAGGGGGATTCAGTATGGATGTGATTGAAAAGGCATTGCAGGTTGCGAGCATAGGACACAAGAATCAGGTTCGAAAAAATACGGATATCCCGTATATTACTCACCCCGTAACCGTAGGGATAATGTTAATGAAGGCAGGTTATAGTGATGAACTCGTAGCTGCTGCGATCTTGCATGATACAGTAGAGGATACCTCTATTACATTAGAAAAAATCCAACAGGAATTTGGCCCCGGTATTGCAGAGATCATAGAAGGTTGTTCTGAACCTGATAAATCCCTCCCTTGGAAAAATAGAAAAGAACATACGATAGAATTTTTAAAGACCGCATCCGAGGAAATCCGAGTCGTGGTTTGTGCAGATAAACTCCATAATATCCGTTCTATCATAAAGGATTATGAACAAATCGGCGACAACGTATGGGAGCGATTTAATGCCGGAAAAGAACAACAGAAGTGGTATTATACCAATGTTGTGAAGAGTCTTGGGCACTTATCCAGCTTTCATTTGTTAACAGAATTACAAAAAGAAGTTGCTCAACTTTTTGATTAAGAAGTGGGAATTCTAGTGATTTCCTCTTTTTTTTGCCCAAAAGCCTATTTGTGGTACAACCTCCCCATCATCGTTTCGCTTGTCCGAAACTTTCATATTATATAGTAAAAAGGGGTGATTAACCATGATAGGTAAATTATGTATTTTCCCGAATTATAAATGGTGTGGTCCAGGCTGCAGCGGTCCAGGAGCACCGATTAACGATGTTGACCATTGCTGCTATAAGCACGACCGCTGTTTAAAGCAAGGGTATTCTTCCTGCTATTGTGATGATCAATTTATTCAATGCCTTCATACGAAAAGGAATCCCCGAACGCAAAAAGGCAGACAGGCAAATTTAATGTATAACTTTATGAAATTAAAAACTACTTTTACATGTCCCCCTCATAAAAAAAGACATATCTAACTGTCCAAAAATGTTGGAAAACCGACACCACTATTTTACAAGTATTAGTATATAATTAATTTAATAGTATATCTGGTATAATGATAATATTCGGAGCTTTATCATTTAAAAGACAGTGATCCTACGGTATTTCTGCTTTTTTACGTCGTTATAAAAATCGATCAGAGCAAATCTATTGAAAAATAGGGGCGCAAAGCTACAGGGGCTAAGTTCACAAGAAGTGATACGCCAGCCAGCTGCCGTTAGACGTAGCGGACGGGACTAATCGGTTAGATTAGTTTGGGAGTTGAAGACCATGTTCAAGAAATTCGAGTCACTAGCCGAACTTAAAATCAGCATTTATTTGTGGGTTATACCTTGCATCGTCATTGCTCTCGTCTCCAATACTCTACTGCAGAATATAGATGGTGCGAATAAATTTGATTTTATGATTAATACCACTTTATCCATCTGGTTTGCAATCAGCTGGGTACTCTTATACAAGAGAAAGTTTATCAGGTTTATAGAATATTCGAATCTAGCCTTGGTTAGTTTTTACCACCTCACAACCTTTTTTGACTCGGTTCGTAATTATATGGCTATATCCGGCGGCTCCCTTGGCGACTTTATTATTTGGATGCCAATTATTAACCTGTTCTTCTTCTTAACCCTAGGAACAAAGCGGGGACTCTATTTCTCTATCTTCATATTTTTAACTACATTTATCATCGGGATTACGTATTTAAATGGTCTGTCAGCAATATCGATTGACTCTTTAGGTCAGTTTTATTTTGCCTATCTTGTGTATATTATTGTTCTCTATTATGCTCAGCATGTGTTCAAGACCTATGCTGATTTGGAAATGTTTAAGAAACATGCCTTTATCGATTCCTTAACGGGAATTGCCAATCGTCTGCGGATTGATCAATGGCTTGAAAAAAAACTCTCTGGTTTAAAAGAGAAGCAGGGGCATTTTTCGATTATTTTTTTTGACATCGATCACTTTAAAGACGTAAATGATCAGTTTGGTCATAAAGTGGGGGATGAGGTTTTAGCGGAGCTCGCGAAGTTAGTAAAAGAACAACTTTCTCATCAGGAGTCCTTTGGCCGGTGGGGCGGCGAGGAATTTATCATCATTTCCAATACCATTGGGGAAGAAACGAGGAAACTCGCAGAGCATCTTAGAAAAGCAGTGGAATCACACGATTTTAAAGGGGCAGGAAAAATAACCGGAAGTTTTGGGGTAACCCATGCCCATCCGGGTGATACCATTGATAGTCTATTAAACCGCGTAGACAAAGGTTTATATCAATCAAAAGATCGTGGTCGTAATACCATCAGTTTTATTTAAAAAGTCAGGTGCCCGGCACCTGACTTTTCAATTTATGGTCTCAAACAATACGGCCACGCCAATTCCACCGCCGCTTCCAATCGCCGCAAGTACATAGTTTACTGAATTTTTTCGTTGAACCTCGTAAAAGAGTCTGGTCACAAGGATGGCACCAGAGGCACCATATGGATGACCGATTGTTAACGCCCCGCCGCTGCCATTTATTTTTTCTAATGGTATGCAGAGCTCTTGGGAGCAGGCTAAGATTTTGGCGGCGAAGGCTTCATTGATTTCAAAGAGGTCAATATCATCAATGGTTAACCCATTTCTTGCCAACAAGGATTTTATAGCTGGAATAGGAGCGGCAGCTGGATGGAAGGGATGGACTCCGGAAACCTGGCTGTCGACAAAACGGAGAACGGGCTTTAACCCAAGATGTAAGGCAAAACTTTCTTCCATCACCAATGCAGCCGAAGCCCCATCCTGTATGCCGCAGCTATTGGCCGCAGTGACGGTTCCATCCGGATAATGTGGCTTTGCGCGCTCTATAATCTTTGATAAATTTCGCTTTTTAAAGAATACTTCATCCTGATGGTGCTCGTTTATAGGGAGTATCTCTTTCTCAAAGAAACCCCGTCCAGCGCTTTCCCAGCTCCGTTCAAAACTCGATAGAGCATATTCATCTTGTTTTTCTTTCGTGATGAGGTATTTTTTAGCAACCATATCAGCCGCTTCGACCATTTCGGGATCGCCGAAGCTATCAGGTGAAAACCGGGCCCGCTTTTCAAATGCTGAGGTACTAGTGCTTTCCACTCCTCCAGCGATGTAGCAGCTGCCGGCACCAGCTTGTATTAAGTAACTAGCCAGCCTTATAGCCTCTAGTCCTGCACTGCACTGGCGATCGAGTGTAAGTCCAGGTACAGATAGCGGGAGTCCTGATTCGAGGGCAGATAACCGCCCAATGTTCCCGCCCGGTCCTGTAACATTTCCTAAAATCACATCATCTATCTTTTCTTCGATGCCGTAAGCAAGATGGCGAAGAAGAGGAGCAGCGAGTTCATGAACTTGAAAAGCCCGCAGCATTCCATTTCTCTTTCCAATTGGTGTTCGCTTTGCATTAACAATAACCGCTTTCCTAATGGCTGCTCACCTTACCTTCAATAAGCTTTTTTACTTGGGGACGGGAAATTTTTCCACTGGTCGTATAAGGCAATTCCTCAACAAAAATCCACTTCCGCGGAACTTTATAAGAAGCTAATTTTTCTCGGCACAGCTTTTTTAGCTCCCTTTTGTCTGCCGAGCCTTTAATCACTGCAGCAATTATCTGCCCCCAGTAAGAATCCGAAAGGCCGATTACCGCAACTTCCTCTACATCAGAGTGTGAACCGATCACTTTTTCAATCTCTTCTGGAAAAATATTAATCGCACCGTACAAAATCATATTCTTTTCCCGGCCGGATAGATAGAGGTAGTTATCCTCATCAACGTAACCCATATCACCGACCGATACCCAGCCATTTTCGTCTGCAATGGACTTAAGTTTATGTATTGCATCATGGTCTGAATGTTCTAAATAGCCCTTAAAAAGCATGGGGCTTCTGACATAGATTTTCCCTGTTTCGTAAGCTTGGGCAGACTGCCCGTCGGGTCTGCGAATTTGTATCTCAACACGCTGACAGGGCTTGCCAACGGAATCAGTCTTTCGGGAATAATCCTCTTCATTAAGAAAAGTGACAAAGCTAAGTTCACTTGCACCATAAAATTCATACATGGAAGAATGAGGAATACTCTTTCGAATTTGCTGTTTGGTATGTTCTTCCCATTTTGCCCCGGAGGAGAGGATTTTTATTGGCTTTTCAATGGTGACCTGTTCCTTGAGTAAAGCGGCAATCATCGTGGGAACGACATATAAGACTGTGACAGACTCTTTTTCTAGTAACGAGATGACTTGTTTAGGAGAGAATTTTTCTAATAAATGGACCGTTCCGCCCCAATATAACGTACTAATGGCACCGTAGAGAAAATGGGAATGAATCAAAGAACCCGGAATCAGCACAGTGTCGTGTTGATCAATGTGAAAATCCTTTCGTGTACAGTCAAAGCTAGATGTCCATGAGGAATGGGCACGGATAAAAGCTTTTGGATGACCAGTTGTACCAGAAGTAAATCCCATATAGAAAGGAAGTTGATCATCAACCAGGTTCATTTTATACGTGCTCAATCTGTTGATTTCTAGACTGCATTCCTCCCAAAGCAATACATGAGGGTGGAATGGTTTTATTTTTGGATAAAGTTCTTTTGTTGTCACTAGAATAGAGGGTCGGGCAAGTCCCATCCGTACCTGACATTCATTTAAGGTCCACTTTGGATCAAATACCACGGCAGTCCAGCCGGCGGCAGCTGCACTCGTAAATAGCTGAAGGAAGGGTATGCCGTTTGGCATAAGAATTCCTAGCGTATGGTTGGATTGTTGGAGAGAATCCAGCCAATTGGCCGTTTGCCAGACCTTTTTTTGCCAAGCCTGATACGTTACTTTTTCGAAAGGCGTCTGGACCGCAGTTTTTTCAGGGGTAAGATGGGCATGTTTCTCATAAGTCTCCGTGATTACACCCATGGTAAATCTCCTTTCTTTAAAAAAAGAGACACTTTTAAAGTGTCTCTGCATTTTTTTGAATAGTACGCTTGATAACTGGTGACTTCACCAGTCTGTAAACGATATAGGAAGCAAGAGTCGCTTTAAGAATATCGCCAGGAAGATAAACTAGACTCAATTTAATCGTTTCTATAATTGAAATCTCCATTATAAAACTCTGAACAGGAATTCCAATTAAATAAAGGAAGAAAATCCCAACGGTTAAATTAACAAGTAAAATATTGCGTAGACGAAACTTACTAAAACGGTGAATGAGGTAACCCACTAATAAAGCTGCGAGCGGATAGGAGAACAAGTAACCGGCAGAAGGCCCAACAAAGACTCCAATTCCTCCGCGTCCTCCTGATAATAGCGGTGCACCAGCGGCAACGACTAACAAGAAAACGGTCATGCTCCAAGCTCCCAGCCGTGGACCTAACACTCCGCCAGCAAGCAGGACGCCTAACGTCTGCAGGGTAATCGGAACAGGGGTAAACGACAGCATAATCGGCGGCACAAAACCAAGAACACCCATAAACGCAGCAAGCAACGCAACATATGTAATATCTAAGATTTTCATAATCCATCTCCTATTATATCGTGATATACTTGTTTTCTCAATTTTCATTCTATATTCATATCCGGTTTTATGTCAACATGTTTATAAGAAAGGTTAACATATTTTTTATTATAGTAACAGATTGCAAGGATATCCACATTTTTTTTATACGCCATGTTTAACACAGCCTTTATATAAAAAGGAGATGTCGACAATTTCCTAGTAGGTTATCAACAAATTTCCTGGGGAATTCGACAAACCCCTTGGTGATATCAACAAAATTTCCTGGAAATATTCACATTATCCAGAGGTGTTTCGACAAATATCAAGTTATCCACATTAAAAAACGTACGGAGAAATCTCCGTACGTTTTATTCATTGTGAAGGGGAAGGGTCATTTCTACTTTTGTTCCCTTTTGCAGGACACTTGAGATCGTAATGGTTCCTCCATAGGTTTCAATGATCCGTTTGCAGACGGTTAATCCAAGCCCTGATCCGTCTTTCTTTAATGTATAAAATGGGGTGAAAGCTTTCTTTAGTTGATAGTTGTCCATTCCCACACCGTTATCCTCAACGGTTATTACACAAGATTCGTTTCGTTTCTCCAGTTTGATCATAATGCTGCCTCCGTCAGGCATGGCCTGGAGGGAGTTTTTGACTAGATTTAAAATGACCTGTTTAATATGGTCTTTTACACAGGATATCGGTAATTCCACTTCAGCATATTGAATTGACAGCCCAATATTCATAAAATTTGCTTCCGAATGGATAATCGGCTCGATTTCTTTCACGATATCATTGGCATTATAGATGTTTAATGTATGGGCAGTCGGTTTGCCAAGGACCAGTAATTCACTGACAATCGTATTAATGCGGTCAATTTCTAGTTGAATCACATCAAAATAAGTTTGGGCTTTCTTATCTTGAATGTCCTCACTTAAAAGTTTTACTAATCCTTTAATTCCTGTTAAGGGATTCCGAATCTCATGGGCTGTGCTGGCTGCAAGGTTACTGATTAACTCAAGTTTATGAATTTCAGCTAATTCCTTTTCCTTTTTAACCCGTAACTGTAAAAGAAAATACTTGGTGAGCAGGTAAAGAATATTGGTCATTGTAAGAAAAAGGACTAAATACTGTAAAATGCTGTTGCGAAATTCAAGGTTTGTTTCAGCGACCACATGGGAGGTAATGGTCCATGGTATTTGGGTTAATTCCAACCTTGATCTAACCGTATTAACACCTTCAGGGATTGTGCCAGCCTTCATTAATACAGTGTTGGCAGGATCGATAATGACAATCGATTCATTCTTTACACGCCCAAAGATGGTTTTTTCCATCTCATCAAGGCGCAGACTGGCCAATAGAACTCCTTGGATTTTTCCGTGTTCGATTACAGGCTGCGCAATCGTGATAATGAACCGCCCAGTAACTCTTCCAATATGTGCATCTGAAATACTAGTTTGTTCTGTTTTAAGTGCTTTTTGGAAATAAGGACGGTCACTTAAATTAATAGTTGTTGACGTTGGATTGGTCGATATGAGTATATTGCCGGAAGGACTTGCCCAGTAAAAACCAGAAAAGCGCGGATCCTTTCCATGTGTTTCCTTAAGGATTTTCTCAATGTTGATAAGATTGTTATCCTGCAGCTTTAATGATGTCGCAAGCATTTCTAATCTCCCAACGGTTTCCCCAAGGAAATTTTCGATGCTCATACCATGGGAATTGGCATGTTCTTGAGCGACTCTTCTATATTGGTGCTCACTATCAGATGCTATATGGGAGGCAATATAGTAACTCACCGTAAGTGAAGGGACGATAGTCAGGATGATATATAGGATGATATTTTTAACGATACTTTTGAAACGGATATTTGTAGCCAAAAGACCCTTCCCCTTTAATATTCATTAATAACATTCTACTATATTTATTTCGAAATGAAGAAATTTTGAATCTTATTTCTACTAATTATTAAGACTGTCAGTTATTATTTTTCCATTCTTTACATCAATCTTTCCCTCAATCTCCCCATCTTTGGAAGCAACGTTTATAATATAGGTTCCTTCACCCGGGTAGTAGGATATGCCTGTAATGGTAAAGGACTGTTGAGAATATTTCTCCTCCAGATACGAAGCAACAATCCTTTTACTTTCTGCCTTTCCAGCAGGATTACCATTGAAAAAGAAGTAAATAAAACCAGTCGAAATCAATACCAAAAAGAATATATACCATATTTTCACCTTCATTTGAAACCACCCCTTATTTTTACTATATATTACCATTATAGTGTAAAATTACACCTTTATGAAAGCCTATTTTAAAAAAACAAAAAAGGACCGATACAAGGGTACCGGTCAAATTATGGGAAGTTTTTAAGAATAAGGTTCCTAAAACCTTAATACTCAAATAAGTTACTTTTATTATAAGAAAAACATTTGTAGAAATTATAGAGAAGTTGTGTGGAAGTTGTGAAGATGTAGAATATCCACTACTTTAATACTTGTCTTAGCTCATCGCTCATCGCTTCAACAAATTCCGGCCTTCCATGGAATTGGGCAGGTGTATTTTGAAATAGGACAATCCTCCAATCCCCTTTTACGTTTATGGCTGTAAGTGTCTGATGGGCGTTTACATTCGGGTTAATATCCGTCTTTCCAGGCGGAACCATACCAACAATCGCACGTAATATCGCCGTTTCAGACCCAAGAAAACGGACATTCTTTATTTTGGTTACAAAAGCTGCCGTAGGGTGGTCTCTAAAAATAGGATCCAGATGGTCAAAAATGTCATCCTTTCCAGTAACCAGACTACCATCAAAACCAATCATTTCCCCGTCTACGGCAAATAATTCTGCCATTCCCTTGGCACTGCGATTGTTCCAGGCTTCTATAAGAAGCAGGTAAAGTTTTTCAATTTCCTGTTTCATTTTATTCACCCTTATATCCCTTCTTTTTCTTCATCCTATTATATCCGTTTTGAATATTCAAAGGCTTGTCGAATTTTTTTACGGTTTGAGTGAAAATGGATAAAAAATCAAATAATAAATTGTAAAGTTTTAAAATGGTGAAAAGGAGAGATATTTTTGTCAAAACATCTAATCAAAATCAGTTTATTGTTCCTTTCCTTTGCTTTGATTTTTCCATCATTCGCAGATGCAGAAGGAACAAAACACCTAGAAAGACAGACCCAGCCAATGAGTGCCAATGCATTGAAATTTAAGGAAGAAATGAGAAGGATTTGGTTTGAACACGCGATTTGGACTGGAAGGTTAATTGTTAGTGCCGAAGAAGGCTTGGAGGATTATGGTGCTGTTCTTGACCGGTTATTAAAAAACCAGGATGATATCGGCAATGCGATTAAACCTTTTTATGGGGATGCTGCAGGCAACAAGCTTGCACAATTGTTAAGGGAACATATCCTTATCGGCGGAAAGGTGATTGCAGCGGCCAAGAGCAGCAATCAAGCAGAATTCGAGAAATACAATACCCAATGGTTTAAAAATGCAGATGATATTACTGACTTCCTTTCGTCTGCCAATCCACATTTCAACAAAGAGGAATTAAAGGAATCTTTCTATACCCATTTAAAGCTGGTTACTGATAGTGTGGTGGCAAGACTTAAAAAGGATTGGAAAGGCGACATTGCTGCTTTTGACAAAAATGAAGCGCACATTATGAACATGGCCGATATCCTCACTCAAGGGATACTCAGGCAGTTCCCAAATAAATTTTAAAAAAATGGAGCCCGACTCGTAGTAGAGTGGGCTCCATTTTTTTAATGCGGCAAGAATGCCAGCTGGTAGAAAAATAAAACAGCAAATACATATAAAAGCGGATGAACCTCGCGCCATTTTCCTTTAACAATTTTTAACAGCGGGTAGCTGATAAAACCAAGCGCGATTCCTGTTGCAATACTTGATGTTAGCGGCATACTTAAGATGACAAGGAAAGCAGGGAAGGATTCATCGAGCTCGTTCCAGCGGATTTTTGCAATGCTGCCCATCATCATGCTGCCGACGATAATGAGTGCAGGTGCGGTAATCGCTGAAATTCCTGACACCGCGCTGACGAGCGGTCCAAAAAATGCTGAAAGTATAAACAGAACAGCAACGGTAAGAGACGTTAACCCAGTACGGCCGCCGGCAGCAACACCTGAAGATGATTCAATATAGGCCGTGGTCGGGCTCGTTCCAAACATCGCACCCACAGCGGTCGCAACTGAGTCTGAAAGCAATGCCTGGCGGGCACGCGGAAACTTGTCATTTTTCATTAAACCTGCCTGATTTGCAACCCCTATCATTGTTCCCGTCGTATCAAAAATCGTTACTAAAATGAAGGAAAACACAACCGCATAAAGACTATGCTGAATAACATCTGTCAACGCTGTTATCGGGTTGCTGATAAGTAATCCTTCAGGAAGTGAGGGTAACGATACTAATCCCTGCTCAAAGGAAAGCTGGTTGGTGAAAAACGCAATGAATCCAGTAATAATCATTCCAAAAAATAATGCGCCATTGATTCGCAGTGCCATTAAAATAAGGGTGACAGCCAACCCGATAATGGCCAGCAATGCAGATGGTGCTCTAAGATCTCCCAATCCAACAAGATTGGTTGGATGTGCCGTAATAATATGCGTAAGTCTTAGTCCGATAAAAGCAATAAATAAGCCAATACCTGCTGTAATCCCATGTTTCAAGTTATCAGGGATGGCATCAATTAATTTTTCCCTGAAAGGAGTTAAGGACAAAATCACAAAGATTATGCCGGCAATAAAAACAGCAGCAAACGCCGTTTCATAGTTGATATTTTGATGGCCGCCAACCACTGAATAAGCAAAATAAGCGTTCAGCCCCATTCCCGGTGCAATGGCAATTGGATAATTGGCAAACAATGCCATCCAAAGTGTACCGACAACGGCAGCAATAATGGTTGCGGTGAAAACCTGATTAAATGGCACTCCGGCATCCGCAAGAATGACGGGATTGACTACGACAATATATACCATTGTGAAGAAGGTTGTAATCCCTGCCAGTAGTTCTGTTCTCGTATTTGTTTGATGTTCCTTTAATTTAAACATAAATGCTCCTCCGAAAATACGAACGATTTTTAACAACTTTACTATAATATTCGTTTCTTTCAAATAATGCAAGAGGATTCTAAGATTGACAGAATAGTAATATTTCTATTATAATTACCTTAATCTAATTGAATCTTTCTCCTAAAGGGGAGTAGCTTTAACAATAAAGTCGTCATGACAGAGTTTACACTCTCGGCTTTATTGGCGACGATGACGTTGTTAGCAAGACCTTTACCGAATTGGTAGAGGTCTTTATTTATTTAAAACCTCTGCCGGTCGATGGCAGAGGTTTTTTTATTAGATAGTATATATGGAAGGAGTAATTACGAGTGAAAAAGAAGAAAGTACCATTTTCAGTGTTAATGAAGGAGAACAAAGAGGAAATCGTGAGAGATTTTCGAGAACTTGAGAAAATTGAGAAACGAATGGATCAAAAATATATAGAAACATTAAACGAGACAGTTAATCAGGAAGAAAATCATTATTCAAAGTAGTACTTATTAATAGAAAGGAAGACCATAAATGTAGAAAATCGCCTTCTTATAAAATCTAGTATTTAAATACTTAAAAATAAGGAGAAACGATTTTAATTGACACCTTTACCTGTACGAAACTTGTTCTTTGCGATTACTTTTATTGCAATCTTGGATGCGCAAATTCAAACAGCTGCCACTCTTGAAGCAAAAAATCCCCCGCGTTTCCAAAATAATATCGTACAAATGATTCAAAGTTTTGCCTAGTAGGAAGACCGCCACTCTTAATGGGTGGCTGTTTTTGTTATATACACTTGAAGTTCCTTTACCTTTATGAAGAGGATGAAGGACAAAATGATGGAAGAAAGAGTTGGAAATGTCCTTCATGAGGTAGATGAAGGACAAAATGATGGAAGAAAGAGTTGGAAATGTCCTTCATGGGGTCGATGAAGGACAAAATGATGGGAGAAAGAGTTAGAAATGTCCTTCATGGGGTGGATGAAGGACAAAATGATGGAAGAAAGAGTTGGAAATGTCCTTCATGAGGTAGATGAAGGACAAAATGATGGAAGAAAGAGTTGGAAATGTCCTTCATGAGGTGGATGAAGGACAAAATGATGGAAGAAAGAGTTGGAAATGTCCTTCATGGGGTCGATGAAGGACAAAATGATGGAAGAAAGAGTTGGAAATGTCCTTCATGAGGTGGATGAAGGACAAAATGATGGAAGAAAGAGTTGGAAATGTCCTTCATGAGGTAGATGAAGGACAAAATGATGGAAGAAAGAGTTGGAAATGTCCTTCATGGGGTGGATGAAGGACAAAATGATGGAAGAAAGAGTTGGAAATGTCCTTCATAAGGTGGATGAAGGACAAAATGATGGAAGAAAGAGTTGGAAATGTCCTTCATGAGGCGGATGAAGGACAAAATGATGGAAGAAAGAGTTGGAAATGTCCTTCATGAAGTGGATGAAGGACAAAATAAAAGAAGAATAAGTTTGAAATGTCCTTCATGAAGTGGATGAAGGACAAAAGGAAAGAAGAATAAGTTTGAAATGTCCTTCATGAAGCGGATGAAGGACAAAATGAAAGAAGAATGAGTTGGAAAAGTCCTTCATAAGGTGGATGAAGGACAAAATGATGGAAGAATGAGCTCGAAATGTCTAATTCGTGTTCGAAAAATCCTCGAGAAGCTATCTAAAGGACAAAACTAGTTCAATACTCAATCCCCCCATACCTCAAGCAGCGTTTCGCGAAGCAGGAGATTCAGCTTTTCCGTAGGATTAGGGATGTCGACCTTTAATTCCTTAAGGTAGCTCTCCAAATTCTCAAACTCCTCAAGAAGATAAGCAAGAATTACCTCGGTCTGTGGGTCCTCATCCAACACTTCGCCGGCAATTTTAAGAGTGATAACATCGACAAGGATATCCCGCACCTCACCGGAAGGAAGGAGGTCATCAAGCAATGCATTAAATTCAATCGGCGGGACCGTATTGTATTTGACAATCCATTTCGCTGCTAGAAGCGGCCGGAAGATGTTGAAATAGCTTTTGATTCTTACTTCGTCTTTTTTCACATAGTCCCGGTAATTTCCTTTTGCCATTTTTAAATAGTGATAAAGGCATGAGATGGGGGAAAACACCTGGCCTTCCATCTCTTTCATTTTTTCAATGGTTGAGTAGGCCTGGTAGTAAACAATACTTGAATGAAGCCATTCCATGAGCGGCGGATTCGATTTTCGAAACAGCTTTAATGCTTTGGTTAGTTCCCACCCGCTTAAATCCAGCTGCTTTTCAACTAACAGAGAGACTTTGTCATGCTTGGGAACCTCAAGGACATCGCGCCGTTGATCGATTGAGAGATACCAGTCTGTTTTATGCACATAGATAAATCGGACATCGTAATCGCTGTTCTCCGATGGGTATCCCCACGAACGGCTGCCTGCCTCACAGGCATAAAGAATCTTAACGTCATATTCAAGTTCAATTTGTTTAAGTACTTCTAAGATATGATTTTGCAAAATAACTACCTCATCGTATAAGAATAATTAAGTTCATCAACGAAATGGCTTACGACCTTACCGGTATTGCCAGTTTTCATTATTCACATCTTTTAACAATATCATGTCTATTACCCCATTCGGAAATTTACATTCGACATAGATACATTAGATGCAAAATTCCAAAATTCTTTTTCAAGCTAGATATCTTTCCCTATTTTATAATGGCTTAGATATTGTCCATATTGGCGTTCTTATTAATGCTGTTTTAGCACTGTGGAGACCTTTTTAATTAAGAGGATGATTCAAGGGGATGGGGAATAACACACTTTTTGTTGAATATATAAACAATAGGGCAAAATTCCTTTTTTTTTAAAATAGCAGAGGTGATGATATTGTTATCCCGACAATTAATCATATATTTTCTGTTATGTTTGGTTTCAATCGTTATGGTGAAGGAATTTACTTTTCGTCCAACATTCTTCTCGGGTAACGGTAATCCAGTCATCCTGCTTTTTCCTTTTGTCTTCCTGACCTTTCTTCTCTTCGGAATTGAGTGGTGTTTAAGGCTGAAAAGGGCTGCTTTTCAAAAGCAAACTTGGGGGGCGATTTTCTTTATCTCTTTTGCCCTTTTGATCATCTCAACAATTTTTGAGTTTTTCTTTGCCAAAGAACTGCTAGAACAGCTAGGAGGACCGCCGACCAATATCGATTCCCGAATTTATCGGTTTCCTTGGTTAAATCAGTATACAAATACCCTTTATGTTAATTTATATACATTTATACTATTTGTATCCGTACTGACTTCCGTTATTTCTTTTTTTCAGTGGAGGAAGCGAAAAATATAGTTGAAAAGCGCCTTCTTTTTCTGTTGTGGTTTTCTGATTTGAGCCATATAATAAAATTATTTAGTTCACAGAATCGTCAAAATTACTTGATTGGAATAGTATTTGGGGTAAATGATGCGGAGGGTTGAGAAATGATCAGGATGGCTGTTTCGAGTGTGCTGGGTTTTATTTTAATTTTTATTGAGTCCATGATTGTGATTAAGCTTAAGGGTTATCATGGTATTGAATTTGGTGGATTGGCACCTTTTATTAACCTCTGGGCAATGAATTTCTTTCTTGTTTACTGCATCTTAACCCAAGTAACGAACTGGTACCAAGAACGAGTTGGATTTGAAAAAAGTGAAGATAATATTTATTAATAGAAAACTCCTCAATCTGGATTTGATTGAGGAGTTTTTCGTTACGCATGTTGTTTAGCTGTGTTTGTTTCTTTCAATACTGTTTTACGGAAGAATGGTACTACCCAGCGGTCTAAACCGTAACGGCCTGCGTTATAACCAGCAGCCAGGATGATAAATCCTAGGAATATGTCTGTCGGGTTATGAGAAACAGTACCTGCTAAGAAGAAAGAGAAGTTCATTACTAATCCAAAGAACATGGCAGTAGTTGTTAAGCATCCTAATAAAAGTCCTAAACCGATTAATGTTTCGCCCCAAGGTACGATGAAGTTAAATACATCAATGTTTGGCAGGGCAAAGTTTTCTAAAAAGCTGACATACCAGCTGTATACCATGTTGCCATCTGGACCTTTCACGGGATTGGCGATTGCTCCTTTTAAGAAGCCTGCAGCATCAAATCCGCCTGTAATTTTATTAAAACCAGCTGTGAACCAAGAATATCCAAGATATAAACGAAGGACAGTTAGGATACCAGCGGCAATTTTATTTTCCCTTAACCAATTTGCAAACATTTTCAAGCATCTCCTTGTAAATTATGTTTTGTATCTTTATTACACTCTCAATATAACAAATTTATCTTGAATTGAGGGTTTATTGTTCATTATTTCACAAATTCGTAAAAAAGATTTGAACAAATTTAAAACACACTATTTTTCTGGGTTTTTCCTTCAAATTTCACCTATCTCCAATGATAAAACCATTTTTTGTAAATAAAACTCTTGCTTTTAACTAATGTCATTAGTTAAAATAAAACTAACGATAATAGTTAAAAGGGGATCGATCACAGTGAGAGTGATAAAAAACGGGTTTTTATATCAAGTGACGTTTATGGCGAAGGTTTTTCCGGTGAATTGCTATTTAGTGGAGGAAGAGGAAGGATTGACTTTAATGGATGCGGCGCTGCCTTACTGCGCAAAGGGAATAATCACAGCTGCAGCCAACATAGGGAAGCCGATTACAAAGATTGTCCTAACCCATGCACATGAAGACCATGTCGGTGCTCTGGATGCAATAAAGGAAACACTACCTGATATTCCCGTTTATATTTCTGTTCGTGATAACCGAATCATGAATGGCGACCTTTCACTGGATCAAGAGGAAGACCAAACTCCAATTAAAGGCGGGGTACCCAAAAAACTAAGAACCAGAGCAAACCTCTTATTAAAAGAAGGGGAGCTAGTGGGATCCTTGGCTGCAATTGAAACTCCGGGGCACACTCCAGGATCGATGGCATTTTTTGATACTCGAACACATGCCTTAATAGCAGGGGATGCTTTTCAAACACGAGGCGGAACCGCGGTGGCAGGGGACATCAAGCCATTATTTCCGTTTCCTGCTTTCGGTACTTGGAGTAAAAAGACAGCCCTCAATAGCGCCAAGAAGTTGGTAGAGTATCAGCCTAAACTGCTGGCAGTAGGACATGGAGAAATGACCGAGAACCCTGTTAATGCCATGCAAAAGGCTATACGATCATTAGAACAGAAATTGAGATAAAGGAGATTTAAGATGTCACCAAGACCTAAAGTAGGACTAGATATGAATACAATCCTCGGAGCAGCTGGGGAAATTGCGGATGAACTGGGAATGCAGGAGGTAACACTAGCAAATCTGGCGAAAAAATTGGGAATCCGCCCGCCTTCTTTATATAACCATTTTGATGGGATGAACGGTTTAAGAAAGAAATTAGCAATCTATGGGATCAATCTTCTCTATGAGGAACTAGCAGATGCCGCAATTGGGGTGTCGGGAGAGGAAGATATACTAGCCATAAGTAAGGCTTATGTAGAGTTTGTCCGGAATCATCCTGGCATTTATGAGGCAACCTTAATGGCCCCAGATATGGAAGACGAAGAGGTACAGCAGGCCGGCGCAAAAATTGTAGACCTTTCCGTTCGGGTTTTACAGTCCTACAATTTAGAAGGAGAGCAAGCTCTGCACGCAGTTAGAGGACTTCGCAGCATTCTACATGGTTTTTCCTCATTGGAGCAGCGGGGCGGCTTTAAAATGGCATTGGATTTAGATAAGAGTCTTATTACAATTATAGAAGCTTTTATCAATGGAATTCGGGAGAACTAGAACTTGCTGTCGCAAATTCACAGATTAAACTGGAGTACCGTATATATAAATTTGAAAACACTTATAGAGAAAAGTTACCAAAAATTAGGCTCGCTTCTTGGCGGGTCTATTTTTAGTTTTAGATGTTATAATGGTAGTAATATTTTATATAAAGGAATGAAATTGAATGCGGAAAGATGAGAAATTGGGTTTAGTATTGGACGTTGAAACAACAGGCTTAGGGCCGACAACAGACGAAGTAATCGAATTAGCGATGAAATTGTTTTCCTATCGGTCAGATACAGGAGAAATACTAGAAATCATTGAAGAGGATTCCTTTTTGAGAGAACCTCTTTCTAGCACAGCGAAAAGAAACTATGATCGTGCCTATCAGATTCACGGGATTCCGTATGAGATGGTAGCAGGGAAGAGTTTCTATGATGTGAAAATCAAAACCTATTTCCATCGAGCGGATTCGGTTTTTGCCCATAATGCCTCATTCGACCGCAGCTTTCTCTATCATATGTACCCAGAGATTAATGAATTAAAATGGTACTGTACAATGAGAGGCGTAAAATGGAAGAATTACGGCTTTCCAAACGGTAAACTCCTCACTCTTTTACAGGCGCACAAAATAACCAATTATCAAACACATAGAGCACTTGACGATATTACATACCTCATGGATTTGCTCAAAAAAACTAGTCCAAACGGAAATTACTATCTTCATGAAGTACTCGAAAACGGCCCAATGCGAAAATATCAGCCAGCAGCCACCCGAACAAAACTGGGGTAACCATACAAAAAAACAGAGCCGGTCAGCATTTGACCGGCTCTTTTACTGTCCATCTGGGGTGGACAGTGTCCACGAGCGGTGCCTGTCACCGAGTCACCGCTTTAGGTATCGTTCTTCAACGATTTTCCGGTGGTGCATTTCGTGGCCGGCGATGATGTAGGCGATGGCTCTGGTTGTGATGGGCATGCCGTTGGCGTTGCCTTGGTTGTTCCAGGCTTTAACCGGTGTGTTTTGGATTTGGGTGATGGTAGCGTTTCGTGTTGCTTTGAAGTCTTCAAGGATTGCTTTCATAGGAAGATTATTGGTTTGTGCTGCCTCGACGTAATCCGTTTCGTTAAAGCCGGCTAAAGGAGTTTGATCACCGCGGCTTACTCGAAGAAGGCGGTAGCTCATGATTCTTTCGGTGTCGGTGATATGCCCAAGCACCTCTTTCACACTCCATTTTCCCTGAGCATAGCGATGGAGAGCTTCCTCATCACTAATTCCTTCAAATAACGTGATCATTTCTTTAAGGTTATCCTTCAAAAGCTTTACGAGGTCACCTTCAGAAACAAGGTTCAAATAGGGCTGATAATACGTTGGATATTCATTTTCTGTTGGACGTTGAAGCATAAAAATTCCTCTCCTCTCCGAAATAAATAATATCTATAAATAATCCTATCACATTACCAAGGCAGGTAGAATGAGAAGCCTTAGATGTTATGATGGAAATTTCATAAAATGGTGAAAATTCCTTATTGGAACGCTTACAAAATATTATTGACGAAACACGTCGACGGTGATATTCTATGTATACAGTTAGTTTGTTAGTTCATTAAACAAATTAATTGGGATATTCATCCATTCTCGAGAAGATTAAATTTTTTATTTGAGTATTTTAGTAAAGGTTTTCAAAAAAATAGGTTTCTAGAAAGTTTTACATTAAGGTATTTTTTATCTATTTATTTAAACGGTTACATTATATTAATTTAATGTACTTTAGGAGGGTTAATAATGGGTCAAGCAGTTCATAAACATGTAGAAATCCCACAAACAGAAGGGAAAACAGTACGTCCATTTGGAATGCGAGATAAATTGGGTTATCTGTTTGGTGATTTTGGAAACGATTTCTTCTTTATTCTAGTAGCCGCTTTCCTGATGGTTTATTATACGGATATATTTCATCTTAATCCGGCTGCAGTCGGCGGGTTATTTTTACTAGCACGTTTATGGGATGCAGTAGCTGATATTACATGGGGACGCTTCATTGATACAAGAAAAGCAACAAAACATGGAAAGTTCAGACCATGGATTTTAAGAATGTCGGTTCCACTTGTTGTTTCTGGTGTGTTAATGTTCGTTTATATCCCTGGCATGTCTGACGGATTTTACCTTGCATATGCTTATGTAACGTATATTATCTGGGGAACATTATATTCTACTGTTAATATTCCTTATGGCTCAATGGCTTCTGTTATCACAGGTGATCCAGTTGAACGTACTGCTTTATCAAGCTGGAGAACACTAGGTGCTAATTTAGCAGGCTTAATTATTAACGTAGTTGGACCAATGATTTTATTTGTTGATAACAGAGTAGATGCTAATCGATTCCTTGTAGCTGCCTTAATTTTCGGTGGACTTGCAATCGCTTGTTATATTGCTTGTTATAAATTATCAATTGAACGTATTGTGTTAGATGAAACAAATAAACCAAAAACAAACTTAGGCAAAACAATGAAAGGTCTTGCTAAAAATAAACCGTTAATTTGGTTCCTTATTGCTTCTTTAACTTTTATGATCGTCTTTATGTTAATTGGTACTGTAAACGTATATCTATTTAAGGATTACTTTGGAAACGCTAAAGCATTAAGTATGGTTGGTCTTCTTCAATCCGCAGCAGTATTTGTAGCATTGCCAATGATCAAACCATTAGTTTCGAAATTCGGTAAAAAAGAAGTGGCTTCAGGCGGTTTATTACTTGCAGCTCTTGTATACGGTGTTTTATATTTCCTTCCAAACTTAACAGCAACACAATTTATCGGAGTCTTAACCGTTGCGATGTTTGGTTATGGTATTTTCAACCTGGTTGTTTGGGCTTTCGTAACGGACATCATTGATTACCATGAGTATTTAACTGGTTTACGTGAAGATGGAACCGTTTACTCTATCTACTCAATGGCTCGTAAAATAGGACAAGCTGTTGCCGGCGGTGTTGGCGGTGCAGCAATTGCAGCAGTTGGTTATAATCCAGCTCTAAAAGCTCAAACAGGTGAAACTCTATCAGGAATTCATTCACTTGGAACTTTAGTACCAGCAGTTACACTGCTTGCTGTGTTCCTAATCGTTGTATTCTTGTATCCATTAAACAAAAAGCGTACAGAACAACTTGCAATAGATTTAGCTGAAAAAAGAAATGCATAATATTTAAATAGAGAGAAGGTTGTTAAGTGCGGCTTAACAACCTTCTTTTTTTTGAAAAAAACACCCTTTCTATTATTAGAAAGGGATACTTCTTGAGAAAACGATTTCAATTTTTTTGATTCTCAAATGGTAAATTTAACATCGGTACCTCTAAGAAATGTTTAATGGCAAGGGCACATGCGCCGAGAACGGTTGATCCTTTTCCAATAGAAGAGATGGATAGTTCCCGAAAATGACTAATCGAAGAATGCAGGTTACCTTTAATTTTTTCAAGGGCATCTGGATACATACGGAGAAGCTCACTATCCAATACCAGTACATTGGGGTTGTACATATTAATCATATTGTTCAAACCGATAGATAAATAATAAATAAATTGTTCCATCAGTTCTTGAACCTCGTTGTCTCCTTCATCAAGCCAATGTTGAATGTGGTCATAGTTTACATCCTTCATTTGGCGTGTTTCGGACAAATACTGAAAAATGCTCGATTCTGAGGAGTACTTTTCCCAGCAGCCCTTATTACCACAATTACATGGTTTCCCTTCCGGAACCACAATCATATGGCCTATTTCCCCTGCAAATCCGTCATGGCCTCGGAAGAAATCATTTTTCATCATCATTCCCATGCCGATTCCAGAATAGAAGGTAGTACATAGCAAGTTATCGGTTTCATGATGGAAGAAAACCCGTTCAGCAAAGGAACTTAAATTTGCATTGTTTTCAATATGAACGATAATCCCAATTTCTTTTTCTAAATCGTTTTTAAGTGGAACATCTTCCCAGCCTAGGCGCGGGACAAAATGGACGGTTTCGTCCTTTGCCACCAGTCCATGAATCGCGATGACAATCCCGATAATACCGTAGCGGCTGTCGGTATATTTCGCTTTGTATTTTTTAATTTCTTCCTTAACTAAATAAAGTATCTTAGAATAATCTGTCGTATCGATTTCAAGGGTGCTGGAAGAAATCGAACAGCCTAACAAATCGGAAAGGGTAAAAGAGATATTACCATAGTCAAGATCAATGCCAAGCGCATAACCGGCATGTCGGTTTAATGAGAGCATAATCGGTTTCCTGCCAACAGAAGAATGCTCTAGCTGTGTTTCGATTATCAAGTCATCTTCTAATAAGTCTGCTACCTGTGCAGAAATAGTTGCTCTTGTTAAGGCCGTAACCTTCGATAAATCGGCTCGTGAAATCATTCCTTCTTTTACAATTTCTTTAAGAATTAACGAGCGGTTAATTTTTTTTATATATGCCGCATCACCGGTAATCATATTTATCCTCCATTTCAAGCAAAGACTATTGTTATATCTATTTCTATTATAATTCATAAACTGTTAATTGACTAAACAAATTAAACATGTTAAGTTATTTATGTAATTAATTTGTTTATTAAACAAATTAAATGAAATGGTTTTTGAAAGCCCTTTTAGAGAAACTATTGTATATGAATTCAATTACTTTCATGAACGGAGAGGAGTTTATTTATGAGAGCCTTCTTAGATAAACATTTTTTGCTTAATACAAATACAGCTATCCAGCTTTATGACAACGCTGTAGATGGCTTGCCTATCTTTGACTTTCATTGTCACTTAGACCCACGGGAAGTGTGGGAGAATAAACCCTATGAAAATATTACGAAAGTATGGCTCGGAGGAGACCACTATAAGTGGCGTACCATGCGGATTCATGGAATTGCCGAGCAATACATTACCGGCAATGCATCGGATTGGGAGAAGTTTTCTGCCTGGGCAGAAACGGTGCCTTATTTAATGGGAAATCCACTTTACCATTGGACACATATGGAATTGAAAATGTTCTTTGGGATTGAAAAAACCTTAAGCCCTGCAACCGCACGTGAAATTTTTGATGAGTGTAATGAGAAGCTAAAAACTCCAGAATTTACACCGAGAGCTTTTATTAAAAGATCAAATGTAAAATTTATTGGAACAACCGATGATCCCGTTTCAACGCTGGAATATCATCAGTTGTTAAAGAACGATGATACGTTTAAAACGATGATTGCACCTACTTTCCGTCCGGATGGGGCACTATTTATCGAGCGTCCAACGTTTAAGAGCTGGATCGAAAAATTAGAAAATGTTTCAGGCATTAAGGTAGATTCACTGGATGGATTGATACAGGCTCTACAGCAGCGTGTGGATTACTTCCATGAACATGGAGGCCGTGCATCCGATCATGACATACAAAGAATGGATTATGTTCAAACCACAAAAGACGAAATTGAGCCGATTTTTACAAAGCGCATGAACAATGAAACGTTATCTCAAGAGGAATTAACTCTTTATAAGGCCTTCCTTTTAACGGAACTTGGAAAAATGTACGCGGCGAAACAATGGGTGATGCAGCTTCATATGGGTGCGATGCGAAACAATAATACAAAAATGAAAAACGTACTTGGTCCTGATACGGGCTTTGATTCTGTTGGTGAAACAAATTTTGCTGAAGGTATCTCTCGCTTCCTTGATGCTCTTGACCAGCAGGATGCCCTGCCAAGAACGGTGTTATTTAATTTAAATCAAAAAGACAATCCTGTTCTGGCGGGTATGATGGGTAACTTCTATGAAGAAGGTGTGCCGGGTAAAGTGCAGTTTGGTTCCGGCTGGTGGTTCTTAGACCATATCGATGGAATGGAAAGACAAATGAAGGACTTAGCCAATGTTGGGCTGTTGAGCCACTTTATCGGAATGTTAACAGATTCGCGCAGCTTCTTATCTTATGCTCGTCATGATTACTTCCGCCGAATCCTTTGTAATCTTTTAGGTGATTGGGCAGAAAAAGGATTGGTTCCTCATGACATGGAACACCTCGAGCAAATGGTCAAGAACATTGGTTACGATAATGCAGAGAAATATTTTTTACAGCGTTAAATTAATAAAAAAGAGAAAGATAAAATTATTCTATATCTGTTAAGGAGAGTTGAGAAATGTTATATCCAATAACAACAGAAACCCGCGGTATTATTGATTTAAATGGTATTTGGAATTTTAAACTGGATAAAGGCAACGGCTTTGATCAAAACTGGGAGAAATCAGCATTAACGGATACTATCCCAATGGCTGTGCCTGCTTCCTTTAATGATTTAGGGGTTAAAGCAGAAATTCGTGACCATGTAGGATGGGTTTGGTATGAGCGTGAATTTGCTGTACCTTCCATTCTGACATCTGAGAGAATCGTATTACGCTTTGGGTCTGCTACACATACTGCCAAGGTATATGTGAATGGTGACCTTGTAGTTGAACATAAAGGCGGCTTCCTTCCATTTGAAGCGGAAATTAACAGCTTTTTAAAAGAAGGGAAGAATCGCTTAACTGTTGCAGTTAATAATATCGTTGACTTTTCAACCCTTCCAGTCGGATTTTTATCTGAAAAAGAAATACCAGGGGTAGGCAAGGTTCAAAAAAACAATCCTAATTTTGACTTTTTCAATTATGCTGGCTTGCAGCGTCCAGTAAAAATTTATACCACTCCTCAAACGTATGTGAAGGACGTTACGGTTGTGAGTGAGATTGACGGAACCGTTAATTATTCTGTAGAAACTAACGGCAATGCAGAAGTAAAAGTAAGTGCCATCGATGAATCTGGCGAGGTAGTTGCAACAGCAACGGGTGCTGCTGGTACTTTTACCATTCAGGATGTAAAGCTTTGGGAGCCATTAAACGCTTATTTATACACACTTAAAATTGAACTTCTTGATGCTGGAAAAGTGGTAGATGTGTATGAGCAGCCATTTGGTGTCAGAAGTGTTGAAGTGAAGGATGGAAAGTTCCTGATCAACAATAAACCGTTCTATTTTAAAGGCTTTGGTAAACATGAAGATACACCGCTTCGCGGCCGTGGATTTGATGAAGCGGCAAATATAATGGACTTTAACCTGATGAAGTGGATTGGAGCGAACTCGTTCCGTACAGCTCATTATCCATATTCAGAGGAAATCATGCGTTTAGCAGACCGTGAAGGAATTGTTGTCATTGATGAAACACCTGCTGTCGGACTACATGTAAACTTTATGGTGATGTTAGGCGGAGGTCCAAGATCAAAAAATACATGGCAGGAGCTTAAGACGTTTGAGCACCATCAAGAAGTTATCCGAGAGCTTGTTGCCCGTGATAAAAACCACCCATGTGTCGTTATGTGGAATGTTGCCAACGAACCTGCTTCAGAAGAAGAGGGTGCGGATGAATACTTTAAACCTTTAATTGAATTATTTAGAGAACTTGACCCGCAAAAGCGGCCAGTTACGCTTGTTACGCATTTAGGTTCTACTCCTGACAAAGATAAAATTGCTGAATTAATTGATGTTCTAACGTTTAACCGATATTATGGATGGTATGTTGATAGTGGTGATTTAGAGTCTGCCAAAGCAAGCCTTCGTGCTGAATTTAATGGCTGGCTGGAACGCTGCCCGAGTAAACCATTTATGATGACGGAATATGGTGCAGATACAGTTGCCGGACTTCATGATGTAGAACCAGTCATGTTCACAGAAGAATACCAAGTAGAATTTTACAAAGCAAACCATGAAGTGTTTGATGAGTTTGAGCATTTTGTGGGTGAACAGGTATGGAATTTCGCGGACTTCCAAACAAGCCAGGGGATTATCCGGGTTCAAGGTAACAAAAAAGGCATCTTTACCCGTGAACGAAAGCCGAAATATTCAGCTCACGAATTACGCAAACGTTGGACGTCTATTCCGGACTTCCATTACAAGGGGTAACACTTTATCCTTGTAATAAAGTAAAGTTTATGGTTATCTAGAATCAACTAACTAAGAAAGAGGGATAAGCATGTCTAAACAGCAAATTGGTGTCATAGGTTTGGCCGTTATGGGTAAGAACCTTGCATTAAACATCGAAAGCCGCGGTTATTCCGTTGCTGTCTTCAACCGTTCATATGATAAAACTGAAGAGTTTTTAAAGAACGAAGCAGAGGGCAAAAACTTTGTTGGTGCCCGCACGGTTGAAGAATTTGTAAATTCTTTAGAGAAACCTCGCAAGATCTTATTAATGGTTAAAGCTGGTACAGCAACAGATGCTACCATTGATTCTCTTAAGCCATACCTTGAAGAAGGCGATATCCTGATTGATGGAGGAAATACATTCTTCCAAGATACAATCAGACGTAATAAAGAGCTTGCAACTGCAGGATTCCACTTTATTGGCACAGGCGTTTCCGGCGGTGAAGAGGGCGCGTTAAAAGGTCCTTCTATCATGCCTGGCGGTAAAAAAGAAGCGTATGAGCTTGTACAGCCAATTCTTGAAGCCATCTCGGCAAAAGTAGAAGGCGATCCTTGCTGCACCTACATCGGTCCAAACGGTGCTGGACATTATGTAAAAATGGTTCACAACGGAATCGAATACGGCGACATGCAGTTAATTTGTGAAGCCTATTTTATTTTGAAAAATGTCCTTGGATTGGATGCACAACAGCTTCATGAAGTATTTGCGGAATGGAATAAAGGCGAGTTAGACAGCTACTTAATCGAAATCACAGCAGATATTTTTACAAAAGTTGACGAAGAAACTGGCAAGCCAATGGTTGACTTGATTCTTGATACTGCCGGCCAAAAAGGTACGGGTAAATGGACCAGCCAAAACGCGTTAGATTTAGGGGTTCCGCTGCCAATTATCACTGAGTCAGTATTCTCCCGCTTCATTTCTGCGATGAAAGAAGAGCGTGTTAAGGCTAGCAAGGTATTAACTGGCCCTGAAGCCGTTTCTTATAACGGCACGAAGGAAGAATTAATTGAAGCGGTACGTAAGGCATTATATATGAGTAAAATCGTTTCATATGCACAAGGATTTGCGCAAATGCGTGCGGCGTCAGAAGAGTATGATTGGAACCTTCGTTACGGCGATATCGCGATGATTTTCCGCGGCGGCTGTATCATTCGTGCTCAATTCTTGCAAAAAATTAAGGACGCGTACGACCGTGATCCTGAATTAAGAAATCTTTTATTAGATCCTTATTTCCAAGATATCGTTGAAAACTACCAGCAGGCATTGCGTCAAGTATTAGCGGTAGCGATTGAACGCGGAATCCCAGTTCCAGCATTCTCAAGCGCGATTGCATACTATGACAGCTACCGTACGGAAACATTACCTGCAAACCTCTTGCAGGCACAACGTGACTACTTCGGTGCCCACACGTACCAGCGTATCGACAAAGAAGGTACCTTCCACACTAACTGGATGGAATAGTCGTTATTTAAAGGAGACAGAACCAGATGGTTTTGTCTCCTTTTCTCTCATTATTTCGCCGTTTTCCTCGCTTTTTCCATAAATCTCAGTTTTTTATTCTTTTTCAAAAAGAAAAAGCCCTCTTCGCAGAGGACTTTATTCTTGTTGCAAGGTTAAATTTAATTCTGCCACTTCTAAAAAATGTTTTATCGCCAGTGCACATGCCCCCATGCTGCAAGCTTTGATGCCAAATTCAGAAATGACTAAATCCCGGTATTGTCCGACAGTAGAGGTGATACGTTCTTTAATCTTCGAAAGGGCACCAGGGTACAGACGAAGCAATTCACTATTAATCACTAACACTTCGGGATTATATAAGTTAATAATATTGTTTAAACCGATGGAAAGAAATTTAATAAATTGTTCCATATGTTTCGTAACAGCAGGTTTTAGAGAATGCATCATAGAATAGATTTCCTTCTCGCTCAATCTCTCGTTTTCGTTTAGATGTTTGAAAAAACTATATTCTGATGCGTACTGTTCCCAACAGCCCATGTTCCCGCATCTGCAAGGTTTACCGTCTGGAACGACAATCATATGGCCAATTTCGCCTGCATACCCATGATATCCTTTTAGCATATTTCCGTTAACGATGAAGCCAAGACCGATTCCAGAAGACAAACTAACGGAAAGCAGACTTTCACTTTGATGATGTCGGTAAACTTTTTCTGCAATGGAGCACAGGTTTGCGTTGTTTTCGATATAAACCGTAAGTCCCGTTTTATTTTTCAAGTCTTCTTTCAAATCTTTGTTCCGCCATTGAAGGTGAGGAACAAAATAAATCTCTTCCGTATTATTGACAACGCCGTGAATACCAATCACAACTCCGATGACCCCATAGCGGGTGTTTGAATATTGATTTTGAAAGTCCTTAATCTGCAAAGCCAATAGCTCAAAAATTTGATTGTAATCAGAAGTGGTCAATTCCAATTTCTTTATTTCTAAAGGACAGCCCTTTAAATCTGATAAAGTAAAAGTGACTTCTTTATGATCAAGATCAATCCCTAAAGCATACCCGGCTTGTTGGTTAATTGAAAGCATAATGGGGCGTCTGCCGAGATTTTTGTGCTCCTGGTGAGTTTCAATCAGTAATTCCTCTGCTAATAATTCAGCTGCCTGGACTGAAACCGTTGCTTTATTTAGCCCAGTAATTTTCGCCAATTCTGCACGTGAAATCATTCCATGTTCAATAATCTTACTAATAATCAATGATCGATTGATTTTTTTTATATATGCAGCATCTCCAGTAACCATGTAAAAACCCCCCTTAAGTAAATAAATGTGTCACATAATAATTGACGTATAAATGCCTTGGTGTTATTATACAATTAATTAGTTTGTTTGGTAAACAAATTAATTTACACTGTAAATATATTTTACTAGATTTGATGTAAGGGGATTACAGTTTTTATTCATATTGATACTTAAAAATACATGAAAATTTTCCCATGAGGTACACTGAATAGTAGCGAAAAGGAGTGAAGTAAATTCAATGGGAATTTTACAAGAATTATTAAAAGATATACCAGTGCCAAGAATGGCGAAGGTAAAAGTGAAATTTGACAACCATAAAATTGGTGATCTTGAAAAAGCTTTATTGGAAAAATTGCAGCAAGAACGCATCCGTGAAAAAGTACAGCCTGGAATGGAAATCGCCTTAGCGGTTGGAAGCAGGGGGCTTGACCGTCTAGTGGAATTAACCGCTGTAACGGTTAAATTCCTTAAAGACCTCGGTGCAAAGCCATTTATTGTGCCAAGTATGGGGAGCCATGGGGGCGCAACGGCAGATGGGCAGCGGGAAGTGTTAGCGCACCTCGGTGTTACCGAAGAAACGGTCGGCTGTGAAATTCGTTCTTCAATGGAAGTCATTAAGGTTGGAGAACTTGAAAATGGATTGCCGGTTTATTTAGATAAATATGCTTCCGAGGCAGATGGAATTGTCGTGATCAATCGCATCAAACCACATACAGCCTTCCGTGGTCAAGTGGAAAGTGGAATCATGAAAATGATCAGCATTGGATTAGGGAAACAAAAAGGCGCAGAAGCCTGTCACCAGCTTGGGTTTAAATACATGGCAGAAAATGTACCGGCAATGGCGAAAATGATAATGAAAAAAAAGCCGCTGCTGTTCGGTGTAGCTACCATTGAAAACGCATTCGATAAAGTAGCAGTAGTGGATGTGTTAACACCTGAAGAAATTATTGAAAAAGAACCTGCCTTACAGGCTAAAGCGAAAGAATTATTACCAAAATTATTCTTTGAGCAATTAGAAGTTTTAGTGATTGATGAAATCGGAAAAAACATCAGTGGTGACGGTATGGATCCGAATATTACCGGCCGCTACCCAACTCCATATGCACACGGGGGCCCCGATGTCACCAAGATGGTTGTGCTCGGTTTAACACATGAAACAGAAGGAAATGCCAACGGTGTTGGAACAGCCGATTTTACTACCCAGCGGCTCGTAGACCGTATGGATTTAGAAGTAACGTATGCTAACGGCTTAACCTCTACGGTGGTGGCGCCAACCAAAATCGCTACGACCTTACAAAATGACCGTGAAGCGATTCAAGCAGCGGTAAAGACATGTAATATTTTAGATTTCACGAAGGTAAAAATGGTACGCATTAAAAATACCCTGGAATTAAGTGAAATCGAAGTATCAGAAGCGCTGGTCGACTATGTCAAACAACATCCAAACATGGAACTAGTGTCGGAACTTTATGTTCTGCCTTTCGATGAAAAAGGAAACTTATTTTAAACCAAACAACAGGGAGAGATACAGGTGAAGAACTTATTTGACTTATCTGGAAAAACAGCCGTAGCCATTGGGGGAAATGGTGTACTAGGTTCATCGATGGCAATAGGATTAGCCGATCACGGGGCAAAAGTGGCAATCGTAGGCCGTAACTTGGAAAAAGCAGAGGAAGTAGTAAAGGAAATCGAAGCGGCTGGTGGTCAGGCAAAGGCATTTACGGCGGATGTCAGCTCAAAAGAATCTTTACTTAAGGCTGCAGATGAAATTGAAAAATGGTCCGGCGGTTGGGACATTCTATTAAATGCACCAGGAACAAACAGTGCAACACCATTTTTTGAGCTTGATATGGAAGAATATGATAAAATAATGGATATTAACTTAAAGGGTATTGTAATGACCTGCCAAATTTTCGCCAAAAGAATGATTGAGCAAGAGAGAAAAGGTAGTATCATCAATATTTCATCTGTTTCATCTACTACGCCGCTTTCAAGAGTATTTACGTATAGCGTTTCAAAAGCGGGCTTAAATAGTGTGACTCAATTTTTAGCACGTGAATTTGCTGAGAATGGAATTCGTGTGAATGCGATCATACCTGGTTTTTTCCCAGCGGAGCAAAACCGCAAAATCTTAGACAAAGATCGTATTGATTCCATTATGAGACATACACCAATGCAGCGCTTTGGAGAATCAGAAGAATTGCAGGGGGCAACGGTATTTTTAGCCTCTGACAAAGCATCAAGTTTCGTAACGGGTGCATTGCTTCGTGTAGACGGCGGTTTTGGTGCGATGACAATCTAATCGTTTTGCACATATAGACAAGAAGAAACCCAATATGTTAATTGTAGAGATAGAAATGTTTGGGGAAAGGAGATCAGACCATGTTAACTGAGAAATATCAAAAATTACAGGCGATTCTCCGAGAAATGGAAACAGTAGTTGTTGCATTCTCAGGTGGTGTGGATAGTACGTTTCTGTTAAAGGCTTCCGTGGAAACATTGGGTCCAGATCAAGTATTAGCGGTCACTGCCGACTCGGAAACGTATCCTTCCAGTGAGCTTATAGAGGCTAGAGAACTGGCTGAAAAGATCGGTGTGAAACACCAAGTCATTGAAACCTCTGAATTGGCGATTCCAGGGTATGCTGAAAACAATAAAAACCGATGCTATTTTTGTAAAAGCAGTTTATTCGATCACATTATCCCGATTATGGATGAGAAGGGTTTTAATAATGTCATCTATGGTGTCATCGCCGATGATATGAATGAACACAGGCCGGGAATGCAGGCAGCTAAGGAAAAGGGCATTCGCGGCCCGCTTTTGGAAGCCAACTTATTTAAAGATGAAATAAGGGAGCTATCGCAGAAGTTTGAATTACCAACTTGGAATAAGCCGTCATTTGCCTGTTTATCTTCAAGAATTGCGTACGGAGAATATATCACGAAGGAAAAATTGACTAAGGTTGAAAAAGCAGAAGGCTTTTTAAAAAGCTTATTCATACGTCAGGTTCGGGTACGGACTCATCAAGATATCGCCCGGATTGAGGTAGAACCGAATGATATGAAGACCGTCCTAGAAAACCATGATCAAATTGTCAAGGCACTGCAGGAGTACGGGTATAAATATATAACATTAGATTTGGTCGGATATCAAAGCGGAAGCATGAACAAGGTGCTATCTTAACTAAGTAATAAAAGAGAAGGCTTTGGAATAATCCAAAGCCTTTTCTACTAAACAATCGTTATGTGAAAAGGAAGATGCAGCATGTCAAGAGAGTTTGTAATGGGACTCGATATCGGAACAACAAGTGTAAAAGCATGTGTTTTTGACTTACATGGAAAAGTCATTGCGGAAGCCGAACAAATGAATAGTTTTCATTACCCGCAGCAAGGATGGTCAGAGCAAGACCCTGTTGAAATTGAACGCTCTGCGGTCTTAGCCATTCGAGATGCGATAGACAAAGCATCCATTGAAAAAGAAGAGTTAATTTCGCTAGGATTTTCTGCCGCGATGCATTCACTTGTTTGTGTTAATGAGGAGGGAAAGCCGCTGTCTCCCGGTCTGATTTGGGCGGACGGCAGAAGCTATCCTCAAGCGGAAAAAATAAAGAAAACAATGGGCAGCGCTATTTTTTCTAAAACGGGTACACCGATTCATCCGATGACGCCATTTATGAAGTTATTATGGATGAAAGAAAACAACTATGAGCCGTATCAGCAGGCAGCCTATTTCATGTCGATTAAGGAATATTTACTTTTATGCTGGTTTGGCGAAAGAGTCATAGATTATTCAATGGCCTCTGCCACAGGATTATTTAATCCTGCTATCTTAGATTGGGAGGATGAATTATTAGAGCTTGCTGGTATTCGAAAGAAACAGCTTTCGAAAATTGTCCCTCCAACAGAGGTTTTGAGTGGCATCAAGAAGGAGATTGCTGCAGAAATGGGTATTTCTGAAGAAATGCCTTTTGTCATGGGCGCAGCGGACGGTCAGCTGGCTAACCTAGGTATTGGAGCTATTTTACCTGGAGAAGTAGCGGTTTCTGTTGGGACAAGCGGTGCCATCCGCCAGTTAACCAAAGGGGTAAAAATTGACGAAAATCAGCAGACGTTTTGTTACTCCTTTACAGCAGATACCTCGATTATTGGCGGACCAACCAATAATGGCGGAATTGTTTTACAATGGTTAAAGGATCTGTTGAATGATCAGAGAAGCTTTCCTGAATTTCTCGGCGATGCTGAAAAGGTTGCTCCTGGGGCGGAAGGGATATTGTTTCTTCCTTATTTAAATGGAGAGAGAGCACCGATTTGGAATCAGCAGGCTAAAGGCAATTTTTATGGCGTGTCGATTACTCATAAAAAAGAACACTTTATCCGTGCCGTCCTAGAAGGGATTACTTTAAATCTTTACCAAATTGGAAAAGCGCTTGAGAGTTTAGCTGGCGAACCTGAAAAAATCTACGTAAACGGCGGTCTAGCCCGGTCACCACTTTGGCTGCAAATGATGGCAGATATTTTTGAAGCAGAAATCTATGTATCTGAAAGCCATCATAGTGCGGCTTGGGGTGCAGCCTGGACTGCATTAGTGGGTATTGGCAAAGTTTCTTCTTTTGAAGAAATTAAAAAGAACATTCCGATGGACGCACCAGTGCTCCCAAACAAGGAAAACAGCCAAACCTATAAAGCTTTGTACGAAAACTATGAAAAACTTGCAAAGGATATCGAGAAGTTTTTCTAAAGTTTGAGTCTATATAACCAAAATGGTCTGGAAAACCCAGAAACTGGTCACAAGAGGGTTCATGAGACCAAAACCGTTTTGGATAACCCAGAAAGTGGTCACATTGGAGGCTCATGAGACCAAAACTGTTTGGTTTAAACCGGACAATGGTCACATAAAGGGCTTATGAGACCGAAACCGTTCTGGAAAAACTGGAAAGTGGTCACATAAAGGGCTTATGTGACCAAAACCGTTACGGGAAAATCAAAGAATGGTCACATAGAAGGTCCATGAGACCAAAACTGTTTTGAAAAAAATAGGAAATGGTCACATAAAGGGTTTATGCAACCAAAACTGTTGGGATAAAATTGAAAAGTGGTCACATAAAAGATTTATGAAACCAAAACGGTGATCCGGACAAAGAAAAATTGGTTCTATGAAGGGCTCATACAACCAAAACGGATAGCAAAAACGATCAAACTGGTTCTATGAAGAGTTCATAGAACCAAAACTTAAAGAAGAAAAGTCCAAAATGGTTCTATAAGATGGGGGTAAACGAGTGCTGGAGCATATTTTAGAACAGGTTCAAAATGGAGCCCTTAGTATCGAAAAAGCGAAAGAGCAATTAGCAACATTTGAAAACTTGGGCTTCGCGAAAGTAGACCATCACCGAAAAAAACGGCAGGGGTTTCCAGAAGTCGTTTACGGGGAAGGAAAGACAGCAGACCAAATTACTTCCATTATTCAGGCATTACGAGCACGAAACAGTCAAGTGATGGTCACAAGGATATCAGAAGAAAAGGCGAAGCAAGTTCAAAAGGCCTGTCCTGAATTTACCTATCATAAATTAGCCCAAATTCTTTTTTGGAAGGAAGAAAGCCAACCAAACGAGAAGGATCAGGGATACATCGCAGTAGTGGCAGCTGGAACTTCCGATTTAAGGGTTGCGGAAGAGGCTGCGGTTACAGCAGAAATCATGGGAAGTACGGTCCGGCGAATTTATGATGTCGGGGTTGCTGGAATACACCGCCTGTTAAGTCATGCGGAGGAAATTCAAAACGCAACGGTATCAGTTGTCGTTGCCGGAATGGAAGGTGCTCTGCCAAGTGTAGTCGGAGGGCTTGTATCCCATCCGGTCATTGCAGTTCCAACCAGCGTTGGCTACGGAGCCAATTTTAACGGATTATCTGCGCTGCTGACCATGCTTAACTCCTGTGCCTCTGGAATCAGTGTTGTTAACATTGATAACGGCTTTGGCGGAGGCTATAATGCTGTATTGATTGATAAACTTGCACGAAAAGGGGCAGGGGAATAAATGAAAACATTATATTTTGATTGCTTTTCAGGGATTAGCGGGGATATGGTCATTGGCGCTCTCATTGATGCAGGTGCCGATCCCACAATCTTAGAACAAGAATTGAAGAAACTTCAAATGGAAGATGAATATAAGCTACAATGGAAAAAGATTGTGAAGAATGGAATCACGAGTACAAAGTTTGATGTTGTATTATTGAATAACGAACATTCACACAACCATGAGCATGACCATGTTCACGTACATAGTCACGACCATCACCATGAGCATAACCATTCCCATAGTCACGATCATCACCATGATCATACCCATAGTCATGACCATCACGATCACCATGATCATGATCATACCCATAGTCACGACCATCACGATGAGCATGATCATTCGCATAGTCACGACCATCATCATGAGCATGATCACACTCATAGCCATAACCATCATCATGAACATAATCATTCGCATAGTCTTGATCACCACCACCATCATCATCGATCGTACCAAGATATTGTGAACATGATTGATGCTGCAGGTTTTGATGAAAAAGTGAAGGAAACAGCCTTAAGGATTTTTAAAAAAATCGGCGAAGCTGAAGGGCTGATTCATGGGATTCCGTTAGAAAAAGTTCATTTCCACGAAGTGGGCGCAGTCGATTCAATCATAGATATTATCGGGGCTGCCATCTTAATTCATCAGCTGGAAATATCACAAATAAAATCTTCGCCTATCCCAGTGGGAACCGGTAAAATCCATATTGATCATGGTATCTATCCTGTACCTGCACCAGCCACGCTGGAGATTTTAAAAGGAGTTCCGATTGAGCAGTCCAATATTCGGTTCGAGCTTACCACTCCAACAGGGGCAGCGATTGTAGCAGTACTTGCAGAAGAGTTTTGTACCATTCCTTCCATGAAAGTGACATCGATTGGCTACGGGGCAGGAACGAAAACATTTCCGAACCATCCTAACGTGTTACGCGTGATTATAGGGGAATAAAGGAGGGGTTACAAAATGGACTCCAACCGCCCTCCTAACGAGGAACATCTGGATGAGGCTATGGTCAAAATGGAAGTCAATTTGGACGATATTTCTGGAGAATGGCTTGGCTATGTGATGGACTTGCTTTTTGAAGCAGGGGCCAATGATGTTTTTTACAGCCCCATTTATATGAAAAAAAACAGACCGGGAATCCTCTTACAATTATTGTGTTCGCAGCAAATTGTGAATAAAATGAAGGAAATCCTGTTTACTGAAACCACTACTCTTGGGATCCGCTATTATCCATTAACCGTGCATCGGTTAGAGCGGGTCTTCAAAAAAGTCCATACAGAGTGGGGCACTGTAACAGTAAAAATAGGTCTGATGAATGGACAAGAGGTCCAGCGGGCGCCTGAATATGAGGAATGCAAAAGCTTAGCAAGACAGCATAACGTCCCATTAAAAAAGGTTTATGAACAAGTTTGGAAGAGATTAGATAACGAAGGGTGAGAGCCCTTCCATCTATAAATTTTTATAATAGAATAGGAGATTACGAGATGACAACTGTTGTAAACGAAACAAAAGTAGAACAATTAGCGATTAATACGATTCGCACACTTTCCATTGATGCGATTCAAAAAGCAAACTCTGGACACCCAGGAATGCCGATGGGTGCTGCGCCAATGGCGTATACATTATGGTCTAAAGAAATGAACCATAACCCAGCAAACCCAAACTGGTTTAACAGAGACCGCTTTGTATTATCTGCAGGTCATGGCTCTATGCTTTTATACAGCTTATTACATCTATTCGGCTACGACGTAACAATGGAAGACTTGAAGAACTTCCGTCAATGGGGCAGCAAAACTCCTGGTCACCCTGAATTCGGCCATACTGCTGGTGTTGAAGCCACAACAGGCCCATTAGGACAAGGTGTAGCAATGGCTGTTGGTATGGCAATGGCTGAAAGACATCTTGCTGAAGCCTACAATAAGGAAAACTATGAAATTGTTAATCACTACACATACAGCATCTGTGGTGACGGAGATTTAATGGAAGGTGTTTCTGCAGAGGCTGCGTCACTTGCAGGCCACTTAAAGCTTGGCCGCCTAATCGTCATGTATGATTCAAATGATATTTCACTAGATGGTGACTTGAATCTTTCATTCTCTGAAAGTGTTGAAGATCGTTTCAAAGCCTATGGCTGGCAGGTTATCCGCGTTGAAGACGGCAACGACCTTGACGCAATCCAAAAAGCTCTTCAAGAAGCAAAAGCGGATTTAGAGCGTCCAACATTAATCGAAGTGAAGACCGTTATTGGTTTTGGTTCACCGAATAAATCTGGTAAATCAGCTTCCCACGGTTCGCCGCTAGGTAACGATGAGATCAAATTAACAAAAGAAGCATACGGATGGACATCAGAAGAATCTTTCTATGTGCCTGAAGAAGTAAAAGCTCATTATCAAGAGCTTGCACAGGCTGGTCAAGAAAAAGAAAATACATGGAACGAACTTTTCAATGGTTATAAGGCACAATACCCTGAACTTGCAAAACAATTTGAAGCAGCGTTAGCCGGTGAACTTCCTGAGAACTGGGAACAATCTTTACCAAGCTTCGAGGAAGGTTCATCTCTTGCAACACGTGATTCTTCTGGTAAAGCGTTAAATGCTGCTGCACAGGCGATTCCACAATTAATCGGCGGTTCCGCAGACTTAGCCGGCTCTAATAAAACGCTTATTACATCTGAAAAGAACTACGGTTTAGACAGCTTTGCTGCCCGTAACATTTGGTTCGGTGTCCGCGAATTTGCGATGGGTGCTGCGATCAATGGTATGGCTCTTCACGGAGGAGTAAAGGTATTTGGTGCAACGTTCTTCGTATTCTCTGATTACCTTCGTCCGGCTATCCGTTTGGCTGCTTTAATGAAGCTGCCGGTAACCTATGTATTTACACATGACAGCATCGCTGTTGGAGAAGACGGTCCAACGCATGAGCCGGTCGAACAGCTTGCTGCATTACGTGCAATGCCAGGTTTATCGGTCGTTCGCCCTGCAGAAGCAAAGGAAACGGTGGCTGCATGGCAATTAGCGATCGAAAGCACAGATACCCCGACTGCACTTGTATTAACACGTCAAAACCTGCCAACATTAGCTATGGATCAGCAAACAGTTTATGAAGGTGTTAAAAAAGGAGCTTATGTCGTTTCACCTGCAAATGGTGAAGCAGCAGGTTTATTAATTGCCACTGGTTCAGAGGTATCCTTAGCGATAGCAGCGCAGCAAGAGCTTGAAAAAGAAGGCATACTCGTTTCGGTTGTCAGCATGCCAAGCTGGGATCGTTTCGAAAAACAAGACCGAGAGTACAAAGAAAGCATTCTTCCAAAACATCTAAAAGCCCGCCTTGCGATTGAAATGGGTTCACCACTAGGCTGGAGAGAGTATATCGGCGATGAAGGTAAATTGATTGCGATCAATCAATTCGGTGCATCTGCACCAGCAGATAAGCTCCTTCAGGAATACGGCTTTACCGTTGAGAATGTAGTAAAAACCTTTAAAGAAATCCGCTAATATTTTTTAGGTCCATCTTTCACAAGATGGGCCTTTTTACGTTTATTGACGACCACAGGGGAAGGGTGATAGAATCTATATTGATAATTAGTTTATTAAACAAATTAAATACAAACCTAAAAAAATCACAAATTCTTATAAAAAAACAACATTTTAATCCATCCCCTTGATTTGTAAAATGAAAGACAAGAAAACGTTTTCAACAAGGGGGGGCTCACTTGAGTTATTTGAAAAAGATTATCCTAGTTATCGATTCTATTTTTGAAAAATTCACTCTAGTATCACTGGTCGCACTGATTCTGGTGGTCACCACACAGGTTATGACCCGGAAGCTATTCAATTTTGTCTTCTTTTGGTCAGAAGAAGTAACGCTATTATTACTTGCCTGGTTCGCGTTTATGGCGATTGCCATCGGCTTCCGGGAGTATATTCATTTAGGAATTGACTCGTTTACTAACCTGTTTCCAAAAAGTTTTAATAAAGTCCTAGATAAAATCATCAGTGCTTCGATTTTTGCTTTTGGATTATACCTGATGATCCAGGGATGGGAGTTTACCTTGTTAACAATGGAATCCACCCTTCCAGCGACAAAACTGCCAAGCAGTATAACCTATCTTGCCATGCCCATTACCGGGGTCATGATTTGTGGTTACGCGCTCCTGCAGTTCTTTAATGTTAACACATCTAGACATAAGAATATGGAGGAGGGAATGTAGATGGACACAAATACAGTTGGGACGATTATCTTACTTTCTAGTTTTGTTATTCTCATCCTGCTTCGTTTTCCGATTGCGTTAACACTTGTGGCTTCGTCCCTGTTGACCATCATCTATCTGGACGTCCCACTTCCAGTTATCGGACAGCAAATGATACAAGGGATGAATTCCTTTTCACTGCTGGCGATTCCATTCTTCATCCTTACAGGCCAAATCATGAGTGAAGGTGGACTAGCACTTCGGATCGTCAATTTTGCGAGTTTACTAGTTGGCAGAATACGCGGCGGGCTTGCCATGGTTAATAGTGTAGCTGCGCTGTTTTTTGGAAATATCTCCGGCTCAGCAGTAGCTGACGTTTCATCTGTTGGATCCGTTATGATTCCAATGATGAAAAAGAAGGGGTATGAAGCAGATTATGCTGTGGGTGTCACCATTGCATCCGCTATCCAAGGTGTCGTTGTTCCACCCAGTCACAATTTAGTTCTTTACTCATTAGCAGCAGGCGGCGTTTCGATTGCCAGTCTATTCATGGCAGGAATTGTTCCAGGGTTTATCATGTTAGTTGCCCTTATGTTCACAGGCTATATTATTGCAAGGAAACGCGGCTATGAAAAAGCTGACCCGGTACCTAAATCACAAATTGGCGGTATTATCCTTCACGGCTTTTTATCCTTAAGTCCGGCCATTATAATTCTTGGCGGAATTTTGAGCGGGTGGTTTACGGCGACAGAGTCCGGTGCATTAGCTTGTTTATACTCTTTTATTTTAGCGTTCATTGTTTATAGAGAGGCGCCAATTTCAAGTATTGGGAAAATACTCACCAGAACAATGAGAACGGTTTCAATGGTATTTTTCCTAATTGCAGCGTCGGCTGCCTTTGGATGGACACTGGCCTATTTGCAAATTCCTGCTTTGGTCACAGACATGTTCTTAAGCCTATCTGATAATCCGTTAATTATTTTATTAATTATCAATATCTTATTATTGCTTCTTGGTGCTCCAATGGATATGGCACCAATGATCTTAATTATGACACCGATCCTTCTTCCAGTTGTGACAAGCTTTGGAATGGATCCTGTCCACTTTGGAATTGTGCTTATTCTTAATGCTGGTATCGGGTTATTGACCCCGCCGGTTGGAACCGTTTTATTCGTCGGCTGTGCGATCGGTAAGGTCTCGATCCAGCAGGGGACAAAAGCAATGATGCCGTTCTTCTATGCTTTACTCGTAGTTCTGTTAATTATCACCTATATTCCTGAGGTTGTCATGTGGCTGCCAAACATGCTTGCCAAGTAATCATGGAAAAAGGTGTAGATTAAATAAAAAATATAAGGGGTGTTAAGGATGATAAGAAAAAAGATTACAGGTATTTTAGCAGCGACGCTGTTAGTGGGTACAGTCCTTGCAGCGTGCGGAAAAGAAGAAGCGTCTAATAACAGTGGAGCAAAGGAAGAAGAAAAACCATCTTATACGTTCCGTTTAGCGGATAACCAGCCGCCTGATTATCCGACCGTTATCGGGGACAAGAAATTTGCAGAATTAGTAGAGGAAAGATCAGATGGACGGATCAAGATTGAAGTGTATCCTTCTGCTCAATTAGGGGATGAAAAATCGGTCCTTGAGCAGGTGCAGCTTGGTGCGATTGAGTTCACTCGTATCAATTCAAGCCCATTAGCCGAGTTTAATGATGAATTTACTCCGTTGGGACTTCCATATGTATTTGAGAGCGAAGAGCATCTTTGGAATTTCTTAAATGGGGAAATGGGGACTAAACTTCTGGATGGTCTTGAGCAATCGAAGATGAAGGGATTAGCTTTTTATGATTCTGGTTCACGAAGCTTCTATTCTACGAAACCATTAAAAGGTGTAGAGGATCTGAAGGGCCAAAAAATCCGTGTTCAGCAGAGTAAAATCAATATTGACTTCATGGAAGCGTTAGGTGCAAGTGCAACTCCTATGCCATATGGTGAAGTGTTCAGTGCCCTGCAGACAGGAATCATCGACGGAGCTGAAAATAACCTGCCAAGTCTAGACTCATCGAATCATTACCAAGAGGCAAAACATATGATTTTAGATCACCACCAGCGTATTCCTGAAGTCCTGCTTATCAGTAAAGTAGCTTGGGATAAACTTTCCGAAGAAGACCAAAAGCTTATTAAACAAGCAGCCTTAGATTCTGTTGAAGCACAACGTGCAGAATGGGATAAATGGGAAGAGCGTTCTGAAAAGAAATTAAAAGATGCAGGAGTAACATTTACGGAAGTAGAAGACCTCACTCCTTGGAAAAATGCCGTTAAGAGTATGGTAGAACAGTACGGAAAAGATTACAAAGAGGTCATGGATGCGATTGAAGCGGCACGTCCTTAATCTCAAGTGAAAAAATACCTAGCTGGTAAGGATATCCAATTGCCAGCTGGGTCTTTTCTATTTTTAAAAAAATGGCCGATCAGAGACAAAATACGTAACGGGAAGTGAAAAAATGCAGCTTAGAAAAAAGATGATTCGTTTTATAAAAGAATATATTTTGCTCATCAACCAATCCCTTATGATGAAGCTTTGCATTTTTTCCAGTTTCCTTGTTATTTTCCCTGTGCTTACGGTTGGGTATTTTTCATATAAAAGTTCTTCGCTTGAATTGGAACATGAGCTTCGGCAATATAGCGGCCAAGTCATCGAGCAGGTAGAATCGCATATTGAATATTATTTACAGGATTTTGAGATTACTAGTTTAAAAATCATTAACTCGGGTGAAGTATCTGATCTCTTAAAAAATAACCAAACCGAAGCCAATGTTGAAGCTGCCCGAAACACTCTCAAGTCAGCGGCTTTTTCAAGGGCCGACATTTCGAATATAACGGTCTTGATGGAAAACGATATTGTGATTGATACGCTCGGAATTCGCAATTTCTATCCGGCCTACAAAATAAAAGAAGAATATTGGTATTCCTCTGTCCCTTTGAATGGGATGGCGATGTTAGTAACAAGAACGTTAAAACAAAGGAATAAAGATCAACCGGTTATTTCCCTTGTCAGGAGGTTATACAATCCTGACACCCTTCTTCCTGTTGGCATGCTGATTATTGATATTAATTTTAGAAGGATAGAGGAAATCTCTAATAAAGTAACGATTAGCAGAAACGGCTATTTTTTTATACTCGATGCAAATGGACATTATGTCTATCATCCTGATTATTCAAAGCTTGGGAAAAGCGTGGAATTCAGCCAGCTCTCACAGCTGCAAAACAAAGAGAGCCGGACACAAATCTTAGAAAATGACCGTAAGGATTTTGTCACGTATACCTATTCACCGAATATAGGATGGACCTTTTTTACAGCCGTTCCCTATCGGGATTTAACGGGAGGAATCATTCAAATTGGAAGAACGATCCTCTCTACCATTCTTATCTCCTTAGTCATTGCCTATTCGATTGGCTTTGGGTTTGCTACTAGTATCATTCGTCCGGTTCGGCGCCTGCAGCAGTTTATGAAGGAAGTAGAAATCGGTAATCTTAACGGCAGAGTTCCAGTCGAATCTAAAGATGAGATAGGCCAGCTTTCAGCAGGATTTAATAATACTGTTGAAAAACTTTCTGATTTACTAGAGGAAGTATATGTCTCGAAATTAAGAGAAACAGAAATGTCGCTCAAACAGAAAGAGATCGAAATCAAGATGCTTCAGTCTCAAATGAATCCACATTTTTTATACAATTCCCTTGAAACGATTAGAGGGATGGCGTTAGAAGAAAATCAGGAAAATATCGCCATCATGTCGTTTTCACTGGCAAAACTTCTTCGTTATAATTTGAAAAATAATTCGTCCACTGTCAGTTTAGGAGAGGAAATGAAATTCTGTCAGACCTACCTGCAGATTCAAAAGTTTCGTTTCGAGGATCGTTTTGAATATGAAATCGACATCCCGGACTGGGCAGCAGGCTTACAAGTGGTTAAATTTTCTCTTCAGCCATTAGTAGAAAATTGCTTTGTCCATGCCTATGGACAAAGTATTCAAAAATTAAAAATCAAAATTGGGGTCCGCCGTACTTCTGATCACTCTTTTATGATTGTAATAGAAGATTCTGGAGCCGGTATTCCCGACCATGTGTTAGAAGAACTGGCCATAAAATTTGAACAGAAATCACCACAATCGGACGGGAAAAATATTGGAACCTTAAATGTTCAGCAAAGAATTCAGTACGTTTTTGGTTCGGAATACGGTCTGAAGTTAAAGAGTCGGCGCGGTTCCGGGACAGTGGTGAAGATGCATCTGCCAATAAGGGATAACCAGGATGGAGGGGAGAAAGAATGAAAAAAGTCTTGTTAGTTGATGATGAGAGATGGGTACGAACCGCTCTTAAGTGGACAATCAACAAATTGAATCTTCCCTTGCAGGTAATCCATGAATGTCAAAATGGATTGGAAGCATTAGATTGGATTAAGACAAATCAAGTGGATCTCATTTTAACCGATATCCGGATGCCGATCATGGACGGTATTTCCCTCGTAAAGGAACTTAGCAGTTTAAACGGAACCTATGATGTTATTGTCATTTCTGTTCATGATGAGTTTCAGTTTATTCAGCAAGCGATGCGAAGCGGTGTAACGGATTACCTTCTTAAACCGATTGAAGAGGAAGAAATAAAAGCCTGTCTGGATAAATGGTTAACGAAAAAAAGCAATGAGGCCAAAACAAGCCAATCTTCACTAAAGGACAAGGAAAATCTGCCGCTGTCCACGATTGAACGGGTACTAGACTATATTAAGAAAACACCGCTCGATCAAATTACCTTAAAGGATACAGCCGAAAGTAACCATATTAATCCCAGCTACCTCAGTCAACTGTTTAAGCAGCAGCTGAATAAAAAGTTTGTAGATTATATAACCGAGCTTCGAATTGAGGAAAGTAAACGATTATTGCATCATACGACCTTAAGGATGTCGGAAATCGCGGAGAGAGTAGGCTATTCTGATATCGCTTATTTCAGTAATAACTTTAAAAAGATTGTCGGGTGTTCACCATCAGATTACCGAAATCACCAAGTCAAGACCGGCAACCGATAAATGAATAAAGAATCAAAAAAGTCAGGAATCAAGATTTCTGGCTTTTTTTATTAGGGAGGAAAGGTAAAAGCAGGAAGGAAGTCGCAGGTATTATATATAAAATATTCTAAATGTTAAAAAAACACAAAAACACCTAAAAAATCCCTCTCTTAATCTTCCATTTACAAGCTGTACAATCATATTGTAAACGCTTACCGATTAGAGAAGGGGGTCACTTGGGTTAATAAAGTTTTATAAAAAGGTGGGAGAGGAAGAATAATGAAATTTAAAAAATTAGCTACCGTATCACTTGCTGCAGCATTGGTTTCATCGATTGCCATCCCTTATGCAAGTGCGGAACCAGGAAAGTCAAATGGAAAAAAACAAAATGCACCCGTTGTTGAAGCAACCGTCAAAGATGTCCTCGTTCAGGGCGGGAAAGAATTTAAGGATCTTAATGACAATGGAAAAGTAGACTTGTATGAAAACTGGCAGCTGCCAATTGATGTACGTGTAAAAGATCTTGTTAAGAAGATGACACTTGAGGAAAAAGCGGGAATGATGCTGATTACCGAATTCCCAAGATTTAATCAAGGCAAGTTAGCTCTGCCAAATAAGACGATAGATCAAAACACCCGGTACTATATTTTTCGTCAAACTCCAGCGGCAGATGTTATAGCAGACTACAATAACCAATTACAAGAAGCAGCTGAGGGATCGAGGCTTGGGATTCCAATTGTGATAACCTCCAATCCGCGAAATCATGCTTCTACAGATTATACCAATAATAGCGGCGGCGGAGGCCAGCATTCTTATTGGCCGGGACCATTAGGACTAGCCGCAGCGCGTGACGGGGAAGCGGTAAAGGAATTTGCTGAAATTGCAGCAAAAGAATGGAGAGCATCCGGCATTCGTAAGGTATACGGCTATACTGCAGATATCGCGACAGATCCATTATGGGCAAGAATTGAGGATACTTTTGGTGAAAGCCCTGAAGTCGCCTCTGAAATGATTTATAACATCATAAAAGGATTCCAAGGGGATGAGTTAGGTAAGGATAGTGTTGCGATAACAGCCAAGCACTTCCCTGGCGGCGGAGCGCGTGATAACGGTTTGGATCCTCATTTTCCAGAAGGTCCATTTAATCCTTATCCAACAGAAGGAAGTTTGTTAAAATATCACATTCCGCCATTTGAGGCTGCGATTGCTGCTGGTGTATCCTCCATCATGCCTTATTACGCTTATCCAAGCAACACTAGTGCCGATCAAGGATTGCCTTGGTATAGTGAAGACCAGCAATTCGAAGAAGTGGGCTTTGCGTTAAATAAAGCCATCATCACTGATTTCCTTCGCGGCCAGCTTGGTTTTAAAGGATATGTTAACTCCGATACGGGTGCTGTTACCGGTTTGGCATGGGGCGCTGAACATTTATCTCAAGAGGAAAAATACGCGAAAGCAATTGGGGCAGGGACCAACCTTGTTTCAGGGGCATCTGACCCAGTTCCGTTAATTAATGCTGTTCAAAATGGTTTACTTGATGAAGAGAAGGTGAATGAATCTGTTACCTTCCTGCTGACTGAAATGATGAAATTAGGGTTATTTGAGAATCCGTATGTAGACCCGCAAAATGCTCTGAATGTAGTCAATAATCCGGACTCCCAGAAGTTAGCAGATGAAGCACACCGCAAATCGATTGTTTTATTACGTAATGATGAAGTGAAAGGTGAAAAGCTGTTGCCATTAACGGATGAAAAAGTATCCGAAGTAAAACTTTACGTAGAGGAGTTCTCTAAGGATGCTGCGAATGCTACTGTAAAATTAAAACAAGCGATTCAAAATTACGATTCTTCTATTACTATCGTAGATAGGCTTGAAGAAGCAACCCACGCCTTTGTCTGGGTAAAGCCTGCCCAATCGAACTGGGATAACAACCCGAGAATTACCGTAGGGCCTGAAACGGGAGTAGCGGACGTGAATAGAATCATTGAGATTCAAAAAGCCGTTCCGACCATTACAGCGATTAACCTAATTAGTCCATGGCTGATTGATCAAATTGAACCGAATGCTGCCGCCGTTGTCACGACTTTTGGAACGAAGGCAGAAGCGATTGTCGATGTAATCCGCGGAAAATTTAATCCATCTGGAAAACTTCCATTCGCGATTCCTGCTAATGCAGAAGCCGTAGAAAATGAAATTGGGGACATCCCAAGTTATGAAGAAGATCCTTCTTACTCCTACAAGAACCAAAACGGAGACAAATACGAATACGGTTTTGGTTTAAGCTATTAAGATAAATATTAAAGAGCTGTATCTTAGACATTAACCAAGATACAGCTCTTTTTTATACAAACCGGCTAAAGTTTTCCTAGTCAACGTTTTATATACGTGAAAACTTCAGGTAACTATGGATAAAATTCCCTAAAGAGAGCATTCTAAAAATAAAAAAAGGATGCCCAAAATGGATAATAAGAAGAAGTTTTTACTGATTATGATGTTTTTACCATGGTTGACAATCCCGTTCTTAGGCAAGCAAACGATTAAAAGGTTTTCATTTGCCTCGATATTAATTGGTATAGTATTTTGAGTACAAAGTGTTATCGCCCATAGAAGAGGATGGTGGAGAGTTTATCCTAGACTCCACCCAAAAATGATGGGGGAAATACCATTTATTTTTGGCCCATTTTTTATTGGAGCCTTGTGGATTTTAAAGTTTACATATGGAAAATTTATGCGCTATACAATTTTAAATCTCGGAGTTGATTTTTTTCATATCTATATCTTTGTCACTTGGTTAAGAAAAATGGGGATAGCTGCCTTAATTCGCTTGAAAAATTATCAAGCGCTCATTTTATTTACTGTTAATGCGGTTTTAATGTATGGTTTTCAGTCTATCGCGGATAAGATTATGAAGCCAAAGAAACCTAAGTCTTGGATTAAAAGGATACTATCCTAACCACTATGAGGTACTCATGACTCTAGTGGTTTTATTTTTTTTATAGAAATTGACCTTTACTTGAATCAATCAATAATGGTTTTCAGGGACCGACAATGCTAAAATAGATACTGTACTTTTTGCATGCTTGAACAATTTTCTGAATATTATTAAAATAAATAGAGAGGGGGATATATTATGGAACCAATCATTCGTTTAGAAAATGTATCATTTTCCTATAAAGTTAATGAAACGACCACAGTGCCTGTTCTAAAGGATGTATCCTTTTCTATCAACCCGGGGGAATATGTCGCGATTATCGGCCATAATGGTTCGGGGAAATCCACTTTATCTAAGCATTTTAATGGCCTTTTAACACCTAATGCCGGGGATGTGTTGATTCACGGCTTAAATACAAAGGATGAACAACAGAAATTAGCCATCCGTAAAGCAGTGGGGATGGTTTTTCAACATCCGGACAATCAAATCGTCGCAACCATCGTGGAAGAGGATGTGGCATTTGGTTTAGAAAATATCGGGGTGTCCCGCGATGAAATGAAAACGAGAATTGACGAAGCACTTGAGGTTGTCAAGATGTCCGAGTTTCGAAAAAGACCTCCGCACCACCTGTCAGGCGGACAGAAACAACGGGTGGCGATTGCGGGAGTTTTAGCGATGCAGCCGGATTGTATCGTATTTGATGAAGCTACGAGTATGCTCGATAGTTTTGGGCGGAAAGAAGTCCTCCAAGTCATGCGAAAAATGAACCAGATGGGGATGACGATTATTACCGTTACCCACCGTATGTCTGAGGCGGCTGAAGCGGACCGGATTATTGTCGTCGAAGGCGGTCAAATCGTAATGGACGGGGCACCGCGTGATATTTTTAAGCATAAAGAAAGGCTGGAACAGCTTCAATTGGATGTGCCGGCGGTGAGCCAGTTAGCAGAAATTATTAATCAGCGGTTTGGCGATTTTTCAAAGGATTTAATCCAAGAAGATGAGTTCATTACAGAGGTAAATAGATACTCAAAAGTAAAAATATAGGAGGTGATCTTTATGCCAAACGATCCCTATATAATTGAAGTGAAGGATTTATCCCATACATATATGAAAGGAACTCCGATGGAGCATGTGGCCTTGAAAGGGGCGAACATGGTTGTCAAAGAAGGAGAATGTATCGCGATTATTGGACATACCGGTTCAGGGAAGTCGACATTAATTCAGCATTTTAACGGATTAATGCGCCCGGAATCCGGAAAAGTCATCATTGATGGAGAAGATTTATCCAAGAAAAAGGTGGATATGAAAAGTCTCCGAAGGAAAGTCGGGCTTGTCTTCCAAAACCCCGAGGATCAAATTTTTGAAAAATTAATCGGCGATGACATTGCTTACGGACCGTTCAAATTAGGTTTGCCTTTAAAGGAGGTGAGGGAGCGGGTTAAATGGGCGATGGACGTTGTAGGGTTGGATTTCGAGGAAATGAAGGACAGACAGACGTTTGCGTTAAGCGGCGGTCAAAAGCGGAAAGTCGCATTAGCAGGAATATTAGCCTTAAAACCAAAGGTACTGGTTCTCGACGAACCGACTGCTGGACTGGACCCTCGTTCACGAAATGAATTGCTGGATAAAATTAAATTCCTTAATAATAAAGAGAAATTAACAGTTGTGTTTGTTTCCCACAATATGGAGGAAGTCGCTTATCTAGCGGACCGAGTGTATGTAATGGCAGGAGGGACGGATGTGTTAACCGGTACCCCGAAAGAAATCTTTACCGATAAAGAAAAACTACAGCGATACCAAATTGGAACGCCCGAAACCGTTCAGGTCCTCTACCGGCTTACAGATTTAGGATATGAAGTCAACACGGCGGCTTTTACCGTACAAGAAGCATCGAATGAAGTCATAAAGATTCTTGCCGGCGGAGAGGGGGAGAATCATGTCAAGTGAATTTGAATTGTCACGCAATATTACGATTGGCCAGTATGTACCGACAGGCTCTTTTATTCACCGGTTAGACCCAAGAGTAAAGCTGTTAAGTTTCACCTTTCTTGTATTAGCCATCGCTTTGAATACTAGTTATCTCGGAAATGCAATTGGTCTTTTATTATCTATCTATTTATTTTGGGCTTCAAAAATTCCGATCAGCTATGGCTTATCTGGTGTAAAACCTGCAATACCCTTTATCATTATCCTGGCGTTATTACAGCTTCTTTTTCAAGGGGAGATTTTTTCCGGCGGAAAGGTTTATTTCGAATACGGGTTTATTTTGATTACAAGTGAAAGTATCCGGCTTGTGATTGTATCGGCCATCAGGTTTGTCGAGATTATCTTTTTGAGCAGTGTGCTGACCTTGTCGACGTCAACCACTGAACTGACACATGCGATTCAAAGCCTTTTAAGCCCTTTACGAAAAATCAAGTTCCCTGTTCATGAGTTTTCATTGATTGTGACGATCGCGATTCGCTTTGTGCCAACCTTTGCGATGGAAATGGAGAAAATGATGAAGGCACAGGCTTCAAGGGGTGCAGATTTCGGTTCAGGCAGCTGGTGGAGAATTATTCAGAGGACAAAAGATATGCTCCCGATTATTATTCCATTATTTAATATTGCTCTTTCTAGAGCAGAGGATCTTATTCTAGCGATGGAATCGCGCTGCTACACACCGGGAAATGAGCGGAGTACGTACTCGGTGTACAGAGCAATAGCTAAGGACTATATAGTATTAGCGGTTAGTTTATTAGTATCATTACTTTTACTGTTTTACCATTTTCCTTATTAGAAATGCGGAAGCGCCTTGCCCAGGGGCGACAGGCATAAGACGAGCCGGCGAGAAGGTTGTTCTTTAACCTTCTTGACGGATTGGCTTATGACCCCGAGCCCCTAGGCGCTGGAGCTGGACAGTAATCGAAGTTTTATAGCCTATAACGCTACGTTAAAAAAATAAAGGGGAGAACTGTGTTATGAAGAATCAATTGACGGTTCGGAATATAGTCATCGCAGGTGTACTGGGGGCAGTTGCGATTCTTTTAGGTGTCACGAGGCTTGGATATATCCCGGTTCCAACGGCTGCCGGTAATGCAACGATTATGCATATCCCGGCCATTATCGGCGGGGTCATGCAGGGACCGGTTGTTGGTTTTATTGTCGGGTTGATATTCGGTGTTTCATCATTCCTGAATGCAACGGTTCCTTTATTTAAAGATCCGCTAGTGGCGATTCTGCCTCGACTGTTTATTGGGATTGTTGCTTGGCTTGTATACGTCGGCCTGCGCCGTAGAAGTGAATATTTAGCTGTTGGGATTGCGGCTTTCTTAGGAACTTTAACAAACACCGCTCTCGTTTTAACGATGGCAGTGGTGAGAAATTACTTAACAGCTGAGGTGGCTTGGACTGTTGCGCTTGCAAATGGGATCCCAGAGGCCATCGTTGGTACAATTGTTACGTTAGCGGTCGTGCTGGCATGGAAACAAATCGGTAAGGGGAAAAAGTCAAAGATTTCAGGAGATTTGTAAAAAATGCATGGTCAAATTACAGATGTACCCGGAGTAAAAGTGGGAAATCAAGAAGATAAAAGTGCCTTAACAGGTTGTACAGCCATTCTGTTTGAGCAAGGCGGGGTTGCCGGAGTAGACGTTCGCGGGTCTGCTCCCGGCACCCGGGAAACCGACCTGTTAAACCCGATTAATCTAGTCGAAAAAGTGCATGGTATCTGTTTGAGCGGCGGAAGTGCGTTTGGACTGGATGCCGCTTCTGGTGTGATGCAATATTTGGAGGAACATGGGATTGGCTTGGATGTAGGTGTTGCCAAGGTTCCAATTGTTCCCGCTGCCGTACTGTTCGATCTTGCACAAGGCGATGCACAGGTAAGACCTGATAAGAAAATGGGTTATCAAGCAGCAGCTGCTGCGACGAATGGAAAGTTTACGGTTGGAAATGCTGGCGCCGGCTGTGGTGCCACGGTTGGGAAACTAGCCGGCGGCGAGTTCTGTATGAAAGGCGGCCTTGGCAGTGCTTCATCGCGTCTGGAAAACGGCTTGGTGGTCGGAGCCATTGTCGCGGTAAATCCTGCAGGAGATGTCCGCGACCCATCCACTGGAAAAATTATTGCTGGTCCGTATTTGAAAGAAGAAGGCGTACTTCTCGACAGCATTAAGGTGTTGGAAAAAAAGTATCAGCCGACCATTCCAATCGGTACCAATACCACCATTGGTGTTGTTGCGGTGAACGCCGATTTAACCAAAGCGGAAGCAACCAAGGTTGCTCAAATGGCTCAAGATGCCTATGCAAGAACCATCTATCCTTCTCATACTTTATTTGATGGGGATACGGTTTTTGCTGTCGGAACCGGCGGGGAAAAAATGCCTGTTGATGTCATTGGGGCCTTAGCTGCCAAAGTAATGGAAATGGCGATTCTTAATGCAGTCAAATCAGCAGAAAGTATTGCCGGAATTATTGCGTATCTAGATTTACTATCTATGAAGAAAGAACCTGAATAGGATACTTGATCCTTTCAGGTTCTTTTTTTTCTTCAAGGATTTTGATAGGTTTGGCACAGGAAAGGGTTATGTGACCATTTCTTTAAAATATAACGGAGGCTTTGGTCTGGTTGATAAATAGAAAAACTAGGCGGATATCCGAATCAAAGTGGCGGATATCGAAACGAAATAGGCGGAAAAAAGTGGGGATGGCTGATAAATAGAAGACCAGTCGGATATTCAAATCAAAGTGGCGGATATCCAAACGAAATGTACAAAAAATAACGGAGATTTCGGTCACATTAAAGGTTCATAGAATCACTTCAATTGGAATATTCATAAGTATTGGTTCTATAAAAGGTTCATAGAACCAAAATAGCCAGAAGTCCAACCAGTATTGGTTCTATAAAAGGTTCATAGAACCAAAATAGCCAGAATTCCAACCAGTTTTGGTTCTATAAAAGGTTCATAGAACCAAAATAGCATGAAGTCCAACCGGTTTTGGTTCTATAAAAGGTTCATAGAACCAAAAAAGCCAGAAAATCCATCAGTTTTGGTTCTATAACAGATTCATAGAACCAAAAATAGCCATAAATCCAGTCTGTATTGGTTCTATGGAACGGACTACCATAGAAATGCCAATTAAGGATATGAAGTTTTGCAACAAAAAGGAGGAAAATGAGTGACAGTAAATATGAGTGAGTTTGTGGATGAAAAGGAAGTAATCGGCCTTACGCAATCGTTAGTTCAGATTCCGAGTGTTTACCGTCCGAATGACCCCAATGCAAATGAAAGCAGAGCGGCTCAATATGTCTATGACTATCTTAAAAATCTAGGTTTGGAAGTATACATGGAAGAAGTGGTGAAGGGACGTCCAAATGTAATCGGAATCTATAATTCCGGCCGGCCGGGGAAAACCATCCTGTTCGAAGGTCATACTGATGTTGTTACAGAAGGGGACCCCAATGCCTGGAGCTACGACCCGTTTGGCGCGGCAATTGAAGGAGGAAGGATGTACGGCAGGGGAACCAATGATACGAAGGGAAATCTGTCGGCTGCCATCGCTGCCGTTCATGCTATCAAAAAAAGCAATCAAACATGGAATGGGAGAATTGTGTTATGTGTTCCTTGCGATGAGGAGGGGATGATGATTGGGATTAAGCACTTCATTCAACGGGGCTGGGCCAACGGCGTCGATGGTGCCATCATCTGTGAACCAGAGGAAAATCAAATTTGCATTACCCAAAAAGGGGCAATGCGTGCTGTACTAAGGACGTATGGAAAAATGGCCCATGGAGCGATGCCTTTATCTGGTGTAAATCCAAATACGAGAATGGCCCAGGCGATCTGTGAGTTAATGAGGCTCGAGGAAAAAGAAAAAGAGAGGGTAGGGGAGCACCACTATTTAGGATGGCCGAGCATTACCCCGACCATTATTCTTGGTCCTGAAAAAGGGGAGCCGCAAATTAATGTCATACCTGATCATTGTATGACCACGCTCGACATCCGGACGGTCCCAGGACAAAATCATAATCAATTAAAAATTGATATAGAAAGTATTTTACAAAGGCTGGCTTCGAAGGACAAGGATTTTAGAGCTTCCCTTGAGGTGATTGAAAGCCGGCCGTGGACAGAAACCAATATCGATGATCCGATAGTGAAGGCCAGCGCAGAATCGTATCGAACTGTAGTGGGCAAGGAACCGATTTATAATGGCGTTCCTGGGGCGACAGATGGAACATTCCTTCATTTAGCAGGGATCCCCATCGTAACAACCGGAGCAGGGGACCGTCACATTCCGCACCAAATCAATGAATATATTGATTTGGATGAATTAGTAGAAGCATCAAGAATCTATGCACAAACGGCTATGTTATTTTTAAATAATTAATAGAATTGGAGTGCGGCTGATGCTAAAAGAAAGACAGGTTTATCATTTGTTTATTGATGGGGAATGGGTCCCCACCGAAAGCTATACCAAGGTCTTTGATAAATATTCAGGTGAAACCATTGCTAAAATTGCCCAGGCAAAAAAGGAACATGTTGCTCAAGCCGTGACAGCGGCAGAAAAGACGTTTAAGGAAAACAAATTAACCCCGTATCAACGGTATGAGATTTTATTAAAAACAGCCGAGTTAATGGAACAAAATCGAGAACTTCTTGAAATGTCACTCGTTCAAGAAGTAGGAAAAACCCTCAAAGACGCTAGAGGAGAACTTGACCGGGCCATCAGCACGTTTCGCATTTCCGCCGAAGAAGGAAAAAGAATTTGCGGTGAAATGGTAGCTTTACAAGGGGTTCCCGGTTCTGAAAAGAGACTGGGCTTTACGATCCGCGTTCCAAAAGGAGTCATAGCGGCGATCACTCCCTTTAACTATCCTTTACTATTAGGTGCTCATAAAATTGCTCCAGCATTGGCTGCTGGAAACACGATTGTGTTAAAGCCTGCAACTGTTACACCACTTGCTTCCTTCCTTCTCTTAGATTTACTCCATGAAGCAGGACTACCGAAAGGTTATATTCAAGTCATCACAGGCTCGGGCAAGGAGGTGGGCGATTGGCTGCTCTCCGATGAACGGATTTCCTTGTTTACTTTCACCGGCTCAAGTGAGGTTGGGGCTTCGATTAAAGCTAAAAGCGGTATGAGGCCGGTTGCCTTAGAACTTGGAAATAATTCACCCAATATCATTCATGAAGATGCTGATTTAGTGCTAGCTGCAGAACAGACAGCTAGAAGAAGCTTCCATAACGCTGGCCAAGCCTGTATTGCTGTACAGCGGATCTATGTTCAGGAGAATATCCTCGATGAATTTACCCAGCGATATTTAAATGTGGTCAAAGAATTAAAAGTAGGTGACCCCAAGGATCCCGAAACAGATGTCGGTCCGATGATTGATGAAAGGGAGGCAAAACGGTCGGAAGATTGGGTCCAAGAAGCGGTCGAATCAGGTGCACAACTATTATTTGGCGGAAAGCGAGAAGGGGCATTATTTTACCCAACGGTCTTAGCCAATGTCACCCCGAAGATGAAGGTGGTATGTAAAGAGGTTTTTGCCCCAATCGTTACAATTATCCCATACAAAACCTTCGATGAAGCGATTCATTTAGCCAATCAATCCGACTATGGCCTGCAAGCAGGAATCTTCACGAAAGATCTCAATCTAGCTTTAAAAGCAGCTCGGGAATTGGAATACGGCGGGGTCATCGTCAACGATGTTTCAACGTATAGAAATGATGTAATGCCGTATGGCGGTGTGAAAAACAGCGGTATAGGAAAAGAAGGCCCTCGCTATGCAATAGAAGAAATGACAGAAGAACGGATGGTTGTAATCAATCTATAAGGGAGGTTACATATGCTTTTACAAGACCAGGTAGTGATTATTACCGGTGCTGGTGCAGGAATGGGCAGAAGTATGGCATTATACTTTGCTAGAGAAGGTGCAAAAATTGCGGTCGTCGATATCAACGTGAATACAGCCGAAGAAACCGTAAGGATCATTGAGGAAAAAACGGGCAGTGAGGCCGTAGCCTTTGGGGTGGACGTCAGCAAGGCGCAATCAGTCAAAAAGCTGGTGCAAACCGTTGGGGAACGAACCGGCAGAATTGATATTGTCATCAACTGCGCGGGTCTGCCGCAAGCTTTTACCCCGATTGAAGACCTGGAAGAAGAAGAGTGGGACCGGCTTTTGAACGTTAACACAAAATCTGTATTTCTAACAGCCAAATATGCAGTCCCTTATATGAAAAAACAAAAGAAAGGGAGCATCTTGAATATCGCCTCGATTGCCTCTGAACGTGCCAGACCGGGATTGAATGCCTACTGCGCGTCTAAAGGAGCCGTTGTGGTCTTAACCAAGGCACTCGCATTAGAGCTTGCCCCTTATGGAATCCGGGTCAATGCCATTAATCCTGGTCCAACGAACACCGAAATGCTTGGAAAGTTTGTCCCCGAACAGGATGCGGAACCCGAGCGGCAAAAACAGGATATTTTTATCAGCAGTATTCCACTCGGCAAGCTAATTGAGCCTGAAGATATAGCAGAGGCCGCTCTCTACCTCTGCTCGAAATATGCAGAAAAAATAACAGGAACCATCTTTAATGTAGATGGTGGGAGAGGAATATAAGTTTGTTGCCTGCCTTGTTCAAAGGCAGGCAAATTTTTTTTATAAAGATGATACAATGAAGACATCAGTATTTCTCTGGAGTCTGGAGGGATAATTATGGAATCGAACAATCCTTTGCAATCCATTTTAGAAACACAAAGTAAGGAAGAATTAATCAAAATCATTTTGAACTTTTCCGATGATGACCCCGATATCGAAAAACGGTTACTTTTTATGTTTGCGAATAACGGGGACGAAGTCGCAGAAAGCAAGAAGCTGATCCGGGAGTATATTACGAAAGCGAAAAAAAACGGTTTTATTCCATGGAATCGTATGAACTTTGCCTTGCAGGGAGCGGAAATGACCCTCGAAAAGGCGCGGGAAAAAATTGAAAAAGATGATGCGAAGATTGCGGTCACACTGTCGCTCTTAATTTTCTCCCCTGTCATAAAATTGCTAGATTATGGAGACGATTCAAACGGAAATGTCAGCATCATCATCAATCGTGCGTTTAACACGATAAACGATGCGGTCCAATCGCAGGAAAGCCTCGATGAAAAGGAGCAAAAGCAATTTTTTGATTTAATCATGAAAGAAGCGATGAAAGCACATTTTAATGGCTGGAGCGAATGGCGATTTGAGTTATTAGACATATGTACATATTTTTCCGAGGTGAAAGACCTCAGAAAAAAACTTGAAAAACAGCTGGATGAACTTTATCAAAAAGTAGATAATTCCTGGAGTGCAAGATTTGATCAAAAGCAGATAAGGCTCCTGCAACTTAAAATTATCGAAAAATGTGATGGCCCTAAAAAGGCAAAGAAATTTATTTATGAGAACATTCAATTCAGTGACTTCCGCGAAAAAGCAATTGAGATGGAGCTAGATAAAAGTAATTATGAAAAGGTCATTCACCTCTGTTTGGAGGGAGAAGAAGTCAACAAAGAGTTACCTGGTCTGGTCCATCAGTGGAAGGAATACAGATATAAGGCGTATGAAGCGATGGGAGATGCGGACAAGCAGCGACAATTGGCATTTGAACTGCTAGTACAAGATAATAAGTTTGATTATTATGAAAAACTAAAAGCACTTTATTCTCCAGCGGAATGGGAGGAAGTGCTCAATACGATCGTTGACCGCTATATAGAAAATCCTTTTAGGAGCTATCTAGATATTATAAAAGCAGAAAATATGTCTGCTCACATCTTAGAATATTGCCGGGAACGCCCTTCCTATGTAACAGAACTATTCCCCTATTTGGTAGATCACTACCTCGAGGATGTGAATGAACTGTTCCGCAGCTATATAATAAGAGAGGCTAAAGAGGCATCAGAGAGAAGGGGATATAAGGATGTTTGCAAAATCATCAAAACTTATAAAAAGGCATGCGGCACGATTCAGTCCCATAAATTAATTGGAGAACTGAAACAACAGCATTATAGGCGCCCTGCGTTTTTGGAGGAGTTAGATAAAATCTGATAGGGTGTTTGAATATTCATTGCGTGCTTTATTAAAAGGTGATAGAATTTATTTTAAATTTAGGATTGTTACTGACTAATCAGGCAAAACCTAAGACTATATGACTAGTCTTAGGTTTTTATTTTTATAATTACTAAATATTCCGTAAAAAGGTGAATAAGATGAAAATCGGAAAAGTAATCAATAATAATGTGATAAGTGTTTTGGACGAACAGAATAAAGAATTGGTCATTATGGGCAGAGGGATTGCCTTTCAAAAACGTCCAGGTGATGTGGTGGATGAATCAAAAATAGAGAAGACCTTCCGTCTGGAAAATAAGGATGTCTCAGAAAAATTTAAAAGTTTAGTGTATGACATCCCGTTAGAGTATATGGCGGTTTCAGAAGAAATCATCAACCATGCCAAAGTAACACTTGGCAAAAAATTAAATGATAGTATTTATGTTGCTTTAACCGATCATATCGTGTTTGCAATTGAAAGACATCAAAAAGGACTGCAGATTTCGAATGCCTTGCTCTGGGAAATTAAGAGAATTTATAAAGATGAGTTTATGATTGGATTAGAAGCATTGAAGATGATTCAAAACAAGCTTGGAATTTCTCTTCCGGAAGATGAGGCCGGATTTATTGCGATGCATGTTGTGAATGCAGAACTAAATGAAGAAATGCCGAACATTGTAAACATCACAAAATTAATCCAAGATGTCCTGAATATCGTGAAATATCATTTTAAAATTGATCTTGATGAAGAATCTTTAAATTATTTTCGTTTTCTAACTCATTTAAAGTTTTTTGCCCAGCGGCTTTTTAGCGGCTCAACCTTAGATAGTAAAGATGATTTCCTTTATGAAATGATTAAGGAGAAGCACAAAGAGGCTTTTGCCTGTGTCAAAAAAATAAGCGCTTATATCAAGAATGAATATGGCCATGATCTTACAAAAGAAGAAATGGCATACCTATCGATTCATATTGAGAGAGTCGTTAATAGAAGTTGAATCCATTAATTTTTTTGTAAGAAAGCGTTGACAACAAATGAAAGCGCATGCTATCATAATTTTACAAATTAATATTAATTTATTTAATAGGATTGTTACTGATTATGCAGGCAAAACCTAAATTGTAGTGTCATATCTTTTGACGCGCAATTTAGGTTTTTTTGTTTTCATGAGACGAGATGATCCTGTAACACAAACTAAACATGTTTAAACAGGATTGTTACTGGTAAAGCAGGCAAAACCTGAGTAGCGCGAAAATGGGTCTATTTTTGTCCATTTCTGTTACTCAGGTTATTTTTTTGGAAAAAAAGGAGGATAAGACAATGGACTTCAACAAAACGGCCAAAGGAATTCTCGATCATATTGGCGGAGAAGAAAATGTACAAAATGTTATTCACTGTATGACTAGACTGCGCTTTAACTTACACGATAAAAGTAAGGTAGATCGTAAAAAAATAGAAAATGTCCCAGGCGTCATGGGGACAAATGTAAGTGGTGACCAATTTCAGATTATCATCGGTAACGATGTTCCAAAGGTTTATAATGCCATCATAGGAAACAGCTCGATTAAAAACGAAGGAAATAAACAAAAATCCGGTAAAAAGAATGTGATTAATGGTATTTTTGACGTCATTTCAGGTACATTTACACCAATTCTCCCAGCCATTGCCGGAGCGGGTATGATCAAAGGGTTACTCGCAATCGCTTTGACATTTGGATGGCTTACAGCTGAAAGTCAATCTTATATCATTTTAAATGCCATTGGTGACGGAGCTTTTTACTTCTTGCCCATTTTACTGGCCTTTAGTGCTGCGAGAAAGTTTGGAAGTAACGTCTATGTTGCAGCATCAATTGGGGCGGCCATTTTATATCCAAACCTAACGGCTTTATTAAGTTCAGGTGAAAAAGTTGCTTTTCTAGGTTTACCTGTAACAGCTGTTACGTATTCTTCTACTGTTATTCCGATTTTACTTGCCATTTGGATTGCAGCTTATGTTGAAAAATGGGTCGACCGTATTATACCTAGTATGTTTAAACTCATTCTGGTACCGACATTAACACTTTTGGTCGTTGTTCCCGTAACTTTAATTGCAGTAGGACCTCTTGGTTCCTTCATTGGAAACTGGTTATCATTAGGAGTCGGCGCATTATTTGAACATGGCGGTATATTCGCAGGTTTAATTTTAGGCGGCACATGGTCATTAATTATTATGACAGGTATGCATTATGCGTTTTTACCAATTGCAATGAACAATATTGCAACAAATGGTTATGATTACATCATTGCTTCCATGTTTATGGCTAATATGGGGCAGGCTGGTGCAACATTTGCGGTTGCTCTGCGTTCGAAAAATAAGTCATTTAAATCACTTGCGATGACTACAAGTATGACTGCCATAATGGGTATCACAGAGCCGGCGATGTATGGCGTTAACATGCGTCTAAAAAAACCATTTATTGGAGGTCTCGTTGGTGGTGCAGTAGGGGGAGCTTACTATAGTGCCCTTGGTGTAAAATATTACATTCTTGGTGGTAATGCCGGTTTACCAGGTATCACTTCTTTTATCGGTGAAACATTTGTATTAGCCGCTTTAGGTTTCCCGATTGCGTTTGCTGCTGGTGCGATTGCTGCTTATGTTATGGGATTTGAAGATGTGGAAAATAATGAAGAGCAAGCTTCAACCGAATCTACTGATGTAAACGCAGATGATACAAAAACAGATTTGATTGTAGCTGCTGAAAAGTTATACAGCCCGATCAAAGGGGAAGTAAAACCATTATCTGCAGTAAATGATGCGACATTCTCCAGCGGAATTATGGGTAAAGGATTTGCGATTGTGCCAGAAGAAGGGAAGGTAGTATCTCCGGTCAGCGGAAAAATCACGACGATTTTCAAAACTAAGCACGCTATCGGAATTACTAGTGATAACGGGGCCGAAATCTTAATCCACGTTGGATTAGATACAGTTAAGCTGGAAGGTAAACATTTTACAGCACACGTAAAGGATGGCGATCCCGTCGATGTCGGTGACACATTAGTGACATTTGACATGGATGCAATTAAAGCAGAAGGCTATGATTTGATTACGCCTGTAATTATTACAAACCCTGACCGATATCAAACGATTCAACCTATTAAAGAAGGTAAAGTCGATACAGATGAAGCATTTATGGCGTTGTTAGTATAAGGCGGGGATTTTTTCTTCCCCCCTTTATAACATAAATAATATGATTATAACGAATCTTAAACGAAGACGTTTAAAAATTTTGAGGTGAATTCAATGGCTGTTAATGAAAAGAGATTTCCAGAAGGATTTTTATGGGGCGGTGCAACTGCTGCGAATCAAATGGAAGGCGGCTTCCATGAAGGCAATAAAGGATTAAATATTGCCGATGTCCTGCCAGGAGGAAAAGAGCGCTTAAAAATCTTAGCAAATCCAGGATTTAATTTTGAGATTGATAAGAGTAAATACACGTATCCAAACCATGAAGGAATTGACTTTTACCACCTTTACAAAGAAGATATCGCTTTATTTGCGGAAATGGGCTTCAAGGCGTTCCGAATGTCAATTGCCTGGACTCGAATCTTCCCAAATGGCGACGAGTTAGAACCGAACGAAGAAGGCTTGGCATTCTATGACCGTGTATTTGACGAATTACGTAAGTACGATATCGAACCAGTTGTAACAATCTCTCACTATGAAATGCCAGTCAATCTAGTAAAAGAATATGGCGGCTGGAGAAACCGCGAAGTTGTCACTTTCTTCGAAAGATATGTGAATGCGATCTTCAATCGTTATAAAGATAAAGTAAGATATTGGATGACTTTTAATGAAATTAACAGTGGATTGGTAATGCCGATTATGGGTCTCGGGTTCTCCATTAAAGAAGAATCAGATCGTTACCAGCCTACATACCAGGCTTTCCATCATCAATTTGTTGCAAGCAGTATTGCGGTAAAAGCTTGTCATGAAATTATTCCGGGGTCACAGATTGGTTGTATGATTATTTATGCTCCGACCTATTCATTTGATTGCAATCCTGAAAATGTGATGTTTGCTCACCAGGAAGAACGCCATTTCAATTATTTCTGTGCTGATGTTCAAGTACGCGGACATTACCCAGCGTTCATTAAGCGTTACTTTAAAGAACATGGTATTGAATTAGAAATACAAGAAGGCAATCTAGAATTAATCGCTAAACACACTGTCGACTATATCGGGTTCAGTTATTATATGTCCCGTACCGAGAAAAAAGAGAAAACTCCTGAAGAAAAAGGACAAGGCAATATTATTGGCGGTGTGAAAAATCCATTCTTAAAAGCAAGTGATTGGGGATGGGAAATCGACCCAATCGGGTTGCGCAATAGCTTAAACAAGCTTTATGACCGTTACGAAATCCCACTTTTCGTGGTTGAAAACGGTTTGGGGGCTTATGATAAAGTCGAAGAAGATGGTTCCATTAATGATGACTATCGAATTGATTATTTACGTGAACATATTGAAGCAATGTCTGAAGCAATTGAAGACGGTGTGGAACTAATGGGTTACACTAGCTGGGGCTGCATTGATTTAGTTAGTGCTTCAACAGGAGAAATGTCCAAACGTTACGGCTTCATCTATGTTGATAAGCATGATGACGGCAGTGGTACTTTAGATCGTACAAAGAAAAAATCATTTTTCTGGTATAAAGACGTTATTGCTACCAATGGAGAGAAACTTTAAGATGAGAATAGCGCCGGTAAGCCATTTAGGGCTGCCGGCTTTTTTCGTCTCAGATTGACTTTCTACCCGCAGAATCCAATTTGAAAAGGAACGGTAACGAAAGAGACCGTTTCGTGTCCGGCGAATCCATTTCAATATTTGTTCGATTAAATACAACTTTATAAAGTTAAGGGGTTATAGTTATGCTACACCATCTAGAAATCTATGTTTCAAATCTAAAGAAATCCACTGAATTTTGGGGCTGGTTTTTAACGGAATTGGGTTATGAGCAGTATCAAAAATGGGACGCCGGAATCAGCTGGAAGTTTGCAGACACGTATCTTGTGTTTGTTCAAGCGGAAGAGAGATTCTTGGATATACCATATCATCGCTGCAGGGTGGGGCTCAATCATCTGGCTTTTCAAGCCGTTTCTAGGGAACAGGTGGATGACATAACGGAAAAATTAAAACTAAAAGGTGTAAAAATTTTATATCTGGATAAACACCCCTACGCAGGCGGTCCGCAGCACTATGCCGTTTACTTCGAAGACCCTGACAGAATAAAAATAGAACTCGTCTCACCAACAAAATTTTAAAATTGTTATGAAAATCAAGAAACTTGGCCCTAAGAATACAATTTTAAAAAATTGAAATAACAGCTTAGTTTAGCTAAGAATTCAAAAAATATTGAACGATTTTATAAACTTAGACGTATTATCTGTAGTTAAAAAAATATCAATAAAGAGACGATAAATAATAAATTAGGATGATGAAATGGTGAGTAAAGAGATTGAAGTGACAATAGAAGGGCAATATCTATTAGCAGCCACATTAACTCTGCCAGAAGGAGGACTTGAAAAATATCCACTAGTTGTTATGGTACACGGAAGTGGTCCAATAGACCGCGATTCGAATGCGAAGGGAATGCCAATGAATGTTTTTAAGGAATTAAGTGATCTAGTTGTTGCAGAAGGGTTTGCTAGTATCCGTTATGATAAAAGGGGCGTTGGAGCAAGTAAAGGGGACTATTATGAAACCGGGGTGTACGATTTAATTGACGACGCACAGGCTGTATTAGAATTTGCTAAAGAGCATCCAAACATAGAACCAGAGAATGTGATTTTACTAGGACATAGCGAAGGAAGCATTCTTGCACCATTCGTGAATGAAAAAGTTCCAGTCAACGGGATGATTCTTCTTGCCGGAACAGCTGAACCTTTAGCAGAAACAATGAAATGGCAGCGTGAGGAAATGATGAAGGATATAAAATCTGTAAAAGGATTTCAAGGGTGGTTACTTAGAGTATTAAAAGTAGATGAAAAAATTACAAAAATGAATGATGCCTTATTTAAGGCGCTGCAAGCATCAGATGAGCCGGTTATTAAGTATAAAGGGAAAAAAATTAACGCTAAATGGAATCGAGAGCATACACAATTTGACGTATCCCAATCGTTACAAAAAGTCACCTGTCCTGTTCTAGCGATTACCGGAACGAAGGATGTAAACGTAAAGGTCAGCGATTTAGAAAAGATCAGAGCACTAGTTCAAGGTGAATGTGAAACACATAATATTCAAGACATGACTCATATGCTTCGTAAAACAGATGTTGAATACAGCATGAGCAAAATCATGAATAATAATAAAAAATCTATTAAACAACCTGTTGACTCTGAATTAAAGGATAAAATAATTGTTTGGTTAAGAAACTGGAAGAATAGAGAAGTTATAATTGATAAATCAGAAATGCTGGTAAAATAAAATATTTCTTACAAATATATATAAACGTTAAAGCTCGCCCATACTGAGGGCGAGCTTTACTTTTTTATACCAATTGCTTTGTCATGTTGTGCTTATTTTATAGAAAAAGTACCTCAAAACGGAACTCTTTAGGAGCTTTTTAACTTCTTAAAAATCCGCCTTCTGAATTAATAATTTGTCCCGTAATCCACTGTGCTTCTTCACTTGCCAAAAAAGCCACTAACCGGGCTGCATCTTCTGGGAGGCCAATCCGGCCAATCAAAAACTTCGGCAATAACTGCTGTTTTAATTCTTCCGTCATCCAGCCAGTGTCCGTAGGACCTGGGTTTACAGCATTAACGGTAATCCCCAGTGGGGCAAGTTCTGCAGACAAGGAAAGGGTAAAGGCAGAAATGGCCCCTTTGGTTGCAGAATAGGCGAGCTCATCGGGCATCGGTCCTAGCGCTTGGCCTGATGTTAGGTTGATAATTCTTCCCATCCGATTGTTATTTTGCTTGAATCGGCGGGCAAATTCCACACTCAAAAGAATAGTAGCCCTCATATTGACAGCATAATGGTCATCGATAGTTTTGGCATCTAATGCCTGATAGCCATCATTTACTGAATAGGCGGCATTATTCACTAAAATTGAAGGTGGACCAAGTTCAGCCGATACTGCATCCAGCAGCTTAACCGGTGCATCTGGTTCTGATAGGTCCACTTCTTTCGCAGCACACCTAACTCCCATTTCTTTAATACTGGATTTAAAATCAGAAATCCAATCAGCATCAGCATCCAAGTGGCTAAAGAAAATATCACTGCCTTCGCTAGCCAGCTTTTCGCAGATAGCTGCTCCAATCCCTTTTCCGTGACTTACTCCTGTAACAACTGCAATATGTCCATTCAATTTATTTATAGAAATCCCTCCCAATCTTTTTAAAAGTGATTGTTAAACCTTTCCTAAATCCATCATAAACGATAAGGTCAATATAAGGAATGTCACGCAGTTTAACAACATTCTAGTAAATATTAAATCGTATGAGCGAATTTATAAAAAAAATTATAAGAAAAAAATATTGAAAACTTTTTGAACGATGTGTTAAGATAGGTTCATCCACTTAGTGCAAACGTTTTCGAAAATGTATTCGAAGATTAATAGGTTAATTTTACAAGTTTTATAAGGGATTTTTTCATTAACTTTAAATTAAACCTATTTTGAAAACGTTTACCCTACGTGCTTTTGCACGAATTTACGCAAACGAATTCGTGTGAAAAATATTAAAATTACTAGTATTTATAGGGGGAAAAAGAATGAAGAGTAAAAAGTTTTATGCTGGTCTTCTCTCAACATTATTAGCTTCTAGCGTTGTATTAGGAGCATGTTCATCTTCCGGTGAAGAGAAAGCGAATACAAGTGATAAAGTAACGGTTGATGTTTTCCAATTCAAAGTAGAATTTAAAAACCAATTTGAAGATCTTGTTAAGAAATATGAAGAAGAAAATCCAGATGTAGATATAAATGTTAAAACCGTTGGCGGCGGAAATGACTATGGTGCGTCATTAAAAGCAGCATTCTCTGCTGGAGATGAGCCGGACATTTTTAACGTAGGCGGACCATCTGATGTTGAAGATTACAGAGACTATCTTGCAGACCTTTCAGAAACAAAAGCAGCAGGTGCAGCACTTGAAGGTACCCTTGACAGTGTAAAAGATGGAGAAGAAATTCTAGGATTGCCATTTAACCAAGAAGGTTATGGATATATCTACAATAAAAAGGTATTTAAAGAGGCTGGAATTGACCCTGCTTCCATTAAAACATACGAAGACTTAGAAAAAGCGGTTAAGACATTAGACAGCAAGAAGAAAGAACTAGGTTTAGATGCAGTATTTGCGTTAGCGGCTAAAGAAACTTGGGTTATTGGAAACCATTTAGCAAACGTTTACATGGCGCCAGATTTCAACCACAGCGTTCTTGAAGCATTTAATGCGAAATCTGCTCCGTTTACAAAGTCTGAAGAACTAAAAAGAATGTTAGACTTACAGGCAAAATATTCTGTTGAACCGGTATTAAGCCTTGACTATTCACAGCAGGTTGAGCAGTTATTCTCATTAGGTAAAGTAGCCATGATCCAGCAAGGTAACTGGACATACAACTCTATCTATGATATCGATCCTGAACATGCAGAAAAAAATATCGGAATGATTCCAATCCCTGTTGAAGGCTTTGAAGGTAAACTTCCTGTAGGTGTTCCAATGTATTGGGCAGTTAACAAGAAGAGCGATGAAAAAGAAGTAGCTGCAGCGAAAGAATTCTTAGACTGGATGTACACTTCTGATGCAGGTAAAACAGCTGTTATGGAAGACTTTAAATTTATTCCTGCATACGAAGGCTATGACACAGCAAAAATTGCTGATCCACTTTCACAGGAAATCTACAAGTACGCTTCAGAAGGCAACACAATCGGATGGGTATTCTTAGGATCTCCAATTGGATGGCAGGAAGAAGTATTAGCTGTTAACATGCAGAAATACTTGAGCGGCGAAAGTTCTTGGGATGAAGCAATTAAAAATGCCCAAGAATCATGGGAGAAATCTCGTCAATAGGGGACAAGGCTAGAATCACCAAGTTATAGTCGGCAGCATGGTTATAAACTAGCTGATCACTATAGTAAGGAAATGGCTAACGAAGCGAGAATTTTCGAGCTTCGTTAGCTATTTTATAAGATTACTATCTAACTTCAGATTTTTTTGCTTCAAAAATAATCCCGGAACTTTTTCGTGACGGGACATGTATCGGGGGGTATATAGTGAGAAATCGGGATCTATCGTTTTGGATTTTCTTGACGCCGGTTCTATTAGGTTTAGGACTCGTGGTCATCATCCCATTACTCTATGGATTTTATTATTCCTTCACTAACTGGAATGGTTTATCTGCAACAGAATTTTTAGGCTTTGCCAATTATATTGATTTGTTTAAGGAAGAGGAATTTAGAGCTTCCCTTTGGTTTACGATTAAATTTGCCGTTGTATCGGTGATTTTACTTAACTTCTTAGGTTTAGGGCTGGCTTTATTAGTTACCCAGGGACTAAAATCAAGCAACTTCTTACGAACTATATTCTTTATGCCTAACTTAATTGGCGGGCTAATCTTAGGATTCATTTGGCAGTTTATTTTTGTAAGTGCCTTCAGCAGTATTGGCGATTTGCTGGGGATTGAAGCTTTAAAAGGCTGGTTATCGAATACGGAAACAGGCTTTTGGGGACTTATCATCCTAAACTGCTGGCAATGGGCTGGTTACATTATGATTATTTACATTGCCTATTTGGAGAATATACCAAAAGACTTGCTGGAAGCAGCTGAAATTGACGGGGCAAACAGCTTTCAACGCTTTAAAAATATCATTTTCCCGCTAGTGGCACCTGCCTTCACAGTAAGTATGTTTTTGACCGTATCACACTCCTTTAAAATATATGACCAAAACTTATCATTAACAGGCGGGGGACCATTTAACTCCACACAAATGGTGGCGATGGAAATTTATAAAACGGCCTTTAATGAAAATCAAATGGCTTTTGCTCAGGCAAAGGGTGTTGTCTTCCTTATCCTTGTAGCAGCTGTTGCGTTAACACAGGTTTACTATAATAAGAAACGGGAGGTCGAAATGTAATGAAGAAGAAGAAAATTAGTCGGTTTGTGCTTGAAATTTTCGGCCTTCTGCTTGCGATTCTATGGATATCACCGTTTTATCTCATGCTTGTCAATGCGTTCAAAACAAAGAGAGAAATTTTCCAAGATGTACTAGGAATGCCAGATGAGGTGACAATGGATAACTTTATTGAAGCCTTCGATCATTTAGACTTTATTAACTCCTTGGTCAACTCTCTTATCATTTCGATTTTGGGTGTAGGAGTGATTATTCTCTTTTCATCAATGGCTGGCTATGCATTGGCACGAAACAAGAGTAAGCTTAGCGGAATCATCTTCTTCCTCTTTGTTGGCGCCATGCTGATTCCTTTTCAATCGGTTATGATTCCACTGGTTTCGATTTTTGGCCAGGCTGAAATGCTCAATCGTGTAGGATTAATCTTTATGTATTTGGGATTTGGAAGCAGTTTATCCATCTTCTTATATCACGGAGCAATGACAGGTATCTCCAATTCATTAGATGAGGCTGCCTATATTGACGGAGCGAATAAATTCCAAGTGTTTTGGCATATTATTTTCCCATTATTAAAGCCAATTTCTGTTACAGTTGGAATTTTAAATGTCATCTGGATCTGGAATGACTTTTTATTACCATCGCTAGTATTAAAAGAAGAATCAGCGACCATACCATTGAAAATGTTCTTCTTCTTTGGACAGTTTACAAAGCAATGGCATTTAGCCTTAGCGGGATTAACGATTGCGATTATTCCAGTTATCATTGCTTATTTCTTTGCACAAAAACAAATTATTAAAGGTGTTTCCGAAGGTGCCGTTAAATAAGGGCATTTTCGAAACCTCTTATGGGGAACAAGTGATGTTGTTCATCAGGGCAACATTAAAGAGAGACAATGTGTATCCCTTTCTTTTTACAGATTCTATTAGGGAGAAGAGAAAATGTCAGTCACAATTAAAGATGTTGCGAAAAAAGCCAATGTTGCTCCCTCCACTGTTTCACGTGTCATATCGGATAGTCCGGAAATAAGTGAAAAAACGAAAAGAAAAGTTCGAAAGATTATGGAAGAAATGGGCTACCATTTAAATCTTAATGCTAGAAATTTAGTCCAAAGATCTTCACAGACTATCGGGATTGTCATGAAAAATTCAACAAGCCAATCGCTATTAAATCCGGTTTTTCCAGAAGTACTAAGCGGGATCAGTGCACTTTGCCATAAACAAGGGTATAGTCTGTGTCTGACCACAGGGGAAACAGAGGAAGATATTTACCAAGATACTATTAAAATGGTTCAAGGTAAGAAAGTCGATGGTGTGATTGTCATGTATTCGAAAAGGGATGATAAAGTAGTTCCCTTTTTAATGGAGTCGGGAATTCCTTTTGTCGTGATAGGGAAACCTGTACTCGAGCCAAATCAGATCATGTATGTCGATAATGACAATATTCAAGCAACAAGAGATGCGACAAACTATATTATTAAGCTTGGTCACAGGCGTATTGGATTTATTGGCGGAGATCGCAGGTTTGAGGTTACAGAAGACCGATTAAACGGATACTTAGCGGCACTAAGAGAGAATAATATAGAAGTTCAAGATCAATATATTAAGAACTTTCCTTATGACAGGGAATTAGGAACTCAAGCGATTTCTGAAATCTTGGAATTAGCAGAGCGTCCGACGGCATTAGTGGTAACAGATGACTTAAATGCTTTTATTGTTTTATTGGTTTTAAGAGAAATGAATATTAAAGTTCCTGAAGATATTAGTATTTTGAGCTTTAATAATACGATGATTTCTAAACTATCAACCCCGCCGTTAACATCGGTAGATATCCAAACATTCCAGTTGGGATATGAATCGGCTCGCTGCCTGATTGAGCAGATCAAAGAGCCATCAACGGTCAATAAAAGAATTATTATTCCTGCCAATATCATAGAAAGAGAATCGTGCAGGGAATATCAAATAGCAGAGATTTCGATTTAATTTGTATTTTTATACACAGTTATGCAAACGTTTGCGGGTATGGTTGTTATGTATTTTATATAAAAAAGGAGAATGTACACATGAATGTAGTAGTATGGAATGAAAATCGCCACGAAAAAACCAACCAAGTAGTAGCTAATAATTATCCAAATGGGATTCATGGCACCATCGCTGAATTCCTGCAAGACAGTCAAGTTAATGTAAAAACAGCAACCTTGGATGAGCCTGATCATGGTTTAACAGAAGAAGTACTGAAAGAAACAGATGTACTGGTTTGGTGGGGCCATAAAGCTCATGATGAAGTAAAAGATGAAATTGTCGAAAGAGTGTACAAAAGAGTACTGGAAGGTATGGGTTTAGTCGTTTTACATTCAGGACATTTTTCAAAAATCTTCAAAAAGTTAATGGGAACATCCTGCGACCTTAAATGGCGTGAGGCGGGTGAAAAAGAACGAATCTGGGTAGTAGATCCTACACATCCAATTGCAGAAGGTCTAGGGCAATATATTGAACTAGAGCAGGAAGAAATGTACGGTGAACATTTTGACATCCCGAGTCCAGATGAATTAATTTTTATCAGCTGGTTTGAAGGCGGCGAAGTATTCCGCAGCGGCTGCACGTATAAACGCGGTCAAGGAAAAATCTTCTACTTCCGTCCTGGCCATGAAACCTATAAAACCTACCACAATGAAGAAATTCAACGTGTTATCAAAAACGGCGTAAACTGGGTGAAACCTTCTAAAACCGCCGTACCTGTGTATGGAAATGCAAAACCATTAGAAACAATTTCTGAAAAAACAATGGTTTAATTAAAAGTTTAGCAAAAAAGGAGAGGGAGAATAATGACATTAAAAGTAGCTGTTATTGGTTGTGGAAGTATTGCGAGACATCGACATTTAGTAGAATATCATGCTCACCCTAGAGTAGAAATTACAGCGGTTTGTGATATCGTGGAAAGCCGCGCGAATGAAATGGCTGAAAAATATAATGCAAAAGCATATACAAGTTACGAAGAGTTATTAGCGAATGAAAAAGTAGATGCAGTCAGCGTATGTCTGCCGAATGCTCTTCATGCACCAGTATCGATTGCTGCGTTAAATGCAGGCTGTCATGTATTATGCGAAAAGCCAATGGCCACTTCAAGAGAAGAAGCGGATCAAATGATTGAAGCGGCTCAGAATAATAACAAGAAGTTAATGATTGCCCATAATCAACGTTTCGTTCCTTCACACGTTAAAGCGAGACAGTTAATTGAAGCGGGCGAAGTCGGAAAGATTTACAGCTTTAGAACGGCATTTGGCCATGGCGGGCCAGAATCATGGAGTGTAGATGGAAAAGAAAGCTGGTTCTTTAAGAAGGAACAAGCCTTTATTGGAGCGATGGGGGACTTAGGTGTACATAAAGCTGACCTGCTCCGCTACTTATTAGGTGAAGAATTTGTTGAGGTGGCAAGCTTTGTTGAGACCAGTGCAAAAGAAGGCACGGATGTGGATGATAATGCTGTGTTTATTTTAAAAACAGTAAACGGCATTATCGGAACCCTTGCTGCCAGCTGGGCGTACACAGCGGGAGAGGACAACTCAACCATTATTTACGGTGAAAAAGCCATTTTACGATTAGAAGATGATCCAAACTATTCTTTGATTGTTCAATATAAAAATGGCGAAGTCGTTCGTTATGAACTAGGGAAAATCCAGTCCAATGATGAGGGCGGCCAAAAGAATACCCATGTTATTGAAAACTTCGTTCACTCCATTGAAACTAACAATGTACCAGCTATTAGCGGTGAGGAAGGTAAAAAATCATTAGAAGTCATTATTGCAGCGATTGAATCTAACGAAACGAAACAAATTACAAAAGTAAGCAAGGTGCAGGCATGAACAAATTAAGAATGGGAATTATCGGGGTTGGCGGCATTGCCCAGCAAAGACATATTCCTGTATTTTTTAAATTGCAAGATAAAGTAACCATCACGGCTGTTCATGATTTAAATGAAAGCCGCGCACGTGAAGTTGCAGAGAAAAATAGGATTCCGCATGTATTTGTTGATGATTATAAAGAGATGTTTCATGAGGTAGATGCTGTTACCATTTGTACACCGAATAAGTTTCACGCCGAAATAGTGATTGCCGCTCTTGAAGCAGGTAAACATGTTTTATGTGAGAAGCCGATGGCAATATCTGTAGAAGAATGTGAAGCCATGGTGGAAGCTGCCAAAAAGAATGATAAGGTTTTATCCATTGCTTATCATTATCGTCATAAGAAACAGGCGCAGGCAGCGAAACTGGCAATGGCAAGTGGCGAAGTAGGCGATCCGCTTGTCACAAGAGTCCAGGCGTTACGACGACGTAAAGTTCCGGGCTGGGGTGTTTTTACGAATAAAGAATTGCAAGGCGGCGGCAGTTTGATTGATTACGGCTGCCATCTGCTCGATTTATCTTTATGGTTACTCGGCAACCCTGAACCTGTTGAGGTAATGGGGAGAACCTATAATCGTTTAAGTAAACAGCCTAATCAAGTAAATGAGTGGGGAAGCTTTGATCATGAAACCTTTGATGTTGATGATCATGTAACCAGCTATATTACCTTTGAAAACGGAAGTTCGTTGTTATTTGAATGTTCTTGGTCAGCAAATATAAAAGAAGATAAAGAACATTTAAGTATCTCTGGGGTTAATGGCGGAATCGATGTATTCCCATTTGAACTTTATCAAGCGAAAAACGGCATGCTTTTAAATACACAAGCACAAACCATCTTAGGAGAAGACGACGCAGGAATTCCACAAGCTCAAAACTTTATTGATGCTTGTCTTGGTCAGGCGGAATTAGTAGTAAAACCGGAAGAAGCGTTAAAAGTTACAAAAATCATTGAGGCAATCTATCAAAGCAGTGAAACAGGTCGTAGCGTTAGGCTTAGTAAATAAATAGAGTGGAGGTTGGCGACGTTGAAACTAGGGGTTTTTACCGTTTTATTTTCAGGAAAAACATTTGAAGAAATGCTGGATCATGTACAGGCGTCCGGATTGCAAGCGATTGAAATTGGAACAGGCTGCTATCCAGGCAATGCCCACTGTCCTTTAGATGAACTGCTGGAGAGTAAAGAAAAAAGGAACGAATATCTAGAAAAGGTAAAAGCACGGGGATTGACCATCAGTGCATTTAGCTGTCATGGAAACCCGCTGTCACCTGATGAACAATTTGCGAAGGAATCAGATGAAACCTTAACGAAAACGATTCAACTGGCAGGGCTGATGAATGTCCCTGTGGTGAATGCCTTTTCAGGTATACCTGGTGATCAAGAGGGAGCGAAATTCCCTAACTGGCCTGTTACACCTTGGCCAAATGAGTACTCCGAACTTTTACAATGGCAGTGGGAAGAAAAGTTAATTCCTTATTGGAAGAAGCAGGGTCAACTAGCCCAAGAGAATGGGGTAAAGATTGGTTTGGAACTCCATGCAGGGTTTCTCGTTCACACACCTTATACGATGCTTAAGTTACGTGAAGCAACATGTGATGCGATTGGGGCTAATCTTGACCCAAGTCACTTATGGTGGCAGGGAATTGACCCGGTCGCAGCGATTAAGATTTTAGGAAAGGCCGGAGCTATCCACCATTTCCATGCAAAAGATACGTATATCGACCAAGAAAACGTCAATATGTATGGATTAACGGATATGCAGCCATATTCCAATGTACAGACACGTGCATGGACATTCCGTTCTGTAGGCTACGGTCACAGTATCCAAGAATGGTCTAATATTGTAAGTGCCTTAAGAATTTATGGATATGATCATGTTATCAGTATTGAACATGAAGATCCGCTGATGTCGATAGATGAAGGATTTACGAGAGCTGTTAAAAATCTAAAAAGCGTCATCATCGAAGAAACGCCAACTGATATGTGGTGGGCATAGATTCGGTGTAAAAAGTGCTTCCCCCTTTAAGTACCTGTGTGACACGATGAGACACACCTACTTAAAGGGGTTTTTGGATTGGAGGAAGAGACATGAAAAAAAGTTCCGGTGTAATGGGTGGATTGTACCGTATATGTGAATGGATTATGCGGTTTGCTGTCATCAATTTAGTATGGCTGGTTTTTAATATCCCCATTATTTTCATACTTCTCAATATGGTACTGGCAGACAGGCATGGAGTCCTTGTCCTATTAGCCGTACCGCTTGTTCTTTTACTGCCAGTATTATTTTTTCCGGCAACCACTGCAATGTTTGCTGCTGCAAGAAACTTGGTGATGAACGAAGAAGGAACATCCATTGGCGGATATTGGAAATTTTATAAAGAAAACTATAAAAAGAGTTTTCTTGGAGGATTACTTTTAACAAGTGCCTGGTTGATCTGGGCAGTAGATTATTATTATTTTAGCCAAGAAAATGTGATATTGATGGCAGGTTTTCTCATCATGGGAGTTTTATTATATGTATATACCATTAACTTCTTTTCGGTCATTTCCCATTACCATCTTACGCTTTGGCCGGCATTAAAAAATACCTTAGTTATTACCATCGGCAGCCCGGTCATTTTCTTTACTGTTCTCATTAGTAACGGAATTATTTTATATCTGGGATTATTCACATTTCAATTTATGCTTCCGTTCTTTACCGGTTCATTAATTGCCTATTTATCTTTTTCTTCATTTTACCGATTCTATCTAAAAGTAACAGCATCATGAGCCGCCGGCTTCCGGGTAGAATAACCTGTTTTTCATTTATCGGAAAGGTTGATGAACTGGTCTCATACATTATTAATTAGTATTGATCCTGCAGTTGAAATGACACTGTTAAGGATAAGTTAGAGGTGAATATATGAATAAAAAATGGTGGAAAGAAAGTGTTGCCTATCAAGTTTATCCCCGAAGTTTTAAGGATAGTAACGGAGACGGGATTGGCGATTTAAAAGGAGTTACGTCAAAATTAGATTACTTAAAGGAACTAGGAATTGATGTGATTTGGCTGTCACCGATGTTCAAATCACCGAACGATGATAACGGATATGACATCTCAGACTATCAAGATATTATGGATGAGTTTGGAACGATGGCCGATTTTGATGAACTTCTCCATGAGGTGCACAACCGAGGAATGAAATTAATTCTGGACCTTGTTATTAATCATACCAGTGATGAACACCCATGGTTTATTGAATCGCGTTCTTCTAAAAACAACCCGAAACGGGATTGGTACATTTGGAGAGATGGGAAAAATGGCAAAGAACCGAACAACTGGGAATCGATTTTCAGCGGTTCAGCATGGAAATATGACGAAGAAACCGATCAATATTTTATGCACATATTCTCCAGCCGGCAGCCTGATTTGAATTGGGAAAACCCGGAGGTTCGAGATGCTTTATATGAGATGGTGAACTGGTGGCTGGATAAAGGAATTGACGGATTCCGTGTTGATGCTATCTCCCATATCAAAAAGGAACCAGGCTTGCCGGATATGCCAAACCCGGAAAATGAAGACTATGTCTCCTGTTTTCCTTATATGATGAATGTTGAGGGAATTGATGACTGGTTAACAGAGCTTTCTCAAAAAACATTTAAAAATTATGATGTCATGACGGTCGGAGAAGCCAATGGTGTTGGAATCAAAGATGCCGATAAATGGGTTGGCGAAGAACAGGGTTATTTTAATATGATTTTTCAATTCGAATTTTTAAACCTGTGGGATAAAGATGCAAAAGGCAGAGTCGATGTTCGTGCGTTGAAAAAGAACTTAACCAAATGGCAAACAGGGCTTGATGGGAAAGGCTGGAACGCCTTATTTATTGAAAACCATGACCAGCCTCGCCGTGTGTCAAGCTGGGGAAATGACAAGAAATATTGGAAAGAAAGTGCCAAAATGCTTGGCGCGATGTATTTCTTGATGAAAGGTACCCCATATATTTATCAGGGACAAGAAATTGGGATGACGAACGTGCAATTTCCTTCAATAGAGGACTATAATGATGTCGGTATGGTGAACTTCTATAAAGTAGAAACTGCGAAGGGCCGCTCGCATGATGAAATTATGCCGATCATTTGGAAGCAATGCCGCGACAACGCCCGCACTCCGATGCAATGGAATGCCAACAGCATGGCGGGCTTTACAACTGCTGACCATACTTGGCTTGGTGTAAATCCAAATTATCGCGAAATCAATGTAGAAGCCCAATTACATGACCCGGACTCGATTTTATCTTTTTATAAAAATTTAATACGCTTAAGAAAAGATAATCCGTTATTTGTATATGGCACCTATAAATTATTATTAGCCAATCATCCGACGCTGTTTGTGTATACCCGCCAACAGGGCAGCCGCAAGGCGATCGTGATAAACAATTTTAGTGAAAAATCAACACGATTCCATGTTCCGAGTAGTGTTTCTTATTCTACTTCTCAGCTGGTTCTTAACAATTATGAAACAGCTGATCATAAACTGCGGAAAGAAATGACACTGAAGCCTTACGAAACAAGGGTTTATCTATTAAAGTAAAAAAGGGGCTATCTAGCTCCTTTTTATTTTGTAAATAAGTGTAAGATTATTTACCTATTAATCTTTACTTTCTCTTAATAAAGTCTCAATGGAAATCACATAGTTGCTAAACATTCTTCCCCTAAAATTCTTAGTGTATTACATAAAGAGAATGGGGAGATGAGGAGATTGATGAAAACATCTTTATTGGGGATAGGACTAACGGCTGGCTTATTGTTCAGCCCGTTTCAGCAAGCATTTGCGGCCGAAACAACCGGGGAGTTACGTCAAGTGGAGAACGTCGCCCACCGCGGGGCATCAGGCTATGCACCAGAAAACACGATTGCTGCGTTTGATAAAGCAGTTGAAATGAAAGCCGATTACATTGAAATTGATGTGCAGAGAAGTAAAGATGGAGAATTGGTCATCATCCATGATACCACCGTCGATCGAACAACAGATGGAACTGGAAAAGTAGGAAACCTAACTTTCGAACAAATTAGAAGTCTTGATGCAGGGAGCTGGAAAGGGGAACAGTTTAAGGGAGAAAAAATCCCTACCTTTGATGAAATTCTTGATCGATACCATGGAAAAACTGGTATATTAATAGAATTAAAAGCACCCGAACTATATCCTGGAATTGAAGCACAAGTAGCTCAAGAGTTAATGGAGAGGAATCTCGACAAACCTCAAAATGAAAAAATCATCATTCAATCTTTTAACTTTGAATCAATGAAAATAACCAATAACCTGCTTCCAAAAGTGCCGATTGGTGTCCTAACCTCGAGCCGGGCACATACTACCGTTACAGCATTGCACGAATTTGCTGGCTATGCCGATTACTTTAACCCTAGTTATGGAATTGTATCGGAAGATTTAGTGAACCGGGTACACAACCTTGGAATGAAAATCCAATCCTGGACCGTTCGGAGCCAGGAAACTGCCGATTTCCTTCTACAAATGAACGTAGATGGCATCATTACCGATTATCCGGACTATGTGGACCCAAGATAATAGCAATTGTTGATTTCATACTATGTTGATTGGAGCGGAAGGCGCGAGACTCCTGCGGGAGTACGGGGCAGGTGAGACCCCGCAGGCGCTTAAGCGCCGAGGAGGCTCACCGTATCGCCCGTGGAAAGCGAAGCGCCTGAAGCGGAAATCAACAGGTAATTATAAGCAAAGCCAAGATAAAAGAAAATCAAAAAGAAGGAATCATTGTGGATAACTTTGATTCCTTCTTTTTTCGTTTAAGAGACTTTATTAACAATTTTCACTCAGATATTAACAAAATGGGGATTTCAGCTTGATAAGAGAATCCTTTTTAACTGTGTACAAACCTCGTCTATCTGATAGCGGCTGTTGTTAATGACCACTTTTTTTATTTGTAAACGGTTGAAGATTCTTTCCTCCAGCAGACGTCTCGCTTTTAGTACTTCAACGGTGCCGCTAAATCCTTCTAGTGAATGATTTTTCCCATAGCCTTGATTCGTATAATATCCCATAAAACCTTGTGACCATTCCTTCGGCCGTTCCTGAACTGCTTTTGAAAAAGTCGCTTCAATATCGTCCTGGTTAATATAGATGAGAAGGGGATTGAGACCAGCAACTATTTCAGCCAGCTCTTCAACATAAGCGATCACAGATTCATCCGAAACCCCATACTTAATCATTCCCACTGTAACTGGATTCTGAATAAAACAGCACTCAAATACATTGGTGAGCGAATTCCCCAGAGCGTCTTCACTAAACCTTTGCCAGTTTTGGCGGATCCACTTTTGATTTTCAACAAACGGCAATTCATAAATGTCCTTTGCTGACAAGCATTCAAAGAGGGTGTTAGGAAAATCCAGATGGTACTTTTGTTTTAATTTTCCATAAGAGATCAAATAGTGTTGTTCCTCTTGCAAAATCATTCTCTCATCCAAATAGCCGGAATATTTTTGCTTTAGTTGAAAGTACACCTCTTCCCCCACACAGCTGACGCTTTCAAAATCAGCGGGATGGTTTAAGTCGCCTTCCTGATATAATTTGGATGCTATGTTCATTTCCTTCAGAAGCCGATCAATCAGACTGGATATGGTTGTTTTTCCAGCCCCCGGAAGTCCCTCTACCAAAATTAATTTATGTTTCATAGGATACCTTCTTTATTTAGATATGGAATTTTAGATAGAACTATCATGCTTATTTTTGGAAAGATTGTATACTTCCCGTGCTAACGACTCCACAATGTATACAACTGGTAATGAAGTTGTTATATTAGAGGACTTCATTCGTTCCTCTGATACAAAGTAAGGGATGTTAATATCTGATATTTTAGCGATTGTGTTCAATTTATTATTGGTAATACTGATAATTTTACTGCCTTCCTGTTTAAGTTTTTTCATATGATTAATGGTTGATAGAGTTTCCCCTGATACAGACAATAATATTGCGGTGCTGTTATGTAAATAATCGGTTTCAATTGGAAAGTGCGGATCTTTTATAAATAAGGAGAATTTACCCATACTCGAAAAATACCTCGCCCCAAACTCGGCCAATATACCAGAACTTCCAATGCCAACAAAAAGGACATTTTTTGATTCAGCAACTATCCTGGCCGCTTCAACAATATTAGATTGAAAATTGGCATTCGAAGCCCGCTCAATAAATTCTGATAATGAGTGTTGTGAGGTTTTAATATTTTCAATTGGATTTTCTTCTAAATAAAGCTTTAGCTTTACTTTAAATTCGGAAAACCCTTCACAATTTAATTTTTTACAAAAACGTAAAATGCTTGTTGTAGAGACATGAGATTCATTCGCTAAGTCACGAATGCGCATATAAATAACTTTATCGCTATTTGAGAGTATATAATTATACAGCGATACTTCTAGGTCATTAAAAGTTGCAATAACATCATTCGTAAACATATTCAATTCCTCCATAACAAGTTTTTTCACTTACTCAGATTTAATAAAGAGAGTAATAGACTTTGTAAAAACACAGTGTTCCAAATCGGGAACAAAACACATCTTTTGGAACAAATAACGAGACACTTGCAAAGTATTTACCTGACATAATGAATGCGTTTACAATAACGTTATAAGGTCTAGTTGAAACCAAAAACTAGTTTTAAGACAGAATCTATCTAAAATAGATTGAATTTTCGGAATGGTTCTTTTCTCAATATTCTTACATTTAACTACTATTTTATGTCATTACAACAAGACAGTAAAGGTGTTCTCTACTAGTTAAAGCTAGTAAACTATAAAAAATCTTTGGAGGTATGGATAGTGAGTAATGGAATTACATTGTCACAATAGGCGGCAGTTCCAGTTACATACCGGAACTGAATAGAGATTATTAATGGTGTTGATATAATTGTAAGCGCTTTTATAAACTAATAAGGGAACAACTAGGAGGAGAAATAGAAATATGAGTAATTTTAATCAATTTCTAGAAACAAAGGTAATGCCTTTTGCGGGTAAACTTGCCGCACAACGTCATCTAGGAGCATTGCGTGACGGTATCATCCTTGCAATGCCGCTCATTATTATCGGTTCGTTGTTTTTAATCATTGCAAACTTTCCGGTTCAAGCTTGGTTGGATTACTTAACGGCTCATCCTAAATTAAAAGACAGTCTTTTATATCCGTTTCGTGGCACCTTTGAATTAATGGGGCTTATAGCGACATTTGGTGTTGGTTATCGACTGGCAGAGAGTTATAAAGTGGATGCGCTCGCTGGAGGTACCATTGCACTTGCTTCATACTTTATTGTAACACCGTTTACAATGTTTACAGTCGGAGAAACAACAGTAGCGGCTTACCCAACTGTTTTCTTTAAAAGTAATGGTTTATTCGTTGGAATGATCATAGCAATTGTTGCCGTTGAAATTTATCGTTTGATTGTTCAAAAAGGTATTGTTATTAAATTACCAGACGGAGTTCCACCAGCAGTTGGCCGTTCTTTCGCTGCATTAGTTCCTGGTTTCTTTGCAGTAATGGCGGCTTGGGGAATCCGTTTACTTGTTGAAAACGTTGGAAGTTTTGGAAGCGTACACAATATTATGCAAATTCTTTTAGAGGACCCTCTTAAGCAAGTTGGTACAAGTTTAATTGGTATGATCATTGTTACTCTTTTAATTCACTTATTGTGGACAACAGGATTACACGGTGCAGCCATTGTAGGTTCGGTTATGAACCCTGTGTGGTTGATCATGGCACAAGAAAACGTAGATGCAGCGGCAGCAGGAAAGGATATGCCACATATTTATACGGATCAATTTAACGATTTAATCTTAATCGGCGGATCTGGCGCCACACTGCCTCTTGTATTTATGATGGTATGGCTTGCAAAGAGTCAGCAAATGAAACAACTTGGCCGCCTTAGTATTGGGCCCGGAATCTTTAATATCAACGAACCAATTACATTCGGAACGCCAATTGTAATGAACCCAATAATGATGGCGCCCTTCATTTTAGCTCCTGTCTCTGTTGGAATTGTTACATATCTTGCAACTGATTTGGGATTAGTCGCTCAAGTAAATGGTATTGTTCCTCCTTGGACTACTCCACCTATATTAAGCGGTTTCTTAGTTACCGGACACTGGACAGGCGCAGCGATTCAAGTGGTAAATATCGCCATCGCATTTGCCATTTACTATCCGTTCTTTAGAATATGGGACAAGCAAAAGTTAGCAGAAGAAAGAGGAACGGAAACAACTGGTTCTGATATCAAAAAAGCAGCAAACATTTAAGTCTAAGAGGTAAAAGAAATAACACCGGAAAAATCTTTTTGCTAGTCAAAAGGATTTTTCCTTTTTCTAAACGTTTTTTATACAAACTTCTTTCGGAATGTATAAAAAGAAAAGAGTGAGATCTTTATGCAATTGAATAGAAGTCAAACCTATATAACAACAATGTTTGTGTTATATTACTTTCTGCAATATTTTGGATTTGGTGCCCTATATCCGTTCCTGACTGTCTATTTAACAGAACTTGGTTTATCTGGTTCTCAATTAGGTTTTATTATCTCCATCCCGCCTGTGGTCATGATTTTTGCCCAGCCATTTTGGGGAATCTTGGCTGATTATACAAAAAAACCGCAGTTAATATTATTTCTTACCATTCTGTGTGCTGTGACAGTTGGCTACTTACTGAATTTAATCGACCATTATGCTGCATTATTAGTAGGAATCGGCCTTTTATCATTTTTCCAAAGCTCAATGATTCCGTTAACAGATAGTATTACGTTAAGCTATGTTCAAAAAGTAAAGTATGATTATGGTTTTATCCGCTTGTGGGGTTCAGTTGGATTTGCCGTATCTGTTTTTATCGTAGGAAGAGTTTCGGAAAACTTTGGACTTACCATCATCTTTTACATATATTCTACCATTTTATTAATCGCTGCCCTCCTGACCTTTCAGTTCCCAAAAGAAGGAGAAACAGCAAAAGTAAACTTGAAAGAAGGCATCTCTGAACTTGTAAAAATACCAAAGTTTACGTTGTTTTTACTGGCAACATTTTTGATATATGGACCTGTTTTTTCTAATAATTCATATTTTGGGCTTTTTATAACGAATATAGGGGGGACACTCGCAGGTGTGGGGATCGCCTTTTTAATCGCTGCAGGCAGTGAAGCTCCCATTATGAAATTTGCCAATGGGTGGATTCGAAGAGTGGGTGTATTGAAAATACTATTGATTTCGTCCTTTATAGCGCTGTTGCGTTGGACTTTTTACTATTTTGAACCGCCGCTTTTTTTCGTTTATTTTTCAACAATTGCACAAGGATTGGCAAATGGGTTGGGGATTCCTGCCGCATTGCAATATGTTACTGATATTGTTCCTCCTAAAGTCAGGATCACCGCCATATCTTTGTATACAACAGTTGGTGCTGGCTTAGGAAGCTGGTTTTGTATCTTTGTAGGCGGTTTTATTTTAGAGAAATACAATATCGCAGCTGTTTATGGTTTTTTTTGTATGTTAGGATTCCTTGGCTGCACCCTTGTATGCTGTATTTACCTGTTAGGAAAGAAAAAGAAAATAAGTATCGTGCAAAAATTTAATGGTTAATCTATCATTTTGTTTTTTTAACTAAAAAGAGGGGATTCAGCGTGCTGAATCCCTTAAGTTCAGTTGTTTTTTAAAATTCCACTATCATAAATCCGTTGCCTGGAAGTTTGAAATTACTTACCTTTCTTTGATTCCAAAGATTTTTTGCAGGCTTATTTTGCAGGTGTGCCGGCAGTTTGTAATGTATGTGGTCTTTACCAGTGTTCAGTAACACCAGTATCATTTTTTCCTCGTTGGATTTTGTAAAAGCCAAGAGGTTTTTTTGTTCTTCTGAATAAATAAACGAGAGTTCCCCTTCATTGGCCAATAGAGGATATTGTTTTCTCAACTGAATGAGTTTTTGTATGTGTTGAAACAAATCCGTATTTTGCCTTTCTTTGTCCCACTCCATACATTTCCGGCAGCCAGGATCCATTGTACCGGTCAGACCGATTTCATCTCCATAATAAATACAAGGTGAACCAGAATAGGTGAGAAGAAGTGTATAAATTTGTTTGACCCGATCTACATCCTCCTGACATTCGGTTAAGATTCTTGGAGTATCATGACTTCCGACAAGGTTGAATGCCACCTCGTTAACAGGTTGAGGATACATGTGAATAACCCCGGTCATATTTTCAACAAACTCTTTTACCGTAATCGTTTGTTTGGCAAATAGATTCAGAATGTTTGTGGTAAAAGGATAGTTCATGACGGCATCAAACTGTTCCCCGCGCAGCCATGGCATTGCATCATGCCATATTTCACCCAGGATATATAAATCCGGCTTGATCCTCTTGACCTCTTTACGAAAATCCCGCCAGAATGCGTGGTCTACTTCATTTGCTACATCCAATCTCCAGCCGTCAATATCAAATTCCCTTACCCAATAGCGGCCGACTTCTAGCAAATATTCTTTCACTTCAGGGTTCTCTGTATTTAACTTTGGCATGAACGGAGTAAAAGCAAAAACATCATAGTTTGGCTGCGGTTCTGTGACCAATGGAAACTCGTGCGTATGGAACCAATCTTTAAAGCGGGAAGTTTCTCCATTCTCAAGCACATCTTGAAATTGCGGGAAATAAAATCCGCTATGATTAAATACTGCATCCAGCATCACTTTAATCCCATTTTGGTGACAGACTCTAATAAGCTCTTTAAAAGTTTCTTTTGTTCCGAATTGCGGGTCAATCTCTAAGTAATCAATTGTATCGTATTTATGATTCGAGTAGGCCTTGAAAATCGGGGTAAAGTAAATCCCGCTGATTCCCAGCTCCTTTAAATAAGGAATCCTATCTATCACGCCTTCCATATCTCCACCAAAAAAGTTAGATGGGGAAGGATCCGCACTTCCCCATGGTAATGCCCCTTCAGGATCATTCTTTGGATTGCCGTTTGCAAACCGCTCCGGGAAGATTTGGTACCATACAGTATTTTTAACCCAATCAGGGGCACGAAAAATATCAATAGGATTCATAAACGGGAAACAGAAGTAATAGCCGGTATCATCCAAAGGAGGCACCGAATAGAAACCTTTTTCCGTGAAGCAAATAGATTCTTGCTCATCTTCTAAAAGAAAACCATAGCGCAGCCTTTTCAAAGCAGGTTTAACCGATACAACCCAATAATCAAACAATTGGTCAGAACCACTTTTTTTCATCTTCTTAGCAGCAGTCTGCCATTCTTTCTGACTCCAATTATAGGGGTCTCCATAAATAAGAGTTACCTGTTTTACATCATCTCTTTTGGTTCGTATTTGAATATGCAATAAGTTATTTGTGCAAACGTATGCATAATTATCTTTCGGTCGATGGTAGATCACTTCCTTTAACAAATAAGCCCACTCCCTATTTTTTTATGATAGTTCAAGCTTATTTTACCTATAATTCTATGTCAATAGTACAAAAATATGTAAAAAAAATACTTAGATTGAAATTCATGAAAAGTATGGCAATTTAATATTTTTATAAAAAAGTAGTTGTCAATTTCAAAAATGGGCCTTATGATAAAGATAAGTTGTGCAACCGTTTTCCTAAATGTAAGCGTTTGTAAAAAGGTTTGCGTTTAAAGCCGGTTTGAACAATACAAATCATTCCTATTTTTCAGGAGGGGAAAAAATGAGAAAAGCACTATCTATGTTTATGTTGGTAGTTTTAATTTTAGGTGTACTTTCTGCCTGTGGTCCGAAGAGAGAAGAGACTACTGGTACGACAGACGCAGGTAAAACAGAAGAAACAGCAAAGCCAGAAAAGCTTGTTGTTTGGGAAGATAAAGACAAATCCGGCTGGCTGGAAAAAGTGGCTGCTGATTTTGAAAAAGAACATGGAATTAAAATTGAAGTTAAAGAAGTAGAAATGGCTACAAAAATGCGTGACCAATTACGTCTAGACGGACCTGCAGGAACCGGCCCGGATATCGTTACATTGCCACATGACCAAATCGGACAAGTTGCGACAGAAGGCCTGATTGCAGAACTTTCAGTAGATAAAGAGGTTACCGATCGATTCTCTGAATCTTCTATCGATGCACAAACATATGACGGTAAATTATACGGGCTTCCAAAGTCTTCAGAAACACCTATCCTAATTTATAATAAAGATTTAATGACGGAAGCTCCAAAAACAATGGATGATCTTTATGCATTCTCTAAAGATTTTACAAAAGGCGAAAACTATGGTTTCTTAGCTCTTTGGGATAACTTCTATTTTGCTCACGGTATCATTGGCGGTATGGGCGGTTATGTATTTAAAAACAACGGCGGTGCACTTGATGCTGAAGATATCGGCCTAAATAACGAAGGAGCGGTTGAAGGTACTCAATATATTCAAAAATGGTACACAGAAGGTTTATTCCCTGCTGGTATTATTGGTGAAAATGGCGGATCTGCATTAGATGGTCTTTTCCAAGAAGGTAAAGTTGCGGCTGTTATGAATGGTCCTTGGGCATTCCAACCTTATAAAGATGCAGGCATTAACATTGGTATGGCTGTACTTCCAACATTGCCAAACGGTGAACATGTAAAGACATTCATGGGTGTTAAAGGTTACCATGTGTCTGCTTTTTCTGAAAACCAAGAATATGCAACTAAATTCTTAGAATTTATTACAAATGATGAAAACTCTAAATATCGTTTCGAACAAACAGCTGAAGTTCCAACAAACGTTGCGTTACTAGATGATCCAGCTATTAAGGACAACGAAGGGGCTAAAGCAGTTGCAGAGCAATCTCAATATGCTGTTCCAATGCCAAACATTCCTGAAATGGGTCAAGTTTGGGATCCAATGGCGAAATCTCTTCAAACGGTTGTTACTGGAAAATCAGAGCCAAAGGCAGCACTTGACTCTGCAGTAGAACAAATTAAAGCAAATATTGCTTCAACGAAGTAATAGAAAGATAGCAGTACCTCAATACTTTGGGGTACTGCTATCCATTCATAAACGTTTTGATGCTTTATGAAGAAAAAATGATTTTTTTCTTGATAAAGCCTTAAGCGCTTAATTAAATCGTTAAATGAAAGGGGTGTGTAGGATGTCGAACGATTCCTATTCAACCAGTCATCGTAAAAAAGCACTCATTCTTTCCATCATTCCAGGATTAGGCCAGCTATATAACAAGCAAATGTTGAAGGGTGTCGCCTTTCTTGTCATGACTGCTGCATTTATCTTTGTTTTTAAGGATTTATTAAATCTCGGTTTATGGGGATTAGTGACATTAGGGGAAATTCCGAAGCTGGATCATTCCATCTTCCTGCTGGTTTATGGCATTTTGGCTGTTATTGTATTGGTGTTTGGAATTGGTTTTTACCTATTTAACTTTCGCGATGCCTATAAGGTTGGACAAAAGCGCGATGATAACGAACCTGTCAGCACGGTAAAAGAACAGTATCGAAACTTAATCGATTCAGGTTTTCCTTACTTAATTATGTCACCAGGATTTTTACTTCTTGTATTCGTCGTTATTTTTCCTATTCTTTTTGTCTTATTACTCGCATTCACCAACTATGACCTCTATCATTCTCCGCCGGCAAAACTAGTGGATTGGGTCTTGTTTAAAAACTTTGTCGATATCTTTAAAGTAGATATGTGGCGCCAAACCTTCTTCTCGGTTTTATCTTGGACATTGGTTTGGACCTTCGTCGCCACCACTTTCCAAGTTGCTCTGGGAATTTTCCTTGCTATTATTGTGAATCAAAAGGATGTAAAAGGAAAAGCCATTATCCGCACTGTGTTTATCTTACCTTGGGCCGTTCCGGCATTTGTTTCGATTCTAGTTTTTGCCGGGATGTTCAATGAATCTTTCGGTGCCATAAACCGTGATATTCTTGGATTTTTGGGAATTGATGGCCTGCCTTGGATGACAGAACCGTTGTTCACAAGGATTGCCTTAATATTAATCCAGACATGGCTCGGGTTCCCGTTTATTTTTGCGATGACAACAGGTGTCCTGCAGTCCATTCCGCAGGATTTATATGAAGCGGCAACGGTTGATGGTGCTTCCAATTTCCAAAAGTTTAAAAACATTACGCTGCCGCTTGTATTATTCGCTACAGCACCAGTAATCATTACACAGTATACATTTAACTTTAATAACTTTAATCTCATTTATTTATTCAATGGTGGAGGCCCGGCCGTTGCAGGCCAGAATGCCGGTGGTACAGATATTCTGATTTCTTGGATTTACCGCCTAACCATGACATCGGCACAATACTCGAAGGCTGCAACATTAACGATGCTGCTATCGATTATCGTAATCACTGTTGCGGTATGGCAGTTTAAGCGAACTAAATCATTCCAAGAGGAGGATATGATGTAAGATGACTGCAAAAAGACAAAATTTCGTCCGATTAACTTTAACCTACCTCGTGGTCCTGATAATGTTTGTGATTATTTTGTATCCAATGGCATGGATTATCGGATCATCCTTTAATCCTGGGCAGAGTTTATCTGGTTCAAGTATCATCCCGAAAAATGCCACACTTGCTCACTATAAAGAGCTATTTGATACCGGTAAAAGTAATTATATTTTCTGGTATATCAATTCATTGAAAGTAAGTATTCTCACGATGGTTTTCACTGTTATCATCGTTAGTTTAACGGCGTATTCTTTTTCCCGCTATCGGTTTGTCGGCCGGAAAAATGGGTTAATGACCTTTTTAGTCTTGCAAATGATTCCTAACTTTGCGGCTTTAATTGCCATCTATATTTTAGCGACGCTTACAGGATTAATTGATACTCACTTAGGTCTGATCTGTGTGTATGTCGGCGGACAGATTCCGATGAACACCTGGTTAATGAAGGGGTATCTTGATACCATTCCGAAAGAGCTGGATGAATCAGCTAAGATAGACGGGGCCGGACATTTACGGATCTTTTTCCAAATTGTTATGCCACTGGCAACACCTATCATCGCGGTTGTCGCGTTATTCTCTTTCATTGCACCCTTTGCTGATTTTATTATCGCAAGCATCCTGCTTCGATCTGAAGCGAATTACACATTGGCAGTCGGGCTTTATGAACTTGTTGCCAAACAATTTGGTGCTGAATTTACAACGTTTGCAGCGGGTGCCGTGTTGATTGCTGTCCCAATTGCCATCCTTTTCCTATCCTTTCAGCGATTCTTTGTGTCCGGTTTAACGGCAGGTGGAACAAAAGGGTAAAATTTGATGAAAAAGTAACAAATATATAATAATATGAAATACGATTCAATTAACTTTTAACCCTTTGAGAGGGGTGCTTAAAATGGCTGTAACAATTAAAGACGTGGCTCTGTTAGCGAATGTTGCTCCATCCACAGTGTCAAGAGTCATCGCAGATAACCCACGTATTAGTGAAGAAACGAAACAAAAAGTAAAAAAAGCAATGGAACAGTTGGGCTACCATCCAAATTTTAATGCAAGAAATCTTGCAAGCCAGTCAACGCATGCGTTGGGGCTCGTTATGCCCAGCTCCAAGGATGTCGGCTTTCAAAATCCCTTTTTCCCAACGGTATTACAAGGAATCAGTGAAGGTGCACAGGAAAAAAATTATGCCCTCCACATGACAACCGGTAAGTCAGAAAAAGAAGTACTAGAAGCAGTTGTCCAAATGGTACAGGGAAAGAGAGTCGATGGAGTCGTTCTTCTTTCATCAAAGGTTGAAGATCAGCTTATTTCCTATTTAAAAGAGAGAGAGTTTCCTTTCGTATTAATTGGAAAGCCTTATCGGGATATCGAGGAAATTACCCATGTTGATAATGATAATTTCCGGGCAGCAAAGGAAGTAACTGAGTATTTAATTGATTACGGTCACAGGAAAGTTGGATTCATCGGCGGAAGTCTGGAGCTGGTGGTAACAGTTGACCGTTTAAATGGATATAAACAGGCATTAGTGAATGCTGGGATTGTAATAAATGAAGATTACATTGTCCAGGAAGAATTTTTACGGGAAGGCGGGCAGGAGGCTGTGCGTGAATTAATGGCACTTGAACAGCCTCCAACCGCACTTGTCGTGGCGGATGATTTTATGGCGCTCGGTGTACTGAATACATTGGATGAGCTAGGTATTAAAGTTCCTGATGATATTTCGATTGTCAGCTTTAATAACGTGCTTCTCGCTGAAATGGCCAAACCGCCGTTAACGTCAGTGGATATCAATATCTTCCAGCTTGGGTATCAAGCATCTAAAAACTTAATTCAATCCATTGAAAATAAGAATGAACCGACAAAGCGTCTGATTATTTCACATCAGCTGGTTGAACGTTCATCGTGCAGTGAGCCGAATTCATAGGATTGGAAAGGATCGAAAATGAAAAAATTATGGTGGAAAGAGGCCGTTGCCTATCAAATTTATCCCCGCAGTTTTATGGATTCTAATGGGGATGGCATCGGCGATATACAGGGAATAATTTCAAAGTTAACCTATTTAAAGGATTTGGGAGTGGATGTCATTTGGGTCAGCCCAATGTACGAGTCTCCTAATGACGATAATGGATATGATATAAGTGATTATCAGAAAATCATGAAAGAGTTCGGAACAATGGCGGACTTTGATTTGCTGCTAAAGGAAACTCACCGCCTTGGGATGAAACTTATCCTTGATTTGGTGATCAATCATACAAGCGATGAGCATCCGTGGTTTATTGAATCCCGTTCTTCGGTAAACAGTCCGAAACGTGATTGGTATATTTGGCGGGATGGCAAGAATGGAAAAGAACCGAACAATTGGGAAAGTATTTTTGGCGGTTCTGCTTGGGAATATGATGAACAGACCGATCAATATTATATGCATCTTTTTTCGAAAAAGCAGCCTGACCTGAATTGGGAAAACCCAGAGGTACGTCAGTCGCTTTACGAAATGGTGAACTGGTGGCTTGATAAGGGCATTGATGGATTCCGAGTGGATGCCATCAGCCATATCAAAAAAGAAGAACCTTTTCCAGACATGCCAAACCCTAAGGGATTAACGTATGTCTCTTGCTTCGAAAAAATGATGAATGTGGAAGGCATTCATCCCTTATTAGAAGAATTAAAAGAAGAAACATTCTCGAAATATGACATTATGACCGTCGGTGAAGCAAATGGCGTAACCGTTGACGATGTGGAGGATGTGGAACGCTGGGTAGGCGAGGACAAAGGCAAGTTCAATATGGTATTTCAATTCGAGCACTTGCAGCTTTGGGATGCGGAAGTGAAGACAAAACTGGATATTGTTGAATTAAAGGATGTATTAACCCGCTGGCAAAAAGGGCTTGAAGGTAAAGGCTGGAATGCACTCTTTATTGAAAACCATGATAAAGCACGTGTGGTTTCCACTTGGGGGAACGACATGGAATACTGGCGCGAATCGGCAACGGCTTTTGCTGCCATTTACTTCTTAATGCAGGGAACCCCTTTTATTTATCAAGGCCAGGAAATCGGAATGACGAATGTTCAATTCGATTCGATTAATGATTATGATGATGTATCGGCTAAAAATATGTATCGTATCAAGCGTGCTGAAGGGGTGTCTCATAAGGAGATTATGGAGATTATTTGGGCTTCCGGCCGTGATAATTCCCGTACCCCGATGCAGTGGTCTGATGATGTAAATGCAGGTTTCACAACGGGTAACCCATGGCTGAAGGTCAACCCAAACTATCTGAACATCAATGTTAGTAAGCAGGAAAAAGATCCGGATTCTATCTTGAATTTTTACAAGAAAATGATTCAGTTGAAAAAAGCAAACCAAGTGTTTACCTACGGAATCTATGATTTACTGTTAAAGGACGACCCGCAAATCTATGCTTACACAAGGACATTAGATCAGGAAAAGATACTCGTTATGGCTAACCTTTCAACAGAACCGGCAGAATTTAAAGACCAGAGCGTACAGTATGATCAACTGTTACTGAACAATTATGTGGCTGCTGCACATGAACCTGTCAGCAAACTAGTATTAAAACCATATGAAACAAGAGTATATAAACTATCATAGCGTAAAAAGACGACTCCAGCTCGGAATCGTCTTTTTTCTTCTTAAGAAGCTATTCCGATACCACGGATTCGTTCCCATGGTTTCATCAGCCAGCGTCTTAGGGCGAAGCAGCCACGCAGCCATTCATCCGCACCGGAAGCGAGCCAGACACCCAGTAAGCCCATTTCAAAATGAATGCCAAGCAGATAGCTCAAGGAGACAGCTATCCCCCACATCGAAATAATTCCAATCACAACAGGAAAGCGGACATCTCCAGCTGACTTTAAGGCATTCATTAAAACGATATTCATGGCTCTTCCAGGTTCAACGAACACGATCGCCCATAAAACAGGAATCCCGACAGCGATAATTGCTGGGTCTTCTGTAAATAGTTTTAAGGTAAAGGAACCACCGGACGCAATCACTAAAGAGGCCAATGTTGAGGCAATCATCGAAATTTTTAACGTCTGAAGCCCGCGCTTTAATGCCCGGTCATACTGTTTAGCGCCAATATACCTTGCAACTAACAATTGGGTACCTTGCGCAATAGCAAACGTAAACAAAAAGCAAAGCATGTTAATGTTCAAAATATAGACCCTTGCTGCAAGGGAGGCCGTGCCAAGTGATACGACAAAACCTGTGATCACAAGCTGTGAAAGCTGATAAGACAAATTTTCACCGGCAGAAGGAATCCCTATCGCCAGCAGACCTTTAATATCCTCTTTCTTTACTTTAATCATGTCACTAATTACAATTTTTAACGATAAGCGGTTGTACACTAAATACAACAATGCACCAACGGCATAAATCCGGGCTGCTACAATCGCCCAGGAAACTCCTGTTACGCCGGTAATCGGGATTCCAAGAATTCCAGTGGTAGCAATGGTATATCCGACAAGACTGATAATATTCATAAAAACCGTGACAATCATCGATTCTTTTGTATAGCCATAACTGCGGAGAACGGCGCTTAATGCAAGGGCAAGTGATTCGAAAATCAGAGATATTCCCGAAATCTTGACAAAAATAAGACCGTATTCAAATACTTTCCCATGAATATCAAAAAGACTTAGAAGCTGCTTGCCAAAGATTAGAACCAGAACGGCTACCGAAATTCCAAACCAAAAGTTTAACCCGAACACGGATCGTGTTAACTGCCTTGCCCGTTTCAGTTCCCCGGCGCCAAGATTTTGGCTGATTAATACAGTTGCACCAATCGAGGTGACACTAAAGATTAAGATAAAGATATTTAACAGCTGGTTTGCTACACCTACTCCTGCTGCTGCGTCATCTGAATAATGACTTAACATTAAAGTCGCGAAGATACCGACTCCCATGTGAAGAGCAATCTCAATAAAAAGCGGCCATGAAATACTAAAAAGTGACTGTTCATTCAATTTATTTTCTATTTTTTCCACGGTAAACTCCTATTCTATTTCGATTTCCAAAATAATATTCTACTCCTAAAACAGCGAGATGGAAATAGAAAAATGAGAGGAAACAAAAAAGAATAATGGAATAATAATAGGATTGTTATCAAGGATACATTTTGATATTTTTACATATTACAATCAGGAGGGCCGGGGGTGCTTTTATGTATGCGAGTAAAATCAGAACCCTAACAGGAAAAAGGCGGAACCTTCCGCTCTTTTTTTGGCAGGAATATAAGAAAGCCTTCAAATTGAAGGCCCATTATTTCCCCCACTTCATGTGGATTGTCAGGGTACAGCAACTCAGGGCAGCGCTTGGCTCAGGCTGCGATGAAAGTTCAAAAGTCACCCCGGTTGGTGTGTATTTTGTCGTAACAGGCACCTTTAGTCCAAGTGTTTTCATTAACCGATCCACTTCAGCCTTGTTCCCTTTTTGAGCGGCGTCCATTAATTTTACATCGAAATCTTCATCACCTAATCGATCGAGTAAAATACTTCCCTGATCCATTAAAAAGCGATAGGTTTTAATGGACTGTGAGAATGTTTTTACATCAACTGGCGGATATTGCCGGGGCAGCGGGGGATACCCGTAATAACCTTGGTGAACAGGGGGAGCGGGATATGGCGGATATGGATATTGATAATAGTACATGGATACACTCCTTCCATAATAAAAGCACAGGCATTATACGTTATGTCAGGAAGGGTAGTCCCGTTACAAAGAAAAAAGCGCAGGTGTGAGTGCGCTTTTAATGGATACTTACATTTCCGCTTGAAACGGAAATATCAACTTTATGCTTACCCGAACCATGGATCCCTCTAATATGATCTTTTTCCTGTTCTTTTGAGTTTAATGGGAAATCGCTGGAGACTTTTCCGCTGCTGACTTCACCATCTAATTCAAAATCAGCGTTATCTGGTAAATCAAGATTCACGATTCCTGAACTTACGTCAATTTCCACTGAATCTGTTAATTTTTCCATTTCCAGATTGAATCTGCCTGAAGATACATCTGCTTTCAGTTTACCTGTATAATCCTTAATCTCGACATTTCCAGAACTAAGGTCAAACGTACCAGATTTCGTTGTTAACCTATCAATCTCCACATTGCCGGACGACCCGTCATGAACAAATTCATTTACTTTTATATCCTTCAGATCAACGTTTCCAGAGCCTAAATTTAAGGATAATCGATCCAACTCCATTGAATCCCCAGAAAAATCAAGGTTACCGGAATCAATATGAATCTCGATCTCTTTGTTAAAGTCCTCTGGTATATAAACCTTTAACTTTCTTTTTTCGGAAAAAGAAAAACCGCTGAACCACTTGTTTATCGTCTTTACTTCTACTCGGTTACCATCTTTTTTAACTATCAGATTTCCTTTACCTGTTAAAACTGCTTTCACATCGTCGCGGTCTTCGGGAATAATCGTGGTACTCACACCGCCGACATCGATTTTAATCGTATCAGTATGATTGGTTACTTGAGCACTCCCATCCTTACTTCCTGCAAACGCAAAACCCTCAAGCTGAAACGCTTGGTTAAAAACAATATATAATCCTGTAATAACCAATAAGAGGATTACAATCCTTTTCATAATAAAATCCCTGCCCTTCTCATCTTATACTTCCATCATAAAGAATGAACCTTTTACCACCAATTAACCTAGGATTTATTTTCATCTAAGACTTGAGACGTAAACGGACATAGGAAGTTTCCCTTTTTTAGGAAAAGAAAAAAGCAGTGGCGAAGTCCACTGCTTTAAACGGAGTTATTCATTTTAAATGGCACTTTTCGCTTCCGCTTTGATTGCCGTAGCATGTCTTCGAACGCTCCTGAACCTAATAACACGCCGGTTAGGATCAACAAAAATCCAATAATCTGCGAGAAGGTAATCACTTCACCCAGGAAAACAACTGCAGCCACTAAGGCAAAGAGAGGGTTTAGATTAATAAAAATCGCTGATTCAGTCACCCCTACTTTTCTAATCGCATCATTGTAAATCATGTGCCCAATGGCGGTTGCTACAATAGCAGAAGCCAAAAATATCAGCCAAACGCCAAGCGGCCGATTGGAAAGCTGGCTTAATCCTTGCGGCTCTTGAATAAGACTAAGGAGAAAAAGGATACCCGATCCGATTAATAGCATATATCCAGTCATTAACCGCGGATCTAACGATTGAGACACTTTTTTGATCATTACAAAGCTAAAGGCCTGTGTAAATATCGATAGAAAAACATAAAGGTCTCCAATGGAGATGCCGCTGACTCCTTCGTTTCCAACCATGACAATAAAGGAAACCCCGGTAATGCCAAAAAGGATTCCAATCATTTGAACAATCGAGACTTTATTTCCAAGAAAGAAAAACGCCACGATGGTTGTGAGCAGCGGACCCAGTCCTAGAATCAGCCCGCCATTGGAGGCAGAGGTTTTTGATAACCCTAAGGATAAAAAATAATGGTGGCCGACTACATTAAACAACCCGGCAATAACAATATAAACCCATTCTTTCTTTGTAGGAATTCTTATCTTTTTCAAGAAAAACAGAATGAAAAATACGCTGACGGCAGCCGTGAAAATTCGAATGGACGTTATGGTTAACGGTGTGAAAGCCGCTACAAGAACCTTTGTAGCAATGACATTGAGTCCCCAAGTAATCATGACGAAAACTAATAACATATAAATCTTTATTTTCTCGTTCTTTGCCAATTGCTACCCTTCTTCCTTTTCCGTGATAATTTCTATCCCCATTAACTGGCAATTTATAATGTTACTATTATACATCATCCTGTTTATTTGAAAAGGAAATTTTTTCGATTATCGAAACAATGAAAGTATGATATTCTTTCTAGGTAGGAAAATAGATATTAGATTTGGAGAGGACCATCATGCTGCAACAATGGAATAGCCGGCTGGAAAAAATAATGCCATTAATCACGCCGACAAGCGTCATCATTGGGGTCATCTTATCCGCCTATTTAAAAGATTTTTCATTTTTAATTCCATGGATTTTTGCCTTCATGACCTTTGCCGGCAGCCTTAACTCAAATTTCACATCATTATCGGATGTAATCAGGCATCCGCTTCCCATCTTAGTAGCGATGTGTTTACTGCACATCCTCATGCCGTTATGGGCATGGAGTGTCGGACATTTTGCTTTTCCAAATGATGCGTTGACCGTGACAGGGATTGTTCTGGGAATGGCGATCCCTACAGGTGTGACAAGCTTTATTTGGGTAGCCATTTACAAAGGAAATATTCCGATGACGTTATCCTTGATTTTAATTGATACCATCCTTTCTCCGTTGATTGTTCCTTATTCCCTTTCTTTGTTCGTAGGAGAAAGAGTAGAAATGGACTATTTAAGCATCATGACAGGGTTAGTCGGAATGATTGTCCTGCCTTCTATGGCCGGTTTATTTCTAAATCAATGGACGAAGGGGACAGTTAAGAAGACATTAAGCCCAAAACTTGCTCCTTTTTCAAAAATCTGCCTTGGCCTTGTGGTGATGCTGAATGGGGCTGTGGTAGCTCCGTATTTGAGAGATATTAACCTAAAGCTAATCGGCATTATCTTTGTGGTTTTTTTCATTGCCTTGACTGGGTATATATTCTCTTTTTTAATTGGCAAGCTTATAAAGAGTGACCGGGATACGGTTGTATCCATTACTTTTACAGGGGGAATGAGAAATATTAGTGCCGGAGCCGTTATTGCCGTCACCTACTTTTCTGCACCTGTCGCCGTACCTGTTGTGGTTGGGATGCTGTTTCAGCAAGTGCTCGCCTCCTTATCGGGCCATTTTCTAACCCGTTATTATAATCGAAAAATAGTTCATCTATATAATGTAGAAGGTGTTAAGAAACATGATTAAACAGAACAATAGTGTTGTATTAGGAATTCAGGGTGTGCAGTGGTTTATTTTCATGCTCACCAGTGTGATTGCTGTTCCCGTCGTGATCGGTGCAGTATTTCAAATGTCTCCTGACGAAATATCATCTTTTATGCAGAGAATGTTATTTGTTACGGGATTGGCAACCTTTATCCAGCTCTTCTTTGGCCACCGTCTCTTGATTGTTGAAGGCCCTGCCGGCATGTGGTGGGCAGTATTTATTTTACTCGGTGCCATGAGTGCCCCTAGTCAGTACGGGGGACTGCTGCAGCAATTAGAGATGGGGCTGATTGTTTCTGGTCTGTTTTTAGTCCTATTAAGCTTCCTAAAGATTACGGATCTATTGAAAAATCTCTTTACTCCGATCGTAACAGGAGTGTATTTAATCCTGTTGGTCAGCCAGATGAGCGGTATGTTCTTTAAAAGTATGCTCGGGATTACCGAAACAGGCGAAATCAACGGAAACATTTTTGCCATCTGTTTAATTGAAATCTTCATCATATTAATTTTTTCATTAAAGGCAAAAGGAATTTGGAAAAGCATGGGTCCGTTATTTGGCATTATCGTCGGTTGGGCACTATTCCGCCTGTTAGGGTTAATGGATACAAGTAGTGCTTACAAGCCTGCTAGCTGGTTTGCCGTTCCGGAACTGTTCAGTTGGGGCACACCCCAATTTGACCTTGGAATCATGTTAACCTCGCTGATTACTTCGGTAGTATTAATATCAAACGTTTTAGCAAGTATCGTAGTCATTGGCATTACTCTTGAAAAGGAAATTCATCTCCGGCACTATCAAAAAGGAATCTTAGGTAATGGACTCGGCTTGTTGTTCTCCGGACTATTCTCAGTCGTCGGAGTGGTCCCGCTGGCGGTATCGGCTGGTTTTATTAATACGACCGGAATTAAAGCAAAGCGTCCATTAGTAATAGGTACTCTGCTGGTTGTTCTGTGCGGTTTCCTTCCATACATTGGCGGCTTCTTTGCCACCATGCCATTGGAAGTTGCGTATGCATCGTTATTTATTCCATTCTCACAATTGCTCGGCTTCGGTATCCGCGACTTAATGGGGCAAGAGCCTTCTCAACGGAATTTATTAGTTATCGGTTTATCATTAATGGCCGGAATCGGCCTGATGTTCATCCCCGCCGACGCCTTCGAAGCACTAGCACCATGGCTTCGCAACATCATCGCCAACGGTCTGCTAGTCGGCCTAATCTTATGCTTATTCTTAGAACATATCGTCTTTCGGGAAACGAAGATTCATTTTAGTACGGTAAAATAATTAGCCGGTTTTGTATTATGTAACGAGTAAAGCTAAAATGGTCATGTAGAGTAGTTCCACGTGACCGAAATGAAGGAAGTAAAGCCAAAATGGTCACTTAACAAAGGTCACTTAATTACCGAAATTCTTCAAGGAAACAAGTTTGGGTAGCCAATGAGACCTCTTGGTGACTATAATCGGAAAAGGTGATTAAGTTGGGTAGCCAATAAGGCCTGTTGGCGACCGTAACCGGAAACAGAGAATTGTTTGGGTAGCCAATAAGACCTGTTGGCGACCGTAACCGGAAACAGAGAATTGTTTGGGTAGCCAATAAGACCTGTTGGCGACCGTAATCGGAAACAGAGAATTGTTTGGGTAGCCAATAAGGCCTGTTGGCGACCGTAATCGGAAACAGAGAATTGTTTGGGTAGCCAACAAGGCCTGTTGGCGACCGTAATCGGGAACAGAGAATTGTTTGGGTAGCCAACAAGACCTCTTGGCGACCGTAATCGGAAAAGGGACCCAGGTTGGGGTGCCAATAAAGGTTATTTGCAAACCCTTAATAAAAAAGTAGGCAGCAATGAAGGGCACTTCTATAAAAGGAGTGTCTTTTTTGTTTTTTAAACGGCTCTAAGGGGTACATTATTTTTGAGATTTAAATTGACATGAAACCAAATGGTTTTATATAATGATAAAGTAAAACCATTTGGTTTCATATTTTAGCCAAGAAAGTAGGAGAACTAAAAATGGAAAATACATTGCAGGATATCAAACAAACCATTGTTTTTAATGCACCAATTCAAAAAGTCTGGGAGCATGTTTCGACTGCCGAAGGGATTTCAGAATGGTTTATGCCCAATGATTTTAAGCCGGAAGTAGGCCATGAATTTCATATCCAATCTCCATTCGGACCATCACCTTGTAAGGTAACCGAATTCGACCCGCCAAACCGTCTTTCATTTAATTGGGACACCGACGGCTGGTTTTTATCGTTTATTTTAAAAGAGCTGGGAGAAGGTCAAACAGAATTCACTCTCATCCATGGAGGCTGGAAACAAGCAGATGAAATCGTTGGAAAAGCGGGCGAAAAAGCTTCTGTTATCCGTGACAGAATGTCTCATGGCTGGACAGGTATCGTCGAAAAACTTCGCGGAATCGTGGAGCAATAATGTCCTCATCCGCACAAAAGCATGATGTTTTTCAAGCGATTGCGGACCCTACACGGAGAGAGGTACTTAGATTACTAGCAGAAAAAGAATTACCGATTTCGGAAATCACCTCCCATTTCAGCATCAGCCGGACGGCGATTGCTAAACATCTTCAAGTACTTTCGGAAGCTGAATTAGTAAGCGGCCGTAAGGTAGGGAGAGAGAGGATTTACCGGCTCCATCCAGAGCCCCTAACAGAATTAAAACAATGGCTGTCTTTTTACGAAAAGTTCTGGGAAAACAAGCTTTCGATTCTCAAACATATCGTGGAAGGGTCAGAGGATGATTCACTAAAAGTCATTAAAACAGAGGACCGGCAAAAATAATGTCGGTCTCTTTTCATTTTTAAAGGAAGAATTTGTGCTATGATAATTTAAAATACAGATTATAGGAGAGAGGGTTATGTGGGCTTTTGTTTTAGTGGTGCTTGTGTTATTTCTGATCCCCGGGCCGGCGGTATTTTTAACGATTACTCAAACGGTTAAAGGCGGTTTAAAAGGGGGAATTATTACCGGAGTTGGGATTGCTGTCGGGGACCTGATTCATACGGTGGCGGCTGTACTTGGACTATCGGCAATCCTCATGACGTCAGCGCTGGCATTTGAAATCGTTAAATACTTAGGTGCAGCCTATTTAATTTTTTTAGGAATTAAAGCCCTGCTTGAAAAATCGAAAAAACAGGAGCAGCCCGAACCTAAGAATGAAAATACGGCATCCGTGTCGTTTCGTCAGGCGTTATTCATTGAACTGCTAAATCCAAAGACAGCATTGTTTTTCTTAGCGTTCCTGCCGCAATTCGTCACGAATAACGGGACTCCAGTTGTTATTCAGCTATTAACACTCGGGTTAATCTTCGTCCTCATGAGCATTTTATACACTACTCTATTAGCCTTCCTAACTACGTCGCTGGGAAATAAGCTTTTTTCTAAAAACAGCCGGTTCTCCCGCTGGCAGGGTAAAGTCGTAGGGACCATTTATATCGGCTTAGGTTTACAATTGGTGTTTCAAAGTCAAAAATAGTGATCCGTTAAACGGTATCACTATTTTTTTGCACTAATATTGACAACAAGACAAAAAATATGATAATTAAAAAATGAGAGTTAGCACTCGGGAGTATAGAGTGCTAAAATATAAAAGTAATCGATTGAAGTGAGGAGAGATTTCCATGGCCCAAAAACAATTTAAGGCAGAATCTAAACGATTATTAGAAATGATGATTAACTCGATTTATACTCACAGAGAGGTATTTTTAAGAGAGTTGATTTCTAATGCCAGCGATGCGATTGATAAAATCTATTACAAAGCCTTAACAGATGATTCATTAACATTTGACAAAGACAGCTATTATATCAAGGTGGTTCCTAACAAGGAAGAAAGAACCTTAAAAATCATCGATACGGGTATCGGGATGACAAAAGAGGAGCTTGAGACCAACCTTGGAACGATTGCCAAAAGCGGATCTTTAGCTTTTAAAAAGGAAACAGACTTAAAAGACGGTTATGATATTATCGGCCAATTCGGCGTTGGTTTTTATGCTGCGTTTATGGTTGCTGATGTTGTTACGGTCGTCAGCAAAGCGTTAGGCAGCGATGAAGCTTACAAGTGGGAATCTAAGGGCGCAGAAGGCTACACTATTGAGCCGGTTGAAAAGGATTCCGTTGGTACGGAAATTATTTTAAAAATTAAAGAGAATACAGAAGATGAAAATTACGATGAGTTCTTAGAGGAGTATCGTTTAAAGAGCATTATTAAGAAATACTCTGATTTTATCCGTTATCCTATCAAAATGGACATCTCCGGCAGAAGGCCAAAAGAAGGCAGTGACAATGAGTGGGAGGATTATGTTGAAGAACAAACGATCAACAGCATGGTCCCAATTTGGAGAAAAAATAAAAGCGAGCTGACAGACGAAGATTACGAGAAATTTTACGCAGAAAAGCATTACGGTTTTGACAAGCCGCTGAAACATATTCATATCAGTGTGGATGGAACCATCCGCTATAATGCAATTCTTTACATTCCTGAAAAAATTCCGTTTGACTATTATTCTAAGGAATTTGAAAAAGGACTTGAGCTCTATTCAAACGGCGTCTTAATTATGAATAAGTGCGCAGATTTGCTGCCTGATTATTTTAGCTTTGTAAAAGGTATGGTCGATTCTGAGGACTTATCACTAAATATCTCTCGTGAAATGCTTCAGCATGACCGCCAGTTGAAGCTGATTGCTAAAAACATTAACAAGAAAATTAAGAGTGAATTGCAAAGCTTATTAAAAAATGAACGAGAAAAATATGAAGAATTTTATAAGTCATTTGGCAGACAGTTAAAATTCGGCGTGTACAGCGATTTCGGCGCAAACAAAGAAGTCTTGCAGGATCTGTTAATGTTCTATTCTTCAAAAGAGAAGAAGCTTGTTACGTTAGAAGAGTATGTATCCAGAATGCCTGAAGATCAAAAATATATTTACTATGCATCTGGTGAATCGATTGAACGAATCGACAAGCTGCCGCAAACCGAACTTGTATCGGAAAAGGGCTATGAAATTCTTTATTTCACAGACGATATTGATGAGTTTGCGATTCGCATGTTGATGGCATATAAAGAAAAAGAGTTTAAATCTGTCGCCAGCGGTGACCTTGGCATTGAAGCGGATGAAACGGAAAAGGAAACTGATTCAGAAGAAAATAAAGAGCTGTTTTCCTATATGAAAGAGGTTTTATCGGACAAAGTCAAGGATGTACGAATTTCGAAACGGTTAAAATCACATCCAGTCTGCTTATCTACAGATGGCGAAGTAACCATTGAAATGGAAAAAATCCTTAGCCAAATGCCGGATAACCAAAATGTCAAAGCTGAAAAAGTGTTAGAAATCAATGCCAATCATGAAGTCTTCCAATCCTTAAAAGCTGCGTTTGAACAGGATAAAGAGAAAGTGAACTTGTACACAAAACTCTTATACAACCAAGCATTATTGATTGAAGGACTGCCAATTCAAGACCCAGTAGAATTTACAAACGATATTTGCAAGGTTATGGTATAAAAAAAGAAGCACGCGAAATTTCGTTAATGAAATCCGCGTGCTTTTTTGTGGTCATAAGTACTGTCAAAACTCTATAGGTGTTCATCCAGTTATTTTTCTTGTTTTTCCCTATCAAACCAAAGCAGTTCCTGGTCTTCTTCATCACCGTTATAGTTAATCAGAATCTCTTCGCCAGCTTTAATATCTTTGTAAGCATAAAAATCAAATGTATGGTTGGCAAAGTTAATTTCGTAGGTTGCGTTTGGCTGGTACGAATGGTTAAACAGCATGCCGTATCCCAAAAGGAGACACGAATGGTTAATACCATACTCAAATGCGTAATCGGCTAACAGTGTTTTTTCAATATGCTCATGTTCAGCGTTAGGGTAAGGGAGAACGGGTGCTTCATGAATCAGTTCACCTTTTGCGATATCACGGGTCGCAAATACGCCCCTATTTAATTCACCGTCGCTGAGTTTTGAAGTCTTAATCTCAATCATGGTTATCACCTGCATTTTCTACATTGAAGTTATCTTCTTAGTTTGACAGGTCTCGACTCAGAATGCAACGTTCTTAAAATAAAAAACCAGTTCCCATCCTTTTTAATTATTTAGTGAATTTTAGTTTGAACTCACCATCATATGGAATATGCTCAACGGTTATGGTTATGTCATTCCCATCTTTGTCTTTACCTTTTCTTTTATAGGTGAATTTATTTTCATTTAGCTCTGTTAGTTCAAGAACTGCACCATACTTCATTCCTAGTGAAACATGAGCTCTTAACTTATTACCATGGACAACATCGAAATAGCCGTAATCACCGCGGCTTTCGCCGGTTTTAGCATCAAAAAATTCATATTTATTTGTTTTATCATCATATTTTGCAAGACCCAAATAATTTGTGTTATAGCTTGATACATCATTGCCGTTTTCATCTAATGCCACTGTTCCTTGCCATAAGGTGCCTGATAAAATTTTATCTCCATCGACGTCTTTGACAATTTCTCCCGTGTTTGTTTCCAAAGACTTTTCTGGATTAGTAAAGGAAAGTTCAGTTTCTTTATAAGGAATATGATCAACGAATACCTCTACATCGTTACCATTAGCATCTTTTCCAATTCTTTTATAGGTAAACATATTTTTATTTAGTTCTGTTACTTCGACAACAGCTTGGTAACCCATTGATTCTGAAATTAATACTCTATTCTTCCCATCATTTGTGATAAAAAAAGTTCCTTTATCGCCACGACTGTCTTTTGTTGTTTTATCAAAAAATTCATATCTCGATGTTTCATCGTCATATTTCGCTAGACCAATAAAGTTTGCATTCTCTTTTGTTAAGTCATTATTGTCTTTATCATAAACTTTCGTACCTTGCCAATTTGTGCTACTAAGAATATTAGCCATTTCCTGTCCTTTGGTTAATTTATGTTCCTTTTTAGTCTCTTTAACAGTATGTTCCTGCTTCTGATCACTTTGTTTGGCTTGTGCACTCACGTTACAACCTGTTACTAGTAATGTGCAACCGATTAGAATGGATGATAATGCTTTTGCTTTTTTGTTCATTTTTATCGTCTCCTCATTTTCTTATTGTGATGTACTTTTGATTTTCCTTGGAAGGTTATATAATCTGGTTATTTTGCTCCTGCCTGTAACAAAATTTGTTCAATCTCTTTAAAGCCTTCCTTGTGTGCATGTTCTAAAGGAGTCACATTATTATTATCAGGAATGTTAACATCAGCCCCATGATCGATTAGCAATTGCACTGTTTGCTTCTGTTTTTCGTTACCATTATTCAAAATAATCGCTTCTAGTAAAGCTGTCCAACCGAGATGATTTACGTGATTAACATCAATATCCGTATTGGTAAGAAGTTCTTTAATAACATCCACATAGCCATGTTCCGAAGCTGGGATTAAAGCAGTTCCTCCATACCGGTTTGTTAAAAAAGGGTTGGCACCTGCTTTAATCGTAAGTTTTAGAATATCTATATAACCTTCTGCACCAGCATACAGGAAGGGGTTATTTTCCATGTTATCCTGGATATTCACGTCTGCACCCGCGTCAATTAGGATTTTTGCAGCCTCTACATCATTGTTATAAGTCGCAATCATCGTGGCAGTTCGTCCTTCAGAGTCCTGTGTATTTATATCGGCACCTTCCTCAATCAATCTCTTAATTGTTGCTGTTTCCTTGCGTTCTGCAGCTCGAATCAATTGTTCATTCACATCTTTTTCCACCTTTATCTCATTTTCCTGTTTATTTGCATCAGCATCATTCACAGAGACACATCCCTGGAGAAGGATCATGCCCCCAATGACTATTGATAGCCACCTCCACATCAAATTCACCAACCTATGTTGTTTATTTTTTTACCTCTCATTAAACTTGCTTACCACTTCTATTATGTTAATACCCAATCTTAAACTCCCTCTAAAGAAATTCTTAAAAAAAGATAAACTTATTCATAAATTTCCTTCATGTTTATAAAAAAAATCCGCCACCTTTGTGACGGGTCTAAAACACATTATTTAATTTAAACATTGAATCGATACCCGGCTCCCCAAACGGTTTCCAAAAATTTCGGATGTGCAGGATCTCTTTCAATTTTCCCACGGAGTTTTCTGATATGAACTGTCACAGTTGCAACATCTGCTGCCGATTCAAACCCCCAAATATTTTCATAAAGCTGTTCTTTGCTCATAACTTGATTCGGGTGCATAACAAAAAACACCAACAAATCAAATTCCTTTGTTGTGAACGGAGTTTCTTCCCCGTTAATATGAACTTTACGTGCTGACTTATCTATCGATATCCCATGAACAAAAATGGTATTTGTTTTAGCGTGACTTCCTGCTAAACGTTCATAACGCTCTATATGTGCCTTCACCCTGGCTACTAGTTCACTTGGACTAAAAGGCTTGGTAATATAATCGTCTGCCCCTAAACCGAGACCTCGGATTTTATCAATATCCTCTTTTTTAGCGGATACAAACAGAATAGGAATATTTTTAACAACGCGTACTTGTTTACATATCTCAAACCCATTTATTCCTGGGAGCATGATGTCCAAAATAATTAAATCATAATGATTTTGAAGAGCCAGTTGGAGTCCTGCATCACCAGTATGTTGAATATCGACATCAAAATGATTAATTTCTAAATAATCTCTTTGCAATTCAGCGATACTAACTTCGTCTTCAATCAATAATATCTTTTTCATCTTTACACACCTTTCTTCAAAGAAAAAAAGACACTTGTACCTTTGCCTTTCTCGCTCGTCGCCCAAATCTCTCCTCCATGCTCTCCGATAATGTGTTTAGAGATGGCAAGTCCTAATCCACTTCCGCCAGTCCCGGAATTTCTAGATTTCTCTGCTCGGTAAAAGCGGTTAAAAATGTATGGCAAAGCAGAAGGTTCTATTCCATAGCCATTATCTGTTACTTGTACAACTACATCAAAAGGTCCTTCATGCAGAGAAATAGAAATGTACTTTTCATCTTTATTCATATACTTTACACAATTGTTTATCAGATTTACTAGAACACGTTTTAACTTCTCTCGATCTGCTGTCACGTATATCGGTTTATACATCAAATGATGTTTTATCTGTATCCCTTTTTGAAATAAATCTAGGTGAAGTTCTTGTACATAATCTCGCAAATATTCACCTAGTTCGATACTTTCAAAAGTGAATGGCTCTTTCTTTAAATCTAGTTTTGAAAATAAAAAAAGTTCATCTATCAACGAATTCATATCTCTTGCTTTTAAGTAAATCGTTGTTAAATACTTCTCCATTTTCTCTGGGGTGTTTGCTACACCGTCTTTAATCCCTTCAACATATCCAATAATTGAAGTAATAGGTGTCTTCAAATCATGTGAAATATTTGAAAGAAGTTCTTTTCGATTTTCCTCGTACTGAAGCTGAACGTTTACGGACTCTTTTAGTTTTATTCTCATTTCCTCAAACGTTGTATTTAATTGTCCAATTTCATCATTTGAAGTAGTTTTGATTTCAAAGTTTAAATCACCTGATTTGATCCGTTCTGTACCTTCTTTTAGAATGGAGATTGGCTTGATGATGCTTCTCGATACCAAATAGTTCAATAATCCAATAATCATGATAAACAGAAATAGCAAAAGACCAAATAAAATTGGAAACAACTCTTGAATCAACTCGGCATTCGAGCTTACCTTCCTCAATACAAAAATACTTCCTTCACTTTTGTCTGAAAAATAAAAATCAAACTTTACATAAGTTAAAAAAAAGTCTTTGATTTTAATTGTATCTCGCGTATTGATATTCGTTTCTTCAAACCTAGGGAGTGACGTAACTAATGCTTGCTTATCAAGAGTTCGAGAAGCGTACTCAATGCTCTTATCTTTTCTAACGGCAATTTTGATATCCTTGTGTTCAATCTTCTTCAGTTGTTCTTCGTTTAAAAGCTGCTCAGGGTTATTTTTTGCCAAAAGCTTTAAATCTAGAAACACACTTTCCTCTACCGCAGTCAAAGGTTTTTGGAGATAAGATTTTTTGTAAAAATGCTCTATAGACCTTACATCACCTGTTATCGTGAAAATTAGTAAAAAACCAGCTACTAATAATAAGGTGAAAGAAATAAGGATTACTCCAACGTAGGACAAGAGAAACCTCATTTTAATGGACATAATTATTCACCTCCGTATCATCTGCCGTAATAATTTTTTCTTAAAGACTAAAAAAACCATATCACATAAACCTTAAATCTTTCTAAAATATAAATGAAAAATACATAAACATCTGCAATATTATTATCTTCTTATAAACGTACTAAAAGCAGTGCATTTTCAATTACGAATGAATTGCACTGCTTTTATAGGTGTTTTTATATATGCTTTTTACCAAGCAGGTACTTCAAAACAATACGGAACCTGACTGTTTTCTCAAACTTCGACAGAAATATGTTCAAATTTAGACACCTGGAATAATCCTTTATCTGTAAGCTTTAATTCGGGAATGACGGGAAGGGATAAGAAAGATAACGTTAAAAACGGATTAAACTCATTGGTTGCCCCGAGTTTTCCGAGAGCAAGATTGATTTTTTGAAGATCAGAAAATACCTCCTGGAAGGGACGATTTGTCATTAACCCTGCTATAGAAAGTTCCAAGGAGGCAATGACCTCCCCTTCATGAACTACAACCAAACCGCCTTGCATTTCTTTAATGGCATTAACAGCGACAACCATATTATAATCGGTTGTACCGGCAACGATCAGATTATGAGAATCATGTGCAACGGTCGTTCCAATCGCCCCTGATTTCAAGCCCAAGCCTTTAATAATTCCTAAACCAATCTGCCCTGTAAAGTGATGGCGTTCAATGACAGCGAGCTTTAAAAGATCATCTTTTATAGAAGGGAGAAAATGACCCTGTTCACAGACTTCGACCTTTTCGACGATATGGCCGGTGACAAGACTGTTGGGGATGATTTTAATAACATTTGCTTCATTTCCAAGAAACGAAATCTTAAAGTGTTCTTCTGTAATGGCGTGAAGATGGACGGAGGAGGGAGAATGTTTTTCCTGCACCTTAGAGGCATCCAAATTACAAACTAACCTTCCTTCACCTACAACCTTACACCCATCTTTGTAAACATCTACAATGTTCAATTCTTCAAGACCCTTAAACAAAAGAAAGTCCGCTTTATAGCCCGGGGCAATTGCCCCTTTTTCTTCAAGACCAAAACATTCTGCTGCATTAATTGTTGCCATTTGAATCGCGGTAATCGGTTGCAGCCCTAATCGAATTGCTTTTCTAACATTAAAATCAATGCTTCCATCATGGATTAAGTCATCCAAATGCTTATCGTCGGTCACAAATAAGCAGCGGCGTGAATTGTAGGGATTAATCACTGGAATTAATTGCTGTAAATCCTTGGCTACCGTCCCCTCACGAACCATTACATACATTCCTCTTTTGAGCCTTTCTTTGGCTTCAGCAGCGGTTGTACTTTCATGGTCGGTCCTAATTCCAGCAGACATATAAACATTCAAATCATTGGCAGAGAGACCTGCTGCATGACCATCCACTTTTTTTCCGGCTTGCTTACTATCCGTGATTTTGGTGAGCATGTCATCATCCGCATGAGATACGGCTGGGAAGTTCATCACTTCTGCTAAACCGAGTACACGGGGATGCTGGTAAAAAGGTTTCAAATCATCAGCTCTTAAAATGGCTCCGGAATTTTCGAATGCTGTTGCGGGAACGCAAGAAGGCAGCATGAAGTAAAAATCGAAAGGAAGCTTGGCGGAAGAATCAAGCATATATTGGATGCCCTCAGTACCTAACACATTGGCAATTTCATGTGGGTCGGCAATAACGGTCGTAACTCCATGAGGTAATAGGACTTTGGCAAACTCACTTGCTGTCACCATCGAGGACTCAATGTGAACATGGCCGTCTATAAAAGCCGGTGCTATATAATAGCCTTTGGCATCAACGACCTCTTTTCCTTCAAATTCTCCTATGCCGGCAAAATATCCATCGACAACCGCAAGGTCACCCTCAATGATTTCCCCATTAAACACATCAATAATTTTTCCATTCTTAATAACGGTATCAGCAGGTTCTCTGCCGGAGGCGACAGAGATTCTTTTTATGAGTTGTGTTTTCTCCATGTCCAACATCCTCACTTATAAAATTAGTACTCTATCTTATCATGTGAATTTTCCCAATTTCTAAACGGGAGGTCACCGTTTTCAGGCAACAGCTGTTTCATGGGTATTTTTCGATTTTCCATCGGGAGGGCAAGCTGGTCGTATATAAATTGATCATCAAACCCAATTTTCGCCGCATCTTCCTTTGTACATGCATAGTAAACCACTTTAGGACGGGCCCAATAAATGGCTCCAATACACATCGGGCACGGCTCACAACTCGTATAAATTTCACAGCCATCTAGTTGAAAGCTGTTTAAATTCTTGCAGGCTTCACGAATAGCCTGTACTTCTGCGTGCGCTGTCGGATCATTTGAGGAAGTAACCTCATTTCGTCCGATTCCGATAATCTTACCGTCTTTTACAACAATGGCTCCAAAGGGACCGCCGTGCTTTGATATAACATTTTGAAGCGCAGCTTCGATAGCTTTTTCCATATAACGGACTTCTGACATACTATAACCTCTCCTATCTGCGAGTTATATAACGAGCACGAAAAAATAGCTATAAACCTTACATAGAAATGTATATGATGATGAATTCTTAGACTATTATTCTACATTAAGCAGATATTTTCTTTTTTGTTGTAAGGTTATCTAACGGACTTTTTTAAGGCGCTTAACCATAAAAATAATAAGGGAAAATAAATTTCTTTGTTAGATTATATGACGTCATTGTAGATGAAGTATCTGCTTTTGGATATTATTAGTGAAAAAATGATGGCAGAAACACTAACACCTATGCCAGTATGGCTTAAGAATCTCACTATCCATCGCTAGAGATACAGTTTTTTAGGAGGTCTATTTATATAACGGACATAAAAAGGGCGATTAAAGGAGGTATTACCTGAGTTGCGATGATCTCAATCGAGAAAATAAATCAGATGGAAAAAGCAGAGTTTGTCAGTACAGTAGGCTGGGTGTTTGAACATTCAGCATGGGTAGCAGAGAAAGCGTGGGAAAGTCAGCCTGTTCAATCCAAAGAAGAACTTTTACAAACCATGATTAATATCGTCCAAAATGCTGGTGAGCCCTTACAGATTGCTTTGCTCAGGGCGCATCCCGACCTTGGAACAAGGCTAAAAATGTCGGAGATATCTAAAGAAGAACAGGCAGGAGTTGGTCTGGATCGGCTTTCTGAGGAGGAATATACCGAGTTTCAAGGGCTGAATCAGAAGTATGTAGAAAAATTTGACTTTCCTTTTATCATGGCGGTAAAAGGGCAAAACAAGGAAACCATTCTTACCGCTATGAAACAACGAGTTCACAATACCTATGAAGAAGAGTTTGATATTGCGTTATTAGAAGTATTTAAGATTGCCAGCTTTCGCTTACATGATTTTATCTGCTAAGGGGGTCGATCATATGGATAGAACGATGAGTTATGGAAAAGATGACGTGTGGGTTTATCGGACTTACGCAAAGCCCCTAACTGGGATTCCTGCCATTCCCGAATCAGGCTTTACAGGTCGGAGTAATATTCTATTTGGAATGAAAGTGAAGGTGGAGGTGGAAGGAGAGCAGTTTTTTGCTTCGTTTAAGGATGGAGATAACACATTAGTTGTTGCTACCGATTCAATGAAAAATTTTGTCCTGATGCATGCTGGGGATTATGAAGGAAGTACTCAAGAAGGATTTCTTGAATTTGTCGGCAGGCGTTTTCTTGAAACGTATCCGCAAATGACAGGTGTTAAGGTCAGCGGTGAGCAGATCAGCTTTGATGAATTGCCTATTAAAAAAGATGGTGGAATTGAACCTAGTCCGCTTGTTTTCCGCTATTCATTAAATGAACAGGCTTGTGCTGAAGTGACTGTAAAACGGTCAGATAAAGAAGTTGCTCTATCAAATCATCTTAGCAGTTTGAAAGGATTAAAGCTGATTAAAGTTAAGGGAAGTTCATTTTTCGGATATGTAAAGGATGAATATACAACCCTTCCTGAATCGTATGATCGGCCATTGTTTATATTTTTGAATATCGACTGGTGGTATAACGATTTTGAAGATGCGAAAGGGGATTCCCCCGCACGCTATGTGGCAGCCGAGCAAGTACGAGATATTGCTTACGCCGTGTTTCATGAAGAAAATTCACCATCCATCCAAAACCTCATTTATCGTATTGGTCATAGAATACTAGAACGTTTCCCCTCATTAGCCGAAGTACGGTTCTTTTCGAATAATCGAACTTGGGAAACCATTTTAGATGATATTCCTGCCTCACAAGACGGGAAAGTATTTACTGAACCTCGCCCTCCGTTTGGTTTCCAGCGTTTTTCCATGACTCAAGAAGATGTAAAGACAAAGGATGAGCCACTCAAATGACAGGAAAAGTTACAACTCATGTATTGGATTTAAGCATAGGCAAACCAGCAAGCGGTATTTTGGTTGAGTTGTGGCGGGTGGAATCCGATAACCGGTTTGAACTTTTACAAATCAGCTGTACCAATGAAGATGGCAGGATCAATCAGCCGCTATTAGAAGGCACCCTTATGAAAAAAGGAATATATGAAATTCGCTTTTTGGTAGGAGAATATTATCGGAACCGCGGAAATTTCCAAGAGCAGCCTTCGTTTCTGGACTGTGTTCCCATTCGTTTTGGAATTTCTGACTCTGGAGCTCACTATCATGTTCCGTTGTTGATCTCACCGGGAGGCTATAGTACCTACAGGGGAAGTTAAGGAGGGGAGCAAAATGCAAGAGCTATGGGTGAAAAATGGCTATGTGTTTACCGATGAAGGATTCCGGCCAGGAAACATTCTGATTAAAGATGGAAAAATCCTCTCTCTTATAGAAAAAGAAGGAGAGCCTCTAAAGCAACAGGGGGATCATATAATTGATGCCAGTGGATGTCTTGTAGTCCCAGGATTTATTGATGCCCATGTTCATTTTAATGACCCTGGCCGTACCGACTGGGAGGGCTTTGAAACAGGTACCAGAGCTGCTGCAGCTGGCGGGACGACTACCATTTTCGATATGCCGCTGAACTCTTCTCCATCTGTAACAAGCCTTGAGAAATTACGGAACAAAAGGGAACATGTCCGGTCGCTTTCGTATATCGATTATGCTCTTTGGGGAGGAATGACGGGGGACTCTATTAATAATTCATTAGAATTAGAGAAAATGAGTAAAGAGGTGATTTCCTGGAAGGCTTTTATGTGTGAGAGCGGAATTGATGATTTCGCATATATTTCACCGGAAGAGCTGGAACAAGCGATGAAGGCGGCGAAGCAGCAGGATAAAATTCTTGCTCTCCATGCAGAATGGGACGAGGAAATACAACGATTAACCAGGATCTTTAAAAATAGTAAAAAGAGGGATGAACGAAAGAATTATTTACAAAGCAGACCTGAAGCGGTTGAGGTAAGGGCCGTGAGTTATGCATTAGAATTGGCTGCAATATACGGTACCAAAATTCACTTTGTTCATATCAGCACAAAAAAAGCTATTGAGCTCATTCAGAGTGCAAAAGCGAGTGGTGTGGACGTTACTGTGGAAACCTGCCCGCATTACCTTTTATTTGACGAAGAGGATTTTCTTAAAACAGGAGGTTTGTTGAAATGTTCTCCACCGCTTCGTCCCCGCAAGGATGTAGAAGGCTTGTGGGAATGCATTGTAAATGGCTGGATTGATACAATCGGTTCCGATCATTCCCCATGTTTATTTTCTATGAAAAATACCACTTCGATTTGGGATGCCTGGGGTGGGATACAAGGAGTCCAATTTACGTGGCTGGCATTCTTGGATGAAGCAATTAAACGAAATATTCCCCTTCAACAGATTCTGCCTTTAGGCACAAGCAATGTGGCCGACAGGTTCGAGATTAGCAGCTGTAAAGGGAGAATTCACCCCGGATTGGACGCAGATCTCGTGTTGGTACGTTTAGATGAAACGACGATTGCCGACAACCAGTCTTTCTTGTTTCGGAATCGTTATTCTCCTTATGAAAATAGAGAATTTTTATTAAAAATAAAGAAAACGATTTTACGAGGAAAGATTATCTATGACGATCAAAGCGGAGTAACGAATGAAAAATATGGGAAGTGGATTCAGCCTAGGGAGGGAGTGTATGGCACAATTTCCTAATACTCTGAAGCAGGCAATCGAGTGGCTAAGTACCTTTGGGAAAGACTCAGATGGAGGTGTGACAAGAACTCTATATTCTAAGACTTGGAGGGAAGCACAAGATGCGCTGAAGAAATGGATGGAAGGAAGAGGATTTCATACCTATTATGATTCCATTGGTAATTTATTTGGACGATTACCCTCAGATGATGCAGAAGCCCCCACCATTCTTGTTGGGTCCCATGTGGATACAGTTAAGTCAGGAGGGAAATATGATGGTGCCTATGGGGTTATTGCGGGTGTCTTAGCCATAAACCATCTTTACGAAAAATTTGGTAAGCCAAAGATGAATCTTGAAGTCGTCTCCTTATGTGAAGAAGAAGGAAGCCGGTTTCCAATTGCCTGCTGGGGATCAGGGATGATGACCGGGGTATATTCCCTTAACGATGTAGTGGGGTTAATGGATTCTGAAGGGGTAAATTTTCTAGATGCGATGAAGGAGTCTGGATTCCACTGTCAAAACTATTCTTTGCGAAATAACCTTCATGCTTTTATTGAATTGCATATTGAACAAGGACCCAGCCTTGAAAAACTAGATAAAGAGATTGGAATCGTTCAAACGATTGTCGGTCAAAAAAGATTCCGAATTACTGTTAAGGGAGAAACCAATCACGCTGGGACGACGTTGATGAAATGGCGGAAGGACCCTTTGCATGGTGCCGTCAAGATGATTTTGTCTTTATATGAAGCGAGTATGCAATATGATGATAATTTGGTTGCAACGGTTGGACAGTTGTTTGTTGCTCCCAACGTACCGAATGTCATTCCCGGACAGGTTGATTTTACTATAGATGCCCGGCATCCTGTTGAATCCACTTTAATCCATTTTTACGAAAGGTTTTCCAGAGAGTTTTTTTTATTGGGAAAAGAATTGGGATTGGAAGTGGAACTTTCAAAATGGCATGAAGTTCTTCCTGTTCAAATGGATTCGAAGCTGAATGATAAGGTTCTAAATATTTGTTGTGAAAAGGGTATTTCCTATCATGTAATGAACAGCGGAGCCGGTCATGACGCTCAGCTGTTTACTCGTATCTGTCCTGCGGCCATTATTTTTGTCCCAAGTCGCGCAGGAATTAGTCATTCACCATTTGAATATACTTCACACCAAGACTTGGAGACAGGTCTAAAGGTTTTAACCCAATTATTATACGAATTGGCATACTAGCAGGACAGAGGAGGAGTTTTATGAACCAGGATAAAGAAAAGTTGGCAAAGTGGGTTGAAGAGCATCAAACGGAAATGGTTGATTTTTTAAAACGGTTGGTCCAAATTCCATCAGATAATCCGGCTGGAGATTGTTATCCTATCGCCGCTTTTTTACACAAACAGCTTGGTGAGTATGGTTGGGAGGATGTCTCCCTTTTACAAGTGGATGAAGCTGAAGTGAAGGAGTCGGGAATGATTAGTCTTGCCAATGTCGTTGCGAAAACGGTTTTTGGTGAGGGGAATGGGGCTAGTATCACATTAAATGCTCATGGCGATGTTGTGCCGCCGGGTCTTGGCTGGAGCGTAGACCCTTATAGGGGAGAAATTATTGACGGGAAAATGTACGGCAGGGGTGTAGCCGTTTCAAAATCCGATATCGCTGCATATACGTATGCGTTGCTTGCGTTAAAAAATGTAAAGCTGGAGTCTGTGCTGCATGGAAATGTAGACCTTGCGTTTACCTTTGATGAAGAAACAGGTGGAGAACTTGGACCAAAATGGCTGCTAGATAACGGTTATGTAAAGCCTGATCAAGCCATCGTGGCTGGATTTACTTATTCCGCGGTAAATGCTCATAATGGCTGCCTGCATTTTGAAATTACGGTAACTGGAAAGTCTGCCCATGCTGCCCTTCCCCACACAGGGATTGATGCGATTGAAGCAGTATCGCAGATTTTAAATGCGTTATATGCCTATCGCGAAACACTTACATCGAAAAAATCTTCGATTCCTGGTATTGATTTTCCAACCTTAAATGTAGGTCTGATTTCTGGAGGAATCAATACCAATGTCGTACCGGATGAGTGCAAACTTAGAGTGGACCGCAGAGTCATTCCGGAAGAGAACGCAGCTCAAGCCGAGGAGGAATTTAGCAGGATTGTTTCCAATGCGGTTGCACATATTGATGGAATAAAGGTAGGTATTCGAAAGATTCTTCATGCGAAGAGCTTTGGCCCTGTCCCTGAAGATTCTCCGTTAATAACAGCACTGGCTGCAAACTGGAAAAGTCTGATGAAGGATAAGGGTAGGTTACCTGTCAATGGGGTACCTCTGTATACGGATGCTCGGCATTTTTATGCAGCTGGCATTCCAACGGTTATGTTTGGAGTCGGCCCTAAAGTGTTAGAGGAAGCGAATGGCCACCGGGCAGACGAAAACATTCGAATTGCTGATTTGTTAGATGCCACCAAAATCGTGGCCAGCACTTTATATGATTTATTAGCGGGAGGAAAATCATGAAACTTACGCCTCGCGAACAAGAAAAACTAATGATTGTTGTTGCCGCGGACCTTGCAAGGCGCCGAAAGGACCGCGGGCTGAAATTGAATTACCCGGAAGCCGTTGCCCTGATTACATATGAGATTTTGGAGGGGGCCAGGGATGGTAAATCCGTTGCTGAATTAATGACTGAAGGAACGAAAATTTTATCCGTAGAAGATGTAATGGAAGGAATTCCGGAGATGATCCGCGATATCCAAGTAGAAGCCACCTTTCCGGACGGTACTAAACTTGTAACCTTACATGAACCCATCCGGTAGAGCGGGTGTTCTACATGCTTGGAGCGAACTTCTACGTATTGGGGGAGAACTTCTACGTTTTTGAGAAAACTTCTACATGTTTTCAAGCAACTTCTACGTAAAAGAAGCGAACTTCTACAAAAGTGAAAAATCCTCTACAAAAAGTTCCAAGAAAGAGGTGGAAAACCGAATGATTCCTGGTGAATATCGATTAAGGCAGGAACCGATTGTATGTAATCAAGGAAGACGTGTTTCGAAAGTAATGGTTTTAAATCAAGGAGACCGGCCGATTCAGGTAGGTTCACATTTTCATTTTTTCGAAGTCAATGCTGTGCTGCAGTTTGAGCGGAAACAAGCATATGGTAAACATTTAAATATTCCAGCTGGAACAGCTGTCCGCTTTGAGCCAGGTGATGCGAAAGAGGTCGAACTCGTCCTTTTTTCCGGTAAGCGCGAAGTATATGGACTTAATAACAAAACAGACGGCCCATTGGATACAGGAAAGGAGAGCTGACATGAGCTTTCGGATGTCTAGAAAGCAATACGCGGATATGTTTGGTCCAACTACAGGGGATGCAATACGGCTTGCCGATACAGATTTATTCATCGAAATTGAAAAAGACTTTACGGTTTACGGAGATGAAGTCAAATTTGGCGGCGGCAAAGTCATTCGTGATGGGATGGGACAGCATCCTCTAGCCACTCGGAAGGAAGGGGCGTTAGATGCTGTCATAACCAATGCAGTCATAGTGGATTATTCAGGAATTTATAAGGCGGACATTGGGATTCGTGATGGCCGGATTGCAGGCATAGGAAAAGGCGGAAACCCGTTATTAATGGACGGGGTGGATATGATCATCGGGGCATCGACAGAGGTTATAGCTGGAGAAGGAATGATTGTCACAGCTGGCGGAATTGATGCCCATATCCATTTCATCAGCCCGCAGCAAATTGAAACGGCGCTTGCCTCCGGGATCACCACGATGATTGGAGGCGGAACAGGTCCTGCAACTGGAACGAATGCTACCACCTGCACACCGGGAGAATGGAATATCCACCGGATGCTGGAAGCAGCTGAAGAATTTCCAATGAACCTTGGATTTTTAGGGAAAGGTAATGCTTCAGCAGAAGCACCGTTAATTGAACAGGTTGAGGCTGGTGTGATTGGACTCAAGCTGCATGAAGACTGGGGAACCACTGCTTCAGCCATCGACCATTGTTTAAGGGTAGCCGATCAATATGATATTCAAGTTGCGATTCATACCGATACATTAAATGAAGGCGGGTTTGTAGAGGATACATTGGCTGCGATTAATGGCAGAGTAATTCATACGTATCATACAGAGGGAGCCGGCGGCGGGCATGCACCAGACATTATTAAAGTTGCCAGTTATCCTTATATCTTGCCATCTTCAACTAATCCAACTCGTCCATATACAAAAAATACACTTGATGAACATTTGGATATGCTGATGGTCTGCCATCACTTAGATCCAGAAGTACCAGAGGATATCGCGTTTGCTGATTCCCGCATCCGTAAAGAAACCATTGCAGCGGAAGATATTCTCCATGACCTTGGAGTATTCAGTATGATTAGCTCCGATTCGCAGGCGATGGGCCGTGTTGGAGAAGTGATTACCCGAACGTGGCAGACAGCAGATAAGATGAGAAAGCAGCGAGGAAAACTTCCCGAGGATACAGGAGTGGGGGATAATTTTCGAGTAAAACGCTATGTTGCTAAATATACGATTAATCCTGCAATTACTCATGGGATTGCTGACGAAGTTGGTTCAGTAGTGGTGGGGAAATTGGCGGATCTGGTCATCTGGGATCCAGCATTTTTTGGTGTAAAACCAGAAATCGTGATTAAAGGCGGGATGATTGCTCATAGTTTAATGGGGGACCCGAACGCAAGCATTCCTACCCCGCAGCCAGTTCTTTATCGGCCAATGTTTGCTTCATTTGGAAAAGCAAAATATTCCACATCGATTACCTTTCTATCGAAATCGGCTATTGAGCTTGGAGTACACGAAAAATTAAGCTTAAAAAAACAAATTAAACCGGCTTTTGGAACTCGTAATCTATCAAAAAGAGATATGAAACTCAATGGTGAAATGCCAAAGATTGAAGTGGATCCGCAAACATATGAAGTTTTGGTCGATGGGAAACTTGTGACCTGTGAACCAGCAGAAGTTCTGCCGATGGCGCAGCGCTATTTCTTATTTTAGGAGGGGTCTTAATGATCATTGAACAAATAGTAGGTAATATGGAAGAAATCTCACAAGCTGGCCGTCATATTGAGAGAGTTTATTTATCCAGTGACGATCTGGTAAAGCGAATTCAGCGTGTAACAACTGACCACGGAAAAGAGGTTGGCATTCGCTTAACAGAGCCTAAGGACTTAGTAGACGGGGATATTTTATATATGGATCAAAAGAATATGATTGTTGTAAGTGTGATGAGTGATGACTTATTGGTTCTCCGGCCGCAAACGATGAAACAGATGGGTGAAATAGCCCACCAGCTGGGCAATCGACATTTACCAGCACAATTTGAAGGGGAAGAAATGCTTGTCCAATATGATTATCTAGTTGAGGAGTTATTAGAGCAGTTAGGTGTCCCTTTTTCTAGGGAAACCCGTAAGGTGAAAAAAGCATTCCGACATATCGGTCATTCTCATGGATAGTCAGCTTTTGGCCTTACTGCAATTAGGAGATTCCAATTTTCCGTCAGGTGCCTTTTCACATTCCTACGGTTTGGAAACCTACGTTCAGGAAGGAATGGTTCATAATCAGAAAACATTTTTTACATGGCTGCGTGTTTATTTGGAAAAACAATTGGCTTATACAGACGGCTTAGCTTTCCGGCTGACCAGCGATGCTTTACTTTTTCAAAAAAAAGATGAGATTTGGGTACTGGACCAAAAATTGTTTGTTCAGAACATCCCTAAAGAAACACGACTGGCGAATCGGCGTATTGGCGAGCGGTTAATCAAAATGGGTATTGATTTATACTCGATTCCTTTATTAGAAGAATATTTAATCAGGATTCGGAACAATGAAAACTTTGGGCATCCTGCCATTGTGTTTGCGATGATTTGTGATTTTTTAAAAATTGATCGGGACCAGGCGATAGTAACCTACCTGTACTCAAATATGGTTACATTGGTTCAAAATGGCGTCCGTGGCATTCCGCTTGGGCAGACCGCCGGGCAGCGAATCATTTTGAGCTTACAGCCTTACTTACTAAAAGCGGTAGAGAAAATTAATAGATTGGATCCAGAAGACTTAGGGGTGGTTGCCCCTGGAATCGAGATTGCTCAAATGCGGCATGAAAAACTATCAATCCGTTTATTTATGTCATAAAATTTTTTGAAAGTAGGAGAGACGATGGAACCAATACGAATTGGAATCGGCGGACCAGTTGGTGCCGGAAAGACTCTATTAGTAGAACGGTTAACAAGACATCTTAATGAAGAATTTAAGATGGCGGTAGTAACCAATGATATTTACACAAAAGAAGATGCCCAATTTTTAATTAAAAATAGTGTTCTTCCCGAAGACAGAATCATTGGAGTGGAAACAGGCGGATGTCCACATACAGCGATACGCGAGGATGCCTCGATGAACTTTGCGGCAATCGATGAATTAAAGGAGAATCATCCCGACCTTTCCCTGATTTTTGTGGAAAGCGGCGGGGATAACCTTGCGGCAACCTTCAGTCCGGAACTGGTGGATTTCTCCATTTATATTATTGATGTTGCGCAGGGGGAAAAAATCCCGCGTAAAGGCGGCCAGGGTATGATTAAATCAGATTTGTTTATCATAAACAAGACTGACCTTGCACCATATGTAGGGGCAAGCTTAGAAGTGATGGAAAGAGATACGAAAGCCGCAAGAGGAAACAAGCCTTATATTTTTACTAATTTAAAAGAAGATAAGGGCATTCATGAAGTAATTGATTGGATTAAGAGGAATGCATTGCTGATAGGGCTAGGTTAAGTGGAAACGGGCTATTTAAGAATTGCAGCCGCAAGAAAAAGAGAGAAAACGATTTTGGAAGAATCCTATTCTGAAGGAGCTTTTAAAATCACCCGGCCGGTTTATTTGACACAGGGCGGTGAGGCTTATTTTTATATTATGAATCCAGGCGGGGGGTATGTTGATGGAGATACTTATAAAATACAAATCTCACTTGAAGAGGGTGCGGAGGCCGTTGTCACTACTCAATCCTCGACCAAAATCTATAAAACTCGTTCCCGGCCGGCACGTCAAGAAATGGAGATATTTTTAAAAAAGGGAAGTGTCTTAGAATATCTGCCCGACCCGGTGATCGCCTACCAGCATGCATGTTTTAAGCAGCGGGTGATAGTAAGGATGGAAAAGGGGGCAACATTGATTTGCTCCGATATTTTTACACCAGGCTGGGCTCCGGATGGAACACTTTTTCAATATGATTTATTGAAGTCCAAAATGGAAGTCTATTTGGAAGACCGGCTCGTTTTATTAGACCATGTTAAACTGGAACCGGATGATGATTTTCAGGGACTTGGACTTATGGATGGGTACACCCACTTTGGCATGATGACCGTTATCGATCACCGAGTAAATAAGGCGTTTTTAGAAGAGCTTCATGAAGTTTTTGAACCTTTGTCGGGATATAGAATTGGTCTATCCATGTTGTCCATCTCAGGATTTGCACTAAGGATTTTGGCGAATTCAACACAGGAGATTGAAAGTGTCATTGCCCTCTGCCACGAAACCATCAGGGGAAGGCTATTACAAAAAGAGCCAGTGTTTCTAAGAAAATATTAAAAATCGGCTGAAGCCGATTTTTTAATTTCTAAAAACAGGTAACGCCTTCTTGACTGTTAGGATTAATTTGAAATAATATGTAAATATCCAAGGTTGAGTATCTAAGGTTGGGGGTATAAAGATGTCAAAATTAATCATACTTGGTTTATTAAAGAATAAACCGATGCATGGCTATGAAATTCAAACCACTATTCAGGAAAGCCGAATGGAACAATGGGCAAACGTTCTATCAGGCTCGATTTATTATGCGTTAAATAAGATGGAGGAAGAAGGCATTATTGAAACGGTAAAGGAGGAGCGTACCGGAGCCCGAATTAGAAAAATATATGGAATTACAAAAAAAGGCGAAGAACAATATCTTATTTTATTAAAAGAGCAATTAAGCTCCCAGCCGCATTCTCTAAAGTCAGATTTTTTGCTGTCACTAGCGATGATTGAGCAGATGCCAAAAGAGGATGCCTTAAACATTCTTGAGGAAAATTTACTCATGTTAGAACTTGCACGGAAAGAGTGGGAAATGGGCAAAAGAAATAAAGCGGCAAGTCCGGCATATAGCCCGCTTATGGAAATTGCTTTTGATAATTCATTGCAAATAATCGATGCAGATTTAGATATGATTAAAAAAGTGATCAAACAAATCAATTTAGATTTTTTCAGTTAATACCCAATGTTGGATAAACAAACTTTTTTAAAAGAGGTGGGTACCGTGAAAAGCTGCTTAGTGTATGATGAAAGAAATACGGTTTTTACTGGCGCTTAAAGGCTGGCTTTTTACGTTATTCATGATGGTTTATGATAAAATTTTTCTAAAGAAGGGGGCAAGACATTATGAATATCATTGACCTGCATTGTGATGCATTACTTAAACTCTGGGAAGGAAAAGGCAGCTTGCGGTTTGCTGACTCGCCGGAGTTAGACACGAATAAAACACGGCTCCAGAAAGGGAAAGTGAAAGCTCAATGCTTTGCAATTTTTATCGAACCGGATATTCCTTCAGACCAAAAGTTTCAGGCTGCGCTAGAGCAAATTGATTATTTTTACAATGAAGTTCTTGGAAAAAATCCCGATATGGTCCATATAAAAGAGTGGGCTGATTTTGACAAGCTGAAGCTGGGGCAGATTGGTGCAATGCTGACCCTTGAAGGAGTGGATGCCATTGGCAATGACCTGACTAAGCTCCATATTCTTTATCAGCTTGGGGTCCGTTCCGTAGGACTGACATGGAATAATGCAAATCTGGCTGCCGATGGGGCAGGAGAACCTAGAGGCGCAGGTCTTACCCTTTTTGGAAAAGAAATCGTCTCGTTTAATAATAAACATCAAATTCTGACCGATGTCTCTCACTTGAGCGATAGGGGAATTTGGGAGGTTTTAGAGCTGGCCGAATACCCGATTGCGAGTCACTCAAATTCTAGGGCACTTTGTGATCATCCGCGAAATTTAACCGATGAGCAGGCCGAGGCCATGTTTAGGAAGAATGGGCTAATTCATGTTGTGTATCATCCTCCATTTGTGAAGGAAGACGGTGAAACGAAGATTTCCGATTTGATTAAGCATATTGATCGTTTTTGCTCATTGGGCGGGGTGAAGCATATTGGTTTAGGCTCTGACTTTGATGGTATTTCAAAGTTTATAACGGATTTAGAAGATGCCTCTAAAAGTCAAAATCTGATTAATGAACTGCTGAAGCATTACCGTGAGGACGAGGTTCGAGGCTTTGCCTGTGAAAACTTTCTCCGATTGCGGCCGGGAGTGGGACGATGAAAATAAGGGAGACAGGCATTAAGATTGGAAGGCTGCTAACAGGAGCTAAAAACTGTATTACTGATGTAAATGGGGTAATGGTCGGAAATGTTACGCTTGATTATCCTCTAGACGAAGCAGGAAATGAATATGCCTGTACAGGGGTGACGGCGATTCTTCCTCATAAAGGGAACTTGTTTAAGGAAAAAGTGACGGCAGCCAGTTATGTGATCAACGGATTTGGGAAAACCACGGGACTTGTTCAAGTGGATGAATTAGGTGTGCTGGAATCGCCGATTATGTTAACAAACACGTTTGGCGTCCCTGCAGTAACACAGGGAACATTGGAGTACATGCTGGGGGAGAATCCAGAGATTGGTGAGACAACGGGTACGATCAATATTGTCGTTGGCGAATGTAATGACAGTTATCTAAATTCGATACGGTTATTTCCCGTCAAGCCGGAACATGCAGTTGAAGCGATCAAAGCTGCATCGGAGGAGCATGTAGGTGAAGGAGCAGTCGGAGCCGGCAAAGGGATGGTTTGTTTTGGCTATAAAGGAGGAATTGGGACCTCCTCACGTACGATTGATGAGTTTACTATTGGCTGTTTAGTTCTTAGCAATTTCGGAAAAACGGAAGAGTTCCGTGGGTATTCAATGGCAGAGGGACTTTCCGAAACGGCAGATGGTTCTATCATTATTGTCCTTGCAACAGATGCCCCGCTGAGTGACCGGCAGCTTCGCCGTGTGGCAAAACGATGTGGAATTGGCCTTGGAAGAACCGGGAGCCATTATAGCCATGGCAGCGGCGATATTGTCATTGCTTTTTCTACTGCCCATAAAATCGATCACTTTTCGGAATCAATGGTGGAATCCCGTGTGCAGATTCGGGAGGATCATCCAATCATGAATAAACTATTTGCCGGTGCAGCAGAAGCGGCAGAGGAAGCCATTCTTAACTCCTTGTCGCAGGCCGAAACAACAAAGGGACGAGCTGGACGAGTAGTAGAAAAATGGATTATGAATAAAGAGGAATGATGAAATGTACCTTTCGATTAAAGAAACAGCAGAATATTTATCCATGCCTGAAGAGGCAGTAGAAAGTTTAATCAAACAAAAGAAAATCCGTGCCGTACACGACGGCGAACAATACCTAATCAACAAAGACCAATTCAGCACCCACCTAAAACAAATAGAAAAATACAAAGAACTCATCCAAGAAATCCTAAACGAACCGATTCCTGAAGATATTGATATAAAAGATGAGGACTAATACGGTGACAGGCACCGCTCGTGGACACTGTCCACCCGAGGCGGACAGTCTCTGTGTAAAGGGGTGATTAGGTGATGAGTATTTTTCTTAAACGGGTTTATGAGCCAGTTGATGAGTTTGATGGTTACAGGATTTTGGTTGATCGGTTGTGGCCGCGGGGGATTTCGAAGGAGAAGGCCGGTTTGGCAGAGTGGATGAAGGAGGTTGCTCCGAGTGCGGAGCTTCGGAAGTGGTTTTGTCATAAGCTAGAGTTGTTTGAGGAGTTTCGAGTCAGATACATACAAGAGCTGCAGACGGATGAACAAAAGCTCCAGTTAGTCGACCATATTCTCAATATGGCTGCCAAGGGAAAAGTAACTCTCTTATATGGTGCAAACGATCGCGTACATAATCATGCAATCGTCTTGCAGGAAGAACTTATGAGAATCTCAAACGAATCTAAATTGGTATGAACATAATTAATGAAATCTGAAAAGAAAGGAGTATTCTATGAAGGTTGCTATTTTTGATTTCGATGGAACATTATTCCCTGAAGAGACATTTCCTCTTTTGATGGGGTATTTAAAAAATCATCCTGTTCATTCTTTAAAGTACCGTTATTTTTTCTTAAGGCTCTTACCGGTATATATCGCATATAAATGCAAACTTTATCCCGAACAAAAAATGAAAGAATTTTCAATGCAGAGTTACATATCTTCTTTTAACTCTTCGTCCAAAGAAGAAATCGAGCAGTTCTTTTCACAAATAGGAGGTATCATGAGCAAAAGTCTTAGTGACCCAGTGTTACAAAGACTTGAACAGCATACAAATGATGGATATTATACTATGCTTGTTTCCGGAGCTTTCGAGCCCCTTCTGAACTCTGTGACGGAAAATATAAAAATAGATTGTGTTTTTGGAACCAGTATTCCGTTTAAAAGTAAAATATACAGCAGGAATATACCTGTCAATTATGTATTTGGCGAACGAAAAACTGATTTTATTATGGCCCATTTGTCAAACACAGAAGTAGATTGGCAAAATAGCTATGCATATGGTGATAGTTATTCGGATTTGAACGTTCTCGAATTAGTTGGCAATCCGGTTGCTGTTAAGCCAGAGCCTCGTCTTTTACAATTAGCCAACGATAGAAACTGGGAGATCATTCAGTAACCATGAATATTAATGATTACACATTATAACACTATGAAATATACATCACACAATGAAAGTTGGAAGGAATATGACAGAACGAAGCGTTATTTTTTTTGATATAGACGGAACATTGCTTACACATGATAAGAAGTTGCCGTACTCAACAAAGGAAGCAATTTTTAAGTTAAAGGAAAATGGACATGTAGTTGCGATTGCAACAGGAAGAGCGCCTTTTATGTTTGAAGAATTACGAAAAGAATTGGATATTCATACATATGTGAGTTATAACGGCCAGTACTGTGTATTAAATGGTGAAGTGATTCATACCAATCCATTAAACATCCCATCCCTTGAAAAACTAACGGAAATGGCACTTCGAAACGGTCATCCGGTGGTCTTTATGGATCACGAAGATATGAAGGCAAATGTTCCGGAGCATGATTACATAACGGAAAGCATAGCTACATTAAAAGTTGGCCGTTTTCCTACCCACGACCCACATTATTACAAAGGGCGTGACCTGTATCAAACACTTCTTTTCTGTCCTGAAGGAGAAGAGCAACAGTACGAACAGGAATATAAGGATTTTGATTTCATTCGTTGGCATCCTGTTTCCGTTGATGTCCTGCCAAAGGGCGGATCGAAGGCGAGAGGGATTGAAAAAATCGCAGCGAAACTCGGATTTCCTGAAGAGCGGCAATATGCTTTTGGAGACGGTTTGAACGATATTGAGATGCTCAAAACAATAAAAAATAGCATCGCAATGGGGAATGCGGAAGAAATGGTTAAAGCTGTCGCCAAACATATAACCAAATCCGTTGAGGAGGATGGAATCCTTCACGGTTTAAAGATGGTGGGCCTATTATAAATTCTAAATAAATTAATTAACGCTATTAGCTATCATAAATTCAATAAAAAAATCAATACAATAGCTAATAAGTGTTCTTGGCTACCGAAATTCAATGAAAAAATCAAAAAGGGTAGCCAATAAGGGCTCTTGGCTACTGAAATTCAATGAAAAAATCAAAGAGGGTAGCCAATAAGGGCTCTTGGCTACTGAAATTCAATGAAAAAATCAAAGAGGGTAGCCAATAAGGGTTCTTGGCTACCGAAATTCAATGAAAAAATCAAAAAGGGTAGCAAATAGTGCTCTTGGCTACCGAAATGAAATAGAAAAATCAAAAAGGGTAGCCAATGAAGGCACATTGGCTACCGAAATTAACGTAAAGGCTAGTAATCTCTTGAAATCTCCCAGTAAATTATCCCATTTTTTGCAGATTTCTTATGCATCCCTAACTTTTTGAGTACCTTAATAGAAGGAACATTATCCTCTAAACATTCCGCCATTACTTTTTCAACTTCCCCTGTAGAGAAGGCCCAATCGATTAATCCTTTAACTGCTTCAGTAGCGAAACCTTTATTTTGTGCAGAAGGAATGATTCCGTAGCCAACTTCAACTGTTTTACCTTCATCCGGCTTCCCTTTAAAGCCAATATACCGACTACTTGATTGGTCTCTGGAACGATGACAAACCAAACTCCCCATCCTAAAAGGGAAGGATCATTTTTAAGCTGCTCCCCAGATGCATCTCAATATGAGGCCCCAATTGATAATGTAAATACCATTCAGTATAATTCTCTAACGTACATGGAACTATGGTTAAACGCGAAGTGGTAATTTTCAAATCTTTCTCTCCCTAATAAAATATCAGATCACGTAGAAGTATACGCATAAGAAATGACATAAGCTGCCGAGCAGGATAAAAATATGAAAAATCTCATGGAAGCCCATGTATTTCGTTTGCAAGAATTTAGGCTTTGCCCCGTAAATAACGCCGCCTACCGTGTAGAAAATTCCTCCGATTATAAGGAGAAACAATCCAGTTGAAGCTAAGCTGCCAGCTAAAGGAGCGAAGACAAAAACAATCATCCAGCCCATTACCATATATAACGCAGTTGAAATCCAGCGCGGACAATTGAACCAAACCATCTTAAATACTACACCGCTCAAAGCGACCGCAGCAATAATGGAAAAAAGAATATTTCCTGTGGTACCATTTAAGCTGATAAAACAAAACGGTGTATAGGTACCAGCGATCAGGACAAATATCATGGAGTGGTCTAGTCTTCTTAGAAAAGCAATCACATGATCTTTTGCTTTTACCATGTGGTAGGTTGCTGACGCTGAATAGAGCAGAATCATGCTGACACCGAAGATGATAACGGCTGCTATCGCCATGGCGGATGAAGTCTCGAGCGATGCTTTAATGACCATTGCAAGAAGTCCGACAAACGATAAAAGTGCTCCGGCAAGGTGTGTGAGTCCATTAATGGGTTCCCTAATATAATTGTTCATATTTTTAACACTCCTAACACGTCATGTAGTTTTAATAACTACTTATAATGATACTGATAATGCGGAATCTAGTCAACATTTATTTTCTTTTGTATAATAGAACTTAGAATTCATATAGAACGGAGTTTTTTAATGGAAAAAATCAATCAAATCCTCGAACAGCTAGACCTGGATTCCAATCTGAGATTAGAGGAAATTCCTCAAATTGACCTTTATATGGACCAAGTGATTCAGCTATTTGAAAATACCTTTGCAGATTCGAAGCGGAATGACGAAGAAAAAGTATTAACGAAAACGATGATTAACAACTATGCAAAGGGAAAGTTACTTTTTCCCATTAAAAATAAAAAATACTCAAAAGAACACCTCATTCTTATCAGCCTGATCTATCAGTTAAAAGGTGCATTATCGATTTATGATATCAAGGTTACATTAGATGGACTAAATAAACGGATTGTGAAAGAAGACATTGATTTAGATTCTTTTTATCAGAATTATTTAACCCTCACGGGTCAAAATGCTGTGGATTTTAAAGAGGATATGAATGAACGGATAACAAAAGTAAAAGAGGAAGCTCTTGATTCAGACACTGAGCAGGTGCTGATGATCTCTTCACTGGTTCACATGAGTAATCTTTATCGAAGACTGGCTGAAAAACTCGTCGATGAAATCGTGGTGGAAAAGGAAGGAAAGCGTCACAGATAATTAGGTCTGTGACGCTTTTTCACGTTCTTTTACATCTTCAATTTCTATATCCACTAACCCTGATCCAATTTCCAACGTTTTGATTTCACTCATTACTTCTATGTTACGAATACTGACCGAATCCGCCCGGTTCTCACCACCGAATACTTTAATGCCAGCACTAGCATTTTTAAAGTCACTAATCGTAACGTTCTTCAAGACAACATTTCTTGCCCGGTATTGAATGGCCACACATGGGTTGCTTTGAAAGTCATACGCTGGATCGCCTATTAAGGTAAAGTGATTTACTACTACTTTTTTATAACCAGAAACAACCATTCCGCGCGGGGGTGAATCTTTATATAAATCTGTAAAAGCGGGTGCAATCGAAACGAGATTCGTAGCAACGATATTATACGCTGACTTCGATTCGGAATCGGTGCTTTTGTGATGTCCGATATGGCGAAAGTTAAAGGAGCGGTTATCCTTTACCGAAAGATGGCCGACGATTTGTACGTTCGATGCCGCTGATGAATTTTGGTGCGCTTTTATTTCTATACCGCCAAAGCACCTTGCTGAAGAGTTATTCACGAGTAGGATATTACGCGAACCATCATCGACTTCAAACCCATTTGAATTGGAAGAACCTTTTGTATGAGCACGACCGCTCGGGTCACACATATGGGAATTTGAAATAAAAATGTAATCGCTATGGTGAGTCGTCACTCCATCATCACCAAAACCATAGCCGGTTACGTTATCAAGCCAAACATACTGGCTGCCTCCCCGTGCCTGGTATCCGTCGCCCGCGTAATTGTACAGAGTGGATGAAATATCAAAACAATGAAGGCCAGGATTGATTCCTTCTACATCTTTTACCCAGCCGTATGTAACATTTGCATAGGTTAAACAACTCGAATGATTGCCCCAGGTACTTGTTTTCTCTACATCCCCAAGCCGCTCAATATTCCAATCCAAGGTCATCCCTTCAACATAAAGATGGTGATTCCCTCGCCAATGGTTTGCATTAGTAATTAATCTAGTTCCTTTAGCAGCGTCATCATGCAGCTTTATGATAGTCTGGCGTTTTCCCGAACCAAAAAGGCATGTCCATGATGGCAGGCAAATTCCTCTCGTCATATAAACACCAGGCGGGACTTTAACTTTTACTCGGCCATTCCCAATCGCTTTCTTAAAAGCTGCCGTACAATCTGTTTTCCCATCGCCAATGGCTCCAAAATCTGTTACAGATACCTCTCTATCAAAGTTTTTGATTAATTGGTTATATTGCCCATCAAGCTTTGCTTTCCAGTCAGGATAGACATTACCTGATCGATCTACATAAACCTGGGTGGGAATTAATAATTGGTGAGGCTTAGCTGAAAGCCGGAATAAACCTTCCATGAACTTTTTCCAAAAAGGAACGGATTCTGTATTTTTTTGTTCAGGCTGCGGAACAGGGACCTTTTGGAGACATTGTTGAAACAGTTGTTCTGACTCGAGTACCGCTTCCTCTATATCTAAAGGCTTGCCAGTTATTTTTGTAATCAAATCTGCGTTGTTGCAGGGGTCATGATTCCTATTAAGATTAAGCATGCAGTTCTTCCTCCAAGACTCGGTAAGAATGGCTTTATTATAACGATGTTTGGAAGGTGATTGCTATGTTTGGGAGATTTTTGATTTTTAACGGGTTAAATTTTGAATATTTTTTTACATTTAAAACAAAATACTAACATACGTTCGGAGGTGGAAGGATGGAACAGCAGGATTTCGAGAAAATTTTTGACCAGTATAAGCAGCAGAGTACGCAACAAGCTCAGAAAGAGGCAGGCCCGAGTAACCCTGATGGGAAGGAAGAATTTGTTGCCGTCAGAAAAAATGATGATGGCGATATTATCGCGTTTAAAACGAGTTCTGGACGAGAATTGGATTACATCACTGCGCTAAATGAAGCCAAAGCGGGGGAAATCGCCCATGTAGATGTTTTCCATAAATACGGCAGAGATATTATTCGAAGTGAGCCGGATGGCATAAAAGAAAACAATTTAGACCGATTACCGGAATTTTAAATAATCAAAGAGAAGCCGGGTGAGATCTAGAGATCTTGCCCGGCTCCTTTTTGTTATCCTATACCAGAAAGGAGGTTTTTTTTACTAATAATGGAATATATTTAATCAGGATTTCTTTTTAAAGGAGTTTTGTCATGCTATCAGCTAAAACGATTGGCTCAACAGGGGCTACCATTAGTCTTCTGTTCTGTGGTTATTTTATCTTTTTCAATCCTTATGTTCCTTCCGGCCCTGACCCGGATACCCTTCTATATTTTTCCTTTATGATGATACTCCCAGCACTTTTAGGCTTATATTCCACCATAAGGGCAAATCCAAGCTTGCTGATGGCAGCTTCTATCTGGTCAATGCCTCTTGGTTTATATTTAATCGCTACCCCTGGTGTATTTAAATGGATGTTTATCGGGCCTTTAATGCTGCTTATAGCAAGTATCCTTATGTTTAAAAATAGGAAGAAAAGGTGACAAAGATGTTTTTTCTATTATTAACAGGAATGATCATTTGTTTTGTAGCCGGCACCGCCTTGCTTATAAAGGGAGAAATGGTGTTTGGTTTCATTGGGCTGGGTGTCGGAATCCTCCTGCTCTTGTTCATCGTTGTTTTTTACGGCAAGAGGAAGTATCGTAAGAAAAAGAAGTACGCTTGCGATTGTCTGCCTGACTTCCCTGATTGTGATTGTGATTTAATGCCAGATTGTGATTGTGGGCCGAATTGTGATTAAGTTATTAGAGTTTGTCCCATGTCACCGAATGAAGTCAAGAAGTATAACAATCAAAGGATATACTTTGCCTTTGTGTGCCAGATGTACTGGGATATTGGCCGGATATTTATTCTTTCCGTTCTTATTCATTTTTGGGTTGAACTTTCCCTTATGGCTGGGAATCCTGTTAAATTTTCCAATGATTCTTGACGGTTGGACACAGAAAAAGAAGTATCGTATGAGTAATAACATCTTAAGATTTACTACCGGTATCATCAGTGGATTTGGCCAGAGTATCATCATCGTTTTTATCAGTCACTATACTGTGAACCTAATTCTATAAACAACTGAATGAAAAATGAAAAATATACAAATACTTCCTTCAAAGACTTTTAAACAGAGGAGTAGTTTGATGCATTGGTATGAGAAGTTAAATCAATATTTTCCTGTTGAAGAGATGAAATCCAAAGAGCATATGGAAACATTGCTGAAAGAGCGTCCAGATATTTATCATAAAGACGAAGGTCCTAACCATGTCTTGATGTATGCGGAATTGGATAATTTCGTCTTTATAGATTATCTTTTTGTTTCAAAAAATGCCCGCGGTCAAGGTCTTGGCCATAAGATGTTAGAAAAAATGAAGCAAAAAGGGAAACCGATTATCCTCGAGGTGGAGCCCGTTAATTATGAGGATACGGATACTGAAAAAAGACTGCGCTTTTATAAGCGGGAAGGCTTTGAGCACGCTAATTCCATTGGTTATGCCAGGAGGTCACTAGCAACAAATGAGGTAAATAAGATGGAAATCCTCTACTGGGCTCCAAATAATGAGTCAGAAGAAATGATTTTTGATGCAATGAACAAAACATACAACATGATTCACACCTATAAAGACCGGCATTTTTATGGAGAGTCTTACGAGCCGGCAGAGGAAGTGTTAACTTTTAACGAAGAACCGGAAAATCAAAATATACTAGAAGACCTATGATTACAAACTTTACTCCTATTGGGGTAAAGTTTTTTATTTTATGTCTAGATATTTAAAATTAAAAGATTATAATTATTCTTAAAAGGTATATTGTAAGCGCTTTTAAAAATATTTTAGTTTTTTACAAAACAAATGAAATTTGGTTAGTATATCATTTTAGGTGGGTTAATGATGATTAAATATGAATTTATTTCTGTGGAGATGAGACAACGAATACAAGAAGGACACTACCCTGTTGATCAGCCAATACCTGATGAAATCACTCTTGCAAAGGAATTCCAATGCAGCAGAATGACGATGAAAAGGGCTTTAGATATTTTAGTCTTGGAAGGGCTTCTGTATCGTAAAAGAGGACATGGCACATTTATTGTTAAATCCGCTATCCAGAATAGCCGGGTAAATGTTAATGTTGTCGGTAATGCATTAGGTTTCACGAATCTTTTAAAAGGGCAGGAAATTACTAGCAAGTTAATTAAATTTGAAGTTCAATTTCCTTCGGAAGAAGTGGCGGCACATTTAGCCATTGATTTAAAAACGCCCGTTTATTATATTATTCGATTAAGGTCGGTTGATGGCGAGCCCCATGTAATGGAGAAAACCTATATGCCTGCAACAGTGACTCCTGGAATAAATGATGATATTCTTAAAGGCTCTATTTATGAATACATTACAAGCAGGCTGGGATTAACGATCGCTGGTTCTCACCGAAAAATTAGAGCTTGTAAATCAGATGTGCTGGATATGGAACATTTAGAATGTTTAAAAGAAGACCCAATCCTTGAAGTGGAGCATGTTGGATTTCTGAACAATGGAGTACCGTTCGAATATTCTTTTTCAAGACACCGGTATGATAAATTTGAGGTTACAACCGTTAATATGAAGCGGTGATAATAAAGCTTTGGCAGAGATTAGTGAATATACTAATCTCTTTTTTAAATTATTTGCATAATTTTTTAAATTAAAAGACTAGACAAATAAAAGCATTTGATTATAATAGTAATTGTAAACGCTTAATGAAAACGGTTTCTAACCAATGGGTGGATTGAAAGCGATTTCGAATTTAATCATTTCATCATTTTAATTCTTAGGGGGACGTTAAAGATGAATATTTTATTATGTTGTGCAGCTGGTATGTCTACTAGTCTATTAGTAACCAAAATGGAAGCTGCAGCAAAAGAACAAGGACTGGATTGCAAAATTTGGGCGGAAAGTGCAGATGCCGTTAAAAGTCATATTGATCAAGCGGATGTTTTACTTTTAGGGCCGCAAGTACGTTATCTTTTACCGCAAATGAAAAAGCTTGGTGAAGAAAAGAATGTTCCGGTTGATTCTATTAACCCGGTACATTATGGAATGTGTAATGGACCAGAGGTACTTAAAACTGCATTATCACTTGTTAAAAATTAATATTTAAACGCAATTATTTGATCCATTATTACTCTATTAAAATGCCTTTATAGGAGGGCCAAAATATGAATCGTTTCACAAGATTCTTAGAAGAAAAGTTTATGCCAACCGCAGCCCGTATTGGTAATCAAAGACACCTTCAAGCCGTAAGAGATGGTATTATCCTAACTTTGCCTTTAACCATTATTGGTTCGATCTTCTTAATTCTTGCCAATCTTCCAATTCCAGGATACAGCGAGTTGATGGCTGGAATTTTCGGTGACAATTGGGCTGCTAATCTTTCATATCCTGTTGGGGTAACATTCGATTTACTCGGATTATTTGTAGCATTTGGTATTGCATATCGGCTTGCAGAGCAATATAAGCTGGATCCATTATCAGTTGCTGCAATTTCTGTCGCAAGCTTTTTCCTTGTAACACCTTATAAAATTGCTTTTACACCAGAAGGAATGGATCAAACATTTGATGTTGCCGGTATTCCTCTTGCTCTAACTGGCAGTAAGGGTATGTTCGTTGCTATTATCGTTGCTATTATCGCTACAGAGATTTATCGTTTTATTGTAAATAAAAATATTATTTTTAAAATGCCGGATGGGGTACCACCAGCAGTTGCCAAATCCTTTGCAGCTTTAATCCCAGGATTTGCTGTTATTTTTTCACTTTGGATTATCCGCTTGATACTTCAAGTTACTCCATTTGAAAATATGCATAATATTGTTGGAGAAATTCTTGGTAAACCACTGTCACTACTTGGTGGATCGATCTTTGGGGCACTTATTGCAGTAATTATTGCTCAAATGCTATGGGTAACAGGTATCCATGGACAAGCACTAGTTTGGGGAATCATGTCACCGGTTTGGTTATCCCTTGTGGATGAGAACCGAATTGCTTACCAGGCAGGTGAAGCAATTCCTAATATCGTAAATACTCAATTTATGGATATTTTCTACTCCATTGGTGGTTCTGGAACAACGTTAGGTTTAGCACTAATACTATTCTTTAGATCACAAAGTAAGCAAATGAAACAACTTGGTAAGTTAGCAATTGGTCCTGGATTTTTTAATATCAATGAGCCGATTATTTTCGGTATGCCAATGATCATGAATCCAATCATGATGATTCCGTTTATCTTTGTTCCAGTTATAGTTGTTACCGTTTCATATTTTGCAATGGATTTAGGTTTAGTTGCAAAAACAGCCGGTATTATGGTTCCATGGACAACACCTGCTCCTATTGGCGGTTTCCTTGCTACCGGAGGTCATATTTCTGGTGCGGTCCTACAATTATTTAACGTCTTATTGTCTGCGGTTCTTTATTATCCGTTCTTTAGAATGTGGGATAAGCAGAAACTTAAAGAAGAAGGCGGAATGGAAAAAGGTAATACTTCTAAAACTGCTTAATTTCATAAAGAAAAGGCTGTTAGCTGACATTAACAGCCTTCTCTTTATAAATAGTTTTATTCGAAATGAAAAATACTTTTTCGAGAGAGGGATGAAGGTATGACTAAGAAAAATATTATTCCAGAAGGATTTTTATGGGGTGGAGCAGTTACATCATTCCAAACAGAAGGAGCTTGGAATGAAGGCGGCAAAGGACCATCAATCGTTGATGCAAGACCGGTAAAGGAAGATCATTCCGATTGGAATGTAGCGGTAGATTACTATAATCGTTACAAAGAGGACAATTCATTATTTCAAGAATTAGGTTTCAATGCATACCGAACTAGTATTTCTTGGTCAAGAATTTTCCCTTCGGGTGAAGGTGAGCCGAATGAAGAAGGCTTACAATTCTATGATAAAGTCTTCGACGATTTATTATCTAAAGGAATCCAGCCTGTTATTACCTTATATCACTTTGATGCACCACTTGCATTAGCTGAAAAATATAATGGATTCGCTTCTAGAAAAGTGGTCGATCTATTTGAAAAATATTGTCGAACAGTATTCACGCGTTATAAAGACAAAGTTAAATATTGGTTAACATTTAACGAACAGAACCTATTCTTAGCACAGCCGCAGTTGTTGGGAGTTACTTTAAGAGATGAAAAAGATGAAGCTTTAAGATATCAGGCTGTTCATAACTCCTTTATCGCTCATGCAAAAGCAGTTAAAGCATTACATGAAATTATTCCAGATGGAAAAATGGCTGGAATGATCACGTATATGACGACTTATCCAATTTCTTGCAAACCGGAAGATGTGATTGCCGGTGTAAAAGCAAACGAACTTTGGAATAATTTCTGTTTAGATGTTTTCTCTAAAGGTGAGTACCCATCCTATGTATCTAGCTATTTAGCACAAAAAGGCATTACTCCTATATTTGAAGAAGGAGATGCAGAATTATTAAAAGAAAATACAGTCGACTACCTAAGTATCAGTTACTATCAATCGAAGGTGGCTAAACATACTGAAGAAGAGGTCATTATCCCTGAATTACTTCCTAATCCGCATTTAGAGGCGAATGAATGGGGCTGGGCAATCGACCCAATCGGCTTAAGAGTCGCGTTAAAAGATATGTATGCCCGTTATCAGCTGCCGATTTTCATTACCGAAAACGGTATCGGTGTGAGAGAAGAATTGGACGAAAACAACACCGTAGACGACGATTACCGAATTGAATATCTTCGTGAGCACATTAAACAAATGAAATTAGCCATGGAAGAAGGCGTAGAAATCTTTGGTTACCTCACATGGGGTGCAACCGACATTCTTAGCTCACAAGGCGAAATGAAAAAACGTTACGGATTTATTTTTGTAAACCGTGATGAAAGGGATTTAAGAGACTTAAAGAGATACAAAAAGAAAAGCTTCCATTGGTTTAAGCGGGTTATAGCCTCTAATGGTGTAGAACTTGGAGAAGTTGCAGAGACGGTTCAAAAATAGTTTTTTGTTAATCATCTAGAATATTGCCGATATCAACCTGACCTTTGTTGATATCGGCAATCTATTTGTTAATATCCACAGAAAAATTGTTAATTAATTTTTTAAACTAACTAAATGAGTTAATATACGAAGGAGATATAAGATGAAGTATCGTAATTTAGGCAAATCGGGTCTAAAAGTAAGTGAACTTGGTTTAGGCAGTTGGTTAACATATGGAACTGCTGTTGAAAAAGAAAGTTCCAAGGCTTGTATACATAAGGCGTATGAGTTAGGAATTAACTTTTTCGATACTGCCAACGCCTATAACAAAGGAGCGGCAGAGATCGTTCTCGGCGAAGCCTTGAAAGAATACCCTCGCTCAAGCTATGTTCTAGCAACGAAAGTGTATTTTGGTATGGGCAAGGGTCCAAATGACCGCGGCCTTTCCAGAAAACACATTATCGAGCAATGTGATGCGAGTTTAAAACGTCTTGGTGTCGATTATATCGACTTATACCAATGTCACCGCTATGACACAGAAACGCCGGTAGAGGAAACATTATGGGCATTGGATGACCTTATTTCACAAGGAAAAATCCTTTATGCTGGAGTAAGCGAATGGTCAGCGGCGCAGATTACCGATGCCGTTCACATCGCAAAGGAAAGAAATTTCCGGCCTTTGATTTCGAATCAGCCAATCTATAATATGCTGGTTCGCTACATTGAAAAAGAAGTACTGCCTATTTGTGAAAAAGAAGGAATTGGCCAGGTTGTATTCTCACCGTTAGCACAAGGTATTTTGACCGGTAAATATAAGCCTGGACAGCCAGTTCCGGAATCTAGCCGTGCTGCGAATGACCGTACAAACTCTATTATTTCGAGTTATTTGAATGATAACGTATTAACCAGTGTCCAAAAGTTAGACAATATCGCTCAAAACCTAGGAGTTAAATTATCACAACTTGCACTTGCCTGGGTACTTAAGCAGCCTGGAGTAAGTTCAGCGATTATCGGAGCCAGCCGTCCGGAGCAGGTAGAAGAGAATGTAAAAGCCTTAGACCTTGAAGTATCTGCATCTGTCATGGATGAAATTAATATTGTCCTAGAAGAAATCAAGGATTTTGTACCGAAATGGTAGTTTAGAAAAATAGGAAAGAGCTTTACTTCGCGAAGGGGTAAAGCTCTTTTACTTTAAAGGACTTTAACATAAAAAGTACGTGTACGCGGACCATCGAACTCACAAAAATAAATACCCTGCCAGGTCCCAAGAAGTAAACGGCCCGCTGTCACAATCACATGCTGTGATGCCCCGACCGTACTTGCTTTCATATGCGCAGCGGTATTGCCTTCCATATGGCGGTCAAGTTGATGATGCCACGGGTAAACCTCGTCAAAACGCCGAATCATATCACGCTTCACGTCGGGGTCGGCATTCTCATTTATCGTAATTCCCGCCGTTGTATGCGGACAATAAACAACCACGGCTCCTTCTTGAATATTCATTTCCCTAATAAAATCCTGAACCAATTCCGTCACTTCTACCATCTGATCACGGCTACTGGTCTTTAATGTAAATTTTTTAAGCATTGATTTCTCCTTTCAGTCTTATTGATAGTCTTATTGTAATCAATAATAGGCAAAACTTCGATACTTCAAAAATAAGAAGTATTGTTTTTCTTTCTTTAAGGCGAGCCTGTTTTAATAAATGCCAGTATTTGTTAATCTGGAGAAAAGAAATTTTAAGGGGGATGAGTTAAATGAAACGAATGCCATTTGAGCGTCCAACGGATTATTACGATGAACGGATCTCTTACATTGATGAGCAAATATGTGCTTTATTTAAACAAAGAAAGGAAATATCCAGAAATAATCCAGGTTTTCCACACCTCGAAGATATCGCTAGTTGGGCTAAAAAGTATGGACTGTACGAGGATTTTCTAAATTCCATTTTCTCCACACTAAGAATGGAGGAAGAATTCAAGCCACGTATTGAGCCTGTGAATTTTCTTAAGCACATACCAATCCTAAAATCCGTTGAAAAAGACGGGAGATTATATACAATCACCTTTATTCGCCAGTTTGAAAATGCCAGTGTAGTCCAACTGAATATCGATTGGGATGACACAACAGAAGAACCCGAAAACATTGAGGCTATTCGTCACCACCGTCCTCTGCATCAACATAATTTCATTGAACTTAGTATAGGAGAAGATTACGAATGTCGTTCTAATCGTGGAGGTGGTTCTGGAGGGCACTACAGGCAAAACTTTATAGTATCTCCACCCATCCCGGATGATCCTTCTGATCTGCAGTTTGTGTTTAAAGAATATCAAGATTTTTACAAAAGTAAATCCACAGGGCTAGAAATAGTGTTTAAAAGAGGTCTACGTGACCAATTCAGGAAATGAATCAAGAGAATGGTCACATAGAAGGGGTCTACGTGACCGAAACAGAAAAGGAAACAAGAAAATGGTCACGTAGAAAAGGGAATACGGACAAAAATAGAAACAATGATTTTTAAGGGAGGCATCTCGGTGAGTAACAAACTAATTACTAGACAAGCAACGATACAGGATCTAGGTAGAATCATACCGATTTTTGATTCGTATCGTGAGTATTTTGGCCAGCCAAAAAATCCTGAAGCAGTAGAAAGGTTTCTCTTTCAAAAGTTTGAGCGCTTAGAATCCATTATTTATATAGCAGAACAAGATAGTGAAGTCATCGGAATTGCCCAGCTTTATCCAGTTTTCTCATCATTAACGCTAGAACGCGTATGGTTACTGAATGATTTTTTCATCTCCGAACAGTACCGTAATAGAGCAGTAGGAACAATGCTTTTTAACAAGGTAAAGGAATTTTCAAGCTTAACAAAAGCAAAAGGTATAGAACTAACAGTAGAACATGTAAATCAAAAGGCTTGGCAATTTTGGGAAAGACAAGGGTTTAAGCTGGATGAGGAATTTCGATCTTATTTTTTAAAAACAGGGAGCAAATAAATAAATAGGGGTATAAAGGATCATCACTTTATGACCAAGACGTACAAAAAAATGAGCCTGGAGGAAATCCAGACTCATTTATTTATTTATTTATGTGCAAGCTCATATTGTTTAATTTTATCTTCGTAGCTAAGAGTAACACCGATTTCGTCCCAGCCATTTAAAAGCATTTGCTTTGGATATGGAGCGATATCAAATGATAGCTTAAAGCCTTCGTTGTCGTAAACTACTTGTTCTTCAAGGTCAACATTCAACGTATACTCAGTTGATTCTGCTTTTCTGATAATCTCTTGAACTTGTTCTTCTGAAGCTTGAACGGTAAGAATACCAGTTTTTGCACAGTTGTTTTTGAAAATATCAGCAAAGCTTGGAGCAATAACGACCTTGAAACCAAAGTCTTGAACAGCCCATGGTGCATGCTCACGGGAAGAGCCGCATCCGAAGTTTTCACCAGCAACAATAATCGAAGCATCTTTATACTTTGGATCATTCAAAGAGAAATCTTCGCGAAGGTTGCCATTATCATCAAAACGCCAGTGGTAGAATAAAAATTGGCCAAACCCGCTCCGCTCGATACGCTTCAGGAATTGCTTAGGTATGATTTGGTCAGTATCAACATTAGAGCGGTTTAATGGATAAACAAGGCCTTGATGTTTGCGTAATGGTTCCATGATTAGTAAACCTCCTGTGCGGTGAATTTGCGGACATCTACGAAATGGCCCGCAACTGCAGCCGCTGCAGCCATTTCTGGGCTGACAAGATGGGTACGTGCGCCATTTCCTTGACGGCCTTCAAAGTTTCGGTTTGAAGTGGAAGCGCAGCGTCCGCCTGGAGGCACGATATCATCATTCATCGCTAAACACATGCTGCATCCAGCTTCACGCCATTCAAAGCCGGCTTCTTTAAATACTTGATCAATACCTTCTTTTTCTGCTTCCATCTTAACAAGGAAGGAACCAGGTACAACAATCGCACGTACAGAAGAATTTACCTTTTTGCCGCGAATAACTTCTGCTGCTTTGCGTAAATCACTTAGGCGCGAGTTTGTACATGAACCAATAAAGACATGGTCAATTTCAATACTTGTGATTGACTGGCCTGCTTCTAGTCCCATATATTGGAGAGCGCGTGAAATTTCGTCTTTTTCATTGGCTTTAACAGCATCTTCAGGGTTTGGAACAGCAGCTGTAACAGGAAGACACATTCCTGGGTTTGTTCCCCATGTAACTTGCGGTTCGATTTCTTCTGCATTAATTTCAACTACTTTATCGTAGCTGGCACCTTCATCGGTAGCAAGTGCACGCCATTTGGCAACAGCTTCTTCGAATGCTTCGCCTTTAGGTACGTGACGACGGCCTCTTAAGTATTCAAAAGTGGTTTCATCTGGAGTAATTAATCCTGCACGAGCTCCAGCTTCAATACTCATGTTACATACTGTCATACGCTCTTCCATGGAAAGGGAACGGATGGCTTCGCCTGTATATTCCATAACATAGCCAGTTCCGAATTGGACGCCGAATTTTCCAATAATCGCAAGGATTAAATCCTTTGCAGTCACTCCAACGCCAAGTTTTCCATTTACTTTTACGTTCATTGTTTTTGGAGGTGCTTGCCAAAGCGTTTGGGTTGCTAGGACATGTTCTACTTCACTAGTCCCAATCCCAAATGCGAGGGCACCGAATGCACCATGTGTAGAAGTATGGCTGTCACCACAAACAATCGTTTTACCAGGCTGGGTTAAACCAAGCTGCGGGCCGATGACGTGAACGATACCATTATCAGGGTGATGGATATCAGAAAGTTCGACTCCAAATTCCTCACAGTTTTTCTGCAACGTATCAATTTGATTCTTTGAGACGGGATCTTTAATCTCACTTCGATCGCGGGTTGGAACATTATGATCCATTGTTGCATACGTTAAATCCGGACGGCGCACTTTGCGCCCATTCATACGTAACCCTTCAAAAGCCTGTGGGGAAGTTACTTCATGTACAAGGTGCAGATCAATATATAGTAAATCAGGCTTTCCTTCTTCTTGATGTACAACATGCTGTTCCCAAATTTTTTGGATAATATTTTTTGGTGTTTGCATAGCGTCCTTCCTCACGTTTATAGATTTAATTACAGTTTAAGAGTTTCTGATGCTTTAATAGGTAAGGGGAAGCCGCCAGACCGTGAGCCTGACGGCTTTCCATTTTTATAAATAAGAAAGTATAAATTTTACTTTGAGAATGGTCTAGCTTCAGCGCCTAGGGGCTCGGGGTCATAAGCCAACCCGTCAAGAAGGTTAAAGTGCAACCTTCTCGCCGGTTCGTCTTATGCCTGTCGCCCCTGGTCAAGGCGCTTTCGCTTTTCTTACACGTAACAGCTCATGATACATTTTGAAGCATTTTGTGACTTGATATAGTCAACAATCAAGCGAGTCATTTCCGCTGTTCCTACTTTACGGCCATTCGCAACCTGAAGGTCCGCTGTATGGAAGCCTGCATCTAACACTGATTGGACAGCTTCTTCAATCAACCCGGCTTCATCCTCCATTTTAAAGGAATAACGAAGCATCATGGCTGCAGATAAAATCATCGCAACAGGGTTGGCAATTCCTTTTCCAGCAATGTCAGGAGCAGAACCGTGTACCGGCTCATAAAGACCAACGCCATCTTCACGTAAGCTCGCAGAAGGGAGCATGCCAAGTGATCCGGTTAATACAGAAGCCTCATCACTCAAGATGTCACCAAACATATTCTCTGTAACAATAACATCAAATTGGGATGGATTCGTGATTAGTTTCATTGCAGCAGCATCTACTAACACATGTTCAACCGTAACATCCGGATACTGAGCTTTTTTCTCTTCAACAATTTCGCGCCATAGCTTACTTGATTCTAAGACATTTGCTTTGTCAACGGAAGTAAGATGACCGCGGCGTCCTTGAGCTGCTTGGAATGCTTTATCTACGATTCTTTCAATCTCTTTACGGGTATAAGCAAGGGTGTCAACGACAACCTGACCGCCGTCACGGCGTTCGCTTGGTGTCCCGAAGTATAGACCGCCGGTTAACTCACGAACAATTAATAAGTCGCTTCCTGCAACCACTTCCTCTTTAAGAGGAGAAGCGTGCAGTAAATTTTTAAACCCTTTAATCGGTCTTAAGTTTGCATATAAATCTAATTCTTTACGAATTCCGAGCAATCCTTTTTCAGGGCGTAAATGGGAGGGGTTGTGGTCCCATTTCGGGCCGCCGACTGCTCCTAGCAGTACAGCATCCGCATTTTTGCAAGCGTCAACAGTTGTTTCTGGCAGGGGAGTGCCGTACAGGTCAATGGCTGCCCCTCCGATCTCATGGGTTTCGAAGCTAAAACTATGGTTATACTCTTCAGCAACGGCGCTTAATACATCCTTTGCTGAATGAATCACTTCCTTACCAATTCCATCACCAGGCAGTAAGACAATACGTTTTTTCATTCGAAGCAACCTCCTCATCATTTTTTTAAGCCCTCTAGAGGGATCTTTAAGCTTTCGCTGTTTCCAATTGGATTGCTTTTTGGTTATAAAATACTCGATTTACACCATTTAAAAATGCTCTAGCTGAAGCCTCTAAAACGTCTTGCGCTGAACCGCGTCCGCTCACCTTCACACCGTCAACCGTCATTTTTACATGAACTTCAGCAAGGGCATCGCGTCCTTGGCCGACAGAGTTTAATTTATAATCCGTCAGGTGTATTTCTTCCTTAATTAAGGCCTCAAATGTGTTCATTAAAGCCTCAATACTTCCTGAACCGGTGCGGGCTGTCTCAACCCGGTTACCCTCTGGAGTTGTCAGAGCAACGGTTGCCGTAGGAAGATTAGCTGACCCATAGTGGACTTGGTAAGCAACAAGCTCATATTTTTTCACATCAACAACGTTTGTTTGAATATCAGTTAATATTGTAAATAAGTCCTCATCGGTGACTTCTTTTTTCCTGTCTGTTAATTGTTTAAACGAGGTGAAGGCCTCAAACAATTTTTCGTCAGACAAGCTGAAGCCCATTTTTTCAATTTTATCTTTGAAAGCATGGCGGCCGGAGTGTTTGCCAAGGACTAAATCATTGGACTGAATCCCGACCATTTCGGGCGTGATAATTTCATAGGTTAAGGTATTCTTTAAGACACCGTCCTGATGAATTCCAGATTCATGCGCGAATGCATTTTTTCCAACAACTGCTTTATTACCAGGAACAATCATACCTGTAAAGCGGCTGACAAGATCACTTGTTCTTTTAATTTCCTTTAATACAAGATTCGTAGTAAAAGGATATTTATCTTTTCGAATATTTAACGCAACGGCGACTTCCTCAAGGGAAGCATTCCCGGCGCGTTCACCGATACCATTAATCGTACCTTCCACTTGTGTTACTCCATTTTCAATTGCAGCTAGGGTATTGGCTACTGCCATACCTAAGTCATCATGGCAGTGACAAGATAAGGCTGCTTTGTGGATATTCGGTACATTTTCACGAATATATTTGAACATATATCCATATTCCTCAGGAGTTGCATAGCCTACTGTATCTGGAAGATTAATAACCGTTGCCCCGGCATCGATGACTTTAGTAATGATATTTACCAGGTAATCAAGATCAGAGCGGGAAGCATCTTCAGCAGACCACTCAATATGCGGGAAACGTTTCTTCGCATAAGAAACCATTTCTACCGCAGTTTGAGTTACTTCCTCAGGTGTTTTCATTAATTTATATTTCATATGGATAGGGGAGGTGGCAATGAATACATGCAACCTTGGTTCTGCAGCATCTTTTAAAGCGTCCCACGCAATGTCAATGTCTGATTTTGTTGCTCTGGCCAGACCAGTAACGGAACTATTTTTAATTGTCCGGGCTATGGCTCTTACAGCTTCAAAATCCCCTTTGGAGGAAGCCGGAAAACCGGCCTCCATAATGTCAACGCCAAACCGTTCAAGCTGTCTGGCAATCTCCAATTTTTCCAACTGGTTTAAATTAACACCAGGAGATTGTTCTCCATCGCGCAGTGTCGTGTCAAAGATGTTAACGTGAACCATTTACCGCCACTTCCTTCTTTTGGTTTACAGGTTTTTTAATAAATGGCATTAATGCACGAAGCTCACGGCCAACTACTTCGATAGGATGATTGTTCTCGCTGCGATTGATTGCGTTAAATTGAGGACGGTTAGCTTGGTTTTCTAAGATCCATCCTTTTGCAAATGCACCTGTTTGAATGTCTGTTAATACTTCTTTCATGCGTGCTTTTGTATCTTCGTTTACAACACGTGGTCCAGAAACGAAATCTCCCCATTGTGCTGTATCAGAGATAGAATAGCGCATGTTTTCTAATCCTCCTTCATATAGAAGGTCAACGATTAATTTTAATTCGTGTAAGCACTCGAAGTAAGCAACTTCTGGCTGGTAACCAGCTTCTACAAGCGTTTCGAAACCAGCTTTGATTAGGGCAGTAGTACCGCCGCAAAGAACGGCCTGTTCTCCGAATAAGTCTGTTTCTGTTTCTTCTTGGAAAGAAGTTTCTAATACACCTGCACGGGCAGAGCCAATACCTTTAGCGTAAGCTAGAGCCAAGTCGCGCGCCTGACCAGTGTAGTCTTGGTAAACGGCGTAAAGTGCTGGAACACCTGCGCCCTCTGTATATGTGCGGCGAACTAAATGTCCTGGTCCTTTAGGAGCAACTAAGAATACGTCTACATCTGCAGGAGGAACGATTTGTGTAAAATGAACGTTGAAACCATGTGCAAATACTAATGCATTACCAGCTTCAAGGTTTGGTTTGATGCTTTCTTCGTATACCTTTGGCTGCATTTCATCTGGAAGTAAAATCATTACAACGTCTGCCTGGCGGGTTGCTTCTGCAACAGAAGTAACCTCAATGCCGTCTTCTACTGCTTTATCCCAAGACTTTCCGCCTCTTAAACCAACAACAACATCAAAGCCGCTTTCTTTAAGGTTTAATGCGTGAGCATGACCTTGTGAACCATATCCGATTACTGCGATCTTCTTTCCTTGTAAAACTGCCTCTTGAATATCTCCGTTATAAAGTACTTTTGCCATTATAATCATCCCTTCAGTATTGTTTATTTTATTTGAGAGTAGGTAGTTAACTCGTTAACTTGTGGTTGATGGCCGCGTAAAAAGGCGGTTAATCCAGTTCTTGCAATTTCTTTAATTCCATAAGGCCGGAGTAAATCGATTAATGCATCAATTTTATCCGGACGTCCTGTGATTTGGATCGCCAAGCTGTCTTTGCTGACGTCTATAATCAAGGCGCGGAATGGATCAATAATTCCGCTGATTTCACTGCGAAGCTGTGAACTGCCGGCTACTTTGATTAATGCGAGCTCACGGGCAACAATCGCTTTGTCGGTAATATCTGAAACTTTTAGAACATCAATTTGCTTGTTTAGCTGTTTCGTAACTTGTTCAAGCCGCTGTTCATCTTCAATTTCTACGACAAGTGTCATCTTTGAAATACCCTCTGTCTCTGTAGGACCGACGCTGATGCTTGAGATATTAAATTGCCGTCTTAGTAAAAGACCAGTGACCCGGTTAAGAACACCGCTGCGGTCTTGGACCGTTAAAGAGATAATTCGTTTCACGATGGTTTCACCCCAATCATTTCATGAATCCCTTTGCCAGGAGCAATCATCGGGAATACTTTTTCCTGCTGAAGCACTCGGCAGTCCAATAGAACAGGACCGTCATAAGCGAATACTTCAGGAAGCTTTGTGATTAATTCTTCTTGGCTTTCAATCTTAAGTCCGCGGATTCCATAACTTTCAGCAAGCTTTACGAAATCAGGCTGCGTCTGCAAGATCGATTCTGAAATACGGTTGCCGTGTAATAATTCCTGCCATTGACGAACCATTCCAAGAGCACCGTTATTGACGATGATAATTTTGACCGGAAGATTCTGCTCATAGATAACTGATAACTCTTGAAGTGTCATCTGGAACCCTGCATCTCCGACAATCGCAACCACTGTACTTCCAGGAGAAGCCATCTGAGCGCCGATGGCAGCAGGGAAGCCAAAGCCCATTGTTCCTAATCCGCCAGAGGTAACCCAGCGGTGAGGTTTTTCGAAACCGTAAAATTGTGCTGCCCACATTTGATGCTGACCAACGTCAGTAGTTACAACTGCATCACCATTGGTTACTTTATGGACGGCTTCGATTAGCCACTGTGGTGACATGCCGTTTGGATTATGTTTATACCAAAGCGGGAAGTCTGTTTTATTTTTCTGCAGTGTTTCTAACCATTCTTGGTGGTCTGGTGATCCCTCTGAATGGTTCAGTAATTCCACTAATGCTTCCTTTGTATCGGAAACAATCGGGATAGAAGTAGGAACGTTTTTTCCAATTTCAGCTGGATCGATATCAATGTGAGCTACCTTTGCACTAGGAGCAAAGTGCTTTAGATTACCTGTTAACCGGTCATCGAAGCGAGCTCCAAAGTTGATTAAAAGATCACTTTCATATATTGCCATATTGGCAGCATACGTTCCATGCATACCGCCCATCCCAAGAGAGAGGGGGTTATTAGCTGGAAATGCTCCTAATCCTAACAAGGTTGTTACCACTGGAATTTGATGTTTTTCTGCAAAAGCGGTTAATTCAGCAGACGCTTTACCATGAAGAACACCAGCACCGGCAAGAATGACAGGTTTTTTAGATTTCGTAATTGCATCGGCCAACTTTTTAATTTGCATCGGGTTTGGCTTTGTTGTTGGCTGGTAACCCGGAAGATGAACGGTTACTTCTTCCTGTACCTCATAAAACTCACCAGCTGAAATATCTTTTGGGATATCAATTAAGACTGGACCCGGACGGCCGGTAGAAGCAATGTGAAAAGCTTCCTTTACGATTCTAGGTAAATCAGCGATCGATTGGATTTGATAGTTATGTTTAGTTATCGGTGTAGTAATCGCCATAACATCTGCTTCCTGGAATGCATCTGTTCCAATCACACTTCGGGCAACCTGACCTGTGAATATGACCAGCGGCAGGGAGTCCATCATCGCATCCGTAATACCTGTCACCAGATTGGTTGCTCCAGGACCTGAAGTTGCAAGGACTACTCCAGGCTTCCCGGTAATCCGTGCATATCCTTCAGCTGCATGGATACTGCCTTGCTCGTGACGGAAGAGGACGTGCTTTATGGAACCTCTAGCCCTGTAAATCGCATCGTAAATTGGCAGGACAGCACCGCCGGGATAACCGAAAATGGTCTCAACACCTTCTTGAATCAATAAGTCAATGAGCAGGTCTGCACCCGTTTTAGGTACGGTACTGGTTTGGACTTCCGGTTTTGCTTCTACTTTCACCTCGTATTCCCTCCTTATGGGTGTTAGAATCTTTTGAAAAATAAACATATACTGAATTGCTAAGGGGTATATTTAGTCGATACCGACCGAAATTCTAAAATTATTCCTGTATACACAGGAAAAGAAGGCCCCATTCTCCCCGAATAAGCTGTAATGAAAAGACATTACCAGAATCATTCGGGGAGAAAAGGCCTTCCTTTCCTCGGTACCACCCGGTTTTACAGCATCCTTGCGAATGCTGCCTCGTGAAGCGATTCTATGGAACAAGTAAACCGCTTCTTTTTGTAACAGGTGATCAGATCCGACCACCCGATCAAGCCTAATAAGTAATACCCGTTCAGCTTAATACTCAGGGATGATGTCGGAATAAGGTGTATTACTGGGCTCGCAGCAACCCCAGCTCTCTGAAAATACATTTTCTTATTCCTTTATTCCCGTCATCGATTTTAACTATAAGATTTTCAAGTCTTTCTGAAATGTCCTAAAATCTCGGCGATTAAAAGGGAGCCTAAACCCTGAGTAGATTAAAGGAACTTCAAATTTAAATTTTAAAATTATATCTTCATGACTCCGCCAGTGTTGGCAGAGGTGACTAACTTTGCGTATTTAGCAAGGTAGCCGCTCTTGATTTTTGGTTCTGGCTTTTGCCATGTGCGGCGTCGTTCCGCGAGAACCTCTTCATCAACGATGAGCTCAATGGTACGTGCTTGCAGGTCGATTAAGATTTTGTCACCATTTTCAACGAAAGCAATAGGACCGCCTTCAGCTGCTTCAGGTGAAATATGGCCAATGGAGATTCCGCGGCTTGCGCCTGAGAATCGGCCATCTGTGATAAGGGCCACTTCTTTGTCGAGACCGCGGCCGGCGATTGCCGAGGTTGGTGCAAGCATTTCCGGCATTCCAGGTCCGCCTTTTGGACCTTCATAACGGATGACAACAACATGGCCTGATCTTACCGTGCCATTATTGATATTTTCTAAGGCTTCATCTTGTGACTCAAACACAATGGCTTCACCAAGGAAGGTTTTAATTGATGGATCAACAGCGCCTACCTTGATAACGCCGCCGTCTGGTGCAATGTTTCCAAATAATATGGAAAGACCGCCAACAGGGCTGTAAGGATTTTCTTTCCGGCGAATGACTCGATCGTCTGTGATTGTTGCTTCTTTCACATTTTCTTCAAGAGTTTTACCGGTAATGGTGATGCAATCCTTATGCAGGGCACCTTCTACTTGGTAAAGTTCGTTAATAATTGCACTTACTCCGCCGGCACGATGAACATCGGACATGGAATAGTCGGAAGCCGGCATGATTTTTGAAAGATAAGGGACTCTTTCAGCAATCTTGTTAATTTCACGTAAGTCGTAGTCAATACCTGCTTCATGAGCGATGGCCAAGGTATGTAATACCGTGTTTGTAGAACCACCCATTGCCATATCTAAAGCAAATGCATTGTCAATTGCTTCTCTTGTAATAATATCGCGAGGTTTAATATCCTTTTTCACTAATTCAACTAAATGTCTTGCTGCCTGGCGGATCAGCTCATGTCTTTCATCAGAAGTTGCGACAATTGTTCCGTTACCCGGAACTGTCATGCCTAATACTTCCATCAGACAGTTCATAGAGTTTGCGGTAAACATTCCTGAACAAGAACCGCAGGTAGGGCATGCATTTGATTCAATATCCAGTAATTCCTGCTCCGTCATTGAACCTTTGTGATAGGCACCTACCCCTTCAAAAACAGAAGTTAGGGAAAGATTTTTCCCGGTGGAAGAAACTCCCGCTTCCATTGGACCTCCTGATACAAAAACAGAAGGGACGTTGGTCCTTACGGCTGCCATTAACATTCCAGGTGTAATTTTGTCACAGTTTGGAATGTAGAAAACACCATCAAACCAGTGTGCGTTTATAACTGTTTCAGCGCTATCCGCGATGATTTCCCGGCTTGGAAGGGAATAACGCATTCCGATATGTCCCATTGCAATTCCATCATCAACGCCAATCGTGTTAAATTCAAACGGTATACCGCCAGCTTCTCTAATTGCTTCTTTTACTATCGCACCGAAATGATTAAGGTGTTTGTGTCCAGGGATAATATCGATATACGAGTTACAGACACCAATAAATGGTTTATCAAGGTCCTTCACTGTTACCCCAGTTGCGTATAATAAGCTGCGATGGGGGGCTCGGTCGATCCCCTTTTTAATCATGTCGCTTCGCATTGCCGGCCTCCTAACTAACTACTTCAACTTGTGAAGCTTCAGGGTTGCATTTTACCCCGTCTGTTGTCACAATTTTTCTGAATTCTTCTAATAGTACGTTTGTCACTTCTCCTGGTTTTCCATCTCGAATGGTTCGTTTATCAACCTCGATAACGGCAATGACTTCAACCGCTGTACCAGTTAAAAATACTTCGTCAGCGACATAAACATCATGTCTGGTAAATGGAGCTTCTTTCACTTCGTATCCTTTTGCCCTGGCTACATCGATGATCGCGTTACGGGTAATCCCCTCTAAGGCACCTAAGTAGACAGGAGGAGTATAGATGACTCCATTTTTAACAATAAAGATATTATCTGCCGAACCTTCTGTTACATAGCCTTGGTCATTCAGCATTAAAGCTTCTTGAACACCGGCTTGGTTGGCTTCTAATTTAACAAGAATATTATTCAAGTAATTTAGTGATTTAACTTGAGGGCTTAGTACATCTGGGCGATTTCTTCTGCTCGCAACAGAGGCGATTTTAATTCCACGCTCATAAAATTCTTTAGGATACATGGATAATTCCTCTGCAATGATAATGACACTTGGTTTCGGGCAGGAGGAAGGGTCCAGTCCTAGATTTCCTTTACCACGTGATACAACGACACGAATATAGGCGCTGTCCAGATCATTCTTTCGAATGGTATCAACGATTAGTTGTGTCATTTCTCCTTGGGAATAAGGAATCTTTAGCATAATGGATTGAGCTGATTCAAACAGTCTTTTTAAGTGAGCGTCTAGTCTGAAAACATTACCGCTGTAAACACGAATGCCTTCAAATACACCATCACCATATAAAAAACCATGATCAAAAACTGATACTACAGCATCCTCCTTCTTGACGAATTCTCCGTCAAGGAATATCCATTGACTTCCCAACCTGACCACTCCTTTTAGTGATAAACGCTTTAAATGATTAAAAATGGATGTTAAAAGAATAGCCCTGCATGATCTCAATTGATGACGATCATCTTAGGCAGTAAGAACTGAAAAAATATTTTAAGTAAATTATATTTTCAGTAATCATACAACCAAACAGAATCTTGGTCAACACAAAAATCTGACAATTCAAACAAATCAAAATAGTTGTTAGCGTTTTCATTATTGATTTGATAAGGAAAAGGGGAAATAAAAAAATTTTAAAAAAATTTTTTTATGAAATTTTTTCATGACGAAAAGGGGCTAAAAACGGTGCAAGGAAAGGGGAGTAATGAAACAATAGCGTGTGAATTAAAATTAAAAACTTTGAATATTTTTACTATTCTAGTAGTGTGAATTTGGTTGTTTTTGCTGCAGGGTCAGCAGGGTAAAAGTCTACTTTGCAATGTATTCATAAACATCACGAAGAGTATAGAAGCCGTTTCTTTGCGTTTTTTCTAAATAATGACTCCAAACTTGTGCAGTCATCATTGCATCCCCGAGAGCATGGTGCCGGTCTTTAATCGAGATCCCGCATTCATTACATACATCCTCAAGTGATATGGATTTAACGGTTGGGTCTGATAGACGGATGAGGAAGGAGGTGTCGATAATACGATGCTCGAATCTCGTCTTCAATAAATCCCAAGTCATTTTCTGCATAAAGCTTTGCTCATGTTTAGCGTGATGGGCTACAAGGTCATGTTTGCCGACAAACTGAAAAAATTGCATCAACACTTCGGCTGCGGAGGGCGCATTGATTAAATCATCATTTCGAATATTGGTTAAAGAGGTAATTTCATCGGATAAGGTAAGATCCGTTTTAACGAGAGAATAAAAGGTTTCGGATGTTATGATCTGTTGTCCTGTCATTTTGACAGCTCCTATCGAAATGATCTGATCTCCTCTTTCAGGATAAAACCCAGTCGTTTCTAAATCAAAAACCACTACATTTAACTCATGGAGAGGGGAGTCAAGGCTGTTCTTTTGTTTCATTTCTTTTTGAATCTGTCTTAGGAAGGAAATGTTTTGGGGAGTGGATTTACCTTGGACGCCTGCATAGATACCTGATCCAAGCTTACCTGAAATTTGTCTGAAAAAATGTATCATATCATTCATTCCCATCCTTCATTCTCCTTTTCTACTAAATTTCGAACAAGGCCGAAAAGTGAAGCCCCGCTTTTGAGGATATCTTTCACTTCTTTTTTTTGAACTTTTGAAAGCCTATCAATTTTTAAGTAATGACCTGTTTCGTAGGTGGTATGATCTCCCAGTGATAATCTTAAATGTAAAAGCTTTAAATACTGATGTTGATACCTATCCTTTATTTGTGAACAAATCCAAGTATCTTTGATTTGTTCTAATCTTGCTAAGGTTGATGTTTCATAAATGTTCCCTTTTATGGCTAATATTCGAACAGCATTAACATAAGGTAAAAAGGCTGTTTCTTTTAGGTTGATGGATCCAGTATGTTTACCGTGAGTTTCCACTAAAAACTGGCCAAGCACCCCAATACTTTTCTTAAGGTACATTGTATTGTTTAGAATATTCTTTAAGAGATTTTCTTTTTTGACAGATTGAAAGACAAAGGTTTTTAATTGTTTAAGATACTCTGATTCTCCGTAAATAGGACGGCCGTCGATAAAGATTAATAAATGGCGGATCGACTCCCAGGACGATGTAAGCATCCAATGGGTTAATTGCAGTTTCCATTCCGCTGATGATTTACACCATAACGGGTTATTCGCCATAACCCCTCCGTCGCAATAATCGTATCCAGCCACATTTAGCCCCAAGGAGATTTCGTTTCCTAATGCTAAAAAATAAGTTTTGGCTTCCTCGTTCGTGTCGTGATAAATGATTCCATGATCTTGGTCGCTCCAAAACGATTGTTCCATTCGGCCGGCACTGCCCATCACAAAAAAGGAAAAGGGACAGGGAAGAGGTCCGTGAATGTTTATTATTCGAGAGATGGACAGATGAACCACCTCTTGAACCACTTTATCATGAAGGTGATTTAACAGAAAGTGATCGTGAGAAACATCCTTTATTTTCTCGTCCCTCAGATTTCGTATCTCTAAATAGCTTTCCATATCGTACCCACCTCTCCTGTGAAAAACGCCATTTACCATCCACTTTCATCATAGTGGATGGTAATCAGCTAAGAAAGACTTATTTAGGCATTTAGATTTGGCTTAGCCTGGCCGTATGATTCAGAAGTAATTCCATTTTGCTCTGCTGCAAGTATTTCAGGATAGCCGTAGCTTCCGTGTTCACTCATATCAAGACCAATAATTTCTTCTTCTTCTGTCACACGTAACCCATTCATCATTGCCTTCATAATGGAAAGAAGGATATAGGAAACGACAAAGGCAAATGCTCCACAAACGACAACACCTAATGCTTGAACGCCTAACTGATGCAATCCGCCGCCATAGAATAAGCCAGCCTGACCAACACTTGCTAATTCCGGTGTAGCGAAGAACCCAGTGGATAATGTTCCCCAAATACCGGCCGTTCCGTGTACGGATAAAGCGGCAATTGGATCATCAATTTTCTTGCTTTCAAAGAAACGAATGCTATAAAATACGAGGATTCCTGCAATAAAACCGATTAGTACAGCTGCCCATGTGTCAACAAAAGCACAAGATGCAGTAATGGCAACCAACCCTGCTAAAGCACCATTTAACATCATTGGCACATCAGCTTTTCCTAAGACAATCCAAGAGATGATCATGGCAGCGATAACGCCAGCACCTGCTGCTAAGTTTGTATTTACTGCTACAAAGCCGAAGAACGCGCCATCAACTGAAACGGTACTGCCCGCATTAAATCCAAACCAGCCAACCCATAAAAGCAAAACGCTTAGTGCTGTAAATACTTGGTTATGTCCTGCAAGGTTATTTGCCGAACCATCTTTGTTGTATTTTCCAATACGAGGTTTTAAAATAAGTGTTGCCGCAAATGCAGCCATCGCACCTGTTAAGTGAACAACCGTAGAACCGGCAAAATCTTGTTTTCCATGCTCTGCTAACCAGCCTCCGCCCCAAATCCAGTGGGCAATTGGCGGATAAACAATGACTGAGAATAAGACAGCGAATACTAGGTAAGCTCCTAATTTTGCTCTTTCAGCAAAACCGCCAAAGGCAATCGTTAAGGAAATTCCTGCGAAAGCTAACTGGAATAAAAAGAAAACAGCTCCTGAAAGTGCTAACCCTTCAATATCGTATCCGGAATAGAAAAAGTCTGAGAAACCGATAAGTGCATTTCCTTCACCAAAAATCAAACCATAACCGACGGCCCAAAACATAATTGATCCAATTCCGAAAGTAAGGATTGTTTTTCCGGCGATATGTCCGGCATTTTTCATTCTTGTTGATCCGGTTTCAAGTAGAATGAATCCGCCGATCATTAGTATAACGAGTACCGCTGAAACCATTACCCATAAACTGTTCATTAAAAATGTAGTATCCATCATTTCTCCTCCTCTTTGTTTATGTTAATTTTCTTAACATCCTTTGTATTTGTATTTTTACATGGATAAGGAGTAGTTTCTACAAATGTGTTAGGAATTCTAACATGGTTTTTGCGAAGGTGGAAAAATTGTTAGTTTTATTAGCGCAGGAACTGGTATGGAGGGGTGAAATAGGTACGAATTCGCTATTGGTTATGTTAAGTTTTTTCAAAAAAAATCCAACTCCTTATGATGAAGTTGGACCTTTTCGTAAACCGAATTGGGCATTTAATTGCCCCTGAATCATTTTTCTTCTTACATCCTCTTGATTTTGCTTCTTCTGAGCGCGCAGCATTTCCTTTCTAATCTCGTGCGTTTGGACGCCATCCTCAATTTTATTGGCAATTTCAACTAATAACTCAACGTCAGTAAAGGAATACTTACGGCTGCCGCCGGGAGAGCGCTCGGGGAAAATCAGCTTCCGTTCCTCATAATAACGGATTTGCCGTTCAGATAGTCCAGTCAGGTCCCGTACAATCCCTATTGTAATTACTTTTTTATCTTTATAAGAATCATTTGCCATATTGTCTCACCACACTCTGCTGTGATAGTTTGTTATTTTAATATATGTCAGTTTTTCGTCTCAGGATTGGATTTAGAGCTGTTTTTTGGATAAGGTGTTTTGGTCTTTGAAGGATATATCTTCTTAAATAAATTGTCTAATTCACTTAGTGTATAAGAATGAAGTTCTTCAACTGTTGTGGAATCAGGATCGGATTGAATAATTTGATTAATGTAGAATAGTTTAAGTGTTTCGACTCCTTTACGCAATTGTTTTGACATTCAGGATCTCTCCCTTAACTGTTCTGAAGTGTCCTTAATAGCTCATGAGCATGTGAACCAAGCTTCATCATTAACTCTTCATACAACTCATCCCGTAATTTATCTAATTGAAGAATTTTCTCCGCTAATTTCACTTCATAGGTTCGCTCCATTTCCACTCTTCCTTTCTATATTTCTTAGGTATGTAATGTAAAATTACCGAAATTTATCTCGTTTGTCAGTGAGTGTGTTAGAAACGCTGACAGGATTTTTGATTTTACATTGAAAATCTGACAAAGAAAAAAGAACCAGGCTCTAAGCCTGATTCTCCTTACAATTATTAATATTCACCATCAAATGGAGTGTATGGGAAGTTAAAGCGTCTTTCTACTGCACGAAGACGTTGATTCACACGCTGAAGGCGGCGTTGAAGCCGGTCAATTTCTCTTGCCTGACGATCATTTTCTCTTTCCAGTCGAGTAACTCTTCGCTCTAGCTGTTGCGGTTGTCTATCAGGATCATACACATCCATTTGGGCATAGGGATCATACTGGTCAACTTGATTGTAGTCGTACGGTACTTGAGGTACCTGATAATAGCCATACGGATACATGGGCAGCTCTCCTTTATGTTTGAATACCCTATACATTATGTAGTTATGAGCGGAAAGTGTGGGCATCTGCCCAGAAATCACTTTTTTGTAAGAAACATTTACTAAGAATGATTGCCTGGATTTCACCCTAATAAAATTATTATTCTCATAATATTTATTACGACTACTTTTATAAGAAACTAGTAAATATTTTAGAGGGAATATTGAATATCTAAGCGAAAAAAGTTATAATCACTTATATTCTAAAAATTATAAAAGTTCCCAAGATTAATTTTTTTGGGAAAACAATGGAGGGGTAAATGATGAAGAAAGTTAAGTTTTTAACTACATTCATGGTCATTGCTTTTATGCTCATTCTTTCAGCTTGTGGTACAAGTGAAACAAGTAGTTCAGGGTCTGATGGTAAGGATGAAAAGAAAAAACTAAGGGTCGTAACAGATGCAGCCTATGCACCGTTTGAATACCAGGACAAAGGAGAAATTGTCGGGTTTGATATTGATTTAATTAAGGCAGTTGCTAAGGAAGCTGGTTATGAAGTTGATATCGCCCATACAGGCTGGGATCCATTGTTCGTAGAACTAGAGAAGAAGATTGCAGATATTGGAATCTCATCTATCACAATAAATGACGAGCGTAAAGAAACTTATGATTTTTCTGTACCATACTTCTTATCTACCAATAAGATTATGGTTCCAGAAGGCAGCCCTATCAAGAGTGCTGAAGATTTAAAGGACAAAACCGTTGCTGTTCAAAATGCAACGACTGGACAGGAAGCAGTGGAAGGTCTTCTTGGTAAAAACAGTGAACAAATTAAAAAGTTTGAAAACAACAACTTAGCCATCCTAGAGCTCAAAGCCGGTGGAGCAGATGCAGTTGTTGCGGATAATACCGTCATCGAGGAATATGCAAAAAATAATCCTAATGACAAATTTGTCATCATTGAAGACAAGGACGCTTTTGCACAAGAATTTTACGGGCTCATGTTTCCAAAGGGCAGCAAGTTGAAAGCAGATTTTGACAAAGCCTTAAACGAAGTATTTGAGAATGGTACTTATGCGGAAATCTATAAGAAATGGTTTAAGGTTGATCCTGACATTCAAGTCTTAAAAGACCAACAATAATAGGAAAAAAATTGCGTAACTCTTGAATACTAGCAGTTACGCAATTTTTGGTTTAATAGGGTGCTTTACAAAAATTAACATCACAGAATAGGGTTAAAGTTTTTATAGGGGGATTATTATGGATATTCGTTGGGACATTTTAGTCGAATATGCGCCTTTTTTTCTTAAAGGGACATTGCTGACAATCGGTCTTTCAATTGCCAGTATTTTAATAGGGACCATCCTTGGGTTATTTATTGGCTTAGGAAAAATGATGCGAAATAAGCTTCTTGCTGCACCATTTAACATTTATATTACCTTTTTTCGTGGTACACCGTTATTAGTACAAATTATGATCATCCATTTTGGGGTTGTCCCGCTTTTTCGAGGGGAAACGGATGCTATTTTAGCATCGATTCTGACATTATCCTTAAATGCGGCCGCCTATATTGCTGAAATCTTCCGTGCCGGAATTCAATCGATCGATAAGGGCCAGATGGAAGCGGCCCGTTCTTTAGGGATGAATCATGTACAAGCAATGCGCTATGTTATCCTGCCACAGGCGTTTAAACGGATGATTCCGCCGCTTGGAAATGAATTTGTTGTTTTAATTAAAGAATCATCCATGGCATCATTAATTGCTGCTCCAGAGCTTCTTTATTGGGGACGAGCCATGCAAGGTCAGTATTTCCGAGTTTGGGAGCCGTATTTAACAGCAGCGCTTATTTATCTCGTGTTGACGCTGTCCTTAAGCTTCCTGTTAACACGTCTTGAAAGGAGGCTGGCTACAGAATGATTGAAGTGAAAAATTTGAAAAAGTCATTTGGTAAAAATGAAGTTCTGAAGGAAATCAATGTGACCGTTAAACCGCAGGAGGTAGTTGTGGTAATTGGGCCATCTGGTTCAGGTAAATCAACGTTTCTGCGCTGTATTAATCTATTAGAAACCATCACAGCCGGGCATGTTTTGATTGAGGGTGTGGATATTACCGACAAGAATACCGATATTAATAAAGTCCGTACAGAGGTAGGGATGGTATTCCAGCAGTTTAATCTTTTCCCGCATAAAAAAGTGATTGAGAATATCATGCTGGCTCCGATGAAAGTGCGAAATGTATCCGCAGAGCAAGCCCGGAAAAAGGGATTAGAATTATTGAGAAAAGTAGGATTAGAGGAAAAAGCTGAGGTTTATCCGGACTCCTTATCCGGGGGGCAGAAACAGCGTGTGGCTATTGCTCGGGCACTAGCGATGGAACCGAAAATTATGCTATTTGATGAGCCAACATCAGCCCTCGACCCTGAAATGGTCGGTGAGGTTTTAGAGGTAATGAAGGAGCTTGCCAAAGAGGGCATGACGATGGTGGTCGTTACACATGAAATGGGATTTGCTAAAGAAGTAGGAGACCGCGTCATCTTCATGGACGGCGGCCTCGTGGTCGAAGAAAATATTCCCGGCGAATTATTCGACAATCCGCAAGAAGAAAGAACAAAAGCATTTTTGAGTAAGGTTTTATAGTTTTCCGGATAAGAGGTGTCCTTCATGATGGATGAAGGACACCTTATTTTTTGAATGTAGAAAATTGTCCTTCATAGCCAGGATGAAGGACAAATTGATTAATGTATTGCAGGGAGATGTCCTTCATAGCTGGGATGAAGGACAAAATGATTCATGTATTGCAGGGAGATGTCCTTCATAACCGGGATGAAGGACAAAATGATTCAAGTAAAGCAAGGAAATGTCCTTCATAGCTGGGATGAAGGACAAAATGATTCAAGTAAAGCAAGGAAATGTCCTTCATAGCTGGGATGAAGGACAAAATGATTCAAGTAAAGCAAGGAAATGTCCTTCATAGCTGGGATGAAGGACAAAATGATTCAAGTAAAGCAAGGAAATGTACTTCATAGCCAGGATGAAGGACAATTTGATTAATGTAGTGTAGGGAGATGTCCTTCATAGCCAGGATGAAGGACAAATTGATTAATGTAGTGTAGGGAAATGTCCTTCATAGCTGGGATGAAGGACAAAATGATTCAAGTAAAGCAAGGAAATGTCCTTCATAACCGGGATGAAGGACAAAATGATTCAAGTAAAGCAAGGAAATGTCCTTCATAACCGGGATGAAGGACAAAATGATTCAAGTAAGCAAGGAAATGTCCTTCATAGTTGGGATGAAGGACAAAATGATTCAAGTAAAGCAAGGAAATGTCCTTCATAGCTGGGATGAAGGACAAATGGATTCAAGTAAGCAAGGAAATGTCCTTCATAACCAGGATGAAGGACAAAATGATTCAAGTAAAGCAAGGAAATGTCCTTCATAGCCAGGATGAAGGACAAATTGATTAATGTAGTGTAGGGAAATGTCCTTCATAGCTGGGATGAAGGACAAAATGATTCAAGTAAAGCAAGGAAATGTCCTTCATAACCGGGATGAAGGACAAAATGATTCAATAAAAGCAAGGAAATGTCCTTCATAGCCAAGATGAAGGACAAATTGATTAATGTAGTGTAGGGAAATGTCCTTCATAGCTGGGATGAAGGACAAAATGATTCAAGTAAGCAAGGAAATGTCCTTCATAGCTGGGATGAAGGACAAAATGATTCATGTAAAGCAAGGAAATGTCCTTCATAGCTGGGATGAAGGACAAATGGGTTCAAGTAAAGAAAGAAAATGTCCTTCATAGCCAGGATGAAGGACAAATTGATTAATGTAGTGTAGGGAAATGTCCTTCATAGCCTATTGCTCAAAATCAAACACATCAACAATCCGATCCGCTTTTAACCGGTTAAAGCAAAGTGTAAACAACTGGTTGAAAAACTCTTCCATATCTAAAGCTGAAGAAGGCAACTCAATTTGCACGGTTGTCGATCCAAACATTTGCCTGAAGTAGGCTTTTCTTACATCATTTTTTCCATCGCGTTTAAACGGCTTGTACATCCAAACGAAGTGTAGAGTACCATCAATTTCTTTTACTTGCTGAATCTCTGCAACGGTGGTCTTTTTATCATGAGTGTAAATGACTAAATAATAGTTGTCATTTCGGTGCCAGTCGATAAAGAGAAAATAATAGCTTGTATCACTGCCCAGTCGTGTTATCTTAAAGGCAGCCTCGACTTGTTTGCCATTTGTCCATTGATGGAATCGAGACAGTTTACCTCCAACGGTTTCTAATTTAAAAATTTCATAGGCAGATGGGGAGGAGGATTCAATAAGATTTGCTAATATAGCAGCTTGTTTTTTATCCAATTAGAGTTCTCCTTTAGTTTCATTGAAATCATTATACTTTTGACTTGTATAAAAGTGAAAGCTGCCTCTATAATTTTTGTATCACAACTGAAACAGAACTGAAATATGATTAAAAAATTGGTTTGCTAGAATTGTAATATTGGGACTTAAAATGGGTCCATAGTTCGAATGATATAAGGAATAATTCTGCCTCTTTTCCATATGAATGACATAGAAGTGGGGTTACTGGAGGGAAAGTCATGACGTTAGAGAGTCAGTTAATTACAAAAACATATTACCAAATGTTTATAAATGAACAGGAATCTGTCCACCCGGTTCGTGTCTTAGGCGACGCCTATCAGGAGGAAATACAAAAGGAAATCCCAGATTTATCCGCGATTCGGTTTGCACAGGGGGAGGTCTATTTTCACAATCGCGACTATGAAGCGGCTATTTTTAAGTGGGAAAATATCTCGGGTGAGCTCACATCCTGGGCTAAGAAAAATATAGCCGATGCTTATTATGAAACGGGTCTGCTTTCCAATGCTGAAGATTTTTATCTTTCGATTGAGACGGATAACCTTACATTAAACACCGAAGTAGCTCTTCAGTTATTTTCGCTTTATATAGAACGAGGGAAATTGGAAGCGGCCATTGCTTTAATAAAAAAAACCATCGTTTCGAACCCGGATTATCCCAATGTCACCACCATTGCACGTAGCTTTTTTGAGGAGCAGCAGGATTGGGATCACGCGATTGAATTAGCTATTAATGAAGCAAAGAGGACCGGTTCTCTTGAGTGGTTTGAAACAGTGACGAAATATGTGAAAACTGGGGTTACGAAAAAGCTGATGCCGAATTACTTTGGGCATGCGTTATTTGAACTGCACAGTATTGATCGAGAACAGTTTGAGGAACTTACGGTATCACTTTGGGATAGCTATAACTCCGAAGAATATTATTTTACTTGGCTAAGAGAGGTTAGCCAGCTTCTATTAAACTTAGATATTCATCATGATGGCAACTACTTCACTCTTTCAGAGCTCCATAAAGAAACTTACTTTCAATTAATCAATGGACAGTATTCGATTAAACAACTGGAAGAGTTGGTACCAGATTTATTAACCAATTGGCTGCGTTTATCCGCACCGGCACATACGGTGTTGGCCTCTGCTGCGGTATTATCTTGGAATGAACTGTTTCCAGCGAGTCTCAGTTTGTCCATTGTGCAGGTTGCTGAAAATCTTATTGCCGAGACCGACCATACAATAGACGAGTTAGAAGAGTGTTTAGCACTTTTTGATACCATTTTAGATTGGGCACAGGCTCAAGATATGGGGGCAAACAATCGCTTAAAATGGATTGTTCAGCAATTGGTTGATTTTGATACCCATCACCTATTTATCACAGGCCTAAGTGGTACGGGGAAATCGGCCTTCATTAACCTTCTGTTAGGTGAAGAAGTCCAGGACAGTTCAACCTCTTCCGTGGTTATGTTCAAGGACCATGAGGAATTAGAGATTTGCGAGATCACAGATGAGGAGACGATTCAGCTCACAGAGTTCTCACAATTTCAAGAGCGAATGGACCGGCGCCGAAATGCGTTAGATTCAGTGATTGAATTTAAGCAGCCAACTCCATTCTTATTTGAACAGCGTCTTACCCTAATTGATACGCCCGGACTTAAAGGGACCTATCAAGACCGCAATGAAGTATGGCAGTACCTTCATTTAGCAGATGCGCTTTTATTTGTGATTGATGCAAATGCACCTCTATCCGATAAAGAGAGGGCAGTTCTTTCACAGCTGAATGAAATGGCTCCGGACGTACCTGTTCATTTTCTATTAAATAAAATGGACACGATTAGTAATGAACAAGAGGCAGAGCAAATTTTTGAAAAAACAAAAACGGCCATTCATTCTTATTATCCGGATGCAAAGGTATTTGCCATTTCTTCTCAGTATGTAAACGGACAGCAAATGGCAGACGTGAAAAAGTTTATCCAAAGTATAAAGCATACAAGAAATCTTGCTGATCAACGGCTGGCAAAGCTTTTATATTACATTCGTACAACGATTTCCAGCCTTTTGCAAAAGAGAATTGATGTTGAAAATCAGTTGATTGAATCGGTGCGCTGGAATGAAGAAATTGTGTTGAAGCTGAAAGGTGCTTTCAATCAATTACAAGATACAGAAGCACAAAAAACGAAGCATATCACCAATTCCTTTAAAAACATAAAGCAATCCATGCGAGAAGAGATCTCGAATCAAGTCCCGAAGATGCTGCAGGAATGCTCTGAGTTAATTAAAGAAGACAGCAATCTAAGTCAGATCTTGACCGAGGTTAATGATGAGATGAATCGGAGACTTCAGGAATATCTTGAGCTAGAAGTGATGCCAAAATATTACGCTTCGCTTCAAGACTGGATTGTAAAATCGAAAGAGGAATTTGACGAAAGTCAGCAATTTTCAAATGAAATGGCGGAAGGGTTCAATAGCTTGTATGGGGAAGAAAAGCTTAAGCTGGAATGTGACTTCAGAGTGCTCGATGATTGGCGGCGGGACACGGACAGGATGACAAACCGCTTCCAGCTTGAAAAAGTGAACATTCTGTTGCGTAACACCGCTTCACAGTTGTTATTAAAAAGTGCAGGGAAACTAATTGGTGCCCTTTCTCAAAATAAGGCCATGCATAATAAATACAAATCATTTGTGAAAAATGAACAGTATTCAGAAACAACAGAGGCTGTCATTCAACAATTTTTCCAGCAGTTTGAGTTATTCGAAAAGGCATTAGAGCGGGATATTTCCATGTTCTATAAACAACCGTTAAGTGTCTTGAAACAATCATTAGAGGAATCACGTTCAGAAATTGCCGCGAATCAGGATATTTTAAAAAAGATGAATACCAACCCAGAATTGTTCCGTGATCCATTAACACTATTTGAAATTAGATTACGACAATTTGAATGGATGACGGTTGCAGGGAAAGGTGTTCACACCATCTATAAATAAACAGATGTTCGTTATAAAAACATAAAAGACGTTTGAATTTCCACACGTCTTTTATGTTTTTTATTTTATTTGGTTTTTACTGATGTAAAATGGATAGGACTAACAATAGTGGAACGAAACATACATAATAATGGAGTTGATTAAATGAGTAAAGCGAAGGGTAAAGGCGGAACAGGAAGAGGAACAGGTAAGAAAGGCTGGAATCGCTGGCAAGCAAGTGCAAACAAAGCCAAGAGTGCGAAACCTTATAAAAGTAAAGGTGTTAAAAATCGTGATGGTGTAAAGTCAACTAACAACAATAATGAAACGATCTCCGAAACATAGTTATGACTAATTAACATATGATTAAACAAATGGCATGCCAAATAAACAGTTTTGGCATGCCATTTTGTTATATTTATCTTCTTGCATCTAAAACAGAACCCTTTAGTACTAACTTTTTTCCTCCAGTAACTCTAGTAACAAATCCGGACGGTTGGTTAAAATTCCATCTGCGCCCGCATCAATTAGTTTTTCCATTGTTTCTGTGTCATCGATGGTCCAATAATGGATTTGCATTCCAAGCCGGTGAGCACCGTCAATTAACTTTTGATCCGTTAAATCAAAGTCGCTATCCTCGGTTGGAATTTGAAAAGCATCTACTTTTGGTACATAGATATTCCGCAAAAAGAATTTATGGGCTACAACAAAGTTTTTAACCTCGGATCTTCCAGCAGTGGTTGCAACACGGCCTTTTGCATATTTTTCAAATGTATTCATCATTTCCTGGTCAAAGGAAGCGATTAGGATTTTATCTTCCATTTTATATTTTTCGATTAGCCTCCAGAGTTTTGAGGAGATTTCATCGATTCTTTCAGGAGGATTGTCATCCTTAATCTCAATCTCTATTCTCATCTTTCCGAACGTTTGAAACATTTCTTCGACTGTTGGGATATAAACACCTTTGCTGCGATAACTATCATTTCCTTCTAAATCTTTAAAATGGTAACCAGCATCGAGCTTTTGAATTTCTTCTAACGTCATATCTGCAACAGCACCTGTTCCATTTGTTGTCCGGTCCACGGTTGGGTCGTGAATCGCTACTAAATGTCCATCCTTTGTAATATGTATATCGGTTTCCAGTACATCTACCCCCATGTTTGCTGCATTCGTAAACGCAGCCATCGTATTCGAAGGGGCCAATAGCTCACCGCCTTGATGTGCGATCACGAGAGGACGGTGATTTTGAAAAAAGGATTTTTCCTGTATTTTTTTCACCGGAAACAAGTTAACAATTAAAAGGAAGACAAGAAGGGCAGAAAGGACCATTTTTAAAACAAGGAAAATTCGTTTCCGTTTCTGCATTCTTTTAACCGGTACAGGCTGCATATACTTCTCCTTTTTCTAGTAGCCTTTTGAAAAATTGACACGATTGATGGAAGGCTGAGTATCAGAAATATAGTTTTTTAGGTTCGGAATGAAGATATCTTCAATGACCCGTTCTGTATAATACTCTGTTGAACCGGATGTATGAGGGGTGATAATGACATTTTCCATGTCCCATAATGGGCTGTTGGTGCTTAATGGTTCTTTTTCAAATACGTCCAAACCGGCGCCGGCAATTTCTCCGTTCTGCAAGGCGTTAATTAGTTCTTCCTCGACAACAATTTCACCGCGGCCGATATTTATAAAAAAGGCAGATGATTTCATTGCTATAAATTGTTTTGCACCAAATAACCGATTGGTGTCTTTTGTAAGCGGGAGCGTCACGACAACATAATCACATTGTGGAAGAACTGCGTCTAATTTGTCTGTTGCGTACATTTCATCTACATAATCTTCAGGTTTTCCAGAATGGCGTACGCCAAGAACCTTCATCCCAAACGCCTTCGCAATCTTGGCGGTTTCTTTGCCGATAGCCCCTACCCCAATAATCCCAATCGTCTTTTCGTGCATTTCCAGCTTAATCCCGGCATGATGCCACGTTTTCTCTTGTTGATTTCTTACATATGTATGGATTTTCCTTGTTAACCCGAGCATTAAGGCTAAAATGGTTTCTGATATAGGGTATGCATGGACACCGTTAGCACTTGATAGCAGGATACTGTTTGCATCGAAATCTTTTAATGGCAAGCTGTCCACGCCTGCACTCCAGGTTTGCACCCACTTAAGCTTAGAATCGGGAGAAAAGCAATATTCCTCCATTAACTTTCTCCAGCCAACAATAATTTCAGCATCTATTAGCTGGTCCTGCCAAATTTCTTTTTCTTTGCCAGTAACTAATTCCCATCCTGGAACAATTTCTTTTATTTGATCAATATGTTTTTGCTCAATGGTTTGCGTAATAACGAGTTTTCTCTTTTGCATCTTGTTCCTCCAGAAAAAATATTTTCTATTATTGATGATAACCGAATTTAATGGAAAATGTAACTTCTTAACATTATAGGTTGATAATTTCCTTCGGATTACTTTTATGTTATTATTTAGTAATACGAAATAAATTAAGATGGTTAATTTTTAGATAAGGAGGAGGTTATTTGTGAAAGAGCGTTTGTGGACGAAGTCTTTTATCATGCTTATGTTAGGCAACTTGTTTATATTTATGTCGTTTCAAATGCTGGTTCCGACCCTGCCGCCTTATATTAAATCCATTGGCGCTTCAGGGCTTGAAATCGGCCTTGTGACGACACTGTTTTGTATTGCAGCAGTTCTTATAAGACCTTTTGTTGGGTTTTTACTTGCTTACAAGCAAAGAAAAGCACTGGTTCTTATAGGAGCTTTGGTTCTCTTGCTTATTACGATACTATATCCGATATCACAGGTCGTTGTGATATTCCTTTTAATTCGTCTTATTCATGGCCTTGCCTGGGGATGGTCAACGACAGTCAATGGAACTGCTGCAGTCGATGTCATTCCTTTTTCACGGCTTGGCGAAGGAATGGGGTATTTCGGCCTCTCGACAACGATTGGAATGATTATTGCTCCTAGTCTAGGAATCTTCTTATTTAATGTTACATCGTTTTCAAATTTAATTAAGATTTCTAGCATTTTAGGTGTAATTGCTCTCCTATTGCTATCACTTGTGTACTATAGGACGCCAGAGTCAGTTTTGGGAACGAAAAAAGAGGATTTGAAATTTTCCTACTTTGATTCACTGTTGGAAAAATCAAGCTGGTATCCATCCTTTATCAGCCTTGTAATGTGTCTTGGATATGGTGCGATTATGACATTTATTGTGATCTTCGGTCAGGAGCGCGGAATTGACCAAATTTTTCTGTTCTATATTTTTAATGCACTCACGGCAACATTTGCCCGCCCATTTGCAGGCAAATGGTTTGATGAAAAGGGGCCATTTGGTCTCGTTTTATTTTGTATAACCGCAACATTTGTTGGAATATGGGTTCTTTCCTTTGCCCATTCTAATTTCATGGTTGGTTTAGCCGGGGGGTTATTTGGTATCGGTTTTGGCTGTGCACTTCCGACATTACAATCTTGGACATTATCAATGACCCCAGAAAACAGACGTGGTGTCGCAAATGGAATGTTTTTCTCATCCATTGACTTAGGAATCGGCATAAGCGGTCTCATCTTTGGCGGGCTTGCAGAATTTGTTGACACCGCCAATCTGTTCCGATTGGCCAGTCTATTTCTAATCCTGTCGCTTATCCTTACCGTAAAGGAAGTCCGGAGAAAAAAACTAACATCCAAAATGGTCGCATGACCGTGTAGCCAGAAGAATTAGGTATATATAGAAAAAGGTCAGTTCCTTTATATAAGGAGCTGACCATTTTTTGTTAAACTTCTTTTCAATAATTCTACAAATAACGCCATAAGAACTAAGACTATTAGAATAAAAAGTAGAAAATAGTAGAACGAATTACCATTACAATTCTATTAAAATATTCAAAAAATTCAATCCGTTTGCTACAATAAATGAGAATGATTTTAAAAGCAGGATATTCAGATTCACTAGTTTGAAAGCGCTTTATAAATTGATTGATTACAATGTTATACCAGATCAGAGGAGCCGATACTAATGAAACATCCGTATTTAAATGATGATCATGAAATTTTCCGGCAGTCATTAAGAAAGTTTTTAGAAAAAGAAGCTTACCCCTTTTATGAGCAATGGGAAGAAGAGAGATTAATCCCCCGGAACTTGTGGACGAAGATGGGGGAGCAGGGGTTTCTATGTCCGGACTTGGATGAAAAATACGGCGGCAGCGGTGTCGACTGGGGTTTTTCCGTTGTTATTAATGAGGAGCTAGAAAGAGTAGGTTCCGGTTTAGTTGGAATCGGATTGCATAGTGATATTGTAGTCCCCTATATCAATGCCTTTGGGACTGATGAACAGAAACAGCGCTGGCTGCCCCGTTGTGTAACAGGGGAACTCATTTCGGCGATTGCGATGACCGAGCCGGGTACGGGATCGGATCTTGCCAATATAAAAACAACGGCAAGGCTTGACGGCAATCATTACATTTTAAATGGGCAAAAGACCTTTATTACGAATGGAATTCAGTCCGACTTGATTCTTGTTGCCTGTAAAACGGATCCGAATGCTGTTCCAAAGCATAAAGGGGTCAGCTTGCTGATTGTCGAACGGAACACCCCTGGTTTTTCACGCGGACGAAAATTAAACAAAGTTGGCCTGCATTAACAAGATACAGCCGAACTGATCTTTGAAGACTGCCGGGTGCCGAAGGAAAATCTGATTGGTGAAGAAGGCAAAGGCTTCCTTTACATGATGGATAAGCTGCAGCAGGAGCGGCTAGTTGTCGCGATTGCCGCACAGACGGCAGCAGAAGTCATGCTTGAACAAACGATAGATTATGTCAAAAGCCGTGAAGCGTTTGGAAAATCAATCAGTCAGTTCCAAAATACTCAGTTTAAAATAGCTGAAATGGCAACAGAGGTTGAAATGGGCAGAGCGTTTTTAGATCAACTGATTGCAGAACATATGGATGGTCAAAATGTTGTAACCAAAGTTTCGATGGCGAAGTGGAAGCTGACTGATATCGCTAAGAAGATTGCGACGGAATGCATGCAGCTCCATGGCGGCTATGGATATATGGAAGAGTACGAGATTGCGAGGAGATTCAGGGATATTCAAGTCTCCAGCATTTACGCCGGTACCAACGAAATCATGAAAACAATTATTGCTAAAAATTTAGGCCTATAATCAGGAGGAGATTCAATGACAACTACTATTGGAAAAATCTTTGATTTAACGGTAAAAAGGGTTCCGAATAAGGAAGCTGTTTATGATGTAAGGAAAAACGTCCGCTATACGTATAAAGAATGGAGCGAACAGGTTAACCGCCTTACGAACGCTCTTTTAAAGCAAGGTGTGAAAAAAGGGGATCGTGTTTCGACGTTCATGTTTAATACCGAGGAATTGGGAACAGCCTTTTTTGCCTGTGCAAAGATTGGCGCTGTGTTTAATCCGATTAACTTCCGTTTAATGCCGGAGGAAGTCGCCTATATTTTATCAGATGCCACTCCAAAGGTAGTTCTTTTTGAAAAAGCATTAGAGCCTGTCATTTCAGCGATTGAGAACCGTTTTGATAAGATTAGTTTCTGGTTTATTGATGAAGATACACCAGCCTATGCTGCGAGTTATCAAGAAAAGTTAGCGGCCTCTTCAACAGAAGATGTTCAGGCTGAAGTAGATGAAAATGATATTTATGCGTTTATTTATACAAGCGGAACAACCGGCAGACCAAAGGGGGTCATGCATACGCACCGTAATATGGTCGACCAAAGTGTCCTTTGTATTGCCTCCCAAAAGCTTGAAGTAGATGACGTCGGTCTAGTTACAGCACCGATGTTCCATTGTGCCGAATTACATTGTGCTTTCTTGCCAAGGGTGCATGTAGGGGCAAGAAATGTGGTGTTACACCAGTTCAATCCAAAAGTCATTCTTCAATTAATTGGGCAGGAAAAGATTACAAAGTTTTTTGCAGCACCGACGATGTGGAACATGATCCTTCAGGAAGACTTAAGTCAATTTAATACTGAAAGTCTGAAGCTCGGTCTTTATGGCGCGGCCCCAATGGCTCCGTCTCTTGTGCATGCCCTTCATGACCGTCTAGGTATCGGTTTAATTCAAGCGTATGGTATGACAGAAATGGGACCGGCGATCACCTTCTTGTCTGAGCATGAGCAATTAAGAAAGGCTGGTTCGGCTGGTCAGGCAGCAATAAATCACGAAATCCGGATTGTGCGTACAAGAGAGGATGGACCATCCGATCCAGATGATATCATGCCTGCTGGTGAAACAGGAGAAATCATCGTAAGAGGCCCATCCATGATGAAGGGGTATTTTAATAGGGGAGAGGCCACGGATAAAGCCATGTATAAAGGCTGGTATCATTCTGGTGATATTGGTTATCTAGATGAGGAAGGCTTCCTTTATGTCAATGACCGCGTCGATGATATGATTATCAGCGGCGGTGAAAACATTTACCCGCGTGAGGTAGAGGATGTATTACATGCCCATGCCGGCGTACTGGATGTTGCCGTCGTCGGCCAGCCGGATGACCGCTGGGGTGAAACCGTTACAGCCTTTATCGTGAAGAAGGACCCGATCCTTACCGAAAAAGATCTGGATGAATATTGCCTGAACAGCAATAGCTTGGCTAGATACAAGCGTCCGCGTAAATATATATTCTGTGAGGCGCTGCCGCGGAATGCCAGTGGGAAAATCCAGAAATTTGTGCTCCGTAAACAGTTAGAAGAGCTATTTACACAAGGGTAATATTTAGAAATGGCTGCCAGTTGTGCAATGGCAGTCATTTTTTTTGCTTATGTTTTCTATAAACTTTGAAAAAGGATACAGTGGTCATCTAGAAGGTTCATGTGACCAAAGCCGTGGGTGGCAATTGGAAAAGTGGTCACATGGTGGGTTTATGTGACCAAAACAGTGGTGGGAAAAGAGGAAAGTGGTCACATAGATGGTTTATGTGACCAAAACCGCTATGGAGAAAGAGGAAAGTGGTCACATAGAAGGTTCATGTGACCAAAACTGTGGTGGGAAAAGAGGAAAGTGGTCACATAGATGGTTTATGTGACCAAAACCGTGATGGAAACAGAGGAAAGTGGTCACATAGAGGATTCATGTGACCAAAACCGTAGTGTAAAAAAAGGAAAGAGGTTCTATAAGAGATTCATAGAACCAAAACAAGAATTGAAAAAGGAGAAAGTGGTTCTATAGAGAGTGCATAGAACCAAAAACAGGAAGCGTACCCTCGAAAGTGATTCTATGGAAATGACCCTTGAGCCATTTAGCCAATAAATTAAATCAATAGGGACCAAAAGTTTTAAAAATAAAAAGGGAGGAAGATTCGTGGACTTACCAAAAACATTCATAGATACAATCCAGTCTGTTCATAAAGAGGAAGGGAGGAAGTGGCTGGCTAATTTTAACGAACTCATCCGCTATTGTGAGAAACGGTGGTCTTTGAAGATTCTTGAGCCGTATGAGTTATCCTATAATTTCGTTGCGAAAGCAAAATTAGAAAATGGTAAAATGCTGGTCGTAAAGTTAGTGGTTCCAAGTGACATAGGTTGCAAAAATGAGGTACAAGCTCTTAAAATTTTTAATGGCCGTAAAATAGTCAAATTGTTAGATGAGGATGTCTCAAAAGGAATTATGATTCTAGAATGCCTGACACCTGGGAAACAGTTGGCCGCTATTGAAAATGATGATGAGGCGACGTTCATAATGGCTAACGTAATGAAACAATTATGGATCACGGCACCGCTCAATACAGATTTGCCGAATTTACTTGACCGTGAACAGGAGATTAAAAAAATTTTCAATCAAAATCCAAATGGATTAGGTCCGATTTCTCCTCAAATGCTAAGGGAAGCGGTCGAGATTTTTCACTACCTTAACCGTACAAGCAGCCAACCATATATACTCCATGGAGACCTCCATCATTATAATGTTTTATCAGCAGGTACCACCTCTTGGCTGGCGATCGATCCAAAAGGGTTGATTGGAGAACGGGAATATGATGTGATTCAATTTTTATTAAACAAAGTACCTGATGACAATCGAGCCGAAGTTTTCCAAAAACGGATTATGATATTCGTAAATGAATTGGATCTTGAGATTAAAAGGGTTTTATTGTGGGGGTATTGTCATTCTGTCCTGTCGCTATGCTGGTATATAGAAGACTTTGGGACAAGTAATGACAGTGTCTTTGAGACGATAAAAATTTTTAAAGACTTCTATCATTCTCGATACGGTCCAAACGATAAAAGAAGTATAATAGGAGATGATTGAAAGGAGTGAAACAATTTGTTTGAACAAGCACAGCACTATTTACATTCCTATTTTGGATATTCTTCCTTCCGTACGGGGCAGGAGCAGGCGATTCAATCGGTGTTATCCGGTGAAAATACGATCTGCGTTATGCCGACAGGAGGGGGGAAGTCCATTTGCTATCAAATCCCCGCCCTCGTTCTTCCTGGGACAACCATCGTTATCTCCCCGCTAATCTCATTAATGAAGGATCAGGTGGATGCCCTCACACAGGCTGGAATTCCCGCTGCATATATCAACAGCTCACTAAGCTACAATGAAGCAAATGAACGCATCTGGGAAGCAAAACAAGGAGAGTACAAGCTTTTATACATCGCGCCAGAACGTTTGGAATCTAGAGAATTTGTGGAAGACTTAAGGCAAATGGAGATACCATTGATTGCGGTTGATGAAGCACACTGTATTTCACAGTGGGGCCATGATTTCCGGCCGAGCTATCGTCATATTCAGAAAATGGTTCATACTCTACCGAAAAAGCCGATTGTCCTCGCCTTAACCGCAACAGCGACTCCAAGAGTCAGGGAAGACATTTGCCAATCCCTCGATATCAGCGAGAAAAATTCAATCATTACGGGCTTCGAACGTGAAAACCTCTCTTTTTCCGTCATTAAAGGGCAGGACAGGCTTCACTTTTTACAGGATTATTTAAAAAAGAATGAAAAAGAAGCCGGCATTATTTATGCGGCCACCCGAAAGAATGTGGACCAGCTTTATGAACGGCTAAAAAAGGCCAATATCAATGTGGCCCGTTATCATGCCGGGATGGGGGACGCGGAACGTATCCGTGAGCAGGACCGCTTTTTAAAAGATGAGGCATCTGTCATGGTAGCAACGTCTGCCTTCGGAATGGGAATCGATAAGTCAAATATCCGCTATGTGCTCCATTTTCAGCTGCCCAAAAATATGGAGAGCTATTATCAGGAAGCAGGCCGTGCAGGACGTGATGGGCTCGAGAGTGAATGTATTCTCCTTCATGCCTCACAAGATGTTCAAATTCAGCGCTTCTTAATCGATCAATCCAGTGACCGGAACAGGATGACGCAGGAGCTTGAAAAGCTGCAGCAGATGGTGGATTATTGCCATACGGAAAACTGTCTGCAGGAATTTATCTTAAAATATTTCGGCGAAACGGACACAGAGCCATGCGGCCGCTGCGGTAACTGTCTTGATTCAAGGACAAGCATGGATGTAACAAAAGAGGCTCAAATGGTGATGTCCTGTGTCATCCGAATGGGGCAGCGGTTCGGCAAAACCTTAACTGCCCAAGTCTTAACGGGTTCAAAAAATAAAAAAGTAACGGAAATGGGTTTCGAAAAACTTACGACATACGGAATCCTGAAAAATCAGGGAGCCAAAGAAGTGGGGGATTTTATTGAATTCTTAATTTCGCAGGAATTATTGGCAATTGAACAAGGACAATTTCCAACCCTATATGTATCCTCAAAGGGAAAAAATGTTTTGCTTGGAAAGGAACAGGTTCATAGAAGAGAGACGGTAAAAGTAAGAGAAGTTTCAAAAGATGACCCATTGTTTGAACTGTTACGAGAAGTAAGAAGAAAGATAGCAGAATCAGAGAATGTACCGCCATTTGTGATTTTTTCTGATGCCGCACTTAAGGATATGTGTGCTAAGCTTCCAATGACAAATGAAGAATTTTTACGAGTCAGCGGCGTAGGTGAACATAAACTTCAGAAATATGGACTTGAATTCATCCAAGCAATCCGGACCTTTTCGAAAGCAAATCCAGAAAGACAGCCTGATTCTGGAACCGCCCCTGCCCCGAAAAAAGTTCAGAAAAAGGCTGTAGGTGACTCCCATCTTGAGACCTATCAATTACATCAGCAAAAATTATCCATTGCTGAAATTGCTGAAAAACGAGAGTTAGCTGTCTCCACGGTAGAAAATCATTTGCTTCAATGTGCTCAACAAGGGATGGAAGTCGACTTTGTCCGTTTGGTTCCGGAAAAATATATGGCCCTTTTGAAAAACGCTGTGGAGGAAGCCGGCCGCAGCCGCTTAAAGCCAATCAAGGAGCTTCTTCCAGAGGAAGTAAGTTATTTTATGATAAAAGCTTATCTTTACTATTTGAGTAAACAAAATTAAAATTTGACCGGATAAAAGAAAAACTCAATTCTTTTTCCGGTTTTTTAAAAAGGCAATCCCCAATAGCAATAAGGGAATGATAGCAAAAAATGGCGGAGACAAAAACCTGGTAACAAACTTCAATCCTTCCTGCAAATGCTCTGAATAACTGCTTGCAATGGTAACGGACATGAAAAGAATCACCATTCCAAAAGGATAGGTCAACTTTGATGGTTCTTTTACCTTAAAGATGATGGCAGTACTAGACAAAGCGGCGTAAAAAAATAAACTTGTTTTAAAAAATATGCAAATTACAGCGGTAATCATAAAAAAAACTTCAAGGCGTTCCAGGAATTCTGCCACTTGTATGCTTTGAATCGTACTTAAAAGCGGAAATTGCGACCGAGATGCAAGGTCTACCCCCAAAACACTAATATTAATCGCCATAATAATCGCCAAATTAATTCCGCTTAATGCCATAGCAAAAAAACCTGTCCTCTTCCCCTTTTTCTTGTTTGTTAAATAAGGGAAAATCATGGTAAAGACAATTACTTCTCCAAATGGAAAATACAAAGTTTGTGTAACAAATACTTTGACAACAGGTTGTATACCATCCTCAAGCATAGGCTTTAAATTATTTATATCTATTAGTCCAGAGGAAATGATTAGAACAAAACCTACTATCGCAAGAAAATAGACAAACAAAAAAAATAATTCACCCGTTCTTGCTATTACCTCAATTCCTTTGTTAACCGTATAGATAATAACAAGGATTAATAGTGCATTTACAATAAATAGAGGTGTTTCAATATAGGCAAAGGTTAGGAGCATTTCCCCAAAATCCCGAAGCACCCTGGCAGCAATATACAAGAAATATATAATATAGCAAAAAGAAAGGAAGCTCCCTAAAACTTTTCCTAGCAGCTTTTGCATATATTCAGCAGGCGCTAACTCTGGATAGTAAAGGAATATGCGGTAATATACCCAGTAGAGTAAAAGGCCTCCCGCCAGACCAAACAGAATCGCAAGCCATGCATCCTGTTTGGCATCCATTGCAAGAGGTACTAAAATCGCGCTTCCCAGCTCAAATAGCAAGATTAGGACAAATAACTGGTATAAGCTTATTTTCGCCTTTTCCATGCATTTGCCACATCCTTTGTAAACTTTAATTTATTTTTTATTAATAACATGAGGATCGCTGCGCAAACCAGTTCGCCGAATAAAGGCATCAACCGTAATATTGGTTTTAACTGCAGGGAAGTACACATTATTCCAATCGGCCTTCATTCTTTTCCATGCTTCCGGATTTGACCGATGTAGCGCTTCACCAAAACCGAAAATATCAGCTTTTTTATCCTGTGCCTCTTTAATTGCCATGGTCATTTCTTTCTTTATTTCCTTTTCCAATTCTTTTTCAATTTTTAAAAGAGTTTGAGGGTTAGTAAGATCAATCGGAACTCTTGTTTCACCTATATTCCCCTCGGCATTAATAGTAATGGAAACACTAGGCTTTTCTTTTTTCATTTTTACCTTAACGCTGGTTTTTTGCCTGATCATTTCATAAACAATGGCTTCCTCTTCTCCTTCCCAATTGATTCCGATAGCGGTTCCTTGTATTTTATCAAGCAGCAATATAGTAGCTCTTGCTGCCTCACCTTTGAGCCAGCCGACTAGTTTTCCCTCTTTAAAGATGGCAAGACTGCCCGCGGTAATTTTAGTAGACGGTTCAGTTTCCTCAATGTTTTCCAATTTTTTTCCTTTATTTACATCACCGCTAAAAGTAAAACCAGAAAGAACTAGTTCTTTACCAGGTGACACTAAGTCCTTAATCGCATCCTGCATATTGACGGCCATATTTTCTCCCCATTGTTTTTCAGTGTATTTTAATGTTCTAATCACTTTATTGGAGGGGATCTTGTCAATTGGGGTCAATACTTTTACGATTTCGGATGCCTTACTATCCTGAGCTATCACAATGATGGCCGTGCCACGGAATTGAGGGTCACGATCAAGAGCATCAAAGATTTCACCGAGTCCTTCCTCCTTCGCTAGCTCCTCGCTGATCACAACTAGATTTGTATGAGCATAATAAAGTCTTCTTGACAATTGCCGAGATGTCCTTCTGCTTAATTCAACAAGACTATCTCCTATTCCTTTGTAAACCGAAACGGGAGGGCCTTGACTCCCGCCACCGCCGCCTTGAAAGCCGCCTGCAACATTGCCTGGATTGATAATTTGCAAGGTACCCACATATCTGCCTTCTTCATTTTTGTCAATTCCTATAGCGGAAACAATGGCCAAGTCGGTTAATTCCTTCTTACTCCAACAACCAGATAAAAAGAAAGTGCAACTTAAAGCTAATAAAAACAACAACCATTTACGATTCATCTTGTCCACCTTTTTTCATCGTGGTGTTAACCATCCCTCGATTTTCGGGTGGTTCTGGTTTCTGTTGATCTCCTACTCGTATCTTATTATCGCCCGTAATAAATTTTGGCCGTCGTTTTTGTGCCCACATTGGAAAACGAACAATAGAATCCCCAACATTACTAGGAGTAAATGGGGCCAAAGGGGTCAAATAGGGGACGCCAAAAGACCGAAGACTGCATAAATGAACAGCAAGAATTATAACCCCCAATATTATTCCGTAAAAACCAAAAGTTGCAGCTGCAAACATAAATGCGAATCGAATAAGACGCGCAGAAATAGCGATGGCAAAGGCAGGAGTTGCGAAATTGGCAATCGCAGTAATTGCAACAATAATGACCATAGCAGGCGATACAATCCCGGCCTGTACGGCTGCCTGGCCAATAACGAGGGCACCGACAATAGAGATTGCTGATCCAACCGCTCTTGGCATCCTTACCCCTGCTTCACGAAGGATTTCAAAAGCAACTTCCATGATGAGAGCCTCCACGAGTGCAGGAAATGGCACCGCTTCCCGCTGGGCTGCAATGGCAATCAACAGCTGGGTTGGTATCATTTCTTGATGAAAGGTTGTTCCTCCAATATACGCAGCTGGAGCGATAATCGAAATAAAGAAAATTAAGATCCTTAAGAAACGAAGGGCTGTTGCAATATCTGCCCGTCCATAATAATCTTCTACCGACTGGAAAAATTGAATAAAAACAGCAGGTGCAATCAAGACAAAAGGGGTCCCATTCACAATGATGGCAACCCTGCCCTCAAGAAGATTTCCAGCAACCATATCCGGCCTTTCGGTATGATAAAGAGTTGGAAATGTAGTCATCATTTGGTCTTCGATTAGCTGTTCAATGTATCCTGATTCTAGAATACTGTCAATTTCAATTCTTTGTAATCGTTCACGGATTTCCTTTACAATGTCATCCTTTGCAATCCCTTTTATATACATGATTGAAACGTCTGTTTTCGTAACAGTTCCAATTTTCATGTTTTCCAGCCATAAATTTGGATTTTGTATTCGTCTCCGAATTAATGAAGTATTAGTACGGATTGATTCTGTAAATCCATCCCGTGGACCGCGCACTGTTACCTGGCTGCCAGGTTCTTCAATGGAGCGGTGCTCCCCACCCCTGGTGCTTGCGATGAGAGCACGATTGGCTCCGTCTACGAGGATAATGGTTTCACCAGACATTAAAGATAAGAACAGCATGTCCCAATCTGCGATTTCTTTGACATCCCCCAGTACAACTAACTCTTCGGTTAGGATTTCAATAGCAGGTCGGTTCATGGATTGCTCATAAGCGAGTTGATTTTTCATAATGGATTTAATTAAAAAATCGTTTATGGACTTGTTGTCGGAAATACCTTCTACATAGATAACAGCCACTTTTACCCCTTTTCCTTTTCCAAGCTGCAATTGCCGGATGATGACATCGATGCTATTCCCGGTTTTCTCTTTAATGAAATGGATATGATCTTGTAAAGATCCATGAATAGGTATCGAAGTGTCTTTATTATTAGGACTTTGTTTTTCTGGTTGTTGTCCAACTTTTATTTTTTTAACTTTTTTTCGTTTTTTAGACAAGGAAAAGAAAGACATTTCTTTACCACTCCTTGCTTTTTTTGGTAACTTTCCACAGTTAAAGGTGGATTATTCATAATTTGCTAATATGTTCCTGTAAAAATTTAAACAATAACAGGAAAAATAGGATAAGGAGAGTGGTGAAGAAATGAAGATTATTGCCATTTCAATTTTAATGTTAGGGATATTAATAAGCATATCGTTTAGTATTGACCTTTTACTGGGATTTGAATTAAAAACTTCATTACGAAACGCCATAAGCCCTTTTAGAGTAATGGAAATTCCCGAATATTTGGTTTTTATGTTTTTAATTTTCACCTATATCTTCAAAACACTGTACACTAGGGTAAAAAAAACGATTCACAAAAAGAAGCCAGAGGCTAAAACTTAATTGTTATCCATTTAGTCTCTTTATGCATATTCCTGTTGGTAGTCAACATAGTTTTTGTAATAGAGTGTAAAAGTTAACAGAAGTCCCATTCTTTCAGCTATAATAATATAGTTTGATAACTATGTTTTAAGGAGAATGTTATGCTTTCACTAAGAAAAATTACCCCCGATTATGATCCTTGGGAAGCCTACTTGGATATAAAAGAATACGGAAAGCCGCACCTAACCAATATTGAATTTACGACAACAACCTTGTGTAATATGCGCTGCGAGCATTGTGCCGTAGGATATACTTTGCAAACCAAAGACCCCAAGGCTCTTCCCCTTCATTTACTATTGACTAGATTAGAAGAAATCCCAACCCTTCGTTCTTTGAGCATTACAGGCGGGGAACCAATGCTGTCACTCAATTCCGTTAATGACTATGTGGTTCCGATTTTAAAATATGCCCATGAGCGGGGAGTACGGACGCAGATTAATTCCAATTTAACGCTAGATCTGGCGCGTTATGAGAAAATTATTCCGTATTTAGACGTCTTACATATTTCACACAATTGGGGAACTGTTGATGATTTTGTGGAAGCTGGTTTTGCAAGAATGGAACGAAAGCCAGACTACCAGCAAAGGGAAAAATATTTTAATAGAATGATAGAAAACAGCAGGGAGCTTGTAAAAGCAGGCGTGACGGTATCAGCCGAAACGATGCTGAATAAACGCACTCTGCCGCATTTGGAAAAAATCCATCGTCAGATTGTCGATGAAATGAAGTGCCAGCGTCATGAGGTACATCCAATGTATCCAAGTGATTTCGCCAGCAATCTTGAAACGTTGACTCTCGAGGAAATTAGAGAAGCCATCCATCATTTGCTTGAGGTCAGAGATGAAAATGTTTGGATGCTGTTTGGAACCTTGCCTTTCTATGCGTGCAGCAGCAAACCAGAAGATTTAGAGCTGTTGAAGAGGCTGTATCAAAGCAAAAACGTTACCGTCCGAAATGATCCGGATGGGCGATCCCGCTTAAATGTAAATATTTTTAACGGTGATATCATTGTGACTGATTTTGGTGATACGCCTCCGCTTGGTAATATTCAAACAACAAAGCTTGAAGATGCTTATCAAACTTGGCAGGCGTCGGAAATATCAAAGCAATTGAGCTGTCACTGCCCGGAAGTTTCGTGTCTTGGACCAAATATTTTGGTTAAAAACAGTTATTATCAAGACATAGACTTTTTAACACGGAAAAACAATATTGTAAAATAAAAGCAGGGGCCTCCCTGCTTTTTTATTTTAAGCTGTATGTTTCACTAGTTTTGGGTGGCGCTGCATGGCAACAAATAGGATGATTCCGCTTATGATGAGGAGTGCAGAGGTGCTGAAGAATACGGCTGAAAAGCCAGAGTAACCGGCAATGAAGCCGCCTAACATCGGTCCTATAATATTCCCCAAGAATCGAAAACTTGTGTTGTAGCCGAGGACTTCACCCTGCATCGCAATTGGTGCTTCTTGCCGGATGTAAGCAATCCGAACTGGAATAATTCCGCCAATTACGACCCCTAGAAGAAAACGGATGATAAGCAGCTGCCAAAAGTCCGTAACCGCAGCACCAGGAAGATAGATGATTCCCGATACAAAGAGCAGAATAACCAGAATCTTAATGTAACCATGTTTATCGGCAATTTTGCCCCAATTTCGCGACATTAAAAGATTCCCTAAGCCCGCTGCTGAAAAAGCCATCCCAGAATAAAAGGCAATATTCGTTTCACCATGTAATTCACTAACAAATAAAGAGAGAATCGGTTGAATGCTAAAGTGGGCGATTTGGACAAGTGAAGAAATAAGCAAAACCGTTAGCATAACGGGGTTTTTAAGGATATGGACTAAGACTTCCTTACTCGAATAGTGCGATTTCGTTCCCTTTTTCGATTCGATTACATATTCCTTTGTAGCAAAGACTAGGAGTCCTGAAATTATAATAGCAATGGAGGTCCACTTGAAGGTCAGCGAGTAACCAAGGGAATCAGCTAAAATTCCGCCAAGCATTGGTCCCATTAAGGAACCGGTAATACTGCCGGTTTGAAGTGTACCCAGGACACGGCCTGCAATTTCTTTCGGTGTCTGCGTAGAAATAAAAGCCTGTGACATGGGAATAAATCCGGTGAAAAACCCCATCAAGAATCGCAGTAAAAAAAGCTGCCAGACAGATTGAACAAACCCCATAAGGAAAATCGATATCCCCATCCCAATTCCGCAGATAATAAGGATTTTTTTGCGGCCAATCCTGTCACCAATTCTGCCCCAAATGGGAGAGAAGATGAACGCCGAAACAAACGTTACGGCAAATGTGATCCCTGACCAGTGCTGGACATATTTTTCCGAAAACTCCCCGAAAGTCTCTATGTACAACGAAATAAACGGCAGAACCATCGTCATACTTCCCGCAATAAAGAAGTTAGAAAACCACATGATCACGATATTCCGTTTGGCAATCTCTGACCTCGTCATGTAAGTCACACTTCTTTCTATAAAAGTATTTCGTTTCCCTAAATTATATCATACAGAAATTTCTAATGTATGGAAATAAACCAGGAGCTATATTTTATTTTGATTCAAATTTCTTATAAAATCCAGATGAAAAAATGCCTCTATTAAAAATATTTAGAAAACACTATTGACAAATTGTTAATAGGAGATTAAATTAGTTTTAACACTTTTAACAAGTAAATGAATAACACGTTCTCTTATCAAGAGTGGCAGAGGGACTGGCCCGATGACGCCCAGCAACCGTTCCGTTTGGAATTGGTGCTAAATCCTGCAAAACAAGTAATTGTTTTGAGAGATAAGAGAGGAGTAGTCCTTATTTTGTGATGAAACCTCTCTTTTCTGGAGAGGTTTTTTATATTTTGGCTGTGTTAAACATGGTTGTTGATTTGCGCTCCAGGCGCTTCGCTTTCCGCGGGCGGTCCGGGGAGCCTCCTCGGCGCTTGAGCGCCTGTGGGGTCTCCCCTGCGCCGTACTCCCGCAGGAGTCTCGCGCCTTCCGCTCCAATCAACATGGTTACAAAATCAATAATGACTTTTAATCACAGCCAAATTTTAAAATCTCTCTCCTAAGAGCAACGTTGGTAGGAAAGCCTAGAAAACAAAAAGGGGAGCAGAAAACATGAAGAGGAACTTTTTAAGAAGTAAATTTGTATCAGCCATCGCAGCAACACTTTTACTAACTGGCTGTGCATCAGGAGGACAAACTAAGGAAACAGCCGGATCAAACACACCAATCGAAGGTGTACCTGAACGTTTCGCCAATGGAGATCAGCCTAAAATTAAAGTGATTCGTAAAATCGGCGGGGATGATCACACAGCCCAATTCTTAGCGGGGGCTAAACAAGAAGGTGAAGCATTAGGCTTCCAAGTAGATGTATTTACAGCAAATGGTGATACAGCAAAGTTTCATGATGCGATTAACCAGGCGTTAAACCAAGATTATGATGGATTTATCATTTCCCACGGTGATGATGATGCGACCGTGAATGATGTAAAGAAAATTGTTGAGGCAGGAAAAAGTGTTGTCGCATTTGACTCGAATGCAAATTTAACTAGTGTTGACGGTGTTACTCTTACATCACAAGATGATGAGGCACTGGCAACTCTCTCACTAGATCAATTAGTTAAGGAAACAAAAGGGGAAGCGAATATTGCTTACCTCTGGGTGGATGGATTCCCTCCAATGGTTAGACGTAATAAAGTATACGAAGATGTTTTAGCTAAGAATCCTGGAATTAAAGAAGTGGATCGTTTTGGTGTTGCTTCAGCAGATACGAGTGTTCAAACGCAAAATGCCGTAGCTGCAATGTTGAATAAATACCCTAAGGGTGAACTTGATGCAATCTTTGCAACATGGGATGCTTTTGCAATCGGTGCAGCGCGTGCGTTGAAAGAAGCGGGCAGAGAAGAAGTAAAAATCTACGGAATCGATGTATCCAATGCTGACCTACAGGAAATCCAGCGAGATGGCAGTGCTTGGAGATATACAGCCGCTGTAGACCCTAAGCTTATCGGTGCAGTGAATATGAGATTACTAGCAAAGAAACTAGCAGGTGAAGAAACACCGCAAACCTATGATTTGGAAGCATCACTAATTACACAGGATGACCTACAAAAATCAAAAGAACCTGTGAATATGGTAAATCTAGCTGACATCATTGAAGGCTGGGGCCAATCTTCAGAATTTGAAGAAGAATGGATGAAGACACTAAAGGAACATTATAAGAAATAAGGGATTTATAGATAAACACTCTCTTTTTCATAAGATTAAGAGAGTGTTTCTTTGAAAAAAGGATGGTGACATCATGACCACTTTAGAAATGAAAAACGTTTCGATTGAATTTCCTGGAGTAAAAGCATTAAATGGAGTGGATTTTTTGGTTGAAACCGGTAAAACCCATGCTCTTATTGGAGCCAATGGCGCTGGAAAATCAACACTAATGAAGGTCCTATCAGGTGCTTATGACCATTATACCGGTCAGATTTCAATGGATGGGAATTCTCTCTCCATCCGTTCTCCCAAAAATGCAATGGATGCAGGAATTCAAATCGTTTATCAGGAAGTGGACACAGCTCTGATTCCATATTTAACGGTAGCAGAAAACATCATGTTAATGGACACAGTACATAACATGGGAAAAAAGCAATGGGTCAATTGGAAAAATGTGCATGTAAAAGCGGCAACCATTCTTTCCGAAATGAATTTGACGCTTAATACGAAAAAACTAGTAAGTGAATTAACACTGGCTGAAAAGCAAATGGTCTTAATCGCTAGAGCTGTGTCGAAGGAATGTAAATTTCTGATTCTCGATGAGCCGACAGCACCTTTAAGTCACACAGAAACAAATGAACTTTTTCGCATAATACGAGATTTAAAAAAGCGAAACGTGGGGATTATTTTCATCTCACACCGCCTGCCGGAGATTTTTGAAATCTGCGATGAGATTACCATTATGAGAAACGGTGAAGTGGTTGAGAAGCAGCGGATTTCGGATACCACTCAAAACAAAGTAGTGGAGCATATGCTCGGTCAAAAACTTGGAGAACAGTTTCCTGAAAAAACGATAACTAGTGGAAATACAGTCCTTGAAGTAAAGGGACTTACAGATAGAGACAAAATTAAGAATTTCAGCATGGAAGTTAGAGCCGGTGAGATTGTGGGAATTGCCGGGCTGGTAGGAGCCGGTAAGACTGAGTTCTGTAAAGCCTTGTTCGGGGCTGAAGGGAAACTAACGGCCGGAGAAGTCATTGTTAACGGAAAAACGATTAGTGTTAAAAACCCTTATGAAGCCGTTAAGAACGGATTTGCCTTGGTACCTGAAGAGCGCCGAAAAGAAGGGATTCTTGTATTTGAATCAGTAGAATCCAATCTAACGGCGGCGAATTTAGGACGATTTTCAAAAAGATTAAGTTTCCTAGATCGGAAGAAGGAAAAGTCAGTAGCTAAAGAATTAATCAGCCGTTTAGGTATAAAGACGCCATCGGAAGAAACGAAGGTTCAAAATCTATCGGGGGGCAACCAGCAGAAGGTTGCGATTGGAAAATGGCTGGTAGCCGAGGCGGATGTCTATATTTTTGATGAGCCGACAAAGGGAGTAGACGTTGGCGCAAAAAAGGATATTTTTAATCTTATCGCCGAGTTGGCAAGCCGTGGTAAGGCAATTATATATGCTTCTTCTGAACTTTCCGAGATAATGGGGATTACTAACAGGGTTTACGTTCTTTATGACGGCAAGTCAGTAAAGGAACTAGAAACAAACCAAACAAACGAAGAAGAACTATTATTCTATTCAACAGGGGGAAGGTAAAATGGAGGCAAACTTAACAGCAAAGAAACAGACCCCGGCAAAAAAGTCATTCGATCTTTTTCAATTTTTTTATAAATATGGAACCATCATTACGATCGTTGCACTTATTATTATTTTTTCATTAGCCAATCCATCTTTTATCCAAGGGAATAATATCGTCAATATATTGCGTTCGATTTCCATTGTAACCATCATTGCCATCGGGATTACCATTTCGTTAACGGTTGATGGATTTGATCTCTCTGTCGGATCAGTAGCATCTCTATCTAATGCGATTGTTATTTCGATGTTTGTTTGGTTTTCGCAAAATGCCTTTGTAGCGATTATTTCAGCCATCGCAGCGGCTTTAATTGTAGGTATCTTGAATTCGATTATGATTGTAAAAATGCGGATTCCAGATATGCTTTTGACGTTGGCGACGATGTTTGTTATTCAGGGTACTGCCTTAACGTATACAAAGGGAGCAACAGTTTCACAAAACATGGTAATGCCTGATGGAACGATGGCAGAGGGTCTGATTAGTCCATTCTTTGCAAAAATTGGTCAGGTACCGTGGATTATTCTCATCATGGTGGTTGTGGTAGTAGTCGTTCATATCTTTTTAACGTATACGAAACACGGAAGATACATGTATGTGATCGGAGGAAATAAGGAAGCCGCAAGACTTTCTGGAATTCCGGTTAATAAATACAAAGTGGCAGCCTATCTGCTTTCCGCACTTTTTGCGGCGATTGGCGGGATTGTCTTAGCATCTCGGGTTATGACTTCTGAAATCAATTCGGGCGCTCCATATTTGATGGATTCTGTTGCAGCAGCATTTATCGGATTCTCCGTTCTCGGTGCCGGTAAGCCGAATGCCTTCGGAACCTTTGTCGGTGCTGTACTGATTGGAATTTTAGCAAACGGCCTGGTCATGATGTCCGTTCCTTACTATGCAATGGATATCGTAAAAGGGACAGTCTTAGCATTTGCACTGGCCATTACGTACTATAAACAAAAATAACAGTTTGAGAAGAGACCTATTCGATGTGGAATAGGTCTCTTTTTTGGGGTTTTAATAACGACAAGTCCTGCAATGACCGAATCTAGAAAAAAGATTGGAATAGGGTCAAAGCAGGATATTTTCTAATAATAGGTAAGTATTGCAGGTAAATAACAAGATAACTCGAATATCTTTTATTAGTTCAAATATAAACTGGAGGATGGATTATGTCGAAAAATTATCCAATATTAGAAGGTGCAGAACCGTTTTATTTTGAAGGAAACCGAGTTGGAATTCTGGTATCGCACGGTTTTACAGGCTCGACTCAAAGTATGAGACCGCTAGGGGAAGCGTATGCAAAAGCAGGATACACGGTTTGCGGTCCTCGTTTAAAAGGGCATGGAACGCATTATGAGGATATGGAAACAACCACATACCAGAATTGGATCGATTCGGTAGAAGAAGGATATCAATGGCTAAAAGAACGATGTGATACGATTTTTGTAACTGGATTATCAATGGGAGGGACTCTGACCTTGTATATGGCTGAAAACCATCCAGAAATTAAGGCCATTATTCCAATTAATGCAGCAGTTGACCTGCCGGCAATGGCACCTGTCCTTCAGTTGGAGGGTGTAAGATTTCTCGATGCGATTGGATCGGATATCAAAAATCCAGAGATAAAAGAACTTGCCTATGAGAAAACCCCTGTTCAATCAGTAAAAGAGATTCTTGTCTTAATAGAGAAAGTAAAAGCAGACCTTGATAAAATTAGCTGCCCTACACTGATTTTCGTATCCGAGGAGGACCATGTTGTTCCACCAAATAATTCTAAAATGATTTTCGACTCAATCAGCTCAAGTGAGAAGGAGCTTTACCAGCTGAACAACAGCTATCATGTTGCAACGTTGGATTATGATCAACAAGTTATCATCGACAAAACTTTAGCATTTATTTCAAAACATCTATAATTTAGATTCTCTTCACTCAAACTAGAAACAGGAAATGAAAACTAGGAGTGAGTGACCCAATGGATCATTGCGAAACTTTTTTAAGAAGTAAGAATTGGATCGATAAAGATCTAGATTCACGTTACATCAATGTGAACCATCCCTATGCGGTATTAATTTCTGAAGATGAAGGCCAGATTACGTTGAGGGGAAACACCGGTTTTGACAATGGGCAAAATGGAGAAGAAATCTTCACTTTTACCTCATTAAAAGAGCTGCAAGAATGGTACGAAAACAATATTGGAGAATAAAAGACGCCCGCGGGCGTTTTTTTTGTCTGTTTTTGTCGTTTGATTTTTCTGATAATTCTGTTGACTCATTGCATGTTTTGTTGTATTTTTTATATAACAATATATAACGTCATATAAGGTTCTATATTGTCCAATAAAAACTAAAAAACACCAATTAGGGGAGGAAAAAAGAATGACTACTGAATTAGTGGTAAATGTAAAAAATCAAGTGCAGCATGCTTTAGCAGAGGTAGAAAAGAGAAGTATTACGAATGTATTTTTTGTAGCGTGCGGCGGATCTTCGGCCATTATGTATCCAAGTAAATATGTTATCGACCGCGAGGCGAAAAACCTTGATGCGCATTTATACAGTGCCAATGAATTTATCCACCGTAACCATTCTAAATTGGGCAGCAACTCTTTAGTAATCTTGTGCTCACACTCTGGTACGACTCCTGAAACAGTAGAAGCTGCCAAGTTTGCAAGATCAAAGGGTGCTTTAGCCGTCTCCTTAACAAATGAAGAAGGCTCACCACTGGCTCAAGCTTCAGATGTTGTCTTGAAATATGAATGGGGCCCAGAAGCAAACGCTTTCACCACCAACTACTCCGTTCTTTATCAGTTAGTATTTGGTGTGCTAAATGTTGTTGAAAATAATGAGAAAGCTAAATTAGTAGAACAAAGTCTAGAAAACTTGCAAACCGTATATGAAAAAGCTAAATCGAAGTTTCATGACCGGGCGGTTGGTTTTGGACAACAGTATAAGGACGAAAAGATTATTTATACAATGGCAAGCGGTGCCAATTATGGTGTAGCTTACTCCTTCGCTATTTGTATCTTAATGGAAATGCAGTGGGTTCACTCCCATGCAATTCATGCAGGTGAATATTTCCACGGTCCATTCGAAATTATTGATGAAGAAACACCATTTATCATCCTTCTTGGATTGGATGAAACCCGTGCGTTAGAGGAAAGAGCACTAGAGTTTTCACAGCGCTATGGTAAAAAATTAATCGTCCTTGATGCGAAGGAATTTGACCTAACAGGTGTAGCTGAGGAAGTAAAAGGTTATATTGCTCCACTCGTACTAAATAATGTACTAAGAAGCTATGCAGACCAATTGGCTGAAGCTCGTAATCATCCGCTTTCAACTAGAAGATATATGTGGAAAGTGGAATATTAATAGAGATGCATTAACGTAACAAATGGGATTCATTTTTGAAGGGGGAAAGTTAATGAAGAAGCTACTCATGATTAGTATCATATCCATTCTATTCCTATCAATATTTGCAGGTTGTTCTAAGGGCAGCAGTTCTTCTTCTGGTGAAGAAACGATTGAGCTTACCTTCTTTCACCGCTGGCCTAACCAGCCTAAAAAGCAATTTTTTGAAAAAGCCGTTAAAGAGTTTGAAGAAACACATCCAAATATCAAAATTAAAACAGAAGCCGTTCTAAACGATTCTTATAAAGAAAAGATTCGTGTTGTATTGGGATCAAGTACCCCTCCAGATGTATTCTTTTCATGGAGTGGGGAGTTTGCTTATAACTTTGTCCGTGAGGGACAATCGTTAGATCTCACTAACTATATTAACGAGGATAAAGCTTGGTCCGACGAAATTATTGCCTCACAGTTCAATGCGTTTACACTTGATGAAAAAGTATACGGGATTCCGTGGTCAACGGACGGAAAGGCATTCTTCTATAATAAGAAGATTTTTAAAGACTTAAATCTAGAGGTTCCAACAACCTGGTCTGAACTAATTGCGGTTTCAGACAAGATTAAAGAAGAGGGTCTAACACCGATTACGTTTGGAAGTAAAGCGCCTTGGACAATCTCTCATTATATTGGAACACTGAACCAGTTGATGGTACCGCAGGATGTAATTGATAAAGATTATGATCGGAATAATACTGAAGGCGATTTTTCACATCCGGGTTATGTGCAAGCTCTTGAGAAATTTATGGAATTAGAACCTTACTTTAATAAGGGTGTAAACTCTGTAGACCACGAATATTCAAGAGAATTATTTAACAGCGGCAAAGCTGCAATCGGTTTCTTCCAATTAGCAGAAATCGGTCTGATTGAACCATCATTAAAAGAAAACCTAGGAGTCTTTAATGTACCTGGTGTTGAGGGCGGGGAAGGGAACCCTGATTCCATAACCGCTGCACCTGAAGGGATCATGATTTCTTCAAAAACAAAACATCCAAAAGAAGCGATGGAATTCGTTAAATTCCTGACTTCTAAGGAAAAAGGTACAGAGCAATTAAAAGAAGTAAGTGAATATAGTGCCGTTAAAGGTACAACAACAGCAGAAAATGCATCCAAACTGCAGCAGGAAGCCATTGAGCTGATTGTAAATTCAGAACAAACTTATTTATGGTTTGATACTGCAGTGGATATCAAAATTGTTGACGCCTATCTTAATGGTTCACAGCAAATGCTAGATGGAAAGAAAACACCAGAGCAAGTAATGGAAGATGTTCAAAAAGCAGTGAAAGAAGTAAAATCTTCAAAGTAATAACTTGAAAAAGGCGGCTGCCAGCCAGCCGCCTTTTTTCTACAAGAAAGTAGAAAGGCTTTATAGAAAGAAAGCGTTCGACTTAGTAAAGGGGTGTTACGATGTCAAATTCGAATAAATGGTTACCATACTTATATGTTGCACCGTGCTTCATTTTCATGGCTCTTTTTGTTTATTACCCAATTTTTGAAAACTTTCTTTATAGTTTTTACGAGTTTTCAGCTTTCTCGATTGATAAAACCTTTGTTGGATTCGAAAATTTCTTTAATCTTTTTAAAGATGAAGTTTTCTATATAGCTTTAAAAAATAATCTCTGGTACGCTGTCATCTCGATAATTTTTCAAGTGTTTGGCGGTCTTATATTAGCAGCAATATTGGAAGATCCGATTACCCGGATGTTTAGTGCTCTTTTCCGTACGGTATTTTTCCTGCCGGTCGTGATTTCAATGACGGTTATTGCGCTTCTGTTTACCTTTGTTTACAATCCCGATATTGGGATCTTAAATGGGCTGTTAACCATCCTAGGCTTAGAAGAATTAACAAGGGCCTGGCTGGGTGAATCCGAGACAGCGATCTTCGCAGTCATTGCGGTTTCACAGTGGCAAAGCATTGGGTATATTATGATGTTATTTATTGTTTCGATACAAAATATCCCGCAGGAATTATATGAGGCGGCTGATATCGATGGGGCCGGAAAAATCCGCAAGTTTTTCTCGATCACCGTTCCTCAAGTAAAAGAAATGTTCTTTGTTACCACACTCATTACCTTAACAGGTGCGTTCACGGTATTTAATGAACCATATATTTTGACTGGCGGCGGACCAGGGAATGCGAGTGAAGTGTTAGGTACACTTCTTTATAATTCTGCCTTCTTTAAGGATGAGATGGGGTATGCTTCTGCCATAGCTACAGTTATATTAGTGATTACTTTGGTGGTTTCCTTAGTACAAATGAAATTATTTAAAACCGGAAAGGATGTTTAGATTGGAGACAAGTAAAGTAATAGACTACCAGCAATCGTACCCGATCAAAACAAAATTAAGGAAACCAAAAGCAGTCATAGCAGGCATGCCATTATTTACGATTCTGATTGCTTATTTTATCATTATTGCCTATCCGCTTTTTTGGATGGTAATTAATTCATTTAAATCTACTTCAGAAATTTTTTCGAGCAGCTGGTCCTTGCCGGAGGAGTGGTTGTTCTCTAACTACGTTGAGGCATGGAATACAGGGATATCAGGATATTTCCTTAACAGTTTAATCGTAACCGCGAGTACTTGTTTATTAACGGTTGCCGTGAGTACACTTGGAGCGTATGGATTGTCCAGATTCCATTTTAGAGGGAAAAACCTGCTGTTGGTCTTCTGTATGGGAGGAATGATGCTTTCTCCGCAGGTTAGTTTAATCCCGCTATACAACCTCATTCAGTTTTTAGGAATCCATGATACGTATTTGGCCATGATTCTGCCTTATGTGGCATACCGGATCCCGATTACTATCCTGTTGATTAGGGCAGCGTTTTTGGAAATCCCCCGGGAATTAGAGGAATCGGCCTTCCTGGATGGGTGTACGACCTGGACCATTCTGACAAAGATTTTTGTTCCATTAAATAAGCCTATCCTGTTAACGGCCGTTGTGTTAACCTCTTATTTTACTTGGAATGAGTTTATGTTTGCGTTGATTTTTGTTGATTCTGATTCATTAAAGACCATCCCCGCTGGGTTAATGCAATTTAGAGATGCTCTATCTACCAATTGGGGAGTTCTAATGGCAGGCTTAATGATTTCGGCATTACCAATAATTTTACTGTTTTTATTCATGCAAAAGTATTTTATTAGAGGTTTATCATCTGGAAGTATTAAAGGATAAAAGGAGAAACAGAAGATGAGACTAATTGGAATCGGTGATAACGTAGTAGATGTGTATCAAGATCGGAATGAAATGTTTCCAGGAGGCAACGCCCTAAATGTTGCGGTGCTGGCGAAACACAATGGAGCAGAATCTGCTGCATTTATCGGGATTATCGGCAATGATACTGAAGGTGACCATATTATTGATTCTTTACAAAAAAACGATGTTGATACCAGCCGCGTTCGAAGGGCGGTTGGTGAGAGTGGAAAGGCATATGTGGATTTGAATGAAGATGGTGACAGGATCTTTATAAAATCTAATAAAGGCGGAGTACAAGCGAATCTAAAACTGAATTTATCAGAGGATGATGAACAATTTATTAAGAACTTTGATGTTCTTCATACAAGTATTTATAGTCATTTAGATGATGAATTGCCGCGTCTTAAGCAGTTTCTGCCTGTTTCCTATGATTTTTCAAATCATTATACAGAAGCATTATTGAAAAAAGTCTGCCCGCATATCCAGTTTGCCTTTATATCCGGCAGCGATTTAACAGAATCTGAAATCAACTCTTTATTAAGTAAAATTCACCTTCTTGGTACACCGTTTGTTATTGTAACAAGAGGTTCCGAAGGAGTAATCATATCCAATAACAATCAACGATTCAGTAAAGGGATTGAAAAAGCAAATGTAATTGATACATTGGGAGCTGGAGATTCCTTTATTGCCGGATTTTTAACCAGCTATTTTAATGAACCGTCGGTGGAAAAGGCATTGAAGGCAGGAGCCTTAAGTGCAGCGAGAACCTGTGAAGTAAATGGGGCATTTGGATACGGAAAACAATTCGCCTATTAAAAAAAGCACAGTCATGATTTTACGGCTATGTTGATTGAAGCGCCTTAGCGGAAATCAACTTGGTAAGTTTAGCAGTACCTAAAAAAAGGAATGAGAACTGGGTAAATTCCTGTTCTCATTCCTTTTTTATGTTGTAATGGTTAAAGCAATTAGATTGGTCTGTGTTTTATAATTTGAAATGTGAATGGGAATCTTATTCTCATCATACACCGTTTTATCAAAATTAAATAAGGTGTCTCCAACTTCACAATCCAAATATTCTGCCTCACTAACGCTTGCCGGGGTAACAGTAATAATTTTTTTGCTTGAACATGTTTTTAAATTGATGTTATAAATATTTTTTAGGACTTCATACGTGGATTCATATTTATTAAAATGCGCTGTTAAATCAGGGAAACGCTCCAATGAATAATACGCCTCATCTAAAACAAAAGGCTGCTGGTCGATAAACATCAAACGGACAAGCTTTAAAACAGGCGTATCAACTGGAATTTGAAGTGCCTCCGCAATGGTTGAAGGGGCTTTCATTTCTTCGCAGACAAGTATGCGTTTTGAAGGGTTTTTTCCTATTTGTTTACTGAAATCAGAGAACCCATCCACCGACACAAGCTCTCTCGTAACTTTCGTTCTGGTAACAAATGTTCCTTTTCCCTGCTTGCGTTCTAAAAAACCTTCATCCACTAGCTCTTGCACCGCTCTTCTTACCGTAATCCTGCTGACCCCGTATATGTCGCAAAGGTCTGTTTCATTTGGTAATTTTTCTCCTGCTTTATAAACACCTTGGTCGATCGCCTCTTTAATGAAATGTTTTAGCTGCTCGTATAAAGGAGTTGAAATTGAATTGTTCAGTTTCATATAGATTATCCTTTCTAACCGATAAATCATTATATAATATTATAATACAAATTTGCTTAAAGTATATATTTAAAGCGTTTTAATTTCATATTTTTCAAATAATGGATGATACTGGTGCTAGAAATTGCTTACCATCCTGGTTTTGTTTTAAACTAAATACCATAGTTTTTATGAATGCGGAGAGATTATAAATGACCCAACAAAAAATAGATACATACGAGATTATAGAGGTATGTTTGCTCGCGGGGAAGATCATGCTTCAAAGCGGAGGGGAAACTTATCGAGTGGAGGATACGATGATGCGGATTGCCTCTGCTTTTGGTATTGAAAATACACATAGCTATGTAACGCCAACCGGGATTATTTTTTCTGCAGAGGGAGCTGAACCTACAAAAACGAAGTTAATTCGTATTTTAACACGATCCACGGATCTAAAGAAGGTAGCGGTTGTGAATAGCATCTCACGTAGTATTACGAGTGGCGAGATAGGAATTCAAGAAGCATTAAAGCTTTTAAAAGAATTGGAACATCAAGATATATCATTTCCATTCTGGATTCAAGTAACAGCAGCATCTATAGCAAGCGGATGTTTCATGATTATGTTTAAAGGGGAATGGAATGATTTTATCCCAGCCATGATTTCCGGGGGACTTGGCTATTTGGGATTTTTATACCTCCATCGCTACATAACCGTCAGGTTTTTCTCTGAATTTCTTGCCGCGTTTATTATCGGTTTAGTGTCGTTAATCTTTGTAAAAGTCGGAGCGGGCCATCAGCTAGATAAAATAATCATAGGGTCCGTTATGACATTAGTACCCGGGCTTTTACTGACTAATGCTGTAAGAGATTTAATGGCCGGGCATCTGGTTTCAGGCCTATCGAAGGGTGCGGAGGCACTGTTGACAGCCTTTGCAATTGGTTCTGGAATTGCAGTTGTTTTATCTTTTCTGTAAAGGAGGCTTAAAGGTTGGAGATTTTAGGGCAAATAATAACAAGCTTTATTGCTACGGCCGCCTTTGGAATTATCTTTAATGCACCGAAGGAAACATTGGTGAAGTGCGGACTTGTGGGGATGGGAGGCTGGCTTCTCTACTATATAACCGAAGATTATACTAGTGACAGCGTTTTAGCCACATTGGGTGCGACTGTTTTTGTAGGAGTCGTCAGCCAGCGACTGGCTAAGTTTTATAAGACACCTATCATTATTTTTAGTGTAGCTGGTATTATTCCATTGGTTCCCGGGGGCTTGGCTTATGATACAATGAGGAATTTTGTGGAAAACGATTATCAATTCGCACTTGCTTTAGGAGCAAAGGTAACGATGCTTTCAGGGGCCATTGCTTTTGGGCTTGTTTTTTCGGAGGTTGTTAATCAGATTATTCGAAAGCTTACGAATGATAAAATGAAAATCAGACAATTATAGTAAAATTGGCGAAGGCAGAGGGATGATCCCTCTGCCTTCTTTTGCTTTTGATCCAAGTGGATCCTTATCGTAACTTGTGAATGGTTGTCATCATTTCTATCAGCCATCGCAAGGTAAAAATTTATATATATATTAAATGGTTATAAAGACCAATTTGCCGCGGTTACTCTTCCACCTGATGGTTTTAACCTAAACGACGTAAGCCCTACCTCTCTTACATCCTTACGGCTCCGAAGCCGATCCAGTGTGAATAAGTGTTTCTTTAAAACATAAGCAGAATGCCAGAATAAAATTCTTACATTGCGTCATTTCGTTCATATACAAGTTACTTAATCTAAAGCACAATAATTAATATTACATTAAAACGAGGTCGTTGTCAACAGAGTATTTCCTTTTGCCGATAAAAAGGAATTATTTAGTGGAAAATAGAAATATAGATTTATTAATGTTTTTAGGAGGGTTTAAACCATTGGATGGATTACAAAAAAATCCATTATTTGAATTAGGGTAGAAAGGAGGTCAAAACATGCTGTTTTTTCGAAAGCTCTTCCTAACAGCCTCTCGTTACCGGTATCGATCCATCCTACTGATTACGCTCCTCTTTGTTATTGGAAATGCTGTGATTATAAGACTTTTGGAGCCTGAAACATTTGAGAATACGCTGCATGCTGTTTGGTGGATTCTGACGACGATGACGACAGTAGGGTACGGAGATGTATATCCCGTTACAGAGGCTGGAAGAACCTGGGCGATGCTTGTTGTCTATACCTTGGGGATTGGACTTTTTGGTACTGTTATCGGAATTGTAGTAGATGCTGTTTCGCAGTACAAAAGACGAAAGGAGGAAGGGAAGATGTTTTACCGCGGAGAAAACCATTTTGTCATTATGGGTTGGACTACGAAAAGTAAAAATACCATCAAGGAGCTTTTGCTCGTTGACGAGGTCACTGAAATCGTCCTAATTGAAGAACTTGAGAAAACCCCTTTTGAGCATGAACGAATTCATTATATTCAGGGAAGCCCAACCGATGTCGAAACCTTGAAAAAAGCAAGAATCGAAAAGTCAAAAGCCGTTTTATTGTTTGCTGATGATGGAATTTCGAACCCAGATTTAGCGGACGGCAAAACCCTGTTAGTTGCCTCATCCATTGAACGTTATGATGAGGGAACAGAAGGGAACATTTATACCATTGCAGAAATTTTGAATGAAAATCATGTTGAGAATTTTCAGCATGTAAAGATTGATGAGTTTATTTTATCCAACGGCTCGGTATCCAATTTAATGGCGAAGTCAGCCCAAACTAAGGGAGCAAGTCATCTATTTACCCAATTATTAAGCCGTCAGGATGAAGGCAGTGACCTATGGGAAGTCAATCTTCGTCCCGAATGGAAAACATATGGGGATGCATATGAATGGTTAAGGGAAAAAGGAGCACAGCTGATTGCTGACCGAAATGATTTAAATATTTTAAAAAAATGGCGTGAGCCGATCCCGAGGGAAGCACGGCTGCTGGTTATTTGTGATAAGAACACATATAACAACCTCTAAATGGCAGAATGCATGACAGGGAATTTCTAGCAGGTCAAGTTCTACGTGACCAAAAAGCAAAGGAAGAAATCAAAACGGTCACGTAGAGGGATCTACGTGACCTAAAACCAAAACTATTCTGGCCATTAGTAAGTCAAACAGCCAGCAATGACTACACCAATAGATACCGATAAGAGAAGAAGGAATAATCCAACTGCCTGGTTATCTTCTTCAATACTCTGGTTAACATTAAAGCGAGGGGTAAGCCACTCAGCTAAGTAAAAAACTACAATTTGTGCAATGATTCCTACCCCTCCCCATATGGCCATATCAACAAGTGAAATCGAGTTGGCAGCAGCGGAGTATAATACGATGGCGAGCCCAAGCAATCTTCCTCCCAGTACGTAGCTGGCCGCTTTATTCCCCTTGGCCATTAATTGAAATTCCTTCACCTTTGTGGTGACTTCCATTATAAAAAGTCCTGCTAATAATAATCCCAATGATACAGCTAAATAGATCAAGAAATTTGTCATAAACCTTCCTCCTTTTGAAGAGCTACTGGCAGGTAATACGATTCATTTCCGGTGATTTTTCCTCCAGCACGAATTCCGATGCTGCTTGGTCTCCCAGCAATTAAGAATGATCCAAACACATACGATAACGTTTCTATGCCTTTTTCTGTTTCTAGTGAAACAACGGGAAGAGGAACATAGGATTGAAAGACCGGAAGCTCCTCCTTATACGTTTGAAACGGATTTTTTTCTGCTGGATTTAAGTTCTGGTTCCAAATGGTAACCGTATCTCCTTCCCTTCCGAAGGACGGCTTTTGTACAAAAAAATTTTTGTTAAGAAATTCGTCTGCTTCTAGATATGTAGGCAGCATATAGTCTTTAATCCATTGCTGCTCTTCATTTGAGTAAAAATGGCCATTCTCCGCCAATCCCCATATCAGACATTGAATGGATTTTGGCTGCAGCAGGAAGGCTGATACCGGATTAACTATCGACAGTTTTCCTTCTTTAACTAGTTGTAACAGCTGTAACCCAACCAATTCTTCTGAATCTGGATCTCTGTCCTCGAGTAAATGCTCAAGCGGGTACGTTTGACGATACAATACATCAATGGGAATCCCATTTGGGTCTACAAGTACATCATCTGTAATCTTTAATTCCGAAAGGGGTACAAGCTGGTTTTTCACCTGACATTGCTGGCTTAAATAAGCAGTTGTATTCCAGTCCTCGATATGGTCTTGGTGGGCGGTAAACACAACATTCGGCTCTGATTTCCCTTTTACTCCTTCAAAAACAGCCTTCGTTATTCCGGAAGAAAGAAGCCGTTCTTGATTGGCGTTAGGATTACGGACCCCAAACTCTGAACAAACCTTTTCATTCATGTGAAAGCATTCGACGATAAACGTGGGGGTATCACTGTTAAATTCAAGCATTTTTAGACCATTTTCGGTTAAAGCAAAATCAAATCTTGAAATGATGGTTTCCGGAAAAACTGTTTTTAATCTGATAAAAGGCAGACTAGCAGCAGGATATCCTAGTTCCATCAATTGTTGATCGGTTAGGCTGCGTAGGAGGTCAGCCGTTTTAAAAAAGACTTTTCCCAACTTTTCTGTGGCTTCCAGCAATTCTTGGTGCAGTGTCTCCGGTATAGATAAAATATGATAAAGACTGTATTCTCCTCCATACAGGTCTGACCAAAAATTTGGATAGCTTGAATAAAATTGCTTGCGTTTCTCCGAGTAAGCCGGCACTCTTTTAACCTCCAAATCCGCCTTTTGAGCCGCTTCCAAACCCACCTTTAAAACTGGACGATGATTTATAGGATTTGTAAGATGGGGAGTTTAACAAAGCAGACCTGCTGCTATAAAACATACCGCCATAAAAAAAGTGGCCATGATATCTTGAGGTTGTATCATCACATACCCAAACGCCTTCTTCATCATCCCAATCCCAGTCCTCGCATCGATCGTCGTCTGGTTCAGGCGGTCTATCCTGTGAACAACCGGTAAGGGTCCCGGCCACTAACGAAGTAATAACACCAGTGATTAGCCAATGGGTTTTCTTCACCTGCTCACACTCCTTTTTGTGTTATATTCTTATTATAAAAGGTAATATCAGGAAAACAATGGTAAAGTAAAAGAAAATGAAATGAGGGATGAGAGTTGAGGCTGGAATACCGGCTTGATGATGAGGGTAGTAAATACCCTGCTTTATGGAACTACCCAAATATTTCTTCGATTGAAGCGACAGCACGAATGACCTGCGAGTTTTTTGTTAAAGATGGTGGAACATACAGTGTGACCGCAACGGCTATAGACCCGGATGGAACAGCGGTATTATATGTCGAAAAGGAAAGCTATGCCAATGATCCTTCTGATACGTTTTACTCCCACATTGGTTTTGAAATCAGGGAACTGAGGGAAACAGGTTCCGTTCTAGTGGAAACTAGGGAAATATGGGAACATGAAGAGTTATTAAGTACATTACATTCCGATTTTATCTATATACAACAGGATAAACTTTTTTTAGAATTTGCCCTTGATTCAAGAGAGATTGATGAAGATCGGAAATGCTATGTATACTATGGAAAATTTACCGGAAAAAACAGAAATAACTATTAGAAATGGTCTAAAACTAACCACTTTTGTATGGTTAGTTTTTTTGTTTCTAAAAATGTAAAAGTTTTACCAGAATAATGATAATAAAAAGTATTAATGTAAAAATGGGAGAAAATGTTTTGGAATTATCTACAAAGAATTTTATTTTCAAAATATATTGCTTTTTTATTAGCTGCATTATATTATCTTAATATATTTTTTTAAATCATTCTTTTCAGAACATTACGACTTTGAAGGTCGTGGAGGTAGAGCTTATGAGTTTATTTAGAAAAAAATCCATTCAGGATTTAATGACGGAAGTTGGTCAGAAAAATGTAACCCTAAAGAAGGAGTTAGGGGCATTTGATTTAACGATGCTCGGAATTGGCGCCATTATCGGTACAGGTATTTTCGTACTTACAGGGGTTGCCGCAGCAGAACATGCAGGTCCTGCATTGATTTTATCTTTTATTCTATCTGGATTAGCATGTGTTTTTGCAGCATTATGTTATGCCGAGTTTGCATCAACCGTGCCTGTCTCTGGTAGTGCCTATACGTATAGCTACGCAACTTTTGGAGAAATCATTGCCTGGATATTGGGGTGGGTGCTGATCCTAGAGTATGGCTTGGCTTCATCTGCAGTTGCAAGTGGATGGTCGGGTTATTTCCAAGGTCTATTGGCTGGTTTTGGGATTCATCTCCCTACTGCCATCACCAGTGCCTATGAGCCTGGAAAAGGAACATTTATCGATATTCCTGCCATTGTGATTATTTTTCTCATCACTTTCCTACTGACACAGGGTGTTAAGAAATCGGCGCGTTTTAACGCGATCATGGTTATTATAAAAATAGCAGTGGTTCTGTTATTCATTGCTGTTGGAGTTTGGTATGTAGAACCAGCCAATTGGACTCCGTTTATGCCTTTTGGTTTCTCGGGTGTGGCAACAGGGGCTGCTACCGTATTCTTTGCTTATATTGGTTTTGATGCCGTGGCAACGGCAGCTGAAGAGGTGAAAAATCCACAGCGAAACATGCCAATTGGAATTATTGCATCTCTTTTAATCTGTACAGTTTTATATATTGTCGTTTCAGGAATCTTAACAGGTATTGTTCCTTATACTGACTTAAACGTAAAGAATCCAGTCGCTTTTGCATTAAATTATATCAACCAAGATTGGGTTGCTGGGTTTATTTCATTAGGAGCTATTACTGGGATTACAACCGTTTTACTTGTTATGATCTACGGCCAGTCTAGATTATTCTATGCGATCAGCCGCGACGGACTGCTGCCAAAGGTATTTTCAAAGGTTGATAAAAAGAAACAAACTCCTGTTGTGAACTCATGGATCACTTGCTTCCTTGTTGCCTTTTTTGCAGGGGTGGTGCCGTTAAATAAACTAGCTGAACTTGTAAACATTGGAACCTTATTTGCTTTCATGACAGTGTCAATTGGGATTTTGTACTTGCGTAAAAATAAGCAGGCGCCAAAAACAGGTTTCCGTGTACCATTCGTACCTTGGATTCCTATCCTAGCTTTCTTATTCTGCGGTTATTTAGCATTACAGCTTCCAATGACGACATGGATCAGTTTCTCCGTATGGCTGGTAATAGGCTTACTCGTCTATTTTGCATACGGAAGAAAACATTCAAATTTAAACCAACGTAAAGAAAAACTAAAAAAAGTGAGCTAATAGAGTAATAGAAAGGACTTGCATGTCGATGCAAGTCCTTTTTGTGTAAGGATATTCTAAAAAAATGTCGAAAATCATCGAATTCCATTAAAAACAATCAGTTATTTTAATTCAATAATGGTAAAATAGTAGGAGATTTTATTATTTGTGATTGAGGAGTTTCAAATGAAAAAACATATTATGAAACCAAAATTAATGTATGAAGAGAAAAAGGCCGTCGCGTTATTTCTATGGCTGTTTAATATTTTTTTTATAGGATATGAACTGATTTATTATTTTTTATTACCAGATTCCCAGAATGGTGTACTAAGAAAACCTGAAATAGGATTAGGGTACTGGTATTATATTTTAATCTTCTTACTTCTGCCTTTATCGGCCTATTTAATAAAAAAAGGAAATCCGTATTTAATTAAATATGTATATCTATGGAGCTTTATTGTCATTGATGTTATTCATAATATGCTGATCTATATGGAGACTCCAAAGGAATATGCATCTGGACACATAGTGGAAGTACTTTTTATTTTATTCTCCCCAATCTTTGTAAATAAGCAATACTTATTGAGTGTATCCTTAGGGATGGTGTCCAAATATATTTTCACAGGAATAATTTTACAGGATACTTTAGTTCTTGTTCCAACGAGTATTTATATCGTCTTATCAGGGATAGCTTTCGTCATTTTTATACGTATAAACTCGTATATTCGTTCCTTAACTAGGATTCATGAAGAATTGCTTCAAAAGGAGAAACTGGCTGTGATTGGCCAAATGGCGGCAGCAATCGCGCATGAAATTAGAAATCCATTGTCTTCATTAAAAGGATTTACCCAGCTGCAAGAGGAACGTTACCCAAATATGAATGATTTCTATCCCATAATGATATCGGAGATCGATCGGATTAATTCTATCGTGAATGATTTAATGACACTTGGAAAACCGAAGGATTTACAATTTTTAAAAGCCAATATAGAGGAAATTATTGCTTATACCCTGTCAATTATTCAATACCAGGCAGAAAAACAAGAGATTTCTGTAGAAACCACTATTGCGGGGCCGCTTCCACCTTTAGAGTGTGATAGTAAGCAATTAAAACAAGTATTTATTAATCTTTTAAAAAATGCTGTAGAATCCATGCCTAATGGCGGTAAGCTTGAAATAAAGGTAAAAGTAGTTGAAAGCAAAAAGATGTTAATATCGATTGAAGATGAAGGCTTTGGTATTGAAGATAAAAATATTTTAAATCTTGGTGAACCATTTTTTACTACGAAACAAAATGGAACAGGACTTGGTTTATTGGTAACAAATCAAATTATCAATGACCATAGAGGAAAGCTAAAATTTGAAAGCAAGTTAGGTATAGGAACTAAGGTGGAAGTTATTTTACCTATAAAACAGAAGTAATTGAAATAAATAATTCTATAATTATACAAAAATCAACAATATAATATATTACAAGGGTTATCCCTATAAGATATAATGTAAAGGAATAACACTGGAGGATTTTATGTTACCACAAGAGGAAAAACAAACAGTCAAATGGTTTCTTATAATTTCTTATTTGATATTGATAGGATATGACTTTTTTTACTACTACCTTGCTCCTATTTTTATAGTGGAGGATAGGAATAGTGGTTTGCCAAGTGTTTATTGGTATTTAAATTATATAGTATTGTTAGGATTAATTCCGACTTCTTTTTATTTAAGTAAGATTAATAAACAATATTGGATTAAATATTTGTTCATCATAAGTTATTTAGTTACTGCATTCCTTGTTGATTTATTAACTTATATAGGAAAGCCTGAAGAATATTTTAGCGGTAATATTATAGAAGTATTTTTAATTCTTTCCTTACCACTATTTCTTAATAACAGATTCTTTTGGGTAGTTACTTTAGGGTTTACAGCTAAATATTTACTTACTGGTTTAATTCTAAACACATCTTATGTCATTATGCCAATTTTATTAATCGCTATTCTTTCAGTTATGTCGTTCTTTTTATTAGTTCGCTTCCAAGGATATGTCCGTGCAATAAGTACAGCCTATGATGATCAGTTGGAGGGCATTGTCAAAGGTGTTATTGCCACACTTGAACTGAAAGATCCCTATACAAGGGGCCATAGTGAACGAGTTGCAAGTTACTCGCTTTTACTTGCTAAAGAAATTGGCAGGTTTTCGAAGGAAGAACAAAAATCATTTTACTATGCCTGTTTACTCCATGATATTGGCAAAGTGAATATTCCCGACTCGATACTAATGAAACCCGATAGATTGACAAAAGAAGAATTTGAGATTATAAAATCTCATCCCGAAGTTGGAGCGGAAGCAGTAAAAGATGTAGAAGGTATTAAGGACAGTATCTGTGTAATTCGTTCTCATCATGAACGCTGGGATGGAACAGGATATCCAGATCAATTAAAGGGCGAGCAGATTCCTTTACTTGCCAGAGTCTCTGCCATTGCTGATGCTTTTGATGCGATGACATCATCTAGGTCATATCGTGAAGCAATGCCTGTTGAAGAAGCTTACAGAAGTATTATTGAAGGTAAAGGATCCCAATTTGACCCTGAGCTGGTGGAACAATTCATAAAGGTTTATCCATCATGGGTCAAATTTCATGAAAAATATCCATGGACTAAAAAGTGGGAAATGCTTAAGGAGGTGGGCTCATGAAAATCCGTAAGCTAAAGAAAATTAAAACAACTTGCTGGTGGTGCCCTTATTTAGGTGTTGGCGGGAAATAATATAGGGGGATGATAGCTCTAGGAAGCTAATCATCCTTCTTTTTTTATAAACTATTTTAGTTAGGAACGATGATTAATGACTTTAACACCTCAATCGTGTATTTCAATGGTTCCAATTCAGATTCGCAAGGATAGAAAGAATTATATTATTGAAGATGAACTTTCTGGCGAATTTTATGAAATGCCCGAGGTTTGTATTGATGCAATCCATTTCATTAATCAAGGGAAACAGCTTGGAGATATTGAGAAGACATTAAAGCAAAAATATCCTGCTGAAGAAGTGGACCTTCTGGATTTTACTCAACAACTTCTTGAATTAGGCTTGGTTCAAGAAATTGATGGGATAAAGATAGAAAGAAACCAGAGGGAAAATTCAAAATTAGGCTCTTATTGGATTTCATCAAACGTTGGAAAATTCTTCTTTAATAAATTTAGTTTTGCCTTGTATAGCATTTTATTTGTCATTAATCTTATTTTATTCATCATCAACCCTGACTTATTGCCCCATCACGAAGACATCTTTGTTTTTGATGTAATGGCCTTAAATGTCCTTTTATGGATGACGTTTACATTCACTTTGGTTCTGATTCATGAGCTTGGTCATGTGCTGGCAATGAGGGCGCATAATCTTCCGACTAAAGTGGAGATTGGCCACCGTTTGTTTATTGTGGTTCTTGAAACCGATATGTCATCTGTTTGGAAGCTATCCCCAAAAGAACGAAATGGACTATTTCTCTCAGGTCTTTGTTTTGATACGGTGATTTTGTTTATAGCTTTAGGGCTGCACATAATTTTTCCCGAAGCACCAAAGCTTGCCGTTGGGCTCATGAACCTTGCTGTTTTTGATATTTTTCTAAGAATGCTTTATCAATGCTGTTTTTATTTAAAAACGGATTTATATTATGTTTTTGAGAATATTACCGGTTGCTACAATGTGATGGAAGTGGCCAAACAACTAATCGTGAAGCGGCTTCCTTTTATTCAATCGGATTCTCGGGAGGAGACCATTTTTAACGAAGAGAAAAAAACAGTTTTCCTTTATTCCATCTTTTATTTTTTAGGTATAGTAATCACGATTGCATTGTTCTTCGTTTTTTATATCCCGGAAATCATCGATGCAGCAAACCAGCTGCTACCGGGCTTCAGGCAGTCCCCGACAAGCCTTGCGTTCTGGGATGCTGTTTTATTTTCATTACAGATTGGTATCTTTATCCTGTTACTTCTTTATTCTTGGCGGAAAAAATATCTAAAAATCTAATTGTCTTGCTCCAGCGCCTAGGGGCTCGGGGTCATAAGCCAATCCGTCCAGAAGGTTAAAGAGCAACCTTCTAGCCGGCTCGTCTTATGCCTGTCGCCCCTGGTCAAGGCGCCTCCGCTTTTCTATTTGTTACAGAGATTTGTCTAAAATAATTTTTTTAGGGGTTTTTTCCCCCGAGGATGGGGGATTTCCCCGATATAGATAACACTGTTGTTTTTCTTACAATGTAATTAAGAAAAACGATAGTGTTATTTTTTTTGAGGAGGAACTCAAATGAAGGCAGATACTTCAACAAATAAGAAAACGGGAAGCTCGGTTAATAACGCGTTTGCTTCCCACTTTGCTAAATCAATGTTTTTAACTGTCACTGGACTCGCAATTTTAGTATTTATTGGTACGAGGATGTTTACCCATATTGACCTGAATCTTTACGGATATATGGTTGGTACGATCGTCTTTTTAGGCGGATTTTTTTATCGGTTCATCGCTTGGGGGGAAAGGCCGCCAACTAAAATTTTTATCAAAAAAGGGTTAAAGCTTCTTTTAAGAAAAAGTACACCTAAAACAGCTGTGAACCATTTAGCGTTTTACGATTTTATTAAAAATCGCGGGCTTTACCGCTGGGTGCAGCACATCTTAATCGGCTGGGGCTGCGTTCTTGCTTGTTTAGTAACATTCCCGCTCGTTTTCAGCTGGATGTATTTTACGATGGATGAGAACGGCTACTATACGGTTGTTTTAATGGGAATGGATTTAATCAATATCAAAGCAGATGGAATCATCGCATGGTTTTCTTACAATGCATTAAATATTTCAGCCATTATGGTTATTACTGGTGTATGCATGGCATTACACCGCCGTTTGAAAAACATGCAGGCAAGAGCAGAGCAGAAATTCATTTATGATTTCCTTCCATTGTACCTGTTACTGTTTATTTCAATTACTGGACTTTTATTAACGGTTCAAAACGTATTTTTACACGGCTGGATGCAGCCGCAAATGTCACTAATTCACCAATTTTCCGTGATCGTAACATTAATCTACTTACCATTCGGAAAGCTTGCCCATATTCCATTCCGACCAATGAGTGTTTTTGCAAGAAACTACCGTGAGCACTATGGTGAAAAGGAAATGAAGAAATGTAAGGTATGCGGTGATCATTTCGTATCCGTTGAACAATCAAATGATGTGATCCACGTATTAGGTGTTAATACGATGGAATTTAATATGGAAGATGGCTTTAATCTTGCTGAGTTATGTCTGCCATGCCGCAGAAAATACCGGATTGCAAGGTTCTCGGGAGTAGCAACTCATCAAGTGAAGGTTAAGGGGGCAAATCAGAATGCAAAGGGATAAATTCTTTAGAGAAATAGAAAATGTACGTCATCCAAATGAGACACTTGTAAAAACACACTGCAGCTATTGCGGAATGCAGTGCGGGATGAATTTACGTGTAAATACAAAAACAAATAAAATCATCGGGGTTGAACCTCGTTATGACTGGCCGGTAACGGTTGGAAAAATGTGTCCAAAAGGGGTTACGGCATATCAGCAAACCAATCACCCTGATCGTATCCTTAAACCTTTGATTCGTGATGATGCATCACTTAAAGGTACGAAAGATGGCTTCCGTGAAGCAAGCTGGGATGAAGCATATGACCTAATCGTGAAAAAGTTCCTAGAGTTGCAAAGTAATTACGGGAAAGATTCACTAAGTGTTTACAGCGGTGTATCAATGACCAACGAGAAATGTTATTTAACTGGAAAGTTTGCCCGTGTTGGTTTGCAGACCCGCTATATTGATTACAATGGACGTTTTTGTATGGCAAGTGCCGCCGGCGGCTTTATGAGATCCTTAGGAGTTGACCGCGGTTCAACCCTGCCATGGACAGATATTCATGAAACAGATTGTTTATTTATAGCAGGAAGCAATACAGCTGAATGTCATCCTACCTCCATGTTCAGGGTATGGTCTGTTCAAGAAAGAGGAGGATACTTAATTGTTGCTGACCCTCGTGAAACACCGATTGCCAGAAGAGCGGATGTACACTTAGATTTAAGACCAGGTACAGACCTTGCACTTGCTAATGGAATCGTGAATCTATTAATTCAAAATGGTCATATAGATGAAAAATTTGTTAAGAATCATACAAACGGTTTTGAAGAAACGAAGGAGCTTGTAAAACAATTTACACCAGAATATACAAGTGAGTTAACTGGGGTAGCACCTGAAAAAATCATCCGTGCAGCTGAAATATATGGTAAGGCTCCAAATGCCATCGTCATGTTTGCCCGTGGAATAGAGCAGCAGCATAAAGGTGTTGACAATGTTTCGGGCTATACCAATATGGCGTTAGTAACGGGTAAAATTGGCCGTCCGAAGGCTGGAGTCGCTACTTTTACAGGACAGGGGAATGGTCAAGGCGGCCGAGAACATGGCCAAAAGGCTGATGCCCTTCCAGGATACCGCAAAATTGCAAATCCAGAGCATGTAAAGGCAGTGGCAAAGGTTTGGGGAATTGAACCAGAGGAAATGCCAAAAGAGGGTGTATCAGCTTACGAAATGTTTGAGTTAATGGAGCAAAAGGTTATCCGTGGATTGTACTTACTATGTTCGAACCCAGCAGTTTCAGCTCCAAACTTAAACTATGTACGTGAACAATTAAAGAACCTTGATTTCATGGTATGTGCTGATTTCTATCTTTCAGAATCTGCTGAATTTGCGGATGTCATTTTACCAACTACTACTTGGTCAGAAGATGAAGGAACGGTTACAAATCTTGAAGGTCGTTGTATTAAAATCAATAAAGCTCAAGAACCAATAGGAGAATCCAAGCCAGACTGGCAGATTCAAGTTGAGTTATGTGAGCGTCTTGGAAGAGGAAAATACTTCTCTCATTTAAAAACAGCTAAAGATGTTAACGATGAGTTCCGTTTAGCCTCTAAAGGCGGTTATGCAGATTATTACGGAATCACTTGGGATAAAATCGAAAAACAAGACGGCGTATTCTGGCCATGTAAAGACGAAAATGATAAAGGAACACCACATATGTTTTTAGATAAAAAATTCTATCATCCAGATGGGAAGGCGAAAATTTGTGCACTGCCATATCGTCCGCCAGCTGAAGAACCTTGTGAAGACTACCCGTTGCGCCTGACAACTGGCCGCGTTGTCTACCACTATCTATCTGGAAACCAGACTCGCCGGATTCAATTCTTACGTGATATGTGCCCAGAGCCATATGTAGAAGTACATCCGGAAACTGCAGCAAAATACAACATTGAACATGAAGAATCTGTACGCTTATTTACCCGTAGAGGGGAAGCAGAATATAAAGTAAAGATTACCGAAGCCATCCGAAAGGACACGGTGTTTGTGCCATACCATTTTGGCCATGACAAATCTATTAATGTTTTAACCATTGCCGCTCTTGATCCAATGTCAAGGATGCCGGAATTCAAAGCGTGCGCAGCGCAGATTGAAAAACTTGAATTAAAGAAGGTGCAATAAATGAAAAAGAGGCTGTATATTGAACTCGAAAACTGTATAGGGTGCCGCTCATGTCTAGCGGCTTGTACACAGTGCGGCGGGCACGAGGAACGTAACCGCAACTATGTATACGATGTTAACCCGCTGGTTAACCGGCAGACGATGCCTCTCATGTGCCTTCATTGTGTAAATCCAGCGTGTGCAAGGAGCTGTCCGGCTCAGGCAATTCAAATCCATGAAACAGGTGCCGTTCTTTCTGCACTTGTTGAAAAGTGTATTGGCTGTCAAAACTGTACGATTGCCTGTCCATATGGAATACCGAAGTTTGATACTGAGCAAAACCTTATGTATAAATGTGATCTTTGTATCGACCGTACAAAAGACGGAATCCCGCCAATGTGTGCGAGTGTATGTCCAACTAACACCTTACAGTGGCTTTCAGAGGAAGAAATTGAAGCAAAGAAAAACCAATTTAACCTTGATAATGATAAATGGGTTACAAGCATGCCTTATTTAGAAGGCGAAACAAATGTTAAAGTGAATCTCCCTGGAATTCTGCAGGGCGTCACTAAATTGTTCTAGGAGGGATTTACATGACTGATAAAAATAACAAGATCCCGTTTAATGGAGATAATTACACTCATAATATAAACCGAAATAACGAGCGAAAACTTGACCGCCGCGGTTTTATGAAAACACTGGCGGGGGCTGCAGGCGTTTTCGCCGTCTCTTCCCTTCCATGGGGAGTTGTCGCTGCAAAAGAACTAGCAGGCCTTGGGGATAAAAAGTACCCGAAACAAAAAATCACCGATGTAAAATCTATTAGCATAGGTGACGCGGTTGATTTTCACTTTCCAGGTGAGCATAACAGTGCGATCTTAATCCGATTGTCAGAAGAAAAATATGTTGCTTACCAAAATGCCTGTACACATCTCCGCTGCCCGGTGTTTTGGCAAAAAGAAGAGGGCGACTTACTTTGCCCTTGTCATCACGGGAAATTTGATGTGAATACTGGTGCACCAACTGCCGGACCGCCAAGACGTCCGCTTCCTGAAATTCATGTGAAGGTTGAAAACGGAGTTGTTTATGCCGTGGGGGTGAAGCGTTATGAAGCGTAGTTACATTCCTGTTGCACTCCTTCTAGCGGTATTAATGTTGAATATTATCTCGACTCAATATATGGTCCATCAATATTTTTATGAAAATTATACGAATACCATTGTTGCAGGAGTCATCAATGTGATTTTGTTCCCGGCAGCATTCCTTATCTATAAAAAAGGTGTGAATGTGAATGATTAGTGAAACGTATATTGATTTTTGTTTTATGCGGGCACAATCAGGCGGCTTTGCAGCGGAGATTGATGAATTATTGAAAAGGACTTTTGGTAAAAACCGATTAAATTGGTACTTGGAAGAAAAGACACTCGATGGCGCGGAAATGGTCATTGCGGAAGTAAAAGGGATGTCTTTTTGGTCTTCAGAGGAAGAGACCATCGATTTTCTTGAGGAAAATGCAGAAGAAAAGTTTTGGGAGTACCTTCAAGGCTACAAAATGTTCCTCTATCCTGCACAGAGAGGATGTTAAACCAATGATTGAAGATCTCTATCGGTTTACGGAGGGACAGGTGGAAATCCTGATTAGAGATGAGCAGGACGGGGAACAAGCACCGGCAGTGAAAAAACAGGTGAAAAAGGTTCAACCATGTCCCGATGGCACCCATATTCGTTTCTACTTTGATCATCATTATTTTCTCGCCGTTCCGATTGACAGTACAATAATCGAAACAGAAACCATGTGGTCAGCAACCCATAGTGAGAGTGGGTTAACCTATACAATCAAGAAGGTTCAGGTTGAATATTAGAACCTGAACCTTCTTTCTAGTTTTTAAACCCTGTTGATTGGAGCGGAAGGCGCGAGACTCCTGCGGGAGTACGGAACAGGGGAGACCCCGCAGGCGCTAAAGCGCCGAGGAGGCTCGCCGGAACGCCCGCGGAAAGCGAAGTGCCTGAAGTGGAAATCAACAGACAAGTTTAATTGAACTATCCTTAAAGTAAAGGAGGGAATGAAGTTGGAGCATACTGAATTGAAGCAGCAGATTAGTTCATATATTATACAGTCACAGGAAGAAGACATTAAGCGTATTGCTTTAGAGCTTCATGAAGGAGTAGGGCAGAACCTATTTAGTATTCTTACAGGTCTGCATTTTGTTGAATCCAGTATGGAACAACCGCACTTAAAAATCTACCTGCATCAAATGACTGAGTTGATTGAAAAGACGATACAGGAACTCCGGCTGCTATCAGTTGAATTACATCCTCCTGCTTTATCTACATTAGGTTTACTGGCAGCTATTAAGAGTTATATTAAACTATATACCTCTACCTTTGGAATACTAGTAAACCTAGAAACCTCCGGACAAGAAAAACAGATTCCTGAACAAAAGAGCATAGCAGTATTTCGCGTTTGTCAGGAGGCGCTTGCCAATATTGCCAAGCATGCAGATACCTCGAAAATCACGATGAGTATGAATTGGGAGGACTCCCAACTTTCGATTTCCATTTTTGATCATGGAAAAGGTTTTCAGCAGGAAGAAATGAAAAATCATCCGCATTCTTTAGGCATTGCCGCCATGGAAGAAAGAATGCTCCTGACTGGAGGCCGATGTGTGATATCCTCTAAAATAGGAGAAGGTACATCTATTGAAATTTCTCTTCCCATCTAGGGACCAAAAGGAGAGTATAAATTGATTAAAATCCTATTAGTTGATGATCATGCTGTTGTACGGACAGGTCTTAAGATGCTGCTGCAAACGAATCCTGATATGCAGGTAATCGGAGAAGCATCAGAAGGCGGAGAGGGAATCAAAAAAGCAATGAAGCTTAAACCGGATGTAGTCGTGATGGACTTAAGTATGCCGCATGGCAAAGATGGGTTGACCGCAACAGCGGAACTAAAAAAGGCCATGCAGCAGGTTAATATATTGATCTTAACGATGCATGATGATGAAGAATATTTATTTCGTGCGATACAGGCAGGGGCATCAGGCTGTATATTAAAAAGCGCGCCGCATGATGAATTAATGGCGGCAATCGAATCGGTTGCTGCAGGTGATGCGTATCTTCATCCTGCAGCAACTAAGCGGTTAATGGAAGAATATTTAGGCGGTATTAAACAAGACAGCAACGATACGTATTCTCTATTGTCCGACCGGGAAAAGGAAGTTTTAACATTAGTCGCTAAAGGCTACTCTAATAAAGAAATTGCTGAGCAACTTGTTATTAGTGTTAAGACAGTTGAAACCCATAAAGGCAATCTTATGGAAAAATTGCAAATGAAAACCCGGCCGGAATTGGTTGAATATGCTATTAAAAAGGGATTATTAGGCTATGGAATTTAAAGAGAAGTATTCCAGTATGGCGGAAATAGGAAAAAATCAGGCTGTTTTGGAGGTTTGTAATAAGCTGATGCAATCGATCGGCTGTGACTTCGTAGCTCTTGCCATCCAGGACGAAGCCGGACCTGACGTCCGATGGCATTATGCGGCAGGAAATTTAAATGATAAATACGAAAGAATTTCCGTTCGTTTTGGAAAAGGAATTGCCGGGAAAGTGATTTCAACCGGTAGTTCCTTCATGCTTGAACATTTTCCTCAAAATATTTATGGCAAAGTAACCGATTATCCCATCATGCTGGCAGAGAAGCTTGTTGCTTGTTACGCAGTCCCATTAGTTTTTAACTCCACGCCAAAAGGAGTTTTATTGGTAGGAAAAAGAGTTCCGTACGTCTTTGAGGAGGAACAGCAGGAACAGGTAAATGAGGCGGGTCAAAGATTAGAGGCTGTCCTAAACCATCACCTTACAGGCAAAAGAAAGGGGGATCAACATGGACAAGAAACTTCATGAATCTTTGAAAGACCGGGCTGATCTTGAAATTGAATTAAAAAAGTCACTTCAGGAATTGGTAGATATCAAGTTTGCGCTGGACGAATCTTCGATTGTAGCCATTACGGATTCCCGTGGAAAGATTACATACTTAAATGACCAATTCTGCCAAATCTCGAAATATTCAAGAGATGAGCTGTTAGGGCAGGACCATCGGATATTAAACTCTGGATATCATTCCAAAGAATTCTTCAAAGCAATGTGGCGTACGATCGGAAGCGGCGAAGTTTGGAAGGGTGAAATCCGAAATCGTGCCAAAGATGGATCCTTTTACTGGGTAGATACAACGATTGTCCCTTTCTTAAATGAATCTGATAAACCCTATCAATACCTAGCCATCCGTTATGAAATAACGGAGAGAAAACGCGTTGAAGAAGAATTACAAAAAATGATGACAAGAATTATTGATGTACAAGAAGAGGAACGCAAGCGTTTATCTCGAAATTTGCATGATGGCATCGGTCAAAATTTGTATAGTCATCTTATCACCATTAACCGGTTAAGTTCAGAAATCGACCATCCCTTGCTTCTTCAAATGCAAAAGGAAGCTACCCAGCTTATTGAAGAAATACGGGATATCTCTTGGGAGCTGCGTCCCTCCGTCTTAGATGACCTTGGACTTATTCCTGCCATTCGCTCATTTTTATCGCGTTTTTCAGAAAACTATAACATAGATGTTTACTTTGATTGTGTCTTAAACCGTCGATATAATATTAGTATCGAACTGACCATTTACCGAATTATTCAGGAAGCGTTAACGAATATTCGAAAATATGCAGAAGTAACGGAAGCAACGATTACGATCAGGGAACTAGACCAAACAGTTAGAGTCATGGTTGAAGATAAAGGGAAAGGGTTTGAAGTGTTGGAACAGCCTCGAGGCGTAGGTCTTTTCAGCATGGATGAACGGGCAAGAGCAGTTGGCGGAGAACTCACTATTTATTCTTCACTGGGGAAAGGTACAAAAGTTATTTTAGAAGTCCCAATAACGTAAAAAAACCAGGCAGATGATGCCTGGTTTTTACAGTTTAAATGAGCTTTTTAAGGATACAATTCGGTTAAAGACAAGCTTATTTACGGTTGTATGCTTTGGATCAACGTTGAAATAACCGTGTCTAAAGAACTGGAATTTATCCTGCGGCATAACATCTCTCATGTTAGGTTCCACATATCCCTGCAAAATTTCTAAAGAATGAGGGTTAACATGATCTAGGAATGTTTTGTCCTCATCGTTATCTTCCTCTGTTTTATCCAAAATTAGCGGTTCGTAAAGACGGAATTCGGCTGGTACAGCATTCGTTGCTTCGACCCAGTGGATCGTTCCTTTTACTTTCCGGCCAGTAAAGCCCGTACCGCTCTTTGTTTGCGGGTCATACGTACAGCGAAGTTCCACTACTTCACCGTTTTCATTCTTGACCACTTCCTCGCACTTAATGAAATACGCATGTTTTAAACGGACTTCATTGCCAGGGAAGAGACGGAAGTATTTGCTTGGCGGATTTTCCATAAAATCGTCCTGCTCAATATAAATCTCCCGTGAAAAAGGAATTTTCCGCATGCCCATTTCTGGCACTTCTGGATTAATTTCTGCATCAAGCAATTCAATTTGCCCTTCAGGGTAATTGGTGATTACAACCTTTAATGGATTAAGAATTCCCATTGTCCGTGGTACCTTTAATTTTAAATCTTCACGGACAAAGTGCTCAAGCATTTGTGAATCCACTGCACCAGAGCCTTTTGAAACACCTGTTTCGCGGACAAAATTACGAATCGATTCAGGAGTAAACCCTTTTCGTCTCATGCCAGAAATAGTCGGCATGCGCGGATCATCCCAGCCGTCAACAAAACCTTCATCCACCAATTGCTTAAGTTTGCGCTTACTCATGACGGTATTTGTAACATTTAAACGGCCAAACTCAATTTGCTGAGGCTGGCTTTTCATTTCACATTGTTCTACCACCCAATTATACAGGGGACGTTGATCTTCGAACTCCACTGTACAAATGGAGTGAGTTACATCTTCAATTGCATCCTCTAGTGGATGAGCAAAGGCATACATTGGGTAAATGCACCATTTATCTCCTGTATTGTGGTGAGTTGCATGGGAGATCCGATATATAACTGGATCACGTAAGTTAATATTAGGAGATTTCATATCTATTTTAGCACGAAGGACCTTTTCGCCATTGGCAAATTCCCCGTTCCGCATCCGCTCAAATAAGTCTAGGTTTTCCTCGATCGACCGGTCTCTGTAAGGACTTTCCTTTCCAGGTTCGGTTAATGTACCACGATACTCCCGAATCTCATCCGCCGACAGGTCATCTACATAAGCCAATCCTTTTTTGATTAAAAGGACAGCACGTTTGTACATTTCTTCAAAATAATCAGAAGCAAAGAATAAGTCATCCCATTCAAACCCGAGCCATTTTACATCTTCTTTAATGGAATTTACGTATTCAATATCTTCCTTTAATGGATTGGTATCATCGAAACGAAGATTTGTTTTTCCGTTAAAATCATCGGCTAAGCCGAAATTGATAATGATGGATTTCGCATGTCCTATATGTAAGTATCCGTTTGGTTCTGGTGGGAATCGAGTGATAATTTTTTCATGTTTTCCTGATTCCAAATCTTTAATCATTATATCTTTAATAAAATTAGACGTATGATTGTCCACCTTATTCAACCTCTTTCATCCAGTCTATTATATATAAATAACACACTTACTGATATTTTTCCATTCTTGCCATCATTTCATAGGAAAAATAAGTGTTGCAGGAAATTATTCATGCAGGATGATTGGAAAAAGAGTTGAAATAAGATTAAAATGTTTGATGTAAGACAAGGAAAGGGGAATATAACATGATCAATTTAGCGACAGTAGGAACCGGCTGGATTACGGAATCCTTTATTGAAGCAGCCAAGCTCAGCGAAAAGTACAAACTAACGGGAGTTTATTCTAGAACAGCTGAGAAAGCACAAAAGCTTGCTGATACATACGGTGCAGAAAACATTTTTACTGATATAGAGGAGATGGCGAAAAGCCCAGAAATCGAAGTAGTTTACATTGCTTCGCCTAACTCCGTTCATTTTGAACAGGCACTAACCTTTTTGAAAAATAAAAAACATGTGATCTGCGAAAAGCCCATCTTCTCGAATACGGCTGAATTGGAGGAAGCCTATCGTACGGCAGATGAAAACGGTGTTTACTTGTTTGAAGCGATTCGCAATATCCATACACCTAATTTTCGTATATTAAAAGAAAAGCTTCCGCTGGCGGGTAAGATTAGAAGTACGATATTACCTTATGTTCAATACAGTTCTCGATATGATTTAGTCTTGCAAGGGGAAGAGCCGAATATTTTCTCAACTAAATACTCCGGTGGAGCGCTTGTCGATTTAGGTGTTTATCCACTTTATGTTGCTGCAGGTCTATTCGGTGAGCCAAAGAAAGTCACCTATCATCCGGTGGTATTACAAACGGGTGTTGATGGAAGCGGTACACTTGTTTTAGAGTATGATGAGTTTATTTGTACCATCCTTTGCTCAAAGATTTCGCATTCCGTATCTCCATGTGAAATTCATGGGGAAAAAGGCACCTTTGTTCTCGAGAATGCTGCACCTATCTCTGAAATCAAATTTTATGACAGCCATACAAAAGAAAGAGAAATCTTTAGTGTTCCACAAAAAGACAAAGATATGGTCTATGAATGCATCAATATCGCTGAAATATTGAAAACGAAAAATCAGATTGAATATGAAAAATTGAAAGAACTGAGTAAAATCGTCCTGCGGATTACCGAGGAAGCAAGAAAACAAAACAACATCATCTTTGCAGTTGAAAAATAATAGAAAGCCAGAGATCCTTTCTCTGGCTTTATTTAGTATTGCTAGGTTAAACAGTCATTTTCATTTTATAACTCTGTTGATTGTAACGGAAGGCGCGAGACTCCTGCGGGAGTACGGGTCAGGGGAGACCCCGCAGGTGCTTAAGCGCCGAGGAGGCTCGCCGGAACGCCCGCGGAAAGCGAAGCGCCTGAAGTGGAAATCAACAGCCTTAGTTTATAAAATTATGAATGCTTTTAGAATGGCAATGTGAATTCTTTTTGAAAGTGATTCCTGCAATGATAATTATCACATCCGCATAAATTCCCCTTCTCTATAGTTAAAGTGACTAGAGGAGGAGGAAATGAGGATGAAGTCACGGGATTGGTATGTTAAACAGATAAAAAGGAAGCCAGTTCAAATCACACGATACGTGGTCCAAACGGTATTCTTATTATTTTTACTTTATGTAGGTGTCCGTTTTTATCAATTCTATATGCATTTCGAAACACTAGGAGAAAGTCCTTTTGTAGAAAGACCAGCGGCTGTGGAAGGATTCCTGCCGATCAGCGCCCTAATGGGATTAAAGATTTGGCTGGGCACAGGTGAATTTGATATCATCCATCCCGCAGGGCTTGTGCTGTTTAGTTTTTTTGTCGGAAGTGCATTTTTTTTCCGCAGAACCTTTTGCAGCTGGATCTGCCCAATCGGTACGGCGGGTGAATGGATTGGAAGATTGGGCAAGAAGTTATTTAAACGGAACTTCGAAGCTCCAACCTGGCTTACTTGGCTGTTAACTCCTATTAAATACTTATTATTACTTTTCTTTATCGGGATGGTTATTTTAATGCCGACTTACAGTGCCATCGAATTTATTAACACACCCTATAATAAAATTTCCGATATTAAGATGCTGTTGTTTTTCCTCCATATAAGCGGGTTTGGCTTAGGGTTTGTTGTACTGATGTTTGGGCTTTCCTTGTTTTATAAAAACTTTTGGTGCTGTTTTCTCTGTCCCTATGGAGCTCTAATTGGTCTTGGGGCGATATTTAGAATCACAAAGGTTCGAAGAAATGAAGAGACCTGTATGAACTGTGAGATGTGCACAAAGGTTTGTCCATCACGGATAAAGGTACATAAAGCAGCGGCCGTTACGAACTTAAATTGCACCGGCTGCCTCGCATGTGTGGAAGCATGCCCAGTTAAGGATACATTAACTATGACAGTGGCCAATAAAAAGGTGAATAAATGGTTTATTCCCGTTGCCTTCTTTGTTCTATTCTTCATAGTTGTTGGCTTTGCTAAGCTTACAGGTCACTGGGAAACCATTATTCACTATGAAGAATGGAAGCAGTTAATAACGGAAGCTAATAATATCCAGTAACAAATGAGAGCAGTAGTAAAGATAAAAGCACACAAAACCTGTGTGGAACAATGCGCCCATTTTTTCATACGATATAAAATCAAAACTAAATGGGGTCATCAGGATGTCGAAGAGAAATCAACATGAGAATGATTGGATTCCGTATCTGCTTGCCTTATCAAGAGCGGTTTATCTTTTTCCCGTTTCAGTCAAAGAGGTCGGCGGAACGAAATGGGGTTATATAAACGAGAGGGGGAAGGTTGTTCTTCTGCCAATCTATCAAGGAGCAGGGGACTTTCAGGATAATGGTTTGGCGATTGTCCAAGCACAAAATCGAACAGGTGTCATCAATGAGGATGGATATTTTATCGTAAAACCGAAGTATGATGCCATTGAACCCTTTTCAGAAGGCCGGGCGGTTGTAATTGACAATCAGGGTTTTAAGGTGATTGACGAAAGTGGTAAAGAGATAACTTCAAAAGCCTATTCTTTTATCCAGAACTTCCAAGAAGGCAGGGCAGCAGTCGGAGAACAGGACAAGGAGAGTGGGAGATATTTATACGGCTACCTGAATCGCAGGGGCAAGGAAGTAATTCCGCTCTCATATGAATCTGCCAGTCCATTTGAACTAGGGAAGACGGTTGTAAAATTAAAAGAAGGAAACTATGCATTGATAGATTTAAATGGAAAAATACTGGAGCGATATTTTTATCCATTTGTCGATCAGTATGGTCAGGGGCTGCTTGCATTCAAAAGGACACTGGATGGAAAATGGGGCTATATGGATGAACATGGAACAATTAAAATTCAGCCAAGATTTTCCCAAGCAGGAGTTTTTACAGCTGGCCGGGCGATTGTAAGTGTTGAAAAGGGTGATATCGAGTATTCAGGAGTAATCAATCTAGATGGAAAGTTCATCATCAAACCCAATTACAACAGAATTGAAAATCTTGGGGAGGAAAGATTTGCGATAGGAAAGGCTGTTGACCCGAGTAATCCTTGTAAGGGTTATAATTATGCAGTTGCCAACTCGGATGGGCGTATTCTTACCGGTTTTATTTATGACGAAGTAACTTCCTATCAAAATGGCCTTGCATCAGCTTTTAATAGAGAAAATACATTCTTTATTGACCGAAGCGGGAAGCGGGTCTCACATTTGCCAACGGTAAAAGGCAGCGGTACACTCCGTTTTGATAAAACCGTCATAAAAGGAGAGATAGATTTTCGTCAGATTTATTTTAACAAAAATGGAGGGGTAATCTGGAGGCATGACCCAAGAGTGGAGTTAACACCTCCGTATGTGGTTACCGAGCACAAATACAAGCCAAATAAGGATTATCTCGTCTATTTTCCACAGGTAACAGGGATTGAAAACGGTGAGAGCATAAACATAACCTTAAAGGAACTTGCCGGGGTAAAGCCTGTACCAGCAGATACCCAGCTTGACTCGAGTTATGTAGGGGACTTTAATCTGCCATTTTTTCAAAAGGATTTATTGGTGGTTGAAATAACAGGGTATGACTATCCATTTTGTGCGGCACATGGCATGCCGGTAAGAAGGTATGCCCATATTAATGTTAAAACTGGCCGCTTGTATGAACTAAAAGATTTATTTAAACCCGAACACAATTATGTAAATAGGATTAGTAATCTTATTAAGGATCAAATCAAAAATAACGAAGAGTATTCCTATGTTTTTCCTGATAGCTTTAAAGAAATAAGCACTGATCAGCCGTTTTTTATTACAGAAAATGCTCTAAACATCTACTTTGCTCCTTATGAAATTGCCCCATATGCCGCAGGTTTTCCAACCTTCACGATCCCGTTCTCGCAAATAACCAGCCTGATTGCTGAAGACAGCCATTTTTGGAGTTCTTTTCACTAGAGGGTTGACGTTGACCTCTATCGAAAGATATTTTTAAATTATATGGAAATTTCTGTAGAGGGTGTGGATACGATGAAATTGTATGATATTTCAAGAAGGCTCGAGAATGGGATGCCGGTTTGGCCGGGGGATACGGAATTTCACTACGAAGTTTCTTGGTCGAAGGAGGAAAGCGGTTCTGTGAATGTTGGCAGTGTCACGATGAGTACGCATACTGGTACACATGTGGATGCACCGTTCCATTTCGATGACAGTGGGAAAAGGATTATTGAACTAGATCTTGATTTATACATTGGTCCTGTCCGTGTCGTTGATATGGAAGGAAAGGATAGCATCGGTGCGGATGATTTAAAGGACATTGACTTGGAAGGCTTTGAGAGGGTAATCTTTCGGACACTTGCCTGGAAATCTCCTGAGAGTTTTCCTGAAAAAATTCCCTATCTAAAGTCGGACCTCGGTCCTTATCTTGCAAGCAAAGGAATTCGCTTGATTGGTGTAGATGTTCCATCCGTTGACCCGATTGACAGCAAAGACCTCGAGGCGCACCACAGCTTAAACCAAAACGGGATTCATATCCTCGAAAGCGTCTTTTTAAATCATGTACAGCCCGGCGACTACGAACTAATCGCTCTGCCTCTCCCCATTGCAGAAGGAGACGGCAGTCCTGTAAGAGCTGTGCTGCGTGCCTTTCACGCCCCGGATTTTGTCGAATAAATAAGCAGCGTGGATTCACGCTGCTTTTTTAGTGGATGCTGATCATGAAGGCTGTATAGGCTGTGATGATGAATAACAGGCTCATGATCAGGGATAGGAGTTTTGGTGCTTTTTTTATGAATGTGAATAGGATTGAGACTAAGAAAAATATAGATAGCAGGAATAAGATGATCGCAAGGATACCTGGTGAGAAGTCTAATGGAAAGACGATTTCACCTGGATGAAACAGGGTAAATAATTTGGATGCTCCTTCCGCGATGACCATTGTGCTGAGTTCATGCGGCGGTGAAGCTTGTCCAAGTGCACCCGTAATCGTGAAAATAAGGAAAACGACGATACTTTCAAGTCTAGCCCATGTAATCGGGTTGTAAGCTTTATCACTTTTAAGCCTTTTTCGAATATAAAAGCTGTTAATGAAGGCAAAGAAAAATAAAGGTAAAATGGCTAAATGCTTAATTAACAGTATCTGTCCGTAATCGATGGCTGTAACACTCACATAATCGGTTAGTTTCATATGAAAGGTCATTAACGAGATTCCGGTCAGCACGGTTACCGTCAAACAGGCAGCAGCCACCGGTGAAAACCACTTTAAAAACCTTTGCCAGTTTTCATGATTTTGAGAGAACCAGCTTACGACGATTAAGATGCCCACCCAAACGGTAACCGCTAAAAAGTGAGCACTATGAATCAGAAATCCAGCTGTTTTCGATAATGAACTAGCATGGCTAGACCAGCCGAGTGCTGCTATTAGTATCAATGTAAAGGCCAATCCCGTTAAGGCAAACATCGGTTTTCGCTGAATGTTGATCGGAATAAGATACACGAACAAAATCAACGAAATGAATAAGGTGCTAAGCCATGATTTCCCTACTTCAAAATTGGTTAAGACTGATTGAAGTGTATAGGCTAAACCGAGGTCTTCATATAAATAGAGGACAATTTTTAAAACAGGTAAAAACGAGAAAATGCTAACGCCGAGGGCGGCTGTTAAAAGAATACCCTTCGGAAGCTTCATTTGCGGACGAGCCGATTCAGGAACAAGACTGATGATAAAACTCCCCATTAAAAGGGAGAAGCAAAGATAAAGGAGCGTCTCACTAAGTAAACCTGCAAAAAACATTATGAAGTCTTCCTTTTAAAAATGAGCCAATAGCTGCTGAATCCTAGAACAATAATCAACGCAATCAATCCTGGGATAATATAATTTTTTAACCCTGGTTCCACTTCAGGGTCTGCTGATTTTGTCACCGCTTGTTCCTTAACAATTTCTTTCGAAGCTTCCTTCTCTGTATCTCCTGATGCTTGCTCGGTTGTGGAAGCATTATTTTCTTGAGCAGATTTTTCTACGGATTCAGGAATGTCCACACTAAAAGGAATATCTCCTTCGAGTGGATGTCCGTCTTCACCGATGATTTTCCAATGAATGGTGTAAGCACCATTTGGCAGATTCGTTTCTAATTGGGCGCCTAACTGGCTGCCGTTGATTTGTACCTCTGGCAACGTAACCGTCTTTCCTTCTGCATCAAGTAATGTAAACGTACTTGTGGCCTCTATATTCGTCTCAAACGTAAGAGTAATATTGCTGGCTGATTCCGTTAAAACCTCTCCGTTTTGAGGAGTAGAGTCTTCCAAATGGGAATGGGCAGAAACGTTTGTAAAAAATAAGAAAAATAGTAAAGCAGTCATAAGTGTAATTTTATTAAACATTGTTTCCATCTCCGTTATAGTGTTATCTTACTGTTCATCATTCTACCATTATTCTCGTACGTTAATCTTCGTTTCATCATATTGTTCACAATTCGTTCAAATTTGCGGCCGATGGCGATAAAGTTAAAAGAAATTTTATAATGTATGAATTCATTCCTTCCTGAAAAATACTAATCAAAAACAGGAGGGATTTTTTTGGAGCAAAATCAGGATAGTAAATTTGAACAGTCATTTCTTCCGATGACCTCTATTGGCAGTGGGATCGGAATTTCCGTGTTACCGGATGTTTACTGCTATACAAATCAGATTGTGAACCTTGCGGCAGTGGGCGATCAAGCTGGTTTTGTTCTCATCGATACCGGCATGCCGAAAGCGGCGGACGAGATTAAAGAAATGCTAGCGGAACGCTTTGGTGAAAATGCCCGTCCTCAAGCGATCGTGTTAACACATGGTCATTTTGATCATGTCGGTTCCTTGGTTGAGCTTTTAGAGGAGTGGAGAGTGCCTGTTTTTGCCCATGAACTGGAAATACCGTATATAACTGGGCAGAAGGACTATCCTCCCGGTGATCCTAGTGTCGACAGCGGCCTAGTGGCAAAAATATCTCCAATGTTTCCAAACCACGGTATCAATATTGGTAACCAGGTACAGCCACTGCCGCAGGATGGAACAGTACCGCATATGTCCGGCTGGAAGTGGATACATACTCCGGGTCATACCCCTGGGCATATTAGTTTGTTTCGGGAGCAGGATCGAACTCTGATTGTTGGAGATGCCTTTGTTACCGTAAAACAAGAATCGCTTTACAAGGTCTTAACCCAGACAAAGGAGATCAGCGGCCCGCCTAGGTATTATACAACTGATTGGAATGCAGCGTTTGAGTCTGTAAAAAAACTCCAAGCACTTCAGCCTGAAACGGCTATAACCGGGCACGGCCTGCCGATGAGCGGAGAGGAACTAACAGAAAATCTCCGCTATTTAGTAAATAATTTCAAGGAAGTTGCCCAGCCAAAACACAGCCGGTATACCAACTAAGAAACAACAGCCATTCCTACTATCAGGGATGGTTTTTTCAAATGGTAGACACTATTGCTGAATTAGGTTAGTATCAGAGGCGTGTGTGGTTATACTAGTAATGAATAATGAGATCAATAAAGGAGTTCGCCATGTTAAATACATTAAAGCCTTTCTTGCAGGAAGCTTGGGAAAAGTCAGGGTTCCAGGAACCTACCTCCATTCAAAAAGAGGCCGTTCCGATTATACTAGAAGGTAAAGACTTGATTGCCGAGTCACCAACAGGCACAGGGAAGACGCTCGCTTACTTGCTGCCTTTATTAAATACAATAGAAACCAATTCACAATCACTGCAAGCCGTAGTAATGGCTTCTTCACAGGAATTAGTCATGCAGGTGTATCAGGAGTTTCAAAAATGGTCGGAGGGGAGCGGAATTAGAGGAACCTCGATTATTGGCGGAGCAAATGTGAAACGTCAGTTAGAAAAATTAAAAAAGCGTCCTCATGTTATTTTTGCAACACCCGGCCGTCTATTGGAGTTAATCAAACAGAAAAAAGTCAAAATGCATGAAGTGAAAATGGTCGTTTTGGATGAAGGGGATCAACTCTTAATTCCAGAGCATCTAAACACGGTTCAAAATATTGTAAAATCCACAATGGGCGACCGCCAAGTGGTTTTATTTTCAGCTACCATGAAGGCAGGTACCGAAAAGCTCGCAAAGGAAATGACAAATAATCCGGAAGTACTTCGGATTGAAAAAGATGAAATGGCTTCTTCCGGAGATGTGGAACATATCTACTTTATGGCTGAACCGCGGGATAAAATCAAGCTCCTCGAAAAAATTGCCCGCCTCGAAAATATCAAGGCTTTAGCGTTTATTAATGATATTGGGGAAATCGAGGTTTTTAAAGAAAAATTACTATTTAAAGAGTTATCCATCGGGATTTTACATAGTGATATGAAAAAACTGGATCGTCAGGCTGAATTAAAAGCGTTTCGTGACGGGAAAATGAAAATGCTGATTGCCACGGATATTGCAGCCCGCGGCCTCGATATTCAGGGAGTCACTCATGTCGTTCATATTGATTTCCCAAGGGATATCGCACAATATGTGCATAGAGCTGGAAGAACAGGCCGGATGGGAGCAGATGGAACGGTTATTTCTCTCGTTACCGAACGTGAAGAAAGAGAATTAAAACGGTATTGCCGTGAACTAAATGTTCCCGTGCATAAAAGAATTTTTTATAAAGGACAAATCGCAGAAGAAACACAAAAAATTCAATCAAAACGATAAGGCAGTGGAACTCCCACCGCCTTTTTTGTTGGAAAAAGAGGATTACATGATTTTGCCTTGAATAATTTTTAAGGTGAAAGGGAGGTTAGGTTTGTGGAAAATCCTAAGTTAAGAAAGCTTGTTTATGATTGGCTAGAAGAAGCAACAATCCCGCAAATGCAGGAAAAGCTGGCAAGCGGTGAACTGACTTCCAGGGAACTGGTGTTGATGTATTTACATAGAATCGCTGTCTTAGATCAGAATATTCATTCGGTCCTTGAGATTAATCCAGACGCCTTGCATATTGCTGATGCACTGGATACAGAGCGAAAGAAAAGTGGACCGCGCAGTCCTTTGCACGGGATTCCGATTTTAATCAAAGATAACATCGATACCGCTGATAAAATGCATACAAGTGCAGGTTCTTTAGCTTTGAAAGATTCCATTGCGCTCCGGGATTCTTTTGTTGCTGAACAATTACGTAAAGCAGGGGCTGTGATTCTTGGAAAAACCAATATGACGGAATGGGCAAATTTTATGGCGATTGGGATGAAGAGCGGCTATAGCTCACGCGGCGGACAGGTTTTAAATCCATACGGTCCAGGGGAATTTGCTGTTGGCGGTTCAAGCTCCGGTTCCGGTGCAGCAATTACTGCCAATCTAGCGGCTGCTGCCGTTGGAACAGAAACATCCGGTTCCATTTTAAATCCGTCCTGCCAAAACTCTCTTGTAGGAATTAAACCTACAGTTGGTCTAATCAGCCGCAGAGGGATTATCCCGATTGCCCATACTCAGGATACCGCTGGGCCTATGGCGCGGACAGTAGAGGACGCGGCTATTTTATTAAGTGCTTTAACAGGTAAGGATTATGAAGATCCGATTACTGAAACAAACGAGCTATTAGAAAAAGACTTTACAAAGCATCTAAAAAAAGATGGTCTTAAGGGCAAAAGAATTGGCATTGCCTGGGATGGGTTTATTGACAAAATGAGTGAAGACCATCAAAAAGTAATGGCAGCGGCACTGGAGGCTTTAAGGAATTCTGGGGCAGAAGTGATTGACAAAATTGACATTCCATCTGCAAACGTAAAATGGAAATATGACGTATTAACGTATGAATTTAAGCCAGATTTAAATGCTTATTTAAACGGACTGCATTCTTCCGTAGCGGTTCGGTCACTGGCGGATTTGATTGAGTTTAATAAAAGTGATGAGGAAAAGATGCTGAAATACGGCCAGGCTGTATTACTTGAATCAGAAGCTACAAGCGGTTCATTAACAGAGGCAGAATACGTACAGGCACTCGAATTTGATTATTATCATGCCACAGAACAGGGAATTGATTTTGCACTAAGGACATATGATCTTAATGCAATTGTTTTTCCTGGGGAAGAAGGTTCACATATTAGTGCAAAAGCTGGCTATCCATCGATTGCCGTACCCGCAGGTTTCACTTCTAAGGGAGAGCCTGTAGGAATTACCTTTGCCGGAACAGCTTATAGTGAGCCGCTATTAATTGAGCTAGCTTATGCGTTTGAGCAGCTTACTCATTACCGAAAACCACCGATTCTTCGGAAAGAATAAGTTCATTTATTTTCACTCATACTATTGATGATTTCTCTAAAAAGGAGATGATAGTATGGGAAGAACGAAACTTGGCAATCGAAATGCCCAGAGCAATAATAACCGCAAAAAAGCTATGAAAACCGCGGAAGAGCTTGTGGAATTTGAAACAGGTGAAGACTTAAAACGCAATCGCCCGAAAGGCAAATAACATAAAACGCCTCCTGTGATTAGGAGGCGTTTTTCTCTGCATTTTTTGTTGAGTTTTTTTGTGAAATGTAGAAAGGTCACTGGAAACATGTAGAACATTTGGCTGTTTACGTAGAAGTTGTCGAGAAACACGTAGAACCTTGGGCTAATTACGTAGAAGTTCCACCAAAATATGTAGAACATCCTCTATTTTGTGTAGAAGTTAGCCGTGAAAAAGGTTAAGGTGCAACCAAATGTAGAAGTTCCACCAAAATATGTGGAACATCCCCTATTTTGTGTAGAAGTTAGCCGTGAAAAAGGTTAAGGGCAACCAAATGTAGAAGTTGCCGGTAACCACGTAGAACATCGGGCGAATTACGTAGAAGTTCCACCAAAATATGTAGAACATCCCCTATTTTGTGTAGAAGTTACCCGTGAAAAAGGTTAAGCTGCAACCAAATGTAGAAGATGCCGGTAACCACGTAGAACCTCCCGACAATTACGTAGAAGTTCTCTCAAAACACGTAGAACCTCCCGACAATTACGTAGAACCTCCCTAAAACACGTAGAACCTTCCAACAATTAGGTAGAAATCCTCCTATTCACTAACCTTCTTCAAAGGTTTCAAAGCCGGACCCTCTATAATATCGCCAGCATACGAATACCGTGAACCATGGCATGGGCAATCCCATGATTTCTCCGCATGGTTCCACTCACATTCACAGCCCAGATGTGTACATGTAGTATCAACAATATATAGTTTTCCATTCTTATCCTTGTACGCCCCAGCACGCTGACCGTTGTGCATGACAACAGAGCCCTCGCCAACAGCTAAATCCTGAGGATCTTTAGGAACAAACTCCAGCTTGCCTTTTACAAGATGCTTGGCAACATCCGCATTGATCGAGATAAACTCTTTCACATCCGGGTCTGCATCTAACCGTTGCGGCGAGTATAAGTCCATGTATGGATTATCACGTTTCATAATATAGTCAGTTACCAAATGACCTGCGAGAATCCCCGTCGTCATTCCCCACTTTTTGTATCCGGTTGCAACCAACACTCTCTCTTTGTTTTTCGTGATTGGACCGATATATGGAAGCTTGTCTAATGTCACCATGTCTTGTGCAGACCAGCGATAATGATATTCCGTCAATCCAAATACGTCCTTAGCAAACGTTTCAAGCGCTTGATAATGACGCAGCGTATCCACGCCTTGGCCAGTTTTGTGATTTTCACCGCCCAAGATTAAAAGATTTTGGCCATTTTCTAACGGTGTGTAGCGAATCGAACGTGAAGGGCTGTCGGCACTGATGTACATACCGCCTGGATACTCCTTATCTGTCTTAATGCCAATCGCATAAGAACGGTCAGCGTACATTCTTGCAAAATAAAGCCCCGGTTTATCATAAAACGGGAAATGAGAGGCAATCACAACATGATTACAGGTAATCTTAAAGCCATCCTTTGTAATAACTTTAGGTTGGGAAGATTCTTCTTCTTCTAAATCGATCGCAGTTGTATTTTCATAAACCTTGCAGCCGGCATTTAAAGCCTCTTGCAGCAGCCCTCTTAGAAATTTTAACGGATGATATTGAGCCTGGTTCCGCATGACAAGCGCAGATTTAATCTCGATATCAAACGGAATGTTGCTGATTAAACCGCCATCAATCCCCAGTCTTTGGTAGGCAGACCATTCGGTATCAAGCTTTTTCGCATATTTATCGGAAACGGCATAAACAAAGGCATCCTGTTTACTAAAATCACAATCGATCCCTTTCTCTTTCGAGGTATTCTCTACAAATGTGATGATTTTGGAGAGTGATTCATAATATAGCTTTGCTTTATCCTCGCCAAAGTGACTAATAAATTCATCATAAATCAAGTTATGCTGAGCCGTAAGTTTGGCTGTTGTGTGCCCGGTTGTACCATTTAAAACACCCCCGGCTTCCACAATCGCCACGTTTACCCCTGCTTTTGCCAGTAGATAAGCGGCCGTAATTCCGGTAATACCAGCACCTACAATCGTCACATCTACTGTTATATCCTCTTTTAAGGAATCGAAGGTCGGAAGTTCAATTTCCCGCCAGTATGTCCGCGGAAAGTGATGGGTTTGTTCGGATGAGTTCATAAGGATTCCTCCATCTTATATAGTCATGATTAATTTTTCCAAAATCGTAAAAAACATGAATTCGTAAAAAATTATTATTTGGAAAAAAGATTAGATTGACGAAATAAGTGAGGATTGATATTTTTTAATATAATAACAATTATGAAAAAGGGTGGCAGCGAATGGGCAATCGTTTTTTTGAAACAGAGATTTTACATGGTAAAAACAAAAGTAACCGGAAAATTGTGAGTAAAGTAACTCCGATATATCAAACCTCTGCATTTGTTTTTAAGGACCTTGATGAATTAGAAGGCTTTTATCAAGGCAATGGTCAATACCTTTATTCCCGGACTGGCAACCCTAATACGGACGAATTAGGAGAGGCCGTTGCAAGACTTGAGGGAGCACCAGCTGGTGTTGCAGCCTCTTCTGGGTTATCCGCCATTTTAGCAGGCGTTTTGGCCGTTGTTAAAAACGGAGATCATATTGTAGCAGCCGATGATGTATATGGCGGAAGCTTTCACATGTTGAAGGAAGAATTAAGTCAGTTTGGCATTGAGACTTCTTTTGTTTCCTTTAATAATCTTGATGATGTTGAAAAAGAAATAAAAGAAAACACGAAACTTTTATACACAGAATCGATCACGAATCCGTTGTTAAGAGTGGAGAATCTAGAGGGTGTTGTTCAGCTTGCTCGTAAGCATCAACTTAATACAATAGTCGATAATACCTTTGCTACACCGTATCATTGCAGACCATACCCAATGGGAATTGATTTGGTTGTTCACAGCGCTACGAAATATATCGGCGGACATAGTGATGTGACAGCCGGTGTCCTAACAGGCAGGGCTGATCTCATTGACCGTGCCCGTAATAAGATTGTCAATCTTGGCGCGAATGTCAGCCCATTTGAAGCATGGTTAACCTGCAGGGGGTTAAAAACACTTGCGCTGCGGATGAAGGCTCAATCTACTAACGCGAAGAAATTAGCCGAAGCACTTCAGCAGAATCGTTTTGTTGAAAAAGTATATTATCCGTTCCAAAAGGAAGAAGAAGGTTACGGAGCGATGGTAACGATTGAATTAGCCAAAGCGGTGGATATGAATCAGTTTTTCCGTTCGCTCTCTTGGATCAAGATTGCCCCGACTCTTGCCGGTGTAGAAACAACAGTTTCCCACCCGCTAACAACCTCCCACCGTGCATTGCCGCCTGAAGCCAATGAAGCACTAGGGATAACGAAAGAAGTGGTAAGAATCTCGGTAGGAATCGAACATGCAGAGGACATTATCTCCCAATTTGAACAGGCAATTGAAAAATCACTATAAAATACAAAAAGAACCTTGGACAAATCGTCCAAGGTTCTTTTTAAGGGAAAGAATAAGAATTATTGCTCTTCATCAGATTTTACGGGATCAATTCGCACTGCGTCTTCAGAGTTAAGACTGCCTTTAAGGAAATAAAACATGATACCTGCAACAAAACCCAGACAAACAACAAACCCAATGGTCGTAATCCACCAACCAGCCATTCCAATCCCCCCTTTTTACATCTATATGCAAAGGGGGACACGATTTAGCCTTATGAAACCTGATTTATTCCTTTTTCGCTAATTCTGAGTAATAATCTACTTTTTTAATATTCACCCCGACAAACGTTTCAAGAATGGATTGACCGCCGGCAATCGAAAAAATCAAGATGAACACAAATACTACTCTTGGAAAAAGTAAATATCCGCCGCCAAGTAAGATGGCACTCCAAATGCCTGCACACCAATAACATTTCAATAAATATCCAAACATAGAAGTGGGAACTTCCTTTGATTTCGGACCATTTTCGGTTTGGACCGTTACTTTTTTTACAAAAGGCTTACGGATAAATTCTGTAATTTTATCAAATACAATTAAATGGGTAAGCCGGTAGCTTGCTAAAATCAACATTACATAGGTGATCCAAGAAATCTCTCTCACTTTTTTTCCTCCGATATATCTCATTTCTTTTATAGTCTGTAAAGAGTCATTTTTTATTTGAAAAATCCCTGTATATTTTCAATCATAAATAAAAAATATATATTCGGAGGAGGATGAAAATGAAAAAATCATTTTGGTTTAGTTTTTTGTTTTTTCTATCATTGTTTTGTATCCCAAGTGTTTCATTTGCACAGCAAGTTTATACCGTTCAGCCGGGTGACTCACTTTGGAAAATTGCCGTACGTTATCAAGTAGGATTATCCGAAATTATATCTGCCAATCCGCAATTTCGTAACCCTAATTTGATTTACCCAGGGCAAAAAGTAACGATTCCGAATCTAGATGCGACAAAAAGTATTGAAAACCAAGTGATTGCACTAACCAACCAGGAACGTGCAAAACACGGTTTAAGAGCGTTGACACAGGATTGGGAATTATCGAGGGTTGCACGCTATAAATCCATGGACATGCGTGATAAAAATTATTTCAGTCATACAAGTCCAACCTATGGCAGTCCGTTTACGATGATGAAAAACTTCGGCATCAACTACCGTGCTGCGGCCGAAAATATCGCTGCCGGCCAAACATCAGCCCAGGAAGTAGTACAGGCATGGATGAACAGCCCAGGTCATCGAGCCAATATTTTAAGCGGTAACTATACGCATATTGGAGTAGGATACGCAAAAGGTGGATCGCAAAGGCATTATTGGACACAGATGTTTATCTCTAAATAACCCAGAAGGTCAGTTCCATCAATAGGGACTGACCTTTTCTACGTCTTGAGACCGATATGAAAATAAAGCTAAGGCTCAATTATGAAGAACATTGAAAAAAGGTAAGATGAAATCAAGAAAGAAAGGAGGAAACAAAATGAAAAAGTTTGGTTTATGTTTAGCAGGAGGGATTGCAGCGATTGTGTTGCTTTCAACGATTGGCCCTATGATAGGATTACTAATCGGTGCAGCACTTCTGTACTTCATCTTCAAACAGTTCCTAAAAGCTGAATCGACTGGAGCAAAAATTGGTCTTGGAATCATTGGATTCGTTGTACTAATGGCTTCTATTCATAACGCTCCTGCGATTATTGGAGTCCTTGCAGCATACGTCCTATACCTTGTTTATAAAAACTGGAACGGGACAAAGCGCACAAGAGTGAAAGAGGAAAGTGACCCGTTTGTTAATTTTGAAAAACAATGGAATGAATTAAAAAATTATTAATATCGAGGAGAGAGAGACGATGACAAACTTATTTACAAGAATTAAAGATACCGTAATGGCTGATCTACACAGTGCCCTTGATCAAAAAGAAAAGAAAAATCCGATTGCACTGCTAAACCAATATCTGCGTCAATGTGAACAGGAAACGGAAAAAGTAAGAAAGCTATTGGAGCGTCAACATATGCTGAAGGCTGAATTTATAAAAGAGCATTCCCAAGCATTAGAGTTAGCTGAAAAAAGAAAATATCAAGCAGAGGTTGCATCTAAAGCAGGTGAAACAGAACTTTATCAATTTGCTGCAGCAGAGCATCAGCAATATCAAAGCCGTGCAGATCGTTTGGCTGAATCGCTCGAACAAGTAAATGGTCAATTAAGCGAACTCGAAAGAAAATACGAGGACATGAAACATAAGTTAAAAGATATGCAAATCCGCCGCCTTGAACTGATGGGCCGTGAAAATGTAACACGAGCGAATCACCGCATGGATCAGGTGCTGGATTCATCCAAAAACTCGGATAAAACAGTGTCCCGCTTTCAAGAAGTGGAAGATTATATTGACCGATTAGATCACGAGGCAAAAAGTGCCTATTATCGCAGCACGATTGATGCAAAAATTGCTCAATTAGAAAAAGAAATGAAATTGGAAGAAAGCAAGTCCATTTCTTAACCAAAACATGATATTCTAAAAAGGCGTAGAGCATTTGCGCCTTTTTAAACATGACAATCCAAAAAGGGAGGGGGAGGCCATATGTTAAAAAATAAGAAAAATGATTATACCAGCTGGCTGGTGATCATTGGGGTAGTTGTTCTGCTATTAGAAATCCTTTTTTTCAACAGCGGTCTTATTTTCTCCCTATTATTTTCTGGAGGATTAATCTACTTAGGCCGAAAAAAGGCTGGAAAGAAGACTGGGAAATTTCTGTTCTTCGCCGGAATTGCTTTCTTACTAATAAGTGTTTTTAGTATGTTAACCTTCAGGTTTTTGTTATTGGCGATTTTATTGCACTTTATTATTAATTATTTTCATACAAAAAAGGATCCAAATAAAATAGCGGTTCAACTAAAAGAAACGGAACACGTCCAACAGACAGAAACGTTGATTCAGACCAAGCCACTAATTGAGAATATATTTTTGGGGCAACAAAAAACGCCGGAAAATGTTTATGAGTGGAATGACATTAATATTCAATCAGGTATAGGCGATACGATGATCGATTTAAGTAATACGGTACTGCCTGAAGGGGAAACGGTTATTTTTATCCGGAACGTCTTTGGCAATATTCAAATCCAAGTACCCTATGAGATCGAAGTAAGTGTCCACCACTCGAGCATTATCGGTTCAACAGCCGTTTTTGAAAATCATCAATCCCAAGTCTTTAACCAAAACCTGCATTATAAAACAGCTGGTTACGACCAATCCGGGCAGAAAGTCAAAATCTTCACTTCATTATTGGTGGGGAACCTAGAGGTGAGCCGGATATGAGTACCATCGGACGCCAGATTGTTTGGAGTATTGGTTCGTCCTTGTTAATTGCTGTCATTACTTCTGCGGCTTTTATCATCGTTTTCCCCATTGCTGATTGGGGCCATTTATGGAACCAAGAAATCATGGATGTTCCATTTATTATTTTTATCCCAGCATTCAGTATTTTTTTAGGATGTGTATTTGGAATTATTTCCGGCATTTTTTGGCGGCGGCAATTTCAAGTGATTGAGTTCTTATTACTGCAATTGTTACAGGGGAAAAAAGTCGATCCTAAAGATAAGCCTGCCGTTTCCGAAGTTCAAAGTATCACTGCGAGAATGGATGAAATCGGGAAACAAATGTCTGAACAGGCCAAGATTTCACAGCGGCTCGCCACGGAAAAAGTGGAAGATCAGGAGACAAGAATTCAAGAAATTATCTCACAGGAGAGGAATCGGCTTGCGAGGGAATTGCATGATTCTGTTAGTCAGCAATTATTCGCTGCGTCCATGATGATGTCAGCCATCAATGAAACAAAACAATCACCGGAGGATTCCGTGGAGTCAAAGCAGCTGAAAATGGTAGAAGAGATGATTCACCAATCACAGCTTGAAATGAGAGCATTGCTTTTACACCTCCGCCCGGTTGCCTTAAAGAATAAATCGCTAAAAGAAGGAATTGAAGAGCTGTTAATCGAATTATCACAAAAGGTGATAATGGAAATTAAATGGAAATTGGAAGATTTCCCGCTTGATAAGGGTATCGAAGACCACTTGTTTCGCATTCTTCAGGAATCGGTATCGAACACGCTTAGACACTCGAAAGCCGGCAAGCTTGATGTGTTACTGGTAAAACGGGATAATCTTGTCATTTTAAGAATTGTCGATGATGGAATTGGCTTTGAAGTGGACAACACGAAGGCGGGCTCTTATGGGATGCAAAATATGCATGAACGTGCGGTGGAAGTCGGCGGTACGTTAAAAGTAATCAGTGTGAAGGATCAAGGAACAAGGTTGGAAGTGAAGGTTCCAGTGATGATTAATGGAGATGGTGCAAATGATTAGAGTTGTATTTGTAGATGATCATGAAATGGTACGTATTGGTGTTTCATCCTACCTGTCAGCACAGCCTGATATCGAAGTGGTGGGCGAGGCGGCAGACGGCAAAGAAGGCGTTAAACTAGCCCTTGAACTAAGACCGGATATTATTTTAATGGACTTAGTAATGAAAGAAATGGATGGAATTGAAGCCACCAGAAAAATCATTGATGAATGGCCCGAAGCTAAGATTATCATCGTGACAAGTTTCTTAGACGATGAAAAGGTATATCCAGCCCTGGAAGCAGGAGCAACCAGCTATATGCTGAAAACATCAAAAGCTGGTGAAATTGCCAACGCTGTCCGGGCTACATACCATGGTCAATCCGTACTGGAACCTGAAGTAACAGGGAAAATGATGATGAAAATGCGCCAGAAAAATCAACACTTGCTGCATGAGGAACTAACCAGCAGGGAAATGGAAATCTTATTGTTAATGGCAGAGGGAAAATCCAATCAGGAAATTGCCGATGAACTTTATATCGCTTTGAAAACGGTTAAAACCCATGTCAGCAATATTTTAAGCAAACTAGATGTCCAAGATCGGACACAAGCCGTCATCTATGCGTTTAAACATTCTCTTATAAAATAATTCCAACTGTAAAAAGGGCTTGTGCAAGTCCTTTTTCACTTTCAGGTGAAAAATTCCCCCTACTAATCTTATAACTTGTCTCATAGGCTAGTAAAAGCAGATATGTATGAAGGGGAATCAAGTATGAGTATTTACTACAAGGGAATTTTCTTTTTGGCGGTTTCCGCTTTTTTAGGTGAAGGCGTTGAGTTTGTACTGAATCTTATTTTGGCAAAAGAGCTTGGCAAGCATGGGTTAGGGCTTTACATGTCCATTCTGCCGACGATTTATTTAATTGTACTCTTATCTAGTTTCGAACTGCCGGTATCCATCTCAAAGTTTATTGCAGAGAAAGAGGAAAGGTTTCATCGGAACATCCTCTACCATGCGGTAGTAATTACGATTATTTTCACCAGTATTCTCTTGCTGCTTGCTGCAGCCATCATTCCGCTTATTCCAGTTTTCCAAGGCTATCATCCTTATACGAAATGGCTTGTGATTATTTTAATCCCGGTTATTTCTTTTACCTCTGTTTCACGCGGTTATTTTATGGGAAGACATCAGATGGGGAAAATTGCTGTCGCCAATTTCTTACGCAAATCATCACAACTTATATTGATGTTTTTACTTTTTAGGTTCTTCGATTTTAATACGGAAACAGCATTGTTAATAGCAATCGCCACATTTATCGGCAGTGAAGTTGCCGTGTTTCTGTATTTGGTTTATTTGTTTATTATCCAATTTCAGCATCTGAAACGTCTGCCATTTTCGAACTTGAACCGGAAGGCTGTTCGTAAAAATCTTATGAGCGTTAGCGTGCCAACGACAGCTTTGCGGCTTTTTTCCGCTTTAACTGGTGCGGTTCAGCCGTTTCTCATTAAAGCAGCGCTGGTTCGATCGGGACTTTCTGAAACCATTGCGACTGAACAATTTGGAATGCTGATGGGGGTTGCGGTAACAATAGGATTTTTCCCGGCTTTTATCGCGCATTCTTTGATGACCGTGTTAATTCCTGCTGTTTCAAAGACCTATTCACAAGGGAGATTTGGGAGTTTACAAAAGATGCTCTCTCAAGTAATGAAACTTACATTCCTCTATGGGGTCCCGGCAGTGGTGATCTTTTATGTGTTAGCCGGTCGGCTTACTTCCATATTCTTTGATTCGTCGACCGCGGCCTTTTATTTGCAAGCACTCTGGCCATTTTTCCTTTTTCACTTTTTCGTGATGCCGATGCAGGCCTTTTTAATTGGAATGGGGCTGATTAAAGACACGTTTATCCATTCAATTTGGTCGACCATCGTTTCGTTTGCGATCATCATCGTGTTAGCCTCCAGTCCGGAATGGAGAATGGAGGGCGTTATCATCGCCATGAACACAAGCTCCGTGTTATTAGCTTTAATGCATTACTTAAGTATCTGTAAAAAAATAGGCGTATCAATATTCATGAAAGGAATTATTCCAAAAAATCATTAGAAAAAGTTCTTGGGAACGTGTAGGGGTTAATGGTCTATCCAGCGTCTATTGTAGTGAGGATCATTAATCCAGGGGAAGGAATGTACCAAATGGAGAAATTTGAAGATGCTATACTCGAATATGGAAAATCTGTCTATCTTTATATATTCTCGCTTGTAAAACATAAAGAGCTTGCTGAGGATCTGTACCAGGAAACCTTGCTTTCTGCTTATTTGGCTTTCCCGACGATTCAAGAATCATCGAAATTGAAAAATTGGCTGTTTACGATAGCGGCCAATAAGTGCCGGGATTATTGGCGGAAAGAAAATAAAACGAAGCAGTTTTGGAAGGAGGAAGTGTATTCTTATTCGGTAGTAATAGAGCCGACACCTCTTCCGGAAGAAAGGGTTCTGCTTAAAGACTCTGCCACCAAAATGGCTGAGAAAGTAAAGACGTTGCCGGAAATCTATCAAAAACCGATTTATCTTTATTACTACCAGGATTACACTCTTAACGAAATCTCTGTAAAAAGTAACCTGCCAATCTCAACCGTCAAAACAAGAATCAAACGAGCAAAAGAACGCCTGCGACCAAAGCTTCAAACATTAGCTTGAATGTTCTCCTCGGATGAAGGAGGAGCGGTTATTGAGAGGCAAGTTCAGTCAGTGACCGAAATTGGTTTTAAGAGAAGGGAATGGTCATTTAGGGGGGCTGCAATGACCGAAAAACGAAAAATGCGAAGAGTTCGGTCACTCCAAGTCCAAAAAACTTGTTTTACTTATAACTTCACAAAAAAAGTCCAATTCAATTGAACTGGACTTTTTGTATGACCTATTAATCATCATTTGAGGAAAGAATCCCGAAAATACGAAGAATGCTTACAAATAAATTGATAAAGTCTAAGTAAAGATTTAATGCCATCAATGGAACTTCTTCTGCCGTTACTCCGTAATGCTTCATCCGACTAATATCAAATAATACGTAACCACTAAAAACTAATACCCCGATGAACGAGAAAGCTAGCATTCCTGTAGAACTTAATGGAACAAAAATATTAAAAATCGAAATAGCAACTAATGCCAGCAATGCTGCTAAAAGGAATCCACCTAAGAAAGAGAAGTTCCGTTTCGATTTGGCTGCATAGATTCCGATACCTGTAAACACAACGGTTGTCGTTCCGAAGGCCATCATGACTACATTAGCACCAGCTGTAGCCGCGTAATAGGAAACAATGGGGTATAAGGTAATCCCTGAAATAAAAGTGAAAACATATAAGAACGTATAAGAAATTGCTTTTCTTCGTCTGAAGAAGAATGCCACGATCAGCATGACAAATTCAAGAATGGCTAATGGTAAAAATAAACTAGGCGGGACATAAACACCTGCCATTGTGCCAAGAAACGCGAAAGCCAGTGAAAGGGCAAACGTACGAATAACAGATGGCATAAATTCAGTAGATGTTTGTGGATACAATTTTCTTCACCTCTAAAGTTTTTATATCTAAATATACGAGCAAATGGTCAAGAAGTTTCATTTTTTCTTGAAAGTTCTTTTTCCGCACGAAGTAAATCTCGAATTTCCGCAAGTAATTCTTCTTTCTTGTCGACTTCAACGACTACTTTCACTTCTTCTTCCTCTTTCTTCTTAAAACGGCTGAGGAACTTTATAAATAGGAAAACAGAAAACGCAATAATTAAGAAGTCAACGACAGTTTGAATAAACTGACCATATTTTACAGTCGCATCCCCAAACGTAAAGGCCAATTTTGTAAAACTAATGCCGCCTAATAGTAACCCAATTAAAGGCATGATGACATCATTGACAAGGGAGGATACAATTTTCCCGAATGCTCCGCCAATGATAACCCCGACAGCAAGGTCGATTACGTTACCTTTCATCGCGAACTTTTTAAACTCAGTTAACATTACTAATTCCTCCGAATCATACGATTTCTATCATTATAGTGCATAGGAGTCGATTTTTCCAACAAAATGTCGATTGACAGTTTATAGCTTATTCTTTATAGTTACAATGAAAAGAAAACTAATTACTACCTGTATGTAAGGAGAGGTTCATAGCGAATACCCTCTATAAAAAACTATGGAATGGAGAATTTAACCATATCCTTAGGATATGGTTTTTTTAATATCAGAACCCACCCCTTATGATACGGAATTTAGGAGGAACTTTTGATGGCAGGAAGAACGGATGCAGAATTAGAAGGTGTAACCTTATTAGGTAACCAAGGTACTAAATATTTATTTGAATATACTCCAGAAGTATTAGAGGCGTTTGATAACAAACACCCAAATCGTGATTATTTTGTAAAATTTAACTTCCCAGAGTTTACGAGTCTTTGCCCCAAAACAGGCCAGCCTGACTTTGCTACCATTTATATCAGCTATATTCCTGATAAGAAAATGGTAGAAAGCAAATCACTTAAACTTTATTTATTCAGCTTCCGCAACCATGGTGATTTCCATGAGGATTGCATGAACATTATTATGAATGATTTAATCAAATTAATGGATCCTCGTTATATCGAGGTTTGGGGTAAATTCACGCCAAGAGGCGGGATATCTATTGACCCTTACTGCAACTACGGCAGACCTGGAACAAAATATGAGCAAATGGCGGATCACCGTCTTATGAACCACGACTTATATCCGGAAAAAATCGATAATCGCTAAAATAAAAAGAGCAGCTTTCCATCTGGAGCTGCTCTTTCTTATGAAATCAACTTCATTCGGATAGCTTTTACAGCGGCATCGGTTCGGTTCTTGGCGGCTAATTTTTGAATAATCACGGACACATAGTCCCGGACAGTATAACTGCTGAGATGCAGCTGCTGGGCTGCCTCGTTAATAGATGCTCCTTTGGCAATCAGCTTTAATACTTCTTTTTCCCTAAGTGTTAATACTCCGTTTTCGGCTCCAAATTGCTGCAGGGCTTCGTCCCAAAGCGAATATAATAATTCTCCGGAGTATTGCCCGAACTTAACTAAAGTGGTTAACGTTTGTGCTGATAAATCAAAATGGGTATCTTCTCCTTGGTCTAAAAGAGCGATTCCAATGAGTCTATTTTCAGCTGATACGAAAATTGGCAGTACAACGAGGGACTTTAAACTAAACTCTTTTACATACTTATCTGGCAGGACCTCTGCGGCGTTAGAAAAATAGAGAGGCTGCGATTGGAATAGGGAAGGTAAATACTTTTTAATTAATGGAAGCTGGAAAATTTCTTCTCGGATTTTTTGAACAGAAGGACTGTTCACATTATACCCTGATACCCCGATTCCTTTAGCCTCATAGTGATTATACAAAAACAAGGCACAACGCTTAAATGGCATATAATCAACTAACCCCTTGGTTACGGCATGAACGGCCTGTTCTGGTGTTCTGCAGGGCAACAACCGCTGTAAAAAAAGCAGGGAAGCATCTTTCCATTCCATCTTGTTCTCGAGATGATGCAGCTTCAACAACCGAAGATACATTCCACGAATCAGTTCTGTTTGCTGGGCTGTAACAGGGAAACTTTTTTCCTTAAGCTTGATTAAAAGGATATCATTTAGGCAATCTACTTGGACAATGAGGGTTTCTTCTTTTTCGGTTACTAGCAATCTTGTTATAGCGGTAGAAAGATGTTCAAGCTCGGCTGCTTTAAGGCCGGAACACATTCCAAGCAGGTGGCTGCTGACTGGTTGTGCATCAGGTGTGACAACGCTTTCAATTTTAAAATCACTTTGCTCCTTTTTAATGAGGGCAATCCATTCCATTGGAAGGATATTGGTAGCCAGTAACATTTTTAGCCACTTCTCATGCTGTTCCTCATAATCCAGAGTCAATAAAGTGTGGTCCCAAATTCTAGAGAATAAGGTTTGAATCGCATGGTGATCGAGTGAAGTTGCTGATTGAAATTCGACTAGCAATTTATGAAATAAGTTTTCAATTGCTGTTAATAAAAAGATCGTATCGTATTCATCTTGGTTGGAAGAAAAACGGTTTTGCCATTCAGCAAGAAGAGAGAGTATAAACGAATCAGCACTGGGTGTTTCATTATTGGATAACTCTTTTAAAGCAAACTCAACCATCGAATGGAAGTGATTTACGATATTACTATTTTTGTGTGAAACGGTTTTCGATAATTGCTTCCATTCTGTTAAAAATGGCTCTTTTAATTCTAATACGATACTAAGCCCTTTATGTAAAAGCTGTTCCACTTTACGCTCCACTTGCAGCCCTCCTTTTCATCTATTATAAATTTCGTTACATTCCTTTCCAATATGTCTGTAGTAGTATCTTTACCCGACATTTAACGGGGGTGATGTAAATTTCCGATGTTTTCCGTAATTGTAGAATAAACAGATTGAGAGTAATGTAAAGGAAAATATTTAATTTTTTAAAAAAATTCAAAAGGGGGCAATCATGTGGAGAATACGTTGGAAATAATGGAGGGACGTACGAATAAAAAGGTATTTTGGTCTGCCTTTGCATCAGGATTTTTGGCATTAGGTTTATTACTAGTTTCTTTTGGTATTTCCGGAGTTGCCTATGCCGTGCCTATAGCCGGAGTGGGGGACTTTTATGTTGAATTTGATAAGCTTGAAGGAAATGGGTACACCTTTTATCCGAAACTTGGAGAAACCAGCAGCGAGGATTCAGTTCCTCAAGGCACAAATTTAATTGAGAATCTCACCATCGATAATCTGCAATTGTATAAGGACTTAAAGGTTGGGAACGATTGGATTCGTGTTAAAATTACTGCTTCCAAGCCTGTACAAATTACCGGGCTTCAGCATGATGCCGGCCTAATTGAAGCCGATGCCAAGTTTCAAAACCTCGTTCTTTTTGAAAAAAATACCGATGATTGGCAAAAGCAGTTTCAACAGACTTCCTCTAAGATTACATTGGAACACGCGAAGCTAAAAACTCACTATCTATTTCAGCAGACCATTAATATGAATGGCATGAGATTAACAGTTGAGAAGATTGATAAAAAATAAGGATGGTGCCAAATGGGATTTAAAGGCTGGCGGAAATCAAGGCCGCTATGGGGCTCATTGATAACTACATTAAGTGGTCTAATGATATTATGGGTCCCGTTAAACCTGTATCTGAGTACATTCCTTCCGGGAACCATTGCGATAATCGGTCTGTTATTTGGAGGGATGATTACGCTAATTGGAATTATCGCGTTATTTTTTCCAAGTGCCTCTAAAATACTAGGGATTTTCACTATATTTCTTTCTATCTTGTCAGTGATTGGAGCATTAGGAGGATTCCTGTTTGGGACGGTCTTTGGAATTGTCGGGGGAGCATTGCTGATGGCTTGGAGACTGGCCCCTACAAAGGTAACGGTGGATATGGGGAAACCGACTCATTCAGCTTAAAGGAGAATCAATATGTGGCGGAAAAGCAAGGTACTCTTGTTCAGCTTATGTTTTCAGATGTTACTCTTCTCGTTTTTTACTTTAGGTGGAGTAGCAAGGGCAGAGAAAACTGACACAGAAGGATTTATTATTGAGGCGGACCGGGTTGTAGGATCCGGGGTAACGGCGGGGATTGTCAGCCAGGAAACCTCTGCAAATAATGGCAAGCCCATGCTTCGCTTTCACTATGAATCTGCAACGATCTACGGAATGAAATTGACGAAACAAGTGAAGAACCAAAAAGGAAACGTTGGCATCACGCTGCAGGCAAAAGGGCCTGTTACCGTAAAAGATATGACCGTGGATGTCACGGAAATCTCTTTTAAGGGTGCATGTGTGAAGGCAGGTGAAACCATTCCCGAATTAGGGATGGAAAATGTCGTTATGGTCGCTCATTATATGAACTCGACGGATAGCGTAATTAAAAACTTACTCTTAAATACTGTTAATGGTGATACAGGAACAACGAAACCAGGGAAACTTAAACTATTAGAAGATTTAAGTAAACTGCCACTAGATCAACTGGAAAAAGAGATTGGGAGAATAACCAGAGGTCATCTGCCATTAACTTGTGAGGCAGGGGATGCAACCGCAGGGAAGGGGTCAGACCCGGTAAAAGACGTCATTGAAGTGGTTACGGATCCGCTGGAACCAGTCGCAGACCAGCTTGAGCCTGTCTTAGATCCATTAGAACCGGTCCTGGACCCGCTCGATCCGGTGTTAAAACCAGTAGAACCTATATTGAAGCCGTTAAACCCGGTGTTAAAACCAGTACAACCTATATTAAAGCCGTTAGACCCGGTGTTAAAACCAGTAGAACCTATATTGAAGCCGTTAGACCCGGTGTTGAAACCGGTGGAACCAATACTGGAACCGTTAGAACCTATAACAGACCCACTTGACCCGGTTGTCGGTGGAGCGGTAGAAGTTGTAAAAACGACATGTGAAAAGCTGAGTGATGCCAAGGGTGTTATAACAAAGGAACTCGTGCTGGAATTAGTGGAGGAAGCGATTGAAAAAAAGGTTTCGTTATCTAGCATCTGCCAAGGCGATGCCGGACTGATTGCTGCACTGGCAGAATGGGAAGAGGGGCTGCTAAAATCTCTGGGACTTGTAAATTTATTCGGAAAGCTAATTCCAACCGACCCGCTGGAGCAGCTTTACAAAATACGGAGCTATCTCGAGAAGCAGGCAAACGGAGCTATTGTATTTAAGTATTAGATAGGAAATGTAGAAGTTGGCCTGTTTTACGTAGAAGTTAGCTAGTTTTACGTAGAAGTTGGCCGTTTTATGTAGAAGTTCGCTAAATTCGCGTAGAAGTTAGACTGTTTTATGTAGAGTTTACTAAAACATATAGAGGTAAACCGGCTTTATGTAGAGGTTAGCTAGTTTTGCCGTAGAAGTTGGCCCGTTTTACGTAGAAGTTCGCTAAATTCGCGTAGAAGTTAGCCCGTTTTATGTAGAGTTCACTACAACATATAGAGGTGAACCGGCTTTATGTAGAAGTTTGCTAGAAACATGTAGAAGTAGACTAGTTTTATGTAGAAGTTCCCGAGAAACGCGTAGAAGGTTCCCCATTACATGTAGTAGTTGCACAAAATTATGTAGAAGTTCCCGAACATAACAAAAAAAGAGCAGGAAAATCCTGCTCTTTCGCATGTAAAAGGGAAATTTAAAATGCCCAGTTCCCATTTCTAAATACCGGCTCCGTTTTTCCATCCAAAGTAATGCCGTCGATATCCATTTCTGCTGATCCGATCATGAAATCCACGTGAGTGATACTTTCGTTCAAACCATTTTCCTTCAACTCTTCAGGAGACATCTTTTTCCCGCCTTCAATACAGAAAGCATAGGCACTGCCGATGGCAAGATGGTTCGATGCATTTTCGTCAAATAAAGTGTTAAAGAACAAGATATTGGACTGTGAGATTGGTGAGTTAAATGGAACCAATGCCACTTCACCAAGATAATGTGAGCCTTCATCTGTATCCACAAGGCGCTTGAGAATCTCTTCGCCTTCTTCTGCTTTCACATCCACAATTCTTCCGTCTTCAAAAGTAATAGAAAAACGGTCAATAATATTCCCACCATAGCTTAGAGGCTTTGTGCTCGCAACAGTTCCGTTTACACCCGTACGATAAGGAACGGTAAACACTTCTTCGGTCGGCATATTGGCCATGAATTCAACACCGTTTTCATTGACACTTCCTGCACCAACCCAAATGTGATTCTTTGGAAGCTCAATCGTTAAGTCAGTTCCTGGTGCTTTATAATGCAGCTTTTGATAGCGTCTTTCGTTTAAGTAGTTAACTTTTTCATGAAGGTTTTCGTCATGCTTTTTCCATTCTTCCACTGGGTTTTCAGTATCTACTCGTGTAGCTTTGAAGATTGCGTCCCATAATAATCCAACCTGCTCTTCACTAGGAGCATCAGGGAATACTTTAGCAGCCCAAGCAGGAGAGGCTGCGGCTACAACTGTCCAGCTCACTTTGTCGGATTGAATGGCTTGACGGAATTTTGTTAACGCTTTACCAGTAGCTTTTTGAAAATTAGCAATCCGGTCTGGATTGACACCTTTTAATAGGTCAGGGCTTGCAGAAACAACGGACATAAACGCAGCACCCTGTTCGGCTAATTCTTCCTGCTCTTTAGCACGCCAGACTGGATATTCATTAAACACCTCGTCTGGAGCTAGGTCGTATTTTGTTCGTGAAACAACATCATCATTCCAGTTAACAATGACATTATGCGCACCTGTTTCATAGGCACTCTTAACCACACGGCGGACAAACTCCGCTGCATCTAAAGTGGCATTAACAACTAACGTCTGTCCCTTTTGAATATTTACCCCTACCTTAACGGCAAGTTCAGCATATTTTTCTAGGTTCTTTTGAAATTCACTCATTTTTTTGTCTCCTTTGTCAGAAACTTCAATGTATATTGTAGCTTTTTTAGCTGGAAAAAGAAACCGATAATACAGCATGGAAAAGCCATAAAAAAATCGCAGAGAAATTCATCTTCTCTACGATAATTTGCTGCCGTATACTTTTATATTAAAATAAACACCTGCTGAAAATATAACGATAAATGTAATAATACCTGATAAAGAAGTAGGGGACATAAATTGGGAAACTTCCACTATTAACACCACCTTAATATAGAAAATCTTTACAAGACAATTATAATATGTAAAGAGTAAAATGTGTATAATTTAGTACAATTAAAGACTTTAATAAAAAGGGAGCCTATGTTCAGGATCCCATCGCATGTTTCCTATCAAAAAGATAAAACATAAACCAATACAAACCAGCACTAGCAAGAGCAAGCAGGCAGAGAACGAAAAAGGTCCAGCCATACCCAAGCCAAACAGTCATTGGAATCGATAACGGAGCAATGGTTCGGCTAATGGTAAATCGTAAACTGGCAGCAGCAAAATATTGCCCTCTCATTTGCTCTGGGGCAAGTTTCGAGACGAAGCTCTGCTGAATTCCAGCTCCCATCAATTCAGCGAATGTAAACACGGCCATGGCTAATATAAATCCCCAAATCCACTGAGTCTGGCTAAAGAGTACAATTGAAATGGCGTAAACAATAGATGAAAGTACAAATACATTTCGTTCCCTAAAAGTATCCATCCATTTCGTAACCATAACGGTCAGCAAGGCAACAAGAAAACCATTTTCTGCAAGGACAATTCCAAATGCCTGCTCACCTTTTACACTAAAGGACCAATCCCCGATAGAGAATAGTGCCTGCTGGTCCATTACATCTTTAATATATACAGGGAACAACAAGTCGAGCTGCATAAACGTCTGTCCCGACAAGACTCCGGCTAAAATAAACAATAGAAACGTTTTATCTCTGCCGATTAAGGAATAATCCTTTAATTGATTTTGTAAGAAGTAATACCATTTTCTATCCGCTTCAACGTTTTCAATCTTTTTCACTGGAACGGTTTCTCTTGTCCATTTTGCCAGAATCACCCCAAGTAAAATACAAACAATTCCGGCTATAAGTAAAAGCTGAAAGCGATAGTTTACAAAGAAAATTGCCCCAATAATTGGGCCTATGACCACCGCAATATTAATGGAGGTGTAAAAAACCGCAAAAACGCTGCTCCGGTTTTTTTCATCGACTACATCGGCAACCATTGCCTGACTGGCAGGCCAATAAAAAGAACCGAAAACACCCGCAACCGCAAAGGAAATAAATCCAATCCATGGTGAATGCAGCCAAGGCGAACTGGCAGCTGCAAAGGAAAGGAAAGAAAGCCCTTGACCAATAGCCGATATGACCATCATCTTTTTTCGGCCAAAACTGTCTGCGCAGTAACCTCCCATCAGGTTAGCCAGCACAGAGAAAATTTGCGAAAATACCAGCAAAAACCCTGCTTTACTTTTTCCAAACTCATCTGCAAAATATATCGTTAGGAATGGAAAGAACATCCAAAAGGTGATGTTCATCATTGCCTCACTAAATAAGCGAACCTTTAAATTTGGGTCCCAGTCTCTAATCCGCATCGCATGTATTCCCCATTTCTACTGTCATGCTTTACAATCATACTATCCCAATGGAAGAAAATTCAAGAAAAAATAGGCACAATAGAGAGTGCCTATCCATTGGTATTATTCTTGGTTCTTTAGTGCTTGTTTTAACAAGTCTCCGAGGCTATTACCGAAATCTTCTTTTTGTGTGTACTTTTGAACCAGTCTCCGCTCTTCCTTCTTATTAACGGCCTTTTTCTTTTCTTCAGCCTTTTCTACGACATTACATGGACGACATTGGAAGTACATGCCTGCTTTTCCGTCATGGATCTCCATTTTCTTGCGGCACTGCGGGCACCGCCGGTTGGATAGCTTAGGATCTTTTCGTTTCCGGTAGGAACATTCTAAGTTGGAGCAGACAAGAATTTTTCCATCCTTTGTATTTCGTTCCTTTAAAAATGAATCACATTCCGGGCATTTTGATCCTGTTAAGTTGTGGGCCCGATAAGATTTATCACTAGTTTTAATTTCCGAAACCAATTGCTCTGTCTGGCGGCGGATTTTTTGTGAAAAGGCTTTAGGGTCCGCCTTACCTTTTGAAATTTGCTCTAGCTCCTGTTCCCACTTTGCTGTTAACTCTGGTGATTTTAATTCATTATTGACTAAGTCGATTAGCTGTTTTCCTTTTTTTGTCGGTAAGAAGCGTCCGTTTTGCCGTTCTACGACTTCGGTTTCGACTAATCTTTCAATGATTTCAGCCCTTGTTGCCGGAGTGCCAAGGCCGAACTTTTCCATTTGACCTAGAACGTCTGCTTCAGAATAGCGCTGAGGCGGTTCGGTAAACTTTTGATTGATTACTGCTTGTTTAACAGTAAACGATTGTCCTTTGGCTAACTTCTGCAGTCCAGCTGTTTGTTCTGTTTCTTCTTTTCCTAAAATCTTTTTAAACCCTGGTTCGATGACATTGGTTTCCCGGGTAGTAAACGTTTCATCATCCACCTTAAAAACAGCATGAATCGTTTCATATTCATAAGCTGGATAAAACAAGGCCAGAAATCGTCTAGCAATCAGATCATAGATCTTTCTTTCATCATTTTCGAGTTCACCTAAATTAAGCCTTTGTTCTGTCGGGATAATCGCATGGTGATCCGTCACTTTTTCATTATTAAAGACACGCTTTGCCAGAACTTTACCGCCGGCAGCAAGCAAAGGACGGACTTCATCCTTATAGCCTGAACTCATTCCTTGCAGGCGGTCTGCCATGGTACTCAACATATCCGTTGTTAAATAGCGGGAATCCGTTCTTGGATAGGTAACAATTTTATATTGCTCATATAAGCGCTGCAGCAGATTTAAGGTCTTTTTCGCGGAAAAACCAAACCGCTTATTGGCATCACGCTGAAGTTCAGTTAAATCATAAGGAAGCGGCTGCGGCTCATTTTTCCTTTTCCGGTCAATGTTCTCAATGATTGCTTTTGCACCCGTTACTTTCTTCTGGATTTTTTCTGCGTTTTCCTTCTTAAAGATACGTTTTTCATTGTTATGCTCCCAATCAGCTGTTAAAGATCCAATATCAGCCTTAATCGTCCAATATTCCTGTGGAACAAATTTTTGAATTTGCTGATCCCTGTCAAGAATCATGGCTAATGTAGGTGTTTGAACCCGGCCGGCTGACAGCGGGTCTTTATATTTGGTAGTCAATGCCCTTGTTACGTTTAATCCAATCAACCAATCTGCTTCTGCACGACAAACAGCTGAATGATAGAGATCTTCAAATTGACTTCCTGGTTTTAATTGTTTAAAGCCTTCTTTGATTGCTTTATCTGTTTGCGAGGAAATCCATAATCTCTTAATGGGTTTATTCCAATGTATTTTTTCAAGAATCCAGCGGGCTACCAGCTCACCTTCACGACCAGCGTCGGTTGCAATAATGAACTCCTTAATGTCTTTTCTTTTGGCCAATGACTCGATGGCTCGGAACTGGTGATTGGTTTGCTTCATGACCTTTAATCCCATTTTTGATGGAATGATGGGGAGGTCTTCTAAATTCCAGGTTTTATATTTTGTATCATAATGCTCCGGCATTTTTAGTTCGATTAAATGACCCAATGCCCAAGTTACAATATATTGATTTCCTTCTATATAGCTCTTATGTTTTTGGTTACAGCCAAGGACCCGTGCAAGCTCTCTGGCTACACTTGGTTTTTCTGCTAGTACGAGAGATTTCATATTTACTCCTTTCTAAAAGGCAAACTCTTTTTACCCTTATACAGTATAACGGAATTATCTAGTTTTTTGTAATCAAAGGACCACCTTTCATTTATTATCGTAGTAAAGTACTATCGTGCTAAAATTCTGAAAATTTAGTTGACACACAAGCATTTCCTCACATAAAATAATTATTAACAAAATAGGATTTTTGAAAGGGACTGATCCCAATGAGGAAAATAATCATAAATCAATATTTGTTAATAAAAGAGGCTGGACTCCAAATCTAATGTGATGTGGAATCCAGCCTCTTTCTTTATTTCATTAAAGTGGTAGAGGTGAGAATCATGGTAATGTTAACAGGTAATCATTTAACGTTGGAACAAATGAAGGGGATTCTATACAGAAAGGAAAAGGTATTTGCAGCTGAAAACAGCATGGAGTTAGTGAAAAAAAGCCGTGAAGCGGTTGAGAGAATTGTGTCTGAACAAAAGGTTGTATATGGAATCAATACGGGATTTGGAAAATTCAGCGACGTTCGGATTGACCGCGAACATGTACAGGCACTACAGCTAAATTTAATCCGCTCCCATGCTTGCGGAATAGGTGACCCATTTCCAGAGATTGTTTCGAAGGCGATGGTGCTCTTACGTGCGAACGCGCTGTTGAAGGGATATTCCGGTGTTAGACCCATTGTAATCGAAACCTTATTAGCCCTCGTGAACCATGATATTTCTCCTGTAATTCCACAGCAGGGTTCACTTGGTGCCAGCGGTGATTTAGCTCCGCTTTCACATTTAGCCTTAGTACTGATTGGTGAAGGAGAAGTATTTTATCATGGGGAGAGGATGGATTCGCTTCAGGCCCTTCAGCAGGAAGGGATAATGCCGTTAACATTAGAGGCGAAAGAAGGCCTTGCGCTCATTAATGGGACACAGGCCATGACAGCGATGGGGGTTATTGGATACTTAGAGGCCGAGCAGCTGGCATATGAGAGTGAACTGATTGCCAGTATGACAATAGAAGGGTTAAATGGAATTATAGATGCCTTTGCTGAGGAAGTGCATATTGCAAGAGGATATAAGCAGCAGATTGAAACAGCAGCAAGGGTAAGAAAGTATTTAAACGACAGTTTATTAACTACGATGCAGGGCGAAATACGGGTGCAAGATGCTTATTCTCTTCGCTGCATTCCGCAAGTGCATGGTGCCAGCTGGCAGGCACTTGATTATGTAAAGGAAAAGCTGGAAATTGAAATGAATGCAGCAACCGATAATCCATTAATTTTTGAAGATGGAGAAAAAGTGATATCCGGCGGTAACTTTCATGGACAGCCGATTGCTTTTGCGATGGATTTTATGAAAATTGCCGTCGCGGAGCTTGCCAATATATCTGAGAGGCGGATTGAGAGGCTAGTTAATCCACAATTAAATGATTTGCCGGGATTCTTGAGCCCTGAACCAGGCTTGCAATCCGGAGCGATGATTATGCAATATGCAGCAGCATCATTAGTATCTGAAAATAAAACGCTGGCACACCCAGCAAGTGTGGACTCCATCCCGTCGTCAGCAAACCAAGAAGACCATGTTAGTATGGGAACCATTGCTTCAAGGCATGCGTATCAAATTATCCAAAACACAAGAAGGGTCCTTGCGATTGAGTTCATTTGCGCGATGCAGGCGGTGGAATATCGCGGAGTAGAGAAAATGGCGAGTCAGACTCACAAACTTTATAAGCTCGGAAGAGAAATCGTTCCTTCCATCAAGCAGGACCGGATCTTTTCAAAAGATATCGAGAAGGCGGCTGAAGGGTTAAAAACATTGAATTGGCCAAAACTGGTCCAGCAATATGATAATGTAAAATAAAACAAAAGGCGTGGCTGCAGCCACGCCTTTTACTCTTCTTCCACTCTATTTTTAAAAGCTTCTTGAACAACAATAAATTCCTCGTCACCGGGTGCTTCCTTAGAACGTTTTTCGGTTAAAGTGTCTTTAGGGAATTCCCCCGGATGGTTTTTGTTTTTATGATTAAAATGTTCTCCACGTGCCATTATTAACACTCCTTTCGTCTTCGAAAGTATCATTCCCAAACAAAGAATATTTATTACGGTCACTGGGTTGATATCATTATTTTAAAAAGAGAGAAGTTGTTATAATAAAGATAGTGTAATTAGTAAGAGGCTCTGTGAATTTGTCTGTTGATTTCCACTACAGGCGCTTCGCTTTCCGCGGGCGGTGCGGGGAGCCTCCTCGGCGCTTAAGCGCCTCCGGGGTCTCCCCTGACCCGTACTCCCGCAGGAGTCTCGCGCCTTCCGCTCCAATCAACATCTTTTAAAATTAATAATCAGCTTTAAAATAGCCTAGTAAAAAGGAGGCATTAACATGGATATGTTTCAGATTGTCTCAGAGGATAAGATTAAAAAGGCTTATAAGGACGGGGAGTTTGAAAATTTGCCTGGATTTGGGAAGCCGATGCAGATGGAAGACCTTTCTGGCATACCTGAAGAACTCAGAATGGCCTATAAAATGCTGAAAAATGCAGGTTACACGGAAGAGGAGGGCCGTCTCCGTCAAGAAATGATGACCATTGAAGATTTGATTAAAAAATGTGATGACCGTTCAGAAAAGGAAAATCTTCAACGAAAATTAAATGAAAAACTGCTGCGATTTAACCGTTTAATGTCTCAACGAGGGGTAAAAACGAATTCCTCCATATTTAAAAATTATCAACAAAAGGTTCAATCCAAATTAAAGGGATAAAAAAACTGGCGATAGAATGTACGGTACTCATTCTTCGCTAGTTTTTTCATGACTTTTTTCAGGACTGCACATACGATCAATTAAGAATCCAAAAAATACTAAGAAGGCAATGGGAATCGTATAATTTAATACGTAAAGAATAGTCATTCTTTCCCCCTTATTTTAATTATAGTAATATTCAGAATACTTATAACTTGTAAATATTATATGTCATAAGTCATATTTTTAGACAAATATAACTAAGGGTTTTAACTGAAAGGCTAAAGGGATTTCGACCTTTATTCGCAGCTTTTTCCAACTTCCTCCTAATGTTTTTGCTCAAATCGATGTTTCTTTTGATAAAATTTGTAGAAAAATGGAATAATTTGTGTGATGAAAAGTTCAAAAAGTGATAGTTTTCTGACAAATTACAACACCTTACTAAATAAGGACTAGATATAATGAAAATATCATAATTGATTAGATGAAAAGTCCTATATAAAATCTTTTACTTATTTGGCAGGAGAAAACAGAAAAAGGCAAACCTTTTGAAAAATAGGGACGCAAAGCCGAGGATCTAAGGTAAGTATTTTTACTATGATGGCCGGGTTGCCTGGAATACGAATAATGTATTTTGGGAGTGAACAGTGTGGTAATATCAGAAAACAGGGTTGAGGGAACGGATTTAGAATGGCTTACACTTATCTTAGAAGCGAGAGAATTAGGAATTTCGAAGGAAACAGTCCGGGAGTTTCTACAACAGGCAGAAGTTAAGGGAGTACTCATAAAAAATGGATAAGGTACATAAGAAATAAGGAAAGCATACTCCCAGCTCATGGTAGTATGCTTTTCCTATTTATTCGTTTTCACTATTTTGATTAATCCGCCACTTATTGAACTCTAAGAAGTCACGGAATTGCTCTTTAGAAACACCCGAGTTCATCGCTTCTTTAACAAGGTTCATCCAATCACTATCGAGATCCTCTTTATTTACCTGGTCATGAATTAAATGGTCCACTGGTACATTTAAAACAGAGGAAATTTTTTCAAGAAACTGAATGGATGGGTTCCGCTGCAGGTTTCTTTCTAATGAGCTTAAATATGATTTAGCCACTCCTGCATGTTCAGCAAGTTCTGATAGAGACATTTTTTTTTCTAAACGAAGTTTTTTTACACGGTCACCAATCATTGAGTCTCACACACCTATTTATTTTTGTTTCTACAATAATTTTACCAAAAAGCATAAAAAAGTTCCATATTAAGAACATTTAATTTAATAATATTTTATGTCAAATACGTTGGGAATAAAACAAAGCGACGATAATTTTGAAAAAAATATCTATTAGCGATAATATTAAAGAGTGTTTCAATATTACTATAGTAGTATGCAAGATTATGAGGAGAAAACAGATTCTTTCACCATACATGAAGTTGATGGAATAGAATAGGTATTATAATTTAAAAAGGCAGGGAAGATGATGATTGTACTTAAATCACAGCGTGAAATCGATGCAATGAAAAAGGCAGGAGAAATCCTCGCTGCTTGTCATAAAGAAATCGCAAAGATGGTTAAACCGGGTATCACAACTTGGGAAATCGAAGAGTTTGTAGAGCAATTTTTAGAAAAACATCAGGCTGTCCCCCAGCAAAAGGGATATAAAGGCTACAAATATGCTACATGTGCCAGTATCAATGACGAGGTGTGCCATGGTTTTCCTCGAAAAGATCCATTAAAAGAAGGTGATATTGTAACAATTGATATGGTGGTAAACTACAATGGAAGTCTGGCTGATTCCGCTTGGTCTTATCCAGTTGGAAAGGTTTCGGAGGAAACTGAACATTTGCTAAAGGTGACTAAGAAAGCCTTATATAAAGGAATCGAGGCGGCGGTGCCTGGAAATCGGATTGGGGATATCGGACATGCCATTCAAACCTATGTAGAAGCCGAGGGATTTTCAGTTGTACGCGATTTTATTGGTCATGGAATTGGGGCAGTCATTCATGAGAAACCAGATGTACCGCATTATGGATTGCCTGGGAAAGGACCAAGAATTAAAGAGGGCATGGTTTTTACGATTGAACCGATGGTCAATATCGGGGCATATCAAACGAAGATGGACGCTAATGGCTGGACAGCCCGAACCATCGACGGCAAGTACTCCGCTCAATATGAACATACGATTGCCATTACCAAAGATGGTGTCATGATTCTAACTGAACAAGATAAATAAAAAACAGATCGCTTTAGCCGATCTGTTTTACTTATTTTTACGTAAGCTCCCAAGTTCCTCAACAATTGCCTGCATTTCATTAGGACTAAAGGTAGGCTTCTTCATGACCATTTCATAAATTTCTTTTAATTCCTCATACATTTCTTCATCAAAGTGAGAAGGTTTAATCGCTCCGAGGTTTAATACCTTAAGTTTTTCTTTGATTTGCTCGATCATAAACTCAACATTTTCAGTCGTTTTTTCTGATAAGTTCATCCTGACACCCTTTCCGAATTCGTAATTTCATCTTTCCATTTCTACTTAGAGATGTCAACCTAAACTTGGTTTTCCCCTGCATGAATCAGGGTAAAGATATAATAAGAGGACTCCAAAGCAGGCGGAAACTTGCAAATCCCAGCAGCCATAAAGCAAAATAGAAGGAGTGGTCATGTACTTTCATGATAAAAATGTTCAGAAGGAGAGGTTAGAAGATGAGTGAGAATAAATTTTGGAAAGGCATGTTGTATGGAGCCATTGCTGGCGGGGCGCTAAGCCTGCTTGACAAACAAACGCGGCAAGCCATGAAAAAAAATGCCTCAAAAGTTTACCAGCAAGTTTCTTATATTGTGCGCCATCCTAGTGAGATTACAGAGCAGGTAAAGGAAACAGCCGAAAAAATAAGGACAACCTTTGAACAGGTAAGTGAGGATATTTCCTATATAACCGGTAAAGTAGATGAAATTCGTGAATTAACTCCGCAAGTGAAGGAAATTGTAAAAGAAACAAAAGAGACTTTTTCAAAAAACGAAGAGAATGATTCGGTTAATGATCTCTTAAGTGTGAATCAATTCGATAAATAAATGAAGTAAAGGAGGGGTGTAAGTAGTGGGGAAACAAGGAAATGTGCGGTCATCTTTATTAAGATTACTATGGCACAGAATTGAAGAGGATGACATACCAGGTTTATCCGCTCAGTTGGCTTATTTTTTTCTACTGTCACTTTTTCCGCTTCTAATTTTTATTTTTACGTTATTGCCGTATCTTCCAATTCCATACCCTGACTTTTTAGGAAGTATTCGCGAGTTTGCACCGCCGGATACGATGGAATTAATTGAAAAAAATGTGAATGATGTCATGGAAAACAGACGTGGCGGATTGCTTTCATTCGGTATCATCGGCACCCTTTGGTCAGCCTCCAATGGTATACATGCTTTGGTTAGAGCCTTTAACAAAGCTTACAATGTTGAAGAAAGCCGTTCATTTATTGTTGCCAGAGCCATGTCTATTGTACTTACCTTTGGAATGCTGCTGGTATTTATTGTAGCGGTGTTATTACCGATATTCGGCAGAGAAATTGGTCTATTCCTCTCTTCTCAATTTGGTTTCACGGAGGAATTTCTCCGTATCTGGAATATGTTAAGGTTCATTGTTAGTGCACTCATTTTGTTTCTCATTTTTACAGGTTTATATTGGATTGCACCCAATGTGAAATTAAGGTGCCGAAGTGGTTTTCCTGGTGCTGCCTTTGCGACTGTCGGATGGATTCTCTCGTCGTATGCCTTATCTTTCTATGTGGGGAACTTTAATAATTTTTCGCTGACATATGGAAGCATTGGAGCGATAATCGTTTTGTTAATTTGGTTATACATATCTGGGTTTATCATCATCATCGGAGGCGAAATTAACGCCTTTTACAGTGAGAAAAATAAACAAAACTGTTAAATAGTTCTCCTGATTTTTCCTTCATGAAATCCATCCTTTTGCTCACAATATAAGTGGGGAACAAGAACAAACATTGGGGGGATTATCATGACAAAGCATACAAAAAAAGACGGCAGCACAAAGCAAAAAAGCAAGGGTAGCAAAGGAAATAAAACATCAGGATCTGCAAACGGATCTAACAGCTATCACTAGTTGAAAAAAAAGACCGGGCTTAAATGGCCCGGTCTTTAATTCTTTAGCAGTCTGAGGCTGTTAAGGATGACGAGAATCGTACTGCCTTCGTGACCAATTACCCCATATGGTAAATCTAGAATCTGAAAGAAGTTAGAGGATATTAACACCATAATGACAGTAATCGAAAAAATGACATTTTGCTTAATAATCCGATTCATTCGCTGGGAAAGGCGAATCGCTTCCGCAATTCGCGGCAGGTCGTTTTTCATTAAGACCACATCGGCTGTTTCAAGAGCAACGTCCGTTCCTTCTCCCATCGCAATTCCAATATTGGCAGTGGCCAGTGCTGGAGCATCATTAATCCCATCTCCAACCATGGCAATCGTTTTATACTTTTCCTTTAATATTTTCACTTGTTCCACTTTATGTTCCGGCAAACATTCTGCAAAAAACTGGTCAACATGGCTTTCAGAAGCAATCGCTTTGGCTGTTCTTTCACTGTCACCAGTAAGCATAACGGTATAAATACCTTGTTTTTTCAAATCTTCAATGGCAAGTTTGGTTTCTTTTCTCACTACGTCTTTTAATGCAATGACCCCAGTAATGTTGCCATCCTTTTGAATAAATACAAGTGAATTTCCCTTGCCGGCTAATTCTTCTGCTTTACCATCCGCAAACCTTTTGGCATCCTCTTTTCCAACAAACTCGGCCTTGCCGATTTTCCACTGTTCCCCGTTCATTACCGCCTTTACTCCATAGCCAGGAACGTCTTCAAGACTTTGCGGCTGAAGGAAATCCCGTTTTGTCAGGTTCTTAACGTATTTCACAATCGACTGTGCCAGAGGATGGTTCGATTGATTTTCAATCGAGGCCGCTTTCCACAATATTTCTTCCTTCACAAATCCTTCACTTACAATCACTTCGGTTACTTCCGGCTTCCCCTTCGTTAACGTTCCTGTTTTGTCAAAGGCAATCGCCTGCAGTTGGCTTAAATTTTCTAAATGAACTCCGCCCTTTACTAAAATCCCGCGTTTTGCCCCATTTGAAATTGCTGATAAGGTAGCAGGCATAATGGATGCGACCAGGGCACAAGGAGAGGCTACGACTAGTAAAATCATGGCCCGGTAAAACGATTCATTCCAAGTCCATCCGAGCAAGAAATGCGGAAGGAACATCATCAGTAAAACTACCGCTAAAACCGTTTTGACATAATTTCCTTCGAATCGTTCAATAAAAAGCTGTGATGGGGATTTTTCACTTTGGGCCGATTGAACGAGCTCAATAATTTTTTGAAAAAGTGTTTCGTTGCTGGCTTTGGTCGTTCGGACAGTTATAGCTCCGGTTAGGTTAACTGTACCGGCAAACACCTCATTCTCGCTGCCTTTTGAGACAGGCATGCTTTCACCTGTAATGGCTGCCTCATCAATGTTGGTTTGACCGTTGATAATAATTCCGTCCGCTGGGACCCGTTCCCCTGGTTTAATGAGAATGTGGTCACCCACCTTCAATTCGGAAACGGCCACACGTCTTTCCACTCCATTAGAAAACAGAAGGGCTTCCTCGGGCTGCAGTTCCATAAGGGAGGAAATTTCTTTATGGCTTTTATTCATCGTGTACGTTTCTAATGCTCCACTTACAGCAAAAATAAAGATTAGAATCGCACCTTCTGTCCAGTGCCCAATGATGGCCGAACCTACCGCTGCAAAAATCATTAACATTTCTACATTTAGCTCTTTATTTTCAATTGTCGCTTCAATGCCTTCTTTTGCTTTCGCAAATCCACCAATGACAAAGGCTAATAAATAGGCGATGATAGATGCCGCGTTATCACCAAAATGATTGAATACCCAGCCTGCAGCGATGAAAACACCACTAATCCCTGCCGCAATTAATTCGGCGTGGGGATTTATTTTTTCAAGCCATCCAACATGAGGTATTCCTTTTGAAAGAGTTTTTGCTTCTGGATTCATAAAATTCCCTCCTTTGATTTTCTAATTGAGAAAAATAATCATATTCAATACCCTTAAAAAACACGAAAGCTGTCATCAAATGCGATGACAGCAGTAATCCAAAGCTAAATTTATAATTATTTTAATTTTATCATATATATTATGTTGAGGATATAAAAATGCTCCTTGTGATTATGATTTATTTGCTTCAGCCACACTATATGTCTTTTTTCCAAACATATAAATCATAATCGCCAAAATCAGCAGCATCGTACTAATAATATAGAAGAAGCTGATATTTTCAAAGTATTGAATGTACAACCCGCCAATGATCGGACCGCTCAAACTGCCAATACTGAAAAAGATACCGCACAGTAAATTTCCTGTTGCCAATAAGTTCTTTGGCACGAGATCCGTCATATAACTAATTCCGAGAGAAAAAGTCGAACCTACGACCATGCCAGAAATCAGAAAACTGGTGAACAACCCAATAAAGGAATCTTCAAATATACTAGCGGATGTAAAACTCAAAAATCCTAGCAGAAGAACGATGATTAGGATGTTCCTCCTGCCATATTGGTCACTTAAAACCCCTAATGGCAGCTGTGTGATAATACTCCCAACTGCAAAAGCTGTTAGTACGATAGATACACTGGCTACATTAATATCACTTCTTAACGCATAGACAGGGAAACTGCCGTTCAAGGATGATTCTAAAAATCCATAGCAGAACGGTGGTAAAAAGGCAATCCAGCCATACTTCATCGCGTTTTTAAAACGCTTAATCGTATTGAAAAAAGAATTGATCTCCACTTCCTGCTCCGGAAAATCATTTTGGAGTAAAAACACAAACAACCAGCCTATGAAACAAAAGACGGATGAAATAATAAAGGGTAAAGCTTCATTCACATTCACTAACGGCGTCATTAATGGTCCAGTGGCAAAACCAATCCCAAAAAACAGTCCATATAATGAAATATTTCTGCCTCTTTTTTCTTTCGGAGAAGAGGATGTAATCCAGGTTTGTGTTGCAAAATGTAAGGAATGATCACCAATTCCAATGAGTAATCGCAGGAAAAACCAAAACCAGAAGCTTTTCCATAAAGGAAACAGGGCGAGTGCTCCGACCACGAGCCCGCCGCCAGCAATAATCACTGGTTTATACCCGTACTTTCGTAATGGCATTTCCATAAATGGTGATACTAACAATATTCCGATATATAAAGCAGTCGCATTTAAACCGTTTAATGACGAGGAAACCCCGCTTTTTTCAAAAATAACCGCGATCAGCGGCAGAAGCATTCCTTGAGAAAAACCAGAAATAGCGACAATCGCTACTAAAATCCAAAACCGGAAATAGCTCTTTTTCATAAATAGCCCTCAACTTAAAAAAATGTAGATTTCCTAAATGATGGTAACGAGAAACCCATCCTTTTGCAAGAAAAATATTGTTGTTTGAGACTCTTTTACAACGGGAACAAATAGTGTAACCTCATTGGTGGTGGAATTTATATGTAATATAGTTAAAATTTAGGAGGTATTCAAATGAGTAAGATTTTTATGCTGTTGACTTTCATTGGCGTCCCTCTTTCGGTGATCGGAACGTTAATGCATTGGCCAACCATGATTCTTTTTACTGTGTACTGTGTTTCGATTATCGCATTGGCGAGTTATATGGGGCGGGCAACGGAAAGTCTGGCAATTGTGGCTGGACCAAGGATTGGCGGTCTGTTAAACGCCACTTTTGGGAACGCCGTCGAATTAATCATTTCTATTTTTGCCTTAAGGGAAGGATTAGTGGGAGTCGTTCTTGCTTCCTTAACGGGTTCTGTCCTTGGGAACCTTTTGCTTGTTGCAGGTCTTTCCTTTTTTGTAGGCGGGTTAAAGTTCAAACGTCAAACCTTTAATGTCCATGATGCCAGGCATAATTCAGGTCTGTTGATGTTCGCCGTTATTGTAGCCTTCGTGGTGCCTGAAGTTTTTTCGATGGATATGAATGAATCAAGAACATTATCCTTAAGTATTGGGATTTCCGTAATTTTAATTTTACTTTATCTTGCTGCCTTATTCTTTAAATTGGTCACCCATCGCGGGGTATATCAAAGTGAAAATGAAGCAGCACATCATGATGAGGTGCCAGAGTGGGGAAAAGGAAAAGCGATTCTTGTGCTTTTAGCTGCTACAGTTGCTGTTGCCTATATCTCTGAGAATCTCGTGCATACGTTCGAATATGTAGCCGAATCGTTTGGTTGGACTGAACTGTTTATCGGGGTTATTATTGTAGCCATTGTCGGTAATGCGGCCGAACATGCCTCAGCGATTGTTATGGCCTTCAAGAATAAAATGGATATTGCCGTAGAAATTGCCATTGGCTCTACTCTGCAAATTGCCATGTTTGTCGCACCGGTACTTGTCCTAATTTCACTATTTTTTGAAAAAACAATGCCGCTAGTATTTACCATGCCTGAGTTAATCTCAATGGTTACTTCTGTTTTACTGATGGTCGTGATCTCAAATGACGGAGAATCCAACTGGTTCGAAGGTTTAACCTTACTGGCTGCCTACGTCATCATGGGAATTGGATTTTTTCTTCTATAAAGGAAGTGTAAAGTTGATTGGAGCGGAAGGCACGAGATCATTGAAAATACTCCGCATTTTCTTCGTGCGTAGGCAGATTCGAGGATGCTCATTCAATGTCCTGCGGGAGTACGGGGCTGGGGGAGCCCAGCAGGCGCTTTAGCGCCGAGGAGGCTCCCCGGAACGCCCTAGGACAACGAAGTGCCTGGAGCGGAAATCAACAGGTTTATATAAACAAACGAAAGACTCTGAGTCCGGGGACTCAGAGTCTCACTTTTCGATGTACGTGGTAAAACATGTGCTATAATATTCAAGCATTATTTAAGTTTGGGTAAAAAATCAATCGCTTGCTCTTGGGTCCATCAATCACCAACCTTCATGTTTAGTTATGGTAGTAAAACACGAGTGTTGAATTTCATATATGAGTGGAATCCCAACCTCCTTAATGATAATGGTTAGTCGATTGATATCTGCCCTCCTTTTTTAAGGTTAAGTACATTATACACCAGAGATTGAATTTTGTAAATGTTCTGATTATTATTTTTTTAAGGAGAAAAAAATGGTCATTTTCTTTCGCTTTTTATTTTTTATTATTGGTATCTTCATTATGACCTTTGGAGTCTGCTTAACCATTCGAGCGGAATTGGGGGCAGGTGCTTGGGATGCCCTTAATGTGGCTTTAACTGAATGGATCGGTTTAACCATCGGTATATGGGTTATGATTGACGGTGCGGTATTAATCTTTGTTAACGCCATTTTAATAAAGAAAAGACCTGAATTTCTATCGCTATTAACCATTATTGTAATTGGTTCAATGGTTGATTTTTGGATGCTGCTCATCTTTGATAACTGGAAAGTGACAGGGTTCCTATTGAAGCTGGTTACCCTGCTGCTTGGAATCATCATTATCGGCCTTGGTGCAGCAATTTATTTGCAGGCGAAATTCCCCATCAGTCCCATTGATGGGTTTATGCTGGCTGTCAAGGAACGCTTCCGAGTGAATTTAATGGCCGCCAAAACCATTGGAGAAATTACTGCGTTGATCCCAGCTTTATTTCTAAAGGGACCGATTGGTTTAGGAACGATTATTATTACCTTTACCGTTGGTCCATCAATCCAGTTATTTTTCCCATTTTTTGAAAAGTTATTAAAAAATTTTCTAGAGAAAAACCTTCAAGAGAAATATTGAAAATAATTGAGCAAATGGATAAAATTTTTCAACTCCGAAAACACTATAATCATTATTACTGAAAAAGTGTGAAAGGAGTTAGCTTATTTTGAAAACAAGAATCGCTGTCCTTATGACAATGTTATTGATGTTTTCTTCATTACAAATTGTATCTGCTGAAAAAGTGGCAGCTCCAAAGGAGCAAGTTAAGTATCAAGTTCCGCCTTCCGTTCGCAATATCACGAAGGAAAATACGTATCCCAATTCAACACAAGATTTACCGACATTGCAGCCAAGTGAATTAACGAAAAAATTGTTAGATTCATCTAAAATTAAGATTGAGAATCCAGACCTCATTCGGATGTTAAACGAGTCTAGTGTTAACAGCACGCCATTTGCTCTGGGTTACCGGGCAATTGTTTACCTTGGCCAATGGCCGTTAAACTACGAATCAACGGAAACCTCTCCGAATTGGGAATATCAAAAAATAAATACAAACTATTACGATAATCGCGGCGGAAAAGTACCGTATCAAATTAAATATGTTCAAGAAGCACAAAAGATTGTCCGCGGCGGATTAACAGCAAAAATACCAAACGTCGAAGATGTTAAAAAAATGATGCTTTTAAAAGCCATGGAAAAAACCCAGCTTCCACTTTCCTTTGATACGATTATTGGTGCCGGGACAAAGAATGATCATGTTTATAATATTCCGGTCAATCGTTTAGGCTATTTGTACGCTTACGCTCCAGCTGTGAATGAAAAAGGAAAAGTGACCTATGGTGAGGTTTATTTGATGTTGAAGGGCAATAAGAAAATGATCGTCGTCAAAAATGTAACATCACAGGGAATCGGCGCCTGGATCCCGGTACAGGATCATGTATCCTTTGGATTTGCTGCTTCGGAAAGACCTAGGTAATGGTAAATTAATAACTCCTGCTTCTATAGTAGGGGTTTTTTTTATGGACAAAATAAAGGTAATGGGTTGCAAAACCCTTAAGGTTTCGATAGGATAAAGGACATTGATGAAAGGAGCGATTGTATTTGGGCAGTCCTACTCATGATAAAAATACACAGGTTGATTTTTTGAAGCATCGTTTAAATATGTTTATGGATGTTCTTGATGCCATTGATCCAGAAGATACGGATCTTGATGATATCGATTATTTAATTAAAATGATTGATGAAATTGAATCCAAATGCCGTGAATTTAATAATCGGGAAGTTCCAGAGTCTGTATAAATTACAGGCTCTCTTTTTTTTGGTAAAAGCTTATCCTTTAAATCGCGTGTTTATAGGAGTATAATAATAATCGTCAAATAATTGTAATTTTTAAAATAGATGATATGGGGACATGGGGAAAGGGGTACTTTATAGTGGATATTCAGAAATTTCAAGAGAGTATGTTCAAGCTGGTGGTTGAAACTTCTACGAAGCTTCCGAAGGACGTTCGCCGTGCGGTAAAGGCTGCTAAGGAAAAGGAAAATGCGGGTACAAGAGCGGCAATGAGCCTTGCAACCATCACGAACAATATTAAAATGGCAGACGAGCAGGTATCGCCAATTTGTCAGGATACTGGCTTACCGACGTTCAAAATCAAAACTCCGGTTGGTGTAAACCAATTAGAGATTAAAGAAGCGATTAAAAATGCGATTGTTCTTGCTACAAAAGAAGGAAAATTGCGTCCAAACTCCGTTGACTCGCTAACAGGGGAAAATAGCGGTGACAATCTAGGAGCAGGACTTCCAGTTATGAAGTTTGACCAATGGGAAAAAGATTATATTGATGTCCGTTTAATTTTAAAAGGCGGCGGCTGTGAAAATAAAAACATTCAATACAGTCTCCCATGTGAATTAGAAGGACTTGGCCGTGCCGGTCGTGACCTTGATGGCATTCGTAAATGTATTATGCACTCAGTTTACCAGGCACAGGGACAGGGCTGCAGCGCCGGATTTATCGGAGTCGGAATCGGCGGTGACCGTTCCTCAGGATATGATTTGGCAAAAGAGCAATTATTCCGTTCATTGGATGATGTCAATCCAAATGAAGATTTGGCTCGTTTAGAAGAGTATGTGTTAGAAAATGCAAATAAACTTGGGATCGGTACCATGGGCTTTGGCGGCGAAGCAACATTGCTTGGCTGTAAAGTGGGTGTGATGAACCGAATTCCAGCTAGTTTCTATGTTTCCGTTGCTTATAACTGCTGGGCATTCCGCCGCATGGGTGTAAGCGTTAACCCTGAAACGGGTGAAATTAACGAGTGGATGTACCAAGACGGAGAGTTCATCGACTTTGCCGAAAAGGAAACAGCTGCTTCTGTTGAGGAAGAGGAAATCATCACTCTTCAAGCACCAATTACCGAAGAGCAAATCCGCGGGTTGAAGGTAGGAGATGTGGTTCGAATTAACGGTATGATGTACACGGGCCGTGATGCGATCCACAAGTATTTATCTGACCATGATTCACCGGTAGACTTGAACGGTCAAATTATTTATCACTGTGGTCCAGTTATGTTAAAAGACAAAGATGGTGTTTGGCATGTTAAAGCGGCCGGCCCAACGACTAGTATCCGCGAAGAGCCTTATCAAGGTGATATTATGAAGAAGTTTGGTATCCGCGCCGTAATCGGTAAAGGCGGAATGGGACCTAAGACATTAGCTGCTTTGGCGGAACATGGCGGAGTTTATTTAAATGCTATCGGTGGAGCTGCACAGTACTATGCAGACTGTATCAAATCCGTTGAAGGTGTAGATTTAATGCAATTTGGTATCCCTGAAGCGATGTGGCACCTGCGCGTAGAAGGGTTCACAGCCGTCGTGACCATGGACTCCCATGGCAACAGTTTGCATGCAGACGTAGATAAATCTTCATTAGAAAAATTAGCTCAATTTAAAGAGCCGGTATTTAAATAAGAGTAGTTTATGGAGGGCGCCCAGGGGGTGCCCTTCTTTTGGGGGGTGGGGGAGGGGAATGTAGAAGGTGTTGGGTTTTATGTAGAAGTTCTGCCTAAATACGTAGAAGGTGGAGGATTTATGTAGAAGTTCCCCCAAAATGCGTAGAACATGCCCCAAATCATGTAGAAGCCAAATTGGCTTTTTCGGTTGGTGCGTCGAAATGTAGAAGATAGCGAAATTTACGTAGAAGGTGGGAGGATTAATGTAGAAGTTCAACCAAAATGCGTAGAACATGCCACAAATCGTGTAGAAGCCAAATTGACTTTTTCGGATGGTGCGCCGAAATGTAGAAGATAGCGAATTTACGTAGAAGGTGGAGGGATTTATGTAGAAGTCCAACCAAAATACGTAGAAGATGCCACAAATCATGTAGAAGCCAAATTGGCTTTTTCGGTTGGTCCGCCGAAATGTAGAAGGCAGCGAAAATTACGTAGAAGGTGGGAGGATTAATGTAGAAGTTCAACCAAAATGCGTAGAACATGCCACAAATCGTGTAGAAGCCAAATTGGTTTTTTTGGTTGGTATGCCGAAATGTAGAAGGCAGCGAAATTTACGTAGAAGGTGGGAGGATTAATGTAGAAGTCCAACCAAAATACGTAGAACATGCCACAAATCGTGTAGAAGCCAAATTGGTTTTTTTGGTTGGTATGCCGATGTAGAAGGCAGCGAAATTTACGTAGAAGGTGGGAGGATTAATGTAGAAGTCCAACCAAAATACGTAGAACATGCCACAAATCGTGTAGAAGCCAAATTGATTTTTTCGGTTGGTGCGCTGAAATGTAGAAGATAGCGAAAATTACGTAGAAGGTAGGAGGATTTATGTAGAAGTCCAACAAAATTACGTAGAACATACCACAAATCGTGTAGAAGCCAAATTGGTTTTTTCGGTTGGTGCGTCGAAATGTAGAAGATAGCGAAATTTACGTAGAAGGTGGGAGGATTTATGTAGAAGTTCCCCAAAAATACGTAGAAGATGCCACAAATCGTGTAGAAGCCAAATTGGTTTTTTTGGTTGGTATGCCGAAATGTAGAAGATAGTGAAATTTACGTAGAAGGTGGGAGGATTGATGTAGAAGTCCAACCAAAATACGTAGAACATGCCACAAATCATGTAAAAGCCAAATTGATTTTTTCGGATGGTTCACTGAAATGTAGAAGGTAGCGAAATTTACGTAGAAGGTGGGAGGATTTATGTAGAAGTTTCCCCAAAACACGTAGAAGATGCCACAAATCATGTAAAAGCCAAAGTGATTTTTTCGGAAAGAGAGAAAATAGACATAGAATGTTAACAAAATTACATCAACATCGATAGGAAAACTTAAATCAACAGAGAATCTTTACCTTTAACAAACGAAGGGAGAGGATATTTTGTTTGATAAAGAGTTTCAGATACCTAAAAAGTTATTACAATCGGAGGCGTTAAGAGGAAGATTGGTGAAGAATCATCATAAGCTGCCGGAAGTTGATGAGAAAATTAAAATCCTTCGATCGGGATACAATGGTGAAAAAGCGATTAATTATTATCTAAGCCAAATACCAAAAGAAAAATATCACATTTTCCACAATCTTCGGCTGCCGGCCGGAAACAGCTTCTTTCAAATCGATTTTCTTCTGCTCTCCTCTCAAATCTTCATGCTTGAAGGAAAAAATCACTCTGGAACAATCCAAATAGATCCCCTTCAAATGGTTCAAGAAGGGATAGATAAAAGAGAAGTGTATGAAAACCCGGTTTCACAAGCCAATCGTCATAAACTTTTACTCTTTTACTTACTTAATGGCAATCAAGTCCCTTACTTGCCGATAGATAATTTCGTTGTTTTTACTAGGAATTCTACGGAAATTAACATTAGCCCTGATTATAAAGAGGCCCAAAATAAAGTCATTAAGGTCAGTGGTTTAATCAGCAAACTGGAAAAAGCATTTAAAGGAGATAGGATAGATCCGCAAACAATTGCAAAAATAAGAAGGCTACTGTTAAAAAAACATACACCGAGCGAAACAAATATTTTAGAGATGTTTCAAATTTCTAATAATGAGGTATTAACCGGCGTTCATTGTCCCAACTGTTTATTTTTACCGATGATTTACAATAGGGGAAAGTGGCAGTGTCCTTCTTGTCAATGTCTTTCAAAAACAGCTCACATACAAGGGATATTCGATTATTTTCTAATCCATAAACCTACCTTTACTAACTCCGAAATAAGGGGATTTCTTCATCTTCCTTCCTCGAGAATAACAACCGAAGTATTATCCTCCCTAGACCTCCAATGGACGGGTAATACCAGTGACCGGATTTACCACCAGCCAAAATATTTTCCTTTAACTGCTAATCATGTTTTTCACCTCCAAACAAACACTAATAAAAACAAAAATAGGGGGAACATGGATGAAAAGATTATTGTCCATCCTTAGTTTAGTGTTGGTTTTTGGACTGTGTCCTATCAATGCAGGGGCGGTTTCGAATCAGCCGATTCATTGGGGTTTTAAGAAGGCGGTAAATGAGCAGCCGCCGGATGCCGGTGCACAGTATAATGAACTGCTTGAGAAATACGGGGCCTTTTATAAAGGAAATCCGAACAAAAAGACTTTATACTTAACGTTTGACAACGGCTATGAGCAAGGGTATACACCGAAGGTACTGGATGTATTAAAAAAGGAGAAGGTACCAGCTACATTTTTTGTGACAGGGCATTATTTAACGTCCCAGCCGGATTTGGCGAAGCGGATGGTAAAAGAAGGCCATATTATCGGAAACCATTCCTGGCATCATCCGGATATGACACAAATCAGTGATGAAAAAATCCGTGAAGAGCTCAGAACCGTTAAAGAAAAAACAACTGAGTTAACGGGGCAAAAGGAAATGAAGTATCTGCGCCCGCCGCGGGGAGTTTTTAGCGAGAGAACGATGCAGATAGCGAAGGAAGAAGGCTACACGCATGTTTTCTGGTCATTGGCTTTTGTTGACTGGAATGTGAATGCGCAAAGAGGCTGGCAGTATTCGTACGATAATATTATGAAACAAATTCATCCTGGCAGTGTGCTTCTTTTACACACGGTATCAAAGGATAACGCGGATGCCCTTGAAAAAGTCATTAAAGACTTGAAAAAGAGAGGGTATAAATTTAAAAGTCTGGATGATTTTAAAGGGTAACACGAAGGAACCGAATTTCGATGGGATGAAATTCGGTCTTTTCATGTAAACATGCTATAATACGGGAATGATATAGGCAGTAATTTGGAGTGAATTCAATGAAAAATGAGCAAGCCATAAAAATTAAACCGCAACAAACCTTTCCACTGACGATAAAACGACTTGGAATTAACGGGGAAGGTGTGGGTTATTTTAAAAAACAAGTTGTATTTGTGCCTGGCGCCCTTCCGGGGGAAGAGGTAGTAGTTGAGGCAACCAAAATTAATCCGAAATTTGCAGAGGCAAAAATCAAAAAGATCCGGATCGCATCACCACACCGGGTTCAGCCTCCATGCCCGTTCTATGAGCAATGCGGCGGCTGTCAGCTTCAGCATTTAAAATACGAGCAGCAATTAAAAGAAAAACGCGATATTATCATTCAATCGCTTGAACGCCATACAAAACTAAAAGTAGACCAGTTGGATATCCGCGATACAATCGGAATGGAAGACCCATGGGGATATCGTAATAAGAGCAGTTTTCAAGTTGCCGCCAAGAACGGGAAAGTGCTAGCGGGATTATATGGGTTAAATTCTCATCAGCTCATCGACATTGAGCATTGTGCTGTTCAGCATTCCCAAACCAATGAGGCTGTAGCTGCTGTTAAAAAAATTCTCGAAGACCTGCAAATTCCTATTTATAATGAAAAAACACGAAAAGGCATTGTTCGAACGATTGTGACTCGTGTTGGAATCCAAACAGGTGAACTTCAGGTTGTTTTGATTACCACACAGAAGGACTTACCGAAAAAGGAACTTATCATAAAGGAAATTCAAAAAAGGCTTCCGAATATTAAGTCCATTGTGCAAAATATCAATGGCCAGAAGACTTCATTGATTTTTGGAAATGAAACAATGGCGCTTGCCGGCAATGAATTCATTCAGGAAACCTTAGGGGACCTTCAATTTGAATTATCAGCTAGAACCTTTTTTCAACTAAATCCTCTGCAAACCGTAAAGCTATATGATGAAGTAAAAAAAGTAGCAGGGCTGACAGGGAAAGAAAAAGTGGTGGATGCATACTGCGGTGTCGGAACGATCGGATTATGGCTCGCAGACCAAGCGGCAGAAGTACGCGGAATGGATGTCATTCCCGAATCGATTGAAGACGCCAAGAAAAATGCAAAACGCCATGGGTTCACCAATACGAAATATGTTCCTGGGAAAGCAGAAGAAGTTTTACCGAAATGGGTCAAAAAGGGTTGGAAGCCAGATGTTATCGTAGTAGACCCGCCCAGAACCGGTCTAGACAATCAACTTCTTCAAACCATCCTGCAGGTAAAACCAGAAAAACTGGTGTATGTCTCATGTAACCCCTCAACGCTAGCAAAGGACATTCAAACGTTGAGTTCAAAATATGAAGTCAAATACATGCAGCCAGTGGATATGTTCCCGCAGACAGCACATGTGGAGTGTTGTTCACTACTAGTATTAAAAGACCAAAAAAAATATAATTGAGATGTTCCGTGTGATACAGCCTTCCTTTTTGGAAGGTTTTTTAATTTTGTATCAAACAATAGGAACGTATATTCGTATATAACGTATGTGAGGTGATTTCATGTCATATCACATTATGTTGACAAAAAAGGTTTTCGATATAAAAGGTCAATCACAAATTCAAGTCCAAGTAATGGATACAGCAGCTCCACAGATCATTTATTTCACGCTTGATGAGCTAGAGAAGGATGAGTTGCCTGAAGAGCTTAAGGTCTACATAAGGGGCATTCTTCCTCAGATTGAAGACGGTAAATGGCACTATGGAGGAAACCATTAGAGATAAAAAAAGGAACCATAGATTAATCTGAATCCTTTTCGTAACTTTAAATTAATCCTTTCCTTTAAGAGCAGTAACGACCATTAAATTAGTAATAGGTTTATCAGAAACAATAAATGACCTCTTGTAATCTGGATACTTATTAACAATTTCTTCATATGTACCGGTATCTTTAATAAATTCAGCTTTGTAAATAAAATATTTTGCATGCTGTATTTGTGTAGCCATGGTATCAGTGTGAACTTGTTCGTTTCTTTTAAATGGTTTCCTACAAACCATACAATGAGGTTGTACTTTTTCTCTTTCCATATAACACCCCCTTCCTTTCTTAAACATACACATTGTAAGGTAAGAATACTTGGAAAATCGGAAAAATTCATTTATCTTTCACATGTCGATCCATAAATTGTGAAGGATTGCACTTAAACTAACGGACAGGTTAGTTTATGTATATTTCTTCACAAAGTTAAAAAAAGCCGATTTTCCATAAGGATCATCGACTTTTCTTCTGTGAGAAAGAACAATTTCATAACAGCATAATAGTGAACCATTACAATTAGCAATAATTAATGAGCAATCGGCATTTTCTCTTTTACCAATGAGCAGGATGAATTGCCATTTTCATTATTTTGCCAATGGGCAGGATTGGTATCATCCGGAATCACTTGATTTATAATGTCACGGTAGTGTTTTTCTTTATTAGTAATATATTCTGCCATTAATTTTATTTCTTCTAATTGAGCTAGAACAATTTCTTTTTGCTTAAATATCATTTCATAACGTTCCTGAATGGTAGAATCGCCTTCCAAACACAAGTCTACATATTTTTTGATGTCTTCCACTGACATACCACATTTTTTTAAATATTTTGAGCCTCTAAGCCAATTTATAGAGTCGTCATTAAAAATACGATTATTATTTTTATCACGCTGTAAACTTGGAACTAATCCCTTATCAGTATAGAAGCGAACGGTGTGTTCAGTTAGGTCAAGTAGTTTGGCAACTTCTTTTACAGTATACATGTGGCCCTCCTCATTCTTCAGTTTGAATTATTTTATATAAAATCATTGACCTCGTGTAACTCGAAGGTGATAAAGTGATAATACTTTAAGTTCCTAAGATTGTAAACCCCTGATGCAGAACATGGAAAACTTAATTTACCATTATTGACTTCGTGTTACTCGAAAGTTGTATATTTACAATTGTTCAAGGTTCCAGGGTCTGAAATTAAATAACATGATAACTCATGTAAAGAGCAAAGAGGAATCCGAACAATTTTACAATATCGAATTACAAAGGAGGTGTTATAAAAATTCAAACCTATTGACTTCGTGTTACGCGAAGATCGTATGCTTATAATTGGTTTAGGGCTGGTATTTTTAAGACCAATGATAAGTCATATAAAGTAAGAACCATTAATAGGGGAAGCAGTCTGAAAGAAATATAAAACAAAGTGAAAGAAACAGTTGCCATAGTATTAGACGAAGCTCTCACAACTTCAGTAAAAATTGAGGAGTTAGACTAGAAGGAGGTTCTACCATGTCAAAAAAATTTACCAAGTCCGACCATCGGATGACCCCGGCTAAAACAGTCATCTTCGCGATTGCAGCAGGGCTGGCTGTCGGCAATCTCTACTTGTCCCAGCCACTTTTCGAGATTATCGCCACATCCCTCGGCGTCTCGTCATCGAGCGCCGCGTTGTTGGTGACCGTCACCCAATTCGGATACGCGCTAGGGATCTTCCTCCTCGTGCCGCTGGGCGATGTTCTCAACCGACGCCGGCTCATTCCACTAAACCTGATTCTGTCAGCCGTGATGCTCATCGGCTCCGCCTTTGCACCGACGTTCTCTGTGCTCCTCGCGGCACTCGGCGGCGTAGGATTGACCACCGTCGCTGCGCAACTTCTGACTCCGCTGGCTAGTGAGCTCGCTGAGCCAGAGCGACGCGGAAGAGTGGTCGGCACGGTCGCATCGGGCGCCCTAATTGGCATCCTGCTTTCACGTACCATTAGTGGCTTAGTCTCTGACCTTCTCGGCTGGAGGGCGATTTATGGGATTGCGTCCTTCGCCACACTTATTCTTGCCGCAATACTGTACAAGATTATCCCGCGCCTCGAACCACGCGAACCTATCGCCTACCCGCGTCTTCTAGCATCGGTGTTCACCACCGTGGCGAGTCATCGGGCTGTGCCCCCGACGCTGTTCATCTCTGCAGCGAACTTCGCCGTGTTCTCACTGTTCTGGACGTCATTGACCTACCTGCTGACGGCGCCGCCGTTCTCCTATTCGGCAGGGCAGATAGGGCTCCTGGGACTTGCTGGCTTGACAGGTGCTTTCGCCGCGCGTCGTGCAGGAGCACTGCACGACCGTGGCTGGTCCGTGCCCGCAGCAGGAGGCGCCCTTGTGCTGCTCGCGCTGTCACTGGTTGCGGGCTGGGCAGCGAGAAGTTCAATCATCGGGCTGATCGTCGTTGTCATCGTCTTGGACATCGCCACGCAGACCAACCTTGTTCTGGGACAGACCCGGCTCTTCGCTCTGCCTGGTTCTGCACGTAGCCGACTTAACACATCCATCGTCGTGAGTAACTTCCTTGGAGGTGCGTTCGGATCGGTTATCGCAGGTCCCCTCTGGTCGTTCGGCGGCTGGACCGCGATTATGATCGCTGCCCTGGTCATTAATCTTACCGGGCTCATCGTCTGGGGCTTAACTCGCCGTACCCGCCTGCCGGACGTAACCTAATCCCAGGTCGGCACGAGAATGAGTGTACGACGATAGAGAAGATACTGGCTTGAGGGAGCGGAAGCGGATATTATCGGAATCCAAAAACGGTTCAATGAGTTAGGAAAAAACTTAACGATTCAAATATAGACGTTTCGTTTGTGGCGATGGATGACAATAACGAAACCTACGTTCAAGAGCTATTGCAGAAAATAAAAGAAGATTAGAGTTATTAAAAAAGTTACGTTAAAACTGTTGACTTCGTGTTACACGAAGGTTGTATGTTTATAAATCGTCATAGGCTGAAATTAAATCCCTATGATAAGTCATTTATAGAAAGGGCATTTATTACGAAGAAAATATCTTTATAAAAGGAGTGATGGAAAATGGAATATGTAACATTAAGTAATGGTGTAGAAATGCCGATTTTGGGATATGGTACTTATCTAGTTAGTCCGGAAGAATGTGAAAACCTTGTACTAGAGGCTATTGCTACTGGTTATCGTTCCATTGACACAGCGCAAGCTTATTACAATGAGGAAGGCGTAGGAAATGCCATTTCAAAATGTGGCGTCCTACGTGAAGAGTTGTTCCTAACTACTAAAGTTTGGGTATCAGAAGCAGGATATGAGAAAGCTAAAGCTTCCATTGATGAATCTTTACGTAAATTACAAACTGATTATGTTGATTTATTACTTATTCATCAACCGTATGGTGATTATTACGGAACATGGCGAGCGATGGAAGAAGCCTATAAAGAAGGGAAAGTTCGTGCGATTGGTTTAAGTAATTTTGCCGCAGATCGCTTTATTGACCTTGTTACCTTTAGTGAGGTAACACCTGTAATGAATCAATTAGAAACACACCTTTTCCAACAACAAAAATTTAATCGCCGATATCTTGAAAAATACGGTGCTCTATTAGAAGCGTGGTCTCCACTGGCAAGAGGAGAAAAGAATATGTTCTCTAATCCGTATCTATTAGAAGTAGGCAAAAAATATAGTAAGAGTGCTAGTCAAGTGGCGTTACGCTTCTTAGTTCAAAGTGGAATTGTCACTTTAGTGAAATCATCCACTCCAGAACATATGAAAGAAAATATTGATATCTTTGATTTCGTTCTTTCAGAAGAAGAAATGAAGATAATGGAGGATATGGATGAAGGTGTAAACTTCTTCATGGAGCATGATAATCCAGAGCATATGTATAATTTCTTTGGTAACTATGGATTTATTTCGACTGATAAATAGGAAGCTAGTTTTGCAACTGATATGTGTTGATGGTAGTTTCAGAGCTTAAGCTAAACTCAAAATAAATTATTGAAAAAAGAGAGACTGTAGGAATATGGACGATTAATTAGTAAAGAAAGAAGGAATTTAATGATTCGACACATTTTTATAGCCCCTATAAAAGAGGGAATTTCAGAAGAAAAGGTAAATGAGAAAATTGCTACAATGAAGGAAATCAAAAATCAAGTGCCAGACATTATACAATTGACCGTAGAGAAAAATACTGGTTGGCTTAGAATGGCTAATGCAGTATCTATGGTTATTGATGTAAAGGATAAAGCTGACTTTGATGCCTTTTTAAGGCATCCTTATCATGTGCATATCGGGGAAACCGCAGACGACGTGTTTGATATATCAGGGTTTGTAATTTCACAAATTGAATATTAAAGAAATGTTATTTTTTTATGGTGAGATTTTATTTCAAAATATATTAAAAGGAATGATGAGATAATGAAAATTGCAGTTATTGGGGCACATGGTAAAGCAGGAAGTTTAATTGCACAAGAAGCAATTAAACGAGGTCATGATGTTACAGCGATTGTTCGAAAAAAACATAATGATGATTTCGAGAATGTAATCGAAAAAGATTTAATGGATTTGAATAAAGAAGATTTAGCAGGTTTTGATGCCGTCGCTAATGCAGTTAGTGCATGGACAGAAGATACCTTTTTTATCCATACAGACGGTATTTCCCACTTGGCTCGTCTGTTAGAGGGAACTGATACCAAACTATTGATGGTTGGTGGAGCAGGAACGTTATATATTAATAAAGAGCACTCTTTACAATTTATGGATAAACCAGATTTTCCCGAAGAAATAAAACCTTTGGGAAAAGCATTACGTGCTAATCTTGAAAGATTACGTTCATTCTCAAATATTAGATGGACGTATGTTTCACCCGCATACGAACTTGATTTTGATGGTCCAGAAACTGGAAATTACATCATTGGCGGAGAAGAGTTTTTTACCAACGATGAAGGCAAAAGCTATATCAGCTATTCAGATTATGCAAAAGCCTTTGTAGACATTATTGAAAATGATTATGTACGCCGACGTGTTAGTGTTATTGGAGCATAAATCACAAAATTAAAGAAAAAGTCGGTCTTCCAATAAGGATCATCGACTTTTCTTCTGTAATACAGAACAAATTCATAACAGGATGCTGTAGCTTATGCAATCAGCACACCTGAAACTCATGCTATAAGCGAAATTTTGATTATAAATGTTGAAAGCGGTGAAACGCAGTGAAATTAGTTAAATTGCAAAACGAGAAGATTCCTCCAATTGCTCTTGGCACATGGTCATGGGGCACCGGCGAAGCTGGCGGGGATGCTGTTTTCGGGAATTATCTTACAGCGGAGGACTTAAAGCCAGTATTTGATGCTGCTATGGTTGCAGGATTCAATTTATGGGATACAGCGGCTGTATATGGGATGAACGCTTCAGAGAACATTTTGGGAAGCTTCATTAAAGGCAAGGAGGATGTGCTAATCTCCACTAAATTTACTCCACAAATGGCAGGAGACAATGACAACGCTGTTGAGGAACACTTGAACGGAAGCCTAAATCGGCTCGGCGTAGATCACGCTGATATTTATTGGATACACAACCCGGCAGATGTGCAAAGATGGACACCAAAACTTATCCCTTTAATGAAAAGCGGAAAAGTAAAACATGTAGGTGTTTCCAATCATAATCTCGACGAAATTAAATTGGCAGCCAGCATCTTGGCGGAAGAAGGACTGAAAATTTCAGCTGTCCAAAACCATTACAGCTTGCTTTACCGTTCATCGGAAGAAGCCGGAATTATTGACTACTGTAATGAAAATAATATGGTGTTCTTTTCTTATATGGTATTGGAACAAGGCGCATTAACTGACAAATACAATTCGAAAAATCCTATGCCAAGCGGCACCAGAAGAGGCGAGGCATTTAATCCAGACGTGCTTACCAAGATCGAAAGCTTAATCCGAGTAATGAGAGAATTCGGCAGTAAACACGATGCATCAACTGCACAAATTGCAACGGCTTGGTCCATTGCAAAAGGGACGGTACCGATTATTGGTGTTACGAAAATCTCCCATATTGAGGATGCTATAAAAGCTGCCGAGGTCAATTTGACAGCACAGGAAATCCTCGAACTTGAAAAGGCAGCAAAAGAAACCGGCGTTGAGGTCAGAGGCGATTGGGAAAAGCCAATGCATTAACATAAAAATGAGTGCACTCTCTTATTAGCATTATGTTGAAAAATGAATAATAGATTTAGTGTACTCCTGTCAAGTAGTCCATAATAAAAAAAGCCAATAATACAACCGAGTCCTTTATAGATTGGGCTCAGGTTGTTTGTTGGAGGTATTAATAAATGGATGATGTTTGTCTTTAAGTCGATTTTTACTCGAAAAAAGAGAGGTTACAAAATGGGCTTTATTAAAAATTATTTTTTTAAATTTTAATTAATCACCGTCTAACGGGGGATTTTTTTTGTTTATAAATAAGGAGGTTACCAATAATGGAACTATCAAAATCGAAACGGAATGGAATAGACATGCCTCTCGTGGGATTTGGCACCTTCCAATTATCAATTGACCAAGCCGAATACTGTGTAAAAGAGGCACTTAAATCTGGATTTAGACATATTGATTCATCTGAGGCTTACAATAATGAAGAGGGCACTGGTAAAGGGATAAAAGCGGCTGGTGTTTCAAGGGATGATATTTTTGTAACTACTAAACTTTTTCCAGGATCTAAACAGTTGGGGACACCCGATAAAAACTACAAACAGACCATTGAAACTCTGAAAAATCAGCTTAAACAGCTTCAGCTTGACTATGTTGATCTTTACCTTATACATGCTCCACTATCGGAACTTAGACTAGAACAGTGGAACGCTTTTGTAGAGCTGAAAAAATTAGGGCTTACCAAGCATATTGGAGTGTCAAACTACAATATAGAGAGAATTAAAGAGATTTTGGATGCAAATCTGGCTAAACCTGAGGCAAACCAAGTTGAATTTCATCCAATTTGTGCCCAGGTTGATTTGACCAGGTACATGAAGGAGAATTCAATCGCACCGATTGCCTATAGCTCGCTTGCTCCTCTTTCAACTTGGCGAGTTGAAGAAGGACAGGGAGGAGAAGTTCTTGCCGAAATAAAAGAAGAATCCCAATTTGTCATTAATGAAATTGCTACAAAACTTAATGTGTCAGAAGCCAGATTGCTATTGAGGTGGGGATTGCAGCACGGCTATGGTGTATTAACGAGAAGCAGTAAACCGGAGCGAATCCGAGAAAATTTAAATTTATTTGATTTTGAAATTCCTGATAAGGACATGGAGCGTTTGAATCGGTTAGATCAGAATCAAGCAATAGCTTGGGCATCCAGTGGTGTTAATCCGATGGAAGCTCCACCCCTCAAATAAATTTTATCACAAAAAAGAGAAAAGATTTGAAGATTCTAGCAATCGCCAAGGTTGACCCTCAAACAACTCTTGAGAAAACTAAACAGGATCAATTAGATAATGGACTGTCAACATTTTAACTAAATAACTTTATAGTAATTGGCACAAAAAAAAGCTGACTTGCATTTTGATATGCTCCCCTTAGGGTAGACAGATAAAAAAGCAAATATCTGTATACTCTAGGGGGAGTGTTTTTATGTCCAGGACAAAGCTTTCTGCTGAAGAAAACATACCACATTTGTTGATAAGGATTTTTTCAAAAATAAGTTTCAAATTGATCCAAGTATATTATAGGTAGATATGCAAAATAGGCAATTCGGTAAAAAGGAATACCGAAAATAAATAACTGATGATGAGATTATCCCATCACTTCGTCGCAATATTTTTTTCGGACGTATGGGCAGGACTAAATGAGATGGCTGCGATAAGCAAAGCAATTGTAACTGAGGCAGCCCCAACCCAAGTAATCGCTAGCATCGATGAGCTCCCTGCGACAATCCCCCCGATACCAGCACCCGCAGCAAAGCCAAGTTGGGTAAAAGAGCTGTTTAGACTAGCCATAATACCGGAAGCTTCCGGAGCAAGAGAGACAGCGTTAAAATTCTGTACCGACCCGAACGACCATGCAGCAATCATCCAGATTATGAGCAATGTGATAGAGACCATTACCGTTCCTGAGATGATGGACAGCAGTATGAGGGCGAGAACTTGGAGGACATTGCTGCCGAAAAGCGTGCGAGCGGTACCGATTCGATCAGCCAGGAAACCACCAAACCTGGAGCCGATCAAGCTCGCGATACCTAACCCAAAGAGAACAGCGCTTATTTCCCGATCACCAATCTTCATGACGGAGGACAAGAATGGGGTCATAAACGTATTGACCACCGAATAGCTGATAAATACGAATAGCGTCATACCAAGCGTCATTAAGATGTTTGGCTTCTTCAACAAGGCTAACTGTTTGCCCAGAGGGACTGGCGTATCTCCTTCTGTGACCGGAATTGTCCGTGCAACGGCGAAGATTGCCAGCAGACATATGATTCCGATGCCCCAGAAGATAGTTTTCCAATCATATGCTGTGGACAAAACACGACCAATTGGGACACCTATGACAAGGGCGGCACTGAAACCTGTTGAAATGGTGGCAACCGCTCCTGCCTGACGTCCCTCCGGTGCTAGTTTTGGCGCTACGGTAATGGCGGTGATGACAAAAACGCCCGTTCCTAAAGCAAGTACAACGCGAGATGCCATTAGAAAAATAAAACCAGAAAGGGTAACTGTCATAACGCTGCCGAGCACAAGTATAGAGAGAGCAAGTATTAATAACTTACGTCGATCCATTTTGGCTAGTGCCATCATGATAATTGGAGGTCCAAATGCGTAAGCAATGGCGAAAACAGTGACCAATTGCCCTGCCGCTGAAACCGATATATTAGCAGAGGCAGCGACTTTATCCAGAATCCCTGCAATGACAAACTCCGATGTGCCAACTATAAAGCTAATAAAGGCTAGCATGTAAATTTTCCAGGTATTTTTCATGGTGTTCAATTTATTCCTCCTTGTTTTTAATTCATATTGATGTTTTAAACCACATCTGTGTATAATTATAAACAGAAACATAATGATAACAATCACCAATTTCCTGCGATTCGTGTATTAGTGCACAAAATGATTGAAATTGTGTATTTATTTTTGGATGGGGGACTCTTACAATGTCTACGGTTGATAGAAGAATACTCAGATCTCAAGAAGCAATAAAAAAAGCTTTTATTGAACTGATTTCTGAAAAAAATATTGATGACATTACAATACAGGATATTGCTGACAGGGCTAATGTGAATCGAAGAACCATCTATCTTCATTACATGGATAAGTTTGATCTGCTTGATAAGCTTATTGAAGAACATATGAAAAAACTTCGGGAAATCTGCGAAACAACATCAGATATAGATATTTTAAATGGAAGTCCGGGCTGGTTCGAATATTTTAAACAACATTATTCATTCTTTTCAGCGATGTTAGCTAGTAAAGGATCCCCTTTCTTCCGTAGTCGGTTCCTAGAGCTTGTAGTCGATGATCTGAAGAATGCATATAATATAATAGAAGGAAAAAATCGTGGTCTAAGCGCAGATGTTATTCTTCAATTTTTTGGAACGGCTTGCGTAGGGGCAGTGGAATGGTGGTTCAAGAATGAAATGCCTTATCCACCTCTTGTTATGGAAGAACAAATGATGATACTGCTAGATTCCATGGAAAAACTACCTCAATTTAGTGAAGAAGGAAAAGGGAATACCTAAATGGTGCTTTAACTATGGTCTCTACTATAGTGAAGATACGTACTTAAAGTAAAGCGTAGCAAGAGCAAGGAGTTGCTGCGGTAATTCTCTTCTTTGTGCAACTGTTCAGGAGTTGAAGAAGGAAGAATAATTAGAGTAATGTTGATTAAAAATTAAAGGAAAAAATATTATAATAACGGTTGAAAATTTTGTTGCTAAAACCAAAAGTCTTATGATAATATAAGGTAAGCGTATACAGAACGGGTTGTAACTGTTAAATCAGGCAAAACCGATTACCTTAGAAAAAAGGTAGGGGTTTTGCCTTTTTCTATTATCGGAGGTGATAAGGTGAAAATAGAGAAGATATTAAACAATAATGCAATTATTACAACAAAAGATAAACAAGAAGTTATCATCATTGGACGTGGAATTGCTTTTAATAAGCGTGTTGGTGATGATATTAATGAACAACTAATAGATAAAATTTTCACTTTAGAAAACGAAGATATAATGAAAAAGTTCAAAACCTTAATTGCTGATATGCCAATTGAGTACATGGAACTATCTGAAAAAATTATTGCATATGCAAAAATGAAATTGGGAAAGAAGTTAAGCGATAGCATTTATATTCATTTAACTGATCATATTCACTTTGCAATTGAACGTTATAAAAATAATTTGCCTATTAAAAACGGATTGCTATGGGAGACTAGGCAACTATACAAAGATGAATATGAGATTGGTTTGGAAGCATTAAATATGATATGTGAAGATTTTGGTGTCATTTTACCAGAGGATGAGGCAGGGTTCTTAGCGCTTCATATTGTTAATGCTGAATTGAATGAAGAGATGCCTGTTGTAAAAAACATGACTAAGGTTATGCAAGAGATATTAACGTTAGTAAGATATCATTTCAAGATTGAGTTTAATGAAAATTCTTTACCTTTTTATCGGTTTATTACTCATTTAAAGTTTTTTGCTCAGCGGTTAGTTAAGGGAAATCATTATAGTAGTACATCTGATGATGACTTATATGATGTAATAATATTAAAATACCCAGAGGCATATAAGTGCTCACAAAAAATTAAGAAGTTTATTGAGAACAGTTACACCTACCAATTAACGAATGAAGAAATGATTTATTTAACGATTCATATTGAAAGAGTAGTAAAAAATAATAACGGATGATCATAGGGTTGTAACCTGATGGGCAAAACCTAAATCAAACATTCATGACTGACTGTTTGATTTAGGTTTTTTTTATTACCTTTTGCGGTTAATCAACTTCAAAAATTACAAATAACTTTCACTAAAGGAGTGAAGAAAATGAGTTACCAAAGCTTAGCAAAAGAAATTCTTGAGCTAGTTGGCGGGGAACAAAATGTAGCAGGTCTTACTCATTGTGCTACTAGATTAAGATTCAAGTTAAAAAATCGTGCAAGTGCAAATAAAGCTGAAATTCAAAAACTTGATGGTGTATTAACTGTGGTTGAGAGTGGTGGACAACTTCAAGTTGTTATTGGAAATGAAGTTTCTTATGTTTATAAGGAAATAAACCAAATAGGTAAATTTTCGCTAGATACTAATTCGGCAAGTGATGAAAAAATATCAATTACTTCAAAAATATTTGATATTATTTCTGGAAGTTTTACTCCATTAATAGGAGCAATGGCAGGATCCGGTGTGCTTAAAGGATTATTGGCAATCCTAACGACATATCATATTTTGTCTCCAGATAGTGGAACTTATCTTATATTAGCTGCGGCGGGGAATGCATTATTTTATTTCTTACCAGTTATACTTGCTGTTACCATTTCAATCAAATTGGGTGCCAATCCATATGTAGGAGCTACAATTGGAGCAGCATTATTAGAGCCTAATTTTACAGGATTACTAGCAGGGAAAACATCAGAATTCTTAGGCATACCAATAATCCCGATGAATTATTCATCTACTGTTTTTCCGATTTTTATAGCAATAATAATATATTCGATTCTTGAAAAATTTTTAAAGAAAATTGTTCACAAAGATATACAAATGTTTTTAGTTCCAATGTTATCGTTAATCATTATGGTCCCTTTAACCGCAATGGCATTTGGTCCATTTGGTGTTTATGTCGGTGAAGGAATAAGTGGACTTATTAGTTTCTTAACTGGAAAAAGTGGTATGTTAGCTGGAGCTGTAATGGGGGGTTCTTGGGCTTTCTTAGTTATGCTTGGTATCCACGTTGGGTTAACACCTATTGTTGCAGCAAACCTTGCGAATGGTGCAGATCCACTCTTAGCTATGGTTGCAGCGGCTATTTTTGCCCAAATAGGTATAGCAATTGGTATTACGATAAGATCAAAAGATGCAAAGGTTAAGACAGTTGCAGGATCTACAGTATTTCCAGCATTAGTAGGTGGGGTAACAGAGCCGATTATTTACGGATTTATAGTCCGATATAAACGTACTATACCATATTTGATTATTAGTGGAGCAATTGGTGGAGCGATTATTGGATTCTTTGGTGTAAAACAAACAGCGTTAGTGTTGCCTTCATTGTTTGCTATTGCAGTAAATTCACCAATGGTACCTTATATAATTGCTATAGTTGGTTCTATGATTTTAGCACTACTGCTTACAATAATTTTCGGATATGAAGATAAAAAGAAAATAGAAGTGGAAAAAATCGTTGAAGAAAACAAGGTAGAAGCAGGGGAGACAATGATAAAAAAAGAAGCGATTGTTAGCCCATTAACTGGGGTAATTAAACCGTTAGCCGATGTGGATGATCCGGTGTTTTCATCAGCAGCTATGGGAAAAGGGGTTGCTATTGAACCGACTGTTGGAAAAGCTGTATCACCTGTGAACGGTATTGTCACAATAGTTTTCCCGACAGGACATGCAATTGGTATCACGTCAGACGAAGGAGCAGAAATATTAATCCATATCGGAATCAACACTGTTCAATTAGAAGGTAAATATTACGAACCAGTTGTTAAACAGGGAGATCGCGTAAGCCAAGGTGATTTATTAGTTAATTTTGATATTGAAAAAATTAAAGAAGCTGGGTACCCGGTGACTACTCCAGTTATTATTACAAATACAGACCGTTATATCGATATTATTGATATGAAAAAAGAAGAGGTTCAGGCAGAAGAAAGTTTATTAACATTAGTGGTTTAAGGATCTTTTTTTAAGAAACCTGGGGAGAGACTTAAGTCCTTTTCCCATTAGAAGCTTTTTTTATGACTGTAATTTTATGCCAAAGTTAAAGCGGAAAAAAATAATTAATGTAGGTGAATATATAATGCCATTTATGAAAGATTTTTTATGGGGTGGCGCTATTTCAGCGAGCCAAGTAGAAGGAGCTTACTTAGAAGATGGAAAGGGTCTCTCAACTGCCGATATGATAACAGGCGGAAGTGTAAACAAAGAGCGAATGTTTTTTACTGAGAAAGTAGAAGGAGCCTATTATCCAACACATGAAGCGGTTGATTTTTATCATCGCTATAAAGAAGATATTGCCCTTTTTGGCGAAATGGGCTTTAAAACGCTACGTCTATCCATTGCATGGTCGCGTATTTTTCCAAATGGTGACGATGCTGAACCGAATGAAAAAGGACTACAATTTTATGATGATGTATTTAACGAATGCTTGAAATATGGTATCCAACCGTTGGTGACCCTTTGCCATTACGAAATTCCATGGGAAATTGTCAAAAAGTATAATGGATTTGCTAGTCGGAAAACCATCGACTTATTTGTTAACTACGCTAAAGTTTGTTTTGAGCGATTTGGCGATCGAGTGAAATATTGGCTAACATTTAATGAAATCAATGGTGCACCACTAGAAGGTACAGCGTTAAGTCATCTTGGAATGGTGGATGATTTTGTTTGGAGTTTGAAAAAACCAATATCTATTAGTGAATTGCCTGTTCTACCAAGTCGTTACGAAGGTACTCACAATCAATTTGTCGCTTCTGCTTTAGCTGTTAAAGCAGCACACGAGCTAGATATGGGCTTACAAGTTGGCTGTATGTTGTGTAATGTTCCGTGGTATCCATTGACGCCAAATCCTAAAGATGTACTTGCGACACAAACGAAAGATCAAATGTTTAATTATTACTGTGGTGATGTGATGGTTCGTGGTGAGTACCCAACCTTTGTTTTGGACTTTTTTAAGAAAAATAATATTGATGATTCATTTATTACAGAAGAAGATAAGCAAATCCTTAAAGAAGGAACCGTTGATTTGTATACATTCTCATATTATATGTCGAATTGTATTACCACTGATCCTACAGTTGGAATTGTCGGTGGAAATATCGTTGGTGGGGCGAAAAATCCTTACCTGGAAATTTCAGACTGGGGCTGGCAAATTGATCCTGAGGGAATAAAATATGTGCTTAAAAACCTGCATGATCGCTATCCACATACGCCGTTGATGATTGTTGAGAATGGATTTGGTGGAATCGATAAAATGGAAGAAGATGGATCTATTCATGATCCTTACCGCATCGATTACTTGAGACAACATATAACTGCAGTGAAAGAAGCAGTGGCAGATGGGATACCAGTTATTGGGTATACAGCATGGGGTCCGATCGATTTAGTAAGTATTGGTACGGGCGAAATGTATAAGCGTTATGGTTTTATTTATGTTGATCGTCATGACGATGGAACGGGTGACTATTCTCGCCATAAAAAAGATAGCTTCGATTGGTACAAAAAAGTGATTGAAACTAATGGGGAAGATTTATCTTAGAAACGTATTTAAACGTTATGGTCTCGTTTCTGTGGTAAACATAATGATGGTAGTGGAAGATTGAACACAAAAAGAAAAAGTCCTTCTTTTGGTATAAAGATTAATAGAAACAAACGGAGGAAAATTATAAATAACCAAATCAGGTTTATATAATTAGTGTGGAAAAACTCCCTTCATTAATTCTAGAAGGGAGTTTTTAGTCAGTGGGAGATTGTGAAGAATTAGAATTTAATGTATCCGTAGTACCAAATGAAAAAAACTGACACGCACAAAAGATTAAGTAATAAAGAAGGGTGATAAATTTATGCCGAAACAGAAAAATTTGTTTATATTTATTTTGACCATTGGGGTTTTCGGTATCCTAACGACTGAAATGGGAGTTGTAGGGATATTGCCACAAATTGCTGATCACTATCATATCAGTGTAACCAAAGCAGCCTTGCTAGTAAGTCTCTTTGCGCTTACTGTTGCAATATCAGGTCCAACTATGCCGCTATTGTTTTCGAGTATAAATCGTAAGAAAGTCATGTTACTTGTACTTGGTATTTTCGTTCTGGGTAACATTGTATCAATATTTGCGTCAAACTTTACTGTTTTACTTATTGCCCGTGTGATACCAGCGATTTTTCATCCAATTTATTGTTCATTGGCTTTGACGGAAGCTGCTACATCCGTTAGCAAGGAAGAAGCACCAAAGGCTATTTCTAAAGTAATTTTGGGTGTAACCGCAGGAATGATACTTGGTGTACCAATCACAAATTATATTGCTGGTGAAGCTTCTTTGGAAATGGCTTTTGTTTTTTTTGCAATCGTTAATGCACTTGCTTTCATTGCAACATTGCTGTTTGTACCATCCATGCCTGTTAAGGAGAGACTTTCTTATGGAGCACAAATAAGCGTATTAAAAAAGCCAATTGTTTGGTTAGCAATTGCTACTGTCGTATTTATAGGTTCTGCAAGTTCGAGCATTAATAGTTTCATAGCAGAATATCTTGGAACCGTTACAAATATATCAGGGAAAACCTTAACTTTGGCATTATTTTTATTAGGCATAGCCAGTCTTATTGGAAATGTTGCAGGAGGAAGGTTACTTACCAAAAATGCTATGAAAACTGCAACATACTTTCCGATCGCATTAGGAATCGTTCTTCTAATGTCATTTCTTACAGGAAAGTCCACTGGACCTATGTTGATCACGATTATGTTATGGGGAATCTTATTTGCCATAGGTAATAATGTTAGTCAATATTGGATTACCTCAACGGCTCCGGAAGCTCCTGATTTCGCAAATGGAGTGTTTTTATCGTGCGGTAATTTAGGGGTAACAATTGGTACCGCAGTAGGTGGATTATTTATTTCAGGAATGGGAACGCAATATATCGTATTAGGAGGATTATTATTCTTGATATTGAGTTTATTAACTATTTTACTAAGAAGTTATATGTATAGTCCCAAAACAAAACAACTGGCTAACTAAGAAGTAAATGTAAGTTTGTGAACATTTGTACTTAAACTATAGGGTGCGTTAGTTTAAGAAAAAGACTGTCTTTAGACGGTCTTTTTTTATAGGTAAAGTGTCATAACTTAAAAGTTTTGACTCCAAAAAATGGAAGTGATAAAATAAGGATGTTGAATGGTGTCATAACTTATATTCATAAATAGGGGTGAAAAAATGAAGTTCGGCTACTGTCGTGTAAGCACACTAGGACAGGATTTGGAAGTGCAAATAGAAAGGTTGCAAGCTGAAGGCTGCGACAAGATTATCGAGGAGAAATTCACTGGAACAAAGTTGGAAAGACCAAAGTTTAGTATGTTACTTAAAGAATTGAATGAAGGCGACACTTTAGTAGTAACTAAGCTGGATCGGCTAGCAAGGAATGTAAGAGAAGGAATTGACGTTGTGGAGGATTTATTTAATAAGGGTGTTCGCGTCCACGTATTAAATGTGGGTTTACTCGAAAACACAACAATGGGACGATTCTTCCTACAAACCATGTTAGCGGTGGCTGAAATGGAACGGAATATGATTGTAGAACGAACCCAGGAAGGGAAGGCGTTAGCAAGGCAACGTGAGGATTTTAGAGAAGGGCGGCCCAAAAAGTTTAAAAAGGCGCAAATAGAGCATGCACTGAAACTCCTTGAAACAAATTCATACAACCAAGTAGAGAATATAACCGGTATAAGTAAAAGTACGTTAATAAGGGCTAAGAAACGTCAGGAGCAACATAATCATTGTAATTGATCGACCATCTGGGTCGATTTTTTTTTTTGAAGTATGTAAAATTACTATGATTTCAACCATAGTTGTAACAGCAGCTATAACCAAAATAATAGTTGTAATATGGTTTCTTATTGGTTTGATTACTGGTGCAGGAGTTAAGGTTCCGTAGCTATTATTGTTGCAGTTGAGCTTATTGAACTAAAGATGCAGGTTCGTTCAAGAAGGATTTTTAACCACCTTGGAGAATTTTTAATTTATCCTCCTAATTTAAAGAGAAGTGATTTATATGAAGTATCAACAAAAGGATTTCACTGAAGAACTGAGGGAAGATATTAAACATACTGAACACGTCTTAAAAGAGCATATCGAAAGACTGTTAAGTGAAAATAGATCTGTTTTTGCTAAGAAAAATTTAGATTTTGATGCCGGGTTCGGTAAAGAAGGTGATGATCCTTTTAAGCCTAGATACAGTTCCTCTATTTCTATAGGGATTGCTGACGAAAGCAGTGAACTTATTGATTTACATATAATTAAAATATGGGAATGTGAACGCACTCTCTTAGGAATGCCGATTTCCAAGAACGTACCTGGAAGCAAGATTATCGGTGAACTTCTTGATGAATCAGTGGAAGAAATAAAAGAGGAATTGAAGGAATATATTGAAGAATTTTTAAACGAAGGAATTTAAAGTCTTCTTGTGTTAACGGGGGCTTTAGAAAACGTCAAGGCTGTTATTGATGGAAGTTTTTTCAAGGTTAAATGGAGATAAGTAGTAACCCCTCTTTGAGGAATTTTCGTTTTTAAGAAAAGTTCCGTTAAACTATGATGTTGTTTTTTAATGACCTAAGGCAATAAAAGATACATTAAAAAAGGCAAGCCTGTTTATTATAGAGGCTTACCTTTATTTATATTATGAAGTTTTAAAAAGCGCAGTACGTTATCCGCGTCTCCCGCCTCTACCGCCCTGCTTTGCTCCAGTGTTACGTTTGAGAGTAGACAAATTCTCTTCACTAGTCTTTAAAAAACGAGCCATTTTATCTTCGAAATTTTCCTTGGGTTTGAAATTGCCTTTTGAACGACTATCAACTCTTCCCTGTCGTGGAGGGCGCTGTGAAAAAGAAGAGGTTTGTCCTTCGGGTTTATCAATAGCTTTTTTGATGGACAAGGCAATTTTTCCATCTTTCTCACTAATTACTTTTACTTCAATCAGGTCGCCTACTTTGAGATGGTCATTAACGTCTTTTACAAAGCTATCTGCAACCTCACTGATATGCACAAGACCTGTTGAGCCTCCCGGTAATTCTACGAAAGCTCCGAAATTAGTGATACCTGTGACTTTACCTTGTACCTTGCTTCCTACTTCGACTGACATAAAAATTATTTTCCCCCTCAATATTCTTAAAAACACTTTATTATAACAAATTATTGAGTGAAATAATATCAACTGGAGTTATTTTCCTACCATCTTTCGCATTCCTCCTCATCTAACCCATTTTTCCAGTTAATGATCCAGCTACCAATTTAGCGGCTTTTCTTATTGGACTAACTGGCAGTTTAGTTTTAGTAACTCCTTCACAAATTCAGTTAATTTTGGAGCAGAAATGTTGTAATAGTGGAAAGAAATTGAGCTATTTATTAGGAGGTTATCAGTTTCCAATGTTTTAGAACAAGCCAATTTTCCAAAAGGAAATCAGCTTGTTCTTTTTTTTGGCGGGGTATTAGAATTTATTGACTCCCATTCTTTAGGATTCGTATCATCTGGGACTACACCATTTATAATATCAAGGTAGTGATTTGCTTTTTCTTCCATATATTTAGCTCTTTGTTTTGCCTCCTCTAACTGAGTCAGAGCGATGGCTTTTTGTTTCATAATGATTTCATAGCGTTCATGAATGGTAGAACGTCCTTCCAAACACAGGTCTACATAGGATTTAATGTCTTCCACTGACATACCACATTGTTTTAGATATTTAACACCTATAAGCCAACTGATTGATTCTTCATCAAAAAGTCGATTATTGTTTTTGTCTCGCTGTACACTTGGAACTAATCCTTTATCCGTATAGAAACGAACGGTATGTTCAGTCAGATCAAGTAGCTTGGACACTTCCTTCACAGTAAGCATTTTAACCACTCCCTAAAAATTTTTTTTAAAAACTTTTTAAAACCCCTTGCCTTCGTGTTGCTCGAAGGTGATAGGATTATCATAGTTCAAGTTACTGAAATTGTAAATCACCAACCATAGAGGACTAAATGGGATAAAATCAGTGATTTGAAATATTACATTTAAAATACAGGAGGAATTATATATGCAAAAAGTAATTTTAAACAACGGTGTTGAGATGCCTATTCTTGGCTTTGGTGTATATCAAATTGAAGATCCAAACCTATGTGAACAGGCAGTTTATGATGCCCTTTTGGCAGGTTATCGCTTGATTGACACAGCAGCTGCCTATATGAATGAAGTAGCAGTAGGCAGAGCTATCAAGCGAAGTGGTGTCCCAAGAGAAGAAATATTTATTACGACAAAACTTTGGATTCAAGATGCAGGTTATGAGAATGCCAAGAAAGGATTCGCAAAATCACTGGAACGATTACAAGTAGATTATATCGATTTGTATTTAATCCATCAGCCATTTGGGGATGTATATGGTTCTTGGCGTGCGATGGAGGAATTGTATCGTGAAGGTAAGGTTAGGGCGATTGGAGTCAGCAACTTCTATCCAGACCGTCTGGTGGATTTGATTGATCATAATGAAGTAGTTCCAGCAGTAAACCAGGTTGAAACCCATCCTTTTTGCCAACAAATAGAAAGTCATAACCTTATGAAAGAGAACAATGTTCAGATTATGTCCTGGGGTCCGTTTGCCGAAGGAAAAAATAACATGTTCCAAAATGAAGTATTAGCATCAATAGCTGAAAAATACAATAAATCTGTTGCCCAAGTGATTTTACGCTGGTTAACACAAAGAGAAGTAGTCGTGATTCCAAAGTCGGTTCATAAAGAAAGAATCATTGAAAACTTTAATATCTTTGACTTTGAATTAAGTCAAGAAGATATGGAGACAATTGCTAATTTAGATACGAAAGAGAGCGTGTTCTTTTCACATAGAGATCCTGGATTTGTAAGATGGCTTGGTAACGTTAAATTTGATGTTTAATGTTATTTATCACTGAAAACCGATTTTCCAAATTTGGAAATTCGGTTTTTCATTTTTGAAGACATTACTAATAAGGGGAAAAATGCAATGAGAAAGAATTTCAGGAACAAATCAATCAATGATACGTTTAAAGAAGCTAACTGCTCTGCGGTTGTAGTTGGTGCGTCGCTTTCTGGACTAATGACAGGGATTGCTCTTTCACGAGCTGGACTGAAGGTTACTATTTTAGAAAGAGCTGGGGCGAAACCACGTAGTGGTGCTGTTCTTCAAGTTGACAGTGGGGAAATTGATCGAACAAAAACAGCTAAATTCTTGAGAAAACTTGCTTCTGGTGGAATTAGGTCGGCTGAGGCTTGGTCATCTATACAGTTTCGATTACGCACAGAAGTCGAAGCTGATTCCAGAATTGACTTACGTTATGATACCCGTGTTCAAACTGTTAATCAGGACGACAACTGTGCTTGGGTTGAGACGGATAAGGGTGAAACATTCCACGGAGATATTTTGATTGGTGCTGATGGTCACCGTAGTATTGTGCGACGTTATGTTTCACCGCATAAACCGAACGCCACTTTTGCGGGATACTTGATATGGGTAGCTATTGTAGATGAGAAAGACATACCTGAAAAACATCGACCTAGCCTCAATGCCCCGAAGTTTACTATGCCAGATGGTATCGGTGACTTTTTACTCGGTTCCATTATTGCTGGAGCAGACGGTTCCACAGCTCTAGGAGATCGAAGACTGGGATGGGCTTGGTACGATAACACTCAAAATGATTTGTTACGTCGTCTTGGATGTGTTGAAGGAGACGTTGTGCAACATTCGCTTCATTCACCAGACATCCCTGAACAGACATTGATTGAGCTAGCTGAAAAGGCTTCTGATAGATGGGCTCAACCTTGGTTGGACGCAATCCTCCATAGTATTCAAACACGTAATCTTATCGGAACACCGATTGCCGAGTACGTTCCTGAAAATCTAGTGAAAGGACGTATAGCAATCGTTGGAGATGCTGCACATCTACCTACACCACTAACTGCGTCAGGATTTAATGCTTCCTTACAAGATGCTTCTACCTTAGCTGAATGTGTTGCAAAGGGGATACAAGGAACTGGAGCATCTGAGGCTCTTCTGGAATATGAGTCTCTCCGTCTAAAAAATGCACGTCAAATTGTGCAATCTGGACAATCTTTTAGTCAATCATTTGGACGATAAATGTGGAGTATACAGCATACTATAATTTGTGAAGCATTACACTTAAACTAAACAATCACATGTTATACTAAAAATATGCATGCCAAATAACCTTCCTAATCTAAGTTATTGGAAGGTTTTGTATTGTTTAGTTATATTTTTAATTTAAGCTATATCTTGGAAAGTGGTATTGCTTTTTAAAAGTGCATATATCCACTGTAAAAGCTTATTTGCACAAGCTATTACAGCTACTTTATATGGCTTTCCTTCTTCACGTTTCTTATCATAGAACTCTCGTAATCTTTTATTACGTGGGATGATTTCATCGGTCGATTTCTTTTTGCGACAATCACGAATGGCACATTTAACAGCCATAAACAAGGCATGCCTTAATCGACTGGATCCTCTTTTAGTGATTCTGTTTACGGTTCCCTTGAATCTACCAGATTCAAAGATACTAGGGTCAATTCCGGCGAATGCTACGAGCTTTTTAGGGTGATTAAACCGATCAATCTCACCAATTTCAGAGATAATCGTTGCCGCGATTTTTTCTCCTATACCAGGGATTGATTGGATAATCTTATATTCTTTGATTTCTTTTGCTAAAGCATCTATCTCTTCCTCAAACGTAGATAGGTGCTTTTGGTATTCTAAAAGCATTTTAATGTACATTTCCAGGGTTAAAATATGGCTTTGATATAAGGTTTCCTGAAAAGGATTCCTTTCTGCTGCAGCTATTAGTTTCTGTGCTTTTGTTTCAGACCACTTATAAGAACGACTTTTACAAAACTCATTGATTTTAGCTGCTAAAGTTTCTTCGCCAGCTACAAGTACATCGTTAGATGTACGGTACTCCGACAAAGTTTGTAAAGAAACAATAGAATATAGGTCCCCAAAAACACCTCTATATTCAGGAAAAACCTGATCAAGGATTGCTTGGAATTGTAGTTTAGTTTGAACAACAATACCTGTTAGGTTTTCGTGTTGTCTTGTCAAATTACGTAGATTTAAAAGTTGAATCCCTCGTTTTTTATATGGCTCTAAGTCCTCCTTATAGTAAAGCTCGCAGAGATGATTTGCATCGATAATATCTGTTTTTACTTTGCGTAAACTTGAGCTCTTTGCACGATAAGAGATTAATGGATTAACAATGATTAATAAATAATTTCTGTCCTCAAAAAACTGAACAACGGGTGTATGATAATGCCCTGTAGCTTCGAGTACAATCGGAGGTTTAACCCCAGTTAAACTCTCAATTTCTCTAAGAAATTGGTATAATTCATCTAGTCCTTCAAGGGTATGTGATACTTTAAAACTACTTTTGTATGGCTTTTTCTTTTCCAAGTAAGCTTGAACCTGACTTTCACCTTTAGCTATATCCAGACCAACGACTGGATTCATTTTTAAATCTCCTCCTCCAATAATTAAATTCACCGGTACCCCTAATCCTTCTTGCAGTATCATAGCTTCGCTTGTTATACGAGATCTATGTCCCAACCAGCCTCAAACATGTTTCTACAAGTAGGGGGCGAACTGTTTAGTTGACGGGATCAAGTCCCACGGGTGCTTACGTTCTACCCCGGCTACGGTTATCATATATCGATATAAAAAATGGTCAACCAGAAAAATTTTCTTTTCTGATTGACCTTATAATACGAACGGGTGCAATAGTTAAAGATGAGATCGCTGCGGCGGTCTTTTTGCTTGTTCAGCAAACGGGGGCAAGAATTGAAGATCGTGCTGCTATAAATGGTGGCTTTTTTGTTATTCAACTAAAGGGCAGGTTAGTTGAATAACCAATCTTCAATTTCACACCAATTAATATCCAATATATGTTAATATTTAATATAATGGGGCGAGATTTTTTATTTATATTGTGAGGTGGAATGTAGTGTGAGGACCGTAAAAGCTAAAAAAGTCTTACTAATTTTAGTTTGTTTATTAGTTATTGCAGTAGCTTCAATTTTTTTCATAAGTGATGATAAGAAACAAATAACCAGAGAAATTGAAAATAAATTGAACTATAAAAACATTACCCACGTTGAAGTATTTGATGATAAGAAATCTGTTGTTTTTATCAAAAATGACGATGGTACAGAGAGGGAAATAAATCTTGAAAAATCTTTGATTTCTTGGGACTTCAAACAAGACTACTCCTTTATTCGAGAGGGAGTTGTTGACCCTATCCATATTTCATTTTTCCAGTCTCCTTTTAACAATGAACAAAAATCTAATGCACTATTACTTAGGGTATTTGATGATGAAATAAGTAGCGTAAAAATCGAAAAAGGCAAAGACGTTATTCATAATTTTGAATTAATAAAAAAAGGTTCTGGTGAGAGGTTTGGGCTGTTTAGAACAAAAAGTAATGATGTCTTTGATGCGAAATTTATTGCTTACAATAAAAAGGGTGAAGTAGTATTTACTAATAATATCTCTAAATAGGACATTAATCCTTATTAAAGTAACAGGTGCATTTCTTCAACAAGGGATGCTTATTTTTTATTGAAGTAACGGTCAGTTTATTTGAATAAGGTTGGTAAAATACTTAGGGTGAACAATTCTAGGGGAAAAATGTATAATAATCCCAACATATAAATTATAAAAAAATGTGCTGTCGTCTAGGCAGCATTTTTTTGTTTTCAAAGCACAACTTTTAATTAGCTTATTCGTCTAAGTATTGAATATTAAGGAAAAGAGGGTTATTAATTGGGAGGGTATAGAAAAGAAGAAATTGAAAATTGGTATGACCAACATAGTAAGTCAGTTTTAAGCTTTATTTTGTTGATGGTCAAAGACTATCAGCAAGCCGAAGATTTAACTCACGATACTTTTGTTAAAGCGTATTTATACTATGATTCATTTAAACATTATTCGAGTGAAAAAAACTGGCTATTTAGTATTGCACACAATCTTACTGTTGATTTTTTTAGAAAACGTAGACCTACCACGTTCCTTAAAGAAATATTTCTTATGAAAAAGGACAATAATCCATTACCTGAAGAAATTATCCGATCTAAAGAAGACTTCTTTGAGCTATATAATGCGTTAGGAGAATTAAAAGATACATATAGAAAGGTGATAATTTTAAGGAAAATCAAAGGTTTTTCTATTGAAGATACAGCAAAGATATTAGGTTGGTCTGAAAGTAAGGTAAAATCGACACTCTTTAGAGCTATTCCAGTATTGAAAAAGGAATTAATAAAGGAGGGATATTTTGGTGAAGAAGCAATTCGAAGATACTAATTTTGATGATCTTTTGAACACATTTGATTCGAATTTATTGTGGAGGAAATCAAAAAAGCAAGAACTGAAAAAACGGATTTTAACTGATATTGAATATTTGGATTCTAAGGATAAAAAAATGAATCCTTTCAAATTGACACAAAGAAAAAAGATAAGTTTAACCGGGAAAATAGCATACTCTTGTGTAGGTTTTATACTATTTCTGGGTTTATTTATAGGCTCAGGTTTTGTCTCTCCCGTAGTAGCTGAGGTAATATCAAAAATACCTTATTTAAATCAAGTTTTTAAAACAGAACCTGTTACAACAGCTATTATGAACAAACTAAAAAACAATGGTTATAAAATTACATCTTTGGGTACTACAGGTAAGAAAATAGAAATCGGAATAGGAGGTTCGGATGGCTATTTTACAGATGTAAAAAAAGATGTAAAAAATATCGCATTAGAGGTTTTAAAGTCAAGAAATTATGATGCCTATACAGTCAAGGTATACAAGGATAATTCCACTGATGAAAAGCCAAGTCAAGAAACATTAATGCTAATTGAAGAATCTGGGGAAATTTCGGAATCATTAAAACAAGCGTTGAAAATTTCCGATGATTATTCTATCCAAGTAACACCAACGGGAATTTCAAATGATGAACTATTAATTTATATTGAAATACCAAACACTGAAAAAAATATTGAAGCAATAAGAGAGATAGCTCAAAATGCTATTAAGGAAATTACGGATAAGAAGTTTAAACTAGAGTTCCTTAAAATAGATATAAATAAAAGGGAGCAGGAAAATAGATGGGGAAAAGTTGTATTTACAATTTATAATGGATTAATTAGTAAAAATGAATATCAAGTAAAGGATGTTTACCATACTGCAAAGCATCAATTGATCATTATAAATATTGAGACTACAATTTCTTCTGCTAATTCGAATACTAAACAGCTTGGAATGAAAATTGAAAATACAGTTGAGGAATTTTTGAAATCGGAAGAGGCTAGAGAATTTACCAAAAATGATGAATACCAAATCAGTGTTTACAGTAAAGAGAAACAGAAAATAAATTAAACAATGAAACTGGCGGCTATACCTTATAAACACCGGTATAGCCTTTTTACTTCTTCATCTAACGGGTCAGGTTAGTTCAACAAGGAATAACAGTGCTTACTAGTGAATATTAAAACAACGCTATTTAAGACAATAATGATGATATGAGCGTATTAAAAGGGACTTATGAGACATAAGCCCCCTTTTTAACTCTAATTCTTGAAGAAACTCTTATCTACAGAATTACCCCATCCCTGATACTCTGTTACTTTTGATTTTTGGAATGGTTTCAAATCAGGTAGTTCAACATTATTTGCTTTTAATAAACTTGCAACCCTTAACGTGTAAACCATTGAATGTTCACTTCTAAATGCAGAGAATAAATTATTACCAGCAATCCAACATACGTTTACGATTATTTCGGTCAGCGTTTCTTGTTTATCTTTTTGAAGAAATTCAAATCCGAATTTAGCAGGAGTTTCGTTTTTATTATCCTCAATATCCCACACAATCTCACTTACTTGAAATTCCCACCAGTCACATACATCTTTAGTTGAAGTTAAAGTCCATAAAATTTCAATTAACTCATTCATTTGCTGACTTTTTACCTGCCATTCTTCACAAATGCGTTCCAAACAAGTAACTCCAAAAGCAAACCTACCAATAATTGCTATAGGCTCAAATAACTTTTTCATAGGTAACCTCCAAAACAAAGTCTCAAATAACTTTTTCATAGGTAACCTCCAAAACAAAGTTTATATAATGTATATTTACAATTATACAAAAATAGGGCTTCGACAGGGGTGCAAAAGTAAAAAAAGGATGGCTGCGGAGATTTCTCTATTTATTTCACTAACGGCTTAAGTTACGCTGTGGTTTGGAACAAAGAATTTAGTTTAGAGTATGAAAAATGTTTGGAAATAGCCAAAAAATTATTAAAGTAATTAAAAGTAATGGCTTATAAATAAAAAAATATAAGGTGTTTGTGAATTTTTACACTTAAAGTAACGGGTAGCTTTACTATAAGATCAACGTTGCTGCGGCAGCCTTTTTCTTTTTGTGCTAACGGTCAGTTTAGTTGAAGATGATATAATTAAATAAATCTGATTTATTTTAAGGAGACTTATTGTTTTGGAAGCGAAATGTATCAAATTCTACGAATTCGGTAGTCCTAAAAATGTGTTAAAAGTTGAATATAAAAGCATAGAACCACCAAAAGATAACGAAGTCCTTGTTCGAATTTTAGCACGACCTATAAATCCTTCTGACTTAATACCAATTAGAGGGGCATATTCTCATCGAATTTCTTTACCGAATATTCCTGGTTATGAAGGAGTCGGCATTGTAGAAGATGTAGGTCCTTTAGTTTCTAAAAATTTGATTGGTAAACGTGTTTTACCTTTACGTGGGGAAGGTACCTGGCAAGAGCTTGTAAAGACATCAGCAGAATTTGCAGTTCCTATACCTGATTCTATTGATGATTTTACGGCATCACAAATGTATATCAATCCAATTACAGCGTGGGTGACTTGTACAGAAGTTTTAAGATTAAGACCCAATGATGTATTATTGGTTAACGCGTGTGGTTCTTCTATTGGGCATATTTTTGCTCAATTATCGAAGATTTTAGGTTTTCGATTGATTGCAGTCACTAGAAATAATAAATATACAGAAGACTTACTTCATCTCGGTGCGTCTTATGTAATAGATACTTCTAATGTCCCACTCCATGAATCAGTTATGGAATTAACAAATGGAAGTGGTGCGGATGCGGCTATAGACTCTGTTGGAGGCTCATCTGGAAACGATTTGGCTTTTTGTGTGCACCCTTATGGCAATTTCTTAACCATTGGTCTTTTATCAGGGATACAAGTAAACTGGGCAGATATTGTAAATAAAGCAAAAGTTAATGCTAATATGTTTCATTTGCGAAATTGGAATAGAAATATCTCCGCAAATCATTGGCAAGAAACCTTTAATCGTTTGATAAGGCTATTAGATGATAAAAAATTACGTTTGATGATGGTAGATTCTAAGCATGACTTGATGAATATAAAAAAGGCAATTGATGTTGTTGAATCTTCTAAAGAAACTAAAGGGAAAGTATTTTTAACAAGCTACTGAGTTAATTCTTGTTGAACTAGCGGGGGCAAGGGTTCAAGATCCAGCTGCTATTTATGGCGGCTTTTTCTTTTTGTGCTAACGGGGCAGGTTAGTTTAATAAGAAAAGACTGTTCGGAGATACTAATACCTAAAATTTCATATAGAATTGAGGTAGTAAATTGTTCTTGATGATTCGTATATTTATTGTCCTTATCCTGTTATATTGTAATCCAATGTTAATTATGGCTAAAGAAATTAAGTATAATCACAACAGCGAAACCATTTTAGAAATAAAGAAAAAAGTTGATTTTACCATTTTGACTCCAAGAAAGATTCCTGACGATTGGACATTAGATACAAAAACTACCCCTTGGATAATGTTACATTATATGGACAGCAAGGATTCCAAGTTGATGGTCGCCATTGATTTGAGAAGAGGATTTCCAATATCTGATGAAGACTTTCCTCATTCTCAGCAAGTTGATATTAATGGAAACAAAGGTTATTTTCAGGAATGGATAGATAGTGGTGAAGTAGATAAAAATGGAGACACCATTACTGGTGGCTTACTTAATTGGGTACAAGATGGTACTTTTTTAGAAATGAATAGTTCAAGATTAACGAAAGAAAAAATGTTAGAAATTGCAAGGTCAATGAATTAACGTTCTTTAACGGTGTGCCTCCGTTGACCAGTCGGGTTGCTGCGGCAGCTTTTTTTCTTCTTCCACTAACTGGGCAGTTTAGTAAAAGAGTCCAGAATGGTCTCTGTTCAGCAATCGGGCTATTTAATGAGGTAACAGTAAATAAAATAGACAGGTAAAAGAAATACCCCTTTATCGTAATAAATTGACAATACGATTCAGAGTTTTTTCTTTTTAGAAGACCTCTAGATTACTTATCTATTGTTTATTTTGATTAACGGATCAAGTGGAATACTAAAGTTGCTGAACATTAAAAGCTAATGATGCTTCCCCGCTAAGATGTATTCGTCTCGATTTGCTTTCTCAATATTGCACCTAACATAACAATCGTATATTGTTGTATTCAGTAATATGGTTTATCAACTTAAACCATTAAACTGATTATTGGAGGTATTTTACTGAATGAATAAACAGGACCAACTAAATATGATCAAAGAGGATTTTATTAATTGTCAAAAAGTACTATTGGCAATTGGTGATGAAACACGTCAATCGATCCTGTTAGTTCTAATGGGGACGGATTGTCAAACAGGATTACGTGTGGGTGAAATCACTGAACAAACACATCTTTCTCGACCTGCTGTGTCCCATCATCTTAAGGTTTTACGAGATGCCGGTGTTATTTTAATGCGTAAAGAAGGGACAAAAAACTTTTATTATATTAATGTACGTACAGAATTAGGTTTATTAAGAAAGCTTGTGTTGGATATTGATAATTTCATGCAGAACTTTTATTTGGAGGTATAGGCTATGAGAGCAATGGTTATTGATAGGTACGGGAAAGTTCCAATGCGTTTGGCAGAAATGCCCACACCTGAAATTGGTGATTATGAGGTACTCGCAGAAATTCATGCAGCTAGTATTAATCCTGTTGATTTTAAGATACGCGATGGGAAAGTGAAATTGTTAGTTAAATATAAAATGCCTCTTATTTTAGGGAATGACTTTTCTGGTGTCGTTGCAAAGGTTGGCGCAAAAGTGACTCGTTTTAAAGTTGGTGACGAAATATATGCACGTCCACGTAAGAGCAAAATCGGTACTTTTGCTGAATATATCGCTATTCATGAAGATGACATCGCCTTAAAACCTAAAAATTTGAGCTTTGAAGAAGCAGCATCGATCCCACTGGTTGGGTTAACCTCCTATCAAGCACTAACAGACATTTTGCAACTACAAAAGGGACAAAAGATTTTAATTCAAGCTGGGGCTGGTGGTGTTGGTACCTTTGCTATTCAACTGGCCAAATTAATGGGTGCCACTGTTGCAACGACTGCCAGTGAAGCTGGTGCGAATTTAGTAAAATATCTTGGTGCAAATGAAATTATAAATTACAAGACAGAAAAATTTGAAGAGATACTGAAAAACTATGATGCTGTATTTGATACACTTGGGGGCGAGATACTCGAAAAATCATTCGAAGTGATAAAAAGCGGAGGAAAAATTGTTTCCGTTTCGGGATTACCGAATGCTCGTTTTGGTAAAGAATATGGTTCAGGATTTTTTAAAACGTTGTTGTTTTCAGCAGCAAGTCATAAACTTACTGCGCTTGAAAAAAAGCATAATGTTCAATATACGTTTTTGTTTATGAAGCCAAGTGGAGAGCAATTACGTATAATCGCAAACTTTATTGAGACTGGTAAAATCAAACCTGTAATTGATAAAGTCTTTACTTTTAATGATGCTCAAAAAGCGATGGAATATGCGGAGTCAGGTAGGGCGAAAGGGAAAATAATATTAAAAATCAAATAGTTATGAAACGAAGAAAAAAATGCGCTGAATAATGCTCCTTGAAAAAATCATTTAGTAGAACAAGAAAATCCATTTTAATCTATCTTTTTTTAACATGGAGTTTTGTATTTAAGGTGATATAGAGGTTAGTTATTCAATTAAAGGGCGCTTTTCTTGAATAAGAAGGCGTCTTTTTAATATGCCCCTACACATCCACCCGGTGCTTTAACATAGAATGTCGAACCATGCAACCTTTGCGGGGGTTTCACATCAAACCCATCATCCTTCAAGCGTTGATTGATCTCGTTCACCCGCTCTTCGTTCTCCAGCGAAAAGCCCATATGAAAGCTCTTGGGGTAGCTGACCTGAGTACCTTTCATTAAGGCGAGCAATAACCCGTTGTCGTCGGTCAGTACAGCGAATGAATCGCCATGCGTGCTCTTGGTTTGCAGGTCGAAATATTTCCCAAAGAATTCTCGAGCTGCATTAACGTCAGTGACCGTGAGATTGAGATGGTTTAGGTTAAGCCCGGCTTGAAGAAAAAATGGATAATCTTTCTTCAGAAATAAGAAGTGGATTAAACACGGTGAAGAAAATTTAGAAAGCATAAAGAGATTTTTAAATTGGTATCAGGACAAATGAAACATCTCCAAATTGATATATACTATCTAAGTGAGAAAACAGGGAAACACAATGCAAAACTGAATAGTACAGAAAAAAGTATTCAGTTATAAAGGCTGAGACCTTTTTTATTTAACATATAGAAGATGTTCTGTGATACTAGCTCATTCTTGAATCGGGCGTAGGAATTGAACAAAGATAGACTATATGCGCAGTCCTTTTTCTTGATCTTTAATCAGTTATATGGAGTTAATTTCAAGAAGGAATTAGAAATGGTAGAATAGCGTAATGTAATTAGTTAATTTATAAAAAAGGGACTTATACTCTTTGCGGAAATGGTTTAGTTCGTCGTGTGTTTGTATTAATGAAAATGGTTAACTGCTAATGGTCTTACAAGGAAAAATTAAAGAATCAATAGTAAGCCACTTATCGACGCGTAAATGATAGGTGGCTTCCATCATTTTATTTCGAATAATAATCGAAAAACATATCAAGAAACGAATGCAAAACCTCAGATTTCTCATCATGACGATATGCTACTGCTAAATCCAAAGTAGTAGACGTATCCACAAGTTCCCTGAAGACAACTCCAGTATTTTGAGTATGACATTTAGCAGAAAGGGAAACGCCCATCCCCATGGATACAAGGGATATAACCGTTTGGATGTCATGAGTCTCAACCGTGATCTTTGGAGAAAACCCCGCTTGATGACAGATTTTTGTAACCACATCGTAGAACCCCGGTCCAATCACCCGGGGGGTAATAACAAATGATTCGTTTGCCAAATCTGTTATGGAAATGGGTCCCCCTTTCATGGCCAAAGGATGTTTCTCGGGCAGCATGGCTTGTATAGGAACATGCATATAGTTTTTTACGTTTAGCTGTTCGCTGTTAACAGGTGGGGTAAGAAGTCCAACATCAATCTTTTTCCCATGTAACGCATGAATTTGGGCGGTTGTCCCCATTAACTGTAGATCCAAGTTGACGGAAGGGTACATTGCCCGATACTTCTGTACTATGGGAAGGATATTTTCTCCAGTCCCGGTGAAACCGATTACTAGCTTCCCATGTTCTGCTCTTGCCGACATTCTTGCGGTGTCACATGCTTCCTCAACTAGATCAAGCATTTGATAGGCCTTTTCCAGAAAAGCTTTTCCTGCATGGGTCAATTCAACCCGGCGATTGGTCCGATAAAACAGGCGAACGCCGACTTCCTCTTCCAACTGCTGAATTTGCCTACTAAGCGGGGGTTGGGCAATATGTAAGCGTTCAGATGCACGTCTGAAATTAAGCTCTTCTGCAAGTGCCACGAAATATCGAATATGTCTCAGCTCCATTTTCCCACTCCTTATTCCTGTAATAATACTTGTTGAGTATTATTATAGATATTTTTAAGTATTTCTACAATTCAATCTTTTTCTTTTATAATATCTTTAATGTTGCTTTTGCAAGGAACATGTTTCGAAAATTTGAGTGAATGAGGGAGGAAACGAAAGATATTCTTACTTTGAAGGTATTAAGCAGGGGGGCGAAGAGTTTGAATGCAAGGTTGTCACGACAAAAAGGGATTATTGTACTACTCTTCTTAGGGTGGTTTATTTCATCCATTGATCGTATGTTCATAAACATAGCAATTTTACCTATTGGAAAAGAATTGGAAATGGATGCAGCAACATTTGGGATCGTGCTAAGCATATTTTATTTAGGCTATACACTCATGCAAATACCAGGAGGTTTGATAGCAGACCGATACGGGTCCAAAATGGCCATTATAGTAACAATCCTAGTGTTCTCCTTGTTTGCCGGTTTGTCGGGTGTGGCTTGGTCGGTCACTTCTCTCTTGGTTATCCGATTTTTCTTTGGATTAGGAGAAGGGGCGTTTCCAGGAGCAGCTACCAAGCTAATGAGTGAGAATGTGAGCCCTGAAAAAAGATCTAGTACACAGTCAGTATTACTGGTCGCAATCGTATTGGGTGGGTTCGTTGCAAGTATAGCGGGAGCCTACTTCATTACGCAAATAGGTTGGAGAAACGTGTATATATGCCTTGGAATTTTTGGAGGGATTACCGCCCTGCTGTACATGCTATTTCTCCGGTCAGATAAAACCGGTCCTATTGAAATCAATCAGCAAGAAGGGAAAGTATCTTTTGTTTCCCTGCTGAAATCCCCTTCCATGTGGAAAATCATGGTGGCTCTGTTTGGATTGTATACTGCGATTTGGGGACTGACTAGCTGGGTGCCTTCCTATCTCATGAATGTCCGTAAACTCAATTTGCTTGATACTGGGATCTACTCATCCCTTCCGGCAATTGCAGGGATGATTGGTTACTTGGTTGGAGGGTGGCTGGTTGACAAAGTCTTAGTGAATCGTGAGAGACTATTGATCATCTATGGCAATTTACTATCAGCCATTTGTATTTTCGGCATGTTCAATGTTGAATCTCTGACAATGACAATCCTCTTCCAAAACATGGCGGCTTTCTTCCTTCAGATTGCATACATGGGCATTTTGGCTGTGCCATTGAGGTTGTTGCCCTCTACGATCATGGGAAGCGCTTTTGGAATGATAAATACTGGAGCGAATCTAGCAGCATTTATCACTCCAGCAGTTATGGGTGCTTTGATTCAGCTATTCAATGGATCTTATTACATCGCGTTCAGCTATTTGATTGTAGGCACTATTTTGTCTCTTATTATGGGTCTTCTCCTTGGGAATGTGCGTAACGATATTGTACAAAATCATGCTGGATCGAAGACGGCATAAATTCATTGAAATTTGGTTTTCATCATTGATATTTATCATTTTTTATTGTTGAGTTATTTGTTTTTCAAAAAGAAAGACGATTTTGAAAGCGTTTCCTAATTTAATTATCAGAATATTTGATTGGGATTTTTCTCAGGTAAGACGCAGGACTGTTTGTAAGGGTAAAAGGTTTAAAAGGAGAATTTTAAGGGAGCTGATCTAATGAGTTTTAACAAACGGTTAGACAAGTTACGAGGTTATATGGAAAAGGAGGAACTTACAGCTGTATTATTGACTGATCCAAATAACCAGTGTTACATGACTGGATTTGAAATAATTACTTATTCCCGTCCAATTTTCACTATAGTGACCAAGAATGAATGTATCTTAATTGTTCCTGGTCTAGAGGAAGAGCATGCTAAATTAAAGGCAGAATTTGATCATTTAATTGTATATTATGAGCATCCTGAAAAAGCAATGCAAGGTAATGATCCGATTGCATTGATAATAAAATGTTTACAAGCTCTAAACGGAGAAAGAAGACTCGGAATTGAGTCTCGCTCCTTACCTTTTGAATTAGCAAATATCCTCCAGAGAGAAAACTGGAAATTAACAGATGTTACTTCCGAAATGATTAAAAATCGGGCGATAAAAGATGAGAAGGAATTAGAAAAAATGCGCCAAGTAAGCTCATTAGCGGTGGGCTCCATACAAGCAGCATTTCGAGCTCTTAAGGTAGGTGTGACTGAACGGGATATTGAAGATGCTGCAGCCAGCGCTTTTTATCAAGAGGCCTCCAACCTTTATCCCGACTCAAGCCTTTTTACTGGAGGAATGAGTCCATCTGGAGTAGAACGCACGATTCTGCCTCACGTGTTTTCAAATTTGAGAAAAGTAGATTTAGGCGATGGATTAATTATTACAAGAATTACTTCGCTTGATGGATATAAAGGTGAATGTGAACGAACTTGCTTTGTTGGGGAGCCAACAGCAAAACAAAGAGAATTGTTCGAAGTGATGGTGAATGCCCAAAGAGCCGCGCTTGATACAATCAAAGCAGGTGTAAAGACAAGTGATGTAGATGCCTCGGCACGCTCATTTATACAAGAGGCAGGGTATGGTGAGTATGCCGTTCATCGTACTGGACATAGTATTGGTCTAGCTGTCCATGAGGCTCCATTCTTCCGTTTTGATGACGCCTCCATATTACAAGAGGGAATGACATTTACTGTAGAACCCGGTATATATGTTCCTAGACTAGGAGGCTTCCGTCATTCGGACACAATTCTCGTTACAAAAAATGGATATGAAATGCTAACTGAGTGTCCGCGCTCCATAGAAGAATTAATTTTTAATCCTATAGCCTATAAATAGTATATTATGAGCATGGTCAGGAAAAAGAAATTCGGGAATATAACCCGATAGAAGAAGTATGATGTATCATTTAGTTCAAAAAATAGTATTAAAGGATCTTCCAGTCGAAGATCCTTTTTCATTTCATATTAATCTCATTATGTAAAATAGGCAGACAAAGAAATATGTTATTCTAATTCCATAATCGGGCGCTTTTCTGGAACAAACAAGGATAAGTGCCTTTTTCCATTTTAGGTCAAGGATGCAGCTTTATAAAAAAGGCTAGTAAGTTATTATGTTAGAGAAGAGGCTAACAATGAAAAATAGAGAGGAAGCTATCGGTTACTGTTTGAGGCTGGGTAATACATATGAAGATTATCCATTTCGCGATAAGAATTGGACGTTAATGCGACATATAGATAGCAAGAAAGTATTTGCATGGATCTTTGAAAAAGATGGCCTTATTTGGATTAATGTGAAATGTGAACCTGGTTTTTTGGATTACTGGCGTCAGATTTATAATTCGGTAGTTCCGGCATTTCATCTTAATAAGCCATTGGAATTCGATAATTCTTGACGGTACTGTTTCAAAGGAAGAAATTTATGAAATGATAAAACAAAGCTATATGTTAACTAAAAAGAGTAAGAGTAAAGTTAATTTCAAAAAGTGAAGGCATTGATTCAGCAGGAAGGATTAATGCCTTTTTCTGTGGAACTTACTATGATTGTGAAATAATCTATTAAAGTAACGGGTGCTTTAATTGAATAAGATCATTAATAAATAATGTTTTGAATACGAAAAAAGTTAATAAATTTATCATACCAAGTCAATTTCTTATATATGATTTTATATTGAGAAAAAGAGACGGGTGGGATGAAATTGGATTTTTACGCTTACAAAAATGCAACCCATTATTATTACACAAAAATAATTGAAACGAATCATCCTTATTATTGGTTCTGTCTGGCAGAAGAACAGTCAAGGGCAGGATTAATATATCAAGCACTACAGACGATTGATAACGCTTTGTTGTTTCCAAATCACTATCCATCAAAACGAAAACTGCTAGAAATGCAGAGAAATCTCCGCTCTATACTTCAAAGAGAAAATAACCAAGAAGGTACTTCCGTAATTGTTGAAAAGAGGGGCGACATTAATGGGGATGGTATTGTTGACAATGTCTATCTTACCGGAACAAAAAACCCTGATAGTCCTTTGTGGAGAAATTTAACGTTGGTTGTCCAAAATGGAAAAACACAACACAATGAAAAAATTCACTTAAAAAATAACATTGGTTACTATCCAACCCTTTTTCTTTGTGATTTTACAGGTAATAAAGTGAAAGATATTCTAGTGGTCATTGATACTGGAGGTAGCTCTGGTTCTATTTATGCGTATATTTTTTCCACTATTAATAATCAATTAAGACAGATTTTTAATTCCGATGCATTTAACGAAACCTATAAGTTTAATGTGACTTACGATAATCAGTATAAAGCAAATGTGGTCAGTCTTAACCTGAAAAAAAAATATATCCTTGATTTAACTTATAAGGGGAAGGACTATTTAGCTGAAATATATACTGCTGAAGGTATATTAAAGGCTCCGGTAAACGGTTGGGTTAATCCATTGTCTGGTCTGTATCCCGTGGATTTTAACAGAGACGGCACATATGAACTAGAAGCATACCAGAGGATTGCAGGAAGGTACAATGCGGACGGACTCGGATTTGTACAGACTGTATTAAAATGGAATAGTCAGATGTTTAATGCTGACCGACAAAATGTTGTCATTTTCGGCGGGGCAGTTAGTTGAAGAAGAGATAGGTAAAAAACAAACTTCCTTTAAGACGTATTTAGAAAAATTGAGACGCACGCGAAACAAAAAAGCTGTCCTAAAAAGGACAGACTCTTAGTGAAATATTACTAGTACTTGCTAAGGAGAAAAGCAAGTTACAATAGTATTATCGACCAACTTTTAAAAATGGTCTAGTACTTTTAAATGGATTAATAACCATAAAAAACTAGTGATAAGAGAGATTCTTTTTGAAAAAGTGTGTCGGAGAACGGGGGAATTGTGACTTTAATACTGCTTGTTAAACCAACGGGTAGGTTTGTGAAGGTGCCATCTCCATAAATAGGGATGACACAGTGTATTTTTTTTATTATCTCACGCTTCAATGTTTAAGTATTAAGGGATTTGTTGTTATTATGTAAAAATGTTATTAAATTTGCAAACTCTAGCGGTTTGCTAAAAAAGTAGCCTTGGCCTTTATCGCATTGATAGGCCAGTAGGAGATCCCTTTGGGAACTTGTTTCTACTCCTTCAGCAATTACTTGTAATTTTAGACTTTGGGCGACCTTTATAATTGCTTGTATAATCGCTTTTTTCGATTCATCTTGCTCCATATCCTTCACAAATGACTGATCTATTTTGATAAAATCGACAGGTAACCTACTAAGATAATTTAGAGAAGAATAGCCAGTACCAAAGTCATCTAGAGAGAGTAGAACTCCTAATTCTCTTAATTTCTTTATTACACAAACGGTCTTTTCAATATCATACAGGGCAACACTCTCAGTTATTTCGATATTAAGTAATGGGGGAGAATAGTCTGCTTTTTTTAAAATAGTCTCTAATTTCTCAACAAAGCCTTCCTTTAAGAAGTGAATGGCGGAAATGTTTATATTTAGCATTATATCCTGATTGATTTTTTTAATGTCATCTATACCTTGTCTTATTACCCATTCACCAACATTAACAATATCTTCGGTTCTTTCGAGTAAAGGTATAAACTCAACCGGAGATATTTGTCCTAACGTAGGATGATTCCAACGAATCAAAGCTTCAACACCAATTATTTTGTTTGATACTAACTCCACTTTTGGTTGATAAACTAGATAAAATTGTTCTTCATTTATTGCTTTTTGTGCATCAGAAATTAAAATATTTTCTCTTAACTGTGTATCCATTGAGATATTAAAAAATTTATAATTACAACTTCTATTTATATCTCTTTTCGATTGGTACATTGCGATGTCAGCACATCTTAATAACGTTGTTATATCAATACCATCTTTTGGATAGGTGCTTATACCAATTGAAGGAGAAGTTTTCATACCATCAGATAGCGAACTTGGTATTTCTTTAATTATCGATTTTGCAAGTTCTTCAACTTCAACAATATTACGATATGTCAATAATATTACGAATTCATCACCACCAATTCGGGCAAGAAATCCAGTTTTTAGAACTAATTCGCTTAACTTGTCGGAAACCTTCTTAATTAACTCATCTCCAACTTGATGCCCAAATGTATCGTTAATCATTTTAAAATTATCAAGATCTAAGAACATTAATGCAAAACTAAACTGTTTTTCGTGTGCAGATTTAATGATTTCATTAGCTTTTTTATAGAATAAATTTCGGTTGGGTATTCCGGTAATATTATCGTAATAAGCAAGCTTATTTACTAATTCTCTATTTTTATTTCTCTCAGATATATCAAGGAGTGTACCCATTAAGGCAGGTTTGCCTTCAAAAGTAATAAGTGTTGAGTGTAATTCAACTGGTATTTTAGAACCATTCTTATGATTTAAGAGAATTTCTTGTACACCATTATTTCTCCCTATTAAAAAGTTTGACACTCTCTCTAAGACTAGCTGTTGACTTTCTTTACTTACTAATATCGACCAGTCCATTTCCAATAATTCTCTTTCGTTGTACCCTGTAAGTACTGTTAATTTATTATTTACAAATCTATATCTGCCATCTTGCGAAATATAAACTCCAAGTGCGTAATTATCCACAAGGTTCCGATATTTTTCTTCAGATTCCTGTAACACCAAATCCCTTAACTTTTTGTCTGTAATATCATAGGTATAGCCATCAAGCCTTATAATCTCATTCCTAAAGTTTAGAACAGGGGTACCTTTTGAAACCATCCATCTTTCTGAACCATCTTTCCTAATAAATTTATACTCAATGTTAAAGGGTTCTTTTTTATTAAATAAAAATTTTAATTCTTTAGATAGATTCTCATTATTTCGTCCTAATATCATTTGCCATATTTTTTGTTCAATAATTTTTTCCAAAGGTAAACCGTATAGTTCTTCCAAACCTTCCGTACATATTAATCGGTGATTAACTACATCATATGACCAAAAAACTATATGTAGGTTTTTCTGTAGTAATTCTAATACACTTTGGCCGGTTTTACGAAAAAATTCCTTATAATTAACTAAAAATGCTTTATTTTTATTGTTATATTGATTATTCATTAATGACCCTCGCAATGGAAATTATTAAATTATTCTTTGCAAAAAGTTCTAAAAGAATTACGTTTAAATCTTAAATTAAGCAATTTTTTATAACATAAAAAAATTATTGGTATATATGCATTTTGCCAAAGTAATTAAAATTAAAATAAAGCCGCGTGTTCTTAATTTATAAGGAAGTACTTCCTATTTTCTCTTTTAACCTAAAAAGATATTATTAGTGCGGATAAACAATTGTACTTTGTTTTTTCAATAAAAATTAATCTCAAAGTTAAGGCATTTTAATAAAAACTGTTAAACATCACTGGTATCTTATATTGTCCAACAAAAGGATTAAATTGATTCCAATTTCAGTAAAAAAGCTTTTTTTTTCAATGGGGAGGAATTTGTATTTTTACTCGCTTTTGGAATTGTTTCTTCAATAAAAAGGCTCACCCTATTCCCTATCCCCCAGCTAACCAGAAAATAATCTGCATCTTCCTGAACTTGCAATTTTTCTTCCTCGGAAATGTAAACTGCCATAATGTGTTTACTGCCTTTGCTTACCTCAAATCTTATATACCTCATCAAATTATTAAAATTTATATATACTTTTCCGATCATAATAATCTACTCCTCTATGATTTATAAATAATTTAAACATAATTTTTATCTCAAACTTTTACCGTTATTAATCAATCAATATAAATATCCTGTCCTCATCATTTTGTCATTTCAGCTTCTACTTTGATATCACCTTCCATTCCTTTTTTATTAGGAAATCGTTCCTAATTGGCTTCTAAAACACCTGCCTAGTAAGGTGAGGCCAGGAAAAATTCTGAAACAAAATTAAAATTTTGAATAACTACCTTGTACAGGTAATCATATCGGTTAATTTAACTAAAAGGCAGTTGATAGTTCAAAAGAAGTAGGAATAAATACATATATATAACTACAAATTTTACAATATATGCTATAATTCCCTATAAAAAGAAAAGAATGGGGAATTATATGGCTAAAAACACCTTGGTATTTAAAACAATATCTTTTTTTCTAGGTCTTCTATTAATGTCTCTTGGAAGTGTATTTATGATTGAGGTATCAAGTTTGGGAGTGCAACCGTGGGATGTTTTACACATTTCATTACATAATTTGACACCTATATCAATTGGTGGATGGTCCATTATAATAGGTGCTGTTTTGGTATTTATTTCGCTACTAATAACTAAACAAAAATTAAAGATAGGTACAATATTAGACACTATTTTTGTTGGGGTTTTTATAGATATAATTATTTATTTCAATATTATTAATGTTCCTAACTCATATCTAGGAAAACTAATCTATTTGTTGATTGGTACAATAATAATTGCTTTTGGAGCAGGCTTAGTTATAGTTACAAATTTAGGAGCTGGTCCAAGAGATACTTTTATGTTAGCTATTCAACAAAAATTAGGAATCTCAATAAAAATGGCCACTAGTATTTTAGAAACATCTGCATTGTTTATTGGATTTTTAATGGGAGGTCCATTGGGATTGGGAACTTTTATTTTTTGTTTTCTTATTGGACCTTGTATTGAAATATCAATTAAACTCATAAAATCAGGTATTAATTACTTTGCAAATGAAAAGAATCAAATGTATTATTACAAAAAGAATAGGGATATTAAATATTTTTAGATACTAATTTGTTACACATATGTTTAAATAACCCTGTTTTTACTATGTCTTAGATAAGAGTACCTCCATCTCCAAATGCATTGTTGTACCTTAAGAGTCGGCTACTAACCCCGCCGGCTTTTTTATAGAACTAAAGGGTGAGGTTACTTTAATAAGGATCTTATTTTTTGCAGATTGAAATTTATTAATTAATGGAAAAGTGAAAGGGGGATATCTGTTACGGGTTTTTTATTATTTTTATTCTCGGTATTTTAGGATTTGCTTTTAATAGACTTGAGGCGTAAGAAAAACAAAAATAATCAACATTTTCCAATCGTCCAAATGCTAAGCCAGGGGATAATTTGAACAATATGATGGGAGATAGTAAATACACTGTAGGGGAATAGTATCTTGTTCAATTAACCGGAGCAAGAGATTAAGATGAAGATCGATGCGGTGATCTTTTTTCTTATTTTGCTAACGTGGAAGGTTAGTGAAAGAACAAGAGCCAACCGCATTTACCAAAAGCCTTTCATTTCAACTGTTATAGTACTGTTCATAGTTCATTAGTTAATTGTGCTTATAAAACAATAATGCCAATAATTAGATATAAATTTGAAACAGTAATGTTACGACCTCCTAGTTTTGTACTGAGATATTAAATGATAAATGTCTCTTTTTTTTATCTCTTCTAACAATGCATTTATAAAAGGTTCATATAACATTTGTTTTTTAGCAGACAAAAATATTGGATTAATGATTCGTTAGTCAATAGTTTGAACATTATTTCCCCCCCTTAATTACAATTTTATTAATCATAAATATATATATCCTGTCCTAAACATTTTGTCATTTAAGCCTCTATTTTGATATCACCTTCCATTCCTTATTTATTAGGAATTCATTCCTAATTCGCTTCTAAAACACCTACCTAGTAAGGTGAGGCAGGAAAATTTCTGCAACAAGATCGAAATTTTGAACGACTTCCTTGTACAGGTATGTTGATAAACCCACCAACATCCCCTGTGTTGCCAATTGCAGTCCACACATGTGGAGTGTGTGACAGAACTAATTTTAAAAAAGTAATCAAACCTTATATAAAAATGCCCGCCTTGTTCACATGGCGGGCATTTTTCGGAATTTTTGTAGAATCCTGCTTTACTGACTCTTTTATATTAATCCGCTGTAGCCGGCTGCTCCACATGAATTCTAAACAATTGAATATATAACCCGATACTAATGAAAGCGGACACCAAAATAATACTGAATACCCCCATAGGAGGTACCCAACTAGAAAGGAACACCGTCAGCGGCGCCAGGAATTTTCCGATTGTGTACTGCAGGCTGTCCGCTCCCATATATTGTCCTCTTGAATGTTCGGGGGCATAGCGGCTGATAAAGCTTTGTGTCACCGGAGAGCGAACCATCTCGCCAAAGGTAAAGATAATCGTTACAAAAAACAAGAACCATATATTCGTATTTAGTCCGACAAAGAATGTACCAAATCCGGCTAAAAGCGAGGACAATATGAAGACATTGCGCTCTTTCCAGTTGCGAAACCAATTTGTGACAGGCAAGATAAACAGGACAAATAGAAGGCCGTTAAACCCCACCAGCCATCCAAATACCTCCTTACTGGTCAGTATAAAGGAAGTGCCGTTCCATGTGATTAAAGGCTGGGCTGGAACATGCTCAAATACATATACAGGTAAATAGAGGTCCAGCTGCATTATCGGGATAAGGGAAAAGATCCCTGCCAAAATATAGAGGAGAAACACTTTATCTTGAAAAATAATGCCGTAACCTTTCCATTGTTCCTTGAACAAACTGGTAATCCTAATTGAACCTTTCGTAATTTTCGCCGAGCCTGGCAATGTTTCATGGACGATGTAATAAATGGCGATAAAATACAGCAGCAAGACTGCTGCGCAGGTCCATAACAACTCCTGACGGTAATGGAAGAAGAAAATCGCCCCAAGCGCTGGCCCCAGTACGGCACCAATGTTATTAACGGTAGTAAAAGTGGCGAATACCTGGCGGAGGTTTTGCGCCGGTACGAGGTCAGTCACCATCGCCGAGCTCGCTGGTCTATAGATGGCTCCTCCTAGCCCAATGCCGATAAAGGCAATGTAATCAATCCAAGGGGAAGCTGACAGTGCAAAGAATACAAACATCAACGTCTGCATGGAAGCCCCTAGCAGCATCACGGGCCGACGTCCTAGTCGATCTGTCAAAGCTCCGCCAAGCAGACTTCCGATCATGCTGAAAATCGGAGGGACTGTCATCAATATGCCTGCAATATGAGTGCCTAACTCCCCGCTGAAATATACCGTTATAAACGGAAAGTACATCCAAAACAGCATGTTATACAATCCTTCTCCGATTAACCGGACTTTTAAATTGTTATCCCAAATACGTATTTGCACAAAATCCCCCTCTTTACACAATCTGTTGATTTCCCGGCCGGGTATAAAAAATATAAAACATTTTCTTGAAAAGATATAGACTTATAATTTCGAATAGTTTAAACTAATAATATGAAGGTCGATTAGAGTCTGTTTTAATTTAATTGTTATTAAAAACGAACATTTGTTCCAATGTAAAAAAAGGCGCACCTGTTGGATGCGTCTTTTTTAGTGTGTAAAGATATCTTTTTGGAGCAGTTTAAATAGCCGCTTGTTTTGAAGGTCACTGTTTCCCTCCGCTTATTCAATAACACCCGCTTCCGTAATTTCCACCTCAGCTTCAACCTTTACCGTAATGTCTTTATATTGATTTTCCCACCAATTCTTTAAATCAAAATTTCTTGTTTGGGATTTTACAAAATGTCCAATTCCTATGGGGTCAATATTTTTTTCTTTAAACTGTTGGACCAGTTTATGGCATTCCTGTTCAATGTTTTTTTTAAACTGCTTTCGAACAGTTTGGATCGTCTGAGGTGTGAGGGCTTGACCGGTAAACTCATTGATGACTCCATTTGTTTTGATATAAATGGTTACTTCTAACGGATTGCGCTTCGTTAATTTAAAGTGATGTCTGGAGTGAATACTTCTTACCGCTGCATCCCCTTTATCCACCTTGACCCTGTGCATTCCTTCACTGAATTTATCTACCATGAGCTTGAAATAAAACATTTTCTCGGGCTTTATGAATTCCACCATTTTTCCATACTTAAAAAGGGATATGCCACTTATTTCTATTTGATTTTTCCCGGTTTTTTTAACCTCTGGGATGTAAGGGGTTTTTCCTTCCTGATAAAAATCTGACAAAAATAGTTGCAGGTTTGAATTTGGAAGGTTTTCTTTTTTGTAATTATGCTCAAATAAATTGGAGATGTAGATTGCATTTCCTCTAATTCCATATTCCCCTTTTAAGAATTCCTTTGCCTCTCCATCAACAACGGCTAATTGAAGGCCCGTTCCGACGCCAGGATCTCTTTGAAAGGCATCAACCAAGTCCAAAATTCCTTCTTTTTCAGCCAAATCCCTGCTAAATAATACGACCTCCAAACTTCCAGTTACAATGGGGTCGGCCACCTTTCGTTGAATTTCTTGGAGAATCGTCTTTTTTATGATGGATTCTCCAGTGTAGATGATATTTTTCGGTACCTGATCCGGAAGATAGACAGGGACAAGAACCGTACCCACGATGGTTTTTCTATCTGTATAATCAAAGCCTATTCCTTCAATTAAGCTAATATCATCTAAAACCTCTTTTCTTACACAGCCGCAAAGGAACAGGAATAGAAATAAAAACCAAAATAATTTATAAATTGGTTTCACGTTTTCTCACCTTCTTTGCAATCAACGTTCCGACAAATAATAATGGGAAGTAAATCATATTTAAATAAAACCCTACCTTTGCGGTTATATCGGTAATCATGTTAATTTGCTCTCTAGTTGTTATCAAGCTCGTCACAACCAAACAAACAACGGAGATGGCCGGAACGGAGATCTTTTGACGGATTGAAAATATGCGCTTGACTCCCCGGCTGGCACACCAAATCGCAATACAGACATTCGGTAAAATGATTAGGCACCAGTTAGCGATTCCAATATATTCAAAACGCTCTACAAACGGCAATTCAATAATTTTAAACATCGTTAAAGTAGCCCAAACGTTTTTTTGCAATTGTTTCTCTGAAAAATAACTAAAGGCAAGAAGTGCAAGATACAGACAAATTAGTGTGGTAGCTAAAATCCCTAAATGTGCCCATTTTTTAACTTTATCCGGCTTTTGCACAAAAGGATAATAAAATAGGATCGTTTCAAAACCTAAAACGGTTAAAGACATATCCCGGGTTGAAAGCATGATCTCCTTGATTGAATGGTCAAAAATCGGCAGCAGGTTTGAGAAATCAGAGTACGGAATCGTAATAACAAACAATATTGCAATATAGAAAGGTAAGACGATTGAAAAAAAAGCAATCCCGGCAATGGTTCTGAAGCCGCCATTGACGATATAAATCACTAAAATAAGAAATACCAGTGAAAACCAAAAGATACTGAAATCAGGGAACATCCAGACCTGTACAATTTCAATATAAGTCCGCATAACCGTTACACTTAGCAAACAAAAGTAAAGGATAAAAAAGGAACTTAGAAACTTTCCTAATTTACTCCCAAGAACAAAGGTGTGAATGGTAACAATGTCGCCATTTGCTATTTTTAGCATTTTCAACATCATCCACATTAGAATATGGACAAACACCCCGGATAGAAGAACGGAGATCCAGGCATCGTAGCCAGCAGTTTTGGCAATGATTCGTTGAAAACCGAGAATTCCTACACCAAACTGCATCGCATGAATCAGAAAAAAAACGAGAAAAGGAGATATTTTTTTCTTATCAGGAATGTTTGAACTCACCAGAAAATACCTCCTATTCTTCTATATCCTTTTTTTCTTTTGCAGACTTTTGCGGGAAACGGTTTGGCTGCTTGGTATTAAGAAGGAAAGGCCGTTTCCTTTGTTTATCAATTGACAGTCTTATAAAAGCATCTTTCAGATCTTGTCCTCTTGGAGGATATAAAGGTTCTAAATAAGGTCTTCCCAGGGAAGTAAGCCGAATGAGATGAGTAAGTAAAAAACAGAAACTGATGACAATACCTAATAAACCCCATAACTCGGCAAAAAGTAAAAAAGGAAAACGAAGCAGCCGGATCGTATTACCAATCCGGTAAACTGGTGTTGTGAATGAAGCAAGTGCGGCTAATGCAACGAAAATGAGCAGGATATTACTGGTAAGACCTGCTTCAACACTTGCTGTCCCGATTACGATCCCGCCTACGATACCGATTGTCTGACCTACCTTAGTTGGCAGCCTAGCTCCTGCCTCTCTTAGGAGTTCAATGGTTAGCTCTAGAAACAAAGCCTCTAAGATGGGAGGAAAGGGTATCGCTCTTCTTGATGCCACTAAGGTACCTAGTAAATCTTGTGGAATTAATTCATAATGATAGCTTAGTGTTGCAACATATACAGGCGTCACTAGGATTGAAAACATGACAGCAAACAATCGGACTAATCTAAAAAAGGAAGATAAAATCCAGTTAAGGTAATAGTCTTCAAAAGAGCTGAAGAACTCAACTAATGTGGTAGGTCCTAATAAAGCATGCGGTGAACCGTCCACCAGTACAGCAACTTTTCCTTCCCCCAGTACCGCAGCGATTCTGTCCGGTCTTTCGGTATCAAGAAGCTGTGGAAACGGTGAGTTTTGATTATCGGAAATAATTTGGACAATATAAGAGCTGTCAGTTATCCCATCGATTTCGATATCCTTAATCCGCTGCCTTATGGTATTTACATTTTCTGTATTTGCGATATTATCTAAATACAAAATCGCGGTTTTTGTTTTCGAGAGTGACCCGACAATGATTTCCTCAATAATGAGCTCTTTCACCGGGATTCTCTTTCTGATTAAATTTAAATTTTGTTCAAGAGATTCTACAAAGGCTTCCTTTGGCCCAATAACACTAAATTCCACTTCGGGCAGGCTGACGCTGCGGCCAATATCTTTCTTTGCTCCCAAAAAACAAAACTTGTTTTCAATCCCTTTTATTTTTAATAACACGGATCCGTTAAAGAGTTTTTTTTCAATTATATCGATGTCTTCAGAAAATTCTACTTGGCAAAGTGGGAGGACTTTCTTTACATCTTCAAATTCTCTAAAGTTTTCTTCTAACAAATAAGGGAGAATATTTTCTTTGATAATTTTTTCATCGGTAAGAGAAGAAACATAGGTCAAGGAAAAGGAGACTTTTGTTTTATTATTAATAAACTCTACGTTTTTGAAGTCATGCGATTTTTCTAAGGTTTTATATAACTGTTCCTTTTCCTTGTCTTTTGGTTTAAATAGATTAAACATATTTCTATTCTCCTTATTTGGATAGAGAGGCTATACCTAGTGTTTCCGTAATTGGAAAGTTTATGTTAAGGAAACAGATTCAAAATGTACTATAATTAAGGTGCAAATCATTACATGACTTCTTAATAAGGAGCCTGAACATGCTATTAATCATTGATAATTATGACTCGTTTACTTTTAATCTGGTTCAATATATACGAGAAATTGGTGTAGATCTTGTAGTAAAGCGAAACGACCAGTTAACGTTAGAAGACATAAAGGAAATGCACCCTGATTATATTTTGATTTCTCCTGGGCCGGGAAACCCAGACTCTGCGGGAATATGTCTTGATGTCGTGAAAAACTTTTACGATAAAATTCCGATTTTAGGTGTTTGCCTTGGACAGCAGATTATTGCCCAAGCCTTTGGCGGGAAGATAAAAAAGGCAAAAATGCCGATGCACGGGAAGGTTTCAGAAATCAAGCACGATCAGAGAGGAGTTTTTTACGACCTCCCGTCGTCCTTAAAGGTGGCTAGATACCATTCGTTAGTGGTAGATGAATCCACCTTGCCGGCTTATTTTGAAATCAGTGCAAGAAGTGAAGACGGAGAAATTATGGCCATCCGCCATAATCAATTTATGGTTGAAGGGGTTCAATTTCACCCCGAAGCCATCTTAACGGAATATGGGATGGAAATGTTAAAAAACTTTTTTACTAAAGCGAAGGAATTTAAAAAAGATGAAACAAAAATACCCGCTCTTATCATTTGAATTTGCTGATTCTTATGGTCAAATTAGGCCGTACACATTTAAAAATCCAATCCGGATTATAGAAGCCCAGCGCTTGGAAGACGTAATCCCAACTCTTCAGCTTGTTCAGAAGGCTGTTGAGGACGGTTATTATGCAGCGGGATTTCTATCTTATGAAAGTGCGGCCGCTTTTGACCTCGCGAACACAGTCAAAAGCGGCAATACCATGCCGTTTCTTTGGTTTGGTATATTTTCAGAGCCGGAATTTTATGGTCTGGAGTCTTCAGGGGAATATACCCTTACGGAATGGCAGCCATCCGTTAGTAAAAACGAATACGCCAAGGCTATTCAGTCGATTAAAGAATCGATTGAAGACGGGGTAACTTACCAGACCAATTATACAATTCGACTTCACTCACAGTTTAAGGGTGATGATCTTGCGTTTTTTAACAGGCTCAAAAATGCTCAAGCCTCTCATTATTGTGCGTATCTCAACACAGGAGAATATAGCATTTTGTCAGCATCACCTGAATTGTTTTTTCATTTAAAGGGAGATAGGATTACGACCCGGCCGATGAAAGGAACGATAAAAAGGGGAAACACTTATCTTGAGGATGGGGAAAATGCCAGCTGGCTATACCACTCAGAAAAAGACCGGGCAGAAAATGTTATGATTGTCGACCTGCTGCGAAATGATTTAGGAATGATTGCTGAACCAGGTTCGGTAAAGGTGGAAAAGCTATTTAATATTGAACATTACCCTACTGTTCATCAGATGACGTCCACGATATTAGCGAAGGTTTCTGAAGATATGAAGCTTGTGGATATCTTCAAAGCATTATTCCCATGCGGATCCATTACGGGTGCACCTAAAATCAGCACGATGAAGGTTATAGCAGACCTAGAATCTACACCAAGGGAAGTCTATTGTGGGGCAATTGGATTCATTAGCCCAAACAAGGAAGCGGTTTTTAATGTCCCTATCCGGACGGTTATGATTGATCACCAATCTGGAAAGGCTTCTTATGGAGTTGGCGGAGGGATTACATGGGATTCAACCGTGGAAGGGGAATATCATGAAATCCTTGCAAAAGCTAAGCTTTTAAAGGAGAAAATGGTGGAATTCCAACTTCTGGAAAGTGTATTGTTGGAAGATGGCAAGTATTTCTTACTTGAAAAACACTTAACCCGCTTGGCCCATTCTGCTCAATATTTTGGATTTGATAGTCGTTTAGAAGAAATTCGGAAAAGGTTAGATGTATTTTCGAGTGAAAATGACGAGGGTTTGCTAAAGGTACGTCTTTTAGTGAAAAAGGACGGCGAAATTAAAATCGAAGGGCAGCCTATTACCCAAATGGATACACCGCTAAAGGTCATTCTTGCTGATGAACCAATTGATAAGAACCATCCATTTTTATACCATAAAACAACAAATAGGGAAATCTACACAAAGTTTCACTTAAAAAAGCCTGTAGATGTCTTTGATGTTCTTCTGTGGAATCAGGACGAAGAACTAACTGAATTTACAAACGGAAATGTGGTAGTGGAAATAAATGGACTTTATTGGACACCGCCTATTAGCAGCGGATTATTAGCCGGTACTTTCCGGGACAGTTTAATCGAGAATGGTGAAATACGAGAAAAAATCATAAAACTTGAGGATTTGAAAACATGCACCAGAGCATGGTTCGTTAATAGTGTAAGAAAATGGATAGAAGTGGAATTTCCTCCTGGCACAATGGGTTCTTCATAGGACACAGTCAACAGTGGAAAGTATTAAAATACACAAGGCTCCAACCGAAGCCTTGTGTATTTATTATTTAAGCACTTGTTTCTGTATTGGTTATTCACTGCTAGGGGTTGTGTTAAAGAAGTTTGCACTAGCATTCATTTCTTCTTTCTTCCCTTTTTTCTTCCCCATCTTTCCATCGGATTCATAGGTTAACTTCGAGACGTCTTTATTCTTTTTCATTTTTTAATAACTCCTTTTAAAAACAGTTGTCTCAACTAGTAATGTTAGTATGTTCTAAATTAGATCCTATAAATGATGGATTTTATTTAAAATACATAAATAAATTCCCATGTCTGTTCTACCTGTTACAAGAGAAAAATATTTAATATAAAGATTTTGTCCATTAAAAGCGGGCAAAAATCCTTTACTTATTTTTTCGATGATTGTAACGACTAGGAGGATTGGACGCTTATGCCAAATGTCGAAGTAGCCTGCTCTATTACCAATTGTGCCTTTCATGTAAAGGGTAACTTATGTGGAGCGGAAAAAATAAAAATTGATATGGATTATAATTCTAAGTATGATACGGAGTTTGCGGAGGAGTTTGATTTTAAGCAAATTAAAGAAGAAGCCAATACTTCAAAAGACACCTGTTGCAAAACGTTTAAACCAAAAGACTTTTAATGAATCAAACCTATAAGGAGCCTCCGTATGTTTAATAAAGATGACCAAAAGCAAAATCTTGAAGATATTCTTAAACATTCAATCGAAATCGAAGAAGATTTAATGCGGACCTATCTAATTACAGCTGAGAGAATTCATGATGACGATGAACTAAAAGAACGTTTAGAGAACTTTGCAGAAGGAAATGCCAAGCGAACAAAGCAGCTAATGGATGAATTGAAGGAAATAAATAGGAAATAGTTTTAAGCTGTACGGATTCATGTAATCCGGCAGCTTTTTTTAATTATTAACACAATGATAAACTGTTTGAAACCTAATTGTCAGCTTGAACGTCTATAATAGATGTGGAATCATCATCATTTTTAAAATAAGGAGAGTCATCCATGAAATTTAAACGTTATCTGAAAGCAGGGGTACTTGCTTTCGTATTATCCTTAGGTTCTACTAGCTTGGCTTTAGCAGCAACAGGCAACGAAGAAGAGAGCATTAATGAAAAATATGGTTTGCCGATTGTGGTTTATGGTGAAGCATTATCAGCGGCACAAAAGGATGAAGTGAGACGACTATTAGAGGTACAAGATACAAGTAAAGTAAAGGAAATCACCGTAACGGGTGAGGACTTGGTTACCTACATTAAAGGTGATCCTCATTCAAATATGTATTCTTCTGCTAAAATCACAAGAAAAGATACAGGTGAGGGGCTGGTGATTAATCAGGTTACTCCTGAAAACATCACAGAGGTTACCGATGAAATGTATGCCAATGCGCTGTTAACAGCGGGAATTCAAGATGCAGTGGTGGATGTCGCTTCCCCTGTGAAGGTCAGCGGTCATTCTGCCTTAGTTGGTATTTATAAAGCTTATGACGCTGGTGATAGCTCTGGATTGAACAAAGATCGGACCGAAGTGGCCAATGAAGAGCTGAATCTTGCGACCGACTTAGCTAAAAAAGAAGGACTAGACCAGGATAAAGTAAGCGAACTTCTGACAGAAATCAAAAAAGAAATTGCCGCACAAAATCCTGCAACGAAAGAAGAAATTCAACAAATTATTGATGAAAAATTACAATCACTGCAGATCAATTTAAGTCCTGAGGACCGCCAGTTGTTGATTGATTTATTTGAAAAGATGCGTAACCTTAATATCAATTTTGATAATGTACAATCACAATTAGAAACACTATCAAAGGATATCCAGCAGCGAATCGAAGAGGCAGTTGGAGATAAAGGATTCCTTCAAGCTGTTTCGGACTTTTTTAAGAATTTGATTGAAAGCATAAAAAGTATCTTTTCATAACTTTTTAACGCAGCCTTTAGCGAACGAAGGCTGCTTTTTTTTTGGAAATAGGTAATATGCAATATTTTATTCATTTTATAAGTAGGTATTTATGCCTGTACAAATAAAGTGTTTTGCGTGAAGGTAGATGTATATTGGGTTATATTCAAGTCGGTTACATATTACCATTGTTTGACATATGCATTTTGCTTTATAATTATTAAATATATAAAGGAGGGTGAGAAGAATGTCACTAACAAAAAAGATATTAATCGCTATGGGGTTAGGTATTATCGTAGGGTTCATTATAAATTTAGCCTTTCCAGAGGCGTTTGAATTTGTTAATGGATATATTTTATATCCGCTTGGGCAATTGTTTGTCAATTTAATAAAGATGCTAGTTGTTCCTATTGTCCTTGTATCGATCATATTAGGAACAGCAGGAATCAGTGATCCAAAAAAGCTTGGTCGGATTGGTTTTAAAACGGTCTCCTACTTTTTAATAACTACGGTATTAGCTCTTATCTTGGCCATCGCGGCTGGTTACCTCTTTAAACCTGGTTCAGGAGATTTCAAGTTAGACGGCGCTAATTTTGAACCGACCGAAGCTCCCCCTGTTATAGAAACGTTAATCAATATCATCCCAGCCAATCCATTAAGTTCAATGGTGGCCGGTGATATGCTGCCGATTATTGCCTTTGCTATTTTTATAGGTATTGGTTTATCTAGATTAGGTGAAAAGACAGCAGGCTTATTAAAGTTAGTAGAACAAGCAAATGATTTATTCATGTATTTAGTTCAGGCCATCATGAAATTTGCCCCATACGGTGCGTTTGCTCTAATTGCTACAGCGGTTGGGGGGCAAGGCTTAGGGGCAATTGCTGCAATGGGGAAATATATGTTTGTGGTCCTCTTTGTTCTATTCCTTCATTTAGTCCTTGTTTATGGATCAACTGTATATCTCATGGGAAAAATGAATCCAATCCAGTTTTTCAAAGGATTCTCGTCAGCTATGGCTGTTGCATTTAGTACGTCAAGCAGTTCCGCCACACTGCCTGTCAGCATGAAAGCGGCTCAAGAAAATCTTAACGTACCAAAGGCAATTAGCAGCTTTGTTCAGCCTTTAGGAGCAACGATTAATATGGATGGTACTGCGATTATGCAAGGGGTTGCCACCATTTTTATCGCGCAAGTTTATGGAATCGATTTAACTTTCACTCAACTATTAACGGTCATTTTAACAGCGACCTTAGCAAGTATCGGTACAGCAGGTGTTCCAGGGGTTGGACTCGTCATGTTATCAATGGTATTAACCTCTGTCGGTTTACCAGTCGAGGCGATTGCATTAGTATTAGGGATTGACCGACTATTAGACATGTGCCGAACAGCCGTTAATATAACAGGCGATGCGGCTTGTGCTGTTATTGTCAGCAAAACAGAAGGTCAGCGTTCGGACGATAATGTATCAGATTATAAAAGTGCGGTACTTTAAAAATATTGTTGTCATGAACAATTTTGATATTAAAGACTACTATAATTTTTCCACTTTCATACATTATTGGAAGTGGCTTTTTATTTGCGTAAGAACTTCCAAAATTATTATATTGAATATAATTAACTTTCCTGATATATTATTAAAGCAAATTATATATCACCTTATCATTCCGGTGGGGTAGAGGCGCAGAATTCAAAAGTACGCTGTGTGAGGATGACAACGAGGAATACAGCTGAAAGGGGAGTCTGCCGAAGCAATCAAACTGGTCAAAGTTTGATTTGCTGGGGTTACTTTGAACAAGAGTAACACTGTCATTATGGAGGATTCTTTATAATGAGGAGCTACAGATCGTGATGGAGAAACTAATTGCTTATACAGGGCAGTGATAGAATTCTCTATTACTGCCCTTTTTGTTTGTCTGTGTTCTCTCTCGTGATAAGTTCCCCCCTTCAAAAAAAAGAGGAGGAAAATGGAATGGCAAATACAATTTATTCTTTAATACCGCCAATTTTGGCCATTTTGATGGTGGTTATCACCAGAAAAGTGCTTTTATCTTTAGCAACAGGGATTGTGGCATCTGCTCTTTTGCTAGCAGAATTCAATCTAGGTAATACATTTTCAATTATTTGGGATGCCGCAAAGGGTATTTTTATTTCAGAAGGTGCACTAAACACCTCAAGCGTTTATATTATTTTATTCTTACTTATACTTGGGGTTATTACGGCATTTATCTCAATCTCGGGCGGAAGCCGTGCGTTCGGTGAATGGGCAATGAAACGTGTGAAAACACGTACTGGTGCCCAGTTGGTTGGTGCTATACTTGGGATTATCATTTTTATTGATGATTATTTTAATGCATTGGCTGTTGGCCAAATCACACGTCCTATAACGGATAGGCAAAAAGTATCCCGGGCCAAGCTTGCTTATATAATTGACTCAACCTCAGCTCCTGTATGTGTTGTTTCACCGGTTAGCAGCTGGGGGGCTTATATTATTGCTTTAATTGGTACCATTTTAGCGGCTCATGGCGTAACGGAATATAGTGCATTCTCCGCGTTTATGCAGATGGTTCCAATGAATTTTTATGTGTGGGCTGCACTTGGCATGGTTATCATTGTTGCCTATGGAAACTTTGATATTGGAGCAATGAAGATCCATGAAGATAGAGCAATAAAGGAAGGACAACTCTATAATCCTACCAAACCAGTACCCGGAGAATTAAAAGAGGATCTTCCTTCAAGCCGCTATGGCTCTGTAGGCGACCTTATTTGGCCAATTATTGCCCTTGTTGTTGGTACAGTTGGGGCGATGTTGTGGACTGGTTACCATGCTGTCGAAGGAAATGCTACTATTCTACTAATCTTAGAAAATACTGATGTTACCAAGTCGTTGGTATTAGGCGGACTTTTCGGATTAATCACAGCCATTGGATTCTTCTTACGTCAGGCATTTGTCCTGCGAGGAATAGAGGCGAATGTTTTTGGCAAGGGAATTTGGGAAGGAATGAAATCCATGCTTCCGGCAATCTACATCTTAGTATTTGCTTGGGCGATTGTTGACTTAATCGGAAGGCTTGAAACAGGAACCTATTTAGCTGGAGTAGTTGAAAGAGCGAATATTAATGTATCTTTCCTTCCGCTTATTCTGTTTATCATTGCTGGTATTATGGCTTTCTCAACTGGAACTTCATGGGGTTCATTCGGAATTCTTCTTCCAATTGCAGGGGATATTGCGGCAGCGACAGATATTAGCATGATTCTTCCTGCTATGGCTGCAGTACTGGCTGGCTCGGTCTTTGGTGACCACTGCTCGCCAATTTCTGATACTACTATTTTATCTTCAACAGGTGCCGGCTCTAACCATATGGATCACGTGATTACACAGCTTCCATATGCTTTAATAGGTGCTGTTATCAGTATCGTTGGTTATATCATCTTAGGAGTTACCGGCAGTACGCTGTTTGCATTAGCAGTAGTCATTGGGATTCTTATTGCCATTCTTGTATTAAGGAAACCACGTCAATTGGGAACAGTGCCTGAAAAATTGATAAGTTAAAAAGTGGTATAATAAAGCTGTCCGTGTTTAACGGGCAGCTTTTTCATTATTTCTTAATTAACAGGAGTAAAACCATGAATGATCAGTATTATGATGCATTGCTTAACATAAAAACAGTGGGAGAGCAAAAGAGATTCAGCTCGTTTTTGCATTATCACAGGTATGAACCTACACCTTATAGTGCATTAGAACATCTATTTGCCCAAAATGAACTAAAGAGCAGTGATCACGTTGTAGACTTTGGCTGCGGCAAAGGCCGATTAAACTTTTATATCTATTATTTATTTCACTCATACGTCACCGGTATCGAAATGAATGAAAATTACTATCAAGATTCCCTTGAAAACCAAAAGCGTTTTTTGAAAAGATATAAAGATAGTAAAAATAAAATACAATTTCTTCATTGCGCAGCAGAAAAATATCCGATTAAACCACAAGATAATATATTTTATTTTTTTAATCCATTTACCATCCAAATTTTTATGGTTGTGATCAAGAAAATTCTGCTGTCACACGAACAATTTCCACGGAAAATCGAATTGGTGTTGTACTATCCTTCAGAAGACTATATCTTTTTCTTAGAAAATCAGACGATTTTTGAATTGAAAAAGGAAATCATGCTTCCTGGAGTGTATAAGCATAATCCGAATGAGAGATTTTTAATTTATAGCCTGTGTTAATAAGATGTTGATTGGCGCGGAAAGCGAAGCACCTGGAGCGCCAATCAACGGCCAATTTATAAGTCGGTTTAATGGAAAAGCCCACATGTTAACGTTGAACATGCGGGCTTTTTAAGTATAAAAATCTGTCAAGTTTTTCCTGTACGGCCGAAACACTGTACTCACACCATTCTTCAGGAATCACCATATATTTGCATTGGCTATTATGCAGATAGTGATAAATAATTTGCGATTTATCTAGTTCATCTTTCCCGACATCCGTTTCAGCCGATTGTTGATTACGAGTACTATTATAAAAATTCGCCTGAATCAGATGTTTTAATAACTCAACATTTAATCGATCGGTTAAGTATTTTTCTTTAAATAAAATGGTGTTTCTCTTGATAAGAAATAGTTTAATTAATTCTTCACTTAAACCTTCGATGATCACTAGATTTTTGTTTTCTTTTGTAAAATCTATTACCTTTTCTTTTTGGATTAAATAGGAGACAGCCTCCAATTGTTCTTTACATTTGGCAGCTGTTTCGTAATCCAATATTTCAGCTGCTGATTCCATTTTCATTTTTATTTCCTTCATTAAATATTGATCTGTCCCATTTAATAATTGGATTACTTTTTCAATGATTTTATTATGAGCTTCTATTTCGGTCCCTCCGAGACAGGTGCCGATGCACAGTCCTAAAGAATAGTTTAAGCAGGGAGTATGCCTTTTTGCTGGGTTACTACAAAGGATTCGATAGAATTCTTTAATCTTGAGAACTGCCCGCTCCACTGCATGCCTGCTTACATATGGTCCGTAATACAACTTACCCTGTGCTTTTATTGGGTGATTGGTTATTTCAATCCGATGAAGTTCTTCATCCAAATGGATCAAGATATAAGCATATGATTGTGTGCTTTTCATCTTTTTATTAAAAAGTGGCTGCAATTCCTTAATTAATCGGCATTCAAGCAGGAAAGCTTCAAATTCTGTATCAGTAAGAATATACTCAAAGTCTTTGATATTACTGATCATCTTCTTTATTTTTTGCGGATGGGCCTTTGAATGTTGAAAATAGGATTGAACTCTTCTTTTTAAGTTCTTCGCTTTTCCTACGTATATAATCCTGTCTTCTGAATCCTTCATTAAATAAACACCGGGTGTGATGGGAAGATTTTTCACCTTATCTTTTAATAAAATACGGGGCGCCTCCCTTATTCCATTCTGTTTCTATCATAAGAGAAAAACCAGATTGTACGCAACAACCTGGTTAACAGTTAATGAGGAGAACTTCTATATAAAATGATTAAAAGTACTAGCATTACAATGTCTAATCTTGCATTGAAGGCAAAGTGCAATATTCCGTTTTCGATGGTCGGGAACTTTGTTAAAAGCAAGGCGGCAATCATAATCGAGATTAAAGGGATGACAGCATTTTTTACATTCCGATTAAATAGAATGAATAATCCACAAATGATTTCAAGAAAGGCTGTCACATATAACATAAGATCCGGAAACGGCAGCCCTAAACGGATAAAGGTTTGTGCCAGTTCGTCACTGAATAATTTAAGTGCACCTGATGTAATGAAAACATACGCGACAGCGTAACGAATGAAGCTGGTCATTGAGTATGAGGCGTTTATGTTCATTCCCCCTTTTTTAAAAATGTATGCAAAAAAGGGGACAGACCATGACATAATATTTTTGAAATGGTACAAACTATCAACGGAGTTTAATTGTGCGGGTGATTTCAAATGTTGTGGCTGCTGATATCCATGTTTGGACTCATAATTGTTATCCTCGCAGTGAGAAATTATTATGTTTTAAATAAAGATATTCAGGATAAGAAAAAAAGAGGGGTTATTTTTATTTTCTGTCTTATCGGTGCTGTTGCCAGTGAGAGCACGATTCTGTACGTAGGATTGCTGCTCATATTATTTGGTATCGCTAAAGCAGCCGGTTTACTGTAACCAACAAAAGGAGGAGTAAGCTCTTAAGAGCTTCTCCTCCTTCGGTATTTTTAACGGGTATATGACATTTATCATGTTTCCTATATGACAGGTATGCCTGCAAAGGTTAAGTTTTTACCGCTATAATTTGATTAAAAAATTAGGAAAGGAATATATTATGATGGAACAAAAACAAAAAAATTTGCGCAAACAGGTTGCTCCTTATGAAAGGTCAAATCTAAAGGCAAGCATCTGGCAGTTGGTGAACACCTTACTACCTTTCTTTGGATTATGGATGCTGGCATATCAAAGTCTAAAGGTTTCTTATTTGCTGACACTGGCCATTTCTGTGATTGCAGCCGGTTTTCTGGTTAGAATTTTCATCATTTTCCACGATTGTTGTCATCAGTCTTTCTTTAAAAACCGGCAGGCTAATAAAATTATTGGGACCATAACGGGAGTATTAACCTTATTCCCTTACAGCCAATGGCAGCATGATCATAATGTCCACCATGCTACCAGCAGTAATTTGGATAAACGGGGAACAGGTGATATTTGGGTACTAACCGTCGATGAGTATTTGGCTGCAAAGTTTTGGCAGCGAATTCAATACCGTTTGTATCGAAACCCACTGGTTATGTTTGGTTTAGGCCCTATTTATCAATTTTTACTTAAAAATCGATTTAACCGCAAAGGGGCAAGGAAAAAGGAGCGGATGAACACGTATCTGACGAATTTCCTTATTGCCGTAATCGTTGCTTTTCTTTGCATGACCATTGGATGGGAAGCATTCCTTTTGGTTCAGGGCCCGATCTTTCTCATTTCAGGGTCGTTAGGAATTTGGCTGTTTTACGTTCAGCATACCTTTGAGGATTCATATTTTGAAGAAGATCAGCATTGGGAATATGTTAAGGCAGCAGTAGAAGGAAGTTCTTTTTACAAACTTCCAAAGCTCCTTCAATGGCTTACGGGGAACATAGGCTACCACCATGTTCATCATTTAAGTCCCCGAGTACCAAATTATAAGCTTGAGGAAGTTCATAACAAAACCTTACCATTGCAGAATGTCCCTACTATTACGTTAGCAACCAGCTTAAGTTCACTTAAATTTCGCCTTTGGGACGAGGAAGCAAAGAAATTTGTAGGATATAAAGAAATAAAAGTTTCACTGAAAAATAATAAGGTCCTCCGGCCGGAAAAAGCCTGATCAATAGCCCCTGTAATGGGGCTTACTTCTTTTTGTTTAAGAAATGAAAGTATTTGGTCATTGTGATAAAATAATTAGAATAATTATAGTATTAAGATCAAAAGAGGTATTTATATGATAAAAAGGTATATGACATTTCAAAAGAACAGCGGCATTTCTCCTTATATTTGGACCATTCTATGCATATTACCGTTTTATTTTATCTTTCAAACTGCCTCTCCTATTAAAATAATTGTCGGTGTCATACTCACCGTTCTATTTTTTATCTTCTACCGAATTGCTTTGTTTGCTAAAGGCTGGCCTGTTTACCTTTGGGCTTTTATATTAATCGGCATTTCTATTACATCTACCAGTCTTTATAGTTATGTTTACTTTGCCTTTTTCCTGGCTTATTTTATCGGCAATATAAAAGAACGAATAACGTTTTTAACGCTTTATTTTATCCACTTAATCAGTACTTCGGCATCCATCAACTTTAGTATTGTGCAGCAAGATGAGTTATTTCTTAAGCAGCTGCCATTTGTCATTATTATTTGGATAAGCGTCATTTTGCTTCCATTTAATATACATAACCGAAAAGAGATGGGGCAGCTTGAAGAAAAATTAGAAGACGCAAATAAGCGGATATCGGAGCTCGTGAAACTGGAGGAGCGTCAGCGAATTGCCCGTGACCTTCACGATACACTAGGTCAAAAGCTTTCACTTATCGGTCTAAAAAGTGATTTAGCTAGAAGGTTAATTACAAAAGATCCGGAGCAGGCCCGCAATGAGCTGAAGGATGTGCAGCAAACGGCAAGAACGGCCTTAAGTGAAGTTAGGAAAATGGTGTCTTCTATGCGCGGTATCCGCTTGAAGGATGAACTGGTCCGTGTGAAGCAAATTCTTAAAGCTGCAGAAATTAACTTTAATTGCAGTCAGGATATTTCCTTGAAAAATGTGTCTTTGTTAACCGAAAACATTTTAAGCATGTGCCTGAAAGAGGCAGTTAATAATGTTGTAAAACATAGCGGGGCCACCTCCTGTACCATTTCAATCAAACAAACCTGGAAAGAAATTGTTTTGACGATCCATGATGACGGTGTTTTTAAGGATGATTCAGATTCGGAGACGAGAGGGAGCGGCCTTTTAGGTATGAAAGAGCGCCTTGAATTTATTAATGGCAGCCTGGAAATTAGTACACAGGAGGGCACTACTTTAGAGATAAAAGTACCAAATGATGTCAAACCGATTGATAAGGAGGGAGCATAAGATGATCAAGATCGTGATTGCAGAAGACCAGCAGATGCTGTTGGGAGCCTTCGGTTCTTTGCTTAGCCTGGAAGATGATATGGAAGTGGTTGGCAAGGCATCGAATGGAGAAGAAGCAGTAGAACTGGTTCGAAAGCTAAAGCCGGATGTCTGTATTATGGATATTGAAATGCCGGGGAAAACTGGTCTCGAAGCAGCAGAAGAGCTTAAAGGACAGGATTGTAAAGTGATTATCTTGACAACCTTCGCCCGTACCGGTTATTTTCAGCGTGCTTTAAAAGCAGGTGTTAGAGGCTATTTACTGAAAGACAGCCCGAGCGAAGAACTAGCAAGCTCTATCCGCAGCGTCATAGCCGGAAAACGAATCTATGCACCCGAACTAATGGACGATGTCTACAGCGAAGAAAACCCGCTTACCGATCGAGAAAAAGAAGTACTCGAACTCGTAGCAGACGGTAAAAACACCCAAGAAATCGCCGAACAACTCAAGCTAAAAACAGGAACCGTCCGCAACTACATCAGCACCATCCTAGACAAACTAGACGTCAAAAACCGAATCGAAGCCATCACCCAATCAAAGGAAAAAGGCTGGTTTAAATAGGCTGTAAATAGGGTGACAGGCACCGTAAAAAGACAGTGTCCACCCCAGGTGGACACTCTAACTAAAATGGAAATAGGAACCAGTCCCTGTTTCTATTTTTTTGCTTTTACGTGCTATAATTAAACTGAATATTGAGATTAATTATACTAAAGGGGTGGCTTTTGGATGAGGTTGACTTCTGATGAGACAGTGGAGCGCGGGAGTAATCCGTATCGTTTTGATGATTTTGTTTCAAGACGTGAGCAGCTTGTACCCATGGATTAATTGCCCTTCTGGAGCAGTTCCCAAACCAAGAAATATCGGAGCTGGAGGAAGTCCTCGTACATACGAAGGAGGGAATCAATGGGGAGTTTGCTATTGGGGCACAATTTATGACCGAGATTCAGGGAGGATCCGATTTACCGGCTAATCTTTTGGAAGCGGTTCCAGACGGAAAGTATTATCGGCTTTATGGGAATAAGTTCTTCTGTTCTGCTGCACATGCGGATTATTCTGTCGTGACAGCAAAAATATCCGGCTCCAACAAAGTATCAACTTTCATCGTTCCTTCATGGCTCCCAGGAGATAAAGAGAAGGAAAAACGGAATGGATACGAAATCAACCGAATTAAGTGGAAACTGGGTACTTGCGAATTACCCACCGGTGAAATTCAATATAATGGTGCACTAGCTTATCCAATTGGTCCAAAGGATAAGGGAATCGCCGTGGCTGTGGGGATTGTCTTGGCCTTATCACGTCTTGAGATTGGGATTGCCTGCGCCGGATTTATGCTTAGAGCATCAAGGGAAGCCAATCTTTATAGTGATTTCCGAACCGTTTTTGGAAAAAAGGTAAAAGAGTATCCTCTCGCAGCAAGCAAACTAAAACGAATCGAGAACGCAGCCCAAAGGACGACCGCTGCCGCCTTTAAAATCTATGACCTTTTCTTACGGCTTGAAAAACCCCTAAACCCGGGAATCCATTCCGACCAGCCAATAGAAATTCGAAAGCAGCTGTTTAATCTAAGGGAGCTTGTTCTTCTTCAAAAGATTTGCGCCACCAACGAGGGGGCAGAAATCCTTCGCGAAGCTATCTCCGTTTTTGCAGGACACGGGGTAATGGAGGAATTTTCGTCCCTGCCGCGGATATTCCGTGATGTGGTTGTGAATGAACAATGGGAAGGTCCACGGAATCTATTATTAACCCAAATATATCGCGACTTGCAAAGAGTCTCAGATTGGTATTCACCTGAAGATTTTGTCAGCAGCGTATTAAAAGGTGCCCCGAAGGAAACGGTCAGGCAATTTTCAACCGAGCTGCAAGACTTACTCCAAAGACCGGTACTAGGAGAAGTAAGCGAGGCTTCCATCGAGGCCGCCGTGGAATGGGACCAATTTTGCGATCAATTCTTTAAAGCCTATCAGGAAGCCGCTTTAGCGGAAATCGAATAAATGAGTAATGGCCCGCCCGCGAACCAGGGCAGGTCTATTTTTTTTGTAAAAATAGGCACACTAGTCATTGACATTGACGTTGCGTAAGGGTGTATCGTTAGCTTATGAGGAGGTGACTTAGTTGGAATATACTGTTCAAAAACTAGCAAATCTCGCAGGGGTCAGCACCAGAACACTCAGGTACTATGATGAAATTGGGATTCTTAAGCCGGCAAGAATCAATTCATCAGGCTACCGGATTTATGGTCAGGAAGAAGTGAATCGGCTGCAGCAGATCTTGTTCTACCGCGAATTAGGGGTAGGTTTAGAAAGTATTAAGGATATCGTCACAGCTCCTTCCTTTGACAGTGCTAAGGCCCTGAAAGAACATCGTGAAAAGCTCCTCGAAAAGAAAGGTCAATTAGAACTACTGATTGCCAATGTGGAAAAAACCATTAGGTTAACAGAAGGGAGAATTCATATGTCAGATAAAGAAAAATTTGAAGGCTTTAAGAAAAAGATGATCGAGGATAATGAGAAAAAATACGGGAAAGAAATCCGTGAAAAATATGGAAATGATAAGGTTGATGCGTCAAATGCGAAAGTAATGAATATGACGCAGGAGCAATACGAAGAAGTAACTGCACTTGCGGAACAAGTTCAAAAAACACTGGCTGAAGCATATAAAACAGGCGACCCTGCTGGAGAACTTGCACAAAAAGCAGCAGATTTGCACAAGCAGTGGCTGACATATTATTGGAAAGAATACAGCAAGGAGGCACATGCAGGTCTGGCACAAATGTATGTGGATGATGAAAGATTTACATCCTACTATGACAAAGAACAACCGGGTACAGCTGAATTTCTAAGAGATGCGATTCTTATTTACACTCGTAACTAAATATAATAAGGATAAAGCCCCTTTAAAGTGATTCGTGAAAGGGGCTTTAACTTTATTTCCAACCCCATAGGAAATTTTTGATATAAAAGTAAGTTAATTAATGGAAGCAGTTGTGCTGATATACTTGTGATATAATTAACCGTAAAAATAGAAGCTATTGTCTATTTCTAGACTATTATTGAGATTAGGGTGAAGAACAAGGGGGAATATTTTTGTGGGGAAGAGTAAGGGGCTGATATACCTTTACCCAGTGGCTGACGATTGTAACCACAATGATTTGCTTATTGCGAAATGTATCAAAACCAAAAGATTAAATAAAGAAGTTGACAATCTCTTAAAGAAATTAATTCCACTTATATACTGCCAGTCGAAAAAAAATATTCGAGAAATTATAGATAGATATTTTGAATGTGGGATCATTAATGGATTAGAGAAAAAAATGGTTGAATCAAAAATCATTATGAACCAGATTTGTTCTGAAATAGAAACTGAAATACGAGACATATGCGGAAAAGAATTTATTGCAACTGTATATATCTATGATGAAGAAAATAAACATTTATATCTTGGTGCTTCACCAAATGGAATACCAGGATGGAATGAAGCGTTAGAATCATTAGAAATTACACCAGGCCCTAATGTAGGATCATGTGGAACTGCATTATATTATGGAACACCAGTTGTGGTATCAGATACTTATACAGATGATAAATGGGAGATTTTTCGGGATTTAGTAACCAAATTTGAAATTAGATCAGATTGGTCTGTACCGTTTTATTATGAAGGGAAACCTGTGGGTACCTTTGTAATGGTTTCAAGAGAGATTCAACATCCAACAAAGGAAGCCTTACAACTCGTTATAAATAAGGCAAGGGAATTAGAAGAGAAATTAGCGGAAATTCAAAATGATTTATATAGAATTCGACACCGGATTTTCAAAATTGAGGGTATTGTTGATCTTGATGGAAAAATCGAAATGGTTAAAAGTGAATTACCGCAGTACCTGGAAGGTGTAAATCGTAAGGACTTTATTCATCCTGCTGATAGTTTGGAAGTCTCTAAATTGTGGGAACGAGTAAAGTGCGGTGAAAAGATCAATCATGTCTATCGGGTAAAAAAACAGTATATAGAAAAAGATTCCGAAGAGGAATGGATTCCTGTAGAAGTAACTTGGACCCCTATCATCGATGATGACGGTGAAGTTATAGCATGTCAATCTGTAGTACTACTGGATTCCCCAAAATGCAGGGAATATGAAAAAACAAAGTTACATCTGAAAAAGTTTTTTAAATTCCATGCTGTTACAGACTCATCTGGTTTTGCCATTACGCAAGTTGGGGAAGGAATACGGAATGTATTAGGTATTGAACCTACCGCCTGGATGGGTATTAAAAAGTATGTAAACATCCATCCTGCTGACGTGAATCAAGCATATGGGGCTTTATATCGGTCGAGGGATGAGAAAAAAATAACCTCTTCTGTTCATCGTTTTATCGGGAAAGATGGGTCAGTTGTAACATTGGAACTTCACTTCAATCCTATATTAGATGATAACGGAAATGTTACCAACATCTATGTGGAAATTTACCAAGACACCCCTCGTTGTCAAAAATTTGAAATGCTTGCTAAGAAAAATATAAAATGCCAATAAAAAAGAAACTGTTCCCAGTTTCTTTTTTTTATTTCATTTGTGTTTTCTCTTCTAACTGCTGTCTCTGGCTTCTTTCTTTTGCAACTAGTTCAATCATTGCCCGAATCACTTTTAAGTCCTCTCCAGTTAACGGGATTCCATCCCAATGCAGGTCGCCTGCTTTTAATAATTCATGTGCATTTTTATCGGTTTCTATTGAGCTTTGGTTTTCGGTTAAACCAAGTAAATAATCAGCTGATGTGTTTAGTTCCTTAGCTAGAATAATAATGGATTCCAGTGTTGGCTGTCTGTATTCTGCTTCATACCCAGCATAGGTCGACTTTGCAACACCGATCTTACCTGCCAATTCCTGCATCGATAAGTTTCTAGTTTTTCTCATCCTTTTTAATCTTTCTCCAAATCCCATATAAGGATCCTCCTATTACTATCGTCCACCAGCTTTCTATGCCGATTACTCTTACAGATAGTTTAATTCATTTTAGTTCTTTTGTCCCGAAAATTAAACGTTTGAAAATAGATTTTCTTAAAATGTTCTCATTATGAGAATAAATCGGATTATCAAGATTGTTTTGTTCTCGTTTCGAGATTATAATTAGATTACAATATTTTGATAGTACTTATGGGTAGTGAAAAAAGGCCTATTAAATTTACGAATATTTCAAATTATAAAGTTTCATAACATGTTCTTTCAGTAGTTTTATAACCATCTTAAATAATGATCGCCTTTTTTGCAATGAACCTTTTAAAAAGGGGAAGTAAAGATAACATATCAGATAAAGTAAATCTGCCTATGGGGGAAATAAATGATGAGTGAAAAAATAAATATCCTGCTGGTCGATGATCGACCGGAAAACTTACTTGCTTTAGAAGCAATCATTGAAAATGATGATTATCATTTAGTAAAAGCTTTTTCTGGTGAAGAAGCGCTAAAATATCTCCTCAAATATGATTTTGCAGCTATTTTATTAGACGTTCAAATGCCTGGAATTGATGGATTTGCAACTGCCAAAATTATCAAGGCACGTGAAAAAACCAAAAATATTCCGATTCTTTTTATTACTGCAAATAATATGGACTCTGAACATATCTTCACAGGATATTCTATTGGTGGGATTGACTATATCCTTAAGCCATTCGATCCTGCAATCTTGAAAGCAAAAGTAGAAGGCTTTGTAAACATATATCGATTAAATCAGCAATTAATTCATCAGACAGATTTTCTAAGTAAAAAAACAAAGGAATTAGAACATGCTTATATAGAGCTATCAAAAACAACTGCTGAATTACGTATTTCTGAAGCGTTAGCCTCTGTAATAAGTGAAACTTCACTTGATACTATGCTTGTCATTGATGAAAATGGTACGGTACTAAAAATAAATCCTGCGGTTGAGAAAATGTTTCAATTTGTTGAGGGTGAGTTGTTAGGCAGCCATTTATCGGTGTTATTTGCTGATGAAAACTCTAAAATCTATGTTCATGAAATCTTAAACACTATTATGTATCTCAATAATCTTTCAGCGTATGAGAATCTGAAAGAGGTAATCGCATTACGAAAAGATGGTTCATCCTTTCCAGCCGAAATTCAATTTGGGAAAAGATATGTTGAGAATCGATGTCTAATTGCTTTTACAATTAGAGATGTATCTAAAAAGAAGCAGTACGAGAGAAAAATTACCTATATGGCTTATCACGACAGTTTAACTAATTTACCTAATCGTCGACTGTTTAATGAGCAATTGACAATTAAACTCAAACAGGCGAGAGAATCGGTAAAACCTCTAGCGATTATGTATTTAGATATGGATCGTTTTAAATACATAAATGACTCACTTGGTCATATGATGGGAGATCGATTACTTCAGGAGATTGCTAAAACACTAGCGGGATGTATACGGGAACAGGATCTTGTGGCAAGGGTTGGTGGAGATGAATTTAATATTCTGTTACCGGAAACAGACAGGGAAACCGCACTTGAAATCGCGCATGAACTATTAGAGGCATTAAAAAATCCATACCACATTGATCATTTTGAATTAATTATCACAGCCTGTATAGGTATAAGCATCTTTCCGTATGATGGTGAAGATAGTCAAATACTGATGAGGAATGCTGATGCTGCTCTTTACCGGGCTAAGGAACAGGGCAAGAACCAATATAAGGTATATCATTCTGGCATGAATATCCAATCCTATCGAACATTTATCTTGCAAAATGACTTAAGGAAAGCAATTGAACGAGAAGAATTAACGCTTGTATATCAACCTAGAATTGACATTGAAACTGGGGTAATGAAAAGTGCTGAGGTTCTTTTACGATGGAACCATTCAAGCTGGGGTACGATTTCACCAGCTGAATTTATCCCAATAGCTGAAGAAACAGGACAAATTATTGAGATTGGTGATTGGGTCCTAAGGTCTGCGTGTAAGCAGAGTAAGGCTTGGGAAAAGGCGGGTTATTTTCCAATCCCCATATCAGTGAATTTTTCAGCACAACAATTTTTACAGAAAGATTTAATTGAAAATATTCAACGTATTCTCTCGGAGACAGAAGTTAGTCCAACTCAATTAGAGGTTGAAATAACGGAATCAGTACTTTTGGGAAACGGGGACATTATCACGAAGACATTAAATCAATTAAGGAAAATGGGGATTACTATAAGTATTGATGATTTTGGGACAGGTTATTCCTCGCTTAGTTATCTGAACAGGCTTCCGTTAAATACGTTAAAAATTGATAGATCTTTTATTCGGCAAATTTCCCACGAATCTTCTAATAGCAAATCACTGATATCTGCGATTATATCGTTAGCTCATGGATTAAATATGAATGTAGTAGCAGAAGGAGTAGAAACAGAGGAGCAATTAAAATTTTTGAAACACTATAAATGTCAGGAAGCACAAGGGTATTTATATAGTCCCCCCGTTTCACCAAAGGAGCTAGAAGGATTTTTAACAGCCGAACATAAAAATCGTAAAGGAATTATTTATTTAGACAATAAAAAAGTGAAGCCAAAACCAGATGAAACTGTTAAGGAGTATAATCACGAATCAAATGTTGATTCCAGCCAGCAAATCTTGATATCAGCATTAGACCGGACCCAAAAAATTTATTCTATAACCTCAAGGGAAATGGATGTTTTTAAATTACTAGTAAATGGTCTTAGCAATAAAGAGATTTCAGATGAATTGTATATAAGTGAACATACCGTTAAGAATCATATTACCCGTATTTTTCAAAAATTAGCTGTGAGTGATCGACTACAGGCAATGGCTAAGGTTTATCAAGCTTGTATTGAAGAGGGAGATAATCTCCGTGCTTAGTCTTACTCTATTTAGTCTGAAATTGTAACAAAGGAGTTCAATATGAAAATTAAAACGAAATTACTTTTAGGACTAAGTACTATACCTATACTTATATTATTACTCATCGCGGTCGGCTTTTTTCAGATTGCAAATTTAAGGGAATTAAGTGTCTCTACTGAGAAAAACTACCAATTATCCCTTCTTGCTGAGCGAATTCAAACAGAGGTAAAAAACGAAGCAATTAGTTTAAGAAATATAGTCATTTTTAATGATCAAGACATCGTTCAGAGGGAATTAAATAGCTTACAAAAAGAAAGTAAAACAGTTAGTGAAAATATTATTTTACTTGAATCAATGGTGAATACAGAAGAACAAAAAGTAATGGTCGAGAATTTAAGAGAAACAAATCAAAAATTCAATGACTATAGAGAACAAGTAACAGAGCTTGTATCCCAAGGTAAAAGAGCTGAAGCGCTAGAATTAATCAATTCCAATGCTGATTTAATACACAATGAGTTTTTTAAAGTCATTTCAGACCTGTCAAATCACTTTGAAAACAACATGAAAACTTCTTTTACAAGTACATCCCAAGAATTTGAACTACAAATTTGGATTACTAGTCTCATTTCTTTACTATTTGCTATTATCGTGACCATGTATATGTATCGGACTGTTTGGTCCATTGCCATTAGACTTAGTAAAGTTTCTAATGTGATGAAAAAAGTTGCCAGTGGAAGTACTGATTTAAGCACCAAGGTTCAAGTCTTATCAAATGATGAAATTGATGAGATAGGCAGTTCCTTTAATCAAATGACACAGTCACTTGAACACCAGAGGGAGAAGGAACAAGGATTAACTTGGATTAAATCAAATATTGCTGACATCACAACGAGTCTAAGTGGTATCCAAGATTTAGCGGCTTTGTCACAGACCTTTCTTTCTAAAGTTGTACCATTAATGAATTCGTCCCATGCCGTTTTTTATTGTAAAGATGGTGATCTACCGGATGATCAGTCAAACTTTAAGTTGCTTTCATCCTATGCTACTCAAGAAAAGGGGATCTATCCAGAGATTTTTCAAGTCGGAGAAGGACTTATGGGACAAGTAGTACTTGAAAAATCTGCGATTATCCTTACTGATGTTCCGTCTGATTATCTACGTGTAACCTCTGGATTGGTTGAAGCAGCACCAGTGAATATTTATGTTATACCTGTCATTTTTGAAGATGACGTAAAAGGTGTTATTGAGTTAGCATCTTTTAAACCATTTAGTCTAAACCAGCAAATTTTTTTAGAGGAAACGATTAGCAGTCTAGGAATTATTCTAGAGAGTTTGATGGGAAGAATAAGATTAGCAAATTTATTAGAAGAAACACAAGTGTTAATGGAAGAAGTCCAGGCCCAGTCTGAAGAGTTACAATCCCAACAAGAAGAACTTAGAGTAACAAATGAGGAATTGGAAGAACAAACTCAAGCGCTTAGGGAGTCAGAGCATATTCTTCAGGTTCAACAGGAAGAATTGGAGCAGACCAATCTTGAATTAAAAGAAAAAGCAGAAATTCTCGAACAACAGAATGAAATGTTCGAGATAACCAATAAAGAGGTTGAAAAAGCACGTGCAGAACTGGAGGAAAAAGCAAAACAGCTTGCTTTAAGCTCCAAATATAAATCAGAGTTTTTAGCCAATATGTCACACGAACTTCGGACACCGCTGAATAGTTTATTAATTCTATCAAAATTATTGGCGGATAATGCCGAAGGAAATCTGTCAGATAAACAAGTTAAGTATTCAAAAACTATCTATTCCTCTGGGAATGATTTATTAATGACTATCAATGATATATTAGACTTGGCTAAAATTGAATCAGGAAAGATGCTAGTAAATCCAAATAAGGTCCTCATTAGCGAATTAGTAGAATTTGCAGAAAGCAGGTTTAGACCAATAGCCAATGAAAAAAAGATTGGTTTTAACATTGTGCTAAAAGATCATCTGCCAAGCTCGATCTATAGTGATGAACAAAGGCTGCAGCAGGTTTTGAAAAACCTATTGTCAAACGCATTCAAGTTCACCCATCATGGAGAGGTTACACTTGAAATTTCATGGGATTCTCAATCAATGTTCTCCTTTGCGATTATCGATACAGGTATTGGGATTCCTAAAGAGAAGCAGGAGCTTATTTTCGAAGCGTTCCAACAAGCAGATGGAACCACTAACAGGAAATACGGTGGGACTGGTTTAGGGTTATCGATTTGCCGGGAAATCGCCTCGTTATTAAAAGGCAAGATTGTTGTAGAAAGTGAAGAAGGAAAAGGAAGTAAATTTTCCTTCTATGTTGCTAATTTTGAAGGGGAAGTAATGCCTGAAAATCAGGAATACACCCTAACCATAAAAGAGACAGCCAGTACAAAAGAAATAGTTGAAAATCAAACAGAGGGTTTATCAAGTCTTTCTTTTCCGTCAAAGTCGAAACCAAACTTAATTATTGAACCCAATGGTAACATTAAGAGATTACTAATTGTTGATGATGATTTAAGACAACGCAATAGTTTAATGGAATTGATTGGTGAGAAGGATGTGATTATAAAAGCTGTTTCTTCAGGCAAGGAAGCTATAGAAGAGTTAAAAGTGAATAAGTTTGATTGTATGATTCTTGATTTAGGCTTGGGTGATACAAATGGATTCGACTTGTTAGAGAAAATAAACAAAACAAGCGAAAATTTATACGTGTTTATTTATACAGGACGTGATTTAACCATAAGAGAAGAACTCTTCCTTAAAAAATATGCTCATACGATTATTATTAAGGATGCGCATTCTCCTCAACGGCTAATAGACGAACTTGAATTGTTTATAAAGCCAAACAAAGATGAAATGCTAATTAATAGTGAGGTGGAACAAGTTCAAACTGCTGCACAAGCTGGGTTAGAAGGAAAAAGGGTACTACTAGTCGATGACGATGTCCGTAATGTATATGCATTAATGAGTTTATTAGAGCAATATAATATGGAGATAACTTTTGCGGAGAACGGAAGAGAATGTCTTGAAGTCTTAGAAAAAAATATCGATTTTGACTTGATTCTTATGGATATCATGATGCCGGAGATGGATGGCTATGATGCTATTCGGGGAATAAGAGAGCTTAGACATTTCGATACCTTACCGATTATTGCATTGACCGCAAAAGCGATGAAGGAAGACCGGGAAAAATGTCTAGAGGCAGGGGCCTCTGATTATATTGTAAAACCATTTGATCCTGATCAATTGATTTCTTTGATTCAAGTGTGGTTATATCAAAAGGCAATAAAATGATACAACTTTAAATTGAGGGGTTTTATGACTATATATCAAGAAGATTCTATTGAGGACCTTGAGAAGTTTGAAATTGAATTATTATTACAAGGCTTATACGCTTGGTGTGGATATGATTTTAGAAACTATGCCTTTAATTCGTTACGAAGGAGAATCTGGCACAGAGTCCATTCCGAAAGATTATCAAGCATTACAGGGTTGTTAGAAAAGATTTTACATGATCCCGCATGTTTAAAAAGGTTAATAGCAGATTTTTCAATTAATGTAACAGAAATGTTCCGAGATCCATCATTTTTTTTAAGTTTTAGGGAAAACATTGTACCATTGTTAAGGACCTACCCTTCTATTAGAATATGGCATGCTGGTTGTTCAACCGGTGAAGAAGTATACTCAATGGCGATGCTGCTTCATGAAGAAGGTTTATATGAAAAGACGAAGATCTACGCAACGGATATGAATGCCGATGTCTTAAAGATAGCAAAAGCAGGACTATTTCCATTGGGAAATATGAGGAAATACACGAATAATTATCTTGCCGCCGGCGGCAGGAAAGCATTTTCAGATTATTATAGTGTTACGAATAACGGAGTAAAGTTCAATTCCTTCCTTTCGAAAAATGTCGTCTTTGCTCAGCATAATTTAGTGACAGATCGATCTTTTAATGAATTCCAGGTCATCTTATGCCGAAATGTATTAATTTATTTTAATAAAGCATTACAGGAGAAGGTCCACAGTCTCTTTTATGAAAGTTTATGTATGTTTGGGATTCTAGGATTGGGTGATAAAGAAACCATCAAATATACACAGAAGGCCGATTGCTATGAAGCAATCAGCCAAAGTGAGAAGTTATATAAAAAAGTAAACTGATTTATGTTTAAAAGGCCAAATTGGCCTTTTTTTATTTTCAAAAAGGACTATAAAAAGTATTCCTATACTGCTGCTGGTACTAAGTGATATAGGAAGTGGTTCCTTATTTGTTAAGAATTAACAAGATAGGAATGTCAGGGGATACCGTATTACTCCCTGCTAGACCATAATGGGAAATAAGAATAATACACGGAAGGTAAAAATGGAGGGGGAAAATGGACAACGCCTTATCTATACATAAACAGATTAGAAAGAAAAGGAAAAAACTATTAATTTTGATCGAAAAAAATGGTTTGAACGATAGAAGGGTATTAAAATGCAGTCAGGAATTAGATGTATTGATTTATCAAATACAGTTATTTGATCGGCAAGTCCAAGAAACAGCTTCAATAACTTATCATGAATGTGGGGGATTATAAAGTGGCCATATTGAAAATAGCAAAAGATACAACCAGTCAGTTTTTTAGAAAAGGGTTTATTCCAAAGAAAGAAATTAAAAACTCTGTTGCTTTTGAGGGAACTTCCTTTTTGTCGCTTATTGAAAATCATCCAGATACTATTTTTGCAATGGATATAAAAGGAAATATTTTGAGTTGTAATAGTAATATTAAAACTGTATTAGGATACACATCTAGTGAAATTCATGGACCTTTCCAAAAAGTAATAAAAGAAGAAAATCTTAAAAAAGTTTTAAAGCATTTTAAACAAGCCGTTGCTGGTAAAATTCAAAAATACACATGTATTGCTGTCCATAAAGATGGGCATTTCGTGGATTTGCAAGTTACAAATATTCCAATGTTTTCAAATGAAGAGGTTGTTGGGGTTTATGGGATTGCGAAGGACATTACTGAGCTAAATTATCTTGCCTATTATGATTATTTAACCGGGCTGCCAAACAGACGAAAGTTTGAAGGGGAAATGGAAAAATTGATAACTGCAAAACAAGCCAAAGATGAAAAATTTGCCTTGATTTATTTAGATTTAGATCGCTTTAAGTTTGTAAATGATACGTTAGGACATTCTGTCGGGGATGACCTTCTCAAGAAGGTATCGAAAAGGTTAACACAACATCTTAGAACGGATGATCACTTGGCGAGACTTGGCGGCGATGAATTTGCCATTATCCTAAACAATCTTAGCGATCCCACTGAAACGATTAACATTGCATCACAAATAATGAATGACATTTCAAGGCAGTTTACTGTTAATGATTATCAATTACATATTACCACAAGCATAGGTATAGGATTTTTTCCACAAGATGGACGAACAGCCAATAAATTACTTGCAAATACTGATGTGGCATTATACCGGGCAAAAGGGGCAGGGAAAAATAACTATCAGCTCTACAGTCCATCTATGAATATGGAGTCATTTAAACTATTCGCGCTAGAGAATGACTTAAGGACAGCGATTCAGGAGGAACAATTCATCCTTCATTACCAGCCTAGAGTTGACCCAAAAACATGGGAAATAGTCGGAGCAGAAGCCCTTATTAGGTGGAGACACCCCGACTGGGGAATCCTTTATCCAAATGATTTTATTCCTCTAGCGGAAGAGACTAATTTAATTATTGAGCTGGGTGACTGGGTTATTGCTGAAGTCTGTAATCAAATTAGACAATGGAAGGAAGAAGGAAAAAAAGTAGTTCCGGTTTCCGTAAACGTAAGTGCTAAGCGCTTTTTAAAGGATGATCTTGTTACCAAGTTATTAACCATCCTTAAAGAAACAGATGTAGAACCCCAATGGCTTGAGTTTGAAATAACCGAGTCTTCTATTATCCAAAATGAAGAAATGTCCTTAAGTGCCATTAAAGTTTTTAAAGATTTAGGTATAGCGATATCTTTGGATGATTTTGGAACAGGTTTCTCTTCAATTAGTTATTTGAAGAAGTTTAAAGTGAATTATTTAAAAATTGACCGCTCTTTTATTAAAGGTATACGTTCATGTCCGGACGATGAAGCAATTGTTAAGTCCCTTCTTTATTTAGCACGTGATCTTAACATGAAAGTTGTTGCCGAAGGAGTAGAAACAGAGGAACAATTAGCTTTTTTACTAAAGCATCAATGTGACTTTATTCAAGGGTATCTGTTTAGCAAACCGGTAGACGTAGAAGTCTTTAACCACCTAATTTCTAAGGAAAGAATTCTTATACAGGACGGATTGGGGAAAAAAGAAGAACTGGTCATAAGCGAATCTACTAGAATTGATTTACCTGCACCGATTTATTCTAAGATGGACATATCCGAAATGAATGGAACTAGCATTAATATAAAAGATTCCGAGGTAATTATCGAAAATATCGGCTTAGGCGGATTACGTTTTTCTACGGTACATCCATTACCAGCTATAAAAAAATTAAAACTAAGGATTGAAACAGAAATGTTAACGAGACCATTGCATGTAGAAGGCAGTATTCTATGGATTGATCAATTGGATAATAACCGGTACCAATATGGTTTTGAATTTAACTTAACCGAAAAAGAAAAGAATTGGTTGTCGTTAGAGCTAGATTATTTGAAGATTACTTTATAATAACGTAGCAAGTAGTAAAGGAGTTTAGGTAATGACTGATAAATCAAACTTAGAAATATTAAATAGGATCGACCTGTTTTTTGAGTTGTTTAATAATATGAGAGATTTGGTGTTTCTAACAAAAGTGGATAGTGCTGAGAACTTTAGTTATGTACTTGCAAATAGACCTGCAAAAGACCTTTGTGGTTTAACTGATGAGTCCTTTGGTAAACCACTAAATGAGGTTCTGCCACAAAAAGCATATGAATTAATAAAAAGTAAGTATAAAGATGCAATGAGGAAAAAGGAACCGATTACTTACGAAGATCAATTGATTGTACCTCCATCTTGGGCAAATTTAGAAAACTATAAATATTCACCAAATCAAATAATTTATTGGGAATCCACTATTACACCTGTGTTTAATCAGCATGAGGCATGTACACATTTTTTAGCTATCGTTCGTGATATCACCGACCGTCGGCTAAAAAGAAAGGGAGTTAAAGAGAATCAACCAAGCAAAGGAACAGGGAAGAAATATCTACCATTTTTATCAATAAAAAAACCGGCCCAATACTTGGAGAGACCCAGATAAATGAGACAAGGAAAAAACACCCCCTGAATCGTATTTATACAATATGATTCTTAGGAGGGTGTTTTTCTATGGGCACAAGAGTACATTACCCAGAAGAAATAAAGTGGGAAGTAATTAAGTTGAAACAAGCTGGAAAGACCAACAAAGAAATTATGGAGCAGCTTGGTATTAAAAATAAGACACAAATTAAAACATGGATGAGTTGGTACAAAACAGGTCAAACCTATCGGTTTTCTCAACAAGTGGGAAAACAATATTCCTATGGTAAGGGAACGGAGGAGTTGAGTGAGGTAGAGCAATTGAAACGAAAGAATAAACAGTTAGAAACTCAATTGGAAATCATAAAAAAGTACGAGGAGATCGAAAGGAGTTGGAGCCACAAGTCGTTGTACAAGTAGTTGAGAGCCTTGCAGCCAAGTATAAAATAACAGATATACTGTGTGCCTTAGGCATTCCTAAGGCGACATATTATCGTTGGAAAAAGAAATATAAAGTCATTGAGTTAACTCCTTTAGAGCAGTTAGTTATCAAGTTGTGTGAGGAGAACTCCTTTCACTATGGTCATCGTAAAATCAAAGCCATTTTAAATAGGAAGTACGGGATAAATGTAAACCGCAAAACAGTACAAAAAATTATGCAAAAATTCCAGATCCAATGCCAAGTTAAGAAGAAGCGACAGAAGTACATCAGTGGTGAGAGTAATATTGTGGTGCCGAACATTCTTAATCGTAACTTTACAGCGAGTCGATCAAATGAAAAATGGGTAACGGATATTACCTACTTACCATATGGCTCGACAATGATGTATTTATCAACGATTATAGACTTATATAACAACGAAATTGTGGCTTATAAGATAGGTATGAGCCAAGATATTAACCTAGTATTAGATACATTAAGGGACGCTATAGAAACACGTAAACCAGTAGGATTACTTCTTCATAGTGATCAAGGTTCTGTCTATACTTCATATTCATATCAGAAATTGGCCAAAGAAAAAGGCATTACCACAAGCATGTCTCGAAAAGGAAACTGCCATGATAATGCCGTCATCGAATCCTTTCACTCCTCGCTAAAGTCGGAAGGATTCAACGCTCAAGGAAGAGCATCTATGTCCAATTCTAAAGTAGTACAAATAGTAAATCAATATATGTATCGATATAATCATGTACGTATTCAGGAAAAATTAAACTACCTGTCCCCACTTGAATACAGGGGACAGGCAGCATAGGTGTTTTTTCTAAGTCTCATTTTAACGGGTCAGTTCAACTATTAGCCGGTTTTTGCTATTTATGAAAAACCATTTAAAAATTTAACCAAATAATATTTTGTAATCGCTAAATATTCGCGGAGATACGATTTGGGAACGGCCACTGCCGGAGTTTTGGCAGGCAGACCGGCTAAGTCTAAACCTTGGTCTTTCGCGATTGATTTTGCCCGATAAAGGTGATAATCATTTGATACGACCATTCCGGAAATAAGATGTTTTGGGATGAGCTTTTTTGAAAATTGAATATTTTCAACTGTGTTTGTTGATTTTTCCTCTAATAGGATTCTTGACTCACTTATTCCATGTTCAAGCAAACCGTTTTTAATCGCTTCCGCTTCACTAATCTCTTCACCCGGACCCTTTCCACCAGAAGCAATTGCAATCGTGTTGTTGTTTTTCTTCATAAAATCTGCAGCTGTATCAATTCGATTTTGGAGTGACAAAGATGGGACAGTACCCTTTACACGGGCGCCTAAAATAATCAAATATTCCACATGATCTGCGGTAGTTTCATTACTTTGCTCCCTTATTTTTAAATGTAAAAAAGCAAAATAAATGACCAAACATATTGAAAATGCCAAAGCAAAAATTAACAACTTTTTCTTCAAATTCATTTTTTCCAAATCCAATCTAAGAGAATTTAGTTTTATACTACCATAGTTTTCCAACGTTATAGATAATAATATTAAAAAAACGAACCTTATCCAGTCATTCATTTAAAAACCTTAACGCGTTAATATGTTAAATGATCTTACACGCCTTAATTTGTTAAATTTTTCACTAATTTGACAAATTTTCCTTAACACAATAAAGTAATATATATATCAATAATTATAAAATTCGTTATATTATAATATTTCAGATTAGTATAAATTCATTCGCAGGGCAGGTGTAAATGTGAGCGTTAAACCGATTCTTCAAATAAAAGATTTAAAAGTATCATTTCAATCCGGAAAAAAGTTTGTTCCAGCAGTTGATGGGATTAGCTTTGAACTAAAAGAGGGGGAGATTTTAGGGATTGTTGGTGAATCAGGGAGTGGGAAAAGTGTAACCTCTCTTACCACGATGGGATTGATTCCGTCACCGCCCGGAAAAATAGATCAGGGTGAAATTCTTTTTGGCGGAAGAGACCTTATCCATCTTACAGAAAAAGAATGGAGAAACATTCGCGGGAATCAAATTTCGATGATTTTTCAGGAGCCGATGACTTCGTTGAACCCTCTTTTTACGATTGGCAACCAATTAATAGAATCTCTTCGATTACATACTGATTTATCAAAATCAGAGGCAAAAAACCGAAGTGTTGAGTTATTAAAATTAGTTGGTATTCCTAGAGCTGAGGGCATTCTTACGGAATTTCCCCACCAGTTATCTGGAGGAATGAGACAACGGGTCATGATTGCCATGGCGATGGCTTGTAATCCAAGAGTCTTAATTGCGGATGAGCCAACAACAGCTCTTGATGTGACGATTCAAGCTCAAATCCTTGCTTTAATGAAAGATTTAAATCAAAAAACAAACACATCAATTATCCTAATTACCCATGATTTAGGAGTCGTGGCGGAAATTTGTGAACGTGTCATTGTTATGTATTCTGGACAAATTGTTGAGCAGGGTGATGTTCGGACGATTTTAAAGGAACCACAGCATCCCTATACGAAGGGTCTGTTAAAATCAGTACCAGACTTAAGAGGAAAGAAAGACCGTCTTTATAGCATTCCTGGCAGTGTTCCGACACCAGGGACCATCCAAAAGGGCTGCAGGTTTGCGGCAAGATGTTCTGAAGCATTTGGACGCTGCCATGAAGAGAATCCTGAATTAATTAAAATGGAAAAACAGGGACATGAAGTACGATGTTTCCTTCATACATTGAATGAGAGGAGTGACAAACATGTCGGAGTTACTTCTTGAGGTAAATGGCCTTAAAAAGTACTTCCCTATTACGGGAGGATTATTTGGCAGGAAAACGGGGGAAGTCAAAGCAGTGGACGATGTTTCTTTCTATGTTAAGAAGGGGGAAACACTTGGGATCGTCGGTGAAAGCGGCTGTGGTAAATCCACGACAGGCCGGCTGCTTATGCGGTTAATAGAGGCAAGTGATGGAAAAATTGTTTTTGAAGATAAAGAGATTACGAGTATGTCAAAGACGGAATTAAGAAAAATACGCAGAGATATCCAAATGGTGTTTCAGGATCCATATGCATCTTTAAACCCAAGGCATTCAGTGGAACAGATTTTAGAGGAACCACTGATTGTTCATGGGATTGGAACAAAAGAGGAGCGAAGAAAAAGAGTAAGAGAGATGCTGGAGGTTGTTGGTTTAAGCAGCTATCATGCAAAACGTTACCCTCACCAGTTCAGCGGCGGTCAGCGCCAGCGAATCGGTATTGCGAAGGCGCTGATGACTAAGCCAAAATTAATCATTGCCGATGAACCTGTATCTGCCTTGGATGTATCGATTCAGGCTCAGGTACTTAATTTAATGAAAGATATTCAAAAGGAATTTCAACTGACATACATATTTATTGCCCATGACTTAGGGGTTGTCCGCCATATCAGCGACCGGGTAGGGGTGATGTATTTAGGAAGATTAATAGAGTTGGCTGATAGTGAAGAGTTATATGATAACCCAAAGCATCCTTATACAAAGGCGCTTCTTTCTGCTGTGCCGATACCAGACCCTGATATTAAAAGGGAAACCATTTTAATAGAAGGTGAACTTCCAAGCCCCGCAAATCCGCCTTCGGGTTGTGCATTCCATACAAGATGCTCAGCCTGCATGGATATTTGCAAAACTACTAGACCAAAAGAGTTAAATCTTAACGGTCATTTTGTTGCTTGTCACTTGTATAGCGAGTAGACAGCAGCATTTATGATATAAAAAAATAATTATAGGGGGAACCGCTTATGAAGAAGAATTTTAAGCTGCTATTAATTGCTTTATTAGCAATAAGTATGTTTCTAGTCGGCTGCAGCAGCAACACGAATGAAGAAACAGGCGGCAGCGACACTGGAAAGGAAGAAGCAGGTCCTAAGAAGGACACTTTAGTTTATGGTCGTGGAGGAGATTCCACCTCACTTGACCCAATCACTACTACAGAGGGTGAAACCTTCAAAGTAACAGAAAACATCTTTGAAACCCTTTTACAGTACGGAGACCAAGACACTACGATTAACCCAGGACTGGCTGAAAAGTGGACAGTTTCTGATGATGGTTTAACTTACACATTTAATCTTCGTCAAGGCGTAAAATTTCATGACGGAACAGATTTTAATGCAGATGCAGTTGTGTTTAACTTTAATCGCTGGATGAATGGTAATGCGGACAGCTTCCCTTACTATTCTATGTTCGGGGGTTATAAAGGAGAAGAAGGTCACGTTATCAAAGAAGTAACGGCTGTTGACGATCATACCGTTAAATTTGTATTAACAAGACCACAGGCTCCATTCTTAAAGAACCTTGCCATGTCACCATTCGGCATTGCCAGCCCAACGGCTGTTGAAAAATTTGGCGACAAATTCAGAGAAAATCCAGTAGGTACAGGACCATTTAAATTCGTAGAGTGGAAGCAAAATGACACCATCACTCTTGAAAAGAACCCAGACTACTGGCAAGAAGGCTTACCAAAGCTAAACAAAGTAATCTTCCGTGTTATTCCTGAGAATACTGCACGTCTAAATGCTCTTGCCAATGGTGAGATCGATGTGATGGACGGTCTTAATAACTCAGATGAAGCAACTGTTTTATCAAATTCTAATCTACAAGTTATCGAACGTCCGTCTATGAACGTTGGGTATATCGGTTTAACGACAACACGCAAGCCATTTGATAACAAGCTAGTACGTCAGGCGATTAACCATGCTGTTGATAAAAAAGCGATTATTGAAGCGTTCTATGGCGGTAAAGCAATTGAGGCTGTGAATCCAATGCCGCCATCCATTGAAGGCTATAATGATGCTATTGAACCATATCCATATAATTTAGAGAAGGCAAAGGAATTACTAGCTGAAGCGGGTTATGCAGACGGTTTTGAAATTGATTTATGGGCCATGCCGGTAGCTCGTCCATATATGCCGGAAGCACAAAAGGTTGCAGAGGTTATTCAGGAAAGCTTAAGCAAGATTGGTGTTACAGCGAACATTCAATCCGTTGACTGGGCAACATATTTAGACAAAGCTGCAAAAGGTGAGTTTGATATGTTCATGCTTGGCTGGACTGGTGATAATGGTGATGCTGATAACTTCCTATATACACTTCTTGACAAAGACAGTATCGGAAGCAACAACTACTCTCATTACAGCAGTGATGAACTGCATGAGGTGCTAATCCAAGCACAAACAGAATCTGAACCAGCAAAACGTAATGAGTTATACGAGAAAGCTCAGGAAATCATTCACGAAGATGCTCCATGGGTTCCGCTTGTACACTCTACTCCATTATTGGCAGCTGGTAAAGATGTGGTAAATTACTTGCCGCACCCAACAGGATCCGAAGCATTGACAAAAGTAGAATTTAAATAAGAATGGCAATAAAGGGGAGGGGAGCTTTGCCTCCCCTTTTGTTAACTAAAATGAATACGCGTATTACCTAAATGAGGGGTGAAAAATAATGTTTACTTATACGGTCCGCCGAATCCTTTCATTAATCCCGGTTTTATTTGGAATGACCCTTGTTGTATTTGCTATAATTCATGCGATTCCAGGGAACCCGGCACAGGTCATTCTTGGTCAACGGGCCACTGCAGAATCGATTGCAACATTAACGAGGGAATTGGGCTTGGACAGGCCATGGTACATACAATACGTAGATTATATTAATAGCTTACTCCATGGGGACTTAGGAACTTCTTTACGAACCAGGGGTCCGATCAACGAAGAAATTTGGCCATTTTTGGCGGCTACCATTGAACTAACGTTTGTAGCGATGATTATTGCGATTTTCATAGGGGTCAATGCTGGGATTATCAGTGCCTGGTTTAGCAAATCATGGTTTGATTATACGGCAATGGTATTTGCTCTTGTGGGTGTATCTATGCCAATCTTTTGGCTTGGCTTAATGATGCAGTGGGGTTTTTCAATTGAATTAGGCTTACTGCCGACCACCGGAAGAGAAAATGTAAGAGACCCTGTAACTGCCGTCACAAATCTATACCTCATTGATACTCTCTTACAGGGAAGAATGGACCAATTTACCACAGTGGTAAAACATTTAATTTTACCAAGCCTTGCACTGGCTACGATTCCAATGGCCATCATTGCCAGAATGACTCGTGCCACAATGCTTGAGGTCATGAAATCAGATTATATCCGGACGGCAAGAGCAAAAGGACTAAGAATGTTCTGGGTTGTCTATAAACACTCATTAAAAAATGCCATTATTCCGGTTTTAACGGTTATTGGTCTTCAAATGGGACTGTTATTGGGTGGAGCCATCTTAACAGAAACCATCTTTGGCTGGCCGGGTATCGGAAGGTATTTGTATGATGCAATAGCCTACCGGGACTATCCAGTTATTCAATCCGGAATATTAATTATTGCAGCCATCTTTGTCTTGATTAATTTAATCGTCGACCTGCTTTATGTAATCGTTGACCCAAGAATTAAGTACAATAAATAGAGGAGGAATGGAAAATGGCTGAACTTGCAAAAAACACAGCAGATATTCATTCAATACCTGCAGAAGAAAAGCTGATTCCTCCTTGGAAAGAAGCATGGCTGTCCTTCTGCAAAAATCGATTGGCGTTAATTGGCTTAGGAATTGTTATCTTTTTTATTGTATTAGCTATTATTGCACCTGCTATTGCACCCTATAGCTTTAAGGAGCAGGATTTAACAAAAAGACTTCTCGCTCCGTCAAGTGAGCATTGGTTTGGTACAGATGACTTTGGCCGCGATATTTTCTCGCGGGTAGTGTATGGAGCGAGAATCTCTTTATGGGTTGGATTTTTCTCTGTTTTAGGCTCAGTTGTTCTCGGAACAGCACTAGGCATTATCGCAGGGTATTATGGACGCTGGGTGGATGCCATCATCTCTCGGATTTTTGATATTATGCTAGCTTTCCCTAGTATACTATTAGCCATTGCTGTCGTAGCCATATTAGGCCCGTCTTTACAAAATGCGCTGATTGCCATTGCCGTAATTAATATACCAAATTTCGGAAGATTAGTTCGTTCAAAGGTACTTAGTGTCAAACAAGAAGAATATATTATGGCCGCAAGAGCGGTCGGTATGAAAGATTCACGTATTTTATTCCGTCATATTTTGCCGAACAGTATTTCACCCGTCATTGTTCAAGCAACTTTAGCAATTGCCACTGCCATTATTGAGGCCGCAGCATTAGGGTTTTTGGGGATGGGTGCACAGGCTCCAACGCCAGAATGGGGTAAAATGTTGTCCGATTCAAAGCAATATCTCATGCAGGCGCCCTGGACTTTATTCTTTCCGGGTATGGCCATTATGCTGACAGTCCTAGGATTTAATTTAATGGGAGATGGCCTTAGAGATGTTCTCGATCCAAAAATGAAGCAATAACAAAAAAAGACTCAATTCCTGAGTCTTTTTTTTATATTTGCTATGCATAATATCTGTATAATCTCACAAACCGAAATGAAAGCGTTTTCATAAACGAGTGTAATAAAATTAAATATAAACTGAAAATTAGGCTATTTTCTTGTTGAATAATTATTACAACGAATGTATAATGATTCATTATGAAGGCGGTATTGGAGATGAAAAGAATGAAAGCTGCAATTATTGGTGGAACAGGCTACGGAGCAATAGAATTGATAAGGCTTATAAATAAACATCCATATCTCGAGGTTGGATCGGTTGTTTCCAATTCACAGGCAGGCAACTTTTTTAGTGAATCCTATCCACACTTATCGGATATTATCAATCAACCACTTGAAAATTTAAATGCGGATAGATTAAGTGAAAAAAATGACTTGGTGTTTCTTGCTACCCCATCTGGTGTCAGCAGTCGCCTAGTTCCAGATTTAGTTGACAGCGGAATAAAAGTAATCGACCTTTCAGGGGATTTACGCCTAAGGTCCGGTGAAGAATACGAATCATGGTACAAACATACACCGGTAGAACAGACCTATTTAGAGCAGGCAGTATACGGATTAAGTGAACTTTATGCAGAAAAGATTGAGGACGCCAACTTAATTGCGAATCCTGGATGCTACCCAACTGCTACTACTCTCGGACTTGTACCTGTTTTAAAAATAGCTGATCTAAAGTCAATTATTGTTGATGCAAAATCAGGTGTTTCCGGTGCAGGAAGAGGTCTTTCATTAACGTCACATTACGCTGAAATTAACGAAAATCTTAAAGCCTATAAATTAGGAGCACACCAGCATATACCGGAGATTGAGCAGGTTCTTTCAGATGAGAGCGGGGAGCAAGTTACGATTTCATTTACCACTCACTTGGTACCAATGACCCGGGGAATCATGTGCACAATGTATGTTAATTTAACCGAAAAAATCTCCACTGATGAGGTTATTAAACTATATAACCATTTTTATGAAAAACATCCTTTTGTAAGAGTCAGGGCAAAGGGAACTATTCCAGCAACAAAAGAGGTTTTAGGAAGCAATTACTGTGATATCGGCTTACACGTTGACCCAAGAACAAATCGATTAACGATTATTTCTGTAATTGACAATTTGGTCAAAGGAGCAGCAGGGCAAGCAATACAGAATGCGAATTTGATGAACAATTGGGATGTCAGGACGGGACTTAAAGACATACCAATATATCCATAGGTGATTTTTCTAGATTAGTAAGTAAAAGTATTAAAGTATGAAAGTTTTAAAGGGTTATAGAAAGAAGGATAGATGAATACGATTGAGGGGGAAATAAATTGATGCCAGCCATTACAAACGAAATTGTAGTTTTAGAAGAAGGAAGTGTTACCTTGCCAAAAGGTTTTGTGGCTGGGGGAATGCATTGCGGTATAAAGAGAAAGCGTTTGGACCTTGGATATATTGTATCTGATGTTCCAGCTGCAGTAGCTGGCGTCTATACAACAAATATTTTTCAGGCAGCTCCGCTATTAGTAACACAGGAAAGTATCGCAAAAGAAAATAAAATCCAGGCGATTATCGTGAACTCTGGTAATGCTAACGCTTGTACAGGAGAGCAAGGGCTGTCAGATGCTTTCGAAATGCAAAAGGATTTTGCAGAACAATTAGGAATTCAGCAGCATTTAGTAGCCGTTACTTCTACAGGCGTAATTGGGGAATTGCTGCCAATGGAACGAGTAAAAGCTGGAATTAATCAAATACTTAAACCAGAATTTGAATCTGAAGAGAATTTTAAAAAAGCGATACTAACAACAGATACATGCATTAAACAAGTTGCAGTTCAAATGAAAGTGGATGGCAAAACTATCAGCATCGGCGGTGCCGCAAAAGGGTCAGGAATGATACACCCGAACATGGCAACCATGCTTGGATTCATCACAACCGATGCGAATATTGCACACGATGATTTACTTTTGGCATTAAAGGATATTACGAATCAAACATTTAACATGATTACCGTTGATGGCGATACAAGTACGAACGACATGGTATTAGTGATGGCAAACGGATTAGCAGGAAATGACCAACTTACAAAAAATCATCCTGATTGGGAAGTCTTTACAAAGGGTTTGAAAATGGTAAGTGAGGAGCTTGCAAAGAAAATTGCCAGAGACGGTGAAGGGGCAACAAAACTAGTTGAAGTCGAAGTTAACGGTGCCTTAACCCACGACGCTGCTAGAGCAGTAGGGAAATCGATTATTTCTTCTAATCTCGTAAAAACAGCTATCTACGGAACCGACCCGAACTGGGGAAGAATTGTAACGGCAATCGGTTATAGCGGCGTGCCAGTTGAGCCAAATGCCATCAAAGTTTCGATCGGTTCATATAAAGTATTTGAAAATGGCTTGCCTTGTCCAATCGTGGAAGAGGAAGTTAAGGAATATCTTGGGCTTGATACAGTAAAAATCATTGTTGAACTAAATCAGGGAGAATACAGTGCAACGGCCTATGGATGCGATTTAACTTATGACTATGTGAAAATCAACGCATCCTACCGCACATAAGGGGGATAAAAAATGAAATTTTTAGTCATTAAGTGCGGAGGAAGTGTGTTAGATAATCTGCCAAGATCCTTTTACGAAGATATCGTTTCTCTACATCAAGCTGGAGAGTGGACTCCGATCATCGTACATGGCGGCGGCCCTTTAATCAATCAATTACTAAAAGAGTTAAATATAGAAACACAATTCGTTAATGGCTTAAGAGTAACGGACCATAATGTGTTAGATATTGTTGAACTCGTTTTAAGTGGAAAAGTTAATAAACAGGTTGTTCGAAACATCATCGAAGTCGGAGGCACAGCCTTTGGAGTGAGTGGTGTGGATGGATGTTTATTAAAAGCAAGGTCAACGAAAGAGTCTCACAAACTAGGCTTTGTAGGTGAAGTAGTAGAAGTTAACGATAATGTGATTGAAACGATTGTTAAAGCGGGTTATATCCCAGTCGTTTCGCCAATTGGTATTGGTGCAGACGGGCAAAGATACAATATTAACGGTGATATTGCAGCATCAGCAGTAGCCAAGGCGTTAGGAGCGAATCTTTGTTTTATTAGTGACATTCCAGGGATATTAATTGAGGAAAATGGAGTAAAAACCAAACTCGATAAGGTTTCAAAAGCAAAAGTTGAAGAACTCATTGGTAATCAAACCATATATGGCGGAATGATTCCAAAAGTAACTGCTGCAATCGATGGTCTTGTTCATAACATACCAGAGGTTGGAATCATTAATGGATTTGAAAAAAATAGCTTGGTAGATTATACAAATGGCAAACAAATCGGTACAAAAATTGTCTTAGAAGAGGAGATTGCGTAATGGCAAATAACACTTCCGTCTCTCCCATCTCTCCCATCTCTCCGGTAATGGCAACTTACGGCCGCTTCCCGGTTACCTTAGTGAAAGGGAAAGGAAGCTATGTGTGGGATGACCAGGGAATAAAATATTTAGATTTCACATCAGGGATTGCCACTTGTAACTTAGGGCATGTTCCAGATGTTGTTAAAGCAAAACTGGAGGAACAATTACAAAGTCTGTGGCATTGTTCAAACCTTTATCATATCCCTAATCAACAGGAGCTTGCCGGACTTTTAACAGAGAATAGCTGCGGCGCCCAAGTATTCTTTTGCAACAGCGGAGCGGAAGCGAATGAGGCAGCAATCAAGCTGGCAAGAAGATATGCACAAAAAATCAAAGGAACAGATTCTTTTGAAGTTGTTACCTTTCAGCAATCCTTTCATGGCAGAACATTGGCAACATTATCTGCAACAGGCCAAGAAAAAATTCAACAGGGATTTGCCCCTCTTGTAAAAGGGTTCAGCTATTTTCCCTTCAATGATATCGATGCACTGAATCAGCTCGATGTTATAAAGCCAGCAGCAGTGTTGCTTGAACTGGTTCAGGGTGAAGGCGGCGTGATCCCCGCTGACACAGAGTGGGTCAAGAAGCTCGCGGCCATTTGTGAGGAAAAAGACATTCTTTTAATGGTAGACGAAATTCAAACAGGAATCGGCAGAACAGGCAGCCTGTTTGCTTATCAACAATATGGGATTGAACCTGATGTAATCAGCATTGCAAAAGGACTGGGGTCTGGTTTCCCAATTGGGGCGATTATTGCGAAGGAAAAGGCTGCAAAGGCCTTCGAACCAGGGACACATGGAAGCACGTTTGGCGGCAATCCGCTAGCAACAGCTGCTGGAGTTGCCACCATTTCTCATATAGTCGAAAGCGACTTATTAAACCAAGTAAATGAAATCTCGATATACCTAGATCAACAGCTCGAACAGTTAAAGGAAAAGTACACATTTATAAAAAATATTCGTGGAAAAGGCCTGTTAAAAGGATTGGTTATGGATACCGATGTCCTAAACATCGTAAAAAAAGCCATTGAAAAACAGCTTCTCATTTTAACAGCGGGACCAAACGTGGTACGGATATTACCGCCGTTAACGGTAACAAAAGAAGAAATAAACGAATTTATTCTTAAGTTGGAAGAGACTTTCCAAAGTATTGAGAAAGGCGAGTGAGTGTTTTGGAACAAGGATATCTTACTTTGGAAACTGGTGAAGTATTTGAAGGAGTACTAATTGGTGCAGATAAGGACTCTCTTGGAGAAGTCGTTTTTAATACAAGTATGACCGGTTATCAGGAAATCATTACGGATCCTTCCTATGCCGGCCAAATCATTACTTTTTGCTATCCCATCATTGGGAACTACGGTGTGAATGCAATAGATGACGAGAGCATCTCACCGGCTTTATCCGGCGTTATCATTGGGGATTTATGTGAGATTCCCAGCCACTACCAATCTATTAATAATTTTTCAGAAAAGCTTAAACAGGCTGGGGTTCCGGGAATCGCAGGTGTAGACACAAGATCTCTTGTTAAAACAATCCGCAGCCGCGGGACAGTGAAAGGCTTCCTAGGCAAGGAAAAGGTATCCCATTTTTCAACACAACAAACATTATCATCATGGGTCGAAAAGGTCTCAACAAAGAAACTTCAATATTTCAAAAATAATGGACCGCATGTAGTATTAATGGATTACGGTTATAAAAAATCAATCCTTAATGCCTTATTAGAAGAAAATTGCTCGGTAACGATTGTTCCTTACAATACAACTTTTGAGAAAATCAAAGCCCTTAACCCGGATGGAGTGTTGTTCAGTAATGGACCTGGGGATCCGATGGCACTTAAAAAATGGTTCCCCGAAATTAAAAAGATCAGCCAGCAGTTTCCTACTTTAGGAATTTGCCTCGGACACCAGTTAATTGCTCTAGCTTATGGGGCAAAAACAGAAAAGCTTGCCTATGGGCATCGCGGTGGCAATCATCCAGTCAAAGAGTTGATGACGGGAAAAGTGAAAATTACAGCTCAAAACCATGGGTATGTAGTAGTTGATGAAAGCATTGATAACCAAGTGTTTGATGTAACCTATCGTAATGTTAATGACCGTTCGATTGAAGGGTTAAAACACCGTCACTATCCTATTCAAACCGTTCAATTTCATCCTGAAGCACATCCGGGCCCAAGTGATACAGCACACATTCTTACAGAATTCGTATGTCAGATTACATCAGCGGGAGAAGCACAATATGCCATTAAATAAAAAACTCAAAAAAGTATTAGTCATTGGATCTGGCCCAATCGTCATCGGGCAGGCGGCAGAATTTGATTACGCAGGTACACAGGCTTGTATCGCTCTGAAAGAAGAAGGAATCGAAGTAGTATTAATTAATAATAACCCAGCAACGATTATGACCGACGAAACCGTTGCAGATAAAGTATATATCGAGCCGTTAAACGTTGAAACGATTGAAAAAATCATTCAAAAAGAAAAGCCCGACGGCATCATTGGAACATTGGGCGGTCAAACAGGTTTAAATTTAACGGTTGAGCTATATGAACAAAACATCTTAAGCAAGTACAATGTGGAACTGCTCGGCACTTCTGTTGCCTCTATAAAAAATGGTGAAGACCGTGAAAAGTTCCGGAACCTGATGATTCAAATTGGAGAACCCATACCAGAATCAGCCATCATTCACAGCTATGAGGAAGGGGTTAAATTTGTAGAAGAGATTGGTTTCCCTGTTATCATCCGCCCTGCCTATACTCTAGGTGGACACGGCGGCGGGTTCGCAAATAATGGAGAAGAATTAGAAACGGTCTTGAAAAAAGGTTTAGCTGCAAGCCCGATTCACCAAGTGCTGGTGGAAAGAAGTATTAAAGGCTGGAAAGAAGTAGAATACGAGGTCATGCGTGATGCTAATGACACCTGTATTATTGTTTGTAATATGGAAAATATGGATCCGGTTGGTGTTCATACAGGGGATTCGATTGTTGTTGCTCCATCACAGACATTAACAGATGTTCAATACCAGATGCTAAGAGATTCATCGATTAAGGTTATCAGAGAATTAGAGATTATCGGCGGCTGCAACATTCAATTTGCTTTGAGCCCAGAATCCAATCAGTATTACATTATTGAGGTAAACCCAAGGGTAAGCCGCTCATCCGCATTAGCATCAAAGGCGACAGGTTATCCGATCGCACGGATGGCTGCCAAGTGTGCGATTGGCTACCATTTGGATGAGATTGTGAACCCAATAACAGGTAATACATTTGCCAGCTTCGAACCGGCAATCGATTATATCGTCGTAAAACTGCCACGCTTCCCATTTGATAAATTCCCGGAAGCGGATCGGACATTAGGAACCCAAATGAAAGCAACAGGAGAAGTGATGGCCATTGACCGTACCTTTGAGGGAGCTTTAAACAAAGCCATCCGCTCAATGGAAATGAACATCTTTGGTCTTTGTACTGAGGCGAATAAGTCAATCGACACGTGGACCTTATTCGAAAAACTAGAAAAACCAAACGACCAGCGTCTCTTTATCCTGGCTGAAGCATTCAGAAGAGAAATCCCTCTTGAAAAAATACAACAGCTGACACAAATTGACCCATGGTTTTTACACAAAATCAGCTACATCGTCAGTCTAGAGAAGGAATTAGCTTCTTACAAATGGGATTCGGTGCCTGTCACCCTTTTAAAAACGGCTAAGCGACAAAATATTTCCGATAAATTACTTTCCCAGATCTACAAGATCCCAGAAAAGCAGATTCGGGATAAGTGGAAAGAGCTAAACTGGAAACCAGGCTATAAGATGGTGGATACTTGTTCAGCAGAGTTTGATGCTGTTACACCATACTATTATTCTACTTGGCATGGAATGGATGAAGTCGAGGTAAATCAGAGCCGAAAGATTCTTGTTATCGGTTCAGGACCAATCCGTATCGGTCAGGGAATTGAATTTGATTACTGCTCCGTTCATGCAGCAAAAGCCATTAAGAAATTGGGCTATGAAGCAGTCGTGATTAATAATAACCCTGAAACGGTAAGTACGGATTATTCCGTTGCCGACAGTTTGTACTTTGAACCCTTAACAGCAGAGGACGTGCTGAATGTTATAAACAAAGAACAGATTGAGGGCGTATTGATTCAATTTGGCGGTCAGACGGCCATTAACTTAGCCCACACTCTCCAAGAAGAAGGAGTTAAGATTTTAGGTACTACCGTAGAAAATGTAGACCGGTTTGAAGACCGTAAAGAATTTTATCAGCTGCTTGAGGACTTAAGTATCCCTCATATTGAGGGAGAAACCGTTACTACTAAGGAAGAATTATTGAAAGCAGCGGCAAAAATTGGCTATCCGGTTCTAGTTCGTCCATCATATGTCATCGGCGGCCAGGCGATGTTTACGATTTTTTCCGAAACGGAATTAAAGCAATATATTAAACAGCTTGAAGAAAACGCGTCTCAAGAAAAGATGTGGCCATTATTAGTAGACCGCTATATGCCGGGACTAGAATGTGAGATTGATGTAATCTGTGACGGAAAAAACATTGTTGTACCTGGTATTTTTGAACACATTGAAAGAGCGGGCGTTCATTCTGGTGACAGTATCAGTATTTTTCCGCCGATTTCCTTATCAGACGAAATTAAACAAACATTGATTGATTATGCCGATAAAATTGCACAATCTGCTCCGATTATTGGGATGATGAACATTCAATTTGTTGTTTATCAAAACCAGGTGTACGTTTTAGAAGTAAATCCACGTTCCTCCAGAACGGTTCCGATTATGAGTAAGGTAACAGGAATTCCTATGATTGAATGGGCAGTAAATGCGCAATTGGGAGTTTCATTAGATCGTCTTTCTCAAGAAAAAGGATTATTAACAGAGCCAAACTATTATTCTGTAAAAGCACCAGTCTTTTCATCTAGTAAATTGAAGGGTGTCGACCATGTTCTTGGCCCGGAAATGAAATCAACAGGAGAAGTATTAGGTTTAGGAACTACTTTTAACGAGGCTTTAGAAAAAGCATTACCGGCAAAAACGGAAGAAACCGACCAGTATCTTTTCTTATCGATATCAGACCGCGAAAAGCCGGCAAGTATTACGATTTTAAAAGAGTTGGCGGGTAAAGGTTATAAACTTGCGGCAACTGCAGGGACTGCCAAGTATCTTCAGACAAATGGAATCTTGATAGATAAAGTGGTAAAAACACACACAGATGTAAATGATCTTTTCAAAAATCATCCGGTAAATGCGGTTGTGAACATTCCGAACCAAGGAAGAAATAAGCTGAAATTTGGTTTCTTTATTCGTGAGGAAGCGACTCGTTACAATGTTCCAGTGTTTACACACCTTGATACGGTTGAGGCGATGGTGAACTTGAAGAAAAAATTAGTCTCGAATTCGGCAGTTCGGACAGTAACGGAGTATTACAATATCGAAGAGAGCGGTGTTGAACATGTCTAATGTGCTTAAATGGAACGCGAAAGATACACTAAAAAAACCTCAACTAAAGGGTAAGGACTTCTTAACCTTAGGTGAGTTTACTACAGATGAACTACTATATATGCTTGAAGAAGCGAAAGAGCTTAAAAGCCTGCAAAAACAAGGAAAGCCGCATCCATATTTAAGTGGGAAGGTACTAGGGATGATTTTTGAAAAATCATCCACTCGTACCCGTGTTTCTTTTGAAGTCGGGATGCTTCAATTAGGAGGGCATGCGATCTTCTTAAGTTCGAGAGATATTCAGTTAGGCCGCGGCGAATCGATTTCGGATACTGCGAAAGTTCTCTCACGTTATGTGGACAGTATGATGATTCGGACTTTTTCGCACGAATCTGTTGTAGAACTTGCTGAACATGCAACGGTACCTGTAATTAACGGACTTACAGATCTACACCATCCAACACAGGTAATGGCAGACCTATTAACCATTCTCGAAAACAAAGGGAAATTAGCGGGCCTAAAAATGTGTTACCTAGGCGATGGAAACAATAATATGGCGCATTCCCTTATGGAAGGTGCCGCTAAAGTAGGTATGGATATTAGCATTGCCAGTCCGGCAGGATACCTGCCTGATGGGAAAATAACTGAAAAGGCGATAGCGGATGGCAAACTAACCGGAAGTAAGATCGTCATTACCCATAATCCACAGGAAGCAATCAAGGATGCAGATGTGGTCGTAACAGATGTATGGACCAGTATGGGTAAAGAAGCAGAAACGGAAAAAAGATTGCAAGATCTAAAAGACTATCAAGTGAATCAAGAACTTTGTCAATTGGCGAAAGAGGATTATATCTTTTTGCATTGCTTACCGGCCCACCGCGGGGAAGAAGTTACAGCTGAAATTATTGATGGACCGCACTCCGTTGTGTTTGATGAAGCAGAGAATCGCCTGCATGCCCAAAAAGCAATTTTAAAACTTTTACTAGAATAGTAGATTTTTTTGAAATTTAGTGTATAATAATGCTATTGGTTGAATATTAATGCATGAAAAATATACGAGAATGCAAGGGAGAGTCACAAATGGCAAAGGAAAAAATTGTTTTAGCTTATTCCGGCGGTTTAGATACATCCGTCTCTGTTAAATGGATCCAAGAAAAATATGGATATGATGTTATTGCTTTAGGTCTTGATGTCGGCGAAGGTAAAGATTTAGAAGCGATCAAGCAAAAGGCATTAAATGTTGGTGCGATTAAAGCTTATATGATTGATGCAAAAGAATTGCTGGCAAAAGAATATATTTTACCAGCATTAAAGGCAAACTGTTTATATGAAGGAAAGTATCCTCTATCTTCAGCATTATCCCGTCCACTTATTTCAAAACTATTAGTGGAAGTGGCTGAAAAAGAGGGAGCAGCTGCTGTTGCTCATGGTTGTACAGGTAAAGGTAATGACCAGGTACGTTTCGAAGTATCCATTCAAGCATTGAACCCTAGCTTAAAAGTTGTTGCTCCGGTTCGTGAGTGGGGAATGACTCGTGATGAAGAAATTGAATATGCGAAGGAAAATGGAATTCCAGTTCCTGTCGATTTAGATAATCCTTTCTCTATTGATGCTAACATCTGGGGACGTGCCTGCGAAGCTGGTGTACTTGAAGATCCATGGGCAGAAGCACCAGAAGCTGCATATGACTGGACCAATCCAATCGAACTAACACCAGATCAAGCAGAATATGTTGAAATCGAATTTGAACAAGGTGTACCAGTTGCTCTAAACGGAGAAAAATTACCATTGGTTCAATTAATCGAAACCTTGAATGAGCTTGGCGGCAAGCATGGTGTTGGCCGTATCGATCATATTGAAAACCGTTTAGTAGGTATCAAATCCAGAGAAGTGTATGAAAATCCTGCTGCATTAATCTTAATTAATGCTCATAAAGAATTAGAATTTTTAACGCTTACTCGTGAAGTAACACAATTCAAAACACAGGTTGATCAGCATATGGCTAAGATCATTTATGAGGGACTTTGGTATTCACCGATAAAGGCGGCTCTTGATGCTTTTATCGATGAAACGCAAAAAGTGGTTTCTGGAACAATCCGTGTAAAACTTCATAAAGGAAACCACACGGTTGTTGGCCGTAAGTCACCGCACAGTCTTTACAATGAAGAGCTTGCAACCTATTCAAAAGGTGATGCGTTTGATCATAATGCAGCTGTTGGTTTTATCAAAATTTGGGGCTTGCCAACAAAGGTTTATTCTGAAGTAAATAACAAAGAAACGATTTTAAAATAATAACCTTGTGCCCTCGAAATCATTCGAGGGCAAATTTCTTAGTTTTAGGAGGAAGTATTCATGTCCAAGTTATGGGGCGGGCGCTTTACAAAGGAAACCAATAAACTAGTTGAAGAATTTACAGCATCCATTTCTTTTGATCAAAAGCTTGCCAAGGAGGATATTGCCGGCAGTATCGCACATGTTACCATGCTGGGTGAGTGCGGCATTATTCCAGCTGAAGATGCTGAAACAATCAAAAATGGTCTTCTTGAAATTAAACAAATGGTCGAACAGAATGAAGTGGAGTTTTTAGTTGAAGACGAAGATATTCATATGAATATTGAAAAGCTCTTGATTGAAAAAATTGGTCCAGTCGGCGGCAAGCTTCATACGGGCCGCAGCCGTAATGACCAAGTTGCGACGGATATGCATCTTTACCTAAGAACGAAGACAACAGAACTGATTAAGCTCATTGAAGATGTTCAAGTATCACTTCTTGAGCAGGCAAAAGAGAACGTCCATACCCTAATTCCTGGATATACCCACCTCCAGCGTGCGCAGCCGGTTTCATTCGCTCATCATTTAATGGCATATTTTTGGATGTTTGAGCGTGATAAGGAACGATTGATGGATAGCTTAAAACGGGTAAATTGGCTGCCGCTTGGCTCTGGTGCATTAGCAGGGACCACTTTTCCCATTAACCGGGAACGTGTAGCAGAACTGCTTGGCTTTGAAACCATCTATCCTAACAGTATGGATGCTGTCAGCGACAGAGATTTCATTTTGGAATTCTTATCTATCGGCTCCATCATTATGACGCATATTTCTCGTTTTTCTGAAGAACTTGTTATTTGGTCAAGCCAAGAGTTCCAATTTGTTGAGTTAGACGATTCTTTTTGTACTGGATCAAGCATCATGCCGCAAAAGAAAAACCCGGATGTTCCTGAGCTGTTAAGAGGAAAAACCGGACGGACTTATGGGAATTTGATTGGCTTATTAACGGTTCTTAAAGGGCTGCCATTAGCCTATAACAAGGACCTTCAAGAAGATAAAGAAGGTATGTTTGATACTGTAGAGACACTTGAAGGGTCACTTCAGTTATTGGCACCAATGATTGAAACCATGACTGTTAATAAAGAAGTCATGAGAAAAGCCATTAATAATGACTTTTCCAATGCAACGGATATTGCGGATTATTTGGTTAGAAAAGGGCTCCCTTTCCGTGAAGCGCATGAAGTGATTGGAAAAATCGTTCTTTACAGCATCCAGCAGCAAAAGTTTTTACTGGATTTAAGCTTTGAAGAATATCAAGAGTTCAGTCCTTTATTCGAAGATGATATCTATAAAGTCTTATCTCCAGAGCACGTTGTCGCTGTCCGAAACAGCTTTGGGGGAACTTCACCACAACAAGTAAACGAACAAATAAAATTGGGTGAAACCAAGCTCAAAAGATAATAATATTTTTACAGCCACCTTCAAGGGTGGTTTTTCTTTTGATACCAATTATTTGTATTAAAAACTAAAATATTAGATAATTTATCATGAGGTTTTTTAGAAAAAAGCTGGGAGGTATATTATGAAATTGCGTGTTTCTGTTGTCCAATATCATCTACATACAATTAAGAGTTTTGAAGAATTTGCGGCACAATGTGAGCATTATATAAAGACAGCCGAAGAGTTTGGTGCTGAGTTTGTCCTATTTCCTGAGTTCTTTACTACACAGCTATTGTCAATCGGGGATGGAAAAGGTAACAGCTTAACTATAAATGATTTACCAAACTTTACTGAACAGTACCGGGAATTATTCTCCAATTTTGCAAAGCAAACCAATATGCATATCATTGCCGGCACACATGTAATCGAGAAAGGCGGTAAGCTTTATAATACGGCCCATCTGTTTTATCCAGACGGACGAATTGGGGAGCAGGCGAAGCTTCATATTACCCCAACCGAAGTCAACGAGTGGAATATGGAGAAGGGGGACAGCTTTCAAATTTTTGAAACAGACAAAGGAAAAATCGCTCTTCTTACCTGCTATGATATCGAGTTCCCGGAAATTGTCCGGATGGCCAAGGCGAAAGGGGCTGACGTTATTTTCTGTCCGTCTTGTACGGATGATCGCCATGGCTTCCACCGTGTTCGTTACACCAGCCACGCGCGGGCAATTGAGAATCAGGTTTATGTTGTGTTAACAGGTACGGTTGGTTCACTTCCAACGGTTGATTTTATGCGTGCTAATTTCGGCCAGGCCGTAATTATTACTCCAAATGATATTCCGTTCCCGCCCAAAGGTATTTTGGTGGAAGGTGAGATTAATGATGACATGGTCGTTACTGCTGACCTTGACCTTGATCTTTTATACGAGGTCAGGGAACGCGGCTCTGTCACGACATGGCGTGACCGGAGAACAGATTTATATCCGGATTGGGAATAAAGGGTGATCAGTATGTATCGCAGTGAATTTTACGTCTTTGATCAAAATAAGCCAGTGCCTGTTTGCATTCGGAATTATACAAAAAATGATTTTAAAGAGCTGATAAAAATACAGTCAGAATGCTTTCCACCGCCATTTCCATCCGAACTGTGGTGGAATGAAGAGCAATTAACTAATCACGTAACTCTTTTTCCGGAAGGTGCATTGTGTATTGAAGTGAACGGTGAATTGGCTGGTTCATTGACGGGTTTATGCGCCCAGTTTGATCCGCAGCATTTGGACCACACTTGGGAGGAAATTACTGACAATGGTTATATAGGTAACCATAATCCGAATGGAAACACTTTGTATATTGTTGATATCAGCGTCCGCCCAAAGTACCGTAAACTCGGTCTTGGAAAATTGATGATGCAGGCAATGTATCATGTTGTGATTCATAAGGGGTTGGTGCGCCTATTAGGTGGAGGCAGAATGCCGGGTTATCATAAAGTTGCTGAAACGATGTCACCTGAAGAGTATTTAGACGCAGTTGTAAAAGGGGAAACAAGAGATCCTGTTATCTCGTTTTTGCTGCGATGCGGGCGGGTGCCAATTGGCTTAGTAAAGGATTACCTCGATGACGAAGAATCACATAACTATGCCGCGTTAATGGAATGGAAAAATCCATTTATAAAATAGTTGGAGGATTAGAAGATGGACTATAAGCGAATTACAAGCATTGAAGATCCTAATTTTAAAAAACTACATGACTTAATGGGAGAGATTTTTCCTCCTGAAGAAGTATTGGAATATGACTTATGGAAAGAGCCATTAGAGGATCCGGGGATACGGGTATTTATAGCCGTTGATGGTGAGCAGGTTGTCGGTGCAACAGAATACCGTTATTATCCTGATTGGAATATTGCCATGACTGATTTTACTATCATCGGCAAGCCGGGCTTAAGTTTAGGAAGATTTTTAGCTCAAAATCGTTTAAAGGATTTACAGAAGCTGGCAGCTGAGAATGGAAAAGAACTTTTCGGCATGTTTGCTGAAATTTATGATCCTTACCGTGTAGGTCACCATGAATTTGGCGGCGTAATGGTAATGGATCCGTATGTCCGCCGAGAGGTACTATCTCATCTAGGTTATAAACGCCTGGATTTGAATTACGTCCACCCATCTTGGGAAAACAACGGAGAAGCTGTAAAAGGTCTGGATTTTTGCTTTATGCCCATGAATGATGAGGTGGATGCATTGCCGGCTTCTCTTGTCGTTGACTTCCTTACAACGTATTATTCTATCCTATCGAACAAACCACAGGAGTGGCTGGACATGATTCAACGACTAAAAGAGAAAGAAACAGTTACATTATTACCACTTTAATTTGTTTGAAAATATTGACACCTTATTAAGTTTCATTTAGAATACAATTCATAATATGGAAACTAATTCAAAAAAATAGATAACTCTTATCCAGAGTGGCGGAGGGACATGGCCCGATGAAGCCCGGCAACCATCAAGGTAATCCTTGAAAAGGTGCTAATTCCTGCAGGTTATTTTTAACCTGAAAGATAAGAGGAGGAAGCGAACCCTCTTCTTATGAAGTGGGTTTTTTATTTTTACTTAAACTTAAAAAAGGGGTGTATTTGAATGTCGGTAATTAAGGTAGCTATCTTGGGTTTCGGAACGGTTGGAGAAGGGGTTTACAGAACCATCCATTCTCATGCGGAGGAGCTTAAAACGGTATTAGGCAAAAAGGTAGAGGTTGCAGCTATTCTAATCAGGAACCAGGAAAAACAAAGAAATATTTCAGGAGATGTTTTGGTTACCTCTGATTTTGAGGATATATTGAAGCTTCCCCAGCTGGATATAGTCGTAGAGGCTATAGTCGGCAAAGAATCACCCCATCTATTCTTAAAAAAATCAATCGAAAGAGGCTGTCACATTATAACGGCCAACAAAGAGATGTTTGCTCATCATGGGGCGGAATTACAAAAGCTTGCGGAGGAAAATGGTGTATCCGTAGGATTTGAGGCAACAGTTGCTGGAGGTATCCCGGTCATTCAAACGATCCGGCATTTGCTAAAAGTGAACCGGGTACATCAATTACAAGGTATCCTTAATGGAACCTCAAATTTTATTTTAACGGAGATGCGTGAGAAAAAGCAGTCATTTGCGGAAGCCCTTTTACAGGCACAACAAAACGGCTTTGCGGAAGCAGACCCTACCAACGATGTCGAAGGCTTTGATGCGTTTTATAAAACCATGATTTTAAGCAGAATTGCCTTTGGAGACGAGCCAAATTGGGAAGACGTTGAAAGGCAGGGAATCACTGCGATAACAAGGGAGTTAATCGAGGCTGCAGAAACATACGGCTTACGCTTTAAACATGTTGCCCAAATTAACATAAAAGAAGGGGAGCTTAAAGCTGTTGTGAAACCGGTATTGGTCAACCAGGATCATCCTTTTTATCATGTTGAAGGCGTGCAAAATGCAGTAAATGTCCGTTCTGATATTGTCGGAGGCATTACATTACAAGGTCCCGGTGCGGGAATGTTTCCGACAGCAAGTGCTATCATTGAAGACCTGGTATTTGTATGCCAAAACAAACTAGCTGATGTTCCCAAAACGACAGGCTTCGTTTCGGATGATAAGACGTTGCAGGGAGAACAGGAGTATTGGTTTGTTCAGGGTGTAACCGAAAAATTACCGAAGGAGCTTACTGTTGTGGATCAATCAGTTGCGGGATTCTGCATCCTGAAAGCAGCAAAAAAAGATTTGATATGGCTAGCTAATAAAGAAGAGGTACTTTGCTTTCCTATACTAGGGGAAATTAAGCTAATAAAAGAAGAAACGCTTGACTCTGTGGCTGTTTCATAGATTAGACCAATGCTCAATGCCTGAAGCGTGTGATTTAAAGGGGATACGGTCATTGAAAATGATCTTCTTTGACTGAAAGATTGTGAAAATGTTTACTGTTCCGGTCAAAGCAGAATCCCTGCACTGACCGGAACAGCAAAAATGAAAGGAGTTGGGTCAAAGCAGAAGCCTTGCATTAACCCAAAACCCAAAACAGAAAGCAGTAGGGTCAAAGGAAATAAGCCACATTGTCCTGCTACAAGAAACAAATTGAATGAATATTCATTTATTCAGGATTTTATCCACACTAAAATACCTGAATTTAAAGTATTCCACAGACTTATACACATTATCCACAGGACACAACGGACTTACCAACAGATAGTTATACACAAAAGTAAAACACTCAAATACTCCGCCATATAAAGAGTTGCAATCTTTTACCAACATTATACACATAATCCACAAACGCAGAATCTAAAGAAGCAGGAACATCCTGCTTCTCTTTTTTTTATAAATTGCCCCCCGGCAATGTGCTTCGGCTTTACTTATTTATTTTCTTTTTGTCTTGTTCTTAACACGCTGATTTGCAGCGTTTGCACGTGCTAATGCCTCTAGATCTTCTTGATCAGCAAGTTCCTGTGAATACTCGACATCATAGCCATCAGATTTCATATTCTTCGGAACCTGCGGCAGAGAAGCCTTATTTCTATCACGTGTTTTATGTCCTTGAGCACGACCCAAAATAAAAACCCCTTTCAATTGTGAGCTAGAGGGAAACCGTAAAAGTTCCCTTTACTAGCTTTTGCAATTTGAAAGAGGTCCATTAATGGTAATAAAATCAATCAAAGTTTCGTTTTGCTGTCGTGAAAGCCGCCTGCGCGGTCTGCCAATTTAAAATCACGCTGATATAATACTTCTTGGGTACTTGTTAAACTATACTTCCCTTTACCCATATCCTTTTTCTTTTTTCCTGCCATTTTGCTCATTCCTTTCAACATTTTTTGTTAATCGTTATCAAGCCTCTGGAAAAAATAAAGCACATTTTCCATTTTTACCGATTAGAAAAGGAATGATACTCCTGCATACGAAAATAAATTTTCTACCGTGCCCTTCATTCTACAAGTGCTTTGCCAACAAACGTTTTCCACCTCTACATTTATTTTAAGCCAAAAGATGATGAATATGGTAAAGTTATGGTGAGGTGAAGGATCATGGGTATTATTACGAAAATCACCACGCAGCAAAAAAATCAGGATCGTTTCAATGTCTTTATGGATAAAGGTAAAGGGGAAGAGTTTGCGTTTAGTGTGGACAGTGATGTGTTGATTAAATTTCAACTTAAAAAGGGAATGGAATTAGATGATTTATCATTCTTAGAAATTCAGTTTCAAGATGATATTCGCAAAGCATATAATCTGGCTGTTAACTACCTTGCTAGAAGAATGAGGTCGGAGAAGGAAGTTAGAGAGTACCTCGTAAAAAAGGATGTTGAAGAAGCTGTTATCAATGAGGTTCTCCATAAATTATCCTCACAGAAGTACATAAATGATGAGGAATACACCTATGCCTATATAAGAACTCAAATCAATACAACCGATAAAGGCCCTGATTTAATTCGTTTGGAGTTAAAAGAAAAGGGAATTAGGAAAGAACTCATTGCAAAAGCACTGAAAGAATACTCTATTTCGGACCAAGTAGAGAAGGCAATAAAATTAAGTGGCAAATCGATAAATAAGAATACAAAAGACTCACAAAAGATTGTAAAACAAAAAGTGGAACAATTACTCCTTAGAAAAGGGTATCCCTATGATGTGATTCAGATTGCTATAAGTGAAACAGGGGAACACAAGGACAATGATGAAGAAATGGAAGCAATAAGATATCAAGGGGAAAAAGCGCAGCGAAAATATAGTAAACTCAGCGGTTATGAATACGAGCAAAAAATGAAACAGGCTCTATACCGTAAAGGCTTCTCCATGGACTTAATTGATAATTATTTATCTGAAATAAAAAATCATGACGACTAAATTCGTTATGATTTTTTACTTTCTAAAATACTTTGTTGCTGTTATACACTTCCCAGCTCATTCTTTATTAATTACCCAATTTTCACTATACTAAAATCAAAGGAAAATCAAAACTAGGAGTGGAAAAGATGCAGCAAGAGAAACGATACAGTGAAATGACAGAACAGGAACTCAAACAAGAAATTGCTATGCTCAAAGAAAAGGCAAGGAAAGCGGAACAAATGGGAATGGTGAATGAATTTGCCGTCCTTGAAAGAAAAGCGGTTATGGCTAGAGCCTATTTATTAGATCCAAACTCGTTTAAACCAGGAGAAATTTATCAAATTGAGGGTGCCCCAGGTGCTTATTTTAAAATTGATTACATGAATGGGGTTTTTGCTTGGGGGTATCGTTTACAGGGTGATGGTAAAGAAGAGGCACTGCCGATTTCTATGTTAAAGCATTGAAAGAAAGACAAACCAAAGCATCCACTCTGGTTTGTCTTTCACATGAAACTTAAAATAAATCAGTCGTATCCTTATCACGCTGATTTGATGCATGCATCCGTTCCTGCGGATGGGTATTAATCGTCCCATCAGCCCTGCGAGAAGCATATTCTGCTTTTGCGCGTGGTTCACCTTCTAGTTTATTGTTGTTTTGGTTGGGGAAGTTGGTGACTTTATTTCTCATGGTTTACCTCCATTAAATAGGAATGAGAAACCGTGATAAGCAAAGATTCTTTGACAATGTTTATCACGTGAGTTTAGTATTAGGTTTTTTACCCGGAGTTATGTTATAAGAAAATGGCAAAAGGAGTGAAACATTTTGAACGATTACCATGAAAGACTAGCTAAGCTCTTATTGGAAAAAAATAATCAGCTATCCTCTCATCAGGCCCTGACGTGGGTGGAGTTACTATGGGAGGACTTTGAGTCAACCTCTGCTAAAGCAGGGAGAGATTATCTTGGAAGTGACATGACGGAAAGAATTGTCACCCAATGGATTCAAAATTACGGTGACAAGCTCCACGAGTTTGTCGCAAAAAACCCGAAATATAAAGACTACTTAAATCAGGATAAAAATACATTAAATTAAAAGCGAGTGACAAACTGTCACTCGCTTTTTAACTTGGAATAATACTCAACTTTTTCCTTAATTTTGTCTCGCTAAATACCCAGCCGGTATAGGAACTAATCGGATTTAAATCTAAATCTAATTGCACAACTGCGACAAATGGATAGTGACCGTTACTACGATATCTTAAGTCAATAAAACGAACTTCATAATAATCGTCGTATTCATCAAGTTCCCATCGGTAAACCGGTGAAAAGGATAAAAAAGCGGCAAGATTAACATCCTTTTTGGCTGCCTCTAGAACTGGAGTTTCTGGTACAGGAACCCGTTTAAAACGATCTAAAATTTCAATTTCAGTCCCATATGCTCTGCCGACAAAGAATTCCCCTTCGTTCATTGCTGCAATCCGCCATCGTTGAAATTTCATTGTCGGAGCAATAATGATATCTGTTGCATCCGGGATGATTTTTCTAACCTCTTCTAAAACCCTTCGTTGAGCAATGAAACGAAGAATATAATAACCAACTAAGACTGCAAACATGGATAAAAATGTATATCCCGGGTCTGCACCCAACACCCAAATGACAATAGCAACAACATGAATAGCAAAAATAATCGGGTCAAAGGTATTAATTACCCCCAATGCTATCCATTTGGCAGAAAAAGGTCTTAGTGCTTGTGTGCCGTAGGCATTAAAGATATCGACAAAGACATGAATAAACACAGCAGCAAATGTCCATGCCCAGAGATGGAGTAAATTTGCACCAGGGAAAAATGGATAGATCAAAGCTAATAGAACAAGGGGCCATAAAAGTACCGCAGGAATAGAATGGGTAATGCCCCGATGATTCCGTATATAAATTGCATTATTCCGAAGTTTTAAGACCGTATCAATGTCAGGTATTTGTGAACCAGCAATGGTTCCAATTAAAACGCTGCTCGCCGTAATTGAACTTCCAGCAACCACCGGGTCAAGTGTTGCCAACCCTCCCAAAGCAATTCCCATTACAACATGTGTGCCAGTATCCAAAAGGAAAAATCCTCCTTCATTTAATTTCTTGTCAAAACAACTAATTTGGATTATCGTAAAAAAATGCTTACTATTATATTTCCTAATTTCGAATTGTTTAACATGCTGGAGGCATTAAAATGATGGTAAAAGAATTGAAAAATATAGAAAAAGTGGATATTTTAAGTTTTCAACAGGATCTTATTTCCTGGTTCAAGGAAGAACAACGTGATTTACCATGGAGAAAAGATCAGGATCCATATAAAGTATGGGTTTCGGAAATCATGCTGCAACAAACAAGAGTGGATACAGTTATACCTTATTTTAATCGATTTATTGAATGGTTTCCAACTATTGATGTCTTGGCAAAGGCAGACGAAGAAAAAGTTCTTAAAGCTTGGGAAGGTTTAGGTTATTATTCACGGGTTAGAAATTTACATTCGGCAGTAAAGGAAGTTCAGGAAAAATACGATAGCAAAGTTCCAGATAACCCAAAAGATATTTCCAGTCTTAAAGGTGTTGGTCCCTATACCGCAGGGGCAATCCTTAGTATTGCATACGGTGTTCCTGAACCGGCTGTTGACGGAAATGTTATGAGAGTTTTATCAAGAATTCTATCCATTTGGGACGATATTGCTAAACCATCCTCTAGAAAGATATTCGAGAGCGCTGTTAGAGAGCTTATTTCTCATGATGAGCCTTCTGCATTTAATCAGGCTTTAATGGAACTTGGGGCTTTGATCTGTACTCCAACCTCCCCATCTTGCTTATTATGCCCCGTGAGGGACCATTGCCAGGCTTTCCATGAAGGAACAGCGTCCGAGCTTCCAGTTAAAACAAAGAAGAATAAACAAAAACAGGTTCAATTAGCAGCGGTTATTTTAACAAATGAAGAAGGAAAGATTTTAATTCACAAACGACCTGAAAATGGATTGCTTGCTAATTTATGGGAGTTCCCGAATGTTGAAATTCTACATCCTTTTGTAATCGAACGCGGGAATATTACTGCGTTATTCCAGGAAGCTTTTGATTTGAATATTAAGCTAGATAAAGGAATTGGTCAAATTGAACACATTTTCTCCCATTTAGTTTGGAATATTAATGTGTTTAAAGGTACCATACACTACGATATTCATTTAAATTATGATTGGAAATTTGTTACTCCTGCTGAAATGGAGCAGTATGCGTTTCCGGTTTCTGCGCATAAAATGTTTAAGCTATATAACGATTTTAATGAAAAATGAACGCCTTTTAAAGAGGCGTTCATCCTTTTTTAATCGTAACTTACTTTTGTTCCGTGTGTATAGTCTGCTTCATGGCGTTTAATTCCCCCGCGATTTTCAATTTCTTCAATGATTTCGCGGTGAATAGAAACACCTTCACTGTTTAAATAAGGGGCTATTTGCTGCAGGGAATGATGAAAAAATGCAAGTTCGCTCTCATCCCATTCAGCTTTCGATATCATCGATAACTCAGTCATATCTCTTCCTACATACATACGCTTCTTCCTTTCCCCGGTAGTCATAATGAGTTTAGGTTTTGGTAATTCATTGTCTTCTATTCATGAAAAAGCTAAAATGATATCAATACTGAAATAGAAGGGAAATAGAAATTTATGACACAAAAAGTAGCATTAATTACAGGCAGCAGCAGGGGAATTGGAAAGGCTACGGCGTTAAGGCTGGCAGAATCCGGTTATGATATCGTTATTAATTATGCAAGAAGTAAAAAATCGGCCCTCCAGACTGCTGAAGAAATTGAAGCGTTAGGGCGGAAAGTGTTAATTGTGAAAGCCAATGTCGGTGACGTCAGTAAAATAAAAGATATGTTCAGTCAAATTGAACAAGAATTCGGCCGCTTAGATCTCTTTGTCAATAACGCTGCATCTGGTGTTCAACGTCCAGTTATGGAACTGGAAGAAAACCATTGGGATTGGACATTGAATATTAATAGTAAAGCATTATTATTTTGCGCACAGGAAGCAGCGAAATTAATGGAAAAGAACGGTGGAGGAAAGATTGTCAGCATCAGCTCACTTGGCTCGATACGATATTTGGAAAACTACACAGTTGTCGGTGTTTCTAAGGCAGCTCTTGAAGCTTTAACGCGATACTTGGCCGTTGAATTGGCACCGAAAAACATTGTTGTAAATGCGGTATCTGGCGGGGCGGTTGATACGGAGGCATTAAAGCATTTCCCGAACAGGGAGGAACTTCTTCAGGAAGCGAAAGAAAAAACTCCTGCAGGAAGAATGGTTGAAATAGAGGATATGGTAAATTGTGTAATGTTCCTATTATCTGATGATTCAAGTATGATCAGGGGCCAAACCATTATTGTAGATGGCGGAATTTCACTTCTCGTTTAAATTGTTTTTTAAATATAATTTTTTTACATAATCATCCCCCAGCATGGTTACATTAATCTCGTGGAGGTGATTACAATGGCAAACAACCAACAACCAAACAGAACTTCTGCTGGGACAAACATCCAGCAAGTTAGACAACAAAATGCACAATCAGCTGGCGGTGCAGGTGCTGCAGGTGCAGGTCAATTTGGAACTGAATTCGCGAGCCAAACTGATGCAGCTGAAGTAAGACGTCAAAACGCACAATCAGCTCAAGGCGGTTCTGCAGGTGCAGCAGGTGCTGCAGGTTCTGCGGGTCAATTTGGAACTGAATTTGCGAGCCAAACAAATGCTCAAGAAGTTAGACAACAAAACCAGCAATCTCAAGCTCGTAAAAACCAAGGTTCATCTGGCCAATTCGGTCAAAGCTAATAATGGTAAGTGGAAGGCACTCTGAATTCGAAAGAGTGCCTTCTTTGTGTTCATTTTCGACAAAACTTCTATTTAGTCTACATAAGTTGTCAAAGGATAATTTGGTTTATTCAAGAATACTTAGTAAGAGAATTTAATAAGGCGGTGTAGATCATGAATCATTTTAACCGTTTAGTTTCCGAACAAATGATGACGATGGAAAAATTATTATACCTTCAGGCAGAGCTTGAGCGGTGTCAAGAAATTGAACATCAATTACAGTCTTTACAAAAGGAAACAGAGTTAGAAAGTGTCCAATATGAAATTAATCAAATGAAGAAAGAGCTAAAGGAAATACAAGAAATCTTTGAAAAACAAACAGAAGAGGTAATCCAATCCTACCGGGAATCAAACTTAGAACCTTCTTTGTAATCCAAAAACGGGAAAATGGTTAAAAAATAGGTGAATTTTTCAAAGAGTCATTGATTTCAATGGCTCTTTTGTTTTAAATTCTGTATTCAACCGTTATAATAATAAGAAATAGGAAAATTGAACTTTGTTACCTTTTGTCGCTGGGATGTATCGTTGGATAGGTTACAAAGCTTTCAGGAAGGAAAGTAGGGGAAAAAATGGGCGTACCCACAGAAGGTGAACCAATACAAATACATAGCTATAAACACAATGGGCACATCCATCGCATCTGGGAGGAAACGACTGTTTTAAAGGGATCACAAAATTTAGTGATTGGCGGAAATGATCGGACAATCGTGACAGAGTCGGATGGAAGAACATGGGTTACAAGGGAACCAGCCATTTGTTACTTTCATTCACAATATTGGTTTAATATCATCGGTATGATTCGTGAAGACGGGATATATTATTACTGTAATCTTAGTTCGCCATTTATCTTTGATGGTGAAGCAGTTAAATATATAGATTATGACCTTGATATTAAGGTATTCCCAGATATGACGTTTAATTTGTTGGATGAAGATGAGTACGAACGTCACCGTAGAGAAATGAAGTATCCTGAAGTCATTGATCAAATATTAAAACGGAATGTCGATAAACTGATCCAGTGGATTCGCCAGCGGAAAGGACCTTTCGCCCCGGACTTCATTGATATTTGGTATGAACGTTATTTAACTTACAGACGTTAAGCATCAGCGCCTGTTGATTCAATCAACAGGTTTTCGTTTGTCATGAAAAAACATCAAGGGGAAGGGGGGCTTAACCTGAGTAGTGTACGCAGATATCTTCAATTTGTAAAGCCTTACCGGCTGCAAATCATTGGAACTATTATTATTGGGCTTTTAAAATTCGCTATACCACTGATTATCCCGATGCTGATTAAATATGTAGTGGATGATATTATTGGTAAAGATACGTTAACGACTGATGAGAAGATGAGTAAATTATTTTTTATTATGGGAATCATGTTAGCCATCTTTGTGTTACTGCGGCCGCCGATCGAATATTACCGCCAATATTTTGCACAATGGACTGCTAGTAAGATTCTCTATGATATACGCGATAAAATGTACTCACATATTCAAAAGTTAAGTTTTAAATATTATGCTAACACAAGAGCTGGAGAAGTCATCTCACGTGTCATCAATGATGTAGAACAGACAAAAACGTTTGTTATTACAGGTATGATGAATCTATGGCTTGATATGGCTACCATATTTATTGCCATAGCCATTATGTTTACGATGAGTGTAAAACTAACGATCGTGTCTATTCTGCTTTTTCCTTTCTATGCTTTTTCGATTAAGTTCTTTTTTGGGAACTTACGAAAACTCACAAGAACACGGTCACAAGCTCTGGCAGAGGTTCAAAGCTATCTGCATGAGCGTGTACAAGGAATGCCAGTCATTAAGAGTTTCGCAATAGAAGACCACGAACAAAAACAGTTTGATAAACAGAATCAAAATTTCTTAGTAAAAGCGTTGGAGCATACAAGCTGGAATGCGAAGGCATTTGCGGCCGTGAATACGATAACGGATATCGCCCCCTTACTTGTTATTGGCTATTCCACTTACCTTGTTATCCAAGGGAGCCTGACGTTAGGTACAATGGTTGCCTTTTTTGCTTACATTGACAAACTTTATAATCCGCTTAGAAGATTGGTTAATTCATCAACTACTCTTACTCAATCCTTTGCATCAATGGACCGGGTATTCGAATTCCTTGATGAAAAGTATGATATTGTCGATTCTCCCAATGCAGTAGAATGCACGAATGTGAAGGGGGATATTTATTTTGATAATGTCTATTTTTCTTATGACGAAAAGGAAGAAATGGTTCTTAATGAAATTAATTTAGATGTTAAAAAAGGAGAAACGATTGCGTTTGTCGGCATGAGCGGCGGAGGTAAATCAACAATTGTGAGCTTAATCCCGCGTTTCTATGATATTACAAAAGGCAAAATATTCCTTGATGGGGTGGATATCCGCCAATATAAAGTACAGACACTTAGAGATAAAATTGGTGTTGTATTCCAAGACAATATTTTATTTAGTGAGAGTGTTAAGGAAAATATATTGCTTGGTAAACCTGGGGCTTCGGAGGATGAAGTAATCCAAGCCGCTAAAGCAGCCAATGCACACGATTTTATCATGAACCTTACAAACGGCTATGATACGAAGGTGGGGGAGAGGGGAGTAAAACTTTCAGGAGGGCAGAAACAGAGAGTGGCGATTGCCCGGGTATTCTTAAAAAACCCTCCTATTCTGATCTTAGATGAAGCAACCTCTGCCCTAGATTTAGAAAGCGAACATCTTATCCAAGAGGCGTTAGAAGTACTCGCCAAGGACCGGACGACCTTTATTGTGGCACATCGCTTATCTACCATTACGCACGCAGACCGGATTGTACTAATTGAACATGGGCGAATTGTAGAAATCGGTAAACATGAAGAATTAATGGATAAAAAGGGTCATTATTATAAATTATTCCAAGTTCAACAGCTTGAACACAAAGAAGGAACTCCAGTCGTTGAACAAGACTTGGCAAGAACAAAAGCGTAAACTAAGAAAGCAGCTGATGATTCAGCTGCTTTTTAATCTGTTTCTTTGTGTTCAATTGCCACTTCGTTTTGATGAAAAGAATGAAAACTATCTAATAATTTATCAAGATGCTCCACCTGTTCACCGTAATCGATGATTGAGGAAATAATCTGCATGGTATGGTAGAGATGCGGATCATTTTGGTCAGCATAAGCTTTTTGATGTGTTAAAAACAAATCGAATAATTCCTTTTTATTAAAGCAAGCTGTTTCCTCCGGATTAGCTGAATGAACAGGGACTTTCCCGATAAATCGAAGCATTAGCTGCTCATGGCGATAAACGATAGAGTCAAGCTGAGTCCGGATCGACTGCTGAAATTCTTCAGATAAATGAAGTAGTTCATTTTCGAAGCGATGGAGCTTTTTAAGGGTCTCGAGACCTCTTTTGGCAGCGGAGGTCATTTGTCGGAAAATCACTAGTTTTCGTGACTTTTCTAAATTATTTCTTTTGAAATAGCTGCGTTCTTCTTTATACATTAAATATAACTGTCCCATTTTAAGGAGATTATCCTTAATCTTCTCGATATCAGCCTTCAGAACATTATGGTCGAAATCATGCCTCGTACTAATTCTGATCCATTTAATAATCTCTTCCGTCGTATCTGAAATTTTGAAATACAGCTTTGTTTCATATTTCGGCGGCAGGAAGACAAGATTGACGATAAAAGCTGAAAAGACCCCAATCATGATGGTGGAAAACCGAATCCCTGCAAACGGTAAAAAGTCACTACCAGGCGTTTCCATGATGGATATTAATGTTACAAGCGAAAGGCCGATCGTATTTTCAATGTTAAGCTTAAGATTAATAATAATAACAATAATAGCGGCTAAACCAATAATAATGTAATGATTACCTAAGAGCAGAACACAGATTACAGCCAATATTGCACCAATTAAATTTCCCTGAATTTGTTCAACGATGGTTAAATAGGAGCGATAAATTGTCGGCTGAATGGCAAAAATGGCTGCGATACCTGCCAATACAGGCGATGGTGAGTGTAAAAGTTGTGCTAAATAAAGAGATAAAACAATTGCTATTCCCGTTTTTACAATGCGGGCACCTAACTTCATTCTTACTATTTCCTTTCAATCCCTAGGATAGGTTATTGATTAAACAATATTGTACTATACATGGATTAAAACAGATAATCAAGAGAAATTATATGAAATTATTCTAACATTGATACTATTATTTATGAAAAAACAAAAAGAAACGTCAGCCTAAAAAGCTGACGTTTCTACTGTTTTTAGATCATTCAGTTGATACTGATGGATCGGCTTGTTCTTTGACTGGGATGATTTGGACAAAGTGCTTTTCAGGATCAGCAAGAAGAGCTTTAAGTGTGTTTGCTTCTTCTAATTGACCGTCACTAACTAGTAAGTCCATATATTTCCCTAAAAGTTCATGGATATCCTTTTTGCCTTTTTGGTTTAACTCGGTAACGGAAACCTTTGCACCTTTAGCGATTCTACGCTGAATGGCATCTTTCGTTAAACCAACTTCAGGCTGATGGCGAACGTAGACTACTCCACCAGTCATTCCTGCACAAATCCATGGTCCTGGATCGCCTAGTACCAGCCCTCGGCCATTTGTCATATACTCAAAAGCAAATCCTTTAATATTTGCATTTGCTCCGATGTTGCCATTTTCTTTTTCAGGGATTGGTTTTTTAACAAAACCACCAACAATTAAATCTGCACCGGATAGGCGAATTCCTGCACGTGCATCTGCGTTCCCTTGTGCAACAAGTAAACCTTTCTGAGCACCGTACCCAAAGCCTTTTCCGACAGAACCATTATAGTAATTGCCATCTTTTCCTTTGGACTTAAGGATTTGAATATTACCGCCGAAGGAAGTTTTTCCAACACCGTCCTGACCGCCTCCGTTAACCGTAATTTCAATTCCCGCGCTATTATAAGCACCTAAGCCGTTTCCAGGGATGGAGCCGTCTTTGTACTTAAGTTGAACAGGAGGGAGCTGGCGATAAGAACCGTCAAGTCGGCCGCGTACACGGTGGCAGGAAACCCGGCTACCAAGCACACGCTGTTCTGATGTTACACTTACAAATTCACGTGATGAATGCAGCTGTTCTACACTTCCGTCCAAATACTCTGCACCAACCGCCACTTGCATTGCTACTTCTTGGAAGGTTTTAGCTTCCTCTGTTTTCGGGAATTGGCTGATTTCTAATGGTTTAAGCAGGTGAGTAAGGTTAAGCTGATTTTTGCCTTTCACCTGGTCTAACAAATCAGAGCGGCCGACTGCATCCTGAAGATTTGTAATCCCAACAGATGCTGCAAGTGCCTTTAATTCATTTCCGAAAGCAGTAAATAGATTCATAATACCATTCACAGCCAGATCAAACTGACGTGGAACGAAACGGCGGAGACCGTGTTCCTTCGCTTGTGCTTCAGACTCAATTTGGGTAGCAATTCCAACATGGCATGTGTCTAAATGACAGCCGCGGCAAGTTGTACAACCAATAGAAAGCATGGCCAGTGTACCGAAACCTACACGGTTTGCACCAAGAAGCATCACTTTCATAACATCCATTGCACTCTTCATTCCGCCATCTGCCCATAACTCCACCTTATGGCGCAGGCCGGACTCTAGCAGTGCATTATGAGCGGCTTTTACGCCAATTTCCACTGGGAGACCAACATGCTGCAGGGCGTGAATTCTAGCCGCACCTGTACCGCCGTCAAATCCGCTAAGAGTAATGATGTCCGCACCAGCTTTTGCAATACCAACCGCAATCGTACCAATATTCGGAACGACAGGTACCTTGACAGCGATTTTTGCCTGGTCATTCGCCGTCTTTAATTCTAGTATCATTTGAGCTAAATCTTCAATAGAATAGATATCGTGATTATTAGAAGGTGAAATTAAATCTGAACCAAGTGTTGCATTACGGGCTTCAGCGACTTTGGCTGTAACTTTTGAACCAGGCAGATGCCCGCCTTCACCAGGTTTTGCCCCTTGACCAATTTTAATTTCTAATAGATTAGAAGAGTTTAACAGCTCTGCATTAACTCCAAAACGACCGGATGCCACTTGCTGGCCGCGTGTTTTTGGGTATTTGCCAAGCATATCTTTAATCTCTCCGCCTTCACCATTTAGACTGACCATGTTAAGGCGGTCGGCACCTTCGGCATAAGCCCTGAAGGCAATTTCATTCTGTGACCCGAATGACATAGACGAAATAATGAATGGTAAGTCATGATCACCGACACGGATATCAACTTCTGCAGGTGATACTGACTGACTGCTTTCTTTTAATTGAAGTAAGTGGCGAATGGTTGTAGGATTTTCCGACTCCTGCTCGCTGATTTTATCACGGTAGACATTATAGTCACCTGTTGAAGCCACTTCACCAATTGCTTTCCAGATTCTTGGGAAGAGGTGGAAGGTTTTTCCGACTCTTTCCTTCTCATTCTGGTAATCTGCTGCTCTAGCAATAGCATCATTTTTCATTGCTTCAAAGTCACTCTCTAATTCATCTGAACCAAAGAAATTAACGATGTTTAATACATTGGCAACCTCTTCATGTAACCCGATGCTGGAGTATAGACGACCATAGCCCCGTAATTCGTGAATACCAATTGTTGAAATAACTTTTTCAAGTCCCTTAGATAATGCATTATATAAATTAATTAACGGTTTTGTTGTTTCATCGAGAACGGTCATGAACATGTAATAAGGGCTGATTAAATCTGCACCCAATCCAAATACAGTGATGATGTCATGGAGTGAACGGATGGCTGCTGAACGTAACACTAATGAGCAATCTCTTCTTATTTCAGCTTTCACTAAAGCTTGATCAATCGCTGATGTTACTAAATGCGGATCAATCCAATAGAAATCATCCTGGTGTGCGTTTGAGTCATCAAGGACAAGCAGGGTTTTTCCAGATTGAACAGCTCGAACGGCATCATCGCAAATTCTTTCAAGCGCCGCATCAATGGTTTCATTCTTTTGGAATGTAGCAGAAATAAATGCTGCTAGTTTTTGAGACTGGTAATGTTGAACAACCTGATCATAACTTGGCTGCCCCAATTCTTCTGTACAGTTATAACCTGCTTTACCTTCAATTAGAAGGGGTGAGGTTAACTCTAATACAGCTGCTGGCTGTTCACTTTGGAATAAAGCAGGACGCTTACCGATAATGACGCGAGTAGAGAAATGCTCTGTTTCACGGTCACGGTCAATAGCGGGGTTTGTTACAACCGCAACGCTTTCTTTGATAAAATCTGCAATGTTTTTACGCTCTGGATTTAATGCTGCTAACGGAGCATCATGCCCTAAGGAACGGATTGGTTCGATCCCCTTTTCAGCCATTTGCTCAATTAACTGAATGTGGTCACGTTCCCATCCAAACGCTTTATATTGGCCGTTGTGGATCTTGTCAGGGTAATTCATTGTAATAGTTTTATCAAGGGCAGGAGCTTTTAAGCGTACTCTTGATCCCTGGATATCCAGACGGGCTGAAAAACGATTATACACTTCGTTTTGATAACGGTCCTGTTCATATACTTCTAATTTATCCCCGTTCCATTTAAAGCCGACCTTTTCACCAGGGGCTAAAGGTTTAGGGTCGTTTACGTATTCACTTGAAGAAATAATCCCTGGTTCAGAAGAGAATAAAAAAGAACTTTCTGTTTCTAGCATCCAAAGTGGACGAAGTCCTAAAGCATCTACACTAAATACCGCTTCGTCTCCATATCTTGAGATAATTCCTGCAGGTCCTTGGGCAAAATGTCCCCAAGCCTCGCGAAGATAGGTATATAAGTCCTGCAGCTTTTCAGAATATGCCTTAATCTCATTCACGATTGGCGGGAATAATAGATCCATCGCTTCGAATAATGAGTAGCCATCTCGGCAGATTAATGTTTCCATTGTTCTGCTAAGGTCTTGGGAGTCACTTCCATCCTTTACAAGCGGAACCCCAATCATTCTTGCCTCATCACGAAGCTTAGAAATAGTATTAATTTCGCCATTATGACCGAGAACACTAAACGGCTGTACGCGGAAAAAGCTGGATAATGTATTTGTAGAATAACGATTATGACCAAGAGTCATCGTTGAAGCAACGATCGGATTAGCTAAATCATGATAGTAACGAGGCAGGATATCGCCGGCGCCCATTACTTTGTAAACAACATGAGCATGACTTAACGATGCTACATGAACATCTTCATTAGTTTCTAAATCAACTAATGCCTCAAAAAGTACCTTATTTAATTCCTGACCTTCTTTTGATGATAGGCAGGCAAACTGCCAGAAAACGGGATTTTCTTGAATAGCAATGGGTCCAAGTGCAGATGAGTCGGTTACTTGGTTTGTTTCAAAAACAATTTTTAAATCATATTTTTCAAGTTTTTGAAGTAATTCAAGTTTAGTAGAATTCCAATTTACTTTTTTGCTGACAAAAACATGGCCAACTGCAAAACCTTCATTTTCAAGGACAGAAGGATCTACACCTGCGTTTTCTAATTTTTCTCTCCAAAGTGCTTTTGGGATATCAGTATGAATACCTACACCATCACCCTCGCCGTTAATAAAACCGGCACGATGATTCATCGTTACAAGAGCATCTATACAATCAAAAATGTTTTTTCTTGTTGGCAGATTAGTCTTTTCAAGACTTGCTACGATTCCGCAGGCATCGTGTTCGTGCTTATGGAAATCTTTAAAAAGAGATGGGTTCCATTTTTGTGTCATAATAAATTGGCTTCAGGAGGGATCCCTCTAAAGCCTCTTCACCTCCTATTTAATTCTTAAGTGTGGAAAAAGAAATAATAATGACCATTTAACGGGGCATTGTGTTAAAAAGTTGCAGAAAAATAATAATCTAATATTATCATAAGAATTTTCAGAAATCAAATAAATATACAAAAATTTGGATAGAAAATGTAGGTAATTTTTAAAAGTGTAAAAGCTTAAAGTGTTAATGTAAACGGTTTCATTGAGGATTAAAAATAAAGGAGAGTAAAAATCGCTCTCCTTTATTGCATAAAAAATGTATATTTATTCAGCTCTAAGTAGAGAAAATGCATTGTTTACCGCATGAAGTGTGGCATCGATATCTTCCGCAGTATGTGCGATTGTAAGGAACCAGGCTTCGTATTTTGATGGAGCAAGATTGATCCCTTGATGGAGCATGTGTTTGAAAAATTTACCGAATGTTTCTCCGTCTGTATTCTCTGCTTGTTCGTAGTTTTCGATTTTCTTATTTGTGAAGTAAACAGTGAGAGCACCTTTTAAACGATTAATGGTAATCTGGATCCCATGTTCTTGAGCTGCTTCTAAAATACCTTCTTCGAGTTTTTTTCCAAGCTGGTCTAAGTACTCATAAACTCCTTCTTGTTTTAACACTTCAAGACAGGCAATCCCCGAGAGCATAGATGCTGGATTTCCAGCCATCGTCCCAGCTTGGTAGGCCGGTCCGAGCGGGGCAACCTTTTCCATAATCTCTTTACGTCCGCCGTAGGCACCGATTGGCAGACCGCCGCCAATAATTTTTCCGAGTGCGGTTAAATCAGGTTTAACACCTAATAAGTCTTGGGCACCGCCATACATAAAGCGGAAGGCTGTGATCACTTCATCATAAATAACTAATGCGCCAGCAGCATGAGTCAGGTCATTCACCTGCTGCAGGAAACCAGGTTTAGGTTCTACAATTCCAAAGTTTCCGACGATAGGTTCAACTAATACGGCAGCGATTTGGTCGCCCCATTTTTCCAACGCTTCTTTAAATGGTTCGATATCATTAAATGGGACGGTAATCACTTCTTGTGCGATACTTTTAGGAACACCAGCTGAATCAGGAGTTCCTAATGTAGAAGGACCTGAACCTGCAGCAACTAGAACAAGGTCAGAGTGTCCATGATAACATCCGGCGAATTTGATAATTTTATCCCGGCCTGTATAGGCTCTTGCAACCCGAATGGTCGTCATCACTGCTTCGGTGCCTGAATTAACAAATCTTACTTTATCCATGGAAGGAATCGCTTCCTTTAACATTTTTGCAAACTTTACTTCGTGAGGTGTAGGAGTTCCATAAAGAACACCGGTTTCCGCTGCGCGTTTGATCGCTTCGGTTATATGCGGATGAGCGTGTCCAGTGATAATAGGGCCGTAAGCAGCAAGGTAGTCAATGTATTGGTTGCCATCAACATCCCAAAAGTATGCGCCTTGAGCTCTTTCCATCACAACTGGAGCACCGCCTCCCACTGCTTTGTAGGAACGGGATGGACTATTGACTCCGCCGACAATATGCTCTAATGCTTCATTATGTAGTCTTTCTGAATTAATAAACTGCACTCTTATTCCCCCTTATAATATGTACTAACTTATTTTAGCACTTTTTTATGGCCCTACTAACTTTTAGAAAATTAAGAGTGATTTATGTTTTTCTTCTTATAGTAATAGATATTTTATCGTCCAAGCACGCATAGAAATAGATAAATGAATGATATAGAGGTGGTAGCTTGTGTTTTATTTCTTGCTCCCTATTGTTATTTTCTGTATTTTTATGAGTCTTAGGACTTTGTTTATTCCGAATACCGTTAAAGGAAAATTAGTCTCATTTGAAAATGCACTTTTTTTAGGATCGATTTATCTGACCGTTATCATTGGTTTTGGGCTTATTTATTTATTGTTTGAGTTAAAGGGGATTTCATTACTTGTAGAAACAAATAATGCGGCCGATTATAACATCTTTGAAACAAGTTTTTATTTTAGTGCCATGATGTTGTTCTCGGTGGGAAATGGAGATGTCATTCCACACGGTTTTGGAAGGATGGTGGCAGTTATAGAAGCACTTATTGGCTATACCGTACCTGCTGCCTTTGTGGCACGCGCATTTTTAGACCGTAACCAATAGGATACTTAATAGTTGTGATGTTTCCTGTTATTGGTTAGGCTATGGAGGAGAATACTTTTCCATGGGGTGATCGTAATTGACTATTGAAGTTGGGAAACAGGCACCTGATTTTTCATTAGAAGCAAGTAACGGTGAAAAGGTTAAATTGTCCGATTTTAGAGGAACGAATGTGGTGTTATATTTTTATCCGAAAGATATGACACCGGGATGTACAACAGAGGCTTGTGATTTTCGTGACAAGTATCAACAATTCACAGAATTGGACGCTGTCATTATTGGGGTTAGTCCGGACCCGGTTGACCGCCATCAAAAATTTGCAGAAAAATATGGCCTGCCGTTCCTGCTTCTGGCTGATACCGAGCACGAAGCAGCGGAACAATATGGTGTGTGGAAACTAAAGAAAAATTTCGGCAAAGAATATATGGGAGTTGAAAGATCGACCTTTATAATCGATAAGGACGGTCATTTGGTAAAGGAATGGAGAAAGGTGCAAGTTAAAGGTCATGTAGAGAATGCATTAACTTACATAAAAGAAAATCTTGTTTAAATAACAAGTATGCCTATTTTTATGATAAAAGGCTTTTGTCCAATGCAATAACATTGGATTTGAATATCATTTTATTAGGGCATACCTCCTCAGATAAACTTTTTGGGTCGATAATCGACCCTTTTTTTATGGAATTCTAACCGCTGAATTTACTAATAAAGAATTAATTGGGAAACTTTATCATAAAATACAAACATACATGTCTAAAAATATCTGCCGGGAAATTTATAATGGGTCATAAAGACCAAAATAGGAAGAAACAATATGCCGATTGATATAACAATATTGACAAAAGTAATATTTCCTTAGTAAACTAATTATAACAATTATAATATAAGAATATTTTTGGAAAAGAGGTGCATGGCGATGAATCAGTTAAAAGAAGCGTTGGAAACCTTAAAGGATACGGGAGTTCGAATAACTCCACAACGTCATGCGATACTTGAATATTTAATAAACTCGATGTCGCATCCTACTGCAGATGAAATCTACAAAGCGCTTGAAGGGAAATTCCCAAATATGAGTGTAGCGACAGTTTACAATAATTTACGAGTATTTCGTGAAGTAGGTTTAGTAAAAGAATTAACTTATGGTGATGCTTCAAGTCGTTTTGACTTTATTACCACACACCATTACCACGTTATTTGTGAAAGTTGTGGGAAAATAGTGGATTTCCACTATCCTGGTTTAGATGAAGTTGAACATTTAGCTTCACATGTGACAGGATTTAAAGTGCAAAATCACCGGATGGAGATTTATGGTTCCTGTCCAGAATGCACAGGTAAAGAAGTTCATTAAGACACGAAAAAAAGCCGAATGCTTCGGCTTTTATTTTTTTGTTCTTTTGTTATAAGATTCGTCAAATTCCTTACCTTCTAGATTTGGATCCATTGTGAGAGGCTCACGGCAATACATGCACATATCTACTCTTCCGAGCATTTTTGTAGGTTTCTGGCAGTTTGGACATATTACTTGTATGGTTTTTGTTGATAACATCCCAATCCAAAAATAAACAACTGTACTAGCGATTATAAATAAAAGGCCAATTAGCATGAAAATCGTCATAACAAGTGGAGAGTTTCGAAAATAGATTCCCCCATACATAACAATAAAGCCGATAAAAATTAATGAAAGTGCAAAAGTACGAATTTTATTTATTTTACTAGAATATTTACCCATGTTTCACCCTCCTAAAAAAACTATACCATATTTATAACTGGAGAATAAATGTTATATTAGAAGATGTCGAATTTTGTCTCTTTTTTAAGAAGGAGATTTTTAGTTACTGTCGAACTTATAGGCTATCGAAAAAAATGGAGGATATGATGAATGAAAGACATTCTTCGGCCCATCTATCAAGAAAGGGCTAGCCAACCTAATACACTAGGTGTAATGATGATTGAAAAAAAACATAAGTCCAGTCATACTACAGATACTTTTGATGTCATTTTATTAATTATTGTCAAAGAAGCTGAGACTCCAGTTCTAATTAAACATTACACCTATGACGATCATAAAGCTGCAATGCATATTATTACAGAAGACCAGCTCCAGGAATGGATTTTAGTAGGAACAAACAGAAAGATATTTGAATGGCTTCATAATGCAAAAATTCTATTTGATCGAAATGAGTACATTGCTAACTTAAAAACAGAACTCCGTGAATTTCCTTTTAACGGGCGAAAAATTAAAATGGGGTTAGAATTTGCTAAATTAATACGCCGTTATGTTGACGGGAAAGCACTATTTGAAAATCATCAGTTTTTAGATGCTTATAACTATGTTGTACATTCATTACACCATCTGGCTAGGTTAGCGGTAATAGAACAAGGCCTTCATCCAGAACTTACAGTCTGGCAGCAAGTGAAGCAGATTGAACCTCAAATCGTAAAATTATATGAAGAATTGGTTAATAGCGAGGAAACCCTTGAAAAAAGGCTGGAGCTATTATTTCTGGCCAGTGAATTTATGATTCATTCCAGGACAAAGGTTGGCTGCAGTCATTTATTAGAAGTTCTTAGTAATAAAGATTACTGGACGTTTAATGAGATACAATATGAAAAGGAATTAATACCTTACTCTGTAGATTTGGCTGTTCTGATTGAGTATTTAATAGAAAAAGGGCAGATAGATGTAGTCAGCATCGAAACAAAGGGGCAGGGGATTTTCCATCGTTGTTATCAAGTAAGTGAAAAAAGATCATAATAAAAATAAAAAAACTATTGACCTTTTTAATAATACTTGTTATATTAATAACCGTCGCTGCGAAACAGTTTTAAAAAAGCTGTTCGGAAGGGGCGGTTAGTTTTTTTAAAAAAAGATATTGACACTATGAAATAATTCGTGTTAATATAATAAAGTCGCATTTGAGCGTTAGAAAAATTGATCTTTGAAAACTAAACAAACAAAAACGTCAACAAACAATAATTTTTTGTTTCTATTATAGAAGCAAAGCCAACGTAAAATTTTTGAGCTAATCAACTTTCTTGGAGAGTTTGATCCTGGCTCAGGACGAACGCTGGCGGCGTGCCTAATACATGCAAGTCGAGCGAATCTTTAGGAGCTTGCTCCTGAAGGTTAGCGGCGGACGG
>NZ_OX267715.1:795000-3065273 GCF_946151075.1 Neobacillus sp. Marseille-Q6967 | reverse complement strand
AACCCACTGCTCGTAATGGAGCAGTATCTTTACCTGAATTCATAGGGTATTGAAGGCAGACCCGGGGAACTGAAACATCTAAGTACCCGGAGGAAGAGAAAGCAAACGCGATTCCCTAAGTAGCGGCGAGCGAAACGGGAACAGCCCAAACCAAGAGGCTTGCCTCTTGGGGTTGTAGGACACTCAACATGGAGTTACAAAGGAACGGGGTAGATGAAGCGGCCTGGAAAGGCCTGTCATAGAAGGTAAAAGCCCTGTAGTCGAAACTTCGTTCCCTCCTGAGTGGATCCTGAGTACGGCCGGACACGTGAAATCCGGTCGGAAGCAGGGAGGACCATCTCCCAAGGCTAAATACTCCCTAGTGACCGATAGTGAACCAGTACCGTGAGGGAAAGGTGAAAAGCACCCCGGAAGGGGAGTGAAAAAGATCCTGAAACCGTGTGCCTACAAGTAGTCAGAGCCCGTTTATGGGTGATGGCGTGCCTTTTGTAGAATGAACCGGCGAGTTACGATCCCATGCAAGGTTAAGTTGAAGAGACGGAGCCGCAGCGAAAGCGAGTCTGAATAGGGCGAAATAGTATGTGGTCGTAGACCCGAAACCAGGTGATCTACCCATGTCCAGGGTGAAGTCCAGGTAACACTGGATGGAGGCCCGAACCCACGCACGTTGAAAAGTGCGGGGATGAGGTGTGGGTAGCGGAGAAATTCCAATCGAACTTGGAGATAGCTGGTTCTCTCCGAAATAGCTTTAGGGCTAGCCTCACGTAGTAAGAGTCTTGGAGGTAGAGCACTGTTTGGACTAGGGGCCCTCATCGGGTTACCGAATTCAGACAAACTCCGAATGCCAAAGACTTATCCGTGGGAGTCAGACTGCGAGTGATAAGATCCGTAGTCAAAAGGGAAACAGCCCAGACCACCAGCTAAGGTCCCAAAGTTTACGTTAAGTGGAAAAGGATGTGGAGTTGCTTAGACAACCAGGATGTTGGCTTAGAAGCAGCCACCATTTAAAGAGTGCGTAATAGCTCACTGGTCGAGTGACTCTGCGCCGAAAATGTACCGGGGCTAAACGTAACACCGAAGCTGTGGATTGACATCTACGATGTCAGTGGTAGGAGAGCGTTCTAAGGGCGTTGAAGCTAGACCGTAAGGACTGGTGGAGCGCTTAGAAGTGAGAATGCCGGTATGAGTAGCGAAAGATGAGTGAGAATCTCATCCACCGTATGCCTAAGGTTTCCTGAGGAAGGCTCGTCCTCTCAGGGTTAGTCGGGACCTAAGCCGAGGCCGAAAGGCGTAGGCGATGGACAACAGGTTGATATTCCTGTACCACCTCTTTATCGTTTGAGTGATGGGGGGACGCAGGAGGATAGGGTAAGCGCACTGTTGGATATGTGCGTCTAAGCAGTTAGGCTGGTAAGTAGGAAAATCCGCTTACCGTAAGGCTGAGCTGTGACAGCGAGGGAAATATAGTACCGAAGTTCCTGATTCCACACTGCCAAGAAAAGCCTCTAGCGAGATAAAAGGTGCCCGTACCGCAAACCGACACAGGTAGGCGAGGAGAGAATCCTAAGGTGAGCGAGAGAACTCTCGTTAAGGAACTCGGCAAAATGACCCCGTAACTTCGGGAGAAGGGGTGCTTTTTGAGGTGAATAGCCTCGAAGAGCCGCAGTGAATAGGCCCAGGCGACTGTTTAGCAAAAACACAGGTCTCTGCGAAGCCGCAAGGCGAAGTATAGGGGCTGACGCCTGCCCGGTGCTGGAAGGTTAAGAGGAGGGGTTAGCGCAAGCGAAGCTCTGAATCGAAGCCCCAGTAAACGGCGGCCGTAACTATAACGGTCCTAAGGTAGCGAAATTCCTTGTCGGGTAAGTTCCGACCCGCACGAAAGGCGTAACGATCTGGGCACTGTCTCAACGAGAGACTCGGTGAAATTATAGTACCTGTGAAGATGCAGGTTACCCGCGACAGGACGGAAAGACCCCGTGGAGCTTTACTGTAGCCTGATATTGAATTTTGGTACAGCTTGTACAGGATAGGTAGGAGCCTGAGAAGCCGGAGCGCCAGCTTCGGTGGAGGCGTCGGTGGGATACTACCCTGGCTGTATTGAAATTCTAACCCGCACCCCTGATCGGGGTGGGAGACAGTGTCAGGTGGGCAGTTTGACTGGGGCGGTCGCCTCCTAAAGAGTAACGGAGGCGCCCAAAGGTTCCCTCAGAATGGTTGGAAATCATTCGTAGAGTGTAAAGGCACAAGGGAGCTTGACTGCGAGACCTACAAGTCGAGCAGGGACGAAAGTCGGGCTTAGTGATCCGGTGGTTCCGCATGGAAGGGCCATCGCTCAACGGATAAAAGCTACCCCGGGGATAACAGGCTTATCTCCCCCAAGAGTCCACATCGACGGGGAGGTTTGGCACCTCGATGTCGGCTCATCGCATCCTGGGGCTGTAGTCGGTCCCAAGGGTTGGGCTGTTCGCCCATTAAAGCGGTACGCGAGCTGGGTTCAGAACGTCGTGAGACAGTTCGGTCCCTATCCGTCGTGGGCGCAGGAAATTTGAGAGGAGCTGTCCTTAGTACGAGAGGACCGGGATGGACGCACCGCTGGTGTACCAGTTGTCTTGCCAAAGGCATCGCTGGGTAGCTATGTGCGGACGGGATAAGTGCTGAAAGCATCTAAGCATGAAGCCCCCCTCAAGATGAGATTTCCCATAGCGTCAAGCTAGTAAGATCCCTGAAAGATGATCAGGTTGATAGGTCAGAGGTGGAAGCGTGGTAACATGTGGAGCTGACTGATACTAATCGATCGAGGACTTAACCATAGTCTTAAAGCGAACTCGTTTTTACTTAAACTTCTTCTGAATTATCTAGTTTTGAGAGAATGAAATTTTTTTAAATTTCCTCTTGAAAAATATAAAAAAGACATTATAATAAAATAGTGTCCAATAAATGGTCTGGTAATTATGGCGAGAAGGTCACACCCGTTCCCATACCGAACACGGAAGTTAAGCTTCTCAGCGCCGATGGTAGTTGGGGCAAGCGCCCCTGTGAGAGTAGGACGTTGCCAGGCCGGGAATTATCCCTAAATATTATTATTCCGCAGTAGCTCAGTGGTAGAGCTATCGGCTGTTAACCGATCGGTCGTAGGTTCGAGTCCTACCTGCGGAGCCATTCTTTAATTGGAGAGCTGTCCGAGTGGCCGAAGGAGCACGATTGGAAATCGTGTAGGCGGGTAACCCTGTCTCAAGGGTTCAAATCCCTTGCTCTCCGCCATTATAATATCAAACTTTTATTAATGGCCCCTTGGTCAAGCGGTTAAGACACCGCCCTTTCACGGCGGTAACACGGGTTCGAATCCCGTAGGGGTCACCATTTCTAATATGTGGAGGATTAGCTCAGCTGGGAGAGCATCTGCCTTACAAGCAGAGGGTCGGCGGTTCGAGCCCGTCATCCTCCACCATATAAATATTATTGTCGCGGGGTGGAGCAGTCCGGTAGCTCGTCGGGCTCATAACCCGAAGGTCGCAGGTTCAAATCCTGTCCCCGCAATCTGGTCCCGTGGTGTAGCGGTTAACATGCCTGCCTGTCACGCAGGAGATCGCCGGTTCGATCCCGGTCGGGACCGCCATTTTAATCTTGTCTTAATGTGGCTCAGTAGCTCAGTCGGTAGAGCAAAGGACTGAAAATCCTTGTGTCGGCGGTTCGATTCCGTCCTGAGCCACCTTTATTTTGCCGGTTTAGCTCAATTGGTAGAGCAACTGACTTGTAATCAGTAGGTTGGGGGTTCAAGTCCTCTAGCCGGCACCAGTTCGTTCGTTTTTAATATAATGTGGAGGGGTAGCGAAGTGGCTAAACGCGGCGGACTGTAAATCCGCTCCCTCAGGGTTCGGCGGTTCGAATCCGTCCCCCTCCACCATTTTAGGGGTATAGTTTAAAGGTAGAACGAAGGTCTCCAAAACCTTTGGTGTGGGTTCGATTCCTACTACCCCTGCCAAATCATTTCATTATGGCGATTGTGGCGAAGTGGTTAACGCATCGGATTGTGGTTCCGACATTCGTGGGTTCGATTCCCATCAGTCGCCCCATAAATTCTTGTTGAATTTAGATGTAAAATCAATTATCATTGGGCTATAGCCAAGCGGTAAGGCAACGGACTTTGACTCCGTCATTCGTAGGTTCGAATCCTGCTAGCCCAGCCATTTTGCGGAAGTAGTTCAGTGGTAGAACACCACCTTGCCAAGGTGGGGGTCGCGGGTTCGAATCCCGTCTTCCGCTCCAATAGAATACGGCGGCATAGCCAAGTGGTAAGGCCAAGGTCTGCAAAACCTTTATCCACCGGTTCGAATCCGGTTGCCGCCTCCAATGATTTTTTTATTTATTAATATTGTTGGCAAATCTTATTTTGCCGGGGTGGCGGAACTGGCAGACGCACAGGACTTAAAATCCTGCGGTAGGTGACTACCGTACCGGTTCGATTCCGGTCCTCGGCATTACCTAATTTAATATTTTACTTTGCCGGTGTGGCGGAATTGGCAGACGCGCACGACTCAAAATCGTGTTCCTCTGGAGTGTCGGTTCGACCCCGACCACCGGTATCAAATCGTCAGTCTAAAACAACAGAGTTTTTTATAACTCTGTTGTTTTTTTGGGAAAAATTATTGAAATATTTTATTGTTGATTTTTCTCGTAGACATTCAAGCACTAGTGTACTACGCTCCTCACAATAAGCAAGTCGCTTGTGTGATCGTGCGTACGTGACCGTTTTTTAGGTTACGTGACTATTTTAATAGTTGAAGTCCCGTTTTAGTCACATAGAGCCAGTCAACGTGCCCGTTTAAGAAGGACTTATGTATTCAATAAATAAGTTTCGACATTTTCTGCAAAAAAACCTTGACTTCAATATAAAAACTATGTAATATAATAAAGGTCAGCTGCTTATAATGATAATATCACTTATGCGGGTGTAGTTTAGTGGTAAAACCACAGCCTTCCAAGCTGTTGTTGTGGGTTCGATTCCCATCACCCGCTCCATACATATTAACTAACGCAGTGTATCGTTTCAGAGAGAACGATGCATTGCGTTTTTTTATTTCGGCTGTGTTAGAGGTCATTTTTGATTTTGTAACCATGTTGATTGGAGCGGAAATCAACAAGCAAGTTTACCACAGCCTTTATTTTAAAAAAAGGATGCCTCACGGGCATCCAAGCATACGAAAAGAAGCGTCTCCACCATGAATCTGGGTAAACATGTTCATTAAAGATTGAGTTAGTTTTTCAGCATTCTGGCAATCTGTTGAAGGGCGTAAATATACGATTTGCAGAGCGTTGTTCGTATCGGTTGTGACAGGTGCCCTATTAGAGTCTACAAAGGGACTTCCGAATGGTCCTTGTTCATCAGCGGATACAATAAGATTATGTAAGGAATTCACCCTGCCATTTAAACCAAGATACTCTTCATTCTCGTGACCGATTCGTAAGCTTATCTGACCACTTAAATAATCAGTATCATAAATGCCAATAGGCACCTGGTATTGAAGAGAGAAGAAATTATTAATATCGATACCACTTTGAACAGGAGTCAGGTAATTTTGTTTTTTGACCCTGCGATACAATGCTTCTGCTGAATGGCGGTAGCGGTTGGGATCCTTCCCAAGCCGTTTAAATATATCTCGCCATTCTTTAATACCGGCTAAGTCGGTTACGTTTTTATCCTCTAAATCAAAATAAATGGATTCTTGGAAAAGACGGAGCCGCCCTTTTACCATTTGAGGGGAATCCCCTACTGTGATGTTTTTATATTCGATTACTCCTAATTTAAAATCAGGAATCTGTTCAGTAATAGTTGATGAAAGTTGAATTTCCAATGATTCCACCTCCAATTTTTAATAAAAATAGTTTATCATAAATAGATGTTAAAAGAATGAATAACAACTTACCATATATAAAAACCAGTGTGAAGGGAGGCTGATAACATGGACGTTAATAAACTCAAAGCGGAAGTAATTGCTTTTAGTAAAGAAATTGGGATTGATAAAATTGGATTTACCACAGCTGACCCGTTTACAGAATTAAAAGGGAGATTAATCCGTCAGCAGGAGCTCGGCTATCAATCTGGATTTGAAGAGCCGGATATTGAAAAACGGGTTACACCTTCCATGCTTCTAGAAGAGCCGCTTTCCATTATCTCTATCGCCTTAGCTTACCCTGTAAAAATGAAACAACGGGTTGAAGGAAGAAAAGGCGGGAGACGGGGATTTTTTTCACGTGCTTCCTGGGGATTGGATTATCATCATATATTAAAAGATCGTTTAAAAAAGCTTGAGGAGTTTATTTTAGAAAAAGTCCCAGAGGCCCGGTTCAAATCCATGGTCGACACGGGAGAGCTTTCTGACCGGGCTGTAGCGGAAAGAGCGGGGATAGGCTGGAGCGGGAAAAACTGTGCCATAATAACTCCAGAGTTTGGCTCATACGTATATTTGGGTGAAATGATTACAAATATACCTTTTGAACCGGATACACCGATGGAGGATCAATGCGGAACTTGTACAGCCTGTCTCGACGCCTGTCCTACAGGTGCGTTAGTACAAGGCGGACAAATTAATGCCCAGAGCTGCATCGCTTATTTAACGCAAACTAAAGGATTCATACCAGAGGAATTTAGAGAAAAAATCGGTAATCGGGTGTATGGCTGCGATTCCTGCCAGACTTCTTGTCCTGTTAATAAAGGGAAGGACTTTCACTTTCATGAGGAAATGGAAGCAGACCCTGAAATTGCAAAGCCTCTGCTTAGACCAATACTAAAGTTGAGTAACCGAGAATTTAAAAATAAATTCGGCCATGTGGCCGGCTCATGGAGAGGGAAGAAACCGATTCAGCGAAATGCGATGATTGCACTGGCTCATTTTAAAGATGAAACCGCAATTCCTGAACTCATTGAGGCTCTTGAAAATGAAGCCAGCCCAGTCATGAAAGGAACGGCTGCCTGGGCCTTAGGAAAAATCGGCGGGGTGCAAGCAATCGATGCCTTGAAGAAAGCAAAGGAACTGGAAACACATCCAGATGTACAAAAGGAAATTGAAAATTCTTTAAGCCGCTATACTAGTTAGAGCAGTAAACCCATAAGGTTTCTGCTCTTTTTTTGTATCTAATTCATATGTATGAATTAGAAAGGGGAGATGACGGTGAGGAAATCACTCCAAGAATTATTTGATAACAGAGTAGAACAATTTGTCTCTAACCAAGCAAAAGATAATCGAAACTATAAAAAAGCTCATATCAAAATAGATTCATTATTAAGGCGGTCTGCTGAAATTGTAAAAGTAAACGCATCAGGAAAAATAATCGGTAAATCTGTTGACAGAGACTTTGAAACCATTACCTACCAAGTACATTATCGTTATCTAATTAAACAAAAAGGGACCCTTTATCAAGAAGAAGAAGTGGAAGTAAGAATGGCAAAATTTTTTAAAGACGATTTAATTTTGGATGAAGAAATTATGCCGATTCAATCTACTCCTAATCCTCAAGAGCCAGTAGAAGAACCAGAAATAGAAGAGCGGTTAAGCTATCAGTATAATCGATTAAAAGCCGTTCAATATGCTGAACGTTGGTGGAACACATATAATCCCGCTTATAAGAAATTTGAAAATGATTGCACGAACTACATTTCACAATGTCTTCATGCCGGCGAGGCACCGATGAGGGGGTATCCAAACCGCGGCAATGGCTGGTGGATGAGGAATAACAACTGGAGTTATAGCTGGGCCGTGGCACATTCCTTGCGCCTGTATCTGCCTAATTCCAAAAGCGGATTAAAAGCGAGGGAAGTAAGCAGTCCTGATCAATTATTTCTGGGAGATATCATTTGCTATGATTTTGAGGGGGATGGGCGTTATAACCACAATACGATTGTAACTGGTAAGGATGCATATGGGATGCCGCTTGTAAATGCGCATACCTACAATAGCAGGATGAGATACTGGGCCTACGAAGACTCTTCCGCCTACACACCAAATATTAAATATAAATTTTTTACCATCGTCGACGGCTAAGCGAAGATTTTTGTATGACTCATTGAGAATGGTATAATATCTATTAGAGTTTTAGTTATGAGGTGAAAATGAAAATGGCAATACATGTAGTTCTATATCAACCAGAGATTCCATCCAATACCGGAAATATTGCGAGAACGTGTGCAGCAACCGACACGAATTTACATTTAATCCGGCCGTTAGGTTTTTCGACCGATGATAAAATGTTAAAGCGGGCAGGTCTGGATTATTGGGAGTTTGTAAACATTGTTTATTATGATTCCTTAGATGAATTTTATGAAAAGAATGCGGGCGGGGAATTCTTTTATTTAACTAAATTTGGCCAGAAGCCTCACAGTACATTTGATTACAGTGATAAGGGCAAAGATTATTACTTTATCTTTGGCCGTGAAACCACAGGGCTTCCCAAGGATGTTATTGAAAAAAATAAGGACAAAAGCCTGCGGATTCCAATGAATGAAAATGTTCGTTCCTTAAATCTCTCCAACACGGCGGCCATTCTTATTTATGAAGCATTACGGCAGCAAGACTACCTGCATTTAAAATAAACGAAAAGAGGCCAAAACGAGGGGCCTCTTTTCCTCTAAAAGGAAAGGAAAGATGTTATGTGAATGAAGTCATTTCTACCATCCTAAATCACCGTTCTATTCGTCATTTTGAGGACAAGCCGCTTTCAGATGATCAGATTAAAACGATCGTTTCTTGCGCACAAGCAGCTTCAACTTCAAGTTTTATCCAAGCCTATTCTATTATTGGCATCAAGGATCGTCTCAAAAAGAAAAAACTGGCAGAGCTCGTCGGTAATCAGCCATATGTTGAGAATAATGGTCACTTTTTTATTTTTTGTGCAGATTTAAACAGACACCATCTAATCGGTATACAGGAACAAAAAGATGTGAAAGCTTCGATTGAAAGCACAGAAAAATTTATGGTTGCACTGATTGATGCAGCTTTAGCAGCTCAAAATGCAGCGATCGCCGCAGAATCATTAGGGTTAGGAATTTGTTACATAGGCGGTATTCGAAATAATTTAGAAGAGGTTAAGAAGCTCCTAAAAACGCCGGAGAGAGTCATTCCGCTTTTTGGAATGACAGTGGGATACCCTGCGAAGATAAATGATAAAAAACTAAGACTGCCATTTGAACACATTTATCATGAAGAAGAATATCAACAGAATAACGAAATATACATGCAGCAGTTAAAGGAATATGATGATGTAATTTCCCAATATTATGAGGAGCGTACAGGCGGGAAAAGAAAAGACCGCTGGACAGAGCAAATGGCAAATATGCTGGAAAAGCAAACCCGTATGTATATGAAAGAATTTATTCAAAACAATAAAATGGATATAAAATAAAAGCTGCCGGTGGGCAGCTTTTATTTATTTGAACCTGGTTTATCGTTATAACCCGCTGTGAAGATTGGTACAAGAAATGCGACCATTACTAATATAATTAGAGTTAATCCCATGTTATGTATTGCCTCCTTTATCAGATCAATATTCTTATTTTAGACATATATATTTACATTATAGCTTAACTAAAAAAAATGAAAAGAGCAATATTCCTATTATTTATAACAAAAAAGTTGGTAGGGAATCATCCAAGGTTACGCATGTTCAAGTTCATCCGTGCATAGAGTATATTAATCGTCTCTGATAACGCTACAGGGGGAGGGCCTTATGGATATTCTAAAAAAAATCGAGAGGTTTCGAGAAGAGGAAGAAAAGCTTCGTTGGGAAGGAACATTTGCTGACTATTTACAGTTGTTAAAAGAGAAGCCATGGGTAGCACAATCGGCACATTCACGAGTATATAATATGATCAAGGACGCTGGTATTGAAGAGGAAAAAGGAGTTAGGAAGTATAACTTCTTTAGTAATCAACTATTTGGGTTAGAGGAAGCACTTGAAAGACTGGTCGAAGAATATTTTCATCCGGCTGCCAAGAGGCTAGATGTAAGAAAGCGTATCTTATTGTTAATGGGACCGGTCAGCGGCGGTAAATCTACATTAGTCACAATGCTTAAACGGGGATTAGAGGCGTATTCCCATTCAGACAGGGGCTCTGTCTTTGCGATTAAAGGCTGCCCAATGCACGAAGATCCACTTCATTTAATTCCGCATCATCTACGGGCCGATTTTTATGAAGAGTATGGCATTCGAATTGAAGGAAACCTTTCACCGTTAAATATGATGCGCTTAGAGCAGGAGTATGGCGGCAGAATTGAAGATGTTCAGGTTGAAAGAATCTTTTTCTCCGAAGACAAACGGACTGGTATTGGAACCTTCAGTCCATCGGATCCCAAGTCACAGGATATTGCCGACCTAACAGGCAGCATTGACTTTTCAACAATAGCCGAATTTGGTTCAGAGTCGGATCCGAGAGCCTACCGTTTTGATGGTGAATTGAATAAGGCAAACCGAGGAATGATGGAGTTCCAAGAGATGTTAAAGTGCGATGAGAAATTCTTATGGCATTTATTATCTCTAACACAGGAAGGAAATTTTAAAGCAGGAAGATTTGCACTCATCAGTGCTGATGAACTAATTGTCGCACACACGAATGAAACGGAGTATCGTTCCTTCATCTCAAATAAGAAGAATGAAGCCTTGCATTCCAGGATCATCGTGATGCCAATTCCGTATAATTTAAAGGTTTCGCAGGAAGAAAGAATCTATGAAAAAATGATTCGAGAAAGTGATGTTTCCGATGTTCATATTGCACCGCATACCTTAAGAGTTGCGGCGATGTTTACCATTTTAACTCGTTTAAAGGAGCCTAAAAAGGGCGATATCGATTTAGTGAAGAAAATGCGCCTCTATGATGGTGAAAATGTCGAAGGCTATAATGCTGTCGATGTGAGCGAGTTAAAGAAGGAATATCCTGACGAAGGTATGAGTGGAATTGACCCGCGTTATGTTATTAACCGAATTTCATCTACAATTATTCGTAAAGAAGTGCCATCTATCAATGCGTTAGATGTTTTAAGATCATTAAAGGATGGGTTGGATCAGCATCCTAGCATTACTGCTGAACTTCGAGAGCGCTATATGAATTATATTTCAATCGCTCGAAAAGAGTATGACAATATTGCTAAAAATGAAGTCCAAAAAGCATTCGTTTATTCTTATGAAGAGTCTGCTAAAACGCTGATGGATAACTACCTTGATAATGTTGAAGCTTACTGTAATAAAGCAAAGCTTCGCGATCCTTTAACAGGGGAAGAAATCAATCCAGATGAAAAATTAATGCGTTCCATTGAAGAACAAATTGGTATTTCTGAAAATGCGAAAAAAGCCTTCAGGGAAGAAATTTTAATAAGAATTTCCGCTTTCGCCAGAAAAGGAAAAAGATTTGATTATAATTCTCACGATCGACTTCGTGAAGCGATTCAAAAGAAATTGTTCGCTGATCTTAAAGATGTAGTTAAAATTACCACCTCTTCCAAAACACCAGATGAGCAGCAATTAAAGAAAATTAATGACGTTGTTGCAAGATTAATTGATGAGCATGGCTATAATTCAACATCAGCCAATGAACTATTGCGTTATGTTGGAAGCTTACTGAACCGATAATTAGAGAGGCTGGCGGAAGGTATCTGCCAGTCTGTTTTTTTCACTTATCAGATGTAATGATATTCCTCGTCCATTTTAATAGGCATAAACCCAATTGTCGAAATTATTTGTAAATTATTCTCTATTTCTGCATAGGATAAAGTAATCAAGAATAATTCTTTATTTTTACACTCGGGTTATTCTATGAATGTATGATGAAAATGTGACTAAGGGAAAGTAAAAAATTTTATAAGGAGGGGTTTTACATTGTCTGACAATAACCATCAGTTTGTGATTTCGCGTGAAGATTGGTCCCTCCACCGTAAAGGCCACGATGACCAGCAGCGGCACCAGGAAAAAGTTCAAGAGGCGATTCGTAACAATCTACCGGACTTAATTACAGAAGAAAGTATTATTATGTCCAATGGTCGAGATGTGGTAAAGATACCGATTCGTTCATTGGACGAATATAAGATTCGTTATAATTATGACAAAAACAAACATGTGGGCCAAGGTGACGGTGAGAGCCAAGTTGGAGATGTCATTGCTCGTGACGGTTCAAGTGCTCAGAAAGGTCCAGGAAAGGGCCAGGGAGCAGGAGACCAAGCTGGAGAAGATTATTTTGAGGCAGAAGTTTCTTTAATGGAATTAGAAGAAGCTCTATTTAAACAGTTAGAGCTTCCGAATTTAAAAAGAAAAGAGGAGCAGGAACACCTAGTAGAAAATATTGAATTTAATGATATTCGCAAAACCGGATTAATGGGTAATATTGATAAAAAGCGGACCATGATGGCTGCCTTCAAGCGAAATGCCATGAGCGGGAAGCCTGCATTCCATCCCATCTATAAGGATGATTTGAAATTTAAAACATGGAATGAGGTAATAAAACCTGATTCAAAAGCAGTTGTCATCGCCATGATGGATACGAGTGGATCGATGGGAATTTGGGAAAAATATATGGCTAGGAGTTTCTTCTTTTGGATGACACGCTTTTTACGCACGAAATATGAAACGGTAGAAATTGAATTTATTGCCCACCATACTGAAGCAAAAGTTGTTTCTGAGGAAGATTTCTTTTCTAAAGGCGAAAGTGGGGGCACGATTTGTTCTTCCGCCTATCGGAAAGCTCTAGAAATCATTGAAACAAAATATAACCCGCGAAAGTATAACATTTATCCATTCCACTTTTCTGACGGAGATAATTTAACATCTGATAACGCACGCTGTGTCAAACTTGTTGAGGAACTAATGAAGGTCTCAAATATGTTTGGGTATGGGGAGGTTAATCAGTATAACCGTCATTCCACATTAATGTCAGCCTACAAAAATATTAAGGATGAGCGTTTCCGCTATTATATCTTAAAACAAAAAGCGGATGTGTTCCATGCAATGAAGAGTTTCTTTCAAAAAGAAGAGAATAAGATGTATGCATAATAAAAATCGACAGGTTCAGAAACCTGTCGATTTTCTTATTTAGAGTCGAAGTTTTTAAGGGAGGTAACGGTTGGAAATTTAATATTAAAGGTTGTTCCTTTTTCAATTTCACTAGTAACTTTGATGGTTCCGTTCATCGCCCGCACAATACTGTACACCACCATCATCCCTAAACCTGTACCCTTTGAACCTTTTGTAGAGTAATAGGGTTCGCCGAGCCGGTTCAGCTGTTCGGTTGTCATCCCAACACCCGTATCCTTTACACTGATTGTCACAAAATTATGAGTAAAAGTTGTTTCGATAAACAGGTGGCCGCCATTCGGCATAGCCTCAACCGCATTTTTGAGAATATTAATAAAGCATTGCCGGAATCGCTGGCGGTCTCCTTTAATAAAACCAATAACGGAAAAATCAGTGACAATTTCGACAGAATTTTGATTGGCTATGGGCTGAATAATTTTGATAATTTGTTTTAATTCATTTTTAACATTTAACTCTTCAATGCTCACTAATGAGGGTTTAGCAAAGGTCAGATAGTCTTGGATAACCTTTTCTGCCGAATTCAGTTCCTCTTTAACAATGGATAGGTATTCTTTTCTTTTATGCCTAGGCAGATAATCATCATTCAGTAATTGCACGAATCCACTTGCTGCTGTCAGCGGGTTTCTTATTTCATGCGAGATGGCGGCTCCCATTTGTTCAACCGCTTTCAACTTTTCTACTTTGATTAACTCCAATCTCATTTCTACACTTTTTTTAATAAATTCAATTGAATAGGCGATTAAGCCAATTCCAAGAGGTGGAATAACTAAGTAGGCAAACCAGGCATCATACCAGTTGCTCCCTGTGTGATTAATCAATTCCATTCCGCTGACCGTAAGTACCCCCAGTAACATCCCTAAACAAACAGCATACGGGATCCGCCTAATGGGAGCTTGCTTCCAAAACCAAGGAGAAAGCCGAAAGAAGGCAACAGCTAGCGGTATATAGAGAACCGCTGTTTCCAAAAGCCCCGTTTCGAGCCCATAAAAACTCCTAATTATAAGCATGGCAAGCACTAGAATTGGACCGACCCCGAAATATAAACCGCCAACTACCAATGGTATAATTCTTAAATCATACCGGGCAAAGGGAACAGGATTGTAAGAGAATTGGATACATGTCCAGATTAAAAAAATAAAAAAAACAACAATAATTTTTTTAGAGATCGTAAATTTTTTACTATTGTCCAGCCAGATTAAACAAAATAGGAGCAATATGATTAAAATTGATAGATTAATGAATAGGTGTTTTGTGATTTCCATCCGTTTCACCGTCCAAAATGGGCCTATAGGAAAATTTTACTGTTAATTTAAAATATATACAACTGATTTTCAGATAATTGTGAAATAATGTAGAAAATTGCAAAATAAAAGAATATAGAAGAAAAATATTGCTCTGTGAATAATCCATTATGAATTTTACTATTTTTTACAGATACTAATACATAACGATAACGAATACGTAAGGCTAACTACAAGGAAAAGAAAAAGCTTCCAACGTTTTTGGAAGCTTTTTGCCATGTTAAGCCTGACTGACAGGAGTTTTGATCATTTCTTTTGCTGCTTGAATGGCTGCATCTTTTGCTTTCGCCACAATTTCAGGTGCTTTTTGCGGATAAAGGTCTAGTGCCTCTGCTACAATCGTATCCATCACCTCGATACCAAGGAAGTTAAGGGCAATACGTAAATAACGATCTCCAGATTCCAATTCCTGCATGGGCGTACCTGTATATTGACCGCCTCTCGTGTGAATATGAATGGCTTTCTTCCCAGAAAGTAATCCTTTTGGGCCGTTCGAGGTGTGAGCAAAAGTCTTCCCTGCAATAAACAGATTATCTAAAAAGTCTTTTAATACAGCAGGAGAACTTAAATTCCATAATGGTGATACAAATACATAATATTCATAGGTGATAAATTCATTTGCAAGTGCATGCATTTTTAGGATTTTTTCTCTTTCAACCTCTGTTAATTGATCAAAGGTATATCCATATCCTGCTAACTTTCCTCTAGCAGATACGAGTTCAGTATCCATTTGGGCCACTTCATCAAAAGCAAACAAATCAATTTTCCTAATATGCATATCAGGGCATTCTTCCCTAATCGTATTGATAAAAGTTTGACCTATTTGGAGTCCCTTTGATTTTTCAGGACCTTTTGGATTAGCCGTAATATATAGTAATGCTGCCACGAAAACACATCCTTCATCCTATCTATAATTACTATAATTATAGAAAAAATAGTTTACCCTAATTATGAACAATAGGTGAAGTTCTTGAACATTAAGTGACGTTTGATAAAAAAACCTCCTTGTAAAAGGAGGAGAGTTAAAAAACAAATAAAACAAAAAAGTATAAGACCATTGTTACTAAGCCAATTGGAACCGCGAAGCTTGCCCATTCTTTACTGGTAATATGCAGTTTACCAGCAGAAATGATATTAGGGATATTTCCGGGGACCAGCATTCCCCCGCTTATCAGCAGTCCAAGGAGAATAGCGCGTATCGTCGTATCATCCATAGAAGGGCTGATTTCTGCTGCAGCAAGAGTGGCATTATCTAAAATCGCAGATGTCATATTGATCCAATACAACAGCACGGGGCGAAGCCCAAGAATATACTCACGTATAAAAGGTTCGAAGCCTTGTCCTAAAAAGGTTAAGCCCATTACAAACAGATAGATTTTAAACGTTCGTGTCAGAATATCTCTATAACTTTCTGATATTTGTTTTGATTCCAGCCCCAATCTATACTTTTTAGGTTTGATCAATACGATTGTCAGCAAGCCAAAGAGAAGCAAAGCAGGTATGACATCAAAGCCAATTAATTTGATTAAAAAGAAGAAGTCCTCATTTAATTTACTGATCGTAATCGTTGACAATGGTTCCCCGATTGGAGTTAGTACGGCTCCAAGACCGATCGAAAAACATGCTAAAACAGTAAATCGAATTTCTGATTCACGGTCCAGCGGCAGGACATTTACAATTATGACCAAAACAATGGCAGCAATAATGGCTGTTATCATACTGGAAAACAGCCCTAGAAAAATAACAGTTAATCCTAGGAATATCTGTAATGAAAAGATTCTCGTTAAAAATAAGATGGATCTTTCAAAAGAATTTTGGAACCATTTAAAAATTAAACCGGCAATCAGTACTGCGGCACTAATACTGAGCGGGTCTGTTAAAGCTTTTTTTATTAATCCTGCGTCCATTATGCCACTAACTAACGCAGCCAAACTTCCCATGATAAATAAAAAAACTTCTAAGTTATTCTCCACTTTCTTTACAGTAAAAGGAAGGAATAAAACCAATAGTAAAATAATAACCAATCCTATCATGCTAACAGATCCTTTGCTTTTTATAATATGTTATCTATCAACTATTATAAGCCTTACCCATAATCAAAATGACAGAAAATTATCAAAAATATTTGACTACTACAGAAAGAAGCCAGCCTTATTCAGGCTGGCTTCTTTCTGTAGTCTGATTTACGCTTCCTTTTATATCCGAAAAACCACCAGTTCCAATCACCCAGTAATTTCATTAGGGCAGGCACTAAAATCATTCTGACAATCGTTGCATCGATAAATATGGCAATCGTAATTCCAACACCTAATTGTTTAATCGGCATGACACCAGTAAAGGCAAAGGCACCGGTGACAACAATCATGATCGCAGCGGCGGAGCTGATAATTTTACTGGTTAACGTTAATCCCGAAATAGTTGCTTCCGTATTATCACCCGTTTCGATATAAAATTCCTGAATTCTTGAGATTAAAAATACCTCATAGTCCATCGAAAGCCCAAAAACGAGAGTGAAAACAAATACAGGTAAAACCAAAGCAATATCAGCAGGACCCATTCCTAAATGCCCTTGTTGAAAAATCCACACAACAATACCGAAGGTACAACCCAAGCTTAAAATATTCATTAAAATGGCCTTAAGCGGAATCAGGATAGATCGGAAAGCTGCCATTAAAATAAAAAACGTTGAAACCACAATCAACAATAGACCATATGGAGCCTTTTTTGTAATTTCATCGAATATCTCCTGCTCAAATTTAATGGAGCCGCCAAAATGTGCTGTTAATCCTAAATCTTTGCCAGACCAATCACGAATCCACTCCCGGTTCTGGGCAGATGAGAAAGATTCTTTTAAATATACTTCAATCATCATCTTATCTTCTCGTACATAATATTGGAGTATGGGCCCAATTTGTTCTTCTTCTCCAAATTCCAGAAATTGTGATAATAATTCTTCATCATCTATTCCCGTCTTCGAAAAAGGTGAATCAATCGTTTGAACCTGGTTATCCATTACGATTTGCTTTATCGCGTCGTTAACCTTCTTTAAATTTTTTTCTTTAAGAATGTTGCCGTCTGTCTCAAAAACAATCGTTACTTTTTGTTCATTTTGTTTGCCCTTTGGGATAAATTGCTCATCAAAGACTTCAAATGCTGCCCTGGATGGATAGTTCGCCGGCAGTGAATCGGTGCCTGGAATGGTTAATACCATATCCCTAACCGGTACTAAACCTGCTAACAAAATAGCAAAGGAAAGGATAGCCATCAGAATAGGACGCTTCATAACCAATACGGCAAATCGATGCCATATGTTATTCTGCTTCTCGGAAACACGAAAGATGTTTAATTTATTTATATGCTGCCCCATAACAGCAAGCAAGGATGGAAGAAAGGTAAGTGCACATAAACCGGAAATAAACACTACAGCCATACCGCCAAGAGCGACATTCTGAAAAATATCAATTTGAATAAACCACAAACCTGAAAGACCGATAAATACACAAAGTCCTGAAAAAATAATGGATTTTCCCGCCGTGGCTACGCTTATTTCGATTGCCTCTTGAAAGGATTTCGTTTTTAATTCCTCTTTATAACGATTAATAAATAATAGGGCAAAATCAATACTTAACGCCAGCCCAATCATTGGAACAATATTTAAAATAAAAATCGTTAAATCTGCTCCATAGCTGAAAAAGTACACAGTTCCCATTGTCGTTAAAATCGAGACTACGCCGATGATAAGGGGAATGGAAGCAGCGGCAAGACCCCCAAAGGCAAGGATTAAAACAATTAAAGCAATCGGCAGCCCAATCATTTCTGCCTTTGCTAAGTCCTTTTGACTGGCGATATTCAGATCTTGAACAATGACTGGCTCCCCTGTCATCGTAACGGTGAGCCCCTTTTTGTTTTTCAATATATCCTTTAATTCACAAATTTCGTCTCCAAGATTTTCTGCATTTTTGTCGAAACTAATCATTCCATATGCATAGTCCTCTTTTAGCATCCCTTCTCGTTCAAAAGGAGAGGTAATGTTTTCTGCTCTCTTAAAACGTTTAAGGTTGGTAAAGGTGTCTTGGATGAATTTAGTCCATTCTTGTTCACTTACTGTCTTTTCTTTTTGAAACACAAAAATAATAGAAGATTTAGGATGGTCGAATTCCTCTTCAAGGAGATTTCTTGTTACGTTATATTCTCCTTTATATTCGAAACCATTTCCTCTTAATACAGATGGTAATTTTAGTGCAAAAATTACTGAAAAAATAATAACGATAGCCCAAAAAAGCAGGACCCATTTTCTATGTTTATACATGAAAGTTCCTAATTTCTCCATTTCCAGACCTCTCCTTCTCGAAAGGAAACTTTTCCCTTTATAGTATAGCTGAAGTAGCAAGCAAAAAAGGTTACTATTTAGTTTCAATCAAAATCATTGAAGTAAACATGAAAATTCCATGTAAATGATATGTCAAAAGAATGGATAGAATAATAATATGTTCACATACGTTTTTACAAATGTAAAAATGGAGTGTTACAATAGAGAAAATGAATCTGCCAATAGGTGATAATAGTGGACCAGGAAAAGTTGAATAAAGTGATTGAAGCAGCGAAGTTATACTATTTATTGGATTACAACCAAAATGAAATTGCTAGCATGCTGGGAGTTTCACGGCCAACGGTATCAAGATTTTTACAGCAGGCGAAAAGTGAAGGAATTGTTCAAATAACCATAAAAGATCCAACAGAAAATGTAGACAAACTAGCTAAACAATTAGAGGAAAAATACGGGCTGAAGAAGGCGGTTGTGGCCACTATTCCGCAGTATGAGAATCATATTATCAAAAATTATCTTGGCGAAAAAGCAGCCTTGTATCTGCACGAAATAGTTAAGGATGAAGACATTATTGGCGTCACTTGGGGGACAACACTTTATCACATTGCGATTGAATTAAAACAGAAATTTGTCAAAGACATTAAAGTGGTTCAGTTAAAGGGCGGGGTAAGCCACTCTGAAACCAACACTTATTCATCAGAAATATTGTATTTGTTTGGTAAAGCGTTTAATACAACACCACACCATTTGCCGTTGCCAGCCATCGTGGATCATGTGGTTGTGAAGCAGGCAATGGAAGCTGACCGCCATATTAAAAAAATTCTTGAATTGGGTGAACAGGCAAATATTGCACTGTTTACGATAGGGGCTATAAAACAAGATTCCTTACTATTTCAAATGGGGTATTTTACAGAAAGTGACCAAGAGGTGCTCGCAGAAAAAGCAGTGGGTGATATATGTTCCCGTTTTTTTGATAAAAATGGAGAAGTATGTAATGAAAGTTTAAACGAAAGAACACTGGGTATTAGTTTAGAAAGCTTAAGAAAAAAAGAGCATAGCATTCTCGTTGCCGGCGGTCCACATAAAATTGAAGGGATCTTTGGGGCATTAAAGGGCGGCTACGCCAATGTTCTTATCACTGATCAATTTACTGCACAATTTCTACTCGATAAAAATAATGAAACAGGGCGCTAGTTAAAAGGCTGCTTTCTGTTTTTTGATAATCGTGTGAAAATGTTCTTAAGAGTTTATCATTTGTTCATAAATGCATTTACAAATGTTCAGGCTTTTTGGTATAGTAACAATGTAATAAACAATTAGCCGATTAGATTTTTTCTAACAGGAGGATATGTAGGATGACTCAAAATGTAGTAAGAATGATTGATCATACATTATTAAAAGCAGATGCTACCAAAAAGGAAATTATTAAATTAGTGGAAGAAGCGAAAGAATATTCATTTGCTTCGGTTTGTGTGAACCCGGCTTGGGTAAAAACAGCAGCCGATCTGCTTGCTGACACACCAGAAGTCAAAGTTTGCACAGTCATTGGTTTCCCATTAGGAGCTTCTACCCCGGAAACGAAGGCATTTGAAACTAGCAATGCGATTCAAAATGGCGCAAATGAAATTGATATGGTCATTAATATTTCAGCTTTAAAAGATAATGATGATGAATTAGTTGAGCGTGACATTCGTGCTGTCGTAGACGCTGCAAAAGGAAAAGCTCTCGTTAAGGTCATTATCGAAACATGTCTGTTAACAAATGAAGAAAAAGTAAGAGCTTGTGAGCTTTCAGTGAAGGCCGGAGCAAATTTTGTTAAAACTTCTACTGGCTTTTCAACAGGCGGTGCAACGGTTGAGGATATTCGTTTAATGCGTGCAACGGTTGGACCTGAAATTGGAGTCAAAGCATCTGGCGGAGTGCGCAGCCGTAAAGATGCTCTTGCCATGATAGAAGCCGGAGCAAATCGTATCGGAGCAAGTTCTGGAGTTTCCATTAGCAAAGGTGAAGTTTCAGAAGGTAATTACTAATTGATACTTAGTTGATTGTAGCGGAAAGCAAAGCGCCTGGAGCGGAAATCAACGGTTAAGTATAAAAAAGCCTTGAATTAATAACATTAGGAATAGCGAGAGTGGTCTTGATGGAAGAAACAATGCTTATAAAGGAAGCTTTAAAAGCAAGGGAGCAGGCTTATGTACCCTACTCGAATTTTCAAGTGGGAGCAGCACTTCTAACGAAAGACGGCCAAGTCATACATGGTTGTAACATTGAAAATGCTGCCTATAGTATGACAAATTGTGCTGAAAGAACGGCCTTATTCAAGGCGTATTCAGAAGGCATTACAGAGTTTAATTCAATGGTTGTTGTTGCGGATACTGAAGGACCGGTCTCTCCTTGCGGTGCATGCAGGCAAGTGATTTCAGAACTATGCGATTCAGGCATGGAAGTTATTTTAACAAATCTTAAGGGTGAAGTTAAAAAGATCCAAGTAAAGGATCTTCTTCCAGGAGCATTTTCACCACGAGATTTAAAAAAGTAGAGGTGGGCTTAACCCATCTCTACTTTTTTGTCATTTTATTGATAAAGATAGATAAAACTAAAAAAAATTAGAAACTGCAGGTGTAAAAAACAATGGAAAAAACGATTGGATTTATTGGTGCAGGGAAAATGGCACAGGCTATGATTGGTGGAATATTAAAATCCAAAATGGTTGCAGCCGATCATATTGTCGCCAGTGCTTTGACTGAAAAAACCGTACAGTTTGTTCATGATACCTATAAGATAAAAACCACTTCAAATAATAAGGAAGTTGCAAGAATTGCCGATATTTTAATTCTAGCTGTTAAACCAGAGCTTCATTCAAAGGTTATTAAAGAAATAAAAAATGAATTCAACCCAGACGGTATTGTCATAACGATTGCAGCCGGTATCAGCTTGCAAGATTTAGAGAAGGACTTCGGGTACCAAGTGAAAGCTATCAGAAGTATGCCTAATACCCCATCACTAGTGGGGGAGGGGATGATTGTTATTTGTCCAAATCAATTTGTTGATGAGCAAGAAATCTCCTACGTAGAAGGTCTTCTCCAAACCTTTGGAAAAACAGAAAGGCTGGGTGAATATTTAATGGATGCTGTGCCAGCTATCAGCGGATCTTCGCCTGCCTATATTTATTTGTTCATAGAAGCAATGGCCGACGGAGGTGTACGGCAGGGAATCCCCAGGGAAAAGGCTTATCGGCTTGCAGCACAGGCGGTACTCGGCGCTGCAAAAATGGTACTCGAAACAGGAATTCACCCTGCTGCTTTAAAGGATGATGTATGTACACCAGGCGGTGCCACCATTGAAGCGATTGCGGCACTTGAAAAACAACAATTTAGGGGGACTATTCTATCCGCCATGGAGAGCTGTACAGAAAGAGTGAAGACATTAATGAGTAAATAGGTAGTTATGGGGTGGTAGAAAATTCCAATTAAAACAGAACCAACATGTTATGTGTTGGTTCTTTTTAATGAGGCTCTATTCTCCGGATTACTGTAACAGAAGTCATTAATCCTACGAAAAGAATCGTTACTAAGGAATAGTAAAACCTTTCGAGACCGACAACTTGAATGCCGCTTGTAACAATCAGTCCATCGATCAAAAGGATAATAATCCCAATATTAAGAGAAGTAAATTTTGTTAATATCTGGGCAAGAAGGTCGGTCCCGCCTGTACTTGTTTCATAGCGAAGCATAAGGCCGATTCCGACTCCGACAAGAATACCGCCGATAACGGTGCTGGGAAGTATCCCCAGCTGGATTTTCCCATTCAAAAAGGACAACAGGTCAATGCAAAAAGAAGAAATAATTAAACCATGAATGCTGTAGTAAAAATAACGTCTTTCAAAGAACCATGCAAGAATATAAAGCGGCAGGCTTAAAATAATCATGCTTAACCCGGTGGGCCAGCCATAAAAGTAGTGAATGATGAGTCCCAGCCCGATCACCCCTCCATCTAACAAGTGGTACGGAACGAGAAACCCATTGACTCCCAAGCTTAATAAAAGACTGCCAATCAGTAAAGCGGCAATTTTTTGTTTCAAACCTATCACCTCAAAACCTGTCCCTATACATAAAAAATATGTAATGGGTATATGTTTAGAAGTCCTGCCAATAAAAAAAGAGGATGAAAGGTTCATCCTCTTAGAAGAAAAGATTCAAGATAAAATACGAGAAAGCAGCTAAAAGTGCAGTGATAGGGAGTGTAATAACCCAAGTTACAAGCATACGTTGGGCTGTATCCCATTTAACTCCTTTAATCCGATGTGCTGAGCCAACCCCTAAAATACCAGAAGAAATAACATGCGTTGTACTAACAGGGACATGAAGGGCGGAAGCACCGAAAATAACTGCAGCCCCTGTTAAATCTGCTGCAACTCCATTAATCGGGCGGATTTTCATAATCTTGCCACCGACTGTTTTAATGATTTTCCAGCCGCCTACTGAAGTACCAAGTCCCATTGCAATTGCACAGGAAACCTGAACCCAAAATGGTATATCCGTACTAGTAACATAACCATTCGTGATTAAAGCCATTGTAATAATCCCCATAGCTTTTTGGGCATCATTCGTACCGTGAGAATAGGACTGTAATGCAGCCGTTGCAATTTGCATATAACGGAAATTCCGATTTGTTTTCGTTAAATTAGCGTTCTTAAAAACAATTTTAAAAATACTGTAGACGATAAAACCAACTCCAAAAGCTAAAATCGGAGAAAGGATTAAAGCCTGGAGAATTTTTAAGAAACCTGAATAATTAAGACCGCCAAAACCTGCAGATGCAATGGCAGCTCCTGCAATAGAACCAATTAGTGCATGTGATGAACTGCTTGGTATTCCGTAATACCATGTTATTAAATTCCAAGCAATGGCAGCAATGAGTGCTCCAAGAATAACAAGTGATCCATTTTGAAGTGTGAATGGGTCTACGATATCCTTTGTAATGGTTTTTGCAACACCAGTAAACGTCATTGCTCCCACGAAGTTCATAACAGCGGCTAACATAATTGCTTGCCGCGGCCTTAAAGCTTTTGTTGAAACCGAGGTTGCAATTGAGTTAGCCGTATCATGAAACCCATTAATAAAGTCAAATGCAAGTGCTCCAATGACAATTAGTACTGTTAAGATAAATACTGTATCCATTTGATAGCTCCTTATGCATTTTTCATGATGATGGTTTCAAGTGTATTCGCCACAGATTGACAGCTGTCGGCAATATCCTCAAGGTTTTCGTAAATTTCCTTGTATTGAATAATTCGAATTGGGTCCTTTTCAATCGTAAATAAATGCTTGATTGATTGACGAAGAATGTTATCACATTTTGATTCATAATCTTTCGTCTTAATGGCATGTTCCCGCATTTGAGGAAGCTTTTTATTCGCTAGAAGCTCGATTGCCTTATCAATTTCATGAACGCTGCCCTTAATGGCTGCTACAAACTGCTGCATATATTCATCTGCTTGCGTAATGGAGTACATTTCGAATAACGCCGCTGTACCTTCAAGTCCGTCAAGGACATCATCCATACTATTCGCAAGATGAAGGATATCTTCTCGTTCAATTGGAGTGATAAATGCATCATTCAGCTGCTTAATGATTTCATGGACGTAGCTGTCACCCTTTGTTTCAATTTCTTTCATTCTCTCAGAAAAGATCTTTAGGTCGCTTACATTTTTCAATTTATAATCGGCAAAATAATTAGCGCCTTCTTTTAAGTTTGCAGAAATATTGTGTAATAAAACAGAAAACTTATCATTCTTTTTAAAAGCCACGGATAATACCTCCAATAATTATGTAGAAAAATTCTCATCAACGTTCACTATTTTAGCGAAACAAAAGAAAAAGTACATGAAATATTAACGTAATTTACAAAAACTTAACAAAAGAATTTTCTGACAATATTTGTTTAGGTTATTTGTTTCTTTTAATGTTTACCGAGATTCATTTTTTATGTATGGAAAAGGAGTAAACATTTTCTTAGATGAATGTGTAATTGGAATTTGGGTATTGTAATGGTATGAGGCAGTTAAGCATCCTTTGAATGGTGAGTAACTGTTTTGTAAATGTAAATGAAAATGGATCAAATGAAACGAAAAGGAGTGTTTTAAATGAGCTTCATTTGGGCATTAATTGTAGGCGGAGTGATTGGATGGCTGGCAGGACTGATCGTTGGCCGGGATATTCCAGGCGGTATCATTGGTAATATTATTGCTGGGTTTGTAGGAGCCTGGCTTGGGACTCTTATATTAGGTGACTGGGGACCGAATGTTGCTGATTTTGCGATTATACCGGCAATCATAGGATCTGTGGCACTTGTATTTCTCTTATCTCTAATTATGAGGGCATTCAGAAAAGCCAGGTAATTTAAAAAGCCTCCCTTGATGGGAGGCTTTTTAAATGGAAAAAACATTTATATTCTTAAAAATAGAGGGTTCGTCAATAAACGGAGCATGACAAATAATCCTTTCTTCTGTGAAGGGATGAAGAAACTCTAATTTTGCCGCATGAAGTGCTTGCCTTTTTACAACAGGTTTTCCCCCATATAGTATATCGCCCGCTAACGGGTGTCCTTCAGAGCTTAAATGAACACGTATTTGGTGGGTTCTCCCTGTTTCAAGCCAGCATTTTACATATGACAAGTTTTTGTCTTCCATTATTACCTGATAATGTGTGACAGCAGCTTGACCACTTTCAGATACTCTTCTTCTAGTAGCGTGGTGCCTGTCACGGCCAATCGGTTTATCGATTGTTCCCTTTTTCTTTTTCAGATGCCCATGAACCATTGCTATATAGGTCCTTTTTATTTCTCTTTCTTCTAGTTTCCGGTCTAAAATGGAGCCTGCCAATGAGTGCTTAGCAAAAAGTATTGCCCCTGAAGTGTCTTTATCTAACCTATGGACCTGTTGGATATTGGAGGTTTCCCCTTTTGTTTGTAAATAAAACAGAATGGCATTTAGCAGAGTGGATTTATCTGTTTTAGGGTCATTTGGATGAGTGCTCATAAATGGCGGTTTATTTACAACAATTACATGATCATCTTCATATAGAACTTGAATTTCCTGATTGTAAACTGGAAGTAAGCTCCGTTCCTCACTAAAGATATGGATAAGAATCTTGTCATTTACATGTAAGGGGGCTGTCCAATTAGCTGGTATCCCATTCACAAGTACCTTTTTTTCCATCCGAAAAAGATGGGTGAGCTTACGGGGGGCCTGCCAGATGGTCCGGAATAGATTTTCTAAATTCTGACCCTCCCAGTTTTCAGGTGTCATGATCTCCAGCCAATTTCCTTTACGCATTGTTCTCAGCATGTTATCTCCTTTATTTAACTTAATTAGGAATACAGGTGGAGCGTGGTTATAATTACCACCGATTTTTTACGTTTAATTATGCTATTCTTGTATATATATTACGATAGATTATTGTTAGAGCAAAGGTGGGTTACAAGTGAAAATTGTTTTTGCCTCCACGCCAAGCCAGGAACAAGAAATTTGTGGACTTGTGAGGTATATTTATTCAACTGTTTTTCCACTCTATTTTACGGATGAGGAAATTAATGAGTTTGAACAAATAAAGGTGCTGCAAACTCCAGAAGATTTTAATACTTTAGGTGATGCTTTTCAAGTTATGGCCAGTATGCAAACAGTTATATCCATTCTGGAGTCTTCAACTTTATGTGAGCAATACGAAACTCTATTTAATAAAAATGTTTCAAATTTACAAGAATTTGGTTTATTCTTTCCGTTTGAGTTTGAACAGTTTCTACAAGCCAAAAACATAAAGAGTAACGTGTTTAGTATTTATACTAAAGCCGCTAATGAATTACTCGTTTAGAAATGTCTGCTTTTGCAGGCATTTTTTTTATTTTTTTTCTAACTTTTACAGGTATTTGTTGTAGTCCTTGAGTATTACCGAAAAGTAAAGATAAAATAAGGATGAATAATTCGAAACCTGAAGTTTTTGAAAAACATGTCGAAAAAACTCTTGTCTTATTTGCAGGAGTATCATGCTATAATTCTGAAAGAATAATATATAAGTTAAAACAGGAGGATCAAGAATGAACTGGATGACAAATGCACAAAGATGGATTAACTTTACAGAATTAGACCAAGAGTTAAAGCAGCAGTTAGTGGAAATTAAGAGTGATGAAAAATTATTAGAAGAAGTATTTTATAAGAATTTAGAATTCGGAACCGGCGGGATGAGAGGGGAAATTGGCGTTGGTACGAATCGAATGAACATCTATACGGTTCGTAAAGCTTCGGCTGGTTTAGCCGAATACATAGAAGAACAAGGTGAAGAGGCAAAACAACGCGGGGTTGTAATTGCCTATGATTCACGGCACAAATCGCCGGAATTTTGTATGGAAGCTGCTAAGACACTAGCGACAAAGGGCATTAAAACGTATGTTTTTGACGAATTAAGACCGACCCCTGAATTATCGTTTGCCCTTCGATATTTAAATGCTTTTTCTGGGATTGTTGTTACGGCAAGCCATAATCCTCCTGAATATAACGGATACAAAGTTTATGGGTCAGATGGTGGACAACTTCCGCCTGAAAGTGCTGATATCGTTATAGCTAAGGTGAATGAAATTGAAAACGAATTAACCATTCAGGTTGACAGTGAAGAAAATCTCAGGGCTGCCGGTTTAATCAACACTATTGGTGAAGAGATTGATAAAGCTTATATTGAAAAATTAATGACAATCTCTGAAAATCCGTCGCTTGTGAAAGAAACCGATTTAAGAATAGTGTTTACACCGCTGCATGGAACAGCAAATAAACCTGTCCGCAGGGCTTTAGATGCCTTAGGCTATAAAAATGTTACCATTGTAAAAGAGCAGGAGCTCCCAGATCCAGAGTTTTCTACAGTTAAGAGCCCGAATCCTGAAGAACATGCTGCTTTTGAACTCGCTATCCGTGAGGGGAAGAAAATTGGTGCTGATTTATTAATTGCCACTGACCCGGATGCAGACCGCCTAGGAATCGCCGTCTTAAACCCTGAGGGTGAATATGTTGTTCTTACAGGAAACCAAACAGGTGCCTTGTTACTTGATTACATTCTGACTCAAAAGGTTGAAAAAGGAACACTTCCTGAAAATGGTGTCGTCTTAAAAACGATTGTAACTTCTGAAATTGGCCGGAAAATTGCTTCTGCGTACGATTTAGAGACGGTTGATGTTCTTACTGGGTTTAAATTTATTGCTGAAAAGATTAATAACTATGAAGAAACAGGAGAGCATACTTTCCTTTTTGGTTATGAAGAGAGCTATGGCTATTTGATTGGTGACTTTGCCCGTGACAAAGATGCGGTTCAGGCAGCCCTTTTAGCTACAGAGGTATGTGCTTATTATAAGAAACAAGGCAAGTCACTCTATGATGGACTTATGCAGGTTTTTGATAAATATGGCTACTACCTTGAAGGCCTTCGTTCATTAACCTTAAAAGGGAAAGAAGGGGCTGAACAAATTCAACAGATTTTAGCTTCCTTCCGGGCGGAGCCAATAACTAAGCTTGGAGATCTGCAAATTGCATCGTCCGAAGATTATCAAACCAGCATTCGTGTAACTTCTAATGGTGAAGAAACCATCCATTTACCAAAGTCTAATGTTCTAAAATATACGTTTACAGACGGTTCATGGGTTTGTTTAAGACCTTCAGGTACAGAACCAAAGGTTAAATTCTATTTTGGTGTAAATAGCGAAAGTTTAAGTGAAAGTAAAAGCAAGCTAGCAGAGATTGAGAAGAATTTTATGGATCTTGTGGACCAAAAGGTTAAAGCTGTATCTGGCAAGTAATCTCCGTCCGAACCATGTGATTACATCATGAAAGGAAGATAACATGCTTAGGGGTCAAGTAGCGATTGTAACAGGTGCTTCTAGAGGTATTGGTAAAGAAATTGCCGTTAAACTCGCTGAGGAGGGAATGAAAGTTTCCATCATTGGCAGTTCAGCTCAAATTGCAGAAACGGCAGAAGACATGAAAAAAGCCGGTTTTGCAAATGTTCTGCCGATACAAGCAGATGTTACAAAAGAGGAAGATTTGCAGCAGGTAATCGAAAAAACTATTGGAGAATTTGGGCATATTGATTTACTAGTAAATAATGCGGGTGTTGGCTTCTTTAAAGTAACAGAAGATGTAACTCTTGATGAATGGAAAAACCTGTTCGAGGTGAATGTCCAGGGAGTTTTCTTGGCAACAAAAGCAGTTCTTCCTCATATGAAAAAGCGGAAATCCGGAACCATTATTACCATTTCATCGGATGTGGGAAGGTATACCATTGCTAATGGTTCAGCTTATACGGCCTCTAAGTATGCCGTTCAAGGGTTCTCTGGTTCTGTAGCACAAGAAGTCCGGGAATATGGTATTCGGGTTGGAACCATCAACCCTGGTATGGTGGATACTTATTTTGCAAATTCAACACAAGGTCTGCCGGAAAAACATGATTGGCTTAAGGTTGACGATATAGCCAAGGCTGTCGTGTATATGGCATCCGCTCCTAAATATATGCTAATCGATGAAATTGTACTTCATCCACTTGTACAACAATATCCGATATCCTAAAAGCAAAACTCGAAGAACCTTTTGGTTCTTCGAGTTTTTTGGTGGAATTCTTTAGCCCGGTTGGTAAAAATTCTCTCAACAACATTCGTATTCACTTGCCATTTCAGGAAAGACTATACAACGGTAACTCATTATCATGGTCAAATGTTTCGTTTGCATGGTCGATGTAACGAAGCAGGGAATATAATTTTTTTTCGATGACCGAGTAATCATGTTCAAAGTGATAAGCATGCAGGAATTGCTCAATCCTCTTTGATAGAAACTGGTCTTTCGTTCGTACCATTAAGATTAGTAAATTATCCCATTCTGATCGATGTGTATAATACAGCGCTCGATCATAATCCATTTTATTCATTTTGTTTATCTCCTCCTTATTAGGAGTTGAAATTATTTTATGATTTTTTGCTAATAACACTCGCAGAAAATCTTGGACAATGCTATATAACAACGTTTTCAACATTTACCTGTATAAAAGAGGAAAATTTTAAAAAGGAAAGGGGAAATATGAAGAGGTTAATTTGTTGTTTGCTGTTATTGGTTTGGCTGGATTCGACGGCTGTGAAGGGGCAGGTTGTTGATACGGATCAACCATATTCTTATGAGATGCTAAAGGATGATATTATCAAACTACATCAAACCTACAAAAATGAAATCGAAGTAAAGAAAATAGGGACCAGTCACTTTGGAAGGGGCATTTATGCTGTTAAACTCGGTTCGGGCAGCCGAAATATTGTTATTATTGGAACCCATCATGGACGGGAATGGATGACAAGTATGCTGGTTATGAAAAAACTGGAAATGTATGCGGATGCCTATCATAAAAGGGAAGATGTAGGCGGGATCCCAACAGATATATTAAATGATGTATCAATCTGGTTTATTCCAATGCTCAATCCGGACGGAGTAACGATACAGCAGCATGATGTTCATCTTTTTCCAGAAAAGCACCAGAAACGCCTAGTTCGAATGAATAACGGATCAAGACACTTTGAGAGATGGAAAGCGAATGGTTTAGGCGTTGACCTTAATCGTCAATATCCTGCCGGCTGGAAGGATTTAAAAAGAAAGCCGAATCGTCCTTCTTATAAATTTTACAAAGGTAAGAAACCCGTTCAGGCTGCAGAGGTTAAGGCATTAATAGAATTTATCCGCAAAATAAATCCTGAAATAGCAGCAGCTTACCATTCAGCTGGGCAGGAGATATTTTGGAGCTATTATAATGGAAAAAATACCAAACGTGATAAAAAAATAGCAGTAAAAATATCTAATCTAACTGGATATAAATTGGCAAAACCCCCGAAGCAGGCAACCGGAGGCGGGTTTACAGACTGGTTTATTACAGAATTTCATCGCCCAGCATTGACGATTGAAATTAGTCCGTTAGTAGGGGAGAAATCGCCGCCATTATCGGTTTTTGCCGAGGAATGGAACCGTAATCAGTTCGTAGGGCTTACCCTCGCCAACGAGGCGAAAAATTTATCTCATAACTAATAAGTTTATGGGGAAAAATAGGACTAAGGAAAGGGAGGTAACAATATGAAAAAATATTTACTAATTATAATGGTTTCACTGTGTTGTTTATTTAGTTTTGGTGTTTATGGTAATGCTCAAAAGCCGGATTATGAAAAATACGGTAATATTGCGATATCGGTCGTAAAGGCTGATTACCCAGGTGAAGAAGTACGGGAATATCAATATTTAGGACGAAAAAAAGCTAGCGAAACGACAGCAGAGGATTCATTCCGCTTCGAAGTGAAGGAAAACACTCAAACGGTAGTTGTCGTAGTAAAAGTAATTCATAACATTACCAATAACAAACTGGTAACCGTAACGGTTGAACCACAAAAACAATAAGCCTTTGCTTGTTGTTTTTTTATTTTCATCATTCTCGTCTTTTTCTCATACATTGAGGTAAGAGGAAAAGGGGGAATGACCATTGAATGGGGAAGATCGCAAAGCGCTTGAATATGCCATTAGTGAAATTACCGAAATAGCAAAAGGCTTTGGTTTAGATTTTTATCCGATGAGGTATGAAATTTGCCCTGCTGAAATTATCTATACTTTTGGAGCCTATGGAATGCCAACGAGATTTTCTCACTGGAGCTTTGGAAAACAGTTTCATAAAATGAAACTCCACTATGATTTAGGGCTTAGCAAAATTTATGAGTTAGTCATTAACTCTAATCCTTGTTACGCTTTCTTATTAGATTCTAATACCCTTATCCAAAATAAACTGATTGTAGCGCACGTACTGGCTCATTGCGATTTCTTTAAAAATAATGTCCGGTTCCAGAATACGAAGCGGGATATGGTCGAAAGTATGGCAGCCACAGCCGAGAGAATTCGCAAATATGAAATTCAATATGGAAAAAAAGAGGTAGAAAATTTCTTGGACGCTGTGTTAGCCATTGATGAACATATTGATCCTTCGTTAATGAGACCGAAACTTTCTTGGTCGATGGAAGATGAAATAGAAGATGATGAGCAACAGGTGGTTACACCGTATGATGATTTATGGAGGCTTGACGATAAGAACATAACAGAACCGAAACAAGTGAAAAAGAAACAGTTTCCGCCAAAGCCAGAAAAAGATCTATTGTTATTTATTGAATCTTACAGCAGGGAACTTGAAGATTGGCAGCGCGATATTTTAACCATGATGCGTGAGGAGATGCTGTATTTTTGGCCGCAGCTGGAGACAAAAATCATGAATGAAGGCTGGGCCTCTTATTGGCACCAGCGGATTATCAGGGAAATGGATTTAACAAGCGGCGAAGCCATTGAATTTGCCAAATTAAACGCTGGTGTTGTCCAGCCATCAAAAACAGGAATTAACCCGTATTATCTGGGGATTAAAATTTTTGAGGACATTGAGGAACGCTATAATAATCCAACAGAGGAAATGATTCGAAGAGGGGTTACACCTGGTTCCGGCCGGGAGAAAATGTTTGAAGTTCGTGAAGTAGAATCAGATATTTCTTTCCTCCGCAACTACTTAAATAAAGACCTTGTGATGCGGGAAGATATGTATCTATTTCAAAAACAGGGACGGGATTATAAAATCGTTGATAAACAATGGGAACATGTCCGCGACCAGCTGGTCAATATGAGGGTAAACGGAGGTTTTCCTTATATTACAGTAAATGATGGGGATTACTTAAAAAGTGGAGAGCTCTACTTAAAGCATTGGTATGAAGGAATTGAATTAGACATAAAATACTTGGAAAAAGTTCTTCCATATATCCACCAGCTATGGGGAAGACCAGTTCATATTGAAACGATGATAGAAGATAGAAGAATGCTATTTTCCTTTGATGGGAAAGGTGTTCATCGTAAATATATGTAATAAAAAGGCAGCCAAGGCTGCCTTTTTATATTTAATATGGAGTATAGTCAACATTAGGAGTGTAGTTATTACTTGCGTTCCAAAGGAGGAATTCTTCTATTCCTTGAGAATGTAAAGCTTTTATTTGAGCCTCAATTTCTGCTTTTCCGTAAACTTTGTAATTTCCTTTACCGAGCCACGTGGCCGTAAAATCTTGAAGCCATGGTCTGGAAACAGGAGGGTTTTGTAGTGCTTTAAGCCGGTCTTTTTCAACCTTTGCATATCCTTCCACCAATCTGAAGGGCTCTAAATCAGGCTTGGCAATTCCAAAAATACCGTTCCAATGACTTGGGTAGATCATGGCCGAAACAACATCAAGGTGTTTCGCAATTTCCGTGAAATTCTGACCAATTCCCTTTGCTTCAGGAATAACAGTCGTATTTCCAAAAACATCGACTGATATCTTAACCTTATACGGAAGTAATTTTTCACGCGCGTATTTCACAAATTCAGAAACAGCCAATACCCGCTCCCGGCCATTAATCTGTTGAAACCTGCCTTTGTTATAAGTAAGCTGCCCCTCAAAGGTTTCAAATTTCTCTGGAAACCGGACATAATCAAATTGTATTTCTTTAAATCCCAATTTTGCTGCTTCAATAGCTGCCCCAATATTATAATCCCAAACTTCTTTAAGGAAAGGATTTGTAAAAGAGTCACCCCGGGTATTTTTCCAAACTCCCGTTTTGGTCTTAAATGATAAACCCGGATTTCGGTTTGCTAACATATTGTCCTTAAAGACAACGATCCTTGCAATTGGGTAAATGTTATTTTCCTTAAATGTATTCATTAATTCCGAAGGGTTAGTAATGTATGCCTTGCTGACAGGATAATAAGGAGAATTTTTATAGGGTATGAAAGTAAGGTTGCCATCATCATCTTTAATATCAACAACCATGGCATTTAATTCTGTATTTTTAATAAGTGAAAGTAATTGTTGAAACTTTGGTCCTTTTGTATTAGAAGCTTTTAGATAAATCCCCCTTATTGGTTCTTTTATTTGTGAAGCTGCAGAAACAGATAAAACATGGCATTGGAGGAAGCCTGTTAAGAAAATGATAATAGTAATAATGAATGTTTTTCGCATGTTTACACCCCATTGTTATTACTTTTCTATTAGGGTATACAGTGATTTGGTGAATATACTTAAACCGTATTGGAAAAGCAGCACTAATGGAAAAGCTGCCATTAAAGCTATGGCAGCTTTTATTAAAATATTAACTTTAGTCCAACTAGGAAAAGTCCAATAATAAATCCACAGACAGCTCCGTTTACACGAATCCATTGCAGGTCTTTTCCAACATTAGTTTCAACCATTTCAATAAGGGTTTTATTGTCCAGCTTTTGGAGATTTTCCTCTACTAGTTTCCCAATTTTCGCATGGTTCTTCTCAACAAAAATAGAAATTTGTTGTTGGATCCAAGACTCCAGCTTTTCAACTTTTTCTTCATCGGTTCTTAAATTAGAGATAGCAGTTGTTAGTTGAGGAAGCAGGTAGTCCTCATAAAAATCAGGCTTCTCAACCCAATCAATCGCTTTTTGTTTCATTTCATCCAGGTAATCCACTATTATTTCTTCTGGTTCCCAATTAGATAAAATATGATCTTTTAAGTTGTTTAATTCTGCAGCAAGATTTTGATCTATTTTCATATTTTGCAGCTTGGTATTGATATGGAAAAGTAATGTTTGTCTATTTTGATTAAACGGGTCCCGGAAGCTGTCAACCCCTTTTTGGATGAGATTCTGGATAATGTTTCCGAGCTTTTCTTCGTTGATGATATTGGTAAACGACTTTAAGGCGAATTGCATAAAACCATCAGTCTTTATATTTTCAAGTGCATCAACAGCCATTCTTCCGAGTCTGTCTTTGGTGCTGTCTTTCCCGGCCCAGTCATCTATTTCTTTAAGAACAAAATCAAGTGCTTTCTCATCGTACTTTCTGTGCAGTAATTGATCGATTGCGAGCGGTAGATAACGTCCAATATCCAAATCAATCAGTTTAGATTTCAATTCTTTCTCAATGAGTGGAGCGATTTTCTTCGAATCAATTGTAGTGATTAAGTGCTTAATAGCACTGATTATCATTTGTTTAACCGTTTTGCTCGATACTTCTTTTTCGGCCAATGAGAATAATTTCTTGGTAAACGGAATACCAGATATTTTATTACGAATGCTTTCCTTTGTAAGCCAGTCATTTTCAAGCATTGAAATAATCGCCGCAATGATTCGGTCCCGATTTTTTGGCAATAGAGCAGTATGAGGTATAGGTAAGCCTAATGGATGGCGGAATAATGCTGTTACGGCAAACCAGTCTGCAAGGCCGCCTACCAAACCAGCTTCAAACCCTCCTTGGAGGATTTTCCCCCATATTGTATCTTGAAATGGGATAGTAGCAATAAAACCAGCTCCCATAACGGCCAGCGAAATCGTCGCTAAGTGCTGCGATTTTGATTTTTTTTTCTTCGACATCTTTTAATCCCTCAACTTTTTCCAAAAAATATTATCACTGCTATTATCTCAATAACCTTAAAAAAAGCAAAAAAAAACTCCTCATAAATTATTGAGAGGAGCTTTCTTTTTTCCTTTTTTCTGGTTTGATATGAGTGATGAGCCCGTCCAGGTTGGTTATATAAAACTGTGTTTCGGGAGCTGTTTTAAGATAATGCTCCTGAATTAATTGGTAATAGTTTACACGTCTATCCGGATCAAACCTAAGCATAGGAAACTCTTTTCGTTCCTTTACGTATAAATCTACTGCTTTTTGAACTAAGTCCATTTCAATAGCTATTTTACTTTCATGCTCTTCAAAAAGGTCATATGTCTCCTTAGACATATAATATTTTTTTTCAGGAATACCGCCTAAGATATGCACCAGCTGACTAAAATCGATACTATTATCATCCTTAACAATAATGGTTCGATAAACACCTTTTGGCAAGTTATCAGAATACTGCCTGACGGCCTTTCGTACTTGTTCTGCCGTTACATCGATAGTAGAGAATTCTGTTAGCAATTCATTGGCTTTAGGTGCAGTTACCTTTGTATCAGGCTGTCTTTTGTAATACTTAAGAAAAAGAACAAGTCCTGCAATAGCTGCTAAAACTATTGTTATGCCCCAAAATATGTTTGTTGAAAGGGTTTCCATTTTTGCAGCCCTCCCTAAACACTTATTTTTATTCGTTACATTAGTTTTCCCGTTTTTATTATATGTTTAATCAGATATTATTGCAACATAGTTATCTATCTATTATTAATTTTCCGAATAATATAATTTGCTAAAAAAGCAGGGGCTGCCTTGGATGAAGGCAGCCCTGAATTGTAGGATGATTTAATTGATTGGAAAAATTTCTTTGTAAGTTATTTGAATTTCATCTAATGGGCTGTTAACGGACAAATAGGTTTCCGTATCTTCAAAAAACCAAATATCATTTCCTTCAACATAAAATGTAATTCCATTAATCTTTTGAGTAAACTCTGCATTTGTTGGTGTTTCTGCCGAAAATGCCAGCATATATCCTTTATGCTTTTCTCCAAAACCTGAATATTGAGGATACATTCTAATTGCCAATGGCTTTGTAAATTCAAATTCCTTTGTAAACCATGAAGCAGCTTTTTCGTCAATTGAAATAAACATAATTAAACACCAGCCTTTTCGTTTTGTTTGAAAGTAAATGCGTTAGGATTTCTCTCTGGTTAAAGAGTAATATGTTTTGATTGATTTGCCTGTGATAATGTTCACTTACTTTAACGAGTGTCGGTAGTGTTTATGAAGAGTTCACAAATTGGCTAATAGTCGTTCACATAGTTATCAATAATGCACCATCATTAGATTATATATGCGTGTTAAACTTAGTTAATACTACAAAGGAGTTATAAACTATTGAAAAAAACATTGAAAATATTTTTATATTAAAAACAAGGTAATAAATGAAAGCAGCAAAAAGGTCAGAAAAATTCTGACCTTTTTGCTGCTTTTTAAAGTTATAATTGCAACCGCTTACGATTATTTACCAAAAAATGATTTTACGCCCTTAAAGACTAATCCAAAAGAGAATACTACTACTGAAAGTGCTCCAACGATATCAAATAGTGGATCTAAAACGCCTAAAAATGATACCTCTGGAAGATTTAGTAAGCCAAATCCAGCCAGTATTGATGCAACATATAACATGATTAATTCCATTAGAAATCCCTCCTTTACTTTACTATAGAATATGGTGCTTTTTATACTTGTGATTGGACAATAAGGGGATTTTGCACAAAAAAACAGCCCAAATTTGATTTGGCCTGTTTAGCTTAAATATTTAAGACATCACTTCTGATTTTGATAAGGCAATGTTTGGTGAGCTTTCTTCTTCACCACTTATTTTTCTTGTTACTTCAATATATTTTATATGGTGTTCCTCCATATCCAATATTTTAAAGGTGTAGGATTCGTGGTGGATTGAGTCGCCTTCTTGCGCCTCGTAATTTTCTGTTAAAATCCATCCCCCAATTGTATCAATATCTTCATCATCAATATCAACCCCTAATAAGTCATTAATCTCGCTTACTAAAACTTTTGAGTCGATAATATAATGGTTCTCATTTATTTTTCGAATCATTGGTATTTCATCAGAATCAAATTCATCACGAATTTCGCCAACAATTTCTTCAAGGATATCTTCAACCGTGACAAGACCAGATGTTCCGCCGTATTCATCCATTAGGATCGCCATGTGAACACGGTCTTTTTGCATTTTTACAAGCAAATCATGTATTGGAATGGTTTCTATTACTCTAATGATGGGGCGGGTATAGTATTCAAGTGTCTTGATGGATGCATCATCGCTGCCAATCAAATCGGTGACCATTTCTTTAATATTCACTAAACCAATTATATGGTCTTTATCACCATCAATAATCGGGTATCTTGTAAACTTTTCCTCGCGGATCACTTGAATAAACGTATCTAATGTGTCGTCTTTTGATAACGATACAATTTCCGTTCGAGGAACCATGATTTCTTTGGCGATCCGGTTATCAAATTCGAATATTTTATTCACATACTTAAACTCAGATTGATTTATTTCGCCACTTTTGAAGCTTTCAGAAAGGATAATGCGTAGTTCTTCCTCTGTATGGGCCATTTCGCTTTCAGATACGGGCTTTAGACCAAACAAACTAGTCACAATCCGTGCTGATCCATTTAATAACCAAATAAACGGAAACATCAGTTTATAAAAGAATATAAGCGGACGTGAGACCAGAAGTGTGATCAATTCAGCCTTCTGAATTGCCAATGTTTTAGGTGCCAGTTCTCCAACCACAACATGTAGAAACGTAATCGTTGCAAATGCAATCCCAATTGATAATACATGTGTGACGCTTTCTGGGATATCCATTCCGCGGAAAACAGGTGTTAAGAGTTGTTCGATGGTGGATTCACCGATCCAGCCTAAACCAAGGGCAGTAATCGTAATTCCTAATTGACAGGCAGAAAGATATTCATCCAGATTTGAAATTACGTTTTTAGCTGAAAGAGCACTAGAACTACCTTCCTCAATTAACTGATCAATTCTTGAACTTCGAATTTTGACAATGGCAAATTCTGAAGTAACAAAAAAGGCAGTTAAAGCAATTAAAATGGCTATAATAACCAAGTTAAATATGTCCAAATAAATTTCCTTAGCTCGTACCTACGAGTAAGGAGTCACCTCCTAGTAATTTCAAAAATTAGCCCGTGACATTTCAAGATTATTAATCTTATTTTCTCTTAATCTCATTAAACGGTAACTGTAAACACCCCGCTATGGTAAAATTAACAATTATTATATAAAAATAAAACGGTACAGTCAAACGACCTAGTTAGAATAGAAGTTGATATTATTAGTTTATGGAAATAGGCTCGGCTGTATGCTTTCAAAAAGACTAAATTTTCAAATAAAGCAAAATGTAATGGACGAATAATCCCACCCCTCCAATGGAGGTGGGATTATTTCCTTGTTATTTTATTTCATATCCTCCACTTACAATAGGTAATTTGATCGTGAAGGTGGTGATTTCAGGAGTGGAGTTACAGGTTAATTCACCTTTATGCTTTTCAATAATTTCTTTGCATACAAACAATCCGAGGCCTGTACCGAGCTTCTTTGTAGTGAAAAAGGGCTCAAAGATGGTTTTGCTAAGTTCAGCCGGAATCATAGGCCCATTATTTGAAATATTCACCTTTACATAAGTGCCCTGTTCTAAAGAACTGCTAATTTCAATGGTTGGGTTCGGGTTTCGGTAATGTGTTAAAACATCAATTGCATTGAAAATAATATTAATAAACACTTGTCTAATTTCATCCGCATATCCAACAAGTAAGATATTTTCAATTAAATCTTTTTTAATCTTAACTTTACCATCCAAGATGCTAGGATATAGGAAATTTAAAACTTCATCGATTAATTGATTTTGGTTAAACTTTTCCTTTTCTTTTCCGATTAGTTCTTTTTTGGAAAGAAGGAGAAATTGTGATATTCGAAAATTAAGCTGGTCAAGTTCGCTCGAAATAATATCGAGATATTTCATATTTGGATAATCAGCTTTGAGAAGTTGTATAAAACCCTGAATAGATGTTAGAGGGTTCCTGAATTCATGTATAAAACTTGAGGTCATTTGGCCGAGAAGTGTTAAACGGTCTTGGTGTGTGGAATCGATAAACATTGTTTTTTCTTCAATAATTTTGTTCTTCGCTTCCGTATAATGGGTAACGGCATAATAAAGGAATTTATCAAAACAGAAATTAATTCTATTCATTTCCTCTTGCAGTTCGGACCATGGTATACCTGCCTTGCTAAAATAACTATATAAAACGGTCCGGCCAAGATTGACATTATAAACAAAATCACCAATATTAATATTGGCCATTGCCCGTTCTTCGGAAATTTCTATTGCATAGGAATGAATCAAGTCTAACAGTTCCTGTTCGGTCATTTTATGCATATTTAGAATGATATTAAAAATGGCAATGCCATTGTTACGGATTTTCTCTTTATATGGGTCACCTTTAGAAATGACAATTGAACGTTCCCACTCGCGGATTAAACTCTCTTTATTTTTTTCATAAAAAGCAATTAAATCAGTTTGTAAATCAGATAACATATTATTTTCCTCCTATAAGCTCTCCAGACTCCTTTAAAAATTCGTGATACAAACTAAAAAACCTTTTAAGAAAAGTAGGTAATTTCTATCAAAATTCAAAGTATTAAATCAATTATAACATGAGAGAAAGTTACACCTTGTAAAAATATCAAAACAATAGTATAGTACTTTTTGTAAAATCATTTGAATACTTCCACAGGGGGAGCTGCTGCAGGCGGCTGAGAGTGAACGATACGTTCTGACCCTATGAACCTGTTAGTTAATCCTAACGTAGGGATGTGGTTTGCCGGTAAAAAGCAATGCAGACCAACCAAACCGTCGTGCATTGCTTTTTTTTGTGGAAAAAAAGAGGAGTGGTCATATGCAGCAAAAGAAGAGTAATACATTATTTTTAGTTGAGGTGGCGGTTTTTACTGCACTAGCCTTTTTATTGGACTATATATCTGGATTAATGTCTTTTAAGATATGGCCTCAAGGTGGTTCCATTTCGATTGGGATGGTTCCCATTTTTATTATCGCTTTCCGCTGGGGGATTAAAGGCGGCGTTTTATCCGGGTTTTTACTGGGCCTTCTTCAGTTTATACTGGGCTTTTCACAGATTTACACGATTGTTCAGGGGCTCGTTGATTATGGAGTGGCGTTTGCCGTTGTGGGATTAGCTGGGATTTTTGCTTCGCAGGTGAAGCGCGGATTAAGAGAAGATAAAAAGAAGCTGTGGGTTATTAGTACGATTCTGGGAACCTTTGTTGGGAGCTTTCTCCGTTATGTGGCTCATGTTTTCTCCGGGATTGTATTTTTCGGGGAATATGCACCCGAAGGCCAGCCAGTTGCAGTATATTCCATCATCTATAATGGAACCTACATGCTTCCAAGTTTTATCGTCAGCGCCATTATTGTGATTCTAGTCATAAGTGCAGCACCCAAAAAAATGATGAAGTAAAAGAAAGGTTACCAGGCCTTTCTTTTTTTAGTTTTTTGGTTGTGAAATAAGATACCAGAAACAACTGGAATTGCTGGTGGAAAGATACCCGATGAGGGGGCAAAACTGGCTAGACGGGAATCATTCGGTAGGAAAGATGCCCGAGTCGGAGGAAAAACTGTATGAGCGGGAATCATTCGGAAGGAAAGATGCCCGAGTCGGAGGAAAAACTGTATGAGCGGGAATCATTCGGAAGGAAAGATGCCCGGGGCAGAGGAAAAACAGTATGAGCGGGAATCATTCAAAAGGAAAGATGCCCGGGGCGGAGGAAAAACTGTATGAGCGGGAATCATTCGGAAGGAAAGATGCCCGGGGCAGAGGAAAAACTGTATGAGCGGGAATCATTCAAAGGGAAAGGTGCCCGAGTCGGAGGAAAAACTGTATGAGCGGGAATCATTCGGAAGGAAAGATGCCCGAGACGGAGGAAAAACTGTATAAGCGGGAATCATTCGGAAGGAAAGATGCCCGAGTCGGAGGAAAAACTGTATAAGCGGGAATCATTCGGAAGGAAAGATGCCCGAGTCGGAGGAAAAACTGTATAAGCGGGAATCATTCAGAAGGAAAGATGCCCGAGACGGAGGAAAAACTGTATAAGCGGGAATCATTCGGAAGGAAAGATGCCCGAGAAGGAAGATAAACTGGAAAAAAGGAGTAACAAGGCGCTATTTAATCCTTAATTACCCCTTAGAGTTGTTTACTTAATAACAAAATTTGAAGAAGGACCAAACCCTTTTAGTGTATAGTTTTTTGATAAAACCCTTCGTATAACCTTTTTAGATAAAATACATCCACACCATTCATATATGTCTTTCGTTGTAATTATCCGATCAGGAAAAAGGAGAATATATTCCTCTACGTTCCTCAAAACTGCATCATCTACTCCTTCAATGCAGCCGCAATGATTACAAATACATAAATCTTTACTTACATCAGTGTAGATAGAATAGCATATAAGACAAAACATACCTTTTTTTAGGGTGGTAAAATGATAGGCAGGTACGCGTGAGTATGGGGATTCAACAATGTGAAGTGCTGCTAGTTGTTCAGCTAATTTGTGATGTCTTTGATTAAGTTTCATAGGACGCCTATTTAATTTTTTCAAAAAGCGTTTTAATTGTGTTGGGAAAATAATGTTTGAATGTATGGTGGTTGTGTATAAGTGAAATTCGGGGTTATTAAAGATAAGATAGGCTTCAATCGGATAATTATAACCAATACTTTGGAGTAATTTCCGCAGCTCGGTTTGACATCTAATCAACTGGTGCAGCGGGTTCTTGAGGTTAGAATTTGTTTTTTTATACCATTTATCACCATCAAGATAATAGTCACCTTCATAGTTTTTTATATCCAATATGTAAATCTTTTCATATGCAATAATCAGCGTATCAATTTGAAACTTGGACCCGTTATATTCTAATAATAATCCGTGTAATACAAGCCATTGGTCAGTGAGCCCTTGTAACCATTCATCACTCCTCAATTCTCCTTCATATCCTTTTTCAAGATATTGATAGTTTATCAGTTCACTTTCAGAGAATTCCATTCTTCTAGATAAATACCGTAATAATAGTATTTCAAGTGGCAGCGGCCTTGCGTGAATAATCATAATCCACTTCCTTTATATTATTAAAAAAACCATATCTTAATTCTATGAAAATCTAACCAACCAAACAAGGATGGTAACCGAATAATTCGGATATTTGTCACATTTTCCATATTTACTCATGATAGAATTACCTTATAAATAAAGATAATCATTCTAAATTAATATATAGAAGGGTGATAATATGTTTGGGTCTGTTAAGGTTGGGGATAGAGGGAAAATTGTAAATATATCAAATGTGGGTCGGTTATAACCTGCACTAGTCAATGTGGAATTCCTCCAAAATAAAACGATCAAACTGCTATTAAGTTAAAAATAGCAGTTTTTTCTTTTATTAGCGAAGAAAGTTGTGTAAAATTACACTAGATGGCTGCAAAGGAAGGTTATTTATGAATAGAGATGAAATTATTAGACTCGTTTCCGAGAAATTGAGATTGATACGCACTGAAGCTGGGTACACTCAAGATAAAATGGCTGAAATTATCGGTGTATCCAAGAAAACATTGGTGCAAATCGAAAAAGGCAGAGTCCTTGCCGGATGGTCTACCGTTGTCTCTATATGCGCATTATTTCGAGAAACAGAAACCGTCCAATTTTTATTTGGTAATGAACCACTCGAGGTTTTGGAGACAGTTGCCCGTGAAGGAATTGACTACCGCCGAATGAAAACCTTTGGCGGCCGTATTTGGTGGAAGGAAATTTCGAGGAAAAATGGCTTCATCCTTCAACAGAATATATTAAGTAAGCATTTTCGTATTCTAGACGAGCAGCATTATCGAGTTTTTAGCAGCTTTGATGAAAAGTTAACAAAACAGCGTTTAAAAGAACTTGCAAAGAATGATGATACAAATTCATAAATAAAAGGAAAAGCTCTCGAATTTATCGAGGGCTTTTCCTTTTATTTGAGAGTAAATTTTACCAGATTAGGGAAAAAGAAGTTGAGGACTTTCACAGGTTAAACAATCCAATAGGAGGGTTTGTCGTTTGTAATGATTAATAATCTTTTTAGTAATTGGAAACGCTGGCACATGAACCAAGTATTGGTATTATCTTTATCCCTTTTTGTTTTAGGGTTTCTTAGTATCATCTATGCTTACTTCTCAGAGGCAGATATCTCTTCCTTGAGAAATGAACTTCCACAGGCAACTGTTTTCCTTGATAAAAATGGAAATATAGCCAGTAAAATATCCTCTCATAAAACCGAAGGGGTTTCTATCAAAGAAGTTCCAGAGACGCTGAAAAATGCGGTTATTGCCATAGAGGACCACCGTTTTTACGAGCATCACGGTTTTGATATGATCGGAATCGCAAGAGCACTAATTCGTGATATCAAGGCAGGAGGAATGGTGGAGGGAGGGAGCACTATAACCCAGCAGCTCACCAAAAATACGCTGTTGACTTCACAAAAAACCCTTAAAAGAAAATTGGATGAAGTATTTTTGGCCATGAAGATAGAAGAGCAATATACAAAAGAGGAAATCCTTCAAATGTACTTAAATCAAATTTATTTTGGTGATGGTGCATGGGGGATAAAACAGGCTGCCCGTCATTTTTTGGCTAAGGAGGTTAGTGACCTCTCCATTAGTGAATCGGCCCTCTTGGCTGGTTTAATTAAGGCGCCTTCTGCATTAAATCCCAATAAGTATATCGAAAAAGCAACTGAAAGGCGTAATGTTGTATTAATGCAAATGAAAGAGAAAGGCTTTATAACAAATGCACAATATCAGCAGGCTAAGAGTGAAAAAGTCATTTTAAATGAACTGGGAACTGACCCATTTAAAGGTAAATTCCCTTATTATGTTGACCAAGTATTTGAAGAAGCAATAAATGTTTATGGACTAACTCAGGAAGAGCTGCTCACAGGCGGCTATCAAATTTATACAGAGTTGGATCCGGCTATGCAGGAAGCCATGGAAGAAACCTTTCAAAATGACAAACTATTTCCTCGTGGGACAGAAGGTTTAGTTGAAAGCGGCGGGATTCTGGTAGATCCGGAAACGGGAGGAATTCGGGCCCTTGTAGGCGGGAGGGGTGAACACACCTTTAGGGGGTATAATCGGGCAACACATTTAAAAGCACAACCCGGCTCTATATTTAAACCACTCGCGGTCTACACTCCGGCCATCGAAGAAGGCTGGAAAATAACCGATATGTTAAAAGACGAGCCTATGAGTTTTGGGGAGTATGAACCAAGGAATTATAATCACAAGTATGATGGGGAAGTACCTATGTATGAGGCTGTAAAACTTTCTAAAAATGTTTCTGCGGTATGGCTTTTAAATCATATCGGAATTGAAAAAGGGTTAAATTCTATCAAGCGTTTTGGGATTTCGTTAGAAACTGGTGATAGGAATTTATCTATAGCGCTTGGTGGTGTTGAAAGGGGAGTATCCCCATTACAAATGGCCGAGGCTTACTCAGTGTTTGCCAATCAGGGTATTCGCACAAAGGCACATGTGATCAAAAAAATCCTTGATCGAGACGGTAATGTTGCAGCCGAGTGGCAAGAGGACAAGGAGCAAGTAACGGGAAAAGAAGTAGCAGAACAAATTACCTCTATGCTGCTTAGTGTGGTGGAAGACGGGACGGGAAAAAATGCCCTGCTGTCTGGGAGAGAAATGGCGGGTAAAACAGGATCGACTCAAGTCCCGTTTGAGGGAGTAAATGGTGTAAAGGACCAATGGTTTGTAGGATATACCCCACAGCTAGTTGGAGCGATATGGGTCGGATATGATAAAACCGATGAAAAACATTACCTAAAATCCACGAGCAGCACAGGTGCAGCTATTGTATTTCGTGAAGTCATGAACCAAGCATTAAAAGGTCTTCCATCGGTAAGCTTTGGAGTACCACATATAGATTCTTTTATAAAGAAGGTAGAAAGGAAAGAAGACAAGAAGCTTAGAATAGGAAATGATAACCGGATTCCACAGGGTGAAAACAAGTGGGAGAAAAGATGGAAAAAGCAAAAGGAAAAGTGGGAAAAGAGATGGAGAAAAATAGGACCAAATATAAACCCATAACATATGGCACGGAGACATCCGTGCCGTTTTTGTTAAAATTAATGAAGAAAGGTGAACGAAATCAATTTTGTTACGTCTAATAAAGGAAGTTGAAATTAGAGGGATGATGGGGGAAAGAGAGGGCAAGACGAATGGACCCGTTAATAAAAAGTGCAAAAGAGGGAGACCATCTTTCATTTGCCATGTTGTTTAAAGAAAATTATCCATTCCTTGTAAAATATTTAATGAAAATTACAATGAATCCCGATATAGCAGAAGAATTAGCCCAGGAAACCATGGCAAAATGCGTGCAGAAAATACAGCTTTATAATGGTCAAAGTAAGTTTTCAACTTGGCTCATTTCGATTGCCACCAATACATACATTGACCAATGCAGGAAACAAAAACGTGAAAAAAGCTGGAAAGGGCAGGAGGAAGCGTTTCGAAAATTGAAATGGCATTTTGATAGCAGAAATGAAGAATGGAATGACGCCTTAGAGGCACTCGGGAGATTAAAGGAAGACGTTCGGGTGCCTATTGTTTTAAAACATTATTATGGATATTCATATGATGAAATCGGTGAATGGATGCGGGTATCACCGGGAACAGTTAAATCGCGGATACATAATGGGATTAAGACAGTGAGAAGGGAGCTGAAACTAGATGAAGAAACAGAACATAATCATCAAGGGCGGCGAACTACAAAATAAACAGGATATGAGAGCTGTTCAAGAACTACAAGAAGGACTAGACAAAATCGAACGTTTTCCCGTATTCACACCAGACCTGCAATGGTTTGAAAATATAGTTGTAACAGAGAAGGAGAAATCCCGAAAAAAACTCATAAAAGAACTATCTCTTTTTATCATGATTGCCTTTATTATTTTAAGTATTATAATTGTTTCACTCTATCAGATGCCGGTCATTTTCCTTATCCTCCAAATATTTTCCACAGTATTTATTGTTTTTTATACAGGAGCTGGTTTAAAAAAGAAGGTTGAAAGCTCATGAAAATGAATGGTGAGTACTCATTGCCTGTTATCTTGATGGTGGTTGTCATATTACTTATTCAGAGCATATTTTTATTTCTAAATGCTAGGAAACACAATCATAACTATTGGCTCTGGGGAATTATAGGAATGATTCAAGCCCCGATGCCAACGATATTTTACTTGATCTTTGTCCGGAAAATATTTCATCGCAGGATCAAAAAAACCTGAAGACTATTCTGAAAAATGGGAATTGACATTTAAATAAACGGGTGATAATCTAACAAAGAATGGAAAATAAGGAAAAAGGAGGGTTACAAAATGATTGTATTGAAAAAGAACCAACGCGCAGCTAAATATCGAAATGTAACCTGTCCTATTTGTGTCCTTTTTTATTAGTCTTTCTATGGGCATATTAAGATGAAGACAGCACAGGTTACGTCTACTCGTAATCCGTGTTTTTTTGTCTTTTTTATGAGGCATACTGCACACTTGCGGTATGCCTTTTTGATTGGAGCGCAAATCAAGAGACAAGGATACCAAAAGGAGGAAAATCAAATGTTTAACATTACCGAAGTAAGACTGGCACACAAAAATGGAGAGATAGAAAGCGGTTAGTTAGTAACGACAATAAGGAGGAATACAGCATGTTCTCGGTGTTAAAAAAATTAAATTGGTTCTTCAAAGAAAATTGGAAAAGGTATACCATTTCGATTGCGTTGTTAATACTGGTCGGGATACTCGATATCTTGCCGCCCAAAATAATCGGTGCAGCGATTGATGATATTCATACAGGGAGTATGAGCAGCTCTACCATTTTTCGTTATGTAGGCTATCTTTTCATCATCATGATTTTATCTTATGGAATTACGTATATATGGCAATACGGATTATTTGGCGGGGCTTTCCTTGTTGAAAGGAAATTAAGGTCAAGATTTATGAAACATTTATTGTCCATGTCACCGACTTTTTACGAGAAAAACCGGACGGGAGATTTAATGGCACGGGCAACAAATGATTTAAAAGCGATTTCCATCACGGCGGGTTTTGGGATATTAACATTGGTAGATTCAAGTGTGTGGATGTTGACACTAATTATCACAATGGGAATATTGATAAGTTGGAAGCTGACGATTGCAGCTATCCTTCCGCTGCCGATTATGGCCTATATCATTCAAGTTTATGGAAAAAAGATTCATCTCCGTTTTACGGAAGCACAAGATGCATTTGGAGAATTAAATGACCGGGTACTTGAATCTGTTGCGGGTGTAAGAGTAATCCGTGCCTATGTTCAAGAGGATGCGGATGCAGGAAGGTTTCATCAGTTAACAGAAGATGTGTATTCAAAGAATTTAAAGGTAGCAAGAATTGATTCATTATTTGACCCAACGATTAAAATCCTGGTGGGAATCAGCTATTCGATCGGATTAGGGTATGGAGCCTTTTTAGTATTTAACCAGGCCATCACTTTGGGTGACCTTGTGGCGTTTAATGTCTATCTTGGAATGTTAATTTGGCCGATGTTTGCGATTGGCGAGTTAATTAATGTAATGCAGCGTGGAAACGCTTCACTTGATAGGGTAAATGAAACATTGGCATTCAAAGAAGTTGTAGAAACGCCTGCCAATCCTGTAGATATCGATTCACCTGACATAATTCAATACAGTAAGGTGAATTTCCGGTACCCTTCTTCCAAATTTGATAACTTACAGAAAATCAATGTTGAATTGTTGAAAGGGCAGACATTAGGAATTGTCGGCAGGACGGGAAGTGGGAAAACCACCTTTATTAAGCAGCTTCTAAGGCAATATCCATTAGGAACAGGTGAGATATCCATTTCGAATGTAAGGTTACAGGAACAGTCCCTTTCACAAGTGCGGAACTGGATTGGTTATGTCCCGCAGGATCATATTCTTTTCTCAAGAACGATTAAGGAAAATATCTTGTTTGGAAACAAAGAAGCTTCTGAACCCGAATTGGAGAAAGCCATTGAGCTTGCAGCATTGCGTAAAGATTTACAGATGCTTCCTGAAGGTTTGAACACTCTTGTGGGGGAGAAGGGAATTGCTCTTTCAGGAGGACAAAAACAAAGGATATCGATTGCGCGGGCACTGATTCGAAATCCGGAAATATTAATTTTGGATGATTCCTTATCAGCTGTCGACGCTAAAACAGAAAAACAAATTATTGATAATATCCGTCATGTTCGAAAAGAAAAAACGACAATCATTACGACTCACAGAATGTCTGCTGTTGAACATGCTGATTTAATCCTTGTATTCGATGAAGGAAAAATTGTTGAAAAAGGAACACACCAGGAGCTTCTTCAACAGGATGGATGGTATAAAGAACAGTTTTTCCGCCAACAGGTCGAAAACAATGCAGAAGAAGAGGTGATTGCATGAACACAGGAAGAAGATTAATACAGTATGCTGTTACCTTTAAGAGAATTATTTTTACTGCTTTGTTCATGTTGACAATCGCTGTTGTTACAGATTTAGCAGGTCCATTTATTGCAAAAAATATTATCGACGATCACATTTTGGGAATTGAGTCTGTTTGGTATGAAACAGAAAAAGGGATAGATACTGCAGAGTATAAGGGTAGTTTTTACAAAAAGGAAACCAATTTTGCTAAAGAAGAAGAAAGAGGCAAGCGGATTCAGATTTTACAGACAGAAGCAAAATTTGTCATTATGGATCAAAAGCTTGAATTCGATGGGAAGAGAAACTTCGATAATGGAATTTTAACGATAAAGAAGGGTTCAGAGACAGCAGAATATAAAGCAGAAGTACTGTCAGTATCAGAGTTAAAAGCATTTTATCAATTGGAAATTCCGGGAATCGTTCAGCTGTTAATCGTTTATCTTGTTCTATTAGTCATATCTGCCATTTTCCAGTATGGCCAGCGGTTTTTATTGCAGAAATCTGCAAACCGTATCATTCAAAAAATGCGGGAGGATGTATTTGGTCATATACAGCGGCTGCCTATTCAATATTTTGATAACCTGCCTGCAGGTAAAGTGGTGGCGAGGATCACAAATGATACCGAAGCCATTCGGGAGCTTTATGTTATGGTTCTGGCAACGTTCTTTACGAGTGCTATTTATATCACAGGGATTTATATTGCCCTTTTCCTTTTAAATGCAAAGCTGGCGGCCATCTGTTTATTATTACTGCCGATTCTTTATGCCTGGATGATTTTCTATAGAAAATTTGCCTCCAAATACAATCATGTCATTCGGTCAAGAATCAGCGATATTAATGCCATGATTAACGAATCCATTGGCGGAATGAGTATTATTCAGTCCTTTAGGAGGGAAAAAGAGACAGAAGAGGATTTCGAAAAGCTAAATACCGAGCACTTCACTTATCAAAATAAACTGTTAAGTTTGAATGCATTAACGTCACATAATTTAGTTGGGATATTAAGAAATTTAGTCTTTGTTGCATTTATTTGGTACTTTGGCTTGCAATCGCTTGACCCGTCAGCAATCATCTCGCTCGGGGTGCTGTATGCGTTTGTGGACTATATTAACAGGCTGTTTAACCCGGTTCAAGGAATTGTCAACCAATTGGCAAACTTGGAGCAGGCACTAGTTGCCGGTGAAAGAGTCTTTAGGTTATTGGATGAACCTGGTGAAGATGTTAGCAAAGAAAGAATGACAAGATTTAAAGGCAATGTTAAGTTTGACAATGTTTCTTTTGGATATAAACCCGGTGAATATGTGCTTAAGGATATTGATTTTGAAGCACACCAAGGTCAAACCATTGCTTTAGTAGGACACACTGGTTCTGGTAAAAGTTCGATTATGAATTTGTTATTCCGCTTTTATGATTGTGAAAAAGGCAAAATTCTTATTGATGGTCAGGATATTACACAAATTCCCCGGCAATCGATTCGGGATCATATGGGAATTGTCCTTCAGGATCCGTATTTATTTACGGGAACCATTGCTTCCAATGTCAGTCTCAATGATCCGGCTATTACAAGAGAAATAGTAGAGAAGGCATTAAAAGACGTGGGTGCAGATCAGGTCTTTAAAAACTTGGAGAATGGATATGATGAGCCCGTCATTGAAAAAGGAAGTACCTTGTCGAGTGGTCAGCGTCAGTTAATTTCCTTTGCCCGTGCCCTTGCCTTTGATCCAGCTATCTTAATCCTTGATGAAGCAACATCCAGTATTGACACGGAAACGGAAATGATTATACAAGAAGCAATGGATGTTTTGAAAAAGGGCAGAACCACCTTTATCATTGCCCATCGATTATCAACCATTCGCAATGCCGATCAAATCCTAGTACTTGATCGCGGGAAAATCGTTGAGCGCGGTACACATGATGAATTGATGATGGAAAAGGGAAAATATTACCAATTATATAAACTTCAAAAAGGGGACAATTCATTGGCCGGATAGTAAAGACCTCTGACAAATAGATTCAAAAAATGTTCACACTTCAATTATAAAGGTGTTAATTTTATCACTGCATCTAGTTTGGTGGCGTGGTAAATTAATGATGTTTAAGCACTTACAAATCTATTTTGGGTGGGATAAAAATGTCAGAGTATTCTATTGTTCTTATAATCGGAAGTTTATTGATTCTATCCTATTATATAGGGTACATGGTAATCAAACAAAAAAGCTGCAGATGAAAAATCTGCAGCTTTTTTGTTTAAATGAAATAAATGGTAAAATATGTTTGGGTTATTTTCACAAAGGGGTTGAGACAAATGGAAGGATATCGTTTGGAAAAAGATACACTTGGTGAAGTGAAGGTCCCGAAAGATAAATTTTGGGGGGCTCAAACACAGAGAAGCAGAGAGAATTTTTCAATCGGTTTAGAAAAAATGCCAATTGAAGTGATCTATGCCTTAACCTTAATTAAAAAAGCTGCTGCAATTGTAAACCATCAATTAGGGAAATTAGATGATTCCAAAAGTAAAGCGATTATGACAGTTTGTGACCAGATTCTAAAAGGGGACTATGATCAGCATTTCCCTTTGTCTGTATGGCAGACTGGGAGTGGTACACAAACAAATATGAATGTGAATGAGGTCATTGCTAACCGTGCAAATGAAATACTAAAGAGTCAAGGTTCAGCCGCAAGGGTTCATCCCAATGATGATGTTAATAGGTCTCAGAGCTCAAATGATACTTTTCCAACTGCGATGCATATCGCGGCTTTTCTTAAATTGAAGGAACAGTTGATTCCAGCAATAAACGAACTGAAGGATACTTTGTTATGCAAAGAAAAGAAATTTATGAAGTTAGTGAAAATCGGAAGAACTCATTTACAGGATGCGACTCCTTTAACTCTTGGCCAAGAAGTTAGCGGGTGGAGGACGATGCTTGAAAAGGATGAAAAAATGGCTATAGAAGCCGGAACCTATTTACTGGATTTAGCCATTGGCGGTACAGCTGTTGGAACAGGGATAAATGCCGACCCTGCATTTGGCGGTAAAGTAGCAGAGCAATTATCTAAAATGACAGGATATCCATTTCAATCTTCACAGAATAAATTTCAAGCCTTAACAAGCCATGATGAAATCGTCTTCCTACATGGTGCCCTTAAGGCACTTGCAGCGGATTTAATGAAAATAGCCAACGATGTTCGCTGGCTTGCCAGCGGGCCTCGAAGTGGGATTGGTGAAATAATCATTCCCGCAAACGAACCAGGCAGCTCGATTATGCCAGGGAAGGTAAATCCTACACAAAGTGAAGCTTTAACCATGGTGGTTTGTCAGGTGTTTGGCAATGATGCAGCCATTGCATTTGCTGCAAGTCAGGGGAATTTTGAATTAAATGTCTTCAAGCCTGTGATTATTTATAATTTAATTCAATCGATCACGTTACTCTCTGACAGTATTCGGTCATTTCGCGAAAAATGTGCAGTGGGGATAGAAGCCAATATAGAGGTAATCCATCAGCATGTGGAACGGTCTTTAATGCTGATAACCGCGTTAAACCCCTATATTGGATATGAAAAAGCCGCCGAGATTGCAAAGCTTGCATATAAGGAAAATACTACCCTAAAAGAAGCGGCTGTCAAAACTGGGTATGTAACGGCAGAACAATTTGATCAATGGATGAAACCTGAAAATATGGTTTAATACACAATGCAAGCCCCCTCCGCAAATGGGAGGGGGCTAAGCCATTTTATTTATTTGTTTTTTCGAGGTTTGTTAAAGATTAGCGTTGGAAACCGCCAAGTTGTTGCTCTGCCATTTGAACCAGACGCTTAGTGATTTCTCCTCCGACAGAACCGTTAGCACGAGAAGTAGTGTCTGCACCAAGATTTACGCCGAATTCTTGAGCAATTTCTAGCTTCATTTGATCAAGTGCTTGTTGTGCTCCGTTTACTAAAAGTTGATTAGAGTTGTTGTTACTAGCCATAGTTGAATAACACTCCTCTTAATAATTTTGGGGTCAGTATGGAATTGAACCATCATGGTTATGATAACCATTGCCACCTTGGCCTAACCCATCCTATAAAGTTAATAATGGAGATGCTTCATCTTACTGTGTGGCTGGGTTAGCCGGGCTTGCACCGGCTAGTGACCCTCTGAATGGTGTAACCCATCGGTTAAATTTTGATTGGTTGTTGCTTGCTTTGTAATCATTATTATGTTTAAAATCCAAGAGCTTATACGATTTAGGAATTAGTAATTTATTCCATCACATACTGCTGATAAGGTAACACAAACTAAACCTAAACTATCGATAAGGGATGAAGAAAACAATGTCAGTATGCCCAATATGTAATGGTTTACGAGAAGCCTATCTGCTATGTACGAATTGTGGAAATCAAATGGAGGAAAGCGGCCGTCTCATTGATTTTTTTGATGATTACAGTCCTTATATGGAAATTGACTTAATGAAAATGGAAGATGGCTACCCAGATACGAATTCCGGGCAAAAATGTCCGCACCTATACCATTGCCCGTCCTGTCAAAAGGATGAAATCATTTTTATTAAAGAATAGGTAAAATAAAAAAGGCCTCGTATAAACGAGGCCTTTTTTTTAGCGGATGCGTACTTCTGTATCAGCGTCAAAGAAATGTCCTTTATTTAAATCAAATGCTAATTCAAGGGTATTGCCAGGATGAACATCAGCACGTGAATCAAGGCGTGCCACGAAGTCCTGCCCTTCAATGCTTGAATATACCATTAATTCAGCACCAGTTAATTCAGCAACATCTACATTGGAAGTAATTTTAGTACCGGCCGCAGCATCAATAAACACAGGCTCATCATGAATATCTTCAGGACGAATCCCTAAAATAATGGATTTTCCTTCGTAGCCTTTTTCACGAAGCACCTTCATTTTACCTTCTGGAACAGTAAGGGCAGTTTTGCCAACAACAAACTTGCCGCCTTCTAATTTTCCGTTAAAGAAGTTCATAGCTGGAGAGCCGATAAATCCGCCAACAAAGACATTTTCAGGCTTCTCATAGACTTCTTTTGGTGAACCAACCTGTTGAATTACTCCATCTTTCATAACAACCAATCTTGTTGCCATTGTCATCGCTTCTGTTTGGTCGTGTGTAACGTAGATAGTAGTTGTATTTAAACGACGGTGCAATTTCGCAATTTCCGCACGCATCGCAACACGAAGTTTTGCATCAAGGTTTGAAAGCGGTTCATCCATTAAGAATACTTTTGCATCACGGACAATCGCACGTCCAAGTGCAACACGCTGGCGCTGACCGCCTGACAATGCTTTTGGTTTTCTTTTTAGGTAGGTTTCTAAACCTAAGATTTTTGCTGCTTCATTTACACGGCGATCAATTTCCTCTTTTGGGAATTTACGAAGCTTTAAACCAAATGCCATATTATCATAAACAGTCATATGCGGATATAGAGCGTAGTTTTGGAATACCATCGCGATATCACGATCTTTTGGTGCAACATCATTCACTCGCTTACCATCAATGAAAAAGTCCCCTTTAGAAATTTCCTCTAAACCAGCGATCATTCTTAGCGTTGTCGACTTACCGCACCCTGATGGACCTACAAATACGATAAACTCCTTATCTTGAATATGTAGGTTAAAGTCTTGAACGGCAGTTACTTTATTATCGTAAATTTTGAAAATATGATCTAATTTTAATTCAGCCATTTTGGAAAACCCTCCCTGCTTTAGTTACCTTCAGTTTACATGAAAAGGTTTTCAATCCATATGGACAACCTGCACAAATTTGTTTCGTTATTTTTTGTGCAAATTGTCTTGCTCATAAAGCATACACCCTAAAAATACTGTAAAGGCACTATAAAAGTCCTTGATTGGAATTCCGGTTTTTTCGGCAAACTTATCAATCCGATACTGAAGTGTATTTCGATGGATATATAGTTTCTTTGCAGTCATGCTTGCATTTAAATTATTTTCTAAAAATACTTTAATCGTTACGTAAATCTCTGGATCGTCTCTAAACGTTTGAATCATTTCTTTATCCAGCTTTTGTATAAGGTTTTCCGATAGATTCTGGGCTACAATCGCTGGGAAAACCTTTTCAAAGTTCAGTAAGGCAGGGTTCTCCATTATGTTTTTCGCTAGCGTAAAAAACTCTCTTTCCTGATAAAATTGGTCACGAAGTTGCTCTGAGACAGGCAATGATTTTCCAAGATAAAAGGAAATTTTAATATATAAATCACTTTCAATTGTATCCGTGATGGAGCTTAATTCATTCTCTGTAAGGGAAACTTTTGTATTTTCCTCAATTACCATGCCATTATGGTCATTTTCCCAAATAATAATGACATCATCGGTAAAAAAACCTTTTAGGGCTGATTCGATCTCTGAAGTATCAATAGCATCATTTTTTATGGAAAACTGAATGATGCGCACCTTATTTTCAAATCGTGAAAGAGGAATGGGTCCATTTAAAAATAAAAATTCATACCATTTTCCAGCTAAGGTATGATTGGAGTGGGTATGAAACTCAACCAATTCATAAAGAGTTTTAAGCAGAGTCACTTCCTTTTCCGTGATACTGGATTTAGGTATACCCATCCATTCATTGGCTTTTACATCAAAAAAATAATGTATCATTTCGGATCGTTTTTCCGGGAGTTCTGAAAGAATAAACGAGTTCTTGTATAATGGGATTAATTTCTTCAGCACAGTCAACTTCTCCATTTTTGTAATAATGTAAATTATAGCATTTCTTATTAGAGAAAAAGAAAATTAACAAAAAAAGCCGGCCAATTATTGTCAGGCCAGCCATTTCTTTGTCATTCAGCTTTGTAAGGCGGTTGTTCTTTTTCAAGCTCTCGTGCCTCTTCAATATTGGCTGTATCATGACGCGCATGAACAGATCCCCCGGACAGACCTTCATTTATAATGCGGTCCTCATCTAAAAATATTTTATCTCTGCCTTCATATAATAAATCCTCTTTTGCTTTCGTACCTTCTCTTTCCTGCATGCTGTTCATCCCTTTCCTTTTTTAGTTATTGTGTGGAAAGAGGTGTTTTTCATGCAAATATACCTTAATCATATACGTGAAACAGCATGAGTTCATGAACCTGACTAGTCAATCTTTCAATATCTTCTTGTTCAGGTGTGTTTGTAGTCCATTCAATTTTACCTGTTGGATGGTAGATACCAGTAAATCGCTGTTTCTTATAATAAAAACTAAAATCCCAGCCTGGTATCTTTTTATTTTCATAAAGCGGCTTAAACTGAAAATGCATCAACATCCTTTATGCCCCCTAGTTTTATTTCTTATTTCTAGATTACGGGAATGAAGGCATACAATCCAGTTAAAAATTTTTGTTCTTTTTCAGGATGATAATTGAAGAAAAAGTTTGCAAAGCTGATCTATTTTTCTTTTTTCGATTTCGGGTTCATCGAAACTCATTGGTTTTGAATTCACCTCAAAGATATAGTACTTTCCAGCTTGATTAATGGCGGCATCAATTGAGAATTCACCAAAAAAGCCAATATTCCGGGTTAGTGTTCTCCCAATCTCTTGAACAATCTTTTGAATAAACCGGTCATGCTCCTCTGTTTGGATGAGCTGGTATGGAACCAGCCGCCCGCCAGTGGGAATATGAGTGGTTAGGTCTTGATGCTGTGATTGCCTTATACCTACCCCCGTTACAACGTAAAGATCGTTGACGGCATGGGCAAGGATTCGAAAATCAAACCGTTTACCATTTATCAAACTCGATTTGATCTCTTCTTGGGCTACATATTGTTTTAAACATAAATGAGGATTCCATTCATCCCAAAACTGATTAAAGGATTTATAAGTTTGTTTTTTAATTAATCCTTCTAGATGAACTTTCTGCTTCTCGGTGATGGCTAATTTAAAAATTCCTTTTCCCTTTGACGAACAAGCTGGTTTGAGATAGATACTAGCGTGCTTTTTTAGAAAGGAATTGAGTTTTTGTTGTTGATTAGCAAGAATGGTATCAGGTAAAAATGAGTTTAGAACTTTGTTATCCTTTAACAGGCAATATAATTCATATTTATCAATAAAGCCCGGGTTAAAAAAAGGAATGTTTTTTTTCTTTAACAATGACAAGAAATCAGAATATTTTTCATCCTGTTCATGGCTTCGAAACGGGATTCGATTGTAAATAATATCGGGAAAAGGGACTTCTGCCAGTTCCCATGAATTTTTTTCAAGTGAATAGATAAAACCTTCTATTGTTTCCCCCTTTATTCCATCGAGGGTAAAAACAAAGCTTATTCCATCCAATGAAATAAGCTTTTTTTGGATTTCCATAAATAGTGAGCCGTTTCCGGCAATTTCTCCGGTTTTCTTACGTGAGGTCAGGATGCCAACAAGCGGGAATCGTTTGTCAGGTTCGATGGTCTTCATTTGATTATTTCCTCTGGGTACAGAATGGCCTGTTCCGTTAAGAACACCCCAAAAGCAATAGACAGTTTACGTGTTAAATAGTCAAATTCCTTAAGCGCAGGGTGGCTGAAGATGGATCGTCCCGGCTTAGAGTTTGCTTCAAACAGCCATACATCACCGTACCTGTCAATTCCTAAATCAAAGCCAATTTCTCCTATGATTCCTTCCATGGTGTTTGCAATACTGTTGCTTAGAATCAGAGCTGCTTTTGAAAGTCTTTCTGTATAAAGTTTACATTCCTCTTCGGAAAACAATTCTGATAGCGTTTTAATTTCCCCTCCGCTGCGTTTATGAGTGGTCACACTGCCAGGTCCGGCAATTTTTGCAGCGATCGCTGTAACATGCCATTTTCCTTCGTCATCCTTGTTCGTATGGATGCGAAAGTCAATGGGGCGCTGCTCATGCCTAAGTAAGTGAATCCCTTGCTGCACGAGCATTGTATCGAGTTTACGGCTGGCAAAAACGGTTTTAAACAAACCTTCCAATGTCGGGAATTTCCGCAGACGATTAATCCCTTCTTTATCTTGGTAACGGCAGTAATAGTTATCATCAAATTTATCATAAATAATTTGATGAACGCCTAATCCAAGGCTGCCGTTTATCGGTTTTAAGTATACATGCCCGTATTTGGTAAGCAAGGATTCAATAGACGAAAAGGATGTAAAGGGATGGGTTTCAGGAAGATAAGTTGCTGCTAATGGTTCCTGTAATAATCTATCATAAATATCGAGTTTATTAAAAAATCCAGGATTATACCATGGAATTAAGTATTCTCTTTGTAAACGTTCCTTAACCTGGATGAGTTTCGGATTCCTTTCACTTCTCCTGTTAGGAAGACGGTCATACACTACATTTGGAAAAGGCACTTCAAAGGTTTTCCAGTTATTCTCTTGATAAAAGTATCCATTTATTGTTCCTTTGTCCCAATTGATATGCTGTTCACCAAATACAAAAGGCAATGCACCAACTGATTTTTGTACCGAAAGCAGTTTTGCAAAAAAGTTAGTCCTTTCACCAATCGGACGGTGGGGAAATGGGGTAAAGCCGGCAGTATAAATTCCGATTAGCGGTCCGATATTTAGGATCATGCTATCAACAAAAGCATGCAATCTTACGGCAAGGTCAGGAAATTGGAGGTTTTCCTTGATAATTTGATTAAGGACAATTCTATCATTCTTTTTGGAATGAGATTTAAACGTTACTTCGATTGTTTTAGAACCAAATGCAATTTTGTTAAGCGGAGCATCCTTTAAAAGCTCCGAAGGACAGTAGATAATCGGCTGACTATATTCGGCAAATTCAATGGAATAGCGTTTTCTCATAATCATTCCTCCTTTCTTGACATCCATTCTCGGCTATATACTTTCCATATCTCAATGGGGCTTGATACAGAACTTCCTTTAAGTCAGGATGTGTTTGGAATAAAACCTTTCGCCCAGGCTTTGAATTTATATCTAAAATCCAAATGGCGCCATTTTCCGCGATACCAATGTCTATACCGATTTCAAATAATGGTGACAGCTTTTTTTCCAACTCGAGGGGTAATTTGGATAGAACAAAATCGAGTTCATTACAAATCATTTCCTTTTTTCCTGCGGGAAGCTTAGCGGACCATTCTTTAAAAGGCATTACGATAGCACCGGCACTCAAATTTGAAAGAATTCCCCCAGTATTTCCTGTCCGGATTCCCCTTCCACGTTCCACCCATTGTCCGTTTTCATTCTTTTGAAGAAGAATCCGGATATCAAATGGCTGCAGGTCTGTATTTGTCAGCTTCAGATAGGGCTGCAGGAGATAAGAACGATGTGTTAGTAACGTATTAAGCCATTTAATGAGCTTTTCTTCATTAGGAAAAATCCTCGAAATAATTTTTTTGTTTTTTTCGGTTTTTACATGAACATTGTGATGATTTTTCTTTATACAATAAATTCCATATCCTTGTGACCCGTTGATTGGTTTGATGATTAGTTTTTTCTGCTTGTTTAGTTCTTTTATAACAGCAGCGGTGTGGTCAACAAGCTGACTAGGCGGTAAATAAGGTGCTAATATCGTTTCGTTCAATGCGTGATATAAATCTAATTTGTTGGGCAATCCATAGCCGAGAAAGGCAATATCGCTTCGGCTTTTTAACCATGAGACAATCGGGATACATTTTTTTGAATGGTGGTCGTCTCCATAAAAACAACGATCATAAAGGATTTCGGGAAGAGGGTATAGGCCATCATCCCATTGTTCCGTTTCCGTATTAAACTTCTTTCCTTTAACGAAAAGTGTTTGCGGGGAGATTTCTGTAGGAATAAAATGGTAACATTCCATATCGAATAAACTTGCACGGAATGCAATCTCATGAAAATAAGAAGTTTCGCTATCATAATTAAGTGACATAATCCCAAAAGAAATCATCGTTATGCCTCCTTTTCATTTAAAGTATTTAAGGCCAGCATGGTACAAAATTGAATAATTGCTTTGGCAGAAGGTCTGATTTTCATTCGGCCATCTTCAAAGTTTTTTGAAGGCTTGGAGTTTACTTCAATAAGCCATGGCTTACCTTCGATGTCAATTCCGATATCAATCCCGAGTTCTCCTGTAATTCCGGAGGACTTTGTGTCAATAGCTTCTGAAACTTCGGCCGCGAATTTTTTCATAAAAGAAAGGACGGATGCTGCTTCCTCATAGGTCATGACATTTGTTATCGCTTGTAATGGAGGCAGAACCTCTCCGCCGCGCGCTATATTCGATACAAACTCATCTTTTGCAGAAATTCTCGCCACAACAGACGTAACTCCCCAGTTATTTTGATAATTCTTATGACATAATGCTCGAAAGTCCATTCCTCTAGAATCATAGGTAAGGAGAGGAATTCCTTGCTGGATGATGTATATACGATTATTTACTAACGGCTTTAAATAATGATAAGCATCCTCTATCGTCAATTGGTGCAAGTCATCCTTGATTTTCTCTGATGATTGAAGTGTAAAAAGATTTCCTTGCTTTATTAGCTTGAAGATATTTCTTCCCTGACTTCCGTGGACCGGTTTAATAAAAATACTCTCAAACTGATCGGCAAAGCCTTTCAGATTCTCTTTTGTGAAAATTTTTGTTTCAGGGATAAAAGAATGAAGGTGATTTTCATGGATTAAATGTTCATGCACCTCCCATTTAGATAAGAAACGGTCATTAAAAATGGGAATATTTAAACGGGCCAATTGATCACGAAATTGTTTATATTCATGGTCATATTCCAGCCTGCGGGAATGAATCCGATTGTATATCACATCCGGGAGCGGGAGCTCATCTGCCTGCCATCTGCCGTCAATAAAACAATAACCCTTATTCGGAAAATCAGAAAAAGAAAATACATAAAATAAACCGCCAATGGCTTCAATCCCATGATGCAGCTCTTCACAAAAATGATGAATAGAACCAAAATGGGGATCATCGCCATCCTTTACCTTAAAGTTTGTTACCAGTCCTATGATAGGACGAAGGTCTAATGTCCGGGACATACTCATTCCTCATTTGGGCATTTGTTGATATAGTATCGTATGAAATGGGGAATGGGATGGTGAAACATTCATAGGCAGTTGTTGAACTTTCTCGCTTTGGTGGTCATAGTTTGATATAGTTGAAAGGATTATGATTATAAAGGAGAGAATAGAAATGGCAGTTAACTTACATGATGCAGCGAATGAATTAGAGAAAGCAATTCGTCAAAGTGATGAATATAAACAATTACAGCAATTATATAATGATGTGAATGCAGACCCTGCTGCAAAAAGTATGTTTGACAACTTCCGCCAGCTTCAAATGAACTTGCAGCAAAAGCAAATGATGGGGAGCGAAATTTCTGAACAGGAAATTCAACAAGCACAGGCTACAGTAGCACTTGTTCAGCAAAATGAAAAAATTTCACGGTTAATGCAGGCGGAACAGCGGATGAGTATGATTATTGGGGAATTAAATCAAATCATAATGAAGCCGTTAGAAGAGCTATACGGAAATTTATAATAATGGAAAGTCTTCGGTTATTACCGAAGGCTTTTTTCTTTGTTCTATATAAGGGTAAATACTCATAAAAGTGATATAAGGGTAATTTCACCAAGAACAGGGGGCAGCGTGATGATTTATCGTTTGCTTGCAATGAACATTGATGGAACTCTATTACAATCGAATGGTAAAATCCATAAGTCAACCAAGGAAGCGATTGACTATGTTCAGCAAAAAGGGATTATAGTAACTCTAATGACATCCCGGAGCTTTCCTTCGGCCAAGAAGGTGGCCAAGGCCTTAAAAATAAAGACTCCACTCATTACCCATCAAGGAGCTTTTATTGGAGAAGGCCAAGAAAAGCCTGTGTATGTTCAAAGGATTAACGAGGATATTGTCTACGACACTGTCACATTCCTAGAAGCATTTCCTTGTCAAATACGGCTTGTTCATGAACAATTTTCATTGGCAAATCGTTTTAAGCTGAATAACCAGCTTCTAGCCAGAACTGTATTTACTTCTGGTGATCCAGTCTTTTATTCACAGCAGTTTGTTTCGTCTCTAAGTGAATATTTACACGACCAGCCAATGGCACCGCCAAAAATAGAAGTTTATTTTGAAAATGAACATGATCTTCAAGACGCAAAACAAGCCCTTAATAAGATGTTTACAGAGATAGAAATCATTGATTTGGATTCGCTGCGTCTAGATATTGTTCCAGCCGATGTTTCAAAACTAACCGGTCTGACGTACCTTGGAAGTCAGTACGGGATACAATTAAAAGAAATGGTTGTCATTGGTGATGGGGTCGATGACATCCCTGCCATTGAGGCCGCAGGGTTAGGAGTTGCCATGTGGAATTCAGATGTTAAAGTAAAACGAGCAGCTGACTGGATTACCAGATCAGAAAACGAACACGGTGTAGCATACATGGTAAAAGAACACTTTAGAAAACAGCAGCCAATTGAATTCTTACGGAAAATGAATATTATTAAAAAATAGACTGTTTTAATGGATATTGGATATGTAGCCCTGGTGATTGGAGCGGAAGGCACGAAGACTCCTGCGGGAATACGGGGCAGGGGAGACCCCACAGGCGCTTCAGCGCCGAGGAGGCTCCCCGAAACGCCCGCGGAAAGCGAAGTGCCTGGAGCGGAAATCAACAGAAATATATAAGATAGCAACAAATTAACCAAAAGACATCACAATCCGATGATGTCTTTTCTAATGATTTCCACCATATTGACCTTATAATTTTGATTTTGTACACTTAAGGAAGTTTATTTTGAAAGAGTGATTTTATGAAAATTTCTATTATCGGATTAGAGGATGCGCGTTTTGATCGTTCATTACAATTAATCGCTAACCTATTTTTTGAAGAGTCAGAGATTGTAAAGTCTTATGATGATAAAGCAGAAATTGTTATTTCTTTTACGTTACAAGAGGATAGAGTCATTTCTGTTCAGGCGGAATTAAAAGATCATACCGGCAAAATCTTAAAAGCAGAGTATGAGAAGGAATTCTTACCCTATGAAACAGAAAAGGAACGTTTTAAGCAGATTAAGAATGCAGTTGCTCATGCCTATTTAACGGTGTTACAGGATTGGACTGGTATGACACAAAAATGGGGAATTCTTACGGGTGTTAGACCAACAAAACTGCTCCATCGGAAAGTTCAGGAAGGTGTCCCAAGAGAAAAAGCCCATAAGCAATTAAAGGATGATTATCTGATTACCGATGAAAAAATAGCTCTAATGCAGCATATTGTGGACAGACAACTCGCAGTTGTTCCCGATCTATATTCATTGCAGCAAGAAGTAAGTATTTATATCGGGATTCCATTTTGTCCAACTAAATGTGCTTATTGTACATTTCCTGCATATGCCATTAACGGCCGCCAAGGCTCAGTGGATTCATTTCTAGGCGGTCTCCACTACGAAATGGAAAAAATAGGGGCATGGCTGAAGGAAAAAGGAATCCGAATTACAACGGTTTACTATGGCGGAGGAACTCCAACAAGTATTACAGCAGATGAGATGGACATGCTTTATGAAGAAATGTATACATCGTTCCCAGATGTTGAAAACATTAGGGAAATAACGGTTGAGGCCGGGCGCCCAGATACCATCACTCCAGAAAAACTAGAGGTGCTTAAAAAGTGGAACATTGATCGAATCAGTATCAATCCACAGTCCTATACGCAGGAGACGCTTAAAGCCATCGGCCGACATCACACTGTAACCGAAACCATTGATAAGTATCATTTGGCAAGAGAAATGGGCATGAACAATATCAATATGGATTTGATTATTGGTCTGCCTGGTGAAGGTCTTGCTGAATTTACAAACTCGCTCGAGGAAACAGAAAAATTAATGCCCGAGTCCTTAACCGTTCATACCTTATCGTTTAAACGTGCATCTGAAATGACGAAAAATAAGGAAAAGTATAAGGTTGCAGATCGAACTGAAGTTGAAAAAATGATGGAACTTGCTGAAGATTGGACCGAAAAACACGGTTATACACCTTATTATCTTTACAGGCAAAAAAATATTCTTGGCAATCTTGAGAATGTAGGCTATTCCATACCTGGCCAGGAAAGTATTTATAACATTATGATTATGGAAGAGCAGCAGACAATTATCGGGCTCGGATGCGGGGCATCTAGTAAGTTTATTGATCCTGTTTCTGGAAAAATTACTCACTTTGCTAACCCAAAAGATCCAAAATCATATAATGAAAGCTTTGAAGCATACGCAGAGGAAAAAATTAAAATATTAGACGAGTTATACTCTGAAAAGGGATCTCCTGCTTAAAAACGCAGGAGATTTTTTTAGTTCTTTATAAAGGGATTTCCTTAATCATGAAGAATGTTTTATAGGACTACTTTCATAGAATGACAATGAATAGAAAGCGCTGACAATATTGGAGGGGATATTACCAATGATGCAAACGCCGTTAACAATGACTCAGATGATTGAAAGAGCAGAAAAGTATTTTCCAAAAAAGCAGGTTGTCTCAAGAACAGCCAGCGGCATTCACCGATTAACGTATAAAGAAATCGGCGAAAGGACAAGAAGGCTCGCAGATAGTTTGAAAAAACTTGGAGTAGAAAAAGGAGACCGTGTAGGTACTTTAGCTTGGAATCATCATCGGCATTTAGAGGCCTATTTTGCCATTCCATGTATCGGCTCTGTCCTTCATACTATTAATATTCGGCTTTCTCCACAACATATTTCCTTTATCATTAATCACGCTGAAGATAAAGTCCTTCTAGTAGACCCAGATCTCATTCCATTACTTGAAAAATGTGCTGCAGAATTAAAAACCGTTAAAGCTTATGTGATTATGACCGATGACAAAGAGCTTCCGGAAACCACTCTATCACCAGTCTATCATTATGAAACACTATTAGCAGAAGCAAATCCAAATTTTGAATATCCAAAGGATATCGATGAAAACGCCCCCGCAGGCATGTGCTATACTTCGGCAACAACAGGAAATCCAAAAGGTGTTGTCTATTCCCATCGGGGAATCTATCTTCACAGCATGGCATTAGGGCTTGCTGACAGTATCGCACTTAGCGAAAAAGATATTGCCCTGGCCATTGTTCCGATGTTCCATGCCAATGCCTGGGGGATGCCGTTTGCTGGTGTATGGTTTGGGACCTCTTTAGTCCTCCCAGGACCAAACTTTACTCCTAAGTTAATTGCCGAACTAATTGAAAAGGAACGGGTTACCATTTCTGCAGGTGTTCCAACGATTTGGCTAGGATTATTGAAGGAGCTTGAAGAAGGTTCCTATGATATGAGCAGTTTAAGAGGCCTTTTATGCGGAGGGTCTGCTGCGCCAAAAGGAATGATTAAGGCGTATGAACAGAAATATAAAATTCCATTTATGCACGGGTATGGTATGACGGAAACAAGTCCGCTCGTTGTGATTTCAACATTAAAAAGTTACCAGGAGCAGCTAGATTGGGAGGATCGACTTGAACTTCGGGCCAAGCAGGGAATATTGGTACCTGGATTAGAGATTAAAGTGGTCGGAAAAGATGGTGAAGTCCCATGGAATGGTAAAGAAATGGGAGAGCTTTGCATTAAGGGGCCATGGATTGCTTCAGAGTACTATAAAGATGAACGAACTAAGGATGCGTTTGTGGACGGCTGGCTTCATACAGGGGACGTCGTCACGATTGATGAGGAAGGCTTTGTGAAAATTGTGGATCGGACAAAAGATTTGATCAAAAGCGGTGGTGAGTGGATTTCTTCAGTTGATTTAGAAAATGCATTAATGGCACACGAAGCTGTTTTTGAAGCAGCCGTTGTTGCTGTCCCGCATGAACGCTGGCAAGAAAGGCCGGTGGCTTGTGTTGTTTTGAAAGATGCCTATAAGGGGAAGGTAACCAGCGAAGAACTGACAGAATTTTTACAGCCGCAGTTTGCTAAATGGTGGCTTCCTGACAAAATTCTATTCTTAGAGGAGATACCGAAAACTTCTGTCGGTAAATTTCTAAAAATGGCATTGCGAGATCAAGTTCAAAATTTAGTACCTGGAAAATAAAGAACAAGAGGACAAGGGAGTGTGCCTTTGTCCTCTTTGAGTTTCTATTTTTAAAGAAAATTTTTTATATTAGGAATACTTCAGGTGGTAATTAAAGCTATAATAGAATTGATTAAGGAATAATGGGAGGGCGTTTGGGGTGACAATTAATTTTTTAACGGAAAAGGTAAATTTAAGAGTTAACGGACGCATTGCAACGTTAGAAATGAACAGGCCGGAGGCTTTAAACGCATTAGATGTGGACATGTTAAAGGGGCTTGTAAGCAGACTGAAAGAGATTTCTGAATCCGATGATATTGATGTAGTAGTAGTAACGGGTAATGGGAGGGCATTTTCAGCCGGCGGCGATATAAAGACGATGCTTTCCAATATGAATGAAAATGATTTCTATCCTATCATGGACTGTATCAGTGAATTAATTGTTACACTCTATAGCATCCCGAAACTGACCATAAGTGCAGTTTCCGGAGCGGCAGCTGGGCTTGGCTTTAGTCTGGCGTTGGCAACGGACCATATTATAGCAGACAAGTCGAGTAAATTGGCGATGAATTTTATTGGTATTGGTTTAATCCCAGACGGAGGTTCACATTTTTTCCTAGAGAAAAGATTAGGAGAAATGAAGGCTAAACATGTGATTTGGGAAGGAAAAATGATGGATGCACAAGAGGCTCTTCAACTAGGGTTAATACAAGAAATAGCAGATACCGACCTTCAAGAAGCGGTGGAGGCAAGAATAAACAGTTGGCTGAGCCGTCCTATTCAGGCAATGATCAAAACAAAAAAAATCTTAGCAGATATGAACCGCCCGCAGTTATTAAAAATCTTGGAGCTTGAAAAACATGGTCAATTAAAGATGCGCCGGACCATAGACCACCAGGAAGGAATAAAAGCCTTTATCGAAAAAAGACCAGCGAAATTTATTGGTAAATAAAAAAGAGGGCGTATGATTTATATCATACGCCCATTCTACATTGCATTAGGTATGAAAGAGTAATAGTTTACCGCTTGGTGAGGTACAGCGGTATGTTTTATCTAATAAATTTTTTTCAGATAATAATTTCTCCCCTAATTCCTTAGCAGCATCATCGTGTTCTGCCTGAAAAGCTTCATCGAGAATTTTTTCTCCATTAGCTTCAAAAGCTGTTAGTTTATAAGTGTTCACCATACATCCCCCCATTTACCCTTCTTGACCATTATTTTACATAATTTTTACAAAAAAGTGAAACTATTTAAATACAAAACTCGTATCATTTATGGGAGGAGGTTTGTTTCATATGGTACTAAAACTTAATCATGTAACAAAGAAATTCGGGCAGTTTACAGCAGTGAATGAACTCTCGTTAGAGATTCCCGAAAAAGAGATGTTTGGCTTTTTAGGTGCCAATGGTGCTGGGAAAACCACAACATTCAGGATGATATTAGGCCTGCTTGACCCAAGCGGCGGTACTATTACTTGGAAAGGTGCTCCTATTAATTATTCTACTAGCCATTTAGTAGGTTATCTGCCGGAAGAAAGGGGCTTGTATCCAAAATTAAAAGTTCGTGACCAGGTCGTTTATCTAGCAAGGTTAAGAGGGATGCCAAAAAAGGAAGCACTTATGGAGCTGACTTCTTGGCTGGAACGGTTTAAAATACCCGAATATGAAAACAAAAAGGTAGAGGAATTATCAAAAGGAAATCAGCAAAAGATTCAATTTATTGCTGCAGTTATACATAAACCAGAATTATTAATCTTAGACGAACCTTTTAGCGGGCTTGACCCGGTTAATGTTGAAATGTTGAAGGATGCTGTGCTGGCCTTGAAACAAAATGGAACGACGATTGTTTTTTCCAGCCATCAAATGCACCATGTGGAAGAGATGTGCGAGCATCTTTGTATCTTACACAGAGGAAGTCCAGTCGTTCATGGCTCATTAAAAGAAATCAAACGGGCTTTTGGTAAAAAGAATCTCGTTATTCACGCTGATTTTCCGTTAGAATTTTTAAAGGAAACCAAGGGAGTTGTAAAATCAAAATCTACAACAGAAGGAATTCATCTTCAAATTGAAGGAGAAGCTGTTGCGGAGCGGATTTTAAAAGAAATTGTTAACAAGGGATTTATAAGGAAGTTTGAGCTTGAAGAGCCTTCTTTAAATGATATATTCATTGAGAAAGTGGGTGCTTCTTATGAATAATTTTTGGATTATATTGTTCCACACCTATATAAACAAATTAAAAACAAAATCTTTCTTGGTTACCACTTTGTTGACAGTTGTCCTTGTTCTCGGCTTAACCAACATTAATAAAATTATTGGTGTATTTGATAAAGACGGCGCTCTGGAGAAGGTAGCTGTTTTAGATGAAACTGGACAGCTATATGAACCTTTGGTCAATCAAACGAAGGAGATAAACAGGGATATTAAATTTACTCTCTTAAAGAGCAGTGAAGAAGAGGCAGAGAAAGCGGTTGAGAATGGTGAGTATGATGGACTCCTGCAATTAAGTTTTAATACAGAAAACCTGCCGGAAGCCACATACAAAGCAATGAGCATTGCAGATTCCGCATTGTTTACCGACTTACAAACGGGTTTACAGCAATTAAAGACGATGCTTGCGGCTTCTAAAATAAACTTAACTCCAGAGCAGCTTCAAAAGCTTTATGAGCCTGTTTCATTAGACCAAATCGCACTTGAAAAGAATGCAAAAACGGAAGAGGAATTAAATCAGGCCAGAGGAATGGTCTATATTCTTTTATTTATTATTTACTTTGCGGTTATCATGTACGCTAACATGATTGCGATGGAGGTCGCGACAGAAAAGTCGTCGAGAGTAATGGAAATCCTCATTTCTAGCGTTTCACCGATTAAGCAGATGTTCGCAAAAATACTGGGAATTGGTTTATTGAGTTTAACACAGCTGGCCGTGTTGCTGACCGTTGGTTATTCCTCATTTAAACAAAATAGTGAGTCACTACAGGAAGGGTTTATGGGATTTTACGGTTTCGGAGATATTCCCGTTAACACGATTGTATATTCCATCATTTTCTTTCTGCTGGGCTATTTTCTTTATGCTACTCTTGCCGCATTTTTAGGATCATTAGTCAGCAGGATTGAAGATGTTCAACAAATGATTACCCCGATGACATTATTAGTTGTAGGTGGATTTATGATTGCGATGTTTGGTTTAGGAAAGCCGGACTCACCGTTTATTACTATTACATCGTACATTCCTTTCTTTACCCCGATGATTATGTTCCTGCGTGTCGGGATGCTGACCATTCCTGTTTGGGAGGCAGTAGCGGGAATTCTCATTTTAATTGCAACCATCACAGTCCTTGCAATATTCGGAGCCCGGGTCTATAAAGGCGGCGTTCTGATGTATGGAAAATCAAATTCATTTAAAGATATTAAAAAAGCGCTGCAGCTGACCAAAAATGAGTAATTGTAAAGGCTTTGCCAAAAATGGCAAGGCCTTTATACTTCTTTTGGATAGAACGTGTATTCGTGTTACAATAAAGAAAAAGGCTACGTTAAAATTGTCTGTTGATTGGCACTACAGGCGCTTCGCTTTCCGCGGGCGGTCCGGCGAGCCTCCTCGGCGCTGAAGCGCCTGCGGGGTCTCACCAGTTCCGTACTCCCGCAGGAGTCTCGCGCCTTCCGCGCCAATCAACATCGTTACATAAATCAGCAACGACTTTTAACACATTCAAAAAAAGAACGGGCAGGTAATGTTATGAAACAGATTTCATTTTTACATGCGGCAGACCTTCATCTCGATAGTCCTATGGTGGGGCTGAAACATTTTCCGGGTAACATCCTTTCAAGGCTGCGGGAAAGTACATTTACCGCATTAGAAAAACTCACAAAGGCAGCGATTGACCTACAAGTAGACTTTGTTATCTTAGCGGGAGATTTATTTGATGGCGAAGACCGAAGCTTACGTGCACAATCCCGGTTCCGGTCTGAAATGCAAATCCTTGAACAAAAGGGTATTCCTGTTTTTGTGATCCATGGGAACCATGATCATTTAAATGGCTCTTGGGTTCATCTTGATATGCCCTCTAATGTATATTTTTTTGACAGTAAAGTGGAAGTAAAGGAATTTGTGACAAAGCGGGGAGAAATGGTGCATCTTTATGGTTTCAGCTATCCTGAACGCCAGGTTTATGATCGAAAAATAGAAGATTATCTAAAGAAGGAGCCGGCTGATTTTCATATTGGAATTCTCCACGGAAATGAAGGGGGACGAGCGGACCACGATAATTATGCTCCATTTTCAGTAAAAGAACTGCTGGAAAAACAATTTGATTATTGGGCTTTGGGGCACATCCATAAACGTGCGGTCCTAGCCGAAACTCCGCCTGTCGTTTATCCGGGAAACATTCAGGGCCGTAACAGGAAGGAATCAGGGATAAAAGGCTGTTATCATGTGACATTAACAGAACTGGAAGCCTGTCTCGAATTTGTAGAAACATCTGATGTAGTATGGGAAGAAATATTCATTGATGCTTCGGGCGCCAATCGTTTTCAAGACATTCTTTCACTATGCCAACAAGAGATAGAGCGTCTCCGAAAGGAACAATCGGGGATATTACTGACGTTAAACCTGGAAAACGTTCACCTAGAGAATCAAAGAGAAAAAAGAACACTCGATATTGAACTGCTTGATGTTTTATTGGATGACGAAAACGAGGAAGAATCCTTTGTTTGGATTTCTGATCTGCGTGTTCAATACAGTCAGGAATTTGACCGGGAATCTTTAAAGGCAGAAGCTAATTTTTATGAAGAATTATTTAAGACATTCGATGGGATTGATCATGTTGATGATGCATTATCCTCTTTCTATCAACATGCATTGGCAAGAAAACATTTACCCTCTTTAACTAAAGAAGAACAGAAAGACTTGCTCAAAAAGGCTGAAAAACTACTAGTTAATTTATTGCATTAATGGAAGGAGGTTCCCTTATGAATATTCGGGAGATACATATATATGGATTTGGACAATTAAGTGATGTCATCATCCAGGACGTTAACAAATTCCAAGTATTCTATGGAGAAAATGAAGCGGGCAAATCAACAATCATGGGTTTTATTCATGCCATCCTCTTTGGGTTTCCTACTAGACTGCAGACATCAGAGCTTCGATATGAGCCTAAGACAGATACCAAATACGGAGGCAAGCTGATTATCCATCACGAAGAGTTTGGATTGACCACAATTGAAAGAGTTAAAGGAAAAGCAGCCGGTGATGTACGGGTAGTTCTCGAAAACGGAACCTCTGGCGGGGAGGAACTACTGAAACAACTGCTAAAGAATGTCGATAAAGGGCTATTTCAAGCTATTTTTTCATTTAATATACACGGTATCCAGAATATCAATCAAATGAAGGGAGAAGAATTAGGAAGGTTTTTATTCTCAACAGGTACCTTGGGAACAGAGCGGTTAGCAAAAACAGAAACCGAATTGCAGCGGGAATTAGAAAATCGCTTTAAGCCGAATGGAAAAAAACCAATGTTAAACGAAAAATTGAATACCCTTCATGAACTAAACCTTGAACTAAAAAAAGCGGCTGCAAAAAATCAGCAATATGAAAAATTAATGAAGGAAAAAGAAAGTGTAGAAAAAGAAATTAACCATATCACACGTTCTATTGAAAAGAATCAAAATCAGATTGAAAAGCTTAAAGAGTGGAAGAAAATTCACCCGCTTGTCCAAGAGGAAAAATGGATAAAAGAAGAAATCAGTCAAATCGGAAATTTTACCTTCCCAGTAAGAGGGATTGAAAGGTTAGAAAAATTAAATCAGTTAATCTATCCTTATAATGCCCAATTTTCTAGTTTAGTTGAACGAACAGAGGGGTTAAAAATCGAAGTTGCTTCGATTCAACCAGATAAGAATTTGCTTGAAGAGGAGCATGAAATTCTATCCGGTATTGAACAGGTGCCCATATATGAGCAGTTAAACCAAGCGAGACTGCAGGGTGAATCAAAACTCTTAGAAGTTGAAGAAAAAATTAAAATGATCAATGAGAAACTTCATCTATCATTAAAGGAAGAAGAAGTCTTAGCCATAAATACGAATATTTACATGAAAAATCAAGTTGAACAGGTATTTCGTAAGCGGCAGAGACTGATAGAGGAAAAAGAGGATCTAGAAAAAATATTTCACGAAGAAAAAAACTCACTGGAAATCGTAGAAGAGAAAGTAAAAATAGCAGAGAATCAGCTCATTTCCGAAAAAGAAAGAGCCAATCTAGAAAATTTCCTAAATGAGGCGCAGAATAAAAGATTGACTGAAAAACTTCAGCAGCAAAAGCGAATACAATTATTACCGCTTGAGGCAATCTTCATTATTCTTGCTTTGTATGGTATGTTTACAGAACAATGGATATTATTTTCTATTAGCTTAATAGGATGTTTGACCATTGGCTATATTTTACTTAAAAACGTCCAATCCTATACACAAACTACAAAGCTAAAGTTAGACAAATTTAAGAAGTTTACGATTGAAGAGCTTCGAGAACAATTAAATCAAGATACTATTAAAAGAGAGCAGCTGCAATTATTAAAACTCAAGCTTGAGCAGCAGAATCTCCAATACGAACAGGTAATTTTGAAATTTGAGATATGGGAAAAAGAAACGGCCGCAAACAAAAAAGAGATACTGACATTGGGGCGTGAATTAAAAATCCCGGAATATCTTGCACACGACTACTTACTTGAAGCCTTTCAACTGCTAGAAGAGTATAAAACGGCTGTTAGAGAAAAGCAGCAGCTGCTTGCTAGACTTGAAAAAATCCGCAGCCAGCAAATTAAAATCAAGGATAAGCTCTTTTATTTTTCTAACCGGTATCTATTAAAGAATAATGATGAATTATCAAGGACTGCATATCTTTTAAGGTTGAAGCTTAAGGAAGAACAAGAAAAGTATATAAAATACCAGGAAAAGCAAGCGAAAATTGAAGACCTTAATTCTGAGGTTCAGCAAATTAGTCTTGAGCTAGAACATTTAAAATTGGAGAAGTCCAAGCTTTTAAGGGAGGCAAATGCTGAAAGTGAGGAAATGTTCTATCAGCTTGGAGAGCAAGAGGCAAAGAAAAATGGCCAAGTTCAGAGATTATCCGATATACAAAAACACCTTCAATCTTCAACCTTGAGAGAGAAGGACAGGGATCACTATTTACAGTTTTCGGTTGTAAATATAGATGAGCACCTGGATCAACTCCTTAATGAGACAGATTCGTTAAAAAACCGTTTATTACAGCTTCAAGAAGAATATGCCGCAGCCAAATATGAAATTCAACTTCTTGAAGAAGGCGGTTTATATTCAGAGTTATTACACCAATATAAGCAGAAAAAGTTTGAATTAGAAGAAGCTGCAAAGGAATGGGCCGTGTTTGCGTTAGCACAGGAAGTTTTATCTCAAACAATTGAAAAATATAAAACTGTTCATCTGCCAAGGATGCTTGCCAAAGCAGAAGAATATTTGTTTTTCCTAACAAAAGGAAACTATCAACGCATCCTCTTACAATCAACCGGAACAGGTTTTTTAATTGAAAGAAACGATCATATTCTGTTTGAAGCGAATGAATTGAGTCAAGCTGCAGCAGAACAAGTGTATGTTGCGTTGAGGCTGGCACTAGCTACAACGCTTTATGAAAAATATCATTTGCCCATTATTATTGATGACAGCTTTGTCAATTTTGATGCTGGCAGGACCAAACGGGTTATGGAGTTGCTAAAAACACTGAAACAGAATCAAATCTTATTTTTTACTTGTCATACTCATCTGCTACAGTATTTTGAAAAAGAAAAAGTGTTATATCTCCATAATGGAGCCGTGGAAGTCATTTCTTAGAGAAATATATTAGGATATTTGGGGAGGAGCAAATAGAATGAGTAAAGGAATCTTGCATTATGATGTCGGGGAACAAGTTGATTTATATCTTATGATAAAGAGCGCTACAAAAGGGACAGCCAGTAATGGAAAACCATTTTTAACCCTCATCCTTCAAGATAAAAGCGGTGAAATGGAGGCAAAACTTTGGGATGCAAATGAAGAGCAAGAAAAAAACTTTGCGGCACAAAGTATTGTGAAAATCGTCGGGGAACTGCAAAATTACAGGGGCAAAAGCCAGCTGAAAATTAAACAGATTAGGAGAACGGGCGCTAACGATGCGGTTAAAATAGATGATTTTCTCGAGACTGCCCCATTATCGAAGGACGAAATGATTAGCAAGCTAACACAGTATATTTTCGAGATGAGAAATCCAAATATACAAAGGATCACACGTCATTTATTAAAGAAGCATCAAATGGCCTTTATGGAATTTCCAGCTGCAACAAAAAACCATCACGAATTTGTTTCTGGTCTTGTATATCATGTTGTCAGCATGCTTGATTTAGCGAAATCAATCGCATCTCTTTACCCAAGTCTTGACCGCGATTTGCTTTATGCCGGAGTTATCTTACATGATATGGGGAAAGTAGTGGAATTATCTGGACCGATATCGACTGTTTATACAATAGAAGGTAATTTGCTTGGACATATTTCCATCATGGTTAATGAAATTAGTAAAGCGGCAGAAGAATTAGGTATTTCAGGTGAAGAAGTTGTGGTCCTTCAGCATCTTGTGTTAAGTCACCATGGAAAAGCAGAATGGGGGAGCCCAAAGCCTCCGTTAATTAAAGAAGCAGAAATTCTTCATTATATTGATAATATTGATGCAAAAATGAATATGCTCGACCGTGCGTTAGAACGAGTAAAACCAGGTGAATTTTCCGAAAGAATATTTGCCTTGGATAATCGTTCGTTTTATAAGCCTGGATTCCACAAATAAATAACCCGTCTGGGTTATTTTTTTTACGCCTGAAAAGTATATTTTCTCAACTTATGAATATGTTGTTAAAAAGTGGACAAACACATTCGAAGGGAGCAATGGTTAATGACGATTCCTATTTGGGTATATGCAGTTGTTGCAGGTATTATTATTAGTGCACTTATGGCGATTAAGACAGGCCGGGAAGAGCGGTTAATGGAAATGGAAAATATCGAAAAAGAGGGCGAAATTTATATAACAAGGCTGGAAAGAGAAAAGGAAAAGCGTGAAATGGAAAGAGCTACAGAATAAATAAAAGGGGCCCCTAAAGTAAAGTGGGGGCCCCTGTGCTTTTCATTATTGTGCTGGTGTTGTTTGTGGATCTAAAGCATTTTCTAAATCTTTGTCGCTGATCTTTACATTCGCTTCTTTAAGTTCCTTCTGCATTACTTCGTTAATTTTCTCATTCGTTAGTTTGGATGATTTTAATTCTTTTTCAAGCTCATCCTTCATTTCTTCGTAGGATTTCTTTTCTTTTTTATCTGTTACTTGAATAATATGATATCCAAATGAAGTCTTAACAGGAGCACTAATTTCATCTACTTTAAGCGCATAGGCTGCTGCTTCAAAATCCGGATCCATTGCCCCGGCACCAAACCAGCCAAGGTCACCGCCATTTGCCTTCGCTGCTTCATCTGTAGAGTAAGTATTGCTTACATCCTCAAATTTTTCTCCGGCATCCAACTTTTGCTTCACTTCGTTTGCTGCTGCTTCATCTGCAACTAAAATATGACGGGCCTTAATTTCAGGCTTATAATTGTCGTAATATTCCTTCAATTCTTTTTCTGTTACTTTAATTTCTTTCATCGCGGCTTTTTCTTGCATCATTCCAAGTTTCATTGTCTTTTTAAAGTCTGCCTCATCTTTATATCCATATTGAGCAAGAGCAGCGTCAAAGTTTTCGCCTAGTTGTTCTTTTAGTTCGGCAACTTTAGCGTCCAATTCTTTGTCGGTTACTTCGTATTTCTCTGATAGCACTTTCTCATAAACAAGCTGTTGCAGTGCCTGCGCTCCAACTCTGTCCTTCATAGCTTCATAAAGCTCTTCCTGAGTTACATCTCCAGCCTTGCTTTCTGCAACTGTTGCTCCATTTCCATTTCCATTTCCATTTTGATTACACGCACTTAAGGCAATAACCCCGCCAGCTAATGTAAGGGCTAACATCCATTTTTTCATGAGGAACCTCTCCTAAACAGTAAATTCTTGTGGTCGCTTGTCCACAACCTCTACTATACCATAAATGGGGACCTCTGCAAAAATATTTCCAATTGTGGATGACTAAATATTAGGAAAATAAGGTAAGTGCCTAGTCGCAATTTAGACTGCTTGAATAGTATAACGTAGTAAATCATAAAGGAGGTATTGCAATGAGTGGTGGACACGGATACGGTGCAGGCTTTGCGTTAATCGTAGTTCTTTTCATTCTTTTAATTATTGTTGGAGCATCTTGGTTTTAATTTTTAATGGGATATAAAAAATGATGCAGACAACAGCTTACCATTTACGAAAGGGGAGAAATGTGTGTCTGGTACATCTGGTTTCTACGGTGGGGGCTTTGCGTTAATCGTAGTCCTTTTCATCTTGTTAATCATTATTGGAGCATCTTGGTTCTAAAAACAAATCAAAAGCGATGGGGTAATCCCCATCGCTTATTTTAGTTAATCTTTCCTATTTATCATACATAGCGCAAAAAAATGCTTATGTAAACAAGATTTCGATATAGGAAGAAACGAGTAAAATGGTTACAAGCACATTAATCGTTCGAAAGACCTTATGCTGGCGTTCCTCTGGAATTTCCTTTTGGATACACAGGGAATTAGTCATTTTATTGACATAAAACAGAATAAAAATAGCTAAGACAATAAAAATGGAGATCATCAACGATTCCCTCCTGTTGTTCATATTTATGGTTATTACAATATCAAAGTTTTTTTAAAAAAGATAGTTAAAAAGAATGGGAGGAAAGTAGGAATTGAAATAACTAGCTGCATGCAAACAAAAAAAGCGGAGGTTATGTATATGTTCATCCGCTTTTCAACAAGTTTACGTAAGCCCTTGTTCTGTTTTTTCAGATTTTTTTAACCGCCCATCATCTTCCGTAAATTCCGTTTCTATGTTATGGAAGGAACGTTCAAAAATCTCCATAAAATCATCACCATAAATATTTCGAACAATCGCCATCATTTCAATGATATCTGGAAACTTTCCATATAGCTCTCTTAATGGCAGCGCCCCGGAAAATGCGGCATATCCCTTTGGTTCATATGTTTCCATTAAACGCAGCAATATTTCTTCACCTTCAGTGGTCAGTTCAATATAAGTGTTCCGCTTATCATTTTCCTTCTTAGAAAATTTAAGCAAGCCTCTCTCCTCTAACTTTTTTGAAAAATTAAATGCGGTTGAGACATGCATGACACCGAACTTTGCAACATCGGAAATAGAGGCGCCGTTTAGATGGTAGGCAATCCAAAGGATATGATGTTCATTAATATTTAAATCAAAAGGTTTTATCCATTGCTGCCAATCCTTTTCGACTGATTTCCATAAGGCTTTACTTAATTGAGCGATCCGCTGACTGAAAATCATCGCTTCTTTAATTGAATATTGTTTCTCAGACATCCCCATTTTCACCTACTCTTTTTATTCTTTATTAACATTATGCCAATAAAATAAAAATTAATAAAGATATAAATTCACAAAATTTTTAGAAATTGACAAATATTTATATTGAATTTTTATTTTCTTCTGCTTTTTTGCTAGTTTTTAAAGAGTTTATTCTTTATTCTACGTGTTTACGTCAATAAATTCCAATATTTCGAATACTCTTTCGGGTAAAATTTTTTAAAATATTATAAATATACTTTTATAGCATAGAAACATGACGCTAAATTTACCGCAGCCACATAGGAAAGGAATATGCACCATATAATCAAATAAAGAGAATCAAGAGGAGGCTTGATTTAATGAAAACGATAATCACCATTTTAATTATAGTCGGTATTGTCTTTTTGCTGGGTGCGTTAAAATTCTTGATGGAACTATTAAAGCCGGGTGTTTATCCTCCCAAAAAAGTTTTAAGGAAAAGAACGGCTGCATTAGCAGGTGCAGGGGGAATTTTCTTAATCATCGCACTCCTGCTGGGTCGATTCTAATAGCGTTTGATTTAATATAGAAAGAAAAGAACCTAAAAAAGAGGTTCTTTTCTTCATTAATCCAGCTTGTGTTATTTTGAGATCGCAGTTGGTGTAGACAGCTTTGTTCTTTTTACCACAGATAGTGCCACAGGATATAAAATAATCATTGCGATTGTACTTACGGCAGCTGTTGGTAAAACGACTGTTCCGAAAAGAGCAAAAATCGGTCCAGTAAAGCCTGCTACCAAAGTTGCAGCTGTCAAGAAAACAAAGCCTGAAATCATCGTACCTATTGCAGTTAATACAGCTACACTAATAATAGAGTTACGGTATTTCCCAAGTGCTAAAAATAAACCAAAGAAAACAAAAGCTGTGATTGGCTTATCAATGATGTTTGGAATTTGTCCGCCTGGAAAACCAGTAGTCATGGCAGAAACAACACCTGTAACCAAAGAAATAAGTAAAACACTCTTAACTTCCGGAAAAAGAATTATTCCTAAAAACATCATTGCAACCATCATATCTGGCTTCATTCCAAGGAATATCGGCGGAATTACTGCGTGCAGTACTGCACCAATTCCAACTAGTAGTGATAATGCAACAAGATTCTTCGTTTTCATTTCTCATCTCTCCTCCGCTAATCTAAAGCTATAGCTTCTCCTGCAGTGCGCTCATTGCCTGCAGCGAAAAACTTGATATCATTATAGCATAATAAGATCACTTTGATAAAGAAATAATTTTCAGACAATTAAATTTTTAGATGTTGACTTATGTTAGAAGCCATTTCCTGCAGGAGCTGCGGGGTATAGTCGCTTGTGTTTGTCTTCCAAACAGCGCCAAAACCATCACCTTTTCCATAACGGGGGATAAGATGTAAATGATAATGAAAAACGGTTTGCCCTGCTTGTTCTCCATTATTGTTAACCGTATTTAATCCAACAGGTTCGTATTCAGTCTTTAATGCATTGGCAATATCGGGCACGACTTCAAATAAATTTCTAGCGATTTCGGGTGTTAATTCAAATAAGTTTTCTTTATGTACTTTCGGAATAACCAAGGTATGCCCTTTCGTTACTTGGCTGATATCTAAAAAGGCTAAAACATGCTCGTTTTCAAATACTTTTGCAGCAGGAATTTCTCCATTCACTATTTTACAGAAAATGCAATCATTCATAATTTTTTGGCCCCTTTCATATAATTATCCGTATTTTACCATATATCAGTTGATTGCAAAAGAAAGAGGCAGGATCCGCATGGAATCCTGCCCTCTCGAAGGGGAACTGCTTCATAGACACGTTTAAATCGGGAAATTACCTTTGATAAACACCTCATTTGTCAATTTAGTGTTTTAATAAAGAGTAATATAGTTCAAGCTGACCATCCCCTATGTTGTTTTTATATGTTATCCCAACTTATAAAAACGGATGATAGTCTTCGACAAACACCTCATTTGTGTGTTTATTTTTTTGATAAACAGCTGGTGTTATTTGAACTCTAAATGGTTACCTGCTACATAGTGCAAAACAACCATCCCCTTATCTGAAACGTTTAGAAGCATTCACGTATTTGAAAGGAAATTGTCTTTTGTAGACACCTCATCTCAAGTGATGATGAATTACTTCATCTGAAGTTGTTAACCCCTTCGAATATTATGATGTCCCGTGAGGCTCGAAATATACCCATTAATTTTTCAATTAATTGAATTCCTATTTTTACACTCCACTATTTGATAAAATATAAACGAATCAAGTTACGGAAGGACGTTGAAGATGTCTTTATTAACGATTGAGGGCCTTACAGGCGGGTACACAAAAAATCCGGTCTTAAAAGAAGTTTCTTTTGAAGTGAAAGAAAAAGAATTGGTTGGCTTAATCGGTTTAAATGGTGCCGGCAAAAGTACAACAATCAAGCACATCATTGGTTTGATGGAGCCTCATCGCGGAGAAGTTAAAATAAAAGGGAAAATGATAACCGACGATAAAGAATTATATCGCAGAATGTTTACCTTTGTTCCGGAGACGCCGGTTCTTTATGAAGAATTAACACTTGAAGAACATTTAAGATTAACGGCTATGGCATATGGATTGAGTGAGTCTGAATATCAGATCAGGGTAGAACCCTTACTAACTGAATTTAGAATGGAGAAGCGTTTAAAATGGTTCCCAGCGCATTTTTCAAAGGGAATGAAGCAAAAGGTCATGATTATGTGTGCTTTTTTAGTTCAGCCTTCTTTATATATTGTAGATGAACCGTTTGTAGGTCTTGACCCACTCGGAATACAGTCGCTGTTAGACTTAATGAAAAAAATGAAAGAAAACGGCGCTGGTATTCTAATGTCTACGCATATTCTAACAACTGCTGAAAAGTATTGTGATCGCTTTGTGATTTTACATAATGGGAAAGTCCGTGCAAAAGGAACACTTTCTGAACTGCGAGAACAATTTTCAATGCCGGGGGCGTCCTTAGACGATTTGTATATTCAATTAACAAAGGAAGAAAATTATGTTTGATGAAAATAAATTATGGAGAGAGCGGGCAGCCCACCGCCTAAAAGAGCTGGGGGTTTATCTTCGATATATTTTTAATGGCCATTTAGTGATTGTTATCTTATTTTTGATTGGTATGGCTGCTTTTTATTATCAAAATTGGATTAAAACTCTTTCGATGGATTTTCCAGCTGAAGTGATCATTGCAGCCGTTATGGGGTTGTTTTTGACCTATAGTCCTGTTTATAATTTCCTGCTGGAAGCAGACCAGGTGTTTTTACTTCCACTGGAAAATAGGTTAAAAAGCTACTTCCAAAAGTCCGGCGTAATTAGCCTTGTTTTCCAAGGGTACATATTGTTAATGGTTCTTGCCGTTTTAATGCCCATGTATGCCCATGTTAGCGGCAATGGATTTCAGGCTTTTTTCATTTTCCTCATTTTCCTATTAGTATTGAAGGCATGGAATTTAGGAGTTAGTTGGAGGATGCAGTATTTTGTCCAATCTTCTGTTTCCATTTCGGACATGCTGGTTCGTTTCTGTTTAAACGCAGTTTTTACATTTTTATTATTTAAGCAGGCCAATATTTTGTTCTTGTTCTTATTTGCAGTCATTTTTGCACTCTATTACCGGGCATTTTATATAAGAACGAAAAAGATGGGTCTTAAATGGGATTTACTTATCGGGCAGGAAGAAAAGCGGATAGCTTCATTTTATCGCTTAGCCAATTTATTCACAGATGTTCCAAAATTGAAAGATACTGTAAAAAGGAGGAAATGGCTCGATTGGCTGATCAATCATATTCCATTTTCACAGGATAAAACGTACCTCTACTTATTTTCAAGGACCTTTTTAAGATCTTCTGATTATCTGGGACTATTCATCCGTTTAACTGTAATTGGCGGTGTTGCGCTGTACTTTATTTCTTTTGGAATCGGACAGGTTGTTTGGTCCTTGTTGTTTCTTTACTTAACAGGATTTCAACTATTGCCTTTGTGGAACCATCACCAAAATAAATTATGGGTCGACCTTTATCCGGTTGCACCACGCTATAAAAAAACTGCCTTTCATTCTTTATTAATCATTATTATGCTCACTCAAGCCATTCTTTTTAGTTTAATTATTCTTCTAAAAGGAGAATGGATGATTAGTTTGTACGTGATACTTTCCAGTTCGGTATTTAGTTATTTATTTGTATACGTTTATAGCAAAAATCGGATTAAAGTTTAATTTATCCCCCTTCGAAACGAAGGGGATTTTTTTGAAACCCTTTTATGAATTTCTTCGTAAATTAACTAATATTCTTATGCTGAGGGGGTAGTAATGTGAACGACTATGAGCTAAAGGTTTATGATGAAGTTATGGATTGGCGAAGAAGATTAACCCGTCGCTCTGGAATGATGAACCGTATATCGAAAAAAGCCCAAGGGAAGATTAACGGAATGATTCCGGAGAAAGTTCACGAGGTTATGACGGAAAGTATAAAAGGGATGGTTAAAACTACCTTATTCGGTTCTCAAATGACAACCAACAAAGATCAGGCAAAGGGATTTTCTTTAGAAGAACGTGATGAATTAATGCGGAAAAAAATCGAGACATACCGGAAGACTGCTTTAATCGAAGGAGCAGGAACCGGCGCAGGGGGAATCCTTCTTGGTCTCGCTGATTTCCCTTTGCTGCTATCTATAAAAATGAAATTTTTATTTGAAGCTGCTTCTATCTATGGGTTTAAAACAGATCTATATGAAGAACGCTTATTTATACTCCATGTATTTCAACTCGCTTTTTCAAGTGATGAAATCCGGAAGGAGACCTTATATGAAATTGAAAACTGGGAGGAGCGGAAAGTGGCGCTTGTGGAAATGGATTGGCGGAAATTTCAGCAGGAATATCGGGATTATATTGACCTTGCCAAAATGCTTCAGCTTGTACCTGGAATTGGCGCCTTTGTCGGGGCGTACGCAAATAACAATCTTTTAAAACATTTAGGTGAAACCGCCATGAACGCTTACCGCTTAAGGCTGTTGAAAAAATCCCCTGAATTATAACATTTCAGGGGATTTTTTCTTATTCATTGTGAGTGTTTATGGCTGCGGAACCTAAGGTTTTAGCAGCAATCAACATTGCCTTTTCCTCGATATCAAATTTCGGATGGTGGTGAGGGTAGGAAGTTTCTACTCCAGCAGGCTTTGCCCCTGTGAAAAAGAAAGTTCCGGGCACTTTTTGTAAATAGTAGGCGAAATCCTCTCCACCCATCTGCGGCTCGGATTCCTCGATTGAGATGACCTCAGGAACTTCCTTCGCAGCGGTGATGAGAAACTCTGTTTCTGTTGCATGGTTTACTACAGCAGGATAACCTCTTTCAAAAGTATATTGATAAGTACTTCCTGACATGTAACAGGTCCCATGAATGATTTTTTCCATTTCTTCCTCAATAAATTGGCGGACGTCTTCGTTGAAAGTACGGACTGTTCCACTAAGCTTTGCCTTATCAGCAATGACATTAAAAGCATTTTCTGCTGTAAAAGAACCGATGGTAACAACCGCAGCATCTACTGGGTTCACCTTTCTGCTGACAATCTGCTGTAAATTTAGAACAAGTTGAGAAGCTGTGACGATAGCATCCTTTGTTTTATGCGGCTGGGCACCGTGACCGCCTTTTCCCTGAATTTCGATTTCAAAACGGTCTGCCGCCGCCATAATCGGGCCTGTACGATATTGAATAGTTCCGGTTGTTTCACTTGCCCAAAGATGGGTGCCAAAAATAACATCCACGCCTTCTAGACATCCGTCTTCAATCATCGTAACGGCTCCGCCTGGTGCATATTCTTCAGCGTGCTGATGGATCAAAACATAATTTCCTTGAAGCTTTTCTTTTATTTCATTTAATGCTTTTGCTAAAACAAGAAGAGTGGCGGTGTGGCCATCATGGCCACAGGCATGCATCACACCTGGAACTAACGATTTATATGGGACATCTTTTTCATCTTGAATCGGTAATGCATCAAAATCTGCTCGTAATGCAACAGTTTTTCCTGGTTTACTTCCATAAATTTTAGCAACGACTCCATTGCCACCGACATTTCCTCTTACTTCAATTCCAAGTTTTTCATAATACTCTTGAATAAATTGAGCAGTATTATATTCCTGGAATGATAATTCTGGATGCTGGTGTAAGAATCTGCGAATCTCTACCATTTCATCATAATAATGTTCTAACTTATTAAACAATTCCTGCAGCATGAACTAATCCCCCAGTTTCTAGATTTTAATAATGGTATTATCAAACTATTTTAACACTTTTATATCAATATGTAGATTTTTATAATCGATTTCATTATAATTTTAGAGAGTTTTTCAGTAAGAATTACAGTAATTAAAAGACAAAGGGAAGGGTTTGAAAAGTGCAGAGAAAAAATAAAGGGGATCTGATATCTGTAGGATGCTTGCTGCTGGCAATTATTGTAGCAATCTATATTTCTACCAGCATAGTAAATAAACAAATCATTTGGTTTGATGAGAAACTGGCGTTATTGGCTAATTTACCGGACTCTATTAATCCTTTTTTTCTATTTATCACTGAATTAGGGGATAAGTTGGGAATTGGAATAGTGGCTGTTATCGTACTGATATGGTTGTTAATCAAGAGGAACTTTCTTGGCGCAGCCATTTTGGCATTATCTGTTGCGATAGGTAACGAGTTGAATAAGTTCCTCAAAGTAATGTTTGCCCGTGAAAGACCGGATCTTGATCATTTGGCACATGTTGACAGTTTAAGTTTCCCAAGCGGTCATGCAATGGTAGGCTTAGTCTTTTATTATATGATTGCCTATTTTATGATTGAAAGAATGACCTCAACCGCGGGTAAAAGAGTGGTTATCATCTTAACCGCATTGATGCTGATCCTAATAGGAGCAAGTCGCATCATTCTACAAGTCCATTATCCTTCAGACGTAATCGGCGGTTTTGCCTTCGGGTATATCTGGGTATTTATTTGGATTCTTTTGTATAAATACATTAAAAAATTCAAGTTGAAAAGAAGAGGCTGACAAATTGTCGGCCTCTTACTCATATCTTCAGCTACAAAAAGCTAGTATGATATTTGTTTGGGTTAAGGAGTCCTCCTGCAGGGACTCCATTTAGAAGTTCTTCGGAATTTTTTCTCTCATATACCCCTAGATGAGGAACATAGCAACAATGGTTGTTACTACAAGACCGATTGCCACCGGCTTTAGATTCCTTCTTGCCAACTCGAATGGGTCAACATTACAGATGGCGGCAGCAGGGATTAGAGCCCACGGTACTAGCGTTCCGCCCCCCACCCAAATAGCTGCTATCTGACCTAGGGCTGTTAATGTCGCAATGCCTTTGCCAATTGCTGCGGCGAACAGACCGGCCACGGAACCAGCCAGGGAAATTCCTGAAAAACCGGATCCGTCTAATCCTGTTATTGCCCCAACCGTCGTTAAGGTAATCGCTCCGACATACTTACTCAATGGAACCACACCTGCCAGCGCGACACCAAGGTCATTGACAATTCCCTGCGAACCTTCTGGTAAAAAGTCGCCAATAATTTTACCAAAGCCCGCATCTCCCAAATAGAAAAAGGCTGCGATTGGAATCACGGGACCAAAGACTTTAAACCCAAAGGTGAATCCTTCAATTAAATAATGGGTTGTTTTTTCTAGACCTTTACTTTTGTGACTCAACATGGAAATGAAGAGAAGAATAAAAATGGATGTACCGCCAATCAATGCGGTTGCATCTCCACCCTGCAGGTCAAGAATAAACATGGCTGCAACATCAAGAGCAAACAATAGAGGAATGAGAAAAGCGAAGAAACGTTTCTGACCGGAGGAGAGAAGATTTTTTTCAGACAGGGTTTCGGAATCATTTTCGACCGGCACGTAAGGTGTCGGCTGTAGTACACCGTATTTCATATCTCTTTTTAGAAAATAAAAGGCTGCTATGGTTGTAACAACACCCATCGTAATAACCAATGGGATACTCGCATTGATAACATCCCCTATAGGAATACCTGCAGCATCAGACGTTAATTTAGGTGCTGCCTGGATGACAAAATCACCTGAAAGGGCGATTCCGTGACCAAACAAATTCATCGCCATCGCTACGCCCAGTGCAGGTAGTCCTGCCCTAATCGCAACCGGAAGAAGAACGGCTCCAAGAAGAGCAACGGCCGGTGAAGGCCAAAAGAACCACGAAATTCCCATCATAAGAATCCCAATTGTCCAATAAGCCAATGTCGGATTTTTAATCAGTTTCGTAAAAGGAGAAATCATCACATCATTTATACCAGTCGTGGTTAAAGTTTTGCTCATCGCCACAATAATGGAAATAACTAAGATTGTCGATAACAATTCGGTAATTGCAAAAATAAAACTGTTAAAAATACTGCTTACGGAACTGCTTAACGATCCCGTAGCTGTTATGGCAATTAAAAATATCCCTACAATACAGACAAGTGTTGTGTCTCTCCTTTTAACCATAAATCCGATAATAAGAGCAATAAAAACAACGTATATCCAGTGGAGAGCAGATAGTTCAACAAGCATCAATATAACCCCCTTTCTTCCACCAAGGTTTTAAAATCTAGGCATTTGCCCTGGTGGTAATACAGGATATGAAAAATCAATCAACTGGTGAGGGGGTTGGAGAAATTTTGTCTTTTGAGTAAAAAAATAGAACGGGGTAATGACACCGTTCAATGGGAAGAATCATCATTTTCGATAATGGTATATGTTTTAATATAGGGGGAACTAACAAAAATCTTCGGCTGTAAATCGACCCCTTCTTTTTTTATTTGTAAGTCTAATAGCGATTTTGCATTTTGATAGGCAATCTCGGTTTTCCATATGGTAAGGATTATATAGGTATTTGATGAAAGAGGACGGAGTAGACGAATAGCATCTAAGTCTCTTTCCTTGGCTGCTAAGGTAAGTAACCCTTTAATTTGATGTTCAAATACGGGACGCCCTTCTTCTGTTACTGGGATGTTATTCAATGCAACAAAGCCTTTTTTCGGAAACAGTCCAGCCGAACCAATCACGGTATATCTGCGTGGTTCCTTGAAAACAGTCCCGCCATTAGTCTCATGCACTAGCATGGCGCCATCTATACCGTTTGCTATCGTAACCATTGTTTCATTTCGGTGCTTTTTTTCTATCCCTATTAAATAGTCAACAGTTCCTGCAGTAATATATAAGTTCATTTTATTACCCCTCTCTTTTCTTTTATCGTTTCCTAATTTTTACGTAAAAACGACATTTTTTTGACACTTATTATCGTAAGGTATACACAAATAGGATTAACCGATATAGTGAAGACAGTTGTGCAATCTAATTCGTTTTTAATTTTATGCTACATATATTACAATGAGAAACAGACATGTCTTTTGAAAGGTGGATTTATCTACATGACGAAACAATTGAATGATACATTTTTAAAAGCAGCAAGAGGGGAAAAAACGGATCATGTGCCAGTGTGGTATATGCGTCAGGCCGGAAGGTCACAACCGGAGTACCGTGAGATAAAAGAAAAGTACTCATTGTTTGAAATCACTCATCAACCAGAACTTTGTGCCTATGTAACCCGCCTTCCTGTAGAACAATATAATGTGGATGCTGCGATCTTATACAAAGATATTATGACACCGCTTCCTGCACTGGGAGTACAGGTAGAGATTAAATCAGGAATTGGGCCTGTTATTGATAACCCAATCCGTTCGTTAGCGGATGTTGAAAAACTAGGAGAAATTCACCCGGAAGAAGATGTTCCATATGTGATTGAAACGATTAAACTTTTAACACAGGAGCAGTTGTCTGTTCCATTAATCGGATTCTCCGGAGCTCCTTTTACACTTGCGAGCTATATGATCGAGGGCGGACCTTCGAAAAATTACAATAAAACAAAAGCCTTTATGTATGCAGAGCCAAAAGCATGGTTTGCTTTGATGGACAAGCTTGGTGATATGATCATTACCTACGTTAAATCACAAATTAAAGCAGGAGCTAAAGCCATACAAATCTTCGATTCCTGGGTAGGGGCTCTTAATGTGGAGGACTATCGTTATTTTATTAAACCGATAATGAACCGCATTTTTACAGAATTAAAAGAAGAGAATGTGCCGCTTATTATGTTTGGAGTCGGGGCAAGCCATCTTGCTTTAGAGTGGAATGACCTGCCGCTGGATGTTGTAGGTATAGATTGGCGCCTGCCGATCCATCAGGCTAGAGAAATGGGAATCAACAAAACGGTACAAGGAAACCTTGACCCGGCGATTCTGCTTGCTCCATGGGAAGTCATTGAGGAAAAAGCGAAAGCAATCTTAGACCAAGGAATGGCGCAGGACGGCTACATCTTTAATCTTGGGCATGGTGTATTTCCATCCGTGAACCCAGCGACATTGAAAAAGTTAACTTCCTTTATTCATGAGTATTCAGCAGTAAAACTAAGCCGATAATCACGGATTTCAGGTGTTAAAATTGGTAAGATATCCACTTTTTTGGCACAATAGAATATGCGTTGAAATAGGGCCCTAAGAAACCATTAGAGGCCCTTTCAAATGAGACAAAACGGATTCAAAAACAACGGCAACAAGAATTAAAATGAGGTGTGTAAGATGACAAAAAAGAAGATGGGTTTGCTCGTAATGGCATACGGTACCCCATATCAGTTAGATGATTTGGAACGTTATTATACTCATATAAGACATGGCCGAAAGCCTACTCCTGAAATGCTTGAAGACCTGCGAAACCGCTATGAAGCCATTGGAGGAATATCACCGCTGGCAAAGCTGACGATTGAACAGGCTGAAAAGCTTGAAGAACATATAAATCGTGTACAAGACCAAATTGAGTTCAAAATGTATTTAGGCTTAAAGCATATCGAGCCGTTTATAGAGGATGCGGTTAAGCAAATGCATGAAGATGGTATTAAAGAGGCAGTCAGTATTGTTCTTGCACCCCATTTTTCTACCTTCAGTGTTAAATCGTATAATGGCAGGGCCGTGGAAGAGGCAGAAAAACTGGGCGGCTTGAAAATTACTACGATTGAAAGCTGGTATAACGAGCCGAAATTTATTAACTATTGGACAACTAAAATAAAAGAAACGTATCAGCAAATGCCGCAGGAAGAAAAGGATAATAGTATGTTGATTGTTTCGGCACATAGTCTTCCAGAGAAAATTTTGCAATATGGTGACCCATATCCAAAACAGCTTCAGGAGACGGCTGATTTAATTGCTGAGCAGGCAGGGATTAACAAATACGAAATTGGCTGGCAAAGTGCAGGTAATACTCCGGAGCCGTGGCTAGGTCCGGATGTTCAGGATTTAACGAGAGCTTTAGCGGAGAAACACCATTATAAAGCATTTGTCTATGCACCTGTTGGCTTTGTATGTGATCATCTTGAAGTATTATATGATAATGACTATGAGTGTAAAATAGTAACGGATGAAGTCGGAGCAAAATATTACCGCCCTGAAATGCCTAATGTCCATGAGGAATTTATTGATGCACTTTCGACTGTCATTTTAAAAAGGGTTTTAGAGTAGTTTTGCCTAGGAAATGGAAGGAGGTGGCAACCGTGGCGGAAGAAATTCAGAAAGTAGCCATTATTGGCGGCGGAATTGCCGGGCTGGCCGCCGCATTTTATCTTCAAAAGATTTGTAAGGAAATGAGCCTTCCGATTGAAATCAAACTCATTGAAGCTTCCCATCGTCTCGGCGGTAAAATGCAAACCTTCGTAAAAGACGGTTATACGATTGAAAGAGGGCCTGATTCATTTTTAGCACGGAAGACAAGCATGATCAGGCTGGCCAAAGAAGTCGGAATGGAAGACCAGTTAGTCCCTAACTCAACAGGTAAATCGTATGTTCTGGTGAATGAAAGGCTGCATCCGATGCCGGGGGGATCCGTTATGGGGATTCCGACTGAGGTTGGTCCCTTTATAAAGACCGGTCTGTTTTCTATCCCAGGTAAAGCAAGGGCGGCAGCTGACTTCTTTTTACCGAGGTCACCGGAAGGAAAAGATCAAGCCTTAGGTGAATTTTTTCGCAGAAGGTTAGGAAATGAGGTTGTCGAAAATCTAATTGAGCCTTTATTGTCTGGTATTTATGCCGGGGACATTGATCAACTAAGCTTAATGTCAACATTTCCGCAATTTTATGAAGTGGAGCAAAAATATCGCAGTCTAATATTAGGAATGAAAAAATCAGCACCTGCACACCCGAGAAAACAGGAAAATCAGGATAAGAAAACGGGTGTTTTTTTAACATTTAAGACCGGTTTACAATCGTTTGCAGAAGCGATTGAAGCCAAGCTGGATCCGGATTCAGTTTTAAAAGGCCACCGGGTCGAGAACATTGTAAGGAATGACAATCGATATCTTCTTCAACTAAATAATGGTGAAACATTTTTAGTTGATAGTATTATAGCAGCGACCCCGCACAAGATTACACAATCTATGTTCTCAAGTTACAGTTTATTTGATCCGCTTAAAACCGTACCATCGACATCAGTTGCAACGGTAGCGCTGGCTTTTCCAGCCGAAGCCATTAAACAAGATATAGATGGAACGGGGTTTGTTGTTTCTCGGAACAGTGACTATTCGATTACTGCTTGTACATGGACACATAAAAAATGGGCTCATTCAACTCCGAAAGGAAAAGTTCTCCTGCGCTGCTATGTAGGTCGTGCTGGAGATGAGACCATTGTCGACCTTTCTGATGATCAAATTATTAAAATTGTTCTTGATGATTTAAGGAAGACGATGAAAATTGAGATGGAACCGGAATTTTCCGTGGTTTCACGCTGGAAGGAATCCATGCCGCAATATACGGTTGGCCACAAACAGCGGTTAGAAAAGATTAACGAACAGATAAAGAGCGAATTACCAGGTGTTTATTTAGCTGGTGCTTCCTACGGCGGAGTAGGATTACCGGATTGTATTGATCAAGGAGAATCCGCTGTTCAGAATGTATTAGAGTATTTAAAAAGTAAATGATATACGTCGAAGCTGTTTACGAGAGTAACAGCTTCTTATTTTAAGGCTATGATATGTTGATTTCCGCTCTAGGCACTCGCTTTCCGCGGGCGGTCCGGGGAGCCTCCTCGGCGCTGAAGCGCCTGCGGGGTCTCCCCAGCCCCGTACTCCCGCAGGAGTCTCGTGCCTTCCGCTCCAATCAACATATCATAGCCTAATTAAAAAAGGAGGACAATCCCATGAAGTTGACCATTATTGGACATTGGGGAGGTTACCCGAAACAGAATGCAGCGAGTTCAGGTTATTTAGTTGAACACGAAGGGTTCCAGCTGTTAGTTGATTGCGGAAGCGGAGTACTTTCTAAACTGCAAAATATTACCCAGCCAGAGGACTTGGATGCTGTTACCCTTTCCCATTATCACCCGGATCACATTGCTGATATTGGAGTATTGCAGCATGCAAGATTAATCCAAGGCTTCCTTGGCAAAAAGCCGCCTGCTCTTCCGATTTATAGCCACGATTTTGATCAGGCTGAATTTGCCAAGTTAACCTATAAAGACATTACCAAGGGCATTGCTTACCTGCCTAATGAATCCCTTCAAGTAGGTCCATTTCACATTGCTTTTTTAAAAACCAATCATCCTGTACCATGTTTTGCAATGAGAATTGAAGCGGGCGGAAAGTCACTCGTTTATACAGCCGACAGTGCCTTTAAAGAAGAGTTTATCCCGTTTAGTCAAAATGCTGATCTTTTATTATGTGAATGCAATTTTTACGGGTCTCAAAGCGGAGCAGCTGCAGGCCATATGAACAGTTTGGAAGCAGGAAGATTTGCTGAAAGAGCTAATGTAAAACAATTAATTCTTACTCATCTTCCACATTACGGAACTCTCACAGAGCTGGTTGGTGAGGCTTCAAGCGAATATACTGGCATCATCAATCTTGCAGAGGAATTTATGTCTATTTCAATATAAGAAGGGAAGGTTATTATGTTATTTATCGATAATAAAGGTATCACAGATCCCCGAATTAATTTGGCCATTGAAGAATATGCCTTAAAAAACCTTGATATTAATGAAACCTACTTACTATTTTACATAAATGAACCATCTATTATTATTGGAAAAAACCAAAATACAGTGGAAGAAATCAATACAGAATACGTTGAAAAAAATGGTATTCATGTTGTTCGGAGATTATCAGGCGGTGGAGCTGTCTACCACGATTTAGGTAATTTAAATTTTAGTTTTATTACGAAGGACGACGGAGAAAGTTTTCATAACTTCCGCAAATTTACGGAACCTGTTGTAAAAGCACTTAAAAAGCTGGGTGTTAAGGCTTTACTTAGCGGCAGAAATGATCTTTTAGCAGAAGGCAGGAAAATATCGGGAAATGCGCAATTCTCTACAAAAGGCAGGATGTTTAGTCACGGAACCCTCCTTTTTGATTCGGAAATGGATAACGTAGTTTCAGCGCTAAGGGTTAAGAAAGATAAAATTGAATCGAAAGGGATAAAATCGGTTCGCAGTAGAGTTGCCAACATTTCTGAATTTTTAACTAAAAAAATGGATATTGAAGAATTCCGTGCTCTTCTCCTTTCTTATATTTTTGAAGGAAAAGAAATTACAGAATATGTACTGACAGATGAGGATTGGGATAACATTCATCAACTTTCAAAAGATCGCTACCAGAATTGGGATTGGAATTACGGTAAATCACCAAAATTTAATCTCCAGCATTCTCATCGTTTTCCCGTGGGTCAGATTGATGTTCGTTTAGAAGTAAATAAAGGACTCATTGAAAACTGTAAAATTTACGGAGACTTTTTTGGAGTTGGTGATGTAGGTGAGATTGAACAGAAACTAACCAATATCCGCTACGAGAAAAGTGCGATTGAAGAGGCACTTAACAATGTCGAAATAAACTACTACTTTGGAAAGGTTTCAAAAGAAGAATTCATCAATCTAGTATATTAATAAAAACGGTGATAAAAATCACCGTTTTTTATTTATTATACTTGAATACACAATAATCTTTAAATATAATATATTTAGAAAATTTTTACGATTTAGTGAATGAGTATTCATTCACATGGGGAGGGAAATTATGAATATTACAAAGCAATTTCATGAAACAGCCCAGCAGAATGCCGATAAAACAGCTTTTTATTTTATGGGTAAAGGTACTAGTTATGGAGAACTAGACGCGGCAATCACAAAGTTCGCTTCAGGCTTGGAGAAATTAGGGGTTCAACCTGGGGATCATGTAGCCCTTCTTTTAGGAAATTCACCTCACTTTGTTATTGGTCTTTACGGTGCTTTGCGGTTAGGGGCAACTGTAATTCCCGTAAATCCAATTTACACTGCCGATGAAATTGGCTACATATTAAATAATGGCGATGTAAAAGTAGTAGTAGCCTTGGATATGGCGATTCCATTAGCAGAGCAAGTTCATCATCAGCTTCCGAAGGTGAAGCAATTCGTTTTCTGTGAAACTGGCGAGAATGGACTATCTCAGTATAATATTGAGAATCTAAGTTTGTATCCCAAAATGAAATCGTTTACAGATGTTGTAGCATCTGGTGAATTAAGCTTCCATGGTCCAGAATTAAGAGATGATGACACGGCTATTATCCTTTATACCTCTGGAACAACAGGGAAGCCTAAGGGGGCAATGCTGACACATAAGAACTTGTATAGCAATGCGAGCGATGTCGGTGATTATTTGAAAATGAGTGACCAGGACCGTGTGATTACGACCCTGCCAATGTTTCATGTGTTTTGTTTAACAGTAGCTTTAAATGCTCCTTTATTAAAAGGGGCAACCTTGTTAATTGCGCCAAGGTTTAGTCCAAAGGAGATTTTTGATTTAGCTAAAACATATGAAGCTACGATTTTTGCAGGGGTTCCTACTATGTATAATTTTCTTTATCAATTACCTGAAGGAAATCCAGAGGACTTTAAATCACTAAGATTATGTGTATCGGGAGGAGCATCGCTGCCTGTTGCCCTGCTTAACAATTTTGAGAAGAAATTCAATGTACGGGTCTCCGAGGGGTATGGATTGTCTGAAGCATCCCCAGTTACCTGTTTTAATCCGCTTGACCGTCCGCGTAAGGCAGGTTCAATCGGTACTAGTATTCTTCATGTTGAAAATAAAATTGTGAATGAACTAGGGGAGGAAGTCCCTGTTGGTGAAGTTGGTGAGTTAATCGTCTGTGGTCCAAACGTGATGAAAGGCTATTATAAAATGCCGGAGGAAACAGCTGCTGCGATTCGAAATGGCTGGCTGCATACAGGAGATTTGGCAAGAGTAGATGAAGAGGGATATTTTTATATCGTTGACCGCAAAAAGGATATGATTATTGTAGGCGGTTACAATGTTTATCCGCGTGAAGTAGAAGAAGTTCTTTACAACCACCCGGAGATAGTAGAGGCAGCCGTCCTTGGAATTCCGGATGTGAACTTAGGCGAGGCCGTTAAAAGCTATGTTGTTCGAAAGAATCTTAGTCTTACAGAAGAAGAATTACTCGAATACTGTAAAGAACATCTGGCAAAGTATAAAGTTCCTGCCTCAATTGAGTTTTTAGAAGAACTTCCTAAAAATACAACCGGAAAAATTTTAAGAAGAGCCTTAAAGACCCAAGTAACGCAATCCGTATAAAGGAGGTTTTCCCTCATATATTACAGTAGGGCAGGGAGCCAGCCTGCCCTAGTTACGACTTAAAGGGGAGAGATGATGAAATGGAGCATATTTTATCGGAAGTAAAGAACCATGTTGCCATTATTACATTGAATCGTGAAGCATCACTTAATGCATTTCACTATGATATGTTAGTAGCATTACAGCAAAAGATAGAAGAGGTCCGGATAAATAATGAATTACACGCAGTTATATTCACAGGGTCAGGAGAAAAATCCTTCAGTGTTGGAGCCGATTTGAAGGAACGTAAAAACTTAACCACCGGACAAGTACTGCGTAACTTAAATAAAATTAATGAAGTCTTTACGATGATAGACCAGCTGCCGCAGCCAACCATTGCGGCTATTAATGGATTTGCATTCGGCGGAGGGATGGAGCTGGCACTTGCCTGCGATTTTCGGATTGCAGCGGAAGAAGCATTAATGGGATTAACAGAAACTAGTCTTGCCATCATTCCAGGCGCCGGAGGGACACAGCGCTTACCGAGATTAATTGGACAAGCAAAGGCATTGGAGCTGATTTTAACAGCCCGTAGGCTCCATGCCAAAGAAGCACTGTCTTATGGCATACTGACAAGGGTTGTCGAGCGTCAACAACTGCTCTCTGAATGTTTAGCATTTGCTGACCGAATGCTTGCCAATGGGCCGATTGCCTTACAACAGGCAAAGTTTGCAGTTAAACAAGGGATGAATGTAGATTTGAATACAGGACTTCAGCTGGAACGCAAGGCTTATGAAGTAACATTGCCTACCGAAGATCGAATGGAGGCACTCCAGGCTTTTTCAGAAAAAAGGAAACCACTATTTAAGGGAAAATAACATGGCCTGACCGCCATGTTTTTTTATTTTCATTTATTTGAAATTTTGTTAAAATTTATTTTTATGAAGGAGAGAAACGGGGGATAGAGTTGGCAGATTTTGCACTTGGAAAAGAGACAACAGGGTTTAAAAAAGGCTTGCAGGCGGGTGTCAGCATTGGAATCGGATATTTTCCAATTGCACTGACATTTGGTCTCCTGGCGAAAACCACAGGCCTGTCGATTTTGGAAGCAGTATTAATGAGCATGGTTGTTTTTGCCGGTGCCTCACAATATATTTCACTGAGTTTAATCGCTTATGGAACGGGATTATTGGAAATTGTTCTAACTACTTTTATCGTCAATATCCGGCATTTCCTTATGTCCACCACTTTAAATGAAAAGGTGGAGGAAGACCAGCTTGTTAATAAAGTCATTTATTCTTTTGGTATTACTGACGAGACGTTTTCGGTTGCAGCAACAAAGGAAGGGACCATTTCAACGGGGTTCATGTTTGGCTTAAATCTGCTGGCCTATTCCAGCTGGGTGGTATTTACGGGTGTGGGACATTTAATTGGTGCAAAACTTCCACAGACACTTCAGGAAAGTATGGGAGTCGCCCTTTATGCTATGTTTGTTGGTTTATTAGTTCCATCTATGAAAAAAAGTAAAAAGGTAGTCTTCTTAGCTATACTTGCTGCCGTTTTTAACTCTATTTTTACTCTAGGGAATGTGATGGCCCAGGGGTGGGCAATTGTTGTTTCTACGATTATGTCAGCTGTTATCATTGAGATAATTGAGACGGTGAAGGCGAAGCATTGGGGTGTAAAACATGAAAAGTGAGATTATTTGGATGATCATTGGCATGGGGTTAGTTACCTACATACCCAGAATGCTGCCGTTTGTCTTATTTAAGGGAAGGGAATTACCATCTTTTATTCAAGGCGTACTAAAAAACGTCCCCTATGCTACACTTGGAGCATTAATATTTCCAGCTATTTTTCTTATTCAAAAGGATGATATTTGGTATGGGATATTGGGAGCGGCGGCCGCCTTTCTTGCCGCGTTTTTAGGAGCAAATGTGATTGTCGTTGTCCTCGGATCGATTGCCATTCTTTCTGTTTATTCCTATTTCATGTAAGCTGGGCATTCCGGCTTTTTCCTTTTTTGCGGTTCTAAAACAACGTTTTTTTACTAAACTAGGTAGAGAGGAGTTGTACAAAAAGGGGGACAAAACAAACATGGTTAGAAAAATGGGAGTCTATGCCGTTTTGGCCTATGTAATATATGGGTTGTTTTTTTATTGGTACTTATTTTATTTTGCTGATACAAGCCTGCCGTTTGAGTATCAGGGGACAAAAGCTGACCCCGCTACTTTTTTAAACGGCAGGGAGCTTATGTTAAGCGAGGAATATTCTAAAGTTAGGAATTTATTGTTTTTCTTGGCCACCCCATTTGAATGGCTATTCTACTTTTTAATCTTATTATTTGGCTTATCAAAAGCGTTTAAACGCTGGGCTGAAACTTCGTCTAAGTATAAGGTGCTGCAAACGGCAATTTACTTAATTTGGCTTTCTTTTTTCGCCTTTATTGCAACATTGCCACTTAGTTATATCAGTTATTCCCTATCTAAAACCTATAACATTTCAACACAAAGCTTCGCATCATGGATGAAGGATGAATTAATCGATTTCTGGATTAATTATGGAACATGGCTGGTGATTGTCCCTGTCCTTTATTGGCTGATGAAAAAAAGTGCTAAGCGCTGGTGGCTTTATGCCTGGCTGTTATCCATTCCGTTCACTTTATTTATGATGTTCCTGCAGCCGATTGTCATTGATCCACTATACAATGACTTTTATCCTTTAAAGAATAAAGAACTCGAAACAAAAATATTGGCTCTTGCCGAGAAAGCCGATATCCCGGCAGAGCATGTGTTTGAAGTAAATATGGCTGATAAAACCAATTCTTTAAATGCTTATGTAACGGGAATTGGATCAAATGCAAGAATTGTTCTTTGGGATACGACATTAAACCGATTATCAGATGATCAAATCTTATTTATCATGGCTCATGAGATTTGCCATTATGTTGAAAAGCATATTTATATCGGCATTGCACTCTACTTAACATTATCCCTGATAGGTTTGTACTTAACCTATCGAATTATGAACTGGATCACCTTACGCTGGGGGAAGGAATTAAAGATTGCAGATGTCAGGGACATTCGATCCTTGCCGCTGTTTTTCATGATTCTTTCTATGCTGATGTTTGCGGCCAGTCCTGCAACCAATCTTATCTCACGGTATGAAGAGACACGTGCCGACCGGTATGCTATAAACATGACAGAAAATCCCGAAGCTGCCATTACCTCTTTTCAGGAATTAACACGCTCAGGTCTAACCCAAGTGAATCCACCGTTATTAGTAAAGATTTTCCGTTACAGTCATCCGACGATGCTTGAACGGATATCTATGCTGGAGGAATACGAAATTAAACATCGCTCTAAGCAGCAGGAATAGACCCTCTTTAGGGTATCAGATTGTCGAGAAAGGTTATTTTTCTCGGCAATTTTTATTTTGTCTGAGTCTACCCAATTGAAAAATCATTAAAGATATGTGCCTGCACACTGGCCTGTTGATTTCCGCTCCACGTGCTTCGCTTTCCGCGGGCGTGCCGGGGAGCCTCCTCGGCGCTTAAGCGCCTGCGGGGTCTCCCCAGCCCCGTACTCCCGCAGGAGTCTCCGCACCTTCCGCTCCAATCAACAGGGGAGAATTAACCTGGAGATTGCCACACACCTTTTTCCAACCTTGCTAAGTGTGTGGCAATCTTTTTCATGTTTTGGCAAGCTGCAGTGAGTAACACTTGCTCACTCACATTGTGCAATCCCCGTAACTTACAATAGCGAAGCCCATGCAGTTCTTTTGAATCTGCGAAGCTTCGCTCTACTTTTTCTTTTCTAAATTTATAAAGTACTTTACCTGACTTTGAAAGTCGGTTAAGTCGAACCTTCTCCTTATGCCCCTCCCAAACATGTCTGGTAACAACTTTCGTTTTATTTTGAGATTTTGAGCACTCCGGCAGGAGTGGGCAGTTGGTACACTTTTTAGGGTCTGGCTTATATTCCCGATAGCCTTCTCTTGTAGTTGTACGATATTGTAATTCCTGACCATTTGGACAAACGTACAAATCTCGTTCTTTATCATATGTAAACTTCCATTTAGGAAATAAACCTTTTGTTGGTTAAAATCTTCTATGAGCAATAACACCAAAAATGTTACGATCAGACAGCCCTTTGCAAATTGGGTTAGTGAGATAACCTTACTCCAGGCAATGTTCATGATTCAGTTCCTTATCTGAATCGATTGGACCTCTTTTAATGGCTTTTTTCCGTGCTTAATTCTATCCTCTTCTATTGCTTTGTTTAAGTCATCAAAATATTCCCGAGTATCCACTTTCACTTCCTGTTTTGTAAACTTGTGTTTGTTTGCATTTGCCTTTAAATGTGTAGAATCTGTAAATAATACTCGTCCGCCAACCATCTTATGATTCATTGCTAGAAGAACAATCCCATCAAAAATATCTTGAAAAATATTCGTGTCCTTAAAACGGTGTTGACGATTCCAGCTAATCGTGGAGTGATGCGGAACAGCGTCCTTAAATTTCAAGCCTAAGAACCAGCGATAGGCAACGTTTGTTTTAATATCCCTTTCTAATTGTTGTTCAGAACGGATGCCATATAACCAATAAACATCATTTTAAAGAGAATTAGAGGGTCTGTAGGACGACCGTTTTCATCGCTATAATAAGGTCGGACTTTTTCAAGAAGGAACGAAAAATCTATATATTTATCAATCAAACGAAGCAGGAGGTCATCTGGAACTAATTCGTCAATAGAAACAAATTCATATTCACTTTGGCTTTACTTTTTTGGCTTAAACATTGAATTCACCACTTATTTTACAATTAATTGTTTGAGTTGAAGAACTATGTTATTACCGCCTGTTGATTGGAGCGGAAGGCGCGAAGACTCCTGCGGGAGTACGGGGCAGGGGAGACCCCACAGGCGCCAAAGCGCCGAGGAGGCTCCCCGGCACGCCCGCGGAAAGCGAAGCGCCTGGAGCGCAAATCAACAGCCCGGGTCGACAGTCTATATATTAATATACTACCAAATTAACGCGGTAAATTGTTAAAGTATACGAACAAAATAAAAGGCTATCGAAAGTTTTTCGACAGCCTGAGACCCTCTTTAAGGTCTATTTTTTTGGGGCTGCAAAATAAAAAACCGCTTGAAAGCGGTTCGATGGAATAACGTTACGATCCAAATCGTTTATTAAGTTCTCTAAGTTTTGCTGCTAGGTGAACAAAAGACACTTGGTCACGATGGTCAATGGCCGAATCAATTTTTTTTAATAATTTTTCCTTCTCCACCGTTAACTGGATTTCAGATAAAAGCATGTCGATGTATAAATCTTGGACGAAGTTTTCTCTTTTTTGACGTTTCATGGCACCAATTTTCATTAATTCCGTGTATGATTTTTCATTCAAGGAAATCACCTCTGATGCTTTTTAATATTATATGGATTTTTTTTGATAATATCAATGAGTTTTTATAATTTTCAGATAAAAAAATCCGGTGTTATATTTGTGAATAAATTCGCAACAATTCAAAAAAAGAAAAACAACTATCCTCTAATAATGTTATGATGAAGAAAATAATAGGGTGGAGTTGTTGAGATTGATACAAAGACAAATTGAAGAGTACGAGGTTAACCCCTATACAATGTTTATTAAACCAATTGTCTATGGAAGTAAAATTTATTCTCAGATTATTGAAGTAGAGGATGAATATTTATCACCATTTAAGCCTCTCGATATTATCAAAAAAAGCTGTGATTATTTCGGCTGCGATTATGAAGGCAGAAAAAATGGCACGAAACAGTTAATTGGTATTACACATAAAATTCCAATTGCGATTGATCCAACTAACCGCATCTTTTTTTTTCCAACCACGTCACCAAATCGTCAAGAATGTATTTGGATTTCACATGAACATATAGATGATTATAGCCGAGTAAGCCCTCAAGAAACCGTCATACTCTTTCACAACAAAAAATCTTATAAATTTCCCGTTTCCTATAGTGCTGTTGATAATCAAATGTTAAGAACTTCTTATTTAGTAACAAAATTGATGCAGCGGATTGAACATAATTCAAGAAAATCTATTTACATGACTAATAAGTCCAAAGGTTTAAAAGCATCTGAAAAGGTTTATATATATGGCAGGAAGTTTAAAATAAAAGAATAATCATTCTAACGGGACCGGTGTTTTAAGAAGTAATCCTCCATTATTTCCTGTACTTTGTTACGGATTCGCGGATTAAAGTAATTATGAGTTTCTTCATAGCCTTTGTATAGAAACATATACATCGTAAAGGCATCGTCCCGTTTTGTCTCCATTACTTGAATGTTATTTTTTTTCATGTATTGTTTTACTTCAGTTAAATCCTTTTGAATCATTTTCATTGTTTCTTCAATTAATTCTAAATAGGGTTTTTTAAGTTTAAAGGGACTGTTTTCTACAATGGATAAATCACGATTTAGGATAATTAGGACCATTGGCAGATAGATGGCTTTTTCCATGATATTTCGATCTTCCTCGGGAATTCGGGTCATCTTATCACCGGCTTTTAATTTTTTCGAACACCTGTTCCTCTATATGATACAAAAATCCTTCCGAAAACGCAATGCTATTAGCTTGCGGTTTTTTTATTTGCAAAATTTGTCACAGTTATGAGAAAGTTTTTGATAGAAGGACTTTAACTAGGGGAAAATGAAAAACATAAGAAACTTTCAAGGAATACATACAGTCAAATATAAAGAGGAAAAATTACACGAATGGGTGAGCCAAAATGAGGTCTGAAAAGCATCATAAAAAGAAAAAAAGGAAGTGGACACGCTTTTTACTTGTGATATTTGTACTAATCGGTGCAGCTGCCGTTTATTCATACTACCAATATAAACAAGGAGTTCAGCAATCGTTAAAGAAAATTAATCAGAACAATGAGGAAGAGAATAGTGTCGCGAACGTAGAATATGAATTTGACGGCAGAAAGGATCAATATGGGGCAACGAATATCCTGTTACTCGGGAGTGACTCGCGCGGTGAAGAAAAGGCACGGGCAGATACGATTATGATTGCGCATTATAATGAAGACAGGGGAACCTATAAACTTACATCGATTATGAGAGACAGCTATGTTAAAATCCCTGGGCACGGCAAGCATAAGATTAATTCAGCCTTTTATTATGGTGGTCCCGAGCTTATGCGCCAGACCATAAAGGAAAACTTTGATATTGATATCCAATATTATGCTATTGTAGACTTTCAAGGATTTGTTCAATTAATTGATGAGGCTTTTCCGAATGGTGTTGAGATAAATGTTGAAAAGAAAATGGAAGAGTATGTTGAAACGCCGCTCGAACCAGGATTACAAAGATTAAATGGAGACCAAATGCTAAGTTTCGTGCGTTTTCGCCATGATGCCATCGGAGACTTTGGACGTGTTAAACGCCAGCAGGAAGCACTGCAGGCAATTAGCGACCAGCTCTCCGGGATTCAAACGATCCCGAAACTTCCTAAATTAGTGGGAGTCGTTACACCCTATGTGAATACAAACATGGATACAGGCGATATATTATTTATGGCAAAAGATTTCTTTTCAAATGATAGAGGGGCAATTGAGACGTTTAGAATTCCAATTGAGAATGGATACAAAGATGCAAGTATTAAAGGGGAAGGGTCTGTATTGGATCTAGACCTTGAAAAAAATAGAGAGGCATTTCATCAATTTATTGTACAGTAAGATTATGTTGTTTAAAGGAGCAGATAGCATGGATTTTGAAGCAATTAAGGCGTGGTTTACACTTGAAAATATTATGGAATTAATTCAAGAGTACCGGTCCTTTGGCCCAATACCAGGAATTCTGCTGCCAATGATAGAGGCTTTTCTTCCATTTCTGCCTCTGGTCATTTTTGTTATGGCGAATGCAAGTGCCTTTGGTTTATGGCTTGGTTTTTTTTATTCATGGGTAGGGTCCTGCCTGGGAGCTTTCCTGCTTTTTTTACTAGTAAGAAAGTATGGACAAAAGCGGATCTTTTCTTTTCTTGCTAAACATCCTAAAGTGCAAAAATTAATGGATTGGGTTGACAGCCATGGTTTTGGCCCATTGTTCTTGATGCTATGTTTTCCTTTCACCCCGTCTGTTGTGGTTAATATCGTAGCGGGGCTTTCAAAAATTAATATGTATCAGTACATGCTGGCCGTTTCTATTGGAAAAATGGTTATGATCTTTACCGTTAGTTTTGTTGGTTATGACCTTCATTCCTTGATTACACGTCCCTACCGTACGGCTATTGTTTTTATCGTTATTTTTATTCTTTGGTATGTTGGCAAAAGAATTGAAGTAAGATTGAATAAGAGAATAGAAAATGACCATAATGAGGAAATAGATAGAAGGAAAGAATTGGAGAGAAGGAGGAGCTTCCATGAAGATTGAGTGGAAAAAAGAAGGCGTTGAGTGGATGAAAGCTTTTGGAATTGGTATTATTATTTTTGTTTTTATTCGTACCTTTTTCTTTTCCAATTATATTGTCGAAGGCGAGTCGATGATGCCGACACTGCAGGATGGTAATAAGCTCGTCGTGAATAAGCTGGGCTATCACATTAGTGATTTAAACCGCTTTGACGTTATCGTTTTCCATGCCACCGAGAATGAGGATTTTGTGAAACGGATTATTGGGTTACCAGGGGATAAAATAGAATTTATGGATGATCAATTGTATATCAATGGAAAAGCCTTTAAAGAGCCGTTTCTATCTGAATATAAACAGGAATCACCCGGTATCAAACTAACCGAGGACTTTCGTTTGGAAGAAATAACAGGTGAAAGTCGTGTTCCAGATGGTAAGTTATTCGTTATGGGAGATAACCGGTTGGGAAGTATGGATAGCCGCCATTTTGGCTTTATTTCAGTCAGCCAGGTAGTAGGAAAAGTAGACCTTCGCTATTGGCCGTTGGAAGAACTTGATGTTGAATTCTAAAAAAATATTTTAATCCGGTACGGTATGGCACGAATTTATCGTGCTTTTTATTTTTCTATTTTTATAAAATGAGCTATGCACAAATTGATGATAAAAAGGACGGTTAAAAGAGTTATCAGTAACCTGAAAGGCAGCATTAAACTTATGGGAGAGGCTAGGCTTGCAAAAGCTAATAGGATGAAGGAATATAACGACAATGCTTTACTCCGTTCATTTCCGCTAACCGTACCAATAATTGAAATAACGGCAGGAATTAAAAGTGAGATACTGGCAACGAATAAAACGGATTGAACCATAAGGTTTATTTTGTTTGGCCAGACCAACATCAACACAAGGCTTACAATCCCGGCAAGAAAACTAAAGTTTAACATCATCTTCAAATTGATTTTGGAAAACCATTTTCCCGTAAACAAGGAAAGCACTGCTCCAAGCAAACCTATTGCACGTATGGCTAACAATTCCTCAAATGTCCCTTGATAAAAAATTTCTAAAGCTCCGTAAAAAGATATAAAGGTAAACAATAAAGTAGCTGTTATAAAGTAGCATTTTTGCAGCTCTTTGTTTTTTAAGAGAAGGTAAAAAGAGCGAAATACAGTTGATTTTATTGTTGCAGGCTGTTTTATACTTGGTAATGCCAAATAAGAGATTATAGTTAGAATGAAATAAACTCCGCCAAAAAAGAAGAAAACTTCTATCCATGTCAGTTGAAAGGCAATCAAGGAACTTAAGATTTGGCCAATAATACCAGCTGCAAGAAATCCTGTATTGATTAGTGCCAGTAACAGGCTGCGTTGTTTTGGCGGATACAGGTCGAAGGTAAGCGCAAAGGCTACAGGTGCGAAACTGCCTAGTGTAAAACCTTGCAGTGAGCGAAAGATACACAACAAAAAAATATCATTTGCAAAACCAATACTGATTGTAAAAACGGCTGAACCAAATAAGCCAATAACAAGAGTGTTTTTTCGACCGATAAAATCTGAAATGGGGCCAAAACAAAGAAGGCCCAAGGCATAAAAAATAGTAAAACAGCTGGTGGCTATAGATACCTGCTGTACAGGTACCTCGAAAGAGGCTGCAATTAGATTTGAGAGTGGTATAAGGGTATAAATATTGCTGGCAACAAAAATTCCAGTAATGGTCAAAAGATACATGATCAAGAGTGGTAAATACTTTTTCATTTAACCTCACCCTTTATTAAGGTATGAGGAATTGATTTTTTTGAAAGTTGTATTTACTTTAGCGGAGAAATTACCATTTATGGTTGGAAACTTCCCGCGCATTCCAAACGTTTGTACCCATTTTTATGATATTATTAAGAGATAAAGAGTATACCCGAAAGGTTATCGGAAGGTGAGGTTATAACATGTCTTTACGATTGATAACGGGAAGGTCGGGCAGCGGAAAAACAACGTTGTGTTTGAATGAAATAAGAGATCAGTTGATGGAGAACCCAGAGGGTGCTCCTATCATTTATATAGTACCAGAACAGATGACCTTTTCTACAGAATACCGGCTGGCAACTACCCCAAAGCTTGGGGGGATGATCCGTGCCCAAGTTTACAGCTTTTCCAGATTAGCATGGAGGATCCTTCAAGAAACCGGTGGAATCAGCCGATATCATCTAAGCAGTGTTGGTATGAGTATGCTGATTCGAAAGATTATTACGGATAAACAAGATCATTTGAAATTGTTCCAGCGGGCAGTCGAAAAGCAGGGATTTGTCCAGCAATTAGAACAGATGATAACGGAATTTAAACGGTATTGTATCCGTCCTGAAGAACTTATTCAGGCCGCAAACACAGAAAAAGAAGATATGGTTCTCCAAGAAAAACTCAATGACTTAGAAATTATTTATAAACACTTTGAAGGGGAAATATTTGGAAAATATATTGATTCTGAAGATTATTTTCGTCTCCTCGCGGAAAAAATCTCTTCTTCCAGCTACTTAAAAAATGCGCATATATTTATTGATGGTTTCTACAGCTTTACCCCGCAGGAATATATGGTCATAAAAGAATTAATGAAGAACTGTCAAAGAGTCACAATTGCTATGACTGTCAATCAATCTTTTATGGAAAGAGTTCCTGATGAGCTTGATTTGTTCCGATTATCTGGTGATGCATTCTATTCCATTTACGAATTGGCGAAAATAGAAGGTGTTGAAATCGAGGAACCAGTGTTGCTAAACACTCAGCAAAAATGGAGTGAGCCTTCTCTTGCTTTTTTAGAGGAAAATTTTGACGCCCGGCCAGTAGTTCCTTTTTATGGTCCAAGCTCCATTCATCTTAGTCAGGCTGTAAACAGAAGAGCTGAAATTGAGGGAATTGCACGTGAGATTCGTGAACTGGTCCGCACCAAAGGGTACCGTTATCAAGACATTGCGTTATTAATCAGAAACGGAAATGATTATCACGATATTGTTGAGCCTGTTTTTACTGATTATCAAATACCGTTTTTTATCGATCAAAAAAGAACGATGTTGAATCACCCTTTAGTTGAATTTATCCGATCTAGTTTGGAAATTATTCATTCCTATTGGCGTTATGAACCTGTATTTCGTGCCATCAAGACAGAATTGCTTTACCCGCTGCAGGAAAATGCAGATAAAATGAGAGAGAAAATGGATCGTCTTGAAAACTATGTTCTTGCATATGGGATTAAGGGCAGCAAATGGACAAAAAAGGATCGCTGGGTATATAGAAGATTTAGAGGCTTAGAATCTGACAGCGCGGTCCAAACAGACGTAGAAAAAGAACAAGAACAAGAACTAAATGAATTAAAGATCATGATTTCAGCACCAATCATGCGATTATCCAGACGGTTGAAAAAAGCAGATACCGGACGTAAATATTGTGAAGCTATTTACTTATATTTAGAGGAGTTGGATGTTCCATCTAAACTGGAAAAGTGGAAAATGTCTGCAGAACAAAAAGGGAATTTAATAAAAATGCGTGAGCATGACCAAGTATGGAATGCTGTTATTGACCTCCTTGATCAGTATGTTGAAATCCTGGGGGATGAAGGAGTTCCATTAAAGACATTTTCGGAAATTTTAGAGGCTGGATTTGAATCCCTTTACTTTTCGCTTATACCACCGGCACTTGATCAAGTCATTATAGGTGACTTAGAGAAATCTAGATTAGCAGAAATTAAGGCAGCTTTTGTCGTTGGTGTTAACGAAGGGGTATTACCTGCTAAAATAGCAGATGAAGGAATATTGCTTGATGAAGACCGCGAAAGGTTGTCTCAAGCAGGCGTTAAGGTTGCTCCAAGCAGCCGTACTCGTCTTTTGGATGAAAATTTTATTGCTTATAAGGCGTTAACAACACCATCTGACTTGCTATATGTAAGCTATCCGCTTGCGAATGATGAGGGAAAAGCATTAATTCCTTCTTCGTATATTAAAAGATTAAGAGACATGTTTCCTAAACTGAATCATCATTATTATGTAACAGACCCAGCAGAGTTACCTGAGGCCGAACAGTTAAATTTTGTAACGAATTATAACACTACCATTTCCTATTTAACGGCACAGCTTCAATTGAAGAAGCGGAACTATCCAATATCTGACCTTTGGTGGGATGTTTATAATTCTTATTTGGAAAGCATGTGGAAAACTCGGGCAGAAAAAGTATTCTCGAGTCTATTTTATCTTAATAAAACGATTCAACTATCAAGGGACACTGCCGATGAATTATATGGTGAAACAATTCAAGCCAGCGTTTCAAGGATGGAACTATTTAATGGCTGTGCCTTTTCGCACTTTGCCCAGCATGGGTTAAAGCTTCGTGAAAGGCAGGTATTCAAGCTTGAAGCTCCTGATATAGGTGAATTATTCCACGCAGCATTAAAGCATATTTCTGATATCGTAAATGACCGTAAAATTTCTTGGGCTAAACTTTCAAAGCAGCAATGTGAGGATTTGTCTCGAGAAGCCGTTAATGCATTAGCGCCTAAACTTCAAAATGAAATCTTACTAAGTTCCGAACGCCACCACTATATAAAACGAAAACTGGAGCAGATTATTACGCGTGCCTCAATGGTATTAAGTGAGCATGCGAAAGTCAGCGGCTTTTCACCTATTGGCCTTGAATTAAGCTTTGGACGAAACGGCCAATTGCCACCGTTAACTTTTTCATTGAAAAATGGAAAGAAAATGGAGCTAGCCGGCCGAATTGATCGCGTTGATCAGGCAAAAGCAGAAAATGACAGTATCTATTTACGGGTTATCGATTATAAATCAAGTGAAAAAGATGTAAATTTAAGCGAGGTTTACTATGGACTGGCGTTACAAATGTTAACCTATCTGGATATTGTTATGACACATTCCAAGGAACTGGTTGAAATGAAAGCCAGCCCTGCAGGTGTTCTTTATTTTCATGTCCACAATCCGCTTATTAACACGAAAAAACTATTAACACTAGAAGAAATTGAAAAAGAAATTATGAAAAAATTTAAAATGAACGGTTTAATGCTTGCAGACCAAAATGTCATTCGGCTAATGGATCAAACCCTTGAGTCAGGTGATTCCAACATCATCGCTGCTGGAATCAAAAAAGACGGAAACTTAACAAAGAAATCAAAGGTTGCAAGCATAAATGAATTTGAAGAGTTAAGAACTTATGTCCGGCATTTATATCAGAAAACAGGGGACAGCATTGTTGAAGGGGATGTCGCCATTTCTCCATATAAATTAAAAGATAAAACACCATGTACATTCTGTGCCTACAAATCAGTCTGTCAGTTTGATGAATCAATTGAAAACAACCAATTCCGGGTTCTTACACCGCAATCGAATGATGATATCTTTGAACGAATCAGGAAGGAGGCTGGCATAAATGAGTAGAATTGTAATTCCGCCAAAGCCAGAGGCAGCTACCTGGACTGAAGACCAATGGAAAGCGATTATGGCGAAGGATAGAGATATCCTTGTAGCCGCAGCAGCTGGTTCTGGAAAAACTGCTGTATTAGTTGAGAGAATTATTCAAAAAATCCTTTCTGAAAAAGAACCAATAAATGTAGATGAGCTGTTAGTGGTCACATTTACGAATGCTTCTGCAGCTGAAATGCGTCATCGGATCGGCGAAGCTTTAGAAAAAGCTATTGATCTAGACCCTGCATCAAGACATTTACGGAAACAGCTTAGTTTGTTAAACAAAGCTTCAATTTCCACTCTCCACTCATTTTGCATGGAGGTTATTAGAAAATACTATTATTTGATCGATGTTGATCCAGGTTTCCGCATTGCAGATGAAACGGAAGCCCAGCTGATCCGTGATGAAGTCTTAGATGAGCTGTTTGAAGAAGAATATGGAAAAAAAGATAATGAAGCATTTTTCAAGCTGGTGGATTCTTATACAAGCGACCGGAGTGATGCCGGGTTAATGGATATTATCCGTACCATTTATGATTTTGCCCGTTCCAACCCTTTACCAGACCATTATCTTCAGTCCATCATCAGCATGTATGATGTGACCGCAGTGAATAAAATAGAGGAACTGCCATTTATGCGTGCGCTCCTATTTGATATTGAATTACAAATCGAGGGAGCCAAGGAAATGATTCAGCGGGGGCTTGAGGTCGCAAAGCTTCCCGATGGCCCTGCTCCAAGAGTGGAAAATTTTCTAGATGATTTAAACGTTATCGATACATTGTTACGTGCAAAAAATGATTCTTGGACAACCCTTTATCAAGCAATGCAGACTTGGTCTTTTTCGAGAGCAAAACCAGTAAGAGGGGACCAATATAATAAACAACTAACAGAAAAGGCACAAAAACTCCGAGATAAAGCGAAGAAAAAGCTTCAGGACTTAAAGGACGAACTTTTCTCAAGAAAGCCGGAGAGTTTTTTACGAGATATGCAAGAGATGAGCCCTTTAATCACAACATTAGTTCAACTTGTTTATACCTTTTCTGAACGGTTTCAAAAGGCAAAACAAGATAAAGGTTTAGTTGATTATGCTGATTTAGAGCATTTTTGTTTATCAATCCTTACGCAGGAAGTTACTGTGGATGGAACCTTTCTGCCGTCTGATGCGGCGCTTGCATACCGACGCCATTTTCATGAGGTATTTGTTGATGAATACCAAGATACAAATATGGTTCAGGAAACCATCTTAAAGCTGGTAGCGAAGGAAGATGAAAAAAGCGGAAACCTCTTTATGGTTGGAGATGTTAAGCAAAGCATCTACCGGTTCCGATTAGCAGAACCTAATTTATTTTTAGGAAAGTATAACCGTTTTAGACAAGATGGTGAAGCAACAGGGTTGCGGATTGATCTAGCACGGAATTTTAGAAGCCGAAAAGAAGTCTTGGAAGGGACAAACTATCTATTTAAACAAATTATGGGAGTTAAGGTAGGAGAAATTGAATATGATGAGGCAGCAGAATTAAGGCCCGGAGCGCCATATCCAGAGGATGAACCGTTTCCTATAGAGCTGCTGTTGATTAATCAAAATACCGGAAATAAAGAGGAGGCAGCTGATTCAGAAGGTGATCCCGACGAGTCAGTATTTGATGCTGTTGATTTAGAAAACTCCCAGCTCGAGGCAAGGGTCATGGCAGCCAAAATAAAAGAATTAGTGGCTGCTTCTGCACCAGTCTATAACCCAAAAACGAAATCTTTCCGGCCAATGATGTATCGAGATATCGTTATTTTGCTCCGATCGATGACATGGGCCCCACAAATTATGGAAGAATTCAAACTCCAGGGCATACCGATCTATGCAAACCTATCATCTGGCTATTTTGAAGCAACAGAGGTGAGGGTGATGTTGTCCTTATTAAGGGTGATTGATAACCCATCACAGGATATCCCATTGGCAGCGGTATTACGTTCGCCAATCGTTGGTTTGAACGAAGAGGAGCTTGCCCAGATTCGTCTTCAAAGTAAAGGAACCTTTTGGAGTGCGATAAAAGCATTCTGCCGAAGTACACCAGATGAAGTTACCGAGGAAGCTTATGAAAAAGTACGCCGTTTCTTTGATTTATTAAAAGAATGGCGTTTAATGGCACGTCAGGGATCTCTTTCGGAATTGATTTGGCAGTTATATCGAGATACCCAGTTTTTCGATTTTGTCGGCGGACTTCCAGGCGGCAAACAGCGCCAGGCCAATTTAAGAGCTTTGTATGATAGGGCAAGGCAATATGAACAAACATCATTCCGTGGATTATTTAGGTTCCTCCGGTTTGTCGAGAGAATGATGGAAAGAGGAGACGACCTTGGGGCAGCGAGGGCTCTTGGTGAACAAGAGGATGTTGTCCGAATCATGACTATCCATAGCAGTAAAGGGCTGGAATTTCCAGTGGTTTTTATTGCTGGACTGTCCCGAAACTTTAATATGACGGATATTCGCAAATCTTATATGCTTGATAAGGAATTTGGATTTGCCGCGAAATATGTAAATGTGGAAAAGCGAATTTCCTACCCATCCTTACCACAGCTGGCTTTTAAACGAAAGAAAAAGATGGAAATGCTAGCAGAGGAAATGCGGGTATTTTATGTAGCTTTAACAAGGGCCAAGGAAAAACTCTATTTAGTCGGAACGGTAAAGGATGTAGAAAAATCCAAGGATCAGTGGAGTGATGGTGCAGTCCATCAGGAGTGGCTCATTCCGGATTATGAACGAGTATCGGCAGGCAGCTACATGGACTGGATTGGTCCTGCACTTATCAGGCACAGAGACTGTCATGAATTAAGGAACCCTGAAACCAATATTCAATTGGTTCCTGAAGATATTTCTTATCACCTATCGGCATGGAATGTAACTATTTTAAACAGTGAAGAAATAAAACAACAAGAAATCTTTCAAACCGAGGAAGAAGATCAATATCTTGAAAACGTTAAGAACAAGAGAACAGTCCCAATCCATTCACCTTTTGCAGACGAGATTCGATTGCGGTTAACATGGGAGTATCCTTTTATGAATGCTGCCACACATCGTTCCAAACAAACAGTAACTGAAATGAAACGCCAACGGGAAGTGGCGGATGAACATAGCGGAATCGAACTTTTAAGTAGGTTTAAAAAGTCGATATCCAAGAGACCAAAGTTTATGCAGGAAAAAACAATAAGCCCTGCTGAACGTGGGACAGCCCTTCATATGGTGATGCAGCATGTCGATTTTACACAGGAAATTTCAGAAGATAAGATAGAGGAAAAAGTGAAGTGGATGGTAGACAATGAACTTATATCAGCAGAACAAGCGGAAATTATCGATGTACAGTTAATCTTGAAATTCTTCCAATCAGGGTTAGGAAATAGATTGGTTCATGCGCCGATGGTAAATCGTGAAATACCGTTTACTCTTACTCTCCCCGCAACAGAAGTCTACCCGTTATGGAAGGGGGAGGATGAACCTGTTTTTGTGCAGGGGATAATTGATTGTGTGTTTGAGGATGAAGACGGACTGGTATTAGTTGATTATAAATCGGATTCTATCACAACCCGTTTTAAAGGCGGTTTCGAGCAAGCCAAGCCGATTCTTGAAGAGCGCTACCGGCTGCAAATTAATTTGTATTCAAAAGCATTGGAACATATTTGGAAAAAGAAAGTAAAAGAGAAGTATTTATTCTTCTTCGATGGCGCCCATATTTTAAAACTAGAAGATTAGAACAAAAAATGACATATACCACAATGGGTGTATGTCATTTTTTTTGTCTAGCTGCAGCGCCTAGGGGCCCGGGGTCATAAGCCCCTGGTCAAGGCGCTTCCGCTTTTCTATCAATTGTTTCCTGCTATTGGCTGGTCAAGCAGATTTGCGTCCAGTACGTTGGTGCCGCTTATTCCGTTTGCGGTAAATATAATTGCGCCTGTATTAAAACCGCCGGAACCGGCGTTTGTTTTTGAGGCGCTTTTTGGCGAAATATAGGCGGTGTCTCCGAACTGGACAATGCCGCCGGTTACGTTAACGATTTGAACAGGACCTATGATCGCTGGCATTTAAAACATCCTTTTCTTAACTACTCTTTTATTATCCTACCCCATTGTATGCCTCATTTCTTGTCATCGTTCATTCTTTATTCAACAGCTGACGGATATGCTTTATTCTTGCTTCCATTGAAACATTTTCGCTGTTTCCAACATGTAAGATAGCAGTGGATGACATAGCAATGATTGAAATATTTTGAACCTTAATTAAAGGAATTAAGTTTTGAGTGGAGTGGGTTACATTTTCGGTAATAGGCGGAAAAGGAATTGGTTCTGAAAACACTCTATAAGAGGCGAAATTTCCCTCATTTCCATAGAATTGTTCTGCCTCCCGTTGAACTGCCAAGGCACGGGAAAACCCATTAATGATCTTCGAATCCCCGAGCTGAACAGTTGAGGCAAAGGTGGCAGAGTTCACTTTTAAGTAATCAACAACTGAAGATCGCTGAAGCATATTGACTCATCACCTAAAATAGCGGGACAAACGGTCCAATTATCATCGACTCGGGAGGTGTATCGAAAGTAGAAGCTAATTGAATGGTTTGGGTATCCCCGACTAAAACTAACGAGGAGCTCGCTACACCGAGGATATTAATGGAGTCAACATGAAGTTCCCGATTATAAACCTCGAAAATCATTGTGTATTCATTCCTTTCACATTTTCTGGAAGATGATTAATAAAAATCTTGATTCCATTTTTAATCTCTTGTTTTAATAACTCAATGATGGTATCTTCATCATCTTCTCCCTTTCGTTCTTTTGTTAAATTAGCTTTTAGATGAAAGTCAATCCTAGATGGAAGTTGTTTGATAATGTCTTGTTTTATAAAGTCAAGATACGAATCATCAAGCTGTACATTTAATTGTTTTTTCGTTTCCTCAAATATACCAGGAAGATCTGCCTCTAAATATTGAAAAATAGCTTCTTCGATTTTCATTGACCGTTGCATTTGTGCTTTCGGAGAGAGAGGAGTAGTAACGGATTGATTTTGTACAGCGAAATCCTCGATAGCAGATAAGTCAGAGGGATTTAGGCCAATATTTAATGTGCCATCAAGTTTTTCAACCTTCAATTGATCAAACTTATATTCTATCCTGTCTACCTGAATGGAAGGCTTTTCCTTTATTTGCTTCATTTCTTCCCGCAATTCTTGTATAGTTTTTTCCAGTGAAGCGATTCTATTTTCCTGTGCTTGAATGGTTATTTGTATCCATTGAAGAAACTGAGAATAATCCTGATACATACTTTCACCTCACTTTGTATCATTTTCCCTTGTCGGGCTAGTTAGGGGCACTACAACACCTGATGGTGAAACTGGGGAACTTGGGGTTGCAGGAGCACCAGCCTGAGGTGCCGGCTGAGTAAAACCACCAGTATTATACAAATAGGAAGCCGGTTTTATGATTCCGGCACTTCCAATTTGCAGGACAGATGAATTAGAAATACTTTCAATTTTAATAAAATTTATTTGAATCGACTGCTGGATATAAAAATTCATACAAACCACCTGTTCCTTAAGCATTAAGGAAATTTCCTTGGTCAATAACATCTGAATCATAAGTGTTCGTATTGCTTAAGTTTTTGTTATGGACGTTTAAACTTTCCCCTGTATTAAAGGAACCAGCACCGGAGAAAGTCTTTGCGGAAGAGAACGGCATTATTTTGTATACATCACCAATATGAAAAACGGAACTGTTGCCAAGTGAAATGACCTGTGCAACTCCCACAATCGCAGGCATAGTCAACACCCTTTTCATGTTTTCTCTAAATATCGTATGTAGGGGTTTTGGTAATGTGATTCATTCGCCCAATCTTTTATGATTGGTAAAAATTTTCCCAATAAGATAAATGAATGGTTATAGTTCTAATTACCTATTATTTTATCGTAAATAGTATTTTAGTAGGATATTATAACAGGGGAAAAGGATTTATGATGGTTGTAAGAGATCAGTTCGTTAATAAAAACACTGAATCTCGATAATGGCAAAACTGATGAAAATCAGTGACGCAAAGCTACAGGGGCTAAGGTGAACATCATGCACTATGCCAGCCAGTTACCGAAAGATCAGGGAGTTTTTCATATGTCTTCTATGATTAATAGCTTTATTGAATCATAGGGATGTCTATGTCAGTTAACCCCGCCTTTCGGTCATAGGTGGGGTTATTTCTATTTAACGGAGGTGGAATCGTTGAAAGTAATGAATCTAACGAATTATCAACCAATCTCATCCATGCTCGAAAAACCGGTAGTAATGAAGGAAAAAAAAGTAAAAGTTCGGAAAAAAGAGCAGACAAAAGTACTGAAAATGAACCAGCAAAAGGGTTTAATAAATTCCTTAACGGATATTGCAGACTTTGGACCTATCATGCCGCTTCTATTAGATGAGGATGTTACGGAAGTGATGGTAAATGGTCCTAATCAGGTGTTTTGTGAACGAAAGGGAAAAGTAGAGTTATCCTCGGTTAATTTACGTGATAATGGACAGGTTTTGTCTATGATAGAAAAAATTGTTGAGAAATTAGGACATAGAATGGACAGCAATAACCCATTGGTAAATGTCAAATTAAATGATGGATCTCGCTTTACTGCCATTATTCCTCCTTTATCTGTCACTGGACCAACATTGACAATTAGGAAAGCCGCCAAAAAACAGCTTCAATTACAGGATTTAATAAAATTAGGAACGATTACAGAGGAAATAGCTGTTTTCCTCGAGGAATGTATAAAGGCTGGTCTCAACATTTTTGTGACAGGTGGAATAGGTTCTGGAAAAACAACGACACTTAGGGTTCTTTCTAAACTAGTCAAAAACTCTTTTGGAATGAAACGGGAACCTATTGTCGTTGACGAAGTGTTCGATGGTGACACACAAAGGGTTCTTACTACAATTAAAACCGGTAAACAAGCTGTCCTTGCAGCAGGACATTCCCATTGTCCGCGAGACATGATTAATCGGTTGAAAACAGCACTGTTGTCAGAAGAGGCGGAATTACCATTAGGAACAGCTAGTATACAGGTACCCGTGGCTGTCGATGTTATCATACAACAATCAAGACTAATAGATGGGTCAAGGAAGATTACTAATATAACGGAAGTAAAAAGTTTAGAAGGAAATGATATTGTTCTTCAAGATATTTTTACATTTAAGCAGACGGGGATTAATGCCGATGGGAAAATTATTGGAAGCCTGGTACCAACTGGTATACTTCCAAACTTCGATAACTTATTAAAGGTTTAATGGGTTATGGTAGAACAGGTTTATTGCGAATTCTGCCTTATTTAAACTTAGTATTTTGACCATGGCTGTGGTATCATATTGTCGAATGATGTTTAAATAAGGAGGAACATGGATGATTCACGGCCACATTACAGCATGGGTATTAGCTGTCATTTTATTTGTTGTTGCCCTGTTTTTAATTAAAGGTGGTAAAGCTAAAGGGGCAAAAATTGTTCAGATGATTTTAAGGGTGTTATACCTATTGATTATTGCAACAGGTGTAATGATGCTGACACAAGTCTATAACATCGATTTAATGTATATTTTAAAAGCAGCTGTTGGTATTTGGGTAATTGGATTATTTGAAATGATCATATCCCGTACAGCTAATAATAAGAAGACAAATGTTTTTTGGATTCAGTTTGCAATCGCATTTGCACTAGTTTTATATTTAGGTTTTTCATTGCCAATGTCATTTATGAATCCATAACAAAAAGCTGCTCAAATCGGGCAGCTTTTTATTTTTTATGAAATGATTTTTTCAATTACTAGGCGTTTTCCTGTGTTTAAGGTAAATTCAAACCGGTCATTTACTTTTTCATAGTAACAAAAGTGATGCTGGACATTACAGATTTGTTCTTGATTATCAAATACAATAAAATTGACCCCGTCTTTTCGAGTGTCGTCTGTCAAAAACGAGAGATGGTTATAACAATAGATACAATCGTAAATTGAAAAATCAAGTGAATTTAACGTGGTAACAAATTGAAAGAAAGCATCGTCATTTATACCTTCTAATAACCTTTCCAGCGAGTAAATTAAATGCTTGCGGATTCGTATTGAATCATGATCACGAAGCATAATTGTTTCAGAACCGCTCCGTATCTTCCCTGATTCGATTAGAATCCCTTTCTTCCATCTATTCAAACGAAATATTTCAATCTCCTGGTGGAGGAAATCATCCAGCATTGCTGCTTCTTCTGTTTCCTCATCAAAAAATATCCATTGATCATTAATTTGTTCAACTGTTCCTTCATTAAAGGCGCGCAGTTGAAAATCATATAGTTTCATTCTTTGCTGTCGATTCATGTTTAACCTCCGTGCCAAATACTTTCATTTCCTTTGTAGACATCTTTGATTAATTTTATAACTTGTTTATCTTTAAATTGGACAATTTACCAATTTTTCTGGGCTGAATAGTATAAAAGCATGTAATGAACATCCAGTATTCTAGATACTGGTGAAAGGAGATTTAAATTATGTGCGGGGTATCAGGCTGGATTGATTTCACAAAAGATTTAAGAAATGAGCGAGAAACATTTGTAAGAATGGCAAACTGCCTTTCTAAAAGGGGTCCAGATGAAACCAACCTATGGCTGCAATCGAATGTTGGTTTTGGTCATAAGCGGCTGATTGTTGTTGACCCTGAAGGGGGAAGACAGCCGATGACAAAACAAAAGGAAGGGAACCAATACACCATCTGTTATAACGGTGAATTGTACAATACTGAAGATATCCGCAAAGTTCTCCTTACTAAAGGATATTCTTTTAAAGGTCATTCTGATACAGAAGTTCTGTTAACTGCCTATATAGAATGGGCGGAAGAGTGTGTAAATCATCTGAACGGTATATATGCGTTTGCGATTTGGGATCAGCAGAAACAACAACTCTTTATTGGACGGGATCGTTTAGGGGTAAAACCATTGTTTTTTACTGAACTGCATAAAGGATTGGTGTTTGCTTCAGAAGTTAAGGCAATATTGGCGAATCCCGAAATGAAAACAGAATTGGATCGTGAAGGTCTTGCTGAAATATTTGGTTTAGGACCATCCAGGTCACCAGGGTCAGGTATTTTTAAAGGGATTAAAGAATTAAGGCCAGGCCATGCATTAACTTTTTCGAAAAATGGCTTGAAAGTATGGCGGTACTGGAATGTGAAAAGCAGTGAGCATAAAGATACGGTAGAAGAAACGGCTGAAAAGGTCCGTTTTTTAGTTACAGATGCTGTAACCAGACAGCTGGTTTCTGATGTCCCACTATCAACCTTCCTGTCAGGAGGCTTAGATTCGAGTATTATTACGGCAATTGCAGCAAAGGGATTTAAGGATCAAGGAAAAGGTCAACTTCATACGTACAGCATTGATTATGAAGGAAACGATAAGTTTTTCAAAGCAAATGAATTTCAGCCAAATTCAGATGAAGCGTTTATTAATATTATTTCAAAAGAGTTTTCAACAAACCACCACTTTAAGACTATTTCTCAACAGCAATTAGTGAAAGATTTAACAGAAGCTGTTCATGTTCGTGATTTCCCTGGAATGGCGGATGTAGATTCCTCCTTGCTTTGGTTTTGTAAGGAAATTAAAAAGGACTTTGTCGTTAGTCTTTCTGGTGAATGTGCGGATGAGATATTTGGCGGTTATCCATGGTTCCATCGGAAACAAGACCTGGAAAGACCGGGATTTCCATGGATGCGATCTGTAAACGAACGAAACCGGTTATTAAGAGAGGATTGGCAGCAAAAATTAAACTTAAAAGAATATGCAATAGAAAAGTATAATCAAGCAATCGCAGAAACTCCTAAACTAGAGGGAGAAAGTTTGGAAGAATCTAAGCGGCGGGAATTGTTTTATATTAATATGACCCACTTTATGACAACACTGCTTGACCGTAAAGACCGGATGAGTATGGGAGCAAGCTTGGAAGTCAGGGTGCCATTTGCGGATCACCGACTTGTTGAATATGTGTGGAATATTCCATGGGATATGAAAATGTATGGAAACAGAGAAAAAGGCCTCTTAAGAAAGGCGTTTGAAGGCATCCTCCCTGAAGAAGTCCTTTATCGGAAAAAGAGCCCATACCCAAAAACTCATAACCCAGAGTATACTTTGGCTGTACAGAAATGGATGGAGGAAATCCTAGCGGATAAATCATCTGTCTTATACGAATTGTTTGATCGGCAATTGCTAGTTGATTTAGTCGAAACAGGCGGTAATTCATTCAAAGAACCTTGGTTTGGGCAGTTAATGACTGGCCCGCAATTGCTGGCTTATTTCGTTCAGCTTCACATCTGGTTTAAAGATTATAATATTAACATAGTAAATTAGTCTTCTGAAGAAGATTAAATTTGGAATCAAAACTATATTCGATTAAAATGAGTGTAAGGAAGGGGAAGAAACATGAAAAAAACCTTTATTACACTCATTTTAATTTTTTCAATCATCGTTTCTGCTGTACCTGCACAGGCAGAGATAGAAAAAACGAACCGCTTATGGCAGGATGAAACGGTGTATTCCATTATGGTGGATCGCTTTAATAATGGGAACACGGAAAATGATTTTACTGTTAATACGTTAGATCCTTTAGCTTATAATGGAGGAGACTTTCAAGGTATTATTAATAAGTTAGATTACCTAAAAGATATGGGTTTTACCGCTATACGCTTGACTTCCATTTTTGAAAATTCTCCCGGCGGCTATCATGGATATTGGGTGACGAATCATTATAAACCAGAGGAACATTTCGGATCAATCAAAACGTTTAAAAAGCTTGTTAATGAAGCACATCAACGTGGAATGAAGGTCATGATTGATTTCGCTGCCAATAACGTTTCGCAAGAACATCCTTGGGTTAATGACTCAACTAAGGCAGATTGGTTCATCACAGGTAATAAAGAGAATACTGAGCAGCCTTGGGGAAATGAGCTGCCTGACCTAAATCAGGAGAACCCTGAGGTTAAGATGTATTTAATAGATGCCGCCAAATGGTGGATAAAAAATACAGATATTGACGGTTACAGCCTCCCAGAGGTAAATGATGTGCCAATTGATTTTTGGACTGATTTCGCAACAGAAGTTAAAAGAGAGAAAGCTGAATTTTTCTTATTAGGTGTTCCTGCTGATAAGAACGTTGATACCCAGGATTATATAGAGGCTGGGATTGATAGCATCATGGATTATCAGCATAGTAACCTTTTAAGAAATATGTTCGCTGCGACCGATCAATCGATGGGTGAAGAGAAAAATGTTCAAGGAATAGCTGCGAATTTTTTTGATAATGAATATACAACAAGATTTACAAGTGATATTGTTGAAAAACGCCAATTTCCGGGGTCTCGTTGGAAGACAGCATTAACCTACAGTTATTCCACACCCGGAATTCCCTTTGTTTTTTACGGAAGTGAAATTGCTCTTAATGGAGGAGAAATTCCGGATAACCTTGGACCAATGAATTTTAGGACGGAAAAGGAATTAATAGAATATATAACAAAGCTTGGAGAACTTAGAAATCAGCTTCCTTCGTTAACGAGGGGGACGATGGAATTGCTTTATGAAAAAGATGGAATGTTCGTCTATAAACGGGTTTACGAAGGAGAAACCGCGATTATTGCGATTAATAATACAAGTAAATCTCAAACTGTTGCTCTAAATCATCAGCAAATAGTGGCGGGGAAAGAGCTAAGAGGATTATTAGCAGGTGACCTAGTAACAAGTAATGACGACAAATATAGCATCATCATTGACCGCGATGAAGCAGAAATCTATGTCTTAGCCAGCCAATCGGGAGTGAATCTGCCTTTAGTTGGTACAACAGCTTTAGTCGTGCTATTATTTATTATTTTCCTGGCTGTGATTATTAAAAGAAGCAAACAAAGAGGATAAAAAAATGCTAGGGTCCAGGCTTTTGTATTGAGGAATACAAAAGCCTGGACCCTTTTAACCATTTACGATTGTTCCGCCATTAACATGCAGAATCTGCCCGCTTACATAGGTGGAATCATCAGAGGCTAGGTATACATAGGCTGGAGCAAGCTCAAAGGGCTGGCCAGCTCGTCCCATTGGTGTATTGGTACCGAATGTTGCAACTTGGTCTTCAGGGAAGGTGGATGGAATGAGTGGAGTCCAAATTGGTCCAGGTGCAACGCCATTCACACGAATTCCTTGAGAAGCAAGTGATTTTGCCAGCGAACGAGTAAAGGTGACTATGGCTCCTTTTGTCGACGAATAATCTAATAATTGTTCATTTCCTTCGTATGCTGTAATCGAGGCAGTATTGATAATAGCTGCTCCTTTTTTTAGATGAGGCAGTACCATTTTTGTCATATAAAAATAGGAAAAAATATTGGTTCGGAACGTTTTTTCAAGCTGATCAGACGTTATATCTAATAAGCTTTTTTGCGGATGCTGCTCAGCTGCATTATTGACTAAGATATCAACCTTGCCAAATTCACCAATTGTCTTACTAACGATCTCTTTACAAAATTCTTCATGGCCAATGTCACCGGCAAAGAGAAGGCATTTTCGACCTTCGTTTTCAATTAATGATTTTGTTTCTTCAGCATCCTGGTCTTCATTCAAGTAAACAATGGCTATATCAGCGCCTTCTTTTGCAAAATAAAGGGAAACAGATTTGCCAATCCCGCTGTCTCCTCCAGTAATAATCACCGTTTTTCCAGTTAGTTTTCCTGCACTTTTATAGTGAGGATCCACTGAAATCGGAAGAGGATTCATTTCGCTTTCAATGCCAGGCTGTCGATTTTGATGCTGAGGCGGAAACGCTTTTTTTTGCTGGTTGTTTGTCATAACAATTACCTCCCCTATTTTACATACCCATAGTTTGAGGCAAACAAACAAAAATATTAATAATTTAATAAGCATTGTGTTTTATCCAATGTTGATTGGAGCAGAAATCAACAGGCTAGTTAAACAGACATAATAAAAAGGTGAAAAGAATTAAATTCTTTTCACCTGCTAATTATCTATAATTGATGAATTGAACGTCAACAGTAAGGTCCGCTTCCCGAACGAGTGAAATAATTTTCTGTAAATCATCACGATTCTTACCACTTACGCGTACCTGATCGTCCTGGACCTGACTTTTTACCTTTACACCACTGTTTTTTATGATAGTGTTTATTTTTTTTGCATTTTCTTTATCAATGCCTTGGACAAGTTTTGCTCTTTGACGGATAGTTCCACCGGATGCCTTTTCAATTTTTCCATAGTCGAGGTTTTTAATTGGAATTCCTCTTTTAATCATTTTACTTAGTAACACATCTTTAAGCTGATCCATCTTATATTCATCATCTGATACAAGAACTAGCTCCTCTTTATCAAGTGTTACTTCACTTTTACTGCCTTTAAAGTCATAACGTGTGGAAATTTCTTTCATGGTTTGTGTAATGGCATTGGTAACTTCGGAAAAGTCCACTTTGGATACAATATCAAATGAGCTGTCTTTAGACATTATAAAACCTCCAATAATTATTTTTTAACAGTATGTAGATTTCCTGCTAAAGTTTCCCTTTATGGGTACATTATAGTAAAATATAGCAAGTCAAACAACCATTCAGAAAAAAGGGGAATTTCGATGTCTTTAAAAGAATTGATTGGCCAAACAGCAACACTGACTGTTGCCCGACAAGCAGCCTTTGGTTATTTTCTAACAGACGGTAATGAAGACGTACTGTTACATATAAATGAGACGGACCAAGAATATCAAGAAGATGAGCAGGTTGAGGTTTTTCTCTATGCTGATTCCCAAGGAAGGTTATCTGCATCCACAACGATACCAGAGGTGGCTGTAGGAAAGTATGCCTGGGTAAAAGTAGCCGATAAGAATCCTTCCATTGGAGTGTTTTTAGATATTGGTTTAAAAAAGGATTTATTATTAGGGTCGGATGATCTTCCGGTTCATAAATCGGTTTGGCCAAATCCAGGGGATTTAGTTTTTATTACATTAAAAGTGGATCGGAATTATCTATTGTACGCCAAGCTTGCAACAGATCCAATCATTCAATCTATTTCAACAAAGGCCACAAGGAAAGATTTTAATAAAAATGTTCAAGGTCACATTTATCGTACAGCGAAAGTAGGCAGCTGGGTGTATACCATTGAAGGCTTTAAAGGGTTTATCCATGAATCCCAGCGGCAGCAGGAGCCACGCCTTGGACAAAAGGTTGAGGGACGGATTATTGATATTAAGGAAGATGGCACCATTAATGTTTCGCTGCTTGGAAGAAAAGAAGAATCCCAAGATGTTGATGCCGAAAGAATTTACGAATATTTGATGAGCCGTAATGGTGCCATGCCATATAACGATAAAAGTATGCCTGAAGATATTCAAGACCGTTTCAAGTTAAGTAAAGGAGCATTTAAGCGCGCTCTTGGGAAACTCATGAAAGAAGGCAGGGTCTACCAGGAAGGCAGCTGGACTTACGTGAAGAAAGATTAACTTTTCGTTACATACTCTTTTTCATTTTGACAGACAATAATCATCGAAAGCAATTTGAAAGGGGTATGGAAAAATGCCGCATACATCTGATAATGATAAAAAAGCACAAGACAATAATGCATTACGCCATGAAAAAAATATGATGCGAGAAAAAAATCGTCAGGCTGGTAAAAATCAATATTCAAAGACAACAGACCATAAATAAGCAGAAAAGCGGAAGCCCCTAGGCGCTGAAGCTAGACAAAGAAAAGCGGGGGGTTAACCCTACCGCTTTTCTTCTTTTATTTTGTTTAAGAAAAAGATTGCAATGGTTCCAGGCCCAGTATGCGCGCCAATTACTGAACCAATATTCGTTATGTAAACTTCTTTTGGATTCAATTCTTCTTCAATCATTGCTTTTACCTCTATAACAGTTTCTTCGGTGTCAGCGTGGCTAATTCCAACTACTTGGTTATCGAAATTCTCTCCCCGTTCCCTCATCAATTCAAGTAAACGGCGAAAAACTTTCTTTTTACCACGTATCTTTTCAATTGGGACGAGTTTTCCGTCTTCGACATTGAGAATGGGCTTAATATTAAGTAAGCCGCCTAAAAAAGCTGATGCTTTTGAGACACGACCGCCCTTTGCTAAATAATCAAGATCTTCTACTGTAAATAGGTGTTCCATGTGCTGGCTTCGAAAAATAACATCCTCTAGTATTTCTTCCTTTGTACGATTTTCAGCTGCAAGTCTGGCTGCTTCTTTAACAATCAAACCAGCTCCAAGAGAAGCACACTTTGTATCGACAATCGTTAAATTAAAGTTTGGATATTTTTCCTTTACTTGGTCAAGAATCATAACAGAAGTCTGATATGTACCTGATAGTTCCGAAGAAAATGCAATATATATTCCCTCTTCATTATTTTCAGCCATTTTTGTAAAAGTTTCCTCAAATAATAAAGGAGATACTTGAGACGTTTTTGGAACGGCACCCCTGCGAATGCTATCATATACCGTTTTAGGGTCAATTGTTTTTACATCCTCATATTCCTGACCATTTACCTGTACTTTTAACGGAAATAAGACAACGTTATTTTCGTAGTAAAACTCTTTAGGTAAATCACATGCGCTATCAGCTAGTATTTTTACTGGCATGAAGCTCACCTGCTTTCAAGCTAATATAGTTATTTTCAGTTTATCGGTTTCCCTGTGAAAAAACAATTAACAAGAAAGAAATATTATATAGATATAAGGAGATGGTGTAATGATTTGGCTTCAAACGAAAAAGGTATTTATCGTGATTTTAGGTGCTGTTTTAAATGCTCTAGCCATAAATTTATTTTTAATACCAGCTAATGTATATTCCAGTGGTTTTACTGGTATTGCTCAATTACTTTCAAAGGTATTAAGTGAGCAAACTCCCCTAAATGTATCCATGGGGTTCTTGCTGCTTTTGTTGAATATCCCCGTAGCCATCCTTGGATGGTTAAAGGTCGGTAAATCATTTACAGTATATAGCTTTTTAAGTGTAGCTTTGTCTTCATTATTTTTAGAAATAATTCCTATTACACAAGTCTCAAAAGATATCCTGCTTAATTCAGTATTTGGTGGTGTGATATTAGCCATTGGGGTCGGGCTGACATTAAAATGGGGGGCTTCTACAGGTGGTCTAGATATTATTGCAATGGTGTTATCAAGAATGAAAGACAAGCCAATTGGGTCCTACATGTTTACATTGAATGCCATCATTATTATCACAGCCGGCTTTCTTTACGGCTGGGAGAAAGCACTTTATACCATAGTTTCATTATATGCATCAACAAGGGTAGTTGACGCCATCCATACCCGGCATGCAAAGCTTACCGCTTTGATTATTACTAAAAAGGCGGAGGAGATGAAAAAGATTATTCATTCCAAGCTTGTTAGAGGTATTACGATGATTCCGGCAAAAGGTGCTTTTTCAAATGAAGCCAGGGATATGTTGATGATCGTCATTACACGCTATGAGCTGTTTGATTTGGAAAGGATTATCCATGAGGTAGATCCGAATGCATTCACCAATATTATTCAAACAACCGGAATATACGGCTTCTTTCGCCGTGAGTAAATCAGGAGGTGATGGTGTTTGCGTCTCGCAGGTTTGATCTTATTGTTGTTTTTCTCCTTTAGTTTGAGCAGCGAGGGAGTAAATATAGTTAGAAATGTGAAAGTGGATGGGGGACATGGTATCTACAGATTAACGGGTGAAGCAAGACTAAATGGAAGCCAAATTTATTATAACGTGGAAGATGGTCATAATGAGATCATCCAAGAGAAGACATTGGTTTTTAAAGACCATCATTCCGAGTGGCAGCCCTTTGACATGGTGATTAACGTTCCAAAAGATAGACTGCCTGAAAACGGTTCTTTACTTTTAACCTTGTATACAAAGGATAAAAGTTCTCAAGCATACTCGATACTTTTAGAGAAATTCACCAATAGAGAAAAGCTGACACGGTAAAGATGTGTCAGCTTTCCTTTCGTTATTTCACTTGTTCAAGCTCATTTTGCATTTCTTGGAGCTGACTTTGTTCTGCAACGGTTGAGTTAGCGTAAGCGGAACTTAATGCATTCTTTGCTTTCTCAACTGCAGAACTGCGTTCAGCAGGGTCGGCAGTTTTTGCCATCTCAACAAATCTTCTGGCTTCTTGGAACAATTGGTTACCCATGTTTATATTCCTCCAAGCGAGGAGTTACGCACATTGGACATTTTCTGAGCTTCTGCTTCAGCATAAGTCATGTGGTATGGAATACGTTCATCGTGCTTGCTGACAGTATCCACTCCTTGCTGGACAAAGCGTTTCGATTTGTTACTTTTACCCATTTGAATCCCTCCAATGTATAGAGCTTGGTGTGTGAAACAGCAATGCTGCCTCACATAATAGTATGCTCTAATCACTGCATTTCATTTAGGTAAACTATGGTGAGAGAGGGTCACTTATTTGATTTTTAGTAAATCGGACAAAAATACGCCGATTCCATCCTCTTCATTAGTAAGTGTTACTTCATTTGCAATGTTTTTTACTTGGTCGATTCCATTGCCCATGGCGACTCCGTAACCTGCATATTCCAGCATTTCTAAATCGTTATCTTCATCGCCAAAGGCAATAACTCTTTGTTGTGGTATTCCAAAATAATCGGCAGCTTTTTTTAGACCAACCGCCTTATTTAAACCTACCTTAATAATTTCAATAACATGCCATGGCGCTGCCCAGCTGCGGTGATCAATCATTTCGGCGTGAACGGCGGATAGGTGGTTACGGATTTCCTTTAATTGATCTTCTTCGGTATGAATCAACATACTTGTTGGTGAATCTTTAAGAAATTTTCGTAAGTTGCCTGTTGTCACATTTGGATTTCCCATACTAAAGATATCTAACAGTTTTTCATCATGATAATGGAAATAAACATCATCAATTACTTCTGCAATAATATTGTGGAAGTGAAAGGATTGACAGGCCTCGACAATATCTTTAGCAACCTTTATATCAAGCGGCTCATGGTAGAAACCAAAGCCAGGATTACGGGGATGATGCATAAATGCACCATTAAAATTAACAATTGGTGTATCTAAGTCAAGCTCTTTATAATACATTTCACTCGAGCGGAAGGGTCTTCCTGTGGCAATCATAACAATATGTCCTTCGTCTCTGGCTTTTCTTAGGACCTCTTTTGTATGGGAGCTAATGGTTTTATCATCCTTTAATAAAGTGCCATCTAAGTCAAGGGCGATTAAATGTTTCTCTGTCATATGGACTCCTTCTTTTGCAATGTGGTTATAATCCTGATTTTAGAAAAAATATAAACTAAGTGGTACACTACAAATATGAGTTTTTCTTACAAACCATTTTCATGTTTTGTATAAGTACTATGTTAACAATTTTATACCTAAACTGTAAAAAAATTCACACCTTTCGTAAACATCTATTTATATAATAGCCTCAGGAGGTTTACTCACCATTGTTTATTATTGAAAAACAGCAGGTTAACAATATTCCGTTATTACATATAGTTAAAAAGGGAATATTACACGAAAAACTTCCGTTTATATTATTTTTACATGGATTTACCAGCGCCAAAGAAAATAATCTTCATTATGCCTATTTTTTGGCAGAAAAAGGCTTCAGGGTAGTATTACCTGAGTCGTTGTACCATGGAGAACGTAATCAAGGGTTTTCTGAAAAGGAATTGTATATACATTTTTGGAAAATTGTCCTCCAAACTATCCAAGAGCTGCCTAGTATTAAGGATTATTATGTTGGGAAAGGTTTAGCGGATGAAGATCGGATTGGACTAGCCGGAACATCAATGGGCGGGATTGTGACGTTAGGGGCACTAACTCAATATTCCTGGATACGGGCAGCGGTCAGTCTAATGGGAATGCCGGCATATGAAAAATTTTCACGATGGCAGATTGAACAGTTTAAAAAGCTGGGAGTACAGTTGCCTTTTACAGATGCTGAAATCAACGACCAGTTGTCCATTCTTAGCCATTTTGATTTAAGTCAGCAGCCTGAAAAACTGAAAGACAGGCCGTTATTGTTTTGGCACGGCAAAAAGGATCCGGTTGTCCCGTATGATCTAACCTATCAATTTTATCAATCCCTTGAGGTACAAAATAGAGGGACGCTGGATAATATCCAATTTATTACCGATGAACATGCCGATCATAAAGTCAGCAGGGAAGGATTGCTCGCAACAGTTGATTGGTTTGACAAATTCCTGTTACACTAATTTCATAAGGAGTTGAAGGAAAGATGAATGAAGAATTAAAAGAAAATATTTTAGGTGCATTAGAACTTGTTATTGACCCTGAATTAGGTGTGGATATTGTTAATCTAGGTTTAGTTTATGATACTGAAATGGATGAGGAAGGAAATGTCACGATAACGATGACGTTAACTTCAATGGGATGTCCGCTTGCTGGTACGATCGTAGACCAAGTGAAACGAGCATTAGCCGATATCCCGGAAATCAAAGATGTAGAAGTGAATATTGTTTTTAACCCTCCATGGAACAAAGACATGATGTCCCGTTACGCAAAAATCGCCTTGGGGATTCGTTAATTCTTTAAGTTATGCTGCCACCAAATGGTTCAATTAAATCTTTTGACGACAGCTTTCTATTTATGCCATGCCGGATAGGTTGAATATTGGCTACCTAATTTTTGCGTTCTTCGCAGTTAAGGTGGCCAATAGCCTTTATTGGCGCCGTAACTTTTGCACTCCCTGCAGTTACGGTAGCCAATAGCCCATATTGGCGCCGCAACTTTTGCACTCCCTGCAGTTACGGTAGCCAATAGCCTTTATTGGCGCCGCAACTTTTGCACTCCTTGCAGTTACGGTAGCCAATAGCCCATATTGGCGCCGCAACTTTTGCATTCCTTGCAGTTACGGTAGCCAATAGCCCTTATTGGCGCCCCAACATTTGCACTCCTTGCAGTTAGCGTAGCCAATAGCCCTTATTGGCGCCCCAACATTTGCATTCCTTGCAGTTACGGTAGCCAATAGCCTTTATTGGCGCCCCAACATTTGCATTCCTTACAGTTACGGTAGCCAATAGCCCATATTGGCGCCCCAACATTTGCACTCCTTGCAGTTACGGTAGCCAATAGCCCTTATTGGCGCCCCAACATTTGCACTCCTTGCAGTTAGCGTAGCCAATAGCCCTTATTGGCGCCCCAACATTTGCATTCCTTGCAGTTACGGTAGCCAATAGCCTTTATTGGCGCCCCAACATTTGCATTCCTTACAGTTACGGTAGCCAATAGCCCTTATTGGCGCCCCAACATTTGCACTCCTTGCAGTTACGGTAGCCAATAGCCTTTATTGGCGCCCCAACATTTGCATTCCTTGCAGTTACGGTCGCCAATAGCCCTTATTTGATCACCAATCCCCCCAAGCAAAAGCCTCCCAATTATTAATCATCCCTTTTTCACAAAAAGGACAAATATCCGAAGCGAACTGTGAGATAGTTCACTTTTTTCTAACATAGTCAGCTTTATAATACAGGTATTAAAGGCTGTTTAATTTAGAGGGAGCCTGTTTTAGGAGGCGTTTCATATGGCTTTTGGCCGAGATTTTAATAAAGATCCATTTATTGTTATTTGGGAACTAACACGTGCATGCCAATTAAAGTGCCTTCATTGCCGTGCAGAAGCGCAATACCGAAGAGATCCTCGCGAGCTTTCGTTTGAAGAAGGTAAACATTTAATCAATCAAATATATGAAATGAATAATCCTATGCTTGTTTTTACCGGTGGGGACCCGTTAATGCGTGGAGATGTTTTTGATATAGCTAGATATGCAGTAGAAAAAGGTGTAAGAGTATCGATGACTCCGAGCGCAACCCCAAATGTAACGAAAGAAGCCATTGAAAAAGCGAAGGAAGTAGGGCTTTCCCGGTGGGCCTTTAGTATAGACGGACCAACTGCAGACGTCCATGACCATTTCCGGGGAACAGCTGGTTCTTTTGATCTCACGATGGAAAGAATCAAATATTTACATGAACTTGAAATTCCAATTCAAATTAATACAGTCATATCAAGATATAATATTGACTACCTTGATGAAATGGCAAAGATGGTAGAGGATCTAGAATGTGTGCTTTGGAGTGTATTCTTCCTTGTACCGACAGGAAGAGGCCAAGAATCAGATATGATTTCTCCAGTTGAGCATGAGAGGGTATTTAGATGGCTTTATGATTTAAGTAAGCGAGTCTCCTTTGATATCAAAACAACGGCAGCCCAGCATTACCGCCGAGTGGTGATTCAGCAAAAAATGCGTGAAGCAAAGGAGCAGGCAGATGAAATTAATTATTTAAGTGCCTTGACTGAACAAGGACTAACCGGTTCTATTGATGGCCTTGGACGTGCTCCGAAAGGTGTAAACGATGGAAATGGTTTTGTTTTTATATCTCATATTGGTGATGTTTATCCAAGCGGTTTATTGCCTGTAAAAGCGGGGAATGTGCGAGAGCAGCCACTAGCGGAGATCTATCGGGAGTCGCCAATTTTTAAGTCACTGCGAAATCCTGACCTTTATAAAGGAAAATGCGGCGTTTGTGAATTCCGTCATGTATGCGGCGGTTCAAGGTCTAGAGCCTACGCCATGACAGGAGACTACCTCGAGAGCGAACCATTCTGTGTTTATATCCCAAAAGCAATGAGAGAAAAACAAACTCAAGCCTAATAAGAAGGGAAGCAATCAACATTCGGATTGCTTCCTAATAAATTATTCAATGTTGCAATAGACAGCGGGGCAGTTTTCACAGCCGATTTCATCTTTTAAATATTTTAGGTCAAGAATGGAAATTTTACCTTTTTTAATGTTAATAATCTTATCTTTCTTTAATTCGCTTAAGATCCGGTTGGTACTTTCGCGGGAGGTCCCGCAGAAGTTTGCAAGCTCTTGGTTTGTTAAAGGTAAGTCAATCAGGATTTCACCATCTTTATGAATACCGTAGCTGTTAGACATACGGATAAGTGTTGAGAAAAGCGCCCCCCGTTTCCCATTTAAGACCAGGTCTCTAAATTTGGTTTGAGTTTTACGAAAATGATCACTCATCCATTTCATAAATTCAAAGGCAAGCTTACTGTTTTGAAAAATTTCACTTTCAATCAGATCTTTTTTAATCGCCACAATTTCCCCTTCTTCCAATACTTTTGCGCTTAATAAGTATCTTGGATTGTTGGTAAAAAGGGTCAACTCACCGCAAATATCATTGGCTCCGCATATTCTTAATGAAAGTTCACGGCCATCTGAAGTTATTTTGCTGATCTGAACTTTTCCTGAAAGGATAATATAAAGTTCTTCTGCCTTCATTCCTTCTTGAAATAAGAATGTTCCTCTTTCACTCCTTATTTTTCGGTCGGCAAATCGAAGGAGTTCTTTAATTTCTATTGAATGTGTAGGTTTAATATTAGTCACCATTTTATTTTCACCCCAAAGACTTATTTAGTCTTCCTTATAAAGTTTTCAGTATTTTCATTCTAACTTAAGATTTACCTTTTTTATCAAGTAAACAATGACAATATAGTGAAAACTTCGTTGAGGTCATTATCATGATAAGGGTTGTATATTATAATGGTGGAAATTGAAAAAACGCTTACTTATTCACTGATATGTGTTAAGATAGTGAAAAAAATAACAGTATTTTTAGCCTATAGCTGATACAATAAAATCACTAGCTTCTTAAAAATAGTGGAGTTGATGTAAATGGAAAAAACCATTATTAAAGATAAATTGAACCGGCCATTAAGAGATTTAAGAATTTCGGTCATAGACCGTTGTAATTTTCGCTGCCAATATTGTATGCCTGCAGATCAGTTTGGGGATGATTTTGAATTTCTTCCAAAGAGCGCATTGTTAACGTATGAAGAAATTGAACGTCTTGCAAAAATATTTGTTCATTTAGGTGTTGAAAAAATTCGATTAACTGGCGGTGAACCTCTTCTAAGAAGAGACCTTCCTCTATTGGTAGAAAAGCTTTCACATATAGAAGGTCTGCAGGATATCGCTTTAACGACAAATGGGGTTCTGCTACCAAAAGTGGCTTCAAAATTAAAATCAGCTGGCCTTAAAAGAGTGAATGTCAGCCTAGATACCTTAAATGATGAGTTATTCGGGGAAATCAACGGCCGTGGAGTTGGAACTAAGCCAGTATTAGAGGGAATTGAAGCAGCAAAAGAGGCAGGCCTCGGAGTAAAAATCAATATGGTCGTAAAAAAAGGCCTTAATGATTCAGAAATCATTCCAATGGCTGATTTCTGTAAGAAAAATGGACTAGAACTCCGCTTTATTGAATATATGGATGTTGGTTCTTCAAATGGCTGGAAAATGGATGATGTGATTTCGAAAAAAGAAATCTATCAGATGCTGAAGGAACATTATCAGCTAGAATCCCGCGACCCAGCCTACTATGGTGAGGTAGCGAAATTGTATCACTATAATGACACGGATGTAAATGTTGGGTTTATTTCTTCCGTTTCCGAATCATTCTGCAGCAGTTGCACGCGTTCGCGTCTCTCTGCTAATGGTCAAATTTTCACGTGTTTGTTTAATGGAAATGGCCACGATATTAGAAACTTCATGAGAAACGGAGCAACCGACGAAGAATTACGTGACCGAATCACCTCGATTTGGAGCGGCAGGAACGACAGATACTCTGATGAAAGAACGGAAGAAACAGCTAAAACCCGTAAGAAAATTGAAATGTCTTATATTGGCGGCTAAACCTCTCTTGTTTAAGAGAGGTTTTTTTATAAACAACAAGAGGTTGATCGCTCAACCTCTTGTTGTTAGGCATAGATTAAAAATATCTTGGGAATAGGATGTTATTTTCAAGGTGAACATGCATGAAGGTAAGTCCTTCAAGATCTTCTAAACGCTTATACACTAAACGGTATGTCCCGCAGGCATCCACTGGCGGAGTAAAGTCTGATGTGATTTTACGTAATTCTCTTAAGATAGCGCCAGCGTGGTCATGTTCTTTTTCTAATTCAACAATCAGTTGAATCGCTTCCTTACGGTTTTCAACCGTACCATCTGCCAGCTTTTTAATAAGAGGAAAAACAATACTTTCTTCTTTTTCCATGTGTTCAGTTAATTCTTTCTTAAAAGCATAGAAAAGGTCATAAACCTTCAATAATTCAGGATGACTGTCCCCGTGCACACGTGAAACCTTTGTTACATATGGGCTAAGCATGGCCAATTCTTCTTCTGATGTACGGTGATAATGATTAATAACATGATCGATTATTGTATTTGAATCGGATTGAGTCCAAACTTCAACATTTGTTTCGGCAGAACTGCTTTTCTCATACAATGCCTTTAGGTCATTCATTAATGCTTCCTCGTTAATTCCATTTGCCGCAATGGCATCAGCAAGAGGAATATTTCCACCGCAGCAAAAATCGATTCGGTATTTTTTAAAAATGTCACTTGACTTTGGGAACTTATTGACAATATCCTTTACCAATGAATGAGTTGAATATGGGAATGTAAGCATAATATCCTCCTTAAGATGTAAGGTAGTTAATTTCTATCTTTAGAATAAAGGATTTTAATAAAAAATTAGGTGACCTGCATCACACTTTTGCTATGAATAAAATTTATTTTTATTTCGTGCGTTTTTTGTGATATTTGCTATGTCGGCTGGTTTTCGTTAGTCTTATAATGAAATCATGACTAAAAGCTTTAGTTCATTTATTTGTTATAGGCTAGAGGAGTTGAAGTTTGTGGTAGAGAGAAGAACACCTATCCCAATTGGCGATGCAGTAAAAAAAGTAATGGAGTACCAATTGCCGGGTATTACAGAATATGTATCCATAAATAAAAGTTTTGGACGATTTTTATCAAAGGATTTGATCGCAACTAGCGATGTTCCACACTTTGACAGAGCCCCTTACGATGGTTTTGCCGTCCGTTCAATTGATACAAGAGGAGCAGACTTAAACCATCCCGTTGAATTCAAGGTAGTTGATCATATCGGTGCCGGAATGACTTCGTCTAAAGAAATCGGGGAATTTGAAGCAGTAAGAATCATGACGGGTGCCATGATGCCAACTGGAACAGATGCAGTAGTCATGTTTGAAGTGGCAAAGGCATTTGAAAAAGACGGACAGCCGTATATGTCTATTAAGCGAAGCTTCAAAAAGGGTGACAATGTTTCCTATCAAGGGGAGGACGCTAAAGAAGGTGAGGTTTTAGTAAAAAAAGGCACCTTAATAAACCCTGGAATTCAAGCAATGTTAGCTACCTTTGGTTATGATCAAGTGCCTGTTGCAAAAAAGCCCCAGGTAGGCCTGTTTGCTACGGGAACAGAATTATTAGAGGTGGATGAAGAACTAGTACCAGGAAAAATCCGAAATAGTAATTCGTACATGATTGCTGCTCAAATTGAAAGGGCGGGAGCTGATGTTCTTTATTTTGGAAAGCTGCCGGATGAATTTGATACATGCTTTGAGGCTGTAAAAGATGCCTTGGACAAGGTGGATATTCTTATAACGACGGGTGGAGTGTCAGTCGGAGATTTTGATTATCTTTCTGCTATTTACGAAAAACTTGGCGCAGGTGTTTTGTTTAATAAGGTAGCAATGAGGCCGGGCAGTGTAACCACTGTAGCACAGCTAAATGGAAAATTATTGTTTGGTCTTTCTGGTAATCCATCAGCGTGTTATGTTGGTTTCGAATTATTTGCACGCCCTATTATCCGAAAAATGCTGTTTTCAGACCGTCTGCATTTACGAAAAGAAAAAGCATTGTTGGAGGTAGATTTTCCAAAAGCAAATCCGTTTACAAGGTTTGTTCGCAGTTCCTATACGATTAAAGATGGCAGAGTAACCGCAATACCAAGTGGTTTAGATAAATCCAATATTATTATGAGTCTTGCAGGAGCTAATTCCTTAATCATTCTTCCTGGAGGAACACGGGGATATGAAGCAGGAACAGAGGTCGATATTCTTATGCTGGAGGACCAAACAGGCAGTGAATGGCCTTGGTAAAACCCGTCATTTTTCAGGTGGTTGGGTATCAAAACAGTGGTAAAACAACGTTTGTTTTGAAATTAATTCAAACACTATCAAAACAGGGCTTTAAAACTGTAACGATTAAACATCATGGTCACGGTGGAAAACCGGAAGTAGTAGAACAAAAAGATTCATCCCGTCACATAATGGCAGGTGCAGCAGCTTCTATCGTGGAAGGAGACGGAAGCCTCTTACTGCAAGCAAATGTTTCAGAAGCTTACATAGAGGACCAAATTCGACTTATGGAAGTTTTCAATCCGGATGTCATCTTAATAGAAGGACATAAAAATAAATCTTACCCAAAAGTTCTTTTCTTAAGAAATTCGGATGAATTTTCCTTACTTTCTAAATTAAAAAACATTAAGTTCGTGATTACCTGGGATAAGGAGATACTTTTTAGAGGGCAGGAATTACTTAAAGTACCAATTTTCCATATCGAGGATGAAAATAGTTTACTACACGTGGTGAAAGACCTAATGGAAGAAGTACATAAAAGAAAAAATCGGTCGAAGTGACCGATTTTTTCTTTTAGAAACTAATCAATTTTACATATTTCAATCGAACATTCTTCGCAATCAATTTCCTGCTTCAGGTATTCCAAATCGTGAATCGTAATTTGGCTTTTATCGATGGAAATAATCCCCAATTTCCTTAGCTCACTTAATAATCGGTTAACAACTTCCCTGGAAGTCCCGCAAAAATTAGCTAATTCTTGGTTCGTTAACGGCATGGAAATCAAAAAACCCCGGCTCATTTTGACCCCATAGCTGTTAGTTATTCGGATCAATGTCGAATATAATGCTCCCTTTTTTCCGTGAAGTACAAGGTCGCGAAATTTAGTTTGTGTTTTTCTGTACTGCAGGCTCATCCATTTCATGAATTCCAAAGATAATTCTTGGTTTTTCGCTAGTTTTTCTTCTAATACATCCTTCATGATAACAGCAACCGTTCCACTTTCAGCAACACGTGCACTTAATAAATATTTGGGCGATGGGGAAAATAAATCAAGTTCCCCAATTAAATCTCCTTTAGAGCACATTCTTAAGGTGAGTTCACGGCCATCAGGAATAATCTTACTAAGCTGAATGACCCCGCTTTGAACGATAAACAATTCATTAGCTGCTACACCCTCCTGAAAGAGAAAGGTGCCTTTTTCAATCTTCTTTATATGATGTACGGTATCGAAGAGTTGTGTTAATGTAACAGGCATTTCCGTAACTGACTGCATAAGAATAACCACCTTTGAAGGGGCGAAATCAATCGCGATTTTGATTTAATAATCATGAAACAGTCAAGGTCTATTTACTAGATTTTACTATAATTATATTGGTAACAAAGATTTTATAGCAATAAATGCAGAATAAATTCATACAATCGTCATATTTTTAGCTAGTCGTTTCATTTTCATAATAATTCCTATCATGCCCACTGGCTGAATGGAGATAATATAAGTGTAAATGGAAAAGGAGGGAATACAGTGGGACAAAGTCATCAATTTAAATCAGGTCAAAAGGCACCGAATAATGGAATATATGTAGAAATAGGCGATACCGGAGACGGTGTTATGAATCCTAAAAGGATTAAACTTAAAGCAGGAGACCGTTTCCCGGAAACGTCAAATGACGAACGTGTTTGGACATATAAGCATAAACCTTGATATTTCTAAGAAGTCATCCACACGGGTGACTTTTCATTTTTTTACATAATTAAACAATTATTATATAATGGAGTTAATAGGTCAAAATTGGTCAAATGGAGTGAAAGTTATGGATATAAACAGAATGACAGAGCGGCTCCAAAAAGGATTCATGGATGCCCAGTCACTGGCAATTAAGAATAATCATCAGGAAGTAGATGAAGCTCATCTATTTTTATCGCTCCTGTATCAAGAGGATAGTCTTTTAAAAGCTATTTTAGAAAGAGCGGGTTTGGCTTCAGCATTTGTAGAGAAAAGCTTACAGACGGCTCTTGCCAAAAAGCCTCAAATTACGGGAAGCGGTGGGGAGCAGGGAAAACTCTATATTACGGCCAAACTGCAAAGGATGCTGGTCAGTGCTGAAGATTTTGCATCTAAGTTCTCCGATGATTTTTTATCCGTCGAACATATATTGTTGGCCGCTTCGTTTGCACAGGATTCGGAAATGAAAACCATTTTAAAAGCCAACAGCAAAACAGCTGAAAATATTATGCAGTCCATCAAGGAAATAAGGGGGAATCAGCGGGTGACATCACAAAACCCTGAAGCTGTTTACGACGCATTAAATAAATATGGCCGGGATCTGGTGGCTGAAGTAAAGTCAGGTAAACTGGACCCGGTTATCGGCCGGGACACTGAAATCCGTCATGTCATTCGAATTTTATCAAGAAAAACAAAAAATAATCCGGTATTAATCGGTGAACCTGGTGTGGGTAAGACCGCCATTGTAGAAGGTCTTGCCCAGCGTATTGTACGTAAAGATGTTCCAGAAGGTTTAAAGGACAAGACCATCTTTTCATTAGATATGAGTGCCTTGATTGCAGGCGCTAAGTTCAGAGGGGAATTTGAAGAAAGATTAAAGGCAGTATTAAACGAGGTTAAAAAGAGCAATGGGCAGATTCTGCTGTTTATTGATGAGCTGCATACCATCGTAGGCGCAGGTAAAACTGACGGTGCAATGGATGCAGGAAATATGTTAAAGCCCATGCTTGCTAGGGGTGAACTTCATTGTATCGGAGCTACCACTCTGGATGAACATAGAAAATATATTGAAAAGGATCCTGCTCTTGAAAGAAGATTTCAACAGGTCTTGGTACAAGAACCGGATGTAGAAGATACGATCTCTATTTTGCGCGGGTTAAAGGAACGATTTGAGGTCCATCATGGAGTGAAGATTCATGATCAAGCTTTAGTGGCAGCTGCAACATTATCAGATCGGTACATTACTGACCGTTTTTTACCGGACAAAGCAATTGACCTTGTGGATGAAGCATGTGCTTTAATACGTACCGAAATTGATTCAATGCCTACTGAATTAGATAAAGTAACTCGAAGAGTTATGCAGCTAGAAATAGAAGAAGCAGCATTACGTAAAGAACAGGATGAAGCGAGCAGACAAAGATTAGAGGCTCTTCTCAAGGAGTTAGCTGAGCTAAAGGATCAAATGAATACAATGAAAGCTCAATGGCTTCAGGAAAAACAGGGAATTCAAAAACTGCAGGAGCAAAGAGAGCAGCTAGAAAAGCTTCGCCGGGAATTACAGCAGGCAGAAGATAAGTATGATCTAAACCGTGCAGCAGAGCTTCGGCATGGACTAATACCTTTAGCAGAAAAAGAATTGAGAGAAATGGAGGAAACGATATCCAAAAACGAGCGTTTATTGAGAGAGGAAGTGACCGGTGAGGAAATCTCGAATATCGTGTCACGTTGGACGGGGATTCCTCTTACTAAGTTAGTGGAAGGTGAAAGGGAAAAGTTATTGAGGCTGGAATCGCTCTTACATGAGCGGGTGGTTGGACAAAATGAGGCAGTTCAATTGGTGGCAGATGCAGTTTTGCGGGCGCGTGCTGGGATAAAAGATCCAAAAAGACCAATAGGGTCATTCCTTTTTCTGGGGCCGACTGGTGTGGGGAAAACGGAACTTGCAAAAGCATTGGCGGAATCTCTCTTTGATAGTGAGGATCAAATAGTTCGGATTGATATGTCTGAATATATGGAGAAACATGCGGTATCAAGACTTATTGGTGCACCTCCGGGTTATGTAGGTTATGAGGAGGGCGGACAGCTGACTGAAGCCGTAAGGAGGAGACCATATTCAGTTATATTAATGGATGAAATTGAAAAAGCACATCCCGAAGTATTCAATATTCTTCTCCAGGCTCTTGATGATGGAAGAATTACGGATTCACAAGGCAGGATAGTCGACTTTAAGAATACAGTCATTATCATGACCTCCAATATTGGCTCTAATTTTCTTTTAGGCAGAAATGAAAATGAGATTGAGATTTCAGACGATACAAGGGATAAGGTACTGGGACAATTACGAATGCATTTCCGTCCTGAATTTCTAAACCGTATTGATGAAACCATCCTGTTTAAACCATTATCCTTAACTGAAATAAAAGAGATTGTAGTGAAAATGATGAAAGAACTTCAAGCAAGGTTAAAGGATCAGCATATTACTGTAACCGTTACGGATGACGCAAAGGCATTTATCGCTAAAAATGGATTTGACCCAATCTACGGTGCAAGGCCATTAAAAAGATTTATTCAAAGGAATATAGAAACAAAACTTGCCCGGGCGATCATAGCCGGAAATGTCCACGACCGTTCAACCGTAAATATTAAGGTGGAAAATGGCGAATTATCAGTAGCAGCCATGTAATTTTTTAAATAATGGCTATGTTAAATGTTATTGTTGATTTTGTGCCACTCTGTTGATTGGAGCGGAAATCAACAGGCAAGTTTAACACAGCCTATATAATTAAAAAAGGTCATCCAGCTAAGGATGACCTTTTTATGCACTTAATGTTTTTGAGCAGGTTCATTTGGAATGACTGCAGTTGCAGCTAAGATAAAGATGGTTACTCCTACGGATACAATTGCGCCTGATGCGAAATTGAATACTCCACCTTCTGTCATGGAACTAACAACATATGAAAGCATTTGCACTAAAAGAAACGCCCAGAAAAAAGTCCAAAAATATCGCACTAATTCTCACCTCTAACCCTATTTTTCATCTCTAACAATATTACCATACACATCAAAAATAATAAACGCAAAAGTTGACATTTGTAATACCGCTAAAACAAATATTAAAAATGCCGTAGACATTAAAGAAATTAGGCTATTCTCCCATTCAACATATGTGAAATCACATACAATATTTTGAGGAAATATGTAAAAGGAGATTTAGCGATGGAGAACCGGAATTTTCAGATGGATACGCAGTGGAATATTATCCATTACCCTGAAAAGCCTACAGGTTTTGGAATCTTAGTTATTGGGGACGAAAGGCATTTCGTTGATGAAAATAAATGCTTTTGGACTCAAAATGAAGGGAAACTGGCTATTATAAATCATTTAAAACAATCAGGATATACACTTTTTTCCTCAAATTTATATGGACGTAACTGGGGAAGTGAACAAGCTGTAAACCTGGCGCAAAGGCTTTATCAACATGTCATTCGAAGTGAAATTCTTAATAATAAAATTCATCTACTGGCAGAAGGAATGGGTGCTCTTGTAGCAATCAAATTAATGGAGAGAATGCAAGGCCAATTAAGATCCGTGATTTTACTAAATCCAATTCTTTCATTAAAAGGACATATCGAACTAGAAAAGGAACACAAGTTTTTTTATAAAAAATTGATAAAAGAATTGGCCGAAGCCTATAACCATGACAAAAGTACAATTGAAAATGAATTAAAGTATATGGAAGACTCTGTCAGTTTTGATAAGAATATACCGATTAAAGTAATCCATGTGATGGCAGGTGGTAAATCCTATAATCAGTCTAAACAGCTGCAGAAATTATTAGCTGGTTCTAACATAAGTCCAAATTATATGGTCCCTGAAAAGAAACAACAACTGGGTAATATGTTTATTAAGTTTTTTAAGGAAAATGAAAAAGTGCTTTAACACATAATGCCTCTCCTAAAAAGATATAAATCCATGCAATACCGCATAGGATTCATTAAAGGGAATCAGGGGAGGCTGGATATTTAGATGGACAAGGCTGTTATTTTATGTGTATTTGACTTTGTCAGTTTCCATGTTTGTAAGGCATTGCTCGAGAAAGGCGTCGAAATAAACGGAGTCACAGTCGAAACAACCAATAATGGAAAGTTTCTAGATGAAAAACGGATGGAAATAGGACGAAATGCAAATTTCTTCGAACTTTCCTATCAAGACTGGATTCAATCAGCAGACACAGAAGAAAGGATTATTTTATCGCTTTATGATCTTTATATGCTATATCAAGAAGATTTATTAAAAGCTGAAACCTTTACACAGTCTTTTTTTACAAAGGTAAAAAGGATGAACAAAGGGAACGGAAAGCTGATATTAATTGTCCCGCGTCAATTGCTGGCGGATATAGAAGATCAGGGGAAGTTAACTTCATTATCTAATTTTGTAAATCAGGTTAAAAAGTTTGGAATTGAAATCCAAATTATTAACCTGCCAACCATGTACGGGCCATGGCAGCCGGAAACTTTTATTTTTCAGCATTCAATTTTAGAAAACTTAAATAGAGGCACAATGTTTAAAGGGATACGTGAGGAAACAGAGGACGCTCTTTATATTGAGGATGCATTAAAGGTCATTGTTGAGCTGATCGAAAGTGAAAAAACGGGAGATTTTTTGCTTAAAAATAGTGTGGAAGGACAATGGAATCAATGTGCGTCTTTTTTACAGCTGAACGTTGACCGGTTTTCTAACAAAAAAAACGATCGTGAAGTGGAAAAAGAAGTAATAAAAATAGAGGTGAAGAATTCGATAGATGTTTCTGATGGTTTGAAAAAACAAATCGAATTAACAGAAAGGTTGTACGAAAGGTGAATTTACTTTTCAATTTTTCGTTACAAGGATACAATAAAAAATGTACTCTTTCAAAGTACATAGAAAACGAAAAATCTTAATAAACACCTGAAGGAGATCGAAATGGAACAGGAAAAGTCGCTGCAATTCATGCAAATCGCTATGAAATACCTCCCAGAAGCAAAAGAGGCCTTTGAGCAATCAGGTATTGAATTATCAATGGATTTAGTTCAACCATTTATGACCTTATTTACAAAAGTCATGAATGAGGCATACGAATTAGGTGTGGAGGATGCCAAAAAGGAACTAAATAGGGAATAATAAAAGCTGCCGCGTATAACGGCAGCTTATTTCTTTTTAAAAAATTGTTGAATAAAAGGATAAGTTTTTTTAAAGATTGGTTTTAAATTTTGTGCGGATTCCATTAGTGCATCGATATTTTCTAATAAAGCTCCGAAGTCAAGTGTTGATTGATCATGACTTGATGGTTTAGGATCCACGGGCCTGCTTTGCCCTCTTTTGGGGCCGCCAAATAAAAAACGGGCAAAGCGATCATCTCTATTTTCGCTATAACGTTCTTTATCCTCTTCCATTATTATGAACTGCCTCCTTTGAATAAATAATTTCTCACATAATAAATTATGAAGTGGACAAATAAAAGGTATAGACATTGGCGGGGATTTAAAGGATTTAATAGTTGTTAAAGCCGTAACGATTTGATAAAATTAGTACCAAGTCATAATAATTGATAATAAATCATTGATATAAGGAGATGATTCCATGAAAGCAGGTATTGTTGGAATCGGAAGATATTTGCCAGAAAAAATTCTTACCAATGCGGATTTAGAAAAAATGGTGGATACGTCAGATGAATGGATTCGGACTAGAACGGGTATAGAAGAAAGAAGAATTGCTGGAGATGATATTGATACTTCTGATATGGGATATGAAGCCGCTAAAAAAGCAATTGAGGATGCAGGAATCTCTCCTGAAGATATTGACCTAATATTAGTGGCAACCGTTACGCCTGACCAGCCTTTTCCATCAGTAGCCTGTATGCTTCAAGAACGCTTAGGGGCAAAAAAGGCAGCGGCGATGGATGTAAGTGCTGCTTGTGCGGGTTTTATGTATGGAATTGTCACAGGTAAGCAATTTATCGAATCGGGTGTTTATAAGCATGTCTTAGTAGTTGGAGTTGAAAAGCTTTCCAAAGTTACGAACTGGGAAGATCGAAACACAGCTGTTTTATTTGGTGATGGTGCAGGTGCTGTTATCCTGGGCCAAGTTTCCGAAAATAGAGGGATTCTATCTTTTGAACTTGGAGCTGATGGGACAGGGGCTAAACACTTATACCAAGATGAGTATATTATCATGAATGGCCGTGAAGTGTTTAAATTTGCTGTTCGCCAAATGGGAGAAAGCTGTATCAATGTATTAGAAAAAGCCGGCCTTACAAAGGAAGATGTTGATTTTCTAATACCGCACCAAGCAAATATCCGAATTATGGAGGCTTCTAGACAGCGGTTGGAACTTCCAGTGGAGAAAATGTCTAAGACCGTCCATAAATACGGCAATACATCTGCAGCATCTATACCAATCAGTATTGTTGAAGAGCTGGAGGCTGGTAAAATTAAAGATGATGATTTGATCGTCATGGTAGGATTTGGCGGCGGCCTGACATGGGGCGCTATTGCAATTAGATGGGGTAAATAATAGTCGTTTATAAATAGATTGGGAACAGTAATGTAAAGGAGATGTCATGAATGGAAAAACGCAGGGTTGTGGTAACAGGCCTTGGAGCGGTCACCCCGCTTGGCCTGAATGTTGAAACCACTTGGCAGGGCATTGTCGAAGGAAAATCAGGAATCGGGCCTTTAACAAGAGTAAACGCAGATGAGTATCCAGCAAAAGTAGCCGCACAAATTAATGACTTTAATCCAGAAGCCTATATGGACCGAAAAGAAGCAAGAAAAATGGACCGTTTTACTCAGTATGCGGTTGCCGCATCATTGATGGCTGTTGAGGATGCAAAACTAACTATTAACGAGGAAAATGCACCGCGGGTTGGTGTTTGGATTGGTTCGGGGATTGGTGGAATGGAAACTTTTGAGGAACAATACGAAATTTTTCAAAAAAGAGGTTACCGCAGAGTAAGCCCATTCTTTGTTCCGATGCTTATTCCAGATATGGCTACAGGCCAGGTTTCGATTAGACTCGGAGCAAAAGGTTTTAATTCATGTACAGTTACAGCTTGTGCTACAGGTACTAATTCAATTGGTGATGCCTTTAAAGTTATTCAGCGCGGTGATGCTGATGTGATGGTTACAGGCGGAGCAGAGGCGCCGATTACAAAAATGTCAGTAGCTGGATTCTGTGCAAACACGGCCTTATCTACAAATCCAGATCCAAACACGGCCAGCAGACCGTTTGATAAAAATCGTGATGGATTTGTTATAGGTGAAGGTGCAGGTATTGTTGTTCTTGAGGAACTGGAACATGCACTAGCACGTGGTGCAAACATCTATGCTGAAATCGTTGGTTATGGAGCTACTGGTGATGCTTACCATATTACAGCACCAGCCCCAGCGGGTGAAGGCGGTGCTCGTGCAATGAAAATGGCAATAAATGATGGCGGGTTAAAACCAGAAGATATCGATTATATCAATGCTCACGGAACGAGTACAGAATACAATGATAAGTTTGAGACTCTTGCGGTGAAAGAAGTGTTCGGTGAACATGCTTATAAGTTAGCTATTAGCTCTACTAAATCAATGACGGGACATCTTCTCGGTGCAGCAGGTGGAGTAGAGGCGATTTTTACGGTATTAGCGATGAAAGATAGTGTTCTTCCGCCAACTATTAATTATGAAACACCTGATCCTGAATGTGATTTAGATTATGTTCCAAACAAAGCACGTTCACAGGAAATAAAAGCAGCTTTAAGTAATTCATTAGGTTTTGGCGGTCATAATGCCACGATCGTCTTTAAAAAATACGAAAAATAATACCCATCGACCAGGAGAAACCTGGTCGATTTTTTATTCTTAAGGAATTTATAAAATTTATAAAGTGTTGATAACTTGGCGAGATATTTGAATCTAGCTCCAGCGCCTAGGGGCTCGGGGTCATAAGCATGTCTAGTTTCGGCTCCTTGGGACTCGAGCCGTAAGCCGCCCCCTGAAGAAGGCAAAAAGCGCCTTCTTGCAGTGTTCGTCTTACGCCTTCGTCCCAGTGCAGTCGCCTCCACATTTCGGTCAATCCGTCCAGAAGGTTAAAGAGCAACCTTCTAGCCGGCTTGTCTTATGCCTGTCGCCCCTGATCAAGGCGCTTGCGCTTTTTGTTCTTTCACGAACCCCTTCTCCGGCCATTCATAAAATAGGAGAAAGTAATCAAACGGGAGTGGCTATGTGATGGGTATTGTGGATACAGATGTTTGGCTGGAAGAGGATTTTGACAGGCCTATGGCAATTTGTAAAAAATTGATTTCCCAGTTTCCTGGACATAAACCTGTTGAAATCTATCGGCAATTGCAAAATTTTGGAATGTATAAACCTTCAAAAATATGCAGAGACCAATTTGAAGCCATTAGAAAAAATAATCTTTGGCATGAAAGTGACAAAATTTTTAAGCTATATCAAAGTAAATGGAAGGGTCCTGATATTCCTATTTATTTATTTCCTATTAATCAACGCAGAAATTTTTTGGGGAGAAATGATGAAAAAACAAAGGGAGGAGTTTCCTATCCTGATCGGATGTTTCTATTTTTATCCGACAAGGTAGACTACAGGGAGTTAGAAGCGCTGTTTGTTCATGAATATCACCATGTCTGCAGGCTGAATAAACAAAAGAAACCATTTAAAGAATATACATTACTCGATTCACTCATTATTGAGGGACTGGCAGAATATGCTGTGTTAGTACATTGTGGTCGAAAATACCTCGCAAATTGGTGCAATCTTTATACGGATCAAGAATACCAGGAATGGTGGAATAAATATTTAAAAAATCAACTAGATCTAAAAAAAACAGAACCCAAGCATGATGAACTTTTATATGGGTTAGGCAGGTTTCCTAAGCTATTAGGTTATGCTGCCGGATTCAAACTAGTCAGTGATTTTTATAAGGAGAATCATTATTCTGCAAAACTATCATTTGGGCTGCCTGCGGAAAAGTATGTAATAAATGAATAGATAGTCATTAAAAGAAGCCGATAAATAAAGGCTTCGTCTAATACTAGTATAATATTAAATTTTGACTATACAAAAAAATCTTGCAATTGTAATAATTCTGTAATAAAATTCTATTTAAGTATAACGAATTGACTGAATAATTCAAAAAGTAAGAGGTGTACTATGAGCACAAACAAATCTCTACTCAAAGAGGCACCATTGCTCGAATTGAAAAACCTAGAAACTGCATTTGATATAGATGGAACTTATTATAATGCAGTTGACCATGTATCATTTAAAGTTAAACCGCGCCAGATTGTTGGCGTAGTTGGGGAATCAGGATGCGGAAAATCGGTAATGAGTCTATCCATTATGCAGCTTTTACCAAAAGGAATTGGGAAAATTAAATCTGGTGAAATCATTTTTGATGGCCTTAACCTTGAGAAAATGTCGGAATCTCAAATTAATAAAATACGCGGCAAAGACATTTCTATGATATTCCAAGAACCGATGACATCATTAAATCCGGTGTTTTCGATTGGTTATCAGCTGCAAGAAGTATTGTTTAATCATATGAAAATCTCAAAACAGGAAGCAAGGCAAAAGAGTATTGCGTTACTAAAAAGTGTGGGGATTTCCCGTCCGGAAAAACTGGTAGATGAATATCCCCACCAATTATCAGGCGGTATGCGCCAGCGGGTTATGATAGCCATGGCGATTGCCTGTCAGCCTAGACTATTAATTGCTGACGAACCAACTACTGCACTGGATGTAACCGTTCAGGCGCAAATTTTGGAACTTTTAAAAGATATTCAAGAAGTAAATGATATGTCAATTATACTCATCACACATGATCTAGGTGTAGTCGCAGAAATGTGTGACGAGGTTATTGTTATGTACGCTGGAAAAATTGTAGAGCGTACAGATGTTGACACATTGTTCTATAATCCAAAGCATCCATATACATCGTTATTATTAGGGGCTATACCGAAAATGGATGAAAAAGAAGAGCGGCTAACCTCTATACAAGGGATTGTGCCATCACTAACGAATATGCCAAAAACGGGCTGCCGTTTTGCTAATCGTTGTCCAAAGGCGAGGCCTGAATGTCAGAAAATCACCCCATTGCTTAAAGAGGTGGAGCAAGGTCACGAAGTAGCGTGCCTGCTCTATGAAACTAGTAAGCCAATAGAAGGGGTGGTTGGATGAGTAAGCAAATGGTACATACTAAATTAGATAATTTGCTTGAAATAAAAAATCTAAAAACCTATTATCCTGTTAAGGGCGGATTTTTTAGGCGGACTGTCGGAAATGTAAAGGCAGTTGATAATATCTCCTTCGAAATAAAAAAAGGTGAAACTCTTGGGTTAGTAGGAGAATCTGGCTGTGGCAAATCAACAGCAGGAAGAACCATTCTACGTCTATTAAAACCTACTCAAGGTCAGATTATTTTTGATGGAAAAGATATTACGAAAGTGACAGGAAAATCACTTCGCGAGATTCGCAAAGATTTACAAATGGTCTTTCAAGATCCGTATGCATCACTAAATCCTATGCAGATGGTCGGCGACATTATAGCCGAGCCTATCTACAATTATGAAAAAAAGAGTAAGGAACAGCTCAAAAAAGAAGTAATGGATTTACTTGATAAAGTGGGACTGCCGGAAGATGCCTATTATAAATATGCTCATGAATTTTCTGGCGGCCAGCGGCAGAGAATCGGTATTGCACGTGCTTTAGCATTAAAACCCAAATTAATAATCGCAGATGAACCCGTGTCTGCTCTAGATGTTTCCGTACAATCTCAAGTATTAAACCTCTTAAAAGATCTACAGACAGAATTCGATTTGACGTTTCTTTTTATCGCACACGATTTAAGTGTTGTTAAGCATATGAGTGACCGTATCGGAGTTATGTATTTAGGGAATATGGTAGAGATTGCTGACAAAGATAGTCTTTACGCTGAACCTTTACATCCATATACGCAAGCGTTAATTTCAGCCATTCCTTCCCCAGATCCACGAAAAAAGAAGGAGCGGATCATCCTCAAAGGGGATGTGCCGAGTCCTTTAAATCCGCCATCCGGATGTCCTTTTCATCCACGCTGTCCAATGGCAACAGATGAATGTTCTAAAGTAAAGCCTGTTTTAAAGGAGGTGAAGCCCTCTCATCGAGTTGCTTGCCACCTTTATTAAAAAAACAAATAAAATTCCTTAGGGGGGAAACAAATGAAGAAAAGAAGTATGCTCTGGCTGGCAGCCTTAATGCTTGTTTTATCAGCATTTTTAGCTGCATGCAGCGGAGGTGGAGAAAAAGCAGGTACGAAGGAAGAGAATGAAGGCACTACAGGTGAAACTTCCGGCGAACCGCAGGATGGCGGTACTCTGGTATACTCACTAGATTCATCTCCAGAAGGCTTATTTAACATCAATTTCTACGGAAATGCTACTGATGCTGAAGTAATTGATTTCTTTGATGAAAATTTAATCGACTTTGATGAAAAACTACAGCCGCAGCCGCATATTGCTTCTTGGAAAACAGAAGACAATAAAGTTTATGACTTCACTATTAAACAAGGTGTTAAATGGCACAACGGTGAAGAGTTAACGGTTGAGGACTGGGAATTTGCTTTGAAAGTATTAGCGGACAAGGATTATGAAGGTCCACGTTATGCGAACGTTCAAAACATTGAAGGGGTTCCTGCTTATAAAGAAGGAAAAGCGGATACAATCTCCGGCATCAAAATCGTTGATGACTATAATATCCAAATCACTTTTGACAAAGCTCGTGTAAATAACTTAGAAAACCTATGGACATACGCTATGTCTCGTAAGGAATTCGAAGGTATGTCAGTAAAAGATATGATGGCTTCTGAACAAGTTCGAACTAAGCCAGTAGGTTTAGGACCATTTAAAGTAACAAAAGTGGTTCCAGGTGAATCAGTAGAAATGGAACGCTTTGATGACTATTTTGGCGGTAAGCCGCACATTGAAAAAGTTATCCTAAAAGTTATTGACCCAACTTTAACAGTCGGAGAACTTAAGAATGGTACTCTTGATATGACTACCTTCCACCCAAGCATTATCAATGAAGTGAAAGCGCTCGATAATGTAGAAGCTATTCAATACCCTGGTGTTAGCTACTACTATGTAGGATTCCGCTTAGGTACATGGGATGGCAGCAAAAACATCATGAATGAAAAGAAATATGCAGACAAAAAGCTTCGTGAAGCGATGTTCTATGCAATCAACCGTGAAGAGTGGGTTCAGGCATTCTTCTATGGTGTAGGTAAACCTGTTAACCGTCCAATTCCTACAAATCACTGGATTGCTGCTCCAAATGATGAATTAGAGCAATACAAGTATGACCCTAAAAAAGCTGAGGAATTGTTAGATGAAGCTGGTTATAAAGATGTGGATGGCGATGGCTTCCGTGAGGATCCAAACGGTAAGGAATTCGTTGTTAACTTTGCACACTACGCTACATCAAACCCAACTTTTGAAGCGCGTGCAAAAGCATTAACTCAATATTGGGAAGAAGTTGGTTTAAAATCAACACTAACAATGACAGATGCAAACCTTTACTATGACATGCTTGAAAAAGCTGACACGTCTATGGAAGTATTCTTCGGTGGCTGGTCAACTGGTTCTGACCCAGATCCATCGCCGCTATGGAGATCTGATGCTCTATGGAACTACCCTCGCTGGGTAAGTGAAGAGAGCGATAAGCTTCTTGACCAAGCAATTGATATGAGTGTTGTTGGTACAGACCAAGAAAAACGTAAAGACATTTATATCGAATGGCAGAAGCATTTCATGGAAGAACTTCCAATCCTTCCAATTGCCGAACTTGAAGAAACAAAAGCTGTAAGCAAACGTGTACAAGGTGTTAAATTTGACGTGTCTGGTTCTAACCGTCCAAATGAATGGTGGATCAAACAGTAATATCAGCAGACTAACATGCATTAGGCTATTGTAATGAATTAAGCAGCTTGAAAACTAAATCTTGGTGAATTCAAATGGGATGGAGACTTAGAAGGAAGATTCTTCTTATGTTTCCTCCCATTTGAACGCAAGATGGGAAAAACATAAGTTGTACAATAGCTTATAGATAAGGAGAATGCACATGTTGAAGTATGCATTAAGAAGAATATTGGGGATGATTCCAATGTTACTCCTTATCTCCATTGTAGTGTTTACCCTTGCAAAATTAATGCCGGGGGATGGTATCAGTGGAGAAATCGACCCAAGGAATACAAGTCCAGAATATATTGCCGAAATGCGTGAAAAATTGGGATATAATGACCCATTACCACAGCAGTATTTTCGCTGGGTTAGTAATTTCCTTGAAGGAGATTTTGGAAAATCAACACGATTTAAAGTCCCAGTAGCAGATGTCATTATGGAAAAAATCCCAAATACTCTGTTATTAGGCTTTACTTCTATATTAATTACATATGTTCTTGCATTTTTAATGGGGACATTTGCAGGACGTAAGCCATACACGATAGCTGACAATGTAATAGGGGGATTAAATTATATTGGATTAGCTATACCGTCATTTATTGCTGGGGTTTTTGCTATCTATTTCTTTTCATTTACTTTGGGATGGTTCCCTTCTAATGGGTCAGTGGATATTCAAGTTGAAGATGGAACAATACAGTGGTGGTTAAGCCGTCTTCACCATGTTTTTTTACCGGCAATTGTTCTGGGCTTATTAAGTACTGCAAGTTATACCCAGTTTTTACGTAACGATATTATCGAGAACAGCCGGAAAGATTATGTACGTACGGCAAGAGCAAAAGGTACATCCGAAAGAAAAATCTATAATGTTCATATTTTAAGAAATTCCATTATACCGCTTATTACCTTCTTAGGTTTTGATATCGTTGCGATAATTAGCGGTGCTATTATTACCGAAACAATTTTTACGTATCCAGGAATTGGACAACTATTCTTAGATTCTGTTGGTACAAGAGATTATCCTGTTTTAATGACTTTAACCATGTTTTTCTCATTCATGACACTGGTAGGCAACTTAGTTGCAGATTTATTATACGGTGTTGTTGATCCGAGAATCAGGCTGGATTAAGGGGGAGAAAATGATGGAAATTATAACTCAAAAGGATTCAAAAATAATCACATCGCCTCCCAAAAAGAGCCTGTCACCTTGGGCAATGGCACGCAGGAAGTTTTTAAAGAACAAATTGGCAATGACTAGCCTCGTCTTTCTATTAATTGTAGCAATCTTATCTGTACTTGCACCATATATTACAACCGCTGATGTTACTAGGATTAATATCGGTGAGATGGGACTAAAACCATCCGGGGATCATTGGCTTGGAACAGATAAAAGCGGCCGGGATGTTTTTACAAGATTATTGTATGGTGGACGAATTTCTTTATTAGTAGGAATATCTTGTACCGTTTTTGTTATATTGCTTGGCACGATTGTTGGTTCAATTGCGGGATATTTCGGGGGTACAGTCGACAATATATTAATGAGATTTACTGACTTTGTATTAAACTTTCCTTTTCTTGTATTTGTAATTGTAATCAATGCGATTCTCTTTGGTATTGTTTCGGGAGTTTGGGTGTTAATTGGTGTAATTAGTTTGCTAAGCTGGGGTGGAATAGCCCGGATAGTACGAAGCAAAATTCTATCTGAAAAGGAAAATGAATATATTATAGCAGCTATATCCATAGGCTGTTCACCGGCTAAGGTAATTGTTAAACACCTGCTGCCGAATGTTCTTTCAACGATTATTGTCCAGGCTACCATTACATTTGCTACAATGATTGTAATTGAATCAGCCTTAAGTTTTCTTGGATTTGGAGTTCCCCAAGAGATACCTAGTTGGGGAAATATGTTGAATTCAGCTAGAGAACCTGATGTGCTTCAATTTAAACTCTGGATTTGGGTACCTCCTGCACTAATTATTACTTTAACCATTTTATCAATCAATTTTATTGGTGAAGGAATAAAGGACGCATTAAATCCAAAATCAAGACGATAAAAATCTACCATTAAAACATGGTAGATTTTTTTTATGAAGCCGCTGCTTTCCTGATTTGGAGTAAAATATATATTAAGGAATAAATTAACTTAGGTCTGCCCATACTGATTGACAAACAGTTACTTGAAGTGAGGGGTTATACAATATGTTGTATCTTCATGATGTTTGGGTAAATTGGTTTGAGGGTGAAGAAAACGGATATAATGTTTGCCACTTTCATGAATGGAGAAAAGACGATGGTGTAGAATTACTAGACCAAGTACCACTTTTGAAAGTTGAACCGATTCTCTTTAGCTATATTGAGAATGATTTGTCGGAACTGCCACAGCAGCTTTTGGATGATATTTATCAAAAAGCATATTTAAGAAAAAATCATGAGAGAGTCCAGCTTGAATATTGTTTTGTGGTGACCGATGGGGTTGGAATCCTTGCAGTGGATACGATTGGATATTCGATTCCGATTAGAAAAAGCAGGTTAATTCCAAGGCAAGAACAGCTGGTATATGAAATGATTGCAACTCATGAAGCAAAAGAGTATCAATTTCAACAAAACAGTGACAACAAAGACTTTCATATTTTATCACCTGAGCCGGAGTTAATGACAGGCTTAACAAGAAAAGAAAGACAGTTAAAACAATTATTATTTATGGCACTCGATCAACTACATACATCAAGTAATGAGGCAGAAATCCGGTATTGGTTTACAGAATGGTGTCCCGAACGTTACGAAGAAATACAAGAATTGAACTTTGAAAATGCCTGGCAGCAGTTATTTGAGGAGACCAAATATGGATGGTCTAAACGGCATGAAACATTTTGTGAAAATTTAATCAAAGGACAGCCATTTTTTGAAAAACTATGGGAGATGGAACATGGTCCAAAAGTAAATTAAAAAAATGCCCCGAAAGCCTTTGCTTCGGGGCATTTTTTTAATCACTTGCGTTTTCTGCCTAAACCCATAGCATTTTCCATTTTCTTTAGGGTTTTACTAGCAACCGAGTTTGCCTTCTCTGCACCACGGTCTAAAATATCATCAAGTTCACTTGATTCCATTAAGTTATAATATTTTTCTTGAATTGGCTTAAAGACACCCGAAACAACCTCGGCTAAATCTCCTTTAAAATCACCATAGCCTTTTCCATTGTACATTTCCTCAAGTTCAGGAATGGTTTTATCTCCAAGGATTGAATAGATAGATAGTAAATTTGAGATTCCAGGCTTATTCTCTTTATCGTATTTAACAATGCCCTCGGAATCAGTCACGGCACTCTTAATTTTTTTCTCTATTTGTTTTAAATCATCTAATGGAGTGATGCTGGCCTTTTTATTTGGGTCAGATTTACTCATCTTTTTAGTAGGCTCCTGCAAGGACATTATCCTGGCGCCGACTTTCGGTAAACGAATATCAGGAATCGTTAAAATATCTCCATATTTTTTATTAAATCTTTCAGCTAAATCCCGAGTAAGCTCCATATGTTGCTTTTGGTCTTCCCCTACAGGAACGAGATCCGTGTTATATAATAGAATATCTGCAGCCATTAATGGCGGGTATGTTAGCAGACTTGCAGAAACAGCCTCTTTACCAGCCGATTTATCTTTAAACTGAGTCATTCTTTCTAATTCTCCAATATAGGCAATGCATTGCATCAACCAGCCTGCCTGCGCATGAGCCGGGACCTCTGATTGAATAAATAATGTAGCTTTTTCAGGGTCAATCCCAACTGCAATATACAAGGCAGCAAGGCTTCTGATATTTTTCCGAAGCTCTAATCGATCCTGCGGCACGGTTATAGCATGCTGGTCAACGATACAAAAGTAACAATTATACTCGTTTTGTAACTCAACAAACTGTTTCATTGCACCGATATAGTTGCCAAGGGTTATGGTTCCACTCGGCTGAATTCCAGAGAATATTGTTTTCATTCTTTCTTCCTCCTAAAATTTTTATTTATAAAAGGCCTTGTTAAACTTGTCTGTTGAATTACGCTCCAGGCGCTTCGCTTTCCGCGGGCGTTTCGGGGAGCCTCCTCGGCGCTGAAGCGCCTGCGGGGTCTCCCCTGCTCCGTACTCCCGCAGGAGTCTCGCGCCTTCCGCTCCATTCAACTAAGTTGTAAACCAACAATGAACTTTAACATAGCCAAAAAAAACCATTCATCCCACTACAATAGGGACGAATGGTTTCGCGGTACCACCCTAAATTACTCTAAAAGAGTCACTCAAGCTTCCATCTCTACCTTTGAGAAGAATGGAATCCTTTTAACGCAAGGATACGTCAATTCCTACTAAAAGACACCGTTCGTTCAGAATGAAGCTCAAAAGTCCATTCGGTATTTTTCCGTGTTTGTTTTCACCAGCCACAAACTCTCTAAAACGGATGAAAATACGTACTACTCTTTATCATCGCTTTAAGCTAATTATATACATTTCAAAGTATATTATAAAGAAATGAATAATCTTAATCAAGTTGCTAAAAATAAAAAACGATTAGAGCGATAATCATAAAGAAGCCAATGGTCAGACCATAAAAGAACAATGGTTTTTGGTCCATGGTTATAAGTTCTGATAATGATGGCACCTCATGAAACTTCCTTTTTCCTTGGCCGCGTGAAAAAACCAAATTAAACGATTTAGAAAATACATCAAAAAAGCCGGAGCTGATCGTGTACAAAAGCAATCCTAGTAGGAGAAGGATTGACGATAAGTAAAAAGATATATTGATATAGCTAATAAGCGAAATGCCATGATAAAACACGAATGACATGCTGATGATAAATAGCTGTAAGGCAGCAAAAATCAGGAGTCTCCGCTTAAACAGGCTATTCATGTTCATACCTCCAAAAACGTTGATTTCATAAGGATGATTATACATGAAATGAAATAGTAAGTCTAAATTATACCATGAAATTTGTAACGCTAACGTAATGATTGTTTCGGATCTGTAAATAAAATCATAAAAAATTATGTACAAAAACTAAAAATTATGTATAATAGAGAATGTAGTAATTTTTCAGAATAATAGAAAAGGGAGGTCTACTAGTGAAGAAAACAAAACTTTCACTACTATTAGCATTATCACTAGTTCTTAGCATGTTCCTTGCAGCATGTTCTGGCGGTGGCAATAATGAAGGCAAAGAAGATAATAATGCAGGCGGAGATAAGCCGGCAGCTGAGCAAGTACTAAATGTTCTTGAATCAGCTGAAATCCCTGGTATGGACAGCGTAATGGCTGAGGACGTACTTGGATTTACAATGATTGGTGCTGTAAACGAAGGTTTATACCGCTTAGATCCTGAGCAAAACGTTATTCCAGGTGTTGCTGATGGAATGCCTGAATACAGTGAAGATAACACTAAGTTAACAATTAAATTAAAGCAGGATACAAAATGGTCTAATGGTGACCCTGTTACTGCTCACGACTTTGTTTATGCTTGGCAGCGTGCTATTAATCCAGACACTGCTTCTCCATATGGTCCATATTTCATGATGGGCAAAATTGCAAATGCAACTGAAGTTTATAACAAAGAAAAGCCTATCGAAGAATTAGGAATTAAAGCATTAGATGACTACACATTGGAAATCACTCTAGTAAGAGCTCTTCCATACATCGATTCTTTCATTACATTCCCATTGTTCTATCCACAAAACCAAAAGTTTGTTGAAGAACAAGGAGCTGACTATGCGAAGGATGCAGAGCACCTTCTATACAATGGTCCATTCAAGATGACTAAGTGGGATGGCCCGCAGGCTACTGAATGGGTACTTGAAAAGAACGAAACTTATTGGAATGCAAAAGAAGTATCTCTTGAAAAAATCAACTTTAACGTATCAAAAGATCCACAAGCATCTGCGAATGCATTCACTGCTGGTGAAGCTGACATTACGCCAAAGCTTGCACAGGCTGCAATTCTTTCTCAATATGAAGGATCTGAAGATTTACTACAATACCAAGAACCATCTGTTTTCTGGTTAAAGATGAACCAAACTAAACCAGAATTACAAAATGTAAACATCCGTAAAGCGATTGCTCTAGCAGTTGATAAGCAAGCACTTGTTGATGATGTATTAGCTAACGGTTCAGTTGTTGCAAACTATATCGTTCCTAAAGGCTTTACTTACTTAGATGGTAAGGACTTCCGCGACAGCGCAGGTGAATACCAAAAAACTGATAAAGAAGAAGCAAAGAAATATTGGGAAAAAGGTTTAGCTGAACTTGGAGTATCTGAAATTGAATTTACTTACGTAGGTCAAGATACTGAAACAGCTAAAACTACTGATTCATTCATTAAAGACCAACTTGAAAAGACTTTACCAGGAGCTAAAGTTAACATTGAAAGTGTTCCTTTCAGCATCCGTATCGAGCGCGAAAACAAACTTGATTACGATTTATTAAATGGCGGTTGGGGACCTGACTATGCTGACCCAATGACATTCATGGATCTTTGGGTAACTGATGGCGAACAAAATAACATGAAGTATAGCAATCCTGAATTTGACGCTTTAATTAAAGCGGCTAACGAAGACTTATCTGCTAAGCCGGAAGAGCGCTGGCAGGCACTTATCGATGCAGAGAAAATCTTGTTAGAAGATGATGCTGCTGTTGCACCACTTTATCAGCGTTCAGTTAACCTATTGATCAACCAAAAGGTAGACGGGTTCGTACACCATGCATTTGGTCCAGATTATAGCTACCAGTGGATTAAAATTACTGAGTAACTATAAATAATCAAATAGAAAGAGAGTATATTAACCAATATACTCTCTTTTTACCTGTATGCGAATTGTCGAAAAATGTCTAAAATTTAATCTATTAGGAGGTGTGGGCATGACAAAATACATCCTACAACGACTTGTTTATATGATTCTCACTTTGTTTATTGTAGTTTCTGCTACTTTTTTCCTCATGAAGCTACTTCCAGGAAGTCCCTTTAAGTCCGCTGAAAAGCTTTCTGAAGCTCAAATTCTCATCATGAACGAAAAATACGGACTAAATGACCCAGTGCCTGTTCAATATGTAAATTATATGGTCAATATGGTGAAAGGTGATTTGGGTATCTCTTTCCAATTTAATAATACCCCAGTTTCAGAGTTGCTAGCAGACCGTATTGGACCATCTGCAATTCTTGGATTGGAGTCGCTAATTGTTGGTACTGTATTTGGAATCTTTTTAGGAGTTATTGCTGCTCTTAGACAGAATACATGGGTGGATTATAGTTCAACGTTCATTGCCGTCGTTGGTAAATCAGTACCATCCTTTGTTTTTGCCGGCTTAATGCAATACTATATTGCTGTTAAATTAGGCTGGTTCCCGGTTATGTTTTGGAGAGGACCGGAATACACAGTCTTACCAACCATTGCTTTATCAATGTTTTCGATTTCCATTTGTGCCCGCTTCATGCGTACAGAAATGATTGAGGTACTAGGTTCAGATTATATTACTTTAGCTAGAGCTAAAGGTGCTAGCTTTTGGCAAATTAGTATCAAACACGCACTACGCAATGCGTTAATTCCAGTTGTTACTGTAATGGGTCCATTAGCAGTAAGTTTAATGACTGGATCACTTGTAATTGAAAAGATCTTCTCCATTCCAGGGTTAGGAGAACAATTTGTAAAATCTATCACGGTTAATGATTATCCAGTTATCATGGGTACTTCCATTTTATTTGCTTTCTTATTTATAGCAATTATATTGGTTGTAGATATTCTTTATGGAATCATTGATCCACGTATCCGTATTTCGGGGGGGAAAAGCTAAATGCTCAACAAAGAAACGAATATCTCCAAAGATATGTTTGCACCCGCCCATGTTGATCAATCAAAAAGTGAAAAGATTTCTAAACCAAGTCTTAATTTTTGGCAAGATTCCTGGTTACGGGTTCGAAAAAATAAAGGTGCGGTAGTTAGTTTGGTTATCATTGTTTTACTTATTATGATGTCTTTGGTAGGTCCATTAATATCACCATATGACTACGATACACAAAACACTAAACACAATAACTTGCCGCCCCGTATACAAGGATTAGAAAATATCAGCTGGCTTCCATTTGATGGTACATTAACAAGAAAAGACGGCACGGAATATTATCCTTATGAAATTCGAAAGGTAGAAAACTACTATTGGTTCGGAACAGACAACCTTGGTAGAGATATCTTCGCCCGTATTTGGAAAGGGACACAAGTTTCTCTTTTAATTGCATTTCTAGCAGCCGTAATTGATATGTTAATTGGGGTAACATACGGTGCTGTATCGGGTTACCTGGGTGGTAAAGTTGATAGTACCATGCAGAGGATTATTGAAATTATTGTCGGAATCCCTAACTTAATCGTCGTAGTATTGATGATTTTAGTTTTAAAACCAGGAATTATTCCGATTATTATTGCTTTAACAATAACCGGTTGGACTAGTATGGCGCGGGTTGTACGTGCTCAAGTTTTAAAATTAAAAAATCAAGAATATGTACTCGCAGCTAAAACTTTAGGTGCATCTGATTCGTCTATTATTTTTAAACATATGATTCCAAATATGTTTGGGGTTATTATCATTAATACAATGTTTTCAATCCCTAATGCGATTTTCTTTGAAGCATTTTTAAGCTTTATCGGACTCGGTCTACAAGACCCGAACGCTTCATTGGGAACATTAATTAATGAAGGTTTTACATCCATGATTGCATTCCCGTACCAAATGATTATTCCTGCAATTGTTATTTCTTTAACGATGGTTGCATTCAACTTAATTGCAGACGGTTTGCGTGATGCATTGGATCCAAAAATGCGTGATTAGAAGGCAGGTGAAGAGAAGTGGAGAAGATTTTAGAGGTAAAAGATTTATTTATATCATTCCATACCTTTGGTGGGGAAGTACAAGCTATTCGTGGAGTTAATTTTGATCTATTAAAAGGTGAAACCCTTGCAATTGTAGGTGAGTCTGGTTCCGGAAAGTCGGTAACTACAAAATCTATTATGCGATTACTTCCTGAAAGTAATTCGGAAATTAAGGGTGGTCAAATCCTTTTTGATGGAAAAGATTTGACGAAGCTAAATGATCGGCAAATGCAAAAAATCCGTGGTAAAGATATTTCAATGATCTTCCAAGATCCAATGACATCCTTAAACCCAACAATGAAAGTTGGGAAACAAATCATGGAGCCGCTTCTAAAGCACCAAAATATGAGTAAGGCAGAGGCCAAAGAACGTGCAGTTGAGCTTTTAAAACTTGTTGGAATTCCAAAGCCTGAAATTCGTGTAGAACAATATCCGCACCAATTTTCTGGAGGAATGAGACAAAGGGTTGTTATTGCCATCGCATTAGCATGTAACCCGAAAGTATTAATTGCTGATGAGCCGACAACAGCTCTTGACGTAACCATTCAAGCTCAAATTTTGGAGTTAATGAAAGACCTCCAAAAGAAAATAGATACTTCCATAATTTTTATTACGCATGACCTTGGAGTCGTAGCTAATGTTGCTGACAGGGTAGCAGTAATGTACGGTGGGAAAATTGTTGAGATTGGTACAGCAGATGAGATTTTCTATAATCCAAAGCATCCATATACTTGGGGATTAATTAGTTCCATGCCGGATATGGAAACAGATGATGAAGAGCTATTCTCAATTCCGGGAACACCTCCTGATCTTTTAGATCCTCCTAAAGGTGATGCATTTGCACCTAGGAATCCCTTCGTCATGAAAATTGATTTAGAGCAGGAACCACCATTTTTTAAAGTTTCTGATACTCATTATGCTGCTACTTGGCTTTTACATCCTGATGCTCCGCATGTTGAGCCCCCAGAGGCAGTAAAAAGACGTCAACGACAATTCCCTGGATTTAAGGAGGGGAACTAAATGGCAGAAAAATTACTTGAAATAAAAAATTTAAAGCAATATTTTAATGTCGGGAAGAAAAATGAGGTAAAAGCCGTTGATAACGTATCCTTTGATATTTATAAAGGAGAAGTAATGGGTCTTGTGGGTGAATCAGGTTGTGGAAAATCGACAACTGGCCGTACTATTATCCGACTTTATAATGCAACAGGCGGAGAAGTTATTTTTGACGGGGTAAACGTACACGGAAAAAAATCTAAAAAAGAATTGAAGGATTTTAATCGTAAAATGCAAATGATCTTCCAAGATCCTTATGCATCCCTAAATCCACGTTTAAAGGTTGCGGATGTTATTGCCGAGGGAATTGATATCCATGGATTAGCCAAAACTAGGCAGGAACGTATGGAAAGAGTATATGAATTGTTAGAAACAGTCGGTTTAAATAGGGAACACGCTAACCGTTATCCACATGAGTTCAGCGGCGGTCAGCGGCAGCGTATTGGGATTGCCCGTGCACTTGCTGTCGAACCTGAATTTATCATTGCGGATGAGCCAATCTCTGCCTTAGATGTTTCGATTCAGGCACAGGTAGTTAACCTAATGAAGAAATTGCAAAAAGACAAGGGGTTAACCTATTTGTTCATAGCCCATGACCTTTCAATGGTTAAGTACATCAGTGACCGGATTGGTGTTATGTACTTTGGTAAGATGGTAGAGTTAGCTCCTGCTGATGAATTATATAAAAACCCACTGCATCCATATACACAGTCATTATTATCAGCGATTCCTGCTCCCGACCCAATCAGTGAGCGGACCCGTAAACGTAAAACCTATGATCCTGCAAGTCATAATTATGATGATAATGAATCGGTTGAGTTTAGAGAGGTTAGCCCTGGGCACTTTGTTTTATGTTCAGAGAAAGAATTTAAGCAATACCAGGCTCAATACAAACATTAAAAATAAAAAAACGATCTCAAGAATTTGAGATCGTTTTTTTATATGGTTTAGTTTACACTTATCGTTTCTTTTTTCCACCAACACTTTTCCAGCCAGTTTGAAATTCTGCACTTTGATTAACAAATTCAGAACGGTTTTTACCGCCAAACACTTTTTCACCGAACCCATTCGTAATAACGCCCATTAAAGCTGTCAATCCGATAACAAGTATTGCTACAATGGATAAATCTATTATGTATGCACCCATAATCTTACCTCCGTTTTAGAGTCGATGTAACCTTACCTCTTATTTTATAAGAAGTTATTCAGTAATTAAAGAGGTAAAATCGAAATTGCCAAGAAAGGAATGTATCCGTTTTCATTATTACTATTGTAATTGAGAATACAGAAGAAATTTTATGTAAAGCGAATAATCTATATAAAAATAATTTGCCAATTATTTTTTGTTTAACCTACTAAAATTTGTAGTTAGATTCGAATATTTTAATTGAATTTAGGTATCAGTGCAAAAAAATCAAGGTTAAAACCAAATAAAATTTGAAACTTTTTTGGTAATTAATCGTCTAATATAATGAAAACCTTAAATGTTGCATATATTTTATATTCAATATAATTTTTGAAAAAAGGATACCTTTTTTAAAGCAGTGGTGTATAATCAATGATATAAATTACTTATTTATAATAATTTTAATCTTTATAACTATTACTAATTGTTTTTTATAAAAGAGCAGCTAAAAATAGAGGAGTGAAGAAAAATGGTTACATTATATACTTCACCAAGTTGTACATCATGCCGTAAAGCAAAATCGTGGCTAGAAGAACATGAAATTCCATATACAGAAAGAAATATCTTCTCTGAACCACTGTCAATTGAAGAAATTAAGGAAATTCTTCGTATGACAGAAGATGGTACAGATGAAATCATTTCAACAAGATCTAAGACCTTTCAAAAATTGGATGTAAATTTAGATACTATGCCGCTTCAGGACTTGTTTGAACTTATAAAAGCAAATCCTGGTTTACTTCGCCGGCCGATTATTATTGATGAGAAACGGTTACAGGTTGGATACAATGAAGATGAAATCCGCCGTTTCCTTCCAAGAAGAGTCCGTACTTTCCAATTACGTGAAGCGCAGCGAATGGTAAATTAATTTTAAAAGTAAAGCCTTCATTTCGATGAGGGCTTTTTATTTACCATTAATTTAATTTGAGATTTCGATGTCATTTTGTTACAATATAAGGAATATCTAATAAATAGGAAGATAAATGATTTTTATAAAAATAGGTTAATTCATTTCCCATATGAAATTTTTTATCATAAAATAAAAGTACAAGAATGATCTTAGGAAATAATAAGAAAAGTTCTTACCTATTTTAGATATTGCTGTTTGTAATGGACTGCATAAGGGTATTTAGTCCCTTCAACTTTGAAAATGGAAGGGAGAGGTAAAGATGGAGATTGAACGCATTAACGAGAATACTGTAAAGTTTTACATCTCTTATGGTGATATAGAAGAACGCGGTTTTGACCGGGAAGAAATCTGGTACAATCGTGAAAGAAGTGAAGAATTATTTTGGGAAATGATGGATGAAGTCCATCAGGAAGAAGAATTTATTGTAGAAGGACCTCTCTGGATTCAAGTGCAGGCTTTGGAAAAAGGACTAGAAGTTCTGGTTACAAAGGCGCAAGTTTCAAAGGACGGTCAAAAATTTGAACTTCCAATTCCAAACGACAAATTAAAAGATTTGCCTGTTGATGATAATATTGAAGAAATTCTTGACCATCATTTCAATCCAAGAAGCGGTGATGAAGAAGATTCATTACTTGAGGATGAAGCATTAGAGTTTTTAATTTCCTTCAAAGATTTCGAGGATGTAATCATGTTGTCCAAACGCGGCGGCCTTGATGACTTAATAACCTGCTTATATTCCTACGAAAATAGATATTATCTCTATACGGAGTTTCCAGAGGATTTATTTGAAGAAGATGAAATCGATGACTTCTTAAGTATTCTCCTTGAATATGGGAATGAAACTCAAATTACGATTCACAGATTGCAGGAATATGGTAAAGAAATAATTTCAAATAATGTTTTTGCCGAGATTAGAAAACATTTTAAATAAAACTGCCGATTTCTCATTTGAAATCGGTATTTTTTATCATTTATAAGTCATGGCGGTGAAAAAATGAAAAACACTGTAAGGGTTAGTATATTTATCTTTGTTTTAGCCATTCTATGGGTTTTCATGAAGGATCATATACATGGCGGAGTTTTTGGGTTTATGAGCCTTCTTACTACACTGTCTGTTATTTTTATAGGATTTGTTATTTTCTTAGAAAACCGTCACCCAACACAGACACTTACCTGGCTTGTGGTTTTTGGAAGTTTTCCGCTTGTCGGTTTTATTTTCTATCTCTTATTTGGGAGAAATTATCGGAAAGAAAAGATGTACCGAAAAAAGTATTTTCTTGATAAACAGGCGTTCTTAACGGTCGAAGGAGAAGATGATCCGCGGAGTGAAGAAAAACTTAGTTTAATGGGTGAACATCAAGCTAGACTTTTCACCTTAGCTCAAAAGCTTGGAAATAGTCCGATTTCCTTTGATACATACACAAAAGCTTTAACGGATGGTGAAGAGACCTTTCAGCATATTCTAGAGCAATTAAGAAGAGCCCGCCATCATATTCATATGGAATATTACATTTTCCGCCATGATTCAATTGGGCAAGAAATTAAAGAGATATTAATTGAAAAAGCTTTGAATGGTGTGAAAGTCCGTTTCTTATATGATGCTGTTGGTTCTTGGCAACTGTCAAAAAAATTTATCTATGATTTGAAAAACGCTGGTATTGAAACCGTTTGTTTTGGGCCCGTTAGACTTCCTTTTTTAAATAATAAATTTAACTTCCGTAACCATCGGAAAATCATTGTAATCGATGGGACGATTGGTTTTGTTGGAGGTTTGAATATTGGCGACGAATATCTTGGACGGGACGAAAACTATGGTTTATGGCGCGATACTCATTTAATGTTAAAGGGTGAGGCCGTAAGAAGCCTACAATTAATTTTTCTACAGGATTGGTACTATATGACCAATCATAGTTTTTTAACTGCTGAATATCTATCCCCCCAAATAGATAATAACAACTATGGAGGGGTTCAATTAATTGCAGGCGGGCCAGATAATGAATGGAGCGTCATTAAGAATATCTTTTTTTCGATGATTACTTCGGCTAAAGAATCGGTTTGGATTGCCTCACCATACTTTATCCCGGATGTAGACATTTTTTCAGCTATTAAAGTTGCGGCTTTAAGTGGAATTGATGTCCGTTTACTTGTACCAAATCGTCCAGATAAACGGATTGTCTTCCATGCATCCAGATCCTATTTTCCTGAACTGTTAGAGGTGGGGGTAAAGATTTACGAGTATCAGCGTGGTTTTATGCACAGTAAGATCGTGATTGTTGACAATGAAATTGCATCGATAGGAACTTCCAATATGGATATGAGAAGCTTCCATTTAAACTTTGAGGTAAATGCGTTCTTATTTAGGACAAACAGTACACAAAAGCTTGTGGCCGAATATTTAAACGACCTTGAATACGCAATACAGCTTGATATAGATGCCTTTAATAAAAGACATATTGGCCTGCGTTTACTAGAATCAACCTCTAGACTGTTGTCTCCTTTACTATAATATGACCCGCTTTCATTGGCGGGTTTTTTTATATAAAAAAAGGATATTCGGTACCGCATCACGAATTAATCACAAAAAAGGAGGTGTTAGGCAATTGCTTACTGCCATAACAAAGAAAGGTCACACGATTAATTTAGGCTTTCCTTTCGACAAAGATTCGCTTTTGCATCTTCGTGAGCAAGAAGAATTTATTTGTCCCGTTTGCGGCACCGAGGTTTTGCTTAAATTGGGGAACCAAAGAATTTTCCATTTTGCTCATAGGAGTGATGCTGCCTGCGAGGTTCAATTTGAAAGAGAAACGATTTACCATTTAGAAGGAAAACTTCAACTTTATCAATGGCTGTTATCTCAAGGAATACATGCGGAATTAGAATTCTATGACAGCGAAATGAAGCAGCGCCCCGACATAATGTTTTATTACAATGGTGTTCAATATGCCCTTGAATATCAATGTTCTACTCTTCCAGAAGATTTATTTATAAAAAGAACCCAGGTTTACGTCGAGCATGGTTACATTCCCTTATGGATAATGGGGTATAAACATGTGAAAGAAAAACGACATGAGCTATTTGAATTAAATCATTTTGATTATTATTTTTTAACAAAATCCCAAAATGGACAGTATTATATCCCCACTTATTGCCCCGAAAAAATGAATTTCCATCTTTTAAGCCCAATCATTTCTTATTCCGCAAAAAATGCATTTGCCCATCATATTCAGTTTCCACATCACTCATTTACGATTCATTCCTTACTAGAGCCCGAATTCAACACCAAATTTAATATCAACAGCTGGTACAAAGAGATGGACAGATTTAAAATGAATTGCTCGCTCCGGCCAAGTCCTAGTCAAAAAAAGTTTCTTCAAGAAATTTATCAACATTGCCTCAATCTATTTCTTCTCCCACCTGAAATCGGGCTGCCCGTCCGTCATTCTTTTCTTATTCAAACTCCACCCGTCATTTGGCAAACTTATCTTTACATAGATGTCATTCAAAAGCTTTCCAAAAATGATTTTATTCACTTAAAGGATGCTGAACGTTCCTTATTAAAAAGAATGAAGAAAAAACAAATTACATTAAGAAACCTGCCACAACTCTTTCCCTATTCTATTGAAACCATTGTAACGGAATATTTCCTTCAGCTTGAAAAAGTAGGAGTACTGGTTAATAAAGGAAGCCTGCATTTTCAATTACAAAGAAATGTGTTTGTACCGAAAACGAATAAAGAGAGTGAGGAAAGGAAGGGAGAGTTTTATCAAAAATATAAACAGATTTTAACAAAATTATAAATGAATGTTTAGAATAGGGCATAATATATGGGGAAATTGTCCTTTTCTTCTACATCATAAAAAGGAAAATTGAGGAAGAGGGAGAATATTAGTAAAAGGAAAAGACTTCTCGTTTTAATAATCATATTGATTGGGGGCATGAAATTATGGCAAATGAATCAGCAGTTAAAACTCTGCCATCTAGAAGTGAAATCCCTGTTGAAGATACCTGGAGATTAGAGGATATATTCAGCAGTGATGAAGATTGGGATAAAGAATTTCAAGAGGTAAAAAGCCAAATAGCTGGAATAAAAGAATATGAGGGGAAATTGGGCCAAAGCGCTGAAACCTTATATAATGCACTCCAATTCCAAGACAAACTGCTTGAAAGGATTGGGAAATTATATACATATGCGCATATGCGTTATGATCAAGACACCACCAATTCCTTTTATCAAGGGTTGGATGACAGAATTAAAAATCTCTATTCTCAAGTAGCCAGCCAATTAGCGTTTATTGTTCCGGAAATTCTTGATATTGAAGAGGATAGAGTACGCCAATTTTTACAAGAATCTCCTGAATTAAAGCTTTATGAACATGCAATCGAGGAAATTAACCTTCAAAGACCGCATGTACTTTCAAAAGAACAGGAAGCTTTATTGGCAGAAGCAAGTGAGGTAATGAATACCTCAAGCAATACGTTTGGAATGTTAAATAATGCGGATATTAAGTTTCCGACTATTAAAGATGAAAATGGTGAAGAGGTTGAAATTACTCATGGCCGTTATATCCGTTTTTTAGAAAGCTCAGATGTCCGTGTACGCCGTGATGCTTTTAAAGCCGTATATGAAACATATGGAAATTTCCGTAATACTTTTGCCAGCACGTTAAGCGGTAATATCAAGAAAGATAATTTTAATGCAAGAATCAGAAATTATGATTCTGCACGCCATGCTGCGCTGTCCGCAAATAACATTCCGGAAAGTGTTTATGATAATTTGGTGAATACTGTAAATGAAAACCTTCATTTATTACATCGTTATGTCAAGCTCCGCAAAAAGGTGTTAGGGTTAAATGAACTTCATATGTATGACCTTTATACACCACTAGTAAAAGATGTAAAAATGGAAATTCCATATAATGAGGCAAAAGAGTTAGTGATCAAAGGATTAGCACCGTTAGGAGAAGACTATACAAAAATTTTACAAGAAGGTTTTGAAAACCGCTGGGTCGATGTTCATGAAAACAAGGGGAAACGGAGCGGGGCGTATTCATCGGGTGCCTATGGGACAAATCCATATATCCTGATGAATTGGCAGGATAATGTAAATAATTTATTTACTCTTGCACATGAATTTGGTCATTCCGTTCATAGTTACTACACACGGAAAAATCAGCCTTATCCGTATGGGAATTATTCCATCTTTGTAGCAGAGGTTGCATCAACCTGCAACGAAGCACTATTGAATGATTATTTGTTAAAAACCATTGATGATGAACAAAAGCGGATCTATTTATTAAATCATTACCTAGAAGGTTTTAGAGGTACAGTTTTCAGGCAGACAATGTTTGCTGAATATGAGCATCTAATCCATCAAAAAGCACAGAATAATGAGGCTTTAACAGCGGATTCATTGACTAGTGAGTATTATGCTTTAAATAAGAAGTACTTTGGTGAAGAGGATATTGTCATCGATGAAGAAATCGGATTAGAATGGTCCAGAATTCCTCATTTCTATTACAATTATTATGTGTACCAGTATGCAACTGGTTTTAGTGCTGCAACCGCATTAAGCAAGCAGATTCTTGAAGAAGGCGAACCTGCTGTAAAACGCTATATTGATTTCTTGAGTGCCGGAAGTTCGGACTATCCAATTGAGGTACTAAAGAAAGCTGGAGTCGATATGACAAGTGCAGAACCAATTAGAAATGCTTGCAAAGTCTTTGAAGAAAAACTAAACGAACTAGAGCAGCTTTTGTCTTAATAAAAAGGGAGGTACGGTAAAAACCGCACCTCCCTTTTTATTAAAAACCTTTAAATGTCTTTCTATCGTTTAGGGAAAAGAGCAGAATAAATATCGAAATAAACAGGAGCGGCGTACTGATTAGAAGCGGGAATATTTTCATAAGTGCGAGTACCTGAAGAAAGAAGCTAAAAATAATAAATAATACCATTAGAATAAACGGCAACTTAAACATCTTTTATAACCTGCCTTAGGATAAGATTTCTGAATCTTTTTATTCTTATTTTATGGCCAAGAACTAATAATATGATATTTTGACAATAATGTGAAATAACACACAAACACATTGTCAATCGGTTAATGTGCATGGTATATTTTATACGTGAAGTTGATCACAACAAACATATACCCCTTTGTTTGACCGTGATAAAATTTCTCCCATCCCCTTTGTTCGTATTAATAAAAAAGACCTTACAGTTCATACTGTAAGGTCTTTTTATTAATATTAATCTTCCACATGACGCCAAAACGTCCCATATTTTGCAGGAAGTTGTTCTACTTTCTTTAAGAGAAGTAATTTTTTCATTTCACGTTCAACTTGAGAGATTGACATATTATAAACAACAGCAATTTCCTTTGATGCAACTAATTTGAAAAATTTTAAAAATGTTTCTAATGGAGGCGGCGGCGCCTTAACAGGCTGTTCAGAGAGCATTTCCTCTAGAATTTGGACATAGACTTCATATGGATAAGGACCGGTAATCTTTATTCCTTCATCTTCAGCATTTTCATTAAAGAAGACGAGGGTAGGAATTTCATATACTTCCATTTCCGATGTAATTTTCAAATCGCATTGAAAAGCTTTTGCTGCACTTTCAGAAAGAAGGTCCGATTCAAATTCATCAACATCCAATCCGACACTTTGGGCACAATCTTTTAATACCTCTATTTGTGAGATATTTTGCTTCTCAATAAAAAGGACCTCCTGCAGTTTCCTTAGAAAACGTATACCAGCTCGTCTCCCTTGTAATTCGGCAGCCTTTATGGCAATGGAAACAATATAGGGAGATGCTACCGGATTTTCAAGCCATAAATTTCCATCACAGGACATCCCAGATCTGCTGGCTGTTTTTTCCCATAATTCTGCAATAACCTCATATTTTTTCTTCGTGCTAAGATTTAAATTAGCAATCCGTCCGCTTAATACATGTTTTATAGAGAAATAACGGCCATATTCCACTTGCAATTTTTTAATAATCGGCTCTAGTGCCCAGCATTCAGGGCATAAGGGATCGATGAACATATATATTTCTATTGGCTTTTTATCACTGCTTTGACTTTGCTGCTTCGGACTATTTGGTCCTTTACTGCTCACGAATCTTCACCTGATAATTCTTCGTCATCTGGTGTATTTACCATGTGCTGAGCAGTAAGATAAAGCCTCGAATAAAATTCATCCCTTAATGGGCCATGCATTCCAGTTTTGTCCATTGCTTGAGTCATACAGGACAGCCAAGCTTTAGCACGCGTGGGTGTAACAGGAAAAGGTAAATGCCGTGCACGCATCATCGGGTGGCCATGCTCCTCCGTATACAGGGCTGGACCTCCTAAATATTGGGTAAGAAATTGCTTTTGTTTTCTTGCAGTTTCAGAGAAATCATTTGGAAAGATTGGAGCAAGATCGGGATGTTGTGCAACCAGTTCATAAAAATTGTCCACAAGGCGGTGTAATGTTTCCTCGCCAATAGCCTCAAAGGGTGTAGGCTTTTTCTCAATCATGTTGACAACTCCTCTAAATTTGTTTGGTATGTTAATTTTAGCAATGCACGTTTCATATCTCAAATAAACCGCTTAGAAAAGGGTAATTTCTAATAGACAGATGTTCTTAATATACGCAAAAAAGCCTATTACACACGTATAGGCTTTTTGTAAAATTAATGATTTTGTAAGAGTTTTTGCTGGTAAAAACGCTGGATTTTATTTTCTGTCTTTCGTTTAGGAATGGCGTATTGGTCAAGGAATTGAAGGAAAACAGAAAGTCCTTGTTGATAATCCTCGGATTCGTACTCCACTTCATAATCTTCTTTAGTCAAATAAAAACTATGATCAAAAACTAGTAATCCGTTTATGTACGAGAATTCCACGCGATTTGTTTTTAATAATCCAAAATACTCAATATCGTTTGGTGATATACCCATTTCAATAATCCTGTCTAAAACAACCCCGATAGGCAGAAGGGAGGAGTGAATCGCCGATTGATATTCGTCTTCTGATAACAATTGTGTTGTTTCTAAGAGCCCGACCTCGGCAGGCTGTTTTAATGTTAACTCATATTGATCTTTTTTTCGGCGAATTCTTAATGCAGAAGTTAATTCTTTTAATCTAAAATCAGGTGTATCGAAGTAATAATTTTCTTGAGTAAATATTTCTTCAGATGTTATGTTAAATTCTTTTAGAAGCCTGTTGTATTCCGCTTTCGTTAACAAATTTTTAAATTCAATTTCAAGTGTTTCTGACATTCCGCACACTCATTCCTTTCTTATGTATAGTCATTTTATCTTAAGGAGGAGGCAAACCGCAATCCTTGGGAGAAATGGATAGATTATGCTAAAATAAATTATGAAAGTTGGAGGTTGAAAAAATGAGAAAAAAAATAAAAATTAAAACGGCAAATTTAAGAGACAAGAGACTAATGTTATGTGCAAATGAAGTGATAAAGGGCCTTTCAGCGAAAGAACAGATTCTGGTCGATTCTGCGAACTTTTCTTTTATTTATTTAATGGAAAATCAAGATGACTATACATATATCGAAATTCCTGAAGACATATGGGGACAATTAAAAATAGCATTAGATAATAAAACGGCTATATTTATCCATGATGACCACGATCAAATAGAATTAACTAATTTCCATGAAGAGCTGGAATACGTTATTAGCAATATAGAAGGAAATAGTAATTACGGGGAAGAAATGGTCAAAAAAGTAGAAAACATTTTTAAAGATTAACTATATTCATTGAGGTGGAATGATGAAGCATTGGGATCAGTTTTTAGCTCCTTATAAACAGGCGGTTGGTGAGCTAAAAGTAAAGTTAAAAGGTATGAGAGGACAGTTCGAGCTTGATTCTACCCATTCACCCATTGAATTTGTTACGGGGAGAGTAAAGCCAATTGCCAGTATTCTTGATAAGGCGAATCAAAAAGGTATTCCACTCGATAAATTAGAAGAGGAATTACAGGACATTGCCGGTATGAGGATTATGTGTCAATTTGTTGATGATATTCATCATGTTGTCAGGCTTTTAAGAAACCGTAATGATCTTGAAGTGGTGGAAGAAAGGGACTATATATCCCATAAAAAAACGAGTGGCTATCGTTCGTACCATGTGGTGATTCGCTATCCTGTGCAGACGATACACGGGGAAAAGAAAATACTGGCTGAAATTCAAATAAGAACGCTGGCGATGAATTTTTGGGCAACAATAGAACATTCGTTAAATTATAAGTATAGAGGAGTTTTCCCCAGCGATATCCAGATGAGGCTGCAGCGCGCAGCAGAAGCTGCATTCCGTTTAGATGAAGAAATGTCATTAATCCGCGGTGAAATTCAAGAGGCGCAAGCTTTTTTTACAAGAAATAAAGAGTTTAAGCAGGAAGAGAAAAACTAAGAGCTGTTATTAAAGCTTAATAGTCCGAGGAGCAAAAATACTATGAAATTTGCTATTACTTCTAAAGGAGACCAAAAATCAAATATTCTGATGCATAAAATGAGAACGTATCTGCTGGATTTTGATTTGAAATACGATGAAGACCAGCCAGATATTGTCGTATCCATCGGGGGTGATGGTACACTGCTTTATGCTTTTCACCGCTACAGCAGCCGATTGGATAAAACAGCATTTGTCGGAATCCATACCGGACATCTTGGATTTTATGCAGACTGGACGCCGGAAGAAATAGAGAAACTAGTCATTGCCATTGCAAAAACCCCTTACCAAGTTGTTGAATATCCTCTGCTAGAAGTCATCATCCGGTATCAGCATGCAGGGAAGGAATCTAGATACCTTGCTTTAAACGAATCGACGGTAAAAAGCGTAGAAGGAACTTTGGTAATGGATGTAGAGATTCGAGGCCAGCATTTTGAACGCTTCCGCGGCGATGGTCTTTGCGTGTCAACTCCATCAGGCAGTACAGCATATAACAAAGCATTAGGCGGTGCGATCATTCATCCATCTATATCAGCCTTACAGGTAGCAGAAATGGCATCCATTAACAATCGGGTCTTTCGTACGGTCGGCTCACCACTGATTCTTCCGTCACATCATACATGTATGTTAAAACCTGTAAATCGTGTTGATTTTCAAGTAACAATCGATCATCTTACTCTTTTACATAAGGATGTTAAATCAATCCAATTTAGGGTTCCAGATGAAAAAATACGCTTTGCTCGTTTCCGGCCATTTCCATTTTGGAAAAGGGTCCACGATTCATTTATCTCCGATTCCGACTAATGGGGGCTTTTTATGCAGAAACGTTTTCAACTACGATGGGAGATTGATGAACAAAATAAAGGTAAGTTAATAAAGCAGTTTCTTCATGAAAAAGAAATCTCACGGACAGCTTTAACAGATATAAAATTTAAAGGCGGTAATATACTTATAAATGATGCTGAGGTAACTGTCCGTTATTCGTTAAAAAAAGGTGATATCCTCACAGTGATTTTTCCTGCAGAGCAGTCTAGTGAAGGGGTAAGAGGGGAGAAAATCCCGTTAGAAATTCTTTTTGAGGACGAATTCCTATTATTGGTCAATAAGCCAGCTGGGATGAGTACTATTCCCTCTAGAGAACATCCTTCAGGGAGTTTGGCCAATGGCTTGTTGGGGTATTACCAGGATAGGAACATCCAAGCCACTTCGCATATTGTTACCCGTTTAGATCGAGATACCTCGGGAATTGTATTAATTGCAAAACACCGCCATGTACATCATTTATTCAGCAAACAACAGCAAAGCGGAAAAGTGAAACGAATGTATGAAGCGTTCGCTGGCGGCATCATACAGGAAAGTACGGGAACCATTGAGCAGCCGATAGGAAGGAAGCTGGATAGTATAATTGAGAGGGAAGTACGAAGTGATGGACAATATGCCTGCACCCATTTTCAAGTACTTAAAAGATACACAAAATATACTCATATAGAACTCCAACTTGAGACAGGAAGAACCCATCAAATACGGGTTCATATGGCTTATATTGGTCATCCGTTATTAGGTGATGACCTTTATGGTGGAAATGACAGTATACTAAAGCGACAGGCGCTGCACTGCAAAAAACTCCACTTTGTACATCCGTTTACCGGAAGGGAGATGGACTTTATTGCCCCGCTCCCAAAGGATATGCAAACAATTCTACAGGCTAACCTTGACTAACAGGTGTGGCCTGTTTTAATTTGGAGTCGGATTTTGTGAATTTCCCGGGAAATTTGTAGAAACTCGTAGGACAAATATCCCGATTTTCAGGTAAAGTCTTTAAATTTTTCTTCCACATATGGCATAGTAGAACTTACGGAAACCAACTCCATTTCGGGATATCGCAGCACAGTCAGCTTTCCGCCAAAAACAGCTCCGGTGTCTATGTTATAAGTATTATTAATTATTCTTGGTTCCTTAACAGGGGTATGACCATAGACAATTATTTTTTCACCTCTGTATTTTTTTGCCCAATCCCTTCTAATAGGTGAACCATCAGGGTGTTTTTCACCCGTAATGTCTCCATAGAGGACAAATGTTTTTACCTTGGCGTTTGTCTGGCCGATATAATCTTCCCTAATGCCTGCATGTGCAATAACCAGCCTATTTTTATCTAATACTAAATGAAGCGGTGAATTCTCATAAAGTTCGATGAATTTTTTTCGAATGGATTGCTGGTCAGATTTATTTAATGACTTATATTCTGCAACAGTGGTTTCAAGTCCATGTGTCTCTTGTACCTTTCTTCCAAGAAAGTAGCGGTACAGTTTATTACAATGATTTCCAGGTGTATAAAAAGCTCTCTTTTGTTCAATGACCAGGCGCCAAACAATTTCCGCTACCTTTAGGGAAGCGGGTCCTCTGTCTGTTAAATCACCTACAAAACCAAGAACTCTATTGTCTGGGTGAATGGGGATTCCATTTTTCCATTGATAGCCGATCTTTGTTGTAAGTTGTTCAAATTCAGGCAAACAGCCATGAATATCACCGATAATATCTATTTTCATTATGTATTACCCCTTTTTCATAATTTTTTTAAGAGAGGTGTCATATGGAACATCATGCATCCGTTATTTCTTTATTAATAGTTGTTACTGTAGCATTTGTTACACCGTTTATTTTACACAGGTTAAAATTAAATTATATCCCCGTTGTTGTTGCGGAGATTATTATGGGACTGGTGATTGGTAAAAGTGGCTTTAATGTTGTTCATGAAGACATGTGGCTTTCAACCTTGTCAACGTTAGGGTTTATATTCTTAATGTTTCTCAGCGGACTTGAAATTGACTTTACTGCCTTTTCCGGGGGAAAAAAACGAAATACATTGCCGAATGGAAAACAGGAACCAAATTCATTTGTTGCGTCATCACTTATTTTTACCGGTATTTTTATTTTCTCATTAGGTTTATCTTATTTGTTTGTTTTTGCAGGTTTTGTTGATAATGCTTTTTTAATGACACTCATTATTTCTACCATTTCTTTAGGGGTGGTCGTTCCAACTTTAAAGGAAGCTCATTTGATGAAAACAACAATTGGGCAGATTATCCTGCTAGTAGCTGTTATCGCTGACTTAGTAACCATGATCTTATTGGCAATATTTGTTTCTTTTAACGACCCAGGTGCAGGAAATACGTGGCTGCTGTTAATTTTATTTGCTGCAGGAGTGGTTCTTTATTTTATTGGCAGACGACTCCAGAATCTCCCTATCCTTGAATCGATGTCAAAGGGAACGATACAGATTGGGACGAGAGCCGTATTTACTCTAATCATTGTGTTAGTGGGTCTATCGGAAACCGTAGGTGCTGAAAATATTCTTGGTGCTTTTCTGGCAGGAGTACTTGTTTCGTTATTATCGCCAAATCAGGAACTGGTTCATAAACTTGACTCTTTTGGGTATGGATTCCTAATTCCGATCTTTTTTGTAATGGTTGGGGTGGACCTTGATGTGTGGTCTTTATTTGCCGATAAAAAGTTATTAATGTTAATACCTTTGTTATTACTTGGACTCCTTCTATCCAAAATTATTCCGGTTTATTTGCTGAAAATCTGGTATGATACGAAAACAGTCGTTGCATCCGGTTTTTTACTTACTTCGACCCTTTCTTTAGTAATCGCAGCCGCTACAATTGGTGAACGGATGCAGGTGATTACGCCAGAAATGAGTGGAACACTTATTTTAGTAGCTGTTATAACTTCTATCATTACACCAATTGCCTTTAAGAAGCTCTTTCCTAAGGAAGTTGTGACAGAGCGAAAGATGAAAGTATCCTTCTTAGGAGCGAATCAAGTAACTCTTCCCGTTTCTAGAGAACTTACTTCAAGTTTGTATGAACCGGTTTTATATCATACAACAATGGATAAGTCAGAGAAACAAAATTCCAATTCGGTCTTTGAGATTATTGAAATTGCGGATTACTCCATTGAGTCATTTGATAAGACGGAGGTGCTGCATTCAGATGTGGTTGTCATTTCAACAGGAGACCAAAACATCAATGCACGCCTAGCTTCTTACTTTAAAGAAAAAGGGGTTCCAAGGGTTATAGCAAGAATTGAATCTCTTGAGATAGAAGAGGGGTTAAGAGAGCAAAATATTGAAGTCTTTTCTTCCTTTAATTCAACGAAGGCATTACTGCGTGCTTTAATTGAGTCACCAAGTATTATCAATATTTTAACCAACCAGGAAACAGCGTTATATGAAATAAAAATGTTAAACGAGCAGTTTGATGGAATGACATTAAGAAGATTCCCGTTCACCGGAGATGTCATATTTGTGAGAATTTTTAGAGGAAAGGATTCGATCATTCCGCATGGTGATACAGAACTTCTGCTAAATGATCGTTTGATCGTTACTGGTTCAAAAGAATATGTAGATGAATTGAAACGAGAACTTGAGTTCTGCGAATATGGTTACGACCTATCACAGTAACTTACTTTTCAATTTTTGAGGAATAGTGTAATATTAGTACCAAGTACTAGTAACTAATAATTAATAAGACATGAAGTAGGAGGCTTACCAATAATGAATTTGTCATTAGCTGGAAAAACATATGTAGTCATGGGTGTTGCGAATAAACGGAGTATTGCCTGGGGGATTGCACGCTCTCTTCACAATGCAGGTGCCAGGTTAATCTTTACCTACGCAGGAGAAAGACTGGAATCAAGCGTTCGTGAATTAGCAGAATCTCTTGAAGCAGAAGGAACACTTGTACTCCCTTGTGACGTAACAAGTGATGAGGATATCGCCAAATGTTTTAATGAAATCAAACAATCGGTTGGCGTGGTTCACGGAATTGCACACTGTATCGCTTTTGCTAATAAAGAAGAGCTAAAAGGCGAGTATATGAATACTACTCGTGAAGGATTTCTATTAGCTCATAATATTAGTTCCTATTCTTTAACTGCAGTTGCAAAAGAAGCTCGGGGATTAATGACCGAGGGCGGCAGCATTGTTACCCTCACATACCTAGGTGGAGAAAGAGTTATCCAAAATTATAATGTTATGGGTGTAGCGAAGGCCTCCCTTGATGCAAGTGTTCGTTATTTGGCTGGTGACCTAGGAAAAGATGGCATTCGCGTTAATTCCATTTCTGCAGGTCCAATTAGAACGTTATCAGCTAAAGGAGTTGGTGATTTCAACTCCATTTTAAAAGAAATTGAAGAGACCGCTCCGCTAAGACGGACGACAACACCGGAAGAGGTCGGAGACACAGCTTTATTCTTATTTAGTGACCTTTCCCGTGGTATAACTGGCGAAAATATTCACGTTGACTCAGGTTACCATATTCTATAATTCAAAAGATCCGCTAAAATTTTAGCGGGTCTTTTTTTTGGTATTGATGAACGAGTCTAATCATCACGCATACATTAAAGTGTAGGTTTAGGTAAATGGAGGTGATGGCATGGAGAAAAAAACAAAAATGGGACCTTTACTATATATCTCCCAGCCGTTTACGAAGTCGCCTGCAAACAATATGCAGGAGATATTCACAAATAGGCAGGAGGTTCAATTGCCAGTAGAAGAGCCTCAAGCTGAGCCTGAAATTGGTCGAAAAAAAGTACTAGAGGTGTCTCTGGCAAAAACAGAAACGGCAGACAGGAAGCCCCAGGAAGTGAAACAGGTATCTAAAGAACAAATAAAGCAAGAAGTAAAGAGACCTGCTTTTAATCGTTTAAAAGGGTTTAAAGAGATGAACATTCATGAAAGAATTAAATACCTTATTAATTTCCCAAAAGCTTTGCCGCCGGTTCCTTGTATTTTTTGTACGGAAGAAAAAAAGTATCAAGGCTATTTACTTGAACAAAACGAACAAGAAATACAGATCAAATTACCCGATCAGACGACACAGGCTATTCCAGTGGAAGAATTGAAAGATATCATCATGATTGGGTTAAAAGCATAAGAAAAAAAGCCAGCCGGATTTTCGACTGGCTCATTTCATTAATCACAAAGTCCAAGGTTAACATCAGCGATGCATTGTATTGCACAGAAGCATTTTAAATCTACTGTAATACAGTCATTGCTCGCCCGGAAGCGGTTAACTTGACACACTCTGGTTAAATCGATACAGCATCGATCCCCGCCAGAGACAAGGTTTACTGGTACAAAGTTTCCGCCTTCTCTGCGTCCAGGGATTAACACACGAAGTGTTGCACAGCAATTGTCGAATACATCTTCTACCCGGAAGTAGATTGATACGCATGCACCATCTTCTGGGGTAAAGAAAGCATGGAATGGTGAGCCATCTGCTGTTTTTAACATGAAGACACGTGTGTCAGGCTGGTCTCGTCTCGAAGGTGAAACTAATGATCCAAGCGGTTCCATAAAACAGCTGGGACAATCTTCACACTCATCTGCTAGAACTGCATTATCCTGTAAATCTTTAATAGCTTGAACAACATCACATACACAGTTACTAGTGCTTCGTACATCATTATTTCTACCACAACCCATTAATTATTCCTCCTTATTCCGCGAATATATCTTACATTAATAACATATTTTCTATAGCCTTTTTGGGTAACGGACAAACGCCTTATTTGCATAAATTAGGCTAAATAAAGGAAAGGACAAGAATCTAATGGAGATGGAATTAAGTGAATTTATTATACTGGCATTAGCCTGCTTTCGCTTAACAAGGTTAATTGTCTTTGATAAAATCACAGAATTTATCCGCAGTCCCTTTTTTGATGAAATCACAGAGGTAAATGAACAGGGAAATGAGGAAATCTATTATGTTCCGAAAGCTTCGCCACTAAAAAAATTTATCGGGGAACTGCTGAGCTGCTATTGGTGTACAGGAATTTGGGTGTCTGCCGGGGTTATCATCAGTTATTATTTATATCCAGCCTTTTTTGGGCCAGTTCTTATTATTTTTGCAGCAGCCGGTCTAGCAGCCATCATCGAATTGTTTGTCCAGCAATGGATTGATAAATAAAGGAATTAGGTCGAAAGTTGAGACAAGTTCCTTTTTATTTTCATAATCTATAGTGGTTAAAAATTTTACGTAGGGGTGGAAAGTACATGAATCGAGATAAAAATAAAAAACAGTCTGCGCGGCCTGCTCAAGCAAGTAAGCCTGTTAAGAAAAAAGGCTGCGGGTGTGGAAAAAAAACTCAGAGATAAGGAACAATAAAAAGCTGTCGAATTACTGACAGCTTTTTTAAATTGTAGAGACTTTTATAAAAAGAAAAAGTAACGACAGCTAAGTCATAATTTTGCCTTATCTTGAAAAAACTAGGTAGAAGAGTAGTTCAAATTAGGGTAAGGAAGGGAACAAAATGGTCCATATGAATCGAATCCTATTCGTTTTGTGTTTATTCACTTTATCGGCGTGTACCCAAGAACAGCAAGTAAAGGATAGTCAGTTGTCTCTTATGAAAACAACGAATCCCAATCCGATCGTAACCCAGCAGCATAACAGTCCACATCATGTACAAGATATTGAAAAGACAGTTAGTGACTATGATGAGCTTTATGATGTTGCAGTGATCGAAGGAAAAAAAGAAACGCTTGTGGTTTATAAAGTAAAGCATATGCAGCGATTTAGAATGAAAAAAATTGAAAAGAATTTAACGAAAGAATTAGAAGAAAAATACCCGGATGATAATTTTATTGTGTCGAGTGATTATAAGATCTTTTTAGAGGCTGTACGGCTGAACGAGCGAAGGGAAGCCGGAAATCTGTCCGATAAAGCGGCTGACAAAAGGTTAAACGAAATAATCAAAATGACAAAAGATATGAAGTAAGAAGGGATGAAGGACGATGGCGAACAAGAAAAAGAATATGACGCCCCAACAGCAGAAGTATCAGCAGCTTCAACAAAAGCACGAACTAAAAAGACCCGTATTAAAAAACTGTATTAAAGCCTTTTGGGTCGGCGGATTAATATGCGTAGTGGGTCAGGCCATAAGTTATTTCTACATATACTTTTTTAATTTTACTGAACAAAATGTAGGAAATCCGACTGTAGCAACAATGGTGTTTATTTCCATGCTGCTTACAGGGTTTGGAGTGTATGACCGTTTAGGCCAATTTGCTGGGGCGGGCAGTGCGGTGCCTGTCACCGGTTTTGGAAATGCTGTAATTTCAGCTGCCATCGAGCATCGGACTGAAGGATATGTTCTTGGTGTAGGTGGAAATATGTTTAAGCTTGCAGGGTCGGTTATCCTTTTTGGAGTATTTTCGGCCTTTGTTGTGGCCTTAGTTAAGACGCTATTGAAAATTTGGGGGGTTTTGTAATTGTTAAAAGGACATCAATCCTGGGTCTTTACTAATCGGCCTATGATATCAGCTACTGGTGTTTCCGGCGGCCCCTTTGAAGCAAACGGAAACTTAGCAGATGCATTTGATATTTTACACGAAGATTTGTGGATGGGAATGGATTCTTACGAAAAAGCACATCGTGTATTGATCGAAGAGGCAATACAAACGACATTAACTAAAGCAAAAATTGAAAAAGAACAGGTTGAATTTTTATTTGCAGGAGATTTAATTAATCAAATTACTCCGACTAATTTTGCAGCAAGTACAATGCAAATACCTTACTTTGGTCTATTTAATGCCTGCGCAACGTCGATGGAGGGGTTGGCGCTTGCATCCTTTGTGGTTAATTACGGAGGAGCAAAATACGTTCTAACTGGAGCAGCCAGTCATAACGCGGCAGCAGAGAAACAGTTCCGCTATCCGACCGAATATGGAGGTCAAAAGCCACCGACAGCTCAATGGACGGTCACTGGCGCGGGTGTTGCCCTTGTAACCGCCAATGAACCTGAAAAAGATCTGCCAGTGATGACATCTGCAACTATTGGAAAGGTAATTGATATGGGGTTAACCGACCCATTTAATATGGGGGGTGCAATGGCCCCGGCCGCAGCCGATACGATCATTGCTCATTTTCGCGACTTGGAAATTGATCCATCTTATTACGATTTAATCATTACGGGTGATCTGGGAAGAATTGGCCATGATACAGCATTCGAACTTATCAACAAAAGTGGACTAGAGCTTGAACGGAAACAGTTTCAGGATTGTGGATTGTTAATATATAAGGAGGATCAGCCGGTACAGGCTGGTGGAAGCGGCGCAGGATGTTCTGCGACTGTTTTATATGGTCATTTAGTGAATGAACTAAAAAAAGGAACATATAAACGGATCTTAGTAGTTGCAACGGGTGCATTGCTCTCACCTCTAAGTTTCCAACAGGGTGAAACAATTCCGTGTATAGCACACGCGGTTGCAATTGAAATGATTTAATAGAAGGAGGTAAACTATAGTGTTTGCAATGTTTTTTTGGGCTTTTGTAGTGGGTGGTTTAATTTGTGTGATTGGCCAGCTTTTATTAGATGTTGGCAAACTAACACCCGGACATACTCTAAGTTTGCTTGTAGTTGCAGGAGCTGTTTTAGATGGGTTTGGTTTGTATGAACCATTGATGGATTTTGCGGGAGCAGGTGCAACGATTCCCATAACCAGCTTTGGTAATTCCTTAGTGCACGGTGCACTTCAGGATGCAGAAAAACATGGGTTAATTGGTGTATTAACAGGTATGTTCCAGGTAACAAGTTCTGGTATTTCCGCTGCCATTGTGTTTGGTTTTATTGGGGCTCTTCTTTTTAAACCAAAAGGGTAATCCGACAGAAGACTTATTTTAGAAAAGCGCCTAGTACACTTTGATGCCCAGTCTCATATGTTATTAATGAGACTAATCAAGGTGAGGTGACAGTCTATGCACTGTGGATTTGGCGGCTACGGCTACGGTGGTGGATACGGCGGCGGTTCTACATTTGTACTAATCGTCGTGTTATTCATTCTTTTAATCATTGTAGGTGCAAGCTTTTATTAAGAAATTCAAAAGCTTGAATCAAAAGAAGGGGGTGGCCGCAAAACAAGGCCAGCCCCTTTCTTTTGTTCTTGGATAAACAGTCGTTTTCGAATCACGTTTTTACCCTTCCTTCATACAATAAAGTAGTTTATGAAGGAGCGTGAGTTTTAACATGGATAACGGGTTCTTTAAAAACGTTGAGAAGAAAACAGGCGTAAACATGAAAGATATCTTTGATTTAGCGAATTCCCTGCAAAATGCAAATTTTAAAGACGAGAAAACCGTTCGTAATGTCATCCGCCGAGTTTCCCAAATTGCCAATAAACCTGTGAATAAAGAAACAGAGGATAAGATTGTTAAATCCATCATTAGTGAAGGTAAGCAGTTAGATTTTAATACAATTTCAAAAATGATTAATAATAAGAAATAACGAAGAAAGACCTCTTTCCTACTTGGAAACAGGTCTTTTTCCATTATTTCTTTTTTTTATTTAAAGCTGCAAGGAAACGGGAAGGGTGAGCTTTTTTGCCCCTGCGATTTTGTGGAACCGAAATAAACAACCGTTGTTTTGCCCGCGTCATGGATACGTAAAGTAATCTCCGCTCTTCTTCAATGGCACTGAAGTCACCGTTTCGATAGCTGTCTAAAGCGTAGTCATGAGGCAAACTGCCATCAACTGCTCCCAGAATATAAACCATTTTATATTCTAAGCCCTTTGCACGATGAATTGTACTTAAACTAATCGCATCATGAAAATGGCGGCTTAGGCTCTTTATTTCTTTATTCATAGCTGACATATGCAGAGCATGATCTAAGAAAGAGGGAAGGCTCTCAAAGTTCTTGGCAGCTACTTTTAAATCCTTCAAATCATCAGAACCTTTTTCCAACTCGCTAGTCTCATTTCCCCGTTTTTTTAAGTAATCTAAAAATCCAATGTCTTTTTCAATCATCTCAATTGCTTTAAGAGGAGTTAACGATTTCAACGACCGAATTAACGGAACTGCCTTGTTAAGCTTTTTTTCTTGAAATGGATGTTTCGTTTTCATAAAGGTTAATGCCTCTAGGAAGCTGCAATCTTTAAGGATGCTTTCAGCCTTGATATCTTTTAGCACGGTCTGCTTTAAATAAAGTATAGGTAAAATATCTGATAATGCTTGATTGTCGTCCTCATTCAAGCTGATTTTAAAAAAGGCAAGAATACTTCTCACAATTCTTCTTTCATAAAATGCCTCGGCATCAAGGTCAATCCGAAAAGGCAGATTTGAACTAGCAAGACGTTCAAAGATAGCACGGGATGCTGCATTGGTTCTATATAAAATCGCAAAATCGGAAGGATTGGCACCTTGCGCAATCTTTTCCTGCAGGTCGGTGACAATCATCGTTGCTTCCTCCTCCTCATCATATGGAAAAAAAAGGAGAGGAGGAGTGCTTGTTTCAAATTGTGCTCTCATTTTTTTTATTCTTCTCACTTTATTTTTTGCAATCATTTCATTAGCTGCAGTAACGATTCCATGAGAAGAACGGTAGTTTTGCTCTAAGTGAATTAGTTTGGCATTTGGATAATCCTTTTCAAAGTCCAGCAGGTAGCTGGGGTCACTTCCACGGAAAGCATAAATGGATTGATCATCGTCACCTACAGCAAAAACATTTTGATGTTTACCGGACAGCACTTTTATTAACTCATATTGTACCTTGTTAATATCTTGGAACTCGTCAATTAAGAAATATTGAAAACGATTTTGATAGTATTCGAGTAACTGTAAGTTAGAATGTAATAGTTGATAACATCCTATTAACATGTCATCAAAATCAAAAAGGCCCTGCTGTTTCTTGTATTCCTCGTATTCTTTATATAGTAAGAGAGTTTTTTCTTCCCATTCTGATTTTGCTTTAACATTATCAGGGAAAAGAAGGGAGTTTTTCCAAAATCCAATTTGCTGAAGTGCTAAATCAAAAGCAAATTCCTTCTCTGACAAATCATACTTTTTTCCAGCATCCTTCAATATCTTATCTCGCTGCCACTCTTTTTTCAGAAGTCGATCTGAAGCCCAGCGATTCCCTTCATGAAACATAAGAATTCGATAAAAGATGCTATGAAAGGTGCCTGTCACCAGTTGATTAACTTTTTCCCTTTTCATAAATGGATACGAGGCAAGGCGGTTCTTCATTTCGTTAGCCGCTTTAGAGGTAAAGGTTACTAGCATGATTGACTGGGGGTCAATGTTTTTTTCATGGAGCATATATGCAGTACGAGCAGTTAAGACCCTGGTTTTCCCGCTGCCTGCCCCAGCAAGAACAAGCAGCGAACCTTCTGTTTCTGTTACAGCGGCGGCTTGGCTCGTATCAAGGATGACTCCATGTTCCTCGAGCTGATTTAAGTATTGGATGCTGTTTTCATTAATAGTGACTTTAGGTTTACTAAATGGGAGATGACAGTTTATTTTTTTTGCAGGCTTGAATGTATCCATACTTTTTACAGTTTTAACAATGGTACGTCCTTGAGGAATGCGGAAGCCATTCCGTTCCAAAAAAACCGGTTCTTGTTTAGGCTCCTCGATTAATGGCTCAGGACAATCCTTATCTGGTGAATGGGCATGGTAAAATCGTGGTTCCTCTTCAATTCCGAGAAAAAGTCTGACCTTTTGATGACAAACAGGACAAAGTAATTCATCGTTTTTCCCGTTCAAATATATTTTTTGATATTGTTCTCGGGCTAGCTGTTCAAGGATAATACGTTCATTTTGATATAATGCAGTTTTCATGTTTAACCCTCTTTTTCAAAAAGTAAGACAATCTTTATCTTAACAAAACCAGCGTGCATCGAAAAGTGTTTGAATTATCCAGAGAAAAGAAAAACACTTGCCAGGGCTGGCAAGTGCAGATTAAATTATATTTTTTTAACCATCGTTTTATGCGGAATACCCGCATCTAAAAATTCTTCAGAAACCACTTCATACCCTAGTCCGGAGTAAAAGGGGATTGCATGGGTTTGCGCATTTAGTTTTAATTGATGAACATCATTTTCCTGTGCAAAGGCTTCAATTTGGTTCATGATGGCCTTTCCTGCACCGGTCTTTCTCGCTTCTTTTAAAACACAAATTCGTTCTACCTTACCAAGACCTTCAACAAGCCGGAATCTGCCTGCTCCAACCGGATTTCCGTCCTGATAAGCAACAAAGTGCGTAGATTCGTCTTCATGTTGGTCAATTTCTTCTTCCTCTGGAACATTTTGTTCTTCAATAAAAACCGTTCTTCTTATAGAAAAAGCATCTTCTAGTTCATTTTGATTTTCAACAACTTTTACAATCACAACAAGTTATTCCTTTCCAAGACGAAATGTTTCATATACAGTCCATGATCCATTTTCCAATTGATAGAGAAGGTGGAAACGGTCAACCGTTTCTTCATGGTTAAATTTTTTCATTCTTAAGGAGCCGTAAACGTCAGAATGTTCATCATTCGAAAGCTCTTGTCCAATCGTTATATGCGGAACAAAGGCATATTCCAAATTTTGTTCGCTAAATTCTTGATTAATTTCATGGTGCAATTTACTAAGTTCTTCTGTTGGCTCCACTTTAAAGTAGATAACATTGTTAACAGGCTGGAATGAGCTAATCTTTACGGTTTTTAAAGTGAAAGCATTTGTATTTTTAGCAATCTCCCGCAGCTTATCTGCAAAAGGAACGACTTCTTCCTCGGTCGCTTCAAAAGCATTTTTTAAAGTGAGATGAGGAGTGATAAGAGAATAATGCGGGTCGTAACGTTTACGATAAGAATTAGCTAAATCTTGAAGATTTTTTGACGGAAAAATAACGACTCCAAATTTCATAGTGTTTCCTCCATTGACTAATTTGTATATTATATATAAATACAAAATTTCTTTTGGATATTATAGCAAATTTTCTAAAAAATATAAAATAGCTTAAAACATCATCTTTAATGCACGTCGCAAATCAGGCTGCCAATAGGTCCATGTGTGATTCCCGTTAAATTCTTCATAAAAATAGTTAAATGGTTTTTTAGAAAATGCATCAGACAGCTGACGGTTAGGGGTTAGAAAGTCACTCGTTTTTCCGTCTGTTGTATGAACTTCCGTTTCCTGCTTGCCAATAACATGATAAACATCGACTAATTGCGGCTCTTTGCATTTATTTACGAGATCAATCACATCATTATTGACAAAAGGTGACTGCAAAAGCACTTTCCCAAAGGTATGCGGATAATGCAGCGCGGTCATTAACGAGACGGTTGCTCCGAGCGAATCCCCGATCAGTGCTCTTGTCGAACCCATGTGATAAGTTGGGAATTCTTTATCAAGAAATGGGACTAATTCATGGGCAAGGAACTTTATGTATGATTGATTCTGCTCTCCATCAGGATGATACTTTTTACGGCGGTCTGCTACATTTTTATAGGGTACCCCAACAATGATTAAATTTTCAATTTCGCGCTTAAAAAGATACTCATCTGCTATCCGCTTAATGCGGCCGATCTGGAAATAATCACGGCCGTCCTGGGCAATTAACAGCGAATATTTATATAACGGCGAGAAATTTGCTGGCAAGTACACAAGCAGTTCTATTTCTTCTTTGAGTTCATTGCTGTAAATGGTTATTACTTTTGTTGTGCCTGTTGGAAACTCCATATGCCAAATCCCCCAATGTTCGATAGATACACCTGCATTTTAACATAACTAAAATGGATATGATATGGGAGAGTTGTCATGGGGATTAGTGGAGGTACTGTTGGGGTGACTGGGACGGTGGCATAATCGATAATATGTTGTCACGACGAAAGGTACGGACTTGTTTCCTTAGCAGGCAATAGGCCCGGATGTACTGATCATTAACTTCCTTTACAAGCAATTTCCGCTGTGAAATTTCATTGTCTTCAGACAGATAAATCATTTCTAACGGTAAATTTTCCTCTATTGACCGTAAAAAAAGACCTTCCATTTTGCATCCCACCTTTCAATTTATATTATCATTATATCCGAACATTCGTTCTTTATTCAAATAAAACAAGAACTAATGTTCTGTGTAAATTTATCCAGATTGGAGAAAATAAAAAGCTATTGACATTTCTAGCTTTTTCACTATAATTAGTTATATAGTTTAATAAAGATCTGTTAGCTCAGCTGGGAGAGCGCAACCTTGACAGGGTTGAGGTCGGGGGTTCGAACCCCTCACAGGTCATCCGGACGGTAGAAACGTTGATATAACGGTGTTCTACCGTTTTTTATTTCCGTTGACTTATACGTTGACTTACTCGCAGGGTAGCGCTCCTATTTTCTGCAGGGTAGCGGTGTAACGGGTGCGATTACGGAAAACACTAGTTCTAAACGATTTATTGTCAATTTTAAGTACAATGAAATAGTAAACATTTTTTAACCCCATCCTAAAAATCAGAATGGGGTTATGTGTGCATATGTTTATTATTGTTCTGAGAAAATCTTTTCAATATCATCCAGCATTTTGTTTGCAGCTACTACACCGCCAGCTGTATTCCAAATGGCCTCATCTACTTTATGAACGTTTCCTTCTTTAACGGCATTTAAATTTTTCCAAAGCGGATCGTTCGTCCATTCTCTTTCAGCGGCAAGAGCTTCTTCATCAGAATATGTGAAATAGAAAATAGAATCGGCGTCTAATTCAGGGATTACTTCTTTTCCAACCTCTATAGCAAACTTATTGTCCTCAGGGAAGGGGAATGGAGAGGGAAAAATGGCGTGAAAATGTACTACATACCCTTTTTTCGTCTCAAATTACACCGGTTTTAGACATATTGAAAAAGACATCCCGCATTCCATCATCTATTTTGTGGGAAAATGTAGCCATTCGTATTAACTCCATATACCGGAAAACACTAGCAAAAGAATTGGATCCGGTTAAAATTGAAAGGTTAAACAGCGACTTCCTTTTCCTGAAAACTGCGGGAGGAGACTTGTTTAATTTAAAAGAGAATCCGATAAAACATTATTTAAAAATAGGAGAAGAACTTAAATTGAATCCTTGTAGGAAAACGTGCTGCTTGTACTATAAATTGGAAGAGGACGTTGAAGGAATTGGTTATTGTGGCAATTGCCCAATAAAGAGTAAGTATACGAGGGAATAATACTATGAGTTACTCCACAATAGGGCGCTTTTCTTTAATAAGAAGGCGTCTTTTTTTAATAATTAGACTGTTATAATCATAAAGTATATCCATCATTGACAGGGTTGAGGTCGGGGGTTCGAACCCCTCACAGGTCGTTCATTCAGAGTCTTGGTAACCATTGTGTTATCAAGTTTTTTTTATTAAAAATCTATTTGCATTTAATTGGAAATTATTTTTTTGCAGTTTAAGTGCAAAAAAACCAATAGAAGTGCCAATAAATTTTGCATATTGTTTTCGGAAACGGTTCACAATAGGTGTTTTAAATATTGGCACAGTAATTGCATGTTCATAAGTGAAAAATAAATTTTGGAGGAATGTGTAAGGGTATCCATTTTTTAGGGGGGATGCAGAGTTATCGGTTAGTAGCTTATTACTTAATCTAACATTTAAGAATTAAAAAAGAATTGGGAACAGGACGGAAACGGCAAAAAACAGTTACAGACTGATAAAGTTTTCCTTTTAAAAGGAATAGATACGTTTCCAATCATCAAAGGGGGATTAACAATGAAAACAGGTACGGATCGTGTAAAAAGAGGCATGGCTGAAATGCAAAAGGGCGGCGTCATAATGGATGTTGTGAATGCTGAGCAAGCAAAAATAGCAGAGGAAGCAGGAGCGGTAGCAGTAATGGCATTGGAGCGTGTTCCTTCTGATATCCGTGCAGCTGGCGGAGTAGCAAGAATGGCAGATCCGCGAATCATAGAAGAAGTTATGAATGCGGTTTCGATTCCGGTTATGGCAAAAGCGCGTATCGGGCACATTGTAGAAGCTCGGGTTTTAGAAGCAATGGGTGTCGATTATATAGATGAGAGTGAAGTTTTAACACCGGCAGATGAAGAATACCATCTAAATAAAAAAGATTACACTGTTCCTTTTGTTTGCGGTTGCCGTGATCTTGGCGAAGCGGCTCGCCGTATTGGAGAAGGGACATCCATGCTTCGAACAAAAGGGGAGCCGGGAACAGGTAATATCGTAGAAGCTGTTCGTCATATCCGAAAGGTCAATGCACAAGTAAGAAAAGTCGTTACAATGAGTGAAGATGAATTAATGACAGAGGCTAAATTGCTAGGTGCCCCATATGAACTGCTTCTTGAGATTAAGCGTCTTGGACGCCTGCCTGTGGTAAACTTTGCTGCTGGTGGTGTTGCGACGCCTGCTGATGCAGCCCTTATGATGCAGTTAGGTGCTGATGGAGTATTTGTTGGTTCAGGAATCTTCAAATCTGAAAACCCAGCAAAATTTGCTAGAGCTATCGTTGAAGCAACTACCCACTACCAGGACTATGGACTTATTGCAGAGATTTCAAAAAATCTTGGAAATGCTATGAAAGGGATTGAGATCTCAACTCTGTCTCCAGAAGCCCGTATGCAAGAACGTGGTTGGTAAAAATTCTCACTTTTGTAGAAAGATTTTGACATAAATGCAATAATAATCTATATTATGTTATAGCAATAGTGAAAGCGCTTTAACCTTTTTGAAAATTAAGAATATTTATATTGACATTGTTTTTTCTGACCCGTATACTCGTGTTAGAAACATGATCAGTTGGTTTTTGAAAGGAGGTTTAGGGGCATGCAAACACTGGAAACAGTGATTGTTACGGGATATGCAAAGGCTCCGCAGGGAACTTCCATGTATGAAATGTATAAGCATGCGGGAATTGTACTCGAAGTGGATCTGAAAGAGCATAAAATTATCGGTGCCGAACTTACATTCGTAACAGAACTAACGAAAAATTATTTTCAAAAACTGCTGATTGGGTACTGTCTTCGCGACGGTGTTGAGCCGCTGATTGAAAGAATTCAAAGTTTTTATTTTGCTCCCTCCCAGCAAGCGATCATTGTGGCTCTTCAAGCCGCAGTTCAACGTTACTGGGATAACGTGAAGCAAATGAATATATAACGTTTGGTTATAATAAAGTGGGAAGATGACCTCTTCCCATGGTCTTATTAAAACCGGGCAGACATGAACACTTTGTAAGGAATGTTCGTTTGAACGACATTCTTTATAGAGGATTCATGTTTTGCTCGGTTTTTTATGTTTCCGAACTGTTAAAACACACAAGCGGTTATAGGAGGAAGGGGAAAAGATGAACAAGCTGATTACATGTGAAGAAGCGGTAAAAAAAGTTAAAAGCGGCTCACGGATTATGGTAGGGGGGTTTGGACTTGTAGGAAGTCCGCTTAGTTTAATAGACGCTTTGGCTAAGACGGAAGTGAAAGACTTAGAGATTATTAGTAATAATCTAGGAGAACCGGGGAGAGCTCTTGGAATTTTAGTACGACAAAAAAAAGTAAAAAAAGCGATTGGTTCATATTTTACCTCCAACCCGGAGGTGGTGAAAGCCTATCAGGATAAAGAATTGGAAGTCGAGCTTCTTCCACAGGGAACGATGTCTGAAGCCATACGAGCGGGTGGTGCTGGAATTGGAGGTTTTTACACACCGGTCAGCGTAGGAACGAAAATCGCCGAAAACAAAGAAGAGCGAATCCTTCACGGTAAAAAATATGTGTTCCAAGAGCCCATTAAAGCAGATTTTGCTCTTATTAAAGCGAAAAAAGCAGATCAATTAGGAAATCTCATTTACGACAAATCAGCAAGAAACTTCAATCCGATGATGGCAACAGCTGCGGATGTTGTGATTGCAGAGGTAGACGAGATGGTGGAGGCAGGCCAAATTTCTCCTGAAGAAATTGTGACCCCTCATTTATACGTTGATTATATCGTAGTGAAGGAAGGGAACTAGCTTGAATGCAAAACAATACATTGCTGCAAGAGCAGCGAAGGAATTAAAGCATGGCGACATCGTCAATTTGGGGATAGGGATTCCAACGATGGTAGCAGATTATATTCCATCAGATATTAAAGTTTTTTTACATTCAGAAAACGGTATTCTTGGCGTAGGTCCTACTCCTGACCAGGAACATATCGACAAAAATCTTGTCAATGCGGGAAAACTGCCTGTCACTGTATTAGAAGGATCATCCTTTTTCGATAGTGCTTTCTCCTTTGCAATGATTCGCGGAGGACATGTAAGTGTGTCAATTCTCGGTGTACTACAAATCGATGCAATGGGGAAGATCGCCAACTGGGCGGTACCAGGAAAAAGTGTTCTTGGCGTAGGCGGAGCAATGGATTTATTAGAGGGTTCTAAAAAGGTGATTGTAACCACCCTGCATACCAATACCCAGGGGGAGTCGAAAATCGTCAAGAAATTAACTTATCCGCTCACTTCTGAACGAATAGTTGATTTAATTATTACCGAATTGGCAGTATTCTCTGTTAAGGCTGATGGACTTCATCTTATTGAGCTGTCTCCTGGCGTTTCCCTTAGGGAAGTTCAACAAAAAACTGATGCACCCTTCCATGTTGCTGATACATTCAATAAAAGCAATGAGGTGACAGCGCTGTGGTTGTAATCGTAAATGCATATCGCACTCCTATCGGAAGCTTTGGCGGATCACTGGGAAATACTCCTCCAGAGGAGCTGGTATCCCTCCTTATGAAAAATAACCTTTCAGCTTCCGGCTATGGTGCCAATATTGTCGATGAAGTTATCGTTGGACAAACAAAGCAGAGTGCGCATGCTCCTAATATTGCAAGGGTTGCATCTTTACTTGCTCACTTTCCGGAATCCCTTCCTGCTTATACGGTTCATCGTCAGTGCGGTTCGGGCATGCAGGCTGTTATAAATGGGGCGATGTCTATATTGGCCGGTCAGGCGGAAGTAGTCTTGGCAGGAGGAGTTGAAAGTATGTCTCAAGCTCCTCACTATATGATTGATTCTCGTTTCGGGGGAAAGATAGGAGATTTGACGCTATTTGATTCAAATACAGAGAGTCAGCCGAAATCCCAACCTGAAGAGATTTACGGTCGCTTTACAATGGGGCTGACTGCTGAATGGCTCGCTGAAAAATATAACATAAGCCGACGTGAACAAGATGAATTTGCCTATATAAGTCAGCAGAAAGCGAAACGTGCGATTGAAATGGGCAGTTTTGAAGAAGAAATTATTCCTGTTCCTGTAAAGGAAGGAAAATCAGGGATTAGAAACTTTGCGATAGATGAGTATCCAAGATTAACGGATATTGAAAAGTTAGGAATGTTGCGACCAGCGTTTCAAATGGATGGTACGATAACCGCCGGAAACTCATCCGGAAGAAATGATGGAGCCTCTATGCTGCTGTTGATGTCGGAAGAAAAAGCGAAACAACTTGGAGTAGTCCCGATCGCAAGGATCCGTTCCTTTGCCGCAACAGGTGTGAGTCCGAAAGAGATGGGAATTGGTCCAGTTCCAGCCTCCCAAATCGCGCTGAAAAAAGCGGGTCTCCGATTGGAAGATATCGATTTAATTGAATTAAATGAAGCATTCGCTGCACAAAGTCTTGCTTGTTTAAGAGAATGGGGCATAAAGGGAGACAACGTAAATGTTAATGGAGGCGCGATTGCCCTAGGTCATCCGCTTGGGTGCTCCGGTGCAAGAATTGTCACTACATTGTGTCATGAGCTTGAAAAACAAAAAAGGCAATTTGGCCTTGCAACCATTTGTGTGGCAGGAGGATTAGGAATGGCAATGGTGGTGGAAAGATGGATGGAATAGAAAAAGACTACGTGTTTCATCGTGATTTAAAAAAGGAATATCCGATTATAACCCACGGTGCAGGGAGCTATCTCATAGATGAGAACGGCAAAAAATATTTGGATGCTTGTTCAGGAGCAGTTGCGGCCAACCTGGGTCATGGAATTTCATCGATAGGTGAGGCCATGGCAGAGCAAGCAAAGAAGGCAGCTTTCGTTCACACCATGCGTTTCGAGACGAAAGTGTTGCATCAATTGGCTGAAAAAATCGGAAAAATGGCCCCTGACAATTTAAATAAAGTTTATTTTACAACGGGGGGCTCTGAAGCAAATGAAAGCGCCTTGAAGCTGGCAAGGCAATATCATCGGGATGCCGGCAGACAGCAAAAACATATTGTGATCGGAAGATGGCAGTCGTATCACGGTAATACGATTGGTTCTTTGTCCGCTGGAGGAGACGTGAATAGAAGGCATGCATACACTCCTAATCTACTAAATTATGCTCATGTCTATTCTCCGTACTGTCACCGATGTCCATATGGTCGTCACAAAAATGATTGTATTTCCAGACAAAACTGGACCTGCGTTACCGATATTGAAAGAATCATTTTAGAGCTTGGACCAGAGAACGTGTCGGCATTTATAGCTGAACCGATTGTCGGAAGTCAGCAAGGTGCTGTCCCGCCGCCGTCGGGGTATTTTGAAAAAGTTAGAGAGCTGTGTGACCGATACGATATTGTCTTAATTATCGATGAAGTGATGACTGGATTCGGCCGTAGCGGGACCCACTTTGCGACAGAACAGATTGGAATCACCCCTGATATAATCACATTCGGAAAAGGGGTATCTGCAGGATATGCTCCGCTTGCCGGAATGATCGTCCATAATCGTCTAATTGATGGGCTGATTAACAACAGCGACGGAAAATTTATTCATGGTTATACGTATAGCGGGCATCCTGTAGCAGTTGCAGCGGGTCTTGCTGCATTGAAAATATATGAGCAAGATAGGGTCCTTGAAAACGTCAAAAAACAAAGTGCCTACCTTTTTAACCGCCTTATGGAGCTGAAGCAAAAACATTCTTATATATCGGATATACGTGGCAGAGGGCTTTTGATCGGTATCGAGCTTGTAAAGGATCGTGAGCATGACCTGTTGTTCGATCCAGTTGAAAAAGCAGCTGAACGAATAAATGAAATTGCCATGGATCTCGGTGCAGTTTTTTACCCCGGTTCCGGTTCGATCGACGGCACAAAGGGGGAACACCTCATTGTAAGCCCCCCTTTAACTGTTACGAAAACAGAAATTGATGAGATTGTAAGAATTCTAGATGAATCATTCACAATATTGAAGCGTCATTTAAGAAAGGATGAGTTCTATGAAATTACAAAATAAAACAGCAGAAATCAAAGAAAAAGCAAAAAAACATTTATCACCGGTTATGACAAGGGTGACCGAGCTTGTCATTGAAAAAGCACATGGCGCAAAATTTTGGACGATGGACGGAAAGGAATATATCGATTTCGTTTCAGGAGTAGCCGTAAATGCTGTCGGGCATACGAACATTAAAATGGTCGAAGCCATTCAGAAACAAGCAGAAGCCTTGATTCATCTGGGATTGAACTATGGGTATTATGAAACGGCAGCAAATTTGGCAGAAAAACTTGCTCATATTACTCCTGGAAATTTAGACACAGTCTTTTTCTCGAATTCCGGAGCTGAATCCATTGACGGTGCTCTTAAACTGGCAAAAGCGGCAACAGGCAGACCAGCCATTATTGCGTTTGAAGGATCATTCCATGGCCGTACATTAGGAGCAACTGCTATAACCGCATCAAGCTCTAAATACCGCCGTTATTATGAACCGATTTTAGGCGAAGTGTACCATGTACCCTATCCGTATCCCAGCCAGTTGAAAAACATTAGAGAAGAAGAAGCTGAAGAATATTGCTTGAATCAGCTGCAGAAATTATTTGATTTACGCGTCGATCCTTCACGAGTAGCTGCGATTATCATTGAACCGGTTATGGGTGAAGGAGGGTATTATCCAGCACCGCCAAGCTTTTTGCGGGCGTTAAGAGAGATTACAGAGGAACACGGTATTTTACTTATTTTTGACGAAGTACAAACAGGATTTGGCCGTACAGGAAAAATGTTCGCGGCAGAGCATGCGAATGTAACTCCTGATATTTTGGTATTGGCAAAAGCCCTTTCCGGGGGAATGCCTCTTGGTGCTATTGTCGCAAGTCGTGAACTACATGAAAAATGGCCGACGGCCGGTCATGGTTCGACATTTGGAGGAAATCCCGTTTCTTGTGCTGCGGCATTGGCGAATATTGAGGTTATTGAGGAAGAGAAGTTAGTAGAGCGTAGTGCCAAACTTGGCGCCGAGATTGTCGGACGGCTTCATAATTCAGTAGGTCATTTACCAGGCATTGTTGAAGTCAGAGGAGTCGGTATGATGATCGGTATTGAATTTGATTCGGAATCTGCTGCTTTCCTTGTACCGCAAATTAAATCGAAAGCACTTAAAAATGGCTTGCTTATTATGAACTGTGGTGTAAGCGGGCAAACGATTCGCTTAATGCTGCCTCTTAATATTCAGGAAGATGTGCTTAATATAGGATTAACAATTTTAGAAGATGTGATAACAGAAACCATTTCAGGAAACTAATTTTGTTTCCTCGGAATACACGAAAAAGGAGGTTTTAAGCTGATGTCTAGTCAAATCAAAACAGATATTCTTCAGGGTGATCTTTATATAAATGGAAAATGGGTAAATACACCCAATCAAACATACTTTGAAAGTTTAAATCCGGCAACGGGTGAACTTGTCGGTATATGTGCGGCCGCCACAACAGAGCAAGTGGATGAGGCTGTCGCAAAAGCGGATGAAGCGTATCACCTATGGAAAAACACCCCCATTCCAGAACGTGCGGCTTACTTAACGAAAGCAGCGCATTTGTTTGAAATACGAAAAGTGGATCTTGCTCGGGTCATGACCATGGAGATGGGTAAAGTGTTATCTGAGTCTTTAGGAGAAGTTGGAGTGGTAATTGCAACTGCTCAATATATGGCAGGCGAGGGGCGACGCCTCTTTGGAGAAACGGTACCTGCCGGCTTCACAGACCGGAATGTCAGAATGGTTCGTGAACCTCTTGGGGTTGCGGCGTGCATCACCCCATGGAATTTCCCTGTAGCACTTGCTTCCTATAAAATTTTTTCCGCTCTGATTGCTGGTAATACTGTCGTATGGAAGCCGGCTTCAGAAGTTGCACTATCGGCAAAGATTTTCGTAGAAGTGTTAGATGAAGCTGGATTGCCTGCAGGGGTCGTGAACTTAATAACCGGTTCAGGAAGAACAGTTGGGCAATCACTGGCAGAGCATTCGGAAGTCAAAGTCATTTCGTTTACGGGCTCAACAGAGGTCGGAAAAAAGCTGGCTGAAATGAGCACTAAAACGTTAAAACGTATTTCATTAGAATTGGGCGGAAAAAATGCCGTGATTGTCTTAAAGGATGCTGATTTGGACAAAGCCGCTGACGGAATTGTAAAATCCGCATTTACAACAACCGGTCAGCGCTGTACAGCAGCAAGCCGTGTCATCGTCGAGCGGCCGGTAAAAGAAATGCTTGTACAAAAAGTAGTTGAGTTGACCAAATCTATGAAAATAGGAAATGGACTCCAAGAGGGGATACAAGTAGGTCCTCTCGTAAATGAAGACCAACTTCATACAGTCGAGAAATATGTAAAAACAGCGGTTGAAGAAGGCGGGAAAATTGTGTCAGGCGGGCAGCATGTCAAAGAATTGGGCGGTTATTATTATGAGCCGACCATCATAGAGAATGTCAAACCGAAGGATACGATTGCACAGGAAGAAATATTTGGTCCTGTTCTTGCCATCATTGAAGTAGATTCATATGAAGAAGCCATGGAGGTAAATAACGGGACGATATATGGGTTATCGACTTCCATTTATACAGAGAGCCTTCATTATGCGAACCGTGCTGCAAAAGAAGCGGTAAGCGGACTTGTCTACATTAATAACGGAACCTCTAATGCTGAGATGGGTGTGGCGTTCGGGGGGATGAAAATGTCCGGAAACGGTCACCGTGAAGTATCCCATCATGCATTCGATGTCATGACAGAGTGGAAGTCAATCTATACGAACTATTGATGAACGCCAATGTCTAATACGAAGGGGGAGAATATGAGGAAACATCGTATCGGTATTGCATTCTTTTACCATGAATCCCACAGTTTCAGCCCAATGAAAACCGAAATTGAACATTTTCGTAATGAAGGCTACTTTATCGGCAATGAAATTTATGATGCCTATACAGGGACGAAAACGGAAGTGGGAGGGTTTCTTGATGTATTGAAACATGATGAGGATGTTGAAATTGTACCGCTCCTTTGTGCGGCTGCAATACCATCGGGTGTGGTTTCAACGAATGCTTACTCTATCATGGAAAAACAAATGCTGGAGTCTATTATGCAGGCAGGAAGGATGGACGGGTTATTGCTCGCCTTGCATGGAGCAATGGTCGTGGAAGACACCTTTGATCCAGAAGAGCATTTACTGGGAAAAATTCGTGAGCTTATCGGGCCGGGTATCCCAATTGCGACAACACTGGATATGCACGCTAATTTAAGTGAAAAAATGCTTGAATACACTCCGCTTCATTTTGGATTTAAAACATATCCCCATGTTGATATGTATGACCAGGGTGTTTATGCAGCCAAGGCTTTAATGAAGCAATTAAGGCATGGTGTAAAATATTATGCTTCTTTTGAAAAATTACCAATGATGCCTCCATCTATCAATATGAGAACTTCAAAAGGGCCGATGCGCAAAATGATAGAGTGGGCGAAACAAGCCGAAGAGGAAGAAGGAATTTGCAATGTGTCCGTATTTGGTGGCTTTCCTTACTCGGATATTCCCATGGCAGGTGCAAGTGTTGTTGTTGTTTCGCTTGATCCGCAAAGAGGAAAAGATACGGCTGAAAAGCTAGCTTCCTTGTTTTGGAGTGTAAGAGAAGAGTTCATCATGGAATTGCCTAATGTAAAAGAAGGTATCGATTTGGCGATGTCGATTGAGGATGACAAACCGGTCGTGCTTGCGGATATCTCGGATAATCCATTAAGCTGCGGGAGCGGCGATACAACAGAGTTACTACGGGAGATGTTGAAGATGAACATTCCTGACACGCTGTTTGGAGGGCTCTATGATCCCGAATCTATTAAGGCATGCCGTAAAGCCGGAGTTGGAAACACGGTATCGTTGTCCCTTGGAGGGAAAGTATCACCTGAATTTGGGAAGCCTGTTCAGGTTGAAGCAACGGTTGTGGCACTTTCAGACGGGATATTTCAAAATTCAGGCCCCTTCAATCAGTATTTAAAGGTAGATTTAAAAGGAGCGGCTCACATTCGCGTGGGCAATATGGACATACTCCTCATTGGAAGGCCAATGTCAGCCAATGATCCGGAAATGTTTCGTCATATTGGTATTGAGCCTTCGACAAGGAGAATTCTTGGGTTAAAGGCTAAAAATCATTTCCGGGCAGCGTTTGAGCCGATTGTTGGCCGTATCATTTATGTGGATGCACCAGGTGTTGCTTCCAATCGTTTAACAACTTTTACGTATCGTCACATTCCTAGGCCTATTTGGCCGCTGGATGATATCCAATATGAAATAGAAAAGAGGAGGACAAAAGAGTGGAAACAATAAATATATCCTATCATGTTGAAATACCGACTTCATTGAATCCTGAACAGTTAAAAATGATGATGGAGCTTGAAAAAGATGCGTTTCCGGGAGTAGGAGCCATAGATGAACAAACTCTTATTCCGCTTACACGTTATGGGAAACTCATTCAATATCGGCAGCATAATGATTCAAAACCAATTGCGATTTGCGAAGTAATGAGAGATTACAATGATATTGATAAAGCCTATATTTTTGGTTTTTATGTCCGATCCGACCAGCAAGGAAAAGGAATCGGAAAATTATTTTTACAAGAGATTTATCCGATTTTAAAGCAAGATGGTTTTCGGAAGGTTTGCTTAACGGTCAGTATAAAAAACGAGTCAGCCGTCAAGTTATATAAAAAATTGGGGTTTGTTATAAAAGAGACGAGATTCGATGAATTTGGCGAAGGTGAAAATCGCTATTATATGGAATACCTCATTCCTTAATAAGGTAATGATTCACAAAAATGGTCAAAAAAAACAGACTACTTTAGGAGGATTTTATAATGAGAAACAATTTATTCAAACCAAAAAGACATTGGAAAGAAATCGAGCTTTGGAAGGATGTTACGGATGAGCAATGGAACGATTGGGTTTGGCAGCTGACGAATACAATCAAAAATTTAGAAGATTTAAAGAAAGTAGTTAACTTAACACCAGAGGAAGAAGAAGGGGTTAAAATCTCCACGAAAACAATTCCTTTAAACATCACGCCATACTATGCATCACTAATGGATCAGGATGATCCAAGATGCCCGGTTAGAATGCAGTCCGTCCCTATATCTCAGGAATTGCATAAAACAAAATATGATTTAGAGGATCCACTTCACGAAGATGAAGATTCACCAGTACCTGGGTTAACACATCGTTATCCGGATCGCGTGTTGTTCTTAGTTACAAACCAATGCTCCATGTACTGCCGTTACTGTACAAGAAGACGCTTCTCTGGACAAATCGGAATGGGTGTTCCGAAGAAACAGTTAGACACAGCGATAAACTATATTGCATCTAATCCGCAAATTCGAGATGTGTTAATTTCCGGCGGAGACGGGCTCCTTATCAATGACAATATTTTAGAATATATTTTAAAAAATTTACGTGAGATTCCGCATGTTGAAATTATTCGTATCGGTACACGGGCACCTGTCGTATTCCCGCAGCGCATTACCGAAAATCTTTGTAATATTTTGAAAAAGTATCATCCAATTTGGTTAAATACACATTTCAATACATCTATTGAAATTACGGAAGAATCGAAGCGCGCATGTGAAATGCTTGCCAATGTTGGTGTTCCTGTTGGTAATCAGGCGGTTATTTTAGCAGGAATCAATGACAGTGTTCCGATTATGAAACAGCTCATGCATGATCTTGTTAAAATTCGTGTTCGTCCATATTACATTTACCAGTGCGATTTATCAGAAGGTATCGGCCATTTCCGTGCACCAATCAGCAAAGGATTGGAAATTATGGAAGGACTACGCGGTCATACATCGGGTTATGCTGTTCCGACATTTATTGTTGATGCCCCTGGTGGAGGCGGTAAAATTCCATTGCAGCCGAACTATATCATTTCACAAAGCTCCAATAAAGTCGTATTACGTAACTTTGAAGGTGTCATCACATCTTATCCTGAACCGCATAATTATGTGCCAGGGAGTGCAGAGGATTATTATAAAAAGGTTTATCCTGAAGTATTTGAAAAGTTTGAAAGTAACGGTGTTCTATCTATTATTGATGATACAAAGTTTAATCTTATTCCTGAAGGACTAAAACGTCTAGACCGCCGCAAAACATATATGGAAAATCCTGACCATAGCTCTTTAAAGAATAAACGTGAAAAACGTGATGAGTTAAAAGAGAAAAAGTTCCAGGTGCAAATGAGTAAGTATGAGAAAGTGGGAGCAAAGGGGGAATAATGTTGATTTGTCAATGGTGCGAATCTGACACAGCAGGTGAAACGAGCAAAAAAGTATATTGGGAACTTCCAGATGGAACAAAAGTAATCGAAATTCAGGACACACCATCCATTCATTGCTCTGAATGCGGAATAACCTATCAAACAGATAATACGGTAAAAGAAATTGAGGATCAGCTATTTTTAATTGATTGCTCAAAGCTGGAAAAAAGTATGACATATGAAACGCTAATGACAGCTCCACGCTTCTTGAAGCGCAACTACTTTGATTTTTCGAAATAAATAGCGAGCCGACTCCCGTTTTCGATATTAAGCTGTTTCTTATGGGCAATTTATACCTATCAACTTTAAGTAGGGATAAATTGTCCTAAAGAACCTGCATGTATAGCTTAGGTTTTCTTCTATAGTTTGATTGATACTTATTGTTCAAAAGTGAGGGGGACAAGGAATGGAAGCAATCAAAAAAGATAATAGCAGCCAAAATAACCAGAAATATCATAATAGTCAGGAAAATAAAGGCCTCACTAAACGCAATCTAAAGGCACGTCACATGACGATGATTGCTATTGGAGGATCAATTGGAACAGGGTTATTTTTAGCAACAGGGGCGTCCATTCAAACCGCTGGACCAGGTGGCGCGCTAATAGCTTATGGAGCTATCGGCATCATGGTCTACTTTTTAATGACTAGTCTCGGTGAAATGGCTACCTTAATGCCAGTTTCGGGATCTTTTTCAACATATGCCAGCCGTTTTGTTGATCCGGCATTTGGTTTTGCTCTCGGTTGGAATTATTGGTTTAACTGGGCTGTTACACTTGCGGTTGAAATAGTCGCATCCGCTATTATAATGAAGTTTTGGTTTCCGGATGTACCCAGCATCGTATGGAGTGTACTTTTTTTAGGACTAATCTTTTTATTGAATGCATTGTCGGTTAAAAGTTACGGAGAATCTGAATATTGGTTTTCTTTGATAAAAGTAGTGACGATCATTGTTTTCATTGGAGTCGGTTTGCTTACCATTTTCGGTATTTTGGGCGGGCAGTTTATCGGGTTTAAAAACTTTACTTTAGGAGATGCTCCAGTTCATGGCGGCCTTTTGTCCATTTTAAGTATTTTTTTCATCGCAGGTTTTTCTTTCCAAGGAACGGAACTTGTGGGGATTGCTGCAGGAGAAAGTGAAGAGCCGGAGAAAAACGTACCAAAGGCGATTCGACAAGTATTCTGGCGTATTCTTCTATTCTATATTATCGCCATTGCTGTCATTGGCCTAATGATTCCATATACAAGTCCGGATCTGTTGGGCAGGGATGTAGACAGCATCGCTGTCAGCCCTTTTACCCTTGTATTTGAGAAAGTAGGCATTGCATTTGCGGCATCTGTGATGAATGCGGTTATTTTGACATCGGTCTTATCCGCAGGGACTTCTGGTTTATATGCATCGACTCGAATGCTTTGGTCCATGGCAAAAGACGGACAGGCGCCAAAATTTTTACAAAGTGTCAATAATCGTGGGATTCCAATGAATGCCCTTGTCGCAACGACGATTATCGGAGGCTTAGCCTTTTTAAGTTCCATTTTTGGAGATCAAGTGTATACATGGTTATTAAATGCGTCAGGCTTAACTGGATTTATTGCATGGATTGGAATTGCTGTCAGCCACTACCGTTTTAGAAAGGCATATATGGCCCAGGGCAAGGACTTGAATGATTTGAAATTTAAAGCTAAATGGTTCCCATTCGGTCCTATTCTTGCTTTTGCAATGTGTGTCTTTGTCATTTTTGGTCAAAATTATCAAGCTTTTATAACTAGTGAGATTGATTGGTATGGAGTAGCCGTGTCTTATATTGGTTTACCGATCTTTTTGGCAGTATGGCTCGGGTATAAATTAGCTCATAAAACGAAGATCGTTCCACTAAAGGAATGTTCTTTTGAAGAAATGTCTTCTAAATAGAGAAACCGTTATTTGTTTCGTTCAGTGATGAAAAGAGAGCGCTTGGTTGATAGTCATCCAGCGTTTTTTTATTTAGCCCCCCTTTTGTGGAGGAAAATTGAATGATATCAAAGAAATTAAGGTAGTGGTTCTTTAAAAGGAGAAGTTGACTATGGAGAAATTATTATTTGTTAAAGGGTATAAAGATAATGCACAATTAAGAAAGAGTTTTAACGAACTCGCAGAAAGTGTTTTTGGAATCGAATTCGAAACATGGTATCAAAACGGTTTTTGGACAGAAAAGTATCAGCCTTATTCCTACGTAGATAATGGAAAAGTTGTTGCAAACGTATCAGTCAACCTCATTAGTCTAATTATCAATAACGAAGTCAAAAGAGCGATTCAAATTGGAACGGTAATGACCCATCCGGACTATCGCAGCCAGGGGCTTTCAAAAAGACTAATGGATAAGGTATTAGAAGACTTTAAAGATGTAGATTTATTTTATCTATTTGCAAACAGTACCGTACTGGATTTTTACCCTAAATTTGGTTTTATGGCCAAAGAGGAAGTGCAGTATGTAATGGAATACGACAAAACAACCTCGAAACAATCAAAAATTAAGAAATTAGACATGAGGAACCTTGATGACATGTCGTTTGTTTATAAATTAGCCACAAACAGATCACCGATTTCGAAAAGGTTTGGGATTAGCGGCAGCGAGGAACTATTAATGTTTTACTGCCTGATGGTCTTCAGTCAAGACCTGTATTTTCTTGAGGAAGAACAGGCACTGGTTATATATCAAATAGAGAACGATACTTTGCATCTTTACGATCTGGTTAGTGTTAAGGAAGTAAATACGATAGATATTCTGTGTAAAATCACCTATGAAAAAATAAAAAAAGTTGTTTTTCATTTTCAGCCAGAAGACCCTGAACTTATCCTTGAAACACAACCATACCATTCTAATAATGTACTCTTTATTAAGAACCAAACAAACGTATCTATGCCAGAAAAATTTAAACACCCTATTACCGCTCAAGCTTAAAATATGTTAGGCTTCCATCTTTTTGTTTTTTCGATATTATTTGAGTATTCAATATATATGTTTTATAATAGTTCTCAATTAAGGAGCAAAAGTAAGAGTTTAGAAGGAGTCGAGACGAGATGGAAAAAGTGAGTGTAGAGAATAAAGGATATTATGGCGAGTTTGGCGGCAGCTTTGTTCCTGAGGAACTTCAAACGGTATTAAACGAGTTAGAATCACAGTTTCTAAAGTATAAAGATGACCCTGATTTCATTGAAGAATTCAAGTTTTATCTTAAAGAATATGTTGGGCGTGAAAATCCGTTAACATATGCTGAAAACCTAACAAAACAAATTGGCGGTGCAAAAATATATTTAAAGCGGGAAGATTTAAACCATACGGGAGCACATAAAATCAATAATGCCATAGGTCAAATTTTATTAGCTAAACGAATGGGTGCAAAACGAATTATTGCCGAAACAGGTGCAGGGCAGCATGGTGTAGCAACAGCAACGGCCTGTGCAATGTTTGGAATGGAATGTATTATCTATATGGGGAAATTGGATACCGAACGCCAGGCATTGAACGTTTTTAGAATGGAACTTTTGGGTGCGAAGGTTATTCCTGTAGAAAAAGGACAAGGGCGATTAAAGGATGCAGTGGACGAGGCTTTGGCCGATTTGGTTCAAAACTATCAAAATACCTTTTATTTACTTGGTTCAGCGGTAGGTCCTCACCCGTACCCGACAATGGTAAAGCATTTTCAGTCCATCATTAGCGAAGAATCAAAACAGCAGATCATTGAAAAAGAAGGAAAATTACCAACTGCGGTGATTGCCTGTGCTGGCGGCGGCAGTAATGCCATTGGGGCCTTTGCACATTATATTGATGAAAAATATGTTCGTTTAATCGGAGTTGAACCGGAAGAGGCGCCAACCTTAACAAAAGGTGTACCAGCGGTTATACATGGATTTAAGTGTTTGACTTTATTAGATGAGAATGGGGAACCACAGCCAACCTATTCCATTGCAGCAGGATTGGATTATCCTGGTGTAGGGCCCGAACACAGCCACTTGAAAACCAGCGGCAGAGCAGAGTACGTATCGGTAACAGGCCAGGAAGCTTTAGAAGCATTCCAGGTACTGAGTAAAACAGAAGGAATTATACCAGCGCTTGAAAGTTCTCATGCGGTTGCCTATGCAATGAAACTTGCAAAAGAACTCTCACAAGACGATGTATTGGTTGTAAACCTATCGGGCCGCGGCGATAAAGACGTAGAACAAGTATTTCATATGTTAAAAAAATAATAGGCCAAGAGGCGAATCGTTTATACGATTCGTCCTATTTTTGTTTTTAATGAATATATATTTGAGTATAAATAGGTAGTTTAATTTATCAAAAGGGGCGCATTATGTATAGGACAAGGGTGGGATTTTATTTAGAGAGTAGAAGTGAAGACAGTATATCATTTTATAGGCGCTTATTTTTTATTTTTTGCGGAGCTTCGCTTGCAGCGGTTTCATTACAATTATTCCTGGTGAAGAATTATGTGATTGACGGAGGGGTCATTGGAATTAGTATTGTACTTTCTTACATAACTAAGCAGGAAGTGGGGCTCTATTTATTGCTGCTAAATACTCCTTTTTTCATCATTGCCTACTCCTTTCTTGGGAGGAGGTTCCTTATATTAAGCCTTTTTGCTATCCTGGTCCTTTCAGTTGGAACCTATTTATTAGAACCAGTTCCTGCTATAACGAACCATCCTTTTTTCGTCATTTTATTTGGGGGAATAACTCTAGGCCTTGGAGTAGGAATTACGATTCGATTCGGCGGCTGTTTAGATGGTACAGAAGTTTTGGCAATCTTATTTAGTAATCGTTTCCCGCTTTCGATTGGCCAGTGCGTCCTGCTATTTAACTTCTTCATTTTCAGCAGTTCAATTTTTATTTTTGGTATCTATCAGGCACTATACTCGTTAGTAACCTTTTTCGTGGCCTATAAAACCATTGATTTCTCTATTCAATCAAATGCTCGTTAATTTTTTGTGAACAAGAGAAAATGCCCGAGCATAATCGGGCATTTCTTTTCTATCATTTCTTTTTCAGGAATTCTATTACTCTTGTATTGACTAACTCACCTTGTTCTGTTGGATAAATATGACCTGCACCCCTAACAGTTAAGAACTCTGCATTAGGAATTTTTTCAGCTAAGGTTACTCCATTTTCATAAGGCACTAGTCGATCGGCGTCACCATGTATGACTAGGGCAGGAACCTTGATTTGATCAAGCTCTAAATATGTGTCATGAGCTAAGCACGCTTGAAGCTGAAGCATGTAAGCGTATGGGAGAATAGGGTTGGCCGTTCTTACTTTTATATCCTCTGCTACCACATCTCTATGTTCTTCTAGAAACGATTGGCTGTATATGATAGGAGCTGTTGCCCAAGCTACTTCCTCTGGAGTAGCCGTTGCCGCTCCTCGTGAAACCATATGCATGGATACTTCAGGGCTGGGTTGTACATGATTATCACCGCCGGAAGTAGTACAGCCTAAAATCAATGATTTTACTCGTTCCGGGTATTTCAAAACGAGCCTTTGTGCTATCATCCCACCCATTGAAATACCATAAACGTGTGCTGCATCTACTCCCGCTGCATCCAAAACTGCCCGAGCGTCTTCTGCCATTAGTTCAATAGAATATGGAGTATTCGGTTTGCCGCTTCGCCCTACCCCGCGATTATCAAAAATGATTACTTTATATTGCTCACTTAGGGCTGGCAGGCTCCTAAACCAAGATTGTGAATCAAGTGACAGCCCCATGATTAATAGTAAGGGTTCCCCTTGACCGTGAATTTCATAATACAACTCAATTCCGTTCGCATTTGTAATCGGCAAGCTAAACATCTCCTTTTTTTACTATATATTGTAAAATATATGATAATTTGCCCTTCGAAAGAACTTAAAAATAGAAATCATGAATAATCTTCAAATCGAATTACTCTATATGAAAATACTAATTTAAAAATTAGCATGTAATTCTCTGAGAAGAAGAACGAACGTATTAATAAATTCTTTTGACTCTTATTCAACCATTTTGTTTATTTTTTTCGATTAAATTCGACAAATTAAATTCATTTCCACAAAAGTGGAATAATGGAAATGTAAGGGTTTTAACTAGACATATAGTGCATTTTCAAATGAAAACATTGAGGGTAAATGAAGAAATTTGTCGAGAAGGAAGGGTTTACAAATCTACATTTTACAACAATAATCAGAATTATATTACTATTTCTTTTTGTGCTGTTGGATGAATTATTCTTCCGCGATAAAGAAAAGTAAAACATTTATTTATACTAGGAGGCATCGTGTTAATGGTTTATCAGAAAAAGCCGTGGTTGAAAATCTATGATTCTAGAATTACTGAACATGTTGATATTAAGCACAATTCTCTTTATGAGTTTTTACAAGAGGCAGTAACCCGATACAACGAACGGCCCGCTTTTACATTTTTAGGTCACGTGTGGAGCTATAATGATACAAAGGCAGCTGCTGACCAGTTTTCATCAGGATTATATAACAATGGATTTAAAAAAGGCGATCGTTTAGCCATTATGCTTCCAAATTCCCCGCATTACATCTTTACCTTATTCGGAACTTTCCGTCTGGGTGGGATTGCTGTTCAAGTTAATCCAATGTATGTAGAAAGAGAAATTGAACATGTTCTTAACGATTCAGGTGCTGAATACATGGTTGTTCTAGACGCTCTTTATCCAAAAGTAAAACAATTACAGCCAACAACGTCCTTAAAGAAAATTCTAGTTGTAAGTTTTGGTGGAACAAGAATCGAACTGGCTGATAATGATCAATATTTCGATGATTTCTTAAATGAAGATCATATGATTCCAGAGTTGGAAATTGACCCGCTTGAAGACGTGGCTCTACTCCAATACACCGGAGGAACGACTGGCCAATCAAAAGGCGTAATGTTAACCCATAATAATCTCTTAGCAAATTTCAATCAAGTCTGTGATTTTGCTTATAAAACATGTGAGAATAAACCAGAAGATTTTAAAATGATTACAGTGCTGCCTTTCTTCCACGTATATGGACTTTCAAGTGTAGCACTTTGCGGGATTAAAGAAGGTGCTAACCAAATTGTATTACCTCGGTTTGATCCTAAAGAGGTTATGGAAACAGTTAAGCGGGAAAAACCTTTTCAAATGTCCGGCGTTCCAACCATGTTTTTTGCTTTAAATAGCCAACCTGGTCTCGAAGAGTGTGGATTTGACCAACTTTATTACATAAGCTGCGGCGGTGCACCATTGCCAGTTGAAGCAGCAAAATTATTTGAAAAAAGAACGGGAGCAAGGCTGCTTGATGGTTATGGACTTTCGGAGTCAGCTCCAACTGCCATTTTTAGTCCTCCGTTTGTTCCAAGGAAGTATGGAAGTATCGGGATTCCAGTTCAAAGTACCATTGCCAGAATCATCCATGAAACGAATGATGGTATCGTAGATGCCCCTGTTGGAGAAGCCGGTGAACTCATACTTAAAGGTCCACAGGTCATGAAAGGCTATTGGAACCGCCCGGAAGAAACGGAAGCCGTGTTAAGAGATGGCTGGCTCCACACTGGTGATGTTGCCAAGATGGATGAAGATGGCTACTTTTATATCGTCGACCGTAAAAAAGATATGATCATTGCCAGCGGCTATAATGTCTACCCTAGTGAAATTGAAGAGGTTCTCTATCAGTTAGAAGCTGTGGAAGAAGCCCTAGTTATTGGAGTCCCGGATCCATACCGCGGTGAAACAGTGAAAGCGTTTGTAAAATTGAAGCCTGGCTATTCCATTACCGAAGAAGAAATAAAACAGTTTGGTAAGGAAAATCTTGCTCCGTACAAGGCACCAAAAGATGTTGAAATACTAGCAGAATTACCAAAATCAACAGTTGGTAAGCTTTTAAGAAGAGTTTTAAGAGACCAAGAAAAGTTGAAAATAAAAGCTTAATAACAAAGGGAGGAAAAGAAATGAGTTTCCAAGAATTATTTAGCTTAAAAGGAAAAACAGCGATTGTGACCGGTGGAGGAAGAGGTTTGGGCATGCAAATTTCAGAAATTTATGCAGAAGCCGGAGCAAACGTAGTAGTATGTTCAAGAAATCTGGAAGCATGTCAGCAAGTAAGTGAAACCTTAATAGCAAAAGGGGTTCGTTCCTTGGCGTTAAAATGTGATGTTTCCAGCCCAGAGGACATTCAATATGTTGTGGACGAAACTGTCAAAGAGTTTGGGAGAATTGATATTTTAGTCAATAACAGCGGAGTAAGCTGGGGAGCACCTGCGTTGGAGATGCCAGCTGATAAGTGGGATAAAGTGATGGATATCAATCTAAAGGCCATATTTTTATTTTCCCAAGCTGTAGGGAAAATCATGAAGGAACAGGGATCTGGCAAGATCATTAATATTGCTTCAATTGCCGGCCTTGGCGGTCAGGATCCAAATGTAATGGATGCAATCGGGTATTCGACAAGCAAGGGTGCTGTAATTGCTTTTACAAAGGATTTAGCTGTTAAACTGGCTCCCTATAATATTCATGTTAACGCAATTGCCCCAGGATTTTTTCCTACAAAAATGGCAAAAATGGTTCTCGACTATTCTGGAGAAAAAATTCTTGAAAGAACACCTGCCGGGCGTTTTGGATCGGATGATGATATGAAGGGACCGGCATTATTTTTAGCATCTGATGCATCAAATTATGTCTATGGACATGTTTTAGTTGTAGATGGCGGAGCAACTGCCGGCGTTCAATAAATTATTTGAATATTTCTTCATTTTCAAATTGACTTAAAACACAAAGTTCTTTATCCTAAAATTACATACTAACTGGTTAGATAAGAGGTTTTTTATGGATTCCAAGCACCTAGAATTTGAAACTTATTATAAAAATCTAGAAAAAGAACTTAATAGAAGAATCCATAACTATACCAATTGTCACACCTTTACACTTGCTTTTGGGAAAGCGCTTGAAATCCATTTAGACCATATTTTAACCAGCAGGAATATGGTCACACAATGGTTAAGCATCTTAAATATCCCAGATAAGGATGCGTATGCTGTGATTGCAGTTAAAAAGGTAGATTATGAGGGGAAAATTGACCATCTTGAGGATACCATGTTTCTACTTAATAAAATATTGCAGGAAAACCATTTACAAATGCGAGTGTTAGGAGAATCTTTGAAAGAATTGGTAAATGTTTTTGGTCCAGAGATTAAACATCTGCAAGAAAACAAAATGTGTTCACTAAAAAGGGAGCTAGACAGCTTAAAGCTATTATTCAATGATGACCAGGAGGAGATATAATGGTAAAAAAAGAAGTTGGCCAAGAAGTTGAAGTAGACCAGGAAGAACAACTTTCCAGCTTAGAAATGGTATGGAAAGCGGCATTTACAGAATTAGACGCATGGGCTAAAAGATTTAACGAACGTGATGAAGCCTTCTTGTCGGCTACAAGACATTATGTTGAAATGGTTAGACGCAACCAAGATAATGTTAATACGATCACAGAACAATTTAACAAAGAACTTCGTGCCTGGGAAAAGGGAGCAAGAGAGGAACTATTGGTAACCACTACTGCCATTCAGCATTTCTTCCCTATTAAGTCTTACGAGGAAATCAATCAGGTAGTAGATGATATCCAGCACAGAACTGCTTCGCTGCTTACCACACCTATCCGTGCTTTAACAAGCGGTCAGGCATTAGATAAGTACTTAGGAGCAGTTGAACAATATATGGCATTAAGGAAAAACACAAGAGAAAAATATATTGATAGTGTAAAGAAAACATCAAATGTAATCTATGAAAATCAAAGGGTCTTTGTTAATTTATTTGCTAATCAAGTGAAAACCGCTCTTTTTCCATTTCAAAAATATATGAAAAGTCCGACAGAACCATCTAAATCATAACAATCAGGGGTGAGGGATATGACAGATAAAAAACAATACGACCCATATGAAATGATCCATAAATATAGTTTGCTATGGGAAAAACAGTTAAACGATTTTATTTATCTTTGGACGAATAACAACGAGTTTATCAAAATGTCCAATCTCGGGACTGAACTTCATGCAAGAAACCTAGAAAGATTTAAAAAGAATCAAGAGGCACTTGCCAGTCTGTTGAATTTGCCGACGAAACATGATGTGGAAAATGTCGCAGCCCTGACGATTCAAGCTGAAGAGAAAATTGAAGCCCTCGAAGAGCAGATTTGGGATGTACAGGATTCTGTTAAAGCCCAAAGTAAAGAAATTGAAAGCGTTGTAGAAGTATCAAAGGAAATTATTAAACTAACAAAGCAGTTAAAAACAGAGCTAATCAAAACAAAAAAAGAGCTGGCAGATACAAACAGTTTACACTTAGAACTTCAGGAAATGAAACAAGAATTGTCTAAACTAAATAGTTTTAAAGAAGAATTCGAGCTTCTGAAATTGTTTATGGATAAAGAAAAGACTGAGCAGCCAGAATTAGCCGGTTCTGGGGCAGCTAAATAAAGGTGAGAGGGGGGACAATAGTGACTGTAGAAACACCTATAAAAAGTTTAGTACCGACTTTTGATTATGAAAAAGAAACGAAGCGGTGGGCTCATGTTTTGCAATTGTTAAGTGAGCCGGAGCCAAAGGTTGGCCATACTCCAAGGAATGAAGTCTGGCGGAAAAATAAATCCGTCTTATGGCACTATCCTGCTAAACAGAAAAAATATGAGATTCCTTTATTTTTCGTATATTCGTTGTTTAACAAGCCCTATATTTTGGATATCGCCCCTAAAGCGAGTGTAATAGAAAAACTAACAAATATGGGCTATGAAGTGTATTTATTAGATTGGGGTACGCCTGGATACGAAGATAAAAAAATTGGCCTGGACACCTATATTGAAAAGTATTTAAAAACGGCGGTAAAAAGGGCAGTCCGTCATTCGGGAGCGGATGAAATAACATTAGTCGGATACTGTTTAGGGGGGACCATTGCCTCCATTTATGCTGCAGTTGCAGAAGAGCCGATAAAAAATTTAATTGTTGCTACCGTACCAATCGATTTTGGGCCATTTATCGGACCAGATAAATGGGCAGAGGGGATGAGGGAAGGCCATTTTAATTTTGACCGGTTTATAGATGTTTATGGTGTCATCCCGCCTGCTCTTGTTGAAGGAATGTTCCGGGCAATTGGCGCACCGATTTACTTTACAAACTATACCATGCTTTTAAGTCGAGCGTATGATCAACGGTATGTAGACAAATGGCGCCGCATGAATAAGTGGACCCTAGACCAAGTTCCTTTTGCCGGGGAGGCATATCGACAATTAGGCAATGATCTTTTTAAAGAAAACAAGCTGATTAAAGGGGAGCTGCTTGTTGGTAATAAAAAGGTAGACTTGAGCAATATTAAAGCCAATTTATTTGTTGTTTCCGGCTCTCGGGATAATTTAATTTTAGAGGATCAAAGTAAACCGATTATGGACTTGGTGTCGAGTGAGGATAAAACATATATTTCAGTAGAAGCAGGGCATGTTGGGCTCGCTTTATCTGGTATGTTTGCTGACATTGTCGATGGCTGGGTATCTAGCCGCTCAAATCCTCTTTGATATTATAGTGTAATAAAGTACGTAAACAAACCATATAATTTATCTGTGGGCAACAGGGAGAGGAAGGAAATTTCCTTCCTCCCTAACTTGCCGTTTTATGTTTACTTAAAAAGCTTCGAAGTACTTGATTGAAGGCATCCTTTGCTTCTAGTTTTGCGATATGGCCGGTATTCTTAAAAATCACAAACTCTGAGTGCTTAATTTGTTTATGCATTAAAAGTTGAATCCAGACGGGTGTAACGGAATCATATTGTCCGCCTATAATTAAAGTTGGCACGTTAATCTGAGGAAGCAGACAGATATTATTTACTTCCAGGCATGCCTTCATTGACTTTAAATAAAATTCTTTATTGGGCTTGTAAAATTTGCTGAATTCCTCGAAGTTTTTGTCTGTCCAGGAATAGAGGCAGACTTTGGCTGCGATGTCTTTTTGTACATGAAGAGGAAGAGACTCCGCTCTGGCTTTGCGATATTTTAAAAATAAATCCCCAAGACGTTTAGGTGCATAATGGTAAGTGCTCACGAGCATTAGAGAGCGGCAGATTTCGGGTGCCTGCCTAAAAATTTCTTGTGCTACCATACCTCCCATCGATAAGCCGCAAATGTGTGCGTTTTCAATATTAAGTCCTTTTAAAAGGCTGATGATATCTTGAGCAAAATGTTGTATGGAGATTTCACCGGGTGAATCGTATTCACCGTGCCCCCGTAAATCCGGAATGATTAAGTCATACTGATCTGCAAATTCAAATTGATTACTCCAGCCTTCTTTTATCTCGCCAAGACCATGGATAAAAACTAAAGGTTCACCAGCACCGAGCCGCAAATAAGGTATTCCCGAGCAGCTTTTAAATACATTTACCAAAATGTATTCCTCCTATTGGTTTTTTTAATAACCTTTGTTTCCATCATTTATACCGTATAAACATATTTTTAATTATGATTAGTTTATTATATATTCCTGGTTGACAAAATATGTCACATAGGTGTAAATTACATATATAGACAAGCAAGGGATGACAGAATATTTTCGAACTATTTTTATGGAAAACAGGGAGGTATAAGATGACTAAGAAAGCAGCAGATTTAACAGAAGAAACAAGCAATACCAACACACTAGTGGATACTCTTTGGAATCAATATGAACAATCATTAGAATGGTCCCGAAAATACAGGGAGAGTCGGGAAAATGCCTATCTAAACGCTGTAAAACAGACAGTCAGCGTAAATAAACAATTTAGAAGCACTCTTGTGAAGTTATATCAGGAATCTAGAAAAACAAATGATGGGATTGTAAAAGGTGTATCTGGTACTTTCCTAAAACGTGATGAAAATTCGTACGAAGTAACTGAGCAGTTTCAAGACGTTTCCAATCGCTTGGAAAAGCTGGCATTGACTCCAGTAAAGGTAACTTTTGAATATTTAGACAGATTAGACCATAACTTAGAAGAAAATAGCGAAAACCTTGTCAAGTATGCACGGGAACAGCGCAGTGGCTGGGAAAAAGTCACCAACCAATATATTGCATCTGCTAGAAATTATCAAAAAAACTTATTTGGACGGTTTGAGGAAAGCTATAAAGTTTTAACAAATTCAAAATAAGGCCAAAAAAAGAGACAATTCATCTGATTGTCTCTTTTTGATATGATCGATTACTTTTTATCGTCATCGTCATCATATTTATCATCGTTGTCATCCGCTTTATAATCGTCATCTTCATATTGATCATCATCATAGTCAATTCTAGTTATTTTACCTGTTTCCGCATCTACTCTTACGTCAACTTCTCCGTGGCTGGATTGTATTTCAAATTTATATTCGAGCCTGCCATGTTCCACTTCTTTTTCAACTTTCGTAATCGTACCGTTTACCTTATTGGTTGCAATTTTGGATGCTTCTTCAACTGAAATGGAAGTACTTCCTGCATTAGAATTGGCTGAAGCGTTCTGATTATCATCCGTTTCCACTTTATAAAATGTTTGCCCATGTTCCGTCTCAAGCTCTATCTCCTGGCCTTCCGTAATTTCCGGTAGTTTCTGAGTTCCGGAATTCATAGTAGTTTGTTTATCCTCTAGATGAATGGAGTCGTCTGGTTGAGTATCATTTTTTGAAGCACCTACTGCTATTGCACTACCTAAGACTAGTAAAGCTGCCAATCCACCAATTAAAAATTTGTTTTTCATTATTATTTCCTCCTTTTTCCTAATACCTTTCTACACTTTCAGTATATCCGGCAAAAATGAGAGTAAAAGAATAGAAACATTAGAAATTAATGAGAATCGGCAGCTTTAGTAGGTTTTTCCTCTTTCCTTTGCTTAATCGTCGTCATCTTCTTTCTCTTTTTCCTCGTGTTTTCGATCATCCCAAGTAACAGAAAAGACTTCTCCGGTTATTGCATGTATTTGGATGACCGCTTCCTGATCATCCGGTGTTTCAATTTCAACAAGATAATAGGTTTGGTCATCAATAGATTCCAGCCAAATATTGTCTACCTCTCCTTGTACTTGTTTAAGGGCAATATTGATTGCATCTGATTCTTTTAATTTTTTTGCTGGTTCATTTTTTTTATTCGATTCGGAGGAGATTATATTACCAGACACTGCATCGACTAAAATGGTTGTCTGTTGGTCTGGACTATCCACGACTGCTTGATAGTAGGGTGATTGTTTGTCTAGCTTTTTTTCTAAGGAAGTAATAGCGCCATTTACTTGAGTGAGAATAATTTTTTTAATTTCTTCTTCTGTTAACTCATCTTTGTTTTGGGGAGCGGGTGTTGGCTGAGTTGCTTTAGCTTCTGAAAACTTCAATACTTTTCCGCTTTCAGCATCAAGATTAATGGTATAAAGCTTATTTTGTTTTTCTAATTCTATATTGTATTGCTGATCCATCATTTTTATCTCCGATACCTGTCCTTGATATCGACTTTCAACAAGATCTATTGCTTCCTTTTCTGTCAGGAAGTCTGCAGCAGGTGTGAGTTTGCTAAATTGCTGCCAGCTGACAAAAAGAATGATTGTAAATATTAAGAGGATGGACAGCCAAAACCATGGTACTTTTTTCAAAAATATCACCACCTTCTTACCATCTATTTTCTTAAATAAAAATGAGAAATAGATGAGAATTAGCAAATTTTTTTAACTTTTTTTTAATGAGATGGTGGCGGTGGTTCCGCGCCCTGCTTCACTTGATAGTTGAATTTCAGCATTAATGGCATCCGCGATGTCTTTTGCAATTGATAATCCTAAACCTGTTCCTCCAAGTCTTCTTGTTCTAGCCTTGTCAACACGATAAAAACGATCAAATACCTTAGAGAGTTCTTCAGGAGGAATACCAATACCACGGTCGATTATTTTAATGTAGACATCATCTTTGTAGTTGGTTCCGATTTCAATCTTTATGATATCATCACTGTATTTCCGTGCATTATCAAGAAAAATAAAGATCAGCTGTTTTAATTTTTTCTCGTCCGTTTCAATCATGATGGGCGATGGGGTGCCTTCAACCATTTCAATTTTTCGCTGATAGGCATCAGCAAATCCTTTTATGGTATGTTGAATCCACATTTTTAAATTAATCTGACTTTTTTCGATATCCCACTGTTCATTATTTTTTGCCAGCATCAGCAGCTGTTCAGTCATATCCTTCATCCGTATTGCTTCAGAATGGATTGCTTCGACTGCTTCAGTAAACAGTTTAGGTTCCTCCTTGCCTCTTCTTTTCAACAAACTAGCATAGCTCTCAATGATGGTTAACGGGGTTTTTAATTCATGAGATGCATTAGATACAAATTGCTCTTGTTTTTCAAAGTTTACCTCTAATAGGTCAATCATATGGTTAAAAGTTTCACCCATTAAAAACAATTCGTCTTTTGAGTTCCCCTCAAGTTTTAACCGCTTAAAACGCCCGCTCTGTCTTATGTCAGTCATTGTATTAATCATTGAGCTGACTGGCTTTGTAATTAGGTTTGATAGAACTCTGCTTGATATCAGCACTGGAATCAATGCCAAAAGTGTAACCATGAATAAGACAATACGCAATATTGATAAAATATTGGCTGCAGTTTTCAGGCTCTTTGTAATCTGGAGATTTGCAACCGTACCGTCTGGCATAATAATCGGCATTGAGCTAAAGATGTATTCCCGGTTTATATATTCGATTGTTTTACTTAGTTCACTATTATAGAAAACCGCCTTTTGTTTACTAAGCTCCTGTTCAGTTGGACTCGTTACTGCAGATATCCTTTCATTATCTGGACTGACAAGCCGAATCATTCCGTTAATCGGAACATATGACCTAAGCAGTGCTCCTTCCGGGACAGCACCTAACGATTTTCCAATATTTTCTGTGACTTTTTCTATTTCTTTGTTGGCCGTGGATAATTCACTGTCAAGAATTAATTTGTTAAAAGACAGATAGATGGTGATATTCATTAAAATTAATAATAAGGCGAATAGAAAGGCTGTATATAGATTGATTTTATTTCTTAGTTTCATTTGGAATCCTTCATAACATATCCAACCCCGCGGACAGTGTGAATTAACACTGGCAGATTAGGTAGGTCAATTTTTTTCCGAACATAGCGAATATAAACATCGACTACATTTGTATCACCGAAAAAGTCATATCCCCATACAGCCTCTAAAATCTGATCCCGGTTTAATACTTGGCGTTTATGTTTCATTAGGTATACAAGTAAATCATATTCCCTAGGGGTTAATTCAATTTCCACATCTGCTCTTTTCACTTCTCTTGTTTTTTGGTTGATTTTCAAATCTGAAAAACTAAGAATCTCACCATCTACCTCTGGTTGTTCTGTCTGTTTATTTCTTAACGCCGCCCGAATTCTTGCAAGTAATTCTTCAATTTGAAACGGCTTTGTAATATAGTCGTTTGCCCCTAAATCAAGACCGGATACCTTGTCTTCAACGGAGCTTTTTGCTGTTAATAACAAAACTGGGGTTATTTGATCATTTTTTCGGATTCGCCTTAGGATTTCAATACCGCTTAATCCAGGCAGCATGACATCTAATAAAATTAAGTCCCAGCTTTTAGTTCTACAGGCTTCAAGAGCATCAAGACCATCGAAAACCTTTGTGACGGCATAACCTTCATATTCAAGTTCTAGTTCTAATATTCTTGCAATCTTTTCTTCATCCTCAACAACAAGGATTGAACCTTTACGATCTGCCATTTTTATTCTCCTTACAATTTTTATTTTAAAAATCAATTCGGCGAAAAATTTAAGAAACCTTTTTGTTAAAAATAATTATTATTTTTAATGAACGAAATCGCAAATTATTACGTTTAACGTATGTAGGTGAAGATTGGGGGAGGTAAATTTGAGAGATATTATTGAAGCCGTTCAGGTTAGTAAACATTTTAATAATCGTGAAATCCTAAAGGATGTTTCCTTTTCAATAAAGGAAGGCAGTATAAATGGTTTGCTCGGTCCCAACGGAGCAGGGAAAACAACGATGATACGCTTATTAAATGGGGTAATTGATGCTTCGAGCGGAACGATGAGAGTGATGAGTTTTGATCCACAGTCACAGGGAGATAAAATAAGAAAAAAGGCGGGAATTGTTACTGAAAGTGCCAGTCTGTATCATGATATGACTGCTTGGGATAATCTTGCTTTTTTTGCGAAAATTTATAATGCCTATCAGCCAGAGAGAATTGTTTATCTATTAGAACAATTTGATATGTTGAAGCACAAGGATCAATTAGTCGGCAGCTTTTCAACGGGAATGAAAAAAAGAATCGCTCTAGCTAAAGCGTTATTGCATAAGCCGAGACTTTTGTTTCTTGATGAACCAACAAATGGCTTAGACCCTGAAGGAATAAACGATGTAATCGGTTATTTACGGAAAGTGAATCAAGAGGAAGGTGTCACCATTTTAATCTGTTCACATGTTTTGCATCAGCTAGAAACCATTTGTGATTCGTATTTGTTTCTGAATCAAGGCAGTATCATTGAAAAAGGTACAAAAATAGAGTTAGAGAAGAAATATTTAACGGAAATTAAATTGGCAGTAGAAACAGGACTTAAGCCTCCTGATGATAAATTGTACAAAGGCTATCCTTTTCAAAGAATAGCAAATAACCGAATTGAATTCACATTGAGGTCTAAGGATGAGATTACTCCTCTATTAAAAACTATTTTAAGTGAAGCTTGGGTCCATAATAGTGAAATTACGAATCGAAGTCTTGAGGCCCTTTATTTTAAAATTAGAGGAGGGGAGAAAGGTGAATAAAAACATCATTTTCACCATAGCACAGAAGGATTTAAAAGCAACCTTCTCATCTAAAAAGGTTTGGATACCGATGGTTATTGTGGCAGTGTTATTATGTATTGTTGTACCGGCAGTCATTGCCTATCTAGGATTGTATTATGAAATAATCGGCAAGTCTACTAATGAAGTTGAAAAACCAATTAATGCGTTTATCAGTAACTTTCCAGACGAAGATATGAGAAATAAACTGGCAAGCCTGCCCAGCTTAGAGTATAAATTTGTTTATTTATTCTTAACGTTTATGATGATTCCATTTTTCTTAATGGTGACGATTATAAATTCAATGGTGACGGCTGCAAATAGTTTTGTCGGAGAAAAGGAAAGAAATACGTTAGAAACTTTATTGTTCGCACCCATCTCCATAAAAGAATTATTTATAGGGAAGGTCCTATCCTCGTTCATTCCGGCTTCAGGGATTACTTTTACTGCGTACCTATTAAACTTAATTCTTGTAAATAGTATTACGTACTCATACTTTAAAGAAGTAGTATTGGTAACTCTACTTGGTTAATCTTAATGTTATGGGTAATTCCAATGCTTGTATTGTTTACTATTATTTTGAGTGTGTTCATATCGGCAAAGGTAAAATCATTCCAGGAAGCCCAGCAATTTGGCGGAATTCTTGTCTTACCTGTTGTCGGGGTGGTCATCAGCCAAGCCAGCGGACTCTTCTTCCTAAGCCCAATGCTATTGTTTATTACCGGCCTATTCCTGCTCATCACCAATCTAATCCTAATAAAACTCGTCACAAAATACAACCAGCGAAACTCGTTATTTCAAAGTCAAATCAACTAAAGACAGTGTCCACCCCAGGTGGACTCTGTCTTTTTATGGTGCCTGTCACCGACCCCCCAAAAAAAAATAATAATAACAAGAAAAAATATTTGAATTTTTAGAAAACTAAGAGTATAATAATAAAAAGCGTAAGGAGTTGATTTCCATGGAAAAGAGATTATTAAATTCTCCACAACATTCTAATGAAAACAACGATTCTGTTATTGCTGAAATGTTTTTAAGCAGCGTCTTGCAAGAATTTAGACGGGAAACGCTCCGTAAGGAAATCGACCGTTCCTTACAAGAAAGAAACAAAGATGCATTCCTCCGCTTAACAGAGGAATTAAAGAAAATTTCTTAGTATATTAAACCAACGGAAAATATTATCAAAAATGGAAGCCTATTCTCATTGAATAGGCCTCTTTTGTTGATTACGTTTTGTTCTTTTGTTTTTTATTAAGCAGATAAAATGTTAAAGCCTGATCAGATCCGGTCATTAAATTGTATACATAGCTTGAGGTAAGTTTGTAACCTTCGTCGATTTTCTCAGCTAAATAGTTGGTTCTTTCAAATAGAATGGAACGGATATGATTAATTTGCCGGAAAATCTTCTCCGTTAATGCTTCTTGTTTGTCTAATCTGCTTAATACTTCAGCTTGAAAATCCTCTTGTTTCAAGAATTTCTCTGTCATAGACTTTTGCCATTCCAGTTGTTCGTCTATTTGTGAAGTTAACTGTTTGTTGGAAGCTTGAAGATTTGTGTTTTTATCATCAAGCGATTTTAGCCATAAGATTACTTGTTCCTCGAATACCTTTTGTTTTTGGTGGTTAAGGTGAAGTTCATTGAGCTGCCCGCTGACAATGTTTCGATGGCTGGCTTGTACATCCTCCTGTTCGAGAAAACGCCCCTTTAGTTCATCAAGAGCTTTCATTAAGGAAACATTTGCTTTTTGTTGTTCGTCTATGATTTCTGTGAGAGAATCCTTCTTCATGAAGTTCTGATTATTTCCTGTGACCTTTAATTGGTTTTTATATACATCTGGATGTTTATTTTTATTTATATATAATCCCATCTTTCACACTCCTAACGTTAAGAATGTAATATTTTATGCAGGAGTGATAAAAGATGGAAGTTTTTATAAAAAAACAGGAAAAATGAGTATCTATGCTGAATTTTATTTAGTAAATTATAATGTATAGGTCATTGTTAATATGAATCTGTTACTAGGTCGCAGGTCGTATTGGAAAATAATTCTCGGGATTGTTTATCCTATTCACATAAACGTTATGATAAGAATATGAGGAATATAGAGTGGATTTTATTTGCTGAATTTTCGAATAAAAGAGGGATTGAAAAAGAGAAGTCCCTTCCTGTAGATAAAATGTAGGGGGAGAAAAGGATGAGGAAGGTTTATGTAATTCTTACTGACACTGGAACCGTCTTAACGAAAATGATTAAATTTTATACGAAAAAACCTCATAATCATGCGTCAATTGCGTTGGATGAACATTTATGGGATGTATACAGTTTTGGCCGGAAAAGGCCTCGCAATCCTTTTTTGGCTGGATTCGTAAGGGAAAATATTCGCGGCGGAATTTTTCAAAATGCTGATTCTGCTATTTACTGTTGTACGATTTCTGAACGTCAATATGACGCCATTTGCAAAAAAATTAAGGAAATTGAGGAAAATAAACGCGAATATCGCTATAACCTTCTGGGGTTGTTTGCTGTCATGTTTAATTTCGAGTATGACCGGAAAAATGCCTTCTTTTGCTCACATTTTGTTGCGGCTCTTCTTGAGGAATCAGGCATAACGATTAAAAAAAATAAACCATTGTCACTTGTCACCCCAGATGATATAAAATCCTCCTCCTCATTGGAATTAGTCTATGAAGGGAAATTATCAGACTATTTTGCTGGAACACATTTCGAGCATCTTAATGAAATGACGAACCCTAAATATTATCGGGACTTTAACACTGAAAGAGTAGAGATTATATCATAATGAAAGCAGTGAAAGGTATGTCTTAGAAAGACACACTTTCACTGCTTTTCTTATTTCGGATATAGTCAATGAGATTCTTAAAGAGATACAAAGAGCGCTGAAAAACAGGGCTCTGGATAAATGTGTAGAGGAAGGTTGCTATAAAAGCAGGTCCTCCTAATAAAAAGCCAACAATTAAGACAATACTTTCAACCAGAATCCGTGCTTGACTAACCGTAAATCTTGTCTTTTCAGAGATAAACAGCATGAAACCATCACGCGGTCCTGCACCTAATCCTGCAGCTACATACATTCCCCCGCCGATCCCCGCAATTACGATTGCTGAAAGAAGAATGACATAATCAACCCAAGTATGGGTTGCATCTGGTAAAATATCAGTCCATAGAAAAAAGTCCATAATCGGTCCAATAAATAGAGCATTTAAAAAGGTTCCAATTTTTATATATTTTCGAGCCGTAAAAAAAGAGACCATGATCAATACCAGTCCACAAATGACTCCCCAGGTGCCAATAGTAAGTCCTAAATGTTGATAAAGGGCTACATTTAAGACCTCCCAAGGGTGCAGCCCAAGATATTTTACTTTGACGGCAATCGCATTCCCTAACCCGAAAAAGGTTAATCCTAAAAAGAATAATAAATATTGAGCAACTTTCACGGCCAACAGCCTCCAACTGTAAATCTGGTAGTTTATATTTTCAATCATAAAAGATACGAATCTGTTTAACAACATTTCCAGCTTCTAAATTTTAATTTTATAAATAATAAAAATTTTGGTAAAATAATTTAATATTCCAATAATGATAAGAAGGTGACTACTATGAATCTTGTTGCTTCTGAAAAAGTCAAAAAAATGTCCGCCAGTATTTTTCAAGAAATGGCAGACCGAAAAATGCAAGCGATGAATAGGGGTATGGATGTTATTGATTTAAGTGTCGGAAGTCCAGATTTACCTCCTCCGGCTTTTGTGATTGAGACCCTCGTAAAATATTCAAAAGATCCATTAAATTATGGCTATACGTTAAAAGGAATACCAGAGTTTAATAAAGCAGTTTCTTATTTTTATCGGCACAGATATTCAGTCGAACTAAACCCATTAAAAGAAGTTCTTCAATTAATGGGCTCACAGGATGGACTAGCACATTTGGCTACTGCGATGATAAACCCGGGAGATATAGTATTAGTTCCAGACCCTGGGTATCCAATTTATGAAGCAAGTGTTACCATCGCCGGCGGTGTGATTTATCCCATGCCATTAAAAGCAGAAAACGGCTTTTTACCGGTACTTGAAGAGATACCACTAGACGTATTGGAAAAGACCAAAATGATGATTCTTAGTTATCCTGGGAACCCGGTAACAGCACTGGCGGATAAGGAATTCTTTAAAAAGGTTATTCTATTTGCGAAGCAGCATGATATTTTGGTGGTCCATGATTTTGCTTATTCTGAATTGATTTTTGACCATCATGAACAAATTAGCTTTATGATGATTCCAGGTGCAAAAGAGGTTGGTATTGAATTTAATTCATTATCAAAAACCTTTAATATGGCAGGCTGCAGGATAGGCTATGTTGTCGGCAACGAAAAAGCCTTGTCCATTTTAGCTTCCTTAAAATCGAATATCGATTATGGGGTATTTTATCCAATACAAAAAGCTGCAGTTGCTGCTCTTACTTCCGATTTTTCAATGCTTGAAGAACAAGTCAGAGAGTATGAGATTCGCAGGGATACGTTGATCACAGGGCTTAATAAAAGCGGCTGGTCTTTGGAAAAATCGCCGGGTACGATGTTTCTTTGGGTAAAGATTCCTCCGGGCTGGAGCTCACGGGAATTTGCTTTTGCATTAATTGATGAAGCAGGTGTTGCAGTGGTACCTGGTGATGCATTTGGGGAACAAGGAGAGGGATATGTTCGAATTGCATTAGTTCAGCCGTCTGAGCGATTGTCAGTTGCAGCAAATCGGATAGATGAATTTCTTACGAAGTCTCTCCTTAAAAAATAAATCCTTCTATAATTCAGATTCTTAACATATATCTATAAAAAAGACCTTCAAATTGAAGGTCTTTTATCTTGCCTGAAAGAGGGATACAAAATGCCAAGCGAAATGCAACAAGTAGAATTAGCTATCCCTATCGATGTAATCTGGGACTTCGTCAGGGATGCGAATAACTGGGCACCACTTGTACCAGGTTATTTGTACCATGAGATAAGGAATGAGCGGTTAATTTTTTGGGAATTTAAAAGTGACCTGGGTATTATGAAAAAGAAAATTAGTTTGTTGATTGACATTAAGGAATGGAATGAGCCGTCAAGGGTAACTTTTGAATTAAGACGCTCCAACGAAAAATATGTTGGAGAAGGATATTTAGAAGCTGTGGCCATCCAACATAATAAAACAAAACTGATTGGATTTCTTGAAATCAATGCCAGCGGGGCACTAGGTTCTTTAGCTAACACTCTGTTTAAAAATGCCCTTCCCAAATCAACAGAGGAAGTGGCCGCGGCCATTTCTTCAAAACTTGAAGACTTTAAAAAGAAATAATAAATCGTGCTGCGGCCACTTATAGATTGGGCTGCAGCTTTTTTTTAGCTAAACAGTTCTTAACAAGGTAGGACAGGTTATGTTATATTAATAGATAAAATTTTATAATTATTCTATAAATGAGAAGGTGAGAATGATGGCAACAGAAGTAAGGGAAAAAGACAGCAGTCTTCCATTGCGCCGAGATGTTAAATTATTAGGTCAGATTTTGGGTGAAATTCTTGTTAATCATGGCGGGACCGAATTATTAGAAAAGGTTGAAAAAATAAGATTAATGGCAAAATCCCTCCGCGGCCAATTCGATGAAGATATATATGCTGATCTGAAACAGGAAATTACCAGCTTACCAACACCAATGAGAAAGCAAGTGATTCGCGCATTTTCTATGTATTTTCATTTGATTAATGTAGCTGAACAAAACCACCGAATCCGCAGGAGAAGACAGTACCAGCTTGAGGATGATAAGATTGTTCAGCCGAATTCGATTGAAAGTGCGGTGAATTCACTAAAGGAAAATAATATCAGTGAAGAAATTATTCAAGATTTATTGAATACATTGTCACTTGAACTGGTTATCACAGCACATCCAACGGAAGCAACGAAACGGTCAATCCTTGAAATCCAACAACGGATTGCTGAAGCTTTAAAGAAGTTAGACCATCCGCTGCTGACAAAGAGGGAACGTAGTAAGCTTCATGAAAGTTTATTTAATGAAGTGACTATTTTATGGCAGACAGACGAATTGCGCCACCATAAACCGACCGTTCTGGATGAGGTAAGAAATGGCCTTTATTATTTTGATCAGACCTTATTCGATGTTTTGCCTGAAATTCATCAAGAGGTTGAGAGTTGTCTAGAAAAAGGATTCCCTTCAGTAAAATGGGACGTGCCCAATTTTCTGCGTTTTGGTTCTTGGATTGGCGGAGACCGGGATGGCAACCCGAATGTGACCCCTGAAATAACATGGGAAACCCTTCATATGCAGCGTAAATTAGTCTTAAAAAAATATAAAAATGTTCTAGTGGATATAATGAAGCGCTACAGCCACTCCACTACAAGGGTTGAAGTGAGTGAGGAACTGTTACAATTAGTAGAGGAAGAGGAAGAAAAGTATCTGCCGGAAGAGAAAAGATGGCCAATTAAAGGTGAGGTTTACCGACGAAAGTTTGCAGTTATGATCGAGCGGGTAAAACAAGTTGGTAAATCACAAATTGGTTATGCAAATGCTGAGGAATTATTAAACGATTTATTTATTGTTAAGAGAAGTCTTAAAAGGCATCATCCAGCGGAACATGAACTTAAATCTATACAAAAACTTATTAGACAGGTCCAGCTTTTTGGTTTTCATCTTGCAACACTCGACATTCGGAATCATAGCGGTGAACATGAAGCGGCCATTAGTGAGATTCTCAGAAAAGTGAGAATCACTGAGAATTATGCTGATCTTGGTGAAGAGGAAAAAGTCAGTCATTTACAAAAGATTTTAAATGACCCAAGGCCGGTTCTATTATTAAACGAAGATTATTCAGCTGAAACTCAGCAAATTATTAATGTTTTTCAGATGATTAATAAGGCTCATAAGGAATTTGGCCGACGTTCAATCTCCGTTTATCTTGTAAGTATGACAAAGTCACCAAGCGATCTTCTTGAAGTGCTTGTGTTGGCGAAAGAAACAGGAATTTATCGTTTACATGCGGATGGTACAGTCGAAAGCCACTTAAATGTAGCTCCATTACTTGAAACAATCGATGATTTAACAGCAGGACCAAAGATTATGGAAACCTTATTTCAAATGGATGGTTATCGTAATCATTTAAAACAGTTGAATGATCAACAAGAAATTATGCTGGGTTATTCCGATGGAAGTAAGGACGGTGGAACCCTGACTGCAAACTGGAAACTATATAAAGCACAACTTGAAATTCATGAAATGTCAAAAAAATATCAAGTAGGCTTGAAATTTTTCCATGGCCGCGGAGGATCACTTGGCCGAGGAGGCGGTCCACTAAACCGGAGCCTTCTTTCCCAGCCTGCAGAAACGATCGGTGATGGGGTTAAAATTACGGAGCAGGGAGAAGTACTCTCTTCTCGATATTTACTAGAGGATATCGCCTACCGCAGCTTAGAACAGGCAACGTCAACACTTATGAAGGCAGTTGCCCATGTTTCAAAAGAAGCAGAGCAAGGAAATTTACGGGATAAAGGATGGGAAAAGGCGATCGAAGAGATTTCGGATGCAGCCTTAGCGAAATATCAATCTCTTGTTTTTGGCGACCCGGACTTCCTGATCTATTTTAATGAGGCGACACCATTAAGGGAGCTTGGCGATTTAAATATTGGCTCAAGGCCAATGAGTAGAAAGAATCGCGGTCGTTTTGAGGACTTAAGGGCAATCCCATGGGTTTTTGCCTGGACACAAAGCCGCCAGCTTCTCCCAGCGTGGTATGCGGCTGGAACAGGTTTAGAAAAGTTTGCATCGGAAAATGAACAAAATTTGCAGCTGTTGCAGGAGATGTACGAAAAATGGCCATTTTTCCGTTCGACCATTGATAATCTTCAAATGGCATTGATGAAAGCAGATATTACTACTGCGAAGGAATATTTAACACTAGTGAAGGATCAGGAGATCGCTGAAAGGATTTTTACCAATATATTAGAAGAATATGATAGAACTAAAGCGATTTTGCTTCGGATAACCGGTGACAACGAATTGCTTGATCAAACTCCGAATATAAAGGATTCAGTGTACCGTCGTAATCCATATGTTGATCCATTAAACTTTTTACAGGTAGAGTTAATTAAGCAATTAAGAAAACAGGACGAGCCAAACGAGGAGCTATTAACAGAGGTACTTCTTACTATTAGTGGAATCTCTGCTGGTTTGCGCAATACAGGTTGATATAAAGCCCAAGACTTTTGTTTTAATGAGGTCTTGGGTTTTTCTATTGTGTTTTTGAACATTTTATGAATTTTTTAACAATGAATGAATATTCATTCGTTTTTATACAAAATTCGACAATGTTTTCATGAACCAACATGTTATATTTTAGCCAGATTCATTAAGGTTATATTTTTATGATTGGCTCTGCTAAAGCTCATTGTTGATTGGAGCGGAAGGCGCGAGATCCTCGAAAATGCTATCGCATTTCCTTCGTGCGGTGATTATTCAAGGAGCTTATTCAATGACGTAATAGGAATGGGTACAGGCAATTTTAAAGCTTACAAAAGAACTAGATATGCCAATGAGTATAGCAGAAGCAGGTATCAGTACAAAAGAATTTGATGAAAAAGTAACGATGCTTGCAGAAAATGCATTCGATGACCAAGATACCATTGCCAATCCGAAGCAGCCATTAGTAACGGAGCTTGCTGAAATTTACCGATTTGCCTTTAAAGGAATATAAAAGGAAATATATAAATATAAATAATGGGTTAATAAGCGGAAAGGACCCCCATCCTCTCCGCTTATCATAAATTAAGCAGGAGCCTTATGCCGGTTTAAGAACTTTCTTAACAGGAGATTAAACCGGTCTGTTGCTTCTAATTTTGCTACATGTCCTGTTTCTCTGATAATGATAAATTTGGAATTCGGGATCATCTTATGCATGCAAAGTTGAATCCAAACTGGCAAAATGGAATCATATTGGCCGCCTATGATTAAAGTAGGTACCTTAATTTTTGGCAATAAGCTAAGGTTATTAACCTGAAGACAGGCCTTTAGTGATTTTAAAAAAATGTGAGGTTTTGGCTGAAAATACCGACTGAACTTTTCTATATTCTCTTCACTCCATGAATATAGGGCAAGGTGGGCAGCACCTGTTTTTTGTTTTCCTTCCTTCAGCAGGGATTCAAACTTTGTTTTTCTGCTTTTGAATAATAGTCTTCTTAGTCTTTTAGGGAAAAAGTGGAATGTACTTACAAGGATGAGAGATCGACAGAGGCTTGGAGCTTGGCGGTAGATTTCCTGTGCAACAGCACCGCCCATAGATAAACCTAAAATGTGGGCGTTTTCAATTTCTAACTCATTCAATAAACCAACAATGTCTGCAGCGAAGTTTGGAATCGTTATCCCATCTGTTTTTGTACACTCTCCATGACCGCGTAAATCGGGAATAATTAACTCATAGTGATCAGCTAACTCGTATTGACTATTCCATCCTTCTTTTACTTCACCTAAACCATGGATCAGTACTAATGGTTCTCCAGTGCCCAAACGTAAATAAGGAACCCCCGACTTACTAACACTCGCTTTTACCAAATTGGCACCACCTTCATTCGTTTTATTAAGGTTTATTGCCGAGTTATGAATAGTGCAAACGTATTGTTACAACCTATAATAACATCTATTTGTCAAGTTGACAAAAAATACCGATAGGTGTAAAATACATATAGGTGAGGTGATATAGAAATGGTAAATCAAGACAATCAAACTGTCAACCCTTCAAAAAATTTTGTGTTGCCATTTATTCTATTGCTTCTTAGCAGAATGTCTCTCCATGGGTATGAGCTAAGTCAGAAACTACAGGCATTTGGCTTTAAAACAATTGATCAGGGAAATCTTTACAGATTGTTAAGGCAACTTGAGAAGGATGAACTAGTATCATCAGAATGGGATACCAATGGCACTGGGCCGGCAAAAAGAAGGTATTCTATTACAAAAGCAGGTATTACATACTTAAATGGCTATGCTCATCAATTAGAAACATACCAATCGATGTTGGATCAATTCTTTAAAATGTATTCTAGTTTCTTGGAGCTCTATATTCCATCTTTTCAGAAGAGGGATCCAATAGAGAAAGTAAGCAGTAAAAAGAGGAGGAAGGATCATGGCACAGAAGAAAAGTGAAGCGGTTCAAGTTGCCGAAGATAAAGTAATTCCTACACCAAAAGAGTCTGCTGCAGAAAACTTATTTGTTGATACACTTTGGAATCAATATGAGCAATCCTTGGAACGCTCAAGGCAGTTACGTGAAAGTCGCGAAGATGCCTATTTTAACGCGTTGAAGGAAGTAGTAAAGTTTAACAAGCAATACCGGAAGTCACTAGCTAACCTTTACGACCAAGCCAGAAAAACCAATAAAGAAGTTACTTCAGAATTAATCCATCAAATTAATGCCCGTAAAGAACAAATTCAAAAAGAAGAAGAAAAAATTGAAACAGAATTAATGAATGAACGTTCAGAACTTAAAAATCAACTAAAAGAAGTAACAAAACAATTAGAAAATCTTGCACTTACACCAGTTAAATCTATATTTCATATTATTGATCAATTAGAGGATAACTTTGAAAAAAATACAGAAACAAGTATCGCCTATAGTCGTGAGCGTCGAAATGCATGGCAGCAGGTTACGAATGAATATGTAAAAATGGCAAGAAACACCCACAAGGAACTTGTAAACCGTGGGAAAAACAGTGTCAAAGAGCTTGTAAAAGCAAAGTAAACATAGGTGACTATAATAAGAAAGCAGACCAGTCTAAATGGTCTGTTTTTTTTGTTAACCTTGAACACTTTTGATAAAAAAAGCGGTTGATTGTTGAAACATAAATTTAATATTTATTTTATTAAATTAATAACATCATATGTTATACTTCAAATGATTGATATTTTTGGTAAAAATGGGTAATTAGTATGATTTTAGGCAATAGAATGGTATTAAGCTAGATTACATAACAAGTGTCAATCTACTCCATCTGTTCGTTTTTATTAGCTTAGTAAATTGGCAAAAGGAAAGCAGGGAATAAATTTGAAAAAGAAGATGACGACAATTTGTGCAATCATAGTGTTTGGAGTCGGAAGTCCAACTTTTATGCCTCATGTTAAAGCAGAGGAAAATGACAACCTGCAGCTGATTAAAGATCAGCGGTCAAAAATTCGATTAGAGATATTAGAAGCGAATGTTGAGTTAAATCAAGTAAAAAATGAACTAGATAGATTAACAGAACAAATAAAACGTGTTGAGCAGGCTATAAAAGATAACAATGACATGATGAAACAAACGGAAGAAAAGATTAAGCAGTCACAAAAAGAAGTACAGGAACTGGAAGCCGATATTACCCTGCTAGAGGAAAAGGTGTTAAAGCGGAACGAAGTGTTAAAAAAACGTGCGCTTACGTTTCAGGAAGCTGGAGGAAAAGTAAGTTATCTTGATGTTTTGCTAGGTTCCTTAAGCTTTGGTGATTTTCTTGACAGAGTTGGCGCAGTTGCAACAATGGTAGATGCTGATCAGAATCTAATTAAGCAGCACGAGGAAGATAAAAAAAGTTTAGAGAAAAAACAATCCACGGTAAAAACGAAACTCCTTGAGCTGCAGAGTATGAAAACAGAATTAGAAGGAATGCATGCCCTCATTTTAGAGCAAAAGCAGCAAAACGATAAATTAAAGGAAGAACTGAAAAAAAGGGAGGAGCAAAAGCTCTCTGAACAAGCCAATTTGCAACAACAAGGGATGGAACTTGCTTCCAGTTCGGGACTAGTCAACATTGACCCTGAAGAATGGTTAAATGATGTAGAATTATCTCCTAATGAAATGATCGAGAAGGTAATTTTGGCAGGTTTTAAATTTATAGGGAACTCTGTCTATGTTTTTGGAGGGGGACGGAATGAGTACGATATTGCAAATGGCAGGTTTGACTGTTCAGCTTTTGTTCAATGGGCGTTTGCACAAGCAGATATAAAAATTGGAACCAGCACAGAACAGCTGAAAAATGAGGGAACACCCGTTGAGATAACGGAGATGCAGCCGGGGGACTTGGTATTTTTTGATACATACAAAAAGGATGGACACGTAGGGATTTACCTGGGTGCAGGAAAATTCATTGGTTCCCAAAGTTCTACAGGAGTAGCGATTGCAGATATGACAAAAGGTTATTGGTTAGACACCTTTAATGGCCGGGTAAATCGAATAATACCAATAGAAACAAGCGGGACGGAGTAACCCCGCTTTTATTTTGTTCCTCTTCAAAAGCTAATGTGGAATTGCACCCTGTTGATTGGAGCGGAAAGCGAAGCGCCTGGAGCGGAAATCAACAGGTTAGATTAACAAAACCTATTTTTAATATTACGTGAAACAATTCATTCCCTTTTTACGTTAATAGTTTTGTAAAAAAAGATTTGCCATTGATAAGGAAAATTGAGTACAATGATGAGGTTATTCATTATCCTTATCATGGCAAAAAGAAGAAAAGTTAGGAGAAGTTAACAACATGGATTTACTATTAATTTTAAAAGCAATTATTTTAGGTTTTGTTGAAGGGTTGACAGAATTTGCTCCTGTATCATCAACCGGGCATATGATTATTGTTGATGATATGTGGCTTCAATCAAAAGAGTTTTTAGGAAAGTATGGGGCCAATTCTTTTAAAGTTGTTATACAACTAGGTTCAATATTGGCGGTTGTTGTAACGTTTAAAGACCGATTTATTGACCTTTTAGGTATGGGGCGGATTAAAACCAAGCTCTCTGGCCAACAACAAGGAGGCCGCCTTAAGCTCTCGCAAGTAATCGTCGGATTAATTCCAGCAGGAGTCTTTGGGGTTTTGTTTGAAGACTATATCGATGAACACTTATTTTCAACTGAAACGGTTTTAATTGGTCTTGTTATCGGAGCTGTTTTTATGATTATTGCTGACCGTATGCGGCCTAAAGCATCAAAGGTAGAAAGCGTAGACCAAATCACATACAAGCAGGCTTTAACCATTGGATTTATTCAATGTTTATCATTATGGCCAGGCTTTTCACGTTCAGGTTCAACTATTTCCGGTGGTGTATTAATAGGGTTGAGTCACCGGGCTGCTGCAGATTTTACTTTTATTATGGCAGTTCCGATTATGGCTGGGGCTAGTTTCATTTCCTTGCTAAAAAATTGGCAATATATGACGATGGACGCCTTACCATTTTTCATTGCAGGGTTTATTAGCGCATTTATTTTTGCCTTAATCTCAATTCGCTTCTTCTTAAAACTGATTAACAGAATTAAGCTTGTACCATTTGCGATTTACCGTATTGTTTTAGCACTTTTGATTTTTGTTATATATTTCTAAATATATGGACCAAAAACCAAGCCAACAACTTTTCGTTGTTGGTTTTTTTATACTCTTGTCCACTATTTTTTATGCGGGCATCTATCATTCTTTCCACTTTTTGGTCAAATAACTGTATTGAAATAATGAACATGCCTATACCAACAATTGAATCTAGAATATTTTATGGTATCAGGGTATTTCATAAAAGGTGATGGGAGATTGTAGGTGAAAGATATGGAATCGATCGTTTTTTTAGGTACAAATAAAACAGGGTCAAGTTATGAAGGCATAAGAGCAGCAAAACGGCTGGGTTATCACACTGTTCTTTTTACAAACCGGTCACTTTTTTGGGAGAAAAAACATGAATATCCGGAAATTAATGAAGTACGCCTTATCAACATGTCTGATAAAGAAGACATATTTTTGGAAGTTGATAATCTTATTGCCGAGGGTAGAAAAATCAGCTGCTTTATCAGCTTTTTAGACGAGTATATTTACATGGCAGCAATGTTGACAAGTACTCTGTGTAACCCATCCCTCACTTTTGAAGCATTGAAGTTTATGGCAGATAAATTAGCAGTAAGGAGGTTGTTAGCACATAAAAGCTATACCCCCTTCTTTACCGAGTTAAGTTCCATTGAAATGCTATACGAAAAAGGGAGAGAGCTAAAACATCTGTTTCCATTAATATTAAAAACTCCAAAATCCAATGGGTCTAAGGATGTATTATACGTTAATAGTATTTCAGAGTTTAATAATGGAATTAAGAGGCTTTACCGTAAACATCCGGAACAATTCATTTTAATAGAAGAATATTTAGAGGGACCGCAATACTTGGTAGAAGTGGTGGTTTATGATAAAAAGGTTACCATCCCAGCTATCGTTGAACAAGAGGTGCAGAGGATGGATCGATTTATTATTACAGGTTATTCCCTTAGTCCTACTTTGAAAATGGAGGAACTTTCAGGGCTTAAGGAAACAGTCGAATCCATTATCGCCGATATAAATTTGGAATATGGCACCTGTCATCTTGAACTAAAACTTACGAATAAAGGCTGGAAATTAATTGAGATTAATCCAAGGATGGCTGGAGGTGCCATGAATCGAATAATTGAAGAAGCCTTCGGCTACAACCTTGCAGAACAAACGCTTCAGCTTTACTTAGGGAAAGAACCACTATTTATTAGAAGTAAAGAAAAATGTATTTATGCTCATTATATTATCGGTGAAACGATTGGAATATTACTGAAGATAACAGGAAGTGACCTGGCGAAAAAGCACTCGGGCATTATAGAGGTTTTTACAAAAACAAAAAATGGGCAGATTATTACACCCCCGCGATCAATGGGACATCGTTATGGTTACATCCTGGCAGCAGCCGATACAAAAGACCAGGCAAAGGAACTGGCCATTCAGGCAGCGGGGCAAATTAGCTTTTATTTACAGCCTATATAAATATTGAAAGGAGGTAGAAAAATGGGGGATCATCGGTTTGAGTCATGTCTTTGCGAAGATTTGAAACAATTATTAGATGAGCAGAAACAATTATCTTTTGAAGGCTTACGGTTTGTTTGTGAAAAAATAGGCTTTGATACAATACCATTTATTTTGTCAACGGACGAATGTCAATTTGAAGCATGGGGCTGGTCTGATGAAGGATACTTTTTTACAACAACTATTTTTAGACTGGAGGCACTGGATGAAAAAAAATGTTGTGCAACACTTTCACTCTTGGAGCCAGTAGATATGGATGGATGTCCTGTTGAAATGTGTGAAGGCATCTTCTCACTTAGAAAAACTTCGAATTGCGTTATTGTTGATTTATCCTGCTTCTGTAATTTACAGCCTTTATCACCAAGATTAGTGGATCGGCTGCTTCCAATTGTCGAACCAAAAGGATAAAAAAACCCCTAAGCCCATTTTAGAATTGGGCTTAGTCTTTTTTCAAAGTCATGGGATTTGGGTATTTGTCTATCGCACATTTTTATCATGCTGAATAGGATATAGGGAATTAAGAAAAGGAGGTAATGTATATGTCTGGTTCACATGGCGGGTATGGCGCCGGCTTTGCCCTATTAGTTGTGTTATTTATTTTGCTAATTATAATCGGGGCTTCTTGGGGTCGCGGATCTTATTAAAATAAAGAGGAGGATATAAAAATGCCACATGGATATGGTTTTGGAGGTTACGGTTACGGCGGCTTTGGCTGTGGTTACGGAGGCGGCTTTGCGTTAATCGTAGTATTATTTATCTTATTGATTATCGTTGGAGCAGCTTGCTTTAGATTTTAATAAATAATGAAATTAAAGTGCCCCTTTGACATTTAGTCAAGGGGGCTTTCGGTTGTAACAGGACTTTTTTTAAGCCATGTCTTAAATTCATCCAATTCTCCAGATACTTTTTTTAACGTATAAGCTATGACCGCCGCATCATCTAAGATGCCCATTCCGACAAGAAAGTCCGGGACAATGTCTATTGGTGAAACAAAATACAGGATCGCTCCCATTACTGTAAGAATGGTACCCGGTGAGATATTTCGATAATCACCTTTTGAATAGGCCTTTACTAAATCAAAGAACAATTGCAACTTCTCCCAAGCGTCTCCGAGACTCCCTTTGTTTGTCTTGGCTTTTTCCATTGCTATTTTAAGCAATCCTGCTGTTTTGGATGGATTATGAAGATAGTCCTTTGCCTTACCTGTATATTTCATGTACTCTTTTTTATAATTCATTTTAGATTCTTCCAATGATTTTCACTGCCTTTTTAGGAATATGCGATTAGTTTACCTCATGGACAGTGATTTCATGAAGAAAAACCAGAGACTTTACACGGCCTCTGGTTTTTTTCGTTCCGTTGATTTCTGTACCTTGCTCCAAATCATTTCATCCACTTCATAGCCTTCCAATGTCTCATGCTTTAATAAGGCTTCCACCAAATTTTGAAACTGTGGTTGATGGTCTTTTATTAATAATTCTGTTGTCCGAATGGCTTTATTAAATAACTCCTGCATTTTTAATTCACGATCTTGTTTGTTGAAGGTAAGGGTAAAACCGTCCTCCAGCATGCCCATGTCGACCATTTGTTCAATAATATTTTTTGCCTGCTGCACATCACCGCTTACTCCAATACTATGTTCACCAAGGAATATTCTCTCTGCAACACCACCAGCAAGTATCATGGAAATCCGGTCTAAAAGGTCGCTGGTTGTTGAGAGATGGAGTTCTTTTGGGATGGGTGCAACATATCCTAAAGCCTCTCCACGGGGAATAATCGTAGCTTTTCTGACAGAACCAGGTTTTGTTAACGAGGCAACGAGCGCATGTCCAGCTTCATGTATGGCAACGCGGCGTTTTAACTCCTGATCCTGCAGTGAACGCGAACTACTTCCTAAAATCGTTCGATCTAGGGCAAAATCCAGGTCAGCTTTTGTGATAATTTCCTGTCCGTTACGAACAGCCCGTCTGCTTGCTGTTTCAAACAATAGCTGCAATTCAGCACCAGAGAAGCCTGAAGTGCTTTCGGCAAGTGCGTCCAGAGAATTCCAGACATCTTCAGAAAGAGCTTTATCTTTCGTATGGATATCGATGATTTCTCTTCTTCCTTTTGTATCTGGGAGTGGTACTAGAAAGGAGAAATCGATTCTGCCTGGACGAAGAAATGCTTCGTCAAGCATGTCTTTTCTGTTTGTAGCCGCAATGAATAATATCCCATCATTGGTGTGTCCGCCATCAAGCTGGACAAGTAATTCGGTTAATGTTTTTTCAGCTTCTTCCCCGCCGTGTGCTTTTCTTCTGCCTGCAAGTGCATCGACTTCGTCGATAAAAATAACTGCCTTTTCATGTTTCCTTGCTGCCTGGAATAATGAACGAACCCGGCTGGCTCCAACCCCGACAAAAAGTTCATTAAAAGCAGATCCGCTTGCAGTAAAGAAAGAAGCATTTAATTCTTGGGCAATAGCTTGGGCTAGCAGGGTTTTTCCCGTTCCAGGAGGACCATATAACAGTATTCCCTTAGGGGGGGTTATCCCCATTTTTAATGCTCGTTCAGGATATTTCAAAGTAGTCAGTGTTTGAAGAATTTCTTCCTTCATTTCTTCACCCAGTCCTCCTACATCGGACATGGTAATGGAAGGTAAGGGGCGGGCTTGTGAAACACTGCCTTTCATATTATTTGATAATCCGAAGCCGCCTTTTGTTTTTTGTATGACTAGTGCTGCACCTGCAAGGACGATGATTACCCCAGTAATAATCCATTTCCCATACCGGCTGCTATTTGAAAAAGAATATTCAACATTATAATTTTTAACAAGCTGGTCAATCATTTGGCTATTTGGAGGAACATGGGATACATATTCTTTATCCCCGACTTTGAGGAAAATGCTTCCATCCTGATGTTCTGTTAGAGTAATTTTTTCTCCATTCTGGCTGGCTATTGTTTTTTCAACGGTTGAAAATGGAAGTTCAATTGGTTTATCATTCGATTGAATGAACCAAATAACTCCTGCAATACTAATAATAAAAGCTGTCACGAGCAGCAGTACTTTCGAGAAATATTTTTGGTTAAGCTTCAAATCTATTCATCTCCTCATATGAGAGTCTTATTCTATTATAAAAGGGAAAGACAGAAAATGGGGTAGGGAATGGGTGGAAGATTATTTCCATAAAAAAACTCTCTAGAATTAGAAAGGGTATGACTCCAATTAATGCTATAAAGTTTTTAAAACAGAGATAATCGGAGCTAAAACACTTTGAGCAATGCACCAAGAGTAGACTTTTTGAACCAATTAAAGACATGAACCTTGTCAGATTTTCATTCATATAAAAATAAGAGCTGATCGTAGAAATCAACAGGTCAGTTTAACAAAGCCATTATTTTATGATTGCAAAGTTTCTTCAGGACATATAAGATTGAAATTATGGGCAAAAATTTTGACTGTTAAAAAGAGAGGAATTTGACATGGGTAACAATTTTAAACAAGACGTTTTATCACGCCGTACCTTTGCAATTATTTCCCACCCGGACGCTGGGAAAACGACATTGACCGAAAAATTGCTTTTATTCGGCGGTGCTATTCGCGATGCAGGGACGGTTAAGGCGAAAAAAACAGGGAAATTTGCCACAAGTGACTGGATGGAAATTGAAAAACAACGGGGAATTTCCGTTACATCGAGTGTAATGCAGTTTGACTACGATGGATTTCGAGTCAATATTCTAGATACTCCCGGACACCAGGATTTCAGTGAAGATACCTATCGTACTTTAATGGCTGTGGATAGTGCTGTAATGATTATTGATTCTGCAAAAGGGATTGAAGAACAGACACTGAAGTTGTTTAAAGTGTGCCGGATGCGGGGAATCCCAATTTTTACTTTTATAAATAAATTAGACCGTCAAGGGAAAATGCCATTGGAACTTTTGGCTGAACTTGAAGAGGTACTAGGGATTGAATCATACCCTATGAATTGGCCGATTGGCATGGGGAAAGAATTCCTAGGAATTTATGATCGTTATTATAACCGTGTGGAACAATTCCGTGTCAATGAAGACGAACGTTTTATTCCATTGAATGAGGAAGGCGAAATTGAGGGAGAACATCCTATTAAATCTTCAGGGCTTTACGAGCAGACTCTGGAAGAAATCATGCTCTTAAACGAGGCAGGTAATGAATTTTCTGCGGACAAAGTGGCAGAAGGGAAAATAACACCCGTATTCTTTGGAAGTGCTTTGACGACATTTGGAGTACAAACCTTTCTAGAAACCTATCTGCAATTTGCCCCCCCTCCGAAAGCAAGAAATTCTTCTGTCGGAGAAATTAATCCTCTTTCTGAGCAGTTTTCAGGGTTTGTTTTTAAAATTCAAGCGAACATGAACCCGGCACACCGTGACCGAATTGCTTTTGTTCGTATTTGCTCTGGAAAGTTTGAAAGAGGAATGACCGTTAATATTCCTCGTTTAGAAAAACAATTGAAGCTTTCACAGTCTACATCCTTTATGGCAGAGGAACGCAATACTGTAGATGAGGCAGTAAGCGGGGACATTATCGGGCTTTATGATACTGGAAATTATCAAATTGGTGATACGATTACAACGGGTAAAGATACCTTCCAATTTGAAAGATTACCGCAGTTTACACCAGAATTATTTGTCAGGGTATCAGCTAAAAATGTAATGAAACAAAAGTCATTCCATAAAGGGATTCAGCAGCTGGTACAAGAAGGGGCGATTCAGCTCTTTAAAACAGTTAAAACCGATGAATACTTATTGGGTGCGGTTGGCCAATTACAATTTGAAGTGTTTGAACACCGGATGAAAAATGAATATAATGCAGAAGTGTTGATGGAACGTCAAGGCTCTAAGATTGCCCGGTGGATTGATGGGGAAACAACTGATGAAAATCTTTCAAGTTCAAGAAGTTTGCTTGTTAAAGATCGCTATGATCAATATGTTTTCTTATTTGAAAATGATTTTGCCCTTCGTTGGTTTCAAGAGAAAAATCCACAGGTCAAACTATTCAATCCAATGGACCAACATGAGTAAAGAGTAAGGCGGAAGTAAATTCCGCTTTTTTTCTTGTTTGATAATACTGAATATTTAATCTCAATACTTATTGACATTCTTTTTTGAAAAAATTCACAATGGTAAATGGTTAAAGTAGATAATTAAATTTTTTCTTTTTCTGCTCGTAATTTGGCATGTTTTAGGAAAAACTAAAGAATAATTACTTAAAGAAAAATGTCCAAGAAACGAGATAGAAGAATGAAAAAGTTGACGAAACTAGAAGCGGTGTTGTGGAGTATTGCCTTTCCAGGATTTGGCCAGCTGCTTGGCCAGCAGTATATTAAAGGCATCTTATTTATTATTTTGGAATTTATGATTAATGTTTGCAGTAAATTTAACTCGGCTATTATGTACAGCTTTTTAGGTGAGATTGAAAAGGCAGAGTCTGTGGTTAATTATCAATGGCTAATGTTTTACCCATGTGTTTACATGTTTGCCATGTGGGATTCTTATCGAACAGCAATGCCAGCAGAGGAAAAGTACTCTTTTCTGCCATTTGTCTTTAGTGCATATTTTGTAACTGTTGGTTTAATGGTTTCACCGAAGGTAACAGTCTTCCACGTCCACCCTGGTCCTGTATTTCTGCCTATGCTGTTCTTAGTCCCTGGGTTACTCATTGGATTTATCCTCAGGCAGCTAATCATCAGCCGTATCCGCAATTAATAAGGAAACTTCAAATCAGACACTCTGGTTTGAAGTTTTCTTATGTTAAGTCTATTTTAAACTTGGCTGTTGATTTGCGCTCCAGGCGCTTCGCGTTCCGAGGGACACAGCCAATATTAAAAATTTTTTTTTATGCCCCCACAAAAGTCTTTTACCCTTTCGTATTTTGTTATGAAAATGACCGTAATGTTAGGCAATAAACCGGAAAAGCTGGGCTTTTTCTTACTGCTTTACCCTCAAAAACCTAAAAATAATATACGTATGTTATAATTGGGTCAATAGAGAGGTGAGGCAATGCTAGGTTTATTGTTTATGGCCAAAAAGCTTAAGAAGCGTACATTAGAAGAATCGGTCATGTTAATTCAAGAAGGAAATCAAACGCTGTTAAATGAGATTATTACAGCCTACAAACCATTTATTGCAAAAACCGTTTCTTCGGTTTGCAAACGATATATATATGAAACGGATGATGAATTTAGCATTGGTCTTATTGCATTTAACGAAGCGATTGAAAAATACTCACCGGATAAAGGCAGTTCGTTGTTAAGCTTCTCAGAAGTATTAATTAAACGAAGGGTTATTGACTATATTCGTAAACAAACAAAAAATCAGCACATAAGCATGGATTTAACCTATTCTTCTCTTGAGGAAGAGTCAGATGGAATGTTACTTGTCAATGAGCTCTCTTTTGAAGAGTACAAGAAAAAGTCTGACGAAGAATTGAGAAAGGAAGAAATTATACATTTCCAACAGCTATTAACTAGGTTTGATCTAAGTTTTGAGGATTTAGTCGGAAATTCTCCAAAGCATGCAGATGCAAGAGCAAATGCCATTTTAGTAGCAATAACCTTAACAAAGCATCACGAGCTAAAGCAGTCCTTATTTGAAAAAAAACGGCTTCCAATTAAGGAATTGGAGAAATTAGTTGATGTCAGCAGAAAAACAATCGAACGTAATCGAAAATACATTATTGCCATTGCACTAATTTTATGTAGTGACTATTCGTATATGAAAGACTATTTAAAGGGGGTGCTGGAGCCATGAAAAAGGGAATTATAATGGAAGTAAATGATTCTTATCTGACATTATTAACCCCTGACGGTGAATTTTTAAAGGCACAAAAACAAGATATACCTTATTCAGTAGGTGATGAAATACATTTTTTTTCACTGACAGCCCATAACAGCAGCAATCGGTCATTCCATTTTAGAAAAATGTTCAACATAAAAACGGTTTGGTTATCGATTGCGTCCTTACTTTTATGTTTTGGATCATTTATTCCTATTTATCAAAGTCATAAAACATATGCATATATGTCGATTGATGCGGATACCAGCATAGAACTGGGTTTAAATAAACAGATGCAGGTTGTGGAGCTGACAGGTTTTAATAACCAAACCGAAAAAGTCATCTCAGAGCTGGATGACTGGGAAAAGAAAGATGTTACTAAGTTGGCCCCGGTTCTTTTAGAACAATTAAAAGATAAGGGATTAATTAATGAGAGTGAACTGGTTATTTTATCAACAGTTAAAACAAAAGAACTTGATGATATTGCAAAGGCAAAACTAGAGAAGAGTATTAATGAAATAAAACAAACCGTTGATCACCCTAAGTTAGAAGTGAATACTTATGTAACAACAAAAGAGGAAATAATGAAAGCGCATGACTCCGGTGTTTCGGTTGGGAAATATTATGAGGAACTAAACAATTCTGCCGATAAGAAAGATAAAAAACATAAGGAGAACTCGAATAAAGCTCAATCTATCATAAATGAGACAGAGAAACCGGTTATTTCCTCTCCAGCACCAACGTCAGAATTGAATCCTGGGCAATTAAAGAAGCAACCGGAAGTGAACAATGTTCCATCAGAAAAACCGGTTGGAAATGTAAATAATAACAGTCAGAAAGATACTCCTAAAAATGAAATTAATCCAGGACAGCAAAGAAAAGCTGCTCTGGAAAAAGTAAAACAAAGCACTGTCCAACAACCTAAGCAGACAAATGAAAATAAAAATAACAAGCTAAATAAACATCAAAATAAATAAGTCCGGCAAAGTGCCGGACTTTTTCAATCCATAAGTATTTAATTATTGTTGTTGACCAGACATTTGAGCTTGAGCTTGTTTTACAAGTCTTTTCGTAATTTCTCCACCTACGGAGCCATTTGCTCGTGAAACAGTGTCAGAACCTAAATTTACGCCAAATTCTTGTGCGATTTCGTATTTAACTTGGTCCAAATATTGTTCAATACCTGGTACTAATAATTTATTTCTGTTTGCCATCTTATTCACTCCTTAAAATCGATACAGAGAGGAATCTTAAATCTCTGTAGTTGTATTGTTCATTTTTTAAAAGGATTTTATTAGTGGTAATGTTTATCGGTTTTGGATACTTCTTATAAAGATGAAAAACTCCGGTTTTTTCCGGAGTTTTTCTTTATTAATCTGTACCTTTACTTACGTCGATTGTTGGATGCATGAATGGGTAAGCTTTTGGTCTTCGCTTGCTTTCGAGCAGCTCTCGATTTTCAGCCGTATTCCAGCCAATATCATTTGTAGGATGAACCCATTCATCTCCAGACATAATAGCGGGGTCGGTTTCATCGGACCAATTCTCGTGTGGAGAATTAGGAGAGGAATATTGGCTGTCCCCTATGACAACCCCGTGTTCATTCACAAATGGAGGTTTCATTTGAATACCAGTTCCTTCGAAGCTTGGAGCATTAATTTGGTGCGGCATTGTTTCATCTATACTTAACTTTTTAGGATTTTTTTTATTTTTTACCATATCACTCACTCCTGTTTTTTCTTATTTTCTTCTCGAATAAAAAATTTATGGTATGAAAAATAAGGAAGTGATTGAAATGCCTATTTTGATAAAGACTATGAATGTAACTTCTACGAATGGAGGAATAAAAATGGCAAAGCGTAAAGCAGAATATAATGCAGTTGAAAAATACTCTAAAACACCTCATAAAAATGTTCAAGATACCGAATTTACGGCAGAGTTTGCAAATGATGAAAATGAAATGAAATTTGCGAACCGCAATTCAAAGCTAGGGAAAAAAGGAAGAAGCTAAATGAAAAAGAAAAAAGATGTGGATATTCCGCGTGAGGAATTCAGCATAGAGTTTGGGGATATAAACGGATCTAAGCTATATGAAGTCCTTCAAACAAAACCGAATAATCAAAAATCCTTGAAAAAAGAAAAATAAGCCGGCAATATGCCGGCTTTTATTACTGACTTAGTGTAAAAATATGTGATTGATTATGAGCAGGGTCGAAATAAGCCAGCAGATAAGCAGGCTTTTTCTTGATGATCCCTTCCCGCAGATATAAGGTAAGATCAAAGGATACTTCCTCGAGCATGGTATGTTTATATAAGTTCTTTTCATCCAGCCCTAAAGCCACAAATTCATTGCCTAATTCTAATGGATTTTCGATTATTTTTTGGTAGCCTGATGTACGTTTTGTTTTGTCAATCCCAATACTCCACCATGGCTTCCGCGGTTTATATTTATGACTCTTTAAATAGTCATATTTCATTAGTCCGACAATGGTATCGAATTCGTCAATATTCTTTTTCTCAAGGAAGGAGTACAGTCTCCGATATAAGTCTTCCAACTGGTGTCCGATTCTGGACCATCCTTGCTCATCCCAGTATGAGCCAAATTCCTGAAAGAAGTCAAAGGGTGAAGGAAAAACGTTTGAGACTAAATATTCAACTGTATGATCCATCCGGTGGTCATTCCAATATTTTTCCAATACGTCTTCTACTTGTTTAATTTTGACTATGTCATCGAAAGAAAGAATATTATTCCCAAGAATTTCGTAAGGTGAATGGTCCATAAATACATAATCATGTTCTTTCGCACGCAGTCGTAAACCTGTCCCTCGCAACATTTTCAGAAAACCAAGTTGAAGTTCTTCCGGTCGCAATTCAAAAACATCATTAAATGTTTTGCGGAAAGATGAATAGTCCTCCTCGGGTAAACCTGCAATTAAATCAAGATGCTGATCAATTTTGCCGCCGTCTTTTACCATGGTGACCGTTCTCGTTAATTTTGAAAAATTCTGCTTACGCTTGACTAATTCGTTTGTATAATCATTTGTTGATTGTACCCCGATTTCAAAACGGAATAGTCCCTTTGGTGCCTCCTGGTTTAGAAACTCAATCACTTCCGGCCTCATAATATCGGCTGTAATTTCAAATTGAAAAACTGTTCCAGGAAGATGTTCATCAATTAAAAAGCGAAACATTTCCATGGCATAACTTCTGCTGATATTAAAGGTCCTGTCAACAAATTTAATCGTTTTTGCCCCATTCATCATTAAATACCGGATATCGTCTTTTATTTTCTCCCTGTCAAAGTACCGGACTCCCACTTCTATCGAAGAAAGACAAAATTGGCAATTAAATGGACATCCCCGGCTGGTTTCAATATAGGTTACTCGCTTAGCTAAATGTGGTATATCTTCAGGAAAGCGGTAAGGAGAGGGGAGTTCTTTTAAATCAAGCTTATTCATTTGCGGATTAAAGAGTATTTTTCCTTCTTGTCTATAGGCAATTCCCGGAACCTTTTTTAAATCGCGCTCGGATGCCAATTCAGTCAATAATTGTTTAAACGTTTGTTCTCCTTCACCTAGGACAATACAATCAATGTTTTGCAGTTTTTCCATCCACTCATTTGTATCATAACTAACTTCAGGACCGCCTAAGATGATGTAAATAGAGGGATCAACTTTTTTAAGCATGTCTATGACTTTTATGGTTTCTTCTATATTCCAAATATAACAGCTAAATCCAATAACATCCGGTTTTTGTAAATAAAGGTCGGATACAATGTTCATCACTGGATCCTTTATCGTATATTCTTTGAGCTGGATGTTGAAATCTGGAGCTGCATATGCTTTTAAATAACGAATAGCCAAGTTTGTATGGATATACTTCGCATTTAAGGTCGAACAAATGACATTCATATTAAAACTCCTTTATTTATATGGCTATGTTAAACTTGCCCGTTGATTTCCGCTCCAGTCACTTCGCTTTCCGCGGGCGTTCCGGGGAGCCTCCTCGGCGCTGAAGCGCCTGCGGGGTCTCCCCTGCCCCGTACTCCCGCAGGAGTCTCGTGCCTTCCGCTCCAATCAACTTAGCGGCAAAATAAACCATGTACTTTAACAAAGCCATTCATATAAAAACAATATTTTATTATATCTTATTTTCGACAAAAACGATAGAAGATAGACATAATAGAAGGGTTTGTGACTTATTGTTATATTACAGATAGATAAGCTGTTATACATCTGTGGTAACGATGAAAAGTGCAAAAATAAACACTTTTTTATTGATTAAAAAATGTGTACTAGAAAATTTTTTGTGATGTTTGATTTTTGTCACATCTTTATTTTAAAAATTACTCTACAATAACCCTGTGAAAGAAATATCTAGAATATTTTGAGTAAGAACCAGGGGGGAGATTATGTTTGTTTTACCGAAGAAAAATGAACTTGGATTTTTTGAAATACGATTAGAATCTATTGGCGGTCTCGGCGCCAATCTTGCAGGAAAAATGCTTGCTGAGGCGGGAGTATTGGGGCTTGGATTAAATGGCTCTAACTTTTCTTCTTACGGTTCCGAAAAGAAGGGATCTCCAGTTAAAAGTTTTATCCGTTTTTGTGATACAGAGGTTGAAATTAGGGATCACAGCCCAATTGAACAGCCTCATGTAATTGGAGTTTTTCACGAAGCCCTATATAAAACCGTCAATGTTGTCAGCGGATTAAAAGCTGATGGGATTGTCTTAGTCAATACCACTAGAGATTTTGATGAGGTAAAAAAAGATCTGCAGCTTGAATATGGGACGCTTGCAATCGTTGATGCGTTAACCATTGCTGTTGAGGAAAACACAAAGGTCAATACAGCAATGCTCGGCGCACTTTATCGTATTTGTGATTTCCTGGATCCTGAATCGATGCGAAACGTTATTCGAAAGACGTTCGAAAAGAAATATCCACACCTGGTTGAACCTAATATTTGTACGTTTGACCGTGGTTATACTGAGGTGGAATTTAAAACGTATGAAATACCTGTGACGGCAGAAGACAAAGGCTTTTCCCGCCCGCTTCCACAATTAGGTTATTTGACTCAAGAAATTGGCGGCGTCATCACGACACAGGCAAATAGTATTTTGAAAGATTTAAGCGGTTCCAGGCAGGGATTTCTGCCGCAGTTTAATATGGTAAAATGTATCCACTGTGCGGCTTGTGATAATGTCTGCCCCGATAATTGTTTTGTGTGGGAAGAGGGACAAGATAAGCGCGGCAGAAAACAGGTAATCCTTCAAGGAATTGATTATCAATATTGCAAGGGTTGTCTAAAATGTGTAGAAGCATGTCCGACCGATGCATTAGGCGATCTTCGTGAAATGATTGGTTATGCAGAAACGAACCGAGTTAAGCAGAACTTTCCTTATGTTGCTGGGAGGATGGCATAATGGCTATATTAGAAGATAAATTAAACTCAATAGGGATTGCTGAACAGCTTTCCACTTTTGAATCTGGTAATGAAATGGCTGCAATGGCAGCTGCTCAAATCAATTATCATATCATGGGCTATTTTCCGATAACCCCATCCACTGAAGTTGCCCAATTTTTAGATCAGATGAAAGCACGCGGGGAGCATGATATTAAGCTGATTCCAGCTGACGGTGAACACGGCTCTGCTGGTATTTGTTATGGTGCAGCAGCAACGGGTGCACGGGTATTTAATGCTACAAGTGCGAACGGATTATTATATATGATTGAGCAATTGCCGGTACAAGCAGGAACACGTTTTCCAATGGTTATGAACCTTGTAACTCGTGCTGTAAGCGGACCGCTTGATATTAGAGGAGATCATTCCGATCTATATTATGCTTTAAATACTGGCTGGGTAATTTTAACGGCAAGAACACCTCAAGCGGTATACGATATGAATATCATGGCATTAAAAATTGCCGAACATTCCAGGGTCCGTATTCCTGTTATGATCGCCTATGACGGTTTCTTTACTTCACACCAAAAGAGAAGAGTGGAGTATTTTAAAAATCGCCGTGATGTCCAACAATTTGTCGGTGAGTGTCCAACTGATTACCATTTTATTAGAGACCCTAAAAAGCCAGTTACAATTGGTGCTCATATGAATGGGGATGACCTTATTAATAATCATTACCAACAGTCAGAAGCCATTTATGCGGCAGGCGAGGTTTTTAAAGAGGCAGCAGCTGAATATGCAAAAATATCTGGACGTGAGTATCCTGTACTAGATTTATATAAAATGGAAGATGCAGAAGTGGCTCTATTCCTGCTAAACTCTGCAGCTGAATCTGCAAAGGATGTAGTGGATCAACTTAGAGTTAAAGGAATCAAGGCAGGTGTTATTAGTCCGAATATTATCAGGCCATTCCCGGCAAAAGAAATCCGTGAAGCGCTTCGAAATGTAAAGGCATTATTAGTAGGTGAACGTGCAGATTCATACGGAGCGAATGGACCTAATTTAACCCACGAGGTAAAATCTGCCCTGCAAGATGATCGCTTAAACCAAACCATTGTCTTAAGCCGTGTTTTTGGTCTAGGTGGAAAGGATTTTTATGCAAGTGACGCGGAAAACTTCTTTAATATGGCGTTGGATGCAATGGAAAAAGGATATGCAGAAGTGCCGTTTGATTATTATGGTCATGTACCAGGAAATTCAGAAAAAGTGCTTAAGTCTGTTATCTCACCACAGCATGGGGATGTATACAAATCCGGTCTGATTGATGTGAAAATGGATGAAGAAACGAATAGGTTAAAGGTGAAGATCCCTCCGCTTCGAGCACTGACCACAAAGCCGAAGAGAATTGCCTCCGGACATGGTGCCTGCCCGGGCTGTGGAATTTTTGCTGGACTAGAACTTTTCTTCAAGGGAATCGAAGGAGATATTGTAACCTTGTTCCAAACTGGCTGTGCTTATGTAACAACGACATCTTATCCCCATAGTTCCCATAAGCAAACCATGATCCATAATTTGTTCCAAAATGGTGCGGCTACTTTATCAGGAACACTAGAAGCCTTTTTAGAGTTAAAACGGCGCGGAGAAATTGAAGTCTCTGATGATGCAACATTTGTAATGGTTACCGGTGATGGCGGCATGGATATAGGAATGGGCTCTGCTATTGGTACAGCCCTTCGTGGACATAAACTGATCATGCTTGAATATGATAATGAAGGGTATATGAATACAGGCTCTCAAATGTCCTATTCAACCCCATTAGGACATATGACCAGCACTTCAGGGGTTGGCAAAACCCAAAAGGGAAAAAGGTTCCATCATAAAGATACAGCTCAAATTATGGCTGCAACCAATATTCCATATGTTTTTACTGGGGCTGAGGCATTTCCGCAGGATTTAATTAAAAAGGGTGCAAAAGCTCAATGGTATGCACAAAAAGTTGGTACTGTTTACGGGAAAATCTTAATTACGTGTCCGTTAAACTGGAAATCAGAAGACCGGTATGGAGCCACGATATTAGATGCAGCTGTAAATTCATGCTTCTTTCCGCTTTATGAGGTAGAACAAGGTATTACGACCATCACATATGACCCAGAAGCAAAGAACAAGCGGATTCCTCTTACTGACTGGTTAAAATATATGGGGAAGACAAAACATCTATTAAAAGAAGAAAATAAACCAATGCTGGAGGAATTAGAAGCAGAGGTTGAAAAAAGATGGCAGCGTCTTAAAGCAAAGCATGAAAATCCAATGTTGTAAAAAATAAAGAGCAAAGCGGATTACGCCTTGCTCTTTCACTTTTTTATTTTCCCAACTAGAATCTCGACAAATTTCTTATTTATTTGTCATGTTAAAAGGATTTTACAATATAATGTAGAATATAGGAAGATGAATTGTATTATTTTGGGATTTGTGGGGTGGCGAGGAGTGAAGAAGCAGTTGAATCAATATAATGCTTTACTAAAATCACAAATGGACACCAATGGGTTAGATATATACAGAAGAGTCTTTGAAGATTCTATGGATGGCCTGATTTTATGGGATAACCAGTATCGAATTGTCGATATCAATAGTTCCGCTTTAAAAATTTTCGGCTGCTCCCGAGAACGGTTGATTGGCTGCTTACTATTTGATCTATTTAAAGAAGGTAAGAAGCAGGAAATCATGAACCATATTCAACTGCTTAAACAAAAAGGGAAGCATTGTTCTTCACTGGCACTCCAATTGGATAACGGAAAAATAAAACATTTTGACTATTCAACAAAGCTTGGTATAACGGATGGGCTAAACCAAACAGTCATCATCGATGTTACGGAAAAAGTAGAAATGCAGGACCAGCTGCGCAAATCTGACAGACTAAACATTGTTGGGGAACTGGCAGCAGGGATTGCCCATGAAATAAGAAATCCTATGACAGCTCTAAAAGGTTTCATTCAATTACTTGAACCGTGCATTAAAGAAAAACACAGTATGTATTATGATGTAATAAGTTCTGAGTTAGCAAGAATCGATTCCATCATTAATGAATTTTTAATTTTAGCAAAGCCAAAGGAAATTCAGTTCCTGATGATGGATGTCCGCAAAATTATGAAGGAAACAGTAGATTTGTTGAGTGCCCAAGCGGTATTATTCAATGTTGTCGTCCATACCCAGTTTGAAGAAAACCTGCCGGATGTTTTTTGTGAACCAAATCAACTAAAAAAAGTTCTTATAAATATTATAAAAAATGCATTCGAAGTCATGCCGGATGGAGGCAATCTTTTTATTGAAATAAAAAGGTCCGACGAATATCATGTTCAAATTTCTATAAAAGACCAAGGAAAGGGAATACCCAAGGATACGATAAACAAGCTTGGAGAACCCTTTTATACGACAAAAGAGCGTGGAACGGGATTAGGTCTCATGGTTAGTTACCGTATTATTGAGGAGCACCATGGCAGAATTCAAATTGAAAGTGAAGAAGGCAAAGGAGCAATATTTCACATCACACTGCCATACAATCATCAACGGTTAATAAAGGAAAAATAAAAAACCACTTTCCTTAAATGGAAGATGGTTTTTTTATTGATTGACGTTTAGAGGGAAGCTTTTACTACTGCAATAAATTTGTCGAAAGTATTGATTCCTTTTCTTTGTTTAATGAGCGCTGTACCGAGTCCTAGCGCTTTACGTTTCGCAGCTAAACGCTTTTGGTCGTCAGCAATACCATCCAAATCTGCTACATGCGCAAGGCCAATGGTCCTGCGAATTAATTCACAGCCGGCAAAACCAACAGCATCTTCAAAATATTTGCTTATTATATAGTTTAAAAATGAACCCGATTTTGATAATTCGTCTTTTGTTTCTGCTTGCCACAATTGTGTAAATTGCTCTTCAAAAACGTTCCAAACCGTCTGTACATGGTTTACAAACAGTTCTTGTTTTTCATCTTTCGTAACAATTACTTGGAAAAGTAGATTTGCAAATACTTGTCCTATATCAAAACCAGCAGGTCCATAAAAAGCAAATTCAGGGTCAATTACCTTTGTTTCTTCATGGTCAGCAAAAACACTGCCAGTATGCAGGTCCCCGTGAAGGAGTACTTCAGCTTCTGTTAAGAAGCTTTTTTTCAAGACGGCAACATGAAATTTTAACTCTTCATCCTGCCAAAGGGTTTCAACGTCCGGACGCAAAGTTTCCTCAAACTCATTTGTGTCCGCATCATAATACGGATCTGTAAAAATTAAATCCTCCGTAATATGGCAAAGTTCTGGGTTAATAAATTTCGCTACCTGTTCTTTTTTTAGCTCCGGCCCAAGTGCATAGTCGGAAGTGTAAAACAATGTTTTTGCAAGGTATTCTCCGAGATGCTTGGAGATTTGTGGATACGTTTCGCCGTTAATAAATCCAGTCCTCGCAATGGTTAGATGGGAAAGATCCTCCATGACTGTTAATGCCAGTACATCATCCACATAATATACTTTTGGTACATAGTCGGGTACGATATGACCAAAAACCTTCAAGGCATCTGCTTCAATCTTTGCTCTTTTTACGGTTAACGGCCAGCTTTCTCCCACTACCTTCGCATATGGAAGCGCTTGCTTAATGATTAACCCTTTTTTGTCAATACTGTCCACTATGTGAAATACAAGATTTAGATTTCCGTCGCCAATTTCACGGCAGGTAAGATCAGTGTCTTCATTAAAAAACTGCAAATTTAGTGCAAGCTGTATAGCAGCAGCTTCAGTTAAAGGTTTATAAGTTTTTTTCACAATACTCATGTTTTTCCTCCTTGATTTTGGAGGCTTGATTACGCCGGAGAGCATAAATAAAGCCTCTTTCTTTTTTTCTGAAAGAGGCACCAAAGACAAAAGTCCTTCGAACCTCTTATCTCTCAGAAAGGAATCTCCTTCTGTTGGAATTAGCACCGTGCCTTAAAAGGGGAATCCCCGGCGCTGCTTATTGCTTATAGCGCCCCATTTCACAATGGTATTACGGTCGGTTGCTGGGCTTCAAAGGGCCAATCCCTCAGCCAGCTCATGATAAGAGAAATGAAATTTTTGAATTTTTCAATATGATAGAAATAATAACAGGATTATAAATAGAGTGTCAACTTTTTTTTATTCTAGTAAAATTCTGGTTTACGGTCTTCAAAAATTGGAATTTGTTTCCGAACTTTTTCTACTAGATCTAATTCGATTTCTGCTTTAAGAATTTCTTCCTCTTCACCGGCCTCGGCCACAACTTCTCCCCATGGGTCAATTACCAAGCTATGCCCGGCAAATTGATTATTCGGGTCCTTTCCAGCGCGATTACAAGCGATGACGAAACATTGATTTTCGATGGCTCGTGCTATTAGTAAGGCCCGCCAATGAGCTAATCTTGGTGCCGGCCATTCGGCGACGACAAACAAGACTTCAGCACCGTTTACTGTATGGGACCGAATCCATTCTGGGAACCGGATATCATAGCAGATAACCCCAGCAAAAGTTCTATTTTCTAAAACAAATAATCCTTTTTCATTTCCGGCCTCTAGATATAAGTGTTCATCCATAAGTTTAAAGAGATGAAGTTTACTATATTCGTGTACAAGCTGGCCCTCTCTATTAATGATGAGCAATGTATTTTTTACACCGTCTTTCCCTTTATTCGCAACAGAACCACCTACAAAATTCACGTGATATTTTTTGGCAGTCTGTGAAAGGAAGCGGATGGATACTGCTGCACCTTCGTCAGCAATTTCATCCAGGCGAGTTAACTCATAACCGGTTGTCCACAATTCTGGCAGCACTATTACATCTGGTTTCTCTTTCATCGCTGTTTCTATCAGATTTTCTGCAGATTGGAAGTTTTCACTTGGATTTCCAAAGTTAATATCCATTTGCAGACAAACAATTTTTAATTTCAACCATCTTCACCTCATTAAAAGATTTTAAAAATTTTATCTTTACAAGCTATTATAAAAGTTATATCATTTGTGACTAGAATTTGAAACTAGAATCTGAAATATATAAAGCAGGTGAGACGATGAAACAATTTCCACCATCAGAATTATTAAAGAGTCTTCCAAAACAATTCTTTGCTTCGCTTGTTAAAAAGGTAAACAAGGAAATTGCAGCAGGACATGATGTTATTAATTTAGGTCAGGGGAATCCTGATCAGCCAACTCCTGACCATATTGTTGAAAAACTTCAAGAAGCAGCTACTAAGCCAATTAATCATAAATATCCGCCATTTCAAGGATTTTCTTACTTAAAAAAGGCAGCAGCCGATTTTTACAAAAGGGAATATGGGGTTACTATTAATCCAGAGAAGGAAGTGGCCGTTTTATTTGGCGGGAAAGCAGGTTTAGTCGAAATTCCTCAATGCTTATTGAATCCCGGTGATACTATTCTAGTCCCTGACCCGGGTTACCCTGATTATTGGTCTGGTGTCGCACTTTCTAAAGCAGAAATGGTGACAATGCCTTTAAGGGAGGAAAACCATTTCCTGCCTGATTATCGTGAACTAGCGGGCGCAGATATAGAAAAAGCAAAATTAATGTTTCTCAATTATCCAAATAATCCTACAGGAGCAACGGCAACAAAAGAGTTTTTTGAGGAAACCGTACAGTTTTCCGAGGAAAACAACATCTGTGTTGTTCATGATTTTGCTTACGGTGGGATTGGTTTTGATGGACAAAGACCTATTAGTTTTTTAGAAATCGAAGGCGCAAAAGAAGTTGGAATTGAGATTTATACTCTATCAAAAACGTACAACATGGCTGGATGGCGTGTTGGTTTTGCGGTTGGAAATGAAAGTGTCATTTCAGCAATTGAACTTTTACAGGATCATCTTTATTGCAGCTTATTTGGAGGAATCCAGGAAGCAGCAGCTGCTGCACTCAATGGTCCGCAAGATTGCGTACGGGAGTTAAACGCTCTTTACGAACGTAGAAGAAATCTATTTATTGACGGACTTCATTCACTTGGTTGGAATGTGACGGCACCAAAAGGTTCGTTTTTTGCGTGGCTTAAAGTTCCTGAAGGTCTGACCTCTTCACAATTTGCTGACTTACTTCTTGAGGAGGCACATATTGCTGTAGCACCTGGAATTGGGTTTGGCGAATTAGGTGAGGGGTACGTCCGTGTAGGTCTTCTAACGTCAGAGGAAAGGCTAGAGGAAGCAGTCCGAAGAATAAGTACATTAGAAATATTTGAAAAATAGTTGACAATCTATTTATTTCTTGGGATAATCCAAAATAAAGTTAAACAACGAGTCTAAATTAAATACTATAATCGTTTTCTTATCAAGAGCAGGCGGAGGGAAAAGCCCTATGAAGCCCGGCAACCGACTTAACCCATTAAGCACGGTGCTAAATCTTGCAGCAGCAGCTGAAAGATGAGAAGATGTTAGTTCACTAACCTCTTCTCTATGGAAGAGGTTTTTTTTAGCTCTATTAAAGTACATTGTTTTTTTGCTCATATGTTGATTGGAGCGGAAATCAACAGACAACTTAATAGAGCCATTTTTTTAATTTTTTAAAAGGAAGTTGATTAAGATGTCTGAATTAACGGCTACTTATTTACTGCATGATGAGAAAAATTCAGCAAAAAAAGCAGAAGAAATCGCGTTAGGGCTAACGGTAGGTTCATGGACGAATTTACCTGAACTTGAGCAAAATCAATTACGCAAACATAAAGGTAGAGTGGTTTCGGTAGAAGGAGTAGATACTGATTATGGAGAACAGTCCATCATCCGAATTGCGTACCCATCTATAAATTTCTCCAATGATCTTCCTGCCATTCTCACCACTGTTTTTGGAAAGCTGTCATTGGATGGAAAAATTAAGTTAATAGATTTGGAATTTGAAGATGAATTAAAGGCTAGCTTCCCAGGACCAAGATATGGTATCGAAGGACTGAGAGAAAAATTAGGTGTTTACGACCGTCCGCTGTTAATGAGTATCTTTAAGGGGGTGCTTGGCAAGGATCTTGACTTTCTTGCTGAACAGCTAAAACAGCAGGCGCTGGGCGGAGTCGACTTCGTGAAGGATGACGAGATTCTATTTGAAAATGAGCTTACTCCTTTTGAAAAACGGATTACTGCCGGAAGAAGCGTTTTAAAGGATGTTTTCGAACAAACCGGTCACCGCACTTTATATGCAGTTAATTTGACCGGCAGGACTTCACAGCTGAGGGACAAGGCTCGAAAGGCAGTGGAACTTGGGGCAGATTTATTTCTTTTTAATGTATTTGCTTATGGGTTAGATGTTCTTCAGGAATTACGCGATGACGATGAAATTGCACTGCCAATCATGGCACATCCTGCGGTTAGCGGGGCATTCACTTCGTCTTCTCACTACGGACTTTCATACTCATTATTGCTCGGAAAGCTGCTCCGATACGCTGGTGCTGATTTATCCTTATTCCCATCACCATATGGAACCGTTGCATTAGAAAAATTAAATGCACTTTCGATCGCAGAGGAACTAACAAAGAAGGATCAATTTAAAACATCCTTCCCTGTACCATCAGCTGGAATTCATCCAGGCCTAGTACCATTGTTATTACGTGATTTTGGAACGGATTCGGTCATTAATGCAGGCGGCGGAGTTCATGGGCATCCGGATGGTGCTCGCGGCGGAGGTCTTGCATTCCGGCAGGCAATTGATGTGAAGATTAAAGGTCTTTCCTTAGCAGAGGGTGCAAAAACCAATCCAGAGCTGGCAAAAGCATTGAAGTTATGGGGAAATGCTGAGGTGTCTGTTAGTGAGTAAACCAATCATCTATTGTGACTTCGATGGAACCATTACAGAAAGTGATAACATCATTGCCATTATGAAAAAATTTAATCCTCCTGGCTGGGAGCAGATTAAGGACCAAATCCTTGCTCAAGAAATACCAATCAGTGAAGGTGTAGGAAAGTTATTCGCAAAACTTCCTTCCGCGATGAGGGAGGAAATTACCCGATTTGCGATTGAGAATGCGAAAATCCGAGAAGGTTTTGCTGAATTTGTCAACTATCTTCGAGAAGAGGGAATCCCGCTTTATATCGTAAGCGGAGGGATCGACTTTTTCGTAATTCCAATCCTTGAAAAATACGGGCCATTTGACGGGTTATTTTGTAATCACTCCGATTTTTCTGGTGAGTATATAAAAATATTGTGGCCGCATGAATGTGATTCGCTATGTAAAAACGAGTGCGGCTGTTGTAAACCAAGTATTATCAGGAAGGTAACAAAGGGTAAAGATAGCTATAATATTGTCATCGGGGATTCGGTAACAGACTTAGAAGCTGCTAAACAAGCTGATTTTGTTTTAGCAAGGGATTTTCTTGAGGCAAAATGTGCTGAATGGGGAATTCATCATCAAGGGTTTACGACCTTTTATGACTGTATTGAAGCGATTAAAAATAGGATTGAGGTGAAGAAGTAATCATGTTAAAGGAAAAATGGCTGGAATTAGCGGATGTTAAGGATGAATTATCAGAACGAGATTGGTTCATGGGTACAAGCGGCAATCTTGCAATCAAGGTAAGTGATCAGCCGTTGCAGTTTCTAGTTACGGCTAGCGGGAAAGATAAGCGTAAACGGACAGATGAGGATTTTTTACTGGTGGACGAATTCGGCCGTGCAGTGGAAGAAACTCATTTGAAGCCTTCGGCAGAAACACTTCTTCACGTTGAAATTTACCGCAAGACCAATGCGGGCTGCAGCCTCCATGTTCATACAATCGATAACAATGTTATTTCAGAAATCTATGGGGATCAGGGTGAGGTTACTTTTAAAGGGCAGGAACTTATCAAGGCATTTGATAAATGGGAAGAGGATGCTGTCCTTAAAATCCCAATTATTAAAAACTACGCTCATATCCCAACACTTGCCAGCGAGTTTTCTGAACATGTAAATGGGGATACAGGGGCAGTTTTAATCCGTAATCATGGAATCACTGTTTGGGGCAGGACGGCTTTCGAAGCGAAAAAGATACTAGAAGCTTCGGAGTTTTTATTCCGTTATCAACTGCGATTACTAGAACATAAACGATATCAATTATTTAAAGTGGTATAAATACTTAGAAGAGGAAGAGTAACGTGGCATATATTACATTTCAAAGCAGAGAAGAAGAAATTCGTAACCAGGAAGAAGTAGCAAGCTTTTTAAACAGTCAGGAAGTTATTTACGAAAATTGGGATATTACGAAATTACCATCAAGCTTAGTAGAAAAATATCTTTTAAGTGACGAGGAAAAAGAAGAAATTCTAAATGCTTTTGCAGCTGAAATTGCAGATATTTCTGCAAGAAGAGGCTATAAAGCACAAGATGTGATCTCTTTATCAGAAAATACACCAAATCTTGACCAGCTCTTAACAAACTTTAAAAACGAACACCATCATACAGATGATGAGGTACGCTTTATTGTCAGCGGCCACGGTGTGTTTGTTATCCAAGCAAAAGAAGGTGACTTTTTTGAAGTACACCTCGAACCAGGCGATTTAATCTCTGTTCCAGAAAACACAAGACATTATTTTACTCTTGAAGAAGATCGAAAAGTCGTGGCGGTTCGTATTTTTGTTACGACAGAAGGCTGGGTACCAATTTACGAAAAAGCAGAAATTCATCAATAAGATAAAAACTGAAACTGATTGCCAATACGGCAGTCAGTTTTTTTGTATGGAATGTGTCGTAAAGAACTGAAAACCCACGAAAATACTGTCGAAATTTGTATGAAAATGCTTGTTTTGTCTATTTTTGCGAATCTGTTTACATTTATCTAAAATCTTGTCATAATTCTTCAAGTAGTCTATTTTTTTAGCGAATTACCGTAAAGAGTAAGGAGTAGGTGGAAAAATTGTACGAGTCTAGTAATAACGCGTCTGAAATGCTTGAAGCAATTAAAGTTAAAAGAGAAATGATGATAAATTGTGCGAATAAACAAGGATTTACAAGTGAAGAAACGATTAAATATAGCCAGGAACTGGATGTATTAATAAATGAATATCAAAAGGTATGCAGTACATCATTAAATCGAAATGAAGAGGTCAAAATTGCTTTTAAACAGATGATTATGATTTGGCCGAAGGTATGTGTTTAACCCTCGTAAAAACCGACGAAGGCCTTTAGCTGGTTTTGTTATTTCATTGATTTTAACTTAACTTAAGAAGGCCTTCCACAGCACTATGAATAAAAATCTCCTTTAAACTTCCTAATAATCTTCAAATTTATTACATAAGACATTCACCCTCAACATAATATGACAGACTGTGATATTTATCATTGTCTTTATTTGAATATTTTTTATAGTTAAATTAGCTCTACTTCTATGAAACATCCTCGCATATTAATCTATAACTAGTATACTTCTATCCTTTTTAGCAGGTTAAAATTACCCGTTGATTTCCGCTCCAATCAACTTAGCATCAAATCAACAATGAGAATTTCACATCTATTCTTTTTAAAAATAACGTTAAGAAAATTAGAAAACTGTTCTTGTTTGGTACTATGCTTGTGTTGCGATTCATATATCGTAATAAAAGGCATTTTTTATATCCAATATGAGCAACCGCTTTCAAAAAAAACCAATATGGGGGAGGGAATGTGTTACATGCACATTGTCGTATGTGTCAAACAAGTACCAGATACAAAAATTATTAAAATTAATCCCAAAACCAACACTCTCGACCGCCGGAGCGCACCAGCTATATTAAATCCTTATGATGCGCATGCAGTACAAGAGGCAGTTAGAATCAAAGAAAAAACGGGCGGCACGATTTCCGTATTGTCAATGGGACCGCCGCAGGCAACCGCTGTAATAAAGAAAAGTATAGAAATTGGTGCGGATAGGGGATATTTGATCACGGACCGTGCGTTCGCCGGGGCGGATACACTTGCAACCAGTTACGCCTTGTCAAAGGCGTTAGAAAGAATCAGCAAAGAACATCCTATTGACATGGTTATTTGTGGTAAACATGCCATTGATGGGGATACAGGACAAGTAGGTCCGGGGATTGCGAGAAGAATGGATATTCCCCCTGTTACAAATGTGATAGAAGTATCTGAAATTAATTTGATGGAAAAAACCGTGCTCATTAAACGAAAATTATCAAATGGTTATGAACTGATTCAGGCAGAGATGCCTTGTTTATTAACAGTTGAAAAAGAAATAAACGGTATTGAGTATTCACCTATGCCCAATATGATAAAAGCGGCTAGATATGAAACGGTAATCTGGGCTGTTAGGGATTTAGAAAATGTTGACCGCACACAGCTGGGACTAAAAGGGTCTCCGACTATTGTTGGTAAAATGTTCACCCCTCCACGGCCAGAAGGCGGAAAGAAAATCGAGGGTTCTGCTGATGTGCAAGTCAAGCAGCTCATGGATATCTTGATGGAGAAAAAAGACTTATTTACTATAAAAACTAGTGAAAAATAAATCCGGATTTTTTAGACGTGGGGAGGGATAAACGTGAATTTTGCCGATTATCGTGGTGTTTGGATTTTCATCGAACAAAATGAAGGACAAATTGAACCTGTTTCTCAGGAGTTATTAGGAGCAGGAAGAAAGCTTGCTGACAAACTGAAGGTTCCGCTGGCAGGATTTTTATTAGGAAGCGGTGTTAAACCCTTAGCTAATCAAGTGATTGCTTCTGGTGCTGATGAGGTATATATGGTCGATCACCCTGTCTTAAAACTTTACAGGACAGAATCCTATATGAAAGGTGTCATGAAGATCGTTCAAAAATACAAACCGGAAATCATTCTTTACGGAGCTACCCCAAATGGAAAAGATCTAGCAAGTGCGGTTGCTACTGACCTTGCAACTGGTTTAACTGCAGATACAACCATGCTCGACGTGGACTTGGATAGCCGTTTGCTTGAAGCAAGCCGTCCAGCTTTCGGCGGTAATATTATGGCGACAATCCTTTGTAAAAAGCACCGGCCGCAAATGGCTACTGTTAGGCCAAAAGTAATGAAGGCTCTTGAGCCTGACAAGGGAAGAATGGGAAAAATAATTGAAGAACGGATCGACTTAAAGGAAGAAGATATGCGGACAAAAGTGCTGCAAATTGTGAATGATGTAACAAAAAAGGCAAATTTAGCTGATGCCCATGTTATCGTCTGCGGCGGTAAAGGGATGGGGGATGTTCAAAACTTCCAGATACTATATGACCTTGCAGATTGTATAGGTGCTACTGTCGGCGGGACACGCGATGTGGTGGAAGCAGGCTGGCTGCCGCATGAGCTTCAAATCGGTCAAACAGGGGAAACCGTTACTCCGAAAATCTACTTTGCTATTGGACTATCAGGAGCCATTCAGCATGTGGTTGGTATGAAAAACTCTGAGTTAATCATCGCCATTAATAAAGACCCTAATGCACCTATTTTTGATGTCGCCACCTATGGGATTGTAGGGGATGCCCTGGAAATTGTCCCTAAATTGATTGAGCAGTTTAAGCAGCTGAGAAATGAAAAAGGCGGTGAAATAAGTTATGCCAGATAAATTTGATGTGATTGTTGTTGGTGCAGGTCCAGCCGGAACAGCTTGTGCCCTCGTTTGTGCCCAAAATGGCTTAAATGTGTTACTTATTGAAAGAGGGGAATACCCTGGAAGTAAAAACGTTATGGGCGGGGTTCTTTACCGAAAGCAAATGGAAGAGCTCATTCCTGAATTTTGGAAAGAGGCTCCGCTTGAAAGACCTGTTATTGAACAGCGCTTTTGGATGATGGATAAAGAATCCGTACTTCAATTCGGATATAAAGGGCTGGAGTGGGCAGTTGAACCTTACAATAACTTTACGGTTCTTCGGGCACAATTTGACCAATGGTTTGCTTCAAAAGCTGTTGCTGCAGGGGCCCTTCTTATTAATGAAACAGTTGTTACCGAATGTATTGTTGAGAATGGCAAGGTAGTCGGTGTACGGACGGATCGTCCTGACGGAGAAGTGTATGCTGATGTTGTAGTACTTGCAGACGGGGTTAATTCTCTGCTTTCCAAGCAGCTTGGGTTCCATAAAGAGTTCAGGCCAGATGAAGTCGCGTTAACGGTTATGGAAGTTATTAATCTGCCTAAAGATAAAATCAATGAGCGCTTTAATCTAGAAGATAATCAAGGCTGTACGATTGAAATTTTTGGTGATTCAACAAAAGGGAACCTTGGGACGGCGTTTCTCTATACTAATAAAGACAGCTTAAATATTGGGGTCGGTACGACTTTATCGAGTATGATCAACGCAAAGATGAAGCCATATGAGCTTCTTGATTACCTCAAAACTCATCCAATGGTAAAACCGCTCATATCCGGCGGAGAATCAGCAGAGTATTTAGCACACCTTATTCCAGAAGGAGGTTACCGTTCAGTTCCAAAGGTTGCTGGAAATGGTGTTGTTGTGGTAGGAGATGCAGCACAGTTGGTTAATGCGATTCATCGTGAAGGTTCAAACATGGCAATGGCTTCTGGCAAGATGGCTGCTGAAGCCGTCATTCAAGCGAAAGAAAGGAATGATTTCAGTGAATCAAGCCTCAATAGTTATCGGGAAGCCCTCCATAATAGCTTTATAATGAAAGATTTAGAGAAATATAAAGATGCTGCCCATACCTTTGAAAAATATCCACAATACTTTAAAGAATACGTACCGATGATAAACAAAGCAGCAAGTAAGTTCTTTACCGTTGATGGAACACCGAAAAAGGATAAACAAAAACAGATTATGAAAAGTGTAACGGCTGAAAGAGGAACGATTAAAGTATTACAGGATATTTATCGTGCTTGGAAGGCGGTGAAATAATGTCAACTAAGAATATCGAAGAAAAACAGTATCTTCTTCGTTTTAAGGCGGACACGAAATCACACTTAACTGTTTTAGATCATGATATTTGTATGACCAAGTGTCCTGATAAGATTTGTACTGTATTTTGCCCTGCAGAGGTTTATAAGTGGGAAGGATTGCGGATGCAGGTTGGTTATGAGGGATGCCACGAGTGCGGAAGCTGCCGGATTGGCTGTCCGTATCAAAACATCAAGTGGGAATATCCCAAAGGCGGGCACGGTATTGTATTTAGGTTAGCATAGAAACAAGTATAAACAATAGTAAAGACAGTGAGATATTCGCTGTCTTTTTTTAGGTTGGACTTGAATGTTCTTAATTAAGAACTTATAATTATTGTAAATTGTAAATATATGGAGGTGGGGCTGTCATTGACTCAAAAGCGGTAATTAAATCAATTAAAAAAGGAGAATTGTATTTATGAAACATCAAGATGTTGTTATTCATGCACGTACTTATGATTTCAAGAATGATGAGGGAAAATTAGTTAAAGGTGGAGAGATTCACATTCTAAGTAGAAAACATTCCAATTCTAATGAAGAAGGTGTTTCCAACGGTCACAAAATCGCTCAGGTTGAGGTTCCATTTAAAGTAGCTCAAGAAATAATGGGGAAGGTTCCAGCTGTTTGTGATATTGAATATGAAATTACTGTAATTAATAACGCTCTTGTACTTCTACCTAGAAATATTCAAGTTATAAAAGAGCTTGATAGTTTAAATATATTAGATGAGAAATATAAATTGAAAGAAGATCAAATTAGCGCATTTTGATGAGAAAATTAAATATACGTATATCAAGGAAAAAGAAGCATGTCTGATAAGATATGCTTTTTATTTTGTTTAGAAATGTAAAGGACATTTGGAACGATACCACTGTATGTAAGTTTTTTCACAAGTTATGGTAAAAAGAAGGTGAAGCTGAAGGGGGTATTTTAGAGGTTAACTGATTTTCTCTTGAAGGTTTAAGGAGTAGAGTTGATCTAGTCTACTTGAGGCCGCTAACATACAGGCTAAATCAATGGCTTTATCCATACTCGGCATTGCCGGCGAACAATAAAACGGTTTTTTCCAATTAAAATCGCCTTCTACATCCGCTGGATAGATACTGACTTTCCAATGAAAATAGATTTTGGGCTGCGGGAGCTGCTCTCCTTCAACAGCAATTAGCCAATGGGTTGATGGACAATAACGGTCATAGGAGCTTGTTTCCTTGAGTACAGCCAAATCATTAACACCAATTGGAATTAATGCCTTTTGATAAAAGTCGTGGTAATTAGGGGTTTTCATGCTTTAGCCCTCCCTTATTTATGTTCTATCTTTATTATATGAAAGTTTCAGAGGTTTTTTAAGTAAAAATGTTAAAATTTTTTGAAAACTTTAAGTTGTGACCCAGGTCACAACTTTCCAAAGCTATACCTTCTATACTATAAGTAATCAAAACTAAAAGAGGTGTTAGTGAATGAGTGGCTGTATGAGTGCTTTTGGAGGAATGCCTTTAGTAGAACTGAGTAAAGGACTTAAACAACTAAAGGAAGAACATCCACCACTGTTAGCGCAGTTAGATGGATTATATAAATTAACACAATTGATTGAACAAAAAACCGAGACAGAGCTTCATTTCGCGGAATTAACCACGAAGGTTATTGAGTTTAAGGATGCTCTTGATCCTCATTCAGAACGTGAAGAGGGAGTTCTTTTTCCAATGATGGGGGTATACATTGGAACAACTTCCGGTCCAATCGCTGTCATGGAGTATGAACATGACCAAGCAAAAGCGCAAATTGGCGAATTCTTAGCTAAAGCTGATAAGAGCAGTGCTGCCGGAGAGAAAATCGAACTGTCAGGATTAATAAAAAAAGCTTACTTTATTTTGACTGAACATTTCTCCAAAGAAGAAAATGTCCTTTTCCCAATGGCAGAAAGAATGCTTACAGATGAAGAGAAAGAAGAGTTGTATCAAAAAATTCAAGAAATAAAATAAAGGATGGGTTCCCCATCCTTTATTCGTTATTCCACTCATATACTTTTTGATCACTTGGTAAGAGATAAGCGATTAATCCTAGTAAAGGTAAGAAGCCTAAGCCGGAGACCATCGAGGGTAAACTAATTAAATCTGCTATGTAACCCAGTCCTACAGAACCAATCGCACCCATACCGAATGCAAGCCCCACCGTTAAACCTGACATCGTTCCTATTTTTCCAGGTACAAGTTCTTGTGCATAGACAACAGTAACCGAGAAACTTGTCATTAAAATAAATCCAGTAACAATTAGTAAAATAAACGCCAAAACAGACGAAACAAAAGGCAGCAGTATTGATAATGGCGCTGTTAACAGCATTGAAATAAAGATCACATTTTTCTTACCGAACCTGTCTGCAAGTGGACCGCCAAAAAATGTCCCGAAGGCGCCTGCTACCAAAAAGGCAAATAGGAAGAGCTGTGAGTCTTTAATTGTCAGCGAGTATTCTTCAATGGCATAAAAGGCATAAAAGTTGGTCATACCCGAAATATACCAGGATCTGGCAAAGATCAGCAGAAGGATAAGCATTAATGTTTGTTTTACTCTCTTGGATATGCCCTTTTTTGGAGCATTATTTACTGAGGCATTTTTCTTTTTGATCAAAACATCAGGTGCTAGTAATCTCTGATTATACCAATTGGCAATATAGATTAGTAATAATACAGCTGCAGCAGCTACAAGGCTGAACCATGAAGCTCCCTTCTGTCCAAGAGGAACAAGAATTAGGGCAGTAATTAGCGGGGCAAGCGCCTGTCCCGTGTTTCCGCCAACCTGGTAGATTGATTGGGCGAGACCTCTTCTGTTACCAGCTGCTAAGTAGGCTACCCTTGAACCTTCAGGATGAAACACAGCGGACCCTAATCCGATGAAAAGGACGGATAGAACAATTAATGGGTAACTCGGTGAAAAGGCTAAACCAAGGACCCCCCCAAGTGTAAACGTGAGTCCAATCGGCAGGGCATAAGGCATGGGCTTTTTATCCGTAACCATTCCAATTAAGGGCTGCATAACGGAAGATACCATATTTAATGAAAAGGCAATAATACCCAGCTGGGTAAAGGATAATCCCATTGATTTTTCCAAAATCGGAAACATTGCCGGGACAACAGACTGAATGGCATCATTTAGTAAATGGCAAATCCCGATAATATATAATATATTATACATGGTTGTTTCCTTACTCTTAGGAGCATTGGCTGGGATTACTCCCGGTTGACTCATCGTTCCCACCTCGTTTGTTAAGAATAGTCATAATTATATCATTTACCTTTTTACTTTTGTAAAAAAATTACTTCTTCACAGGGCTTAATTGACACAAAAGTAAAGAAGTTTTATAATAATCTTGAAGTCAAGATAATTTAAAAAAGCTTCAGCGCCCTGGAGCTCCTAGGCGCTAAAGATAGACATAACCTAAAAAGGGTGTATTTTTATGGAAAATGAATCATTATCAAAATCATTAAAGTTGTTTATTGTGTTATCAAGGGCTTATAAGGCGATAAATGAGCATGTTAATAAAGTTATTCAAGCAAACGGTTTAAACCCGACGGAATTTGCCGTATTAGAGCTTCTATATCATAAAGGCGACCAGCCAATGCAGCAAATTGGCGGAAAAATATTACTCGCAAGCGGAAGCATCACTTATGTCGTGGATAAATTAGAACAAAAAGGGATGTTAGTTAGAGTTGCCTGCCCGAATGACCGCCGGGTTACATGGGCCCAAATAACAGAAAAAGGGAAGAACTTTATTGAGGAAATCTTCCCAGAGCATGCCCAACAAATTCACAGCCTGATGTCGAGCTTGACAGATACCGAAAAACAACAAGCGATTGAATTATTAAAAAAATTAGGTTTGCCAGCAGGGAAATTTTAATACGGCGTAAAGCCGTATTTTTTTTATATAAAGGAATATGTATAAATAGTGTCGAAATGACTATATGGATACCGATAGAAAAGGAGGAATAGAAATGAGCTTCGCAAACTATACATATGTACGTCCTAATTTGGAAAAGGTAACAGAAAAATTTAACGCAGTACTTGACCGCTTCAACCATGCACAATCGGTTGAAGAACAAAGCCTGGCAATGAATGAGATCAATGAAATTCGGAACAATCTTGGGACGATGTTTAACCTTTGTTACATCCGTCATTCTGTCGATACAAACGACGAGTTCTATAAAGCAGAACAGGATTTCATGGATGAGATTGAGCCTGAAGTGGAAGGGCTGGTCACAAAGTATTATCAAGCACTCGTAGATTCTAAATTCCGTGCTGAATTAGAAGAAAAATGGGGCACGCAGTTATTTGCATTAGCAGAAGGACAATTGAAGACGTTTAAACCAGAAATTGTACCACAGCTTCAAAAAGAAAACCGCTTATCTACTGAATACACAAAACTGCTGGCATCAGCAAAAATCCTATTTGAAGGAGAAGAAAGGACTCTTGCTCAATTAGAGCCATTTACAGAATCTACTGACCGTATCATGAGGAAGCGGGCAAGTGAGGCGAAGTTTGATTTCTTGGCTGAACATGAATCAGAACTCGACCGGATTTATGATGATCTTGTAAAAGTGAGAACGGAAATTGCTCAAACATTAGGGTATAAAAACTTTGTTGAACTAGGCTATTACAGAATGATGAGAACCGATTATAATGCCGAGATGGTAGCGGATTTCCGTCAGCAGGTAAAGGATTTTATTGTCCCGATTGCGACGAAATTAAAAGAGCGTCAGCGTGAACGGATCGCCGTGGACCAATTAAAATATTATGACGAAGGTTTTAAATATCAGACAGGTAACGCTATCCCGAAAGGCAGTCCAGAGTGGATTATTGAAAACGGCCAAAAAATGTATGAGGATTTATCAAAAGAAACTGGTGAGTTTTTCAAGTTTATGCAAGAAAATCATCTAATGGATCTTGTCGCGAAAAAAGGGAAGGCCGGCGGCGGGTATTGTACCTATATTGAGGATTACAAGGCACCATTTATCTTCTCTAATTTTAATGGTACCTCTGGGGATATTGATGTCCTTACACATGAAGCAGGCCATGCTTTCCAGGTATATTCCAGCCGTCATTTTGAGATTCCCGAATATTATTGGCCGACATATGAAGCAGCTGAAATCCATTCGATGAGCATGGAATTTTTCACGTGGCCGTGGATGGAGCTATTCTTTAAAGAAGATACTGATAAATATAGATTCTCTCATTTAAGTGATGCGTTATTATTTTTGCCATATGGGGTCTCCGTTGACGAATTCCAGCATTGGGTTTATGAAAATCCAACCGCAACACCAAAAGAGCGCAAGCAGCAGTGGCGTGAGATTGAGAAAAAGTATTTACCGCATAAGGACTATGATGGAAACGAATATTTGGAAAATGGCGGTTTCTGGCAGCGCCAGGGTCATATTTACAATTCTCCATTCTATTATATTGACTATACGCTTGCGCAAATTTGTGCTTTCCAATTCTGGAAGCGCTCAAGAGAGAATCAAGAAGCGGCATGGTCAGATTATGTGAAACTTTGCAAACTTGGCGGCAGTATGTCATTTACAAATCTAGTTCGGGAAGCAAATTTAATTTCTCCTTTTGAGGATGGCTGCGTAGAATCAGTCGTAGGTGAAATTGGAGCGTGGCTGAACTCTGTAGAAGACCAAAAACTATAACACAAAAAGGCGAAGCCAAGTGCTTCGCCTTTTGTATCTATTGAACCATTACAGGTTCTTCAACTACATTTAATTGTCCATTTTCAACTACGGCAGCTAATTTAGCAGCTTCAGGATGTTCGAGAATAAAATCGGCAATTTTATCTTCCAACTGCTCTTGAATCACCCTTCGGAGCGGACGTGCACCGAACGCAGGGTGATAGCCAAGCTCGGCTAATTTTTCTTTTGCTTCCGATGTAATGGTAATCTCAATATTTTGCTCTTTTAAGGTCTCTTGCAGTTCAGCAAACATTAAATCAACGATATAAAGGATATGATTTTTATCAAGTGAATGGAACTCAATAATACTATCAAAACGGTTCAAGAATTCAGGCTTGAAGAAACTTCCTAGTGAATCTAAAATACTTGCCTCCTCAATGGACTCATTCGTTCCAAAGCCAACATGAACTGTTCTATGGCCGACACCAGCATTACTTGTCATAATAATAACCGTATCCTTAAAGCTTATTGTTCTACCTTGACTGTCAGTAAGACGGCCGTCCTCAAGGATTTGCAAGAACATATGCTGAACGTCAGGATGAGCTTTTTCAATTTCATCTAATAAAATAATGCTGTATGGGTTTCGACGTACTTTTTCAGTCAGTTGCCCAGCTTCATCATGTCCAACATATCCTGGCGGTGATCCGATTAATTTAGAAATACTATGTTTCTCCATATACTCACTCATATCCAGTCGAATCATAGATTCCTTCGAACCAAACAATTCCTCTGCAAGTGTTTTCGTTAACTCGGTTTTACCAACACCAGTTGGACCGACGAATAAGAACGAACCAATTGGCCGGTTTTTCGGCTTTAATCCTGCACGGCTGCGGCGAATTGCCTTAGCCACTTTTTGTACAGCTTTTTCTTGACCAATCACCTTTTTATTAAGGTTTTCTTCAAGATTCTTCATTCTAAGCTGTTCATCCTGTTGCAGCTTGCCAACGGGGATTCCCGTTTTTTGTTCAATAATCTTTTGAATATCAGCTAAAGTTACAACAGGTCTTTCAGAACTTGAATCCGTATTTAAAGATTTTTCTAGTCTTGCCTCTTCATCACGAAGTTTTGCTGCGTTTTCATACTCTTCATTTTTTAGCGCTGCTTCTTTCTCGGAAGCAATCTCTTTAAGACGTGTTTCAATTTGATCGTGATTCTTAACATCAGAAGTAAGGTTTAGTTTTGAACCTGCTTCATCAAGCAAGTCTATCGCCTTATCTGGTAAGAAGCGGTCTTGGATATAACGCTGTGATAATTGTACACAGGCTTTAATTGCTTCATCAGAATAGCGGACTTCATGGTAGTCCTCATATTTCTTTTGTATTCCTCTTAAGATTTCAATCGCTGCTTCGGTATCAGGTTCCTGAACATGAACAGGCTGGAAGCGGCGTTCTAAAGCAGAATCTTTTTCAATTTGACGGTACTCTTTTAAGGTGGTAGCACCCACTACCTGAAGTTCTCCGCGGGCAAGGGCAGGTTTTAGGATATTACCTGCATCCATTGAACCTTCAGCCGAGCCGGCGCCCACAAGGAGATGAATTTCATCGATAAATAAGATGATATTTTTTCGTTCTTGTAATTCGGAGATGAGTTGTTTCATGCGTTCCTCAAATTGACCGCGAATTCCAGTATTCGAAACAAGGGAAGCAACGTCAAGTAAGTAGACTTCTTTATTACGAAGTTTAACTGGGACATCTCCTTCAGCAATTTTTGATGCAAGTCCTTCGGCAATGGCGGTTTTCCCGACACCTGGTTCACCGATAAGGACAGGGTTATTTTTATTTCTTCGATTTAAAATTTCAATTACACGCTTAACTTCTTCATCACGGCCGATAACTGGGTCGATAAGACCAGCTTTCGCCATATGTGTTAAATTACGACCAAATTGATCAATGAATCCTCCCCCGTTACCTTGACGAACAGGAGATTGTCCGTAAACTTGTTTATTTTCTTGAGGATTTTTTGTGAAAAATAAATCTTCAAATGAAAATCCAGGGAAACTATTCATTGCTGGTCCAAAGCCTTTTCCAATGGATGACTTTTCTTTCGCATAACAATCGTGGCAAAGCATAATATCTTTTCGATGACCATTGATATTGAGATTAAGTTGAACGTTAGCGTGGTTTTGTTTACACATTTGACAAAGCATAAAATAAAACCTCCTCAACTTTATAGTTTTGACTTTGACTATATTTGACCTTATGACCATAGTATACTTTGACCTTTTTTGACTTTCAAGTAGTTTGCCTATAGTAATTTTTTCCACGATAAAAGTATATCTTGACGGAAAAAAGCTCGTCTTTGTTTGTCCCTTCTCTCATATATTGATGGAGAGGGGGCGATGTAGTGAAAAAGAATTGGTATGCAGCTTTTCAAATCGCCGCTGTCTACGTCGGAACAGTAGTTGGCGCGGGATTTGCAACAGGAAGAGAAATCGTTGAATTTTTTTCACGGTTTGGCTTCGTAGGTTTTATTAGTATATTATTGAGCGGCTACCTTCTAATTGTTTTAGGGTCAAAGCTAATGAGAATTGCAGCTCAAATAAATGCTGTCTCCTATCAGGAATTAAATATACATTTATTTGGTAAATGGGCAGGGAGAGGAATTAATATTATCATGTTATTTATGCTGCTCGGCGTAAGTGCAGTAATGCTCTCCGGTGCTGGGGCCGTGTTTGAGGAACAGTTGGGACTCACCAAAACGTTGGGTGTATTTATTACGATATTTTTATCCTTTCTTGTCATGATGGTTGGAACGAAGGGGCTCTTTGCTGTGAATTCCTTTGTTGTTCCGATTATGATCTGTTTCAGTCTTATGTTAATGGGAATTTCTATTAAACAGACTGATTTTATGGAACACTTATTATATATCCCTCATGCCGTTGACGGTTGGAAAAGCGTGTTAGCGCCATTTTCCTATACGGCGTTAAACCTTGCTTTAGCCCAGGCAGTCCTAGTACCGATTGCCAATGAGATCAAAGATGATTGGACAATCAAGTGGGGAGGAATATTAGGTGGAATTGCTTTAACCTTAATCCTGGTCTCAAGCCATCTAACGTTAATTACGTTGCCCAATTTGGAAATATATGAGATTCCAATGGCAATCATTATGAAACAAGTTGCACCATTTTTTTATTGGGTATTTGTCCTAGTAATTTATGGTGAAATTTTTACATCCGTGATTGGAAATGTTTTCGGCCTCGATCGGCAAATAAAGCAATTGATCACGATACCTACGTATATTTCAATTTCGGGAATTTTTATTGTATCGTATATTATCAGCCTTGTGGATTACGGGGAGTTATTATCTATTTTATATCCCCTATTTGGATACATCAGCCTCATCTTCTTTATCCTTCTATGGATGAAACCTTATAACAAAACCGCTAAATAACAATAAAAAAGCATTAGTTCAACAAAGAACTAATGCTTTTTTTACTTTAAAGGAAGGAGGAGAAAAATCATAAGATCAAAAGCGATATGTGAAACAATCACCATTGGCATACTTTTCTTCCATAAGTACAATGCTCCCCAGAATACTCCAGAAATAAATGCTGCAAACATTAAGATAAACGTACCAGAGTATAGATGTACCGATGCATAAAGAAAAGAAGAAATAATAATACTCAAGAACGGTCGAAAGTACCGAAGGATTCTTTTTAAAATAAAACCGCGCCAAAATAGTTCCTCTCCCGGAGCTGCCACCAATATTAATGCAATATACTGCCAAAATAATGTTGGTGAAAACCAGCGGTAGAGTTTATCAATGCTTTTCTCCGGCGGCAGATTTAAAAGGTCAATTACTTGAAAACCAAGCCAAAATAAAAAGTAAATAAGAAATCCTGATAAAGCACCAATAAATATGTATTTAAATACGGAGACTTCATCATCAACCGCCTCTTGAAACATTGCAAAGGTAATTAACACTAGTATGGTCCCTGTGAAAATATACCAAAATATAGCTCGGTCCTGAAAAGTAAAAAACATTAACAGGTGTGCAATTATTAAACCGGATATAAGGCGGATGTCTAAAAAGCGATGGCTCATGATCGGCCCCCTTTCTAAAAATTTATAAATTGTTAATAAGTTTGCAGAAATTGAAAAAAATATAACTAAAGGAAAGGAGGAGTACTATGAGTAAATCTAAAAGACAGCAAGAACGGGAATGGACTGTTCGTAAACAGGATCAAAACCCGCATGGCAAAATAAAATCATTAAAACAAATTTCGGATGAAACACCAAAAGGATAAAAGTCTTGTTATCCTAATCATTTGCAAATATGAACAATTTTTATACCATAAAAAAGAAAAGACAGTCTCCTGGCTGCCTTTTCTTCCAGTCTATTAAATTAATAAGCGCTTTCTTTTACAATTTTGTAATTTTTATGGTTAACAACTGTACGCTGATCTAATTCTAAGTCACGGTAATTATCCATATATGTTAGGTCGACTATTACAGAATTTTCATTTACCTTCTCAACAATGCCTTGTAAGCCGCCGCGGAATTCTATGATATTTCCTACTTCTGCTTTTTTCAATATTAGTCCACTCCTTTACCTTACAAACTAGTAAATATCCATTTAATTAACAGTTTGCACTAATTTTCTAGTTTCGTAAAGGCTTTTATTTGACAATTATGTTAATTCTTCATGAAATTTGAAAAAAAGTGAAACTATAATCAGAAATTTCCATCTAATGATAATGTATTCGACAACATTACATAGGTATTGTAAGTTAAATGTACTAGAAATAAAAAGGAGGCCTCTATATGAATGAACAATTTGTTATTGAAATCCTTGATAAATTAAAGTCAGGTGAGCTTTCCGAATACTACGTTAAAAATGAAGATTTTATGGAATTTCGACAGGTCTTAGTAAAGAGGGAAGATTTTAAGCATTTCCGAGGTATTAGTCAACGCGGGGGAGATGTTTTATACAGATATACTTTAGATCCTAGGAGTTAATAGGCATAGGGAGTGTTTAGAAAAATGAGCTTAACGGGACTAATGGAAAAACTTAAGGAAGAGATAGGAAAAGTAATTATCGGAAAAGAGTTTGATATTGAACTTATGACCATATCCTTATTATTCAATGGGCATATTCTTCTGGAAAGTGTCCCAGGGACAGGAAAAACCTTACTGGCAAAAAGCTTTGCAACGGCGATTGGGGGAACATTATCTCGAATTCAATTTACCCCCGATGTTCTGCCTAGTGATGTAACCGGAATACAGTTTTTTAATCCGAAAACACAGGAATTTGAACTTCGTCCTGGCCCTATTATGGCCAATGTAGTTTTAGCGGATGAGATTAACCGTGCTACGCCTAGAACACAATCCAGCTTGTTAGAGGTAATGGAAGAGAGACAAGTTACCATAGATGGGGAAACCATTTACCTGCCAGAGCCATTCCTAGTGGTTGCTACCCAAAATCCTGTAGAATCTCAGCAGGGAACCTTTTCTTTGCCAGTAGCACAAATGGATCGTTTTTTTATCAAAATAAAGGTAGACTATCCTACGGTTGAAGATGAAAAACGAATAATGAGGATCAATAGAGGAGATCAAAAACTAGAAAAAATCTCACAGGTGTTGACACTTTCAGAAATAGAACATTTTAAAAGGGGTGTTAAAGAGATCTTTCTCTCTTGTGAAATGGAAGATTATATCCTGCAAATTGCCCGCCGGACTCGAGAGCATAACCAGATTGAATTGGGGGTCAGTCCGCGGGGAACATTAGCGCTAATGAGAGCGGCTCAAGGAAAAGCTGCCCTAGGAGGACGTACATATGTCATTCCAGAAGACGTAAAATCCGTTGTACCTTATGTATTTGGACATCGAATTTATCTTTCAATGGAAGGGTCGTTAACAAAAACCACAGAAACCATGATAACCGAGATTCTTGATTCTGTTCCGGTACCGGTAGAAGCGGGTACGAATGGATGATATGGAGTAAATATTATGCAGAAGACCGGAAAGTTCCGGGTATTGTGGGGACTGCACTTGTCCTGATTGTAGCAAGTCTTTATATGCAGTCTAAGCTTGTCCTGTTTTTAGCTGTTTTTTTCCTAGCGATTATCTTTATGAACCATGTCTATTTGAAAAAAGCAGGAACAAACCTGTACTTTCACAATCCACCCTCTATAAACCGTTTTTTTATCAATGAAAAAGGAAAATGGTTATTACATTTTTCTAATAAAGGTCTTCCTATTTTAAAAGGGGAATTGATGGTTGTTTTTGATCACTGCGTTTCACCAGATGACCCACAGGTTGATTCAAGTTTAGAAATGTACGAAATGACCTTTGTATTTTCCATTTCCTCGCATTCAACCCAGCAGGTAATGATACCGTTTACTGCGGGGAAAAGAGGAGTTGCCAGAATTCGTAAGCTTCAATTAAAGATTCCAAGTCTCCTTGGCTTTGGAGAAGTAGTGTTGGAAAATAAGTTTTTAATTAAACAAGAAGCCATAGTTTACCCCAATCCCATTCCAGTTATAGGATTACAAGAAAGGTTTTCACTTCTTCAGGGGGAGACCCCTGTACAGTATTCTGTTTTTGAAGACAGACTGGGGCCATTAGGCACAAGAAATTACGTGTCATCGGATAGCTTTAATCGAATTCATTGGAAAGCGAGTGTGCGGAAACAGACCTTGCAAACCAAAGTGTATGAACTCATTTCAGAAAAGGGTTGGAATGTTTCCATAAATGTTTCGGACGGACATGCTATTACCGCGGAGCTTGAACCGTTGCTAAGCAGTGTAACGAAATTTGCTTATTTCGCCTATTCTCAAAATATACCGTTTTCTTTATGTGTGAATATCCGTACGGCTGGAAGTAAACCGTTTTATTATGTTGCAACAGGGACTGGGAAGGATCACTTACAAAAAGTCTTAGAGACCTTAGCCTGTATAAATAGTATGAGTTCCACCTTTCCATATGAAAAGATGCTAATGTTTTATTATCGGCATCTTGCAGTCCAGCCATATTTTATTCACGGAGGGATTAAAACAGCGGCGGCTGATAAAGTTTTTGAGCAAATGAAAAGGAGTGGAAGAGGCATGCTGCGTTTTCTTATTATGGAAAACCATGCAGTTTTGACCCATTTAACGGATTCTGAAAGGGGTGTGAGGCAATGATAAAATCTTTAGCCATTACGTACCGAGTCAGTTTGGAACTCCTTTTCGGTATCTTAGTACTATTTTTTTTCTACATTAAAAGAGATATACTTCCGCCAATTCTATTAGTAAGTTTAATTAGTTTAGTGAGTACCCTTTTATTTTCGTTTTTTCTCATCAAATGGAATGAAAAAGGTAAATGGCTGTATATCTTCATCATTCTTCCTTTACTATTTTTAATAGGCTTACATTTTGGGTTATCAAAATTCGGCTTAGTAGTTATATCCTTCATTATTTTTTGGCGGTCTATGGTTATATATATAGAAGGGACTGGCCAATCAGAATCACTGATCATCCTGCTTACTCTGTTTGCAGGTGTGATTGCCTTAATATATTCATCTATCAGCCAGTACCCGTTTAGAGGTACGATTGTTTTTCTGATGCTAATACAAATATTATTGGTACTAGTGGTTAATTTTTATCGAAAATGGAGTACTGTCAAAGGCGATAAGGCAGGATATGCGGTTTTTTTTAGTAAAGTGCTAGCTTCAGTAACCTTTATTGGAATCCTCATCAGCCTCTTTGTGAAACCGCTTCAATACATATTTTTTAGTTTTTTAAAAGGAGCTGCCCTTTTGGTTGCTTTCATGATGATACCATTATTAAATCTGCTTCAGAGGTTTCATTTTGGCGAGCAAAAGCAAAAGGGAAACGCAGCTTCGATGGATGGATTCGAAGAGTTTTCTGATGAATCTAAAAACCAGTCATTTATTGTTACAGAAGATTTAATTTTTATTGGAATGTTTTTGTTAGTTTTATCATTCATTATTTATTTGGTGTGGAAGCGAAAGTTTCATTTTTTGGGGGTTGAGGAAAAAAACGCTCAGGCTATAGTTTTTATTGAAGAGAAAACAGTAGCAAAACGTTCCCTGTTCCGAAATCGTCAGATGTCGCCTGAAGATGCGGTCAGGAGAGAATTTTATGAGTTAGAAAGATATGCGAAAAAATTTCATTGTGGGCGCGAAAAATCAGAAACAGTAGAAGAATGGCTGCAAAGGATTGACTTTCCGGAAATAGAATCCGTTGTTCAAATTTACGAAAAGGTCCGATATGGTGAGAGGCAATCCTCTGATAAGGAAAAAATATTCGTAAGAGATAAGTTGGTTAAGTTAAAAAAACTTATAAAAGACCGAAACAAAAAGGGAAAAAATTTGACAAATTTATGAAATTTAATGACAAATTAAAAACTCTTATTTTTAATGCGCTTACATAAGAGTTTTACAGTTGTCTATAGTGTTTGAACATGTTATCCTAGCAATTGTATGAATTGAAAATATTACGAGGGATTGTCGAATTTACATATTTCATCTCCTTTTGGAGAAAATAAAACAATTCATATCATGTTTTACCAAAGGACCAGATCTAAACGTAAATGCGCAAGCCACATTAACTATGAAGGAGTTTGATTTAGCATGGCGGAAAAACAATTTAAAGTAATAGCTGATACAGGAATTCACGCAAGACCTGCAACTTTGTTAGTTCAAACAGCAAGTAAATTTGATTCTGATATCAATTTAGAATATAAAGGCAAAAAGGTTAATTTAAAGAGTATTATGGGTGTAATGTCTTTAGGTATCGGTCAAGGTGCTGATATTGTCATCAGTGCGGAAGGCAGTGACAGTGAAGAGGCATTAAGAAGCCTTGAAGAATTATTGAATAAAGAAGGACTGGCTGAATAATGACATTTTTAAATGGAATAGCGGCTTCAAATGGCATCGCCATTGCAAAAGCTTATCGACTTGTTGAACCTAATCTTTCTTTTGAAAACAAAACAATTGAGGATCCTGCTTCCGAGATTGAGCGCTTTCGAAGTGCAATGGACAAATCAAAAAATGAGCTTGAAGCAATCCGTGACCGTGCAAACACAGAACTTGGTGCGGATAAAGCGGCTATTTTTGAAGCACATCTTCTTGTACTTAGCGATCCTGAATTAACTGGACCAATTGAAGATAAAATTCAATCAGAGAAAGTAAATGCTGAAGCAGCTTTAAAAGAAACTGCCGATATGTTTGTGATGATGTTTGAACAAATGGACAATGAATATATGAAGGAACGTGCGGCTGATATTCGTGACGTTACAAAACGCGTTCTTGCCCATTTGTTAGGAGTTCAGTTAGTAAATCCAAGCATGATTGCTGAAGAAGTAGTGATTGTTGCAGAGGACTTAACACCTTCTGATACAGCACAATTGAATCGACAATATGTAAAAGGGTTTACAACGGATATTGGCGGCCGTACATCTCATTCTGCTATTATGGCCCGCTCAATGGAAATCCCTGCTGTTGTTGGTACAAGAACGGCGACAAAAGACATAAACAATGGAGATATGGTGATTGTTGATGGTCTAAAAGGTGAGGTACATATTAATCCTACACCGGAGCTTATTGAACAATACCGTAAAATCCATGAAGAATACGAAATGCAAAAAGCTGAATGGGCAAAACTTGTAAATGAAAAAACAGTTTCTGCTGATAACCATCACGTTGAACTTGCTGCAAACATTGGTACTCCGAATGATCTAAAGGGAGTTATTGAAAATGGCGGCGAAGGCGTAGGTTTATATAGAACGGAATTTCTTTACATGGGCCGGGATCAACTTCCTACAGAAGAAGAGCAATTTGATGCATATAAAGCAGTATTAGAAGGAATGAACGGTAAGCCAGTAGTGGTGCGTACATTGGATATCGGCGGCGATAAAGAGCTTCCATATCTTCATTTGCCAAAAGAACTTAATCCGTTTTTAGGTTTCCGTGCCATTCGTCTTTGCTTAGAAGAGCAGGATATTTTCCGTACTCAACTGCGTGCGCTTCTACGTGCCAGTATCTATGGTAATTTGAAAATTATGTTTCCAATGATTGCTACACTTGATGAATTCCGTCAAGCAAAAGCCATTCTCGAAGAAGAAAAGCAGAAGCTTACGAATGAAGGTCAAAAAGTAGCAGATAAGATTGAATTAGGAATCATGGTCGAAATTCCATCTACTGCGGTTCTTGCCGATCAATTTGCAAAGGAAGTAGATTTCTTTAGTATCGGTACAAATGACTTGATTCAATATACAATGGCTGCTGACCGTATGAATCAGCGTGTATCTTATCTTTACCAGCCTTACAGCCCATCGATTTTACGATTGGTTAAAATGGTTATTGATGCTGCACATGCTGAAGGTAAGTGGGCAGGAATGTGCGGTGAGATGGCTGGCGATGAAACAGCAATCCCTGTACTCTTAGGTCTTGGGTTAGATGAATTCTCCATGAGTGCTACATCCATCTTAAAAGCACGTTCACTAATCAAGAACTTAAAGAAATCAGATATGGAACAACTAGCTGCAACAGTTCTAAACATGCAAACTACTGATCAGGTTATTGCAGCAGTAAATGAAGCAACAAAATAATTTACATTAATGAAAGGGACAGAGAGTATAACTCTGTCTCTTTTTTATGCACATTAATGCGATATTGGTAATTTTTTCTGTATAATGAAGCTAGTACAGGAAAGGGAGTTGAGTCTATGGAGTTAAATTTAGCCGGCAAGACGGCACTTGTTGCTGCTTCAAGCCAGGGATTAGGTTTTGCTATAGCTGAAAGGCTCGTTAGAGAAGGAGCCAATGTTATGATTTCCGGCCGAGATGAAGAGAAGTTAAAGAATAAAATTAGGGAATTAGAAGAAATTAGCCAGGGAAGGGCTGCTTTTTATATTGCTGATGTAACGAAGGCAGAGGATATACAAAAACTTGTCTCAAAAACAGCAGAACGATTCGGAGGGATTCAGTTATTAGTAAATAATGCAGGGGGACCGCCCGCAGGATCCTTTGAGGAATTGACGGATAAAGAATGGGTGCATGCGTTTGAACTTAATTTATTGTCCTATGTCAGAATCATTCGTGAAGCATTGCCTTATTTAAAGCAGCAAGGAGGGAAAATAGTAAACATTGCGTCTTCTTCTATTAAAGAACCCATCTCCGGCTTAATTCTATCGAACACGTTTAGAACAGGGATTGTTGGTTTATCAAAAACATTAGCTTCGGAACTCGCCCCATACAATATTCTTATAAATACGATTGCTCCTGGGCGTATAGCAACTGATCGCGTAAAGCACTTAGACCAAATACGAGCAGACCAGCAAGGGATTGATATTGAAACAGTAGAAGCCAATAATAAAGCAGGAATTCCGCTCAAGAGATATGGTACTCCTGAAGAATTCGCCAATGTGGCTGCGTTTCTATTATCTGATGCAAACAGTTATATGACAGGAAGTTCGTTCTTAGTTGATGGGGGTATGATTAAAGCAATCTAATCGTACTTTGATTTTCTCAACCAACCTCATTTTACGTTTATTACCAATATTTTTTGGCTATGGTAAAAGCATAAAGGAGTGTTTTGCGATGCTGAGAAAAATGAAATGGGTTTCTGTTACTTTAACTATTCTGTTAACCTTTTTACTGGTTGCAGGGTGTGGTTTCCCGCTTACAAAAGAATTAATTGTCAATCGTTATGCTGATGCCTTATTGACAAAAAATAATGAGCTGCAATTCCGTTTCAGAATCAACAATGAGATTTTGGACAGACATGAGTTATATAAGGTGAAAGTCACCATTCATGATGACAAATTAGCTTCAGCGATAGGTCGGCGAGAAATGATCTATGGTGAGGATCAAGTGTTAAACGGTGAATATTTAGAGGCATTGGAAAGTGGAGAAAAGTACATCTTTATGGAACCTATTCCATTGCAGGAAGATTTACATATTCACGAGATAGAACAAATGATTGAGCAAAACAATGCTGTTTCGATTGAAATATTCAATGACCAGGAAGTGTTTGGCCGGATGTATTTAACCAACTTCTCTTCCGAGTTATAATAATCTATCTGCAAAATGGTTAATCTATAATAGTGCATAAATTTGGAGATTGAGCACACCGGGACTTTATTAGTTCCGGTTTTTTTGCGTTATGGATTATAATGAGAAAAGATGATACAAAGGTGGGATGATAGAGTTGCTTACGAATGAAAATACAGTGATAGGTTTTATCGGTACTGGCGTAATGGGAAAAAGTATGGCGTCACATCTTATGGAAGCTGGATTCCCTTTAATCGTTTATACCAGATCGAAGGAAAAGGCAGAGGAGCTGCTTAAAAAAGGAGCAGAGTGGGCTGAATCTCCTAAAGACTTGGCCGCAAGAGCCAATGTAATTTTTACAATGGTTGGCTATCCCGCAGATGTTGAAAAAATCTACTTAGATGATGACGGTTTAATTCAGAATGTAAAAGAAGGCAGTTATCTTATTGATATGACTACCTCTGCGCCGTCTCTTGCCGTAAAAATATTTGAAGAAGCAAGACGAAGAGGTATTAATGCTATTGATGCTCCAGTCTCCGGCGGAGATGTAGGGGCACGTGAAGCTAGATTATCTATTATGGCAGGTGGCCATGAAGACGACTTTGAAGTTGTGAAACCCCTGCTCGAAAAACTTGGAACGAACATCGTCTATCAGGGAGAAGCTGGAGCAGGCCAGCATACAAAGATGTGCAATCAAATCGCGATTGCTTCAAACATGATGGGGGTATGTGAGGCGATTATCTATGCTGAAAATGCTGGCTTAAATCCTGAAAAGGTGTTGAAGAGTATTACAACAGGAGCAGCAGGGAGTTGGTCTTTAAGTAATTTAGCACCGAGAATGTTAAAGGGAGATTTTGAACCAGGATTTTACATAAAACATTTTATCAAGGATATGAAAATTGCTCTAGATGAAGCAGAAAAAATGAATATGGAGGTACCAGGGCTTTCTTTGGCCAAATCTTTATATGATTTATTAGCTGAAAAAGGCGAAGAAAACAGCGGTACACAGGCTCTCTATAAATACTGGAAGTTGTCATAAGGCTTGAATAAATTCCTCCCTGCTTCAAAAACTATAACTGAAGTTTAATTAGGAGGAATTGTTAATGGCGAAACGTACAAAGAAAAATGATCCACAGCAGAAAAATAAAAAAGGATTTGATTCAGCAGTAATTGATTCGGAATTTTCCCATGAGTTTGGATCTGCCGATACCAATAAAATTCATAATGATAAAGCGAAAAAAGAAAAAGCAGCTAAAAACAATGGAAAATACAAAGGACAATAAACTAAATACCCTCACTCATTAGAAGTGAGGGTATTTTCTTTGAATATAAGCTTCAATCCGGTCTAACCCCTGTTTTAGCGTTTCGTGAGAACAGGCGAATGATAATCGAAAATATCCTTCCCCATACTCTGAAAAAGCATTTCCTGGTACAACCGCCACTTTTCCTTCTTTTGCTAAATCAAGAGCAAAGTCAAAGCTGTTAACTGTAAAACCATCAGGGATTTTGACGAAGAAATAGAAAGAACCATCTGGTTTTATCACATCTAAGTTCATAGCGGTTAAACGGTCATATACATAATCCCGGCGGATCCTATATTCATTCCTCATAGGGACCGCATCATCGATTCCTGCGGTTAATGCCTCTAATGCCGCCTTTTGAGAAATGGAAGTAGCACAGGAAACATTATATTGATGAACTTTTATCATATGCTTTGTGATATTCTCTGGAGCAAATACGAACCCAATGCGCCACCCGGTCATGGAATGTGATTTTGATAAACCGTTGATAACGATCGTCTTTTCCTTTAAATAAGAGGCAATGGACTTATGAGGCCTCTCATAGGTGAGTTCACTGTATATTTCATCAGCAAGAATAAATATTTCTCGATCCTTGAGATAATCAGCTATATCGCTTAGCTCTTCTTCCGTTAAACTAACCCCGGTTGGATTTGACGGATAGGGAAGAACGATACAGCGCGTCTTTTCATTTATGTAAGGTTTTATCATTTCTAATGTAAATCGAAATTGGTTTTTACTGATATCGACAAAAACCGGCACCGCTCCGCACATTCGAATAATTGGTTCATAGCCTGGGTAAACAGGTCCCGGGAGGATGACTTCATTTCCTTCTGTTAGGATGGTACGAAAAGCAATATCTATTGCTTCACTTGCTCCCATCGAAACGATGATCTCTGAATCCGGATTATAGTTCAGTTCATATTTTTGACGGACAAATTTACATGCTGCTGTCCTTAGCTCAAGCATACCTGCGTTATGGGTATAAGAAGTGAAGTTTTCTTCAATTGCTTTTATGCCAGCTTGTTTCACATGCTCTGGGGTAAAGAAATCAGGCTGTCCAATCGTAAGTGATATAACATTCTCTAAGTGAGAAACCATATTATAAAATCGTCTGATCCCTGAAACTTCTATTTCTTTGACGCGGGAATTAACTAAATGCTCCAAATCTTTTCATCCTTCCATTACTGTCAATACAATGATTATAAACAGTTTGCGAAAAATATTCTATATACGACTTGAAAACAAGCCTGAAAGGCCAGGCTTGTTTTGGAGAAATTAAATGTAACTTTTATAGAGAAGGATTAATATCCATAATCCCAATCAACTTCATTTTCGTGCCAGAATACAGGGGAGACCGAGCCGAAATCGACAACTTTATTATCCAGTTTGCAGGTGCAATGGTTACATCCACATTGATTTTTTAATTCTTCGTATACGGAAAGCTCAACATCCTCAATAAATTTAATGGTTTCTTCCTGAAAAAGTATAGCGGTTCCTTTCATGTCTAAAGCACCTCTTTAATTAATTGATATTTATGGTTATATTGTAAGCTTTATAGAATTGAGGGTCTATGTTTTGTGATAACGTTCACAAAATGCTCAAACAAATGTTACAAAAAAAAGAGCCGGATGGTCCGGCTATTTTGTTGGTTACGTATATCTTTCTCCTAGTTTTTTGAAGATAGGCTTTTGATAGGAGTGTTGTTTTTTACGGTGATCGGAGGGCGGTTCAAATTCTGCGATCCCTGTATAGGATTGAAGCACCTTTTTTGCTTGATTGAGCGAAAGTGTAGATTTTGGGTTTCTAATGGTTCCATCTAATTTTCCTAGATGGGGTAATTCGGCAAAATCAAGTTTAGTTGGTGGTATATGGAAGGTATATCGGCCGCACTCGACTAACACATCTGACTGCTGCTGGCTATTCCGAGGATTTTTTGAGAAATGAAGACCAATTTTTTTTGCTTTTCCCTCTTCAATTAACTTTTTTAATGATTCATGCTTTAATTTGTATAAAAATTTGGGGTTTGTCGCTGTTTTAGCATGGCGATTCACAATAAAGAGAGCTTGCGAGAGGCTGTCGATCGTGATTTTTTCTATGGCGTGGGGAAATTTTCTATCGTGATTCAAGATTGGGATCTCCTTTCAAAAAATAAAAAATAAATAAAATCTTTAGGAACATTTAGTAAAAAATTATAATGTAGTATCATAGGTAATATGAAAACTTTGGTGAAATAATCAATATTTTCTATTAATTCTCTTTTCTTCACCTAAATTAATTGTAAAATAGAATTACTAGAAAGTAAAAACATTATTGTAAAAAATGAGAACTTTTTATGTCTAAAGGATGATAAAATGGATCATTTTAAGGATCAACTTAAAAACGAATTAGCTGTTGAGAAGATACAAAAAATCATTTTTGATATCATCTTTCAGCATGTCCAAGACATGGTATACGTTATGAAAGTCGAAAAGGGACCTATATTTCGTTATATTTTTGCCAATGAAGCAGGATTTATAAAAGCGAATCTTCCTGTTGATGCTATTGGCAGGACGATGGAGGAGGTCCTTCCTCACGATTTTGCCCTTAATCTTAAAAAAAACTACGTAAAGCTTTTACAAAAACAAAAAATAATTCATTTTGATGACGTATTTTATTTCGAAGATGGCAGGAAAGTATATGGGGAAACGATACTAACCCCTATTTTTAATACTGAAAAAAACATTAGCTACGTGGTTGCCGTTACAAGGGATGTAACAGAATGGTATATTGAAAAGAATAAGATTATTGAGAGTGAACAACAATATCGTTCGATCGTCGACAATAATTTAGATGCTATTTTTACCATTAACCTAGAAGGTAAAATTCTTGAGGCTAATCCTGCTGCAGGTAAAATGACAGGATATACAGAAAAGCAAATGACAGGGAGATCCATCTACAATCTCATTAATGACAGGGATTTAGAAAGTTTTAGGCTTCAAATCGAGCAGGCATGTTCAGGTTATGCTTTAGAAACATTCGATTGTAAGATTATCAATCGAAAAGGTCAGCTTCTAATTGTCCACCTAAAAACGATTCCTATTGTTGTCCACAGCGTAATCAACGGAGTCTATGTGATATGTAAAGATCTTTCCGAGCAGGCAAAAAACATGGAAACCATAAAATATATGGCTTTTCATGATCAATTAACAGGTTTATATAATCGACGGGCATTGCTTGAGCATTTAAACGAACTCCTGAATCTGCCTGATAAAAAGGTAAAAGAATTTGCTTTAATTAGCATTGATTTAGATCGCTTTAAGTATTTAAACGATACGATGGGACACCTGGCAGGTGATGAAATACTAAAACAGGTCGCTGAAAGATTGGGGCAATACCAAAATTCTTATTGCTATGTATACCGGCAAGGCGGTGATGAATTTAATATTTTATTTATTAATAAAAACCGCAAAGCAACAGTTGAATTTGTCCAAAAGATTTTTTCCCAATTTGTTCAATCCTTTTATTTTAATTCACACGAATATTATATTTCTCCCAGCATTGGAATCAGTATGTACCCCAATGATGGGAAAGATGCTGAAATGCTTATAAAGAACGCAGATGAAGCTCTTTTCCGAGTAAAAGAAAAAGGAAAGGCCCATTATCAGTTTTACAGAATGGATATGTACCCTGCTTTTTCAAATATTGTTACGTTAGAGACTCATTTGCGTAAAGCAATTGAAAGGGAAGAGCTGATATTATTCTTCCAACCGCAAATTCATCTTTCGACTGGGGAAGCGAAGAGTTTCGAAGCACTCCTCCGCTGGAATAATAGTGAATTTGGCCTTGTTTCACCAAGCGATTTTATTCCATTAGCTGAAGATACTGGTTTTATTATTTCCATCGGACACTGGGTAATCGAAAAAGCGTGTGAACAGATAAAAAAATGGAATGAACAGGGGTTTCTTGATATCCGCATTGCCATCAATATTTCACCAAAGCAATTCCAACATCATAAACTTGTGAATATCATCCAATTTATGATTGAGAAATATAAAATTAACCCTTCATCGCTAGAAATAGAAATTACGGAAGGGGCAATGAGTAATACAAAGGAAACCATTCCAATCCTAAGGAAATTGAAACAATTAGGACTTACCATCTCGGTTGATGATTTTGGGACGGGCTACTCTTCCTTAAGCTATTTAAAGGAATTTCCTATTGACGTGCTTAAAATCGACCGTAGTTTTATTAGAGATATTTTAATAGATGAAAAGGCGGCAGCCATAACTTCAACGATTATCCATTTGGGGAAAAGTCTTGGATTAGAAGTCATCGCTGAAGGGGTAGAAAACAGCAGGCAGGTAGAATTTTTAAAAAAGGAACAGTGTCATAAAATTCAAGGGTTCTACTATTCAAAACCCATTTCCGCACCTGATATTGAACGGAAATTTTTAAAACCAACGATAATAGATTAGAAAAATCCTTCACTCATGTAAGGATTTTTTTAATCTGACTTTAGTGTAAACATGGTAATTTCCGGTTTAGACATAAATCGAAATGGCAGACGTGTAGTGCCTATTCCTCTGTTCACGTATAATAACAACGGTTCGCTATCTCCGAGGGTATAAAGCCCCTCAGGGTATTTTTGGGCAAAAGGAGGGATCACTAGTGCACCAATAAAGGGGATTTTTACCTGCCCCCCGTGACTATGGCCGCTCAATTGCCATTGAATTGAATATTGTAAGGCATCATCGGCAACATCTGGGGCATGAGATAATAGAATTTTAAAAGCTGTGTCTGGGACTCCTTTTTGTGCGATTTCAAGGTCTGGTTTCCCCAGCATTCGGTCATCGATGCCGATCAAGTAAATAGAACTCCCATCATGGAGTTGAATTTGGCTGGAGGCATTTAAAAGGACGGTAAAATTTGCTGTCTCCATCATATTTCTGTAAATATCAGATCCATAGCCTCCGTGGTCATGATTTCCAAAGATACAATACTTTCCAAGCGGTGCCTGTAACTGTTGTAACATCGGGACGATTTGATGAATTTTAGTATATTTATTTGGCTCGTCCAGTAAATCGCCTGTAAAAAGAATCATGTCAGGATGAAGTAGATTGATTTTGTTGACCAGTTTTTCAAATTGTTTGTCAGTATAGTGAAAACCAAGATGGGTATCACTAAATTGGATTATTTTTATACCATCGAAGCTTTTGGGTAATAAGGAATGTTTCATGTCGATTCTACTAATTTCAAGGAGAGAAGGTTCTATACGATTGGCATAATAATATCCGCCTGACCCCAAACCCAATAATGTTAAAAAAGTCCCCAATGTGTTCTTTAAAAATTTTCTCCTTTTTATTTTCTTTTTCATATATATTACCAACCTAACTTGATTTGTTATTTTTCTTATTGAATGAATTACCAAATAACGCAAGTACACCTCTTTGTAAGTTAATATTCATGTACCAATAAATAAATACCAAAAAAGCAGCCATAATTGGCTGCTTAATGATTTATTTATAACTAACCGCCCGGCTTTGAAGTGCCTTCCAAGAAGTAATAAATTTTTCTTTTTCTACTTTTACCTGTTTCTTAACAGACAGAGGGTCGTTTAAATAAACGAATTGTGAATCATATCCTACAAGAACCACTGCATGGAGGTCCAGAGGAGTCTTAATTACCTGTTGTCCATGTGTCCATGATTCCCAACGGTCAGGAAGGCGGTAATCCCCAGTAGTCCAAACCACTACTGGATAGCCGGCCGAAACATGCTCCAATATTCGTTCAAACGGCTGGTTGGTTAAATTAACAGCCCTCCTTGGAAGTTTTTGATTAATTAAATCAATCATAGGCTTATCAAAAACGGCATAACCTGGTTGTCTGCCCGTCATATCTCCGACAAATCCATCTGCAGGATTTCCCCAGCTTAAAATATCTCCGTTCGAAGCCCTTTTAATCGGGTCCAGGTCTTTTTGAATGGAGCGATATAAATCCATTTTATCGGTATTTACACCCGCGTAATTTAAGACCATAGCAAGGCTTGTTACTTCACATCCATATCTTAATTCAGGGTTTTGTGCAATTAGGATAACATCAAGCATTTGTGAATCTTTTCTCGCAGCAGCCTGTTTAACGTTATTATTAACATTTGCTGCTGGTGTTTTTTGTACTGGCGGACTTGGAGCTTGTTCGTATATTTGTAAGGGTTTTTCCATCCCTGCATGATTTGAAACTGAATTTGTGTCTGTGTTGCTGCATCCAAACAGTGGAATGAGTGACGCCAGTAAACAAAGTTTTTTCAAAACTCACCCTCCTTTGATGGACCTACACATATTATGAAATTGTTCACAGCCTGCTATGATGGTATCCTTTTGGAAAGAACAAGTTTTCAATGTTAAGCGTATTGTATATAAGGGTATGGTATAATGAGGAAAATATTTTTCTGGAGGGTACTTGAATGGATGCATTGGAAATCCTAACGGATCTTGAAAATGTCATTCCTTATTTTCAACCAATTTTTAGTGCGGATGAACGGCGTGTTATAGCTTATGAGGTTTTAGGAAGATACCGGACAGCGGGAAATGTAATAAGTTTAGGCCCTTTTTTTCTGGATGATCAAATTCCTGAAGAATATAAATATGAAGTGGATCTTTTATTAGTGCAAAAAGCATTGGAGCTTGCACTTGGGCTGGATGATGATGTGAGTATTTATTTAAACAGGGATGCAGACTTACTTATGTATAGGCATGGTGAACCATTTCTACAGGAATTATTAAATTTTGAAAAAAGAGGTTTTAAATTAAGTCGAATCGTTCTAGAAATCTCCGAAGGGAAATATAAAGGAGATTTGGACCAAGTGGACCACTTGTTACAGTACTATCGAACGTATGGTATTAAAATGGCTATTACCAGTGTAGATAGTGATACCAACTACTTTGAAAGAATTGGACAACTTAACCCTGAAATTATAAAGATTAATTTACAGGCGTTAAAATCAACTGCAACGGCCACAAACTTCACAGACGTCTTATTTTCGTTGTCACTATTAGCACGGAAAATTGGTGCCACTTTATTGTTTGAAAATATAGAAATGAGTTATCAGCTTCAATTTGCCTGGAAAAATGGCGGCAGATATTATCAGGGATATTATCTACATTCGCCAACAGCCGAATTTGTGGAGCGTGATTTATTAAAAGATCGCTTAAAAGAAAAATTTCACGATTTTATTGCTTATGAAAAGAAAAAATTAGAGGCAATTTATACGGCAGCAGAATATTTCCAAACCAAAGTTCAAGACATTGTTATGAAAAATAAGAAAGCCAGCTATGGAGAGCTTTTGTTATCCCTTACAAAAGAAATGGACCAAATTGCCTTTAGGATGTATGTGTGCGATGAAGACGGATTCCAAAGGTCTGCAAACATCTATAAGGGGAAGAACGGCTGGTTTACTCAAGAGGAATATATTCAAAAGAACTGGAGCTGGCGTCCGTATTTCTTAGAAAATATCATCAAAATGAGGAATGAAAAAAAAGGGATCTTATCGGATGTATACAGTGATATCGAGACAGGAGAAACAATTCGAACTTTTTCCTTTCCATTAAACGGCAACGACTTTCTTTTTATTGATATCACTTATCAATATTTATTTGAACATGACCAATTGTTATAACAATCATTGAATAGAATAGTTCTTGGAGTGGAATTTTAAGAAAAAACTCTTTAAGGAGAAATCGCTCATGAACTTATTTGTCAACGCACTCTCGATTGTTATTATTGGGATTCTTGCGGTTTCACTACTTTATACGATGTATATCGCCAGAGAAAAAAAAGTGGTAGAGGGAGAATTAGATACGAAGATTGAAAAACCAGTTCAAAAGCATATATATGTAAAGAACCCGATTTTTTTGTCATACGGAATATTCTTTGCTTTGGTTCTTTTTATCATCCTATTTGTTATGATTACTTTTTTATAGGTCTCTTATCAGAGGCCTATTTTTTTAGATGTCAGGATAAACAATTTTCGAGGAAATAATCGTAAATCCAACAAATACCATTAAACAATGTCTTATCTTGGTGGATTATTACGATTTATTTTTGGGTATATGACGAATATATGTTGTTAAAATGAATGTAACAAATTACAAAGAAGGGGGATAAGGAGAATGAAAAAAATATTTTTGTTATTTTTTCTGCTGTTTTTGTTAATGCCTTTATCTCCGGAAGCAAACACGGATATACGTACGAGAGAGGACGTTTTTCGTTTCCTAAAGGATGCTTTTAACGTTCAGGTATCATTGAGTGAACAGGATAGAACCAAAGAAGAAATAAAGAGGTTATTAAATCCTTATTTTTCGGAAAGTTACCAGAAGATATTTTGGGCGGAAAATATCGTAGAAGAAAATGGGAAGTTTTTTTCATATGGAAGTGACTTTGCACTTTATTACATTCCCTTTTATGAATATAATGACGACACAAAAGTAATATTTGAGCAGGATCGGATTTACGTTTTTGAATATTTTCCGGCATCAACAGAAGGCCCAGTCGGTTATGATAATCATTATGAAGGAATATTACTAAAGAAATTTGAAGGTAAATGGAAAGTTGATCAATACTTATACGATAATATTCCGAAATCTATTTTAGACCAAGCCTATAAACCAGCCAAAGAAAAAATAACATTCTTCTCTTGGATTCATATCAGGCATCTTTTCTTTTAATAAAAAAAATTACCGTTATTTTCATTTTTGCTTGGACAAATCCTAAATGTTATTTTATGCTTTTACTATTGGCATAAATTCTAAGTGGAAAAAGAAATGGTAATAATCCATACAGGATAGAAACATGCTAAAAGAGAAACATAACAGTAGTAAGTTTGTTTGTGTTTGAAAGGAGAAGGAGCATATGTCACAACTTCAAGGTATATTAACACGGTTAAAAAACCTTCAAGAACAATCAAGTGGAGGTGAACCTGCACAACGTTATTTCGAAGTTAACGGAGAAAGAAAATGTCAGGTTACATTTCATCCAAAAACTGAGACATTCGAATTGGAAATATATAATGAAAAGGAAAAACCAAAACGTTATCAATTTGATAATGTCGATATGATTACTATTGAAATCTTTGATTTGATCCAGTAGGAACCGGTTTAACGGTTCCTTTCTTTTTTGGGGATTGAATATATAACCCAGTACTTCTGAAACTATGATAGAATATAGATGTGGGAAAACAAAGATTGAGGAGTATTAGTGATGATAAGTCTTCATAGTGATGAGTTTTTAAAAATGGATATTAAGAAGTTAATGATACCATCTGAACGAGTTGCTCATGTCCAAATTGGTAACAATTTAGAGCATGCCCTTTTAGTTTTAACAAAAAGCGGGTATACGGCAATACCAGTGCTGGACCCTCATTATAAACTGCACGGGCTGATTAGCACGCCGATTATAATGGATTCTATCCTTGGACTTGAAAGAATTGAGTTTGAAAAACTTGAAAACAAACGAGTGGAAGAAGTAATGAAAACATCCATTCCCCGGGTTAAATTAACTGAGACATTAGAATCCTGTCTAAAATTATTAGTGAATCACCCATTTCTTTGTATTGTTACAGAGGATGGTCAATTTGAGGGATTATTGCCAAGAAGCACCCTGTTAATGCAGCTGGAAAAGGTGGTTGGCAGGAATAAGAACGATAAAGCATAAAGGCTCCCGTAAAGGGGGCTATATTTTTTATAGGATAACGGAAGGTGCTTAAATGGACACTCTGACAAAAAGTAAGCAAAAACAAACAAAAAGACCATTTGTTTTAGCTGCTGTAATGCTCGCGATGTTTATGGGAGCGATTGAGGCAACGATTGTTTCCACAGCTATGCCTGCCATTGTTGCAGACTTAGGAGGTTTTACGCTATACAGCTGGGTATTTTCTGCCTATCTTTTAATGAATGCGATTACAGTCCTTATTTATGGTAAATTATCAGACCTTTTTGGAAGAAAGCCCATTCTCTTCTTTGGAATCACCGTCTTCCTGATTGGTTCCATTCTATGCGGGTTTGCTGATTCAATGAACACCTTAATTATTTACCGCTTTATTCAGGGGTTTGGTGCTGGGGCGGTCATGCCGATTGCAACGACAATTGTAGGTGATATTTACACTGCAGAAGAAAGGGCGAAAATCCAAGGGTACTTATCTAGTGTTTGGGGGATATCTGCGGTAACCGGTCCCGCAGTAGGGGGAATACTCGTTCAGTATGCCAGCTGGAAATTTGTTTTCTGGATTAATATACCTTTGGGTATTCTAGCTTTAATTGGGCTAACGCTATTTCTCCACGAGAATGTGGAAAAGAAAAAGCATGAGATTGACTACATAGGAGCAATACTATTAACCATTTCCATATCATCTTTAATGTTTTTGCTAGTTGAGGGAGGGGGAAGATGGTCCTGGGGCTCCTGGCAGATACTAGGATTGCTCGCTATCTTTTTAATTACCATCAGCGGTTTTGTTTATCAAGAAGGACAAGCAGCAGAGCCTGTTATGCCATTTAATATTTGGCGGGAAAGGTCCATTTTTATTGCGAACATCACTTCGTTAACAACAGGAATTATTTTGATTGGAATCTCGAGTTTCCTCCCGACTTTTGTCCAAGGGGTAATGGAGCAGTCACCGATTATAGCTGGTTTTACTCTAACGACTATGTCAATAGGCTGGCCAATCGCTTCAACACTTTCAGGAAAAATGTTAATCACGATGGGGTATCGAAAAACTTCTATTATTGGAGGGTTGGCACTAATCCTTGGCAGTATTGTTTTTGTCATGATGACGGCCACTTCTGGTCCGCTTTGGGCGGCCTTAGGTTCTTTTATCGTCGGTTTCGGTATGGGATTAACATCGACTGCGTTTATCGTCTCCATTCAAAGTACGGTAGCCTGGCAGCAAAGAGGGATAGCTACAGCGGCCAATATGTTCATGAGAAATCTCGGGAATACAATCGGTGCAGCATTGTTAGGAGGAATTCTTAATAACCGGCTAGCGAATTATTTGAGTGATAATAGCAAAGAGTTTAATGAACCAGTTACAGTTGATTCGGCTAATCTGCTTCTGAAGGAAAATGATCGAAGCCGTTTGGCAGAACCTGTGAGGGAATTACTGCAGAACGGTTTAACTTTATCTTTGCATTGGGTCTATTATGTGGTTCTAACCTTTGCTATCATTAGTTTATTACTGATTTTGTTTATTCCGCGTAAAAAGGAAAACCCTGCAAATAGATAAATGTTTATTCTAAGAATAAGAAAAAAGGTTGATGAGTTTGTCTTCGTTATCGGAATTTCAATTATTAGCTGTTTTAGCACAAGAAATGAATATGCGTAAAGCATCTGAACGTCTTTTTGTATCGCAGCCTGCCTTATCACAAAGGCTGCAGACAATTGAAAAAGAGTGGGGAACAAAATTGTTTATCCGCTCACAAAAAGGACTTGCCCTTACACCCGCAGGAGAGCTTGTAATTCAATTTGTCAACGACGTCCTGACAAAGGAAGAAAAAGTTCGAGAATCGATTCATTCCTTACAATCAGGTGTCTCCGGTACATTAAAAATCGCTGTTGCTTCGATAGTCGGGCAAAATTGGCTCCCACAAGTATTAAAGAAGTATATAGATACTTATCCGCAAGTGAAAATATCATTAGTGACCGGCTGGAGCAGTGATATATTAAAGAGTCTTTATGATGATCAAGTCCATGTAGGAATTATTAGAGGTGCACCTGATTGGAAAGGTGTAAAAATTAATTTATTTAGTGACCCGCTTCTGCTGGTGGATCGGGTTATCACCAGTCCGGAACAGGTGTTAGTAACAGACCGCCCATTCATTCAATTTAAGAGCGACTCAAACTACTACCAGGAAATTCAAGATTGGTGGATGCGCCAATTTAAAACGTCGCCAAAAAGAACAATCGTCGTGGACCAAATAGAAACATGTAAGCAAATGACCTTCAATGGTTTAGGGTACTCGATTTTACCTGGGATCACACTAAATAGCACTGAGAGAGATATTTATAAAATACCTTTACTAAATGAAAATGGTGAGCCTCTAACACGTGATACTTGGTTAATAAGTTATGAGTCTGCATTTCAACTAAAGCAAGTGCAGGCATTTGTTGATTTAATTAAAGAACATTGTAATCTTAATAAAGATTAGTTGTTTTTTCTTGTTTTCAAATAATTTGTCTGATAAAGTAATTTTTAACTACATAGGAGGTTGTTTTAATGAAAATGATGGATGCAAATGAAATTATTTCTTTTATTCAAAATGCGAAAAAGTCAACGCCAGTAAAGGTATATGTGAAAGGTGATTTAACTGGTCTCGACTTTGGTGAGAATTCCAAAACATTTATTAATGGGAACACTGGGGTTGTGTTTGGCGAATGGTCTGAAATTAACCCTGTATTAGAATCCAATCAAGGGAAGATTGAAGACTATGTGGTTGAGAATGACCGCCGCAATTCAGCTATCCCATTATTGAATACAAAAAATATCAACGCTCGTATTGAGCCAGGTGTAATTATTCGAGATCAAGTTGAAATTGGCGATAATGCAGTCATTATGATGGGGGCAGTTATTAATATTGGTGCCGTTATCGGGGAAAAGACAATGATCGATATGGGCGTAGTACTAGGCGGAAGAGCAACAGTCGGGAAAAACTGTCATATCGGGGCAGGTACCGTATTAGCAGGTGTAATTGAGCCGCCATCCGCAAAGCCTGTAGTAATCGAAGATGATGTCTTAATTGGCGCTAATGCAGTTGTTGTGGAAGGAGTTACAGTTGGTAAGGGAGCAGTTGTTGCTGCCGGTGCAGTAGTGCTTTCTGATGTCGCACCATATACTGTGGTTGGCGGAACACCAGCGAAAAAAATAAAAGATATTGATGACAAAACAAAGTCAAAAACTGAAATAATGCAGGAACTTCGACAACTATAAACATTAGAGGAAGCGTGGGGAAACTCACGCTTCCTTTTTAGAAAGGAGAACCAAAATGAATCCTTATGTAAAAATACGGCGTGATCTTCACCAAATACCTGAACTTGGTTTTCAGGAGTTTAAAACGCAGGCCTATTTGTTAGCCTATTTAGAAACTTTGCCGCAGGAACGTCTCTCCGTTAAAAAGTGGGAAACAGGATTGTTTGTAAAAATCCATGGAACCAATCCAAGCAAAACAATAGGGTATCGAACAGATATCGACGGTCTTCCGATTGCAGAAGATACGGGATTTGATTTTTCTTCAAAACACTCCAATCAAATGCATGCATGCGGCCACGATTTTCACATGAGTATTGCACTTGGGGTATTGACTCATTTCATTGAGCATCCTATTTCTGATGACATTTTATTTATCTTTCAGCCTGCAGAGGAAGGCCCAGGCGGGGCAGAACCAATGTTGAAATCGGATATCATGAAAGATTGGAAACCGGATGAAATCTATGCACTTCATATAGCACCTGAATATCCTGTTGGAACCATTGCCCTGAAGGAGGGGCTTTTATTTGCTAATACTTCTGAACTTTTTATTGATCTAAAAGGAAAAGGCGGCCATGCTGCTTATCCACATCAAACCAATGATATGGTGATTGCAGCCTGTTCATTAGTGAATCAACTGCAAACGATTATTTCGAGAAACGTTGATCCGCTCGACAGCGCAGTCATCACGATTGGCAAAATTACAGGCGGGACGGTTCAAAACATAATAGCGGAAACAGCAAGGCTTGAGGGGACGATTAGAACTCTCAATCCAGAATCTATGAGCAAGGTGAAACACCGGATTAATGCAATGGTAAAGGGAATTGAGACAGGCTACGAATGTCAAGCAGAAATTGATTTCGGTTCCATGTATTATCAAGTCTATAATGATGAAAAGGTGACCAGAGAATTCTTCCAATTTTTCGAATCGGATCTATCTATTAATGTGGTCACCTGTAGAGAAGCCATGACCGGAGAGGACTTTGGATACATGCTGAAAGAAATTCCAGGATTAATGTTCTGGCTAGGTGTCAATTCAGAGTTTGGACTTCACCATGCAAAATTAAATCCAAATGAAGAGGCCATTGAAGTAGCGATTAACGTTATGACAAAGTATTTTTCTTATCGAGGAAGCCAATCTTCGCGTTAAAGTGTTACATGTAGACGGTTATTCTATATGGAATTAGGGAAAAACTAATAAGGTGTTTTTTTTCATTCAGTATAGAACAATTGGAGGGATTCACTATGCCAGAACGTATGGTAGGAAAGCAAGCACCACGATTTGAAATGGATGCAGTTTTACCTAACAAAGAATTTGGAAAAGTAAGTCTTGAAGAGAACATGAAAAACGATAAGTGGACCGTATTGTTCTTCTATCCAATGGATTTCACTTTTGTATGTCCAACTGAAATCACGGCGCTATCCGACCGTTACGATGAGTTTGAAGATTTAGATGCAGTAGTGATCGGTGCCTCAACAGATACGATTCATACACATCTTGCATGGATAAAAACAGACCGTAAAGAGAATGGTCTTGGTGATTTAAACTATCCATTAGCAGCAACTACAAACCATGTTGTAGCACGTGATTACGGTGTGCTCATTGAAGAAGAAGGTGTAGCACTACGCGGCTTGTTTATCATCAGCCCTGAAGGTGAGTTAATGTACTCAGTGGTAAACCATAACAATATCGGCCGTGATGTAGATGAAACTCTTCGCGTTCTTCAAGCTCTGCAAACTGGCGGACTGTGCCCTGCAAACTGGAAACCGGGACAAGCCACTCTTAATGTTTAATAATTTTAGACTGACCTAACCTAACTTGTGTTAGGTCTTTTTAATAGGGGGATTATATATGAAATTACGTGAACCAATGCCTGAATTAACCGGGGCTACAGAATGGTTAAACGGTGAAGTGAAAAGAGAGGATTTAGTAGGAGATAAACCAACTCTTATTCATTTTTGGTCTGTCAGCTGCCATCTTTGTAAAGAGGCAATGCCTCAGGTGAATCAATTTCGTGACCAGTATAGTGATAAATTAAATGTTGTTGCTGTACATATGCCCAGGTCTGAAGAAGATTTAAATCTTGAACAGATTAAACAAGTGGCCACAGAACATGGAATCACACAACCCATTTATGTTGATAGTGAACATAAATTAGCGGATGCATTTGAAAATCAATATGTTCCAGCCTACTATGTATTCGATCGTGATGGTAAACTGCGCCATTTTCAAGCTGGAGGCAGCGGTATGAAGATGCTCGAAAAGAGAGTGAACCGCGTATTAGATGAATTAATTAAAACAGAATAGCCATTCAAAACTGTTCGTTACATGACGAGCAGTCTTTTTTTTGTAACTATCTTCCAAATAACTCGTCGGTATAAATAGAAAGGGATTATAAGAGAAAAAGGGGTGTCGGCCATTGAAGAAAAAGATGAATAAAGCTTTATCCGTGATGCTAATTTTCCTAATTGTCATTGTAACCGCATGCAGCTCTAATAGTAATAGTGAAGGGGCAAAAATGAGTGCAGACAACAGTGCTGGGATGGATAAATCTTCATCTCAGGAACAATCTGCGATTTCTGGAGAAACAACAAAAACAGAACAAACGGAACAAACTAAAAAGGCTCCATTAGAAGTGCCAAATCAAATGGTCATTTATCAAGCAGATTTACAAATGCGGGTCAAGAAGTTTGAACAAACATTACAACATTTAGAAGAAGCAGTGATCAAGTTTGGCGGCTATATAGCATCCTCAAACATCGTAAGAGAGGGAGATGAACAAGTAAGTGGGAATATTACTATCCGCATCCCTCAAAAGCATTTTCAGGCGTTTCTATCAGATGCAGAGGGTCAGGCGGCTGAGGTGCTTCAGAGAAATATTACGGGAACGGACGTAACTGAAGAATATGTAGACCTTGAATCTCGATTGAAATCCAAAAAGGTAGTAGAGGAAAGATTGATATCGTTTATGAATGCGGCTGTAAAAACCGAGGATCTTCTTAAAATTTCTAATGACCTTGCAGCCGTGCAGGAAGAAATAGAGACCATACAAGGAAGGATGAAGTATTTAGAAAATCAAACATCTCTGTCTACGATCAATATCACCTTGTTTGAAAACAAAGTGGTGGTTCCAAACCTTGAGGATGAAGATCTTAATACGTGGGAGAAAACCAAAAAACAGTTTATGAAAAGCCTTAATTTTTTGATGTCAGCTTTCTCGGGATTTATGGTTTTTATCTTCGGAAATCTGCCTATATTCTTGATTCTCGCCATCATCGCATTAATTATTTATTTGATTGCTAAGAGGGTGACTAAAAATAGAGGAGATCATTAAACTATTTATAATAAAGTAAATAGGATATGCTAAAATGAAATGGTTAATTGAACTTTTGCTGGGGGAATTTTAAGTGAAGAAGAATTTTGCTGTAATTGGACTAGGTCGTTTTGGGGGAAGTATATGCAGGACGCTTTCGGAAGAGGGCTTTGAGGTACTAGCGATTGATAAAGATGAGGAAAGAGTGAATGCTTATGCCATGATTGCATCCCATGCAGCGGTTGGTGATACTACCGATGAGGCTGTACTTAAAAGCCTCGGTATCCGAAACTTTGATCATGTCATTGTGGCAATCGGTGATGATATTCAATCCAGTATATTAACCACTCTTATTCTAAAGGAATTGGGAGTAAACCATATAACCGTAAAAGCACAAAATGATTATCATGAGAAAGTTCTTGTGAAAATTGGTGCAGATAAAGTTGTACACCCGGAAAGAGATATGGGCCGAAGAATTGCTCATAATATGGCATCTAGCAGCGTATTAGATTACCTTGAACTCTCTGATGAACATAGTATTGTTGAGATTGTAGCAAATAGTAAAATCGGCGGGCATACCATTATCGAACTGGACATCCGAAAAAAATACGGATTAAATATTGTTGCGATTAAGAGAGGAATGGATATCATTATTTCTCCAAAACCTAACGAAGAACTTCGAGTTAATGATGTCTTGATAGTAATTGGTACAGACGATGATATTGACCGTTTTGAAAGAAAGGTAATGAGCTAGACACAAAAAAAGGAAGCGCTATGGGCGCTTCCTTTTTTTATACTTCCATAATAATAGGCAGAATCATTGGTCTGCGTTTTGTTTTTTCATAAAGGAATGGAGCAAGTGTATCAGTAATTTCATTTTTAATTTCTGACCATTGGCTGGTTTTACGTTCCATTACTTTGTTTAAATGTTTAGTAATAAGATTTTGTGCATCATTAATTAAGTCACCAGATTCTCTCATATAAACAAATCCTCTTGAGATAAGATCCGGACCAGATGCTATTTTAAAGTCTTTCATGTTGATACTTACCACAACTACAACTAAACCTTCCTCAGACAAAATACGACGATCCCTTAAGACAATGTTTCCAATGTCGCCTACACCGCTTCCGTCAATATAAACAGAACCAGAAGGGATTTTTCCTGCAACTTGAGCGCTATTTTCTGAGAGAGCTAATACTTCACCATTGTCCATAATAAAGCAATTTTCTTCAGCAACACCGCAATCCACTGCAAGCTTAGCATGCATTCTTTGCATTCTGTATTCACCATGGATCGGCATAAAGAACTTTGGCTTGATTAAGCGAAGCATGAGCTTTTGCTCTTCTTGACCACCGTGCCCTGAAGTATGAATGTCACTAAGCTTTCCATGGATAACTTCAGCACCTGCTCTAAACAACATATTAATCGTCCGGCTGACGCTGATCGTATTACCAGGGATGGGTGACGATGAAAATACAACTGTATCACCAGGGATAATTTGAATTTGTCTGTGCGTGCCGTTAGCAATCCGGGATAAGGCTGCCATAGGCTCTCCTTGACTTCCAGTACAAAGGATGGTTACCTTATCTGCTGGTAAACGGTTGATTTGCCCTGCATCGATGAATGTATCCTTTGGAGCACGAATATATCCTAAATCAAGACCAATATTAATAGCAGCTTCCATACTGCGGCCAAATACAGCTACTTTTCTTCCATAGGTAACAGCAGCTTCAGTTACCTGCTGCAGCCTGTGAATATTAGAAGCGAATGTGGCAAAGATAATTCGGCCATCTACTTTGCGGAAAATATCATCAATACTTTCGCCGACTTTGCGTTCTGACATGGTGAAATCAGGTATTTCACTATTAGTACTATCAGATAATAAACATAAAACGCCTTCTTTACCGATTTCAGCCATTTTGGTTAAATTTGCAGGTTCTCCTACGGGAGTAAAATCAAATTTAAAATCACCGGTATGGACAATTTGTCCAGGAGGGGTTTTGACTACAATCCCATAAGAGTCTGGTATACTGTGAGTAGTTCGGAAAAATGTTACTGAAGTTTTACGAAATTTAATTATGTCATCTTCTTTTATCTCGATAAGATTAGCCGTCCGTAACAGTCCATGTTCTTCCAGTTTATTTTTAATTAATCCTAAAGCGAGCTTACCGCCATAGATAGGAATATTCACTTCTCTTAATAAATAAGGAATACCTCCAATATGATCTTCGTGCCCGTGAGTAATAAAAAGTCCTTTTATCTTATCTTCATTTTTAACCAAGTAAGTGTAATCAGGTATAACATAATCGATGCCCAAAAGTTCGTCCTCTGGAAACTTAATTCCAGCATCGATTAGGATGATTTCATCCTGAAACTGAACTGCATAAGTGTTTTTGCCTATTTCGCCTAATCCTCCCAGGGCAAAAACAGCAGTTTGATCGTTTTTAACAAATTTCATAAATTATCATATCTCCAATACTTTAAAGTCTTCATTTTGTTGTTCATATTCTAAATATGCACCTTTTACTTCCTGTACAAATTCAACGTTATACCCGCGATCAGCGATTTTTGTAAGAACGTCTACAATGGATTCCCCTTCAACATAGAGAGTTTTTGTATTCTCTCTTACCGGAACTTCATTTAATCTTTCTTGATAATATACCTTAAATATCATGGCAATATCGCTCCTTAATCAATCATAACTTTTTCTATTATATAAAATATTTCTATCTTTTTCATTTGTTTTCTTATATTCGCCAATGCAGGAAGCTTTTGGACCATAAAAATATGTAAAATTGCTGACTGATAATCAATTTACAATAAGGAAGGAGCCCTTCGCAAGTTTGAAGGGCTCGAAAAGATTTTTAGGCAATGGATTTTTTTCGCAATAAATCTTTCCACTGTTTTAAGAGCTTCTTTCTTAGCTTCTTTAACATAGTGGATCATCTCCTTACTTCTTATTTTAAACGATCCTTGTCCAATGTAAAGCAAGCCATATAAGTTTATTAAAGATTTTTTGTTTTTTTTACTATTATTATATGATGAATTAGCGGATACTCTCATGGATAATCATGGAATTATTATAGCAATATATAAACGCCTTATCCAGACCAGAAAAAAAGCCGGCCAAAGGAATTGACCGACAATCGTTATCTTTCAATTGCAATAGCACCTTCGATAGGTTTGAAAGGATCATGCTTGTCTATATAATCATAAAACATAATACCGTTTAAATGATCAATCTCGTGTTGGAAACAAATAGCGGGCAGACCTTTAAGGCGAAGCTTAACTTCTTCACCGTCTAAAGTCACTCCCTTTACAGTAATCCGTGCAAATCTTGGTACATAACCGGGGATGTTTTCATCAACAGATAAACAACCTTCTCCTGAAGTTAAGTATGCTTTTTCAACGGAGTGGCTGACAATTTTCGGATTAAACAACGCATAGCTTATTTGGGTGCCTTTTTCATCAAGAAGATTAACAGCAATCATTCTTTTTGAAACATTGATTTGCGGTGCTGCTAGACCGATTCCTGGCCGTAGTCCATATTTTGAAGCAATTTCTTCATTTTGACTATTTTTTACGTACTCCATTAGGCTTCTAAGGATTTCCTTATCCTCTTCCGAAGGCGGCATTGATACCTCTTGTGCTACTTTTCTAAGTGTAGGATGGCCGTCCCGAATGATATCATCCATCATTAACATGACCGATTCACTCCTGTTTTTAAACAAATTATTAATACTCAATAGTCTAACAGACTAACGTTAAAAAGTTAATGGTTTGCAATATATAATTCATGGCAAGACATGTTGTCAAATGAATAAAGTATAGATATAGTAAGAAATGTAACAGGTAAGGGGGATCCTTCGTGGGAAATTACAGATTTTTTCGAAATAATATACTTTCTATTATTATATCTTGTATGTTCTTAACAGGTTGTTTAAATCCACAATCGGATGTTGAAAAAATATATAGGGTCCTTGAAAAGGTTGTATTAGTTGAAAAGGACTTTGAAAACCAACAAGACCTCATCGTGAGGTTAGAAAAAGAGGAGAAGGAACTTTACAATCAAATCATGATGTTAGGTATGAAGCAGCATGATGAAATTGTTAAGCTGGCTGATGAGGCGCTCCTGATTGTAGCAAAAAGGCATGAACATTTAGATAAAGAAATTGAAAGTTTAAAGGCATCCCAAAAGGAATTTCTAAAAATCAAAGAAATCAAAGAAAACCTAGATGAACCTGCGCAAAAAAAACTTGCCAATGAATTGTACGATATAATGATAAAGCGATATGATGCTCATGATAAATTATCTAAGGAATATTCGGAAGCATTAAAAAATGATAAAAAGTTATATGAAATGTTAAAGGATAAAAATACGAAGTTTGAAGACTTAGAAGGACAAGTGACAACGCTCAATGCCACCTACAAAAAGGTATTAGAAGCGAATGAGGAGTTTAATTCATTAACTTCACAGTACAATGAAAAAAAACTTGAATTTTATAAAAAGTCAGGTCTTAAAGTAGAGAAAACGAAGTAAAAGAATCGGCTGTGAAGCCGTTTTTTTATGCAAAAAAGTTGAAAATATACTAATATAACAGTAGTATCATTGATTGTAATACAGATTTTAATAAATGTATGTGATTTTCTAATTCAATCATGATGTAAAATAATAAAAACATAGTATTTGACGAGGATAAATAGTTGTTGTAAACTCTTTATGGAAATATTTATTGTACCAATGTTTTTAAGATAATCATTGGTACAGAGTTAGACGTAATTAGAGAAAAAAATTCTCGTTTATGTTGTTCCTGTTTTTTGGGTAATCTAACAAGGGTGAATTTATTTTTTACATTATTGTTATGGAAAGAAAGGAAGATGTGACGAATGGCTTCTAAACTTAAGAACGCACAGCTCGATGCTAAAAAAGCACTTGAGGCAGCAGAAGATCAATTTCAAACGTTTCAAATTTTAAATGAGGAAGGCGAAGTTGTAAACGAAGCAGCGATGCCTGATTTAACTGATGAGCAATTACAGGAATTAATGCGTCGCATGGTTTATACACGTATCCTAGACCAGCGTTCTATTTCTTTAAATCGCCAAGGACGCTTAGGTTTCTATGCACCTACTGCAGGTCAAGAGGCATCCCAACTAGCATCTCAATTCGCTCTTGAAAAAGAAGATTTTATTTTACCAGGATATCGTGATGTTCCACAAATCGTATGGCACGGATTGCCTTTATATCAAGCATTTTTATGGTCAAGAGGTCATTACCAAGGTGGACAAATTCCAGAGGGAGTTAATGTCGCGATTCCTCAAATTATCATTGGTGCCCAATACGTTCAAACTGCAGGTGTAGCACTTGGTATGAAAAAACGCGGAGTGAAAGCAGTTGCCATTACATATACAGGTGACGGTGGTACTTCACAAGGGGATTTCTATGAAGGAATGAACTTTGCGGGTGCATACAAGGCACCAGCAATCTTTATTGCTCAAAACAACCGTTTCGCTATTTCAACTCCTGTTGACAAGCAAACTGCTGCGAAGACACTTGCTCAAAAAGCAGTTGCAGCTGGTATTCCAGGTATCCAAGTTGACGGTATGGATCCATTAGCTGTTTATGCGGCGACTCGTGATGCTCGTGAGCGTGCTATTAATGGTGAGGGACCAACATTCATTGAAACATTAACTTACCGATATGGTCCACATACAATGGCGGGAGATGACCCAACACGTTATCGTACAGCTGAGCTTGATAACGAATGGGAAAAGAAAGATCCTCTTGTACGTTTCCGTAAATTCCTTGAAAAGAAAGGCATTTGGAGCGAAGAGAAAGAAAACGAAGTAATTGAACAGGCTAAAGAAGATATTAAAGAAGCGATTAAAAAGGCTGACGCAGCGCCTAAGCAAAAGGTTACTGATTTAATATCTATTATGCATGAAGATATGCCACATAACTTAAAAGAGCAATATGAACTATATAAAGAAAAGGAGTCGAAGTAAGCCATGGCTCAAATGACAATGATACAAGCAATAACAGACGCATTACGTACCGAATTACGTAACGATCCAAACGTATTAGTTTTTGGGGAAGATGTTGGCGTAAACGGTGGTGTATTCCGTGCTACGGAAGGTTTACAAAATGAATTCGGTGAAGACCGAGTGTTTGATACTCCACTTGCTGAATCAGGAATTGGCGGTTTAGCGGTTGGTCTAAGTTTACAAGGTTTCCGTCCAGTACCAGAAATTCAATTCTTCGGCTTTGTATATGAGGTAATGGATTCAATTTCTGGACAAGCAGCACGGTTACGTTATCGTACAGGCGGCAAATTTAACGCTCCGATTACATTCCGTTCACCATTTGGCGGCGGCGTACATACTCCAGATATGCACGCAGACAGCTTAGAAGGTCTTATGGCGCAGCAGCCTGGGTTAAAGGTTGTTATTCCATCAACACCTTACGATGCAAAAGGGCTTCTTATTGCATCAATACGTGATAATGATCCAGTTATTTTCCTTGAACATATGAAATTATATCGTTCATTCCGTCAAGAAGTACCTGAAGGTGATTACACGATTCCACTAGGAAAAGCTGAAGTGAAACGTGAAGGAACGGATGTTTCTATTATCACTTATGGTGCAATGGTTCATGAATCACTTAAAGCAGCGGAAGAATTAGAAAAAGAAGGATTTTCTGCGGAAGTAATTGACTTGCGTACAGTTAGTCCAATTGATATCGACACTATTATTGCTTCTGTTGAAAAAACAGGTCGTGCAATTGTTGTACAAGAAGCACAAAAGCAAGCTGGTATTGCTGCGAACGTTGTTGCTGAAATTAATGACCGTGCGATCTTAAGCCTAGAAGCACCTGTACTGCGAGTGGCTGCTCCTGACACTATTTTTGCCTTCCCACAGGCTGAAGCAGTTTGGCTGCCAAATTATAAAGATGTAATCGAAACAGCTAAAAAGGTCTTATCATTCTAATAGAGGAACACCAGGAATCTATAAAACAATAGGAGGATGAATCTCAGTGAGCGCAACCGCAACCACATTCCAATTTAAAATGCCTGACATCGGTGAAGGGATTCACGAAGGCGAGATTGTCAAATGGTTTGTAAAGCCAGGCGATAAAGTACAAGAAGACGACGTACTATGCGAAATTCAAAACGATAAAGCAGTGGTTGAAATTCCTTCACCAGTAGAAGGTGCTGTACTTGAAGTGTTAGTTGGCGAAGGTACAGTGGCAACTGTAGGTCAAGTGTTAGTTACATTTGATGCACCTGGATATGAAAATCTCCAATTTAAAGGAGACGAACATGCAGAGGAAGCTCCTGCACCTGCAGCTGCTGCACCTGAAGCAAAACAAGAAGCACCGGCTGCAGCACCACAGCCAGCACCGCCGGCAGCTGGAGTTGGCGCATCTCCACAGGCGGAGGTTGACCCTAACCGACGTATTATTGCTATGCCAAGTGTACGTAAATATGCACGTGAAAAAGGCGTTGAAATTGCGTTAGTACAAGGAACAGGTAAAAATGGGCGAATTATGAAGAGTGACATTGATACCTTCTTAAGCGGAGGTGCACCTGCAGCAGCTCAAACGGCAGCACCTGCAGCTGAAACAGCTGAAGTTCCGAAGGCTGATGCAGCTAAGGCTGCTCCGATTCCACAAGGTGAGTATCCAGAAACACGCGAGAAGATGAGCGGTATTCGTAAGGCAATCGCTAAAGCGATGGTTAATTCTAAGCACACTGCACCACATGTAACCTTAATGGATGATGTCGATGTGACCAAGCTTGTCGCACATCGTAAAAAGTTCAAAGAAGTAGCGGCTGCAAAAGGCATTAAGCTTACCTTCCTGCCTTACATCGTAAAAGCATTAACTAGTGCATTAAGAGAGTATCCTGCTCTAAATACATCTCTTGATGATGCAACAAGTGAAATTATCCATAAGCATTATTTTAATATCGGTATTGCCGCTGACACTGAAAAAGGCTTGTTAGTTCCAGTTGTAAAGGACGCAGATCGTAAGTCAGTGTTTACAATTTCTAATGAAATCAATGAACTTGCTGTAAAAGCGCGTGATGGAAAGCTTGCACCTAATGAAATGAAGGGTGCTTCTTGTACCATTTCAAACATTGGTTCTGCTGGCGGACAATGGTTTACTCCAGTCATTAACCATCCGGAAGTGGCAATCTTGGGTGTGGGCCGTATTGCTGAAAAAGCAATCGTAAGAGATGGAGAAATTGTCGCTGCTCCAGTATTAGCACTTTCTCTAAGCTTTGACCATCGTATGATTGATGGCGCAACAGCACAAAATGCATTAAATCATATTAAACGGTTATTGAACGATCCAGAACTATTGTTAATGGAGGCGTAATAAATGGTAGTTGGAGATTTCCCTATTGAAACAGATACTATAGTAATTGGTGCGGGTCCTGGCGGCTATGTAGCTGCCATCCGCGCTGCACAACTTGGTCAAAAAGTAACAATTGTCGAAAAAGCTAACTTAGGCGGTGTTTGCTTAAACGTAGGATGTATCCCTTCAAAAGCATTGATTGCAGCGGGTCATCGTTATGAAACAGCAAAACACTCAGATGATATTGGTATTTCAGCTGAAAATGTTACAGTTGATTTCTCTAAGGTTCAAAAATGGAAAGAAAGTGTTACGAAGAAGTTAACTGGCGGAGTAGAGGGCTTGTTAAAAGGTAATAAAGTTTCTATCGTTCGTGGTGAAGCTTACTTCGTTGATACAAACACATTACGTGTTATGGATGAAAGTTCTGCACAAACTTATACTTTTAAGAACGCAATTATTGCAACAGGTTCACGTCCAATCGAACTTTCTGCTTTTAAATACACTAACAGAGTACTTGATTCAACAGGAGCACTTGCGTTGCAGGAAATTCCTAAAAGTATTGTTGTTATTGGCGGAGGTTATATTGGTACAGAGCTTGGCGGCGCCTATGCAAGCTTTGGTACAAAGGTAACCATTCTTGAGGGTGCTGATGAAATCCTTAATGGGTTCGAAAAGCAAATGTCAGCTCTAGTTAAACGTAATCTTAAGAAAAAAGGTGCAGAAATTGTTACAAAAGCTTTGGCAAAAGGTGTTCAAGAAACCGAAAACAGTGTGACTGTCACGTATGAAGTGAAAGGTGAAGAACAATCAGTTGAAGCGGATTATGTCTTTGTCATGGTTGGCCGCCGTCCAAATACGGATGAATTAGGACTTGAACAAGTTGGAATTCAGATGACTGACCGAGGAATTGTTAATATCGATAAACAATGCCGTACAAGTGTAAGTAATATTTATGCGATCGGTGACATTGTTCCTGGACCGCCGCTTGCTCATAAGGCTTCCTATGAAGGAAAGATTGCAGCAGAAGCAATCGCTGGTCACCCTTCAGAAATTGACTATCTTGGAATTCCTGCTGTAGTTTTCTCAGATCCTGAATTAGCTTCAGTAGGTTATACAGAAGCGCAGGCGAAAGAAGAGGGCATTGATGTAATAGCTGCTAAATTCCCATTTGCAGCAAACGGACGTGCACTTGCCTTAAATCAGACAGATGGCTTCGTTAAGCTTGTGACCCGTAAAGAGGATGGATTAGTGATCGGTGCTCAAATTGCTGGACCTAGTGCTTCAGATATGATTGCGGAACTTGGACTTGCGATTGAAGCTGGAATGACAGCTGAAGATTTAGCGATGACCATTCATGCACATCCAACATTAGGTGAAATTACAATGGAGGCTGCCGAAGTAGCACTCGGAAGTCCTATTCATATCATTAAATAAAGATTTAAGAAAAGTCCTTTTCAAACTTATTTGGAAAGGACTTTTATATATTTTAGTGAATTAGTAATATATCCGTCTATTTCATGTCATATAATTTAAAACATTACCTCCTTATCCTTGGGAAGAGATATATGTTTTAGAGTGGTGATATTAATGAAGGTCTATATTGTCGTTTTACTTCAATTTATGATCTGGAGTGGTTATACATTTATTGAGTGGCTATCGAAACATGACCAGCTTATTTATAAAGTGATTATGTTCTTTGTATTTTATTATTTAGCATTCCTTATAGGCAATAAAGTAACAAAATCAAAAGCAAAAACATTATTTATTACCTCATTAAGCCTCGTCATATATACTTCCTTACATTACACATTTACACTGTTTATCCATTAAAAAAACTCCCATTTGGGAGTTTTTATTTGCGTGGGTAAAAATACATGACTCTTTCATTAAAAAGATGTAATTCAGCTTGTAATTTCTTAGCAAGAAATTTGCAAAATTCATTGGCCTTTCCTTTATCACCAAAGGTTGATTGTTCAGGTAATGTTACTTGTATGTATGTTTGTTCTCTTTCCGTTCCATCCTCATCACGGACCGTTTCCCTATCCACACCTATCAATATTGCATAATAACGCTCATGGTTGGAGTGTAAGTAAAACCATGTTCCTTTACCCTCATCCGTTTCTTTAATTTCGTATGGAAATGCAGAGTTGCCATAGGACCAATTTACTTGATCGCCTGTTTTTCCCGTAATATTTTTATAATAGTAGAAGAGTTCCTTTAGTTCTTCAACTGTTATAGATTGTTTTGCAGATGAAGGCACAAGTTTAATGAATGCGTTTTCAGCCATCATCAATCCCCCTATTCCCATTTTCTTTCTCTTCATTCTAGCACTGAAAAAACAGGTATGACAACTGTTTGAAAAGAAAAGCTGTTGTCTTTTTCTTAAAATTAAATTATAATAATATTCTAAATATTAAAATAAAGGAGGGCTCTAATGGAAATATTTGATAAGCTCTACGATGAGCATGAGAATGTTAAAGTGCGATTTATTGGTTTTACGACAGAGCATACCCGGTATGATTTTGGTATTATTTATACGAACATGTTTTTTGGCAAGCCCCTGGTTGTCTGTATGCAGACCGGCCGTTCCACCCTCCTCGATCCAAAAGAAATAGAAGACATTGAGTACCTTCAAACCGTTTTCCGAATCCCTGACAAACAACAAGCTGCAGATTTAGCTGATTTTTTCAGCGAAACACTTCCGCAAATTCCTTTTGTAACTCAATATGATGAATAAGAAAGAGGCCGTATTAGGCCTCTTTTTTGATGAAAAAATAATTAAATGTGACATACAAATTAGGCTTGAAAAATTAAATGTGTTATATTATTATTAAATCAAGGATACTAAAAAGCGCTTACAAATTGAAATTTCATGATGAAAAGGGGATTGAAAAGATGGGTACAATCGTATGCCAGGCATGTAACTCAACAATTGATCATTTTGAGGATGAAAAAGTAACAGTTCTCTATTCTAAATGTAATTGCTGCGACGAACATCAATTGGACAAAGAATAATTAATATTAAAATAGAAACAGGATTCCTAACGGAATCCTGTATTTTTGTCTTTTGCTATTTAATTGCCTTATATTCCTTAATAACCCGGATTGTCTTAATTTCATCGTCTTCAGGCCCTTGAACGGGGAGCCCTGCTTCTAGATTCTTCTTAATATAATGTAAGTTCTCTTTTGTAATGATTTCCCCTGGGATAAAAATCGGTATCCCTGGGGGATAAACCATAATAAATTCAGCAATAATTCTTCCTTCTGATTCTTCAAACGGAATAACTTCCGTTTCAGAATAAAAAGCATCTCTAGGTGTTAAGGCAAGAATAGGAATATCAGGTAATAGTACCTGAATGGGCTCAACTTTTTCTGTCCTGTGTTCACGTTCCTCGACTAAATCCTTCAGTGCATTTACCAAAGCAGCTGCTTCGTATTCAGTGTCACCAAGAGTAATAATGCAAAGAATGTTATATAAATCGGACATTTCTACTTCAATATTATGCTTTTCCCGTAACCACTTTTCAACCTCATAGCCTGTCAGCCCTAATTCCTTAACCGAGATAATCAGCTTCGTCGGGTCATAATCAAAAGTTGCTTTAGAACCTAGTATTTCTTCTCCAATACAATGAAGATGATCAATTTCGTTAATTCTTTTTCGCATGGATTGGGCAAGGTTAATCGTTTTTTCTATTAACTCCTTACCTTTTGTTGCCAGCTGTTTTCTAGCAACATCGAGAGAGGCCAGTAATAGATAGGATGTTGATGTTGTGGTCAACATGCTTAAGATGGACTGGACATGTTTCGCTGATACTAGACCTTCCTTTACATTCAGGATCGAGCTTTGAGTCATGGAGCCGCCGAGTTTGTGAACGCTCGTGGCAGCCATATCCGCTCCTGCCTGCATCGCTGACAAAGGTAAGTCATCATGAAAATGGATGTGAACTCCGTGTGCTTCATCAACTAGAACAGGTACATTATGAGAGTGGGCAATTTCAACAATCTTTTTTAAATCAGCTGAAATCCCAAAATAGGTTGGATTAATGACCAAAACGGCTTTTGCATCAGGATGCTGCTCAAGTGCTTTTTCTACTGAATCAGTGGTAATACCATGAGAAATCCCCAACTCTTCATCAATTTCAGGATGGATAAATACAGGGATTGCTCCTGAAAAAACAATAGCAGACATAACGGATTTATGAACATTTCTTGGTACAATGATTTTATCATCCGGTCCGCAGACAGCCATAATCATGGCAATAATCGCGCCGCTTGTTCCTTGAACAGAAAAGAAAGTTCTGTCAGCACCAAAGGCTTCTGCGGCCAAATCTTGAGCCTGTTTGATCATGCCTTTAGGAGAGTGAAGATCATCTAATGGTCCAATATTAATTAAGTCAATTGACAAAGCATTTTCACCAATAAAAGTACGGAATTCCGGGTCAATTCCTGCCCCTTTTTTATGGCCGGGAATATGAAATTGGATTGGATTCTTTTTTGCGTGCTCCATTAAACCGCTAAATAACGGTGTTTGATTTTGAGACAATTTATTACCACACCTCTTTATAAAAATACTCTATAAATACATAAAACAAATGAATTATAGCACTAATGTATTTGCTTGCATAGGATTATTTATTCTAATCATAAACTTTTTATTAAGTTAATTTAGTTTCCCAATAAAACAGGAAAATTAGTCTTTAAGAACGAAATAACTGTTAAAAAGGGAAGGAGGAGTTTCTTTTGAATTGGCAGACACGTATAACAGAAATTTTAAATATTAATTACCCGATTATCCAGGGAGGGCTGGCACATTTAGCTTATTCAGACCTTGCAGCTGCGGTTTCCAATGCAGGAGGCCTCGGACAAATTACAGCGATGTCACTTGATCGTCCAGAACAATTGCGCGAGGAAATTAAAAAAGTAAAGCAATTAACTGATAAACCTTTTGGCGTTAATTATGCAATTGGGCAGCATGGAAGGCCGTTTGAACAATTCCTCCAGGTTGCAATTGATGAAAATGTTCCGGTTGTAACGATGACAGGTGGGAATCCAGCTCCAATATTTGAGCAGCTAAAGGGAACTTCGATCAAAAAACTAGTTCTTGTAGCAGCAAGGAGACAGGCCATGAAGGCAGAAGAGCTGGGGGCAGATGCTGTAATGGTTGTAGGGCAGGAAGGCGGAGGTCACCTTGGAAGAGATGACATTGGAACAATGGTTCTAATTCCACAGGTAGTGGATGCCGTGTCGATACCTGTAATTGCCTCTGGCGGGATTGGTGATGGCAGAGGACTTATGGCCGCCTTAAGTCTTGGAGCAGAAGGAATAGAAATGGGCACAAGATTTATTGCAACTAAGGAATGTATTCATGCGAGTGAACTTTATAAGAGGAGATTAGTGGAGGGAACAGAAGCAGATACAGTCATTATTAAAAAAAGCCTGGGTGCACCTGCCAGGGCAATCGCAAATAACTGGACAACAAAAATACTTGAGGTTGAAAAAGAACACGGGGATTATGATAAGCTTAAGGATTTGATTAGCGGCCAAGCAAATAAGCGCTACATCTACGACGGTAAGGAAGAGGAAGGTTTTGCCTGGGCTGGCCAAGTAATGGGGTTGATTAATGATGTTCCTTCCGTTGCAGAACTATTCAACCGAATGATTACAGAAGCGGAACAAATACGTGAAAAATGGGCAAAATAGAGGTAAGATACATATAAGTAAAATATGTAAGCAGGTGAAAACTTGGAGTATCAATACCCGATTGATTATCAGTGGTCGACTGATGAGATAGTAGATGTTATTAAATTTTACGAGGCTGTGGAAAAAGCCCATGAAAAAGGAATCGACCGCGATGAATTAATGAACGTCTATCGCAGATTTAAGGAAATTGTTCCGAGCAAAGCAGAAGAAAAAACGATTTGCGGTGAATTTGAAGAGATTAGTGGTTATTCCTCATACAGGACGATTAAAAAAGCAAAAGAAGCAGCACCTGGAGAGAGAATTTTCATGAAGTAAAAACTCCTGACCCATAAGGGTTAGGAGTTTTTCTTACTATTTTACAGCGATCTGATAAAGTGGCGTGACTTTTTGAAAAACATGATCTATTTGTTGAAGCAATTCATCTGCACTAAGCTCAACGACTTTTTTTCTGTCGATTTCAAACCCGCATAAAAGCTCTGCTTTCTTTACTGTTTCAAGCCGTGTAAGCATTGTTTTTAACTCATCTTTAGATACCTGATGATGTTTGATTGAATCTGATTTTGTATGATCCAGTGACCAAACAAAATCTTTTGGAATCTCTTTGTAAATCTTGTTTAGCTTTTTCATGAATTTTTCAGCAATCTCCTGTTTTTGAGGTGCTTCATAAATAACAGCAAACCAGATAAACAAATGGGTATTCCATAGACCAATCTGAAAATGAGGCATCATCTTATAGCCGCGAGGGTTATTCGCAAAAGCAACCCACGTATCCTTAGGGGCATTAATGGTCCGCCTTGCATGTTTTGCGACATGAACGAACATTTCATCCCCAGTATAAGCAGTTAAGGATGATGCAAAATACTCGCCAAGACTCTCGAGCTTTGGCCGTATCCTTTCTTTTAGAGCTTCCATTCTTGCATCTAATCCATCTATCGTAAACACATCAAAGTCTTCTTCGGTAAACCCATTAAATTTCATAAGAAATCCTCCTTACAACTAACAAACACATATGTCATTTATTGTAGCATATTAGCAGAAATCGAAAAAATATAGTGCTTATCTAGGTTAACGCACAAATTTGTTGCAACCTTACATGCTGGCTCATATTATATCAGTAAAAATAGTCAGAAAAATAAGTCAACAGAATTTCTGAAAGGAGGATAAACGGTATGAAACAACTAATGAATACGTCACTTAAAAAAGTGGGAGAAAAAGAAAGAACGGCTGTTTTAAGGTTAGAAATGGATTACGAATTAGCCACTTTATTTGAAGCAATTGAAGAAAAAAATGAAAAAAAAATCAAAGAGTGCAAACAAAAATTAGAAAAAATCAGGCAGGAGCTAGTACGCCTTAAGGCTCTGTAATCATCATCTTTAAGGAGTAACTTTTAAGAATGAAACGAAAAAAGAAAGTACTATCGCAAATATAAAAACGAACTCTGATTGGTAAAAAGGGAGTTCGTTTATTATTTTGTCTTCTGTTTGATTAAACTTTCCAAAAAGCTGGAAGTCTAAAAGTTGAAGGCTTACATATTTTGAATTAAGCTAATAGAAAGGCAGCGGCAGCTGTAGTTAGAGGAGGGCGATTTATGGACTGGGATTATATAGATATTCAGGCAAAGCAATGGGTAAACGAGGCAGGAGAAAAAATCCGCAGCTCTTTTGATAAAACCTTAAACATTCAGACAAAATCAAATCCGAATGACCTTGTAACCAATATTGATAAAGAAATTGAACAGTTTTTTATTAAAAAAATTCGAGAAACATTTCCCACCCATAGAATTTTAGGTGAGGAGGGATTTGGTGACGAAATAACGAATCTAGATGGTGTTGTTTGGATCGTCGACCCCATTGATGGAACGATGAATTTTATCCATCAACAGCGGAATTTTGCCATTTCCCTTGGGGTATATGAAAATGGGATTGGAAGAATAGGAATCATTTACGATGTCGCCCATAAAGAACTTTATCATGCCATAAAGGGGAAAGGGGCTTATATGAATGATACGAAACTTCCTCCTTTAGAAAAAACAACTTTACAGGAATCTATACTTGCAATAAATGCTACTTGGGTAATGGAAAATCATAGAATTGACCATAACTTGATGATACCGCTGGTAAGAGAGGCCAGGGGTACCAGATCATATGGAACGGCTGCACTTGAAATGGTGTTTGTTGCGACTGGAAGGGTGAATGCGTACATATCAATGAGACTTGCTCCATGGGATTATGCAGCCGGGGCGGTAATCGTTGAGGAATTAGGTGGAATTGTAACCAATTTAAGAGGAAAAAACCTTGATTTTCTCTCCAAGGATTCATTGCTAGTAGCAAATCCAGGCTTACATCAAACCATATTAACGGATTACCTCAAGGAAGGAAATTGGTAAAAAGAAGCCATAAGGCTTCTTTTTTTGATGTTTAGATTTAAAGTTCTCCATTCGCACGCATTTTTGCTTTTGTTTTAAATCCAAACCCCATAACAAGAACTAGTGCGATAATGCTGCCGAAAATTCCTGCAATACTTTGTAAGCCGATAGCTACTCCAATCCCCATAATACTTGCTGCAGCAAGTACCGCGTACATGACAAATACCCACTTTATATGATTCATCCGCAAAAAACCCCTTTAAGGAACAAATTAAATTTATTTATATTACCATTCTACATAAAATGCTTATAGGTTTCCACTTTAATTATGGTATAATGTTTTAGTTGTAAATGGGAAACTATATATAGCTTAATTTTTTAAAATAGAGGTAGGAGTGAATAGATTGAAAATAAGAGAAGATATTCGCAATATTGCGATCATCGCCCACGTTGACCACGGGAAAACAACGTTGGTTGACCAGCTGTTGAAACAATCCGGAACGTTCCGTTCCAATGAGCATGTGGAAGAACGAGCAATGGATTCAAATGACTTGGAAAGAGAACGCGGTATTACGATTCTTGCTAAGAATACAGCCATTCAATATAAAGATACAAAAATCAATATTTTAGATACACCTGGACATGCCGATTTTGGCGGTGAAGTTGAGCGTATCATGAAAATGGTTGATGGTGTTTTACTTGTTGTGGACGCCTATGAAGGTTGTATGCCTCAAACTCGTTTTGTTCTTAAAAAGGCATTAGAGCAGAACCTTACCCCAATTGTTGTGGTAAATAAAATTGACCGAGACTTTGCCCGTCCAACGGAAGTCATTGATGAAGTGATTGATTTGTTTATTGAGCTAGATGCAAATGAAGATCAGCTTGAGTTCCCTGTCATTTATGCTTCAGCTATTAATGGTACTGCAAGTACTGATCCTGAAAAGCAGGATGAGAACATGCAGTCTTTATATGATGCCATTGTCGAACATATTCCAGCTCCTGTGGATAATCAGGAAGAACCGCTTCAATTCCAGGTTGCTCTGCTTGATTATAACGATTATGTGGGTAGAATTGGTATTGGCAGGGTCTTCCGCGGAACCATGAAGGTTGGCCAGCAGGTAGCATTGATGAAGTTAGATGGTTCGGTTAAATCATTCCGAGTTACAAAGATCTTTGGTTTCTTTGGTTTAAAACGACAGGAAGTTCAAGAAGCAAAAGCAGGAGATTTAATCGCGGTATCAGGTATGGAAGATATCAATGTTGGTGAAACCGTGTGCCCAATAGAGCATCAAGAGGCATTGCCTGTATTAAGAATTGATGAACCAACATTACAAATGACTTTTGCGGTAAATAATAGTCCTTTTGCCGGCAGAGAAGGTAAGTATCTAACTTCAAGAAAAATTGAAGAAAGATTACATGCTCAATTACAAACGGATGTAAGTTTACGTGTTGAGAATACAGATTCACCTGATGCCTGGATTGTTTCAGGTCGTGGTGAATTACACTTATCCATTTTAATTGAAAATATGCGCCGTGAAGGATATGAACTCCAAGTTTCAAAACCGGAAGTTATTGTTAAGGAAATTGATGGTGTCCGCTGCGAGCCGATCGAAAGAGTCCAAATCGATGTTCCTGAAGAGCATACTGGCGCTGTTATGGAATCAATTGGAGCTCGTAAAGGTGAAATGTTAGATATGATTAATAATGGGAGCGGGCAAGTTCGCTTAATCTTTAATGTACCTGCACGTGGCTTAATTGGTTACACAACTGAGTTTCTAACCATGACTCGTGGATACGGAATCATTAATCACACTTTTGACAGTTACCAGCCAATGGTGCAAGGACAAGTTGGAGGAAGACGTCAAGGTGTCCTTGTTTCAATGGAATCAGGAAAAGCGTCCACTTATGGTATCATGCAAGTAGAAGACCGTGGAACCATTTTCGTTGAGCCTGGTACTGAAATATACGAAGGTATGATTGTAGGAGAACACACACGGGAAAATGACATTACTGTAAATATTACTAAGGTTAAACAAGCAACAAATATTCGCTCTGCAAACAAAGACCAAACCTCAGTAATTAAAAAACCAAGAATTATGACGTTAGAGGAATCATTAGAATACTTGAACGATGATGAATATTGCGAAGTTACCCCAGAGTCAATTCGTTTGCGTAAGAAAATTCTTGATAAAAATGAACGTGAGAGAATGGCCAAAAAGAAAAAATATGCTGAAATGAGCTAAGTGTTCGAGGGAGGTTTTGTTTGTGAATGTAGCGGAACGGCTTTCATTTTTTCCTGCTCTATACAACGTAACGGAACAGCCTAAAGTGGGAATGTGGCTTCTTTATTTAACCATTGTAGCGTTATCCATTCTGGTATACAAACTTGGTTTTGCTAAAAAGCTGCCACTGGGGAAATCCATTATTATTTATATTTTTTTAGCAGCTGGATCAACAATCCTAACTTTATTAGGTATCTTTTTGCCTATTGCCGAAGGTCTTGTTGTAGCAGCTATGATATTAATCATATACAAAATTCGCTTACACCAGTCGAAAAAACAGCAAGCTGAAGCAAAATAACGGGGGAAATATTGATGAGATCGGTACAGGACGCACTTTATAATTGGCTGACGATTAAGGTTGTATGTGACGCACGTCCTGAGGATACGGCTGCACAAGAAACATTAGAACTCTTTGACGATATCATAACGAATGAACACAAGTTATCAGACATAGAGGTAACCACAGATGAAATGATGTACTATGTTTCATATGTTCATGATGGGGAAATGAAAAAAACGCGGTTCCCGCGTGACTTAATTGAAGTCATGCTCAATCAAATCAACCAAGAGCCAGATAAATACTGTAATTTTCCTTTTGAAGACTAAAAAAGACCCATATGTTCAATGAACATATGGGTCTTTTCGTTTGTATCCTATTCTTCTTACCAGTCTTCCTCATCTGACCGGGCACGATAAAACCGGAAATTACCAGTTTCTATTCGAGCTTTCGTTTTTTCGGATATTCGGTTACTGCATTCTTTACACATATATGTATGGATAGGACGATTGCGTAGTCGTTTTGCTTCCACCGATTCATCTTCTATCGATTCAATCTGATCGCAAATTACACATTTTACTCTCATGGTCCACCTCAATTCTTATACAGGTATATTATAACATATCATGGCAATAATCAGTAAAGGTATTCAGGAGTGTTTAAGTTGATGAAAAAAACAGATAATAGTAATATGAGTATGTCGATTTTAATAAATGCTTCAAGGATTAAATGAAGGGGATGTAACCAAATGGCAAACCAAGTAGAACCAAGGCTCATTCAGCCATTATTTGATGAGCTTCAGAAGGAAAGGTTCGTAACATTAGCAACCATTGATCACGAAACAGGGGGACCCAATGTCAGTGCAATTTCCTGGGTACTTGCAAAAGATGAAGAAACAATCTATTTTGCTATAGATAACAGATCAAGAATTTTGCAAAATATTAATCAAAATGATAAAGCCGTCATCAATATCATTGCAAACGAATCTACATATAGCATCCAAGGCAATGCATCTGTAAAAGAAGAGCGATTAGCAGACGTTCCACTGAAGCTTGCTTTGGTGGAAGTGAAAATTAATGAGGTAAGAGATGTTATGTTTTACGGTTCCAAAATTGTGGCCGAACCACAATATGACAAAACTTATGATAAAAATGCTGCAGCCAAGCTGGACCGACAAGTGATGGATGCAATGAAAAAAGCTTAGTCATTTGACTAAGCTTTTTTAGAGCAGTTTAATTATTTATAATGGTTAGATTGATCCTCTTGTTCCTTTTCCAGCTGCCGGTCTTTTTGTTCAGACATTTTTTTCTTTGGCTCTTCTGGAGCATTTTTTGGATTTGGGTCAATCATATCAGCAGGTACCTCAGGCATTAAGCGCCCTGCTACATCAGCAAGTTCATTCATAATTCCTTGTACCGGTCTGCCATTTTCAATATCCTCTTGTATCTCCCTTAAACGTGCGTTTGTATCAGCATCTGCAACAACTACGGCCCGGGCACCATAAGGGTCATTTTTTAAACTTTCTGCCACGGAGTACTTAATCGTTCCTACTTCAGAGCGTTCAATTTTCGAATTTACATCAATTCCTACAATTGCATATCTGCCAAGAACAACAGCAGTTGCATCATTTACATCTGGTATACTTGTTGCTAGCTCTACCAACCGTTTGGAAACCTCCTTCCCGGTTTTTCTATCAACGTTTTCTATGTTACTGTTTTTAACATTTATTAAAGATTGCTCCTCATTGCCTTGGGCATTGTTGTTGTTGTTGTTATTGTTGCAGCCAGCAAGAGCTAGTAACATTACAAACATGATGAAGACTTTCTTCATTTAAAATCCTCCTCCAATTAGAGTTGAATAACGAAATGTAAAAGTAAATAAAAATTTAAATGGTTAACTAACATTTATTGTGCGGAAATCCTTCTATCTTTATTCGAACAATCATATATTTTACCAAAGTCCTATCTAGCAAACGGTTTATTATTAACAGTTTGTCAAACTCAATTCAACTAGAAAAAGTGGAGGCGTCGCTTTGAGTAAAATATACGTGTTAGATACAAATGTCTTATTACAAGACCCGTATTCCATATTCTCTTTCGAAGATAATGAAGTAGTCATTCCAGCAGTTGTCCTGGAAGAAGTGGACTCAAAGAAAAGGTACATGGATGAAATTGGAAGGAATGCCCGGCATGTATCAAGGTTAATTGATGGCCTGCGTGCTGCAGGAAAATTGCATGAAAAAATCCCTCTAGATAATGGAGGAACCATCAGGATTGAGTTAAATCATCGATCTTTTCATGAATTACAGGACATATTTATTGAAAAGACTAATGACAATCGGATTCTGGCAGTCGCGAAAAATTTATCGACTGAGGAACAAATGAAGGAAAATGGCAAGCCGGTAATCCTAGTGAGCAAAGATGCCTTGGTAAGGGTAAAAGCAGATGCAATCGGCTTAACTGCAGAAGACTTTTTAAGTGATCGAGTAGTGGAAGTTGACCATTTATACACGGGATTTCAAGAGGTATTTTTACCAGTAGAAGTATTAGGGAAATTTTATGAAAAAGGGGAGCTGCTTACCTCGGAAATTTCCCCGGCTCCTTTTTATCCTAATCAATATATCATTATGAAGGACGTATTAGGAGGGTCTTCATCAGCACTCGGAATAGTAGATAAAACGAGGAAAAAAGTAAAGAAATTGGCCATCAACCAAGAGCATGTCTGGGGTATACATTCAAGGAACGTTCAACAAACAATGGCGATTGAATTATTATTAAGAAAAGATATTCCGCTCGTAACATTAATCGGTAAAGCAGGAACAGGAAAAACCCTGCTTGCATTGGCATCAGGGCTAATGCTGACAGAAGACTTGAGAGAATATAAAAAGCTGCTGGTGGCGAGGCCTATCGTTCCCGTTGGTAAAGACCTTGGCTATTTACCAGGGGAAAAGCAAGAGAAACTAAGGCCGTGGATGCAGCCAATTTATGATAACCTTGAATATTTATTTAATACAAAAAAACCGGGAGAACTAGATGCTATTTTGGCTGGTATGGGTTCTATCGAGGTAGAGGCACTGACCTATATTCGTGGAAGAAGCTTGCCTAAGCAGTTTATTATCATTGATGAAGCACAAAATTTAACGAAACATGAAGTAAAGACGATCTTAACTCGTGTTGGTGAAGGAAGTAAAATTGTGTTAATGGGTGACCCCGAACAGATTGATCACCCGTATCTCGATGCATATAATAACGGATTAACTTATGTATTAGAAAAATTCAAAGACCAAGTAGTTTCAGGTCACGTTAAATTACTAAAAGGTGAAAGATCAGGACTGGCAAGGCTTGCCGCAGAACTTCTGTAATGGTTAGGGAAAAAGAAGTAAACGTAAAACGGGTACCAAATTGGCACCCGTTATTTACTTTACAATAAACTCTTTAACATATTTAATGGGTTGTTCTTGATTGGAACCATCACCGAAATAAACATGGATAGGCCCATCGACAGAAAGCGGTTTTCCATTGTCAGAGAAGCCGAGGATGAGCTCTTTCGCTTTAACGAACGGTATTTCATGCTCCTCTGTTGAACATTTAATGACGACAATCGATGCAGTTTCATCGGGTTCAGCATTTTGTAAAAAAGGCTGAAAAGGTATAGCAAAAGTTCCGGTTAATACTTTCTCTTTCATGAACTTTTTCTCGGTTTTCAATGTAGGCGGGTAAACGGCACCTTCAATGATTTCCCGATCCCAATGTTTTGAGACTGACTTAGTATATTCTTCCAGTGGATTCTTCTCCTCTGGTTTGATAGAAAAATATGTAGTTAAATCTAGTTTTCGATCATCAAAAATCCATACACCCGGATCAAGAGTAATGGGATATTTAACCTGTCCTTTTATTGTGATAATATTCTCCATTTTCAATACCTCCAGTTCATTACTATTAAAGTATAACTTGTATAAAAGAGATTGTCATATATAGAGCAGTACTTTATTGTTCTTGCAATTTTCAACAGTAAAAGGTAAAATTTATAGATAAGTTGGGTAATCGCTCTGAATGGGGGGATCAATGTTGGCGTCTGAAATGATCGTGAATCATCAGGAAAAAGCTTATGCCTTACTGCAGGCTGACGCTGAAAAAATATTGAAGCTTATTAAAGTGCAAATGGATAATCTCACGATGCCTCAATGCCCTCTTTATGAAGAGGTATTGGATACGCAAATGTTTGGTTTATCGAGAGAAATTGAATTTGCAGTAAGACTAGGCTTAATCGAAGTCAAGGATGGCAAGAAGATTCTAGATAAATTAGAAAGAGAATTATCTGCTCTTCATGATGCGTCCATTAGAAAATAATAAAAAAACTCAAACAATCCATCCATGCATTGTTTGAGTTTTTTATTACTAGTTTAATTTTTCCGAATATTCCTTAATTAAAATATTGCCAACACAGTAACTTTTCCTCAAGTAATTCCAATTATTTTCTATTATAATAGCTATAATAACATTTTTGAAAATGGGGAAGTTATTTTATGATTAAGAAAATCTTTAAATCCTATGACTATTCGCTGATTATCGCTATTATTCTATTATCATTATTTGGATTGGTAATGATTTACAGTGCAAGCATGGCTTCTGCAGTTCAGCGATATGACGTACCAAGTGATTATTTTTATCAAAAACAAAAAATATATCTAATAGTATCTTCTTTATTCTTTATTACCGCCGCAATATTTCCTTATAAAATTATGAAGAGTACCAAATTTTTATTACCGATGGTAATATTCTCTATCGTTGCTCTTTTAGGACTTTTTGCTTTTGGACAAGTCCGGGGGAATGCCCAAAGCTGGTATGACCTTGGTTTTATTAGTATACAGCCGGCAGAATTTATAAAGGTTTTTGTAATTATCTATTTAGCAGCTGTTTATGCCAAAAAACAAGAATATATTAATAAATTTAATCATGGAGTGCTTCCTCCTTTAGCCTACCTGGTTATTGTCTGTGGACTAATTGCTTTTCAGCCTGACTTCGGTACAGCAATTATTATTTGTTTAATAGCAGGTACAATCATTCTTACATCAGGAATGAACCTTAAAAATATATTTAAATTAATATTACTTGGCATGATTTTGATGTCACCTGTTATTATCGCTTTGCAAGACGAAATATTTTCAGAAAAACGGAAAGAACGTTTTACGGTGTTAAGCGATCCTTTTGCTGATGAACTAAACTCAGGTTTCCACTTAGCGAACTCATATATAGCTATCGGTTCAGGCGGTGTAAATGGTTTAGGTTTAGGAAAAAGCATCCAAAAACTAGGGTATTTACCTGAATCCCATACTGACTTTATTATGGCAGTGATTGCAGAAGAGTTAGGGATATGGGGAGTGGGCTTTGTTATCATTTCAATAGCTTATATAGTGTTAAGAGGAATTCATCTGGGATTGAGGTGCAAGGACCCTTTTGGGAGCTTACTAGCAATTGGAATATCCAGTATGTTAGGTATTCAGTCGTTTATTAACCTTGCAGGTGTTTCAGGTATTATTCCTCTGACGGGTGTACCCCTTCCGTTTGTAAGCTATGGAGGTTCCTCACTACTCCAGCTGGCTATTTCAACGGGGATATTAGTGAATGTTTCTATGTTTGTGAAATATGAGAGTAAATATAAACAGTCACAACCAGAAAAACAAAGGAAGGTAACACATCAAGAGGGGAATTTGTATACATTTCGTTCATAACGCGGGGAACCAAAATTTCCCTGCGTTTTTTATAAAGCACATTGTTGAATTCCTAACTATGTTGATTGGAGCGGAAAGCGAGTGCCTGAAGCTGAAATCAACGGGTAAATTTAACATGTCCATAAATATAAATAGAGAAAGAGGTGCTTCTATGACTAAGCAAATCAAAAAAGTATTAGTTGCCAATAGGGGAGAAATTGCAATCCGTGTTTTTCGGGCTTGTACTGAGTTAAATATTCGGACTGTTGCGATTTATTCGAAAGAAGATACGGGTGCATATCACCGCTACAAAGCGGATGAAGCTTATCTAGTTGGGGAAGGGAAAAAACCAATTGAAGCTTATTTGGATATTGATGGCATTATTGAAATTGCTAAATTCAGCGGTGCCGACGCTATACACCCAGGATATGGCTTTTTGTCAGAGAATATTCATTTTGCAAGACGTTGTGAAGCAGAAGGTATTATTTTTATCGGTCCAAAATCAGACCATCTTGATATGTTTGGAGATAAGGTGAAAGCAAGAAAACAAGCTGAACTTGCTGGAATTCCGGTTATCCCTGGCAGTGATGGTCCAGTGAACGATCTGGGTACCGTTCAACAATTTGTTGAAATCCACGGGTTCCCTATCATTATAAAAGCTGCTCTTGGCGGAGGCGGCAGAGGAATGAGGATTGTCAAGCAGAAGGAAGAAATCAAGGAAGCGTTCGAACGAGCTAAATCGGAAGCAAAAGCTGCATTTGGCAGTGATGAAGTCTATCTTGAAAAATTAATTGAGAAGCCAAAGCATATTGAAGTACAGATTATTGGTGACAGATATGGGAATATTGTTCATCTTTATGACCGAGACTGTTCCGTACAACGCCGTCATCAAAAAGTAGTAGAGGTTGCCCCAAGTGTTTCGATTTCAGAGGAATTGCGTGAAAAGATTTGTAATGCTGCCGTCAAATTAATGAAAAATGTTGAATATCTTAATGCAGGAACCGTGGAGTTTCTTGTTTCCGGAGATGATTTTTATTTCATAGAGGTTAACCCTAGGATTCAGGTAGAGCATACTGTAACAGAAATGGTGACAGGGATTGACATTGTTCATACACAAATATTGGTAGCCGAAGGACAAGAATTACATAGTCCTATCATTGGAATTCCTTTACAAGAGGAAATCCGGCTTAATGGATTTGCGATTCAATCGCGTGTCACAACCGAAGACCCATTAAACAATTTTATGCCGGATACAGGAAAAATTATGGCGTATCGTTCTGGAGGAGGATTTGGCGTTCGGCTGGATGCGGGGAACGGGTTCCAGGGGGCAGTCATTACTCCTTATTATGATTCATTGCTTGTGAAACTTTCAACATGGGCTTTAACGTTTGAACAAGCAGCTTCAAAGATGGTGCGAAACCTGCGTGAGTTTAGGATACGCGGAATAAAAACAAATATTCCCTTTTTAGAGAATGTTGTAAAGCATGAAAAGTTTAGAAAAGGAGAGTATGATACATCTTTTATCGATACCACTCCAGAATTATTTGTTTTTCCTGCCAGTAAGGACAGAGGAACTAAGATGCTTTCTTATATTGGCAACGTAACAGTGAACGGGTTTCCAGGGGTTGAAAAGAAGAAACGGCCTGTTTTTTCCAAGCCAAGAGTTCCAAAGTTGAAATATGATTTTCCTTATCATATGGGGACAAAACAGATACTTGACCAAAAAGGTCCCGAAGGCCTAGTGAAGTGGATTAAAGAGCAAAGTCATGTATTATTAACAGATACAACCTTTAGAGATGCACACCAGTCCTTATTAGCTACAAGGGTTAGAACAAACGATATACTCCATATAGCAGAACCAACAGCCAAACTTCTGCCGGATTTATTTTCTTTTGAAATGTGGGGAGGAGCAACCTTTGATGTAGCGTATCGCTTTTTAAAGGAGGACCCATGGGAAAGATTGCGGATGCTTCGGGAAAAAATTCCGAATGTTCTGTTTCAGATGCTGATTCGCGGGGCTAACGCGGTAGGTTATAAGAATTATCCAGATAATGTGATTAGGGAATTCGTTCGTCATTCAGCTGATCAGGGTATCGACGTATTTAGAATATTTGACAGTTTAAACTGGGTAAGAGGAATGGAAGTAGCCATTGATGCTGTTCGAAACTCTGGGAAAATAGCAGAAGCAGCAATCTGCTATACAGGAGATATACTCGATCCAACAAGAACAAAATATACAGTTGATTATTATAAAGCATTAGCCAGGGAATTAGAAAACCAAGGGGCCCATATTTTAGGGATAAAAGATATGGCAGGCTTATTAAAACCAGAAGCCGCTTACCGTTTAATTTCCGAATTAAAGGAAACCATTAACATTCCGATTCATCTGCATACACATGATACGAGCGGAAATGGTATTTTCACTTATGCACGTGCAATTGACGGAGGTGTAGATATTGTTGATACAGCTCTAAGTTCGATGGCGGGTCTAACCTCACAGCCAAGTGCGAATTCACTTTACTACGCATTAGGTGGTAACAAGAGAAGACCAAATGTTAATATAGAGGCGCTTGAGCAGCTATCACACTACTGGGAAGATGTCCGTAAATACTATCAAGATTTTGAAAGTGGAATGATGGCTCCACATTCTGAGGTATATCAGCATGAAATGCCGGGCGGCCAATACAGTAATCTACAACAGCAGGCAAAGGGTGTCGGTTTAGGGGATCAATGGGATGAAGTGAAACAAATGTACACCCGTGTCAACCACATGTTTGGTGATATTGTTAAAGTTACACCTTCCTCCAAAGTGGTTGGGGATATGGCGTTATTTATGGTTCAGAATAACCTGACAGAAAAAGATATCCTAGAAAATGGCGAAACGATTGACTACCCTGATTCTGTTGTGGACATGCTCCAAGGTTATTTGGGTCAGCCATATCAAGGATTTCCTGAGCAGTTGCAAAAGGTGATTTTAAAAGGGAAAAAACCGTTAGAGGTTAGACCAGGGGAGCTGCTCGAAGAGGTTGATTTTAATGTGTTAAAAAAGGGATTAACGAAAGAATTCGGCCGGGCTGTTACAGACCTTGAAGTGATTTCGTATGCTTTATACCCTAAGGTGTTTACGGAATATATTGATACGGTTGAGCTATTCGGTAATATATCAGTACTGGATACACCTACATTCCTCTATGGACTTCGTCTGGGAGAAGAAATCGAGGTAGAAATTGAAACGGGTAAGACTTTGATCGTAAAGCTAGTCTCAATTGGACAGCCCCAAGCAGATGGTACACGAGTCGTCTACTTTGAATTAAACGGGCAGCCGCGTGAGGTAAATATAAAAGATGAAAGTATCAAATCAGCCATTGCTACAAAGTTAAAGGGTGACCCGAAAAATGAAAATCATATTTCTGCAACAATGCCTGGTACAGTGGTTAAGGTATTAGTAGAAAAAGGTGAAAAGGTTGAACGCGGTGACCATTTAATGATTACGGAAGCGATGAAAATGGAGACAACCGTTCAAGCACCATATTCAGGTATTATTAAAGATTTATACGTTAAGAATGGCGATTCTATTCAAACAGGAGATTTACTTCTAGAACTTGATAAGTAAAGTAAAAAAAGTTGCCGGTTATACGGCAACTTTTTTATAATGGATTGTTTTTTCTTGACCTTGATAATAGGAAGAGAAAATAACTTAAGACACCAAATAAACAAGTGATAAACAATGCGTGGAGCAGAGCAATATATAAATTTAAGCGCGTAAATATAACGAATGCTCCTGATATTACCTGTAAAGAAACTAAAATTAGTGCAAAGATCCAACCCCAATAAATAACCTTTTGGTTTCGGTAATGAATAACTGCAAGATAAGTAACATAGGCAATCCATATAAAGATAATAGCTGCCGCAGTACGGTGGCCCATTTGTACCCATTCGTACAGATTTCCAGGCAGGGCTGGGGCATCATTAATACATAATGGCCAATCACGGCATACTAAACTTGAGTTGGTATGACGTACTAATGCACCTGTGTAGATCACTATGTAACTATAGATGGATAACGAAATCATATGGAAGCCCATTCTCTTATCAATGACCAGTTTATCTGCTTCGAATTTTTTATCAACTTCAAAAATTAATAAGGTTAAAAGAAAAACTGCTGCGAAACTAATAAGTGAAATGCCGAAATGAAGAGCTAAGATAAAATCTGATTGTTCCCAAATTACTGCAGCCGCGCCTATTAACCCCTGTAATACTAAGAAAAAGAAGGAAAGAAAGGAAAGAAATTTTGTTTCCCTAATATGACCAATTACCTTCCAAGTCCATATCGATAAAATAAGTACCAAAAAACCAACGGAACCTGAAACAAGTCTATGAGCAAGTTCAATGATAAGTTCCGGTGTTATTTCAGACGGAAGAAATTGTCCATTACAAAGAGGCCAAGATCTGCCGCACCCCATTCCTGACTCTGTTTTAGTAACAAGTGCTCCGCCGAGTAAAACCAAGATCATCCCAATTGTAGTGGCAACCGCCAGCCACTTTAACGAGCGTTGCAAGAAAATCACCTACTTAAATATTAAGTTCAATAATTTGTCAAACATATTTCTTGACAGTATAATAATGTAAAAAAGTGCAAGGGGAAACAACCCCTATACATCATATCGAATAACTCTAAAAAAGAACAGAATTTCTAACTGGAAAAGGACAACTTTTATAAATTTTAGCTGGAAATAAATAATTTTAAGTTATCACTATTATTATAGTGATAATGATTGCGGTTTGCTAAAAAAACTGTTAGAAATAGAGAGGAGACTTTTTAGTAAACTGTCTTGATTAGAATAGCGAATGAGGAAAATCAACCTTTTTTATTGATAAATGAATTGAGACCTACCCAAAATGTTGTCATTTCAGCAGTTGAAACCGATGGACACAATTTAGTCAAAAATTATTCAAAAAAAATTCACAAAAATGTTCGAAAGTGTGATTTAATATACAGAGAAAGCGTTATGTAAATCATGCTTAATGAGTCGGAATTAAATAGATGCAGTAGGTTTTGATTTAAAAAATCAAGCTCTTAACAGCTTTTTATTTGCATTATTTTTAGGAGGAGAAGGAATGTCCAATTCAAAGGTATTCGGTGATACGGCAATTGAAAATGGGACAGCAAACCTGAACTCAACGATTGAAAAAAGTTCAGTTTGGAAGGATTTTACAGCACTCATAAAAATTGGAATAGTAAATTCTAATCTTATTACCACTTTTACAGGATTATGGTTAGCTCTTCACTTTACGGGACAAAGCTTTCTGTACAATTTAGATATTATTATCTATACACTACTGGGTTCTTCGCTGATTATTGCAGGTTCCTGCAGTATTAATAACTATATTGATCGTGATATTGACCATTTAATGGAAAGAACGAAAGCAAGACCTACTGTTACTGGGAAGATTGTTCCCGGAAAGGTACTTCTTTTGGGTATTTTACTCATAGCTCTGGGTACAATGTTTTTAATGTTTACAACCATGACTGCAACAGTAATAGGGCTGCTTGGAGTTTTTAGTTATGTGGTTCTATATTCGCTTTGGTCAAAAAGACAATTAGTTTCTAATACCATTATTGGCAGCATCTCCGGTGCCGTGCCTCCTTTAATTGGATGGGCTGCGGTTGATGGTAATCTTGATATGATTGCATGGGCGTTATTCATCCTTATGTTTATTTGGCAGCCGCCTCATTTTTATGCTCTGGCAATGAGAAGAGTGGAGGAATATCGAGCGGCAGGTATACCAATGCTTCCTGTAGTAAAAGGATTTAAAACGACCAAGAGGCACATTTTAATTTGGGTGATAGCACTTTTACCCACACCATTATTACTTACCTCATTAGGAATCCCATTCTTAATATTTGCAACCTTACTAAATATAGGGTGGCTTGTATTAGGGATTTATGGATATAAGATCAAAGATGATATTAAATGGGCAAAGCTAATGTTTGTATACTCAATACAATATTTAACGATTATCTTTGTAGCAATGGTTATTGTTACATTAGTCTAGCTTTGTCTTGTAGTTCTTTTCTTTTTTTGAGGGAAGTAAGTCTTTTAAATAAAGAAAATCGGCGGCTATTTGCTTTAGATACAGCTGGCAGCCGCCCGATTCCTTCATTTAAAAACGCGTAACACTACATACATTTTTGATCTGCTAAGAAGTTTGAAGAAAACAAATTGCGAAAGAGGGGTTTGATTAAGCTATGAAAAGGCTTGCAAAGTGGCGTTTGATCTCATTGTTTACGATTTTAACGCTTATTCTTTCCGGATGTGGCGAACCGTATTTATCGGCATTAAGGCCAGCCGGCGAAGTTGCAGACATGCAATATGATCTGATGAAATTAAGTACACTTATAATGGTTGGAGTAATTCTAGTTGTCGTTGTAATCTTTGTTCTAGTCTTGGTCAAGTTTAGAAGAAAAGACGACAAGATTCCAAAGCAGGTAGAAGGAAGCCATAAGTTGGAAATTATCTGGACTGTTATACCGATTCTATTACTTCTTATTCTTGCGGTACCAACTGTTGCGGCGACTTTTAAACTTGCGGATGTTTCACCAATGGAAAAGGAAGACTCTGACGCCCTTGTGGTAAATGTTCGTTCCAGTTTATATTGGTGGGAATTTGAATATCCAAATGAAAAAATTGTTACTTCACAGGATTTAGTCGTACCTGCTGATGAAAAGGTGTATTTCAATCTTAAATCATCTGACGTAAAGCACTCATTCTGGGTACCTGCTGTTGGAGGAAAGATTGATACCAATACCGATAACGTTAATAAATTCTGGCTTGAATTTGATGGTAAAAGAGCTGAAGAAGCTGGAGATTTATTCTACGGTAAGTGTGCTGAACTTTGTGGTCCGTCTCACGCATTAATGGACTTTAAAGTAAAAGTAATGGACCGTGAAGAGTTTGATGGCTGGGTAACAGCAATGCAAAATGTAAAGGAACCAGTTCAAGCTACAACTGATTTAGCTCAGCAGGGTCAAGAGATTTTTAATCAAAGCTGTGTGAGCTGTCATGCTGTAACACCAGCGAATACAACACCAGAAGCAGCAAGAATTGCACCTAACTTAACAAACTTTGGTGATCGTTCTCGTATTGCTGGTATCTTAGATCATAATGAAGAAGAATTAAAGAATTGGATTAAGAATCCAGAAACTTATAAGCCAGGAAATTTAATGACTGGTAAATATAAAGAATTAAATGATGCTGAGCTTGATGCTTTAACAGAATATTTAATGGGCTTAAAAGTACAGGAATAAAAGGGGATTTGTTTGAAAGGGAGGTAAAATTGTGAGTACCTACGCTCAAAAAAAGGGATTTGGCGCAACTTTATGGGACTATCTTACAACAGTAGACCATAAAAAAATCGCAATCCTATATCTTTTAGCAGGCGGATTTTTCTTCATTGTTGGAGGGATTGAAGCTGTATTTATCCGTATCCAGCTGGCAGTACCAAATAATGACTTTGTTAGTGCTGGAACATTCAATGAAATCATCACGATGCACGGTACAACAATGATTTTCTTGGCAGCAATGCCGATATTGTTTGCGTTCATGAATGCAATCATGCCATTACAAATCGGGGCACGTGACGTTGCATTCCCATTTGTAAACGCATTAGGATTTTGGTTGTTTTTCTTTGGAGGAGTATTCCTTAACCTTTCATGGTTCATGGGCGGGGCACCTGATGCAGGATGGACATCTTATGCATCGCTTGCCATGCATTCTAAAGGCCATGGAGTTGACTTTTACGTATTAGGTTTACAGATATCCGGTCTTGGTACATTAATTGGTGGTATCAATTTCCTTGTTACCATCATTAACATGCGTGCACCTGGAATGACATATATGAGAATGCCGTTGTTTACATGGTCAACCTTTGTTGCATCAGCACTTATCTTATTTGCATTCCCGCCATTAACTGTTGGTTTAGTATTAATGATGTTCGACCGTATGTTTGGTTCAAATTTCTTCGTTGCAACGATGGGTGGAAATACCGTCATTTGGGAACATTTGTTCTGGATTTTCGGTCACCCTGAAGTTTACATTTTAGTACTTCCTGCGTTCGGTATTTTCTCGGATATTTTCTCAACATTCTCGAGAAAACGTTTGTTTGGATATTCATCAATGGTATTTGCAACCGTATTAATCGGTTTCTTAGGATTCATGGTTTGGGCACACCACATGTTTACAACAGGTTTAGGTCCAGTCGCAAACGCAATTTTTGCTGTTGCAACAATGGCCATTGGTGTACCAACAGGTATTAAGATCTTTAACTGGCTGTTAACAATGTGGGGAGGAAGTGTTAAATTCACGACTCCTATGCATTGGGCAGTAGCGTTTATCCCTTCATTTGTTATGGGTGGGGTAACTGGTGTAATGCTTGCAGCAGCTGCAGCTGACTATCAGTATCATGATACGTATTTCGTTGTTGCTCACTTCCATTATGTTATCGTTGGTGGTGTAGTATTTGGTATTTTCGCTGGAATCCATTACTATTGGCCAAAAATGTTTGGTACGATGTTAAACGAAACCCTTGGAAAAATCACTTTCTGGTTATTCTTCATCGGTTTCCATATGACATTCTTTATTCAACATTTCTTAGGTCTTTGGGGAATGCCTAGACGTGTATTCACATACCTACCAGGCCAAGGTTTTGAGACATCGAACTTAATCAGTTCTCTTGGTGCAGTATTTATGTCTTTAGGTGTAATTGTTATGATTTATAACGTTATCGTAACATCTGTAAAGAATGTGAAAGTTGGAAACGACCCTTGGGGTGATGGAAGAACTCTTGAATGGGCAATCCCATCTCCACCGCCATTCTATAACTTTAAGCAGCTGCCATTAGTACGTGGATTGGATGCTTTATGGTTAGAAAAAATGGAAGGTAAAAAAGGTATGACACCTGCAGAGCCGCTTGGTGATATTCATATGCCAAATGCATCTTTCATTCCATTTATGATTGCACTAGGCTTATTCGTAGCTGCATTTGGTGCTCTTTACAATATGGATGATGTTGCTTGGTCATTACCGGTAATCATTATTGGATTACTTATCACTTTTGCTTCAATGTTTATGAGATCGGTTAAGGATGACCATGGTTTCCATATCCATAAAGAAGAATTAATTGATGAAGAGGATAAGGGGGTTAAGGCATAATGCACGCTGAAGAAAAATTTACCTATGAAACATGGCCTGCTGAGCCTGAAAAAGCAACCCTTGAGGCAAAAAATAAATTTCTTGGTTTTTGGTTATTCTTAGGGGGAGAGACAGTACTTTTCGCCTCTCTCTTTGCAACCTATTTAGCTTTAAAAGACAAAGTGCCTGATACAACTCATAAATTGGCAGCTGATCTTTTTGATTTACCTTTAACATTTGTTGCTACAATGCTTCTGTTAACAAGCTCGTTAACAAGTGTTTATGCAATGTATCACATGAAGAATTTCAATTTTAAGAAGATGCAGCTTTGGTTAGGTATTACGGTACTATTGGGTGCTGGCTTCTTAGGATTAGAGGTTTACGAGTTTAACCATTATGTACATGAGTATCATCATACTTTTACCAGCAGTGCTTTTGGTTCTGCATTTTACACATTAGTCGGTTTCCATGGTGGACACGTTGCATTTGGTCTTGGCTGGATTCTTACACTAATGATTCGCAATGGAAAACGCGGTTTAGATTTATACAACGCGCCTAAGTTTTATGTTGCAAGCCTTTACTGGCACTTCATTGACGTAGTTTGGGTGTTCATCTTTACCGTGGTATATTTAATGGGAATGGTGGGATAAACTGATGGCAAATACAGAATTAAATTCAGGAAACCCAAGAGTCGACATTGAATATCGTCGTAAAAAAAGTGCGGAGGAAATGAGACATCAAGTCGTTACCTTTGCATTAATGATTTTCTTAACTTTAGTGGCATTTGCAGCGGTAGCTGCTAAAGGATTTACTGGATGGTTTATCGTACCGTTTATCCTTTTATTAGCTGTAGTTCAGGTTATTTTCCAACTCTACTATTTCATGCATATGAAGCATAAAGGACATGAAGCACCTTCATTATTCTTGTATTCAGGTGCATTAGTAGGATTTATCACTGTATTGGCCTTCGTAACCATCATTTGGTGGTAATGGCAAAAAGAGAATCGGCGTCAAGCCGATTTTCTTTTTATGGTGGGAAAAATTGCATTTCTTTGCTTAGCAGGTCTGAAAAGGTATATAATGAAAATGATTTTACTATTATTTGAGGTGATGTCCGGTGCTTACATTAGATATTTTTGGCTTTAAAGCGCTTTGGAGCCCGTACTTCTTTCTATGCTTATTAGCAATTACAGCGGCTTATTTTCTCTTAACGATAACATTTCGCAATAAGTTTACGAACAGTGAGCCTTTAACAGTTAAGCAAGCAGGCTTATTTATTTTATCTATGGTTCTTATTTATGCCATTAAGGGATCTCCTCTTGATCTCATGGCACATCTCATGTTCTATGTGCACATGATAAATATGGCAACATTAGTACTTGTCATCCCGCCATTATTTATTTTTGGAATTCCGGTTTGGGTATGGAGAAAACTCTTTTCTAATAAGGTCATCCATTCCTTATTTACATTCTTTACAAAACCGTTAATTGCGTTAATTTTGTTTAATGGTTTATTCTCCATCTATCATATTCCAATGATTTTTGACCGTGTAATGCAAAGTTTTTGGCTGCATGCTGGATACTCCCTGTTATTATTTATCTTGGCAATATTTATGTGGTGGCCATTAATTAATCCTGTTCCGGAACATCAAAGATTGAGTGGTCTTAGAAAGGTTGGTTATATCTTTGCAGACGGTATATTAATTACACCTGCATGTGCATTAATTATCTTTGCTGATACGTCTCTTTATGCTACGTATTCCGATCCGGATGTTTGGGCTCAAGTGATGAGCTTATGTGTCGGACCTGGTACTTTTGCAGGTCTTAATATTAGCGGACCATCGCTCTTTAGTTCGATGTCATTGGTACATGACCAGCAGCTTGGCGGTGTTTTAATGAAAATCATTCAGGAAATTGTCTATGGCGTTATACTAGGACATGTATTCTTTGAGTGGTACCGCAAAGATCAAGCTGAATCTGAACCTGAAAATGAATTGATCAAACAACTAAAACCATCCATTATTGAATAATCCCTCATATTGAGGGATTTTCTTTTTGATTGAAAATATGGTAGAAGTAATATAAAATTTCTGTAGGTTATAAATAAAGAGAGGCTTAAATTATGAATTCCTTACCGATATTACCAACTATTAGTACGACATTTATCGTATTAAGTGCGATTACTGTAGCTGTCGGCTGGTGGCAGATCAAACAAAGGAAAATTGAAAAACACAAAAAGACAATGTTCCTTGCAGCAATCTTTGCTTTAATCTTTTTTATCATTTATGCTTCCAGAACCATCTTTATTGGAAATACAGCATTTGGTGGACCAGATGATATAAAAATCTATTACACAGTGTTTTTAGTATTTCATATTTTTCTCGCAACAACGGGAGCTGTATTTGGTATTGTAACATTGTGGACAGGGTATAAGAATAACCTTAAAAGACATCGTAAATTAGGACCAATTACAAGTATTATTTGGTTTTTTACAGCGACGACAGGTGTTGCGGTGTATCTATTACTTTACGTATTTTATCGCGGCGGACAAACAACCTCTGTGATAAAGGCAATATTAGGTTTTTAATAAAAAAGTGTCTTTAACAGACACTTTTTTTCTAGCTTTGTTATAACATTGTGGATTTTGTTACTCTGATGATTGGAGCGGAAAGCGAAGCGCCTGAAGCGGAAATCAACAGGTATGTTTAACGAGCTTCTAGCAAAAATGAAAACAGATTCATGGAGGGAGAACATGGAGATTAAAGAACTGACTGAAAAAGATCTTATAGAATCGCTGAAGCTTTCAATGTATGCATTCCAATATAAAATTCCCGAGGAAAAGATTGCATCCAGATTAGAATCAGCGAAAAGCCACAAAATATATGGAATCTGGCAGGAAGAACAACTTGCAGCGAAGCTTCACATTATACCTTTACATATTTATATGAACGGCCGCGAATGGAAAATGGGAGGGTTGGCTGGAGTTGCCACCTATCCTGAATATCGCAGAAACGGTTATGTTAAAAAACTAATCATCGATGCATTGGAAAAAATGCATCAAGAAAAGCAAATCGTCTCCCTTTTACATCCGTTTGACATTGGTTTTTATCGAAAGTTTGGCTGGGAAATATTCACGGATAATAAGAAGATATTTATTGATAAAAAAGATCTGAAGTTCCTGGACCCTCAACCTGGCAATATAAAACGATATTCTAAAGAGCAGCATCATCAAGAGATTGAGAGTATTTATGCTAATTTTAGTATGAAATTTAACGGTATGCTCGTACGAGATTCTAACTGGTGGAAGAATAATATATATGGTGACGGCTATATCGCTGTCTATTACAATGTGCAGCACCAGCCGATGGGATACCTGTTATATGAGGTTCAGAAACATCAAATGGAGGTTCACGAATTTGTACCATTAAACCATGAAGCTAGATGCGGCCTATGGAATTTTATTTGCCAGCATGATTCTATGGTTGATCAGGTCAGTATTTTAACGTCTAAAGACGAAACTTTAACCTATATATTAAATCAGCCTAAAGTAAAAACCGAACTCACTCCTTATTTTATGTCACGAATCATTGATGCAGAGCAATGTCTAAAGAGATATCAATTTAACCACACAACCGAGAAAATTTTTCTCCATATTGATGATCAATTTGCACCATGGAATAACGGGAGTTATTTAATTAGTCAAGATGATATAAGAGTATTTAAAAATAAACCTGGCAGCAGCTGTGTTCACCCTCCTCAAAAAGGACTTTCTATGGATATTAATTCACTAGCGTCCTTATTATTTGGATATAAAAGGCCAACTGAATTATTTGAAATGGGCTATATACGGGGAAATGAAAAAGAGGCTGCAGAACTAGAAGGAATGATTCCGCAAAATAAGCCATTTTTTAATGATTTCTTTTAATAAACGTAAGACGCATGAATCTAAGATTCATGCGTCTTATGTTTTAAACTGCAAATTTTTCTACTTTTGATTTAATATCATCGAGAATTTTTTTACATTGGTTTACAAGTGATGATGGGAAGCTTTCGCCTTCACCATATTCAACACCATGTGGATAGTAATGTTTTCCTAAAAGAGGTGTCATAAGCTGGATCGTTGCCTTATGCGCTCCAACATCCCCTTCCGTTGCATAGCCGCGTACACGCAGGTAAAATACGCCTTCTTTCAATTCGAACTTACGATCATATGTAACACGTTCATAATCCCATTGGCCTTCACGAACCAAACCATATTCAAGCATCACTTCATCTAGACGGTTCAAATCAGCCTTCATCTTTTCCAATCCTGTATTCTCGAACTTCAAAATTAATCCCTCCTAGAAACAATACCTTACCCCTTTTGATACTTTACTTGTCAGGAAAGCAAGTTAATTCAATTTAATAATAGTTGAAAATGCTTAAAGTTGCAATCATCGAATAGATCAATTCAAATAGGAGACCCTAAATTAATGTTAAGAGCTGTTATTATAACCATGGGGGTAGAACTATATGGAGAAAATCCGTGATATTATGACAAAAGATGTTGAGTGCTGTACTCTCCTCGATAATGTTTATGAAGTTGCAGTAAAAATGAAAGAACTAAATGTCGGAGCTGTTCCAATCGTCGATAAGGATAAACTTGTCGGAATGATAACTGACCGAGATATCGTCATCAGAGCGGTGGCTGAAAGACATCCTGGTTCTACAAAAGTAGAAGATATTATGAGTGACAAGCTGTTTACAATCACACCAGATGCAACTACAAACGAAGCTGCCAAATTAATGGCAGATCATCAAATTCGCCGTCTTCCTGTTGTAGAAGGCGATAAATTAGTTGGAATTGTAGCCTTAGGGGATTTTGCAGTAAGAAAACTTACAGATGATCAGGCAAAAGCGGCTCTAACTGAAATATCAGAGCCAACAAATTTTAATAATGTACAGCATTAAACAAAAAAACAGATACTTCCCGTATCTGTTTTTTTTGTTTTTTAACTTATTAGAAAATAATATTGACTATTATTATGAAGTATTTCGATGCTATAATTATTCTATCTCTACATATAATGTTAGAAATAGTAATAGAGAGGGTGAAGACCTCTGCGTTCTCTTATCAGAATTCTCTTCCTATCCGCTATTTTCGTTACAATCGGTTTTTATGCCAATGTTAATGAGAAGGACGATAATGAAGTTTTAATAAATGAAGAAACAACAAAAGAAATGAATCAGACATTAAATCAAGACCAGAATAATAATCTTGAAACCAAAACGGCGGAACGACCGAAAGAAGGAATCGGATTATTAATCGGGAAGAATGTGACAGATTTAAAAAAGGAACTAGGAGAGCCGCAGCGAATAGACGAAACCCAATATGGTTATCAATGGTATATCTATAATCTCGACTATAGCCGCTACTTACAAGTAGGGGTGCAGGAGGATCAGGTAGTTACTGTTTATGCTCTCGGTGACCAGTTGAATGTTTCACCTTTTAAGATAGGACAGCCTGTTGAAGAAATTTTTAATACCCTGGTTATCAATATGAATTTAGAGATTGAGTGGCACGGGAGCACCTATCGTTTTGAGTTAAATGATATGGATGTAAATATTAGACCTTTACTTCGATTAGGGGATATTTTTGTTCAGCTTAATATTGATAAATTTACAGGGAATCTTTTAAGTGTGAGGTTTCTAAATGCTGAAACATTAATTGAACAGCGGCCCTATGAGCTCATCTATCGAGGGGAATTAATTGAGCCAGCAGAACCCAGTGAGGCCCTTTGGAGATTAATTGAAGAGGGAAATGAGAGAGAAATATTCGATATTACGAATGTTATAAGAGTTAGACATAAGCTAAATCCGCTAATCTGGGATGAACAAACCGCACAGGTTGCTTCCGGCCACAGTATGGATATGTATGAGAGTGAAGACTTTTCACATATATCAAGTAAATATGGCAGCCTTTCTGACCGATTAGAGGCAGCTCAGGTAACCTATAAAGCCGCAGGCGAAAATATAGCAGCAAATTATACAGACGGACCAGCAGTTGTTGAAGGATGGCTAAATAGTAAAGGGCATCGAGATTCCTTATTAAATGAGGAGTTTACCCATCTGGGTGTTGGAGTGTACCAAAAATATTATACCCAGAATTTTATTCAAAAAACGGATCAATAAAAAAGGTGACAAAAGTTGTCACCTTTTTCTTATGATACTATTTCATACTCATTAAAATGGAAATGGTTATTTTCCCAACATCCATAAATTCTGATCATATCACCAACATTAAAAGCTTCCACATTGGTTGATTTTCTCATAGGGGTTATTTTTTTTGCTTTGATAAGCTTTGTATCGGTTTGTATTTTTAATTCTTGTACAAAAATATACCTGTGATAATAAAATCTTTGTTTTTCCTCGGTAACACTTCGTATTTCCCCAGTTAATACGGCCTCGTGCCGGACTAGTTCGGTTTCAAGCCATTTGATATCATGTTCTTTCATTTCTTTTTTGGTCAGCCAAAAAAAATAAAAGCAAATGATTGGAATTAAAATGGCGGTAACCATTGTTAATCTCCTCTACATCTATTTTGGGATAATAAAAAAGGTGCCCGTTGCATAGGCAATTTTCTTTCCATCACTGCGATAGGCTTCTCCAGACACGACAATCGTTTTGCTGCCATGATGAATGATTTCAGCCTTGGAATAAATTTTATCCCCAATTCCTGGAGCAATATAATGGATATTCAACTGATTGGTCACTGCACCATAACCCTCTGGCAGGATGATATTAGCAGCTGACCCCATCACCGTATCAAGGATAGTGGCAGTTATACCACCGTGTACAATCTCTAACGAATTATTTAATACGGGATTTAAAGGTACTGTTATTTCACAAATTTTCCTTTCCCGGTCAAATGTTCTTTCCATGTGCAATAATCCATCAACATATTGTGTGCGTTTATTGACAATTTTTTTATTAAACCCTTCGAGTACATACGCAAGGGCATTCAAATCTTTTTCTGATCCGGTTTCAATACATTTTTCTAATAACTGATATAAATGCTCTTTCATTTCTTACTTCCTCTCTAATCTTCTTTCTGTAGAACATATTACCATTAAAGGAATGAATTTTACAGTAAGGAGAACCTTCACCAATCTGCATTTATAACATATCGTATAGTAGGCGATTGATGGGGCAGGGGTGAAGTCAGATGCAAAAAAATTTACATCCTTCTGTAGTCAAATTTAAAGAATTTGTAAAAAATAATCCGCAGCTCATTAGAGAAGTAAGGAATGGAAAATCTACTTGGCAGGATTTATATGAAGACTGGTACTTGTTAGGGGAGGATGATAAACGTTGGAAATCAGCAGGAGTAAAAAGTACAAATACATCCAAAGCAGATACAGAAGCAGATAAAAAAGGAGACTGGATGTCGACTATTCTGGGAACGGTTCAAAAAATGGACCCTGATCAAATTCAACACTATATAAATAACTTAAGCCAAGCACTGGGAGCCATTCAAGGGGTGATCTCCCAATTTCAGGGAAATAAGCAGCCAAATCAAATAAAAACCCAAAATGAACCTAAACATCCTTTTTCGTTCCGTAAAGATTGAGTAAAAGGGGTAAAGACTCATGAGAAGAGATGTATGGGAATATCTCAATAATAAACAAGAATTAAAAAAATTTATTCGTGAACAACCAATTTGGTACCGGAAAATTGCCAGGAATCCATATGACTTGCAATCTTTAGAAATTGAATCTTTGCACTACTTTAAAAAGACGATTCCACACCAAGTAGAAAAGTTCTCAAATAATGTTCAAATGGCATCCATGATGTTTTATATGCTGCAGTCTATGAAAGACCAAAATTAACAATGGACCACTAGGTAGAAGTGGCCCTTTTTTATTATAAATGAAATAGAGTAAAAATTTAAAATGAGCGAACACTATCTTTCAAAGGAGTGATTCGTTTGAAAAAATTCTTGATTGCAGCTTTACTTACGATTGGATTCGTAACTTTATTTGATAGCAGATTGCTTCAAATTCAGAACCATCATAGTGTCTTTGCGCAAACTTCTAGGCAATCTCCGGCCCTTTTCGTCAATCATAAAATAAATGGCAGGAATCTCTTAGTTCAATGTATTTTAACCGGAATTAGCTTCCGTGAATCGGACAAACCAGGGCACAAGACTGGAAAACTAGTGGTGTCCGTTGATGGCAGAAAGGTTCAAGAGGTTACTTCCGCTGCATTTATTATGAAGAACCTTCCACAGGGTTTCCATCAAATCAGGCTTGAGGTTGTAGATACGAAGAATGTTCCATACGGTTTATCAAAGGAATTTCTGGTAAATATCCCTAAATGATTTGCTAAATTTCACTTTCCCTGCCCAGCATGTTAAAATGGGGGTGGAGGTGAGCAAAAAATGCTTGCTACAACAGAGAGAATAGAATTACTGGATTTTGCTGATAACTTAGCTGAAATGATCTTACATTCTGATATTGTTGAACAATATCAAATATGCCTATATAGAATGCAGCATAACAAAGAAACACAAGCAAAGATACGCCGATTTGTTTCTCTTAAAGAACTCTATGAAGAAGTACAGCGTTTTGGTAAATATCACCCTGATTACAAAAGGGTCATGAGCCAGATAAGGGAAGCAAAGCGTGAAATGGATTTAGATCCAGCCGTAGCAGATTTCAAATTGGCAGAAAATGATCTGCAAAATTTGTTGGACGAAATCAGCATGTTAGTTGGCGGTTCTGTTTCTGAAAATATTAAGGTGCCCACAGGCAACCCGTTTTTTCATACCGGTTCTCACGGGAGCGGATGCGGCGGAGGAGGAAGCTGCAGTTGTTCCGCTTAAAAAAATCAGCGTAAAGCTGGTTTTTTATTTTATTGAGATAAAGCTCAATGTTGATTGAAGCGCCTGAAGTGGAAATCAACAATCAAGTTTTACGAATGCAATCAGAACATAAATTTCCGCAGCAAAACATTTTTTCAAGAGGAACGTAAAAACGGTGACGGTAAACAAACAAAGAATGTTCGTTCCGGACATAGACTGTTTCACAATGAAGTCGTTTTCCTCTCATTGCATACGCTGAACATCGGGCAATTTCCTTTTCAAGCATCGATTGCGGCAAGTTTTGGTCAATTATAATATATAAAAAAGGGATCCCAGCTACTTTTTTCCAATTAGCAGATTCGATGAGCGGGTGCAGGATCAGTCTGTTAATAAATCGTTCCCAAATAGAGGTTAAGTCCATTTCATCACCTTTTTACCGGCAGTTTTTAACAGTTTATGTAAGCGGCTAAAAATTTTGAATTGATAAAGAATGATTTCATATGCTAGACTAATGTAAATGATGGTTTATTGAAGGGGAAAAAAGTATGTTTGTACAAAGACAAGGTTTGGTTGTTTGGCTCTACTCATTAAAACAAGCAAAAATGTTAAGACGTTTTGGAAATGTTCATTATGTTTCCAAAAAGTTGAAATATGTCGTACTGTATTGCAACCAAGAAGACATTGAAGCGATTATGGAGAAAATTAATTCCTTTTCTTTTGTTAAAAAGGTCGAACCGTCTTATAAGCCATTCTTAAAAATGGAGTTTGAAAATGCTGCTCCCGATAAAGCAAAAGAATACGATTATAAAATGGGAATTTAAAAAGGTGGGGCACTTAGCCTCACCTTTTATTGTAGCGGTTTAATATAGTGATTTAACCTAAGAATTGCAATTAAATGTTGATAATACAACTCTCTCTCGTGGAAGAGAGTGGAAGGTTTAACGGATAGTTGGATAATCTGTTTTCCGAGTTCTTCTGCTGTTTGAAGAAATAGGTCGTATCTCTTATTGGGAATGTAAGTTGGATTTGGAATACCTTCACGACAAATATAAAGAGCCTGGAATTTTCCTGGATCGGTTGGTTCCAAAACTACAGCAAGGGAACTCACTTGCTTTTCCTTTATGACTGTATGAAAAGCCATCATATGTGCTAATCGGTGCTTATTGGCTTTTGCCAGTTCGAGTAGTTCATATAAGTCAGAATATCCTTCACCTAATTCTATAAATCGTTGTATCAAAGATAACTCTCCTTTTTTTATACCAATTCATCCATACTTTATCACATTTTTTCTAATACAGCTTATAAAAAAAGAAAAAACCCTGCAGAAATAATCTGCAGGGTCCTTCTACATCCTTAAAAAGGATAGAAGGCAAAGGGAGAGGAGAAACCGGAGGAAGAACTTATGGGGAAACGTAAGTCTTCTCCGCGGTTGGCAACAACATCCTCGAATTGATGTTGTTAGTAACATTATTTCCATATCGTGAAACCTTATACGTGATAAACTGAAATTAATTACGTGAAAATAATTGAATAGTTATTCAGTAAGTTGGCTAGTTTAGTCAATTATGGTAGGATAATGGAGAAATATGATTTTTAAAAAATTGTGGTGATAAACATTGAGAGTTGTTTCAGGCGTTTGTAAAGGCAGACCGCTTAAAGCCGTGCCAGGGAATACAACCAGGCCTACAACGGATAAAGTAAAAGAAGCAATATTTAATATGATAGGTCCATATTTTGACGGCGGGGCCGGGCTTGACCTTTTTGCCGGCAGCGGGGGCCTTGGATTGGAAGCTCTGAGTAGGGGATTAGATAAAGTAATTTTTATTGACAGGGATGCCAGGGCGATTCACGTTATCCATGAAAATATTAGAGCCTGTAATATGGAAGAAAAGGCTGAGGTGTATCGCAACGATGCGGACAGAGCCTTAAAAGCACTGATAAAAAGGGAAATAAAATTGGACTACATATTTTTAGATCCGCCATACAAAAAACAGCAGCTGGTAAGTTTAATTCAAAAGATGGAAGAGCACAGCCTGTTGAATACGAATGGGATAATAGTCTGTGAGCACAGTCATGATGTAGAATTACCGGAAACAATTGGCGCATTCTCACAGATGAAACACGAGAAATATGGGATAATCGCGATTACAATTTATTCATAATATTTAGCGAGATATAAGGGGGAGTCACATTTGGCTAGTATTGCCGTTTGTCCAGGTAGCTTTGATCCAATCACATATGGCCATTTAGATATTATTAGACGAGGAGCAAAAGTTTTTGACAAAGTATATGTGAGTGTCATGAACAATTCTGCAAAAAATCCGCTATTCAGCGTTGAAGAGCGGATCAATCTTATCAAGGAAGTTACAAAAGACCTTCCTAATGTACAAGTAGATGAACATTCCGGTCTTTTAGTAGACTATGCTAAAAGTGTTAATGCAAACGCAATCATTCGAGGATTACGGGCAGTATCAGATTTTGAATATGAAATGCAGATTACTTCCATGAACCGGGTTCTGAATGAAGAAATTGAAACATTCTTTATTATGACTAACAATCAGTATTCTTTTTTAAGCTCGAGTATTGTAAAGGAAGTAGCAAAGTATAATGGAAAAATATCAGAGCTAGTCCCGCCGATAGTGGAAAAGGCGCTGCATAAAAAGTTTAACCGATAATTTCTTATTATAAGAAAGCCTTTAGGTAAACACCTAAGGCTTTTTTTGTAATCTCAAATATAATATCAGTACATATAGCGCTAAGGAAAAAATGGTTACAAGCGGCCCCACTTCGATAAATTTATGGTAATAGGTGTGAAGTAAGCTTCCCTCTTCAAAAAATCCAACGGGTATGGCATTAGATGGCTGTTCTTTAGAATAAAAGCGGACATAGATAGGATTCCATAACAATAAGGCAAAGATACTAGCAAGAAATCCGTGGATAATACGGGCAATGAAATATGGTTTAAAGCGAATATCTGTTTGTGCTAAAATACTGGCTACCTGTGCTTGAACACTAAAGCCGTTGAAGGCCAGGATAAAGCTTGTTATCATTGTCTGCTGCAATAAAGTTGCATCCTCAACCTGGCTGGTCAGTTGACTTCCCATCGTAATTTCAAAGAGTCCCGAGATGAGGGGAATGCTGAGCATATCGGGAAGAGAAAGTGCAGACAGGATCACTTCAAATCCTTTTGAAAGGGCGGCTGTTATATGTAAAAGGTACAGTAATTTGTTAATAACAGAAAATAAAATGATAAAGCCGCCAATCATTAATAAAGTTTGAATAGACGAATTGACTGCATCCCCCAGAAGTTTGCCTATCGGCCTTTTGTCTTTCAATCTTGTTTGATGTAGGGCGGACAATGCTGTTCGTATTTTAGAAGTTTCTTCCTTTCCCATTTTCTTAACAGGTGTTTCTTTACCATAAAAACGCATGATAAGTCCAACGGAAATATTTCCTAAATAATGGGCCAAAGCTAAAATGACTCCTAAATTAGGATTATAAAAGAAACCAACCGCAACGGCTCCGAAAATAAAAATTGGGTTTGAAGAGTTTGTAAAAGACACAAGCCGCTCCGCTTCAATTTGTGTTAATTGATCTTCCTGACGTAATCTTGCTGTCAGTTTTGCTCCCGCAGGGTATCCTGATGCCATTCCCATCGCCATAACAAAGCCGCCTACCCCGGGAACTTTGAAAAGCGGCCGCATTAAAGGTTCTAATAACACCCCAATAAATTTAACTACACCAAAACCAATCAATAGTTCAGAAACAATTAAAAAAGGGAGAAGTGAGGGAAAAACAATTTCCCACCACATGTTTAAACCACGGACAGAGGCTTCAAAGGACTCCTTTGGGTAGGAAATTAACGAGGCAGCAATAATGACAGCAGATAAAGATAAAAAGATGGTTTTTAATTTAGATTGTAACAATGAAGGGGCCTCCTTCCGAATGAGTAATGACTATTCTTTGATTTAATACAATGTTAAAATAGAATTTATTATCCTTCGTTAAATCAATAGGCATAAGTTATAATGTTTTGACTTGTCCCCATATAAAACAAATATACTCTATGAACTTATTTTTAGACCAAATGATGAAACAAGATTTTACTGCCAGCCTTAGATAATCTTTTTTGGATGTAAAACGATACAGATTATGTCGTTTCATAAGGAGGGTGCGGTGTGAAGTATCCTAAAATAGGATTGGCCCTTGGTTCTGGAGGTGCCAGGGGATTTGCCCATTTAGGGGTGATTAAAGCATTAAAAGACGCTGGGATTCCAATTGACCTTGTTGCCGGCAGCAGTATGGGAGCCCTTGTTGGCAGTTTTTACGGGGCTGGTATCGACCTTGACCGATTGTATAAATTGTCAACCGCCTTTAAACGAAAATATTTCTTAGACTTTACAGTACCGAAAATGGGGTTTATTGCAGGTAAAAGGGTAAAGGAATTTATTAAAGTTTTTACACATGGGAAAAACATAGAAGATTTATCGATCCCGTTAGGAATTGTTGCCACCGATTTATTGACGGGAGAAAAGGTAGTGTTTAAGAAAGGACCGATTGCGGAAGCAGTCAGAGCCAGTATTTCCATACCAGGCATTCTTGTTCCCGAAAAATATGATGGAAGAATATTAGTGGATGGAGGGGTATCCGATCGGGTTCCTGTTTCTGTCGCGAAAGAGATGGGTGCCGATATTGTTATAGCTGTTGATGTTTCCAGGGTAAAGCGTAACGCAGAAATATCTTCTATCTATGATGTAATTATGCAAAGCATTGATATCATGCAAACGGAAATTCTTATCAGCCGAGAAATAGCTTCGGATATTATGATCCGTCCTCCGGTGGAAATGTATAGCTCCCGTGCTTTTACAAATATTGAAGAAATTATTAAGATTGGCGAAGATGAAACGAAAAAACAGCTTTCGCATATAAAGAGCGTGATTGAAAGCTGGGAGGGGTAAAAGGTATGCGCAAAAAAATTTCTATAGGAGCTTCCATTCTAATTTTAGCAGCGATGTTTGCAGGTGTTTTCTATTCATTGCCCTATTATGTTTCAAAACCTGGAATGGCAAAAGAGCTGGAACCCATTATTGAAGTGGAAGACGGCTATGATGCAAGGGGTTCTTTTATGCTGACCACGGTAAGGATGGGGAGAGCCAATATCTATTCCTACTTAGAAGCAAAACTCTTTGATTATGTAGAATTATATCCATTAGATGCCATACTGCATGAGACGGAAACACAGGAAGAATATAATGCCAGGCAGCTGCATTTAATGGCAGGTTCTAAATTAAATGCTATTGAAGTAGCTTATCGAAAAGCAGGTATCCCGGTCAACTACGAGTATAAAGGTGTATATGTTGTCCAGGTACTGCCGGGAATGCCGGCGGAAGGGAAAATACAACCTGGTGACCGTGTCATTGAAGTAGATGGGCAGCAGATTACTTCTTCTGAATTCTTTATTCAATATGTCGGGGGGAAAAAAGCGGAGGAATCATTAACGTTAACAATCGAAAGGAAAGAAGCAACGAAAACGGTTAATATAAAGGTACAGTCATTTAAAGACGATCCTTCTAAAGTGGGAATTGGAATAAGTTTGACGGATGATAAGGAAATCATTGTCGATCCAGAGGTAAAGGTTAAGACAGATGAGATAGGCGGTCCTTCTGCAGGTCTTATGTTTTCTCTAGAAATTTATAACCAATTAACAAAGCAGGATCTTACTAAAGGGTATAATATCGCAGGTACAGGTACGATTGATGCAAAGGGAAAGGTTGGACCAATAGGGGGAATTGAACAAAAAATAGTTGCGGCTGATAAAGCTGGTGCAGTCATCTTTTTTGCGCCAAATGAAAAAGGAAAAGCAGATTCCAATTACAACGCTGCATTAAAGACAGCAGAAGATATTGACTCCAAAATAGAGATCGTCCCTGTCGATACCTTTGATGATGCAGTCAATTATTTACAAAAACTGAAGGAAAGATAAAAACGATGGATGAGAAATCTCCATCGTTTTTATTTTATATAAATAGGCGGTTGTTTATATTCTAATTGAGATAGTCTAGCCGCTGATGCACTGCCCAGCCCCAATGAATAGATTTGCGAAGCCTTGATATCGTGCATAATAACGGGCTGTTTAAAAGCGGAAAGCTTTGAAACCAAGGGAAGACTAACGTGAGACTTTTGCTTATTTAAATATTCCTTTCCCTTCTGTGTCATCCCGAGTAATCTAAGATAGGAGGCTTTTTCCAATCCTGTCTTCATCTCATCTTTCTTCGAATTGGTTAAGATATGTACACATATCCGCTGAAGTCTTGTCCACGTATATCGTTTCGTTTTTACCTGCTGCATAAAATCCTGAAAGCTGATAGATGTAATGGCAGCTCCTTTTAATCGGTGTTCAAGACCTTCTTCTACTTCGTAAATTTCCCGAAGTTCGTTAGGGCTGCTTTGAATCAGGCGGAATTGCAGAAGCGGCCAATAATTCTCCCAGCGGTGAAACCCTCCAAAATCAAATTGATAATCCTTTAATAATTGATAGGTCGTTTCAGGGACATACTGTTCAATGGAAGGGTGATCCTCGTTATTCGAAAACAATGCTTTTCGAATACTTGTAGCACTCGCAATCGTTTCAGTTGCAAAATGTTCATCATGATAATCAGCATTTTTTCTTTGAACCGTAAGCGGTTCAATATGACTGTTCTGTTCTAATAATGATTTTATATAATGGTAGCCTAGGATGTTATTGGGTTTTGCTAAATTTACAAACTCCTCACCGCTTGACATTTCTTGATAAGACAACGATAATGCTTTAGGGTAACTAACACCCGTTTTGATGTTTTTTTGTATATTGTCATCTAATTGCTGTTGATTTCGCTCAATAAACTTAATAGTCTTTTTAAAAGATAAAATGTCGCCGCTCTCACTGCCAAAGCATAAAGAATGACAGCCAACCGCGTCTAAAATAGAGACGGCCCCATTTGCAAAAGTTTCTGCCTTTTGAACAGCGAACTGATAGGGCAGTTCAATCACAACATCGACACCATTTAGTAACGCCATTTTTGTACGGTACCATTTTGACACAAGAGCCGGCTCTCCTCTCTGAAGGAAATTCCCGCTCATAACTGCAACTACAACGTCTGCCCCGGAGGCCTCCTTTGCCGATTGGACATGATAGGCATGACCATTATGAAATGGATTGTATTCAACGATTACTCCGACAGCTTTCATTTTTAATAACTACTCCTTCTATATGAATTGGTAACTAATTGCAAATTATAACAGTAATGTTATTATAGCAAAAAATTCCAAAAGTAGAATAATTCTAAATGAACAGGCTTAAGACGATTGTAATATCATCTTACTGGGTAAACTGTTATGAGAGTCTCGTTCGTTTACGTTAAAAACCCACTTTTGGGTGTAAAGAAAAAACATTGACAAAAAATTAATCGAAGGCTATAATTACCTTTGTTGCCTTGGGGTGATTCAATTGAAATGGACATTAAGCCAATTACAGAAATATCGAAACAAGGATTTTCTGATTGATGATAGGATTCGAGTGGACGAGATCAAAGAGACTGATCCAACGATTCGAGAAGTCTCTCCGATGCATATTACAGGCAGGGGAGATATTGATTCAACGAAAGTGACATTTCATCTTAGGATAGAGGGTCATTTAATCCTTCCTTGTTCTCGTACTTTAGTGGATGTAAAACTTCCAATTAATGTCGAAACAACTGAAACCTTCCTCTTACAAGGATCAGAATATGAAACGGAAGAGGAAGTATATCAAGTAAAAGGTGATGTGATTGATTTAATGCCTGTCATTAGAGAAATCCTTTTACTTGAAGTTCCGATGCAGGTTTTCTGTGAGGATGTCAATCATGAAGATGCGGCACCACAATCCGGTAAGGATTGGGAGGTTGTAACTGAAGAAGAACGTACCGACAAGATTGACCCAAGATTAGCAGGACTTGCAAAGTTTTTTGACGAAAACAATTCTTCTTCGTAAATCAAAAGCGTCACAACAAGAAGCAAAGTGAAGAACCAGCATTCCTGGCCTTCATTACTTTCTTAATACTCTTTAAGGAGGTGGGAAGAATGGCTGTACCTTTTAGAAGAACTTCTAAAACTGCAAAAAGAAAACGTCGTACACATTTTAAATTAAACGTACCTGGTATGGTAAGTTGCCCAAACTGTGGTGAATTGAAAATTGCTCACCGCGTATGTAAAGCTTGCGGAACATACAAAGGAAAAGACGTAGTGAACGACTAATTTCCATTAGGATAGAAAGCACAAGGGATATAAACCCTTGTGCTTTTGTCGTTTAATGAATAAAATTTATATATAAATAGAATATGTTAAAGTTATTGTTAATTTGGAACAATGTTGATTGGAGCGGAAGGCGCGAGACTCCTGCGGGAGGACGGGGCAGGGGAGACCCCGCAGGCGCATTAGCGCCGAGGAGGCTCCCCGGACCGCCCGCGGAAAGCGAAGCGCCTGGAGCGGAAATCAACAGGTTAGTAATAATAGTACCTATACATAATTAAGTTCGGTCTAAAGGGGTTATATCGATGGAATATACAATTGAGAGACGGGAGAAAGGCTATTTATTATTTACGATCACAAGAAGTGAAAAAAGAAATGCCATTAACTATGCCGTAATGGACGGTCTAAAAGAAGCCATTTTACGGGCAAAGGAACAGGATATAAAAGCATTGGTCATAACAGGTGAAGGCAGTCATGCCTTTTGTTCCGGAGGGGACTTGTCCGTTTTTCACGCTCTAAAGACAAAAGAGGAAGCTTATACGATGCTTTCCAAAATGGCTGATATCCTTTATACATTAGTAACTTTACCAAAACCAACGGTTGCCCTTATGAACGGAACAGCCATTGGAGGCGGATGTGAGCTTGCAGCTGCCTGTGACTATCGTTTAGCAAGAGAAGGGAGCAAAGCGGGCTTTGTTCAAGGTCAACAGGCGATTACAACCGGCTGGGGCGGCGGTTCCATACTAGCTGAAAAACTACCAGCACAAGCGGCCATGAAACTATTAATGGAGTCTGAAATCGAACCAGCTGAAAAGATGCATCAATTTGGCTTTATAAACCAATTATATTCCGGTGATTCACTATCAGCTTGTGAAAAATATCTCGAAAAACATTTGTCCATCGATATAAGTGTTTTAGAATCTTATAAAATGATTTGGATTCGGAAATGGGAAGAAAATAAGCTGTATGAAAGAATAGAGAAAGAAGTCAGGAATTGTGCACTCCTTTGGGAAAGCGAAGCGCATCATGAGCAAGTCCGAAAATTTATTGGTAAAAAAACTCAAAAATAAGAATAAAAGACAAACTGTAAACAGTCTATCTTTTCTAGTAGATGCATATGTATGAATAAAAACACTAGGAGGGATATTCTGATGTCACCAACTCGCCAAGATGCATGGTCCCAAGATGAAGATTTACTGCTTGCTGAAGTTGTGTTAAGACATATACGTGAAGGCGGGACACAACTGCAGGCATTTGAGGAAGTTGGAAAACAGCTGTCGCGTACATCAGCAGCATGCGGGTTTCGGTGGAACTCATTTGTTAGGAAACAATACAAATCCGGCATTGAGTTAGCCAAAAAACAACGCAAGGAATTGAAAAAGCAAAGCAGCACAGCAGAAAACGAGCTCGGTCAGGAGTTATATCAACAGGACCAAATTACTCCATCACCTCAAGCACAAGGGGAATCCATTACCTTCCAGGCGGTTCTTCATTACTTAGAGGGGCTTCACAAGAAAGCGGAGATATCCAGCCGTTATGAAGAGGCAAAAGAAAAATCGAATGAAAAAATAAAAGAATTAGAAAAGAAAGCATACTCACTTGCAGCCGAAAATGAAAGACTAACAAAAAATTTAAAAGCGATTGAAGAAGACTACCGTTCTCTTATTGAAATCATGGAAAGAGCGAGGAAAATGGTAGTCCTGCAGGATGAAGACCGCCAGCAAAAAGTAAAATTTCAGATGGATAAAAACGGTAATCTCGAAAGAGTTGAAAAATAGAAAAAGCGGACATTATGTCCGCTTTTTACTTTATAAGGAATGTTGGGCTTCAACACCCTCTGGATACCAAACGAGCGGGTTTTCCCCACGGTCACGTTCCATGTCATACTCTACATTTTTAAAGTCCATCTTTTCCCAAAATCCGCTTGACTTAACTCTTGGGTTTGTTTTAATTGGAAGTCCGAAACTTTTGGCAAATTCGACCAGTGCTTTGCCATACCCCTTGCCTTGATATTCTGGTAAGACTTCGAGTTTCCATAGTTCTAAATAATTTTGAGGGGGATAAAAATAACGATCAAATTTAGCATCTATTTGATAAAGACTCATTCTAGCAACTAATTTGTCCCCAAAATAAATACCGTAAAAAGGTGAATCACTATCATCTTCAATCATATTTGCTTCAAGATCCTCAATCATGGAGAGTTCTTGAATTCCATATTCTTTAAATTTTTTAAATTCCTCAAGGGTTTTAAAATTTACTTTTAGCTTTTCAACTTTTACTTTCATGTCATGTCCTCCTAAATAATGATCGCTATTATTAAGTCGTATATATTCATTTCTAATTGAATAATATGAAGATGAAATATTAAGAAATTATTCAAAATGAATTAATATTATTATATAACAAATAAACGAAAAATTCTTTAAATAAATCAAAAGAAAGCGTTTTCTAAATTTGCAGGAAATTCTGAGAATCGTGTAGAAATATATCGGGTGAGGCTTTATTTAGGTTGAAAGGGGAAGAGCTGTGCAAAAAATTCTTATAGCCAATCGTGGGGAAATTGCACTTCGGATTATCAAGACCTGCCATCAGATGGGGATTGAAACGGTAGCGATTTATTCAGAGGCGGATAGAGATATGCCGTTTGTAAAAACTGCAGGTAAAGCGTTATGTATCGGGGAAGCTCCAGTTGCCAAATCATATTTGCAGTCTGAAAAAATCATGGAGATCGCTAAAAATGAAAATGTGGATGCGGTTCATCCGGGTTACGGTTTCCTTTCTGAAAATGCAGAATTTGCCGCAAAGGTACTAAAAGAAGGCATCAAGTTCATTGGTCCAAGACCTGAAACGATTAAACTGATGGGTGAGAAAATTGTTTCCCGCAAAACGATGGAGGAGGCAGGGGTACCTGTAGTTCCTGGGAGCAGCAATGGATTGACAACGATTGAAGAGGCATGCAGTCTTGCAGATGCAATAAAGTATCCAGTTATGCTAAAGGCAAGCAGCGGCGGCGGTGGCATTGGAATGATTCTTTGCGAAAATGAGCAAGCGCTCGTTAAATCCTTCGCCTCCACCAAGGAACGGGCATTATCTTATTTTGGGTCCGATCAGGTATTTATTGAAAAATATATACCGAATGCACGGCATATCGAAGTTCAAATCTTTGGTGATGATAGTGGAAACATCGTACACCTGTTTGAAAGGGATTGCTCGATTCAAAGAAGGCATCAAAAGGTGATAGAAGAATCACCTTCACCATTTTTATCAGAAAAAACCCGGGAAAAAATTTATGATACCGCATTAAAAGCTGCAAAAGCAGTCAGCTATGTTAACGCTGGGACGATTGAATTCATCGTGGATGAACAAGAAAATTTTTATTTTTTGGAGATGAATACAAGGCTTCAGGTGGAGCATCCCGTGACGGAAATGATTACTGGTATTGACCTTGTAAAATGGCAGATCCTTGTTGCCCGGGGAGAAAATTTACCATTATTACAACCAGAGATACAGAAGTTCGGACATGCGATGGAATTTAGACTTTATGCAGAAGACCCTGCTCGTTTTTTTCCTTCACCAGGAAGAATTACAACGTTATCTTGGGGTGATAGCAGCGGGGTTAGAATTGATGCCGGCTATGATGAAGGGAATACTGTCACACCGTTTTATGACCCAATGATTGCTAAGTGCATCTTCTATCGTAAAACTAGGAGTGAAAGTTTACTAGCAGCATCGGAATTTTTTAAGCAAGTAAAAATTGAAGGTATTAAAACAAATGTGCCGCTGTTTTTAAATATCCTTGAAAATGAGGAGTTCAAAAGCGGAAATTATTCAACAAACTTTTTAATTAATAAATTAGTAAAGTAAGGGGCGGAAAAGGTATGAATGAAATTACTGCAACAATGGCTGGAACGGTATTAAAAGTACTAGTAGAAAGCGGCGGACAAGTGAGTAATGGCCAAGAAGTGCTTTTGCTTGAATCAATGAAAATGGAAATTCCTATCGAAAGCGGTTTTAGTGGAACCGTAAAAGAAGTAAAGGTATCAATTGGTGATTTTGTTAACGAGGGCGATGTTTTAATCGTACTTGAATAGTGGTTTTTAAGGGGGAAAATCATGACAAAAATAAATACGCTAACAGAGCAGTTAATCCAAAAGCGCAAAGAAATAGAAGCAGGCGGGCATCCGAAGTATCATGAAAAATTAAAACAACAAAACAAACTATTTGTTCGCGACCGTCTTGCATTGTTATTTGATAACGGAATGTATGAAGAAGATGGTAAATTTGCAAACGTCCAGGCAGGTGATTTACCTGCTGATGGTGTTGTTACGGCAATCGGAAAAATTAACGGCCAAACTGTATGTGTAATGGCTAATGACTCTACCATAAAAGCAGGTTCATGGGGTGCACGAACGGTTGAAAAAATTATTAGGATTCAGGAAACTGCAGAAAAGTTAAAGGTTCCCATGTTTTACCTTGTAGATTCGGCGGGAGCGAGAATTACCGATCAATTAGAGATGTTTCCTAACCGACGCGGTGCAGGAAGAATCTTTTATAACCAAGTTAAGTTGTCAGGCATGATTCCACAGGTTTGTATTTTATTTGGACCATCCGCAGCTGGCGGGGCCTATATCCCTGCGTTTTGTGATGTTGTCATAATGGTGGATCAAAATGCCTCCATGTACCTTGGATCACCAAGAATGGCAGAAAAGGTTATTGGCGAAAAGGTAACGCTGGAGGAAATGGGCGGTGCACGCATGCACTGTACGATCAGCGGATGTGGTGATGTCTTAAGCTATAGCGAGGAAGAGGCGATTGAGTCAGCCAAAAGATATATTGGTAACTTTCCTTCTAGCTTTATGGAAAAAACGAAAAGGGTTAACGGTTTATTACCGAAAGAGGGGCGTGATTTAGAATCGATTATTCCTGAAAATCAAAATGCGCCATTTGATATGTACGAGGCGATTGACCGCCTGATAGACAAAGATAGTTTTTATGAAATAAAGAGATTATTTGCCCCAGAGCTGATTACTGGATTTGCCAGAATGGATGGCAGAGTCGTGGGGATTGTTGCCAATCAGCCAAAAACAAAAGGCGGTGTTTTATTTGTTGACTCCGCTGATAAAGGGGCAAAGTTCATCCAACTTTGTGATGCTTTCCATATTCCACTGTTGTTCCTTGCTGATGTCCCTGGCTTTATGATTGGTACAAAGGTAGAGCGTGCCGGTATCATACGCCATGGAGCAAAGTTGATCGCTGCCATGAGTTCGGCAACGGTGCCCAAAATATCTGTAGTGGTTAGAAAGGCTTATGGTGCTGGACTTTATGCAATGGCGGGCCCGGCTTTTGAGCCAGATTGCTGCATCGCGCTGCCTACAGCACAAATTGCCGTAATGGGACCTGAAGCTGCCGTAAATGCCGTTTACTCAAATAAAATTAATGAAATAGAAGACCCAAAAGAAAGAATAGCTTTTGTACAAGCCAAACACCAGGAATATAAAGAGCATATAGATATTTATAAGCTGGCATCTGAGTTAATTGTCGATGAAATTGTCGCGGCTTCAGAACTTCGAAAAGTACTAATTCAGCGCTTTGCTTTTTATGAAACAAAAGAAATGAATTTTAGTCATCGTAAACACCCTGTTTATCCTGTATAACTCTGTCAATCCCGCTTCGGCCACGAGCGGGATTTTTCTATTAACTATTCAATAGCTGCTTCTGATAAAATAGTAATAACTAGACTTAAAATGAGGGATGCATGTGAATATTGCTATTATCGGCGCAGGGTCTATTGGATTACTATTTGCATCCTATTTAAGCCGGACTTTTAGTATAAACCTTTATACCAGGAGCGCAGAACAGGCAGCAGAAATTAATCAGAATGGTCTTTTACTTCTGAAGGAAACAAAAATAACCAAAAGTCATATTACTGCCTTTCCGATATCGAAATGGACAGGCTCTGAAAATTTTACTATTATTACGGTAAAACAATACCAGCTTCTCGAAATTTTAGATAGAATCGATCATTCTATTGATAAGCCTGAAAGCCTATTATTTATTCAAAATGGAATGGGTCATCTTAAATTTCTAGTAGAGTTGAAAGTTAACAATATTTTTGTCGGATCTGTTGAGCATGGTGCTAATAGACTAAACGCATATACCGTCAGTCACAATGGAAATGGCCCCATCAATGCAGCTGTATATAAAGGAAAACCTAAGAAACTCCATGATTTTGCAGAGAGGATTACATCTGATTTCAAATTAACACTCAAACCTGATTATTATGAGATGCTTCTAAAAAAATTAATAGCGAATGCTGTTATAAACCCATTGACTGCAATACTTCAAATTAAAAATGGAGAATTACTTGAAAATCCATTCTATTATTCCCTAGTAAAAAATCTATTTAATGAAATTTCGTCTATTTTAGACTTGAAAAACCCTGATGGCTATTTTTTAAATATCGTCAATATATGTGAGAAAACTGCGGATAATCGATCCTCAATGTTGAAAGATGTAGAATCCGGTGGAAGAACAGAAGTAGATGCGATACTCGGATATATCCTAGATGAAGCAGACAGAAAAGGTAAGAAGGCAGTACTAGTGGAGAGTTATTATCTCCTGCTAAAAGGAAAAGAAGCGAGATTGGGAGGAGCTTGAATGAATACGATTGTTTCATCGATTATTACATTTTTCTTCACCATGCCATTGCTGGGATTCATAATCATTTATTTTTTGTATAAAATGATAACGAAAAACTCTCGTAAATCGTTTCATAAAGCTTTAGATTATTCCACGATTTTTTTTATAATGGCCGTTCACTTTTTAACCATAACGATTTGGGGAAAGTCGTTATTTGGGGTAATATTACTTATTATGATTTTTATTGCAATGGTTTTTGTTGTAGTTCATTGGAAAATGAATGGGGAGATTGTATTTAATAAAGTGTTTAAAGGCTTCTGGAGATTTAATTTTCTATTATTTTTTATTACCTATATTACTTTGACTGTATTTGGACTGGTGCATAGGGCGTTAACGTTTACATTTTCTTAAGCAAAGCTTTTTCGAAAATGATGCGTTAATGCTATACTCGTAAAAGAATGAAATTGGTGATTAGAAAGGAAGTACGTAAATGGAGATTTTTAATCTCTCGCTCCCAGCTGCAAATCGCTTTGCTTCGGGTTACCTTGAGCAATCTTCTGATATTATGCCTTTATTTCATTATCGTTTTAATGATTTAACAGATGATCAGAAAAGGCTGGAAGAGTTAAATACACGCTCATTTCCCCGGGAGAGAGTTGCTGAACATATTGACAGGTTTATGGAGCGTTTTCCATCTTCTCAAGCGGTAAAACGTTCGCTTGATAAATTGAAACAAGATAATAGTGTCGTTGTGATTGGCGGACAGCAAGCGGGAATACTTACAGGTCCTCTTTATTCGATACATAAAATTATTTCGATCATTAAATTAGCTGAGCAAAAGGAAAGACAGCTGGGGGTGCCGGTTGTCCCTGTTTTTTGGATTGCTGGTGAAGATCATGATTATCATGAAGTGAATCATGTGTATATTCCAAGGGAGCAAAAAGCGGACAAATGGACCTATCCTGAAAGGGTTCTTCAAAAAAAGATGGTATCGGATATTCTCCTTGATAAAGGAATTTGCCTTACATGGGTAAAGAAGGTTATGGAGAATTTTGGTGAGACAACTCACACGAAAGGGTTAATTTCATTTGCGGAGGATCAAGTAAACAAGTCTTCTACCTTTGTCGATTTCTTTGCCCATATTGTAATGGAACTCTTTAAAGATTATGGATTGTTGATTGTGGATTCCGGAGATCGAAATTTCCGTCTGTTGCAAACGGAGTTCTTTGTCCAGCAAATTGAACATCAAAGAGAAATCACCAGTCATTTACTCGAGCAGCAGAGTGTTATTCATAAAAAAGGCTTTCCTGTCACGATTGAATCACAAGAGCAGGCTGCCAATTTGTTTTTTTATGATAGGAATGAGAGAATTTTGCTCGAGTTTGATACTGAAAAGAATAGTTTTGTGGGGAAAAGTGGAGTGATTTCCTTTAGCAAGGAGGAAATGACTAAACTTGCCTTGGAGGATCCTGCAAAGCTAAGTAATAATGTGGTAACTAGACCATTAATGCAGGAATGGCTATTTCCATCCATTGCTTTTATTGCAGGACCAGGTGAAATTTCTTACTGGGCAGAATTAAAACTTGTCTTTGAACATTTCCAATTAAAGATGCCTCCTATTGTTCCAAGGCTGAATATCACATTATTGGACCGGTCCATTGAAAGTGATATTAACGAATTAAATCTGGAGTTAGCCGAAGTTTTAAGCCGTGGAACCTCTATAGAAAGAGAGAATTACCTTGAATCCATAAAGGATAGGGAAGCGGCAGAGTTGTTTTCTGTCACAAAGGAACAATTAGCAGCCCAGTACCAGTTAATAGAAACAAAGATTACTCAGCTTGACAAAGGATTAATCCCTTTATTAAAGAAAAATGAAAACTTTTTATTAAAACAAATTCAGTTTATGGAAACGAAACTGGATGATTCTGTTAAGAACAAACACCAACTCATTTTGAATAAATATAACCGCATTGATTTATCTTTAAGGCCAGAAGGATTACCACAGGAACGCGTTTGGAATCTGTTTTATTATTTAAATCTATACGGCAGTAGTTTATTGAAAGATATAATGTCACTTCCATTCGAATTTGACGGCCGTCATAAGGTTATTAAAATGTAAATGTTAAGAAACCTCACTAACCAGTGAGGTTTCTTTTTTTATAAAAAATCCCGGTGAAAAAAGGATTTCGTTAAATAGGGGGAGAATAAGTAAAAATAGGTGGAGGAAAGTGGGGGAATGTGGTACATTTTAAATAGAAAGTGGGGGTAGCGGGTATGTTTATGGGTGAATACCATCATAGCATTGATAATAAAGGCCGTATGATTGTCCCCTCGAAATTTCGTGATGAACTTGGGGAGATGTTTATTATCACGCGCGGCTTGGATCAATGTTTGTTTGGTTACCCATTATCCGAGTGGGCACTTATTGAGGAAAAACTAAAAGGTCTCCCGCTTACTAAAAAAGATGCACGTGCCTTTACTCGTTTCTTTTTTTCAGGAGCTACCGAAAGCGAACTTGATAAACAGGGAAGAATCAATATACCAGCTCCATTACTCCAATACGCAAAATTAGAAAAAGAATGTGTGATTTTAGGTGTATCCAATCGAATTGAAATTTGGAGCAAACAGATTTGGGAAGAATATTTCTCACAATCTGAGGATTCTTTTGCTGAAATCGCAGAAAATATGATTGGGTTTGATATATAATGGATACGTTATATTAGAATAACTCTTGTTTTTTATTCGATTGTTCGATTGGAAAAGGTGATTAAATTGTTTAAACATACGACAGTACTACTAGATGAAGCAGTTGATGGGTTAAACCTCAAACCAGATGGCATTTATGTTGATTGTACGTTAGGAGGCGCCGGGCATAGTTCCCTTATCCTTTCAAAATTAACCGGCAATGGAAAATTAATTGCCTTCGACCAGGATGAAACAGCCATCAGAAATGCTAAAGAGAAATTGGCCGAATATGGAGAAAGACTAACGATTATTAAAAGTAACTTCTTATACCTGCAAGAAGAACTTGAGAAGATCGGAATTAATAACGTTGATGGTATTCTTTATGACCTTGGTGTTTCATCTCCGCAACTAGATACTCCTGAACGCGGCTTCAGTTATCATCATGATGCCCCTCTTGATATGAGGATGGATAACGAAGCACATATTTCAGCCTATGATGTTATTAATCATTGGTCCTACGAAGATTTAGTCCGTATCTTTTTTCGTTATGGTGAAGAAAAGTTTTCGAAGCAAATAGCTAGAAAGATTGAAGCCAGACGAGAAATAAAACCAATTGAAACTACCTTCGAATTGGTGGAATTAATTAAAGAGGGAATTCCTGCACCGGCTAGAAGAAAAGGCGGGCATCCCGCAAAACGAATTTTTCAGGCTGTGAGAATCGCGGTGAATGATGAATTGGCTGTTTTCGAAAAATCGTTGCAGCAGGCGATTGATATCCTTAACCCAGGGGGCAGGATCAGCGTTATCACCTTTCACTCACTAGAGGACCGCATTTGTAAAGCAACTTTTAAGAAGGCGAGTGAAACTCCTGATTTACCGCCAGGGTTGCCTATTATTCCTGACGAATATAAGCCAGTATTAAAAGTAATAACAAGAAAACCAATTCTTCCTTCTGAAGAGGAATTAGAAAACAATAATCGTGCTAGATCTGCAAAACTGAGGATTGCAGAGAAACTATAAAGAAAATAAATGATGTGGAGGGGAAAGAATGAGTAATCTTGCCAGGAAATTTCAGCAGCAACAAGTGGAAAAGACTGTCCAGGAACAGAGAAGTGTAAAAACCAAAAAGTATTGGCTGACACCAGGGGAAAAAATAATTGGTTTGGTATTTACAGGACTGGTTTGTTTTGGAGCGGTTCACATCATCTCGAATCAAGCGGAAATTTACCAGGTAAATAGTGATATTCAAGAACTGCAAACTTCCATTAAAGAGATGGAAAAGGTTAACAGTGATTTGGCAGTCCAAAAGAGTGAGTTAAGCACATATGAACGGATTTGGGAAAAGGCTAAGGAAATGGGGCTTGTTTTAAACGAAAATAACGTCAAGGTTGTGCACGAAAAATGAACAAAAAACAGCCAAATATGAATGTCGGAGCAGCTGGATTATTTGTACTATTCGGCCTGCTCTTTTTTGTATTACTCTTTAGGTATTTTTCGATACAATTCACCGGTGAAGTTGGTTCACAGCCGCTTGCAGCAAAGGCGCAGCAAAAATATAGCAGAGTAGGTACACTTGAAGCAACAAGGGGTGTGATTTACGACAGAACAGGTGAAGTAATCGCAGAAGATACAACGGCCTATACGCTAATAGCCATTTTGGACGAGAAAATGACGACGAATCCTAAAAATCCTAATCATGTTCAGGATCCTGAAAAGACGGCAGAACAACTTGCAAAGTATATCGATCTGGAAGAGTCAGAAATTTATAGTATTCTAACGAAGGATCAATTCCAAGTGGAATTCGGCAAAGCCGGAAGAGACATTTCTTACGAAGTTAAGAAAGAAATCGAGGCCCTAAAGCTCCCAGGGATAACGTTTAGAAGGGATTCTAAACGCTTTTATCCGAATGGAATATTTGCTTCTCACTTAGTAGGGTATGCTGAAAGGTCTGATGAGGATGGAGCATATGTTGGGAAAATGGGGATTGAAAGTACCTTAAATGATCAATTAACTGGAAAAAATGGAGAAATCAATTATGAAAGCGACCTTTGGGGCTACCTGCTGCCAAATGGAGAACAAAAAATCACTCCAGCCCAAAATGGAGATGACGTATATTTAACGATAGACAAGAAAATTCAAACCTTCTTAGAAGATGCGATGAATAAGGTAGTTGAAGAATATAATCCAAAGAAAATCATTGCTATTGTCGCTGACCCTAAAACGGGTGATATTTTAGCAATGGGGCAAAGACCATCCTTTCATCCAAAAACGAAAGAGGGCATTAATAACAGTTGGCATAATGAGGCAATCGAAACCAGTTTTGAACCTGGTTCGACAATGAAAATCTTTACCCTTGCAGCCGCAATTGAGGAAAACGCCTTTAATAAGAACGCTGTATATCAATCGGGTTCTTATAAAGTGACTCCAAAAGATAAGCCAATTCACGATCATAATTATACAGGTTGGGGCCCTATCACATATCTTGAAGGGGTGCAGAGGTCTTCCAATGTTGCATTCGCGAAAATTGCCAATGAACAATTAGGGTTTGACAAACTACGCGAATATTTAACTAAATTTGGTTTGGACAAGCCGACAGATATTGATCTCCCAAACGAAACATCTGGAAAAATCCAATATACGTGGCCGATTGAAAAGGCAACAACTTCTTATGGACAAGGAACAGCCATAACACCTATACAACAAATTCAGGCGGCAACTGCGATTGCAAATGATGGAAAAATGATGAAACCGCAAGTGATTGATAAAGTTGTTAACCATGATACCCGTGAAGTAATTGAGGAAACAAAACCGGAGGTGGTTTCAACTCCTATTTCAGCTGAAACAGCAAAGGAAGTTCGCGATATTCTCGAAACGGTTGTGACAAACAAGGAAACAGGAACAGGAACTCGTTATCAAATAGACGGATACAGCGTTGCCGGTAAAACAGGTACAGCAAGTATGCCAGATCCTAATGGCGGTTATTTAGATGGGCCTGGGGATTATATTTTCTCTTTCCTCGGTATGGCTCCTAAGGATGATCCGGAACTAATTGTTTATGTTGCGGTGCAGCAGCCGGAAATAGACCATTATTCAATGGGGGCGATTCCTGTATCAATGGTGTTTAATCCAGTGATGAAAAACAGTCTGCAATATTTAAATATTCAACCAACTAAGCTGGAAAAAGCATCAACAACTGAACTAGATGATTACATTGGCGAGCCTGTTGATAATGTAGTAACGAGCTTAGAAAAGCGCGGGTTAGATGTGGTTGTGCTTGGAAATGGCAAAAAAGTGGCGGGGCAGCAGCCCGCAAAAAATACGATTGTACTAGAAGGGGAAAAGATCATTATCCAAACGGATAGTGACATGATTGCTCCTGATATGAACGGCTGGTCGCTGCGGGATGTTATGAAAATTGCCAAAATGTCTGGTTTGAAGCTAAATTCCACTGGCAGCGGCTATGTGGTAAAACAAAGTATAAAAGCCGGTGCTATATTGCGTAAGGGTGATTTCCTAATTGTTGATTTAAAGACACCTGATGAGATGATTAAAATGGATGAGGATAATGAAGAAACTACGGTAAGTGATGATTTGTCAGCTGGAGAGGCAGAGACACCTAAAGATTAAATAATCATGCTTAGACTGCTGCATTCGAAACGTTCTAATCAAAATAGTACAAGCATATAAATAAACGAGATTGTAAAGGAGGCTCGTTTATTTATGCGTGTTTCAAATGTAACGGTTCGCAAGCGCTTATTAGTAGCAATGGTCGTGGGAATTTTAATCTTCTTAATTATTGATGTCCGTTTAGGATATGTCCAATTTGTATTAGGAGATATGTTAACTGGAAAAGCGAAGGGGTCTTGGAGCCGTAATATTCCGTTTGAACCTGAACGAGGGGAAATAGTAGACCGTAACGGGGTAGCTTTAGCAACGAATGTCAGTGCTCCTACTGTATGGGTAGTCCCAAGACAGGTAAAAGACCCAGCTACTACTTCCGAAAAATTGGCAGCTGTACTAAATACAACGAAGGAAAATACCTATCGCCAGATAACCCAGGGTGAATCTATTGTCCGCCTCAAAGAAGGCAGAAAGATTTCCCATGAAAAAGCAAAAGAAATTAGAGCATTAGGGCTTGAAGGTGTCTATATCGGTGAAGATTCCAAACGGCATTATCCCTTCGGCAGCTACTTATCCCATGTGCTTGGCTTCACGGGAGTGGACAACCAAGGATTAATGGGGTTAGAGCTTTATTATGATAAAGAACTGAATGGGGAAAGAGGTTCTGTAAAGTTTTACGCAAATGCTAAGGGAGAAAGAATGAACGATATGGCGGATGATTATGAACATCCTGTCGATGGTCTGGATTTAAAGCTAACAATTGATACGAAAATACAAACGATTGTTGAGAGAGAACTAGACATAGCTGAGGCAACCTACAACCCTGATGGAATTATTGCCATTGCAATGGACCCAAACAGCGGGGAAATTCTCGCCATGTCAAGCCGGCCAACCTTTGATCCGGCAAATTTCCGAAATGTACCGCAGGAAGTATATAATCGGAATCTGCCGGTTTGGTCAACCTATGAACCTGGGTCAACTTTCAAGATTATTACTCTTGCTGCAGCATTAGAAGAGGGAAAAGTTAACTTAGAAAAAGAACATTTTCATGATAAAGGATCGGTCGAAGTAGGCGGTGCGAGGTTAAAGTGCTGGAAAAGAGGAGGACATGGAAGCCAGTCATTCCTAGAGGTGGTTCAAAACTCTTGTAACCCAGGTTTCGTTGAATTAGGGCAAAGATTAGGGAAAGATACCTTATTTAAATATATTAAAAACTTTGGCTTTGGGCAGAAAACTGGAATAGATTTAGCTGGCGAAGGCACGGGAATTTTATTTAATTTAAATCGGGTTGGGCCGGTGGAATTAGCAACCACTGCTTTTGGACAGGGTGTATCTGTTACGCCGATTCAGCAGGTAGCAGCTGTAGCTGCTGCAGTAAACGGCGGGATATTATATAAGCCATATATTGCGAAAGAATTAATTGATCCTGTTACAAAAGAAGTCGTAATGAGAAATACCCCGGTAGAAAAGCGCCGAGTGGTTTCAGAGGAAACCTCCAAAGAAATCCGTCATGCCCTGGAAAGTGTAGTAGCTCAAGGTACCGGAGGAAAGGCATTTGTTGATTCTTACCGGGTTGGCGGAAAAACTGGTACCGCACAAAAAGCTCAAAACGGACGATATTTAGAAAACAATTTTATTGTATCATTTATAGGTTTCGCTCCTGCAGATGACCCGCAAATTGTTGTCTATGTTGCAGTAGACAATCCAAAAGGAACTCTTGCCTTTGGGGGAACAGTAACGGCTCCTATTGTTGGAAGTATTATGAAGGATGGGTTAATGGCTATGGGAGTAAAGCCTCGCACAGAACAAATTGATAAAAAAATAAAATGGCCCGATACTCCATTAATTACCCTGCCTGATTTAACGGGCTTATCGAAAATTGAGATAACGGAACAATTGTTAAATCTAAAAATTGATGCAAGTGGTGAAGGTGATATTGTCGTCCGCCAATCTCCTGAACCAGGGTCAAAAGTAAAAGAAGGCTCTACAGTCAGACTATATTTTGATAAAGAAGAATAAGGTGCATAATGACAGCAGGCGGCCGGAATGATTTCCGCCGCCGTTTTTTTCGGAAACCTTTTATGAATCTTTTTGGGTAATGGCATTATATATCGTTTTGCTGTAAAATAAGGTGAATCTTTTACATAAGATACATAATGTAAATATTGGTAAAAGTGTTATAGCTATGAGAGGATTTGAGAGATTATGAAACTGCAGGAACTACTCGAACATTTGCATCTTCTTGCCCCGTACCAAGGGGTAAATCCTGAAATTACTTCCATTGAGAATGACAACCGTAAGGTGCAAGATGGGAGTTTGTTTATATGTATTAAGGGATACACCGTCGATGGTCATGATTTTGCTCAATCAGCGATGGAAAAGGGAGCAGTGGCCATACTGGCTGAGCGCCCCCTAAATCTTCCTGTGCCCGTTATCATCGTAAACAATACAACGAGGGCGATGGCGGTGCTCGCAGATGCTTTTTACAGCCACCCAACCCAAAAGCTTCGTTTAATCGGAATAACCGGAACAAATGGGAAGACAACGACAAGTCATATTATTGAGAAAATATTTTCAGATGTGAACAAAAAAACAGGCTTAATCGGGACAATGTATACAAAAATCGGTAATGAAAAGTTTGAAACCAAAAACACCACACCCGAAAGTCTTGTTCTCCAAAAGCATTTTCAGCAAATGGTAGAGGCTGGGGTTGATACAGCTATTATGGAGGTTTCCTCACATGCTCTTCATTTGGGAAGAGTTCATGGATGTGATTATGATATTGCTGTATTTACCAATCTAAGCCAAGACCATCTTGACTATCATAAGACAATGAATGAATATAGACATGCAAAAGGTCTTTTATTTGCCCAGCTGGGTAACACGTTTAATAAAGAAAAACCAAAATTTGCGATATTAAACGCAGATGATCCGGTATCCGATACTTACCGCCATTCTACAGCTGCACATATTGTTACGTATGGAATTGATAAACAAGCAGATTTTTTTGCAGCCAATATTCAACTGACCGCATCTGGCACCCAATTTGAATTGGTATTCAATCATGAGACCTATCCTGTGAACATTCAGTTATTAGGAAAATTCAGTGTCTATAATGTATTGGCTAGTATTGCTGCTGCTTTTACAGCGAATATCCCATTAACCACGATTCTTGCTTCCATTGAGAGTATAAAGGGAGTCGCAGGGAGAATTGAGCTCGTGGATGCCGGTCAGGACTTTACAGTGATTGTGGATTATGCTCACACACCAGACAGCCTTGAAAATGTCTTAAAAACAATCAAGCATTTTGCTGACCAACGTATTTTTGTTGTTGTCGGCTGTGGTGGTGACAGGGATCGGACAAAACGGCCGTTAATGGCGGAAATTGCCTGCCGTTATGCTTCTAATCCAATATTTACATCAGATAATCCAAGATCGGAAGACCCGTTAGCCATTTTAAAAGATATGGAAACGGGTGTTCAAGGGAAGCAATATAGTATCATTCCTGATAGAAAAGAAGCAATTAAATTTGCTGTGGAGCATGCCTCTAAGGGAGATGTGATTTTGATTGCAGGGAAAGGTCATGAAACCTATCAGATAATCGGAAGCCAGGTTTATGATTTTGACGACCGAGTTGTGGCTCGGGAAGCAATCGAGGGGAGGTAAAAATGTATTTAGCATTTAAAGATGTCAGGGCTCAATTTGAAGATTTCAAAGGGGTGGAGGAAAACGAACACCTCTATTATACTGTGTCCAACAATGCAGTTGTCCCACAGCCAAGAGGATTGTTTGTCCCGCTTAATGATTCTTCAGGAGAACTTTTAGATGCGATTGCCAACGGGGCAATTGCAACCGTTTGGGATAAAGGGAAGAAACTGCCCCATTATACACCCAATCACTTTCCAGTATTTTTTACTGATGATCCGGCAGGGTCCGTCCGTAAAATTTTAGCATTATATTTAGAAAAACTTGATGGAGATAATGTAAAGAAAATGAATATGACAAAATTCGTATTTTTGAATAAAGAACTTCTCAAAGAAAATAAAGAAACATATGATATAGCTGTAATGCTTGAAAAACTAGCTTCAAAAACGCTGAATTCGGAAGGGAGGGAATAAAATGCTTGAGCAAGTTATTTTTTTCACAATCTTAATGGGCTTCCTGATAACGGTATTGCTTTCTCCCATTTTTATTCCCTTCTTGAGAAGGCTTAAATTTGGACAAAGCATTAGGGAAGAAGGTCCTAAATCTCATCAGGTGAAGACGGGAACACCGACAATGGGCGGTATCATGATATTATTTTCTATTATTATCACAACATTGGTGATGACAGGTAAATTTTCGGAGCCGACAGTAAAAACATACTTGCTTCTTCTTGTAACTTTTGGGTTTGGTTTACTCGGTTTTTTAGATGATTTTATTAAAGTAGCTTTAAAACGAAATTTAGGGCTAACTTCAAAGCAAAAGTTATTGGGGCAAATCATCATATCGGTTATTTTTTACTTAGTATATAAACAAAATGGTTTTCCCACTGTGATTACTCTCCCTATAAGCGGATATTCTATTGACTTAGGCTGGTTTTTTGTGTTTTTCATAGTGTTTTGGCTTGTAGGCTTTTCAAACGCAGTCAATTTAACAGATGGTCTTGACGGATTAGTATCCGGGACCGCGGCTATTGCATTTGGAGCTTACGCCGTGCTTGCCTGGAATCAATCACAATTGGAAGTGGCCATTTTCTCTGTAGCGGTTGTAGGAGCGGTACTAGGATTCTTAGTTTTTAATGCCCATCCTGCTAAAGTTTTTATGGGCGATACCGGGTCGCTTGCACTTGGTGGAGCCATTGCAACGATTGCTATTTTAACGAAACTTGAAATATTATTGATTATCATTGGCGGAGTGTTTGTCATTGAAACTTTATCGGTTATTTTGCAAGTAATCTCGTTTAAAACCACTGGGAAGCGAATTTTTCGAATGAGTCCGCTTCATCACCATTACGAACTTATTGGCTGGTCCGAATGGAGAGTCGTAGTAACATTTTGGAGTGTTGGACTAATACTAGCGATACTAGGAATCTATATTGAGGTGTGGTTATAGTTGAAACAGATTAATACGTATCTTCATAAAAAAATACTTGTACTCGGTCTGGCCAAAAGCGGAGTAACAGCAGCTGCTCTCTTACATAAGTTAGGTGCATTTGTTACGGTGAATGATATGAAGCCTCTATCAGAAAATCCTGAGGCTCAGGGCTTATTGGAGCAAGGAATTAAAGTTATTTGCGGGGAACATCCTGTAGAGTTGCTTGATGAAGGTTTCGAACTGATCGTCAAGAATCCAGGTATCCCTTATCACAATCCACTGGTAGAAGGTGCAATTGAAAAAGGGATCCCGGTGATCACAGAGGTTGAACTGGCTTATCAAATATCAGAGGCACCATTTATCGGAATCACTGGTACAAATGGTAAAACGACTACAACAACACTTATTTATGAAATGTTAAAGGAAGGAAATAAACATCCTTTAATTGCCGGGAATATCGGCACTGTGGCATCTGGTGTTGCGGAAGAGGCGACCCCGGAAAACAATATTGTAATCGAGTTATCATCTTTTCAATTAATGGGAATCAATACTTTTAAACCAAAGATAGCAGTACTGACAAATCTATACGATGCCCATTTGGATTATCATGGGACAAAAGAAGAGTATATTAAAGCAAAAGCATATATTACGAAAAACCAGACAGAGGAAGATTATTTTATTGTAAATGCAGATCAGAAGGAAGTAATGAAGACAGCTGAACTTTCGAAAGCTCAAATTATTCCCTTCTCACCAACGCAGGTACTAAATAATGGTGCATATATTCAAGATGACTGGGTATTTTTCAATGATGAAAAAATCATGCCGGTAAAAGAAATCGCCCTGCCAGGCGTACATAATCTTGAAAATATATTATCCGCCATTGCAGCTTCAAAGCTTACGGGCGTAAGTAATGAGGCTATTGATAAAGTTTTGCGTACCTTTACGGGGGTTAAACATCGTTTGCAATATGTGGCGGAAATCGGTGGAAGAAAATTTTATAATGACTCAAAAGCAACCAATATACTGGCAACTATTAATGCGTTAAAGGCATTTAAAAAACCAATCATTCTGCTGGCAGGAGGGCTTGACCGCGGCAATGAGTTTGATGAACTCATTCCATACTTAAAAGGTGTCAAAACGTTAATAACCTTTGGTCAGACGGCACCTAAAATTGAACGTGCCGGTAAAGATGCGGGAATAAAACAGATTGAGCGTGTCGATAATGTGGAAAAGGCCGTGCCTGTCGCATTTAGATATTCTGAACCAGGCGATGTTGTTTTGTTATCTCCTGCCTGTGCCAGCTGGGATCAATATAAAACTTTTGAAGTCAGGGGAGACATTTTTATCAATGCGGTGCATAAGCTTAAATAAGGGCTTGTACACAAAGAAAAGCGGAAGTGCCTAGATCAGGGAGCTTATGACCCCGAGCCACTTGGCACTGCAGCTTGACACCTATCTTAGATACAACACCTGCAGGCCCCAAATATTGTTACAGAGGTGTGTTGTGGTGCCGACTAAGAGAACGACTCCTGATTTTATTTTATTAATCGTTACATTTACCTTATTGGCAGTAGGACTTATAATGGTTTACAGTGCCAGCGCAGTTTGGGCAGAATATAAATTCTCGGATTCCTTCTTCTTTGCCAAAAGGCAAACTTTGTTTGCCGGTGTAGGAATTGCTGCGATGTTTTTTATTATGAATATTAATTATTGGACTTGGAGAGAGTGGTCAAAGGTTCTTCTTATCATTTGTTTCGTTCTCTTAATAGCCGTTTTAATTCCTGGAATTGGGAATGTTCGAAATGGTTCAAGAAGTTGGATTGGTGTTGGGGCTTTTTCGATTCAGCCCTCAGAATTTATGAAACTAGCGATGATTGCATTTTTAGCAAAGTTCCTTGCTGAGCGTCAAAAGCTGATTACCTCCTTTCGTAAAGGGTTAATCCCATCTTTAGGATTGGTTTTTGTTGCCTTTGCCTTAATCATGCTTCAACCTGACCTCGGTACCGGAACCGTCATGATTGGTACATGTGTGGTTATGATCTTTATTGCGGGAGCCCGCATTCGCCATTTTGCCTTCTTGGGTTTTCTAGGTTTAGCAGGTTTCGTCGCGTTAGTTGCATCTGCACCTTATCGCATGAAAAGGATTACCTCCTTTTTAGATCCGTGGTCCGATCCACTCGGAAGCGGGTTTCAGATTATTCAATCCTTATATGCTATAGGGCCTGGTGGCCTTTTTGGACTCGGGCTGGGTGAAAGCCGGCAAAAGTTTTTCTATTTGCCAGAACCACAGACAGATTTTATATTTGCTATACTTTCTGAAGAGCTTGGTTTTATTGGCGGATCGTTTATCATACTCTTATTCGCTCTCCTTCTATGGCGTGGAATCCGGATTGCATTAGGTGCACCGGATTTATATGGAAGCTTCCTTGCAGTAGGGATCATCTCAATGGTTGCGATACAAGTAATGATTAATATAGGCGTTGTGACGGGGCTGATGCCGGTAACAGGTATTACCCTGCCATTCTTAAGCTACGGAGGTTCATCTTTAACCCTCATGTTAATGGCAATCGGTGTCCTATTAAACATTAGCCGTTATGCCCGATACTAAGATACCCTGTTATAAGCAGGGTTCTTTTTATTAGGCTATGTTTATGTTAAAGCTTACTATTCATTTTGCTAATATGTTGATTGTAGCGGAAGGCGCGAGACTCCTGCGGGAGTACGGGGCAGGGGAGACCCACAGGCGTTAAAGCGCTGAGGAGGCTCCCCGTACCGCCCGCGGAAAGCGAAGCGCCTGGAGCAGCAATCAACAGGTAAGCTTAACAAAGCCCTTTATTAAGGCGGGTTGATTGCGTTACAATTCGTTAACATTCTTCTTTCAAGGATTATTTTTCACTGATTTTATAGTAAGATAGTGTAAGAAATCAGCCAAAAGCAATATTTATTGAGGTGGACATATGAAAATAGTTGTCAGCGGCGGAGGAACTGGTGGACATATCTATCCCGCTCTTGCCCTTATACGAGAAATACAAAAGGAAACAACCGATGCAGAATTTTTATACATAGGAACGAAGAATGGTTTAGAAAGCTCACTCGTTCCGAGAGAAAAAATCCCATTTAAATCTATTCATATTACAGGATTTAAAAGAAAACTATCTTTAGATAATATTAAAACAGTACTTCGTTTCATAAAGGGTGTCGGTGACAGCAAAAAAATGCTGAAAGAATTTAAGCCTGATATCGTCATTGGAACAGGGGGATATGTATGTGGTCCAGTTGTATACGCTGCAGCAAAACTTGGTATCCCGACCATTATTCACGAACAAAACAGTGTTCCAGGTCTAACAAATAAATTTTTAAGCCGTTATGTAAATAAAATTGCTGTTTGTTTTAATGAAGCAAAGGAACATTTCCCGGAAGATAAAGTGGTGTTTACGGGAAATCCCCGCGCCTCTGAGGTTCTTGGAAAAGATGGGATTCAGGGACGTCTTTCTGCAGGTTTAAGTACAACATTGCCTGCTGTATTAATATTTGGCGGCAGTCGTGGTGCGAGACCTATTAACGAAGCAGTGGTTAAGGCACTTCCTGAATTAAGTGAGAAATCTTATCAAGTATTATACGTAACAGGTGATGTTCATTACGAAACAGTTAGAAAAGAAGTGGAGTTAGTCGGCAACCCGAAAAACGTCGTCATTAAACCATTTATTCACAATATGCCGGAAGTGCTCGCTGGTATTGACCTTGTGGTATCGAGAGCGGGTGCAACGACTCTTGCAGAACTTACTTCCCTTGGAATTCCTAGTATACTAGTACCTAGCCCTTATGTTACAAATAATCATCAAGAAAAGAATGCAAGGTCTCTTAGTGATCATGGTGCAGCTGAACTAGTCCTTGAAAAAGATTTAAATAGTCAGACACTGATACAACATATTGACAAAATCCTTTTAAATATGGAAAATCTTAAAGATATGAAGACCAAAGCCAAAAAACTGGGGGTTCCAGATTCAGCTGCCCGGTTATATGAACTGATGAAACAGCTTGTAAAACAAAAACAAAAGTAGCCCATATTCATTTTTAGCATAAACTGAACTATATGGTTGTTTTGAAAGATAGGTGAATAAAATGGACGAAATGATAACGGAATTACAAAGTTTAAATATTGGAAAAGTGAAAAATAATGAACCGCTTGCTCAGCATACAACAATGAAAATTGGCGGGCCGGCTGATATTTTTATCGAACCATCGTCTGTAGAAGATATCAAAAAAGTCATGAATTTTATAAAGGAAAAGAATCTGCCTTGGCGGGCAATTGGCCGGGGGTCTAACCTTCTAGTATCTGATAGTGGAATTGAAGGGGTCGTCATTAAGCTTGGTACGGGGTTAGGTCATCTAACCATAAACGGGTCAACAATTACTGTTGGGGGAGGTCATTCATTAGTCAGCTTATCCACATTAATTTCTAAGAAAGGTCTCTCCGGTCTTGAATTTGCCAGCGGTATTCCGGGTTCTGTCGGCGGAGCTGTCTATATGAATGCAGGAGCACATGGCTCAGATATTAGTAAAATACTAACGAAAGCTCATATATTATTTGAGGATGGAACAATCGAGTGGCTTACAAATGAGGAAATGGAGTTTTCTTATCGAACTTCTGTTCTTCAACAAAAACGTCCTGGTATCGTTCTTGAGGCTGAATTTAAGCTTACAGAGGGCGACCGGACAGCGATTGTTTCACAAATGCAAAAAAATAAGGATTACCGGAAGGAAACGCAGCCATGGAATTATCCTTGTGCCGGAAGTATCTTCAGAAACCCTCTACCGCAATATGCCGGTAAGTTAATCGAAGATGCTGGTCTAAAAGGCTTCAGTATTGGCGGGGCAAAAATTTCGGAAATGCATGGTAATTTTATCGTAAATGCAGGTAATGCAACGGCAGAAGACGTCCTGCAATTAATCCAGCATGTTAAGGATACCATCCATAATCTGTATGGTGTGAAACTGGAAACCGAAGTAGAAATAATCGGGAGAAAATAGAAGAATTAAACGTACGAATGACAAATTTTGTGTTATAATTACTCATTATAAATACGGAATAAATCTAAGAAAATGAATGACGGCATGATTTTTCGTGCCGTTGTTTTCTCTTTATAGATTTAACTTTAGGTTTCTTTTGGGACAAGCTATGCGCGTGTTTAAGTGGAGGGAAGTGTATGGATAAAGGAAAAATAGTTGCTCTCGAAGACCGGATACCTAAACTCAAAGAGCAAAGACGGCGGAAGGCAAATAAGAGGCTGATTTTTTTGCTTTTTCTTTTTTTTACCATGATTGCCGTCGTAGCATACGTACAATCGCCATTAAGTCATGTTCAAAAGATAACCGTTTCAGGGAACGAATTACTCCCGACTGAAGAAATAATAAAGATTACTGATATTACATCAGAAACAAATATCTGGAGTATTAAGAAGCAGGATATTGTATCAAAACTACAGGATTTGCATGAAATCAGAAAAGCGGAAGTAAAGATGAACTGGCCAAATTCGATTTCAATTAAGATTGAAGAACGTAAAAGAGTTGCATATGTGGAGAGAGATAATGCATTTTTCCCAGTCATGGAAAATGGCAATATATTAATGGATAGAAAAGTAAGCGGGCTTCCTACTAACGCCCCCATCCTCTTTGATTTTAAAGAAGGAGATATCCTCCAGGAAATGATTGCCGGGCTTGATGAACTTCCCGATGCCATTCTAAATTCTATTTCTGAAATTCACTATACTCCCAAAAAAACGGATAAATATCATATTAGCTTATTCATGAATGACGGGTTTGAGGTAAGTGCCACTTTACGTAGTTTTACAGAGAAAATGGTGCATTACCCTTCGATTATAAGCCAGTTGGATCCAGATACAAAGGGAATCATCGATTTAGAAGTTGGATCATATTTCAAGGCTTATGAAACAGAAGTGGAGGAAACCGAAGTTGAAAATGAAAAAGGTGAAGGGTAAACATGTTGTATTATCCCTTGTTTGCCTTGTTCTCGGATATATGATTGCTTTCTCCTACCATTTTACCCAAAAAGAAATACAAAATGAAAAGAACAATATCTCCGGTGTACAATGGGAAAGGACCCTTGAATTAAGAAATCAGCTTAATGACCAAAAAGAAAAGAATCGAAAGCTGGCCCAAGAACTTCATGAAAAGCAGGACAAAGTTCTTGAAAATGAAAAGGGTCTGGCAAATGAGGCACAGGAATATTTAAATCTTGCTGAAGATGCTGAAAAGTACAGAATGTACTTAGGGAAGGTAAAGGTAAAAGGCAAAGGTGTAACGGTTACACTTGCAGATGGGGCTTACGATCCTAAGGTTGAAAATATTAATAGCTACCTTGTTCATGAATACCATGTGTTTAAGGTAATTAATGAGTTATATATATCAGGAGCAGAAGCAATTGCCATTAATGGTCAAAGATTAACAAGTCACTCCTATATCCTTTGTACAGGCCCCGTTATTACAGTGGATGGTATTCAACATCCAGCGCCTTTCGAAATTACCGCGATAGGAGACCCCGACGTGCTAACATCAGCACTTAACCTTACAGGCGGGGTTAAAGATCAAATTGTAAATGATAACATTGTGTTTACACTAGAAAAAAAGAATGAAATAGTCTTAAATCCGATAATAGGCAGTTTGTAAATGTAGATTATGTCCACGAAATGATTATTTAAAAAAGGCTAGGTGGAAAATGTGGACAAGTCCAAGAAAAATTTTAGCTTTATAGCCATTTCTATTGTGGTGGGTTTTATGGTTGCGATTCAATTTCAAACAGTTAAACAGCCAATTAAACGTGATACCCGGGACATATGGGAGCTTCGTGAAGCATTACTGGCTGAAAAGGAATTACAATCTGACATCATTAGTGAAATGCGCTCGATTGAGGAAACACTTGCTGCGTACGAATCAAAACGCAAACAAAGTAAAGGACAAGCTTTAACTGATACGTTGGAAGAATTAAAGCTTGAAGCAGGATTAACAGAGATTAAAGCTCCAGGGATCACTCTTACGATTGAACCTGCATTTGATAATATTCAATTAGGTGATGACGCTGCTGCCGAAGTATCTCCTGAGCTTTTAAAAAGGTTATTAAATGAATTAAATCAATATGAAGCAAAATACGTTGCGATTGATGGATGGCGCATTATTAATACAACGGTGATAAGAGATATTAATAATGAGACAAAAATTGATGGCCATTCGCTGACAGACCTGCCAATTAAAGTAGTGGTTGGGGTTGATCAATACACAACTGCGGAAAAATTGTATAATCGTATGAAGGTTTCTAAGGCAATAGAAGAATTTTTCATTGACAATTTGAAATTAACGGTTTCAGAACCTAGCGGGCAACTTACCATCCCTGCTTATGATAACCCGATAAGGGTCAGATATTTAGAGTCGATGAAAGCAGATGAAGGAGGCGGCTCATAATGTGGCTTCCATTGTTAGGATTAATTGTTGGCATTATACTTGGGTTATTGACGGATATAAGAATCCCGGAGGAATATTCCAATTACTTATCTATTGCAGTATTGGCTGCCTTCGATACTCTTTTTGGAGGAATTAGGGCACATTTACAAAATATTTATGATGAAAAAGTATTTGTTTCTGGATTCTTTTTTAATATATTACTAGCTGCAAGTTTAGCTTTTCTAGGCGTACATCTTGGTGTAGACTTGTATTTAGCAGCAGTTTTTGCCTTTGGTGTCCGCTTATTTCAAAATATAGCAGTCATTAGACGAATATTATTAACAAAATGGTCAACAAACAAAGAAAAATTAGAAAAAAATTGATTTTTTTAAAGGGAATCATTTAGTTGTGACGAATAATTTTATAAGATATAGAGGTATACGATATATCACTTAACTAAAATTAGTTGTTGTTCGACTGAAGGAATGCTAAAGGAGGTGCCAAAGAATGAACAGCAATGAAATATATGTAAGTCTTGACATCGGTACATCCAGTGTGAAGGTTATCATTGGAGAAATGGTCAATGACTCATTAAATATTATTGGTGTCGGCAATGTAAAATCTGAAGGATTACGTAAAGGATCCATTATTGATATTAATGATACCGTTCATTCTATTAAAAGGGCGATTGAAGAAGCTGAGAGAATGATAGGAATGGAGATACGACAGGTAATTGTCGGAATTACTGGCAATCATGTTATGCTTCAGCCTTGCCGTGGCGTTGTAGCCGTATCCAGCCAAAATCGTGAGATTACAAATGAAGATGTTACTCGTGTCATCGAAGCAGCACAAGTAATGTCGATACCGCCTGATCGTGAAATCATCGGGGTTGTTCCTAAGCAATATATCCTTGACGGTAAGGATGAAATTCACGACCCGCGTGGTATGATTGGTGTTCGATTAGAAATGGACGGAACCCTTATTACAGGTTCAAAATCGATTATTATTAACACATTACGTTGTGTGGAGCGGGCTGGGCTTGATATCTTGGATATCGTCTTACAGCCTCTCGCAGCAGGTGAATATGCATTATCAAAGGATGAAAAAAATCTCGGTGTAGCATTGATTGACCTTGGCGGCGGCTCTACTACAATAGCTGTGTTTGAACAGGGGTTCCTAGCTGCAACGAGTGTAATACCAGTTGGGGGAGAACACATAACAAAAGACTTATCCATCGGGCTTAGAACCTCAACTGAAGATGCTGAAAGAATTAAGATTAAGTATGGACATGCATTCTATGACGATGCCTCTGAAGATGAGGTCTTTAGTGTTCCGATTATTGGCAGCGACCAGCATCAACAATTTAATCAGCTGGAAGTATCTGATATTATAGAAGCTAGATTAGAAGAAATTTTTGATCTAATTGTCAATGAAATGAAGCGTTTAGGCTACAGTGATTTACCTGGCGGTTATGTACTGACCGGTGGAATTGCAAATATGCAAGGCGTACTGGAACTTGCACAAGTAATTTTACAAAACAGAGTGCGTAATGCTGTACCAGACTATATTGGAGTAAGAGAGCCTCAATATACAACCGCGGTTGGTTTAATAAAATATGCCTATAAGAATGGCAGAGTACCAGGCGGCAACTTCGTCGCTGCTGCGCCGGTATCTGAACCAGCTGAGAAAAGAAGTCCTAAACAACAACAGCCAAAAGCGAAACCAGAAAAACATCCGGAAGATAAGATGTCATCAAAAGTAAAAAAATTCCTTGGTCTCTTTTTCGAATAGACGCGAAAAGGAATATCGACGAATTAGGAGGATTTGTCATGTTAGAGTTTGATACAAATTTAGATTCTCTTGCTACAATAAAGGTTATTGGGGTTGGCGGCGGTGGTAACAACGCAGTGAATCGAATGATTGAACATGGCGTTCAGGGTGTCGAGTTTATTGCGGTTAATACAGATGCTCAAGCATTAAACCTTTCAAAAGCTGAAGTAAAAATGCAAATCGGTGCGAAGTTAACAAGAGGTCTTGGTGCAGGAGCTAATCCAGAAGTCGGCAAAAAGGCTGCTGAAGAAAGCAAGGAACAATTAGAAGATGCCTTACGTGGTGCTGATATGGTGTTCGTTACAGCAGGTATGGGTGGTGGAACAGGTACAGGTGCTGCCCCTGTTATTGCACAAATTGCCCGTGATTTAGGTGCCTTAACAGTTGGGGTTGTAACTCGTCCATTTACATTCGAAGGTAAAAAGCGTTCCAATCAAGCATCTGGCGGTATTGGATCAATGAAAGAGGCAGTCGATACCCTTATTGTCATTCCAAATGACCGCCTTCTTGAGATTGTCGATAAGAGTACTCCGATGCTAGAAGCTTTCCGCGAGGCTGATAACGTTCTTAGACAGGGTGTACAAGGTATTTCAGACTTGATTGCTACACCAGGACTTATCAATTTGGACTTTGCAGATGTTAAGACGATTATGTCAAATAAAGGTTCTGCACTAATGGGTATCGGTGTTGCTTCCGGAGAAAATCGTGCAACCGAAGCGGCCAAGAAAGCAATCAATTCCCCATTGCTTGAAACGTCGATTGACGGTGCACAGGGTGTGTTAATGAATATTACGGGCGGCTCAAATTTAAGCTTATATGAAGTCCAAGAAGCAGCAGATATCGTTGCAACTGCCACTGATCAGGAAGTGAATATGATATTTGGTTCCGTTATTAATGAAAGTCTGAAGGATGAAATTATTGTAACGGTTATTGCAACAGGCTTTAATGAGGAGGCTATACAGCCAAAGGCAACTCGCCCTGCTTTTGGACAAGCTAAGCCGCAAATGAATCCTGTAAAGCGCGAGCCAAAGCGTGAAGAAGTTCAGCAGGAGCCTGTTCGGCAAAACCATAATGTTAACTCAGAGGATGCATTAGATATCCCTACGTTCTTACGTAATCGTAACCGTAGAAGATAATTAAAAAAGCTGCGCCCCTGGGTGCTGAAGCTAGACAATATAGTAATGGAAAAAAGGCATGGTCCGGATGGACCATGTCTTTTTTTATATAAAAATTAGCATATTTTATTTCTGACAAAATACGTTGTATATAGGGAAAATTTCTGTTTTTTTGATTACAGAAAGTGACACACTTCAGCCCCAAATGTACGTTATACTTTTCCGTAAACAGAATAATAGAAATCATTGGTAATACACCCTTATGAAAATCCATAGAATGATAAGTTTATTTTGGGAAATAAAGAAGGGGGCAGCTGTTTGACGGTTTATTTGGATGTAATTTGGGCTCTTAACTTATTATTTGATAGTCTTCTCCTTTATTTATCCGCTATTTTCTTAAAAAGGAGAATCCGTATTTGGAGGATTATGGCTGGCGGGTTTATCGGTTCATTGATTATATTATTATCCTTTACACCGTTACAAGTGTATTCAAATCATCCTGTTTCAAAGCTCCTTTTTTCGGTTGCAATGGTATTCGTGACGTTTGGATATAAACGGATGTCTTATTTTTTAAAGGCTTTAATGACCTTATATACTGGCACCTTTCTAATTGGCGGAGCCTTAATTGGAGCCCATTACTTTGTTCAGTTTGATTCAGAATTATCAACGAAAGTAATTGTTGCCAATGTAACAGGGTTTGGTGATCCTATCAGCTGGCTTTTTGTTTTACTTGGCTTTCCGATTGCCTGGCATTTTTCTAAGAGGAATTTAGAGTCAATGGAAATGACAAAAATTCAATTTGATCAACTTGTTGAAGTTATTCTAACGATTAATGGAGATACGTTGACATTTAAAGGCTTAGTAGATAGTGGAAACCAGCTCTATGACCCCTTATCAAAACTTCCGGTCATGTTTGTATCCATTAAAAATCAAATAGAAACAATGGCAGAACCAATTAAAAAAATGGCATCCGATCCTGAAGTACTGATCAACGGGGAAGAAGAGTTTCCTGTTGAATGGCAGAACAGATTAAGGATTGTTCCTTGCCGGGTGGTGGGACAAGAGCATCAGCTCATTGTGGCAATGATTCCTGATTCGATACTGATTCAAGCAAAGGGGGAACAATTCTTATGCGAAAAGGGACTTGTATCATTTACAATGCAGCAGCTTTCAGCAGATGATAGGTTTCAGTGTATCGTCCATCCGAAAATGCTTACAGGACCTAAACTGCCTAAAGATGCAGTGAAAGTAAGTTAATAATACTATACTCACAAAATCTTAATTTAGAAGGAGGAACTTGCGTGAAAAAATGGAGACTTCGCTTATCTTACTACTGGTATAAACTATTAATGAAATTGGGCCTAAAAACAGATGAAATTTATTATATTGGCGGCAGCGAAGCCCTGCCGCCTCCTCTAAGTAAAGATGAGGAAGAAATGCTTTTAAACAAATTACCTAATGGTGACAAAGCAGCACGTTCCATTTTAATCGAACGTAATTTAAGATTGGTTGTCTATATTGCTAGGAAATTTGAGAACACAGGGATTAATATTGAGGATTTAATTAGTATTGGTACGATTGGATTAATCAAGGCTGTTAACACTTTTAATCCAGAGAAAAAAATAAAACTGGCTACATATGCTTCGAGATGTATTGAGAATGAAATTCTGATGTATTTGCGAAGAAATAATAAAATCAGATCAGAAGTATCCTTTGATGAACCACTTAATATTGATTGGGATGGCAATGAATTATTATTATCTGATGTTTTAGGTACAGATGATGATATTATCACAAAAGACCTTGAAGCAAATGTGGACCGAAAGCTATTAACAAAAGCTCTGCATCAGCTGACAGACAGGGAAAAACAGATTATGGAACTCCGCTTCGGACTGACAAATGGAGAAGAAAAAACCCAAAAAGACGTAGCAGATATGCTGGGAATATCCCAATCCTACATCTCAAGACTAGAAAAAAGAATCATAAAAAGACTAAGAAAAGAATTCAACAAAATGGTTTAATAAAAAGAAATTTTTTCTAGGAAGTAGACCAATAAAAATCAAGACTTCACCGCATTTTTCGACAAGTATGTGTCAAAACCACAAATTTGCAAGTGCATATTTTTCCTTCTCAAGGAGATACTGTTTTTTGTACAGCAACTCCTATGAGGAGGGAAAAGGGATTGACTCGAAATAAAGTTGAAATTTGCGGCGTTGATACATCAAAACTTCCTGTATTAAAAAATGAAGAAATGAGATTACTCTTCAAACAAATGCAGGAAGGAGATATTACAGCACGAGAAAAGCTCGTCAACGGAAATTTACGACTCGTTCTAAGTGTTATACAGCGGTTTAACAACCGAGGCGAGTTTGTTGATGACCTGTTTCAGGTTGGCTGTATTGGACTTATGAAATCGATTGATAACTTTGATTTAAGTCAAAACGTAAAGTTTTCCACTTATGCCGTACCAATGATTATTGGCGAAATTCGTAGGTACCTGCGCGATAATAACCCAATTCGGGTTTCGAGGTCTCTTAGAGATATCGCCTATAAGGCGCTGCAGGTAAGAGAACGATTGATGAGTGAAACTTCACGGGAACCAACTGCTGAGGAAATCGCAAAAGTATTGGAAGTTCCTCATGAAGAAATTGTATTTGCTTTAGATGCGATACAAGACCCAGTATCCTTATTTGAACCGATTTATAACGATGGCGGCGACCCTATTTATGTAATGGATCAATTAAGTGATGAGCGGAATAAAGATATCCATTGGATTGAGGAAATTGCACTAAAAGAAGGAATGCGCCGTTTAAATGAACGGGAGAAATTAATTTTAAGAAAACGATTCTTCCAAGGAAAAACACAAATGGAAGTAGCCGATGAAATTGGGATTTCGCAAGCTCAAGTATCACGGCTGGAAAAAGCAGCAATTAAACAAATGAATAAAAATATACAAAGTTAAAGCTGTCCAAAAGGGCAGCTTATTTTTTCTTTTAAAGATAACAGATAAAATCCCCATACCTATCATATATTTTTTATAGTATAAAATGTGGGAGTGAGCTGGATGGTTAAAATTTCGGATTTTCAGATTAAGGACGTCGTGAATGTTTCAGATGGAAAAAAGCTTGGAAACATTGGGGATATTGAAATTAATTTATCAACGGGCAGAATCGAAGCAGTAGTGATCTCTGGAAATGGAAAGGTTCTAGGTTTTTTCGGCAGAGATGAGGATATTGTGATTCCATGGAAAAATATCATTAAAATTGGTCAAGATGTGATTTTAGTCAGGTATAAGGGATTGGAGGAAAGGCCAATTGAAGAAAACGAAGGATAAAACCTTACTAACAATGACCATTTAACCGATTCATGGTAAACTAGAAAAAAACAAATGAGGTTATAGGAATGGAACCGTTTGTACAAAATGACGAATTATTTTTATCTATTGAAAAATGGGAAAAACAATACCCAGGGCTTACAGCTGGTATAACGACTAAAAACGGCGGCAAGAGTAATGGAATTTATGCCACATTCAATATGGGCTTTCATGTTGGCGACATGAAAGAGGATGTATGTTTAAACCGCCAAAGGCTTGCGGAAGAGCTCCATTTCCCTCTGCTGCATTGGGTGGGAGCAGAACAAACACATGATGTCAGGATCGAAAGGGTTAACCGTTCGAATAGAGGCAAAGGAGCAGACACCTATAGCGATGCCTATAAAGGAACAGATGGCTTTTATACAGATGAAGAGGGAATTTTATTAACTCTGTGTTATGCTGATTGCGTCCCTCTTTTCTTTCTATCACCAACACACCATATGATTGGTGCTGCACATGCCGGCTGGAAAGGGACAGTAAATGAAATTGCCCGGTATATGGTCGAGGCATGGCAGACCGAAGGAATTAATCCCAATGAGATTTATATCGTTATTGGTCCGTCAATCTGTAAAAAATGTTATATTGTTAATGACTATGTCATCAACTTTGTAGAAAATATACTAGTAGATGTCGAAAAAAAACCATATAATTTAATAAAAGAAGGACAATATTGTCTAGATCTGCGGGAAGTAAATAAGCAGATCCTCATGAAGGCCGGAGTTCCTGCAGCGAACATTCAGATTTCTAAGCTGTGTTCAAGTTGTCATGAAGAACTATTCTTCTCTCATCGCCGGGATCAAGGGAAAACCGGCAGAATGTTAAGTTATATTGGCTGGAAGGAGACCGAAAAATGAGGGTAGCAGATAACCTCGAACAGATTCAACAAAATATCAACCGTGCATGCCTAAAGGTAAATCGAAATCCTGAAGAAATCAAGGTGATTGCCGTTACAAAATATGTCACCACCGAGAGAGCGGCAGAAGCGTTGGAAGCTGGTGTAACGAATTTAGGTGAGAACCGTGATGAAGGGCTATTAACAAAATGGGAAGTATTAAAGGACAAGCCCGTATGGCACTTTATTGGTACATTACAAACGCGCAAAGTTAAAAACATAATTGATAAAGTTGAATATATTCATTCTTTAGACAGAATTTCGCTTGCAGAGGAAATTAATAAACGGGCGGGTAATAAGATTAAGTGTCTTGTACAGGTAAATGTCTCAAAAGAAGAATCGAAACACGGCCTTCGTTCAAATGAAGTCATAGACTTTGTAAAAAATCTCGAGCCATATGAAAATATCATTGTTGCTGGTTTAATGACAATGGCACCTTACACGGATGATGAAAGTACCCTTCGCAGCTGTTTTCGAAAATTAAGAGACTTGCGTAACCAAGTAAAGGAGCTGCAGCTTGATTATGCCCCTTGTGAGGAGCTTTCAATGGGAATGTCCAATGATTACATAATGGCAATTGAAGAAGGAGCTACCATGGTTAGAATAGGTACCGCACTTGTCGGTGAAGATGGGTAGGAGGGAATGACTTTGACAATTAAATCAAAAATAAAAACATTTTTCTTTTTAGATGATGAATATGAAGATCAAACGGAGAGTGAATACGAAAAGGTTGAGCCAATTCGACAACCGCAAAAACAGCCAGTAAAGACCCAAAATGTCGTCAGCCTTCAAAGTGTTCAAAAATCCTCAAAAGTCATATTGGTAGAACCTCGTGTTTATGCTGAGGCACAAGATATAACAGACCATCTAAAAAACCGAAGATCGGTTGTTGTCAACCTTCAGCGTATTGGACATGAAGAGGGAAGACAGATTGTCGATTTCCTTAGCGGCGCGGTTTATGCACTTGGAGGGGATATCCAAAAAGTAGGCTCCAGCATATTTTTATGTACTCCTGATAATGTTGAGATTTCCGGGAACATATCTGAATTAGTTCAAGGGTCGGATTTTCTGAATAAAAGGTGGTAGTTAAGATGAATATGATTTTTGATTTTTTCAATACGTTATTAGGTGTCTACAAATGGATGCTTATCATTTATATTTTCATGAGCTGGTTCCCAAATGCAAGGGAATCACAAATTGGATCGATCTTAACCAGATTGTGTGAACCATTCTTAGAGCCTTTTAGGCGCGTTATTCCGCCTTTAGGGATGATTGACCTTTCTCCTTTAGCAGCATTTTTCGTATTGTCATTTGCGCCAAACGGACTAAGAGTGATACAAAACTTAATTTCATAGTCAGGGGACATTGAAGACTATTTTTAAAATCTTTAGGGAGTTTTTTCATGAACATCTATCAGCATTTTCGTCCTGAGGAACGAGATTTTATTGACCAGGTAATCAAATGGAGAGAATTTGTTGAAACAGCCTATACAGTAAAACTTACTGATTTTCTAGATCCTAGGGAACAGCATATTGTGAAAATGATTATAGGTGAAAATGGAAGTACCAGGGTTGAGTTATTTGGTGGATTCGCTGATAGTGAAAGAAAAAGAGCACTCATAATGCCTGATTATTTTATTCCCGATGCCAGCGACTACCAAATTAACTTATTTGAGATTGTTTATCCGATAAAGTTTGTTTCCATTGAGCATCCGCAAGTATTAGGTTCTCTGATGTCCTTAGGATTAATAAGAGGAAAATTTGGTGATATCCTTTTTAAAGATGAACGGATTCAATTCTATGCAGCAGTGGAAATTAGCGATTATATTAAAATGAATCTAGAATCGATTGGCAAGGCTGCCATTCGATTAAAGGAATTACCATTAGAAGAGGCCATTTTACCTGAGAATTTATGGATAGAACAGGACATTACGGTCTCTTCTTTACGCGTAGACACACTCGTGTCTGGAGTTCACCATCTTTCCAGACAAAAAGCACAATTATTTATTCAACAGGGGCTGGTCAAAGTGAATTGGACGACCATTGAAACTTCATCCTTTGAATGTGGAGAAGGTGATATGTTATCCGTTCGAGGGCATGGCCGTGTGAAAATTTTGTCAATCGAAGGCAGAACGAAAAAGGAAAAGTGGCGAATTATAGTAGGTAAGCAAAAATAATTTTTAAAAAAGCAGGGATTTCGATGAAACTTGTCGAATGTTTGCTTTATACATATTGACGATAGATTCTTGGAGGTGGCATTATGCCGTTAACGCCGTTAGATATTCATAATAAAGAATTTAATAAAGGTTTTCGTGGTTACGATGAAGATGAGGTAAATGAGTTTTTAGATCAAGTGATTAAAGATTATGAATTAGTTCTTCGTGAGAAAAAAGAATTGGAAGAACGTTTAAATGAATTGAATGACCGTCTTGGCCACTTTGTAAATATTGAGGAAACATTAAATAAATCCATTGTGATTGCTCAAGAAGCGGGCGAAGAAGTAAAGCGTAACGCTCAAAAAGAAGCAAAGCTGATTATAAAAGAAGCGGAAAAGAATGCTGATCGGATAGTAAATGAATCACTCTCAAAAGCAAGGAAGATTGCCTTAGAAATTGAAGATCTAAAGAAACAGTCGAAAGTTTTCCGTACCCGTTTTAAAATGCTGATCGAAGCTCAGCTTGATATGCTAAACACCGATGATTGGGATCATTTATTAGAATATGAAGTGGATTCAACAGAACTAAAAGTTCATGAAGAAGAAGATTCATTAGCTTGACGATTTGGTATTATTTCGCATATAATTTCATAATAAGTAAAAAAATAGATGAAAAATGACTGTGAGAGGGACAGTACAATGTTTCAATACTTTTGTTAGCGAGTCAGGGATGGTGTAAGCCTGATAAAAGTGAAGGATTGGAAGATCACCCTTGAGTCCCAGGCTGAAATTTATTTAATAAGGCTGTGTTAAAGCACATTGTTGATTGGAGCGGAAAGCGAAGCGCCTCGAGCGGAAATCAACAAAGCCTTTCTAAAAAGAGTAAGTTATGGCGGTTTATTCACGTTACGAATCTTCAAGAGAATTGCAGGATTGCTGCAATTTATCAGGGTGGTACCGCGGGAACAAAACCTTCTCGTCCCTATTTAGGGATGAGAGGGTTTTTTTATTGGGAAAAATGGTCATTCTGTTCTTATAGAATTACAGGAGGAAAGAAAATGGAGTATAAAGATACGTTATTAATGCCAAAAACTGAATTTCCGATGCGAGGCAATCTTCCGCAAAGAGAACCTGATCTCCAGGCTAAATGGGAAGAGATGAATATTTATCAAAAGGTTCAGGAGCGTACGAAAGGTCGACCAATGTTTGTTCTGCATGATGGACCGCCATATGCAAATGGGGATATCCATATGGGGCACGCTCTTAATAAAATCTTAAAAGATTTTATTGTTCGCTACAAATCCATGAGCGGTTATCATGCACCATATGTACCAGGTTGGGATACACACGGTCTTCCAATTGAGCAGGCCTTAACAAATAAGGGTGTAAAGCGTAAGGAAATGACCGTTGCTGAATTTCGTCAACTTTGTACAAAATATGCACTTGAACAAATTGATAATCAGCGTGAACAATTTAAGCGTTTAGGTGTTCGCGGCGATTGGGAAAACCCTTATATTACACTTAAGCCAGAGTATGAGGCGCAGCAAATTAAAGTTTTCGGTGAAATGGCGAAAAAAGGTTATATTTATAAAGGGCTTAAGCCAGTTTACTGGTCTCCTTCAAGTGAATCTGCACTTGCAGAAGCAGAGATCGAATATCAAGACAAACGCTCCCCATCTATTTATGTTGGATTTAAAGTAAAAGACGGTAAAGGTGTACTTGAAACGGATACGCAAATTGTCATTTGGACAACAACTCCATGGACGATTCCTGCTAACCTTGGTATCTCTGTTCATCCTGACCTTACTTATGTAGTTGTAGCTGTTAAGGAGCAAAAGTATTTAGTTGCTGAAGCCCTTTTAGAAGCAGTAACAAAAGAAATTGGCTGGGAAGAGGTCAATGTAGTTCAGAAAGTAAAAGGAAATGAATTAGAGCATATCATTGCAGCACATCCTCTGTACGGCAGAGATTCATTAGTAATGCTGGGTGAACATGTAACCACAGATGCGGGAACCGGCTGCGTTCATACAGCGCCAGGACACGGGGAAGATGACTTCCATGTTGGTCAAAAGTATGGTCTAGATGTCCTGAATCCAGTAGATGACAAGGGATATATGACTAGCGAAGCACCTGGTTTTGAAGGTTTGTTCTATGATGAAGCTAATAAACCAATATCACAGGCACTTGAAGAAGCAGGAGCTCTTCTAAAGCTGACATTTATTACTCACTCCTATCCACACGATTGGAGAACAAAGAAACCAGTTATCTTCCGTGCAACAGCCCAATGGTTTGCTTCTATTAAAGATTTCCGTAGCGAATTACTAGAAGCTGTGAAAGAAACGAAGTGGGTTCCAGCATGGGGGGAAACACGTTTGTTTAACATGGTTCGTGACCGTGGTGACTGGTGTATTTCCCGCCAGCGTGTATGGGGAGTCCCAATCCCAGTTTTCTATGCGGAAAATGGTGAAGAAATCATAACGGATGAAACCATTGATCACGTATCTGCTTTATTCCGTGAACATGGTTCAAACATTTGGTTTGAGCGTGAAGCGAAAGACCTTCTTCCAGAAGACTTTACACATCCGGGAAGTCCTAATGGTTTATTTACAAAAGAAACAGACATTATGGATGTATGGTTTGATTCAGGTTCTTCTCATCAGGCCGTTCTCCTGGAGCGAGACGATTTGGTCCGTCCAGCTGATTTATATTTGGAAGGTTCCGACCAATACCGCGGCTGGTTTAACTCATCTTTATCAACTGCCGTTGCAGTAACAGGAAAAGCTCCATATAAAGGAGTATTAAGCCACGGTTTTGCTTTAGACGGTGAAGGAAGAAAAATGAGTAAATCACTAGGAAACGTTGTTGTTCCAGCGAAAGTAATGAATCAACTTGGAGCCGATATTTTACGTCTTTGGGTTGCTTCCGTTGATTACCAGGCGGATGTACGTGTCTCTGATGCTATTCTCAAACAAGTGGCAGAGGTATATCGAAAAATTCGTAACACCTTCCGTTTCCTATTAGGGAATTTAGCAGACTTTAATCCGTCAGCTGATATGGTTGCTTACGAAAATCTTCGTGAAGTGGACCAATTCATGCTGGTAAAATTAAATAAACTGATTAAATATGTGCGAAACGCTTATGAAAATTATGAGTTTGCAGGTATTTATCACGCAGTAAATAATTTCTGTACACTGGATTTAAGTGCCTTTTATCTTGATTTTGCAAAGGATGTTCTTTACATTGAGTCCGTCAAAAATCATGAGCGTCGTGCAATCCAGACAGTACTTTATCATTCATTATTGGCATTAACCAAATTAGTTTCTCCAATTCTTTCGCATACGGCAGATGAGGTATGGAAATTCATCCCTGCTGTTAAAGATGAGAGCGTTCAATTAACTGACCTGCCAGAATTTGAGGAATTTGCGAATGCACAAGCCTTAGAAGAAAAATGGACTGCATTCATGAAACTGCGGGATGATGTTCTTAAGGCATTAGAAGAAGCGCGGAATGAAAAAGTAATCGGTAAATCATTAACTGCAAAGGTTTCTTTATATGTTAATGATGATACGAAAGCATTACTGGATTCGATTAAGGAAAACGTCCAGCAGTTGTTTATCATTTCCGGATTTGAAGTGGCAGGTTCATACGACCAAGCACCTGATCATGCCTTAAAATTAGATACAGCGGCTATTATCGTTTCAAAAGCAGAAGGAGAAACATGTGAACGCTGTTGGGTTGTCACACCTGAAGTAGGAAAGGATCCTGAACATCCAACACTATGTCCTCGTTGTGCTGAAGTAGTAAAGGAAAATTATTCACAGCTTTCATAAGATGAAAAGCCCCGTTGCATAAAACGGGGCTTTTTTCAATAATTTCCTTCTCCGTTAATTGTTGTTGTTGATGTCAAAAGTTTTATCGAGTCGGTTTTATTTTGGCGGATACAATAAGACAAATAACGAAAACGGAGGTAACATCTATGGATGCCACACAGGAAAAACTGTTTTTGGAACTCCGTCAAACGCAAGAAGAAATAGTACAATCGCTAAAAAGGAAAGATAAGCAGGAGTGGATGAAGTCCATTCTAGAAGATGAGCTGGCAGATATTCAATCAGCCCTTGTAAAGCTTGAATCGGGGAGCTTTGGTCATTGTGAATTTTCCGGAGAGCCACTGCCTGGTGATTTATTACAATTAATCCCAACAATGAAATCAACAAAGGACACAGAGACTCTCGAGCACTTTTATAGAAAACCGATAGATTCCTCTTTTTTCTAGCGTTACATTGTCGTTTCGCCGAATTATATGCTAAAATGCTAAGAAGTAATGTCAACGTGTGATGGGGGTATTTCTTAGTGTTTTATTATTTAATTGCAATTTTTGTCATCTTGTTGGATCAAGTAACGAAGTGGCTGATTGTCACGAAAATGCATCTTGGTGAAAGTATCCCGGTTATTGATAATTTTCTTTATATTACTTCTCACCGGAATCGAGGAGCAGCCTGGGGAATTTTACAAGGACAAATGTGGTTCTTTTATGTGATTACGACTGTTGTCATCATTGCCCTTATCTATTACATACAGAAAGCAGTAAAAGGGAAATGGCTGCTGGGTATTTCTCTTGGTTTGATGCTTGGCGGTGCAATTGGTAATTTTATTGATCGTGTACTACGTAAAGAAGTGGTTGATTTTATTCATACTTATATTTTTAGTTATAATTTTCCAGTATTTAACATTGCTGATTCGGCTTTAGTCATCGGCGTAATATTATTGATGATTCAAATGCTGCGCGATGAGAGAGAAACAAAGGAGAAATCATATGGAGAAAATGGAACACACCATTCATGAACAACAAAAAGGTGACCGGATTGATAAGGTCATTTCAACTTTAGAACCTGAATGGTCCAGAACACAGGTACAACAATGGATTAAAGAAGGAAATGTTCTCGTAAATGGACAAAAGGTTAAAACGAATTACAAATGCAGTTTAAATGATCAAATTGAAATCAGCATTCCTGAACCGGAAATATTAGATGTTATTCCAGAAGAGATGGATTTAGATATTTATTTTGAAGATAAAGATGTTCTAGTTGTTAATAAGCCAAGAGGAATGGTAGTCCATCCAGCTCCTGGTCATTTGACAGGAACACTTGTTAATGGGTTAATGGCACATTGCAAGGATTTATCCGGTATAAATGGTGTTTTAAGACCAGGAATTGTTCATCGAATTGATAAAGATACTTCTGGTCTATTAATGGTTGCGAAAAATGATATGGCCCATGAAAAATTAGTAAACCAATTAGTTGAGAAAACCGTAACCAGAAAATATAAAGCGATTGTCCATGGAGTCATTCCGCATGATTTTGGAACGATTGATGCACCCCTTGGCAGGGATACTAAAGACCGGCAGAGTATGGCAGTAGTGGATAATGGAAAACATGCTGTTACTCATTTTCACGTCCTTGAGCGTTTTAAGGATTTTACTTTTGTCGAATGTCAGTTAGAAACAGGAAGAACACACCAAATACGTGTTCATATGAAATACATTGGCTACCCGCTTGCAGGTGATCCTAAATATGGTCCAAAGAAAACGCTGGATCTTGATGGACAGGCACTGCATGCAGGCGTACTTGGATTTAATCACCCTCGCACGGATGAATATCTAGAATTCGAGGCGCCATTACCGGGTGTATTTGAACAGTTACTTCAACAACTTAGAAATAATCATTGACAGTTCAATAAAAAATATAGTACTATAACAACAGTTGAATATGCCTTTAAAATCAGTCCAGTGAGGCTGAGAAGGAAACGGATTAGGGAAGGGTGTACTATACCCATACCTGCTAAAATGTGACCTCTCACCCTTCAAGGCGAGAGGTTTTTTATTTTTAAAAGGGGGTGTCGTTATGAATCAAAAAGCAGTCGTACTTGATGCACAAGCAATCCAGAGAGGATTGACAAGGATTGCGCACCAAATTATTGAGAAGAACAAGGGAATTGAAAATTGTGTTCTAGTCGGTATTCGAACACGAGGAATTTTTATTGCAGAACGGCTGGCCGCAAAAATTGAGGAAATTGAAGGTAAGCCAATACCGGTCGGGGAATTAGATATAACCCTTTACCGTGACGATTTGACAAAAAAAACAGACAATCAAGAGCCCTTAGTTAAAGGATCAGATATACCTGTTGAAATAACAAATAAGAAAGTCATTCTTGTAGATGATGTCCTATATACAGGCAGAACGGTAAGAGCAGGATTAGACGCGTTAATGGACCAGGGCAGGCCGTCGACTATTCAGCTTGCTGTGCTGGTAGACCGTGGTCATCGTGAACTGCCAATCCGTGCAGACTATGTTGGAAAGAACATTCCAACATCCAGCACTGAAAAAATTGTAGTTGAACTAGCTGAAGTAGATAAGGAAGATCAAGTAAGTATTTACGACAAGTAAATAGTACCCTTTTAAATGTAGTCCTGTGAGGCAACAAAGGGGGATATGCCATTTTGATATAGGTTTTTTATGGCATTTCTCTACCTCTTTGTACCTTTAATGGGCAAAGAGGTTTTTTTATCAGTAAAAGTACAAATTAAAGGTAAAGAAGTTTTGGAGGAATGCGAAAATGAATAATAAACCCATCTTAGATGTAAAAGAATATCCAAAACCAACACAATGGCTGACACTAAGTTTACAACATTTATTTGCAATGTTCGGTGCCACGATACTCGTACCCTATCTTGTAGGTTTGAGTCCTGCTATAGCATTAATATCTAGTGGCTTAGGAACTCTTGCTTTCTTAATCATCACTAAATGGCAGGTGCCAGCTTACCTTGGTTCTTCCTTTGCCTTTATCGCCCCAGTCATTGCTGCAAAAACAGCTGGGGGTCCTGGAGCAGCGATGGTCGGCTCCTTCCTTGCAGGTCTGGTATACGGAATAGTTGCTCTCGTGATCAGCAAGGCAGGTCACCGGTGGATTATGAATCTTCTGCCGCCAATAGTAGTGGGACCGGTTATTGTCGTAATTGGGTTATCGCTGGCAGGAACAGCTGTAGGAATGGCCATGAACAACCCTGCTGGGGAGTATAGTCTGCTCCACTTTTCAGTAGCACTTGTAACACTCGCTGCAACCATTATCTTCACGCTTTACCTTAAAGGTTTGCTTAGTATAATCCCAATCTTGGCTGGGATTGTTGTTGGATATATTTACGCATTAATCGTTGGAATTGTCGATTTTCAACCAGTATTAGAAGCAAGTTGGTTTGAGATGCCAGAATTTATTATACCGTTTGTAAGTTATGATGTTAACATCACTCTGGACTTAGTCTTGTTAATGGTACCTGTAGCAATCGTAACCCTGTCGGAACATATCGGACATCAGCTTGTATTAAGTAAAGTAGTAGGCCGTGATTACATCAAAGAACCTGGGTTACATCGCTCAATTTTGGGTGACGGAACAGCAACGATGATATCAGCTTTAATTGGCGGACCTCCAAAAACAACTTACGGTGAAAATATTGGAGTGCTTGCCATTACTCGTGTATATAGCGTTTATGTAATTGCGGGTGCAGCTGTTCTTGCAGTAATCTTCGGGTTTATCGGAAAAATTACGGCACTGATCAGTACAATTCCGACTCCGGTTATGGGAGGTATCTCGATTTTACTCTTTGGAATCATTGCTTCCTCGGGCTTACGAATGCTTGTAGACAGTAAGATAGATTTTGGAAATAACAGAAACTTAGTGATTTCATCTGTTATTCTTGTCATTGGAATTGGAGGGGCTTTTATCAAAGTGTCTGAATCTTTCCAGATTCAAGGAATGGCATTTGCAGCTATCGCTGGTGTCCTTCTTCACTTAATTCTTCCTGGTAAAGAACCGGTAAAAGAAGATATGTTTGAACAAAATGACAAAAAAACTGCATAAAATATTTAACCTTTTAAAAGTAGTCCAGAGAGGCTATAAGGGTGTAATTCTAAGTATCATGAACTTGTGTTTTCACAATCATGGACTTGTGGATTTAATTGCACCCTGATCCAATGGATCAGGGTCTTTTTTTAGGAAAATGGAGAGGTGGAAATCCTATGTTAAATCACTTGTTAACCACAAATGAATTAAAGGTGGAAGAAATTTATCAAATTTTAGAGGATGCACAACGTTTCGCTAATGGCATGGAGTGGAAACCTGAACGTCAAATGTTTTCTGCAAATTTATTTTTTGAAGCAAGTACTAGAACGAAATCCAGCTTTGAAATGGCAGAAAAAAGACTTGGTTTAGAAGTCATTCCCTTTGAAGTGCAAACATCGAGTGTTCAAAAAGGAGAGACCTTGTACGATACGGTTAAAACACTAGAATCAATCGGTGTGAATACGATAGTCATCCGTCATGGACAGGATCGCTACTTTGATGATCTTGTAGGCAAGGTTAATATCCCGATTATTAATGGCGGTGATGGATGTGGACATCATCCAACACAATCACTCCTTGATTTATTGACCATCTACCAAGAGTTTGGAACATTTACTGACTTGAAAGTGGCTATCATAGGCGATATTAGACACAGCAGGGTAGCAAGGTCAAACGCAGATACATTAACAAGACTAGGTGCTAACGTTATTTTTTCCGGACCTGAAGAGTGGTTTGATCATCATAGTTTAAACTCTTCAAAATTTGTACCCATTGACCAGGCGATTGAAGAAAGTGATGTTGTCATGCTCCTTCGAGTTCAGCATGAACGCCATCAAAAGAAAGGAAGCTTTACAGCTGCACAGTATCATTATCAATTTGGTCTCACTTTAGATCGGGAAAAGAAAATGAAGCCGAATAGCATTATCATGCATCCGGCACCAGTTAATAGAAATGTAGAAATCGCTGATGGATTAGTAGAATGTGAACGTTCAAGAATATTTAAGCAGATGGAAAATGGTGTTTTTGTAAGAATGGCTGTGTTAAAACGGGCAATCGAAAGCGTAAAAGGAGGATATAACTATGAAAATACTTATTCAAAACTCAAATTACAAAGCCTCTAATGGAGAAATTAAACAGGTTGATATCTTAATAGAAGATGGAGTTATAAAAAAAATTGAAGACAACATTGATACTGACGCAGATAGAATCGTAAATGCAAATGGCTTGTTTGTAGCTCCAGGGTTCATTGATCTACATATTCACCTTCGTGAACCTGGCGGCGAGAAAAAGGAAACAATTGAAACTGGTACACTAGCGGCGGCAAGAGGCGGTTTTACAACTGTAGCGGCAATGCCAAACACAAGACCGGTTCCAGATTCAAAGGAACAAATGGAATGGCTTCAAAATCGAATCCAAGAAACGGCTAAAGTAAGAGTTCTGCCGTATGCATCGATTACCGTTAGACAGCTGGGGAAAGAATTAACCGACTTTGAAGCATTAAAAAATGCGGGTGCGTTTGCTTTTACTGATGATGGTGTGGGTGTACAGGAAGCAGGGATGATGCTTGCGGCCATGAAAAAAGCCAAGGAAGTCAGTATGGCGATTGTCGCTCATTGTGAAGATAATAGCTTAATCAATAAAGGCAGCGTCCATGAAGGTTCTTTTTCAAAGAGAAACGGGTTGAATGGGATACCGTCTGTCTGTGAATCCGTACAAATTGCAAGGGATGTTTTATTGGCGGAGGCAGCTGGATGCCACTATCATGTGTGCCATATTAGTACAAAAGAAAGTGTACGGGTGGTAAGGGATGCAAAGCGGGCTGGAATTAATGTCACTGCGGAAGTAACACCGCATCATCTGCTTTTATCAGAGGACGATATCCAAGGTTTAGATGCAAATTATAAGATGAATCCGCCATTACGTGCAGCAGCTGATCAAGAAGCATTAATTGAAGGGCTGCTTGACGGAACAATTGATTTTATCGCAACTGACCATGCCCCGCATACTGCTGAAGAAAAAAGTGAAGGAATGCAATTGGCACCTTTTGGAATTGTAGGTTTAGAAACTGCATTCCCACTCCTTTATACAAATTTAGTATTAAAGAACGCAATCACATTAGATCAATTAATTGATTATTTAACGATAAAACCGGCGGAAACATTTAATCTGCCATATGGAAAAATTGAGGTGGGTGCTCCAGCAGACCTAGTCCTCCTAAATCTAGAAGAAGAACGTGAAATTAACCCTGAGGAATTTCTATCAAAAGGAAAAAATACTCCTTTCACTGGCTGGAAATGTAAAGGCTGGCCGGAAATGACAATTGCATCAGGACAAATCGCTTGGGAAAAAGGAAGTGTAACAGTATGAAAGCTCAACTAATTTTAGAAGATGGTACGATTTTTGTAGGAGATGGGTTTGGCGGCCATAATGATACTTTTGGTGAGGTAGTATTCAATACAGGTATGACTGGTTATCAGGAAATCCTTTCAGATCCTTCATACTGTGGGCAGATTGTGATGTTAACATATCCATTGATTGGGAATTACGGCATCAACCGAGACGATTTTGAATCAATTATTCCAGCTGTCAAAGGATTTATTGTCAAAGAAGTCTGTGATTTCCCTTCCAACTGGAGAAGTGAATTTACGATGGATGAATATTTTAAAATGAAAAAAATCCCTGGAATCAGCGGAATTGATACACGTAAATTAACGAGAATCATTCGTCAGTATGGAACATTAAAGGGTGCGATTTGCAGCATTGAAAGTGATCCGGCTGAAGTGTTAAGTAAATTAAGGCAAACCCGCCTTCCAAATGATCAAGTCAGAAGGGTTTCAACGAAGAATGCTTATCCAAGTCCAGGTCGAGGAAAAAGAATTGTCGTGTTAGACTTCGGAATGAAGCATGGGATTTTAAGGGAATTAAATAAACGCGGCTGTGATGTGGTAGTTGTTCCGTATCATACAACGGCAGATGAAATTCTTCAATTGAAACCAGACGGAGTTATGCTTACAAATGGCCCTGGAGATCCAAAGGATGTTCCAGAAGGAATTCATACAATTAAACAGCTGATTGGTAGAGTGCCGATTTTTGGAATCTGCCTTGGACATCAGTTATTCGCCCTTGCCAGCGGTGCCGATACCGTAAAAATGAAGTTCGGACATAGAGGCTCTAATCACCCTGTAAAGGACTTAGCAACAGGAAAAGTAGCGATTACTTCACAAAATCACGGCTATACAGTAGATGTGAAATCGATTGAAAACACACGACTAGCCATTACTCATATTGCCTTAAATGACGGAACTGTTGAAGGTCTGAAACATTTAGATTACCCGGTGTTTACAGTTCAATATCACCCTGAAGCATCACCGGGTCCTGAAGATGCCAATAATTTATTTGACCAGTTTCTTAACATGATTGAAGCAGAAAAGCAGGAGGGATCATCATGCCTAAACGTACAGATATAAACTCCATTCTAGTGATCGGATCAGGACCAATTGTGATTGGTCAGGCGGCAGAGTTTGACTACGCCGGAACACAGGCCTGTATCGCATTAAAAGAAGAAGGTTATCGAGTAATCCTTGTAAACTCAAATCCAGCAACGATTATGACAGATACAGAAGTAGCAGATGCAGTGTATATTGAACCATTAACATTAGAATTTGTTTCAAGAATCATTCGTAAAGAACGCCCTGATGCACTTGTTCCAACACTTGGCGGACAAACAGGTTTAAACCTTGCAGTACAATTAGCTGAATCCGGTGTTCTTGAAGAGTGCGGAGTTGAAATCTTAGGTACAAAGCTATCTGCGATCAAAAAAGCAGAAGATCGGGACTTATTTAGGACATTGATGAATGAGCTAGGCGAACCAGTTCCTGATAGTGAAATCATCCACCAATTAGAAGAAGCAGAACGCTTTGTCGAAACAGTTGGTTATCCGGTTATTGTCCGTCCTGCTTATACGCTGGGAGGGACCGGCGGTGGTATTTGCCATAACCATGAAGAACTAGTTGAAATCGTGACAAGTGGTTTAAAACATAGCCCGGTTAGCCAATGTTTATTAGAAAAAAGCATTGCAGGCTACAAAGAGATTGAATATGAAGTGATGCGCGATGCGAATGATAATGCAATTGTCGTTTGTAATATGGAAAATATTGACCCGGTAGGAGTTCACACAGGAGATTCAATTGTTGTTGCTCCTAGTCAGACACTAAGTGACCGAGAGTACCAGCTTCTTCGAAATGTATCGCTTAAAATTATCCGTGCATTAGGGATTGAAGGGGGATGTAATGTCCAGCTAGCTCTTGATCCGGACAGCTTCCAATACTATATTATCGAAGTGAATCCGCGTGTCAGCCGCTCTTCAGCACTTGCTTCAAAAGCAACAGGTTATCCAATTGCAAAACTTGCAGCAAAAATTGCAGTTGGATTAACACTTGATGAAATGATGAATCCTGTTACCGGTAGAACGTATGCTAGCTTCGAACCAGCTCTTGATTATATCGTTTCCAAAATCCCACGCTGGCCGTTTGATAAGTTTGAGTCCGGAAATCGTTCACTTGGAACTCAAATGAAAGCGACGGGTGAAGTAATGGCAATGGGCCGTACCTTTGAGGAGTCATTATTAAAGGCCATTCGTTCACTTGAAGCGAATGTACATCATTTTGAATTAAATGGTGCGGAAGATATTGATGACGAGCTATTAGAAAAGCGGATCCGTAAAGCAGGTGACGAACGACTCTTTTACATTGCAGAAGGCTTGAAGCGCGGTTTAACCATTGAAACGATCCACGCTTGGAGTAAAATTGATTTATTCTTCCTTAAAAAGATGGAAGGAATCATTGAACTGGAAAGAAAGCTGGCTGACAGCCCATTAGACCCAGTACTTCTGAAAGAAGCGAAACAAAAAGGCTTTACAGATAAAAAAGTAGCGGAACTCTGGAATATGAATGAAAGTGAATTATACCAATTCCGAAAGCAAAACCAGATTATCCCTGTTTATAAAATGGTTGATACTTGTGCAGCAGAATTTGAATCAGAAACACCATATTTCTATGGCACATACGAAGAAGAAAATGAGAGCATTGTTACAAATAAGGAAAGTGTCATTGTGTTAGGATCAGGGCCAATCCGAATCGGCCAGGGAATTGAATTTGACTATGCAACTGTACATTCTGTTAAAGCGATAAAAGAAGCCGGCTACGAAGCAATCATTATCAATAATAATCCTGAAACAGTTTCCACTGACTTCAGTATTTCTGACAAACTTTATTTTGAGCCGCTAACAATTGAAGATGTTATGCACATCATCGATTTAGAAAATCCATTAGGTGTGGTCGTTCAATTTGGCGGTCAAACGGCAATTAATCTTGCAGCAAAACTTGAAGCTAACGGTGTAAAAATTCTAGGAACAAGCTTAGAAGACCTTGACCGTGCAGAGGACCGAGATAAATTTGAACAAACATTAAAACAATTAAATATTCCGATGCCGCTTGGCAGAACGGCCTTATCCGTAGATGAAGCTGTTACGATTGCCACTGAAATCGGCTATCCGGTGCTTATTCGTCCTTCCTATGTGTTAGGCGGCCGGGCAATGGAAATTGTCCACCAGGAAGCGGATTTGCTTCGTTACATGGAGAATGCGGTTCGGGTTAATCCAGACCATCCAGTGCTGATTGACCGTTATCTTACAGGAAAAGAAATCGAAGTAGATGCCATTTCGGATGGAGAAAATGTTTTAATCCCAGGTATTATGGAGCATATCGAACGTGCAGGTGTTCACTCCGGGGATTCGATCGCTGTGTATCCCCCACAGACCTTATCCGAAGAGATTAAACAAACACTTGTAGAGTACACAAGAGAGTTAGCGCTAGGATTGAATATTGTCGGTCTGCTAAATATCCAATACGTTATCTCTGATAATCAAGTATACGTGTTAGAGGTAAATCCTCGTTCAAGTAGAACGGTGCCATTCTTAAGTAAGATTACAAATGTACCTATGGCCAAAATTGCAACAAAAGCCATCCTGGGTGTTTCGATTAAGGATCAGGGATATTCAAATGGGCTTGTACCTGAAAAAGAAGGAGTATATGTAAAAGTACCAGTCTTCTCGTTTGCGAAGCTAAGAAGTGTTGATATTACGCTTGGACCTGAAATGAAGTCAACTGGTGAGGTAATGGGCAAAGACGTTACACTAGAAAAAGCTTTGTATAAAGGTCTCATCGCATCAGGTATGAATATCCAGAAGTTTGGAACGGTATTATTTACGGTGGCTGATAAGGACAAAGAAGAGGCATTAAATCTTGCCAAACGGTTTGCAGCAATCGGTTACCGGTTGATGGCGACCAGCGGCACGGCTGCGAAGATCGAAGCAGCAGGATTGCCAGTAACGGTGGTAGGTAAAATCGGTTCTGCAGGAACAACTTTACTTGATGTTATTCACAGTGGTGAAGCTCAATTTATTGTCAACACATTAACAAAGGGCAAACAAATTGAAAGTGATGGATTTAGAATCCGCCGTGAAGCCGTTGAAAACGGTGTTCCTTGTTTAACTTCATTAGATACGGCAGATGCGATTCTTAAAGTGATTGAATCGATGAATTTTTCAACTGAAGCGCTTGTACCAGATACAAAGGAGGCTGTATTTGCATGATAATGAAAGAGATATGCAAAGTTACCAGCCAAAGAGAAATTGCTGCGAATATTTTCGAGCTTAAAGTTAAAGCAGATTTTGTCAAAGAAATTAAGCAGCCGGGACAATTTGTCCATATTCGGGTCTCCAATCAGTGGGACCCGATTTTACGAAGACCAATCAGTATATCCTCGTATAGTAAAGAGAACCATGAATTTACGATGATCTACCGCAGGGATGGAAAAGGTACTGCGTTGCTTGCAGAAAAAACACCAATGATGGAGCTTGATATTCTGGGTCCTCTTGGTAATGGATTTCCTGTTGATGAAGCAAGTGCGGGTGAAACCGCCTTGCTCGTTGGCGGAGGAATCGGTGTTCCACCTCTTTATGAACTATCAAAGCAGCTGAAAGAAAAAGGTGTTCAGGTGATTCATATCCTTGGCTTCCAAACAGCTTCAGCTGTATTTTATGAAAATGAGTTTTTAGAACTCGGTGAGACCTATGTTACGACGGTTGATGGTTCATATGGATATAAGGGATTTGTAACCGACATCATGAAAACATTATCTTTTGACATGATCTTTTCCTGTGGACCAACACCAATGTTAAAAGCCATTGAAGAGGGATACCCTGAACACAAGGTGTTTTTATCACTGGAAGAACGAATGGGCTGTGGAGTAGGTGCTTGCTTTGCTTGTGTTTGTAAGAAAAAAGACGACCCTAACGGAACATCTTATAAAAAAGTATGCACGGACGGACCTGTATTCCGGGCAGGGGAGGTTTTCATATGAGCCGATTAAATATTGATTTGCCTGGATTAAGCTTAAAAAATCCGATCATGCCAGCTTCGGGATGTTTCGGTTTTGGGAAAGAATACAGCCAGTTTTATGATTTAAGTCTTCTTGGCGCAATCATGATTAAAGCAACGACGGTTGAGCCAAGATTCGGCAATCCAACACCAAGGGTAGCAGAAACGTCATCTGGAATGTTAAATGCGATTGGTCTGCAAAATCCCGGTCTAGAAAAAGTTGTAGAGCAAGAACTGCCGTGGCTTGCACAATATGATGTACCGATTATCGCCAATGTGGCTGGCAGTGTTGAAGAGGATTATGTTGCTGTCGCGAAAGAAATCTCAAAGCAGCCGAATGTTCATGCACTCGAATTAAATATTTCCTGCCCAAATGTTAAAACAGGAGGGATTGCTTTCGGTACGATTCCAGAGGTAGCTAAAAGCTTAACACGAAAGGTAAAGGAAGTTTCAGACGTGCCGGTCTATGTGAAACTATCTCCGAATGTGACGAACATTGTTGAGATGGCTAAAGCGGTGGAAGCCGGCGGTGCTGACGGTTTAACCATGATCAACACACTTGTTGGAATGAGATTGGACCTTAGAACGGGTAAACCGATTCTTGCAAATGGCACTGGAGGCTTGTCAGGTCCTGCGGTTAAACCTGTTGCCATCCGGATGATTTATGAAGTAAGTCAAAACGTGAATATTCCTATCATCGGAATGGGTGGAATTCAGTCTGCTGAAGATGTATTGGAGTTCTTTTATGCAGGGGCTAGCGCAGTTGCAGTCGGTACGGCAAACTTTGTGGATCCTTTTATCTGCCCAACCATAATTGAAGAACTGCCAGGTTTGCTTGATCAATATGGATTTGATCATATTAGTGAATGTACGGGAAGGAGCTGGAACAAGAATGGAAAATTCGCTTATCATCGCGCTTGATTTTGCCAATGGTAATGAAGTCGATAAGTTTCTAGTTCCGTTTGAAGGACGAAAGTTGTTTGTAAAAGTGGGGATGGAGCTTTTTTATCAGGAAGGACCCGCCATTGTTACAAAACTAAAGGAATCCGGTCATCAAATATTCCTAGATTTAAAGCTTCATGATATCCCAAACACAGTAAAAAGTGCTATGACTAGACTCGCAGGGCTTCAATGTGACCTCGTTAATGTTCATGCAGCGGGCGGGAAAGAAATGATGATGGCAGCCCTGGAAGGTTTAGAAGCAGGCACTGCTGCTGGACAAAAACGTCCAAGTTGTATAGCTGTTACTCAATTAACAAGTACGTCTGAAAAGCAAATGCAGAACGACCAGCTGATTCCGGTTTCCTTGAAAGACTCGGTATTACATTATGCTGCACTTACTAAGGAAGCCGGTCTGGACGGAGTCGTCTGTTCAGCCTGGGAAGCTGTAGACATTCGTGAAAAAGTCGGCGGCGGGTTTTTAACCGTAACCCCTGGTATTCGAATGGCAACAGATGCTGTTGGTGACCAAAAACGTGTTGCAACACCACAATTTGCCCACAATGCAGGCGTGAGTGCGATTGTAGTAGGACGTTCAATTACACGATCGGCTGACCCTGTCAAAAGTTATGAACAATGGCTGGAAGCCTGGAAGGGAGAAAAATATTGAAACAATTTATTGCTGAAAAATTATTAGAAATCAATGCTGTAGGTTTGCGCCCGAACGAACCATATACGTGGACATCTGGATTGCGTTCGCCAATCTATTGCGACAATCGACTAACTTTATCTTATCCTGAGGTGCGAAGAGAGATTGCATCAGGCTTGAAAAAGCTTATCTTAGAACATTATCCTGAAGCGGAAGTGATTGCGGGAACCGCTACAGCAGGAATTCCGCACGCAGCGTGGGTTAGTGAATTGATGGATTTGCCAATGTGCTATGTACGTTCCAAAGCAAAAGGCCACGGCAAAGGAAATCAGATTGAAGGTAAAGTAGAGAAGCGTCAAAAAGTGGTTGTTGTAGAAGACTTAATTTCTACAGGCGGCAGTGTTATTACAGCTGTTCATGCATTAAAGGAAGCTGGTGCAGAAGTCCTTGGTGTTGTTTCCATTTTCACTTACGGGTTAGAAAAAGGGAAAGAAGCGTTTGCTCAAGAAGAAATTAAGAGTGAATCGTTGACGAACTTTCCTTCTTTAGTAGAAGTCGCCATTGAAAAAGGCTACATTAGTAAAAATGATGAAGAAAGCTTATTGTCGTGGAGTAAAGATCCAGCGGAATGGAGCAAGAGATTTGAGTAAAATACAAAAGCCCCTGATCGGGGCTTTTAATTTTTCTTTAATTTAAGTACGACTTCTTCATCAGGAGTGACATAAACCGTCTGTTGATTATCATAAATTACAAATCCAGGCTTTGCACCACTTGGCTTCTTTACATGGCGGACTTTTGTAAAGTCAACGGGTACAGAGCTAGAGTTCCGTGCCTTACTATAATAAGCTGCAAGGATCGCTGCCTCTCGAATAGCGGTATCTGAAGGCTCCTTACTTCGAATCACAACATGTGAACCTGGAATATCCTTTGTATGAAGCCAAATTTCATCTCTGGCTGCAAGCTTATTGGTCAAATAATCATTTTGTTTATTGTTTTTACCGACAATGATATCTGTGCCATCTGAAGACTGAAATAAGTCGAGAACGGGCTTAGCGTTATTGATCTTTTTACCATTCCGTTTCTGTCGTTCCCGAATATAGCCGCCTTCTATTAATTCTTCGCGAATCTCCTGAATATCTTTAGGAGAAGCAGCCTGTACCTGCTGCAGCAAATTATCAAAATAGAGAACTTCTTCACGTGCCTTTTCTATTTGCTCGATTACAACAGACACGGAATTTTTAGCTTTTTGATATTTTGAGAAATATCTTTGAGCATTTTCAGAAGGTGATTTTCGCGGGTCTAGAGAAATAACGACCGTTCCGCCGTCTTCATCGTAGTAATTAAGAACTTCGATTTCCTTCATCCCTTTCTTCATGCTATAAAGATTTGCCGTTAACAGTTCGCCATGTCGTTGGTACTGTTCCGCTTTTTCCGCCTCCACCAATGTATCCTGCAATTTTGCAATTTTCTTTTCATTTTTTTCTTTTTCATTTATAATCAGCCGCTCTATATCATGACCCTGCTGTTTTACTCTGTCCCGCTCAGCTTTGCCAAAATAAAAGCGGTCAAGCATCTCACTCAAAGTGGAAAAGGTCTTCATTTCACCCTTTATATGCTCAAGAGGGAATAAATAAAAGACTTCTTTATTTCCATAAGAAATGATCGAGGGCAATAAATTGTCAGATTGAATTTTTTTAATTAAACCAATAAATGCTTTTGGCAGGGAGGCTCGATTGGCTAAGCCGCTTTGAAAGATAACCTCCTTAGCAAATAAAGGTGAAGTTCCGGCAAAATGGTCTACCAGCTGGCGGTCAAGCTTGCCGCTGTTAAAATCAATTAATCTTAAAACATCCTCTTCAGTTGATTCAAATGGATTTTTCTTATTTTGCTCCGGAGGGAACACGTATGGGTGGCCTGGAAGGATAGCTCTATGACTATTCACAGCAAAAGAAATATGTTTAATGCTGTCGAGAATAATGTTCCGGGTTTTATCAACCAAAACGATATTACTGTGTCTGCCCATTATTTCAATAATCAGTTGTTTATAGCTGATATCCCCAATCTCATTCCGGCCTTTCACTTCCATTATGATGATCCGATCATTTTCAACCTGATATAAATCTTCCAATATATAACCTTCAAGATGCTTTCTTAAAAGCATACAAAACATAGGGGGTTCGCTTGGATTTTCATAAGCCTCATTCGTAAGCTGAACCCGTGCGTAGCTCGGGTGGGCGGATAAAAGCAGTTTATGATTCACACCATTTGCCCGGATCACTAAAATTACTTCATTTTTATAAGGCTGATGTACCTTATTAATTCTCCCGCCTTTTAAGGAGCGAGAGAGTTCATTCACCATTGCTTTTGTAAATAAACCATCAAATGACATGGAAAACATCCTTTACTTCGTTCATATATTTCAATTATATCCTACGATATAAAATTCTGTCTCATTTTACTCTTAATCACTAATTGAAAACAATAGCATTTTTTAGGACGAGTCTGAATAAGATTTCTTTAGAGTAATTGTGAAAGCCAAAAAAGGGGGAAGTGAGATGGTCGGATGAAATTCCATGAAATGGAGATTAAACAAGTAGAAGAGGCTTTAGCTACCGACTACTCGTCTGGATTAACTCCGGATGCAGTAAAAAATCGGATAGCCCAGCACGGGCTTAATGAATTGGACGAAGGAGAAAAGCAATCCGCTTTACTCTTATTTTTTAGTCAATTTAAAGACTTTATGGTATTAGTGCTCCTGGCTGCCACATTAATTTCCGGGCTGCTCGGCGAGTACATTGATGCCATTGCCATTATAGCAATTGTAATCATTAATGGCTTTCTAGGATTTTTTCAAGAGCGAAGAGCAGAAAAATCATTGCAGGCACTTAAAGAATTATCTGCCCCTCAAGTATCGGTATTACGGGGAGGCCAATGGATTAAGGTACCTTCAAGGGAAATTGTTCCAGGGGATATCATTAAGTTTTCAAGCGGTGACAGAATTGGGGCAGATGTTCGAATTATTGAATCAAGAAGTTTAGAGATTGAAGAATCAGCGCTTACAGGTGAATCGGTTCCGGTTTCAAAGCATACCGATCGGTTGAAAACTGCCAATCCCGGAATTGGGGATATGGAGAATATTGGTTTCATGGGTACTATGGTTACGAGAGGCAGCGGTATCGGGGTTGTCATTGGTACCGGCATGAAAACGGCAATGGGACAAATTGCTGATCTTTTACAAAAGGCTGAAACACAGGATACCCCGTTGCAAAGGCGTTTAGAGCAGCTGGGAAAAATTTTGATTACAGTTGCTTTATTGTTAACGGTTCTTGTTGTGGCGGTTGGGGTATTACAGGGTCATGACATGTACACCATGTTTTTAGCAGGCGTTTCCCTCGCTGTTGCTGCGATACCTGAAGGCCTGCCGGCTATTGTCACGGTGGCTTTATCACTGGGTGTCCAAAAGATGATAAAGAAAAACGCGATTGTCCGAAAACTGCCTGCAGTGGAAACACTAGGGTGTGCCTCTGTTATTTGCTCGGATAAAACAGGAACTATGACCCAAAATAAAATGACTGTCACCCATCTTTGGAGCGGCGGGAACACGTGGACTGTCGATGGAGTAGGTTACCAGCCACAAGGTGATTTTTACCGAAATAATACACGTGTATCCCCGAAGGATGAAAAGGCATTACAACAAATGCTCATCTTTGGAATGATTTGCAACCATTCAGAATTAATCTTAAAGGATGATGATTATATTCTTGATGGTGACCCAACGGAAGGTGCATTACTTGTTAGTGCCATGAAAGCCGGTTTTAATCGTATGAATCTTTTAAATGAATTTACGATCATAAAGGAATTTCCGTTTGATTCCGCCAGGAAAATGATGAGTATGCATGTGAAAGATAAGCAGGGAAGGCACTTTATCGTGACCAAAGGAGCACCAGATGTCATATTAGGGAAGTGTGAATCCATTCTCTGGGATGGCCGAAATCAATATTTGGGGCAGGATATGCAGAATAACATTCAAGAGGCAATAAATACGCTCGCATCTAAGGCACTAAGAACCATAGCGATTGCTTTTAAATCAGTCCCAGCTAATACAATCATCTTAAGTGAACAGGAAGCAGAGAATAAATTAACTTTTATTGGGGTCCAAGGGATGATTGACCCGCCTAGGCCTGAAGTAAAAGAAGCGGTGAGAGAATGTAATGCAGCCGGCATTAAAACGGTTATGATTACTGGGGACCATGTTATTACCGCAAAAGCGATTGCCGCTGAACTTGGAATTTTAACAAAAAAGAGTAAAGTCGTGGATGGAAATGCATTGTCTGCGATGACAGTAGACGAGCTCGAAGACATTGTCGAGGATGTTTCGGTGTTTGCCCGTGTCTCACCCGAACATAAATTAAAAATTGTAAAGGCATTACAAAATAGAGGACATATTGTTGCCATGACAGGTGATGGGGTAAATGACGCTCCTGCGATCAAGGCAGCAGATATTGGTGTAGCTATGGGGATTACCGGAACAGATGTTGCGAAAGAAGCCTCATCGCTCGTTTTATTGGACGATAATTTTGCAACCATTAAAGCGGCCATTGAAGAAGGCCGAAATATATATGAAAATATTCGTAAGTTTGTACGATATCTGCTTGCATCAAACGTGGGTGAAATCTTAGTTATGCTGTTTGCGATGTTATTGGCACTGCCGCTTCCGCTCGTTCCAATCCAAATTCTTTGGGTAAATCTTGTAACAGACGGATTACCTGCAATGGCGTTGGGGCTGGATCGACCAGAGGATGATGTCATGAAACGAAAGCCGCGGAGTCCTAATGAAGGTGTGTTTGCCCGCGGGCTAGGATGGAAAGTAATTTCAAGAGGATTCCTGATTGGTACGGTGACATTGTTGGCCTTTATGATGGTATATGATGAAAAGGCGGGTAACCTCCAATATGCTCAAACCATTGCATTTGCAACACTAGTCATGGCCCAGCTTATCCATGTATTTGACTGCCGGAGTGAAAAGTCTGTTCTTTCGAGAAATCCGTTTGGGAACCCATACCTTGTTTGGTCTGTCATCTCATCGGTTGCTCTAATGCTTGTGGTCATTTATTACCCGCCATTACAGCCAATATTTCATACGGTACCTATACTAGCAAAGGATTGGCTGCTAATTCTTGGGTTATCATCCATTCCAACTTTTTTACTAGCAGGATCATTTTTGTTAAGAAAAACAAAATAAAGTATGATATAATCCAAAAGGTAGTAGAGACCGCTCTATTACCTTTTGTTATTTCTACTTCGAGACTTTTTACCGGCTTCGGGACGCCTTCCGCTTTATGTTGATCCTTCACCTAATCGTAGATTGGATGTGAAATGATGGTTAAGAGTATGACAGGATTTGGAAGAAGTAAAATGGAATCAGCAGCTTTTTCTGTAAATGTGGAAGTAAAAACGGTGAATCATCGTTTTTGTGAAATAATTATTCGAATGCCAAGGCAGTTAATGAAAATTGAAGATAAAATGAAGAAAAAACTGAGCCAGCATATCCGCCGGGGCAGAGTTGAGGTATATGTTACCATAGCAGGTGAAGGTTCAGTAGAACGGAAAGTTCACGTTGATTGGAATTTAATTGAGGATTATTACTTAGTTATTAAACAAGCACAGGAAAAATACGGAATAGCCGGGAATATAACCCTTCAAGATTTACTTACCCGTAATGAACTTTTACATATAGAAGAAAATGAAGTCGGCAATGAAGAACTCGAGAATTTAGTACTGTCTGCAACAGAAGAAGCAGTCTTGCACCTTATGCAAATGCGTACTGCGGAAGGGGACGAGTTAAAAAAGGACTTACTTGCATCCCTATCCTTGTTAAATACAGAAGTAACCGAACTAAAAAACTATGCGCCTTTGGTTGTTTCCGCCTATAAGGAACGGTTAAAGAAAAGAGTTCAAGAGTTTGTCCAGGGGCAAATTGATGAATCTAGGATTTTAACCGAAGTAGCTGTTTTTGCTGATAAAGCAGATATTAATGAGGAATTGACTAGACTGAATAGTCACATTCAACAATTCATACAGACATTAGCTGAAAAAGAACCGATTGGAAGAAAACTTGATTTTCTTGTTCAAGAGATGAACCGTGAAGCGAATACCATCGGCTCTAAAGCCAATGATTCGAATATTGCTCAAAAGGTTGTAGAAATTAAAAGTTTACTTGAAAAGATAAAAGAACAGGTTCAAAATATCGAGTAGCTTATGGTTTAGAAAGTCTTTGACACGGTCAAAATATATTATTGATGATTGGATGATAATCATGTCGATAAAATTAATTAATATAGGATTTGGAAATATCGTTTCTGCGAATCGAATCATTTCCATTGTCAGCCCTGAATCTGCCCCAATTAAAAGAATTATACAAGATGCACGTGACCGGGGTTCTTTGATTGATGCCACATACGGAAGACGTACACGCGCGGTCATCGTAATGGATAGTGACCATGTCATTCTCTCGGCAGTACAACCTGAAACGGTTGCCCACCGCTTAGCGGACCGTGATGAAATTATTGATGAAGGGTAGGATTTATTAAATGCAGGAAAAAGGATTACTTATTGTACTTTCTGGTCCTTCTGGAGTTGGAAAGGGAACGGTTAGAAAAGAAATATTCTCTCATCCGGATACGGCCTTTGAATATTCAATCTCTATGACAACCCGTTTACCCCGTCCGGGTGAAGTGGATGGGGTTGATTATTTCTTCAAAACTCGTGAAGAATTTGAAGAATTGATTCGCCAGGATAAGCTGTTAGAATATGCTGAATTTGTTGGTAACTATTATGGAACTCCTGTAGATTATGTCCGTGAAACGTTAGATGCCGGAAAAGACGTTTTTCTTGAAATTGAAGTAAAGGGAGCCCGGCAAGTTCGTGAAAAGTTTCCAGATGGATTGTTTATCTTCCTCATGCCTCCTAGTCTTTCTGAATTGAAAAATCGAATTGTAACAAGAGGAACTGAAACAGAGGAGTTAATCAATAATCGGCTTTTATCAGCGCGCGAAGAAATTGAAATGATGGAATTATATGATTACGTTGTAGAAAATGATCAAGTGAAATTAGCTTGTGAACGTGTTAAAGCGATTGTAATGGCTGAGCACTGCCGCAGGGAACGGGTTGAGCACCGTTATAAAAAATTATTGGAGGTTGAATAGAATGTTATATCCTTCTATCGATTCATTATTAAATAAAATTGACTCTAAGTATTCGTTAGTTTCTGTTGCAGCAAAACGTGCCAGGGAGATGCAGCAGGCAAGAGATGAAAGATTGCCAAAATACGTATCTTATAAGTATGTTGGAAAAGCGCTTGAGGAAATTTACAGCGGAGAGCTTACGTACCGAATCAATAAAAAAGCAGATTCTGAATAAATATTTTTTCATAACAAAAGGGAATTGCGTAAAAGGACTGACAGCAGAAAAATGTCAGCCTTTTTATTTTTGCTAACTATGTTGATTGAAGCGCCTGAAGCGCAAATCAACAGGTAAGTTAACAAAGTCTATTTATTAATTGCAAATTTTGTTGAAAAAAAGCAGAAAAAGATGAAAAAATAAAGTGATTCCATCATAATAAAAGATAAACAAGGTGTGACTTTAAATGGGGGGACGAAAGAATAATGGATAAAAAAATCTTATTATGTGTTACAGGCGGGATCGCAGTCTATAAAGCAGCAGCATTAACAAGTAAACTTGTTCAATCAGGTGCTCAAGTTAAAGTGATTCTCAGCGAATCAGCGGCAAAATTTGTTTCCCCTTTAACCTTTCAAGCTTTATCCCGCAATGAAGTGTTTACGGATACCTTTGATGAAAAGAATCCACGAGTTATCGCACACATCGATCTTGCTGATTGGGCAGATTTGATCTTGGTGGCACCAGCTACTGCTAACACCATTGCCAAGCTGGCTAACGGCATGGCAGATAATATGATTACAACGACCTTACTTGCTGCGACTGCACCAATTTGGATTGCACCAGCTATGAATGTACATATGTATGATCATCCGGCGGTGAAAAAGAATATTGCCGCTTTGTCAAAGTATGGCTATCAATTTATTGAACCTAGCGAAGGCTACCTGGCATGCGGCTATGTCGGAAAAGGAAGACTGGAAGAACCAGAGAAAATAGTCGAGTTAATCAAAAAATACTTTTTACAAAAAACTACTTTTTTACTTGAAGGAAAGACTGTTCTAATTACAGCTGGACCAACTCAAGAAAAAATTGATCCTGTCCGCTATATTACCAATCATTCATCTGGAAAGATGGGCTATGCATTGGCAGAAGCAGCCCAAAAAGAAGGGGCAAAAGTAGTATTAGTTTCCGGTCCTGTCCAGTTGTCCCCGCCCGCTGGTGTGGAGTTAATAAAGATTCAGAGTGCAGAGGAAATGTATCAGGCGGTAATGGATTACTTTCGCTCTACAGATGTCGTAATTAAAACTGCCGCGGTTGCTGATTATCGTCCGAAGGTTACATATGAGTATAAAATGAAAAAAAAGCCGGGAGATCAGGTAATCGAGTTAGAAAGAACAAAAGACATATTACTTGAACTCGGCATAAGAAAAACTAATCAGGTCCTTGTTGGATTTGCGGCAGAAACAAATAACGTTGAAGAATATGCGTTAAAAAAACTACAGGCTAAAAATGCTGATATGATTGTCGCAAATAATGTTTCGTCCGAAGGAGCAGGCTTTGGAACGGACACAAATATTGTCACGGTTTATAAACGTGATGGTGCTAAAATTGAACTGCCGATGATGACGAAAAAGGAAGTAGCAGCAAGGATTATCGGTGAGATCGCTGCTGTTTTAAAGGATATGAATACAAATGAAAGTTGCTAGTGTAGTTGTAGATGTTCCTGCGAAACAAACAGACAGGACTTTTGATTATTTTATTCCAGAAGATTTCATAGAGACAATCAAACCAGGTATGAGGGTTATCGTTCCATTTGGACCACGAAAAGTACAAGGCTTTGTGTTGGAAATAAAAAGTCACTCAGATTTTAAGAAGCTTCGTCAAATAAGTGAACCAATGGACCTGGAACCTGTCTTAAATCAGGACTTACTTGAACTTGGGGAATGGCTGACCGAACATACATTATGTTTTAAAATTTCTGCTTTTCAAGCGATGCTTCCTGCCGCTTTGAAAGCAAAATACGAAAAAATAGTGAAACTTGCAGATGGAGTAACTGTTTCAGACCTGCCGCTGCCGCTTCAAGAGATCTTTAGAAATGAGAAAACAATCAATTGGGAAGACGCGGTTAAAAATGGCTGGGTGCCTATGTTTCACAGGGAGGCAGTAAAAGGGCATCTTGAAGTCATGTATAACGTAAAAGAACGGCTCAAAAAGAAGCAGCTGAAGTTCATCCTTCCCAATGTTACAGCTAAGGAATTAGAGGAAGAAAGGCAGCATCTGCCCTCTAGAGCGGAAAAACAAAAAGAAGTTCTAGCTTATTTTATTATCCATCATGAGGCAGTTGAATTAAGGAAACTGCTTGCGGAATTAAAGATTTCCCAAGCAACAATAAAATCTCTAATTGAAAAAAATCTGCTCCGTGAACAGGATATGGAAGTATATCGTGATCCTTATGAAAATCGGTCTTTTAAACAAACGGAGCCGCTGTCATTAACAGACCATCAGCAAACTGCGATTGCTCCCATCTTAAACTCCATTGAGGATAAAAGTCATGATGTATTTCTTTTATATGGGGTAACCGGGAGCGGTAAGACAGAAATCTATTTACAATCAATCCAAAATGTTATTGAAAAAGGCCGTGAAGCAATTGTACTTGTTCCTGAAATTGCCCTAACCCCGCAAATGGTTAATCGTTTTAAAGGCAGATTTGGTGAGCAGGTGGCGGTCATGCACAGCGGACTTTCTGCCGGTGAAAAATACGATGAATGGCGGAAAATTCAACGGAAGGAAGTAAAAGTTGTCGTTGGCGCCCGCTCGGCCATCTTTGCCCCATTTGAAAACCTTGGGATCATCATTATTGATGAAGAACATGAAACGAGTTATAAACAAGAAGAAATGCCTCGTTACCATGCCAGAGATGTTGCGATTGAACGGGCAAGAAATTATCAATGTCCCGTCGTGCTTGGAAGTGCTACTCCATCACTTGAATCGTTTGCAAGAGCTCAAAAAGGAGTTTATAAACTTTTATCACTGCCGACCCGGATGAACAATCAGGCATTACCGGCTGTAGAAATTATTGACATGCGAGAGGAGCTTCGAGAGGGAAACCGTTCTATGTTTTCTAGAAAGCTCTTAGAAAAATTAAAGGTACGATTAGAGCGAAAAGAACAAACCGTGCTATTTCTTAATAAACGGGGACATTCCTCTTTTGTTATGTGCAGAGATTGCGGGTATGTGATGAATTGTCCTAATTGTGATATATCCTTAACCTACCATCGAGTTAACGAACAAATGAAATGCCATTATTGCGGCTATGAAAGTTATGTCCCAAAGAACTGTCCTGAATGTTCCAGTGATTATATCCGTTATTTTGGAACTGGTACACAAAAGGTTGAGGACGAGTTAGGAAAAATCCTTCCGGAGGCTAGAGTGATACGGATGGATGTTGATACGACGGGAAGAAAAGGGGCTCATGAAAGACTCCTTAAGGACTTCCAGGATGGAAAAGCTGATATTCTCCTCGGAACACAAATGATTGCAAAAGGATTGGATTTTCCAAACATAACGCTTGTGGGAGTGCTGTCTGCCGATACGATGCTTCATTTACCCGATTTTCGTTCTTCTGAAAAAACCTTCCAGTTGTTGACACAGGTTAGTGGAAGGGCGGGCAGGCATAAGTTGCCTGGTGAGGTGATTATTCAAACCTATACTCCAGAACATTACAGCATCGAAATGGCCGGTACACAGGACTATGACCGGTTTTACAACCGGGAGATGATGGTGCGAAAAACCCATCTTTATCCGCCGTTTTACTATCTAGCTTTAATTACCGTCAGTCATGAGGAGTTAATGACGGTTGTTTCGACAACAGAGAAAATTGTCTCCTATGTCCGTTCCCGTATTTCCAATCAAGCAGTTGTGTTAGGACCTGCGGCATCACCCATTCCAAGAATTAATAACCGATATCGGTACCACTGTTTAATAAAATTCAAACGGGAGCCCCAACTGATCCAAACCTTAAAAACCGTACTCGATCAATATCAAACAGATTCTAAAAGTGGTTTACAAGTCTCTATTGATGTAAACCCATTTATATTGATGTAAACAGCAATAAACAAGGCAGTCAAAGGTTATGATAAGGTTTTTTGGGCGAAAATGAATAAAAAAAGGCTAAATTAAAGATACATGTTTTTTTCACTTTGTTGCCTGGAGCGGAAATCAACAGGCAAGTATTACAGAAAAATTTGCCTTTCGGCAAAATGGAGGAACAGCTTTGGCTATACAGAATATCGTGATTTACCCTGCGGAGATCTTAGAAAAAAAGTGCAAACCAGTAACTAGATTTGACAAGAAGCTGGCAAAATTACTTGAAGATATGTACGATACAATGATTGAACATGACGGTGTTGGACTTGCAGCACCGCAAATTGGTTTAGACGAAAGAATCGCCATTGTCGACATCGATGATGAGATGGGAACGATCGAAATGATCAATCCTAAAATCCTAAAAACATCAGGGGAACAAACGGGACCAGAAGGGTGCCTAAGTTTTCCTAATCTTTTCGGGGAAGTAACCCGTCCTTATTATGTGAAAATCGAGGCTTTTGACAGAAAAGGGAGAAAGTACATGCTTGAAGCAGAGGATTTTCTTGCCCGGGCGATACAGCATGAAATCGACCATTTAGAGGGGATTTTGTTTACGACAAAAGTTTCCCGATATCTTGAGGAAGAAGAGTTAAAAGGAGAAGAAAGTGAATGACAAAAATTGTTTTTATGGGAACCCCTGATTTCTCAGTACCGGTACTAAGGCAGATTATTGCTGACGGTTACGAAGTGATCGGAGTTGTCACCCAGCCAGACCGTCCGGTGGGAAGAAAAAAAGTATTGACACCGCCTCCGGTGAAGGTAGAAGCCGTGAAACACGGAATACCCGTTTTTCAGCCGGAAAAAATCCGTGAACAAGAGGAACTGGATAAAATACTTTCATTACAACCTGATTTAATTATTACCGCGGCATTTGGGCAAATTTTACCTAAGGCGTTATTAGATGCTCCAAAGTTTGGATGTATTAATGTCCATGCTTCTCTGCTGCCGGAACTGCGTGGAGGAGCACCTATCCATTACTCCATTATCCAAGGGAAACCAAAAACAGGAATAACGATTATGTATATGGTTGAAAAATTAGATGCAGGTGATATTTTAACCCAGGTTGAAGTTCCAATAACGGAGGAAGATAACGTTGGCACTCTTCATGACAAGCTGAGTGCGGCAGGTGCGGAGTTGTTATCGAAAACATTGCCTCAGCTGCTTGAAGGTAAATTAACCCCAATTCCACAAAATAATGAGCTGGCAACATTTGCTTATAACATAAAGCGGGAGCAGGAAAAAATTGATTGGAAGAAAACGGGAGAAGAAATTTATAACCACATCCGCGGCTTAAATCCTTGGCCTGTCGCTTTTACCATGCTTGACGGAAAGGTATTAAAAATTTGGCGTTCTGAGAAAGTTTCTGGCAGCAAAAATCAGGAGCCTGGAACCATTGTAAAGATTGAGGCAGATGGAATAACGGTTAGTACAGGAAACGAAACTCACATTAAGATAACTGAAATACAGCCTTCTGGAAAAACTAAAATGACAGGCGAAGAGTTTGTAAGGGGAGCAGGATCTAAACTTACTGCTGGAAGCAAATTAGGAGAGTAACATGACTTCAAATAAAAAAAATGTACGTGAAACAGCGATGGAATTGCTGACAACTATTGAAAAAAACCAATCCTACAGCAATTTGCTGCTAAATAGTACGATTGAGAAAAATAAGATAGCGCCTATTGATGTTGGTTTATTAACGGAACTAACTTATGGAACCATCCAAAGAAGAATGGCTTTAGATTACTTCTTAAAGCCATTTATTAAAAACCCAAAAAAACTGGAAAACTGGGTACTCCAGTTATTAAGATTGACACTTTACCAAATGATTTACCTTGATAAAATCCCAGACCGCGCGGCGATTTTTGAGGCAGTCGAAATTGCAAAAAAGCGGGGACATAAAGGAATTTCAGGTATGGTGAATGGTGTATTAAGGAGCATCCAAAGGGAGGGCATACCTTCGCTTGAGGAAGTAGCTGATCCAGTTGAAAGATTATCGATTGAAACCAGCCATCCTATGTGGTTAGTTATAAGATGGGTAAACCAATTTGGCTTTGATAAAACGAAACAAATGTGTGAAACAAATTTAACAGCGCCATTACAAACAGCGAGAGTAAATCTTACCAAAACGAGTATCCGAGAATGTATTGAAGACCTTGATGAAGAAGGCTTCCATATTGAAAAAAGTCCGGTTATACCCGAAGCCATTCGGTCGTTAAAAGGTAATTTAGCTCACTCAAGGGCATTTAAAAATGGACTGATTACAATACAAGATGAAAGCTCGATGCTGGTCTCCTATGCTCTAGGAGCACAAGAGAATGAAACTGTCCTTGATGCATGTGCTGCACCAGGAGGAAAAAGTACCCATATAGCGGAACAAATGCAGAATACTGGAAAAGTGATCTCGCTTGACCTTCATGATCACAAGGTCAAATTAATCAACGATAATGCAGAACGTTTAGGTTTAAAAAATATTAAGACTTTTACAATGGATTCTAGAAAAGCAGGAGAAGAGTTTGAAGAGGAATCCTTTGATCGAATTCTGCTTGATGCACCGTGCTCCGGTTTAGGAGTATTGAGAAGAAAACCGGATATAAAATATACGAAAAAAGAGCAAGATGTATATCAATTAAGTACGATTCAGCAAAACCTGTTAGAATCTGTAGGAGTTTTAGTTAAAAAAGGTGGTATTCTAGTCTATAGTACGTGTACAGTAGATAAAGAAGAAAATGAAACAACCGTTAAGGGATTTCTAGCAAAACATCCAGAGTTTGAACCAGACGTCAGTTTTAAAACCCGAATGCCAGAAGCAGTACAGCCGTTGATAACGGATGAATTTTTACAAATTTACCCTCAAGATTTTGGCTCTGACGGTTTCTTTATCGCAGTTTTAAGAAAGAAGGTGTAACAGTTGGAACAATTAAAGACAACTGAGAAAAATACAACAGTAGAAGAGAGAAAAACATCCATATATTCTTTACAGCTCCATGAAATGAAGGAATGGTTATCGGAGAATGGCGAGAAACCGTTTCGCGCAGAGCAAATTTTTGATTGGCTATATAAGAAAAGAATCACTTCTTTTGAAGATATGAGTAACTTGTCTAAGGGCTTACGTGATAAGCTTTCAGAGCATTTTCAATTAACAACGCTTAAGACAGTAATCAAACAGACATCATCAGATGGTACGATTAAATTTCTTTTTGAACTTCATGACGGCTACTCCATTGAAACAGTTTTAATGCGTCATGATTATGGAAATTCAGTCTGCGTTACAACACAAGTTGGCTGCCGCATTGGCTGTACTTTTTGTGCATCCACACTAGGTGGATTGAAACGTCATTTAGAGGCGGGCGAAATTGTTTCGCAAGTTGTTACAGTCCAGCAGGCTCTTGATGAAACCGATGAGCGTGTTAGCTCAGTAGTCATTATGGGGATCGGTGAGCCATTTGATAATTATGATAATATGCTCTCGTTTTTGAAAATTATTAATCATGAGAACGGACTCAATATAGGGGCACGCCATATTACGGTATCTACCAGTGGAATCGTACCGAAAATTTATCAATTTGCCGATGAAGACATGCAGATTAATTTTGCGATTTCGCTTCATGCTCCTAATACAGAAATACGCTCCCGCTTAATGCCTATTAACCGGGCATATAAACTGGATGAACTAATGAAATCTGTCAGGTATTATATTGAGAAAACTGGACGACGGATAAGTTTTGAATATGGACTGTTCGGCGGTGTCAATGATTCAGTGGAGCACGCAGAAGAGCTTGCTGACTTGTTAAAAGGTTTGAAATGCCATGTGAACCTTATCCCAGTTAATTATGTTCCTGAGAGGGATTATGTAAGAACCCCTCGGGATAAAATCTTTGCTTTTGAAAAAACGTTGAAAAAACGGGGAATAAATGTAACCATTCGCAGAGAGCACGGCCATGATATCGACGCAGCATGTGGACAACTTCGTGCAAAGGAGCGGAAAGAGGAGACGAGGTGACAGTTTTGAAGGCTGTATATAGAACAGATGTAGGGAGAATCCGCAAGAATAATGAAGACAGCGTGGGTATCTTTATGAACCGGGACGGATACCGCCTTGCCATCGTAGCAGATGGTATGGGCGGCCACCGCGCTGGCGATGTTGCAAGCAATATGACCTTAACCTACTTAAAAGAAATGTGGGAAGAGACAGAAGGGATAAGAACACCAGAACAAGCAGAAGAATGGCTGAAAACGAAGATCCTTCATGTTAATAAGTTAGTGTTTGAACACTCTAATAATCATTCAGAATGTGAAGGTATGGGTACCACGATTGAAGCAGTTATTGCGACGAATCAGTTTTCAACTATTGCTCATGTAGGGGACAGCCGCTGCTATTTATTAAATGATATGGGATTTAAGCAGCTAACGGAAGACCATACACTCGTAAATGAATTAGTACGAACAGGGACAATATCCAAGGAAGATGCTGAGCATCATCCAAGAAAGAATGTTATTTTAAGGGCACTTGGAACGGAGCATACAGTAAATATTGATATTAGAACCATCACATTTGAGGAAGGTGACCTTCTTTTACTATGCTCAGACGGGCTATCGAATAAGGTCAATGAAGGAGAAATGCTCGAAATCCTTACAAATGATCATTCTTTGGAGGAAAAAGCGGATAGGTTGATCTCTTTAGCAAATGAATATGGCGGCGAGGATAATATTACTCTGGCAATTATGGAGTTTTTTGATGGCAGTGAGGGTGATGTTTAGATGTTAATTGGTAAAAGATTAAGTGGCCGCTATAAAATTTTGGAGATGATTGGCGGGGGCGGTATGGCGAATGTCTATTTAGCCCACGATATGATCCTTGACCGGGACGTCGCTGTTAAAATGCTGCGTTTGGACTTTGCCAATGATGAAGAATTTATTCGCCGATTCCGCAGGGAAGCACAATCTGCCACAAGTCTTGCCCACCCAAATATAGTAAATATCTATGATGTTGGGGAAGAAAAGGATCTTTATTATATTGTAATGGAATATGTTGATGGTCAAACATTAAAACAATACATACAACAAAGTTCACCCTTAAGAGTAGAGGAAACTCTTGAGATTATGAAACAATTGACATCAGCCATTTCCCATGCCCATCAAAATCATATCGTTCATCGTGATATTAAACCTCATAATATCCTTGTCGACCGTTTCGGTAATGTGAAGATTACCGATTTTGGAATTGCAATGGCTCTAAGTGCAACAAGTATTACGCAAACCAATTCCGTTCTTGGGTCTGTACACTATTTATCACCTGAACAAGCCCGCGGAGGGATGGCAAATAAAAAATCGGATATTTATTCATTAGGAATTGTGATGTTTGAATTACTTACAGGCCGATTGCCTTTCTCGGGTGAATCTGCTGTTTCGATTGCGCTCAAACACTTGCAATCAGAAACACCATCTGTTAGAAGATGGAATTCTTCTATACCTCAAAGTGTTGAAAATATTGTATTAAAGGCAACGGCTAAAGATCCATTCCATCGTTATAACAGTGTTGATGAAATGGAGGAGGATTTAAGAACTGCACTAGATCCGGAACGGATGAATGAACCAAAGTTTGTTATTCCGGTTGATGATGAAGCTACAAAAGCAATACCCGTAATAACCAATGATAAACCTCTTAAGAATTTGGATGAAACATTAATTCATAGTCAGGAAAAAACTCAAAATCCAACCGATAAACCTAAAAAAGAAAATGAAAAGAAAAAACGGAAAAAATGGCCTTTTATCTTAATTTCAACTTTTTTTGTATTGACTTTACTTGGAGTGTTAGCCATTACTTTTTTACCTGGTTTATTATCGGCTAAAGACATTACCATACCAGACGTGAGTGGAATGGAAGTCGATGAAGCGGTGTCGACACTGGAATCACAAGGGTTGGTTGTGTCCGAAGAAATCGAGATTCATGATGAGGAAATAGAAGAAGGCAGAGTCATTAAAACCAATCCTGAAGAAGGCACTACTGTGAAAGAAACTTCTTCTGTTGCAATTTATATTAGCCTGGGAAAAGAAAAATATGAATTGTCAGATTATGTGAACCGTAATTATGATGATGTTGTCCGGTTATTAGATAATTACAATTTTAAAGATATTGAGATAACAGAAGTGTACGATGAGAGTGAGCCAGGCACCATTCTGAGTCAAAACCCTGAGAGCGGAGAAGAAGTTGTACCGGAAGATACAGTTATAGAATTTGAGGTTAGTAAAGGTCCTGAAAAAATTCTATTGAGGGATCTAACCCAGTATAATACCCAAGGGGCGCAGGATTATATAAATTCAGTCGGACTAACAATGGATGCATCACAGGAACAGTTTCATGATACAATCCCTGCCGGTATGATTATTTCGCAAAATCCCCCATCTGGAACAGAAATGAACAAGGGTGATAAGGTTACCGTCGTTATTTCTAAGGGGAAAGAGGAAAAGCCTCATAAACCAGTTACAGTTGATATTACAATTGAGTACACTGCCGAAGAGCCTGGTCAAAAACAAGAAGTTTTCATTTATATTCAGGATGTAAACCGCAGTATGACCACACCGGCAGAAAGCTTTACCATAACATCAACAACGAAAATTAAAATTGACCTCCTCGTACCATTCGAGGGTGAAGCTGGTTATAAGGTTGTAAGAGACAGTCAAGTAATAGAAGAGCAATCTGTACCATATCCAGAATCTCAATAATAGTTTTTTTATTTTCATTCTTGGGAAAGATAAGCGTATTTGATATGAAAAGAGGCAAGGAGTGTTGCTATGCCAGAAGGCAAAATTGTAAAAGCATTAAGTGGATTTTATTATGTACTGCATGAAAATGAATTAATACAATGCCGAGGAAGAGGGGTTTTCCGGAAGAACAAGATTACCCCTCTTGTTGGTGATGAAGTGATTTTTCAAGCGGAAAATGAACGTGAAGGCTATTTATTAGAGGTAAAACCTCGAAAGAACGAGTTAATTCGGCCGCCGATTGCAAATGTGGATCAAGCCATTCTTGTTTTTTCAGCCGTTGAACCTGATTTTAGCCCAGTCCTTTTAGACCGTTTTTTGGTCTTAGTTGAATACAATCACATTGAGCCACTGATCTGTATAACAAAAATAGATTTAACGAATAACGAACAACTTCAGCAAATTGAGCAATATGCTGCTCAATATAGAAAAATCGGCTATGAAGTAATCCTGACTTCGTCAGAGACGGAAGCTGGTATTGAGGAGTTATCTCCACATATTGCGGATAAAATATCGGTATTTGCTGGACAATCAGGTGTTGGAAAATCATCTTTATTAAATGTTCTGCGTCCTGATTTAGATTTAAAGACAAACGATATCTCCGCGCATTTGGGCAGGGGAAAACACACGACCCGTCATGTGGAACTCATTCATATTGGGAATGGCTTAGTCGCGGATACCCCCGGGTTTAGTTCTCTGGAATTCGCCGATATCGAAGCAGAGGAACTTACCTATTGTTTTCCGGAAATGGCAAAACAAAGTGAGAATTGTAAATTCCGCGGCTGCCTCCATGTAAGTGAGCCGAAATGTGCAGTAAAATCTTCAGTAGAATCAATGGAAATTGCCAAGCATAGATACGAGCATTATTTAGATTTTCTGCAAGAAATAAAAGATAGAAAGCCGAGGTATTAAAGATGGTGAAAATTGCACCCTCTATCCTTTCAGCTGATTTTTCAAAATTGGGAGAAGAAATCCTGGCTGTAGAAAAAGCTGGAGCGGACTATATTCATGTGGATGTTATGGACGGACATTTCGTTCCCAATATTACGATTGGACCGTTAATCGTAGATGCGATCCGCCCTGTAACCAAACTGCCGCTTGATGTACATCTTATGATTGAAAATCCAGATCAGTACATTGAGGCTTTTGCCAAAGCTGGTGCTGATTATATCACTGTACATGTAGAAGCGTGCCGTCATCTCCACCGAACTATTCATCATATTAAATCTTTTGGTATCAAAGCAGGTGTTGTACTGAATCCAGCTACTCCGGTGGAAACCATACAGCATATTCTACCTGATATTGAGATGGTTTTATTAATGTCAGTAAACCCGGGATTTGGAGGGCAAAAGTTCATACCTGAGGTCCTGCCTAAGATCAAGAAGGTTAAAGAAATGGCTGAAACAAAGGGAGTTGACATCGAAATTGAAATTGATGGCGGTGTGAATCCTGAAACAGCAAAATTATGTATCGAAGCAGGGGCAACGGTCCTTGTTGCAGGTTCTGCTATTTATAATCAAGAGGACTATGAGAAAGCAATATCATTAATCAGAGGGTAAAAGTAGAAAGCCGGCTTATAATTGCTGGCTTTTTGCTTATGGAAATGAGGGTATACAATGAAAATAAATATTGTAGCCGGAGGCCCTGCCGAACTGCTTCCAGATTTAAAAGAATATTCTGGGGAAGATTTGATATGGGTCGGGGTTGACCGCGGGGTTTTTATTCTCCTTGAAAAAAATATTAGGCCCTTTATGGCATTTGGTGATTTTGATTCGGTAACAGCAGCAGAGTTACAAGTGATTGAACGGCAAGTGGAACAAATGAACAGGTTTAAACCGGAGAAAGATGAAACCGATATGGAACTAGCGTTAAACTGGGCCATTCAACAGGATGCAGAAGAGATCCGAATTTTCGGTGCAACAGGGGGAAGAATAGATCACACATTTGCTAACATCCAATTATTATTCAAGCCGTTACTGGAAGGTAATAAAGTAGATATTTCATTAATTGATCAGCAAAACAGCTTATTTTTAAGAGGTCCTGGAAGCTACCAGATAGAAAAAAGCCCGGAAAAAAAATACATATCGTTTATCCCGCAAACCTTATCTGTAGAAGATCTTACTCTTAATGGCTTCAAATATCCACTAAATAATCGTCATATTAACATTGGAAGTACACTATGTATTAGTAATGAACTTATTAGTGATTATGGTACTTTTTCATTTTCGAAAGGCATATTATTAGTGGTAAGAAGTGATGATAAAAAGACTTTTTAAAGAGGTACTGATTTCGTCCGTTTGAATAGAATAGTAAGGGCGTACGAGAGAAAGTTAGACCGGTGAGATGGTGAGGAGGGACAATATGAAGTTTTATACAATTAAACTGCCGAAATTTTTAGGTGGACTTGTCCGAGCGATGATTGGTGCATTTAAAAAGAATGAATAGAAGAAAGGCTTAAGGGTACCCATATATTTGGGTACTTTTATTTTTGAGGGTTAGGGAGAATAATAATTAAAGGGCATCCAGATAGGATGCCCCAGAGATTATACGCGTTCTACTTTACCAGATCTTAGTGCTCTTGCAGAAACCCAAACACGCTTTGGCTTTCCATCAACAAGAATACGTACTTTTTGTAAGTTAGCACCCCATGTACGCTTGTTAGCGTTCATAGCGTGAGAACGAGCGTTACCAGTTGTTGTTTTCTTACCAGTTACAACACATTTACGTGGCATAATGATTTCCCTCCTTATTACCAAAAGCTTTATACAGCATTGACGTTATTGTCTAAAGATACTTTAATAATTTATCACACAACTTATTGTATTGCAATAGTTGTTATAAAACCTTTCAAGAAAAATACCTTGACATAGGCATTTATTTTGTGCGCTAATTAATGTGAGGAAGTATGACTTTTAAAATGAACTTGACTATAGTAAAATGGCTTTAGTCAAGAAGCAAATTCCATAAGGGGGAACGATTCATGTCCATTGAACTAAAAAACAAGTACGGACAAATTGATATTTCCAATGAAGTAATCGCCACCATCGCTGGAGGAGCCGCAATCGATTGTTACGGTATCGTCGGTATGGCTTCTAAGAACCAAATTAAAGACGGTCTAACAGAGATTTTACGAAGAGAAAATTTTACTCGTGGAGTTATTGTTCGCCAGGAAAATGAAGAGGTACATATTGATATGTATATAATTGTTAGCTATGGAACGAAAATTTCCGAGGTTGCTCATAACGTGCAATCAAAGGTTAAATACACACTCGATAAGACCGTTGGACTTGCCGTTGACTCGGTAAACATTTACGTTCAGGGAGTTCGTGTGACGAACCCGTAGTGAGGAGGAAAGTTTGTGTCTATAACAGCTTTAGATGGAAAACGTTTTGCAGAAATGGTGATTCAAGGTGCGAATCACTTAGCAGCCAATGCCAAAATGGTTGATGCATTAAACGTTTTTCCTGTGCCCGATGGTGATACAGGAACAAATATGAACTTATCGATGACCTCCGGGGCAAAGGAAGTTAAAAATAATGTACAGGAACATATCGGAAAGGTTGGAGCAGCTCTATCAAAAGGGCTTCTGATGGGGGCCCGTGGAAACTCGGGAGTTATACTCTCCCAATTATTCCGTGGTTTTTCAAAAGCCGTTGAAACAAAAGCGACGATTTCCGCAAAAGAGTTTGCCGATGCTTTTGAGTCTGGAGTTGAGACAGCTTATAAGGCTGTAATGAAACCTGTTGAGGGTACAATCTTAACCGTTGCAAAGGACTCTGCAAAAAAGGCAGTCCAAGCGGCACAAAAATCCAATGATATTATCGTTGTCATGGAGGAAACCCTTAAAGAAGCCAAAGCCTCGCTTAAGCGCACACCTGATTTACTTCCAGTATTGAAAGAAGTTGGAGTTGTCGATAGCGGCGGCCAAGGGTTAGTTTTTGTTTATGAAGGCTTTCTTGCTGAATTAAAAGGGGAAAAGCTCCCTGATTCACCTGAGACTCTTCCTTCAATGGATGAAATGGTAAATGCAGAACACCATAAGAGCGTTCAAAGCCATATGAATACAGAGGATATCGTTTTTGGATATTGTACTGAATTTATGGTCAAGTTTGAGCAGGAAAAAATAGCAAAACGACCTTTTAATGAACAAAACTTCCGTAATGATTTAAGTAAGCTGGGTGATTCATTACTCGTTATTGCGGATGACGAGGTTGTAAAGGTTCATATCCATTCAGAGCAGCCCGGAAATTGCTTAAACTACGGACAACAGTTCGGCAGTTTAATTAATATGAAAATTGAAAACATGCGCCAGCAGCATTCGAATATAGTCGGAGAAACTACTCCATTAGTTTCTGACAAACCGAAGGCTCCAAAAGAAAAGCAGGAATATGGTATTGTGACTGTGTCGATGGGTTCTGGTGTTGCAGATTTATTTAGGAGTATTGGAGCGCACGCTGTAATCGAAGGCGGGCAAACCATGAATCCAAGCACAGAGGATATTGTGAAAGCGGTAAATTCTGTAAATGCAAAAAAGGTATTTATTCTGCCTAATAATAAAAATATTATTATGGCAGCAGAACAAGCCGCAGACGTTTCGGATGAAGAAATTTATGTAATTCCATCTAAGACGGTTCCTCAAGGCCTTTCTGCCTTATTAGCATTCAATCCAGGCACAGATGCAGATGCAAACAAAGCTGCAATGACAGAGGCTATGCAACAAGTTAAGACAGGACAGATTACCTATGCTGTCCGTGACACGCAAATTGACGGTTTAGAGATTGAAAAAGATGATTTTATGGGAATTGCTGAAGGGAAAATTATCGTAAAAAATAAAGATAAGAGCATAGTGGCCCAAGAGCTGCTGACTGAAATGTTAGATGCAGATTCTGAAATCTTAACCATCATTTACGGCGAGGATGTATCAGAAACTGAAGTTAATGCTCTTGTAAAATTTGTTGAAGAAAATTATGAAGATGTAGAAGTTGAACTTCATAACGGAAAACAACCACTATACTCATTTATTTTTGCAATTGAATAATAATTAAAAAAGAAGGGGAAACCCTTCTTTTTTAATTATTATGTGTTATAAATATAAATGGATAAATAGATGAATTTCCCAAGGGGGAGAGGCTGATGAAATACAGAAGTGTTTTTGACATAATTGGTCCTGTTATGATAGGTCCATCTAGTTCACATACTGCAGGTGCGGCACGAATTGGTAAAGTAGCAAGAAGTTTATTTGGAAGAGAACCAAAATGGGCAAACATTTCATTATATGGCTCTTTTGCCAAAACATATAAAGGACATGGTACCGATGTTGCCATTGTTGGCGGCTTACTGGATTTTGAAACCGATGACACAAGGATTATTAATGCCATTGACATAGCGAAGGAACGCGGGATCAAACTCCGCTTTATTGAGGAAGAAGCCGTAACCGACCATCCTAACACGGCAAGAGTCATCATCGGTGATGATAAAGGGGAATTAGAATTAGTAGGGATCTCTATTGGCGGTGGAAAAATTGAAGTGACCGAATTAAATGGTTTTGAATTAAAGCTATCAGGAAATCATCCTGCGATATTGGTCGTCCATAATGATCGCTTTGGGGCAATTGCAAGTGTATCTAATGTACTAGCGAAATATGAAATCAATATCGGACATATGGAGGTATCCCGAAAAGAAGTAGGAAAACTAGCCTTAATGACGATTGAAGTGGATCAAAACATAGAAAATAAAATCCTTCATGAATTAGAAAAGCTTCCGAACATCTTAAAAGTAACGAGGATTGTAGACTAATACAAAAAGGGGGAAGGCCATTGTTTCGTAATGTAGCAGAATTAGTAGAGTTAGCAATTAGTCAAAATAAAAAAATCTCAGATATTATGATTGAACAAGAAGTAACTGTGACCGGTAGAACGAGGGAAGAAGTCCTTAAGTTTATGGACAGAAATTTAACTGTGATGGAAGAAGCAGTAGAACGAGGCCTTAAAGGTGTAACCTCTCACTCGGGATTAACCGGTGGAGATGCTGTTCTTCTCCAAAATTATATTGAAAAAGGAAACTTTTTATCAGGAAAAACGATACTTGATGCCGTAAGTAAAGCAGTCGCAACGAATGAAGTAAATGCTGCGATGGGGACGATTTGTGCCACCCCTACTGCTGGGTCAGCAGGGGTAGTCCCGGGGACATTATTTGCAGTGAAGGAGAAACTAAATCCGACAAGAGAACAAATGATATCTTTTCTATTTACTGCAGGGGCTTTTGGATTTGTTGTTGCAAACAATGCCTCGATTTCTGGAGCAGCGGGTGGATGTCAAGCAGAGGTAGGGTCTGCATCAGGGATGGCGGCAGCTGCTATTGTTGAAATGGCCGGAGGCAGCCCGGAACAATGTGCGGAAGCGATGGCGATTACATTAAAAAATATGCTGGGGCTTGTTTGTGACCCCGTTGCTGGTTTAGTTGAAGTACCTTGTGTGAAAAGAAATGCGATGGGTGCAGCCAATGCGATGGTTGCGGCTGATATGGCTTTAGCAGGAATTACAAGCAGAATCCCTTGTGATGAAGTAATTGAAGCGATGTTTAAAATTGGTCAATCCATGCCAACTGCATTAAAAGAAACAGCACAGGGAGGGTTGGCGGCAACACCGACAGGTCGTGAACTCGAAGCCAAGATCTTCGGTATTCCGCTGAAAAAGTGAATCCAAATCTAAAACAATCAGTATTAGTATTAAAGGGAATTGGAGAAGAAACGGCTGAAAATCTGGCAGAAATGAAGATTTACACAATACAGGATTTATTGGAGTATTTCCCATATCGATATGAAGACTATCGGCTGCGAGACTTAGTCGACGTAAAGCATGAGGAGAAGGTTACGCTAGAAGGGAAGGTTCATAGCGAGCCTTCTCTTGCCTATTATGGACGGAAGAAATCAAAATTAATGTTTCGCATGTTCGTAGGACAATATTTAATTAAGGTTGTATTTTTTAATCAGCCGTATTTAAAAAATAAAATTGTCATGAATGAAACGATTACCATCACCGGTAAATGGGATGCCCACAGACAGACGATAACTGCTAGTGAAATGCAATCAGGTCAAAATAATAAGACGAAGGATTTTGAACCTGTATATTCATTAAGAGGTAAAATAACTGCAAAAGGGATGAGGAAGTTCATTCAACTCGCATTTCAGCAATATGGGGACTATATTGAGGAGACCCTTCCCCTATCCCTTGTGAATAAGTACCGCCTGGTTAATCGAAAGGATGCATTAAAGGCTATGCATTTTCCTCTTAACCAGGAGTCGGTCAAGCAAGCGAGGCGCCGCCTTGTCTATGAGGAGTTTTTACAATTTCAGTTAAAGATGCAGGGGCTAAGGAAATTTGAGCGTGAGCACTCCCCCGGACTGGAACAAAACTATCAGGAGACAAAGGTGAACAAATTTATTGAAAGTTTGCCTTTTCCATTAACAAATGCTCAAAACAGGGTAGTTAATGAAATTTTAACAGACTTAAAATCTCCCCTTAGAATGAATCGGTTGTTACAGGGGGATGTCGGTTCAGGGAAAACGGTTGTCGCTGCCATTGGTTTATATGCAAGTGTAACGGCAGGCTATCAGGGGGCATTAATGGTGCCAACTGAAATTTTGGCGGAGCAGCATTCGGAATCATTAAAGAGATTGTTAGAACCTTTTGGGATAAAGTGTGAACTTTTAACTAGCTCTATCAAGGGGAAACGAAGAAGGGAAATCCTGCAGGCATTAGCTGATGGAAACGTGGACATTTTAATAGGAACCCATGCGTTGATCCAAGATGAAGTTACATTTCATAAGTTAGGCTTTGTTATAACGGATGAACAGCATCGTTTTGGGGTTGAACAGCGGCGGGTATTACGTGAAAAAGGTGAGAATCCCGACGTGTTATTTATGACAGCCACACCCATTCCAAGAACTTTAGCGATTACAGTATTTGGTGAGATGGACGTATCGATTATTGATGAAATGCCGGCCGGAAGAAAAGCGATTGAAACCTATTGGGCTAAGCCGGAAATGCTCGAACGTGTCCTGTCCTTTGTAGAGAAAGAACTAGTGAAAGGGCATCAGGCATACGTCATTTGTCCTTTAATTGAGGAATCAGACAAGCTTGATGTTCAGAATGCGATTGATGTTCATACAACATTAAGTACCTATTTTCAAAATCGTTTTAAGGTTGGACTGATGCATGGAAGACTTAGCTCTGAGGAGAAGGACACAGTGATGAAACTCTTTAGCGGCAACGAAGTACAGGTGCTAGTGTCCACGACTGTTGTAGAAGTTGGAGTCAATGTTCCGAATGCGACAATGATGGTGATTTACGATGCGGAAAGATTCGGTCTTTCCCAATTGCATCAGCTTAGAGGGCGTGTAGGCAGGGGGAGTGAGCAATCATATTGCATTTTACTTGCTGACCCGAAAACAGAGGTTGGACAAGAAAGAATGAGAATCATGACAGAAACAAATGATGGATTTGTATTAAGTGAAAAAGATCTTGAACTGCGCGGCCCTGGAGATTTTTTTGGAAAGAAGCAAAGTGGTCTTCCCGAATTTAAGCTTGCAGACATGGTACATGATTACCGGGCACTTGAGACAGCCAGAAATGATGCATCGCTCATGATTCAATCTCAAGCCTTCTGGACATCGAAGGAGTACGAATACTTAAGATCACAACTCGAAAATACAGGGGTACTTGAAGGTGAAAAACTGGATTGATATCCTTTTATCAGAAAAAGCAGGTTGTAAGATAAAGAAACTTATCCTTGCAATCTGCTTTTTCAAATTTTATACTACTATTAGTACCTAGTCATAAGATCTCGGACGGTGGGTTAGTTATGAGAAGATCAAAAAAAGAACGACAGCAGCTTTTAACGGAGACGATTAAGGAGAATCCATTTATTACGGATGAAGACCTTGCTGAGAAATTTCAAGTAAGTGTGCAAACAATCCGTCTGGATCGACTAGAATTGTCCATTCCTGAATTACGAGAGCGAATTAAAAATGTTGCTGAAAAAAAGTTTGAAGATGAAGTTCGTTCATTGCCTATAGAAGAAGTAATTGGTGAGATTATTGATATTGAATTGGATTCAAGCGCTATTTCGATATTTGATGTAAGAGCAGAACATGTATTTAAGCGTAATAAAATTGCCAGAGGACATCATGTTTTTGCGCAGGCTAATTCACTGGCAGTGGCAGTTATAAACGATGAATTAGCTTTAACAGCTAAAGCCAATATTCAGTTTAAGCGTTCGGTAAAACAGGAAGAACGGGTAATTGCCAAAGCAAAAGTGATGAAAATTGATGATGGAACCGGCAGAACAATCGTGGAAGTAAATAGTTACGTTAATAATGAACTTGTTTTTAAAGGTGAATTTGAAATGTACCGTTCTAAAAACAACTAAAGGATTGAGACCAATGAAACTAGCAATCGATGCAATGGGCGGCGACCATGCTCCAAAGGAAATCGTGCTCGGTGCCATGAAAGCTATAGCAGCATTTCCAGATATACATATTACCCTTGTCGGGGACGAAAATAAAATTAAAGAATACTTAACAAATCAAGAACGTATCACGATTTTACATACAGATGAGATTATCTTAGGAACAGACGAACCGGTTAGGGCAGTCCGCAAGAAAAAGGATGCTTCGATGGTCTTAGCTGCCCGCCAGGTTGCGGATGGACTGGCCGATGCATGTATTTCTGCAGGTAATACAGGAGCATTAATGGCATCAGGATTGTTTGTAGTTGGCAGAGTGGAGGGTATCGACCGTCCTGCACTATCGCCAACCCTTCCAACCATTGGCGGTGAGGGCTTTCTCCTATTAGACGTTGGGGCCAACGTTGATGCGAAACCAGAGCATTTACTGCAATATGCAATAATGGGTTCCGTTTACAGTAAAAAGGTTAGAGGGATTGAAAATCCTAGAGTCGGACTTTTAAATATTGGAACAGAAGAAAAAAAGGGAAATGAACTGACGAAACAAACGTTTAACTTGTTAAAACAGGCAAATCTAAATTTTGTCGGTAATGTTGAAGCACGGGAACTGCTTGATGGGGCAGCAGATGTGGTCGTCACTGACGGCTTTACCGGCAACATGGTATTAAAGACAGTTGAAGGTACAGCACTTTCAATGTTTAAAATGCTAAAAACATCGCTAATGAGCAGTTTGAAAAGTAAATTAGCTGCGGCGGTATTAAAACCCGAATTTAAAACCTTGAAAGACAAGCTCGATTACTCGGAATATGGCGGTGCAGGATTGTTTGGTTTAAAGGCCCCAGTCATTAAAGCACATGGATCCTCAAACAGCCAATCCATTTTTAGTGCGATTCGTCAGACAAGAGAAATGGTTGAAAAGGATGTAGTTTCATTAATTAAAAAGACAATTGAGGAAACCAGTAATACAAAAGTTGAAATTTAGGAAGGAGTGCGTTATATGGGTAAAATTGCATTTGTATTTCCAGGACAAGGCTCTCAAGTAGTTGGGATGGGAAAAGAGTTAGCTGACCAACATCCTGAAGTAAATGCTTACTTTGAAAAAGCGGATGAAACGCTTAACACTAAATTAAGTACGCTTATTTTTGAAGGACCACAGGAGGAGTTAACGAAAACAGTAAACACTCAGCCCGCGTTATTAACGACAAGTATCGCGATATTGGAAAGGTTCAAGCAATCGGGAATAAAGCCCGATTTTGCTGCAGGTCACAGTCTTGGCGAATATACCGCGCTTGTAGCAGCAGGTGCTCTTACTTTTGAAGAAGGGGTATATGCTGTCAGAAAAAGAGGCGAATTTATGGAAAGCGCCGTCCCAAATGGAGAAGGGACAATGGCTGCTGTTTTAGGACTTGATCGCGACAGTCTTGCTGCGGTTACAGAGGAAGTCAATAACTCTGGAAACCCTGTTTCACTGGCAAACCTAAATTGTCCTGGACAAATTGTTATCTCTGGATCCCGAAAAGGTGTAGAAATAGCTGGAGAAAATGCAAAGCAGGCAGGAGCCAAAAGGGTGATTCCATTAGAAGTAAGCGGTCCGTTTCATTCGTCGTTAATGAAACCTGCTGCAAGTCAGCTTCGTGAAGTGTTGGATAAGCTTCAAATACAGGATGCAGCTATTCCAGTAATAGCTAATGTATCAGCAAACCCAATGAGTACTGCTGCTGAAATGAAAGAAAACTTAATTGAACAGCTATACTCACCTGTTTTATGGGAAGATTCAGTTGAGAAGATGATTCAACTTGGTGTCGATACATTTATTGAAATTGGCCCTGGCAAAGTACTATCAGGTTTGATTAAGAAAATCAACCGCTCGGTTAAAACCTATTCCGTTTCGGATGAGGCTAGCTGCCAAGCTGTGATCGATGCACTAAAGGAGGAAACACTATGACGTTAGAAGGAAAAGCTGCCTTAGTTACCGGTGCTTCAAGAGGGATTGGCAGAGAGATTGCCTTAGAGCTTGCAAGACAAGGAGCAAATGTTGCCGTTAACTATGCCGGAAGCGAAGGAAAAGCAAATGAAGTAGTGGATGAGATTAAAGCGCTTGGAAGAGAGGCATTTGCCGTTAAATGTGATGTTTCCAACAGTGATGAAGTGACGTCAATGGTAAAGGAAACGATTGAACGTTTCGGTACATTGGATATATTAGTAAATAATGCAGGCATAACGAAAGACAATTTACTAATGAGAATGAAAGAGGAAGAATGGGATGATGTTATCAACATCAATCTTAAAGGTGTTTTCCTTTGCACAAAAGCCGTAACAAGACAAATGATGAAGCAGCGTGTGGGCAGAATTATCAATGTTGCTTCCATTGTTGGTGTTAGCGGAAATCCAGGACAAGCAAATTATGTTGCGGCTAAAGCAGGAGTGATTGGTTTAACGAAAACAACTGCTAAAGAGCTTGCTTCCCGTAATATTACTGTAAACGCAATTGCACCTGGTTTTATTACAACCGATATGACTGATAAATTAACCGAAGAAGTTAAAACGGAGATGCTAAAGCAAATTCCGTTGGCACGTTTCGGTGAACCGAAAGACATTGCAAAAGTAACGGCATTCCTTGCCTCTGACGATGCTTCCTATATGACAGGTCAAACCTTGCATATTGACGGTGGTATGGTGATGTAATAAGAAAAGCGGAAGCGCCTAGGCGCTGGAGCTAGACAATATTAAGTTGATATTTATCGGAAATACTCTATAATAGCTTGAGGGGAGGTGAATGACATGGCAGAGGTTTTAGAACGTGTAACAAAAATCATCGTGGATCGTCTAGGTGTAGATGAGTCTCAAGTAACTCTTGAAGCATCTTTCAAAGAAGATCTTGGTGCTGATTCACTAGATGTAGTGGAATTAGTCATGGAATTAGAAGATGAGTTTGATATGGAAATTTCTGACGATGATGCTGAAAAAATCGGCACAGTTGGTGATGCTGTTAATTACATAAATAGCAAGCAATAATATCGTTAGATTTCTGTAAAGCTCCGTTTTCAAACGGAGCTTTCTTCTGTATTATAGAACTTGGCAGTTTTAAAATTACTGCCAGGTTTCTTTGCGTTTTGGGTTTTGTTTTTTTAAACTATAAGTAGATGTAAAATTTATGCAAGGTGGAGACTTTAATGCGCAGAAAAGGTAAAGAAAAAGAAATGAACAATCGCGCAATCGAAAATCAATTTAAGGATTTTCAAGAAAAGATCGGTATTCATTTTGAAAATGAAAAATTATTAAAGCAAGCTTTTACTCATTCATCCTATGTGAATGAGCATCGCCGTAAGCCTTATGAAGATAACGAAAGGCTTGAATTCTTAGGAGATGCTGTACTAGAACTTACTGTTTCTCAATTCCTTTTTAAAAAATATCAAATGATGAGTGAAGGTGAGTTGACTAAACTCAGAGCGGCCATCGTCTGTGAACCTTCCCTCGTAACTTTAGCAAACGAACTCAGTTTCGGTCAGCTGATATTATTAGGGAAAGGTGAGGAGATGACGGGCGGCCGTGAAAGACCGGCGCTCTTAGCGGACGTTTTCGAAGCATTTATTGGTGCACTCTATTTGGATAAAGGACTTGAGCAGGTCATTGAGTTTTTAGATAAAATTGTATTCCCTAAGATTAATGAGGGTGCTTTTTCTCATGTGATGGATTTTAAAAGTCAACTGCAGGAATTGGTTCAACGAGATGGGACAGGTGTCATTGAGTATCGTGTCCTCCTTGAAAAAGGCCCAGCCCACAATAAAGAATTTGTTTCCCGTGTTTCATTAAATGGTGAAGAGTTAGGGGTTGGGACAGGAAGATCAAAAAAAGAAGCAGAACAGCATGCCGCCCAGCAGGCATTAGAGGTTTTAAAAGCAAAAACAACATTGTAAAAACAGAATATGCTAAGGAGAGATTCCGGCCAAGGTTTAGGGAGGATTAGATATGTATTTAAAACGGTTGGACATCATTGGCTTTAAATCTTTTGCGGACCGCATTGGGGTGGATTTTGTTCCTGGAGTTACGGCTGTTGTGGGTCCTAACGGGAGCGGTAAAAGTAATATTACGGATGCGATTCGCTGGGTGTTAGGGGAACAATCTGCTAAATCTCTAAGAGGCACAAAGATGGAAGATATCATTTTTGCAGGAAGTGATACGAGGAAGCCCTTGAATTACGCTGAGGTAACGTTAACTCTGGATAACCAGGATGAGAAGTTATCCATTGATTACAACGAGGTTAGTGTAACAAGAAGAGTGACTCGTTCGGGTGATAGTGAATTCTTAATTAATAAGCAGCCGTGCCGTCTAAAGGACATTATTGATTTATTTATGGATTCCGGGCTTGGCAGAGAAGCATTTTCGATCATCAGCCAAGGAAAAGTGGAAGAAATCTTAAACAGTAAAGCCGAGGACAGAAGAACAATTTTTGAGGAAGCAGCGGGTGTTTTAAAATATAAAAATCGTAAGAAAAAAGCAGAATCAAAGCTTACAGAAACGCAGGAAAATTTAAACCGGGTAAATGATATTTTACATGAACTTGAAAGCCAGGTAGAACCGCTTAAAATTCAAGCATCCATGGCAAAAGACTATCTAGAGAAAAAAGAAGAGCTGGAAAAAATAGAAGTGGCTTTAACGGTTTATGATATTGAAGATCTTCATCAAAAATGGGAAAAATTATCCCGTCAGCTCGAGGAACGTCAAGAAGATGAAATAAAGCTGTCTTCTCAGCTTCAAATTAAGGAAGCAAAAATAGAAGAGATTCGTGATCACATTCAAGCGCTTGATGACTCCATTAATGATTTACAAAATGTACTTCTGCATGCAAGTGAAGAACTTGAGAAGTTGGAAGGCAGAAAAGAAGTATTAAAAGAACGGAAAAAGAATGCCTCACAAAATCGTGGACAACTTGAAAAAAATATTGCAGAGTTAACTGAAAAAATTAAGCTGTTAAAAGAAACTAGAGACGGGCAGCATGAACTAGTGAAAAGCTTAGAAGAGCAGGTAATAGCTCTTCAAGTACAGCTAAAGGTAAGACAAGAAAAATTAGCATTATTTACAGAGAACATCGATGAAAAAATTGAATTATTAAAAACCGAATATATTGAAATCCTTAATGCTCAAGCAGGAGCAAAAAATGAATGCAAATATATCGAGCAGCAGCTTAAGCAGCAGGAAGTAAGGAGCTCTCGTCTAGATACGGATAATGAAAGATTTATTGAAGAACGCCTTGTTATTCAAGCCCAAAAGCAAAAAATTGAGTCCTCACTCGAAAAAATTCAACAAAAGTTAGAGGACCAAGTTGTCCGCTATAGGGAGCAGCAACGCAAGCTTGAAAATGTAAGAAATAATTATCAAAAACAAGAAAAAACCCTGTACCAGGCCTATCAATTTCTCCAACAGGCTAAATCAAGAAAAGACATGCTTGAGGAATTAGAAGAGGATTACTCCGGCTTCTTCCAGGGAGTTAAAGAAGTCTTAAAGGCACGCGGGAAAAAGCTTCATGGCATCGAGGGAGCAGTAGCCGAACTTGTTACTGTACCAAAAGAATATGAAACAGCACTTGAAACAGCTTTAGGCGGTGCCCTGCAGCATATTGTCGTAGATAACGAGCAAAACGCACGGGCAGCCATTCAATATTTAAAGCAAAATTCTTTTGGCAGAGCTACACTCCTGCCGTTAAGTGTTATTAAAGGCAGACCATTGTCTTCTGTTCAGCTGTCATCGATTCAAAACCACCCTTCATTGATAGGCAGTGCCGTCAGTCTTGTAACGTTTGACCACAAATATTCAGAAGTTATTAATAATCTGTTAGGGAATGTCGTTATTACTAAAGATTTAAAGGGTGCTAACGAACTGGCTAAAATCCTCCAATATCGCTGCCGGCTTGTAACTCTTGATGGGGATATTGTAAATCCCGGCGGTTCCATGACTGGAGGCGCAGTCAAACAAAAAACGACATCCATACTAACGCGAAAAGGCGAACTTGAAGAATTAAAAGAAAAACTCGGGATAATGAGTGGGAAAACCGAGAGTCTTGAAAAACTTGTTAAATCCTTAAAAGAAGAAGTTCAATTACACGAACAAGAGATGGAGAGGATGAGAAAGTTTGGCGAGGAATTAAGACTTGAGGAGCAATCATTAAAAGGCGATCTTCGGCAGACAGAATCAGAGGAAAAGAATATTAATGACCGGTTAGCTCTTTATGACCTAGAAAAAGGACAATTCACCGATGAACAGGAAACCTTAACGGAGCGAAGGCAAGTGCTCTTTGAAGAACTGGACAACTTTAAAGATAAAATTGCTGATCTAGATGGGCAAATTGCGAAATTAACAGAACAAAAGAATCATGATCAGACATCCAAAGAATCCTTAATTAACGAGATATATGATTTGAAAATTGAATTTGCTGCTAAGAATGAACAGTTTACCAATACAAAAGAGCGCTTCTCCTTACTGGCTGGAGAATTAGAGGATAGTGAGCAAAGACTTACACTGTATACAGAGGATCTTCAATTACTAACTTCGGAAATGTCTTCCAATAGTTCGGGAGAAGAGCAGTTGGAAATGGCGGCTAGCCGAAAACAGCAGGATAAAGAAGAAACGATAAAACTGATTTCTTCTAGAAGACAAGAACGCTTACAAATGCTGACAACTCTTGAAGATGCTGAATTAGAAGCAAAAGAACTAAAGCGGCTTCATAAGGGTATGGTAGAAGTGTTAAAAGACGAAGAAGTCAAATTGAATCGTTTAGATGTTGAACTTGAAACCCGACTTGCTCATTTACGAGAAGAATATTTACTTTCCTTCGAGGGTGCCAAGGAGCAATATCCATTAACCTTGCCTGTCGAAGAAGCCCGTAAAAAGGTAAAGTTAATAAAATTAGCCATTGAAGAACTGGGGAATGTAAATATTGGCGCGATTGAAGAATATGAGCGAGTCTCAGAGCGCTATGAGTTTTTAAATGAACAAAAAAATGACCTTCAAACAGCCAAGGATACTCTATTTCAGGTCATTGAAGAAATGGATATAGAAATGAAAAGAAGGTTCGAGCAAACCTTTAATGGAATCCGTGAACACTTTGAACCTGTTTTCCGGGCTTTATTCGGCGGCGGAAGGGCAGATTTAAAACTAACAGTTCCGGAGGATTTATTAAATACCGGTGTTGAAATTGTTGCTCAGCCGCCGGGTAAAAAACTACAAAATTTGGGGTTGTTATCTGGCGGTGAACGGGCGCTGACAGCAATTGCCCTATTATTTTCAATACTGAAAGTACGGCCAGTACCATTTTGCATTCTCGATGAGGTAGAGGCTGCTCTGGATGAAGCGAATGTATTCCGATTCAGCCAGTACCTAAAGCGATTTAGTACTGAAACTCAGTTTATTGTGATTACTCATAGAAAAGGTACGATGGAAGAAGCGGATGTCTTATATGGTGTAACCATGCAGGAGTCGGGTGTTTCGAAACTGGTATCTGTTCGCCTTGAGGATACAAGAGAGTTAGTAGAATCTTAATAGTAGGAAGTGAACAAATGAGCTTTTTTAAAAAATTAAAAGAGAAAATTACAAAACAGACAGATGTAGTAACGGAAAAGTTTAAAGAAGGTTTAACCAAAACTAGAAATAATTTTTCAGGAAAAGTAAATGACTTGGTTGCAAGGTACCGGAAAGTAGATGAAGACTTCTTTGAAGAACTAGAGGAAATTCTTATCCAGGCAGACGTAGGTTTTGATACAGTGATGAAACTGATAGAAGAACTGAAGATGGAAGTAAAACGCCGGAACATTCAAGATCCTCAAGACGTGCAAAGTGTTATTTCTGAAAAATTAGTAGAAATTTACAATGCTGGTGACGAACAAACCTCTCTCTTAAATATTCAACAAGATGGTCTGACGGTTATTCTATTCGTTGGAGTTAACGGTGTTGGAAAGACGACAACCATTGGTAAGCTGGCTCACAAGTTTAAGAGTGAAGGAAAATCAGTTTTACTTGCGGCAGGAGATACATTTCGTGCAGGTGCTATTGAACAGCTGGAAGTATGGGGTGAAAGAGCAGGGGTAGATGTCATTAAGCAGGCTGAAGGATCTGACCCTGCGGCTGTTATGTATGATGCCATAAAGTCAGCTAAATCTAGAAACGTGGATATTCTGATTTGCGATACAGCGGGCCGGTTGCAGAACAAAGTCAACCTGATGAAGGAGCTTGAAAAGGTTAAGCGTGTGATTGAACGTGAAGTTCCGGGAGCTCCCCATGAAGTTCTTTTAGTACTTGATGCAACTACCGGTCAAAACGCTCTTATCCAGGCTAAAACCTTTAAAGAGGCAACAAATGTCAGCGGGATCGTATTATCAAAATTAGATGGAACTGCAAAAGGCGGTATTGTACTAGCCATCCGTAATGAGTTGAAAATACCAGTAAAATTTGTCGGTTTAGGTGAAAAAATGGACGATCTCCAAGAATTCAATGCGGAGCAATACGTTTATGGACTGTTTGCGGATCAGGTAGATAAGTCCGAGTAATGGTTGTAAAGATATTTTCTTGACAGACAAGTGATGTCTGTGTAAACTACTTTTGTAAAGGCTTTTCACTTAACAAGGGAGGGATTAGCATGCTTGAAAAAACAACACGGATGAATTATCTATATGATTTTTATCATTCGTTGTTAACCCCAAAGCAACAAAGCTATATGTCTCTCTATTACTTGGATGATTACTCGCTCGGAGAAATTGCCGAAGAGTACGATGTAAGCCGGCAGGCAGTTTATGATAACATAAAGCGGACTGAAGCAATGCTCGAGGAGTATGAGGAAAAGCTGTTATTATTTCTTAAATTTCAAGAGCGCAGCAGGCTTTTAAGAGATGTTAGAGAATTGTTAAAAGAAGAACACCCTTCAAAGCAGGCAATGCTCGAAGTGGTTGCCGAGCTTGAGAAATTAGATTAGGAGGCGGCATGAATGGCATTTGAAGGATTAGCCGACCGACTGCAGAATACCATCCAAAAAATCCGTGGAAAAGGCAAGGTCTCGGAAGCGGATGTAAAAGAAATGATGCGCGAAGTGCGTCTTGCTCTACTAGAGGCAGACGTTAACTTCAAGGTAGTGAAAGATTTTGTAAAAAAAGTCAGTGAACGTGCAGTAGGACAAGAGGTATTGAAAAGCTTAACACCAGGTCAGCAAATCATTAAAATTGTTAATGAGGAATTGACTGAACTAATGGGTGGGGAGCAAAGTAAAATTGCCGCCTCGAATCGTCCACCTACTGTCATTATGATGGTCGGACTACAAGGTGCTGGTAAAACCACTACTACTGGAAAGCTGGCCAATTTACTTCGTAAAAAGTATAATCGTAAACCGATGCTTGTAGCAGCAGATATTTATCGACCAGCTGCCATTAAACAGCTGCAAACACTTGGGAAACAATTAGACATGCCTGTTTTCTCATTAGGAGATCAGGTCAGCCCTGTTGAAATAGCTAAACAAGCTATAGCGAAAGCGAAAGAAGAACATCATGATTATGTCTTAATCGATACGGCGGGTCGTTTACATGTTGATGAAGCATTAATGGACGAGCTAAAGGACATTAAAGAGCTGACAAAGCCAGATGAAATCTTCCTAGTGGTAGATGCGATGACAGGTCAGGATGCTGTAAATGTAGCGCAAAGCTTTAATGAGCAGCTAGGTTTAACGGGTGTTGTTTTAACAAAGCTAGATGGGGACACTCGTGGCGGGGCAGCACTTTCGATACGTGCCGTTACCCAAACACCAATCAAGTTCGTTGGTTTAGGGGAAAAGATGGATGCATTAGAGGCATTTCATCCTGAACGGATGGCTTCAAGAATCCTGGGGATGGGTGATGTCCTTACCCTCATTGAAAAGGCGCAGGCAAATGTCGATGAGGAAAAAGCGAAGGAATTGGAGCAGAAAATGCGGACAGCGAGCTTTACGCTCGACGATTTTCTTGAGCAGCTTGGTCAGGTCCGGAATCTAGGGCCGCTCGATGAACTGTTAAAGATGATGCCTGGTGCAAACAAAATCAAAGGTTTAAACAATATTCAAATCGACGAGAAACAGATTGCCCATGTCGAAGCAATTATTCGGTCGATGACGATGCAAGAGAAAACACATCCTGAAATTCTAAACTCAAGTCGTAAAAAAAGGATTGCCAAAGGAAGCGGCAGGACCGTTCCAGAAGTAAATCGTTTATTAAAGCAGTTTGAGGATATGAAGAAAATGATGAAACAAATGACAGGAATGCAGCAAAAAGCCAAGAAAAAAGGCGGATTCAAATTCCCTTTTAAACCTTTCTAGTTTGTTTATGCCTGTTTAAAATTGGTAATACTATCTGTAAAGAAAAAACACTTTACAAATGATTTAATAATTGATAATATACTATCTTGTGTGAAACTATTCGGAGGTGCTTATTTAAAATGGCAGTTAAAATTCGTTTAAAGCGTATGGGAGCTAAGAAAACTCCTTTCTATCGTATTGTAGTAGCAGATTCTCGTTCACCACGTGATGGACGTTTCATCGAAACAGTTGGAACTTACAATCCAGTTGCTCAACCAGCAATTGTTGACATCAACGAAGAATTAGCTCTTAAATGGTTACAAAATGGTGCAAAACCATCTGATACAGTTCGTAACCTTTTCTCTAACGAAGGCATCATGGAGAAATTCCATAATGCTAAACTTAGCAAGTAATTAGTGAGCGATTATGAAACAATTAATCGAAACGATTGTTAAGCCTCTTGTTGATTTTCCTGATGATGTCCGTGTGGATGTTGTCGAGGAAGATCAGCGCATTACCTACCAGTTAACCGTCAATAAGACTGACATGGGAAAGGTAATTGGCAAGCAGGGGCGGGTTGCAAAGGCCGTTAGAACTGTTGTTTATGCAGCAGGATCATCACAACAAAAGAAAATATTTCTCGAAATTGGTGAATAGCTTTTTGCATCTAGATAAAAGGGAGGGTTTATAATCCTCTCTTTTTTGCTATCTTAGAAAAGCAGAGGAACTCGGACAAAATAGCTTTAGGGAGGCAATCTTGTGCAAATGATTCAAACGGTTGTGGTGAAACAAATACTAACAGAAACCAGTAAACAGAAGCTGCTTGAAAAATATTTTGCGGGGAAACTGCAAATGCAAAAAGAATATCAACAGCTTCAATTCGAGTTAAAGAAACTAGAAAGAACTAAAAAGTTTCAACCAAGCGCTTTAAAACAACACTTTGAAAAGGAACTAAGAAAGCGGGAAGAAAAAGAAAAGCTTTTTGAGTTTCAAATTGAACAATTACATATGCTACCAATAGGCAGTGAGTTAAAGGAAAAAGAGGTTCAGGCCCTCGTTGAAGTTAAGGTTGGGGACGTATGGGATGAACGAATCGGACAGCCTGTTATTATCATAAAGGATGGCATCATTGAAGAAATACGAGGTGAATAAACAATGGAAAAATGGTTTAATGTCGGTAAAATCGTAAATACCCATGGAATAAGAGGAGAGGTTAGAGTTATTTCTCGAACGGATTTCCCCGAGGAACGATATAAAGCCGGCAAAAGATTGTATTTGTTCATGCCGAAATCAAATACACCGATTGAGTTAACGGTCAAAAGCCACCGAACACACAAAAACTTTGATTTATTAACTTTTGAGGGGTTCGAAAATATTAACGAGGTTGAGAAGTTTAGAGAGGGTATTCTAAAAATATCAGAAGATCAACTGGGAGACCTGAATGAGGGCGAGTATTACTACCACGAAATCATAGGCTGTTTGGTTGCAACAGTAAACGGAGAAGAGCTTGGAAAGGTAACAGAAATTCTATCTCCAGGTGCGAATGATGTCTGGGTAGTGAAAGGAAAAGGCGGTAAAGAACTATTAATTCCTTATATAGAAGATGTAGTGAAAAAAGTAGATGTGAAAGAAAAAGTGATTTTAATTGAACCGATGGAAGGGTTACTTTCATGATGAAGATCGATGTATTAACCTTATTCCCGGAGATGTTCTCTGGTGTGTTTGGTCATTCTATTTTACATAAGGCAGCCGAGAAATCGGCTGTTCAATATAATGTTGTAAATTTTCGTGATTATGCTGATAACAAACATCAGTCGGTGGATGATTACCCGTATGGAGGCGGTGCTGGAATGGTATTAAAGCCGCAGCCTATTTTTGATGCGGTCGAGGACCTGACAAAGCAGGCAGAGGCTGCTAATACAAGAGTTATCCTCCTATGCCCCCAGGGTGAAAGATATAATCAGCGGAAAGCAGAGGAGCTCTCAAAAGAGGAACATCTAATTTTTATTTGCGGACACTATGAAGGTTATGATGAGAGAATTCGCGGCCATATTATAACGGATGAAATTTCTATCGGTGATTATGTACTGACAGGCGGAGAGCTCGGTGCCATGGTTGTGATCGACAGCGTTGTCCGCTTGTTGCCGGAAGTTTTAGGGAATGAAGAGTCTCATATGAAAGACTCCTTCAGTACAGGCCTCTTAGAACACCCGCATTACACTAGACCAGCAGATTTTCGGGGATTGAAGGTCCCTGAAGTACTCTTGTCAGGTAACCATAAATTGATTGAAGAGTGGCGTAATAAAGAATCTTTAAGACGGACACTAGCCAGACGGCCGGATTTGTTAGAGAAAATGGAACTAACAAAAGATCAGGAAAAATGGCTTTATGAAATAAAAAAAGAAGATAAGTAATTATTGCATGAGATTGTCTTTTATGTTATGATACTTCTTGTGACTTAAGCTGGGCATTTGTTCAGGTTGGTCTTATAAAGATGTTCCGCTGCAATAATATGAAATAGATGTGCATGAGCGTCTGTTGGAAGGAGTTGAAAACGATGCATAAATTAATCGAAGAAATCACAAAAGAACAACTTCGTTCTGATCTACCTGCGTTCCGTCCTGGTGATACTGTACGTGTACACGTTAAAGTTATCGAGGGTACTCGTGAGCGTATTCAGTTATTCGAAGGTGTAGTGATTAAGCGTCGTGGTGGTGGAATCAGCGAAACTTTCACAGTTCGTAAAGTTTCTTACGGAGTAGGCGTTGAGCGTACTTTCCCTGTTCACACACCAAAAATTGCGAAACTTGAAGTGATTCGTCGCGGTAAAGTTCGCCGTGCTAAGCTTTACTACCTACGTAAGCTTCGTGGTAAGAAAGCTCGTATTAAAGAAATTCGATAATCAAGAAAGAGCTTGCTCTGCAAGCTCTTTTTTTGTACATACTCTTTTTGCTGTTTTAAAATATTAAAGTTTTATTAAAAACAGAATCCCATCGTGTTTAATATCAAGTATTTATGTAAAATAAAGTGAGTAGACATTCTTTTTAAGTGATTGGTGGGGAACAGAATATGACAAGAAAGAAAAATGAACTCTGGGAATGGACAAAGGCTTTATTAATTGCAGTAGCGCTTGCTGCCATTATTCGATACTTTCTTTTTGCGCCGATTGTAGTCGACGGTTTATCGATGATGCCGACATTACAGCATCAAGATCGAATGATTGTAAATAAATTAAGTTATAAAATTGGTGAGCCAGAGCGGTTTGATATTATTGTTTTTCACGCACCAGAGGAAAAGGACTACATAAAACGTGTAATCGGGCTGCCGGGTGACCGGATTGAATATAAAGATGATACATTATACGTAAATGGGAAAGCATATGAAGAGCCTTATCTGGACCAATATAAGAAGGAAGTAGAAGGACCGTTAACAGATCCATTTACCCTGGAGGAAACACGAGTCGGTACTCAGACAGTTCCAGAAGGGGAATTATTTGTTATGGGAGATAACCGCCGTTTCAGTAAGGATAGCAGACATATTGGAACCATCCCATTGGAAAAAGTGATTGGTAAAACGAGTATTGTTTATTGGCCAATCAAAGATGCTCACATCGTGAAATAGTTTTTGGGAGGTGACTCTTTATGACGATTCAATGGTTTCCTGGCCATATGGCCAAGGCACGTCGAGAGGTCACGGAAAAATTAAAGCTTGTAGATATTATATTTGAGCTGGTGGATGCAAGAATACCCTACTCTTCAAGAAATCCAATGATTGATGAAATTATTCAGCATAAACCAAGGCTTGTGTTATTAAACAAGGCAGACATGGCAGATAAAGAAGTGACAAGAGAATGGATTTCCTATTTTGCAGAAAAAGGCATAAAAGCCTTAGCTATTAATTCCCAGGCTGGGGAAGGAATGAAAGACATTGTCAAAGCATCCCATGAGATTTTAAAAGAAAAATTTGACAGGCTAAAAGCAAAAGGAGTTAAGCCGCGGGCGATAAGAGCGATGATTGTGGGAATCCCCAATGTAGGTAAATCGACACTTATCAACCGATTAGCTAAAAAAAATATTGCCAAAACAGGGAATACACCTGGTGTAACAAAATCGCAACAGTGGATTAAGGTAGGAAAGGAACTAGAGCTTTTAGATACTCCTGGAATATTATGGCCAAAATTTGAAGATCAAGAAGTAGGGAAAAAGCTGGCTGTTACCGGTGCTATTAAAGATACACTTCTTAATCTTCAAGATCTTGTTGTCTTTTCATTAAAGTTCCTGGAAGAGCGTTACCCGGAAAGACTTAAAGAACGGTATAAGATTGAATCAGTTCCGGAAAATGTAGTGGAAATGTTTGATCATATCGGTGAATTAAGAGGCAGTCTTAGAGCCGGCGGTATTGTAGACTACGATAAAGTTTCAGAACTGGTTATAAGAGAAATTCGTACAGAAAAGTTTGGTCCTTTAACGTTTGAGCGGCCGAGCGATATTATGAGTGCACAAGAAAGTACAAATTAAAGCTCCCCAAACTGGGGAGCTTTTGTTATTAATTGTAATTGAAATAAAGGTTTTTTAAGGGTATTATTACAACGGGTGAAGAAAATGAAGGTTCAACAAACGATAGCAGAAATAGAACAGATGCTCAATAAGGTTACCGCTCTGGATGACCCCTTATTTGAGAGGCTGGAGCATGATGAGCGAAAAGGCGTGCAGCAACTAATACATAAATTTCGTAAACAGTTCGAAGCCCAGCGGCTTTTAGAAGAAAAATTCCTTGAAATGAATGTCTTTGAAAAAAAGTATAGGGTAGAGGGCTATCACTATATCGCAGGGGTAGATGAGGTTGGCAGAGGGCCACTAGCTGGGCCTGTCGTCGCTGCTGCAGTCATACTGCCAAAGGATTTCTTTCTGCCTGGGATTGACGATTCTAAAAGGCTTACTAACCTTAAGCGGCAGGAATATGCCGAGATTATAAAAGAAAAAGCCGTTGCAGTAGGGATTTCCTTTATTAGTGCGGAAGAAATTGATCGTATTAATATTTACGAGGCAACGAAAAAAGCGATGATGTCAGCCATCCTATCTTTAAATCCGCAGCCTGACTTCTTATTAATTGATGCAATGAAACTGGAGATGCCGTACCCCTCTGAATCTATTATAAAAGGGGATGCAAAAAGTGTTTCGATTGCAGCTGCTTCGATTATTGCGAAAACGGCTAGGGACAACTGGATGACGGAGATGGCAGCAGACTATCCTGATTATGGTTTTGATCGCAATATGGGCTACGGAACCCTGGAACATCTGCAGGCACTTGAAAGGAAGGGAATCACTCCCTGCCATCGGAAAAGCTTTGCGCCGATAAAGGAAATGACATAAGAGCTCACGAAGAGTGAGCTCTTATTATTATTGCTGAAAACCTAATATTAACTATAAAAACCTCTGAAAGCGCTTTATTTTTAAAGAAGATATATTCCAAATATTGTGATGAATATAATTTTTTTGTATAAGGGTGGACAAGGTTTGTCTCATTATATAAAATGAAAACGGAGTCAATTTTTTGAAGAGTTTGATAGGAGGATGGGAAATGAATATCCATGAGTATCAAGGAAAAGAGATCCTCAGACAATATGGGGTAACCGTTCCTAATGGCAAAGTGGCATTCACGGTTGAAGAAGCAGTTGAAGCCGCAAAAGAATTAGGCACACAAGTATGTGTAGTAAAAGCGCAAATCCATGCTGGCGGCAGGGGGAAAGCCGGCGGGGTAAAGGTAGCGAAAAACCTTGATGAAGTGCGTACATATGCAACTGAAATCTTAGGGAAGACATTGGTTACTCACCAAACTGGTCCCGAAGGTAAAGAAGTAAAGCGCCTATTAATTGAAGAAGGCTGCGATATCAAGAAAGAGTATTATGTCGGCCTAGTCTTAGACCGTGCAACTTCCCGAGTTGTTCTAATGGCTTCCGAAGAAGGCGGAACAGAAATTGAAGAAGTAGCTGAAAAAACTCCGGAAAAAATCTTTAAAGAAGAAATTGATCCGGTTTTAGGCTTAATGCCATATCAGGCTCGCCGAATTGCATTCAATATCAACATTCCAAAAGAGCTGGTCAATCAAGCAGTTAAATTCATGATGGGCTTATATAATGCTTATATCGAAAAGGATTGCTCAATTGCCGAAATCAACCCGCTTGTTGTGACTGGTGACGGGAAAGTTATGGCATTGGATGCAAAATTAAACTTTGACTCTAATGCACTATATCGTCAAAAAGACGTTATTGCATACCGTGATCTCGAAGAAGAAGATCCAAAGGAAATTGAAGCATCTAAATATGATTTAAGCTATATTTCATTGGATGGAAATATTGGCTGTATGGTAAATGGTGCAGGACTTGCGATGGCAACCATGGATATTGTTAAGCACTATGGTGGCGACCCTGCTAACTTCCTTGATGTTGGCGGCGGTGCAACAGCTGAGAAAGTTACAGAAGCATTTAAAATTATCCTTTCTGATCCAAATGTAAAAGGTATTTTTGTCAATATCTTTGGCGGAATCATGAAATGTGATGTCATTGCTGAGGGTGTTGTAGAGGCAGCTAAACAGGTTCAACTAAGCGTGCCACTTGTTGTCCGTTTAGAAGGAACTAACGTTGATTTAGGTAAGAAAATTCTTGCTGAGTCTGGTTTAGCCATCACTCCTGCTGAATCAATGGCTGACGGAGCACAAAAAATCGTTTCACTAGTGAAATAGGATCGAAAGAAAGGGGAATTAACGTGAGTGTATTTATTAATAAAGATACAAAAGTAATTGTTCAAGGGATCACTGGTTCAACAGCCCTTTTTCATACAAAGCAAATGCTGGAATACGGTACAAAAATCGTAGCCGGTACGACTCCTGGTAAAGGCGGATTAGAAGTAGAAGGTGTGCCTGTATTTAATACAGTTAAGGAAGCAGTACAAGCAACCGGTGCAACTGCGTCTGTTATTTATGTTCCAGCTCCATTTGCAGCAGATGCTATTATTGAAGCAGTTGATGCGGAATTGGAACTTGCTATTTGTATTACCGAACATATTCCGGTATTAGATATGGTTAAAGTAAAACGCTATATGGAAGGTAAGAAAACCCGTTTAGTGGGACCTAACTGTCCTGGTGTGATTACAGCGGATGAATGTAAAATTGGCATCATGCCTGGATACATTCATACAAAGGGCCATGTTGGGGTTGTGTCCCGTTCTGGTACATTAACTTATGAAGCAGTTCATCAATTAACACAAGCTGGGATTGGCCAGACTACTGCCGTTGGTATTGGTGGCGACCCTGTTAATGGTACAAACTTCATCGATGTACTAAAAGCATTTAATGAAGATCCTGAAACTTATGCTGTTATTATGATTGGTGAAATCGGTGGAACAGCGGAAGAAGAGGCTGCAGAATGGGTTAAAGCGAATATGACGAAACCTGTTGTCGGCTTCATCGGCGGACGTACTGCACCTCCAGGAAAGCGTATGGGCCATGCTGGTGCGATTATTTCCGGCGGTAAGGGAACGGCAGACGAAAAAATCCGTGTTATGAACGAATGCGGTATTAAGGTAGCTGATACACCTTCCGTAATGGGTGAAACGTTAATTGGTGTGTTAAAAGAACAAGGCTTATATGAGAAGTGTAAAACTCATTAAAAAGTAAACTATCTTATGAACTACAGAAATAGTCCCTCTACTACGGAGGGGCTATTTTCGCATATTAAAAATGATGGAGGTTAATCATGAAAGACTTTAAGGCAAGACTTATTTCTTTACTGCATTACCCGGATATATCTTGGAATACTGTCTACCGATTATTGAAAAAAGATCCAAAATTAGAATCCGTTGAGATTTTTCCGCCATCCAATCTGCCTAATACTTTTACTCCTTTAATCAACACATTCTCTTTATCAAATACCCTCTCTTTCAATCAAATTCAAGAACATATTCAACAATACGAAACCAACGATATTAAGGTGATTACCATTTTTGATGAAGAATATCCAAATATTTTAAAAGAGATATACCAGCCACCATGGGCATTATTTGCAAAAGGAGATATATCATTATTAGGAAACCGGCCAAAGTTAGCAGTGGTTGGTTCCCGGCAGGCCACTCAATACGGCAAAAATGCAATCCGTCTTATTTTTCCTAGTTTGGTCGACAAAATGGTTATAGTCAGCGGTTTAGCCAAGGGGATTGATACGTTGGCACATGAATATGCCCTAAAAAATGGCGGGAGAACCATCGCTGTCATTGCAGGTGGATTTCATCATATCTATCCGAAAGAGAACCTCAGCCTTGCCTTAGAGATGATGAAAACACAGTTGATTGTCTCTGAATATCCGCCGGATACTAAACCGCAAAGATGGCATTTTCCTGCACGCAATCGAATTATCAGCGGGCTTTCAAGGGGAACACTTATAATAGAAGCAAAAAGGAAAAGCGGCTCGCTTATTACGGCAAATTATGCTGTTAACGAGGGCAGAGAAGTATTTTCTTTACCTGGAAGTATATTTAATCCCTTTTCTCTTGGCACAAATGACTTAATACAACAAGGAGCAAAGCTGGTCACAAGCGCCGAGGATATTTTAGAGGAATTACGATTATAATGAAATTTACGATGGTTTTTTACTATTTTTTAAAGGTTTTTTTTGATTATTAGAGAATTTAGCTAAAAAAGGTTGAAATTATTCTTAATATGTTATACATTTTCCAACAGATATTCGAAAAAATTTGACTATACAGGAATAATTTGGAGTATGATGAACATTAATTAGTTGTAACCGGTAACAACCAATTAGGCTTAGAGTTTGACAACAACGATTAATTTGTTTAAGAATAGTAGTTACTTATTTTAAATTATAAATAACCAGGTAATAATCTGGTCAATATCGATAAAATATTGGGGTAAGGCATTTTTGTAAAGTATTTCTCTGATCCGAATTTGAGAAATTTGGAAGAAAGGAAATCTTCTCAAATTGTAAGCAGCTTAAGATACGGCTTTTGCCGACTTCATGGCGCTTCACACTTCTTATATCCCCTCGAGGAGGATTTTGCATGTCAGATTTTCTTGTTATAGTAGAATCGCCAGCAAAAGCGAAAACAATAGAACGTTATTTAGGAAATAAATATAAAGTGAAAGCTTCAATGGGGCATGTCCGCGACTTGCCTAGAAGTCAAATGGGCGTTAATGTCGAGAACAGCTTTGAACCAAAGTACATCACCATTCGTGGTAAGGGTCCTGTGCTGAAAGAATTGAAGTCTGCTGCGAAAAAGGCGAAAAAAGTTTTTCTCGCGGCTGACCCGGATCGCGAAGGGGAAGCAATTGCATGGCATTTGGCCCATACTTTAGATGTTGATATCTCATCTGATTGCAGGGTAGTTTTTAATGAGATTACGAAGGATGCAATTAAAGAATCCTTTAAACATCCGCGTCCAATTAACATGGATTTAGTTGATGCACAGCAAGCAAGAAGGATTTTGGACCGTTTAGTTGGGTATAACATTAGTCCGTTGCTATGGAAAAAAGTTAAAAAAGGTCTAAGTGCAGGACGCGTCCAATCGATTGCGGTTCGTCTGATCATCGATAGAGAAAACGAGATAAAAGCTTTTGTACCAGAGGAATATTGGACAATTGACGGTGAATTTGTTAAAGGGAAGGATCATTTTAGTGCTTCCTTCCATTCGTTAAAAGGTGAAAATAAAGTAGAACTAAAATCCGAAAAGGATGTTGAAGGAATCTTAAAACAAATGAACGGTGACAGTTTTAAGGTTGTCTCCGTGACAAAAAAAGAGAGAAAACGAAATCCTTCTCCGGCGTTCATTACATCATCTCTTCAGCAGGAAGCAGCAAGAAAACTTAATTTCCGTGCTAGGAAAACGATGATGCTTGCTCAACAGTTATACGAAGGTATCGAGCTTGGTTCTGCCGGAACAATCGGTTTAATTACCTATATGAGAACGGACTCAACAAGAATTTCCGAAATTGCACAAAAAGAAGCTGCTGATTATATACGGAATGAGTATGGGGAGAACTATTTAAAGGAAGAACAAAGAAAAGAAAAAAAACAATCGAATGCACAAGATGCCCATGAAGCCATTCGTCCTACAAGCACTCTACGTGATCCGAATAGTGTGAAACAATATCTATCAAGAGATCAATTTCGTCTGTATAAATTAATTTGGGAACGCTTTTTGGCGAGTCAGATGGCTCAGGCAGTAATGGATACAATGAGTGTTGACCTTCAAAATGGTACTGTAATTTTCCGTGCTACTGGTTCAAAGATTAAGTTCCCAGGATTTATGAAACTTTATGTTGAGGGGACCGATGACCAAGTAGAAGAAAGAGACAAGATGCTGCCTGATTTAAAAGAAGGCGATGAGGTTTTCAAAAAAGATATAGAACCGAAACAGCACTTTACACAGCCACCACCAAGATATACTGAAGCTAGATTAGTAAAAACGCTTGAAGAACTAGGTATTGGCCGACCATCCACGTATGCTCCAACTTTAGATACCATTCAGAAACGTGGGTATGTGGCGTTAGATAATAAACGCTTTGTCCCGACTGAGTTAGGGGAAATTTGTAATGAACTAATGCTTGAATTCTTTCCTGATATTCTTGATGTGGAATTTACGGCAAAAATGGAACAGGATTTAGATAATGTTGAGGATGGGAAAGTCCGCTGGGTAGAGATTATTGATGGTTTCTATCAAGAATTTGAAAAGCACTTAACCATCGCAGAAAAAGAAATGCAATCTGTTGAAATAAAAGATGAACCTGCCGGCGAGGATTGCGAATTATGCTCGAGTCCAATGGTCTTTAAGATGGGGCGTTATGGAAAGTTTATGGCTTGCAGTAACTTCCCTGACTGCCGGAATACAAAAGCCATTGTGAAAGAAATCGGCGTTACTTGTCCAAAATGTAAAGAAGGTAACATTATCGAGCGTAAAAGTAAGAAAAAGAGAATTTTTTACGGCTGCGACACTTTTCCAGGATGTGAGTTTATTTCTTGGGATAAACCGCTTCCTAGAAGCTGTCCAAAATGCGAAGGTTTGCTCGTAGAAAAGAAATTGAAAAAAGGCGTCCAAGTACAATGTACGGAATGTGATTACAAAGAAGAACCACAAAGCTAAGAGTGAGCCCTGCTCACTCTTTATATTTTGGCTATGTTAAATCTGGTTAAGTTTGCTGCTGTTGATTGAAGCGGAAAGCGAAGTGCCTGAAGCGGAAATCAACAAACAAATTTAACATAGCCATATTTTTATTAAACATAAAACTTTTTTCTATTTGAATCGTATAGTACAATGCAATATGGGCTAAAAAGAGGGAAAAGTAATCATTGTAAAAATAATTTAAATTGATAAACAGCTATGGAAAAATCAGGAGGTACAATCATGAGTGAAGCAGTAATAAACGTAGTAGGAGCGGGGCTTGCGGGAAGTGAGGCAGCATGGCAGATTGCCAAACGGGGAATCAAAGTCCGCCTGTATGAAATGAGACCTGTTAAACAAACGCCTGCTCATCACACAGATAAATTTGCAGAGTTGGTTTGCAGCAATTCACTAAGAGCAAATACATTAACAAATGCTGTCGGTGTATTAAAAGAGGAAATGAGACATCTTGATTCCGTTATTATTGCGGCTGCCGATGCATGTTCTGTTCCAGCGGGTGGAGCTTTAGCTGTTGACCGTCATGAATTTGCGGCAAAAGTAACGGAATTAGTAAAAAATCATGAAAATGTTACGGTTATTAATGAAGAGGTTACAGATATACCTGAAGGAATTACCGTCATTGCTACGGGACCGCTGACAAGTCCCGACCTATCAGCAAAGCTAAAAAACTTAACAGGTGAAGAATATCTTTATTTTTATGATGCAGCAGCGCCTATTATTGAAAAAGACAGCATAAACATGGATAAGGTATATTTAAAATCCCGTTATGATAAAGGTGAGGCGGCGTATTTAAACTGTCCGATGAATGAAGAGGAATTTAATCGCTTCTATGAGGCGCTTATAGCTGCTGAAACTGTACCATTAAAGGAATTCGAGAAAGAAATCTTTTTTGAAGGATGTATGCCCATTGAGGTAATGGCAGAGCGCGGAAGGAAAACGATGTTATTCGGCCCGCTAAAACCAGTTGGTTTAGAAGATCCCAAGACTGGCAAAAGACCTTACGCTGTCGTACAGCTTCGTCAAGATGATGCAGCCGGTACACTGTATAACATTGTAGGGTTTCAAACTCATTTAAAATGGGGACCTCAAAAAGAAGTGATCCAATTAATACCGGGATTAGAAAATGCGGAAATTATCCGCTACGGTGTTATGCACCGTAATACTTTTATTAATTCTCCTAAAGTATTGCAGGCTACCTATCAATTCCGAAATCGCGAAAATTTATTCTTTGCTGGACAAATGACAGGTGTTGAAGGGTATGTAGAATCAGCGGCAAGCGGATTAATTGCGGGAATTAACGCTGCGAGATTGGCTGTAGGACAAGAAACGGTGGAATTCCCTGCTGAAACGGCAATTGGAAGTATGGCCCGCTATATCACAACCACCAATGCAAAAAATTTCCAGCCTATGAACGCTAATTTCGGTTTATTTCCTGAGTTACCGGAGAAAATCAGAGGGAAACAAGAGCGAAATTTACAACATGCCAATAGAGCGCTAGAAACAATTCAGAACTTTATGAAAGTTTTGTAAAATTGTTGCAAGGGAATTCGAATTGTGATATCCTTTAATAGCCTTTGTGATTGATGACAATTATGAAAAATGTGAATTTTTTGTTAAGATTATGAGCCGATGGTTTACAAAATAAGAACTTTTATTCACAATATACAATTGTATATCTTTGTTCATTGAATTCTTTTTGTTCATGTTTGAGCAAGTTCATGAGTAATTCATAACTAAGTATAGCACTCTCTTGTTACATATATTTAGTTAATAGAACCGTGTAAGAGGAGGATTTTGGAATGGATCAGTTTCATGCGACAACGATATTTGCCATTCATCATAATGGACAATGCTCCATGTCTGGGGACGGACAGGTTACATTTGGAAATGCAGTAGTGATGAAGCACACAGCGAGAAAGGTTAGAAAGATTTTTAATGGAAGAGTATTAGCTGGTTTTGCAGGTTCAGTAGCTGATGCTTTCACGCTATTTGAAATGTTCGAAGGTAAATTAGAGGAATATAACGGTAATCTCCAGCGAGCTGCTGTTGAGCTTGCAAAACAGTGGAGAAGTGATAAAGTTCTAAGAAAACTAGAGGCAATGCTTATTGTCATGAATAAAGAGGATTTACTTCTCGTTTCTGGAACTGGCGAAGTAATCGAACCTGACGATGGAATTTTAGCAATTGGTTCAGGTGGTAACTATGCATTAGCAGCTGGCCGATCCTTAAAAAAATATGCCGGTGAGCATCTATCTGCAAAAGAAATTGCGAAAGCTTCTTTAGAAGTAGCTGCTGAAATTTGTGTATACACAAACCACAACATTATTGTTGAAGAGCTATAACAGGAGGAGACGGAAGAATGGCCAAAACAACAAATTTAACCCCGCGTCAGATTGTTGAGAGACTTGATCAATATATCATTGGGCAGAAAGATGCCAAAAAAGCAGTTGCAGTAGCCCTTCGGAATCGTTACAGAAGAGGGTTGTTAAATGAGAAACTGCGAGAAGAAATCATTCCAAAAAATATTTTAATGATCGGACCTACAGGGGTCGGCAAAACAGAAATTGCCCGTCGAATTGCAAAATTAGTAGGTGCGCCGTTTGTAAAAGTTGAAGCCACCAAATTTACGGAAGTTGGTTATGTTGGCCGCGACGTTGAATCAATGGTCAGAGACCTTGTTGAAACTTCCGTCAGACTGGTTAAAGAGGATCGTATGCTTGCAGTAAAGGAACGGGCAGAAGAAAATGCAAATGCAAGGCTCGTGGATTTATTAGTTCCCTCTGCAAAAAAGTCAAATAACTATAAAAATCCGCTTGAGATGTTATTTGGCGGCGGCAATCAATCCATGGAACAAGAGTCACATCAAGAGGATTATTCTGTTACCGAGAAACGAAAAATCGTTAAAGAAAAATTAGCTCTTGGCCAATTGGAAGAGGAAATTGTCACGGTTGAAGTGGAAGAGCAAACACCTTCTATGTTTGATATGCTCCAGGGTTCAGGAATTGAACAAATGGGTATGAATATGCAGGATGCTTTAAGTAGTTTTATGCCGAAGAAACGAAAAAAGCGGAAGTTAACGGTTCGTGAAGCAAGGAAAGTATTAACGAATGAGGAAGCGGCTAAACTCATTGATATGGATGAAGTAACTTCAGAAGCATTGTATCGGACTGAACAGACAGGCATTATCTTTATAGATGAAATTGATAAGATTGCCAGCAAAAACTCCGGCGGTTCCTCTGCAGATGTTTCACGTGAAGGGGTTCAAAGAGATATTTTACCGGTAGTAGAAGGCTCAACAATTGTAACAAAGTACGGCTCTGTTAAAACCGATCATATTTTATTTATTGCAGCAGGTGCCTTCCATATGGCAAAACCATCCGACTTAATCCCGGAATTGCAAGGGCGTTTTCCGATTCGTGTTGAGCTTACAAAGCTGACTGTTGAGGATTTCTTTAGAATTCTGATTGAACCGGATAATGCATTAATTAAGCAATATCAAGCATTATTGGAAACTGAAGGTATAGAAATTGAATTTTCTGACGATGCTATTCGTAGAATAGCTGAAGTTGCCTTTGAAGTGAATCAAAATACAGACAATATTGGTGCAAGACGACTGCATACGATATTAGAAAAACTATTAGAGGACCTTTCGTTTGAAGCTCCAGATATCTCAATGGAGAAAATAACGATCACACCACAATATGTGGATGAAAAACTTGGAGCAATCTCCAAAAACAAAGATTTAAGTCAATTTATCCTTTAAAACAATCGTTCATGTCGTGAAGGGTTAAAATGTTTACCTAATATCGCGTAATGATTGAGATATATTTTAATTTAATAATGGTTCCAGTTAATTAGGAGGAAGAAACAGATGGATTTACTTACAAAAACTAGAAAGATTAATATTCTTTTACAAAAAGCTGCAGGAAAGCCGGTTAACTTTAAAGAAATGTCTGAAACGCTAAGTGAAGTTATCGAAGCGAACATTTTTATTGTCAGCCGTCGCGGAAAGCTTTTGGGTTTTGCAATTAACCAGCAAATTGAAAATGACAGAATGAAGCAAATGTTAGAAGACAGACAGTTTCCTGAAGAATATACAAATGGTTTATTTAATATACAAGAAACATCATCTAATTTGGATGTTGAAAGCCAATACACTGCTTTTCCTGTAGAAAACAGAGACTTATTCCGTGAAGGATTAACAACCATTGTACCAATTATTGGAGGCGGAGAGCGCCTTGGTACTTTAATTCTTGCTAGACTTCAGGAAAAGTTCCATGACGATGATCTTATTCTTGCAGAATATGGTGCAACGGTGGTTGGTATGGAAATTCTACGTGAAAAATCTGAAGAAATCGAAGAAGAGGCAAGAAGTAAGGCTGTTGTTCAAATGGCAATTAGTTCATTATCTTACAGTGAGCTTGAAGCAATTGAACATATCTTTGAAGAGTTGAACGGCCATGAAGGTTTACTTGTTGCTTCAAAAATTGCGGACCGTGTGGGTATCACTCGTTCAGTAATTGTTAATGCTCTCAGAAAGCTAGAAAGTGCCGGGGTGATTGAGTCCCGCTCTCTAGGAATGAAAGGGACATATATCAAGGTATTAAATGATAAGTTCCTAGTTGAACTAGACAAATTAAGATCTAACTAAGAATCTGATTAACCATTCTTCCCTGTCGGACTAAAATCTGGCAGGGGTTTTTATTAAAAAAGAAGAATATTCAACTTGATTGTCTTTTAGACATGTGCTATATTATTTCATGGTGTTAATACACACGCTTGTTGATTTAAACAGATGGTGCTGTCAAAACAGTTTCTGTTTAAAAATGAGATAAGCGGAGGAAAACAAACCATTAGGAGGAAAAACAATGTCAGTCATTTCAATGAAGCAATTGCTTGAAGCTGGTGTACACTTCGGACACCAAACTCGCCGTTGGAACCCTAAGATGAAGAAATATATCTTCACTGAGCGTAACGGCATCTACATCATCGACCTTCAAAAAACAGTAAAAAAGGTTGAAGAAGCATACAACTGGGTAAAAGAACTTGCAGCTAACGGTGGAACAATGTTATTTGTTGGTACTAAAAAGCAAGCTCAAGATTCAGTTAAAGAAGAAGCAATTCGTTCTGGTATGTACTTTGTTAACCAACGCTGGTTAGGTGGTACACTAACAAACTTCGAAACAATCCAAAAGCGTATCGGCCGCTTAAAAGATATTGAAAGAATGTCAGAAGACGGTACTTTCGATGTATTACCTAAAAAAGAAGTTGTTCAGCTTAAGAAAGAACAAGAGCGCCTTGAAAAGTTCCTAGGCGGAATCAAAGATATGAAGCAGCTACCTGATGCTTTATTTATCATTGATCCTCGTAAAGAGCGTATCGCAGTAGCAGAAGCGAAGAAATTAAACATTCCTATCGTAGGTATCGTTGATACTAACTGTGATCCAGACGAAATCGATGTTGTTATTCCAGCGAATGATGATGCGATTCGTGCGGTTAAGCTTTTAACAGGAAAAATGGCAGATGCTATCCTTGAAGCTAAACAAGGTGAAGAAGTAGCAGTAGAAGCTTAATTTTAATGGTAGGCACTTATTAAAGGTGATAAGAGGGAGACCCTTTATCACCTTTTTTTAAGGGTTTATCTTAGATATTAATGGCTAAGATATGAGTATAATACATAGTATTTGAAGGAGGAAATAAAAATGGCAGTTACAGCTCAAATGGTAAAAGAATTACGTGAAAAAACTGGCGCTGGAATGATGGATTGTAAAAAAGCATTAACAGAAACAAATGGTGATATGGAAAAAGCAATTGACTTCTTACGTGAAAAGGGAATTGCTTCAGCTGCGAAAAAAGGTGACCGTATTGCTGCAGAAGGTTTAACATATGTTGTTGCTGAAGGAAACGATGCAGTTATTTTAGAAGTAAACTCTGAAACTGATTTCGTTGCAAAAAACGAAGCGTTCCAAACTCTTGTAAAAGAATTAGCTGCACACTTGCTAGCTAACAAGCCAGCAACAGTTGAAGAAGCATCTGCACAAACGATCAATGGTGTAACTGTAGCAGACTATATCAATGCTGCGATTGCTAAAATCGGTGAAAAAATCACACTTCGTCGTTTTGCTGTTGTATCAAAAACAGATAATGATGCTTTTGGTGCTTACCTTCATATGGGAGGCCGTATTTCTGTATTAACAGTACTTGAAGGTACTACTGACGCAGATGCTGCGAAAGATGTTTCTATGCACATCGCTGCATTACGTCCAAAATACGTTTCTCGTGACCAGGTTTCTCAAGAAGAAGTTGAGCGCGAGCGTCAAGTTCTAACAACTCAAGCACTTAACGAAGGCAAGCCAGAAAATATCGTAGCAAAAATGGTTGAAGGCCGTCTTGGAAAGTATTTTGAAGATGTATGTCTTCTTGACCAAACATTCGTTAAAAACCCTGATCAAAAAGTTCGCCAGTTTGTTGAATCAAAAGGTGCAACAGTACGTGAATTCGTACGTTATGAAGTAGGCGAAGGTATTGAAAAGCGCGAAGATAACTTTGCTGAAGAAGTAATGAATCAAGTAAACAAAAAGTAATTCGATTCGGGTTATAATAACCCGCAGTCGTGAAGCAGATTTTTGCTGAAATATGCGAATTTATAAGGGGACACGCTGTGTGTTCCCTATTTTTTGAAAATCTAATACATATGGAGGTTCCTATGACCGGTCCTAAGTTCAAACGAGTTGTCTTAAAATTAAGCGGGGAAGCCCTGGCAGGCGAATCAAGTTTCGGTATTAAGCCTTCGGTAATCAAGTCTATTGCATCCCAGGTAAAAGAAATAGCAGAACTTGGTGTTGAGGTAGCAGTAGTAGTCGGCGGCGGTAATATTTGGCGCGGTAAAATCGGCAGCGAAATGGGAATGGATCGTGCTACAGCCGATTACATGGGAATGCTTGCAACTGTAATGAATTCGTTAGCACTTCAGGATAGTTTAGAGCACTTAGGAATTGAAACACGTGTCCAAACATCTATCGATATGCGTCAGGTTGCTGAACCATATATTAGACGACGTGCAATTAGACATCTAGAGAAAAAACGCGTAGTAATATTTGCAGCTGGAACGGGGAATCCATATTTCTCGACGGATACAACTGCTGCATTACGGGCAGCAGAAATAGAGGCAGAAGTTATTCTTATGGCAAAAAATAATGTGGACGGCGTTTACTCTGCTGACCCGCGCATTGATCCTAATGCTACAAAATATGAGGACTTATCTTTCTTGGATGTACTAAAGGAAGGATTAGCTGTTATGGATTCTACTGCATCCTCATTATGTATGGACAATGACATTCCACTTATTGTTTTCTCGATTATGGAACAGGGCAATATTAAACGTGCTGTTATGGGTGAAAAAATCGGAACGATTGTTAGGGGGAAAAAGTAATGCCGAATCAAGTAATATCTAATACAAAGGATCGAATGACAAAAGCGATTCAAGCTTATACACGCGAGCTTGCCAGCATTCGTGCAGGCAGAGCAAGTGCTTCGTTATTAGACAGAATTACGGTAGATTATTATGGTGCTCCTACTCCAGTAAATCAATTGGCAGGGATTTCAACACCAGAAGCAAGACTTCTTGTTATTCAACCTTACGATAAATCAATACTTGGTGATATTGAAAAAGCAATCCTTAAATCAGACCTAGGTTTGAATCCTTCAAATGATGGTTCAATTATTCGGATTAGCATTCCTCAACTGACTGAGGAACGTCGTAAAGAACTTGTTAAAGTAGTAAAGAAAGAATCAGAAGAAGCGAAAATCGCCATTCGTAATATCCGCCGTGATGGAAATGACGATTTAAAGAAGCTTGAGAAAAATGGCGAAATCACCGAAGATGCTCTTCGTGGTTACTCTGATGACATTCAGAAACTTACAGATGAATACATCAGCAAAGTGGACCAAATCACAAAAGATAAAGAAAAAGAAATCCTCGAAGTATAATAAGAAACCCTCTTTTTAGGGGGTTTTTTCACTATTTTTATTAGAATCTGTTGATTTTGCTGAAATGTTGATTGGAGCGGAAGGCGCGAGACTCCTGCGGGAGTACGGATCAGGGGAAACCCCGCAGGCGCTTTAGCGCCGAGGAGGCTCCCCGGAACGCCCGCGGAAAGCGAAGCGCTTGGAGTGGAAATCAACAAACAAGTTTACAGAGCCTTTTAAAAAAACGTTTTAGATACAGTATTCTTATTTATTGGACTAGTACATAAATTAGTTATTAGAAGATATATTGCAGCTTTTTTGGTATGATAAAAACATGCGAAAATCAGTGTCATTCAATCAACACAAGCTCTGTGGCATGATCTATTTCGGAGGATTTGATTATCTTAATTTGGAGGAGCAAAACATGTTTAATAAATTAACCTTTTGGAAGAATCAAAATAATACCTCTTCCACACTCCGAGAAAAAATAGAAAACATAAAAAAATTGCCGGTTCCTGAACATGTTGCGATTATTATGGATGGCAATGGGCGGTGGGCGAAAAAAAGATCGTTACCACGAATTGCAGGTCATCATGAAGGTATGAAGGTCGTTCGTAAAATATCAAAATTATCCAATAGGCTGGGAATCAAAACACTAACCTTGTATGCTTTCTCAACCGAAAATTGGAAACGCCCAAAGACTGAAGTGGATTATTTGATGAAACTCCCTGAAGAGTTTTTAGGTACGTTTCTTCCTGAATTGATAGAAGAAAATGTTCAGGTTAAAATGATTGGTTACAAAGAACAGCTTCCGAATCATACATTAAGAGCTATCGAAAAAGCAATAGACAAAACAAAGGACAATGATGGTCTCGTTTTAAATTTCGCGCTTAATTATGGGAGCAGGGCCGAAATCATAGATGCAACGAAACGAGTCTTAAATGATTGTAAAAAAGGAATACTAAATGAGGAAGAATTAAATGAAGAAGTGTTTTCTTCCTATTTAATGACATCAAATTTACAGGACCCTGATTTATTAATCCGAACAAGCGGTGAAATTCGCTTGAGTAATTTCATGTTATGGCAATTGGCGTATTCAGAGTTTTGGTTTACAGATGTACTGTGGCCGGATTTCCGAGATCAACATTTGCTTGAGGCCATTGAAGCATACCAAAACAGACAACGCCGCTTCGGAGGAATCTAGTCCTTTAAAGTTGACTGTTTATAAAAAGTTCGGAATCAACGTATTCTAGAACTAAAAAGGTGTTGAATTTTTAGATGAAGCAAAGAATCGTAACAGGAGTCGTAGCAGCAGCTTTATTTTTACCTATTGTTTTTTATGGTGGTTTGCCTTTTATCATTTTGACATACTTTCTTGGTGCAGTAGGATTATATGAATTGTTAAAGATGAAAAATATCAGTTTCTTTTCTGTTCAGGGACTCTTAACCTTGTTATTTCTATGGATTATACTTATTCCAGAACAGTATCATGAAGTTTTCGATTCAATCGGCTATACCAAAGCAGAACTAGCCATGGTGGTTTTCCTTTTATTACTGGCCTATACAGTCATAACTAAAAATCAGTTTACCTTCGAAGATGTTGGTTTTTCTATTTTGTCTGCCTTATATGTTGGAATAGGTTTTTATTTCTTTATTGAAACGCGTAACGCTGGTCTTGTTTATATTTTCTACTCCTTATTTATGATTTGGGCGACCGATTCTGGTGCGTATTTTATAGGAAAAGCTATGGGAAAAAGGAAACTTTGGCCTGAAATCAGCCCAAATAAGACGGTTGAAGGATCAATTGGCGGTGTTATTTCTGCGGTCATTGTAGCTATCCTTTTTGCATTATTCTCTGATATAAATGGAACAGTTCTTTCTTTAATCGCAGTTACGATCGTTTTATCTATTTTTGGACAAATTGGTGATTTAGTACAATCTGCATTTAAGCGTCATTTTAATGTGAAAGATTCGGGAAATATACTGCCAGGACATGGCGGTATACTCGACCGTTTTGATAGCCTATTATTTATTCTTCCATTATTAAATCTTTTTCATATATGGTAGAAGGATTCAAAAATTTGAGTTAAAGCTGCTCTTTAGGAGTTGAATAGTTTTTGAAAATGATTAGTATTTTGGGGGCAACTGGTTCCATTGGCACCCAAACATTAGATATTCTTCGTGAACACCCTTCAGACTTTAAATTAGTTGCCATTTCGATTGGTAAAAATTTAAACCTAGCCAGAAAAATTATTGCTGAATTTCAACCTGAGCTTGTTTCTGTCCTGGATTACCAAGATTTTAATACATTAAAGGCAGAGTATCCCGCCATATCTTTTACACATGGTTCAGAAGGGTTAATCGAAGCCGCCATTCATCCAAAGACCGAAATACTTGTGAATGCTGTCCTTGGGAGTGTAGGACTAGAACCAACCTTACAAGCCATTGAGAGTCGTAAAATCATTGCGATTGCTAATAAGGAAACACTCGTTACTGCTGGTCACCTCGTAATGGAGGCTGCAAAAAATAACGGAGTATCCTTGCTGCCTGTTGACAGCGAACATTCGGCAATTTTTCAATGTATACAGGGCGAAAAGGAAAAGAATATTGAAAGATTAATTTTAACGGCCTCCGGTGGAAGCTTTCGTGAACGAACACGAGCAGAATTAGAGGGAGTAACCGTAAAAGAAGCATTAAATCATCCTAACTGGTCAATGGGAGCAAAGATTACGATAGATTCAGCCACCATGATGAATAAAGGGCTGGAGGTTATTGAAGCGCACTGGTTATTCAACCTGCCATATGAGAAGATTGACGTCCTCCTCCATAAAGAAAGTATTATCCATTCGATGGTAGAATTCCATGACAGCAGCATTATCGCTCAATTAGGAACGCCGGATATGAGGGTGCCAATACAGTATGCCCTATCTTATCCTGACCGTTTACCATTAGGTTCGGCAAATCGACTTAATTTGGCGCAAATCGGAAAGCTGCATTTTCAAGAAATGGATTTTGAACGCTTCCGCAGTCTTCAATTTGCATATGAAGCAGGTAAAAAGGGAGGCACAATGCCAACCGTTCTAAACGCAGCAAATGAGGTTGCAGTAGCTGCATTCCTAGAAGAAAAAATCCGTTTCTTACAGATAGAAGATTTAATTGAAAAGGCATTGAGTGCTCATCAATTAATTGACAACCCAAGTCTTTCTGCGATTCAAGAGGTGGACAAAGAAACAAGACAGTACGTACAATCACTTCTAAATTAATAGCATATGCAGCAAGTAAATGACCCAATGCTTGACAATTAATGAAGTTATCCTGAAAAAAGGTGGTTTTTTCGTTTGAGTACAGTTATTGCCTTTATTGTGATCTTTGGCGCACTAGTGTTTTTCCATGAATTAGGCCATTTGGTCTTCGCGAAACGTGCAGGCATTTTATGCCGTGAATTTGCGATCGGTTTCGGACCCAAGGTTTTTTCTCATAAAAAAGGAGAAACAACTTATACCATTCGGTTATTGCCAATAGGCGGTTTTGTAAGAATGGCCGGGGAAGATCCAGAAGTTCTTGAAATTAAGCCTGGCTACCGGATTGGATTATTATTTGATAAAGATAATAAAGTAAATAAAATTATCTTGAATAATAAGGAGAAGTATCCTAATTGCCGGGTAGTTGAAGTAGAGCATGCAGACCTTGAACGTGACCTTGTTATAAAAGGTTACCCAGAAGATGAAGAAGAAAACATGCAGACCTTTTCGGTAAGCGAGACAGCTGTTACGGTTGAAAATGGGATTGAAACTCAAATCGCCCCATATAACCGTCAATTTGGATCGAAAACTTTACCGCAAAGAGCAATGGCGATATTTGCAGGACCAATGATGAACTTTGTTCTGGCGTTTTTTGTGTTTATCATTATTGCTCTATTACAAGGTGTCCCGACGAATGAACCAAAACTTGGAGAGATTACGTCTGACGGAGCGGCAAATAAGGCAGGGCTTCTGCAAGGGGATATCGTTAATAGCATTGATGGTTCTGAAATTTCCAGCTGGACAGATGTAGTAGAGATAATAAGACAAAATCCAAATGAAAAACTGACCTTCTCAATTACAAGAGATGGCGAAGAGTTAGAAGTACCTGTTACTCCTAAGGAACAAACGGTAGAGGGAAATAAAATCGGAATAATCGGTGTGTATAGTCCTGTCGAGAAATCCCCAGTGCAGGCGATTACCTCTGGATTTAGTGAAACCTACTTTTGGACAAAGCAAATTTTTGTCATGCTAGGAAAGCTTGTTACAGGTCAATTTTCAATTGATATGCTATCAGGGCCGGTAGGAATCTACGTTTCAACCGATACCGTTGTGCAATCAGGAATATATTATGTGATGAAATGGGCTGCAATCTTAAGTATAAACCTTGGCATCATGAACTTATTACCACTTCCTGCACTTGACGGAGGAAGACTGATGTTCTTTGCCGTTGAGGCTGTTAGAGGTAAGCCAATAGATCGCCATAAGGAAGGGCTTGTACATTTTATCGGTTTTGCATTATTAATGCTCCTCATGTTAGTTGTTACATGGAATGACATTCAAAGATTTTTCTTAGATTAAACCCAGCCATACCCCTATTAATGATAATGGGGGTATATTTTTTTTTTACTTTTTTGGGTTATTTTTTCTGTCGAATTTAGCCGAATGAAATAGGTTACTATGGTATAATTACATTTTGTAAATAGATAATCATAAAGATTTTATATAGATGGGAGAGGGAATGATGAGCGATACTGCCGCAGGCAAAAAAGAGCGATTCTTACTCTTGCTCCAGCAACTAGAATTAAAAGAGGACGCTGTCGTAGCACATTTTCCAAACGCACAAATAGAGAGATTCATTGTTGAAAAAAAGGCAAGAAAATGGCATTTTCAATTCTTATTGGAAAAAATTCTTCCGTTTAATCTTTACCTTCGTTTTACCACCCAATTAGAAAGAAAATTCTCAGAGATTGCAAATATTTCTTATGATATTAATGTACTAGACCCCATTTTTCATTCAGAATTATTATTAGAATATTGGGGGCACAGCATCCAGCAAATTGATGGTATATCTCCACCGATGTTAAAGCTGTTAAATGAACAGGTTCCTTCTATAAACGGGAATAAGATTATTATATCTGTACGAAACGAAACAGAAGGAATGGCTTTGAAAAGGAAATATGGCAGCTTGATTACATCCGTATTTCAATCATTTGGCTTTCCAGCTTTAACAATTGAAACGGAAATAAACAGTTTAGACAAGAACGAAGAATATCAACAGTTTTTATTGGCTAAGCAAAGGGAGGATCAGGAACGCGGTTTAGCGGCCTTTGCTGATTTACAGAAACAAGAAGCAGAGAAAGCTGATGGAGGAAGCGATGTTCCTGAAGGTCCGTTGTCAATTGGGCTAACGATTAAAGATGACCAAGACTTCAGAAACATGATTGATATTGTTGACGAAGAAAGAAGAGTTACCGTAGAAGGGTATATTTTTGATGCAGAGACTCGGGAATTAAGAAGCGGCCGTACGTTACTTACTTTTAAAATAACTGACTATACCAGCTCCATCATGGTAAAAATGTTTTCCCGCGATAAAGAGGATGCAGCACTTTATCAGCGCGTGAAAAAAGGAATGTGGGCAAAAGTAAGAGGCAGCATTCAAAACGATACCTTCGTCCGTGATTTAGTTATGATTGGTAACGATATTAATGAAATAAAACCATTGGGCCGGAAAGATACGGCACCAGAAAACGAAAAACGAGTAGAGCTTCATCTTCATACACCAATGAGTCAGATGGATGCTGTTACACCAGTAAGCCAGTTAATTGCTCAAGCTGCTAAATGGGGCCATAAAGCCATTGCTGTAACCGACCACGCGGTAGCTCAGTCCTTTCCAGAGGCGTATAGTGCAGGTAAAAAGAATGATATTAAAATTCTTTATGGGGTTGAAGTCAACCTGGTCGATGATGGTGTTCCAATTACTTATAATGATGCAAATCGTTTATTAGCAACAGATACCTATGTTGTATTTGACGTTGAAACAACGGGGCTTTCAGCTGTTTACGATACAATCATTGAGCTTGCAGCGGTTAAGGTTAGAGACGGAGAAATTATTGACCGTTTTGAATCATTCGCAAATCCGCACCATCGATTATCTGCAACGACTATTAATCTAACTGGAATTACAGATGATATGGTGCAAAATGCCCCTGAAGTCGAAGATGTGTTACGGAGATTCTATGAGTGGACAGGTGACGCTGTCCTTGTAGCCCATAATGCATCGTTCGATATGGGATTCCTAAATGTAGGATATAAAAAGATTGGCTTAGAAAAAGCGAAAAACCCTGTTATTGATACACTTGAACTAGGTAGATTTCTCTATCCAGAAATGAAAAACCACCGTTTAAATACATTGGCGAAAAAGTTCGATATTGAATTAACGCAGCACCATAGAGCCATCTATGATGCAGAAGCTACAGGCTATTTGTTAATGAAAATGCTAAAAGATGCCCTTGAGAAAGGGATTGAATATCACAATCAATTTAACGATAACATGGGGAAAGGGAATGCTTATCAACGGGCACGGCCTTTTCACTGTACATTGTTAGCACAAAACGAACCTGGCTTAAAGAATTTATTTAAGCTCGTTTCCATCGCTCATATTGAATATTTCTACCGGGTCCCAAGAATTCCGAGGTCTGTTCTTCAAAAGTATAGGGAAGGAATCCTAGTCGGCTCCGGCTGTAATAAAGGGGAAGTATTTGAGGGGATGATGCAAAAGTCTCCAGAAGAAGTTGAAGCGGCAGCGCATTTTTACGATTATTTGGAAGTAATGCCCAAAGAAGTAAATGCCCCTTTATTGGAAATGGAGCTAGTCCGCGATGAAAAAGCACTTGAGGATATAATCGGCAATATCGTAAAGCTTGGCGACAAGTTGGGAATTCCGGTCGTTGCAACAGGAAATGTTCACTATTTAAATGAAAATGATAAAATTTACCGTAAAATATTGGTTAACTCTCAAGGCGGGGCAAATCCATTAAATCGTCATCAGCTTCCAGATGTCCATTTTCGGACAACTAATGAAATGCTTGATGCTTTTGGCTTCCTCGGTTTAGAAAAGGCAAAAGAAATTGTTGTGACAAATACCAACAAAATTGCCGATATGATAGAGGTTATTAAACCAATTAAAGACGATTTGTATACCCCTAAAATTGAGGGTGCAGAAGATGAAATGCGCGAGATGAGTTATTCAATGGCAAAAAGAATTTACGGTGAACCGCTGCCGGAAATTGTAGAGGCCCGTTTGGAAAAAGAATTAAAGAGTATCATCGGTCATGGGTTTGCCGTTATTTATTTAATCTCTCATAAACTAGTTAAAAAATCATTAGATGATGGATACCTGGTTGGATCTCGTGGTTCCGTCGGCTCATCGTTTGTTGCGACAATGACGGAGATAACGGAGGTAAATCCGCTGCCGCCTCATTATGTTTGCCCAAGCTGTAAGCATTCTGAATTCTTTAATGACGGCTCCGTGGGGTCAGGATTTGACTTGCCTGATAAAGACTGCCCGCAGTGCGGCGACAAATACAAAAAAGATGGTCATGATATTCCATTCGAAACCTTCCTTGGTTTTAAAGGGGACAAGGTTCCCGATATCGACTTGAACTTCTCAGGTGAATATCAGCCGCGGGCTCATAACTATACGAAGGTGCTTTTCGGTGAAGAATATGTTTATCGTGCCGGAACGATTGGTACGGTTGCAGATAAAACGGCCTTTGGATATGTGAAGGCTTACCAACAGGATAATAATTTACAAATTCGCGGTGCTGAAATAGAACGCCTGGCTTCCGGCTGTACGGGCGTAAAAAGAACAACAGGGCAGCACCCCGGCGGTATCATCGTTATCCCGGATTATATGGATGTTTATGATTTCACACCAATACAATTCCCGGCAGACGATCGAAACTCCGAATGGAAAACAACCCATTTTGATTTCCATTCAATTCATGATAACGTTCTGAAGCTTGATATCCTCGGACACGATGATCCGACCGTTATCAGGATGCTTCAGGACTTAAGCGGGATTGATCCAAAAACGATTCCAACGGATGACCCGGAAGTGATGAAAATCTTCAGTGGGACAGAATCACTTGGTGTGACCGAACAGCAGATAATGTGTAAAACTGGAACACTCGGCATACCTGAATTCGGTACACGATTTGTTCGTCAAATGCTTGAAGACACAAAACCGACAACATTTTCAGAATTAGTTCAGATCTCAGGCTTGTCCCACGGTACAGACGTATGGCTGGGAAATGCTCAAGAGCTGATTCATAATAATATCTGTAACTTAAGTGAAGTTATCGGTTGTCGTGACGATATTATGGTCTATCTGATTTATCAGGGACTTGAACCTTCTTTTGCTTTTAAAATTATGGAGTCCGTTCGTAAGGGTAAAGGACTTTCAGAAGAAATGGAAGCTGAAATGCGTAAAAATGAAGTACCAGAATGGTACATCGACTCTTGTAAAAAGATAAAATACATGTTCCCGAAGGCGCACGCAGCTGCTTACGTTTTAATGGCTGTAAGGATTGCTTATTTTAAAGTGCATCTTCCGCTGTTATACTATGCAGCCTATTTTACGGTTCGGGCGGATGACTTTGATATTGAGGCGATGGCACGTGGTTCTGAAGCCATTCGTGCAAAAATAGAAGAAATAAATGCAAAAGGGCTTGAAGCGTCAAACAAGGAGAAAAACTTATTAACGGTTCTTGAGCTTGCCCTTGAAATGACGGAACGCGGATTCTCTTTCAAAAATATTGATTTATATAAATCATCTGCTGATGAGTTTATTATTGAAGGAAATTCTCTAATCCCTCCTTTTAATTCCATTCCAGGTCTTGGAACAAACGTTGCCTACAATATCGTGAAAGCAAGACAAGAGGGAGAGTTTTTATCAAAAGAAGACCTGCAGCAGCGCGGAAAAGTATCAAAAACGATCCTAGAATATTTAGATAAACAAGGCTGCCTGGGTTCACTTCCAGACCAAAACCAGCTATCTTTATTCTAATTTAGATTGACATCTAGCTGCAGCGCCTAGAGGCTTCTGCTTTAGCATCGCATTTGCATATACATTTTGGTTATGTTATAGTTTTATTGGAAATACTAAGAAATACTCTCGTGTTCAAGGAGTGGGGAAACCCGCTCTTTCGTTTTTGTATGCGGAATTTTTTTAGAGGAAATTTATAAAATATTTCACGAATTACGTATAATATGGGTGTCATGTATGTATCGGTAAAGGAGGTTAAACATGAGCAAAGTAACGGAAGTAGTTGAAGAGCTGGCACAGCCGATCATTCAGGATCTTGGATTAGAATTGGTTGAAGTGGAGTTTGTAAAAGAAGGTAAAAGCTGGTTCTTGCGCGTATATATTGATAAAGATAATGGTGTTGATATAGAGGACTGTGGGCTTGTAAGCGAAAAACTTAGTGAAAAACTCGATGAGCTTGATCCGATTACCCATAACTATTTCTTAGAGGTTAGTTCACCAGGGGCAGAACGGCCATTAAAAAAACCTGCAGACTTTGAAAAGGCAATTGGTAAAAATGTCTTTATTAAAACTTATGAACCATTTGACGGTGAGAAAAGTTTTGAAGGAACACTGCTTGAATATAACGGTGAAACGGTAAAAATTGAAATGAAAATTAAGACGCGTAAAAAAGTAATTGAAATTCCTTTTGAAAAAATAGCAAATGCAAGGCTGGCAGTAATCTTTTCTTAGTAATAGAAAATTAAATAGGGTAAGGGGGATATAATCAAATGAGCAGCGAACTACTAGATGCTCTTACAATTCTAGAAAGAGAAAAAGGTATATCCAGGGATGTTTTAATTGACGCAATCGAGGCAGCACTTATTTCTGCCTATCGCCGTAATTTTAACCAAGCCCAGAATGTACGTATTGATTTGAATTTACAAACAGGTTCCATGCGTGTATTTGCCAGAAAAGAAGTGGTAGATGAGGTTTTTGACCCGCGTTTAGAGATTTCTCTAGAAGATGCGAGAAGAATTAACCCTAACTATGCGGTAGAAGATGTAGTGGAACTAGAAGTAACTCCGAAAGACTTTGGCAGAATTGCAGCTCAAACAGCAAAACAAGTTGTAACCCAGCGAGTAAGAGAAGCTGAAAGAGGTATTATCTACTCTGAATTCATTGACCGTGAAGAAGATATTATGACGGGTATTGTTCAAAGACTGGATTCAAAATTCATTTATGTCAGCTTAGGCAAAATTGAAGCATTACTTCCAGTAAATGAACAAATACCAAATGAGCGGTATAAGCCTCATGATCGTATTAAGGTCTTTATAACCAAAGTGGAGAAAACCACGAAGGGCCCGCAAATTTTTGTATCCCGTACACACCCGGGTCTATTAAAACGGTTATTCGAAATTGAAGTTCCAGAAATTTATGACGGAACTGTTGAAATTAAATCTGTAGCCCGTGAAGCAGGGGACCGTTCGAAGATCTCCGTTCATTCAGAAAACGATGAGGTAGATCCAGTAGGTTCTTGCGTTGGTCCAAAGGGAACAAGAGTCCAAGCTGTCGTGAATGAGCTTAAAGGTGAAAAAATAGATATTGTTAAATGGTCAGATGATCCAGTTGTATTTGTAGCTAACTCCCTTAGTCCTTCCAAGGTATTGGATGTAATGGTAAACGAATCTGACAAGGCCACTACAGTTGTTGTCCCAGATTATCAGCTTTCATTAGCAATCGGGAAACGGGGGCAAAATGCTAGGCTTGCTGCGAAGCTGACAGGCTGGAAAATTGACATTAAATCAGAAACAGAGGCACGGGAATTAGGAATCTATCCTCGTGAAGAAGTTATTCGACTATTTGATGATCAAGATGATGTTGATTTTAATCAAGATGAGGAATTGGAATAATAGTGAGGTGAATGATCGTGAACAATCGTAAAAAAGTTCCTATGCGCAAGTGTGTGGCTACCGGTGAAATGAAACCGAAAAAAGAACTCGTTCGCATCGTTCGCTCAAAAGAAGGAGAAGTCTCCATCGATCAAACGGGGAAAAAATCGGGTAGAGGCGCATACCTTTCTAAGGATAAAGAAGCGGTATTGTTAGCCAAGAAAAAAAATACCCTGTCTAATCACCTGCAAGCGGATATAGATGAGAGCATTTATAATGAGCTTTTGGAGCTCATAGAGAAGGAGAACCGGCAATCCATATGAAGACGGATCCATGGATGTCATTACTTGGCTTAGCCAATCGAGCACGTAAAATCACATCGGGTGAGGAACTGACCGTTAAGGAAATCCGCGGCGGTAAAGCAAAGCTCGTTTTATTATCGGCAGATGCATCGGAAAATACAACAAAAAAAATCACAGATAAATGTAAGTCTTATCATGTACCAGTTAAATTTGTGGAAGACCGATACCTTCTCGGCCAGGCAATTGGGAAAGAAGCCCGCGTTGTTGTAGCTGTAATGGATGATGGATTTGCGAAAAAATTGATTACGTTGCTCGATTAATTTTAGCGGGGGTGAAAGAATGAGTAAAATTCGTGTTTACGAATACGCAAAAAAACACAATATTTCAAGCAAAGATGTTATTACAAAATTAAAAGAAATGAATATAGAGGTCTCGAACCATATGGCAACGCTAGAAGATTCTGCAGTTGCAAAGCTTGACGCTACCTATAAGAAAAAAGAAGGCAGCTCTCAACAAAAACAGTCAAAGCCGCAAAATCGCCAAAATCAAAGACCACAGCAGGGAGTAAAACCACAAGTGCAATTAAAAACCACACCAAAGGCTTTTGAAGATGAAGACGATAAAACCGTTGTGTCAAATAAAGCAAAAGTAGCTGTTGCTCCGAAAGCAAAAGAAGGTAAAAAGCACGACCAAGAATATCAGTCAAAAGAAAATAAGGCCTTCAATCCAAGTAAAGGGAATAAAAAACCTTATAATAATAATCAAAACCGCAATAATAATAACAACAGGAAAAAGAACCATACTCCTGTACAACAGGCACAGCCGCAAAAAAGGAAAGAAAAGGAATTGCCGGCTAAGATTACTTTCAGCGAAAGTTTAACGGTTGCTGAATTAGCAAAAAAACTGTATCGTGAACCTTCAGAAATTATTAAGAAACTCTTCCTGCTTGGTGTTATGGCCACGATCAATCAAGCATTGGATAAAGATGCGATCGAACTCATTGCAAGTGAATACGGGGTTGAAGTGGAAGAAGAAATTAAAATCGATACCACTGACCTTGAAGTTTACTTTACAGAGGATGCATCAGAAGATCTTGTTGAAAGACCATCTGTTGTAACGATCATGGGTCACGTTGACCACGGTAAAACCACTCTGCTTGATTCTATTCGTAATACAAAAGTGACAGAAGGCGAAGCAGGCGGGATTACTCAACATATTGGTGCTTATCAGGTTGTTGAAAATGGAAAGAAGATTACTTTCCTTGATACACCTGGACACGCTGCGTTTACAACCATGCGTGCTCGTGGAGCAAAAATTACGGATATTACGATCCTTGTTGTTGCAGCCGATGACGGTGTTATGCCGCAAACGGTTGAAGCGATTAATCATGCTAAAGCGGCTGAAGTTCCAATTATTGTTGCTGTTAATAAGATGGATAAAGAAGCTGCAAATCCTGATAGGGTTATGCAGGAGCTTACAGAACATGGCTTGGTTGCAGAAGCATGGGGCGGAGATACTATTTTTGTTCCGATTTCTGCAAAACATGGAGATGGAATCGACAACTTGCTTGAAATGATTCTTCTTGTAGGCGAAGTAGAAGAATATAAAGCAAATCCAAATAGAAATGCAATTGGTACCGTTATCGAGGCCCAATTGGATAAAGGCCGTGGCCCTGTTGCTACTTTATTAGTACAAAATGGTACGTTAAAAATTGGCGATCCGATCGTTGTAGGTAATACATTTGGTCGTGTCCGCGCGATGGTTAATGACCTTGGCCGCCGGGTTAAAGAGGCAGGCCCATCTACTCCTGTAGAAATAACAGGACTAAATGATGTTCCACAGGCCGGCGACAGATTCGTCGTTTTTGAAGATGAGAAGACTGCACGTCAGGTTGGTGAAGCACGTGCACAACAAGCATTGGCAGCCCAACGTGGTGAAAAATCAATTGTTAGTCTAGAAAATCTTTTTGATCAACTTAAACAAGGTGAGATGAAGGATTTAAACATTATCCTAAAAGCGGATGTTCAAGGTTCTGCTGAAGCAGTTGCAGCATCTCTGCAAAAAATTGATGTTGAAGGTGTCAACATCAAAATTATCCACAGCGGTGCTGGTGCGATTAATGAATCTGACATTACATTGGCTGCAGCTTCAAATGCAATTGTCATTGGTTTTAATGTTCGTCCAGATGCGAACGCGAAGCGAGCTGCTGAAGCAGAGAAGGTTGATGTTCGCCTTCACCGTATTATTTATAAAGTTATTGAAGAAATTGAAGCAGCGATGAAAGGTATGCTTGACCCAGAATTTGAAGAGAAAATTATCGGGCAGGCAGAAATTCGTCAAACCTTCAAGGTTTCTAAAGTGGGTACCATTGCCGGTTCTTATGTTACAGATGGTAAAATTACACGTGACAGCGGAATCCGTTTAATCCGTAATGGCGTTGTCATTTTTGAAGGTCAAATTGATGCCTTAAAACGTTTTAAAGACGATGCTAAAGAGGTTGCACAGGGCTATGAATGTGGAGTCACGATTAAAAACTTTAATGATGTAAAAGAAGGAGACATCATTGAAGCATATGTTATGGAAGAAGTGGAGCGTAAATGATCATCGGCGTAGCCGAATGTGAATGTTTAATATACGATGCTCATTCCTTAAAAGATAAACGGGCTGTCTTGCAGCGAATCCTTACCCGGTTAAAACAAAAGTTTAATGTATCTGTTTCAGAGGTAGACTTTCAGGATGTTTGGCAAAGGACAAAAATTGCCATCGCAGTTGTTACCTCAACCCGGGTTTCGACGGAGCTTGAACTGCAAAAGGCATTAAAATTTATTGATTCGTTTCCTGAAATAGAACGAACAATCACCGATATTGAATGGCTTTAAATTAAGAGGTGAATGTAATGAGCCATAGAGCAAATCGTGTTGGAGAACAAATGAAAAAAGAACTGAGTGACATCATCGGCCGGAAAATCAAAGATCCCCGGATCGGCTTTGTGACGGTTACAGACGTTCAAGTAACAGGAGATCTCCAGCAGGCAAAGGTTTTCATTTCTGTACTTGGCGATGAAGAACAAAAGGAGAACACATTAAAGGGACTTGCAAAGGCGAAAGGCTTTATCCGGACAGAAATTGGCCATCGAATCCGTCTTCGTAAAACACCTGAGATCCTTTTTGAGTGGGATGAGTCAATGGAATATGGTAATCGAATTAACTCTCTCCTTCATCAACTGCATCATGATGAAAAACCAATGGAAAAAAATGAAGAAGAATAGGGGATAGACATTAGTCTATCCTTTTTTTTATAGACATTATAAAGCCAATTGTTAATTTTAGGGCCATGTTGATTGGGGCGGAAGGCGCGAGACTCCTGCGGGAGTACGGGGCAGGGGAGACCCCACAGGCGCTTCAGCGCCGAGGAGGCTCCCCGGAACGCCCGCGGAAAGCGAAGCGCCTGAAGCGGAAATCAACTGGCAGCCTTATATAAAGAAGATAGGAGTGGTTGTGATGGAAGGTATTTTACCTTTATTTAAACCAGCCGGGATGACTTCACATGATTGTGTTTTTCGTTTAAGGAAAATATTAAGAACGAAAAAGGTAGGTCATACAGGTACCCTTGATCCTGATGTCACCGGAGTTCTTCCCATTTGTATTGGGAAGGCAACGAAGGTTGCTGAATACATAACAGATGCAGGAAAAGCATACGAAGGGGAAGTGACCATAGGTTACTCAACTACTACAGAGGATGCATCAGGGGAAACAGTTGAAGAAAAAAAAGTGACAGAAACATTTACTAAAGAACAAATACTCGATGTCCTGCAATCTCTTACCGGTGAAATTGAACAGACTCCACCGATGTATTCTGCGGTTAAGGTAAATGGGACCAGACTTTATGAATATGCCCGAAAAGGTATTGAAGTGGAACGGCCGACAAGAAAGGTTAACATTTACTCGATCGAACTGCTGGATGAGCGCGAGGAGTTTGCAGGGGAGACGATTTCCTTTCGTTTTCGAGTAAGCTGCAGTAAAGGAACCTATATTCGGACTTTAGCAGTCATGATTGGTGAGAAACTAGGATATCCTGCACATATGTCCAGGCTAGTTCGGATCCAATCTGCAAACTTCACATTAGAAGACTGTTTTACTTTTAATCAAATAGAGGAACTCATGGCTGAAGGAGACATTGATCGTGCTCTAAAACCCTTAGAAACAGCGCTTTCTCATTTGCCGAAATACGTAATTAATGATAAAGTAGCAGAGAAAGTGAAAAATGGCGCACTTTTACAAATTCCAGAACATTTGAAAAATAGTAACGGACCAATTATCGCTGAAACAAATGAAGGATGTGCACTTGCCATTTATTCGAAACACCCAGCTAAGCCGGGCCTTCTAAAACCTGTGAAAGTTTTAAGAAACGATTCAGAATAAAAGTGTATGGTCTAGAAAAGGTGAGTTTCATTGAAAGTAATAAATCTTAATTTTCCAATAGATAAAGATACAACTATTCTACCGCCGCTTTCGATGGCGTTAGGCTATTTTGACGGGGTCCACCTAGGACATCAAAAGGTTATTCATGAAGCAAAAAGGCAGGCAGAGCATAATGGTCTTAAGTCAGCCGTTATGACATTTGACCCCCATCCATCGGTAATATTAGGAAAAAGCGAAAAACATGTTCAATATATAACACCTTTAGCGCAGAAGATTAAAATTATCGAGGCATTCGGAATAGATTATTTATTTATTGTCCGTTTTACTCAGGAATTTGCTAATTTGCTACCGCAGGAATTTATTGATCAATATGTAATAGGCTTAAATGTAAAACATGTGGTCGCTGGATTTGATTTCTCTTATGGGCGTATGGGTAAAGGAACAATGGAGACCATGCCATTTCATTCGAGAGAGCAGTTCACTTATACAGTGGTACAAAAATATACTGCGGGTAATGAAAAGGTAAGTTCTACACGAATTCGTCAATATTTAAAAGAGGGCAGGACAGGCGATCTTCCAGAATTACTAGGCAGGTACTATACAACTTCAGGGATTGTAATACATGGTGACAAACGCGGCCGGACAATTGGTTTCCCAACTGCGAATGTGGATATCTATGAAGAATATATTCTTCCTCCGCTGGGTGTTTATGCAGTTAGAATAATGATTGATAAAAATTGGTATTACGGTGTTTGCAATGTTGGTTATAAACCTACATTTAATAAGGAAGCTTTACGTATATCAGTAGAAGTGAACATCTTTAATTTTAACGAAGATATATATGAAAAAGAAGTTATGGTTGAATGGCATCAATATTTAAGAAAAGAACAAAAATTTAGTGGGATAGATGAACTTGTAGCTCAAATTTCCCTAGACAAACAAAATGCTATCCAATATTTTAAACAAAATGAGAACCTTTTGGAGAACAATTGCCAAAAGTAGTCTTTCACATGATTAAACTTGCATTTTATTATGAAACAGTGTATTCTTATTAACGTATTAAAAATTAACCTTTGCTTGGCAAGTCGAGTCACCGACGCTTGCTCAGTAACAGGGGATAGTAAATTTAGGAGGTGAATAGGATGGCAATCACTCAAGAGCGTAAAAATGAAATTATCGCTGAGTATAAAACTCATGAAAACGATACTGGATCTGCAGAGGTTCAAATCGCTGTCCTTACTGAATCAATCAACAATTTGAATGAGCACTTACGTACTCACAAAAAAGACCACCACTCTCGTCGCGGTCTGTTGAAAATGGTTGGTAAGCGTCGTAATCTTTTAACTTACCTTCGTAACAAAGACGTTCAACGTTACCGTGAGTTAATCAATAAGCTTGGTCTTCGTCGATAATTCAAGAGAAAGCGGGATTCTTCCCGCTTTTTTGTTAGGCAAAAAAAAATAAAGAATCTTCTATACATATTAAGTCAGTTAAATTTGTGCATACTAGAAGTATATTTGTTTTAACCACAAAAGCTATAACCAGCTTTTTTTATATTTGAATAATTTTTTCGTAATCTCGAAAGCGATTTAGAGAGAGAGGTAAATATATGGAACAAACGAAACATGAGTATTCCATGGATTGGGCTGGACGCAAGTTAACAGTCGAATTAGGACAGTTAGCGAAACAAGCAAATGGTGCTGTATTAGTCCGCTATGGAGATACAGCGGTATTAAGCACAGCAACAGCATCAAAGGAACCAAAAAATTTAGATTTCTTTCCATTAACAGTAAACTATGAGGAAAGATTGTATGCAGTAGGGAAAATCCCGGGAGGATTCATTAAACGTGAGGGCCGGCCAAGTGAAAAAGCCATTTTAGCCAGCCGTCTGATTGACCGCCCGATTCGTCCGCTTTTTGCTGACGGTTTCCGTAACGATGTACAGGTAATCAGTATTGTAATGAGTGTGGATCAGGATTGCTCATCAGAGATGGCTGCCATGTTTGGATCGTCATTAGCACTTAGCACATCCGATATTCCGTTTGAAGGTCCTATCGCCGGCGTTGTTGTGGGGCGCGTTGATGGGGAATTTGTCATTAATCCAACAGTTGAACAAGCAGAAAAAAGTGACATTCATTTAACGGTAGCAGGTACAAAAGATGCGATAAACATGGTGGAAGCAGGGGCGAATGAAGTTCCAGAGGAAATCATGTTAGAAGCGATTATGTATGGCCATGATGAAATTAAGCGTTTAATTGAATTCCAAGAAAAAATTGTTGCTGAAGTAGGTAAAGAAAAAAGAGAGATTATTTTATACGAAATAGATAAAGAACTTGAAGCTGAAGTGAGAGAAATTTGCGAAGCTGATATGGTACAGGCTATCCAAGTACAGGAAAAGCACGCACGTGAAGATGCAATTAAAGAGGTAAAAAATAAAGTTATTGCTAAATACGAAGAACAGGAAGCAACAGAAGATGATCTGAAACAGGTTAAACAGATTTTGGACAAAATTGTTAAAGGTGAAGTCCGCCGTTTAATTACGGTCGAAAAAATCCGTCCAGATGGTCGTAAAATTGATGAAATTCGTCCATTATCTTCTCAAATCGGTATTTTACCGCGTACACATGGATCAGGTTTGTTTACACGTGGACAAACCCAGGCGCTAAGTATTTGTACTTTAGGTGCAATGGGTGATGTTCAGATTCTTGATGGTTTAGGAATCGAAGAAGAAAAGAGGTTTATGCATCATTATAACTTCCCTTCCTTCAGCGTTGGAGAAACTGGCCCAATTCGTGGTCCTGGCCGTCGTGAAATTGGACATGGTGCGTTAGGTGAACGAGCTCTTGAACCAATTGTACCTTCTGAAAAGGATTTTCCGTATACGATTCGCCTTGTTTCTGAAGTGTTGGAATCAAATGGTTCGACTTCACAGGCAAGTATTTGTGCAAGTACCCTTGCCATGATGGATGCAGGTGTACCGATTAAGGCCCCGGTTGCTGGTATTGCTATGGGTCTTGTTAAATCAGGTGAACACTATACCGTTTTATCTGACATTCAAGGTATGGAAGACCATCTTGGAGATATGGATTTTAAAGTGGCTGGTACGGCCAAAGGAGTAACAGCACTTCAAATGGATATTAAAATTGAAGGCCTCTCCCGCGAAATTCTAGAGGAAGCGCTCCAGCAGGCAAAAGTAGGAAGAATGCATATTCTTAATTCAATGCTTGAAACCATATCAGAGCCAAAAACAGAACTTTCAAAATTTGCTCCAAAGATCCTAACTATGACAATTAACCCTGATAAGATTCGTGATGTTATTGGACCAAGCGGTAAGCAGATTAATAAAATTATTGAAGAAACTGGCGTTAAGATCGACATTGAACAAGATGGAACAATCTTTATTGCCTCTACTGAACAGGAAATGAACCAAAAAGCGAAGAAAATCATCGAAGATATCGTTCGTGAAGTTGAAGTTGGCCAAATGTATCTAGGTAAAGTAAAACGAATTGAAAAATTCGGTGCGTTTGTCGAAATTTTTGCTGGAAAAGACGGATTGGTTCATATCTCCGAATTAGCAGAGGAACGAGTCGGTAAAGTAGAAGACGTCGTTAAAATTGGCGATGAGCTTCTCGTTAAGGTAACCGAAATTGATAAACAAGGCCGGGTAAACTTATCACGTAAAGCAGTATTAAAGGAACAGCGCGAAAAAGCAGAAGAGAAACAATAAGATTAACCTCTTTCATTATAAGGCAGGAGAATCAAATAGAAAGGTCAGGGGGAACCCTGACTTTTTCCGTGTTAAACATCCTGTCTGGCTCGGAGGCCTTAACAAGGGCTTCAGCTTTTCTTGTTCTACCTTGTCCCTTTTTTTCATATATTCTGTTTGAAGGGGGGAAGGTGGATGAAAAAGGTAAGTTCTATTGTATTATTGCTCGTTACTGCCTGGATCTCGGTCAACAATCCACTTGTAGATACATACGTTAGTTCACTGAAAGAAAATGGTTTACTTGTAAGTAAACAGGAGGATTCACTTTATCAAAGCATTGTAAAGAATGCTCCTACATATGAAAAACCACCTTCGGATGCTAAAATTGATCGAGTATGGAAAGCAATGCCAGGTTATAATGGATTGGCTGTAGATATTGAAGCCTCATATAAAAACATGAAAAAAACAGGTCATTTTGATGAAAAGAAATTAGTGTTTCAACAAACAAAACCATCTGTGCATTTAGATGATTTATCCCCATCACCTATTTATCGGGGACATCCTGATAAACCTATGGTAAGTTTTATTATCAATGTCGCATGGGGAAATGAGTATTTATCCAATATGCTTGCAACTTTAAAAAAGCATCAAGTGACGGCCAGCTTTTTTCTCGAAGGGAACTGGGTAAAAAATAACCCGGATTTGGCCAAAATGATCGTAAGTGCTGGTCATGAGGTTGGGAACCATTCCTATTCTCATCCAGATATGCAGCGTTTAACCGCTGCTCAAACAATAGAACAATTGATAAAAACAAACGAAGTCATTGAAGCAGCAACGGGGAAGAAACCTGAATGGTTTGCACCTCCCAGCGGCAGCTACCGAGATGAAACAGTAAAAATTGCTGCCGAATATAAAATGAAAACCGTTATGTGGACAGTAGATACCATCGATTGGCAAAAACCAACTCCTGAAACGTTAGTGACCCGAGTAATGTCTAAAATAGATAATGGGAGCATGGTTCTGATGCATCCAACTGAATCAACAGCGAAAGCATTAGACCGTTTGATCGTACAGATAAAGGAGAAAGAACTTTCGATCGGTACAGTTTCTGAATTAATGGATGAAGAAAGAATAATAAAATAGTTTAGCTAGATAACTTGTTCATTGGATAATATATACACATAAGGGATTTTAGAGAGATGCTTCCGTTTTTTCTTTATTGAAGGAGGATTTTAATGATTAATAAATATACTTGCAAAAATGGAGTAAGAATTGTATTAGAAAATATCCCAACTGTGAGATCGGTTGCAATCGGGGTTTGGATTGGTACGGGCTCCCGAAATGAAGATCCTAAAACAAATGGTATATCACACTTTTTAGAACACATGTTTTTCAAAGGGACAACAACCAGAACAGCTAAGGAAATAGCAGAATCCTTTGATAGTATCGGCGGTCAGGTAAATGCTTTCACATCAAAAGAGTATACCTGTTATTATGCAAAGGTATTGGATACACATGCGGAGTTTGCTTTAGATGTTTTAGCAGATATGTTCTTTAACTCAACGTTTGTGGAAGAGGAATTAAAGAAAGAAAAAAATGTTGTTCTCGAAGAAATTAAGATGTATGAAGATACACCAGACGATATTGTTCACGATTTGCTCAGCCGTGCTATTTATGGTGATCACCCGCTTGGCTATCCAATTTTAGGAACAGAAGAAACCCTTAATACCTTTACAGGGAATTCATTAAAAGAGTATATTCACAACCGTTATACTCCTGAAAATGTTGTCGTTTCAATCGCAGGGAATGTATCTGAAAAGTTCATTCAAGAGGTAGAAAAATATTTTGGCACCTATGAAGGCGGCAAAGATGAATCGGAGGATACTATTCCTGTCTTTCAATCCAATCGGATTTCAAGAAAGAAAGAAACAGAACAGGCTCATTTATGTATCGGTTTTGAAGGTTTAAAGGTTGGCCATGAGGATGTCTATAGCTTAATTATCTTGAATAATATATTAGGCGGCAGCATGAGCAGCCGATTGTTCCAAGAAGTCAGGGAACAACGGGGCCTAGCATACTCGGTCTTCTCCTATCACTCAGCCTATCAGGATAACGGAGTGGTGACAGTTTACGGGGGGACAGGTGCAAAACAATTAGATGTTTTGTATGAAACGATTCAGCAAACCTTAGATAAATTAAAGCAGGATGGAATAACCGATAAAGAACTAACCAACAGTAAGGAACAGTTAAAAGGAAGTTTGATGCTTAGTTTGGAGAGCACAAACAGCCGGATGAGCCGAAACGGAAAAAATGAACTTCTTTTAAAACGTCATCGTTCTCTAGATGAAATCATTGAACAGGTTGACTCCGTTACAAAACAAAGTGTTGATCATATGGCAAGTAGCATATTCACCGATAAATTTTCAGTCTCATTAATTAGTCCTGATGGCGAGCTCCCTAAAGGTCTATAAAAGCGTAAAACAGCTCTAAACGAGCTGTTTTTATTTTTTAGTCTAAACTGGAACAACTCTTGATAACATATAGTAAGGAGTATTGAGAGGAGTTAGGGACGATGAGATTAAGTGAGTTAAGCGGGAAAGAAATTGTCGATGTAAAAAAAGCAGAGCGCCTCGGTGTACTTGGTCAAACAGATCTCGAAATAAATGAAGGAACCGGGCAAATCCAGGCCTTGCTCATTCCATCTGTAAAATGGTTTGGCTTTAGAAAACAAGCCGAAGAAATAAGAGTCCCTTGGCAGCATATCAAAAAGATTGGCAATGATATGATCATCATTGATGTTCCAGAAGAAGAATCCTAATAAAAAACAATTTAATAGACAAGAGCCCAAGCAAAAAACATTTTGCTTGGGCTTTTTTTTTTGAACTATGTATGGAAAACTCACCGATTATCGTTTCCTTACATAAGATGTTGAAGTGATATGAAGAAATGATTACCTGCAGGATTTTTAAAAAAAGAAGGTGAATGATTTCATGCTGACAGGAATGCAGATAGCTGTGATTGGTGGAGATGCAAGACAGCTGGAAATTATCCGGAAGTTAACCGAGTTAGATGCCAGGTTATCTTTAATTGGTTTCGAACAGCTTGACCACGCCTTCACAGGCGCTGTTAAGGAAAAGTTGGATGAAGTCGATTTTTCAAATATGGATGCCCTTATCTTACCGGTACCAGGGACAAATTTAGAAGGTCAGGTTGAAACAATCTTTTCAAATGAAAAGGTTATTTTAACGGAAGAAATGCTCGTGAAAACTCCTGAACATTGCACCATTTATTCAGGGATAAGCAATTCCTATTTAAATGGAATTACAAAACAGGCAAAACGTCAACTTGTCCAGCTTTTTGAGAGAGATGATGTGGCCATTTATAATTCAATTCCAACCGTTGAAGGAACCATTATGATGGCGATTCAACATACTGATTTCACCATCCACGGTTCAAATATTACGATTTTAGGTTTAGGAAGAGTAGGAATGAGCGTAGCTAGAACCTTTCATGCCCTTGGAGCAAAAGTAAAGGTAGGGGCAAGAAAAACGGAACATCTTGCAAGGATTACCGAAATGGGATTAACCCCTTTTCATTTAAGTGACATCGAAAAAGAAGTGAGAGATACAGATATTTTAATTAATACTATTCCGCTTTTAATAGTCAGTGCATCGGTTATATCCAAAATGCCTGCCCATACCTTAATCATTGATCTTGCGTCAAAGCCGGGAGGAACTGATTTTAGGTATGCGGAAAAAAGGGGTATAAAAGCTCTGCTTGCACCTGGTTTACCCGGTATTGTCGCGCCAAAGACAGCTGGTCAAATACTGGCTAACGTTCTGGCCCAATTGCTTCAAGACGATTTAAGAGAGCGAAAGGGGAAAACAAAATGAGTTTAAAAGGTAAAAAAATTGGTTTTGGATTAACAGGATCACATTGTACGTATGATGCAGTTTTTCCAGAGATTGAGAAATTAGTTCAAGCAGGTGCAGAAGTAATACCTGTAGTGACCTTTACTGTGAAAAATACGGATACACGCTTTGGAGATGGAGAAGACTGGGTTAAAAGAATTGAAGACTTAACAGGAAACAAAGTGATTGATTCCATTGTTAAAGCAGAGCCATTAGGCCCAAAAATGCCTTTAGACTGCATGGTGATTGCACCATTAACGGGTGTGTCGATGAGTAAGTTTGCTAATGCGATGAATGACAGCCCTGTTTTAATGGCAGCAAAGGCAACGCTTCGAAATTTAAAACCTGTTGTTCTGGGGATCTCAACAAATGATGCCCTTGGATTAAATGGTGTTAACTTGATGAGATTAATGGCCACAAAGAATATTTATTTTATTCCTTATGGGCAGGATGACCCAGTAAAGAAACCAAACTCTATGGTTGCGAGAATGACCATGCTAAAAGAAACAGTCGAAGCAGCGATAGAGGGCAAACAAATTCAGCCAGTTTTAGTCGAAAAATATAGGGATATCGACTAATTCTTACTCCTTTCATCAAATATGGTTTTTTCTTTCAAGGAATATGTTAATATATTAATAATTCAATCATCAGTGGGGGAATGAACCCCGCTGGTGGGGTTTTATTTGATGTGCCTTTTCTGATTCATTATTCATTGAAACAGAAATGACCAATAAATTATAGATGAAAGATTGAAAGGAGTACCTCAAAATGAGTCAACAAACTGGTTATCATGTTGCTGTTGTTGGTGCAACAGGAGCGGTAGGTCAACAAATGATTAAAACATTAGTACAACAAAACTTCCCTATTAAAAAATTAACTTTACTTTCTTCTGCACGCTCAGCAGGGAAAAAAGTTGAAGTAAATGGTGTAGAGCATACGATTCAAGAAGCGAAGCCAGAGAGCTTTGCTGGGGTAGATATTGCATTATTCAGCGCTGGCGGTAATATTTCAAAGGAACTTGCTCCTGAAGCTGTAAAACATGGAGCTATTGTGGTAGATAACACAAGCGCATTTCGTATGGAACAAGATATTCCTTTAGTAGTACCTGAAGTAAATGAGAATGACTTACATGCACATAATGGAATTATCGCGAATCCTAATTGTTCTACGATTCAAATGGTAGTAGCATTAGAACCAATTAGACAAAAATATGGATTAAAGAAAATTATAGTCTCAACGTATCAAGCTGTTTCAGGTGCCGGTGCTGTTGCAATTGAAGAATTGCACGAACAAACGAAAGCCATTTTAAATGGAGAAAAATACGAACCAAAGGTATTACCTGTAAAATCAGACAAAAACCATTATCAAATTGCCTTTAATGCCATTCCACAAATCGACAAGTTCCAAGAGAATGGTTATACATTTGAAGAAATGAAAATGATTAATGAGACAAAAAAAATCATGCATGCACCAGAGCTCCAGGTGTCAGCAACGTGTGTTAGACTTCCGGTTGCAGTCGGCCATTCTGAATCTGTTTATTTTGAAATTGAAACAGATGGAGTAAGTGCAAATGAAATCAAAGAATTATTAAAAGACGCTCCAGGCATTGTGTTACAGGACGATCCTGAAAACCAAGTATATCCGATGCCGGCAAACTGTGTTGGTTCAAATGATGTATTTGTTGGACGGATTCGAAATGACCTGAATGAAACTCGCGGTTTCCATATGTGGGTTGTTTCTGACAACTTGCTTAAAGGTGCAGCTTGGAATTCTGTACAAATTGCTGAAAGCTTAGTAAAGTTAGGATTAATTAAGGAAAAATAAAAAAGTTTTCATCAAAGAGGCAGGTTTGAATTTTTACATGAAAATCATTGTTCAAAAATTTGGCGGAACATCTGTCAAAGATGAAGAAAGCAGAAAGCACGCACAAACTCATATTGAAAGAGCATTAGCGGAAGGTTATAAAGTGGTTGTGGTTGTATCTGCAATGGGGAGAAAAGGTGCCCCGTATGCCACTGATACACTGCTCTCCTTAATTGGAGGTAATTTAAGCAAGGTAAGCAAACAGGAACAAGATCTATTATTATCCTGTGGAGAAATCATATCTAGTATCGTTTTTTCGAATATGCTTCTAGACAGCGGGATAAAAGCGATCGCCTTGACCGGTGCACAGGCCGGGTTTAGAACTAACAAAGACCATACTAACGCTAAAATTATTGATATGAAATGTGAACGGCTTTTAAGTGAATTAGAACACCACGATGTAGTAGTGGTTGCAGGCTTTCAAGGAGCAGCAAAAAATGGCGACATAACCACTATAGGTCGAGGTGGAAGCGATACATCAGCTGCAGCTCTTGGAGCAGCGTTAAATACGGAATTCATTGACATTTTTACAGATGTAGAAGGAATCATGACAGCTGACCCGAGAATTGCAGAAAATGCTAGACCGCTCTCGGTTGTCACTTATACAGAAGTTTGTAATATGGCTTATCAGGGAGCAAAAGTAATCCATCCCCGTGCCGTAGAAATCGCCATGCAGGCAAAGGTCCCAATCCGTATCCGTTCAACCTATTCTGATAATCCGGGAACGCTTGTGACATCTTCTCATAAGGAAAACCGGGGAAGTGATATTAGGGAAAGAACGGTTACAGGAATTGCCCATGTTTCAAACGTAACGCAAATTAAGGTATTTGCTAAAAAAGATCAATACAATTTACAGGCAGAAGTTTTTAAAGCCATGGCAAATGATAGAATAAGTGTTGATTTTATCAATATCTCACCTAACGGAGTTGTTTATACCGTTACAGATGAAATGTCCAGTCGGGCAATAGAAGTGCTGACACAGCTGGGGCATGAACCTGTTGTGGAAAAACACTGTGCTAAAGTTTCGGTCGTTGGGGCTGGGATTGCAGGAGTTCCAGGGGTAACTTCTAAAATTGTAACAGCCCTGTCGGAAAATGGAATTCGGATTCTCCAATCTGCTGACAGTCATACAACCATCTGGGTATTAGTGAAACAGGATGATTTGGTGAAGTCTGTTAATGCACTGCACGACGCGTTTCGTCTAGAAGAAGAAGTTGAAAGTAAGATTTTTGATTTTTAGCAAACACTATCAAGGCTTAAGCAATGGATTGTTAGTAGTGAAAGGAGTAAGATAATGGTTCACTTTGGGCGAATATCCACTGCCATGGTTACCCCTTTTGATAAGAAAGGTCATATTGATTTTGCAAAAACCACTCAATTAATTAATTTTTTAATTGAAAATGGAACGGATTCATTAGTTGTTGCGGGTACTACAGGAGAATCCCCAACATTGTCAAAAGAAGAAAAACTGGCTTTGTTTAATCACGTTGTAAAGGTCGTAAACAAAAGAATTCCAGTTATTGCGGGAACAGGCAGTAATAATACCTATGCTTCACTAGAACTGACTAAAAAGGCTGAACAGCTTGGTGTAGATGGAATTATGGTCGTTGCACCATATTACAATAAACCGAATCAGGAAGGCCTGTATCAGCATTTTAAAACCGTTGCGGAAGCTACTTCATTACCTGTGATGGTTTACAATATTCCAGGAAGAGCTTCGGTAAATATTCTTCCTGAAACAATTGTTCGACTCTCAAAGATCCCGAATATTGTTGCAGTGAAGGAAGCAAGCGGTGATTTAAGTGCTATGACGCATATTATTACTAACACTGATGAAGATTTCCACTTATACAGTGGTGATGACGGGATTGCACTACCTGTTCTTGCGATTGGTGGCGTAGGGGTAGTTTCAGTAGCCTCTCATGTTGTAGGAAAGGAAATGCAGGAAATGGTGAAGGCATTTTTGGCAGGAGAAAATGAAAAAGCAGCCAAACTTCATCAGGACCTCCTTCCGCTTATCCAGGGGTTATTCGCAGCTCCTAGCCCAGCCCCAGTAAAAACAGCCCTTCAAATGAAAGGGTTGGATGTAGGGTCAGTCCGGCTCCCGATGGTACCCTTAACGGAGCAAGAACGGGCAGTGTTAAGCAAACTTTTAATAAAAAATTAAATTTTACTAGCCAATCGAGACTCCTCGATTGGCTTTTTTTGTATTTTACGTATCGTATTCAACCCAAAAGCGAAAACATGGTTGTAAAGGTTTTCTTTAATCAAGTATAATAATCATAACTGATCTCGATCGGCTGGTAGAAAAGCGGAAGCCCCTAGGCGCTGAAGCTAGACTAAAAAAAGGTAAAGGCGCATCGGCTTTGGAGCTAGATAGTCAACATAGGAGGAAACGGAATTGAATCACAGAGAAAATCATTCCATCAAGATCATCGTGCTTGGTGGTATTGGAGAAATCGGAAAAAATATGTATCTTGTTGAAGTGGACAGAGACATATTTGTTATTGATGCCGGCTTAATGTTCCCCGAGGAAGAAATGCTCGGCATCGATATCGTCATCCCAGATCTTACATATTTAACGGACAACAAAGAGAGAGTAAAAGCGATATTTCTCACGCACGGTCATGAAGATCATATCGGGGCTTTGTCGTATGTTCTAAGACAATTAGATGTTCCAGTGTATGGAACGAAATTAACATTGGCTTTAGCTAATGCGAAGCTTAGAGAACAGGATTTTCGGGGAGATTCAAATTTTATAGAAGTAGAATCGGATTCGATTATTAATATGGATTCTGTCCAAGTAAGCTTTTTTAGGACCAATCACAGTATCCCCGATTCAGTTGGTGTATGCGTTCATACTTCTGAGGGCGCTATTGTTTACACTGGCGACTTTAAATTTGATCAGGCAGCAACAAAGCTTTACAAACCCGAAATTGGAAAAATGGCTTCAATTGGTGAAAAAGGAGTACTGTGTTTATTATCTGATAGTACAGAAGCTGAAAGACCAGGCTATACGACATCAGAAGCAATTGTTGAGCGGGAACTTTCCCATGCCTTTTATAATGCACCTGGAAGAATCATCGCAGCATGTTTTGCTTCCGATATTAATAGAATTCAGCATATCTTTGATGCCGCAAGGGATTACAAGCGAAAAGTTGCAGTAGTGGGGAAAAGTCTGGAACGAATCTATCATATAGCTCTAGATTTAGGATATTTAGAAGTTGCGGATGATCTTATTATTCCAATTAGTGAAATTCCGAATTATGAGGACCGGGAAATTGTAGTACTCATGACAGGCAGTCAGGGAGAACCTATTGAAGCCTTACAGAAAGCAGCAAAACAATCCGCAAAGTTTATTAATATACAGCCAGATGATACGGTATTAATTGCTGCCTCACCGCTAAGGGGAAGTGAGTTATTAATATCCAAAACAGTAGACATGCTCTTTAGGGCAGGAGCAAATGTCATTTCCGGAAAGAGAACCATCCATGTATCAAGCCATGGAAGCCAAGAAGAATTAAAACTCATGATCAATCTTATGAATCCTAAGTTTTTTATTCCAGTACACGGGGAATACCGGATGTTAAAAGCTCATCGGAAACTTGCACTTCAATGCGGTCTGCCAGATGATCAAATTTTAATTCCTGACCGCGGTGATGTCGTTGAATACAAGGATGGCATATTTCAAATAAGCGGAAAAGTTCCTTCAGGAAATGTTTTAATTGATGGTATTGGTGTAGGTGACGTTGGAAATATTGTCCTTCGGGATCGAAAACTTCTATCCCAAGATGGTATTCTAATTGTCGTTGTTACATTAACAAGACAGGATAAAAAAATCGCAGCGGGTCCCGAAATCATTTCCCGAGGCTTTGTCTACGTAAGAGAGTCAGAAAAACTAATGGAAGATTCCACAAAATTAGTCCGCGATATCGTAGAACGAAATACCTCAAAAGAAGTATTTGAATGGTCCAGTCTAAAACAGGATATTCGAGATGACCTCAACAAATTCTTGTTTGAAAAAACAAAACGAAGACCAATGATCCTGCCGATTATTATGGAAATTTAATTGAATAAAGGCTTTGTTAAAGCAGTACTATGTTGATTGAAGTGGAAGGCACGAGACTCCTGCGGGAGTACGGGGCAGGGGAGACCCCGCAGGCGCGTTAAGCGCCGAGGAGGCTCCCCGGCACCCCCGCGGAAAGCGAGTGCCTGAAGCGTAAATCAACAGACTAGTTAAACAGAGACTTATTAAAAAAGGTATTGGAGCGGCCAATACCTTTTTCTATTGTGAACGAAGATTATCATTAAAAGAATGAAATTATCCCATAGGTCAATACTAGATATATCATGCGTGAAGGGAGACTTATGATGAATAAAGATTTCCGAAGTGGTAATCAGGAAGGGCAAGAACCCCAAAAAGAAGAAAAACCAGCATCTGCATTAATGGAAAAGATTCAACAGCTCGGGCAGACAAACGTTCCGCAGCTTTCATCTGATTCAAAAATTCATTGTTTAACGATTATTGGACAAATTGAAGGACACCTAGCATTACCTCCACAAAATAAAACAACGAAATATGAACATATCATTCCTCAACTTGTAGCAATAGAGCAAAATCCAAAGATTGAGGGGGTTCTTATTATATTAAATACAGTTGGGGGAGATGTTGAGGCTGGATTAGCCATATCCGAAATGCTGGCAACTCTCTCGAAACCAACAGTCTCGATTGTATTGGGTGGAGGTCACTCGATAGGAGTACCTATTGCTGTCTCCTGTAATTATTCATTTATCGCGGAAACTGCAACCATGACGATACATCCGATCCGATTAACAGGACTGGTTATTGGCGTGCCTCAAACTTTTGAATACTTAGATAAAATGCAGGAGCGGGTTGTAAATTTTGTGACGAAACATTCAAAGATCACAGAAGAAAAATTCAAAGATTTAATGATGGCGAAAGGGAATTTAACCCGTGACATTGGGACAAATGTCATTGGCCAAGATGCAGTTAAATACGGGTTAATTGACGAAGTAGGCGGGTTAGGTCAAGCAATGAAAAAGTTAAATGAATTAATCGACCAATCTAAAGCCAGCAATGAGGGGCTGATTCAATGATTTTATATACGATGATGCCGCAAGAGCTTATCTTTCCAGCTGAGTTAGAATCTGCAAACCAACAACAGCTAGTATCCTACCAAGGGGTTACCCTTTTAGTAGAGCAAACCGATCAGCAAAATGTTCAAGTTGTTCGTATCATGAGCAGTGATCCACAGCATTTTTTAGACCAGAGAATATGCCCAGGTTCTAAAATTTCTTACGCAGACCTGCAAGGTATATCCGCATTCTAAAAAGATTATGGTATAATAAGGATGATCAGTTATAAGCAGCCTCCAAGGCTGCTTTCTTCCTTTTAAAATCAATTTTTACATAAAGGCTGTACCATAGGTTTGAGCTAGCAAATTGTTGATTATGATAGAACTACAATTATATAAACAAGGTGATTACATGGCTAAAAGAAAGAGAAGAACGAAAACAAAAAGAGAAAATAATTTAAAGCAAACGATTAAATACGAATTAGCTGCACTTGCCTTATTAGCCGTTGCAATTATCTCAATGGCTAAATTAGGAGTAGTTGGAAAAGTTACCGTCTTATTTTTTCGTTTTTGGATGGGCGAATGGTATATGCTCAGCTTGATTGGCTTACTGTGCTTTAGTATTTATTTAATGTGGAAAAGAACGATTCCATTTTTCTTCAATATTAAACTAACTGGAATTTATTTAATAATTTCTTCAATTCTGCTACTGAGCCATGTCACCCTTTTTCGATTACTTTCCAATGAGGGAAATTTTAAAAATCCAAGTGTAATTAGTAATACATGGGAAATATTCATGATGGAAGTTCGGGGGGAAACCAGCACCATTGACCTTGGGGGAGGTATGATTGGTGCAATCCTATTTGCATTGTTTCATTATTTATTTGCTGAGACTGGAACGAAAATTATTGCATTTATTTTTATCCTTATCGGTTTCATCCTAGTGACAGGCAAATCCTTTGGTGACTTTGTTGCAAAAATTGGTACTTCACTGGTTCTTTTTTCTAAGAACCAATGGGGTGCCTTTAAAAATGATGTGTCACAATGGAAGGATAAACAACAAACTAAACGAGAAGAGAAAAAAAACCGGCAGCAGGAACGGAATAACCAAACGGACAATATTGAACCTGAGATAGTAATTTCGCAGCAGGCACAGTCAGTCGAAGAGGTTGTACCAGAACCTCTTATTTCGAGTTTCGCTGACAGAGCCTATCCAGAAGAGGATACAAAACCAAAACGAAGACGAGAAGAAGCAAAGCAGCAAAAGGAAGAAGAAGAAAATACTCCGCCAATACGTTTTACGGAAACAGTAGTGGAGAATGCGTCGTATGAACTCCCGCCTTTAAAGTTATTAAAGCTTCCTAAGAAAACGGATCAGAGCGGGGAATACGAATTAATACATTCAAATGCAGCAAAACTAGAACGAACTTTCCAAAGTTTCGGAGTAAAAGCCAGGGTTACCCAAGTACATCTCGGACCAGCAGTAACAAAGTATGAAGTCCATCCTGATGTCGGAGTAAAGGTAAGTAAAATCGTCAGCTTAAGTGATGATCTAGCCTTAGCACTTGCTGCTAAAGATATCCGAATTGAAGCGCCAATTCCTGGTAAATCAGCAATAGGGATTGAAGTTCCTAATTCTGAAGTGGCCATGGTATCTTTACGGGAGGTATTAGAAGCTACCCAAAATGATAAGCCCGACTCGAAGTTACTAATAGGTTTAGGAAGAGATATTACGGGGGAAGCCGTGTTGGCTGAATTAAATAAAATGCCCCACCTCCTGGTAGCTGGAGCTACGGGCAGTGGAAAGAGTGTATGTATAAACGGGATTATCACAAGTGTTTTAATGCGGGCAAAACCACATGAGGTTAAGCTAATGATGATTGACCCGAAAATGGTGGAATTAAATGTATACAATGGTGTACCACACTTATTGGCACCTGTTGTTACTGACCCTAAAAAAGCATCTCAAGCATTGAAAAAAGTAGTAAGTGAAATGGAAAGACGTTATGAATTGTTCTCGCATACAGGAACAAGAAATATCGAAGGTTACAATGATTATATAAAGAGACATAATCTTGAAGAGGATGATAAGCAGCCTCTGCTCCCTTATATTGTTGTGATAGTGGACGAGTTAGCCGACTTAATGATGGTGGCATCATCTGATGTAGAGGATTCGATAACAAGACTGGCACAAATGGCAAGGGCAGCAGGTATTCATCTGATTATCGCTACCCAGCGTCCTTCAGTTGATGTCATCACAGGGGTTATTAAAGCCAATATACCATCTAGAATTGCCTTTGCTGTTTCTAGTGCGACCGATTCAAGAACCATTTTAGATATGGGCGGTGCCGAGAAACTGTTAGGTAGAGGAGATATGTTGTTCCTTCCAGTTGGAGCTTCGAAACCAATTCGTGTTCAAGGGGCCTTCTTATCGGATAGCGAAGTAGAAGATACGGTAAATTTTGTCATTGGCCAGCAAAAAGCACAGTACCAGGAGGAAATGATTCCGGATGATGTTCCTGAGGCAGTCGGTGAGGTTGATGATGATTTATATGCAGAAGCAGTAGATCTTGTTATTGAAATGCAGACTGCATCTGTATCCATGCTCCAGCGTCGTTTTCGGATCGGCTATACAAGGGCAGCACGCCTCATCGACGAGATGGAGGCACGCGGTATTGTCGGGGCATATGAAGGCAGTAAACCAAGAGCAGTCCTGCAATCAAAACCAAACGAAGAAGCAAATTAAAGGAAAGGCTAATGTTAAAGCCAGCGTAAATCAACAGGTATAACAAAGACAAAGGAAAAAAGAGCCAGAGTGAGAAATCACTGGCTCTTTTCTTTATAAAAATTTCCTTTAGTAATTCTTATTTAATAGGACGATTATAAATTATAGCAGATATTTTAAAGGAATATAGTAAAAAAAATGACGAATTTCGACAAATTTGCTTTTTTCGACAAATTGATGAAATTCTATTTCCTAAACGTAAAAAAAATGTTATATTATTTTCGATTAGTAGGAATGATAATACATCAGATGTCTGATGTCTAGGAAGATAGTTGGAGGTACCTGCATGTCTATTAAGCTCGATAACCGGCATTTATACCTACAAGTGATTGATCGGTTAAAGCAAGATATTGAACAAGGAATTTATAAAGAGAAAGAAAAACTACCCTCAGAGTTTGATCTTGCCAAACAACTAGGTGTCAGCAGGGCAACGCTAAGGGAAGCTCTGCGCATACTTGAAGAAGAAAACGTTATCATTCGCCGTCACGGTGTCGGAACGTTTGTGAACGCTAAACCGCTGTTCACCTCAGGTATTGAACAACTTTATAGTGTTACGGATATGATTCTTAAAGCAGGGATGAAACCTGGTACTATCTTCTTAAGTTCATCAACTATCGGAGCAACGGAAGAGGACAGCAGACGTTTCACATGTTCTTTAAACGAGGAAATTGTAGTCATGGAGAGGGTTAGAACTGCAAACGGGGAACCAGTGGTTTATTGTATTGACAAGGTTCCTGAAAAAATATTACCTGAAACATTCTCCCATGGTGAGGAATCAATCTTTTCCATATTGGAAGAAGAAGCAAACCGAAAAATTACATATGCGGTTGCCCAGATTGAACCAATCGGTTACCATGAAAAAATTTCCCCGATTTTAGAATGTGATCCTGAAACTGCATTGCTGGTTTTAAAGCAAATGCATTTCGATGAAATGGATGAACCGATCCTTTTTTCGGTAAACTATTTTAAGGCAGATAAATTTAGTTTTCAGGTATTACGGAAAAGAATTTAACTTTTTTGTAAGGAAAGAAAACGGAAACAAGACGTGAATAGGACATCACCTACTAAATCAAACAATATCTATAGGGGGTTATTTACCTTGAAAAAGCGTAAATTTGGTATGGCATTATCGCTTGTACTTGCTGCTGGAACATTATTAGGTGCATGTGGAAAAGCGGATGACACTAACGAAGGTGCAACTGGCGGCGGAAAAGAAGAAGAAAAGCCTTTTACAGTAGCAATGGTTACAGATGTCGGTGGTGTTGATGACAAATCCTTCAACCAATCAGCATGGGAAGGTCTTCAAGCTTTCGGTAAAGAAAACAACTTAGAAGAAGGAACTAAAGGTTATACTTACCTTCAATCTAAGTCAGATGCTGACTACTCAACGAACCTTAACACGCTTGCGCGTCAAGACTTTGATTTAATATACGGAATCGGATTCATGATGGAAGGTGCGGTTGATGAAATTGCACAACAACAAAAAGAATCTAATTTTGCAATTGTTGATGCAGAAGTAAAGCAGCCAAACGTTGCAAGCATTTTATTTAAAGAGCAGGAAGCATCATTCCTTGCAGGTGTTGCAGCAGCTATGGCTACTAAAACAAATAAAATCGGATTTATCGGCGGTATCGAAGGTGCTGTTATTGAGCGTTTCGAAGCAGGATTCGTTGCAGGTGTTAAAGCTGCAAATCCAGATGCAACTGTAGATGTACAATATGCAGGTGCTTTTGACAAGGCAGAACTTGGTCAAACTATTTCTTCTACTATGTACTCTGCTGGTGCAGATGTAGTATTCCACGCTGCCGGCGGTACTGGTAACGGATTATTTAAAGAAGCAAGTGACCTTAAGAAAAAAGACCCAGCTCGTGAAATTTGGGCTATCGGTGTTGACCGTGACCAATCTGACATGGGACCAGATGTAGTGCTTACATCAGCTCTTAAACGCGTTGATGTAGCGGTTCAAGACTTAGCAACAAAATCAAAAGAGGGTAACTTCCCTGGCGGTGAAGTTGCACTTTATGGTCTAGCTGAAGATGGAGTTGGCGTTGCACCTATTAACGATAAAGTTGCTAACAAAGCAGATATTGAAGCAGCAATTCAAGAATGGGTAGAAAAAATTAAATCCGGAGAAACAAAAGTACCTGGAACTCGTGCTGAATTAGAAAAATTTAGTGCACAATAATCAATGTGAATAAGCGGGGTTTACCTGCCCGCTTATTCTTTTTCTTAAGAATCTTAATTGAAGTGTAGAATGACCATTCTACATTTCACTTAGGATTTTAGTAGGGAGGAATCCCTATTTTTAAAAGATTATAAAGGTCTGACCTCTTACTACTAATTATCATTAACTATTTACCTTATTACGGGGAGTGAAATAGATGGAATATGTAATTGAAATGCTCAATATCCGTAAGGAATTTGGCGGATTTGTTGCGAATGATAACATAACCCTTCAACTTAAAAAAGGAGAAATTCACGCATTACTTGGCGAGAATGGTGCTGGTAAATCAACATTGATGAATGTTTTATTCGGCCTTTATCAGCCTGAAAAGGGTGAAATTCGCGTAAAGGGTAAACCAGTGAATATTGCCAATCCAAACATAGCGAATGACCTTGGAATTGGTATGGTGCATCAGCACTTTATGTTGGTGGATACCTTTACTGTTACAGAAAACATTATTCTTGGAAAAGAGATAACAACCGGCGGACGGATTGATATTAAAAAGGCGGAACAAGAGGTTCGTGAAATCTCCGAGCGTTATGGATTAGCCGTAGATCCTCAAGCTAAAATTTCTGATATTTCTGTTGGTATGCAGCAAAGGGTTGAAATCCTAAAAACACTCTATCGTGGAGCGGATATTGTCATTTTTGACGAACCTTCTGCGGTTCTAACACCGCAGGAAATTAAAGAATTAATGCAAATCATGAAAACGTTAATAAAAGAAGGAAAATCCATCATCCTCATAACACATAAACTAAAAGAGATTATGGAAGTTTGTGACCGCTGTACGGTTATTCGTAAAGGAAAAGGGATCGGAACTGTAAATGTAAGCGAAACCAATCCGAATGAACTGGCAAGTCTAATGGTTGGACGTGAAGTTACATTTAAAACGGACAAGAAACCTGCACAGCCAAAGCAGGAAGTATTTGAAGTGAAAGATTTAGTCGTAAAAGATGTACGGGGTGTTTCTGTCGTTAACGGACTTAATTTAGACATCCGTGCAGGTGAAATTGTAGGTATTGCGGGTATTGATGGAAACGGGCAAACAGAATTCATTGAAGCAATCACCGGACTCCGTAAAGCTGAGAGCGGAAGCGTGAAGTTGAATGGTAAAGAACTTTTCAATCTTACACCTAGAAAAATTACCGAAACAGGAGTAGGACATATTCCGCAGGATCGACATAAACACGGACTAGTGTTGAATTTCCCAATTGGGGAAAACATGGTTTTACAAACCTATAACAAAAAGCCATATTCAAAGAATGGTATTTTAAATTTTAAAGAAATTTACAACAAAGCTAGAAAGTTAATAGAAGAGTTTGATGTGCGGACACCGAGCGAGTTTACATTGGCGCGTGCATTGTCCGGCGGTAACCAGCAAAAGGCGATTATTGGGCGTGAGGTTGACCGTGATCCTGATTTATTAATTGCTTCACAGCCTACCCGCGGGTTAGATGTTGGTGCCATCGAATTTATCCATAAACGTTTAATAGAGCAGCGTGATAATGGAAAAGCTGTTTTACTTGTTTCGTTTGAATTAGATGAAATTATCAATGTTAGTGACCGGATTGCCGTTATATATGAAGGGAGAATTGTTGCTGTTGTCGATCCAAAAGAAACAACTGAACAAGAACTTGGATTATTAATGGCTGGATCGAATAGAAAGGAAGCGGGTGAAGCTACAAATGTCTAAACGCTTTAGGGGAATTATTACACCAATTATTGCCGTATTATTAGGTATTATTGTTGGGACAATTATAATGTTACTAAGTGGATACAATGCAGGTGCCGCGTATACAGCACTATGGAATGGCGCATTTGGCGATGTTTATTACATGGGGGAAGTAGTAAGGCAATTTACACCTTATATATTAGCCGGTCTTGCCGTGGCGTTTGCTTTCCGGGTAGGTTTATTTAATATCGGAGTTGAGGGCCAATTTATCGTCGGCTGGCTTGCAGCGGTTTGGGTAGGTGTAAGTTTTGACCTGCCGCGAATTATTCATTTACCTCTTGCCATCATAGCTTCCATCGTGGCGGGTGCTTTATGGGCATATATTCCTGGTTTATTAAAAGCTCGTTTTCGTGTTCACGAAGTAATCGTAACGATCATGTTAAACTATGTAGCATTGCATGTTACGAACTATATCATAAGAAATGTTATCACCGATAATGCTGATAAAACCGATATCGTAAGAGATTCTGCCACATTGCGATCAGAATTTTTCCAAACTATCACAGACTTTTCCCGCCTTCACTGGGGTGTATTTATCGCAATTGCATGCTGCTTTATCATGTGGTTCTTATTAGAGAAGACAACAAGAGGGTTTGAATTACGTGCCGTAGGATTCAATCAGCATGCTGCACAATATGCAGGGATGAATGTTAATAGAAATATTATTTTATCTATGGTTATCTCTGGTGGTTTTGCCGGACTTGCAGGGGCGATGGAGGGTCTTGGTACCTTCGGTTATGCAGCTGTTAAGGGTGGTTTCACTGGAGTTGGTTTCACTGGAATTGCGATTGCTTTATTAGGTGCTAATACGGCACTAGGTGTGTTCTTCTCGGCATTATTATTTGGTATTTTAGAGGTAGGAGCTTTAAATATGCCGCTTGAGGCAGGAGTTCCAAATGAACTTGTTGACATCATTATTGCCTTAATCGTATTCTTCGTCGCGGCAAGCTATATGATTAGTTTAGTTCTTGATAAGTTCGGTAAAAAGGGGGTGAAGTAAGTGAGTTTAATGGATATTTTGATGATCGTCGTTCCATCCACCCTTTTATGGGCAGCTCCACTTCTCTTCACTGCATTAGGTGGTATTTTTTCAGAACGTTCCGGGGTAGTCAATATCGGACTAGAAGGTTTAATGGTCATAGGTGCCTTCACTGCAATCGTGTTTAACTTAACATTTGTTGATACGTTTGGGAACTCAACTCCATGGATTGCCATCCTAGCGGCAATGGTGGCGGGTGCCATTTTCTCGATTCTACACGCTGTTGCGGCGATTACTTTCCGTGCGGATCATACCGTATCCGGGGTAGCTATAAATTTATTAGCAACCGGCTTAACACTGTTCTTGGTAAAACTTATTTATGATAAAGGGGAAACAGGAATCATTAGTGAAGCTTTTAATAAAATAGATATTCCTGTTTTAAAGGATATTCCCATTATCGGACCAATCTTTTTCCAGAACACGTACTGGACATCTTTCCTTGCAATCATAGTTGCGGTTATTGTTTGGTACATTATTGCGAAAACTCCATTTGGTCTCCGTCTTCGTTCTGTTGGTGAACACCCAATGGCAGCTGATACAATGGGGATTAATGTGACAAAAATGCGTTATTTAGGCGTTATCATCTCTGGTGCACTTGCTGGTATCGGCGGTGGTGTTTATGCACAGTCCATTACTTCTAACTTCAGCCATTCAACAATTAGTGGACAAGGTTTCATGGCGCTGGCAGCGATGATTTTCGGTAAATGGCATCCACTGGGGGCACTTGGGGCTGCACTATTTTTTGGATTTGCCCAAAGTATTAGTATCATTGGCTCAAACTTACCGTTCTTAGCCAATATCCCAAGCGTATATCTATTAATTGCTCCATATGTATTAACCGTCTTGGCATTAACAGGATTCATTGGCCGCGCCGATGCGCCAAAAGCAAGTGGTACACACTATATTAAAGGAAGCAGATAGACTGTTTCACTTTTCTCCCTCCGGAATTTAACAGCCGGAGGCTTTTTTTATTCTTGTAATGTACAAGCCTGGCAAATTATAGTAAGAATAAGCGTTTAATTTAATGGAAATGATGTAAAGTAGCCACGTGAGTGTTTACATATTACAGAATTTAAAAGGAGGGCCTAAAATGGATTCTACTTCTGAAAAAATATCTGATATGCAGGGATATAAACTTCATGTCATAGAAACGGATAAATACAAAACCAATACGTTTGTTTGGAAAATGAAGGCACCACTGTCGAAGGAAGATGTAACGAAAAGAGCCATTCTACCTCATGTGTTACAAAGCAGTACGGCTAAATACCAGACCACAACAGCACTTCGCTCTTACTTAGACGAACAATACGGGGCCACATTATTCGTCGATCTCGCAAAAAAAGGCGAATACCATGTTATGAGTTTTACATTAGAAATTGCCAATGAAAAATTTTTAAGTGATTCAAGCCCGCTTCTTAAAAAAGGCTTTGAATTATTGTCAGATGTCTTAACAAATCCGAATGTATCGGGAAATGGCTTTCACAAGGAAACGGTAGAAAAAGAAAAGAGAACGTTAAAACAGCGGATTCAATCGGTTTATGATGATAAGATGCGTTATTCCAATGTTAGGCTGATTGAGGAAATGTGCAAAGGAGAGCCATATGCCTTGCAGGTTAATGGTGAAGCTGCGGATGTGGATGAGATTACTCCTGAAAATTTATACGAATATTTTAAAAAGGCGTGCTCTGAAGATGAAATGGATTTATATGTTATTGGGGACGTAGTGGAGGCAGAGGTAAAACAAATTGCCGAGGAACTCTTGAAATTTGAAAATCGTTCACCCAAAAAAATGAATACATCGGCCATTACAAATAAAGCCCAGGCGAAAGAAGTGAAAGAAGAACAAGATGTTAAACAAGGGAAATTAAATATTGGCTATCGAACCAATATCGTCTATGGTGACCCTGATTATTTTGCCCTTCAAGTGTTTAATGGGATTTTCGGCGGATTCTCCCATTCCAAACTATTTATTAATGTTCGGGAAAAAGCCAGCCTTGCTTATTATGTTTCCAGCAGGCTTGAAAGTCATAAAGGCCTCATGATGGTGATGTCCGGTATCGACCTTAAAAACTATGACCAGGCGGTCGGGATTATTAAGGATCAAATGGAAGCCATGAGAAAAGGCGATTTCACCGATCAGGAATTAATCCAAACAAAGGCGGTCATTCGAAATCAAATTCTTGAAACTGTTGATACTTCCAGAGGGTTAACGGAGTTACTTTATCATAATGTGGTTGCAGGTAAAGAGGTAAAAATTCAACAATGGATTGATGAAATGGAGAAAGCAACAAAAGAAGATATTATTGCAGTCGCTAACAAAATCGAACTTGATACGATTTATTTCTTAACGGGAACGGAGGCGGGCAAATAATGGAACAAATCAATTTTGACCAGCTTCAAGAAGCTCTTTATCATGAAAAATTAGCTAACGGATTAAATGTTTATATTTTACCTAAGAAAGGTTTTAATAAAACCTATGCCACGTTTACGACCAAATATGGATCCATCGATAACCATTTTGTACCGTTAGGGAAAAACGACTATGTCAAAGTACCGGATGGAATTGCTCATTTTCTTGAACACAAGCTATTTGAAAAAGAAGATGGAGATGTATTCCAACAATTCAGCCGCCAAGGAGCTTCAGCAAATGCCTTTACCTCATTTACAAGGACGGCCTATTTATTCTCCAGTACTTTAGATGTTGAGAGAAACTTAGAAACACTAATCGATTTTGTTCAGGATCCTTATTTTTCGGAAAAAACCGTTGAAAAAGAAAAAGGAATCATCGGCCAGGAGATTACCATGTACGATGATAACCCTGACTGGCGTCTTTATTATGGGCTGATTCAGAACTTATATGAAAAACATCCGGTGAGAATTGATATAGCTGGAACGATTGAGTCTATCTCTCATATAACAAGCGATTTACTATATGAATGTTATAATACCTTTTACCATCCGAGCAATATGCTTTTATTTATTGTTGGACCGGTTGACCCGGAAGCCATTCTCAATCAAATAAAAGCAAATCAAGATAAGAAAGATTATAAAGAAATGCCTGAAATTAAACGGCAATTCGAGGATGAACCAGCTCAGGCGGCTGAAAAGAAACAAGTGCTGGAAATGAATGTTCAAACCTCTAAGTGTTTAGTAGGTATAAAAGCTCTTCATGTAGACCAATCAGGTAATGAATTGCTTAAAACAGAATTGACCATGAATGTGCTTCTAGATATCCTGTTTGGGAAAAGCTCGGATAATTATTATCAATTGTATAATAAGGGGCTTATCGATGATTCGTTTTCCTATGATTATTCACAAGAGCTTGGTTTCGGTTTTGCTATGGTTGGCGGCGATACAGAAAATCCGGATCAACTAGCTGAAGAACTTGAAAACATGCTAGTAAAGGCAAAGAATGGCACGATTTCACAGGAACAGTTGGATCGGGCAAAGAAGAAGAAAATAGGGTCTTTTTTACGGGCGCTTAATTCACCAGAATACATTGCTAACCAATTTACGCGTTATGCCTTTAACGACATGAATTTATTTGATGTGGTTCCTACACTTGAGAATATTACCATTGAAGATGTACAATTACTTGCAGGTGAAGTCATCGCAGAAGAACGTTTTTCAGTCTGCCAGGTAATTCCTAAAAAAAAATAAACAGGAAAAGCGCCGTCTAACGGCGCTTTTCTTTAAGCAAAAAGAGAGTGAGAGAAATTGAAAAAACATGCATTAATTACAGGGGCAAGCGGCGGGATAGGATATGCGGTTGCAGAAAAATTAGCCTCAATGGGTTATCATTTATATTTGCATTACAACTCAAACGAAAAAGGTATCAATAAATTGCTTGAAAAGCTATCTTCCTATGGAGGGGAATATACTCCTATTCAAGCTGACCTTGGGGATTTAGCTGGCTATAAAAAAGTGTGCGGCCAGATTTTTACAGTGGATGATATCATTCATTGCGGCGGCATTAGTCATTATGGTTTGTTGGTCGACTTGAAGGAAGAGGAAGCACAGTCATTAATGAATATACATGTATTGAGTCCATTAATGATGACAAAAGAGTTATTGCCGAAACTAATAAGTAAACGCTCTGGAAATGTCATCATGATCTCCTCTATCTGGGGTCAGACAGGTGGTGCTTGTGAAGTCGCTTATTCTGCTGCTAAAGGGGCTCAAATTGCCTTTGTTAAGGCTCTAAGCAAGGAGGTCGCTTTAAATGGCATCCGGGTGAATGCTATTGCACCAGGAGCCATTGAGACCAGGATGATGAATGAGTTTTCAGAGGAAGATTTAGAAAGGATTCAATTTGATATCCCTATGGGCAGACTAGGGTTACCTGGAGAAATTGCAAATGGTGTAGCATTTTTATTATCACAGGATTCTTCTTATGTTACAGGTCAGGTCCTTTCAATAAACGGCGGATGGTATACATAAATTATTCATGTTTTCTCCTGAATAATTTCCTCCTTTTCATTACAAAATAACACTGTACTATTCTAAAGGAGGGTTTAAAATGTCTGTTTTAGATAACTGGAAACAGTGGGAAGATTTCTTAGCTGACCGTCTTCATCAAGCACAAGACAAAGGAATGAGTGAAGGTGCTATAAGTAACCTAGCAGTTCAAATCGGTGATTACTTAGCTAATCAAGTAGAACCAAAAAACGAACAGGAAAAAATCCTAGCAGACCTATGGTCCGTTGCTGATAAGGATGAGCAGCAGGCAATTGCAAATATGATGTTAAAACTTGTCCAAAATAATGGCACAAAATAAAAGAGAGGTCTCCTCTCTTTTTTTGTATTTTTTCTTACCCTTACCCTTCTATAAACATTCGTAATACTTCTCCTTGTTTTTCCTTTCATCTTATAACAAAATCATATATTATAATGTAGAGATGTGATTTGTGAAAAATTTGTCGTTTAGGGTTGAGGAGGTTTTTTATGGAGAAAAAAGAATGGTATTTAGAATATGAGATACAAAAAAACCGTCCTGGTTTACTGGGCGACATTTCATCACTGCTTGGAATGCTGGCCATTAATATTGTTACTATAAATGGGGTAGATGAAGGCAGACGCGGTTTGTTAATGTTAGCAAAAGATGATAATCAGATAAAACGTTTAGAGTCAATTTTAAATACAATGGACACAATAAAGGTTATAAAGATTAGGGAACCGAAGCTGCGCGACCGCCTTGCAGTTCGACACGGACGGTATATTCAACGAGATCAAGATGATAAAAAAACCTTCCGTTTTGTCAGAAATGAACTTGGGGTGTTAGTTGATTTTATGGCAGAATTATTTAAGCAGGAAGGGCATAAATTAATTGGCATCCGGGGAATGCCTCGTGTAGGGAAAACAGAATCGGTTGTAGCAGCTAGTGTATGTGCAAATAAACGCTGGCTCTTTGTTTCCTCCACACTTCTTAAACAAACAATTCGAAATCAGCTTATTCAAGATGAATACAATGAAAATAATCTATTTATCCTTGATGGTATCGTTTCTACCAAACGAGCAAGTGAACGCCACTGGCAATTAGTACGTGAAATTATGCGTTTACCGGCTGTAAAGGTAGTAGAGCATCCTGACATTTTTGTCCAAAATTCGGAGTATACCCTTGATGATTTTGATTATATTATCGAATTAAGAAACGATGCTGAAGAAGAGATTACATACGATGTGGTCGACCAAAACAATCTATTCTCCGGCTCTGATTTTGGAGATTTTGGATTTTAATTAATTGGAAGGTGTTAAAAAGTGACTGAATTAGGTAATCGACTAAAAGAAGCGCGATTAGCCAAAGGTTTAAGCTTGGAAGATTTACAGTCCATTACAAAAATACAAAAACGTTATTTAATAGGCATTGAAGAAGGCGACTATTCAAGCATGCCTGGTAACTTTTATGTCCGGGCCTTTGTTAAACAATACGCTGAAGCTCTTCAACTCAATGCTGATGAAATTTTTGAAACATATAAGAACGAAATTCCTGCTACTCATAATGAGGATTTACCTGAACAGTTATCCAGAGTAAAAACACGGAAAAACCTTACAGAAGGCAATTCGAAAATTTTTGATATTTTACCAAAAATATTAATTGGCGTTTTCGTCCTGGGCGCTGCAGGGTTACTATATTATTTTCTAACGAATCATGTGGGCACAAGTGCAAATGATGCGATCAATAAAGAAAATGAACCTGTTAAATTCGTAAGGTCTGAAAATCTTGAAAAAGCAGAAGAGGTTGATGAGGCGGAAGAAAAGGAACAAAATGTAGATGGGGAAAAGCAAGCTGAAGAAGAAGCGCCTCCGGCAGAAGAAAAGCCAAAACAAGAGTTAACCTTTGTTGAAACGAAAGGTAAAAATTCTACCTTTTCATTAAAAAATGCAGACAAGTTTGAATTGAAATTAGTTTCAAAAGGACAAACCTGGGTAAATGTTAAAAATGCAGGCGGTCAATCACTTTTCCAGGGTCTGCTTTCTACCAACGGCACATCAAGCCAAACGGTAAATTTATCGGCTGAAACTCAAGCGGTAATTGTCGTAGGAAACACAGTCGATACTGAAATCTATGTGAATGATCAAAAGCTTGAGTATGCTGTTGCACCGACTGAGGTGGTTCGTCAGGACATTACGATTCAATATGTTCCGAAGAACGAATAGTCATCAAAAGATGACTATTTTTTCTTCGTTGTTGAATTAATAAAATGGAGGATTAAATAATGAATGTACCAAATAAGATTACCGTATCAAGAATTCTTTTAATTCCATTATTCTTGATTATTATGCTCGTTCCCTTTGATTGGGGAGATATGCATCTGCTTGGAGCAGACCTTCCTGTCACTCATTTTGTAGGAGCATTAATCTTTATTTTTGCTTCAGCAACAGATTGGGTGGATGGATACTATGCCCGTAAATATAACTTAGTCACCAATATGGGAAAATTTCTTGATCCTCTGGCGGATAAACTACTGGTCTCTGCTGCGCTAATCGTTCTTGTAGAACTCGGATATGCGGCATCATGGATCGTCATTGCCATCATCAGCAGGGAATTTGCAGTAACCGGTCTTCGTCTCCTATTAGTAGAGGGAGGAGAGGTTGTAGCAGCCAATATGCTCGGAAAAATTAAAACCTGGGCACAAATTGTCGCCATTTCAGCTCTTTTATTACATAATATTATTTTTGAAATGATTGGCATCCCGTTCGATGATATTGCCTTATGGGTCGCGTTAATCTTTACAATCTGGTCTGGCTGGGATTATTTTGCGAAAAACAGCCAAGTGTTTAAAAACTCTAAATAGTATGAAGGGGTACTTAGATGAATGCAGAAATAATTGCTGTCGGATCGGAATTGCTGCTGGGACAAATCGTTAATACCAATGCCCGATTTATATCACAGCAGCTTGCAGGAATAGGAATCAATGTTTACTTCCACACTGTTGTCGGTGATAATCCGGACCGTCTAAAGTCTGCGCTGGAAATAGCAGAAAATCGTTCACAGGTCATCATTTTTACAGGCGGTTTAGGTCCTACCAAGGATGACTTGACAAAAGAAACCATTGCCAAACACCTTGGGAAAAAGCTGGTAATGGATGATGAGGCGCTAGCGTCAATAGAATCTTTCTTCAACAAAACTAACCGGGTGATGACAGAAAATAATCGAAAGCAAGCACTTGTTTTGGATGGATCTTACATATTGCCAAACCATCACGGGATGGCTCCAGGAATGATGCTGGAGGCAGGAAGTCATATTTATATGCTTCTCCCTGGGCCCCCTAAGGAAATGGAGCCGATGTTTTCTCAATTTGGGATAGCGGCATTATCTGAAAAAATTAATACGGGCGAGAAAATCGTTTCTAGAGTCTTACGCTACTTCGGAATTGGCGAGGCGGCATTAGAAACGGAAATTATGGATTTAATTGATCAGCAAAGCAACCCAACGATTGCTCCGCTTGCGGCAGATGGGGAATGTACATTGCGTCTGACAGCCAAACATAAAGATTATGATACCGCGATTAAGATGCTTGACGAAGTTGATCTGGCCATTAATTCCCGTGTTGGTCAGTATTGTTATGGATATGACAACACATCGTTAATATCAGAGCTTATGAAGCAGTTGACGGGCAGTAATTTGACCATTGCAGCAGCAGAGAGCTTAACGGGGGGAATGTTCCAACAGGAGTTAACCCGTTTGCCTGGAGCCAGTTCCGTTTTAAAAGGCGGCGTGGTTTGTTATACCAACGAGGTAAAGCACCAGGTCCTAAAAGTGAAACAGGAAACCATTGAAAAGTATGGGGTTGTAAGCAGAGAATGTGCGGAAGAGCTGGCAGTAAATGTAGCTCAGTTAGTAGCTGCTGATATTGGCATCAGCTTTACGGGTGTGGCTGGACCTGCTGAACTTGAAGAAAAGCCAGTTGGCACTGTATATATGGGAATATCGATTAAAGGAAGAGCTCCCATTGTTAAGAAGCTTATCATCGGGGGAACCCGAGAAGCCATCCGCAGCCGCTCCGTCAAATGGGGCTGCCACCACTTAATAAAACAATTACAAGAATCACAGAAAGCCTAGCTGCTTTCTGTGATTTTTTTTGTTGGGTTTTCGTCTACGTGACCGAACTAGAGAAAAAGACAGAGAAGTGGTCACGTAGGAAGGTTCTACGTGACCAAACTAAAGAAAAAATAGAGAAGCGGTCACGTAGAAAGGTTCTATGTGACCAAACTAGAGAAAGAAATAGAGAAGTAGTCACGTAGGAAGGGTTTATGTGACCGAAATAGAGGGTAAGTAGAATATGTGGTAATGTAGAAAGCTCTATGTGACTATATCACAGAATAAATCAGAGAAACGGTCACGTACAACAACTCCACCTAATAATTGCCTTATGATACCAAGTGGATAATCTAGTAACTATTTAGTAGTGAGATTAATTTTCAGATAGTAAGAGAAATTGCTTATTTAAACTAGAAATCAGGCTTGATAAATGGAAAATTACGAAGTAAAATGCCTAATTTCACATAACAAAACACTCCAAAAAAATCGAATGAATGTTCGATTTTTTCCTCGACAAATAACAAAAAAGAGGTTATATTATTAATAGGTTTTAAATTAATAACATTTGGCTATTATCTTATGTTTTATATAGATTAAGGAGGAACAAGAGTGAGTGATCGTAAAGCGGCCTTAGAAATGGCCTTAAAACAGATCGAAAAGCAATTCGGCAAAGGCTCTATTATGAAAATGGGTGAGCAGACGGAAACCAAGATTTCAACAGTTCCAAGTGGTTCCCTGGCACTTGATGCGGCACTTGGTGTTGGCGGATATCCAAGAGGAAGAATTATTGAAATATACGGACCCGAAAGCTCAGGTAAAACGACCGTAGCATTACATGCAATCGCAGAAGTCCAGGCAACAGGCGGACAAGCCGCATTTATCGATGCAGAGCATGCCCTTGACCCTGCATATGCGCAAAAACTAGGAGTAAATATTGACGAGTTATTGTTATCCCAGCCTGATACAGGGGAACAAGCACTTGAGATCGCCGAGGCACTTGTCCGAAGCGGTGCAATTGATATCCTTGTTGTCGACTCCGTTGCGGCATTAGTTCCAAAAGCGGAAATTGAAGGCGAAATGGGAGACTCCCACATGGGTCTTCAAGCTCGTTTGATGTCTCAAGCACTTAGAAAACTATCAGGTGCCATCAATAAATCGAAGACAATCGCAATCTTTATTAACCAGGTTCGTGAAAAGATTGGAGTTATGTTTGGAAACCCCGAGACGACACCTGGTGGACGTGCGCTGAAATTCTATTCGACGGTACGGATTGAAGTGCGTCGTGCAGAAGCTCTGAAGCAAGGAACGGATATTGTAGGAAATAAAACTAAAATCAAAGTTGTTAAGAATAAAGTTGCACCACCATTCCGTACAGCTGACGTAGATATTATGTATGGTGAAGGTATATCTAAGGAAGGGGAAATCATTGATATTGGCTCTGAATTAGATATCGTTCAAAAGAGTGGATCGTGGTTTTCATATAATGATGAGAGACTTGGACAAGGCCGCGAAAATGCAAAGCTATTCTTAAAAGAAAATCCAAGTGTTCGTCTTGAAATTCAGCAGAAAATCCGTGAACACTTCGGATTAGATGGTGAAAAAGTTGTAACTGAAACGGAAGATGATGATCAGATTGAATTATTAGACTAAAATTTTGAGCAAAGCCTTTCCAGGTTTTGCTCTTTTCTTCACCATTGCATATTTATGCATTAGGGTGCGTTATTATTAATACTATTTTACTATATTAATAAAAACTTACTAACAATTTCTAAATATTTCAAAAAGCTTATCGGACTTACCCTTGACAATGAATATACACACATTTACAATTAACATGTATATTTTACATTTTTGTTAATATTACATGAAAAAAAAAGCCTTAGTGCTTGCTGTATGTTGAACCTAAACAATGTACATGCCGACACTTAAAAGAGTGTAAGAAAAAGTTCATAGCAAGAGGAGGTGTAACGATGGAACTTATTACGATCATCTCCATTTTGCTTGGCATTATTGTCGGTGCCGTTGTTGGCTATTTTGTTCGTAAATCTATTGCTGAAGCGAAGATTGCAGGTGCAAAGAATGCTGCAGAGCAGATTCTTGAGGATGCAAAACGAGATGCTGATTCATTGAAAAAAGAAGCATTGCTTGAGGCAAAGGATGAAATTCACAAGCTTCGGACAGAAGCCGAACGTGAGGTTCGTGAACGAAGAAATGAACTGCAAAAACAAGAAAACCGTTTACTGCAAAGAGAAGAGAATTTAGATCGAAAGGATGAAACGTTAAATAAGCGTGAAATTCTTTTAGAGAAGAAGGATGATTCTCTAAACCAAAGACAACAGCATATTGAACAGATGGAAAGCAAAGTGGACGAGCTGGTACGATCACAACAAACTGAACTCGAACGTATTTCGGGCTTGACGCGTGAGGAAGCGAAGTCAATCATTATTGAGAAAATGGAGCAGGAATTAACCTACGACACTGCCATAATGATTAAGGAAAGTGAGAATCGCGCTAAAGAGGAAGCTGACAAAAAAGCGAAAGAAATTCTATCGCTAGCGATCCAGCGTTGCGCTGCTGACCATGTTGCGGAAACGACTGTATCCGTAGTCAACCTTCCAAATGATGAAATGAAAGGCCGTATTATTGGCCGTGAAGGACGAAATATCCGTACACTTGAAACACTTACGGGGATTGATTTGATTATTGATGATACTCCAGAAGCTGTAATACTGTCGGGATTTGACCCAATTCGTCGGGAAACCGCACGCTTGGCACTTGAAAAGCTGGTTCAAGACGGACGTATCCACCCTGCACGAATTGAGGAAATGGTTGAGAAATCACGTCGTGAAGTGGATGAATATATCCGAGAAGTTGGTGAACAAACTACCTTTGAGGTTGGCGTTCATGGACTGCATCCAGACCTTATCAAAATCCTTGGGCGCTTAAAGTTCCGTACAAGTTACGGACAAAACGTACTAAAGCACTCCATGGAGGTTGCACAACTATCAGGCTTACTGGCTGCAGAGCTTGGTGAGGATGAAACGTTAGCACGCCGGGCAGGATTACTGCACGATATCGGTAAGGCAATTGACCATGAAGTTGAGGGCAGTCACGTTGAAATTGGCGTTGAGCTTGCAACTAAATACAAGGAGCACCCTGTTGTTATCAACAGTATAGCTTCTCATCATGGAGATACTGCTCCAACATCAACAATTGCGGTACTAGTAGCTGCTGCGGATGCTCTATCTGCTGCAAGACCTGGTGCTCGTAGTGAAACTCTAGAAAACTATATCCGCCGATTAGAAAAGCTAGAAGAGATTTCAGAGTCTTATGAAGGTGTCGAGAAATCCTTTGCGATTCAAGCTGGACGTGAAGTGCGAATTATTGTAAGACCGGATGCCATTGATGATTTGGCGGCACACCGTTTAGCACGCGATATTCGTAAACGAATTGAAGAAGAACTCGATTATCCAGGACATATTAAAGTGACAGTCATCCGTGAAACACGGGCAGTAGAATACGCAAAATAAAGCGGTGCGCAAGCGCCGCTTTTTTGTGGTTTCCGAGGGTTCTACCGATTAAAGGAATTAAAAGTGTGATACACTTTATAATATATTTTGTTTAGGAAAGGGTAAAAACATGAATTTATTATTTGTTGGAGATGTTGTCGGCTCTCCGGGCCGGGACATGGTTAAAGAATATTTACCTAAAATAAAGGAAAAATACCGTCCTACTTTCACCATTATTAATGGGGAAAATGCGGCAGGCGGAAGAGGCATTACTGAGAAAATCTACAGGGAGTTTTTGGGACACGGGGCACAGGCTGTTACACTCGGAAATCATGCTTGGGACAACAAAGAAATTTTTGAATTTATCGAAAACGCCAAAAACATGGTGAGACCTGCCAATTTTCCTGAAGGTACTCCGGGTAAGGGACTCGGTTTCTTTAAAGTAAATGATGTTGAAATTGCAATCATTAATCTTCAAGGACGGACGTTTATGCCTCCATTAGACTGCCCTTTTAAAAAGGCCGATGAACTAGTGGGAATCGCACAGGAAAGGACACCCTATATCTTTGTTGATTTTCATGCTGAAGCAACAAGTGAAAAGCATGCAATGGGCTGGTATTTAGACGGCAGGGTTTCAGCTGTCGTAGGAACACACACACATGTACAAACTGCAGACAGCAGAATCCTGACAGGTGGTACCGGATATTTAACGGACGTCGGGATGACAGGACCTTATGATGGAATTCTGGGAATGGAAAGGGACTCGGTCATAACGAAATTTCTTACAAGTCTTCCTGTCCGGTTTGAGGTGCCAAAAACGGGACGCAGTCAGCTCAGTGCCGTTTATATGGAATTAGACAGGAAGAACGGCCGTTGCAAAAAGATTGAACGTATTTTAATAAACGACGATCATCCATTTTATTCATAAATAAAGCCTCCCAAAGCGGGAGGTTTTTATCTTTTTCCGGCTTTTTTTGTCCAAGCCGGAATATGTCTTTTGATGAATGAATATAGTAGCAGTGGAATCTTATCTACTCGATTTGTTCATGAAACTGCTCATGCGGGATCGGGATTATACAAGGAGGAGCTAGGAATGGAAATATTAAAAGTTTCAGCAAAATCTAATCCTAATTCTGTAGCTGGTGCGCTTGCCGGAGTTCTGCGTGAAAGAGGTGCTGCAGAAATACAGGCAATTGGTGCAGGTGCATTGAATCAAGCCGTTAAGGCAGTAGCGATTGCTCGAGGATTTGTGGCACCTAGCGGAGTTGATTTGATTTGCATCCCTGCGTTTACTGACATTCAAATTGACGGTGAAGAACGCACAGCTATAAAATTGATTGTCGAACCAAGGTAATAGATATAGATATAATGACCCCAATATTGACCCTTTAAGCCTGCTTATGTAAGCAGGTTTTTTTGTTATTTAGAGGAAAATACAGAAAGAAAAATATTATTCTAAAATACTTGAAAACGTTTTCCTGTATAAAAAATATTAATAGTTTAATGAATATACTAACTAATATAAAAGGCTAAAAATGGCGTTTTATCTGGTTTTTTTCTTTATAAGAACAAACTAAGAAAATGTTAATTTTTAAATTATAAAAAAATATTCATATTTTAGACAATATTTCGGAGGAAAGGGTTGCTTTTTTTTGTGCATAGGTCTAGAATTGTAAGCGTTTAGTACATATCCAGAATTCATCTTTGCTTAGTTTTTTATTAAAAAAGAACTAAATCCTAGTGAATGACTTGGAAAAGTGCTACACTTTAAATGTCTCATAAATTTATTTTTTACATATCCAAAGGGGTGTAAGTCATGATCAATCAACTTTCGTGGAAAGTTGGCGGACAACAAGGGGAAGGTATTGAAAGTACAGGGGAAATCTTTGCTATTGCATTAAATCGCCTCGGGTATTACTTGTATGGTTATCGTCACTTTTCATCTCGTATTAAAGGTGGACATACCAATAATAAAATTCGGGTAAGTACGACACAAGTACGGTCTATCTCGGATGACTTGGATATCCTAGTGGCATTTGACCAGGAAACCATTGATGTAAACTACAAAGAGTTGCATAACAATGGAGTAATCCTTGCAGACGCGAAATTTTCTCCAGTGAAGCCTGAAGATACACAAGCAGCAATGTATGCGGTACCATTTACAGAAATTGCTACTGAATTAGGGACTTCTCTAATGAAGAACATGGTTGCCATTGGAGCAACTTCAGCAGTTTTGGATTTAGATATTCAAGTATTTGAAGAAGTTGTTCAAGAAATCTTTGGCCGTAAAGGTGAACAAGTAGTTGCGAAAAATATGGAAGCAATCAAGGCCGGCTTTGACTATATGAAAAAAGAGCTTGGCGAAGGTGTCCAAGTCATGGAGCTTGAAAAAGCAGATGGCAAAAAACGGATGTTTATGATTGGTAACGATGCAATTGCTTTAGGGGCTATTGCTGCCGGCTGCCGCTTTATGGCTGCCTACCCAATTACACCCGCTTCAGAAATTATGGAATACTTAATTAAAAAACTCCCAGCACTTGGCGGGGCAGTTATTCAAACTGAAGATGAAATCGCTGCTGTTACAATGGCAATTGGTGCCAACTACGGTGGTGTTCGTTCACTTACTGCTTCAGCAGGTCCTGGTTTATCATTGAAAATGGAAGCAATTGGTCTTTCTGGTATCACTGAAACTCCGCTTGTTATTGTAGATACTCAGCGTGGAGGTCCATCCACTGGATTACCTACAAAGCAGGAGCAGTCAGACTTAATGGCAATGATCTACGGAACACATGGTGAAATTCCAAAGATCGTAATGGCGCCAAGCACAGTACAAGAAGCATTCTACGATACAGCCGAGGCTTTCAATCTTGCTGAAGAGTATCAATGCCCAGTTATTGTATTATCTGACCTTCAGTTATCATTAGGAAAACAAACGGTTGAACCACTTAACTTCGAAAATGTTGAAATCAGACGTGGTAAGCTGGTAACAGATGCTATTCCAGAAATTGAAAACAAAGGTTATTTCAAGCGATATGAAGTAACTGAAGATGGTGTTTCACCACGTGTAATCCCTGGTATGAAAAATGGTATTCACCATGTAACTGGTGTAGAACACGATGAAACAGGAAAACCATCTGAGTCTGCTGCTAACCGTATTGCCCAAATGGATAAACGTTTCCGTAAAGTTGAAAATATTCGTTTTAACACTCCTGTTCATAAGAATGTTAAGCACGAAGATGCTGATATTTTATTAGTTGGTTTTAACTCAACTCGCGGTGCGATTGAAGAAGCCATGATACGTTTAGAAAATGACGGCTTGAAAGTAAATCATGCTCATGTCCGATTGATCCATCCATTCCCAACAGACGAAATGCTTCCGCTTGTTCGTTCTGCGAAGAAAGTAGTTGTAGTTGAGAACAATGCAACTGGACAATTAGCGAATATCATGAAAATGAATGTTGGTCATGCTGAAAAAATTACAAAGCATTTAAAATATGATGGAAATCCATTCCTACCTCACGAAGTATATACAAAATGTAAGGAGTTGTTCTAAAATGGCCACTTTTAAAGACTTTCGTAACAATGTAAAACCGAACTGGTGCCCTGGCTGTGGCGACTTCTCTGTACAGGCGGCTATGCAGCGTGCGGCGGCGAATGTTGGTCTAGAACCTGAGAATTTAGCTGTTATTTCTGGTATCGGCTGTTCCGGACGTATCTCAGGATATATTAATTCTTATGGTTTTCACGGTATTCACGGTCGTTCTCTTCCAATTGCACAAGGGGTAAAAATGTCAAACCGTGATTTAACTGTTATTGCTTCAGGTGGTGACGGTGACGGATTTGCGATCGGTATGGGACATACTATCCATGCGATTCGTCGTAACATTGATATTACTTACATCGTTATGGACAACCAAATTTACGGCTTAACGAAGGGACAAACATCCCCACGTTCAGCAGCCGGTTTCAAAACAAAGTCTACGCCTCAAGGTTCAATTGAACAGGCAATTTCTCCGATGGAAATGGCTTTAACAGCTGGAGCTACATTTGTGGCGCAAAGCTTCTCAACGGACTTAAAAGACTTAACAGCTTTAATTGAAGCTGGTATTAAGCATAAAGGTTTCTCTCTAATCAATGTATTCAGCCCTTGCGTAACGTACAACAAGGTTAATACGTATGACTGGTTTAAAGAGAACTTAACAAAATTAAGTGATATCGAAGGCTATGATCCATCAAGTAGAGAAGTGGCAATGCAAACGCTTATGAAGCATAATGGCTTAGTTACAGGTCTCATTTACCAAGACACTCAACGCCAATCATATCAGGAGCTTATTTCTGGATATTCAGAAACTCCTTTAGCAAAGGCTGATTTAAATCTTGACCAAACTTATTTTGATAAATTAGTTGGCGAGTTCATGTAATAAAAAATAAACCCCGTGGATGAGTCCATGGGGTTTATTTTTTCCTATTAAGTGATGAACTTCACATAATATTCCGAACAAGTCCCTTAATATAATAATGGAAAAACAATGATGCTCCTTTTATAGGCTGAACACCCGGGATTTTCTATTGTTTTCATGTCTATTAACCTTTATACTATAATAATGTGCAGAAGAATTGATTGCTATTCATTTTCTTTGCATAGGTAAAATCTAACATTATTAATAGTAATTGACATGTTGCAAATATAACTGAAAGGAGCTTTTCACAAATGAACGAAAACCAACGTTTAGAAGGTCAACAAGTAAAGTCTGCTAATTCTTCGGACAAAAAATCCGCCAAGGATTATAGCAAGTACTTTGAACAAGTTATAACTGCACCTTCATTAAAAGATGCAAAAAAACGCGGGAAAGAAGAAGTAAAATACCACAATGACTTTTCCATTCCGGAAGAGTTCCGCGGTATGGGTGAAGGACGTAAATTTTATATCCGTACGTACGGCTGTCAAATGAATGAACATGACACAGAAGTCATGGCAGGGATCTTCCTGGCATTAGGCTATGAGCCAACGGAAAATACAGAGGACGCGAACGTCATCCTTTTAAATACGTGTGCTATTCGCGAAAACGCCGAAAATAAAGTATTTGGCGAACTAGGACATTTAAAAGCCTTGAAATTAGAGAAGCCTGACTTACTTTTAGGTGTTTGTGGATGTATGTCACAGGAAGAATCAGTAGTAAATAAAATCTTAAAAACATATCAACAAGTTGATATGATATTTGGTACCCATAATATCCATCGCTTGCCAAACATTTTACATGAAGCATACATGTCAAAGGAAATGGTTGTTGAAGTTTGGTCAAAAGAAGGCGACGTCATTGAAAACCTTCCAAAGGTTCGTCGTGGTAATATTAAAGCTTGGGTTAATATCATGTACGGCTGTGATAAATTCTGTACGTACTGTATTGTCCCTTATACTCGTGGAAAAGAGCGCAGCCGCCGTCCTGAAGAAATTATTCAAGAAGTCCGCCATTTGGCAGCACAAGGCTACCAAGAAGTTACGTTATTAGGTCAAAACGTAAATGCTTATGGCAAAGACCTTGAAGATATAAAATATGGACTTGGCGATTTAATGGATGAATTACGTAAAATCGATATCCCTCGGATTCGTTTTACAACGAGCCATCCGCGTGATTTTGATGACCATTTAATTGAAGTTCTTGCAAAAGGCGGCAATTTAATGGATCATATCCACCTGCCTGTACAATCAGGTTCAACCGATGTTTTAAAAATTATGGCTCGTAAATATACAAGAGAGCAGTATTTAGAGTTAGTCCGCAAAATTAAAGCGGCGATCCCTAATGTAGCATTATCAACGGACATTATTGTCGGCTATCCAAACGAAACGGATGAGCAGTTTGAAGAAACAATGTCACTTTACCGTGAAGTTGGATTTGAAATTGCTTATACATTTATCTACTCACCTCGTGAGGGTACTCCGGCTGCAAAAATGCAGGATAACGTACCGATGGAAGTGAAGAAAGAACGTTTACAGCGTTTAAATGCTTTAGTAAATGAACTATCTGCTGAAGCGATGAAGAAATATAAAGGTCAAATTGTTGAGGTTCTGGTTGAAGGGGAAAGTAAGAACAATCCAGATGTACTTGCAGGTTATACATCTAAAAACAAGCTTGTAAACTTCAAGGCACCAAAATCAGCAATTGGTAAGATTGTAAAGGTCAAAATTACCGATGCAAAAACTTGGTCTTTAAATGGAGAAATGGTGGAAGAACTAGAACCAGTAGAGGTGAAGTAAAGTGGCGAAGTACACAAAAGACGATATCGTCGCTCGTGCTCAAGAGTTAGCACGTATGATTGCAGAAACAGAAGAAGTGGATTTTTTTAAAAAAGCTGAAGCTCAAATTCATGACAATCCTAAAGTAAAAACCTTAATTTCTGATATCAAAGGTTTACAAAAGCAGGCGGTAAATCTTCAGCATTACGGGAAACCAGAAGCACTAAAAAAAGTGGAAGCCAAGATCTCTTCCATTGAACAGGAGTTAGATGAAATTCCTGTTGTTCAGGAATTCAAACAGTCTCAAATTGAAGTAAACGAATTGCTTCAATTAATTGCAACTACCATTTCAAATAAAGTAACGGACGAAATCATTGTTTCCACCGGCGGTGACGTACTGCGCGGTGAAACAGGCGCCAGCCTTGAAAATGGCGGCTCATGTGATGGGCATGACAGTTGTGACCACGAACATTAATAAAATGGAGAACCGGGCTTAATAACAGCCCGGTTCTTTTTATTCTCTTCCTAAACCTCATTCTGAATTTAAGGATGTGTAAAGGACCGTGTTGATTTAGCAACTTCGTTGATTGGAGCGGAAGGCGCGAGACTCCTGCGGGAGGACGGGGCATGGGAGACCCCGCAGGCGCTTTAGTGCCGAGGAGGCTCCCCGGACCGCCCGCGGAAAGCGAAGCGCCTGGAGCGCAAATCAACAGGCAAATTAACACAACCTAATTTAAAGTACTTGCCTCTTAGGAACACACCTAAAAATCCCGCATAAAATGAACTATCTATAAACATTTATCCAGTAATCACAGAAAACATCGCACACTAGTCTAACATCATGCATAGGATGAATTGAAAATGAATGAGGAGGGTTTGCGCGAAATGGGAGATTACAGAGAGATAATTACCAAGGCCGTAGTAGCAAAAGGACGTAAATTTACCCAGTCTAATCATACGATTAGCCCGGCACATAGTCCAACCAGCATCCTTGGCTGTTGGATCATCAACCATAAATATAACGCGAAAAAGGTCGGCAAAACGGTGGAAATACACGGTTCTTACGACATTAACGTATGGTACTCATATAATGACAATACCAAAACAGAAGTGGTAACTGAACGAGTTCAATATACAGATGTCATTAAATTAAAGTACCGTGATGATGATTGCCTAGATGACAATGAAATTTGTGCCCGCGTCTTACAGCAGCCTAATTGTGTTGAAGCAGTCATCTCTCCAAATGGCAACCGTATCATTGTTCATGTAGAAAGAGAGTTCCTTGTGGAAGTAATCGGCGAAACAAAGGTTTGTGTAGCCGTTAATCCAAAGGGCTGTCATGAAGATGATGATGAATGGTGCCTGGATGTAGACGATGAAGAATTTGAAGATCTTAACCCAGACTTCTTATTAGGAGTCGAGGAAGAATAACCATACTAGGAAGTTTCTACTTCCTAGTTTTTCTTTTTTTATGAATGATTCAATGAGAAGATAAACACGCTAGTGATAGGAGGTGTTTGTAAAAATGGAACCAAGGAAGCCTGGCAGCAATAAAATGCCTGATTTTGATCAGCTGGAGGACAGAATCATAGCTGAGGCACCATCAGGACCTCATTTAGTGATTAAGACAAACCTTGATCCAAAGACTTCGACTGAAAAGAATCCGTATTACTACGGGGAACAAACAAAAGATCCAAAGGAATTTCAGGATTATTTTGAAGAGTAAAAAAGCCAGGTTATTTTCCCTGGCTTTTTTCCCATTCCGATTTTAGTAAAGAAAGGACATAAGTATCGTGATATTGATTGTTTTGATACATATAGTCGCGTAATAGCCCTTCCTTTGAGAATCCAATCTTTTCAAGAAGGTGAATAGAAGGCTGGTTCTCTGGATAGACAACAGCCCCAATCCTATTTAAGAGTAATTCTTCGAAACTATAGCGCAGGACCTCGTGTATAGCTTCAGATGTATATCCTTTCCGCCAATATAACGGATGTAATTCGTAGCCAATTTCGGCTCGTTTATTTTTAAATTGCAGGGCATTCAGACCTAATGTGCCAATTAATTTGTAATTTTGTTTTAAAAGCATCCCCCAGCGAATACCCCGTTTTTCAAAATAATTTTTTTGATACATATCAATTAACTTAATGGCTTCCCCAAGTGATGTAAAAGGTTCAGTTCCGTAATGCTTTGTTACCTCTTCTAAGGATAAAATATCATATAGGCTGTCAACATGGTTATGGGTAATTTCGATTAACTTTAATCGCTTAGTTTCTAATATTGGAAAATTCAAGGTCTCACCTCTCTCTTCTGAAGCTCATATTTTATGTAATAACTGAAAATTATTTCAATTTCTAGTGTATAACGGTTGTATAATAAAATAAAGGTTTAATTTAATTTTTTGTTGAGGTGTACAAATGAAATTAGAGAAATATATAAAATTAATTGGAAACGAATTACTTCCATATATACAATTGTCCACAGAAAGCCCATTTGACCCTATCGTTGTTCGAAATCATTCAGATACATGGAAAACAATCGGAAGCGGCAACTATGCAGGTGTCTTTTCCCACGAGTCGAATCCTAAGTGGGTGGTAAAAGTTTATGGGAGAGATCCCGAAGCCATCAAGAAGGAAATTGAAGTATATAAAAAATTAGGGAATCATGAATCCTTTTCCTATTTAATAGACCATGGGGAAAACTACTTAATCTTAAAAAAAATTCAGGGTGTTACTTTATTTGAGGCTGTTGTGAAGGGAATTCCTATACCCGAGTCCGTGATTGAGGATGTGGACAAGGGTATTGCCTATGCACGATCTGTAGGATTAAACCCTTATGATGTTCATGGAAAAAATGTGGTGATGGCAAATGGTCGGGGTTATATTGTAGATGTGTCAGATTTTTATAAACAGGGTAAATGCCGCAAATGGGATGACTTGAAAAAATCTTATTATAAGATTTATCGCCCTTTCCTTTATAAATTTCATCCACCGATCCCATTCTTCCTACTCGATAGCATTCGAAAAGGATATCGCTTGTTTAGGAAGTTCATAAAAAAATAGAAGCCCCCTGAGGAGGGCTTCTACAGCTTATTTATGATTATTTTGGAATTGGACCATAAATTCACTGAATGCCTTACACGTTTCATATGGAACGGCATTATAGGTAGAAGCTCGGCATCCTCCAACAGAACGATGACCGTTAACACCGACAAAGCCTTCCTTTTTCGCGTCAGCTAGGAATTTCTTTTCTAATTCTTCATCTTTTAATCGGAAGGTGATATTCATGAGAGAACGGCTTGAGCTTTCAGCGTGACCTACATAAAATCCGTTACTTTGGTCGATAACTTGATAAATAAGAGCTGCCTTCTCCTCGTTACGTCGATTTACTTCCGTTAATCCCCCTAATTCTTTCACCCAGTTTAATACCTCGCCAAGCATATAGATACCAAAGGTAGGAGGCGTATTATACAAAGAGTTATTTTTAGAATACGTGCTATATTTAAGCATCGTAGGGATGTTAGTATTTGCTTTTTCAATCATATCTTTTCGGATAATGACAAGCGTAACACCAGATGGTCCAAGATTTTTTTGAGCACCTGCGTAAATCATCGCAAATTTGCTAACGTCGATTGGCTTAGAAAAAATATCACTGGACATGTCTGCAATCAATGGCACATCGCCTGTATCAGGGAAATCCTGCCACTGTGTGCCATAGATCGTATTATTTGAGGTTAGGTGCAAATAGCGGTCATCGGGATTGTATTTCAGTTCATCAAATCCAGGAATCTCCTTGTATTTACCAGCTTTTGTGCTTGCAGCTTCATAAGGGGTGCCAAACAATTTTGCTTCGGCAAAAGCCTTTTCTGACCAAGAACCTGTCATGATATAGCCGGCTTTTTCTCCTTGCTTTAAGAAATTCATCGGAATCATGGAGAATTGAAGACTAGCTCCTCCTTGTAGAAACAGGATCTCGTAATCCTCTGGTACCCCCAGCATTTCCTTTAGGAGGGAAATAGCTTGGTTATGTACCTCTTCATAAGCCGCACTGCGATGACTTAACTCCATAATTGACATACCGGTTCCACGAAAATCAATTAACTCCTGCTGGGCTTTCTCTAGAACGGGTAATGGCAGGGCGGAAGGACCTGCGTTGAAATTATAGGCACGTTGAATTACCTGATTCATGTTATCACTCCTTGGATATTTTCATTTATTAGAATAATACCACTTTTTTTATAAATAGATATAACAAAAATAATTTTTTATGGCAATCTATACTCTTCCTAATATTCTGATAATATATTTTTTATAGAATATATCTTTTTGAATTGGAGTGATCTGGTGAATTTTCCATACTATATTTTTGGAGTTCATCCTCATTTAGTATTAGAAACTTTAGCGTATTTTATTGGTTTCCGTGTTTATTTATATACAAGAAATAAAGATAGAATCCCATTGGATAAGGCCCTTTGGGTGATCGTTGGGGCGATATTGGGTGCAGCTGTTGGTTCTAAGTTCCTTTATTGGTTAGAAGATCCTGCTGAAACCGTTAAAAATTGGAATAACGTGATTTATTTAATGGAAGGGAAGACAATTGTCGGCGGGTTATTAGGCGGATTAATCGGAGTTGAAACAGCAAAGAAATGGATAGGATGGGAACGATCCACCGGTGATGATTTTGTTTTGCCGCTTGCGATTGGAATGATGATTGGGAGAGTCGGCTGCTTTTTAACTGGTTTGGACGACCATACATATGGAACAGCGACCAATTGGGTAACAGGCATCGACTTTGGTGATGGAATCAGAAGGCACCCGACACAGCTCTATGAAATTGGCTTTCTGCTTATACTGATCAGTGCACTAAGGTACATCAATAGGAAAAGAATCGGGTGGGAGGGGTTGTTATTCCAGCTGTTTATGCTTTCCTATCTAAGCTTTCGCCTCGTCATTGATTTTATTAAACCAACACCTGACCCTTATTGGATTCTTAACAATGTTCAATTAGCTAGTTTACTTGGAATGGGGTATTACATTCAGCTGTTAATAAAAAAACAAACACAAAAAAGGGGAGAAATTCATGCCTAACCGTCCTTATTTATTTTATGAATTAACCAACAGTATTTGTTCAACTTGCTTACGAAAGGTAGAAGCAAAGGTCATTATCGAAAATGAAAAGGTCTACTTGGTGAAACATTGTATGGAACATGGACGGGAAAAAGTGTTGATTTCAACGGATGTGGCATATTACAAATGGTGCAGGGAGTTTATAAAACCATCTGAAATGCCCTACCGCTGGAATACACCGATAAAATATGGCTGTCCTTACGACTGCGGACTCTGTCCGGACCACGAACAACACAGCTGTTTAACCCTGTTAGAAGTCACGGAAAAATGTAATTTAAAATGCCCGATATGCTATGCAGAATCTTCACCCCAGAAAGGCAGCTTCCGGAGTTTAGAAAAAATTGAGTTTATGCTGGATAACATAATTAAAAATGAACGCGAAGCAGATATTGTGCAGATCAGCGGAGGAGAACCAACCATTCATCCGCAGTTTTTTGAGATTTTAGATATGGCAAAGTCTAGGCCGATTCGGCATATTATGGTGAATACGAATGGCTTAAGGATTGCGGCGGATAAAGAGTTTGTCAAAAAACTGGCCGCCTATTCACCAGGATTTGAAATTTATCTTCAATTTGACAGCTTTGAAAAAGAAGCCCTTGAAGAACTTAGGGGCGTTGATTTAAGGGATATCCGGCTAAAGGCAATAGAAAACTTAAATGAATACAATATTTCTACCACTCTGGTAGTCACCTTAAAAAAGGGGTTAAATGACCATGAGGTCGGAAAGATCATACAATATGGTTTAAAACAAAAATGTGTGAGAGGGGTCACCTTTCAGCCAATACAAGCTGCGGGCAGATTAGAAGAATATGATCCTGCCGTGAACCGATTAACATTAAGTGAAGTTCGGCAGATGATTATTGATCAATCCAATTTGTTTGGGGCAAAAGATATTATTCCTGTACCGTGTCATCCTGATTGTCTTGCCATGGGGTATGCCTTTAAAATGAATGGAGAGGCCACGCCGCTCACTGGTTTAATTGATCCGAACATTTTACTAGAAGGGGAACGTAATACGATCGTATTTGAACAGGATGAAAACATTAAAAAGATGATTTTTAATTTATTTAGTTTAAATCACTCGCCTGATTCATCTGCCTTATCCTTAAAAGATCTATTATGCTGTCTGCCAAAGGTGGCACTGCCGGGAGAGATTGGTTATGACAACGTGTTTCGTGTCATCATCATGCAATTTTTAGATGCTTACAACTTCGATGTCCGTTCTGTTAAGAAATCTTGTGTTCATATCGCTCATCCCGATGGCCGAATTATCCCATTCGATACGTATAATTTATTTTACCGAGATGAGAAGGAGCATCAATTAAAGAAGATACAAGAGGAACTAATCCGTCCGACAACTGTTAACTAGTTTGGGGTTAATTTGAATATTCAATGGGGGGATATGTAATGAGTCAGGGAGGGAATACAGATAATAACGGTTCATTAAGGGACATATGGATTGGAATCGGTGCTACTTTTCTGATCTATATTGCTTCTTTCTTTGTTTTGCTGCCATTACTAAATATCTTTGGTCTATTTATAGGATTAGCAGGACATATTGTGGCCATTGTGCTTAGTTTTCAAAAAGGCAGAAAGAGGCTGGGACAGGGATTATTAATCGGTTTGGGACTCACTATATTACTGGTAGCTGCTTGTTTTGGGATTGTCATTTATTCCTTAGGTTAATAAAAATGGTTATAATCTAGTAGAACACCTCTGGGTTATTGGCTACTGAAATTAACTAGGAAAAAGAAGCTCGGTAGCCAATGGGGGGTGTTGACCACTGAACCTACCTTGGAAAAAGAAGTACGGTAGCCAATAAGCGTTGTTGACGACTGAAACTAAATTGGAAGTGGTAGTTTGGTAGTCAATGGGTGCTGTTGACGACTGATCCTGACTTTGAAAAGAAAGTTCGGTAGTCAATAAGGGTTATTGTCGACTGAACCTGACTTGGAAAGGAAAGTACGGTAGCCAATAAGGGGTGTTGACGACTGAAACTAAATTGGAAAAGAAAGTTCGGTAGTCAATAAGGGTTATTGTCGACTGAACCTGACTTGGAAAAGAAAGTTCGGTAGTCAATAAGGGTTATTGCCGACTGAACCTGACTTGGAAAAGAAAGTACGGTAGCCAATAAGGGGTGTTGACGACTGAAACTAAATTGGAAAAGATAGTTCGGTAGTCAATGGGGGCTGTTGACGACTGAAACTAAATTGGAAGAGGTAGTTTGGTAGTCAATGGGTGCTATTGACGACTGTAACCGACTTGGAAAAGAAAGTACGGTAGCCAATAAGGGTTGTTGGCTACCGAAATCAACAAAAAAAATATCGTAGCAAATTAGAAGTTCTTGGTGAATTTAATAAAAAAACTAAGGCGTGAATTTATATTCGAAATTCACGCCTGTTACTTTTTAAAACCAATGATTATATCCGGGGGCTTTATCTAGTTCGAAAATAGAAATTTGTAGAATAGCGGTGTAAAAAAGGAAGAAATTCCTGGATAGTGCCAATGTTCAAGAAATGTTCAGAAAGTAGGACATCACAGCTAATTTTCACTATTTTTGTTTGTGAAAGTATGAATTTGCTGACAATTTAAAACTCCATGATAGAATTATAGAAAAAGGTAACAGGGAGGATTCTAAGCAATGGTTTTACAATTAGAAGGTGTTTCCCTAAGACGTGACGGGAAATGGATTTTACAAAATATTAACTGGGAAATTAAAAAGGGAGAACATAGCGTATTATTTGGACTAAACGGTGCTGGCAAGACTGCGATTTTAAATTTGCTTAATGCCTATTATTTTCCAACGGCAGGAAGAGTGACGGTTCTAGGGATGGAGTTTGGAGCCACTTACCTTGGAGAGAAACTTCGTAAACAAATTGGATTTGTTTCGTCATCTTTACAAGAAAAACTCCATAAAGGTGATAACGCTTTTGAGGTGGTGTTAAGCGGAGCTTTTGCATCCATTGGACTTTATGAGGTGCCAACGGATGAAATTAGAAGCAAGGCAATTACCCTGTTAGAGACATTGGGGTGTATCGACTATGCTAACCAGAACTATGAGACTTTGTCTCAAGGTGAAAAACAAAGAGTCCTTATTGCCCGTTCTTTAATGACGGATCCATCTTTGCTTATTTTGGATGAACCAACCAATGGCTTGGATTTTATTGCAAGGGAGCAATTATTAGAAACCATTGAACTGATTGCGAAGAGACCAGATGCTCCTACCATGATCTATGTAACACACCATCTGGAAGAAATCCTTCCGGTATTTGAGAAAACCGTCTTATTAAAAGATGGCAAAGTCTTCTCTTCAGGAAACACAAATAGAATGCTGACAAGTGAAAGCCTTTCACAGTTCCTCGGTATACCTGTTGAGGTAACCTGGAAAAACAATCGGCCCTTGTTATCTAAACTAAAGAGTGCCATTGAAGCAGAAAACGTTCGGTAAAAGCTTACCGAACGTTTTTTTTATTGATAAGGAAATTGCGATGAGTAGTTGCTGAATTGCTTGTAGGCTTGGTCTAGTTTTTGCTGGTCCTCTGCTTCAAGTTTATACCAGCCATGCTGGAACATTAAATTATATAGTTCACGGCAGCTTTGATGAGTTTCCGTTAAAATTTGTACAAATTCATTATAAAGTTCCCCATGGCTCGCCTCGCGAACAGCAATGTTTAGACTATCTGTTAAATACTTACAAGTACTAAGACCATCATTTAGAAAATCACGGTCGTTCATATCTGGAGTCTTAACTTTTGGTAATTCTCCTGTTTGTGGATTAGCTATTTGACTCGGATTTTGATTTTGCTGGCTCTGCATTTGTTGTCCCTCCATTCCTTCTGTTATTGCATTTGTTGTGTATTAGGTAAACTAGCTAATGCTGAATTGTTATCTACCTGAAGGTGGGTGAGCAGTCGTTGGAAATGGTTCTGATGCATCCTCCCCATCTTATCGAGCGCCTGTTTTAATTCGGGACTTTGAACCTGCTGTGCATAGAAATGAAACTTTTTAAACGCAAGAAGTTCCCATGATAAGGCATCCTTTATGTAGAGCAAGTCCTTTGAGGAAATCGCCCTAGGCGGCTGTGGTATAGGGGCTTGGTTACCCTGGTTATTTTGCATTTGCATAAATAAACTCCTTCCTATTAGGAATTTTTAATCCTTTTTTAGGATGAGCGAATAGACATATTGTTATCCCTCTGAAAAATTTTTAATTATACCTTTACTATAGATCTCCATATTTTTTTCTTTTCCCGCTTATTCGTTTATTTTCCATCATTATTTTTTTGAAAAAAAATTAAACTAAGGAGGCAAAAACATATTTTTGCATAGGGGGTAATCAAATTGATAAAAAAACCGATAGGCTTAGTATTATCAACAGTTTTAACAATGGGTCTTGCTGCATGTAATAATAATAATGATGCAGCAGACGAGGTTCGTACAAGCAGGGCTGACCGGGACAATAACATTATGAATGTCGGTAATAATCGGGATGATGGCATTGATCATAACGGGATGCTATCCGAGGATTACACTAATAATGATAACAATGATAGCGATATAGACCGAGGCAACGGTTACAATGCAAATAATCGACGTGATACAGATCGCAATCGATTAAACGTAAATAATCGTAATGATAATAATCGCAATCGGTTAAACGTGAACAATAACCGGGATAATCGTAATGGAACAAACATGAATAATGAGAATCGTGGTAATCACCGCGATTTATATAATGTGAACAATGATCGTGATTTTGATTGGACCAAGAGACCGAGAAACAATACAAATAGAAACGTTAACAATAACAACAATAACAACAACCTTGATTTAAATATTTCTAGCATGACAACGAATGTAAACAGCCGTCAATACCCTCACACAAAGGCAGTATTGATTCAAGATGCGAGATACCATTATGTTCGAATTGATCCAAAAACAGGTGCAAGATTCCAAGTTGGTCTGGTAACACCAGGGCAGCTTCCTAACCTTGCACAAGGACAAGCGCCGCAAGCTCCAAATCAACAGCAACCAGGAGACCAGGGCCGAACACAGCAGCCAGGAGCCCAAGGCCCAACACAGCAGCCAAGAGCCCAGGCCCCAGCGCAGCAGCCGGCCGCTCCTGCACCGGCGGCACCAGCCCCAGCACCGGCAGCGCCAAAAGCTGAAGCACCTGCTAAGCAGCCAGCAACACAGGCTCCTGCAAGAACAACTGGTGACGTGGATAATATTGTTCAACAGGTAATTGATTTAACCAATGCTCAGCGTAAGAAAAACGGTCTTCCTGCTTTAAAGGCGGATGCACAACTTAACGGAGTTGCACAAAAGAAATCAGCAGATATGGCGCAAAATAACTATTTTTCACACACAAGTCCAACGTATGGTTCACCGTTTGACATGATGAGAGACTTTGGCGTGAGTTATAAGTCTGCTGGGGAAAACATTGCTCAAGGACAGCGGACACCTCAAGAGGTTGTAAATGCCTGGATGAACAGTGAAGGACATCGGAAAAATATCCTTAGCCGTAATTTTACTCATATCGGTGTAGGATACGAAAAATCTGGTCATCACTGGACACAAATGTTTATTGGTCGATAATCACATGAGAAGGAAGGAATCAAAGTTTGATTCCTTTCTCGTTGTTTGTAAAATATCCTAACTATTTATTGGTATTCTGAATAAGGAATACTAAAGCTCGATAATGCGGAATCTATTTTTGGGTTGATCCTCAACCCCGAATTTATAACTGGAGGGATTTGGTGATGCATACGACTCAACATTCGGTTACACATGTCAATCAATGCCGTCAGTTAGCTCAACAACTTATTCAGCAGACGCAGCAGGCAAATCAAATGTATCAGCAAATGCTGCAAAATGAGCAACAAAATGCGCAAGCTCTTGAGCAAATGCTTCAGAAGGAGCGAATGGCTGTTCAAACCATTCAGCAGAGCCTTCAAGGACATGAACTGGCGATCCAACGTTGTCAACAAGTCATTGCCCAGTGTAATCAACTCGAACGTGAGCTAGCAGGTCAACTTAGTACGGTTGGCTTTCAAACTCATTCGTATGTAAATCCATCCTTCCAAAACCAGCAGTTTCAGGGATTCCAAAACCCTGCATTTCGTCAATAACACAGAAAAAAGCACGCTGAACAGCGTGCTTTTTCTACAAATGAATATGTTATTATTATTGGACACCCTCCGGCTTAATAAATTCCGACCCATTATAAAACAAATAATCTGTGTAGATTCCTATTCCATTTTTCCTAAATTCTGCTGCATCTGCTGGTGTGTTAATGGTGTGTGTATACATTGCAATATTTTTTTCTCTTAATAATATACGTAACTCCTCCGTAAGCCTAAAAGGTAAACCAGCAATGGCAGTAATATTGTTCCGGTAACTCCAGTCTGCTAATTCAGTTGCAGTCGGGATGTCCTCGTTTGTATAGTGATAAAGAGTAAAAATTACATCGTTAAAATCATGATATGCTTCCACATAACTTAACATGTTTTGATCATAAATTTGTGGAATAATACGATCTAATAAATTGGGGTCAATTTGTTTTGTTGTACTTACTAAGTATGAAAAGGTTGTTCGAACGTTTTCCTCATCTTTGTGTTTTGTATCCGTAACAAAGTAAATATCCGGATACTTTTGCATTACCTCAAGTAAATCTTCCCATGACGCTGTGTTATATTTATCGTGAATTTTTAATGACATTACGCTGTCAAACGGGATAGGGACTTCTTCTGTAGCCTGATAATCTTGTCCTAACCATTGATAATGCCCGGGTGTCCAGTCATGACGAGCAATTAACCGATTATCAGAGGTCATATTCAAGTCAACTTCAAATACCCGAAATCCACGCTCATAGTTATACTCTAATGCTTCAATAGTATTAGTTATATAATGTCCATCTATATAACCAAGGCCGTGAGAAATTTCTGGTAAGTCCGCTAATACAGATTTCTTATCGTCCTTCCATGCTTCTTTCACACTAGATTCAGTATTTTTCCCTTTTGCCCCTGCTATATTTTCTATTGATTCTGTACCACACCCAGTAATGGTAAACATCAACATTAAAACAAAAGCAAACCATATCCTTTTCTTCAATTTAAGTTTCTCCCCTTTTGTATAGTTTATTTTCTTTAATTCTATTTTCTTATGAAATTCTAATTGGATTAGAAGTTTGAGCTCAAAAGCTTGTCCAAAAGTTTTACTATTTTCGTAACTTCCTCAAATACCGTACTATTTTACCATGCCAAAGGTACTTTTTATACTAAAATAAAAAACTGTTATTCTGAAATTTAATAGTAAATGGGTAGGGTGATGCTATAATCGAGTAAATACTATATGGGGGTTACAGAAGTTTGGGGAATCAAAAAGTTAATTACTTTATTTTACTATTTGTTGTTTTCGGCGGGTTTCTTATTTTCGGTTTATCGGAAAATATCAAAGGCCCTGCGTTACCGGTTATGCAGTCAGAATTTAACCTGGAAGAATCACAGCTGGGGATTCTATTGGCCCTTAATTCACTAGGATATTTGCTGGCCTGTTCCTTTACGTCAAGTTTGGCCAATAAAATAGGGATTAAATGGACAGGAATCATTGCTTTTGCTTCCATGGTATTAGCGGGAATTTTTATGTATATGTCTAAAGGTTATACATCCTTAACGCTTTCGTATTTTTTGCTGTATTTAGCAAACGGTATTCTCGAGATAGGCCTTGGAATCATGGCTGCACGTATTTTTACAAAAAACACAGGGACGATGATGAATCTTTCCCATTTCTTTTACGGTCTTAGTTCGATAGGTGCCCCAATATTGGCGGCTTCCATGATGGGGTGGAGTATTCAAAGTGTAGACCTTGGCTGGCGCGGCATGTATGTAATCATCCTTTCATTATCCATTATCCCGATCATCCCTTCCTTGTTCGGAAAGTTTCCTGACGTGCAACAACAAGATGGTGAATTTACATCGATACGTCATTTATTACGTGATCCCATTGCCTGGATGATAGTCGCCATCCTGTCGTTCGGAGTGGTGTCTGAAATGGCGATTGGAAGCTGGCTTGTTTACTATCTGGAAAATGCTTATGATTGGTCGATAAAAAAGGCTTCAGAAATGTTGTCATTATTTTTCCTTTTATTTACACTTTCAAGACTTTTTGTCGGACCCATTACAGATAAAATCGGTTATACACTTTCGATCATGATTTTTTCTGCTTTCTCCGGTATATGCAGCCTTGCAGCGGTTTTCAGTGGTGAAAAAGGTGCCATTCTTTTTGCTATTGCTGGTATAGGAATTGCTCCCATTTATCCGACCGTAATGGCGTTGCTAGCCAAACAGTATGCGAATGGAATTGGGACTGCCATTACTTTTACTGTTACTCTCTTAGGTATTGCGAGTGTAATAGGAAATCTGCTGGTTGGTACGATTATTGATTTTGTCTCTACTGTATGGGGGAGAAGTACGGGGAGCGAACTCATTGGCCTTCAGGCAGGATATATATTTATCGCGGCAATGGCACTTCTTTGCTCAGTTTGCTGTGTATTTTTATATAGGATTGTAAGAGCACGAAGTAAGGTAAAAGTATCAGAGCATGATGAGGGAATCAGTTTATAAGGTTTAGAAAATGAGGAACCCCTTGCTATGCAGGGGGGTTTGTACGTCCACCAAGGATTCGAACAGCATTTTTGAAGTGCGGATCTTGAATAGAATTTTAATTAGTTTCTACTTTATTGACGATTGAATGAAGGAATGATAAGATTTTGGAAACCGGTTACGTATTGCTATAAAAGGGTTTCATATTATTTTGATCGTAACATATGTAATGTTTCGGAGGTATTTCAATTGGCTACAATAAGAGATGTTGCTGCTAAAGCAGGGGTTTCTACAGCAACGGTGTCAAGAATTATCAATAATAAAGGACAGGCAACCCCAGAAACCGTTGCTAGAGTAAATGCAATTATTAAGGAATTAGGTTATAAGCCAAATGTAGTTGCCCGAAGTTTAACAAGCCGAAAATCAAATACAATTGCTTTACTTGTTCCCACTATTAGTAATCCGTTTTTCCCTGAATTAGCCCGGGGAGCTGAAGACTTGGCGAATGCTTATGGTTTGAATATTTTTCTCTGTAATACGGATGATGAAAGAGGGAAAGTGACGAATTATCTTCAATCTCTTAAAGAGAGATATGTAGATGGAATTATTATAAATTCACTAAACTTAAACAATGAAGATATAGAGGACCTTCATTCGAATGGTATTCCTTCGATTACACTTGACCGAGCCTTCGCCACTCATGAATTTTCTTCGATCACCGTTAAACATCGAGAAGGAGCCCGATTGGCTACAAAGCATCTTATTGACGTTGGATGTAAACGAATTGGAATTATTCGGGGACCGGAAGATGATTTTACAGCGGTTCAGAGAATGTGGGGGTATAGAGACTGTGTAAAGGATTTTGATTGGTTTAATCAAAGTTGGATTGCTCTTGGGGATTTTAGTGTAAAAAGCGGTTATCTTTGTATGAAGGAACTATTTCAGCGTCACCCCGATATAGACGGGGTCTTTGCTTCCAATGATTTAATGGCCATTGGCCTATTAAAGGCTGCTCATGAATGGGGGCGTAAAGTTCCTGACGAATTGGCCATTGTTGGCTTTGATGGTATCGACATGACGCAATATACTTACCCGCCAATCTCTACCATTAGACAACCGATCTATGAAATGGGGAAAATGGCAATGGAAGAGCTTATAAGATTAATCAATGAACCAAATTCGGATCCCAGTAAAGTGGAACTGGATGTAGATTTAATATTACGTGAATCTTCCATGAGATAAAACGCAAGAAAAAAGAGGATGATTCAAAAAATGTATTTGAATCATCCTCTGCACATATCTACGTATTTAAGGTTTCCAATAAATAATGTGTGATTCCTCTCTCTTTACAAAATTCATTGACTTGTTCAATGGTTGGAACCCCCGCCTGCGCTCCTTGCCTTGTTACCTTCAAAGCAGCGACAATGTTTGAAAAGTTCACAGCCGTAATGAGATCGGCTCCATCTGATAAGGCAGAAGCAAGTGCTCCAGCAAAAGAATCCCCAGCGCCTACTGTATCTACTGCCGTAACTTTGATCCCTTGTACATACTCCGTTTTTCCATCCTCATAAACTAAAGAACCTTTTTCACCCATTTTAATAATGGAGTTTTTTATACCCATTCGATGAAAATACTCGGCTGCTTGAAAAGCAGAATCCATATCTATAACATCTATGCCTGTAAGTTGTTTTGTCTCTTGTTTATTAGGGACAATTAAATCTGCGTACTGTAATGCACGTTCAGTAATTCCATCAGCTGGTGCAGGATCTAGTATCACGAACATTCCTTTCTTTCTTCCTTGAATCATTGCTTCAATGACTGCTTCTTCAGGAATTTCCATCTGCACAAGTAAAATTTTACTATTATTTATCATAGAAAAAGCAGCTTGAATATCTTCGGCTGTTAAATCGTCATTTGCTCCTTTGACAACGAGCATGGTATTTTCGGCTGTGTGATCAACGGTAATAATGGCGCAGCCAGTGGATTTTTCTTGTACTCGCTTTACATAAGACGTATTTATTCCCTTTTCTTCCATTGATTTAAGGGTAGTGTTCCCATAAACATCGCAGCCGATGGAGCCAATCATATTTACTTTCTTCCCCAATTGTGCACTGGCAACCGCCTGATTAGCCCCTTTTCCTCCAGGAAGAGTCAGCATTTTCTTTCCAAAAATGGTTTCCCCACGGTTTGGATAATGTTTCGTAAAGGCCACAATGTCAACATTTATACTTCCAACTACAGTTATTTCTCCCATTATTAGCCCACCGATCCTTATTTAAAATTGACTTCAAATTGCTTTACTTTTTGATTTTCTATAAATGTTTTTAATTTTATTACCGCTTCCTCAAACGTCATCTCTGGTTTAAATAATGAAGAGGTACCGCAAACGAGCATATTTGCCCCGTGTTCTAAAACCCCTGGTATCGTTTCGTAGCCGATGTTTCCGTCTACTTGAATATCAATCTTATAACCTTCTCTTCTAAGTAAACCATATAAATCACTTAGCTTTTTATTCATTAAAGGGATAAACTTTTGGCCAGCAAACCCCGGGTTCACAGTCATGACTGTAATGTAATCTACTATATCTAAAACATATGTAAGTTCCTCAATGGGTGTAGATGGGTTTAAAGCAACACCTGCTTTTAGTCCTTTCGTACGGATTGCTTGTAATGTTCTTTGTAAATGCTCGGTTGCTTCGGCATGAACCGATATCATATCAGCTCCCGCATCGATAAAGGTATCTAAATGGAGTTCAGGGTTTTTTACCATTAAATGAACATCAAACGGTTTGTTTGTGAAAGGTTTGATACTCTTCATCATATCAGGCCCCATTGTAAAGTTCGGAACAAAGGTTCCATCCATTACATCTAAATGAAAAAAGTCTACTCCTGCCTGATCAAGTTCGATTACAGTTTCTCTTAAAACTCCCATATCTGCACACATTAAAGACGGACCAATTAAAGTCATAGTATGATAGCCTCCTATTATTTTATTGTAGAAACAGTCTAGGATTGAAGTTCATTAGGTCTGTTACATTAATTACGTTAAAATCAAACTAGTCTAATTAACACTAAACGTAACCGGTTACGTGAATGGTATCACCCTTTGATTTTTTTTGTCAAGCACGAATTCAAAATCCCTTATTTAAAGGTTAAGGGTGCGTAAATGAATGTGATATTTTGAATAAAAAAAATAATTGTAACCGGTTGCCTATCCAGAAATGATGTGATAATATACGAAATAAGTTCACCAAGGATCCACATAAATTAAGGTTTTGAAGGAACTATATTTTTTTACTCTTCGCGTAACCGGTTACGTACTTGTTCTAAAGATATGATTTTCATATTATAAACTTGTTGAATTTCAAGTGCCGCAAAAATAAGGGTAGTAGGGAGGAGGATTATAATGTCAGAGTATTTATTGCAAATGAGAAATATAAGTAAGACTTTCCCTGGTGTGAAAGCTTTAGATGGTGTAAAACTCGAAGTTAAACCTGGAGAAGTTCATGCTTTGATTGGTGAAAATGGAGCAGGTAAATCAACCCTGATTAAAATACTTGCTGGTATTTATTCCCCTGATTCTGGAGCTGAATTTTATTTTGAAGGGAAAAAGGCTGAAATCAAAAAGCCGATTGATGCAACTTTAAAAGGTATTTCTATCATCTATCAAGATTTAAGTTTGTTCCCAAACCTTTCTGTTGCAGAAAACATTTATATAGGCAGGGATAGTAATAGTAACAGCCTAAAAAAGATTAATTGGAAAAATATTCAAGAAATCGCAGAACGGGCATTAAAAGAACTAGACCTCCAAATTGATTTGCATTTACCAGTCGAAAAGTTAAGCATTGCCCAGCAACAATTAATCGAAATAGCAAGAGCATTGGCGTTTGAAGCGAAATTAATTGTAATGGATGAACCAACATCCTCACTTTCTGCTGGAGAGGTAGAAAAGCTATATAAAGTAATAAATAACCTTAAACAAAAAGGGATCTCCATTATATTTGTTAGTCATAAGCTAAAAGAACTTTTTACCGTTTCCGATCGATTTACTGTTCTCCGAGATGGAAAGTATGTCGGTACATATGAAAGCAAGGATCTTAATGAAGATAAATTAATTAATTTAATGGTTGGCAGACAAGTATTATATGAAAAAAATAAAGGTGGAGTCAAAACTGGTCAAACTGTATTTGAGGTTAAAGGATTGTCCAAGGATGGTAATTTTAAGGATATCACTTTTGATTTAAAGCAGGGAGAAGTTTTGGGTATTACCGGTCTAGTGGGATCAGGACGTACTGAACTGGCTCAGGCTATTTTTGGAGTTAATACACCATTTACGGGTCAAATAAAAATTAATGGTGAGAGTGTTAGAATCAGGTCTTCTGAAGATGCTGTGAAAAAGGGGATTGCCTATATTCCAGAAAGCAGGAAGACTCAAGGGTTAATTCTAGAACAATCAATCATCAATAACATCTCACTTTCAGTATTAAAAACTTTACGAAATGCATTCGGATTAATTAGCCGTAAAAAAGAGATTGATTTAGCTGATCACTATATTAAAGCTTTGGATGTTCGGCCACCATTGCCGAATTTAAAAACTGGCAAAATGTCAGGTGGAAATCAACAAAAAGTGGTTATTGGAAAATGGTTAGCAACAAAACCGAAGCTATTAATTATTGATGAGCCTACCAATGGTATTGATATCGGGGCAAAAACTGAAATTCATAAACTTCTACGAAAGCTAGCAGCCGAAGGAATGGGAGTCATTGTTATTTCTTCAGAACTTCCTGAAGTGTTAGCAGTAAGTGATCGTATTTTAGTAATGAGGCATGGAAGAATAGCTGGTGAACTTGCTATTGAGGAAGCAACACAAGAGAATATCATGAATTACGCTTTGCTAGGATCGAAAGTATCAAAGGAGAATAAAAATCCGGGCAAAGGAAAAGTAATAGTTGAAAGCGGGGTGTCGATGTGAACTCAATCCTCAAATCAAAAGAAATGAGTATTGCTTTGATTATAGTAATTCTTTCAATTGTGCTGTCTTTTAAAAGTCCTGTATTTTTCACCTTTGAGAATATTACGGACATATTAAAAGGAAACGCTGTCCTTGGTATTTTAGCCGTTGGTATGACGCTCGTCATTATTACCGGTGGTATTGACGTATCAGTTGCAGCTGTCACGACGGCAGTCATTGTTATTCTAGGCAAAATCCTGGTTTTCCTACCAGATAGTCCAATTTCAATCGTTTTAATGTTTATTATTGCACCGTTAATAGGGGTTATGCTTGGAGCATCGAATGGAATACTAGTTTCAAAGATTCAAATTCCGGCTATTGTCGTGACTCTAGGTACAATGAGTATGATTAATGGGATTATTTTATACATTACCAATGGACAATATCTGAACAGTACTAGTTTTCCTGAAATATTTGTAAAGTTTGCAAACTTTGAAGTTTTCGGTATCTCAATTTTAATCATTCTTTTCATTTTTATTTCAATGGGAACATGGTTTTTATTGAAGTATACGGTAATCGGACGTGAAGTATTAGCTATAGGTGGGAATAAAGAATCTTCAATCCGTGCGGGAATTAACTTTGATAAAGTACAAATTTTTGTATACGGTTTTATGGGTCTTTTGGCTGGAGTAGCAGCTATCGCCCAGTTGTCCTATACAAAAGCGGTAGATCCTAATGGACTTCTTGGTTTTGAAATGCAAGTCATCGCTGCAGTTGTCTTAGGTGGTGCCAATATAATGGGTGGACGCGGAACAATAATTGGAACTTTTTTAGGTGTTCTATTATTAGGAATAATGCAAAATGGTCTAATTTTAGCGCATATTGATGTTTTTTGGCAAAAAGTAGTCGTTGGTACGATTATTTTGTTAGCAGTTATATTCGATCAGATTCAATATAAACGTTCAAAGGATAATATGGCAAAAATTGAAGTAGAAGCATGAGGAAGGGGTGAATATTTTGAAAGGGTTGTCAAAAGAAAGTGTGTTAGGTCTAATTGCTTTGGTGTTGTTTATTGGAATGAGTATGATCGCACCAGGTTTTTTAAGCCAACAAAATATTAGCAATATGCTGTTTCAAATTCCTGAATTTGGTCTGATCGCGTTAGGGATGATGGTGGTTATCGTAACCGGCGGGATAAATCTTTCGATTACATATTCAGCCGCTCTTTCAGGTGTAGCAATTGCAATGATGCAAAGTCATGGTTACCCGATTTTAACTTCCATTCTTGTTGGACTAGCTGTTGGATTATTATGTGGATTTATTAATGGATTCATAGTATCAAAGATTGGTGTTTCTGCTATTCTCGTTACATTGGGAACCATGACTTTATTTGAAGGTGTAATCCTTACGATTACAAAAGGTAATTCTATTTCTGGATTTAGCGAAGTATATAGCTTAATTGGGAATGGTTATTACATGGGATTAGTTCCTTTATCTCTACTAATCTTTGTAATATTCGCTGTTTTGACTGCTATTCTAATGAATAAGTCCAACTGGGGTAGAAATGTTTACATGTTAGGAAGCAACCCAATTGCTACTTTGTTTTCAGGTGTTAATACTAACAAAGTTCTAATGGGAGTTTATTTATACTCTGCTCTGCTGGCGTCAATAGCATCTATAATCATGACATCTAGATACAACATGGCAAAGGTTGACCTTGGATCTTCTTACCTATTACAAAGTATTTCAGCGGCTGTACTAGGTGGAACTGACATTCAGGGTGGTTATGGAAAGGTAATGGGAACCATTTACGCTGTAGTCATTTTCCAGGTGCTTTCAAGTGGATTAAATCTATTAGAGGTTCCTCGTGCAATTGTAGGGGTTATTATGGGAGCGATTCTAATTCTAGTCTTAATTATTAATTTTGTTAAAGCGAAATTAGATGAAAAGTCTCAGAAAAAAACACAGCAGGATTCAAAAGAAGAAACGTTGGCAGCTTAAGGGAGAATTCTGATAATTATTCAGATGAACAATAAATTATTTATAGTAAAGAGAGGTAATTTTTAATGAAAAAGTTATTAGGAACTATACTATCAGTAGTATTAATGCTAGGCCTGCTTGCAGGTTGTGTCTCTTCAAACGCTGGAACAACAAGCAAAGCTAATGGAACTGAAAAAGCTGATGATTCCGGTAAGATCAAAATTGCAGTTGTACCAAAACTAGTAGGTATTCCTTATTTCAATGCATCTGAAAAAGGTGCTATCCAAGCAGGGAAAGATTTGGATGTTGATGTTATCTATACGGGTCCAACTGAAGCAGACGCAGCTCAACAAGTTAAAGTTATCGAGGATTTAATTAGTCAAAACGTAGATGTAATTGCAGTTGCTCCGAATGACCAAGCAGCTTTAACTCCTGTTTTAAAGAAAGCAAAAGATGCTGGAATCAAAGTAATGGACTGGGATACTCCTGCTGATCCATCAGTGGTTGATTTATCTGTGCACCAAATAGATGATGAGGCTTACGGCCGTCATATTACCAAGTCCTTAGTTAAACAAATGGGTACTGAAAAAGGAGAAATTGCTATTTTAACAGGTGGTCTTTCAGCCGCTAACCTAAATTCATGGATTGATGGAGCTAAGAAAGAGCTTGAAGATAATTACCCTAATCTTAAATTGGTATCTGACAAAATTGCTACTGATGAAAAGCAACCAGTTGCCTATCAAAAAACACTTGATTTAATCAAATCATACCCTGATTTAAAAGGTATTATGGCATTTTCAACTATTGCTCCTCTTGGCGCAGCCCAAGCCATTCAAGAAAAGGGACTTCAAGATAAAATTTCCATAATTGGCGCTAATTTACCAAAAGATTCAATTCCATTCCTTGAAGACGGTGCTTTAGATAAAGCCATTCTTTGGGAGCCTGATAAGCTAGGTTATTTAACAGTAGCTCTTGCGAAAGATTTGGCTGAAGGTAAAATGCCTCAAAATGGTCAAGAAGTGACGAATGTTGGAAAAATCGAAGTGTGGGAAGATGGTAAAACCGTCATTATGGGACCACCAACTGACTTCACAAAAGAAAATGCAGGAAATTATGATTTCTAAAAAAAGCTAATCTTTTAAAAGATGTTCATAGCGATTCTTAAAATTTTTAGCGATTCATCTGAGTTTAACGTACTATGATAATAGAAACTTTGAACACCGGTAAGCGATGTGGCTTGCCGGTGTTTTTTAATGACTCTTCTGTATTTTTCTATTGATTAAAAACCCTTCCGCAACAGCACATAAAAAATAGTTTTTTTTAAAATCCCCCGATAATCTATAGAATAATCTCGATAAGATCCATACGTCACCAATATTAATTCTCCTAATCATCTCTAGCAGAGCAAATGTACTATTTTGCCTTATAGGGACCGAAGACACTAATAATAGTCGAATAATGGTTAAAGACGCCGCTAATAACCAAAGCGAATCCATATAGTTTCAGGCGCCATGAGAAGATCAATCGGTTTGTTGCATTCTGTTTTGTGGGAATTCGATGAATTTTCAAAATATTTACTGATTTTTTCTTGACGCAGAGAATAAAACGTAATAATATTTTTACAAATGTTACACACCAGAACAAATGTAAATAGAAGTAAATAGAAAATAGTATGACCGATTAATATGGGGAGGTGGATTTTATTTGGGACAAAAAGAAGTGGTTTATATTGTTTCTGACTCAGTTGGAGAAACTGCAGAGTTCGTAGTAAAAGCAGTTGCAACACAATTTAACGGCGGGCAAGTAGAAATTAGGCGGAATTCATATGTAGAAGACTTTGAAGATATTGAGAATGTGCTTATGTTGGCAAAGAAAGATCATACCATTATTGCCTATACCATTGTGGTTCCTACTTTAAAGGAATATTTAGACAAAAGGGCATGGGAAGAAGGAATTTTAGCTGTTGATTTACTTAGCCCATTAATGAATGCGTTTGTAACCAGATTTAATAAACAGCCTCACAATCAACCAAGATTAATGCGAAAACTCGATGAGGAATATTTTAAAAAAATTGAAGCGATTGAATTTGCGGTTAAGTACGATGATGGACGTGACCCACGAGGGATTACCAAGGCTGATATTGTTTTGATTGGGATTTCACGAACTTCGAAAACACCATTATCCATGTACCTGGCTCATCAGAGGTTTAAGGTAGCAAATGTTCCATTGGTACCAGAGGTGCGGCCGCCAGATGAATTGTTTGAGATTCCACCAAAAAATTGTATCGGGCTTATTATTTCCCCATATAAATTGAATGAAATTCGCATAGAAAGGCTAAGGGCTTTGGGGTTACCCTCTCATTCCAATTATGCAAGTTTCGAACGAATTCTATACGAACTAGACCATGCTGAAAAAATTATGAAACGTGTTGGTTGTCCGGTCATTGATGTTTCAAATAAGGCTGTAGAAGAAACTGCCGGTTTAATTTTAGAAGTGTTAAAAAAAGAAAGGAGCTTTTAATAAATGGAGAAATTCGTATATTTATTTGATGAGGGTCAAGGTGATATGAAGGATTTGTTGGGGGGAAAGGGCGCAAATCTGGCAGAAATGACCAGAATCGGCCTGCCTGTACCATTTGGATTTACGATTACAACTCAAGCTTGTAACGCTTTCTATGAGTCTAGCAAAACAATACCAGCAATAGTAGAAAAACAGACAATAGAGGCTCTAAATCATTTAGAAGACAACATGGGGAAAAAACTGGGAGACCCACAAAATCCTCTGCTAGTTTCTGTTCGTTCCGGTTCTGTTTTCTCCATGCCCGGAATGATGGATACAATATTGAACCTTGGAATGAATGATGAAACTGTTATTGGTGTCGCCAATTTAACGGATAACCCGCGTTTTGCTTATGATTCTTACCGCCGCTTCATTCAAATGTTTAGTAATGTTGTCCTGGAAATCGATAGTTTTTATTTCGAGCAGTTTTTAGAAGAAGTGCGTGAGCATAAAGGCTATTCCTCTGACCCTGAAATGACGGCGGAGGATTGGAAAGAGGTTATTATCGGCTATAAGGAAATCGTAAAAAAGAATACTAGAAAAGAATTTCCACAGAATCCAACAGAACAGCTTTTCCTTGCGATCACTGCCGTATTTAATTCCTGGAACAACCAGCGTGCGATTGTGTACCGCCGCCTGAATAAAATTCCTGATCATTTAGGGACTGCTGTTAACATCCAAAGCATGGTGTTTGGAAATATGGGAAATGATTCTGGAACAGGAGTGGCTTTCACAAGAAACCCTTCTACGGGTGAAAAGCTTCTTTACGGCGAATACTTAATCAATGCCCAAGGGGAAGACGTCGTTGCAGGCATTCGTACACCGCAGCCGATTGCCACTCTTAAGGAAGATATGCCTGGTGTTTATCAGCAGTTTGCGGAAACTTGCAATATGCTAGAGAAGCATTATAAAGAAATGCAAGATATTGAGTTCACCGTTGAACGCGGACAACTTTTCATTTTACAAACACGTAATGGCAAACGGACAGCACAGGCAGCGATACGAATCGCCGTGGAAATGGTTGAAGAAGGTCTTATTAATAAAAAGCAAGCTTTAATGCGTGTGGACCCAGATCAATTAAATCAATTGCTGCACCGCCGCATCGATGACAATCATCAGAAGGTCTTGTTAGCAAAAGGATTACCTGCATCCCCGGGAGCCGCTACAGGTCAAGTTGTATTCGATGCCGATGAAGCCGAAGCACTAGGGAACGAAGGAAAGAAAGTAATCCTCGTTAGACCAGAAACGACTCCAGATGATATCCATGGGATAGTTGCATCACAGGCAATTTTAACGAGCCGCGGCGGGATGACCAGCCACGCTGCTGTTGTTGCACGGGGAATGGGGAAAGCATGCATTTGTGGGTGTGAAACATTAAAAATTAATTTGACTGCAAAGCAATTTACTGTTGGAAATACAATTGTAAATTATGGTGATATCATTACCATTGACGGGTCTACGGGTGAAATTATGCTTGGCGAATTACCGATGATTGACCCTGATCTATCCGATGAGTTTCAACTTTTACTCGCTTGGGCAGACCAAGAACGAAAAATCGGTGTTCGAGCCAATGCTGATAATCCGGAAGATGCTAAGAAAGCTTTTGAATTCGGTGCAGGCGGGATTGGATTGTGCCGAACTGAACATATGTTCATGGACTTAAAGAGGATTCCAATCGTGCAAAAAATGATTTTAGCTGAGCATTACAACGAGAGAATGGAAGCTCTCAAAGAGCTGTTGCCAATGCAGCAAGGTGACTTTGAGGGAATTTTTGAAGCGATGCAGGGCCATCCGGTTACGATTCGTTTACTGGATCCACCACTCCATGAGTTTTTACCAGATAAAGAAGAACTTTTAGTAGAAGTGACAAAGCTGCAAATTACCGATCCAGAAGCACCTGAATTAAAGGAAAAAGAACATTTACTGAAAAAAGTTAGTCATTTAGCTGAGTTCAACCCCATGCTCGGCCACCGTGGCTGCCGCCTCGGGTTGATTTACCCGGAAATTTATGAAATGCAAGCAAAAGCGATTTTTTATGCAGCTGCAACACTTGCTGAAAAAGGGATGGAAGTTCAGCCGGAAATCATGATTCCGCTTGTTGGCCATGTAAACGAGTTAAAGCAAATGCGTCAATTGGTCATTGATGCGGCCGTACGTGTTCAAGAAGAAACAGGGAAAACGTTCCAGTACACTGTTGGAACGATGATTGAAATCCCACGTGCTGCCTTAACGGCTGACCAAATTGCAAAAGAAGCAGATTTCTTCTCTTTTGGAACAAACGATTTAACGCAAACTACCTTCGGTTTTAGCCGTGATGATGCAGAAGGAAAATTCTTGCAAGCTTATATCGAAAATAAAGTATTGCCGGAAAATCCATTTGCAGTGCTTGACCAGGAAGGCGTGGGTAAGTTAGTTGAAACAGGAATTAAGCTGGGACGTAGTACAAAGCCATCATTAAAAGCAGGTATTTGCGGTGAACATGGAGGCGAAAAGACCTCAATAGATTTTTGCTACGGTTTAGGCTTAGACTATGTCAGCTGCTCACCATACCGCGTCCCTGTAGCGAGATTGGCCGCTGCACAAGCAACGATTCGTCATGAACACAATAAGAAAGAGGTTTATGCAACTGTGTAAGATTTTCCAAGGGGACGGTACCATTAAGGTGCCGTCTTTTTATTAGATGTTTAGTGTTGTTTTGGCCATTAAGAATGTCTTTTATGGCAGTATAGTTTGCATTTTTTTCGAACAAGGAGTAAACTTTGTATAAAAAATACAACTTTTCGGGAGTCTGTGGAATCAGGCTGAGAGTACGACTAATCTGTCGTAGACCGTATGAACCTGTTGGATAATGCCAGTGTAGGGAGAGTGTTAGGGATAGTTATGCACTTTGCTTGCGCAAAGTGCTTTTTTATTTTTATGAAAGGATTTGAATCATTATGAATCAACAGCAAGAAATCATCCAAAACCTTCTTCAATGGATGCAACAAGATTCAGTCACAGAAGAAGAGTTTAATGAACAAGCCTTAAGATTATTTTCCTATCAATATCAAAATAACCTTCCCTTTCGGACTTTTTGTATGCAAAAAGGAAAGACACCAAGAGTGGTGAAGACATGGAGGGATATTCCGGCTGTCCCGATAAATGCCTTTAAGGAAGTAACACTAAGCTGTACCGCTCCTGAAGAGGCAAAGGCCGTTTTTATGACAAGTGGAACGACAAAAGGGATCCGAGGCAAGCATTATCATCCGTCCTTAGATGTTTATGACCAATCTATGGTGTTCAATTTTAAGCAAAGAGTGATGAAGGATACGGGGAAAATCCGAATGGGCATTTTATTTCCTTCGGAAGCAGAGATGCCCAATTCTTCATTAGCCCACTACTTGGCACTTGCTGGACAGGAGTTTGGCACAGTGGATAGCCACTATTTGATCACCAACAATGGAATCAACTTCGAACGCTTGTTAAAAGAACTGGAGCGTGCGGAAGAAACAGGGGAGCCTTATGCCCTAATTGGAGCGAGTTTTAGCTTTGTCCACATGCTGGATGAACTCGAACGCCTGGGGAAAACCTTTTCTTTACCAAAAGGAAGTAGAATCCTGGATACAGGCGGGTTTAAAAATCAATCAAAGGAATTAGAATTAGATGAATTTTATCAGCTGCTGTCGATTTACTTGGGTGTAGACCGTTCCGATTCCATCAATATGTATGGAATGACAGAACTGAGCACGCAATTTTATGATAATGGCAATCACTCTGTTCCATCGGTTAAGTCTGGACCACACTGGATCCGCACCAGAGTAATTAACCCTTTAACTGGTGAAGAGGTACCAAAGGGCGAACGGGGTGTACTTGTCCATTGTGATCTGGCTAACTTTAATTCAGTGACCACCATTTTAACAGAAGATTTAGGGGTAGAGGTGGACAACGGTTTTCTATTATTGGGACGAGTGCAGGGAACGGAAGCCAAGGGCTGTTCGATTGCTGTTGAGGAGTTTTTAAAGGCGGCCAAGGGGGCAGCAAAATGATTGAAGTGGCAGGCTATATCCCGGATATAGACGAAGAGGATATTGAGAGAAAGGTTTTCTTTTTTCACGGAAGAGAGGCAGATGTTGAGGTAGAAATACCATACCTTACGACGGATCAGCTGAATAAAGTGATTGAAAAAGTCAAAAAGGCAAGTGCGGAAACATTAAAGTCCTTTTCGGCTGTAGAAATCGTTACTATCATAGATAAAGTGATTGGGAGATTGCTTGATAGGAGCTCGGTCTATCGTCAAAAGGCTGAAAAACTTTTACCTATCGTCACGGGCTATGATGAAGAGGTCATTCGTCTTGGACTAACCTCTTATTTAAAAACCTTTCGCAAACATGAGCTTCAACGATTTCTTGTTGAAGATTTAGGGAATCCGTTATTACTTGATGATTTTCAGCCCCGGACAAAAGGTGGGTTTTCCAAGGCTGTCGGGCCCGACCTCATTACACATATTTGGGCGGGAAATGTTCCGGCTCTTCCATTATGGAGCTTTATTTCCGGATTGCTAGTCAAAGCTGGAAACATCGGAAAGGTCTCAAGTGCCGAACCTCTTTTTGCCAGCTGGTTTGCCAATTTGATTGTGGAGGTAGAACCAAGATTAGCGGATTGCTTTGCCGTCGTTTGGTGGAAAGGGGGAGACGAAGAGCGGGAGCAGTCTGTTTTTGGACAAACCGATGTTGTCGTTGGCTACGGTGGAAATGGGTCTCTAGAGTCATTAAAAAACCGGATTTCGATTACCACCCGGTTTCTGCCCTTTGGCCACAAAATCAGCTTTGGAGTGGTTTCTTGCTCCAGTCTTGACTCACGCAGAGCGGTGCAAACGGCCCGTCAGGCAGCACTTGATGTGATCCGGTATGACCAGCAGGGCTGCTATTCCCCGCAGACATTTTATATTCAAAATGGCGGGAAGGTTTCGCCAATGGAATTTGCTAGATTTCTGGCCCATGAGCTGGATAACTTTGAAACAAGGTATCCGCGCCGCAAGCTTTCAATGGAAGAATCGGCGTCATTGGCTTCATGGCGGCAAAAGGAAGAAATGAGTATTTTCTCAAAACCCCATAAAGAGGTGCTCGGTAATACAACAAACGATTGGACGGTTGTATACGAAGAAGAGATAAGCTTCAGCCCCAGCTGTTTAAATCGAGTAGTAAAAGTAATTGCCTTTGACCGAATCGAAGATTTAGTTCACGTTATCGCCCCCCACCGACCCTTTCTTCAAACAGCCGGGATTGCCGCCAGCCCGATGGAGCTTTTCCAATGGGCAGATTTATTGGGGAACACCGGAGTTACGCGGATGACGGCGTTGGGAAGAATGACTTCGCCAGAAGCTGGATGGCATCATGACGGCCGTTTTAATTTGCTGGACTTGATTCAGATGGTGGACATTGAGGCATCAGCTAAAGAATTTAGTGAAAAATTTGCTCCTTATGTTGATTAGGAGGTAAAACATGAGTTTTTTGACAATCCAAGATGTGACATACAAGTACCAAGGAAAAGAACCAGTCATCAACAAGGTAAATTGGAGCATTAACCAAGGAGAGTTTCATTGCTTGCTGGGTAAAAGCGGCTGTGGGAAGACGACGTTATTGAAGCTTGCTGCCGGCTTGCTTCATTCGGATGAGGGAACAATTTTACTAAAAGGAACCGAGGTAGTAAAGCCGTCCGAACAATGCGGATTTGTTTTTCAATCTCCGACATTATTGGAATGGAAAACAGTGCTCGACAATGTCCTGCTCCCTGTTGCCCTTAAACGAAGGGTAACAGCGGAAGATCGCCGGAATGCCTTATGTTTATTGGAGCTCGTTGGATTAGCTTCCGAATTTAACCGATATCCGACACAATTGTCGGGTGGGCAGCAAAGCCGTGTGGCCATTGCAAGAGCCCTGATTCAAAAGCCGTCGATGCTGTTTCTTGATGAACCATTTGCAGCACTGGACGCGATAACTCGAGAAGAGCTGCAGGACGACCTTTTAAAGCTTTGCCAACTGCATGATACAACGGTTCTGTTTATTACACATGATATCTCGGAAGCTGTTTATCTCTCAGACCGGATCGCCGTCATGGCGGAAGGAAAAATTGTTAATAACACGGAGGTCCAGCTTCCAAAGCCGCGGACGATGAAAATGCGATATGAGTCGTATTTTAACGAGCTTTGTTTTAAGGTTCGTCAAGTAATGGGCGGGGTACACACATGAAGAAAATGCCGATCTATTCTATTAGTCTATTTATTTTCTTGCTTTTGGGATGGGAAATGGCAGCTGGTTCAATGTCAGAACTTGTCTTGCCGGCTCCTTCTGTTATTTTCTCCACTCTTATGGAGGGGATGAAAAGCGGTTATTTTTGGCCGCATATCGCTCGGACGCTGCAAGAGGTGTTACTCGGCCTGTTTTTTGGGGGCTTATTCGGTTTTATTACTGGGATTCTCATGGGAGAAGTGGAGTTTTTAAGAAAGCTCCTGGCTCCTTACGTGATTGCTAGTCAAGCTATTCCCAAATTGGCGCTGGCGCCGTTATTTATTCTTTGGTTTGGTTTTGGCATGACATCTAAGGTTGTAATTACGGCGTTGATCTGTTTTTTTCCGTTATTGGAAAATACCGTCACGTCCATTCAATATACTAACAAGCAAAAGCAGGAACTGTTTCGAGTGCTTGGGGCCAGCCGCTGGCAAACTTTAATCCATTTAAAGATACCTGCCGGACTGCCGGGAATTATTGCCGGTCTTCGCGTAGCCGTGATATTAGCCATAGTTGGAGCCGTGGTAGGAGAATTCGTTGGCGGCAGTGACGGGTTGGGAGCCTTGATTATAGCTTCTCAGGGAATGATGGATACACCGTTAATGTTTGCCGTATTAATTTTGTTAACCATTATTGGAATGGTTCTATATCAGATAATATATCTGCTAGAAAAGAAATGGGTTACACGCTACATGAAGGAGAAAGAAAAATGAAAACAAAAGTTCTTTTAACCATTTTTTTGGTATGTGTTTTAATATTTACTGCAGCATGTGGAGCGAAGGAGCAAGAAAAAACAAGCAAAGAATCTGGCGAAAATCAGCTGCAAACGATTCGGGTTGCCAATTGGAGCAAGCCGATTACCGAGCAAACCAATTTATTAGTGGATGAGAAAAAAGGGTTTTATCAGGATAAGGGCTTAAAAGTAGAGGTTATTCCTGGAGCAGGCGGCGGTGATGCGATCAAAAATATTCTTTCCGGACAGGCCGATATTGCCTTTACAGACCCTGGATCCCTTTTCTTTGCATTGGATAAAGGCGAGAAGCTTCGAGTGATTTATAATATCTATCCGCAAAATGTGTTCAATATTGTATCACTGAAAGAAAAAAATATTACTAAACCGGAAGATTTAAAAGGAAAAACCATTGGGGTATATAGCTTGTCAAGTGGAACTCGTCAAAACTTGCTCGTTCTTTTACATCAGGTCGGCCTTTCCGAGAAGGATGTCAAAATTGTCGAAACGGGTCTATTGAATTTTGCTCCGTTAATGCAAGGTCAGGTGGATGCGACAGCGGCGACTGATACGGGCTTGGTGATTGGCAAAGAAAAAGGTTTGGGTGAAGTCAATGTCATGGAAGTAAAAGATTATTTAAATGTACCAAGCGACGTATTTGTGGTAACGGAAAAAACGTATCAAGAGAAGAAAGAAGAGCTGAAAAAGTTTTTAGAAGCTTATCGAAATAGTGCCGAGTGGATGATTGAAAATCCGGAGGAAGCATCATCACTAGCAACAAAGTATGCGATTGATGGAAAAGATGAACAACAAAATTTACAAATTATCAAATTGCGTAATGCTTCAAGTGTTTCTAAGGAAACGAATGAAAAAGGTTTAGGGACTCTTAATGTAAATGTATTACAGCAAGGGGCAGATACGTATCAAAAATTGGGATTAATCCAAAACCAACTGAATTTGAAGGAGGTTGTGACCGAGGAATTAATTCCAAAGAAGTAATGGAGGCCGGATAATGAAACCATTTGAAGGAAAGACAGTATTGATAACAGGAGCCAGCCGTGGGATCGGTGCTGCCTTGGCCCGTGCTTTTGCAAAGGAGGGGGCTTTTGTGATCGTCAATTATCTGCAAAATTCTACGGCAGCTGATCAAGTGGTATCTGCTTGTATAAAACTGGGCGGTGATGCTTGGGCCATACAAGCAGATGTCACTTCCGAAACAGCAGTTCAGGGCATGATTGACCAAGTTGTATTGGAAGCTGGTAAAATTGACGTTGTCGTTAACAATGCGTTTAAACCGTATGTTTTTGATCCGGATCAGCGTAAACTGGCCTGGGAGATAAAATGGGAGGACTATCAAGATCAGATCGATGGTGCCTTACGTTCAACCCATTATATGTGCCAAGCAGTTCTTCCAATTATGAAAAAACAAAGTCAGGGCAGCATCATTAATGTGATCAGCAACCTTGTAGAAAGACCGATTGTTCCTTACCACGAATACAATACGGCGAAAACCGCACTGATGGGCTACACCCGCAATTTAGCCGTTGAACTAGGTTCTTTTGGCATTAGGGTCAATTGTGTAGCGCCGGGACTTGTTTACCCGACAGATGCCAGTAAACATACAAAAGAAGAGGTAAAGGAAATGATTATAGCACAAACACCTCTACGTAGGCTTGCTGCTCCTGAAGACATTGCAGGACCCGTTATGTTTCTGGCCTCCGAATGGAGTCAATTTATGACTGGACAAACATTATTTGTCGATGGCGGCCTTGTGATGGGATAAGGTTGAGATTTTAAAGAGCATCCTATATTATTTTTTCTGTATTTATAGTCCTAATGTATCAATAGTTAAAAAATTCTTGAATTATGAGATTCTTTACGCTAGTATAGGAAAGTACTTTAATCTATTATTTACAATTTAAGAGATTTTTTATAAGTCAAATAGATAGTTAAGATGCCTAACGGCTGAAAAGGGAATCCGGTGAAAGACCGGAACTGCCCCCGCAACTGTATGTGTGGACGAAATAGGTAAACCACTGTAATGATATTTTTCTAAAAAAATATGGTTACGGGAAGGGCCTAAAGTAGGAGGATACACAAGTCAGGAGACCTGTCTTAACTATAAAAGTTTCCATTTTCTTCGGGGATTGAGAGGATGAAACGTTGGCGGCAAAAGGGATGGCTGTTTTTTGCCCTGTACTGCTTTCGTTTTATCCGTTCAACCTTTGTTGAACGGATTTTTATTTTTAGGATAAAAATATTAGACGTAAGTTCTAGTGCCTTTAAAAGGGCATAGGATGGTTAAGGGCAGATCATTGTCCATCAAAATTACATAGGATTAGGGAAAAGGTGTGCATTTCGAAGAATGCGCTTAAAAGGGAAGACGGTGAAATTCCGTCACGGTACCCGCCACTGTAATGGGGAGTTTCATTGCAAATGTCACTGAAGAAATTTGGGAAGACGCAATGGAACGATGAACCAGAGTCAGGAGACCTGCCTTGCCCTAGATACTTCATTTAACCTACGGGCTTATAGGTGGAAGTGCCGAATAAAGACAATGATCCTCTGGATCTTTGGTCCCATTTACTCTGCACCCCTATTTTAGTAGGGGTGCTTTTTTATATTTAATAGATTGGGAGAGTGTTTTATGACCACTTGGAATTTAACAGGAACGAAACATCATGTATTGATTTGTAACGGCAGCAGCTGCATGCGAAAGGGAGGGGAAGAGGCGACCCAGGAAATTAGGAACGAGATTGCGGAATTGGAGCTGGACTCATTGATCCATACAACAAGAACTCGCTGCAATGGAAGATGTAAGGATGCCCCTGTAGTCATCGTTTATCCGGAAGGAACATGGTACAAGGAAGTTACACAGGGGATAGGCCGGCAAATCGTCAGGCAGCATTTAGCTGGTGGATGTTCGCTCACAGATCATGTGATCTATGAATACGATCAGGAAGGCTTTTTTCCATCAGACCAAACAGATTGTATTGAGGGAATATCAAAATCGGTAAAAAGGAGTTCGTAACATGGAATTAATGACATTTGCTTTATTAGCCGTAATGATTGGGATGAGACATGGAATCGACGGAGACCATGTGGCTGCTATTGCCGATATGGTCGGCAGTGAACAACAAAAAAGAAAACAGGTTTCGCTCGGAATTATGTACGCGATTGGACATGGAGCGATTGTCCTGATCATTGGCATTCTATCGATTTTTATTGGTCTGGAACTTCCAACCACAACAAGGGAGTTTATGGAAATCCTTGTAAGTCTTACGTTGATTATTTTGGGCGGTTTTATTTTGTATTCGCTCCTTCAGCAGCGAAAGGAGTATGAGTACAAAAGCCGATTAAAGATTGTCTATGAGGGGGTAGCCAAGCTATTGGCAAAATTGAAGCTGGGCGTCATCCAGAAAAATGTATCTTCAATGAAACTGGGAGTAATCAGTGCCTTTGTCATTGGAATCATTCATGGAATTGGCGTGGAAAGCCCTTCGCAAATTGCGCTTCTTACAAATGCGGTAGGCTTGAATAATGTAACGGCAGCAACGATGCAATTACTCCTATTCGTTCTTGGCTTATTAATTTCGACCATCTGTATCACCTTCTGCCTTTCATGGGGATTTTTACAAGCAAAACTGAAAAGGCAGCTTTATATGGTACTGGGTTGTATTACAGGAATGTATAGCTTGGGACTGGGGATCTCCATGCTGTTGGAATTTTGGAAAGGGGGAGCATGAGATGAAGGGTAAGCTGCTGATTATCGGCTTTGGTCCCGGAAGTTTTCAACATATTACAGAAAGGGCAAGAGAAGCGATTCAAGAAAGTGATATCATCATCGGCTATAAAACTTATGTCGAATTAATTGCAGGGTTATTAACAAATCAGGAAATTATTAGTACGGGCATGACAGAAGAGGTGAGCCGTGCTCAAGAAGCTGTAAGACGGGCGGAACAGGGGAAAATAGTGGCTGTGATTTCCAGTGGTGATGCGGGTGTTTACGGAATGGCTGGTCTTGTTTATGAGGTATTAATTGAGAAAGGATGGAAACAAGCAACTGGAGTAGAAGTGGAAGTCATTCCTGGCATATCTGCTATTAACTCCTGTGCTTCCTTATTGGGCGCTCCTGTCATGCATGATGCTTGCACGATAAGTTTAAGTGACCATTTAACACCGTGGAATTTAATCGAGAAAAGAATCGAAGCCGCTGCTCAGGCTGACTTTGTTATTGCACTTTACAACCCGAAAAGCGGCAGAAGAACAAGACAAATCATGGAAGCACAGAAAATTCTGTTAAAATATCGTTCGCCCGATACACCCGTAGGGTTAGTAAAAAGTGCGTATCGTGATAGCCAAAATATTGTATTAACCAATTTACAAGACATGCTGGAACATGAAATTGGCATGTTAACAACTGTTCTAATTGGAAACTCTTCTACGTTTTTCTATGATGGCTTAATCATCACCCCGCGGGGTTATCAGCGGAAGTATACGTTAAATAAGACAGTGCAGCCGTTAAAACCGCATCAGCGTTTACAAAAGGAAGCCGAACCATGGGCGCTTCCGCAAGCGGATGATGTAAAACCGTTAAAAAATAAGACAGTCACAGCGATTTCAGTAAAAGAATCTCCAAGAGAACTGGCAGAGGAAGCCTTACAAATGATCCTCGGTGAAAATCAAGGGTTTTCCCAAGATTTAATGGTTAAGCAAGACTTCCAATCCATTTTTGAACTCGCCGTTAGCCCTGGAGTGGCAAATAAAAAGTTTACAGCGAAACAGATGATGATTCTTTCCGAAATTGTAGGAGAAGACGGAGTAATGGAGTACACACAAGACCATTATATTAAGCTGCAAATTTTAACCTCAATACCAGATACGATTGTGGAAAGATTAGCAGCAGCCAACTTCTTAATTGCTCCGGTCGGGGACGTTTTAACAGTTAAAGCTTGTGATTTTTGTGATGGAGAAAAGAAGGATTCCATTCCTTATGCTGAGGAGCTCCATGAAAGGCTTGGCGGAATGGAATTGCCGAAGGAATTAAAACTGGGCGTGAACGGCTGCGGAATGGCATGCTACGGAGCAGTAAAAGAGGATATTGGCATTGTCTATCGTAAAGGAGCATTTGATTTATTTTTAGGAGCCAAGACAGCCGGCAGAAGTGCCCATCCTGGTCAAATTGTAGCGGAAGGAATAGCACCAGACCAAATCGTTGGGGTAGTGGAGCGGATTGTTCATGAGTATAAACAGAAGGCCTATCCGAATGAGCGCTTCTATAAATTTTTCAAACGGGTAAAGCGGGTTCAAGGTTTCTTGTACCAGGATATAACACCGAATATAAAAATTGAAGTTCCTGTATGCGGGGAGTAATGGAAAGTGGTTAATCGATAAGATGGGCACTTACAAACAAAGGGGAGGAAACATTTTGAAAGCAATTCTTTTTGTAGGTCATGGGAGCAGAGATCAAGAGGGAAATAAACAAGTACGTGAATTCATCGATGCGATGAGAAGGACGTGGGATGATAGCATCCTTGTAGAACCGTGCTTTTTAGAATTTGAAAGACCTAGTGTAAATCAAGGAATTGAGGTATGTGTCGAGAAAGGGGCCGACCATATTGTTGTGATTCCAATTATGCTATTACAGGCAGGACATTCCAAAATTCATATTCCTGCTGCCATTGATGAGGCAAAGAAAAAATATCCATTTGTACAGTTTACTTACGGCAGGCCGATTGGAATTCATGAGGAAACATTTGAAATATTAAAAACAAGATTGGCGGAAATTGGAGAAAATCTGGATTGCCCAGAGGAAGATACCGCTGTTCTTTTGTTAGGCCGAGGCGGAAGCGACCCGGATGCGAATAGTGATTTATATAAGATTGCCAGATTACTATGGGAAAAAACAAACTATAAAATCGTTGAACCTGCTTTTATGGGGGTTACCACCCCCCTTGTAAATGAAGGAATCGAAAGATGTTTAAAGCTTGGAGCAAAGAAAGTGATCATCCTGCCCTACTTCTTGTTCACAGGCATTCTTATCAAACGGTTAGAAGAAATGATGGTTCCATTTCAAAATCAATATTCCAACATTGAATTTAAATTAGCCGGCTATTTTGGTTATCATCCTAAACTGCAGACGATTTTAATTGATCGAGTGGAGGAAGCAATTGGTGATGAAGTAAAGATGAACTGTGATACCTGCCAATATCGTTTGAATGTAATGGAACATGTTCACCATCATCACCATGACCATGATCATGAACATCACGAACATCACCACCATCACCATGATCATCACCATAACCAAGAGGTGCAGAAGGCAGGAGATGGAAGATGATTTTAGTATTAGCTGGAACAAGCGATGCACGAGCACTTGCTTTAGAAATAAAAAAAGCGGGCTTCGGTCTCCTTGCTACAGTAGTCACTGAAAATGCGGTGAACGAATTTAAGGAGACAGGTATTACAGTGGAAGTTGGAAGATTAACAGATAAGGAAATGGTGCGTTTAATTGATACTAGAGGAATCCAAGCCGTGGTCGATGCAAGTCATCCTTTTGCGGAAGAAGCTTCCAAAAACGCAATGAATGCCGCCAAAACAGCGGGAGTTCCCTATATCCGATACGAGCGCGAGTCCCAAACCTTCCAATACGAAAAAATGAAAGTGGTCGAAAGCTACGAAGAAGCAGCCGAGATCGCAGCTGGCAAAAAAGGCGTTGTGATGCTGACGACAGGCAGCAAGACGCTTCAGGTATTTACAGAAAAACTATTAGGGAAACCAGACGTCCGGTTGATTGCCCGGATGCTGCCGCGCGTTGATAATATGGAAAAATGTGAGCGGCTAGGGCTTCCACAAAAAAATATTGTTGCCATCCAAGGCCCGTTTTCAAAAGAGTTCGACCAAGCGCTTTATAAGCAATATGGAGTGACCTTAATGGTTACGAAGGAGAGCGGGAAGGTCGGATCGGTTGATGAAAAGATGGAAGCCGCAAAAGAGCTTGGGATTGAAGTCATTATGATTGGCCGTCCAAAACTGAATTATGGAACGGTTTACGAGAATTTTTACGACGTCATCCAAGAATTACATAAAAAACTTGGATTCACTTTAACGGCCAAAACACAACATTTATTTAATTAAGGAGTGAGAGGAATGGATTTTCGTACAGAATTTAAACCGCTAACGGTTCAGCCGGAACAGATTGAAGGAAGAAGTTTTGAAATGATTAATGAAGAAATTGGTGAGCACCCCTTTTCCAATGAGCAATATCCGATTGTTCAGCGCATCATTCATGCATCGGCTGACTTTGAATTAGGAAAAAGCGTCCTTTTTCATCCTGACGCCATCCAATCAGGCATTCGGGCAATTCGGAGCGGGAAAATGGTGGTCGCGGATGTTCAAATGATTCAAAGCGGGGCCAATAAAGCACGAATTGAAAAGTATGGCGGAGAAATCAAGGTGTATATATCCGATCCTGATGTCATTCAGGAAGCTAAACGATTAAACACTACAAGGGCGATCATTTCGATGAGAAAAGCGATAAAAGAAGCGGACGGCGGTATCTTTGCAATAGGAAATGCGCCAACAGCTTTACTGGAACTCATTCGCCTCATTAAAGAAGGGGAAGCCAAACCCGGTCTCGTCATCGGGCTGCCGGTCGGGTTTGTGTCAGCTGCTGAATCAAAGGAAGAACTAGCAAAGCTTGACGTACCGTTCATCACCAATATTGGCAGGAAAGGCGGCAGTACCGTTACCGTTGCGGCATTAAATGCCATCTCCATCCTTGCAGACCGGGGATAACTCATGCAGGAAGTACCAAAAGGAAAGCTTCGTGAAGGATATACAACAGGGGCCTGCGCAACGGCAGTGACCAAGGCGGCACTGACCGCATTAATTACCGGTGAATTGCAAACAGAGTCCACTATTTATTTGCCTGTTAAGCGTTTTGCTACCTTTCATATTGAAAACTGTGAGTTCAATGAGCATTTGGCAACAGCCAGTACGATTAAAGACGCGGGGGATGATCCCGATGCTACTCACGGGGCTTTAATCGTTTCCACGGTGTCTTGGTCGGAAGAACCGGGGATTGTACTGGACGGGGGCATAGGGGTTGGCCGGGTGACAAAGGACGGCTTGCCTGTTCCTGTCGGGGAGGCAGCGATTAACCCTGTGCCTCGTAAAATGATCCGGGAAACGGCGGAAGGGGTTTTAAAAGAATTTGGGATTGGTAAAGGAATAAAGATTGTGATCTCGGTACCGGACGGCGAAGAAATGGCCAAAAAAACGCTCAACGGACGGTTAGGGATCATTGGCGGAATTTCCATTCTTGGGACCCGCGGTATTGTCGTTCCGTTCTCAACAGCAGCCTATAAGGCGAGCATTATCCAGGCCATCAGCGTCGCACGGGCAAGCGGCTGCGACCACATCGTCATTACCACTGGTGGTCGAAGCGAGAAATATGCGATGAAGCAATTTCCGGAACTCCCTGTGGAAGCCTTTGTCGAGATGGGCGACTTTGTCGGTTTTACCCTGAAACAGTGCAAGAAGCAAGGGATGAAAAGAGTTTCCATGGTCGGGATGATGGGGAAATTCTCAAAGGTTGCGATGGGGATTATGATGGTTCATTCCAAAAGCGCCCCTGTCGATTTTAATTTTTTAGCTGATGTTGCAAGCCGAGCTGGTGCAGATGCCGCCCTTGTCGAGGAAATCAAAAATGCCAATACCGCTTCTCAGGTTGGGGACATGATGGCAGCACGCGGCTATCTCTCCTTTTTTGAACAGCTAAGCGATAATTGCTGCCTTGCTGCCTTAAAGGAAGTGGATGGCGGCATCGAGGTAGATACGAGCCTTTATACATTGAAGGGCGAATTTTTAGGAAAGGCGGTGCGAAATGGCTCATATTAAAATGATTGGCATTGGGGATGAAGGAATAGGAAGCCTGCTCCCTATGTATGAAAAGTGGATTAATGAGAGTGAAGTATTAATAGGAGGAAAGCGTCAACTTTCCTTTTTTCCTGAATACATAGGAGAAAAAATCGTTATTGGGAGCGGTCTTTCATCGCTCGTGGAACACTTACAGTCGGAGACAAGAAACGTTGTTATACTTGCTTCTGGAGATCCTTTGTTTTATGGAATAGGAAGCTATTTATCTTCTAAAATCGATTTGGAGATTTATCCTTACTTAAGCTCTCTCCAACTGGCCTTTGCCAAAATGCGAGAAAGATGGCAGGACGCTTATTTCACGAGCGTCCATGGAAGAAGTATAAAAGGTCTGGCGCAGCGGATTGATGGGAAAGAAAAAATTGCGATTTTAACAGATACGGAGAATACACCGAACAAAATTGCACAGTATCTGCTCTCGTTTGGTATGAACGAATACCAGGCGTTTGTAGGAGAAAACCTGGGCAGTGAAAACGAACGATGCCTCTGGTTTAGCCTTGATAAAATGAAAGATGCCGAGTTTTCACCTCTTAATATCGTGATTCTAAAGAAAATAGGTGAAAATCCACAGTGGCCGATTGGCATTGACGATGAAGCGTTTTTTCAACGGAAACCAGATAAAGGTTTGATTACGAAAAAGGAAATTCGGACCTTAAGCATCAGTGCACTTCGTTTAAAGGAAGACAGCATTGTGTGGGATATTGGGACATGTACGGGTTCTGTTGCGATCGAGGCAGCTAAAATAGCCCGGGAAGGTCAAGTTTTTGCGATTGAAAAGAATGAAGGCGACTTAGAAAACTGCAAACGAAATTTTGAAAAGTTCCGTGTCGATGTAACGCTCCTTCATGGGAAAGCCCCAGAGGGATTAGATACCTTCCCTGATCCAGATGCGGTATTTATAGGCGGGACTGCTGGCGGGATGGGTGATATTTTGGATATCTGCTGCAGCCGCTTAAAGGATGGAGGACGAATTGTATTAAATGCTGTTACGATCGAAAATCTATCAGAAGCCTTGACGGCGTTTAAAGAACGAGGATTTCAGACAAATATTACACTTGCACAAATTTCTAGAAGTAAGCCCATATTGAATCTTACAAGATTTGATGCATTAAATCCGATTTACATAATAGAAGCATGGTGTCAGGAAGGGGAGTCAGGATGTTAGGGACGTTATACGGCTTAGGGGTTGGACCGGGAGATCCGGAGCTAATAACCGTAAAGGCCTTTCGAAAATTAAAGGAATCACCGGTGATTGCGTATCCAAAGAAACAAAAGGGCAGTAAAAGCTATGCCCAACGAATTATTGATGTCTATTTTCAACCGAACGAAAAGGAAATGCTTGGTCTAGTCTTTCCGATGACAAAGGATCCGGCAACATTGGAAAGAAAATGGAGTGAAACAGTAGAAAGTGTGTGGGAGAAGCTGCAGGAGGGAAAGGATGTGGCATTTGTAACAGAAGGAGATCCACTTTTATACAGTACTTTTATTCATATGATGCGTTTGATGCAGGAGAAGTATCCGCAGGTTCCAATCGAGGTAGTTCCGGGAATTTCTTCGATAAATGGAGCAGCCTCAAGGCTTGGGATTCCCCTTGCAGATGGTGATGAGCATGTGGCGATTGTTCCGGCACGGGATGACTATGAATCAATGAAAAAAGTAATTATAGAAAATGATTGTGTCATTTTTATCAAAGTAGCGAAAGTAATTGATTTAATGCTGGAGGTATTGCGTGAATTAGATTTGATTCACAAGGCTTCGGTCGTAACGAAGGTAACATCGGATGAGGAGATTATTTGGCAGGCAGACGAGCTGGAAGGAGCGGAGCTTGAATATTTAACATTAATGGTGGTGAGAAAATGAAGCTTTATATCATCGGTGCGGGTCCTGGAGATCCCGATTTAATCACGGTAAAAGGTCTTCAACATCTTCAGGAGGCAGACGTGGTCCTTTATGCCGATTCTCTTGTTAATGAAGAATTAATTGGCAAAGCGAAACCGTCTGCGGAAGTGTTGAAGACTGCGGGCATGCATTTAGAAGAGATGGTTGACATCATGGCCGCCCGTATTAAACAAGGCAAAAAGGTTGTCCGTGTCCATACCGGAGATCCAGCTGTATATGGGGCGATTATGGAACAAATCGTCCTTTTGAAAAAACAAGACATTGCGGTAGAGATTGTTCCCGGGGTTAGTTCCGTGTTTGCAGCAGCTGCCGCAGTACAAGCCGAGCTGACAATTCCCGATTTAACCCAAACCGTTATTCTGACAAGAGCCGAGGGCAGAACCCCAGTCCCGGAATTTGAAAAGCTAGCGGATTTAGCAAAACATCATTGCACGATTGCCCTCTTCTTAAGTGCGACGTTAACGAAAAAGCTGATCAAGGAATTGACTGAGGCTGGCTGGAGCAAGGATACCCCTGTCGCTGTCATCTATAAAGCATCGTGGCCAGATCAAAAAATTGTCCGAACCACACTCGAACGTTTGGACGAAGATATGCGGGTAAACGGAATTCGTAAACAAGCGATGATTTTAGCCGGCTGGGCACTCGATGACAACATTCACGATCAAAATTATCGTTCAAAGCTGTATGATAAAACCTTTACACACGGATTCCGCCGGGGGGTGGAGGCTTAATGATTGCGCTTCAGGAAGCGGTAAAGGCTGTCATTCAGCAGAAGGGTGACTATGCCGTTGTTGCGATTACAAAGCATGGGGTAGAACTGGCACGAAAGCTGGGACACTCGTTTCAAAATGCTGATGTCTATTACATGAGCAAATTTGAAAAAGGCGATGAGAGGGAGAAGGACATACAATTATTCACCGGAAGTGTCCGCCTCCTGCTGCCCTCTCTTTTCGAAGCCTACAAGGGACTAATTATTATTATTTCTCTTGGAGCAGTTGTTCGAATGATTGCTCCTCTGCTGAAGGATAAGAAAACAGATCCCGCCGTTGTAGTGATTGATGATAAGGGAGAACATGTGATCAGCGTACTGTCAGGGCATATCGGAGGAGCGAATGAACTAACGAAAGAAGTAGCTGCTGCCATAAAGGCGCGTCCCATTATTACAACAGCTTCGGATGTACAGGAAACCATTGCGGTTGATTTGTTTGGGAAACGGTTTGGCTGGGTATGGGACTCGGCAGAGAAGCTGACTCCAGTTAGCGCAGCTGTCGTAAATGAAGAAAATATAGCGGTCGTACAGGAGTCAGGAGAAAAAGAATGGTGGCATTATGACCGCCCCCTTCCGGAAAATATTAAGTTATATCAATCAATTCCAGAGGCACTTGCATCGAAGCCGGATGCCGCTCTTGTCGTTACACATCGGAATTTATCGGAATGGGAAAAGCAGATTTTACATAATGGCGTCTTATATCGGCCGAAGGTAATTGTCCTTGGAATGGGCTGCAACCGAGGGACATCATCAGAGGAAATTGAAGCAGTGATAGACGAAACGCTGGAGGAATTAAACTTTTCTAAAAAAAGTGTTATGGCTCTTTGTACGATTAATTTAAAAAAGGATGAAGTAGGGTTAATTGAAGTGACAAATAAAAACCGCTGGGAGTTTATCTGTTTTACACCAGAGGAACTGAATTCTATTAAAATTCAAAACCCTTCAGAAACAGTTTTTAAATATACAGGTGCATACGGCGTAAGTGAGCCGGCTGCGTTGTTGTACAGTGGAGCAGAAAAATTAGCGTTAACAAAAAAGAAATCAGGTAATGTGACCATTTCAGCAGCGGTCATTCCCTATTGACAGAGGAGGGGAAATGGGATGTCAAGTCGCAGACTTGTAATTGCAGGAACAGGAAGCGGTGTCGGAAAAACAACCCTGACAATCGGACTGATGTCTGCACTTAGGAAAAAGGGATACACCGTACAGGGATTTAAATGTGGTCCAGATTATATTGACCCAACCTACCATACGGCAGTAACCGGCAGAATTTCGAGAAACCTTGACAGCTGGATGCTAAATCATGAAATGGTCAAAGAGATTGTCATTCGCGGGAGTCAAGGCGCGGATATTTCCATCATCGAAGGCGTCATGGGATTCTTTGACGGAAAAAATCCTATGAACAATTCCGGCTCCACAGCTGAAATCAGTCTTATTACGGAAAGCCCGGTAGTCCTCGTGGTTAATTGTGCCAGCATGGCCCGTAGCGCTGCCGCCATTGTCAAGGGATTTCAAGAATTTCTCAAGGAAGCCAATATTGTCGGTGTCATTGCCAATCGGGTTGGCAGCGAAGGCCATTTTAAAATCGTCCAAACAGCGATTGAACAAGAGTGCGGTATTCCCGTCCTTGGATTTCTGAAAAGAGACGAGGAGCTTACGATTCCAGAACGGCATTTAGGGTTGATTCCCTCCGTTGAACGGGGCGAATTAGATCCGTTTTTTAACCAGCTGGGAGATTTAGTCCTGGAAACCATCGATGTCGATTCTTTATATGAGCTCGCTAAAGCTTTACCCCTTAAGGTAAAAGAATCACAGTTTAAGAGAAGGGAAAAGGCAGCCGTACGAATAGCTGTGGCAAGAGATGCAGCCTTTAACTTTTATTATCAGGAAAACCTGGAAATGTTGGAAGCTGCCGGAGCCGAGTTGGTCGAGTTTTCTCCTTTAAAGGGCGAAACGTTGCCTGAACAGGCGGATGGTTTATATATTGGCGGGGGCTTTCCGGAAGAATTTGCCCAAGAGCTGGCCGAAAATAAAGAGGTAAAAAACTCGATTCAATCGGCGATTGAAAAAGGGCTGCCAACCTTAGCTGAATGCGGCGGATTTATGTATTTAACCGAGTCCCTTGAAACAACCGATGAAAAGAACTACGAAATGGTTGGGATTATTCCGGGTAAGGTGAAAATGCAAACAAAGCTTGCTGCCTTAGGTTACCGTGAAATTACATCAGAAGAAGGAAATTTTCTTCTAGAGGGAGATCTTAGAGCCAGAGGTCATGAATTCCACTATTCTACCTTTCTTCCAACAATAGAATTTCAGCCTGCTTACCAAACAAAAGGAATGCGCGGGTATAAACAAGAGGGGTATAGGAAAGGCAGTTTAATCGCTGGTTATACCCATTTTCATTTTGGTTCGTGTCCTGGGCTGGTCGAAAATTGGATAAAGAAATGTAAAGAGTTCAAAGAGAATGGCTGAGGCTTTCAAGGTACCCATTCTTATGTCGGCAAAACTGTTGTCGTGACGGTCTTTTGCCGTATTTTCGCCCAGGACGGACATATAACCGTTCCCTAAAAAGAAATGGCCAGGTTTGCATTCTCAGGAGTTTTAAAAAAGAATAACGGTATAAGGAGATGGAGCATGACGAAAGGAAAAGTGTACCTTGTTGGTGCTGGACCGGGAGATCCCAAGTTGATCACCGTTTATGGGATGGAGTGTATCCAACAGGCGGATGTGATTTTATATGACCGCTTAGTGAACGACGAATTGCTACAATACGCAAAAGCAGACGCAGAGCTGATTTTTTGCGGTAAACAGCCAGGAAAGCATCACATCATTCAAGAGCAAATTCATGAACTTTTAGTTGAAAAAGCAAGCCATGGAAAAATCGTGACCAGATTAAAGGGAGGCGATCCATGTATCTTCGGCCGTGTAGGAGAAGAAGCGGAAGTGTTGGCTGCAAATGGCATCCGATATGAAATTGTACCGGGAATCACATCTGGAATTGCTGCACCTGCCTTTGCAGGAATTCCTGTTACCCATCGGGATTATGCTTCCTCCTTCGCCATCGTCACTGGTCACGGCCGCGCTGAAAAGGAACAAGATCAATTGAATTGGTCAGCCCTTGCGCAGGGGATTGATACGATTGCCTTTTATATGGGAATTGGGAATTTAAACTATATTTGCACGAAGTTAATCGAGCATGGAAAAAAGCCTGATACCAAAGCAGCGATTATTCAATGGGGGACAACTCCTCAGCAGAGGACGGTTACAGGAAGTTTACAAGATATTGAACAACGAGCTCTCGAAGCCGGCATTACCCATCCTGCCATTGTTCTTGTTGGCGATGTCGTTGGGATACGGGAAAAAATAAAATGGTTTCAAGAAGGAGAAGTAAAACAAACAGTAGGAATAGGGAGAGAGTAAGATGTCAATTATAGCGGAGATCAAAAGTCGTAGAGCGATTCGCGATTACGATCAAAGAGATGTGGAAAATGAAAAAATAAAAACCCTATTAGAAACAGCGACCTGGGCTCCTAATGACCGGATGCGGGAGCCTTGGGGCTTCTATGTCATAAAAGGTGAAGCCAAAAAGCGCTATGAAGCTTTGGCTAATGAATACCTGCAAGAGCGCTTTCCGACGAAACCCCATCTGATCGAGAGCTCACTAAAGGCACTGAAAACGACACCGGTTCACATTATCGTGACGGCCGACATTGTTCCAGGGGATAAAGAGGCATCATTGGATAATGAATATGCCGTATGCTGTGCCGTCCATTCGATGTGGCTGGCCGCAAAAGAATTGGGCTTAGGGCTTGTTTGGCGGACACGGGGCGTAGGACTTGTTCGGGATGCACGGATGTTTGAGTTTATCGGGTCCCCCGAAAACAAGAAAATAATCGGAAACCTGTTTATTGGTTATCCCGATGGTGAAGCCTTAAAAAAAGCCAAAGCGCCGGCTCGGACATCATTTGAAGAAAAAACAGTCTGGCTGTAACGAGGAGCGAATGGGATGGAAGAATTAGCAGAAAACAAAGCCAAGCGTGGGCTCACGTTAGTTTATACTGGTGATGGAAAAGGGAAAACAACAGCGGCCTTGGGACTTGCTATCCGTGCCGTTGGACGGGGAAAAAGGGTTCTAGTCATTCAATTTATCAAATCTCCTGAAAGAACCTACGGCGAAAAAATCACATTTGAAAAATTGGGTATAGAAATTATTCAAACCGGAGTAGGCTTTACCTGGACAAAAACCCCGGAGGAGCATCGGGAGGCCTTAAAAACAGCGTGGTCCTTTACGAAAGAAAAGGTGCTCTTTGGTGGTTATGATGTCGTCATTTTAGATGAATTAAATAATGCCTTAGCGATTGAAAAATTTTCGATTGATGATGTACTTCCTTTAAAGGAGGTCCTTGATTTGATCCAGCACCGCCCGAAGCATATGCATCTGGTGATTACCGGACGGTCTGCAAGGGAAGAGATCATGGCTTGCGCAGATTTAGTAACGGAAATGAAGGCCGTGAAACATTATTATAATGAAGGAATTCCTGCCGTGAAGGGAATTGAGTTTTAATGGCATACATTGAAAGATATGGACATGGAGGCGATCTACTTACTGCCCGGCAGCTGTTTCTTATGGATTCCAAACAGCTATTAGATTTCAGTGCGAATATTAATCCCCTCGGTCCGCCTCCAAGATTAATAGAATTGTTAAAGGAGCAGGTGGAAACCATTGTTCACTATCCAGATCCTGCCCATCGAATCTTAAAGCAAGAGTTAGCAAAAAAGCATTCAGTTTTACCGGAACAGATTTTGATAGGAAATGGTGCAGCTGAGTGCATCTCCTTGGTAATTTTGGGCCTGCAGCCGCAAACAGCAGGGGTGATCTACCCTTGCTTTTCTGAATATGAGCAGCTGGCTGCAGCCTATGGCGCAAAAATCAAACCATGCTACGGTAAGCTTGAAAATGATTTTAAACCTAATCGTTCTGATCTTCTTCAGCTGATTGCCGAAACCGACCTCGTTTTTGTTGGGCATCCCAACAATCCAACTGGTGTTCTGTATTCAAGGGAAGAACTTATAGAAATGGCAGAACAGGCACAGAAGACAAATACATATTTAGTAATAGACGAGGCATTTATAGACTTTCTTCCCAATCCAAAACAAACGTCCCTTCTCAAGGAATTAGACCGATTCAAACAGGTAATCCTCCTTCGCTCGATGACGAAGTTCTATGCAATTCCCGGTCTTCGGCTTGGATATGCTCTAGCCCATCCAGGCCTTATTGCAAAGCTGCAGGCCAAACAGGTAACCTGGAGTGTCAACCAAATGGCCCTAATCGCAGGAGAAGCTGCCCTGAACGAAAAAGAACACGAGGAAAAAACGATTGTGCTTGTTCAGGAACAAAGAAACAATGTAAAACGTTCCATCGAGGAGAATTTAGGGTGGCGGGTATTTCCGGGGCAGGCAAATTTTCTGTTAGTAAGAATAACAGATAAAATGACTGCCGCTGAATTACAGTGGAGCATGGGACAAAAAGGAATTTTAATTCGATCCTGTGCGATGTACCCAGGGTTAACAAAGCAGGATTTTCGGATTGCAATTCGAACGGAAAAGGAAAACCAGTGTCTTATTCAAGCCTTAATAGAGGTATACATAAAAAATGAAACTTGGTAAAGGAAGTTGTCATGGAACATTTGGAGAACTTGTCCAAGGAATTATAGGGAAACGTCCCTTTTTAATCACACTGCCAATCCCAAGTTTAAGAAGTATGGCAACCTTTATTCCAGACCCAGCCATTTCCGAAATCAGAGTAGTAGATTCAAAGATTAAAGCCAGGAGAGCAGGAGGATTGTTACTTCAACTATTTGGCGTAAAGGGAGGGGGGCACCTAGAGATACTCTCCAATATCCCAACCGGCAAGGGACTGGCAAGCAGTTCCGCTGATATCGTAGCAGCATTAAGAGCCATTTCTGACAGTTATTCTCTCCCGCTGACACAAGAAATGATCTCATCGATTGCAGCAAAGGTTGAGCCCACCGATGGAGTCATGTATGGAGAAGTTGTTGCCTATGATTTTATTAACGGACAGCTTATCGAAAGCTTTGGGGACTTACCCCCATTTATACTGGTTGGTATCGACCTAGGAGGTACAGTCAATACTATCGAATTTAATCAAGTTCCAAAAGCATACAGTCAAGATGATCAAAATCAGCTTATAGAAGCCTATAATTTGGTCAAAAAAGGGTTTTGGGAAGAAAATCCAACTTATATTTTTAAGGCAGCAACAATGAGTGCACAGGTGAATCAAAAAATACTGCCAAAACCTATTTTCTATCAATTGGAAAAATTAGCTCATACTTTTCAAGGAGGAGTGGTTGTTGCACATAGTGGAACAGTCGCGGGAATTTTAATAGATAGGAATATCCTGAATTGCCAAAAGGTGGTATCACATATAACAAGGGAAATATCAATCCCTTTCAAAAGCTCGAATATAAAACTTTTTCAATATAAAAGCTACGAAAAAACATATGTAACTATAGCAGAAAATAAGGTAGTATGTTGTTTGTAATACCCAGTGGATATGTTTAGTGGAAAATGTGAAAATAAAGAAGAGATAGTTTTAAATCATTCATGAACATCTTAAACCATTTGTCAGGCAGATTGATGAAGAATATTGATTGGAAAGAGGGGAATGGTGTGGCAAAAGGACTCACAGGGAAACGCGTTGCTATTTGTGCATCCCGAAAAACCGAAGAGATGAGTATGCTCATAAAAAAACAAGGAGGAGTTCCTTTAGTACGTTCATTGCAAGGGACTGTATTCTTAGCGGAAAATGAGGTGGAACCAGATCTTAAGAAATGTATATCCGAGGGTACTGATTGGGCTATTTTTACAACGGGTATAGGAACTGAAACTTTGTTAGATATCGCTGAAAAGCTGGATATTAAACAGCAGTTTATAAAAATTATTCATCAAGCTAAAATCGCTTCAAGAGGATATAAAACATTTTCCTCATTAAAGAAACTAGGAATTACGCCGATAGCGGCAGATGAAGATGGGACTACCAGGAGTTTAATCAAATCTCTCGAGAGCTTTGACTTTACCGGAAAAAGAGTAACGGTTCAACTTCATGGTGAAAAAGCGCCAACGTTAATCAAATTTCTTGAAGAAAAAGGCGCAGATGTATTAATGATTCTCCCTTACCAGCATATTCCCCCGGCAAAAGAAACAGTTGCAGAATTATGTAAAGAGATTTTGGAAGAAAAGTTGGACGCTGTTTGTTTTACAACCGCCGTACAAGTCCGTTCACTATTTGACTATGCAAGGGATAATGACTACGTCGAAAGCCTTTTGGATTCTTTTAAAAAGTATATCCTTGCCGTTGCAGTTGGCAAAGTTACTGCAGAGGCTTTAAGAGAAGAAGGGGTTCAGCAATTGCTTGTCCCTGAACACGAGAGAATGGGAGCTATGATTATGGAGTTATCCCGCTATTACCGTAATGATTAGTATATGTGCTCATTTATTTTATCAAATCATCAGCAAACACTGCTAAGGTTCATATGCAAAATAAAAAGCCTTGAAGAATCAAGGCTTTCAAACGTCCCAAAGAGGATTCGAACCTCCGACCTACAGTTTAGGAAAAGTATGAAAAGGGTAAAATTGATGGAAATAAACTCTACAAAATGCTTATTTATCAAGCTTTTTTGTTAATTAAAGTAAATTCAATACAATTAAATTAATATGGTTTTACTGAGTTTTTCGGCAATTGAGGTACCCGCTAATTTAAGACCCACACTCAAAGTACCAAAACTACATATCCCAACGTTCTAAGTGCCAAATAGGCACACCTACAATTTTAAAAACTTTAACTAAAATCCTTCAAAGTTTGTGACCAACATGTTTATTCTTAAATAAAAAAATACTTTTCAATGGGAGAAAATTCTGTGAGCCTTTCCTTCTGGAGGGGCTCTTTAACATTTAGGTAGCTTTCTTTTACAATTTATACTATTGGTGATTAGCCATAAATAAGTAGATTGTGAGAAGAGTTAGCATTTTTCTTTAGATTGCATTCATAGTTACACTTTCCATATAGATAGTATGCGTCAATAAAGTGCATACTTGTTTGAAAATTCATATCCACTATATAATACTTTCAAATCCAAGTAAAGGAGGGTTCGAACATGAAGAAATAATATACTCCACGGATTTCCGGCGATACCGGATGGAATTTTACATAATAATCGGCGTTGATGGGGATATTGCGAAAGTATTACAACGATTATTTCAAATAAAATAAGCTGATAATGTATAGCTATAATATATTTATAGGGGGAGATTTATTGGGAGAAATTACAAAATGGGTCGCATTCGCAGGGGGATTATTAGCATTTATTTCTCCTTGTTGCCTACCTTTATATCCATCATTTATCTCTTATATTACTGGTGTAACGGTGGGAGAATTAAAAAATCAGAAGGGTAATTCTAATATTAGATAAATAGTTCTCTTACATTCAATTTATTTTTCAATTGGGTTTACAATAGTTTATTTTGCATTAGGTTTTTCTGCGAGTTTCATTGGAAAGATTTTTCACAACTACAATGAGGTAATAAGAATGTTTGGTGGCATTTTTCTTGTAGCAATGGGAACGTTTATGTTAGATATTTTTAAACCAAGTTTTTTAATGAAAGAACATCGCTTCCAATATACAAAAAAGAAGGTGGGATTTTTTAATTCGGTTATTGTGGGAATAGTTTTCGGGGCAGGGTGGTCTCCTTGCATAGGACCTATTTTTGGAGCAATTATGTATGCTAATATAATGTATCCTACCCAAACTTTTTTTAATATTGCTGCATATTCATTGGGGTTCTGTATCCCATTTATTATAATGGCGTTTTTCATTAGCAAAACAAAACTAATATTAAAATATTCAGCATTATTTATGAAAATAGGTGGCGTTTTAATGATTATCATTGGATTAATGGTATTTTTTGATAAAATGACATTCATAACTATCTGGGGTTACCAAATACAGTATTTTTTTGAGGAATTGTCTAGCAAATAAACATATAAAACTTTCAACTAAGTACAAAAAGAGCAGCGATGCGGATTGTATGGAGTTAACGTATATAGGTTGGATAACAATTCTTACATCTAGCAAAAAGGAGTTTGTTTTTAAACAAACTCCCACTTACCATTAATTAATGGTTCTACAAGGTAGTTTTAGCTTTTTGTTGTAGGAAATCCTCGGTCGAAACTACATTAGCGTACATACTTTTAAGTGCGCTGACAAATGCATAATGAACCTGTTCTGCTGGCACGACTTTATCTTGATAAGATAAGTCCCTTGTCGCACATGCATCTTCAATAAGTGTAGTTTCAAAGCCTAGATCCACTGCAGCTCTAACTGTTGCATCAATACACATATGAGTCATCATACCTACAACTACTACCTTGGTTACACCTTTTTCTCTTAATTTGCCTTCTAAATCAGTCTTTAAAAAGCTGTTAGGGAAATTTTTAACGATAATGTTTTCGTGTTCTAATGGTAGAACAGTTTCATGTAGTTCAGCTCCCTCTGTATTTGGAAGAAAGAAGCCTAACTCCGGACTACTTGCGATATGCTGAACATGAAAAATATTATCTTTGTTATTTTGTCTAAACCAATCAAGAACTTTAGCAGCATTAGCGGCTGCTTTATCAGGATTGCTTAACTCCATCTTTCCATTTGGAAAATAGTCGTTTTGTATATCTACAATGATTAATGCTGTACTCATTTTATCCACCTCATTAAAAAATTTTTATTACAAGAATGATGATATAAAATATCTTGATTTCTATCGATACTTTGATGAAACACTTTTAGCTCAAAGCATTTCATGGTGAAAGGAATTTATTATGGAACTTGATAACATTGATTTTCAGATCCTTCGGTTACTATCCGAAAATTCACGTATTCAATGGAAAGACCTAGGTCAACATATTCATATGACAGGACAAGCTGTAGGAAATCGTATAAAAAAACTTGAGGAAAGTGGTGTAATTAAAGCCTACACTCTACTAGTAGATGAAATGAAATTAGGACTTACTTATACAGCGTTTGTTATTATATATATGAAAACAGCAAACCATGATTCGTTTATACGTTTTGTTCATGATCGAAATGAGGTACTTGAAGTTCACCGGGTATCAGGAGAAGGCTGTTACCATTTAAAAATAAAAGTTAAATCCCAAGATCAATTAAATCTTTTTCTAAATGAACTTCTCGAATATGGGAATTATAGTATACATTTATCTATACAAGAGATTAAACAACATAATCCGGTGACTGCCACATGACAAAAAACGTTTGTTTTTCCTAGGAGGATAATATTCTTCGAAATTGCAAAAAAAACAAGTTATTGACATCGTTTTCAAAGGGAGATAAAATAGCACTATCAAAATTAATTGGATAGTTACTGTAAGGCAGGCTATACTGATTTTTGATGATAGTATTGTTTCATTTTTTATTGTATAACCTTGGAGGCAAATGAAAATTATGAAGATAGATAAGGTTATTAACAATAATTTAGTTCGTTCATATAAAGATGGTAAAGAAGCACTTGTCATGGGGAAAGGTCTTGGTTTTAAAAAGCAGAAAGATGATTTCATTGATGAAACTTTGATTGAAAGAATTTATGTTATTGAAGGAGAAGAAAATAGTAATTATCTAGAAGTATTACTATCTAATATTCCTTACACATATGTTCAAACAACAAATGAAATTGTTAAATATGCAATTAATTCCTTGGATAAAAAGTTAGATGATACCATTTGGTTGGGTCTAACAGATCATATATACCATGCGATTGATCGTGCTAAAAAAGGGAAAATAGTAAGAAATGCTATACTATGGGAAATCAGTAGGTTTTATAATCATGAGTATCTAATCGGTAAAGAAGCATTGAAAATTATCGAAAAAAGACATGGTGTAAAGCTTAATGATTCAGAGGCAGGATTTATCGCAATTCATCTCGTTAATGCACAAATGGATGACAATGTAAAGATTCAAGAAACGATGGAAATGATTCGGATACAAAAGAAAATACTGGATATAGTAAAATACCACTATGGTATAGAGCTTAATGAAAGTTCAATTCATTATGACAGGTTTTGGACACATCTAAAATACTTTGTTAGAAGATTATCTAAAGGAAAAGAAGCTATCAAAGAAGACTTAGGATTTATAGATGTGATCAAAGCAAAGTATCCTAACGAATATAAATGTGCAAAACGTATTGAAGAATTTGTTCAAAAAGAATTGAATTGCAAATTGACAGAAGATGAAATTATTTATCTTTCAATTCACATAAGAAGAGTGATTGGAGAAAGTGCATAAAACAATAAACAGGCTTTGCCATGTGGGATTGTTACGAAAGGCTATACCCACCAGTTAACAAAAGGAATCATATGTTGATTTCTTTCCTTAGCTGGTGGGTTTTATTTTTGAAAATTGGAGAAAGTATAATCATAAACAGTGGGATTGTTACGAAAGGCTATACCCACCAGTTAACGAAAGGAATCTTGTGTTGATTTCTTTCCTTAGCTGGTGGGTTTTATTTTTGACAAATCTATCAGTTAATTAAAAAAGGGGGAAATTATATGGATTTCAAAAATCTAGCAGCTACAATTTTAGAAAAAGTTGGCGGAAAAGAAAACGTTTCTTCAGTAGGGCACTGTGCAACTCGTCTACGGTTTAATTTAAAAGACGATACAAAAGCCGACACCGACGGAATTAAAAACACAAAGGGTGTTGTCGGTGTGGTCAACAAAGGAGGACAATATCAAGTCATTATTGGAAATGAGGTTTCCAATGTATATAAACAGCTAGTCAAGTTAGGAGATCTTAGCGATGCAAGTAGCAGTGATGCAAAAGAGGGGGAGAAAAAAGGTGTTGTTGCAAAAGTATTAGACACAATTGCCGGGTGCTTCTTCCCTATTATTCCAGCAATTGCCGGTGCTGGTATGTTAAAAGCATTACTGGCATTATTAATAGCACTTAAGTGGATAACCGTTGAATCTGAAAGTTATCGGTTTTTGAGTTTTATTGCGGATGCAGCATTTTATTTCTTACCTATACTGTTAGCGGTCTCAGCTGCAAAAAAGTTTAATGTTAATCAATATATGGCAATGGCAATTGGTGGTATTTTAGTGCATCCTATATTTATTTCAATGGTGGGTGACGCAAAAGAGGCTGGAACAGGATTACATTTCCTTGGTATTTCAGTCCCTCTTGTTTCCTATGCGACATCCGTTATACCAATCATTTTGGCAGTCTGGTTAATGTCTTATGTAGAACCCTTTTTTGATAAGATTGTGCCAAGTTCTATGAGGCTAATGATTGCTCCATTGTTAACTTTAATTGTTGTAGCTCCAGTGACTTTGATTGTGATTGGACCATTAGGAAATAATCTTGGTCTAGGACTTGGAGCGGTTATAAATTTTCTCAACACTTATGTGAGCTGGTTAGTTCCAATGTTAGTGGGTACATTTACGCCATTTTTGGTCATGACAGGTATGCATTACGGTATTATTCCTATCGGTATGAGTATGCTTGCAACTAGAGGCATTGATACAGTTGCAGGACCAGGGATGATGGTTTCAAATATTGCGGAAGGTGCAGCATCATTGGCTGTCGCACTTCGTACAAAGAATAAAGATATTAAACAACTGGCTTCTTCGGCGGGGATTACAGCAGTTATTGGTATTACAGAACCCGCCATGTATGGCATTAGTTTAAGATTCAAAAGACCATTAATTGCTGCCATGATTGGCGGCGGGGTTGGAGGTCTGTTTATAGGAATTATGGGTGTAGGAAGATACGCTCAAGTTGCTCCAGGTCTTTTTTCATTGCCTAGTTATATTGGACCGGACGGTTTTTCAAATTTAATTTATGCATCTATTGGTTGTGGCATATCGTTTGTTACAGCATTTATTGTTTCATATATCCTTGGTATTGAAGATCCAGTTGAAGAATCCATGGAGAACAAATCTGAAACCAAAAAAGATGTTATTTCAGATAATGTTATTTATTCGCCTATCAAAGGGAAAGCAGTTGAACTTAAAGAAGTAGATGATGCTGTATTCTCAGAGGGAATTTTAGGAAAAGGTGTAGCAATTATTCCGGAAGAAGGAAAAGTATTTGCTCCTATTGATGGAACAGTAACAGCCTTCTTTGATACACATCATGCGGTAGGCATTACAGGAGAAAATGGATCAGAAATTCTGATTCACGTCGGAATTGATACAGTTAAATTAGGAGGTCGCCATTATACGCCAAAAGTGACAAAAGGACAAACAGTTAAAAAAGGTGACTTAATATTAGAGTTTGATATTGATGCAATTAAAAAGGAAGGATATGAAGTTATTACACCCTTTATTGTGACAAACTCAGCAGATTATACAGATATTTTAAGTATTACGGGAAAAGAGGTACAACCAGGAGAGGCTATTCTTAAATTAGCTTAATAATGGTCGGGATTGGTTGCTCGTAAGGGCATCCAATCCAAATTTTTCAAGAGAGGAAGTTAAAATGATGGGTTTTCCAAAAGACTTTTTATGGGGCGGCGCAACTGCTGCTAATCAATGTGAAGGAGCTTATTTAACAGGCGGAAAAGGATTAAGCACTGCAGATGTGATGACCGCAGCGGCTCATGGTTTTCCTAGAGAAATTACAGAGGGTGTTGTTGACGGAAAATATTATCCAAGTCACAATGCTATTGATCATTATCATCGTTTTAAGGAAGATATCGCATTGTTTGCTGAGATGGGGTTCAAATGCTATCGTATGTCTATTGCATGGACAAGAATCTTCCCAAATGGAGACGAGGAAGTAGCAAATGAAGAAGGGTTAAAGCATTACGACGATGTTTTTGATACGTGCCTCCAAGCAGGAATAGAGCCTGTTGTAACAATTTCACATTTTGAAACACCGTTAGGATTGCTAAAGTACGGTTCATGGGAGAATCGTAAAGTAGTAGACTTTTATTTGCGTTATTGCGAGACACTTTTTAAACGGTACAAAGGTAAAGTGAAGTATTGGCTAACTTTTAATGAAATTAATGTTATGTCAACAAAACCTTGGATGGCTAGCGGAGTAAATTCTGAAGATGAGCAAGTTCGTATGACAGCTGCCTACCATCAATTTTTGGCCAGTGCAAAGGCTGTTCAAATGGCGCATGAAATTGATTCCAATAATAAAGTAGGTATGATGTATAACGGTCACGTTGCATATCCAGCTAGTTGTGACCCAGAAGATATGCAAAGGACTAGTGATTTCATGCATAAGATGTTATTTTATAGTGATGTTCAATGTCGCGGCTATTATCCAGCCTATAAATTAAAGGAATTTGAACGTGAAGGAATCGTTTTGCCTATTCAGGATGGTGATTTAGAAGATTTGAAGAATGGTAAGGTTGATTTCTTATCTTTTAGTTATTACATGACCCATGTGGTAGGGAAAAATACTCCTTTAGTTTTTAAAGGGCTGAATGGTGTTAAGACAGGATACAAAAATCCGCATCTACAAATGAGTGATTGGGGATGGGGAATAGATCCGATGGGTCTCCGTTACTTATTAAATCTTTTATATGATCGTTATCAAATACCTTTAATGATTGTAGAGAATGGTTTAGGAGCAATCGATAGAGTTGAAGAAGACGGAAGTATTAATGATTCATATCGTATAGATTATTTAAGAGATCACCTATTAGAGTTGAAAAAAGCAATCGAAATGGATGGTATTCCTGTCATGGGATATACAATGTGGGGACCTATTGATATCATTGCTGCTAGTACAGGTGAAATGAAAAAACGATATGGCTTTATATATGTCGATGTAGATGATAACGGCAATGGCACATTTAAACGAATAAAAAAGAATTCCTTCCATTGGTATAAAAAAGTGATTAAGTCAAACGGGGAAATTTTATAGTTTTTTAGTGCTAAAAATTGTTGAGATACTATTTAAATATTAATAGTATCTCAAAAGGAGATTGTTGTTTTATGTCAGTCATAACAAATGATTCACCGGTTAAACGTCAAAATTTTTTAATCGCTGCTATCGCGTTTGGAATCGTATTAAACCCATTAAATACATCGATGATTACAGTTGCATTACCAGAAATTAAAAATGAGTTTTTACTTACATCCAATGAAATTACCTGGTTAATTGCTTCCTATTTTATCGTTTGTGCTATTTTCTTACCTCTTATTGGTAAATTGAGCGACTTTTATGGTAGGAAAAAAATTTTTCTATCTGGACTACTACTAGTGAGTGTTTCCTCTTTTGCTGCCCCCTTATCACAAAGTTTGCCCTTTCTTCTAGGAATGCGTGCCATACAAGCGATTGGTGTTTCCGCTCTATATCCAGCTGGAATGGGAATTGTCCGTTCCTATATTGAAAAAAATCAGAATAGAGTAATCGGCTCACTAACTGTATGTGCTACCACCTCGGCAGCATTTGGACCTACAATCAGCGGGCTGTTAATTCAGCAGGGCGGCTGGCATGTTATCTTTTATGTTAATTTTCCAATTATCATTATTTCTGCCATCTTGGGTTTCTTTTTTATTCCAAAAGATGAAAAGACAACGACCAAAACATTCAAGTGGGACGGAATGGGGATCATTATTTTTAGTTGTATGATCTCTTTATGGATATACTTTTTACAAACATTAAAAAGTGGTTTAAGCTTATGGGCACTAATAGGTTCTTTAGCGTTAACATTTTTATTTTATTTCTTTGAAAAAAGGAAACAAGAACCTTTTATTGATGTAATATTTTTAAAGAAAAATCTCAACATTTCATTTGTATATATCCAATATATTTTTGCAACATTAATCTTCTTTGCCATGTTGTTATCAATGCCAATGTATTTACAATCTGTACTAATGCTTAGCTCCAAGTTAACGGGTATGATTATGCTCTCACTGTCGATATTTTCAATTATTAGTACACCACTTGCGACGCGTTGGATAGAAAAGTCAGGATATAAACTCCCTTTACTTACAGGAGTCATAATCGGAGTAGTGGGTGTTGTCCTTTTAATGACCATCAAACATAGCTCTCCACTTTACTGGATTTTTATAGTGTTATCAATCATCGGATTTAGTAATGGTATTCTAAATATTGGTTTACAAACGCTACTCTATTCATTTGTATCTAAATCAGAAACGGGAACGGCTTCAGGTTTATTTTTAATGTCAAGATTCATAGGTAATATCCTCGCTTCTAGCGTATTTGGGCTAATGTTTGCAACTGGAGTCAATGATACCAACCTTAATTGGATGACCATCATTTTAATAGTTGTGTCCGTAATCTTACTTTCAGGAATACTGTTCATAACAAAAAGTAAAGTTGCAAAAAGTGCTCCAGGGCTTGAAAAAATGAATACTGAAAATGTTAGTTAAGGACTCTAAGTAGCTATTTTATATGGGCTAAAAAAATGAGGAGATTTAAAAACTAAAGTATAAAATAGCAAAAAAGGTATAATATCTCGAATATTGAGGTATTATACCTTTTTTTCTTTTATTTTTTTTGATTATGCTCTCCCCATTGGCACATTTCTTGGATAATAGGCCAAAGCGTTTGCCCTTTTTCAGTAAGACTATATTCGACCTTTGGGGGAATTTGTGGAAATTCCTCACGATGAACCAAACCATCATTCTGCATTTCTTTTAATGTAGAACTGAGAGTTTTATAGGTTATCTTCCCTAGCATGCGCTGAAGTTCATTATAGCGCACTGTACCGTTTTTTGATAAATAGTAAATAATTAACAGTTTCCATTTACCGCTGATAATGGAGAGTGTGTAGCCAAAAAAAGGCTCTTGGCTATCTGATACATTAACCGGGGATTTTTCCATTTACACTATCCTCCTAGATAGTATGCGTCAAAAAAGTGCATACTTGTTTGAAAATCTATATCAACTATATAATACATTCGAACCCCAAGTAAAGGAGGGTTTGAACGTGAAGAAATATATACACCTCTGAATCAAATATTGTTTTAAGAGGGGTGCTATATAAATGAAAGGTTTTCAACAAAATCGTGAGGGGGAAAAATAAATTATGTTACAACAATATCAAGAAAATATAGACACAATACTGCAGAAAATCCAAGAAGCTGATGCAATTGTGGTTGGCGGTGCTGCAGGTATGTCTGCGGCAGCCGGATATAACTGGTATCGAGATGATGCAAATTTTCGAAAGTATTTTAACGTATTCGCTGAAAAATATGGGATAGACAGCATCTTTGGAGGCTTTTACTATCGCTTCCGCACTGAAGAAGAACGGTGGGCATATCTTGCCACTTTAATTAACTTTGTAGCGGAGGTCCCCATCGGCCAGCCTTATAAGGATTTAAATCAAATTCTTCGTGGTAAAAACTATTATATTCTTACGACAAATCAAGATACCCAATTTTTGCAAGAGTTCCCAGAAGAAAAAGTCAGTGCCATTCAGGGTAACTGGACCTATTTACAGTGTGGAAGCCCCTGTCACGACGGTATTTATCCTTATGCGGAACAGGCAAAGGAACTGTGTGCCCACATCGAAGGGACGAGGATTCCATCCAGTATGGTTCCAAAATGTCCGGTGTGTGGCGGCCATATGGAACTGTGGGTACGTTCCTTTGTATTTCTAGAAGGAACCAAATTTAGAGACGAGCATAAAAAATATCGTGAATTTCTTCTGGAAAATAAAAATAAGAAAGTCCTCTTTTTGGAGTTGGGTGTCGGTCTAATGACTCCGATGTTCATCAAAGAACCCTTCTGGAACATGACGTACAGTTGGCCGGACGCATACTACATTACCATCAATCCAAATCCAGAGCATAACTTGCTGCCGAGGGAACTGAAGGATAAGGGTCTTGCCGTTCATGAAGATATAGCACAAGTACTGCGAGATGTATTGGCTGAACAGCAAAAAGAAAGGAAACAAGATGCGGTTTGACAGGATCAACAGGCCTCTTCCATATGAACAGTGCGAAGAACGGCTTTAGATTCTTATTAAGCAAATTGAATTTTAGTTTCGAATATCTAATCAGAAACTTATAAGGATGGAGGATCACATGAAAGAGAATTATCGTAAGGTCTTAACAAAAATCCATGAGGCTGACAGAATCCTAATCGGTGCAAGTAACGGCCTCTCCATTTCGGAAGGCATTCATATCTTTGCGGATGATTCATCTTTTCAGGAGAATTTTGGCGATTTCCGTGAAAAGTATGGTTTTCGCAGCATCATACAGGGATGCTTTTATCCATATCCTTCTCAGGAAGAAAAGTGGGCATTTTTCAGCCGTATGTACGAATATTTTTTAATCAATAAGGAAGCCAGTCCGGTTATGAAGAACCTTCATGAACTGGTGAAAGATAAAACCTATTTTGTGGTTACCTCTAATATTGATGCTCATTTTACACAGGCGGTTTTTCCAAAGGAACGCCTATTCGAAATAGAAGGCAATTGTCGGAATCTGCAATGCTCTCATGGTTGCCATAATCGAATTTATCCAGGTGATGAAATCCTGAGCAAAATGGCCCAAAATCAAGAGAATGGAAAAGTTCCTTCGAATTTGATGCCTAAGTGCCCTGAATGTGGGGGCTCAATGCAAGTCCATATAGAGGTCGACAGGAATTTTCAGAGGGATGAGTCCTGGCAAGCAAGCTTGGAGGCTTATCAGGACTTTATCAAGAAAGCCCATGGTGAAAAATTAGTCCTGCTGGAATTGGGCGTGGGTACCAGAAATCAAATGATTAAAGCCCCATTTATGAATGTAACCAATCATGAGGAATATGCTACCTACATTACGTTTAATAAAGGCAGCGAGCTTTATATTCCTGATGCCATTGCTGCTAAATCTATTGGAATCGACGGCAATATTGCGGAAGTGTTACAGCAATTGGTTCAGATGAAATGAGCAGATTCAGCTTATTTGAAAACAGGGGAGGGAAAGAAAGGTGTTTCTAGATAATATTTTGAATGATCATGTCTGCCAACCAATCAAAAAGTCTTTTGAGCAATGGTATAAATTCATGGAAGAAAATATAGAATTTTGGCTGCCAGACAGTGAATGGCATACGATAACCCATTGCGCTCGTGTGCTGCTATTGGCACTCTTCATCGGACATCAAAAAGGTCTGAGTGATGAAGAAATGGATGCACTGGGAATGGCTGCTATTTTCCATGATTCCCGCCGCCTTGATGATGGGATTGATAAGGGACATGGTGGTCGTGCAGCAGAGTATTACAAAGATTATTGTCGTGAGCACGATTTGCCTTATGATGAGCAAACCTACTACATCACCTATTACCATGATCAGGATGATTCCCTTGGTTTGTCAGAGATTGCAAAGTCCCCTAGTTTAAGTGAACGGGCGTTGCTGCTGTATCAGATTTTCAAGGATGCCGACGCACTGGATCGTTTCCGTCTGGGCCCGGATGCTTTGAATGTAAATTTTCTTCGGACAGAAGAAGCACATGGACTTGTTGACTTTGCAAAATATCTCTTACAGAAAAGTCGTGAAATTAATTCGTAAAAATAATAGGGATATCTAGTTAATCGTCTTTACATTTCATGAGCAAGTCCGAGCGTACTTTGCTAGCTTAGGAGGAAGTGTTATGAACAAGTATATCGATGATAGTTTTGCCCTGCACACGGACTTGTATCAAATCAATATGGCAGAAGCCTTTTGGGAAGACAACATTTATACCAACAAAGCAGTATTCGAATTGTATTTTCGAAAATTGCCATTTGGAAACGGTTATGCGATTTTTGCTGGATAAGAACGAATCATCCATTATCTTCAAACGTTTCATTTTTCTAAAAGCGATTTGGATTATTTAAAAGAACTTGGTTATCAAGAAGACTATGTTGACTTTTTACGAACGGTACGTTTTACAGGAACTGTCCGTGCCATGAAAGAAGGGGAAGTTGTATTTGGCAACGAACCCATTCTTCGTGTCGAAGCACCGCTCGCCGAAGCACAACTCATCGAGACGGCCTTGTTAAATATCGTGAACTATCAAACACTCATCGCAACTAAAGCTTCTCGAATCAAACAAGCCGCGGGTGACCAACCCGTGTTAGAGTTTGGTACAAGACGCGCACATGAATTTGATGCCGCACTATGGGGGACAAGAGCTGCTTATATTGGTGGGTTTTCTGGTACAAGCAATGTTCGAGCAGGAAAACAATTTGGTATTCCTGTTTCAGGAACACATGCTCATTCCTTTGTTCAAGCATATCGAGATGAATACACTGCTTTCCATAAATATGCAAAACGTCACAAAAATTGTGTCTTCTTAGTAGATACCTATGACACACTGAAATCAGGTGTTCCTACGGCGATCAAAGTAGCGAAGGAACTGGGCAGCCACATAAATTTTGCAGGTATTCGATTAGATAGTGGAGATTTAGCGTACCTCTCCAAAGAAGCAAGAAAGTTATTAGATCAAGCAGGATTTGTTGACACCAAAATATTTGCTTCGAATGATCTCGATGAATATACCATTATGAGCTTAAACGCACAAGGAGCGAAAATCGATGCATGGGGAGTTGGTACTAAAGCAATTACCGCCTTCGATCAACCGGCTTTAGGTGCTGTGTACAAACTGGTCTCCATTGAAGATGACAACGGACAGATGACCGATACAATTAAAATTTCTGCGAGTCCTGAATAAGTCACGACACCAGGATTAAAAAAGGTCTACCGTATAATCAACAATCATACGGAAAAATCAGAAGGAGATTATATTACTTTAGCCAACGAACAGCCAGAAAAGGAAGCTAAACTTTACATGTTTCATCCTGTGCATACGTACATTGGAAAATTTGCGGCCAATTATACGGCCAAAGACTTGCACGAAGATATTTTCGACCATGGCACTCTTTTATATAGCAGTCCCTCGGTCCATGAGATTCAAACCTATGCCCAACAACAACTAAACCTTTTGTGGGAAGAGTACAAACGTTCTTTAAATCCAGCCGAATATCCTGTGGTTTTAAGTCAAGCTTGTTGGGACAACAAAATGAAAAACATAGAGGAAGCAAAAAAACACAACCGCAAAGTAGTACCCTTATAATATACCAAACTACCATTTTCATTGTATCTAAACCAATAATGGGGAGATTATAATTTTACAATAATTATTTACGGGGTTGGTTTAAAATGGCAAAAGTAGCTTTATTAATTGTAGATATGAGTAATGATTTTGTAGCTGATCATGGAACATTAACTGCAGGTAAGCCAGCACAAGAAATAGTGCCTTATATTAAGGAAGTGGCAACAAGATTTTTAGTAGAAGGAAATGTAGTTGTAGTAACAATGGATGCACACCAACCAAATGACCCACACTTTGAATTATGGACACCACATAATATTGTTGGTACAGAAGGGCAACAATTGTACGGAGAATTATATGATTGGTTTCAAAACAATAAAGATCATGAGAATGTAATTTATACGCCCAAAAAGAATTATAATGCATTCTTTAAAACAGATTTGGCTGAAAAGTTAAGGAATTTAGGAGTAGATAAGGTTCATGCTGTTGGGGTATGTACGGATATTTGTGACTTTTTAACAGTTGCAGGTGCAGACGCGGAAGGATTCAAAACAGCCATTCATAAACGAGGTGTAGCAACATTTACGGACCTTGGAGAAACAATGGTAAATCACATGAAACTTTGCTTCCATACTGAAATTATTAAATAAACCAAACCAATTAGGTCGGTGAAATACATGATTAATTTTTTACAACGAATTAATGAACTAGCGAAAAAGCAGCGTGAAGAAGGTTTAACCAATGCTGAAAAAGTTGAGCAACAGGTGCTTCGAGAAGATTATTTACGTGAAATACGTGGACAAGTACTCCATACTTTCTCAAGGATGAAGGTGCTGGATCCACTTGGAAATGATGTAACACCCGAAAAAGTCCAAAATTTAAAAACAAAAGTTTAATAGCATATATAAAGGGAGATTAACGTGAAAGATTATTTAGTAAAAGCCATTGCTCATAATAAACAAGTGCGAGCATATGCAGCTATTACAACTGAAACGATTGAGGAAGCAAGACGCCGCCATGATTTGCTAGGGGTCGCTTCCGTGGTTTTAGGACGTTCAATGACAGCAGGAGTTATACTTGGTGCCATGCTTAAAGGCGAAGAAAAGCTAACCATAAAAATGAATGGCGGCGGACCAATTGGGACTATCCTTGTTGATGCAAATGCCAAGGGTGAAGTAAGAGGATATGTTTCAAATCCTCATGCGGTCCCGGGGCTGAATCAGCAGGGTTTACTTGATATTAAAGCAGCGGTGGGCACAAATGGAATCCTTTCCATTACCAAAGATATTGGCTTGAATCACCCGTTCATTGGCCAGGTTCCCATTGCTTCGGGTGAAATCGGCGAGGATTTTGCTTCTTATCTATTGCAATCAGAACAAGTTCCTTCCTCTGTTGGTGTAGGTGTACTAGTAAACCCGGACTCTACTATTCAAGCAGCTGGTGGTTTTATTATTCAGCTTATGCCGAACACTGAAGAAGAAACCATACGTTTAATTGAAGAACGTTTACAAACGATACCTTCCATTTCTTCCATGATTGGGGAAGGTATAACACCAGAACAAATTCTTCAACAATTACTTGGTGAAGAAAATGTCAGCATTCTTGAAAAAAGCCCAGTTCAATTCCAATGCGAATGCTCTAGAGATAGAATCTCGAACGCTATTTTAAGCCTAGGAAGCGAAGAAATCCAAGATATAATCTATACGGATGGACAGGCTGAAGCACAATGCCATTTTTGTAATGAAAGCTACTATTATAATAGAGAAGATTTAGAAACATTATTAAAAGTGGGCATTTGAAAGAGAACAGAGGTAGTCTAAAAATTATTGATAATAGAATGTATTTATTAAATGATAGGAGAAAACTAGATGGAGAAAGCACCAAAAGACACACGTGTAGTTGTAGGAATGTCAGGCGGGGTCGATTCTTCCGTTGCTGCACTGCTACTAAAAGAGCAAGGCTATGACGTAATCGGAATATTCATGAAGAACTGGGACGATACAGACGAATTTGGTGTTTGTACGGCTACAGAAGACTACGAGGACGTTATCCGTGTCTGCAATCAACTAGGAATTCCCTACTATTCCGTGAATTTTGAAACGCAGTATTGGGACAAGGTATTCACCTACTTCCTGGAAGAATATAAGTCGGGAAGAACACCGAATCCTGATGTAATATGCAATAAGGAAATCAAATTCAAGGCATTTTTAGATTATGCCATGAGCATTGGAGCCGATTATGTTGCTACAGGACATTATGCACGAGTGGTCAGAGAAAACGGAAAAGTTCACATGTTAAGAGGGAAAGATGAAAATAAGGATCAAACTTATTTTCTAAATCAATTAACGGAGGAGCAGTTAAGTAAGGTGTTATTTCCGATAGGCGATATGGAAAAACCAAAAGTAAGGCAAACAGCTGCCGAAGCTAATTTGGCGACAGCATCCAAAAAAGACAGCACAGGAATCTGCTTCATTGGTGAACGAAATTTTAAGGAGTTCTTAAGTGGTTATTTGCCTGCACAAAAGGGGAATATGGAAACATTCGACGGCAAAGTTGTCGGACAGCATGATGGATTAATGTACTATACAATCGGACAGAGGCATGGATTGGGGATTGGAGGCAATGGTGATCCTTGGTTTGTAATAGGAAAGGATATTGAAAGGACTGTATTATATGTTGGACAGGGTTTCCACCATGAAATGCTATATTCTGATAGCATCATTGCAGATGATGTAAGCTGGATTTCAAAGGGTGCTATACCTGATACATTTGAATGTACTGCAAAATTCCGCTATCGCCAACAGGACAATAAAGTAACGGTAGAACGGTTGGATGATTCCAAAGTTAAAGTCACTTTCCACGAACCGATTCGTGCGATAACGCCTGGACAAGCAGTTGTCTTTTATCATGGAGAAAAATGCCTCGGTGGAGGAACTATTAGCCAAGTGTATCGTGACGATAAAAAATTAACTTACGTGGGGTAAAGAAAAGGGAAACTAAATGCTGTCTCCTGTAAGGAGCGTCTCCCTTTTTCAGGTAGGAAAATAAAATGATCAAAATAAAAAGCCCTGGAAAATCAAGGCTTTTGTACGTCCCAAAGAGGATTCGAACCTCCGACCTACAGTTTAGGAAACTTTACGTTATGTAATACGCAGTGTCAAACGGCAATGTCATCGCATTGTCAGCGGATTGCTTGACCGACAGTGTAAGCGTAGGACCTACGGCTTCTAATTTAATAACCTACATACGCTATTTTGCGGAAAAGTCAGCGGATTGTCAAGACATGTCGAATACGGACAATACGGAGATATATACAGATGGATACCGATTTGAGTTGAGTCGGAGTCATGACGACTTTAGTCCGATAAATAAAATGCGTAATAATCGATAATACCTCACTTTTATTGTAAAATAAAGTTAAAAAATGATAATTCGAGGTACTAAGTATGAATCCACTATATCCCGCTTTTATTACCGGAGCAGTAGCCATAACAATTGCAGTAATAAATCATTTTGTTACATTCGTAGTTTATCGTCACAAAAATAAGAAATCAAAACTAGAAAATAAACTGAAAGCATTGTATTCACCCTTGTACCTTCAGGTGAGAGCTTTAGCTAACAATGATCCTCGATTAAATATGGAAGCAATTACTCTTGATGCAAGAATGGATGGATTTAGCGAAGAAGATATCAATAAAATATTAAATGAAAATGCAATCTATGCCTCTAGTGAATTAATTGAAAAGTGGATGGATTTCTTCTTTTATCGCTCTTCGAATACTTCAGCCCATAATTTCGCTGTTACGGTTGTAAAAGAATACAACGAATTGAGAAAAGAGTTAAAGTTAGAATACGACGAAATAGAATTAGCGAGTGGATATCCTAAAGATACAACGATGTATCTAGCTTACCAAGCTACCAAATAAAAACCTCCTTAATCGGGAGGTTTTTATTTTTTATTACAAACAGAACACTCGTTCTTATATAATATAACGAGGAGGCGAACGATATGACAATACGCGATAGAGGTAAAATTAAATGGATGGCTGCGTCTTTTATGCCAGAGGTATTTGCGATGACTCGCGATATGTATAAGGATGCAGAACGCCAGGCCAGGCCGATACTGGACGTATATCAGACGGAGGAATTCGATCAGCGGATATGCTACGCAATGGAGAGTAATTATGCGGTAAAGATAACGGTGTGGTCTGACGGTTTCACTGCGGACTATACCGGCCGTATACACTACGTTGATCCGATTACGCATCGGCTGCGGATAGAAGTAAAGCCGGGCGAATATGAGCGGATTGCTTTCGATGATGTTGTCGGAGTGGTTGTCGTAGAAAAGCAATTAGTTATCCCGTTTTAAAAGTGAAAGAGCGCAGTACAACATGAACGCAGAAGGGATAGAAAAGCATAGCATCGGGAACAAAATTGTATTAATAAAATGAGAATACCACCAATTCATCATTTTTCACCACCTTGCATTTACGGTTATTATGCCCATAATCATTGAAGCGATATTTAAAAAACCGCCAACTAGTGACGGATAATGTGAAGTGGCCCCAATATTTATTTATGATTAAGGGCTTTTACGCGTTACTGCGAGCCAGTATTTCCGTAATATTAGGCAATTATGTTGCCAATTGGGATAGAAGTAAAACAGTGGAATATGAGCGGATAGCATTCGGGGTGGCGGTCGTTGATTGAGACGGAAAAGAAAACGTCCACCCCGGAAAAGGATGGACAGTACAATTTTACCAAGCGGAAGGGTGCTTGGTACGTTTATAGTTTGGCGACTAAATCGATTTTTATACCAATTCGGAGCAAGGCATTCTCCGTTGTTATGTATTTTTGGCCAATTGGCTAGAGCTGAGTCCGGGAGAATAAAAGCGAGTGGTAGGACATAGAAAAACCGCCAACTAGTGACGGTTATTCCGGAATGAAGTGTAGTACCAATATAATCTATGATTAGGGGCTTTTACACGTTACTGTGAGCAAGGCAAACGTTCCTCAGTGCAGGTAGAGGATTACGTTGGCTATGCGAGGCCTTGCTCTTAGATTAAAGTTTATCCGTAAGATTGGACAATTATGTATAGTAATTCAATTGGGTTAGAAGTAAATCCGAGCGAATTGAGCGGAAAGCATTTGATTATGTGGTCGGGGTGGATTAGGCGAAAATGTACACTAAATTTTTTCACTAATTCTACATATAATAATCGCAATTATCGGGATTAGAATAAGGCCAATTAACAGTATTGCAATTTCTGAAATTTTTTAACAACACCTTTCTAATTTGATTTATGTGAAGTATAACCGTTTGTTCTATCGATTATGTAACGCTAAAAAGACTACCTATTTAAAGGTAGTCAAAAGTAGATAGACGTTTTGTAATAACTCCAAAATATAATATGTTCCTTTTGAACTAATGCAACATGTCTACATTACTTTAACGCATTAACGTAGTATATAATAGAAGGAACTCGGAATCATTTCGATTTACGGGGTAATATGGCGTAATACTGCCGGGATATATGCGCGGATATTGGCGCAAGTATGGCATACGATAGCACAGCGACATGGTTCCGACGTTAACATCAGCACGGAGCGCCTGGCGGGGATGGCCTTTCCGAAACCTAGGGGTCGGAGGATCAGCTCGCATAATCAAGCGCTGCATTGCATATCCTGCGGTCATCCTTTATGCATAACCGGCCTGTAAATACGGAGGCACTGGCGCATGTAAATGGCGGTATAATGCGGATGTATAAGAACGTGCATAATCGTATTATCTACGTAGTAAATTAACGTTGATATGACAACGTTTTGAATCGAGATAATTACGTAAAAATAAAATACTCCGTAATAATCTTGAATGCGTTATTCATCGTTATACAATCGTAATTAATACGGTTTACTAATTGCGTGAAACATTAAAGATTCCGCAGACCCCAAGCCAGGCCGGCCAAAATGGCGGATTTGACGTTTCTAATTTGCGCATAATTTCCAGTATCGGGGTGTTAAAAACGGATAATTGGATAAAATAAGAATGCCGAGGCAACCTTCTACGTCTTGGTTTGGGTGTAAGCCCCGTGCAATTAAGCGCGGGGTTTTTACATTGCTTATAAATCGAAATAATCGTCAGCCTTGGCGGCAGGGTCCAGCGTTCTTATCGCCTTCATTAGCTTCTTTAAAACGCCAGGCGACGGTACATAGTCCGGATCATTGCAAACCTTACTTATAGTATTACGGCTCACTCCGGAAAACTCTCGCAATTCCTCTTGCGTATATCCGTGTTTATCGATCAGCTTTCCGACCTTGCTACGTTTCTTTCCGCTACCAAATCCGAAAATAGAAAACATCTTTTACTCCTCCTATATTTCGCTACTGGTAGACAGTCTTGTCCATCTTTCCCAAAAATATACGAAAGTTTCGCAAAAAATTGTGCAACAAGGACAAAAATCGCCCATATCATTTACTATACGCATTACCAAACGGTCGCATCACGATAGGGTGTACGGTAGGAAATCGCCTCTATCTCTATTACGACAACGCTTCTACTATTCGCAGCCATCATGCGTAAATTCTACAACTATCACTCCGTGATATTGAAGGAGGCGAGGCGATTGTTATTCGAAATACTATCAACCGGCAGCATGCTCGGAGTGCTTGGCGCCAGCTACTACTATAAGAAGAACATGGGCGACGATGATGCCGAAAAGATTATAAAGATTGCGGAGAACTGTGGCTTGCACAAGAAGGACGATAAGATGCGGCTTCACAGGCGTCACCATAATAAAGCCGGCAAGTTTACCGAATATATCTTTAAAATCCCGCTAGGACTCGAATTCCAGGACTTTCTTAATAAATACGGCAAATTTAAAGACGGTCTTAATAACCGCAGTGAAAGGCGGATCAATTTGCAAGACTTCAAGTCGCTAAAGTTTGACGCTACTTTGCTAGATCAAATCCGGGCGATTATTAACAACCGCGTACAACTAAGCAAAGAAATCGAAATGGAATATGACGGCATGATTATTATGCGGGTCTTTGAGGAAGGACTTACGAACGACCTGCTGTATAACGACGAGCTACTCGTAAAGGTAAAAGGCTGGCAGGTGCCTATCGGTGTCACTTATAAGGACTTCGTAACGCATGACTTCGAGAAGCTGCAGATGCTAGTCGTGGCCGGCATGACTCGCTATGGAAAGACTGTATTTCTAAAGAATGCCATCACGACGTTAATAAATAATCAGCCAGATAACGTTAAGTTTACGCTAATCGATTTAAAGGGCGGTCTGGCATTCAGTCGCTTCATGGCGTGCAAACAGGTGCAGACGGTCGCTAAGAACGCAGAGGAAACACTCGAAGCACTAGAGGTCATTCATACGGACTTATTAAAGCGTCAGGCTCATTTCTTATCGAACGGGTGGGAGGACATTGGAGAGGCCGGATTGAAGGAGCGGCATTTTGTCGTAGTGGATGAGGGCGCAGAGATTGCCGGATTCGAGGAAAAGGAAGACCGTGATCGTGCGATGTATCTGCTCGGAGAAATAGCGCGGATAGGTGCCGGCTTGGGCTATCGGTTAATATTTGCGACCCAATATCCTACTGCCGATGTATTTCCTCGCCAGGTTAAAGCAAACACGAGCGGGGCGCTATGCTTCAAATTAAAAAACAGTACGCAAAGCATGGTCGTATTGGACCGAGGCGGAGCCGAGTCTTTGCCAACAGGATTGCCAGGTCGAGGAATATACCAAACGGACTGCGACCGAATTGTTCAGACGCCATTTATTACGAATAAATTTATCGATATTAAATTAAAACAGCATATCGTCATCAAGGCGAGGAAGGAGGACGCCAGTGTATCACACGGAAAAGAAACGCCGAAAACGGGAGGAAAGTATTTTACTAAGTTTGAAGAAACTTGACTATCTAACTCGCGGCCAGCTTCAGCGGATTCACAATCTTAAGAGTGATCGGAATGCGCAGCGTGTCTTAAAACAAATGGAGGATTATTTAAGCGTATTTCGTAGCGGTGAGAACATCTATTACCTTAATGCAAAAGGGCGGGCAGTCGTTAACTGCGATAAAGTCCGCAAAGCAACCGGCAACGTCCAGCACTACATTATGCGAAATCATATCTACATTAATTACGGTTGCCCGTCGTCCTGGAAAAACGAAATACGGATTATAAGCGAAGGAGCTTCGAAAAAGGAGAAGGTTATCTGCGTGCCGGATGCGTTATTTAAGCAAGGTGACGTTTATACCATCGTAGAGGTCGATAACACGCAGACCATGAAGAAGAACGCGGCCAAAATCGTGAAGTATCGGATATTAAAGGAGCGGCTTGCTTTCGGAATGATGGCACCGAAATTTGTTTGGATAACTACGACCGAGCATCGACGCAAGGAATTATTAAAGTTAAGCGAAGGGCTTCAAACGCAAGTTTATACTTTGGCGGATTTTAACGCATAGGAAGGGGAAATCATCATGTTCAGACGTAAAGAAGAGGTTTATTCCATTAAGGAGTTTATGAATCGAGGCTCAAAATTGTGTACGTGCGCAAATTTAACAGATAAAGAAAAGAAGGTATTTCGTGAAACTGGCGTCCTTGTTCCGCTGGCAGTTGCGCCATTATTGAAGGCGAAAGCAGCACTCGCAGCGACTACAGCCGTAACCGTGACCGCCAATAATGCAGAGCTTTACGATAAGATGCTGCACGCATTTGATCCGCTTATTACGTTAATCCAAGCGCTATCTTATCCGGTTGCAATGATCGTCGTGCTAGGCGGTGCAATTATGATAATGATTAACCAAAAGGAAAAAGGATTCAGCTTAATGCAAGGCGCTGGTCTCGGCTATGTACTCGTTCAAATGGCGCCTATGGTCTTAAATATTCTCGTAGAGGCGATGAAGGCACTATGATTGTACGGATCACAAGTAAATTCGGCTCAATAGATTCCGCCCACAAGACGCCTCATTCGGGAGTTGACCTTACGATGCCAGAAGGGACTCCGCTTCGTGCGATTGGAGAGGGTGTCATTGACCGCATATATGACGGCACTGGTGCAATAGGTAAAGGACTATCGATAAGGTTTCCGGACGGTACACGGACGATTTACGGCCATTTAAGCGAGGTTAAGGCGCGGATTGGTGAGCACGTTCAGCCTGGCAAGATTATCGGCTTGAGCGGCAATACGGGGAATTCCACTGGTCCGCATCTGCATCTCGGCATGAAGTCACCCGACGGCAGTTCAGTCAATCCGACTTCGTGGGTCGATCGGGTTATTGCGAATGGTCGAGTCGGGGATGGTTACGGAGATATTCAGCATTTTAGCGCATGGGAGTGGTTAGGTGAAAAGATTAAAGGGTTTGCCGTTGACGATCTTGCTGATTATCTCGCGGATTTTATTGTGGTATCTCCTATCATCGCGGTTGTTGGCGCTGGTGTTTATTGTCTTATTAACATGTTTAGTAAGAAGGCTGCGATATGGGGCGTAATAGCGACCGTGGTTTATGGCTTATTCAACTTAAAATAAAAATGACTCCGGCTTATTTGTCGGAGTCTTCTTCTTTTTCCTTGTGACGTTAGTACGTTCCGGGCAAGGGCGTACCGACAAGCGATTTTAAATAGCAGCACGACTCCGGGAGGAGCTCCTTCGGTGGTACGAAGAAATTGTGCTTGGAGCCGTCACAAGTCTGCTGACCGAAACTCGGTGACGGATCGGCAAATCCAATATAGGCTGGCCGAGTAATTTTACGGGCTTGATTCGCAGTGGCATGCGATGTTGAGCCTTCTTTTTTATAATATCATATCGAACATAAGTTCTAAGATTTTTATATATTTTTTGAAGTAAAGTGCGCGGTTTGAAAAGTCAGGCGTTTTATAAGTTGAAAGAGTTATTTTTAAAAGTGTCCGAAATATGAAGTAGCCGAGACATAAATAATGGAGGTGCAAAACTTTTTCGAAAAAAACTGTCCGGTTTTTGAATCTCATGCGGCAAATATTTTATAAAGGCTGCGCGACATTCCAAACTCGTGCGTTTTATTTAGTGTAGGCGAAAAAGTCCTGAAAAAGTGCGCGACTTTGAGTTCTCGCGCCTATTATTTAGTGTAAGGCGGAAAAATTTATTTTGAAAAGTGTCCGAAATGGAAAAGTCATGCGTCAAACATACCAGAGGGGCAAAACGCGGGCGACCGCGACCAAATAAAAATATTAATCTAAGGAGAGATTCAGAATGGCAAAAAGATTTTTTGAAGTTTACGAGCTAATTGATAGCGAAATTAGAGAAGGACGTGCGGAGGATATTTTTATCTTAGAAACCGAAGAAGAAATCAGGGAAGTAGAAAGTATATTACCAGAAAATTATGTATTGAGAGAAATCACAAGTACCGGGGGAAGAATTAATGGAAATTCTAGCCTATTGGAAAGTAGTTCATAAAATGGAAATTGGTAATAAGGAAATCGTAGGAAGGGTTGCTGTCGATAGTGGGCAGTTATTAATTACTGATCCATGCTACCTAGAAAAGAAAAGTAATGAATCGTTGTATGAAGAAGTATGTAAGAAGACTACATCGCCTAAAAGACTTGGGCAGGTATTAAACGGGTTAGCGTTCGCAACTTCTAGTGGATACGGTGACGGCATTTACGATGTATTTGCTGAAAAAGATGAAGAAGGTCGAGTTATAAGCATTGAAATAAGATTCGATTAATTATTATCACGCCCGGCATTCGTCGGGCTTTTTAATAAAAATTTTACGGAGGGGATTCGAAATGGAATTACAAAACAAACCGCTGCCAAACGATAAACGGCAGTTACTCGAAGCAAATAATTACGAAATGTATAATCTCGATTTATTACGGAAGGTGTTTCCGCGAATCTTTGCAGAGCACGATCGCCAATTTGAACGAAAACAGCGTAAGCCGCAGATTCGGGATATTGTACCACTGTATTTTTACCTTTTATCGTATGTTGACGGAAAGCATACGCGTGAGGACGGTACCAGGAGCGAACGATTTGGCGCCAGTTTTCCATCGATTGCGAAGATATCCGAGGACTTAGGTATTACCGAAAAACGGATTAAGCCGCTCGTCGATATTTTAGAGGCTAACGGAATGATACTGCAAAAACAGGTATGGAACGGGAAATGGTACTTCGTTTCTTTTTGTCCGCGAATCAGTGACGACGGTTATATTGTCAATGTTGAAGGCGAAAAAGTAATACCAGATTTAAGCGTCTTCCCGAGATAGTCATTAGATGCCGGTAAGGAGATAGGCATTAGAGGGCGGTTTCCATTATGGTATCTAATAACTATCTAAACATACCAAGTTAAACAGAACAAGTTAAACATACCAACAAAACATTGCAGCTCATAAATTCGCTGCTACGATTATCGGTTATATATATCTTATTCGAAAATTCTTTTACCTAAAAAGATAACAAGAATGGACCGGCATTAGATGCCCGCCACGCCAAAAAGGAGGGAACACTATGTTTTTCACTAAAGAAGAAATGGCCGTCAAAACGGAATGGCTGCAGAAGTTTCTCGCTGATCATAAAGACGCCCCGTTTGAAGTCCGGAAGTTACTTGTCGCTTATTTTTGCGAAGAATGGCAGTTTAAAATCGACTTAACAAAACCGCTTATGCCGCACCCATATTCCCGCAAGAAGGATCGCGGGCTTTATTCAGTCCACGATATTCTAACGGACTATCTACTCGATGTTGACCAGGTTGCAGAACGGTCTGAAGAATATCCGGTCGAGAATGCCGATAAGCGAGCCCGACGTACGAACAAAATGCAAAAGAGCGAACTGTCAATCGTATTTGATGGCGAGCAAGTAGGCGAGGATTACAGAACACCGTCATTTTCAATTGAAGAGAGTGCGCTTAGTGGCCGTGATCCAATCGAGGAGTTATTTTTCGCTGAGTCTTGCGCTGAAACGGTCGAGGAGTTGGCGGAATTAATCAGTGAGGTTAAAGAAAACGAAGTTTATTACGTAAATAAATACTCGGATGAGACAGCGTGGAACGAAAAGCAGCCGGATAAGCTACGAACAATCAGAAACGTCAGGACTTCGATACGCACGTTAAATATAAAGAGAGTGCGAGAATGTAAGGAATGCGGAGGCGCTTTTTATGCGCATGATTGGCGCAGGCATATATGCGATGCACAGAAATATCCAGGCAGTGAAAAGTCTGCTTGCGAAGTGAAAAATCATAGAAAAAGAGGAAAAAATCCTAATTTAGCGCAGAAAAAAGCCATTATACAGTAGAAGGACGAACTCGGGCGCGCGGTGTTTGTCTTTCGGCTTACTTTTTTAGCCGACAATGTGAGAAAAGGGAGGGAAAATGATGAAAAGAGAAAAATTTGTGGCGATCAGAATGTTTTTAAACATGAGCCAGCCAGAATTCAGCGAGTTTTTAGAAATAAGCCCGAGTAATGTCTATATGATTGAATCGGGAGAAAGAAGAGTTTCAGAAAGGGTGAAAGCTAAGTTAGCTCGGAAGTTTGAAGTAACACAAGAGTTCATTGAGTTTTATGAACGGTTCAATAAACTTTCTTGATTTTTTTGAATCTTTTTTAAAAAAATCAATAATTAACCCATTATATCATTCTGTTAATTATTAAGTTTAAACTGATATTATCATTTAATCGAAGGGGTGTCAAGAGATGGATTACGAAATTATTACGGTTTATGAATATTACGGAAATAACCTAGAGCAGACACGCCAAGCGAAACTTTACGCAAACGGCATACTTGAATATCTGCCTGAGCCAGAATGGCCAGACGAGGAAATTGAAGAAGTGTCCGATGAGGACGAGGAGGAATTAGGGTGTGTGACGAGTTAGACCCCGTAGAGTTGTTTTTTCACCAAGTAATCGAATTTGTGGAAGGCTACACGGTTTTTAAGAACTACAAGAAGATGGACGAAGAAACAAAAAGGAGATACGTCGAGAAACTAACGCTAATGATCGTATTTGAGACATCGCCAAGGAAGAACTTTGATATCGGCATGGAGACAATACGCCTGGTTATTCGTGACATTCTCGATCAGAGGACAGCGGAGGTATCTGACGATGAATAGACTTCAAAGTTTTATTTCTGCTAATTGCGCGACCTACGACAATGACGGTAAATGTCTTCTCGAAACTGGCGCCAATGGTGATCGAACTTGCGTTTACTTTCGGGACCATGGCGGGAGATGTTCATACGCAGAGAATTGCGTTATTCCTGGCGACCCTAAAATCGAGGTTCTTTACTGGGCGGAGCGAGGTGTTACCGTATCTGGTGATTTTTGCGATAGTTGCCAGCAACCATTTGAACGGAAAAGCAATCGACAGAAATACTGTAAGAAATGCGGAGAGTTTGCCGAGAAGGAAAACCGACGTAAAAGGGACATCGAATATAAGGAAAGAAAACGACGGTTTAAGGACTAAAATGCGTGTTTTAAGCGTCCAATTAGCCTATTTTAGCGGTTTTAAATCGAAGGTAATGCAATAAGTCTAGGATACTACTTTTTGGGTTCTAAATGGTGACTTGGAGGGGATTACGATGCAAGTTAAGTTAGCAAGAGAAAATCGCCTGATCGTGGCGTATGTGCAATTTGAAGGTGAAGAGTTTCAGTTCCGATTTGGTCGCGGGCAGTCTGTTCGGCATATTTCAGAAACCCTTCCGAAGTTGGTAATGGATTCCTTGTTCGATAGGGCTAGGGCGGTCTAGTACCACGAATATTAACAATTACAAAAAATGGAGGAATAATTAAATGACTAAAAATTACAGAGTTTTCTATTGGTACGAAAAAGAAGGAAATACAGCAGTCGGTATTGAGGAAGTTAAATATCGGGAAGGGGAAGCCGAAGTATTTGCGCAAGGCAGTGTCTTTATTGAAGGTAAGCCATCAGTTGTAGAACTATTCTCAAAAATTGTCGAGGAGTACTGCGATAGAGATGCTGAGACGATTAAAATTCTATCATTCAAGAAATTCAAAGAGGACGATTATAAGGCTTTAATGGATAGGTTTTACCCGAAAGTTCGCTTTTATCGTACGCAAATTGGCGAAAATGATGAAGGTGTAAAGGAGCTTTGCTTTGAAGCGTTGGAAACCGAAAACTCATATTTCGTAAGACTTTAAAGAGGTGTTAACAGGATGATGGAGCGCAGACACTTTCGCATGTACTACAAGCGTTGGGACGCCAATATTGGGGCGGGAATCGAGGAATATGTACCAGGACCGACTCAAGAGATTAAATGGTTTGCTAGCGTATTTATAAAGGAAAACATCAGTGACTACGATCTGATTTGCAGATTAATAGACAACTATGTTAAGCCGGACGGACCTGTAAAGCTTATGACTAGTCAGATTGTAGACCGGTACACTTTAGACCACTTGCGAACCAGGTATCCAAATATCACATTCAGACGAATTCGCGGAAGTCAGATTCATAATGTTAAAGATTTATCTGATGATGCCCTAGGCGTCGTCACACATTGGTTGAAAATTTAGAAGAAAAAGGAGAGAAAACAAATGAGTAAAGTGAACAAAGCGAAGGAACTAGTTGGGAAAGCGCATGAATTAAGAGGAAACCGAGCTGCATTTTTGCGTCAGTTTACCGGTCCTATTCGGGAACAAATTAAGCAGATTCAGTACGATCAGATGCTATCGGCTGAAGGTAAGAGCGCAAAAATTAAAGAGGTAAAAGAAAAAGAAACAAAGAACTTCATGAAGCAAGTTGCCCTTCGAAAACAAGCCTACCAACATTATCTCGGCAAAGCTAGGAATCTGGCAAAGCAAACAATCGAGGAGAATTTTATTAAGGCTGACGATGCCACTCTCGCCAAGTTCAACCGAGATTTTTCGGAACTGAAGTTTAAGATGGCGCTGAAAAACGAAAATGGCGCCTTCGACGAGCTTAAATCCTTCGTGGATAAGACACCTGACCCAGCATATGCGTCACTTGTATTAGAGCACTTCCATGAACTAGCCGGACAGTTTAGCGCGGGGGAGTTAAAGTTAGGGTTATCCAAGACTTACGATCAATTAAAATCCGATTTCACTCCAGAAGAAGTTGCCGAAGCCTTTAACGTAATTGAAGCGGTGGATGGCTCGATTAATAACAAGATGTTTACGATTATGATGCCGGGAGACAATCCGAATGCGAATGTTGAGTACGGTATTATTTCCGAATTGTTCACGCAAGATGCGCTGCGATATTACCAAGAACCGGAAAAGTATTACGAAAAACAAGAGGGCGAAAAGATGCCGGAGTTTGTTGATCCGGAGGAAGTCGCTGAACAAGCTGCTGCTCAACAAAAAAGTAAATTTCAACAGGAGCATGATACTCTTATAGCGATTTTAGAGGAAAAGACAAAAAATGGAGAATTAAAATTAGGAGGTAATCAATAATGACGAAAATTGAAAGAAAAGTAGTTAGCGGTGTAGGAAATCAAACGGTAGATGTATCCGGCTATTTATTTGCACGGGTGGAAACGGATGGTAGTACCATTACGCTGACATTACCAAGTTATAGTATGGACTTTGCGGACGATAATCGAGTGTTAATTCCTCCAGGTACCACATCGATTAAAGTAGACGCATTCTATAATGAAACGTGGAACCTACACCTTCAGAACAGTGTCCCGGCAGTCAATCAGTCCGAACTTAAGCTGATGAAAACTGAATCTGGAAATTTATTAATTGAAGGGGATGACCAAATTCGATGGATTGGTCAGGACGCTGAAGCATCGGCTGATATTAGCGGATTAAAAGACGATCTTGAAAACTTAAGCAAATTGTACGAGAAAGCATTATCGACTAAGACGGATCTGATTGCGCTAAGTATTGTAAATTGAGAACGTCTGTATTAGCACGATACCAAGGCGCATAGAGCACTTTTTATTTTGCAATGAAATGCGGTTTTCCGTTGTTGGCCGTATGGAGCCAAAAATGGTCCCCTAATTTTAGCGCTCGATTTCGGTCGGGCGCCCCCCTACATAACTACTTCCAAAAGTCTCCTAATCTTACGTTCAAATTATCATGATAAAATGGTAGACGAGGTGTTTTATATGTTTTATATCGCCAATGCTTTTACACAAATCGGACCGGCCGTTCGACTCCTCAGACTATATTACTGAGTTAAAGCTCGACGGAATCCGTCTAGTATATTCTGTAGATAATGCAGGGAAAGTACGCCTGTATTCCCGCCATAAAAATGAAATTACATCAAAATTCCCCGAACTGCATAATCTCGGTAGCCGCCCGATACCGTACTTGATGGCGAATTAATCGTGAGTAACAAAGCAGGTAAGCCCGATTTTGAAGCGATGATGAGCCGTTTTATGAGTTATCGAGATAAAACTCCGGTCACATTCGTTGCATTTGACGTAATCCAGCACGAAGGCGAAAGCGTAACTAAATTACCGTTACTTGATCGCAAAGAATTACTTGCAGACATAATTCCGACCGACTCTCCGATACTAGCAAAAACGCAATTCATCGAAGGGCATGGCGAAGCGTATTTTGATGTCATTAAAGCGCAAGATCTCGAAGGCATCGTGTTAAAACGGAAGGATTCTAGTTATGAAGTCGGAAAACGATCGCAATCATGGCTGAAGGTTATCAATTACCAATACGCTAAGGTGCTGTCGTAGGTTACCGTAAGAAACCGAAAGATTTCGGCTGGCTGCTCCAATTTGCTGACGGTCGCTATGCCGGAGTAATGGAGCTCGGAGTTCCAGCGGATGCACGAGCTAAAGTATATCGTGCTGAGATTTCGAATGAAGCGGAAGACTTTGCTTACCTAGCGGCGCCAATTGATGTTCGTGTGAAATATCGTAATCTAACAAAGGCGGGCTTACTGCGATTACCATCTTTTGTAGAGTGGGCATAGTATCCGCTCTTTTTTCTGCTTGTTTAATAAAAAGTAGATAACTTTACACAAAAAAAGGTACTTCACTTAAACTAAAGCTAAGAACATCTCTTTACAAACCTTCCTTCGCGAATAATATCCCCTTGAACAGGCGTAATAAAATAACTACAATCGATACATTCCAAATCCACCAACCCTTAAATGTATTGGTGCTTTTTATCTATAATTTTTCGTTACCACTACTTTTGTTATAATTTACCATCTAAAAGGATAGTATTAAAGTCATGTAGTCTGACTCTTCTGAATAATCTCTTGTATACCATTTTAAAGAAATATGTTTATTTTTAAAAAACTTACTAGGGGGGATGTTTGTGTTCGGATTGTTAACCAATGAGTCACTAATAACTGCATATGAGAAAGCACAAAAAATTAGATGAAAGGTTTATAAAAGCTTTAATAGATGAAATTGAAAAAAGAGACCTATGCCATCTGGTATTGGAGGTAATAAAGTAAGGGGCAGAGTAAGATGATGAATCCTTTAATCATACTGAGGTAACCCAATTAACTACTTGATTAATGTGAAAAGCGAAAAAAATGTATTTCTGGTGAAGTATAGAGAGGTTTCCTAAATGAAAAATACAAAAACTGAAAATATGATTGCCACCGACGCTTCCATTATAAATGTTTACGAAAAGGTATTAAATGGAGATTTAAAGCATTTTCCACCCTATACTTGGGAAAATCGTAATAGTTTGTATTATGCAAAAGTATTAACAAAATATTTGTTCGAAAAAAAATTGGTTTGGACCTTAGACGACATTAAACAAAAATTTTCAGTAAAAATCATAAGTGATTACAAATTAAGCGGGATGAAAAAAGCTCTTTTTAAAAGTTTTTTTGAAATAATTGATAACGCATACCCGAATCAAATATTACCTTGGGAGCTCCATTCCACACCAAAGGGCTTTTGGAAATCTGATAAGAATAGAATGAAGGCTTTAAAATGGTTATTTGAGGGTAAAATGAACGGAGACCTAGATGTGATTAAAAAGAATTTATCTAAAGAGACGTTTAAAAATTACGGTTTGGAAGGTTTGCTTAAATTATTTAATTTCAGTCCATATAATGCTTTGAATTTTTATTATCCAAACAAAGTAAAACCCTGGGAATTAAAATATGTACCTAAGAATTTTTGGGAGTCGGATGAACATAAGAAAGAGGCATTAAATTGGCTTTTTCATGAAAAATTAAATTGGAGTTGCGAAGATATTGAACATAAATTGAATAGAAACGTTTTTCATGAATATAAATTAGATGCATTGTTTTTTGATTATTTCAAAGGAAGTCCATATTTTGCCGCAAAATTCTTGTATCCTGATAAAGAGTTTAAAGATTTATTAAAAAGAAAGAAAAAACACGGTAAAAAAAATTGAGCGTGGAAAATGTCTGCTGTCTAACAACAGATAATTGCTTATTGTTAAACTAATTTTGTAGAAAACCTTATATGCCAACAATAGGTACAGTCTAACGGGCTGTTTTTTGTAATGAGATTTAACTTACGAAGTCACTTTCGAAAAAGTTAAATTTAAACGATGCGGAACTAGGAGAATATGACGGCTCGGAATGGTATGAGGCGGAAAGCAAGGACGGAGATTTATCAGTTAATGCGTTTTTTGATTAAGGCCGCCCATTACGGACGGTCTTTTTTATATTCGGATTCCGTTTCGTTTCATAATATTACGGACAGGCGAAAATTTGTTATGTTGCTCTCGGATGTGTTCGCTGTCCATTTGGACATATCTACGCGTTGTCAGTATATCTGCGTGGTCCAATATACGCTGAAGTGTAAAGACGTCTCCGCCATTTAAAATATAGTTTCGCGCAAAAGTATGACGGAACATATGCGGTGATAGCTTTGGGATATTCAGTTTCCGCTTTAATCGATTTAACCTCCGACGAAAAGCATCGTCTGTAAATTCCTCACCATACGCGTTCATGAATAATTGAGCGTCCTCGCCGAAATATTGCTGCGTTTCGTTCAATAGCTGGCGCACTCTCTTCGCAACTTCTCGACTAATCGGTATTTCTCTCGACTTGCGATTCTTCGCAATTTTAGACGGAACCGTTACGGTTAGCTCCTTAAAATTGATCTGATCGGCCGTTAATGCAAGCGCCTCACCAATCCGCAAGCCAGTATCGAGTAGGAGCAAGATTAACGTCTTATCGCGCCATTGTGCGAATTGTCTATCGTCGTATGAGGCGAGAATGGCATCGATCTGTTCGTCCGGAATGCCCGGCACTTCTTCATGTTCATCGTCACGAACCTGCGAGATATTCTCCGTAGGATTATTCGTAATAATACCTTCGGTAAATAAGAAACGGAAAAAGGTACTTAGTCCGCGAATTCGTATATTAATAGTATGTACCGAAAGCCCTTTACCGCTGCGTCTTCGTTGTGGGTCCTCGGCATATGGCGTCCTTTCAGTGCGAAGGTAATTGATATAGTTACGGATTATGTCCGCGCTAATCTCGTTAATTTGCGTAATGTCTTCGTCCAGCCAATGCAGGAAGTATCGGAAAATATCGCGGTATCCGGTGATAGTGCCAGGGCGAACTCCTTCCGCTGTTTTAGCCCGGATAAATATTTCGATAGCTTCATCGATGGTATATAGGACTTGCCGAGACTGTCGGACTTGTGGCGCTTTTACCACGCCTCTTTCGGTAATAAATCTACGTTTCATGCGGTTTTACTCCTCCAGTAGCTTAGCCGCGAGTGTCCTACGTTCATCTGTCGATGTCCTAAAGCTATAAAATCGACGTCCTACAGCGTACAAAAAAAGCGCCATGTCACCGCATTTGTCACCGTATTGCTTAACGGGTAACAAACCGCGATACATAGCGCTTCAAGGCTTTTGTACGTCCCAAAGAGGATTCGAACCTCCGACCTACAGTTTAGGAAACTGTTGCTCTATCCTGCTGAGCTATTGGGACAGATTGGATGGAACGTTTTTAATTATAATAACTAATGTAAAAAAGGTCAATAATTAATTAGCCTACTAGGTATGCCGCTTATTCCTAAAGATGAGCCATACGATGAAACTCAAGCTGATTAGTAATCCCTCCATCGACAGGATGTACCATGGAAAGGGACCTAAAAGATCCAATAGACTCGCGCTCTTAGGCTTATGATGTAAAAACATATAATTGCCGCCTACTTTATTGTTAATCAGCATGATGATCGGCATCAAGATGTTTAAAAAGATAAAAAGTTTTACGATCGACCAAATCGTCGGCCGATAATCATGCACCCAGGTAAAATAAAAGACAATCCAAATCATCATTAAGTGGGTATAAAAGAAATGAAAATAGCGGAAATGTGGGAAATCAAAATTCAATAATGGCGTAAAAATTGCTTGAGATGCACCAAGAAGGGCTGTAAATAATAAAATTTCATAAACAATCTTCTTTCGTGTTAATAACAAAATCACCGATAAAAACAAGCTGATACTGCACAATTCCAAAGGGATGGCATGGCTGACGTCCCAGCTGTCAGTCACAATCATCCATAAGTGATATCCTGACTCGATTACCAGTAAGCTAACGGCAAACGCTATTTCAATCCGGCGCCATTTTGGATTCTTCATTTTCTCTCTATTTAAATAAATAACGGCGATGACGAGGAATAGAAAAGCAATAATGACAAAATGACTGATGGTAAACATTTCAAAATTGTATTCTTCATAGCTTCCCCCGAACCATCCCATCCTCTTACCACCTTTTATAGAAGTATTAGTAAATTCATATGCGGGACATTTCAAACTTAACCTACAGAAAGAAGAAATTTCTACCTAATCTAGGATACACGATTTATGATATAATAGTTTGTCGAAGATACTCGAATTGAATTAAAAACCTGGAGGGTCATGATGGCTGGTTATACGCCGATGATACAACAATACTTAACGGTAAAGGCAGATTATCAAGATGCCTTTTTATTTTTTCGCCTAGGCGATTTTTATGAAATGTTTTTTGATGATGCCGTTAAAGCATCACAAGAATTAGAAATAACTTTAACAAGCCGTGAAGGTGGTAAAGAGGAACGAATTCCAATGTGCGGCGTTCCCTACCATTCAGCAGCGAATTATATTGAACAGCTGGTTTCAAAAGGCTATAAAGTAGCAATATGTGAACAAACAGAAGATCCAAAGCAGGCAAAAGGTGTCGTGAAACGGGAAGTTGTCCAGTTAATTACACCTGGGACTGTGATGGAAGGTAAGTCACTCTCGGAAAAAGAAAATAACTATATCGCTTCGATTACTTGTTTTGAAGACCAAACTTTTGGTTTTGCCTATACGGATATTTCAACAGGGGAAAGCCGGGTTACACTGTTATCCCATCATTTTGATGAAGTCTTGAACGAACTGGCCGTATTAGGTACGAAAGAAGTAGTGGTCGCAAGTAATTTTGACGGTGAACTGCAGAAGAAAATGCGTGAGCGGGATATTCTTGCCATCTCATTTGAAGATAATAGTTCGATAGATTTAAATTTTTCCCATTTAATAGAGGACCTAAATCAAGATAAATTAAAGCAGACAGCTGCCAGACTTTTTCATTATTTGTATCGCTCTCAAAAGAGAAGTCTCGATCATCTCCAGCCGGTTACAACTTATCAAATTCATCAATATATGAAAATTGATTATTATAGCAAACGGAACCTTGAACTAACAGAAACCATCCGTTCAAAAGGGAAAAAGGGTTCCTTGCTTTGGCTGCTGGATGAGACGATGACAGCCATGGGAGGACGGATGCTCAAAACGTGGATTGACCGTCCATTAATTGACCAGCAGGCCATTGAGAAGCGTCAAACGATTGTAGAGGTTTTATTAAGCAACTATTTTGAACGCCAGGAACTCCGTGAAAAATTAAAAGAAGTTTATGATTTAGAGCGTTTAGCCGGACGTGTAGCTTTCGGTAATGTGAATGCAAGAGACCTAGTCCAATTAAAACGGTCGTTAATGCAGGTGCCATACCTAAAGCAAATCCTTCAGAGCCTGCAGTCTGAAGATGTGAATCAAATGGCGGAACACCTCGACCCTTGTGAAGAGATAACGGATTTACTCGACCAGGCAATCGTTGAAAACCCGCCTTTGTCATTAAAAGAAGGTAATATGATTCAAGACGGCTACAATGACCAGTTGGATCAGTATCGTGATGCTAGCCGCAACGGTAAGACCTGGATTGCCCAGCTGGAGCGGGAAGAGCGGGAAAAGACAGGGATTAAATCCTTAAAGGTCGGCTATAACCGAGTCTTCGGTTACTATATTGAGGTTACCCGTGCAAACCTTCATTTATTAAAAGAAGGACAGTATGAACGGAAGCAGACGCTCACCAATGCGGAACGATTTATTACTCCTGAATTGAAAGAAAAAGAGGCATTGATTTTACAAGCCGAGGAAAAATGCGGGGAGCTTGAATATGAGTTATTTACCGAAATCCGTGAGGTAATCAAGGAGCAGATTCCACGTCTTCAAGCATTAGCAAAAATGGTGAGTGAACTAGATGTATTGCAATGCTTTTCCCAGATCAGTGAGGAGCGCCGCTATGTCAAACCTCAATTTTCAACCGAGCGTAAAGTAGTGGTCAAGGAAGGCCGTCACCCGGTTGTTGAAAAGGTACTCAACGCGCAGGAATATGTTCCGAATGATTGTTTTATGGATAGTGACCGTGAGATTCTTCTCATTACCGGCCCGAATATGTCTGGTAAAAGTACGTACATGCGCCAGATTGCTTTAACGGCAATCTTAGCGCAAATCGGCTGTTATGTGCCGGCTACAGAAGCCGTACTCCCAATATTTGACCAGGTGTTTACGAGAATTGGTGCTGCAGATGATTTGATCTCTGGTCAGAGTACGTTCATGGTGGAAATGCTGGAAGCGAAAAACGCCATCACGAATGCAACACAAAATAGTTTAATCTTGTTTGATGAAATCGGCCGCGGTACTTCTACTTACGATGGAATGGCGCTGGCTCAGGCGATTATTGAATATATTCATACAAGAATTGGTGCAAAAACTTTATTTTCTACGCATTATCATGAATTAACTGTATTAGAAGAAGAACTAGGGAAGTTGAAAAATATCCACGTTAGTGCAATAGAACATAACGGCAAGGTGGTCTTTCTTCATAAAATTAAAGAGGGACCCGCTGATAAGAGTTACGGTATCCATGTAGCGCAATTAGCTGAACTTCCTAAAGAGTTAATTTATCGGGCCAATGAAATATTAACTGCACTAGAACATTCGGATCCCCCGACTCCTGTAACAAATAAAGCACAAGCAACTTGTGAAGAGAAGAAGGTGCAAGAACAAGCAGCGCAGCTTTCTTTCTTTGATGAACCGAAAGAAACGAAAAAGCCTGAACTTACATCGAAAGAAAAGCGTGTACTTGAGAAAATGAAAGAAATTGATATCCTGGATTTAACACCGCTTCAGGCAATCAATGTATTGTACGAGCTTCAGAAAAAGTTAAAAGGTTAAGAGGTTGGAGGTGATCGGCCATGGGAAAGATTATTCAATTAGATGATGCCCTTTCGAATAAAATCGCAGCTGGAGAGGTGGTAGAACGACCTGCCTCTGTTGTCAAAGAACTGGTTGAAAACGCCATTGATGCTGGAAGTACAGTGATTGAAATTGAAGTAGAAGAGGCCGGACTGGCAAAGATTCGGATTACGGATAATGGAAATGGCATTGAAGAAGACGATGTTTTACTTGCCTTCCAACGCCATGCCACGAGTAAAATTAAGAATGAAAATGATTTATTCCGTATCCGGACACTAGGCTTCCGCGGTGAGGCACTGCCAAGTATTGCTTCTGTTTCCAGGCTTGAAATGAAAACCTCAACCGGTGAAGGAGCAGGGAATCGGGTTGTCATTGAAGGCGGAAAAGTAGAAGTATTTGAAAAAGCATCAAGCAGGCGCGGGACAGATATTACGATAACGGACTTATTTTTTAATACTCCTGCCCGATTAAAATATTTAAAGACCATTCATACCGAGCTTGGAAATATTACAGATGTGGTCAACCGCCTGGCTCTTTCTCATCCTGAAGTCGCGTTCCGATTGATTCATAATGAACGTAAACTCCTGCAAACAAACGGAAACGGAGACGTCCGCCAAGTATTAGCTTCCATTTATGGAATGGCAATAGCCAAGCAGCTGGTACCTGTTTCTGGAACTTCTCTCGATTATAAAATCAGCGGTTATACATCGATGCCAGAGGTGACCAGAGCGTCACGGAACTATATCTCGACGATGATTAACGGGAGATTTATCAAGAACTATCCATTAGCGAAGGCAATTCAGGAAGGTTATCACACATTACTGCCGATTGGCAGATACCCGATTGTTTTGCTTAACATTGAAATGGATCCATTATTGGTGGATGTGAATGTCCATCCATCAAAAATGGAAGTTCGAATTAGTAAAGAAGCAGAACTGAATGAACTTGTAACCGGCATGATAAAAAGCACGTTTAAATCCAAGATTCTCATTCCTACCGCCTATATGAATGAGAAAAAGGAAACACCCAAGTCTGAACAAACTATGCTGATTCTTGATGAAGGAACAGCAGCTCCTCCTGTAAAAAAGGACTTTGAATGGGAGCGTAAAGAGATTATTCCTGCTGCTGTTCAGGAAACAACAACTAGAATGGAATTTAAAGAAGAACCAGCTAGCCAAAGGGTTGAATGGGAAGAGGAAACCATTGATTGGGAACCAGCTAATCCTCCAATAAACCCTGCTAAACCAACGATAGAAACAAAAACATTCGAGGATTCGGAAGATCATGAAGCTGTTATTGAGAGTAGAATTCCACGAATGTATCCGATCGGCCAAATGCATGGGACCTATATTTTTGCTCAAAATGAAAATGGCTTATATATCATTGACCAGCATGCGGCGCAAGAACGTTTAAAATATGAATACTTCCGGGAAAAAGTTGGACAAGTCCATGCAGAACTGCAGGAAATGCTCGTCCCGATGACCTTTGAGTATTCTACCGATGATTTTATTAAAATTAAAGAATATCAACATGAACTTGAGAAGGTCGGGGTATTCCTCGAAGAATTTGGATTAAACAGTTTTATCGTCCGTTCTCATCCGCAGTGGTTTCCAAAAGGGGAAGAGAAGCTGATCATTGAAGAGATGATTGAACAACTTTTGTCGATGAAAAAAGTGGATATTAAAAAGCTTCGGGAGGAAGCCGCGATTATGATGAGCTGTAAAGCCTCCATTAAAGCGAACCGCCATTTACGAAATGATGAAATCCAAGTCCTTTTGGATGATTTACGAAATGCTTCGGATCCGTTCACATGCCCGCATGGGAGACCGATTATCGTTCACTACTCCTCCTACGAGATGGAAAAGATGTTTAAGCGGGTAATGTAAAAATAATTAGATAATTAGGTTGCAAAAAAAGAGCTTTCACAACGTGAAAGCTCTTTTTTACTATTATTATTTTGCAACTGCTGGCAGCTTGTGGATGTATTTTAAAGCCTCACCAGTACCAATTGCAACAGATTCAAGCGGATTTGGTGCCAGTTGGACTGGAACAACGATTTCCTTGCTTAACCATTCTTCCATCCCTTTCATTAATGCACCACCACCTGTTAAAATAACACCGCGGTCGACGATGTCACCGCTAAGCTCCGCAGGACAATCCTCAAGTGTTGCACGAATCGCTTCTAAAATATGAAGCAATGATTCTTTTAATGCATTTCTAATTTCATAGGAAGAAAGAGTAACGGTTTTAGGTAAGCCAGTAACTAGGTCACGGCCACGGACTTCCATGTGCATTTCCTCATGATCAACGAGCGCATAGCCTATTTCCATCTTAATATTTTCGGCTGTTCGGTCACCGATTAATACATTATATTCTTTACGAACATGCTGAATGATTTCGTCATCGAGACGGTCACCGCCAATTTTAATCGAATGGCAGGCCACAACACCGCCAAAGGATATGATGGCGACTTCCGTATTCCCTCCACCAATATCAACTATTACGTTGGCAACAGGCTCGTCTATCGGCATTCCTGCTCCAATAGCTGCTGCTACAGGTTCTTCAATCAACTGTATTTTTTTAGCCCCTGCATTTCTTACCGCGTCCTGAATTGCTCTTCTTTCAACACTTGTTGAACCAGACGGAGTACAAACTACAACATTTGGTTTCCGAAGGGCAAAACCCATTGACTTTGAAGCCTTCCGCATAATGTGTTTTAACAAATCGGTCGTTACATCGTAATCAGCAATTACACCATCTTTTAATGGACGAATAGCGATAATCTTTTCAGGGGTTTTTCCGATCATTTCTTTTGCTTCTTTTCCAACCGCTACAACATTTTTTGTTTCTGTATCAATTGCCACAACTGACGGTTCATTGACAGCGATGCCTTTATTTTTACTATATACTAAGATATTGGCAGTTCCTAAGTCGATTCCAATTTCAAAGCTTGATAACATACTTTTCACCTAATTTCCCTATTTTTCTACAAAATAAGCTACGATTAAGCCTACCATGAAAAAGGGGGTAAGATGCGATTGTAAATGAAACGTTAACTGATTGTAAAATGCCTTGAAAAAAGTTATTGGTTTGTAAAAGAAAAGATATCAGTTTGTCATTTATAAAGAAATTTTTTTCTAGTTTGTAAATTAATTTCCACCTCTGGGTGCATATAATGGATATTTTTTGTATATACTGATTTGATGTTCAACTGCTTTGCAATCTTGTGTTACCATTAAGGAAACTGGAGCAAATGAAAAAGGGATATTAGGTTCTTCCTTTCAAGGAAATTGGGATAAAAGGGCAGTGTGAAAATATTGGATGTTAAACAGAAGTTAATTGTCATTATTGGTCCAACAGCTGTTGGAAAAACAAAGTTAAGTATTGAATTGGCCAAGCACTTTAATGGTGAAATCATCAGTGGAGATTCGATGCAAGTCTACCGCGGGATGGATATTGGGACCGCAAAAGTCAAATTAGATGAGATGGAAGGAATTCCTCACCATTTGATTGATATAAAAGAACCTGATGAAAGTTTTTCAGTTGCGGAATTTCAGCAATTGGTGCGCGCTAAAATAACGGAAATCGCTTCAAGAGGGAAATTGCCGATTATTGTTGGCGGCACAGGTCTTTATATTCAATCCGTCATTTATGATTATCAGTTTTCTGATGCACCTGCAGATGAAGAATTTCGATTACAGCTTGAAGAAAGGGCGAAAATAATCGGACATGAAGCACTTCATGAGGAATTAAAACAGATTGATCCTGAAAGTGCTGCCGGGATACATCCAAATAATGTAAGAAGGGTCATTCGGGCACTTGAAATTTATCATTGTACTGGTAAGATAATGAGTGAGTCACAAAAAGAGCAGCAACCTGACTTGCTATACCAAACGGCTCTTATCGGGCTTACAATGGAAAGAGAAAAACTATATGACCGGATTAATTTACGGGTAAATTTGATGGTGGAAGAAGGTTTAATTGACGAGGTCAGCCAATTACATAAACAGGGCTTGCGTGATTGTCAGTCGATACAGGCAATCGGCTATAAAGAAATTTATGATTACCTTGATCACAAGGTAAGCTTGGAAGACGCAATAGAAAACCTTAAACAAAATTCCCGTCGCTATGCCAAACGGCAATTAACATGGTTTCGCAACAAAATGGAAGTAGAATGGTTTGATATGACAGATGTCGCGAATTTGTCAAAAAAAATAACCGAAATTTCTCATTATGTTGAAGGAAAGCTACAAGTAAAATCGAATACATATTAGTAGAGATAAAAGAGGAGGATATACAAATGAAAACCACGATTAACATTCAAGACCAATTTTTAAACCAATGCCGCAAGGATAACACCCATGTTACGGTATTTTTGTTGAATGGATTCCAATTAAGAGGCCAAATTAAAGGCTTTGATAATTTTACAGTTCTTTTTGAATCTGAAGGAAAACAACAATTGGTTTATAAGCATGCCATTTCAACCTTTGCACCGCAAAGAAATGTTCAGCTTGACTTGGATGCTCAATAAGTCTTAGTCTGCGCACGTCCCATATGAAAGATCCAGAGTCCATGGAAAATCCATGGGCTCTTTTTTATTTAGTGATGTTAAAAAAGGAAAAAGGTGAATACACATAAATGAAGGAGTTTCCTTTTCGTTTGGAACACGCATAAAAGGACTGCACCAAATGTCCAGGTCCAGCGGTTCTTCTTCCAATTTGTCAATGTACAAAAGTAGAATTTACGTCTTGTAAATTCTAAGCAGTGATAAAAAGCTTCCTAACGTAAACTGTCTGCAGAATGAGAGGTGAAAGCTTTGGATCAACCATTTCGCATGAAAAGTAATGGACAAATTAAGGTTGTCCTCAACTCGCAAAAGAGAAAATCACTTAGTAAGGAATTACCTGTTCCCCCAGTTGTTCCAAAGGATATTCCACCGGAGCACTCGGCTCTAAAAGAAATTGAGGATGAACTCGGGGCACTGGTCGGTATGGAAGATATGAAACGAATGATAAAGGAAATTTATGCCTGGATTTATGTGAATAAAAAACGTGAAGAACTGGGCTTGAAAGCTAGGAAGCAAGCGCTCCACATGATGTTTAAGGGAAATCCAGGTACTGGGAAAACGACTGTAGCAAGATTAATAGGAAAGCTTTTTTTAAAAATGAATGTTCTGTCTAAGGGACATTTAATTGAGGCGGAACGTGCCGACTTGGTAGGAGAATATATTGGCCATACTGCCCAAAAAACAAGGGATTTAATTAAAAAGGCACAGGGGGGAATTTTATTTATTGATGAAGCCTATTCGTTAGGGCGAGGCGGAGAAAAGGATTTTGGGAAAGAAGCCATCGATACACTGGTCAAACATATGGAGGATAAGCAGCACGATTTTATTCTGATTTTAGCAGGGTACTCACGTGAAATGGATTATTTTCTTACTTTGAATCCTGGGCTTCATTCACGTTTTCCTTTAGTAATTGATTTTCCGGATTACAATATTGAACAGTTAATGGAAATTGCCGGCCGTATGCTTATAGAAAGAGAATATTCCCTAAGTCATGAGGCAGAAAAAAAATTAAAAGACCATCTCATTTGGGTAAAATCAGTTCTCAGTCCCAATAGTTTTTCAAATGGACGATATGTACGCAATATTATAGAAAAATCCATCCGTGCCCAGGCAATGAGACTGTTAATGTTAAATAACTATGACCGTCACGAATTAATGACCTTAAGAAGCAATGACTTAATTTTTGATGAAGACTAAAAAAAACGGCGGAACTTAAGTTCTGCCGTTTTATTAATGGGTTCCAAGTCTTCTTGAAGGAAGTTTCCAATCAAAAGTATAGGAAAGTACCCTTAAAATGGTTACAAGGACAAATAGTGTATATAACTCCCACGAGCTTACAGCAATTTTTAGTCCAATGAGCAAACCAGCTAGAATCGCCCAAACGGCGTAGATTTCTGCCCTAAGCACAATTGGTTTCCTACCGGCAAGTAAATCACGAATGATTCCTCCGCCTATTCCTGTCATAACGGCTGCAACGATTACTGCGCTTAACGGATGATCCATATTTGCAGCATAGATTGCTCCTTGGATCGCAAAGGCTGACAACCCAATCGCATCGAACAGATTTCCCCATTTTTGCCAGTGCTTCAGCAGGTTGTTCGGGAATAAAAAGACAGCGGTTATCGATAATAAAGCAATCTGAAAAAATAATCCCTGTTCCCATAGTGCTGAAACCGGAACTCCAATTAACAAATTGCGGATAGCTCCGCCTCCAAAGGCAGTAACAATCCCTAAAATATACACCCCTAAAATATCGTACTCTTCTTCCATCGCAACGATCGCACCACTAACTGCAAAAGCAACTGTGCCGATGATACTTAATACATCCCATGTCATAATCTAGTTTCTCCCCGGTGATAAGAATCTTCAAACATTTCTATATAAACAATTTGATTTTAACACCTTATGGCATTTTATCAATAAAAATCTTTTTTTAAGTGCAAATTAGTGTATTATCATGTTTTTTGATATGATTAGATAAGAAAAAATCAGGAAAGCAGGGTGTTGTTTTGGAACAGGAAAATAGCGTTGAAAGAGCCATATTAGTAGGCTGCCAAACACCGGCGCTCGATGATGTGCGTTTTCAATATTCCTTGGAAGAGTTAAGTTCCTTAACGGAAACGGCAAAAGGTGAAGTCATCATGACAGTCAGTCAAAAGCGCGACCGTATTCACCCAGCGCTATACATAGGTAAAGGAAAAGTAGAAGAATTAAAAGCACTGGTGGAAGAGGTAGAAGCGGATTTAGTTATTTTTAATGACGAACTTTCACCAAGCCAAAAACGAAACTTAGCATCTGAATTAGATGCCAGAATTATTGACCGTACCCAGCTAATTTTAGATATATTTGCACAAAGAGCCCGATCGAAGGAAGGTAAGCTTCAGGTAGAACTAGCCCAGCTGCAATATCTATTGCCTCGTCTTGCTGGACAGGGAACGGCTTTATCAAGACTCGGTGCCGGAATTGGAACCAGAGGACCAGGGGAGACAAAACTAGAAGCAGACCGCCGTCATATTCGTAGAAGAATTGACGATATTAAAGGGCAGTTATCGGTTATCGTCCAGCACCGCGACCGCTATCGTGAAAGAAGGAAGAAAAATAAATCCTTCCAAATTGCCATCGTGGGCTATACAAACGCCGGCAAATCAACCCTTTTCAATCGGTTATCAGAGGCAGAATCTTATGAAGAAAATCAATTGTTTGCCACACTAGACCCGATGACGCGAAAGTTAATCTTACCGAGCGGTTTCCAAACCCTCATTACGGATACGGTTGGATTTATTCAGGACCTGCCGACATCCCTTATAGCAGCATTCCGTTCGACATTGGAAGAAGTGAAAGAAGCAGACTTGCTGCTTCATGTCGTCGATATGTCGAATGCAGACTATTTTCAGCATGAAAAAACGGTTAATAAACTTCTTGAGGACTTAGAAGTAAAAGAAGTACCGCAGCTAGTGGTATATAATAAGCGGGATATCAAACACCCTGACTTCGTTCCCACAACAAATACAGATATGATCTTTATCAGCGCTCATGATGAGGAAGACCGTAATGAACTGAAAAGAAAATTAGAAAATGTAATGATCGAGTTGATGGAACCTTACCAAGTCAGTATCCCTTCGAATGAAGGAAAACTGCTTTCCCAATTGAAGAATGAGACCATTCTTAGGGAGCTGGTTTTTGATGAAGAAAGTCAGACCTATCAATGCAGAGGATTTTCGCTCAAGGACCATCAAATTTCAGGGCAATTACAGAAATACAAAAAGTAGATAGGAGTAACATCATGTTTCAACAGTTAAAGAATGGGGAAAAGCTTCAGCAGATGGTGAAGGAAGTTGAAGCTCAAATTGCTGAAGTACATAAAAGTATTGATGAGAGAATCGAAATCAATCAATATCGGGTTTTAAAGAGTTTCCAAAAACACAGGGTAAGCGATTCGCACTTTATTCCATCAACCGGCTATGGATACGACGATATCGGCCGAGACACACTGGAATTGGTTTTTGCTGATGTTTTGGGAGGTGAGGCAGGACTTGTCCGCCCTCAAATTATTTCAGGAACTCATGCTATCTCAATTGCGCTATTCGGTGTATTACGCCCAGGCGATGAATTGCTCTATATTACTGGAAAACCATACGATACCCTTGAAGAAATTGTCGGGATCCGCGGAAATGGAGTCGGTTCATTAAAAGAATTTGGTATCTCCTATGACAGTGTATCTTTAACGGATGAAGGAACTATTGATTGGAACGGGGTTAGTGAAAAGATTAAACCCAATACAAAAATGATTGGGATTCAGCGCTCCAAAGGCTATGCCACCCGGCCATCGTTTACCGTTTCAGAAATTAAGGAAATGATTCAGTTTGTAAAAGAAATCAAAAAAGATGTTGTTGTCTTTGTGGACAATTGTTACGGAGAATTTGTTGAGGAGATAGAACCATGTCACGTGGGAGCCGATCTTATGGCTGGTTCACTCATTAAAAACCCTGGAGGCGGCATTGCGAAAACCGGCGGGTATATTGTTGGGAAAAAACAATGGGTAGAAGCGTGTTCTTATCGGATGACTTCACCAGGTATCGGTGCAGAAGCAGGGGCCTCTCTTTATAGCCTTCAGGAAATGTATCAGGGCTTCTTTTTAGCACCTCATGTGGTAGGACAAGCTTTAAAGGGTGCTGTTTTTACCGCTGCCATACTTGAAAAATTAGGGATGGACAGTTCACCAAAATGGAATGCACCACGTACCGATTTGATTCAATCTGTAAAATTTCATGATAAAGACAAAATGGTTGCGTTCTGCCAGGCTATACAATTTGCATCCCCGGTTAATTCCTATGTAACAGCATACCCTGCCTACATGCCAGGATATGAAGATGATGTAATTATGGCTGCCGGCACATTTATCCAGGGAGCTAGTATTGAATTGACAGCCGACGGGCCTATTCGACCTCCTTACGAAGCGTATGTTCAAGGCGGGTTAACCTACTCACATGTAAAAATTGCAGTTTGTTTAGCTGTCGATTATTTAACCGAAAAAGGGTTAATTCAGTTAAACTAGGGAAAAACTAAGAATGATTCTGTTGTTTGCAAAAACCATGTAAGAAAATCTAACATATGATTGACATCTTTTCTGACACGAAATATAATAGCATTATAAATTAGCAAAGAGAGAGGAGAAATTCAAGTGAGTGGAAAAGAATTACGCCGCTCAATGCCACTGTTTCCCATCGGAACCGTCATGCAATTAACAGAATTAACAGCAAGACAAATCCGATATTATGAAGAACACGAATTGATCTCTCCAGCTAGAACCGAGGGAAACAGACGTTTATATAGCTTAAACGATATTGATAGACTATTAGAAGTTAAAGATTTAATTGACCAAGGTATTAACATGGCCGGTATAAAGCAGCTGCTTCTAATGAAAGAGGAGCAGGAAAATCTGCTGCAGCAGCAGGCCCAAAAAACAAGACAGCAACTAACAGACGATCAGCTAAGAAATCTTTTACGCCAGGAATTACAACAGGCCGGACGTTTTAATCGTTCATCATTGCGTCAAGGTGATATGTCCCGATTTTTCCATTAGGAAATTTTTAATAAAAAAGCAGGGGGAATTAAAATGGCAAAGTATACAAGAGAAGATATCAAAAGATTAGCAGTAGAGGAAAACGTAAAATTCATTCGTTTGCAATTTACGGATATTCTTGGAACTATCAAGAATGTTGAGATTCCAATCAGTCAGTTAGAAAAAGCCTTAGATAACAAAATGATGTTTGACGGTTCTTCTATCGAAGGATTTGTAAGAATTGAAGAGTCTGACATGTACCTATTTCCAGACCTTAACACTTGGGTAGTATTCCCTTGGACAGCGGAAAAAGGAAAGGTAGCCCGTTTAATTTGTGATATTCATAATTCTGATGGGACTCCATTTGCAGGAGATCCACGTAATAACTTAAAGCGTGTGTTAAAAGAAATGGAAGAGCTTGGATTTACTGATTTTAATCTTGGACCTGAACCAGAATTCTTCTTATTCAAATTAGACCAAAAAGGTGAACCAACACTAGAATTAAACGACCAAGGCGGATACTTTGACTTAGCACCAACCGATTTAGGTGAAAACTGCCGCCGTGATATCGTTCTTGAGTTAGAAGAAATGGGCTTTGAAATTGAAGCTTCTCACCACGAAGTGGCACCTGGTCAGCACGAAATTGACTTTAAATATGCGGATGCATTAACAGCATGTGACCAAATTCAAACCTTTAAACTCGTTGTAAAAACAATTGCTCGTAAACATGGACTGCATGCAACCTTCATGCCAAAACCATTATACGGTGTAAACGGATCTGGAATGCACTGCAATGTATCTTTATTTAATAATGGAGTAAACGCATTTTATGAGCCGACTGCTGATCTTCAATTAAGTGATACAGCTCGTCAATTTATTGCTGGTATCTTAAAACATGCGCCAAACTTTACTGCAGTAACAAATCCAACTGTTAACTCTTATAAGCGTCTAGTTCCTGGTTACGAAGCACCATGTTATGTAGCTTGGTCCGCTCAAAACCGTTCACCATTAATTCGTATCCCTGCTTCACGCGGATTAAGTACACGTGTAGAAGTTAGAAGTGTTGACCCTGCAGCAAACCCATACCTTGCTTTAGCTGTTCTTCTAAAAGCTGGCCTAGATGGAATTAAGAATAAGTTAACTCCTCCTGCACCAGTTGACCGTAACATCTATGTAATGAGTAAAGAAGAAAGAATCGAAGAAGGTATCATCGATCTTCCTGCAACGCTTGCTCAAGCATTAGAGCAGTTAAAGTCAGACGAAGTAATCGTAGCTGGTCTTGGCGAGCACATCTTCGAACACTTTTTAGAAGCTAAAGAAATCGAATGGGATATGTTCCGTACAGTCGTTCACCCTTGGGAACGCGAACAATATATGAGCACGTATTAAGCAATAAAAGACCCAGTATGGATAGGTTCCATACTGGGTTATTTTTTTACTTTTCGCTTTTTAACAGTTGGATCCTTGAGATAATGACATCACCGCCAATGCCAGCAAGTACGGATAATAAGATACTTTCTACTAATGATGTCGGGTTGGTATACATGACGATTAGGAGAGCAGCGACCCCGCCTAGAAGCATTTCTTCGAGGAATCCCAGATAAATAAACCTTTTTGTTTTCCGCGGCATGATGATTTTTCTGTGTTTCCGAACATGTCCAACAAATCCCACCAGTCCACCAATAACCACCGAGAAAATAATGTCTTCTAACATACTCTTCACACTCCTTAGCCCAATATAGTTTGACCTAAGGTAAATTCTTGGTGTTATTTACATTATACTAATAGTGTAAATTTATAGAATGAGTAAAAATACACATTTTTGTATAATATGGCAATTATATACAAGTGGGTCTTTGAAGGAGAAGCCTGCATTGTCCGGAAAGTGACATTTGTATGTTGTTCGGTCCAAGCGGGCGCTCTGCAATGCCCGAAGAGTGAAATTTAGTATGAATCTGGTCCAAGCAGGGTGTCTGCAATGCCCTAAAGATGAAACTTGATAGGGTTTCGGTCCAAGCAGAGGTCTGCAATGCCCCAAAGATGAAACTTCATAGGATTTCGGTCAAAGCAGGATCTCTGCAATGCCTCCAAAACTGAAATCAGACAAAATTTCGGTCAAACCAACCGAAGCTAAATAAAAAAGTCCAATTCATCTCCGAATTGGACTTTTTTATTAATGAATATGTCTGTAAACTCCTATAACTTTTCCTAGAATCGAAACATTCCGTAAAATAATCGGATCCATCGTAGAGTTTTCCGGCTGGAGGCGGATATAGTCTTTTTCTTTAAAAAATCTCTTACAAGTTGCTTCGTCTTCCTCTGTCATTGCTACAACAATGTCTCCGTTATTAGCGGTTTTCTGCTGTTTAACGATGACATAGTCCCCATCTAGGATACCAGCTTCAATCATACTCTCGCCCATGATTTCAAGCATGAATACCTGCTCATCAGCAGGTGCAAGTCTTTCTGGGAGCGGAAAGTACTCTTCTACGTTTTCAATTGCCGTAATTGGTAGACCTGCCGTAACTTTACCTACCACTGGTACATTGATTACATTATTACGTGGAATTGTTACACTCTCATCCATTTCTAGTATTTCGATTGCTCTTGGTTTAGTTGGGTCGCGTCGAATCAGGCCTTTACTCTCCAAGCGTGCCAAGTGGCCGTGTACGGTAGAACTAGATGCAAGTCCAACTGCTTCTCCTATTTCCCTTACGGACGGTGGATACCCTTTTTTCTTTACTTCCCCTTTAATAAAATCAAGGATATCCTGCTGCCGTTTTGATATTTTTGTCATGGTATAGATACACCTCGCCCTGGTTCATTGTTATTTTAATTATAGCATGTTCGGAAAATTTATACAAACATAAGTTCGAATAATTGTTGACAACAAACAAGTGTTCTAATTATAATAAAAACAAATAAAACGAACATACATTCTGTTGGGGGTTTAGTGAAATGAAAAAAATTTGGAACCAATACTCATATGCTATTATTCTGATGATCTTAAGTTGTACAATGGCATTTATGCTGTCATTAAAATTTAATTCTGTTAAAGTAGAAGATTTTACAAAAGTAACTATAGCTGAAGGTGACTCTATTTGGGAAATCTCTGAGCAATTTTCCGAAAAGCATGGTCTTTCAAATGAAGAATTTATAAGCTGGGTTAAACAACATAATAATATTGAGGGAGATCGAATCTATCCAGGGGAAGAGATTATCATTCCGGTTAATTATCATGATGAAATTCCAACTGAATTAGCTAGTGCGGCTGGTGAATAAGCCAATGAAAGCAATCATTTATTGCAGGGTAAGTACCAATAAAGAGACACAGGAGACTTCATTAGCTCGTCAGCAGGAAGAATTGGTACAACTTGCCAATCAGTATCAATTTGAAGTAGTAGAAATCATTACAGAGCAAGCTAGCGGATACGACCTTGATAGGGATGGTATTCTGCATTTATTAGATTTGTTGAAAGAAAATGCTGCAGGGGCTGTGTTAATTCAGGATGAGACAAGACTTGGCAGGGGAAATGCCAAAATTGCATTGTTACATTGTATTTTAAAAGAAGGTGCGATGCTTTACAGCATTTCTCATAACGGAGAATTACAACTATCTGAGTCCGATTCCATGGTTCTTAAAATAGTCGGAATGGTAGAAGAATATCAGCGGAAACTACATAATATTAAGATTAAACGAGGTATGAAAAGGGCGGTAAGCAAAGGATATCAGCCAGAGAAAAATTTAAAAAATCGTGGGCTGCATTCCGGGAGGGAAAAAATAGAGGTCCCTATTACAGAAATAGTCCGTCTAAGAAAAAATGAGCTTACTTTTTCAGAAATTGCCGCAACTTTAAGAGGTTTTGGATATAATATTTCTAAAGCAACTGTACATAGACGATACCAAGAATATATGGAATCACAAGAAGACTAGACCGTTTACTTGTGAGATGGTCTTTTTTTTAGTAAAATTGGACTTTGTAATATGTACTGAAAGGGGGGCTCATTGTGCTCTCAAAAGAAAAAATGGCTAGAATCAATGAATTGGCCAGAAAAGCAAAATCCTCTGGATTAACGGAAGTAGAAGCCAAGGAGCAATCAAAGCTTCGCAGTGAATATTTATCAACATTCCGTAATGCAATGCTTGATACACTAACAAATACCAAAATAATAGATCCAGAAGGCAACGATGTAACACCTGAAAAAATTAAAGCACGGAAGAAAAATACTCTTCATTAATAAAAAGGAGAACATTTATATGTTTTCCTTTTTTACATAAAGAGGGAATCTATGTGTCAAAATAAGAAACAAAGTGGATTTATGTTTTTATTGCAAGGTTATTTGTTGAATTAAAATTCACTGAACTATAATATTAAGGTTGTTATTATCTTTAATCCTAGTGAATCAGGAGTGGTGTATTTCATGTTTGATACTATTGATGCTTTATCAGTAACGTCGATTCGAACATTATCAATTGATATGATTGAAAAGGCAAACTCAGGACACCCTGGAATGCCAATGGGTGCGGCACCTATGACTTATACATTATGGACTCGTTATATGAACCATAATCCAAGAAACCCAGAGTGGTTTAACCGCGACCGCTTTGTCTTATCCGCCGGGCACGGTTCTGCATTGCTATATAGCATGCTGCATTTATCCGGCTATAACTTATCAATGGATGATTTAAAGCAGTTCCGTCAATGGGGAAGTAAGACTCCAGGGCACCCGGAATATGGACATACTGAAGGGGTAGAGGCAACAACAGGTCCACTTGGACAAGGGATTGCGATGGCTGTTGGAATGGCAATGGCTGAGCGTCATATGGCTGGCGTTTATAATAAAGGGAATTATGAGCTTGTTAACCATTATACATATAGCATCTGTGGTGATGGTGATTTAATGGAGGGTGTATCTGCAGAGGCAGCATCACTGGCAGGGCACCTTAAATTAGGCCGTCTAATTGTACTGTATGATTCAAATGATATCTCTCTAGATGGTGATTTAGATAAATCATTTTCTGAAAGTGTAAAAGAACGTTTTTCTTCGTATGGATGGCAATATATTCGCGTTGAAGATGGCAATAATCTTGAAGAAATCGCGAAAGCTCTTGATGAAGCAAGAGGAGATCTTGATAGACCAACTATGATTGAAGTAAGGACCGTTATTGGTTATGGTTCACCAAATCGTGCAGGAACTTCTAAAGTTCATGGTGCACCACTAGGCGCAGATGAATTAAAATTAACAAAAGAAGCTTATAAATGGACTTTTGAGGAAGATTTCCATGTTCCACAGGAAGTATATGAAAACTTCCAGAAGCTTATTGTTGAAAACGGTGAGAAGAAGGAAAAAGAATGGAATGACCTTTTCGAGCAATATAAGAAGGAGTATCCGGACTTAGCTGCTCAACTTGAATTATCATTAAAAAATCAACTTCCTGAAGGCTGGGATAAGGATATTCCAGTATATAATGAAGGAAAAGGTATGGCAACACGTGCATCTTCCGGTGAAGTTTTAAATAGCATTGCAAAAAATCTACCAACCCTATTTGGGGGATCTGCAGACCTTGCAGGATCTAATAATACGATGCTTAAAGGCGAAAAGGACTATATGCCTGATGCTTATGAAGGCCGTAATATCTGGTTTGGTGTCCGTGAATTTGCAATGGGTGCAGCGATGAACGGGATTGCGTTACACGGCGGGGTAAAGATCTTCGGTGGAACATTCTTTGTATTCTCTGATTATCTCCGTCCGGCAATCCGACTTGCTGCGTTAATGGGACTTCCTGTTACGTATGTATTTACACACGATAGTATTGCTGTTGGGGAAGACGGTCCTACTCATGAGCCAGTAGAACAACTTGCTGCATTACGCGCAATGCCTGGCCTTTCAATTATTCGTCCGGCAGATGCAAACGAAACAGCGGCTGCTTGGAGATTAGCAGTACAGTCTACTGATAAGCCAACTGCACTAGTGTTAACGCGTCAAGCTTTACCTACACTTAAAGGAACAGATCAGCTTGCTCAAGATGGTGTATCAAAAGGTGCTTATGTAATTTCACCTGCTGATAAAGAAACTCCAGATGCATTATTACTAGCTACTGGTTCAGAAGTAAGTCTTGCAGTATCAGCACAAAAGGAATTAGCCGGAGAAGGGATTCATGTATCGGTCGTAAGCATGCCGTCTTGGGATCGTTTCGAACAGCAGTCACAAGAATATAAAGAATCTGTTCTTCCTAAAACAGTGAAAAAGCGCCTGGGTATCGAAGTGGGAGCCTCTCTGGGCTGGCACAAATATACAGGTGACGAAGGTCACGTACTAGCAATCGATAAATTTGGAGCGAGTGCACCTGGCGAAAAAATTATGGAAGAATACGGCTTTAGTGTAGGCAATGTTGCTGCACGAGTAAAAGCCCTTTTACAAAAATAAACGAATGTATAACGAAGGAAACGGCATTAAGGCTGTTTCCTTTTTTGCGTTATTATTGAATATTTAGTGCATCTTCTCTAAAGGTGGTGCAATCCAAATATTAGTAGGATATAATAAATTTGTGAGAATTTTATGAATTCGACAAAAAAAGTGAAAGTTTTTGCCACCTTAAGACAAATGTTTTAGTAGAGTTTCCTTATAATGATAGAAAGTGTTATCAACGAAGGGGAGATCGTGGTGAGGAATTATCAGCTTTATTTAATTGAAGATGAATTTGCCGCCCATTACTTCGGAAGAGAGCGTTTATTTTTTCAGCTTTTTCGGGAACACGACAAAGCAGAAGGCGAGCTTAAGTTTATTACAAAAAAACAAATAAATTATATAACAAAAACAGTTGAAGTTTTAAAGATTCATAATTTAATTCGGAAACAATTAGGGAAAAAAAAGGGATTTCGTGCGGAACAGGGTACATACTCATTTGAATTAAGTGGAAAACTAAGTAAAGCTAAATTACAGGTTTTTCAAGATTTAATTACTATCCAAGCAACAGGAAGCTATGAAGCCGAAACGGTCTTTTTTGAAGTGCTTCGAAAATGTGAATCCTCATTTTTGGCACTCGATATGGATCATCAGAGGTTTGGCTGGTTAAAGCCCATTAAAGAACGAAAATATGTTTAATCTTAAGCGAAAGTGTTATTGTATAATCCTGTTTTATTTAGTACACTGTAGAATGAACAACATGAAGGAGGAAATAAAATGGGTATGTACATTCTAGTTGGTATACTAGCATTGATCGCTGGTGTAGCGCTAGGATTTTTCATTGCTCGCCGATATATGATGAGCTATTTAAAGAAAAATCCGCCAATCAATGAACAAATGTTAAAAATGATGATGATGCAAATGGGCATGAAACCATCGCAGAAGAAAATCAACCAAATGATGGCCGCTATGAATAAACAGCAAGGTAAATAAAATAATTATTTATCAAGGGTTTGAAGTTGGTTGATAAGCACTTGTAGGACAAGTATTCTTCAACATTTTGTTGTAGAGTGAATTTGCACACTATTTTGTTTTATAACTGCATTATCTTTCATCAAACTAATTCAAAACCACTTTTTCCGGTGAATGATAACCGTAAAAGGTGGTTTTTTTGTTGTTATTAGAAGAAGTTGAAGGACAAATATTTTTATTATTTATGAAAAAGTTTCTTAGTTAATAAAATAAAAAAGCCTTCCTTAACCGGAGGGCTTTGCTTGCATTTCATTCAGTTAATTGAGAGGGGGTTATTCTTTTTCTGTTATTAACCATCCTTGGTGTGATTTTTCTATATTAAAAATATCTTCATCGAATTCTCTTCGTAATACTTTATATTCCTCATTTTCAATTTTTACCTCTGCAACTCTAATTTTCTTTAGTGTTATTTCAGGTTTATTGACTTCAAAAATTAGATCATTAATTAAAAAAAATGTTCTTTGGCGTTTTATTTTCTCCACTTCCTTTCTTTAATATTGCTTATGTATATAATTTGTCAAACATGAATAAAACCCTTGTTAATTTTTTGTAAAATAAAAAAGCCCCTCTCATTTGTAGAATTGGTGTTTACTATTGAAGATTATTTTATTGATAAATAAATCCTATTCCTGTTTTTCTATTAGGACAAACGTTATATCATAAAGAAATTTATGGCATATCGTAATACATCAATGTAACAGGGAGGTTTGGTTATTGTTTAAATTACAAATTCTTGATGCGTCCACCCAGGAAATAATACGAGAAGAAACTTATGGGGATTCAGAAATCTTTAATAGTGTAATGAAAGCATTTAAAATTGGTCAAGATTATATCCTGTTTGATCGTCAACGAAAGGTACTTAAAGGGGTTTATGTGTCACATTCCATTCTTAATGAAAATGATGGAAAAACCTATAAAATCAACTTTAGGGTAAGTAATAGTTAAAGCAAGAGTATAGGAGTAGCACTCATTTTTTTGGGTGCTTTTTTCATACTGAAAAAGACGTCTTAATCTTTATTATTTTTAAAATATTTGGTAAAATAATACTTCGAGACGCGAATTGGATTGATTTTCCTAGAATAACAATAAGGGGAAATTTGGTCGTTATCGAAGTCGTATCATTCGGGGGAACTCAATATGAAAGTATTCTTAGAGTTAGGCTGGTTTTTTAAACAAGAGAAGAAAGCGTATATTTCTGGGATCATTATTTTGATGTTTGTTGCGATGCTTCAACTGCTGCCGCCAAAGGTGATTGGAATTATTGCGGATCATATCAACAATGGAACTTTGACGAAGGGTCTATTGCTAGAATGGACCGGGCTATTAGCACTTGCAGGATTAGCGATGTATGGGCTCCGATATTATTGGAGAATTATGATTTTTGGTTCCGCGGTTAAACTTAGTAAGTTATTAAGAAATCGTCTTTATTATCATTTTACCAATATGTCGCCGGCGTTCTATCAAAAGCGGAGGATCGGGGACCTGATGGCTCATGCGACTAATGACCTGCAGGCGATTCAACAGACAGCGGGAGCAGGGGTTTTAACTTTAGTAGATTCTCTTTCTACTGGTGGTTTTGTAATTCTGGCCATGGCTTTTACCATCAGCTGGAAATTAACGTTAATTTGTTTACTACCGATGCCCTTAATGGCTATTTTAACGAGCTGGTTTGGAACGATGCTTCACCGGACGTTTCATGAAGCCCAGGAAGCATTCTCGGATTTAAACGATAAAACACAGGAAAGCATTACGGGGATCAAGGTTATCAAAACATTTGGGCAGGAAAAGGAAGATATTGAGAGTTTCAGGAAACAATCGGAAGATGTTGTTCAAAAAAACATCGTCGTCGCCAAAATTGATTCTCTATATGACCCGACGATTTCCATCATTGTTGGAATTTCTTTTTTCCTTGCGATTACGTTTGGTTCCAAATATGTGTTGGCGGGAGAATTAACGATCGGTGAATTAATCTCCTTTACTACATATTTGGGTTTGTTAATCTGGCCAATGTTAGCATTCGGCTGGTTGTTTAATATAGTCGAGCGCGGCCGTGCTTCCTACGACCGAGTTTCCAACCTGCTGCAAGAAAAGGTCGATATCACCGATAAGGAAAGTGCGCTAGAAATCGTACCGAGCGGTGATATTCAATATGATCTTAGTTCTTTTACCTATCCAGGGGAAAAAGAACCGATCTTAAAAAAGATCCATTTCTTGTTAAGAAGAGGAGAGACGCTGGGGATCGTTGGTAAAACAGGAGCAGGAAAAACCACCTTATTAAAGCTTCTGATTCGTGAATTCGAAGACTATAACGGAGAAATCCAATTTGGAAGCAGAAGCATCCAGGACTATAAACTAGAGAAATTACGTGAAGCAATTGGTTATGTACCGCAGGATCACTTTTTATTTTCAGCCACAGTTGCGGAAAATATTGCCTTTACAAATCCGTTTATAGAAATAGGAAAAATTAATGAAGCCGCCAAATTAGCGGCCATTCACGATGATATTCTTCAATTTACGGAAGGGTATCAAACGGTTGTAGGAGAACGGGGGGTTTCGCTGTCAGGAGGACAAAAACAGCGTATCAGCATTGCACGTGCATTATTGATGAATCCTGAAGTATTAGTACTGGATGATTCATTGTCCGCGGTCGATGCGAAAACGGAAGAAGCAATTCTTTCTGAATTAAAGGAAAATCGTGAAGGAAAAACCACCATTATTACCTCCCATCGCTTAAGTGCGATTCAGCATGCCAATCTTATTCTTGTTCTCGATGAGGGAAGGGTAGTGGAAAGAGGAACACACGATGAATTAATGGAAAATGACGGCTGGTATAAGGAAATGTATTTGCGCCAGCAGTTAGAAGAATTAGTGGAGCATGGAGGACATTAAGATGGAAAAAAACGTGCAGCTGACGGAAAAAGAACAAAGAAATGTCTTATACCGGCTCCTATCCTATACAAATCCCCATAAAAAATCATTAGTTCTGGCATTTGGTCTGCTCCTGTTGACAACAATTGGGGAATTAGTTGGGCCGTATTTAGTCAAAATCTTTATCGATGATTATCTCACACCCGGTAATCTTGACGTTCAGCCATTAGTAGTTTTAGGAGTCAGTTACTTAGGAATTCAAATCGTGAAGTCGATTCTCATGTTTTTTCAACTAGTAAAATTTCAAGAGATTGCGTTAAAAATTATCCAACAGCTCCGGATTGATGTTTTTTCTAAAGTCCAATCACTTGGTTTAAAATATTTTGATCAAACTCCAGCGGGAAGTATTGTTTCCCGGGTAACCAATGATACGGAAGCGATTAAGGATATGTTTGTTACCGTTCTTGCAACTTTTATTCAGAGTGGATTTTTACTCGCAGGGATCTTTATTACGATGTTTATGCTCGATGTAAAGCTTGCCTTGTTTTGTATCGTCATCATACCTTTAATTATCTTTGTCATGGCATTATATCGAAAACTTAGCGCACGCTATTATTTAGATATGAGGGAACGATTAAGTCAATTGAATGCCAAGCTTAGTGAGTCGCTTCAAGGAATGAGCATCATTCAGGTATTTCGCCAGGAAAAAAGACTTCGTGAGGAGTTTGGAGATATTAACGATAATCATTACCGGGCGGGCATGAAGAATATAAAAGTGGATGGCTTATTGCTAAGACCTGCGGTAGACCTGATATCGGTTTTGGCTTTAATCATCGTCTTAAATTATTTTGGAATTACTAGTTTCCAAGACGTCGTGGAAATTGGTGTATTATACGCCTTTGTGAACTATCTTGAGCGATTTTTTGAGCCAGTAAACAATATGATGATGAGGCTTTCTCTCTATCAACAAGCAATTGTGGCCGGTTCCCGAGTATTTGGCCTATTAGATAAGGAAGAATTGGCACCAGCGCAAAAGGAAGATCAAAACATCCATATCGAACAAGGGAAAATTGAGTTTAAGAATATAACTTTTTCCTATGATGGACACCGCGATGTACTGAAAAATATTTCATTCACAGCGAATCCCGGGGAAACGGTGGCCCTTGTCGGACATACAGGGAGCGGGAAAAGTTCGATTATCAACCTTCTTATGCGTTTCTACGAATTCGAGAAGGGGGATATCATCATTGATGGCCAATCGATTCGTCATTTTTCCAAAGATGAGCTGCGAGAAAAAATGGGACTCGTCCTGCAAGATCCTTTCTTATTCTATGGAACGATAAAAGACAATATCCGTTTGCATAATGAAACCTTATCAGATGAACAGGTGGAGGCGGCCGCTCGGTTTGTTCAGGCACATACGTTTATTGATAAATTAGAAGATGGTTACGACCATCGGGTAGTAGAACGAGGATCCACTTTTTCAAGTGGTCAACGGCAATTAATCGCCTTCGCAAGGACGATTGCAGCGAACCCAAAAATCCTGGTTCTAGATGAGGCGACAGCTAATATTGATACGGAAACAGAAGAGGCGATTCAAACAGCACTGGCGAAAATGCGTCAGGGCCGAACAACAATAGCGATTGCCCACCGGCTTTCAACGATTCAAGATGCCAATCTTATTCTTGTATTGCATCAAGGAGAAATTGTGGAGAGAGGTACACACCAAGAGTTGTTGGCACTTGGGGGCTTATATCATAAAATGTTCCTATTGCAAAATGGAGCTCTTGAAAAATTAGAGGACGTCGTCAATTAAAAAACTAGTAAAGCCTGGCGAAATAGCCAGGCTTTACTAGTTTTTAAGTTGAAGTGAAAACGTGTTTTTATATTTTCGATTGTATTCATTTAATAGTTGGTCGAGTTCCTGGCTATAGCGAATCGCAATAGAGGAAGTCAAGCCGTTGGTGATGGCAACCTGAATCATTTCAGCACGCTTTTTTTCAATCAGTGCGACTAGTTCTTTTTTCATGACGGCCGATGCCCTTTCTGGAGAAACTCCATTAATAGGAATAGGAAATTAGCTACCAACGTTTTACTAGTATAACCTATGATGGGAATAAATCCAAGATATTTGTAAATAAATATCCATTTAAAAAGAGAATAGATTAAGAGTTTTTGACAATATACTGTATAGAATATACATAAAAGCAGGTAGACACAAAATATTCATGTAAACCATTATCATTTATCCTATTACTTTGTTAAAATGTAGAAGTATCGACTACAGTGGGAGTGTTAATATGTCTGATCTAAATATATTTTTAGCGTTAGGTGCAGGATTTCTTAGTTTTATATCACCATGTTGTTTACCCCTATATCCAGCATTCTTATCATATATAACAGGAATGTCAGTGGGAGAGTTAAAGGCAGAAAATGCTATGCTGCAAAGGCGCAGTCTTTTACATACCATCTTTTTCTTAATTGGTTTCTCCGCTATTTTTATCGCGATTGGATTTGGAACGTCTTTTATCGGTCAATTCTTCCTTGAATATAAAGATTTAATTCGCCAGCTGGGTGGAATCTTTATCGTCATTTTCGGATTAATGATCGTGGGGATTTTCAAGCCGGAGTTCCTTATGAGGGACCGCCGTTTTGAATTTAAAAACCGACCTTCCGGCTATATTGGATCCGTCCTGATAGGCATGGCTTTCGCTGCCGGCTGGACACCATGTACAGGACCTATTTTAACTTCTGTAATCCTTCTTGCAGGATCTAACCCTGGTTCAGGGGTATTATATATGACTGCTTATTCAATTGGATTTGCGATTCCGTTTTTGATCATGAGTTTCTTTGTAGGCCGTATGCAGTGGATACGACGAAACAGCGTTAAAATTATGAAGATTGGCGGATATCTCATGATTGTCATGGGGGTCGTGCTCTACTTTGACTGGATGACAAAAATCATTATCATTTTTACTCAAATGTTTGGGGGCTTTACGGGTTTCTAATTTAGGATGTAAAATAATATGAATATAGATTTGATAAATTATAGACAATAGGGGATGGTACCTATGAACTTCGTTGTTGTTTCTTCAATAGGAGCCGTTTTTATGGGGATTCTCGCCTTATTTGTAAGAATAAAGGCTGCAAAGAAACCTACCAATGCGAAGAAGATTCTTCTGCCTCCGCTCTTTATGTCGACCGGGGCGCTGATGTATGTTGTACCGGAGTTCAGATTAACAGGGATGGAGATTTTAGAAGTCGTCATTGTTGGAATGTTATTTTCAATACTGTTAATCAAAACTTCTAAATTCGAAATCCGTGACAACCAGATCTATTTAAAACGGTCCAAGGCTTTTATGTATATATTGGCTGGATTACTCATTGTAAGACTCGGATTAAAATCAATATTAAGCACCACCATCGATTTTGGAGAATTAAGCGGTATGTTCTTCTTGCTGGCCTTCAGTATGATTGTCCCTTGGCGGATTGCGATGTATCGTGATTTTAAGAAACTAGCAAGTGAGCTAAATGGAATGTAAACACTGATCTAGTTATCAGTGTTTTTTCTTTGGGTAAAATAAAAAACCGTCATGAGTTGACGGTTTAGAATAAATGCTCATAAGGAGCAACATCGATTCTGTTTTCAAAAAGCTTCTTCCGTAAAAACTTGTGATCCCGTTTTGGTGTCGCTTGAATATAACCGCGGATGATGAGTTCTTCCGTAATTTTATCAACCTTTTCTTTAAGTGCCAGCTCACCAATTTTTCCAGCAATTTTATGTCGTGCAACATCACGGAATAATTCTGGAACAGGGCTGACCAAATCCTCTAGAAGTGCTTTTTCCTCTTCACTCCAAAGGTGGCGAGTTTCATTTACATAGTATTCTTCCCAATCCATCGCCGACTTTCCATCATCTTTAGGCATTCTCTTTAAAAATTTTCGGAACATAAAAAAGCCGCCAATGGCCATGGAACCTGCAAAAATAAAAATCCATATTAAAATAAACCATAGAAACCAACCAGTTAATTGCATTTGATTCACCTACGTCAAACTATTTTTCATCTTATTATAGTCTGTTTTTGGTGTGGATGACAAGCAGAGGCTCCAATAGTAAATATATCTGATAGTTGCAATACTTGTCGGAATAATGACAAAATGGGCACTTCTATTGATTTATTACTATAATTCATTGTATTATGGTTACAAATAAAGTTTTTATTTCAAAATACTTTTTACACTGATGGGGCTGAATGGGGTACTGGTGTCCTCCACAGTCTTCAAAACTGCTTGAGACCTGCGTGCCAGGTCTGGTGGGTTCGATTCCCACGCAGTCCCGCCAACCAAACACAGTCATATCAACGGTTTCGACTGTTTTTAAGCTCGGTTTTTCCGGCTGTTAGAGCAGTGATTTCAAAGTAAAATGTCACCAGTATTTTCTAAAAATTACATAGTACTAGTGCGACTGATTTTAGGTGTACTAGTGTGTCAAATCCACCGAATTCATAAGAAAGGTGGATTTTTTTATGCAAACGGTAAGGAAAACTCATCGGAAAGGTTCAAGAAATACACAGAATATTAAACGGTTCAAACAAACTGAACAAAAGATGACTCTCTTTGAAATGTTTGAGCGATTTATGGCCATCAAACAAACTGAGGGTTTGGCAAAGCCTACAATCCTTGGCTATTATGAACATTTTCATTATCTCAATGATTACTTAGGTGGAGATGTTCCAAATAAAGAGGTTACTGTTGACTTGTTTCGAAATTATATTGGATATATGCTTAATGACCAAGGTTTAAAACCAACTACTGTTAATGTATGTATCAGAACCAATCGTGCTTTCTTGCGATATTGTTATCAAGAAGGATGGATTGAAATACCTATTCACGAAAAATTTAAGCCGATTAAAACTCCAGAAGATGAAATACAAGCCTTTACACCAGCTGAAATAAAAGCTTTACTGAATATCTGAACTTCTTAACATGAGGAGAAGTAACGTCTTCGAGAATGTGGTCGGAGTGGTGGTCGTTGAATAGGCGCAAAAGGAGGAAAACCTATAAAAATAACCGCCATTAAGACGGTTAAAATTGCAGGAATCGTGGGTCTAACTTAATTAGTTTGCAGCAAAGAATAAGCTTTCCACATTTCCTGTTAAGTCAGTACACGAAATAACCTGCGGTGGATCAGGCGATTCACCACTCGGATCAACAACGGTAATAGAACAGTTTTCTTCATCGACATTTAAAACAGCATATGGTGTACCAGAAAAAAGAGTAATCCCTAAAAACCAACCCTCTGGAACTATTGAAAAAAGCACAAAAATATCGCAGCAGATGGGTTCGCAGTCGAAACAAAGCCGTATTCCCATAAGATAACCTCCATTCCTTTGTTGTTACCCTTTTTATTCCTACCTCTTATGCCCGATTGTGCTAACGTCATTACGAGTATACCTATACGGGGTATATAACAGAAGAAAGTCGGAATAATTACGATTTAGGGGGTAATGCTGCGTAATGATGGCGGAGATATATTGCGGAGGGTTTCACAGTCAAATCGATACATTTCAGCGTATCCATCAGCACGGAGCGCCTGGCGGGGAAAGCCGTCTGAAAGTTATGGAAGGTATTACAACGGATTCAGGGGGCTCCGAGGTTTCCCTTTAACGTTGTTTTTGCATTGGTCAATACCTTAGCTAATGCTATTACAAACATATAATAAAAAGGTGACTCATATTGAGTCACCTTCGTTTATTTAACGCGTTGATTATCGTATCAATACTAAAATTTCTTGCATTTTTTGCGACACGAGAGGATAGAGAAGGGCTGAAAAGCCCCTCTCTTTAACACTTTTCTAAGGATTAACGAGAATGGTTTTTGAAAATTTTAACTGCTTCTTCCGGTACATAGTATTTGCCGTTACTTTCTACGACAACGCTACCTAATTCGTAGTCTTTACCGTTTATACGAATAATATTTTTATTTGCAGGTAATTCTGCTGTAGAGCCCTTGTGAGTGACGACCAATACCGGATTTGCTGGATTTGTTTTGTTAATTGTTACAACTGCACCAATTGTTTTAAAGGCAGACTCAGCATCTATGAATAATTTGTTTGTTAATTCATTTAAGTCAAAGCCCATAACTTTAGCCATTAACTTTGCAATGTCGGTATTTTCTATGAACCCGAAAGGCCTTTGTGGACCGTAAGAATATAAGAATACATCTTCACCCGTATGACCGCCTGTCGTAAACCCAATATTCGCACGATCCGCCAATAATTTAACCAGGATTGGACCAACATCGGCTTTTGTTTGAGCTGTGTTTAACTTCTCTTTTTCGTCAACATTTAAGTTATCTAGGCCGTAAAGTCCTGCCACTTCTTCTAAATTAGATAAATCATCTTTTAGTTGGCTAATTGCACCTTCAAGTGTCAATTCTGCCTTTTTTAGCGGATCAATGTAGGCAGATACAGGTGTTTTATAATAGGTCTTATTGGTATTAAGGCTGCCGATGGAAATACCGCTGTTACCATGGTCAGCGACGGCGATTACCATGGTGTTCCCATCTTTTTTAGCAAACTCTAACGCTTCTGCAACGGCTGCATCAAATGCCAGTACATCGCTAATTATCCCGATGGCGTCGTTGCCATGTGCAGCCCAGTCTGGCTTACTTCCCTCTACAAATAGGAAGAAACCATCCTTATCTTTTGATAATGCTTGAATTGCTTTGTTTGTCATCTCAGCAAGTGTCGGCTGTTCAGGATGAAGGACTTTACGATCAAAATCGTAGGCTAGAGCAGCATTGGAGAAGGAGCCCCAGATTTTATTGGATTTCGAGTTTAATAGAGCTGCTTTTGTTTCAACAAAATCGTAACCTTTCTCTTTAATGACTTCTACTAAATTTTCATTGTCCTGACGGATTCCATTGTTTGTTGCAGGCTGAAGTGCGGCCTTGCCGCCACCCAATACAACCTCTATATTTTGGTAGACTTGTTGTTCACCAAGTACTTCAAAATTATTGCGGTTAGCATGGTGGGCCGAGAAGCCAGCTGGTGTAGCATGCTGAATCTCAGCTGTAGCAACAATTCCAGTTGCCTTCCCTGAACGTTCTGCACCTTCTAAGACATTAGCAACCGGACGTAACTTATCTTCTTCCTTAATCGGTTCTAGGCCAGGCGAATTTACAACAGAAGGCAATACGCCTACGTAACCTGCATTCGATTTATTGCCTGTTGCTAAAGCAGTTGCTGCCGGCGCTGAATCAGTAATAGCTGATTCAGCTGAATAAGTACGAACACCGCCTGACACGATTTGATCAAGGGCAAGAGGTTCGCCTTTATACCAACGAGCTAAGGTTGTGGCTGTCGAGCTTGTCCCATCCATGACCATCATGATTACATTTTTGGGCTGATTTCCTTTACTTTTCGAATCGGCTTTTACCTTAATACTGCTCATCAGGTTTCCCGTACCTAGTGAACCGAGTGCTATCACTCCTGCAAACGATATTCCCATCATTTTTTTACGAAAACTGACCATTGTCATTTCCCTCCACCCTAGTTTCTTTAACATTTTTTTTAGTTAGATAATTTGTTAGATTTTTCCAAAAAATTAATACTTTATTAACCGTAGTTCATTCCAATATTCAATAAGTTCTTTAGTCTCTTGAACGGTTTGTTGAAAGGTGGATTCTGAGTGAGCGCTTAAGTGATGTTTACTGACGTTAGTAATTGGTGTACCAGACGAAAGTTGATTTATAATTTTTGCTGCTTCAGCGGATAAACAAAATTCAATAAATAAATCGGCAATTTGTCCATGGGGAGCATGCTTTAGCTTTGAGAGACCGGCAATGGAAATAGGTGCGCCTTCTAGTTCGATACTTTTAATAGGTAAACCAGCTTCCTGCAGCACCCGTTGATCCCCTAAAAAATTGATGCTTAGCATATATTCGCCGGAACCAACCATTTGTGCTGGGAAAAAACCATTGACTGTAACTGCCTCTGCATTTTCCGTTAGTTGTTTCACAAAGGAATGTGCTTCAGATTTACTCATTGATTGTGTAATGAATGAAAACAATGAAAAGGCTGTTCCAGAAAAGTTTGGATCAGACATAACGATTTCTCCTCTAAACATTTCATTTGTTAAATCTTGAAGTGAAAAGGAGGGAGGAATCGGTTGATTATTCATAATGGTTTGCCAACGCACTGTATTAACAGTAACGGCAAGTTGTACAGTTTCATAGCCAAACCAATAGTTCTCTGAGTCAAACAGTTCTTTCGAAAGGGATCCTTTATGCTTGATAGAGATCGGTGTTGATAAGTCCTTTGATTTCATTGTGATATGTGCATTGAGTGTACCACCAATTACAACGTCTGCATTAGGGGCATGACGTTCTTCATTTACACGTTTTACGACTGCCTCGGATGAGAGGCGCAGAAATTCATACGTGCATTCACGCTTTTGACAAAAAGATGATAATAATGCTTCGCCAACCTCTTCTCGTGCTGCAACATAGGCAATAAGGTGTTGCCCTTTTAAATCGGGAATCCCATCCTTGCCATATGATATCGCTGTGGTAGCATAGGGACGATTATAAATTAAAACAGTAATGATAGATAGTAAGCCGAAAAGTGTCCATTTCTTCATATCATGACTCCTTACGCCCAACAGGTAAAAAAGATGTTAAATCACCCGCAAAATGAATAGCATTGCCATTTGGATCACCAAGGTAACGAACCGTGAAATAGTTTTGAAAAACTGTAATATGAATGATTGCCTCACTTTTAAGTGACGCTTGTTGTTCATCTTGATAAATGGTCACATAGCCATTAGGTCTCTGCAATGACTGATGGCTATTATTCCAGAGTTTATAGGTGCTCAGTTCTGTCGCTGTTTGAAGTGTACGAAAAAAGGCGTTTTTTTCCTTTGATGATAACGACTGCTGTTGTTCGTGATCTTTTAATGTTATTTCATCTGCCTGGGAAGCAAATGTCGCTATTTTCTCGGGTGTATAAAATAAGTTTAGTAAATGTGTGTATAAAGCTATCACTGTAGACTTTGGATAGGAGCTGTCATACTTATATTCATTTTTTATAAGTGATTCTTTGATGAAATACCTTTTTTTTGTACCATTTAAGTACGTGATCGTACAGGAGAGGAAATCGCTTTCAAATTTTAATAGCTCAATTGCCTTGTGCTGTTGTTCAATAATGTTTAGTAGTGAAGTAATCGAGTATAATCGAACTTCATCATCAATTTGCAGCGTTCCCCAATTCTTATGGGTAATAACTGCTTGCACAGGAAGAGAGTTTCCTGCTTTTTGGATCACCTCTTGTTTATCATTTACCTCCTTAATGTCATGATAAAAGTAGTAGTTTGTAAACAAATTAATAGCCAATACGCCCATAGTAGTCAAAGCGATAGGAAGTATGATTGGTAAGAGTTTGGTCACTTTATCTTGCTCCTCTCTAGTATAATTATCTATTGTTTCTGAATTGTCTAATAATTGTTTCGTAAATGTATCATTTTATATTTTGTACATGTGATGGGCGCAAAAAAGATAATTTTACAAGTGTACCAGTTTCCGAGGAGAAGATGTCCATTTGTCCGCCTTGTTGTTTCATTAACTCACGACAAATAAATAATCCAAAGCCATTTCCAAAGCTTGTGGAAAAAGCTTTTTGAAGAGCAGGGGCTGCTTGCCATTCAGCAATGAAAGCTTCATCCATACCAATTCCATCATCTTCAATAAATACATGAAAATAGGCTTCTTCTTGTTTTGAATAGAGTCGAATGCAAGCGGCGTCACTATGTTTGACTATATTATCAAAAATGTTTAAGAGAATTTGTTTTGTTTTATCTGTATCCATCACAATATAAACAGCAGGAATAGACCCTTCAACAGAAATTAGCTGTTTTTCTAAAGCTGGTTTTACAATATAAAGAGAATCAGCAGCCAGCTTTCCAATATCGCTTATGGTCGGTGAAATCGTAAAATGACTTTGACCGAACTTTGATTGTTTTAACAGCTCCTCAATTAGCCTTAGCATCCGTTCTCCCTCTGTTAAAATATAGTACAAACTTTGTTCGATATCGATTTGCTTTTGTAATTTCGGGATGAGCCGGGAATAACCTAAAATAGCTGTCAGTGGTGTTTTTAATTCATGTGTAACTCGATCGAGAAAATCTTTTTGCTTCGTTTTTTCCGATTCAAGCTGGGAAACATTAAACTCAATTGCTTTTGCCATCACATTAAACGAATGGGAAAGCTCCTTTAATTCCTCGTAATCTGCTAAATCAATTTTTGTTCCATAATGTCCTTCTGAAAGCCGTTTTGCCATCTCACTAAGGTGAAATATAGGTCTGCTAAGTGAACGTGAAAAACGTCCAACTACATATATAGCAATGATTGATAATAGGAAACATGTCGTTAGGAAAACAACATTGATATTTATTAATAAATCCGTTTCTTTTTTTAATGGATAAAGAAATCTCACCACTCCAACGGTTTGCTCGTTTGCATACACTGGATTTGAGTAGAGCAATAATGGAGCAGATGTGGTTTTCTGGAATGTATAGGCTTTTGTTCCATCTAAGGCTTTATTAATATCCTGGTTGGGGTAGGTAAGTGTGGATCGTTCACTATCAGCAAGTAAATCACCATTTTTACTAAAAACTTGAACACGTGTATTCATCCTTTTTGCTAAAAAAGGTGCAATAAGTGAAGCGCTCCTTTGTAACGATTGTTCTGGATTTTGCTGATTGTGGGCTATGTAGTTCATGGTATAGGCTTGCGCTTCAATGCTAATGGTATAGAGAGAGCTGACAGCACTTTCATACACATTTTTCTTAACCTGTGTCATAACGATTGCATACAGTAAAAACATTAACGGAATAAGCAAAAATAAAATTGTCCGTTTTAATTTTCTTTGTAATGTCATAGGGTATTTCTTATTTATCCAATTTGTAACCAACACCATAAATGGTTTTAATGTCATTGCCATCATCTCCAAGTTTTTTACGAAGGCGCTGAATCATAATATCAACCGCTCTTGTATGTCCAATATAGTCAAAGCCCCATATCTTTGTTAGCAGATCATCTCTAGTAAACACTCGCTGTTTGTTTTGAATAAATAATTTTAATAAATTGAATTCACGAAAAGTAAGACTAATCTCTTTACCATCCACAAATGCTTTTCGCTCCGCAATATGTAAGGTAATGGTACCAGCCTGCAAGAGATTCCCGGTTGTTTCGTTTAGGGTACGAGCTTGAAGCCGGCGCTCAATAGACTTTATCCGCAAGAGTAGTTCTGTACTATGAAATGGTTTTACTATGTAATCATCGGCACCAAGCTGCAAACCTAGTAGTTTATCAGTCAGTTGACTTTTCGCAGTAAGCATAATGATGGGGATATATGGATTTTGTTCACGAAACGTACGGAACAATTGATAGCCATCAATATCAGGCAACATAAGATCAAGCAAGATCATTTCAGGATTTTCTTTCCAGCTCTCCAGGGCTTCTTTACCGGACGAAGCTAAGCAGACCTCATACTTCTCTAACTCTAGCGTTAAACGAATGAGGTTTAAAATACTAAATTCATCATCAATTACTAATACTTTCATAGCATCACCTTTATTTAAATAGAATCTATTGTCCCATAAATCTGGGAAATAACATTAGTGTACATAGAAATGATTAATACGACTATAGTGCTAAAGTGCTAAACAAGAACAATTTTCAGAATTTTATCTTTTCTAATGCTTTTTGTTTTATATTGAAATCACTGACGCCCAATCATTTTTATGGGGGAGTTTTTAAAGAGAGGCTTTTTATATGAGAAAAGGTATTAGAAAACATGGAAGAGGTATCCAGAGAAATGTTCAAGCAGTTTACATGTTCAAACACTATGAATTGGGAAATAAAAAATAACATAAAGATGAAAAGAGAGGGAGCAGAAGGAACTCCCCTATTGGTATACTTTAATAGTTATATTCCGGAATTCAAGTCAATGAGACTATTGAAGTTCTTAAATAACATGCAAGCTGAATTTTTAAAATGTCTTCTGGATTCGAAAAGGAAATTTGAAGCTTTTCTTCGATTCTTTTTAGCCTTTGATATAAAGTATTAACATGGATATGCAAAAGTTTGGCTGTTTGTGTAGCTTGACGGTCGTTTTCCATATAGGCAAGCAGGGTTTGTTCCAAATCCAAAGTACCATCTTTATCAGATTGGAGAGGATTAAAAACTTCATTAACAAAAGAGGTCAAGTCATCAATGGGCTGGTGAATAAAAAGATGATTAATGCCAATATCTTGATAATTTACGATACTTTTAAGCTGCCTCGAGATAAGAAAAGAAAGGGCTTTATCCGCTTCGGAGTAACTTTTTGCTATATTATCCATACTTGGATAGCATGTACCAATCCCTATTTTTAGCGATTCTTCATTCTCATTAATCCAGTTGGAATGAATAAGCTCTAGTTTCTTTTTTACATAATCTTGATCTGCAAAGTTATTAAATTGGCATACCAATGTTACTTTATTTCCATAACCAAAAACGATTGAAACATATCTTCCTAAATGTTTTTTAATTTTGGCAATTAGTTTGTGCATTTGCATATTAAGAAAATGAAAATCTGCATGTGGATGTATATGAATGACGATTGCTATATAATGGGAATGATGATCAATTCTAAGCTCAATTGCCTTCTTTCGTATCAGGTTATATTCACGGCACTGAATAAAATCATTAAATAGATCATTTGTTTTTTGATAAAAAGAATCCACTAATGTTTGTTTTCTGATAATCTCTAATGCAATCACTGAACTTGCCTGTTCAATAATCATTTTGTTTAAAGGAAAAAAGTCATCTTCCTCCATTTCTACTGCCATTATTCCAATCGGTACATCAATCGCAATAATAGGGTGGATATATAATGATTGATTATTAAAAGACTCAGTAAAAAAAGATTGAGTTTGTAATTTTGTATTTATTTTTATCATCTCTGAAGGAAGTTCCCATTTCCATGGGGTTGGGCTTGAATATAGTTGATTATCTGTTAAATCTACTATCATTAAGGGATGGTTTATCATCTTTTTTATTTCATTGGCGATTTTTTGTAAACCCTTACTTTGAAGCGACAGTTTTATTAAAGAATTGTGTATTGAATCTCGTTGTATTAAAAGATCATTTTGTTTTTTGAGATTTTGGTAGAGTTTTGAATTTCTTAATACAATAGAAACTTGATCAGAAAAACTTTCCAACAGTTGTTGATCATCTTTCGTTAAAAGGGGATAAGGACCATTTTGATATACGATTAATACACATAAAGGACTATCCTCGACCTTTATAGGAACTGAAATAATGGTTTTTAAATCGTTTAATTGTACAGAATTATACAGATAAAAAAGATTATCTGATGAAATGTTAGAGGATTCTGCGATAATTTCTTCTATATTTGTAAGAATAAAAGATTTATTATCTTTAAAGGTTTTCCCGATAATTCCCTCCCCAACTTTCATCCTCATTTTTCTAATCTCTTCATTAGGACCGCCCGTCCAAGCTTTAGGAAATAGCACATCTAAACTTGGTTCGTACATCCATAGAACTCCCATATCTGCTGCAGGAATAACAGATAAGGCATTTTCTAATATTTTTTTTAACAAGTCATCTAAATCTTCGAGGATGGATATATCACGGACACTTTCCATCATTTTGTTCCTTATATATTTTTCTCGCTCTAGCATTACTTGCAAGTAATGTAAATCTATGATCGGTTTAAGTTTTTGATTGCTCTCATTGTTTAGTACAGAAGATTTACAGATTCTGATGACAATGGTTGTATGATTGGAATATTGATAGTAAATATCGGTGAAAGTTTCATAGATTCGTATATTTCCATTGGAAAATCCTCCTGGTGTGGGAGTTTCTTTGTCAAAATGATGAGATAAAACAAGTGAAAAATCTAATCCCTTTATACTTTGCCACACCTGAAAATGTGAAAGGCAACAGTCATCCATTAAAAATTGTTTGATTTTCATCAAGGTCTCCACTTTTTACAATCCCCCATATGACTATGTAGAACTCAACATAGTTTATGTCATTATTATATAGGACTGAACATTGATTGAATAGTCCGAATTTTTTATACTTAAATGGAATTCAACAAATTTCGCTAGGAGGACTATATGGTATCCAAATTGTCGCAGAACTGGAAGTATGTCATTATCATCTTGCTATTTTTAGGGTGGTCAATTGGAAATTTTGATCGATTTTTCATGAATTATGCAATTTTAGGTATTTCAAAAGATCTCCAATTAAGTGCTTCCCAGACAGGGATTGTTTTAAGCAGCTTTTTTGCAGGTTATGCCTTAATGCAAATTCCGGGTGGGTGGCTTGCCGATCGTTTTGGTTTCCGAAAAATCATTATCATGGCTGTTTTTGCATGGTCCGTTTTCACGATATTGTCAGGGATGGCGTGGTCCTTTATGTCCTTAATCCTCATTCGATTTCTTTTTGGACTTGGGGAAGGCAGCTTTTTTCCATCTGCATCCAAAGGAATTGCGAGTTGGTTTCCGCAAAATGAACGGAGCCGTGCCATGTCATTCATGCTTACTTCCGGGACGATAATGGGAGTAATAACACCAATCATTGGTACCCAATCTATGCAAACAATCGGTTGGCAAATGATCTTTTATATTGCGGGTGCCATTGGTATTTTAGTTGCCTTGCTATACGTCTTTTTCTTAAAGGAGCGGGAAGGTTCAACTGGAGGAAGGATTGAAAACCCTTCCAAAAATAAAGCGCCATTGAGAGATGTTTTAAAAACTCCGATTATATGGAATTTGTTCATTGCTTATTTTGCCATTTATGCCGTGCAATGGGGATTAATGGCATGGATGCCAACCTATTTAGTAGAGGCACGTAATCTTGACTTAACATCCGTTGGGTATATTTCAGCTATTCCAGCGGTTGCAGGAATTATTGCGATGCTTGCAAGCGGCTATATTTTAGATAAATTACCTGAAGGGAAAGATAAGGTAATTGCAGCCGTATTTGCAGTATTAACCGCGGTTTTTCTATATTTAATGGCTTTTGCACCAAACATAGCCATGTTTGCTGTCTATCAAAGTGTAGTTACTATATTCATGTCGTTTAATATTATTCTCATCATCTCAGCTCCATTAAAAATGCTATCAGAAGAGGTTGTTGGAACGGCAAATGGGTTCATTAATACTGGTGCACAATTCGCTGGTGTCCTTACTCCCATGTTAATAGGATTTTTAGTAGATGCTTTTGATGGTTCTTATACAGTAGCCTTTATTATGCTCATTATGTTTGCTCTATTGTGTGCTGGATCTTTATTTTTAATTCGCTCTAAGAAAGAGATTCCTTCTTTCAAAAAAAATGTAAGTTAGGAGATGGAAAAATTGACTACTCTATCAGAAAAAATTACAAATTTAATAGATAATAAACGCACCTTGTATACACAACTAAGTGATCAAATATGGGACTTTGCAGAAACTAGATTTGAGGAATTCCGTTCAGCTGATTTACTTTGCGAAGCATTGGAAGAGGAAGGGTTTGTCGTAAAAAGGGGAATAGCTGGTCTTGAAACAGGCTTTATCGCCTCATATGGATCTGGTCATCCGGTCATTGCTATTCTCGGCGAATACGATGCCCTAGCAGGGTTAAGCCAACAAGCACGCAGCAATACGTTTGAGCCCATTATTAAAAATGGAAATGGCCATGGCTGCGGACATAATTTGCTCGGAGTAGGTTCCTTAGCGGCAGCTATTGCAGTTAAGGATTATTTGAAAGAACATAAGCTTGCTGGAACAGTACAATATTTCGGCTGTCCGGCAGAAGAAAGTGGATACGGGAAAACATTTATGGCAAGAGACGGTCTTTTTAAAGATGTAGATGCTGCCTTCTCATGGCATCCTGCAACAATGAATGCTGTCATGAACTCCACTGCCAATGCAGTCATCCATGCACACTTTAAATTTAAGGGGAGAAGTGCCCATGCCGGTGCAACACCACATTTAGGAAGAAGCGCTTTAGACGCAGTCGAACTTATGAACGTCGGAGTCAATTATATGAGAGAACATATGATTGATGAAGCTCGGATTCATTATGCTGTAACCAATACAGGAGGATTAGCTCCAAACGTAGTTCAGGCTGAGGCGGAAGTGACTTATTTAATCCGTGCACCGAAACCATATCAAGTAAAAGAGCTTTATGATAGGGTAGTAGACTGTGCCCGCGGTGCGTCACTTATGACGCAAACGAAGGTTGAGTTCGAAATTCAAGGCTCCTGCCATAATTTAATTCCTAACCTGACCCTTGAAAAAGTGATGCATCAATATATGCAAGAAATAGGAGCTCCTCTTGCTACTGAACAGGATATAAACTATGCAAAAACAATCTATGAGACTTTGACTGACGAGGAGAAGCGTGCAGCAGTTTTACAAGTTGGGAAACAGGGAGCTTCTCAATTAGCGGAACGACCTATTGCCGACTTTATCGCCCCATTTTCTGAAAAGGAAACATTTATGGGAGGTTCTACGGATGTTGCAGATGTGAGCTGGAATGTACCAACAGCGCAATGTGTTACTTCTACTTGGGCTTTTGGAACACCGTTTCATACTTGGCAGGCTGTCGCGCAAGGTAAAGAAAGCTATGCACATGATGCCATGTTATTAGCTGGAAAAGCAATCGCATGTACCGCTATTTCGGCTCTTGAAAACCCAGAATTACTTGAAAATGCCAAAAAGGAGTTAGTAGAAAAACTCGATGGGGAAATGTATGAATCCTTAATCCCGGAAGAGCTTACACCTCCAAAATATAAACAAAAGGCATATCAAACCATATGAAATTCAGAAGTGTATTTGATATCATCGGCCCGGTTATGATTGGTCCATCAAGTTCTCACACTGCCGGGGCGGTTAAAATAAGCCGGGTTGCACGTACATTATTTGGGAGACAGCCCGAATGGGCAGTCATTTCCCTTTACGGCTCATTCGCCCAAACCTATAAAGGGCATGGTACAGATATTGCTTTAATCGGAGGACTGTTAAACTTTGATACATATGATGAGCGTTTGACCTCCTCCTATAAGTTTGCAAAAGAAAAAGGGATAAAAATAACTTTCATTGAAGAAACAGCAATTGCAGACCATCCGAATACAGTAAAAATACAAATTGGTGATAAGGATGGTAATATGGAACTCGTTGGAATATCCATCGGTGGCGGGAAAATTGAAATCATTGAATTGAATGGTTTTATCCTAAAATTATCCGGTAACTCACCTGCAATTTTAGTTATGCATCAAGATCGTTATGGTACTATTGCTGCGGTTTCAAATCTAATGGCAAAACGATTTATTAACATTGCTCACATGGAAGTGTCCAGAAAAGAAAAAGGTCAAGTAGCGCTTATGACTATTGAGGTAGATGAAAATATTGGTGACGATACATTAGAGCAATTACAAATGCTGCCAAATATCATCCAAGTGACAAAAATAATCCAATAGGGGAGGCAGTATTTTCAGATGTGGTTTAAGAATGCAAGCGAATTGGTCCAAATTGCAGAGTCTCATAGTATAAAGATATCGGAAATAATGATTAGGCAGGAAGTTGAAGTAACTGGCCAACCACGGGAGACGATTATTGCAAAAATGGATGAAAACTTAACCGTAATGGAAAAGGCTGTAGAAAGAGGCCTTGAAGGTGTCAGATCGGTAACGGGTCTGACGGGTGGAGATGCTCTATTAATAAAGGAATATATTAATAAAGGAAAATTTTTATCTGGAAAACTAATTCTTGATGCAGTCAGTAAAGCAGTTGCAACAAATGAAGTAAATGCAGCAATGGGAGTCATATGTGCGACTCCAACCGCTGGTTCTGCCGGTGTGGTACCTGGTACACTGTTTGCGATAAAAGATGAATTGAATCTTAGTCGTGAACATATGATTCGTTTTTTGTTTACAGCTGGTGCATTTGGTTTTGTTGTTGCAAACAATGCTTCCATCTCGGGTGCTGCTGGAGGCTGTCAAGCAGAGGTTGGTTCTGCTAGTGGAATGGCTGCTGCAGCAATCGTAGAAGCGGCTGGGGGGACACCAAAACAATCTACTGAAGCAATGGCCATAACCTTGAAAAATATGTTAGGGTTAGTTTGTGATCCCGTTGCTGGACTTGTGGAAGTGCCTTGTGTAAAACGGAATGCTATGGGTGCCGCAAATGCTATGATTGCAGCTGATATGGCTCTCGCGGGTGTAACAAGTCGAATCCCATGTGACGAGGTCATATCTGCCATGTATCAAATTGGGCAGAGAATGCCCACAGCACTAAAAGAAACAGCTCAAGGAGGACTAGCTGCTACCCCGACTGGGAGAAAATTGGCTGAAAAGTTTTTTCAGGAAGTTTTAACTAATTAAAGATAAAAGGGCATTGATTTAAAAAAAATCAATGCCTTAATATTTTTGAAAAACAATTTAGTTAATCAAATCTATGGGATTTTTTCACAGAAGATTCAGTAGAGGAAGACTCTCCTGAGAATTTAGTAATTGTAGAGGAGAATATATATAATTTCGTAAGTATTAATTATGTATTAACTCCTGATATCTTTACCGTACTCCGATTTATCAAATAGATGTGGCGATAACGTTTTAACAAGAATCGGGAGAAGAATACGGTTGAAATTGAAGTTTTTACCAAAAACTGACTAGACAAGGGATTTATTTGAAACGTTTATGCGCGCAACAGAGCTAGCAAGGTTGTAACAGGGGACATAAAGGGGACATCGAACAAATTGAAAGGGACGTCAATAAGTCGTCCCTTTTTCTAATCATTAATAAGTTGGAAAATGCGCATCATGTATGTTCCCTGGCTCTTGTCTTTCATTAAGCTCTGCCAATGCTGCCATTAATACTTTCATTTGTGTTGTTTTATCATGAGGCTTTCCTAATGAGTGTCCGAATTCGAATCCTACTGGATGTATAGCCCGTGGAGGCCTCATCAAGCTGGATTGTTCAACGTCCAACGTAATTAACGTTGTTGGAATTCCCTGTGATTCAATACCACGCTGCACTGTAACTACAGTGCGATGACAGAGCGGTCAGCCAGCAGTTAAAAGTACAGCGTCCGCTTTAGAACGAACCACTTCTTTTACAAGGGCAGGGATTGTTTCCTTATTAATTTTATTTAATCTCATGGAATATCCCATCATGGTCATATGTTTCTCAGCTACACCGCCAAGGTCTCCATCATTAACCATTTCTCTCAAACGATCGATAGGGAACACACAATTGATATCCTCTTTCGGATAATCCGTATTGTAATGGTCCTTTGGTGCAGCATGAGTTACTGTTAAATCCTTTGAATCAACATCCCCTGGAATAATGCGGAAGGTCGCATCTCCTTCTGATGGATCTGTGTTAAAAGGCTCTTGATCCTTCAAATGGACACCTGAAGTTGAAACAATCATGATGGTCATTTCATGCAGTGGTTTATTGCTGGGTGTATATGGGATAGCTTTTCTTGAGAGTTCCATACACAACCTCCTTATATTCTGCTAACAAAATAAGACTTAAAGTTTTCGCAAAACATCAAACAACTCTTCGTTATCAGGCTGTTTATCAAGTGGATGAACATCAATCCATTGAACGATTCCTTCTTTATCAATGATAAAGAGGGCACGCTCTGAAGCTCCATATGCTGGCTCGTTTTTGTTTTTGCGGAGAACCCCATATTTCTCCGAAACTTCTCCATGCGGAAAGAAATCGGAACAAAGCGGATAAGATATTCCGCCAATGGATTTTGCCCATGCATCATGGCTGTGGACGCTGTCGACTGAAATACCCAGGACCTGGGTATCAAAATCTTCAAAACGAGGAAGATCATCCTCGTATGAAGGCATTTGCGCGCCTCAAACTGGGGTCCAATCTAGAGGGTAAAAACAAAGAAATACATTTTTTGATCCGCGGTATTCGCTCAAAGTAACCCTGCGGCCGCCATGGGCTTCCACAGTGAAATCCGGTGCCGGATCACCAACTTTTAAGGTGCTTGTTTCAGTAGCTCCTTGTGGCATGTAAAACCTCTCCTTTCTTGTGTTTCATTTTGAAACCATTGTTTATTATACCCTTGTCCAATTTGCTTTAACCCCAAATAACAAACGATGATGAATTTAACTTGGCTGCTTTAACATAGCTCTTCGATAATATAAACCGTAAATTATAACTGCAATAAGGATAACAAAGGAGAAGCAAATATAAATATTTCTGTAAACAATTTCTGAAAATAAACTTTCTTGAATTGTTAATAATAATCCGGAAATTGTCACTCCGAGCCCCGCACCGAAAAATTGCATTAATTGGATGATCCCTATCCCTGAACCGATTTGAGTAATTGGCAGGATCCTTGTTATCTCGTTAGAAATACTCGTTGAGAGTGCTGTAAAGCCAACACTTGCGAACATATATATTGAAAGTATGAAATAGGGATTTAAGGTAGATAACAATGAAAATAGGATTGTAGCACTTAATAAAAATAATTGTCCAAAAATAATTAATGGTGCATTACCAAAACGATCAATTAATCTTCCTATAAATTGTCCAGCAATCACTGCAATAATGGCTCCTGGAAAAATAATCATTCCTATCTCTGCAGGTCCTTTTCCGAATACAGTTGTAAGAATAATTGGCATTAAAAACAGATTTGAAAAGTTTATGAAAAAAGCTGAACAGCCAATAAAAAGTAGTTTTGTATATTGCGTATTTCTGAGGAGTATTGGCGGGATAAACGGCTCTTTAATCTTATTAAGATAACTCCACCATATTACAAAAAGAATGACTGTTCCTAATAAAATACCATATGAAAATGTGGATAGAAAAAGTAAAAGGCCTGTAACACTAAGTCCCGTAAGAATAGCACCAAATAGATCGAAATGTCCCTTTTTAATAACCTCTTTAGGCAATAACTTTTGGAAGAAAGGAATCGATAGGACAGAAAACCCAGTTACAACGAATAGATAATTCCATCCTAAATATTGAGTTATTACTCCCCCTATTATAGGGCCTAACCCAAATGCCAATGAGGCAGCTGAAGCAATAATTGCCATCGCTTTACCACGCCTTGATAGAGGTATATAGCGCCCAGCCATTATCATGCCTAATCCCATAACTGCTCCTGCCCCAGCAGCCTGAAGAATTCGAGCGCCTAATAATATAAAAAAATGATTTGAAAAGAATCCGATTACTGATGCTATTCCTAAAATGCTAATTCCAAGGAGTAGGAGTCTTGAGAGGGGAATAAAGTCAGAAAGTCTACCAAAGGTCAACGTTGAAAGGGCAAACATGATTGAATAACCGGAAACGAGCCATGATGCTGTTGATGAATTTAAGGAAAAGTCTTTAAGTACAAAGGGCAATGCAACATTAAACATTGTTGTATTCATTACAACCAGCAAAGTGGTAAAACTCCATATTAAAATGAGTTTATTCTCCTGTAAGTCTACGTTGCTTTCAGTTTGGGAAGAAGCAGTTAAAATAGAAGGCATTTGATCCCACCTTATTTTTAAAATATTCATAAAATAAACCTTAAATATTCACTTTGAAATGACTTTCTTCTCACAATAGACTAGTATATTATTCTGTTTTTAATCTTCTTCCAGCTGAATTTCCCTTCAAAATCATACATGTACTTGTGGAATGTGCCACGAGACTTTGTTTTTCATCATATACATGACATTCCAGCAATCCGAGTGAGGAACCTTTTTTTATTAATCGCCCCTCAGCTCGAAGCTTTGCCTTAAAAATTGGTTTTAGAAAATTCAATTTTATTTCAACTGTTGAAAAAAGCTCATCCACAGCTAATGTAGTAGCAAATGCATAGCCCATAGCAGCATCGGCTATGTCACATATAATACCGCCGTGTAGTGTACCCATTGGATTGTGTAATCTTTCAGTTGCATCGAGTTCAATTACAACTCTGCCTTCTTCAACTTCAGTTACATTAAAGCCTAATACCTCTGCAACAGGAGATCCAGGTAATTCACCTGCTGCCATTTTCTTTAAACCCTCTAAATGATTCATTCTTTACACCTTCCCAATAAAAAATTTTTAAAAGATTATACAAAATTAATTATATTAGAACGCTCATTCTAAAAATATTAATCTAATACGGTTAAAGTAGAATCAATGATGTTTTGAAGTTTCTCTTTATCATCTGTTGTTTTGGATAATACTCTTATACCAATGAATGAATTATGGATAAATTGAGCTAATTTCTCTAGATCAAGTTGATCGGATAATTCCCCGCTCATTTGGCCTTGTAATAATAATTCGTATATTAATGATTCTGTCTTACTAAAGCTTTTACTAATCCTGTCAGCAATTTCTTGGTCATGCAATGTTAATTCCACTGCTGTATTTACAATTAAACATCCTGGGGGGGTTCCTTCATTAGAAAAAACCACCATTTCAAATAATCTTCTTATCGCTAACTTGACTGAATTTATAGGTTTAATTTGTTGTTCGATTCTTTTCTCAATAATTTCTTCGAAAAGTTGTAAAGCTCTTAGAAACAACGTCTGTTTATCACCAAATGTGTCATAAATACTTCTACGGTGTATGTTCATATAGTCTACTAAATCTTGCATTGACGTTTTTTCATATCCATTTCGCCAAAAAAGGACCATTGCCTTTAGCAAAACCTTGGCTTCATCGAATTCCTTGTGTCTGGCCATTTTTAACCTCCTCTTTAAAAAATTGTATCATTTTTAGAACGTTCAGTAAAGAATATTCTAATTATTCAGACGAGGGGGGATTAAGCAACGGGGAATTATGTGGTAAGGATTGCGATACTCTATTCTTTTCTAAGGTACCATAGGTACACATGCACAAATTCTATACATTTTGAATTAAATTATTTGATTTTACACAACATAAATTTACATATACTGTAAAGGGGATTGTGTATTATGTGGAGTACCAGTGGAAAACGAATATTTGAGGTAGTTATTGTTGTAGTGATCGGTGCTATTGTATCAGTATTAAACACCCTATGGCTGAGGGAAAATCTGCTAAAGGAAGTACAAAAAATCGCCAAAAATACTGAGTCAAATATCGTAAATTCAAAGGTAACTGACATAAGTACTAAAATGAAATCTTAGAGTAATTATGGGATTTTCTATTGGCTAAAAGTGCTTTAATGGAATAAGTATTACACGATTAATCGTTGAGGAGTGGGAGTCATTGTCTGTCAATGGATTGAATCAAACTTACATTAAAGCAGGTAATGTCAACTTGTATTGTGAATACATATTGAATGGCAAACCACCAATTCTACTGATTCACGGATTTGCATCATCTACCTATACATTCCGTCGTATCGTCCCACTATTACAAAAACAGTTTTCGATCATAGCAGTTGACCTCCCCGGCTTTGGAAAAAGTGAGAAGTCAACTTCATTTATTTATAGTTTTCATAACTATGCGAAGTTATTGCTTGAATGTATACACAAGTTTGGGTTTTCTAACACATATATTGTTGCTCACTCAATGGGAGGTCAAATTGCACTACATATGGCGCTTATCGCTCCAGAAAAAATTAACAAATTAATTTTGTTATGTAGTTCAGGATATTTAAGGCGTGCAAAAAAACTTCTCATTTACAGTTCATATTTACCTTTCTTTGAAAAATTCGTTTATCATTATATTAAAAGAAAAGACGTCAAATACCACTTGCGAAATGTCTTCTTTAACCAAACATTGATTAATGATGAATTAATTCAAGAATTCGGCAGACCGTTAGCTGAAAAAGGATTTTACAAAGCTTTAATTCGATTGTTACGTCATCGTGAGGGAGATTTATTACCACAACAACTCCAGGATATAAAAGTCCCAGTAATATTAATATGGGGAAAGGAAGATCGTGTTGTTCCTCTGGAAGTTGGTCAAAGATTAGTTCGGGATTTACCGAATGCCCAGTTAATTACCTATGAAAAAACAGGACATCTTATTACGGAGGAAAGACCTGAACATATCTTTGAGAATATATTAATGCATACAGTCCATTCAATTTTATAGAAAAACAAAAAATGAAATGAATTTTCGATTCAACTTTTTAGAAAAAATAATACAAGTTAAGAGAGTTTTACTTTTGCTTCTTCATAGTAAGACTCTCCGACCTTAAGAATGAATTGTAAAATGTCTTCAGCTGCATTTGCATTTATAAAATTTCTTTGACAGTTTATTATTTGGTTTAGTTTTTCGCCATCATTTTCAAGTAATTTGTTGAGTGTATGCTTAATTTCTTTAGGGTTTTTACAGACCACTCCCAAATTGAAATTTTCAGCAAAGGCGGGATTATCCTCTTCTTGTCCTGGCAAAGCCCCCGTAATGATAAGCGGAGTATTGGAAGCTATTGCCTCAAACATGACATTTGGACTTCCTCTGGTAATTGCGATATCCGAAGTGAACATTAAATCTTGGATATTTTGAATGAAACCATAAATCTCAACTCTTTTTCCATATGGGGTCTTAAGAGATCTTTCCAGCTTTGTTTTAAGCTTTTCATTTTTCCCGGCTACAATTTTTACTGTACAATCATCAAAATGACCAAGCAGGGTTTCTGCTATTTTCTTCATATTTCCTACACCTTCGCCACCGCTCATGATTAAGCATTTTAAAGATTGTCCTCTTTTATATAATTTGCGTTGATGATAATCCTTCTGAAAAAAACGGGATCTGACTGGAAATCCTGGAACCTTTATTTTCTCATCCGGAAGCCCATATTCAATACACTTTTTTTTGGCTTCAAACGTTGGACTAATAATGTAACTTGCCCTTTTATCAGCCCAAAGGGGATAAATGTTGACAAGATCGGCAATTAACGTAATGAAAGGTATGTTTATATTTTGCTTTTCTAAAATGTTTAAAATGGAGCCATTAAAATTAGGGTGAACCGATAAAATCAGATCTGGTTCTATTTCGGCCAGTAATGTAAGAAAATTATCCCTTATAAGTGTTTCTATTAAACTGTCCACTAAAGAAGGTTTTAAAGCAGATAGTTTCCAAAGCATCTTCCATAGATTTTCTGAATTTCTTGTTATAGGGCCATAGGATTTTCCTATCATTAACAGTAACTGTTTACCTAGTGAAAATCCATCTACTACATGAATACTTACTTCATTCGTTTTGACTCTCTCACAGAGAGATTCAGTAATACTTTTATGTCCATGACCTGTATGGTCGGAAGAAATAATCAGTAATTTCTTTACCATAATATCAGCCCTTTTAAGAAATAATTTTAAGCCACTATTCATTTCTCTAAATTATATTAGGAGTTGGTTACTTCATTATTAATTAAATGTAAAAAGTATGTAGAGATTTTATATATGCACAAAAAAGGGGTATCCCTAAAAGTCATGCATTTGGGACACCCTTGTTCGTTTTCAGGATCATTTACAATGGATATAATTTATTTGGATTCTCGAATTACTTCTTGTAAACGATCAGGGAAGTTTGTGAACATTCCCGTTACACCCCAATCCAAAAGTTTAGCCATATCTTCTTTTTCATTCACAGTATAAGGATGAATGAGTAACTCATGTTGACGTACTTTTTGAACGTAGGCTTCATCAATACGATTGTAGTTCATACCAAGTCCGATACTATAAGTTTTATATTCCTCTAATTCAGCGTCAGAAATCGCTGCTGGGGTATCGTACCATAATAATTGAACAAGAGGGATGGTCGGATCCAGTTCATGAACCATTTTTAAGCTTTCCGCACTAAAAGATTGGACGATAACTTTGCTGGATGGAACATTAGGACCTGTTAATTTGTACTGATTAAGGATTTCAATCAACTTTTCTTCCATACCTGGGTAAACTTCCGGAGACTTCGTTTCAATGTAATAACGAGCATCTTTACCGAATTTTTGAATAACTTCTTCCAGTGTAGGAACGGTAAGTCCAACATATTCATCTTTTGCATATTCAGGATATCTTTCATTGAACCAAGAACCGGCATCCAGTTTCTTAATTTCTTCTAGTGTATAGTCTTTGACAAGTCCTGAACCATTTGTAGTACGGTCTAGGGTTTCATCATGCATGGCAATTAGTTCGCCATCTTTTGTCATTTGAAGATCAACTTCTATGTAATCCCCTTTCATTTGTTGCCCTAACTCATAAGCTAATAGAGTATGCTCCGGGGCATATCCCGATGCACCACGGTGGGAAACATTTAAGATTTTGTTCTCACTAAGAGAAGGTTTGGTAAGCTCAGCCGCATCAACCTGACCAACCATTCCTGACCCCATTCCAACTAGTGCTGCAGACATTAATACATTTCGAAAAAACCCTCTCATAATACTACTAATTCCCCTTTCTAAATAACTTTCATTCATAGAATAAAAGATTTATATTAAGCTAGTATAAAAAACAAGTAAAAAGGGAGTAAAATATTAGTAAAAAAAGATTAATAGCTGTCGTTATCGATCTTTTAATTTACAATCTCTTTACATAATAGGACTTGATTGCAATTGTTTTTTGTTCTAACATATAAGCAAATAGTTATATATCGAAATGCATAAAGAATTATGAGTCAACAAAAAATATATATAATTTCATTGATTTTAAATAAGTAAATTATTATTTACTTATTTAAAGAGGAGGTGTCTGTAATGTTGAAATCAATTGTTGAATTAGAGCGAGCTGCTGCCGTTTTAAAATTGTTAGGTGATAAAACACGTCTAACCATTATTGCTATTTTAAAACAACGTGAGTGTTGTGTGTGCGAATTCCTTGAAGTGTTTAATATGAGTCAGCCATCTATCAGCCAGCATCTTCGAAAATTAAAAGATGCAGGTATGGTTAAAGAGGAAAGAAGGGGTCAGTGGATTTATTATTCCCTTAATCGCGAGAGTGAGTTAAATGGACTTATAGAAGATATTCTGGAACATGTACCAGATCAGACAGATAAAATTAAAATGATTGAAAAAGCGAATCCCACTCTTCAATGTGGATGTTAGCTTTACTATAGATTGGGAGTGAGAAAATGAGTAATACAGAAAAAAAACGTTTATCGTTTTTGGATCGATACCTAACGCTGTGGATATTTCTAGCTATGGCAGCAGGTATTGGCTTGGGATTCATTTTTCCTGGCTTTGTAGAAGGAATGAACAGTTTGCAGGTAGGAACGACTTCTATTCCACTAGCAATAGGATTAATTTTAATGATGTATCCTCCACTAGCAAAAGTTCGTTATGAGGAAATTGGGCGAGTTTTTAAAGATGTTAAGGTATTGGTATTATCTCTTGTTCAAAACTGGATCATTGGGCCCATTCTAATGTTTTTACTTGCAATCATCTTTCTTCCTGATAAGCCAGAGTATATGGTTGGATTAATTTTGATTGGTTTAGCCCGTTGTATTGCGATGGTTATTGTTTGGAATGATCTTGCAAAAGGAGACACGGAATATGCAGCTGGATTAGTCGCCTTCAACTCCATATTCCAAATGTTATTCTTCTCCGTGTATGCTTATGTATTTGTAACGATCATTCCAGAATGGATTGGACTTGAAGGCGCGGTTGTAAACATTACGATGATAGAAGTAACTAAATCTGTTTTTATCTATTTAGGTATACCGTTTATAGCAGGAATGATAACACGATTTACTTTGGTAAAGGCGAAGGGTAGACAATGGTATGAAAAAGTGTTTATTCCAAAGATTAGTCCTATCACGCTAATTGCACTATTATTTACGATCATCATCATGTTCTCTTTAAAAGGAGACGCTATTGTAGCCTTGCCACTAGACGTTGTTCGCATTGCCATCCCATTGTTAATATACTTTGTGTTGATGTTCTTTGTTTCGTTTTTCATGGGAAAGAAAATTGGAGCGAATTACCCTGTAACGACAACCCTTGCATTTACAGCTGGAAGTAATAACTTTGAATTAGCAATTGCTGTAGCTGTTGGTGTATTTGGAATTCATTCTGGTGCAGCTTTTGCAGCCGTTATAGGACCACTTGTAGAAGTGCCCGTCATGATCGCGTTAGTCAACGTGGCATTATGGTTCAAACGAAAGTATTTTAAAGAACAAAAAGTCTAGATCGGTAGATATTGGCGACCGTAATTGGTAGAGGAAAGAAGTTCGGTAGTCAATAGAGTCTATTGGCGACCGTAATTGGTAGAGGAAAGAAAGTTCGGTAGTCAATAGAGTCTATTGGCGACCGTAATTGGTAGAGGAAAGAAAGTTCGGTAGTCAATAGAGGCTATTGGCGACCGTAATTGGTACAGGAAAGAAAGTTCGGTAGTCAATAGAGGCTATTGGCGACCGTAATTGGTAGAGGAAAGAAAGTTCGGTAGTCAATAGAAGCTATTGGCGACCGAAATTGGTAGAGGAAAGAAAGTTCGGTAGTCAATAGAGGCTATTGGCGACCGTAATTGGTAGAGGAAAGAAGTTCGGTAGTCAATAGAGTCTATTGGCGACCGTAATTGGTAGAGGAAAGAAAGTTCGGTAGTCAATAGAGTCTATTGGCGACCGTAATTGGTAGAGGAAAGAAAGTTCGGTAGTCAATAGAAGCTATTGGCGACCGAAATTGGTAGAGGAAAGAAAGTTCGGTAGTCAATAGAGGCTATTGGCGACCGTAATTGGTAGAGGAAAGAAGTTCGGTAGTCAATAGAGTCTATTGGCGACCGTAATTGGTAGAGGACAGAAAGTTCGGTAGTCAATAGAAGCTATTGGCAACCGTACAATAAAAGCTCATTTGCTACAATAAAACTATACTAAAAAGGTGGAATTCAACATGGAAAATAAAAAAACAATCTACTTCTTATGTACAGGAAACTCTTGCCGCAGCCAAATGGCAGAAGGATGGGCAAAGAAACATCTAGGCGATGAGTGGGAGGTAAAAAGTGCTGGTCTTGAAGCACATGGTTTAAACCCTAATGCAGTAAAAGCGATGAAAGAAGCAGGCATTGATATTTCTAATCAAACATCTGATGTTATTGATCCTACCATTTTAAATAATGCTGATTTAGTTGTGACATTATGCGGACATGCGGCCGATCATTGCCCTGTAACTCCTCCACATGTTAAGCGAGTTCACTGGGGCTTTGATGACCCTGCAAAAGCTGAAGGAACGGAAGAAGAAAAATGGGCATTCTTCCAACGTGTTCGTGATGAAATCGGAGATCGCATTAAGCGTTTTGCTGAAACTGGCGAGTAAAAAATAAATAGCCAAGGGTATTGATACTCTTGGCCTTCCCTTTATCATCCACATAAGTAAATACTTATATTTCTTTAGGAGGGTACTTTTATGAGTAAAGTAGAAATCTTTGATCCAGCCCTGTGCTGCCCCACAGGGGTTTGTGGTCCCAGTGTGGATCCTGAACTAACAAGAGTCGCAACTTCCATCTTTTTATTAGAAAAAAAAGGTTTTGATATTAAACGGTACAACCTTGGAACTGAACCAGCTAAATTTGTTGAAAACACAGAAGTATACAAAGTACTTCATGAAAAGGGACCAGATTCACTCCCTGTTACTTTAGTTGATGGCAAAATTGCTAAAATTGGCATTTACCCAACCAATGAAGAATTTGCGGACTGGGTTGGCGTAAAAGTAGAGGAACTTACTAAAAAGAAAAAGGTTAGTTTGAAAATTGATTTGAAATAATTAAGCTAAGAAAGAAGTGAAATCATGTTTCAATCTTTCGATACGAAAATGATTGTTAACACTAAATTTTTATTCTTTACAGGTAAAGGTGGAGTAGGAAAAACATCAACAGCTTGTGCAACGGCTGTTACATTAGCGGATGAAGGAAAAAAGGTGTTACTTGTAAGTACAGACCCAGCCTCTAATTTACAGGACGTATTGGAAGTTGATTTAACAAATACTCCGATGGCTGTCTCAAAAGTGCCTAATCTTTATGCCTGTAATCTTGACCCAGAAGAAGCCGCAAGAGCCTACCGAGATAAAATCATTGGACCTTATCGTGGGAAACTACCTGAAGCAGTTGTGGCTAACATGGAGGAACAATTGTCAGGAGCATGTACAGTTGAAATAGCAGCATTTGATGAATTTACAAATTTACTTGCCGATCCATCCGTTGTCGATGCATACGAGCATATCATCTTTGATACAGCTCCTACGGGTCATACGCTTCGTCTTCTACAGCTGCCAACGGCCTGGAGTGGATTTTTAAAAGAAAACACACATGGTGCCTCTTGTTTGGGGCCTTTATCTGGGTTGTCTGAAAAGAAACAAGTTTATTCCATTACAATGGATTCACTTTCCGACTCTTCAAAAACAACCCTTATTCTTGTAGCAAGACCTGATGAGTCATCCTTGCTTGAGGCAAATCGTGCATCAAAAGAGTTAAAAGAAATTGGTATTACTAACCAGGCACTAATCATTAATGGATTACTAAAATCCTATTTACCTCAAGATAAAATTTCGTCTTCATTTTATGAACGACAACGCAAGGCAATAAAACAAATGCCTAAAGAATTAAAACAAGTTGTCACGTATTCATTGCCTTTTGTGTCGTATTCTTTAACAGGTATACAAAATTTACGTTATTTATTTAAGCAATATACATTGCCAGCAAAACAAATAGATGTTAATGGCCAGCCAATTACTCTACCTAGCTTAAGTAATGTGATTGAGGATTTCTCAAATAATAATACAAGAGTGATTTTTACTATGGGTAAGGGTGGTGTTGGAAAGACCACCATAGCATCTGCAATTGCTGTTGGTTTAATAGAAAAGGGTCATAAAGTACATTTAACCACAACCGATCCAGCAGCCCATTTAGAGTTTGTTTTTCAAAATAGCCATTTAAGTGATCGGTTAACGATTAGCCGTATTAATCCAGTAGAAGAAGTTGAGGCTTATAAAGCCGAAGTTTTATCAAAAGTGAGCGATGAACTTGATGAAGAAGCAATTGCATATATAGAAGAGGATTTAAACTCTCCTTGTACAGAAGAGATTGCCGTTTTCCGTGCTTTTGCCGAAGTTGTGGCAGGATCACAAAAGGAAATCGTGGTAATTGATACGGCTCCGACAGGACACACATTACTTCTTTTAGACGCTGCTCAGTCGTATCATAAAGAACTTGCTCGTTCAACTGGAGAAATACCAGAAAGTGTGAAAATGTTACTTCCTCGTTTAAGGAATCCTAAAGAAACGAATGTTGTTATTGTAACTTTAGCAGAAGCAACTCCTGTTCTAGAAGCTAGCCGTCTACAAGATGATCTAAAACGTGCAGATATCACCCCTAAATGGTGGATCGTTAACCAAAGTTTATACGCAACTGAAACAAATGACCCTATATTAAAAGGAAGAGCACAGGCTGAAGAAGGCTGGATTCAAAAGGTTACAACGGAATTGGCTCAAAAGAGCGCAATTGTTCCTTTAATGAGTGGAGAGACCAAAGGATTTAAGCAGTTAAAAAAATTTATAAGTGCATCTCCCCATTGAGTAAATCATGTAAAAAAGGCGGAAAAATATCATGACAACCAAGAATTATAATGAATTAATTAAAAATCGTATATATATCGGTGGAGCAGATGATATAAAAGACGTAATGGAGAATGAAAAACCCGATATAGTCTTTGATTTAAGGGCAGAGGCACCTGAAAATAAGTCAGATTTCCATCGGATTCATAGTCCCATCGTTGATAATGGCGAACACCAGGAAGAATCAATCAAGAAGTCAATTGAACATGTTGTAAATGCCTATAACGAAGGGAAAAAGGTTTATTTCCATTGTGGTGGTGGAAGCGGCCGTACGGGAACAGTTGCAGTGGGCACGTTATTGTCATTAAGTAAGGCCAAGACTATAGATGAAGCAGAAGAAATGGCAAAAGCCGCTCGTCCAAAAATTAACGTGAAACCTCAAATGAAGGAAGCATTACAACGAATTTTTCCTAACTCATAATAATAAACACATTAGGGGAGTAAAATTTTTATTATTTCATTTATAAGAAAAAACAGGTAATATAAGTGAGTGAATTTTTGAAAGGTGATGAGGAGATGAATATTACAGATCAAGCTCGTGATGTATTGAAGCAATTGCTCCAAGAAAACGATGCTAAAAACATTCGTGTCTATTTTGCAGGCTTTGGCTGAGGACAGCCACAAGTAGGACTGGCTCTGGATGAGCCAGAAGAAAAGGATAAAGTAGTGAGCATTAATGAAGTATTGGTGGCAATTGATCCCGATATAGAGCCATATGCAGAAAATCTTACTTTAGATTTCAGCCAAGAGGCGAATGGGCTTGTGTTATTAGGAAATGAAAGTAACTGTTGTTAAATTAGCCGTTATTAAAGGTAGTTAGTTTATGAACTAGCTACCTTTAATTTGGTTTCTAATTCTTTATAAGCCTCCAAAAAACGTTGAGCCGTTGATTTTCCGTATTGTTCAATGTTGTTGTGGAAAAACATTTTCATTGCTAAGTCTTTAGCCTCTTCTAGGGAACAATTTCGAGAAATGATTATCAAGTTTATATAAGAAAGAAAATACTCTTTTTTTAACGTACTTGCATGGTTTACTGTCATGTATAACACCCCCTCTTCTATTAATCAAGAAAAATTGATATATTAATTAAAAAAATTTAGCAACAGGTTGGTTTGAATACGCAGCAGAGTTCATGCGATAACAAATGATTGAGTTCATCTTGATTCAATTCGTAATAACTCCATGTTCCTCGTGTTTCTTTTGTAATAATGTTGGCATCTAATAATATCTTTAAATGGTAAGACAGCTTTGATTGTGCCATATCAACCAATGGTGCAAGATCGCATACACACATCGCACCTTTTTGAGTCAAAATATTCATGATCTGTAGTCTCTTTTTATCAGCAATCGCTTTAAATTTTAACTCATATTTTTCAAAGAATGAATCCATAGATATATCCTGTAATTGAATTTCTTCCTTCAACAATTTCACCTACTTTTAGAAAATCAAATAATCTTGATGTGTTTATAATATATCCAATATTTTCATGTGTCAATCCTTTTCATCAAAAAAAATTGATTTATTTCAAAAGCCAATATTAGATGTTGAACAATAAGAAGAACGAAGGTGGTTGGTAGCGTTTGAAATCCAGAATTACTCTTGCGTAAATGATTTATCAATTTTTCTTGATAAAGAGGTTGCAATTAGAAAAAATTGCTAATATACTTAGATTATAAAATCAAAAAAAGTTGATTTATTCATTTTAAATCAAAATTATTTGATTTAATTTAAGATTAAATATAAAGGAGTTGAGAGAGAGGGGTTTTATTAAAAAGTTAACAGGTAAAGATATATTTTTTAATAAATCATTTGGAGGGCTTATTATGAAAATGCATGTTGGAATCAATGTTACGGATTTAAATAAGTCAATGGAATTTTATTCAAAGGTCTTTAATGGAGAGCCAGTAAAAGTTAAGCCAGACTATGCAAAATATTTACTTGATAACCCAGGCCTAAACTTCACTTTAAATCTAAAGGAAGAAGTTTCAGGAAACCAGGTTGGACATTTCGGTTTTCAAGTGGAAAATCTAGAAGAAGTCCTACAACATAAAGAACGTTTAGAGAAATTAGGCTTTTTTGCAAGGGAGGAAATCGATGTTACCTGTTGTTATGCAACGCAAGATAAATTCTGGGTAACCGATCCAGAGACGGGAACGAGTGGGAATTCTTTTATACTAAAGGTGAGGTAGAGGGCAATGCGACTGATTCAGCTTGCTGCACTAAACAACCAGTAAAAGTAGAAATCAAAACCTCTTCATCTTGTTGTTCATAAGGTTGGGTTGGAGGGCATCAAGCTCTCCTCTCCTCTCCTCTCCTTTTTTATCTTAATAGAACAGATCGTTAAATGCCGATATGAAAGGGAGATTGCGTCCATCTCAAATTTTATTGAACACGGATTTGAATTAGAACTTATAGGCGTTGATAAACTATGCCAATGTTTAAAACGTTTGATGAAATCATTTGAAAACTATTATGTTAAGAAAATTTCATTTACCTACAATAACACAACTAGTTTATAATATAAGGATGTCCAAATTGGATAGTAGGAGTCGATTCCTATGAAACTAAGAAGATTTTAAGTAGGTGAGTACAATCGATGTCATTGAAACAAGGGTGAGAGGTTTTATAGCTGATATTCAACACCCGAAACAAAAAAAGAAACTTAATATTAACGATTTAGAACTTCAGCTGCGTAAGCTTTTGGTTGATTATTTTGAAATGGACGGTTATTCGTTGTTTTATCGTGTAATTGAAACATTGCAAACAGAAGGACAACTGATCCCGATTCAAAATAATCAATACAATGGCAGAACACCGGCGCTTGCCTTATATTACTGGGTAAATATAAAAGTTCAGGCAGACAAATGGGATCGTCTTGAGATGATGAAATTAAGTGATCAGTTTGATTTTTCCTATTATGAGCGGCATCCCGAATGGCAAACAAAAGACGAATGGAGTAGAATCCAGAATTTATATACTTTTCTAAAGTCCAGTCAGGAACGAGAAATCGTGTCATTAGAAGAAAGAAGCCTAGGGCTCTTTGGCCATGAAAAATTCTTAATGGATAGTGATAGCTTTCCTGATGGCAAAGGCTTTTTATCTCGAATTGGAATTTCAGAAGACCAACTTAAAATCGTCCACAACGGGGAGCCTTTTGTATTTTGGATGAAACAAGGCAAAGAAATAAAAGATATTCAGAGAGTACTAATTGTTGAAAATCTATCTTTTTTTCATACTTCTATTAAATTATTAGAAACAAATCAACTCGATTATGAACCTGAATTAATCATTTATGGGGAAGGGACGAAAATTGAACGGAGCTTTTCCTTTTTCTTCCGAATGTTTCCCCAAAAGTCCTATCTTTTTTATTACGCAGGAAATCTTGATGCCGCAGGATACGGGATTCTTATTCGGCTTATCGAAAAATATCCGGATTGCTGTATACAACCTGCATTAAAAATATATCGCAAAATGCTCGAATGTATAGAGCAAAGAAATGACCAGAAAATCGGCCAAACACAAAACATCAAGAACCGTGATTTATTTTTTCAATGGTTTACGGAAGAGGAGCAGACGCTGCTAATGCAATTATGGCAGGAAAATAAGCGGATTCCGCAAGAAGTTTTAACAATCGAAACATGGAGGAGATGGATGTGAACGAATCATGGGAAGGATTCGCTCAGCGAATGCAGCGATTAAATCCATTGTTTGAGCTTGGGAGAGGGATGGAAGTAGGGGAGCTGAAACCCCATATCCAAACCATTCTCATGCAAGTGCTCCTTACAATCTTTTATCGGGAATTAAATGATGATGATCATCGACGAAAGTCAGATATCAAGTATATGGTGGAAGATTCTATCAAGCAAATGAAGCTTTTAGCAGATGAGAAGCAAATTGAACGGATAACTAGAGGGCTCCTATATCAGGGAAAAGAAGAGTATAGTAAACCGTTTGAAGCCTTATATTACGATGAAATAAGACAATCATGGGAAACGCAAACATTCCGATATGTCACTATGGATGAATTATATACGAATTTGGAGATGGGCGGATCCATTGTGTATAAACTCACAGATGTCGCTCAAGAAATGATTTTTATGAGCAGGGAAATGGCTGAGGAATTCTCGATCACGATAGAACAACTCTACAGTATGCAGCTGATTAAAAACGGTAATTTTAGAAAAGCTACTCGAAACCTCGATCACCTCATTTCACGAGTAAACCGCTTAATGGCAAAAGAATTCACCTTTCAAAAGGAAATGATCAACAATCCCAAAATCTTATTGATTGAAGAAGAATGGCAAAGGGCCGACAATCGTGCTGAAATTGAAAAGCAATTTGAAGAAGAAAAAACTCACTTTCGTACAATCACTAGTATGCTCGAAAAAACCAAACGAAGGAATGAAGAAGATGAATATATTCAGAAAGAATTAAATCTTCTTCAAGAAAAAATTGGCCATACAAGGCAATTGCATGATCGTTTTGCTAAGCTAGTCATTCAAAATATTTCATATGAAATGAAATTAAAAGCGGAAAACCCGTCATTGTTTTGGGAAACCAGTCTGGTTTCATTTCGAGAAAATATTTATGAGAATTGGTTTATGAAGGAAGGCGTTCGTCGTTTCGCGGATATAGAAAGAGTACTTTCTCCTTTATTTTCACCGAAGAATGAATTTATTTTGCCGCTTGATTGGATTTGGGGAGAACAAGAATTTGATGAAAAACAATTAACGAATGTTGTTACTGAAGAGGAGGCAGAAGAAAGCATTACTCGTCTCCGCGTGACGAACTGGGAGTCTGTTATTAAGGCGTGGAGTTATGTTTTTCAATTTTTACAAACATACGGAGAGTTTTCATTAGCTGATTTATCGACCTTGCCATTAGAAGTGCAGGATTTATGGTTTGAAGAATCGGAAACGATTGATTTATGGATGATGTTTGATAAAAAACCGCTAAAGGTTCAAGTACTGCATCGGAAGGAAGAAACATTAAGTGATGAGAGGGAAATTCTTCTTTATAAACTAATGAAGGAATATCCGCAATTTCAAGTGTTTGAAGGCTCGAAAATCTTTACAATGTTTGATCATCGGGCGGAGCCTTTCCTATGGTATCAAATGAAAATTACCCCTTTTAAGATATGTGTACAGGAGGAGAAATAATGGATGCAGAATCAATTAAAAAAGCATCAGCTGTCTATTTTACTCTATTAAAAGATAAAGTAATCGACGAAAATAGCGAACACTTCCAGACGTATTTTGATCCGGAAGTGAGACAGACCGTTCTTCTATTAGCAGACGAATCAGGTACATATATCATTGAGTCGCCTAAACGGATCCAATTAGTTGTACAGCCTACCGGCTCTGTCTTTGCTACGAACTTTACCCATTTGAAGGAGAAGCATAAGCAAATCGAAACGAAAAAACACTTTCATCTTATTAGCGTTGTAATTATGTCTTTTTTAGCCGCAATCGACCGCAACCAGGCTGCAAAAATCCGTACGAAGCGAGAAGGAATTAGCTACTACGCATTAGAACGGCAAGTCAACGATTTAATGGTGAATTGGGACAGCCTTCTTAAAGCTAAACCTACCTTCGGAGAAGAGGAACGAATCGATATGAAGGAAGTTGTGACAACATGGAAATACATGGAGGTTGACACGGATGATTATGGGGGTAAAAAAGCCAATAGACGAACCAGAATCGGTTTAATTGCCAGTGCCATGCGCTTATTAGAGACTGAGGGGCTGGTCGTCATTCTCGATCGAGATGATATTCCAAAGGCGATTCCAAAACAAGAGCTTTTTGAGCGAATTGAGTACCTGTATCATGATTATGACCGTTATGAATTATTTAAGAAACTAATAACTACAGAGGAGGATAGGCATGCCGAAAATCCATCGAATTAGAATTGTTGGCCTGAAGTATGATGGTATGCAAAAACAATATAAAGATACCACTTTTAACTTCCATAATGAAGAGACATCAACAAATGGTCTTATTGCGATGATGAATGGCGGCGGGAAAGGTGTGTTCCTTCAAACCATCTTCCAAATCCTTAAACCTGGTACTTCGTGGGGAAAACAAAACAATCGTTATTATCAGCAGTTTTTCTTTAATAATAAAGAGCAATTTATTCCCTATACCTTTCATGTTCTCATTCAATGGGAATTAGATGGTGCAGACCGCAGGCATCTGGTCACTGGAGGCATGTTCTCAGCCGAACAGCGGATCTCGATGAGTGAAGAAGGTGGAAATGAAAGCAAAACGTTGGAACAGGAAGCGAGGATCCTCCCGAATATTACATTTTATACGAGAGAATTTGAACGGAAAGAAGAGGCATCACTTGAGCATATTCCACTCTATGAAAATGGCGAGGTTGCTGAAACCGAAAGTTTAAAGGATTATTTAAAATGGAATGGATATGACGTTTACCGGGATACAAAGAAGCACTTTCGCATTCTTGATACATACGGAATTAACCGTAAAGATTGGGATATTATGAAGGACATTAACAAAGATGAAGGCGGCGTTGGGAAATACTTTGAGGGAGCTGAGGATGATCATTCCCTGTTCCAAAAACGAATCATTCCCACTGTTAGTCAAGTCTTGCATAGGACGGAACACCAAAAGAACGATCTGATGGAGATTTTTAAGAGTCAGGCAAGTATTGCGAAGGACCTGCCTGTTCTTTTAAAAAGAGAGCAAGCACATAAGGAGTTCTTAGAAGACATTGTTCCTTTTGAAGAGAATCTAGCTAAAGGAATAGAACATAAGGAAATTGTTCATGCAAGTAAAAAGGTAGGAAGACAGCTGCTTGGTGCTTTAGAGCATTTGAAGCAATCGGAAGAGGAAACGCTGCTTTCTTTAGAGAAAAACATTGAAAAATTAACGGTAAAGCAGACAGATTTACGCTATCAAAAAGACAATTTAGAGTATGCAAAAGCTCACAGAGAGGTACTAGATTGGGAGAAGAAATTAGAGGAAGAAAGGAAAAAGCATTCATCCTCACTTGAGATTGTTAAGGATAAACAGGAACGAAAAGAACAGCTTGCCTTTCACCTTTTATTGAAAGAGTGGAACGAAAACGAGCAAACGATTCGCTCTCTTTCCCAGCAGATCGCGACATTGGAACAAAATAGCGGCTTAGAGCAAGTAAATCAGAGAATGGATGAAATCAAAAAAGAAGCAGGAAAGCAATGGGAGCAATCTTATCAATCCATACAAGAAGCTGTTAAGCAATATTTGGGGTATCAAAAGTTCTTAAAGAAAAAAGGAAAAGAGCTGTCAGAACAGGATAAACAAAAGACAAAAGAGATAGCGCAGCTTAGTACTGAAATTGATTCCCTATATACGCAAATGCATACATTTGAGTCTAAGGAAGAAGCGCTCATCCATGAATTTGGGGACCGCTTAACCTATGACTTAAAGGGCTTGATTGAGAGTCTATCGAAACAAATCGAAAACAAAAAGGCTAAGTTAGAAGAGCTGCAAGGAAAAGGTAAAGAATCTAGTGACCGGCAAAATCAGCTTGCCACTTCACATGGTACGATCGTCCAATCGATTCAGTTTTCAGAAGAAAAATGTGAAGAGTTAAACCTAGCAAATGAAGCGCAAAAGCAGAGGGAAGCAAAACTGTTAGATAGACTTCAAGGGTTACTAGATGATGTCACTGCACCCTTCACACAAGCGCTTCTTTCGAAATATGCCATACAGATTGAAGAAATACTAGGCAGTAATAGAGAACAAGGTGAACAAATTAAAAAAGATCTTTGGGAAATCCAACTGGACCATAGTTTAAATGATGAGCATTTCTGGATTGCTAATAAAGATGTGAAAGAGTTAAAGGAATGGATCGATGAAAAGACTGGCATTGATGTGTTTTATGGAGCCCAATTCCTTCAATCTTTAAGTAAAGAGGAAATCGCGAACAACCTATTGACGTATCCGCTCCTTCCATACGGTCTAGTCGTGAGCGGGCAGCAATGGCAAAAAATTAATAAGCAGGTTCTTTCAGGGAGAATGTTTAAAAGTCCTGTTCCGATTTTCTTACGTGAGGAAATGAACAGTGAAAATCACCAGCCATCCTTTGTGATCATTAACGGAACAGAGAAAGAGCTTTTAACGGATAAAAATCAATTTACCAACTGGAAAATAAAGATTGCAAAACAAATAGAAGAAAAGAAAGATACACTCATTGAAATTGATAAAACTGAAGTCAGTTTACGTCGTATTTTAAAAGAAATCGATCGATTTTTATCCGGCGAGCTTTCTAGTAATATTGAAAAAGCGTTAAACCAGGAACAGAACGCCCTTCTTTCTAAAAAGACGAAATTACAGGAGATTACAATACAAGAAGAAAAAGAAAAAGAATTACAGCTTCAGTTAAAAGAACAGTTGGAGAATACAAAGAGTAAGATAGAAAAGCTTACAAGAGATGTAGAAACATTAGAGGATTTTGAACAAGAAAAGTTACTTCATCAAGAAAATAAACGGGTGAAACTAGAGAAAGAGAAACAAAAGGAAGCTTTGACCCTCGTGCAGCAAGAAATAGGTAAGGAACACCAAAATATACTTGAACTGCAGAACAAGTGGAATCAAACATATTTAGAATGGAAGGTTACCACCGAACAAAATATAAAGGAGATTAGGTTCTTTATTGAAGAAGCGGTTTTTCCTGCTGATGAAAAAGCGGAACAAAGTGAAGAAATCCCGCGTTTATCACCCCATTTATTAGAAGAGATAAATGGAAGTATCGAAGAGTTAAAACAGCTCCAAAAATCAAAAGAAGAGCAAGCTAAAGAATTACTAGTTATTCAAGCTAAAAAAGAAACAGAACAAAAGCAGCAAAAGAAACTAGAAAAAAAATTAAGTGCACATAACAAGGAGTGGAATGAGGATCCGGAACCTGATGAGCCTATTAGTATATTAGAAAATATGCTTCAAACGGCACAGAAGGAAGCGAAGAACGCGGAGAAAGAAGAACGGGAACAAGGAACGGCTGTAACTGTCGCAGAAACGTCACTAAAGCATGCGTCGGAACAACGTGACAAGGTAGGAAAAAAGATAGCAAAGCACGAAAAACAGCCTGAAGAATGGGAAGACCTCGACTTAGAAGTAAAGGCCGTAGAAATTAAAGACCAGACGAAAATAACGAAAGAGGAAGTAAAGCAGGCTGAGAAACGTCAAAAAGAAACAGAAACAAACATTGCTGGTTATGAAGGGGATTTGTTAACCTTATCCGTTATCCTAAAGGAAGAAGCGGCGGCATTTACTGAGCAGGATTTAGAAAAAATTAAGAGTCAAGGAAAAGCATGTATCTTAGCCTGGTGTGAAGAACATCAAGCCATTCAGGAAGAAGGGCAAGAGAAGCATGCGAAAATCGACCAATCATTACGTAATTTAAAGCTGACGATTGAAGGCAAAGACTGGGAGATTCGGTTTAAAAATGAAGTATTAACAACACTTGATCATATGGATACAAGGCATTATACCCATATTCAAAGCATCGTTAAAAATATGAAGCGGTTTTCACAAAGTGGATTGGAACAATTAGAACGTGACAAAGAAAGGGCAGAAAAGGCACAAAACTTCTGGGCCAGCCGAGCCAGCATGAAAGTGATGAGTATTTCAGAAGCGATTCGTTCCATGATTGGGAAAATGAAGCTGAAAAATGAACGAGGCTCCTTTCCCCTTGTCCAGCTTAAAGAAGACATTTTACCTAAAAAGGCTGAAGATATCGAACCTCTGTTAAAGCAGCACTTTGTCTCTGCCATTAACAAAATTACCAAGCAATTTGAGATGATTGATGATCATAATCGAGCATTAGACGAGGAAATAAGACAACTCATTAGTGATGAGCAAATTTTATTTGTATCCCTTCGTAATCGATATCCGGAGTTGCTTGTCTATAATATGCGAACGGATAATGCCTTTATGTACGGGAAACCGCAAAGAGAGCATTATTCAACCTGGCAGACGATTAATCAAGGTTCGAAGACGAAATCCGATGGCAGTGGAGGACAAAAGTTGTCAGCCCGAATGGTGATGATGATGATGTTATTATCCGTTAAAAGCGAAACCGATCAAAGCTGGGTTCCGTTAGTCTGTGATAATCCGTTCGGACAAGCGGCATCGGCACATGTCCTGGACCCGATTTTCGCAGTAGCGGAAAAACTGAAGTTCCAATTCATCGTCGTCACACCGCCCGAACTTGTGAAAACGGAAATCAGCCAAAGATTTAATGCCTACTATAAATTGGACTTCATACGTGAAAAAGGTAAAGAAATTGTTTCGGATACGATTGTTCCAGCATTTCGGATTTATCAAGGAGAGGAAGTCGCTGAGGTAAGGTAACATAATTGTAATTGTCTCATTCCTAATGGAATTGAGACTTTTTTTATGGGAGAAATTCGATCGAAACTTATACTCTACTAAATAAAATTAAAAAGAAGTCAAACAAATTTCCTATCTTTTCTTATAAATATCTTCTCCAAAGTGCTTATTACGACAATTTTACAGTATTCAGAAATGGGACTTTTTGATTAATATGAGTGTAAAATGTTGTTTCATGGAAGAAAAAGCAGGATTTTGATTTATAAAAATGAATATATATATATAACAAACTATGATTTCCAGTTGGTCTAAGTGAATTTGACTGCTTGACTAGAAAGACTATGATTTAGAAACGATAATGGGAAATCCAACGGATTCTTTCCATCTTAAAGACCTTCCCTTAACTCAAATAGCGGCAGATAGAAAAGGAAGAGGATCGGAAACATTTTATTCATCCAGCCCAATCAATGTATGAAAGAAGGTATACGGTATGAACGAAAATTTTTTTGCTGACTATAAAAAGTTTATTGTTACACCGGTCGATGAAAAGCAAAATGGTAAAGAAGTATTTGATCCAAAAAATTATGCTTCACATTATATCCTGACACTGTCTATTTTTAATTCGCGGATATCGACTTGGGAAGAAGCTACTAAATATGATATAGATGTTGATAAAAGTATCAAAACGGTTCTGAAGGAATTTAATCTTAAACAGCATGAAAGGTATCATCTACAATTACTTGAATTAGATAAATCTAAAAACTATTTTGTAGTGGCTCTTTCCTCAAAAACAAAATTTGAGACAAAGGAAGAAAATGACCGTATATCTTTTATTGTTGATAAAATGCTTACGAACCCTTTTTATGTTGGACAGGGATGGTTCAACTTAATTGGTGAAAAAGGCAGAGTAGCACGTAAACTCTTTAATTATTCTTTTAAGAAATATGCAATAGATAACCAATACCATTCAAAAGTAGATGGAAAATTCGAAAATATCGGCGAATTTATACCTAAAAATGGTGAGATAAAGCTGGTAAAAAATCTCTGAAAAGAGAATTTGATATCTCTTTTCTTTCCGTTTAGAATATTTATAATAATAGATAAATTCTGAATTCTTGGTTGACAACCTTATTTCGATAAATTAGTATGTAATTAAATGAATATATAAGCGGATGAATATTGTGGGAGAGACTAAACGCATTGTTTAGCACCGAAGGAGCAAGTACCCAAATTTGGGTATCAATCTCTCAGGTAAAAGGACCACAATAGGACGCGTCTCTGGAGAGAGCCCATGTGCCGCCAAAGGAGTTAAACTCTCAGGTAAAAGGACAGAGAAAAATAGGTGTAAACACCTATTTTTCTCTGTCCTTTTTTTGTTGGAGAAAGATAGGAATAAGCAAAAAAAAGGAGATGAGTGTTTATTAATTTGTAAATGTAAGCGCTATTTTACACTGGATAATCAAACTTTTTGGGGATATTAGTTTGCAATTATTAGAAGGTGGCAAACATCCTTGAAAGCAGGAAGGGGAAATTGTATGCAGGAACAAAAATTGGCGAGAGGTTTAAAAAACAGGCACGTTCAACTAATTGCGATTGGCGGGGCAATCGGAACGGGATTATTTCTTGGGGCAGGAAAGTCGATTAATTTAGCAGGACCATCCATTTTATTTGCCTATATCTTCACGGGGATTATTTGTTTCTTAATAATGCGCGCACTTGGAGAATTACTCTTAAGTAATTTGAACTATCATTCTTTTGTTGATTTTGTAAGAGACTATTTAGGTGATATGGCAGCTTTCATCACAGGCTGGACTTACTGGTTTTGCTGGATTTCAATCGCAATGGCTGACTTAACAGCAGTTGGTCTCTATACTCAGTATTGGTTTCCCTCTGTACCACAGTGGATGCCGGGATTAATCGCGCTAGTCATTTTGTTATTTATGAACCTTGCCACCGTAAAACTTTTTGGTGAAATGGAATTCTGGTTCGCATTAATTAAGGTTATTGCGATTCTAGCACTAATTGTGGTTGGAATTTTCATGATTATAAAAGGATTTACCACTAATGCTGGGGCAGCTAGTTTAACGAATCTATGGAGCCACGACGGAATGTTCCCAAATGGCATAAGTGGCTTTATTCTCTCATTTCAGATGGTAGTATTTGCTTTTGTTGGAATTGAACTTGTAGGACTTACTGCAGGGGAAACAGAAAATCCAGAAAAAGTTCTCCCAAAAGCCATCAATAGTATTCCTATTAGGGTGTTAATTTTCTACATAGGGGCACTTTTTGTCATTATGAGCGTTTATCCGTGGAGCGCAATTAATCCAACGGAAAGCCCATTCGTCCAAGTCTTCATTGCAGTTGGTATTGCTGCAGCTGCTGGGATTGTTAATTTTGTCGTCCTAACATCAGCAGCATCGGCATGTAACAGCGCCATCTTCAGTACAAGCCGGATGGTATACTCACTTGCCAAAGAGAAAAATGCACCTGTACCATTAGCAAAATTGGATCCTAGAAAAGTACCTTTCAATGCATTGTTCTTTTCAACTGCCGTTATTTTAGTTTCCGTTGTCTTAAACTATGTAATACCAGAAGGAGTATTTACACTAATTACAAGTATATCTACCGTATGCTTTATTTTTGTTTGGGGAATTACGGTTATTAGCCATTTGAAATACCGTAAAACAAGACCAGATTTAGTGAAAATCAATAAATTTAAAATGCCGCTTTATCCTTTTGCCAATTACTTAATCCTTGCTTTCCTTGCATTTATCCTTGTCGTGCTTGCACTTGCCGAAGATACTCGTGTCGCATTGTTTGTTACACCTGTTTGGTTTATTATGCTGATCGCGATTTATAAGAAACAAAAAAAGAAAGCGAATCTTGTGGACCAGGTGAGTCAGGGGCAGGTGGTGGAAAATTAAAAAACAGATCAAAATAAATCGCTTTCAAATTAATGCTTGACTTCAATTTCCTTAAATATTATTCTGAAAATAATAAAAATATATGAGCGGATGACGGTTGTGGGAGAGTGCAATGCTACAAGCCACCGAAGGAGCAAGTTCCAAAAAGACCCTTGGAACCAATCTCTCAGGTAGATGGAACCACAACGGGACGCACCTCTGGAGAGCGCGTAAACAGCAGTACGCCACCAAAGGGGAAGACTCTATGAATCATAGAGTTAAACTCTCAGGTAAAAGGACAGGGAAGGGTAAAGAACGCTACGTTACCCTTTTCTGTCCTTTTTTGCGTCCAAAAAAGAAACTGAAGCATACTGTTTTAAACAGTTTTCGTAGAAAAGCAGGTTAGTAGCATTACATTTTCAAGGGGGAGTAGGAATGAGTTTAAAACAAAATGATTCAAAGATTTTTGAAGCTATTTGGAAAGAGCAGCATCGACAGCATCAAACATTAGAATTAATTGCATCGGAAAACTTCGTAAGCCAAGATGTTTTAGAAGCAATGGGAAGCGTGATGACGAACAAATATGCAGAAGGCTATCCAGGGAAGCGCTATTATGGAGGATGTGAATTCGTCGATATAGCAGAACAAACTGCTATTGAACGCCTAACTCAGCTATTTGGCGCTAAATATGCAAATGTTCAGCCTCACTCAGGTGCACAAGCCAATTTTGCTGCATTTTTCGCACTGATGCAGCCTGGGGATAAAGTGATGGGGATGGACCTTTCACATGGCGGGCACTTAACCCACGGAAGCCCCGTCAGCGTTTCAGGAAAATGGTTTGACGTTGTGTCCTATGGGGTAAGAGAAGATACTCAACTGATTGATTATGATGAACTGGAAACGATCGCGAAAAAAGAAAAACCGAAATTAATCATTGCAGGAACAAGTGCTTACACAAGAAAGATTGATTTTGCACGCTTTAGAGAAATTGCTGATCAAGTTGGAGCAAAATTCATGGTAGATATGGCGCATATCGCTGGGCTTGTTGCAGCTGGTCTTCATCCCTCACCAGTTCCGTATGCAGATGTTGTAACGAGTACTACGCATAAGACGCTCCGAGGACCGCGCGGCGGCATTATTTTAACTAATGATGAAGACATGATAAAAGCCATCAATAAATCAGTGTTCCCAGGGATTCAAGGCGGCCCGCTCATGCACATTATTGCTGCCAAGGCGGTTGCCTTCAACGAAGCTTTGCAGCCAAGCTTTAAGGTTTATGCTCAACAAATCATTGCTAATGCAGCAGCACTAGCGGATACGTTAAAGAAAGAAGGAGCAACTCTTGTCTCTGGAGGTACTGACAATCACATTGTTCTTTTAGATGTTCGTCCGTGGAACTTAACAGGAAAAGAAGCAGAAAAATTATTAGAAGAAGCAGGTATTACAGTTAACAAAAACACGATTCCATATGATCCTGCAAGCCCGTTTGTCACAAGTGGAATCCGTATGGGAACTGCAGCTTTAACAACTCGTGGAATGAAGCAGGATGAAATGGTGAAGATCGGGAAAGTAATAGCTGCTGTTTTGAAAAGCAAAGGGGATCTAGAAGTTCTTGAACAAGCAAAAGAAACCACAAAAACGATTTGTGGTACCTATCCGTTATTTCAACAGCCCATCACTGTTTAAGAAGGAGAGATCGTCATGGAATTTCAAAGTTGTTTTGATATAATCGGCCCCATTATGGTGGGCCCCTCGAGCTCTCATACGGCAGGAGTCGTGTCAATCGGAAAATTTATTCATGAACTGTTAGGCGGTTGTCCCGAAGAGGCAAAGATTGTATTTTACGATTCCTTTGCCGAAACATACCAAGGACATGGAACGGATAAAGCACTTCTTGGCGGATTGCTTGGGATGGATACGGATGATACTCGAATTAAACATTCGTTAGAGTGGGCAAAAGAGTATGGAATGCAATACCATTTCGAATTTGAAGACGCCTGTGTCTATTATGACCATCCAAATACAACCATCGTGACAGCAAAATGCCGTGATTGTGTTGTAAAAGTTGGCGGCGCATCACTTGGTGGCGGTTTATCCAAGATCTTTATGATTAACGGAGAAATAGTAGATGTTCGTTTAAGTGCAGGCGATGACTTTTCATCCCTTGTTAGTCATTATCAACCAAGAGGGAAAGTATTTATGGAGGCAATATAATGGAAATTCAGTCCATGGAAGAGCTGATTGAAGCTTGCGAAAGAGAACAAAAGACCATCGGTGAAATTATGTTGATGATGGAAGTGAAAAAGTCAGGAAGAGACGAAGAAACGATTATCAGCATGATGGAAGAACGACTGATCAAAATGAAAGATGCCATCGATACCGGTATAAAAGATAACTCTACTGCACCAAGTGGAATTTCCGGCGGTGATGCTGTGAAAATGTATAACTATATGAAACAGGGTAAAGCGCTATCAGGCAGTTATATCAGTGATGCAATGACCTTTTCTCTAGCTACATCTGAAAGCAACGCACGAATGGGGGTCATTGTAGCTACACCAACCGCTGGAGCAGCCGGCATTTTGCCTGGTGTATTGTTCTCACTAAATAAAAATGACACCTATTCGTATAAAGAGTTAGTTATGGGCCTGTTCACAGCTAGTATGCTAGGTTACGTGATTGCTAACCGCTCCTTTATTTCAGGAGCAGCTGGAGGTTGTCAAGCAGAAGTGGGATCCGCAACGGCTATGGCAGCAGGAACAATCGTAGAGTTAAAAGGCGGTACACCAAAACAAGCCGTAAATGCCACAGCAATTGCGATGAAATCCCTTTTGGGATTAGTGTGTGATCCGGTTGCAGGACTTGTTGAAGTACCTTGCATTAAACGAAATGTTATTGGTACATCGATTGCCTTTTCCGCTGCCGATTTATCGCTTGCCGGTGTGGAAAGCCGCATTCCATGTGACGAGGTCATTGAAGCAATGTATAAGGTTGGAAAAGAGATGCCGCGGACACTCCGGGAAACAGCACTTGGAGGTCTTGCGATGACCGAAACAGGTAAAAAGGTAAAAGAACAGCTATTTCGTAAGAAATCTTAATCGGAGGTATAACCATGAGTATAGAAACAGCTTTAAAGCGAACACCGTTATTTGAAACCTATAAAAAATACGGAGCAAAGGTCATCGATTTTGGAGGCTGGGAACTTCCGGTACAGTTCTCAAGCATTTTGGAAGAGCATGAGGCCGTTCGAAAGGAAGCAGGACTTTTTGATGTCTCCCATATGGGTGAAGTGTTTGTGGAAGGAAAAGATGCAGAAAGTTACATCAATTTCCTTGTCACAAACGATGTAACAAAGCTAAGCACCAATCAAGCACAGTATACCGCAATGTGCTATCCAGATGGCGGAACGGTCGATGATTTATTAGTCTACAAATTAGAGAATGAAAAATACTTACTTGTTATAAATGCATCAAACATTGATAAAGATTTTGAATGGATGAAGCAGCATGTAAAAGGTGATGTAACGCTACAAAATATTTCGAATGAAACCGCTCAGCTTGCCATCCAAGGTCCAAAGGCGGAAGGTATTTTACAAAAGCTGACGGAAACAAATTTATCGGAAATTGGCTCATTTAAATTTGCTCAACACGTAAACATTTCTGGGATTTCAGATGTAATCGTATCCCGTACAGGTTATACAGGAGAAGATGGTTTTGAGCTTTATTTAGCAGCTAATAAGGCTGAAGAACTTTGGGAAAAACTTTTAGAAGCAGGAAGTGAAGATGGCTTAAAGCCATGTGGACTTGGAGCACGTGACACTTTACGTTTAGAAGCACGTCTTGCCTTATATGGTCAAGAGCTATTAAGCGATATTAGTCCTCTCGAAGCAGGAATCGGTTTCGCCGTAAAAACGAATAAAGAAAATGATTTTATCGGTAAAGAGGCGCTTTTAGAACAAAAACAGGCAGGTTTAAAACGAAAATTGGTTGGGATTGAAGTAACAGGCCGGGGGATTCCACGTCACGGTTATAAAATAGTCTCAGAAAGTGGAGAGGGCATTGGTGTTGTGACATCGGGAACCCAATCACCATCTTTAAAGAAAAGCATAGGTCTGGCACTAATAGCAGCGGAATATTCAGAAGTCGGGACACCGCTAAAAGTGGAAATCCGTAATAAACAGATTGATGCCGTAGTTATTAAGACTCCGTTTTATAAAAAGGGTTAATAGATTCATAGAGTTCTCTGTACCTTTGGAGGCAGGCATGCCGCTATTACTCAAACTTACTTAATATCATGATCTCAATAATCAATTTATAGAGGAAGGGAAGAAAAAATAATGACAAATGCAACTGCAAGCTTACTATATAGCAAGGAACACGAGTGGGTATTACAATTAGACGGAAATCGGGTGCGAATTGGAATTTCTGATTATGCACAAAAACAGTTAGGGGATATCGTGTTTGTTGAAAATCCGGAAGTAGATGATGAAGTAACAGCAGAAGAATCGATGGGAACGATCGAATCGGTTAAAGCAGTTTCAGAAATTTACTCCCCAGTATCGGGAACTGTTGTTTCTGTAAACGAGGATTTAAACGATAATCCTCAGACGATCAACGAACAGCCATATGATGCAGGGTGGCTGGTAGAAGTGGAACTATCCAATCCAGAGGAGCTAAAATCTCTATTAAATGAAGATGAGTATCAAGCATTTATTGAAGGAGGGGAATAAGATGGGCAATACATATAGATACCTTCCTGATACGAAACAAGATCAAGAGGAGATGCTCCAATTTTTAAACGTGTCTTCAATCGATGATTTATTTGAAGATATTCCAAAAGAAATACGTTTAGAGGGTGAGCTAAACATTCCAGAAGCGGTTCCAGAGCCGCTTCTGTTGAAAAAAATGCAACGGCTTGCTTCGAAAAATAAAAATGCCAATAACTATCCGACATTTCTTGGTGCAGGTACATATGATCACTACATTCCAAGTGTGGTAAATCATATGATTTCACGTTCAGAATTTTACACCGCTTATACACCCTACCAACCGGAAATCAGCCAAGGTGAGCTGCAAGCAATTTTTGAATTCCAGACAATGGTTTGTAAGTTAACGGGAATGGATGTTGCCAACTCTTCCATGTACGATGGTTTTACATCACTTGCTGAAGCTGCCTCACTTGCGATTTCATCAACAAGGCGTTCAAAAGTGCTTGTATCAAAAGCGGTTCATCCTGAATCACGATCGATTTTAAATACAGTGGCACGCGGCCAAGGATATACAGTAGAAGAAGTCAATCTTGCTGATGATGTTACCGATTTAAGAGGACTGAAAGAACAAATGGATAAAAGCATTGCCGCCGTTATTGTTCAATACCCGAATTTCTTTGGATCTATTGAAGATTTGGCAGAAATTAAAAAAATAGCGGATACACAAGGAGTGCTTTTCATTGTAAGTGCTAATCCACTGGCACTTGCGCTTCTGCAGTCACCAGGTAAACTCGGGGCAGATATTGTGGTGGGGGATATGCAGCCATTAGGAATACCGATGGCCTTTGGAGGTCCACACTGCGGTTATTTCGCTGTTCACAAAAAATTTATGCGTAAAGTACCAGGGCGGATTGTAGGACAAACAACAGATGAGCAAGGAAAACGTGGATTTGTCTTAACGCTGCAAGCACGTGAACAGCATATTCGCCGTGATAAAGCGTCTTCCAATATTTGTTCCAATCAGGCATTAAATGCTCTTGCCTCATCTATCTGCATGACGGCACTTGGAAAGCAAGGAATTCGTCAAATGGCACAGCTTAACATTGAGAAAGCTGATTATATGGCAAAATGTCTGCAAAAGGCAGGCTTTATCATTATCAATCAATCACCATTTTTTAATGAATTTGTGGTGGAACTTCCACGTCCGGTCAAGGAGGTCAACACCAAACTGCTTGAGGCGGGAATCATCGGAGGATTTGACTTGGAAAGTGATTACGGCTTTGACAATCAAATGCTTGTTGCGGTGACAGAGCAGAGAACAAAAGAAGAGATTGACCAATTTGTAAAAGTATTGGAGGAAGTCGTAAATGGTTGAGTATAATGAGCTAATCTTTGAAATTAGTCGTCCTGGGCGTTTGGGTTCAAGCCTGCCGGAAACGGATGTGGAAAGCGTTGATTTACAAGCTAAATATCCGAAACATTTAATTCGTGATGTGCCAGCGGAACTTCCGGAAGTATCAGAGCTTCAGCTTGTACGTCATTATACAGCACTTTCAAATAAAAACCACGGGATCGATAATGGTTTCTATCCACTTGGTTCTTGTACGATGAAATACAACCCGAAAATAAACGAAGATGTGGCACGATTCGAAGGCTTTAGCCGCATTCACCCGTATCAGCCAGCTGAAACGGTCCAGGGCGCTTTAGAACTTTTATATCATTTGCAGGAGGAGTTAGCTGAGATCACCGGCATGGATTCAGTAACGTTACAGCCTTCTGCAGGAGCTCAGGGAGAATGGACCGGCTTAATGATGGTAAAAGCCTATCTTGAACAAAAAGGCGAAAAAAGAACAAAGGTACTTGTTCCGGACTCCGCGCATGGCACAAACCCTGCCAGTGCAACGGTTGCCGGGTTTAAAACCGTCACCATTCCTTCCAATGAAAATGGTTTGGTCGACTTGGAAGAATTAAAAAAGCATGTTGATCAGGATACAGCCGCATTGATGCTGACAAATCCTAATACGCTTGGATTGTTTGAGAAAGAAATTTTGGAAATTGCCAAAGTTGTTCATGAAGCAGGCGGCTTATTATACTACGATGGCGCAAATGCCAATGCGATTCTAGGAAAAACGACACCGGGTAAAATGGGCTTTGATATTGTGCATTTAAATCTTCATAAGACGTTCACAACCCCTCATGGCGGCGGCGGCCCGGGAGCTGGTCCTGTCGGTGTGAAAAAGAAGCTCATTCCGTATTTACCTGTACCACGTATTGAAAGAGACGGTGAGAAATACGTACTGAACTCGGATCATCCGCTATCAATTGGCCGTGTAAAAGGATATTATGGGAACTTTGGAATTTTGGTTCGTGCCTACACCTATATTCGTACTATGGGACCTGTAGGTTTACGTCAAGTATCTGAGGGGGCAGTGCTTCATGCGAACTACCTCCGTAAAAAACTTGAGCCGTATTTTGATGCTCCGTATTCACAAGTTTGCAAACATGAATTTGTGTTATCCGGTTCTAGACAGAAAAAGCTGGGTGTAAGAACACTTGATATGGCAAAACGGCTGCTTGATTTTGGTTATCATCCACCGACCATCTACTTCCCGTTAAATGTTGAGGAGTGTTTGATGATTGAACCTACAGAAACTGAATCAAAGGAAACAATGGATGCCTTTGCTGATGTAATGATAAAAATTGCCAAAGAAGTAGAAGAAAACCCAGAGATTGTGTTAGAAGCACCACATACAACAGTCATAGGCCGGTTGGATGAAGTACAAGCGGCGAGACAACCAATTTTACGGCATATAAAAGAAGAAACAGAAAAGAAGGTAACGGTAAAATCTTAAACGAATGATAATTGAACCACTAGGAATGAAGAAATTGAGAAAATTAAACTTCTTATTATTTCATTCTTGGTGGTTTAAAAAATACTAACAATCTATTGTCTGTTCTTAGGAGTGATAGACATGTCTACAAATTATGTTCGAAAACCAGAATGGTTAAAAATAAAACTTAATACAAATGAACAATATACAGGCCTAAAAAAAATGATGCGTGAAAAAAAGCTTCATACAGTCTGTGAAGAAGCAAAATGTCCAAATATTCATGAATGCTGGGCGGTACGGAAAACAGCAACCTTTATGATATTAGGTAGTATTTGTACTCGTGCCTGCCGATTTTGTGCGGTTCAAACAGGCCTTCCGACAGAGCTTGATTGGGAAGAACCAGAGCGTGTTGCAGATTCAGTGGAGAAAATGGGCCTAAAACATGTCGTGATTACTGCTGTAGCTCGTGATGATTTAAAAGATGGCGGAGCAAAGGTTTTTGCAGAAACGATAAGAGCAGTAAGACGGCGAAATCCATTTTGCAGCATTGAAGTCCTTCCGTCTGATATGAAGGGTGAATATGACAACTTAAAAACATTAATGGATGCAAGTCCAGATATTTTAAATCACAATATTGAGACAGTCAAACGTTTATCACCAAAAGTTCGGGCACGGGCAACGTATGAACGTTCCTTAGCGTTTTTGCGCCGGGCCAAAGAAATGAATGCTAGTATTCCAACAAAATCAAGTATTATGATTGGTCTTGGAGAAACAAAAGAAGAAATTATCGAAACGATGGACAATCTTCGTGCGAACCATGTGGATATTGTGACAATTGGTCAATATTTGCAGCCAACCAAACATCATTTAAAAGTTCAAAAGTATTGGAGTCCAAAAGAGTTTGAAGAACTAAAAACGATCGCCATGTCAAAGGGATTTAGTCACTGTGAGGCCGGTCCTCTTGTTCGCTCCTCTTATCATGCTGACGAACAGGTCAAGGCCGCAAATGGCAAGTGTGCTAATGAAATAGGCGTGGCGTTAGGAGTAGAAGGTCCATGATGATAAAAATGACAGAAGCGGCCATCAACAAACTAAAAGAAATGTCGGCCAATGAAAAGCATAATCCTCGGATTGATGCCGAAGTAAGCGGAGGATGCGGAATATCTGTTAAGTTTTCGATTGTATTTGATGAACCTCGGCGAAACGATTTATGTATTGAGATGGAAGGGATCCAATTTCAAATTGACCGTTTTACAAAACGCTATTTGGATGAAGAACCGCACATTGACTATGGCGAAGAACAAGGTTTTGTAGTAGGAGAAAGCTTTGCCTCTAGTGCATGTGCAATTCAATTCGATTAATCGGAATAGGGATGCCTTATAACCATAAAGGAAAGTTTCATTAGTTTTATTCCAAGTTTTCCGATAGATATAATGTTAAAAGGAGAGAACGAACATGACAAAAGAATATGATGTCGTCATTATCGGTGGTGGAACAGGCGGGTACGTGGCTGCCATTCGCGCTTCCCAATTAGGTTTAAGAGCGGCGGTCATTGAAAAAGGAAAATTAGGTGGAACATGCCTTCACGCTGGATGTATTCCGAGTAAGGCCTTATTAAGAAGTGCAGAAGTATACGCTCAAACAATAGATGGAGATAAGTATGGTGTTGTCGCCCCTATAATTCGTCTTGATTTTTCTAAAGTACAGGCTCGCAAAGAAGAAATTACCGATCGCCTATACAAAGGTGTCCAACATTTAATGAAAAAGGGAAAGATAGATGTTTTTGATGGAAAGGGAAGTATCACACAGACAAAAGATGTGCTAGTGGAATTGAATAATGGTGAAGGGGAAGTCATTTTAAGCCCCAAAAATATTGTAATTGCAACGGGATCTCGTCCAAGGACACTTCCAGGCCTAGAAGTGGATGGGAAGTATGTGATGACTTCGGATGAAGCGCTAAAAATGGAGACGCTTCCCAATTCGATCATTATCGTTGGCGGCGGAGTAATTGGAATCGAATGGGCATCGATGCTTTCGGATTTCGGTATCCAAGTTACAGTAATCGAATATGCCGATCGCATTTTACCAACTGAAGATAAAGATATTTCAAAGGAAGTACAACGTTTAATGAAGAAAAAAGGAGTAAAAATCGTTACAGGAGCAAAAGTGCTTCCAGAAACGCTGGAAAAAGGTGAGGGTGTTTCCATTAAGGCGGAGCATAAAGGCAAAGAAACACCATTTTCTGCAGACAAACTTTTGGTATCTGTAGGTCGATCACCAAATACGGAAGGAATTGGCCTTGAAAAAACCGCCGTTGAACTAAATCCGATTTTTATTAAAACAAATGATTTCTATCAAACAAATGAACCGAACATTTACGCAATTGGTGATGTTATTGGCGGCTTGCAACTTGCCCATGTTGCCTCTCATGAAGGAATCATTGCGATTGAACATATGGCAGGTCAAAATCCTAAATCACTTGATTCAACACTGGTACCAAGATGTGTATACTGCAGTCCGGAAGTAGCAAGCGTCGGACTCACAGAAGAAGAGGCAAAGGAAAAAGGATATCAAGTAAAAAATGGTAAATTTTCATTTCGTGCAATTGGTAAGGCTCTGGTTTTCGGTGAATCAGACGGTTTTGTCAAACTAGTGGTTGAAGAAGGAACTAATAAGCTGTTAGGAGCCCATATGGTGGGTCCTCATGTAACGGATATGATTACGGAGGCTGGCCTTGCCTGTTTATTGAATGCAACCGCAATGGATATTGCTCATACAATACACCCGCATCCTACCTTAACCGAAGCCATTGGAGAAGCGGCCCTAGCCGTAGATGGAAAAGAAATTCATGCATAATTTTAGGAATGATCGTATTAAAGGTCCATCCTTTGTATGAACCTTTTTATCTATCAAATTAAAAGGTGTTAGCCCCTCTATTTTACATAATTCATATCCTAAGGATGGTGGAATAGCTATGACCACAAAAGTAATGCCAAACCGTGCAAAATTATTGATTACTTGTCCGGAAAAGCCAGGTATTATCTCAACTGTCACTAATTTTTTATTAGAACACAAAGCCAATATTGTCCATTTTGACCAACATACAACAGATCCAAAAGCAGGTATGTTTTTTATGAGGATCGAGTTTGAGTTGGAAGAATTTGATTCTTCTTTTAAAAAGCTTGAACAAGATTTACATGTGATAGCGCGGGATTATGCCTTGGATTGGCAGTTAAGCAGTAATGAAAAAAGAAAGCGGATGGCCATCTTTGTTTCCAAAACTGACCATTGTCTTAACGAGCTTCTTTGGCGGTGGAAATCCAAAGAAATTCCAGTAGATATCCCGATGGTAATCAGTAATCATACTATTTTAAAAGAAGTAGTTGAAAGTTATGGCATCCCTTTTTATCATATCCCTATGTCTCAAGAAACGAAAGAAGATGCCGAACAGAAAACATTAGAACTGATAAAAGGGAAAGTGGACTTTATTGTCCTGGCCAGGTATATGCAAATTCTTTCCCCTAACTTTATTTCTAAGTATCCTAATCAAATCATAAACATTCATCATTCATTCTTGCCGGCATTTGTTGGGGCAAATCCTTACGTGAGAGCGTTTAACCGAGGTGTAAAGTTAATCGGTGCAACAGCACATTACGTTACGAATGATCTTGATGAAGGACCAATTATTGAACAGGATGTACAGCGGATTAATCATCGCTACACAGCAGAGGATCTAAAGATTGCCGGACGTCATGTGGAAAGAAGGGTTCTTGCCGAAGCCATTTCTTGGCATGTTGAGGATAAGGTACTTGTTCATGGTAATAAAACTATCGTATTTGCTTGAGATGAATTAGGAGAGGGAGCCGTTGGCAGGAAATGAACTTGTAGGGGAAATGATTAATATCATTTTAGCAATTCTTTGGATATGGATTTTTCTTCAAAATTTACGAAAGCGTACGGTAATCCTGACACATGTTTTGCTGTTTGTACTTGCATTGGGTATATTACTTAATTCACTTTATGAAGCAATCAATAGTTGGCGGTTATTAGGAATAGTGTTAAATATAGATTGGTTCAAATAGATTATTAGCAAATTCTCTAAGCCCAGTTTAATATAATAAAATTATAAAATTAAGTTAGATGTAAAGAAAGAATAGATGAACCCGGACACAGTTGCCCGGGTTTTTTCTATTTATTTGCCTTGTATTTAATGTCAGATTAACTTATGAAACCAAAAAATGTTGACATAATAATTTATATAGAAGTATAATACAAACGAAAGTTTATTCTATAAACAAAAGTTTGACGTTTATTATCTGCATCTTAAGGGAGGCATAAATTATGAAAAAACGTAAAGTAGGAATAGCATTATCACTTGTTCTTGCTGCAGGTACACTGTTGGGTGCTTGTGGAAAAAATGGTGATAATGAAGGAACGAAAGATGGAAAAGATACTTTCTCTGTAGCAATGGTCACTGATATCGGCGGTGTTGATGACAAATCATTTAACCAATCTTCTTGGGAAGGTCTCCAAAATTTTGGTAAAGAAAATGGCTTACAAAAAGGTAAAGGCGGCTATGATTATCTTCAATCCAAATCAGATGCCGATTATACAACAAACTTAAATAGACTTGTTCGTGAAGGGTTTGACTTAGTATACGCTATCGGTTTCTTAATGCCAGCAGCAGTTGAAGAAATTGCAAAACAACAAAAAGATTCTAAATTTGCAATCGTTGATGCTGAAGTAAAACAGCCAAACGTGGCAAGTATTTTATTCAAAGAGCAAGAAGCAGGATTCCTAGCGGGTATAGCGGCTGCTCTTACAACAAAATCTAATCATGTTGGATTTATTGGCGGCATGGAAACTCCCGTTATTGAACGATTTGAAACTGGTTTTTTAGCTGGTATTAAAGCTGCCAAACCAGAGGTAAAGGTTGACGTTCAATATGCAGGTGCCTTTGACAAGGCTGAGGTTGGACAAGCAATCGCTTCTAAAATGTACTCTTCAGGAGCGGACGTCATCTTTCACGCGGCAGGGGCTACCGGAGTTGGTCTGTTCAAAGAAGCAAATGACCGAAAGACAAAAGACCCTGGCAAAGATTTTTGGGCTATTGGTGTAGACCGTGACCAATCTGATATGGGACCAGATGTTGTCCTTACATCCGCTTTAAAACGAGTAGATATAGCTGTTAAGGATCTTGCAACACAAACAAAAGCCGGTGATTTTCCTGGCGGTGAGGTCGCTTTATATGGTTTAGCAGAAGAAGGTGTTGGACTGGCACCTATCAATCCGGAAGCTGCAAACAAAGATGATATAGAAGCAACAGTCAATGAATGGGTTGAAAAGATTAAATCAGGAGCTGTAAAGGTTCCTGAAACAAGCGATGAATTAGGAACATTTAATCCAAAGTAAAACACTGATGGCAAAAAATATAAGATTAGTGTAATTTATGGGGTGAGTTTGTGCCTGAACGAATGACTGAGAAAGAGCAATTGATTCTGGATTTAATACGGAAGAACCCTTATGTTTCTCAACAAGAGCTTGCAGAAATATTAGGATTATCCCGGCCCACTATTGCCAATATGATTTCTGGCTTAATCAGAAAGGGTAATATTTTAGGCAGAGCCTATATTTTAAATGAATCACAACAAGTAATTTGTATTGGCGGGGCAAATATTGACCGTAAATTCCACATCAAGGATAAAGCACAGTTAGGTACCTCCAATCCTGTTTATGCAACACAGAATGCAGGTGGTGTTGCACGGAATATTGCTGAAAATCTAGGTCGACTGGGGCTGGAAGTGTCCTTAATATCTGCCAGCGGCGCGGATAAGGACTGGACAATCATTGAAGATTCGTCAGCTCTTTATATGAACTTAAAAACCGTGACGCAATTTCCTGAAAAATCAACCGGTTCTTATACGGCTGTTTTAGACTCTGACGGTGAATTAGTTATTGCGTTAGCAGATATGGATATATATGATGCGATCACACCTGAATTACTGCTAAAACACGAAGTATTATTAAGCAGCTCAAAATGTATAATGGTCGATTTAAACTGTCCGAAAGAAACCATTCATTTCTTGTGTAATTTAACAAAAAACCATGATTTACCTATTGTCCTAATACCTGTTTCATCACCAAAGATGAGTCGATTACCAGATGATTTAAACGGTGTTAAATGGCTGATTACCAACCGAGATGAGTCTGAAACTTACTTTAATAACGAAATAAGAAATGAAGAGGATTGGAAAAAAGCCGTGAAAAATTGGCTGTCACTTGGGGTAATGAATGTGGTCATTACTAATGGAAAAAAAGGTTCCATGATTGGCAATAAGGAAGAGGGGATCTTTCATGTTCCTGCAATTGATACGAATGAAGTCGTTGATGTAACGGGGGCTGGGGATGCTTTTTCCTCTGCTGTAATTTACGCTTGGTTAAAGGGGAAATCATTAATAGAAATTGCCAAAGCCGGAAGCATTAATGCTGCTAAAACACTGCAATCACCTTATACCGTCCGACAAGATTTATCAGCAGTACAACTACAAAAAGATATGGAGGAATTATCATGAAACAATATATTACGTTATCAGAAGAAGTACGTAACGCCAAAGAACAAGGAAAACCAATCGTTGCCTTAGAGTCTACGATTATCTCTCATGGGATGCCTTATCCGCAAAATGTGCAGACTGCTCGTGAAGTGGAACAAATTGTCCGTGATAATGGAGCGGTTCCGGCAACGATTGCCATCATTGATGGAAAAATAAAAATCGGCTTAACCGATGAAGAGTTGGAAATGTTCGGAAAGAGTTCTGATGTAGCAAAAGCGTCTAGAAGAGACTTAGCTTATTTGCTTGCTACAAAAAAACTGGGTGCAACAACAGTAGCAGCAACTATGATTTGCGCTGAGTTAGCAGGAATTCATATCTTCGTAACCGGAGGTATTGGGGGTGTTCACCGAGGAGCCGAAACCACCATGGATATCTCAGCAGACTTGGAAGAATTAGGACAAACAAACGTTGCCGTCATCTGTGCGGGTGCTAAATCAATTTTAGATTTGGGATTGACGATGGAATTTCTTGAAACAAAAGGCGTTCCGGTTATTGGCTACCAAACCGACGTACTCCCTGCTTTCTTTACACGAAGAAGTGAATTCCCTTTAAACTTACATGCTGATGATGTTGAAACAATCGCCTCTACATTAAAAGTAAAATGGAATTTAAATCTAAAAGGCGGCGCAGTAATTGCCAATCCTATTCCTGAAGAACACGCAATGGATGAGAAATTTATTAATGGCATTATAGAATCAGCATTAAAAGAGGCAGAAGAACGAAACATTTCCGGTAAGGATGTAACGCCATTCATGCTAGGGAAGGTGAAAGAATTAACGGAAGGCAAAAGCCTGGATGCGAACATTGCTTTAGTGAAAAACAATGCCGTTGTCGGTGCTAAAATCGCCGTAAGTTTTAATTCAATGAAATAAGTATAATAATAGGAAGTTTCATACAGCTTGTAGATAAAATCTAGATCTAGATTAGTCTACAAGCTTTTTTTGTTATTTTTATTTTTTAATTCATATTGACTCCAATGGCTAGGAAACTTGTCAGCGTTTCTTTTAATTTCTCTTTTGTTCACAAGTTTTGGTTAGATGTTTTAGTAGAAGAACTTTTATTTCTCATTTTTCCAACCACTAATAATAAAAGCGGAATAATAAAACAAATGGTTAAGGAATAAGGCGTCAACGTTTTAGCTATATAGTTATTTATATGTACCGTATTTGGATGTATAAACATGGAAAAAGGCAGGATTAAAAAGGCTAACGGAAAAATAAGGATTTTGTAATCTTTTAACCCAAATAATTGTGCTAATCCAAGAGTGAGCCCATAATAGCAAATCGTCAGCTTGAAATATATGGTAAACACCCATATGAGTGCTACAATGACTTCAACCCTTTCTAAAAAATTTCCAATGTTTATTTTTTTCCCTAATACATAAGTAGGATAGGTTTGTCTTGCGGTAAAGTCAGCTCCTAAGACTAAAATACAGAATAGGACTATAATGGATAAGATGATGCCGCCACTGACTGTTCCTAAATAAAAAGCTTTTTTCACTTCTGCTTTTTCGGTAACAAAAGGTGTTATCATTAATAATATGAGTAACTGTAAATAAGGCAGTCCCAAATGGTGATAGGATCCATTTAGTATTGGTTTTATGCCTTCCCCAAAAATTGGTTGAATATTTTCTAATTTGATCAGTGGGAAAAGAAATAAGATTAGCATTGAAAGCAGTAAGATAATCCATGGGAGAAAGATTACTGCTGTTCGGCAAATAACTTCCAATCCTAACCGGACTCCAATTAAGCTTGTAAGTACAAACAAGATCATAATGACTTGAATAGGTGTTTCAACCATTACTTGGGTCGTAAAAAAATCACCGATACCTCTATACCCACCAGAAATAATGTGGAAAACATATAATAAATATAGAACCGATGTTAATTTACCAAGCCATTTACCAAGTACTTTTTCATTGACTTCTACATAAGTCATCGATGGATAAAGGGAAATAAACTGGTTATAAACGAATATAAAAAGTAAGCTGGGGAGAATTGCTAAGAAACTAGCCAACCATGCATCCTGTTTGGTAAAGGTTGAAAGTAAAGAAGCTGTATAAAGTATGGCAGTTCCTACAGTAAAAGTAAAAACTATAATACTGAATTCACCGGCATTAAATTTTCCTTCTTCAAGCATAATCGATTGTACACCTCCTTATGACAGATTCCGGTCGAAGAAAGAAGTTACGGGACTGAAAATTTTCATTATCCAGTCTAATGGTGTTGGTATGGTAACATCTTTGCTTAAAAGAATCGCCAGGGTAATACCTGCTGAAAGCAATAATAAATAGATAACTATTTCTCGCCACCATTTTTTTTTCACAAGGGGTGGAATTTCAAAAAGAGAAATAATCGCCCCTGTAAATAAAATTCCAATAATTGCCCACATCGATTGTTACTCCTCGATTTCCTTTTGAAATGAATCTGTAATCGTACCTAAACGGCGTATATTTGCTTTCACATTCACGGATACTTCCATATTTACAAATTCTTGATTCCAATTTTGTTGCAGACGCTTCCAAGCCTTCGGATCAGCCCGATGAATCGCTTCGCCGAAACCAAAGACATCGCTTTGATAATCCTTTTGGAGCTTATTAATTGCTGCTTCTATTTTTCCTTTAATCACGTTTTTGTATTTTTCATTCAATTGTTTGATCTTTTCAGGGGTTGATAGATCGAATTTACACTCTACTTCACCCACATCACCTTCTGTGGTAACATGAATAGAAATTTTTGGTTTTCCGTTTTCCATTTTCCCCTTTACTTTTGTTTTTGAGCGTGAAGTGCTTATCGTTATTTTTCCGTCTTCACATGGCACCGTTACCGCGGTAGCCTTTATATTATCGGTAATATAATTAAAGCCTTTACTTTCCTCCTCGTCTAACCACCCGATCAGTTTATCACTTTTAAATACTCCAATGCTGTCAATTTTTAAACCTGTTTTAGGTGAAACATTTTGTACATTTGTAAAAGCACTGCCAGATTCAGGGTTTCCATATACATAAACTCCCGTTAGTACAGGTTCTTTCCCTTTACTAACAATACTTGTAATAAATTCATCAATAGTAACGGTCTTTGTCGGTGCCCACCTTTTACTAGAAGTTTCCAATGCGTTGGAAAGTTTAATTGCAGGGTTTTTTTCGAGAGCTGTTTGAACATTAAGAATATCGTAAGCTTTAGAACCCTTAGCCACTGTAAGAAAGAAATCAGAACGCATTTCATGATGCCGGGAAAGAGTATCGAGGACTTTTCCTATTCCCTCTTTAGCCAATTCCTCTCCAAAAACAACTTCACGGAGATGGGCAAAATAAAGTATTCTTGGGACATCAGCAGACAATCTTCTCATAGCTTCAAAAAGGGTGTCTCCGGTTTTTATAAATTTAATAACTTCCGTTCGGCCGGTAGCGGTTTTTCCGGCAATCTCACCTGGATTCACAATTTGGACGGAAACAAGATACCCATCCTCGGTTTTATCAATCCCAATGGCAGTGACAATGGCGATCTCATTGAGCTCTTTTCTGCTCCAGCAGCCGGTTAGAAAACTGATCATAAAAAGGAACAAAAAGAAAAAGCTAAATATTTTTTTCACTTTATTACCTCTCTCATGGTTCCCTTGTTAATTAGATGGTTTCGGTGAAGGAGTATCTTCTCTTTTTATGTCTTTTTGACTAATCAAACGAGGCCGTGAAAATAAAGACCAATGTGGCATCCGAATGATGCTGTCTTTTTGATCCATTAAAATAAATGGTGCAAAAGGAGCTAAATAGGGGACCCCAAAGGATCGTAAACTGTTTAGATGAAGGACCATCACAATAAGTCCTAAGATAATTCCAAATAATCCAAACGAAGCACCAAGTAACATAAACAAAAAGCGAAGAATCCGAACGGAAATGGACATATTAAAGTTCGGTGACACAAAGCTGCTAATGGCTGTTAAGGAAACGATGATGACCATAGTTGCAGAAATAATCCCAGCCTCTACGGCTGCTTGGCCAATTACTAATGCCCCCACTATGGAAATAGACGAACCTACTGCCCTAGGTAATCGCACCCCTGCCTCACGTAAGATTTCAAACGTTATTTCCATCATTATAGCTTCGACAAGGGCAGGAAAGGGAACACCCTCTCTCTGTGAGGCCAAACTAATGAGTAGTTGTGTAGGCAGCATTTCTTGATGAAAAGTTGTAACTGCAATATAGAGTGATGGAGTCAATAAGGCTAGGAAAAATGAAAGATACCGAAGTAATCGAATTAATGTTGCAATATCCGCCCGTTGATAATAATCTTCACTTGCTTGGAGAAAATGCACAAAAAGTGCAGGTACAACTAGGACAAATGGTGTTCCGTCAACAAGAATCGCAATCCTGCCTTCTAATATTGCAGCAGCTACTGCATCCGGACGTTCTGTATTATAAACGGTTGGAAAAGGAGAGTAGGCCTCATCTTGGATAAGCTCTTCAATATAACCACTTTCAAGAATCGCATCGATGCTGATTTGATTTAACCGACGTTGTACTTCTGCAATGGTTTTATCATTGGCAACACCTTTTAAATACATGATCGAAACGTCTGTTTGTGTCTTTGTCCCGATTTGGTGTGTTTCAATCCATAGATTCGGATCTTTTATTCTACGTCGTACTAGTGCAGTATTTTTTCGGAGCGTTTCTGTAAATCCATCCTTTGGACCTCTAACAACAGTCTGTGAGGAAGGTTCACTTACACCGCGGTCAGCCCAATGTCTTAAACTGATAGAAATCGCCTTTGAACAACCATCCAATAAAAGAATAGAATCTCCTGATAACAACTTGAGAAAAAGGTTCTGAAAATCAGTAATATCACTTACACCTGCAACAGGAAGAGAATGGTTCTTGATTAAATTAAATAGGTTTGATGGATCCATATCCATTGTGCTTAGATCTGCATTTCGTATTTCAATCATTAGTGTGTTAAGTACAAAATCTTGAAGCTCATCTGATTTCGTTAATCCATCAGTAAAAATGATGCTAATCTTTATTTCACCCTTTTGACCCGCTTGAAATTCCCTTATGACAATATCTGAACTATTTCCTACTGTTTTCTTAATATATTCTATATTCGACTTTAGGTCTGAAGATATAAGAATGGTTTCTTTGGTTTGTGAAGATTGGTATTTGTTTTGAGCTGAATCTTGCTCCTGCACCTGTTCTTGTTTTTGATCTTGGCTCAGTGTTTCAATTTGACCCTGATTTTTTAATTGTTTTTTTAATTTTTCTTCGTGTTTATCTTGTACAAATTTTTTAAAAGGGATGGGTGTACGAGTTTTCATTGCCATCCTCCTCAAGACCAATGTTTATGTATATATCCTCTCACCATAAATGGTAATATATCCATTTCTTGCTGAAATGACAGATTCATTTGATAATTTTTTTTGCATGACTCTAAAGTGATTTTATGAATCAGCTCAGGAGCAAGAAAGACCGCGCCTGAAAGAACGCTTTTCGCTTCAAAAAGATCTTCTTGTTGAATATTCCCTAAGCCAGTCAGGTATTGGAATTTGTTTCGCATGGTTATGTTCGCGTTCAATTCTCTCCCGTCCTTTCTTCATCCATTCCTGTAACGTTGCTGGAAAATCTTCTTCTTCTTCAAAGAGGAAAACAGCAATATCAGAAATCGCAGGTGGAAAAGGACTTTTTCTAATGTGGTTTTTTAGCTTCGCCATCACCTTCCCATAATCCATTTCAGAACAGAATTGGAACCATTGTTGAATCGTATCGTCCTTGATGACACAGTGTGAATAAACCGATTCAATGAGTACTAATAGTTTGACTACCTCATCCTTGGTCATTGCGATTCCTCCTGTAATACAATTTTCCCTTCCAGAATCAGACGTTCCACCCGATCAGACATGGATTCTTTCTTTGGCTTTTAGAATGTTTACCGTTTTTCTCCGCTTCTAGTATGGTCTTTATGGCCTTTTCGCAATACAATGCGCTGTTAATTTTCCCATTCGGATTCTTGATACGATACTCACCGAAAATTTCCTCTAACAAAGATTCTAGCTTCTCGGTTTTCAAATGAAGTTCACAGATTCTTTCAATCATCTTTCCTTGCAGGATAGTGGTAGGAAGAGTAAAATTTGAATCAAAATAACTTACTGTAGAATGAGGGATGGTCTTGAAAAAGGTTAATAACATCTATTGCGTTGGTCGAAACTATGCAGCTCATGCCAAGGAATTACAAAATGAAGTGCCTACTTTCCCGATGCTATTTTCCAAACCTACTCATGCCTTGGTAAAAGCAGCTGCTGGTAAGGAAGTTTTACTCCCTAGTAATCGTGGATCGATTCATTTTGAAACAGAAATTGTCCTCATGATTGGTAAACCCTATGAAAAGGGGATAAAAGTAGATGAAATAGTAGAAAGTATGGCGGTTGGCATTGATTTTACACTCAGGGATGTTCAGAGTGAACTCAAGAAAAAAGGGCAGCCGTGGTTATTAGCAAAAGGTTTTCCTAATTCAGCCCTTGTAAGTAGCTTTATTCCATTTCCTGGATCAGAAGAAGTAAAGGAGATAGACTTTTCTCTTCTTAAAAATCAGGAGAAGGTACAGCAAGGTAATATCAAAAATATGATTTTTGATTTGCAGACAATAATAGATTTCACAGCGTTAAACTTTGGATTAGGAGAAGGGGATTTGATCTTTACAGGTACCCCTGAAGGTGTTGGACCCGTAATGGACAAAGATCATTTAACATTACTATGGGGGAATTCGGTTCTTGGTGAATGTTTTATCAAACTATATTAAAGCGTGTAACAGGTTAATAATGGAACATTCAGCCTCCAAGTAGTATATTTGGAGGTTTTTTATGTAATGCCTTTTTTGTCATGTTTTTATCACAGTTTCTACATCTATTTGCACACGTAGCTATGATTGCTGGAATGGTTGATCCAACCATCGTTTCAGAAATGCCAAGTATGGGTCATAATATGTAAAAAATATATTTGATCTAATATCAAAAAGCGGGGGAGCTGACCCCTGCTTTTCCTATACTTTATATCCGAAACAGCTCGAAATTTCTTTTCTGATTTGAATTAAATAATGACTGAGTTCATGATTCTCATCTTTGGAGTCATGCGTTTTTCGAAAGAAACTTCTAATTCCATTACTCTCATGATGACTGCCTCTATTGAAGGTGGAATTATGCTTTGTTTAACACAAAGAGCTAGTGATCCCCTAAAAATCCTTTCGCACGTATTACCCGACCTATTGAAAAAGGTTTAATCAGGTTAGCACGATTTCCCACGAAGTCCTGCCAACTTTACATGAAAGATTTTCTAAATTCTACAAAAGAATCCTTTTCAATTTTTCAGGATTTCCTTTATACAAAGACCAAGGGGGACTTGGTTCTCTTTTAAAGGATGGTACCTTAATGGTGCCATTTACCTTTCCTCTATCTTTTTCTCAATAGTTTTTTCCATAGATGAGCCCCCGAGATAATTGAATAAATCTTACCTTTATTATTTTTCCGAATAGTTAGAAAATGTGATAAAATGGAAATATTTAATGGATTGAAATACTTAATGATTGGATATTTTTGTTTTGTTTCAATCTAACTTATTGTTTCTTGAAAAATAATTTTAGAAGGAGTGTGCAGCGTGGAAAACACAATCGAGTTAATAAAAACTGGTACATTCTTTTTTAGTCAACATACAGCAGAAACGACTTTTTCGGATATGATTCACCAATCATTGCTCCGTTCCAAGGAAAACCAAGTGAATCCTGATTGGAAAAAAGGCAAGGTGTATAAAGAGTTATGGCAGCAAAGTGTGATACATAATGAGGGGTTGATTAATACCACTCTTCCTTTAATGAGGGATATATACCGGTTAGTTGAAGGTACTGGGTTTATGGTGGTTATTTGTGATAACAAGGGACTATTACTGAAAACCATTGGGGATGAGGATACCTTAAAAAAAGCACAAAAAATCTCTTTTATTGAAGGTGCTGATTGGAGTGAAGAGGCGGTTGGCACGAACGCAATAGGCACATGTATTAAAGAAGAATCCCCGCTTCAAGTATTTCATCATGAACATTATATGAAGGTTTGCCAGGAATGGACTTGCTCGGCATCACCTATTTTCGGGACGGATGGAAAATTAATGGGTGTTTTGAACATGGCCGGCCCTTATGAGAAAGTACATCGGCACACCTTGGGAATGGTGGTGTCGACTGCAAAAGCAGTAGAAAGCCTTATGAATTTGCAAGAAAAGGTTAGAAGAAATGAATTAATGAAAAGTTACTTGGAAGCAACTATGAATGCTCTCACATCCGGCATTATTCTCGTTAATCAACAGGGAGAAATAAACCAGGCTAATAAAACCTTACAGAATATGCTTCAGCTAAAAGAAGAGGATATTATCGATAAAAAAATTTATGAAGTGTTTGAGAACAAAATATTCCAAAATGGTGCAAATAGGTTGGATGTCAAAGATGGAGACATTCAACTAAAACTAAAGGGAGGAGCAAATGGAAGACATGTATTGTTGAATAGCCAGCCCGTTTATCAAGGAGAGAAACAAATTGCATCTCTACTGACCTTTCAGGAAATTCAAAAAGTACGGCAACTAGTCAACCACTTTACTGGAAACCAAGCGAATATTACTTTTAGGGAAATCATTGGTGAAAATCAACTATTTTTAAACAGTATTAAAGAAGCCAAGGCAGCCTCTTATTCACCTTCAAACGTATTACTTTTGGGCGAGAGTGGTACAGGGAAAGATTTGTTTGCTCAGGCAATCCACAATGAAAGTGATCGGCGTAGCATGCCTTTCATTGCAATAAATTGCGGAGCGATTCCCAGAGATTTGCTGGGAAGTGAATTATTTGGATACGCTGAAGGAGCCTTTACAGGTGCGAGAAAAGGAGGGAATTCCGGGAAGTTTGAGTTGGCTGATGGCGGAACGATTTTTCTTGATGAAATTGGAGAAATGTCTCTGGATATGCAAGTACTTCTTTTAAGAGTCCTGCAGAATAGGGAAATTAGTCGAATTGGGGACCATAAGGTTATTCCTGTAGACGTCAGAATTATTGCTGCTACCAATAAAAACTTAAGAGAAGAGGTTCGAAAAGGGAATTTCCGTGAAGATCTTTATTTTCGCCTGAATGTACTTCCTATTCATATTCCTAGTTTACGCCAAAGGGAAGAAGATATTTTTCTTTTAGCCTCTTATTTTATAAAACTCTATACTAGAAAAATCCCAAAAAATATAGATTCCATTTCCCCCTCTTATAAGAAGGCAATTGAAAAATATGAATGGCCTGGCAATGTCCGCGAACTCCAAAATGTAATTGAAAGATCCCTCAATTGGTGTACAACAGGGGTTCTTAGCCTTGACTCACTTCCTGATGAAATCAAAGGACATCATGGAGAAGCACGATTGGTAGAAACTTTTGAGGCTAAAAAGGAGGATATACAAAAGCAGTCCATACTTGATGTGTTAATGAAATGTGACTACAACTATAGTAAGGCTGCCAAGAAATTAAATATATCTAGAAGCACCTTATACAGAAGGCTGGAACGTTTCAATTTAAAATAGAAGTGTCCCATTTTGTGTCAGTGTATCAATTGAGTGATACATTTGATACAATTTGGGACATTTTTTGTTAATTTGAACAGCCGATTATATAAGATTGCTTATTTAAAAACAAATTTAAAACCCTAATTATTCCTGAACATTAGGACCTGTTAAATAAAAATTAAATAGAGATTTGAAAACGTTATCACTTTTGGCATGAATCTTGCAATAAGAAAAGAGAAGAGCATTAATTTAACAAAAAATTGATAGGGGGAATTACTTTATGAAAGCACTTGTCTTAGAAGAATTTAAAAAACCATTGGTGGTTCGTGAAATGCCTGATCCAGAGTGTACACCTGATGGAATTGTATTAAAAGTTGAAGCCAATGGAGTATGCCGAAGTGATTGGCATGCATGGCAAGGAGATTGGGATTGGATTGGAATCGAACTCCCTCTTCCTCATGTTTTAGGACACGAATTTACTGGAGTTATCGAGGAAGTTGGAAAAAACGTAAAAAACTTTAAACGTGGAGACCGGGTTATCGTTCCATTTACTATCGGTGATGGGACATGCCCTTATTGTCAGAGCGGTCACCATAATATCTGCGAAAATATTCTAATGCCAGGATTTACTTCATGGGGCGGCTTTGGTCGATATACTCATGTACCGAATGCAGATACAAATCTAATTATGCTTCCTGAAAATATAAGCTTTGTTGAGGCCGCCGGAATGGGTTGCCGCTTTATGACTGCTTTTCATGGTGTAACGGACCAAGCTCAAGTCAGACCAGGTGAATGGGTTGCCGTACATGGATGCGGAGGAGTTGGCTTGTCGGCTGTTCAAATTGCTACTGCTCTGGGTGCCAATGTTATAGCAGTTGACATTGGACAAGATAAACTAGAATTCGCTAAAAGTTTAGGTGCTGTAGCAACAGTAAATGCCAAGAGTCATAATGTACCTGAGGCAATCCAAGAAATAACAAAGGGCGGAGCTCATGTATCTATTGATGCTTTAGGTATTACTCAAACCTGCCAAGCTTCCGTTAATAGTTTGCGGAAAAGAGGAAGGCATTTACAAATTGGATTAACAACCAGAGCTGAAGAAGGTATGATTCCTCTTCCAATTGACCTTATTGTTCAAAAAGAGATTCAAATTGTAGGATCACTTGGTATGCAGCCATCAAGATATCCATACATGTTAGAAATGGTTGAGAAAGGTAAGTTACGACCTGGGTCCTTAGTTACTCAAACCATTTCATTAGAAGAAGCACCAAAAATATTTACTGAAATGGACACCTTTCAAAACCTTGGTGTTACAGTAGTTGATAAATGGGAAGTTAAACAGCCCGTTTAAAGATTTTGATCATATTCCTTATCTAACAAAAATTTTCTCTAATACTAGGAATTAACTGGTAAAGAGCTAAAAGCACTTGAAGAGATAGTTCTTCAAGTGCTTTCAATAGTAATCAAGGAAGGTTATAAATAACACCTTTATCATGCAAAGCAATGTTCAACAGGCCCTAGGAGTCATCCCTAGGGCCTGTTTTTTACATAAAGAAATTTATTGGAAGCCCATGAAATGGATGTAAGCCAGGTTTTGTACTTCTGTACTCCAATCGGCAGCAAGCCTTGTACAAGAAGCAGTAGTCATCTATCTATCAACCATTGGTTGATTCATCCGTTAGGTTCATTTCCCGCAGGATGATGCCCCTACCTAAATTTGGGTTGCTCGCTCGTGGGGTTTACCCGTTCCACCTTTTCCGTTTCCAGAAAAGCATCGTCACTGTGGCACTTTCAGGTTATTCTCAGCATATCCAGAAGGATTTAGCATGATTTCACCGCCGTCAGTCCAAACTATGATGGACTGCCCACCTTTGCAGATGGCACGAACACTACAGGCATCTCAGCACTGTGCGAGCCTGGACTTTCCTCAGCTCCTGTAAAGGAACTGCGACTACTCACCATTTCATGGTTATTGATTTTTTTCAGAAGCGACAATAGATAATATATCAGGAATATCAGGATAAATCCTTAGTAGTTTTATTCCAATTTTGCCAATCGTGTTTAGGACTGAAACCTGCTTTTCCTATACTCTATATCCGAAACAGCCCGATATTTCTATACTGATTTGAATAAAATAATAGTGAACCAGTCCGAAATGCCTGTTCGGACCTTTACCTCAAAATGCAAAGGATATATTCAAGCAAGTTAGTAGAAGATGGTTTTTCAAAAGAAAATGCAGACTCCATTGCACTAATGATGACGGCCTCTATTGAAGGTGGTATTATGCTTTGTTTAACACAAAAAGCAAGTGACCCACTAAAAGTTATTATGCAAATTTTACCCGATCTATTGAAAAAGGCACGCTAGGATGAAATTCATATTGTAAAACATGGACCAGAGAGCACTCGGTCTTTTTTTGTTCTTTTCAAGGTATAATTGACCAATTTTTACAAAATAAACTATTATATATCATCGAATTAGTTAAAATTTAGTGAAAATGTCGCATTTTGTTGTAATTGAAATATAATTGTAATGTTTTTATTAAGAAGATGACAAATTCCGATGTTATACTACATAATGTAAAGGATTCCAATTTTAAATTAAATGTTAAGTCTGTCACTCTAATTGATAGCTAGATTAGTAAAAAGACTTATGCTTGATACATAGAAAGAAATAGAAAGCAGGAACAAAATGATGAAAAAGCCCCTATTAGTACTAAACACTACATTGATGCTTGGACTGGGAAGTGTTTTTGCGCTTCCAACCGCTAATGCAGAATCAATTCAATCACAGCGTTCTAGTATTCAAGCCAATATTAATCAGGTAAACCAAGAAATTTCTTCAGTTCAAGATGAACTTTCAAAACTAAATGAACAATTAAAGCGTGCTGAACAAGCTATTATTGATAATCAAAATATGATTGTTAAAACTGAGAACGATATCGTTACAGCAAACCTTGAGATTCAAAAGCTGGAACAAGAGGTTGCTAGTTTACAAGAAGCAATTGTAAAGCGAAATGAGGTTTTAAAAGAAAGAGCTCGTTCCTACCAAGTAACTGGTGGAGAGGTCCGTTATCTTGATGTAGTACTTGGTTCACAAAGTTTTAGTGATTTTGTTGACCGTATTGGAGCAGTTGTTACCATTATGAATGCGGATAAAGGTCTCTTGGAAGAGTATGAGGCTGATAAGAGAGAAGTGGAAGAAAAGCAGGCTTCTATACAAACAAAACTAGTAGAATTAACGAATATGAAAACAGAGCTAGATGGAATGCGTGCTCAAATTATTGAACAGCAGCAACAAAACCAGACCCTGAGAGAAGAGCTTAAGCAGAAAGAACAAGCTAGTCTTGCTGCTAAAGCAGACCTCCAGCAAAAAGATCGTAGTCTTGCATCGCAAGAAGCACAAATGGCTGCAAATCAAGCACCACAACAAACCACAACTGCTGGAAGTACCAGCAGTCCAAAAAAATCAAGCAGTTTACCAAGTTACGTTCCAGCTGCACCAGTTCAAGGAGCGAGCGGAAAAATTAGTATCGTCACTACAGTTGGGAATAGATACATCGGAAACTCCGTTTATGTTTTTGGTGGAGGTAGAACTGCTTACGATGTAGCGAATGGAAGATTCGATTGTTCTGGATTTGTTCATTGGGCCTTTGCCCAAGCTGGCATAAGTGTTGGGGCTAGTACAGATTCATTGAAGAATTCAGGTCGTAGAGTTTCAACAAGTGAAATGCGCCCTGGCGATTTAGTATTCTTTAATACCTATAAAACCGATGGTCATGTTGGAATTTATTTAGGCGGCGGCAAATTCATTGGTTCTCAAAGTTCCACTGGAGTTGCGATTGCAAATATGTCTAGCGGATATTGGGCGAGCACTTTTAACGGTCGAGTTGTCAGGATTATTGAATAAAACACTTTTAAAAGAGTCATTTTCCTTTCTAAAAGAATGTAAAATGACTCTTTTTTATTTTATTTAACACAGCCTTTATTTTTAAAAAATTTTTTACATCCTTTCACATCCTAATAAAATAACAATTAATCGAATTTTAGAAAAATAGATTGACTCATTAGAACAAACCATGTTATAACCACAATAAGAAATTTTTAGTACATAAAAGTATAAAAGTAACAAAATCATAATAATAAAAGCAGCATACAGGGGGAAATGACTATCATGGAACAACGAAGTAAAATATTAGACTGTACCATTCGTGACGGAGGCTTAGTAAACAATTGGGATTTCAGCGTCGAATTTGTTCAAGACTTATATAATGGACTTAGTGCCGCCGGTGTTGAATATATGGAAATCGGCTATAAGAATTCGCCAAAGCTTCTTAATGCAACAGAACCCAATCCATGGAGATTTCTTGACGATAACTTTCTAAAAGAAATTATCCCAGTGAAAAAGTTTACGAAGCTATCGGCCCTAGTTGATATCGGGCGTGTAGATCCAAATGACATTTTACCACGCGAGCAAAGTGTATTAGATATGATTCGTGTGGCCTGCTATATCCGTGAAGTAGATAAAGGTCTAGAGCTTGTACAAATGTTTCATGATTTGGGCTATGAGACTTCCCTTAACATTATGGCTTTATCAAGTGTACCGGAACAGCAACTGATTAAAGCGTTTGAATTAGTGAAGGAAAGTCCTGTAGATGTTGTATACATTGTGGATTCCTTTGGCAGTTTAGACCCTATGGATATTGAACATCAAGTGAAAAAGTTCAAGGCAATGATTCCGAACAAACAACTTGGGATCCATACCCATAACAATATGCAGTTAGCCTTTGCTAATACATTAACTGCGATGAGAACTGGCGTGACGTTTCTTGATTCTTCTGTATATGGCATGGGTCGTGCGGCAGGTAACTGTAATACTGAACTGCTTGTTAGTTACATCCAAAAATCTAGCTATGAAATTAAACCGGTTCTTGGCATCATTGAGAAACATATGTTGGAAATGCGTCAGAAGTGGGAGTGGGGCTATATCATTCCGTACATGATTTCAGGAGTACTAAATGAACATCCACGCGTTGCTATGGCATACCGTGATAGCGCTGACCGTGATAGATTCGTTGATTTTTATGACAAGGTAACATCACCTGAAGTTACTCTTGCTCCAGCGTCCAAATAGTATTGGATTATTTAAAGTACCTCTGTTAATAGAGGTGCTTTTTTTGTTAACATAAATCGAATTTATTCCTAATCTTAATGTTTGCTGCGATAAAGGTCAGCTAGATCTTTCCAGTCATTCATAAAGAGAGACCATAGGTTTGGCCGGCGCCTAACCGCTAATGGATGGTAGGCAACTAAGGTTTGATATCCTCTAACCTCGTGTATGTTCCCACGTAATGACTTAACCTCAGCATCTGAATTTTGAAAGAACGATTGAACAGCTACGTTTCCAAGGCAAAATAGTATTTTCGGTTCTCTCTCTTTAAGTTGGTAGTCGAGATGCGAGATACAAATATTTCTTACCGTTTCCTTATCGTAGGCACGGGTTGGCCTTCTTTTCAAAATATAGGTAATATATAAATCATTAACCTTCAAACCAACCTCAAAAGCTGCCTGTTGTAAGGTTTGTCTTGTTCCGCAGACAAACGGGGAACCATCACAGTCTTCCCGAGCACCAGGGTTATCAAGGATAATCATAATGGGAGCATCTGGGTTACCTTCTCCCCAGATCATTCTTGTTCCGTGTTGATAAAGGCCGCATTCACGGCAGTCTTCTACGCAGTTTGGAATTGGTTCTTCTGGCCATGGTATAGGAACAAAGTTTGACATGTGATACCTCCGAGGCTTTTTCATCTACTTTTATGATAACCATTGGTTCTTCTTTTAATATCGTTTGCCATTCTAGTGAAACGGTTATAATTTTTTAAAAAAATATCAAATGATATAATAAAATTAAATTGTCGGAAAATATAAAATATTTAATTCTCTTTTTTTATAAAACTGACATAATTGTGCAAATTTTTTTGATTCAAATTTCGACAGTAAAGGAGAAGGTTTTAGTTTTTTATTTTATAATTTAAACTAGTTTATAAAATGAAAAGCGATTTTTGTAATTTCAAGTAATAAATAGTCGTTTTTTTAATGTTTTCTAAATTTATTATGTTTGTTAAAATTAAAAACACAACCACTAAAAAAATCGAAATATACCGAATGGTAAAAAAATAAGAGAAGATTAAACAAACATGTATGAAGGCTTCCGAGAGTAATCTACGGTATCAGTGATACACCGTTTTTTTATAAATTTTTGGCAGGGGCTCCAGTCGAAGCTCCTTTAGAAGGAGGGCTTTATATGGTATTTAAAGTAAGGGTCTGGAGAAGGTTAACAAAGAATCAGAAATTAAGGCTTCTTAAGCAAAAGGTTCAATTAATCGGATAACTCCTTTTTAAGATCAGGGGTTAAAATGGTTTAAATACGTAATCATGAGTAAAAACGTCGCCATCAGTGGTGACGTTTTTTTGTCTTTAAATTGGGTACCATTAGGATAAATAATCTTATTACTACTTAGAGGGGGCAGAAAGATGATATGGAAAGGAAGACGAAAAAGCGCAAACGTTGAAGACCGAAGAGGAATGGGCATGGGTGGAAAAACAGTAATAGGAGGCGGAATCGGCAGTATCATTGTCGTTCTTCTCTTTACACTGCTAGGAGGTAACCCGGGAGATCTAATGGGTAACACACCAACGACGAATGGTTCGAATCCTGCCCCTCCCATGAATGGATCAACCCAGGAGCAGGAACTTGCGGACTTTGTTTCGGTAGTCCTTGCTGATACAGAGGAAGTATGGTCAGTTGAATTCGAGAAAAAAGGGCTGAAATATGAAGAACCCAAACTCGTTTTGTTCAGAGACAGCGTTCAGTCTGCTTGTGGATCGGCAAGTTCATCTGTGGGACCGTTCTATTGTCCGGGTGACCACAAGCTGTATATTGATTTAAGCTTTTATGAGGAACTGAAACAACGTTTTCAGGCTCCTGGTGACTTTGCGATGGCATATGTATTAGCCCATGAAGTCGGACACCATGTTCAGACCCTCTTGAATACCGGAGAACAGGCTTCATCAGATATAAAGGGAACCAATGAGTACTCAGTTCGATTTGAATTGCAGGCTGACTATTTGGCAGGTGTTTGGGCTCACCACGCACAAGGGAAGGGATATCTTGAGGAAGGTGATCTTGAAGAGGCACTTACTGCAGCCAATGCGGTCGGAGATGATAATATCCAGAAAAAAGCACAGGGCTACGTCGTTCCTGAAAGTTTTACACATGGAACTTCCGAGCAAAGGGAGCGATGGTTCTATAAAGGATTCGAAAACGGCACCATTGAAGGCGGAGATACCTTTAGAGCAGCAAACCTTTAAATAAATAGAAAAGTTTATGTCGAACGATACGTACTCATCCTCTTTCGTATATAAGAACGGAAGGGGTTTTTCATTTTATCCAGGTCATTAGTTAGTTATAACTTTAATATATTAAAAAAATAAAATAACGAGAAATATATACAAAATGATTGTTTAGTCATAGAAAAAGTCAGTAAATAAAAACATTTTAATAGAAAAATAATACTACCTAGCGGAAAATATCCTATTTTTATGTCAGAAACTCTTACAAACTATCAGAATGGAGGGAATTGAATTAGAAGATTAATAGGTAATTGTTATTCTAAGAGAATTAACTTCAAATCTAATATTTTAAATTTTATAAATATATTGACTATTAAAAAATCTCAACTATAATGGTAAAAAATGAAACTGAAGTTTCACTATTCGAAACTAAAGGAGGAATTATTATTGAGCAAAACATTAAAACAGTAGAAAAAGCACTAAGGATTCTCGAAGCAATCGCCGATAAACCAAAAACATTTTTTGAAATTATTGACGTCATGAACAGTAATAAGGCCACGATTCATCGATTTGTTACAACCTTAGAAAAGCAAGGATACATCTTTAAAAATCAATACGATCGTTATCAACTCACGCAAAAGCTTCATTCGTTGGGAAAAAAGGGGATTGAACAGTATAACCTGCTTGAAATCGCCAAACCATTTTTAATCAACCTTGCGTATAAAGCGAATGAAAGTGCTGTAATCTCGTCTTTTGAAAAGGATAAAGTGTACTACTTAGATAAGATCGAAAGTCCTTCAGCACTTAGAATTGTTGTGGAGTCAGGAAAAGCTGCGCCATTATATTGTGTAGCCAGTGGTAAACTATACTTGGCGCATTTAGAGGAAGATGAATTAGAAGCATACTTCACAAGGCAGCCGCTGACTGCCATCACAAAAAATACGATTACGAGCATAAACCAAATGAAGACCGAAATCAAGAAAATAAGAGAACAGGGTTTTGCCATTGACCATGAAGAATGGGAAGAATATCTGCGGGGAGTGGCCTTTCCCATTTATGATTACTCCAATAAAATGGTGGCGGCATTAAGTATTGCAGGGGTTTCCTATCGTTTTACCTTAGAAAAAGTATATTCAATTGTAGGTGAAGCGACTGAAATCGCAAAAAAAATTTCAAGATTACTAGGATACGTTGAACAAAAATGAGGGGGTATTTAAAGTGAGAAAAAGTAAAACTTGGCTTTTATTAGTTGTAAGCGTTATCTTATCATTGGCTATTGCGGGGTGCAGCAGCAGCACTGGCGGAGAAGCTGGGGAAAAGAAAATGAACCTGAAAATGTCCGTGACCGTTGGAAACACTTCTACCTGGTATAAGGCTGCTGAACAATTTGCTAAAGAAGTAGAACAAGAAACGGATGGTCGAATCAAAATTAAAGTGTATCCGAATGAACAATTATCAGGCGGTGACTCAGGTAAAGCTGTCGAAGGGCTTGCAAAAGGTACCATTGATTTCACGTATAATTCTACGATCATTTATTCTATCTTGAACGAGCGCCTAGGCGTACTTAGTGCACCATTTCTTTTTAGTGATTTAGATGCGGTGGATGAAAAATTAAACGGTGAAGCTGGGGAAGGAATCAAAAAAATTCTCCGTGAAATCGGGGTAGAACCTTTAGGGTTTGGACAAAACGGATTCCGTCAAGTAACAAATAGTAAAGTAGCAATCAAATCTCCAGAGGATATTGAGGGACTTAAGATCCGTATTCCAGGGATAAAAATGTACACAGATTTATGGACAGAACTTGGTGCAGATCCAACAACGATGACGTTCTCTGAAGTTTTTACTGCCTTACAGCAAGGAACAATTGATGGACAAGAAAACCCAATCGATGTTATTTCCTCATCTAAATTGAATGAAGTTCAAGGACATATGACTATGTGGAATTACTCCTACGATCCACTTATTTTAGGGATGAATAAGAAAAAGTTTGATTCATTAAGTGACGGTGACAAGAAAATCATTCAAACAGCTGCAGAGAATGCAAACAAATTCCAGATTGAACAGGCAAGAAAGCTGGAGGAAGAACAAATTAAGGGATTGGAAGAGGCTGGAATGAAGATATATTATCCAACGGATGAAGAACTTTCCCAATTTAAAGAGGCTTCCCAGCCAATCTACGACAAATATAAAGACGTATGGGGCGAAGATTTGTTGAATGCCTTTCAAAACTAATTCGTGAGTAGGTGTAATATTCATGTCAAAATGGCTTTCAATGCTTGAAAATAGCTTGCTAGTTTTAAGTTCATCTATTATGTGCATTATTGCTTTTGCGAACGTGGTATCCAGATACCTGTTAGGGAATTCTTTTGCTTTTACAGAAGAGATTACGATTAACCTATTTGTTCTCTTAACCTTTGTTGGGGCTTCAGTCGGGGTGAAAAATCATGCGCACCTCGGCTTTACCCTTCTTTTTGATCGAGCGAACTATCTGCTAAAGAAAATCCTTTGTATTTTTACAGGGTTAGTAGTGGTGACCGTATTCATTCTGATGGCTTATTACGGTGTTAAAATGGTACAGTTTCAAATGTTAACGAACCAAACGACACCTTCTTTGGGCTGGCAGCAATGGGTATTTACACTAGGATTCCCACTTGGCTGTATTATGTGTGTAGTCCGTGCATGTGAAGTTACATTTAAAGAGTATACAAATTTACGATTAGAAAGTGAATGATGCAAATGGTAACAGTTATTCTATTCGGAATGTTTTTGCTTCTCTTATTCTTAAGAGTACCAATTGCTATCTCTTTGGCAGCAGCATCCATTGTCACTCTCATCTCGACAATGGGGATGACATCCTTGGAATTGATCTCCGACATTATGTATACAAGTGTCTCTAAGTTTACCTTGCTATCTATTCCATTTTTTGTCATTGCGGGTGTCATTATGGAGTATGCAGGTATTTCAAAGCGTCTGATCAACTTCGCTGATGTCTGTGTTGGTCATCGTAAAAATGGAATTATCCTTGTAACCGTTATTACTGCTTTATTCTTTGCGGCAATTTCTGGTTCTGGCCCTGCTACGGTTGCTGCAATAGGCGGGATTTTAATTCCTGCTCTTGTTAAAAATGGTTTTAAGAAGGAATCGGCAGCAGCTTTACTAGCAGGTTCCGGTGCAACAGGGATTGTTATTCCGCCAAGCATTGCTTTAATTGTCTTTGGGGTTGTTGCTGGAGATCAGATTAGTGTATCAATCGGGAGACTATTCATTGCAGGTATTATCCCAGGACTATTGATGGGAATTGGCTTTATCCTTGCTGCTATGTATGTGAGAAAAAGGAATGTAATGGAATTAAAACTTGAAGCGCAACATTCGGGCGCCGCTTTTGAAGTTTCTGCCACTAGGGAAAGAGCCAGCAAAGGTGAAATGTTTAAGGCTTTCTATGAAGCATTTTGGGGCTTACTGATCCCATTTATTATATTGGGCGGTATTTACGGGGGGATCTTTACACCAACTGAATCTGCTGTTGTTGCGGTCTTTTATGGCTTAGTTGTCGGTTTATTTATTTACAAAGAGCTAAAGCTTAAAGATATTAAAAGAATATTAATTGATGCATCCGTGCAAACAGCGGTTGTAATGTTTATCGTTAGTGCGGCTTCCATCTTTGCTTACGTTATCACAACCGAGCAAGTAGCCCAGCAAATCTCCGATGCCTTGCTTGGCCTTACAACCAATAAAATTATCATTCTCATTTTAGTTAACATTATTTTACTAATTGCTGGTGCGTTTATGGATGCCATCTCTGCCTACTATATTTTTATCCCAATTTTGCTCCCAATCATGCTGACACTTGGGGTAGACCCGACTGTATTTGGTATGTTTATGACTGTTAACCTTGCAATTGGTTTGTTTACACCGCCGGTTGGGGTCAATTTATATGTAGCCTGTGGTTTAGCAAATGTTTCAATTAATAAGATTTCAAGAGCCATCATCCCATTTGTGATTGCATCAATCATTGTTTTATTGCTGATTACGTATGTTCCAAGCATTACAACATTTTTACCGAATCTATTAAACGTAAAATAGGAGGATAATAGAATGAGAGTTGAAAATCATGTTGCGATCGTTACAGGTGCTGCCAGAGGAATTGGGGCAGCGTGTGCAAAAACTCTGGCTAGAGAAGGGGCTCACGTTGTCTTAGTAGACCTGTTAGGATGTGAAGAAACGAAAAGTGAAATCGCTCAAATCAATCCTAATGTTAAAGCTATCTCTGTAGAAGTGGATATTCGGGATCAGAAAGCCATTCAGAAGCTGGCAGCAGACGTGCATCAGGAATTTGGCAGAATTGATATTCTTGTCAATAATGCAGGTACAGCCAGCCGCCTGGATTTAGAGGAAATGACGGAGGAAATGTGGGACCGGGATCTCGATACAAATCTAAAAGCAACCTTTTTCCTTACTCAGGCTGTTATCTATCCATATATGAAAGAAAGAGGATATGGAAGGATCGTAAATATCAGCTCGATTTCGGGATTGGTCGGCGGACATGTGTCCAGCTTCGAACCTGGCAGTACAAAAGGGCGTTCAGGCCCAGGTTATGCGGCTTCCAAGGGCGGAGTCATCGCTTTTACAAAATGGGTTGCTAAAGAGGTTGGTCCATTGGGTATTGTGTGTAATAGTGTTGCCCCTGGAGCAGTAGAAACTGCCATTACAAGAGGGATGGCTTATGATCTTAATTGTCAAGTTGTAAAAAGAATGGGTCAGCCGGAGGATATTGCGGAAGCGGTTCTCTACTTTGCTTCTAAAGAAGCTGGCTATACAACCGGCCAGGTCTTGAAGGTGTGTGGAGGCGCAGCCATTGGGTAAACAGGCCGGGGGTAAAGTGGTGATGAACCGTAGTTCGCAGTCCGTGTACGATAAAAAAAGAGGCATGATCATGGGATGCCTTGGGCAGGGAGAGGACTTAATTTCAGGGTTAAAAAAAGCTTGCGAAAAGCACCAAGTGACCGCCGGTACCATCTCCTGTATTGGCTCATTGACGAGGGTATGCATGGTACAGCCAGAATATGAAAACAATCGGATGTCTTATTCCAAGCCAATTGTCTTGGATGCCCTGGTTGAATTGCTTTCAGGACATGGTGTTCTGGGTAAGAATGAACAAGGAGAGCTCGATATTCACTTTCATGGTGTATTTGTTGACCATCAGAAGACGATTTCTGGCGGCCATTTTTTAGAAGGAAACAACATTGTAGCCGTCACGGTTGAATTTACCATCTTTGTAACAGAGGGAATTCAACCCATAAGAGAGCTATATAAGCCGCTTGGACTCCCAATCTTTAATTTTTATGATGAAAGTGAGGTCAAATAATGCAAACCATTGCTCACTTAGCCAATAAAGTGTTTCAACGATACCCGGAAAAAATGGCAGTAAAGGATTCAAATCGCAGCCTTTCCTATAAAGAGTTACAAGAACGGGTCTACCAATTATATGCCGCGCTGAAAGAGGCAGGTCTTGAAAAAGGTGACCGGATTGGGATCCTTATGTCAAACCGCTTGGAACATATTGAATTGGACTTGGCCGCAGCCTTCGGTGGTTTTATAAAGGTACCTCTCAACTATAGGCTTCATCCAAAGGAAGTTGAATATATTTTAGGCAATGCAGAGCCAAAAGTGTTAATTGGGGAAAAGGAATATATCAGTCAGTTAAGAACCGATTGTAAACAGATTTTAATCGGAAGTGAGTATGAAAATTGGCTTTCAGTGCAGAGGCCGGTTGAACCGTTGATCGAGGCGGGGGAGGATGATCTGTTTGCGATTATGTATACTTCTGGCACAACCGGGAAGCCAAAAGGAGTCATGCTTTCCCATCGGAACATGATTTCAGGTGCATTATCGCTTGCTCTTGTGTGTGAAACGACTGCTGATGATATCGTAGGTCATGTCGCACCTTTAACCCATGGGAGCAATTTTTTATCTCATATCTCGTGGTTATTTGGACTGACGCAAATTGTTTTTGACAAATTTGATCCAGCCGATTTCCTTCATGATCTTGAAAAAGAAAAGGTTTCTATTATTTTCATGGTTCCGACTATGGTCAATTTAATGATTCAAAGTCCAGTTTTCGATCCTAAGAAATTAGCAAACATTAAATCTATCAATATGGCAGGATCTCCAATTGCTGCTAGCAAGCTAAAGCAAGCCATTGAAAAAGCGGGTCCCATTTTTATCGAGACCTACGGGCAGGTAGAAGCACCGATGACAATTACGGTCATGCCTAGGCATGAACTGGCCGGCAGATTGGAGTCTTGTGGAGCGGCAGGCCCATTTGTCGAAATGAAGGTGGTCGACGACGAAGGAGCCGAAGTAAAGCAGGGCGAAATCGGTGAAGTTATTTGTAAGGGTCCGTTAGTGATGAAGGGGTATTGGCGCAATGAGAAAGCAACCGCGGAAACGCTTCGAAATGGATGGCTTAATACAGGTGACTTGGGCTGGGTAGATGAACATGGATATCTACATATCGTTGACCGTAAAAAGGATGTCATTATTAGTGGAGGCATGAATATCTATCCGCGTGAAATCGAAGAAGTATTAAATAAACATAATGGTATCAAGGAAACCTCTGTTGTCGGCATGCCGCATGATAAATGGGGAGAGGCTGTCATTGCTTACTGTGTAGTAAACGAGGGAGCCGTCGTGGACAAAGAAGAGCTTCTTGAACTATGCAAAAATCATCTGGCAAGCTATAAAAAGCCGAAAGAGATTCATATTGTTGATCAGCTGCCGAAAAGCAGTTATGGGAAAATATTAAAACGTGAGCTAAGAAGCTCGGGTGGGAGTGCAGTAAAATGAACAAGGTAAAGGTTGCCGGAATGGGTATAACCCAATTTGGAAAACACGAGAATGTCTCATTAAAAACCCTGTTGATGAATGCCTGTCTGGATGCTTTAAAGGAAGCCAATTTTCCCAAAATCGATGCCGTTTATGTTGGAAATTTCATGGCAGGGTCGCTTGGGAATCAGGAGATTTTAGGTGCGATTGTTGCGAATGATCTTGGGCTGGGGCCTGTTCCGACCGTTAAAGTGGAAGGGGCTTGTGCGTCAGGTGGGATTGCTTTTCGTCAAGCATACCTAATGATTCAAAGCGGAGAATATGAGAATGTACTGGTTGCCGGTGTTGAAAAAATGAAGGATGCCTCCACAGAAGTGGTAACAAAAGCCATTAATGCGGCAATGGACAATGACTCAAATGAAAAGCATGCCGGCTTGACGTTTCCCGGATTTTTCGGGACGCTGGCCAATCGTTATTTCTATGAAACAGGAGCGACAAAAGAGCACCTCGCGATGGTGGCATTAAAAAATCGTGAATATGCCTTAAACAATCCGATTGCTCAATTTCGAAAACCGACAAGCCTTGAAGAGATCATGGCTGCAAGAATGATTACGGAACCTTTAGGGTTATTTGACTGTTCGCCTACAACAGACGGTGCGGCAGCAATTGTTCTTTCTAAAGGTGAAAATGGAGTAATGGTCCGGGCATCTGCACAAGCATCGGGAACCACACAAATGCAGGAAGCAGCTGACTTGCTGAGTCTTCCAGCTGTCCGGGAATCGGCCAACCGAGCTTATCAGAAAGCAGGGCTGGGTCCGGATGATATCGATGTGGTTGAACTGCATGACTGTTTCTCGATGACAGAGATGATCGCGATTGAAGAACTGTTATTCTTCGAAAAAAGAACAGGCTGGGAAGCAATTCAAAAAGGTCTGACGAAGCATGGCGGGAAAGTACCTGTCAATACGAGCGGCGGGCTTCTTTCAAAAGGCCATCCGATCGGGGCAACCGGGCTGGCGCAAATTTATCAAATTGTTTCTCAGCTTCGCGGCACAAGCTGTAATCAAGTAGACGGCGCAAGAATCGGCCTAGCTCAAAATTTAGGTGGAACGGGTGCTTATTCAACGGTTCACATTTTTGAAAGGGTGAATCTCTGATGACAAACGTAAACGTTTATGAATGTGCTCAGTGTCAAAAAAAGTTTATTCAGCGTAAGTGGGTCTGTCCAGACTGTCAACATACAGAATTTGATCAGAAGGAAATTAACGGAGAAGGAAAAGTGTTTTCCTTTACCAGAATCCATATATCCTCCTCGGAATTCGCTCATTTAACTCCATACACCGTTGCCCTAATCGATCTTGAGGATGGGGTGAGGGTGACTGCCAGGCTGAAGGAAGAAGTGGGGATCAATGACAGAGTGAAATGCATCTCCAACCAAGAAAATGCATATGTTTTTTCAAAAATATAATTTAATTTAAACTGACTCAAAAGGTTGTTAAATAGCAGCCTTTTTTGTATTTATAAATAGAAAAAGGCTCCATCCACAAAAATATTTGGAAGTAGCCTCTACTATATATCTTTAGAGAAACTGTTCAACTTACCTGGTTTTCAGATTTTTTCTTAACTGTACCCAAGTTGACTGTGTAAGGAAGGTTGTTTTTCCTCGCAAAGTAATTTGAAATCCAAGAACCTACTGAGAGATTGATAATCATATTAATAATTGGTGCGATAGCAGCAAACTCTCCTATAAATTCAAAGGCTAGGATGGCTGCTAAAGCAGTATTACATAAGCCAACTTGAAATAAAGTGGCACGTGCATCTACTTCATGAATGGATAATTTTTTAACGATAAAATAAGAAGCGAGCATTGGAAAAACGACCTGAAAAAATACAGCCACACAAATAATAAGCAGTAAAGCTAGATCCTCTAGGATCGCCTCCCTCCCGCTCCCCACAATGATGTGGACATTGAGCAATAATGCCATGGAAGAGCCCAACTTTGTGACCGATTTGGAATAAACAATAGATTGGGGAAAGGTCCGCTGAAATAGGATTCCCGCACTCAATGGAAAAACAACAATGAATAAAAATGATTTCAGCAAATCAAAAAATGATATAGATACGAAAGTATTTGATAATCCAAGCATAGAAAGCGGGGTAACAATCGGACTGATAACAACATCGATTAAAGATGCAGCAATGACGAGTGAGGTGTTTCCACCTGCTAAAAACGTGTAAAGGGTTGCAGCGGTTGCACTTGGCACCGTGCCAGCTAGGATAATTCCAGCTGCCAATTCAGAATGGGACGAAAAAAACAAATAAGCAATTCCGATAGAAGTAAATACGGTAAGTGTCCATTTTAGCAGGGAAGCTATTAGTAACTCTCTTTTTTTAGATTTCATTCCTTTTATAGCCCCTACGTCCATTGAAATCCCCGTAAAAAAAATAACAATCCCTAATAGAAGGCTTGGAACCCATGATGCTGTGTTCAAATGGAATGGTGAAAGGCAGGTTAAGGTGGCAATGAAAAGAATTAACAAAGGTAATCTTCTGGATAGAAATCCTGATAGCATGTTCATTTATTTGTTCCATCCTTTTACATTTTCGTAGAATTCGTAAAGTAGTGAAATAATCTATGATTATTTATATAGTAACAAAATTACGATTATTTGAAAATGTTTAAAAATTAACCGATTGGTTTATGGAAACAACTAACTACCTGATTTTTTGGAGGAATTATTATAAAATTATAACAATGAAAAAACAGTATAATAGATTATAATAATTTGACATCATGGGGGAGAACTAATAATGATTGAGAAAACATTCACAATTATTGACGAGGATGGTATTCATGCACAACCTGCAGCCATCTTAGTAAGTAATATAAGTAGATTCGCGTCTGAAATCATATTAGTGCACAACGAAAAACCAGTCAACTTAAAATCAATTAAGAGTCTAATGGCTTTAGAAATTCGGAAGGGAGATCGTATTAAAATTTTTGCAGATGGGTTGGACGAAGAGCAGGCTATACTGGAAGTAGAAGCAGTTCTGAAAATTGCCAGTCTAGTAAGCTAATGAATTTTTGACAGTATCCCGTCCCATTTAAACAGGCTGTCCGATAACTTCCTAAAATAAAGCAGTTGGAGAAAAACGATTGTTTTTCTCCAACTGCTTTTCAATTCTTACGATTATTTTCTAAAAGTAGCTGGAGGCTGCCAGCTACTTTCAGTTTGTGTACTTTTTTAAGAAACTATGTTGATTGGAGCGGAAGGCGCGAAGACTCCTGCGGGAGTACGGGGCAGGGGAGACCCCGCAGTCGCTACAGCGACGAGGAGGCTCCCCGGCACGCCCGCGGAAAGCGAAGCGCCTGGAGCGGAAATCAACAGACCAATTTAACCAGCCAAAATTAAAAATAAAAGGGGCTACCAAAGGTCAGTTACCTGACTTTTGGATAGCCCCTTTAAGTTCATTTGTTAGCATATCTCTCCTTATAGTAATATAGGCTGGAAGCCAATTATCCATCCCTTTCCTATTATTTTTAATCTATTTAAATCGAGAAGAATTATCCTTTTAATTCTTCTGTCTCGATATTTATTTTTATGAAGTTGTTTTTTCCTTATAGGGAATTCCTTCACCATCCTTTCATGGTAAAAATGGTTTGGTTATAATCACCTGGACCGATAAAGTCTAATTCGGCAGGAGAAAATACCGTAACTTTTCTCTTAGTTCCTTCCAAAAGTATTCGGATTGGCTCAAAAACTTTATTATCCTGAAAGACACTGCCTCCCAAGAATATCTTCTTTTGGGTCCTCTTTACAGAGACAGCCATATTTTTTTCATTATTAGTGTTAACTGCGACGTGTTCTTTCGTTTCCTCTTTAAGTTGCGCTGTTGCTTCTGCTTGTAAAACTTCTTCTTCAATCGAAGCAACTATTGCAATTTCACGGTTATTTAGTACCAGGACGAAGCTATAGCCTGTCTTAATTTTCTTTTGTACAACTGCCACTTCATTTGTTATAAAAGTGACGATATCTTCTGATTCGTTGGAAGGTGAGTCTAGAGAGGTTTCTTTTTTCTTGATGACTCGGAAAAACGCTTTTGCTCCAATTTCTTCGTCTGAGTAATCAAAGGGTTTTATACTCTGTGTACGGACTAGGTATAAATTATTAACCTTTTCTTTGCTGTTTAATTGAACACATAAAGCAACATCTTCTTTCACCGCCTTTCCCTCACCGCTCGAGAGCATAGGGACATTCATTTTCATTCCTGGAAATTGAACGAAGATGTAGCTGAAGTTTTTCTTAGGTCGTATATCCAGAAGTCTCATAAACTCACAACCTTTCCGATTTGTTACAAGGTTATTTTCCTTGTAGGAGTATAATTCAATATCTTTCCTTTCTTTCCTCTGTAAGTATGAAGAGTTTTCATCGTCACTTTCTTATGAAATGCGATGGTTTCACCGAATAATTGAGTAATTATGAGTAAATCTACTATCGAAAGGTGTTAATGATAAAAATTTGCTTTCTGAAACGACAATTTATGGACTATTCTCTCAATTATGTTTAAAATGAATTTTAAATATTATTTCTTACCAAAAAAAATAGAGTAGAGTAATCTATCGTTATCAATTTTTAAGATCGTAAAACTTTTAATATATTTGGAGGAAGCTATGAACTTTGTTAGTACACGAGGAAATGTAAGTAAAATTGGATTTATTGATACAGTCTTGATGGGACTTGCAAATGATGGGGGCCTTTTAGTCCCTGAGAAAATCCCACAAATTCCAGCAGAAAAGTTAAAAGCAATGTCCCAGTTAACCTATCAGGAGTTAGCGTATGAAATTTTTTCCTATTATGTTGACGGTGAAATTCCAGAAGATGAGTTAAAGTCATTAATCAAGAAAAGCTATGCCACTTTCCGCCACCCTGAGGTTACTCCTGTTAAAAAGGTGAAGGAAAATATGTATGTATTAGAATTATTCCATGGACCGACCTTTGCATTTAAGGATATTGCCCTGCAATTCCTAGGAAATCTATATTCCTATGTAGCTAAGAAGACAGGTGAATCGATTAATATTCTTGGCGCTACATCAGGGGATACAGGTGCATCAGCTATCGAAGGTGTAAGAGGAAAAGAAGGGATTCGCATTTGTATTTTACACCCGTATGGAAAAGTAAGTAAGGTACAAGAATTGCAAATGACTACCGTTAATGACAAAAGCGTTTTGAATTTAGCGATAAAAGGAACGTTTGACGATGGTCAAAGAATCATCAAAGAATTGTTCGCAGATGTGGAATTCAAAAACAAATATCATCTCCGTGCCATTAATTCGATTAACTTCGTTCGTATTTTGGCGCAAACGGTTTATTATTTCTATTCGTATTTCCAAGTGACAAAAGAGAAAGGGACAAAGAAGGTTAATTTTAGTGTGCCGACTGGAAATTTCGGTGATATCTTTGCGGGGTATCTTGCAAAGAAAATGGGTCTCCCAGTGGACAAGCTCATCGTTGCAACAAATGAGAACAATATTTTAGAAGGGTTTATCCATGATGGAGTCTACAAGCCTGGTGAATTCCGCAGCACATATAGCCCTTCAATGGATATCCAAGTAGCCAGCAATTTTGAGCGTTATCTTTACTACTTGCTTGGAGAAAATCCAAAAGAAGTGTCTGACTTAATGGAGAAATTCAAGTCAGAAGGAAAAATTGTCGTGAACGAGGAGCAGCTCCGCCAGGTGAAAGAGGATTTCGCAGCGCATGGTGTTGAAGGGGAAGAGTGCTTGCAAACAATCAGTAAATACTATGCTGAAACGAGTTATTTATTAGATCCTCATACTGCTTGCGGGGTGGCTGCATACGAGAGATGTAATGAACTTGATGAGGTTTGTATCACCCTTGCAACTGCACATCCGGCAAAATTTAATGAATCCATTGAACGTTGTCATATCAACCAGACATTCCCAGAGCAAATAAGCCAGCTGTTTGATCGACCGCAATATCAGGAAGTTGTCGAGGCTGATAAAGATGAAATCGCTCGTAAATTAGAAAGGCTTTTTAATTCATCCGTTAAATAAAGCCTAGGATGAAAAGTGATATAATAGTTATCAATATAAGACTCGCGCTAGACATTTAACTTTTTAGGTCTGTTAAGGCTCATTGGTGATTTTGCTGCTATGTTGATTGGAGCGGAAATCAACAGGCATGTTTAACAGAGTCAACTTTTTATTAAATTGTATGAGCAAAGTCATTTGTGATATCCAACTTGTCGTTATACCCTAGCAGCTAATAGTCAATTCCTCAGAAGACAAGCGGTATATCAACGGTAATCAAATAATTTTAGTAAGGGAGAGAATTAAATGATTATTCGAAGTAAAGCCGATGTTGACCAGTTTTGCGAGAGGTTTGGTGATTTGGCCAGCTGGGATGGTTCGAAACACTACATCGCACTACAAGATGACCAAAATAACGGTACCGTTACATTTATGCGATACCCTGACGGAACACTCACAGCGCATCGGAAGTATCACACGTTTTGGGATATAGATGAACTTCCAGTTGAGCGTACAGATATATGGAGGTATAGAAAAGTACTAAACCGTTACTTAAAAACAATTGATGAACAATAAAGGCGGCCCCTGCTGGGTCGCTTTTTTTATTATAAGGATTTGATATCCCGGACCCCAAACCTTCGTTCATATCAAACAACTGATAGGAATAAATATAAAAATAGTGTGGAATTTTTTACGGGAGGGTATAACCATGAATGGTTCTTTTGAGCAGTCAGCTAGATTTGAACATCGCTTTTGGCTTCAAATATTAGGCGATCATTCCAGGTTTATTCATGAAGCATTAGCACCCGTTCAGAAGGCGGAAATTGAACAGGCCGCAGCATATATTCGAATTTTTGATACTCTTTTAGGACGTGCGAATACGAGTGATATGATGCAATTAACAGCGCATGCTGAAGCAGAAGTATTAAAATTACGGGAATATAAATTAGAATTAATCAGAAAACACCTCATTGGAAAAATCAAAATACATCTTTCACCAACCTTTATTAATCACATGGTCAATGAATTAGAAGAGTATTTAAGAATTCTAAAACATTTAAAAGCGGGAGAAATCCCTCCTGTTTACCATGAACTCCATCACCACCTTGTTTGGCTATTAGATGCAGCCGGTCATTCCGGGGCGATTTCCTCCAATTTAGATGCAGTTGAAAAAAGATTGAAAGAGAAAAGTAAGGCTTTTACGAAAAGTTTTGAAGATTTCTACCTAAAGGCTGTAGAACTAGCAGGATATTTAAGAACCAATATAACAACGTTTCCCGCTTTAGCCAGAATGAACGTAGAGGCCCAGTTAGAAATAAAGTTATTTCAAAATTTTTTAAAGGAAATAGAAGAACTTGAATTAAATAATCAGGCACTAGGAACGTTTGCGCCGTTAATGGCCGATCATATGTACAGGGAAGAATGTTATTATCTATTGAAGCTTGCAGAATCGGCTAATCTTGATCCGCCAAACTGTGACCCTGCAAAACCAAGAATTAAGGAATAAACAATCCCTAACAAAAAGCGGTTCGAATATTATGAACTGCTTTTTTTTATTTTTTGTATATTATTATGGGAATATTAACAAAGAATATAGGTACTATTAATTAATTGTCAGAGATGACCTTTTTTACATAATGGATTTATCGGGAGGGTAACAATGAGAAGAATCAATCCTGGCTCCGTCAATTCTTATATAAGATATGGAAATTTAAAAATACCAAAAAGTATACAAAGTGAATGCCCAGGGTGCAGAAGTACAACGGAATTCATGTTAAATGCCAATTATCAAAGCAGTAAAAATGGATTGGTCACGGAATCCAGTTGTCCAGTATGTAAGAAATCAGCAGTTTTTATCATAATGACAAAGGATGTTCTTGATGAACAAGGTGAGCACGCTGATACGTATATCTACGACACTCAAGCATCAAGACATCTAATTAACCAAATTGAAAGTCTTCCTAATATACCGAAGGATCTAATCAGGGCATACCGTTCTGCCATTAACGTCCATCAATCTAGAGAAAACCCGGCCACCGCGGTTATGTCCAAACGAGTCATTGAAAGTATCCTAAAACATTTTCTTAAAGAAAAAAGTAAAGGTCAGCCATTGTCGCAACAACTTGAAATCCTTCCGAACCATGTAGATCTCGCAAGGCCGATTCAATCATTAAGCCATTTATTAGTAACAGATGGCTCCCTCCATCGGATGCTTGAATTAGAAACTGAAATGGATTATGAAACCACTTCATTATTAATGGACCTGTTAGAAAGCCTGATTGAGTATCTGTTTGTTCTGCCGGGAAAAATTGAGGTAACTCATAACAAAATAGCAAAGAAATTTCAATAAGTTATTTCAGAAAAATTTTTGTAAAGCCCCGATGCTAATTGCTAAGGGTCTTTTTAATTGGTAAAAAGTTCGAAAATAGTTTGTAGTGTCATTTATCTTTTATTTTTTTACTTGAATTTCCAAAAAAGTATTGTAAAAGTTTTTTAAATTTTATAATATATCCATATAAAATAAACTGAATTAAAAATCTTTAAAAAATTTTTAATAACAAAGTGAATGATTATTCATTCATTCATAACTCCGATGTAAGCGAATCAATCGAAAAAGGCATTGATTAGCAACTAAAAAAAGAGGTGAATTTTGCATGGAAAAATTAATGCCAATCCCACAGCCCAAAACGTTTGGTCCGCTTGGAAATTTACCTTTAATTGACAAGGATGCACCAACCTTATCGTTTTGTAAATATGCAGAAGAATTCGGGCCAATTTACAGGATGGAATTCGCTGGCGGATTTTCAACGGTCATTCTTTCCGGGCACGAATTAGTAGCAGAGGCTTGTGATGAATCTAAATTTGACAAAAGCCTTGCAGGTGGATTAAGCAAGGTAAGAGCATTTGCCGGAGACGGCCTATTTACAAGCAAAACAATGGAGCCAAACTGGCAAAAAGCTCATAATATCCTTCTTCCTTCATTTAGCCAGCAAGCTATGAAAGGGTATCATTCCATGATGGTCGACATTGCTTTGCAGCTTGTGCAAAAATGGGAACGACTAAACCCGAATGAGAGTATTGATGTGGCGGATGATATGACCCGGCTGACACTCGACACTATTGGTTTGTGCGGTTTTAATTATCGATTTAACAGTTTCTATCGTGAGAACCATCATCCTTTTATCCTTAATATGGTTGATTCTCTTGATGAAGCGATGCATCAAGGTACGCGTCTCCCTATTCAAAATAAATTAATGTATAAGAGAAAACAGCAGTTTGAGAAAGATATTCAATCGATGTTTTCTTTAGTCGACCAATTAATTACGGAGCGGAAAGAACGTGGGGATCAAGGGGAAACCGACCTGCTTGCCCGAATGCTGAACGCTAAGGATCCCCAGACAGGGGAGCGACTGGATGATGAAAATATTCGCTTTCAAATAATCACTTTCTTGATTGCTGGTCATGAAACGACAAGCGGGTTATTGTCCTTTACACTTTACCTATTATTAAAGCATCCAGAGGTGCTAAAAAAAGCTAATGAGGAAGTGGATCAAATTCTCACAGATCCCATTCCAACCTATAAACAAGTTACGCAACTTAAATATATTCGTATGATTTTGAATGAATCATTACGACTATATCCTACAGCACCGCAATTTACACTTTATGCGAAGGAAGATTCGGTGCTCGGTGGAAAATATAAGATCGATAAAAGGCAAAATGTTGTCGTTCTGCTGCCACAGCTTCATCGAGATAAGGATGCGTGGGGAGAGGATGCGGAGGAGTTTCGACCAGACCGGTTTAAAGATATGAGTAAAATCCCACATGATGCCTATAAACCATTCGGCAACGGTCAACGGGCTTGTATCGGAATGCAATTTGCCCTTCACGAAGCTACTTTGTTAATTGGTATGATCCTGCAAAATTTTGAACTTATTGATCATACAAACTATCAGTTAAAAATTAAACAAACGATGACGTTGAAGCCGGATCATTTTACGATGCAGGTTCGATTAAGAGATCAAAAAGTAAATTCTACAACTTTTGATGCCGGTGAAAAAAAGTCTTTAGGCTTTAAAAATCAGAATACTTCTCATATTGTAGGTAACAATCACCCGCTCCTTGTTCTTTACGGATCTAATATGGGTACAGCGAAAGGAATTGCCCACGAAATGGCGGAAACTGCTAGCCAATATGGTTTCAAGAGTGAAGTGTCCGCACTTGATGAACGAATTGGCAGCATGCCGACAGAAGGACTGGTTTTAATTATTACTTCTTCCTATAATGGAAAACCGCCAAAAAATGCACGTAAATATGTGAAATGGTTAGAGGAGCTTGAACCTGGAAAACTGAATGGTGTTCAGTATGCAGTATTTGGCTGCGGGGATCGTAACTGGGCCAATACTTATCAGGATGTGCCAAGATTTATAGATGAACAGTTAGCATTAAAAGGAGCTGTGAGGTTCTCAAAGCGGGGAGAAGCTGATGTAAGCCATGACTTAGAAGAGCAACTTCAAAACTGGAAACATTCTTTTTGGTCAGATGTTGTGAAAGCTTTTGGATTAACATCCTTTGAGAATGATAAAGTGAAACAGAGTACGATTACTATGCATTTTGTGAATCAGGATTATAAAGCATTAGCGGATAATCCTAGTAATAGCCAGGAAGTAATCGATCGAGTTTTACGCCGCTATCATTTAAATGGAAATGATCAGGTGATTTTAACCTCAATGGGTGAAAGTACATCCCATCTTCCTTTAGAGCGTACGATAAGTCTATATGAACTTCTTAAAGAAAGTGTAGATTTGCAAGCAATAGCAACCCGTGAACAAATACGTGAATTAGCCGATCGTACGGTTTGTCCCCCACATAAGCGAGAATTAGAAAATTTGTTAGAGGATAGGATCTATCAAGAACAGGTAGCAGAGAAACAAGTGTCAATGCTCGACCTTCTTGAGAAGTACGAAGCTTGTGAAATGACGTTTGAGCGGTACTTGGAGCTTTTACAGCCGCTAAAAAGGATGGCAAAAATAGTTTAAAGAGAAAACTTTATTTTATCCGGAAAAATCCACCATTTAAAAATAAATGGTGGATTTTTTTAACCTTTATGAGGGTGTTAATTATGACCTTTTAGAATTTATATAAAAAATTTTGAAGTTACCATGAAAAATACTAATTTTACTTAACGGAAATTTAACAATAAAATAAATTTAGATAATTCAAAAAAATAGAAAGGAGTTCAAATTATGTCAAAAAGGTCATTTTTAAAGAGTAGCATAACAGTTCCTGTTGCACTTGTTTTTTTGTTAAGCGCTACTGTTACGAACGCTGATTCAAATAAACCGATGCCAGCAACTAGTTCAACGATTTTAGCAAATAAGGCAGTTTACAATGAGTTAAACTTTTCGGATAAAAAAGACTTTGATGATGCACATAAAGGCTTTATTGCGCCATTAATTATGGAGCCGATCAAAAATTCAAAAGGCACTGTTGTGTGGGACAGCAATCAATATGCATTTATTAAGGAAGATGTAACAGCTGCTCATACTGTTAACCCCAGTTTATGGAGACAAGCCCAGTTACAAAATATTTCAGGGCTATTTAAAGTAGTAGAGGGTGTATATCAAGTTCGTGGGCAAGATTTATCGGTACTAACCATTGTAGAAGGAAAAACAGGCTTAATTGTATTGGATACACTTTCAACAGTTGAAACAGCACAAGCCGCAATGGAATTATATTTTGAACACCGGCCAAAGAAACCCGTGACTGCGATTGTCATAAGTCATAGCCATGTTGATCATTTTGGAGGGATTAAAGGAATTGCTCAATATGCTGCTAACCCAGCTAAGGTTCCGATTATTGTTCCAACCGGATTTAACGAAGAAGCAATTAGTGAAAATGTCCTTTTAGGCACGATCATGTCACGTCGTGCGGGTTATATGTTCGGCAATCTTTTACCTGCAAATGAACAAGGTTTTGTCACGTCTGGGATAGGTCCGGGACTAAGTAATGGGACCTTTAGCTATTTACCACCAACGATGGAAATCAAGGACGATGTTCAAACAGTAGAAATAGATGGCATCACATTTAAGTTTCTATTAACATTGCATACCGAGGCACCGGCCGAAATGCACTACTATATAAATGATTATAAAACATTGGTGGTAGCAGAAAATACAGGGCACACGTTACATAACATTTATACCTTAAGAGGTGCCAAAACCCGGGATACCCTAAAATGGGTAGAAGCCTTAGATGAAACGATTGACTTGTACGGAAGTGAAGAGATTGACGCCATGGTTACTGCCCATTCCTGGCCAATATGGGGCAAAGATCAAGTAATAGAACAACTTAAAAGTCAACGAGATTTATATAAATATATTCATGATCAAACAATCCGTTTGGCTAATTTAGGCTTCACGGCGGATGAAATTGCAGAAAAGATAGAGCTTCCTGAAAGTCTAGATAAGGTTTGGGCAAATCGCGGATATTACGGAACAGTTAAACATAATGTGAAAGCCGTTTACAATCATTATTTAGGTTATTTTAACGGTAATCCATCTGATTTAGACCCATTACCACAGGAAGAAGCTGGCACTAAGTACGTAGAATATATGGGTGGCGAGAAAAACATACTCAAGCAGGCAAAACTTGATTATAAAAAAGGTGAATACCGGTGGGTAGCTCAAGTTTTAAAGCATGTAGTAATGGCGAATCCCAATAATACAGAGGCAAAAAACTTATTGGCCAAAGCTTATGAGCAATTGGGATACCAGTCTGAATCGTCTGTGTGGCGCAATTTCTATCTCACCGGGGCACAGGAGTTGAGGAACGGAGTGGCGAACGCGAAAGGATCAGGCGGAATGATGAATCTAGACACGCTGCTTAATATGCATATAGATGATTTCTTAAACTTCCTATCTATTAAATTAAATGGGACAAAAGCGGAAAACCAAGAAATGACTATTAATGTTATGTTATCAGATTCAAAAACTAATTATGTGATTACCTTAGGAAATGCAGTGGTAAATTATAAGGAGGGTCCAGTAGCAGCGGAGGCAGATGTTACATTAACATTAAATAAAGTTTCATTTTACCTAATCGCTCTTGGGCAGCAGGATTTAGATTCAATGGAAGCTGCAGGGAAGGTTTCTATCACTGGAAATAAGGAGCAATTTAAAGAATTCTTAACGTTATTAGATAAATTTGATCCAAAGGTAAACATCGTTACACCTTAATTTAGCAACCGGGTAATAAATTAGTTTAGAGAGGCTAAATCCCTTTTAGCTAGAAACATTATAGAAAAGGTAACCAGTGAAGGAAACTGGATCCCTTTTGAGTATGAATTCGGCAGAAAGGTAACTAGTGAAGCTAACTAGAGCCCTTTTAGCAAGATCAAAAGAAGTAAAGGTTACTAGAGAAAGAGTGTGATACCAGTCGGTTCTGTAGATACTACGAACCGACGTGGTACTAGATAGGGTATATTATACAATCATCAATTTCACTTATAGGTTCATCAAAACTATTTAATTTTCTTCAATTTATTTTATGCTAAAATTAATCCAAGATTAAGAATATTAAAACAAACGAATAAAAAAGTACGATAAGACCCCGAAAAAACTGAAAGCGTTTACGATAATTACCTAAAGGAGTGAAAATGAATGGAGTTGTATGCTAATAAAAAACGGAAAGTAATGATTAGCGGATTACTATTTGTAGGTATGGTATTAAGTTTTTTTGACCGTGTAGCCATTAATGTCGGAATTATTCCTATCGGAGATGAGTTCCAGCTTAATGCCTCCCAAACAGGTTTATTGATTAGTATATTTTTTATCAGTTATTCTCTTATGCAGCCGCTTGGCGGGTGGATGACAGATAAATTTGGTGCTAGAGTCATGATTACAGTTTCCCTTTTTAGTTGGTCTTTGTTCACTTTAATGACCGGTTTTGCTTGGTCATTTGTTTCTTTACTAGTGATACGTTTCATTTTTGGATTAGGAGAAGGACCTTTTTACCCTGCCAGTATGTCAACCATTCGTGATAATTTCCCAGAAAGAGAACGTGGGCGGGCGAATTCCTTCTTTCTATCTGCACAAAATGTGGGTGGGATATTAGGTACCGCTCTTGCAGCAAGCATGGTAGCATCATTCGGCTGGAGAGGAATGTTTACTATCGCAGGGATAATAGGTATTTTAGTATCATTCGCATTTTGGTTCATTCTGAAGCCTCAAGAAAATCAGGTTGCTAAAGAAGGCATTAAGAATCGAAAAAAAGTTCCGTTGAAGCTGTTATTTAAAATAGAAAACATTTGGAAGCTCATTTCCTTTAAATTTTTATCCAATATCATTAACTATGGATTAATCTCTTGGATGCCCATCTATTTGGTAAAGGAAAAAGGGGTAGATTTTGTCGCAGCTGGTAGTTTAATGGCCATTCCTTATGTTTTCGGTTTTCTAATGTTTAATGTAAGCGGCTGGATATTGGATAAATATATGGCTGGCCGGGAGAAGTATCTTGCCGCTGCAGGTGCATTTTTATCGGCAATCTTTCTCTACCTCATGGCTAATGCTACTTCCATCCCGCTGATTATTACGTACCTTACACTTAATTCAGTGGCGCTTTCTTTCTTTGGAACCGTACTTTATACGATTATCATAAAGTATTCACCAAAGGAACTTACCGGTTCTGCCTCCGGGCTTGTGACTTTTGCTGGTCAAATAGCAGGAGCGGTTTCTCCATTAGCAATTGGTTTGATCATTAGCATGTTTAACGGTTCTTATAATGCAGCATTTTGGTTTTTAGTAATCGCCGCGTTGCTGGGGACGTTTGTAGCAATTTCTATTAAAAATAACTCGGCAAGTCAATCAAAAGAATACGAGAATAAAACGGTAATAGTATAAATAATGGTTAAATCCAGGCTGGAGAAACTCTATGATTGAAAGGGCTTTCTCTTAGATGTATGATTCTAGTAAGAGAATCAAAGGAGAATCTGCTATGAATATTGAACAATTGGAATATATCATCAAAGTAGCTGAAATGCGATCCATTTCAACTGCATCGGAAAGCCTTCATATCTCCCAGTCTGGAATCAGTATGGCCATTTCAAGTCTAGAAAAAGAGTTAGGGATAAAAATCTTTAAGCGCTCACGAATCGGGACAATCCCGACTGAAGAAGGAAAAGAAATCATCCAAAAAGCCTACGAGGTTATGAGCAAGCTGGAAGAAATGAAAAACCAAGCGCAATTACATTCAGATACCATGGAAAAGGAATTACGATTATCGTCTACACAAGGACTTTTCCTTACGATCTTACCCAAATCGTTAGCCTTATTTAAGAAAAAATATCCTAATGTAAACATTGTAATAGAAGAAAAAGGGGGACAAGAGGTAATTAATGATGTCCTAAATAATAAAATCGACATTGGATTACTGAATATCCCAAAGAATAAACCAAAAGAAGAGGAATTGGACTTTCAACCCTTGCTGGAGGCAAAGGTAATTGTTTCAGTCAGCAAAAATTCCCCCTTGGCAAGCCGAAAAAGCTTATCACCAAAAGAATTACTCAACCAGAATCTTGTGGTATATAACGGGCCAAAAATGAAAGCATTAATTCAGGACTTTTTTAACCAACATGGCGAAATGAATATTTTGTTCTATACAAATAATACAGAAATTATAAAAAAAACTGTTGCTGAAGGACTGGGTATTTCATTTTCTTATGACATTGGACTAGACAGTGATCCATATTACCTGAGCGGTGAACTGATTCCCATTCCATTGGTCGACTTGAAAATCGATACCTTAGTTTTCGGTTGGGTCCGTTCAAAGAAACAGCATTTTTCTAAGGCAGCAAAAGAGTTTATCAAATGCCTGGAAATCTATACAACTACCTACAAATAATAGTTCTCCATCTTTTTGATTGGAGAACTATTATTTTTTTATAACCAACTTTATATAAATTTTAATTAAGTTAATATCATATATCATTATTTTACTTCAAATAATTTTATATTTATAATTTATGTAAGATTACAAATATTCACAAACAAGGAGAGAAGGGAATCTATGGAAACACTAATGATTGAGGATTTAAAGGGGCTTCTGAAAAAAGTACAGGGTTTCATCCAAAATGAATTGCTTCCATACGAACAAGAGCACCAATTAAATGCAGAAGAAGACATTCCAATGGAAACTATCCAATGGGTGAGGAAGCGATCAAGAGAGTTAGGGTTTTATGGAATCAACCTGCCGAAAGAATATGGCGGCCAGGATCTTAGCTTAAAAGGATTATGTTTATTGAAAGAAGAAATCGCCCGCTCCGGAGCCGTACTATGGGGTCAGGTCATTGGAGAGATTGGAGGACCGCTAAGAATCGGGCAAATGCTGGAAAGTTTTACGGAAGAGCAAAAACAAAAATATGTCCTACCCATCGTTACCGGAGAAGCTAGTTGCTGCTTCGCCCTAACCGAGCCGAATGCGGGATCTGATGCATTTTCCATCGAGACCACAGCAGTAAGAGATGGGAATGATTATATTCTGAATGGAAAAAAACACTTTATCAGTGCAGCACCTTATGCCGATTTTGCTATTGTCATAGCTAAGGAAATAGTAGAGGGAGGGAAGGGGAGAATTACGGCTTTTATCGTGGACAAACAAACACAGGGAAAATCTGGATTTGAACTTGGTAAGATTCAGGTCCCTATGTCAGGAGAACGGATTCACGCCGAATTGCTCTTCAATCAATGTAGAGTACCTGCCTCCAATATTATCGGTGCACCAGGAAAAGGTCTATTGCTGGGGTTGAAAAGAATTAACACCAATCGTGCCTCACATGCTGCCGGTTTTGTCGGGATGGCGCAGCATCTCCTTGATTTATCGATTCAACAGGCTAAAACGAGGGTTCAATTTGGTCGACCAATAAGTGACTTTCAAGCGATTCAACATATGCTTGCGGAAATGGCTACGGAAATTTACGCCGCCAGATCCATGGTCTATGATGTGGTCGAGAAAATTGATCGGGGCGAAGAAGATCGAGCTGGCGCTTCCATGGCCAAACTATTTGCCTCTGAAGTAACCAACCGTGTTGCTGATAAAGCGGTTCAAATTTTCGGTTCTCAGGGACTGGTAAAGGGACATCCAGTAGAAAAAATGTATAGAAGTTCACGGATGTATCGAATCCTTACTGGGACGTCAGAAATACAAAAAAATACCATTGCAAAAGAATTATTGAAAGCGTAATCATTAGGGGGGATGACTTATATGCAACAGACGACTTTCCAGTCATTGTTATTAAAAGGATTAAAAAGATTCAGTGAGATTCCTGCATTAACCTTTCTGCCAAGCGAGGAAACGTTGACCTACAAAGAACTATTAGAAAAAACCAATCTCGTATCCTATTATTTACTTAGGTTGGGGGTAAGGAGGGGCACTCATGTTGCCTGCCTCATCCCAAACAGTCTAGAGAGTGTAATATTTGGTTTAGCCATCCAGCAATGTGGTGCAACTTTAGTGCCTTTAGGTGAAAAGCTAGGAACGCGGGAAGTTCATTTTATTTTGAATGAATCAACACCAAAAGTGGTTATCCTTGCAACCCAGGCTCATGTTAGCACAATCCTTGATTACTTTGAGGACGTAAAAGATTCAGATGTCCATATCGTCGGGCTTCCAGGATTTGATGTGGAATATCCAGATCAGTTTGAACGCTTTCAATGGCCGGAAAATCACATTGATGCGGATTATCCGGTGGCGATGCCAGAAGACCTTGCTCTTCTATCTTACACAGGCGGGACAACAGGTACACCCAAAGGGGTGATGCATACCCAGGAGGGATTGGGTGCCGGCTTGATTTCAGCAGCCATTGAAGATCCGCTGGATGACCGAGATAGGTTACTATTAAGCACTCCCATCGTGCACTCGGCCGGTTCACTCCTTTGGAGAGCCCTTATATCAGGGGTACATGTTCATGTTATGCGTTCATTTGATGCGGAACAGTTCATAAATGCAATTAAGGATTATAAGATAACAACCACTTTCTTGGTCCCAACGATGTTATACAGGCTGCTCGAACAGACGAAGAAGATGGATTATGATGTGAGTTCGATGCGCAATATTTACTACGGAGCCTCACCCATTTCTCCTGCCCGTCTTAAAGAAGCTTTCGAAGTGTTTGGACCTATTATGCGTCAGCAATATGGTATGACAGAATGCAATATCGTGATTTCCAGATTATCGAAAAGCGCCCATGTTTGGGCATACCATAACAATCAAGATGTGTTAAAAAGCTGCGGAAAACCATGTTTATTAACCGATATTCGCCTAGTTGATGATAAAGGGGAAGATGTAAAACCATTTGAGCTAGGAGAGATTATCATTAAATCACCAGCCATGATGGCAGGATACTATCAAAGACCCGAGCTTACAGGAGAAACGATCCGTGACGGCTGGCTCTACTCTGGTGATATCGGCATGATGGATAAAAATGGATACCTTTATATCCTTGATCGGAAGAAGGATATGATCATATCAGGCGGGATGAACGTTTATTCTTCAGAAGTAGAACGTGTTGTGAATCAGCATCCAGCAGTTGCCTTAAGTGCGTGTATTGGAGTCCCTCATCAAGATTGGGGAGAAGCGGTTTGTGTGGTGGTTACCAAACGAGAAGGGTTTACCTGTACCGAAGAGGAAATCATCAATTTCTGCAAGGAGAAGACTGCTAAGTACATGGTACCAAAATTCGTCTGTTTCGAAGAAACCTTGCCGCTCACACCAATTGGAAAAGTCGATAAAAAAGAATTAAAAAAGAGATACGTACAAGAACAAGTAACCAGTACTCATTAACCATTTGAGTATGATGAAAGTGAAAAAGGAGAGAGGCAACTCTCTCTTTTTCGTTGTGTGCCAGGCATGGCATCTATCTAGGTGGTGAAAGTCCACTGTGGGGGTACACATCGACCAACCACTAAGGAAGCGCAAGGTACTTACTGTGAGGTAAGGGCTGGAGGAAGCGTGGAATAAAATCTTGGCTCGACGAACAGAAATCTGATACTAAGGCTCTATAAAGGGATAAGACTCCAACACAAGTTAAAGTCCGAAAGATGTGCGTAACTTTATTAAGTAAATCAGGCGAGTAAAAGAGGAAAGATAGTTGTCTTACCCCGGGAGGTCTTGCGGATGTACAAAAGTACAGTCGAAAAAGGTTAGTCGCAAGAAGTCAGCAGAAGCCATAGTAGTGAAATTAATTCATGAAGGGCTGAACAATTTATAGTGTTTCAACACCACGAATGCGTAAGTGACGTTCTCCGAATGTATTAATGGTGAAAGTATGAGCGTATCTCAAAGGCTAACCAAAATGGAGCTATCACTTACTACGTGAGAGGGAAGGAGAAACGAGTGTGGAACTTTTAGAACAGATTTTAAGTAACCAAAATATGAACGAAGCCTACTTGCGAGTCTATAAAAATAAAGGTGCAAGTGGGGTCGATGGAGTAACAGTCGACGAACTAAAGCAATATCTGAAAGAGAACAAGGATGAGCTACGTCAGCGCATCAGAACAAGAAAATACCAACCACAAGCTGCCTTAAGAGTGGAAATCCCAAAAGAAAATGGCAAGATGCGCAAGTTGGGAATACCAACAGTAGTGGACAGAGTAGTTCAACAAGCCATTCATCAGGTTCTCAGTCCGATATTTGAAAAGCATTTCAGTGAATTCAGTTACGGTTTTAGACCAAAAAGAAGTTGTGAAATGGCTATTATTAAAAGCTTGGAATTTCTGAATGATGGATACGATTGGGTAGTAGACATTGACCTCGAAAGATTCTTCGATACAGTTCATCACGATAAACTCATGCGAATTATTGCCAACACAATAGATGATGGTGATGTCATCTCGTTAATCAGAAAATACTTAGTTAGTGGAGTTATGGTGAAAGGGAAATATGAAGAAACACCCATCGGGACTCCGCAAGGAGGAAACCTTAGCCCATTATTGAGTAATATTATGTTGAATGAACTCGATAAGGAACTAGAGAAAAGAGGACTACAGTTCGTAAGATACGCTGATGACGCTCTCATCTTTGTAAAGAGTGAGAAAGCAGCGAGTAGAGTAATGAAATCAATCGTTAACGTAGAGAAGAGTAAAATTTCACGTCCAAAAGAATTAAAATTCTTAGGATTCGGTTACTATTACGATGTTAACAACCAAAGATACCAAGTAAAACCCCACCTCAGTTCCATACAGAAATTCCAAAGGAAGCTTCGAAAACTGACAAAGAGAAACTGGGGTGTCTCACTAGACTATCGAATATTAAAATTGAAGCAAGTCATATTCGGGTGGGTAAACTACTTCAGGATAGGAAACATGAAAAAGGCAACGGAGCGAATAGATATGAAGCTTCGCTCCAGAATTAGGGTAATCATCTGGAAACAATGGAAATTACCGAAGAAACAAATCAAATCGCTCATTCAGCTTGGGATTCCGGAGCAAGAAGCGCGAGGATTAACCTATTGTCGAAAGGGTTATCGGTATATAGGATTATCGAAAGTTGTCCAAAGAGCCATCTCAAACAAAAGACTAAAGCAGAGGGGACTTCCCTCTGCTTTAGAACAGTATCTAAAAGTACACACTGCAATATAGATTGAAACGCCGTATACGCGAAACGTACGTACGGTGTTGTGAGAGGGGCGAAAATAATCATCTTATTTTCCCTCTACTCGATTTAACATATGAAAAAAAAAGAGAACTTTACAGTAATTGACATTTTTGTAATCTTCAGATAACATCGTATAAGAGAATAATAGGGAAACATACAATGTTATATGCATCAAATGTTCTCGTCATCTAGAAAATACTAAATGTACTTTTTAATATTTTTAGTTCTTTGAGAGGAGTTTTTTGTTATGCCTTTAAAACCGTATGTGAAAAAATTTTTAGAAGGTAATCCATTAGGGAATCTACAAACTGCAGAAGATCTAATAAACTATCGTGGAGCGGCATTAGAAATGCTGCCCCCTGAGGAAAATAGACCAATGGTACAAGACATTGAAAATCGAATCATAGAAGGACCGGAAGGGAATGCAATCGCTATTCGAATTTATACTCCTGCTGGTGAAGGCCCTTTTCCATTACTCGTCTTTTTTCATGGCGGAGGTTTTGTTGTTGGAGATGTAGAAAGCTATGATGTAACCTGCCGTATCCTAGCCATAAAGACAGGTTCTAAGGTAATTTCTGTAGACTATAGACTTGCACCTGAGAATCCATTCCCTGCGGCACCTGAAGATTGTTATGCAGCTGCCAAATGGGCAGCTGAACATGCGGAAGAATTAAATGGTGATCCAAATAATCTTATTGTAGCCGGAGATAGTGCAGGGGGAACCTTATCTGCTGCGGTTACTTTGATGGCACGAGAACGGAAAACAATAAACATCACCAAACAAATACTTATATATCCGGTAACTGATTTCCATAATCACAATAGCCATTCTATCTATCCATCTTACTCCGAAAATGCTGAAGGATTTGGAGTGACAAATACACATATGGGGCTTTTCTGGGACTTATACATAGAAAAGAAAGAAGATCGTAACCACCCATATGCATCGCCAATTAGAGCTAATAATTTAAATAATTTACCACCTGCTCTTCTACTGACTGCTGAATTCGATGTGTTACGTGATGAAGGTGAGCAGTATGGTAAGCAACTTAGTGAAGCAGGTGTACCTGTTACGCTAAAACGTTTTAATGGAATCATTCATGGTTTTCTTCAGTTTTTTGTAGATCAGGAAGAGGCTATTGAAGCATTAGATATCATGCGTGAATTCATTCATGAAAAAGCTTTAACTCGACAATAGTAGAGATTCTGTGGTCTTATCTTTTACGATAAGACTTTTTTATGTTGAAGATAAGGTAAAGAATAACTTCCAATAGTGGAAGTACTTTTGCCTTATGAATAATTAGGGATTAATTTCATATTTTTTAAAGGTAATAATAATAATTTGGTATCCATTTTAAAGTTAAGGAGTGATTAGATGAATAAAAGTTACGATGTGATTATTACAGGGGCTCGCTGTTCTGGATCTACTTTAGCAATCTATCTTGCAAAAGCGGGTTTCGAGGTACTCCTGGCAGACCGTGCAACATTTCCAAGTGACACGTTATCCACCAATACTTTCTTTAATAACACGGTGGCACTTCTTCGAGAAATCGGTGTTATGGATTCATTAGTAGAAACACATGTTACTCCTGTAGAGACAATCAAATTTCAGTTTGAAGACACTGTGATTGAAGGACCAATTCCTAAGGTTTATGGAGAGGATACTGCGTATTGTATTAGGAGAACATACCTTGACCATATTCTTCTAAAACAGGCCAAAAAACATAAGAATATTACAGTGATTGAAGGGTTTCGGGTCACAGATTTAATTTATGATGGTGAGAGAGTCACGGGCATGAAAGGAGAAGATGGGGCAAAACGGCAACAAGAATACAGAGCTAGTCTAGTTGTTGGAGCAGACGGAAGAAACTCTAAGATTAGAAGACTGGTAAATAGTGAGCTTAAATTGAGCAGCCCCTCTGCAGTTACGATCTATTTTGGTTATTTCTCGGGGATATCTCACGATTCTGTTCCTAAATTTGAGGTCTATAAAAGAGATGATAAGATGGCAATTCTTTTTCCAACCAATGATGATTTATATGTTGTTACCGTCAATTTCCCGTTAGAAGATAAGAAATTAATAGATAAATTTAAAAATGACCCTGAAAATAGCATTAGACAGTTTTTAAGAGACTATTTTCCTAACACAACAATAGGTAATCGCATTAAGCATTCAACATTGATAGAACCAATTAAAGGACTGATTGGCTATGATAATTATTGGTACCAGGGTATGGGCAACGGCTGGGCGTTGGTAGGAGATGCCATTTGTTTTAAGGATCCCGCTATGGCGCAGGGAATCCATGATGCCATCCGGGGCGCTCGAATCTTAGCCGACATACTAATCAAAAATAATGGTCAAATAAATGAATGGGAAAAAATTGCTGAAGATTATCAGAAATCAATGGAAGCTGAATTTATGGTTCGTTTTTATATGGGCTGCGAGCTTTCAAAAAATGAAAAGATTACGGAACAACAAGATGCAATACATAAGATAATCAGCACCCATCCTTCTGTAATAGAAAAGTTTTTTGGGATCTATAACTATGCAAACGAACCTGCTGATTTTGAAGAAGAACTCAATCGGATTATACAGTCTATCTCCTCATGATGTTAGTAGGAACTTATTGAAAAGAAGAGGCAGCAAGGTCGGCCTCTTCTTTTTAATAATAACTGCGAATAAAACTAATAAAATACTTTAATCCTGATTTTTTAAATCGATGAGTTTTTTGTACCATCCATAAATCCCTTGATATATTGAAATCAGAAACTTTCAATTCATGCAGAATACCATATTTTAACTCCTTTGCAACTGTTAGTTTTGGAAGAATACTAACCCCTAAATCCGCTTCTACAGCGCTTTTAATCGATTGGTAACTGCCGAGTTCCATTGCACTTTTGATTTTCTCAAAAACACCATATTCTTGCAGGGCATTCTCTACAATTTGCCGGGTTCCTGAATCAGCTTCTCTCCAAATCATCTTTTCTTCTGGCAGCTCGTCAATACATATTTGGCCCTTTTCTTTCCAATGGTGATTGGAGGATGTCACTAAAATCAACTCATCATCAGTAAATCTCTCCGTAATAAAATCCTGATTCTCTACAGCACCTTCAACAAAAGCAATATCAATATCATAGTTTTCCAACTTTGATAAAATGTTAGGAGTATTACCGATAGTTAAGCTAAATTTTAGATCAGGGTAATTTTTACTGAAGTTACCAAGCAGACCTGGTAACAAATATTCTCCTATTGTGGAGCTTGCTCCTACATTAAGTACGGATTCTTGATTTGCAGTTATTTCTTGTACAGCCTCAAAAGATCTTTTCGAGTATTCAACTATTTCTTTTGCATAAGGGTAGAGTACTTCCCCAGCCTCTGAAAGGGTTAACTTACCAGCTGTTCTTTCAAATAATTTAGCACCATACAATTCTTCTAACTGACGAATTTGTCTAGTAACAGCAGGCTGTGATACGAAGTTCAAACGAGCAGCTTTACTTATACTTCCTTCATCCACTACAATACAAAACATTCTTAAGCTTTCTAAGTTCATTTCTTCACCTCACCTTATTTAAATGAAATAAAAGTGTCAGATATTATAGAAAATATTTTACAATTCTATATAATTATACTAAAAGATGAAGCTAATAATCATTTAAATGGGGGTTTAATATGTATTTAGTCATAGATATTGGAGGGACCTTTGCTAAGTATGCACTAATGGATTCTGCAGGAAATATAACAGTAAAAAATAAAAAGACGGCACCAAGAACGAATTTAGCTGATTTCGAACAAATGCTTTTTTCTATCATCGAAGAGCAGGATTTAACCTCTATAAAAGGGATTGCTATTAGCTGCCCAGGTACAATTGATATTGAAACAGGTACCATTTATCACGGAGGTTCTTTCCGATTTTTACATGAAGTGAATTTGGCTAAAATCATTGAGGAAAAGTATGGAAAAGAAGTATCAATTGAAAATGACGGAAAGTGTGCCGCTCTTGCCGAATTATGGCTTGGAAGTGTAAAAGGAGCTAAAGATGCCGTTGTTATGGTCCTGGGTACCGGTGTAGGCGGAGGCATTATCATAGATGGAAAGATTCACAGAGGGATTAACATGTCTGCTGGGGAATTGAGTTATGTCATGGATCAAATAGACCCGGTTACTAGAAAGGCCAGCTATTTTGGGTATGATGGCTCTGCGGTAGTAATGGTTCGTACAATTGCCGAAAGGAAGCAGCTTGAAGATCCATCAGATGGGGAAGCTGTATTTGAATTTATTAACAAAAATGACGAGGAAGCGATGGAAGTTTTTGACGAGTATTGTATTCACATAGCCGCTCAAATTCTTAATTTACAGTATATTCTTGATCCCGAAATCTTTGCAATTGGCGGGGGAATCAGTGTCCAGCCTATATTATTGGAACGAATTAAGTGGGCTATAGATGAAATAAAAAAGGAAAATCCTATGCACATGGCATTGCCAAATGTTGTATCTTGCGAATTTAGAAATGATGCCAATTTATTTGGAGCCCTATATCATTTCTTTGTTAGCAAAGAAAAAAGGTTTTAAGTTTATCAATTCATTTAAAGAGGTAAGGAGCTATAATAGCTATTTATCTCTTTTTTTGATTCATTATTTCATCATCATAACAATCTGTTATATCCTATGCATTTGTTGCAATATCGCTTCCTCCTTTTCCATGTTATCGTTGTAGATAAGAACATGAATACCACTAAATATTTATCATATGAACTTTTAGAAAAGGAGGATACGGAAGTATGAAGGAAGAATGGATGAAGTTATTTCAGATCTTTTGGACCTTTTTTAAAATTGGACCCATCACCTTTGGTGGGGGATATGCGATGATCCCGATTATTGAAAAAGAAGTTGTTGATAAAAAGAAGTGGGTAAAAACAGAGGAGATAACAGATGTGTTTGCCATAGCAGGCTCCATCCCCGGAGCCATAGCAATTAATTCATCTACCTTTATCGGCTATAAAATAGGTGGTATTAAGGGGGCCATTGCAGCATTGATCGGTGTATTTTTACCAACTTTTCTAATCGTCGTTGCCCTTAGTATTATTTTTCTACAGATTCAGAACAACCCCAAAATTGAGGCAGCCCTTGAGGCAATTCGTGCAACGATTGTCGCCCTTATTGTTTATGCGGGCTACTTGCTTGGTAAATCAGCAATTGTTGATAAAACAACTCTACTCATTTCATTTGGATCAATGGCTATTTTATTTTTCTCCCCAATACATCCTGTATTAATCATTTTATCTGGAATACTATTAGGTATCTCTGTAGTTAAGGTAAAACAATATATAGGTAAACCTAGTAAAACAGAAAAAGTAAAATACCCTTCTACAGATGAATTAGAATGGTTTATGGGAGAGGGCATTTGACATGATACTATTAGAATTATTCTGGATGTTTTTATTAATAGGTTTGGTCTCGTTTGGCGGCGGGTATGCAATCATCCCGATGATTGAGATAGAGGTCATAAAAAACGGCTGGATGACTACACACCAGTTTACGGATGTCATTGCGATTGCCAGCATGTCACCAGGGCCCATAGCCACAAATAGTGCTATTTTGGTAGGGTATCAAGTTCAAGGAATTTCAGGAGCTATTACAGCCGGTTTAGGTATGGTGGTCCCGTCATTATTTCTCGTTATTATTATTTCAATCTTTTTCTATCGAATGAATAAAAATAAGTATGTCGAATCAGCTTTTTATGGATTACGGCCGATTATTACGGGTTTAATCGGTTATGCAGCGATTAAATTCGCGATCAGCAATCACTTAGTGGATTCAATATCGTGGTACTCTTTTAGTCTTGTATTGATATTTTTATTATCACTATTTGCTTTAGTAAAGCTTCGTTTACATCCTGCCTTAGTCATTCTTATGTCTGGTATTTTGGGAGCAGCAATATATTCATAAACAAATTTATAAGGGATTAGATAATTACAATATTTTACATTCTGTTCATAAGTTGGAAACATTTAATGGACATCCTATCATCTGTAATACCTAAACCATTTTTTAGGAGGAAGTTACAAGATGAAAAGGATGTCTATTTTTTGTGTGATGGCTTTATTGTTTGGTTTGATGGGGTCATTCCAGGTGTATGCAGCCACAGAGGAAAACACACAAGTTAAGTCTTCAGAGGTCCATGGAAGAGCTCATTTCAAACACAATCCTGAGTTTATTAAAAAACAGGCAGAATCGATGGGGATCGAAACAGATGGGAAAGATACTGAGACCCTTGCTAAGGAAGTTAGGGAAGCGATGATAAAAAAGAAGGCTGAGGCACTGGGGATTGAAACCAAAGGGAAAGACATTGATACTTTAGCAAAAGAAGTCTTTGAAACAGAAATAAAAAATGACGCCAAGGAGCTGGGGATAGCGGCTGAAGGCAAAGAATTAAAGGATTTAGCCCACGAAGTACGTGATGCTAAAATTAAAAAAGAAGCAAAAGAATTGGGGATTTCCACTGATAATAAGGATTCTCACCAACTAGCCCATGAAGTCAGGGATAAAAGAATATTTCAAGCTGCAGAAAAGTTGGGTATAGAAACAAAAAATAAGGCCTCTGACGAACTATTTAAGGAAATCATGACTAACCATGCCGACAAAGTAAAAGAATTAAATCTTTTTCCATCCAGAGAAGGTAAGTTTCGTTTCTTTAATTGACCAAAAGGAAAAATTGGGTAGCCAACACTCGTTGGCTACCCAAATGTTTTCCTATAGAAGGATAAGGTCGCCAATAGGCTCGATAGGCTACCAAAATGTTATGGAATAGAAGAATAAGGTAGCCAATAGACTCGATAGGCTACCTAAATTTATGGAATAGAAGAATAAGGTAGCCAATAGACTCGATAGGCTACCCAAATGTTATGGAGTAGAAAAATACGGTAGCCAATAGACTCGATAGGCCACCTAAATGTTATGGAGTAGAAGGATACGGTAGCCAATAGACCCGCATAGGCTACCCAAATGTTATGGAGTAGAAAAATACGGTAGCCAATAGACTCGATAAGCTACCCAAATGTTATGGAATAGAAGAATAAGGTAGCCAATAGACCCGCATAGGCTACCCAAATGTTAAAGAGTAGAAAAATAAGATAGCCAATCAAAATGATAATCAATCCATTTAGTCCCCCTGAATTTCCCACCACTAAACTCGCTTGTATAAATCCCTCCACTATAAACATAGCTTTCAAAGGTTTCAGGTCTATTACAGTTTTATTAATAATTTTTTCATATCTTTGCGTTATCATGTTTAATACAAAAGAAATCCCCAAACTAATGAGGGAGCTAGCTATTCCAGCTCCCTTTTTATCGTATAAAGAAAGGAGAAATCAAAGGAATGGTAGAGAAGAAGAGAAATAAAATACTCCATTCTCGGTTGAACATTCTCTTCATTATTGTCTTTTTGTTATTTTCCATTTTGATCATTCGGCTAGGTACAATACAAATCGTACAAGGAGAGGAATATAGGGCAGAGAGCGAAAAAACCACAAAAACGGTCTATTCTTGGAATACTCCTCGGGGAAAAATCTATGACCGTAATGGGAATGTTCTGGTTGAAAATGAGCCTATCTATACGTTAACCTATGCGAATCCTTCCAACGAAGACACCCAGCAGGACAGGCTCCAATTAGCCAAAAAACTGTCGGAGATTATTGATGTGAGTACTGAAAAAGTAACAGAAAGGGATAAAAAAGATTATTGGATTTTAACGAGAAAAGAGGAAGCTTACGCAAAGCTAACGGAAAAGGAACAAAAGGAATTAGATGACACGGAAGAGTACCAACTGATTCTCGAACGAATTACAGAAGAAGAACTAAAAAGTATTACAGATGATGAAATGCAAGTACTGGCCGTTAAGAGAGAAATGGATGTAGACTCTTCTTCTGCCAAACGGATCAAAACAGGACTATCTGTAGAAGAAATAGCCTTTGTGAATGAACATTTAGAGGAACTCCCCGGAGTAGAGGTGAAAGTTGATTCAGAACGTAAATATGTCTACGGTGATACCCTTCGCCAGCTATTTGGCAACGTCGGACCTATTCCGGAAGAAGAAGCAGAATCCTATAAAAGTACAGGCTATGAATTAAGTGATATGGTTGGAATAAGCTTCCTTGAGCAGCAATACGAGGAAGTGCTTCGCGGAATCAAAGAAAAACAAACCTATATTGAAGATATTACAGGTACCATTTCAAACGTAGAGGTAACTACAGGGGAACCCGGCAAAGATTTGATTTTGACAGTTGATTTACAATTACAACAACAACTTGAAAATATCATTGAAGAAGAATTGAAACAGGACACAGGTGCAAATAGTGCTTATGTAGTTATGAGTAATCCTAAAACAGGTGAAATTTTAGCAATATCAGGTAAAAAGGAAACTGAAACAGGTATAACAGATGAGCTATTCGGAACATTTTATAACTCATATGCGATGGGTTCGGCAGTGAAGGGAGCCACAGTTTTAACAGGGTATGAAACAGGAGTGATTTCTCCTGGGGATACCATTTTGGATGCCCCAATTAAAATTAGTGGAACACCGATAAAAAAATCATATGTGAACATGGGGACAATTAATGATCTAACTGCACTGGAAAGATCATCAAATGTTTATATGTTTCATATTGCTATGAAAATAGGAGACTATGATTATGCCAAGAAATTAGGATTTAAAGATCCAAAGAAGGCTTATGACATGATGAGAAAGTATTTTGGCCAATTTGGGCTTGGGGTTGAAACGGAAATAGATTTACCAAATGAAGCAACAGGTTACAATGGAGGGGTACAAAAACTAGGGAATTTAATGGATTTTGCTATTGGCCAATTTGATACGTACACTCCACTTCAGCTGGTTCAATATGTGTCAACAATCGCAAATGACGGAAAGCGGGTTCAACCGCATTTTATGAAGGAAGTTCGTGAACCAAACAATGAAACCGGAGAGCCTGGAGAAGTCATTGAAGAATTCGAAACTAATGTACTAAACACAGTGGATATGGGCATCTCCTATATTGAACGGGTACAGGAAGGATTCCGGCTCGTCATGAATGGAAACCAAGGAACTGCTGCATCGACCTTTAAGGGGGCTTCCTATAATCCAGCCGGTAAAACCGGTACGGCTCAAGTTTTAGATAGAAATGGAGGCTATAACTATAACTTAACATTAGTTGGCTATGCCCCGTATGAAAATCCAGAAGTTGCTATTTCAGTTGTGGTTCCGAATGTTGAAAATGACAGTAGTGGAATTAATAAAACCATTGGGAAAAGAGTTCTTGATTTTTATTTCGAGAATAAATAGTCAACCATATTGATGGTATTAGACGAATGCCCCAAATCATACACTCTTCTTAGAAATGAAATGAGGAGTTGGGGAAATGAACTTCCAGATGCAAAAAGCAATTTTGTTGGCTGAAAATATAAATGGTTTAATCAAATTTGTTCAGAAAAGCCATGAAAATAAAAATGACTTCCGAATTCATTCAGAAAAATTGTATCAAATAAAACTTATTATGGAAGATTTTAAGTTTCAAATCATTGCAGATGAACTTATCAGAATTAACCAGTTTGATTGGGATGCAAAGTACACCTATTATTTAGTGGATCAATTTAACCGAGGGATGAGCATTATTGATGAGTACGTAAAAAATAACTACTATGATTTATTCCTGATTACGGCAAGACTTCATACATTAAAGAACCTCAGCTTATCCTTTAGTCACGAAGAAACTCATTGATTCAAGCAAAATTTTAGTTAAGTTTTGAAAGTTTAGATATAATTGAATTTGGAAATATACGGTAAAAATGCACTTTATCGATAGGGCTTTTGTGCTTTTTACCGTTATAACAAAATAAAAGTTTGGAGGTAAGTGTATGAAAATCGTAGCTTTAGTAGGAAGTATTAGGGAAGAATCTATTAATTTAAATCTCGTAAAAACACTCCAAGAGAGATATAAAGGGAAGCTTGATATTGAAATCGCCAATATTGCGAAGCTGCCGTTTTACAACCAAGATGATGAAAATAACCCAAATGAAGAAGTAAAGAGTTTCAAAAATCAGATTCTCAATTCTGATGGTGTTTTAATCGCGACACCGGAGTATAACTGGTCGGTCCCAGGAGTATTGAAAAATGCGCTTGACTGGCTTTCACGAGTGGATTTTCTTTTAAAAAATAAACCGATCCTCATTGTTGGTGCTTCTCCTGGCCAAGTGGGTACACTTCGTGCACAATTACACTTGCGTCAAATTTTGTCCAGTCCTGGAATCAGTGCCCGGGTTTTACCTCCTAGTGGAAATGAGGTATTGGTTAACAACAGCTTGACTAAATTTAAAGACGGAAGATTAACCGATGAAGCTACATTAAAATTCATCGACGAAGTGACTGATAGATTCATTGACTGGAGTAAAAAAGAATAGTTACATAATCACCCGTAAAATAGTGAAAAGAAGCAGGAGAGATTCCTGCTTCTTTTCTTCTTAGTCTCCGCAAATTCAACCTAGGTATCTATGGTATAATGCCTTTGCTTCAGAGATATCCTTTGTACCATGGATTAAAACTCTTCCATCTTTAAAAACTACCAAACGGTGCTTCGAATTTACACTAAAAGACAATAGATAAGGATTCCGCTGCACTGTTCCACCTTGATTTACAAATACTTTTTCTAATGCTTCCAGATCGCGGACAGTAGGAAAAGAAGGACGGATTTGCACCGAATCTCTTCCGCATAAAACCGCTGTTTTTGTTTGATTTTCAAACGACAAATAAGGGTAGGAGCGTTGCTTCCCACAAGAAGGACAATCCTCTTTTTTTAATTTATCTACTCTTATGGAATTAAATTGGTTCTTCCACAAATCAAAAGAAACTAATTTATCTCGCAAGGATTCTAAGTCACCGGCTAAAATTTTTAATGCTTCACTTATTTGATAAGACACGACCATATTAACAGCTGGACCTATAATACCTGCAGTATCACAGGTTAACCCCCCCAGTGGAACCCTATCCAGTAAACAGGAAAAACAAGGGGTCCTTCCAGGGATAAATGTGTAGGATATTCCATAGCTTGCAACGCAGGCGCCGTAAATCCACGGAATCTCAAACATCTGCGATACATCGTTAATCATCATTCTGGTTTCGAAATTATCTGTTGCATCAATCATTAAATCTACATCTTTAGCCCATTCTTTTAGTTCAGATACAGAAGCATCTGCAATAATAGCCTCAATATTAACAGAAGAATTAATCATAGCTAAGCGATTTTTAGCTGCAATTACTTTTGGGAGCCTTTTAGCAGCATCTTCCTCCGAGTATAACTGCTGCCTCTGTAAATTCGACCATTCCACATAATCGCGATCGACGATGGTTAATTTGCCAATCCCTGCCCGGACTAGGGCTTCGGCACTTGCTGACCCAAGGGCACCAGCCCCTATGATTAATACATGTTTGGTTGAAATTTTTTGCTGCCCGTCTTTACCGATTGGTGGAAAAAGCTCTTGTCGGGAGTACCGATTATTCACCCAATACTCAATCCTTCCTTTGGACTGCTTGCGGTCGCATACCGTTTTTTCTCCATTCGGCCTGCTTCAAAACCTAATCGTCCCGCTTCAATTGCTAAACTCATTGCTTTTGCCATTTTTACTGGATCATTTGCAGCTGAAACCGCTGTATTTAATAAAACCCCATCGGCTCCTAATTCCATTGCCAAAGCGGCATCTGCAGGAGAGCCAATACCGGCATCAACAATAACCGGAACAGTGGCTTGTTCTATAATAAAACGAAGGTTTACTGGATTAATGATACCTTGACCAGAACCAATTGGTGAAGCTCCTGGCATAACGGCGTGACATCCAGCTTCTTGTAGTTTTCTCGCTAAAACAACATCATCAGATGTATACGGGAGGACGATAAATCCTTCCTTCACTAATTCTTCAGTTGCCTTCAAGGTTTCGATTGGATCTGGTAATAACGTTTTATCACAGCCAATCACTTCGACTTTTATCATATCGCACAGACCTGAAGCTTTCGCTAATTTTGCAATTCGTACTGCTTCGGCCGCAGTTTTTGCCCCTGCGGTATTGGGAAGCAAGGTATACTTATCTGTATCGAGTTGTTCTAAGAAATTAGGTTGACTTGGCTCAAAAATATTCATTCGTCTAATTGCAAACGTTAAGATTTCTGCTTCGGAAACTTCGACTGCTGCTTTTTGTATTTCATAGCTTGGATACTTTCCAGTACCCAGGAATAAACGAGATTGAAATGATAATGAACCTATTTTTAACATATTAACCGCCTCCTACAAAATGGACTATTTCGATTCGATCTTTATCTGCTAATCTAGTACTTTGATGTTCCAAACGGGTTAATATTTCTCCGTTTACTTCTACAACAAAGACCTTATCCTTGATGTCATAATGTGTTAGTAAATCTGAAACAAACACAATCTCTTCTGGTAGTTGTATGGATTCACCATTTAATAAAACTTTCATTTTGTCCCCCCTAATGAACAAATTCATTATGTCTATCAATTCTAAAAGAAGTGAGTAGTGTATCATCTGCCAATCTTCCATCCAGCAAATCAGCCACAAGCTTTCCTGTAATGGGGCTTAACAAGATCCCGTTACGAAAATGCCCTGCCGCAATAAATAATCCCTTCCACTCTGGATGCTCACCGATATAAGGGTTCCCATCTCCAGTTTGTGGTCTAATGCCGCACCACACCCGTTCCCAAGGTAAGTCCTTAATCTGAGGAACAAGGTGACATGCTCTTTCAATTAATGTAGCAATTCCACCAGGTGTAACGTTTTTATCAAACGTATTTTCGGCCATTGTCGCGCCGATATAAATTTCACCATTTTGTTTTGGGACTAAATAACAGCGCTTATCTGAAAAGATCGTGGTGTTAATTACCGGTGCTTCAGGTTTAACAGAAAAACATTCCCCTTTGACGGGATATACAGGAATGTCTAAACCGGTTTCCTTTATAAGCTTTGCTGCCCATGCACCTGTTGCAATGACAACCTGCTCACAGTGAATCATTCCTTTGTTTGTGTTAACCCCGATCACTTTGCCTTGTTCATAGATAAAAGAGAGAACTTCGGTATTTTCACGGATTTCTGCCCCGAATTGTAAGGCAGCTTTAGCGAATGCCTGTGTTAATTTTATTGGTTGAACATGACCATCGTTGGGGAGATACATCCCGCCGGCAACACTGGGAGCCAAGGCTGGTTCCATATCTCGTATTTCATTAGAATCTACCCATTGTATAGCGGGGTCCCAATTCCTTTGGAAGGTTACTTGTTTTTTAACTTCCAATGCAATTTCTTCCGTTTCCGCAATTTTTAACATACCTTTATTGACATATTCAATATCGATCCCGGTATATTCAAATAACTCACTGGAAAGAGTTGAAAACATCCTCTGACTTTTTAATGCTAATTGGAATAAGGGACCGTCTTGTTCAATCTCTGCCTGTGCTGCCAGCATTCCTGCAGCGGCACTTGATGCTTCGCAAGCCAACAGATGTTTTTCTAAAATAATGACTTTTCTCCCCATTTTTGATAACTGATAGGCAATAGAGGAGCCATTAATTCCTCCTCCAATAATCACTGTATTAAATATTTTCTTCACTTTTTCCATCTCCATTTGTTACACATTTGTGTACGCTTTTATGGCTGCCAATGGATCACTGGCATCTAAAATACCGGACATAACCGCAATCCCTTTTACACCTGTGCCTATTACTTGAGGAGTATTCTCAGCTGTGATTCCACCGATGGCAATAACCGGAATATCTAGTTTTGTTAGCTTTGTTAATTCCTCAATTCCTTTTGGAGGCTTACCTGGTTTTGATTTAGAAGGGAAGACGTGGCCAAACAGCACGTAATCTGCACCATCCGCTATTGCTTTTTGCCCTTCTTCAAACGAGTGGATGGAACACCCTAGTTTTAGTTGGGGGAAAAATTTTTTTACCATGGCTGCTTCTAAACTGTGATAGGCTAATTGAACACCTGCTGCACTGGTAACGAATGCAACATCCACGCGATCATTAATAATGATTTTAGATAGTGGTATATTTTCCTTGGCTAAAAGTTCGACTGTTTGAAAAAGTTCCCTTGCCGTTTTTTGTTTCTCCCGTAAGTGAATCCTCGTGGCATACGGGTGAATTTCCTTTAAAATCTCACGTAATTGATCCATTGGCATTGTGCCATTGCTAATAAGATGTAACTCCCTTACACTATTGAAAATGGCATTCACCCCTTTAAGAAAAATCCGCTTAATATGAAAAAAGTGAAAATAAAAAAACCACTTTCTTATAAGAAAGTGGTTTGATAATTTGAAATGAAAATAGCAAAGAGATTCCAAATATCCTGTTTCCACTTCCCTACGCTGGTATTAACCAGATCAGGTTCATAGAGTCCCGAAGTAGCACTTCAATCTCAGCCCTTTAAAAAGGCACCTCTAGCGGATTTTACGATAGTTTATTAATTTGTAATATTTACCTGCATGTTAATATTAACATTATTATTGGAAATGTCAAACAACTCATCGGAAATGATAAAATTTTTGATTTATTTTGCTTGACGGGAAGAGAGGGGTTCGTATAAAATGCAAATCGTAACTATTTCGATTTAATCAAGTGGTCCCACTATGGATTAGGAGGAGGCTCTAGTTTATAAATCGTAATCATTTCAATTTAGGAGGAGAAAATTTGTTACATAAATACGGATTAATCAATATCATAATGAGTCTATGTTTATTATTATCAGCTTGCTCGTTGTCTACAGAAAAGACTGCGGGAACAAAAAATAAAAAAATAGTAACAAAAAAAGAAATTACCTTTTTATCCAATTTCCCTAGTGAAACATTGGATCCCCATTTAAACTGGACCCCATTACGGGCGGGAGTGGTAGAAACATTAGTAAAAATAAATGAGGGGTTGGAGTTAGAACCATGGCTTGCCGAGAATTGGGAAACGAAAGACAATGGTGTGACATGGGTCTTTACCATCCGTAACAACGTTGCATTTCAAAATGGAAAAAAACTTGATGCTGAAGCGGTTAAGAGATCTCTAGAAAGGAATATAGAAGTCAGTCAAGCAATGGAGGCGTCCCTAAAAATTCAATCGATAGAAGCATCTGGTCAAACTTTGACAATTAAGACTAAACAGCCTTTACCAGAATTTCCGTCAGAACTTGTTCATCCTAATGCTGCCATTTTGGATATAAGTGAACCAAATATCGAGAAGAAGCCAATAGGAACAGGTCCATTTAAGGTAGTGGCATTTGAAGCGGGAAGTAAACTAGAAGTGGAAAGATTTAATGATTACTGGGATGGAGAAGTTCAGCTTGACCGTGCATTCTTAACTTTTAATGAAGATGCAAATGCTCGTACTGCTGCTTTACAATCTGGGGACGCGGATATTGTTTACCGTCCAGCACTGGAGAGTCTACAAACTTTGGAACTAGATGCTAACAACGTTATTGAGGTTGTCCCTAGTCTAAGGACACATCTTTTAATGTATAACAACACGAATGTTGCCTTAAATGATATAAACATGAGGAAAGTATTCGAATCATTGATTAACCGTGAAGAAGTCGTTATGGATATAATGGGCGGCCAGGCAAAAGTAGCCGAAGGGCCGTTTTTATCAGACTTTTCGTTTGTCCCGAAATACCAAAAAAAGGAATACGGAATCGATCTAGCAAAATCCTATTTAAAAGCATCTGGCTATGAAATTTTAGAAGGGAAGGCCGTAAAGGATGGTAAACCGTTAAAATTTAACCTTTTCACCTATTCCTATCGGCCAGAGCTGCCATTGATTGCTCAAGTCATTCAGTCAAATGCAAAGAAAGTAGGTATCCAAATTGATATTCAAGTGGTTGAGAATATCGATGAGTATTTGGCAAAAAAAGAGGATTGGGATTTAGCCACTTATAGCCTTAATACGGCCCCAAGAGGTGATGCAAGCTATTTCCTAAATTCGGCCTATATGATTGGCGGAGCGATGAATCCAGGGCAGGTGCAAAACAAAGAATTAAGTAGTTTAATAGATGAATTAAATCAAACAGTAGATGGGCAAAAACGTAATCAACTGGCCAAAGAAGCCATAACCATTATTGATCGAGAAAAGCTCCATACGTTTATTGCGCATCCAAGTAATTTTGCTGCTTATAAAAGTTATGTACAGAATTGGAATTTAAGCAAGAGCGAATATTATGTCCTTACAAAAGATACAGGTGTGAAAACAAAATGAGGATAATAGCAAAAAGGTTTTCAGAACTGATTATATTTATGTTTTTCCTTTCCTTTATCAGTTTTTTATTTATGAAACTATCACCCGGGGATCCGGTTCGTTACATTTTAAATGTCAACGATGTAGCGATCAGTGATGAACAAATAGAAGAACTGAGAGAGGAACTTGGTTTCAATTCTCCAATCTATATCCAATATTGGAATTGGCTTAAAAGGTTTTTTCAATTAGACCTAGGATATTCGTATATGTCTAATCAGCCAGTAGTAACCGAGCTCATGTCAAAATTGCCAGATACTCTTCTGTTAACCGGGGCATCCCTTCTGATTATGACTTTGATCGCAATGCCATTAGGAAGCTTATCTGCAATATATAAGGATAAATGGATTGACCACATAAGTAGAATTTTTGCCCTATTTGGTGCAGCCGTGCCTAGCTTTTGGCTGGGCCTTCTTTTCATTCAACTTTTTTCTGTGGAATTGAAAATATTGCCTTCAATGGGGAAAGGAACTATTCAACACATTATTCTCCCATCCTTAACATTAGGTTTAGCAATGTCTGCTGTTTATGTAAGGCTCCTTCGTTCTAGTTTACTGGAAAGCTTTTGCCAGGACTTTATCCGTTCTGCTACAGCTAGAGGACTAAGTCCTGGGAGAATTTTTCTGTTCCACGCATTAAGACACAGCCTTATTCCAGTGTTAACGGTCTTTGGAGTTAGCTTAGGAAGTCTGTTGGGAGGGACCGTCATTATTGAAGTTTTGTTTGCTTACCCTGGAATGGGCAAGCTGGTTGTTGATGCAATTGTTAAACGAGATTACCCGATTATACAGGGTTACATCCTTATCATGGGGCTTTCTGTATCTATCATTAATATTTTAGTTGATTTATCTTATCGATATCTTAATCCAGAAATCCGGTTAATGGGGGTGGAAAGAGAATGAAAGTGAAAAAAATCGATAAACTTAGTTCTCAGAAACGGTTAGTGTTTTTACTAGGTTTTATGTTTTTGAGTATTGTGTTTGCCCCTTTCCTGGCGCCTTTTGATCCAACACAAGTTGAGATGGGAAATAGGTTACAGTCCATAAGTTCAGAGCATCTTCTTGGTACCGATCATTTGGGAAGGGACATATTTTCAAGGATTCTTAGCGGAACCCAGACAACGGTGGGGACTAGTTTAATAGTACTTTGTGTTTCCCTTTTTATTGGTATTCCAATTGGTCTTCTTTCTGGATATGTTGGAGGAGTGATTGACCGTTTCATCATGCGGATTGTAGATGCTTTCTTGGCATTTCCTGACTATATTGTTGCCATTGTCCTAAGCGGCCTCTTAGGACCGGGCATGCTGAATCTCATGTTTGCGATCGTAACGGTTAAATGGGTGGGTTACACCCGCCTTGTAAGGAGCACGGTCATATCTGAGAAGCAAAAGGAATACATATCTGTTGCAAAGATTAATGGAATGGGGCCATATAAGATTATGATGAAACACATGGTGCCGCATGTTATTGGAAATGTCATGGTTTTGGCCACATTAGATATTGGAAAAATCATTCTCTTAATTGCTTCCCTGTCTTACATTGGATTAGGCGCCCAGCCTCCAAGCCCAGAATGGGGAGCAATGCTTAATGAGGGAAGGGCCTATTTTTATAATGCACCCCAATTAATGGTCATACCAGGTTTATCAATCATGTTAGTAGTGTTGTTTTTTAATTGGCTGGGTGATTTTTTACGAGATCATTATGATGTGAAAAAGCAAAAGGGGGGAATGTAATGTCTCTCTTGGAAGTGACGGATTTGACCATAAAAACTCAAAATCAAACCATTCTAGACCATGTTACTATTTCAATTGAACAGGGGGAGTGGGTTAGTATCATAGGAGAGAGCGGGAGCGGCAAAAGCGTTACCGCGTTAGCAATTGGCGGTATATTGAATGATACACTTAAATTGGATAAAGGCAGCATCCTATTTGAGGAACAAGAATTAGCAGGGTTAGCTGAGAAAAGTTTCCGTCGTTACCGCGGTAAACAGATAGGGTACATATTTCAAGATTATCAAGGTGCATTTACTCCTTTTATTACGGTGGGTCGTCAATTTGATGAGATGTTAAAAACACATGTTAAACTCTCAAAATCGAAACGAAAAGAAATGATCCTGCAATCTCTTAGAAATGTTGAACTTCCTGAAAACAGAGTGTTTGAGAGTTTTCCTTTTCAATTAAGCGGGGGCCAATTGCAAAGAGCTTCTATTGCAATGGCTGCGATTCTTGAACCCAAGCTATTAATAGCGGATGAACCGACAACGGCACTTGACAGCCTTTCCTCTGCAGCCATTTTAGAACTGCTTGATCAATTAAGAAAAAAGACAAAATGTGGTATCCTCTTTATTTCCCATGATTTAAGGCATGTACGTAAGTACGCAGACAAAATAGCAATTATGCAGCAAGGGAGGATTATCGAGAGCAGTAAGAAAGTAGAAATCTTTAATAAGCCCCAACATCCTTATACAAAACATTTACTTGCTTCGATACCAATGTTGAAAAATACCCCAAGCCGTCTGCTAACAATAAATGAAATGGAAGTGACAACAGGATAAATGGGAAAAACAATGAATACAGATGTACCTTACATAATGGAGTGTAAAAACATTACAAAAAGATACCCTTCTTTAAATCAACTGGCAATAGATCAAGTTTCATTTCAAATCGACAAAGGGGAAAGTCTTGGATTGGTTGGAGAAAGCGGGAGCGGGAAAAGTACATTGGTACGATGTCTCCTGATGCTCGAAAAAATGAATCAAGGACAACTTTATATTAATGGAGAAGAAATCAAATATACAAATAAAGAAAGTATGAAAATATTAAGAAGGGAAGTGCAAGCGGTATTTCAAAATCCGTCTGCATCGCTTAACCCTAAGTTAAAAATCATTGATTCATTGATGGAACCGCTTGATTGTCAAAAAACGTCTCTCCCCTGCTTTTTAAAGGGAGTAAATCAGAGAAATGAAATAGCAAAATATCTGTTAGAAATGGTTGAAATCCCTGAAAAATATTTAAACTTCTATCCACATGAGCTTAGTGGTGGACAGAAACAGAGGGTTTCCATTGCCAGGGCCATTAGTATCCAGCCGTCCATCATTATATTAGATGAGCCCACTGCCAGCTTAGATGTTTCCATCCAAGCAAAAATTCTTAATAGGCTAAAGGATCTTCAAGAGAGATTAGATCTTTCTTACTTGTTTATTTCACATGATTTAGCAGCAGTTAACTTTATGAGTCATAGAGTAATGATTATGCAAAAAGGAAAAATTATTGACAAATGCAATAAGCAAGATTTGTTTTTGGAAACTAGGCATCCTTATACCAAGCTGTTGCTCGATGTATTTGAAGGGTAGGGGGAATTTATTTGTTATTGAATCATCGATCGTATCTTACACTAGCTATCCCCTTAACACTTTCTACCATAACCACTCCTTTACTTGGCGCTGTAGATACAGCAGTGGTAGGAAATTTGCCAAATCCCTCTTTTCTTGCTGCAGTTGCAATAGGAACTGTCATCTTTAACACTATTTATTGGTTGTTTGGCTTTTTACGGATCAGTACTTCAGGTTTTACTGCTCAAGTGAGCGGAACAAATAATGAAAAAGAACAGTTGTTAGTGTTTACACGACCTTTCCTTTTGGCAATTCTGATCGGTGTGGCCTTTATCTTATTTCAATATCCGATTGAACGGTTAGCACTAATGGCATTTAGTACGACCGCAAGTGTTGAATCTAAAGCTATTGAATACTTTCGGATTCGAATATGGGGAACTCCCTTTGCATTAGTGAACTATGTTATTTTAGGCTGGCTGATAGGAATGGCCAAAATAAAGTTATCTCTGGTCTTGCAAGTTTTTATGAATCTAACCAATATAATTCTAGACTTATTTTTTGTCTATGTGTTTTCTATGGACGTAAAAGGAGTGGCTGTGGCAACCTTACTGGCTGAAATCATTGCCAGTATTGCGGGTATAATAATCATTTTAAAGATCTCATCCTTCCGCTTTAATAGGATTCTTATCATGAATTCTTTTGACCTTCCTTCATTAAAAAAGATGATGAGTGTGAATAGAGATTTATTTATACGAACTATCTGTCTTTTACTCGTATTTAATCTATTTACTGCCAAAGGTGCTGCCTTAGGAACTGAAACGTTAGCAGCAAATGCCGTTCTCCTTCAAATTCATTATTTGATGGCATATGTTTTCGACGGGTTTGCGAATGCTTCGGGTATTTATACTGGTAAAGCAGTAGGAACTCATAATCTGCTTTTATTCCGGCAGACCATTAAGCTATCTTGCATCTGGGCAGTTATCATTTCAGTCGTCATGACCATCATTTACTATGGGGGAAGCGGTTTTCTCATTCAAATATTTACCGATATCCCGTCCGTTATTGTCCTAGCTGAAACCTATAACATTTGGTTGTTATTATTCCCAATATCAGCCAGCTTTGGGTTGATCTTATACGGTGTATTTACTGGTGCAACCGAAGTCGGACCAGTACGGAATTCAATTTTTATCGCCTTTCTCGCTTATTTAGGTGCTATATATGCTTTTGTACCGGAAATAGGCGGACACGGTCTTTGGCTTTCCTTTATTATTTTTACCGTTTGCCGCTCATTATTTTTAATGGTCTACCTGCCTGTATTAGAACGCAATTTGTTTATAAAAACTAATCAATTGAAAGTAAATAAACTAGTTAAAGATATTTAAATACGATAAACCATTATTACAGTTAAAAAATTGTAAATAATGGTTTATTTTTTTATTTAAATTTCAATTATTTATTTGGATTTCACTCTCTATCTTAGTAAAGAAATAAGGTTTTAAATATTTAGAATTGACAGTCAATTAAATTTGACTTACAATTATACCAATAACATCATTTGTATGACAAAAAGACTATATTGATAATATTAAAGAAAGGAGTGGCCTTTGTCTGTATTTAAGTTGAAGTTGTAAGCGTTGTCAGTGGTTTAGACCTCTATTAAAGAATTCGCACACTTATTCTCCACAGTAAAACACCTACTGAAACAAATTATGAAATAAGCAATTTTCAAAAAACTAGAAAGAAGGACATTTTCTTATGAAAGTTTCGGTAACTACAAATTATTTCAATTTGTCTGATAAAGATTTAAAGCAAATGAGCCAATTAGGTGTTGATTGTATTGACTTTGGTAACGGGTCATCATTTCCAGGTGTTAAGGAACAGGGATATCCAGACCTTGATGCTTTGTTAAAGCAAAAGAGGAGGATAAGGTCTTGGGGCCTTGATATTAACCGGGTAACGCTGCCTAATATTACAGAAAACTTTATGAATGGCAGGGAAGACAGTGAGCGTATTATTGAAAACGCTGTCAACTCTGTAAAAGTGTTCGGAGAAGCAGGGATTAAAATAGTGAGGCAACGATTCGCGGGAGATGTTTTCTATGGTTTGACAACTCCTTATCAGGCTATCCAACGTGGAGGAGTTATTTCTCGCGGAGAAAGCTTAGGATTTAAGAAAGAAAAAGCTGATACACCTACACTGGAAGAGAGCTTAAAATGGAGAGAAAAATTTAATGAAGTGTATCGACAATTAGTCCCCATTGCGGAAGATTATGATGTGAAAATAGGAATGCATCCATCAGATTCGCCACATCCAGACAGCCCATTTGGAGGGTTGGGTTACCACCGGATTATTGACGAATTCCCAAACAAAAACGTTGGGTATATTTATTGCGTCGGAACAAGAGCAGAAGAGGGCGGGAGTCAACTTGTTTTAGACGAAATTAATCATTACGGTCGTAAAGGGAGATTATTCCTTATTCACTTTAGGAATGTAAGGGGAAGCCTGGCAACAACAAAAGCCTTTGAAGAAGCATTATTGGATGATGGTGATTTGAACATGTTTAAAATCCTTCTTGAGCTTAAAAAGGTGGGATTTGATGGCTGTATTAACCCCGATCATGTTCCGATTATGGAAGGAGATCTACCAGATACTGATGCAAAATGGTCCCACTCAAATGTTGGATGGAGCTCTTCAAGTATAGGATTTGCTTATTCAGTGGGATACATAAAAGCCTTGCTAAAAGCCTTAAATGAGTTTACCGGGTAAAAAATTCTAAAACGGGTTTTAACTTAATAAAAATAGGGGGTTTTTAAATGAAAAAATTACTTTCGTTAGCTTCAATGGCGGTTTTAGCTATTGGTATTCTGGCAGGGTGTGCAAGTAGTGAGGAAACTGGTTCAGAGTCAGCTTCTGGAAAAAAGGATAATTTTCCGGATAAACCACTAAATATCATCGTTGCCTATGACGCAGGCGGGGGAACAGACACTACCGCTAGAACTCTTCAACCATTCCTTGAAGACGAGTTAGGCGTTACAGTAAATATCATCAATAAACCAGGCGGCAGCGGCTGGGTTGGATGGAATGCGATTTCCAATGCCAAGCCTGACGGTTACACAATCGGCTTTCTTAACTCCCCTAATTTTGCAAGTGGTTTAGTCAATCCTACTATGGAGAAGCAAATTGATTTAAATAGCTTTCAAACGATCGGAAATCATGTAGCAGATCCAGGGGCCATTGCTATAAGAGTCGATGATAAACGATTTTCAAATTTTGAAGAATTAGTAGAGTATGCTAAGAAAAATGAAGTAACAGCAACTGCAACTGGAGTAGCTGGAGATGATCATTTAGTTACGTTGAAATTAAATGAAAAACTTGGTACGAAATTTAGAGTTATTCAGTTTGAAGGAACAGCTAAATCAAGGGCCGCCTTCTTAGGGGGACATGTTGATATATTAATTACGAGTGTTGGGGAAGCATACCCAATGCACCAGGAAAAACAATTAAAAGTAGTATCTATTACATCTAAAGAAAAGTCTCCATTCCTGCCTGATGTTCCAACAGTTGCCGACGCTGGATATGAAACGATCATTTCCCAATCTACTAGAGGATTGGTAGCACCGGTTGGAGTAGATTCAGAGAAAATTGAAATATTAGAAAAAGCCTTAGAAAAAGCGGCAAACAAAGCTGAACATATTGAGAAGATGAAAGAAATTGGCACTCAAACACTTTATCTTAATGCTGAAGAATACAAAGAATTATTGGAGCAAGATATAAAAGACATTGAGAGTTTAAAAGATTTACTTGGCTGGTAATAAATTTAATACCCGGTTCTCAATTGAGCCGGGTATATTTTTTACAGTGATTCCAGTTTAGGACTGGAAGCTTAAAATTGCTGGTAATAAATGTGGAAAGGAGCTGCATGTATGAAAAATTATCGAGTATGGGTTGGAATCTTTATTTTGCTTTTTGCAATCTTCATGTTTAATGCTTCTTTTACGTATGAATATTATAGTCAATACGGGCCGGGGCCGGGTTTTTTTCCAAGATGGTTGAGCGGATTACTAGGGGCGTTTTCCATATTATTTATTCTGGACTCTTTTAGAAAAAATAATAGAATTTCCTTTTCAGAGGTACTTCCAAAAGGAGAAGTTTTATTTAGTGTAGTAAAGGTAGTGCTTTCCATTGCATTATTTATTCTTATTTCTCCGTTTTTAGGATATGTCATGTCTAGTATTTTGATAATGCTTATACTTCTTATGCCTCACTTTAAATGGTTAATCTCAATCAGTACAGCAACTTCTGTAACCATTGTATTATTCGTTGTGTTCGATACAATCTTGGATATTCCATTACCTGCAAATATTTGGGGATGGTAAGGGGGATAGAAAATGGAAACATTTCAATTATTAATGTCAGGTTTTGAGACAGCATTAACCTTGCAAAATATTCTATTCTGTTTAATAGGAGTTTCTGTTGGAATGTTGGTGGGAGTACTGCCTGGTCTAGGGCCTAGTGCAGGAACGGCCCTTCTAATACCGTTAACGTTTGCTATGGATCCTATTTCAGCCATTATTATGTTGTCAGGAATATTTTATGGTTCCATGTACGGTGGAACGATAACGACTGTTCTTGTAAATGTACCCGGAGAGGCTGCATCAGTCATTACAAGTCTAGATGGTTATCCGATGGCGAAACAGGGTCGTGCAGGCGTGGCACTTGGGATTTCAGCGATTGGCTCATTTATTGGCGGAGTCATTGCTATACTCGGTGTTGCGTTTATTGCTCCTTATCTTGTAAAATTTGCTCTTTCTTTTGGACCTCCAGAGTATTTCGCATTAATCCTTTTTGGTATGACTATGGTCGTAGGTCTGGCAGGAAAATCGATTATTCGTGGTATTTTGGCTGTTTTAATCGGGTTGATATTAGCGATGTTTGGAATTGCGCCTAGTTCTGGTGATATGAGATTTACATTTGGGACACCATTTTTAATCGATGGTTTTGATTTTGTCACCATTGCAATGGGGCTTTTTGGATTATCTGAAATTTTATTAGGGCTTGAACAGCAGTTGAAAACCCCCGATAAGCCGCCAGTTGTTAAAGGGTTGTTCCCAAGCAGGGCGGAAATTAGGCCATCTGCTATGTCAATTGGAAGAGGAACCGTTTTAGGATTTTTCCTTGGTCTTATACCTGGAATTAGTTCAGTGGTTCCTTCGTTATTATCGTATTCAATGGAGAAAAGATTGGCAAAGGATCCATCACGCTTTGGTAATGGAGCTATTGAAGGGGTTGCAGGGCCCGAGACTGCTAATAATTCTTTTACTGCAGGTGCTTTAATTCCTTTATTCTTATTAGGGATCCCTAGTTCAGCCACTATGGCTGTATTGCTGGGGGCATTTGTTTTACATGGTTTACAGCCGGGTCCAACATTATTTGTCCGCCATTCAGATTTTGTGTGGGCGGTTATCGCGAGCATGTTTATAGGTAATTTGATCCTCTTGTTTATGAATTTGCCAATGGCCAAATTCTGGGCGAAAATTGCAAGTATTCCATTTAAGATGCTTTTCCCGATTATTATTTCAGTTTCCATTGTTGGAACCTATTCCATTAATAATAGTCTCTGGGATGTTGGTGGCTTGCTTATATTTGGTTTACTAGGTTACTTTTTGAAAAAGGCTGACATTCCAGTAGCCCCGATTGCATTGGTATTTATTCTAGGAAAAATGATGGAAGAATCCTTACTCCAAACATTAGGATTGTATAAAGGAGATTTTTTGGAGATCTTTACACGTCCTATCTCGGGAACATTAATGATTCTTTCCTTCTTAGCTATGGCAGTTAGTATTATTGCAGGTCTAAAAAACAAAAAGTCTAACTTTGAAGATGTGGAGGCATGAGGATCAGTCTTCTCTTTCAGAATTAAAATAATAGTTTTGTCTCATTGCACGCCAGTTGGTGTGCTTTTTCTATGACCTATTTAATTTTTCAAATAGTCGGAAAATATGTTGACAAACAATTTTATTTGTCTTACCATTAGACAAAAGAACAATTTCAAATTTTAAAATAATAATTATAGGAGGAATGACATTGAGTATCGTTAGAAAAGCTCCGACAGGGATCTTAGGCTTTCCGGTTGCACCGTTTAATTCACAAGGAAACCTTGATGAAGGGGCACTGATTAAAAATATCGAATTTCTATTGGAAGAAGGGTTAGAGGCAATCTTTATCGCCTGTGGATCGGGAGAGTTTCAATCATTGAGCAGCCAAGAGTACAAAACGATGGTCGAAATCGCCATTTCTGTAGCTGCTGGAAAAGTCCCTGTATACACTGGAGTGGGTGGAAACCTTAAAACAGCATTGGAATTAGCTGAATTCTCTGAAGAAAAAGGAGCAGATGGTTACCTTATCCTGCCTCCCTATCTAATTGAAGGTGAACAAGAAGGATTATATCAGTATCTAAAAACAATAATAGAAAGCACAAGTCTAAATGCTATTGTATACCAACGAGATAATGCGATTTTATCGCTCCCTACTTTACAGCGTTTGCTTGAACACCCTCAATTAGTCGGCCTAAAAGACGGATGTGGGAACATGGAATTGAATATTCAGTTGACACAAGCGATTGGGGACCGCTTAACATGGTTAAATGGTATGCCTATGGCTGAAGTAACCATGCCGGCGTATGTTCCGCTGGGATTTGATTCATACTCTTCAGCCATCTCTAATTACATACCCCATATCTCGCGTATGTTTTATGAGGCTCTTTTAAACGGTAACAAGGAATTGGTGAATGATCTTTATCTAAATGTAATCCTGCCGATCAATGATATTCGAAAGCAGCGAAAAGGCTATCCTGTTTCGTTAATAAAAGCAGGGATGGAAATCGTAGGTTTACCTGTTGAAAATACGGCTAGACCACCAGTAATTCCAGTAGAAAAAGAACATTACCAACAATTAGAAAGGATTTTGGAAAAAACCTTTAAACTGTATCCAAAAGCCAATCAAAAAGTAATCTCCTAAACATAAAGTTTCTCAAAATAACTCAAAAATGTAAGCGTTATATATCACTGAATAATAGAATGCTAGAAGGAGGATAAGCATGACTGTAAGTACACAAAACAATACTTATTCAAACTTTATCGGAGGTCAATGGGTATCATCATCTTCAGGTGATGTAATAAAAAGTATCAATCCTGCAAATCGAAACGAAGTAGTAGGTTATGTCCAAAACTCAACAAAAGAAGATTTAGAACATGCTGTTGCTGCTGCAAAAAAGGCACAAATCAAGTGGAAAGAGCTTTCCGGAGCTGCACGTGGACAATATCTGTATAACGTGGCAAATGTAATGGAAAAGCATCTAGATGAAATTGCAGAATGCGCGACAAGAGAAATGGGCAAAACGCTCGGAGAAACTAAAGGGGAAACTGCACGTGGGATTGCGATTCTTCGCTATTATGCAGGGGAAGGAATGAGAAAAGTCGGTGATGTCATTCCTTCTACAGACAATGAAGCATTAATGTTTACTACGAGAGTACCACTTGGAGTAGTAGGTGTGATCACTCCATGGAACTTCCCAATCGCCATTCCGATTTGGAAGGTGGCACCTGCTTTAATTTATGGAAACACTGTAGTCATTAAACCTGCAACAGAAACTGCAGTAACATGTGCTAAAATTGTTGAGTGTTTTGAAGAAGCTGGTTTACCGGCGGGAGTTATCAATATGGTAACAGGTACAGGTTCGGTCATTGGGCAGGGGATAGCTGATCACTCTGACATTAATGGTATTACCTTCACAGGCTCTAACGGTGTAGGTAAAAGAATAGGCCAGGCCGCTCTTGCACGGGGAGCAAAGTACCAGTTGGAAATGGGAGGGAAAAACCCGGTGATTGTTGCAGCAGATGCTGACATTGATTTGGCTGTAGAGGCGACTATAAGTGGGGCATTCCGCTCAACTGGACAAAAATGTACAGCAACAAGCCGGGTAATCGTTCAGAGTGAAGTTTATGAAATATTCAAAGAGAAACTGTTGGAAAAGACTAGGGAAATTACAATAGGTGATGGTTTAAAAGAAGGAATATGGATGGGACCTTGCGCCAATGAAAGTCAATTTGAAACGGTCCTTTCTTATATCAAAAAGGGAATTGATGAGGGAGCTTCATTAATTTATGGCGGAGAGGAATTTCTAGGCAGTGACTGTGAAAATGGATTCTATGTTCAGCCTGTTATTTTTGATAATGTAAAAACGAATATGTCCATTGCCCAGGAAGAGATTTTCGGTCCATTCATTGCCTTAATTAAGGTGGATTCTGTAAAAGAGGCTTTAGAAATTGCAAATGATGTCCAATACGGATTAAGTGCTTCCATTTTCACAACTAATATTTCTCACATGCTTTCCTTTATTAATAATATGGATGCTGGTCTTGTCCGGATCAATGCTGAAAGTGCGGGAGTAGAACTTCAAGCACCATTTGGAGGAATGAAGCAATCCAGTTCACATTCTCGTGAACAAGGCGAAGCGGCTAAAGAATTTTTTACTTCTATTAAGACTGTTTTTATTAAAGGATAGTATTGATAGGAAAGGGATTGGTATATAACAGTCCCTTTTCTATCAAAAAATTACTTTACATGTATATGAATTAAAAATGAATCCCGCTGCACCATAAAAAAATATGGTAGGATTATATGAAAAAATGATACCGATTACATATGGGGAGAAATAATAAAAGTTTAGTAGAGTCAAGCTTTTTCACCAGGGCACTTTATGAATTGCTTTTCAGCTAACTTAGAAGATAGACAAGCTTGATTTGTGACTCAAGGGGGAGAAGGATCATGGAGGCTAAGGCTAATAGAGCAATTGCTAGACCTGCTTTTGTAGAAACAAAGAAAACCCGTGTTCGATGGTTTATTGTATTCATGTTATTTCTTGTTACGGCTATTAATTATGCTGACCGGGCAACCCTTTCCATTGCAGGTCCTGCAATGTCGGAACAACTTGGTTTGAACTCAGTAATGATGGGATATGTTTTCTCTGCTTTTGGTTGGTCCTACGTAATGGGGCAGATTCCAGGGGGATGGCTCCTAGATCGTTTCGGTTCAAAGAAGGTATATTTTTGGAGTATATTTCTCTGGTCATTGTTTACACTTGCCCAAGGATTTATAGGTTTATTCGGATCTGCCGCTACAGCAGTTATCGTACTTTTTGCATTACGTTTTATTGTAGGATTATCAGAAGCGCCTTCTTTCCCGGCAAACAGCCGTATTGTGGCTTCCTGGTTTCCTAGTAACGAGCGGGGGACAGCAGCAGCGACATTTAACTCAGCACAGTATTTCGCAACGGTTTTATTTGCTCCGATAATGGGCTATATCACCCACGCTTATGGTTGGAGATATGTATTCTTTTATATGGGAATAGTTGGGGTCCTAATGGCAATCGTTTGGTTGAAAACCATTTACAGTCCTAAAGATCATCCTCGAATTAACCGGGCCGAACTGGACTATATTGAACAAGGCGGCGCTTTGACGAATATGGAACAGACACAAGGAAAAAAAGACAAAAAAGAAGGTCCTAATTGGTTTTACGTCAAACAATTACTTTCAAATCGCATGCTGTTAGGGGTCTATCTTGGGCAATATTGCATCACAACCCTTACTTACTTTTTCTTAACCTGGTTCCCGGTTTATTTAGTACAGGAACGCGGTATGACAATTCTTGAGGTTGGTTTTATTGCTTCCCTCCCTGCCATATGTGGATTTATTGGCGGCGTCTTAGGTGGTATGTTTTCTGATTTCTTAATAAAAAAGGGATGCTCTTTAACAGTAGCTAGAAAAACTCCTATTGTAGCCGGGATGCTGATGTCCATGAGTTTAGTTGCAGCAAACTATGTAGAGGCGGAGTCAATTGTAATTTTTGTAATGGCTTTGGCGTTCTTTGGAAAAGGATTTGGAGCATTAGGATGGGCAGTTGTGTCTGATACGTCTCCAAAGGAAATGTCAGGGTTAAGTGGTGGTATTTTCAATACATTTGGAAATATTGCAGGAATTACAACACCAATCATCATTGGATATATTATTGCAGCAACAGGATCTTTTAATGGAGCTCTCATATTTGTCGGTGCTAATGCACTCGTTGCTATATGCAGTTATTTGTTCCTTGTTGGGGAAATCAAACGTGTAGAGCTTAAGCATAAATAGATGTATTAATAATTTTATAGAAACTAAATTGGTAACCGGCTACAAAAAAATGGCTTGTCGCAGTGCGGCGCCGTAATTAACAGCAATTCAAACATATAAAAGGAGAGTGCCATTATGATAACACAAGTATCAAAGGAACGAGTATCTTCTGCACCAATTATTTCAGAAATGCATGTTATTCCTGTAGCAGGTCATGATAGTATGCTGCTGAATCTAAGCGGAGCCCATGCCCCTTATTTTACGCGAAATATTGTCATTATAAAGGATAATTCAGGTAATACAGGTGTTGGTGAGGTTCCAGGAGGAGAACGAATTCGTCAAACACTTGAAGATGCAAAGGAGCTCGTTATTGGGAAATCTATTGGAAAATATAACAACATTCTTAATACTGTAAGGAAGAAGTTTGCCGATAGAGATGCGGGTGGCCGTGGTTTGCAAACATTTGATATGCGTATTACCATCCATGCGGTAACTGCGCTAGAAGCTGCATTGTTAGACTTAGTGGGAAAATATCTTGGTGTTCCGGTTGCAGAATTACTTGGCGAAGGCCAGCAGCGGGATGCAGTGGAAATGTTAGGATACTTATTCTATGTAGGGGACCGGAATAAGACAGATCTTCCATATATAAGTGAACCTGAGGCTGACGACGATTGGCTGCGTCTGCGCCATGAAGAAGCTTTGACGCCGGAATCCATTGTCCGGCTTGCTGAAGCAGCGCATAAGCGATATGGCTTTAACGATTTCAAGCTAAAGGGCGGTGTATTGCGCGGAGAGGAAGAAATTGAAGCAGTAACAGCTTTAGCCGAACGTTTTCCGGATGCAAGAATTACACTTGACCCGAATGGTGGATGGCTTTTGAAAGACGCCATTCGATTATGCCGTGACAAGCATCATGTTCTTGCATATGCAGAAGATCCTTGCGGTGCCGAAGATGGTTATTCTTCCAGGGAAGTGATGGCCGAATTTCGCCGTGCTACTGGACTGCCGACTGCAACCAACATGATTGCTACTGACTGGCGTCAGATGGGTCATTCCATCCAGCTTCAATCGGTTGATATTCCTTTGGCAGATCCACACTTCTGGACTATGCAAGGATCGGTAAGAGTTGCCCAGATGTGCCATGAATGGGGATTAACATGGGGCTCGCATTCTAATAATCATTTCGATATTTCCTTAGCGATGTTTACTCATGTTGCAGCCGCTGCACCTGGGAAAATCACTGCGATTGATACGCATTGGATTTGGCAGGATGGCCAGCGCCTAACGAAAGAACCATTTAAAATTGTAGGAGGCTTAGTATCTGTTCCTGATAAGCCAGGTTTAGGAGTAGAGGTAGATATGGAACAAATTGAGAAGGCACATCAGCTTTACAATCAAATGGGATTAGGTGCCCGCGATGATGCAATGGCCATGCAATATCTTATTCCCAACTGGAAGTTTGACAATAAGCGCCCTTGCCTTGTGCGTTAAGTTCAATTCAACCATTAATGCCTTAACGGGATGGAAGGAGCCGAAAAATGGATACAAGTTTTATAAGGGGGGTTATACCTCCTATCATTACACCTGTTGATAGTGATGATCGTGTTGAAGAAATAGGATTGAGACAAGTAATAGAGCATGTTATTAAAGGCGGCGTACATGGGATTCTCGTGCTCGGCAGCAACGGGGAATTTTTCGGACTCGACAATGAAGAACAACAGCGGGCTATCACAATTACGATTGAGCAGGTTAATGAACGTGTTCCTGTATATGTAGGAATTGGTGCTATTTCAACGAAAGAATGCATAAGTCTTGCAAGATTGGCAGAAGAGAAGCAGGCACAGGCTATTACAATCCTTCCTCCTATGTTTCTTCGACCTAATGATGAAGAATTGTATCAACATTTTCGTGCAGTCGCTGAAGCAACTTCTTTACCGGTACTCCTATATAATAATCCGGATCGCGTAGGGACTAATATCTCGGCCGATTTGATTGTACGGTTAGCCGATGTTCCAAATATTGTCGGTGTTAAAGATAGCAGCGGGGATTTAACGTTGACTGCGGAATATATTCGCAGAACAAGAGGTAAAGACTTTAAAGTCATGGCAGGCCGTGATGTTATGATACTCGGTTCCCTCGTTTACGGGGCTGTCGGATGTGTTGCGTCAACGGCCAACATAGTCCCATCTCTTGTAGTAGAAATTTACGAGAAATATTTAGAAGGTGATCTCCAAGGTGCATTAGAAGCCCAGTATAAACTCGCTCCGTTACGCATGGCTTTTAATCTTGGAAGTTTTCCGGTAGCAACTAAGGATGCTGCGAATTTGATTGGTCTTCAAGCGGGGGCACCTATTAAACCAAATACCAGCTGTTCGGAATTAGATTTAAATAGATTAAGGGCAATTTTGCAAGATTTGAATGTACTTAAAATTGACAGCGAAAATGCTTCTGCAAGGGGCTAATCTTCAGGAGGTGTAAAAAAAGATGAAAATTGGATTTATCGGCTTAGGTATTATGGGAAAACCTATGAGTAAAAATTTGTTAAAGGCAGGCTATGAAGTTATTATTTTGAATAGAAAACAAAGTATAACAGATGAACTGGCAGCAGCAGGTGCTATTGCAGCGGCAACTCCGAAAGAGGTAGCTAAACAAAGTGACGTGATCATAACGATGCTGCCAAACTCTCCTGAAGTAAAGGAAGTACTCCTGGGAGAAAATGGAGTCATTAAAGGGGCTAAACAAGGTACTGTGGTCATCGATATGAGTTCGATTGCGCCGCTTGTAAGCCAGGAAATTGCCCAACAGTTGGGAGAGAAGGGTATTAATATGCTGGACGCCCCTGTAAGCGGGGGCGAACCTAAGGCTATTGAAGGAACCCTTTCTGTAATGGTTGGAGGAAAAAAGGAAGTTTTTGATAAATGTTATCCGATTATGAAGGCGATGGCGGGTTCTGTAGTGCTGACGGGCGATGTTGGTGCAGGAAATGTTACAAAGCTGGCCAACCAGATTATTGTAGCGATTAATATTGCAGCGATGTCGGAGGCACTCGTTTTAGCAAGTAAAGCGGGAGCGGATCCGGAATTAGTTTACCAGGCAATTCGCGGAGGTTTGGCTGGCAGCACTGTTCTTGACGCTAAAGCACCACTCGTATTGGACCGTAATTTTGATCCTGGATTCCGGATTAATCTTCATATGAAGGATTTGAATAATGTATTGGAAACATCACATGAAGTGGGTGTACCTCTGCCGCTGACTGCTGCCGTAAGGGAAATAATGCAGATTCTTAAGGTTGACGGCATGGGAAATGACGATCATGCCAGCCTCATAAGGTATTATGAAAAAATGGCAAAAGTTGAGGTTAAACGGAAAGCTGAAGCTAAAATAGCAGCGAATAAATAACCAAAGTGGACCGTTGTATGAATCCTGAAAAATAAAGGAGTTCATCGACGGTCCATTACATATTCAACAATTTTGATTAAGATTGGAAATGTTAAAAATTCAACAAACAAAAAATCAAGATAGATTAGTTCTTGTTGGAAAATAAGTTGTTTGGAAAAAATATGCTAATCGTACGAGGAAAATTGTTATATAATATAATTAGTCTTACAATATTATTGGAAAATATTTTTATACGAAAGGAGGTAAAAAATGGAACATCTTCCAAGGAAAGTAGGGGTTCAGTCGGTTAGCCGCAGTACATTATCAAAGCAAGTTGTTGAACGTATTGTTCAATTACTTGTAAGCGGTCAGATGAAGCCAGGGGATAAATTACCTCCGGAAATGGAGTTAATGGAAGAGCTGGAAGTTAGTAGGCCGGTATTGCGTGAAGCTCTAAGTGCACTCGAAACACTTGAGGTTATTACACGAAAAACCCGTGAAGGGACATTTTTTAATGATAAAATAGGAAGCCACCCTTTTTCGGTAATGCTGGCTTTGTCCGTTGATAATTTACCTGCTGTAATAGAAGCAAGGATGTCATTAGAGCTGGGTTTAGTTACGATGGCGGCAGAAAAGATTACCGATAAACAACTTGAAAAGTTAAAAGAAACAATAGACCTGATTGCGAATAACACAGACAATAATTACGGGGAAATAGACAAAGAATTTCATAGATTGATTGCCCTCAGTGCTAATAATCCTGTTGTTGAAGGCATGATTAACTCTTTACTTATTACACATGATAAAATCGATAGTGAAATTAGACACAGGGAACGCCGTCTAACTGTTGAACATCATACTGCAATTTATGAAGCCTTAGTTAAGAGGGATCCGCACGAGGCGTTCAAAGCAATGTATCACCATCTTAATTATGTCCGTCAGAAAGTTTTGAAGTACTATAATTCTGTTCAATAAAAAAGTTACATGTTAATATGCACAACTTCCATATAAAGGATACGAATTCGTATCCTTTTTTGTTGTGTGCCAGGCATGGCATCTATCTAGGTGGTGAAAGTCCACTGTGGGGGTACACATCGACCAACCACTAAGGAAGCGCAAGGTACTTACTGTGAGGTAAGGGCTGGAGGAAGCGTGGAATAAAATCTTGGCTCGACGAACAGAAATCTGATACTAAGGCTCTATAAAGGGATAAGACTCCAACACAAGTTAAAGTCCGAAAGATGTGCGTAACTTTATTAAGTAAATCAGGCGAGTAAAAGAGGAAAGATAGTTGTCTTACCCCGGGAGGTCTTGCGGATGTACAAAAGTACAGTCGAAAAAGGTTAGTCGCAAGAAGTCAGCAGAAGCCATAGTAGTGAAATTAATTCATGAAGGGCTGAACAATTTATAGTGTTTCAACACCACGAATGCGTAAGTGACGTTCTCCGAATGTATTAATGGTGAAAGTATGAGCGTATCTCAAAGGCTAACCAAAATGGAGCTATCACTTACTACGTGAGAGGGAAGGAGAAACGAGTGTGGAACTTTTAGAACAGATTTTAAGTAACCAAAATATGAACGAAGCCTACTTGCGAGTCTATAAAAATAAAGGTGCAAGTGGGGTCGATGGAGTAACAGTCGACGAACTAAAGCAATATCTGAAAGAGAACAAGGATGAGCTACGTCAGCGCATCAGAACAAGAAAATACCAACCACAAGCTGCCTTAAGAGTGGAAATCCCAAAAGAAAATGGCAAGATGCGCAAGTTGGGAATACCAACAGTAGTGGACAGAGTAGTTCAACAAGCCATTCATCAGGTTCTCAGTCCGATATTTGAAAAGCATTTCAGTGAATTCAGTTACGGTTTTAGACCAAAAAGAAGTTGTGAAATGGCTATTATTAAAAGCTTGGAATTTCTGAATGATGGATACGATTGGGTAGTAGACATTGACCTCGAAAGATTCTTCGATACAGTTCATCACGATAAACTCATGCGAATTATTGCCAACACAATAGATGATGGTGATGTCATCTCGTTAATCAGAAAATACTTAGTTAGTGGAGTTATGGTGAAAGGGAAATATGAAGAAACACCCATCGGGACTCCGCAAGGAGGAAACCTTAGCCCATTATTGAGTAATATTATGTTGAATGAACTCGATAAGGAACTAGAGAAAAGAGGACTACAGTTCGTAAGATACGCTGATGACGCTCTCATCTTTGTAAAGAGTGAGAAAGCAGCGAGTAGAGTAATGAAATCAATCGTGAGATTTATAGAGGATAGACTAGGATTAATCGTTAACGTAGAGAAGAGTAAAATTTCACGTCCAAAAGAATTAAAATTCTTAGGATTCGGTTACTATTACGATGTTAACAACCAAAGATACCAAGTAAAACCCCACCTCAGTTCCATACAGAAATTCCAAAGGAAGCTTCGAAAACTGACAAAGAGAAACTGGGGTGTCTCACTAGACTATCGAATATTAAAATTGAAGCAAGTCATATTCGGGTGGGTAAACTACTTCAGGATAGGAAACATGAAAAAGGCAACGGAGCGAATAGATATGAAGCTTCGCTCCAGAATTAGGGTAATCATCTGGAAACAATGGAAATTACCGAAGAAACAAATCAAATCGCTCATTCAGCTTGGGATTCCGGAGCAAGAAGCGCGAGGATTAACCTATTGTCGAAAGGGTTATCGGTATATAGGATTATCGAAAGTTGTCCAAAGAGCCATCTCAAACAAAAGACTAAAGCAGAGGGGACTTCCCTCTGCTTTAGAACAGTATCTAAAAGTACACACTGCAATATAGATTGAAACGCCGTATACGCGAAACGTACGTACGGTGTTGTGAGAGGGGCGAAAATAATCATCTTATTTTCCCTCTACTCGATTTGTACTAAATGTAATTTTATACATGAATTATACCAATATAGATAAATACAAATGTTGTCATGTGAACCTGTTTAAAAAAGTATGTTAGAAAAACTTACAATAGTGTTTAAAAAATGTTAAATAAGGGATATATTCTTTTTATAAATTTAACAATTTTGTTTATATTAGAAAAATATAGACACTTATGTTCAAAATGATATAAAATTGAATAAAGGTGTTAAAGTGATAAACAACAGTGTTTATTTTGAAAAAGGGGGATGGATGAATATGGAATTATTAATGAGAAACATGTTTCAATCACTAGGGAAAAATACGTCAGCAAATAAGCTTGCAAAGAAGTACGGGTTGCGCTTTGGTGCTGGCCGATTTGTAGCTGGGGAATCTATTAAGACAGCTATTGATGCAGTAAAAAAATTAAATCGTGAAGGTAAAGTTGTAACTTTAGACCATCTCGGGGAATTTGTTTACACCGAAGAAGAGGCACTGGAGTCAACTGCTATGTGTGTCCAAACTCTTGATGCAATAGCGGAGGCAGGTGTAACGTCAAATCTTTCTCTAAAAATGACCTCCCTTGGGTTGGATATTAGCAGAGAACTATGTATGAGTAATATGCGTAGAATTCTTGATCGAGCAAAACATCACCAAAATTTTGTCAGAATTGATATGGAAGATTACGAGCATTGCCAAATCACTTTAGATATTTTTAGAGAGTTACGACAGGAATATGACAATGTTGGAGTTGTGATTCAAGCGTACTTATATAGAACGGAGCAGGATATTGCTGACTTGAATCTTCAGAAGGCCAATCTGCGCCTTGTAAAAGGAGCGTACAAAGAGTCTCCATCTGTCGCATTTCCAGAGAAAAAGGATGTAGACGATAATTACAAAAAAATAATTAAGCAGCATCTCCTTAATGGTAACTATACCGCTGTTGCCACCCATGATGAAGCAATGATTGATTATACAAAATCAATTGTAAGTGAGTATCAAATACCGAAAGAACAATTTGAATTCCAGATGTTATTCGGTATTTGTGAGGACATTCAAGACAAGCTTGTAAAAGAAGGCTTCAAAGTTCGTGTTTATGTACCTTACGGAGTTGACTGGTTTGGATATTTTATGAGACGGCTGGCGGAAAGACCTGCCAATGTCTGGTTCGTATTAAAAAATCTACTAAAATAAAAATCTTACATAAAGGAGTTAAAAGATTATGACAACCACAACAAAAATAGCACCTTTCAAAAATGAACCCTTCACAAATTTTTCAATTGAAGAAAACAAACAATCGATGTACGCTGCGCTTTCTAAAGTCAAAAAAGAGTTAGGTAAGAAATACCCATTGGTGATTGGCAGTGAAAAATTATTTACAAAGGAACAAACCGTTTCTATTAACCCTGGAAATGTTGACGAAGTAGTAGGGACTGTTAGTAAAGGAACGAAAGAATTAGCTGAAAAAGCGATGCAAGAAGCTTCGAAGACATTTGATACTTGGAAAAAGGTAGCTCCTGTAGAGCGGGCAGAGTATTTGTTCAAAGCTGCAGATTTAATGAGACAGCGAAAGCATGAGTTTTCTTCTTATCTTGTTTATGAATCAGGTAAAAACTGGGCAGAAGCAGATGCTGATACAGCAGAAGCCATCGATTTTCTTGAGTTTTATGCAAGAGAAATGATTCGGCTAAGTGAAACAAGCGTTCATCAGCCGCTGACCAAAATTGAAGGGGAAGATAACCAAATTTCTTATATCCCGCTGGGTGTTGGAATTGTCATTTCTCCATTCAACTTTCCTTTAGCTATTATGGCAGGGACGACCGTTGCAGCAATTGTTTCGGGGAATACGGTCATTTTGAAGCCAGCGGATGCTACACCTGTTATTGCAGCTAAATTTGTAGAATTGATGGAAGAGGTCGGTCTTCCTTCAGGTGTCCTTAACTTTATCCCTGGAGATGGTATCGAGGTTGGCGAATATTTAGTCGAGCACCCTAAAACTCGTTTTATCTCTTTTACAGGATCACGTGCTGTGGGATGCCGAATTTACGAAAGAGCATCAAAAGTCCAGCCAGGTCAATTATGGTTAAAACGTGTTATTGCAGAGATGGGCGGCAAGGATGGTGTGGTTGTTGATGAAACAGCTGACGTGGATGCAGCAGCAGCGGCTATTGTCGCTTCAGCTTTTGGCTTCCAAGGACAAAAATGTTCTGCCGGCTCGAGAGCGATTATCGTTGAATCAGTTTACGGCCAAGTGGTTGAAAAAGTAACAGAATTAACCAAGAACCTAACGATTGGTCTGCCAGAGGAGAATCATAATATCGGCCCAGTTATTGACCAAAAGTCAGTGGATAAAATCATGAGTTACATTGAAATTGGCAAAACTGAAGGCAGGTTGCTGACAGGCGGCTCAAGAGCAAATGGTAACGGCTTCTACATTGAACCAACTGTTTTTGCAGATGTAGATCCAAAAGCACGTATTATGCAAGAGGAGATTTTTGGACCAGTTCTTGCCCTAGCTAAAGCAGCTGACTGGAAGGAAGCCATTGAAATCTATAATGATACAGACTACGGATTAACTGGCGCCTATCACTCAAAGGATGAGGCACGCATCGAATTTGCTCTTGAAAATATGCATTGTGGAAACCTTTATATTAACAAAAAGTGTACAGGTGCATTAGTGGGTGCCCATCCATTTGGTGGATTCAATATGTCGGGTACAGATTCAAAAGCTGGCGGATATGATTATTTGCTGTTGTTTACTCAAGCTAAGCTGAAATCTAGAAAAATATAAAAAAATAAGCAGGGAAATCCCATCACAGGGGGGATTTCCCTAATATATATCAAAAGTATAAAGATTGTTTGAAAGCGCTTTAATCTATAATTTGCTATTTTTCAAGCAGAAAACAGAACGGGGGATGAGGTTTGAATACACAAATACTATTTTCTATTGGTATCTATATGGCTGGTATGCTGTTAATTGGATATTTTGCTTACAAGCGGACATCTAATCTATCAGATTATATGATCGGGGGAAGAGGGCTTGGAGCAGCTGTAACAGCACTAAGTGCAGGGGCATCTGATATGAGTGGATGGCTGCTTATGGGTCTGCCTGGTGCAATGTTTTCTCAAGGTCTAAGTGCATCATGGATTGCTATCGGGTTAACCATTGGTGCCTATTTTAACTGGCTTTATGTAGCACCAAGGTTAAGAATCTATACCGAAAATGCCAACAATTCAATGACTATTCCCGCTTTCCTTGAAAATCGCTTTGGTGATCAATCTTCTATGCTCCGTTTAACTTCAGGACTTGTCATTATTGTTTTCTTTACTTTCTACGTTTCTTCCGGAATGGTATCAGGAGGGGTTCTTTTTGAGACTACGTTTAACCTTAATTACCAGGTGGGACTTTGGATTATCGCTGCAGTTGTAATTGGTTATACGTTATTCGGCGGATTTTTAGCGGTAAGTTGGACTGATTTTGTCCAAGGTTTGATCATGGTCACCGCTCTCATTCTGGTTCCCGCTGTGACAATAATGGAAGTGGGCGGAGTAGGACCGGCTTTTAATGAAATAAAAGGAATCGATCCTAAATTATTCGATATTTTTAAAGGAACCACGGTATTGGGGATTATTTCTTTACTGGCATGGGGCTTAGGCTACTTTGGACAACCGCATATTATCGTCCGATTTATGGCGATCTCATCAGTAAAAGAGATAAAAAAAGCAAGACGTATTGGAATGGGCTGGATGATTTTCTCCGTTGGCGGCGCGATGTTTACTGGATTTATCGGCTTGGCCTTTTATTCCAAACAGGGACTTAGTTTATCGGATCCAGAGACTATTTTTATTAAGCTAAGTGAGGTTTTATTTCATCCCATTATTACTGGATTTTTGCTTGCTGCCTTATTGGCTGCGGTTATGAGTACCATTTCTTCGCAGCTACTTGTTACAGCAAGCTCGTTAACGGAAGATGTTTATAAGACATTTTTCAGAAAAAAAGCAACAGATAAAGAACTAATGTTCATTAGCAGGCTTTCGGTTCTTGTTGTTTCGGTTATATCTGTTGTCATTGCATTTGATAAAAATGGAACTATTTTATCACTGGTCGGATATGCGTGGGCGGGCTTTGGTGCTGCTTTTGGACCCGTCATTCTCCTTAGTCTATACTGGAAACGGATGAATCGATGGGGGGCTCTTGCTGGAATTATTGGTGGAGCTGTTACCGTAATTATTTGGGCAAACGTACCAGTATTGGTGAATACTCTTTATGAAATAATTCCTGGTTTCATTGTAGGTTTGGCTGCGATATGGATTGTAAGTTTATTGACTCCAGAACCAAATGAAAAACTTAAAAGAGAGTTTGATCAGTATAAGCAATCTGCGTAAAGGTGAACACCAATAAAGGTTAAGTATTTAAAATTGCTCTTTTAAAAAGCTGAAACCTGATTATATGGTTTCAGCTTTTTAAATTCTATTAGCTAGATAGAACAGATAATTTTATGTTAAAGTGAATAAAAAGCGTGAAAGGATTTTAGTATGTTCAAAAGTGGGCAATTTCAACTTGATGACTCCTTTACAATTGTAAATGACCATATACCATTATCAGAAATAAAAAAGAAACTAGACCAGTATAAATTTGTCGTTGTGGCTGGTGGAGCATACTTTATCATTCATAACTATGAGTATCGACTTATAGAATTGGGCAATGAATCAACTAAGATCATTGATTGGCTTGAACATCTTAATTGGCTCCCATCCACAGTAGTTTCAGACGAAACGGGATACCAGTCGGATGTAGATTGGCGCAGACCAGTTCTGGTAAAAAATGAAAGGGAATTCATTGGTGTCTTAACATTAGAAAAGCACATTGAAAAGCTCGAGGAACAGAACCGTCAAATCTTAGCCTATTTTCAAACATTAGCTGAAACAATCAATGACTCTGTTACAGCGGTAGATGAAGCTGGACGAGTGGTTTACTGGAATTTAACAGCGGAAGAAACATATAAGATCAAAAAAGAGTACATAATTGGTAAGAAAATAGGGGAGCACTTTAGTGATGAATCTATTGTCCTTCACAAAATTTTAAATGAAGGTCTTCCTGTCAGAGGCCAATACCACCGTCCGAATAAGGATACACATGTTTTAATAAATGCTTCTCCCATAATGATCGAAAATAAAATCATCGGCGGCGTTGCTACAGAACATAATATTACGAATATTATCAGGCTTAACGAGGAACTCGATTCCAACTCAAGCTTACTTGTTCAGAAGTCAAATCCATTTGCAAAAATGGTCAGTGGAAGTCCGAAATTTCAAGAAGCCTTAAAAATTGCTCAAAAAGTCGCACACGCTGATATACCAGTTCATATAACGGGGGAACCCGGGTCTGGAAAAGAAATGTTGGCTCAAGCGATTCATTATGGTGGTACTAAAGCAGACGGGCCTTTTATCACCCTGAATTGTTCTGTCATTCCCCCAGGATTATTGGAAATTGAACTTTTTGGCTTTCAAAAGGATATTTATTCAACAGATCAGCAAACATTACAAATCGGCAGGATTGAACAAGCATTAAATGGTACTTTATTTATTGAAGATATTGATAAGATGCCGCTCTCGATCCAAGGGAAATTATTAAACTACCTGATAGACTACCGCTTCTACCGGGTGGGTGGAGTTGATGAAATTACATCGCCGACGAGAATCATTACTTCTACCTCACAATCCATTGATGTTCTCCTTAGGGAAGGAAATTTTAACGAAAAGCTTTATTATCATTTATCGGTCATCAGTATTGACATTCCGCCCCTAAGGTTGAGAAAAGAGGATATCGTTTCACTAGTGGAGAATTACATTCAAGAATTTAGCTCTAAGTATAAAAAACCAGTACCGGACATTGAGTCTGAAGTGATTACCCAGTTAGTAAATTATGATTGGCCTGGCAATGTTCGTGAGCTGAGAAACACGGTTGAACGAATGATTCTCCTTATTGAAAAGTCCTCTATTACTAGCGAGCATTTGCCTGAAAATATTAGGAGTAAGGTAATTGTAAAACAAACCTCAACAAAAAAAGAAGAAATCGTTCAACAGGAGCAGGTACTAAAAAATTCAGAAGCATTAGAGATTGAGGAAGCCCTTAGAAAAACCTATGGAAATAAAAGCGCAGCAGCCAATTTACTAGGAATTTCAAGAGGAACATTATATAACAAAATAAAAGAATATGGATTAAGTTAAATATACAATCCACCTTAAAGGGATAAGAAATGCAACAGTTTCTTATCTCTTTTTTGTTTAAAAAAAGCAAAAGTTTTATTAAATGTAATGACAAGTATTTATTAAAGATACAAATTTGTATTTACACATAGAATTGTTTATGGTACTGTTTTTATATAAAGTTGTTTATATTATTCAGACAGCTTATTATTAAATCCTAATCCTTTTCATATTTTTTTAACACCAAAGGAAAGCGGTTTCAAACAGCGTTGTGTGATGGGAATTCCTGTTTTACCAAAATAAATTGGGTGGCATTGGGGTTTATTGCTATCTTCGTAGTCTTATAAGCTAGTAAACAAATTTTCATTTAAAGGAGGCGATGGCTAAAGGTATCCTTATTAAGCTCTTTTAATATTAAATTTTCAGTCAATAAAAAATCTGAGGAGGTATGTAATGATGAATATTTTATTATGTTGTGCAGCAGGGATGAGCACCAGTCTACTAGTGACAAAAATGGAAGCGGTTGCAAAGGAACGGGGGCTCGAAACAAAAATCTGGGCAGTGAGTGCTAACGAGGTTAATCAACATATCGATAACGCAGATGTTCTACTCCTTGGGCCGCAAGTCCGATACTTGCTGCCACAGATGAAAAAAACAGGAGCGGAAAAAGGGATACCTGTAGATGCCATCAATCCCGTTCATTACGGATTGTGTAATGGAGCAGAAGTGATTAAACATGCTCAGAACTTAATAGGATCATAACAAAGTAGGGGGGATTACAAATGAGCAAATTAAACCAGTTCTTAGATGAAAAAGTTATGCCGGTTGCAGGAAAAGTCGCCAGTCAAAGACATCTATTAGCTTTACGTGACGGAATTATTCTTACCATGCCCCTCATTATCATTGGATCGATTTTCTTAATTTTAGGTTTCATTCCGATTAATGGTTATAACGAATTTATGGCAGGTATTTTTGGCGATGCCTGGATGACAAAACTATTATATCCGGTTACAGCAACCTTCGATATAATGGCATTAATTGCAGCCTTTGGTATCGCTTACTCTCTTGCCGAACACTATAAGGTTGATCCGCTAAGTGCAGGGGCAGTATCTGCATCAGCATTTATCTTAGGTACTCCTTATTTTACGATGTTTACACCAGAAGGCGCTGACGCTGCTGTTCAGGTGGGCGGCGTTCTCCCAATTGCTTATATGGGCAGTAAAGGTCTTTTCGTTGCTATTATTCTAGCTCTTTTATCTACTGAAATTTATCGTTATATCATTCAGAAAAAACTGGTTATCAAAATGCCAGATGGTGTTCCTCCAAGTGTTAGTAAATCTTTCGTAGCACTTTTCCCAGCATTTGTTGTTCTATTTGTTGTTTGGGTCCTTCGTTTGATTATTGAGAGCACTCCTTTTGGCAACATGCACGAAGTGGTAGGTAAACTCCTGCAAGAGCCTCTTGGTGCATTTGGTGATACCTTACTTGGTGCTATTATGTATGTATTGCTAGTTGGTCTATTATGGGTATGTGGTCTTCATGGTGCGAGTATTATCGGCGGCGTTATGGGTCCTGTATTCCTTGCTGCAACGGATGCTAACCGTTTAGCGCTTCAAGCTGGTGAAGAACTTCCTAAAATTGTAACGAGCCAATTCTTTGATATCTTTATTTTCATGGGTGGTTCAGGCGGAACGTTAATGTTCGCTGTAATGATGTTAATCTTAGCAAAGAGCCAGCAAGGTAAACAATTAGGCAGACTAGCGATTGCTCCTGGGCTATTCAATATCAACGAGCCGATTATTTTCGGTGCTCCAGTTGTTATGAACCCATTGCTAATGTTACCGTTTATCTTTGCTCCGGTCGTAATGGTTATTACAACTTATATCCTAATGTCAATTGGCTTTGCTCCAAAAACCATTGGTGTAGCTGTTCCTTGGACAACTCCTCCAATTATCGGCGGATTTCTTGCAACAGGCAGCTGGAGAGGTTCAATGATGCAAATTATTAACTTAGCGGTTGCTTTCGCCATCTATTATCCATTCTTTAAAGTGTGGGATAAGCAAAACGTCAATATGGAACAAGGTGGTTCGACTAAGCCTAGCCGTAAAGCTGGGTAATGTATTGGTTTTAACAATTGAATAAAGAGCTTGCCTTTAGGCAGGCTCTTATTGCTTTGAAAATTGGTAACTAAATTTAAGTGTGTAGGAGGAATTTAGAATGTCAGATAGAAAAACGATTAAAATTGCAACAATTGGCGGGGGTTCCAGTTATACACCAGAACTGGTGGAAGGCTTTATTAAGCGGTATGACGAACTTCCATTAAGAGAGCTTTGGCTTGTAGATGTAGAAGAAGGGAAAGAAAAGTTAGAAATCGTTGGAAATCTAGCAAAAAGAATGTTTGAACAAGCTGGTCTTCCGGTAGAAGTTCATTTAACCCTAGATCGTCGTGAAGCCCTAAAGGATGCTGACTTTGTTACAACACAGTTTCGAGTAGGATTATTGGCCGCACGGATGAAGGATGAAAGCATTCCACTCAAACATGGAGTACTTGGTCAAGAGACTAACGGTCCAGGGGGATTGTTTAAAGGTTTACGTACGATTCCTGTTATATTAGATATCGTGAAGGATATGGAGGAACTTTGTCCAAATGCTTGGCTGGTCAATTTCACGAATCCTGCAGGAATGGTGACAGAGGCCGTTCTTCGCCACAGTAATTTCCGTAAAGTTGTGGGACTTTGTAATGTACCGATTGGCATGGAAATGGGAATTGCAAAACTTATGAATGTGGACCATTCAAAAGTGCGAATTGATTTTGCCGGACTCAATCATATGGTTTACGGTCTGGATGTTTATGTCGATGGTGTAAGTGTTAAAGATCAGGTCATTGAATTGCTGACAAACCCTGAAAACACAAGTTTTGTGAAAAATGTTCAAGGACAGGGATGGGAGCCGGAATTTATTCGTGCTTTGGATGCACTTACTTGTCCATACCACAACTATTATTATAAAATGCCAGAAATGGTCAAGAAAACAATCGAAGCAGCAGAAATGGAAGGTACCCGCGCTGAAGTGGTGAAACGTTTAGAAGATGATTTGTTTGAACTTTATAAAGATCCAAATCTAAATATTAAGCCGCCTCAATTAGAAAAACGCGGAGGCGCTTATTACAGCGATGCAGCCGTACGTTTAATTTCTTCTATGTATAATGACAAGTGCGATATTCAGCCAGTTAATACGGTAAATAACGGTGCGATTGCCAGCATTCCAAATGACTCTGCAGTGGAAGTAAGCTGTATTATTACAAAAGAAGGTCCAAAACCAATTGTGATGGGGGATATTCCAGTTGCAGCACGTGGATTAGTCCAGCAAATTAAATCGTTTGAGCGTATCGCCTGTGAAGCAGCCGTTGAAGGCAACTATGATAAAGCAGTTCTTGCCTTAACAATTAATCCACTGGTAAATTCTGATGCGTTAGCGAAGAAAATTGTCGATGAAATGTTAGAGGCCCACAAAGACTATTTACCGCAATTCTTTAAGACAAATATAACAGTTTAAGAGAAATTAATCTGTTAGCTGGGTTAAAGGAGGGCCCAGTGGAATGACCTAATAACGAGAAATTTACTCGTTTGGGTCAATGGCTCCTTCCTTTCTAACTCTTAAAAATAGGAGGTTATGAATCTATGATTAAACTAATTGTAAACGCAGATGATTTTGGTTACTCGAGAGCCATTAATTTCGGTGTCATTGATGCTCATAAATACGGGATATTAAACTCCGCAACGCTGATGACCAATATGCCGGGCGCTGAACATGCATTTGAATTGGCAAAAGACAATCCGAATCTTCAAGTCGGCATTCACCTTGTGTTAACATGCGGCCGGCCGCTTTTATCAGATGTTCCAAGCCTTGTAGATGAAAAAGGTAATTTTAGAAGGTTAAATGATTTTCTAGAAAACAGAGATTTCAATGTAGAAGAAGTGGAAAGAGAATGGAACGCTCAAATCGAAAAGTTTTTAGCCAGCGGTGTAAAGCTTACTCATTTTGACAGCCATCACCATGCACATACCCTTCCTGAACTTCTTCCAGTGGTTCAACGCTTATCAGCAAAATATGACCTACCGGTAAGAAGGGCAGCTGAGCAAGCTGTCGAAGGAGTACCTGCATTTTCTGACGTATTTTTATTTGATTTTTATGGAGAGACGGCAACCCCAGAGTACTTTGATGGATTAGCCAGCCGTGTTCCGGACGGCTCGGTTGTTGAGATTATGACGCATCCCGGATACTTAGACAGCGAGGTTTTAAGAGGGTCGTCTTATAACACGGATCGTGTCAAAGAATTAGAAATTTTAACAACCGTTAAACTCCCGAATAATATTGTTTTAGTTTAATAGCTCTACTTTTTCAAGCAAACAGGGTGAGTCTTAACTTCACCCTGTTTTTTAATGTTATCCCTCTGAAAATATTTTTAGAAAAAATTAGACAAGAGATGTTGACAATATTGAATATTTAGATTAATCTAAAAATAACAAATCTGCCTCTCGTTCTTTCATTAACTCATTTTGAAAACGCTTTATTTGAGATTGTTAGACATGTACTCTTCTGTTTATACTTCACTATAATTGGTATATACCAATTAGGATTTGCAAATGAATTTTGATAAAATATTATAGGGTAGATAGAAAACAATTAGGAGAAATGAAGATGAGTAGAATGATAAGAGATGAGGAGACAGTCCCTTTCTATAAACAATTACGAAATAAAATACTAGATGATATTGAGAGTGGTAAACTCAAGCACGGGGACAAGTTACCATCAGAGAGGGAATTAGCCGAGCAATATAAAATCAGCCGTATGACGGCCAGGCATACATTAACCGTTTTAGAGAGAGAAGGAGTGGTCGAACGGCGTGTCGGCGCAGGTACCTTTGTTACGAATAACAAAATCACAATGGACTTTGTTACCTTTAACAGTTTTACAAAAAACATGTTAAATAAAGGGTTAACTCCGAGTACGCAAATCTTATCCATTACAGAGATCGAGGCGACACCTAAACTAATTCAGAAACTTCATTTATCCCAGGGAGAAATAGTCATCGCCCTTAAACGTCTGCGTTTTGTTAATGAGACTCCTATTTCGATTGAAGAATCATTTATTTCAAAGAAACTTTGCCCAGAACTGCCAAACCTAATAAAAGACAATGACTCGTTATATGCAATCTTAGAAAATGAATATGGAATTTTCCTTGTAAAGTGTAAAGAATATATGCAGGTTACATTTTCAGATGATAGTGAAAGCAAACTGTTAAGAATTCGATCGGAGAGTCCATGTATTTATCAAGAAGCCGTTGCATTCGATAAAGATAACAAAGAAATTGAATTATCTACCTCATTAACGAGAAGTGACATCGTTAAATTTTATTCGGAAATGAATCTGAAATAGGTTATTTCAGATTTCGATATAATGGTATATACCATTATTGCTGAAATGGTATATACCAAATAAAACCAGGAGGGGAAAGAAATGAAGGTAATTGGAGTTGGCGATAATGTCGTAGACAAATATTTGTATAAAAAAACGATGTACCCTGGGGGAAACTCCTTAAACTTCGCCGTGTATGCTAAACAGTTAGGGATTGATTCAGCCTATATGGGTATATTCGGTAATGATCATGCTGCAGAACATATTATTTCAACGTTAAAAAAGTTAGAAGTAGATATTTCACATTGCCGGCAGTACGAGGGTGAGAATGGTTATGCAGCGGTAGACTTAGTAGATGGGGACAGAGTTTTTATTGGCGGGAATGAAGGGGGAGTTCAAAAGGACAATCCGCTTATCTTGACCAATGAAGACTTGGAATATATTAAAACTTTTGATATTGCCCACAGCAGCATCTATAGCGATATGGATTCAGAATTACATAAGTTAAAAGAATCGGGAGTCATGGTATCTTATGATTTTTCAAGTGATTTTAACGATGAATTATTAAAAAAGAATTGTCAATATATTGATGTCAGCCTTTTATCCTGCGGGCAGCTGGAGGAAGAGGCCGTTGAGAATCTATTAAAACAGGTTCATTCCTATGGAAGTAAGTTGGTCATAGGAACAATGGGTTCAAGGGGAGCAATTGTTTATGACGGCACCGCCTTTTACAGGCAAAAGCCTCACTTTGTACAGCCTGTTGATACCCTGGGAGCCGGGGATTCTTTCTTTACACAATTTATCATTCACTATCTTGCTGGGAATAAAGAAAATCCAAAGGGTGATCAGTCGATCCTACTTTCTAGCAGTTTAGAAGAAGGAGCCAAATTCGCAGCAAAAACCTGTCTCGTCGACGGTGCTTTCGGTTATGGTATTCCATTTTAAATTCCTTTTAAAAGAGGAATTAAAATTTAAAAAAATAAAGATCCGGGGGTGTAGAGATTCATAGTTTTTTATCAAACTTTTTTATAAAAATAAGGAGGGTTAATGGAATGAAAATAAAAGCGAAACTTTTATTAGTGGTTATGTTGGTACTTTCACTCTTAGTTGCTGGATGTTCGAGCTCTTCATCCTCAAGTGAAGAAGAGTCAGGAAAAGTTGTCTTAAAGTTTTTGCATAAGTGGCCTCAACCAGAATTTGCTCCCTATTTTGAAGAAGTGGTAAAAGAGTTTGAGAAACAAAACCCTGATATTAAAATTAAAATGGAAGCGATTGCAGACGAACCGATTAAAGACAAGCTGCGTGTCATCTTAGGCGGTAATGAAGTCCCGGATATTATGTTTTCCTGGTCCGGGGAATTTGCTAGAAAATTTGTTCGAGCCGATGCAGCACTAGATTTAACTCCTTACCTTACTGAAGATACAGCTTGGAAAGACAGCTTTATTCCTGCGTCTCTTCAGCCATTCTCGTCAGAAGGTAAGAATTACGGTATCCCATTACGATTTAACGGTAAATTCTTCATCTACAACAAAGAAATCTTTGAAAAACATAATCTTGAAGCTCCAAAAACATGGGATGAATTCTTAGATGTTTTGGAAACGTTGAAAAAGGGCGGCGAAACTCCGCTTATTCTTGGAAATCAAGGCCCATGGGCAGCTATTCACTACTTAACAGGTTTAAATCAAAAGATGGTGTCACAGGATGTCAGAATGAAAGACTATAATCCTAGCTCTGGGGAATTCACGGATCCGGGTTATGTTAAGGCAATGGAAATGTTTGCGGATTTAAATAAGAAAGGCTATTTCATGGACAATGCTAACTCTAGTTCCCATGACATGGCGAAGCAATTGTTTTTTGCGGGTAAAGGAGCTATTTTCTATGTCGAATTAGAAGAATTCGCGGATGCAGATAAAAACATGAAAGGAAACTGGGGCTTCTTCCCAATGCCATCCATTGAAGAAGGGAAAGGCAGCCAAAACTTCATTACCGGTGCACCAGATGGATTTATCGTTTCTTCCAAGACGAAGCACCCTGAAGAGGCAATTAAGTTCTTAAAATTCTTAACAAGTAAAGAAAATGCCTTAAAACTTGTAAAACAAATTGGCTGGCCAAGTCCAATCGACGGCGCTACTAACCCAGACACTGCCTTAAAGGAAGTGGCTGAAGGGGTAGATTTCATGAAGCAAGCAGAAGGAATGGCGGAATGGCTTGATACAGATGTACACGCGAAAGTAGCAGATGTTTATTTATCCAATATCCAACTGCTTCTCGATGGATCCAAATCACCGGATGCCATCATTAAAGAAGTTCAAGATGTAGCGAAGCAAGTACAAAGTGAAGTGGAGTAAAAGAGTAAGGGTAGGCAGGACGGCCTGCTTACCCCCTCTAAGGAGGGAGAAGGTATGACAAAAACATTTCGAAACAGACGTACTGCACTACTCTATATAATGCCAGCACTATTTCTAATTCTAGCTCTAGTATTTCTTCCGATTGTGTTAAATCTCTATAATAGTTTATTTAGATGGAATTCCTTTGAGGCAGGAAAAACATTTGTCGGTTTGGAGTATTATGTAAGGCTATTTAAAGATCCCGTATTTTTTACAGCATTGAAAAATAACTCTCTTTACGCCATTATTTCGCTTGTGTTTCAAGTTGGAGGGGGGTTAATTATTGCAGCCATTTTAGAAGATAAATTGATTCGTAAATTTCAGCCATTTTTCAGAACCGTATTCTTTATTCCCTCTGTTATTTCGATTGCCGTTGTCGGGTTATTATGGCAGCTCCTCTATAACCCAGAAGTAGGTTTAGTTAACGGTGTATTAAAAGCCCTAGGGCAGGCGGAATGGGCTCGTTCATGGTTAGGTGATAGTGAGGTTGCGATTTATGCAGTCGTTGCCGTTTCACAATGGCAGTATACAGGTTATATGGCGATGCTTTTTCTGATAGCGATGCAAAAAATTCCGTTTGAATATTATGAAGCTGCCATGATCGATGGTGCTTCTAGGATAAAAACATTTTTTAATATTACTGTCCCGCAGATAAGAGAAATGCTTTTAGTTGGATCAGTGATTACCGTTATTGGTGCATTTAAGGTGTTTGATGAAGTATATATTATGACTTTCGGGGGACCAGGCCGGTCTACGGAAGTGTTAGGGACCATGCTTTATCGATCTGCTTTCCGGAACGACGAAATGGGGTATGCCTCCACCATTGGTACGGTTGTTTTCGTCATAACACTAACCCTTTCCCTCATTCAGTTAAAATTAGGGAAATCAGGACAGGAGGTGTAATAGAATGACAGCTAAGAGTAACCCGGTCGTTAAAACAAATAATGTTTCCGAAGTTAGAACTGGCAGTCCAAAACTTAGTTTGACATTCAAAAATCGAATCTTCCAAACGATTGTCCTGGTATGGTTTAGTCTATTTGCTTTGGTGATCATTTACCCAATTATTTGGCTGGTATTGAGCGGACTAAAATCCAATAGTGATTTTTTCCTGAACACCTGGTCATTACCAGAAGAATGGTTTTGGAGTAATTACAAAGCAGCTTGGGATGCGGGAATAGGACAGTTTTTCCTTAACAGTGTATTTGTGACGGTTGTATCGGTAATTGCGGTATTGTTGCTTGGCTCTATGGCTGCTTATGGATTAAGCAGATTTCAGTTTCGCGGCCAAAACTTGTTGTTAATTCTGGTCTTAAGCGGTCTGATGCTGTCTCCGCAGGTTAGCTTAATACCACTTTACAAATTATTGCAAGGAGTTGGACTTTACAATACCTATTGGGCACTGATTCTTCCATATGTTGCTTTCCAATTACCGTTTTCGATTTTTTTAATGCGCTCTTACTTTTTATCGATTCCAAAAGAGTTAGAAGAGTCAGCGATCATCGATGGGTGTAATACTTGGAAGGTTTACCGGCATATTATTATTCCAATGGGGAAACCGATTATTGCTTCATGTGCCTTGTTAACCGGAATGAATGTCTGGAATGAGTTTATGTTTGCGTTAGTCTTTGTTGAAGACTCCAGCCTGCGGACCATACCTGTTGGTCTAATGAATTTAAGAAGTCAGCTGAATACGAACTTTGGAATCCAGTTGGCGGGTTTAGCAATATCGGCGCTGCCAATGATTATTGCGTATATCCTCTTCCAAAAACAATTTGTCCGCGGTTTAACAGCTGGAAGTGTAAAAGGGTAACCGGGATAAATGGTGAATCGCTTGCGAGAACTTCGGCAGGCGGATAAACGGTTCAAGTAAGCGGATAAAAAAGCGGCTGGCGAATTAATGATTCAATCCGCTGAATATATCCACGCCAGGGAAAAGAATAGGAAAGAGTTCTATTACTTTCCTATTCAACCGATCCCTTATAAGAAATTTGGTGTTTTAAATGGTATATACCATATTAATAAAGAAATTATTTTTTAAAAAGGAGGAATCCAATGGGAAGTCTCAAGCGCTCACAAATCACAGGGATGAACTTCCATTACTTACACTATCCTTTGGAATATTTTTTGGATGCCATGGTGAAATATCATGTCGAACAAATTGAACTATGGGGAGCAGCACCACACCTGTATGTGGAGGATTTAACTCTTTCAGAAATTCGAAGTATCAAGAGCGAGATCAATCGGAGGGAGTTGAAAGTAGTCTGCTTTACTCCAGAACAGTGCATGTATCCTATCAATCTTGCAGCAAAGGAGAAGACCCTTCGCGAAAGGAGTATTGCCTATTTTAAAAAGTCAATCGATACTGCGGTCGAATTGGAAACATCTAAGGTGTTAGTAACAGCCGGCTGGGGGTACCGCAACGAAAGCAGGGAAGAAGCCTGGACCCGAACAAAAGATTCGCTGGAGAAGCTAACCTCTTATGCAGAGCAAAAAGGAATTGTGTTGGCGTTAGAACCGTTACAAAAAATTGAATCCAATCTGATTTGTACGCTGCCTGATCTTAAAGAAATGCTCCGTTCGATTCCTTCGCCCCATCTAAAAGGGATGGTAGATACAATCCCACTTGCGGTAGAAGGAGAGGAATTAGGAGACTATTTTGAACAACTAAAGGATGATTTCGTTCATGTTCACTTTATTGATGGGAATCCAGGGGGACATTTAGCTTGGGGAGATGGCAGCCTGCCATTGGAAGACTATATTAACACTCTTGTTAAACATCAATATAATGGGGCACTCACCTTAGAATTTACATCTTCACAATATTTATTGGATCCAAATAAGGCAATGGAAGATTCTCTAAAAACCCTGTCACCATATTTCGTGTAATGGATGGTTGTTCTTAAATTGGAAGCCTGATAAGGGGTTTTTGCCGATGTCACTTTGGAGAAGTTATCCAAGGAATCTTAAAGTTTTACTTATTGCAATGTTTATCAATTCAACAGGAATGGCTTTTCTGTGGCCGCTTCACACTATCTATATTACCCAAAGCATGGGCAGGACGTTATCAGAAGCTGGTTTTGTCTTAATGCTTCATTCTGGAGCTGAAATTTTTGGAAGCTTCCTCGGCGGTTATTTGTACGATCGGATCCGTGGGAAACGAACATTGCTAATTGGAGTCGTATTTTCAGCTTTTCTTATTTTCTTAATATCCATTGGCCTGCCATGGCCCATTTATATCGCAGCGATGTCTTTCCTGGGGCTTGGTATTGGAACCATATTTCCTCCTATCTATGCACTCGCAGGTATTGTGTGGAAAGAGGGCGGCAGAAAAAGTTTTAACCTCATTTATCTTGTTCTAAATCTCGGTGTAGCAATAGGGACAGCGTTAGGCGGAACCGTCGCCCAATTTTCATTTCAATATGTCTTTTGGGCTAACGGTTTAACCTATCTATTCTTTATTTTTGTAATCTGGTTCGGTTTGAAAGAACCAGAGCGAGTTCATGAATTAAAAAATAAAAAAGGCACTGCCAATAAGCTAAAAATTGAAAGGCGACATACTCCAAGCTTCTATTCTTTACTCATTCTTTGTCTAGGCTTTATGTTTTGCTGGGTCACTTATATCCAATGGCAAACTAGTATTTCAACCTATATGCATCAGCTTGGTTTTTCCTTGTCAGCCTATAGTACATTGTGGACCATAAACGGCCTGCTCATTCTATGTGGCCAGCCGTTGATTCAATGGCTGATGGCCCGCTTCAATATAGCAATGATGGCGCAGCTTTTATCGGGTGTCACCATGTTTATGCTTACCTTTGCAGTACTTGCGAATAGTCAATCTTATAGAGGATTTGTAACAGCAATGGTGATTATCACGGTAGGGGAAATCCTTATATTCCCGGCAGTTCCGGCGATTGCAGATCGTTTAGCCCCTATTGATAAAAGAGGTACGTATCAAGGTATGGTGAGTGGGGCAGCTAATGCAGGCAGAACAATTGGCCCCTTGTTAGGCGGTTTATTTTACGATGGATTCGGTCCATCCATACTCTTGTACTCTTGTATTTTCATATGTGGATTCGCCTTGATTTGTTTTGGGACATATCAGAGGCTCCTAAATACACACCATGAAACTAAAACATTGAAGTTAAAGAAGTAAAAGGAGGATTTAAATGTTAGCGGATGTACAAAAAGCATTAGATGCTTTCAAGCAAAGAGATATTACCAGGGTGTTTTTAGTAGCATGCGGCGGTTCATCCTCTCTGATGTACTCCAGCAAATATGTACTAGATCGAGAGAGCGAATCCGTTGATTCATACCTTTATAGTTCAAACGAGTTTCTCCACCGTAACCCGAAGAAACTCAATGAAAAATCATTGGTTATTTTATGCTCGCATTTTGGAAAAACGCCAGAAACAGTGGAAGCCGCCCTTTATGCTCGTGACAAAGGAGCTTTAACGGTCGGGTTGACGTTCGATGCTGACTCACCATTAGCCAAAGCAGTTGAACATGTGATTGTCTATGATGACGGAGATTCAACGAGTTATTTGAATGAGTCTTCCGCTATCATGCTGGAACTTGTTTTTGGGCTCTTAGCTGCCAAAGAAGGAAACGGGAAGTTCATGGACCTGATTTCTTCTTTAGAAGATCTAAGATCTTTAATAGACATAGAAAAGGCAAAGTTTTTACCCCAGGCACAGGAATTAGCAAAATCCTATAAAGATGAAAAAGTAATTTACACGATGGGAAGTGGTGCTAACTACGGAATTGCTTATTGGTTTGCCATCTGTATATTGATGGAGATGCAGTGGATACACTCCCATGCGATCCATGCGGGTGAGTACTTCCACGGTCCGTTCGAAGTGTTAGATAAGAACGTTCCATTTATTGTTCTGCTTGGGTTAGACGAAACACGACCACTAGAAGAACGTTCACTCGAATTCACACAAAAGTATGGTGAAAGAGTCATTGTCCTTGATGCCAAAGACCTCAACCTGACAACGATAGCTGACAGTGTAAAAGGATACATCGCACCGCTGGCATTACAAGCCATTCTGCGCCAATTCGCAGACGAACTGGCAAAAGAACGCAACCACCCGCTGAGCACCAGAAGATACATGTGGAAAGTACCTTATTAGAATGATTATCGATTGGTGCCTGTCACCACATTAAAATGATTATTATTTGGTGCCTGTCACCGAAAAAAACTTAAAATGAAACCTTAGGAGGCTGGAATGTATGTTGAAGTTTGATCGCGATTTGTTTTTGAATATTGTTGGGAAGGAAGCTTTGGAGAAGAGAGGGGAAATTGAGAGGGTTGTTGATGAGGTTAGCTCTAAGGGGTTTAAGAATATTTTCTTGATTGGTTCTGGCGGTACGGTTGCAATGATGTATCCATATGAGTATATCTTTAAATCCAATTCTTCTCTAGAGGTTCATGCTGCTATTGCAGCTGAATTAATGGTGATGAATCACCGCCATCTTTCAAAAGACTCTGTATGTATCTTTGCAAGCGTCACAGGTACAACCAAGGAAACCGTAGCAGCTGCACAATTCTGTAAGGATAAGGGGGCAACGACCATTGGATTTGTTGCTAAACCTGATACTCCATTGGCGCAAACGGTTGATCACTGCATCTTAGCTCCTGACGAAAAGCATTCATTTGATACCTTCTTTGTTTACTTACAGCTTCTGACGTTCCGTTTTATCCATAATCATGATGAATTCCCGCAATATGATCAATTTGCTGAACAAATTGCCAAATTACCAGAAGGTATGGTCCAGGCACTGGAAGCATTCGACTCACGTGCCGAACAATTTGCAATAAAGCATAAAGATACAAATTACCACATGCTGGTAGGCGCAGGGAACCTATGGGGGAACACTTACTCCTACGCCATGTGTATTTTAGAGGAAATGCAATGGATTAAATCTAAATCCATTCATGCAGCCGAATTTTTCCACGGTACGCTCGAGTTAGTAGAGGAAGATACAAGTGTTATCCTCTTTAAGGGTGAAGATGAAACACGCCCATTAGTGGACCGCGTTGAACGATTTGCTGAAAACATTACAAATGAACTTTTCATCCTGGATACAAAGGATTATGAATTAGATGGTATTAGCGAGGAGTTCAGGAAGCATTTTGCCATCAATCTGAATTGGGCGTTAACCAGCCGTATCAGTGTTTATCTTGAACGTGAGCGTAATCATCCATTAGAGACAAGAAGATATTATCGTAAAATGGCATACTAAGGAGGCCGTGGGATGTTTAACTTTGATTCCGAAAGGTTTTTAAGAATCCAAAATGGAGCTGTGTCATTGAAAGATGAATTGAATCAGGCAATTGATTCAATCTTGGAAAAAGGCTTGGAAAATGTATTTTTTGTAGGTACAGGCGGCGCGGCAATCCTGATGTTTCCCGCTGAATTTATCTTGAAAAATCACTCTACGTTACCAGTTTATACGGAAATTTCATCAGAGTTAATGCTGATGGATCATCAGCATCTTGGTGAACGTTCCTTAGTCATTTTGCCTTCACTTTCCGGTACAACAAAAGAAACGGTAGAAGCTGCAAAATTTTGTAACGAAAAAGGAGCAACGACTATTAGTTTAGTAGGGCATGCCAACACTCCTTTAGCCAATTTAACAGATTATACGTTTGTAAACTATGCAGCAGATGATACTTCTTGTGAATCGTTTTACATCCAGTCTTATTTAATCGCGTTCCGCTTAATGTATAAGCGGAATGAATTCCCGCAGTATCAACAATTTACAGAGGAATTGAGGCACTTGCCAGCCGCTCTTTTAAAAGTAAAAGAAGCAACGGAGCAGCGTGCTGCAGCCTTTGCCCAGAAATATAAGGATACACCGTACCACATCCTTTCCGGAACGGGTATTGACTGGGGCCAAACCTATTATTATGGAATGTGTATTTTAGAGGAAATGCAATGGATTAAAACTAGACCGGTTCATGCATCCGATTTTTTCCACGGTACACTAGAATTAGTTGAACACGATACTAGTATTATTCTATTAAAAGGCGAAGATCGTTCAAGAACGCTTACAGAAAGAGTCGAGCGCTTCGCAGAACATTATTCAAATGAACTCACAATTTTTGATACGAAGGAATATGAATTAGAAGGGATATCAGAAGAGTTAAGACGCTGTGTCTCCCCAATTGTCCTGGCAACATTGCTAGAAAGAGTCAGCTGTCACTTAGAGGCGCAAAGAAATCATCCATTGACCACCAGAAGATATTATAAAAAAGTACCATTCTAAAAAACTATGTAAGGAAAGCCGTCTCGTTTGCATTAAGATGTGAATGGGGCGGTTTTTGCTTTTTTGAGCTCTTTCATAATAATTATTTGCTTATTAATTTTTTAACAGTATATAATTAGCCATTATCCTTAAATTTTGAAAGTTTTTTAGGAGAGATACTTAGGATGAATCACATGCAATTGGACGAATACTTAAGGAAACTTGATCCTATCGAAGAAATTCAAATAAAAACCCGGAAGAATATTAACGATTTTGATGGGCACGAACTGCATATTGAAAGCGGAAGTAATATTCCTAGGATGCGAGAAGAGTATTTTTTTGACAAGGGTCCGATTTTTATAAATAAGCATCATCGCTATGCCGATATGCCTCTTCATATGCACTCTTTTATTGAAGTTAACTACATATACTCAGGTTCCTGCAAGCAGATTATCAATGGAAAAGAAATTATTTTGACACAAGGGCAGGTATGTTTGTTAGATCAAGACGTTCCTCACAGTATTCCTGCTTTGGGAGAAAATGATATTTTGATAAATATCATTATGAAAAAAGAGACTTTTTCTACTTCCTTTATGGGGAGGATTGACCAAACAGGTATTGTATCTAACTTCCTAGCAAATGCTGTGTCTGAGAATCAGAGACATGATCATTATATTTTGTTCCATTCACAAAATAATGAAAATCTACATTATATTATCAATAATATGATGTGTGAGTTCTTTGATGAACAAGATTACTCCCTGCAAATGGTTCAGTTTTATCTCCCCGTCATGTTTACAGAGTTGATGCGTGTGTTCCAGCTTGACATGAATTTTGAACATAAACGTGTAGCTGGTAAGGCTAATATTATTGAGTTGTTACATTATATAGAGGAACATCATAATAACTGCAGCCTTACTACACTTGCTAAAAAGTTCAATTTTAATCCTAATTATCTTGGTAATATGCTGAAGGAACGAACAGGTATGACATTTTTGGAACTCGTTCAAATGCAGAAGATGATCCGTGCCTCTATACTACTAAAAAATACAACAAAAAGTATCGATGATATCGCTTTTGAAATTGGCTATGAGAGCTGCAGTTTTTTTCATAAGAAATTTAAAAAGCATTTTGGTTGTACCCCAAACCAGTTTCGTAAAAAGGGGTAAATAGTGAAGTTTTTTTCTATACTTTCCTTTGAAGGAGAGTATTTTTTGTGGCCCAAACCTGTAAAAAGAGCACTTTTACCTGTAATCCGTTTATTGTATGCGGATTCTGTATGGATTATATATATAGTAATAAAACTAATTCAATCTAAATTTGACATATTTAGGGTGAAAAATAAAGGAGAGCGGTATGAGTATTCAAAAGGTAGAAAACCAAGTAATTATAAGAAATCAAGCATTTATTGAAAAGGCTGAACAATTAAAGCCTCAACTTTTTGAAACAGTTGTGAAGCCTGTCTCCATTGTAGAAGTTAAGGAAGATTCAAATGTGATTCATGGTTGGAAGGCTGAGTTTATGGCTCCCGCTTCTACTCTAGCAGACACTGAATATGGCAAAAAAGATTCCTTTATTCTTGATTTTGGGAATCATCAGGTTGGCTATCTTACGATTAATATTCGTCCATCTGGCAGTCCACCGGATGCTCCACTTAAACTAAAGCTGACTATTGGTGAAATGCCGGTGGAAATGGCTGAACCATTTGAAAACTATGATGGATGGCTCAGCAGTTCATGGCTGCAAGAAGAAAAAATTTTTGTGGATGTCTTGCCAGCAACCATTACATTGCCACGTCGGTATAGCTTCAGATATGTAAAATTTGAAGTGGTTGATACATCTCCAAAATACCGTGTTGTTTTTGAGAATATTGAATGCAGAGCTATTACATCTGCCAATATAAATGATGTTGATTCCGTTTCACACGAAGATACTGAAATTCAAAAAATGGATGAGATTAGCATAAAAACACTTGCAGATTGTATGCAGGATGTGTTTGAGGATGGACCCAAAAGAGACCGTAGACTTTGGCTGGGCGACTTACGGTTACAAGCATTAGCAAACTATGAAACATTAAAAAATAATGATCTTGTAAAACGATGTCTTTACTTATTTGCAGGTGTACCAGATGATAAAGGGAAGGTTCCTGCTAATGTTTTTATTGCTCCAAAGCTTATTGCAGATGATACCTATTTATATGATTATTCCTTGTTCTTTACTGCAACCTTACACGATTATTATATGGAAACAAAAGATTTAGCGACCTTAAAAGAATTGTGGCCAACAGCATATCGACAGATTGAACTTGCACTAGAACGATTAGATGAAAATAATATTGTTAAAGATTCTTCTGACTGGTGGTCATTCATAGATTGGCAGGAAGGCTTAAACAAACAAACTCCTTCTCAGGCAGTATTAATTTATACAATGAAACAGGCCATTCGTCTAGCAAAAGAATTAAATGTTCCTGAAAAGGACTTATTGAAAGCCCGATTAGAGGAAATTACGGTAGCTGCAAAAACATATTTGTGGGATGAAAAGCAGCAATTTTTTATTAGTGGTGCCGACCGTCAAGTATCATGGGCAAGCCAAATTTGGATGGTGCTTGCAGGTGTTTTAACCCAGGATGAAAACAAACAACTGATGAATCGCCTTTTAATAGAGAAGCCAACAATTGGGATTGCTACTCCATATATGTACCATCATTTAGTTGAAGCTTTACTGGTTTCGGGAGAAAAAGAGATGGCCATATCAGAGATGAAAACCTATTGGGGAGGAATGATTCGGGACGGAGCGGATACATTCTGGGAACTCTATGATCCAAAGAATAAAGACTTTTCACCATATGGTAGTCATTTAATTAATAGTTATTGCCACGCTTGGAGCTGCACACCAACTTATTTAATTAGGAAGTACAATTTATAATACCTTGCAAGTAAGCCGTTTTACCGTAATTGAGACCGACAAGTTTGAAAAAGAACGAAACACAGCCCATGCCTAATGGCAGGGGCTGTCCTTAGTTATTTATTAAAAAAAAGTAATAGTATTACTTTTTATTCTAGTTTATGATGACAATATAATACTAGTATAGTGTACCTTGAAATAGAATAAAAAACGAAATAAAGGTGGACAATCATGAGATTAATATTCAGAAGAGTCAGAAATCATCTTCACAATGACAAAATCAGATATAAATACTTTTTTATAATGATCTGTCTATCTATATTTCCACTTTTATTGCTAGGATTTATCTCTTTCAATATTGCTAAAAATACACTTGTTCAAAATCAATTAGAAACTACAGGAAATAATCTGCAAACCTCTAGTGAAGTAACGGATCTTTTATTTCGAAATATAATTAATATGGAACGTGTCATTTCATGGAGCGGCAGTGTTCGCCAGGAATTACTTGATAGCGCTGCATTTTCGCAAATAGGGAAGAATGTTCTAGATGAGAATACGACGAAACGAATGCAAGATTTAATATCAAGTTATTTTATTGATACACAAGATATTGATTCGGTTTGTCTATTTGACGTCAATTTTCGACCTGTATGTTACGGTAATCACAATAGCATTGGGAGCTATGATACAAGTAAAATATACAGTGATATTTCGGAAACAAATTGGTATATAAAGAGTGTAAAGGCAAAGGGAAGGCCAATTTTTTTCAGCTATAATGTCCTGACAAATGCTGAGGATGATACTACTTTTTCATCTGTTAAACTTTTACGGGATCCACAAAATGTTTTTAACCCGAGGCAAATTGGCGTATTAGTTGTTAATATAAAAAAATCAATGTTTACTAGAATTTTAAATGATGATAGTGAGAGTGTTATCGCTGTAATTGATTCTTCCAAGGATGGAGTAAATACTGTTTTTAGTAATCCAGCCACATTGGATAAGGTACTAAATGAAGGAAGAGATACCTTATCCATGTTTCAAAAATTGAAGCAAGAAGGTTACCTTATTAGCAGCTATCGAAATCAAACGACTGGATGGACATTCGCATATATTACAAGAGAAAAGGACCTTTTAAAACAGTCCAATCAAATTGGAATCATAACAGCAAGTATTTCAGCCATTATTGCTCTGATAGCTTTATTTATTTCTTTCATTCTTTCTGGAAAAGTTGCAAGACCATGGATGAAATTGAAAAGAATGACAGTGGACTGGGCCAAGGGGTTATGGGGTACAGGAAAAGACCTTGAAACTGACACAATTGGTGCAATCGAAGAGACATTCCAAAGAATTACAGTTGAAAACAAAGAGCTAAATGAGCGGCTAGTTCATTCGCAATTGAAAGAAAGAGAAGCGGAACTTCGTGCATTGCAGGCTCAAATTAAACCGCATTTCTTATACAACACGTTAGACTCGATTTATTGGATGGCCATTTTGCAAAACAATCATGATATCGCAAAAATTACCATAGCCTTATCAGAAAGTTTTAAATTAAGCTTAAACAATGGAGAAGATATGATTCCTATATCCAAGGAATTGGAGCATATCCAGCATTATTTGACCATTCAGAATTTTCGTTACCGAAATCGTTTTCAATATATCGAAGATGTCGACCCTGTTCTATTAAAGAAACCAATTCTAAAGCTTCTGCTGCAGCCATTTATAGAAAATGCCATCTATCACGGTTTAGAGCCAAAGTTTGGGGAAGGGATTATCGAGTTAACAGGACGAGTCACTGAAGGATGGATTATTTTTACCATTCGTGATAATGGTGTTGGAATAGAGGATCTAAGGAAAACTGAAAGTGGTTATGGACTAAAGAATGTTCGCGAGAGGCTAATGCTGTTTTATGGAGACGACAGTACACTTACTTTATCAAGTAAGGTGAATGAAGGAACATGTATAGAGATTAAATTTCGTGAAGCTATAAAGGGGGATTAGCTATGTTAAAAGCAGTTATAATTGATGATGAATACATAGTCCTTGAAGGCTTGCAAAAGATGATTGACTGGTCAAGGTACGGCATTAAATTAGTCGGAACGGCAACGAATGGATATGCTGCAATTGATTTAGTCGAAACCCATTCACCTGACATTGTTTTTACAGATATTCGAATGCCTGGAATGGACGGCCTGCAGGTTGTAGAGAAAATTCTGGCCGCAGCTCCCGAAATTATTTGTATTGTTTTTAGTGGATTTAATGAATTTGAATATGTAAAAAAAGCTTTAAAACTTGGTGTATCTGATTATCTTGAAAAACCCATAACCATTCCCATGATGGAGGAAACACTTAAGAAAATATTAGAAAAAATAAAACAACAGAAAAACGTGTTATCTCTTGCAGAAAAATTGGCGGATAGCAGAAGCGAGCTCATTGAAAAAGCCACAATGGATTTACTGCTTCAGGGAGATGAGGCATTACCTAAGTGGTGGACAAGCTTTGGTGAAGAGCCTAAGCAAATTGTAGGAGTAACAGTATTTGCACTATCAGAAAAGAGTCCAAGCCTGCTAAGTCACTCCTCTTATTTTTCTGTATGTATTCGAAATGGCGAAGAACATTTATATACGATTTTTCATTTTCAAGAAGAATCAACAGAACTGTGGAAACAATTATTATATTGGCCGAGTGAACATGGGATATCGATAGGTTCTGGCAGAACCTATCAAAACCTTGCGGACGCATCCAAAAGCTATAAAGAAGCAATCCAGGCATTACGCTATGGACAGTTTGTGGAACAGGGAGAATGGACACGATTTGAGGAAATTGGAGAAAATCCTAATATACCTGGAGATTTGTCTGAACTTGAAGAGGCCATCATTTTCTATTTGAGAACAGGTGATAAAGAAGGGCTTTTCCACGAACTTAATATATTTATTACTAAAATTCAATCCCAACGGTTAAATCCAGATTTAATCGAGCGGGAGATATTAAAGCTTATTTACCTTGGAATGGAAGTTGCAAAAGAGACAGGGGAAGACGTAACAAAGATTAGTCAAGGTAATTACCTGCCGCACATAGAAATAAGAAAGTTGAACACAAAAGAGAAAATGTTCAGTTGGCTAAGGTCCCAGATGGAAATGATTCTGGACTGGTGTCTTCAGATTCGACGAGATAAGAAGCATGATGCAGTAGAAAAAGCATGTGCATATATAGATAGGAATTATTCTAGAGATTTAACTCTACAGGATGTTGCAGAGTATGTTGGGATGAATGCTACCTATTTCAGCCTTCTCTTTAAGGAGGAAATGAATCTATCCTATATTAAATATTTGACTAAACTTCGGGTAGAGCGGGCTAAAGAACTTTTAAAGGAAGGTTATAAGGTAGCGGATGTTAGCGAAAAGGTAGGTTATCATACTTATAGACATTTCTCTGAATTATTTAAGAAACATGTAGGAATAAATCCTGGCCAATATCGAGATTCATTTTAATACTCATTAACATAAGTGGACCAACAAGACTATTTAGAAAGAAGCGGAAATGAGTATGTGGAACAATCGAACAATTGTATCAGTAATATCAAGTTTATTTCTGCTTTCAGTTATTTTGGGAGGCTGCAGCAGCAAAAATGAAAGTAATTCAAATAATATAAAAGAGGTTACCGTTAGTCTTTTAATTGATAATCAAGTAGAACAGGATGGAATCAGAGAAATTGCAGCTAAGATTGAAGAAAAATATCATATTAAAACGGAAATAGAAACTCGTCCAAGTGGTGTTGAAGGTCACCAGGTAATGAAAACCCGATTAGCAGCGGGTGATATGACGGATTTGGTTATTTACAATTCTGGTTCCCTTTTACATGCGCTAAACCCAGAGGAATACTTTGTTGATTTAACAAATGAGCCTTTTATGAAAAATGTATTAGAATCTTTTAAGAACTCAGTAACGGTTAACGGCAAGGTCTTTGGGCTCCCAGTAGGAAATGCCTTTGCTGGAGGATGGCTGTATAACAAAAAGGTTTATAGTGAACTCGGTCTCTCTGTTCCAAAAACTTGGAATGAATTGATAGAAAACAGTAAAAAAATTAAAGCGGCAGGTAAAACAGCCGTAATTGGGACCTTTAAGGATGATTGGACCTCACAAATCATAGTTCTAGCCGATAATCATAATGTAATAAATGAATACCCTGATTTTGCAGCTGATTTAACTGTCAATAAAGCAAAATTCGCTACAACATCCACAGCATTAAGAAGTTTTGAAAAATTATCAGAAGTATACCAAAATGGCTTATTGAATGATGATTTTCAATCTGCTGCCTTTGAAGACGGGATAAAAATGCTAGTCGATGGCACAGGTGTGCAGTATCCTATGGTCACAGGGATATTAACATCAATTGCAAAAAATTATCCCGATAAAATCAAAGATATCGGTTTTTTTCCTCAGCCTGGAGATATCCCTGAAAGCAGTGGAATGACTGTGTTTATGCCAGCAGCGATTTATGTTAATAAAAATACACAGCATTTAGAAGCAGCAGAAAAGTGGTTAGAATTTTTTGTTTCTCCAGAGGGAGTAAAAATGTATCAATCTAAGAAAATTCTTGTCGGTCCATTTGCAATAAAAGGGATGAATGAACCCAATAATATAATACCTGCTGTGAAGGAGATGCTACCTTATTTTGATTCTGGAAACACGACTCCGGCACTTGAGTACCTAATTCCGGTAAAAGGACCAAATTTACCGCAAATAACCAAACAGGTGGGCAGCGGACAAATTTCAGCAAAAAAAGGTGCGGAGTTATATGATCAAGATGTCGAAGACCAAGCAAAGCAACTTGGACTTCAAGGCTGGTAAAAAAATAGCCCTTCTTTCATTTACATAATGAGAGAAGGGCTATTTTCTTATTTTTAACTGAAATATCAGAATGTAACCCTTTCCAAAAAAATCGGACGTATATCCAAAAAAAGGATCACTTAAAAACTATACTGAAAGCGCTTAAAATAAAATTAATCACTAGATATGACAAAAGTCATAGTGGTTTAACTTTAGATGATTGATAAGGGGGAAAAAAAATGAGCAAAACGAAGAGGAAAAAGATTGTCTCATTATTGCTTAGCAGTGCACTTATGGCAGGAATTTTAGCAGGCTGTACTAGTAAAGAAGAAACCACTTCTGGTGGTGGGAAAAGTTCAGAAAAAGAAAAGATTACATTCTTAATCGATAATCAAACACAATTGGATGGAATCGAGGCGGTTATAGCAGAATTTGAGAAGAAAAATAATATTAAAGTAGAAATCGAGACTCGTCCTGGAGGTGCAGAGGGGGATAATATCATAAAAACCCGTCTAGCTACTGGTGATATGACCGATTTAGTTTGGAATAACTCAGGATCTCAATTACAAGCACTTAACCCTGAACAGAATTTTGTTGATCTAAGTAATGAACCTTTCATGGAAAATATTATGGAAGATTACAAAGAAGCTGTTTCCGCAAATGGAAAAGTGTTTGGAATTCCAGGTACTCCGACGAATGCAGGCGGCTGGTTATATAATAAAAAGGTTTATGCAGAACTCGGCCTTTCTGTTCCTAAAACATGGGACGAATTGCTAGCTAATAACGAAAAAATTAAACAAGCAGGTAAAACAGCAGTAATTGGAACTTTCAAGGATACTTGGACATCACAGGTAATCGTTCTTGCAGATAACTATAATGTCCTTTCTGAAAGTCCGGATTTCGCAGAAGATTTTACGGCGAACAAGGCAAAAATTTCTACTACACCGGCAGCACTTCGCAGTTTTGAGAAATTAGAAGAAGTATTTAAAAAGGATTACATGAACAAGGATTTTCTTGCTACTGGCTATGATGCAGGTTTAAAAATGCTGGCTGACGGTACTGGTGCCCACTATCCGATGATTACTTTCGCTTTGGCGAATCTGGCAACAAACTTCCCGGACCAAATGCAGGATATTGGGTTTTTCCCACAACCTAGTGACAGTTCAGACAAGAATGGGTTAACTGTTTGGATGCCAGCTGGTATTTTTATCAACAAAAATAGTGAGCATGTTGATGATGCAAAGAAATTTTTGGAGTTCTACGTTTCGCAAGAAGGTATTGATTTATATACATCAAAAATCAAACCAACTGGACCAGTTGCGATAAAAGGTGTAAACCTTTCTGATGATGTATACCCAGCAGTAAAGGATATGCTACCATATTTTGAATCGGGCAATACAGCACCGGCTCTTGAATTCCTTAGCCCTGTTAAAGGTCCTAACTTAGAACAAATTACAACACAAGTGGGCAGTGGGATTAGCTCGGCAAAAGAGGGAGCAGAGTTATACGACAAAGATGTTGAGAAACAAGCAAAACAATTAGGTCTTGAAGGATGGTAAAAATATTCTAATCTATTAATTTTGGCCCTGACTAGAATCTAGCAGGGCCAATTAATTATAAAGGATTAAAGGAAAGGAGTAACTGATGAATAAGTTAGCAAATAAAACATACACGTATTACTTCTTATTGCCAGCAGGAATTGTTTATTTTGTCTTTTTCTTGTTACCAACGATCATGTCCTTGTTTTTTAGTATGACATGGTGGACGTTAACTGATTGGGAATTTATTGGTTTTGAAAACTTTAAAACATTTTTAACAGAACCGTCTTTAAATATTGGATTTAAAAACACCTTAATATACGCGATTGTAACTTGCGGTTTGAAAGTTATTCTTGGTCTTTTGCTTGGAGTGTTCCTAAGTTCAAAGCTAAAAACAGTTGGATTTATTCGGTCAATGGTATTTTTTCCAACCCTGTTAAGTACAATTGCGGTGGGTATTGCCTTTACCATGATGATGCATCCTTCACAAGGAATTATCAATATCGTGCTTCAAGGTATGGGGATTGTTGGCCCTGATTGGTTAGGGGATACAAAGATTGCTCTTTTATCTGTTGCATTGGTTGACGTATGGAAAGGCGTCGGGATGGCAACCGTCATTTTTATTGCAGGGATTATGTCGATTCCCGAAGATTACTATGAGGCACTAATGATAGATGGCGGTAACGCATGGCATAAATTTAAAAGTATCATTTTACCACTTAGCCGGCCAGCAATGAACACTGTCATCATTCTTTCCTTTATAGGCGGGTTACGTTCTTTCGATTTAATTTGGACCATGACAAAAGGAGGACCAGGTTTTAGTACTGACCTGATTGCTTCTATTATTTATAAGCAGTATCAGGCTGGTTTTTTTGGTCTTTCAACTGCTGGAAATGTCATTTTATTCGTATTGGTTTCAGCTTTAGCATTCCCTCTATATGCGTATCTCAATAAAAAAGAGGTGGATTTGTAATGAGCAAGGTTGTAATAAGTGATATTGAAACAAACCCTATAGCAGGGAAGCAGAGTAAGGTAAAGACACGTAAAAAGCTTTGGAGAACTTTTTTAGAAGGCATCGGCGTTTTAGCTACTTTGGGGATATTTGGAATTCCTTTTTATTTTGTTATTATAAACGCATTTAAAAATACGCAGGAATCCTCTTTGTTGAATATGGATTGGCCAAGTTCCTTCCATTTGATAGAGAATGTTCAAGAAGTAATAAGTGCAAGAGATGGAATGATTATTCGTGCATTTTTTAATAGTGTTATGATAACAGGATTGTCTATCATTCTTTTAATCATCCTTGGTGCCGCTGCTGGATATGTATTACAGCGGAAAGTATCCAAAGCGACTCCTTTCTTCAATTTTCTTATTCTTGCGGGGCTAATTATTCCCCCAGCTGTAGTCCCGACCATATGGGTACTGCAAGAAATTGGACTTTTTAAAACATTGCCAGGAATCGTCCTTGTAGAGGTGGCCCTGAACTTACCATTTACGATTATTTTGTATCGAGGGTTTATGGTTACGATTCCAAGGTCGCTTGATGAGGCGGCTTTAATAGATGGATGTGGAAGATTTCGGTTATTCTTCAACATCATTTTACCATTGTTAAAGCCAGTATCTGCAACCGTCATTGTTTTAACTGCAGTAAGTGTCTACAATGATTTCGTTAATCCATTATACTTTTTCCCTGGTGCAGAGAACGCGACATTACAGTTAACTCTTTATAATTTCATGAGCATGTACATTACGAAGTGGAATTTACTCTTTACAAATGTCCTATTAATCTCTATTCCACCGTTGATCCTATTCATTATTTTCAACAAGAAAATCGTTGCTGGAATGACTGCTGGGTCGGTCAAATAGAAGAACTAACCAAAACTATTTTTAGTAAAGACCCGAGAATTGCAAACTTCTGAATGAATCGGGTCTTTCCATTGGAGGTATTTTTATGGATTGGGAAGCAAAATGGATTTGGGATAGGAGCGGCGAACAGCCCAGAAATCAATGGTCTTGTTTCAGAAAAACTTTTACCCTTCCTTCAGATTATGAATCTGCCATTTTATCCATATCTGCAGACACTAAATATACTCTTTATCTAAATGGTGAGCTTATCGGTTCGGGCCCAGTTCGCGGCTGGACATCACAATGGTATTATGACCAATATGAGTTATGCGGACTTAAAGCTGGAGAAAATGTCATTGCAATACTAGTTAATCATTATGGAATAAGCACAATGCAATATATTGAAGGACGAGCCGGTTTATTAGCACAAATCGATTTTTATAATAATGGTCAGATTATTGATCAATTAATATCAGACAATACTTGGAAGACGGCCAACCATCATGGTTTTATTAAGGAATCGGTTAAAATGGGCAACTGTCTATCATGGTCAGAAATTTATAATGCGGGTGTATTTTCGGATGACTGGGAACAGCTTGATTTTGACGACTCATCGTGGCAAAAGGCTGAAATCATTGGATCTTATGGGATGAATCCGTGGAAAACACTGATTTCAAGAGATATACCTCATTTAACCAATGAACCCATTTTTCCCAAAAGTGTTTTATCTTTAAAAGAAGTGAGACCCATTTCACAGCATTTTTCAATTGATTTAAAACCAACTTTTTTTCCAGGTGAATTAGATAGTAACTCAGGGAAAATTATCCAAGGTTATGTAGTCACTGAAATCCATTCGAAGCACGATGTTGAGGGGTATATGACCCTGACATTTGACGCGCATGCAGAAGCAAAATGGGAATATAAACTGAACGGTGTAGAGTATAAAACTAAGAATGGAAAATATGAAAAAGTTAAACTTAGAAAAGGTCCAAATGTATTGATAGTAGATGTTGGAGGGTCTTTCCACGAACCAACCATACATTTAGCTTTTGATTTTCCTGAAGAAATCGTATTGAAAGCACCGTTTTGCCAAGAGGATTCAAGATTTTTAGCGATTGGACCTTTTTATAAGGATACTCGGCTTCAAATTGGTAAACCTGTTCAAAATTCCATACCTCTAAATGACGAATATTTACAAATGCAGCAAGTTTCATCCTTATTCGAACTAGAATCGTTTAAAAAGTGGGGCAGAGAGATTCCGAACGACCATGTTTGTACTGATAATGTAAGTCTTCTTTCCATTTTTAAAGAAGACATTAAGACCCATTCTTTACATTTCCAGCATCAAAATATGGTATTGCCTAATCACAGTTTTACTTATGTAGAACCGTTGGAAAAAGGGGATACAGAATATCTGATTGATTTTGGCAAGGAATACTTAGGACATATAGAATTTGAAATAGAAGCATCAAAAGGGACTATTTTTGACTTCTTTTTATTTGAAAGTATCCACCAGGATGGAAGGATTGAACATACCTTTTCATTAAACAATTCATTAAGATATGTTGCAAAAGATGGACGGCAAGTGTATCGGTCATTTATTCCTAGAGGATTTCGATACATGCAGCTCACGGTTCGAAATTTTAAAACTCCGTGTAAGATCTTCAGTGTCAAAGTAGATGTAACGACTTTCCCTACAGCAAATGTCGGGACCTTTAGCAGTTCCGATTATCAATTAAATCAAATTTGGGAAATCTCAAAACACACCATTCGAATGTGTGCACAAGATACAATCATTGACTGTCCAGCCTATGAACAGGCCCTTTGGACGGGTGATTCTTATAACATATCGCTCATGAATTACTATGCATTTGGAAATTATGATCTAGTTAGAAGATGTTTAAAATTGATTTCTAAATCCGTTCATCGCTCTCCTTTACCAGAATCACACGTACCAAGTGGGTGGCAGAATGTATTAACGGCATGGTCAATTCTATGGATGATGGCCTGCAGAGAATATTACCGATTTTCTGGCGACTTAGAATTTATAAAAGAAGTATACCCCGAACTAAAGCTAACTGTTCAACGTTTTCAAGAATTTATGAATGAGCTAGGGTTAGTAGAAATATATGCTTGGAACATGTTAGATTGGGCAGCTATGGATACTGAACATAAAATCGTAACCCATCAAAATGCTCTCCTTGTTGAAGCTTTAAGACAAACCGCATACTTAGCGTCTGTTATAGGCGAAGATGAAGATGAAGCTACCTTTTTATCTCTAGCCAATAAACTTAAACAAGCAATAAATGTACACTTATGGGACGATGAGGAACAAGTTTATATCGATAGTATTCATGAGGATGGAGCATTATCCAAGACTTCTAGTATTCAAACAAACCTGTTTGTTTATTTAACAGATTGTGCAGAAGGACAACGTAGGCAAGTCATTGAGGAATATATAAAAAATCCGCCTAAAAATTTTGTGCAAATTAAGAGCCCTTTTGTTCTATTTTTCTATTACCAAGCTTTAATGAGTTTGGGTAAAAACCATATGATTTTAGATAACATTCGTGACAACTATGGTTATATGCTGGAACATGATGCAACAACGTGTTGGGAAGGCTGGGAATTAATTGAGGGAGACTTTAGTCGCAGCCATTGTCATGCATGGTCTGCAGCCCCAACCTATGTTTTTGGAGTACTATTTTTTGGTGTGAAACCATTAGAACCAGGCTTCACGAAAGTAGCCATATCCCCTAATTTAAATGGATTAAAATGGATAAAAGGATCCGTACCTATTCCACAAGGTAGGATTGATATCTATTGTAAAGATTTAGGGGATTATATTGATTTGCAAATTAGTCTTCCAGAGCAAATCGAAGTGCAAATCATTACGACCAAGCATACAAAAGTTAAAGTGAATGGTAAACATTATACCTCGGATACAAGCAATTTGGTAAATCTATCAAGATGAAAGGAAAGATTACAAATGTATGAATTATATGTATCTACTTTGACGTGTGAGTATCAAACTAATCCATTGGGGATTGATATCCAGAAGCCACGTGTAAGCTGGAAAATCGAATCAAACCAGCGCGGAACCAGGCAAGTTGCTTACCGATATCAAGTTTCACTCTCAGAAGATAAATTTGATCATCCACTTTGGGACACTGGTTATACAAGGTCTGAGCAATCCCTTCATATTGTTTATAATGGTCCGGAGCTTACCTCCAAAACAAGATATTATTACCGGGTAAAGATTTGGGATAATTTTGGCCGTGAATCAAATTGGAGCAGCGTTTCTTGGTGGGAGACAGCACTTTTTGAAAAGAGTGAGTGGAAGGCTAAATGGATTACGCCAGATCCTCAGGAGCTTGATTCAGATTCACAACCTGCTTTCATGTTACGTAAAGAATTTGAGTTGAGAGATGACATTGAATCAGCACGTATATATGCCACAGGTGCAGGCCTTTATGAGCTTCATATAAATGGGGAACGGGTTGGTGATGAATTACTAGCACCGGGATGGACGAGCTACTCTAAAAGATTACAGTATCAGACATATGATGTGACTTCACAGCTGAAAAGCCGTTCAAATGCAATCGGTGTTATGTTAGCAGACGGCTGGTATAAGGGAAATCTTGCCTGGGAAGGTAAGAGAAATTTTTACGGTGAAAAGCGCGGATTATTGCTTCAATTGAATGTCCGTTATCACGACGGAACTGAAGAAGTTATAGAAACGGATCATACATGGAAGTCAGCTGCAGGTCCCATTTTGTTTTCAGAAATTTACCATGGAGAAATATATGATGCACGCCTTGAACAAAAAGGCTGGAGCAATCCTGGTTTTAATGATACGAAGTGGAAGGGGGTAGTGGTGCATAATCCTCCGTTAACTAAGTTAGTTGCACAGGAAAACAATCCAACCCGTGTAACGGAAACACTTAAGCCACAATCCGTCATGATTACTCCTGCTGGTGATACCGTTTTAGATATGGGTCAAAATATGGTAGGCAGAATTCGTTTTAAGGTAGAGGCACCTGCTGGAACCAAAATTGTATTAAAGCATGCCGAGGTACTGGATAAAGACGGAAATATTTACTTTGGGAACCTAAGAAGTGCAAGGCAGACGACCGAATATTTTACAAAAGGAGAAGGCATTGAAGAATATGCTCCTACTTTCACTTTTCAAGGTTTCCGATATGTAAAGGTCGAGGGTTATCCTCTTAAAAATGGCAGGTTACCTGTTGAGAATTTCATGGGAGAAGTTATTCATACTGATATGGTGTCTACTGGTGAGTTTGAAACTTCTAATCCACTAGTGAATCAACTTCAACAAAATATTGTATGGGGACAAAGGGGTAATTTTGTGGATGTCCCAACGGATTGCCCGCAGCGTGATGAACGATTAGGCTGGACAGGGGATGCACAGGTGTTTATCCGTACAGCACTGTTTAATTATCAAGGAGGTTCATTTTTTACCAAATGGTTGAGGGATTTAAAGGCCGATCAATTCGAAGATGGAGGGGTTCCCTTTGTCATACCGGATGTCCTGCCTGATGCTGAATCCTCTTCCACGGCATGGGGTGATGCAGCCGTTATTTGTCCATGGACTGTTTATCTTGTAAATGGTGATAAACGATTATTGGCTGAACAATATGAAAGCATGAAAAAGTGGGTAGATTTTATCCGTAAACAAGGAGATAACGAATATCTCTGGAATACAGGCTTTCAGCTTGGAGATTGGCTTGGTCTGGATGCTAAGGAAAATAGCTATATTGGTGCTACGGCAAGAGACTTCATTGCTACTGCCTTCTATGCGTATTCTACTAGACTAGTAAGGGATGCAGCAGTTGTTTTAGGAGAAGCTGAAGATGTACGTCAATATAGTGAACTATTAAGTGAAATTATACATCATTTTAATCGGGAGTTTATTACTCCAAATGGAAGGTTAACGTCACAAACTCAAACAGCTTATGTTCTTGCTCTTGTGTTTGATTTGATAGATGAAGAGGTTAGGGAACGTGCCGCATTTGAATTAAACGAGCTTGTATTAGAGAATGATTACCATCTCACAACTGGATTCGTAGGAACTCCTTATCTATGCTTTGCTTTGTCTCATAACGGCTACCATGAAACAGCTGTTAAACTACTATTACAAGACACCTATCCATCATGGCTTTATTCGATTTCCAAGGGTGCCACTACCATATGGGAGCATTGGGATAGTATTAAACCAGATGGCAGCTTTTGGAGTGATGATATGAACTCATTCAATCATTATGCGTATGGGGCGATTGGAGATTGGATGTACAGGGTACTTGCCGGAATTGATATGGATGAAAGCGTGCCAGCCTATAAACGAATCCGTATCCAGCCTAGGATTGGCGGGACAGAAATTACACATGTTAAAGCTGCTTATCAATCTATGTACGGAAAAATTGTTTCATCATGGAATATAACCGAGGAAGAGGTATGGCTAGAGGTTCACGTTCCAGTCAATACAACGGCCGAAATTATTCTACCAAATACAAGGCTTATGGACGTTCTAGAGGGCGGTTTACCAATTGCTGTTTCAAAAGGTATCTTTTCACAAACAGAGGGCCAGAAGGGTGTTCGATTAGAAGTTGGTTCAGGAGTGTATCGTTTTGTTTACCCAAATGTTAATGGATTAAACAAGGTCTATACGATTGAAACAAGGCTAATTGACCTGCTGGATAATGAGGCTGCAAAGAGGATATTGGAAACCTACGCACAAGGAATAACGAAACCAAACCCAACCGCAAATTTAAAAATGAAAACGTTAAAGGAATTAGCCTCTCCAGATCAAGGTAAAATTCCTCATGACAAACTAGATGATCTAGTTACAGAACTAAATGTAACGGCTTCAAGCCAATTAAGCTTTAGCTAGTCTAATATTTAGATAAGCTATTTAATAAAACTCTTTACTATAAAAGTTGAAATCAATTCCTCAAGAAGGCTACAAGGGTTTCTTCTATATTTATGATATACCGAGATTTGGGGGGTGAAATAAATGTTGAAGGCCGTAATATTTGATGATGAATACATAGTCATTGAGGGATTAAAAAGGGTTATTAACTGGTCCAATGAGGGGATAGAGTTAGTTGGAACAGCAAATGATGGGATTAGTGGACTTTCATTATTTTACTCACAGAAACCAGATATTATTTTTACCGATATTAGAATGCCTGGAATCAATGGCTTAAAATTAATTGAAGAGGTCATGGATGCGGCTCCTGATACTATTTGTGTTGTGATGAGCGGGCACAGGGAATTTGATTATGTAAAACAGGCATTGAAATTAGGGGTTACAGACTTTCTGGAAAAACCGATCACCATTAAAATGATTGAGGAAACAATAGACAAAATAAAGAAGAAAAAGATAAAGGACATTGAACTACTAAAATTAAAGAATAATTCTAAATCACAAGGGGAAAATACTATATTTTCTTTATCCCCTCAGCTATCATTTAAACATGAAGCAGTAGAAAAGGCTTGCAGATATATTTATGAAAATTATAATAAAGAAATTACTCTACATGAGGTTGCAAATTTTACGGGATTGAACCCTAATTATTTCAGTATCTTATTTAAGGAACATATGGGTAAGACTTATATTAAGTATTTAACGGAACTAAGAATGGAAAAAGCCAAACTCATGCTCCAAGAAGGGTACAAAGTAATGAAGGTAAGTGAAACGGTAGGGTACCATACATATCGGCATTTTTCCGATATCTTTAAAAAATATGTTGGTGTTCCCCCAGGACAATACAGAAAAGTAGATAATCACTAGATAACAAGTAACGGGTATTCCTTTTGGAATATCCTTTTTTATTTTTAATGAATGAGAAATATGATAATAGCTGAAAAAAACAGACATTTATCTGATAAATGAGGCAATTATGATAATTCTCTAAACCATTTAAAATATAGGTAATTACTCTTAATAACAAAAAGAGTGGAACAAAAATAGGGGGTGCAGATTAAAGTTTTTGAAAGCGTTTTATATTTTGAGGATAGGAAGTGAATGAAATGAAGACATCCCACCTTATTAAGAGGGGAAAAAAAGCTTTATCAGTAGTTCTTGTCACTACTCTAACAGCAGGAATGGTTGGTTTCAGTGATCCAACGAAATCAGCAGAACAGAACATCACTTTTAACAAGCAATCCGGAGGTGTATTTGATGGGATGCCGTTGTTTGACGGTGTACCTGAACATCTTGATGAATTTGTCGATGCATATTTTGATTATACAGGCTTAGAAGGACCTGCAGTTTATGCAACCGGTTCAAGAAATCATTATACCCTGCAGCGTGGACCGAATGCCGGAAAAGTCATTCCAGGTGCTCTTTCCGCAGCAGACAACGTTCAAGGCATTTCCACTGATTTTCCTGCGTTAGTTGGTATGGGACAAACTTGGAACAAAGATCTTCTTACTGATATTGGAAAAGTAATGGGGAGCGAGAAAATCAGTACGTTAAAAGTAAAACAAGGGGAGTCCAATATTCACGGCGGTACTAATGCTTCAACCACTGTTGCCTTCACGGTTGTAAGCGATATGCGAATTAATCCGTTGAGTGGAAGATTTGACGAGGGATTCTCAGAAGATGCTCATATGGCGGCTGCGATGATTGATAATATGGCAGCTGGTTTAAGTGGTACTGATCAAGAAAAAAGTGACGACGGATTCTGGATGCGTGCGCCGGTGGGAACAAAGCATTTTTCCGTGTATAACGCACAGTGGTTCCGCCAAACGGCTAGTAACAGTGCAGGTGCCCGGTCAATTTACGAATATCAGACTCGCAGTCCGTTGAAAGCGCTTAGTTCCGGTTCGGTGGCAGGGGTCATGACGTCATTCGGCCGTACCAACGGAATTCCAAACATTCTTTCTCCGTACCAAATTCATGCCAATAACTATTCTAAGTACGGGGTGTACAGTTCACCGGACTTTAATGGTGACCAACTCGTCTTCCAAGCAAATATGCAAGGGAATGGGTATGATACTCAATATGCAACAGATCGAACAAATGCTACAATCCTAATGATTTTAGCTAAAGCAAACGCAGGACGTCCGGGACCTAATGTACAAAATGCTTTAAACGATGTAGCAGCTGTAGTGGACGCGGTTGAAGAAGGTAGATACGGCGTTACCAAAGAAGACCTGATTGAAGCTGCTCGCCCGCATGTGAACCAAATGGTTCGTGTCGGTATTTTTAACGAAGTGGATGAAAACGGAATTCCGAAGAATTATCCATTTGCCCAAGAAGCTAAAGATGTGAGGGCCGAACTTGCCACGTTCAATGAACCTGAACATCAGAAAGTAGCTTTACAAGCTGCTCAAGAGAGTATCGTTTTGCTTAAGAACGACGGAACGCTGCCGCTTGAGAAAAACAAGAAAGCCGCAGTTTCTGGAGTTTATGCAGATTCAAGGTTTAAAACTACCTATTCTGTAGGAACAACGCCAAAAATTGAAAACTCAGGTACCTCCCCATTGTCGGCAATTATTAAAGCCAATGGAGCTAACAACGTCTCGTATGACCCAGCCGTTAAAGTTGTAGCATTAAATTCTAAACTGAACGGCCAAACCGTTACAGCTGACGTTAATGCTCCGGATGTTGCAAAAGGTTCACAGCTAGTAACAACTTCCGAACCATTAGATCTCAATAACCCTTCCCACTTGTTCGAGGTTTATAATTGGGGACAAGAAGGTTACAGCTTGCGTTCATTAAAGAACGGGAATTGGGTAAAATCCCCTAATACGGCGAATGCAGCTGTGGAAAATACAAATACTACTGCATTAAACTTAACTAATAATGACTGGGATCTTGCACAGATGGTTGGGCAAACAAGTGCAATCCCGCCAACCATTCGAATGGAGACCAATGAAGATCAGTCTATTTCGCTTATTTCAAGCGGTTTCAGAACCGGTTTTTCAGGGGATTTCACCAATTGGTATTATTCAAATGGACGCTTTATTACAACTAGTTCAGACGGAAAACTAAAGGCTTCAGCAACTACACTTGGCAATGCAGAAAATGCTGCTAAACGAAATGATGATGTGAAATTCGAACAAACAGTTGTAAAGGAAGTAGGCTCTGAAGCGGTCAAGCGTGCGGAAACGGACGATTATGCTGTTGTTTTCGTTGGAGCAATTCCTCGTCATAGCGCAGGAGAAGGAAATGATCGTTCTGACTTAAATATGAGTAATGCGGATTACGAATTGGTTGAGAAAGTGTCTTCTGCTTTTGCTGCAAAAGGGAAAAAGACCGTTGTTGTTGTGAAATCAAGTTTCCCTGTAGGCATGGAAAAGATTCAAAACAATCCAAATGTATCAGCGATTGTATACCAGCCATACGGCGGCCAGTATGATAGCTTGGCATTGTCTCAAGTTCTTTATGGCGACTATGCCCCGACAGGTCGTCTGTCTTCTACATGGTACGCAGATATGTCAGCATTACCGGAAATCAATAAATACGTCATTCCTGAAGGTAATACTACTGTAACGTTAGATGGAGTGGACCCTCGTTTTACAGTTGATATGACGAACGCTGACCCGATTGAATCAAAACTTACTTACATGTATACGGATGCAGAGGTGACCTACCCGTTCGGTTATGGCCTTTCTTACAGCAACTTTGAATACAGTGATTTTAATGCACCAAAAAGTGCTAACGAAAATGGTCCTATCCAAGTAACGGTAAAAGTCAAAAATAACGGTGCAGTAAACACCTCCGAGGTTGTTCAACTGTATGCGAAAAACAAAAAATCTGCTTATGGTGATTATGCACCTCAAAAGCAGCTTGTATCCTTTGAAAAGGTATCCTTAGCTGCCGGTGAAACCAAAACAGTAACTCTTACAGTTGATCCTAATGATTTGGCTATTTGGGATGTAAATGCTGCTGATTTCCTTGTAGAAGAAGGGAACTATGCTCTTATGGTAGGAGCTTCTTCTGATGATATCCGTGGAGAAAAAGAAATCGCCATTGCTGGGGACTCGCTTGCGGCACTCCCAACAAATAAGGCGTTTAATGTGTTCGACCATGCATTCGCCTCCAATGAGGTAGTCTATCACGAAGTATCAAAAGCAAGAACAGCTGAAAACTTAAAAGATGAGAAGGTTGTTGGCGGGTATCATGCGGTCCGTTCTAAACAAGACGGATCATGGGTAGCGCTTCCGAAAGTAGTGTTAACTGGCTCTAACAAAGTAACGGCTTCCGTTGCTTCAGATGTTGCCGGCGGTAAAATAACGTTACACGCAGGCTCCTTGGATAGCAAACCTTTTGCGGAAATTAATGTACCAACGACAAGTAAGAAAACATACACAATTGAAAATGTTGGTGTAACCGTTAATGAATTAGGGTACACGGATGTGACAGTAGAGTTGGGCAAAAATGCGCCGAAAGGGCAGCAAACCATTTATGTTAAATTCCATGCACCTGATCTTCGAATCGACAGCTTAAATTTTCGGTAACACCTTTAAACAAGAGAATGGCGAGGAGCAGAACATTAGTGAGTCAATATAGCTGAAAAAATTATAAAGTAAAAGAACCTCGATAATTATTTCGAGGTTCTTTTTTATGAAGATATGTTAAACACTCGTAAACAAAATGAACAAAATGGTTATTAAGTTTTTAATGCTACTTAAATGCATAATCTATAAACTATTCAAAAATTTTGTAAAATTAAGAAAACGGTTACAAAGGGGGATTTTAAATGTTTTCTATTAAAAAAATTTCAGCAGTAATGTGTGCAGGTGTGTTGGCATTAAGTCTAGGAGCTTGCAGCAGCAATGACACAGCAGGTTCTGGCAAAAAGGAAGAAGGTACAGGCTATCCGAAGAAAGCGATTACAGTGGTGGCTCCATCTGGTGCAGGAGGTGGCTGGGATTTAACCGCCCGCTCGTTAACGAAAGTATTAAGTGAGACAAAGATTGTCGAACAGCCTTTAACAGTTGAGAATAAGCCAGGTGGCGGCGGTGCTGTATTTATGGCGGAATATGCTACTCAGCAAGTCGAAAATAACGAAATGCTCTTTGTCAATTCACCGCCGATTATAATCAACAATCTGAAAAAAGAAGGTAACAGTCCCTATGGATACAAAAATACAACACCATTGGCGCAGCTGACAAAAGATTACGGAGCAATTGTTGTTAAAGCGGATTCCAAATTTACCGATTTAAAATCAGTGTTGGAAGAGGTTAAGAAAGATCCTAGTAAACTAACATTTGCAGGAGGATCGGCACCAGGTTCCATGGATCATTTGATTTCCATTCTACCAGCTTATAAGTATGGGGTGGATCCGACTAAGGTGAAATACGTTTCATATGATGGCGGCGGTGAAGCCATTACTGCATTGCTTGGAGGTAACGCAGATGTTATTGGAACGGATGCCTCAAGTGTGAAAGAGTTTTTAAAGGCGGGTAAGGTCCGTGTCTTGGCAGTTACCTCAACAGAGCGTGTCTCCGGAGATTTTAAAGATGTGCCAACAGCGAAAGAGCAGGGAATTGATGCCGAGTTTACCATTTGGCGCGGAGTTTTTGGTCCGGAAAAAATGTCAGAAGAAGCAAAATCATATTGGGAAAAATCAATCGAAAAGCTCGTAAATACTCCTGAATGGAAAACAGAAGTAGAAACGCAGGGCTGGGAAATGGAATATAAGAACGGTGCTGACTTTAAAAAATTCTTAGAAGAGCAGGAAAGCCAGGTTCAGCAATTACTAACAGCTTTAGGTATGCAGAAGTAAAAGAATTGGGAAGGAGTTTACTTCTCCTTCCCTTATATTTCTGAAAGGGGATTTCAAATGAGTATTCAGTTCGATCGAGTAGCATCTGTTTTGTTTCTCGCAATTGGTGTTCTTTTTATTATTGGAAGTAAGAATTTAGCAAGTTCTTCTTATGGAAGTGCCGTTGGGCCTGATATTTTTCCTCTTATTCTTGGCAGCATTTTGGTTTTATTAAGTATTCGTTTATTCTATGAAACAATCATTATAAAAAATAAGAATAGCTCCAAAGAAAAGATACAGTACAAGCCTTTCTTAATCATCTTTACTGCTACATTGATTTATATTTTAACATTGGAAACGATAGGGTATGTCATCACAACATTTCTATTTTTATTTGTTTGTTTCCAAACGATGGAACGCACGAAGTGGATGACATCCCTAATCATATCTGCTAGTTTTTCAGGACTTGTCTATTTTTTATACGTCGAGATTTTAAAGGGGACCCTGCCAGGATGGCCGGTTTGGTTCTCATAATCCGCTAGGGGGGAGGTTAAAGGATGAGTACACTTGATTATTTATTTCAGGGATTTGGGACAGCCCTTATTTGGTATAATATTCTTTTTGCTTTTATTGGGGTGTTAATTGGAACGGCTGTTGGTGTGTTACCTGGAATTGGACCGATGAGCGGCGTAGCCCTCCTCATTCCAGTAACGGCTTCTATTACGGGCGGACTTCCACCGGAACAAGCGGCAACGAGTGCAATTATTTTGCTTGCTGGAGTTTATTATGGGGCGATGTACGGCGGTTCGACCACATCGATTCTATTAAACACACCCGGGGAATCCTCTTCGGTCGTCACCACATTGGATGGATACCAAATGGCCAAGAACGGAAGAGCTGGAAGTGCCCTGTCCATTGCGGCAATCGGTTCTTTCGTTGCTGGGGTTATTACAATCATCGCATTAATTGCATTAGCAAAACCATTATCAGCAGTAGCCCTCAAATTTGGGCCTGCCGAGTATTTTTCCTTAATGCTTTTAGGACTGGGCGCCGTTAGCGGATTGGCTGGGAAATCGGTAACCAAAGCTTTAATCATGACGGTTTGTGGTTTGCTCCTCGGCACAATTGGCATTGACAGCGTATCGGGTATTGCCAGATTTACCTTCGATGTTCCATGGCTCTTTCAGGGAATTGAGTTTTTAACGATTGCAGTGGGTTTATTCGCACTAGGTGAGGTTTTTAAGACGATCTTGGAAAAAGAAGAGGAAGATACCGAGATTGCAAAGATTAATAATTTACTTCCCTCTAAAGACGAATTAAAAGAATCGGCAGGACCGATTGCCCGGGGCTCTCTACTAGGTTTCTTTGTAGGAATTCTGCCAGGTGCAGGGGCCACACTCGCTTCATTCTTTTCTTATATTCTTGAAAAAAAGATTTCAAAAACTCCTTCAAAATTTGGAACGGGAACGATTGCAGGGGTTGCGGCACCAGAATCGGCAAATAATGCAGCATCCGGCGGGGCAATGATTCCATTATTAACCTTAGGAATTCCAGGTTCAGGGACAACGGCTATCCTAATGGGAGCTTTGATGATGTACAACGTCCAGCCGGGACCGTTATTATTTGAAGATCACCCCCAAGTAGCATGGGGACTGATTGCAAGTATGTTTATTGGAAACATCATGTTGTTAATTCTAAATCTTCCCCTGGTGAAGGTTTTTGCAAAAATTATTCAAACGCCAAAACAATTCCTAATCCCAACCATTATTGCCATCTCGATTTTTGGTGTTTATGCCGTTCAAGTCTCCACCAACGATCTATTGCTGCTGCTGGGATGCGGAGTAATTGGCTATTTCTTCAGTAAAAACGATTATCCCATTGCACCGCTTGTTCTTGGGCTGGTATTAGGGCCGATGGTTGAGAATAACTTGAGGAGAGCATTAACGATCTCTAATGGCGATTTCAGTGTATTTATTACCCGGCCGATTTCTCTTGCTTTCCTTCTTATTATGCTCCTATGGCTACTAATACCATTTATGATGAAAAGACGGGGCAAAGATGTCATTATAAACATCGAGGGATAAATAATTCAATTAATTCGAAAACTCCTTTTTTTAAGGAGTTTTTTTACTATAATAAGAAGAGAGGTGTCTGCATGCGTTTACATACAAAATTAATGCTTGGAATTGTTATTCTTATTGTTTCGATAGGAATCATTTTTGAAATTACGTTTAAAAATATTATGGAATCGAATCTTAAACATGAAATTGGATCTAAAGCATTATCGGTCGCCCAATCGATTGCAAACATGCCTGAGATTCAAGAGGCATTTCAAAGTGATGATCCCGCTTTGATTATTCAGCCGATTGCCGAAAAGATCCGTAAACAGGTGGGGGCAGAATTTATCGTAATAGGTAACCGTGAGGAAGTCCGGTATTCCCACCCAAATCCACTAAGGTTAGGGCAAAAGATGGTCGGGGGAGATAATGACCGTGTGTTTAACGGAGACTCAGTTATCTCTGAATCTACTGGGACATTAGGTCCGTCTCTTAGGGGGAAAGCACCAATTTTTTATCAGGGAGAGGTAATTGGTGTGGTTTCAGTCGGGTATCTCCAGACAGATATTCAAAACGAAATTTCCAAAATACAGAAAAAAATCTTTGCGGCAACATTCCTAATTTTGATAGGAGGTTTACTGGCTGCCCTATTGATCTCTTTTAATATTAAAAAAGCGATGTTTGGACTTGAACCAAAAGAAATTGCCTGGATGTATCAAGAGAAACATGCGATACTTGAGTCCATACATGAAGGGATTATTGCCATTGGTACAGATGGCCGGATTACCGTTGTGAATGAAACCGCACATAAAATTTTGCGGGTTCCAAACGATATTTTGCTGCGGGGAAAAAGAATTGATGAAGTCTTAGAAAATACCCATTTACTAAAAGTAGTTGAATCCGGACAAGCAGAATATGATCAAGAAATTCTCATTTTTGGAACCGCTTTTTTGGCCAATCGAATTCCTATTTTTAATAAAAAAGGGGAGGTCATTGGTGCTGTCGCTAGTTTCCGTAACAAGTCTGAACTCGCTCAATTGCTGCAGGAATTATCTCATGTGAAAGCCTATGCAGAAGGATTACGTGCTCAAACACACGAATATTCCAATCGTTTATATACCCTTCTCGGTCTGATTCAACTTGGTTCCTATAAAGAAGCCATTGATTTTATATCAAAAGAGGTCGATGTAGCTCAAGGATTCATTCAATTTTTAATGAAGGAAGTACCTGATCCCATTCTTGCTGGTTTTATTTTAGGAAAGGTAAGTTTGGCTAGTGAAATGAAAGTAGATTTTTCAATCGATAGAGAAAGCAGCTTTAAAGATATTCCGTATGATATGAATCGGGATGAATTGGTCACCATTATTGGGAATCTAGTCAATAATGCTTTTGAGGCAGTAAGGGGAACGGAGAAGAAGGAGAAGCGAGTCTCGCTTTTTTTAACTGACCTTGGCAAGGAACTCATAATTGAGGTGGAAGATAATGGCGATGGGATAGACGAGAAGATGTTTGATCAGATATTTAACGCGGGTTTTTCAACAAAGAGCAAAAATAGTAACGCCGGAATTGGACTTAGTTTAGTTCAGAACGCTATTCAACATTTAGGTGGATCTATTACATTTTCATCTAATGTGGGAGAAGGTACGATTTTCACTGTGGCGTTACCAAAAAGCAGGGGGGAAGTACGCAATGGGGAATCAGGATATCGAAGTGTTAATTATAGAGGATGATTTAAGGATCGCAGAAATCCAAAAACGGTTTATTGAACAGATAGAAGGATTTCAAATAGTAGGGATTGCTGCAAGTTATGTAGAAGCAAGAACCTTAATTGACATCCTTAAGCCTGACTTGCTCTTGCTCGATGTTTATTTTCCAGATATGAACGGGCTGGATTTACTGAAAGAAACTAAACAATTGACAAAACAAATGGATGTCATTATGATTACAGCCACGAAAGAACTTGATAAAGTACAAGAAGCCATTAGTATAGGTGTATTTGATTATATTATTAAACCAGTAGTCTTTGAACGCTTTAAACAATCGTTACTTAGATATCAGGAGTATCACCAAAAACTATTACAATTAGAAAAAGAAAATATACTCATTACCCAACAAGAGGTAGACAGGCTATTACGAAAAGAAGTAGAAGGTGTTAGCAACGACAAGTCATACCTTCCCAAAGGAATCGATCCACTAACACTTGAAAAAGTAATGGAGGTTCTTGGAAAAGTAGAAATAGGATTAACTGCAGAAAGTGTTGCAAAAGAAATTGGTGTAAGCCGAACCACAGCAAGACGTTACCTGGAACATTTAGTAACCATTGAAAAAATAGAAGCGGATTTATCTTACGGAACGGTAGGACGCCCAGAGCGGGTATATATCGTATCAGGATGACTTTGTAATTCAGCAGGAGGTATACAGCATGAAGTCAATAAAAGTATCTCTTCAAACAAAAATATTCGGACTCGTCCTATCATTAAGTTTATTATTAATTCTGATCATGACAGGATTTTATAGTTTTATGGAAAGTAAACAAATCGAAGAAAATAAGGGCAGGCTGGCACTTGAACTTTCGAAAACGGTCTCATATATACCGACGATCATTGATGCTTTTCAAACAAACGATCCTTCCAAAACAATACAGCCAATTGCAGAAAAAATCCGAAAAGAAACAGGTGCCGAATTTGTCGTGATCGGAAATAAAGATGGCACCAGATATTCTCACCCTATAACCACCAAAATAGGGCAGGAAATGACAGGGGGAGACAGTGATAGAGCTTTAATCAAAGGTGAGTACTATGTCTCGAAGGCAGAGGGCTCACTCGGACCATCTATTAGAGGGAAATCCCCTATATTTAATCACCAGGGAGAGATTATTGGAATCGTTTCTGTAGGATTTCTTCTGGAGGATGTCCATCAGCAAATGATTAAGAATATTAGTAGAGTGCTATTTGTTTCCTTCATTGCCATTTTGGTTTCACTAATTGGAAGTAGTTTATTAGGGAGAAATATCCGCAGGGATACAATGGGACTGGAGCCATACGAGATTGCTTCTCTTTATAAAGAGAAAAATGCTGTACTTCATTCGGTAAAAGAGGGGATCTTAGCAATAGATAAAAAGGGCTACATTACGATGATGAATCAACAGGCAAAGAGGCTTTTACATTTAGAGGGAACCGTTAGAAATAGGAAAGTCGATGGGCTGTTTCCTTCGAACTATTTATACGAAGTACTAAAATCGGGACACTCTCAAACCGATAAGGAAATGGTTTGGAAAGATAAAACCGTGATCGTTAATAGTACCCCTATCGTAGATGAAACAGGTATTAAAGGGGTTGTTGCTTCTTTTCGGGATAAAACAGAGATTGAGCAAATGCTAAATACGATATCAGAAGTAAAAAGATATTCGGAGGATCTTCGTGCGCAAACCCATGAATTTACCAATAAGTTATACGTTTTATTGGGTCTGCTGCAACTTGGTGAATATAACGAGGCAATCAATATGATACAGAATGAAACAAAAACAATGGAACTTCAGAATTCCGTTGTTTTTAATCAAATTAAAGATACAAAAGTTCAGGCAATTTTATTAGGAAAACTAGCAAAGGCATCAGAAAAGAAAATAAAGTTTGAGATTATTTCAGATAGCTATTTGGAGATATTGCCATCTCATATTAAACTTCCTAATTTAATTGTGACTCTTGGAAATTTAATCGATAACGCTTTTGAAGCTGTTTATGATTGTAAGAATCCTCTGGTTATGTTTTTTGCTACGGATATAGGAACGGATATTATATTTGAGATTTCAGACAATGGCAGAGGAATAAGTGAAGCAGAAATTCCCCTCCTCTTTGAAAGAGGCTTTACCTCTAAAAGTGGCAAAGAACCAAGGGGATTTGGATTATCAAACGCTGAAGAGGCCGTTTTAGAATTAAATGGGATGATTGAAGTACATAGCCACCCGCAAAGTGGTACGGTATTTACAGTGTATCTCCCAAAGACGGTGCAAGGAGTTGAGAATGTTGGATAAGATAAAAGTCATCATCGCGGAAGACGATTTTCGAATAGCTGATATACATGAGAAGTTCTTATATAAGTTTAAAGAAATAGATGTGGCGGGTAAAGCATTAAATGGGGAGCAAACCTTACATTTATTAGAGCAGAACACTCCTGACCTACTGCTATTAGATGTTTATATGCCTGATATGCTAGGTTCAGAGTTACTTCCCTTAATTCGGGAGAAATTCCCTAAAGTCAGCATTATTATGATCACAGCCGCAACAGATAAAGTTTTCCTGGAAAAAGCTTTAAGCTATGGAGTTGAAAATTATTTAATCAAACCTGTAAGCAGGGAAAGGTTTGATGAAGTCATTCAGGAGTATATAAAAAAATATTCACTTCTTTCCTCCATTCAAGATGTGAATCAGAATTATGTTGATTTGCTTTTTCGAAAAGGAAATCATGAAGTGATCGTAAAGAGTTCAGGATTACCAAAAGGAATTGATGAAATTACCTTAGGGAAAGTAAAGGCTGTTTTTCGTGAAAATAAAGAAGGACTTTCAGCTGAAGAGGTTGGAAAGGAAATTGGTGCTTCACGGATCACCGCAAGAAGATACTTGGAATATCTCTCTTCCAATCAGGAAGTAAGAGCGGAAGTGGTTTATGGAATTGTCGGAAGGCCGGAAAGAAAATATTATCCAGTATAGAGAGGGTGGCAAACATTGCCTCCTTCTTTTTATACTCCTATTTGGAAAAATCACCCTCTTATGAACTTAATGTACAAAATCAATTTAATTTACGTTAATAACTTTATTTTGGTAACGTTTTCACTACTGAATATTTCGATTATATTTAATTTACTAACTAAAGAGGTGAAGACGATGCTAGCAATATTAGGATTTTTAATGATTATCACATTTATGATATTAATTATGACAAAACGCCTTCCCGCTATGATTGCACTAATTGTAATTCCTGTTATTTTTGCATTAATGGGTGGATTTGGGAAGGAAATGGGCCCAATGGCTCTCGAAGGAATAAAGAGTGTAGCGCCTACTGGAATTATGATATTATTTGCGATTCTCTTTTTCGGAATCATGATTGATGCAGGAGTTTTTGATCCGATTATTTCAACGATTTTGAAAGTTGTAAAGGGAGACCCGGTTAAGATAGCGATTGGAACGGCAGTTCTAGCACTATTGATTTCCCTAGATGGTGACGGAACCACTACCTATATGATCACGATCTCTGCTATGTTGCCTTTGTATAAGCGTATTGGTATGAAGCCATTGGTGCTGGCAGGAATTGCGGTATCTTCTTCAGGAGTCATGAACCTGCTTCCGTGGGGCGGACCGACTGCCAGAGCGATGACGGCATTAAATCTTGAGATGTCTGATATATTTACCCCTGTTATACCTAGTATGGCTGGAGGAATATTGTTTGTATTGTTCATGGCCTATTGCCTTGGGAGAAAAGAGCGAAAACGAATTGGTGTCCTTCAAATTGATTACAGCACGATGGCTATGACAGCAGCTACATCAGAAGAAGCTTACTTAAAACGTCCCAAGTTGATTCTCGTAAACTATTTTCTAACGATTATTCTACTAGTTGCATTAATTAAAGAAGTCCTTCCTACAACCGTATTATTTATGCTTGGATTTGCAATAGCAATTACGATTAATTATCCTAAATTAAGTGACCAAAAAGAACGAGTTGCCAATTATGCGGATAATGCCTTATCGGTTGTTTCGATGGTTTTTGCTGCAGGTATTTTTACTGGTATTCTGACAGGAACTGAAATGGTCGATGCCATGGCAAGCTCCATGATTTCATATATACCAGATACACTTGGATCCCATTTTGCACTAATTACGGCGGTGATTAGCGCACCTTTAACATTCTTTATGTCAAATGATGCATTTTACTATGGAGTATTACCGCTGCTTTCCAAAGCGGCAAGCGTCTACGGAATCGATCCTGCGGTTATTGGACGGGCATCACTTATGGGACAACCAGTCCATTTATTAAGCCCGCTCGTACCTTCAACGTACTTATTAGTAGGAATGGTAGGAGAAGATTTTGGCGAATTACAGCGGACATTCCTTAAATGGGCATGCGGATCAACTTTAGTTATGACAGCCGTTGCAATTATCTTGGGCATTATTCCTTTTTAATTAATTAAAAAATAGGACGGAGATGATTTTATGTGGGTTATTACTGTCTATTCTATGGGAAACAATATCTCAATGTTTGAGTTCAATACCGAAAAGGAAGCAAGAGAAGCTTTAAAAACGGTCAGAGGATGTAAAATTCTATCAGAGGTTATTTACTTTAACGATGAATCACCTAGCATAATGACTGTATAGATTTAGAGAGAAGGTAAGTAAGATGAATATTTTGTTTCATATTTTGCTAGATATTATTTTTCCAATCTTTTTGTTAATAGGAGCGGGTGCTGTCCTGCAGCGCCTAATTAAGCTAGATTTATCTACACTGTCAACTTTGACAGTGTATTTCTTATTGCCTGCTGTTTGTTTTGTAAATATCTATGAGAGTAAGCTGACAAGTGAATTAATTAGCCAAACGTTACTATTTTTAATCATTTTTAATATCCTTCTTATCCTGATGAGCATGCTAATAGCGAAAGTAAATAAATTTGACCGAAAGCTGACAGCGACCTTTAAAAACAGCATGGTTCTAAGCAATTCAGGTAATTATGGTCTTCCTGTAAGTGAAATGGTATTCGCCGCTCATCCTTCCGGCATGTTGATACAAATAATCACTTCGATTTTTCAGAATCTCCTTACTTTCACTTATGGTTTTTTCAATTGTGTATCTGCCCGCAGCAGCGGAATAGAAATCTTACGAAAAATTATGAAGCTTCCGGTTATTTATGCGTTATTATTAGCTTCACTGTTGAAATGGTTTGATGTTCAGATACCCGAATTTTTGTGGAGGCCGATTGAACATTCTTCCAATGCGTTTATGGCAGTTGCACTAGTTACCCTTGGAGCCCAAGTGGCTTACTTAAAAATCACCAAAATTTCAAAGCCAATTGTTTGGATTTTAATTGGAAGGCTGATGATTTCTCCTATTGTTGGGCTTCTTGTTATTAGCATGTTAGGATTAACAGGTATTACAGCACAGGCTTTATTTATTGCCAGCTCATTTCCCACTTCTAGAAATAGTGCGCTGCTGGCGCTAGAGTATAATAATTATCCGGAATATGCTTCCCAAGCGGTCATCCTGACTACCATCTTTAGCAGTTTTACTGTGGCGGCTGTAGTTTACCTATCCAAAATACTGTTTTAGGTCAGTAAAATTAGGATCTTTACCATTAGGTGGTAAGGATTTTTTTATTATAAAAGATGATTTTCAATAAAATTAATTTTTCTACTATCTTTCAAAAGAAAACAAAAATATAATATAATAAAACAAAAATAAATAAAAGTGACTTTTGATTAAGACCAAGATCTATTTTGCTTAAAGGGGATGGAAGAGGAATGAGAGTGAGTTTATTTGCAACATGTCTTGTTGATATGTTCCAAAGCAATGTAGGAAAAGCAACGGTTGAGTTGCTTGAGCGGCTTGGGTGCGAAATTGATTTCCCAGATTCACAAGTCTGCTGCGGTCAGCCAGCATATAATAGTGGGTATACAAAAGAATCGAAAGAGGCAATGAAACGGATGATTGATACATTTCAGGATGCAGAATATGTGGTTTCTCCATCAGGTTCCTGTGCTTTTATGTTTCACGAGTATCCTCATATATTTAAGGAAGACCCAGTCTGGGAGCCGAAAGCGAAAAAACTGGCGGAAAGAACATATGAGCTTACCCAATTCATTGTCGATGTATTAAAGATGGAGGATGTCGGAGCAAAATTAGAAGGAAGCGCCACCTATCATACCTCCTGCCATATGACTAGATTGCTAGGGGTAACAGAAGCTCCTATGATTCTCTTAAAAAATGTCAAAGGGCTAAACTTTACAGAGCTACCAGGAAAAGAGCAGTGCTGCGGGTTCGGTGGAACTTTTTCAGTAAAAATGGCTCAAATATCAGAGCAAATGGTCGATGAAAAAGTCTGCCATGTAGAAGACACAGGTGCAGAATATCTTATTGGAGCAGATGCAGGCTGCCTGATGAATATAGGCGGAAGAATAGACCGTAAAGGTAAGCCGATTAAGGTTTTACATATTGCTGAAGTTTTAAATAGTCGATAAAAAAGTTGACTGGTAAGAGGGGAGTGGTTGTGACCAAAACAAAGGTAGAAATAGACGGGAATGGTCACATAGAGGGTTCATGTGACCAAAATGAAGGTAGAAATCAATGAAAATGGTCACATAGAGGGTTCATGTGACCAAAACGAAGGTAGAAATCAATGAAAATGGTCACATAGAGTGGTTCATGTGACCAAAACGAAGGTAAAAATCAATAGAAATGGTCAGATAGAGGATTCATGTGACCAAAACCAAGGTAGAAATTAATGGAAATGGTCAGATAGAGGGTTCATGTGACCAAAACGAAGGTAGAAAATGAAGGGAATGGTCACATAAAGGGATCATGTGACCAAACGAAGATAGTAATCAATGGAAAGAATCACATAACCCGTTAACGTGACCAAAACCAAGTTGGTAACCGAAAGAAATGGTCTCATACAGTTTCCTCAAGAGACCAAGACCATGACCATAAGTGGATTGAAGGGTGGGGGATAGACGGATGGCAATGAAAATTAGCAACGAACAATTCAAGGAACGCGTTGATAAAGGCATTCACGATGACTTTATGCGCGGTGCCGTTTCGGGTGCACAAGATGGAATGGGTGTAAAAAGACGCAATGCAACAGAGGAGTTGGGAAACTGGGAGGATTGGCGGTCACATGGGGAAGAAATCCGCCAGCATGTTCTGGAAAACCTTGATTACTATTTAGAGCAGCTAAGTGAGAATGTAGCAAAGAGGGGCGGTCATGTCTTTTTTGCGGAAACAAAGGAAGAAGCAAATGAATATATCAGAGGAATCGTCAGGAAGAAAAATGCCAAAAAGATTGTAAAATCGAAATCGATGGTAACGGAAGAAATCAGTTTAAATGCCACGTTGGAGCAGGAAGGCTGTGAAGTAATTGAAACAGACCTTGGCGAATACATACTCCAAGTGGATGATCATGATCCCCCTTCACATATTGTTGTTCCAGCTCTCCACAAAAATAAGGAACAGATCCGTGATGTATTCAAAGAAAAACTCAACTATCAAAAAACATCAAAGCCAGAAGAATTAGCATGGCATGCCCGGGAGATGCTGCGCGAGGAATACCTTACAGCAGACATCGGCATAACCGGTTGTAATTTTGCAGTTGCAGAAACGGGTTCTTTTAGTTTAGTAACGAATGAAGGAAATGCTGATTTGGTAACGGCCCTGCCAAAAACACAAATTACGGTTATGGGAATGGAACGGATTGTACCTACCTTTGAAGAAATGGAAGTATTAGTTTCCTTGTTAACCAGAAGCGCAGTAGGTCAGAAATTAACCAGTTATATTACCGTCCTTACGGGACCAAAAGAGGAATTGGATGTAGATGGTCCAGAGGAATTCCACCTTGTCATCGTGGATAACGGACGTTCGAATATTCTTGGCGGAGAATTCCAATCCGTCCTGCAATGTATTCGTTGTGCGGCATGTGTGAACGTTTGTCCGGTCTACCGCCATGTCGGCGGACATTCTTATGGTTCCATTTATTCAGGGCCAATTGGCGCTGTCCTTTCCCCGTTACTTGGCGGGTATGACGAATTCAAAGAACTTCCATATGCATCTACACTTTGCGGGGCATGTACCGAAGTTTGTCCGGTAAAGATTCCTCTGCATAACCTGCTCCATAAACATCGCGAAGTGATCGTGGAAAAGGAAGGAAAAGCACCAATATCAGAAAAGCTGGCAATGAAAGCATTTGGGTTAGGGGCGGCCTCGCCTACTTTATATAAAATAGGTTCGAAAATTGCTCCAACGGCAATGAATCCATTTACAGTGGGAGACAAGATATCCAAGGGGCCTGGGCCCCTTAAAGCTTGGACGGAAATTCGGGATTTTCCAGCCCCAAATAAAGAGAGATTCAGAGATTGGTTTAAAAACAGAGAAAAAGGGGGCAATTGATGATGACAGGAACGATTCAAAATAGCGAAGCTTTTTTAAACAAAATTGCCAGCCAGCTAGGGCGTCCTCGAAAGTCCACTCCAGTTGAAAAACCAAACTGGAAATTCCGCCCTCAAGACGAGGTATTAAAAGATGCGACACAAGATGATTTAGTTGAAGTGTTAAAAGAACAATGTAAGAGAATTCATACATCTATTAAAACAACGGATCTTAAAGATTTACCACTTACCCTTAATGGAGTAGTAACCGAATACGGCGGCGGCCCAATCGTTACCTGGAAGGATGAACGCTTCTCACAATGGGGTCTCGACCCATTATTGAAATCAGAATGGCCAGCCCAAAATATTGAAATCCATGAATGGGACTATACTAAGGGAACAGAAAACATTACAAAAGCAGAAAAAGCAAATGTCGGAATTACGATTAGTGAAGTCACATTAGCAGAATCCGGAACGGTTGTCTTATTTAGTGATGAAAACAAGGGAAGAACGGTTAGCTTTTTACCGGCCACTTATATTGCACTTATCCCAAAAAGTACACTTGTTCCAAGAATGACACAAGCTGCTCAAAAAATGAGGGAAATTTATCAAAAAACAGACCGCGTTGCTTCTTGCATAAATTTTATTACCGGACCAAGTAATTCGGCAGATATTGAGCTAAATCTTGTCGTTGGTGTCCATGGGCCAGTAAAAGCATCTTATATCGTTATTAACGATCTTTAATAAAACAAATCTGTCCTTCTTACGGGGCAGATTTTTTTTGTGAAAACCAAAGGGACACGCAAAAAACAAAATAAAAACAAATTTTAAAATAGATATTCAAAAATAAACAAAGATATATTATAATGGATTCAGAAGCTAATAAACATTCAAACGGGGGATTTCGGAATGGTAAAGAATTTTTGGGATCATGAAAAAGCTTCACAGGTTTCAAAAGGGGTAGAGGAGTTAGTATATCGTTCTAATTTAATTGGAACCGATCGTGCGGTATGTAACTGGGGCGGCGGCAACACATCCATGAAAACTGTGGAAAAAGATTTCCGTGGCCGGGATATTGAAGTGATGTGGGTTAAGGGAAGTGGTTCGGACTTAGCAACAATGAAAGCGAAAAACTTTACAGGACTAAATTTAGAAGATATTCGTCCATTATTCGAACGCGATGAAATGACGGATGAAGACATGGTGGCTTATCTTTCACATTGCATGATTGACAGCAAGCACCCAAGAGCATCAATTGAAACATTATTGCATGCGTTCCTGCCATTTAAACATGTAGACCATACCCATCCAGACGCAATTATCAGCCTTTGCTGTGCAGATAATGGAAAGCAGATTGCGGAAGAGATTTTTGGAAATCGTTTTGTTTGGGTTCCTTATGTACGCCCTGGCTTTACCCTTTCGAAAATGATCGCAGAAGGGGTTTTAAACAATTCGAATGCAGAATTAGTATTAATGGAAAAACACGGACTTGTAACATGGGGAGAAACTTCAGAAGAATCCTATGCAAAAACAATCCAAATTATCAATGAGGCAGAACAATATATCAACGAAAGAATTAATGAAGAAACTGTATTTGGCGGTCAAAAATATGAAACTCTTTCTGATGAAGAAGCAACAGGTATTCTAGCAAAAGTAATGCCAATTATACGTGGTGCCGTAAGCGAAGAAAAGAAAATGCTTTTAACCTATGATCGCGGCGAAGATGTTCTTCAATTTGTAAATAGCAATCAAGCACCAGAACTTTCACAAATCGGTGCAGCGTGCCCAGACCATTTGGTACATACAAAAATGGTGCCATTTTATGTTAATTGGGACCCGCAAACAAAAGATGTAAAAGCTTTAATTGCTAGTGTAAAAGAAGGTATTGCTAACTTCAAGGCTGCCTATAAAGAATATTTTGAGTGTAACAAGCATGAAGGCGACAAAATGTTTGAACCAGCTCCACGAGTAATCCTCATTCCTGGGGTAGGTATGGTAAACACAGGGAAGGACATAGCGAACTCACGAGTTAGCGGGGCGTTATATCATCGTGCGATTGCGGTTATGAAAGGGTCTACTACACTAGGAAACTTTGTTTCTTTAAGTGAAAATGAATCCTACAACGTGGAATACTGGCCGTTAGAATTATATAAATTAACCCTAGCTCCCGCTGAAGCAGAATTTTCTAGAAAAGTAGCGTTTATCACGGGAGGTGCAGGAGGAATCGGAAGTGCAACAGCCCGCCGTCTTGTATCTGAAGGTGCCCATGTAGTTCTTGCTGACCTCAATCTAGAAGGAGCAGAAAAAGTCGCGGCTGAAATTAATGAACAATTTGGTGCGAGCCGTGCCCTTGCCGTTAAGATGGATGTAACAAATGAAGAACAAGTTCAAGCAGCCTTCGATCAAACGGTATTAACTTATGGTGGAGTGGACATCATTGTTAATAATGCCGGTCTTGCAACTTCAAGTCCATTCGACGAAACTACTCTTAAAGAATGGAACTTAAACATGAATGTTTTAGGTACAGGTTATTTCCTGGTATCCCGCGAAGCATTCAAGCAAATGAAACAGCAGGGCATTGGCGGTAACATGGTATTTATTGGTTCTAAAAACTCAGTTTATGCTGGGAAAAATGCTGCTGCTTACAGCTCTGTCAAAGCACTTGAAACACACTTGGCAAGATGTATTGCAGCAGAAGGCGGAGAATATGGAATCCGCGTAAACTCTGTTCTTCCAGATGCAGTTCTTCAAGGTTCAGCGATTTGGGGATCAAGATGGCGTGAAGAACGTGCGGCAGCGTACGGAATCCACCCTGATCAATTAGAAGAACACTATCGTAAACGTACTAGTCTATTAGTTAATATCTATACTTCAGATATTGCAGAGTCCATTGCATTCTTTGCATCTTCCAAATCGGATAAAACAACTGGATGTATGTTAACAGTTGACGGCGGGGTACCTGCTGCGTTTACAAGATAAACTGGTCTTAAACTAAACAGACTTCGCATTAGCTGCGAAGTCTGTTTTTAAAACTGCTAAACTATTACTTTATAACAAAGGAGGATTTATCGTATGGAGAAAAGCAATAAATTCGCTTGGACATGGGAGATAAAAGAGGAGTATCTTGATGAGTACATTAAACTACATTTAGTGCCCTGGCCAGAAATACTTGATGAGCATAGTAAAGCAGGAATCAAAAATTATTCCATCTTCCAAAATGGAAGCCAATTTTTTTACTGCTTTGAATGTGATAATGTAGATGCCGCCTTTGACTATATTGCCAAAAGTGATGTCTGTAACCGCTGGAATGCGATTACGTCAAAAATGGTAAAAGGATCTTTTGATTTCAATGAACCTGATCCAATCAAGCCGCTGCGGGAAGTATTCTATTTAAAGTAAATACTAGTGAGAAAGGCGTCTTAGACGCCTTTTTTCCTATTTTTATATCACGAAAAGGGATGACCATGTTAAAATATTAGAAAAATAGGAATTTTCGAACATATTAATCTTCCTATATAGAGTATCGGGGGGATAGAAAATGGTGAGAAAAAGTACTAGCTTGTTTGTCTTACTTTTACTTATGCTTGCAAGCGGTTGCAGTAAACAAGCAGAATATGAAATTGTTTATTCCAAGGGAGAAATAAAAAGCCCGACTGAAAAAAATGAAAGAAAGCAGTTTACCGTTGCCCTCGTTCCAAAACTCATTAATATACCATATTTTAATGCTGTCGAAGAAGGTGCTTTGGAGGCGGGGGAGGAGTTAGGGGTTAATGTGATTTATAAAGGTCCAGCCGTAGCTGATGCCAATCAACAAGTTAAGATCATTAATGAATTAATTGATCAAAAGGTGGACGTTATTGCAGTATCTGCGAATGATCCTGACAAGCTGGTATCGGTGATGAAAAAGGCTCAAAATCAAAATATTAAAGTTATTACGTGGGATGCAGATACTCATTCAAGCTCTAGGGAGTTTTTTATTAATATGGTGGATCCAGAGACATTAGGAAGACATCTAATGGATACACTTGCCTGGAATGTAAATGAGGAGGGGGATTTTGCGGTTATAACTGGAGCGAAATCTGCCGCAAATTTAAATATATGGCTAAGTTGGATTAAAATTCAACAAAGGGATTATTATCCAAAAATGAATCTTGTTAAAGTGGCGGCATCTGATGATGATCCACATAAAGCTTATGAGATAGCCAAAGAACTTTTGGGAGACTATCCTAATTTAAGAGGGATCATTGGAAATTCTTCTGTTGGGCCCCCGGCTGCAGCACAAGCCGTAAAGGAAGCAGGAAAGTTAGGTGAAGTTGCTGTGGTTGGCTTATCTTCACCTAATCCCATGAATGAATATTTAAAAATTGATGCAGCCCAGGTAGTTACCCTATGGAGCCCTAAAAAACTTGGTTATTTAACGGTTGCTCTTGCAGCAAATCTTCTTGATGGTATTAAGCCCTATGATCGGCAGGAAATCCCACAGGTAGGAAAAATCAGTGTTAAGGACGATATGGTGATCATGGGAGAACCAATTGATTTTACAAAGGAAAATGTGGATCAATATGATTTTTAAATATAAGAAACTGAAAAACTTAAAACTAATGACAAAGTTAATTGTTACGTATATCTTCATTACTGTCATTCCAATGGCTTTACTTGGCTATATAGCCTACAATCAGTATACAAAATCAATCGAAGAACAAGTAGGCGAAAATATACCAAAAATTTTGGACCAGGCACATGAACGAATCAATGACTATCTTCGTGATTATAGACAGCTTCCGGACCTCCTTTATAATTCTGGACCCGTCATAGAGGTGCTGAGGAAGGACTCCTTTCAAAACAATTCATCATTATTACACGATAAATTTATAGTGAATAGTTATTTAACGAAGACTTATATAAATGGGGGAAGTTCAGATATATTAGGAGTGTTTATTTTATCGAAAAATAGAATATTTGAAAGTTCAAAGGTCTCATACACAGGTTTCGAAAGCATTGAGATACCATATGGACAAGATATGGAGTTAAATGGGAAACAAGCCGTTATTTTTCCGGGTCAAACGAATCTAAAGTTTAAGAATAATCCACCCTACATACTCTTAATGAGACAGATTACCGATACAGAGAATCGAATGAATTTAGGTGCGATATTTATTGCGATCGAAATGTCATCCTTTAAAACGATATTTGAGAATATCAAGACAAATAATAATGCAGATATTTCACTGATGGATAAGAATGGATATATTATTTTCCATTCTAACCAGCAAAAAATTGGCCGGATCAATAAAGATTTAGCTGATTATCCCAATATTAATGGTAGTTTTCGAACAACTTCCAATGAAGAAAATAAGTTAATAAGCATTAGCAGAACAAGTCCTGATGACTGGGTACTCGAACAAAGTGTCCCATTGAAAAATTTGACTGAAAGAACAGATGTGGTTCGTAATACCACAATTATTGTATTTATTGTAGTTGTTTTATTAAGCACACTCATTTCCATTTTTCTAGCTTGGAATGTATCAAAGCCTATCAAACGCCTAACAAGACTCATGAAAGAGGTTGAAAAAGGTAATTTTGATGTGGATCTATCTATTAATAGTTCAGATGAGGTTGGTATTTTAGCAAAAAGCTTTAATTCCATGGTACAAGAGATAAGAGATTTAATTAAAATGAATTATCAAATTAAGCTTCAGCAAAAAGAAGCGGAACTCTATGCCCTTCAGTCTCAAATCAACCCGCATTTTATGTACAATACCCTAGAAACGATTGGTATGGCTGTTGAAGAAGGAGAGGATGACACAGTCGTAGAAATGGTGTCTCTCCTCGGCCGTATGTTACGATTTTCCATCAATAATAAAAGTAAGATTGTTACAATTGATGAGGAAGTCCTGCATATGAAAGACTATTTAACCATTCAAAAAATAAGATTTGAAGACAGAATAGATTTCTTTATCCATGACGAGATAGATACGGAAGCCTACTTTACTCCAAAGTTTATTTTACAGCCAATTGTGGAGAACGCGATTAAACATGGTCTTGATCATCAGCAAAATTTTAAGTTGGATATTTCTTTGATGTTATCTCCTAACAAAGAAGAAATAATTTTCAAAGTAAAGGATAATGGGCCAGGAATCCCTGTTGAAATACTATCAGAACTTAATAGATATCTAGAAACAGATCCAATGGGTAGAAGAGACTCGAGATTCGGTTTAATTAATGTTCATGGGAGAGTACTTATGATGTTTGGAGAACAGTTCGGAATAAAAATTGATAGTATGATCAACCAAGGGACGGAAGTTTCAATCAAGATTCCTTTGTTAACACAGGAACAACTGGGAGAGTTTGTGGAAGGAGTTAAGGAGATTGAATACAAAGCAGGTTAAAACAATTGTAGTTGATGATGAATCTCGAATAAGAAGGGGGATAGAGCGACTTGTTCAATCCTGTTCAGATGAGTTTGAAATTGTCGGCAGCTTTCCAAGTGGAATTGAATGTTTGAACAACTATCATCAGGGAGAGCTGGAATTTGATTTATTAATTACGGATATAAAAATGCCCGGCATGGATGGACTTGATCTAATCAAGGAATTAAAGAATTTTGTTTCCTTTGAAGCGGTTGTTATCAGCGGTTTTAATGATTTTAAATACCTCCAGACGGCCATTCGTGAAGGGGCAGTCGATTATATGGTTAAGCCGATTATTCGTGATGACTTTCGTGAACAACTTCAAAGAGTTAAAGAAAAAATCCAGCATAAGCGGGCAGAAGCAGCACGGTTAGAGGAGATGGATTCAGAACTTAACTTCGTTAAACAGAGCCAACTGCTAAACGAATTTGTTAGAGGTCTGGATCGAGATCTGTCTGAACTTGAATGGACAAGGGATTTTCCATTAGGGAACTATTTTTTGTTAAACATTTCAAAGGACGATACTTCAGCCATTAATCCTGAACACGTTTCTATAAGTGTAGAAAATGTAATCATGGATTTCCTGAAACAAAATTATACAAATACTAATTGTCCTTTTTGGCTATGGAAGGGGGAAGGGTCTTGCTTTTGGGTACTTCTTCAAAACAAGGACAACGAGGAAAACTTGGCATATTCGCTTGCAAAAAAACTTCAATCAAAAATCAGAAGTAATACTCATCAATCCAATACAATCGCTGTAAGCGAAATGTTCCAAGACCTGACACTGCTTCCCAGCGTGAGAGATAACCTCCATTCTTTGTTACAATTTCGCTTGATTTATGGCGAAAATCAAGTGTATTCTTTTTCTTCTATTGAAAGAAATAATAAAGTTATAAAAAATGATTCAAAGGGTTTAGAGGTAATTATTAATAAAATTTTGCAATCACTTGAGCGTTTTCAAATGGACGGTGTAACACATGATCTTTTAAGACAGTTTTTAAAAGATCTTGAGAAACTTAACTCTCCTCAAGAAATTGAACGGAATATTCAATTACTAACCGTCCAGGTAGTGAATTACTTGCTAAAATACTCGTATAAAAAGGATGAAATCCCTTTAATCCATGAGGCACTTCATCTTACAAAAAGAGCCGCTAATTTTCAATCATTAAGAAGAAATTTAATCGATTGGATGCAAAAGGTATTTTCGAGTTTGGACCAAATAAATAAAAAAGAACTAGCTGATCCAGTTAAAATCTCAAAGCAGTGGATTTTAGACAATTTGGGAGAAAATATAACGATTGAAAAGATTGCTCGTGAAATCCCGATGAATCCTACTTATTTCTGTGAGTTCTTTAAAAATCAAACAGGAGAAACCGTTTTGGATTTTGTCACAAAAACAAGGATAGAAAAAGCCAAAGAACTACTATTAACAACCGATTTAAAAATTTATGATATATCCGAAAAGGTAGGATATTCAGATACAAAATACTTCAGTAAACTCTTTAAGAAGTATTTTGGAGAAGTACCTTCAAAGTATAAGGAAAAATCAAAATATAGTTAACCAATCAAAACCTCCTATCGGGAGGTTTTTTAATTTTTAGAAAATTACCGAAAATCGACCCCCTAACCCGAATGTTACCTCCTTTTCCCAAGGTGTAAAAATGAGTAATCTTTATGTAAGCGTATACAAATAAAGTGATTACATCCACTAGAAATAAATAGCTTAACGGATAGGAGTGAAAAAATGTCTGAGTATGTGCTTGAACTAAGAGGGATTACCAAGACCTTTCCAGGTGTAAAAGCTCTCGACAATGTTCAATTTAAATTAAAGCCAGGAGAAATTCATGCCCTAATGGGTGAGAACGGTGCGGGTAAATCTACTTTTATTAAAGTGATAACAGGAGTTCATAAGCCAGATGAAGGAAAGATGTATTTAGATGGTCAAGAGGTTGAGTTCCGAAATCCAAAAGATGCTCAAAAGATGGGGATTGCAGCAATATATCAGCATGTCACCTGTTTCCCAGATTTAAGTGTGACAGAAAATATCTTTATGGGTCATGAAAAAGTGCAGAAAAGATCGAAAAGAATTCTTTGGAAGGAAATGCACGCTGAAGCAAACAGCTTGCTAAGTGAACTTGGTGCTAATTTTGATGCAAAAACATTAATGGGAATGCTCAGTGTTGCCCAGCAGCAAATTGTGGAGATTGCGAAAGCCTTATCAACGAATGCCAAAATCATTATTATGGATGAACCTACAGCGGCACTGACCAGAAATGAAAGTGAGGATCTTTATAGAATTACAGAAAAATTAAGGGATAGTGGAACAAGCATCATTTTTATCTCCCATCGTTTTGAGGATATGTACCGGCTGGCAAGTCAAGTGACAGTCTTCCGCGATTCTAAATATATCGGATCCTGGGGAGTACATGATATTTCTAATGAAGATTTGATTGTTGCAATGGTTGGAAGAGAAATCAAGCAGCTTTTTCCAAAAACGGAAGCAAAAATGGGAGAAGAAGTTTTAAGGGTTGAAAACCTTGGCAGGACGGGATTTTTTGCAGAAGTATCTTTTTCACTCCGCAAAGGAGAAATTCTTGGATTAACAGGCTTAGTTGGTGCCGGTCGGAGCGAAGTATGCCAGGCGTTATTTGGAATTGACCCTGCTGATAGAGGAAAGGTTTTTGTTAAAGGAGTAGAAACAAAGCTTACGAATCCTTTGCAGGCAATGAACAAGGGAATAGGGTATTTACCAGAAGATAGGCAGCAGCAGGGCCTCATCCTTTCATGGGGGATAGACAAAAATATTACCCTGCCAGCTTTAAATCTTTTTTCCAATAAAGGCTGGTTAAATAAGAAAAAGGAAGAAGAGATAGCAAGTAATCTAGCAAAAAAGGTGAGTGTTAAAACTCCTAATATTTATAATCTCGTGAGTTCTTTGTCAGGCGGAAATCAACAAAAAGTAGCCGTTGCTAAACTACTTACAACCGACTTGGATATTATCATTCTTGATGAACCGACAAAAGGGGTAGACGTAGGAGCAAAATCAGCAATCTATGAAATTATCAGCGATCTTGCATGCCAAGGATATGGAATCATTATGGTCTCCTCGGAGATGCCAGAGATTATTAGCATGAGTGATCGGATTCTTGTTATGCGTGAAGGTAGAATTACGGCAGAAATCGACGGGAAAGTGGCTACGCAGGAAGCAATTTTAGAAGCGGCAATGGCAAATAAAAAGACCTCGACCATTGATGGTAGATTAGAAGCGGCGGGTATATAGAGGGGGGATTAGCATGGCAGAAAAATCGGCAGAGAAAGTCTCGATTAGTGCCAGTATTGCCCGGTTTCGGGAAGTTGGATTATTAGGTTTTATTATCCTTTTGTCCATTGCAGTTCAATTGAGAAATCCCAGTTTTTTTACGCTGGAAAATCTTAACGATATGATTACGAATACAGCCATATTAAGTATCTTAGCTGTTGGGATGATGCTAGTCATTATTACAAGGGGAATTGATTTATCAATAGGAGCCACACTTGCATTATCTGGTATGATTTCTGCATTAGCTGTAGGTGCTGCTCCTAACCTGCATCCTATTTGGGCAATCCTGTTAGGTATCCTCGTAGGTGTTGTCAGTGGCAGTATTTTGGGATTAATCATCTCCAAAGGTGGTGTCTTACCAATTATTGCTACATTAGGGATGATGTACATCTTTAGAGGATTAACCTTTATGGTTAGCGGCGGTAAATGGGTGAGTGCCCACCAGATGCCTGATAGTTTTAAGGGAATTGCTACCGGATCGTTTCTAGGAATCAATAACTTGATCATGATAGCTATTATTACCTATCTTATTTTCTACTATTTTATTAACCACACGAGAACAGGAAGACAAATTTATGCGGTAGGCAGCAATCCTGATTCAGCTATTATAAGCGGGATAAACCACGATCGAATTATTTTCCTAGTTTACACCATAATGGGTGGATTATCAGGTCTTGCTGGCGTCTTATGGGTATCGAAATTTGCTTCAGCACAAGGTGACACGGCATCTGGCTATGAATTAACCGTTATTGCAGCATGTGTACTAGGGGGAGTTAATATCGCAGGAGGTTCTGGAAAGATATCCGGACTGATTTTGGGAGCAGTACTTATCGGTATTTTAAATAACGCTCTTCCGCTTATTAATGTTTCACCGTTTTGGCAAAGCGGGATACAAGGCGGCATCATTTTAATCGCTGTATTGTTAAATGCTCTAGTTAAAAGAGGAGTAGATTTAAATGCTCTAATGAGGAGGCAAATCTAGCTATGGAGAATATAAGCAAAAAAGAGTTTTTGTTTAAGAAATTCTTCCTTCAATGGGAATGGATGCTTATCCTGCTTTTTATTCTAGTAAATATTACAAATGCCAGTTTATCACCTTTTTATTTGGATTTTAATAATTTACGAGACGCAACGATGACGTTTTTAGATAAAGCTTTCATTGTTTTTCCAATGGTGCTGATCATGATTCTGCGCGATATTGACATTTCTGTCGCCTCCATTGTTGCACTCGCTTCAGTTGTCATGGCCCATTTATACATATTGGGAGTACCAATGGAAATCGCAGTGGTGATTTGCTTGGCCGTTGGAGCTGTCTGTGGTTTGATCAATGGATTGCTAATCGTGAAATTCAAGGAATTATCGGCCGTTATCGTAACGTTGGCGACAATGATTATTTACCGTGGTATTGCCTATATCATCTTAGAGGATCAGTCAGCAGGTTCCTTTCCGGAATGGTTTGGTTTCTTTGGCTGGGGATATGTCTATGGCATACCGTTCATATTGATTGCATTTATTGTGTTGGCCATAGTATTTGGGCTCCTGTTACATAAAACAACCTTTGGCCGCAGGGTATATGCTATTGGCAATAATCCAACTGCGAGCCGGTTTTCAGGAGTTCAAGTTGATAAAATCAAAATCATTGTGTTTACGCTTGCTGGTTTAATGGCAGCCGTTACAGCATTATTTTTAACTTCAAGAATGGGCAGTACCAGACCAAACGTTGCTTTAGGCTATGAACTGGACGTCATTGCGATGGTGGTATTAGGCGGCATTAGTACTGCTGGTGGTAAAGGTAAAATGTTGGGCGCTATTATTGCCATTTTTCTTATTGGATACCTTCGATATGGTCTTGGCTTAATCAATATCCCTGCACAAGTGTTAATGATTATTATTGGTTTGCTGTTAATCACGGCAGTTATGGTACCTAATTTAAAACCAAAGGTAAAAGTAAAACAAAAATCAGCTAAAGATACATCGCAGCAAATAGCAGGATAATTTCTAAATCTTGTTACGAAGCAGTCCTAGACTGTTTGTATAAATAATAAATGAAAAGGGGATCAGACAATGAAAAAATGGTTTATGGTATTTGTTTCAATCTTCATGTTTTTTTCAATGTTAGCAGCGTGTAGTCAAACAGCACCGAGCAGCGGCGGAGATAGCGGTGGCGGCAGCAAGGATGGCAAGAAAAGATTTGCCATTGTCTTCAAAAACACGGGGAATCCTTATGGTGAAAAGATGATGGAAGGCTATAAAAAGGCAATAGAAGAACTTGGCCATGAGGCCATCCTAAAAGCTCCAGATCAGCCAACAGCTGAAGCGCAAATTCAAATGATTGAAGAATTAATTTCACAAAAAGTAGACACCATTGCGATTGCTGGTAATGACCCGGATGCCCTCGAGCCCGCTTTAAAAAAGGCAATGGATCAAGGTATTAAAGTAGTTTCTCTTGATTCTGCTGTTAATGCCAAAAGCCGTATCGTACACGTAAACCAGGCAGACCCTGAAAGAATTGGCCGAATCCAAACCGAAGCGATTTCCGAAATGATTGGCGGCAAAGGACAAATTGCGGTATTAAGTGCGACATCACAAGCAACAAATCAAAATACCTGGATTGAGTGGATGAAAAAAGAACTGGAAGACCCTAAATACAAAGATATTGAACTAGTAAAAGTTGCCTATGGTGATGACTTACGAGACAAGAGTGTTAGTGAAACTGAAGCGCTATTAAAATCTTATCCAGATCTTAAAGGGATCATTGCACCGACTACTGTAGGTATTGCTGCTGCTGGTAAAGTGTTAACTGATAAAGGTCTAAAAGACAAAGTACATCTAACTGGTCTTGGATTACCAAGTGAAATGGCTGAGTATATTGAAAGCGGTGTCAGCGACTGGATGTACCTATGGAATCCAATCGATGTTGGCTATTTAGCAGGATATGCAGCCGATGCGCTTGAAAGCGGCAAAATCACTGGTAAAGTCGGCGATAAATTTACTGCTGGCGATTTAGGTGAAAAAGAAGTCGTGGCTGACGGTGACGGAACCCAAATCATGCTTGGTGACCCATTCAAATTTGACCAAAGCAACATAGCTGAGTGGAAAGAAGTTTACTAAAAATTAAATTTTACTAATCTTAGAAAAGCCTGTAGAATGATTATTTTCTGTTAGTCCGCAGGCTTTTCCTATGAATTGAAAGGGGAATAGCATGATTAAGGTAACTGGAAAAACTTTTACAAGGATTCTTAGTATCACTATAATCATCTCTATGTTTTTTCTAAGCATCTTTAATTTAAATTTCACTAATAATGTAGCGGCAGCAAAGGAAAGTGTAACAATTACCAATCTTGAGGTTGAGAGTTCCACTAATCCTATTGGGATTGATAAGCCAAATCCAAGGTTTAGCTGGATTATGGAATCAGATATACGAGGCCAAAAACAAAGTGCCTATCAAATTATAGTTGCTTCAGATAAAAATAAACTTGCAAAGTCTATCGGAGATATATGGGATAGTGGAAAAATAGAGTCAGACAAATCTAATAATATTAAGTATCAAGGGAAAGCATTAAATCCAACAACGAGATATTACTGGACCGTAAAAGTGTGGGATAAAGATGGAAAACTTGTTGCACCTTCAGAGGAATCCTGGTTTGAAACAGGCCTAATGGGTACAGGCTGGGATAACGCTAAGTGGATTGGCGCCCCGGAATATGAATTAGATGCCAAGTCTAAACCTGTTTTTAATATTAGCTATGATGTTGTTATTCCTGAAGGAAGCTCTAAGGGAAGCTTTATTTTTGGTGCCAATGATCCTAGATTACTTAATAAAAATAAAAACAATTATAGTATTTCAGGTGAAAATTATATTAAATATGAGGTTGATCTTACTGAACTTGAATCAGGTACTGGTACTGCAATGCTAAATGTCTATCGCAAGGGATACGGACCAGAAAAAGGAATGGGTCAATTAGATGAAAGTAAACCCATTGCAACGGGTGTAATCAGTACAATCACAACAGCAAATAAGAACAATAAACATTCTATCAAAATTAGCGTCAGTGGCAATGCAGCAACAACTACCGTGGATAATACTGCTGTGTCTATGAAAAGAACAGCATATCCAAATGAGACAGCAAATAATCGGTTGACATTGAATCCGTTAAATGCGGTGCAAGACGTACCTACTTTTCCTAGATTAAACAATATCGGTTTTTCAGTTGAAAAAAATCAACAGGCTATCTTCAGCAATATTGCCATTTCAGAAGTGAGAGCGCCGAATGCAGTAGTTTTTAATGAAGAAGTAAATGCTGATTATGATGGTATTTTTAAAGATGCTTTAGACGAATCAAAGTTAAAAATTGAAAATGGTGCCTTTCATGTTAAAGGCGGTGACGATGGATTTTCCGTCTATAAAGATCCAAGTCATACATCCGTACCAATGTTACGTACTGAAGTAGAGGTTGAGAAAAAAGTGAAAAATGCCCGCCTTTACGCAACAGCACGTGGAATCTATGAATTTTATATTAATGGTAAAAAAGTTGGAGACGATTACTTCAATCCTGGGTTAACAGAATACTCTAAAACAATCATGTACCAATCTTATGATGTTACCAACATGGTTCAACAAGGAAAGAATGCAATCGGTGCGATGCTTGGTTCAGGCTGGTGGAGTGACCAGATGACGTTTAACCTTGCCAACTATAATTATTTTGGTGACCGTCAATCTTTGATGGGTAAGCTAGTCATTACCTATGAAGATAATAGCTCTGAAACAATTGTGACTAATCCAGAAAGTTGGAAATATTATGGAGAGGGACCAATCACCTACGCCAGCTTCTTTAATGGAGAAGACTATGATGCTACACGTGAAAGTTTAATAGAAGGTTGGGATAAAGCGGGTTATGATGATCATTCATGGTCAAATGCTGTTGTAATTACTCCGGAAGCAATTTTTGCAAATCCAGAGATTGTTGCACAAATTGGTGACAATGTCAGCGTAGTTGAAGAAATTACAGCTAAATCCTATAGTGAGCCTCGACCAGGTGTATATGTTTATGACATGGGTGTAAATATGGTCGGCGTTCCAAAAGTTTCCCTTAAGGGTAATAAAGGCCAAGTAGTCACAATGCGTACAGCAGAAATGTTGTATCCTGATTTACCTGAATATGAAAATATGAATGGCTCCAGTATGGTGGGAATGATTTTAACGGAAAACTATCGGGCTGCTCTTAGTACCGATTCGTATATTCTTAGTGGAAAAGACAATGGTGAAACGTATCAGCCTCGTTTCACATTCCATGGGTACCGTTATCTTGAAATTACTGGAATCGGTGAGCCGCTTCCATTAGAAGATGTTAAGGGGATAGTATTAAGTTCACTTAGGGAACAGACTGGGAGCTATGAAACATCCAATCCATTAATCAACCAATTATTTAAAAATATAATACGTTCCCAATACGGAAACTTTTTAAGTATCCCTACAGATACTCCTGCTCGTGATGAAAGGATGGGCTGGACTGGTGATGCCCAAGTTTTTGCCCGAACAGCTACCTATAATGCGGATGTCCAACAATTTTACTCAAGGTTTGCATCCATACTTCGGGACAGTCAAGCTGCTGATGGAGGATATCCGATTTTCGCCCCTAACTATACGGTTAATCCTCAAAACGGCGGCTGGGTTGCTTGGGCTGCAGCAGGGATCGTTGTCCCATTTGAAGTCTATCAACAATACGGTGATACAGCTTTAATTGAAGAGCATTATGAATCGATGCAAAAATTTATTAATTCAATTAAAAATGGCGGGAAAATAAACGGCTATCAATTCCTGACAAGCAAAACAGGCTTAGCAGACCATTTATCCTATACACCTACAGACACTCCTTTATTAGTTAATGCAATCTATGGTTATGTTGTAAGTCGTATGTCTATTATGGCAGAGGCAATTGGTAAAAATGATGACGCTAATGAATATCAGCAACTATATGGAAATATAAAGGCAGAATGGAATAAAGCCTTTGTTGATCCTCAGACATTTACGACCAAATCAGTTTCTGGTGTTAAACAGGATACTCAGGCATCTTACTCCTTGCCACTTGCTTACGACATGTTTAGTACCGAAAACAAATCACATGCTGCAGCCCGTCTTGCTGAGCTCACTAAGGAATTGGGATACATTGTTACAACTGGCTTTGTCGGTACGGCTCCTTTAAATCCGGCACTATCCGAAAATGGATACGATGAAGTGGCCTATAATTTACTGGAGTCTACTAAATATCCATCATGGCTATATCCAGTAGTAAATGGATCTACTTCAATCTGGGAAAGATGGAATTCCTATACTCATGAAAATGGTTTCGGCGGGAATAATGGGATGAACTCTTTTAACCATTATGCATTGGGAGCAGTTGGTGCTTGGATGTATAATCACTCTCTTGGTATTCAGCGTGATGTCCAGAATCCAGGATTTAAACATATTATCTTTAAACCAACATATGGTGGAGAGGTAACATATGCAAAAGGTCACTACGATTCAGTTTATGGCCGAATTAACAGTGCATGGGATCTTAACAATGGTACATTTAAGTACAATGTGACTGTGCCTGCCAATACGACCGCAACTGTTTATATTCCGACCAATAATGTGAATACTGTCAAAGAAGACGGACAGCCAATTACGAAGGCAAAAGGAGTTAAGTTTATAGAGTTTAAAGATGGCAAGGCTGTATATGAAATTGAATCCGGAAGTTATGAATTCCGTTCAATCATTGCCGGTTCTAAACCAGAATAATAATACCATTAACAGGGAAGCTTGCAGACTGTCAAATGTCTGCAAGCTTTTTTAACCATTAGTGCAAATAAGGACAATAAATTAGCCGAATCACGTTATAGGAAAGTTATAAATATCTTGTATGATAGAGTTATCAGTAAGCGTTTCCAATAGGAAGGTGATTGTAATGCCAAAATATAGTATCGCAGTTGATATAGGTGCCTCAACCGGCCGACTTATTTTAGGGTACCTTGAAGGCGGTTTATTAAAACTAGAGGGAATACATCGTTTTGAGAACAAAATTGTAAAAAAAGGAGATTCCTTTTGCTGGGAAGCAGATAAACTTTTTCAAGAAATAATCATTGGATTAAAAAAATGCACGGAACTGGGCATTAAGCCAGATAGTATCGGGATTGATACGTGGGCAGTTGATTTTGTTTTATTGGATGAAAATGATCAGCCGTTAACCGAAGCGGTGTCTTATCGTGATCCGCGCACTGATGGAATGATGGAAGAAGTGTTCAACCTTTTTTCAAAAGAAAGACTTTATCTAGAAACCGGTATTCAATTCCAAAAGTTTAATACAATCTATCAACTTTATTCTATTAAAAAGAATCACCCTGAAATTCTTGAAAAAGCAAAGTCATTTTTAATGATTCCGGATTACTTTAACTACTTACTAACTGGTAAAAAGGCTAATGAATACACAAATGCTACATCCACTCAGCTGGTAAATGCGTTTACAAAGAATTGGGATCAGCAGCTATTGGATGTTCTGGGTATTAATAGAGAGATGTTCGAGGAGATTAAGACACCAAAAACAGTGCTCGGAAACTTATCGAAAGAACTTGTATCCGAAATTGGTTTTGATTTGAAGGTAATCCTTCCGGCAACACATGATACAGGATCAGCCGTTATTGCCGTTCCTGAAGAGGATGAATCAATCTACATCAGTTCCGGTACTTGGTCCTTAATTGGAGTAGAAAACTATTTTCCAATCTGTATAACAAAGGCATTGGACTACAATTTCACCAATGAGGGCGGCATCGATTATCAATACCGCTTTTTGAAAAATATCATGGGTCTTTGGATGATTCAAGAAGTGAAACGAAACTACAATGATGAATATTCCTTTGCCGAACTAGTAGATTTAGCAAGAGAAGCAAAAGGCTTTAAGGCGATTGTAAATGTAAATAATGACCGTTTTCTCAAGCCTGACAATATGATTGATGAAATTATGAATTATTGCATTGAAACAGGCCAATCTGTTCCAAGCACACCTGGTGAAGTCGCAAAATGTATTTTTGAAAGTTTATCAGAAAGCTACAAGGAAGCTGTAAAAGAAATTGAAGAGATTTTTGAAAAGAAGTTCAAAAAAATTAATGTGATTGGCGGCGGCTGCCAAAATGAAATGCTTAATCAGCTGATTGCTGATGTTACTAATAAAGAAGTATATGCCGGTCCAGTAGAAGCAACAGCCATTGGAAACATTGTGACTCAATTAATGGCTCTTGGAGAAATCGAAAATATAAAACAAGCACGATCCATTATTAAAGATTCTTTTGAAGTAAGAAAGTATTTACCTGTTCAGCATATAAGAAGCTAAATTTGGAAAGGAAGAAGAAACATGTCAATTAAAGAAAACTATGAACTAGCTAAACAAGCTTATTCTAAATGGGGAGTCGACGTTGATGAAGTAGTCGAGAAGCTAAAAAATGTACCAATCTCCATACATTGCTGGCAGGGTGACGACGTAGGCGGATTCGAAGTAAACCCTAGCGAGTTATCTGGTGGGATTGATGTAACAGGAAACTATCCTGGTAAAGCGACTACTGCTGAAGAATTAAGAAGTGACCTAGAAAAGGCGTTATCCTTAATCCCTGGTAAGCACCGTGTTAATCTTCATGCAATATATGCAGAAACAAATGGTGAAGTGGTGGAACGTGATCAACTTGAACCAAAGCATTTTGAAAACTGGGTGAAATGGGCAAAAGATAATGGACTAGGATTGGATTACAATCCAACCTTATTCTCACACCCGAAAGCAGCTGATGGCTTAACTCTTTCCCATCCAAATGAAGAGATTCGTGAATTCTGGGTCAATCACTGTATTGGCAGCCGTAAAATTGCTGAGTATTTCGGAAGAGAGCTTGGGACGCCAGCACTAACTAATATTTGGATTCCTGATGGATACAAAGATATTCCAAGTGACCGCCTGACTCCAAGAAAAAGATTAAAAGATTCATTAGATAGGATTTTTGCAGTTGAATCAGATGAGAGATATAACCTGGATGCTGTAGAAAGTAAAGTATTTGGCATTGGTTCAGAATCTTATGTAGTCGGTTCTCATGAATTTTATTTAAACTATGCGATGAAAAATAATAAATTATGTTTACTAGATACTGGTCATTACCATCCAACAGAAACAGTATCTAACAAAATCTCTTCCATGCTTTTATTTAGCGAAAAACTTGCCTTGCACGTATCACGACCCGTTCGGTGGGATAGTGACCATGTCGTTATTCTCGATGATGAATTAAGGGAAATCGCACTCGAAATCGTGCGCAATGATGCTTTAAACCGTGTGATCATCGGACTTGATTTCTTTGATGCCAGTATTAACCGTGTCGCTGCTTGGACAATTGGTACACGCAACATGATCAAAGCATTACTATATGCAATGCTTGTACCAAATGAATATTTAAAACAACTTCAAGAAGAAGGCAACTTTACAGAACGACTAGCCTTAATGGAAGAATTCAAAACCTATCCATTTGGCGCAGTTTGGGATTACTACTGTGAAAAAATGGGAGTTCCAGTAAGAGAGTCATGGTTAAAAGAAGTAAAAGCATACGAACAAGAGGTTTTATTGAAGCGATAAGTTGGATAAATAATGGCAGATTTGTTAAGGCTATTGTCCTTAAGAGTCTGCTTTTTTTATTAAATTATTTAAGAACTATATTTATTTAAGGTATGGAAAAATATTACTTGCTATTGGAGACGTAAATTAGTTTCGAGGAGTCAAAAGGGCATCCAATAAGGTCTATTGGCGACTGAAAACAGGTTCAAAGACGAAATAGGGTATCTAATAAGGTCTATTGGCGACTGAAAACAGGTTGGAAGAAGAATAACGGTATCCAATAAGGTCTATTGGCGACCGAAAACAGGTTGGAAGAAGAATAACGGTATCCAATAAGGTTTATTGGCGACCGAAAACAGGTTGGAAGAAGAATAACGGTATCCAATAAGGTCTATTGGCGACCGAAAACAGGTTGGAAGAAGAATAACGGTATCCAATAAGGTCTATTGGCGACCGAAAACAGCTTCGAAGACGAAATACGGTATTCAATAAGGGTGTAACAACCGGATGGGACCTTTTGGATAGTTTAAAGCCAGATGGTTCATTTTGGGGTAATCAAATGTATTTCTTGAAACATTATGTATAATCAACTTGATGAGATTGGCTAATTTTTTGCATATAAACCATATTTCCGCTTTTGAATCTTCCTTTTGTTTATTAATATGTTTGTTTTTCAAAAATATATGATATAGTTATATTGATAATAAATAATAAACAAATATAAAACAACATAAATCAAAAGTGTTAGAGCAGGAAGGGGCAGAACAGGTGCTTGTTGCAGAAAGACAAAAAAAGATTGTAGAATTAGTGAATGAACGACTAAGTGTTCGAGTTACCGAGCTTAGTAAGATTTTCTCAGTTACAGAAGAAACCATTCGTCGTGATCTAGAGAAACTAGAAAAAGAGAATTTACTAATGCGCAGCCATGGTGGTGCAGTTAGTATTGAAAAGGACCAAGGAGAGACCTCTTATTTAGAAAGGGAAATCACCAACGCTGCGGAGAAGAAAGCCATTGCAGCTGAAGCTGTTCGTTCCATCGAGCCAGGTGACCAAATCGTATTAGATGCAAGTACAACGGCATGGTATGTGGCAAAAGAATTGCAGGACATGCCATTAACTGTATTAACAAACTCGATAAAAGTTGCCATTGAACTAAGCAAAAAAGAACAAATCAAAGTGATTTCAACTGGCGGAACATTATTATCGCAATCTCTTTCATATGTAGGACCACTTGCCGAGCGCTCGCTTGGAATGTATCACGTCAATAAAGCATTTATCTCGTGTAAAGGGGTGCACCTTGAAAAGGGATTAAGTGACTTTAATGAATTACAAGCACTTTTGAAGAAACAAATGATGGAAATTTCAGATGAAACCATTTTGATGGTTGACTCAAGTAAATTTGGAACCCGGGCTTTTTCGCAAATTGCCCCTATATCGAAGATCCACTGTATTATTACTGATTCAAATATAGATGAACAAACTAGAAAAGAGTTGGATGAAAAAAACATAAAAGTAACAATAGCAAATTAAAAAGATTCAGACCAATTTCGTCTGAATCTTTTTAATTTGCACATCTGTTCTATCAATTATCTTTCCAATCAAAACTTTCAATGAATTCTACGAACGCCTTAACAACATTCCATTCCAGAGATTCCTTATGATAATACATCCACGTTCTACGCAAAATGGGATGTCCTTCTTGATCCATTAAATTGATTTTGTATAAGTCTTCAATTCCCGTAAGTACCCTGCTGGACAAGATGCCATAGCCTAAACCATTTATAACCATTTCTTTACACGTATCAACTTGGTCAACTTCTATACTGATAAAAGGCGCTTGGGCATAATTTTCAGCCCACCAATGATCAATGACTGATTTTAATAAGTAATCCCCACGATATTCGATTCTAGGAAGACGAGGAAGGTCGGTCATATCAATCTTATCTTTTGAAGCAACGCAGATGGTTTCCTCAAATAATTGATGTTTTGATAACCCTCTCCAACCATAATCTCCTCGAACAAAACTGATATGAACATCTTTATTGTGTATAAGTTGAGTTACGTCTCTGCTCCATCCTGTAATAACCTTGAATTCAACATGGGGATATTGTTTTTTGAATAGTTTCAATATATAAGGAAGTTCATAATTCGCGAAAAAATTGGATACTCCCAATTTCAACGTACCAGCTACTTCATTCTTTTCGTTATTACTCATATTTTGAACGTTTTCTTTTATCCTTTGAAAATGAGCAAGGGCCTCCTCTGCACAATGGACAAGATATTCGCCCTGCGGGGTAAAGTGCACTCCCCGGCTTTCACGGGTTATGATTTTAACACCCAGCTCTTCCTGCATATGCTTTAATCGATTGGTTAATGCGGGCTGCGTAAGAAATAATAGCCGAGCTGTTTTCGTTAGATTTTTTTGATTATATAGTTCCTTCAGTATTTCCCAATCACGATAATCCATTGTTTCCAGCCTTCTATCTGATATAATTTTTTTTTATAAATAAATATAATTTTTTAGCATTTTATTTATTTCAATTATTACATTATCCTTATTCTTAAGCAATGATTAATACTTCAATAAATTATTCAAACATAACATATAGGAAACTCAAACTTGGGGGTATTGTAAGTGGAGAAAAACCAACCAAATCCATGGCAGAAATTTAATGGTCCTAACCTTGGCTATGTGATAGACCAATATGAGCGTTATACAAACGGTATAGACATCGGTGATCCCGAATTAAAAGAGCTTTTTATTAAATGGGGCTCACCCTTATCTTTCGAGTTAGATTATACAAGAGAAACCGCCCGACATGAATCTGTGTTTCCTACACCAGCTAATATAGAGAAAGTAATGAAAGTGGTAAAACTGCTTGATAGCATTCGTTCAAATGGACATTTAGCGGCAAACATTAATCCGATCAATGTAAACCAAAAAAATCATGAGTTGTTCAATCCTGAAAAACATGGGGTCAATGAGAATGATTTGAAAGCGATTCCAGCCAAATTCGTTTGGGAGGATGCACCGGAAGACGTTCAAACAGCTTGGGACGTTGTGAAGCGATTAAAGGATATTTATACATCCTCTCATGGATATGAATTTAGTCACGTTCATGATTTAGAAGAACAATCATGGTTAACTCAGATGGTAGAGACAGGATCCTTACACCGCTCTTTATCTAAAGAAGAACAAAAGGACTTGTTACAGCGTTTGACAGAGGTTGAAGGATTTGAACAATTTTTACACAAAACGTTTGTTGGTCAGAAGAGATTTTCCATTGAAGGCGTAGATATGCTTGTTCCTATGCTGGATGAAGCCGTTCGTGAAGGTGTAGATATGGGAGTACGTAATGTTGTGATTGGTATGGCGCATCGCGGACGCTTAAGTGTCCTCGCGCATGTTTTAAATAAACCATACAGCAAGATTTTCTCTGAGTTCCTGCACTCTTCCGCCAAACAACAAGGTCCTTCAGAAGATTTAGTCGACATCAGTGAAGGATGGACAGGGGATGTGAAATATCATTTAGGCCGCAACCGTTTCGTTGAAGGCTCTAATGTTCGTACTCGCGTTACCTTAGCAAATAATCCAAGTCATCTTGAATTCGTCAATCCGGTTGTCGAAGGTTTTGCAAGAGCATCTCAAGAGGAACGGCAAAAAGCCGGTTACCCTAAGCAGGATGTTTCGAAAGCGTTTGCGATTTTAGTTCATGGTGATGCAGCCTTTCCTGGTCAGGGAATAGTAGCAGAGACCTTGAATTTGGGTGGATTAAAAGGATACCGGACAGGCGGGACCATCCATATTATTGCGAACAACATGGTTGGCTTTACGACGGACAGTCACGATTCTCGTTCAACAAGATACTCAAGTGATCTGGCAAAAGGATTTGAGATTCCAATTGTACATGTAAATGCGGATGATCCGGAAGCTTGTCTGGCAGCTGTTCGCCTTGCGTTTCAATACCGTGCTCGTTTCCAAAAGGATTTCTTGATTGATTTAGTCGGATACCGACGATTTGGCCACAATGAAATGGATGACCCATCCGTCACCCAGCCACAGGTGTATAAAAAAATTGCCAGCCATCCAACTGTAAAAGCATTGTATTCTAGTCAATTGCAAATAAAAGGCATTCTTAATCAAAACGAAGTTGAGCAAATCAGTGAAAGCGTACAAGAAAGGCTGCAAGCGGAGTATGACAAGGTATCAGAGAAGAAACAGAACGTACCTTCAGGAGAAGTGGAGGTTCCTGGGGTTATTGCAAAAGGAATTCCACCTCTTGAGACAAGTATACCGCTTGATACCCTTCGTGAATTAAACAGTGAACTGTTGAAATGGCCGGAAGGTTTTCATGTTTATCCAAAATTACAACGAATTCTCGAGCGTCGTAATACAGCATTGGAAGAGAACGGAAAAGTTGAATGGGCTGTAGCAGAAGTACTCGCTTTTGCGTCGATGTTAAAGGAAGGAACGCCAATTCGTTTAACAGGTCAAGATTCTGAGCGTGGGACATTTGCACAACGTCACATTGTGCTTCACGATACAGAAACGAATGAAACTTATTCACCTTTGCACAATCTTCCGCAAGCACGCGCTTCATTTGCGGTTCATAATAGCCCGTTGTCAGAAGCGGCAGTTGTAGGTTTTGAATATGGCTATAACGTTTATGCTCCTGAGACACTTGTCATATGGGAAGCACAATATGGTGACTTTGCCAACACGGCACAGCCTCTGTTTGACCAATTTGTTTCATCAGCTAGAGCAAAATGGGGACAAAAATCAGGCCTTACCCTGTTATTGCCTCACGGTTATGAAGGCCAAGGTCCTGAGCACTCCAGTGCTCGTCTTGAACGTTTCTTACAGTTAGCAGCAGAGAACAACTGGACAGTAGCAAATTTGACAAGTGCAGCACAATATTTTCATATTTTACGCCGGCAGGCATCCACTCTAGGAACCGAGTTTGTTCGGCCTTTAGTGATTATGACACCAAAGAGTCTGCTTCGCCATCCATTGGTCTCTTCCCTTGGAACCGAACTTAGCGAAGGCCATTTTCAAACTGTTGTGGAACAGCCGCAGCTCGGAAAAGCAGCAGAGAAGGTTAAACGTTTAGTGTTAACGACGGGTAAAATGGCGATCGATCTGGCTGTTGAAATTGACTCAAGTAAAGAGGACCGAAACTTGGATGAGATACACATCGTTCGCATCGAGCAATTGTATCCATTCCCTAAGGAAAAAGTGGAAGCGATCTTGCAACGTTATCCAAACTTAGAAGAAATTGTATGGGTACAGGAAGAACCTAAAAATATGGGAGCATGGCATTATATCGCCCCAACCCTTTTTGACCTTGCTTCCGGCCGTCTGGCAGTCGGTTACATTGGACGTCGGGAACGTTCGAGCACGGCGGGCGGCGATCCAATCGTTCATAAGAAGGAACAAGAGCGCATTGTCCAACAGGCCTTGAATTATAAGAGTTTAATAAATAATCAGAAACAAAAAAGTGAGTTTTTTACAAGCTAACCATCATTTTCGGTAAGATTCCATAGTGAGAATAATAGGAGACTCAACCTAATACCTAGGAGGATATGACACATGATAGAGATCAAAGTACCAGAGCTTGCAGAATCCATCACAGAAGGAACCATATCACAATGGCTTATTAATATAGGTGATAAAGTGAACAAAGGGGATAGTGTAGTAGAACTGGAAACTGATAAAGTCAATATAGAATTAAATGCCGAATACTCAGGAGTAATCACAAAGGTATTAAAAGAGTCTGGTGATACGGTAGAAGTTGGCGATGTTATCGCGATTATCGAGGAAAATGCATCTGAAGGAACCACTATGGCTGTACCAACAGCAGCTCCTGAAAAAACCGTAGAAGAAACCATTAATCAACAAAGCACCCAGCCAGAACAGGAACTTCCGAAAGCTGCACGGCCAATTGCTTCACCGGCTGCAAGAAAAATGGCAAGAGAGCGGGGAATCGATTTAAACCAAGTAAAAAGTATGGATCCGCTTGGCAGAATTCGACCAGAAGATGTAAGAGCATATGCTAATACCCCTGCAGTAAAGGAAGAACCAAAGGTTGAAAAGGCAAGTTCAACCCCAACTGTACAAAAAATAGATATAGAGTCTGATAAACCAGTAGAACGTGTGAAAATGTCACGCCGGCGTCAAACGATTGCTAAGCGCCTGGTTGAAGTCCAGCATACAGCGGCAATGTTAACAACCTTTAATGAAGTTGATATGTCCGCTATTATGGATTTACGAAATGAGCGGAAAGATGCTTTCTTTGAAAAACATAGTGTCCGTCTGGGGTTCATGTCGTTTTTTACAAAAGCTGTAGTTTCAGCCTTAAAGCAATTTCCTCTTATAAATGCTGAAATTCAAGGCGATGAATTGATTATCAAGAAGTTTTACGATATCGGAATTGCGGTTGCCGCGCCGGAGGGTCTAGTTGTACCTGTTGTACGCAATGCAAACCAGAAAAACTTTGCCGAAATCGAACAAGAAATAAGTAATCTTGGTAAAAAAGCACGAGATAACGCCCTTACTTTAAAAGATTTGCAAGGTGGAACATTTACGATTACAAACGGCGGAGTTTTCGGTTCTTTGATGTCAACACCAATTTTAAATAGCCCGCAAGTAGGTATACTAGGTATGCATAAGATCCAATTAAGGCCTGTTGCCATCGACAAAGAACGTATGGAAAACCGTCCGATGATGTATATTGCTCTATCTTACGATCATCGAATTGTAGACGGAAAAGAGGCTGTTAGCTTCCTCGCTACAGTAAAAGAATTGTTGGAAGATCCACACTCTCTATTATTAGAAGGATAAAAGCTTTAGTGGTACAGCTTCTTGGTAATAAATATTGAAAATCTGTAGGTATGCTCTTTCTCGAGAGCATGCCTTTTTTTAAATATTCAGAATGAAATATGATATGATGTAATTATATTTCTGAATGACCAAGGATGGGTGAAGAAGGTGGAAGATAACATTCTAGAAGAGCTTTTGCAGATAACGGATGAAGAGCAAACCATTCTTGAACAGCAGACAAAGGTAAGCAAAGAACTCTATACAAGTAAGACTAATTTTATAATCGAAAGTGAAAAATTTTTAAGTAAGGATAAAATGATTGCGGTTCGGAAACATACAAGGTTTGTCGATTTTCCTTTGCATAAACATGATTATATTGAGGTGAATTATGTTTATAATGGGGAGCTTCAGCAGACGGTTGGCGAAAAGCCCATTACCTTGAAAAAAGGTGAACTCCTTCTATTAAATCAGCATATTGAACATGAAATCAAAGCTTGTGGTACGAATGATATTGTTATTAACTTTATTATTCGCCCGGAGTTTTTTGACTTTATTTTTTCCTTTTTAAGTTCCGAGAATATAGTGAGCGATTTTTTGATTAATAGTTTATATAACAATACCCAGAACGGGCAGTTTCTTTATTATAAAGTGGCGGAAATTGCTTCGGTTCAGGATTTGGTTAGAAAGATGATTCATGAAATCATGTATCCATCCACTTTTTCAGAGTCTTCGATTAAGCTTTATATGGGTCTATTTATGATTGAACTCATTAAGAGTTCCGATAAACTGGAGATAAAAGAAGAAGCATCATTACAGCATTATCTGATTGTCGAGTCTCTTAAATATATTGAAGAAAATTTTAAAGACGCCTCATTATATGAATTAGCAGAACGGTTGAAACAGTCGCACTATGGACTAAGCAAAACCATAAAAAAGGCTACTAAGCACACTTTCAAAGAGCTCTTACAAGAGCGGAGGCTTGCGAAGGCTAAAGAATTACTAGAAGGAACTGATATGCCGATCATGTCCATTGTTGAACAGGTTGGCTACGATAATATAAGTTATTTCTATCGAATCTTTAAAGCCAAATATGAACTGACACCGAAAGAATTTAAAAAGCAGACAGGGAGGGCCTAAAGGCCCTCCCATTTCCTTTATTTTATTCAAACCATGGGTCAAGATTTTAAATCATGCTTCATTATCTAGCTAATTTCGAATATATTGATAAACGAAGTCATCATAAAATGGATCAAGTTCAGGAACGAACCGTAGAGGCAATAGAAAAACTACACGGTCCTATAGAAAGTGTTTCTTCAAAATCTAAAAAGTATTACCTCAAATAGGATAATAAAATGGGGAGGATATACAATGAGTAAACCTGATAAGGACATAAATCATGGACTGGAAAAAAATATTCAAACCGATTTTCAAAAGGCAATGTCATATGGTGATTACCTTCATTTAGATAAGATATTAGCCAGCCAGCACCGAGTATCAGATCATCACGATGAAATGCTGTTTATCATTATTCATCAAGCAAGTGAATTATGGATGAAATTGATTATTCATGAATTATCGGCGGCAATTGAATATATTCGCCAGAATGACCTAGAACCTTCTTTTAAAACCCTTTCGAGGGTCTCAAGAATACAGCAGCAATTAATTCAATCATGGACGGTTCTTTCTACGTTAACACCTTCCGAATACTTAGAGTTCAGAGGAAAACTTGGCCAGTCATCGGGGTTTCAATCCTATCAGAACCGTCTGATTGAATTTGCGTTAGGAAACAAAAATATTCACACATTAGCAGTCTATCAACATCAAACCGAGCTGTATGAAAAAATGTTAAAAGCCCTTCAAAAACCGAGTATTTATGATGCAGCCATTCATGCGCTTGTTGCCCGTGGAATTCATGTGGATCAAGAGGTCTTAGACCGGGATTTGTCAAAAAAATATGAACCAAATCAAAGCGTCGAGGAGGCGTGGCTGAAAGTTTACCGTAATGTTGATCAATATTGGGATTTATATGAGTTGGCTGAAAAATTAGTAGATATTGGCCATCAGCAACAAATATGGCGATATCATCATATGAGTACGGTGGAGAGAATCATCGGTCACAAACCTGGGACGGGTGGGTCCTCTGGTGTAACCTACCTAAAGAAAGTACTGGACCAACACTTTTTCCCAGAGCTTTGGACGATACGGACAAAACTTTAGAATTACATGAAAGTCCTGATTTTCGGTCACATATATCATGTTGAGTCAGAATATTTTGATAGTATTGTTATGTTAGGAGGTTTTAGATGAGTAAAATTATTCATGAAAAGAATGTCCCGGCAACGATGAGAGATGGGGCGATTTTGTATTCTGATATTTATCGGCCTGAAGGGGAAGGGAAGTACCCAGTTCTATTACAACGTACACCATACAACAAAGCATTTCTTCCACTTACCACGATGGTATTAGACCCAATCGCCGCTGCTCATCAGGGATACGTTGTCATTATTCAAGATGTCCGCGGACGATTTGAATCAGAGGGTGACCCTTTCTATATCTACAAGCACGAGTATAATGATGGATATGATTCTGTAGAATGGGCGGCATCCCTTCCATACTCTGACGGAAATGTCGGAATGTATGGATTGTCATATAAGGGGATGACTCAATTTCAGGCAGCAGTCATGCATCCGCCGCATTTAAAAGCCATTTTTCCGATTACATGGGGGACCGATGTTTTTATGTATCGTGGAGGTGCATTAGAACTTGGTCTGTTGATTTCATGGAGTTTATCAACGATAGGACCGAATGCAGTAGTGAAGGCAAAGCGGGGAAAAGAAGACTTTCTGAAAGAATTTATGACACTTGTTCATTCTATCGACCATATTGAGGAAGCCGCTTTTAATCAATTACCAATTCAAGATAGTGAGTGGCTAAAACTTGGTGATGGATATGCCCAGTTTGTTCACGATATTATGGAGCATGACACAAGGAATGATTACCATCGGGAAATTAGTGTAAAAGAAAAATCAGATAAGCTGAATGTCCCTGTATTTGCTATAGCAGGGTGGTATGATCTTTTATTGGGGCAGGACCTTGAGCATTACGAAACCTTTAAACATAAAAAGAATACCAAGCTAATAATTGGGCCTTGGGCACATGCAGGCTTTGCGCCGACAGTGGGGGATCTGAACTTTGGCTTAAGCGCTTCCAGTTTGTTGCTTGAGCTAAAAACCGATTTGACCAGCTTACAATTAAAATGGTTTGATTGTTGGTTAAAGGGTATCAATAATGGCATAACCGAAGAGGCTCCTGTAAAAATATTTGTCATGGGCGAAAATAAATGGCGAAACGAGCAGGAGTGGCCATTGAAACGTATGGTTTATACTCCGTATTATTTGGATAGTAACGGGAAGGCCAATACCAAAGAGGGGGATGGCACGTTATCTATTAAACTGCCACAGGGGGAAATTTCCGATAGCTATGTCTATGATCCCTCAAACCCAGTTCCAACCCTTGGTGGCAACCATCTATTACCTATGAATTATCCTCGAGGTCCAATTGACCAGCAAAGTATAGAATCCCGGGAAGATGTATTAGTCTACACAAGTGATGTATTACAGGAGGACATAGAAGTGACTGGACCTGTAAAGGTGATTTTATATGCATCAAGCTCTGCGGTGGATACCGATTTTACCGCAAAGTTAATTGATGTTCATCCGAATCAAAAGGCCTTCAATATTGTTGATGGTATCATCCGCGCTAAATATAGAGATCCGAACAACCCAGGATCGCTTATTACACCAAATGAAGTTTACCAGTATGAAATTGACTTATTATCGACTAGCAATCTATTTAAAAAAGGACACCGGATTAGAGTGGAGATATCAAGCAGCAATTTTCCTCGCTTTGACCGTAATACCAATACGGGAGAATCAGGAAGGGACAGCAGTGTTTTAAAAACGGCTGAACAACGAGTTTTTCATAGTGAAAAATATCCATCCCATATATTCCTGCCCGTTATACCAAGATAATGTAGGAGATGACTGGTTTTATGTAGAAGAAGGCCATAAAGACAGCGCCAGTTAACGAAGAACTATGGACTTGACTCTTTGCATACCTTATTGTATCAATTAGCTGGGGTGTATTAAGATGAAGAGAATAACAGAAATACAGCCACAACCTATGATAGGTCAAGCTTGGACCGGCAGGCATATTATCTTCCTTCACTGTACGAGTGATAATCAATTTCTCCATTTATATAAAAGCCTGCACGCACCCATTGAGCCTCCAAATCCGAATTGTGCAGAAACATTGTCACAATTAATCAGCATCGGTTATCAAATCCAAGCCGTTACAGCCATATCACCAAATCATATTCAATATATTTTGGTTCTCTAAAGCCCCCTTTTAAAGGGGTTTTTTTATTGAGGGCTTATTAAGAGAAACTTGGATAGGATTATATTATACTGAAGGTTAAGGAAGTGTATAGAAAGGAAATAAAAAAGTGAAAACCAAGAGACTTCGCAGCAAGTTCATGACATTTTGTATGTTGCTCATTGGGCTCATCGTAATTTATCAATATACAACCAATTATTTCGTTAAAAAGAATACTCCAATGCCTACTGAACTTCATCCTTTTGTACAAGAGAAAACAAACCAACTTGTTCAAATGATGGCAGAGAAAGGGATCACGATGATTATCACGGATGATTTTCGAAGTGCAGAAGAGCAAAATATACTCTATGAAAAAGGGCGTACAACGGAAGGAAATATTGTCACACATGCAAGGGGTGGAGAATCTCTTCATAATTATGGGCTTGCTGTTGATTTTGCGTTAAAGACAACAGAGGGAAATGCCATCTGGGATATGGAATTTGACGGCAATGCTAACGGGACTTCCGATTGGATGGAAGTGGTAGAAACGGCAAAGAGCCTAGGTTTTGAATGGGGCGGTGACTGGCCACAATTTAAAGATTATCCTCATTTACAAATGGATTTTGGGCTAAGCCTTGCTGAGCTGCAAAGAGGAGAAAGACCTAACGTTGCAATTGATCATTAAAAATTATCTTCAGTAGTTATAGAATAATATTCTTAAAGGGTATCTTCCGACTGGGAAGGTACCCTGTTTATTTATAAACATCAGGATACTCTTTTTTGGGATTTCTAATAACTATCATGGTGTTATAAAAGCCAATCGTTAAAAAGTCGTTAGATGCTACTGGGTCCCCAGAGTATTTAAGGATTTTTTACCCTATTTTTGATTCTTAATAAATTGTGATGGGGTTTGACCAGTGAATTTTTTAAAAACTCGACTAAAATAATTCAGATCATTATATCCGACTATCAAGGCGATATCAGTGATAGATGACTTTCTGGCTTTAAGTAGTAATTGTGCTTCCTCGATTCTTTTTTGATTCACATAATCAATCACCCCTAGAGTGGTTTCCTGCTTAAACTTGCGGGAGAGGTGAGATGGATTGATCGGAATAGCAGCAGCTATTTCGTTTAGAGTTAGAGGTTTTTCTAGATTCAAATGAATATAGTGAATGGCCTTTTTAACAAGAGTACTGTAATTTTTGATTGAATGTTTATGGACTAGATCACAATATTCACGAATCATATCAAATCCTAATTTTTTTAGATAGGGGAGATTAGGTGATCTTTCTATCAAAATGGCAAACTTCTCCGAAACATGATGCAAGTTTACCGGTTCTAAGCCCCCTTGTTCTGCTGCAATTCTACATATAGTATTGAGAACAAAAAGGATATTTTTTGCAGAGCGAAACGGACTTTCCGGAATTCTATCTGAAAAATTTAGCATAGTTTTTGTTTCCTTGGATAACAGGGCAACTTTTTCTTTATCCCCTTTTGCGATTGCTCTCATTAACTCCTTTTCTACTCGGTATCGATCTTCTATTACATGTTTTTCTTCAACATCATGGGAACTGTTTAACTGTTGGTCAACAGTATGTTTCCTAAATTCTGTACGGATTAATTGCGAGTTAATATAGGAATGGTTATACAAATTAACAAGTAATTCACCTAAATAGGTTGATTCACTACTTCCTTTTAACGTTAACGACTGAAAAAATTCATAAATCTCTTTTCGTTCACTTACTGGGAGTCGATGTTTTGAAATAAGATCACTGATAAATGCATTAGAGGGAATACTAGATAAAAAGGGTCCGATAATGACGAAACCTAGATAATCAGAGTTGTTCCTTATCCCTGTTGCTAAGTATTCAAGGCCTATATGATTGATATAGTGATAATAATAATTTTCATCGCACTTCCGTAGTGTTTCATTAATCAATTGAACATCAATATTAAATGATTGAAGAATGATTGGTATTTTGTTCTGTATTAATCTAGAAATATAAGTACCCTCAACATCCACAAGGCTAACATCTAAATTGGTGACGGAATGCACTAGACTGCCTTTTTTAATAAATTCTCCTGAAATAATATCCATAAAAATCCCTCTCAACTTTTTCTACCCCTATTAAATAGGATTGGAAGAAAAAATGCAATTTTTATCCTAATAATATCAAAATTGTACGATTTTATTTTTAGGAGAACAACTATAATCGATTTGTAATAAGTGTTTGATGATATCCTTTGGAGGTATTTAAATGAGAAAATCGATTAATATCAATTCGAATTGGAAGTTTATACGACAAGATGTAGAGAATGCAATTGCTCCAGACTTTAATACTAACTCTTGGCAGGAAGTAAATGTTCCTCATACATGGAATGCGATTGATGGTGCCAACGGTTTTGATTTTTATAAAGGTGCATGTTGGTATCGCAAAGATTTTGTAATAGATTCTTTAGAGCAGGGTAATAGAGTATATATAGAATTTAATGGCTCCAATAGTATTACAGATGTATATGTGAATGGCCACCACTTGGGCCAACACCGAGGCGGTTACTCTATATTCCGTTTTGACCTTACAGAAATCGTTAAGTTCGGAAAAATGAACACGCTTGCGGTAAAGGTTGATAATACCGTGGTTGATGATGTCTATCCGCAATTGGCTGATTTTACTTTCTATGGCGGTATTTATCGGGATGTTAATCTAATCATTGCCAATCAAGTTCATTTTGATTTAATGGACTATGGCTCAAAAGGAGTTTATATTGTTCAGGAAGAAGTATCAGAAAATCTAGCTTCATTAACGATTAAATCTAAGTTAGTTAATGACCAGGATGAAGAAAAGAAAGTAAGAGTATGGACAGATATTTTAAATGCATCGGGCAAAACAGTAGCTTATGGTGCTAAAGAGGTATTTCTTGCTGCTAGTGAAACTACTGAAGTGGAAATCCCTGTGGTTATTAAAAATCCAATATTATGGAATGGAAAGAAGAATCCATACTTGTATGATGCGAGGTTGTCATTAATAAGCTTTAACGATACCATCGATGAGCTTACAATCCCATTTGGGGTAAGATATTTTAAAGTGGATCCAGAAAAAGGCTTTTTCTTAAATGGCGAACATCTTCCGTTAAACGGTGTTTCCCGCCACCAAGACCGTAAAGATATGGGCTGGGCGATTACGAAAAAAGAACACCGTGAGGATATGGAATTAATCAAAGAGGTAGGAGCAACAAGTATCCGTTTGGCCCATTATCAGCATGATCAGTTTTTCTATGACCTTTGTGACCAGGAAGGAATGGTTGTTTGGGCGGAAATTCCATTCATTTCTGTTATGTCAAAAACGGAGTTGGAAGGAATAAATGCTAAGCAGCAAATGACTGAATTAATCCGTCAAAACTTTAACCATCCTTCGATTATGTTCTGGGGCATACAAAATGAAATTCAAATTAGTGGTGAACGACAAGAGCTAAGAAGGCTTGTCAATGAATTAAATGAACTGACAAAGAAAGAAGACCCAACCCGCTTAACAACAATGGCGAACGTTATGTTTGTTCCAGACAAAGACCAATATAATTATGTAACGGATATTGTGGGCTACAATAAATATTACGGATGGTATCAAGGAAAAGCCGAAGATTTTGCAGCCTGGCTTGATGGTTTCCACAAAACTAATCCAAATGTAAGTCTAGGAATTTCTGAATATGGTGCAGAGGGTATCCTTCAATACCATTCAAACGATCCAAAAGTAAAGGACTATACTGAGACATATCATGCTCTTTATCATGAAACAGTATGGGGAATCTTCTCAAAACGACCTTACCTCTGGTCAACATATGTATGGAATATGTTTGATTTTGGGGCGAATATTCGGGATGAAGGCGGCGTGAAGGGAAGAAACAACAAAGGCTTAGTAACCTATGACCGCAGAATTAAGAAAGATGCATTCTATATGTATAAAGCCAATTGGTCTGATGAAAAATTTGTTCATATTACAAGCAAACGTTTTGTCGACCGGGCGGATGACCAAATCACAATTAAAGTTTATTCTAACTGTGATGAAGTTACCATATATGCAAATGGAACGGAGATAGCCACTAAAACCAGCGATAATCGGGTATTTATTTTCGAAAATGTTGCATTAAAAGAAGGAATAAATGAAATCAATGTTATTTCGAACCAAGATGGAATCATTCTGGAAGATACAGGCCGTTTTAATAAAGTTGCTGAACCGAACTTAAGCTATGAAGCTCCTGAAGAGGATAAAGGAGGCGTAGTCGGGAACTGGTTCAAAATGCCAGATATGGAAGATGTTGAGGTAGAAGAAATTGAAATTACAGATGATGTCTATTCAACCCGTGATACATTTAAAGTGTTGATGGAAAATGAAGAAACGAAGGCTATACTCGAAAAATATTTAGGGAATTTTTCTGAACATCCAATGTTTGGAATGGCGGCAGGAATGCAGGTTGACTTCATCGCTTCGATGGCACCGGAACAATTCACTGAAAAAATGATGTTCTTACTAAATAAAGATCTAACTAAAATCAAAAAGTAAACATAATCAATTAGCTGCTCTAATGTTTGGGCAGCTTTTTTTATTATTAAAAAAGACGTAATGAGTTTATCTACCCCGGGTTAAACTACGTATAGTACATGAAGGAGTGATGTAATGTTTATACAGGGCTCTATTATTGAAGGTGAATTTGATTCAGCCATGAATGAATTTTCTATACAAAAGGTAAAGAATTTCACTACAGAATCCACCCTTAACGAAAATCAATTCAACCAAATTTATCGGTATCTAAAAAAACATCAACATGATAAGGAAGGACAAATTATTACCTTATACGACCAAATGCCTGTTCGTTTATCCAAGGAAGAAATGAATCAGTTAGTAAGTGATTTAGAAAAAGTAATGTCCATGTACCATTAATCAGAGGACTAAGATAACCGCCCATCTTAATGCGGTTATTTTTTGTTTACAAAACTTTCAAAATATTAGCTTGAACTATATAGATGTTTGAAGGGATTATTTGTTAAAATTATCTTTGTATAGGTATTACTAAAAAATCTCTAGTATATTCTGTTTAATTGTAAAATGAATGAATAGTCATTCATAATGGGGGTGATAACAAATTCTTTAAAACATTTTAAGTTATATATTATAGAAGAAACCGAACTATTATTTTTATTAAACGGGCAGAGGTGGAGAATTATGACGAACAATAAAGCAATAAATCCTTATGACTCCTTCAGAAGAATGAGTGAAATGTGGGAAAAAGGATTTAATGGATTATTATTTCAATCCATTGACAACAATGGGTTAATTCAAATGACCAAATTTGGTTTAGATGCACATTCGCGTTACATAGAGATTTTAAAGAAAAATTCAGAACTAATGGCCGGTTTGATGAACATTTCAACCAAAATCGATGTGGCCAATGTAGCCAAACTGACCTTACAAACGGAAGAGAAAATTGATCTCTTAGAGGAACATGTATGGAACCTTCAGGAGAATTTTACTCTTGCCTTCGAGGAACAGCAAAAAATGCTTGGAGAATTGATCGAAACTAATAAGAAAATGTACTTAGAATGGCAAAAAGCATTAGTTCAGCTTGACCAGTTGACTGATATTAAAAAAGAATTTGAAGCAATGAAAGAATTATTGAAAGAAAAACAGGAACCAGTTCTAACAAGTTCGAAATAAGGGTGAAGGGAGTGTAAATGATGGCAGTAAATTCACTATTAAATATACCTGTTCTTAATGTAGAAAAAGAGATGGGCCGTTGGAGTACAGTCTGCAAAGTTTTAAGCGAACCAAAGCCTGATATTGAATCTACACCAAGAAAGGCAGTCTGGAAAAAGAATAAGTCCGTCTTATGGTATCATCCTTCACCAGATAAGAAGTATGAAACACCAGTATTTTTGGTCTATTCCCTTTTAAACAAGCCATACATTCTTGATATTTCTGAAGAAGGAAGTGTTGTCGGCAACCTAACAAAAATGGGATACGATGTTTATCTGTTTGATTGGGGCTCTCCAGCCCTTGAAGATAAAGATATTACGTTGGATGACTATATTCTTGACTACCTGGAGGCTGCTGTAAAAAGGGCTATTCGAAATTCCAAAGTGAAAGAAATTTCTTTGGTTGGGTATTGTATTGGAGGAACTCTATCAGCCATTCTTACTTCCTTGACGGATCTGCCTATAAAAAATCTTGTCTTGGCGGCGGTTCCAATTGACTATAGCAACTTTATCATGCCAAATAAGTGGGTGGAAGCAATTCAAACTGGGACACTCAATTTTGACCGTTTTTCTAATGCTTATGAAGTCATTCCTTCAGAATTTTTATATGCAATCTTTATGGCATTGCAAGGGTTTAATATAGGTCCTAATGTGAATCTGGTTACGTGGGCAGATGATAAAAAATATGTTGATAAATGGCGAAGAATGGATAAGTGGATGAAGGATGCCGTCACTTTTTCAGGTACAGCCTTTAAACAAATGTTTAATGATTGGTATAAAGATAACAAGTTAGTAAAAGGTGAAATGAAAGTCGGAGGTCAACAGGTCGATTTAACAAAAATCAATTGCAGCACTCTCGTGATAACATCGAGCAGGGATGAATTAGTACTAGAAACACAAAGCCTGCCGATTATGGATTTAATCTCCAGTGAGGATAAAACATACCAGCATGTAGAAGCGGGACATGTTTCTCTATGTTTAACAGGACAATTTGCTTATGCTATCGATTCGTGGCTCGCAGAACGTTCCGAAAAGATTCAATAATTATGGGAAAATTGGGAAGGGGGATATCCTTCCCAATTTCATTTAGCAATCACCATGTTTGTTTAAATGTAATGGCGGAGGAATCAGCCAGCCCTTTTCTTTATTTAAGCGAAGAACTTTTGCTCCAAGTGCTGCCTTTTGGTTATGGAACTGCCCGTACATCATTGCAACATCTTCTCTAATGGATTTTCCAATCACTTGGCTGCATAGAACTAATCCTGCTGCTATGTCGGCAGACAGGGTAGCTGCAATTGCCGGGTCAATGATTCGAGCTCCAATAGGAATATCCTCTAAACAAGATTCCGGAGGTTCTGGAGAAGTGGGTGGTAAGCCAATGCCATTTTCTTTAAGAACTTCTTCCACATGTTTGTTTTCTTGCTGTCCAAGTTCAATTGCCTCAACCAATAACTTTTTTAAATCTTCGTCACCTGCATGGTTCAACATGACTCTATAACCAGCAATCCTTGCATTTCCTGCAAAAACAGAAGACCATAAATCATATACCTCGCCATAATGTAAAGGCTCTTCTTTTGGGTTTCCACTCAATATTCCCATTGTTACCCTCCTTAGTGTATATGAAAAATTGTTCATGACGGTGCCACCTTTCTTGAAGCACATCAATAGTTTTTCCTGTGTCTTTAAAAAAAACAACTCAAAGCATTTACACTTTATGGAATCGATTGTAGAGACTACATTTTTTTTTTGCCGTTTGGATAACTTAAAAACAGCAAGGAAATGGTGGTGAAAAAAGATATGACAAAAAGGAATATTAAAACAAAATCAGGCTTGCAAAGTGTAAAAAGCCTGACCAATTCTGAATTTGCTTCTGAAATAAAACCACAGAACAAAAAGGCTGAGAAAACCAGACCAAGTTCATAAACCTCAATAAAAGAAAAAACTGTTAACCATACCATGAAAGTTCATGTGTATGGTTTTTTGCTATTTAGGGCACTTGACTTTTTTAAAAAAAGGAGTATATTTATATACTTGTGTGAGACCAAATTAAGATTTTTAGTGTTTGTTCATCATTTGTTCATAATTTCTCGTTAAAATGAAAAAAGTAGATTAATTGAAACAGTTACTGTATATAAAACGTAGATTTTTTGTATAATAAATATTTGCTAGAAGGCAGGTGCAATAAATGAACATCATTTTCCAAAAAGGTCGAGGTATTCTAAATAAATATATAGGCTTTTTCTTATTGGCCGTATTCTTTTTATGGATAAAAACATATTTAGCTCAACTTACTCAGTTTGATTTAGGAATCGATAATACACTGCAAAAATTCCTATTATTTATCAATCCATTAGGATCTTCTTTACTATTTTTAGGGTTAGCGTTCTTTTTTAAAGGGCGAAAAAAATATATCGCCTTAATTGTAATAGATTTTCTATTATCTTTTCTATTGTTTGCTAATGTTGTCTATTACCGATTCTTTAATGACTTTATTACCTTGCCGACATTAACTCAAACACAGAACTTTGGGGATGTCAGCGGAAGTGTCATTACATTATTAAAGCCATATGATTTCTTATTCTTCCTAGATATCATTCTATTAATTGGTTTGCTCGTATCTCCTCTTGTAAAAGTGGAATTAAAGGATATGAACGGCCGGAAAATAGCAGCGTTGTTTTCATTGTCATTAGCTATTTCTTTTGGTAATTTATCACTAGCAGAAACGGATCGTCCGCAGTTATTAACTCGTGGATTTGACCGTAACTATATTGTGAAGTACTTGGGTATGTACAACTACACCATCTATGATGCGGTAAAAAGTACCAAAGCATCTGCACAACGTGTTATGGCAGATAGCGATGATATTACTGAAGTGATCAACTACACAAAATCAAATTATGCAGAACCAAATCCGGCTTACTTTGGCGCCGGAAAAGATATGAATGTAATTTATTTGCATTTGGAGTCAATGCAAAACTTCCTTATTAACTACAAAATTAATGGTGAAGAAGTAACACCATTCTTAAATTCATTGGTAAATGAAAAAAGTACACTTTACTTTGATAACTTCTTCCATCAAACAGCACAAGGTAAAACAGCTGATGCAGAATTTATCTTGGAAAATTCTTTATATGGTCTGCCGCAGGGTTCTGCCTTTACAACGAAAGGTTTAAATACGTATCAGGCAGCTCCGGCTATCCTTGGTCAGCAGGGTTATACGTCTGCCGTGTTCCATGGAAATTCAGGAAGTTTCTGGAATCGTAATGAAATCTATAAATCATTTGGTTATAATAAGTTTTTTGATTCAAATAGTTATGTGATGAATGCAGAGGATTTAGCTGAATATGGCTTAATGGATAAACCATTTTATCAGCAGTCAGCGGCATTGTTAGAGACGTTGCCACAGCCGTTTTACACTAAGTTTATTACTGTAACAAACCACTATCCTTATTCTATGGATCAGGAACTAGCTACAATTGCACCGCATACAACAGGCGATAAGTCAGTCGATAATTATTTCCAGACTGCCCGTTATGCGGACGAAGCGTTAAAACAGTTCTTTGATTATCTAAAGGAATCTGGTTTATATGACAATTCCATTATTATTATGTACGGAGATCACTATGGTATTTCTGAAAATCATAATAAAGCGATGGAAGAAGTTCTTGGCAAAGAAATTGATTCATATGAATCAGCCGGTTTACAACGTGTACCATTATTCATCCGTGTACCAGGAGTTGAAGGTGGAGTAAACCACGAATATGGCGGTCAAATTGATTTGCTGCCTACACTGCTTCATTTACTAGGAATCAATTCAAAAGACTATGTCCATTTTGGGACAGACTTATTATCTGAGCAACATGATGAATTAGTTCCTTTCCGTAATGGAGAGTTTGTAAGTCCGAAGTATACGTACGTCGATGGAAAGTTCTATAATTCAACGACAGGATTAGAGTTAGCGGAAGATCAGATTGCCGAAGCAAAAGAGTATCAAGAAATGGTTGAGCATAAATTAGCTCTGTCTGATGAAGTGGTAAATGGCGATTTATTACGCTTTTACTCACCAGAAAACTTTACCCCTGTAGACAGAACTCAATATAACTACAATGATTCTGAAGAAGAGGATGACACAAAATAATCATAAAGCAAGGCTGCCCGAGAAAACTTGGGCAGCCTTTTTACGTCTAACTTTTGACGAATAGCTCATCTTAATGGAAAATATTATATAAGAACATATTCTTTTGCTTTGTTAGATCACTTTTTTATTTCTGCTAACAACAGGCATGATAACAGAGCCATTATTTTAAAAGGCGGGGGTCAGATGACAGTCTACAATTCAAGAGCAGAGGTTCCAGAACATGAAAAATGGAACTTGGAGGATATTTATCCTGACTTAAACAAATGGGAAGAAGACGTTAAACAGATTGAGAAAATGACTGAAATATTAAAAGCATTTGACGGAAATATTGAAGATGGTAACAACTTGTATCGTTTCTTGAAACAAAAGGAAGAGTTATCATATGTTTTTAATCATCTCTACGCCTATAGTATGTTAAAAGTTGACGAAGACACTAGGGAAACTCAATCACAGTCGTTATTAGACCGCGCCAAAGGATTAAGCGTTAAGGTTAGTTCAGCCACCTCCTTTTTTATGCCTTTTTTGTTAGGGCTAGATGAGGCAACGTTAAAGTCATACATTGAAGAAGAAGAAGGGTTAAAGTACTTTGAAGAAGATTTATTTGAATCCTACCGTTATAGACAGCATGTTCTAACAAGAGAGCAGGAGGAGGTTCTTTCTCAATTAGGTGAAGCCTTGTCTGTCCCTAGCACCACATATGGGATGATTAACAATGCAGATATCAAGTTTGGTGAAATTACAGGTGAAAATGGTGAGAGAATTGAATTAACAAGAGGAATGTATTCCAAGTTAATTGAATGTGAAGACAGGGAAAAACGGAGAGAAGCATACAAAGCGTATTATAAACCATACGTACAATTAAAAAATTCAATTGCTTCAACACTATCAGGGGCAATTAAAAATAATGTCACTCTATCGAACATTAGAAAGTATCCCTCTGTCTTAGAAAAAGGTCTGTTTGGAGATATGGTTCCAAAAGAGGTATATGAAAACCTGATAAAAACAACTAAGGAAAATATCAAACCGCTTCATCTGTACTCCATTATACGGAAAGAAAAATTACAGTTAGATGAGCTTCGCCAATATGATATGAACGTTCCATTGGTTACAGGTGTAAGGCAGGAGATTTCTTATGAGGTAGCATATGATATCATGCTAAAAGCTCTGGCACCACTAGGAGAGGATTATATTTCTATCCTCAAAGACTTTAAAGACTCACGTTATATCGACGTACGCGAAACACCGGGAAAACGATCAGGGGCCTATAATTTAGGTATTTACGGTGTACACCCTTTTATCCTTTTGAATCATCGGGATGATTTAGACAGTTTGTTTACCCTCGTTCATGAATGCGGGCACGGGGTACATAGCAAGTTAAGTTCGCAGCATCAGCCGCAAATCTCTGCCCGTTATAGTATATTTGTGGCGGAGGTTGCTTCAACGGTCAATGAAGTATTATTAATCCAATATCTATTAAAACATGAGAAGGATACACAGGTTCGAAAACATTTACTCAACCATTTCATTGATCAATTTAAGGGCACTTTTTTTACGCAGGTAATGTTTGCGGAATTTGAAAAGAAGACCCATGAGATGGCTGAAAAAGGCTTACCGTTAAATGCCGAGGTCTTTAGTCAAACATACGAAACGTTATTTAGAGAATATAATGGAGATGAAATCGTATTTGATGACGAAGTCAAGTACGGCTGGGCAAGGATCCCTCACTTTTACCGGCCGTTTTATGTCTACAAATACGCAACCGGTTATGCGTCAGCAATTCACCTGGCAAGCAAAATTTTGGAGGGTGATCAATCTACTCTTGAGGCGTACCTTGAGTTTTTAAAAAGTGGAAGTTCAGATTATCCACTGGAATTGTTAAAGAAAACAGGGGTGGATTTAACTTCCTCATTACCAATTAGAAATGCTTTAGAAAGATTTAAAGTTTTAGTCGATGAATTCTCTAAGATTGTATAAAATCGATAGAAACGAATGTGACCAAAGCTGCTAATTTACAATCCAGCAGCTTTTTTCTCTTCTTTTACTTATCTTTGTTCACACTCTGTTCATACAGGCATGGTATGATGGAAATAGGAATATACATATACTCTGGTTTGAGTACCGATGAAACAGGGTGATTATTATTTGGAAAAAACTTGTGGCTTTTATGGCCGTCTTTTCAGTTGTCCTTGCTGTGGCTTTTAATACAGAAATGTTCGAATTACTTCGAAATGGGGACGTCGATACCCTTCTGATAGTCTTAGGAGAAGAGCCTTTTTATAAATTCTTCATTACCTTTATTATTATGCTGATTCAAAATTCCTTCACGATTATTCCACTTATTTTAATTATAACCATCAATTATGCTTTATTTGGATTTGTTAATGGATTATTGTGGAGCTGGATATCGAGTGTAATTGCTGCAGCGGTATGGTTTTACGGCAGCCGCTACTTCTTTTATGATTGGGTCCAAAGAAAGACCAATCCTGCGTTATTAAGTAAAATCGAGCAAAATGGTTTTTTATTTGTTTTTCAAGCAAGAATATTCCCTTTCGTTCCAACCAGTTTGATTAATATTATAGCTGGCATAAGCACAATTCGATTTAAGCCATTTATTTTAGGGACTATGATGGGAAATCTTATATTCTTTTTTGTTTTAACTCTGATTCCAGCTGGAATTATGTCGGGTAATATGGATAATTACGTCTTAATCAGTTTAACGATTGTGCTGATCGGTGTGGTCCTATTTATTCGGTTAAGAAAAAAATTGAAAAAACTAAAAGAGTCAGAAAACAAATTTAACTCTGGTTCGTTCTGAATCAGAGTTTTTTAACGATAAAAGGTGAACTTTAGTTCATCTTTTAGAGAAGGAATGTTATAATTAAGGAGTGTAATAAAAGTGAAAAACATGGAAATAATAGAGTAGTTCTAAAGAATCGGTTGATTTTTAGCCTGTTTTATTATTTCTAAAGTAATCTAAAGATAGGTGTGGTTTGGTGACAGAGTTAGTAAGCGCAACAAATATTCAACATCGGAAACTTTCATTAAGCAAAAAAATCCTCAGAACAGTGATGATTACGCTTGGAGCGGTATTAATGGCTGTAGGACTAGAAATATTTTTAGTCCCGAACAAAGTCATTGATGGAGGCGTAACAGGTATTTCCATTATGCTCTCACATTTAACTGGCCTTCAACTTGGAATCTTCTTATTCCTATTAAATTTACCCTTTGTCTATCTAGGTTATAAGCAGATGGGAAAAACTTTTGCCATTTCAACTGTTTACGGAATTATAGTCTTATCTATTTTTACTTCCCTTTTCCATCCGGTACCTGCTTTCACAGATGATATCCTTCTTGCAACTATTTTTGGAGGAATGATCCTAGGGATTGGTGTAGGAATCGTTATTCGCAGCGGCGGTGCATTGGACGGTACAGAAATTTTGGCTCTTGTGGTAACGAAGAAAGTACCTTTTTCAGTAGGGCAAATTATTATGTTTATCAATGTCTTTATCTTAGGGGCAGCTGGCTTTGTGTTTAGCTGGGACCGTGCGATGTACTCCCTATTAGCTTATGTTATTGCCTTCAAAGCCATTGACACCGTCGTTGCCGGATTTGAAGAATCAAAATCTGTATGGATTATCAGCGATGAAGCGGAAAGAATTGGCGATGCTGTTAATGCCCGTTTAGGAAGGGGAGTAACCTACCTAAGAGGTGAAGGTGCATACACAGGTGATGATAAAAAAGTTATATTTAGTATCATCACGAGGCTTGAGGAATCGAAGCTCACGACAATTGTAGAAGAAATAGACCCATCGGCATTCTTAGCTATTGCTGATATTTCAGAAGTGCGGGGCGGAAGATTCAAAAAACGAAATATCCACTAATACAGGTCGGAATTACGACAGAAAGAAATAAAAAGGGGTGCCAGTTTAAGAATAAGCCGTTCTCTTTTGAGGTACCCGCATACGAAAAAGTGAATATAAAAACAACTATAAAAGCAGTGTGTTTCTCAAATGGAAACACACTGCTTTTAGCACGTTTATAGGGTGATTATGTTAAAATTATTATTTGATGTTCTCTCCTTTGCTTTTAATACAAGGATAAAAGAAAAACTTAATAAAATTATATTTTAATGATTAGGATATAAAGTTTCTAGGAGGAAATTATGGCTTTAAAATATAAATGCTTAATCTTAGACCACGATGACACAGCAGTAAAAAGTACACCAGAAATACATTACCCATCATTTATCGAAGCACTTAAAAATCTAAGACCAAATGAGAGGTCTATTACACTTAAAGAATTTGTTGGATACTGTTTCAATCCAGGTTTTTCTTCTTTATGTAAAGACATCATTAAATTTACAGATGAAGAACTTCAACATCAACAAGAAGTATGGAAAAAATATACGGAATCAGCAGTACCAGACTTTTATGAGATGTTTACTGAAACAATTCAAGAATTTAAAAAACAAGGCGGAGTTGTGACGGTTGTTTCCCATTCTTAAAGAAGCCGAATTGAAAGAGATTATTCTATCCATTGTAGATTTTTGCCAGATGCAATCTTTGGTTGGAAACTTCCTGAACACCAGAGAAAACCACATCCTTACCCAATAAAGGAAATTTTGAAACGTTTTAATCTTCAAGAAAGCGAAGCACTAATGTTAGATGACCTAAAACCTGGGATGGAGATGGCGAAAAGTTGTAATGTAGATTTTGCGGCTGCCGGATGGTCTCACAGTATTTCTGAAATCAAGGAGCAGATGAAAAGGGAGTCTAAATATTACTTTGAAACAGTAGAACAATTCAATCATTTCGTATTGTGTAAATAAATCTTAAAAACGGGTGCTTCTGTTATTTTAGTTGCGATTTACGCTGTGAATTATTGTCCTAAATCAAGGGGAAACCTTATTATAAGAATAAAAAAGCAATGCGAATTCATATACTGAATGCATTGCTTTTTATAGTAAGTTTATATGTTCTATTTGCCCTGCGGGTACTCCAAAAGAGAACGGCTTAGTTTAAGAATGGCGCCCTTTTATTCTAGATTTAGGATTTCGCTTAGTATGACAAGTTCATAACCCATTTGTTTTAATATCGGAATCACTTGGTCAACAGCTTCTGGGGTATTGATTCCCCCTATATGCATGAGAATGATATCACCGTTACTTGCCCCTGATTGGATACGGGAAACGATTACTTCAACAGATGGCTGTTTCCAATCAATAGTATCAATCGTCCAATGGATACTATAAGGATAGCCTGCTTCACCGACAATTTTTAATGCCGCATTATTATAGGACCCGTAAGGAAAACGGAAGTACGGTTGAGGTGTTACTCCTGTTGCGTTTTTTATCGCTTCTTCCGCCTTTATGATATCCTGTTTAAAAATGTTAGAATTGGTTTTAACCGCATCAGGATGGGAATAGCTATGATTACCAATTTCATGGCCATCACTAGCAATCCTTTTCGCATATTGAGGGAATTTATCAGCCCAACTGCCCGTTAGGAAGAAAGTAGCTTTTACATTATGCTTTTTCAACACATCCAATATGCCAATTCCGATTGCATCACTTCCCGCATCAAAGGTTAAAGCGATTTGTTTTTCCTGAAGATTTCCGTTCGTAATAATGACGGAAGAAGCAGTTGTAGGCGGATCTTCCTGCTTTGGCGGATCTTCTAGAGGAGGCGGTTCGACATTTTTACCATAAAGCTTTAAAATTTGACCGATGTAAATGGTATCCGATGTAAGATTATTCCACTGTTTAATTTTCTCGACAGTAACACCTGCCCTCATGGCAATCGACCATAAAGTATCACCGGCTACTACCTTGTAGTCAACCGTGCCATTTTCATGTATAACAATTTCTTCCGGCTCTATTGGTTCAGGATCTGCAGGTGTTTCATTAACAGGTTCTTCAGGAGCAGGATTTTCCTCATCCGGCGGATCTTCTTTACCCGGATCATCCCCATTATTCCCAGAAGGTACCTCAGTTTTCGGAGGTTCGTTTTGGGACCCTGTTCCTTGATCAGAGAAATTGAAATTAAGAAAAAATAGCATAAAGACGAAGGCAATGAAACTAAGTACGGAGATGGTAAAATATATCCACTTCCCAACAAAAAACTTAAAATGTGAAACTATCCCTAATACAAGAAAAATGGAAAACAACAAAATCGTAAAAATCAGTAAGATTTCTGTCATGTAATTTTCCCCCTTAATATACGAATGACAGGGAGCAGAAATCAATGTAAGTTGTCATTAGGAAAATGGGAAGAAGGTAGGAAAAGAGGAGAGTTTATTTCTGCCTTAATTATAACATATGACTTTATTACCAATGATGTCACGAAAATTAAATGAAAAATAAGAAAAAGGCCCAGCACCATTTTCATGTAGCATAAAAAAGAACATACTATTTGAATGTATGTTCTTAAAATCTATCCTACTTTTTTTCTGTTTTTTTATCATTATTTTTTTCAGGTAACCCCCGGTAAATTTGTGTGTACATACTTCCCTCGACAATATTCTCAAGGAAGAAAGGACCAATGAGTTCCAAATACTCCTCATCGTCAAACATTTTCTTGTTTTGCAGCTCCATTTCTGCCAACCCGTCATACGTAGAAAGCAGTGCATATGTATGATCTTCACCAGATATTGGGGTTAATATTTCAACATGATGGTTAAAATTTTCATTTCTGAATTTTTTAATCTCCCGTAAATTATCAATTGCCTCTTTGAATTTATCCTGTTTAATGATAAACGTTTGGTAAACATATACCGACATAATGATAGTACCCCCAAAGAAAATATTCAGACATAAATTTAGCCTCCCCAAATAATCACTATTTACTCCGAAATTTTGGACATGACTTTTAGGTATTTCCCATATGATGTACAAGTTATGAGTTAAAGGAAATGGAGTGGTAGTTTGAGTATTCCAATATTGGTTAGTTACATCATCTTAGGATTTACTTTAGCAGCTCCAATAGGACCGGTAAATTCTGCCCGTTTGGATAAAGGAATTAAAAATGGTTTCTGGCATGCATGGGTAGTAGGCCTTGGCTCGATGATTGCGGATGCCATTTTTATGGTCATGGTGTATTTAGGAATGGTTCAATTTTTAAGTATTCCAATTGTCCAAATCTGTCTATGGCTTTTTGGCGGATTTATCCTTATTTATTCTGGAATTGAAAGTATTACAGGGGCTAATTCCATTTCTCTTACCTACAGCAGAAATAAAGAGCCTTTATATAAATGTTTTTTAACTGGGTTTATTATGTCTATTACAAGTCCATTATCTATTCTTTTTTGGCTTGGTATTTATGGGTCTGTTTTAGCAAAAACAGCTCAAACCAACGGAACGGAAATGCTCTTGATCTACAGCAGTATGATTTTCCTTGGTTTAACACTTTGGGATGTTTTTGTGGCAGCAATAACAACTGGGTTCCGAAGACTTCTTAATGTTACGAGTCTAATTGCCATTTCCATATTCTCCGGTGTATCCTTAGTTGCCTTTGGCTTATATTTTGGTTATCAGGGAATAAAAGCACTCTTTACATAGTTCCAAATTCTTTTAGCAGATGCCCTTATACCTGCATATTGTGTTCTATAACGGTGGGTAGACTCCAACACAAATAAACCTGTATGGTGAAAGGGGTATGAGTGAATATGGATTATACAAAATACAATCAGTTAATGCGTAAATATATTGATGAAGGAAACGAAATCAAAGAGAGCTATGACAATGCGAAAGAAACTTTTATTCGGCAGCATGAAAAAGCTGTAAGAAGGTTTAATGACATTCAAAGCCAATTTCAAGAATTACAGAGGGTATACAATCTTGGTGAAGTCACAGAAGAACAGTTCAATGAGGCTAAAAGTGATTATGATCGAGCTGAATATATGGTGAATGAAACAGCCAAAAGACTGGATGAAATTGAACAGTACCGCAAAGAAATTTTAATGGGCATTCTTGCGAAACAAAATGAACTAAGAGAAACATACAAAATGAATATTAATGAGGAAACAGAAAAGTTAAAATATCAATTGATGAAGGCGAAATATGATTTTTTGAATCTCGCAGTACAGCTGCGCAAAGCATATAATAAATTAAGCTATGAAGAGTATTACCACGAAAAGCTGAAAAGGGAATTAGGCCTTCCTTCAGATGTAAAAGACTTAAATGCCTTTCAAACATTGTCTCCATCCATTATGGATGACGGTGCCGCTATCTCTTACCGGGAAATTTCCCATGCTTTATACTTCGGAATGATTCCAGAAGACCTGGAAAAGATGTTTAATGAAACAAAAAAAGATAAAAATAATTAAATCCCTTATAGTGAAGGGATTTATTCTCTCATTATTTAAAGCTATCCCAAGCAGTGAAGGTACCGTTACCTTGACAACCTGGGCATTCAAACGAATTATAATAAGCGAATTCATTATATGGATAAACTGTAAAACCTCTCCCTTGACAATCTGGACATTTGCCCTGATCTCTCATATTAGAGATGTGATTTTGGTACTTTGTTTCTCTCCATTGATTAAAGGAATTGATTAATCCCATTTTGTTCACCTCATTTTTTAGTATGATGAAAAATTGGAAGATTTATGCACGATTATTTTTCTCTTGGAATCGGAAACTATCGTAGAGGTGATAATAATGGCAAAATGGAATGAGCAGGGTGCGCCAAATAATAATCTATCCCCTAAAACCATTCGTACTTCGAAAATGTTTTTAGGTGAAAAGGCAGACCATGAGTTCTCGGAAGAACTTTCAGATGGCGGCGAAAGAAATGAAATAATCGACGACCAAATAACGAATCCCAAAAGAAGTGACGCTTAAAACCGTCACTTTTTTCTTTTTGGGATGTAAATATTTCCAAAAACACTTTACATAGTTATATAATGGAGATAGAATTTCTACATACATAATAATTCTAGGTAGGTGAAAAGATGTTTAACCGTGAATTAGTAAAAGGGAGTACGTCTTTAATTTTGCTCCAATTATTAAACGAACGAGATATGTATGGCTATGAGCTGGTAAAAGAACTGGAAAAGCGGAGTGACCATGGCTTAAGTGTAAAAGAAGGAACGTTATATCCAGCCCTGCATAAGCTTGAGAAACAGGAGTACATTGAATGTTATTGGCAGGAGCAAGAAAAAGGGCCGGCGCGTAGGTATTACCGGATTACAGCTGCAGGTAAAGAAGTGTTAACTGAAAAAACCCGTGAATGGCAGGACTTTGTAAAAGTAATGAACAAGGTAATTGGGAGATCTAAACATGGAACGGCAGAAGAATAGGTTTCTAGAGGAACTCGCAAGTTGGCTTGGAAACCATCAGGAAAAAGAGAATATTCTTCTGGAGTATGAGGCACATATAGATGAGATTCTAATTCAAACATTTAATTCTGGTAATGAAGACGAGGTTTACCAGTTAATTATTTCGCGATTGGGGAGTCCAAAAGAGATTGCAGTGATGTGGAAGGAAGAGCTTTCTATTACACCCAGTAACATGAAATGGCTGTTTATCTCCATGAATATCCTCTTCTTTGGCGGAGGAAGTTTATTGACCTTATTCCATAATTTATATGATTGGGAATGGATGACCGTTATTTGGCGTTATTTAACGGCAATTCCCACTATAATAGCTTTTTTATATCTCTTTTTTTGGGCATTGCTCGGCTATGAAATTGGAAAAGGCTTTGGGCATGGAGGAAAAAGGCTGCTTAAGAATACGTTCCTTCTATCACTAATACCAAACCTGTTATTAATGGTTCTGACAGTGTTTGAAATCATACCTCATTCTTGGTTTGAACCGTTATTAACGAAAACATTTATTATTGCTTGTATCATCCTTACGATGTTCCTTTATCCAATAAGCTTAATTGGTTATCGGTGGGGGAAAAAGGCCTCGATATGAGTGTTTTTTTACTCATATACATAGAAATTCTATGTAGATAGAAATACGATATAAGAGAGGGATTAAAATGGATATAAAGCTGAATAAAAAGGATTGGATCTTTTTTGTATTTTGTTTATTATTAGGAGTTTTGGCAGAAGAAGCTTTTTTTCGTGCAGAGATAGGGATCTCCTATATTGTATTTATCTTTGGATTTTATCTAGTATTTTTTTGGCGTTTCCAGAGTTTTCCTTTTTCACATCAAAGATTTGGCTATCTACTTTTAATCTGTATTTGGCTGCTGGCAGCTTTCTATTTTATTCAATATAATGTTTTTTTCTATGTACTTAATATATTGGTTATACCGGCACTGGTTATTTTTCATCTTGTAGTAATTACAAGCCCGAAAAACCTGCCATGGTTTAAACCGATTATCATTCCCTACTTATTTTCAAGGCTGCTCGAGTCTATTCGTTATAATATCGCCTTTATATCTTTGTTTAGCAATTTTATTTCGAAGAGTGTTAATGGAAGTAAGTATCAAGTGTGGAAAAAGGTATTAATGGGTGTCATCATTTCTGTTCCAGTTTTGTTTGTCGTCCTACAGTTACTAATGTCAGCTGATAGTCAATTTGAACGGATGGTTGCTGGAATTCCGAATTGGTTTCGTGTTGTGGATGTTGAAAGTGGTTTAAGAATGACCATCATTTTAATTTATTGCTTTGCCTTCTTTGCTCTCCTGCAAATCCTAATAAAAAAGCAAATAAAAACTCTCCAGCAGGAAGTTTCACGAACATGGTTTAGAATAGATGGTATAACCACGTTAACGGTGCTTATCTTGATCAACACAGTATATGTTCTGTTTACGGCTGTCCAATTTAAATATTTCTTCAGCGGTACATTGCAGGGGGATTTTACTTTTGCGGAGTATGCGAGGAAAGGATTTTTTGAACTTCTGTTTGTTACCTTAATCAATCTGACGATGATAGTACTAGTCCTGAATTTTGTTGACCGGACTATTCACTTTATTAAACGATTTACTCAGCTTTTATTAACCATTCTTGTTCTTTCTAGTGCGATTATGTTAAGTTCTGCTTTCTTGCGTTTAAGCATGTATGAAGAGGCGTATGGTTTTACTTTTATTAGAGTAATGTCTCATTCGTTTATGATTTTTTTAGTCGTTATTTTTATGTATACATTAACTAAAATATGGGTTGAAAAGCTATCCTTGATCCATTTCTATTTTATTTGCGGATTAATTTATTATACGACGATGAATGTAATTGATATTGAAAACATCATTGTGACTCAAAATGTGGAACGATACGAACAAAGCGGAAAAATTGATATCCACTATCTAAACCGCTTAAGTTACTCAGGGATTATTGGGTTAATCAATCTATATGAAGAGAATAAATCTATCCCTGGATTAAAAGAAATTTTACAAGAGCGGAAAAGAGAAGCTATTTCCGATTCAAAGCATTGGCAATCGTATAATCTTAAAAAGGAGCAGGCCTATGAAAGGTTAAGGAATCTGCAATTTGAGTAAAAGCAAAATCTAAGGTGTGCATTTAACCTGCATACCTTTATTTATTAACATTGAAACCTTTTTTTATTTATTTCGTCTAAATATTTTACAAATAGTAGAGAGAAGAATTTTAAAATTGCGGGGTTAACCATAAGGGAGTGGGACTAATGAATAAAAAAGATGTAATCCTTGAACAATTTTTATTATGCCATCGTAAAAATGGCTGGTTTGTCAGCTTTCAAAGTGCTGTCAACGGGCTTACCCCTGAACAGGCATTATGGAAAAATACAGATTCCGAGAATTCCATTTGGGAAATTATCAGTCATTTAGTGTTCTGGAATGAACGCTATTTAAACTACTATAAGGATGTAGAAAATCCGAAAATGGATGGTACAAATGATTCCACCTTTGGTTATTTAAATGATCTAGAATGGACGGATTTAGTAAGAAGATTTAATGGGGTTATGGCCAGCTGGTACGAAAGCATTCAACAATCGGATGAATCCAGACTGAATCAAACACGTCAGGGAGCAGGCGGCACTTGGTCAGAAACGCTTACAAACATTACTCTTCATAATGCCTACCATATCGGCCAAATTGTCACAATCCGTAAAATGCAGGGCTCGTGGAGTAAAGAAAAGGGAGTAAGTTAATAGAATGACTGTTTTATTATAACAATATAGTAATTTAAAGTGTGCGGCCCTATTAAGCTGCACACTTCTTTTAAATATTTTTGTTAATAAACTGCTATTTTTGTAAAATAGTTCTTTTTAACAAGCTTAATTCGCGCTAATTACCATTATAAGTAAATAAACTAGGAGTATTTAACCTATTTATTATTCGAATATTTTGGTAATATTTCTCTTTAAGAGAGTGGGAAAATATACTATCTAAAAAATATTTTAATAAATCAATACATAAAACGAATAGAAAGGGATTGTGACTTTGAAAGCGATCAAAAATGGACAACAACAGAGTGAAAATCACTTAACTCAATTAGCATCTGTAGGACAAATTGCTGCAGGTATAGCTCATGAAGTGCGTAATCCGTTGACCGCTGTAAAAGGGTTCTTGCAGCTAATGGAACATGAAAGTAATCCAGAGTATATTAACATTGCACAATTAGAATTAGAAAATGCCCTGACGACATTAAATGACCTCCTGCAGGTATCAAAGCCAGATCAGGAAGAAGAGGAACCACAATCTTTACTTATAGCTGTTGAATTGGAATCTATTTTAAATTTATTTCAGGATAAAATGTATGATATCCAAGTGCAAACCTACTATCAGGACACAACTACTCCGATATATGGAAAGAAGAATCAATTTAAAAAAGCTTTTTTTAACTTGATAAAAAATGCATTTGAATCAATGGAATCTGCCGGGGCTGGTACATTAAGAATCAGTCATTATATCGAAGCAAAGGAAGCGGTTGTTTGTATTGAGGATACAGGTGTTGGAATTCCGAAAGAAAAGCTCTCTTTATTAGGTACACCTTTTTTTTCAACGAAAGAAACTGGCACAGGAATGGGCTTAACACAGGTGTTTTCTGTGGTTTATCAGCATGGAGGCGAGATCAGTATAGACAGTGAGGTAAACCAGGGAACAAAATTTACAGTTCGAATACCAATACAGAAAGAACCACAAAGACGAGGTGTGAACAAATTGGATTTGGTATATACAGAGAATATATCGATTAAGGATTTCTTTCTGAATAATAAAGATCGTTTTGAAGAAAAGCTTCTAACTGAAGCAATTAATGTAAAAGACAAAATAGAGGAAATACATAAAATTGGAAATATTAATCTGCTTAGTAATGCTCATAAACTAGTATTAATGGTAATTGAGGAACGAGAACATGACATGATATCGTTTGCAAAGCAGGAAGGGATTGCCTGGGCAAAATTTTCATTGACCATTGCGTTTAAGTTGGAATGGATCCAAGCAATCAGGAGATCGGTATGGGACTTCCTCTATAATTATTATCAAAACCTAAGTAAGGATCAGCAGGGGGGATTTTACTTTTCTTTAGAAAGAAGTGTTAATCGGCTTTTCGACCAATTTTTAACTAGCTTCTTTATCAGCTATACAAATCATAAGGATGGAATGCTGGAGTCACAAAGAAAATTGGTCGAAAATCTTTCAGTGCCAATCATTCCGATTTCACCTGCAATTAGTATAGTTCCATTAATAGGAGCTATTGATAGTTTTAGATCAAATACCATTGAAGATAAGTTAATTACAGAAATTGCTAATACTCATATTCAAACTTTGATTATGGACCTATCAGGGGTGGCAATTGTAGAAGAAGAGGTCATTCATCACCTAATACGAATTATAAAAGGAATATCAATGATGGGATGTAAAACCGTTATTACTGGATTACGTTCAGAGCTTGTAAAGAAGATGATCAACATGAATGTAACTTTAGAGAACATTGCCGAGTCAAAAGGAACCTTACAGGTTGCATTAGCAGATTACTTAGGCAATTAAATGAAAAAAGCCAACAAAAAATGTTGGCTTTTTAACTTCTTGTATAATTTTTTATAATCAGTCTCCGTTAAACATGTCAAATATCCCACGTGTAATGCTGCCTTCATCCTTACCCCCGCCTCGATGAGGGGCAGCAGCAAACACTCGGCTCGCAAGCCGGCTAAACGGAAGAGATTGAATCCAAACAGACCCGGGACCTCTAAGAGTGGCAAAGAATAAACCTTCACCGCCAAAAAGGGCAGTCTTAACACCTTTTACAAATTCGATATCATACTCTACTCCACTTGTCATCGCCACTAAGCAGCCGGTATCAACACGTAATTTCTGCCCCGGGAGTACCTCTTTCTTCGTGATAGTTCCACCCGCGTGAACAAAGGCCATACCGTCGCCTTCAAGCTTCTGCATGATAAAACCTTCACCACCGAAAAAACCGGCCCCTATTTTTCGCTGAAACTCAATTCCAACCGATACTCCTTTGGCTGCAGCAAGGAAAGCATCTTTTTGACAGATAATTTTTCCGCCCAATTCACTCAAATCCATCGGAATAATTTTTCCTGGATAGGGAGAAGCAAAGGAAACATGTTTCTTTCCGGTCCCTTGATTCGTGAACGCCGTCATGAATAAGCTTTCTCCGGTAATGACCCGCTTACCCGCAGAGAACAGCTTACCCATCAAGCCACCGCCGCCTCCGCCTGTCCCATCACCAAAGATGGTTTCCATATGTATGTCATCTTCCATCATCATGAAACTGCCCGCTTCCGCAATAACTGTCTCCTTAGGATCAAGTTCCACTTCAACAAACTGCATATCATCTCCATAAATCTTATAGTCGATTTCATGGTTATTCATTATTATCCCTCCCTAATCCTTACTACCTATATTTTAAAGGATTTAGGAAAAAAGTGCCAATTTTAAAAGACAAATAAAAATGACGCCTGTCGAAACAGGCGTCATTTACGAAATTGAGGCGAGAAACCACACTCCACATAGTGTGTTCCATAAGGAATGTTTCTCGGCTTACACAACTCAGCTCATCGCTTAATTAATATAACACGATTATTAGGAGAAAACAAATGGAAAATTTTAAACAAAAGACTTGACAATGGTAGATTAAGATTAAAGTAGATCAAATCAATCATCAAAGTATTTGCGGGGAAAATGAGCTGAAATGGGAAGTCAAAAACTTTTCCCAATATCCCGTCCTTTACATATATCGGGCTTGAATTACTAATAAAAGACGTCATTAAGGATATAAAATGCAAACTCGGGAAAATCCACCGAAATCAAGTCATTGTTACATTCCCAGGTAAGCAGCATAATGAGATGTAATCAGGGGGAAAACGTTGCTATACGGGGAATTTTGTAGGTATATGTCATACGTCCTTCCCTTGACATTTTAGCTAAAAAATGTTAAATTTTAATCAGCCGTTGCACGAGATTAGATTTATATTAAAAGCTTGTTCAAAGTTTTAACCGAAGTTTGGATAAGAAAGTGGAAGTAAAGCTATCACGTTGTAATTTGGTGAATTTTACACATGGCTAGACCTTAGCCAATAGGAGGATTTTTTTACATGAAAAACGGTAAAGTAAAATGGTTTAACTCTGAAAAAGGTTTCGGATTCATCGAAGCTGAAGACGGAAACGACGTATTCGTTCACTATTCTGCTATCCAATCTGAAGGTTTCAAAACTTTAGAAGAAGGTCAAGAAGTTTCTTTCGAAGTAGTTGAAGGAGCTCGTGGACCACAAGCTGCTAACGTAACTAAAAAGTAATTTTAATGAAACCAACTATAGCAGCCCGACTTTGTGTCGGGCTGTTTTTTATTTTTCTCCGGAAATTTTCCCCTGTGTGTTTCTGTAATTACTAACGTTTCCAATCTCTTTAATCTAGGTATTTTGATATAATAGTATCTATGAGTCTAACATGATGGGGTGAAATTGAATGAAGTTTATCCATACTGCCGATTGGCATTTAGGAAAGTTAGTGCACGGAGTCTATATGACGGAAAATCAACGTGAAGTATTGAACCAATTTGTTGACATGGTCGAGGAAGAAAAGCCAGATGCCGTTGTCATTGCCGGTGATTTATACGATCGGTCCGTACCTCCTACGGATGCCGTTGAATTATTAGATGAAATTCTTTTTAAAATTAATGTAGAATTAAAAACACCTATTGTGGCTATTGCAGGGAATCATGATAGTGCAGAGCGGTTATCTTTCGGAAGTTCCTGGTATAAAAATAGCCAATTCTATTTAACTGGAAAACTAACGAATAGCTTTAAACCTGTACAAGTAAACGGAGTAAATTTTTATTTGATCCCTTATGCGGAGCCAGGGATTGTTCGGCAGCTCCTAGAAGATGACAGTATTCATTCCCATCATGATGCAATGAAGGCAATGGTCGGAAAAATAGAAGAAACGCTCAATCCAAATGAGCCCAATGTATTGGTTGGACATGCCTTTGTTTTAGGAGGGCAGACCTCTGATTCGGAGCGTGTCTTGTCGGTTGGCGGTTCTGGATGTGTCGGGGCCGAGGTATTTGAACCGTTTTCGTATACGGCACTTGGTCATTTACACAGTCCTGATGCGATTAAACACGATAAAGTGAAATATTCAGGATCCTTGTTAAAATATTCTTTTTCCGAAGCAAAGCAAAATAAATCGATATCAATCATTGAAATCGATGATAAGGGGAATTATTCACAACGTTACCGCTCGCTTTCTCCAAAACATGACATGCGTGAATTGGAAGGACATCTCGAGGAATTATTAGATCCTCAATTCTACGAAAAAGAAAGATTGCATGACTATTTAAAAGTTACACTGCTTGACGAAGGGGCGTTAATGGATCCCATCAATAAATTACGCCAGGTTTATCCAAATGTCCTCCATCTTGAACGGAAAATTGATATAACTGATATGAAGAAAAAACAATCTTTTAACATAACTAAAAGTGAGAAAAAATCAGAACTTGATTTATTTGAGCAATTTTATTCAGAAATGACCACGGCTGAATTTACCGAAGAGAAAAAAGAAGCAATGACAGATGTGATTGAAAAAGTGCTGCGCGAGGAGGGAATGAAATGAAACCATTAAAACTAACGATGCAGGCCTTCGGACCGTACGCAGACGTGGAAACCATCGATTTTACACAACTGGGAAACCGGACCATGTTTGTGATTTCGGGCAAAACGGGTTCTGGGAAGACGACCATTTTTGACGCCATCAGTTACGCGATATATGGAAAAGCAAGTGGAGAGGACCGCAATGGACCTGAACTTCGCAGTCAATTTGCCAAAGATGAACTGTTAACCGAGGTTTCTCTTGATTTTTCCCTTCGCAATAAAGTTTATTCCATCACTCGGTTACCGCAGCAACCGAAAAAGAAAGAAAAGGGAGAAGGGTTCACAACATTCCCAGCGAAAGCTGAATTATATGTATGGGATGAGAATGGTGAGAAGAAATTAATTGCTTCGAAAATTAACGAGGTTGAGGAAAAAATTAAAGAAATTATGCTGATTGACAGCAATCAATTCCGGCAGATTTTAATGATTCCCCAAGGTGAATTCCGAAAGCTGTTAACATCGGACAGCAAAGACAAGGAACTGATCTTGCAGCGTCTATTCCATACCCAAATCTATAAACTGGTTGAAGAAAAGCTGAAACTTGAAGCCTCTGAATTGAAAAAATCAGTGGAAGATCAGGTACAGGCGAGAAATGAGGCAATCCGCCGGATTCAAGCCGTTACAAATGAAGAACTCCGCGGATACCTAGCCGCTGACAGCGTCAATGATACGTTGATTCTGCCATTATTAAAAGACGAAATTAATAGTATGGCTGAATTGCTTGATAATCTCGGGGTATTGTTAAAAGAAAAAGAACAGGAACAAGATCGTCTAAAGGTGCAGCTTTTTGAAGCGGAAGCCATTTTAAAGCAAATGCACACAAAAGAGGAACTCAAAACGAAAAAAGCCCAGCTCGAACAGCAGGCAGATCTCTATGCTGATAAAGAAACACAGGTGAGGTTAGCTCATAAGGCAGCTCTTTTAGCCCAACAAGAAGAGCTCTGTTACCGTTTAAAACGGGAAGCGGATCAGCTTGAGGGGAATGTCCAGTCGATTCATTTAGAAATTGAGAAACTAACATCACTGGCAAAACAGTATGAGGAGCAGCTGCATGCAGAGATGGAACGAGAACCTGAAAGGAAAACTCTGTTTGATGAAATAAATCGTCTTGCAAATATGAAGGATGATGTTTATTCGTATGCTGCATTGCTAAAACAAACTTCTGCTGCTGAGGCATCGCTTCAATCCAAAAAAGATCAGCTTCTTACGGCAGAACAAAACTTTGAGACATTAGAAACAAGACTTAAGAATCTTCAGCAGGAAAAAGCAGAGATTGAAAAAGGCCAAATGACTTATTTGGAGAATGAACGCCAGCTCGAAAAACTCCAGGCTGAATTGGACCGCTTTGAAAAATATGAATTACACCTGGTACGCCTTCAAAGGGCAAGACAGGATCTAAAAATTAAAACCAGCCAATATGAAAACGTTGTTGGAAGATATCAGGATGCAAAAGCTCTTGTTGAAGAACTAGAAAATAAGTGGATGCATGGACAGGCTTCCCTTTTAGCATCAAAACTGCAATCAGGTGAGGCTTGTCCGGTGTGCGGTTCAGAGCACCACCCGTCGCCTGCCGTTTTCCAGGAAGATAGCATCCCAAATGAACAGGACCTTAAGGCAGCTAAGCAGCAGGCTTCTCAAATGGAAAAAGAAAAATCCGCTGCTGAATCAAAGTTTTTTGAAAGTCAATCACTTATGAAATCACAGCAGGCAGTGGTTGAAGATACACTTCAAAACATTCGGGAGTTCCGTGCGGACTTTAGCGAACATGACCTAGACAATACGAAATTACAAGTTCTTTCAGCTAAAAATCAACTGCTTCAGATTCAGGAGGGACTTTCACAGCAAATTAAAAAACTTGAACAAATCGTATTATATTTAGAAAAGGGTGAAACTGAACGGGAAGCCCTGCAAAAAACAATCCAGCAGTTCAGCAGTGAAGTAAATGATTTAACTGTTCAATATACGGAAAATAGAACAAATTTAACTAGAATGATGAACGTTATACCTGAGAACCTTCGTGACGCAGCGGAGTATGAAAAAGTGCTGACCCGTACCCAAAAGCAGCATGAAATTTTGGTGCAGCAGCTGGAAGATGCGCAAAAGAGGTCTCAACAAGTGAAAGAAAAACTGGGTACTGAAGGTGCAAGATTACAAGATGCAAAGACTCATTTTACCGATAAACAAAATGAGTTAAAAACAGAGAGAGAAATTTTTATCAACAAGCTCGCTGAACAAGGCTTTGAAACCTATGGTGTCTATCACCAATCAAAAAAGTCGGAAGACGATATCCGGATATTGGAGATTCAGATTCGAGATTATCGCGAGGAGCTGCGTTCTGTTTCTGATCGTCTAAAGGAATTGACGGAACTATTAACGGATGTTAAGACTCCAGATATAGAGGAAATAAAGTCTATTCTTGAGGGCATTGGTCAGGAAATAGAGGGATTAAGTCAACAGAAGACCGACCTATTAATGAAAAAACGGGATAATGAGGAAATTCTTGTCCGAGTCGAAACTCTTAATGAACAAATGAAGGTGTTAGAAGAGCGGTACAAGTTAATTGGCCACCTTTATGAAATCTCAAAAGGTCAAAATACTTATCGGATTACATTTGAGCGCTATGTTCTCGCCGCATTCCTGGATGATATTTTACGAGAAGCAAATGTCCGGCTTCGAAAAATGACATCAGGACGCTTCCAGCTTCTTCGGAAAACCGACCGCTCTAAAGGGAATGTCCAAAGTGGATTGGAACTGCTTGTATTTGACCAATATACCGGCCAAGAACGACATGTTAAAACTCTTTCTGGAGGAGAAAGTTTTAAGGCTGCCCTTTCACTGGCACTAGGACTTGCCGATGTTGTTCAAAATTATGCCGGCGGTGTATCCTTGGAAACGATGTTCATAGATGAAGGATTTGGAACACTCGATCCAGAATCTCTCGATCAGGCAATCGAAGCATTAATGGACATTCAAAGCAGCGGCCGCTTAGTCGGAATCATCTCCCACGTTCCAGAGCTAAAAGAACGTATCGATGTCAGACTAGAAGTTATAGCTGGACAAACTGGAAGTAAAACAGAGTTTATTTTTACTAATTAGGATGCCAGAGGGCTTGCTTTGACCGAACTTTATGTGAAAATTGGGGTACGGTCAAAGCAGGTGGTCTGGAGTGACCGAACTCCCCCTGCCTAAAAGAAGACTGGATTAATTTCATGAATCAAAGGAATAATGATTTAAAAAACAAATGGTGATCGAATGGATAAATATTTTCAGCGAGACGGCAATGAACCATTTATATTATTTTCACTAACTCATGTACTAACAATGTTAGTGCTTTTTATCATTATTTTTATGTTTTATCTTTATCGTTCCTATCTTAGGAAAGCTCCGATAAACAATATCATTAGATACAGCCTGGCTTGGATTTTAATCATTTCGGAAATTAGTTTACATTGGTGGCTTTGGAAAATTGGAGATTGGACGGTTCAATATTCTTTGCCGTTTCATTTAAGCAGTATTAGTTTACTCTTATCGGCAGTGTTACTACTAACCAAAAACTATCAGTTATTTGAATTTACATATTTTGCTGGAGTGGGGAGCGCTCTTCAGGCCATGATTACACCCGATATAAGCGCCTACAATTTTCCCCATTTTCGCTATGTTCACTTTTTTATTTCTCACGGAGGGATTGTTGCAGCCAATTTATTCATGGTCTTTGTTGAGAATTTTAAGCCAACTTTAAAAAGTGTTTGGAAAGCGTTCCTTTATCTTAATCTATATACCTTTTTTGTCTTTTTGCTTAACTATTTTCTCGAAGGAAACTATATGTATATTTCTGAAAAACCAGTTAATCCATCGATATTGGATTATCTAGGACCTTGGCCATTTTACATCTTGCCATTAGAGCTGATTGCTCTCAATACATTTTTTGTCATATATGTACCATTTTTGTTAGGAAATAAGAAAAAAAGGTATTAGGTATAACACCTAATATCTTTTTTACCTCAAGTACCGCAGTGACCTTATAATATCTACTGTAACCTCTGATTCTTTACCATAATTCCTTGAAAGGATATATAGTTATGATCCAAACAATCGATTTAAAAGATAAAAAATTGGCCCAAGAATTATTCGAATTACAAAAATTAGCTTATTTAATTGAAGCAAAGTTAATCGATTTTTATGAGATTCCTCCACTGCAGGAGACATTTTTAGAATTTTTAACATGTGAGGAAAGTTTTTTAGGATATTTTGAAGAAGATGAACTTGTGGGGGCATTATCTTATACAATTGAGGGAAAGGAACTAACGATTTGTCGGATGGTTGTTCACCCAAATCATTTTCGAAAGGGTATAGCCCAAAAGTTATTAGAAGCTGTTGAAAAATTACATAATGAAATAAATGTTTTTACTTTATCGACGGGAAGAGATAATTTTCCGGCTAAGGAGCTTTATTTGAAAAATGGCTATAGTTTAGTAGGGGAAACAGAAGTAGCTCCAAGTTTTTTTATTAGTAACTTTGAAAAAAGAATTATATATTTCAACGGTTTGACGCTTGGCTAACAGTGGACTTTGACCAGACCAAAGTAACATGAAATCTCGATTATTATCCACTGACCACTGAAAATATCATTAAAGTGACCCTATACTTCGGGGTAAGCTCGTTTTAAAATATAGAAAAAAATAAGTAATTACTTTTATACGAGGAGGAAGCACTATGTATATACCTAAACATTTTAAAATTGACGATAAAGAAATAATTTTTGACTTTATCGAAAAATATAGCTTTGCAACTTTATTCTCTCTGCATAATGGAGAACCCTGCGCTACCCATCTTCCATTGACCTTAAATAAATTTGAAAATGCTTTATATGGTCATTTTGCGCGTCCGAACGAACAATGGAAGGATGTAGAGAACCAACAAGTTCTTGTGGTTTTCCAGGGGCCACACTGTTATATTTCACCTTCTTGGTACGAAACAACTAAGGCAGTACCTACCTGGAATTATGTGTCTATCCATTTATATGGAAAGATGGAGATTGTCGAAGATAGAAAAGTAATATTCGATTCTTTAAATGACTTGGTAAATAAATATGAAAGCCCTGATAGTCCATACAATTTAAATGATGTTGAACCCAGTTTTATCGAAGGAATGAGTAAAGGAATTGTAGCGTTCAAATTAAAAATCACAAAAATTGAAGCAAAAGCTAAATTAAGTCAAAATCATCCTTTGGAACGACAAGAATTAATTATTAAGCATCTGGAAAACACTTCTAAACAAGATAACATACAAGTAGCATCTCTTATGAAGAAAAATCTATAAAAAAGTAAATAAAAGTTATTCCGCTTTGCCTTTTTACAAAAGGTTTGTGTTTTTCAGCCACAAGCCTTATTTGTTTTTTCATCATCTTAGATACAAAAAGAATGTTTGTTATTATTTTTCGAAAAATGTATACTAAGTTATAGAACCAGATACTAAATTGTGATGAACAGAGAAAAGCGCTTGCCTTTTATGGACCTGTCATTGGACACAAGTAGAGGATTATACATCTTAATAGATAATTAGGAAGATTCCTATATGAAATCTTCCTTTTTAATTCATTTCGACTATAATTGTTTATTTTTAAAATAAAATACCTCCAATAGGTTGATCTCTAACTGTTTGGACAAATGCATAATAAATTCCTTCTTAAGCTTCTAACTATGATTTTTGAAGTGAGGTAAACCGATGGATGAAACAAAGTTTTATCAATATTGTTTGCAGGGGGATGTGACCTCTGCCTATGAGTATCTCTGTTCTCTGCCTAACAAGAATAGTAAGGAAAAGGAACTCGAATCTTCCTACTATCAACGATTCTTCCATGACAAACCAAAGTATCCCTGTAAAACCGACGATCCTTGGATACAAAAAGTATTGCTGGCTTATTATCAATATTTTTCTGCTGTTCTTACGAGAAAGAGTGTGGATAATGCGGAAAAGCAATTAATCACTTCATTGAGAAATATGATTCCAGATAATGATACAAAAATGGATTTAGAGAGTTTGGAAGAAAAGCTCGGCAACATGTTTAACGAAAAAGGCTATCATTTTTTAGGTGGAATAACACCACCATTCCCGGGACCTTATATATGGAAAAATACAGAAGAAAGAAAGTTTACGGTTGAACTTCCAAATCTTATTCAAGAAGTGACGGTTTACTTTCTCTCAGATTTCATTTTGCAAAGCTGGGTTCATTTTGCTACCTTTGGGGAAAAATTTGCTGCCGGGTGGGCAAAACCTGATGGACTCTATTATGTGGCAGACCGGCCGGAACATAAAAAAGTAGAACTAGACAGCAGTAAGTTTCAGGTCAGCTATTTAAAACATGAAGCACAGCATCTAAATGATTTTTTGCGCTTTCCTAACCTGCGTCCCAGGGATTTAGAATATCGGGCAAAACTTGTTGAACTAATTTATGAGCCAAATTCCTACAGATTATTAAAGAAATTCTATTGTGAACAGAAAGATGACCCGCGTCATCCTCATTCCTATGCGTCCTTTACTCTAATGAAAAGATTAACTCAAATGGCTTTCGGTAAAGAGGAAAGGCAGGGTCCTGAACAATGGAAGTTGATTGATTTTCATAAAATTTCGGAATGGTCCTTAGCGTTATTTAACGAGCATACTGAAATGCTGGAAGCCAAAGGAAAGGAAACAATCGGCATTATATAAATCTTCCAACGCAAAATAAAAAACCAGAATCTGGTTTTTTATTTTGCGTCTATTTTATTTAAATAGGAAATCATCTCATCTAATTACTTGATTGGAAATAAGGCCATGATAATCAATTAGAAGAGCAGGAAAAAATCAAATGGTTGTCAAATACATAAGGAAATAAAGATAGTAGAAATGAGGGAAGGGTTATGAAGCAAATCAAAGCAGGGATTGATGCAGGGGGAACTTTAATAAAGATAGCGTTTATCGAGAATGACCGATTTCATTTTAAAAAATATCCGATTACAGAGATGCATCAAGCCGTTTCATGGTTAAAACTTGTCGCCCCTTCCGTAAAAGCAGTGATAACAGGTGGGAAATCTCAAGTTATTCAGGAGAAGTATTTTCCTACTTCCAGGATTATTCCTGAATTCCAGGCAACTTGTAAGGGCGCAAAGGTATTTTTAGCTGAGGAAAAGAAAGCGTTAATAGACTCATATTTACTAGTTAACATTGGAACAGGAACGTCATGGCATATTGTAAAAGGAGAAAAACATGAACGAATCCTTGGCAGCGGCATGGGCGGCGGAACTTTCACAGGGCTCGGCTCCCTCTTATCTTCAACAAAAGATTATAAAATTCTTACAATCTTGGCGAACGAGGGAGAAAAAGGCAAGGTTGATTTACTTGTAAAAGATATCTACGAATCAGCGGAAACACCGATTAATGGTGATTTAACAGCTGCGAATTTTGCAAAAGGGGTGAAAGCTGATCATAAAGAAGCGGATCTCCTTGCTTCTTTGACAAATATGATTGCGGAAACGACTGTTTTATTAACGATGCAAGCAGCTGCGCTTCATCAAGTAAAAGATGTTATTTTTATTGGAAGTACCCTTGCAGGTAATCCTTCATTACGAGGAGGGCTGGAACATTATATGGATATGGCAGGGTTAACCTCTCTGTTTCTATCAAAAGGAGAATACTGCGGTGCAATGGGTGCCTGCTTATCTGTCTAAAAATGTTCGCTTGAACTAGTGCCACATTAAAGTTAAAGTAGTAAGGAAGATAGATGAAGTAGGTGGCAATTTTGGAGAAACGATTTTTTACCATTGGGATGGCGGGACATATTGACCACGGGAAAACGTCTTTAACAAAAGCCCTGACCAATGTCGATACGGATCGTCTAAAAGAGGAAAAAGAACGTCAAATCTCGATTGAACTTGGATTTGCACCATTATATGAGGATCAAGAAATCCAAATTTCGGTCATTGATGTACCTGGGCATGAACGTTTTATTCGCCAGATGATTGCTGGTGTAGCGGGAATAGATCTTGTTGTGCTGGTGGTTGCAGCCGACGAAGGGGTTATGCCGCAAACGAGAGAGCATCTTGATATTCTTAAATTTTTAGGAATTAAAAATGGAATGATTGCGATAACGAAAATTGACCGAGTCGATGAAGAGTTTATCGAACTGGTTAAAGATGATATTTTAGAAGAACTTAAAGGGACCGTTTTTGAGGACGTACCATTTGTTCTAATTGATAGTCTTTCCAAAAAGGGTATCGATGAGATCAAAAAACTCATTATCAAAACCTTGAAAGAACAAGAAATGCGCGATGTAAAAGGTGCCTTTCGCCTGCCGATTGATCAGGTTTTTACAGTAAAAGGCCAGGGGACAGTCGTACGAGGTACTGTTTATGAGGGAACCGTTGAAGAGGGACAGGTCTTGAAAATTATGCCTAAAGGAATGGAGGTTCGAGCCCGTCAAATCCAGGTCCATCATAACCCGGCGCAAAAGGCTTTTGCCGGTCAGCGTGCAGCCATAAATCTTTCAGGCGTAGCGAAAGAGGATTTGGAACGTGGAAATGTGCTAGTTTCTTCGGAGCATTTTATTGTGACAAAAACAGTGGATGTTGCTATTAGGGTAGTTGAAGACCTAGAACATATGGTTAAACAACGGATGCCCATCAAGCTCCATATTGGAACCGCTGAAGTAATGGGCCGTATTGTATTTTTTGACCGGAACGAGATCAAAGAAGAAAACGGTGAAATCCTATGTCAGCTCCGATTAGAAGAAGAGATTCTGACAAAACGCGGTGACCGCTTTATTTTACGGCGTCCAAGCCCGCAGGAAACGATTGGCGGCGGCTGGGTGATAGATCCTCAGGGCAATAAGTACCGTTTTGGTAACCAAACAATTGATGAACTTGAGAAGAAAAAGGCCGGTACACCAAAGGAAAGAATAACAGCGTCTTTATACGAAGCGAAGAGTTTACCATTTAACGAGTTGATTAAACGAACAGCTTTAGATGAAATAACTCTTACAGAGTTCCTTCGTGATCCCGGTTTTGTTTCTTACAATGGCAAAGAATATACACTGCAGACAGTTATTGATTCGATTGAAGAAGACGTTTATGACAGGCTGAAGGAATTTCACAACACTCATTCCATGAAGCTAGGGATAAATAAGGCAGAACTATTGCAAACCATGCAAAAAAAGTTTCCGAAATCACTGCTTGATTTTGTTGTTGAAAATGGGATTAAGAATGGAGTTTTTAATCGAAAAGAACAATTTGTTTCATTATCTGATTTTCAGCCGCATGTACCAAACAGCTGGCAGAAGCGGGCCGAAAATATGCTAGAAGAATTGAAAAACGACGGGTTAAAAGTCCGTTATTACAAAGATTATTTTGCGGCATCAGGAATACCCAATCACCTTGAGGCAGATCTTAAGCGATTTTTAGAAGACCAGGAACTGGTCGTTCATTTGGATGAACATTTTGCTTATCATAGTGATATTTTTAGAGCCGCCGTTGGAAACCTCCGCGCAGGTACCGGGGCCGAGTTTGAAGTGGGAAATGCAAAGGATTTATTGGACCTTTCAAGAAAATATATGATTCCATTTTTAGAAAAACTAGATGCTCTCGGTTTAACAAAACGGATTGAGAACAAACGAGTTTGGCAGGAATAAATAAAAAAGGATAGATAAAGCAATAATGCCTTGCTTTAACTATCCTTTTTTGTCATTTTAAACCGATAGAATAATTTGGATAGAAAAATGGTACATCACGCTAATTAATGATGTACCATTCTTGTCTTTTTTTATTAGGAGAGAAATTCCCCAGGATTTAATCCAAGTTCACGGCAAATATCGCTGACCATTTGCATTTCATTGTGATCGAAATTGCCGTCTGCATAACCGATGGCAATGCAATAACGTGCAACTAATCTAGCGATTTCAGGTTTTGTTCGGATTTTTCCAAGGGCTCGGAAGGCTTCGGCACGGCCGATCATCCGGTCCGCTTCGATCCGCGATACAAAATAATTGAAGCGCTGAATAACTTTTTGGTTATCAAACACGCGTAATTCCTCACTTGTGTTGACAAATTCAATCATCTTCTGCCGTTCTGCTGCATCTAGGTAACCGTCTGCCATTGAAACTAAGGCACAGGCAGCAACCACTGCGTCTAAAACATCCCCGCTCTTATAACGGTTAAACAATTCTTGCGCTCTTCTTTTTTGCTGATTAGCCCACTCAGTATAGTCCGTTTGGTTAGGTGACCATGAGTTACCGCAGCTGTTACAGGTGAATTTCAATTGGTTTTTCCCAATAAATCCTCCTAATAACCCGACTGGCCCTAGGATTAAACCGCCGATTGCCGCCTTTCCTAAACCAAACCCTTTCTGACCTGTCCGGACATTAGATGAGTGGCATCGCGGACAATGTATTTCTTCTCCTCCATAAACCCGATTATTGTTTGAGGAAGAAGCGGAGGTTTGGGTTGGGTATCCATACGCTGGCTGCGAATAGGATGACTCAGGCTGCAAGTGTATTCTTTGCGTTTGTTGGTTTTGCTGATAAGAATTTGGATTCGTAAAGTTTTGATTGGTCTCGTATGACGGATTGTTAAATTGGTTTTGATTATGATTAAACTGATTTTGATTAAATTGATTCTGCTGGAAGGTTTGCTGAGTCGGTGCAGGTGGATCATCAACCGTTACACCAAAGTTCCGGCACAAGGCAGCAAGTCCTCCTTGGAAGCCGCTGGCAATAGCGTTAAATTTCCATTCCCCGTTATGACGGTATAGTTCAGCAGCTACTATGGCTGTTTCTACTGTAAAGTCTCTTCCTAAATTAAATCGTAATAATTCCTCATGTGTCTGCGGATTGAAAACCCGGACATAGGAATTGGAGATTTGTCCAAAATTTTGTCCTTTTAATTGAGCATCATGGATCGTAATCGTGAAGGCAATCCGGTGGATATGTGCCGGCACGCGGTTAAGGTCAATTTTGATTTGCTCGTCATCCTGTGCCCCATAACCATCACGGTTGTCTCCACTATAAATAATTGAGCCATTACCGCCGGAAGGATTATTATAAAAAATAAAATCTTGATCACTTTGGACTTTCCCAGATGGTCCTAATAAAAACGTTGAGGCATCCAAATCAAAATTGGCCCCATTGCTGCTAATATCCCAGCCTAACCCAACCACAACATGCTGGAGTCCGGGATGGGATTTTGTTAAATCTACTTTTTGACCTTTACTTAAAGATACTCCCAAAATCTTCACTCCTATCTCATTTTTCTAAACTCACCTTTGTTATATACCTAATTATGTAGTTAAACGTCCTTACTTTCAAACGTGAAACCCTAATACATAAACCATACGTTCAAAAGCTAATTTAGTTTCAATTATCTTCACCATAACTATAACATTTATCGAAAAAACATGAATGTCATAAAAGTTGACATACAATTTCAATAATAGTTTGAAAAGTACAAAATTTTAATTTATAATTGTAAAATAATAGAATTATAGAAAAGGGGTGCGGTTTTGAATTTATATATTTCTGTCGACATGGAAGGGATAACTGGTCTTGTTGACCATACTCATGTTGATTCTAACAAACATAATTATGAACGAAGCCGTGTAATTATGACAGATGAAGCGAATTTTGTGATCACAACTGCTTTTGAACAGGGATGTAAAGAGATTGTTGTTAATGACAGCCATTCCAAAATGAATAACTTGCTAATTGAACGCCTTCACCCGGAAACACAGTTAATTACGGGAGACGTAAAACCATTTTCGATGGTACAGGGGTTGGATGATACATTTGGCGGAGCTATCTTTGTTGGTTATCATGCTCGTGCCTCGTTACCGGGGGTTATGTCCCATTCGATGATTTATGGAGTGCGCAATATGTTTATTAATGATGTTGTGGTTGGGGAACTTGGTTTTAATGCCTATGTTGCCGGTTATTTTGATGTGCCAGTAATAATGGTAGCAGGTGACGATCGGGCAGCTTTTGAAGCAGAACAGCTGATTCCTAATATCACCACTGCTGTTGTAAAACAATCGATCTCACGCTCCGCAGCAAAGTCATTAACTCCGGAAAAGGCAGGGCAGCTCCTTCGTGAGAAAACTGCATTTGCAATAAAAAACCGAGACAAAGTGAAGCCGCTTACACCTCCTGACCGCCCGCTATTAGGAATTGAATTTGCTAATTATGGACAGGCAGAATGGGCTAACTTAATGCCGGGTACAGAAATTGTTCCGGGAACGACCATCGTCCGTTTTCAAGCAAAAAACATTTTGGAAGCATACCAGGCAATGCTTGTAATGACTGAGTTAGCCATGAGAACAACATTCTGTTAGGAAGTGGACAAGCATGAGTACATATTTTTTGAAGCGTATTATCGCCATGGTGATTACTCTTTGGCTCATTATTACAGGTACATTTTTCTTAATGCACACCGTACCTGGGTCACCGTTTAATGAAGAAAGGACAACCAATGAGGCGGTCCAACGAAACCTCGAAGCGTATTTTCATCTAGATGAACCTCTCTTAGTCCAATATGGAAACTATTTATCATCACTTTTACAACTAGATCTTGGCCCTTCTATTAAAAAATCATCACAGACTGTCAATGAAATGCTTGGAAGAGGATTTCCCGTTTCATTTGAACTTGGCTTTTATACCCTTATTCTAGCAATTATCTCTGGGATAACCCTTGGAATCCTTGCGGCCCTCAGGCATAACGGAATAATCGACTATCTAGCAATGACCATTGCAGTTCTTGGGATATCCGTACCAAACTTTGTAATGGCGACATTTTTAATTGAGCAGCTGGCCGTAAATATACCAATCTTTCCAGTCGCGACGTGGACAAGTCCGAAACATATGGTACTCCCAACTTTAGCACTGGCAACTGGACCTATGGCCATCATTGCCCGTTTAACAAGAACCAGTATGCTCGAGGTTCTGACGCAAGATTATATCAAAACTGCAAAGGCAAAAGGATTATCCCCAGTAAAAATCGTTTTTAAGCATGCGCTTAGAAATGCTCTTCTACCGGTTGTGACGGTTTTAGGATCGTTAGCAGCCAGCATATTAACCGGAACATTTGTTATTGAAAAAATCTTTGCGATTCCTGGAATGGGGAAATACTTCGTTGATAGTATCAATAATCGCGACTATCCCGTCATAATGGGAACAACGATTTTTTATAGTGCCATTTTGATTTTTATGCTTCTATTAGTGGATTTAGCCTATGGACTATTAGACCCTCGGATAAAGTTTAATAAAAAGGAGGCGAAATGATGGAACTGCGTAAATGGAGAGAACCCAATGTTTCGCCCGATGTTCCTGATGAGTGGTTTGTACCAAAAGCAAAGGATAAATCAGAGGCAGAAGTAGTTGTCAGACCGAGTATGTCGTATTGGAAGGATTCCTGGCACAGGCTTTTAAAAAATAAATTAGCTATGGGAGGGTTGTTATTTTTAATCTTCCTTGCCCTATTTGCTATTTTTGGTCCGATCATATCACCTCATTCGGTTGAAACACAAACCTTGACGAAGCAAAATCTGCCCCCGTCGAGTGAATATTGGTTTGGAACGGATGATTTAGGAAGGGATGTCTTTACCAGAACAGCTTATGGTGCACGAATTAGTTTATTTGTCGGTCTGGTTGCTGCACTCATAGATTTTATTATTGGTGTCATTTATGGAGGAATTGCCGGCTATAAAGGCGGAAAAACCGATAATATCATGATGAGATTCGTTGAAATCTTATATGGACTTCCCTATTTACTAGTTGTCATCTTGGTGATGGTAGTCATTGGACCGGGATTAACAACGATTATTCTAGCATTATCCATCACGGGCTGGGTTGGTATGGCAAGGATTGTCCGCGGACAGGTTTTACAAATCAAAAACTATGAATTTGTGTTAGCGTCCAAGACGTTTGGTGCAAGGACAGCCAGGATTATACGTAAAAACCTTTTACCGAATACAATGGGCCCGATCATTGTTCAAATGACACTGACCATCCCGTCAGCCATCTTTGCCGAAGCATTTTTAAGTTTCATAGGTTTGGGAATTCAGGCCCCGCATGCCAGCTGGGGAGTCATGGCCAATGACGGCTTATCTACGATTCTATCAGGCTATTGGTGGCGGTTGTTCTTTCCAACCTTATTTATTTCATTAACAATGTTTGCATTTAATGTTTTAGGTGACGGGCTTCAGGATGCGCTGGATCCGAAGTTAAGGAGGTAGCAGCATGGAAAAAATTCTTCAGGTGAAGGACCTTCAAGTTTCTTTCACGACCTATGGTGGGGAGGTAAAGGCTGTCCGCGGTGTCAGCTTTGATCTCCATAAAGGGGAGACACTTGCCATCGTAGGGGAATCTGGGTGTGGAAAAAGTGTCACTTCACAAAGCATTATGAGGCTGATTCCTGACCCTCCTGGCAAAATAGCCGGGGGTGAAATCCTATTTAAGGGAAAGGACTTACTTAGATTAAAGGAACCGGAGCTGCGGAAAATTCGCGGCGCTAATATATCGATGATATTCCAGGATCCCATGACGGCATTGAACCCAACACTCACCATTGGCGAGCAAATCATGGAAGGAATTCTCCAGCATGAGAAACTTTCTAGGACAAAGGCAAAGAAAGCTGCCGTTGAGATGTTAAAACTTGTTGGGATTCCAAGTCCTGAGCAGCGATTAAAACAATACCCGCATCAATTTAGCGGCGGTATGCGGCAGCGGATTGTCATCGCCATGGCACTGATTTGCAAGCCGGACGTATTAATTGCGGACGAACCGACAACAGCTCTTGATGTGACCATACAAGCCCAGATTTTAGAGTTGTTTAGAGAAATCCAAAAGAAGACAGGGGTTTCGATTATCCTCATTACACATGATTTAGGAGTCGTAGCTCAGGTTGCGAATCGGATCGCTGTGATGTACGCGGGGAAAATCGTGGAATTAGGGACGAGGCGGGAAATCTTTTATCAACCGAAGCATCCTTACACACAAGGGCTGCTGCAGTCAGTTCCCCGCCTAGATATCGAGAAAGCAGAGCTTGTGCCGATTCCAGGCTCACCGCCGGACCTATTCTCACCACCAGCAGGATGTGCCTTTACCGCACGCTGCCCATATGCAATGGAGGTATGTGATCGCGTATATCCATTTTCAACTTCTCTTAGTAATCAGCACCATGTCGACTGCTGGCTGCAAGATGAGCGTGCCCAAAAATTGGCTTCAACATTTGTTTGAAAATAGGCTGTGTTAAATATTCTTGACTATTTTGTAAAAACGTTGATTGGAGCGGAAGGCGCGAGACTCCTGCGGGAGCACGGGGCTGGGGAGACCCCGCAGGCGCTGATGCGCCGAGGAGGCTCCCCGGACCGCCCGCGGAAAGCGAAGTGCCTGGAGCTCCAATCAACTGCCAAGTTTAACACAGACTAAAAATAAAAATAAAAATAAAAGTGGGGGAACACAATGAAAAAGTTTACAGCCTTGTTCGTAACGCTCATGTTGTTTTTTGTTTTAGCAGCATGTACAGCAACAAAAGATTCCGGAAGCGAGCCTAAAGATGAAGGCAATGGTGATTCAAAGGAAAAAACGGAAAAGGTGCTTTATCTGAATAATGGACAAGAACCAACCAGCTTTGACCCGCCAATCGGTTTTGATGCTGTTTCTTGGAATGCATTAAATAATCTTTTGGAAGGTTTAACCCGTTTAGATGAAAAACACGAGCCGAAGGCTGCCACTGCTGAAAGCTGGGATGTTTCGGAAGATGGAAAAACCTATACCTTCCATATCCGTGAAGATGCGAAATGGTCAAACGGTGATGACGTTACAGCAGGTGATTTTGTCTTTGCCTGGAAGCGTTTATTAGATCCAAATACAGCTTCTTCTGCAGCATTTTTAGGTTATTTTATTGAAGGTGGAGAAGCATATAACACAGGAACTGGATCTGCAGATGATGTGAAAGTGAAGGCAGTGGATGACAAAACATTTGAGGTGACTCTAACAAGTCCACAGGCCTATTTCTTAAGTGTTATTGCCAATCCGGCATTCTTCCCTATTAACGAAAAGGTGGCAGCAGAAAATCCAGAATGGTTTTCTGAAGCAGAATCATTTGTAAGCAATGGTCCATTTACTTTATCAGAATGGAATCATGATAGTGATTTCACAATGGTAAAAAATGATCAATATTGGGATAACAAGAATGTAAAGTTAGATAAAGTTCACTGGGCAATGGTAGACGATACCAATACAGAATATCAAATGTTCCAAACAGGTGAGCTTGATACTTCTGATGTACCTGCTGATTTAGCGGAACAGTTATTTAAAGAAGGCAACGTAAAAGTAGAAGACCAAGCTGGTGAGTATTTCTACCGCTTTAATGTCAATATGGAGCCATTCCAAAATGTGAATATCCGTAAGGCTTTTGCCATGGCGGTTGACCAAAAGCAAATCGTTGAACTTGTCACAAAAAATCAAGAAAAACCGGCTTATGGTTTTGTTTCTTACGGATTTAATGACCCAGAAGGAAATGATTTCCGTAAAAAGAATGGTGACCTAATTAAGACAGATGTTGAAAAAGCAAAGGAACTTTTGAAAAAGGGAATGGAAGAGGAAGGCTATACAACACTTCCAGAAGTAACGTTAACGTATAACACGCTGGATTCCCATAAGAAAATTGCCGAAGCGCTTCAACAAATGTTCAAGGAAAATCTTGGTGTAGATGTGAAGCTTGCGAATATGGAAAGCAGTGTTTTTGCAACCGATCAAAAGGCGTTAAAATTCCAGTTATCACGAAGCTCTTTCTTAGCAGATTATGCTGACCCAATTAACTTTGTGGAAAACTTCCAGACAGGTCATTCCATGAACCGTACAGGCTGGAGCAATGCTGAATTCGACCAATTGATTAAAGATGCGAAAAATGAAAAGGATGAAACAAAGCGCTTTGAGATGATGTATAAGGCAGAACAAATCCTATTCGAAGAAGCACCAATTATCCCAATCCACTTCTATAACCAAGTTTATTTACAAAATGATGCTGTAACTGGAATAGTCCGTCATCCAGTTGGATATCTTGAATTAAAGTGGGCTGACAAAAAATAGTGAGACAAAGGGATGTTCGATGGGACATCCCTTTTGTCCTAAAATAAAGGTTTGATTGAAAGGGGAGTAAGTATGGTGCTACAGAAACCAAAGCGGTTAAAAACGGGCGACACAGTGGGAATCATTGCTCCTGCAAGCCCGCCAAACATAGAGAATCTTGAACGGGGAATTGCTTTTTTAAGAGGGCTTGGTTTAAAAGTAAAGGTTGGGAAGTCTGTTGATGATCAATATGGGTATTTAGCCGGGAGTGACCAGGACAGACTCGATGATTTACATGATATGTTCCTAGATTCAGAGGTAAATGCAGTTATTTGTGCCTGCGGTGGTTATGGTACGGCTAGAATTGCCTCGTACATAGATTATGAATTAATTAAAAAAAATCCTAAAATTTTTTGGGGGTATAGTGATATTACCTTTTTACATACAGCCATTCGGCAAAAAGCGGAGCTTGTAACCTTCCATGGACCGATGTTAGCTTCTGATATTGGTAAGGAAGATACTCATCCATTATCAAAAGCGGGGTTTCAAAAATTGTTTGAACCGGCAGACCTGATATATACAGAACAAATTTCTTCATTAGAAACCTTAGTTGAGGGAGAAGCAAGAGGGGAACTGGTTGGTGGGAATTTATCTCTATTGGTAAGTTCACTTGGAACCGCATATGAAATCGATACAGTAGGAAAAATCCTGTTGATTGAAGATGTAAATGAAGAACCCCGAGCAGTTGACCGAATGTTGAATCAGCTAAAAATGGCGGGAAAACTTGATTGTTTGAATGGGATATTAGTAGGGGATTTTTGTGATTGCACCCCCAAAAGGGAACTTAGTTTATCACTAGATGAAGTGATTTCTCATTATGTTCAGTCAGCCAATAAACCTGCATTAAAAGGATTCTTGATAGGGCATTGCAATCCGAATATTAGTGTTCCTTTTGGGGCGCAGGCATCTTTTAATACAAACGAAAAAAGACTGATTGTCGAAACCGGCATCTTGTAAAGGATGATACGAATGAATATTGAGCAGATTGAAACATTCCGGACAGCCGTTCCATTAATAAAACCCTTTAAAACGGCGCTGCGTACCGTAACAATGGCAGAAGCTGTTGTTGTAAAAATAACCTGTGATAATGGGTTGGTTGGCTGGGGGGAAGCACCGCCTACCGTTGTCATTACTGGAGACAGTTTAGCTAGTATTGAATCCGCTATCCACCATGTCATTAAACCATTTTTGGAAAATAAAAACCTCCTAAATTATGAATTGCTTTTCCAAGGGCTTAGTACGATATTGGTTGGCAATCCAAGCGCAAAAGCGGCGGTAGATATGGCCCTGTATGATTGTTTATCACAGTTTTGCAGATTGCCTCTCTATCAATTTCTTGGCGGATACAAGCATGAGCTTGAGACAGATTTTACCGTAAGTGTGAATAGTGCGGAGGAAATGGCGGACGACGCCGTTTCCTATATTCAAAGTGGTTTTAATGTGCTAAAGGTAAAAGTGGGTAAAGATGATATTTCTGTAGACATAGAGCGAATTAGAGAGATTCGAAGACGGGTAGGCCTCGATATCAAAATCCGTCTTGATGCGAATCAAGGCTGGACGGCGAAGGATGCCATACGTGCAATCCGGAAAATGGAGGACAGCGATTTACGTATTGAGCTGGTAGAACAGCCTGTAAAAGCTGCTGATCTGGAAGGCTTGAAACAAGTAACTGATTCAGTGGATACGCTCATTATGGCGGATGAAAGTGTCTTTACAGCAAAACAGGCTTTTCAAGTATTAAAAACGAGAAGCGCCGATTTAATTAATATCAAACTAATGAAAGCCGGTGGAATCTATCAGGCTCAAATTATCAATCAGCTCGCTGAAACATGCGGGGTTGAATGCATGGTTGGAAGTATGATTGAAACACGCCTTGGGATCACGGCGGCGGCCCATTTTGCGGCAAGTAAGAAAAACATTACCCGATATGATTTTGATGCCCCGCTAATGCTTGCTAAGGATATTGTTGATGGCGGGATTCAATATAATAATAGAGTGATTACGTTTCCGACGGCACCTGGTCTTGGAATCAATGGAGTCATCAATGAAGGGGGAGTACAAGTTGGATAAACGGCTTGTGAATGTACCGGTAGCAACGGTTTGGACATCATACAATTCATCACGTGAAATAGATAAACCAGCGATATCAAACCCGGTTGAAATGGATAAATGGCTGGCTGGATTATCCCATGAGACAAGACTTGGTTTGTGTGATCAAAATCTTGTTCAAACACAGTTGTTATATGGAGAAGAAGTTTTCGTAATTGAAGAAAAAGACCATTGGTCTCATGTTTTGATTCCAGGTCAGTCCACCTCAAAGAATGATACGGGCTATCCAGGGTGGGTTCCAACTGTTCAATTGGCTGACCCTCCGGAGGACTGGAGTTTGCAGGAAGGACCAGTTGTGGTTGTAACCAGTCCGAAAGCCCTTCTTTCTATGGATCGCAATCTTGAATTATCCTATCAAACTACTTTTCCGTTTATAAAAGAAAAGGAAGGGAAGTTCATCGTTAAAACTCCTGAAGGAAAGGGACAACTTAACCCTGGAAGTGCTGTGATATTTAATTCATTGTCCGACCGCTATAAAGGCAGTGGAGAGGATATTGTGGCTGAAGGGGAAAAATTTCTTAACTTGCCTTATTTATGGGGCGGGATGAGCAGCTACGGTTATGATTGTTCTGGCTTCAGTTATAGCATGTGTAAAGCCAATGGCTATATCATTCCCCGCGATGCCCATGACCAGGCTAAAGCAGGAAAGGATATTCCGCTAACCGAAATCAAACCAGGTGATTTGCTCTTTTTTGCTTATGAAGAAGGAAAAGGAAGAATCCATCATGTGGGATTTTATTATGGGGATGGCAAGCTGCTTCATTCGCCAAATACCGGTAAAACGATTGAAATTATTCCGTTAGCCGGGACAATATATGAACGTGAACTATGTGTTGCAAGACGCTACTGGTAGGAACGGAGGCATCATGATGGAAAAATTATTAGAGGTAAGGCAATTAAAAAAACATTTTGATTTGGGTAAGAAGCAAATATTAAAAGCTGTTGATGGGATATCTTTTCATATTAATAAAGGTGAAACGTTTGGAATTGTAGGAGAATCTGGCTGTGGGAAATCTACTGCGGGCAGAACGATTATCGGCCTTTATGACCGAACTGAAGGGGAAGTTATTTTTAACGGCAAGAATATTCATACACTAAAGCAGAAGGAAAAACATGAATTCCACCGTCAAATGCAAATGATTTTCCAGGACCCTTATGCATCATTAAATCCAAGGTCCACGGTAAAAGAAATTATTTCTGAACCGATGGAGATTCATGGATTGTATCAAAATAAGCAGGAGCGGCTGGAACGGATTTATCAATTATTAGAGGATGTCGGTTTGAATCGTGACCATGCGAACCGTTATCCGCATGAATTTAGCGGCGGGCAGCGGCAGCGGATTGGAATAGCCCGTGCTCTTGCACTAGACCCAGAATTTATCATTGCAGATGAACCGATTTCTGCCCTCGATGTATCGGTTCAGGCCCAGGTGGTCAACCTGTTAAAACGATTGCAGGATGAAAAAGGGTTAACCTACCTTTTTATTGCCCATGATCTTTCAATGGTAAAACAAATAAGCGACCGTATAGGGGTCATGTATCTCGGGCAAATGGTTGAGCTGACCGAAAGTAATGCCTTATATCAGAATCCACTGCACCCATATACACAGGCATTATTATCAGCGATTCCGATCCCGGACCCGGACATTGAGGACCGGCGCGAACGGATTATTTTAAAAGGAGAACTACCGAGCCCGATTAATCCTCCAACCGGCTGTGTTTTCCAAACACGCTGTCCAATGGCGATGGAGCTTTGTGCACAAGAAAAACCTGCATGGCAGGAAGTAGAATCCAACCATTTTATAGCATGCCACTTGTATGATAAGCACAAAACAGGTGATCATGATTATAAACAAGTTGCTGTAACAATAAGATAATGAAAAATTTAAAACAGAAAATAGACGATGAACTAAGGAACTTCAAGGGTAGAGTTGGATTAAAGATCATGTTTGAAGATGGTGAGTCCTTATCCATTCTTCACCATGACATTTTCCAATCCGCGAGTTTGATTAAGGTTCCCCTTTTACTTGTACTGTTACTGAAGAATAAAAAAAGGGAAGTAAATTTAGAAGAAAAAATGACCATTTCCGAGGAAAATAAGGTCGGTGGTTCTGGGGTAATCCAAGTGCTTTCTAATGATCTATCCTTATCGATAAAGGATTTAATGACGCTGATGATTACGGTTTCTGATAATACCGCCACCAATATGTTAATCAATTTATTTGGAATAGATGAAATCAATGAGAGCTTTCGGCAAATTGGTCTTACACAAACGGTGCTTAACCGGAAAATGATAGACTTTGCTGCGATTGAGCAAGGAAAGGATAATTTCACAACTCCTGATGAGATAGTTCATTGTCTTCAGTTGTTGGATGGAAAAGCGGATTTGATTGGGCATGAAGGAAGACTAATTGCTGAACAGATTTTAAGTAATCAACAATTTCGAGATAAACTGCCCGCGTTAATAGAAACAGAGCGATATACTGTTCTGAATAAAACCGGAGAATTACCTACCGCTGAGCACGATTGTGCCATTATAAGGGGGCAGGGCAGGAAAGTCTATGTGGCAGTATTAATGGATCGGTTTGTCGATTCTTATGAGGCGAAACAAACGATCAATCGTGTAGGAAAACATATTTCTGATTATTTAAGAACTGATTTGGCTTAAAACCGTATCAGTTCTTTTACTCTTGGAACCACTTGTATACACCATAGATACATATAATAAATATAAATATTTTTCCTGCCCGTATCTTTTATACCTTCCTTATACGTTTATAGGGTAGAGAGTGCTAAAGGAGTGAACAAAAATGTCTGAAAAGATTAATCCCTGTACCACAGAAGAAATACAGAAGACAGAAGAAAGCGAAGATCTCTTTTGGAGGGATTTGTTTCCGAAGCTAAAGCGGTATTGTCGTTTTCTTGCTCAAAATGATTGGGATGGAGACGATATTGCTCAAGAAACCTATGTGAAAGCTTTAAAATATAGCTCAAGCCAGAAGGTAACAACTGCTTTAGTAAATAAAATTGCCTATCATCAGTGGATGGATGTTTTACGAAAAAGAAAAAAGGAAACGGTTGAATCTGACATTGAGTTAGTCAGTGACCAAGAGAAAATGCCCGGAATTAAACCGGGAGTGGTTGAAATACTGTTGAATCAATTTACCCCAAAGCAGGCGGTCATCTTGTTACTGAAAGAAGGATTCCTTTATCAAACAAAGGAAATAGCAGATATCCTTGGTACGACTGAAATGGCTGTAAAGGCTAGTTTACATCGGGCAAGAAAGCGTTTTGCAAAAAAAAATGAAGATGATAATTCCCTTGAGTCTTTTTGGGGTGAAGAGGAAAGGGATCATTTGGAGGCATTGTTTCGAGAAACGTTAGAAGCCCAAGACCCTTCGGTGTTAATTGAAGCGATTCCTTCACTTAATTGTATTTCCGAAAATCCAAAGATGGTTTTATTGCGCACAGGTCCGAAACAAACTCCTTCAAGCACTCTCTATATGGCTGCATAGCAGCTAATAAATGCTTTTAGGGAGGACATTGAGATGAGCACGATTCCATATGTTATCGAACAATCAAACCGTGGCGAGAGGTCCTATGATATTTATTCAAGGCTGTTAAAGGACCGGATTATCATTATTGGAGATGAGATCAATGATCATGTGGCTAACAGTGTAGTTGCCCAATTATTATTTTTAGCTGCCGATGCACCTGATAAGGAAATCTCACTTTATATTAACAGCCCAGGAGGGTCAACTTCAGCAGGCTTTGCCATATTTGATACGATGCAATACATTAAACCGGAGGTCAGAACGATTTGTACAGGAATGGCGGCCTCGTTTGGAGCCATGCTCCTGTTAGCTGGAACGAAAGGGAAACGCTATGCCCTGCCAAACAGTGAAATTATGATTCACCAGCCGCTTGGCGGTGCAAGAGGCCAGGCCACTGAAATTGAAATATCTGCACGGCGGATTTTAAAATTAAGGGAACATATCAATCACATTATTTCGGAAAGAACAGGGCAGCCGGTTGAAAAAGTTGCAAAAGATACGGATCGTGATTATTTTATGAGCGCAGAAGAAGCCAAACAATACGGGATTATTGATGAGATATTGTATCCAAAAAATTAAATTGATTATTTTTTTAAATGCTTGGGCTGGCCCAGGCATTTATTTTTTTGGTAAAAGGAATTTATATCTAGATAGAGAAATGATTTAGTGGTGAATTTTACGTGGGAGATGATTAGTATGCTAGAAACAGAGCGGTTAATTTTAAGACCCTTGACTTTAGAGGATGCGGATAGAGTGGAAGAGCTTGCAAGTGATTATGATGTGGCAAAAACAACCTTAACCGTTCCACACCCATATCCAAAAGGTTCTGCAAAGAAATTTATAAGACATGTCCTTGATGCAGAAAAGGAAGGGAAAATCGTTATCTTTGCCATTATAAATAAGGAAGAATCCAGTTTAATCGGAATCATGAATCTCAGTATCAATACCAGCCATGACCGAGGTGAGCTGGCCTACTGGATTGGTAAACCGTATTGGGGGAAAGGGTTCGGGACAGAGGCTGCAAAGGAGCTAGTGAAACTTGGATTTGACGAATTACATTTGAATCGAATTTTTGCAGCATCATTTACAAGTAATCCGGGTTCTTGGAGAATTATGGAGAAAATCGGCATGAAATATGAAGGTACTCTCAAGCAGCATCTAGTTAAGTGGGGAGTTTACATAGATTTGGCTTATTACGGCATACTAAAAGAAGAATATTTCCAATTAAAGGGTTAGCTTTGGCTAATCTTTTTTTATTGACTCTACTTATAATTCGTAATATAGTTAAACACGTGAATAGTTCAACAGTTAAACTACTTTTACGGAACTGGTGGTGAGATTTTCTATGACAAATTATACAATTCAGGATTTAATTGACCGCTATGTGTCGGTTTCATTCCGTGTAGATAAAAAAGCGGGTGCATTAATTAAGGCACAATTAGGAGATGATCTTACTACGGATCAACTCTACATATTAGGGTATATTCACCAAGCTGGAGAATGCACCTCGTCTGAATTAGCAGATTCTTTTTATGTAAATAAAAGTGCGATTACAGCCATTATAAACCGCTTGGCTGACAGAGGTTTGATTCAGAGAACCCGTGATGAAAACGATCGTAGGGTCATTTATTTAACCTTAACTAACGAGGGCAAGGAACTGCGTCAAAAAACAGAGGAAAAGGTCCACTATTTGGTTGAATCGTTCATCACCCAATTTGAAGAGACTGAAATTAAAAGTTTCATTGAGACCTATGAAAAATTAGCTGACATTTTAGACAACATGAAAAAGGAAGATGTGGGGGAATAAGTTGTGAGGGGAATTATTAAAGGAAAATGGTTCATTCTTATCACGTGGGTTGCTATTATCGCCTGTCTATTTATGCTGGCACCCAATATGGAGAAGCTGGTACGTGAAAAAGGCCAAATTAATGTTCCTGATGGTTATTCATCAACAATAGCTGAAGACATTCTTAGTGATGTACAATCAGATGAAAATATGGGCAATGATTTACAAACGGCTCTGGTATTTCACAGTGAAAAAAAGTTAACAGCAAATAATTTTGCAGAAGCAGAAAAAGCCGTTAACGAGTTGGAAAAAAATCAAAAGAAGTTAGGAATTACATCCATTTTATCTCATTTTAATCAGGAAGAATTGAAAGATCAGCTTATATCCGAGGATGGAACAACCATTCTTGTATCTGTCAATGTTACCGCCAATGGGCGTGAAGGGAAAGAGATTACAAAGGATTTATATGAGGCGATAGATAACATAGAACTTGTTCATTATTATACAGGCAGCTGGATGATTGGGGAGGACCTTGTTTCCAACTCGCAGGAAGGGTTAAAGAAAACTGAAGGAATTACTGTTGCTTTCATTTTAGTTGTCTTATTACTAGTTTTTAGGTCAGCAATAGCACCAATTATTCCTTTAGTGACTGTTGGTTTCAGTTATCTTGCTGCACAATCGATTGTTGCTATTTTAGTAGATAAAGTGGATTTTCCATTATCAACCTTTACACAAATTTTCCTAGTAGCTATTTTATTCGGGATTGGAACGGACTATTGTATATTGCTGTTAAGCCGTTTTAAAGAAGAGCTGGCAAAGAATGATAGTGTAACAGAAGCGATTATTCTAACCTATCGAAATGCCGGCAGAACGGTATTTTTCAGCGGGTTGGCAGTGATGATAGGATTTGCATCCATAGGCTTTTCGAAGTTTGTACTTTATCAATCAGCATCAGCCGTTGCAATCGGCGTCGCGATCTTATTAATGGCTCTATTTACGTTAGTACCTTTTTTCATGGCTGTTTTAGGAAAAAAACTGTTTTGGCCGTCTAAAGGCAAGCTTGAGCATGGGGAAAGTAAGTTTTGGGGTTTTGTTGGGAAATTTGCTTTAGCACGACCATTAATTGCTCTAGTGACCGTTGCCTGTATTTCAGTTCCTGCATTGTTCACGTATGATGGGGATTTATCATTTAATTCCCTTGAAGAAATCGGAGATGAGTTCCCTTCGATTAAAGGTTTTGATCTTATCGCAGAAGCATTTGGACCAGGTGAATCTATGCCGACGCAAGTTGTTATTCGGAATGATGATGAACTGAATACATCTGAATATATTGCACTTACGGAACAAATCAGTCAAGAACTTGCAAAAATCGAAGATGTGGATGCTGTTCGATCGGTGACTAGACCCACTGGCGAGACGATTGATGAACTATATATATCTGGTCAGGTTAAAAGTTTAGAAGACGGGCTTGGGCAAGGGAATGATGGTATTAAGCAAATCAGTGACGGTCTTTCCGAAGCAGGCAGTCAACTGGAGGCTAACATTCCGAAAATGGAAGATGCAACTGATGGAATCCGTCAGCTTATCGATGGAACAAACGATCTCAAGTCCGGAGTAGGAACCATCCAACAAAACCTTGCAAAAATCGAAGGTGGACTAGAGCAAGGGGCGGCTGGTACTGCACAAGTTAGAGAAGGATTAGAGGTAATTAAAGCCAAATCTGCAGAAGTATTGGCAGGCAGTAAGCAATTACTCCAGGGGTATCAACAGGCAGCTGACGGTTTAGCTGAACTAGATAGTAATTACCAAAAGGTTGCACAGGGACTTGTGTCTGTAAATCAAACTCTGATAAAAACTAACGAATATTTTGCTAATCTTGAGAATGATATTCCAGCTGTCCAGCAAAATCAAAACTATCAGGCTCTTAAAATGACGATCCAAGGTACAGCAGATACCCCTGGATTACAAACTATTACCGGCCAGTTGGCAGGCAGCCTGGATCAATTAAATCAGGGGCTGAAAGGTGCACATGCTGGGATTCAATATGCCAATAGTAAATATGCTGAAGTTATCGCCGGCCAGGAAGCCCTTATTGGGGGAATGGAAGGGCTTATCAGTGGTTTAAAAGGAATTGAAACAGGTCTTTACCAATTGGAAAATGGCCAGGGACAGATTATCCAAGGACTTCCAAAGGTTTCGACAGGGTTGACAGGAGTCAATGATGGCCAGCAGCAGTTGCTGGATGGATTTAAAGACTTGGGTGGTCAACTAACACAGTTAACTGATGGGTTAACACAAGGTGTTGATGGATTAAATCAAGTTTCTGATGGCTTAGAGTCTGCTCAGGAATACCTTACAGATGTAGCTGAACAGAAACAAACAGGTTTTTATATCCCGCAAGAGGTTCTTAACGGCAAGGACTTTGAGCAAGTGTTAGACACTTATATGTCTGACGAACGGAAAGTAATGAACATTGATGTGGTCTTTAACAAAAACCCTTATTCTAATGAAGCACTTGATCGTGTTCCTGAAATCAAGGAGGCAGTCAACCGTGTTGTCAAAGATACGAAACTGGAAAATGCAGAAGTAGCAGTTGGCGGCGTTTCAAGTATGCATCATGATCTTGACACCATTTCTCAAGAAGATTATTCCCGAACCGTTGTACTCATGCTTATTGGTATTAGTATGATCTTGATCATACTATTCCGTTCGTTTATTATGCCATTGTACTTGATAGGTTCGTTAATCTTAACCTACTATACTTCTATGGCTTTATCAGAAATCATTTTTGTCAATATCTTAGGCTATACTGGCATCAGCTGGGCGGTTCCATTCTTTGCCTTTGTTATTTTAATTGCACTTGGAATCGACTATAGTATCTTCTTAATGGATCGTTTCAACGAGTATAAACATATGCCTGTTCAGCAAGCCATTCTTATTTCGATAAAGAAGATGGGAACCGTTATTATCTCGGCGGCAGTTATTTTAGGAGGAACATTTGCTGCGATGATGCCTGCAGGGGTGTTGTCCTTACTTCAAATCGCAACCATCTTGTTAATTGGACTTTCTTTATATGCACTGGTCATTCTGCCGTTATTTGTACCAGTGATGGTCAAGACATTTGGCGAAGCCAACTGGTGGCCGTTTAGAAAGAACAATAATACCACTATGGATGATTCCGTTCATATGTAAATTAAGACTATGAGAAGACCAAATCGTATGCCGATTTGGTCTTTCTATTTTAAAAGGATCTGGTCTTAAATGAGATAAGTACTGTTGATGTCTACGTAACCGAAATGGCATGGGATGAGGAGAATGGTTACATTGATGGGTTCTATGTGACCGAAATGGGCGAGGTTAGAGGAGAATGGTCACATAGAAGGGCCCTATGTGACCGAAAGTGCATAGGAACGAAGAAAATGGTCACGTACAGGGGCTCTACGTGACCATAATGATGAAAGAATGAAGAGAATGGTCACGTAAAAGGGTCTTACGTGACCAAAATCGAAAAAGTATGAAGAAAATGGTCACCTTCACCAAGCTCTTAAGAATTGTTCTTTATTGTGAAGTAAAATGATCAATCTCTTTTGTAACAAGCTTAATTATTTCGATAGAATTATAGATATCATTCTCATATTCTAGTCCATGGTTAACTCCAGTAATAACGCGGATAATCATATTTTTATTACTCTTAAGAGCCTCCAAACGTTCAGCATCATATACAGGGTCGTTATCCCCGATGATTACTAAACTTTCTTGGGCAGCAAACCCCATTTCCTGAAAAACAAAGTCTTTTGTTATTAAAGGTGTTAACCAAACAATCTTTGCGTTAAAGAAACGTTCATAGTTAACTAAAGAAGCTAAACCAACAGTTCCTATTGACTTTGCAATAAACGTAAAATCTGTATAGGGATACGAAGTTAAAACCTCATGGAGGACTGAATCAACATCATCAAAAATGTGACGAATTTGCTTTTCTATACTTAAGTCTGAAAAATCCTTATCGTATTGGTAGTTAATATGTAAAACATCATATCCTTTACTGAACATCAAACTTGTTGAATAAAATAAAAGTGGTGCCTGAACAGTATAGCCCATCCCGGGAAGTATGATTGTCAGCTTTGTAGATTCTTGCTTCAGTAATGTATAAGCTACTCCATTTTTTGTTTTTTCACTGATTCTTTTGATCAAAAATATCCTCCGCCCTTTAACAATGATTTTACCAGAATATTGAAATTAAAAGTAATAAAAAAATACAAGTTGTGTGTTCATAAAACAGATTACTCAACAATCACGGTTCCTTTAAACATATTCATTCCACAGCTAAAGGTAAATTGTCCTGTTTTGTCAGGTGTAAAGTTTAACTTTGTGGTTCCTACCTTTAAGTTAACATTGTTTAAATTAAAATCTGGCATCATAAAGGAGGAAAAGCAGCTGTTGTCATTAGGGTTGGTTATTTCTAGAACAACTGGCACTCCTTTTTTTACACGGATGACATTGGGACTATAACCTGTAGGCATGACCTTCATTTCGATAACAGGAGCAGCTTCGCCGGTAACATCGACTTCCGTTGTTTCTGAGGCTGCACTAGATGTGTTAGTTTTCTCTGCTTGACCAGGGATTTTTACAAGATCACTGCTATATAAAAATAAGAACAATGCAACCAGGATTAACCCAACTGAAAGAATATTAAAAGGAGAGATAGATTTTGTATCTATTGATAACTTTTCATTTGTATCTACTAAAATAAATAAAATTACAAGGCCAACAATAATAACATATAAACCTAACAGGATACCAAGCATGATATCAGGATTATAAAACTGAAGGATTGCACCAAGCATGGCCCCGATAATCCCGCTCATTAACCCGGAAACTGAACCAATAAGAACCGCCAAAATTCCCACCGGCTGCCCAGCCATAAAACCAAGGGTGAAACCGACCAGGGTACCGATACCGACTGGCAGAAATAATGCATCTGATAGAATTCCACTAATATAGCCGGCTAGAAGACCGCCCATTATTGAAATAACAAAGCCAGATACTGTACCAGAAACAAGATAAAGTTTATTTTTCCAGCGGTGTAAGAGATAAATGGAATAGCAGGTAAGTATACTAATGATGCTGATTGACGAAATGGACAATACATTCATATGTTAAATCTCCTCTAAAGTTAAATAACAACATATGAATATTATAAATGTTAGATTATATATCAATTTGCAGAGTTATTGAACGTTTCATGAAATTTAATCCATTGCTTTTGTATTTTAAATGTTTTATATTCGGTTATAAAGGAAATATTAGTGAAGTAAGAAAGATATTCCAAAAATAGTTTGACATTTTTTTTGCAGAAATATATAATCTTCACAAAAATACCATTTGAAACGATGATGGGGACTAGTAAATTGAAGTGTCTTACCAAGAGAGGAAACCAATGGTGTGAGGTTTCTTAAGACGGTCATTTGAACCTGCCTCGGAGTTCTGTATCGGATAGCCTTTGAAGATACAAGCGGATCAATTCCGTTATCATGTTGAGAGTATAAAGCAGCAGCTTTATAAATTTAGGGTGGTACCGCCAGGCCTTGGTCCCTTTTTTGAGGATCAAGGCCTTTTTATATTTAAAATCATTAATGAGGTGTCAAAATGGCTAAAGAATTTGTAAAAGATGTAACCAGCATGGACGAGGATTTCGCCCAATGGTATACAGATGTCGTAACAAAAGCAGACTTAATTGATTATTCAAGCGTGCGCGGCTCCATGATTATCCGTCCATACGGCTATGCTCTTTGGGATAATATTAAAAACGAACTTGACCGCCGTATTAAGGAAACCGGGCATGAGAATGTGTATATGCCATTATTTATTCCAGAAAGCTTACTACAAAAAGAGAAGGACCATGTAGAAGGATTTGCGCCAGAAGTGGCGTGGGTAACTCATGGTGGTTCTGAGGAACTGGCGGAAAGATTAGTCGTTCGTCCTACTTCAGAGGTTTTGTTCTGCGAGCATTATAAAAATATCATTCATTCTTACAGAGATTTACCAAAGTTATATAACCAATGGGCAAATGTTGTCCGCTGGGAAAAAACAACTCGTCCATTCTTACGTACTTTAGAGTTTTTATGGCAGGAAGGTCATACTGCCCATGCAACGGATGAAGATGCGATGGAAGAAACCATCAAAATGCTAAACGTGTATGCAGCGATTTGTGAAGAAATCCTTGCGATTCCGGTTGTAAAAGGTCAGAAGACTGAAAAAGAAAAATTCGCTGGTGCTAAAGCGACTTTCACAATTGAAAGTTTGATGCATGATGGTAAAGCATTGCAGTCTGGAACTTCTCACCACTTTGGAACAGGGTTTGCAGAAGCATTTGGCATTCAGTACACAGATAAAGAAGGTAAGCTTCAATATGTTCATCAAACATCATGGGGCTTTACAACAAGAATTATTGGTGCATTAATCATGGTTCATGGAGACGACCGCGGATTGGTGATTCCTCCAAAAGCTGCTCCAACACAAGTCATGATCGTTCCAATCGCTCAGCATAAAGAGGGCGTCCTTGATTTTGCTTATGATTTGAAAGAATCTTTAGCAAAAGTTGCCCGTGTTGATATCGATGCGAGCGATAAAAAGCCAGGATGGAAATTCAACGAGTATGAAATGAAAGGTATTCCTGTCCGCCTAGAGGTAGGACCAAAGGATATCGAAAACAAGCAGGTTGTTCTAGTAAGAAGAGATACGTTAGAAAAAATAGTTGTTCCTTTAGACGAGTTAGAAACAAAGCTTGTTGAATTGTTAAATGATATTCAAACAAACTTATATAACAAAGCACTACAGCATCGTGAAGAAAGAACTTCCGTTGCTTTAACACTAGATGAACTTAAGTCATCACTTGATGCAAAACCAGGTTTCATCAAAGCAATGTGGTGCGGCGAGTTAGCATGTGAAGACAAAATCAAAGAAGATACAACAGCTACATCTAGATGTATCCCATTTGAGCAAGAACAAGTTGCAGATACATGCGTATGCTGCGGGAAGCCTGCTGATAAGATGGTTTACTGGGCTAAAGCATACTAATATTATGGTTTTAAGATCGGCTCTTCCAATTTGGGAGGGCCTTTTTAAATATGAAGAATCCGCATTTTCCTAAAAGTATCTTAATAAGTTTGGTTGTAGGAAGAAGCCTTCAATGACCGAAAGAAGAAAAATTCAGTGAGTACGGTCAAAGGAGAGGGTCTGCAATGACCGAACGAAGAAGAATTCAGTGAGTACGGTCAATGCGGATGCGTAGGAAATATTATCATAATTTTCTAGAATCGAAACAGGGATATTCGCCTAATTTGGAGAACATTTTAGTAGATAAAAAGGGGGAAAAGAAGATGAAACCAATCTTAATAGATTTTCCAAGTGAGTTTTACAGTGAACGATTACTAATTCGTATGCCGATGCCGGGTGATGGAAAGGCTGTTTATCAGGCGGTGCAAGCTTCATTATATGAACTAAAACAGTGGATGCCCTGGGCACATCGAGAGCAAACGGAACAAGACATGGAAGCGAATATTCGTGATGCACATGCAAAATTTTTAACACGTGAAGATTTAAGACTGCACCTATTTAACAAAGAAACAGAAGAATTCATTGGTTCTTCAGGACTTCATAGAATTAATTGGGATGTTCCCAAGTTTGAAATCGGCTATTGGATCGATACCCGCCATTCGGGTAAAGGATATATAACCGAAGCAACGGAAAGGATTACTCAATTTGCCTTTGACGAACTAAACGCAAAACGCATAGAGATCCGATGTGATTCTAACAATACCAGAAGCAGTGCAATACCCGAACGATTAGGGTTTACCCTAGAAGGGATATTAAAAAATGATGGTATCTCAGCTGACAGTAAGGAATTAAGGGATACCTGCATATTTGCCAAAACAACATAACCACAGTTAAAGCGATTTCCTGGCTGGTTAGAGGATGCTAAAGCAAAGGGTATTATATAAATATGAATCTAGGTCTAATGTTCTAAAAACTAAACTAAGTGATTTACATCACTACCTTCTTGTGTGTTTTTTCATATAATCACTATATAAACGGTAATAACTTACATAAGGAGTGTTGGAAGTGTTAGATCAAAAGACAATAGACATTATTAAATCAACTGTACCTGTATTAGAAAAACATGGTGAAGCCATTACGACTCGTTTCTATCAATTAATGTTTGGTAATCACCCAGAACTATTAAATATCTTTAATCATGCCAATCAAAAGCAGGGCAGACAACAAAAGGCACTTGCGGGAACTGTGTATGCTGCTGCTCAGTATATTGATAATCTTGAAGCAATTATTCCCGTAGTAAAACAAATCGCCCACAAGCATCGAAGCCTGGGGATTAAGCCAGAACATTACCCAATTGTAGGCAAGCATCTATTATTAGCGATTAAGGATGTACTAGGTGATGCTGCAACTGATGAAATCATCGAAGCCTGGGGAAAGGCATATGGTGTCATTGCAGATGCGTTTATTAGTGTTGAAGCACAAATGTATGAGGAAGCCTCAAATCAGAAAGGCGGATGGGACGGTTTCCGTCAATTTGTTATTGATAATAAAGTGAAAGAAAGTGAAGTTATTACCTCCTTCTATTTAAAGCCAAAAGATGGTGGTGAGCTGGCGACGTTCCTTCCAGGCCAATACATTAGCATTAAGCTTGAAATTGAAGGAGAAGAGTTTACACATATTCGTCAATACAGCTTGTCAGATTCTCCTGGCAAAGAATATTACCGTATCAGTGTAAAGCGTGAAGCAGGTACTCCTAACCCAGACGGTATGGTTTCTAATTACCTTCATGATTCTGTAAAAGAAGGAGATTTCCTCAAGGTAAGTGCACCAGCAGGAGATTTTGTTCTTCATACTGAAAAAAATACTCCAGTTGTATTGCTTAGCGGTGGTGTTGGGTTAACACCAATGTTAAGTATGTTAAAAACAGTGGTGGAAATCCAGCCTGAACGCAAGGTGACCTTTATCCATGCGGCAGCAAATGGAAATGTCCATGCATTAAGAGAGGAAGTTGAAGCTTTATCCTCCCATGGAAATGTGAGTTCTTTTGTTTTCTATGATTCACCAACGGAAGAAGATCGCGAGAACAATCGTTTTGATGTAGAAGGTTATGTGACTTTAGAATGGCTCAAAAATAATGTACCTGTTAAGGATGCTGACTTCTATTTCTGTGGCCCAGTTCCATTTATGAAAGCAATCAATCGCTCTTTAAAACAATTAGGAGTGAGTGAAGATAGAATTAACTTTGAATTCTTCGGACCAATGGGCAATTTAGAGGAAGAAAAACAAAGAGAACTTGTGACAAATTAAGAAATACAACCGGTTTCCATTGGGGAAATCGGTTTTTTTATGGGTTGAAAAGTTTGTTTCATGTTGTAATTATGATTAAATAATAGGTAGAAATAGCCAGGAAAGGATGAGCGGTTTGAATCAAAACCTCATTAGGTTAATAACCATCATTTCTGTGTTTTTCTGCCTTCTTTGGCTGGGCGGGCTTGGCTGGGCTGTGGGTGAATATTATGCTGGAAAGCCAGATAAAATCCCCCAGCCCGAAACCGTAACCAAGAAGGAGGAAAATAAAAATGAATTAACCATTGTTGCTCTTGGTGACTCCCTAACAAGAGGTACAGGAGATGAAACCGGCAAGGGTTATGTCGGTTTGTTGGTGGATGAAATTGAGGAAAAAGCCAAGCAGCCTGTAAAGATCACAAACTTAGGAATTATTGGACAGCGCTCCAATCAACTAAGAGAGCAGGTTCAAGAAACAGAAGTACAAAGACAAATTAAAACGGCTGATTATGTAGTAATTACAATTGGCGGGAATGACTTGTTTCAAGGTGGACAAGGATTAATAGAGTATGAAACCATGGCAGATATGGAGGAAGTAGAGAAAAAATATCTAGAAAATTTACAGTTCGTTATCCAGGAGATTCGAAATGTGAATAAAGAGGCAACTGTATTTTTAATTGGATTATATAACCCTTTTATGGATCTGGATGAAGGGAAAGAGATATCAAAGATGGTCCGCCATTGGAATTATCAAAGCGCGGAAGTAAGTGCCTCTTTTCCAAAGGTTGTTTTTGTACCGACTTTTGATTTGTTTGAATTAAAGGTAAATGATTATCTTTATACGGATAAGTTTCATCCGAATACAGAAGGGTACCGTTTAATTGCAGAGCGGGTGGCCTCATTGCTTACCTGGTAAGGAGACCGGAATAATGAAGAATATAACTTTATCTGTACATAATTTAAAAAAAGTAATCCGAGGTAAAGAAATTATTAAGGGAATTAGTTTTGAATTAAAACAAGGAGAAGTTTTTGGTTTCTTAGGTCCAAACGGTGCTGGAAAAACAACAACGATTCGGATGTTAGTTGGCTTAATTAAACCCACTTCTGGAAGCATCCATATCGGGGGGTACAATATCGTTGATCATTTTGAACCTGCCATGAGAAATCTTGGATGTATTGTTGAAAATCCAGAACTGTATCCTTATTTATCCGGTTATGATAATTTGCTTCACTTTGCTCGAATGTTAGAAGCTATTGGGGAAGAGAGAATTAAGGAAGTAACGGAACTTGTTGGTCTAACTGACCGGATCCATGATAAAGTTAAAACCTATTCACTTGGCATGAGGCAGCGGCTCGGAATTGCCCAGGCACTGTTAGGGAGTCCCAAGGTATTAATTCTTGATGAACCAACCAATGGTTTGGATCCGGCGGGGATTCGGGAGATGCGTGAATTTATCCGGTTTTTAGCCGAAAAAGAAGATCTAAGCGTATTGGTTTCAAGCCATTTATTAAGTGAAATTCAATTGTTGTGCGACCGTGTGGCCATTATTACAAAGGGCTCGATCATTCGGACAGATTCAGTTGAAACGCTCTTGGCAAATCGTGAAAGAGTAGTTTGGCGCTTTCAGCCATTTGAAAGAGGGAAGCAAGTATTGAGTTCGGTGACTAGCATAGAAGAAACGGAAGATGGGACTATTTTGACGGAGTTCCATGAAACACAAACACCCGAGTGGAACAAAATGCTCGTTGAAGCTGGGGTTTCTGTTATGGAAATGAATCGGAAATTACCAGTATTGGAAGACTTGTTCCTCGAATTGACGGGGGGAAATAAAATTGAATAAATTAATTCAAAATGAAATGATGAAATTAATCGCAAAAAAGCGGTTGATTGTCATTGGGATCATTATTGCGGTTCTTGTAGCCTTATTTACCTATGCTCAATATAAAGAAGTTAAAACCCAGAGGGAAAAGCTAGGAACCGATGACTGGCGGACCATTTTGCAGCAAAGAATTATTGACCAGCAAAACCGATTAGGCTCAAATCGTATTTCTGATGAATGGAGAAAACAAATTCAAATTAGCTTACAGCAAAATCAATATTACCTTGACCATGATATCAATCCTTCAGAGCCAGGTGCGCCAACGTTTATGAGGATGTTTTTGGAAAGTTCGATTGAACTATTTTTCCCTCTGATGGTGATGGTCATAGCGAGTGACTTAGTATCTTCCGAACATAGTCAGGGCTCTATTAAATTACTATTGACGAGACCGGTGAGGAGATGGAAGGTTCTTTTAAGTAAGTATATTACCTTGATTTATGCGATTTCCCTTATCGTTGCGATGGCAGGCATACTTTCTTATTTGATATCAGGGCTGGTTTTTGGTTATAAAGGTTGGGGGGCTCCCGTGCTCACCGGCTTTAATATGACAGAGGCAGGATTAAATACGGAAAATGTTAAGCTTATTGAACAGTGGCAGTTTTTATTTATGGATTTTGGTCTTGTTTGGTTTGTTGCGTTGGTGATTGGAACGTTATCGTTTATGCTGTCTGTGTTAATACGCAGCACTGCCGCCGGTATGGGCGTGATGCTTGCAGCATTAATATCAGGGGCTATTCTAAGTAATATGGTTTCTTCATGGGAATCAGCGAAATACTTTTTTATGGTGAATTTGCGGTTAACCAATTATATAAGTGGCAATCCACCGCCAATTGAGGGGATGACACTCTCTTTCTCCATGACTGTTTTATTTGTTTGGTGGGCAGCAGCACTTTTTACAGCTTTTATCGTGTTTATGAATAAAGATGTATATTAAAAAAGAACCTCCTTTCATCACTGAAAGGAGTTTTTTCATGCCTTTTATCGGGGGATTAAGGCACCTTTTGGGATGTTACTATTCAATTTGATAGGAGGAGGGGGTTCCTATCAGTCACGGAACACGATCCTGCACGAATTACTGATTGGCTGTCATTTTTACAGGCTCTTTGCTTACACCGAAATGCTGCTTAATGATTAAGGAAGGTCCGCCTAGATTTAATAAGTAACGGGCTTCAATAACTTGTTTCATAAAGGCTCCGAATAATCCGGAAAGTCTGAAGTTTCCTACCTTACCAACTGCTGCCCAAACACCGATTGATGCAACAGATCCTTTATGGTGATATTCAAAACTCTTCAAGTCACCGCCGCGAAGGGTGGCAACAATATTTTTCGCACATACATCGGCTTCTTGAAGTGCAACCTGAGCGGTTGGTGGCAGAGCATTTTTCTCATCCATCATAAACAGGGCACAGTCACCGATACTAAAGATGTTATTTTTTCCTTTTACCCGAAGGAATGTATCAACCGGTAATTTCCCTTTTTCTACTGGAAGTCCGCAATTTTGAACAATTGGATTTCCTTTTACACCGCAGGACCAAATCAATGTTTTGGCTGCTATTTCTAGGTTATTCTCAAGTACTACTTTATCAGGTGTGCATTCTAAAATTTTTGTTCCCATATACATATCGATATTGAACTTTTCTAATACTTCTGTTGTGTACTGAATCGATTCCTTATGGAAGAATGGAATCACGGATGCCGCAGCCTCCACCGCAACAATTTTTACAATCTCAAATGGAACATCGTACTTTTTACAAAGCTTTGGAAGTCCTTCAGCCAGTTCTCCTAACATTTCAACGCCAGTAAATCCACCGCCGGCAACAACAAATGTTAAACGGGAAGGGTCTTGATCTTCTTTATATAGGTTTAATTGACGGATGATTTGATTATAAATGGCCTTTGTACTTCTAAAGCTGCGGATAGAATAGGCATGTTCTTTAATACCAGGGATGTCGAATGTTTCAATATCAAATCCTAAGGCGATTAATAAATAGTCATAAGAAACAGTATCACCGCCTTCTAAGTGGACAACTTGTTGTGTTGTATCAACAGAGCTGACAGCACCCTTTTTAAAATGAGTTTTTGCCGGGTTTATTAGTTCTGGGATGGACATTGCGATTTGGCGGTCTGCAGCGGTTCCTGCACCCGTCTTATGAAGCTGGGTAGTAATATAGTGATAATCATGTTTATTTATTAAGGTAACGTCTGCTTCCCCTGATTTTAATAATTTCTCTAATTGTTTGCTGGTAATGATGCCGCCGTAACCTGCTCCTAAAATGACGATTTTTGGCTTTCTCATTTTAATCCTCTCCCGTTCAATATCTTTCTACAATGTATGTTGTGAAATATTTCACAAGTGACTTCAAAAAATATAAACTTTCGCTTATGTGTAAATGTGAAATGTTTCACATATTTACTATATTTCTAGATTACGATATTTGTTTGGATGAAACAAGGTCTTTTTTCCTAAGAATATGTCGAAATGGTAAATTTTTTTTCGACATTAGGGAAGGATATATTCGTGCCAATATAATGGATCATTTTGTATGAGAAAGGAGCTAATTAAATGAGACTAAGATTAACTGTTTTACTTTTAGGAGTTATGTTTTCGATACAGGGTTTGGCTGCTCCAGCTAATGGAGCGATGTTAGACTTAGAGGGAAAACAACTGGAAAAGGGACAAGTAACAGATTCTCAAAATGGGGAAAACCCAGCGGAAGAATGTGACTGTGAACAGCAGGAGCATAAGCATGGTGACTGGCAGGCAAAAATGGCTGAACGGGAACAGAAACTTCTGACATGGGTCGACCAATATACACCTGATAAAAAAGCTGAATGGACACAAGTGTTAGCTGAGAAAAAAGAACTTCGAACAAAATGGTTAAGTCCTGAATTTGCGGAAAAGCGTGAGAAATGGAAACAAGAAAAAATGGCAAATATTCAAGACTTAAAGAAGCAGCTTGAAGAAGGAAAAATAACAAAAGAGGAATTTGTGAAGCATGCGCATGGCGGCAAGAATATGAGTCACTGGAAAACCTTTCATGATCTAAAGGTAGCTGTAGAGGCAAAGAATGATCAGAAGGCGGCAGAGCTACTAAATCAATTATTGGAACAATCCAAGCAGCATAATGCGAGTATGAAGGAAATGATGAATAAGTAAAACTCTTGTCCAAAAAACCAATTCCATTCTGGGATTGGTTATTTTGGCGGTGTTGGTATTGCTAATTTTTACTGCTGTTAAAAAGCCAAGTTTGAGGGAAGATTTAAGAGGGTACTTACCGATAAGGAGGTTTTTCAAATGGACAGAAGAAAATTAATGATGACAACAGTGGCGTTAGGTGCAGCCTATTTAATGCGGAATGACCGTTCCCGTAAAAAATTAATGAATCAATTTCAAGCTTTCGCAGGGAAATCCCGAAGATAATAAAAAATGCAAGTTGCCGTAAGGCATCTTGCATTTTTTTAGTACATCTATTTTTTGACGTTATTTTTTGCGTCGTTTAAGTCATCTTTAAATTCTTCTTTAATATCATTTGCAATCCCATCTGTTGCTCTCTTAAATTCACGAATCGATTTTCCGAAAGCACGTCCGATTTCAGGCAGCTTGTTCGGACCAAAAACAATCAGGGCAAGTACTAAAATTAAAATAAGTCCGGGAACTCCAATATTTGATAACATGAATCATTCCTCCTGCAGGAAGTGTTTATAGTATCATTATACCTTATTTTTAAATATGTACTAGTATTCATCATTTCCAGTGTGTAACCTAAACAAAACCAGGCCGAAGCCTGGTTATCAAATTACTAAATCTGATTTAACGTAATGGTAAAGAAGTTTTGATGTATTTTCAATCGATGACTCATGTGTCCGTTCAAAGGCATGAGAAGAGTCAATCCCCGGACCAATTAAGCCGTGAACAATGTCATGACCGGAACGAATGGCTGCTGACGCATCTGATCCGTAGAAAGGGTAAATATCAAGCTTATATTGAATATTGTTTTCCTCTGCCAGACGAACTAAATTTTTTCTAAGTTCATAGTGATAAGGTCCGCTTGCATCCTTGACACAAATGGAAACAGTATATTCATCTGTTGATTGACCGTCACCAATTGCTCCCATATCAACTGCTAAGTATTCAACCGTTTCTGGTGTGATATTGGAATTACCACCGTAGCCGATTTCTTCATTGTTTGAGATTAAGAAGTGAGTTGTGTATGGCAGGGTGATGTTTTCGGTTTTTATTTGTTTAATTAATTGAAGAAGAATGGCAACACTTGCTTTATCGTCTAAGTGCCGAGACTTAATAAACCCGCTTGTTGTCCGCTCTACACGCGGATCAAAAGAAACGAAATCCCCAACTTCGATTCCAAGTGCTCTGACATCTTCCGCATTATTTACTTTTTCATCGATTCGGACTTCCATATTTTCCTGATTTCGTTCCGCTTTGCCTGCATCCTTATATACATGGACAGAAGTTTGGTGCATCAGGATCGTACCGGTTATTTTTTTACCGCTGCTTGTCTCAATTTGGCAATACTCACCTTCGATGCTGTTATATTTAAATCCGCCAATTAGGTCAATTTTGAGCCTTCCGTTAGATTTAATTTCCTTCACCATTGCTCCAAGGGTATCAACGTGAGCGGTTAACATTCGGTGCTGACTGTTATCTTTTCCTTCAAGCGTAGCGATTAAACCGCCTTTACGGTTCCTTTTAGCTGGGACCCCTAATTCAGCAAAATACTTTTCAACATATGTAATCACTTCATTTGTATTACCTGACGGACTAGGAATAGACACTAAATCCACTAATAACTTCATAGTTCCTTCAACATTCTGATTCGTCAAAGCCTAATTCCCCCTTCTGACTTTTCATTCTTTCTTATTATACAACGATTTACAAAATCATTCTCAATAAAAATCGTCAACTTTTTCTAACCACATGCATACGTTAGGATGTGACCTTGCATTTCGATTATATTTGAGTGTCCATCCCAGGTGGACAAAATGCCGGTTTTGTCCACGAACGGTGACAGGCACCGAAGAGGGGGAGCCGAGGAGGAGAAAAATGACCAGATTTGAACTATACCATAGTAAGCCGAAGAAGCAGTTTTCCTGGAAGGGTCCGATTTTTGTCTTTCTATCATGCTTGGTTTTGGCTGGGGGTTTTTTGGTGTTTAGCCATTTTTATAGAAGTACGATTAAGATTGAGGCGCCAGAGGTGGATTTGGGGGAGAAGGTTGTGATTCATCTGCCAAATGGTCAAAAGGTGTTTACGTATGAGAATTTAATTATTGAGAAAGATGGAAAGACGTATTATCAGGGTGAACGTAATAGGATTGATTTAACTGGCGGAACGGTAACTTATGAAAACTGGGAAAATAAAGATGACTAGCCCGATCACACAGGCTAGTCATCTTTATTTAAACCATCCTTTCTTCTTAAACCATAGTGACATTCCAACCCCCACTAGGATCATTAGGCCCAGGATTAAGAAGTAACCGTACTTCCAAGTTAATTCCGGCATATGCTGAAAGTTCATTCCATATATTCCAGCAATAAAAGTGAGCGGCATGAAAATGGTTGTGATTACGGTTAATACCTTCATTACATGGTTTGTTTGGTGAGAATTTAATGAAATATAGCTGTCACGGATATCAGACGCAAGTTCCCGATTTGCTTCAACCATTTCTGTCAGCTTGAGTAAATGGTCGTGGATATCTGAAAAGTAAACAATCTTCACTTGGATACCGTTTAATCGCTGCGAGTTAATAATCCGATAAACAAGATCTCTCATCGGTGTAATGGTATGTCTTAAGGAAAGCAGATCATGCCTGGTATCAAACAAATCCTCCAGTAAGACCTCCATCGTTCGTCCTTTCGAATTCTCATCAATTTCATTTAGCTTATCTTCAATCTGATATACGAGAGGAAAGTAATTATCCACCATTTTATCCAGTACATCATAAAAGATTTGCGATGGATTCCATTTTTCAATGTTTAATGATAGACTAACCCGTTTCCAAACCTCATGAATTTCATGAGCCGGCTGCTGGTGGAAGGTTACAATAAAGTGTTCGGATAGAAAAAAATTAATCTCTTCTTTTTCAAGAGTTTCTTCGTTCAAAGCTTGTGTGACAAAAAAGGTATAGTCCTCGTAGTAATCAAGTTTTGGCCGCTGCAAGGTATAGATACAATCCTCAATGGCCAATGGGTGAAAACGAAGAGGATCACGCAATACCTCAATTTCATTATCATCAGGCTGATAAAAATCAATCCAATACCATAAATAATTACCTTTAACCAAGTTAGAAACATCTACGTCTATTGCCAAACGGCCATTTTGGTCAACCGCTAACGTTTTAATCATAAAGTACTCCTTATTTCTTTCAATCTCATTCTAATCATAACGGTGATAACGGAAATTTTCAAAATCTGTTCACTCATAGAATAAACAGTATACAGAATATCGGAATAAAATTCCATTTTTAATGGAAAGGTAAGTAGAGTGACGATCATAAGAGGTTGAAAAATGTTGTTTAAAAACAATGGAAACATCCAAGAATCCATAAAAGCACAACTTCAAAAATCTGAAGACGTCGTAAACAAGGAATTAAAAACAAAAGATAAAGTAATTGAAATTTTTTATATTAAAACCATAAGTGATGAGACACAATTACAAACCTTCTTAATCAAGCCATTTTTCGGGGTCCGCACTATCGTGGCAAGCATTTCGAAAAGAATGATTGGGAATCCTGGGAAAAGCTATATCCTAGAATTGAATTTAAGGTAAATGCAAACATAAATATTAAAGATACCGGCTTAGTGGCATAAAAACAAGGCATTCCAAATTTCCTGGAATGCCTTGTTTTTCTATACTGACTGTTTAGCTTTTTTCCTCATAGCCTGTGGAATGTAAACACAGAAAGGTTCACTTTCTAAATAGTCTCCTGTAACAGCGTATGTGCGAGAGCGTGATCCGCCGCAAATTTTGTTGTATTCGCAAGTACCGCATTTTCCTTTGTAATTGTCCGGCTGTCTTAAATCTTTAAACACTTTTGATTCACGGTAAATTTCTGCTAATGGTGTATCACGAATGTTGCCGCCGACGATTGGAAGCAGCCCGCTTGGCATCACATCACCAATATGAGACACGAAGGCAAAACCATTGCCATCATTGACGCTCTTTGGTGCACGTTTCAACCCATCATGCATTGAGGCAAAATCGGTTGTAATTGAATCTTCATACCGGATGTCGCCTTTTTCAATCAAGTGATCGCGGGCTTTTTCTTGTAAAACAACACGGCGATAATGTTGGGCGGCTGTTGTTTTGATATCATATGGAGCCGTTTTACTTAGTTGATACAACCAACGGAACACCTTTTCATGTTGAGCAGGGGTGATGCACGCAACCATTTGACCTCTTCCAGTTGGGACCAGCAAGAATATGTACCACATTACAGCACCAAGCTCACCAACCAGCTTGGCCATTTCTTCTAGATGGTCGTAATTATAGCGGGAGATCACCGTATTGATTTGTAACGGCATGTTCAATTCGTTTAAGTATTTAATTTTTTCAAGCGTCAAATCAAATGACCCTGGAACTCCGCGGAAATGATCGTGGATTTCAGCTGTTGGAGCATCAAGGCTGAATCCCCATCGCGACAGTCCGACTTCCTTCGCCCGTCTCATTCTCTCTTTGGTCACGTTTGCGGTCGCGCTCGGCGTCATCGAAACGCGCATGCCTTTTTTTACAGCGTAATCAGCGAGTTCAAAAAGGTCTTCCCGCATCATGCAATCCCCACCCGTGAAAACAAGCATGGGGTTATCCATTTCATAGATTTGGTCAATAAGATTAATACCTTCTTCATGCGTTAATTCGCGGGGGTCCGGGGTAAGCTGGGCATCAGCACGGCAGTGAACGCATTTTAATTGGCAAGCCCGAGTAACTTCCCAGATAACGATAAATGGGTTTACATCATAATCTATTCCTATACCCATTCCTTGAGGGTAGCCTTTCCCGTGTGGATGACCCATAGCATGTGGATGGTCTTTACCTATACCTTGCATCTTCATCACCAAGATTCATTAATATTTTAAAACCTTAAAAAAATGTTACTATAGGTTAATTATAATTTTGTGCCATTCCAATACATGGATGGTTTGTTACAATATTTCTACATTCGTGAGAAAAGCAAACTTGCAAGCTAGTAACAGAATAAAGAGGTCAAATAGTGAGAAAAAATGAGGGTTTTATTAAAGGATTTTTACCTTTATACTTAAAATAGATAAGATATTTTCGAAACCGTGAAAGCAGGAGTTATAATGGCTAAAAGGGTTGTAAGCATAGGGATACTGATAGTAATCATTATGATTGGTTATTTTCAAAAGGAGGAGTTATTGCATTTCATTCATGCAGGAGGTCCATTATCCATTTTCGTTAGTATGGTGCTCGTCGCCATTTGCGTTTTTTTTCCTGTTATTCCGTTTCCCGTGTTAGCAGGTGTGATTGGTGGTGTGTTTGGCATTACGCAGGGAGCAGTCATTTCGTTATCTGGAGCAATGGCTGGTACAATGGGCTTTTTCTTTTTGAGCCGATATGGGTTCCGGGATTATGCTCGAGCAAAATTAGTAAAGTATTCTAAGGTTCAGGAATATGAGGCATTGCTGGACCGGAATTCGTTTATGGCAATCTTAACCTGCCGTTTAATCCCAATTATACCAGCTCCCGTTGTGAATATTGTCTGTGGATTAAGTAGGGTGAAATGGACCACCTTTTTTGCAGCATCATCTATTGGTAAATTGCCTAATATCCTTATTCTGTCTTTTGCGGGAGCGGCGTTTAGCGATAACAAATGGTTTTCAATCGGTTTGTATGGAGCGTATGTTCTAATTATCTTTTTTATAAATTTTGTTATTGTATATCGTAAAATGGCAAAGGAATCGCTTGATTAAACAATCTTTTTTACCGTTAAATCTGGTACCTTATCAACGGTAATCATTTGATTAAAGAAGCTTTTTAGAATCAGCCATTTAGCTGGATAGGTATAAATAAAATCCTCCATGGTTTGTGATGAGTAATAAATGAAACAGTCGAGATATGGTCTCTCTTTTTTTAAGTCATATAAGAGGGCATGGGGAATGGTGTAATATTCATTAAACTGATACGGATTCAGCTTTACCACTTCAATTTTGTGGGTTTGTACATAATCTAAAATAGCTTGCTGCTGCAACTCAAAGCTACTCTCTTTTGTATAGCCATTTATACTGATCCGGTCATTTATGAAATAGATTCCTTTCAATTTACGTCACCTCATTATTATAGCGATTGGTATTGTTATTGACAGGGATGGAACGAAGTATACTTCTATTTTTTTGGAGGGTGAAGAATCATGACTAGTTGGAAACAAAATGGGTTTACGATCAGCACAGAAAAGCAGTATCTCGATCTTACCGTCATTCATCGTTTTTTAAGTGTTGATTCATACTGGGCCAAGGGCATATCCAAGGAAACTGTGGAGAAAGCAATTGAAAAGTCCTCGATCTGTTTCGGCTTATATGAGGGGGATCCTGAAAAAGGAGAAGTAAAACAAATTGGTTTCGTTCGCGCAGTAACGGATTTTGTCAGGTTTGCCTGGATTATGGATGTGTTTGTTTTACCGGATTATCGCGGAAACGGATTATCAAAATGGATGATGGAAACCTTAACCAAGACTTCTGAATTAAAGGATGTCCGTAAAATGATGTTATGTACGAATGATGCTCACGGTTTATATGAACAGTATGGTTTTCAGCACCTGGAAGACCCGGAGATTTTTATGCAAAGGAAAAATTATTAATATAAAAGGTTTATAGAGTAATGATAAAACTGGTAACCAATCAGTTTCATAATTTGGCAGCCAGTTTTTTTATAATTTTAGGCTGTGATAATATTGTTGATTTTGTCACCATGTTGATTGGAGCGCAAATCAACACCCATGTTTAAAAATGAAGGAGATAAAAAATGATTAGTGCCGCTATTCACGGGGTTATTTTAGCCTTTGGGCTTATTTTACCGTTAGGAGTTCAAAATATTTTTGTATTTAATCAAGGAGCCACTCAACCTCGATGGGTTTATGCACTGCCGGTTGTTTTAACGGCTGCCATTTGTGACACTTTTTTAATTAGCTTTGCCGTGTTAGGGGTTTCTGCTATTGTTTTTGCGATTGGCTGGATTAAAGTCACGTTACTTTCGGTGGGAATTTTGTTTTTAATTTATATGGGCTATACCACATGGAAGGCAAAACCAAATACAGAGGGCAATGAGGCTCAAGTTTTTACCCCAGGAAAACAAATTATGTTTGCAGCTTCTGTTTCACTATTAAATCCACATGCCATCATGGACACGATTGGTGTTATTGGTACCAGTTCATTATCATATACAGGGTCTGAGAAACTAGTATTTACCGTTGTTTGTATTTTAGTTTCATGGATGTGGTTTTTTGGTCTATCAATTGTCGGAAGAATAGTAGGAAGAATGGATCAAAGTGGCAGAATGTTGACTGCCTTAAACAAAATTTCTGCCATTATCATGTGGGGAACTGCTGTTTACCTTATTTCGTCTATCTTTTAAGTAAATAAAAAATAACCCGGCTCATGGCCGGGCATTTTTAAAACATCTATTTAAAAGGGGCGGAGGAGCGGTTCATTACTGAACCTAATACAAGCTTACCCCATAAAAATGAACAAACTATGAATGAAAAATTAATAGTTTTTTAAATGTAGGAGGGATTTTGTGAAGATAAGGGAAGTGAAAGTGGGAGATGAGGAGCAGTTTTTAATACTATTGAGGAAAGTTGACCAGGAATCGGATTTTATGCTGTATGAACATGGGGAAAGAAAAGCAACAGTGGAGCAGCAGAAAAATGTTTTAATTGGGCTTGAGAAGGATGAGCGATCCACTTTTTTTGTTGTGGAACAAGAAGGTGAGTTTGTCGGGTATCTAATGGCTAAAGGCGGATTTGCCAAACGGAATCAGCACACATTGTACCTTGTTATTGGTATTATAAGAGAATACCGTGGAAAAGGAGTAGGAACCATGCTGTTTTCGGCCATGGAAAAATGGGCTCGCAAACGACAATTTCACCGGCTTGAACTAAAGGTTGTTTCAAAAAATGAGGCTGCAGTAGGCCTATATAAAAAAATGGGTTTTGAAATCGAAGGAATAAAAAGAGATTCCTTGTATATAAAGGGAGAATATGCAGATGAGTATTATATGGCAAAGCTCCTAACAAATAACGAAAAGGGAACAGGACTATGAAAGATTTTCATTGCTGCGCCACCTGCACCCACTTCAAAGCCGAGAAAAAAAACGGAAAAATTACCTATTACTGCAGCCGTCTTGGCTACGAAACAAAAACAAACTATAAATTTAACTGCTGGACCCCTAAAAAGAACATAATAGAACTAATGGAAAAACAAATGAAGCGGTGACCTTTCGGTGACAGGCACCGCTCGTGGACACTGTCCACCTGAGACGGACAGTGGATGACAAGAAAAGAGGGTTGATGGATGGCCAATACGCATGTTTTTTCACGGAAAGAGGAAGTGGCAAATTCGATTACGCATGGTATCGGGGCGTTTTTGAGTGTGGCTGCCTTGGTGGTGTTGATTGTGTTTTCTTCTTTATATGGGAATGCTTGGCATGTGGTGAGTTTTACGATTTATGGGGCGACGATGTTTATCCTGTATATGAGTTCGACACTGGTGCACAGTTTTCCAGAGGGGAAAGCAAAGGATATTTTTGAGATTTTCGATCATTCTTCGATATACTTTTTTATTGCAGGAACGTATACACCGTTTTTATTGGTTGTGATTAAAGGCGGATTAGGCTGGTCGCTCTTCGGCATTGTATGGGGGCTGGCTATTGCCGGGACGGTGTTTAAGTGCTTTTTTGTTAAGAAATATTTATTTACGTCAACAATTCTTTATATTGTGATGGGCTGGTTAATCGCCTTTGCCTGGGAACCGCTGGCAAATCATCTCCCACCTGAAGGGATGACCTATTTAATTATTGGTGGAGCCTTATATACGCTGGGAGCTATTTTTTATGTATGGCGCGGGTTTCAATTTCATCATGCCGTCTGGCACCTATTTGTGATTGCAGGAAGTGCCTTTCATTATTTTTGTATATTATTATTTGTACTTCCAATCCAGTAAGAAACTAACCAAAAAAAGTCCGGTCAATTTGACCGGACTTTTTAAAAGCTTTAATTACTTTTCGCCATTCCAAAATAGGTATCTAAAACTCTGCGGCCGATTCTGAAGTTAGCCCCGTTATCAGTTGTTCCCTGATATGCCCATGGAACAATAACGGCCATGGCCACCTTTGGATTTTTGCTTGGCGCATAAGTAACAAGGCTTAAGTTCATAACTGGCGGAGGTTCTTTCCCAAATCTCGAGCGCTCTGGACCATCATAAAAGGCTTCAGCTGTTCCTGTTTTCCCTGCGGGAGAATAGGTTGCTCCCAGGAAACGTTTATAGGCTGTTCCACCTGGTTCCTGATAAACTTTCTCAAACCCTAATTGAACACGTTCGATCCATCCTGGTTCGGCATTAATCGTATTTAATACGGTTGGCTGTATTTCTTTAAATACGGGCCCTAATTCCCCCGTGTCATCAATCGGCTCACGGATTTCTTTTACCAAATGGGGTTTTAAACGCTTACCGCCATTGGCAATGGTTGAGATATATTGCGCAAGCTGCATGGGTGAATAAGTATCATACTGCCCTATCACAAGGTCCATGATATGCCCAGGCAGTTTGCTGGATCCTTTTAAGCCAGTTGTTTCATTTGGAAGGTCAATTCCCGTTCTAGAACCAAGTCCAAAACTCGCAAATGAATTTCGGATCATATCACCTGTATTTGATGCCAGCCTTAACGGCTCGTTAAATCGGTACACACCGTTCCCAATTCTAAATGCTGTGTGGAACATATAAACGTTTGAAGATAACTTTAAGGCGTTTACATCGTTTAATACTCCCAGGTAGGCATATGACTTTTTAACAGGGGTATCTTTAATTTGGATGGCCCTGTCGTCAAACCGTGTCCCAGGGGTAATGGCGCCAGTTTGATATCCTGTTAAAATAGTCGCTCCTTTTACGGCGGACCCGACATTATAAGAAGTGGTAATGGTTCCAAGTGCGTCGTCTTGGATTTCTAGGTTTCCAGTGTCTTTATTTTTTACCAGCCGTTTCCCGGCCATTGTTAATACTTCACCATTATTGGGATCCATTAAAACCACATATGCCCGGTCCAGCAGAGCAGTGCCAGGGGTCGTTTTTAATGCCCAAAGCTCTTCTTCAATAATCTTCTCCACTGCATTCTGTAAATCCATATCGACTGTAAGGACTAAGTCTTTACCCCTTTTACCATTGGAAACGACTTCTGTTTCAATGACATTTCCTGCTTTATCTGTAACCGTCTTTACTCTCGCTTTTGTTCCGTGAAGGACATCTTCATATTGCATCTCCAGCTGGCTCTTACCAACCCGGTCATTTCTGCTGTATCCAAGTGAAAGGAAATGATCAAGCCGGTCGGCTGGCAGCCCTTCATCGGTTTTGGTTACATTCCCAAGGATGGACCTAAGCGTACTTTCATGTGCATAAGCTCTTTCCCAATCGGTGGTTGTATCAATACCAGAAAGAGATTGCAGGTGTTCACTTACAATCGCAAATTCCTCTGCTGTGACATCTTCATTTTTGACGATTTGCGGTGTGAATTTATACCCGCTTGTAAACTCCCGATATATAGCCAAAACTTCCATTTCTTCAGGAGTTATTTCAGCTAATTCATCATCAATTCGTTCGAGTTTTAATTGATAAATATCATTGTCTTTTAACTTTTTTGCCTTAAATAATGCCTTTTCATCCTTTGTTATTAAGGCTTCAGCCCGTTCCGGATTTTTTAGGATCCAGAAATCTTTTTTATCTCTTTCTGTCACCTTATCCACTTTTTTTTCAATCAACTGTGCCAGTTTTTCGGCTGTTTCCAACATTTCCTTTTGGCTGGCCCCCATATTCGTATATGTAATCGCTCGTTTTGGTACATTATCAACTATGACATTGTAATCACGGTCGAGCATTTTACCCCTTGGAACAGGGTTATGGATGGTAATATCTTCTTTTCGTTCTAATTCACGTTTAAAATTTTCGCCATAAACAATTTGGACAAATCCAAGCCGAAGAATCAAAATCGAGAATAACAAAAATACACTGAAAAAAAGCAAATTTAATCGGACTGGGAAATGAGATTTTTTCTTTTTCTTTTTTTCCAAAACATCGGTCACATCCTCCATACCCTTGATTGTTGGTTAGTATAACCTTTTTATGTAACTGGTAATTATTATTTATTTTACGTTTATTTTTATAAAAATGTAAAGGATTTCCTTCTTTTATCCTTAGACAGCTAAATTGGTAGTTTGTTACCTTTATGTAAATTATTTCTATAAATACAGTGTTAATATAGGGTATAGGTGATGAAAATAGTAAAAATAAAGAGAATTTAGGAGGTCTAAGGATGGAGCAAAAAGTTATTGCACAGCCGTTACAAGTTGCGTTAGATAAGTTTAATGCGTTAGATGAGAAAATTTCACATTATTCCAGTGTTATTGGATTAGCGGATTGGGACTCCAAAGTAATGGCGCCTAAAAAAGGGAGAAGTGTATTTGCAAAAGCAATCGGAACATTACGGACAGAAGTATTTAAGATGTCTGTCTCCCAGGAGATGGGAGAACTACTTACAGTCTTGACCTCTTCGGAATTTGAAGAGCAATTAGATACAGTTACAAAAGCAAAAGTTAGAGAATATCGAAAGTATTATCAAAAATCCAAAACTATACCAGCCGATCTATACCAGGAATATGCCATTTTGACTGGCCAGGCCAATGATGCCTGGGAGGAAGCAAGAGCGACAAATAATTTTGAATTCTACCTTCCTTTTTTAGAAAGAATCATTGATTTTAAGCGTCAATTTGCTGAAATATATGGTTACCAGGAACACCCTTATGATGCGCTGCTTGACGAATTTGAACCAGGATTAACGGTTAATAAATTAGACCCGTTATTTGCGAAATTACGTGAATCAAGTGTAAATTTATTGGAGCGTATTCAAAAATACGGCCAGCCTGCACCACACCATATTTTTGAACAATCCTATGATGTTGAAAAACAAAAGCAGTTTAATCGTTTTTTCCTTCCCATCATTGGCTTTGATATGGAAGCGGGGCGCCTTGATGAAACAGTCCATCCATTTGCCCAAACGGTGAATATAGGGGATGTACGGTTAACGACCCGCTACTTAGCGGAAAATGTTAGTTCCGCTCTATTCGGAACCATTCATGAAGCAGGTCATGGCATTTATGAGCAGAATGTGAACCCTGCCTTTGGTGAATCTGTTTTACAAGAAGGAGCTTCCTTTGGGATTCACGAATCACAATCAAGATTTTTAGAAAATATGGTTGGCCGGAGTAAGGAGTTTTGGCGTTATTTTTATCCGCAATTACAATCCTATTTCCCAGAGCAGCTAAAAAATGTTTCAGTAGAGGGCTTTTACCGTGCAGTTAATACAGTTAAACCATCTTTTATTCGGGTTGAGGCTGATGAATTAACCTATAATCTGCACATTATGGTCCGTTATGAAATTGAAAAAGCATTAATTAGCGGTGAACTTGAAGCGAAGGATCTTCCAGTGGTTTGGAATCAGAAAATGAAGGAATATCTTGGAATTACACCAAGTACGGATTCAGAAGGGGTTCTGCAGGATGTGCATTGGTCCTTTGGCGGAATTGGTTATTTTCCATCCTATTCATTAGGGAACCTCTATGCAGCACAAATCCTCCGGACCATTGAAAAAGAAATTCCTGATTTTTATCAACATATTGAGAATGGAAAATTTGATGTGATTCAGGAGTGGTTAAAAGATAGTATCCATCAGTATGGGAAACTGTACACCCCAAATGAACTGATTGTAAGAGTGACGGGTGAGGAGTTAAACGCTGATTACTTGGTGGAATATTTGGAGAAGAAATATTCTGCGGTATACGGATTATAATTTAAGGATTGACAGTTTTTGTGTTTTAACATATAGTATGAGTAATAAAATATTTCCTTATTAAAGGGGAGTAGCTGGACAATAAAGTCGTCATTTCGAGAAGATTCCTTCTCCGGCTTTATTGGCAACGTGACGTTGTTAGCAAGACCTTTACTGCATAGTGGTAAAGGTCTTTTCTGTGTTTTTGAGGCCTTTACCACAATGGTAAAGGCCTTTTTTCATGCAGCAAAGGAATATTTTTAGCAAAAAACAAACACTAATAGGAGGAATTGGATGATGGAATTTTCAATTTTGCTGGAGTATGGATGGGTATTGTTAGTATTGATTGCACTTGAAGGTTTATTAGCAGCAGATAATGCCTTAGTTTTAGCAATCATGGTAAAACATTTGCCTGAAGAAAAAAGAAAGAAAGCTTTATTTTATGGATTGGCCGGTGCGTTTGTATTCCGTTTTGCATCGCTCTTCGTCATTTCTTTCCTTGTCGATGTGTGGCAGGTTCAAGCCATCGGAGCGATCTACCTATTGTTTATGGCCGTTAACCACATTATTAGAAAAGTGTTTATAAAAGGGAAAGAAGAAGAAACAGAAGAAAAGAAACCTGTTAAGAAAAGTGGATTTTGGGCAACTGTATTTAAGGTAGAGCTGGCGGATATTGCCTTTGCAGTAGATTCCATTCTTGCAGCAGTAGCACTTGCAGTTGTTCTGCCGGATACACCGCTGCCAAATATCGGCGGACTTGATGGCGGTAAGTTCCTTGTGATTTTTGCTGGAGGGATCATTGGATTAGTGATCATGCGTTTTGCAGCAAACTTATTTGTAAAGCTCCTTGAACAAAGACCTGGTCTAGAAATTGCTGCCTTTGCTATCGTTGGCTGGGTAGGGGTGAAGTTAGCCGTTTACACCTTATCACATCCAGCGCTTGCAATTTTAAGTGAGGATTTCGCACACTCTACAGAGTGGAAAATTACTTTCTATCTCGTTTTAGTTGGAATAGCGGCTGCTGGTTGGTTTTTCTCTAAAGATAAAACAGTTAATACAAAGAAAGTAGAAACAAAAGTTTCATAATTTAACTCTAAAAAAGGAAAACTTAAAATAGTGAAAAGTAAAGACAGCAGCCTTATGTGATTTGGCTGCTGTTTTAGGCTAAATTCATCAGCGCATACCATTTATTGGAGGTGTACGCCTTACAGTTGTAAGGCCATCTATTGCTTATTTTAAATCTTTTCTTAGTCGCACTTTTAATTGCATTTACAGCTTTTTTTGTTGCAACCGAATTTGCCATAGTAAAAGTAAGGGGTTCAAGAATTGACCAATTAATAGCAGAGGGTAAAAAGGGAGCAGAAGCAGCAAAACATGTTACTTCTCACTTGGATGAATATTTATCTGCATGCCAGCTCGGGATTACGGTTACGGCTTTAGGCCTTGGCTGGCTGGGCGAACCAACGGTGGAAAAATTATTGTTTCCATTATTTGAGAGGCTCGAGTTGAACGAATCAGTTGCGCATATCCTTTCATTTGGTCTTGCTTTTGCTTCCGTAACTTTTTTACACGTAGTGATAGGGGAGTTGGCTCCAAAAACGGTGGCTATACAGAGGGCCGAGCAAGTAACACTCCTAACTTCCAAAACACTGATCTTGTTTTATAAGATTATGTACCCGTTTATATGGGTGCTTAACTCTTCTGCTCGAGTGCTTGCCGGATGGTTTGGATTTAAACCCGTATCTGAAAATGAATTAGGCCTTTCTGAAGAAGAACTTCGTATCCTGCTTTCAGAAAGCTATGAGAGCGGGGAAATCAACAAGAGAGAATTGGAATACGTAAACAATATATTTGAATTTGATGAGCGGATTGCAAAAGAAATAATGGTGCCGAGAACGGAAATGGTAACGCTGGATATGAATTATAGTATCGAGGAGGTAAGGGATGTAATAAAAAAAGAAAAGTATACCAGATACCCGGTTGTTATCGACGGGGATAAGGATAATATCTTAGGACTAATTAACATTAAGGATATTCTAACTGCTGATATTTCAAAGGAAGAGATTCTTAAAGACACCACATTAAAACCAATCTTAAAGCCTGTCATTCGAGTGATTGAAACACTTCCTATCCATGACTTGTTAGTGAAAATGCAAAAAGAACGTTCTCATATGGCCATTTTATTAGATGAATACGGCGGGACTTCAGGGCTGGTAACAGTAGAAGACATTTTAGAAGAAATTGTCGGTGAGATCCGTGATGAATATGATGTAGACGAAGTAGCAGAAATTCGTAAATTAAATACTGATCATTATTTATTTAACGCAAAGGTTTTAGTAACCCAAGTGAATGATACTCTTGGAACGCATTTATCTGATGAAGAAATGGATACGATTGGGGGCTGGTTCCTCACACGTAACTTTGACGCGAAGAAGGGTGATGAAATAGAAGAGGATGGATTCATGTTTAAGGTTAGAGAAATACAGGGACATCATATCATGTTACTCGAAGCAAAAAAGGTGAAAAAGGAAGAAGAAAGCGCACAGTAAAAAAGCAATCTCTCAAAGGAGGATTGCTTTTTTACTATTGTAAAGCAGTCAAGATGACACCTAATGCGATAAAGCCTACCCCGATACCGTTCACAAGACTTAGTTTTTCTCCAAAAAAGAATATAGCTAATATCGTTGCAATGACCACACTCAGTTTATCAACCGGAGCAACCTGTGATACTTTCCCAACCTTCAATGCCAAAAAGTAGAACAACCAAGAAGAAGCACCAGCCATACCACTTAGAATTATGTACATAAACGTTTTCTTTTCTCCGATAATCAAGGGAATTTTACTCAAGTTTCCTTGGAAAATAACAACACCTACTAAAAAAATAGCCATAATGATCGCACGTATCGCAGTGGCTGTATTGGCATCAATATTTTGTAAACCCAGTTTTCCAAATATTGATACCAAGGCTGCACATATTGCAGATAAAATAGCAAGTATCAGCCAGGACATTTTATCCCCCCATCCTTCTGTTGCTTCTTCATCATATATTTTGAAATAGAATCTCATTCAATACATCAACCCATAAATCTTTTAAGATTAAAAAGTCAAGTAGAATGCATTAGTAATTAAAAAAAGTTTGACAATTTTGTGAACAAAGTGAATAATATAGTTAATAGGGGAGGATGAGTGTTATGAAATCCAAAGGAAATATTATTAATGCTGTTGGGCGGATCGGTATAGCAGTCCTGACACTAGGTATTATGTTTTTTTTATTCGGTTTATTTGAAAACGATTACAAAATCTTTGTTTCTATCGGAATTGGAACAGTAGTAGGGGCTGTTTTCATCTTCCTAATCGGGGTTTTCTTTGTCGCTACAGAAGAAATGTTAGCTAAAACAAATAAAGGGAATAAGGTAATTCCCATTAAATCAAAAAAAGGAGCACCTCTCTAGGTACTCCTTTTTACTTTGGGAATCCAGCTCCAGCGCCTAGGGGCTGGAGCTTTTTTATCCCATATCCCATATCATTGCCAGCAATGTTCCGAAGACGGTAACTAGTGCAATGATTAATGCGTAATAAATATTTGTGTAGATGGCACCTTTATCTTCTGTTTCACCAGCATGCATAAACACTACGAGTTGAACTCCAGCCTGGATAAATGCAGTGACCAGGAGGACCGTCATTCCTGCTGCGAACGACAAATCTAAGAAGTAGACAGCAAGTGCAATGGTGGTAAGCAGCAAAGAAAAGACAAAACCCATCACTTGTTTCATTGGGAATAATTCTTTCATCATTACATCATTCCTTTCAGATAGACGAAGCTGAAGATGAAAATCCAAACAACGTCTAAGAAATGCCAGTAAAGCGAGAAAATGAATGATTTGTTGGCTGTTTCTGGAGTTAATCCACGTTTCTTTACTTGAAGGATAATGAATAATCCCCAAAACATCCCTAGAGTAACGTGGGCTCCGTGCGTTCCCAAGGTGGTTAAAAGAATACTTGTAAATGCACTGGTCTGCAGCCCTGCCCCGATATGGACATAGTGGATAAACTCATAAATCTCAACACTTAAGAATCCAAGTCCAAGCAATAAGGTAATTGCAAAAAATGCAATCATTGCTTTTTTGTTACCAAGCCGCATGGCATGTATCCCAAGGCCAATGGTGAAACTGCTTGTTAATAGCAAGAGGGTTTCAACTAAAACCGGAGTGATTTCAAATATCTCTGCTCCAGAAGGGCCATTTCCAGTACGATTATATAAAGTGAAGTATGATGCGAAAAGTGTTGCAAACAGCATAATTTCGGCACCTAAGAAAATCCAGAATCCTAAGATTTTTAAACGGTTTTCTTCCGTACTATATTCAAGTGGGAGCGAGTTATCTATTTTCATTTTTTAAGCACCTCGCAAATTTGTTTCTGTTTCTTCGATTTCTTCTACAGAGATATAACGTCCATGATCCTTTTCAAATGAACGAAGAGTCATGCAGGCAAAGATTCCTAAGGTTGTCACGATAACCGGAATCCACAAGCTAAAGATAAACGAGAAGCCCCATACAAAGAAGATACAACTCATGATAAATGGAATACCACTGTTGTTAGGCATATGGATTTTTTCGTATTCACCTTTAAATAACTCATGACCTTTTTTCTTCATATCCCATAATGCTTCAGTTGATTGAACCTGCGGTAAAACAGCAAAGTTATATTCAGGTACTGGCGTGTGAGTTGCCCACTCTAGAGTACGAGCATCCCAAGGATCATTCCCAATATCCCTAGAAGCATAACGAGTACTATAGTAGATATTGTATACGATTAAGACAAAGCCGATGGCCATAATGATGGCACCAACAAATGAAACCATGTTTAATGGGCCAAATCCTGTCTCTTCGGAGTACGTATACATCCGGCGTGCCTGACCATCTAATCCAGTAATATACATCGGCATGAAGGCTAATAGGAAACCGATTGACAGTAACCATGCCGTCCATTTTCCGATTCTTTCATTTAACATGAATCCGAACATTTTTGGCCAATAGTAAGTCAAGCCGGCAAGCATGGCATAGACAACACCAGGAATAATCACGTTGTGGAAGTGAGCAACTAAGAACATCGTATTATGATATTGGTAGTCTGCTGCAGACATCGCAAGCATTACTCCGGTAACTCCGCCTAATGTGAAAAGCGGAATGAAAAGGAGAGAGTAGAGCATTGGCGTCGTGAAGACAATTTTCCCTTTTCTCAGGGTCAGCAGCCAGTTGAAAATTTTAACCCCAGTCGGAACGGCAATCGCCATCGTTGTAATCGAGAAAATACTGTTTGTTAATGCACCTTGACCCATGGTAAAGAAATGGTGGGCCCAGACTAAAAATGACATAAGTGAGATGATAACCATCGAAGCAACCATAGATTTGTAGCCATATAGATTACGGCGTGCGAAGGTTGAAATAATCTCACTGTAAATACCGAATGCAGGTAAAATTAAGATATATACTTCAGGATGTCCCCAAACCCAGAAAATGTTTGCCCAAAGCATATCCATTCCGCCATTATCCATTGTAAAGAAGTTTGTTCCAAATTGACGGTCCAATGTCCCCATTGCAAGTAATACAGCCAAAACAGGGAACGCGAATACGATGATGACGTTAGCGATGAAAGCAGACCAAGTGAACATTGGCATTTTCATTAACGTCATACCAGGTGCTCTCATCTTAAGAATGGTCGTGATGAAGTTAATACCTGTCATTAATGTTCCGATACCTGCAATCTGAATCGCAATCATATAATAATTAGTACCTACAGATGTACTAAATTCGTTTCCTGCTAGCGGGAAGTATGAAGTCCAGCCTGCATCAGGTGAGCCGCCTACGACGAATGAGATGTTAAATAACATGGCTCCCATAAAGAATAACCAGAAGCTAAGTGCATTCAAACGTGGGAACGCAACATCCCTTGCTCCAATTTGCAGTGGAACCACAAAGTTCATAAAGAACATAATAAATGGCATAGCCATAAAGAGGATCATTACAACCCCGTGGGTGGTGAAAATTTCATTATAATGCTGTGCATCAAGAAGCGTGTTATCTGGTGCTGCAAGTTGTGCACGCATCATAATTGCGTCCACACCCCCGCGGAAAAGCATCAGTAACGCAGAAATGAGATACATAATCCCAATACGTTTATGGTCAACGGTCGTTAACCATTCGCGCCAAAGATATCCCCATTTTTTAAAGTAGGTTAGGCCAGCAACCACAGCTAGTAAAGTAAGACCAATAGCAACCATTGATGCATAGATGGCGAAACTTGGATGAGGTACGGCAAATCGTTCAAAGAACTCCATACATTAATAACTCCTTTCAAGAATCTAATGATTCATGTCGTTATGTTCGGAAGTGCTGTGCTCAGTAGCGTCGTGTTCAGAATGCTCGTCTGAAGTATCATGATCAGTTGAATTTTCGTTATGATGACCCGTTGGAGGCGGTGAAAAATCTAAATGAGTTCCAGTAAAAGTCATCTGACCAAGGTGGCCTGGTTCTATTAATTCCTCAAATTTATCTTCTGTAAGAGGGTCAGCTGTTTCTTTTACTTCCTCTACCCACTCATCAAATTCTTCCTGGGACATAGCAGTAACATTAAATGTATTCTCAGCAGTACCTTTACCACTAAAGTTTGCGTTTCTTCCCATATACTCGCCTGGAACATCAGCTGCGAGGTGGAGCGTGGTAACATGGTCATTCATTGCGTATTTTTGACCGCCAAGCTGTGGGATCCAGAAACTCGTAATAGGCCCATATGAATAAAGTTTAAATTCAAGTGGTCTGTCGGTAGGAACATACAAGTAGTTCACTGTCTCAATTCCTTCTTCCGGATAACTAAAATGCCACTTCCAGTTAGATGATGAAGCATAAACCACTAATGGCTCTTTATCCTCGTAGCCTTTCGGTGTTGCTTCTACAATGTAGTTACTCTGAACCGACACGAATGATAGGTAAGCTACAATAATTATCGGAATACCTACGCAAATGGCTTCAACCCAATGATTTCCTTCAATATGAGGCGGTTCATAATCTTCGCTTTGTTTAGACGCGCGATATTTTACTAACATAATGATTAACATGACGAAAACCGCAATAACAATAAATGACATAATCCCAATCGATAATAAAATGTCACTTGCCAGTCTTTCAGCTTGAGGTCCTTTAGGATCCAGGACAAGCAATGGTTCACAGCCAGTTAAGATAGCGGTAATGGCAGCCATTACGGCCAATAGAGACCATTTCAATTTCATAAGGGTACCCCTTTCGTTGATATATTTTTTGTAAATGCCTTTTTTAATGTGCATTTCTTCACAATGTGTTACGTGAATTCATTCACAATCTTTGCTAGAATAATACATTCGTATAAAAAAGGCAATAAATAAAAATAATTATTAGAAGAGATTTTTTTTTATTGAGTTTTATTAATTACATACACAATATTAACAACATAGCTATGATGTTAATATAGGTTTTAGAAAAAAGTTGTGACAAATTTGTTAAGGATTTAAATTCCTATTCGGGAAACTGTATGAGAAGTTTACTGGAATAAAACATTAAAATTGTTTATTTTTAAATAATAATGGGATAATGTTTGTGAATACATAGGAATAGGAGCGACATTCATGAAAGTCAAAGTAAATAAGAATGCAGCAAAAGCTTTAAAGAAAGTGTTGGAAGGGGAAGAAGCACAGGGTAAGTTGTTTCGTATTTATGTAACCAATATTCATGGTGACCATGCTCACTATGATTTAATGCTTGATACACCAACGGAAAAGGATGAAGTGGTTAAATCTGACAAAGATATAGACTTCATTGTAGAAAAGGGAGAAGAATTTCTTGAAAATATTTGGATCCAATTATTCCACTTTCCAAAAGAGGAATGGATGATTACAAATCCAACAAAAGGGGTCCATCATCATCATTAATTCAAAAAATGCTTGGAATGTCCAAGCATTTTTTATTTTTATTTTCTAAATTCTTGAAATTGTACATAAATTTCCATATAATCCATTCGTAACTCACCTCTGACCAAAGGAGATTTTTATGATTCGTCGATTTTTTTCTTATTATTTGCCGCACAAAAAGTTATTTATCTTAGACTTTAGCAGCGCAGTAATTGTTGCTTTATTAGAGTTGGCTTTTCCGCTAGCTGTTCAATGGTTTATAGACGACCTATTGCCAGGCGGTAATTGGCAGACCATTGTATCTGTAAGTATAGGATTATTAACTCTTTATTTTATTAGTACATTCCTCCAATTCGTCGTAAATTATTGGGGTCATAAGCTTGGGATTAATATTGAGACGGATATGCGGCAAGAACTATTTGAACACGTCCAAAAACAGTCGTTTCGATTTTTTGACAATACCAAAACAGGGCATATTATGAGCCGGATTACGAATGACCTTTTTGATCTTGGTGAACTCGCCCACCATGGTCCAGAAGATGTCTTTATTGCGTTGATGACATTTATAGGGGCATTTTGGATTATGCTTACAATTAATATTAAGCTTGCATTTGTAGCCGTTTTAATTTTGCCATGTTTAATTCTGTTAGTGATTGTTTGCAATTTAAAAATGAATAAAGCTTGGACGAAAATGTATTCAAGTATTGCAGATGTAAATGCAAGGGTAGAGGACAGCGTAGCAGGAAGCCGTGTGGTTCAGTCGTTTACAAATGAAGATTTTGAGATTGCGAGATTTAGAAAAAATAATTACACCTACCGTGAGGCAAAATTAAGTGGTTATCGTGTGATGTCTTTTAGTCTCTCGGGTATTTATATGATGACTAGATTAATGACCATTATTGTCCTTGTTTATGGCGCGTGGTTGAGTTTCACCGGTCAGCTTTCTTATGGAGAACTAGTTGGTTTTGTCCTTTATGTTAATATTCTGTTCAAGCCAATTGATAAAATTAGTGCCATCATGGAATTATATCCAAAAGGGATGGCCGGATTTAAACGATTTATTGAATTAATTGATTCCGAAACCGATGTAAAAGATACCGAGGATGCAATCGAAGTAGCTGGTTTAAAAGGTAATATCGTATTTAAGGATGTTTCTTTTAGCTATGAACATTACAAAAGGGTACTTGAAAATATCCATTTAAACATCCGCAGCGGTGAAACCGTGGCATTTGTTGGTCCTTCTGGTGCCGGGAAAACAACCATTTGTTCACTAATACCAAGATTTTATGATGTAAATAGCGGGGCTATTTACATTGATGGGGTAGATATCCGGGACATGACGAAAAAATCGCTCCGATCCCATATTGGGATTGTGCAGCAAGATGTGTTTCTTTTTACTGGAACATTAAAAGAAAATATCATGTATGGAAAAAGGGATGCAACCGATGAGGAAATCGCGGATGCGGCCAGACGCGCCCATCTTGAAAATTTTATTTCCACATTACCAGATGGATATGAAACGCAGATTGGAGAACGTGGCTTAAAGCTTTCCGGTGGTCAAAAACAGCGGATTGCCATTGCCCGGATGTTTCTTAAAAACCCACCGATTTTAATATTAGATGAGGCAACATCAGCCCTGGATACTGAAACGGAAATGGTAATACAAGAAGCGTTGAACGAACTTGCAAAGGATAGAACGACATTAATTATTGCCCATAGATTAGCCACAATCCGAAACTCCGACCGGATCATTGTTGTTACAGAAGAGGGAATTGCCGAAGAAGGTGCTCATGATGAATTGTTGCAACTAGGAGGAGTTTTTGCAAACCTGCACCGGGTGCAATATCAATCATAAAGGGTATCCCTTCTGCTCATATGTCAGAGGGGATTGTTTTTTTAGTAATAAAAGTCCTCATTTTTGATTGTATAATACATAAAATGCTAATCTAAAATAGAATCTAGAAGGGGGCAGATTACATATGAATGACTTTAAAGAAGATGTCAAGATAAAGCTGATTGCACTGGATATGGATGGAACATTGTTGAATGATCAACATGAGGTTTCGGAAGCAAACCGTCAGGCGATAAAGGAAGCTCAAGAAAAAGGTGTATATGTTGTTCTAAGTACCGGCCGGTCATTAAGAACCTGTAAAGAACATGCCGAATCATTAGAATTAACTTCCTTTTTAGTTACCGTTAATGGAAGTGAAATTTGGGATAGCAGCGGGGAATTAGTTGAAAGAAATTTTGTAAAACCTGAAAATATTCATTGGATGTGGGAATTAACCAAGCACCATAATACAAAATTTTGGGCAATTAGTACTGAAAACAATTACTTTAATGAAATGCCCGAGGATATCCATGGGATTCAATGGTTAAAATTTGGTTTTAATGTTGACGATGACGCTGTGAGAGAAGCGATTATGAAACAATTGCAAGAAAAAGGCGAATTTGAATTAACAAATTCAACTCCAACAAACATTGAAGTTAACCCTATTGGAATCAATAAGGCTAAAGGACTGAAACTCGTCTGTGAGCGGCTGGGGATTGGGATGAATAACGTCATGTCCGTTGGCGACAGCCTTAACGACCTAGCGATGATCCAGGAAGCCGGGCTTGGAATTGCAATGGGAAATGCACAGGAACAGGTGAAAAAAGCTGCAGACTGGGTAACAGCAACAAATAATGAAGACGGGGTAGCAATTGCCATTCGGAAATGGGTGTTATAACTAGTTTTGAACAAACTTATTAGCCACATACTTTCCATTTTTTGTTTTTATGCTCCGATGTTGGGAAAAAAGGATAAAGTATTTATTATAATTTACTGTCTTATGAGAAATACTTAGAATCAAAGGGGTTGTGTTTAAAGATACAATTCCTTGGTTATAATAATCGAGCAAGTATAAATTGCAATTTCATGTATTGTTACATGCTAGGAGGCTACAAAGAAATGGAAAATGGTAAAGTAAAATGGTTTAACAGTGAAAAAGGTTTTGGATTTATTGAACGTGATGGTGGAGACGATGTGTTTGTTCACTTCTCCGCTATCCAAGGCGAGGGTTATAAAACTTTAGACGAAGGTCAAGAGGTTACGTTTGAAATTGAAAATGGACAACGTGGACCGCAGGCGGTTAACGTTCGCAAAGCATAAAATACCTTCAAAAAAACGAAACAGACTCCAATCCTGGGGTCTGTTTTTTTTTGTAAAGACTTTGTAAAAGGGACACTTGATTTTGCAGCTCTGTTAATTGGAGCAGAAATCAACAGACGATTTTAAGTTAACCTAAAAAACCTCCAAATAGCAGGAGGTTTCTTACTTAATTTAATATATTCTTTACTCTGCCAATTTTTCCATCCGTTAACCTGACCTTTATCCCGTGAGGATGGGAGCTTGAGTTGGTTAAAAGATCTTTTACAATGCCTCTTGTCAGCTTACCAGTTTTTTGATCAGCCTTGAGGACGATGTCTACTTCAGAACCCGGTTTAATATCTTTCCTTAATTGACCGTTCATTAAACACCCATTTTTCTACGGGAGTTACTCACTTTTTTCGTTTGCTGGCTTTTTAGTTTTTTTGTTTGAGTAGTATTTGAAAGAGTATTACCAGCTGCTGCTTTGTTCTTCTTATTCTCCAGCTGTAGTTTCATGGCCTCCTGCAAGCTGATTTTCTTTTTTTGTGAATCTGTTTGATTAGGATTATTTTCTGACATATAGAACCTCCAGAATTACTATTATTATTATATTTTTAACTACAGTATAATCTATTTATCCATAACTAAACAAATTAATAGGGCTATTTGAACGTTATTTCTTTTAAAAAGGAATAACGTCTTTTATTTTTAATACCATTGTATTAATGAGCCTAATTTTTTTATTTAAAATCAAGATTATATTATAATTATTATAATTTAGTATTGATTTTTAAAAGATTTATATTATAATTTAATTAAGTTCTAATAAACTAGTTTACGAGGTGATTATATGAGTAATGAAAAGAAACATTTAACCACAAGCTATGGAGCACCAGTAGGAGATAATCAAAACTCAATGACAGCCGGTTCCCGCGGTCCAACATTAATTCAAGATGTTCATTTACTTGAGAAACTAGCACATTTTAACCGTGAACGTGTACCGGAGAGGGTAGTCCATGCGAAGGGTGCAGGGGCACACGGCTACTTCGAAGTAACAAATGATATGTCTAAACATACAAAGGCAAAGCTTTTCAGTGGTGTAGGAAAGCGTACACCACTATTTATACGATTTTCAACTGTAGCAGGCGAACTAGGGTCAGCTGATACTGTTCGTGATCCTCGTGGATTTGCCGTTAAATTTTATACTGAAGAAGGAAACTATGATATTGTTGGAAACAATACTCCTATTTTCTTTATTCGTGACGCCATTAAGTTCCCGGATTTCATCCATACACAGAAAAGAGATCCTAGAACACACTTAAAAAACCCTAATGCGGTTTGGGATTTCTGGTCATTATCACCAGAATCATTGCACCAGGTAACCTATTTAATGGGTGACCGCGGTATTCCGGCAACACTTCGTCATATGAATGGTTATGGCAGCCATACGTTTAAATGGGTTAATACAGAAGGTGAAGCAGTATGGGTAAAATACCACTTTAAAACAGAACAAGGCGTCAAAAACATGACAAATGATGTTGCGAATAAACTAGCAGGAGAAAATCCTGACTACCATACGGAAGATTTATTTAATGCAATTGAAAAAGGCGATTTCCCTAAATGGAAACTATATGTCCAAATCATGCCTTTAGAGGATGCAAATACTTATCGATTCGATCCATTTGATGTAACAAAGGTTTGGTCACATAAGGATTACCCGTTAATTGAAGTGGGTCAAATGGTATTAAATAAAAATCCAGAAAACTATTTTGCTGAAGTAGAACAAGCAACATTCTCACCAGGTACAATGGTTCCTGGCGTAGAGCCTTCTCCAGATAAAATGCTGCAAGGACGCTTATTTGCATACTCTGACGCGCACCGTTATCGTGTAGGTGCAAATCATAACCTATTACCAATTAACCGTCCGAAAGCAGAGGTAAATAACTATCAACGTGACGGTCAGATGCGATTTGATAATAATGGCGGCGGATCTGTATACTATGAACCAAACAGCTTTGGCGGGCCGACTGAAACTCCTGAAGCGAAGACAACAGCTTTCCCTGTTACAGGTGCAGCTGAAAGTGTTGCGTATGATCATCATGACCACTATACACAGGCTGGTGACCTATACCGCCTCATGTCTGAAGGAGAACGTGCCCGGTTAGTAGAAACCATTGTCGGTGCGATGAAGCCGGTTGAGAGAGATGATATTAAACTTCGTCAAATTCAGCACTTCTATAAAGCAGAACCTGAGTATGGGCAAAGAATAGCAAAGGGTCTTGGTTTAGCTATTCCACAGGAAGTAAAATAAGATAGAATAGATAGAGATCGTCCATAACCTGGGACGGTCTTTTTTACATATAAATGATTGCTGGTACTAAAGCAAAACATAGCAGTTTAAAGGGGGTAAAATTTATGGGTGAAAAATTGGCAGTAGTGACTGGAGCATCAAGCGGTTTTGGTTTATTAACATCGATTGAATTGGCAAAGAAGGATTTTACGGTGATTGCTACTATGAGAAATACAACGAAAGACACAGACCTTATGAATCTGGCGAAAGAATCTGATGTGGCGTCTAGAATCATTGTGCATGAACTGGATATTACCAACGATCTATCAATTCGGAGATTACAAGAATCCGTTATGAAAAAGGGAACAATTAATGTTTTGGTGAATAACGCTGGTTATGCAGGTGCAGGCTTTACAGAAGAAATTACATTAAACGAATATAAACAGCAATTTGAAACCAATTTTTTTGGAGCGGTAGCTGTTACAAAAAGCTTTCTTCCACTCATGAGAAAACAAGGTTATGGAAAAATTATCAATATAAGCAGTATTAGCGGAGAAATTGGGTTTCCTGGGTTATCTCCTTACGTCGCTTCAAAGCATGCGCTTGAGGGATGGAGTGAAAGTTTACGCTTGGAAATGAAACCATACGGTGTAGATATTATTTTAATTGAGCCTGGTTCATATAAAACAAACATTTGGTCAACCGGAAAACAAGTAGCGGAAGCTTCTTTGAAAATCGATTCTCCGTATCAATCCTATATGAAAAGAATTGAATCCTATATTCAAAGCGGAGAAAGCCGTTACGGCGATCCTTTAGAAGTAGCAAATAAAATTGCCGAAATCTCATTATCCTCCCGGCCGAAATTCCGCTATCCGTTAGGTAAGGGAGTAAGAGGCGGTATTCTAGTAAAGAACCTCCTTCCTTGGAACACTTGGGAAAGGTTTGTATTGAAAAAATTATTTTCAAAAAATAAAATGGATTAAATTTATTAACCTAAAATATACTAGGTTGTTTTTTTTGAAGGAATTTAAGGGTCGCTATTAGAATATTAATATAGATAGCAAAAAAGGGGGAAAGAGGTATGCAAATACAAGTTATCGAGAAGAAAGAAATAAAGGTAGTGGGAATTTCGTGGAATGGTACATATTCACAAACGAATGAAATTCCACCTTTATTTAATGTATTTGAGGAAAGAATCGGAGAAATCAATTTTAGAAAAGATGATTCTGCCTTTGTTACACCATTTCACAGCCGCGAGACAGAGTTTACGTATTATGTTACTATGCCCGTTGAGAAACTTGAGGATATTCCTAAAGGGATGGTCGGTTTCACTATTCCCCATAAAAATTATGTTTTTGCTACACATAAAGGAAAAGCGGAAGATGTAGAAGATACATATAAGCAAATGCTATTATGGATGAAAGAGTATGGGTATGAACAGGACCATCATGCACTAGGGATAGAAGTCCATAAGCGTGATAATAGTAATCACGATGGAAATCTCCATTTTGATATTTATTTGCCAATAAAGACTTATCAAGATTAAAGCGGATAAGTAGATTATTTTTAACATTATTGCTATGATAAGGATACTAAAAAAAAATAATTCCTTCGGGGTCAGGTGAAAGTCCTAACCGGCGGTGATGAAGCAGTATGCTTCTTAGTCCGTGACCCGGTTAACCTATGGTTAAACGGTGGATCTGGTGAAACTCCAGAGCCGACAGTTAAAGTCTGGATGGGAGAAGGAAAAAAACAGGTTTATCAAAAGGTAAAAATTTGCCCTTTTATAAGCCTTAATTTCCTATTGCCTTAAAAGACCCTCGAGAATCATTCTCTTCAGGGTCTTTTTTATTTTTACTCTGTTTTGTTGATTGGAGCGGAAGGCGCGAGACTCCTGCGGGAGTACGGGGCAGGGGAGACCCCGCAGGGCTTGAGCGACGAGGAGGCTCCCCGGACCGCCCGCGGAAAGCGAAGCGACTGGAGTGGAAATCAACAGGAAAGTTTAATTTTTAGTTAGAACATATGTAAGGAGAACAAGCGATATGTTTACTGGAATTATTGAGGAAATAGGCGTTGTAGCAAATATCCAACGAACTGGTGAATCATTTGTTCTGACCATTGAAGCAAAGAAAATTCTTGAAGATGTTCATTTAGGAGACAGTATCTCTGTAAATGGAGTATGTTTAACCGTTACTACTTTCTCTGCCAATCGTTTCACGGTTGATGTGATGCCAGAAACAGTAAGGGCATCTAGTCTAAATGCAGTTAAACGAGGTTCGAAAGTGAATCTTGAAAGGGCCATGGCTGCCGGGGGACGTTTTGGAGGTCACTTTGTATCAGGACATATTGATGGAACAGGTACGATTAAAAGTAAAAAAGAATATGAAAATGCCATTTACTATGAAATCGAAGCGCCCCCTGAATTGCTTAAATACGTTATTTTAAGAGGTTCGATTGCTGTTGATGGTACCAGCCTGACTGTTTTTGGTGTGAATGATGAAAGTTTTACTTTGTCCATTATCCCTCATACATTATCGGAATCAATCCTTGGGCTTAAAGGACCTGGTGATATTGTTAATCTTGAATGCGATATGATTGGCAAGTATGTTGGACATTTTTTAACAAATCAAACCGCTCAAACAATGAAAAAAGGACCATCTAGTATTACGGCGAAATTTTTAGAGGAAAACGGTTTTGCCTAAAATCCACGCAATTCTTTTGATTTAATGTAAAGAATAATATTAATAAATCCTTTCAGGAAGGGGAGAACGTGCATGTTTGATAAGATTGAGGAAGCCTTAGAAGAATTAAAGCAGGGAAAGGTTATTATCGTTTGTGATGATGAGGACAGGGAGAACGAAGGAGATTTTATCTCATTAGCAGAGAAAGCTACACCAGATGTTATTAACTTAATGGCTACACATGGAAGAGGATTAATCTGCGTTCCTGTTGACGAGGAAATTGCACAAAAACTAGACTTGTTCCCTATGGTGACAAACAATACGGATCCACACGGTACCGCTTTTACCGTAAGTATTGATCACAAATATTCAACTACAGGGATATCCGCTTATGAACGATCAGCAACTGTCCTGTCAATGCTCGACCCAGAATCGAAGCCATCTGATTTCAAAAGACCAGGACACATTTTCCCTTTAGTAGCAAAAAAAGGTGGAGTGTTGAGGAGAACGGGTCATACCGAAGCTGCAGTTGACTTGGCAAGGTTATGTGATTCCCAGCCGGCGGGTGTTATTTGCGAAATCATGAATGAAGACGGAACAATGGCACGTGTACTGCAATTGCGTAAAATCGCCGATGATTTAAATATAAAAATGATTACGATAAAAGACCTGATTGAATACCGAAATAAAAAAGACAAGCTTGTTAAACGAGAAGTGGAAATACAATTGCCGACCGATTTCGGAGAATTTAAGGCAATTGGCTATACCAATGAAATTGATGAAAAAGAGCATGTTGCTTTAGTAAAGGGTGAGATTGACCCTGAAAAACCAGTTCTCGTCCGTGTTCATTCTGAGTGTTTAACGGGAGATGTTTTTGGCTCCTGCCGGTGTGATTGCGGGCCGCAGCTTCATGCAGCCTTAAATCAAATCAATCAAGAAGGTGCTGGGGTATTACTTTATATGCGTCAAGAAGGCCGCGGCATTGGTTTGTTAAATAAATTAAAGGCATACAAGCTGCAGGAGCAGGGATACGACACAGTCGAGGCAAATGAACAGCTTGGTTTTAAAGCAGATTTAAGGGAATACGGTATTGGCGCCCAAATCCTAAGAGATCTAGGAATTAAACAAATGCGTTTATTGACGAATAATCCACGGAAAATTAAAGGGATAAAAGGTTATGACCTTGAAGTAGTCGAACGAGTCCCGCTTCAAATGGAAATGAGAAAAGAAAACGCAAATTATCTAAAAACAAAGCAAGACAAACTAGGGCACCTGTTTCATTTTTAAAAATGGCTGTTTTAATGCTCATTGTTGATTGGAGCGCTTGGAGCGGAAATCAACAGTTAAGTTTAACAAATCCTAAAAATAGAAAATTTACTTATGGAGGTTACATCAATGGGACATATTTATGAAGGTAATTTAGTTGGATCTGGGTTAAAAATAGGAATCGTGGTAGGTCGTTTTAATGAATTTATTACAAGCAAGTTATTAAGTGGTGCAGAGGATGCCCTTAAAAGACATGGTGTAAGTGAATCTGATGTTGATATTGCCTGGGTACCGGGTGCGTTTGAAATTTCTCTTATCGCTAAAAAAATGGCAGACAGTAAAAAATATGATGCCGTTATTACGTTAGGAACGGTTATTCGCGGCTCCACTCCACATTTTGACTATGTTTGTAATGAAGTAGCCAAGGGAGTTTCAAAAATTACTCTTGAAACAGGCGTTCCTGTTATTTTTGGAGTATTAACCACCGATTCGATTGAACAGGCAATTGAACGTGCAGGAACAAAAGCAGGAAACAAGGGCTGGGATGCAGCATCCGTTGCTATTGAAATGGCGAACTTATGTAGAAATATCGAACAGTAAAAGTCGATTTTTGAAGAAATATGCAAAAACTTATACAATAATGGTCCTATTACTATATAATAGGACTATCATAAAAAAATAATTAGAAGATAGGTGCTGAACATCCTTTAAAAAGATGTTAGCTTAATAGGGAAGTTTGGTGTAAAGCCAACGCGGTCCCGCCACTGTAAATGGGAGCAACCTATACCATGTCACTGTCCATTGGATGGGAAGACATAGGGAGCCATGACCATGAGCCAGGAAACCTGCCTATTCTTGTACGCCAAAAAACCTACGAGGATAGGGAGGAGTGGAAGACTAGAATCTTTTTACATTTTGTAATAATGGAATCTAATCAAACCAACATCTCTGCGATATCGTGGAGATGTTTTTTATTTTGTAAAAATTTTAGGTAGGCATATTTTTTTATGATGTTTTTTAAGATTAGACATACATAGGGGGAAAACACAATGAAAAAATTATCTTCACTTTTGTTGGTTCTTTTACTAACATTTGGAATGCTAGCAGCATGTGGTGAACAAAAAGAATCTGCAAAGGACCAAGGTAACGGAAACACAGAGCAAAAATCAGAAGAATTAACTTTTCCAGTTACGGTGAAGGACGCATTGGACAATGAAGTAGTAATTGACGAAAAGCCAGGGAAAATCGTCTCATTGATACCAAGTAATACGGAAATTGCCTTTGCTTTAGGATTAGGGGAAAAAGTGGTTGGTGTATCCGATTTTGATAATTACCCAGAAGAGGTAGCGTCAAAAGAAAAGATCGGCGGAATGGAAATTAATTTAGAAAAAATTATCAGCCTAAAGCCGGATCTAGTATTAGCACATGCTTCAAGTGCTCATAACGGGGCGGAAGGTCTTCAGCAGCTAAAAGATTCCGGCATTGATGTGTTAGTAGTAAATGATGCACAGAATTTTGAGCATGTTTATGACTCTATAGATATGATTGCAAAAGCAACAGGTGAAACAAAGGAAGCGGACGAACTTATTACTTCCATGAAGGATAAATTGGAGGAAATTAAAACGAAGGCTGCTGAAATAAAAGAAAAGAAAAAGGTACTTATAGAAGTTTCACCTGCACCAGAGATTTATACGACAGGTAAGAATACGTTTATGAATGAAATGTTTACTTTGATAAATGCTGAAAATATTGCAGCTGACCAAGAAGGCTGGATTCAAATGGACCAAGAAGCGATGATCAGCCGTAATCCAGATGTTATTATTACAACATATGGCTATTATACCGAGAACCCAACGGAGCAGGTTTTGAACAGAAAAGGCTGGGAGAATGTCAATGCTATTAAAAATAAGCAGGTTATTGACGTAGACTCGGACAGCGTGACCCGTTCAGGCCCAAGGATTGTTGAAGGAGTAGAGGAACTTGCAAAGGCTGTTTATCCGGAAGTTTTTAAATAATAAAATCACAGCCTATTCGGCAGCCGGGCTTTTCCTTCTCATGGCAATGCTTTTGGGGATTTCGATAGGCACCGTACAGGTTCCTATCTTTACCATCATCCAAATTATTTTTGCCAAATTATTTGGACTATTTTCGATAGAAGACTTCGACCCGATGTATTCGAGTATTGTTTTAAATATTCGTTTACCTAGGGTTCTATTATCAGGACTTGTAGGGGCGGCTCTTGCGATTGCAGGAGCGGCCTTTCAAGGTCTATTAAGAAATCCATTAGCGGATCCTTATACACTGGGTGTATCATCAGGAGCATCATTGGGTGCTGTTATTACTTTATTTTTTCAATTTACCATTCCGTTTGTTGGAAGGTTTACGTTACCTGTTTTAAGTATATTGTTTTCATTTCTTACCATCTTTTTGGTACTTTCATTCGCCCGTAAAATCGAACGTTCCATGAGAGTGGAAACCATTATTTTAACAGGAATCATTTTTAGTTCCTTTCTGGGAGCACTTATATCCCTGATGATTGCCTTAACAGGAGATGAATTACGGCAGATCATCGGATGGTTATTGGGAAGTGTATCGATGAGAGGTTGGGAATACATAAAAATTATCGTGCCATTTTTTATTCTTGGCTCAGCCATTCTAATTTTTAATACAAAAGAATTAAATGCCATGTCATTTGGGGAAGAACGAGCACATCACTTGGGGGTTAATGTCCAAAAAAGAAAGCTGGTCATCTTGTCAGCAGGTTCGGTTTTAACAGGAGCGGCGGTGGCAGTTTCCGGTACAATTGGTTTTGTGGGGCTGGTCATTCCTCATCTATCTAGATTACTTTGGGGGCCGGACCATAAGCATCTGCTGCCATTATCCATCATAACCGGAAGTGGTTTTTTAATTTTAGCAGACCTGATTTCAAGAACGATTATATCGCCAACAGAGTTGCCAATTGGCGTTATAACGGCAATCATTGGTGCGCCAGTTTTTGCAATTATTCTATTACAACGGAAAAAGACGGAAAGGAGTGGATGAGAATGCTTAGCGTGCAACGAGTTTCTGGCGGATATTCAGGTGAATCGGTATTAAAAGATATCTCCTTTGATGTTCAAACAGGAGAGCTGTTTGGGATATTAGGTCCTAACGGAAGCGGCAAAACAACCTTATTAAAAATGATAAGCGGGATCTTGCCGATTGAAAAAGGGGACATCTTTATTCAAGGGAAAAGACTTCAAGAGTATCATTCAAAACAGCTTGCTAAAAAGGTTGCCGTACTGTCGCAGCATTCCGCTCAATCCTTTTCCTATTCAGTAAAAGAAACGGTTTCTCTTGGCCGATACGCACATCAAAAAGGATGGTTTCAGACGTGGGGGACCAAGGATGAGGAAATTGTTCAGCGGGTCATGAAGCAGACAGGTGTTTCCGCCCTGCAAAATAAAAATATTCAGGAGTTATCAGGCGGTGAAAGACAACGAGTATTCCTGGCGCAAGCACTCGCACAGGAACCTGAAATTCTCCTGCTGGACGAGCCTACCAACCATTTAGATTTATCCTATCAAAAAGAATTATTGGATCTCTTAAAACAATGGACAACCATAACGGGGTTAACCGTACTTTCAATCTTTCATGATTTAAATTTAGCAGGCTTATATTGTGACCGCTTGCTCTTACTTGAAAACGGAAGAATTAATATCAATCATATTCCCAATGAAGTTTTAAGGGAAGAGAGAATAAAAGATGTCTATCGTACCAATATTCAAAAGCACCCGCATCCAAAGGTTGCAGCACCACAAATGGTGTTATTACCAGAGATAAAGGAAAATACAAAAGAAGTTGTAATTCATGAAGGACTGCTGAAGGTGACACAAGAATTTATTGAGGTAAAAGCGCCTATTCCATTGCGAACAATGTCTTCGGGTGTTATTGGTTCCGGAACAGGCTGGCATCATACTTTTGTAAATCGGCATGTGGATAAAAATTATAACTGCAGTGACCATCAAAATGAAATGGCACTTTTTTTAAAAGCGAAAGGCTTTGAACCTTCTGAATCAGTAGGAATGATGACAGCAGTGTTCCTGGAAGATGTATCGTATACGTTTTTAGAGCAGGAGGATTTTTCAATATTTGTTGTTGTGACTGCTGGTGTCGGAAATGCCATTGATGCTTCGAAAAGTGAAATGCATTCATTTGAACCGGTCCCTGGCACCATTAACACTTGGATATTTGTAAACGGTGAATTAACCGAGGAAGCTTTCATTCAATCGATCATGGCCGCAACAGAAGCAAAGTCTAAGGCGCTCTTTGATTTAAAGGTACAAGATAGGGTGACAGGCACCATTGCAACAGGAACTTCTACAGACAGTATTTTAGTTGCTGCTTTACAATTTGGAAAAATGCTGGAATTTGCCGGGACAGTTACCCCTTTAGGGAAGTTGATTGGGAAAGGTGTTTATAACTGCACGGTGGAAGCGATAACAAAATCTCAAAAAAGGAAATATCAATGATGATGTTCCATTTAATAGCAATCACTCTTGCTTACATTATCGATTTGATCATTGGGGACCCGCCGGATTGGCCGCATCCTGTAAGATGGATTGGATCACTCATTTCCATTCTAGAAAAACGGCTAAATAACGGAAGGTATAAGAAAATAAAAGGAGTGTTCATGCTCCTTTTTATTTTACTGTTTGTTTTTTCAATTGTTCTAATTATGATATTGATAGCTTATAAGATTCATCCTGTTGTTGGAATTGCTGTAGAAAGTATCATCATTTCATCAACGATAGCGCAAAAAAGTTTAAAGGAAGCTTCACTTGCTGTTTACCGCCCATTAGAAAATGGGGATATTAAGCTGGCAAGAGAAAAGCTTTCTTATATCGTTGGAAGAGATACTGATATATTAGATGAAAGCGAAGTCGCCCGAGGTGCGATTGAGACGGTTGCAGAAAATACAAGTGACGGGGTAACAGCGCCATTATTTTGGGCACTCATTGGCGGTGCCCCGCTTGCGATGGTCTATCGGGCTGCAAATACCTGTGACTCAATGGTCGGGCATCTTAATGATCGATATAAAGATTTTGGCTGGGCATCTGCCAAATGGGATGATGTAATGAACTGGATTCCGAGCCGGATATCGGGAATACTGATGCTTCTAGGAACAAAACCGCAAAGGATGGAGACTAAGAGGGCATGGAAAGTTTTATTCCAAGACTCGAAGAAACATCCTAGCCCGAACAGCGGCTGGGGTGAGGCAGCGGTTGCCGTCATTTTAGGGGTTCAACTTGGCGGGATAAATTATTACAAAGGCATCCTTTCAGACCGGGCTAGGATGGGAGAGCCGCTCGTTCCTATCCAAGCGGAGCATATACTTATGACTAATATGATTTTAAGTCGAACCGTTCTATGGTTTTTAGTATTTTTATGGCTGGGGGGGATGTTTTTTGAATGGGTCTTCACACTCATCTAATCCAACGTATCGAAAAGATCGATCTTCATTCATTTTTATTACCGGCGGTGTAAGGAGCGGAAAAAGCCAATTCGCTGAAAAATTGGCGATGGAGATGGTTAGCAGCCAGGGAGGGAAACTTTGTTATATTGCCACAGGGGTAGACTCTGATCGGGAAATGAAGGAGCGAATTTTAAAACACCGGAAAGACCGCGAATCAGCAGGATATCATTGGAGAACAATAGAGAAATCCGTTAGTATTTCTGATATTGCAAATCAATTAGATTCTAAGGATATTATTCTTTTAGATTGTATAACAACCTTGTTAAATAATGAGTTATTCCTTGGAGAACAAAATGCAGCAGCGATAGTGGAAAAAATCTGTACTGGAATTACTCTTATTAAAAGTCGTGTGAGTGCACTTATAGTCGTGAGTAATGAAGTGTTAAATGAATCATTCTCTAGTGATACATTAACTTTTACTTACGGGCGGCTCCTCGGTCAGATTCATCAACATTTGGTTAAGGAAGCGGACGATGCCTATTTAGTTGAGGCAGGAGTACCGATCCTGATGAAAGGAGTAATGTTGTGAAAGGCATTATGATTCAAGGAACTTCATCCGATGTTGGCAAAAGCATGATTGTTACTGCACTGTGCCGGTTATTTGTCAATGAGGGTGTCAGAGTCGTTCCCTTTAAATCCCAAAACATGTCCAATAACTCTTATGTCACCAAGGATGGGAAAGAAATAGGAAGAGCTCAGGGAATACAAGCCGAAGCGGCGAAAATAGATGCAACCGAATGGATGAACCCAATTTTATTAAAGCCGAGATCGAATCAAGATTCAGAAATTGTCTATTTAGGGAAGAGACTGGAAACTCTTTCCGGAAGAGGGTATCGGGAGCAGTTTTATGAAAAAGGGCTTCATGTGATAAACGAGTCTTTGAAACAGTTAGAAAGCCAATTTGATTTAATTGTCATTGAAGGGGCTGGAAGTCCGGTTGAAATTAACTTAAAGGACCGGGAACTTGTCAATATGAAGGTTGCAGAATTGGCGGATGTTCCCGTTGTGCTAGTGGCCGATATTGACAGAGGCGGTGTTTTTGCCAGTATAGTAGGAACCCTTGAACTTTTAGAACCAGAAGAAAGACAACGGGTTGCAGGCTTGATTATTAATAAATTCCGAGGCGATATCAGCTTATTTGAAGACGGAATCGAATGGATTGAAAAGAAAACAGGGGTCCCGGTTCTAGGTGTTTTACCTTTTGTAGAAAATCATATGATTGAAGCGGAAGATTCCTTATCCTTAGAAGCACAGTTTGCACCGAGCAGATATAATAAACCTCTTGACATTGCTGTCATTCATCTTCCATTTATATCGAATTTTACTGATTTAGAACCATTTTTGTATGAAGAAGATGTCAGCATTCGATTGGTTCAGCACGCATCAGAATTTGGGAAGCCAGATGCGGTGATTATCCCTGGGACGAAAAGTACGATAAACGATTTACGAACCATAATTGACCGTAAGCTGGATAAGCTGATCCAAATGCATATTGAAAATGGCGGTCATATTATTGGTATTTGTGGAGGATATCAAATATTAGGTGAAGAAATTATTGATAAAGCAGGATCGGATACGGGAATTCTAGATCATAAGGTAAAAGGTTTAGGGTGGATACCTGGCAAAACGATTTTTTTGGAAGAAAAAGAAACGGTTCGAGTTTCAGGAGTGCACCATAAAGATACTGGACTAGATGGAAAATATATGGTAGAAGGTTATGAAATCCATTTAGGTAAAACGGTTTTACATGAGAAGGGCTGTTCATTTTTAAAACTTGAGAATGGAACAGATGAAGGGTATTTTGTTAAAAATGGACAAATTATTGGGACATATCTTCATCATCTTTTCCATAACGATGAATGGAGAAATGAATGGCTAAATAGGATTCGAAAAAGTAAAGGAATCCCCGCCAAAGAACCAGTTTCCATCATGGAGTTTAAAGATAAAAAATATGATCAACTGGCAGCAAAAATGAAAAAACATCTAAAATGGGATCTTTTAAAAGATATCGTTCATCAGTGGGGAAGCTTATGATAAAACTTTTGAAAGGTTTCTTCATTGATTTGCAGTTTTTTACGGCGATTCCTGTACCACTTGTATTACCAATGGATAAACTTCATCTTAAAAAAGCAGTCCAAGCGTTCCCGCTGTTGGGAATATTTCAGGGGATTATTTACGCGTCACTTACATATGTATTGATAGATTTGACTCCTTTTTCGAATCTTGCCGCTGCCTTCCTGATCTGGCTAATAACCATCCTTTTTACAGGCGGAATTCATTTGGATGGCTGGATTGACGCCAGCGATGCATATTTTTCATACAAGGATCAATCAAAAAGATTGGAGATTATGAAAGATCCTAGAACGGGAGCTTTTGGCGTTATTTCTGTTATCGTTTTATTAAGCTGCCGTTTCCTGTTTATTTATGAGATCATCATAAATGTTCAGTTTTTATCTTATATGATAATCATGGCCATCCCTTTTTTAAGTAAAAGTGTGATGGGGGTTCTTTTGCTTACAGTAAAACCGGCTAAACAGGAAGGGTTGGGAGTATTATTTCAAAGTGCAGCAACTTGGAAGGATTTGTGGCTTTATCCTGTTTATATTATTAGCTTTGTTGTGGTCATAGGCTTGTACAGCGGAAATTTCCTGCTGGTAACCTTATTCATTTTAGCGTCGGTGATCCTTGTACTGTTTCTTCGTATGAAAGCGATAAAATGGTTTGGTGGAATCACTGGAGATGTATTGGGCGCTTCCGTAGAAGGGACTGATTTATTTCTTTGGATGATTTTATGGTTATTGCACTATTTCGTCATGGGATAACGGAAGAAAATAAACGAAAAGCATATCTAGGCTGGACAGACTCGCCATTAAGTTGTGAGTCTATGAAAATTAAGACAAAAAAAAGGTACGATATCTATTTTTCTAGTGATCTGAATCGATGTGTCACAACTGCCAATATCCTTTTCCCAAAAGAAGAAATCATACCCTTAGAAAATCTACGGGAAATGAACTTTGGTTTATGGGAAGGTAAAACCTATGAGGAACTAAAAAGTGTCCAGCTTTATCGGGATTGGCTGACAGACCCTTTGAAAACAGCCCCTCCGGAAGGGGAATCCTTTACAAGGTTCAGTAATAGAATTGACGTTGAATGGAAGAGAATTACTGAACATTTGTTGTCAAATCACTATAAAAACTGTGGCATTGTTACCCATGGGGGAGTCATTCGATATTTGCTTTCAAAGCTTGCACCTAAACATAAAGAGTTCTGGGATTGGCCGACACCTTTTCATCAAGGATTTGAGTTAATTTTTGATAAAGACACGCTAAGGAGGGGTGAACGTTGCACTTTATTACGGGAGGTGCCTTTAACGGAAAAAAAGAATGGGTCATAAAGCATTACGAGGCAGAAGGCAAGATCTGCTGGCTATCAGCCTATAACGGCGAACCTATTCCACAGGATATTAATGATAATGGTAATGATATCGTTATTCTGGAAGGCATCGAAATTTGGATAAAAAAATTAATCGAACAATACGATGCGATTGAAACGTTAAAAGTATGGAATCATTGGCTGGAAGATTGGATTCGATGGGAAACCTCTGTGAAAAACCGGAAGCTGGTAGTCATTGGTACCGATATTTCAAAAGGGATTGTTCCAATGGAAAGAGAAAATAGATTATGGCGCGATACAACAGGATGGGTGTATCAAAAAATCGCCAGCAAGGCGGAAAAAGTTGATATTATCTGGTATGGATTGAACCAAACAATTAAGGAAAAGGGGATGGAACAAAATGAGACTGTATACGAGAACAGGTGACAAAGGGAAAACGAGTATTATTGGCGGAAGAGTTGACAAAGACGATATCCGGGTAGAAGCCTATGGAACGGTTGATGAAGTAAATTGTTTTGTCGGTCAGGCTGTAACTGAGCTTGATCCTGGTGTTTTTAAAGATGTAATAGATGATCTTGAGAAGATTCAGCATGAATTATTCGATTGCGGCGGTGACTTGGCGAATGTTTCTGAGAAACGTGAGTTAAAGCTTCAAAAAGAATCGATCGATTATTTAGAAAAGAAGATAGATGAATATATTCAAGAAGCTCCCGAGCTGGAACGGTTTATTTTACCTGGAGGCACAAAGCCGGCAGCTTCCATTCACATTGCAAGAACGGTGACACGACGGGCGGAGAGATTGGTTGTATCACTCTTAAAAGCGGACCCGAAAACACCGGAACTATCTCTGCAATTTTTAAACCGTCTTTCGGACTATTTCTTTGCTTTAGCAAGGGTTGTCAATTTCCGTTTGAACGTAAAGGACGTGGAATATGTTCGCAGTGCAAAGGTATTCAGGGATGGCAAACGTAAAGATGAAAAGTAGAAAGCTAAGCTGGCTGGCTTTATTTATAGCTTTACCGGCCGTAGGTGCCAGCATAAAGGTACCAGCGATCGTAGGCAGTGTAGCTTTTGACGCGTTTCCTGCTTTACTGGCGGGCGCCATGTTAGGCGGTGGGGCTGGAGCAACAGTTGGCCTTTTGGGTCATTTGTTATCAGCCCTGCTTAGTGGTTTTCCATTAGGCCCTCTGCATATTTTAATCGGTCTTGAAATGGGCGCTCTTGTCTATATGTTTGCAGCCCTATTTAAAAATAACCATAAGATGAGTGCTGGTATTCTCTTTATCCTAGGGAATTCCTTCGCCGCACCATTGCCATTTATCTTTTTAATGGATATGGGGTTTTATTTAGCGATGGTTCCTTCATTAATTGTTGGCTCTATGTTCAATACGGTACTTGCGTTAATAGCTATTCCACGCCTCACTGCTGTATTTAAGCAAAAGAATATGAATAGAGAGGTAAAAATGTGAGGGATATAGTTACACTCCAATTAAATAGTGAAGAATCGCTGATTATTGCCAGTGATAACAGTGGCGGGATAGGGTTAAAAGAACTTGATCATGTCCATGTTTCTTATGAAATAGTTGGATATTATTCATTTAGGGTAGCTGCGATGGAATGTATTGCGGGTGGAGGAAATCCTGTTTCTGTTGTTCTTCATAATTTTTGCGGTAATGGAGCATGGACTAATCTTGTGAAAGGGATTCAACGGGGATTTGAAGAACTAAAATTGGATTGTGTTCCCGTTACTGGGAGCACAGAAAGTAATTTTGATTTACAGCAATCGGCTATAGGGTTATTGGTTATTGGAAAGAAGCCTATATTGAAGAATACTGAGATTGCTTATTCGGAACAACTGAAATATGCCGTTATCGGCTTGCCTCTAGTTGGAAACGAAGTAATCGAATATGGAGAGCATATTGTTCCATTATCTGTTTTTCTTGAAATAAGTAAGCTTTCTAATATCATGACTTGGCCGGTAGGGTCTAAAGGCATTTTATACGAATTCAATCAGATGTTTACGAATAGAGAGTTTACCAAGAACCACCTTATAACCAAAGTGGATGTGTTAAAATCCTCCGGACCGGCTACTTGTTTTATTGTTGCTTTTCATCCAGAGCAGGAAGAGGAAATAAAGAGGATGTCCGGGAGTTATTTTTATGCTATAGAGATAATTAGGTAGGTTAGGGTGCCTTGGCTACTGAAATCGGAGGACGAAGGCGAGAAGGGTAGCCAATAAGGTGTCTTGACTACCGTAATTAAAGGACCAAAGCAAGAAGGGTAGCCAATAAGGGTTCTTGCCTACCGTAATCGTTAGAAGAAAGCAAAAAGGGTAGCCAATAAGGTGTCTTGGCTACCGTAATTGAAGGACCAAAGCAAGAAGGGTAGCCAATAAGGGTTCTTGCCTACCGTAATCGTTGGAAGAAAGCAAAAAGGGAAGCCAATAAGGTGTCTTGGCTACCGAAAACTAAGGACCTAACCAGGTTGGGTAGTCAATAGGTTATCTTGACTACCGAAATCGAAGGATCATAGCAAAAAGGGTAGCCAATAAGATGTCTTGGCTACCGTAATTGAAGGACCAAAGCAAGAAGGGTAGCCAATAAGGGTGTCTTGGCTACCGTAATTGAAGGACCAAAGCAGGAAGGGTTGCCAATAGGGTGTCTTGGCTACCGTAATCGAAGGACCAAAGCAAATAGGGTAGCCAATAAGGGTTCTTGCCTACCGTAATCGTTGGAGGAAAGCAAAAAGGGTAGCCAATCATGGTGGTTGGCTGCCCTTTTTTTCTCCTAAAACCCCTGCAGTCTTTGGATGATATGGTCTATCCCTTCGCCGATTGCATCCATGGCATCCTCTAAGCCTTTTTTCCAAACAGGGGCTTGTTCTTTAATTTTCTCCCCGAGTTTTTGGGCGTTTTCATTCAGTTCCTTCCCAATTTTCTCGGCCTGTTCCTTCATTTTTTCTCTACTCATAACTTTACCAGCAAGCTTATCATTAATAGAAACAACATCAAAGCTTTCCTGCGGCAAATGAGGTATTGATTCCTGCATAATCGCCTTGAAGATTGGAACCACATTACTAGAACTGCTGCTAGGTAGATAATGTTCCCGGTCGGTTTGGTCATAACCAATCCAGACGGCTGCCACAAGGTTAGGGGTATAACCCGCCATCCATTGATCCTTTGTCCCGCTGATATCATTAAATGGCAGCTCCGTGGACCCGGTCTTAGCTGCAATTTGAACACCCGGAATCTGGGCGCGTTGACCGGTACCCGATTCAACCACATTTAGCAGCATGCTGGTTATTTCATTCGCAGTATCCTCTGAAGTTACCTTTGTTGTTTTTGATTCTCGCTCCGCTATAACATTACCAGTAGGTCCTACAATTTTTGTAATCAGGTGACTGTCATTACGCTTTCCTTCATTAGCGAAAGCAGAGAAAGCATTGGCCAATTGCAGCGGAGAGATTCCTTTGTTCATTCCGCCTAAAGCGATGGCCAGGTTTTTATCCTTTTCCTCCACAGGAATCCCAAAGCGTTTAACCGCTTCAATTCCCTTATCCAATCCAATCTCATTTAACAGCCATACTGCTGGAACATTTAACGATTCCTCAAGAGCTTTATACATTGGGACTTTACCTTGATACGTCTTGGAAAAATTCTCTGGTTTATAATTGCCGAAAGATGTAGGTTCATCTACCAATTCGGATGAATAGTCATAACCCTCTTCTAGTGCTGGAGTATAAACGGCGAGCGGCTTCATCGTTGAACCCGGCTGAGCTTTCAATTGCGTAGCACGGTTAAAACCGCGGAATACATGCTCACCGCGTCCGCCGACTAATGCAAGCACTCCGCCTGATTCCGGATCCAACAGTACGGAACCGCTTTGAACGATTTCTCCTCCCATACCGCGTGGGAAGAGGGCGTTATTACTAATTACTTTTTCAAGCCCGGCCTGCAAATTTTGGTCCATTTCCGTATAAATTCGATAACCTCTTGTTAAAATTTCTTCTTGCGTTAACCCATATTTGGAGATCGCTTCATTTAAAACGGCATCAACATAATAAGGGTATTTTCGCTCTACAAAACTTCCGCCGCCATCTTTAATTTTTATTTTTTCATTTTTGGCGGTGTTATATTGTTCCCCTGTAATCATTCCGAGTTCTTTCATTTTCACTAAAACCACGTTTCTTCTTTTGATAGCCAAGTCATAGTTATTATTCGGATCGAGATAGTTAGGAGATTGCAAAAGCCCTGCAAGCAATGCGGCTTCACTTATGGTAACCTCTTGAATGGTCTTATCAAAATAGCGCCTTGAAGCATTTCCGATTCCCCAGGCACCATTGCCGTAATAAACCTGGTTCAGATACATCTGGAGAATTTCGTCTTTTTTATAAACCTTTTCAATTTTCACGGCTAAAAATAGTTCTTCTGCCTTCCGCTTATAGGTTTGTTCCGGGGAAAGAAGAGCGTTTTTTGCCAGCTGCTGTGTTAACGTACTTCCGCCGCCCGTTATTTCCCCAGCAAATAAATTACTAAAAAATGCCCGGGCGATTCCTTTGATATCAAAGCCATTATGTTCATAAAAGCGTTCGTCTTCAATAGCGACAACAGCACCGGGTACATATTTCGGAATTTCTTCTATATTCACACCTTCTACACGGTTGGTCGCAACATTGCTGGCAACTTCACCATCTTTATCATAAATCACTGTCGGCTGGCTAAGGCCTTCCTTTAAAGATTGTACATTTGCTCTTGTTGCCAGCCAGCCAAAATAGGCAATCGTTACAAGGACTACGACTAAAATAATTAATAAAAGTACCTGGGTCAGGTGTCTTTTTTTCCAGAAACGGACAACCATTTCCCAATAAGGCTTTAGTTTTTCCATTGAATCTCCTTACTTTCTAAGGAATTTTTGATTTTATTCATTATAAATTTTTTATCGAAAAAACACCAATAAAAGCCTTTTTGAAAAAATAATTGAGCATTTTTTTATAAAGGGAAAAAAAATCCACCCGTAGAATAAATCCTAGTGTAGAAAATAGAGGGGGGTCTATATGTTTACTATCAATCCAATCGGAAAAGTAGTATGTGAACGTAAGGATGTTGAGGATGATTATTGGGGAGAGGTTAATTCGGTTATTGAAATAAATTCGGAACTGGATGAAAGTTGTTTAGATGGAATCGAAGCTTTTTCACATCTGGAGATTTTCTATGTTTTTCATCTCGTGAGTGACGAGAAGGTACAAATGGGAGCCAGACATCCAAGGAATAACTTAGAGTGGCCAAAGGTTGGGATTTTTGCCCAACGCGGGAAAAACCGTCCTAACAAACTGGGAGCCACAATCGTGAAGTTGAACAAGCGGGAGGGAAGAAAAATATATGTCAGCGGTTTAGACGCAATAGATGGAACCCCTGTGATTGATATTAAGCCGGTCATGAAGGAGTTTTTACCCCGGGAAGACGTTCAGCAGCCTTCCTGGTCTGCAGAGTTAATGAAACATTATTGGAAGTAGTCTTGATATCGTGGTTTTAGCGGACAACCATTCATGAAACCAAGCATATGTTATAGTAACGATTTTTATAACGTATGAAGGGGTGGAAAGATGATCAACTGGAAGGTTCGCTTTAAAAATAAGAGCTGGGTACTAGCATTTCTTTCACAGCTGATGATTGTGGCCCAAATGGTACTAGGTGGATTAAATGCACTAGGAATTACAGATTTTCAATTAACAGACAGCATTCAGCAATCCATTCTTACTTTTGTAAACGCAGTCTTTATTTTGCTGTCTATGGTAGGGCTGGTACAGGATCCAACAACAAAAGGGATGAAGGACAGCCAACGAGCCTTAACCTATAAAGAACCTAAATAAATCGGAATTTAAACAACGTCAGATAATTAGGCTGACGTTGTTCTTTTAACAGAGGACTCCTGCAAACTTTCATTAACTTTTCGTATATATGTAATGGACAACCTAGAAAATCTACAGAGTAAGGCAGTTTCCTTTTTATAATTTTAATATAATGGTATAATTAGGGTGAAATTACAATTAATGGGTAAAAAGACCTGTGGAAATTGAGAATTGTTGGCTGAAACTTTTATCTATTAACTTCAAGAAGTCATTCTCGATTTTTCTTTCGAATAGGATAAATTATCCACTGAGAAAGGGGATCTTGTTATGTGGTTTTGGATTAACCTAATTGTGTTTGTCTATGTGTTATTTGCCATATTAGAGGAATCTATGTATTATTTCTGGAATCGTTATGTATATGGTCCAAAAGACGTAAAACCAAGGTATTGGAAAAATAGATTGGCCACAGGATTTTACTTCCTCCTAAAGTTGAAGAAAAAAGAGCTGGACGATAAACGCGGTCATAAACTAAGTTCATAAAAGTAAAAATGCGTTTGCCATACTGGTGGCAAACGCATTTTTATTCTGACACAGACTGATTTTGAGGCAGCACAATCGTAACCGTTGTGCCGACACCTTTTTCGCTGTCAAATTGGATTTTACCTTTATGGGATTGTACGATTTTATAGCTGACCGTTAATCCTAAACCTGTCCCTTTTTCTTTGGATGAATAAAAAGGCTCACCGAGTTTTTCTAGCCGGTCTTTTGAAATTCCGCAGCCTTCATCTTTAATCGTAATACATATTTGATTATCCTCAAGCTTTTTGAGGCCAACCTTTACGAGGTCACCGCTATTGGATGCTTCAATGGAATTTTTAATAATATTAATAAATAACTGTTTTATTTGATTAGGCTCACATTCCAATAAAATTTCATTTTTCGGATAATCTTCTTCGATTTGCACATTATATAGACTCGCTTCCACTCCTACCAAGGAAACAACATCATTTAATATTTTCTTAATGTTAACCGTTGAATACTTTAAGAGCTGTGGTTTTGCCAACAGTAGCAGCTCCCCGACAATGTGGTTGATGCGATCCAATTCATCGTGCATGATCTGGTAATAGAATTGATGTTTAGAATCTTCTTTTTGCAATAATTGGACAAACCCTTTTAATGACGTTAACGGGTTACGTATTTCATGTGCTACGCTTGCTGATAGTTCGCCTACTACGGAAAGTTTCTCCGTCCGGCTGAGGCGTTCCTCTGCCTGTCTTAGAGAAGTTATATCACGACCGATAATAACCAGCCCTTCACGGCTGCCATCTTTATGAAATAACGGAACTTTAATAGTGTCAAAAATTTTCGATGTTCCGTTTGGCAGTGGAATCACTTCCTCACAGCGAGTCACCTTTTTATTTTGCCAGGTTTCTTCGTCCGAGATTTCACAATAGTTAAGAGCATCCGCATAGAATTCAGTGTATTGTGCCAACTCCGAATCCTTTTTTCCCCGGTAGTCAACATGTTCAAGCTGGAATAATTTAAGACCAAAATCATTGGCTTGAATCCAGCGCCCCTCACCATCTTTAAAGTTTACGAAATCCACCATTGAGTTAATTAAAGTTGACAAACGCTTTTCTTCTTCTTTTGTCGTAGTTAATTCTTCCTTGTTCATGATAAAGAAATAAAAGATGCCGCCCGTAAACAGGATATAAATGATTTCTTTTATGCGTTCTATATAGTAGGTCATATGATCAGGTACAAGTTGTACGATTAAATAGTTACTAGCATAAATCCAAATTAAACTGCCTATAAAGTACAGGAATACTAAGTGCTTTTTTTTCATGAAAATCTCCTGACCAATCGAATTATAAGTATAGATAGAAATTACCTATCATTATACTACAAGAAGTTAAGAAATTATGGAATAAGGCATTATGGAAAAATGATTAAATTTATTAACTAGGTATAAAGTCAATAGGAAAAAGTTACAAATTGGTAACAATTATTCACCAATATGTTTACCGGACTGTAACCCTTTCTTAGGGAAAAAACGATATCATTGACATGAAGGTAATACAGTAGATACGGCCGGAAGGGAAACCTTCTACATATAGCATTCAAATTCCGATCATTCGAATGACATATGGACGGGAGAGAGAGTATGGAAAAGATTTTTAATGAATTATATAAAAAACACCATCGTGAACTTTTTAATTTTCTATTTTATATGGTCCGTAACCGTGAGCAGGCGGAGGATCTTGTACAAGAAGTTTATATCCGAGTTTTGAAATCATATCAGCAATTCAAGCGAGAGAGCAGTGAGAAGACCTGGTTATTTGCGATTGCCCGCAATGTAGCAATTGACTTTTTCCGGAAACAAAAAGGATGGAAGCAGCGGACCGTTACCAAATATGATCTGCTTGACTTACCAATAAAGGATTTATCACCGTTGCCGGAAGAAATTATAGGAAAATCAGAAGAGGCACAGCTTATGTATCGATGCCTTGATAAATGTTCATTGGATCAAAGAAGTGTGATTATCCTTCGCTATATTCAGGAACTTTCGATATTAGAAACAGCACAGGTACTGGGCTGGAAAGAAAGTAAAGTGAAAACAACCCAGCATCGGGCTATTAAACATTTAAAAGCATTAATGAATGATACACTTGAACAGGAAAAGGCAGGATGATTTTTAAACTAAATACACTCACCCTTACTAAATCTGTTATAACTCTCTCCATTAAAAAAGTCTTTGCTAAGTTTTAACGGAGGTGTAAAATAATGGTAGAAAACATTTTTAGTAAATTGTGAGGGTATTAAAATGACAGAGGCGAAGATTCTGGTTGTCGAGGATGAAATACCAATTCGGAAACTCATTGTATTTAATTTACAAAGGTCAAATTATGAAGTCATAGAAGCTGAAAATGGGAAGGATGCGATTCAGCTCGTTCAGGATCAATCTCCCTCCTTGGTGTTGTTAGACATCATGCTGCCTGATATGGACGGCTTTGAAATTTGCACCAAATTGCGTGAGACACACCCTGATCTTCCAATCGTTATTGTATCCGCACGAGGTCAGGATATGGAAAAAATTACGGGGTTAGAACTTGGTGCAGATGACTATATTGTAAAGCCCTTTAATCCGTTAGAGTTAACCGCAAGAATCCGTTCAGTACTAAGAAGAACAAATTACAATGGAAAAAAACAGCTGCCTGTAGATATTATTAAAACAGGACCTTTTGTTTTAGAAATGAAAACACAGCGGTTATATAAAGCAGGCCGGCTTATAAAATTAACAGCAAGAGAATATCAGTTAATTAAATTATTTTTTGACCGTTTTAATGAACCCATTACAAGGGACGTTCTGTTAGATGAAATATGGGGAATCAATTATTTTGGCGACCCCAAAACAGTTGATGTACATATTCGGAGGTTAAGAGAAAAGATTGAAGCTGACCCTTCGAATCCTGAATTTCTAAAAACGATTTGGGGATTTGGCTATTGTTTTCATGGGAGCGGGCAGGAAGAATGAAAAAGGGGATTAAGCGCAGAGTTGTCTGGAGTTATTTAATTTTAATAATTTTTAGTGTGGCATTGTTTGAAACAATGCTTATTTTTGCCTTAAGAGTTTATTATCTAGATGGTGTGAAGCAGGTATTAAGGGATCAAGGAACCATGTTTTCTACCTTTTATGAGCAGGAATTGATCGAGGATCGCCTAAAAGTAGATCCTGAAACCATGTTGGATCAATATCGATTCTTAGTTGAAGCCCAGGTGCAATTAGTGGATGAAAAAGGAAATCTTATCGCGGATTCTCATGAATATACAAAAATCAATATGTCTGATTATACAGATATAAAGACTGCCTTAGGTGGTTTGACGGGTTACTTGGATACTGAGCTGGACGAAGAAAGAGTACTGGTTGTAACTCAGCCGTTAAAAAGAGGGAGTACTGTGATTGGAGCAATACGATTTACAACCTCTCTTGAACAAGTGAATAAAGTTTTTACACAGAATACTCTCTTCCTTTTGTCATTTGGCGGAGTAGTCATTCTTACAGCTGCGATCATAAGCTATTTTTTAGCGAATACCATCACTAAGCCGGTGAGTGCCATAACCTTAGCGGCACAGCAGATGGCATCGGGGAAACTTTCAACGAGAATTCCAAAGGAGAAAGATGATGAAATTGGGAAATTAGCGGATACGTTGAATTATATGGCGAAAGAAATTGAGAGGCATGAGCAATTGAAAAACGAATTTATTGCATCCGTCTCGCATGAACTTCGAACACCATTGACATCGATAAAGGGCTGGGCTATCACCCTGCAATCTATGTCAGCGGATCGCTTTTTTCATGATGGTCTAGACATCATTTCTAAGGAAAGTGACCGTCTCAACGGTCTTTTGAATGAGTTATTAGATTTTTCCAGTCTATCTTCAGGCAGGCTTCCATTGGTGTTTAAAAATGTTTCACTTGCCTCTTTAATCCAACAGGTTGTTCAACAATTAGAGCCAAGGGCGAAGAGACAAGGTCTGACCTTCTCTGCGGTTTTAGACCCAGAGGCAGGGGAAATAAATGGAGATCAAAACCGCTTGAAACAAGTATTAATGAATCTTCTTGATAATGCTTTTAAGTTTACACCTAGTAACGGGAGGATTACTGTCGAGCTGAAAAGAGGGGATGATGTGGCGGTAATCATGATTCATGATACAGGCATAGGGATAAGCGAAGCCGAATTAAAGCTGGTCAGGGATAAATTCTATAAGGGAAAATCAAAATCCTCTGGAAGCGGCCTTGGACTTGCAATCGTGGACGAGATTATTCAAGCACATAATGGCTATTTTTCTATCATTAGCAAGGAAGGGATGGGAACTACTGCTGAAATCGGGCTCCCTTTAGACAAGATTCATAAGACAGGATGATTGATATGAGGAGAAATAAATGGAATTGGATAGTAATGTTTTCAGCTTGCATTGTTTTGCTTGCAGGCTGTAACTTATTCCCATCCCCTGAAAGTTTAATTCAACTGCCGAAACAAGTGGAAGCCTTTGTGGATGAGGATATACTTTCTATTGCAAGAAGAAATTTGCCGAAGGCTACAGAGCTTTCAGTGGCAAAAGGTCCAGTTGGGTCTGATTCTGTTATGAAATTGGATCTGGATGCTGATAAAAAAGAAGAAGCATTGGTTTTATATCGCTCCACAACGAATCCAAACCAAGTGGGAGCATTTGTTTTAAAAGAAAATAAAAAGAAATGGGAGAAGATATTTGCCAAACAGGGTACAGGCTCTGAGTTTAGCTGGGCAAGCGCAACGGATATAACAGGTGACGGCAAGGATGAAATATTATTAGGCTGGCAGTCAGGGGGGGCGGATGAAAATGTACTTGAGATTTACCAGTGGGATAAAAATAAATTATCCAAACTTAAAGAACTAACATTTCATGAATTAGAATTGATCCGATTTGAAGGGGATCCCATGACCAGAGTGGCTTTGTGGAAACGTGATATGGCGGATGCTTATAAAATCGATTTACTTGGATGGAGCGGTGAAAGTTTTGTTGCTGACAAAAGCCACTATCCGTCTTATTTTCAGAAAGTAATCGCGTATTATGAGCAGAGATCGTCTGAAGTACCAGATGCAGCTTATAACTGGTATTATTTAGCGGATGCCCATTTAAAGGCAAATCATCCTGAACAAGCCCTTGAAGCTGTTAATAAGGGGTTCAAGTTAAAATCGGTCGTTCCAACGCAAGAGAATTTCAAGACATTAAAAAGTCAAATTGAAAAGAAGTTAATGGAATTGGAAAACACAGAAATAGACACTATTGTAAATCCAAAATATACCAGTTTGGAAGATGAGTATGTTCTTAATAAAGTAAAAGAGGCAAGCAAAAAATATAGTTATGTGATGAGCGGTGGAAAAATGCCTGAAGGGCAGGTTAAAACCGTTACAATCAATAATATCGAGTATCGTTACCTCGGATCTGATTTGGATACGAATGCAAAGATGTTAAATTACTTATCCGATAGTTTTACCCTGAGTGCGATTGATTCATTTCGAAATAATGCCAATATCTTTGAATATTTTGAAAAACTCATTCAACCCAACGCAGATGGCGGCTCATTATTAAATTATGATGAAGCAGTGGTAGTACAAAAAAGAGATAAAGGAAATGAAAAGGAATTTGATATTAAAGTTCCACTTGTTGGAAGTCTAACCTATGAATTTGTTCATATCAGTTTTCAAAAAACGGAAAATGGATGGAGGATTTTTTCAACACCAGGTTCATTTTAAATCTAGATATGAACTTGCTTTTTTTTAAAAGGAAAATATTATTTATAGTTTCTATCACTATCATAAGGAATTTTGATCAAGAGTTTGTTTAAAAAGAGTTGAAAAATGATTACAAAAAGGTAAAGAAATTTTTTAAATATAGCAGTAAAGCCTATCCATGTTATCTGGAAAAGACTTTACTGCTTTTGGAAAATATCGTCATGATACCTTCCTAATTCGTTTCATTACAAGGCAGCCCTTACCAACGGTGTGCCTTAGCATTACTCCTTAGGATGATTTGGTTTTGAGACATACGTGTTTGACCATTAATGAGTGTTTTCGTATGCTTTGCTCTTGTTGTAGTATACGTAAAAAGCTCAGACTGTGGGTCTAATTGGTCTCTATAACTCATCAAATCACCTCTTCATAGGATTTGAAACGAGATATTCCAGTAAGAATATCAGTATTATTTTTTGTTAAAACAACAAATAATAATCATAAATAAAAAATGGTAAAAAATGATGAAATTTTGAAAAAATCATACAAATCTACTTGTGTTATCTGAAAGTTCAGAATAAAATAAGAGTATCAACATACCAACCGGTAGGTATGTTTCCGCTTTTTTTTGCATATTGTTGTTATAGCAGAGAATAAGTCAGCAAAAACTAGAAACGATAGAAGAATGGAGTGAATCGAATGCATTTACGTCTAACAGACGAACAAAAAATGGTGCAAAAGACAATTAGAAGATTTGTAGAGAAAGAGTTAATTCCTCTAGAAAATGACGTTTTGAGAAATGAAAGAGAAGGAAAGCCAAGTCTTCCTCCTGGAAAATTAAAAGAGCTCCAGTTAAAAGCGAAGGAAGCAGGTTTTTGGGGAATAAATACTCCTGCTGAATATGGCGGCGCAGACCTCGGTCAAATGATGATGGCCCTTGTATACATGGAAATCTCTAAAACCTTTGTCCCATTTACTTTTGGAGGTTCCGCAGATAATATCCTTTATTATGGAAATGAGGAACAAAAGAAAAAATACTTAATTCCAACCATCAATGGGGAAAAGAAATCTTGTTTCGCTATGACGGAGCCCGGTGCGGGTTCAGATACACAAAATATTAAAATGACTGCTGTAAAAGATGGTAATGAATGGGTTCTTAATGGTGAGAAGACATTCATAACTGGAGGAAATGAAGCTGACTTTGTTATGGCCATTGCAATTACGGATAAAGAATTGCATCAGTCAACACGTGGACGTGAAGGTGTAACCTGCTTTATCGTTGATCGTGATATGGGCTGGAAATCAGAATACATCCATACAATGGGAGAATGGGGACCTGCTGGATTAGTGTTTGAAAACGTTCGTGTCCCAGAAGAAAATATTCTTGGTGAATTGCACAAAGGCTATAATCTCGGTCTTGAATGGATTGGTTTTGCCCGCTGGGTTGTTGGTGCAAGGGCAGTCGGTGCAGCCGAAAGGTTATTACAAATGGCGATTGATTATTCAAAAGAACGGATTACATTTGGCAAACCAATTGCTGAACGCCAGGCCATTCAATGGCAAATTGCAGATTCTGCAGTGGAAATAGAAGCTGCTAGATGGCTCGTACTGAATGCGGCCTTTACCTTGGATCAAGGGGAAGATAACCGTCATTTAGCATCAATCGCAAAATTATACGGTGCCAATATGGGGAACCGAGTTGTAGACAGAGTGCTTCAGATTCATGGCGGAATGGGTTACACAAGAGAACTTCCGATCGAACGCTGGTACCGTGAAGCAAGACTATGGAGAATTTATGATGGTACAGATGAAATCCAGCGCATGATCATTGCTAGAAACCTAATCAAAGGTCACGTTAAGGTAGGACAGTATATTTAAAATGGAATTGTAAGCGCTGTCTATGATTAGTAGATTACTATTTTTAGGAGGAACGGAAATGACAGGCAGATTTTCAGGAAGAGTTGCATTTGTAACAGGCGGAAGCCGCGGAATTGGTAAAGGGATTGTCGAACGTTTTGCAGAAGAAGGGGCAAAGGTAGCATTCATTGATTTAAATGAAGAGGCTTTGGTTCAGACAACTAATGAATTAAGAGAAAAAGGCTATGATGTATTTTCAAAGGTTGCCAATGTGGCAGATGCCGAGCAAGTTGAGAACGCAGTAAAAGAGGCTTATGATGCATTTGGCAGCATCGATATCCTTGTAAATAATGCTGGAGTGATTCGTGACAATTTGTTATTTAAAATGACAGATACAGATTGGCAGACGGTAATGGATGTACATTTAAAAGGTTCATTTAATGCCTCACGAGCCGTTCAAAAATACATGGTAGAGAACAAGTATGGACGTATTATTAATATTTCGTCGACTTCCGCACTTGGTAATCGCGGTCAGGCAAATTATGCAGCAGCCAAAGCAGGTTTACAGGGCTTTACTAAAACATTGGCCATTGAACTGGGAAAATATGGAATTACTGCCAACTCGGTTGCCCCCGGCTTTATTGAAACGGAAATGACAAAAGAAACAGCTGCCAGAATTGGCATTCCATTTGAACAGCTGATTCAGGCGAGTGTAGCGAATATCCCTGTCGGCCGAAGCGGTAAGCCGGAGGATATTGCGAACGCTGTAGCTTTCTTTGCTGATGAAAGGTCTTCTTTTGTAAATGGTCAGGTCATTTACGTAGCAGGAGGACCGAAAAATTAATTTTAATATTGAGGTGAGGGTCAATTGTTTAAGGATCAAATTGGAAAACGATCTAATGTAGTAAAAAATGTTGTTGAAAGAGGCGCAGTAAAGAAATTTGCTGAAGCGATTGGGGATTTGCATCCCATCTATTTTGATGAAGAAACAGGCAAAAATTCTAGATATCAAAACAATATCGCACCACCTACATTCCCAAGGGTGTTTGATTATGGTGTCATTGAGGATTTACACCTTCCTAATAAAGGTTTAATTCATGGAGAGCAAACTTTCCACTATGAGCGGCCGCTTTTGGTTGGAGAAGAAATTCACTGTTACTCAGTCGTGAAAAATTACTTTGAGAAAAAAGGTAACTTTGGAGAGATGGGTTTCTTGGTATTAGAAAGCTTTGGTGAGGATAAGGATGGAAATACCGTCTTTAGTTCCACTTCCACAGTGGTGATTTCTGAAGCAGTGAGGAAGGTGTTAACAAAATGAGTACGCTTGCACAATTACAAGTGGGTGAAAGCCTAAAGGACATTCAGTTAGAGCCTGTTTCTAGAATCGATTTAATCAAATATGCGGGTGCATCCGGAGATTATAACCCTATTCATACGATTGATGATGAAGCCAAAAAAGCTGGACTACCGGGAATCATTGCCCATGGGATGTGGACAATGGGTAATCTTGCAAAGTTGTTTACAGCTTATTACGAGGAAGGTTATGTTCAAGATTACTCCATTCGTTTTAAAGGAATGGTCTTCTTAAATGATGTCATTACACTTAAAGCTACATTAAAGGAATCGGTTGAAAACAAACTCCGCTTTACTGTCCAGGCCGTAAACCAAAATGGAAATGAAGTATTAAAGGGCGAAGTGTTATACCACCAATACTAGACAACATCTACAAACCCGGCTCATAAGAGGATGCTTCTTTAGGCTGGGTTTAGTATTGAAAAAAGGAGGCTGATTTCAGGTGACTGCAAAAATGGTACTAAGTTATTCACCACCAGTTTTTACGAATGTAGAAGAAGAAAGACAACATTTAAAACAAAAATTAGCGGGGGCTTTCCGTTTGTTTTCCAAATTTGGTTTTGATGAGGGAGTTGCAGGACATATTACAGCTCGTGACCCTGAAAAAAAGGATCATTTTTGGGTGAACCCTTTCGGAATGCATTTTAGTCAGATAAAAGCATCAGATCTTATTCTTTGCAATCATGAAGGATTTGTGGTGGAAGGAAAGTATCCAGTAAACCGGGCTGCCTTTGCAATCCATTCACAGGTTCATGCGGCCAGGCCAGATGTAATTGCTGCCGCCCATGCCCATTCTGTTCATGGAAAGTCATGGTCCTCTTTAGGACGTCTTCTCGATCCGATTACCCAGGATGCCTGTGCTTTTTATGATGATCATTCGCTATTTGATGATTTTACTGGAGTTGTGTTGGATATTGAAGAAGGCAGAAGAATAGGAAAAGCGCTTGGAAATCGCAAAGCATGTATTTTGCGAAATCACGGTTTGCTTACGGTGGGAAAATCGGTTGATGAAGCGGCATGGTGGTTTATTACGATGGAGCGTTCATGCCAAGCCCAATTGCTTGCTGAAGCAGTGGGGAAGCCGGTCATCATTTCAGATGAAAATGCTAGTGCAACCTACGAAACCGTTGGAACAACAGAAGCTGGCTGGTTCCAATTTCAGCCTTTATGGAACCGGATCGTGAAGGAACAGCCGGATTTATTAGATTAGCCGGAAAAATTCTATAAATAAAAGTAGTTTAGTATAGAAAAGATAAACAGGAAAACTGCTTATCCTTTAAGCGAATAGGCAGTTTTTTCTTTTATTAACTGCTTTAAGAATAATAGTAGAATAGTAGTGAAAAAAATCTTTAAAAATTCTGTGTTGAATATTCTAAACATTTTGTATATTATATCATTAGTAACATACCGACTAGTTAGTATGTGTTAGCACTCTCAAATTGAATGAGAGAAAAAAGTGGCTCAAAAGGTAAATGTATGCGTTTTATTCAATAGAAGATGGAAATGATTACCTCACTTAAAATGATCAACCGTAAGGATTGGGGGAAATGGTATGCATGTCAAGGAGTTATTTGATTTAACAGGGAAAGTTGCTATCGTAACTGGTGGAGGAAGAGGCCTTGGTCAGCAAATCGCAGAGGGCTTCGCCGAAGCAGGGGCAAATGTTGTAGTTTGTTCAAGAAAAATTGAAGCTTGCCAGGAAGTTAGCGAAGAACTAAAGAAACTGGGGGTAGAAAGCTTAGCCTTAAAATGCGATGTTACCAATCCGGAAGACGTAAAGAACGTCGTGGAACGTACACTCGAAAAATTTGGACGCATTGATATTTTAGTAAATAACAGCGGTGCTTCATGGGGAGCATTGGTCGAGGAAATGCCGCTCGATGCATGGAATAAGGTTATGAATGTAAACGTAACCGGAACGTTTTTAATGTCTCAGGCCGCCGGGAAAGTCATGCTTGAGCAGCAATCAGGAAAAATTATCAATATCGCCTCGGTTGCAGGTCTTAAAGGCAGCAACCCAAAATATATGAATGCCATTGGCTACAATGCATCAAAAGGTGCTGTCATTACCTTTACAAAGGATTTGGCTGTGAAATGGGGATCAAAAGGTATCTATGTAAATGCCATCGCACCAGGGTTTTTTCCAACGAAAATGTCTAAAGGCTTGCTGGAGCATGGAGGCGAGGGCATTCTTGAAGGAACTCCATTAAGGAAATTTGGTTCAGATTCAGACTTGAAAGGGGTTGCGTTGTTTTTAGCAGCTCCAGCATCAAACTTTATTACGGGTGATGTCATCGTGGTGGATGGCGGAGCTCACGTAATGTAGTTTAGTATTTTATCAGTCTTTAGGGGGGAAGGAAATGAAAAGGGATGCTGTGATTGTTTCCGCAGTTAGAACGGCGATTGGTAGGCAAGGGAGTGCGCTGGCTTCAGTTCCAGCACATGTATTGGGAGCAGAAGTAATTAAAGAAGCTGTAAAAAGGGTAAATCTGGATCCAGAGCTGATTGATGATGTGATTTTTGGGAATGTTTTATCGGGCGGGGGAAATATTGCCAGATTAACCGCTTTGCAAACAGGCTTGTCTATAAATATACCAGGACTAACAGTGGACCGGCAGTGTGGGTCAGGGATTAATGCTATTAATCTTGCAGCCCAGGCGATCCGGGCAGGTGATGGGGACATTTATATTGCCGGTGGTACCGAAAGTATGAGCCGTGCACCTTATTTAATGGACAGACCTGAAAAGCCTTATAGTGCTGTCCCACCAAGTTTTAGAAAATCCCAGCTGTCTCCGAAGGAAATTGGAGATCCGCCAATGGGAATTACAGCTGAAAATTTAGTTGAAAAATATAATATTACACGAGAAGAACAGGATGAATTTTCCTATCAAAGCCAAGCGCGGATGAAGAGAGCAATGGAAGAAGGACGTTTCGATGAACAAATTGTCCCCATCACCATTCCTGTAAAAAAGGGAGAGCCAATTGTGTTTAAAACAGATGAACATCCTCGCCCGGAAACAACCATTGCTGGATTATCAAAACTACAGCCTGCATTCCTCAAGGGTGGAACGGTTACAGCTGGCAGCAGCTCAGGCCTTAATGATGCGGCCGCCGCAGTAATCATTATGTCAAGGGAAAAAGCGGAAGAATTAAATTTGACTCCATTAGCTGTAATTCGCGATTATGCTGTTGCCGGAGTTGACCCAAATATTATGGGTATAGGACCTGTACCAGCCGTGAGAAAGGTCGTAGAAAAGTCAGGCATTAGGCTGGATCAGATGGATATTATCGAAATTAATGAAGCTTTTGCGGCGCAGGTTCTTGCCTGTAATCGGGAGCTAAATATGGACCTGGAGAAGGTAAATGTCAATGGCGGCGCGATTGCTCACGGTCATCCACTAGGGGCCACTGGTGCCATATTAGCAACGAAAGCGGTTTATGAATTAAAGCGGACTGGTGGCAGATATGCGCTGATTACTGCCTGTATCGGCGGCGGCCAAGGTATTGCAACAATCATTGAACGCGAGTAAGCGGTTATGAAAGAGAAGATTAGGCACGCAGGAATTCAATTATTTGATGAGAATGGCTTTAAATCGACCTCTATCAACGATATTGTTGATTTTATTGGAGTAACAAAGGGAACATTCTATTACTATTTTTCTAGTAAAGAAGAATTATTAAAGGATATTCAACTTCTTTATATTGAAGATTTAATCAAACAGCAACAGGAAATATTATCAAATCCGAGTACATCCTGTACAGAAAAGTTATTTGAAATTGTCTACTTGCTCATCAAAAACATAAGAGTTAGTCGGCAGAGTGCTCGGATTCTCTTTAGGGAAATGAGACATTTATCGGAAAAAAATCTTCAGGACATCCATGATAAACGAAACCGTTTTCGAGAAAATACTCAACAGTTAATTGAACATGGGATTAGTAACGGAGAGATAAAAGGGAACTCGCGTGCGGACATTTTAACATTCGGTATTTTGGGAATTACGAATTGGAGCTATTACTGGTTCAATCCAGATGGCGAAATTTCAGAAGAACAATTAGCAAAAATATATGTTGATATGATTCTAAATGGGATTACGAGTAGTCATTCAACTAGTTTAGAAAATAGTTTTTTTGAAAAATGTTAGCGTTTACACTAAAAGTGATAGGGAGAGATCATGGATGTTAACTCTTCATTATGAACACTGGCCAAAAATATCAAAATCGTTAACGGTTCCTTCAACATCGTTATATGACAACTTAAAAGTTAGTGCCAGCCGATATCCTGACCAGGAAGCTATTTATTATTACGGAAAAAAATTAACGTATGCTGAGTTAGATACTGAAGTGAATGCCCTTGCTGGCTATTTACAGCAAAAGCTTAGAGTATCACAAGGTGATAAAGTTTTGTTGTTTATGCAAAATTCCCCGCAGTTTGTCATCGGATATTACGCGATCCTAAGGGCAAATGCCATAGTGGTTCCCATTAATCCAATGCTGGTAGCTGATGAATTGGAATTTTATATTAGAGATTGCGAAATTAAGACTGCTCTTATTGGACAGGAATTATATGATCGAGTTCGTCCGCTGCAAGGGAAAACCACTCTTGAGAATTTAATTATTGCTGCTTATTCCGATTATAAAGGCAATGATTTTGAAGACAGTCTCCCTAAGGAAGTAGAAATGCCAAGGAACGTTTTTTCAGAACCGAACCATTTCCATTGGAATGATGCAATTGAGGCAAAGCTTACACCGGGCGTGCATACAACGAAGGGGGATGATATAGCAGTCCTTCCTTATACTTCCGGAACAACAGGTCTGCCAAAAGGTTGTATGCATACGAATCGGACTGTCCAGGCAAACACCATAGGTGCTTACTACTGGTCCAGAACAACCCCAAATGCAGTTCATCTTATGACCCTTCCGCTTTTTCACGTGACTGGAATGGTACACAGCATGCATATGCCGATATACAGCGGAAGTACCATGGTGATTTTAACAAGATGGAACCGTGATGCAGCAGTCGAATTGATTAAAAAACAAGGCTGTACCCATTGGGTAACGATTGCCACGATGATTGTGGACTTCTTGGCAAATCCTCATTTAAAACAGGAAGATATTGCTACCTTAACCTCGATTTCAGGTGGCGGTGCGGCATTGCCGGAAGCGGTAGGCGAAAAGCTATTTAAGTTGTCTGGATTACGCTTTGTCGAGGGATACGGTTTATCTGAAACCATTGCTCAAACTCATTTCAATCCTGCAGACCGTCCAAAAATGCAATGCTTAGGGATTCCTTCCTTTGATGTTGACGCGAGAATCATTGAACCAGCAACAGGAAAAGAACTAGGTGTCGGTGAAGTAGGGGAAATTATTGTAAACGGTCCACAGGTTATGGTGGGTTACTATAACCGCGAGGATGAAAACCGCAGTTCCTTTATCGAGTTAGATGGTAAAAAGTTTTTTAGAACAGGAGATATTGGCCGCTATGATGAAGAAGGATATTTCTTTATCGTAGACCGGGTGAAACGGATGATCAATGCCTCAGGGTTTAAGGTGTGGCCGACAGAGGTTGAAAGTTTCCTTTACAAGCATCCTTCTATCCAACAGGCCTGTGTGGTTGGGGTACCGGATGAGAGAAGGGGAGAGACTGTTAAGGCATTTGTTATCTTAAATGAGGGAATGGAAGGGAAGGTCAGCGAGGAAGAAATTATTGAATGGTCGAAGCAGCATATGGCCGCCTATAAATATCCCCGCCAAATTGAATTCCGCAAACAATTCCCGATGACATCCAGCGGAAAAATCCTATGGCGCCAGCTGCAGGAGGAAGAAAAACAAAAGATAGTAAATAAAGTTCAGTAATGACAATAACAGGAGCTGACCATGGTAAGGAAGGCTCCTGCTAAATCAGGGGGGAACTATGGAAATACTAATTCAGCAATTATTCAATGGTTTAACGATTGGAAGTGTTTACAGTCTAGTCGCTTTAGGATTAACCCTCGTATACGGGATTCTTCATATTCCAAACTTCGCCCATGGTGCTTTATACATGATGGGAGGATATGTCACGTTAACCATGATGATAAAATATGGAATGCATTATTGGGTTGCCATTTTTATCAGCATTCTAGTGGTGGGAATCATCGGGGTTTTAATGGAAAGATTTGTCTTCCATCCTCTAAGGGAGGCCCCGCCGATCCACGATAAGATTGCTGCTATCGGAATCTTATTATTCCTTGAAGCTTTTGCACAATATGTCTGGGGTGCTGAGTACCAAAGCATGCCGACTCCATATGGACAGGTAGTCGAAATTTTTGGACTAACCTTTACAATGCAGCGTTTGCTCATTGTCATCTCTGCTATTGTCGTGATGATTCTTCTTTATCTATTCTTGAAAAAGACCTATACCGGATCCACTATTATTGCAATGTCGCAAAACCGGGAAGGGGCAAATCTTGTTGGTATCAATACGAATAAAGTCGCGATGCTGACCTTTTTGATATCAGGCGGTCTTGCAGCAATTGCTGCTTCCTTAAGTGCACCCATCAATCTTGTGTTTCCAGGTATGGGTCATCTCGTTATTTTGAAGGCATTTGTTATTATCATTCTAGGCGGGATGGGAAGTGTTCCCGGTGCCATTTTGGGAGGCTACATACTGGGCTTTAGTGAAAGTCTAGGGGCAACTTATGTTTCCAATGACTATAAGGACATTATAGCATTCGTACTCCTCGTCATTATTTTATCGGTTAAACCAACTGGATTATTTTCAAAGGGGGGGCATTAATGTCAAAGGTCCTTAATAATAAAACGGTTATCACTGCATTAATTATATTTGCAGTCCTCTTTCCTTTCCTGACACAGAATGATTATTTTATTCATGTCATGACCTTGTCTTTTATATGGATGATTGGGGTATACGGTCTTAATTTAATCGCCGGCTATACCGGCTATCTCTCCTTGGCACATGCAGGTTTCTTTGCCATTGGCGCATATTCTCTTGGACTTCTTACGGTTAAGGCACAGATGAATTTCTGGCTTGCGTTATTATTATCGCTCGTCATCACAGGCGTGATTGGGTTCTTTGTCGGATTAATCTCATTAAGGACGAAGGAACACTTCTTTGCCATTTATACTCTGTGTGTCGGATATATTATTTATCTTGTGATCGATAAATGGGACAGCCTGACAGAAGGGGTCCGCGGGCTGATTGGGATTCCAGCACCTGCCAATATTGGTCCTCTCAAGTTTGAGACATTAAGTTCCCATTACTACTTAGTTCTGTTTTTCCTGCTCCTAACCGTTCTGATTATGTACCGCATTGTCCATTCATTGTCAGGAAGAACTTATATCGCAATCCGTAATAGCGAGGATTTAGCACAAACCATCGGCATCTCTACGATGAAGAATAAACTGACAGTTTTCGTAATATCGACTATATTTGCAGGATTATCTGGTGCTTTATATGCTTCCTTTGTCCGGTTTATTGGTCCGGATATTGGATCGACTACGATTGTGTTTGATTTTCTTACTTATCTACTTGTAGGCGGTATTGGTACGTTAAGCGGCCCAATTGTCGGTACCATCCTCATCGTTTGGATTTCACAGCAGCTGCAATTCTTACAAGATTTCCGGATGCTGATTTTCGGTCCTGTTTTAACTCTATTAATCATCTTCTATCCACGGGGGATTGTCGGTGCTATTGCCAGTTTAAACCTAAAGCGATACGCCAAACGCACCAGTCAAAATTCTAGACAAACTGTCTCCAAAGCAGAAGTACTTTCTGAAAAACAAGTAAAGGAGGGATAAACATGATCTTTTTAGAGACAAGAAATTTAACCAAAAAATTCGGCGGACTGGTAGCCGTTAATAATGTCGATTTTACGATCGAGCAGGGCAAAATTAACGCTATCATCGGGCCAAATGGTGCAGGAAAGTCTACTTTTTTTAATCTCATCAGCGGCTTTCATCAACCAAGCTCTGGGCAGGTACTTTTTAAAGGGCAGGATATAACAAAACTACCTTCTAATAAAATTGCTGAACTCGGAGTAGCACGGACGTTTCAAACAACGAATCTCTTTGAACAATCAACTGTATTAGACAACATCATTGTCGGTCACAGGCTCCGTACCAATTCCAATCTTATAGACGCGATTTTTCGAACCAAACGGCTAAAATTGGAAGAGGCTATGTGCCGGGATAAAGCGATGGAGGTCATCGAGTTTGTTGATTTACAAAAAGTAGCTTATAAGCTGGTTGGAAGCCTAACACAGGAGGAGAAAAAGCGGACTGCGTTTGCTTTAGCGCTTGCAACGAATCCGGAAATTGTTTTTCTAGATGAACCCGCTGCCGGAGTCAATCCCGATGAAACAGAAGGTCTTGCCGAATTAATGCAGAAAATGGCGAGGAAAGGAATTACTGTTTGTTTAATTGAGCACAAAATGCAGATGATTATGAAGCTTGCCGACAAGATCATGGTATTGAACTATGGCGAAAAAATTGCCGAAGGGAAACCGGAGGAAATCCAAAACAATGAAACGGTCATCAAGGCCTATTTGGGAGGTAGTGCGATTGCTTAGCCTGAAAAATATCTCTGTCAAATATGGCAGTTTTACGGCCATTCATAACATTAATTTTGAGGTGAAAAAGGGAGAGATTGTCGTTCTATTAGGCTCCAACGGGGCAGGGAAAAGCACGACATTCCGGACCATCAGCGGATTAAGTAAGCCTTCGGAGGGGGAAGTTCTGTTTGATGGAACATCCATTAACAAGCGCTCTGCGGATCAAATTGTCCAGTTAGGGATTGGTCAGTGTGCGGAGGGGAGGAAACTATTCCCTATTATGTCGGTTCAGGAAAATTTAAGAATGGGGGCGTATGTTCACAGACGGAAAAAGGCTGAAATTAAACAGTCGTTACAGCATGTGTACGAATTGTTCCCTATCTTACATGATAAGAGAAATGATGCAGCCGGTTCCCTTAGCGGAGGTCAGCAGCAAATGTTAGCCATTGGAAGGGCGTTGATGTCTAAACCGAAGCTTATGCTTCTAGACGAACCTTCAGTTGGACTTGCACCGCTGATTGTAGAGCAGATGTTTGAGGTTATTCAACAAATTAACCGTGAGGGGACAACGATTTTACTAGCAGAACAAAATGCAAATGCCGCCTTGAAAATTGCAGACAAAGGCTATGTTTTTGAAAATGGCTCGATTGTTCTTCAAGGTACTTCAGCAGAATTATTCGCAAATGATGAAGTAAGAAAGGCGTATATAGGAGCTTAAAAGGATGCAGTGTTTAAGGGGGTGGTCCTGGAGGGCATTCACCATATCTACAATCTAAAAATAAAAAAAACAGGGGGAAAACCATGAAAAAAATGAAATGGCTTTTAATGTTTAGTCTTATTTTCGTATTAGTTTTCAGCTTAGCAGCTTGTAATAGCACTTCATCTAATACATCCGGCGAAGGCAATCAAAAGGACGATAAATCGTCAGGAGAAGTAGGTACAGTGAATATTGGTTATACAGGCCCTTTAAGTGGACCAGCTGCATTTTATGGTGAGCGTACCTTAAACGGTGTGAAGATGGCCGCGGATGAAGTCAATGAGGCTGGCGGTTTCGAAGTGAACGGCAAGAAATATAAGTTAAATATTGTTTCTCTTGATGATAAATACTTACCGAATGAAGCAGGTTCTAATGCGAAAAGACTAGTTCAAGAAAATAAAACGCCAATTATTTTTACACCGCATAGCGGCGGAGTTTTTGCCCTGCAGGTTTTCAATCAAATGGATAAGTTCATCATTGGTGCATATACAAGTGAGCCGAAGGTAACAGAGGTTGGAAATAAATTAACTGTTCGTATCCCGCCTCGCTATGACGGATACTTAAAACCATTCACCGATTATGCTATGGAGAATTTTGGAAAGAAAGTTGCCTTCCTGCCGACTGCATCTCAATATGGTAAGGACTGGGCAACAGCATTAAAGGCACATTGGGAAAAAGAAGGTGGAAAAGTTGTTTACAATTCTGCGATTGACTTCGCTAAAGAGACTGATTTCTTCACCATCTTAACGAATGCATTGAAAGAAAACCCTGATGTATTATTTATCGGAGGTGCATCTGAGCCAACTGCAAAGGTTGCAAAACAGGCTCGTGAGCTTGGCTTTAAGGGTGGGTTCATCGTAATGGACCAGGCCAAATTTGATGAAATGAAAGCTGTAACAGGATCGTATGACATGCTTAATGGCAGTGTTGGTGTTATGCCGCTAGTAGATTCAACTGAAGAAGCCATTCCTGATTTTGTGAAAAGATATAATGAAAAGTATGGGGAAGACCCAGGTTCTGAAGCAGGCCTAAATTATATTGCAATGCATGTATTTGTTGAAGCGATGAAGGCGGCAGGTTCAGTAGATGACGTTGAAAAAATCCGTGCAGGGATGCAAAAAGGGTTAGACAACCTTCCGGATGATAAGAAGATTTATATCATTCCTAAGATAGGCGAAGATGGCGGTTTCGATGCTGATTTAACGATTGCTGCTGTAGAAGATGGCAAGATTGTTCCTATAAAAGTAGATTAATAGACACTAAACATATTATATAAAATCATCCTTAAGTATCCCTCTTGTCTGGCAAAAAAGTACAAGGGGGATATTTTTTTGAAATATTTATTCATATATTTAAAACTGGAAAAATATAGTGAATACGTCCCGATATTTAAATTTGCAGGACAATACATTTGTTTTATTAATTCTGGAGGGGATAAATGAATGCTGCTAAAGGATTTACTAGAAAACAATATTGATCAGTTTGGTGAGTATCCTTTCATGTTTTTAAAAGAGAAGCAGTTTACAAACATCGAAACGAAGCTTTATGCAGACCGTTTTGCAAATGGACTAAAGAAATTTGGAATCACTAAGGGAGACCGTGTACTAGTATGCATGCCTAATTGTCCGGAAGTAATTATGGCTTATCAAGGTATTACAAGGGCGGGTGCAATTATAGTCCCGGTTATGTATACACTTCATCCTACAGAACTTCACTACATAGCCCTGAACTCCGGTGCCAAAGTTGTGATTACCTCTTCGCCAATCCGAAAGAATATGGAAAAAGCGTTGGAAGGTCTGCCGGCTCAACCTTTATTACTGGTGGTCGACCAGCCATCGAATGAAGAGGTTACCAACTTTTATGATTTGATGACAGATTCTGTTGATCAAGGGAAATGGGAAACAGTCAATGAAGAAGATACGGCGGTCATTCTCTATACGTCAGGAACAACGGGTAATCCAAAAGGTGTCCTGTTAACCCATAAAAATTTAAACTCCAACGCGGAAAATTCAGCAAAGCATAACGAGACAGAGCGGGGAACCACCATAGGTATCCTGCCGCTTGCCCATGTCTACGGCCTTACCGTTACCAATATTTGTTTCCTTACGGGAAGCTCCATTGTTGTTTTTTCAGGATTTGATATTAAAGGTATATTTGAAGCTATTGAGAAATATCAAGTTAGATCATTTTCCGCAGTCCCGGCAATGATACATGCCTTAGTCTCCTTTCCTTATGCAGACAGCTATGATACATCAAGTCTTGAGTGGGTGGGATCAGGATCGGCTCCACTGCCGGTTGCACTCCTTTTAGCATTTGAAAAGAAGTTTAGTGCCAAGGTTTACGAAGGTTATGGTTTGTCAGAGGCAGCTCCCATTGTAACGGCACACCGCAAAGGGATTGAGATTAAACCAGGTTCTGTGGGTATCCCAATTCCAGGAGTGGAAGTGAAGGTAGTGGATGAGCACGGATTCGAGGTTCCTGCTGGTGAGGTGGGGGAACTGCTTGTATACGGCGATAATGTAACGCCTGGCTATTACCTGAACGAGGAAGAGTCAAAACGGGTATTACAGGACTCCTGGTTACATACAGGAGATATGGCACGGATGGATGGTGAAGGTTATGTTTATATCGTTGACCGGAAAAAAGACTTGATTATCCGCGGAGGCTTTAATGTTTATCCGAGGGATGTAGAAGAAATTCTTAACAAAAATGAAAGCGTTTCCGAAGTGGCGGTTATAGGTGTCCCAGATGAACGAATGGGAGAAGAGATGGTGGCTTGTGTTGTGCTAAAACCGGGGGCAACTGCAACAGAAAAAGAGCTAATCTTATATTGCCAGGATCATCTGGCAAAAAACAAGACTCCGAGAAAAGTAGTCTTTCTTGATACTCTGCCAAGAAACGGTGTAGGGAAGATCTTAAAAACCCATTTACGAAAAACCGTCTCTGAACTTGAAATCCATTAAATAGAGTTCAAAAAGGAAGTTCGGTGGCCAAAAAGATGGATTGGCTACTGGAATTGAACTAGGTAAAAAAGTTGGGTCGCCAATAAGGTTGATAGACTACCGAATTTGAATCAGGCAGGAAAGTACGGTAGCCAATAAGGCCGATAGGCTACCTAAATTGGATTAGGTAAGAAAATTGTCACCAATAAGGCTGATAGGCTACCTAAATTGGATTAGGCAATGAAGTACAGTCGCCAATAAGACTGATAAACTACCGAAATTGAATCAGGCAGGGAAGTACGGTTGCCAACAAGACTGATAGGCAATCGAAAATAAATAAGAAAAGGAAGTACAGTAACCAATAAAGCTAATAAATAGGCAACTATTGAAAGGGAGAATGAAAATGGAAAAAAGAACGATTTTAACGACTAGTAAGCGGGGATTACTTGAAGATAGTTTCCCATTCCGCTTATATCAAAAAGCAAAAAGGCTCGGTACGTGGAACCCGGCTGACATAGATTTTAGTCAGGATCAGCGTGACTGGAAAAACCTTAATGCCGAGCAAAAGGAGGATATCCTCCGTTTAATCTCTCAATTTCAGGCAGGAGAAGAAGCGGTTACACTTGATCTGCTGCCGCTCATCATGGCGATTGCAAAGGAAGGCCGTCTAGAAGAAGAAATGTTTTTAACGACCTTTTTATACGAAGAAGCCAAACATACCGAATTTTTCCGGCTTGTATTAAATGCGATTGGTGAACGAGGAGACCTCTCCCATTACCATACAGAAACCTATCAAAAAATCTTCTATGAAATTCTGCCAACAACGATGGAACGCCTTGTCACCGACCAAACACCTGAGGCCATTGCAGAAGCATCTGTTGTTTACAATATGTTTGTTGAAGGTGTGTTGGCAGAGACAGGATATTTCTCGTTTTATCAGGCGTTGGAAACGGCCGGAGTGATGCCTGGTCTACTTGAAGGGATAGGAAATTTAAAGAAGGATGAGTCCAGACATATTGGTTATGGAACATTCTTGTTGCAGCGGTTAATTTGTGAACACCCGCATCTCTTTGATTTCGTTGCCGCCAAAATGCAGGAATTAACACCGCTCGCATTAAGCTTAAATGAAGAGGGGATTCAAGGAAAGGAGGTAAGTTCATTCGGAGGTGACCCTAAAGAGGTAATGAATTTTACGCTGAAGCAGCTATCGGTAAGGATGGAGATTCTTGCAAGGGCTAGGGGCAAAAAGATTGAAGAGATTTATAGATTTACAGAAAGTGAACTTGGAGTATTTTAAACTATTTTCCTTTAGGGAGGGACTTATATGACAGTAAATGTTGATGTTCAAACGTTTCCACTATTTATTAATGGAAAGTGGGAGCCTGCAAGTAGTCAAGAAACGTTCGATGTGTTTAATCCGGCAACAGGCCAGCTTGTAGCAAGAGTGGCAAAGGGTACCGCCGCGGATGTGGACCGTGCAGTCCAGGCAGCTAGAGATGCTTTTGATCATTCGGAATGGAAAAACATAAATCCAAAAGACCGAGCCAAGGTGCTTTACGCAATTTCTTATAAAATTGCAGAGCATGCGGAGGAATTGGCATATTTAGAAGCCATCAGCTCTGGCGGAACGGTTCGGCGTATTGGCAGCAGTGATATATTACAAATGGTCGATCTTTTCCAAACATTAGCGAATTTTACACTAGAATATCCATTCTCGGAAACATTGCCAGTTCCACCATTTCCAGGACCGGCCCATAATTTTATCTGGAGAGAGCCAATCGGGGTATGTGCAGCGATTACTCCATGGAACCTGCCGATGGTGATTGCCACTTGGAAAATCGCTCCGGCATTAGCAATGGGGAATACTGTCGTCATTAAGCCAGCTAGTTATACCCCGTTATCAACATTAAAGCTTGCGGAAATTATTTCCGAAGTGGTACCTCCGGGTGTCATAAATGTTATTTGTGGACCAGGCACGGATGTTGGTGAAAGCTTAGTCAATCATCCAAAGGTAGACAAAGTAGCTTTTACAGGCTCAACGGAAGTCGGCAGGAGAATTATGGGGTTAGCAGCTAATACGATAAAAAATACAACATTGGAGCTTGGCGGAAAATCTCCAAACATCCTTTTAGAAGATGCTGATCTTAGCATCGCCCTGCCAGGCAGCTTATTTGGAGTATTCTTACATTCCGGGCAGCTGTGCGAGTCAGGAACCCGCTTGTTTGTCCCTGACAAAATTTATGACCAAGTCGTTGCTGGTCTCGTTCAACTTGCCAGTAAATTAAAGCTGGGAAATCCACTTGATTTAGCGACGGATGTTGGTCCGGTCATATCAAAGAAACAGAAGGAAACCATCCTTTCTTATATTGAGGCTGGTAAAGCCGAAGGAGCCACACTCATCTGCGGTGGCAGGGAAGTGAAGGTTGCCGGCTGTGAAGAAGGACATTTCATCGAGCCGACGATCTTTACCAATGTCACCAATGATATGAAGATTGCCCAGGAGGAGATTTTTGGGCCTGTGTTATCGGTTATCCGTTATTCTGATTTAGACGAGGCGATTAGAATGGCGAATGATACGATTTATGGCTTAGCAGCCGGTGTTTGGACACGTGATGTGAACAAAGCTTATGATGTTGCGAGAAAGCTTCAGGCCGGTGTGGTGTGGATCAACGACTGGCATATGCTCAGGAGCGATGCCCCGTTTGGCGGCTATAAACAAAGCGGGATTGGCAGAGAAATGGGCAAACATTCACTTGATGCCTATACACAGGTGAAGCATGTTCATACGTCGATGTCGCCGGAACTTGAAAGACGTAACTGGTACGGAATCTTGTTTGGCCAAAACTAATATAGAGGTGAAGATGAATGAAAACTTCGTTATCGCAGTTTATGCTTCGTACTGGAATTTATAGTGGTTCAAATTCTCGCGCAATGGTGCCAAGTTTATTTGAAGGACTTGGTGCGAAGAGAGTAGTTCTTTTAAGTGATAGAGGCTTGGAAAAAGTAGGTGTTGTCCAAAAGGTAGCAGAGATTTTTAATTTAACCGGACATGGCAGCGGACCACAGTTAGTAGGCCAATATCTTGACATCAGCCAGGACGCTGAAAGCCGCTGTATTAATGATGCGGTCCGTTATGTCAAGGAAGTTGGGGGAGATGCTCTACTTGCCGTTGGCGGCGGAAGTGTACTTGACACTGTTAAAGGGGTAAAGTACGCACTGCACAAGGGGTTATCTGATATTAAAGAAGCAATCCCAGGCGGACTATTATACGAACAGTTTCCGAAAGCAGCGTTTATCCCGATACCTCATATCGCGATCCCGACAACGGCAGGGACAGGATCAGAGGTTTCGCCGATTGCCGTTATTTTTAACGAAGATATCCAAATGAAAACCAATATTATTAACCCGTTTATCAGTGCTGATATGGCTGTGCTGGATCCAGATTTAACGGTAGGTTTGCCGCCGGTTATTACTGCATTTACAGGGTTTGACGCATTAACACATGCGATTGAAGCACTTGCTTCACCTACAGCTACGGGCCTGACGGATGCCTATGCTTTACATGCCATCCGCTTGATTGAAAAAAATCTACCGGTTGCTGTTGCGGACGGAGGAAATTTGAATGCGAGGATGGATTTGCTCCAAGCGAGCTTAATGGGGATTACAGCTTTTAGTTTTGCCTTAAATGCAATCCCAGTGCACAACATGGCTCACGCTTATGGCGCGATGTTCCGGATCCCGCATGGTTTGGCAAATGCTGTGTTCCTGCCGGTTGTGATGGAAATGGTGCCAATGTTATATCTGCCTAAAGTGTATGAGCTGGCTGCTGCTTTGAATGTGGAAGTGAAGGATGATACAGCTGAGGCTGCCTTGGCAAAAGTAGTGGAAAAAATCCGTTTGCTGCAGCATAAAGTTGGCCTTCCTGCTGATTTCAAAGACTACAATATTTCAGAAGAAGCGCTGCAGGCAACAGTTCCGGCGGTTATGAAAGACCCTGCCGCCCTAAATTTCCCTATGCCGAAAGAATTAATCGCGGCAATCGGTCAAAGGGTCGTACCACTTGGTGTGAAATAATAGATTAGGAGAACCCAGCCTGTTTTATTGGCTGGGTTTCTTAGTAATAATCTATCATGGAGCATTTTGAGGGGGGAAAGTAATGAACATTATTTTTAAGAGATTAACAGAATGTACACCACAGGAAATCATTACCGCTTGGAATCAAGGATTTGAAGGCTATTTTGTGCAAATAGAATTGACACCGGAAATATTCTTTAACAGACTCGTAAATGAGGGGCTTTCTCTAAATCATTCCATTGTTGCCTTCGATGCCCAGCAGCCCGTTGGGATTGTAGTCAATGGGTTTCGAACCATTGCAGGTAAAAAAACCGCTTGGAATGGCGGTACTGGAGTGGCCGTCAAGTATCGTGGAAAAGGAGTTTCCAGATTATTAATGGAGGAAACTTTAAAAATCTATGAAGAGGAAGTAGTTGACGTTGCTACACTTGAAGCTATTAAAGAAAATGAAAAAGCCATCCGATTGTATGAAAGGTATGGTTATAAAATTAACGATTCCCTCGTTTACCTAAATGGAACTCCAGAGTTAAAACGGAATCATTCAATACAAATTAGAACAATCCGTCCAGAAAGGCTTCCTAGCTTATCTTTTTACAAGGATAACATACCGTGGCAATGTCAGTGGCAAAGCGTGAAAACAGGTGAATCACAGGTCTACTTTAATCAGGAACAGATACCACTTGGGTATAGCTTATTTAAACGAATTTGGAATCTTGAAGGGAAACTGGAAAAAGTATTTCTATTTCAACTGGAGCTTTTAGAAGTAAACGCAGATTTGATGAAGGCTATTTTTGCTGCTATGACACAGGAAGAAAGCAGAATGGTAAACTTTACGACTGTTAATGCCTCTTTATCAAATCCAGCAATCAAGTATTTAGTAGAGAATGGATTTAAGAAAACGACTGAGCAGGTTCAGATGGTAAAATGTTTTAATTAAATAAATTTTTTTTGAATCCTATAGCACATTCATATATAATTTGCGTTAGGACCGTTTTCAATAAAGGTCTTACATAATTTTATATGATTAGGAGCAGTAAAATGGAAAAAGTACTTATTTTCGGTCATAAGAATCCTGATACAGATTCGATCTGTTCTGCCATTGCCTATGCAGATTTGAAAAAACAATTAGGAATGGATGTTGAGCCTGTCCGCCTTGGTCAAATTAATGGTGAAACACAATATGCACTTGACACATTTAATGCAGAGGTCCCACGCCTGGTTGAAACCGTTGCTACTGAAGTAAATTCAGTTATTTTAGTTGACCACAATGAGCGTCAGCAGAGTGCGAATGATATCACCAATGTTCGTGTAGTAGAAGTAATCGACCATCACCGCATTGCAAACTTTGAAACAAGCGATCCTTTATATTACCGCTGCGAGCCGGTTGGCTGTACCGCAACCATTTTAAACAAAATGTATAAAGAAAATGGCAAGGAAATCAAACCTGAAATTGCCGGACTTATGTTATCTGCGATTATTTCTGATTCTTTGCTGTTTAAATCGCCGACCTGCACACAAGAAGATGTTGCAGCTGCCCGTGAATTAGCAGCCATTGCCGGTGTGGATGCAGACAGCTATGGTTTAGAAATGCTGAAGGCTGGTGCGGATTTAAGTGATAAATCCGTTGAAGAATTAATCTCATTGGATGCAAAAGAATTCGAAATGGGTTCTAGTAAAGTAGAAATTGCCCAGGTTAATGCTGTTGATACAGCAGAAGTTCTAGAACGCCAGGCTGAACTAGAAGCTAAAATTTCTAAAGTCATTGAAGAGAAGAACTTGGATTTATTCTTGTTTGTTGTTACTGACATTTTAACAAATGACAGCGTTGGATTAGCTTTAGGGAACAAAACGGCAGCAGTAGAAAAAGCGTATAATGTTACGTTAAATAATAACACAGCTATACTTAAGGGCGTTGTTTCCCGAAAGAAACAAATTGTTCCTGTTTTAACAGATATTTTTAATCAAGGTGTATAATCCAGATGAACCGTTCATGGGGTATCCATGAACGGTTTTTTTTGTAAATTAGACTATAATAAGGATAGAGGTGAAAAAATGGAAACGAGAGTAGAATTAGAGAAAGAATTAGCCGAAATCGAAAAGTGGGAGAAAGACCAAAGTAATTTATGGATATGGGAAAGACTAGGACGACTGCCTTTTAAGCTCTTGGATAAAATCACCCCTAAATTTATCCATAATAAAATCGGTACATTACTTGAAGAACTGGGAAACTACATTCAGACAGGCGGCAGTTATTTGGTGAATGAAAAATCAGTTTTAAACATGATAGAAAAGGAAACCAATAGCCCGATAGATAACATAAATGATGTAAAGAATATTCCTTTAAGCACAATGAATAACCTTAGTCAAAAAATAACTGAACAGCGTAAGAAAGTAGCTGCCGTCCAAGGAGCAAGCACCGGAATTGGCGGGATTTTTACCTTGGCTATCGATATTCCAGCCATATTGGCGATATCCTTAAAAACCTTGCAGGAAATTGCCATTATACATGGATTTGATCCAACTGATAAGACCGAGAGAATTTTTATTATCAAATGTCTTCAATTTTCTTCCGCGGATATTGTAGGAAAGCGGGCAATCCTAAATGAACTTACCGCATATTATAAGGAGGATAAAGAGTCTTCAGAAATGATGTCCCAGCTGCAAGGATGGCGGGAGGTTGTTTATACATATAGGGATCAGTTTGGCTGGAAAAAATTATTTCAAATGGTGCCCATTGCTGGTCTCGTATTCGGAGCCATTACCAATAGGACAATGATTAATGATTTATCTGAGGCTGGTGTGATGCTTTATCGCAAACGAAGAATAATGGAGCGTCTAAAACAAGGGTCATGAAAGTATGACCCTTGAACCAAAACGTTGACTGTACAGTTCAAGTTATGTTATATTTTACTATATTAATAGGAAGGGGTGAGTAAGTTGGGAAGTTGTATCGTATCGGTGAAATTGCTAAATTGAAAAACCTCTCCAAAAGAACAATCGATTATTATACCCAAATAGGCTTACTAAACCCTGTTCGGACAGATTCTAATTACCGATTGTATGGAGAGGACAGCATCCAGATTTTAGATTTAGTTGAACACTATAAAAATCTTAATATGCCACTTGATGAGATTAAGTCTTCAATTGAATTATTAAAAGCAGATTACAGTATTGATAAAGAAAAACTAGAAAAACATTTTGAGCAAATCGGAATTCTTATGCATCATCTAAAAGAGGAAATCGATGCCATTGAACCGTTTCTGCAAAAACTCAATCAACACCAAAAAGAGATGGTAGTGAATAAACTTTCCTCCAAAGGTATGCCGTTAGCTCAAACCTTATTATTATTATTTGGGTAAAAACAACTTTTATACAAACCAGGAGGTGTATTCCTTACTTTGTTCATAAAAAGTAAGGAGATCATTGACAACCATAATAAACTTAGTATTAATAGCAATTTTAATTGCTTTCACAGCATTTTTCGTTTCATACGAATTTGCGATTGTAAAAGTCCGTAGTACTCGTATTGATCAACTTGTTGCTGAAGGTAATAAAAACGCCATTGTCGCTAAAAAAATTATCACGAATCTGGATGAATACTTATCAGCATGTCAATTAGGTATTACTGTAACAGCGTTAGGCTTAGGTTGGTTAGGGGAACCGACGGTGGAGCATTTGCTACACCCGCTATTTGTTCAATTTAATTTACCTGAATCAGCTTCAAGTATTTTATCATTCCTAATTGCATTCTCATCGGTAACATTTTTACACGTGGTAGTTGGTGAATTGGCGCCTAAAACAGTTGCTATTCATAAAGCTGAGGCTGTTACTTTAATTTTTGCTAGACCGATGATGTTCTTTTATAAAGTAATGTATCCTTTTATTAAGACGTTAAATGGTTCTGCACGTTTGGTAACAGGTTTGTTTGGTTTAAAACCTGCATCTGAGCATGAATCGGCTCACTCAGAGGAAGAACTCCAGCTTATCATTTCTGAAAGTTATAAAAGCGGAGAAATTAATCAATCTGAATTTAAATATGTAAACAATATCTTTGAATTTGACGATCGAATTGCGAAGGAAATTATGGTACCCCGTACAGAAATCGTTGCTTTTGACCGATCACAAACACTTGAAGAATGTCTTGAAGTGGTGAAAGAAGAAAATTATACAAGATATCCAGTGATTGATGGTGAAAAGGATAATATTGTGGGTATGATTAACATGAAAGAAGTGTTAACAGATTATATCAGCGGTATTAACCTTGATACTCCAATTGAAAAATATATTCGTCCGGTTATTCAAGTCATTGAATCAATTGCTATTCATGATTTATTGTTGAAAATGCAAAAAGACAGAATGCATATGGCAATCTTAATGGATGAATATGGCGGTACATCCGGATTAGTCACCGTTGAAGATATCCTAGAGGAAATTGTCGGTGAAATTCGTGACGAATTTGATGGTGATGAAGTACCGGAAATTAATAAAATTAATGAAAACAAAACAGTAGTCGACGGGAAAGTTCTGATTGACGAAATTAATGATTTGTTCGGCCTTGATATTCAAGAAGAAGACATGGATACGATCGGTGGATGGATCTTATCAGAAAAAATGGATGTCAAGGAAGGAGATACCGTTGAGTTCGACGGTTACCAATTTAAAGTCCTTGAAATTGACGGGTATCATATCAAATCATTAGAAATTGTAAAGTTAGCGAAACAAGAATATATTGCCTAATCCTCGCCTCTCCTGGGAAACCAGGAGGGGTTTTTTTATATTTCAAAAGTGTCCAACAGTGCCGAGGCAGCCAGTATCGAACCAGATAAATGGAAAACCTCTGTCTGCCGGAATGCAAGGCTGTGTATGGCAAGTGCAGTGGCTGGATTTATGACGACCTTCCAATCTGATGAGCCGTATCGCAGAAGAAAGCGGAATAAGGATAAAACTTTAATATAGCAGGCATTTGTAGGATGTTTCTTTCCTATGAATGCTTTTTTTGTTCTAGCAACAACTATTATCCTATTAATAGTATTTAACAGGACATTTGTACTATATAAATACGGTCATGAATAAGTTTATTTTAGGGCAGTAAAAAACAATATAGAGAGGAGTCCCATCTTTTGAAAAAGTTATTTACTTTATTTCTTATTCTTTTTCTGATACTCCCAGGAAAAACGCTTGCACATACTCATTTGATTTCCTCAATCCCTGCAGAGGGTGAAGTGGTTATTGAGGAAAGAAAGGAGATTATTTTAACCTTTGATGGGACCATAGAAAAGTTAAGCACAATGAATCTAACGAGAGACGGGGCTGAAGTTTCAGGGCTTCAGGTTCAAATTGAAGCCGATATGATGATAGGGACTTTTTCGGAATCATTACAGTCGGGCCAATATATTATTGACTGGAGTATTTCAGGTGAGGATGGTCATCCAATAACAGGTCAAATCCATTTTGCAGTGGAAAAAGAAGAGATAATAGAAAATCAGGAAAATAGTAATGATTCCAATATATTAACAAATAATCAGGATGACCCTAAGGAGCTCTCACAATCGGCTGAGGTGGAAGAAGTAACAGGGATACAGAGTACAAACGATTCCCTAAGCCAGAAAGAGCGATCTCAAACAAGCATCCTTCCCATTTTATTAGGATTTTTTATTGTTTTAGGTACAGGTTTATTGCTGGTAAGAAGGAAAGGATAGAAGTATGAGTATCATTTCATCTCTGGCTGAATTAGGTAATTATGTGGCATTTTCCCTTCTAGCAGGTTATGTGGCTCTTCAATTTGTCCCCGAATCGAAAAAGCCTAAGATTGTGTTGGCCCAAAAATTTTTGCTTCTATGTACGCTGTTCATTATTGTTTTTACATTTGTTCCTGTTATTCAAGTTATTTTATTTTTTAGAGGGAATGTTGGTTTTGCGGAGGCAGCGACAACCGTATTATTTAGCTTTCAAGTGGGGCATGTCTGGCTGTTTACTACCATTTTTTCCATTTTTCTATGGCTGAGCATTTATCTTGAAAGGTCAAAGTATTTACAAGCATTTTGGATTTTTTTGATGGTCGTAGCAGTAGGTTACGGAAGTCATGTGTCATCTCAGTCCTTTGTTGTTGGATTATTCTCTCATACAACCCACTTTTTAATGGTTGTTATTTGGGTCGGTGTTCTTCTGCATGTTGCTTGGTTTTCAAAAGATCGTGAGAATTGGCCGGATTTTTTGATGTGGTTTACTCCTTTGGCCATCATCTGTATGGTCAATATCTTTGCAACTGGATTTGTTATTTTGTCTACAATAGAAAATCCAAAAGATTACTTAAATGGATGGGCATCACCCTACGGCCGGATGTTATTACTAAAACATCTAAGTATTATTCCAGTCATTGCATTTGCTGTAATAAACGGTATTCTGGTAAAAAAAGTTAAATCAAAAGCTTCTTTTGAACCACGAATTTGGTTGAAAGCGGAGAGTTTAATATTAATGTTTGTTTTCTACTTTACTGGTATATTGGGAACCATTTCACCTCCCTATGAAAATCATACAACTGATTTTACACCTGTTGCTCCGACATGGATGGAATGGATACTCGGAAAAGATCTAACTGGACTAATAAAAATAGAGTTTGTTCCAACCCTCCTGTCACTTTTCTTAATGATGGTATCAGTATTATTTTTGGCCCTAATTATTATTAGTTTTAAATTTAAAAGTCCTGTTTTTGCTATACTATTTGCAGGTTCTTTTATTTTTACATTGTATCTTGGCTTAATGTTTTCTTGCATCCTTTATCCATTAGGAGGGACAGTGGAATTATCCGTTGTTCCTTTTTTGTGTCTTTTGTCCTATATTTTGAACGAAAATACAAATTAAATGATATAAAAGTAATATTAGTTTAGTCCTATACATATAAAAATTTATAGGTCTTGGTCATCTACATAAATTGAGTGAACAAAGAACAAATATTTTTGGAAGGGGAACAAAGGTTGAAACAAAAACAGTATATCTATTTATCGATTAGTTTATTAGCCCTGGTTTCAGTAGTGGTTTTATCCGTTTTCTTCATTGTTCATTCAGCAGATTTAAAGCAGGCATTAGCATTTGATAAGAATAGAAGTCTTTCAACTGCCAAATCGAAACTAGCCCAAATCTCCACCCCTTTACCTAATAATATCCCCCCTCAATTAAAAGCAAATGACGTGATACCGATCCCGAGTCAAACAACCAATCCAACCGATGCCATCATACAGACAAAATCTTCTACAACGCAAACAAGTCCCATATCACTAGCTAATTTTGAAATGCCGCCAAATAAATGTTTGAAGGATGCCCCTATCCGAACCTTTAATATTACGGCCATACAGGTGAATATGGTCTATAACAAATTTGGCGATCATGATCCACATGCAAAAATTTATACCTTAAGAGAGAACATCGATACCATTCTAAAAGCAGTGGCTGAACATCCAGGGAAACCGGTGCCAGAAATCCAGCCGCTCACAATCCGTGCCAATAAAGGTGACTGCATTCAGGTTACGTTTAGCAATCTTTTAAGTGAAAAGGCATCGATTCACATTGAAGGAGTAGGCTATGACGTAAAAGATACTGACGGGACCTCCGCAGGTTATAACCCTGATTCCACTGCCGCTCCTAACTCAGAAATTCTATACACGTGGAATGCAGTAGAGGAAGGAACGTTCTTTTTTTACAATGGGGCAGACCTAACCTACTTTACGGACCCTACTGGCGGAAAAGGAACGATGGGAGATGGTTTGTTTGGAGCTCTCATTGTTGAACCTGCTGGGGCCAAGTGGACCGACCCGGTAACGGGAGAAGAGTTAAAAAGCGGTTTATATGCTGATATCCATTTGCCTGACCAACCAGACTTTCGTGAATTTGCCCTCTTTTTTCATGATGGTATTAGTGCTCAATTTGGCAACACCATGTCACAAGAAAACACAGAAGAAGAAGGGGAAGAGCACGAGGAAGGGGGGGAGGCACCTCATGAAGAGGAACCACATGCAGAGGACCCAAATGAAAAAGAACTGTATGCAGTAAATTATCGTGCTGAACCATTAGATGAACGAATGAAAAATGCGCTTGGGGAAGATGGAAAAGACCCAACCATGTTTTATTCTTCATGGGTCTTTGGTGACCCTGCAACACCTATCACACGTTCGTATGTTGGGGATCCAGTAAAGTATCGTGTGATTGGGGCGAACAGCGATGAAAATCACGTTTTTCATCTCCATGGCCTTCGGTGGAAAAGTGATACGAAAAAAACCAATACAATAGATTCAGAAACTCTTAATATCGGAGATTCTCAAACTGCAGATTTGGCATTTGGTGCTGGGTATGCAGTGAATGGCGAAGGAGCACCAGGGGATTATCTATGGCACTGCCACTTATTCCCGCATTATTTGGAAGGAATGTGGGGGCTGATGCGTGTTTTTGATAAGGCACAGCCAGACCTACTGCCATTACAAGACCGAGAACCACCGCCAAGTCCAACTGCAGAAAACCCAGGCTTTCCGGCATTTATTCCTGGCGAATTAGGTAAAAGGCCGCCAACTGCACCTGATCCTGAACTTCGTCCGCCAACAGAAAAAGAGAAGGCTGCTCTAGGTGCACAAGTTCCAGGTGCGCCCAATTTCGATCGCTGCCCGAATGATGCCCCTGTTCGTAAATACAATGTTGTCGGCATACAAAAACAAATTGTTTATAATAATGCCGGCGACTTTGATCCTGAAGGAAGAATGTTCTTGCTCAAGGAGGATGAACAAAAGGTATTGAATGGAGAACTAAGGCCTCGGCCATTAGTAATCCGTGCCAATCAAGGTGATTGTGTAGAGGTAACGTTAGAAAACCATCTGTTCAATGCACCAGAGCCCAATTCTTTATCCATGCATATCCATTATGTTGCATATGATCCCCTGGGGTCTGATGGGACTGCAGTAGGATGGAACTATAATCAAGGTACGAAACCGGGTGGAAAAATTCGTTACAGATGGTATGCAGATGAAGAAGGGTCCATCCTTTTCCACGATCATATGTCTGCTGGGGGGAAGGGGTTCCATGGAACTTTTGGTACTTTAATCGTTGAACCGAAGGGATCACAATGGCTGCATCCAAAGACAGGCAAACCAATAAGATCCGGGACAGAAGCGATGATTGTTCATCCAGGAAAAGAGGATTTTCGTGAGCAAGTACTAATCTATCACGATTTTACCAGATTAGTAGATAAAAACGGCAATATGCTGCCACTGGAAACAGACCCGGAAGATACCAAACATGCGCATGGCTATACGGCTGTTAATTATTCCAATGAGCCATTTTTTAGAAGAAATAATGCCGATCCCGCTTATGTCTTTAGTTCATGGGTACATGGAGACCCCCAAACACCTATCATTGAAAGCTACCCGGGAGATCCAATTAAGATACGCTTAATTCAAGGGGCGCACGAAACACAGCATAACTTTAATCTCCATGGCTTAAGTTGGAAACGTGAAGCAGGAGATAATGATTCAGAATTAACCTCAACACAGACCATTGGAACATCGGAACAGTTTACCATGGCCATCCAGCCAAATCCTGTGGGGGTTAGTCAGCGGGATTATTTATGGTCATCACAGCCAATCGAAGATTTGTGGAGCGGGTTATGGGGATTTGTCAGGATTTGGGGTGAACGGACCGATACACTACAAATGCTTCCGGATAGGCCGATTCCAATAGCAAAAGTCGATCCGGCGAAAGCTGTACAGATGAGAAAGACGGGTCAAAGGCCCCGAAAAGCACCGACACCGGGCAATCCATGTCCTCCTGGTGTTCCGATAAAATATTTTGATGTTACCGCCTTTATGAAGGATATTCAATACAATAAATACGGGGATCATGATCCCTATGGAATCATGTTTGCACTTACGAAAGATTTCCTGGCTATTAAAGATGGAAAAAAGGCTGCAGAGCCGCTTGTTATCCGGGCAAATGACGGAGAATGTATAAAAGTCACCTTGACAAATAAGCTGCCAATTGACCCGCTTGAAAATGAATCAGACCCATCCCTTTTAATGGCAAACCAAGTAACATGGAAAAATTCCAATCGTGTATCTTTACATCCACAAATGGTGCAGTACGATATGCAGGGGTCAGATGGAGCAACCATTGGCTACAATTATGATCAAACCATCGGTCCTGGTGAAAGAATATCCTATTCTTGGTATGCAGATAAAGAGTATGGCAGTACGGTCCTCTATGATTATGGTGATATTAGAAGTCACCGATTACACGGTGCATATGGATCCCTGATAATAGAACCAAAAGGATCTACTTACCGTGATCCAAAATCAGGTACAGCAATTATGTCAGGTGCCCGAGCAGATATTATTGTACCCGGTCAGCCTGATTTTAGAGAACAAGTGCTATTGTTTGCTGATGGTTTGTATTTAATCGGTGAGGATGGCAGTTCTCCAACACCAAGTCCCGGCCATATGGATATGGAGGATCAAGGTGAAAAGGGTATTAACTATAGTTCTGAACCGTTTAAACACCGTTTGGCTGCCAACCCTGATAAATCGTTAATTTTTAGTTCTATTATTCATGGTGATCCATCAACGCCAATGCCAGAAGCCTATGTCGGAGACCCGATCCGCCTAAGGGTAATGCATACGGCGGACCGATCAAGAGGCAGTGTCTTTACACTTCATAGTCACCTATGGCGTTATCAATGGACAGATCCAAATTCGAAGCTCGTTTCAAGCCAAGGCTCTATTACTCCAGGGGAAACATTAGATATTGTCCCTATACAAAAAAATGGATTAATGAATCTGGCTGGGGATTATGTCTACCGCGAAATGAAACTTAGGAGATATTTAGAAGGCGGCTTGTGGGGATTGCTACGTATTCATAACCAACCTAGAAGTCAGTTATTACCGCTGCCTGATCGGCTGCCGTAACCCTTGAAAAATAGTGTTTCTTAGAAATATAGCGTGAGGGCAGGTCAAAACATTTCACTGTCCTCTATTCTATAAAAAATAAATATTTACATTAATACTCTACGATAATGTTGTTGATATAGGTCTATGTACCTATTAACAAGAATAAAAATGTCAAAAAATGAAAAGGGTAATAGGTATTAAGTTTTTAAGAATACTAGGGTAAAAAAGAATCAGAAAAAGGTGGGCTGTTGATGGATGAAAGAGTTTTAAGTAGGAAGAAAACAAACAAAAAAAAGAAAACTAAATTACATCTAAAACGTATTTATCTATCGCTGTTGACGCTCGTATTAATTTTGAGCAGTGGAATTTTTTGGGTGAATACTGGCGCCGCAGAAGAACCTCCTAGGCTTTCAAAGGTGGGACCGATTAATAATGCAACAGGTTATCCTCTCTGGTATAAAGATTCAGAGGGAACACGATTAGAACTATGTTTGGATTATAATGACCCTCTTTGTGCGTTTGATGCAGCCGAATTTGGTATTGATACAAGTCAGCCTCTTTCTGTAGCAACAGGAAATTTCCCAGATGAGTCGTTTTATATGCTTGCCGGTGCTGAAATGGAAACGGGGACGGGCGGAAGAGCCCTTGGAGGCTTTCAGCTTGAAGCGGCTTTTGCTCAAGAAGTTCCTATAGAAGGCGACCAAATTGTTTTTGGAAGGGTTAGAATTAGGGTAGATGGACTGATTGCGGGGGAAAAATACAAGGTAATCCATCCTTATGGGACTGACGAATTTGTTGCAGAAGTTGAGGATGAGGATGACCCGATTGTCGGTGAAATCAACTTTACTGAAGATATTGGAATAACCGGCGGCTTTTCAGCTGCAATGGATAGCCGTATTGGAAGATTCATAAAGTGGGATCCCGAAGTTACTCCTGCAGCACCAACTGGCTATCTTGGTGACCCAAACGTAGACCATAAGATAGTCGGCGGGGTAAATGGTCAAAACTATTTCCGCATTGAAGGACCAGGCATTGGGCGTAATGGGGCGAATGGTGCCTTTTCTCCGAATGCTTGTAGAAATACAGATGGTACACAGAATCCAAATTGTATTCAGACAGATATGTTTAGTGTAATGGGTAAAGAAGCAACAACCTCTGGGGTAGAAAAAACGCGGGCTACATACAGCCGAACTACTGCAGGTGAGGGGACGATTGATATATTTGCTTTTACCGAAGAATCAAAATCACAAACGGTAGAAGTAACTACTACAGATATTACAACACCAATTGTTATGGATGGAGCAAATGGTCAGTACTTTACTCGTGTTACATTTTCAGGAACTACTATTCCAAAAATAACCATTAAGAATACAAGTGATAACCCAGACACAGTCATAGAAAATATGGAAGCTGTGGATAAAATTGATAATGCAAAAGCCACATATAACATAGATAATAACACGCTCACTGTAAAAGGTGTTTCAAGTGATCAATTCGAAGCGAGGATATTAACGGTTAAAGAGTTTAATCAACCTATTGAGAATGGTACGGTGTCTATTGCTGACCCGGCTTTTGTTCCGCCGAACATTACCATTACTTCTAGTGGTGGTGGCAGCATTACCATTCTAGTAGATATCGAAGGAGGCCCTTCACCTTCAAATCCGCCAATAGCCGATGCAGGGGCTGACCAAACTGTAGACGCCGGAGCAACCGTTACCCTTCAAGGTAATAATACTGGCGGTACAGAAAACACAACTATTTTATGGGAACAAGTTTCACCAGATAACCCAACAGTGGAGCTGACTGGTTCTGATACATTAACGCCAACCTTTACTGCACCTGCTACAGGTGGAACGTTTGTATTTAGATTAACTCTGACTAGTCCTGATGGAGAATCAACAAGTGACGTCACAGTAAACATATCTGGAAATGTTCCGCAACCAGTCGCAAACGCAGGAGCTGACCAAGTTGATATACAACAAATGACTACTAATGAAACTACCACCGTATCCACGATTGTAACGCTGGATGGCAGTGCATCACAAAACGCAGCAACTTATGAATGGTCTCAGCTTGATGGTACTCCAGTGTCCCTGAATTTGAGTAACCCTGTTAAACCGACCTTTATGGCTCCTAAAAAAACCGGTACCCTAACATTTAAATTAACGGCAAGAGGAGCGGATGGAAAAACGACACACGAGGATGAAGTTAAAGTTACTATTCTCCCTGATAACCTAACAGTTGCCGCTGCAGAATATGACAGAAGAAACAGATCTTGGAGGATTGATGGAACCTCAACTACATTTGGGCCGAATGTGAAGGTCACCATTTATGTCGGATCGGTGGATCCTTTAAATAAGTTAGCAGAAGTTGATGTAGATACAACAGGAGCATTTAGATACCGTGGAACTGGTAAAGCGGTAGGAGAAGATCGAACCATCATAGTTGAATCCTCGGCAGGTGGAAAATTGACTTATAATCAAGTTCGACAAAAATAAAAGAATAAAAATTGATTAGCAGTTAATTGATAGCCAGGTTCATGTAATGAATCCTGGCTTTTTTATGTATTTTTTGCACCTAAAGTAACATATAAGTTTAAAAAGAGTCGGGGGGATAAAAATGATTAGAATAAACGGACGATTGTTTGAACCTGAAGTGCTTTTTAAAGAAATAACAAGACCTGTTCAGAAGGAAATCATTAAACAGATGGCTGGATACACTGTCATATATGACTACGACTCAATAAATCTATTGAAGTTTGAGTTATTAGTAAGGGAAAACACGTTAAGAGCGGCAGAAGATTTGAATAAAAGCGGAGCTAAGTTTACGACATTTACCTATGCATTTTGTAACAAAAAATACTGGAACCGGTTGAGCAATGGCGCATTTCTCTTAAAAGAGGGAGCAGTTCCATCCATAGCGATTACAGACATTGTAAAAAATGGCTCGCTTTATGCATTTGAATGTGCTACCGCAAAAGTGATCGTAATGTATCTTGCTGTACTTAAGTCAATAGGAACACGAGATTTTAATCATTATTTCAGGAGACTTTATTTATACAGCTGGCATTTTGATGAGGATCTCCCGATGAGTCAAAAAGTAGGGGAAGATTATTTAATCGGGGATATACTCCATTTCAATAATCCGGATTTTGACCCAAAACAGCCATGGTGGCGGGCGGAAAATGTTATCTTTTTTGGCAATGATAAGTTTTATGGGCATGGAGTCGGAGTAACGAACTCACGTTCAATTATTAATTTCCTAAATAAAAAAAGAAGGCAGAACGCGGACGATTCTGCCTATTTAATGAGACTGATTACAAGACCTCATTATAAATCAATATATATTTTAAGTTAGATCCATTATCACCTGTTTATTTTCCTGTCCAATACTGCATGAATATGGCGGCTGATTAAATATTCTTTTTCACGGCGTTTTTCAACCTGCATTCTTACATCATGCTTTCGTCTATATACTTCATAACATACTCCATGGGCATTCAACATGGCTTTCTCCATCAGATTTGTATAATTCAAATTCAAAAAATGGATAATAAACCCCTCCGGTTTTTATCGCAAATGCGATAGTTTTGCACCACACTATGATGGTACCATTAGACATTTTCGGAATACAAACCGGATATAACAGGATATACAACTGTAAGAAATGATGACAAAGGAGCAGTTAACAATAAAGATATGTATTCTTAGAATAATTGCTCTATCCTCCTGATAAGAGGTTGTATTGTTTAAATCCAAGGCTGTGTTAAACGTCATTGTTGATTTTTAACTCTGTTGATTTGTGCGGAAGGCGCGAGACTCCTGCGGGAGTACGGGGCAGGGGAGACCCCGGAGGCGTATAAGCGCCGAGGAGGCTCCCCGGACCGCCCGCGGAAAGCGAAGCGCCTGTAGCGCAAATCAACAGGCAAGTTTAACACAGCCAAATCCAAAAGAAAGCCCATCACGGTTAGGTGATGGGCGATGTATATTTCAAATAGGAATGTCTAGAACGTTCCTGTTTAATTTACAGGTTTATCAAAGGTAAACTCCGCTTTGGGCAGTGTTATAATTTTTCCGCCAATTTGAACATGAACGGTATCGTTGAAGATGGCTTTTACAATTCCCTTTAATGAAATAGTTGAATTAACCGAGATTTTTTTTGAATCAGATTGGTTTGCCATATGGATCAACACCTTCCAAAGTAATTAGAATAATTATATATGATGAAAATTAAAAAAAGCGAGTAAAAAGTGTTAAAAAAGTAAAAAATAAATTAATTTTGTTCATGTTAAATTCATCCTTTGCCAAGGGGTGTGAACAAGAGAATGAACATAACATGAACTGTAGTTCAAGTATTACATGTCTAAGAAATTCTGTCAACGAAAAACATGAACAATAGTTCATGTTTATTATTTTGTGGTATGATAATGAACGAGGTGATAAAAATGTCAGACCGGGAAGAACTTTTGGTTGGCAGGTTCCCTTTTGTACCGAAACAGGAACGGGCACACCAAAAGAGAGAAGCTTTACTTGAAAGTGGCCATAAATTGTTTATTTCCAAGGGATACGAACAAACAACGGCAAAGGAAATTGCTGCTGATGCAGGGGTAGCCACCGGAACGTTTTATCGGTATTTTTCAGATAAACGACAGCTTTTGTTATCTCTGTTAGAAGATCAAATTGAAAAACTTATGGTTCCGGAACCTTGCTGGAGAACTTCAGACCCAGAGCGTTTAATTGCATCACTCCTGGAAGCGCATGAACAACGGTTGAACGAAATAGGCTTACACCGCGTGCTGCCGGAATTGGTGCCAAAGGACCCGGAGTTGGCAGAGGTTCTTATGCAAGCAAAGCGGGCTATTCACGAAAGAATTTTATCAGGGCTTAAAAAAGCGTATGAGCAGGGTCTTACCTGGAAGGATTTAGACTTAGAAACAGTAACATGGTCCATGATGCTGCTGGCGGAAAATGCGCATGAAAAAGCAAAACAATGTGATGAAAAAACAGACTATCATCAAGTAGCCAAGGTAATTTGCAGGATCGTATTTCCTCCGGATGTTATTAAAAATTGGCAAAGTGTGGAATTTAACCGTGATAATCGGGGATAAAGCGACTTATATGAGATGTTATAAGGGTACAAAAGATGAATATAATTATATTCGTGACTATAAACCTTTAGAACATGTAATACAGAAATATGGATTCCAAACCTATCAAATTAAATGATAGGTTTTATTTTTTTGAATTTTATTATATTGAATATTAAAAAAATTCTTTCAAAATGAAGAATGACTGTTATATAATAGAAAAGTCAAAGAGAAAAAGGGAGGAATGAATTTGGAAGGTATCGTAAATTGGCTGAATGGAATTATTTGGAGTCAGGCACTTATTTATCTATGTTTAGGGGTAGGTTTGTTTTATACCATCGCTACCAGATTTCTTCAAGTAAGACATATGAAGGATATTGTAAAGCTGATGTTTAAAGGCGGCAAATCCGAGGCTGGAATCTCATCATTTCAGGCATTGAGTCTAGCATTGTCTGGAAGGGTAGGAACTGGAAACATCGCTGGGGTAGCGACTGCGATTGCTTTTGGTGGACCAGGTGCTGTTTTCTGGATGTGGATGATGGCTTTCTTAGGAGCAAGTTCAGCGTTCATCGAATCTACTTTAGGGCAAGTATACAAGACAAAACAGGATGGTCTTTTTCGCGGAGGTCCTGCTTATTATATTGAAAAGGGACTAAAAATTAAATGGTATGCGATATTGTTTGCAGTAGTTACAGTAGTTGCAACAGGTATCCTTTTACCAGGCGTACAAGCGAATAGTATTGCGTTAAGTGTTGAGAATGCATTTGGAATTAACCCGGCTATTACTGGGGGGGTTTTAGTTGTTTTACTTGCAATTATTATTTTTGGCGGGGTAAAACGGATTGCCCGAGTGGCTGAACTGGTTGTTCCATTTATGGCACTTGGTTATGTGTTGGTAGCTCTCATTATTGTATTTATGAATATTTCAGAATTACCAGCAGTCCTTAAACTAATTTTTACAAGTGCATTTGGGGCAGATGCTGCATTCGGCGGTATTTTAGGTGCAGCCATTTCTTGGGGTGTAAAACGAGGTATTTATTCGAATGAAGCTGGCCAGGGTACAGGACCGCATGCAGCAGCAGCTGCCGAGGTATCACATCCGGCCAAGCAAGGGATCGTTCAAGCATTTTCTGTTTATATTGACACACTGTTAGTTTGTTCGGCAACAGCATTTATGATTATCATTACAGGAATGTATAATGTTACACCTGAAGGCGCTCCTGTAATTGTCAACAACCTTGCTGATATTGAACCAGGACCAGGATATACACAAGCAGCAGTTGAATCGGCAATACCGGGCTTTGGAGCACCATTTGTTGCAATTTCGTTATTCTTCTTTGCTTTTACAACGATTATGGCTTACTATTATATGGCAGAAACAAACCTTGCCTATATTAATCGAAAAACAAATCGTGCTTGGACAGTATATGTTTTAAAATTTGTCATTTGCGGCATGACATTCTATGGCAGTGTTAAAACTGCAAGTCTAGCCTGGGGATTAGGGGACGTTGGTGTTGGTAGTATGGCGTGGTTAAATATTATAGCCATCCTGCTGTTAACAAAACCAACTTTGAAAATTCTTCGGGATTACGAAGCCCAGTTAAAAGACGGAAAAGATCCTGTTTTTGATCCAGTAAAATTGGGAATCGATAATGCAGATTTCTGGGAAAAAGAATACAAATACGATTCAGTTGAAAAAACAGGCTGATATTATATCGTAGTACAGAAGCTGACTCCATAGGGGTCAGTTTTTTTGATACCTGCTGAATTCTTAAGAAGGAATACCCATTATCTTTAACGAATATTATAGTTATAATATTCAGAAAATAAGGGGTGAGGAAAATAAAAACCACTAAAATGATTTTAATGGTCTTTGCAGTACTCATTCTATTTTTTAGTTTTTATGCTTATACTGTTTTTTATGGTACACCTTGGCAAAAACAGACACAAGAGAGAAATATGGAGAAATATTTATCAAAGAAATATGATGATACCTTTGTGTTTACAAAAATAAAATACAATTTTTTAAGTGAAACTTACCAGGGTTATGCCCATCCGAAGGACGAATCCAACCTTGTATTCAAGATAGAGGAAGACCACTTTTCTACTGCTGGTTATTCGGACAATTTTCCAAAAGTGATATGGGAAAGTGAATTATCAAGTGAAATTAAAGAAAAAATTAAGCAGCTTTTTCCTGCGCTCGACCTAACCTCAATCAAAGCCCAACAGATAAAGGGTAAGGAGGAAGAGATCGATCCGAATATTCAAATTTATGAAGAAGGAAAGGTTTCATTGCTTGCCATAAGCATTCCGATTGAAATCAAAACAAATTGGAATCAAGTGAATCAAAAGAATGAAATGGAAAAAATGAAAGAGCTCAGCCAATATCTCCAGTCTGTCGATTTCCCTGTCTTCGTGGAGGTCAGGTATTCTAATGATGAAAGGGCTGAAAATGCAAAGGTGTTCTTGATTACGGAAGAAGGAGAAATACTTCAACATTAAAAAAGAGTGCATCGTTTGTTTAATCAAGCGGGGCACTCTTTTTTATTCATGTTAACTTACACTTTTTGCTAAGCTTGGTTTAAGAAGCTCTAAATCTTCAAAAACTTTACCTAATTTTTCTTCACCTTGGGTAAAGGTTTCATTTGCGGTATCAAGAGCAGGAGCATCTTTCTTTAATTCATCGGCCTTAGCTTGGTAGGATGCTGAAATATCTTCTAGTGCTGCTTCAATGTCTGCCTTTTGGTCTTTTAATTCGGCAGGAATTTCTACTTCCTTAACCTTTGCTGCAGTAGCAGCTGCTGATTCACTAGCTTTTGCTTTTTGCTCAGCATCGGGCTCTTCAGCGCCCTCATAAGTATTTAAATCAACGTCAACGGCATTGATTTCTTTTTCTAGACCCATGTAAAATTTAACCAAAGATTTTTGTACTTCTTCCTTGGTTGGTCCTGCAGCTTCTTCTTCTTTGGCAGTTTTTTCTTCTGCATTTCCGGCACATGCAGACAAAGCGAGTGTCATAGTGATAGCTGAAATGATGATCCAAAACTTTTTCACTAAAAAAACCCCATTTCTCTTTATATATGATTTGCATTTTTCAGCATATACTATGACGAAATTCGTTTCAAGAAGTTTCATATTGATTTGAAAAAGTTATAAAACTGGTAAAATTGGAAAAATATCAAAGATTAAGAGTTTCTACTATTGTAGAAATATTGCCAATTTTAATTCTAAATACTAGAATATTTTCTTTTATACTAAAGGAAAGACAGCAGCTGGGTTAGTAAACTAGAGTATGAAAGTTAATCGAGATAACATTTTTCCGAGAAGGGTAGGATGACGAATGAAAACATTAATTGTTTATTGCTCCTCACATGGTACGACGGAAAAAGCTGTCCAGTTAATAAGTGAATGGATAGAAGGAGAAGTATTGGCAGTTGATTTGAAACGCGATAAAGTACTGTTTAATGTAGAGGACTATGATATCGTGTTGGTCGGCGGATCCATCCATGCCGGAAGTATTCAAGGCAGAGTGAAGCATTTTATTGGGAAACATCAGGTGCAACTATTATCGAAGAGGCTCGGGTTATTTCTTTGCTGCTGGCATGACGGGGAAACGGCACTTGAGCAATTTAATGATGCATTTCCGGAGGAACTACGCCAACATTCCATGGCAAATGGCATTTTTGGCGGAGAGTTTCTTGTTAGTAAAATGAACTTCCTTGAAAGACAAATCGTTAAAAAAGTAAGCGGAGTTACAACCGATGCCAGCAATTTTGATACGACAGCGGTGATGAGCTTCGTCATGAAAATAAATGCTACATTAGCTTTAGTATAGAATGAAAGAGCCTGCCGGCCTGAACTGTGAATTCATAACAGTTTGGCAAACAGGCTAATTTTTTTGAGCGGTCAGCAGATTTTTTGAATCAGCTCAATGGAGTTATTTTTGGGTGAATTTACTAGAGGGCTAACCTCATAAGCCTCCATCAAGTTTTCATCGAGGGGCTTTAAAAAACGATTTAATTGATTTGGTTCGTTAATATAAGGATTGAGCCAATATTGCTCATCCTCTGGTCTTAAGATAACAGGCATTCTGTCATGGATATCCTTTACAAGATCATTTGCGGTTGTCGTAATCACGGAACATGAAAAAACCGAGGTGCCCTCGGGTGACTTCCAATTCTCCCATAACCCTGCCATAGCAAATAAATCATTGTTTTTCAGTTTTATCCTCATCGGTATTTTCGTTTTGTTGTCTACTCGTTTCCATTCATAAAAACTATCCGCAACAATTAAACAGCGCTTTTTCCGATAAGCATTTCTAAAGCTTGGTTTCTCTGTAAGCGTCTCCGCACGGGCATTAATCATTTTATAACCAATCGACATGTCCTTGGCCCACGTGGGAATCAGGCCCCAGCGTAAAAACCCCATCTTGTTATGCGCTCCATTATTGATTACCGCCAAGACCGATTGAGAAGGCGCCACATTATAACTAGGGGCATACTCCTGTTCCTGCATAAAAAACTCCACATCAAACCGATCCAGCAGCACATCCACTGGCGCCGTCAACGTAAACCTGCCACACATACCATCACCCCCCAACACAAGATTAAACCTTGGCCACATTATACCAAAAAACAAAAACAAAATGGCAAACTGTCCGCCAACTGTCCACTGGAGACGGACAATTTGAAGTTTTGTCTTTTTGTGGTGCCTGTCACCATGTATAAAAATTAACGGATAGGGAATAATGTTGAAGGTTTTTATTGAATTACAGCATGAAAGAGGTTTCGTATGAGGATTTGGTTTAATCGGTGGTTTACGACGGTTACGCATTATATTGATTTGATTCGCGGGAATGAGGACGGGAGACGGTTTGTGGTTTATGGTTCTCATCCGAACCCGGATGCTCTTTATTTACAGTATTGTGATTATGCATATACTGAGCCGGATGTTTCGGGTGATGAGTATGTTGATTTTTGTCTTGATTTTTGCCGAAAGCACAAAATAAATATTTTTATTCCACGAAAGGAAAATGTACTGATTTCTAAGCGGCTTTCCGATTTTGAAGCCCTTGGTGTAAAAGTGTTAGTCTCTCCTGATTCTCAATTAATGGAAACGCTGGATGATAAGGCAGCAGCCTATCAGTCGATATTGGAAAAGGAAAAACAGGGGGCAGCATTGATGTCGATCCCTGATTTTTTCGTTGTAAATAATTTGAAGGAATTCAAGCATGCCTATAAAAGACTGAGGGAAAAAGGACATACGGTTTGCTTTAAACCGGTGACAGGAGAAGGGGCAAATGGATTTCGGGTCATAAAAGAAAATATTGAAACGATTGACCAGCTTTTTACGCAAGGGATTGGACACCGGATTCCTTACCATTATGCCTGTGAAATATTAAGACAGCAGGAGGCATTTCCTGATCTCATGGTATTAGAATTTTTGGAGGGCCAGGAATATAGTATTGACTGTTTGGCATCCAAAGAGAACTTATATGCTGCCATACCGCGGCTGAAAGGAGCAGGCAGGGTGAGAGAGTTAGTGGACCATCATGAATTGATTCAGTTAGCTCGTAACTTTCATCAGCATTATCAGCTGCCTTATATATTTAACATTCAAGTAAAATATAGTAACGGTGAACCGAAACTCCTGGAGATTAATCCAAGGATGAGCGGAGGCATGCATTTTAGTTGCTTATCGGGAATCAACTTTCCATATCTGGCAATAAAACTGCTCCTTGGCGAAGAATTGAATCAAGCTGAACTTAAGCCGCGATTCGGTATAAGGGCCAGTCATCTAGAAAAAGAAATCATTCTTCGTAAGGATGAATTTGCATAAAAACGGAAACGCCTGAGAATGAACTCTCAGGCGTTTGCTTTATTTAATTGATTTCATTTCTCCAGTTTGGGTCGTTTCCGGAACACGCAATAAAATGGCGCCACCGATAATAAATAAAATAATTAAACTAAACACACCACTGTTTGTATTTCCTGTTAGTTGTGCAGTAATACCTACTAAAAACGGGCCAAGAATCGATGCAAATTTATAAAAGATATTATAGAATCCAAAAAATTCATTTGCATTTTCTTTTGGAACCAGCCGGGCAAAATAAGAACGGCTGAGTGCCTGAATCCCGCCTTGAGAAGAGGCAACAAGCATTGCCAAAATCCAGAAGTCTAAGGTTGTTTTTAGGAAATAAGCATAAGTACAAATAATAATATAAATAAAGATTCCTACAAGTAACATTCTTCTTCCGGTAAATTTTTCTGCTAACTTCCCATATAAAAGGGAAAATGGGGCAGCAACGACCTGCGTAACGAATAAAATAATTAATAGACTTGTAGATGAGATTCCAAGATCTGTTCCATATGCCGTCGACATAGTGATGATGGTATGAACACCATCGATATAAAAAAAGTAGGCAATTAAAAAGAGAAACAATGGACGATATGCTTTGATTTTTTTTATGGTTTGAAAGACCTTCTTAAAACTTGAGGAGATTGGGTTTGGGACCCGCTCGACGAAATAAACCTGCTGAACATGTTTGAACATCGGTATTGTAAAAACTCCCCACCAGATAGCCGTAATCGCAAAGGCAATCTGACTGGAAACGGTTACGGACAATGGTAAAATTTCTTGTTGCGATAAAAGGATAAGGGCAATTCCTAAGATAAAGGGTATGGTACTGCCGATATACCCCATTGCAAAGCCCCTGGCAGAAATATTGTTCATTCGTTCTTCACTAGTAATATCAACAAGAAACGCATCATAAAAAATATTCGCCCCGCCAAATCCAATGACGGTAATGATATAAAAAACGAGTAGCAAAAGCCATTGATCATTTGGGACAACTGCCAAAAGTGCAGTAAAGACGATGCCTAATAAAACAAAAAAGGTGAATAATCGCTTTTTAAACCCGCGAAAATCTCCAATCGTTCCTAATATCGGAGCGCAGATAGAAATCAAGAGTGTGGCAAATGAATTAGCATAACCCCAGTAGGCCGTGGAAGTAGATGCTTCAAGGCCGGCATTTGTTGCTGCCGCTTTAAAATATAAGGGAAAAATGGCAGTTGTGATTAAAATCGAGTAGGCAGAATTCGCCCAATCGTAAAACACCCAGCTTTTCTCTTGCCTTGTCATTCGACTCATCGGTTTTCCTCCCATTTTTTATTTAAACCTTTGTTTTTCGAACCTTCCCTGAAATTGCTGGTTAATTCCATTGTACTACAAGAAAAGGGAATCGGAGGGAAAATCCCCTAAAAACAAGAAAATTATTTTTAGAATTTTTAAAATAGTAATACAGAATCCTGCAAGGGCAAAATAAACATTTTTCATTTCATAGACGAGCGCCTTTACACTTTTCTACAATATTGAATTTACTATAGTAGGCGGTAAGACCTCAAAAATTCAAGCGTTTATAATACTAGACAAGCACCCGGAAGGTAAGCTCTTGGTTTGGTTTACAGCCAGTATCACTCAAAAATTTGGAAGGAGGGAATATATGGATATCCAAAATTTGAAACAATGGGTAAAGAAAATTAAAGTAACCAATTTGGTTAATGCGGACGTTGAAGTAGTGAACGATTCCCCTTTAGAAATGATGGGGAAAGGGCGCCAAGGTGCGGTATTTAAAATCGATGATACGATTTGCATGAAGGTGTTTGGCAATAACGAGGATTGTGAACGTGAATATCAGGCTCTCTCTATGGGACAGCATACCAATCTTTTTCCAAAGCTTTACGGGAAAGGACCTAATTATATAGCGATGGAAATAATAGGCGGAGTCGATTTACGGGAATATCTTCAATCACAGCCACTGACACCAGCACTTTCGGAAAAATTAATTCAAATGCTCATTATCTTTAAAGAGATTGGGTATGAGAGAATTGATCACCATAAGCGGCAGATTTACATTCAGCAGGATGGTAGCCTTAAGGTAATAGATGTGGCTAGGACCATTTGGCGTGATCGGGTTTATCCTTACCCAAGAAAATTATTGAATTCTTTAGGAGAAGAAAATAAGGCAATATTTTTATCCCATGTACAGGGAATAGCACCGGAACTTTACCAAGAATGGCTCCACTATATTCGCATGGAAGAAATTTCGCGTCAAATTACCAGCTTACTTTTACCAAAGGAACCGGATAAGCAAACCATTAAAAATTTAAGTAAGGGCCTGCTTACTACAGAGGACGAGAAAAACTATGTAACACTGCTTCATGGGCTTGTACACAAGGTGTTCAAAGAAGAATGGGTTAAAACCATGCTGGCCAGGGGGGAAGATCTTGAGGCAGTAATGGGAAAAATTGACGAATATTGGGACAACCGTGAACTAGCTTTTGTAAATCGTAATCATAATGATGGAAACCGATTTGAAGGATACTCAGGGGATCGATACTCAACCGTTGATAACAAATCTAAAAAGGACAGCCGTTCAAAAGGTGACCAGGACCGTCGAAACAGAGGGCGGTTTGAAGGTGAACACAATGCAAAAGTGGATAGGCCTCGCGGTCATGGCAAACGGTTTGAAGGAGAAAGACGGCACGATCGTGATCGCTCTCGGGTTAAACACCGAGGTAAGGGAAAAGGAAGAAGATAAATAAACACTCTTTATCTAGTTTGTAAGTAATTGAACTTATACTTACAGATAATGAGGAGGGCCCGAATATTAAGAGGGGAAACCAATATGAGAATACTTGTTATCTGGCGGCTCCTTACAGTTGGCGGTGTAAACGCCGGCTGGCGAAACCGCGCGATTTATTTTAAGAAGCATGGCATTGAAACAGAATTTCTTTATACCACAGACCATGGCGGGCTTCATATTATGCAGGACGTGGCCACAGTTTATTTAACCAATGATGAACAAGAGATTATTGGGATTATTAAGAACAACCAGTATGATGCGATTATTGTTGTAGATACAGGGAAAGCATACAAGTGGATCCAAAAAGCTGGCTATAAAGGGCCTGTCATTGTGGAAGCCCGAACTCCTGAACTCATTAAGCTAAGGCCGCATTTAAAATCCTTTAGAGGGTTACAGCCCGAAACGATTGTTGTTCCATCAGAATATCAAAAACGATTAGTATCCATTTTAACAGAAGATATTCCTATTCATGTGATATATAACGGCATTGATATTTCTTTCTACCATGCATTACCAGAAGAAGAAATTGACTTCTCCAGTCAACCCTTCGGGGAGAAGGGCAAAAAAATTATCGGCTGGATTGGAAGATTGGACAAAAGAAAGAATTGGCAAATGTTACTTGAAGTGGCAAAAACCATTAAAAGTCAGAGAAGTGATATAGAGTTTTGGGTCATTGGCGGGGCACAAAGTGTACAGCGTGAGGAGTTCAAAGCAAAGTGGGAAGAGGAACAACTCACCGATATAATCAAATGGTTCCCGGTGATTCCTTACCAGCAGATGCTGCAGGCCTATGCAAAAATAAGGCAATCCGGGGGCTGTACCTTGGCAACGACAAAAACAGAATCTTTTGGCAATACGTTCATTGAATCAATGGTTTGTGGTGTACCGGTAGTCGCCTCAAAAATGATGCCTGTAACCGAATTGGTAAATCATGGAGAACATGGATTACTCTATCGAGGACAAAATGTGGAAGATGCTGTGAACCAGCTTAACCGTATTTTAGATGATCCGGCATTGCAGCGGAAAATGTCAGAAGCAGCAATTACCCGGGTTCATGAAAAATTTGCGATTGAAGTCGTAGCGGAACAGTATGTAACGTTATTGAAAAAAATTGGACGTTGGTACGGAAGGGATGGTGAAATGTGATGATTCAACCTATTGCGTATAAAAAAACACTGGAAGGAAAATCAAATGCTCATTTAATTACATTTAATGATGGCCGGGACTATGTCGTAAAATATTATCAGCCAGGATTTGAAAAGGCATTAGCGAATGAATGGGTTGGCTATTGTCTTGCACGCTACCTCCAGCTCCCCATCCCTTTTGCCAGACTAGTAGAAATCCCTCATGAATTTTCTTCCCAGTTCCCTGAACTGTCCCAACTATCAAATACTCAAACTCAATTTGCAAGTGTATACGTCCCGGATTGTTTTGACGGTCATCAAGTAACATCCTTGCCAAGAATCAGCAATTATCAGACATTTGCGGCTATTATTCTATTCGATTATTGGGTATGTAATCGCGACAGAACCCGGAAGAATATCATTTTGTGTAATGATACCAATGATTCTTACCATTTATGGGTAATCGACCACGCTGAAATTTTTAATAGTTATGATTGGAAAGCTTCTGATCTCGAATATTTGCCAATATCTCTTATTAAAAGTGCCACACACCAATTAATGGCAAACTTTATTCCAAATGAAAGTGATTTTTCTGATCAATTAGAAATCATTCAAACCCTTCCTATCCATTTAGTAGAAGAAATTGTAGCACTGATCCCCGACGATTGGAATATATCTGCAGAGGAGAGAAAAGCCATTGTCACGACGTTACACACCCGACGTAAAAGGAATCTTCCAAAGATGATGGAACGGTTTTTAAAAAGAGTTTACTGGCCATTATTTACATCCAACCCAAACTCCCTTGCCTAATTGGTAAGAGAGTTTTCAATTTAATGAAAGGCTTGTTAAAGCTGATTGGTAATAATGAACGGTTGATTGGAGCGGAACGCCCGCGGAAAGCGAAGTGCCTGGAGCGGAAATCAACCAGCAAATTTAGCAGCGCCTAGCGAAAAAATAGAGAATATCTTATTTTACTAGGTTACTAACGTGACCGGAGGATGTCCATGCGCATATAAAGGATTAAGAAGGAATGGAAAGGAGGCAGCATATGAAAATCCGCAAGGCCATTATTCCAGCAGCTGGCCTCGGAACAAGATTTTTGCCAGCTACAAAAGCACAACCAAAAGAGATGCTACCGATAGTGGATAAACCAACAATTCAATATATTGTCGAAGAAGCGGTAGCTTCCGGGATTGAAGAACTCATCATTATTATTGGCAGAGGAAAACGATCCATTGAAGACCACTTCGATAAATCCTACGAGCTGGAGGATACTCTTTTACGAAAAAATAAACATGACATGTTAGAGGAAGTTCAAAAAATCTCTAATCTGGTCAACATTGTGTATGTCCGGCAAAAAGAGCCGAAAGGTTTGGGACATGCAATTCACTGTGCGAAGAGTGTAATCGGAAATGAGCCATTTGCCGTCCTGCTAGGCGATGACATTGTCATGTCGGAGACACCCTGCTTAAAACAAATTATCGATGTTTATGAATATTACAACAGCTCAGTGGTGGCAGTTCAAAAAGTACCGGAACAGGACGTCAGCAAGTATGGAATCATTAAACCGAAAGGCGCCATGATTGAAACGGATCTTTTTCATATTCATTCATTGGTAGAAAAGCCAAAGAAAGAAGAGGCACCTTCAAGGTATGCAATCATGGGGCGCTATATTTTAAACCCGGAAATATTTGATATTTTAGAAACGATTCCCGTTGGACAAGGGGATGAATTACAGTTGACAGATGCCATCAATGAACTGAATAAACACCAGGCTGTTTTAGCCTATCACTTTGAGGGCCGCCGCTATGATATTGGGGATAAAATTGGTTTTATTAAGGCAACCATAGACTTTGCCTTAAACAGGGAGGATATTAGAGAATCAGTGATCGATTATCTTCGTGAAGTGCATGAGGAAGTAAATTTTCCAATGAATAAAAGAGAGATTGATTGATATGAAGATAGCAGTTTTAGGTACAGGTTATGTTGGTCTATCAACGGGTGTTTGTTTATCTGAAATCGGGCACCACGTGATATGCATTGATATTAATGAAGAGAAGATTCAACTATTGAATCAAGGAAGATCACCTATTTACGAACCGGGACTTGAGGAATTATTAGTTTCCAATATGTCTGCAGGAAAACTAAACTTTACCACATCTCACCAAAAGGCACTGGCGGAAGCAGAAATCATTATCATCGCAGTAGGTACACCACAAGGGGAAGATGGAGCTGCAGATTTATCGTATCTTGAACAGGCTGCAAAAGATATTTCTAAATATATGAAGGAAAGTACCATCGTGGTAATAAAGAGTACCGTTCCGGTTGGCACAAATGATTATATTAAAAAAATAATTGAGACACATTGTGGGTATCGGGTAAAAATGGTTTCGAACCCTGAGTTTTTACGGCAGGGATCAGCCATTCAAGATACCATGTTTGCGGACCGCATCGTGATCGGTTCAGAAGATAAAGCAGCAGCTGAAAAGATGAAGGAAATGTACAGACCATTAAATGTACCGGTTCTTTTAACCAGCACCAAAAGTGCAGAAATGATCAAATATGCATCCAACGCGTTTTTGGCTACAAAAATTAGCTATATTAATGAAATAGCGAATTTATGTGAAGCAGTAGGTGCAGATGTAGAAGATGTGGCTAAAGGAATGGGGAAGGATAAGAGAATCGGAGAAGCATTTTTAAATGCCGGAATTGGTTATGGCGGCTCCTGCTTTCCAAAAGATGTAAAGGCACTGCTTCATACTGCAGGCCAAAATGGAGTAAACTTTGCCATGCTAAAGGAGACCATTAGGGTCAACGATGTTCAGCGGGAGCTGCTTGTAACGAAGGCTCTAAAGAGATTCGGTTCACTGCAGGGCAAAAGAATTGCGTTGCTTGGTCTTGCCTTCAAACCCGAAACGGATGATATGAGAGAAGCTCCATCGATTACGCTTACAAGTGCATTAACAGGACTCGGCGCAGAAGTGTTTGCTTATGATCCTGTAGCGATAGAAAACGCTAGAAAAATAATTGGAGACCGCGTTAAATACACCACTTCCATTGATGAAGCCGTCAGCGGGGCAGATGCGATATTCATCGTCACAGAATGGAAAGATGTAAAACAAGTGGATCTAGAAGTCTTGGCAGCAAAGATGAAGCAGCTTATCATCTTCGATGGGAGAAACTGCTTTGACGAAAACAAAATCAAAGCCTGCAGCAACATCGAATACTACCCCGTAGGAAAACCACCCATCATCATCCAATAAAAACAGGGCCAGTCCTATAAAACCACCTCAGGACAGGCCCCAAACTTTTCCCTCAAACAAACATATCTGCTAAAATAAAAAAAGTATCCTAAAAAAAGCAAATACATAATCAAAGTAAAGCTGAAATTGGAAAAAAATGTGTCCACCTGTGGTGGAATGTGTCCACGAGCGGTGCCTGTCACCGTAAAAGGTGTCATCGGAAAGGATGTGTGTTAATGGAATTATCTGTGTATTTTCCTCCAAAAGGGGAGTATGAGACGTTTCGGGATGAGGATCATTTTAGGGAGAAGTTGAGGGAGTGGGGGCTTCCGGCTGCGAAACGGGAGTTTTTATTTAAGGATCGAAATTATCAGCGTACGGTTACGATTAAAGGCTATGAGACGTATGGGAAGTCTGATGAAATGAATACACTTGTCATTGAGTTTCATGATGGTAATCTGAGTTGTATTCACCCCGCGTATTTGAAGGAAATGCAGTCGTCAAGCTTTGGCAAAGAAAGCCTTATCCAAATGGAAGAGAAAGATGCTGTAACTTCGAAACCAAAACCAACAAATGAGCCGAAGGATAAGCAGGAAAAATCACCTGCAGCCAAAACTCCGAAAGAAACCAAGCCTAAAAAAGAAAAGCCGGCCAAAATCGAGCTGCCTGCAGATAAGGTGCATTTTACAGCTACAGTGAAACAGTTTGCTTTAACTTATAACCCGTTTAATGAAGAAAATGATGAAGTAGTTGTACTGGAAAATGTTCAAATTGTTCAGGACCCGCCGATTGAACTTGGGTTTGCGTGGTGCAGTCACAGCAAAACACTGAAAAAGTTCGAGTTAAGCCCGGGGGACCAGCTTGAATTTGATGGGAAAGCAGCGGCCAAAAAGCTGCCTAAAGGAAAAGATGTTCCGGACGAATATGCACTGGATATTGCAGTGTTATATAAAGTGAATAATCCTTCTAAAATTACAAAAAGCAGTTAAGAGGCCTCGATTTTGAGACCTCTTTGTTTTAATTCTCTATTATTTTACTTAGCATGGTTTTTCGTAAAACCATGTATGATAAATTGACTAAAAAAACTAAAAATATTTCTACACGATTTTCATGACTTTTCCAAACGGAGCTTTTGGAGTAAATTCCGTTGGTACCAGCCAAAACACCTCATGAGTGACTTCCATTTCATCCGGTAAAAATCCGGTTAAATCGGTTATATAAAATAGGGAATCGATTTTCTCCTCTGCAGCCCATTCGAGCACCAAGGTATAGGAGGCTTTTCCGTGTGTGAAATATTTTATCTCTGTTGTTTCCGTTATAGGATTGGTTGACCTGATTTTAAAATCGGCTTGAACCAGGGTCGTTTCCGGATTAAGTTCTTTGAAGAATGTTACAACATTAGCAATTAAATCAACTTTCGTTTCTTTTGTAGAGGTGTCCACTGCCAGTGCCAGTTTTTTTCCTTGGCGGTCTTGTACAATTTTAAGAAGATTTTTATGCCATCTCACCTTGAAATTCTCTCCTCTCATTTAGTCACAAATTTTATTATGCTCATCTTGCCTCGTATTACTAAAAATCCTTTGGGAATAATTTCGTAAAATGTTTGATGTTTCTCCTAGGTTGAAAAAGGTATAATTTAAAAGAAATGGATTGTATTTTTAAAAAGGGGAGGGTTGTTGTATGGAAGGAACATGGCTGATTGCAGATCGTGATTTAAATGAACGTGAAGGCTTAAAATGGCTGTTAAAGTCATCCTCTATTCCCGTCAAAAATATTATTCTGGCATCGGATGATCAAGAATTTATGCTTTTATTTGAGAAGGAAAGTCCGGATATTATTTTAGTAGAACTCGATATGGTAAAACCGGAAAACGAATTTAAATTTCAGGATTTAATCCAAATTTATGAGCCGGTATTGCTGTTAACGAGTGCAGAGGCAACGTTTGAAAAAGCCCGGTTAGCCATCGATATGCAGGCGTTGGATTTAATGATTAAGCCGTTTTCCACAATGAAAGTAAAATCTGCCTTTCAAAAAGCTGCCCGAAAACTTGATCTAAAACAGAGGGGAAATTTAAACATTCCTAAAGCATCAAAAGATGTTTCGTATAAAGGTTTATTTCTATCAGACCATGATACAGCCATAAGTTACAATATCGCGGCATTCAAACCTGAAAGCTCCACTGCAATGGAAAAACTGCATGCTTTTTTGACAGAATACCCGTTTAAACATTTGCACCAGATCTTCCCTTTAAGTGATATGGTGATACTCCTTTTTGAGCTCACATCCTTTCCAATACGGGAACAGTGTCATAAAGCTATGAGAAAATGGGAAGAGGAGTTTTCTCACCCATTAGCGATAATTTTGGATAACGGAACAGAATCTGAGATGACACTGAATCAAAAATACATAGGGATTCGTAAAAAGCTTGAGTTTACCTATTATAAAGGGTATCGACAGGTTGTTGAAGCGGACAGTTCTCTTGATTGGGTACATATGGATCCTTTTCTCACCCCGCCGGAACAAAGGGAGTGGGTCGACATGTTAAGGGAACTTGATATCGAAAAAATAAAAAAATGGTTATACGATGAATTTCTTCAGCTGCAAGAACCTTATCCTGACCCTGGATTAGTCAGAATTCGCTTAACTAGTATACTTGCTCAGATTAGAAGATTTATGATGACATATCATATAGATGAACAACAAGAAGCAGAAAAGGAATACCGCTATATTTTTAATTCGATTTTGTATGACTCGGTCCTTTACCGCTCCGTTCAAAATATTATTTTGTTCATTCAAAAACTTTTTTTGGCTGCCGATAATTACCAAAGAAATTCGATGCAGAATCCAATTGAGCGGGGGATTTCATACATGGAATCGAATTTTTCTAATCCGGATTTACGTCTGGAAGAGGTGGCGGAATTTGTCTATAGAAATCCATCTTATTTTAGTCATCTGCTTGCTAGTAAAACGGGCACTAGCTTTACGGAAGTATTAACAGGAATCAGAATGAAGGAAGCCAAACGGCTGCTCATTGAAACAAGTAAACCAATTAAAGAAATTGCCGTTCTTGTGGGTTATCATAATTCTAATTATTTTAGTAAACTCTTTAAACAATCCATTGGTCTATCACCAAGGCAATTTCGGGATAATAAAATTCAAGATGAAAAGGCTCAGTTTAATAGCTGAGTCTTTTTGTTTTTTGATATAGAGTAAAAATATTGCACTTTTCTAAAATAAATACACCCTATTCTAAAAAAATAGCAGTTTTATAGATAAATAGTGTAGGAATTCCAATGATCATGCCGTATTTTTCAGAAAATTTTATTTTTATAATGAAGGTAGATTAAAAAAGCTTAGGGAGTGAGCAAGATGGAGATCAAACAAAGAGTGGTAAAAAATTATCGGGGAACAGAATTACATGCAAAGGGATGGATTCAAGAAGCTGCACTTAGAATGTTAATGAACAATCTTGATGAAGAGGTTGCCGAAAGACCAGAGGAATTAGTCGTTTACGGAGGAATTGGAAAGGCGGCCCGAAACTGGGAGTCCTATGATGCCATTGTAAAAACTCTCCTTGAATTAGAAAATGATGAAACATTATTAATTCAATCAGGTAAACCAGTTGCAGTATGGAAATCCCACAAGGATGCACCAAGGGTATTGCTTGCTAATTCTAATTTGGTCCCTGCATGGGCTACTTGGGAACATTTCCATGAACTTGATAAAAAGGGTCTCATGATGTACGGACAAATGACTGCAGGCAGTTGGATTTATATCGGAAGCCAAGGAATTGTTCAGGGGACCTATGAGACATTCGCAGAACTTGCCCGTCAGCATTATAACGGTACATTAAGGCATACAATTACATTGACTGCAGGACTTGGTGGAATGGGCGGGGCACAGCCGCTTGCGGTTACGATGAATGATGGAGTTTGTATTGCCATTGATGTAGATGAAACAAGAGTAGATCGCCGGATTGAAACCGCTTACCTGGATGTAAAAACGCATGATTTAGAAGAGGCTTTAAAAATGGCTCACGAATCTAAGGTGGCAGGAAAAGCACTTTCAATCGGATTAATCGGAAATGCAGCAGAAATTTTACCATTAATGATTGAAAAAGGGTTTAACCCAGATGTATTAACAGACCAAACGTCTGCCCATGACCCGCTTAATGGTTATGTTCCAGTAGGATTTAGTTTGGATGAAGCTACTGCTTTACGTTCGTCTGATCCTGCAAAATATGTACAGCTTTCTAAGCAGAGCATGGCAATTCATGTGAGAGCGATGCTGACCATGCAGGAAAAAGGCGCAGTTACGTTTGATTATGGTAACAACATCCGTCAGGTAGCGAAGGATGAAGGTGTCGAGAATGCATTTGATTTCCCAGGCTTTGTACCGGCCTATATCCGTCCATTATTCTGTGAAGGAAAAGGACCTTTCCGCTGGGCAGCATTGTCAGGTGATCCGGAGGACATTCGAAAAATTGATGAAGTCTTGCTTCGTGAATTTAAGGATGATGAGCACCTGTGCAAATGGATCAAGATGGCGCAGGAGAAAATCAGCTTCCAAGGCCTTCCAGCCCGAATTTGCTGGCTGGGCTACGGAGACCGTGCCAAGTTCGGTAAGCTCATCAATGATATGGTGGCTTCCGGTGAAGTTTCTGCACCGATTGTCATTGGACGTGATCATTTAGATGCTGGTTCTGTTGCCTCTCCTAACCGTGAAACAGAAGCAATGAAAGACGGAAGTGATGCCGTTTCTGACTGGCCGATTCTTAACGCAATGATCAATGCCGTCGGCGGAGCCAGCTGGGTATCCCTGCACCATGGCGGCGGAGTTGGTATGGGTTATTCACAGCATTCAGGGATGGTTATTGTGGCTGATGGTACAAAGGATGCAGAGGCACGCTTACAGCGTGTATTAACGACAGACCCTGGTATGGGCGTTGTCCGCCATGCGGATGCCGGCTATGAACTGGCGATTAAAACAGCGAATGAGAAAGGCATCAAAATGCCGATGCTGCAACAAGACTAAAGAGGTGATGTAAATGAGTAAAGTAATTTTTATTAGAAATGCAGCTCAGCTCGTTACCTTACAGGGGAGTTCCGATGCTCCCCTTGTAAAAGAAAAGATGTCCGAGCTGGGGATTATTGAAAATGGCAGTGTATGGATTGAAGACGGAGTAATTTGTGCTGTAGGTAAGGATGCAGAGCTTTTATCAAAATATGCTGGCCGTCTTGATGAGGCAGAGGTTGTGGATGCAACTGCCAAGCTTGTAACACCGGGACTCGTTGATCCACATACACATTTAGTCTTTGCCGGTTCCCGGGAAAATGAGTTTAATATGCGGCTCCAAGGAGCTGCTTATATGGAAATTATGAATGCCGGTGGTGGAATTCATGCCACGACTAGAAGAACACAGGCGGCTTCGCATGAAGAGCTTTTTCAGGAAGGATTTGAGCGTTTAAATCAGTTTTTACGGCATGGTGTCACAACAGTCGAGGCGAAAAGCGGCTACGGAATGGAATGGGAAACAGAATTAAAGCAGCTTGAGGTAGCGAAGCTGTTGAATGAAAAGCATGTTATCGATGTAGTTTCGACATTCATGGGTGCCCATGCTATACCGAAAGAATATAAAGAAACACCGGAAGAGTTTGTTCGTCTTGTGATTGAAGAAATGATTCCAAAGGTAGCAGAAATGGGATTGGCTGAATTTAATGATGTTTTTTGTGAACACGGTGTTTTTACGCCGGAACAGTCTCGAAAAATTCTGGAGGCCGGACGGAGGTATGGACTAACTCCGAAAATTCATGCTGATGAAATTGAACCATATGAAGGAGCAGAGCTTGCTGCAGAGGTAGGGGCAATCTCAGCGGACCATTTACTGCGGGCATCTGAAAAAGGCATGAAAATGATGGCCGAAAAAGGTGTTGTTGGAGTATTACTTCCAGGGACAGCGTACTTTCTAATGGCTGATTCTGCGAACGCGCGAAAGATGATTGATCTTGGTGTGCCTGTTGCGTTGTCAACAGATTGTAACCCCGGATCGTCTCCTACCGTGTCACTTCCTTTTATCATGAATCTTGGCTGCTTGAAGATGGGAATGACACCGTCAGAGGTAATTACAGCCGCAACAATCAATGCAGCCCATGCCATTAACCGCGGCAGCGAGATTGGCAGTTTAGAAGTCGGCAAAAAGGGAGATGTGACAATTTTTAACGTCGGGAATTATATGAAACTTCAATACTCTTACGGTGTTAATCACACAGATACAGTTATAAAGAGCGGTAAGGTGGTTGTCAGGGGAGGTCATTTAATTGAAGAGCTTTCTCTCTCCAAAAATTAATCCGGCTAGTTTTGCTTGGGTTAGGCCAGAGAACGGGGCGGCGGCAAAGGTTCATGAATGGATACAGCCGATTACCGCAGGGACTATATTAGAGGACTGTAAGGGAGCTGAGGCAGTGATCCTTGGTGTCCCGCTCTCCCGTTCCTCCATCAGTGCCTCCGGAGCATCGGAATTTCCTGATAGTTTTCGCCGTTCTTGGAAAGGATTTACCACCTATAATTTGGATGAAGATATAGATTTGTTGGGAATGGTTGTGTTAGATGCCGGTGATGTTCCGATGCACGTCACAGATATTCGAAGATGTCATGAAAATATTATCGAGGCTTCTGCTGTTTTGCATGGGCATTTCGGGGACGCCAAGATATGTGCTATTGGCGGCGATCATTCCATTACAGCGATGATGGTAAAAGGAATCCGCCAGGCTAAGCCTGCTGACCGGATAGGCATCCTGCAGTTTGATACCCATTTCGATTTAAGAGATATGTCTGATAATGGTCCTTCTAACGGGACACCGATGCGGAATTTAATAGAAAGCGGCATCGTCGAAGGTGTGAATATGTATAACATCGGTCTACATGGATTCTTCAATACAAAGGACTTAAAAGAGTATGCCGATGAAAAAGGAGTCAATTATGTCACATTAAGGGAGGCAAGAAAGAGAGGAGTGGTCGCAATGGTTGAGCGTTGTTTAGAAGAGCTGTCTTCTAAAGTAGATACCATCTATTTAACCGTTGATATGGACGTACTCGACATCGCCTTTGCACCCGGTGTACCAGCCTCCACACCAGGAGGCATGACAACCGCCGAACTGCTGGAAGGGGTACTAGCAGCTGGAAAACACCCAAAAGTCAAAGCCATGGACATCGTCTGCCTCGACCCATTAAAAGACACAATGGTGCAGCCAACCGTCAAACTAGGAACACATGTATTCTTAACTTTCCTTACTGGGGTAATGCTTCAGAAAGGGTGACAGGCACCACAAAAAGACATTTAAGGCCATTTGTCCACCTGGGGTGGACAAATGGCCAAAGATCTTTGGAAATAAAGCAAGGGGGAATGGGTATGGAAAATAGACCTGTTGAGCAGGTGAGGCAGCCAGAGTTGCAGTTTAGTAATATGCAAAATAAGTTGAAGTTTTTTATTTTTAGTGCGATTGGTATTTTTGTATTTTTTATTCCTATTACTTTGAATGAGAAATCATCGATTATGCTGGATCATTTTGTTTCTTATATTCAATTGGCCGTTCCCGGAATTTTACCTTATTATGCATTGCTAGTAATCTTGTTAGGTGCCCTTTATCCCTTTGTAACAAAATCGTGGAACAAGGATATTGTTACAACTGTTTTTTCTGTATTAAAAGTTTTCGGACTCATTGCTACTGTGATGATTGTTTTTAATATTGGACCAAAATGGTTTTTTGCCCCAGATATGGCTCCGTTTCTGTTTAACAAACTGGTTATTTCGGTCGGCTTGTTAGTTCCAATCGGTTCCGTATTCCTTGCCTTATTGGTTGGTTATGGTTTGCTTGAATTTATCGGAATATTCATGCAGCCGGTAATGCGGCCAGTTTGGAAGACTCCTGGCAGATCGGCAATCGATGCGGTTGCGTCATTTGTCGGCAGTTATTCGATAGGTCTTTTAATCACGAACCGTGTCTTTAAAGAAGGGAAGTATACGATTAAGGAAGCTGCCATTATTGCCACAGGATTCTCTACCGTTTCGGCTACATTTATGATTGTCGTTGCAAAGACATTGAACCTTATGGAAATATGGAATGCATATTTTTGGGTAACCTTTGTCGTAACCTTCCTTGTAACAGCGATAACAGTTCGTATTTGGCCGTTAAATAAAATGAGTGATGACTATTACCAAGGTATGGAGGGGGATGAAGAAGTAATCATTAAGAAAGACCGTGTTAAAACGGCATGGAAAGAAGCAATGATTACTGCAAATGAATCACCAAGTCTTGGAAGAAATATTTGGGATAACCTGAAAGATGGCTTTATCATGACGATGGGCATCCTTCCATCGATTATGTCAGTTGGTTTACTAGGCCTTATTTTAGTTGAGTTTACACCTATTTTTGATTGGTTAGGCTACATTTTTTACCCGTTTACTGCGCTCGTCCAGCTGCCGGAGCCAATGCTTGCAGCAAAAGCAAGTGCTGTTTCAATTGCTGAAATGTTCTTGCCGGCCTTATTAGTAACAAAAGCAGCATTAGTAACCAAATTTGTAATTGCAGTCGTTTCGGTATCGTCCATTATCTTTTTCTCGGCAGTAGTTCCGTGTATCTTATCAACAGAGATTCCTCTTACCATTGGAAAGCTCGTAATTATTTGGTTTGAAAGAGTAGTATTAACCATCCTGCTCACTGCACCGATTGCTTTCCTCATTTTATAATAATGAAAACTGTTCCTTTCATTCACTAGGAACAGTTTTTTTACATAGATACAAACCGGTTCAATAAGTAGAATCCTAAATGTAAAATAGTGACATAATATGAAAAGATTTTATTTTACAGTAATGATTTAATTAATGAGGTGAAACATTGATGCCAATGCTTGAAGTGGATGGTGTCAGATTATATTACACTGTAAAGGGCGAAGGAATTCCTATTATATTTATTCATCCTCCCTTATTAACTAGTGAAAATTTTTCCTACCAATTAGAAGGATTAGCGCAAACTTTTAAGATTATTACGTTTGATATTAGAGGGCACGGGAGGAGCCAATATTCCAATAAACCCTTGACGTATCCTCTAATTGTTGAAGATATGAAACGGATATTAGACCATCTTGAGATTGATAAGGCATATATCTGTGGTTACTCCACTGGCGGATCTATTTTATTAGAATTTATTCTAAGGTATAAGGAAAAATCCTTAGGTGGAATCGTCATAAGCGGAATGTCAGAAACAAGTGATTTGTATTTAAAACAAAGAATTTCTTTGGCAATAAAGCTTGCCGATCCAAAAACACTGCCGTTACTTGCACGAGCAATTTCATGGGGAAATGCAGATACAAAAGAAACCTATAAAAAATTGTACGATGAAGCGATAAAAGGGGATTCAAGAAATATTAAGCAATATTACCAATATAGTTTACAATACAATTGTACCAATCAATTAAAGAGCATCAATGTACCAATATTTTTGGTATATGGTAATAAAGATAAGGCGTTTCATCGCTATGCAAGAACATTAAAAAAAGGATTACCAAAGTATGAATTAGAATATCTATTAAACGAGAAACATCAAATACCTACCAAAGCTGCAGCTAAATTAAATCGTTTGATCAGAGTATTTATCGAGAAAAACAACTAATACCGGAGCTTTTTCGAAAAAAAGACCATAAGTATATCTAATGGTCAAAAATGGCCAGTGTATTGATTAATGGCTCTAAAGATTTTATCGTCCAATTTTGCTGCCCCTTACCATTTTAATGCAAATATTGTTACCTTAAAAGCAAAAAATATGTCATAGATACAGTTGTTCCTATGCTATATGATGAAATATGGGAGGGGATGAATGGTTGAAGATTATTGATAGTCATATTCACTTAGATAAATATAAGGATGAAGAAATTAGCCATATCTTGGAGAATTCCACCGGTATTGACAAGCTCATTTCTGTTTCTTTTGATTTAAATTCGTGTCAAAAAAATCTTGAGTTGGCTCGAAAATACTCGAAGGTCAAGACTGCATTTGGATTTCATCCTGAACAGGAGCTGCCAACAGAAAATGGAAAGTTAGAGCTTTTTAACTGGATCGAGATTCACAAAGATGAAATGATTGCGATTGGAGAGGTCGGACTTCCGTATTATTTAAAGCAGAGTCAAAAAGTTTCACCGAAACAATATGAACAGTACATAGAGTTATTAGAGGCTTTTATTCAAAAGGCGGAAGAATGGCAGAAACCTGTTATCCTCCATGCTGTTTATGATGATTCCCCAATTGTGTGCGGTCTTTTAGAAAAATACTCTACCAAAAAAGCACACTTTCACTGGTTTAAAGGGGACTCGAAAACCATCAATAGAATGATAGAGAACGGATATTTTATTTCAATTACACCGGAAATCGTTTACAAAGAAAAAATTCAACAACTTGTCAAGACATATCCCTTATCAAAAATGATGGTTGAAACAGACGGACCTTGGCCGTTTGAGGGACCATTTTCCGGAAGAATGACTCATCCAAATATGATTCAGGAATCGATTAGGATGGTCGCCAAAATAAAAAAATTGCCGATTAATGAAGTGGAAGAAAGACTATTCCAAAACACCTTATCTTTTTATCAACTATCCTTATATTAGAAGGGGAGATCACGGGAAATATTTATTCTATTTCTTGGGAAAGCGCAGGAATAGACATTTCCTGCGGTTCGGTGTCAAAATATAGTGTCGAATGAAAAGAAAAATAAAGAGGAATAAGATATGAAAATTGTCGTCCTTTCAGATACACATTTACCAAAGAAGAAAAAGAGCTTGCCTAAAAGGCTAACGGATGAATTTAATGATGCAGCATTAATTATCCATGCTGGAGATTGGAGCACGATTGAGGTCTATAATGAGCTGCAAACTTATGCAAAAGTAGTAGGAGTCTTTGGGAATGTGGATGATGATTTTATAAAGGACCTACTGCCTGAAAAACAGATCATAGAAGTTAATGGTCATCGAATAGGGGTTACTCATGGTCATGGAAGAGGAAAAACTACTGAAAAGAGAGCGATTCAAGTTTTTGAGGGTGAAAAAGTTGACTGTATTATATTTGGGCATTCACATATCCCCATTAAAAAATATGAAAATGAATTACTAATCTTTAATCCCGGATCCCCGACAGACAAAAGAAGACAGGAAAATTTTTCATTTGGCGTGTTATATATAGGAGAATCCAAGATCCAGGCAGAACATATATTTTTTACCTAGAAGGGAAAGAAGAAAATGCAAAAACAGGTTATTGTCTATACTACGAACGACTGCATTGAATGTACGATGGTGAAGAAAGTGTTAGAAGAAGAAGGGATCGCTTTTGAGATTAGAAATGTTGCCGCGGATCCTGAATTCCAAAAGCAAGTGGAGGAATACGGATTTTTGGGCGTCCCGGTAACTGTTGCAGGCAGCCATGTGGTAAAGGGATTTAACAACGAATTAAAAACAATCATTGATTTTGCCAAAAGTACGATTAATAACGAAGAAAAGAGCTAAAAATAGCTCTTTTTTAAAATCCTGTTAGTTTCTTAGCATAAAGCATGTTCATTTTTAAAATTTCGTAGTATAACTCAGGAAAGCCTGCAACCAGAGCGATTTCATGGGAAGGGTTGCTGTGCTGAATATCTGTTATCCAAATATCCCCAACTTCGCCGATAACCATATCGATGGCGGCATTAGCAAGGTGTGAATCCATGGTTTCTAGCGCTTTCACCGTGTCTATAGCGATATGAATAATTTCATTGTATACCAGTGAGACCCGTAAATCGCTTAGCTGTAAGAGCTCTTTTAAATGGGCTTTTCCCAGTTTTACGAATGGAAAAACATTCCTTGTTGAACCTCCAGATTTTTTATCTCTCGTAAACAGCCCCATAACCTGCCATTGACCAGATGGATTCTTTACAATAATGACTCGAAAATTTATCGTCATATAGCCTGTGACATCAATGGCTTCCTGTATAAAATACTGTTGTTTTTGAAAAAAACGGCTGAAGATGGAATGGGCTTGGTCTCGATTATAGAATTTATAATTCTTAAGCTCCAGCTCATCCTGAATCACGAAGTTACTTCGGTCCTTTAAGATTACTTTTATTGGCGTAGAATGGGATGGATTTACATTTTTAACATTCACATTTGCAAATCTTTTTAAAAAAGTATAGAGGTCATGAGGCGTTTCATAAAGTTTAGCTTCAGGAAGATAGTTCTTTACATCGATTGATGATGAGAGAGTCTTATAAATATCCCATCGGTTTAAATGAAAGTCGTTAAAAACAGTGTCACCAATAGCCGATTGAAAATGTTTAATTGTTTCTGAACTTACTTTATCTGCCATAACAAAGATAGAGTCAGGATAAGGAAAAATTCCTTCTACCCACTTTTTCATCTTTGGGTTATACAGATAACCTTTTATCAAATGGTTCTTTTTATCAACCTGATCAAGGGAAAAGGCGAGAATAGCCCCTTTAATTTGGCGATAACAAAAAATGTAATCATACAGATGATCAAGGTTTTTCTTAAGCGTGTCCTGGTGGTGACCAACCAGTATCCCGATAAAGGGCCCGATAACGATTTCGTCTTTTTCGTTACGCTTTAGTTCTAAATCACAATAGACAGGGATATTCAGCTGGTCCGTTATATCAGATGAAAGGCTTGCCTCATTTAAGGGCAGACGGTCCGAAAGAGACAAATTACATACAAAGCGTAAACTTCCAAACTTAATCAATTTTAACGCTTGTCCGTTTATTCCAAGTGATTTTGCTAAAAAAGGATGCAGCGATAGGCTTCCTGCAGCACCAACATCCGTGCTGCTCGTAAGCTGGATACCATTTTCCAATATAATTCCCCCAAACTATAAGACTTGGATAAATTATTATATGAAGGTGGAGACAGTATTGTTTTTCATCAGTTAAAAAATGGGGGGATGTATTTTTAGAAATGGGACAAGTATATAGGTGTTATTCTCATATATCTTTTAATCGATGGTGCCTGTCACCGTTTATTCATTTTTTTCAATTTATACATTCTATTTTGTATAATGCAGATGTTGTAGGAGTGGGCGATTAGAGGCTTTCTAATTGCTAGCATTTTGCTACATGTAGCAATTAGTGATATGGATAAAGTATAATGGGATGGTAAAATATGGACAAGAGGTGACGAATGAATGGGTGAGCCGTTAAATACCGTAAAATTTGATTTACATACCCACCATGATCGTTGCGGGCACGCCCGTGGCGGTATCCGGGATTATATTGAAGCTGGAATAAAGAATGGATTAAAGGTTGTTGGAATTTCTGATCATACTCCATATTTTTCGAGGGAAGAAGACCAGCCTTTTCCGCATATCACGATGGCTAAAAGCCAGTTTCCAGAGTATGTGAAAGAAGTGTTGAGTCTAAAGGAACAATACGCAGGAAAAATTGATGTTTTATTAGGGATTGAAGCTGATTTCTTTCCGGAACAGGTGGAAGATTACCGTCCTTATTTTGACAAGTATCCTTTTGATTATATTATTGGTTCAGTACATCATGTGGATGGGGTAAGTATTTTTAAAAAAGACCGCTGGGAAGGACTTACCACTCAAGAAAAAATTCGGACGAAAGAAACCTATTATTCTTTGATCGAGCAATCTGCTCGAAGCGGGATGTATCAAATTCTAGGTCATATTGATGCGATGAAGGGCTATTATCCTGAGTTTTCATCGATCCAAACAGCAACGGTTGAGCATACGTTAAAGGTGATTGCCGAAGAAGACATCGCCATTGAAATTAATACCTCTGGTAAAACCAAATATGTTGGGGGCTGGTACCCAGCGGATGAAATGTTAGAAATGGCACTGCATTACGGAGTAAAGGTAACCTTCGGATCAGATGCACATGATCCAGAGCGTGTCGGGGATGAGTTTGACCAGGTACAAAAACGCTTAAAGGAAATAGGATTCCAGGAGTGGGTTTATTTTAAAGAAAAACAAAGAATTTCTGTAGCTTTGTAAATCATATCTCAACAAAAAATGTAAGGGATCATCTCCATTACATTTTTTTATTTTGCATTATATAAAAGGAGGGTTGAGAAAATTCTAATTTAATTAGCCTTTTAATGATAAAGGTTTATTATTTTTAACGGACCGAGAATACATTGATGCCATTCCGTGATAAATACTGATTTTATCGTTATAAGACCGCACGTCATTTCACCAAGTTTCACGATTAATCAATAACTTTACTATTAAACTGCCGAACGTAAAAATTCTATAGATGCCTGCTGAAAATATTTTAAAGTAAATACTGCGAAAATAGAGTATAATTATCTTTTGGCATTGTCATTTCTCACATTCTAGGAGATTGTTTATGAAACCGACGCATACATTAATGGAAAAAACAAAGCTTATTATTGTCTTGTTAGTTCCGATATTAATAACACAGCTTGGCATGTTTTCAATGGTATTTTTTAATACGATTATGACGGGTAAGTATAATTCAGCTGACCTTGCTGGGGTGGCGATTGGATCTTCGATTTGGAATCCGATATTCACCGGCATCAGTTCCATTTTGCTGGCAGTTTCCCCGATAGCAGCACAGCGTTTTGGGGAAAAGAAGAATTCGGAAGTGGCATCCGTTGTGAGGCACGGCCTCTATCTTTCTGTTTTAATTACATTTTTGGTTATTGCTCTCGGAGCAATGACGTTAAATCCCATTTTAGAGTTTATGGATCTAGAGGAACGCGTTCAGAAAACGGCTCTAGAGTACCTTGTTGGATTAAGTTATGGGATTTTGCCGTTGTTTCTTTTTAACGTGCTTAGATCGTTTATTTATGCATTAGGGACAACCCGGATTGTCATGTACATTTTATTACTATCCCTGCCGTTTAATTTCTTTTTAAACTATGTATTGATTTTCGGCCATTGGGGATTTCCGGAACTTGGAGGAGCAGGTGCCGGATATGCGACCAGCTTAACCTATTGGCTGATTGCAGGTCTGACTGTAATGATTGTCAAAACACAAACGCCTTTTTCGGGGTATTCGGTTTTTTCAAATCTGAAACAATTTTCATGGGCAGAGTGTAAAGGGATATTAAAAATTGGAGTACCGATGGGGCTTTCGACCTTTTTTGAAACAAGCATGTTTGCGATGGTTACCATCCTCTTAAGTAAGTTTAACGTTACAACCATCGCATCCTATCAATCTGCATTAAATATTGTTTCCTTTTTATATATGATTCCCATTAGTATCAGTATGGCTCAAACCGTCCTTGTAGGGTATGAAGTAGGTGCCCGCAGGTATAAAGATGCCAAAGCCTACAGTTGGCTAGGGATTTATTTAGCGATTTTGATAGCGGTTGTAACAGGTTTATTAGTCGTACTGTTCCGTTATGAAGTGGCTGGATTATATTCCAATGAAACAGCCGTCATCAATTTAACCGCACACTTTTTATTTTACGCTCTGTTCTTCCAAATCGCTGATGCCATTCAAGCGACAGCCCAGGCAGCATTGCGTGGATATAAGGATGTGAACGTGGCGTTTGTTATGACGTTAATCGCCTATTGGTTAATCTGTTTACCAGCGGGATATCTATTAGCTCATTACACAAGTTTTGAAGCAAGAGGCTACTGGATAGGACTCACCTTAGGCTTACTCGCCGCAGGAATCGCCCTATCCGCCCGCCTCATCTACATCCAAAAAAAGAAATTCATCCACACCGAAATCAGCAAAGCGGTCTAATTTGATTAATGAGCCTCATCCACTATGGGTGAGGTTTATACAATTAGTGGGAAAATGTCCGTGTGAGGTGGACAGTGTCCACGAACGGTGCCTGTCACCGGTACAAAATTAAATACTTTACTTATTGTTTTAATAGGTTTATGATTTATTTAATATTTTAATTTAATAAGTTCTTTATCTACTAGGGGTGCCTGAAAGCTTGGGCTGAGAGAAAATTTCTAAATTTTTAACCCTTGGACCTGATCTGGATAATACCAGCGTAGGAAAGTAGTCGAGTGAATGTTTTTTTCTCTTTGCTAATTAGCCAGGTCCCATTTTGGAGCCTGGCTTTTTTATTTATCTAAATGACAAAAAGGGGAGTGCAGCATGGAAAGAGATGTTTTGTCTGGGATTTTGCAAAAGGTTAGAGAGGTAAATCCGCTCGTACATAATATAACGAATGTGGTGGTAACGAATTTTACTGCAAATGGCCTTTTGGCGCTGGGGGCATCACCGGTAATGGCATATGCAGCGGAGGAAGTTGCCGATATGGCCAAGATTGCTAGTTCACTAGTATTAAATATTGGAACACTTAACCCTCAAACCGTTGAGTCGATGATTCTTGCCGGAAAGGCCGCAAATGAAGCAAAAATACCGGTGATATTTGACCCGGTTGGGGCCGGAGCAACCCGCTATCGTACCGAGACGGCTCAACGTATTTTGAAAGAAGTCAAAGTCACGGTTGTAAGAGGGAATGCAGCGGAAGTGGCCAATGTTGTTGGTGAAAAATGGGAAATAAAAGGGGTGGATGCTGGAACGGGTAATCGGAATATAGTCGAACTTGCGATAATAGCAGCCCAAAAACTAAAGACGACAGTGGTGATAACCGGTAAGGAGGATGTCATCACAGACGGAGTGACAACCTACACGGTTGCAAATGGACATCCAATTTTAACAAAGGTGACAGGCACCGGCTGCCTTTTATCCTCGGTTATTGGAGCTTTTTCGGCTGTAGAAAATAACCCAATTACGGCCTCTGTAGCAGCGTTAGCATTTTATGGGGTAGCGGCTGAAAAAGCGGCAAACCGTACATCTGAAAAGGGTCCTGGAAGTTTTCAAATCGAATTCCTTGATCAATTATCACAAGTAACAGCGGAAGATTTAAAGCAATATAGCAACTTCAAGTAATTATCATAAGTGCGAGGAGAAAAGGATCATGAAAAAGTCTTTGACGATTGCAGGTTCTGACAGCGGCGGCGGTGCCGGGATTCAGGCTGACCTTAAAACGTTTCAAGAATTAGAGGTATTTGGGATGAGTGCCTTAACCGCCGTTACGGCACAAAATACGTTAGGCGTCCATGCTGTTTATCCCATGACAGCCGAAGCGGTAGTAAAACAAATTCAAGCCATCGGTGATGATATCGGAGCAGATGCAGTAAAAACAGGGATGCTGTTTAATGCAGAGATTATTGAAGCGGTTGCGGCCAACATAAGCACTTACAAGTGGGAAAATGTCGTAGTTGACCCTGTGATGATTGCAAAAGGGGGAGCTTCTTTGCTTCAAGCAGAAGCAGTTACTGCAATGAAACAGTATTTGCTGCCCATTTCTCGTGTCATTACTCCAAATATTCCAGAAGCCGAGGTGTTGACTGGAATGAGCATTCAAACCATGGAACAAAAACGAGATGCTGCAAAGAGACTTCATGATTTGGGTGTTAAAAATATCATCATCAAGGGCGGACATGATGAAAATCAGTCTAAATCAGTAGATCTATTGTTTAATGGCAAAGAATTTTACACCTTTACCAGCAAACGGATTCCAACAAAAAACACTCATGGTACTGGCTGTACCTTTTCAGCAGCATTAACAGCTCAACTCGCAAAAGGGCTAACGGTATATGATGCGGTAAACGTGGCGAAAAAATTTATCCAGGCAGCGATTGAAGACCAATTAGAAATCGGCCAGGGACATGGACCAACCAATCACTGGGCCTATCGGAAAAGTGAAAGCAGGGTACTGTCATGAATACAAACCGATTACGTGAAAGTTTAAAAGTCTATTTTATTATGGGCAGTACTAACTGTTTAAAAAAACCAGCTGAAGTACTAAAAGAAGCGATTGAAGGCGGTATTACCTTGTTTCAATTCCGCGAAAAGGGCACAGGTGCTTTATCAGGAAGTGCGAAATATAAGCTTGCAAAGGAATTGCAAACCATTTGCCGTAAACATGAAATCCCGTTCATTGTAAATGATGATATTGAACTGGCACTTGAACTGAACGCCGATGGAGTACATATTGGCCAGGAGGATGAACCTGTTCAATCGGTGAGAGAAAGAATCGGCGATAAAATTCTAGGCGTTTCCGTGCACTCAAAAGAAGAAGCCATCTCGGCGATCGAGCAAGGGGCTGATTATTTTGGCATCGGGCCAGTTTTTCCAACAAAGACAAAAGCTGATGCCAAGCCGTCCAGGGGAACAACACTGATTGAACAACTTAGAAATGATGGTTTTGAGATTCCGATTGTAGGGATTGGCGGTATCACCATAGAAAATGCTCGGTCTATTGTCAGTGCAGGAGCGGACGGGGTTTCTGTGATAACGGCCATTAGTCATGCGAACTCACCTTTGGAAGCGGCTTATGAATTAAAAAATAATGTCCTTGAAGGGAGATTAGGATGAGAAAAACTCAAAAACTTACCCTGACAGCAATGATGATTGCAATCGGTACCTTTACGAGCAATCTCCTTTTTATTCCTGTTGGTTTTACCAAGCTTTTTCCGGTACAGCATTTCTTAAATGTCTTATCAGCTGTTTTGTTAGGACCTTATTATGCCGTTGCGCAGGCATTTGGTGTTTCTTTGTTAAGAAATATGATGGGGACTGGTTCAATCTTCGCGTTTCCGGGAAGTATGGTCGGGGCACTGCTGGCGGCGCTTCTGTATCAAAAGACGAAAAAACTATCGTTTGCCTTTATTGGTGAAGTATTTGGAACGGGGATTTTAGGTGCTGTTATATCGTATCCGATCGCGATGCTGTTCCTTGGCCAGGAAGCGACTTTATTTGGGTTTATCCCGTTATTTATCTTCAGTTCCTTCGCCGGAGGACTGATTGGATTCATCATCCTTACCGTTTTTGTGAAAAAGAAAGTTTTCTCTTTAAAGAAAAACGATACACCTCAAAATTTATAACTAGAACACACTAGGGGAGCCGAGTTTGGCTGAGACGGAAAAATCCGAACCCTATGAACCTGATCTGGATGAAACCAGCGGAGGGAAGTGGAAAAAATTTTTTTCCGCTTATCCTCATTAGGGTGAGCGTTTTTTTATTTTATTGGCTACGTTAAAAGTCATTCTTAATTTTGAAACGATGTTGATTGAAGCGTAAGGTGCGAGACTCCTGCGGGAATACGGAACAGGGGAGACCCCGCAGGTACTTTAGCGCCGAGGAGGCTCGCCGGAACGCCCGCGGAAAGCGAAGCACCTGGAGCTCCAATCAACATCCAAGTTTAACACAGCCACCTTATTAAATGATTTTTAAGGAGATAAACATGGAAAACTTAGTTAATAAAATTTCGGATGAAGTGGAAGCAAGGACAGAAGAACTATTTGATCTGCTATCTACACTGATTTCCTTTCCGACCGTCAGCCCACCAGCTCGAAATACAAACGACATACAGGAATTTATCCAGAAATACTTGGAGAACTTGGGATTTGAGACGGACAAATGGGATGTGTATCCGGGGGATCCGAATGTTGTGGGTATTTTAAAAGGTGGGGCCTCGGAGAAATATAATAGTTTAATTGTAAACGGCCATGTCGATGTAGCAGAAGTAGGAGATGATACCGAGTGGTCCCAGTCCCCGTTTGCAGCGAAAGTTAAAGATTCCTATATTTATGGACGCGGGACGGCCGACATGAAGGGCGGAATTGCAGCATCCCTACTGGCTATTAAACTTTTAAAAGAATTGGGGATTTCATTAAAAGGCGACCTTCAATTTCAGTCAGTTATTGGTGAAGAAGTAGGAGAGGCGGGAACCCTTGCCTGCGTAGAAAAGGGATATACCGGAGATTATGCGGTTGTCGTCGATACGAGTGATTTACATATTCAAGGACAAGGCGGTGTTATCACCGGGTGGATTACACTTCAAAGCAAGGAAACTTATCATGATGGAATTCGTCGAAAAATGATTCACGCCGGTGGCGGAGTGAACGGGGCGAGTGCCATTGAGAAAATGATGAAGATCATTTCCGGACTCCAGGAACTCGAGCGTCATTGGGCGGTCACGAAAAACTATGAAGGCTTTCCGCCAGGAACCAATACCATTAATCCTGCGGTGATTGAAGGGGGCAGGCACGCAGCATTTGTTGCGGATCGCTGTGCTTTATGGGTAACGGTTCATTTTTATCCAAATGAAACGTTTGAACAGGTAACTCAAGAAATTGAACAACATATCGCCGCAGTTTGCGCTGCGGACACTTGGCTAAGGGAGAATCCTCCGCAGTTTGTCTGGGGTGGGAAATCGATGATAGAAGACAGAGGAGAGATTTTTCCTTCTTTAGAAATCAATCCCAACCATCCGGGAACACATTGTTTATCCAGCTCCTTTGAAAAAATCAACAATGAGGAACCGTCCATCGGAATGTCAACAACGGTTACGGATGCAGGCTGGCTAGGACGTGCCGGAATACCAACAGTTATCTTTGGCCCGGGGAAATTAGAGGATGCCCATTCTGTAAATGAAAAAGTGGAAATTCGTCAATTACTGGTTTTTACAAAAACTCTGGCGGTATTTATTGCTGATTGGTGCAACACGAAAAAGGAGGGGAACAGATAATGAAGTTTTCACAAGCGTTACATGAGAAAGTAAGTGAAATTTGGCACAAGACACATGAACATCCATTTGTGTTAGGTTTAGGGACTGGAGAACTTCCGGTTGAATCTTTTATCCGCTATATGAAGCAGGATTACGTGTTCCTTATCGACTATTCAAAGCTTTTTGCCTTAGGAGCTGTAAAGGCGCGTGACATTGAAACCATGGCGGCTTTTGCCAAATTACTGGATGAAACATTGCATGGAGAAATGGAGCTGCATCGCGGTTATGCGGCGAAGTTTGGGATTACCAATGAACAATTGGAAGAAACAAAACCAACACCAATGAATTTGGCTTATACCCGTTATATGCTGAATGTAGCCCAAAATGGATCACTAGAAGAACTGATCTCATCCTTACTGCCTTGCATGTGGAGTTATTGGGAGATTGGCAAAATGCTTGCTAAAAAATATCCGGGTTCAAGAGAACATCCTTTATACGGGGAATGGGTTAGCATGTATGCTTCAGATGAATTTGGTTCATTGGCACAATGGTTGATTGACTTGCTTGATACATTAACAGAAGGTAAGCCGGAGAGGGACCTGGCCGTTTTAACAGAGCATTTTTTAACAACATCCCGATTTGAATACATGTTCTGGGATATGGTGTACCAGGGGGGCGAGTGGCCTGTCTAATACATCCATGTTATCACTTCAGGAGGTTACATACAGGTTTGATCCTTCAAGACCACTTATTCAAAATCTTTCGTTAGATGTGAAGCAAGGAGAATTTGTTTCCGTCATTGGTGCCAGCGGTTCGGGAAAAAGCACGCTGTTCAAACTGATCACTGGATTATTGGAACCTGACCAGGGGGACATCCTTCTGAATGGAAAACTTGCAGTAAACCGTTTAGGAAATGTCGGTTATATGCCGCAAAAAGATTTGCTTTTACCATGGAGGACGGTCCTAGATAATATCCTTCTCCCTTTAGAAATAATGAAGGAAAGTAAGCAGGGGAAAGTAACGGAAATCCGCGAATGGTTAGCCCGTTTTGGATTGAGTGAATATGAAAAAGCTTTTCCTCATGAACTGTCCGGAGGAATGAAGCAGCGGGTCGCTTTCCTGCGGACACTTATGACAGGTAGAGAACTGTTATTGCTGGACGAGCCGTTCGGTGCCCTTGACTCTATGACAAAACGGAAGATGCACAGCTGGTTATTAGGATTATGGGGCGAATTACAAAAGACTGTTTTGTTTATTACCCATGACCTGGAAGAAGCGATTTTGTTAAGTGACAGAATCTACTTATTGGGCTGGGACGATGTAAAGGAAGTGAGGGTTAACCTGCCGCGGCCGAGAAATCCGGAGCAGATATATCAATCCGAATTCATTACCTTGAGAAAAGAATTGGAGATGCTGATTCATCATGAGAGCTAACTTGAAAAAATGGACTGGGGATTATGGGCTTTTTCTGCTCGTTGCCATTTTACTAATAAGCATTTGGCAATGGGTCGTAGTCAAGGGATGGGTCCCTTCTTTTATTTTGCCAGCTCCAACAGCCATTTGGTCATCGATTATCGAAAACCGCGAGCTTTTATTTGGTGAACACCTGCCGGCCACACTAAAGGAAGTGGTGATTGGTTTTGGAATTTCTCTTGCTGGTGGTCTATTCCTTGGATCAGTAATGCACTTTTCCAGAACGGTTGAAAAAGTCCTATATCCCTTTCTTGTTATCTCGCAAACGATACCGCTGATTGCGTTATCACCGATTTTTATTATGTGGTTCGGATATACAATTTGGAGTAAGATTGCTGTTACCATCTTAATTGCTTTCTTTCCAATCGTCGTGAGTACATATGACGGCCTGAAGGCGGGAGGAAATGAATATCGGGAATTATTACTTACCATGGGTGCTGACCGCTGGACGATTTTTCGAAAGGTTCAAGTACCGATGGCGCTGCCATCGATATTGTCTGGACTGAAAATGTCGGTCGTTTATAGTGTTGTCGGCGCAACTATAGGGGAATGGCTGGGGGCAAGTGAGGGCTTAGGGTACTTCAGCCGGAGAATGTCTGGAAATTTGCAGGCGGATGCAGTGTTTGCTGCTATCGTTATCTTATCTGTATTAGGTATTTTACTGTTTGTTTTTATTAGTTTAATAGAAAAATGGTTATTAAAAAATCAAAATCGCTAACAAAGAGAGGAAGAAACATTCAAATGAGAAAAAGGTTTTTGTTTGTCGTAAGTGTATTAATGCTAATGCTTTCGGCTTGTGGAAAAAGTGAGGAAAGTGCTTCTGAAAAAACAACCGGCGGCGCGGAGAAGGAAGAGCTTCAGAAAGTAAGTTTAATGTTGGATTGGTATCCGAATGCCGTTCACTCATTTCTTTTTGCAGCACAAGAAAAAGGTTATTTTAAGGAACAAGGCCTAGAGGTAGAAATTCAAATGCCGGCAGATACGAATGATCCATTAAGACTTGTGGCAGCTGACCAAATTGACATGGCCATCAGCTATCAACCTCAGGTCCTTGTAGCACGAGGAGAAGATATTCCGGTTCAATCGTTTGCAGCACTTGTTCGTCATCCATTAAATCAAGTAATGGTTCCTGAAGATAGTTCAATTCAATCGCCTAAAGATTTAGCCGGAAAAACAATTGGGTATCCATCAATTCCATTAGACGAGGCTATTATTGATACGATGGTAAAGACAGATAAGGGTGACCTGGAGAAAGTAGAAATGGTCGATATTGGCTGGGATCTGATTCCAGCGATGGCAACGAAAAAAACGGATGCCATTATAGGCGGGTATGTTAATCATGAGAAATTGTTATTAGAAAAAGAAGGGCATCCTGTCCGTACGTTAAATCCGGCAGACTATGGGGTTCCAGATTACTATGAATTAGTGTTAGTCGGCAGTGAAAAAGGTTTGAAAGAAAAACCAGAGGTGTTTAAGAAATTTATGACTGCAGCCGCAAAAGGACAGGAATTTGTTCAGGAGAACCCAGAAGAAGGCCTTGCGATTCTATTAAAGCAGGAAGACAAGTCATCACCGCTTGACAAAGAAATCGAAACAAAAAGCCTGGAAATCCTTCTGCCGCTAATGGATGCTGGAGAAAAACCATTCGGACATCAAGACCCAGAAACCTGGAAAACCGTTGCCGAATGGCTCCAAAAAACCAACATCACCAAAGAGCAAATCAAACCAGAAGAAGCCTTTATCAACCTTCAAGAATAAAACTAACAAGAATAGAACCGTAGAAATTAAAGAAAAGAATCGCTACACTGTCCACCTGTGGTGGACAGTGTCCACGAGCGGTGCCTGTCACCCTACAGATATAGAGGAGAGAGCGAAAAGTGGAGAATCATTATGTTTTTGTTTATGGAACCTTAAGGAAGCATGAACCGAATCATTTTTTATTAAAGGATGCTGCACTTGTGGCAGAGCAGGCATGGACGGATGGAAGCTTGTATGATACCGGTCTTGGTTACCCGGCTGTAAAGGAGTCCGAAACGGACATCGTATATGGTGAGTTGTATCTAGTTAACGAAGAACAACTTCAAAGTCTAGATGAGTTGGAAGACTTTCATGAAGGCGGTCCGGATAATTTGTATGACAGGAAAAAGCAAATAATCTACTATGATAAGGGTCAAACAGAAGGGTTTATTTACTTGATTACGAATCAAAACGAAAATTTGTTGAAGAAAAAAATCAATTTAGGTGATTGGAAAGAACCGCGAATACACAATCAAAATACCATTCTTTATTTTGCTTATGGCAGCTGCATGGATGATGCGCGTTTTAAACTGGCAAATGTTGACCATTATTTTAAAAAAGTCACGGGAAGAGGCATACTTGATGGTTATACACTCCGGTACAGTGTAACACTCCCAGATGGCGGTCGTGCAGACATAGTGGAAGAAGGTGGAACGGTGGAAGGAATCGTTTATGAAATTCCAGTAGAATGTCTTACCTACCTTTATAAACGGGAAGGGGTGGAGACAAGAATGTACCGTCCTGCTTTTATCGACCTGCTTATCGATGGATCTTTAGTAAAAGATGTACTAACCTTTATCGTGGTAAACAAACAGCCTGAAACAGCCCCGCCGTCTCACTATAGTGATGAAATTATTCGCGGAGCTTCAGGAATTCTAAGCGACTCCTATATTAATCAACTGACGAATCATATAAAAATATTATGTAAACAAAAATAAGTTATTTTGGTACATGTAATAAAAAACAACAGAGCAGCTTCCGTCATGGAGGCTGCTCTGTTTGTTTATAAACCTAACAAAATATAATTCAATAAATGGAATAGTTTGGTTAAAAAGAAACAATCTAATAAATAAAGGAATCCTCCTTAGGAGTGTATAGATATGAGACGTTCTTTCATAAAGAAAATGAAGCTCTCAAATGTGGAAATGAGTAAAGAATTGCAACCTGAAGAAGTCAGACCAAATGAATCCTCGTTTTCTGGAGATTTAATTAAAGATACAAGGATTGTTAAAGAACTTTACTCATTCCCTAAAAATATTGATTTCATGGTCAGAGAATTTACTGTCCAGATGATGGCAGATAAAAAGATTGTTCTTTTTTATATTCCTTCATTAACCGATGTTAAGAAGATTGATAACCAAATTATCAACCCCTTGATCATGGCAAACAAAGAGGTACGCGATTTACCATCCTCCATCAGTGTAAGTGCGATTAATGAGGAAACAGAAATAAAGAAGGCGATTGCAGAGCTAAACACCGGTGCCACTTTACTGCTGGTAGAAGGGGATCCTCGTGGATATTTAATTAGAACATCAATAGCAGCCGGAAGAGGAGTAGAAAAACCGCAAAATGAGACAACCCTTTTGGGTCCAAAAGAATCATTTGTGGAGGAAGCCGATAAAAATATTTCCTTAATCCGAAAAAAGATACGTTCAGAAGATTTTACGGTTGAAAAAATGGTTATTGGGGGCCGGTCCAATAATGAAGTATATATTATCTACAATAAGGAATTAGCAGGTGAAAAGGTAATCAATGAAGTAAAAGCAAGAATTGGTGCTGTGAAAAAGGACGCGGTCCAAAACTTAGGTCTGCTCATTCAACACATTGAGGACCGATCGACAAGTTTATTTCCTACGATTCTTCAAACGGAACGGCCGGATAGAGCGGCCTCATTCATTGAGGATGGACATGTCATTGTCGTCATGAATAATTCTCCATTTGCCATCGTAACACCGGGGACATTTTGGTCTTTTTATCATTCCGCAGATGATCATTATTTGCGTTTTATTTATGGAAATTTCACCAGACTTTTACGGGCAACGGCCATGTTCATCACCCTTTTTACTCCGTCTATCTATATTGCTATAACAAATTATCACAACGAGATGCTGCCTGTGGACCTTATATTGGCAATTGCCGGGGCACGTGAGGTTGTGCCATTCCCGGCAATTCTTGAACTACTACTAATGGAACTGGCCTTTGAATTGATTCGGGAAGCGGGGATCCGAGTTCCAACGCCAATTGGCCCAACGATCGGAATTGTCGGGGCGTTAATTTTAGGACAGGCAGCGGTAGAGGCGAATGTTGTAAGTCCGATCGTTGTCATTGTTGTAGCGTTAACAGGTTTATCTTCGTTCGCGATAAGTGATGTGAACCTAAACTATGCCATCAGGATCGTCCGCTTTGGATTCCTGTTGTCAGCAAGCGTTTTTGGCATCTTTGGAATGGTTGGTATTTTTATGCTCGGTTTATTTTACTTGTCCATTGTAAAATCATTTGGTGTACCATATCTAGCTCCTTTGACGCCAAAATACAAATCCTCAGAAGACACATTATTCCGGAAGGTACTTAAGAATGAACGCTTACGACCTGCTTTCGTCAAACCGAAGGACATAACGAAAGAACCTGTGCAAAACGAGTGAAATTGGGTGGTAGTTTGGTTAAGGTTGAAAAGGATAAGATCGGCTTAAGGGAAATTTTCTCCATCCTGGTATTTATGATTAGTACGAAGGCTACGGATATCACCGTAACTCAACTCATTGAAAGAACGTTTAATTCTGCATGGATGGTAATCATCGGTAGTTTCATCATGATTTTGCCTTCTTTAATCGCATTAAATCTCGTTCTAAAAAAATATCAAACAAAAAACCTTCTGGAAGTTACCCAAATCACGTTAGGAAGGCCGATTGCCTTTTTGTTGGGTCTTATCCTGTTCTTTATCCTGTTATTCGGTACAGCGGTAGAGTCGAGGAGTTATACCGATCAGTTGATTACCATGAACTTTCCAAAAACGCCTTTGTTCATTTTATATATGATTTTTTTATTTATCTGTTTATTTGGTGCCAAGAAAGGATGGGAAGCATTAGGTTCTGTTGCCTGGATGGTTTTCCCATACATTACCCTTGCTGTTACACTATTATTTGTTTTACTAATGAAAGATAGTGTACTGAACAGAATTTTTCCGATTTTTGGAACCGGGAAATGGGAGGTAGTAAAGGCAAGCTTCCAATCGATTTCTATCTATGGTGATGCTGTGATCATCGCAATGATGTACCCGTTTGTGAAAGATCATAAAACATTTTCAAAGGGATATTTTGGCTCCTTGATTTATACGGTGACCCTTATGGCCTTCATGTACATTCTTTATATCTTAGTTTTCGATTACCGAAGTGTAGGGAAAATTACCTATCCATTCAGTGAAGCAACCCGATTAGTCAATATCGGCAGGGTGATTACAAATATAGAGACATTTTTTTTAACTTTCTGGCTGCTGGCCGTAATCGTAAAGTTTGCCGTTTATATTTATTTGGTTTGCAGCGTGTTTGGTTTTGTTTTTAAGATAAAAGAATTTGAACACACCATCATTCCGATTACGATTTTGATCCTGTTAATTGGAATGTATCCCGCAAATGTAATGGAAAACACATTTTTATACAAACATCAGTTAATGACCTACACAAAATATTATTTCCTCTCCTTGCCTCTCATGCTTTTTCTGGTGGTTAAATGGAAGGAGGCCAGGAATAGATGAGCAGCTTGAAGTTTATCGGTGTTCTTGTTTGTGCCCTCTGTTTTCTGACAGGATGTTGGGATCGGAAAGAGTTAGAACAAATGTCCTATGCGGTTGCTATTGGATTGGATTTGCCGGAAGGAATTGATATAGAAAAAACACAATCAATGGACGTTACGTTTCAATTTTCAAATCCAAAGCTCAATATTAAAGGTGCCAGCGGCGAAGAGGATGATCCGAATATGAATGTTGTCACCCTAACGGCACCCGATTTTGTTACAGCAAAGAATACGGCAAATTCATTTGTTACAAGGCAAATTTCATTCAGTCACGCAAAGGTGATTATTGTTTCTGAACAGCTCGCGAAAACGGAATTATTTTACCGGTTTGTAGCCTCTGCTCTTAAAGAAAGAGAAGTGCGGAGAGAAACTAGCATTATTGTGGTAAATGGGAAAGCATCCGAGTTTATAAAAAAGAACAAACCGGAATTAAACATACGTTCTCATAAATATTATCAATTTATTATTGATCGCTCTGTGGAAACGGGGCTGGTACCAGAATCCCCAATTAATCGACTATTGGCGATTACGGATGGGGATGCGGATTTGTTTTTAGCGATTTACGGTGGAATTACCAAAAAAAAGAACGGCGAAAAATTTAATGAAGAAGATCAATATTTAGCAGGGGATGTCCCGAAACAGGGAGGGAACCCCGTTCAATTAACTGGTGCTGCCGTGTTTAAAGAAGGGAGAATGATAGGAAAGCTGACAGGGGAAGAAACTAGGTGTGCTTTGCTGCTTGATAACACATCAAAGGTAGAAGACATGTATGTAAGTTATCAAGATCCGTTAAATGAAAAATTCAAAATAGCTGCAAGGTTAAAGAAAAAAACGGCGACAGAAGTAAAGGTGAAACTTAGAAAAGGGCCTCCTCTTATAAATGTTCTGCTACCTCTTGAGTTTGAAGTATTATCTGCTCCGAGTATGCAAAATTATGCGGATGATTGGAAGAAGCAAAAGATCTTAAAAGAAAGCCTCGAAACTCAAATCAAAGAAAATATGGATGCGCTTATTATGAAAACACAAGAAGAATTTAAGTCGGAGCCATTCTATTGGTCACTCTATGTCCGTCCGTTATTCTCTTCAACAAAAGAATATGAAAAGTGGGATTGGGTTAACAAAAATTACCCATTTGCTGAAATACATGTTGACGTAAATGTTGAAATTGTTGGATTTGGAAAACAAATGAAAGAATCAGAAATGCAAAAGGTGAGGGACTAATGAAGTACATTTTCTGGGCTGTTGTCATATTTGGTGCACTATACAGTTTTGGTCATGGGTATTTTTTGTTAAAGGACAAAAATAAAATAGGAGCTGTAGGTATTTCAATTGTCGGACTGGCAATCTGCATTATCCCCTTCTGGCTGCGGTTGAAATAAAATTGGTATTTATAGGAAAAGGTTAAAGTTGTGGACTTCTATTTTGAAGTCTTTTTTTATTGAAAATGAAAAGATGAATGTATCCGTTGTCATTGTTTTAATAGGTAGGTTTATTAGCGCTTTACTTGGTTAAAGTGTTAAAATTTCCATGTTAGAAAACCTCCCAAGAATATGTTAAAAAAGTTTCCATCATGTTATAAAATATTCAGACAATTAATTTCTAATAGGGAGGATTTCCACATGGAAAAACAAAAGCTAGTACTCGTTGGAAATGGTATGGCGGGAGTCAGAGCAATTGAGGAAGTATTAAAATTGAGCCCGGATGGATTTGAGATTACGATATTTGGAAGTGAACCTTATCCGAATTATAACAGAATCCAGTTATCTACGGTTTTACAGGGAGGTACGTCTGTTAGTGATATTACCTTGAATGAATGGCAATGGTATGAGAATCATCATATACGTTTATACCCAGGGGAAACAGTTACAAGCATTGATAAAAACAAACAAGTTGTCATCACCGACAAAGGGCGGGAAGAGCCTTATGACAAATTAATTATTGCAACAGGTTCAAACCCCTTTATGCTGCCGCTGCCTGGGGCTGATAAAGAAGGGGTTACAGCGTTTCGAAATATAAAAGACTGTGAACAGATGATTGAATACTCAAAAAAGTACAAAAAAGCTGCGGTGATTGGCGGGGGGTTGTTAGGGCTAGAAGCAGCACGGGGACTGCTTAATCTCGGTATGGAAGTAGATGTCATTCATATCTTTGATTACTTAATGGAACGGCAGCTGGACCGTACTGCGGGCAAACTTCTGCAGCAAGAGCTAGAAAAGCAGGGAATGAATTTTCTTTTACAAAAAAATACAGCCGAAATTCTAGGGAAAAAACATGTAACAGGGCTTCGCTTTAAGGATGGCAGTAAGATTAAAGCGGACTTAGTCGTGATGGCGGTCGGGATCAAACCGAATGTAACGTTAGCACAAGAAGCGGGCCTTGCTATAAACCGTGGAATTGTTGTGAATGACTTTTTACAAACGGATGTACCAAACATCTATGCCGTTGGTGAATGTGCAGAGCACAGAGGAATAGCCTACGGACTTGTGGCCCCGCTTTACCAGCAAGGGCAAGTTTTAGCGAAACATATTTGCGGCGTAAAAGTTGAAGGATATCAAGGTTCCGTGCTTTCAACACAATTAAAAGTCTCCGGTGTAGATGTGTTCTCAGCAGGAAAAATCAACGAAGACGAAACGACCAAAGTATATAAAATGTACGATGACTGGCGCGGTACGTATAAAAAAGTCTTGATTGAAAATGGAAAAATTGCAGGGGCTGTTCTTTTTGGAGATACAAAGGACGGTAATCGCTTATTCAGTTTAATTAAACAAGCTTCCAATATTGAGGAGTATTTAGAATCTACTCAAAATGCAGCAGAAGAGGTCAATATAACCGCTAACATGCTGGATGACGAGATCATTTGCGGATGTAATGGCGTTACAAAAGGGGCGATTGTAGAAGCCATTCAATCCCAAGGTCTAACCACGGTGGATCAAGTAAAAGGTTGCACGAACGCTTCCCGTTCCTGCGGCGGATGTAAATCACTCGTATCAGATTTATTAGCGTGCACCCTTGGAGAACATTATAGCGCTGACCAAAAGGAAGCTATATGCGGGTGTACGACCTTATCAAGAGATGAGGTAATCGCCGAAATTCGTGAGAAGGGATTAACCCATATCCGGGAAGTAATGAATGTCCTTGGCTGGGAAGGGGATGGATGTTCAAAGTGCAGACCTGCCTTAAATTACTATTTGGGCATGATCAACCCGCTGACATATGAGGACGAAAAAGAAGCGCGCTATGTCAACGAACGAATGCATGCAAATATTCAAAAAGATGGCACTTACTCCGTTGTGCCAAGGATGTATGGCGGTGTAACCACTTCAAATGATCTGCGAAAAATTGCCGATGTCGCCGACAAATATCAGGTGGGGACGATCAAAGTAACAGGCGGTCAGCGGATTGACTTACTTGGAGTTAATAAAGAAGATCTGCCGAAAATTTGGGCAGAGCTCGATATGCCATCTGGATCGGCCTATGCAAAGGGACTTCGAACCGTGAAAACATGCGTCGGTGAAAACTACTGCCGCTTCGGCACCCAGGATTCGATTGGAATGGGGATCCGGCTTGAAAAGAAATTTGAAGGCATAAATACACCGCACAAAGTGAAAATGGCGGTATCTGCCTGCCCGAGAAATTGTGCTGAAAGCGGCATAAAAGACGTAGGTGTTGTCGGTGTTGAAGGGGCATGGGAAATGTATGTCGGAGGAAACGGCGGGACCCATCTTCGCGAAGCTGATTTATTATTTAAGTTTAAAACTGGTGATGAGCTGGTCGAGATGATTGGGGCTTTCCTCCAATATTATCGTGAAACGGCCAAGTATTTAGAAAGAACTTCCGCATGGGTAGAACGCTTAGGTTTAGCTAAGATTAAAGAGGTTTTATCTGATAAGAAAACCGTTGAGGAGTTAAACTTCCGTATTAATGAAGCATTGTCTGTCGTTCAAGATCCTTGGAAGGAAGCTATCAACAATAAAAGGCTATTAAGAGATTTATATGAAACTGTGAAAATACCGGTAGAAACGAAATAAGGGAGTATGGAGGGGCAAACATGGAGAAAACATTTGAATCTGTTTTAGTAGGAAAAACAACTGATTTACCTGAAAAGATGGGGAAAACGATGACAATTGGAACGAAGGAAATAGCCATTTTTAAATTGGAAAGCGGAAGAATCCGTGCGATAGAAAACCGCTGTCCACATAAGGGCGGAGTGTTAGCCGAAGGAATTGTCAGTGGAGACTATGTATTCTGTCCAATGCACGATTGGAAAATTAGCGTGTGTGACGGCAAAGTGCAGGCACCTGATGAAGGCTGTGTCAAAACGTATCCGATTGAAATTATCAATGATGAAGTCTTTATCTTAATCAACGAATAAATCATGAAGGAGAGAAACGATGGCATTTGTAAGTCCGAATCACGTTGTTGAAAGTATGATCCAGGCAGGGGAAACAAAGTCGAAACTAGGTGTGAAAGATATGCTAATTCGTGGAGCGCTCGGAGGTGCGCTTCTCGGATTTGGAACTACATTAGCATTTACTGCAGAGATTCAAACGGGGTTAGGAATCGCAGGGGCAATCCTTTTTCCGGCAGCATTTGTCATCATCATTCTCCTGGGATTGGAATTGGTTACCGGAAGTTTTGCGCTAATACCTGTTGCGGTGATGGCCAAGAAAGCAACTGTCACCGGTATGTTAAATAATTGGTTTTGGGTCATTTTCGGTCATATTGTTGGAGCCGTGTTTTACGCTTTTCTCTATATTATTGCTGTTACTCAGTTTGGGCATGTCACAGACAATCCAGTAGCAGCTAAAATCATGGCAGTATCAGAAGCTAAGACATTAGCCTACAAAAGTCTGGGTGCGGAAGGTTTAGTCGTGGTATTCGTGAAGGCGATGCTATGTAATTGGATGGTAACACTTGGTGCAGTAATGGCAATGACAGCAAAATCAGTGATTGGAAAAATTACGGCAATGTGGCTGCCGATTTTAATCTTTTTTGCACAAGGCTTTGAGCATGCTGTGGTTAATATGTTTGTTATTCCAGCAGGGATGATCCTCGGTGCTGATGTTTCGATGGCAGACTGGTGGGTTTGGAATCAAATACCTGTACTCATAGGAAATTTAGTCAGCGGACTAGTATTTACAGGGGCTGCACTCTATTACACTCATAGGCAAACAGAACCTAAAATGGTTTTGGAACTGCCAAAAGCAAAGACTGTGTTGACAAATTCACATCGTTAAAGAGGAGTAGAGGAGGAATGAAAATTGGGGAAAGCATATATTGTTGGAGCAGGTCCTGGAGATCCCGAATTACTAACGATAAAGGCACTAAAATGCATTCAGCAGGCAGATGTCATCCTTTATGATCGGCTTGTAAATCCAGTCTTATTAAATGAAACTAAACATGATTGTGAAATTATTTATTGCGGCAAACAGCCAAGCTGTCATACGTTACAGCAGGAAGAAATCAATCAGCTTCTAGTCGATTATACAAAGCAGGGCAAGAATGTTGTCCGCTTAAAAGGCGGGGACCCCTTTGTGTTCGGCCGCGGAGCTGAGGAAGTAGAGATGCTCGTCCGCAATGATCTTCCATTTGAAGTGGTTCCCGGAATCACTTCAGGTATTGCTGCTCCTGCTTATGCAGGAATTCCGATTACCCATCGTGAGCTGGGGAGTTCATTTGCAGTCGTCACAGGCCACCGCTCAAGCGGCAAGCCGATAGATATAGATTGGAAGGGTCTGGCGTCGGCAGTCGATACGTTAGCCATCTATATGGGAATAAGTAATATATCCTATATTAGCGGGGAATTAATGAAGCATGGTAAAAGGGAAGATACCCCTGTTGCCGTTATTCAACAAGGGACGACTGCAAATCAGCGGACGGTAACGGGTACCTTGGCTACAATTCATAAGATTGTAGAAGAAAAGGGCATTAAAAATCCGGCCATGATTGTGATTGGAGATGTTGTCACCTTCCGGGAAAAAATCAAGCAGGTGAAGAGCGAGAAGGATTTATTACTGAAGGAAGAATATGAATTAGTGTGACAGGAAAGCACCTTTTTAGGTTATTTAGCCCAAAAGGTGTTTTTCTTTTATTAGAATGCTAGTCCAATAGTAACAGGGGTTCGCTGCCTCCGTGATTGTCCTAATTAATAATTTTCTAAATTTTAATTTTTATTATTTACATAAATCCTATTGGTATGGTAGGATTAATTTCAATAAAACTTAATTCTTATCTAGAGTGGCTAAGGGACTGGCCCGATGAAGCCCGGCAACCTGCAGAGCAAGGTGCCAATTCCAGCAAAATGAATTCATTTTGGGAGATAAGGTGTTAACCAGCGGCAAAAACACCTTTCCTTGAATGGAAAGGTGTTTTTTTAAAAAAGCGGGGTTATAGGAAGGGAGGAGGCATGTAGTTATGTCTACTACAGTCACATATCAAAATTGGAATCAAATATCGGATACTTTCCAAATTGAAGACAAGACAAAAGGGGCTTTATCCGTATTAGAGTGGGCCTATAATTCATATGCGGATAATGAAATTGTTTATGCGTCAAGCTTCGGGGCAGAAGCGATTGTCTTGATCGATCTGATCCAACAAGTAAAACCTGATGCCCATATTGTGTTTTTAGATACAGGGCTGCATTTTCCGGAAACATATGACGTTATTAACAAAATTGAGGAGCGGTTCCCAGAGTTGCGTATTGAGCGAAAGCTTCCAAAGTTAACCTTGGATGAACAAAGGGAGCAATATGGCTCTGCTCTTTGGAAAAGGGACCCAAATCAATGCTGTAATATTCGGAAGGTGATTCCCTTAAGGGAGACATTATCAGCAAAACAGGCATGGATCTCCGGTCTACGCAGAGAGCAATCACCTACAAGGGCTAACACCCAGTTTCTTAATAAAGATGAAAAGTTTCAAAATATCAAAATCTGTCCATTAATCCACTGGACGTGGGAGGAAGTGTGGGATTACATCCGAAGTAAAGATCTCCCATACAATACCCTGCATGATCAGAACTACCCGAGCATAGGCTGCTTCCCTTGTACACAGCCAGTTGGGGATGATGGTGATTCTCGTGCAGGACGCTGGTCTGGCAGCGGCAAGACGGAGTGTGGTCTCCACACGTAAAGGAGGGGCTGTTATTTGCTCACATTAATTGCAATAACAATAGGATTATTTTTCGCCCTAAATATAGGAGCGAGTGGGGCAGCGGCTTCGATGGGGATTGCTTATGGAGCCGGTGTTGTAAAGCAGCGAATGGCCCTCCTGCTTTGTGGTATCGCCGTATTCCTCGGTGCTTGGCTCGGCGGTGGTGAAGTGGTAAAAACGATCGGGAGCGGAATTGTCCCAAGCAGTACGTTTACAGTGTCAATTGCTTTAGTTGTTTTAGCATCCGCAGCGCTTTCGCTTTTTTTGGCTAACATCTTTGGAATCCCTTTATCTACTAGTGAGGTAGCAGTAGGTTCAGTGGTGGGTGCAGGTATCGTATACCAATCTGTTTTTCTTGGTAATTTAGTTTGGATTATGCTTTTCTGGCTTTTGACTCCTTTTGCGGCATTTGTTATTGCTATACTGACAGCTAATCTATTAAAAAACAAAAATTTGAAAAAATGGATGGCTGCACCAAAAGCAGTTCCGTTTTTATCCCTGATGGTTGTATTTATGGGGTTATTTGAAGCCTTTTCCGCTGGGATGAATAATGTTGCCAATGCTGTTGGCCCTCTTGTCGGGGCTGGAATTCTTTCCACAGATAAAGGAATCTTTTGGGGCGGTTTATTTGTAGCAATGGGTGCTCTATTGCTGGGGAAACGCGTCCTCGAAACGAATGGAAAGAAAATCACCACTCTAAAACTTGAAGAAGGCTGTATTATTTCTGGAACGGGTGCAAGTATCGTTACCGTTGCCTCCGTATTCGGGATACCTGTTCCGCTTACGCAAATCACGACATCATCAATCATTGGAATCGGTTTTGCTAAACACGGAAAATCGGTTTTGAAAAAAGATATTGTTGTACAGCTGCTTACCGTATGGGTTGTATCACCAGTTTTATCGATGGTGTTATCCTATACGCTCATTCAAATGATTATCGAACATAATTTCTACCCGATTGTGGCGATGGCCGGAGTACTAATTAGCGTATTTGGGGTACTTTCCTTAATGAAGCGTTCGAAATCAACACTTCCAATTGCAGAAGACCAATAACAAGTAATTAAGGTAAGTAGTTTGTTTCGTTAATAAACCGTAGTTTCTGAAAGGGACGACTGGTTTTATTTCAAAAATATATAGTTAAATTTAGAATGAAAGGTTTGATTCTGTTGTCATTTTTACCAGCACCTCATGGAGGAAAATTAATCGAAGCATATGATCCATCTTATGATGTATCATCCATTCAAAAAGAAATTGAAATTGATGCCATTGCATTGAGTGACCTTGAACTAATTGGTATTGGCCTATTCAGTCCGCTAACTGGTTTTCTAGGAAAAGAGGACTATGAATCGGTTGTCGCAAACATGCGTTTAGCAGACAATACCATATGGTCTATTCCTGTAACACTGCCTGTTTCAACTGAAACAGCTAAAACACTTCAAGTTGGCGAAGAAATTAAGCTTGTTTTTAACAAAGAAGTGTATGGAGTGATTAAGGTTTCTGAATGGTATGAACCAGATTTAGATAAAGAAGCCCTTGAGGTATACAAAACACAGGAACTGGCCCATCCAGGCGTAAGACGTCTATATGAAAGAGGTCCTGTATATGTTGCAGGAGATGTGACATTGGTTAAGAAACCGGAAAAAGGAATTTTCGGTGATGTGTGGTATGAACCAAAACAAACACGGGCATTTTTTGAAGAAAAAGGCTGGAAAACCATCGTTGGTTTCCAAACCCGTAATCCCATTCACCGTGCCCATGAATACATTCAAAAAGCAGCTTTAGAAACGGTAGATGGACTTTTTGTCAATCCGCTTGTAGGGGAAACGAAATCTGACGATATCCCTGCAGATGTCCGACTAAAAAGCTATCGTGTACTCCTTGAAAACTATTATCCTGCGGAAAGAGTACAGCTAGGTGTATATCCTGCCGCCATGCGATATGCAGGACCAAGAGAGGCAATCTTCCATGCAATCGCACGGAAAAACTTTGGCTGCACACACTTTATCGTAGGCCGTGACCATGCAGGTGTTGGTAATTATTATGGCACCTATGATGCACAGTTGATTTTCAGTGAGTTTCCTGAAGGTGAGCTTGGTATCAAGCCATTATTCTTTGAACACAGTTTCTATTGCACTAAATGTGAAGGCATGGCTTCAGATAAAACCTGCCCGCACGGCAAAGAAGACCGCGTTATTCTTTCTGGAACAAAAGTAAGAGAAATGCTTCGTTCCGGACAACTGCCGCCGTCTACCTTCAGCCGTAAAGAAGTGGTGGAAGTATTAATAGAAGGTATGAAAGAAAGCGCGCACGTGTAGGGGGACAGAATCAATGACAAAGGCTACGAATATTACATGGCATGCAAGTACCGTATCAAAGGCTGACCGCCGGGTTCAAAACGGTCATGGCAGCGCAGTATTATGGTTTACAGGTTTATCCGGATCAGGGAAGTCAACGATTGCGAATGCCGTATCAAGTGAATTGTACCGTCAGGGTATTAACGAATACGTTCTTGATGGCGATAATATCCGCCATGGACTAAATAAAGATTTAGGGTTTTCTGATCATGACCGAACAGAAAATATTCGCCGTATTGGTGAAGTGGCAAAATTGTTTGTTGATAGTGGTGCGATTGTAACAACAGCGTTTATTTCACCATTTCGTACTGACCGTGACCAAGTACGGGAAATTTTTGAAGAAGGGGAGTTTATCGAAGTTTTTGTAGACTGCCCAATTGAAGAATGTGAACGCCGTGATCCGAAACAATTGTATGCGAAAGCACGACGCGGTGAAATAAAAGACTTTACGGGCATTGATTCTCCGTACGAGGCACCAGAGCATCCGGAAGTAACGGTCCGTTCTGATCTGTTAACCGTTGAACAAGCGGTAGAACAAATTTTTGAATACTTAAAAGACAAAAATATCATCTAATTGGGAAAGGGTGGCAGAGCATGGGTGGCAAGGTTTATTTAGTAGGTGCGGGTCCTGGCGATCCAGATTTAATTACAGTAAAAGGGCTGCGCTGCCTGCAGGAAGCTGATGTCATCCTCTATGACCGTCTGGTGAATCCTGAGCTTTTGCAGCATGCAAAGGAAGGAGCGCAGCTGGTATATTGCGGTAAGCTGCCCCATTACCATACAATGAAACAGGAAACCATTAATCACTTCTTGGTGAAATACGCGAAAAAAGGTCTTCAAGTCGTCCGCTTAAAAGGCGGAGATCCTTTCGTTTTTGGGCGCGGCGGTGAAGAAGCAGAAGAATGCCGAAAACAGGATGTGCCATTTGAAGTTGTCCCAGGGATTACTGCGGGTATTGCCGCTGCCGCTTATGCGGGAATCCCTGTTACCCATCGTACCTTGAGTAAAAGCTTTGCCTTTATCACGGGGCATCAGGCAGGGGATGTAGAAGCAGAACATCAGTGGTATCATCTAGCAAACGGTGTCGATACGATTTGTGTGTATATGGGTGTATCACACCTCCCTTCGATTACAAAACAATTAATGTTATATGGGAAATCCCCGGATACACCGATTGCTTTGGTCCATTGGGGTACATTAAGTGACCAGCAGACCGTTGTTGGAACCCTCGAAACAATCGTTGAAAAAGTAAAGGAAGCGGACATAGCCAATCCGAGTATCATTGTAATTGGCGAAGTGGTCCGCCTCCACAAAAAGTTAAATTGGTTCCAGGAAGAGATTGTTCCAAATTTGCCTGTTGTCCATGGGTAAATGAAAGGGAGCGATAGTTATAATGAAAGCTATTCTTTACATTGGCCATGGCACGCGGTCAAAAAAAGGATCAGATGAAGCTAAAAGGTTTATCGAACGAGTGATGGCTAGAATCGATATAAATATTCAGGAAATAAGTTTCCTAGAGTTGACAGAACCGTTGATTGAAGAAGGATTCATACGCTGTATGGAAAAAGGTGCTACTGAAATTATAGTTGTACCATTATTCCTTTTATCAGCGGGTCACATTAAGCAGGACATCCCGCAGGCTCTGTCAGTTTTACAAAACCGATTTCCGGATATTGTGGTAACGGTGAAAGATCCTTTTGGGATACAAGATAAAATTCTTGATGCAGTGGCCGAGTTAGTAAGATATACTACAGGAGACATATTGTCGAATGATCGTCTGTTAATTGTCGGAAGAGGGAGCAGTGATCCTAGCCTCTATACCGATTTTGAGTTGATCTCTTCAGGCATTCGGGAACGTCTTGGTATCGAACATGTTTCGGTTAGTTATTTGGCTGCAGCCGAACCTCGGTTTAAGGAAGGTTTGGCGCTGATTACTGAGGGTGCCACGGGCAAAATTGTCGTTGTGCCATATCTCTTATTCCAAGGTCTGCTTTTAGCTGAAATCAACCAAGAAGTCCGTAAGCTGAAGGCTGTTGGATATGATATTCTCCATACGGGGCCGTTAAGCAGCCATCGAGTGATTGAAGACGTCGTCATCGAGCGTGCACTTGGAGAGTAATATCGTTACTTTTTGAAAATCAGAATTACCAAGAAAGTGGTCACCTAGACCGTTTTCTGAGTGACCGCTTTCTAGAAACCTGAAAGCTGTCGCTATTAAGACATAATTTTGGGAAAACTTCAATGATTATCTTATATTCTTTGTGAGGTGGATATAGTTGCAACTTCAGGTATTGAACAGTCCGTTTAATCAAGAGCAGGCGGAACTTCTTAACCGCCTTCTGCCAACCTTGACAGAAACACAACTTGTCTGGCTCAGCGGTTACTTAGCTGCGTCAGCATCAATAACTCAGACTGCTGTTGCTGTAGATACATCAGTATTGCCAGCAGCAGCTGCCGTTCAACCAGTTTCAAAAGATGTAACCATTCTTTTTGGTTCTCAAACAGGAAATGCAAAAGGGCTTGCGAAAAAAGCTGCTCAAACTTTGGAAGGCAAGGGTTTTAACGTAACCGTCTCTGAGATGAGTGACTTTAAACCTAACAATCTTAAAAAACTGCAAAACTTACTTATTCTGGTAAGTACCCACGGTGAAGGAGATCCACCGGATAATGCGCTGACCTTCCATGAATTCGTTCATGGGAAACGGGCACCGAAACTTGAAGATCTTAATTTCTCCGTTTTATCATTGGGAGACAGCTCGTACGAATTTTTCTGCCAGACAGGTAAAGAATTTGATTCACGTTTAGAAGAGCTAGGCGGTACAAGACTTTACCCTCGTTTTGATTGCGACCTTGATTATGATGAGCCGTTTGCAGAATGGCTTGATGGTGTGGTTAACAGCCTAAGTGAAGCGCAAGGGTCAATCAGCCAGCCATCTGCTTCAAATTCAATACTGCAATCAGTTGAATCATCGTACTCAAAGAACAACCCATTTAGAGCAGAAGTACTTGAAAATATTAATCTGAATGGCCGTGGTTCAAATAAAGAAACTCGTCATCTTGAGATTTCTCTTGAAGGTTCAGGTCTGACTTATGCACCAGGGGATGCCCTTGGAATTATCCCGGAAAACGACCCAGAATTAGTAGAATTGCTGTTACAAGAATTGAATTGGGATCCGAATCAAACTGTAACGGTAAATAAACAAGGAGAAACTCTCCCTCTTAAAGATGCGCTAGTTGCATATTATGAAATTACAAAACTCACAAAACCGTTGGTAGAAAAAGCAGCAAATCTATCAGCAAACGGTGAACTTCAAGGACTATTATCTGATGCTGATGGTTTAAAGGCTTATATTGACGGACGTGATTTACTTGATTTAGTTCGTGATTTTGGTCCATGGAATGCATCAGCACAGGAATTTGTTTCGATTCTTCGCAAAATGCCGGCTCGTCTTTATTCCATTGCGAGCAGTAATATGGCGAATCCAGATGAGGTACATTTGACAATCGGTGCTGTCCGTTATAATGCGCATGGCCGAGATCGAAAAGGTGTTTGCTCGATTCTTTGTGCAGAGCGTCTGCAGCCAGGTGATACATTGCCGATTTATATTCACCAGAACGACAACTTTAAGCTGCCGGCAAATCCTGAAACGCCGATTATTATGGTTGGACCAGGTACGGGGGTTGCTCCATTCCGTTCCTTTATGCAGGAACGTGAAGAAATCGGTGCAGAAGGAAAAGCATGGATGTTCTTTGGAGATCAACACTTTGTGACAGATTTCCTATACCAAACAGAATGGCAAAAATGGCTGAAAGATGGCGTACTAACGAAAATGGATGTAGCTTTTTCACGTGACACCGAGAAAAAGGTATATGTTCAGCACCGTATGCTTGAGCAAAGTAAAGAATTATATCAGTGGCTTGAAGAAGGTGCAGCAGTTTATATTTGCGGCGATGAGAAACACATGGCCCATGACGTCCATCAGACGCTACTTGAAATTATCGAAAAAGAAGGCGATAAGAGCCGGGAAGAAGCAGTGGCTTATCTCGCCGAGATGCAACAGCAAAAACGTTACCAGCGTGATGTATACTGATTTGGATGGAAGGGAGTATTTTCAACATGGTGAACCAAATTTTAAAAGCGCCGGACGGCCCGCCAAGTGATGTTGAGCGGATAAAAAGAGAAAGTAACTATTTGCGCGGAACGTTGGCGGAAGTCATGCAGGATCGAATCAGCGCCGGGATTCCCGATGATGATAACCGATTAATGAAACACCACGGCAGCTACCTGCAGGATGACCGTGATCTTCGTAATGAGCGTCAAAAGCAAAAATTGGAACCTGCTTATCAGTTTATGCTGCGCGTTCGATTACCAGGAGGTGTCGCTGCCCCTTCACAATGGCTTGTTATGGATGAGCTTGCTGATAAGTACGGGAATGGCACATTGAAATTGACGACACGTGAAACATTTCAAATGCATGGAATTTTAAAATGGAATATGAAAAGCACCATCCAAGCAATACATGAATCCTTATTAGATACGATTGCTGCATGTGGCGATGTTAACCGTAATGTGATGTGTACCTCCAATCCATATCAATCAGAAATTCATGCAGAAGTCTATGAATGGGCAAAGAAATTAAGTGATGATTTATTACCTCGTACAAGAGCGTACCATGAAATTTGGCTAGATGAGGAAAAAGTTGCGAGTACACCGGAAGTAGAAGAAGTTGAACCAATGTACGGTCCGCTTTATCTGCCAAGGAAATTTAAAATCGGTATCGCGGTTCCACCTGAAAATGACATAGATGTTTTCTCACAGGATTTAGGATTTATTGCGATTGTGGAAGACGGCAAGCTTGTTGGCTTTAATGTGGCAATCGGCGGCGGTATGGGTATGTCGCATGGTGACAAGGCGACGTATCCGCAGCTAGGAAAAGTAATTGGCTTTGTTCAGCCGCATCAGCTGTATGAGGTAGCATACAATACGATTACGATTCAACGAGACTATGGAAATCGTTCAGAGCGTAAAAATGCCCGCTTTAAATATACTGTAGATCGTCTAGGTTTACAGACAGTTAAGGAAGAGTTAGAAGCTCGACTTGGCTGGAAGCTCGACGAAGCAAGAGAGTATCATTTTGACCGTAACGGAGACCGTTACGGATGGGTTAAAGGCATTCAAGGTAAATGGCAATTTACGTTGTTTGTAGAAGGAGGCCGTGTGGCGGATTTTGATGACTATAAGCTGAAGACTGGCTTACGTGAAATTGCCAAAGTTCACACCGGGGATTTCCGTTTAACATCCAACCAAAACGTCATCATTGCCAATGTATCAAGCCAAAAGAAGAAGAAAATCAATGAACTCATTGAGCAATATGGATTAACAGACGGAAAGCAGTATTCTGCTCTACGCCGCAGTTCAATGGCATGTGTAGCACTTCCAACCTGCGGCCTTGCGATGGCAGAAGCAGAACGTTACTTACCTCGTTTAATTGATAAAATTGATGAAATTGTTGATGCGAACGGTCTGCGTGATGAAGAAATTACCATCCGTATGACTGGCTGTCCAAACGGTTGTGCACGCCATGCCCTTGGTGAAATTGGCTTTATTGGAAAATCGCCAGGTAAATACAATATGTATCTTGGTGCCGCACATGACGGCAGCCGCTTAAGTAAAATGCATCGTGAGAATATTGGGGAAGATGAAATTCTTAAAGAGCTTGGTGAGATTCTTCCACGCTATGCGAAGGAGCGTGAAGAAGGCGAACACTTCGGTGATTTCGTTATCCGCGCTGGCATCATTAAAGCAACAACTGACGGTACAAATTTCCACGAATAATGAAATAAAAACCTGTTTCTTCCAATCTATCATATCGGAAGAACAGGTTTTTTTTATTCTTAAACCTAAGCTGAAACGTTTTTCCTGCTACTATCGTCAGAGATAGGGTATGTATGCATAATAACTTTGAGGGCATCTTAATATGCTCATTTCATACTTTCTTCCATTTCGGGACAAGATAATTCGTATCATAAGGAATCCAATTTTGTTCTTTGTACTAACGGCATCTGAAGGACAAAATTTCTTGCAAAATTATCCGGCCGCAAATCATAATATCGGAAGATAAAGAGGTGAAAAGGGCATGGCAGTTTGCGAACTTTGCGGACGTAGTGATGTGGAAACTACGGTACATCATCTGCTGCCAAAGGAGATGGGAGGTACATTTGGTGCAACGGCTCATTTGTGTATCCCTTGTCATAAGCAAATCCATGCCCTTTATACCAATGAAGAAATTACTGCACGACTTACAACTATTCGGGAATTGAGACAGGATGAAGCACTTTCTCGGTTCATTAAATGGATTCGCAAACAGCCCCCGACAAAAATCATGAAAATCAAAAAGTCAAAAGAGCGTAGACGCAGATAAAAAGAGAGATGTATCGCTACAAAACGATTTATTTTGACAAAAAGTCGTCCGTTTTAACAAAAAATAAAATTTTTCTAAAATACAAACGTTTGCATACATTAATTGGTATTTATGTTTATGGCTATTCTTGTTAAACTAAAAATGAGATAGAACGTTAAAAGTGGGGATTTACTTGAAACTGACCAATGAAAGAATAGATTTTCACCAATTAGTAGAGAATTCTCTTAACTCTATTTGGCTCGTCGGAGAGGATCGGACGATTCTCTACTGCAATAAAGCCGGACTACAACTATTAAACTATCAATCGATGGAAGATGTTATTAATAAAAGTATCTATTTATTCTTACCAAAGAAAATACATTCATTATGTAATTCGGGACTAACGAGGGTAATGGAATTCAAGGATGTTATCGATAGGCTGGATATCACGATTTTAAAAAATCATGGTGAACTGGCAGAGGTCGAACTCATGGCAGTTCCTTATTATTCAGGAGACAAGGTATTTGCTCAAGTGATTATTCAGGACATTACTGATAAAAAAATGGCTATAAAACGGTTAAATGATAAAGAGAAATTAGCATCATTGGGTCAAATCGCAGCCGGAATTGTTCATGAAGTAAAAAATCCGCTAACAGCGGTAAAGGGTTTTTTACAATTAATTAAAGAATCACAGAGTCATCCGTATTTAGACACAATGGAAAGTGAATTAGAAAAAGCATTTGATACATTACAAAAGTTGTTACAGGTATCCAAACCAGATTTACAAGATGAGCCACTGGTTCCCATTTCGTTATGCCAAAAATTAAATATGGTTTTGCTATTGTTTCAGGAAAAGATGTATTCTGTCGAAGTCGAATTGGATTTAAAGGATGCAAATAGAATCATTATCGGAAAGAAAAACTTATTTTTAAAAGCTTTTTTTAATTTAATTAAGAATGCCTTTGAGGCTATAAACGATCAAGGGAAATTAAAAATTGAACATTACTATGAGAACGGTTTGGTTCATGTCCGGATTAGTGATACCGGAGAAGGAATTCCTGCGGATAAAATTAAAATGCTTGGAACACCGTTTTTCTCGAGTAAAAACGACGGGACAGGACTTGGGTTGACACAAGTGTATACCACTATCCATGAGCATGGTGGAAATATCACGGTCTCTAGTGAAGTTGGGATGGGGACAACCATTCATATTCAACTTCCTGTAAAACAAATCTAGTAATCTTTCTGGAGGTTTTTCGTAGATTTTGTCGGAAATCTTCCAATTACGTCTACTTATGTCTTGTTTTATCTTGTTTTATCGAAAAGATAGCATCGAGGTAAAAAAATGCTATAATACATTTCATGACAAACAAAAAGAATGTTCTAGCATTTAATATTTTTTTCGAGGTGTAATTTTGCGATGAAACTAGAGGATTTGGAACTGGCAATAAATGAGAAGAGAGACGAAATGATTGCGATCGGAATGACAAAAGGTCTATCTAGTGAAGAGACAATTTACTGCAGCCAAGAACTCGACAAACTTCTAAATGATTATAATAGAGTATTATCAGACTATGAAAAAAGACAAGCCATTCGCAATTTCAAACAACAGATCTACTCGCTCCAAAAACATTTTTTTGAAGTATTATGGATGCCGTATAGCTTTTTTGTAGAAAACAAAAGCAATCGTCTTCATTAACAAAGGATGTTTACCAGAATGTATGACAATAAATATGGAAATATAACGATAAACGTGTCATAGCTGCACGTTTTTTTTAATGAAATTTGAAAGCGATTACAAAAATCTGCAAAAAAAATAAAGGAAGAGTAGCTTTAACTCTCCCTCGAATGGATGTTTCTCCTGAGTTTTACGAGCGTTGTATCGTAGAAGTTGAAAAGTTGTTAATCATTTTTTGTAAGTTTCGATGCCCTTCTCGCAGTTTAACTGTCTCATCAATTATTTTCTGGAATCCTTCCAAATCTCGATCAGATGCATTCAACAAGGTTTTTGGCAACCCCTCGACGAGTTGTTTCAGAGTTAAATCCATGCTCACAAACATGACCACCTTTCAACTAATTTTATCTTCTAAAATTTCTTTCTTTAATATATTTTTGCTAGGAAAGCTTTTTTCCTGCTAACAACTTAGAAAACTTATCTACAGAAATCTGCAGATTATATGAGGGATATTGTTATTTTTGCAAATAACGACGAATTCCCATTCGAACGAAGGATGATTTGTAGAAAAGTTTTTAATTCATTTAGTTGTTTTTTCGTAATGGTCATAAAAAACTTTAAAAAGTCTTTCGTCTCCTCCGCGGTCAGGATGGAGCGCCTTGAGTAATTTTTTAAATTCTCTCTTGACTTGATCATTGTCAGCTGCTGCATCTAAGCCTAAAAGAGAATTGTATGTAAGGGGAGCAGTGGCTGAAAGAGCATATTCTGCCTGTAGCATTTTTTTTAGAGAACGAACTTTAGATTGTTCGATACGGATACTGCTTTTTAACTCTTCCATTTCCTCTTTTAACCGCTTGTTTTCATAAAAGGTCTTTTCCCATTTGTGAAAATCAATTCCGTATTGTTTAATTTTTTCTTCCATTTTCTTGTCCAAGATAAAGGCGGCTAAATCACCAGGCTGTATGACGTAATCAATATTTAAGTCGGGAGTTCTTCTAGCCTTTAATTTTCCTTCTAAAATCCAACGAATGACTACTTCTTCGCGATCTGCTATGCCCAGGCTCTTTAATTGGGCTGTCACTTCTTTCACATTCAACATACCAACCCACTCATTCTTTTTCTTGTAGATTCCCTGTTCGCAGGGGTAATTTCACTGTATCATAGATAGAACAGGACAGGTTTACGAAGGTATTTAATTTTGGTTAAAATATTTTTTCATATTTTACGTTTATATTATTACACTAAAGAAAAAGGGACTTTTTACATGGGTTTGGAGGAGTAGAGGTGAGAAAATTGCGTAGTAAGAACGTTTTTGTGGTTTTATTGTTCCTCATAACGATTGGTTTTTCATTTACGATTGGCACGAATGTACGGAGCTCGACATCTGCGGAAAGAAATAAAACGCCAATCACCATCTATCTCGCCGGTGATTCAACTGTATCCAATTATCCAAGAAAATATAAGCCGCGAACGGGGTGGGGAGAAGTATTAGGTGAAAGATTTGATGGAGATATTGTGATTAAAAATGCAGCATCACCAGGTCGGAGTTCAAAAAGTTTTATCCAAGAAGGCAGACTACGCCTTATCCTCAATCAAATTCAACCAGGGGATTACCTTTTTATTCAATTTGGTCATAATGATGAAAAAAAGCATAAGCCTGCCCTTTATACGGAACCCTCTACTACATATAAAAGCTATTTAAAACAATATATTGAAGGGGCGCGAAAAAAAAGGGCGATTCCCGTTCTCGTGACGCCGGTTGAGCGATGGAGATTCTCCCAGAAAGGTAATCTGCAGTCGTCTCACGGGCACTATCCCGAGGCAATGAAGGAGCTAGGGAAAGAAGAAAAGGTACCCGTGATAGACTTAACGAGTATGAGCAGCAGTTTATTCCAAGAGCTCGGCCCTGAAAAAACAAAAGAATTTTTCTTATGGCTGAACGAGGGAGAACACCCTAATTACCCAAATGGGGTGAAAGATGGGACTCACTTTCAAGAAAGCGGTGCAAAAGAAATTGCCCGACTGGTTGCAGAGGGTGTAAGGGAGCTCCATTTACCGTTAAGCCGTCATCTTAAATAACTGTTTCTCCAATAAGCAGAACCTTTAGGAGGTCCTTAGACAATTGCCGCTTTTCCCATTCATTGTATAACCGTTCAAGTGCTTCGGGGCCAGTGTCGTCAGCAAGACGATAAGCCCCATAGTGCATCGGTACAAATTGATTTGCCTTTAATTCAAGAAAGGCTTGGACACTGTCTTCAGGTGAAATATGTGAATCTTTCATAAACCATTCCGGTTCATAAGCACCAATCGGCATAAAGACGGTATCAATTGAGAAACGTTCACCGATTTCCTTGAAGCCTCTGAAGTAACCAGTGTCACCGACAAAGTAGAAGGTTTGGTTTTGATTTTCAAACATCCATCCGCCCCAATGGGAAGTATTCATGTCATTTATCGACCGCCTTGTCCAATGCTGTGCCGGAACGAAATGAAGTGTTATACCTTTATGTTCAATTTGTTCCCACCAATTTAATTCTGTTACCTTTTGATAGCCTTTCTTGTTAAAAAGAGACTTTAGACCGGCTGGGACATAGAAATGTGGCTGTCCTTTTAGCTTTTTAATGGTAGGGAAGTCAAGATGATCGTAATGACCATGCGAAATCACGACTATATCGATTTCAGGCAAATCTGCTAAGTTTATTCCTGGAGCGGTTAAACGTTTTTGGAATCCCATTCGGTCCGCCCATACAGGATCCGTTAGAATATTAAGTCCGTTCATTTGAATCAGGAACGTAGAATGCCCAATCCAGGTATAAGTAGTTTGACTGCGGTTTTCCTGAAGGAAGTTAATTTTTTTAGTTGGGCATTGTTCAATCTGCACCGTCAAATCTTTCACTTTACTTTTTCTTTCCTTTTGCCATTTCCGCATATCTTGAAAGGTCTTTTGGTTCGAAACACCATCTAAATTGTCATATCTTTGTCTCATATGGATACTCCTGCATCATTTATTTCGCTTTGATTATAACAGGTTGTTTGACTTGCGACCAAATGAAACCACTGGAGGATACAATTTATTTTCTTTTATTAAAGTAAGGTAACAATTTAATTAAGAGTCAGTGAAAAGACTTAAATCGACACATTTTGAAAACACCTCTAGCTATAATGGCATTTGAAGTGATCTTTTCAAAAAATTAGGAGGTGTTCTCTTAATGGAAAATTTACTTCAATGCACCCTTCAGCAAAAGAGACAATACCTGATGGAGGAATTGCTGAAAAGGGGGATCTATAAAAAGGATGATAAACATCTTTATGAATTAACCTTATCCGACCTAGAGATGGAGTATAGGGATATAGAGCAAAATGGTTTGTTATCACATGAGAGTATATGCCAACAATAATAATGTTCTTATACTTATAAACACGAAACCGGCCCGCCAGCCGGCTTTTCGTGTTTTTTAGGGAATGATGTATAGTAGTTATATTCATGAAAAGGAAAAAGGGTGACAATCCAAATTTCATAACAAATTGTAGCGGTAAGACTCAAAAACACACCTTCAGTTGATCGTTGAATTGATCAATGAAGGTGTGTTTTTTAATTTGTTAATGTAGAATTTTTTGAACCAATATCGGTCGTTTTGCTATTACTCATCCGATTAAATAGGGTTGCTAATATTGGACCAGATATATTATGCCAAACACTAAAAATAGCACTTGGTACGGCAGATAATGGTGAGAAGTGTGCGGAAGCAATTGCAGCACCTAAGCCGGAGTTTTGCATTCCAACTTCAATTGCAACGGCTTTTTTCTTCGATAAATCCATCTTGAATAACTTTCCAAAGAAATAGCCCAATAAATAGCCAAGGACATTATGAAGGATAACAACAGCAAAAATGATTAAACCCGTTTTAGCAATATTTTGTTGGTTAACAGATACTACTGCCGCTACAATCGCAACAATCCCTATAATGGATACAAGCGGAAGGACCTTTACACTTGCCTGTGCTTGATGATTAAATAATTTCTTAATGATTACCCCTAGGACGATAGGTATAATAACAATTTTTACAATAGAAACAAAGAGGCTAGCTGGATCAACAGGAATCCATTCGCTTGCAAGTAATAAAATAAGTGCTGGTGTTACCACAGGTGCTAGTAGTGTTGTCACTGAGGTAATGGTAACACTTAGGGGAACATCACCTTTCGCCAAGAAAGTCATAACATTAGATGAAGTCCCCCCCGGACAGCACCCTACTAAAATAACTCCTACAGCAATTTCAGGCGGTAATTGTAACCCTTTCGCAAGTAAAAAAGCAAGAGCAGGCATGATTAAAAATTGACCAATAACTCCAATCGCCACATCCTTTGGACGTCTGAAAACTTCTTTAAAATCTCCTGCAGACAATGTTAGTCCCATTCCAAACATAATGATCCCTAATAGGAGGGAAATATGTGGTGCTATCCACGTAAATGAGGATGGCCAAAAAAACGATAAGGCTGCAAATAAAAGCACCCAGACGGCAAAGGTACTGCCGGCGAATTGGCTTACTTTCTCTAAAACTTTCATTTTTTACACCTCTGACTTTGAAATTTAGTAATGAAAAGTATTATAGAATACTATTTGAATAAAAACAATAGTTAGAATATTAAATTATCCTAAATCGAACGAATGTTCCTTGAATATCTAAAGAAAGGAATATTGTAAACGTTTGAATTGGTATAACGAATAATATGTTTATATTTTTGTTCTATTGTTCGTGTTTAGTGTAAAAAAATTGCTTGTTTTCTACTAAAATCTAGGTTATTATGGTCAAATAACAAACATTCAGGAGGGTATTATGGTCGAAACAACATATATTAATCAGTCAAAAAAAATCTTGTTGCTTGGAGCTGGAGAGTTGGGAAAAGAAACAATTATTGAGGCCCAGCGTCTTGGACTTACCACTATTGCGGTAGATAGATACGAAAACGCCCCGGCAATGCAGGTGGCTCATTACTCTCATGTAATTGATATGCTCGATAAAAACGAGCTTCGTAGAGTAATAGAGTTGGAGAATCCTGATTTTATCGTCCCTGAAATTGAAGCGATTGCTACGGAAGCACTAATTGACTTGGAGAAAGAAGGCTATAATGTTGTCCCAACTGCCAAAGCAGTCAATTTAACAATGGACAGGGAAGGCATCCGCCGATTAGCAAGCGAAGAACTCGGTCTTTTAACGGCTAAATATAAATTTGCAGATACCCTCTATGAATTGCAAACTGCAGTGAAAGAAATCGGCCTTCCATGTGTCATCAAACCGATTATGAGTTCGTCTGGAAAAGGTCAAACGGTTTGCCGCTCAATGGAAGACATCGAAGTATCATGGAATGAGGCGATTGCAGGTGGCCGCGGAAAAAAAGCCCGAGTAATTGTTGAGGAATTCATTCGCTTTGATTCGGAAATTACCTTGTTAACAGTGCGCTCTGTTTCGGGTACCTCCTATTGTGCTCCAATTGGTCACATTCAAAAGGATGGCGACTACATTGAATCTTGGCAGCCGCATCACATGTCAACGGAACAAATCGAACAAGCAGAGGATATTGCTAAAAAGATAACCGATGCACTTGGCGGATTCGGAGTGTTCGGTGTCGAATTATTCCTATCAGAAAAAGGGGTTTATTTCAGTGAAGTTTCCCCGCGTCCTCACGATACAGGGATGGTCACGATGGGAACACAAGATTTATCTGAATTTGCTCTGCACGTTCGAGCGATTTTAGGCTACCCGATTGAAGGGATTAGACTATTAACGCCTGGAGCAAGTCATACAATCAAGGCGTGGGAGGAAAGCAAAAACTACCAGGTTACAGGAGTAGAGGAAGGATTATCTGTAGCTAATACCCAAGTGAGGATCTTCGGTAAACCCGAGACAAAAGTAGGCCGTCGTATGGCAGTGGTAGTAAGTACAGGAGATTCAGTTGAAGAAGCTAGAAAATATGCTCAAACAGCGGCTTCAAAGATTACGGTTAGTTATCAGTAAGGATTGAAGTTTTCATTGTACAAGCACAGTTTAAAAATCATTTTTTTAAAAAGGGGAAGGAAAAATGAAGACTAAAAATCGTTGGCTGATTGCACTTGCAGCAGTAGGGATACACATTTCAATAGGTTCCGTCTATGCGTGGAGTGTTTTTACGAACCCGCTGCAACAGCAAATGGGCTGGGGACTTAAACAAATTTCCTTTACGTTTAGCTTAGCCATTCTGTTTTTAGGATTATCGGCTGCTTTCCTAGGTCATTTTGTTGAAAAATTTGGACCTAGAGCAGCTGGAACACTTTGCGCTGTGTTTTTTGGAACTGGAATTGCGGGAGCAGGTTTGGCTATTCAGTTAGAATCATTGCTATTACTCTATTTATTTTATGGAGTAATTGCTGGTATTGGTCTGGGGGTAGGCTACATTACTCCTGTTTCGACGCTGATTAAGTGGTTTCCTGATCGAAGAGGACTCGGTACAGGTCTTGCAATTATGGGGTTTGGCTTTGCCTCATTAATCAGCAGCCCGATTATGAATCGTTTGATCAATAGTTATGGTATTTCAAATACGTTCTATATACTTGGGGTCACTTATTTCATCGTGATTTTATGCTCCGCTCAATATTTAGCGCCGCCAAAGGAAGGCTGGGTTCCAAAAGGCTGGAAAAACGAAGCGGGTCGTCCGGGTGCAGTTAAAATGAAACAGGATCTAGCACAATTAACAGCCAATGAAGCGGTAAAGACACGACCGTTTTGGGCGTTATGGATTATGTTATTTATCAATATTACTTGTGGAATTGCAATTTTAGCGGTTGCCTCGCCGATGGCGCAGGAATTAGTAGGAATGACCGCTGCGGGTGCCGCTGCGATGGTAGGAATTATGGGTTTGTTTAACGGATCTGGCAGGATAGCGTGGGCCAGCATTTCGGATTATATTGGCCGACCAAATGTTTACACACTATTCTTTGCTTTCCAAATCATCGCTTTCTTTATGCTCCCAAATATCACCGTCGGCCTTGCATTTTCTATTATTGTTTATCTAATTATGACTTGTTATGGCGGAGGATTTGCATCGATACCGGCTTATATCGGTGATTTATTTGGAACAAAGCAGTTAGGAGCCATCCACGGCTATATCTTAACGGCATGGGCAGCAGCCGGTTTAGCTGGTCCTATCTTTGTATCATGGGTCCGGGAAACAACCGGAAGCTACCAGGGTACACTTGTTATCTTCTCAGGTATCTTTATCATCGCCTTTGCAATATCGCTTCTCATTCGTTTGGATATCAAGAAATTAAGAGAACAGAATGAGCAGCAAATGTTAAAGAAAGTGTCATAGAATTGTTTTAAAGCCAGGCGGTTTTGCCTGGCTTTTTGTTGCTACTTTAGTGTATTGGTATAAAACCAAAATGAAATCGGTATTCGGGAAAGCTAGTCGTATGGGAGATTCATAGAACCAAAATTGACCGTGATTTTAGGAAAAGTAGTCGTATGAAGGAGAACCTTTCATGCAACCATTTGCTCATTGGGCAATTATTCAATAAGAATACAGTCTTAATAATCATGAAACAACCTAATGATCAAATGGAGAGAAACATTTTTTAATCTATTAAAATGAGCCATAATAAGCACAACTAATTTACTAAAAATAACGAATTAGTTATTTGAAATAAAGATATCGCACTAATATTTTTAATTTTAAAAATAATCTAAAAGTAAGATTATTTACAGACCCTCTTTTGATATAGTAATTTCATAGTTTTGGAAAAAAATTCAAAACTTACCATTACATAATTTTAGGAGGGTTTTGTGTGAAAAAAGAGAGAAAAAATCTATTATTAAGTTTGGCTCTAGCGGGTACTTTATCGTTTTCATTGGTACCTTTTAATGTCCTCGCACATGATGAACTTGGGGATGTGAACATTGAAAAGGGAGAAAGAACGAATTATGCGGACAATGCTGTTCCGATTTTAGAAGGAAGTAAGAGTCTTAGCTATTGGTTTGAAGCAGCAGCTCCTGAGATGGAGGTTGTCAGAGCAGACGGGAAGCAAAATAGTTTTGCTGATGTATATGCTCATAAAGGATTTGCCTATGTTGGCACCCATACAAAAAATGGCGGTAATGGCGGTGTTCGGGTATTTGATTTAAAGGATCCAGCGAACCCAAAAGAAGTTGCGGTGTTTGCGAATAACGATATTCCGGGTACCTGGCAGGAAAAGGTAATCGTAAAATCTATTAGTACCCCTCATTTTAATGGGGATTTAGCCGTTGTAAGCGTACAGCAATTAAGCCGGAATAACCCAGAATCAAAAGGTGGTTTTTTACTTTATGATGTGACAGATCCGTATGAGCCAAAGAAATTAGGATTCTGGGAAGTTACCAAGAAAACCAATGGTACACACGAACTGTACTTAACAACGCAAGGAAATCGTGCGATTGTACTTGCGGCCAATCCATATGCAGATTATTATAGCCACGGTGAACAAAAAGATTTTCAAATTGTCGATGTCACCGATCCAACAGCACCGCAAACTCTTTGGGAATTTGATCCAAGAACGCTGCCGGAAATTCCGGAAGAGTTTAACGGATATCACTGGAGTGCTCCAGACGGTAAAACGAGACCAGTCTTTAATCACAGTACAATGGTAGATGAAACAGGAAAATATGCGTATGTCTCTATGTGGGATTTAGGGACGGTCATTTTTGATATTAGTAATCCTGAAAGTCCAGTTTATCTTGGAAGAACAGAATTTGCATCCAATCAGCAAGGGTCTGCACACTCTGCAACGTTAGCAAAAGGCGGGACGGTTTTAATTGAAACACGAGAAGTATATAGCCCATTAAAAGAAGGTTATGAGGCTGCATATGGTTATACCCGTATCTTTGATATAAAAGATAAAACGCAACCTAAGTTACTTAGCGAGTTTAAAACCGATTTAACGGCAGCCGAGGAAGGAGCGCCGGTAACATTTGCGAGAACCGTCCATGATCCGAAGGTAAGAGGGAACACGCTATACTTATCTCATTATGCAGGAGGGGTACGTGCAGTTGATATCACAGATCCCGAAAATCCAGTCCAAATTGCCAAATACGTACCGGAAAATTCAGATGTTTGGGGTGTATTCGTCGATCGGAACTATATATTAGCTTCTGATATTGGCAGTGGACTCAAGGTATTGTTAAAAAACAACGGAAACAAAGGATTAGTGGAATAATCCTTCGCAAAGACTCCTCTATTTAGAGGGGTCTTTTGTGGTTTAGGGAGAAATGATTAACGGATATTAGCTCTTTTACATAAAATAGATTACTTTTATAAAAGGGGTGAGAGGTATCGACATTCTCTTTTTGTTTTTCGTCCTATTTGTCCCTGTCATGGCGGTCTACAGTTTAATTATGTATATTTCCCATCGGAATTGGACGTTAATTTATGTTGCTATGGGTGATGATAATTATTTTAAGGTGATTGGGAAGTTGAAACAGGAAGGGATTAAATATCGAACCAAATCTCTGTTTAATCAGAATCTTACTCCATTCGGAGGGGACCGTTTCCGGCAGTATGAAATCTATATCATGAACCAAGACGTAGAAAAGGCCTCCAGAGCCCTTGCAGCACTTCGTAAATAAGCATCTGCCCAAAAGGGCAGGTGCTTTTTCAGTTCCAAAAACAAAATATGTAATTGTAAAATACATGTAAATTTTCCTTTCTATTTAACAAAAATGAAGAGGGTGAATGATATACTTCCAATATCGTAATCTTACGAATGGGTATCGTTATTGGCTTTTTTGTAGTGTTTGGGATATAAAAGAATTAAGAGGTGAAATAAGTGGAGAAAGATCAAACAAACAGAGGTATTCATTCTCTTCTTGAAATACTATTCGTTTCTACGAGGCTTGGATTAACTTCATTTGGAGGACCCATTGCCCATTTAGGATATTTTCATGAGGAATATATTCGAAGAAGAAAATGGATGGATGAAAAAAGCTATGCTGATTTAGTTGCATTATGCCAGTTTTTACCGGGTCCAGCTAGCAGTCAGGTAGGGATAGGCATTGGTGTGATGCGGGCAGGTATTTTAGGGGGTATTGTTTCGTTTATAGGTTTTACTCTCCCTTCCGTCATCGCATTGATTGTATTTGCACTAATCCTTCAGGGATTAGACGGGGGGGAGGCAGGCTGGATCCATGGTTTAAAAATCGTTGCCGTAGCTGTTGTAGCACATGCAATCTTAGGAATGGCCAAAAATCTAACACCTGACTTAAAAAGGAAGGCTATTGCCTTGTTTGCTTTGGTAGCTACTCTGTTGTGGCAAACTGCATTTACTCAAGTAGGGGTTATTATTTTAGCTGCGATTATTGGATTTCTACTTTATAGACAGCATACCGAAGCCAATGAATCTCGAACCCAATTTCCAATAAGCCGTGGTATTGCTATCCTATGTTTAGGATTATTTTTCGGACTCCTATTGCTATTGCCTGTTTTGAGGGAAATTACTGCATTAAATTGGATTGCAATGTTCGACAGCTTTTATCGCTCAGGTTCATTGGTGTTTGGCGGAGGTCATGTTGTTCTCCCATTATTAGAACGTGAATTTGTACCTACAGGATGGTTGAGTGAGGAAGCATTCCTTGCTGGTTATGGTGCTGCGCAGGCTGTACCAGGCCCATTATTTACCTTTGCTGCGTATTTAGGTGCCGTTATGGGTGGATGGCAAGGCGGATTATTAGCAACTCTAGCTATTTTCCTGCCAGCGTTCCTGCTCATTTTTGGAACCATCCCATTTTGGGATTCTTTACGGCGAAATCCTAAAATTAAAGGAGCCTTGATGGGGGTTAATGCTGCGGTGGTTGGGATATTGATCTCGGCGTTCTATCAACCAATTTGGACCAGCTCGATTTTAGCACCGATTGACTTTGCATTTGCGGCCATCTTGTTCAGCATGTTGGTTTACTGGAAACTGCCTCCTTGGATTGTCGTTGTAACTGGAGCAGTTGGCGGAGCACTCTTATCGATACTTTAATGATTTTGGTTTTAAGTGGCTACTGTAATTAAGCAGTAGCTTTTTAATGACCAAATAACGATAAAAATAATTTTTACGGTCAAAGCAAGCGGGCTGCAATGACGGAACGGGGAGAAAAAATGAAGTTACGGTCAAAGCAGCATCATGGACCACTGAACAAAATATAAATAATGAAAAGAGTAGTTGACATGAATTGAAAAAAGTTATATTATTATCTCGAATTCAAGATAAATTAATTCAAAATAAAATATCAGGAGGATTTAACTATGATAGATATTGGTTTATTCATTATACGTTTTGTTATTGGAGTACTGTTTATTGGGCACGGTGCACAGAAATTGTTTGGATGGTTCGGCGGTTATGGTTTAAAGGGCACTGGAGGCTGGATGGAATCATTAGGGCTGAAGCCAGGCGTTACAATGGCTCTTATGGCTGGGTTGGCAGAACTTGTTGGAGGAATATTGTTTGTTTTAGGATTGCTTACACCATTGGCAGGGATTATGATCGCAGCAACAATGGTTATGGCGATTGTCAAAGTTCATGCACCTAATGGATTATGGTCAACCGCAAATGGTTATGAATATAACCTAACTTTAATCGCAGTAACGGTTGGTATTGCCTTAATCGGACCTGGAAAATATGCAGTAGATGCATTTTTATTCTAATATACCTTGAATTCGAGATATTTATAAAAATACAGATGGTTAAAATAAAGGTACCTAAATAAAGGAGTGACACTCAAAATGAGAAAACAAACATTGGGGATTCATCATATCACAGCTATTGTCGGACATCCTCAGGAAAATGTTGATTTTTACGCAGGGGTTTTAGGTCTGCGCTTAGTGAAACAAACGGTTAACTTCGATGATCCTGGTACGTATCACCTCTATTTCGGGAACGAAGGAGGAAAACCGGGAACCATCATTACATTTTTCCCGTGGGCAGGTGCTCGTCAAGGAAAAATTGGGGATGGTCAGGTTGGTGTTACTTCCTATGTAGTTCCAAAAGGCGCGATGGGATTTTGGGAGAATAGACTGGTGAAATTTAATATTCCATATACAAAGATAGAACGCTTCGGTGAACAATATTTGGAATTCGATGATCCTCACGGGCTTCACCTAGAAATTGTCGAAAGAGAAGAAGGGGAAAGAAATAATTGGAGTTTTGGTGAGATTATACCAGAAGTAGCGATAAAAGGATTTGGCGGGGCTACTCTTTTATCTACTCAACCCCGAAAAACAGCTGAATTACTCGAAAAAGTAATGGGATTGGAAGTAGTCGGAGAAGAAGATGATTTTATCCGGTTCCGGTCATTAGGGGATATTGGAAATATGATTGACCTAAAATTAACACCAATCGGCCGCGGTTCTATGGGTGTTGGTACCGTGCACCATATAGCATGGAGGGCACATGATGATCAAGATCAATTAGACTGGAAAAAGTATGTTGAACAATATGGATATGGGGTTACTCCAGTACGGGACCGAAACTACTTTAATGCAATTTATTTTAGAGAGCATGGAGAAATTTTATTTGAAATTGCAACGGATCCTCCGGGGTTTGCTCATGATGAGTCAGCTAAGACAATGGGAGAAAAATTAATGCTCCCAGAACAGTATGAACCACATCGCGGTCAGATTGAACAAGGACTACTGCCGTTTAAAGTTCGAGAATTAGATTAAATTCGTGTAAAGGAAGGTTGTCCATGCTTTCAATAGATCCTAAGGCAATTTCTGAAAGAGACAATTATAAATTTTTAATTGGAAGTATTATTCCGAGACCGATTGCTTTTGTTACTACGCTCTCCAAAGATGGGGTGTTAAATGGCGCACCGTTTAGTTATTTTAACATCGTTTCATCGAATCCTCCGATGATTTCAATCAGTATACAACGAACAGGGGGAAGACAAAAGGATACAGCTCGAAATATTATGGAGAAAAAAGAATTTGTTGTCCATATTGTAGACGAGCAAAATGTAGAAAAAGTAAATCAAACGGCCGCAAGCCTTCCTCCTGATCAGAGTGAAATTGAATTAGCCAAATTTACCCCAACAGAAAGTGCACGAATTTCTGTACCAGGAATAAAGGAAGCAAAAATAAGGATGGAATGTAGATTGGAACATTTGTTAGAGCTTGGTGGTCAGGGAACTTCTGGATGCGATTTGATCATCGGGAAAATTGTACAATATCACATTGATGAAGAAATATATCAAAATGGGAGAATTGATCCTGTTGGCTTGGCAGCAGTCAGCCGGCTGGCTGGTACGAATTATGCAAAAATCGGTGAAATCTTTCAGATGGAAAGACCGAAATAGAGGGAAAAAGGGATGAAACCTTAGGGATTTCATCCTTTTTTATTTTTTACTCTCCGTAATTTTCCCAACTATCGATAGTGACAATGTTGTTGATTTAACGGAAGATTCCAAATAAACTCAATATTGCAGCTATTGGGGTTGGCTGCTACATATAACGGAGAGGAGCAAAGGAATGAAAAAAAGAAAAAAGTTTGGTGCAGCATTACTTGCATTATCAATGGGGTTATCGTTGTTTGCCTCCGGAGCTTACGGTCAGGCGCCAGATTCAAAAGAATCTTACCGTGTCATCATTAAAGGACCGAGTTCTGAAAAAGAAAAAGCAAAACATGATTATGGCGTACGCTGGGATTTTGGGGCAGAAGGGTTTACAACGGAAGTAAATGTAAAACAATATCAAGCCTTATTAAATAATAAAAATTTAGATATTGAAGAGGTTCCAAAGGTTCAATTAGTTCGGGTTGAGAATACTTCGCAAAACAAGATTGGGACAACGGCAATAACATCCCTTCCTAATGATCGTACACCGTGGGGAATTCAAGCCATTTATAACGACCCAGCGATTACCGCCACATCCGGTGGTGCAGGAATTAAGATCGCGGTATTAGATACGGGCGTATATATTAATCATTATGATTTAAGAGGCAGCGGGGAACAATGTAAGGACTTTACTCAATTATTTTCCTCCATGGTAAATGGTTCTTGTACGGACCGAAATGGTCACGGTACGCATGTTGCAGGCACAGCACTTGCTCACGGGGCATCTGACGGACTGGGTATTTATGGTGTTGCTCCAGGTGCGAAGCTTTGGGCATACAAGGTGCTAACGGACAGTGGATCAGGATACTCTGATGATATTGCTGGGGCAATTCGTCACGCGGCCGATGAAGCTGTTCGTACAGGCTCTAAAGTTGTCATTTCCATGTCACTTGGTTCAAGTGGAAAAGATACGATGATTGCAAGTGCTGTTGACTATGCCTATAACAAAGGCACTTTAGTAGTTGCTGCAGCGGGTAACGATGGATATACTGCTAATACAATCGGTTATCCAGGAGCCTTAGTAAATGCTGTTGCGGTTGCTGCGTTAGAAAACGTCCAGCAAAATGGAACATACCGAGTGGCTGATTTCTCTTCACGTGGTAATACAGCAACTGACGGTGATTTTATTATACATGAACGTGATGTTGAAATCTCTGCTCCAGGTAGAGATATTCAATCGACCTGGTACGATGGAAATTACAATACGATCAGTGGAACTTCAATGGCAACACCTCACGTATCTGGCCTAGCAGCAAAAATTTGGTCTTCAAATTTATCTTGGACGAATAAACAGCTTCGTTCCGAATTACAAAGAAGAGCGAAATTATACGATATTAAAGGTGGATATGGTTCAACCACTGGAGATGATTACGCTTCCGGATTCGGTTTTGCAAGAGTAAAATAATTAGTTGGAAAAAGCCATCTGATTTTTTGATGGCTTTTCGCTGTAAGGTTCAAAAAATTGTAATATTTCAGATGATTATGCAGTTTCCACCTTAGCTATAATAGAAATATAGAAACGAAAGGTGGACATACACATGAGAAAACGTAAGATTAGTTTTAAGGAATTACTGATTGATAATAAGCAAGAAATTCAAAGTGATGTAAAAGCGCTGGAAAAAATAGAGAAGAAAATTGAAGAAAAACATGCAAAAAAACTGCTTATTTCTTAGTGTTTGTGTATTGTTGGAAAATATAGAAAGGAATAATGATCATTTTTTGAAACAAAATACTTCTGTTAATAAATAATAGGAGTGTTAAAAAATGGAACAATCCCTTTATGAAAAAGTTGGCGGAGAAGAAGCCATTGCAAAGGTTGTAGATTATTTCTATTCAGAGCTGGTGCTTAAGAATCCAACCGTTAATCAATTTTTTGAAGAAACCGATATGGAAAAACAGCGCCAGCATCAGACAAAGTTTATTAGTTTTGCATTAGGCGGGCCTAAACAATATTCCGGCCAATCAATGGCAAAAGCTCACGAAGGTATGAACCTGCAGCCGGAACATTTTAATGCCATTGTAAAACATCTGCATGATGCGCTGGCACATTTTAGAGTGAGTGAGGCAGATATTGATACAGCTTTAACGACAGTGGCTTCATTGAGAGACGATATATTATATCAATAAACGGTTAAACTCATAAACGAGACACTATAAAACTGCCTGAAAAAGGTAGTTTTTCTTTTTTTCCAAAGAAAAGTAAGGCTTATTTCTCATTGACTTTCCTTATTTTCGTTTTAAAATTAACGAATGTGCTAAATGAAAAGGAACTTAAATCTAGAGGTGAAAATAGACGTGGGGAGAATGGAAAGAAGACAGCAAAGAAAAGCGTCTAAAAGGGATTGGCGTCAATTTTTTTCAAAAGGAATTGTAAAAAAGTTAATCATAGCTGGAATAGCAGCGGCGTTGTGTTGCTTGCTCATTATAAATATCTTTATCTGGACTACCGATGTAAGCAAACTAGAACAGCCGGCACCGGTGCCAACGATTATTTATGATCAAAACGGAAAGATTGCCAGCAAGATTTCCAATTCCAAGATTGAAGGGGTATCGATCAAGCAAATACCCGATGAGATGATAAACGCAGTGGTTTCAACAGAGGATCAACGTTTTTATAAGCATGATGGCATTAATTATGTAGCGATTGCCCGGGCATTTTTCAGGAACATGATCAGCGGCGATATTGTTGCAGGCGGAAGTACCGTTACACAGCAGCTGGCGAAAAATGCATTTTTGACCCATGAACGGACGTATACCAGGAAGGTCAAAGAGCTGATTATTACGAAAAAAATTGAACGCAGCTATGAAAAAGACGAGATTATGGAAAGGTATCTCAACCAAATCTATTTTGGAGAGGGCGCTTGGGGTATTCAGCGTGCAGCCAAAATATATTTCGGTAAAGATGTTAGTGAATTAACCTTAAGTGAATCGGCAATGCTTGCTGGACTGATTAAGGCGCCATCCGTTTTGTCGCCATATAAAAATATGGAAAAATCCATTGAGCGAAGAGATATCGTCTTATCCTTGATGAAAGAAGAAGGATATATCAGTCAAAGTGAAGTGGAAAAGGCCAAGGTACAGGAAATCGTGTTAAATAACGATGAAAAAACAGGTGACGATTATGAGGGGAAATACCCTTATTACGTTGATTACATTATAGAAGAAGCAATGAAGAAATATGGATTGACGAAAAATGAAATTCTTTCCGGCGGACTTCATATCCATACGGAATTAAATCCAACCATCCAAACGGCTACCGAAGAAGTGTATAAAAATAATCAGCTATTCCCGGAAAGTCCATCTGATCAGCTGCTCCAAAGTGGTGCAGTTTTTATCAATCCCGAAACCGGAGGAATTCAAGCACTTGTTGGTGGAAGAGGGGAACACACCTTTTTAGGCTTTAACCATGCATCCCAATTAGTGAGGCAGCCTGGTTCGACAATGAAGCCTTTGGCCGTATATACGCCTGCCTTGGAACAGGGGTATGAAGTTTTTGATATGCTAGAGGATCGGCCTTTAAATATAGACGGATATCAACCGAAGAACTCTGATAAGCAATATCGCGGACAGGTAACGATGTATGAAGCTGTAATTAAATCATATAACGTGCCGCCTGTATGGTTATTAAATAAAATTGGTCTTGAAATCGGGACAAAGTCAGTCGAACGTTTCGGAATACCATTACAAAAAGAAGATCATTCACTCGGCATCGCCCTTGGGGGAATGAATGAAGGTACATCACCACTTTTAATGGCCCAGGCATATTCTGCATTTGCCAATAACGGTACAATGGTAGAGGCTCATTCTATTCAAAAAATAGAAGATGCAGATGGAGAGATTATTGGGCAATGGAGAGAAAAGGCTGCAAAAGTGACAGAACCTGAAGTGGCTCAGAAGATGACCTATATGCTAAAAGGAGTTATTGAAGAGGGCACTGGCAGGAATGCGAAACTTAATGGATATGATGTAGCAGGTAAAACGGGTTCAACCCAGCTTCCGTTTGGGAGTGGAGAAGGAACGAAGGATCATTGGTTTGTTGGCTATACCCCCGATATCGTAGGTGCCATTTGGCTAGGGTACGACAAGACAGATGAACAACATTATTTAGCTACATCGAGCAGCACAACTGCGCCTGTTATCTTTAAACAGGTTTTATCAAAATCCACTTCAGAGCTATCCGATAAAGAATTTGACCTTAGTATCATTGAGAAAAAATACAAAGAAGAACTAAAGAAGAGAAAAGAAAAAGAGGAAGAGAAAAAAGAAAAAGAGGAAGAGAAGAAGAAAAAAGAGGAAGAGAAAAAGGAAAAAGAGGAAGAGAAAAAAGAAAAAGAGGAAAAGGAAAAAGAAGATAAGAAAAAAGGGGAGAAAAAGGATAAAGACGAGGATGAAGATGAGGAAGATGAAGACGAAGAAGAATAATTAACAAAAAAGCTCCTTTTTCAGGAGCTTTTTTTGATGCTGATTTTAGAAGTAGGTCTGTTTTTGAAAATCCATCTAAGTATAGGTGGAACGGCAAAGTAAATAAAGAAGAGCCGGAATAATTGAAAGCCTGTTACCATGGATAAATCAGCATCTACTTCATGGGCGAGAATTGCCATTTGATCGGCCCCGCCAGGAGCCAAACTTAAAAAACTGGTGGTCGGTGTTACTTGGTAGATGGAAACCAGCAGACTGCTTAGGCCAAAAGAACCCAGAATCATGACTAATCCGCTAATGATTGCAAGTGTTATAATTTTTCCTTTATTCTGAAGTTTTTCCGGCTTTAATAACAAGCCAATATATGCGCCAATCATGAATTGTGATAGGTCCAACATTAAGTTAGGTAGAGGAGGACCTTCAATACCCGATACATTTAAGATTGCTGTCCCTAAAATCGGTCCAAGCAAATAGGGTGTAGGGAACTTTAACTTCCTCCCTAGAAATACACATATCACACATACTACGGCAAACAACAAAATCATTGGAAAAAATGAAATAGAGGTTTGCTGGGCCATTTTATCTAAGTTGGCCCCGGATGTATTTTTAAAAAATGGGCTGATGATAAGAAATGGAACAAACGACACAATTAATAAAACTCGCGTTACTTGCAAGAAGGTTACGGTGGTAATATCAATTCCTTTCACTTCTTCGGCAAAAGTAATGATTTGTGATAATCCGCCAGGAATACTTCCAGTCAAAATGGTAGGATAATCGACTCCAGAGAGTTTAGAAACAATAAAAGCAATCCCAGCACAAAAAGAAACTAGGACGACCGTCAAAATAAGCATAAGCGGCAGATTAGCAAGGATTTGCATCGAAGATTCTTTTGTGAAGGCGAGACCTATGGAATAGCCGAGAATGATCAAACCGGAATCACGAATTTGAATTGGCCAGTAAAGGGGTAGTTTCCCTAACTTAACAGCAATGAGAATCGAAGCCATCGGCCCCAGGAGCCAAGGGACTGGAATATGTAATAAGTTAAAGATAATACCTCCAATAAAAGCGGTTAACAATGTAAGTAAGAAACGAAATCTTTTATCTTCTATCATATATATGAACAACAGTACCCCTTCTGTCTATAAATAATTATTAAGCAGCAATATTTTTAACCTATTATACCAAATGATAAATAGCTTGAAAAAAGATAGGACTTCCAAAAATTTGGAGGTCCTTATCACTGATGGCCAGCAATTAGATATTTTCCTTCGTTTTTTGCATGAGGGTCAGTTTTCATTATCTGTTTTAAATTATCTCTAAGCAGGTAAAAAACTTAATAATTAGTGCATTAATCAAGATAGAAAGTGATTAGGTCAGGTTGTTGAAGCATATAGGTAGAAATAGAAAAAAATGAATAAATACAAACGGTGTTCCACTAAAATGAAAAGTTGTATGGAAGGGGGGAGGTAGCGGATGAGAACCAAGATATTGCAGGAGAAGAATGTAGGGGGGGCCGTCACAGTTATCTTTGGGCTAATGTCGTTATACGAAGCGAAAAGGATGTACCCGTATAGTAAAGATTTTGTAACCGGAGATCATGCAATGCCAGGGGTAATCGGAATCCTCCTGATCTTGCTGGGAATGGGTTTGATATCTGAAAAAGTTATAGAAAATAAAAAGGTTGATTTCCCTGCCGGAAAAACCCTGATGATCTTGATTTCTTCAATAGGCGTACTATTCCTTTACTGTTTGCTCATCATGTTAGTCGGATATGTCATCAGCACATTCATCATTTCGATTTTATTAATAAGAATCATTGGCAACTACCGTTGGATTTTTTCAATGGTAACCGGAGCTATCATTACAGCTGTTTTGTATTTTATTTTTATTGTCTTGTTGAAAACTCCGTTTCCAATTGGGATATTTGCATTTTAGTAGGAGGGGAGTCATTTGGAATCAATTATATTTTTATTAAATGGATTCAGTGAAGTGATTACTCCTTTCAATCTCCTTATTGTTATTGCCGGCTCATTGCTAGGAACCCTTGTAGGAGTCCTTCCTGGCTTAGGACCAACTTCAGCCATTGCGGTTCTTTTGCCGGTAACAACCATTCTGGACCCTGCACAAGGGTTAATGATGATGGCCGGGATTTATTATGGATCCATGTATGGGGGATCGACTACGGCAATCTTAATGAATATACCCGGAGAATCTTCGTCAGTTCCCACCACATTAGACGGTTATCCATTAGCCAAACAAGGGAGGGCAGGGGCTGCACTAGCTATTGCAGCGATCGGTTCATTTCTAGCCGGTATGATTGGTTTGATTGGACTTGTGTTTTTTGCTCCTATTCTAGCCGACCAGGCTTTAAAGTTCGGCCCGCCCGAATACTTTTCCTTAATGCTGCTTGCGTTATTGGTCATGTTTAATTTAGCGGGTGAATCTTTTAAGAAATCCATGATTATGGGGTTATTGGGATTCATGTTTTCTTTGGTTGGAATTGGAATTTCTACGGGTATCCCCAGGTATGATTTTGGGTTTAGTTCTCTCATCGGCGGCTTCGAGATGGTAAGTATTATTATTGGTCTTTTTGCCATAGCAGAGGTCTTAAAAGGACTAGAGGAGAAAAGAAGTACACAACAACGGATAAAAATTAAAAAGGTTTATCCGAGTAAGAGTGATATAACTCAAAGTAAATTTGCGATTCTAAGGGGCAGCTTATTAGGGTTCTTTCTTGGGATATTACCTGGTATTTCCGCAACCATTACTAGCTTCTTAGCTTATGATTTGGAAAAGAAAATTTCGAAGAGTCCTGAAAAGTTTGGAAAGGGTGCAATTGAAGGCGTAGCAGGTCCTGAATCAGCAAATAATGCCACGAGTTCAGGCGGGTTTATCCCTTTATTAGCATTGGGACTTCCAGCATCGCCACCATTAGCCGTTTTATTAGCGGCTCTTATGATATACGGCTTATCACCGGGGCCGGTTCTATTTGAACAAAATAGCCAATTGGTTTGGCTTGTTATTGCTAGCATGTTTATAGGAAATGTCATTCTCTTAGTATTAAATCTGCCATTGGTTGGTCTGTGGGCAAAGCTTACGGAAGTTCCATTTGGAATATTAGCTCCGATTATTTTATTAGTTAGTATATTGGGTGCCTATTCCGTAAGAAATAGTATGTTTGATGTAGTCGTGGCCATCCTTTTCGGAATATTGGGTTATTTATTTAATAAATACCGATGGCCGATTATCCCTTTTGTGCTATGTACTGTCCTCGGGCCGAAAATTGAAAGTTCCTTTATTCAATCTATGGAAATGTCATCCGGCAATTTATTTATTTTTCTTCAACGGCCAATCTCGCTGACTATTATTGTTTTTGCGGGGATCTTTCTAATCATTTCCATTATCTTGATGAGGAGAACGAAGAAAAGAATCTTCCAAGAAACAGGAGAAAATATGGAACTATCATGATGGGGGAGGAATTCACTTGAAAAAAATTCAATGGATGCTGGCGGCTTTCTTAGTTGTGGCTGTTTTTCTAGCAGGTTGTTCATCAGGTACGAATACTACTGCTGATCAAAGTAGTAAAGACATCGAGTACCCAACCAGGCAAATTGAATTAGTGGTTCCATTTGCTGCAGGCGGTGGTGTTGATTTAGCAGCACGGGCAGTTGCCGAATATTTAAGCAAAGAGTGGGGGCAGCCGATTGTGGTGACGAACAAACCCGGCGGCGGTGGTATCATTGGTGCTCAATATGCATTGAAAGAGGCCAAACCCGATGGATACACAGTTTTGGTAAACAACAATTCTTCCACAACCATGTATGAAGCAGGGAATAAAAATCCTACAATCACCAGTAAAGACAACAAATTTGTATCTAGGATTGCGGAAGGAAATCTTGTTTATGCAGTAAATGCTGATGCGGAATGGGATAGTTTCAAAGAGTTCTCCGACTGGGTGAAGGCTAATCCCGAAAAATTAACATGGGCAAGTGTCGGACCCGCAGGATTTTCATCTTTTGGGGTAGCAGAATGGCTAGACTCAATCGGAGTTGACTATAAGAAAACTTCAATGGTTAGTTCAGAGGGTGCATCCGATTCTGCTGCGAAAGTGGCCGGGGGTCATGTTATTCTCGCCGTTCATACGGTGGGAGAACTAGCCTCACTTGTAGAGGCAGGAAAGCTTAAGCTGCTCGCTGTTCAATCAGACGAGAGAAGTCCTCTATTCCCGGGTGTACCTACCACTGAAGAAGAAGGCTTCGAAGGATTAACGGTTAAATGGTGGACCGGTCTATCTTTTGCAGCAGGTACTCCTAATGAAATCGTTGAAAAATGGGATAAAGCCGTTAGTAAAATGGAAAAAGATGAGGAGTTTATTAAGCAATTAGAACAAATAAAACTAACGCCTTCCTATTTGAACTCTGAAGATTTTACAAAAGCAGTAAAAGAGGAAACAGCGCGATATACAAAAATTGCTGAAGAAACAGGAATACGTAAATAATTAAGAGACCATCGTGAAACAATGACAGGAAGGATAATGGCCCGGAATATTTTTCTGGGCTTTTTATCATGTCAGGGAAGGAAATAGCTTAAAATGAATAGAATGAAATAATTCTATAGGAAAAAAGAAGGGGAGAATTTGTCATGTTTACGTTTAAAGCGATTGATCATATTCAGTTGGCTGCTCCTAAAGGCAGTGAGGATGAAGCAAGGAAATTTTTTATGGACGTTTTAGGGTTCGAAGAAATGGAAAAGCCTGAGGAGTTAAGAAAACGTGGAGGAGTCTGGTTCCGACTTGGAAATGTGCAGATACATATTGGAATTGAAGAACCGTTTGCTCCGGCAAAAAAAGCACATCCTGCCATTGAAATTCAAAATATCGAAGAGTTAAAAAAGCATCTCCAAGCAAATGGAGTGGAGTATATTGAGGATGATAAACTTCCGGGTGCTAACCGGTTTTATGTATCAGACCCCTTTGGTAACCGAATTGAAATGTTAGAGTGGGTATAATACAAGGTTCATAGTAGAGAAGGCTGCTAAAGGGGCAGCTTTTTCTTTTTTCAGGAAGTATTTTAGAAAGAGAAATAATAGAGAGAAAATAAGCGAATAAGTTCAGCATAAATCGAAATAGCTTCGGTAATGAGTAAGCAGGCTAAGACAAGGATAATTGAAAATAGGATAACCTTCTTCTTTTCAATCAAAATAAATTCCCCCTACATTGGCATAATCGTACAGATTGGAATTAAGATTATGATTCTAAATATGAATTCTGCCATAAAATCACCCCCTGTCGGGTAACGTGATGTAATAATTACATTGTAAAAAATATTTATTAAGGGTATATTTATGTAATGTAAATTTATTGTCAATAATATAAGGGAATAGATAAGAAAAATACCAGAAGACAAGGATGCTTCTGGTATTTTTGTCATGTTATCATCTTTTTCGTTGGATTCTAAACCCATTCTCTATTTTTTCAAAGCCAATCTTCGGGTAATATTCCATTGCACTTGGTGCGGATAACAACAATAATGTTACTTCATCGCCAATCTTTTCTTTTGTTAAACGGACTAATTCCTTGCCAATTCCCTGCTTTTGATATTCTCTGTCTACTGCTAAATCAGATAAATAGCAGCAATAACTAAAATCTGTAACTGAACGTGCAATACCAACCAGTTTGTCGCCTTCCCATGCTGTAAAGGTTATACTTGCATGATCTAACATTTGTTGTAAACGAGTTAAATCCTCAACAGGTCTAACGATACCTGACCTCTTAAAAACATCGGAAAAATCCTCCGCTGTGATTTTAGCATTCATTTTATAGTTTATATGTTTCATATTTTTTCATCCCTTTCTTTCTTTATATGTTAGATTATAATTACAGACTGATATGGCCTAAAGGGTCAGATATAATCAAAATAACCATGCCAGTTTAGGGGGGGTAACATGTTAGAAGTTACATTTACATTTGATGAGGCGAGCGGGGAATCATTATATATACAGCTTTATTCCTATTTTAAACAGGAGATATTACAGGGGAATGTTCTACCTGGGGCAAAACTGCCATCGAAGAGAAAGCTTTCTCTTCATCTAGGAATCAGTCAAAATACGATCGAAACGGCCTATGATCAATTAATGGCCGAGGGATATGTAGATAGTCTGCCCAGAAAGGGTATTTTTGTAAAAGAAATGGATTTTGATTTATTTCATAGGGAGAAAACAGATCCTGTGATATATGATAAACAGCCGAAGAAAGAACCAGAGCAATATTGTGTTGATTTTAGCCATGGGAACATTGCACTTGAACATTTTCCTTTTTCAATATGGAGAAAATTAACGATTAACAGTTTGTACGAGGATCAAAGTTCATATTTTTTAAATGGTGAACGCCAAGGCGAATTACCATTACGAGAGGAAATTGCTTCCTACTTATATCAATCAAGAGGAGTAAAATGTTCTGCCGATCAAATTATTATTGGGGCGGGGACTCAATATATTATTGGATTGTTAACGATGATCATTGGGAGAGATTCCATTTATTCAATGGAAGATCCGGGGTATCACCGGACTAGAGAGGCTTTTAAAGACCAAGGGGTTATGTTAAGGCCAATATCGCTTGATTCTGATGGCATATATATGGAGGAGCTTTATGCTAGTAAGGCAGATATTACATACGTCACTCCTTCACATCAATTTCCAAAGGGGATGGTTATGCCGATTACAAGAAGAATGGAATTATTAAAATGGGCAGCGGAGAAACCGGGGCGATACATAATCGAAGACGATTATGACGGGGAATTCCGTTATAAAGGTAAACCGATCCCGTCTTTACAGGGGTTAGACCAGAATGGAAATGTCATTTATTTAGGGACATTTTCAAAATCTTTGATCCCTTCAATACGAATGAATTATATGGTGTTACCCCAGAGTTTGTTGGATCAATACAACCAACATTTTATGATCTATAAACAGACGGTTTCCCGCTTACATCAGCATACGCTATGGCAATTTATGGCCAAAGGATACTGGGAGCGGCACTTAAATAAAATGCGTACGATCTACCGTAAAAAACAACATATTTTGATTAACGCAGTCGAAAAGGATCTGGGCAGCCGTGTGTCAGTAATTGGGGAGGATGCGGGATTACACATTTTATTAAAAGTTCACAGCGACCTATCAGAAAAAGAACTCATTGAAAAAGCTAGGGAATTTAAGGTAAAGGTATATCCCACCTCCGTTTATTATGGGAAATATGATTCTAAAAGAGAACCGATGCTATTATTAGGCTTCGGCGGATTAACTGAAAATGAAATAGAAGAAGGGATTCGATTGCTAAAAGGGGCTTGGGAATGTTAAAAGTACATTTAATAAACTTAAAGAAAAGGTGATTAGATTTGAAGATTAGTAAACAGAATGCAGAACATTATCAACTCGTTAGAATAAATATAGGAGAATGGAATAGTTCTTTATATAGCGCCTAACGCCTAACTTATGCAACCTTCATTGGGGGGATACGATGAAAATGGAGTATCAACAAACGTTTGGTTTGCCGAGGAAAATGGTTTGGAAGTACTTGAAGGATGAGATTGTTTTAAAAAATGCGATACCTAATTGCCGTTCATTTACAGAAAGTACAACAGGTCTATATCAGGGGGATTTAGACATTCAGATTGGCCCCCTTAAAGAGGTATTTAAGGTCGAAGTTCGAATTATCAGAGCGATAACCCCATCGTTTTATCATTTGCTTGTCAAAGGGAAAGGGAAACTGGGGGAAATCAAGGGAAGTGCGGATATAATAATAAATGAAATGCAAGGAGCTTCAAAGGTAACGATGAAAGCAGATGTTGAGGTATCCGGTATACTTGCGGGGCCCGCCCAACGTGTCTTGAATGGGGCTAACAACACGGGGATTGAAAGCTTTTTACAGCGGGTTGAACAAGAGATGAAGAGAAGAATCTATCTATCTAGAAAAGGAAAATAGGATGACGGGGAAAATTCCCGTCATCCTATTTTGGGAAAAATGGAACTTTTTTACCAATAGAAACGTCTATATTTGTAGGGGGTGTATAATGAAAAAAATAGTATATGGTGCAGTTTCGATACTTCTTTTTATCGTGTTATTGGGGAGTTGTGTCCAGGAGGATAAGGGACAATTAACCAGAATCGATGTTCAATACATAAACCCTAATCAAGACTACGGAGACGTTATTATAATCACAGCCACTGACACTTTGGAGTTAATAGAGTTGGCATTAGAAGGAGTAAAATGGGAACCAAATGCAGAACCTAAAATGGATAGAAAAGCAGATGTAAAAGCAACATTATTTTTCAAATTTGATAAAAATATGCCGGAAAGGCTTTATGAATATAAAATCTGGTTCAATAAAAAGATAGGAACGGCTGCTATCTTAAGTGATGACGATAAGGAAGGGTATGGGGAGTTAGACAAAGAAAACACAGATATTCTCAAGAGTCAAATGAATAATTAATGTAAAAGTAACAATTGAGTTACTTTTTTTATTTTGAGAATTGTTTTCTTCTATTTAATAGAAATAGACTTTATAAAATAAGTACATGGTATAATAGAAATAATGAAATAATTATGCATTAAATTGAGCAAAGATTCTGGTTGAATAAAAGGAAGGTATACATGGAGGAAAACATCACAAGAATTCATTTAGACGGGAAAGAATACATACTGATTGGTACGGCACATGTTTCAAAGCACAGTGCCCAGCAGGTAAAAGAGGTTATTGAAGCAGAACGGCCGGATTCTGTTTGTGTGGAATTAGATGAACAGCGGTATAAAGCGATTACGGAAGGAAGCAAGTGGAAGGAAATGGACATCATTCAAGTGATCAAGGAAAAGAAGGCTTCCTTGCTACTGATGAATCTAGCCATTTCCTCTTTCCAAAACAGGATTGCGAAACAATTGGGGAATAAAGCGGGACAGGAAATGATTCAAGGAATCGAGTCGGCAAAGGAAACTGGAGCAAAGCTTGTACTGGCGGATCGTAATATCCAGATCACTTTTTCAAGAATATGGGGTAATCTTGGACTTAAGGGCAAGTCGATCTTACTTAGCCAAGTGATAGCGAGTATTTTCAGCAAAGAGAGCATTACGGAAGAAGAAATGGAAAAAATGAAAAACCAGGATACCATTAATGCACTCTTAACTGAATTTACGGAAGCGTTCCCGCGTTTAAAGACTCCATTAATTGACGAGCGGGATCAGTATCTTGCTCAAAAAATTAAACATGCACCTGGTGAAAAAATCGTCGCAGTTCTAGGAGCTGCCCATGTACCAGGAATAAAAGAAGAAATCAAAAAAGAACAGGATTTGGCAAAGTTAACGGCTATTCCACCCAAATCGAATCTCCCTAAAATCATCGGCTGGAGTATCCCTGTTATGATTTTAGCAATGATTGCTTATTCTTTTTTTATGAACCCAGCAGCAGGACTCGATCAATCAATCAGCTGGATATTATGGACAGGAAGTCTATCTGCACTTGGAGCGGCACTAGCTATGGGCCACCCGCTTTCCATTCTGGCTGCCTTTGTGGCTGCTCCGATTACGACACTAAATCCGGTCCTTGCTGCCGGCTGGTTTTCCGGCCTGGCACAGGCATATCTTCGTCGGCCAAGTGTACAAGATTTTCATACTCTTTCAGAAGATGTATTCAGTCTAAAGGGCTTTTGGCGTAACAAGGTGACACGTATTCTCCTTATCGTGGTTTTAACAAATCTTGGAGGTACGCTGGGGACATTTCTTGGAGGAGCGGATATTATTAAAGGATTTCTTGAGAATTTTTAAAATCTGAGGATGAAACCATTTGGTTTCATCCTATTTGTTTCTTTTGGATTTTTTGTACATTCCAAGACCAATTACTGCTGCGACAATGACGATTTCAAACCCATATTTAATGGGAGGATTTTCAAAATAAACCTTTAGAAAGGGTTCATCGACAATCATTTTCGAAGCAGTCAAGGCAAGTACAGCAGAACCAATCGTGATGATAACAGGATATTTTTCCACCCATTTTAAAATTAATGTACTTCCCCAAACAACGATGGGTACTGAAATCAGCAGACCTAGAATCACTAGTAAGTAGCTGTTATGTGCAGCGCCGGCAATCGCTAATACATTGTCTAATCCCATCAAGGCGTCGGCTATAATAATGGTACGAACCGCTTCCCAGATGTTTTTCCCTTCCTTTACATCATGTCCTTTCTTATCAACAAGGAGCTTATATGCAATCCATATAAGTAAGATCCCGCCAACCAGTAACAATCCGGGAATTTTTAGTAACCAAACTACCCCAAATGTGGCAATGGCACGGATGAAAATGGCTCCCAATGTACCCCATATTACCACTTTCTTTTGTTGTTCTTTAGGAAGTTTTCTTGCGGCCAGCCCTATGACGATGGCATTATCTCCAGCCAGCACCAGATCAATCATGATAATGGAAAACAATGCCGTTAAAAAGTCCGCCGAAAATAACTCCAAATGTGTTCCTCCTCAAAGCCTACCTTGATTTTAAGATCCTCATACTTATTTATACAGGTTTATATCAAAATACAGTACAGTATTGTTAAATTAACAAGATTTTTTCACGGCTTCTGTAAGAAAAAACATTCCAATCGAAATCGACTGGAATGTTTTTACATCCTATTTTTTAAATACATGTTGCCCGATTACAAGTGTAGTCGCTCTTGAATCAAGCCATCTGCTGCTTGCTATAGCAGGGTTGTAAAAGAACAAGGATCCAGGTGCCAATTGTCGTTGTTCGTTTAAGGCCGCTTTTACGGCATTAATCGATTCCTCATCTGCAGGCTTATTAATTTCACCATTTGATACAGGCTGGAATTGACCAGGAGCATATATGACTTCTCGAATGGTGTTTGGAAATTGCGGGTGTTCAACTCGATTCAGGACCACGCAGGCAACTGCTACTTTTCCTTCAAAAGGTTCTATTTGCGCTTCAGCTCTGACTAGTCTAGCAAGAAGGTCTATTTCATTATCTGAAAAACTATTATGAACAACGTGATTTTCTTGTACTTCAGTACTAGCAGATTGAACAGGTTTAGTAGTGTTAACAGTCTGACCTACAAAAATCAGATCTAAATCATGTATTTGTGGATTTACCTCAGCTAACTCTTGTAAGGTTAAATGATGGTCTTTAGCTATTCTAGTCATCGTATCCCCACTTTTAACCGTATATGCAAATGTGGGAGAAGTAAATAAAAATACAACTACAAATGATAGTGCAACAATTAACTTTTTCATAAATTTCTAGTCCTCCTAGTTGATTTAACAAATTTTAACTCTCTTAATAACTCTATTTCTATGAACACATGAAATAGATTAGTATTACAGGTCAGTTACACAGAAAGACAGTTTCGTTACACAGGGAAGACGGAAGACATGGTTGTAATACGGAATTTTTTTATACTGTTAAATTGAAGCTTTGATAGAGGTATCCTTGAGAGTAAAAATAGTAACCGGGGTACACAATAATGCTAGTGATAGAGCATTTAAGTTTGTTTCTTGAACATAAATTGTTACTATAAAAATGTTATTTCGAAAACTGAAAGGAAAATTCACATGTCAAACATTCATATACCAGTATCTGTATTAAACCTAGCTCCAATCCGAAAAGGACAGACTCCGAAAGAAGCCATTAACTCAATGGTTGACCTTGCTCAAGCAACAGAGGAAATGGGATACAAACGCTATTGGATAGCGGAACATCATAATTCTCCAACTCTTGTTAGTTCAGCAACGTCGATTTTAATTAAACATACTTTAGAACATACCAGCACCATCCGTGTCGGTTCAGGCGGGATTATGCTTCCCAATCATTCCCCGTTAGTGGTGGCAGAACAGTTTGGAACGATGGCAACCATTTATCCTGACCGAGTAGAACTAGGTCTTGGCCGTGCTCCGGGGACGGATATGATGACGGCGAATGCACTGCGACGCTCTAAAAATGATTCTGTTTATACATTTCCGGATGATGTGCAGGCATTACTCACCTATTTTGGACCAGCGGAACAGCAAGGCTATGTAAAAGCCTATCCTGGTGTCGGTACGAATGTTCCACTTTATATCCTGGGTTCATCCACTGATTCTGCTTATTTAGCGGCAAAACAAGGTTTACCGTATGTATTTGCCTCTCACTTTGCACCTCGATTTATGGAGGAAGCAATTTCGATTTACCGCAGCCGCTTCCAGCCATCTCAGTACTTGGATAAGCCGTACATGATGATTTGTCTAAATGTCATTGCTGCGGAAACGGATGATGAGGCTAGTAAATTGTCAACATCGATGCAGCAATTTTTCCTAAATGTTGTACGTGGTTCACAAAATCCGTTACAGCCGCCAGTTGACAGTATGGACGGTCTTTGGAGCCCGGCTGAAGAAGAAATGGCGAGATCGATGTCCAGTGTGACCTTGTTAGGAAGTAAGGACTCTGTCAAAGAACAATTAACTTCTTTCCAGGAAAAATATAATGTTGATGAACTCATGGCCGTATCCTACATTTATGACCCAGAAAAACAGAAGCGTTCTTATGAAATCTTAAAAGAGATTGTAGAGGGAAAATAATAAAAAATGGCTTTACCAACAATTGCTGTGGTAAAGCCATCTTTATTATATAAGGGTAAAAATTAAAATAATAAATTTAACATATTCATTATGAGAAATCGCTTTCACTGCGGGGAGTGAAAATAATACTATAAATTTAATAAAATTTCAAAATAATGTTTGCAATCGTATATTAATGATAGTAATATTCTAATATAAAAAAATAAGCGGATGAAGGTTTTGGGAGAGAGCAATACCAGCCACCGAAGGAGCAAGTTTCATAAAAAACCCATGAAACAAATCTCTCAGGTAAAAGGACCACAACCAGACGCGCCTCTGGAGAGCGTGTATGACATACACCACCAAAGGGGAAAGGCTCTATTTCATGATAGAGTTAAACTCTCAGGTAAAAGGACAGAGAAGGGTAAAGTAACGGAATACCCTTCTTCTGTCCTTTTTTGCTTGAATAAAAAAGGAGAGAGAAACATGTTCGAACAAATAGTAACTAACCTCAATGATTTTTTATGGGGTCCACAAATGATTATCTTTTGCGTGGTGGCAGGTTTGTACTTTACGTTCCGTACAAACTTCTTGCAGATTCGTCACGTAAAAGAAATGGTCAAATTATTATTTAGCGGAAAAAGCTCGGATGAAGGAGTTTCTTCCTTCCAGGCGTTATCTTTAGCCTTATCCGGGCGTATCGGGGTAGGTAATATTTCAGGAACAGCAACAGCGATTGCCTTTGGCGGGCCGGGTGCTATCTTTTGGATGTGGATGATTGCATTCGTTGGGGCAGCGGCAGCTTTTGTTGAATCTACCTTAGCGCAAATTTATAAAGAAAAGCTAGATGGGCAATATCGTGGCGGTCCAGCCTATTATATCGAAAAAGGTCTTGGCTGGAAGTGGTATGCGGTTATCTTTTCCATCGCGACCCTTATCGCGATGGCGATTTTAATGCCAGGTGTTCAATCCAATTCGATTGCTATTAGCATCGATAACGCTTTTTCAATTGATACAACGATTACAGGTATTGTCCTAATTACGATATTAGGTCTTATTATTTTTGGCGGCATTAAGCGAATTGTAAATGTAGCCCAATTTGTTGTACCTTTCATGGCATTAGGGTATATTCTTGTCGCAGTTTATATCATTATTGTTAATATTAGTGAGATTCCTACAGTATTTACACTTATTTTTTCAAGCGCCTTTGGAGCTGATTCGATGTTCGGGGGTATTATTGGTTCAGCCATTGCTTGGGGTGTAAAACGCGGTCTTTATGCAAGTGAAGCGGGGCAGGGGACTGGTGCTCACTCTGCGGCCGCAGCTGAAGTTTCCCACCCTGTAAAACAAGGACTTGTTCAAGCCTTCTCGATTTATTTAGATGTTTTCTTAGTTTGTACGGCAACGGCGTTTATGATTTTATTTACGGGGGCGTACAATACGATTGATGAGGGAACTGGTGAATATATCGTACAGAATATTTCTGGCGTGGAAGAGGGACCAGGTTATACTCAAGCTGCTGTAGAAACGGTTTTACCTGGATTCGGTTCTGAATTTGTCGCAGTGGCACTTTTCTTCTTTGCCTTTACGACAATCATGGCTTACTACTATATTGCAGAAACAAATCTTGCGTATCTTGTAAATAGTAAATATAGTAGAATTGCATCAGTTATTTTAAAAGTGGTTCTACTTGCTGCTACTTTTTACGGTGCGGTAAAGGAAGCGTCCCTAGCCTGGACGCTTGGTGATATCGGATTAGGGGTTATGGTTTGGCTAAACTTATTAGCAATATTGCTTCTATCAAAGCCGGCATTTATTGCCTTAAAAGATTATGAACAGCAAAAGAAGCTGGGGCTGGATCCAACTTTTAACAGCTCAAAACTAGGGATAAAAAATGCGGACTTCTGGGCAAATGGCTATAAACAAGCCGAAGATAAAGAGAATCATAAACAAAAAGTATCTTAAAGAAAAAGGAGGGGTTGTTCCAATTTGGAACAACCTCTTTTTCATATCGCACGAAAGTAGTGGATATTTGGCATCAGTATTAGATAATCACTTCCTTCATAGAATAGATTATCTGAAGCGGGGGTGATGTTCGTGAACAGATGGATAAAAGCCGTTATTCTGACGTACCTTTCGGTGTTGTTTTTTGGCAGTTTCATTGCTGTCGGCTTCTTGTGGACCGGTGCACTTGAAAAATCTCTTCCTTTTATTGCTGAAATAGAGGTGTTTTTGTACTACTTCTTCGCTGGAGCCATTGGAGGATCCTTAAGGCACCTTTATATGTTTTGTTCTCATTACATGAAGGATGAATTAAAAAACTATAGAGAATGGATTATGTACATTTTTTATCCGGTATTTGCCACTGGAACTGCTGTTGTGGCAGTAACATTAATACAAAGCGGAATATTATTAATTGAGTTTATCGACTTTGAGGATACACCGTATGCACAAATAAGCTTTGCTTTTTTTGTCGGCTTTGGTTTCAACCGCTTTGTAAACAAACTGAATGCAGTATCAAAGGATTTTTTTAAGACTAAAAATAAAGACCACAACTCTGAAATGGAAAATAAATCACCATCTTAGAAATAATCTTAGCAGTAATTAACTCTAAGTACGATGGACCACAAATAAACTCTTGTGGTACATCGTATTTTCATTTTGATGAATAATCAACTGTTACTCTACTTTTGTTTAGCTTACTTAGCTAGATCAAAGATTGTTTCTTTTACTTGCGGTGCTTTGACTTTGACTTTGACTTTGACTTTGATTTGGATTTGGATTTAGAAAGGAAATTCTTCCATTCGGAATAAAGTTCATAGTCCATCCCTTTTACTTGGGTTAAAAAGAGTTCAATTAACCCTAGTTCGGACAAGGTATTTAAAAGACGAACTGGTATGGGGCTTTGCCGATCATTCGTGCTCGCATAATCTACCATTTTAACAATCTGCTGTTGATCAACAAAGATATGACGATTTACGTGACAGTCCAAGTTAGTAAAGCCCGCACTCTTCATTTCCTTTTTTATATTAACAAGCTGCTGGGTGATAGATTCAGCTATCGTCCCTTGTTCCTTTAAAAAATGCCCTAATGGAGTACCATCGATGTATTCCATGATGATATAATTCGGACCCGATTCATAAAACTTTGGCATGAAAGACATCCCTTGACATTTAAGCATTGCCTCTTTTTCTTTTGCCACATTTTCAGGTTTTAAATATATTTTTAAACAACGATCTTCCTTTAACTTGAAAACAGCTCCCTGTACCCCTTTCCCTATAAGTGGGTAGGAAGTTGGATTATGGACAACCAATTCTTTTTTTTTCCTTCCTCGATGCAAAGTAATAGAACTGAAATCATTCATACTGTCACCCCTTTTCACGAAAATTCTAGTTGACTACTTTTTGCATAGATTTATAGATTCATTTTATTTGGAAAATAAGGGTAGGAAACGGAGTGTATCTAATCTTTTTTATATAAACCGTGTTATGCTATTCCACATTTGGTTGATTCAAAGAAATGAATAGGCTTGATAGAGAGTGAGGAATTTAAATCATTAAAATTTCTTGTGGTTAAATACAGTAATGGTTGATTAACATAGCTTGATCATACATCGTCCGCTCACTTGCGGAGCTTAGACTTAGACTTAGACTTGGACTTGGACTTGGACTTGGACTTGGACTTGTACTTTGACAGGAAGTTCTTCCATTCGGAATATAGTTCCGGGTCCATGACTTCAACTTGCTGCAAAAAGAGGTCTAGTAATCCTAAGTCAGATAATGTATTTAAAAGACGAACCGGAATGGGACTTTGAAGATCATTAGTACTTGCATAATCTACCATTTTTACAACCCCTTGTTTATCAACAAATATGTGGCGATTTACGTGGCAGTCCAAATTAGTAAAACCTGCACGCTTCATTTCCTTTTTCATATTAACAAGCTGCTGGATGATAGGTTCAGATAGTGTCTCTTGTTCCTTTAGATACTGCCCTAATGGAGTTCCCTCGATGTATTCCATTATTATATAATTTGGACCCGATTCATAAAAGTTCGGCATGAAAGGCATACCTTGACATTTCAGCATTGCTTCTTGTTCTTTGCTCACATTTTCCGGTTTTAAATATATTTTCACACAGCGATCTTCCGTTAACCTGAAAACGGCTCCCTGTTTCCCTTTCCCTATAAGTGGGTAGGAAGTTGGATTATGGACAACCAACTCTTTTTTTTTTTCCTCCGCGAGTCACTGTAATAGAACTGAAATCATTCATTCCAATTCCCCCTTTCAAACTAAAATAGTAATTTTTTATAGTTTATAATATGGGAATAATGGTAGAAGGGTACGGCGAGTGTCTATCGCAAACTATCATTTTATACATAAAATATAGAAATCTAATGAAAGTGATAGGAGAGGATAGAAAAGTGGAAAATTTTGAATCTATTATTGTTTCTAGTGGTGAAAGTGGCGTAAAAATAGTAGATAACCCAACATCATATCCATTGATAGGAAAGGGAAAACAAGGAGCCGTTTTTAAAATTTCTCCGCATCGTTGTGTTAAGGTTTTTGCAAATAAAAAACGTTGTTTAAATGAAAGTCAAGTGTTAAGCGTTGCACAGGAATCGGGCATTGTTCCAAAGTTATTTGAAGTCGGTTCCAATTATATTGTTATGGAATATGTTGACGGTCCTTCTTTGGATCAATTTCTTAAGACAAAAGGTTTCTTACCGGAAGATATAAGTGGATAAATTAAAATTGCATTGCCCCTCTACCTACCATTTCCCCTATTATTTTAATCTTTTTTCTTCTTTTTCACTGAATATTCTTTCCATTCTATATAGGAATCACGATCTGCACGCATCTTCTAAAGAATTTTAATGCCTTAGTTTAAGTAAAATGGACTTACAAAAACCCGAATAACAGACTTTTTTAATGTGTCCATTATTCGGGTTCTATTAATCCTCTATGATTGCCGATCGAGCCATTCGATGGATATAGTTAGCTTGTTTGCACCGAAATCCGATTTATGGCTGATCTTATATTCCATGTCCTCGTCAGGCAGTACAATCTTCTTGCCTCTTATTTGAAGGCTGTCCGATTCTAACTGACTGGCTACTCTTTTTAACAATTCAGCATACTGCAGTCTTCTACCCACAAATTCTTCTTCCATTTTCATAATATATCACCTCGCCTTTTAATTTATATTTAATAATTTTCTTAGTACAGGCATCTTATCCGCTTCAACACGGTAACTTTTAAGGAGCTTCTTTTCTTCCCCAATTTCCCCTTTTTTGAAGGGTTTTTTTACATACCCGTAAAATTTATGCGGGAATAATAAATCAATGTAAATGATTTTTCTTTGGTCTTGAGTAAGCGGTAAAACAGACTCATAGCAGCCAATCAGGCGTTCCACTTCATCTAAATCCCAATAACCTAACTCTGCCATACGTTTGAAGATTAACTTGCGTACATCCCGTAAAGGTATATCGTAAGCTAAATTATCAAGGTCTAAGACGTATACTCCCTTGTCCGTTTGAAGTGCATTACCTTTTCCATAATCCTGATGGCACATGTAACCATAATCTCCGATTTCCTCAATCCACTCTGAATAACAAGAACTTTTAAGCAACTGGACTGCCTGTTCAGCCATATCGATTATTTCATCGGCCATACTTAAATATGCCTGATGGAAATCAGAGTTCTGCTTTTCCGATTCGGTTTTCCACTCTTTCAATTCCGCCAGCATTTTTTCTAAGTGGTCTGGCCATACACCCATACGGTTGTAGGTTTCACAATCGGCTGGCGGCACAAATCCTACAGTATCCTTATGAAATTGGGCTAAACCCTTTAACCCTGCATCAAGGTGTTCCTGGTTTTCTTCCATATCCAAATCAGTGCCTTCGATCCAACTATAGAGTACCAACGCGTAACCTTCGTGAACAAAATAGAGTTCGTTGTCCTTAGTTGGAATAATGTCTGCAACGAGAGCGCCTTTAGCGGAAAGAAAGGCCTGGGCTGCTGTTGTAAATTTGACAATAGGTAAAGACTTTCGGATTCGCTTTAAACAAACTGTACCTGCTGATGTCTCTACTTTCCAAACAGTCTTAATTCCTCCACCTTGTAGAACCTCTATGCCTGTTATCTGAAGATGAGGATAATTCTCGGCCATCAACTGCATTCCTAATTCAAGGTCTTTAATCATCTCATCCATGCTGAATCACCTCATCAAGACGAGTAAGGAAGCCTTGAAGAACCGTCGCTTTACTTAATTCAGTAGCTATCATTTCATTTAGCCGGGAAACGTGTTTTTGGAACGGCCATTTTGCTTCTCTATTATCATAGTATTTTGAGACTTGTCCATAAAATAAATGAGGATATTGGATTTCTGCGGCAAGAATATGATACTGTTCTTTCGTCAAAGGATTCACTTCTTGATATGCCTTCATCATCTTTATCATAACTTCCAGATCCCAAGCCGCACTTTTCTTCATTACTTTGTTTAAAATTTTTCTCATATCGCGGATAGGGAGATCGACAGTCAGGGAATCCATATCATATACATACAGGTGACCGTCGCTTCCTATCGCAAGGTTTCCGGCTGCAAAATCTTGATGGCACAATGTTTTGGTCACCTTCGTTTCTTCTACCCACTGATCAAAATGCGGATTGTTAAGCATGGAAATTGATGTTTCGCAATGCTTTAAAAACGTATCCACATGCGTTAAAAATAGCTGGTCAAATTCATTTTTATCAGCTGCTTGTGATCTTTGTTCTTTCCACATTAACAACCGGTCGTATCTTCTTTGCCAGTCCAATTTCCATTCCGTCAGGAGAAAAGAAGGGAATTCTTCTGTTGGCGATTCAATCCCCTTTGACGCCTTATGGAATGAAGCCATTCCCCTTAATATCATCAACAATTCATCTTCATGCTTGTATTCCGGCTGCCTCCCGTGGACTGCTTCAAATACTACGAAGTATTCCCCATCCACCTTCACATAACCTTCTCCGGAATCGGTTTTGAATACACCAGGTGTACGAATGCCATTGTCTCTCAAATAGTCAATTGCATGAACCATAAATTTTATATGGTTCTCATCAAAGGGGACTTTCTTCATAATTACCTCACCAACATCCGTTTCAATGGACCATACAGCTTTTTTTCCTTTATAAGACAGCAAATAGATCTCATTAACCTTTAATGGATAGTGAGAGATCACTCTTTTTACAACTTCCGCAAATATAGTGTCCATACAGACACCCCCTTAAGATTTATTTTTTTTCATTGCAGCTACATAAAGATTCTCTAACCGTTTTGTTACATGTTCAAACCCAAAGTTCGTTTCAACGAACGTCCTGCCGGCTTTCGCCAGAGTTTCAGCCTCTTGCTCATTGGAAAGTAGAAATGATATTGCATCTGCAAATGCTTCTGGATTCGTATAATCTTCGATGACAATGCCGTTTTGAAGATGTTTAATAATCTCTGCGTTTCCACCTCGGTTAGTTGTGATAATAGGCAACCCTGTACCCATGGCTTCATAATGTACTCTTGCTAAAGGCTCTTGCCATTGAGAGCTGTGTACAAATATATCTCCGATCAGGTATTGAGAAGGAATTTCGCTTGGTGGAACAAAACCGGTGAAGATTACTTTGTCCTTTCCTAGTGATTCGGCAAGCTGACGCAGGCTTAATCCGAAATCGTCAATTCTCTGGTCGCTAAACCATTTGCTTCCCACAATGACCAATACCGAATCATTATGCTTCTTGATAACTTGCTGCATCGCTTTAATAAGAATATCGGGACCTTTCACTGAACTTAAGCGCCCAACGAATAATATAACTTTCTTGTCATCGACACCATATTTTTGTCGGAGTTTGGTCCTTACAGATTGCGCTTCTTTATCCCAGACAGGTTTATATCGGTTCAAATCAATTCCCGAATATACAGCTTTCACCTTCCGCTTGGCTGAAGGAAATCGGGAAATTATCGTTTCTCCGATATACTCGCTAATTGTCATGATCTTATCGACCGCTTTGATGACCAAATTACCCATTTCGTTGGAGATTTTGCCTTCCTTGAACATTTCATTATGAAGACTTACAACGAACCGGCTCTCTGGCATAGCAGCCTTATAGATGAGTAGATGGCGAGGGCGATTGAATACATGTATTACATCGTAATACTCTTTGTTTGCGTTTTTTATTGATAGTTCTTTGCCGACATTAAACGCGTAATTCTCACGCGGAACACGAATGAATTCAACGCCATTTACTACTTCCCGATCAGGAAGTTCGGGATCATTAACGGAGTAAATAGTCAAATCGTGATTTTTACATAGATGAGGTATCACTCCATCTATTAATACTTGAATTGCTCCTCCTCTAATATTAGGAATGGGATTCATTTCGGTACAAATTAATGCAATTTTTATTGGGTCCAACCCCTTTCATTGAAATTTTGTCAGGAAAATATTTAAAGTTCCTGACCTATTGTTAATGTATGATTAAGTTTTTGTAAAGGAACGGCGATTCTACTAAATTATTTGTCTAATTATGAGATAGTTTCTTCTTTAAAAGGAAGAGTAGACAATATCTCGGAATAATGTTTCTGTATATTTAATGAGGCATACTTTTTCTGTTAAAAGGGTTTTATCGGCAATTTTATTACAAGTAAAAAAGATGATAGAGAATGTACTTCAATCAAGACTCCTTTTTAATATTTTTATAGGAAAATATTTGAATGATCCGACCCGTTGTTAATATATGATTAAGTCTAGTAACATGAACGGTAAATCTACTAAAAAATTTGTCTAATTATTGGTGAGTTTCTTCTTTAAAAGAAAGAGGTGAACAATATCTCTGAATAATGTTTTATATATGTAACGGTATATTTGTTTTGCAAATAAGGAATTCACGGCCAAACTTATTTAGTAGTAAAAAGATGATATTGAATATAAATGTAGCATGGAAGAGATTTGAAATGAAAAACTCTTCAACTATTGATACATATGGATTTGATGTATTGCTGTGTTGAAATATAGATCCCTGATATACAAAAGGGGCAAAACTCTATTTTGAAAAAATGGTTATAAGCCAAAGCAATGAAATGATTTTTTCATATAATGAATTAAGGTTGTCCAAAGAAAAAAGTTGAAAGAATAGGGAACAACGGAAAAAATATTTTTTCTGCATAATAATAAAATGTAATGTTATTGGGTGATAAGCCGTTTCATACAAAAAACGGAAGCATATCGTGAGAAAGACGAAAGGATTTTTATTCTTTTGAAATACTAAATAGAAAGGGAGGGAAAAAAGGATGACTTTCTCTAAGAACATATTAATCACTGGCTGCGCAGGATTCATTGGATTTCACTTGTCAAAACGACTACTTTCAACTGACTATTTTATTATTGGAATAGATAACTTAAATAGTTATTATGATGTTCAATTAAAGCAGGCACGATTAAATCTATTAAAAAAACATAAAAATTTCTCCTTTGAACTATGCTCAATTGATAACAAAGAAGCGATGGAAAAACTCTTTTCTAAATATAATATTGATATTGTGATTAATTTAGCGGCACAAGCTGGGGTACGATACAGTTTAGAAAATCCTTATGCATATATTCAATCAAATATTATTGGCTTTATGAATATATTGGAATGCTGCCGTCTCCATCAAATTGAACATTTAATATACGCCTCTACCAGCTCCGTATATGGGGCAAATAAAAAAATCCCATTTTCCACAAAAGATAATGTCGATCATCCAGTGAGTTTGTATGCAGCTACCAAAAAAGCGAATGAATTAATGGCTCACACATATAGTCATTTGTATGATTTACCAACAACAGGATTAAGATTTTTTACCGTTTACGGTCCATGGGGCAGACCTGATATGTCCTATTTTAAATTTACAAAAGCGATTCTGAATGGGAAACCTATTCAAGTTTTTAACTCTGGAAATATGATGAGAGATTTTACCTATATTGATGATATCGTAGAAGGAATCCTCCGCTTAATAGAAAAAAAACCTGATCGAATCCAATTACCAGAGGTTTCAAGTAATGCCCCTTGTAAAATATATAATATAGGAAATAATCAACCGGTTGAGCTCATGCATTTCATTTCCGTTCTAGAAGAGAAGATAGGAAAGAAAGCAATAAAAGAATTTCTCCCGATGCAAGCAGGTGATGTTCCTGCCACTTATGCTGATGTTGAGGATTTGGAAAAAGATATAGGATTTAAACCGAAAACTAGCATCGAGGAAGGACTTGAAAAATTCGTAGATTGGTATAAAAAGTATTATGAAATAAAGAGCAATTAATAGCTTTCTTTCGAAGTGTTAGAAGAATTTACTAACCTGATTATGCTTCTAAATAACATTGTTTGGTGGTCTCTAAAATTTTAGGGACCACATTTTTATTTAATCGATTGTGAAGGACTCCATTCTCTTAACTTATATGGAAGTTGAGGACTAGAAATCTCTTGTGTAAACGTTTGTGTGTTATCGGTAAGTTTAAGTATAATAGAGGAAACTTTTATGCTCCATGATATGGATTAAATGCTAAAAAAGTAAGTACTGCTTAGCTGCATGGATTTGATATTAAATAATGGGGGAAATACAATGTACAGCTTTAAGAACGATTATAGCGAAGGCGCACATCCTAGAATATTGAATGCTTTAATAGAAACGAATTTTGAGCAGGAAGGAGGGTATGGGGAAGATCGGTATACACGAAACGCAATTGAACTTTTAAAGGAAAAAATCGATCGGACAGATGTTGATATTCACTTATTATCAGGCGGGACACAAACGAACCTTATCGCCATATCAGCTTTTCTAAGACCTCATGAAGCAGCAATGGCAGCTAGTACAGGCCATATTTTGGGGCATGAAACGGGGGCAATTGAAGCAACAGGCCATAAAATTTTATCGATTGAAACCGATGATGGAAAATTAAACCCATCTGGGTTGAAAGAGGCTCTTGACGCTCATACAGATGAGCACATGGTCAAGCCGAAGCTTGTATACATATCTAATTCTACCGAAATCGGGTCTATCTATAAGAAGAGCGAACTAGAACAGCTGCGTGATTTCTGCCGTGAGAACAATCTTATTTTATATATGGACGGTGCAAGACTTGGGTCTGCATTGTGTTCGTATGAAAATGACCTTTCATTGAGCGACCTGCCTAATCTTGTCGATGCTTTCTATATTGGCGGTACCAAGAATGGAGCGTTAATCGGCGAAGCTTTAGTCATCTGCCGTGACTCGCTGAAAGAAGATTTCCGCTACCATATGAAACAAAAAGGAGCACTTTTGGCTAAAGGAAGGCTGTTGGGTATTCAGTTTTCAGAACTTTTCCGGGATAATTTGTTCTTTGATTTGGCCACTCATGCCAACAAAATGGCGGGGATTTTGAGAAAAGCACTGGAGGAAGCTGGGGTTCAATTCCTAACCCATTCGCCATCCAACCAACTCTTTCCGATTTTGCCTGATGCGTTTATTGCTGAGCTAGAAAAGAAATATGCGTTTCATGTTTGGGAGAAGGTTAGTGAAGATACCTCTGCGATTCGCCTGGTTACCTCATGGGCTACCAAAGAGGATGAGGTAACCGAGTTTATTAAAGAAATGAATAAACTTAAAGGCTATTAACATTAAACAATAAAGACTATCGACCAACATCGATAGTCTTTATTGTTTATTCCGTTGTAAAGGTAATGGTTTGATTATAGGTATTTTCTAAGTCAGATTCGAGCCATACTTCTAGCTCATTTGAACCTTTGGATAGACCATTAAAAATAATCAGGTGATTGCTGCTGGAGAGTCTCTATCAATTTACCTTTTTCATTTGGACCCCGCCTATTTAGTCATTTCAAATGGTTAGACTATACTTCATAGAGATAGGTTTCATTATAAATTAAAACTTTACAGAATTTAGTGAACCGCTTTAAAAAAATAACATGACAATTTGTGCAAATAGTTTTACTATTTAAATAGATAGAGAGGAGAGGATTTTATGCTTGTTAGAGTGTTTGCTAATCTCCGGGACATTTGCGGCGGAGTCGGGGTAGAGGTTCAGCCGGATGGTTATCGGGTGATTGATGTACTGGATAAAATGGTGGAAATGTTTCCTGATTTAAAGGATGAAATATTTAATGATCATAAAGAGCTGCTTCCATTTGTACATGTTTTTATTAACGGTAGAAATATCATTCATCTGGATGGACTGGAGACGGTCGTCTCCGAAAAAGATCAATTTGCTTTATTTCCTCCGGTAGCAGGAGGTTAAGATGCCAGTTTTAGATTTGGAGTTTCGCGGCATCAACCGAAATCACCTCGGTATGTATTTTGAAGAGTTAGGCGGCAGGACTGTGACAGATTCATTCCCTTACATATATCAAGGGGAAGGCTGGCGCGGAGAAATAATCCAAGAGAACCTAATCTCGATAACCTCTACTTTTAAAGTAAATTCGGTACATATTCGATTTAGTGCGGAAGATGATTTTACTCTCGAAGAGCTTATTAAAAATTACCGAATTAAAACAAGAAGAATTGGCGGATAAGCGGTGTATGATTAGATTCAGTTCCGTAAACATGATATAAAGAGAAAAAAGCTGCCATCAAAGGCAGCTTTTTAGTTAAATTACGTTATGAAAACTTTTCTACTTTACAAATATTAAAGCTTCCAAATCGGAAAGTCTGTGTCTCTTTGTTTTTCAAAATTTTTCATTCTAGAGTACGAGTTTCCTAGCTTGCTTACAATGTATCCTTGTGGACTCGATGTTTCAATATTACCGTATAACTCCTCCAATCTAATCTTTGCAAACATGTTTGCCACTGAAGCCAAGCTTTCAATAGTGTCCATTAACTCTGGGTTTTCACTGTTGTAGCTTTTTGCAATGGAGTAAATATAATCAAGTCTATTTTTAATAAGTTTAAGCGTTTCGATATCAAACTGATCCTGCGCATTTTTCATAATATTTCACTCCTCATTATTAGCTTATGTAAAAAAAGAATTTATTGAACTAATCTAAAAAAAATAAATAAAACGGAAAACTACTTGATCTGAGGTTTCATGCGGCGCAGGTTATAATTAAGCTTAGAAAAAACTATTACAAAGCACGTAATACTATTATTTCCAAAAATATCTACCTGACATAAGTAAGCGTTTACATTATAATAAAAGTAGAAATAGGAAAGGGGAAACTGCCATGGAACTTTTATTAAAACAATGTGAACCTAATCAGTCCGAAGAACCTTGTGAAGAGAGCACCCCGAAAACAGAAGAAAATGATGATATCTATGAATATGATTATAATAAAAGATTGTGGTTTTAATAGTGATAATATAGTTTTACAGACCAAATGGCTTAGCATTTGGTCTGTTTTTATTAAAGGTATTGAATCCTTTGAATAGAAGGATTATTTCACTTACTTGTTGAAGAAGTAAGAATGTTAATAAATAACTAACTATAAAAAACAGGTGATCTTATAAAAATGAAAATGATATTAAAAAAACAAAAATTAATTGGTGTGTTGGTACTTACTGTGTTAATGTTCAGCATAGCTTTAAGTTATTACGAATTTAAATACGCAAAAGACAAATGTATCGAAAATAATGGAACTGTTACTGAGGAAAATGTATCCTTTTTAGCAATTAATTGGTCCATTACTTGTAAAAAGTAATGGTTAGTACTGTGCTTTAATAAAGGTGTGTTATTACTCAAAAGTATCAATGTAAATAAGTCACTCCGTTTATTCAAGGATCACAATAGAAATACTTTATACAGGAAAGGGTGAAAATTTTGAAAAACAAAATCCAAAAAATTACACCGAATTTATGGTTTAATAATCAAGCTGAAGAGGCAGCGAAGTTTTACACAACTATTTTTAAAAATTCCCAGATTGGCAGAATTACTCGCTATTCAAATGAGCGGCCTGGTATTCAAGAGGGGTCCGTCATGACTGTAGGATTCCAGTTGGAAGGGCAAGAGTTCGTAGCTTTAAATGGTGGTCCGAGATATAAATTTACGGAAGCAATCTCATTTATCGTCCATTGTGAAACACAAGAAGAACTAGACTATTATTGGGATAAACTTAGTGAAGGCGGCGATGAAAAAGCGCAGGTATGCGGGTGGCTTAAAGATCAGTATGGCGTATCCTGGCAAATCGTTCCTGCAAATCTAAGCGAAATGATTACTGACCCCGATCCTGAGAAATCTGGAAGAGTGATGGAGGCATTGCTCCAAATGGAGAAGAAAATTGACATAAACAGGTTAAACCAAGCCTACGAGGGATGATCACATCATCCTTTTTTATTTGTCTTAATTTATCCACAGACTTCTGTAAGGAAATTAACTAAAATAATTGAGAAGTTTAAAATGATTGGATGTGTCCTTATGGAAAAATTACCTGTGATTTATCAAGGGAAATTATATATTATGCTTTATCAGGATTCATCTGGTTTTTGTGGAATTGTTAAACAAGGATCACCTAGTAACCATGTAAAGGTTGTCCATTTTTCAGAATTACAATTAAAAAAATAATGACTAAAGTTCCATAAAAAAGCACTGCAGTTCTCAAGGGAATTGCAGTGCTTTTAACATGATGAAAAGTCTTAAACTGGCTGATTTTCAGATCCGATAATATCGAGTTCACGAAGTTTTTCTTCTGGAACAACCCCATTTTCCCAGCCGCGGACTTCGTAGTATTCTTTCAACATGATATCCATACGGCTTACTTCACCAGCACTGTTACCTGATCCTGGTTCTTCTGTGAAACGTTTTGGCAGGTAGTCATCTTCCTCTTTATCGAATCCAGCAAGGTTGTTATAGTAACGCTCAAGGTTATAAATTCTTTCCCCGGCCTTCATAACATCTTCAGCTGTCATTGGAATACCAGTCATGGTGCTGTATTGCTCCGCATAATGCTCTGCGTTCTCAGAGAATGAAGAGAACTTACAAATATTCATAGAATCAGAGAAGGCTAGCATGTCTTGGAATACTTTTAACAATTCACCTTTTCCTTCTGGCTTTAAGCGGTCGGTTGGTTCTGGAATGCCGGCAATTTCACTTGCTACAGTATAGCCGCGTAAATGGCAGGCGCCACGGTTACTAGTCGCATATCCAAGACCAATTCCTTGAATACCACGAGGGTCATAAGCTGGAATGGACTGACCTTTCACGCTCATAGAAAGTTGAGGTGCACCCCAAGAAGCAGTTGCTCTTGCAGGACCTTCAGCTAGAAGTCCGCCGAAACCTTCACGGTAAGCAATTTTCTTGGTTAAATCAATCATGCTGTCAGCATCGCCCCAGATAAGCTCTTCCGTAATTAAGCCTTTTTCATAAGCTTCCATTGTAACAGAGAAGCAGTGGCCAAGCTCAATGGTATCAAGACCATATTCGTTACAACGGTCAATCAAATAAGAAATGGCTTCTGCATCGCTCAATAAGCAGTTGGAGCCGAGGGACCAGGCAGATTCAAACTCCACGCTTTCTACGCGGGTTTTATATTTACCGTCTTTTACTTCTACTTCAATTTTACAGCCAACAGGACAGGCATGGCACGTATTGTTTTGAACAAGTAAATGCTTGTTTACATATTCACCGCTATGCTTTTCTGCTTCTTCCCAGTGGGTAAATTGAGAGTTCTTTGTTGGAAGGGCGCCAACTTCATTGATGATATTAGTTAAAACGTTCGTTCCGTAAACAGAAAGACCGCCTTTATTTGGGGCAGTTAAGCCGCCGTCAAGGATGGCTTTTACCGCTTTTTTGTTGGCTTCTTTATACTCATATTCTAATTTTGGCTGCGGCATATTGCCTTTTTGAGCCGCCTTGATTACAACCGCTTTCAATTTTTTATAGCCTGCAACAGCCGCTGTACCGCCGCGGCCGGCTGCGCGGTCATGCTCGTTGATAAACGCGGAAAAGCGAACGGTGTTTTCACCTGCTTGACCGATGGTCATCACACTTAAATCCTGCTCACCGTATTTTGCCTGAAGTGTTTTAACTGTTTCTCTTGTGCCTTTTCCCCATAAATCAGATGCATCACGGAGTTCTGCCTTGCCGTCTTCGATATAAAGGTAAACAGGCTTGTCACTCTTTCCTGAAACAATAATGTTATCGACACCTGCCCATTTTAAACGAGCAGCAGTCCAACCACCCATATGAGAGTCAGTAACCGTTCCAGTTAGCGGGGATTTAGTTACCACGCAAAGACGTCCGCTCATGGAAGAGCGTGAGCCTGTAACAGGACCTGTCATGATACAAAGGATGTTTTCTTCTGATAAAGGTTCTACTTCCGGCCCGTTATCAAGGACGTACTTTACTCCCAGTCCGCGGCCGCCGATGTATTTTTTTGCATCATCTTCGTTGATGGGCCTGTAATCAATCTTGCCATTTGTCAAATCTACTACTACTTCTTTGTTTTTAAAACCACCTAGATTCAAAGTTTTTCCCTCCCTAATATTTTAGAAAAATGGCCCCTGCTTTGTTTATGTAAAAATAGGGGATTTCTCCAAAATTTATAAAATAACCCAATTTCTATTATAACGTTTTTTTACGATTATTAATATTTAAATTTTTGTAAAATTCAACTAAAATGAAGATAAATATGATTAGTATCTAGAAAAGAGGAATTATATGAACGATTTAGGACGGTATTCCAGACAGATTCTTTTTTCGAAAATCGGAAAAGAGGGTCAGTTGAAATTTTTAAACAGCAGGGTGGCGATTGTTGGGGTTGGTGCACTCGGGACGGTTAGTGCGAATCATCTTGTCCGTTCCGGCGTTGGATATATCCGGTTAATTGACCGGGATGTAGTGGAACTCTCCAACCTTCAACGGCAAACCCTTTTTAACGAAGATGATGCAGAATTACATTTCCCAAAGGCGGTCGCTGCTCAAAAAAGATTAAGCAAAATTAATTCTAATGTCACGGTTGAAGCAGTAATTGCTGATATTAATCTTGATAATGCGGAAGAGTTATTAACGGGATTTGATGTGATTGTAGATGGTACGGATAATTTTATAACCCGGTACCTTATCAATGATGTCGCGGTGAAACATGGAATTCCATGGGTTCATGGGGCTGCTGTTAGTTCGAGAGGGATGTTTTCTGTCATTAAACCAGGTATTTCGCCATGTTACCGTTGTTTGTTTCCTAATGTACCGTCTGGCAGAGGAGAAACCTGTGATACCATTGGGGTATTGTCACCGTTAACAGATATTATTGGAAGTTTTCAGGCCATCGAAGCAATGAAAATACTTGTAGGGGCAGAATCAAACCCGAATCTAGAACAGATTGATATTTGGGATACGAGTTTTTTCCAAATGGATATTTCACAAGGGAAAAATACAGATTGTCCAGCCTGCGCCCATCATCAATTTGATTTTCTCGATCGCTCATCAAGTCTTCAAGAAGCTTATACCTCCCTTTGCGGCCGGGACACGGTACAGATTTCTTTCCGGGATAAACGTGAGCCGGACCTAGTCAAGCTTGCCGAAAAACTAAAAAGGACAGGAAAAGTGTTAGGAAATACATTCTTGGTTCGTTTTTCACCAAACGAAGAAACATCGATTGTTATCTTTAAGGATGGCCGTGTGTTGGTTCATGGAACCAATGACGTAGTGAAAGCAAAATCTCTTTACTCCCAATATATTGGGAATTAAGTTTAAAGAAGGAGTATATCATTATCGTTCATCCATTGGGGAACGAACACTTTTTAGTGGAATTTGGGTTACCAACAGAAGATGTTGGCTATGAAATAAACTTATTAAAGTAACTTGGGGAATCAAAAGAGGGTATTGGCTACTCAAATAAACTTGAAACAGAAATTTGGGTAACCAAGAAAAGGTATTGGCTACTGAAATAACCTTGATAAAGAAACTTGGGTAGCCAAGAAAGGGTATTGGCTACTCAAATAAACTTGATAAAGAAACTTGGGTAGCCAAGAAAGGGTATTGGCTACTCAAATAAACTTGATAAAGAACCTTGGGTAGCCAAGAAGGGGTATTGGCTACTGAAATAAACTTAATAAAGAACCTTGGGTAGTCAAGAGAGGGTATTGGCTACTGAAATAAACTTGAAACAGAAATTTGGGTATCCAAAAAAAGGCATTGACTACTGAAATAAACAAGGTAAAGTCATTTGGGTAGCCAAGAGAGGGTATTGGCTACTCAAATAAACTTGAAACAGAAATTTGGGTAACCAAGAAAGGGTATTGGCTACTGAAATAACCTTGATAAAGAAACTTGGGTAGCCAAGAAAGGGTATTGGCTACTCAAATAAACTTGATAAAGAAACTTGGGTAGCCAAGAAGGGGTATTGGCTACTGAAATAAACTTGATAAAGAAACTTTGGTAGTCAAGAGAGGGTATTGGCTACTGAAATTAAATTAATAGAATAATTTTAGTCGCCATTAAATAGAGCCTGTCTTTTAAAATAGTTAAGTACTTAACCTTACATTATTTTGACACTTATGGGATAAAGATACGGCTGTTCTGGTTCTTTTATTTCCTTCCAATCTGTAATTTTTATAAGCGGAAGTTCATTCCCATTAAATGTCGTGACATCTAATACACCTTCGGCCTCAATCCATGTATCCTTTTCAAGGGAGGGAGCAACTAAGAACTCAGATAAGAATCCAATGATACTGGCATCCGCGACACAATGCGTAATCAAAAATCTTGAGATGACCAGCTGGTTTGAGGATAATCCATTTTCTTTATAGACAAATCCTCTTACTTTAATCTTTTTGCCTTTATATTTATGAACATTCTTTCCGATTTCTTCATAATAAGCCGCATAAGCGAAATCGCTCATCTTAATCGTATTATTTTGTTCTAATTGTCTCATTAAATTATTATACTCTTCCTCTGAAATGCTCTCTTGGTTTTCCAGATTAGGATCGATAGGATTATCGTATCCATCCATTTCTTCCTGACTATTTTCTTCCTTTTGCTGTGACTCCTCGGAACCCTTTTCTTGTGATGCTTGAGTTTGGTTAGAGAGAATAAGCATTGCTCCTTTTTTTTCTGCCATGGAGGCATCTAGTAACTTTGGAGAAAGGAAGAATCCAGTTACCAATGGGAAACTAATAACTAGATATGAAATTAATTTTTTGGTATTTAAGGGAGTATCCCCATGGTCGTGATGATGACAGGAATCGTCGTGGTGATCGCAATGATGGGGACTGTTCCCTCTAGTTGAAGTAGTCCATATTCTTGTAATTTGAATGAAAAATAAAATCAAAAAAATGATAGAAGCGATTTGGCTTAAACCCTCATATTTAGGATTAATAAACTTGGTGATATCCCCGGAATAATGCATCTTGAAAAGCATGGTGGAAAAAGATAATAATATTAACGCCCGTAACGCTTGCTGAAAGTGGAGTTGCATGTTTTGTCCTCCTTAAATAAAGGTTTGTACCAGTATTAATGTTAAAAAGATGGTGGAAACAATTAACCCTAATACAACCATTACAAACCTAAATCGAAATACACTAAGCATCATAATCGTATTTTTTAAGTCCATCATCGGTCCGAAAATTAAGAATCCAAGGATAGATGATAGTGGGAAAATACTGCTGAAGGACGCACCGATAAAGGCATCCGCTTCGGAACAAAGGGATAAAATGTAAGCGAGCCCCATCATGACAAACAAAGAAGATACAGGACCACTGCCAGTTTCTAATAAAGTCATTGCCGGCATATGGGTTTGTACACTAGCTGCAATAAGTGCACCAATGATAAGGTATTTTCCCATATCAAAAAACTCATCAATTGAATGTGTCAGCATGGACCAAAATCGGGCAGTAAAGTTTTTCGATTGTGATCGGGAAGAATCTAATTTAATTGGAGCTTTTAGTTGAGTTCCTTTAAAAAGCGAGCTTACGGCAAAAGCAACCAATAGGGCAATTATAAAACCTAAACCCATTCGTAATCCTGCTATTCTTATATCGTTTCCAAAAGCCATATATGTTGAGGCAATGACAACAGGGTTGATTAGAGGCCCAGTCAACAAAAAGCCAATGGCAGCATGAATCGGGACACCTTTTCCGATAAGCCTGCGAACAATAGGGACAATTCCGCATTCACAGGCAGGAAATAGCGCGCCAACGATACAACTCATGATGACAGCCAGGACTTTGTTTTTAGGAATCCATCTCCGGATATGCTCTTCGGTAATATAGATTTGGATAAAACCAGCAATAATAACTCCTATTAAAACAAATGGCAGGGCTTCTATTAAAATACTGAGAAAAATAGTGTTTAGATTTAAGAATGAGGCAGGAAGAGCCCATGTTAGATTAAAAGTGCTGCTGATATTGAGAAGTAGAAGAGCCAGTCCAATCATAATAAAACCTGTAATATCCATAACATTACTGCGAAGAATCTTAATCATGTTTACCTCCAGTCGTATTTGAGTCCTTGCGTTTCTTTCATAAATATATTTCGCATTTGCTAGAGTATGAGTAATCGGACCAATTTTAATATTTTTACAAAGCGAAATAATTACGATTTAAATCCTAAAGTATCTTTATGTACTTTTACATGATTTTAGGAATGATTTCGATTTATTTTTAAAAGTTTTAGTTTTCTCCTTGACAGGGAAATAAAAGTCGTATAAAGTTCAAATCGTAACTATTTCGATTTATAAAAACAGAAGGAGAATGAAAACAAATGCGAGTTAAAGTTACTCTACAATGTACTGAAACCGGGGACAGAAACTACATAACAACTAAGAACAAAAGAAATAATCCTGAAAGGCTGGAACTTAAGAAATACTCTCCTAGGTTGAAACGGTATACCATACACAGAGAAACAAAATAATCCGAAGCCAGAATCTAGGGAAAAATATATTCTTTAAATCGTAATGACTTTGATTTAAAACAAGAAAGGAAGAGTTAGAATGAACGACAAAAGAATTCCAGTAACGGTTTTAAGCGGATATTTAGGAGCAGGAAAGACAACCTTATTAAATCATATTTTGCAGAATAGAGAAGGATTAAGAGTAGCAGTGATTGTTAATGATATGAGTGAAATTAATGTAGACGCAGATCTGGTAAAACAAGGAGGAGGGCTAAACAGAACGGAGGAGAAGCTTGTAGAATTATCCAATGGTTGTATATGTTGTACATTAAGGGAAGATCTTTTAAAAGAAGTGGAACGGCTTGTTGAGATTGGAAATATTGATTATATCGTGATTGAATCAACAGGTATAAGTGAACCAGTACCAGTTGCACAAACTTTTTCTTACATAGATGAAGAGTTGGGAATTGACCTTACAAAACATTGTAGACTCGATACAATGGTTACGGTTGTCGATGCTAACAGGTTTTGGCACGATTTTGCTTCAGGGGACCTTCTTTTGGAAAGAAGTCAAGCCGTTGGTGAAGAGGATGATCGAACCGTCGCGGACTTGTTAATCGATCAAATAGAGTTTTGTGATGTATTAATTCTTAATAAATGTGATTTACTTGATGTGGACCAATTAAATCAGATGGAAGTTTTTTTAAGAAAGCTCCAGCCTTCGGCAAAGTTTCACCGATCCATAAATGGAAAAATTCCGTCTTCGGAGATTTTAAATACTAGTTTGTTTGACTTTGAAACGGCGAGTGAATCGGCCGGTTGGTTAAAAGAATTAGAGGCACCTGAGCATACCCCAGAAACGGAAGAATATGGGATTAGTTCCTTCGTTTATAGAAGTAAAGTTCCATTTCATTCGGAAAGATTTAACCGCTGGGTGGAAGAAATGCCTGAAATGATTGTGAGAGCAAAGGGAATTGTATGGTGTGCCACAAGAAATGATTTTGCTTTATTATTTTCGCAAGCAGGCCCATCTGTACAGTTAGAGCCAGTTTCTTATTGGGTAGCATCTTTATCCCCGGAACAACAAGCCCAATATTTCGAGGAAGACCCAGTTTTAAAAGAACAGTGGGATGATAAGTATGGAGATCGGAAAAATGAGCTTGTGTTAATTGGAATAGACATGGACCAAGAACTTGTGAAAAGTTCTTTAGATCACTGTTTGTTGACAGAAGATGAACTGAAACAAAACTGGAACAAGATGAATGATCCGTTTACATGGATCATTCAAACTACTACAGCAGTTTAATTGGTGACGGCAATGGGTCGGCAGTAATTAATTGGGGTGACACGCATTAAGTCACCCCGCACCTTTCAACTAATCAGGGCTTCCCCCTCCTTCAGGTTTATGGCACAAAAACCAATAATTCCTATCAAAACGTTTATTCATGAACAATATGAATGGTAAAAGTAAATTAATAAGGACAATTAGTTTTAACTAAGACCGAACCACTCCATTATTTCCCACCCATATTTGATTACGATGTCCTAACACGAAAAAAGGGATAATAACTAATCAACTAAAAATGAGCGAAGTAAACCTAATTAGGAGCATAGCCTGCTATAAAGAAAGCAAACTAACTTCGTGGGTGCCGATAAAAAAGAAATATTACCTCGATTCAATTTCTAAAGTATAAAAAACAGTGGGCATCCCTAAGAGAATAATTTCATTAAACAGCAAGGGCGGTGAAAAAATGTCTAAAAAAAATAATAATAAGCAATTTAAGAATAAACATGATATCCCAAAAACAAATGAAGAATTTGCGGGGGAAAATGGGCTAGAAAAAATAGCATTAAGAGCCCAAGAAAAGTCAAAATAAGTATTAGAAGTAAATAGGGAATTTTTCTTTACAAAAAGGGGTGCTGCGGCAATCCCTTTTTTGTTGTGGATACAAAACTAGGTATCCCATTTTACTGAAAGTAGAAGGTATGTAATAGTAGCTTAATACTAAATTTACATTGGATTAAAGGCAGCTTAATAATTTCATAGTAAGATTGCTTTTGTAATATAGTTTAAGATGACGATTAGGGGGAAACAACATTGTTTAACAAGAAGAAATTCACAAAAAAGTTATTACCGGTAGCTGTACTTTCATCTGTAGCATTTGGGAGTTTAATAGGCACTTATTCACCTGCAAACGCACAAAGTCCCAAAAGTAACGCAGAAATCAAAAATGTTATTGTGTTAATAGGTGACGGAATGGGAGTATCCTATACATCTGCTCATCGGTACTTGAAAAATGATCCGTCTACTAAAGAGGCTGAAAAAACAGCATTTGATCAATACCTTGTCGGACAACAAATGACTTACCCCGAAGACCCTGAACAAAACGTAACAGATTCTGCATCGGCGGCAACAGCTATGTCTGCAGGGATTAAAACATATAACAATGCAATCGCAGTTGACAATGATGGGTCAGAAGTAAAAACAGTTCTTGAAGCTGCTAAAGAACAAGGAAAAGCAACTGGTCTTGTTGCGACATCGGAAATAACACACGCAACACCCGCTTCCTTTGGTTCACATGATCACAGCCGTAAAAACATGAACGCGATTGCCGATGACTACTATGATGAATTAGTAAATGGCCAGCATAAAGTCGACGTTCTTCTTGGCGGAGGCGTGGACAACTTTGTTCGTAAAGATCGTAATCTAACAGAAGCATTCAAAAATGACGGATATAGCTACGTAACAAACAAAGAAGATTTATTAAAGGATTCTAACAAACAAGTACTTGGTTTATTTGCACCGGGCGGACTTCCAAAGATGATTGACCGCCCAGCAGAAACGCCTTCTCTTGAAGAAATGACAAATGCAGCAATTTCTCGCTTAAGTCAAGATAAAGATGGTTTCTTCCTAATGATAGAGGGAAGTCAAGTTGACTGGGCAGGTCATGACAATGATATTGTTGCTGCGATGAGTGAAATGGAAGATTTCGAAAAAGCATTTAAAGCAGCCATTGAATTTGCGAAAAAGGACAAACATACACTGGTTGTTGCAACTGCTGACCATTCAACAGGAGGATATTCTATCGGAGCTGATGGTATATATAACTGGTTCAGCGAGCCAATCAAAGCTGCAAAGCGTACCCCTGATTTCATGGCAGAAGAAATTTCTAAAGGTGCAGAAGTGGAACAAACATTGAAAAAGTATATTGACCAAGGTATCTTACCATTAACAGAAGCTGAAATTCAATCCGTTAAAAATGCAGCTGAAACAAAGAAAGTTCTCGATATTGACAATGCAATTGAAGATATTTTTAATAAGCGTTCTCATACTGGTTGGACAACAGGTGGACATACTGGTGAAGATGTTCCAGTATATGCATTTGGTCCGGAAAGTGAAAGATTTGCAGGACAAATTAATAATACAGATATTGCTAAGAATGTATTCGAAGCATTAAGATACGACATAAAAATAGAAGATAAGTAAAACAATCTGTAAAAATTTAAAGTATCCCGTTGCTCCTTATTTATGCAACGGGAACTTTTTTCCAAAGACAAAAATTTTTCGGAGGGTAAATCATGAAGCAGACTCTATCTATGCTATTTTCAGTCATGTTACTTGTTGGATGTTCAGCAAATCCTACTCCTGAAAATGACAAAACTACAACTTCAGGGGATACAACCAAAACAGAAAACACTGTGATTGGAAGTAATAATGATACAAAACAGGAAGAGAAACAGGAGCAAGATTTATTTGAACAGTACCAGCCTAACCCACAAGTAACGGATGACCGTTCCTTGCAGCAAGTGGGTCAGACAGTTACAGATGGAAAAGGGGAAGCCACATTAAGAGCTATTAAAAATGTTAACAAAACATATAAAGCTGGACCGATAGAATTAAAAGTTAAAGAAATTAAATTGATTCACCTAAGACCAGATTATGGTATGATTGATTACTTTCATGTGCTGACACATGATGAGGAATTTGATTTTGTTAAAGTATTCGTTGAAATCAAAAACACTTCCCAAGAGAAGGTGAATTTTGCACCAATTGCCCTGGTGGAAACTAACACTGGTGAAACATTTGATTGGGAACAAGATATTTACCTTGAGGAGTTAAACGGTGAAATAGAACCTAATAGTACAAAGTTTGGAAACCTTGGTTTTATTGTGAATGCTTCAGACAGTCATTTGCATAAGGATGAGCAAAGTAATGGGGATGGTAATGAAAAGGAGCAGACTAAGAACATCAAGTGGATTGAAATAACGACTAGTGATGTATTTGATAAAGAAAAGAAAAAAATTAATGATTCACAAAAAATTAAAATCGAATTTAATCTTTGAAATAGAAATGGATAACAGGGGGCGCTTTTAGCGGCCCTTTTTATATTGATCTAAACGAGCTGCAGTTTTATGTAAACACTTAATGAATGGTCTTTACTTCAATACATCACATATTAAAGGTTGTTTTGGAAATAATTATCAAGACGATTACCGGTGAGAGGATGAATGAAGTTTGAGTGATTTATTAATAGCACGCTCTTTATTTGGAACCACCATGGCATTTCATATAATATTCGCCACCATTGGGGTTGGGTTACCGCTGATGATCTTAGCGGCAGAGCTGCTCTACCAGAAAACAAAAGATCAAGATTATGTGGTAATGGCAAAGCGTTGGACCAAGGCATTTGCTGTTTTACTTGGGGTAGGCATACCGACAGGAACGATTGCTGGAACTCAATTATCGTTATTATGGCCGGGATTTATGGAAGTGATAGGTCGTGTGATGCCACTCCCTTTCCAAATTGAAATATATGCTTTTTTCATTGAGGCTCTTTTTATGTCTATCTATGTCTATGCAGCAGAGAGAATTGCCCCATGGATGAGAATTGTCAGCTTAATACTCGTGGCAATCGGAGCATTATCCTCTGCCGTATTGATTACCAATGTCCATGCCTTTCAAGGAACTCCTGCAGGTTTCCGGTATGAGGATGGAAAATTTCTCGACATTGATCCCTGGGCAGCATTTTTTAATCCAAGTTTCTTTGTAACCGCTGGGCATGTGGCGTTGTCCGCCTATGTTGTGGGGGCCTTTGTCGTCGCTTCGGTAGCTGCTTTTAAAATGAGAAAACATAAATTCGGTTCGAGGGTTTATCTTTTTCATCAAAAAGCACTTAAGCTAAGCCTTGTTATCGGCGGCATCTTTGCCTTTCTTACAGCCATAAATGGACATGAATCGGCTCAATATTTACATGAGTATCAGCCAGAAAAGCTGGCTGCTGCAGAGGGGTTATTTGAAACCCAATCCCATGCACCGCTTGCTATCGGTGGTTTTACTGACCGGGAAACGAAAGAAATAAAAGGGGCTATTGAGATTCCCTGGGCATTAAGTTTTCTAGCAGGAAACAGCTTTGATACCGTTGTTGTCGGTTTAAACGATTTTCCAGAGGAGCTGTGGCCGCCATTATTCATTCATACCTTATTTAACGGTATGGTGTTTATTGGATCAGCACTGATTATGGTTCCTTTACTTGTATGGGCTTGGAAAAAAATCTTGAAAAAAGATCTTTACCCAAAATGGATGCTTTGGGGACTCGTTACAACAGGTCCATTGGCCGTGCTGGCAATAGAATGCGGCTGGATTTTTGCCTGTACTGGACGGCAGCCGTGGGTAATTTACCGGATATTATCGACAGCAGAGTCTGCTACGACAGCAACAAACTTAACGACTCTTTTTGTGGCTTTTATTATTGTTTACATTATATTGGGGCTAGCTGTAGTGCTCGTATTGTTATACTTCTTTAGAAAAAATACAGAAGTAGATGATATCGAGCGCGCGGAAAAGAAGGGGGTCCCATTATTTGGTTCAAATACATAGGGGAGGAGGAAATTCAATTGGCTGATGCTCTTATTGCTATTACTGTGCTGTGGGGGTTTGTATTTATTTATGCTGTTATGGCAACGATGGATTTCGGCGCCGGATTTTGGTCAATGATTTACATTAACCGGGAAAAAACAAAAGCTACCAACATTGCGAATAGATATTTATCACCTACATGGGAAGTAACAAATACCTTCATTGTAGCATTAGTGGTTGCGGTGTATAGTCTTTTTCCTAGTGCCGCATATGTATTAGGTACGATTCTCCTGATTCCTGGGAGTCTGATACTCCTCTTATTAGCATTACGAAGTGCGTTTTTAGTTTTTTCAAATATTGCTACAGAATATAAAAAGCCGCTTACCTACATTTCAGGAATCGCAGGAATTATTATTCCAGGGCTGTTAATTAGTGTTCTGCCAATTACGCATGGTCATTATCTTGATTATGAAAATGGGATTGTAAACTTAAACCTATACAGGCTATTTACCAGCCCTAATGAGTATGCGTTTATTGGTTTTGCCATCACTAGTACATTGTTTCTCTCATCTTTATTATTAGCGGATTATTCGAAAGCCTCGAATGAAATGGAGGCCTATCAAGTTTATCTTCGTGATGGAAAGATTCTTGGCCCCATTTCATTAATCATGGCATTACTCATTATGATTACATTAAAAAATGAAGTTAGTTGGTTATATAATCGAATGATGGAAGACCTTCCACTTTTACTAATTTCAGTTGCATTCTTTTTGATCATCGGAATTGGTTTATATGCACCATCACCCTTTCAAAAAGGAGTGAAAGGGATGCCTAGACTTGCGGTTATAGCGGTGACGCTTCAATATCTCATTGCAAGTTATGTGTATGGGAAAGCTCATTTGCCGTATATTATCTATCCTGATGTTACAATTGATGCTGCTTTTACCGACCCTAATTCCTTTCGAGCGGTATTTATAACCTACATCATCGGGTTCGCCATCCTTTTTCCAGGATTTATTTACTTTTGGAGTTTGTTTATGAATGATAAACGATATCTAAGGCAAAAAGGGTAGCTTTGATTACCCCAACCATGCCTCCACTAATGGAAGGCATGGTTGAAAAATATTGAATCTGCTAATAATGCAGGACATTTACTTTATTGCATTTGATACATTTTTCATAATTTGGGTGCATTTTAAAATGGTGTTCACAATTTTTTTGAATTTCTTTTAATTGTTTTTCCAAAAAAACAAGGCGGTTCTGCAATTGGCTCATTTCTTCTTCAATTTTAGGAATATCCATTAAATAACCTCCTTGAATGTTAGGAATATAGATTACTGCCCAATTTTTTAAACTCCGCTGCTTTTTCCTCCATTCCTTTTTCAATGGCTTCTTGAGTATCCAGTTCGTTTTCTTTCGCATAATTACGGATATCTTGAGAGATTCTCATACTGCAAAATTTAGGCCCGCACATGGAGCAGAAATGCGCTGTTTTTGCACCCTCCGCAGGAAGTGTTTCATCATGATATTCCATTGCACGTTCAGGGTCCAAAGATAGATTAAACTGGTCCCTCCAGCGGAATTCAAAACGAGCTTTTGATAAGGCATCGTCTCTTTTTTGTGCACCAGGATGACCTTTTGCCAAATCTGCAGCATGTGCCGCAATTTTATAAGTGATCACGCCGACACGAACATCCTCTTTATTCGGTAAACCTAAATGTTCTTTTGGCGTCACATAACACAGCATTGCTGTACCAAACCAGCCAATCATGGCAGCCCCAATAGCGGATGTAATGTGATCATAACCAGGAGCTATATCGGTTGTAAGTGGTCCAAGTGTATAGAAAGGTGCTTCTTGGCAGACTTCTAGCTGCTTATCCATGTTTTCCTTAATAAGGTGCATGGGTACGTGTCCTGGTCCCTCTACCATCACTTGTACATCATGTTTCCAAGCTATTTTTGTTAACTCTCCAAGAGTCTCCAGTTCAGCAAATTGTGCTTCATCATTTGCATCCGCAATCGATCCTGGGCGTAAACCATCACCTAAGGAGAAGGCAACATCATATGCTTTCATAATTTCACAGATTTCTTCAAAGTGGGTATATAGAAAGTTTTCTTGGTGGTGATATAGGCACCACTGTGCCATAATCGATCCCCCGCGTGATACAATTCCTGTTACACGCTTTGCTGTCAAAGGGATATATCGCAAAAGAACACCCGCATGAATGGTGAAGTAATCGACACCTTGCTCTGCTTGTTCGATCAAGGTATCTCGATAAATTTCCCATGTTAGGTCTTCTGCAACCCCATTTACTTTTTCAAGTGCTTGATAAATAGGGACGGTGCCGACAGGAACAGCTGAATTTCGAATAATCCATTCCCTTGTGGTATGAATATTTTTACCTGTTGATAAATCCATAATGGTATCAGCACCCCAGCGTGTGGCCCAGGTCATTTTTTCAACCTCTTCTTCAATGGAAGAGGAGACAGCTGAATTCCCAATATTAGCATTAATTTTAACGTGGAAATTTCGGCCGATGATCATTGGTTCAGTTTCTGGATGATTAATATTGGCTGGGATAATTGCTCTTCCTCGTGCAACTTCCTCTCGTACAAACTCGGGTTTCATATTTTCCCTTAATGCGATAAATTCCATTTCTGGAGTAATGATGCCTTTTTTTGCATAGTGAAGCTGTGTAACGTTTTTTCCATTTTTGGCTCGTAATGGTTTGCGTCCTAAATTAGGAAACACCTTCAGATTGGCACGGGGATCATTTTCATCTCGATAGCCATTATCCTCAGGCTGAATTTTTCGGCCTTCATATTCCTCAACATCTAATCTTTCGCGAATCCAGGTACTGCGAATCGCAGGAAGCCCCTTTGTAATATCAACCGTATAATTCGGGTCTGTATAAAGTCCGCTTGTATCATAGACACGAACAGGCAGGTTTTTTTCTTCACCAAAGCTTCCTGTTGTCGGACTTAGTTCAATTTCACGCATTGGCACTTGAATATCTGGTCTTGAACCTTGAACATAAACCTTTTTACTCCCTGAAAAACTAGACATGATACTAATACTTTTTTCATTTAATGATGGTGTAGACATAAAAAAACTCGCTCCTTTTTATAAAAAATGTAAAGGACGAGATCTGAATAGATAAACAGCAAAAATCGAAGCACATAAAAAAGCTGGGTCCAATAAACAGACGGACCCAGCTTGATTGTATGTAGAAGTAGATTCATAGCTTGTTAATTTTCCAACTTCCCTACGCTGGCATGATCCAGATCAGGTCCAAAGGGTCAAGAAACTTTAACGTGTTTCCCTCTCAGCCCAACTCATTGGACTCCCCTAGTTATGACTATTAAATTGTGTCTATATTATAAACATGAGTATTCAGAAAAGTAAATGGTTATTTTCAAAAAAGAATAAAAAAAACTGCCTCGGCGCTTTTTACTTTTCCTATAATGGTTCAGTTTTCTGCTGGGTTTCTTTTTTATACCGTAAGATAACATTCTTCTAAGTCTAAAATAGATAAAGGGATTTTAATATTTTCAAAGAATATATAAATAAAATGAACATTACTGAGGTGATGCCATGGAGGCAGTTCTGTTAGATAAACTTCCGTTTCCGTTTTTTATTACTACGTCTGAAGATTGCATCCTATATAGCAATGATGTCATTCAAAAGCATTTTCCTTTAAATGGGCGCTATATTTATGAAGTTTTTGATAAATGGAAGGAAATAAGGGGCAATCAAGTAATCCATGCTCAAGTGGGGAATAAAGATTGTATTTTTATTAAAATCAGACAAGCTGATCGAGATGAAATTTACTATATTGGTACGTTCTCAACAGATCTTACCACACTATTAGAGGAACTAAAAGAATCAAAGCGAGTAAATAGAGAGCTGGATGCGATTATAGAAAATAGTTATGATGGTATTTACATAACCGACAGGGAAGGTATTACGATTAAAACGAATTCAGCCATCGAAAGGTTAACGGGCATACCAAAGGAATACTACATTGGTAAAAAAGTCGATGCTTTGATGAAAAGGGGAATCCTGAAAAATTCCGTAACCCACCGGGTCCTAGAGAAAAAGCGGAGTGTTTCTCTGGTACAGCAAAATTTCTTAGGAAGGGAAGTATTGTTAACCGGGAACCCCGTGTTTGATGAACAGGGTGAAATTCAAAGTATTGTTACCAATATCCGTGATTTGTCGGAACTGAATGATCTACAGGCAGCTCTAAAAAAAGCAAACAAGTTAAATAACAGTTATAGAGAAGAAATTGAGCGTCTTAAAGGAAAATCCTTCCGTAAAGATGGGGTTGTCATCAGAAGTGAGCAGCTCCAAAATATTTACGATACGGCAGCCCGTATCGCCAATGTGGATGCAACCGTATTAATACTTGGTGAGACGGGGACGGGGAAGGATGTACTGGCACGCTATATCTTTGAAAATAGCGAAAGAAGCAGAAGTGGACAAATGATAAAAATCAATTGTGGTGCTATCCCTCCTGATTTGCTCGAATCAGAGTTGTTTGGGTATGAAGCTGGCGCCTTTACAGGAGCTAGCGGCAAAGGGAAAGTCGGTATGTTTGAACTCGCCAATGACGGGGTCCTTTTTCTTGATGAGGTCGGGGAACTTCCGCTCCAATTGCAGGTCAAACTTCTTAGAGTGATTCAAGAGCGAGAGGTACAGCGGATTGGCGGAACAAAATCAAAGAAAGTGGATGTACGAATCATAGCTGCCACCAATAGAAATTTAAAGGAAATGGTTTCAGAAGGGAAGTTTCGGGAGGATTTATTTTACCGTTTGAATGTGATTCCCATTTCGATTCCTCCGCTCAGCGACCGAAAAGCAGATATCCTTCCACTGGTGGATTTTTTCCTTGAAGGGTTTAATAGCAAATATTTAGTGAAGAAGAAGTTCTCTTCTGGCTTGAAAGAATTTTTCTATAACTATGGTTGGCCGGGGAATGTTAGGGAATTGGCTAATCTGATTGAAAGGTTAGTTCTGGTGACAGAAGAAACCATTTTAACGGTGGAAGACTTACCAATTGAGTATAAGGATACAGATTTACAGGCAATTAAAGTGAATGAAATGATGACTTTAAAACAGGCAGCAGAATTGGCGGAAGAGAAAATTCTTCAGTTAGCACTGAAGAAATACCATACTACCTATGAATTGGCAGAAGCACTAGATACAAGCCAGCCAACCATCGTTCGAAAGTTAAAAAAATACAATTTAAAATTAAGTGAATAAAGGGAGATAGAGATGAAGATAGGGATAATGGGAACAGGCGCAGTAGGTGCTTACTTTGGGTGTGTATTAAAGAAGGCAGGGCATGAGGTTGTTTTTATCGCCCGAGGTCAAAATCTAGATAAAATGCTGCAGGATGGATTAAAAGTTTATAGCAATGGCAATTTAATTCATGTAAATGAAACTTTTACCAATAATGTGGGGGAATTAAAGGGATCTGACCTCATCTTATTTTGTGTAAAGTCCAGTGATACCGAGAGTGTCGCCCGTCAGCTTAAAGCGGTTTGCGGAACAGAAACAGATATCTTAACTCTTCAAAACGGTGTCAGCAATGAGGAGATTTTAAGTTCTGTTTTTGGTCCAGAAAAAGTCTTTTCGGCAGCTACCTATGTACAAGCGCAAACAGACGGTCCGGGTGTGGTTCAGCAAACTGGCTTCGTCCAGCTCGTCATCGGAGGCCTTGCTGCTTCAAGTATAGAATTAAGTCAGCGTTATGCACAGCTCTTTAATGAAGCAGGGATACCTTCCAATGCAGTTGAAGATATATTGGGGGAGAAATGGAAGAAATATATATGGAATGCCACATTTAACCCTTTATCAGCCGTTGCTGGTGCCTCGGTTGGAGATATTTTGGATACACATGAATTGAGAACGCTTGCAAAAGGTATTTGTAAGGAAGTCTTAGACGTAGCAGGTCAAAATGGTTACTCATTACCGGATTCCTATATCGAAGAACTCTTCCTTCGGTCAGAAAGGGCAAAGAGCCACAAAACCTCGATGCTGCAGGATTTGTTAAACGGTAAAAAACTCGAGACCGATGCGCTGACAGGGTATCTCATCCGTAAAGCAGAAGAAAAAGGGATTCCTGTACCTTATACAGAGACCATCCATAGCTTACTACTTTTTTTGGAAAAAAAGCATCAGCGATAAAATATTGCGATTGGAGTAAACCACTATTTCCCTTTTTGAAATGGTGGTTTTTTATTTATTTTGTAATGTGTCTGGGCCTAACCGTAAGTAATTTGGGTTATCCGCCAGTAAAAGTGGATATGCGAGAGTAAAACGTGGCTATACGAGAGTAAATCTGGCTATGCGAGAGTAAATCGTGGCTATGCGAGAGTAAATCGTGGCTATGCGAGAGTAAATCGTGGCTATGCGAGAGTAAATCGTGGCTATGCGAGAGTAAAACGTGGCTATGCGAGAGTAAAACGTGGCTATGCGAGAGTAAAACGTGGCTATACGAGAGTAAAACTGGCTATGCGAGAGTAAAACTGGCTTATACGAGAGTAAATCCTGCTAATACGAGAGCATATCATGTCTAGCGCTACTAAACCTATCCACCTTCACTCACCGAACCAAATCTTGATGCACATATGAATCCTTTAATTCAAAAATGAATCGCTTGGCACACCAGTAATATCACCGCCACCTCCTCTAATTTTTAATTCAAAAATGAATCGTTAAAGTTCGAAATATTGTAATATAAGCATTCTTAAAGTTGGCACGGTTCTTGCAATCTACTAAATATAAACGAATAAGAGGAGGACATACATATGTTAACAACACTTCCACAAGAAATTGAGCAAATGAAACAGATGGTGCGTAACTTCGTTGAGCGAGAGGTTGAACCGTACGCACAGCAAATCGAAGAGGAAGACCGAATTCCACAGCACCTGATAGAGCAGGCAAAAGAACTAGGGTTATTTGGAATCAGCATTCCAGAAGAATACGGCGGTATCGGCTTAAATGCGGTAGGGAAAGCGGTCGTTCTTGAGCAGCTAGGCCGCACACATAACGGTTTTGTTAGCTTAATAAGTGCACATACAGGAATTGGAAGCACCGGGCTTGTCAAACTTGCCTCTGAATATTTGAAACAAAAATACCTTCCCGATATGGCTGCAGGAAGAAAAATTGCTGCCTTTGCCCTTTCGGAGCCTGGTGCCGGTTCTGATGCAACCAATCTAGCAACCCGCGCAGAGAAAAAGGGCAGCAACTGGATATTGAATGGAACAAAACATTTTATCACCAATGCACCAGTTGCTGACGTATTTACCGTTTTTGCACTCACAGACAAGGAAAAAGGAGCAAAAGGCGGCATCACCGCATTCCTGGTTGAAAAAGATTTTCCTGGTTTCACTGTTGGGAAACAGGATAAGAAAATGGGACTAAGAGGTTCTTATACCGCACAGCTGATTTTTGAAGATTGCGTCGTTCCAGAAGAAAATGTCATTGGCGAAGTGGGTATGGGCTATATGTCAGCGTTAAAAATACTTGGAGAAGGCCGTGTTGGGCTGGCAGCAAGATCAGTGGGTTCTTGCGATAAGCTGATTGAGCTATCTGCTTCTTATGCAAAAGAAAGAATCCAGTTCGGTAAACCGATTGCGTCCAATCAGGCGATCCAGTGGATGCTTGCTGACATGGCAACTGAAACTGAAGCGGCGAGAGCCCTGACCTTAAGAGCCGCGATGATGATTGATGAAGGCAAGAAGGTAATCAAAGAAGCATCAATGGCTAAATTATTTGCTTCTGAAGTGTTTAATAAAGTGGCAGACAAAGCCGTCCAGATTCACGGCGGCATGGGATATGTATCCGATTATCCGGTTGAAAGATTTTACCGTGATGCCAGGATTACAAAGATTTATGAAGGCACAAACGAAATCCAGCGCCTGATTATTGCAAGACGAATCTTGGAAGAGAATTGATAGGGGGGAGTATAAGGCACATGGAAAAAGAATTATTTCAACTCGAAAATAAAGTAGCCCTAATTACTGGCGGAGGCAGGGGCCTTGGCCGCCAAATTGCTGATATATATGCATCCTATGGCTGTCACATTGCCATCTGTTCACGAACGCTTGAACAATGTGTGGAAACAGCACAGTACCTCTCCGATACCTATGGGATAAAGGCAAAAGGATACTCCTGTAATATCCAAAATGAAAGCGATATCAGCCGAGTCGTCAGTCAGGTAATTGATGAATTTGGAAAAATCGATATTCTCGTTAATAACAGCGGCGCTACATGGGGGGCTCCACTCGAGGAAATGCCTTTAGAAGCCTGGCAAAAAGTAATCAATGTAAATCTGACTGGGATGTTCCTTATGACAAAGGCGGTCGGTAAACAGATGATTGATCAGAAATTTGGAAAGATCATCAACATTGGTTCGGTAGCTGGTTTAAAGGCTGAACCGCCTGAAGTATTGAATGCTGTTGGCTATAGTACAAGTAAAGCAGCTGTTCACCACTTTACACGAGATCTAGCACGAAAATGGGCCCAGCATAATATTTACGTCAATGCGATTGCACCGGGATTTTTTCCAACTAAGATGACCAGACATGTGCTAAGTGAAAAAGGGGAGGAAATTAGAAAGCATAATCCTCTCGGAAGAATTGGCGATGATCAAGCTTTAAAGGGGGCTGCACTTTTCTTCGCCAGCCCAGCTAGTGATTTTGTTACCGGTCAAGTTTTAGCGGTCGATGGGGGAAGCTCGCTTTAATGGATTGTGGTTTTCGAACAAAGGAGGTAAAAGGATGGATCAAGTACAGAAGTCTGATATCATCGATACTTCGATAAAAGAAAAACCCGCCTATATCGAAGAATTCTGGCATTCACGAAAAGAAGGGTGGACGAAAACAAGAGTATTTTTACTAATCATTTCACTCCTCGCGATTGGGATGTCGGTTTTTCATGTATACACGGCAGGGTTTGGCACTCTTCCTTCTTGGGAGCAGCGAAGTATTCATGTTGTCTGGGCTTTGCTTTTAATATTTCTGCTGTTTCCTTTTCGCAAAGGTAAGAAATTTGGGGTCATCGATATTCTGTTTGTCATCATTACAATGGCTGTCGGTGCCTATGTCATCTTTGGAGCGGAAGGGATTCAAAGCAGGCAGGGGAATGTAGGACAAAACGATATTATTTTTGGCACGATTTTAATTGCTCTCGTTCTGGAAGCGACACGCAGGACAAACGGGCTTGTTATGATGCTGATTGGGTTATTTTTTCTTGTCTATATCTTCTTTGGGCAATATTTTCCGGGGATTCTAGCCCACCCAGGAGCAAGATACGGGAAAATGATCGACCAAATGTTTAACAGCACACTTGGGATATTTAGTTCACCTATATATGTGAGTTCGACCATCCTCGTGTTGTTTGTGGTATTCGGTTCGTTTTTGATGAAATCGGGCGGTGGACAATTTTTCACCAACTTCGCCTTTGGTGCACTCGGGAACAAAACCGGCGGTCCTGCCCTTTCTGCGGTTGGTGCGAGTGCCCTTGTATCTACCATTACGGGAAATGGTGCAGCCAATGCAGCGATAACAGGATCTTTTACCATCCCATTGATGAAAAAACTCGGTTATTCCAAAAAGTTTGCGGGAGCGGTTGAAGCGGTTGCTTCACAGGGCGGGCAAATCATGCCGCCGATCATGGGGGCTTCTGTCTTTATCATGGCCGAAGCAACGGGCGTTCCTTATATTAAACTTGCATTATATGCGTTGATTCCAGCGATCATTTATTTTCTGATTGCAGGCTTTATCGTTTATTTCCACGCAAAACGTTTACGTCTGGCTGGTATTCCAAAGGAACAGCTTCCAGATCCGAAAAAAATCCTTTTGCGTGAAGGATATTTGTTCCTGCCAATCTTTATCATTATCGGCTTGATGATGTACGGTTACAGTCCGATGAAGGCTGGGTTTTATGCGATTCTGTTGACGATCGTCATCAGCTGGATCAGAAAGGCAACTAGGATGAAGTTTTTGGATATCTTAGCTGCCCTAGAGGATGGAATTCGCGGGTCATTATCGGTTATTGCAGCCTGTGCGACGGCAGGGATCATCGTTGGTTCAGTATCCTTAACAGGTCTCGGTCTTAATTTTTCTAGATTTGTGATTGACCTTGCAGGTGGCCAGTTGTTTCCGCTTCTTCTCTTAATTGCAAGTGCATCTATCGTTCTCGGTATGGGGATGCCGACGGTTTCTGCATATGTCATCCTTTCCGTTTTGGGTGTTCCTGCTTTAACGGACGCAGGTGTTAATCTAATTGCTGCGCACATGTTTGTCTTTTATCTTGGAGTTTTATCTGGTTTGACGCCTCCGGTGGCGATTACTGCCTATACAACGGCAGGGATTGCAGGGTCCAACCCGAATGCGACCGCACTATACGCGGTCCGAATTGGTGCAGGTGGATTCCTAATACCATTTATCTTTGTCTATAATCCACAGCTATTATTGCAAGACGGAAGTGTCTTTAGTATTACACTCGCAGTAGTAAGCGCATTATTCAGCTGCTTTATTTTCTCATCTGCACTAGAAAACTATTTAGTGGATGAATTAAATCTTTTACAAAGAATCTTATTGCTCATATCGTCCTTTACCCTAGTAATCCCAGGACTATGGACGGACATCGCCGGGCTGACTATTTTTGTCCTCGTATATCTATGGAATAAACGTTCAGTCACAGCAGGAGCAACAAAGGAACTGAATGTTTAACGAAGAAAGGAGTTTTGAAAATATGAAAAAAATAACCTTAGGTTTCATGTTAATAGTAAGTCTACTTCTCCTGGCGGCATGCGGATCGGGAGAGAAGGAAGCGGCGTCCGGTAAGGGGAAACTGGAAGCGCCGAGCAAGTTCTTAAGAATCGGTTCCGGACCAATGGGTTCTGGCTGGTTTCCGATTACAACGGTTATGTCGGATATATATATGGAAAATTTTAGTGGTTTGAATGCATCGCAGCTTGAGGGTGGTTCCACAGCAAACCTAAGATCTTTGGATGTAGGAGATATTGAGATGGGGATTAACTACACCTCTGATTTTGCTGATGCAATTAAAGGTGAGGGCAGTTTTGACAAGAAAATCGATAGCATTGCTAGTATTGCGTCTTTATATCCAGTCTATCAAACCATTGCCACTTTAGAGAAAAACGAAGATATCAACTCGATTGAAGATATCGTCGATCAGCATATCTTCCTTGGGCCAAAAGAGGGCGGCGGTCCGGTAGCGTTTTGGCGCATGATGGCTGAGTATGGAATTGATGAAGAAAAAATTAAAAAAGCCGGCGGTAAAATTTCATATGGAAACTACAATGATGGTGCTAGCATGCTGGCGGATGGAAATGTCGATGTATTCCTTGGCGGCGGTGCTCCTGCCATTTCGTCTCTTCAGGAAATCGAAATGACAAACCCAGTGAAAATCCTTCCTATAGACCAGGATAAACTTGAAAGTATTAAGAAAAAGGGATTAGGAATATCGTTTGATAAGCTTCCTGCTGGTACGTATAAAGGTCAGGATGGAGACATTCCAACCTATACGACAGTTTCAATGTTAACGGTTCAAAAGGACTTGGATGATGAGTATGTCTACAATTTAACGAAGTTATTCTGGGATAACCTGAGTGCTTTTGAAAAACAAATCCCAGAAAGAGCTAAGCATTTTACACTGGAAACGGTCCTAGACGGTATTGATCCTATTACCCTTCATCCAGGGGCGAAGAAATTCTATGAAGAAAAAGGTGCGTTGAAATAATACAGGAGGTGTAAAGCTTTTGCAGGACCTACAGAACCGTCCTTGGTTTGCATTTTACAAGCAAAATGCCCATGTTTTGATTCCAGAAATTACACTCTATCGGATGTTTGAACAGTCCGCAGAGAAATATAGTGAGAAGACGGCCATTATTTTTGAAGATGAAATGATTACCTATAAGGAATTAAAGGACCAGATTGATAGAATGGCAGGAGCCTGGCAGGAGATGGGGTTTCAAAAGGGAGAGCGGATTGGCTTAATGCTGGCCAATCATCCTGACTATATCATCTGTTATTATGCAGCACATGCGCTAGGACTTACTGTCGTTCAAATCAATCCGCTGTACACGCCGAGAGAACTGCTGCAAATTGTCAATGACGCACAGGTTTCGTATATCGTAGGTGATCCACTATCAAGAAAAACCATTTTCGAAGTAAACGAGCTTTATAGGTTCCGGTACATCATCGGGTCACAGTTTGAAGATCTAAACTCGGATGAATTTAAGACACTGGATGAATTGATTCCTTTTTCAGAGCCAATTGTAACAGCAGTCAAACTAGATGTACGAGAAGATGTGGCGGTCATTCAATATACCGGCGGGACATCTGGTAAAACAAAAGGGGCCATGCTCACCCATTACAACTTAGTTGCAAATGTTGTTCAGAGTCTAACGATGTATGGGGACAAAATGATTCCAGGTGAGGAAACAATCCTCACCGCAACCCCTTTATACCATGTCTATGCTATGACAAGTGCGATGAATCTTGGAATCTATATAGGTGCAAAGCTTCTGTTATTCAGAAAATTTGAAGTGAATAATGTGCTGAAAAACATAGAAAAATATCAGCCTACTTTTTTTCCTGGCGTACCGAAAATGTATATTTCCTTTGTGAACCATCCAGATGTTGAACAGTATGGCTTAAACTGTCTTAAAATCTGTTCGTCTGGATCGGCGCCGCTGCCTGTTGAAGTAATCAAACGATTTGAAGGGCTTACGGGGGCCAACATTGGAGAGGGATTTGGACTATCAGAAGCATCACCTTCCACTCACCGTAATCCGCCGTTTGGAATCAGGAAGGTTGGCAGCATCGGGATCCCTTTTCCTGATACGGACTCCATGATTGTCGATGAACAAAACAACAAGCTTGGGCCTAAGTGTGTCGGGGAGCTGTTAATCAAAGGGCCGCAGATCATGAAAGGTTATTGGAACAATCAAGAGGAGACGAGTGAGACACTGAAGAACGGATGGCTTTATACCGGTGATCTCGCCATGATGGATGAAGACGGATATTTTTACATTGTCGGCCGAAAAAAAGAAATGGTCATTGTCGGCGGATTTAACATATATCCACAGGAAGTAGAGGGGGTTCTGTATGAACACCCAGATATTGAGGAAGCAGCGGTTGTCGGTATTCCTCATGAGGAGCATGGTGAAATCGTTAAAGCATATGTTGTGGCGAAAAAAGGAAGGGAACTTGCACTTGATGAATTGAAGGGATACTGCTACTCAAAATTAACCCCTTACAAAGTTCCAAAAGAGTTTGAAGTTCGCGAAGCCCTTCCAAGAAATACAGTAGGAAAGTTACTAAAAAGAGTTCTTGTGCAAGAAGAGCTTAAGAAAGGGGAGGAGAAGAATGTCGGTGGAAATTAAAAAAGTCGGCGTCATCGGAGCAGGCACAATGGGTTCACAAATTGCGATGGTATGTGCCCTAAGCGGCTATTCTATTACCTTGCAGGATGTAAGTGAGGAGAGCCTTGCTAAAGGTAAAAATATTCTTGAAGAACAAATGCAAAAAAGGGTTTCGAAAGGACGTTTAACCGCAGAAACCGTGGAGGCAGCGTTTAAACGAATAAAGTTTACCTCTTCCCTCGAAGCATTGAGTGATATCGATATTGTGATTGAAGCAATTGTTGAAAAATTAGAGATTAAAAGAGAACTATTTTCAAAACTTGATAAGATTGCCCCGGCACATGCCATTCTTGCTACCAATAGTTCTACTATTGTTAGTTCAAAAATTGCCGATGTAACAGAAAGACCGGAAAAAGTCTGTAATGTCCACTTTTTCAATCCAGCACTTGTGATGGAGCTTGTAGAAGTGGTCCGCGGCCCGCATACTTCAGCCGAGACCGCAGAAACGGCAATGGAATTTGTAAAGTCGATCAATAAGCATCCGATCCTGCTTAACAAAGAAATATCCGGTTTTGTAGCCAACAGGATTCTCGGTAAATTGATGGATGAAGCCGTATACCTGTTAGAGAACGGGATTGCCAGTTATGAAGATATCGATATCGTCTGTAAAAAAGCGTTAAACCACCCGATTGGTCCATTTGCATTAATGGATTTGACTGGAATCGATGTAAACTACCTCGTGCGTATGCAGCGTTACCAAGAAAGCGGTGATGAAAGAGACAAACCTTCAAGAATTGTACAAGAGAAAGTAGAAAAAGGTGAGCTAGGAAGGAAGACCGGAAAAGGATTTTATACGTATGAGGCCGCCCCGGCTAAAGTTTAAAGGAGGATACTCAATGAATATTTATGTTTTGTTAAAAAGAACTTTCGATACTGAAGAAAAAATCACGATCTCAGGTGGATCCATTAATGAAGACGGTGCAGAGTTTATCATCAATCCATATGACGAATACGGAGTGGAAGAAGCGATTCAAATCCGCGACAGTCATGGCGGCGAAGTTACCGTCGTATCCGTTGGCAGCGAAGAAGCGGAAAAGCAGCTGAGGACGGCACTGGCAATGGGAGCGGACAAAGCGGTACTAATTAATACTGAAGATGACTTGGAAACAGGGGATGAATATACAACGGCCAAAATTTTAGCCGAATATTTAAAGGATAAAGAAGCGGACATCATCTTTGCAGGAAACGTTGCGATTGATGGCGGGAGCGGACAGGTTGGTCCACGTGTCGCTGACTTGCTCGACATCCCATATGTAACAACGATTACGAACATTCAAGTAGATGATGAGACCGTTAACATCGTACGAGATGTGGAAGGAAATTCTGAAACCATTCAAACAACATTGCCACTGCTTGTAACGGCACAACAAGGATTGAATGAACCGCGTTACCCGTCGTTACCAGGCATTATGAAAGCAAAGAAAAAACCACTGGAAGAATTAGAACTGGACGACCTCGATTTAGAGGAGGAAGACGTTGAAGCGAAAACGAAAACGATTGAAATTTACCTGCCTCCGAAAAAAGAAGCCGGCCGCGTTCTTGAAGGAGAGCTGCAAGACCAAGTAAAAGAACTCATCCATTTGCTCCATTCAGAAGCAAAGGTAATTTAAGGAGGGGAAAAAACATGACAAGAAAAGTAATCGTACTTGGAGAAACGCGTGATGGAGAATTAAGGAATGTATCGTTTGAAGGGATAGCTGCTGCTAGAACAATTGCAGAAGGCGGTCAAGTAACGGCTGTATTGTTGGGAGAATCGGTAAGCCAATTGGCACCAACGGTGATTCAATATGGAGCCGACAGGGCGGTAGTAGTGGAAGATTCCCAACTTGCCGGCTATACACCAGATGGATTTTCACAAGCATTATTAGCAGTCTTGGAGCAGGAAAAACCAGATGCAATTATCTTTGGACATACCGCACTTGGAAAGGACTTATCAGCGAAAATCGCCAGCAAACTGGGTTCAGGTCTAATTTCCGATGTTGTAGCGATTGAAGTTGCCGGGGGAAATATTGTATTTACCCGGCCAATCTATTCCGGTAAGGCATTTGAAAAGAAAATCATCACGGATGGCATTATTGTTGCATCGATCAGGCCTAATAATATCTCGCCGCTTGAAAAAAATGCAGCACGATCTGGAGAGGTGTCATCTATTTCTGTTGACATTAAGGATTTGCGAACCATCGTTAAGGAAGTAGCGAAAAAAGCGGTGAAGGGCGTTGACCTTTCTGAAGCGAAAGTCATCATTGCAGGCGGCCGGGGTGTGAAAAGTGAAGAAGGCTTTAAACCGCTACAGGAGTTAGCAGAAGTGCTTGGTGGGGCTGTTGGTGCATCCCGTGGAGCATGTGATGCCGAGTATTGTGATTATTCGCTTCAAATTGGGCAAACCGGGAAAGTGGTAACACCTGACCTTTACATTGCCTGCGGGATATCGGGCGCGATCCAGCATCTTGCGGGAATGTCAAATTCCAAAGTGGTTGTGGCGATTAACAAAGATCCCGAGGCCAACATTTTTAAAGTTGCGGATTATGGAATTGTCGGAGATTTATTCGAAGTAGTACCGATGCTAACCGAAGAATTTAAAAGTTTACTAGTAAAAGCATAAAGGGTTTTTCTGAAAATCTTGCCGATAGGGATCCGGTTTACCCGGGGCTCCCTATCATAAGGAAGGAGAGAATAATATGGAAATCGTTAGTGTAATAGGCTCTGGAACAATGGGACGCGGAATTGCTTTTTCCACTGCTGCGGCAGGATTTATAACCTTTGTTCAGGATATCAACGAAAATGCCCTTAATCTTTGCAAATCATACATAGAGAAACAATTTATACGATCCGTTGAAAAAGGCGAACGTACAAGAGAAGAGGCAGATGCGGCCATAAGGAGAATTCGTTATACAACGGAACTCGAGGAAGCTGCCAAGGATGCAGATTTAGTTATAGAAGCAGTCTTAGAAATTATCGATTTAAAAATAGAGATTTTTAAACAGCTCGATAGGCTTGTCAAACCATCAACCATTTTGGCTACCAATACTTCCACGATGAGTCCTACGGAAATCGCGGCTCAGACTTCAAAACCCGACCGCTGTATCGCACTGCACTTCTTCAATCCGGTACCTAAAATGAAACTCATCGAGGTTATCTGTGGCTTAGAAACATCCGAGGAGACGATTAACAAAAGCTTTGAATTTGGCAAAGCACTTGGGAAGGAATGCGTGAAAATCAATGAATTTCCTGGTTTTGCAGTCAGCAGGATGAACTGTTTAATAGGAAACGAAGCGATGAATATGGTGATGGAAGGTGTCGGGACGGTTGAGGATATTGACAAAGCGATCAAGCTGGGTCTGAACCATCCAATGGGGCCGCTTGAACTTGCCGATCTGGTAGGGCTTGATACAAGGCTGAGAAATATGGAATACCTTTATCAAACACTTGGAGAGAAGTATCGCCCTTGTCCAATTCTCGTAAAATATGTAAAAGCAGGTCGTTTGGGGAAAAAAAGCGGAAAAGGATTCTATACCTATAATTAAGCGGGGGGAAGGAAAATGGATTTTCGTTTAAGTGAAGACATTGAATCGATGAAAAGAAGTGTCCGTGATTTTGTTCAGACAGAAGTGGAAGCGGTCGCCATGCAGATAGAGGAAGAAAATAAAATTCCCAAGAGAATTATAGAGTTATCCAAAGAGATGGGATTATTCGGCCTTAGCATACCAGAACAATATGGCGGTCTTGGTGTCGGAATGGTAGGAAAATGCGCCTTATATGAAGAAATCGGTGCAACTCATAACGGGTACACAACTTTAATTGGTGCTCACACCGGAATTGGAACGGTTGGAATAGTGGAGATGGGCAATGAGGAACAAAAACGCAAGTATCTTCCGGCAATGGCAGCAGGTGAAAAGATTGGAGCTTTCGCATTAACGGAACCAGCAGCAGGGTCAAATGCAACCAATCTACGAACCACCGCTGTCAAAAAAGGTGATAAATATATCCTGAATGGAACCAAACACTATATTACGAATGCGACGGAAGCGGATGTATTTACCGTCATGGCCGTTACTGACCCTTCCAAAGGGGCGAAAGGAATCACTTCCTTCATCGTTGAAAAGGATTTTCCCGGCTTTCATGTGGGGGCAGTTGAGAAGAAAATGGGTCTAAGAGGCTCGCATTCGGCTGAAGTGATTTTGGAAGATTGCGAGGTTCCAGTAGAAAACGTCCTTGGAAACGAGGGACAGGGTTATGTGAATGCTCTTAAGATCCTTGCCAATGGCCGTGCTGGTTTGGCAGCGAGAAACCTCGGCTCATGCCAAAAGTTACTAGATATGTCTACCATTTTTGCTCAGCAAAGGGTGCAGTTCAATGTTCCGATTATTGAACATCAAGCGGTTGCCCATATGCTCGCTGAAATGGCAATGGAAATTGAAGCGCTTCGTTCGTTTACTTACAGAGTTGCCTGGATGGTGGATGAAGGCATGAAGGTCATCAAAGAGGCTGCCATGCTGAAGTTATATGGATCGGAAGTTTATAACCGGGTAGCTGACAAAGCCGTTCAAGTACACGGAGGCATAGGCTATATTGCCGATTATCCGATTGAACGATTCTTCCGAGATGCCCGCATCACACGGATTTATGAAGGAACATCCGAAATTCAAAAAAATATCATCGCAGGCCAGTTAAAGAAGGAATACAAAATATAGTTTTTATAGGAGGAGTTTTTTGAATGGCACGTGAAGAAATTGTGATTGTAAGCGGGGCACGCACCCCGATTGCAAGGTACGGAGGGGCATTGAAGGAGATTAATTCAGGGTTTCTAGCAAGCCATGTTATAAAAGAAGCTTTAAATAGAGCGAATATTAGTGGTGACCACGTGGACGAAGTAATACTAGGGGAAGTTAGACAGACAACCGAATCTTCTAACGTAGCTAGGGTAGCATCGTTACGGGCTGAGATTCCCGATACTGTTCCAGCTTTCACGGTCAACCGTCTTTGTGCTTCAGGGATGCAGGCGATTGCCTCTGCTGTGCAGCAAATTCAATCTGGGCAGGCAGAAATTGTCGTCGCTGGCGGGACAGAAAGCATGAGTTGTTCACCGATTTATTTGCGCGGATCTCGCTTTGGAGGTGACCGTGCTCATTTGGTAGATTCCAACACGGAAGCAGGGCAGCAGCCAAAAGAAATTTACGGTGAAAATCTCGGCATGGGGATTACCGCTGAGAATGTGGCAGAAAGATATCACATCTCACGTGAGGATCAAGATGCATTTGCTCTAGAAAGTCAAAGACGGGCAGACACGGCAATCCGCGAGGGCAGATTTAAAGAGGAAATTGCCCCTTATGAACTCAAATCAAAAAAAGCGTCTTTTGTGTTTGATACGGACGAACATCCACGCCCAGAAACCACTTTTGAAAAACTAGCCTCTTTAAAGCCGGCTTTTCGCAAAGACGGTACGGTAACAGCAGGTAATGCATGCGGGCGTAACGACGGGGCTGCAGCTGTTGTCGTCATGTCAGCCGAAAAAGCGGCGGAGTTAGGTGTGAAGCCTTTTGCACGAATCATCGATTGGGCTCAAGCAGGAGTATCACCGGAAATTATGGGAGTTGGACCAGTGCCGGCAGTGAAAAAGCTTCTTGAGCGTACAGGGAAATCATTGAATGACATTGATCTGTTCGAGCTCAATGAGGCCTTCGCTTCTCAAGCTTTGGCTGTCATTAGAGAGCTTGGCCTTGATCAGGAAAAAGTCAATGTGAACGGCGGAGCGATTGCCCTCGGACATCCAGTAGGTTCAACAGGTGCCAGAATTGTCATTACACTGATGCATGAACTAAAGCGCCGCAATCTTAGATATGGTATTGCAACCCTTTGTGTGGGGGGCGGACAGGGTATGGCGATTTTAATCGAGAATCTTGCATAACCAGACAATTAATAAGAATAGGAGAGAAATTATGGGAGCCTATGAAAATATTGAAATCAATAAAAAAGGGCGTCTTGCTTATATCGTAATCAACCGCCCAGAACTTCGAAACGCGCTGAATAAAGAAACATTGCACGAAATAGTAGCTGCACTTGATCAATTAAACGAGGACGATACGGTTGGCTGTGTGATTTTTACCGGAAAAGGAGAAAAGTCATTTGCTGCCGGAGCGGATATTAGTCAGTTAAGACAAAAGACCGCACTGGATGTATTTAAGCCAGGGGGGATGCAGGAGGTTTATGACCGGATCGAGATGTATGATAAACCGACCATCGCCATGGTCAATGGCTTTGCTTTAGGAGGCGGGTGTGAGCTTGCACTTGCATGTGATATCCGGGTGGCGTCAGTAAATGCTAAATTTGGGCTGCCAGAATTGAATCTTTCAATCATACCAGGAGCAGGCGGAACACAGCGCTTAGCCCGTGTTGTTGGCAAAGGAAAAGCGCTTGACATGATTTTGACTGGAAAAATAGTGGATGGAGAAGAAGCGTACCGGATAGGATTGGTGGCTGAAGTCGTTTCTCCAGAAGAACTGGAAGCCAAAACAGAGGAAGTTGCTGAAAAAATCCTTTCTAAGGGGCCTTTGGCAGTGAAACTTGCCAAGCTCGCGGTCCAAACAGGATTTGAAACCGATCAACGAACAGGCTTAATTATTGAAAAATTGGCCCAGGCTATCTTGTTCTCGACTGAGGATAAAAACGAAGGAACAGCCGCATTTTTGGAAAAAAGAAAGCCTGAATTTGCGTCTAAATAAGAGTATACTACGATGAAAACCTTATTGGTGGAAAAAGGTGAACAAAGGATTTTAGCCTGGTTATGCCAGGCTTTTCGTCAAGGGGAGGGTTAGATGAAAAGTATTCCTGAAGTTGAAATATTCGTCAGATTTTGTGAAACGGATGCTGCGGGTCATGTAAATAATACCAGTTACTTTTTATATATCGAAGAAGCACGTACCAAGTTTTTTGACATTCTTGGCACAGATGAATATAAGAAAAAATTGGATTTTTACTTCCTTGTCGCTTCTGTTCAGTGTGATTTTCTAAAACAAGTATTTGCAAAGCAGAAACTGATACTAACTACGAGAGTTTCTAAAATTGGAACAAAAAGCCTCCACCTTGAACATATTTTGAAACTTGCTAAGACAGGTGAAACTGTGGCAAAAGGCAGTTCTGTCTTGGTTGGATTTAACATAAAAAAACAACTTTCAGTACCGATACCTAATGAACTTAGGGTTTGTCTCGAACAATATACGGTATGTATTCCAATACAGTAAACTACAAAAAATGCTGTACTTAGCATGAATAGCATCTTTTTATTTAACACTATAAATAAGGAGGGAATGTTTTGAGTAAACCAATAGCCTTAACCGAGATCACCATTATTCAAAAAGACACCCCAAATAAGATTCGAGAAGCATACATCAGCGGCTTTGAAGAACCCGTTCTTTTTGGGGTTCATGGGGGAGTAAAGGAATTTTACGGTGTTGAACCAAAAGTGGAGTATCCGTCAACACTTGACCACATTGTAGCGGCGGCTGGCGGCTGACTGGTTGGTACACTTTCTGGCGCGCTGGAAGCGCGTAAAATTTCAACTTCACCGGATAAAGTAAGTGCCAAAGTTCAAGGTACAATTGAAGCACCTGAAGGAGTATTAAAAATAACAAAAATCTCCTGTCATTACCATCTTAAAGTACCAGATGGAAAACAAGAAGCGGCAGAACGAGCTTTATCTGTATTCGAAAAAGGCTGTCCAGTCGCACAAACCCTTAAAGGGGCTATTACATTCGAGCATCAATGGGACATTGAAGTCTACTAATTTTATTTTAGAAACCCTTCGCTTTTTATAAAGTAGAAGGGTTTCTAAAGTTTTTGAGACTTACGAGTGAATTTAGGGGGTTGTCAAAGTAAATATAGTATAATATAGTAAATGTCATACAATATTTAGTGTTGAAGGAAAATGAATGATACTAAATATAGATAATAACCGATAATATGGTGTCTAGATAGACTTAAAAGGGAATCTGGTGGGAGACCAGAACTGTACCCGCAACTGTAAATGCTGACGAAATAAGCAGATCCACTGTCTTAGGATGGGAAGGGCTTAGATTAGGTAAAAGCATGAGTCAGGAGACCTGCCATTTTTATACGTATTATCTTCTTCGGGAGTTGGGAAGATAAACGAGGGTATTCTGATATTTACAGTATGGACTGCTGTTTTATTTGATAATCCACGTTTATTAAACCCATCTTCATTGATGGGTTTTTTTGTTGTTTAACAAAACTTTCGAAGAGAAACAGACTTTTATCAAAGGAGAAACAGTATGAGCCAAAAACTTCACTCTAGGACAAACCCGATTTTAGAAATTATAAGGGGGACTTCTGAAAAATATAAATTGGACACGGCAGAATTAGTAGAAAAAATAGCTGGATTGGAAACAACTAAAAGATATGAACAAGCACTCAACTATGCGTTAAATAAAATTTCAATGGAAGATCCAGACTGGACTTATCTTGCCGCCAACCTATACTTACACGATATTTATGGTAAAGCAGCAACAAACAGGAAGTATTGTGTAACAGAAAAATACGGTAATTTTTATTCTCTCATTACCGAATTAACGAATCTAGGAATCTACTCCGAGGACCTATTAAACCATTATTCAAAGGAAGAAATCGACCTATTAGCTGCTGAAATAAATCATGAAAAAGACAATCTATTTAATTACATAGGGCTATTTTTATTAGCAGACCGCTATCTCACGAAAGACTATCAAGGAAATATTTACGAACTGCCACAAGAACGATTTATGATCATCAGTATGACGTTAATGAAGAATGAACCAAAGTCCCAGCGCTTAAAGTTAATAAAAGATGCTTACTGGGCTTTAAGTAATTTATATATGACCGTAGCAACTCCAACTTTATCAAATGCCGGAAAAAGCTTTGGCCAGCTTTCTTCTTGTTTTATTGATACCGTCGATGATTCTTTAGATGGTATTTATTTAAATAATTGGGATATTGCGAGATTGAGTAAAGATGGCGGAGGAATTGGGATTTATCTTGGAAAAGTCCGTGCTTTAGGATCTGATATTAAGAGGTTTAAAGGCAATTCTTCTGGTGTTGTACCGTGGATTCGGCTTATCAATGATACGGCTGTGAGTGTAGACCAGCTAGGGCAGCGGCAGGGGGCAGTTGCTGTTTATTTAGATGTATTCCATAAGGACATGATGAACGGATTTTTAGACTTAAAAACGAATAACGGTGACGAACGACGCAAGGCGCATGATATTTTCACAGGGGTTTCGATTCCGGATTTGTTTATGAAGAAGCTGGAAGAAGTTGATGAGAATGGCAGAAGTATTGGTGAATGGCATACGTTTTGTCCTCATCAAGTCAAACAAATCATGGGATGGAAGGATGAAAACGGCAATCCTCTTGGCTTGGAAGACTTTTATGACGAAGTGGACGAGAAGTTTTTTTCCAAAAAATATGAAGAGGCTGTTAACCATCGGCTTCTCCCGCGAAAAACATATCGTGCGATGGATATTATGGCCAGGGTTATGATTTCTCAACTTGAAACAGGCACTCCATATATGTTTTACCGGGATGAAGTAAACAGGCAAAATCCTAACAAACATATTAAAGGTCCTGGCAGGACTTCAATTTTTTGCAGTAATTTGTGTACGGAAATTACCCAGAACATGTCAGCAACGACTATTGTAAAAGAATATACGGATGAAGAAGGGAATATCGTCATTGTTCGTAAACCGGGTGAATTTGTCGTATGTAATTTATCTTCGATTAATCTTCCAAGAGCGGTTGAAGATAACGTTTTACAGAAGCTCATTCCGATTCAGATGAGAATGCTTGATAATGTTATCGATATTAATAGTTTATCGGTTGGACAGGCCGAGGTGACAAATAAAAAGTACCGTGCAGTGGGCTTAGGTACCTTTGGCTGGCACCATCTTCTAGCGTTAAAGGGGATTTACTGGGAATCTGAAGAAGCAGTCGGATTTGCTGACCAACTTTATGAAGAGATTGCTTACCTTACGATTCGTTCATCGATGGAACTCGCAAAAGAAAAAGGGGCCTATAGAGAGTTTGAAGGGTCGGAATGGCAATCTGGCAGGTATTTTGACCGCAAAAAATACACCAGCAACCGATGGAATCAATTGAAAGAGGATGTGTCCTGTCATGGAGTCAGGAATGGCTGGATGATGGCTATTGCTCCAAACTCCTCTACAGCTAAAATCGGCGGATCAACGGATGGGATAGATCCTTTATATGCGGTTGAATATGCAGAGGAGAAAAAGAATTTTAAATTTAAAGTAACAGCTCCTGATTTGGACCATAACACCTATGAGTATTATCGCCGTGCCAGACATGTCTTGGACCAATTTTGGAGTATTCGCCAAAACTCTGCACGCCAGCGCCATATCGATCAAAGCATCAGCTTTAACCTATATGTCCGTCATGATATCAAAGCAAAGGATTTATTACATCTTCATTTCGAGGCATGGAAGCAAGGTTTAAAAACAACCTATTATGTTCGAAGTACGTCTCAAACTCAAATTGAAGAATGCGAAGCATGTCATAGTTAAAGAAAGGTGGTTTTTTACATGATAACCGATACAACATTGATCAAAATTAAACTATTAAACCCCGAATATCCAAATAAATCAACGGCTATCGTAAATGGAAAGTCTTCAGGACTTTTAAATTGGAATGATATTGCCTATCCCAAAATGTATGATTTGTACCAAACATTACTATCAAATTTTTGGAAGGCGCAAGAAATTAATATGCAGGATGATATTAAACAATGGGATTTGCTTAGTGATAAGGAGAAGGATGTTTTTCTTCGCATTAACACACAGCTTGCTTCTCTAGACAGTCTGCAGACACCTACCATGAGTCAGGTCATGGATTATGTCACTGACTCTAGTTTTAAAGCCATTTTTGCAGTAATTTCACAGCAGGAAGCTGTTCATAATGAATCGTATTCTTACATCCTAAGCTCATTAATTCCGTTAGCGGAACAAAATGAACGGTTTAATCAGGCCAAAAGTGATCCGATTGTCAGGAAACGGAATCAACTAATCTTAGAGGCATACGAAGGTTTCCGTGAAAATCCAACGCTGCAAACTCTTTTTAAATTATGTGTGAACTCGATTAATCTTGAAGGTATTTATTTTTATGCGGGCTTTGCCTTTTTCTATCACTTGGCACGCCAGCAAAAAATGCTGAAAACCAGTACCATGATCAGCTACATCCAACGGGATGAAATGCAGCATGCCTACTTTATTTCCCAGTTTATCCGTATTCTTTTAACAGAAAATCCTGAACTTCAAACAAAAGAAAATATCCAATACGTCTATGACTCCATCCACGAGGCGGTGAAACTAGAAAAAGATTGGGCTCATTATATTCTTGCTGACGTAAATGGAATTGATTTAGTGGAGTTCGAAGGCTATGTCGAATATCTGGCCAATAAGCGGTTACGGCAGCTAGGATTGAATAATTTATATGAGGAACGAAATAATCCGATGCCTTGGATTCAAGTGTTTGGTGATGAAATGATGAATGAGACAAAGTCGGATTTTTTTGAGCAAAAATCTAGAACCTACTCAAAAGTCTCTCAATCGAATGGATTTGACGAACTATAAGATGAAAATAGCCATTGTTTATACATCGGTTACTGGGAATACGAAGGAATTGGCGGGTATTCTTTATCAAATCTTTCTAATGAAAGAGGTAGACATTTCAATTTATAGAATAGAGGAATTTCAGTTATCGGGATTGAGTCAATATGATGCGGTAGCGGTTGGTACATACACATGGGGAGAGGGAGAAATACCACAAGAAATGCGGCCGCTTTATCATGCGTTTGAATCACTAGGGAAAAAAGAAATGGTTACAGCCGTTTTCGGAACGGGCGATAGCTTTTATCCTAACTATTGCGGTGCAGTAGAACGATTTCGGGATATGCTATACGTTCACACGGACTTAGCTGCAACATTAAAAGTGGAACTTATGCCGCAACTACAAGATTTTATCCGATGTCAAAAGTTTGTTGATTCCGTGAGAATACGATTTAAAATGAAGGCAGTGAATAAAAAATAGGTTCCTTTGGCCGTTATTTGTTTTCTGATTAAAAAGGGACAATGTTGTCCCTTTTTATTTACCGAATGGCTCCGTGAGGGAGAACGGCATGAACACCTTTTACTCCGTTGACCACTTGTGTAATGCGGAGATCAACAGCAACACTTGCTAAGGCAGTGGCTTCCTTCTTTGTCACACGGTAAAAATCCTGAATAAGTTGAACCATTTCCTGAAGGGCGGTTGCCGCAGCTGTATTTATATCTTCGTGGAAGGCAAAGGTAATCCAGCCGGATGGAGTTTTCGCTCGAGGAAGAGTCAGTTCCATATCCTCTCTTAATATCAACGTAACATCCACTAAATCCATCGGACACTCAATCGCAGTCCCGGAAACTTCACCATCACCTTGAAGGGCGTGTCCATCCCCGATCGAAAACAGGGCACCCTCTACACCAATCGGCAGATACAAGGTACTTCCTTTTCCTAGTTCTTTGCAATCAATATTCCCCCCGCAATACCGTGGCGGCGAAGTGGAATGGATGCCATGTTCAACCGGTGCAACCCCCATTAAACCGATAAACGGCTGAAGGCCAACATGGAACTGCCGATCTCCCATTTTCGTTGTACCAGTCATGGTAACGGAATTCAGCTCCCAATCATATCGAAGCTTCTCCGTATCTGATAATCCCAGTGCTTCATTTTGCCAATTTTTAATGCCGCCGGCCCAATTCGTTCCATACCAGCCCGGCACCACATCATTTAATTTTACTTCCAGGACCATGCCAGGTTTTGCCCCACGAACCGCAATTGGCCCAATCATCGGGTGAATCTTTTGCTCCTCTTTTACCCGTGATTCAAAAAATACCCTTTCTTTCCCCTTTGAAGGAGAATACCCCCACTCGATATCTGGGGTTTTTAACTGCAGTCGATCCCCAGAATCTACGGTTAAAATCGGTTGATAATCTTTACTAAAGGAACCATGGAGATTTTCTGTCGTTAAATCCAGTTTATGTATCAAATTTCGTCGCTCCTTAGGATTTTTCGTTGTGGACCATTAGATATCTCTCTACTGTCTCGTAATTTTATAGTACCGCGTTAATAAATTTAAGTAAACTCTATCAACTGTTTGGAAATTTTAAGTAGATAGGCCGTATGAAATGTTTTTCAGCAGCCCGCCACAAGGTATGGGGCATGCTAAAAAAGCATTAACCTTGTTACCAGCATTTGTAAAGGAGTATTTTGGGGAATCAATATGGATGGAGTATTTTCATTAGATACCAACGGATATCTGGTTTTATTGAGAATCATTACTACGTTAATGTGGAAAACTTCTACATAAATGCAGGCAACTTCTACGTTAAGTAATAATTTTCTAAAAATGATTTCCACAGTGTTATTTTCTAACGATTGCATATATTAAAAAAAACCTTCTAAAGAGGTGGTACCAATAACGCGCACCCAAGAAGTCGCCGAAGTTTTAGCAGGTATTGATCATAAGTTAGTTCCAAAATGGATTCGCAACGACCTTATTAAAAAGAACATTGCGATTAGTTACGATTATTGGTTAGAGGACACGGAAATACCCATTACACTAAATGAATATGTATTACAGTATCTCGAACACGCCCAATTTCTTGGTGAAATGTTTTTGACGGATTTAAAAATACATGAACTAGAAGGTTAATGCAATCTCAATTAACGACCTTTCCACCATTAAGGGGTGGTTAATTGAGTTTTTTGGATATAAAAAAGGCGTTCCAGAACTGAAGTCAGTTTTGTACGCCTTTCCTTCTATTTTGCAAATACGTGATTGCCGATTGTCTCCACCACTTCGCGAGTACGAATCCAGCTATCTGTTGCAATTTCTGGGTTGTAAAAATAGATAGAATCATTTAAAGTGTCTTCTCTTGTTAAAGCTTCTTCGACTGCTTGGATCGACTCTTCTGAAGCAGGTTTATTAATTTCACCATTTTGGACCGGTGAAAAGGCATAAGCATCGCCGACTACTTCCTTTATAACACCTGTAACAGTGTCTGGGAACTCGGGAGATTCTACACGGTTTAGTACGACAGTTGCAACCGCTACTTTACCGTCATATGACTCACCTTTTGCCTCGGCCTCAACTAATCTGGCGAATAGATCCTTCTCTTCTGCCGAGATCGATACTGCAGGTGCTGCCGGTTCTGGAGCAGGTGCTTCTACTGCAGGTTCGGCTGGTTGTACAACAGGTTCTGGTGATTCAACTGGCTCTGCAGTTTCGCTCGTCGTCTCTACCTTTGGTTCAGCTGGCGGCGGGAACGATTCAGTTGTTTTACTAGTCAACGTAAACTCTGTTTCACCTTTTATGGTTAATACCTCAGGTTGGTCCAACACCTCGCCAATATAAATCCAATGATCTTTAGGATTCGTATCTTGTTTTACATCTATATTTTCAACACTAAGTTCTTTTTGTTCTAATGGAACCTGAATGGTAACTTCGTTTTCTTTTTCCACTCGATTTTCCATAATCGCCTCTGCGGTACTATGATGTACCCCTAAAGCCACTGTAGCTACACAAGCTACAACGAATGATTTCATGGTGTTTTTCATGTGCTGCTACCTCCTGAAAATTTCTTATGCTATAACACTAACATGTGCTTGTACTTGATTTACAGAACACCACGGTTACAATTCTTTTTAATTCGATGAACAAAATTACAGTAAAAGTAGATTTGTGACAAAAAGCCTATAAAACTGTCATAATCAAGGTAATAATACGAAACAGAGGAATAAATTGCCGAAGTATTTTTAATAAAATTCAAAAAGGCGGTAAAACGAGCAATTTTTCAATAGAGATCAGGATTGATTTTCCTAATTCTGATCAGTGAAGATACTAAATCTAAAGATTGTTTTGAATTGCAGAGAAGTTTTAATATAAAATGAGATAGATAGAAATTATCCTATGAAAAATTGTCTACAATTTTATCGGAAGACACAGTTTGTTGGGGGAACGGTAATGGTTGCAGTTAAATCAGTTAAAATTGATGGGGAAAGTATTCACATTTTTAATAGTGCAATTTACATATTTGAGGCAAATACAGGCTATACATTAGAATTGGACATGATTGTTACCGAGGTTGTAGTACGGAAATATAGATCAGAAAAAACGCTGATTGTTGAAATAGAATTAGAGGACGGAAGAATGTTAGATTCTATCATGCATGTGAAAACATTGCCTGGCGGATTGCCACAGCTTAATTTATTTACAGATCTTGAAGACACACATGGTTATGAAAAAATTGTAATCGTTAATGAAAATGATGCTTGGTTTCCCAATATAGAGGAGGGTATTTCACTTGAGAAAATCAGAAAAGTCGAAATGCCCATGGAAGACATTAGTTTAAAACTAAAGCTGCCAATCGACCAAGTAGAGTGGTTGAAAAAGCAGAAAAAGAAAGATTTAAACCTTATAATGCAGCAGTTGATTTATGAATATTGTAATAGGTAACAATTTGAATAGATGCTATTCTTTGAGGTTGGATTTGGCAAAGTGTATACTTACTAAATGAACTTTTACGATAATACAGGGGGGATTTTAGTGGGATTTAGGCCAAAGGCGATTTTTCTAGATATGGATGGAACAATTTTAAACCATCAAAATAAGGTGAGTATACATACCAAAGAAATCATTGATGAATTAAGAAAAACAGGAATAAACGTATTTATCGCTACAGGAAGATCTTATGATGAAATAGAAGGTGTTGTACCGGAAGGCTTCCAAGTTGATGGGGTTGTCACTTCGAATGGGATGGCTGGGTATGTTGGGAAAGAAGTCATATTTAAACATTCCCTTTCGAGAGAGTTAGTGGAAACAGTTATTGAAAAAGCTAGAGAAAACCAGATTTATTATGAGTTGTTTCCGTATGAATCAGCACGTATCACATTAAAACAAGACCGAGCTTATGTCGAAAATGAAATTAGAAACCCAAAGCCGGAAAGTGTAGGAATTAATGAGTGGCTTTCTCGCAAACAGGCAATTAAAGATGAAATAAAATGGGCGGATTATATAGAAGGAAATGAATTCTCCAAATTCTATTTCTTTTCGAGGTCAAAAGAACATATTGAAAGCTGGAAAGATGAATTAGAACAACTGAAACAGAAAATCAATTTTACGACATCGATTTCCACAGAGCATAACGTCGAACTGATGGTAGCAAATGTAAACAAAGCAACAGGGATTCAACAGATGTTAAAACATTTTAAACTGTCAGAGAGTGAAACCATGGCCATTGGTGACAGTGACAATGATCTACCAATGCTGCAGCTTGTGAAATTTCCAGTAGCAATGAAAAACGCACCGGACCGTATTAAAGAAATTGCCAATGACGTTACACAATACACTTGTGACGAAGACGGAGTGTATCATTATCTAAAAGGGTGCCTGTCACACCTCGATTTTTCTTGATTAACCTAATTGTTCCGTATCCAGATCTTTTAATAAAGCTCCAAACTCTATTTCGATAGGGTTTGGAGCTTTTTATTTTAAGCAAATAGTAGCAGGACTAAAGGTAGTTGACGATGATAATCATTATCAATTAAGATAGAAATCGAAGTTGATGATTGATAAAGATTATCATTATCAGTCGCTAATTAAAATCGAAAAGGGGAAATGGGAATGATTCAGACTATAAAAAACAATTTCGATGTTTTGGATGAGGAAGAATTAAAAACGCTTGAATACATAAGAAAAGAAAAACAAAACTTGGAATCGATATACATAAGCAAACTTCAGGCAGGAAGGCAGGGGATTTTTCAGCGCCTATTTCAAGCATTAATAAGAGAGAAAATTATTAATGAAGGGAGCATTTCTTGGTTGGAAGGAGATCGAACCACACTTTCTGTGCAACTGCCTAGTGGAAAATACCTTCAGGCTGGGGTCAAAAGGAGACATTCTTTAAACAGGTTTGATATCGAAGGGAATTTGATGCTTTGCACCGAGCAATCTAATGAACCTCTAACCCACCCTGTGCAACTTCTTCAATTATTTAAGGAAGAAGGATTGTTAGCGGAAGCAAAGGAAGAGCAGGTTCATCGATTTAAACAAGAGATTCAAAACGGTACGGCGAACCTTACATTAGCATTAACAGGTGCTGCTAAAAGAAAAGCAGAGTTAACGGCGGCTTCTAATTCGCATACCTCTTTAGAATGGGTGATCCAACAGTGTAAACTCGACAAGAATTTTAGTCCGCTTGCTTTTTATGAACAATGTGTCGTGGAAGGGCATCCACTTCATCCTGGGGCCAAAACAAAGTTTGGCCTCAATGTCGAGGAGGTAATTCAGTATTCACCAGAATGGGGAGCTACACCGCAGGTTGCATTTGCAGCTGTCAGAAATGACTTTTGTCATACAACCTCCATCGATACATGTTCCGTTACAGGCTTGTTGTATCAGGAGTACGAAGGTTTACAGACTGTCGTAGAAAAAATATTACAAAATAACGGGGTAAATCCTGAACAGTATGAATTGATTCCTGTTCATCCCTGGCAGTTTGATCAAACAATCGGACAACTCTACAAAGAGGAAATCAATGAGAAAATCATGATTCCTATTTCGGAGGCTCGAATTCCAACACAAGCTTTGGTTTCGTTTCGCTCGTTAGCACCGGTTCAAAACCGAGGGGAGAAAAAGCATCATATTAAGACGGCGATTAATGTGCAAACAACGAGTGCGGTACGTACGGTTTCACCGAATTCCGTTGTTAACGGACCAATTCTCTCACTAATACTAGCCGAGGTTCAAGAAAGAGAGAATCACTTTGGTGGAAGTTTTATTGTACTTGAAGAACATGCAGGTATTTTTTTTCAACCAAAAGGTGAGGACCTGACAGATAATGAGCGTTGGACTTGTCAAGCAAATTTAGCCTCTATTTTACGAGAGAATCCAGAAAACCATATTAAACATGAAGGAGAAATACCGATGGCTTCGGCTGCGCTGATAGCAGATTCCCCCATCAGCGGCAATCCGATTGTTTTAGAATTAATAGAAGATTTGGCGAGACATCAGAACGTATCATGCCTTACTGAAGCTGCGATTTTATTTATTCAAAAATATGCACAAACATCGCTGCCTGGTTTATTAACCTTAATGGTACGGTATGGAATTAGTTTGGAGGGGCATATGCAGAATAGTGTCGCTATATTTTATAAAGGTGAGCTTGTACGTCTTCTTATTAGAGATTTCGGAGGGATTCGAGTACTTCCGGAAAGATTAGCAAAGCAAGGATTTCAACCAAACTTCTACCCTGGTTCTGCAATTGTAACAGAAGACATAGACCAATTACGAAATATCATCTCTTATTCTGTTCTGCAAAATCATTTTGCTGAATTAATCACCTGTATCGTCCGGGTACTGGAAATAAAGGAGGAACTGCTTTGGAAGCCGATTGCAGGTATTTGTAAAGCCGTTTTTGAAGAGCTAAAGAAAGACCCTTTTATAGCAGCACAAGCAGATGCAGACGAGCAAGCAGTTTTCCAGCCGATGATCGATTTAAAAGCCTTGACCACGATGAGATTGAGAGGAGATAGTACGTGTTATCCGTATATAAAGGTTCCCAATCCATTAGAGACAGGGAAAGGAGGAGATCTGAAATGAAAACAAGTTCCACTCAACTTCTTGAAAAAATAAGTGGTCCTGTAAGTAAAGAGGAATGGAATACTCTATATTTTCTGCAGCAACAACATCCAGAGATGGCAGCAGAATATGTACAGCTTCTTTCGCAAGGACGTTTTGGGATCCTTCGCAGGTTGGCTGGGTCTCTGCTGCGTGAAAATATTATGGAGATAAGTTCAAACTCACATGATTTATATGTCATTGATTCCATTTACGCGCTTAATGTGCCGCAAATTAATGAATATTGGCAGAGAATAATCAGTGTTCTCAATAATCATGGATTGAAAAGCGGCAAGGTTTATAAGCTCTATTCACTTTCAAATGGCCAGTGCCTCGTGTTTCCTGTGAGTAAGACCTATGCGTTTAATCGAGTGGAGATTGAGGGGGATATCCTACATATTTTTGATATGGAAGTGAGAACCCTTGAACATCCTGTCGAGTTACTAGAATTAATCCAATACAAAAGCAGGCAAGGTTCTTTTAACAAACTTGCTGACGAGTTGCGAAATGGCAGCGCCAACCTTGCACTCTCTTATACTTACTGGAGGCAAAAGAAAAAGGGTTTACAGAAAGAGGCTTGGGGTCAAGGAATCACGAATACGATTGATTGGGTTCTGACGCAAAAAAGGCAAGATCCAGTTTTTGATTCTAGCTTATTTTTTGAAAGATTGTCTGTAGAAGGACATAATCTACATCCTGGGACCAAAACAAAAATCGGAATGGAACCGGAGGATGTTTTTCTATATGCTCCTGAATTTGATGGAATAACCGATATTCAGTTTGTTGCCATACGAAAGGACTATGCTGAATGGAGTGTGGTCGAAGAAAACGAAGAGGATGCTAATAGGCTACTATTTACAGAGTATCCTGAATTACCAAAAGCCGCTGCGGAACAAGGAATTTGTTTGTATGATTATGTATTTGTACCGGTTCATTCCTGGCAGCTTGAGCATGCCATTGAAAAGATATACGAAAAAGAAATAGGGGACAACATCGTGATTCCAATCAGAGGTTTTGTGGTCCCATGCGGGGCAACTTCATCGTTTAGAACGGTGGTTCCAGTGGGTAGAGGGCCGAAACTAGCCATTAAGGTAGCGGTTAACAGTCAGATGACTTCTACGGTTCGGTCAATCTCTCCTCAAACAACTAACAACGCTGCGGTATTTACCCGGCTCGTTTGTTCCATCATGGAGCGGGAACCGAATCTCATAAAGACATTTGTGCCGATTTGCGAGAGGGCGGGGTATAATTTCAAGGCAAAAGATGGTGAATCCACACAAACACTCAAGAGTAGAAATCTATCAGCCGTGCTACGGGAAAATGTAGAAACATTTTTAAATGAAAACGAAGTGGCCATTGTTGGAAGCTCCCTATTCGCGGAATCTCCCTTTTCGGAAAAATCAATTCTAGAAGAGCTGATTGAAAAGTACGCAGCCGAACAGAACGTTACATCACTTCGAAAAGCAGCGTTCAAGTTTGTTTCCGAGTATCTGTCCATTGCTCTGCCAGGCTTTTTAACATTGATGGTAAAATACGGAATTGGTTTAGAAGGCCATTTACAAAATAGCGTAATGGTATATAAAGATGGACGTCCAGTTCGAATGCTATTCCGTGATTGGGGAGGGGCACGAATTTTTCAACCGAGACTTCAACAACAACAAATCAGCGTTTCCTTTTATCCCGGTTCGGTAACGTTAACGGCTAACATAGAAGAAATGCACAACAAGGTATTTTATACTGTGTCCCAAAATCAGTGCGGTGAGCTTATTCTACAGGTGTGTAAAACTTACGGTATAAGAGAAGAAGAGCTGTGGCAGGAAGTCCATCGGATTTGCAGCAACGTCTTCAACCATTTAGACAGCCAGCCATTGTATATGGAAAATGCCAGATTAGACAAAGATGTACTTTACCAAGAAAAAGTAGATCACAAGGCTCTTACTAAAATGCGTTTGGAACCAGATAGCAAGAGTTATTGCTATACAAAAGTTGCAAATCCACTTTATAAATTTCGGGGAAAGGAGGGTTAAAAGTTGGTTCAATTAGACGTTCGGTTTCCGCACCCATCACGTTTTGCTCTTTCTTCAAGAAGGTTTCGAATGTTTATGACCGGAAGCCTGATTTCACGAGTGGGGGACTGGATGGACCTAGTTGCATTAAATTGGGCGGTTTTACAGTTTACCAACTCACCCTTGTATTTAGGATTAATCAATGGCTGCCGGCTGGTTCCAGCTTTTTTGTTAAGTGTCCCGGCAGGCATCCTCGCTGACCGTTACGATCGGCGAAAATTATTGATTTGGATTCAAACTGGAATGATGCTTCTGACCTTTTATCTTGGCTACACGGTTGAGACCCGGCAGTCATTTTGGATGTTTGTTGTAATTGTAACTTTGCGGTCAATTCTGGCCGCAATGGATCCCCCTATTCGAAATGCACTCATCCCAAACCTTGTATCAAGGAGCTCAATGACAAGTGCGATTGGGATTAACACAACCGTGATTCATCTCGCTCGAATCATGGGACCGGCATTGGCAGGGGCTCTGCTTGCTGTCATGAATATTGCGGACTTATTTTATATTAATGCATGGGCTACATTAGCGGTCCTGCTGTCGTTACTAATGATTGGTACTACTTCTAATTCAATCAGTTATAACAAGAAAGGTGAGAAACCAACGGTTCATGCTGCACTAAAGTTTATAAAAAAGAAACCATCCTTACAATCGTTGCTTATTTTAGCCATCGTTCCAATGGTATTTGGATTTCCTTACACCACGATGATGCCATTCTTTGCGAGGGATCTTTTCCAGCTTGGGCCAGAAGGATTTGGGATGCTTCTATCCGTCTCGTCTGTTGGGGCATTAATAGGGGCCAGCTTTTTATCTGTTGGAAAAGAAATTCAAGGAGCAGGCAAGTGGCTGGTGTATTCTATTATCGGATTTGGCGTTTCTTTACTTTTATTTGTGGGAACAACCAGCATATTTGTAGCCGGAATCGCCATGTTTTTGGTGGGATTAACGAGCCAAACTTATCGAACATTGAGCCGAATTACGTTGCAAATGCAGGTTCCAGATCATTTAAGAGGAAGAATCTTAAGCATTGCCCTAATGGATCGAGGCTTTATTCCGCTGGGAGCCATTTTAATAGGAGCGGTCGCAACCTGGAGCGGAACCTTATGGGCCGGGATGCTGATGGGGATTGGCTGTATTGGGATAACCGTATTTGTCGTCTCAAAAAGACAGGAAATTTGGGATTTGTAAGGATAAAAAGAGGAGATTAACCATGATCGAAAAAATCGTCAAATCTTTAAAAAAAGAACGGGAAAAGCCTTTTTGCGCTTATCTTTATGATCTACCAGCTTTAAGGCAACATGTTGGACATTTAATCCATACGCTTCCATCTGAGTGTCGGCTTTTTTATGCAATTAAAGCCAATTCAGACCACACTTTGTTGAAAACATTAGCACCCCTTGTACATGGTTTTGAGGTAGCTTCACTAGGGGAGATAGAAAAGGTCCGGGCTGTTGATCAGAACATTCCCATTTTGTTCGGTGGTCCCGGTAAAACGGCAGAAGAAATGGAAGGAGCTATAAATCATGGTGTCAGCTTATTTCATGTAGAAAGCGTTCATGAATTGAAGCTGCTAAACCATATTGCCGGTCAAAAAGGAACCCATACGGACATTTTACTGCGAGTAAATCTCCGCCACTCCGTACCGAACGCGAAATTGAAAATGGCAGGAGTACCCACGCAATTTGGAATGGATGAAGCAGATATTCCGGCTGCTATTGAGTTGACAGTAGGACTATCAAATGTAAGGCTTCGAGGGTTTCATTTTCATGCCATGTCCAATAATCTGGAATCGAATGCCCATGCAGTGTTTGTGGACCGTTGTTTTGAAACGGCAAAAAGGTGGGGGGATGAGTGGAATCTTGAGATTTCATATTTAAATGTTGGGGGCGGTTTCGGAATAAACTACTTGGATATTGAGGATCAATTTAACTGGGATGATTTTACAAACCGTTTAGAGAAGATCCTAGAAAAGCATAGAGATGTTAATTGGATGATACTGTTTGAGAGTGGTCGTTACATAACCTCATCTTCAGGATATTATGCTGTTGAGGTATTGGATATTAAGCAAAACCATGGCCAGACTTTTTGTGTAGTTCGTGGAGGCAGTCATCATTTACGGCTTCCGGCCGCATGGAAGCAGAGTCATCCATTTACCATTATTCCAATTGAAAAATGGGTATATCCCTTTGAACGTCCAACTGTAAACGAAACTCCGATTACAGTAGCAGGTGAGCTATGTACCCCAAACGATATATTGGCAAGAACCATTCCTGTTTCCAGTCTTAGAGTCGGGGATATTCTTCTCTTTAGCTATGCAGGTGCCTATGGTTGGGCGATTTCACATCATGATTTTCTCAGCCATCCACATCCGGAACAGCTTTATCTTGATTTAGATCTTATTGAAAAATTAGAAAGCAAATGCAATAAGATTCTTAGTAAAACCAATTAAACTAAACTGTGCCAATAAAAAAGACAACAGAGCAAGACATCTCAAGTTTTTTGCTCTGTTCTATTTTTATTGATAAATAAAAGAATAAATTTTCACCCAAAGGAATGTTGTGTTATCCATTATCTATATCATCTACATGCATGACATCAGCAATGTAGAGGGTATCACTCGAAAAAATGCAATACATGTCTGTGATTTCTCCGAGTATCTTGGTATTTCTTAATAAAAAACCATCATAACCGTGACGAATTAGATTTTTACGAAATTCAGCATTAGCTTCTTCTCTATTTAACAGAATCGCCCCGTCTTTCCAGGTAGGGTTTCTTTTTTTGCCTTCTAAATAATCACAATATTTGTCACGTTCCTTCATAAATAAATCATATGAATCCTCAGATTCGGATTCATACACCTTCAGATTTGGTTCATCAATATATACTTTATATATGTAGCCCATAACGGGCCTGTTTATCTGTACTACTTTCGGTTCGCCATCCTCCCAAAACTCCGTTTTCGATGTTTCAATAACAGACTCAGTCCCAATGGCAAAAGGTTTCGCTGTTTTGACATCAGAAGTAAACCAAAAACCAATAGTATCGATTTCGTTCCTCAAATGATGAACTTCTGGTTCTTTATTAAAGTGTTCAAACTTCCGAATAGAGCCGTGATAAACAATCATTTGCATGCCCTCACTTTTTCGATTCCGATAATATAAAAAAGGAGAAAACAATTCCTCCTTACTATATTGACAATAATGAGGGAGTTATATTAATTCTACTTAAATTCTGAAGGTTGTAATTATAGCGAAATACGTCTTTTTGAGCTGGTACGATGGAAGAGGATAATTTTTTTTACAATTAAAAAAATTCAATTTCTTTATTGTATTTTTATGGTAATATTAGTGAGTAATTGTTAAAAATAGGGGGATTTATTTTGAAAAAAAGAAAGCGTAATACACAGCATTTTACTTTTCTAGCGTGGGCATCATTTTCAATTTTTACTTCATTAATGTTCATTGGGCTTTACACATTAGAGGAACCTTTATTTGTAAAAGGCTATTATTTTATGGGTTCAATTGGAATTATTGTATCATCTTTTATGGTCGCAAAAGTAACACGAGATAACCAAGAGGATATGGAAGACAGTTTTTATGAAGAGAGCAGCAAAGGAAAAAGTGAAAAATTAGATAGTTAAATTTAGTCAAGGGCGTGCCAAGGTTTTTAGTGTGCACGCCTTTTTTGTTGGGTTAGACATGACAAATACTCGTTTAATTGACAGTTAAATTCCATTTCAATATAATTCGTTCATATGGAAGATGTTAGGAGCTTTTAAATGAAAATATTTTTTAATGATTATATAAGTATTATACTTCATCAAACGGATCTAACGCTAACAAGTTGTATTAAGGCTAAGTTAGCACCTTTAAATCTTGCACCTGAACAAAATTTAATTTTATTGCTTCTCTGGGAAAAGGACGGGTTGACACAAAATGAAATAGCTAAAAGGCTAGATAAAGATAAAACAAATATTGCCCGAATGTTAACTAGTCTTGAAAAAAAGGGATTTATCTGTAGATATGTAAATGAAATTGACAATCGTTCGCTAAAGGTGTTTCTTACTGAAAATGGCAAAAAACTAGGTGAACAAGTAAATCCTATTGCTGAAGAATTCAATCGAATCGTGTGTTCTGGAATTTCGGATGAAGAATTACAAACAGTTAAAAAAGTATTAATGAAAATGCGGAAAAATGTAGAAACCAATTGTCAGTCAGCAAAATAGTTGCACAAGCAACTATTTTTTTGTTAGAATAAAAAACGCAAAATAGTTGCTATAACAACTATATAATTCATATTTAATAATGAAAGGATAGATTTAAAATGACAAAAGTATTGTATATAACAGCTCATCCCCATGACCACACTCAATCATATAGTATGGCAGTAGGAAAGACATTTGTTGAAACTTATAAAGAGCTTAATCCAAATGATGAAATAATTCACATTGATCTATATAAGGAAAATATTCCTTATATTGATGCTGATGTTTTTAACGGTTGGGGTAAGCTGCGATCAGGTCAAGCATTTGAGGAATTAACCGTTGATGAAAAAGCTAAGGTAAGCCGTTTAAATGAATTAAGTGAACAGTTTATTTCAGCTGATAAATATGTTTTTGTAACGCCATTATGGAACTTCTCATTCCCGCCAGTCATGAAAGCTTATCTTGATTCTGTTGCTGTTGCAGGTAAAACTTTTAAATACACAGAGCAAGGTCCAGTTGGATTATTAACTGATAAAAAAGCATTGCATATTCAAGCACGGGGCGGCTTTTATTCTGAAGGTCCTGCTGCTCAAATGGAAATGGGACACCGTTATCTAGATGTAATGATGCAATTCTTTGGAGTTCCTTCTCTCGAGGGGCTTTTTGTGGAGGGGCATAACGCAATGCCAGATAAAGCACAGGAAATTAAAGAAAATGCAATTGCACGAGCAAAGGATTTAGCACAAACTTTTTAAATATACGTAAGAGTCAACTCATTGTTGGCTCTTTTTTTGTCGACCATCACATTTTTTATAAGGGGGAAAGCAGAAACCATTTTCAATTTAGAATGCAGGTTGAAGAAGAAATATAGAATTATGATAAAATCAAAAGGGAAGTTTATCATCCAAAAGAATAGTGATTTGAGAGTGAGTAGTTATTTAACGAAAAGAGGGTCGTATTTTAATATGAAAAGCAGAAGTAAAAAAAGTGAATTTAGCATAAATGGAAAGCGGCTTTGGGATGATCTCATGATTCTCGGAGAAATTGGCAGGGGAGAAGATGGAGGTGTGACACGTATCTCCTTTGATCAAGAGGATGTTCAAGCGAGAAAGCATTTACTCCATCTCCTTGAAGAGGCAGACTTACAGCCGTATATGGATGAAGCCGGGAATATTTTTGGGACCATTCCCGGTAAAAATCCTGACTTACCTGAAGTTCTGATAGGCTCCCATATTGATACGGTAAAATCCGGCGGCCGTTTTGACGGGGCCATGGGTGTTCTGATGGGGGTTGAGGTTCTCCGGACTATGAAGGAAAAAGGGATTCAACCTGACAGAACAGTAAAAGTGGTCTCGTTAACAGATGAAGAGGGGGCACGGTTTGACTATGCTTTCGTAGGGAGTACAGCCATATCGGGAGCCATTTCACCAGATCAATTAAGAAAAGATCTTGCATCAGCAAAGGACAAAAATGGAATATCCTATCTAGAGGTCATGAAAAATGCAAGCATTGAGGGCGGGTACTTCACAAGGGTTAATCCAGATTCTCTTGAAAAAGCTCAATTTAGAAAAGATCAGGTAAAAGCATACATAGAAGTGCATATTGAACAAGGAAAAGTCTTGGAAAACAAGGATTTGGGTGTCGGTGTAGTAAGCGGAATTTCCGGAGGAGATTGGGCTGACATTACCATAATTGGTGAGGCAGGCCATGCAGGTACCATCGGAATGGCGGAGAGAAAAGATGCGTTAACTGCAGCTGGAGAATGCTTAATAGCAATTGAAAAAATCGCGGCGGAAAGTAACGGAAGTGTTGCAACAGTTGGAAAATTAGATGTAAAACCAGGAAGCAGTAACGTGATCTCGGGAAGAGTTGATTTTACACTAGATGTTCGTGATATATCCGACAATCGAAGACAGGAAACGGTTAAAAGCATATTCAATTCCATTCGAGAAGTTACAAAAAATAGAGGATTGCACTGTGAAATTAACCCGATGCAATCTGTGCCGTCCGTAATGGGATCACCTATGGTGAATGAAGCGATACAAGAAAGTTTACATGAATTAAACTGTCCTATACATCACCTGCCAAGCGGTGCCGCACATGATGCAATGGTAATGGGTAACTTAACTAAAATAGGAATGATCTTCGTGCGAAGCAAAAACGGTATTAGCCATCATCCTGACGAATGGAGCTCTTTTGAAGATGTTGAACTAGGATGCGAGGTTCTATTTCGAACGACATTAAAGCTATTATAAAATTTCAGAAGTGGCAAATACCTGAAAACTGCCTTTTATGAATAACTAGAGGGAGTTTTTTTAAGTTTGAATACCCCTTAGTTAATATATTTGAAACACAGTGTTACATTTGTGAAACAAATATCTTTCGTTGTCATTTATAACTAGATTCTCTTTGTTTATTTACTATATTACGAAATGAAATTACTATGTTTTTATAGACTCAAAATTTAAATATCAATTTTTTAGACAGAGTACTTGGAGGTATTAACAAATGAAGAAATACCAATTTCCTGAAGGATTTTTATGGGGCGGAGCTACTGCTGCCAATCAATTAGAAGGTGCTTATAATGAAGGTGGTAAAGGATTATCCATTTTTGATATGGTGACATTTGTTCCGAAAGAAGAACGAGGAAATAATATCGAGATGGATGTTAAAAGTAAAAAAGAGTTAGAAGAGTTATTAGCAGGAAAAGGCGGGGATAATTTCCCTAAACGTCGTGGTATTGACTTTTATCATCGCTATAAAGAAGATATTGCTTTATTTGCTGAAATGGGATTTAAAACGTTCCGCATGTCTATTTCATGGCCGCGTATTTTTCCAAATGGCGATGAAAGAGAACCTAATGAGGAAGGACTAGCATTCTACGACAAAGTATTTGACGAGTTATTAAAGTATGGAATTGAACCATTAGTTACCTTATCTCACTATGAAATACCGCTTCATTTGGTGCAAGAGTATAATGGCTGGGCAGATCGCCGCTTAGTTGATTTCTTTGTCCACTATGCTGAAACGGTCTTTAATCGTTATAAAGGGAAAGTAAAATACTGGTTAACTTTTAATGAAATCAATATATCAACACTATCTCCGTACATTGGTAGTGGTATACTTATTGACGAGGTAGAGAACAAGGAACAAACCATCTACCAAGCTCTCCATCATCAATTTGTCGCAAGTGCAAGAGCGGTAAAAGCCTGTCATGAGATCATTCCGGATGCTATGATTGGGTGTATGTTAGCTCGAATGGAAGTATATCCAGAAACTTGTAATCCAGATGATGTATTAGAAGCATTACACGAAAATCAAATGAATCTTTTCTTTACTGACGTTCAAGTTCGTGGATACTATCCAAGTTTTATGAACCGTTATTTTGAAGAAAATAATATTAAAATTGAGATGCACCCAGGAGATGAAGAAATCCTGTTGCATCATACCGTAGACTTTTTATCATTTAGCTACTATATGTCTATGGTATCTAGTGGTACTCCTGGTAAGAAAAAGGAAAAAGGGAATTTCTTTAGCGGAATTAAGAACCCGTATTTAGAGTCATCCGATTGGGGTTGGCAAATTGATCCAAAAGGATTACGTATCACGTTAAGAGAGATGTATGATCGTTATCAAGTGCCATTATTTATCGTAGAAAATGGATTAGGCGCCTATGATCAAGTAGAGGAAGATGGGTCTATTAATGACGATTATCGAATTGATTACTTACGTGCCCATATTGAACAAATGGGAGAAGCAATCAAAGATGGAGTAGAACTCATGGGTTACACTAGTTGGGGATGTATTGATTTAATAAGTGCAAGTACATCAGAAATGTCTAAACGTTACGGTTTTATCTACGTAGACCAAGATGACTATGGCAATGGTACATTAGCAAGAAGTAAGAAAAAATCTTTTTATTGGTATAAAAATGTCATCGCAACCAATGGAGAAGAATTATAAATCAAAAGCTCAAAAACTCCTTCTAGTTACTAGAGGGAGTTTTTTTAAGGATAGTTAACATAATTATATTATGTTAACTATTGAAATTAGGTAAATTAAATCTATCTACCATGTCTATAAAAATTTGAATCTAAAGAATTTTCTTTTATATAGAAAATTTTGCACTTATTCGTTATTCTAGAAGAATATTAATTAGATGAAAGGTGGAAATTTGGTGTGGGGAAACATCACGAAAGTGAGAAATTACAACGAGGGTTAACCAACAGACACATCCAGTTAATTGCACTTGGTGGTGCAATTGGAGTCGGTCTTTTCTACGGCTCAAGTTCAACGATACAAATGGCTGGGCCGGCCATTTTGCTTTCTTATTTAGTGGGAGGCTTAGTCATTTTTACCATTATGAGAGCGTTAGGAGAAATGGCGGTAGATGAGCCGGTTTCCGGTTCATTTAGTTCCTATGCTAATCGTTATTTAGGACATTTTGCCGGATACTTAACGGGCTGGACCTATTGGTTTATGTGGGTGGTCGTTGGGATGGCAGAACTAACCGTTATTGGCGTCTATGTAAACTACTGGTTGCCGGATATACCGCAATGGCTGTCTGCACTGGCAGCGCTGATTGTCATTACAATGGTAAACTTGATCAATGTAAAGGCATTTGGAGAGTTTGAATTCTGGTTCGCGATGATTAAGGTAGTGGCGATCATCGGAATGATTTTGATGGGACTAGCGATGATCTTCCTAGGTATCGGCAACGAAGGTCAGCCAATTGGATTTGACAATCTCTGGGTTCATGGTGGATTTATACCAAATGGAATTAAAGGTCTTTTACTATCATTGGTTTTAGTCATGTTCTCATTTGGAGGTGTGGAACTGGTTGGGATTACGGCAGGGGAGGCTGAGAATCCCCAAAAGTCAATTCCATCTGCTATCAACAATGTAGTTTGGCGGATATTAATCTTTTATATTGCCGCATTAGGAATTATGATGATTCTATTCCCTTGGAATGAAGTTGGTTCAAATGGCAGCCCGTTTGTGTTGATATTTGATGAAATCGGAATACCAGGAGCGGCTCATATCATTAACTTTGTCGTGTTGACAGCTGCCTTGTCTGCTTTTAATAGTGGTTTATTTAGTACAGGAAGAATGCTTTATAATTTATCCCTGCAAAATAATGGTCCAAAGTTCTTTGGAAAACTGAACAAGTATAGTACACCGAGACGCGGAATTCTATTCTCGTCATCATTTTTGTTAGTGGCGGTATTATTAAACTATATTGTTCCAGAAAAAGTATTTATGTATATTTCTGCGGTCGCTACTGTAGCCGTTATTACAAGCTGGACAATCATTCTTCTGACGCAACTGAAGTTCAGACAATCAAAAACAAAAGAAGAAGTAGATAAACTAGCCTTTAAAATGCCACTGCATCCAATTTCAACCTATATTGCACTTGCGTTTCTAGCCCTCGTCATCATCTTAATGACCTTTATTGAGGGGATGCGGGTTGCCCTAGTAGTAGCACCTGTGTGGTTTATCATCCTTTACGTTGGATATAGAATCAAAAACAAAGAACAAAAAGAAAGTTCAATTGAAAATATCAAAGCAGGATAATAGATTTTTACAATGTCCGCCCAAATGGGCGGTTTTTTTATCATTTTTTGGATATTTTAAAAAGAGGATAAAAAGTTGGTTGAGGTGTAAACATTTATGATTTCAAAGAGGCACTTAGTATTTAATTTATCTATCATACTCATTCCCTGGTTATCGTTGTTATTGATCGGAAAGCGCAGTTTCAAACGTTATTCGTTTGCAGGTATATTTATTGTTATTTTTGAGATTATCAATCATTTGTATGGGCACAAGCGGAATTGGTGGAAATTTTATGATAAGCGGAAATCATTCTTTAAGGATGAACTTCCATTTAGTGTAGGACCCTATATGCCATTTTCCATGTGGCTGCTCAAAATTTCGTATGGAAACTTTAAAAAGTTTGTGTTATTAAATCTAATTTCTGATGGACTATTTGCTTTTCTATTTATAGATATTCTTAAAAAATGTAAAATTATAAGCCTGAATGGGATCAATCATTTTCAATTTTTTATCTATTTACACTATAAAGCATATTTATTATATGGGTTTCAGTATTTGTTTGAGAAGATCACGAGATATAGATGGATTTAACTTTAAGAAGGATCAGAATAAAATTTCTGTTCCTTTTTTCTTGTTTTATAAGATAATGAAAATAGATAAAGAACAAGGGGGAGAAGTAATGAAATGGGGAAGCAAGGTAGTACATCATGCCTAGTAAAGGATATGAATTAAATCATCAATATGTGGTATCTATAGAAAAGCAACAATCCTTGTACAAACGAACATTAATCGTTGTATGTCTTTCACAAATTTTTGGCGGGGCAGGTTTAGCTGCTGGGATTACGGTAGGTGCCCTTCTTGCACAGCAAATGCTTGGTACAGATGCGGTAACAGGATTGCCATCCGCATTATTTACATTAGGATCTGCAGGATCAGCTTTGGTAGTTGGCAGACTTTCTCAACGATATGGACGTCGTACAGGGCTGGCAACAGGTTTTTTGACAGGCGGACTTGGAGCCATCGGAGTCATTCTTGCCGCGATACTAAATAACCCATACTTATTATTTATTTCACTATTTATCTACGGTGCCGGGACAGCATCCAATTTACAGGCTCGCTATGCAGGTACGGACTTGGCAAATAAGAAACAGCGAGCCACGGCAATTAGTATCGCCATGGTTTCCACCACGTTCGGAGCAGTGGCAGGACCCAACCTAGTGGGTGTAATGGGTAAATTTGCTCTCTCCGTTGGTGTTCCTTCACTTGCGGGTCCGTTTATTTTATCAGCTGCGGCCTTTATATTAGCAGGGCTTGTATTGTTTGTTATGCTTCGTCCTGATCCATTGATGATGGCGAAGGCAATTGAGACGTCTAACCAAGAACAACACCAATCGCTAAATACGGACCAAGTAGAAAACAAAAGAGGCATTATGGTCGGGGCAGCCATTATGGTTGTGACTCAAATCGTGATGGTTGCAGTTATGACCATGACCCCGGTGCATATGAGACATCATGGCCACGATTTAGGTGATATCGGCCTTGTAATTGGTTTTCATGTAGGTGCGATGTATCTCCCTTCGCTTGTAACGGGGATTCTAATTGATAAAATTGGCCGTAAGGTTATGGCTATGGCTTCTGGAGCTGTAATGCTTTTGGCTGGATTATTGGCTGCAGTTGCACCGGGTGATTCTCTTCTAATCCTAGTCATCGCTTTGTCTTTGCTTGGATTAGGATGGAATCTCGGCCTTATTAGCGGGACAGCCCAGATTGTGGACTCTACCAATACATTAACGAGGGCGAAAACACAAGGAACAGTGGATGTTTTTGTTGCCTTATCAGGAGCTTCCGGGGGTGCATTGTCCGGCATGATTGTGGCTCACTCCAGTTATCCTGTATTGGCGGTGGCTGGTGGATTATTGTCCTTATTGCTTATCCCAGTTTTATTCTGGTCTCGCAGAACCAAAGAGATTAAGATTTAAGCCGCCTTTTGCAGGCGGCTTATTTTTTCTCATTATTGGGAAAAATAGTTTAAAACGATGTAGGGACTGAATAACATGATGGGGTTGCCAGCTTCAATCGCTCTCACGATCATGATTGGTTATTTTTTCCTTTTTCAGAAGAAAAAGTTTTCTTTTTTAGAAAATTCGATTGTTTTTATGATATTGACAATTGTGACTACCAATTACATCACGATTATGTCATTAAATTTGCATAAATTTGAAACAACGAAGAATCCATTTCTATTTATTGTTGTTCCATTATACAGGGACATTATGATTCCGCTGCTTGTTTTAGTATTTACGAATGCTTTTTTTAAAACAGCCGAAAAGCTAGCAAGGATTTTATATGGTTTATCCTTTTTAGCTGCAGTAAACAGCCTTGAATATTTTTTAATTTTTTTTAAGATCGTGAAATATACTCATTGGAATTTTCTCGGGGCAACAATTGTGAATCTAGCCTATCTTTTAATCGGTTTAGGCCTTGCCAGAATTGTGAATGAGGTTCAAAAAAGGAGTAATGCGAAAGCATGAAGGCAGTATATGAAAACTCATTTGATATGAATGAATGGTTCGTGATTATCAGTTTACTATCTTTGACCATCTTGATTTGGTTCCTTCCAAAAATTTTCTCCTTGTTAGAAGGGACTGCTTACTTTCTATATGGTGTATTCGTAGTAACCTTTTTTGATCATACAACAAGTGTTCCTTCTTGGGACTTATATGATGTAAATGACGATTCAAAATATAACCTGATGGACTTTATTACCTATGTTATGAATGGTCCGTATAGCTACTTTTTCATGTACCTTTACGTAAAATGGAACATTAGGGGTTTGAAGAATCTTTTCTATATCATCATCTGGTCCATGTTTTCCGTATTGATTGAATGGGTAGGGGTTAAAATTGGACTTTACCATTATGATAAAGGTTACAAAATGTACTGGTCTTTTCCGATTTATATGCTTGTGCAAACGATTCTAATTATGTACCACCACCGGATCAAAAGAGATGCAGGTGGATGAATGGAATTTTCATAAGAAAGAAATAATAGTATGGGTAATTTAAAAATTCAATCGTGTAAGGGGATAGAATGAATGACAAATGTTAAATTAGCTGTAATTTATTACAGCATGGGCGGAACGAATTATCAACTAGCTAGATGGGCAGAACAAGGCGGGAAAGAAGCGGGTGCAGAAGTGAAAGTATTAAAAGTACCTGAACTAGCTCCACAATCTGCGATTGAAGGTAATCCCGTTTGGAAAGCAACTGTTGAAAAAACAAAAGATGTTCCAGAGGTTCAATTAGACGACCTTGAATGGGCAGATGCGATTATCTTCAGCGTTCCGACCCGATTTGGGAATATGCCATCGCAAATGAAACAATTCCTCGATACAACTGGCGGTCTTTGGTTTAATGGAAAGCTTGTGAATAAGGTCGTTAGTGCGATGTCTTCCGCTCAAAACTCCCACGGTGGTCAAGAGGCAACCATTTTATCACTATATACAACAATGTATCATTGGGGTGCCATCGTTGCCGCTCCCGGTTATACCGATCCTGTTACATTTGGCGCAGGTGGTAACCCATATGGAACAAGTGTTACAGTGGATCAAAATGGAAAAATGGTTGAAGATGTTGAAGCAGCTGTTAAGCATCAAGCAAAGCGTACAGTCACTGTGGCTGAATGGGTTAAAAAAGCTAATCAATAAAAATATTTCAAATTGTAAAGTGAGCAAATTGCTCACTTTTTTTGTTGTTGAAAAAATAGGAATAATCTTGAATTCAAAGTATATATGTATAGGGAGAAGTAACTACCTCATGAAAGGATGATGGCTGGATGGATTGGCTGTGGCTGGTTGGTCGGGCGGTATTTGGTCTTTATTTTGCTTATTCTGGATTAAATCATTTCATCCAATTTCAAGGTTTGAAGCAGTATGCGTCCTACAAAGGGGTTCCCGCACCAGGACTCTCCGTCGTCGTAACCGGATTAATGCTTTTAGCGGGAGGGTTAAGTATCCTAACGGGGTTTTGGGTTGAATGGGGCCTCTATTTATTGGTTGTATTCTTAGTCGTTTCTGCTTTCACGATGCATAATTTCTGGAAGTCTACGGATCAGACAGAAAAGGTTGGCGAGATGAATCAATTCTTAAAGAATATCGCCTTAGCAGCAGCAGCTTTAATGCTACTATCTATCACAAACTGGACTTGGTAATATATATCAATTAGGGTGCCTGACTCCGGTGACACAGTACCGGTCGTCAGGCACTTTTTTGCAGGAAAATAGTTTGATTTCTTCAGTAGAAATCATATTTTCTAAAAGAAGAATATCTTAAAATAGAATTCCATTAAATCATATAGCGGAGGCAATACACCAGAAGAAAAATATTTCTAAAGAGAACGAATTTGATCAGTTTATTTTTTTCAGTTGTCCATCATTTCAATTATGATGGATATACTTGGATCTTAATACCTACATAATTATCCTTCGAAAATGTACCCATTTTAGGTGATTTCCATATAATAGCAAGACATTTACTTATTTCGGGGGAGGTATAATAAATGAACTCAAAAAGTGAGACTTGTCTAACAAATGAGGCAATTCTAATTCAGTCAGTAATATGTTCTAAAAAAGTAAAACTTATTGCCCAAGCAAATACTTGTTTAAAAAAATTAAAAAATAAAAATGTTCAATTTATTCCTGAATTATCAAGTGTTCAAATCACTGGTACTTTACTAAAAGATCTGGTTGTGATTCAAGGATTTATTAAAGGTGTGGTAATAGTTGATGGAAAGTGCGTTAAGAAAATAACATTATCTTTCCAGGAAGAGGTTATTTGTGAGGGTGCCTGCCCTGGAGATACTCTGAAACTTACGACACCTATTTTAGAGGGAACCTTGCCTCCACAAGTAATACCAAATCATGGGCACGAAGGGAGTACTGTTGTAGTTAAAGTTATTTTAAGTGTCCAGGCGACAGTTGTACGAGAAAAAATTGGAACAGTTAGTGTAACCATAATAGGTGACATCAATGAAGATTGCTGCAAACAGCCACCTTGCTCACCTACCGTTATATTTTGTGAAGTCGAAAAGGAAACACACGAAGAACATCATCATTATGACCAGGATTTTGATGAAGACTTTCCCGAATTATGTGAACAGAGTGAAAGTCCAGACAAATGGTAAGTGATTAAACTCTAGTACCAATAAGCAATATATCGTTTTGTCTATTTTTAATAAGATGATGAAAAAATCTATTACCTTATTACTCCCTAATTCATAGTATATGACGAAAGAAAAATATTGTAAGGGAGTTGGTTTATTTGGATTTTACTTGTAATAGCAACAACGTAGTCAATGCATGCTGTCCTCAAAAAGTTCAGCCTCACATGGCCCCTCCAAGCGTTGAGTGCTTAAAAGTTTTATCCGTCATTTGTACACAAAATGTACAAAAAGTAGCTGAATTTGCTATTCCAACAGTAGACTTAGGGATTCCGGCTGATACGGACCTAGATTTGCTCACATTTAATGTAACAGCCGATCCTACTGGAATTGTCATGAGAGGCACATTAATTGAAGGGAAAGTTATTAATTCAGGGTTTGTTCCAGTTACAGTTGTTATTAGTGTTGCAGGAGTAGCATTACCAGCTGTTACGTTAAATCTTCCATTCCAGGAAGAAACTGAATGTCCAGGAGCTTGCCCAGGGGATGATTTACAAGAAACAACGCCAGTGATAGAGGCAGTTTTAGAGCCTGTGATCACCCCATTAATTTCTATTGGGGGAGTAGTAACATTAGCTCTTGTTACTTTTAAAGTGATTATCAGAACTCAAATTACTGTATCCCGCGAAAGACTAGTTCAGGCTGGCGTAACTGTTCTTGGAGACATCAATCCTGACCGCTGTACAACACTTCAACCGACTTCACCGACTTCCAGAACTGTAACATTCTTTAATGGTAATGGTTAATAGAGTAAACAATTAGTTTTTAGGTATGATATAGACGGGTTATAAAAGATTATTGATTACTTTTATAGCCCGATTTGGACATACATGAGTTTTGAACTCATTTTATCCTATATACATATAATTTTAGTTAAATTGTATATAGGGAGGCTTTAACATTCCCTTTCCTCTATTAATGGATTTTAACATTAGAGCCAAAAATCCATATAAAATGGTTACTGCCTAATTAATGAACGTCAAACAGGAGTTGATGAGTATGCAGACGATTGTATTTATCGAAACAAATAAATCTGGTTCCAGCAGAGAAGCGATAAAAGCTGCAGAGCGACTCGGGTATATGACGGTAGTATACACAACTAATAAGAAATATCAGGGGCAACGAAGTGAATTTCCAGATATCCATTTTCTCTATTATGTTGAAAGGATAGATGTTCAACTTTTAAGGGAAAAAATCAAAGTACTTAAAATACAAGGTAAGGAAATTATGGCTGTATTGAGTTTTATTGATCCACTGGTTCAGATAGCTGCCAAGTTATCTGAAGAATTCTGCACCACTAAATTTGATAAAAAATCTATATCCAAAATGGAAGATAAAATCCAAACTCGAAAAACTTTGGAGGGACAATCCATCTCCCCTTTTTATTTAGTTTATAATCCCAAAAAGGATAAATTTAAAGATTTAATAACACATCTTACAAATTACTTTCCGCTTGTAGTAAAATCTCCCACTTCGACCGGCTCTAAGGATGTATTGTTTGTTGAAAACCTTCAACAACTTAAAACATCCATACAAACTCTTATCAAAAAATATCCATGTCAACCAATACTGATTGAGGAATATATGGATGGTCCCCAATGTCTATTAGAAGTTCTTGTCCAAAATGGGGAGATTCACTTGATTGCAGTTGTCAAACAGGAAATCTCCCAACGAGATCGGTTTATTGTAACCGGGTATGGATTGTTAGTTGGGATCGAAGAAGAAAAAAATCATCATCTGTATCGAATTGTCAGGACTATAGTAAGGAAGTTTAACGTTAAAAATGGTGCATTTCATATAGAACTAAAGTTTGTGAATGGTAAATGGAAATTAATCGAGATTAATCCGAGGATTTCTGGTGGTGTGATGAACCGTCTAATTGAAGTTGGATTTGGAATTAATCTCGTTCAAGAAACCATAAAAATGTATTTAGGCCAAAAAGTTTCGGTTGCTAAACTTCATACTAGATTTGCATATGCCCATTATATAACTGTGAATTCAACGGGAAGGCTGCAAAAAGTTACAGGGAAAAACCGAGCGTTAAGTTACGAAGGAGTGGAGGAGGTATATATTAAACCACGTAAAGGTAAGATTTTGACTCCCCCCTTGTCTATGGGTCATAGATATGGCTATGTACTAGCTACAGCAGAAACACTATCAAAAGCGAAAAAAATTGCTAAAAAGGCTGCAAAAGAACTCCAATTTCATTTGGATCCAATCTAAAACGAAAAGAGGTAAATCCAAATTGGTAACGGTAGGAATGCTTTCTCACCGCAAAGATCCCAGAACGGTATATAAATCATATGCCTATGCGGCAGCAGCTAAAATGGAAGGTGTCGACTTTTATTTTTTTTCCCCTGGTCGTGTTAATTTTAAGAACCGTACGATCCTTGGATGGATTTATGAAAACGGCCGATGGATAGAAAAAGTGAGCCCTTTTCCTGATGTAATCTACAATTCTAGTCCACCAATAACTGAAAAACAGGAAATAATTGTAAATAGATTAAGTAAAGAGATACCTTTTACCAGCCATTCGGTTGGTGACAAATTGAAAGTCTATCAAAAAATTAAAACTGCAAAAACTTTTGCTTCTTATTTGGTTCCCTCCATGGAAGTATTACATGTTCAAGATGTTTACAAGTCAATCCTAAAATACCAAAAAACTGTATTAAAACCATCAAGGGGTCATAAAGGTAAAAATGTTTTTTATGTTCAAAGAAACGAAGGGAAGTTTATCCTTCAACAAGACAAGGAAACGGTGATCAATGAGGTAGAATTTAGGGAATGGGTCAGTGAAATTATTAATACTGAAAACTATATCATCCAACCATATATTCAGTGTAAAACTAAAAATGGATTATCATATGACTTCCGATTACATGTTCAAAAAGATGGAAAAGGGGATTGGAATCTGATTACAATTTTCCCCCGTATAGCACCACAAGGGATTGTAACAAATTTAAGCAAAGGAGGTTACACATCAGAATTTCATGTCTTTTTAAAGAAAGAATTTAACGAGGAATATTACAATGTAAAAAGATATTTGGAACACTTTGCAGTTCGTTTTTCCAGCCATTTTGACAGCTTATATGACGAATCACTTGATGAATTGGGTATTGACGTAGGTTTGGATTCGAACCAGAAAATTTGGATTTTTGAAGTAAATTGGAGACCAGGAAGCCCTGTTTCTTTTTCACAGGAGATAGACGCGGCTAAGCAAATGATTCGATATGCCCGCTTTTTAGCTGAAACTAGTTCTATGAAATAATCGCAAGTGTGTCTTATTGAAAATTATTAAGAGTCTTTAGATATTTAATGAAACAATGGAAGTTCTTGACCTTACTAGCGCGATGCTTCAATATGAAGGATCGTTTTTTCTTTTACAAACTGGGTAGGGTAGTGAAATAAGGAGAGAGGGTTCCTGGTTAGAGGGTGGATCCAAGCATGTATCATTAAGAAAAAAACCACAAATTACATAAATTTTTGAATATCTGGTCTAATAACATTAGTGGAATGGTAAATAATTCCTATGTTAATAATTCTAAAATAGGATAATAGGATTATAGATAAAAGGAGGTTTTGTTTAATAAGAACTAGAGTTTTTTAGGAAATTTGAAGGGGGTTTAGTTATAACATCAGAATATAGTCTAAATCACAAACAAATCTCTGGTGAGTTTGCAGAGCATTTAATTCTTTATTGGTTATCGAAAAATGGATATGAATGTGTTCATGCTCGATATGTAGGAATAGATATTATTGCATGTAAAGATGAAAAAAAAATCGGTATCTCTGTCAAAAGTAGGAGCAGAAAGGAAGGAAGGTACGATTTCTTATTAAACATAAAAAAACCTGCCGATCAAATCAAAAAAACGAAAGAAACCTGTTCTCATTTTAATTGTGAAGCATATTTTGCTTTTGTGGGATACCAAATGGATTCAATTAAGGTAATCGTTACTCCATTAGAAGTGATTGAGAACTTTTACACAATTAGCACAAAATTATCCCAAGATTGGAATATCCTGAAATTTGAAAAGGATAGGAGAACTAGTGTGTTTGAGCTTGAGTGGAAAACATAAGTTAGTCCTATTTTAAACACATAGTAGTATTGGCAAAAACAGATAACCGCCCTCAATCAGGGCGGTTATCATCTTATAACTTACAAATACGGACTTTCATGTTTGGCTTTCAACATGTTCCAGCGGCGTTCTACTTCATCCTCAAATGCTTTCAGCATAGGTTGACTATTTTCTTTTAATAAGTGCTTCGTTTTGCCCATAAGTTCTAACCAGCCGGAAACATCAATCCGTTTGTTCTTTTCTTCTGGATTGTACGTGATATTGGTAACTCCGTGCTCCACTTCATAAAGAGGGAAGAAGCAGGAGTTTACAGCGGCTTCCACGATAGTCTGCCCCAGCTCATCTTTAGATTTCCAGTTTAATGGACAGGTAATGAGGATTTTTCCATAAACCAATCCTTCATTTTGCGCATACCACTGAGCTTTAGCTGCTTTTTTCAATAAATCTCGATCGAATGCTTCTGTCCCGGTAAAGACATATGGAATATGGGTGGCCGCCATAATTTGTGCGGTGTCTTTATGATGGAATGGTTTTCCGTTTTGGAAGCTGCCGACACTCGAAGTACTCGTCATATGCCCCATTGGCGTCGAGTATGAAAGCTGGCTCCCGGTATTCATATAGCCTTCATTATCATACTCGAGAATAATCATTTTGTGGTTCCGCAAAGCCGTTCCGATCGCTGGTCCCATACCGATATCCATGCCCCCGTCACCCGTTACCATGACAAACGTAAAGTCATCACTTAAACCAAGCTCATCAAATTCGCCGCGGCGCTTCCGTTCATGGAACATTTCGACAAGACCGGATAGGGTAGCAGAGCCGTTTTGGAATAAGTTATGAATATAAGTAGCTTTATGGGAGCTGTATGGATAGCCAGTTGTGACCACCATCGCGCATCCTGTATGGAACAAGGCCACAATATCTCCTTCAATACCTTTGAAAAATAACTCTAATCCAGAAAAAATACCACATCCAGGGCACGCACCATGACCAGAAGCAATCCGCTTAGGTTTTTTGGTTAAACTTCTCATTGGCGGAATTTTAACCTTAAGTTCTCCGGTTTCTTTATCAGGTGTTACTGTAATTAAACCTGTGACCAAATCTTCTTTTTTCAATGGATTGACGACACGCTTAGGAGCCAAGTCTGGATTTCCAGGAGTGTGACCGAAATAGTCGAAGGGCTTATCAACGGTCCCAGAGGCCGCAGCTTCCAGTGCTAATTGGAAAAAATGCTCCGCATCATCTGCATAAAAGTCTTTACCCCCTAATCCGTAGACACGATTGACTACCTTTGTTTTACTATTTTCATAGGTTTGTAATGCAGCACGGACTTCAAGAGCTATGTTACCTCCATGCCCGCCATACGAATCGGCTCGATCACCAATGGTTACAGCTTTCACATTAGACAATGCTTCCGCAATCTTCTTTTGCGGGAACGGCCGAATCATGTTAGGAGAGATAACCCCTGCCTTAATTCCTTTAGAACGTAATCGGTCGACTACATCTTTACAAACCTCGGCAGCTGAATTCAGCATAAACACCGCAACCTCGGCATCTTCCATTCGATATAAATCCAATACCGGATATTCTCTGCCTGTTAACTCGGAGTACTCTTTTGAGATTCTTTCAAAGACTTTTTCTGCGTTATACATGGCCACGGATTGTTGGTAACAGTTATTAATATAATCAGGTTCGTTCATATAAGGCCCAATTGTGACTGGATTTTCACGGTCTAAAGCGTGAGGAAAGCTGGTTGGTGCTTTTCCGATAAATTTCTGCACATCGGCCCGATCCTTTATGACACTGACTCGGCGTTTTTGATGAGAAGTAAAATAACCATCAAAAGAAACTATAACAGGGAGGCGAACCTCAGGATCTTCCGCAAGTTTTATCGCAAGAATGTTCATATCGTAAACGATTTGCGGATCACGTGCCATTAAAATGGGCCATCCTGTATTGAGCGCAAAATATAGGTCAGAATGATCACCGTGAATATTTAACGGTCCCGATACAGAACGGTTTACTAAATTCAATACCATAGGAAAGCGGGTTCCAGATTGAACGGGTAACTGCTCCAGCATATATAAAAAACCGTTAGCACTGGTGGCATTAAAGACACGGCCGCCTCCGGTAGAGGCACCATAACAAATGCCGGCAGAGCCATGTTCGCCGTCAGCAGGAATTAACACGATATCGTGTTGTCCTTTTGCTTTCATTCCGTCGAGGAACTGTGCCACTTCCGTAGAAGGGGAGATCGGATAATAGCCCATAATATGATAGTTGATTTGATGTGCAGCATAAGCCGCCATTTCATTACCGGATTCGAAAACAATGCTTTGTTCAATCGTCCCTTTTTGAACGTCTATATTTTCGTTTTTAAAATCAATCGACATAGGGTTGCCACCTTTCAAAGTTTTCTATTTTACAAGATCAAATAAATGAGGGACTCGATTATTCACAGCGTATTGGTCATCAAGTTCTCTTTCATCTGTTAGCGCTTCCACTGGGCAGGCGTGTACGCACTTTAAACAACCTTTACAATATTGATAATCAATTCCTTTAAGGAACATTTGTGGTCGGCCTCGTTTATCTTCCTTCTCTTCCCAAACAAAGCAGAAGTCTGGACAAGCCGTATCACAGGCAGCGCAGTTAATACATTTATCTTCATGGAAGTGGGGAAGCATCCCTGCACGAGAGATACTTAAATCTTTTAAAATACTATTTCCAGGGTTAATTACTGTACCGCCAATCGGCTGGGTTTCATAACCTAGTACAGATTCAGGTCTTGTAAATGGTTTTGGAATAACACCTGCCTCCGGTTCAAAGGTTTTAAATACGACCTCATGATAGCCGCGGTCAAACGTCCGGATATTGGGTTCTACTAAATGGGGATACTTCTTTTCAAAGGTTCGGCGGATGGTATCTTTCATAGAATCAGGATTTAAAAAGTCTAGTACTCGATAGAGCGCGCCGAGCATAGCGGTATTTACTTTTGTTTGTTCTTCTAAGGCGATTTCTGTTGCATCAATTACCGCAATGGTCCCGCCTTGTAAACCTATTATTTCTTTTAGTTTTTCTGGTGTTTTCTTGGAGTTGACTAGGATGGTACTGTCGCTGTATATGCCGCTAGTACAGTTGAGGGTTTTAAAAAGTGCATCATGGAAGATTCCTACTACGTGAGGGCGTTCAATTGGTGTCGTGTCTCGTATATTAACGTCGGGATCGCAGAAACGAATATGGGCTTTTACAGGAGAGCCCTTCTTTTCAGAGCCATAAGAAGAAAACCCAACTCCATTCAATCCGTTTCCAACCACTCCATCCTCGGAAAGCAATTTTCCTGCTAGATTGGCGCCTAATCCGCCAATGGACTCTAACCGAATCTCGAAAAAGCCCAGCTCATTAACTTTTGGTAAAGAAGTCAAAAGGATTCCCCCAATCGGATAAAATAATAAAGATTATAAATATTCAGATAATTATTTTTATTGTAACAGGATGCAAATTGAAGTGCAACAGCTTTTTAAATAAATATAGTTTTAGGTTATATATAGTATTGTTTTTAGCATAAAAGGCCAGGAACTTTATAAATAATTAGAATCTGTTATAAAACAATTAATTGATGTATTACAACAGGGGAGTGGAATCAAAACCTCTCTGAATTGTAAAAAGTTAATCAAAAACCCCCCAGGTTGTTAGATTGTTTAACATCCTAGGGGACAGATGGAATTACTGGTATAAGTAAACAGTATTTTTCCCAGAATTTTTAGCTTTGTACAACGCTTGGTCTGCTTCTTCTATTAAGCTATCTAGACTTTTTCCATGCGAAACACTGCTCAATCCTACCGAAATCGTCAATTTTCCATTAGGCTGCTGATTCTCTCCATGAAATGGATAGGTTTCAACAAGGTTTCGGAAGCGATCAGCTATTTCATAAGCATGTTGGATATTGGTGATATTCGCCAGACAGATAATGAATTCTTCTCCACCGTATCGGGCAAAAACATCTTCTTCCTGCATAGAGTCTTTTAGAAGTTGGCCAATGGTCTGAAGTACAACATCACCAGCGGGATGACCATGCGTATCATTATAGTTTTTGAAAAAATCGACATCGAACATGGCAATTACAAATGGCATCTGATGAGAAATAAGAACTTCTACCTTACTTTTGAAGTAACGCAGATTATATAAGTTAGTCATATTGTCATGTCTGGAATGGAACTCCAATTCTTTTCTAAGCAGTAAGTTACGGTTGGTATCATTATTAATTAACCCAATCGGTAAGAGGGCTGAAAATTCAAAGATAACCATGTAAAAGATGGTTTCGATTTCAGCGGGGGTTGTCCAAAACATTAACACGGTTTTAACCACTTCATATACGATAAATCCTGCCAACATATGGGTTAGATTAAGCAGCGTATAAGGAGGGTTAAAGGTTTTTGAACGATGAAATAGTGAACCGATCAAAAATGGAATAATAATCGTTAGCGTAATACCTTGCATCACTGTAGGTCCACCTAATTCAAACCGATACCAGGCAGGTAATAGGATAGAAACGGCGCCGAATCTCCATCCGCTTAAATAAGAGATAAAGAATAATGGGACTCCTCTCAAATCAATGCGCATTCCCTCGTACAGTAGAGGATGGTGCATGACCCATATACTTAATACACTTATGAGGAGCGGCACAAGCCAAATAAATTTTTTAACATTTTTAACCTTGGTAATGATAAATTCTTTTAACTTTAGAACGATATACATAAAAGAAATGATTAATGTTAAGTTGGCTAAAAAAGCATCTAATATATCGTGCAAATAAATTCTCCTTCTATATTCATCAACATTTATTTTATCAAATAAAAGGAATAAGACAAATTATCAATATATCTAAAAATTTTGGAGTTGGCTTAAATCGGAGTAGAACAAGGGAAGATTGAAAAATTGATAAGAGTATATATTTACAACCTCCGCATGTTGTAAAATAAAGGAGTAATATGGAGTATCGGGGGTTTATGTTTGCGGATATTAATTGTCGAAGATGAGGAGAGAATTGCAAATTTATTACGGATGTATTTACAACGGGAAGGTTTCCATGTCGACGTTGTTGATAATGGAGATGATGGATCCGAAAGAGCTCTGCAGGAACATTATGATTTAATAATTTTAGATGTATTAATGCCGGGGAAAGATGGTTTCTTTGTTCTGGAAGAAATCAGGAAACAAAAAAGTACTCCTGTTATTCTGCTATCGGCAAAGTACGGGGAGGAAGAACAACAGCGCGGGCGGGATTTAGGGGTAAATGAGTTTATACCAAAACCGTTCAGTCCTAGTGCAGTCGTCACAAAAATCAAAGAAATCATTCAGAATGTAAACTAACATGGCACCCAACTGGTTGCCATTTTTATTTATGGCCTTTGGTACGAGTCCGAATTATGTCGAAGGTCCTAAAAATATTTCATTTTAAAGAAGAATGAAATTCAGGAACCAATAATTAGGCTAATAGCATAGGATGAATTATTCTTCACAGGAAAGGAAGGAATGGAATGAGTACGGAATATAAATCAGGTTTTGAAGTGATTGTCATATTGTTCATCCTGTTAATCATTATTGGTGCATCTTTTTGTGATTTCGACGGCGGTTATTACCAGGGAGGCTTTTATCGTGGAGGAGGCCAGTGGGGCGGATAATAAACCCTAACCCAAACAGGTATTTTCATCTGTTTGGGTTTATTTCATTTTGAAAATGGTGATTTTTACATTGTAATTAAGATGAAGTACAATTTAGGTGAATAGTATTGAAGATAGGAAGGACTTTTTATGATGAATTTTTTAGAAAAAATTAAACCGCATTTAATCAGCGAGGATCTGTTGATACAAGAAACTGTTCTTTATGCGTTACATGATTACCCCAACGTACCGGAAGAATGGACGAATGAATTATTAACGGAAGCTTTTAGAAACGAGAAGAAGCTATCCTCTACCTTGATTTATATAGGAAATCAGACAATCAATGAGGAGGCAGTAAAGATTCTCATAGAAAAAATCCCGAAAATGGACAAGTCTAAACTTCACTTAGCGGTAGGACTGTGCGAACAGATTGAACCTGAACTTGCTCTTAAATATAAAGAACAGCTAGAAAAATATATTCGGAAGGATCTATGGTCTTTATATAAGTTATTAGTACATGGCACAGAAGAACAAGTATATTCGGAATATGGACAACAATTAAATGAGCTGGAAAATGCTGATTCATTTAACCATGACGCCTACATAAAAGCAAAAAAACTGGCAGCCTGTATTGTAAAAAAGGGCTGGGTGACTGAAAATGAAATCGATATTGTTCTTGAAGAACAATTAAAAGAGGAATGGTTTTCCTTTAACGGTATTTTAAACGTGTATATGATTGGCTTAATGAACTTGGAAAAGTATATTCCTATTTTAGCTAAATTGTTAGTTCGGGATGATGATATCCTGTTAGAAGAGGTCGCAGATGTATTAATCCGCTTCCAGTCAGATAAGGTAGTAAAGGAAGTCGCACCCTATTTGAAACAACAGGAATCCGTTATTTTTGCCAGCTCCGTTATCGAAAATATTAAAACAGATCTAGCCGTTCAGGTGTTAAGAGATGCATATCGTGCTGCCACAGAACTTGATGAACAAGATCTACTGATTGAAGCACTTTGTCATCAATTGTCGGAGGATGCATTACCCGAGATTCATGAACATATAAAAAAGGATTCTACATCAGGTCTTGTGGATATAGAACTCACGTTTTATGGTTACTATTCTATATTAGGGTTAGAACACCCGGAAAAGGAGGACTGGAAAAACGCTGTCTTGGAAAGTGAGCAGCCAAATCCGATTCCAAGCGGTCCAGTTCAAAATGAACACAAAGTAGGCCGTAATGACCCATGTCCATGCGGCAGCGGGAAAAAGTATAAAAAATGCTGTGGTAAGTAACCGATTATACCCTATTAGCTAAAAGCTAATAGGGTTTTCTATTTGTACGGGGCTACTAAATAAACAGCAAAAGTTTATTCCCTTTTAAAATGTATAGATATATTTATTAAACAAAAAATACCAAAAGTTAAATATTTCATTATAAAAGGAGGAGTAAGGTATGAAATGGATGTATCGAATGCTTGTTTCTCTAATCATCTTTAGTTTAGTTGGATGCGCAGGGAATGATCATGCTGCAGACAATCGAGATCAGAACCAAGAAAATGTAGAGAAGATGTCAACAAACAATACTGGGACCAACATCCAAAGAACAAATAATCCAACGGATGCACAGAATGGAAATGGGCAAGGGGCAACCCGGAAAGTAATGGGTGTTCAAGGCTCATCAGAGGAATACCATGGACATATCCATAATCGTCCGGAAGTAAATAAGGCTAAAAAACAGAAGCTTGCTCCAAATAACAGGTTTATCCAGGTGCAGCTTTTAGGGATTAATGATCTGCACGGACAGTTAAACGTGAGCCGTAAAGTGGCTGGCAAGCAAGTCGGACGGGCGGACTATTTAGCAGCCTATTTAAAACAAAGAGAAGCAGAAAATAAAAATACCCTTCTCATCCAAACAGGGGATATGGTGGGGGCAAGTCCTCCAGTTTCAGCCCTTTTACAAGATGAGCCTACCATTGAAATCCTTAATAAACTAGGATTTGATATCGGGACCGTCGGAAATCATGAATTTGACGAAGGTATCGATGAGCTTCTTCGGTTGATCAATGGTGGTCCTCATGAAAGAACCGGAAATTTTGCAGGAAGCGATTTTCCATGGGTTGCTGCAAATGTGGTAAGTGAAAAGACTGGGGAGCCAGTACTTTCTCCGTATAAAATTATCAAAGTAAATGGAATGCCAATTGCCTTTATTGGGGTTGTTTATTCCGAAACGCCTTCCATTGTGGTGCCAAGCGGAGTTGCGGGATTAAAGTTTACCGATGAAGTGGAAGCCATCAACCGTTACGCAACTGAAATCAAACAACAAGGTGTTAAATCGATTGTTGTTCTTGCCCATAACCCAGGTTCTTCAGGGGCAAATGGAGAAAATCCGACTGGAGAAATAGTGGACTTCGCAAACGGTGTCGATGATGAAGTAGATATTATATTTGGAGCTCATAATCATGCTCATATGAATGCAGTGGTGGATAATAAATTACTTGTTCAATCATATTCCTATGGAACTGCCTTTTCTGATGTTGACATCGAAATTGATCCAAAAACAAAAGACATTGTGACAAAAACAGCGGAAGTGGTTACCACTTTCCAAGAAGGAATGGAGCCTGACCTTGAAATTTCACAGATGCTTGCCAGCTATGAAGAAAAGGTTGAGCCGATTGTCAATCGTGTAGTAGGTTCGACATCTGTAGGCCTAACAGCCTTAAGGAACGAAAATGGTGAATCTGTACTTGGAAATTTAATTGCAGATGCACAAAGACAGGCAATGAAAACAGACATTGCGTTTATGAATCCGGGCGGAATAAGAGCAGACATAGACGCAGGCGATATCACATGGGGTGAAATCTATACAGTCCAACCGTTTAATAATGATCTAGTTAAAATGACGATGACAGGCCAGCAAATTATCGATGTATTGAATCAACAATGGGGAAAGAATGTAACGATGCTTCAAATTTCAGGGATTACTTATACGTGGGATGCAAACCAGCCGGCAGGGAAGAAGGTTATAAATGTCCAGCTGCAAGACGGATCAGAATTAAATTCCAATCAATCGTATACGGTTACGGCTAATGCCTTCCTTGCTGGAGGAGGAGACGGATTTACAGTTTTTAACCAAGCCCAAAATAAACAGGTTGGTCCTGTCGACTTGGATGCTCTTGTAGACTTTATAAAGGCGCAGCCGCAACCTTTCTCGTATAGCAATGATAATAGAATACAAAAAGTTCAATATTAAAGGTATCGAATGATTCAAATATAAAATAGAAATTTGTTAGTGGGCTTTAACCCGCAAGTGTTTAAAAAGTGATGTAAAAGATGTTAATAGAATAGAATATTTTCTTAGGGGGTGTACTCATTTTGGTACATCCCTATTTTTTTACATGTTTAATCGTCCACCAACATTTTATTAAATTGGAAAAAATTCCAGTCGAACCGGAAGCATGGATGGGTATTCAAGATTTTTAGAAGGGAAGGCAGTAGATGAACAGTTTCTGCTCTCCGAACTATGTCAGGAGATCCAAGCGGATTATCTCGGCGATTTTGCTTTGGACTGGACACTCTATACACACCGTAAATCTTTAATAAGAGCGATGAAAATGTTAATGGAATTTCAGCTCATTAGAACCATTGATGGTGATATTAGCCGCTTTGACCAAAACGAAGAGCAGGAAGTGTTATATGAGGCGACTATCTATAGTCGATACTTTATGAGAACCTATACAGATGAGTTTGCTAGATTCGTGTATATAGACTAAATGAAGGAGATTTCGATGAATTTATAGGATGGTTTGTCCTTTATAAGAGGCTGAAGGATATTTTGATGAATTTACCGGTGAATTTTGTCCGCCATATGCAGGAAACGGACGTTCCTGTATAATTCAATCAATCAGCGAAATTATTATTATCAAATTCTTTTAAAATTTCTGAAATAAATTGACTACGTTTTCATAAATATGGTAAATTTTTTGATAAGCTAGTAGACAGTTTTCACTTAAATACATGTAAACTATTAATCTTTAATGATGAATGGAGGAAGGGTACATATGGGGAAAGTTCCGTCGATCCTTAAAAATTTGAGGTTTCCTGTTATCGGGTCACCACTTTTTATTATTAGTAATCCAAAGCTCGTGATTGAACAATGTAAGGCGGGAATCGTGGGTTCCATGCCAGCGCTGAACGCAAGGCCGGCATCGCAGTTGGATGAGTGGCTGGCAGAAATCACAGAAGAGCTTGCAGCCTACAATGCACGTAATCCAGAACGACCAGCAGCGCCGTTTGCGATTAATCAAATTGTCCACAAGACCAATGACCGACTTGAACATGATATGGAATTATGTGTAAAATATAAGGTTCCCATTATCATTACGTCACTAGGTGCTCGTGAAGAAATCAATGTTGCTGCACACAGCTATGGAGGTATTGTTTTTCACGATGTGATTAATAACAAATTTGCGCATAAAGCCATTGATAAAGGAGCAGATGGTTTGATTGCGGTGGCCGCAGGTGCTGGCGGTCATGCTGGTGACAAGAGCCCGTTTGCATTGATTCAAGAAATCCGTCAGTGGTTCGATGGACCATTAGCGCTGTCGGGGTCGATTGCCAACGGAAACGCGATTCTTGCTGCTCAAGCTATTGGTGCTGATTTTGCTTATATTGGTTCGCCATTCATTGCGACGCACGAAGCAAGGGCTGTTGATGAATATAAACAAGCTATTGTAGAAAGCAGCTCAGATGATATCGTAAATAGCAATCTATTTACCGGTGTTCATGGTAACTATCTTGCTCCGTCCATTCGGGCTGCCGGTTTGGACCCGAATGCACTTCCAGAAAGTGATCCTTCGAAAATGAATTTTGGTGGAGATGGCAAGGCGAAGGCATGGAAGGATATTTGGGGAAGCGGCCAGGGAATTGGCGTCATCAATGAAATCACAAGTACAGCAGCATACGTCGAAAAGCTTCATCAAGAGTATATTGCTGCACGAGAGAAGTTAATGAAAACGAGTCAAGTATTTGCTTAATTCAACTATTAAAAACAAAACCTCGTTCACATAATTGTGACGAGGTTTTTATATAGGAAATGTTGGAAACGGGGTTCGTAAAGGTTGGAATAATTCATGTGAAAGAAAAATAATTATATTAAGACCGAAAGAATAAGACAAGTTACATCGAGTTTCCCTACTAAAGCTGCGTCTAGAAGGGGTCTGATTCTTTGAATAGGAATAAAAATGTAGAGTTAGTGATTATATTGCTTTTTTGCTTACTAGTTATCCTAATTGTGAATGTGATTCTTCATGTTAAAATCTACATCGTATACAGTTCAGGTGTTGGCCCTATTTTCTTAATTGGGCTCATCATTTTTCTAATTGTTTTACTGTACCTCAAAGGTTAAAAACACAGGGCATCTTTAAGGCAGTCATTGAGTTTCAAAAAGGAATTCGTAGTAATGATCCACAAACGGAAACAAGCGAGTATTTCATTTACTCACCCTGGGTATTATAAAAAAAGGGTGATAAAATAATGGAAACAGCAAATATTGGTGATGTGATTTCTTTTAAACGTGATGGGGAATCTTATGAAGGAACGATTACGGGCGTTAGAGAAAATTCTGTTATCGTTCAATACGGTTATTCAAAAGTGAAAGATGAACCACTTACAACCATCGTGAATCACAAGAATTACAAAATTAAAAAGAAGTAATGCTATTTAGAAAAAATGTAGATAAAAACGAGCAAGTAAGAGCACATAAACACCACCAGGGTCGTATGTAAATCCATCGACATATTGGTGGTGTTTTTTTGTTCTAAAGAATTTTTTACTTTTGTTGAAAGGATTTTTTATGGAATTTCTCGATGTACTTGAATAAGGTTTTACCGGAATCTGGTATCTTATAGTCGTTATGCAGGCCAAGAACCATCGCGATATACGGTTCGGGAACCCAAATATAATGGTGGATATAGTCATCAATACGTTTAAAACCACACTTTTCCCAGAAGTAGATTCGGCTAAGGTTTTCAGGAGTATTCTCACATTCAGCTTCAAGAAGGATGAAATCATACTCTGCCTCTAGAACAGCACACTCTTTTATTTTTTTAACAAAGTCTTTACCGATTCCAAGACCTCGAAAGTCGACCCGTACTGCGAGATATTCAATTATTAAAATTCGAGATCCTTTAATTGAACCAGTAACCGCGACCGCAACCGCTGCATCTCCTAACATGGCCACATGCAGAGAACAAAGGTGTTTCTCAAACATATTTCGGATGATTCTTTCAGGCTTCCCTTCTCCAAATGCCTCATTATATATATCCTTAACCCTGTCCCATAAAACTTCATCCCATTGTTCTGTCGTTAACAGATTCAAATTAGTAAACCTCCGCTAAAACGTTTGACATAGTTTTACCAATTTCAGGGGAAAGTAATGGAAAAACATTCAAATGGAGTAAAAAAATGAAACTCTTTTTACAGGTTTTCAAAAACTTCATGAAAAAAGACTCCAAACCAGTTCCTTCTAGGCAGGAGTCTCAATCGTTTAGAAAGGTGTATCCATTGATAGACGAAAATATTGCTTTTTTTAAAGATACATTTTCCGGTTCCGATGATTTAATGATTAAGGAATTTAAGGTCAGAAATAACCGTGGAATCCTTGTATCTTTAAATACGATGGCGGATAAAGATAAAATTCATAATGTAATTTTAAAGCCCGTTATGGAAGCGGAGGAAAACGAGTTTGAAAATGTACTTAAATCTACCTTTCAGAAATCAGAAAACCTAATCAAGGCTGAAAAAGCACTTTTAAACGGAGCCTGTGTCGTTATTTTTGAGGGGGACCAACAATTCTACATGCTGGAAGTGACAATCAGCAGAGACCGTGCCGTTATGGAACCTAGTAATGAACAAATTATTCAGGGATCCCATGAAGGATTTATTGAAAACCTTATGACGAATCTTCATTTAGTGAGGAAATCGATCAGAACGTCAGACCTGACCATGGAACATTTAACAGTGGGTGAGCAAATTCAAACCAAGATTAGCATGGTTTATCTAAAAAATCTTGCAAACAAAGAAATAATTAGCGAATTCAAACGCAGGGTGGAACATATTTCCTTGGACCATATCCCTAGTATCGGATATCTTCAAGAATTAGTAGAAGACTCAACCTAGTCACCTTTTCCGCAGATTCTAACAACCGAAAGGGTGGATCGTGTAATCGGTCATTTGAACGAGGGCAGAGTGGCTGTTTTTATGGAGGGAAATCCTTCTTGTTTACTCATACCTGTTACATTCTTTGCCTTTTTTCAATCACCTGATGATTATAATTCACGCTGGATGATTGGATCGTTTATCCGCGCGATGAGGCTTGTAAGTATAATCATAGCGGTTAACTTACCGGCATTTTACATTGCGGTGATTGGTTTTCATTTTGAAGTACTGCCGGACGATTTAGTTCTTCCTGTTGTTAGTTCCATCAGAAATATTCCCTTTCCGCCGTTAATTGAAGCACTGGTGATGGAATTGACGATTGAATTGATTCGTGAAGCAGGGGTCCGGCTGCCATCAAGAATTGGTCAAACCATTGGTATTGTTGGGGGTCTTGTTATCGGTGATGCGGTTGTCCGCGCAGGTCTTATTTCAAATACCATGATTGTAGTAGTAGCGATTACCGCCGTCGCCGCCTACAGTATCCCAACCACAGAAATGAGTGATGCCGTCCGGTTTTTACGTTTTCCCCATATGCTCTTGGCGTCAACCTTTGGTTTTGTTGGGATTATGTTCGGTTTTATGTTTACCTTATCTCATTTATGCAGGCTAGAATCCTTTGGTACAGCTTATTTTGCACCTTGGGCACCGTTTCGATTGAAAGATATTAAAGATACGTTTATAAGGTTACCCCTATGGAAATTTAATACACGTCCGCTCGATTCAAAACCAAGAATCATGCAAAAGCAATCCTTATCAAGGGGCTGGAAGAGTAATGAAACTGAACGGGAATAAGATCACCAATAAGCAGTTAGTCTTCTATATTATCCAAGCCCAAATCGGTGTTGGAATTTTATCGCTGCCGCATGATGTGGCATCAGTAGCCAAACAGGATGCCTGGATGTCAACTCTAATTGCCGGACTGATTTCACAGGGGATTGTTTTCGTCTTTTGGGGACTTTGCAGAAGATTTCCAACCTCAACCCTATATCAAATACTCCCTAAAGTATTAGGGACTTTTCTCGGGAAGTTCTTTATCTTCAGTTATTCACTCTATTTTATGGTAACAGGGAGTTTAGTTTTAGCAAGATATAGTGACCTTATCGATAAATGGATATTACCACGAACCCCTAATTGGATCACCATGGTGTTAATATTAATCACCTGCATCTACATCGTCAGTGCGGGTTTAACGAGTATCGCGAGGTTTTATGTCCTGGTATCCCCAATCCTGATTGTCCTGCTCGTGTTGATTTTGTATACCATGAAAGATGCGAATTTCCTCTATATTCTTCCGATAGGGAATAATGGCATTCAACCGATATTGAGCGGTTCAAAGGAAGCGGCATTCTCGATGTTAGGGTTTGAAGTTTTTCTTTTTATTCATCCTTTTGTTCAATCCACTGGAAAAGAGAAGCTGATGGCGATTACAACATCAAATATTTTTGTGACATTCTATTATACCTTTATGGTATTTGCGAGTTTGGTCTATTTCGAAACCAATGCAGATATTGCACTGACTCCAGAGCCAATATTGTATATGATTAAAGCTTATTCATTTCAGGTCTTGGAGCGGACGGATTTATTTTTCTTATCACTCTGGCTGGTCATTGTTGCGACTTCGATTGCGAACTGGCTATTATTATCAGCAATAGGCTTGGCAAGTCTTTTTAAAAAAAAGCGCCATACCCCGTTTCTCCCGGCGGTGGCCGGGGTCTATTTACTTTTAGCACTATTGCCGGATCAACAAAGAGACTTTGAACATTTTAATCAATTCCTAGGGCCGACGCACTATATTTTTATTGTCCTAATACCTGTTTTTCTTTTAATTCTTTCGTTGGTTTTGTCAAAAAAAGAAGTGGTGAATAAGGCATGAAAGGCAGACTGCTAATCGTTGTAATTTTATGCATGTTCCTCTCGGGATGCTGGGATCAGCATCTGATGAAAAATGCGGTTTTGGTCCAGATTTTAAGTTTGGATTTAACTCCGAAAAATGAAATTTTATTAGGAGTTAGCATCCCTATCATTGAGGAGGCATCCGGAGGACCACTTGCCTCGGTGAAAAGTGAAACATTTTCTGCGACTGGTCCTACACCAAGGGCTGGACGGCTGAAAATTGACCGTGAAATATCCGGAATCTTAGATACATCGAAAAATAAGCTCATCCTTTTCGGTGAAAAAATGGCGGGGATGGGAATTTATCAAACGTTAGATGTGATTTGGAGAGACCCGAGGAATTCTTTGGGCGCGACATTAGGAGTTGTCGAAGGAGAAGCGGTTGATCTGCTGAATATTAAACCAAAGCATGAGAAAAACGTTAGTGAATATATCCAGGGTGCATTAATCAGTGCAGAAGAAAACTCGTTAATTCCAGATCAAACCATCCAGACACTCGCTTCAGAAATGCTGGACCCAGGTGAAGATATCGTCCTTCCATATCTTAAAATGAATCAAAAGAAAAGCGTGGTAGTTGTCGGGCTGGCCTTAATGAATGAAAAAAAATATGCCGGAAATTTACCGCCACAGGACGCTACCCTCCTAAACCTATTGAATAACAAAAAAGGAAAATACGCACGATTTACAAAACAAGTGAATGGGGATAAGGAAATATTGAATAATTACATTTCCTTTAATGTTCAGAATATGAAAAGGAAATTAAAGGTTACCGTAAAAGAGGGAGAGGTTTTCGCTCAGATTAACCTAAATTTAAAGATTGGTGTTGAAGAGTACCCAAAAGGGGATGTTCCGAAGGAAATTGATCGATTAAATAAGGTCTTATCAAAAGAGCTTACTGTGGAAGCGAAAAGGGTGATTAAAACATTACAAGACGCGAACTGTGATGCATTTGGCATTGGAAGAAGACTGATTGCGCTGCATCCCGAAACCTGGAAAGCGCAAGATCAGAAGGAGTATTTTAAGAATATTAAATTTAATCCCAAAGTAAAAGTAGAAATCATCAAACACGGTATTGTGATGTAGCGATTTGAATAAGAAGCCACCAGCTTCAGGAGTCTCGTGGTTAAAGAAATATAGGAGGATATATATGATATATATTTACCATGACTTTGGAGGAACACATTCTACATCATTGGCTGCTGCCTATCATCTTAACATCATAACAGAACCTTCAAAAATCCTTGAAAAGGAGGAAATATTAGCAATCCCTAATTTTAATAAACTAAAGAAAAAAGATGCTGGAAGATTTATTTTTCATGGAAAAGACGATGAAGGAAATCCTGTATATACACTAGGAAAACGAAGACAGAAACTAGTACTCTCATCCTTATTTGATTTTAGTGAAATCATGATGAATCGTTATCAATTGAATGAAAGAATTATCTTTTCAAATACATCACCTGTTGTCCCGCTGGCAATGACTTTGGGCGGTTTCTTTTCAAGAGGAGTAGGAATAGACTCTATTGGAGTTCCACTTCTAGTGAAGGGTGCTCAGCAATGTTGTAAACATATCTCGATGCTGGTAGAAGAGACAAGGGAAATTGCGAGAACATCAGGGGATCAGGCGATCATTTCTATTGATAATCATAAGTTTCAGGCCTAAATCTAATCATTCTTATTTCTAGGATTGCGACATAGAATAGAGTAAAAAAGACTGGACAAGGTGATCGTTATTTTTCAGAAATTAGGCGCTACGATTATTGGCAGTATGTTATTAGGAATTGGGGTTAATGGGTTTCTCGTACCACATCATTTAATAGATGGCGGAATTCTTGGGATAGCATTAATCCTTCATTACTTTTTTCATTTTCAGACAGGGATGACCATGATCGCTTTAAGCGTTCCCATCTGTCTATATGCCACCATGAATGAACGAGGCTATTTCTTTAGCAGTTTACAGGGGTTATTAATTTCTTCCTTGTGTATTGACTTGTTTGCTCCATTACGGAATGAATTTTTTGTATCCAACCTTGGCAGCGCATTAATTGGAGGAGTCATCATCGGGTTGGGTATAGGTTTAATGCTCCGATATAAGACTAGCACCGGCGGAACGGACTTACTCGCAAAAATTATTTCTGGAAAGTTCTCTTTAAATTTAGCTCTTGTCATTATTTTACTTGATGGACTGGTTGTATTAGCTGGTTTTAGTTTTCTGGAATTAGATAGCTTTCTTTATTCTTGTATGGCGATTACGACGGTGGCGCTGACAACTTTTTGGATTGAAGGGTATTAATTTTATTGTCTTGGTTACGTTTGAAGAAAACAAATCTCTCCATCTAATGATCAAAGTCATGCTTTTCGCCTATGGGTAAAGGTCTAATCCCGGGACAATCACGGTACATAGTATGGGATTGTGACCTTTTAAAAGTATGATAGCGCAAATAAAAATGGGGAGTGTAACTAAAATGAATGAACAAAAACAATACCGTGATGAGTTACTGGAATGGTGTCAGACCGTTGAGTTAAATTGGGAAAGTATGAAACCGCGATTTTCAAAACTCTTTGATCTTGAAAGCTTAAGGGAATGGGAAGAATCGTGCCGTCAATTAAAAGCGAAGTTACAGGAAGACATTACAGCGGATTATGAGGATTATGAAATTGCTAAAGGCATATATGAACAAATGGAGCATTTGTATCAAGAATCAAATTCATACCGTGAAGCGATGGCAGTCGAAATGAATGTTCGTTCGGAACTGGAAGAGGAAGAATCAGACGTTCTCCAAGAGGAGGTGGAGGTTGAATCTAACCAAGATACCCTTATGGAAGAACCAAAACAAATCCAGGAATCCCAGGAAACGGATGATTTTCAAGAGGAGATGGAGGCAGGAACCGACCAAGATGAGGTTACAGCGGAGCTAAGGCAATACCGTGAAGATTTATTAGAATGGTGTGATAACCTTTACTCCAATTGGATTAGAACCAAACCGATGTTATCAAACCTTGTTGATAATGAAAGTTTAGAGGGATGGGAAGGACTGTTTTCTCATTTAACAGCGAAATTACTGGAAGGTCCGACGGCGGACTACGAAGACTATGAGACTGCTAACATCTTATATGAACAGTGGGAAAAACTTTTAGAGGTATCCAATGCTGTTCAAGAAGAGGTTGAGGTTTAGATATTTGAACTGAATCAACAGAAACGATTAGGGAATGCTGCGGCATTCCCTTCTTATTTTAGAGTCGATCATCTTCCCAAAGTTTGTAGTACAACTCTTCTGCTTCTAAATCATCTTCTTCATTTATTAGTAAATCTTCCATTACTTTTGTATCTAAAAGTTTTTGCATTAGTTTTCTGCCCCTTTCAAGCTGTACAATTGACAATTTTTTTCATTGTAACAAACAGCTTCAATTGATAGAATCAAAACATTCCGACATTTAATTGGCGTGAATCGACATAAAGTAAAGACAATGAATCTTTGACCAAGATTTAATAGGAAATTATAGAATATGAGTTTTCTATATTCCTGTCGAATTTTATACAAAAATTTTGTAATCTTACTTTTGTCTACTATTACCAAGGCTTTACTTGATCCTTTTATAAAAGAATATATAGACGATATTTAAGTGTATAAAGTATTATTAAAAATGGAAAAATTTTTGATAGATTAGTTAACAATGAACTTTTGATAGTATGAAGGGATCTAATTTATAGTAAAAAAGGAGGGGAAATATGCGCTTTAGAACGAAGCTCTATTCGAGCATAGGATCGTTACTGCTAATTATTATCATTATTGTTGTCATTTTAATGAAGATGTTAGAACAATCGACTGTTAAAATGAATGTCGTGATTAATGATTTAAATGAGAGAATTGAAATTGCCTCAATGATCCAATATGAGACTTTTAGAATATCAAGAGAATTAGATAGTATGTTGAATGATACTGATGATCAATCGGGAACCAACGCCTGGGAAAATTCCAATACCAATTTACAGGTGGCAATTGAATCACTGGAGAAGAAAGACTCGCAAGAAAAATCTCAAGAACTTATTGCTAAATTTAAAACCTTGCATGAATCGTATCGGAATATGAGCCAGCAAGCGTTAATTGCAAAAAAACTGAATGGGGAATCGGAAATCCATCCAACTTTTTGGCAAGATACGGAACTCATTAGGCAGAGAATGGCACAAATAGCAGAACTGTTGCACGGACTGCAAGAACAAGAATTGAAAGATGAACTGCTGCGCTCGAAAGATACATACAATTGGGCAGTTGAAAATATTTATATCTACCTTGCCATCAGCTTACTGATTGGAATAAGTTTTGCTATCTGGATTATCAAAAGCACGACCAATAATCTTAACAAGGTAACCGATGTCATGAAACAGGCAACTGCAAGTGATTTTGATAAGTTACCGCGTATTGAGATTTCCTCAAAAGGAGAATTGAGTGAAATTGCTGGGGCCTTTAATAAAATGGCCAAAGCACTAGAGGAACATAGTCAACTTGAAAAACAATTAAAGGAAAAAGCAGAAGAGCAGAGCTGGCTCAATACAAAGATAGCTGAAATTGCCACCCTTTATCCTGAAGTAGAAAATGTCCAGATGTTAGCCGATATGTTACTGGCAAAGCTGGTACCGATGGTCGGAGCAAGCTGCGGTGTCTTTTATTTAAAGGAAGTAGAAAAGGGGGAGCCGTTTTTAAATCGAATCTCAGCCTATGCTTCTTTCGGTGGAATGGTGGAACGGAAACAATTTCAATTAGGAGAGGGTTTAGTCGGCCAATGTGCCCTCGAAAAGCGCCCGATCTTTTTAGAGCAAGTCCCGGACGACTATATAAAAATTGGTTCTGGCCTGGGAGAAGCTTCGCCGAAAATGGTCATGGTTTTACCTGTAGTATTTGAAGGCGTTCTCCTTGCGGTGATTGAAATGGCATCTTTTGAGACCCTAAGTTCCCTGCAGATTAAATTGCTCGAAGAAGTGAATAACAATATTGGGATTAAAATGAATAGTATTGTGAACCACATGAAGGTAGAAAAATTACTGCAGGAATCACAAGCATTAACCGAGGAGTTACAAGCTCAATCAGAGGAACTGCAGCTGCAACAAGAGGAATTAAGAACAACAAATGAAAAACTGGAGGAACAGTACGAAGCCTCTAAACAAAAAAACTTCGAAATCGAAAAGGTCAGTGCAGCACTTGAAGAAAAAGCCCAGCAACTGGAACTTAGCTCTCGATATAAAACTGAGTTTCTTGCAAATATGTCTCATGAACTAAGAACACCATTGAATAGTTTGCTCATTTTGGCACAAATCCTCTCTGAAAACGGGGAAGGAAATTTGACAGCAAAGCAACAGGAGTATATTAAAACCATTTACTCTTCCGGCAATGATTTGCTGAATTTAATCAACGATATTCTTGATTTAGCGAAAGTGGAATCAGGCAAACTCGAAGTAATTCCAAAACTAATAGAAGTAGAGAAACTACGAGATTTTATTGATGGTCAATTCTCACCTGTCGCTCTTCAGAAAAATGTCGAATTTACCATTAAAATCGAAAGAGATGTACCAGAAACTTTTTCAACAGATGATCAACGTCTGCAGCAAATCTTAAAAAATCTTCTTTCCAATGCGTTCAAATTTACCGATCATGGCCGCGTCTCCTTACTAATCCGCCAAGTTCTAAAGGATGAAAATCACACCAATCCGATGCTGGCTTTTTCCGTCGTTGATACAGGTATTGGCATCGAGAAAGAAAAACAAGAGACGATCTTTGATGTCTTCAGACAGGCAGATGGGACAACAAGCCGACAATACGGCGGTACGGGATTGGGGCTGTCGATCAGCCGGGAACTTGCTCAATTATTAGGCGGGTTTATTGAAGTAGAAAGTGAGATTGGGAAAGGAAGCACTTTTACGCTATATCTGCCATCTCTACAAACGAATAAGCTACCAGAAACAATGCCGGCACGTCAGGAAGCAGCGGTAAGTTTGGATGAGGAATATTTGCTCAGAACTCATGTTCAAATATGCGAAGAAGAACCCATGATTCAACATGGAAAATCGGTTTTGCGGAACAAGAAAATTCTGATCGTGGATGATGATATCCGCAATGTATATGCCTTAACCATCGCACTAGAAAACCATGAGATGGAGATTCTAGTCGCAGAAAATGGCCGGGAAGCGTTAGAAGTCTTACAAGACCATCCAAATACTGACCTGATTCTAATGGACATTATGATGCCGGAGATGGACGGATTTGAGGCCATCCAACATATTCGCCGAATCCATCATTTCGAAAAGCTGCCAATCATCGCCCTAACAGCAAAAGCAATGAAACGCAGCCGTGAAGAGTGTCTTGAGGCTGGTGCAACCGATTATATTAGCAAACCGATTAACTTGGACCAGTTGTTCTCATTAATGCAAGTTTGGCTGTTTAGTAGGGAGGGCTAGAAAATCACAAACATAAAAACAATCGAAGTTGCAGAAGAAATCGAAAGAATTGAAATCGAATTACTTCTAGAAGCAGTGTATCGGTATTATGGTTACGATTTTAGAAACTATGCCTATCCTTTCATCCAAAGGCGAATTAACCATAGGGTTCATATGGAAAGATTAACTAGCATTTCAGCTTTACAGGAAAAAATCCTTCGGAACCCTGGAACGATGGCCCATTTGCTCGCAGATTTTTCCATCAATGTAACTGAGATGTTTCGAGATCCATCCTTTTTTAAGAGTTTACGAACAAAGGTAATTCCTTTACTAAAAGACTATCCTGCGATTCGAATATGGCATGTTGGATGTTCTTCCGGTGAAGAAGTGTATTCAATGGCAATTCTTCTCCATGAAGAAGGAATCTATGAAAAAACGAGACTCTATGCCACGGATATAAATATCAATATTCTCGAAAAAGCAAGGCTGGGTACCTTTCCTTTAGAAGGGATGCAGCTTTATACGAAGAATTATATTGAAGCCGGCGGGAAACGGGCCTTTTCCGAATATTACAAAGCCGTTGACGATAAGGTCTGTTTCCACCCGTTCCTTCAAAAAAATATCGTTTTTGCCCAGCATAATGTCGTATCGGATCATTCTTTTAACGAATTTGATCTAATTCTATGTCGAAATGTACTCATCTATTTTAATAAGGATTTACAAAACCATGTTCATCAATTAATGTACGATAGCCTAAGCATCTCTGGTTTTCTTGGCTTAGGAAAAAGAGAGGGGGTTAAATTTACACGATATGAAAACTGCTACAGAGAATTTGATGGACCAGAAAGACTCTATCGAAAAGTTAAATAGGAAACCTGCCAAAAAGGTTAATATTTTAATGGTGGACGATCATCCAGAAAATCTTCTGGCGCTGGAAGCTGTACTCACATCCCCAAACTATAATTTAATAAGCGCCATTTCTGGAAAAGAAGCGTTAAAATGCATGCTTCAACATGAGATTGCGGTGATTTTATTAGATGTTCAAATGCCAGGACTTAATGGCTTTGAAACAGCCCAGCTAATAAAAGCGAGAGAAAAGACTAAAAATATTCCGATTATTTTTATTACAGCGATTAGTCAAGATATGGAGCATGTTCATCAAGGATATTCTGTCGGGGCGATTGATTATATTTTTAAACCCTTTCATCCAGAAACGTTGAAAAAGAAAATTGAACAATTTGTAAAAATTCACCAAACTCATCAAGAAAATATCATTCAGACAGACTTAGGTCGTTTACTTGAATTGAATGAAGTGAATAAAAAGCTAGATCGGACAACACTAAATTTAAGACGGACCGAGGCATTGTCAAAAGCCATAAGTGACACGATTACCGACACCATCGTAACGTATGATCATTATGGCTCAATTTTATCCGTGAATCCTGCAATCAAAAACATGTTTGGCTACCAAGCCGAGGATTTGCTGGGAAAACATATTCTGAAGCTTTTTCTTAACGGAAAAGATGAAGAAATCAGTGACTCAACCTCCTCATTCTTCTCAACCATTAGACAATCAGTTGGAAAGGTGATTGAAGTCGTTGCCTGGCGAAAGGACCGAAGTTATTTCTTTGCGGATCTATTAATTGCTTCCACCATCATAGAGGATGAACAGATATTCGTTTGTACCATTCGCGATGTCACAGAAAGAAAGCAAATAGAAGAAGTGAAAAAACAGAAGTTTAACAATATGGAACATATCGTCGAAGAACGAACCGTTGAGTTAATCCGGGCGAATGAGAAACTCCACAAAGAGATTGAGGAACGAAAAAAAATCACAGATCATCTGTTTCGCTCCCAAGAACGGTTCCGCATAATTTTTGAATCCAGTCCTTGTTTAATGGCGATTTTATCAAAAAAAGACCTGGGCTTTATTGAAGTAAATTCGAGCTGGAGGAAATTTACTGGATATCAATGTGATGATTTGGTCAATCAAAAACTCAACCATATAAACTTTATCGACGAAGCTACGGGTACGTACATTGATCTTAATAAAACGATTCGAAACAAGAAAATCAAGTATGAGACGAAAAACGGGGAAGTTCGCTCCGGATTATTATCAACGGAAATGATTGATATCCAGTCCGAACCGTGTACACTGATTGTTTTGACCGATATTACCGACCGGGTACATCTCGAGAAAGAAATTTATCGCCTGGACCGCTTAAATTTAATTGGGGAGATGGCAGCTGGAATCGCTCATGAAATCAGAAACCCGATGACAACCGTTCAAGGATTTTTACAATTATCACGGAATAAAATTGATAATTTATCTCCTGAAATTATCGATTTAATGTTAGAGGAACTCCACAGGGCGAACTCGATTATTACTGAGTTTCTTAACCTGGCGAAAAATAAAATCAGTGTCAAAAAGGAACAGAGCCTAAACTCGATCATTGAAGCATTATTCCCGCTCATTCAAGCGGAGGCATTACGCTCCAATAAACATCTGAAGCTGGAATTAGGAGAATGCCCGGATATATTCTTAGATGAAAAAGAAATCCGCCAGTTGATTTTAAATATTGCCTTAAATGGTCTGGATGCCATGGCCTCTAGCGGAAAACTCACAATCAAAACGTTTATGGAAAAGCAATCAGTTGTCCTGCAAATTAAAGATGAAGGACAGGGGATTAGTCCGGAAGTATTATCAAAACTAGGAACACCTTTCTTTACCACAAAGGAAACGGGAACAGGATTGGGATTAGCAATTTGTTATAGTGTAGCCAAACGGCACGATGCGAAAATTGAAATTGCAACAGGTGATGACGGGACCACATTCTCCATTCGATTTCACATCATCCCCAGTTTAGTGAGGTCTTAAAGGAAAGGGGAGGAGAGATGCTGTGTTAACGAAAGGAAAAATAATTTTTATCATCGGTGTGGTCATTTCTATTTTTGTTTTGGGTTATTTTACTGAATCCTTTGCTCAAAAAAAACCGAAGGTGGTTGTTGTGTTAAAGGAGTCGGATTCTCCCTATTGGCGCGTGATGAAATCCGGAGTGGAAAAAGCGTTTGAAGATTTTGGGATTGATGGAAAGGTAATAGTACCAAGGAATGAAACAGTGGAAGAACAGGCGAAACTATTAGAAAAGACGTACAATGAAAAGCCGGATGTGATGATTGTCTCCCCAATCAGTTCATCTGTCAGGCCAACACTAGAAAAGTTTACCGATATCCCGGTATTGCTAGTAGATACTGATATTCCTCTTAAAAATAAAACGGCTTATATCGGAACCAATAACTTGGATTTAGGAAAAAAAGCGGGAGCGTTTTTAGCTTCGCAGCTGCAGCCAGGGGATAAAATTGCTATCATCGGGGGAGATTTGTCTTTCTCCGTGTTTAGGGAACGCGTCGATGGAGCTATAACATCCTTAAATGATGCAGGCGTCGAAATCGCCTATTCCAAAACGGGAATAACCAATGATGAAAAAAACGTTCAAACGGCGGTTATAAACCTGTTGAACGATTACCCGGATATAAAAGGGGTAATCACCACCCATGACGAAATCGCTTTTCCAGCCATCAAGGTGATCAACAACCAGGGACTTACCATCCCTGTAATCGGACCGGATGGACTTACCGAGATGCTTAAGTTAATCACAGATGAAACTATCCCAGGGACCGTTGCCCAAAACCCGTATGATATGGGATATTTAAGCGTTGAAACGGCCATGAAAGTGATAAATGGCGGGAATGTGGAAAAATTCGTGGATAGTGGCGTTGACATCATCATTAAAGAAAATGCGCATGATAGATTAGAATTCTATCAAAAAATATTAAAGTAAATTAACAGTTTTTGAAGTTTAGCAGCCCCAGAATAATCATTCTGGGGCTTTTTTTTCTCGTTTCTGGAGTAAAACTTTAATCAGTTGATCCTGAATGTGAAGGACAAAATTTCTTGATAGCGTAGGGAAAGTGCCCTTCATTGGGGGTGTGAAGGACAAAACCTTCCGGAATTGAAAGTGAAATGTCCTTCATCGAGGTTATGAAGGACAAAACCATCCGGGATCAGTAGCGAAATGTCCTTCATCGAGGTTATGAAGGACAAAACCATCCGGGATCAGTAGCGAAATGTCCTTCATCGAGGTTATGAAGGACAAAACCATCCGGAGCATGAAGCAAAATGTCCTTCATCGAGGTTATGAAGGACAAAATTTTTCGGAATCGGAAGTGAAATGTCCTTCATCGAGGTTATGAAGGACAAAATTTTTCGGAATCGGAAGTGAAATGTCCTTCATCGAGGGTGTGAAGGACAAAACCTTCCGGAATTGAAAGTGAAATGTCCTTCATCGAGGTTATGAAGGACAAAACCATCCGGAGCATGAAGCAAAATGTCCTTCATCGAGGTTATGAAGGACAAAATTTTTCGGAATCGGAAGTGAAATGTCCTTCATCGAGGGTGTGAAGGACAAAACCTTCCGGAATTGAAAGTGAAATGTCCTTCATCGAGGTTATGAAGGACAAAACCATCCGGAGCATGAAGCAAAATGTCTTTCATCGAGGTTATGAAGGAGCATAAAGCAAAATGTCTTTCATTGAGGTTGGGAAGGACAAAACCCCGATTATTCAACCGCGTCTTACCAATAAGGAATAGAAATATAAATTTAATAGAGGACTCTATGTCTATCAAAAGCAATAGAAAAGGAAGCCCAATTAAGAGCTTCCTTTAGTCTTTTATCTTAAAAGGTCTTATTATTCTAAATAGACGATGGCATCAAATCCGGCGGCCCTTGCTTTAGCAGCTAAAGAGTCTGCATTTTCTTTTGATGCAAAAGCACCGATTTGTACCTTGTAAAGACCATCTCTTAATAAAACAACAGCATCAAATCCTTTGGCTCTTGCCTCTGCAGCTAGGTTGTCCGCATTCGATTTAATACGAAAAGCGCCGATTTGGACTTTATAGAGAGCAGTTGGTTTTTTCGTCAAACTAAATGCCCTTGCGATTCCATTAGCGTGTCCTCTTGCAATTGCGGCTAAGAAACTGGATGATTTTAGTTTGTTAGCGTCGTTGGTATTATCGATAAAGCCATTTTCCGTCAACAACGCTGGCATGTTTGATTCTCTTAATACATGGAAATTAGCTGTTTTTTCACCACGATTTGCAAATTCTACTACCTTTAGAATCTCTTCATGAATGATATCCTGGTAAGTGGTAGTAGGGGCAGCTACTCCTGGATAGACATAACTTTCGAAGCCTGTTCCTCCACCGGCATTGATATGGATGGAGAGATAAAAGTCAGCTCCCCAATTATTTGCTGCATCTGTTCTTTGACTTAAGCTGACAGTCTGATCGCCTGTCCTGCTCATTAAGACGGAAACACCTTCATATTCATTTAGTAGAATATCTCTTAGGGTTGTAGCTATTTGGAAAGTAAGAGTCTTTTCCTGTAAACCATTCCCCACAGCGCCAGGGTCCGAACCGCCATGTCCAGGATCAATAAAAACCTTAACCATGTTTTCATCACCTCATGATTAATATATTGAAAAAGTGATAAAATGCTTGGACTAATATCAAAGGCAGAAAAAATATTCCGTAAAAACGTCTATAAAGGAAAAGTTTTAGTAGATTTGTAAGTTTTTTATAAAGAGATTATTAAGAAAAATAGGAGATAGAGACTAGAAAAAATAGTGAAAATATACCGTTGATTGAAAAAAGTGGATATTCTTAATTATAAAATTCATTTCCTTCAGAGTCGAAAGTATTGATAACAATTTACTACCTGACGTTGAAGTCTATTTTTTGATTTACATATCTTCAATATTCTGTTAACAAATGCCCTCTATAATTCAAACTGTGTTTTAAGAAAATGAATTTGAGAGGGGAAGAAATTATGACAAATGAGAAGTCTTTGGAGGAATTAATTCGAAAGTTTAACGAACAAAATTTTAAAAAGAATATTGACCGCCGCAGCTTCCTTCATGGAGCCGGAAAGATTGCGGGGCTGTCCCTTGGGCTGACAATTGCTCAATCATTGGGAGGATTTAAAGTAGATGCCGCTCCAAATTTCAGCGAATAACCTTTTACACTTGGTGTTGCTTCAGGCGATCCGCTTTCAGAAAGTGTTGTTTTATGGACAAGGTTAGCGCCGGATCCGTTAAATGGCGGTGGGATGCCAGATCATATCGTTCCAGTCAATTGGGAGCTAGCAACTGATGCAAACTTCCGTAACGTAATAAAGCGGGGAACAGAACATGCGTCACCAAGCCTCGCACACTCTGTCCATGTAGAAGTAAGCGGCTTGAAGTCGAATACCATTTACTATTACCGTTTCAAAAGCGGTAATGAAATCAGCCCAGTTGGAAAAACAAAAACCCTTCCGGCAGCAGGTTCCAGTGTAGCGAGCATGACGTTTGCATTTGCTTCCTGTCAGCAGTATGAACACGGCTATTTCACTGCGTACAAGCATATGGCGAATGAGGAGCTCGACCTTGTGTTCCACTTAGGCGATTACATATATGAATACGGTACAAACGAGTATTTGTCGCCAACAGGAAATGTCCGTGCCCACAAAGGCGATGAGATTATCACGATTGAAGATTATCGCAATCGCCATGCACAATATCGTTCAGATGAACACCTACAGGCTGCACACGCTGCATTTCCATGGGTTGTGACATGGGATGACCATGAAGTGGAAAACAATTACGCCAATGTAATTCCGGAAAAAGGACAGTCTGTCGAAGAGTTTATCAAGCGCCGTGCAGCTGCGTACCAGGCATACTACGAACACATGCCGCTCCGCAGGTCATCATTGCCTCACGATGGCGGCATGCAATTATACAGGGATTTCACTTATGGCGATTTAGCGAATTTCTATGTTTTGGATACGCGCCAGTACCGTGATGACCAAGCGAATGGGGATGGTTCAAAAGCTCATACAGCGGAATCATTGGATCCAAACCGAACTCTGCTTGGTGCAGAACAACAAAAATGGCTGCTAGACAATCTAGGGAACTCAAAATCTCAATGGAATGTTTTAGCTCAGCAAATTTTCTTTGCGCAGCGCAAATCGGGATCCAGCACGGCTCCAAAATTCAGCATGGATTCATGGGACGGCTATCCGGCTGCACGCCAACATATTACCGACTTTGTTGCTAGCAAAGACATCAACAACATGATTGTTCTTACTGGAGATGTACATGCAAGCTGGGCTTCCAACCTGACAACTGATTACAACAATCCAGAGGCAGCTATTTTTGGAGCAGAGTTTGTCGGAACTTCTATTACATCCGGTGGAGACGGATCAGACTGGCGTGCCGACACGGCGAAATCTTTAGCAGACAACCCGCACATCAAATTCTTTAATAATTACCGCGGTTACGTTCGTTGTCAGGTTACTCCACAACAATGGCGTGCGGATTACCGTGTTGTTCCTTTTGTAACCAAGCCTGGAGCAGATATTTCAACAAGAGCGTCATTTATTTTTGAAAAAGACCAGAAAGGACTCAAGGAAATAGAGGCCAATACTGTCCCTATGGGTATCCAGATGTCGAATGAAGTGGAAGAAGACCGTCACCGTGCCCATGCCCGCGCTCATGAGAAGCAACTAGAGAAAAAGCGCAAAAAAGAAGGCGTAACTAATTAACGTAAATGACTTGCTTAAAACCTTTATAAAAGAAGTGGCAGGGGAGACCCGCCACTTCTTTTTGTTATTCTTCATGTTGAGCAACACTTTTCTCTTCTAAAAAATTTTCTAACGCTTCTTTATTTTGATAAAAATCTACTTCTAACACTTCACCAAGCTCTTCATGATTAAGATTTTCAAAACTACCATCTTCAGGGATACGTAATGAATCTACATTACTACTTTTCTTCGTAAAAATATCTTTTCCTATGGTCAACAGAGTAGAACTATCAATATTGGTATCTATGTATGTATGTAACAGATCTAAGAGCTCAGGAAGTTTTACAAGACTTTGTGGCCCTACAGCTTCTTCCTTTAGCTTTGAGAGGACTTCTTGCTGTCTTTGTACCCGTCCGAAGTCACTAAGATGATCATGCCGAAACCGAACATATCCTAACAACTCTTTACCATGTAATTGTTGTTTTCCTTCCTCTATCTTCACGTCTATACCATAAGACATTTCATAAGGTACCTCTACCTCAATTCCATTTGGAACGAGGAGATCGACCGCTTTTTCAAATCCTTTAAAGTCAACAATCGCATAATAATGTAGATCCAACCCGAAATTCTCTTTAATCGTTTCCCTAAGTAACTCTGGACCACCAAAGGAAAAGGCGGCATTTAATTTTTGCTGACCATGGTCAGGCACAGAAACCAGCATATCACGCATGAGAGAGATCAATTTGATTTGATGAGTCTGAGGATCATAATGGGCTACCATAATTGTATCCGTTCGTGCTTGTTCTTCTCCCCGTGAGTCACTTCCTAATAATAGAACATTTATAGCATCTAGTTTATTCTCCTCACCTTGAAAAGAATCTTTTCCCTCAACTTTTTTAAGTGGTTGGTTGAGTGTTTTTACCGTTCCTTCTATGTATTGAAAAATATGAAAAAGACCAACTATAAAGATACTTAATAGTATAAGAGCAAAAAATATTCTCCCCCATCTAACTCTAATTCTTTTCTTTTCCTTCCGTGTCAAACTGGGCACCACCTAAGTAATCATAATGAATCCTGAAGTAATGATTATCCCATAAATAGTTTTCATCCTTTTAAAAAACAGGTTACATTTTCTTGTAATTTTCATTACATATTATCAAATCGTTAGTATAAATTAGTGAAAGTTTTACAAAAAAGAGCGGTTTAACCGCTCTTTTCTCGTTGAATAGTTTTAATAGATTATTTTTTTATTGGGGGATTATTTACATCAATGTGAAAGGGAAGTAATTGGTTTTCTTCATTGTCTCCGTAAAATTGTTCCTGTATCTCTTGATTTGCCCTCTCTGCTTCGGAATTCACCGCATTTGATCCACGTTCACTATAATCCTTAAATTGTTTACTCATTTTTATGTTAGCATCTTCAGCTGAAATTTTGTTTTGTTTTATATCTGACATGATAACCCTCTCTTAAATAATTTTTTAGTAACCTTTCATAAATCTTTTTTATTGTAGGCATTCTAATAAAAGTGAAAAGGAATTTTCAATCAATTTAGAGTTATTATTCATCAAGTGAGGCAAGCTTAAACAAAAAACAATTTTGGAGGTTCAAAACATGGAATGGATGAAAAAGACTTGGATATTCATCATAATTGCAGCTTTAATGGTGTTCTCATCTGCCTGTGGAGGCGGAAACAATGGAGACAATAATAATGCTGGTGGTGGAAATGGAGACGACCTTTCAGGATCACTAGTAGTCTCCGGATCTTCTGCAATGCAGCCTTTAGTAGCAGCTGCAGCGGAAGAATTTATGGCTGAAAACCCTGGTGCAGATATTCAAGTGAATGCAGGTGGATCAGGTACAGGCTTATCACAAGTTGCTGAAGGATCAGTTGATATTGGAAATTCAGACGTTTTTGCTGAAGAAAAAGAGGGAATCGCTGCGGATGAGCTTGTAGATCATAAAGTGGCTGTAGTAGGTATTACAGCTGCAGTTAATCCTAACGTAGGTATTAAAGATATATCAAAAGCAGATTTAATAAAAGTTTTTACAGGTAAAATTACGAACTGGAAGGAACTTGGAGGAAAAGACCAGGAGATTGTACTAGTGAACCGTCCGGACGCTTCTGGTACTCGTGCTATTTTTAATAAATTTGCTCTTGATGGTGCAACCCCTGCTGAAGGGATTACGGAAGATTCCTCTAACACGGTTAAAAAGATTTTAACGGAAACTGAAGGTGCCGTTGGATATTTGGCTTTCTCCTACTTTACAGATGATTCGATTACCCCTCTTTCAATTGATGGGGTCGAACCGACGGAAGAAAATGTTCAAAGTGGTAAATTTCCCATTTGGGCATACCAGCATTCTTATACAAAAGGCGAGCCAGAGGGTCTTGTAAAAGCATTCCTTGATTATTTAATGTCTGACGATATCCAAAACACGTTGTTAAAGGAACAAGGCTATTTACCAGTGACAAAAATGAAAGTAGAGCGGGATGTCGAGGGTAATATAAAAAATCTTTAAAATGAAAATGGGTAGATGCATGGGCATTTACCCTATTAAGTCGTAGAGGGGTGTTTTGTTGCAATTATGGAAAAAACAATTCCTGCTAAAGATCGATTATTGAAGTCTGGGAAAAATGGATTGGGTAATGAAATGCGCGGAAAGTTTCTTGTAATATTATGTGCGGTCATTATGATTTCCGTTACCATATCCATAACCATATTTTTAGGAACAAAGGGTTTACAATCTTTTCTAAAGAATGGTGTAAGCCCGATTGAATTCTTAACTAGCACTAAATGGAATCCTACAAATAAAGCAAATCCTGCATATGGCGCGTTACCATTTATATTTGGTTCATTTGCAGTAACCTTTCTTTCTGCACTGGTTGCCGCACCACTTGGGATTGGTGCTGCCATTTTTATGACAGAAATTGCTCCTTCCTGGGGAAAAAAAGTCCTGCAGCCCGTAATAGAGCTTTTAGTCGGTATTCCATCTGTTGTTTATGGGTTTATTGGACTTTCGGTATTAGTTCCTTTTATAAGAGAAAATATTGGAGGTCTTGGGTTCAGCTTGTTAGCAGGAACGATCGTGCTTTCAATTATGATTTTGCCAACAATAACAAGTATTGCCACTGACGCAATGAGTTCATTACCCAAAACACTTCGTGAAGGTTCCTATGCTTTAGGTGCTACCCGGTGGCAAACAATTCGTAAAGTATTAATACCTGCAGCATTACCAACGCTTTTGACGGCTGTTATTCTTGGAATGGCAAGAGCATTTGGGGAAGCGTTAGCGGTCCAAATGGTCATTGGGAATGTAAGAGATTTACCTTCAAGTTTTATCGATGCATCAGCCACATTAACGACTATCATTACGTTAAATATGGGTCATACAACTTACGGAAGTGTAGAAAATAATACACTGTGGTCAATGGGCTTAATTCTTTTAATTATGTCGTTCGTATTTATCATCCTTATTCGTTATTTTTCATCAAGGAGGAAAATGTAATGAACAGCAGGTCAGCAGATCGGATTGCCACAGGTGTATTTATTACGATCGCAGTCATTATTATCTCAATATTAATTGGATTGTTTTCGTATATCTTAGTGAATGGATTAGCTCACGTATCGCTGGATTTTTTAACATCGCCCTCTAGTAATGTTCGTGCCGGCGGCGGTATTCGGGATCAATTATTTAATTCATTTTATATTTTGGTTTTAACAATGTTAATTTCGGTACCACTTGGATTAGGCGGCGGAATTTATATGGCTGAGTATGCCAAGCCTGGAAAGGTGACAAATATTATTAGGTCCTGTATTGAAGTTTTGTCCTCACTGCCGTCGATTGTGATTGGTATGTTTGGTCTATTAATGTTTGTTAACTTAACGGGCTGGGGTTATACCATTTTAGGAGGTGCATTAGCCCTTACTGTCTTTAACCTTCCTGTTTTAGTGCGTGTCAGCGAAGATGCGATCCGTTCGGTCCCGCGTGAATTAAAGGAAGGTAGTCTTGCACTTGGAATTACTCATTGGCATACCATAAAGACAATTCTATTGCCAAGTGCTTTTCCATCCATTTTAACGGGTGCTATTCTTGCTTCCGGGCGTGTGTTTGGTGAAGCTGCAGCCTTATTATTTACCGCCGGCCTCTCTACACCAAGATTGAATTATATGGATTGGAACCCATTTTCTGAGCGATCCCCCTTAAATATCTTTCGTCCTGCAGAAACACTTGCTGTGCATATTTGGTCTGTTAATACTCAAGGGTTAATTCCAGATATTGAAGAGGTTTCAAATGGATCGGCTGCTGTTTTAGTTATTTCAGTTTTAATCTTTAATTTATTAGCAAGGTGGATTGGCAGCCGAATTCATAGAAGAATCACGGCAACGAAATAAAAGGCTGGTGAGATGATGTGAATGAACTTATATTACAAGTAAAAAATTTAGAAATTTTTTATGGCGAGAAGCGTGCTGTTAATGGAATTTCGATGGATATTGAAAAAAATTCTATTACTGCACTTATCGGACCTTCGGGCTGTGGAAAGTCAACATTCTTGCGTACTATTAATCGAATGAATGATTTAATTCCAGGGGCAAGAGCAGATGGGGAAATCCTTTATGAAGACATAAATTTGCTATCTGAGCAAATTAATGTTGTGGCATTACGTAAAGAAATTGGTATGGTCTTTCAGAAACCCAATCCTTTTCCGAAATCTATATATGACAATATAACCCACGCTCTAAAATATAATGGGATCAGAAAAAAAAGTCAGTTGGATGAAATTGTAGAGGAGAGCCTGAAAAAGGCAGCGTTATGGGATGAAGTGAAGGACAGACTCCACAAATCAGCTTTATCCCTTTCGGGTGGACAGCAGCAGCGCCTTTGTATCGCTAGGACGATTGCCATGAAACCGACAGTTATGCTTCTCGATGAGCCATCTTCTGCACTCGATCCCATTTCCAATGCGAAGGTAGAAGAGTTAATTATTGATTTAAAAAAGGATTATTCCATTATTATCGTTACTCATAATATGTCCCAGGCATCACGTATATCAGATAAGACGGCGTTCTTTTTAACGGGCGACTTAGTTGAATATAATGTTACAGAAAAGATTTTTACCAATCCTTCAAACAAAAAGACGGAAGAATATATTTCAGGACGGTTCGGGTAAGGAGGAAGCAAATTGTCAACTGCTACAAGCACAAGAGCCATTTTTGATATTAAAGATTTAAATCTATGGTATGGCGATCACCATGCCCTAAAAAATATCAATTTTCCGATCAATAAAAAAGAGGTAACGGCGATTATTGGTCCGTCCGGTTGTGGAAAGTCCACTTTTATTAAGACTCTTAACCTGATGATTAACTATGTTCCAAATGTAAAAATGACAGGAGAAATTAACTACAATGGTCAGAATATCCTAAATGAAAAACTGGATCTGGTGGAACTGCGAAAAAATGTTGGGATGGTTTTTCAAAAGGGAAATCCTTTCCCCCAGTCGATTTATGATAATGTCGCCTACGGACCTAGGGTCCACGGTACCAAAAGAAAGCCGCATCTTGATGAGATTGTCACGAAATCATTGATGGATGTTGCCTTGTGGGATGAAGTAAAGGACCGGTTACAAGCTCCTGCTCTCGGTCTTTCCGGAGGACAGCAACAAAGGTTATGCATTGCCAGGGCTCTTGCCACCAAGCCTGATGTCTTACTAATGGACGAGCCTACATCCGCACTAGATCCTATTTCTACGTTAAAAATAGAAGAACTAATTTTAGAACTAAAAGAGAAATATACCATTGTTATTGTTACACACAATATGCAGCAAGCTTCAAGGGTATCGGATAAAACAGCGTTCTTTTTGATGGGAGAACTTATTGAACTTGATGACACTTCAACCATTTTCTCTAACCCATCGGACGAACGAACAGAAGGGTATATAACAGGAAGATTTGGATAATAGGGGTGATTTTTATGAGTACAAGATCGAACTTTGATAACAATTTAAAAGAATTGAATGACCTGCTAATTGAAATGGCAAGGAAATCAGAGAGTGCCATTAAAGAAAGTATTAATACTCTCATTCAGCAGGATCTTGAAAAGGCAAAAGAGATTATTCAGAATGATACCATCATTGATGATTTGGAGCATGAAATTAACAATAAGGCTATTGTACTAATCGCAAAGGAGTCTCCTGTCGCAAGAGACCTTCGAAGAATTATTGTTGCTTTAAAAATTTCTTCTGAAGTCGAACGAATAGCAGATAATGCAGTCAATATTGCGAAATCAACCTTACATATTGGTGACGAAAAGCATATAAAAGAAATTGTCGACATTCCGAAAATGATGGATTTAGCCTTGGAAATGCTAAGCAATTCTTTAACATCATTTCTAAAGGAAGATGTAGACCTTGCAAAAAACTGTGCAAAGAAAGATGATAAAGTTGATGAAATGTACGGAATATTAATTAAAGAACTTATGGGCTATATCCAAAAAAACCCGGATAAAACTAATCAAATCACACAATTAGCTTTTGTGTGCAGATATATTGAAAGGGTTGCGGACCATTCTACCAACATTGCTGAGCATGTTATATACCTTGTAACAGGAAAACGTTATGATTTAAATGCATAGTTGATAAAGAAGATTTCCCTTTTCTTGAGCTTCATTTTAATTTTTAATAAGCCAAAACAGACAAAATTTAATGTGTAAATTGTCTGTATTGGCTTATTTTTTATGCAAAAAGTTTACGCTAAAACGAATTTGAACACATTTATTACAACACTCATTATTTATACTGGTCCAACCTACTGAAGAATTGGATTAGGAATTGATAGAAATTCTTTTCGGCTGGTGCAATGTCACGATGTTTTGGAATAATAACTCCAACTGTACGCATGGCCTTTGGTGTTTCAATCGGAACTTTAACTGTGAATCGGGGAATAGAGTCATAGAATGTACTCTCAGGTAATAGGCTAACGCCGATTCCTGCGGAAACGAGTCCTTTTAAAGCATCCATATCCTCCCCTTCGGATGCAATGTTCGGTTCGAAACCCGCCTCATGACAGGCCTCCACAGCAATTTTTCGAAGGATATACCCGTTTGGAAATAAGACGAATGGATCTGTTCGCAAGTCACCTAAAGATAAACTTTTTCTATCGGCAAAGGGGTGATGACTAGGAAGTAAAGCAATGATATTTTCCGTAAATAAAATCTTAGCTTCTAGATCCGGATCCTTCATGGGGACAGGACCGAGAAAAGCTAGGTCGATTTCACCGTTTTTAACCGCGTCAATTAAGTAGGCATAGGAGCCTTGTCGCAAATGGAAGTTAACATTGGGCATATCTACCTTATAAGCTGAAATCACATTTGGAAGCCAATATCTGGCCAGACTTGTAGGGTACCCAATTTTAATCGTTCCTGCTTGGGGATCAAGATATTCGTCTACTTTTTCCCTTCCTTCTTCAAGTGTTTTTAAGGCACTTTTTACAAATGGTAAAAAAACATTTCCGATTTGTGTCACCTTAATGTTTCTACCGACTCGTTCTAATAGCTTAACTCCCAGCTCCTCTTCAAGCTTTGTAATTTGATAGCTAACAGCTGATTGGGCAACGTTTAAATTTTCAGCTGCCTCTGTCACGTGCTGCCGTTCCGCCACCTCGATAAAATAACGTAATTGACGAAGCTCCACTTTTATTTCTCCTTTTATTCATATAAAAAATAGATTAATTTAATATAAATTATATATTGTTTGTATAAATAAGAAAACCTACAATGTTTATATACAATATTTCGACAACAATCAACAGGGAGAGATTTTATATGACATATCATCAACTACCAAAAGCACAAGGTCTCTACCGTCCTGAATTTGAACATGATGCCTGTGGAATCGGGTTATATGCTCACATAAAAGGGAATGCCACACATCATATTGTGGCAAAAGGACTAAAAATGCTTTGTCAATTAGATCATCGCGGCGGACAGGGAAGTGACCCGCTTACAGGCGATGGCGCTGGACTTATGGTTCAAATACCGGATCGATTTTTCCGCCAAGAATGTTCAGCAATGAACTTACCCGAAAAAGGGAAATACGGTGTGGGGATGCTGTTTTTCTCTAAGAATGATGCGGAACGGGAAGAAATTGAAACGTATATCAATAAATTGGTCGAACAAGAGGGGCAAAAGGTGCTTGGCTGGAGAACGGTTCCTGTCGATGCCGAAAATATAGGGGTGACGGCACAGGAAAGTTGTCCTGTTATTCGTCAATTGTTTGTAGCTTACAACGAAAATAGTACGGATTCATTGGCGTTTGAACGAAAATTATATGTGATTCGGAAACAAGCAGAAAAATGGGCAAGCCTATCAGACTATCGCTTTTATTTTGCTAGTCTATCTAGCAGAACCATTGTTTACAAAGGGCTGTTGACACCGGAACAAGTAGACCAGTTCTATCTGGATTTGCAGGATGAGAATTTCGTCTCTGCGTTTGCTTTAGTGCATTCACGCTTTAGTACAAACACTTTTCCCAGTTGGGAAAGAGCACATCCGAACCGTTATTTGATACATAACGGCGAAATTAATACACTGCAGGGAAATATCCAATGGATGAAGGCACGTGAAAAACAATTCGTTTCGGAGGCGTTTGGAACCGATTTGGAAAAAGTACTGCCAATCCTCGATACAGATGGAAGTGATTCCTCAATTTTAGACAATGCACTTGAATTTTTGGTACTTGCCGGCCGAAAACCAGCGCACGCAGCCATGATGCTCGTTCCAGAGCCATGGTCTGATAATCCACATATAACAGATGAAAAACGGGCTTTTTATGAATACCACAGCTCTTTAATGGAACCTTGGGATGGACCATCAGCCATTTCGTTTACAGATGGAAAACAGATTGGCGCCATTTTGGACCGGAACGGTCTTCGTCCGGCCCGTTATTACGTTACCGATGATGATTATATTATTTTTTCCTCAGAGGTTGGCGTTATCGATGTAGAGCCGGAAAAGGTGTTATACAAAGAGCGCCTGCGACCAGGAAAAATGCTTTTAATTGATTTAGAAGAAGGACGAATTATCTCCGATGAGGAAATTAAATCCGAATTGGCAGGACAACAGCCGTATCAGCAATGGCTTGATGACCAGCTTGTCCGATTGGAAGAAAAGATAGAGGCAGAGGGAGAGATCCCGGCTGATTTATTGGTCCGCCAAAAAGCGTTTGGATATACGTATGAAGATATTCAAAAATATATCCTTCCAGCTGTGACCGAAGGCAAGGATCCGCTTGGAGCGATGGGAAATGATATGCCGCTTGCTGTTTTATCAGATCGGCCTCAAACTTTGTTTAACTACTTTAAGCAATTATTTGCCCAAGTAACGAATCCGCCGATTGACTCGATTCGTGAAGCAATCGTCACTTCAACCATTTCCTATTTAGGAGCGGAAGGGAATTTACTTCACCCATCAGCAGAAAATTGCAGTCGGATTCAGCTGGAGACACCGATCCTTACCAACAGCCAGCTAGAAGAATTAAAGATTAGCGAATCATTTAAGAGTAAAGTGATTGAAATCTTATTCGCTGAGGATTTAGAGAACAGCCTTAACTTAATTTGCCGTCAAGCAGAGGAAGCCATTGAGGACGGGGCTAGCTTGATTATTCTGTCTGACCGTAACATGAATGAAAAAGAAACTGCGATTCCATCGTTATTGGCAGCAAGTGCCCTTCATCAGCACTTAATTCGTGAAGGATTAAGAACGAGGGCCAGCATCATTGTTGAAACCGGGGAAGTGCGAGAAGTTCACCATTTTGCAGTGCTGCTTGGATATGGCGTTGATGCGGTTAACCCTTATCTTGTGTTCTCGATTTATCAACAAGCTATTCAAGAAGGAACTTTACCGTTCGCATATCAAGAAGCGGTTGAAAAATACTTGTACGCTATGACCGAGGGTGTTGTGAAGGTCATGTCCAAAATGGGAATATCCACCGTGCAAAGCTACCGTGGTGCACAAATCTTCGAAGCCGTTGGAATCAGCTCGGATGTCATTGACCGCTACTTCACGGGAACCGTTTCCCAGCTCGGAGGAATTGGTTTAGACACCATCGCGAAAGAAGCGAAGATGCGCCACGCTGAAGCTTATACAGAATCGACCGACAAGACATTAAAATCAGGAAGTAACTTCCAATGGAGACGTGAAGGTGAGCACCATGCCTTTAATCCAGGAACCATCCATACTCTGCAATGGGCTTGCCGCAACGGTGATTATGAATTATTTAAAAAATACTCGACACTGGCAAATGAAGAAAGACTTGGCTTCTTACGTAATTTATTCTCTTTCAATGGCACACGTCATGCAGTGCCGATTGAAGAAGTAGAATCCGTCGATTCAATCGTCCGCCGCTTTAAAACAGGTGCGATGTCATTTGGCTCCATCAGTAAGGAAGCGCATGAAACATTAGCGATTGCGATGAACCGTTTAGGCGGAAAAAGCAACAGCGGTGAAGGCGGAGAAGATTCAAGCCGCTTTGTGTTAGATGAAAATGGCGATAACAGAGGAAGTGCGATTAAACAAATCGCTTCCGGCCGTTTTGGTGTAAAAAGTCATTACCTTGTCAATGCCGAAGAGCTGCAAATTAAGATGGCGCAAGGTGCAAAGCCTGGAGAAGGCGGCCAGTTGATGGGTACAAAGGTTTATCCATGGGTTGCCGACGTTCGCGGGGCAACACCTGGGGTCAGCTTAATTTCGCCGCCGCCGCACCATGACATATACTCTATCGAGGATTTGGCACAGTTGATCCATGATTTGAAAAATGCCAATCGAGATGCCCGCATCAGCGTAAAGCTTGTATCGAAAGGCGGCGTCGGAACCATTGCTGCCGGTGTAGCTAAAGCAGTAGCCGATGTCATTGTTATCAGCGGTTACGATGGCGGAACGGGTGCATCACCGAAAACAAGCATTCAGCACGCCGGATTACCTTGGGAGCTTGGATTAGCGGAGGCACATCAAACACTTATGCTGAATGGTTTACGAGATCGGGTTGTCCTTGAAACAGATGGGAAATTAATGACAGGTAAGGATGTCGTCATGGCGGCCTTACTGGGTGCTGAGGAATTTGGCTTTGCAACAGCCCCGCTAGTTGTCTTAGGTTGTGTCATGATGCGCGTCTGTCATTTGGATACATGTCCAGTAGGAATTGCCACTCAAAACCCAGAACTTCGTAAAAAGTTTACGGGTGAAGCCGATTATATCGTTAACTTTATGCGTTTTATTGCACAGGAAGTGCGTGAGACGATGGCCGAGCTTGGTTTTAGAACGGTTGAGGAAATGGTCGGCCGTACAGATGTGTTAACGGTGAGTGAGCGGGCAAAAGCACATTGGAAGGCTAAAGATTTGGATCTAACTTCCTTACTTTACAAGCCTGAAGGACCGCGTACCTTTAAGCGTCCGCAAAATCATAGAATTGAAAAAACGCTGGATATGAAAGAGATACTGCCGTCTGTGCAGCCAGCTATAGAGCAGGGAACACCTGTGGATATTAGTTTCCCAATTACGAATGTAAACCGCGTAGTTGGTACGATTGTCGGAAGTGAAATATCCAAACGCTACGGTGAAGAAGGTCTTCCGGAGGACACCATTACCTTACGATTTACAGGTTCTGCCGGGCAAAGCTTTGGAGCTTTTGTACCGAAAGGAATGACGCTTGATCTTACAGGAGATGCGAACGATTATGTTGGTAAAGGTCTGTCTGGCGGAAAAATCGTCGTTAGAGCAGATGCACATACGAAAATCGCTTCAGGAGAAAATGTAATCGCAGGAAACGTTGCTTTCATTGGGGCAACCAGCGGTGAAGCCTATATGAACGGACGTGCGGGGGAACGTTTTGCCGTTCGTAACAGTGGTGCTAATGTAGTCGTTGAAGGAATTGGCGACCATGGCTGTGAGTATATGACTGGCGGACGTGTTGTGATTTTAGGAAATGTTGGCAAAAACTTCGCAGCGGGAATGTCCGGTGGAATTGCTTACGTCTTAGCCGAGGACAAGGATGCATTTAAGCGTTTATGCAACCAAGAATTAATTGAATTTGAAAAAGTATCAAGTCATGCCGATCGGGATGAGCTAAAAACATTAATCGAAAACCATTTCCGTTATACGGAAAGTGTAAAAGCGAGCTGTGTTCTTGAAAACTGGGAAGACACTGTTGAAAAATTTGTAAAAGTAATTCCTAAGGATTATAAACGGATGATCCATTTGATCGAGGAGCAAAAAGAAGCAGGACTATCGGAAGAAGACGCCGTTATGAGTGCCTTTTTAGCGAATTCCGGAGCGTTACAAAAACCATCTAAACAGCAAGAAGCTGCAATCCGCTAAGAAAGGGGAGAGGGAAAATGGGGAAAGCAACAGGATTTATGGAATATTCCCGCGAAAAAGTCGGGGAAAGAAATCCTCTAACACGCCTAAACGACTGGAAAGAGTATACAGTTCCTTTTTCTGATGAAAAGTTAAGTATACAGGGGGCACGGTGCATGGACTGCGCCACTCCCTTCTGCCATATCGGTATGGAAATTCAAGGAGCAACATCAGGCTGTCCGATTCACAATCTAATCCCGGAGTGGAATGATCTAGTCTTTCGCGGCCGTTGGAAAGAAGCACTTGATCGGCTGCTGAAAACGAATAATTTCCCTGAGTTTACCGGAAGGGTATGTCCGGCACCGTGTGAAGGATCTTGTACACTGGCAATTACCGACCCGGCCGTAACTATCAAGAATATTGAACAAGCAATCATTGATAAAGGCTTTGAAAACGGATGGATTACACCAAGAATTCCAACTTCACGGACCGGAAAGAAAGTGGCAATTATCGGTTCTGGTCCTGCTGGTTTGGCTGCTGCTGATCAGCTGAATCAAGCAGGACACTCGGTAACTGTTTTTGAACGTGCCGACCGTCCTGGAGGTTTGCTAATGTATGGGATTCCGAACATGAAGCTTGAAAAAGAAGTGGTAGAACGTCGGATCCGTTTATTAACACAGGAAGGCATCGACTTTATCACGAATACTGAAGTGGGCAAAGATATCACAGCGGCAGAACTTCAAGAACAGTTCGATGCAGTTATCCTTTGTACAGGTGCTCAAAAGCAGCGCGATTTAGTAATGGAAGGCCGTGAAGCAAAGGGAATTCACTTTGCGATGGATTATTTAACTCTATCAACGAAAAGTCTATTAGATTCGAATTTTGAAGATGGTCAATTTATCAATGTAGAAGGCAAAGACGTCATCGTGATAGGCGGCGGGGACACAGGTGCTGACTGTGTCGCAACAGCGCTTCGTCAAAAATGCCGCAGTGTCGTTCAGTTTGGAAAACACCCGCAATTGCCTGCTGAACGACCTTCTGATAATTTATGGCCGGCTTATCCAAACGTTTATACGATGGATTATGCTTATAAGGAAGCAGAAGCAAAATTTGGGGAAGATCCACGTCAATATTCGATTCAAACGAAGAAAATCGTTGCCGATGAAAATGGGAACGTAAAAGAGCTTCATACCATCCAAATGGAGAAACTAAAGGATGAAGAAGGCCGTTATTATTTTAAAGAAATCCCGGGAACGGAAAAAGTATGGCCAGCTCAGTATGTGTTTATCGCCATAGGCTTTGAAGGGACAGAGCAGCCTCTGTTAAGCCAATTCGGGGTGAAAGCGGTCAATCAAAAGGTTGCTGCTGTATACGGTGAGTTTAAAACCAATGTGGAAGGTGTATTTGCTGCAGGCGATGCCAGAAGAGGTCAAAGTCTTATCGTTTGGGCGATCAATGAAGGACGGGAAGTCGCAAAGGAAGTAAGTAAATACTTGATGGTCTAGTAACTCCTTCTATCCTAAAAGATTGTTAATATTATAAAGTTTCGTAAGTGTCCAACGCAACAGCAACAGGCATCATCATGATTGGATGGTGCCTGTTTTTTGCTTATCTAAAAAGATTTTCGAAAATATAGTAAAATAGCAGTTATTTTAATAACTTTAATTACATTAATTACTTAAATAACTTATAATTATTAGATAATACTAGATATTTTAATCTATAAATCATTATAATAGAGTATGATAGGATTATAATTAAGACAGAAAAGGAGTGTTCCTAGGTGGTGCCTTGCTTTTTGTAACATCTAAGCAGGGGTGGCCTACTCTTTTTTGCCAATATAGGGATAAGGAAGGTTGTCATGAGCTACTTGCAGAAAAAAACAGACGTTATCTTAATTGGTGCCGGAGTCATGAGCGCGACTTTGGGATCATTACTGAAAGAGTTAGCACCAGAATGGGAAATTAAAGTGTTTGAGAAACTGGCAAATGCTGGAGAGGAAAGCTCTAACGAATGGAATAATGCGGGAACGGGGCATGCTGCACTTTGCGAACTTAACTACACAAGCGAAAAACCGGACGGATCTATCGATATTAGCAAAGCAATAAAAATTAATGAACAGTTTCAGCTTTCTAGACAGTTCTGGTCTTATCTAGTAAACAGCAATCTGATTCGTAATCCGCAGGATTTTATCATGCCAATTCCACATATGAGTTTAGTTCAAGGGGAAAAAAATGTAACGTTTTTGAAAAAGCGTTTTAAAGCGCTGTCAAACAATCCCCTGTTTCAAGGAATGGAATTTTCTGATGACCCTGAAAAGCTGAAGGAATGGATTCCGCTTATTATGGAAGGCCGTACATCAAATGAACCAATAGCGGCAACAAAAATCGATTCTGGAACGGATGTAAACTTTGGTGCGTTAACACGCATGTTGTTTGACTACTTAAAGAATCAAAACGTTGAAATCAATTACGAACATCAAGTTGAGGATATTAAACGGACTAATGAGGGTTTATGGGAATTGAAAGTGTGGAATATGTCTACTGGTAACATCGAACGACATACAGCAAAATTTGTCTTTATCGGAGGCGGAGGCGGAAGTCTGCCATTACTTCAAAAAACAGGAATACCTGAGTCAAAACATATTGGGGGATTCCCGGTAAGCGGACTATTCATGGTATGTCACAATCCAGAAGTTATCGCCCAGCATCATGCAAAAGTATACGGTAAAGCTAAAGTGGGTGCTCCGCCAATGTCTGTTCCGCATCTTGACACAAGATATATCGACAATAAAAAATCACTGCTATTTGGACCTTTTGCCGGCTTCTCACCTAAGTTTTTAAAAACTGGTTCAAATTTTGACTTGATTGGTTCAGTTAAACCGTATAATGTCTTAACGATGTTGGCAGCAGGTGCAAAAGAGATGTCATTGACAAAATACCTGATTCAGCAAGTGATGTTATCCAAAGAACAGCGCATGGAAGAGTTGCGTGAGTTTATTCCGAACGCGAAAGCTGAGGATTGGGATTTAGTAGTAGCAGGCCAGCGTGTACAAGTAATCAAAGATACGGAAGCTGGCGGCAAAGGAACGCTTCAATTTGGTACGGAAGTGATTACCGCTGCTGATGGCTCAATCGCTGCATTGCTCGGAGCTTCACCGGGTGCTTCTACAGCCGTTCATGTTATGCTTGAGGTATTAGAAAAATGTTTCCCGCAAAATTTTGGAGAATGGGAATCAAAAATAATTGAAATGATTCCTTCTTACGGCATGTCACTAATGGAGAACCCAGAGCTTTTCCAAAAAATTCATACTTCAACTGCACAGACTCTTGGACTAAGCGAAAAAGAACTGGTCTATAGTTAAAATCTTTTGTTGTAGAATATCATGGAAAGAAAACACAGAACCTTTGGATTGAAGGTTCTTTTTTTTTATATACATATTAGATGGAAAAACTAAAAAAATGGAGAAGTTAAGATGTTCAAGTAAAAGTGAATGAAAAATGAGCGATTGTTCTATTTATGCCTTTAATTCGTATGATAGTAAAGAATATAGCGGATTGGAGGAGGGTAGATGAAAGCAATTGTATATACCAAGTACGGACCTCCCAATGTTCTTCAACTGACAGAGGTAGAAAAACCTGCCCCTAAAGAAAATGAAATCTTGGTAAAGGTAAAAGCGACAACAGTAACCGTAGCAGATATTCGGTCACGAAGTTTTACAGTCCCTCCCGCTTTTTGGCTCCCTGCCCGAATAACACTGGGTTTCAGACAACCCAAAAAAAAGATATTGGGGATGGAGTTAGCAGGAGAAGTTGAGTCAGTTGGCAAATATGTCAAAAAGTTTAAGGAAGGTGACCAGGTTTTTGCTGCTTCCCTAGTGGGTTTTGGTGCTTATGCAGAATATAAGTGTCTTTCTGAGGATGGACCAGTCACTCTTAAACCTTCCAATATAACTTATGAGGAAGCTGCAGCCATTCCAATTGGAGCACGTACAGCTTTATTTTTTCTTAGAAAAGCGAACATTCAGAGTGGGCAAAAGGTTCTTGTCTATGGTGCTTCAGGAAGTGTTGGAAGTTATGCAGTCCAGATTGCGAAGTATTTCGGAGCCCAAGTGACAGGGGTATGCAGTACCAAGAATGTGGAAATGGTGAAATCTCTAGGAACCGATAAGGTCATAGATTACACTATAGAAGATTTTTCGAGTACAGGAGAGACTTATGATGTGATCTTTGAAGCAGTTAATAAGAGTTCTTTTTCAAATTGTATGAAAGTGTTAAAGAAGGACGGTACCTATATAAATATCACCGAGCCGTTACCTAGTGTTCGAATGCTATGGACTAAATTGACAAGCAGCCAGAAAATACTATTAAGCAGGAATTCCCCTGAAACTTCCGAGGCACTAAACTTCCTTAAAGAACTTGTTGAAAAAGGGATGTTAAAAGTAGTCATTGATAGACAGTACTTATTTGAAGAGATAGTGGAAGCTCATAGTTATGTCGAGAAAGGACACAAGAAGGGAAATGTCGTTATTAACGTAGACCATAACAGCAAATCCTAATAAGGTGTTATTCATTTAAAAAACCTATGTAGTAAATTGATTGAAAGAAGTGAAGTACTTGATTAAATATAATTGCCTCCATCATGTAAGTCTTACTGTAACTGATTTGAAAAAAGCAAAAGACTTTTATGGAAAAACTCTATGTTTAAAAGAAATACCGCGTCCTGATTTTGATTTTCCAGGTGCCTGGTATGATATAGAGGGACAGCAGCTCCACTTGATAGTCGATCCCTCTTCACAGACGATTCGTCAGGATAAAAGCTTATCTAGCAGAGAAGGTCACTTTGCCCTTAGAGTCGAAAACTACTATGATACATTAAAATGGTTAAAACAAAATGAAGTTGAAATCCTTGAAAAACCATACGGAAAAAGTGGATTTGCACAAATTTTTTGTGCAGACCCAGATGGGAATTTGATTGAACTCAATATTGATCAGAAAGATATAAAATAAAAAATTAGTTTGCGTTGATCCATGAAGGATTAACGCTTATTTGCTTTTAAACGGGGAAGTTAGTTATACAAAACGCTAAAAAAGGAATGCTAATTACTGTATAAATCTTCCTTTAAAGGTGAAGATAGGGTTAGCAATTCTAAGGAGGTTTGTTTTTTGGCAGAGAACAAAGATTTGAATTCTTCAAACGCAGATGATGTGAAACGTGAGACGTTGACAACACGCCAGGGCCATCCTGTGAGGGATAACCAAAACATCCGTACAATTGGTGACCGTGGTCCAGCCACACTTGAAAATTACCATTTCATTGAAAAAATTTCCCACTTTGATCGGGAGGAGATCCCAGAGCGTGTGGTTCACGCACGAGGATCTGGAGCATTTGGGTATTTTGAAACGTACGGAAAAGTTGGAAACGAACCGGTAGAGAAGTATACGCGCGCGAAAGTATTTTCGGGTGCTGGGAAGAGAACACCGCTGATGGTTCGCTTCTCCACAGTGGCAGGTGCGAAAGATTCACCTGAAACAGCTCGGGACCCACGCGGTTTTGCGGTAAAAATGTATACGGAAGATGGAAACTGGGATTTAGTTGGAAACAATCTAAAAATTTTCTTTATTCGTGATGCAATGAAGTTCCCAGATATGATTCACGCGTTTAAAGCAGATCCTGCTTCTAACGTGCCAAATCCAGAGCGGATGTTTGACTTTGTTTCCCGAACACCTGAAGCAACGCATATGATTACATTCCTTTTCTCTCCATGGGGTATCCCTGCGACATACCGTCACATGCAGGGTTCAGGTGTAAACACTTATAAATGGGTAAATGACAAAGGTGACGCTGTGCTTGTGAAGTATCACTGGGAGCCGAAGCAAGGTATACGTAACTTGACACAAGAAGAGGCAGACGCTATTCAAGCGAAGAACGTCGGTCATGCGACACAGGATTTATATGAAGCGATTGAGCGCGGAGATTATCCGGAATGGGAGCTTTTTGTACAGATCATGGAGGATGATTACCATCCGGAGCTCGATTTTGATCCGCTCGATGATACGAAACTTTGGCCGGAGGATAAGTTCCCATGGCTGCCGGCAGGACGTATGGTCCTTGATCGTAATCCAGTGGATTTTCATGCGGAGATTGAACAAGCTGCTTTCGGTACAGGGGTTCTTGTCGATGGAATGGACTTTTCAGATGATAAAATGCTGCAAGGGCGTACCTTCTCTTACTCCGATACACAGCGCTATCGTATAGGTGCGAACTATTTGAAGTTGCCTGTGAACGCTCCGAAAGTGCCGGTTCGCACGAATCAGCATCGCGGTCAAATGGATATTCGTGACCCGAAAGAATCCGGAGATAATCCACATATTAACTATGAGCCATCGATGCTCGGCGGCTATGAGGAAGCGAGTAAAGAAAATCACCCTCCGCACATGCCAATGTATAATGCGGCAGCAATGAGTGCCCCCATTGATCGTCCGAATAACTATGGCCAAGCGGGTCACACCTACCGCAGCTTTGAAGATTGGGAGCGTGATGAATTAGTCAAAAACCTATCCGAAGCGCTTGCCGTATGTGACAAGAGAATTCAGGATGCCATGATTCAGCACTTCGCACAGGCCGATGAAGAATATGGTCGCCGTGTGAAGGAAGGGATCGAAAAGGTCATGAAGGAAATCCAAGAAATGAAGACAGAAAACAAAGTACCAGGCCGAGAAGCAGGTAAATCGAAATTTGGTCAAGGTTCATTAGGTGCGAACGAAGCAACAGAAGATGCTCTAAAGAAAAGCCACGAGGCAGATCCATATTAATCTTGATGGAAAAATCAGAAGGGAGAGAAGTGGATGGAATCACTTTGGCTAGAGTATGCTTGGGCATTGTTAATTCTAATCGGATTAGAAGGATTGTTATCGGCTGACAACGCACTTGTACTAGCGGTAATAGCCAAGCATTTGCCCGAGGATCAGAAAAAAAGGGCAATAAATTACGGAATCATAATGGCATTCGTTTTCCGCTTTGCTGCACTTTTTGTCATTTCTTTTATTGCAAACGTCTGGCAGATACAGGCGATAGGAGCAGCTTATCTCCTATACCTAGGATTAAAGCATGTCATACAGGCAAAGTTCGGAAAAGAAAATGAGAATATTCATAAAGACGATGAAAAGGAAGCCAAAGGTAAAGGTTTTTGGCCAACAGTAGGGAAGATTGCATTAGCTGACCTCGCTTTTGCAGTTGACTCAATTCTTGCTGCGGTTGCTCTTGCCCTTGGTCTTCCGGATTCACCGCTTGATGATTTCGGCGGTATGGATGGAGGAAAGTTCATTGTTGTTCTACTAGGAGGTATTGCTGGCCTTGTCTTGATTAAGTTTGCAGCAACCTGGTTTGTGCAGCTTCTTGAAAAACGTCCAGCTTTGGAAACGACTGCATATGCAATTGTTGCCTGGGTCGGTGTCAAACTTGCTGTCATTACCCTTGCCCATGAGGATATTGGTATCTTAGACCACGATTTTCCCCACAGTACCGTTTGGACTCTGATTTTCTATGGCGTATTAGTCGGTATTGCTCTAATCGGGTGGTTTGCACCGGGTAACAAGTCATTAAAAGAGGCTAAATCCTAAAAGGGAACAAAGAAAAAAGGAAGGATAGCGCAATCTATCCTTCCTTTTTTGATTTCATTTAGATGGGAAGATGAAACGAAAGGTTGTCCCAACACCTACTTCACTTTGAACACGAATGATTCCATTCATTGCTCTGACAATGCTATATACCACCATCATCCCTAGACCCGTACCCTTCGAACCTTTTGTTGAATAATAAGGTTCACCAAGTCTATCCAGCTGTTCTTTTGTCATTCCCACTCCGTTGTCTTTGACGATGATTGTTAAATTTCTTTGATCACTCTTGGTTTTAATGCTTAACTGACCACCACGTGGCATTGACTCGATACCATTTTTAATGACATTAAAAAAACATTGTTGAAACTTTTGGCGATCTCCTACAAGATATCCTGCTTTTTCAAGTTGCGTTATTATGTCCACTGAATACTGATTTGAGGTTGGTTTTAGCATTTTTACAATAAGAGTAAGTTCTTCCATAACATGGATTGGTTCTACTTTTTCAAGTGAAGGTTTTGAAAAGGTCAAGTAATCTTTAATGACTTGTTCCGCTAAATCTAATTCTTGTGAAATAATGGACAAATAGTCTATATGTTTTGTAGTAGTTTTGGGGTCTTCTAAAAGTAATTGTACAAATCCCTTAGCGGCTGTAAGAGGATTCCGTATCTCGTGTGATATAGCAGCCCCCATCTGTTCCACAACTTCTAATTTTCCTGATTTAATTAACTTATTTTGCAAGTGGAAAGTTCTTATTACAAACTCACTTGTTACGGAAATCATCGTAATTCCTAAGGGTGGTACCACTAAATAGGCGAAGTAAGCGTCAAAACGGTTTATATTAAGATTCATAAATTCCAAACATGCAAGGGTAAGTAAACTAAGTACAAGACCTAATGAAATAGAAAATACAACACGGCGGTATGGTCGTTGTTTCCAGAACCATGGGTAAATTCTCCAAAAGAAAAAAGCTAATGGTAAATAAAGTGCAATATTAGAAAAAAAACCTGAATCTAGTCCATAAAACCCTCTAATTACTATGACTATTATGCTAAGCATTGGACCAATCCCTAAGTAAAGACCTCCGATTAGGACGGGAAGTTCCCTTAAGTCCATTGAGATAGAGGGAGTCGGGTGATAGGAGAACTGAAAGCAAGACCATAGGAGCACACTACACCAAAATAGGGAGGACCATCTAGAAATAGAGAAATTCTTATTCTTTCCTGACCAGACCAGTGCGAAGAACAATATAATCATAATTAAGGAAAGATTAAAAAAGAAGTGCATGGTAATTTCCATTGTAAATCCTCCGAGTGGTTTATAAATTTTATTCTATTATAGCTAGGGAGATTGGACAATATCATAAAAGGCAGCTTTCGGATTTTATACCGAAAGCTGCCTTTATTCATTAGAATCAATTATTTTTCTGTCTATTTTTTAGCTTAAAATGTGTAGGATTCTCCGTCATCTGGCACTAAAACATTTGAGGAGATTCCTTTTTCATTAATAAAGTTTTTTAATTCTTCCCTGGATAATGTCCAATGATTGACAGCTTCCATATGGACAGAAATAATTTTTGCGTTAGGGGCAGCCTTATACACTTCATAGATGTCTTCTTTCCCCATAACGAGAGAACCGCCTTGCAGGAATTGATTATCGCCGCCATTTACCACAATGATTTCTGGTTTGTGTGTTTCGATAACTTCTTGGACGGCTTCATACCAAACAGTATCTCCAGCTACATATAAAGTTTTCTCATTTGCGTGCTTGAAGACAACGCCGCACACTAGGCCGGCTAGTTTTAATATTTCTCCTCTTCCATGCTCGCCTTTTGTTTTAATTAATTGGACATCCTCAAACACTGTATCTTCCTTTAAAACTTCTACATTTTGAAAACCAGCGTTTTGAACTTCTTTCGCATCTTCTTCATTTTGTACAAACATTTTGATATCCTTTTGCAATGCATTTTTGGCAGCATCATCCCAGTGGTCTAAATGTAAATGAGTGACAATGACAGCATCTACATTATGAATAATATTGTCAATCGATGTTGGTAAGCTGACTAAAGGATTATTTTGATCTTGTCTTAATGAATTTGGGAAGGGTGGGTAAGCCCCCTTATCTGCTAAAAATGGATCTATTAAAAACTTTTTACCTGCATATTGGACAACTAATGTTGCATTTCGAATTTGTTGTATATTCATAGTGATTAACTCCTTTTCTTTGAATTACGTATAGTTTATACTATGACCGAATAATCTTTACATAGATAAAATCAAGTCTTTTATCAGTTTTACTTGATTAATGAAAGGAGTTGGTGACATGTTAGATAGTACGGATATGCGTATCTTAGATGAACTATCCAAGAACAGTCGTATCACGATGAAAGAATTGGGTGAAAAGGTTCATTTGACTGGACAAGCTGCTTCAGCTAGGGTGGCGAAATTAGAAGATAATGGAGTAATTGAGGGTTATACGATAAAAGTAAGCCATATTAAACTTGGTTTTTTTATACATGCTATGATTCATATCTATACAAAAAGTGCATATCATGAACCTTATCTTTCATATATAAAAACACAAGAGGCATACATAATGAATAATTACAAAATTAGTGGAGAAAGTTGTTACCTGCTTGAATGTAAATTTCCTTCTAATGAAGAATTAGATAAGTTTTTGAAAGGCTTGAACAATTATGTAAACTATAAATTAACGATTGTTATTAATAAATAGTGAATATTGTGAAGAAATAAACTTAAAGATCGGGCTGCTACTTCTGTAGCCTTTTTCTAATTTATAGTTATTTAGGATTTTCAATTGGATTATTGGGTGATGGTTTTTAGTTAAAAATTAAAGGGTAACCCTATATATGAATTAAAAGTTTATTAAATACGCAGAAAATACTCTCGGTGTTTTTCTGTATTTCTTTTATCATTTAAATTATAATTGTAAAGAAAATTCAATGATTTAAAGTTAGACAGCAAAAAAACCTTAAGGAGAAAAGATAATGTTAAATTCAGATTTGGATATACGCTTAGAACCGCGCATTAAAGAATTATATCAATTACATAAGGAACGATCTGCAAATATTGACTGGAGCTATCACGAATTTATTCCATGGGACAAGGCCATGTCCTTTAAACGAGTTCCTTGGGATGAGAGTCAAGTAACTCTTCCAGAAGGTGTAATTGTAGCGATAGAAACAGCATTACTTACAGAGGTAAATTTGCCTTGGTATACTTCCCATTTGGATTATACATTTAAAAATTCAATGGAAGTAATAAATGATTTCGTACGCACTTGGACGGCTGAAGAAGACCAGCACTCTAACTTACTTGAAACGTATTTATTGGTGACACGAAACGTAAATCCCACAAGATTGCATGAATTAAGAAGACGAGTAGTTGAAAGCGGTTGGTTTCCAGACTTCACTAACCCTCTAGCAACAATGGCATATACTTCATTGCAAGAGTTAGCCACATTAGTTTTTTATAATAATGTAGCTAAAATAGCGAGTCCGCACGACAAAGATTTAGCAACATTACTTCGACGTTTAGCGAAAGACGAAGCACTTCATTATGCATTCTATCGCGACACTGTGAAAGCACATCTTGAACTTGATCCGAATTTCATTGTTTATTTTGAGAATGTAATTATTAATTTCTCTATGCCAGGCGCCGTTATGCCAGACTTTAACGATAGAATGAAAACCATTGCAATAGATGCGAATTATGGCCCGCTACAATACTTTGACCAAGTATTAGATGTAGTTGTAACTTATTGGGATATTGCTAACTTACAACCTACTAGCGAAGAAGCCAAACTATCACAAGCGAATATTTTAAAATATCACGGGCGGTTAAAAAGAATTAGAGATCGCCAACGAGCAAAAAAATAAAAGGCAGATGTAATGAAAGGATTCTTTATATGAAAACAACTTGCGAATTATGTAAAAAAGAAACAAAAAATAGAGTAAGTTATTTAGAGCTTGAAACGTGGGAATTTGATTTTTTAAGCAAAGAGAAAAAAGATTTTTACTCTATTTGTTTCGAGTGTTTTGATAAACATACCAATAATTTTATAGACAAAGACATGGATCTTGAATTGAGAAAAAAACGTTCTCTTTCGGTGAATAGAGAGATTCAAGAAGAAATCGAGGCTATTCTTGAAATCGAAAGTTAAGGTAGCAGGGATTAATAAGAAAGCCTCCTGATTAGGAGGTTTTTTTTCATCTAAATATAGTTTAAATTAAATGGGATTGTGAAGAATTGTACTTAAACTATAGTGGGCGATACTTAAAAAACGAGGATCCCAATCGTGCAGGTTAGTTGAAGAAGAATTTGGGGAAAATAGACGAAAACATTCAAGGTGAAAACAATGAATTATAAAATAATAATTGCGTTAATGATCATTTTGGGAGTGGTTGGATGTTTTTATTTCATTCGACTAGATTGGAAACGCTATGGTTTTATTTTTTTAATTAGTCTTATGTCAGCTAATTTGTTATGTTATATTTTTACTTTTATTGGGTTTTACTCATTTCCAAATAATGTTTTACACCAACCTTTTATAATGCCGTTCGGCTTAGTTTCAACTGTTTTTCCTTTTATCACTTTGTTCGGAATAAGATACAGTCCTGAAAAATGGATTTGGAAAATCCCATTTTATTGGGCGATTGTTCATTTAGGCGTTTTAGGCGAGGTTATTTTAAAGCATACATCCATTTTCAGATTTGAACCGGAGTGGGATTTATGGGACAGTTATACATTATGGTGGATATACTATTTGTTATTTGAACTTTTAGGAGGGAAGGTAATTCCTAAAGATTTAAGAAAGCCTATAAACTCCGACTCATTTAGATACGGGGGATGGGCTTGGATCGTGTTTCATATCATTGTTATTTCCACCATTTTCTTAGCAGGGGTTTATGTAGGTGTAACAGTGTTTAAATAATAATCCTTTTATATTGCAAAGGGATCTTATTTGAGTGCTCATTTTTTGTGAAAAAGCTGCATCATTGCTCGTAATTGGCGAATATATCCCGGTTTTATTCTACTGGACTTTTTGCTGGATGGATTTGCCATGCCGAATGACCTATCGCAGAAATTAATTCCGAGAAGGTGAAATAATTACTTAAACGAAAGAGTGCATTGACCCAGGAATTAATGCACCTTTTTTATTGATTTAGAACCGTTTACTTTCTAAACTCATTTAATCTTTCATACGTTTCAAGCAGGAAATCATAGAACAAGGCTTCGGTTGGAAGCAGTTTACGTTGGGTCGGGTAGATGACACCAACTGTTCGAGTGAGATTCACATCCGCTAATGGGATCATCACCGTGGAACGGGGTGTGTTATCTACCAAAGTCATCTCTGGCATCAACGCCACACCTAAGCCGGCAGAGACTAACCCTTTTAATGCATCAATATCTTTCCCTTCGAAGGCGATTTTTGGTGAAAAACCTGCCTCATGACACGCTTGAACCACCTGGTCGCGAAATACAAACCCTTCAGGAAGAACACAGAATTGATCATTTATTAAGTCTCGTAACCGAATCGATTTCCGATCCGATAATGGATGATGAAGAGGGATAAGGGCAACGATATTTTCGGTGAATAACGTAGCTCCTTTAATTTTTTTTTCTTTTTCCTGATTGGGCATAGGTGCAATCATGGCCATGTTAAATTCCCCATTAATAACACCATCGATTAAATCATAATATAATGCATTGCTCATTTGAAATTTCGCTTCTGGATATCGAATGCGAAAAGCATAAATAATAGAAGGTAATGTATGAGCTGCCATACTTATCGGGAAGGCAATTCGAACGGTCCCTTTTTCAGGATTTAAATTTTCTTCTACTTCTCTTTTTGCATCCTCCATCAGATTCCACACTTGTATCATTCGCTCATAAAAAATTCTCCCTATCGGGGTTAACTTTACGCTTCTTCCCTCACGGATGAAAAGTTTTACTCCCAATTCGTCTTCTAAATTAAAAATTTGTCTGCTAACGGATGATTGGGCAACATGCAAGACATCTGCGGCCTCTGTAACATGCTCTCTTTTTGCGACTTCTAGGAAATATTGAATTTGCCTCGTCTCCATTTTATAACACTCCATTTTAATGCGTTAAACGCATGAATTTCATCGGAAATTAAGATTGAAACTATCAATTATAAAATTATAAAATGAAAACACATTTATGAAAAGAGAATTTTCATAACTTTAAAATAGATTAGGGGCGGAATGTATGAAAATGCTGGACAAAGTAGAGCAGAATCAAATGGAAATCGTGAAAGATTATGTAAATCGTTTATTAATAAGTGTTGAAATGCGTAATCCAAATGAATGGGAGTTTCAGCAGGCGGTTAAAGAAGTACTTGATTCTTTAGTTCCTGTTCTTGTTAAAAATCCAAACTATATCAAATTAGCGGTACTAGAAAGAATACTTGAACCAGAGCGAATGATTACCTTCAGAGTACCATGGGTAGATGATAAAGGGAATGTACAAGTGAATCGAGGATTTCGTGTCCAATTCAACAGTGCAATTGGACCATATAAAGGAGGACTACGTTTTCACCCTTCCGTTAACGCGAGCATCATTAAATTTCTCGGGTTTGAGCAAATTTTCAAAAACTCGTTAACTGGCCAGCCGATAGGCGGTGGAAAAGGCGGTTCCGACTTTGATCCAAAAGGTAAGTCAGATTTCGAAATTATGCGTTTTTGTCAGAGCTTTATGACAGAACTTAGCAGACATATCGGGCCGGATACCGATGTTCCTGCTGGGGATATTGGGGTAGGCGCTAGGGAAATCGGATATATGTTCGGTCAATATAAAAAACTAAAAGGTGCTTATGAAGCCGGTGTATTAACTGGGAAAGGCATCGGTTATGGAGGCAGCTTAGGACGGAAAGAAGCGACTGGTTATGGAACCGTCTACTTTGTAGAAGAAATGCTTAAGGATCAAGGATTAAGCTTTAACGGAAGTACAGTTGTGGTGTCTGGTTCAGGAAATGTTTCCATTTATGCTATCGAAAAAGCCATGCAGTTCGGTGCAAAAGTAATAGCATGCAGCGATTCAAACGGCTATGTTTACGATCCAAATGGAATTAACCTGGATACAGTGAAACGGTTAAAAGAAGTTGAAAATAAAAGAATTGTTGAATATGTAAAAGAGCATCCGGAAGCTACATATCAAGAAGGGTGTTCAGGTATCTGGTCAATCCCGTGTGATATTGCTTTACCATGCGCAACACAAAATGAAATCAATAAGGAAGCGGCAGAACTGTTAGTTTCAAATGGCGTAAAGGCAGTAGGCGAAGGTGCAAATATGCCGTCTACACTTGAAGCCATCGATACTTTCTTGACCCAAAATGTGTTATTCGCTCCTGCCAAAGCGGCAAATGCAGGCGGGGTTGCAGTCTCCGCATTAGAAATGGCTCAAAATAGTGCAAGGCTGGCATGGACGTTCGAAGAAGTGGATTTGAAATTACAAGTGATCATGAAAGATATTTATACTAAGAGTATGCAGGCATCAGTAGAATATGATGCTCCAGGGAATCTTGTTGTGGGTGCAAATATTGCTGGATTCGTAAAAGTAGCGGATGCAATGATTGCACAGGGAATTATCTAACATAAGCATCAAGTTATGATACTAAAAACGAGAAAAGGTCACTGATTAGTGGCCTTTTGCAATTTTACAAAATCTAGAGAGGCCAGGGTATCGTAACAAAAAAAGGTTGTAATTATCCCAATTAATATAAACTGAACCAGAACATGTTAAGGTTGCACGATATGTAGTACTAAAGTTAATATAAAAATTGTTAGATTGGTAATAGTGAGATTGTACATATTTAAGCCTTATTTTTTTCGGAAAAATTCAATAACATGAGGAGTGTTAATCATTGTCGATAAAAACCATCACCCCAAAAGAACTTTATGAAAAGCTGAAAGCAAGTGAATCTACGTTCCTCCTTGATGTTCGTGCGGAGGAAAAATACAATGATTTTCACATCGAAGATTCAAATATGAAAAGCTATAATATCCCGAAAACATCCATTTTTGAGTTAGAAGAAAAGGGAGAAAAGGCGATTGCAGCATTACCTAAAAATAGTGAAATCGTTGTAACTTGTACTACAGGTAACTCTGCCAAAAAATGTGCAACAATCTTGTCCCAAAAAGAATACAATGTTACCTTACTAGAAGGCGGAATCACTGCCTGGAAAGAGTATTTACAAACAAGATAAAGAAAGCAGGAGATATGTATGGCCATTGTGGATATAACCGTAATCCCAGTTGGGACGGGAACACCAAGTGTTAGTGAGTATGTAGCCGAAATACATAAAGTTCTTCAACAGCATGAGGGACAGGTAAAGTATCAGTTAACACCAATGAGTACACTCGTTGAAGGTGATTTAAAGTTATTGCTTGAAATTGTGCATGAAGTTCATGAGGTACCGTTCAAGAAAGGTTTGCAGCGTGTCTGTACCAATATCCGAATTGATGACCGCCGTGACAAGGAAAACACGATGGAGCGAAAATTACAGGCGGTACAGGCAAAATTATGATCTTTTAAGTATTACGTAATTATTATGTTAACCACATGGAAGCACCAAATTCGGAATTTAATATTTGGTGCTTTTTATTTTTTATATTCATATTCGAACATGTGTTCCGCTATAATATAGTTGAGGTGATTCGATGTCCTATCATATCATGTTAACTAGGAAAGTTTCCGATTTAAAAGGTAATTCTCAAATTCAGGTCCAAGTAATGGATGCATCAGCTGCTCAAATTATTTACTTAACATTAGATGAGCTCGAAAAAGATGAGTTGTCGGAAGAACTAAAAGATTATATAAGAGGCCTGCTGCCAAAAATTGAAGAGGGGAGATGGCATTATAACGGGAAAACCCATAAATAATCATTTACTAATTTTTGTAATCAGTTATTAAAGAGCTTAATAATAATTAAAAAGAGGCTGGCTACTAAAGGTGATAATGACGAAGTTTTTGGTAGTCAGCCTCTTAGTTTTATTAATGCATAAAAAGTCTTTATTTAAGTGCTATCAGAATATTATGTTTCATTTAATTTTACATCTAAAAGGTGGCCGGCATATGAAATTTCTCTAATTGTCATCATCAATTCCCCGGTTGGAATTTTTAATGATAAGGTTTCACCAATTTGTTTAAGAAGAAGCTGCCTGCCTACTGGTGATAAAAAGGAAATAAACCCGCTATCAGGATCAGATTGCTCTGGAAAACAGATAATATAATCCTCTGTTTCGTTATCCTCATCGTACATTACGGTGACCTTTGTTCCGATTAACACCTTAGGAAAAAAGGAATTAGACCCTTTCCGTTGATGTACTTTTATAAGGTCCTCGACTTCTAGTGAATACAAACTAAAAAAGTGCTTTAATCGTTCCTGAATTGGAGTGGATGAGATATATAGATTCGTGAGCTCCTTGATATGATCCTCAATATAAACCAATTGCTGAACAAAAAAATCATTGGTTTGAATCGCACTACGGTTCATAGTAGATAACCCCCAAGCTTGGATTAAACCGTTTGCAAAATTTTAAAACCTTTTTCATGTTTAACTCCTCCTTCATATAAAAAATAAACCTTCCAATACAAAAATCAGAAACACGCCTTCAGGCGGAATCTGAATTCTTGTAAGATAAAAGAGTATAAGCCCCTTTACCAGTTGGAAGATATTAGCACCATCATACCATATATAAACATAAATGTCTTGACTATCCACTAACGAAGGTAGATAAATAAACATTCCCCTAATATAGATATATCCGTGCATGTAACAGGAAAACCTCTTCTTCTTCTCGAATACAATAAAGTAGCTACATAGACTGATTTTTGCTGCAAGTACTTATATATTGAGAGGAGAAGGTTAATGTCTAAAACGATAGTTGAAAGCGTTTGCGGTAAATTACAAGGAGAACAAACGGATGGTGTCTTTGCTTGGAAGGGGATTCCCTATGCAAAGCCTCCAGTTGGTTCTCTGCGGTTCCGCGCCCCAGAACTGCCAGATTCTTGGGAAGGTGTTCGTGATGCTACCTTATTTTCACCTGTTGCCCCACAAACTCAAAGAGAAATCATGGAGTTTTTTGGAAACGATGTTTCGAATGTAAATGAGGATTGTCTCTATTTAAATGTCTGGTCACCGGGAGCAGATGATAAGAAACGGCCGGTAATGGTCTGGATTCACGGTGGAGCATTTGTTTCTGGATCGGGGTCCAGCAGCTGGTATGACGGTGCTTCGTTTGCAGCTCAAGGGGATGTTGTGGTCGTGACGATTAATTACCGCCTAGGAATATTAGGCTTTCTTCATCTAGGACAAATTGGCGGTGAAGAATATGCCACTTCTGGAAATTGCGGCATTCTAGATCAGGTTGCTGCACTAAAATGGGTGCAGGACAATATTGCAGCGTTTGGCGGAGATCCGAACAATGTAACGGTATTTGGAGAATCTGCAGGGGCCATGAGCATTGGGGTATTGCTTGGATTCCCTTCAGCACAGGGTCTTTTCCATAAAGCAATATTACAAAGTGGTGCTGCAGCCAATGTGCACTCTTCTGCTACCGCAACAAAAGTGGCAGTTCATCTTTTAGCTGCCTTACAAGTAGAATCAACGAATCTTTCCAAATTGGAAGAATTGCCAGTGGAAAAATTAATTCAAGCTGCAGACCTCGTTCCTCCGATGAGCTTAGGACCAGTGATTGATGGGGTTTCGCTCCCGAAACATCCACAAGAAGCGATTGCCAATGGTTCTGCAAAGGATGTCTCTATCTTAATTGGTACAAACAAAGATGAATACAATATTTTCAGTGTATTTGACCCTGAGTGGAAGGACGCAGATGAAACAAAAGTTATTAGTCTTTTTGAAAAAACATTCGGTTCGCTGCTGCCGGTCATTTCAAAACCATTCGCGGATAACAAACCGTTATCTCAAGATCTTTTTAATAAATTACTAACCATTAGCATCTTTACCAATCCTGCACAAAAACTAGCAGAGCTGCAGGTGAATCAAGGTGCACCAGTGTGGATGTATCGTTTTGACTGGGAAACACCAGTATTTGGCGGTGCTTTAAAAGCGACGCATGCGTTAGAGATACCATTTGTATGGAACACACTGGATAAAGCAAATACGGAAAACTTTACGGGGTCTTCTCCAGAAAGACAACTGTTAGCCAATCATATGCATCAGGCCTGGACCAACTTTGCCCATAACGGCAACCCAACTACAAAAGATTTTCCTGAATGGGCAAAGTATGACGTGAATGAGCGATCAACCATGATTTTTAACCTTGAGAGTGAAGTCGTAAAGGACCCAAACCAAGAAGATCGGATAAAGTGGGAACAAGCAACGATGGTGCTAAAATCCTAAAGTGACTGTTCCAAGAAAATCCGACTCTGTTGAGACATCTATCTAGAAAAATCGGATAAAAAAGAAGAGGTCTAGCCTGTTAGAATTGTGGCTATACCTCTTTTTATGTAAATGAATACCTATACATATAAATATGATTTATTGGATATTGTAACAAGAAAACGGGAAGCAAGGCTTTGAGGAAGGGATGATGAAGCTATGACAATAAAAGTCCAAAGATTAGTTAATGTTGCTATGGTCTTATTATCATGGTTGTCAGTACCCTTATTAGGTTCACGTAACATAAAAAGATTTTTACCAGCATCCATCCTTATTTTACTTATAGAAATGCTTCATGCAGGATATGGGAAAAAACAAAGGTGGTGGGTTTTTTATAATAAACCTAAATCCTACCTTTTTGGGGAATTACCCTATCAAATTGGTCCGTTTTTGGCAATCTCCATGTGGTTTCTCAAGTGGACATATGGAAATATAAAATGGTTTATTTTACTCAACGGAATTACAAATGCTATTTTTGCATATCCAATCACATTTTTTGCAAGAAAATTTAGGTATTATACATTGGTTCGGTTCAATAACTCCCAATTTTTCCTTTATTTCTTTTATAAGGCATTTTTATTGTATGGGTTCCAATATTTTTTTGAAAGATTATTCACCAAAAGAAAAAGAAAATTTTAAACTCTTTCCCTATTGTAAATAAGACTTCGCCTTTTCCTAGTCAGAATTACGAAATAGATTGTGAAAAATTGTATTTAAAGTATAGGAGCTTTCCTTAAATATATGGCTATAAAATGCAGCCTTTTTCTTATTCGCCTAATGGGGAGGTTAGTGCAACAATGCTAGACCATCTCATTTAATAATTTCCTGTAATGGGGGGAGTATAGAAATACTCATGTTAAAGGATTGGTCTTATGTATATTTTAATTAATATTTTCTATATGTTAGCAGCGTTTAAATGGGGGGATTGGAGGAATTGGAAAAAGTATTATCCGACAATACTTTTCTTCATCCTTGGAGATTTTTTATATAACTTTCTTCTCTACAAAAAATCAATGTGGTTGTTTCACGATTTAATCTTACCTAACCATACGACCATTACAATTTTAGCTATGGTCGTATCTTACTCTGCAACCGTATTAATATACCTAGGGAGGTTTCCTGAAGTATGGAAAAAACGTTCATTATGGTTTCTATTATGGGTAGGAATATATTCATGTGCAGAGTATATAAACAGTAAGTTTGGGTTCATTACATATCATAATGGATGGAATATGTGGTGGTCTGTTTTATTTACAGGTATTATTTTCATTATCTTACCCATTCACCAAAAAAGACCTCTGTTAGCTTGGCTATTATCAATAATAATAATAGTATCGTTGTTAAGCATCTTTAATGTCAAAATTAGTGAAATGAAATAAAAGATGAAAGTATGTTTATGACTAAAATTGGGTTAAAACTAACTACATTAAATTGGAGGTGTAATATTTGCAGAAAATTCCAACACCTATTGAAATACAACAACATACCATTGAGTTAAATAAAATGATGATGAATTATTGGATACATAATTTTGTATTTTCATTAAAATGGTGGATTCTACTGGCTTTGACAATCGTTCCGTGGTTTTTTTGGTGGAAAATAGTTGATAAAAGCCGTATTTTAGAAATTTTATTATATGGATTTTTTATCATCTCTATTTCAACTGTTCTTGATGTTATGGGTTGGAATTTTTCACTGTGGGTTTACCCCCTTACCCTACTTCCACTTTGTACTCCTTTAGTACCAATAGATTATACGTTACTCCCAATACTTTATATGTTAGTTTATCAATATTTTTCAAGCTGGAAATCCTTTTCTATAGTTCTTCTGATTATGTCTTTCATTTTTGCTTTCGTCTGGGAACCTCTTGCAGAAATGCTGAACCTTTATAAACCACTTAAATGGAACCATGTTTATTCGTTTTTCGGTTTTATCTTATTGGGAGTTTTTTCTAGAGGGTTAGTTTTAAAAATTATTAAAATACAAAAAGAGGGTTACAGTTAAAGGTAGAAAGGTGAACCTTGTAATAGGTTCGGTAGTCTAATTCTGTTGGGGACCCTTCTTTTCATGCTGCCTATAGCTACATATGAAAAAGGACGTGGACTAAGCTTCATTAATGCTTTATTTGAAGCAACTTCTGCTGTCTGTGTTACAGGTTTGGCCGTTGTTGATACAGGAACAACCTTTACCTTATTTGGTGAAATTGTTCTTCTCTGTTTGATTCAAATTGGTGGATGGGGTTTTATGACTACTGGAATATTTATGATTATTATTTTAGGTAAAAAGATCGGACTAAAGGAACGGTTATTACTGCAAGATTCATTAAATGTGTTTTCTCTTTCAGGCTTCGTCAACTTAGTGAAACGGATCATTGTCATTACTTTTATTGTGGAACTAATGGGTGCTACTACTTTAGCCATTCGTTGGTCATTTGAAATGCCGCTTACGAAAGCCATTTTCTATGGTATATTCCACTCCATTTCCGCTTTTAATAATGCAGGGTTTGGTCTTGAACCTGACAATCTAAGCAAATGGGGAGGTGATCCTACTGTTAATATAATGATTACACTCCTTTTCATCACTGGGGGAATTGGTTTTACTGTTATTCTCGATCTATTTCGTAAAAGATCCTTTCGAAAATTATCCCTTCATTCTAAAGTCGTACTGCTTATGACACTAATACTTAACATTGTTGGACCTTTAATCATTTTGGTCTCAGAATATAGTAATACTGCAACTATTGGAAATTTACAGTTTGGAGATAAGCTCTGGGCATCTTACTTTCAAGGTGTTGTAACAAGGACTGCAGGTTTTAACACGATTGATATTGGGGCCATGAATCTATCTTCCCTTGTTTTTATGATGGCAATGATGTTTATTGGTGCTTCTTCAGGGTCTACTGGTGGTGGTATTAAAGTAACTACCTTTGCCATTATTATTTTAGCTTTTTGGGCAGTTGTAACCAATCGGAATGATGCAAATATTTTTAAACGAAGAATCCCATGGGAATTGGTAAATAAATCATTATCGATTGTGGTGACGGCACTTTTTTTTATCTTTCTCATCTTCTTTTTATTAACATTTACCGAGAAGGCTGATATGAGCAAATTATTATTTGAAACGATTTCCGCATTTGGCACAGTAGGTTTGTCTGCAAATTTCACACCCGAACTTTCGCCTTTAGGAAGAGTCTTGATTACGATCATGATGTTTATTGGAAGGCTCGGACCTTTAACAATGGCTTTTGCCCTTTTAAATACTCGAAAAGAAGCAAAGGTTAGATATGCAGAGGAAAAAATATTAATCGGCTAGGTAATTGTTATTAATAATTAAGATTCTTTTGGGGTGAGTAATAAACAATGGAAAAGCTAAGTTATGCAGTTATTGGACTAGGACGATTTGGAATAAGTATTGCGTCAAAATTATTTGAAGCAGGACAGGAAGTAATGGGAATTGATATAAATGAAGAGCGTATAGAAGATGCCAAATTAGTGGTTACTCACGCAGTTGTACTTGATTCAACAGAGGAAGAATCACTTAAATCAGTAGGGATTCGAAATTTTGATTACGTAATCGTAGCAATCGGTAATGATATGCAAGCTAGTATCTTAACTGTTTTGCTGTTAAAAGAAATGGGAGTACAAAAGGTAATTGCAAAAGCTCTCAATAAACGTCATGGACAAGTATTAACAAAAGTTGGAGCAGATTGGGTTATACATCCAGAAAGAGATATGGGAGAACGGGTCGCACATCAGCTTCTCTCACCTACGTGTTGAACTATATAGAACTATCAAAAGAATACAATATTGAAGAAATAATGATTCCACAAGGTATGACCAGAAAAAATTTACGAGAGCTTGACTTACGAGCAAACTATAATGTAAATGCTATTGCTATTGTTAGTAATGAAAATTTAATCATTTCCCCATCTCCTGACCAGGTTCTACGAGAAGGGGATAAGTTAGTTGTAATTGGACATCGAGACGATATTACTGAGTTTGCAAATATAAAATAAAAAGGGAAAAAAACATCCATCGTTTAGATATCTTTTTAATTTCCGCTCTAAAAAGCGAGCCGTCTATTATGGTAGTTTTTTCTTTACCTGTTCAATATAGGTTGCATGCATTGTTACTGCTGCTGTAGCCAAGCTAACAAATAAGAACAACCCAAGAACGCAAAAAAAGATATGTAAATTCATGAGGGGCTAAAAAGGTTTTTCTTCATTGTCACTTGCAAACACTTGTGAAAAGTGTTATTCTTAAGAAGAATTATTTTTGTTCGGTGTAAAGGATAGTATAAGTAGGAACTTTTCGTCTTGATGATCACTGAGAGCAAGGATAGTAACACAATGTGTGTGTTTACGCACTAGGAGGCAACAAAAATGGAAAATGGTAAAGTAAAATGGTTTAATAGCGAAAAAGGCTTCGGATTCATCGAGCGTGAAGGTGGAGAAGACGTATTCGTTCATTTCTCAGCTATTCAAGGCGAAGGTTTCAAAACTTTAGAAGAAGGTCAAGCTGTGACTTTCGATGTTGAACAAGGTCAACGTGGAGCTCAAGCAGCTAACGTCCGTAAAGCTTAATAAGTAAAACAAACAAAGCAGGCTCTTTATAGAGTCTGTTTTTTTATTTACCTTAAAAGCAAGGAACCCCACTCACAAATTGAGTGGGGCACATGTAAACAGTAAATCAAATGGTAAAACAAAGTGTATCACATAATCATGAATTCTCCTAATAAACATTCACAAAAAATAGCTGACCTCAAAAGGTGATAATTCCAAACCTTTTGAGTCTGCTATTATGGAAATTAAGCAATGCCCGCTTTTAGAAGCATTCCGTCTAATGAACGGTCCATGTTTTCTTCCATCCATTTAGCGGTTTCTAATAATAGACTTAGATTAGCACCTGTCTCGACTCCCATTCCACGGAACATATTGACCATGTCTTCTGTGCAAACATTGCCAACAGCTTTCGGAGCGAATGGGCAGCCGCCAAGCCCAGCAATGGAAGAATCAAAGCGACGGACACCAGCTTGATAGCCTGCTAGAGTATTGGCCAATCCAAGCCCGCGGGTGTTATGAAAATGAAGTCCGAGTGAAAAGTCCTTCCCAAACTTTTCGTAAAAAGCGGAAACGACGGATTGAACCTGAACCGGATTGGCCATTCCCGTTGTGTCAGCCAAGGTAATTTCCGTACAACCGGCCTCAATAAATTTTTCAGCCACTGACAGGACCCGTGCTAAAGGGACTTCTCCTTCAAAAGGGCAGCCAAATGCAGTGCCCAGTACCCCAGCAACCCCCTTACCAGAAACAGCACCATCTTTAATCACTTTGCTAAGCTCTTCAACTGCTTGTTCTACTGTTCTTTTTGCATTCCGTTGATTAAACGTATCGCTGGTAGTAGTCACCACATGGAGGAAGTCAATGTCTGTTTTCAAAGCTCGCTCAAGACCAGAACGACTAAGGACAAGCCCGCCATAGCGAACATTCCTATCTTTCGGCAGGAGCTTTAGTAATTCCTCAGCGTCAGCCATTTGCGGGACGACTTTTGGGTTCACGAACGACACAGCCTCAATGTTGCGAATACCTGCATCTATTAACTTCGTAATCAATTCTGCTTTAATTTCAGTAGAAAGGATTTTACATTCATTTTGCAAGCCGTCGCGTGGTCCTACTTCACAAATTTCGATCATTTGACTTCCTCCTTTAATAAATGACTAATTTCGATATCATCTAAATGCTTTAATACGTTATCGCGTCCTTGGAAAATATGTTCGTGCATAGCAATCCGAGCACGTTCAGGTTCGCGGTTTTTAATCGCTTCAAAAATAATCTTATGAACTTCGAGGGATTGTTTTAGTTTGAAATCGTTATACCAGTAGAAGGAACGAAACACAATTGGGATCACTACAACCTTTGAAATATGAAAATAAAGATGTGTGTTTTTTGATGCTGCAACAACCGCTTCGTGAAACTTCTGATTCACATTGACGATATCTCGAATTCTTGTCATATCGAGAGGAGTGGTGTCCTCAATCACTTTTTCGTATAACTCGTTGGCCTTAGCCAACTCGATTAAGTCATCTTCGGTTCGGTGAATGGCAGCCTGGCTGGCAGCGTAGCTTTCGAGAAGAGTCCTCAAATCATAGATTTGCCTGATATCTTCCTTCGTAAAACGCCTGACTCCGACGCCTCTTTTTAAAGGGATGACGAGTCCTTCTGCTTCAAGCTGCTTGATTGCTTCTCGAATAGGTGTTCTGCTTAAGTTTAGTTCTTTGGCCAGTGTTTCTTCACCTAATCTCATACCAGGTTCTAGTTTCCCAAGAATAATCGCTTCTTTTATAAATTCGTATGCATCCATGCTAACACCTCAACTCAATTGTATACAAACGATAAAAAAATTTCAATGAATATTCTGAAAAGTTAAATGAAAGCGATTGAAAATGGGTAAAAATAGCTATTTTAAAAGGAGTTTAAAAAATAAGGTTGACGAATTGTATACAAGAGGATAAATTTGTATACATAATTATAAATTTTCTAATTTTTCAAACGAAATTTTGCAACACAACAGTAGGGGGAATGATCATGACGGAACAAAGATTGCCGTTACAGGACTTACGGGTATTGGAATTAGGAACATTATTGGCGGGACCGTTCACGGGCAGGATGCTTGGGGACTTTGGTGCCGAGATTATCAAAGTAGAACCGCCAGGTAAGTCTGATCCGATGAGAGATTGGGGGAAAGCGAAGGATGGAGTGGGGCTTTGGTGGCCAATTCAGTCCAGAAATAAGAAGTCAATTACGTTAAACCTGCGTGAGGAAGAAGGACAAGAAATCCTAAGAGAATTAGTAAAAGAAGCGGATGTTCTGATTGAAAATTTCCGCCCAGGGACAATGGAAAAATGGAACCTCTCGTATGAAACCCTCTCTGAAATTAATCCGAAATTAATCATGGTACGGACATCCGGATTTGGGCAGACAGGTCCTTACAAAAATCGAGCAGGTTTCGGCAGCGTCGGAGAGGCGATGGGTGGATTAAGAAATGTAACCGGATTCACGGATCGCCCGCCATCCCGAATTGGCGTTTCCATCGGTGATACGTTAGCGGCTTTGTTTGCCACCATCGGCTGTCTTGTGGCTCTGCATGAACGCGAGCAATCCGGAAGAGGTCAAGTCGTCGATACTGCCTTATATGAATCTGTCTTCTCAATCATGGAAAGCATCATTCCAGATTATTTACTAGCAGGATACATACGTGAGCGAATGGGCAATATTCTTCCAGGTGTAGCACCGTCCAATATCTATTTTACGAAAGACAAGACGTATATCGTCATCGGCGCGAATGCAGATGGTGTCTTCCGCCGACTGTGTGAGGCGATGGAACAGCCGGAGCTAGCTGACGATCCGCGCTTTGCCACTCACCATGCAAGGGGAGAAAATATGAAACTCCTAGATTCCATGATCGAGGAGTGGACGAAAACTCTGCCGGCAAAAGAAGCACTGGCCATTCTTGAGGAAAAAGGTGTACCTTCAGGATTAATTTATACAGCCAAAGACATTTTAGAAGACCCGCAATATCAGGAAAGAGAAATGATCATTAACGTAGAGCATCCTCAATTAGGGGAATTCCCAATGCCAGGGATTGTCCCGAAATTAAGCAGAACCCCAGGGAAAGTCAAGCATGTCGGACCAGAGGTTATGGGGAAACATAATGTGGAAATCTATCAGGAATTACTAGGTTTTGATGATGAAAAAATAAAAGAATTACAAGAGAAAAGGATTATTTAAAAGGGGGTTACGAAATGAACAAAGAAATCAAAGAACCGATTCGGAAAAAGTGGATTTGGATTGGATTAGTCTTGATTGTGTTGGGAAATGTTCCATGGTATTTTTCTAAAGGGTTTGTGGAGCCGTATATCCTTGGCTTTCCGTTCTGGGCATTTATCATTTTGGTTTTCTCTATTATATTATGTGCGTACTTAAGCTGGGTTTGCATGACACAATGGAAGATTGTTGAAGACGAAGAAGAGGCGGAAAAATAAGGGGGGTAACCAATGGGTGAGTTAACATTTGCAGGTATGGATGGAATTATCATTTTATCTGTTTTTGCACTAATCATGTTAGTAATCGGCTATTATTCCGGCCGTGGTGAAAAGAATATCCATGAAAGTTTATCAGGTTATTATTTAGCTAGTGGAAATTTGGGCTTTATCGCTTTATTTTTTACCCTGTTTGCGACTCAATACAGCGGAAATACCATTGTCGGGTATGCACCTTCAGCTTATCGGACAGGTTTTTCATGGCTTCAGTCTATTTCGTTTATGACCATTATTATCGGCGTATATCTACTTTTTGCACCGAGATTATATGTCATAGCGAAAAAACGAAATTTTGTAACTCCAACAGACTGGCTGCACCACCGTTTTAATTCAAAAGGGGTCAGCCTTCTAGCTATTTTTTTAATGCTCTGGGGATTAGGAAACTATCTACTCGAGCAATTAGTAGCCATTGGTCAAGCCGTTTCCGGCATGACGGGTGGTACGATTCCTTATCAGGTTGCCGTTTTCGCGTTTGTATTCGTTATGTTAGCTTACGAATGGATGGGTGGAATGAAGGCGGTAGCGTTCACAGATGTCATGCAGGGAATTGTTCTATTGATTGGTATTATTTTCTTTTTAATCGGAGGCATTTATCTAGCGGGAGGCAATTTTACTGAAATCACCCGTTTTATTACAGAAAACGAACCAGCCAAAACAGCCGTACCACCAATGGAAGTAAATATCAGTTGGTTCAGTATGCTGGTCCTTGTAGGCTTAGGTGCGAGTATCTATCCACATGCCGTACAACGAATCTATGCGGCTAAAAGTGAAAGGACATTAAAAAAATCATTTGCGCGGATGGCGTGGATGCCGCTGCTTACAACCGGACTTGTATTTCTTGTCGGTATCATTGGGATAAAGCTTTTCCCAGGGTTGGACGCTGATGGTGCGGAACAGCTTGTCGGTTTAATGGCCAACAAAATTGCAGCGATTAATCCATTCTTCTACTGGATAATGATTATCTTTTTTGGCGGAATCGTGGCAGCAATTGTTTCAACAGCCGATTCGGTTCTCCTAAGCTTCTCATCGCTGATCTCTAATGATGTATATGGTAAATTTATTAACCCGGGCGCGACTGAACATCGTAAGGTAATGGTTGGAAAAATCTTTGGGATCGTAGCGATTTTTGGACTATTATGGCTTGCATGGAATCCGCCAGGAACATTAATCGAAATCTTTGTGTTAAAATTTGAATTGCTGGTGCAAGTATTTCCTGCCTTTGTTCTTGGCCTTTATTGGCAGCGTTTAAACGGGAAGGCGGTATTCTGGGGAATGCTGCTTGGAGCGATTATAGCAGGTATGCTTACCTTTACAGGTCATAAGACCGTATATGGAATTCATGGTGGAATAATTGGATTAGCCTTCAACTTCATCATCTGTATTGGTGGTTCCTTCTTAACTTCCACTTCTGTTTCGAAAAATCGGATGTTAGAGGAGGACATGAATGCGGTGAGTTTAAAAGCTTAAAGAAAAATGAGGCGAATCGGGAATGACAAATGTAATCTTAAAGAATAAACCTGCCTATTTCTCTGACCCATGGCGGATGTTGTTGTTCCTATTATTGGCTCAAATTTCTGTAGCCTTTGTAGGCCGCAGCATCGGCCCGCTTGGGGTGTTAATTGGGGAGGATCTATCGTTAACAAAATCTCAAATCGGAATGCTGCCGGCCGCGCTCTTTTTAGGGCAGGCCGTTGCTTCCGTTCCAGCCGGTTTTCTGACAGACCGATTTGGATCCCGTATCTTGCTGTTAATGGCCGCTTTTTGCTTAGGCCTAGGCTTTATTTTCATGATGCTACTCGGCCAGTTTTGGGCAGTGCTGTTGATGGTGATGATTGGGGGATGTGGCTATGGTTCGATGCATCCGGTCACGAACAGGGGAATCATTTATTGGTTTTCTTTAAAGCAGCGCGGTACGGCCATGGGAATTAAGCAAATGGGGGTAACCGCAGGTGCTGCCTTAGCAGGTTTAATTTTGCTGCCTTTAGCTGCCGAGTATGGCTGGCGGCCGGTCCTGCTTGCTGCTTGTATTCTTTTGCTCGCAAGCGGCTGTGTATCCTATTTTGTCTACCGGGATGCACCGGAGCAAGAAAATTCAACCAATCCTTTAGGCTTTGTTGCGTTTTATAAGTCCATGTTTACTATGCTGAAAAACAAAGCACTCATGCTGGTCAGCTTTAGCGCGATGGGCTTGAATGGGTCGCAAATGTGTTTAAATACATATCTCGTCATCTTCGCTTACGAACGGTTAGGGTATTCATTGTTTCTTTCGGGTATCTTGTTAGTCATATCGGAAGTGAGCGGTTCATTGGGCCGGATTGCTTGGGGGATGATTAGTGATTTTTGGTTTAATGGAAACAGAGTCGTGATATTACTTACGATCACGGTATTAACAGCATTATCCAGCATCACTTTGGCATTGATTCCGGAGGTAACCTTCTGGACCATGGTCCCAATTGTTGTGGTTTTTGGATTTTGTGTTTCAGGCTTTAATGGGATCTGGATGAATCTCGCGAGTGAGCTAGTGCCTCGGGAACAAGCAGGGATTTCTAGCGGAATCAGTATAACATTAGGTTCCATCGGCGCCGTGCTGATCCCGCCATTGTATGGATTTACTGTAGACCAAACGAGCAGCTTTACGTTTGGGTGGCTGTTGATGACCGGATTGATGGTAGTGGTATTCTTGATGCTTAGTTATTTAATGGTCATTAACAAACGGAAAGAAGCAGGCGTGTAAAAAATAACCGCCCGAGAAAGTTCATTTCTCGACGGTTATTTTTGGTATTATCAAGAATATTTAAATAGTATTGTAATTTTAAAACTTTTCAAATATAATAAATCTAGTTTTTATCATTTACTAGGTGTTTATGTTGTTAACTAAACTATTAAATCTAATCTACATATTGTTTACCTTATCAAGAGAGGCAGAGGGACTGGCCCGATGACGCCCGGCAACCGCTATTTTTTAATAGAATGGTGCCAAATCCTACAGAACGAATTGTTCTGAAAGATAAGGAAGAGTAATAACCATAACCCTCTTCCTTTCAATCGGAAGAGGGTATTTTATTGCGAAAAAACCAAAACACGAACATTAATATAAAAATATAGGAAAATGTTCGATAATGTATTGCTATATTAGAAGATTTTTAGTAAATTAATAGACAGATAGTAATAAAAACGAAATATAACACAGGGGGAACATCATGAGAAAACTACTTTCACTTTTTGTACTCGCTTTAGTCCTGCTCGTCGCTGGATGTGGAGCAGAAGAATCAACCGGTAAAGAAACGTCATCATCAAAAGAAGAAAAGAAGAAAATTGCACTTGTTCTGCCAGAGAAAATTGGGGTAAACCCGTTTTTCCAGCAAATGGATGAGGGGGCAAAACAAGCGGCGAAAGAATTTGGCGTAGAATTGAAGACAATCGAATCTACTGACCATTCTGCGATTGAAGAAAATCTTCGTGTAGCGGTAGCAGAAGGATATGATTTAATCATTACATCATCATTTGAATCAGAAGATGCGTTAAAAAAGGTAGCAGCTGAAAATCCTGATCGCCAGTTTGCGATTATTGATACAGTGGTAGATCTACCAAATGTTCAAAGTGTTAATTTCCGTGAGCACGAAGCCGCGTTCCTATTAGGAGCTTCGGCTGGTCTATCAACGAAAACGGATAAGGTCGGTATGGTAGTGGCAATGGATATTCCGCTAATGAAAAAGTGGACGGTTGCTTTTGAACAAGGCTTAAAGGAAACCAATCCGGATGCAGAGTTTCTAGTAAACTATGTTGGAAGCTTCACAGACCCGGCGAAGGCGAAGGAATTAGCATTGTTACAAGCTTCAAAAGGAGCAGATTTCGTTGCAGGAGCTTCTGCAGTCGGAGACCTTGGCGTGTTTGAAGCAGCAAAAGAACAAGGATTCTATACTTCAGGTCAAGACGTTGACCGTACAGAAGTAGACCCAGATCACGTTGTCCTTTCACAGCTAAAAGGGACAGACGCTGCTGCATATGAAACAGTAAAAGCATTTGCAAACGGCAGTTTTAAAGCAGGAATTGTGGAATATGGCTTGAAGGAAAAGGGTGTTGGCTTAACATATGTGACACATGAAAGCAAAACACCTCTTAACAGCTTTGTTGGACAAGAAGCGATTGACCAAGTAAAAGCCCTTCATGAAGAAATTGTATCTGGAAAAAGAGAAATCAAAAATCCATTGAGCAATTAATCTGAAAAAAGTAAACCGACTGCAAATTGTAGTCGGTTTCCATTTTGAGAGGGGGAAAAACGATGACCTATCGGTTAGAAATGAAGGAAATGACCAAAAAGTACGGGGAGTTCCTTGCTAACGACGGGATTTCGATCCATCTGAATAAAGGAGAGGTGTTGGCGATTGTCGGAGAAAATGGAGCCGGCAAAACGACCCTCATGCGGATGCTATACGGTCTTGAACAGCCAACCAGCGGACAAATAAAACTGAACGGTAAGAACGTGAAATTTTCGGGTCCGCTCGATGCGATTGAACATGGAATCGGCATGGTGCATCAGCACTTCATGTTATTTTCAGATTTTACCGTTACAGAAAACATTGTCATTGGTCATGAACCGAAGCGTAATGGTTTCTTTAAAAGAACAGCGGCAGCTGAAAAAGTACAGGAACTAAGCGAGCAGTATAAAATCCAAGTCAATCCGTTGAAAAAAGCAGGAGATTGCTCGATAGGGGAACAGCAGCGCATCGAAATATTAAAAGTGTTATATCAGGGTGCAGACATTATTATTCTTGATGAACCGACAGCTGTTTTGACTCCTATTGAAGTCGAGGAACTGTTAAAAACGATTCGGTTTTTAGCAGAACAAGGGAAAAGTATCATTTTAATTACCCACAAGCTTCCGGAAGTCATGAAAGTAGCCGATCAGATTACGGTGTTAAGGAATGGACGGGTAACAGGGAATGTTTTAAAAGAACAAACCAACATTGATCAGTTAGCCACGATGATGGTTGGCCGCGAGCTTCAACAGCTTACCGACCGAATTCAATTGGACGGAGAACCCTTACTTGAAATCAACGACCTTACCATTGGCGGTAAGGATGCTAAACCAATCCTGGATCATCTTTCTTTAACCGTACACCGTGGAGAAATTGTAGGGATTGCAGGTGTATCGGGGAACGGACAGTCTGAACTGATCCAGGCAATTTCTGGCTTAAGAAAAATTGATAAGGGTTCAATCCGTTTAGGGGGGACAACCCTAATGGGCAAATCGGTGGCTTTCAGGAGAAGTGCCGGTCTCGCCCACATTCCCGAAGACCGTTACCTATGGGGTGCAGCGAAGGATGCAACGATAGAAGAAACAGGGTTGATGGGCTTTTATAAACAGAAACGTTTTAACAAATATTCATTTATCCGAAAAAGTGGTTTCCGTAAGCTTCTAAGAGGGTGGATTGACCGATTCGAAATCAAAGCAACATCTCTTGATGATCAATCAGGTAACCTATCAGGCGGGAATCTGCAGAAATTAATTGTTGCCCGTGAACTCGGTTTTGAAACCGACTTTTTGATCGCCGCTGAACCTACACGCGGTGTAGATATCGGAGCGATGGAATATATCCATGAAGCCATCATCGAAAAACGGAATAATGGAGACGGCATTCTCCTCGTTTCGTCGGAGTTATCGGAAATATTGACGTTATCAGATCGGATTGCTGTAATGTATGAAGGAAAAATTGTCGATATCCTTGACCGAAATGAAGCGACGGAAGAGAGATTAAGTGTACTTATGGCAGGAGGAAATGAGAATGGTTCTTCAACAAAAACTACAACAACTGCTTAAATCATTCGCACAGCCTCTCATGGCGGTGTTGATCGGGCTCCTGACAGGGGCACTTGCCATTAGTCTAGTAGGGGCATCGGTTTTGGAAACCTATAAAGTCATGTGGGATGGGGCATTCGGTAATTTTTATTTTGTTACCGCAACACTTGCGCGTGCCACTCCGATTATTTTAATAGGTTTAGGTTTGGCTCTAGCCTTTCGAGCCGGCGTCTTTAATATGGGAGCGGAAGGGCAAATGGTGTTAGGTGCGGTAAGTGCTGCCTTAGCCGCATTATATGTTCCGGGTTCTGGAATCATCAAAATACTGGCTGCCCTAGTGGCTGGTTTTGTGGCAGGAGGCTTATGGTCGCTGCTGGCAGGGTGGATGGAAACGAGATTCAAAGTCCAATTACTGATTTCTACTCTTCTATTAAACTATGTAGCCGTATTATTTGCTGGCTATTTGGTTGCGGAGCCGTTTCAGGACAAGAGTGGATCGGCTGCCTTAGCACAGTCACCGATGATTGATCAAGCCGCTTGGCTGCCAAAGCTATTCCCAGGAATGAGTGTTCACATGGGCTTCGTGATTGCGATCGTTTTAGCGGTCATTCTCTTTGTGATTCTGCGGTTTACATCGGCAGGTTATGAAGTAAGGATGTTAGGATATAACCCATTTTTTGCCGAGTATGGCGGGATTAATAAAACAAAGGTGCTCCTCTACAGCATGTTCTTTAGCGGCGGGATCGCGGGACTAGCCGGGACAGTGGAAGTCCTCGGATCACAATATCGATATGTAGAAGGTGCGCTCACTGTACCAGGCTATGCATGGACAGGGTTAATGGCAGCCCTCTTGGCCAACTCCAATCCTCTAGGGACAGCGGTAGCAGCAATACTGCTTGCGGCGCTTCAAACCGGTGCCATGGGAATGGAGCGGAATACCGAGGTTCCGTTGGAAATTGCCAGTGTGATTCAGGGAGTTCTCATCTTATTTGTTACAGCAAAAATCACCTTCAATTGGTGGAAAGTTAAGAAGAAAGCGGGTGACATCCATGGAGCTGCTTGATTTGTCCTTTTTTACGTCAGCCATCCGAATGGTAAGTCCAATCTTACTGGCAGCTTTAGGAGGAGCCTTATGTGCCCGGGTTGGTATCTTTAATGTGGGTCTTGAGGGTTTAATTTTGGCAGGTGCCTTTTCTGCAATCGTTGGCAATTACTTTAGCGGCAGTGTACTTGTGGCAGTTTTAGTGGGAGCACTAGGTTCCATCCTTGTTTCGCTCTTATTTGGTTTGGCATCCATCCGCTTTAAAGCAAACCCGATTGTAGCGGGAATTGCGATTAACTTTTTAGTTCTAGGTTTAACGACGTTTGGACTTCGGGCCATTTTTGATGTAAAAGGTGCCTTTTATGATAAAAACATGGAAGGTCTACCGAAGCTGGACATCCCGTTCATTGAAGATATACCAGTAGTCGGAAAGATTTTATCAGGACATTCACCACTTGTCTATCTTGCATTTATCGCGGCAATTTTATTGTACATTTTCTTTTACCGTACGGTTGTTGGCTTCCGCGTTCTTGCGGTTGGAAAAAATGAAGCAGCGGCGAAAAGCCTAGGTCTAAAGGTTACCGTTTTACAATACGGAGCGATAGTAGCGAGCGGATTACTTTGCGGTCTAGCAGGTGCCCAGCTCTCCCTTGGACAAGTTACGATGTTTACAGAGGGAATGACAGCAGGACGTGGCTTCATTGCTCTTGTAGCGATGATGTTAGGTCAATCCCACCCGATCGGCATTGTTGGCTCCAGTTTGTTATTCGGTCTGATGGATGCATTGAGTATCAGGCTTCAGGGCTTTTCGATGCCAACCCAATTTACGGCGATGCTACCTTACATTATAACCATCTTCGCGATGTTCTTCCTAAAGGACCGCGGGGCAGATTCACAACTTTCAGGGCAGCAAAGTTCTAGATAAGGACGAGGAGGATTTTTCTAATATGAATAAAGCAGAAAGAATTAAACGGACGAGAGTACCGGCAGCTGATCCTAAGCTGGCCAAGCGTCTTCCGCCAGGTCAGGCGTTAACAGAACGTTTCCCGATTCTCCATGAAGGAGACGTACCGGTTTATGATATGGAAAAATGGAATTTAAAGGTGTTTGGTGAGGTTGATAAAGAAGTCGTTCTCTCTTATGACCAAATCAAACAAATGCCACAGTCAACCATTACCGCGGACATCCACTGTGTAACACGGTGGTCTCGTTTTGACAACAGCTTTACCGGTGTCAAATTCAGTGATTTCCTAAAGGCGATAGGAGTGACTCCAAAAAGTAAGTATGTAATGCTGCATGCGGATCAAGATTATACAGCCAATATTGCTTTGGAGGACCTGCTTAAAGAGGATGTTCTTCTCGCACACTCATTCGAAGGAGAACCGCTGACGGAAAAGCATGGCTGGCCGTTAAGGCTGGTCGTGCCGCATCTCTATTTTTGGAAAAGTGTTAAATGGATCCGCGGAATTGAATTTATCAACGAAAACCAGCCAGGTTTCTGGGAACAAAACGGTTTTCATTTAAATGCCGATCCGTTTAAAGAGGAAAGATTTTCTGGAGAAGACCTTCCAATACCTGAAGATGAATGGGAGCGTAAAGACTTTGACTAAACATCTGCCAAATTTAAAATTAACTTCCGATATTCTGCCAGAACGGGTACTTGTTTGCGGGGATCCGGGGCGGGCGAAAATTATTGCCGAATTAATGGATAACCCTGTCCAAATAGCTCAAAATCGCGAGTATCACAGCTACAGCGGAAGCTGGAATGGAAAACAGGTGGCGGTTGTCAGCCATGGTGTAGGCGCCCCTGGGGCAGCGGTATGCTTTGAGGAACTCATCATGGGCGGCGTGCAGTCCATGATCCGTGTAGGAACAGCAGGATCTTATCAAAAAGAGGTGAAACCGGGAAGCCTTGTGGTCAGTACCGCTGCTGTAAGCTGTGATGGTTTAACGAAACAAATTGTCCCTCCCGGCTTTCCTGCGGTTGCAGACCGGAAAGTTATCGAGGCATTAGCCAATGCCGCAGCCCTTAGAGAAAATGACATTCCGGTAAACGAGGGGATCACACTCACGCTCGATGCCTTTTATTCTGGCGTTCTCGAATTTCCACATCAGCTATATAAAAAGGCTGGAGTCGTAGCAGTAGATATGGAAAACTCAGCTTTATTCGTGATCGCTTCTTTAAAAGGAGTACAAGCCGGATCGATTCTAGCAATTGATGGTTATGCGGATGCAGAGCTTAGAGAAGAATATAATCCACACAATGAGTTGGTCAGCTATGCAGTGGATGCAGGAATAAAAATCGCCCTCGATGCAATCACGCAGTTATAAGGGCGTAGGGTTATACTATGAATTAGATCCTGATAAAGATGCCTTACTAATTATGCCTAACACTAAAGGCTAATTGGTAAGGCTTTTTTTATAAAGGGGAATATAGTTCCCTATCATTTTAAATCATTAAACGACGTTTAAAAATTAAAAACTAGATTCAAAAAAATACTTGCAATTAAAAAACGTTGTTGATAAAGTATAGTTATTCAAGAATATTCAGATAATTAAATGCGGTTTCGAAAATAAACCTCCATTTAAAAGTTTCAAAATTGTAAGCGATTACGAGACTACTAAAATTCATTTCCAAGCGGTGATCCTATGAAACTTTCCGAAAAGAAGATTTTAAAAAAGAAAGAAGAAATTCTAAAGTCTGCGATTGAAATTATTAATAAAAGGGGTTACAGCGGAGCAACCATGGAGGAAATCGCAGCGGAGCTTCTAATGACCAAAGGGTCCCTCTATTATTATTTTAAAAATAAAAGTGATTTAATGTACCACTGCCATAACTTTGTCCTTTCACAGGCTACAGAGGATCTGAAAGAGATCCTGAACCAAGAGGGAGGAACGGCAACGGATATTATGAGAAAAATGATCTCGACCCATATGGAGTATGCGATGGAAGAGAAGGAAGTATTCAACCTCATCATGGAGCCTAAGCGATTTTTTGACGAGGAACAACTCGATATCGTGTTAAAGCTTCGTAAGGAGTACGAAAGTTTATTTCACCAAATGATCAAAAGAGGAATCGTCAGCGGTGAATTCCAGGCAAAGGAAGCCTCGGTCGTGAGAATGTTCATTCTAGGGGCCATGAACTGGATCCAGCAATGGTATAGTTCAAAAGGCCGTTTAGAAAAACAAGAACTGATTGCGATTTATACAGATATTATTTTAAGAATTTTAAAATAAGAGGAGGTTCACGATGTTGATAAGTGAAGTGGAACTATTCGGGAGGAGAAATATAAGGGTATATGCCAACCGACCAAAGAATATCCAAGACATTCTCACCAAACAGTTATCCATCAACAAGGAAAAAGAGGCCATTGTGACGGAGGAAAGGAAACTGACTTTTGAAGAACTTGATCGATTATCTAATTTGATTGCTGCAAACTTACAAAAGAAATGCAGTGTTCAGAAAGGGGATCGGATAGCAACGATTATTGGCAATCGTTATCAATTTCCTTTGCTGGTCTTTGCTTGTGTCAAGCTGGGTGCAATTCTGGTCCCAGTTAACGTCAAATTGTCAGCTGATGAGAAGGCCTATATCTTAAGCCATTCCGATGTGAAAGTGATTGTCAGTGAATCTAAATATGAAAGCGAACTTAACCATATTAAAGTAATCAATGAAAAGGCCCTCCCAGAGACGGATAACATATTTTTCACAGAGGAAGCAAATTCATTTGAGAAACTGATGGATAAAAGCAATCCAACCCCCTGTACAACGGATATAGAAGAAGTAGATCCGGCTTTTATTTTATATACATCTGGCACGACCGGGAAACCAAAAGGAGCGGTGCTGTCACATATTGGCGTGATTCACAGCTTAATGAATTACCAATCTATTTTTAATACTATTTCCACAATGAAAACATTAATTGCTGTCCCGATGTTTCATGTGACAGGGTTAGTCGGCCAGCTCCTGCACATGGTGTATGTCGGTGGCACATCCTATAGCATGGAACGCTACCAAAATAAGAAATACATTGAACTTATCCTGCGACACCGAATTAATTTCCTATTTAATGTACCCACTATTTTCATCATGATGTCCTCGGAAGAAGAATTCAAAAACCACACCTTTGATTTTGTCACGAAAGTTGCCTATGGCGGAGCACCCATTTACAAGCAAACGTACAACCTACTCCAACATGCTTTTCCAAATGCTGAATTACATAATGCGTATGGCTCAACCGAAACTTCATCGCCAGCTACATTGATGCCCAGAGGTTATCCAGAAGATAAAGTCGCTTCCGTCGGATTAGCGGTTCCCGTCGCTAATATCCGCATCATGAATGCAGAGGGAGTAGAATGTAAACCTGGTGAAATTGGCGAGCTTTATATAAAGGGGCCAATGGTCATCCAAGAGTATTGGCGAAATGAGGAAGCAAATTTCAGGAGTTTTACGGATGGCTACTGGCAATCTGGTGACATTGGCACAGTAGATGAAGAAGGGTACTTTTACATTCTCGACCGTAAAAAAGACATGATTAATCGCGGAGGCGAAAAGATTTTTTCCATAGAAGTAGAGGATGTTCTAAAGAAGCTAGAATCGATTCGGGAAGCAGCCGTCATCGGCATTCCAGATCCGATTTATGGGGAAAGAGTGAAGGCATTCGTCGTAAGCGATTCCCTTCATGAAGCCGACATTCCGGCCATTCAAGAACATTGCCATAACTATCTTGCAAAATATAAGGTCCCAGAGCTGTTCGAATTCCTAGATGAACTGCCTCGAAACGCTTCTGGAAAAATACTTAAAAACACGCTGAAGGAAAGAGGGGAAAAGGATGTTAAAAGAGTTGTCAAGTAAAGCAAAGCACCTGCGAACAGAACTGATTGAGTTCATGGAGGAACATATTTATCCGAATGAAGTGATATTTGAAGAGGAATTAAACAGCCAAGAAAACCGTTGGCAAATTCCACCAAGGATTGAAGAATTGAAGGAAAAAGCGAAAGCACAAGGTTTATGGAATTTATTTTATCCGGATGAAAAATACGGAAAAGGTCTATCAAACTATGAATATGCACATCTATGTGAAATCATGGGACGCTCTCTATGGGCACCGGAAATCTTCAACTGCAATGCCCCGGATACAGGGAATATGGAGGTTCTCATCAAGTACGGAACCGAAGAACAGAAGAAACAGTGGTTGGAGCCGCTATTAGATGGAAAAATTCGTTCGATTTTTTCGATGACAGAACCGGACGTGGCCTCATCAGACGCGACCAATATTCAAAGCAGCATTGTTCGCGACGGGGATGAATACGTTATAAATGCAAAAAAATGGTGGTCAACTGGTGCGTTAGATCCACGTTGTAAGATAGCGATCGTGATGGGGAAGACCGACCCAAATGCCGAACGCCATAAGCAGCAATCTATGATTCTCGTTCCCTTTGATACACCTGGAGTGGAAATAAAAAGGCATCTTCCAGTGTTTGGTTATGATCATGCCCCACATGGACACGCCGAAGTACACTACAACAATGTGCGCGTGCCGGTTTCTAATATTTTACTAGGTGAAGGAAGAGGCTTTGAAATTGCCCAAGGCCGTTTAGGACCGGGAAGAATTCATCATTGTATGCGTGCAATTGGAGCTGCGGAACGGGCCCTTGATTTAATGGTAAAGCGTGCCAATAGCCGCGAAGCGTTTGGTTCGAAACTGATTGATAAAGAGACCATTAGAGAACAAATTGCAGAAAGCCGGATTGACATCGAGCAAGCAAGACTGCTCACATTACATGCTGCAAACAAGATTGACCAAGAAGGGGCAAAGGCTGCAAGAAAAGAAATTGCCATGATAAAAGTAGCAGTTCCGCGTGTATCCATTCGAGTCATTGACCGGGCCATTGAGGTATTTGGCGGAGCAGGTGTCTCCGAAGATTTCCCACTGGCTGCTCACTACGCCAATGCTAGAACACTTAGAATCGTCGATGGACCCGACAAAGTCCACTTAAGAGATATTGCTAGATTAGAAATAAAAGAAAAACTATAAGGAGTTTTTGAACTTACAAAAATAAGGGGGAAACCTGTGTGAAAAAGGGGAAAAAAGGGGTATTTCTTACACTGATGATAAGCATTTTTATGATTTTATCAGCCTGTTCGTCCAAAACATCTGAAAGTGGGTCTGATGGCGAAAAAGGGGAAGTGATTAAACTTCGGGCGGCTACGGGGTTAAGCACCCAGCACGCTTGGTGGTCAAACAATATGGTTCCTTGGATGGAGCGGGTAGAAGAGTTAACAGATGGGCAAGTGGAATTTGAAACATTTGCAGGCGGCGAGCTGGTGTCTGTACCAGATGAAGGGGATGCCGTCTTAAACGGTACAGTCGATGTGGCGCTAGTTCTGCCAATCTATCAACCGGATCAATATCCAATGGCAGAGATTACAATGCTTCCACTATCGAAGTCTGATGCCCATATTGGTTCGAACGCATGGAAGGCATTGTTAAATAGTGATGCAGAACTTGCGGATGGCAAAACATTCACCGAAATGCAATTTGGCGATTTTAAAGTATTCCCGATTTCCACGACGCAAGAGTATTCCATCTCTACAACTGGAAAAGAATTCAAATCTGTAAAAGATGTGAAAGGAACAGCTCTCCGAACTCCTTCACGTATTCATGAACAGTATTCAGAAAAGGTTGGCATCAACAGTGTAACTATGCCAGCAGTTGAAATGTATGACGCACTAAGCAGAGGCTCGTTTGATGGAAGCTACTATAGTATTGCAGACTGGTCAGGTTACGGTTTCCAAGATCTATTCAAATACACGATTACAGGGGTAAATTTCGGACATTTCAATGCGTTTATTGGAATGAGTGCAGCGAAGTGGGATAGTCTGCCTAAGAATGTGCAAGAGGCCATGACACAAGCGAACGAAGAGCTGTTCTCTAAAGGAGCAGATGAGTGGATCAAGCGCTCTGAAGAAATGATCAAACAAAACAAAGAGGATGGCGGTAAGTTTGTAGAATTCTCAACCCTTGATCAAGGTGTGCAAGACTTAATTAACAAGGGTATGGAAGATACATGGGCAGAATATGCTTCTCTTCTTGAAGAACAAGGCCTTCCAGGGGAAAAGTTAATCACCTTATGGCGTGACATTGTAATAGAACAAGGCGGAGAAGTTCCAGAGAGCATTAAGAATTTGGAATAAATGTAACATGAAAAAAAGGGAGTTAGCCGCCATCTAAAAATGGGGGCTAACACTTTAATTTATAAGAATTATTGAAGATAGCTCCTTCTTGGAAGCAAGGAAACAGAGGGAGATTTTATTACGAAAAGGCAGGGTGGTTAAATGGATGCAGCGATTGTGATAGGAATCATTCTTACTTTGCTCGTTCTCTTTCTAGTTTCAGGCTTGTATATTCATTCCGTATTATTTGCCTGCGGCGTTATCGGTATTATTTTGCTGGAAGGATTCGATATTTTACCAGGGCTGCTGGGAAATGAACCGTTTAATCGTGTGGCAAGTTATACGCTTACGACAATTCCGTTGTTCGTGTTAATGGCCCAGTTTATCTTGAAAGCAGATATCGTAAAAGATATCTTTTACTTGGTCCACAAGGTGTCTAGAGGGAAAAATGGAGCTTTAGGTGTGTTAACCATGATCATTGGCGGACTGCTTGGAGCTGTTTCTGGATCCGGTACTGCAACTGCCGCTTCTCTTGGCCAAGTGGCGGTTCCAGAATTACAAAGACACGGGTACAGTCCACCGCTTGCGGGAGCCATTGCAGCGGCAGCGGGCTCCCTATCAGGAGTAATCCCTCCGAGTATCATCTTAATCCTTTACGGAGTAGCAACGGAAACGCCAGTAGGATCGTTATTTATCGGATCAGTGATTCCCGGAATCCTTTGTATGCTGGTGTTTATTGCTGTGATGCTCGTGTATTACAAAATTGAAAAAAAACAACTGCCTGCAAGAAACGAAGTAGCCGTAACCGCCGAAGAAGCGCATTATGTCTCTGGTCCGCGACTTTTAACTGTCATTATCATTTCTATTTCGGTTATGTTAATCATTTTCGTTGGGATTTACAGCGGCCTTTTTACCCCAACAGAAGCAGGGGCAGTAGGAGCGTTTGTTGGATTTTTAGCAGCGCTTGTATTAGGAAAAGTAAACTTTGCCTTTATTAAAGACTCTGTTACCGAAACTCTTCGATTAACAGGGATGGTTATGTTAATTATGATTGGTGCCCAAATTTTTGGCCGATTCGTCTCGCTATCCTTAATGCCGAGGAAACTGATTGAGATGCTGCAGCCCATTATGGACACCCCCGCACTTGTGCTTGTCGTGATTTCTCTCGTGCTTTTCATCATGTTTATGTTTATTGAAGGGGCTGCGGTTATTTTGATGTCAATTCCCGTTCTCCTTCCAATTATCAATGCCATGCAAATCGATTTACTCTGGTTCGGAGTCTTTGTTGGTGTCATTTGTACCATAGGCCTTCTAACTCCTCCGGTTGGGTTAAGTGTGTATGCAGTAGCAGGTGTTAGTAAAATCAGGTTAGAACCGATTTTCCGGATTGGAATGGTGTTTGCCATCGCCGTACTCGTTGTGGTATGCGGACTCATGATTATGTTCCCAGAACTTGCCACATACCTGCCAAATTCCATGGATTCGTGACGGAAAGGATGATGAAGATGAACGGTATTTTACGTGCTTACAAATATTTTGACTGGATTAAGCTTATAGGAGTTTGGATAAGCGGCATCAGCTTGTTTGGGATGATGGTGTTTATCGTTATGGATGTGTTTTTACGAAACAGTGGCGGTAATCCCATTAACGGAGCATTTGAAATCGTGCAGAACTATTTTATGCCGATCCTTGTATTTCCGTCGCTTGCGTACGTGTATTCATCTAACGTACTCCCAAAGATGGACCTTCTAATTGACCGTTTTCAGCATAAAACACAGAAATTCTTTATCTTTGGAATGCTAATCATCGAAATCTTTATTCTTGTTTTAATGACGCAATTTACATGGGAGTATGCGATGCAGGGGCTTGACCGCAATATGTCGTTTCCGGCGGCTGGAACATTGTATCCCATCTATCCATTGTTCTTCTTTATTCCTGCTGCTTTTGCCTTAATCATTGTCGAGAACATATTCATTCTGTTAAAAAATCTGTTGGAAAAAGAACCATCTTTTCTATTTAAAACAGAAACAAATGTTAATGAATAGAGGGAAATGACAGTATTATGTAAATAAGATCTGATTCTTAATAGAATTAGGTCTTTCTTTACGTTTAGGTCATAAAATGATAGTTGACTTTTTTAACTGTAAATATTAATATTACAGTATAAGCTAACAATTTGAAAAGAACTTGTACATTTGTCGCTAAACTGTAATTTTTTTCGTTACATTTAAACAGTGTTAAGCATAATAATAAACTAAATGAATAGGGAGTGTGTATGAGTATGGTAAATCTATATACGACACCAAGCTGTGGTTCTTGCCGAAAAGCAAAGGCTTGGCTTGAGGATCATCAAATTGAATATATTGAAAGAAACATCATATCTGATCCCCTTACGATTGATGAGATCAAATCCATTCTTCGCCTGACAGAAGATGGGACGGACGAAATTATTTCAACGAATTCAAAAGTTTTTCAAGAATTGAATATAGATATTGAATCTTTGCCACTAAATGAACTATATAAATTAATCAAGAATAACCCCAAAATGTTGCGCCGGCCTATCATCCAAGACGAAAAACGATTACAGGTTGGATATAACGAGGACGAAATTCGCAGGTTTCTACCCCGCAGGCTTCGTACATTTGTAAGGATCGAATCGCAAGAAATGGCCAATTAATTTGAGAATATTGGGCAATTTATCCAAATAGTAAAAAGTTGCATCTTAGCTAGATGTCCAGTAAACTGATGTCAGAATGACTAATCTGTAACGATTATTTTTACAGTAAAAATAGTATATAATACCCGTTATAGTAAAATGACGAAATATCTTTAGGAGGGCAGGTCATGAATAGTGATTTTACACTTGCCATTCATAGTTTAACATTATTGGCGCTACAGCCAGACCGGATGTCAACTAGTGAATACATCTCAGAGAGTGCTGGTGTCCATCCGGTTCGCATTCGTAAAGTCTTAAGTTTGTTAAAAAAGCATGGCTTTATTAAATCAAAAGAAGGAACGGGTGGCGGATTTATATTTGCTTTAGATCTTGATGAGGTTAATCTTTGGGATATTTATATGATTACCTCTGAAGGTGCGCTGCAGCCTAAATGTCCTGAATCAAATGAACAGTGCATTGTCGGAGCAAATATGCAAAGAGTCTTGTTTTCGATATTTTTAGGTGCTGAAGAACATCTGGGTGAATATCTAAAGAACTATACCATTAAAGAAGTGGTTGATCTTGTCAATCAAAAACAATAAAGTTTTGATTGTCTTTGTCAGCAGGCTTCTTCTTAAAATAACTGTAATAAAATATATTACAGTTAAGTCCGAAAGCAGGTGAAAATAATGTTGTCTAATAATCAATTTTCCATATTTGAAATAGGAGATTGGATTAAGGGAGAATCCCGAAATGGCGAATTAATAATTGGTTACATTGAATCCATAAGCAATTTAGAAGGAGTAGTAAAGGTTACCGTTGTGAGGTGTGATAACGAGGAAATAATTGGTAAGACAATACCATTATTAAGCAAACAGGTTAAGCTTCTGCCTGCTGCAAATGTTACGAATAAGGAACAAATCCTCTTCTTAATTGACGTGGCCTTATCAACAGGGGATAAAGAATGGTTTAATGAACTCACTACTAAATTGAACTCAATGAGACAGCTTGTGATTGATGTTAAGGCACAAAAAGATAATCATTTTGGTGAAACAAAAGCAGGCGGGATGAGACGTTTTTAAAATCAAGAGTTTATCTTAAAAATTCAATCAATAAAAATAGAATATGAAAATCCATAAACAAAAAGCGGTTTAATTTTATTTAGAATTAAACCGCTTTTTGTTTAATTTTCTTCTGCAAAAAACGACTAATTCACCCGTTTTCCTCCTTTTAACGCAATATTACCAGTTTCCAATTTACTGAATTGTCTTGATTTGTTAGAATAAAAAAGAAAAAATTGATGTAAAGTTATCATGGAACATTGGAAAAATAGTAATCCAAATCCTGAGCTTTGCCCTCCTTTTTTAACGATACATCTAGAAAATAATTCAATGAGCAACATGGCTAGTAATCTAATTAATAATTGAATCTAGCAGATAGGAGGTTCTATGAGTTTAAAGGTATATGATATTTTAAAATTAGATTTTATGAAAGACGCGAAGGTGATAGCTGGACAAGAATTAGTGAAGGACAGAAAGGTTCAATGGGTTTCAGCGATGGAAATCCCGGTTGAGAGCTTTGTCCGTAAGAACGAATTTGTTTTAACGACGGCTATTGGCTGCGGTCAAAACCTAAAGGAATTTGAGAAATTTGTTCAGGATGTGATAGATTCAGAGGCAACTGCTCTAGGGGTAGCGCTGGGACGGCATATTTTTGAAATTCCAAAGGAAATCATTGAACTTGCAAATCAGCATCAATTTATTTTGATTGAACTCCCGTGGGAAATCCGTTTTTCTGAAATTACCGAAGCAGTAATGCTGCAATTAAATGAAATCAATTATAAGGAGAGCCGCAGATCTGAGAAAGTTCAGCAAGAGCTTTTAAATTTAATTCTTAAAGAAACGGAGCTCACATGTATTGCCAACTATTTATACCAGCAGGTGGGATACCCCGTTATCATTGCTAATCAAATAGGAACGATTCAAGCACAAAGTGAAGAAATCCCTTATTTTCTTGATAATTGGCGGGAATATACGGTAAAGGGAATCATCCCGGCTAGAAAACCAATGTCATTATCTTCACATGATCCTATGATCCAAAAAATACAAACGATTAAAATAGAAGATTACTGCATCTTACAGCTCCCTGTCATTCAGGTATCAGGAAATACCCAAGACTTTTTATTTGTGATCCTCCCAAGTGATATCAGCCTAGATCAATTTTTAAACCAGTTTACTGTCAATGTATTAGAGCATGCTGTGACGACCATAGCCCTTTGGTTTTCAAGGAAAAATGCAGTGGAAGAAGCCAAATTGCTGCTTCACGCTTCATTTATTAAAGAGCTAATAAATGGGGAGTTTACTTCCTTGGAACAGGCGGATTCAAGAGCCGAAATAGTAGGTTACAATCTTAAACTGCCGTATATCTGCATTATTGGTGCAACGGAAAATTTGAAAGCGCTTTTCCGGAAAAGAAAATTAGAGGAAGGTGCTTATCAGCTATGGCTTGAAAGCATGATTCATTATATAAAAGAAGAAATTTACTATGCAGCCCAGTCATTAAATAAAGAAGTCATGATTACATATCAGGAAGAACAGCTGTTGGTTTTTCTTGAAGTTTCATTAGAAAATAAAAAAGAAGGCGTTACAAACTTTCTAGATCTTGTTGATCGCCGGTTACGAAGTCTACTGCCCAAAGTCGATATTTCGTGGGGAATTGGAAATTACAATGAGGATATAGTAGGTTTTAAGGAAAGCTATCAAAATGCCAAAATCGCCTTAAATATATGCAGGAATAAAAAAGGGATTGGAAATCGGGTTATGTATGAAAATACCCGGATTGACCGTGTGTTATTAAATCTGTCCCAAAACCAGGAAATGAAAGAAATTATTATGTCTACCGTTGAACCGCTGGTAGAATATAACAAACAGCGTAATCTTGATTTAATCGATACCATCAGTACCTACAATCATTATCAAGGGAATGTAAGTAAAACGGCTAAAGCTTTGTTTTTACATCGACAATCGTTACTATACCGCTTAAGAAAAATCGAAGAATTAACAGGTCTTTCACTTGTCGATCCGGATGATTTGTTTTTATTAGATTTAAGCATTAAAACCTGGAAAATGGGATGTTCATAAGAACATATTAAGGTTTTTACATTTCGTCAGAAACCGACAGTAAATATACAATACAGCTAAGAGATTTCTTTTGTCTCTTAGCTGTTTTTTTCTACGTTGTAAAGGATATGAAAATTTATTGATAAAATTGTATGAAAAAATGAAGAATCATATAGTCAGTTTTGACAATTGATATCTATTAAAAATGGACTTAGTATTTATTTAAAATACAGTATGGGTCGTGGAGGGAAGAATAAATTGACTTTTACAAAACTGACTAAAGAAAGAAAAGAGTTAAACATCCGTAATGTGTGGGAAGCCAGAAAAAGAATTGGTCATTTAATCAACAAAACGCCCGTCATCCAATCTTCCATTCTATCAGAAATAATTGGCCGAAATGTTTATTTAAAGCTGGAAAATGTTCACGAGGTTGGAGCATTTAAGGTGAGGGGGGCGGCCAATAAAATCCTAAGCTTGAGTGAAGAGGAAAAAAAACGAGGGGTTGCTACATACTCAACTGGAAATCATGGGATGGCAGTAGCGTACGTAGCGAAAAAACTTGGAATAGATGCAATTGTGTGTATTTCCAATCGGGTTCCTAAAGCAAAAGTAGATTCATTAAAAAGGCTTGGGGCTCAAATTGAGATTGTGGGTGATAGTCAGGATGCTGCTGGTGTGCGCTGTTATGAACTTGAAAAAGAGAAGGGATTAACGGTAATTGAGCCATTTGATGACCCTCATATTATTTCCGGCCAAGGAACCATTGGGTTGGAATTGCTAGAGGATCTTCCCCAATTAACAGATGTAATTGTTCCCCTCTCTGGCGGCGGACTGTTGTCTGGGATTGGTTTGGCATTAAAATCTAATGATCATGCTATCCGAGTAACAGGTGTTTCAATGGAAAAGTCAGCCGTAATGTATGAAAGTTTAAAAGCCGGTAAACCAGTTACAATGGAGGAAAGCGAGACACTGGCTGATAGTTTACTAGGAGGAATTGGACTCGATAATCAATACACGTTTCAGATGGTTCAAAAATATATAGACGATGTCATTCTGATTCCAGAAGATGAGATAGCCTATAGTATGGCCTTTATGATGGACAAACATCGAATGATTATGGAAGGCGCAGCAGCCATAGGAATTGCAGCCGTTTTAGGAAGAAAAATCCCGTATTCAGAAGGCGATATGGCTGTGATTATTAGCGGTCAAAATGTTGATCTGTCCGTATTACTTACTTTGATTCAGAATTACACTTGAAGTAAAAAACCGTCAAAATAATCCGTAAGAGAGGGATTATTTTGACGGTTTTTCTTTGTAACTAGTGGTTTCTTCATTTTAAGCTGTTGACCAATAAACTAGATTAATACATTTATTTGATAATTTTGACTAGAAAACAACAAAATCTTTCATACAGAATGTCAGATGAAAAAACATACCGCATTTTCTTATAATACAAACAAATAGAAAAATTCAAATAATTATTTAAACTCATTCGCAAACAGGAGTGGAAGAAACGATGTCTTTCTCAATAACAGAGTATAAAGAGCGAATCCGTAAAACAAAAGAACGAATGGCACAAAAGGGAATGGAAGTGCTGCTTATCACAGATCCAGCGAATCTTCATTATCTTTCCGGCTACGATGGCTGGTCGTTTTACGTACATCAGATGCTCGTAGTAATGATTGATGAAGAACAACCAAAATGGATTGGGCGCGGGCAGGATGCCAACGGAGCAAAAGCAACGACATGGATCTCCCATGAAAATATTATTTCCTACCCAGATGTTTATGTTCAATCTGAAATCAAGCATCCGATGGATTTCGTCGCTGATCGATTAAAAGAATTTGGTAAAGCTCACTGCTCTATTGGAGTAGAGATGGAAAACTATTATTTCACAGCCAAATGTTATGAACAGTTAAAAAATGGACTGCCGAATGCCAGTTTACAGGATGCTACTTTACTAGTTAATTGGGTACGTTTGATAAAGTCGGATGCTGAAATTGGATACATGAAACGTGCAGCAAAGATTGTAGAAAAGGCGATGCAGGCAGGAATTGATTTAATTGAAGAGGGTGTAAGGGAATGTGATGTGGCAGCGAAGATTTTTTACACTCAAATTACGGGAACCGAAGAATTTGGCGGAGATTATCCATCCATTGTTCCACTGCTGCCATCCGGAGAAAAAACCTCTACCCCTCATTTAACCTGGACAGATGACCGCTATAAAGATGGGGATGCTGTTATTTTGGAAGTGGCTGGCTGCTATAAAAGATATCATTCACCGCTGGCAAGAACCCTACAGATTGGAAAACCAAAGGATAAAATGAAAACCCTTTCAAGTGTAGCGGTGGAAGGTATAAATGCCTGCTTAGATATGATTCGTCCTGGTATTGCATGTGAAGAGATTGAGGAAACTTGGAGAAAAACCATTGAGAAAAGCGGATTTGTGAAAGAATCACGGTTGGGCTACTCAATGGGATGCAATTATCCTCCAGATTGGGGCGAGCACACCGTGAGCATACGAAAAGGCGACAAAACGATCCTGCAGCCTAATATGACATTCCATCTCATTCCGGGATTGTGGCTGGACGATTATGGCTTTGAGGTGAGCGAGTCCATTCGGATTACGGAAAACGGGTGTGAAACCTTTGCCAATCTCCCAAGAGACTTGACTTTAAAAGGATATCAGTTTTCAAAGTAAACCTAAATCGGAGGTGTAAAGACAGGTGCTTATTTTTACAGAACAAGAATTAAGGCAGTATGTACAGCTAAATTCTAAGGCTGTGAAATTAGTCGAAGATGCATTCACGAAACTATCAAAAAATGAGGTTTGCATGCCGCCCATTATGAGAGTGGACATTGAAGATCAAAATGGTGAAGTAGATGTAAAAACAGCTTATATCAAGGAAAAAGAAATGTTTGCAATCAAAATTTCTTCCGGTTTCTTCAATAATTATCAGCTGGGACTGCCAACTGGAAATGGAATGATGATCTTAATCAGCACACAAACTGGAGTTCCGGAAGCGATTCTCTTAGATAATGGATACTTAACAGATGTCCGTACTGCTGCTGCAGGTGCCGTTGCCGCTGCCTATCTTTCCAAAAATTTGATTGAAACCGTTGGTATTATCGGGGCAGGCAGTCAGGCAAAATATCAGCTTAGGGCACTAAATATTGTGAGAAGCTTTAATAAAGTCCTCGTATATGCTCGGTCGTTAGAACGTGCAAAAAAATTTGCGGAAGAAATGACAACTGCATTAGGGGTAGAAGTCATTGCGGTTGAAAGTGCTGAAGCGGTGGTAAGAAACAGTGATACAGTGATTACCACAACCCCGGCAAAAGAACCGCTGATCAAAGCCGAATGGCTGCATCCAGGTCTTCATATTACAGCTATGGGCTCGGATGCTGAACATAAACAAGAATTGGAGCCGGAAGTATTGGCAAAAGCAGACATCCTCGTCTGTGATACAAAAGCCCAATGCGCTCGTTTAGGGGAGCTTCATCATGCACTAACAACCGGTGTCCTTACCGAGGATTCACGGGTTATCGAATTAGGTGACCTGACATCCTTTAAGACGATAGGGCGGGTAAATGATGAACAAATTACCGTATGTGATCTAACAGGAACGGGAGTTCAGGATACAGCCATTGCCTTGTTTGCCTATCAAGAAATGGTGAAAAGAAATAAAGGGTTAAGAATTAATAACAGTAATATCCTACAAAAAAACTAAGAGGAGTGGTTTTAATGACAAACACAAATGCAAAAATGGGAACGAAAGCGGTATGGGCTGGAGAAAAAGATTATTTAGTACATGGAGCAACACAAGTACCAGTGGTGTTAAGTGTAGCTTATGGTTATGACGATATGGACGAATGGTATGATGTAGCAATCGGTAAAAAGAAAGGCCATATCTACGGTCGTAACACAAATCCTACTGTACAGGCTTTTGAAGATAAAATCAAAATCCTTGAAGGAGCAGAAGCAGCAACAAGCTTTTCTACAGGGATGGCTGCAATCAGTAATACACTTTCTACATTCTTAGTACCTGGTGACCGGATTGTTTCGATTAAAGATACTTATGGCGGTACGAATAAAATCTTTACTGAATTCTTGCCTCGTCAGGAAATTGAAGTAGCATTATGCGAAACTGGAAATCACGAGCAAATTGAACGTGAAGTAGAAAAGGGTTGTAAAATTTTATACTTAGAAACACCAACAAACCCCACTGTAAAAATTACCGATATTGAACGGATGGCAAAAGCAGGTAAAGCTGCTGGTGCACTTGTAATAGTCGATAATACATTTGCCACACCAATGAATCAAAACCCGCTCGCATTAGGTGTTGATTTAGTGATCCATAGTGCAACAAAGTTTTTAGGCGGCCACGCGGATGCATTAGGCGGTGTGGTATGCGGCTCGGAAGAATTAGTTGAAAAAATTTATCACTTCCGTGAAATTAATGGGGCAACAATGGATCCAATGGCAGCCTACCTGATTTTGCGCGGAATGAAAACACTTCATCTACGTGTTCGCCAGCAATGTGAGAATGCAATGACTCTAGCAAAATACTTACAAACAAAAGAAATCGTAGAAGCCGTTTATTATCCAGGTCTTGAAACCCACCCGCATCATGATATTGCCAAAAAACAAATGAAAGACTTTGGCGGAATGCTTAGCTTTGCGGTAAAGGGCGGTGTTGATACAGTCCGTGATCTTCTGCCTAAATTGCAGTATGCCAACCGTGCCGCTAACTTGGGTGCAGTAGAAACCACTGTTGGACCAGCACGTACAACAAGCCATGTAGAATGTACGCCAGAAGAACGTGCAGCAGTGGGAATTCCAGAAGGACTTATCCGAATTTCTTGTGGAATCGAAGAAATCGAAGATATCATTGCTGATTTTGAGCAGGCATTCAACCATGTTGAAAGTATTGTAAAAGTGAAATAATCTTCCATTCAAGTCGCAGGGGGAAATGAACAGATGTCAGATCATTCTAATCATCCTATAGTCATTCAGGCAAACGGATTATCAGAACAACTAATTGAATGGAGACGCAGATTTCATCAGTATCCCGAACTCAGTTTTCAAGAGTTCGGGACCTCCCAATTCGTTGCTGAAACTTTAAAAAATATAAAGGGTTTACGTGTTGAAACTGGAATTGGGGTTGAAACAAGCGTAGTTGGTACATTAACTTCGGGTGAAGGACCTGTGATGGCAATCCGTGCCGATATGGACGCGCTGCCGATCAAGGAAGAAAATACATTCGATTATAAATCGAAAAATGAAGGGGTTATGCATGCCTGCGGTCACGATGCTCATACGGCCATCTTACTAGGGGCAGCCCATCTTCTTGCTGAAAAGTTTGAAAAAGAAGAGCTGAAGGGCACCGTCAAATTTATTTTCCAGCCAGCAGAAGAGAGTACTGATGACAACGGACTTTCTGGCTCGCCGTACATAGTTCAAGCGGGTGCGTATGACGACGTCGATGCAGCCATTGCCCTTCATATGTGCCCATGGCTTCCTGTCGGAGCCGTGCAAGTAAATGATGGATACAGCATGGCAAATGTCGATGTGTTTACGGCTAAAATTTTTGGAACAGGGGGCCACGGGGCCTATCCTGAACTAGGAACGGATCCGATATGGATGCTTGGCGTTGTGATGCAGGCAATCCATGGTATCGTTGCCCGAAAACTGCCAGCCTTAGAGGCCGGGGTGATTAGTATAGGACAAATTCATGCTGGAACGGCAAGCAATATTATTCCGAATGAAGTATTGATAACAGGTACCATCCGCAGTTATACCTCGGAAGCCCGGGAGTTATTAAGCGCAGAATTAAACAAAGCATTTTCCATAGTGGAACCAATGGGTGGAACTTATTCGCTCCATGTGGAAAGAGGAGAACCCGCTTTAAAGAATGATGCTCGTATAAATGATCTTTTTATAAGATCGATTCAAGAAATGTATCCGGATTTCCAAATTTTTAAGCGTCCATTTGGTATGGGCGGTGAAGATTTTGGCTATGTGACGCAAAAACTGCCAGGTGCATTATTTTTCCTTGGAAGTGGAACACAGGACGGAGTCCAAAGGGATTTGCACACCCCCATTTTCGATCTTGATGAAAACAGCCTGACAAAAGGTGCAGCAATCCTTACTCAAACGGCCGTCCATTTTTTGAAAGAAGAATCCCAATCACCAGTTAACAAAAAAACGGAGGGTCAGGTACATGTCTCATAAATTAGCTTTTATTGGATTCGGTGTTGTTGGTCAGGGATTAGCAGAAATATTGCTAGAGAAAAAAGAAGAATTAAAGCAAAAAGAAGGATTTGAAGCAACCGTTGTTGCCATTTCTGATTTTATAAAAGGCTCAATCTTTAACCCAAACGGTCTTGATTTAGAAATAGTGTTAAAGACGATAAGAGAAACAGGGAATTTAGAAAATTACCCCAAAACGCCCGGATTAATAACGGGGTGGGACAGCTTTCAAACCATCACTGGAACAAACGCCGATACGATTATTGAGGTGTCTTATACGGATGTAAAAACAGGACAGCCAGCGATTGACCACTGCAAAGCAGCCTTTGAAAGTGGAAAAAATGTGGTGATGACCAATAAAGGGCCGGTAGCTCTTGCATATAAGGAGCTTTCTGATATGGCCCATAAGCATGGTGTTTCTTGGGGATTTGAAGGCACCGTGATGAGTGGAACACCATCTTTAAGAATGCCGATTGCAACTTTGGCAGGAAATGAAATTAAAGAAATCCGCGGAATCTTAAATGGAACAACGAATTACATCCTAACAAAAATGGAACAGGAAGGCGTTTCCTATGAGGCTGCATTAAAAGAAGCTCAGGAGCTTGGTTATGCGGAAGCAGATCCGACCAGTGATGTTGAAGGTTATGATGCAAGATATAAAATTGTGATTCTTGCAAATTATGTCATGGGCGAACCTTTGAAAGTGGAACAGGTATCCTGCAAAGGGATTACCGATATATCGTTAAAAGATATTGAAGAAGCAAAAGCCGAAGGGAAAAGGTGGAAGCTGCTGGCAAAGGTGAAAAAGGAACAGGGCAAAGTATCTGCTAGCATTGCACCGGAAAAAGTCGACCTGACGGATTCACTAGCATCCATCAACGGCGCTGTCAATGCCATCACTTATGAATGTGATTTGCTGGGGCCTGTCACATTAAGCGGGGCGGGGGCAGGTAAAACAGAAACAGGATTTTCTCTTTTAATAGACTTGATTACGATCAACCGAGAACGTAAACCGGTAACTGTTTAAAAAGAAAGAGAAGGGCGGGAAAGTGATGACAGTTCAAATTAGAGGACAGAAGATGTTGATTGGAGGCAAATGGGTAGGACGCGACGAGATTATTGAAGTTCGTGACCCTCAGGATAATAGTCTGATTGATACCGTTCCAGCTGCTAGTAAAGAGGATATGCTTCAATGTATTGAGGAGGCGAAAGAAGGTGCTAAAATCGCAGCCTCAATGCCTGTTCACGAAAGAATCAGAGTGATCAATGTTGCAGCAGATTATATAGAAGAAAATAAAGAAAAATATGCATTCATCATTAGTAAGGAAGGAAGCAAAACGATTCGGGAAGCGCAAAAAGAGGCAGCAAGATGTATTCAGACCCTGCGAATTAGTGCAGAAGAAGCTAGAAGAATTAATGGTGAAACCATTCCCTTTGATCAAATGCCTGGCAGTGAGAATCGGGTTGGCTATTATTACCGTTTTCCCATTGGTATTATAGCAGCCATTACTCCATTTAATGATCCGTTAAACCTTGTTGCCCACAAAGTTGGACCAGCCATTGCATCTGGTAATGCAATTATCGTGAAACCAGCAACGGTAACACCGTTAAGTGCTCTATTGCTTGCTGAAGCATTCTCACACGCGGGACTCCCTCCTAAAGTTTTATCTGTTATAACAGGACACGGACGTGAGATCGGGGACATTCTTGTCACCCATCCTGCTATTCGGATGATTAGCTTTACAGGAGGATTGGAAGCGGGGGAAGAAATTGCACGTAAAGCCGGCTTGAAAAAGATTGGTTTGGAGCTTGGATCGAATTCTCCGGTTATTGTTTTGGAAGATGCAGATCTTGAAGAAGCAGTTGAATCATCTGTTTCAGGAGCATTTTGGGCAGCCGGTCAGAATTGTCTCGGTGTACAGCGTATTTATATTCAAGACAGCATTTATGAGACATTCCAAAAAGCGTTTATTTCGCGAACAGAGCAATACAGTGTAGGAGATAAACAATCTTATCAAACGGATATGGGGCCGCTGATTACGGAAAAAGAAGCGATCCGTGTTGAAAAAATGGTCGAGGAAGCGATTGGGAAAGGTGCCTTTTTACTTACTGGCGGACAGCGTAATGGAGCATTTTATACTCCGACTGTCCTAACCAATGTTCCGGAAAATTGTCAAATTGCTAAGGAAGAAATATTTGGACCAGTTGTTCTTCTTTACCCGGTAGGGGATTTAGATGAGGCTATCCAAAAATCAAACAGCGTCGATTATGGGTTACAGGCAGGTATCTTTACTAAAAACATCGAAAAAGCCCACAAAGCTATAGCCCAGTTGGATGTTGGAGGCATTATGATCAATGACAGCAGTGATTATCGTATAGATGCTATGCCATTCGGCGGGGTTAAAAAATCTGGATTAGGAAGAGAAGGCATAAAGTTTGCCCTTCAAGAAATGACAGAACCAAAAGTCGTGTGCTTTAAATTAAACCAGTAAAGAGAGGATAAATCCTAGTTATGTTGATTGGAGCGGAAGGCGCGAGATCCTCGAAAATGCTAACGCATTTCCTTCGTGCGGTGAATACTCATGGAAGCATATTCAATGTCCTGCGGGAGTACGGGACAGGGGAGACCCCGCAGGCGCTAAAGCGCCGAGGAGGCTCCCCGAACCGCCCGCGGAAAAGCGAAGCGCCTGGAGCGCAAAGCAACAGTCAAGTTAGCACAACCAACTTTTTTAAAAATGAATGTGATTCCAGATTCAGGAGGGAACTTTACAATGTCATTTGCAACTTATGAGTATAAAGAGAGAATTCGCAAAACAAAAGAACGAATGATGCAAAAAGGAATCGATGTTCTGCTCATCACGGACCCGGCAAATATTAATTATCTATCCGGATACGATGGCTGGTCGTTTTACGTACATCAGATGTTAGTCCTCATTATTGATGAAGATCAGCCTATGTGGATCGGAAGAGAAATGGATGCAAACGCAGCAAAGGTAACCACATGGCTTTATCGTGATAACATTATTCCTTATCCAGATGATTATATTCATTCCGACATCAAGCACCCAATGGATTTCGTTGCGGGGATCTTAAAGGAAATTGGTCAAGATAACCGTTCGATTGGTGTGGAGATGGAAAACTATTATTTCACAGCCAAGAGCTATGAACAGCTAAAAAAAGGGCTGCCGAATGCATCCTTCCAAGATGCCACTTTATTAGTGAATTGGGTGCGGCTGATAAAATCGGATGCAGAAATTGAATATATGAAACGTGCAGCTATTATTGCGGAGAAGGCGATGAAGGCTGGGATTGAATTAATTCAGGAAGGTGTAAGGGAATGTGATGTTGCGGCAAAGATTTTCCATACACAAATTTCAGGAACAAAGGAGTTCGGTGGAGACTATCCGGCTATTGTACCGCTACTGCCATCAGGTGAAAAAACTTCTACACCGCATTTAACCTGGACAGATGAACGTTATAAAGACGGAGATGCCGTGATTATAGAATTAGCGGGATGCTATAAAAGGTATCATTCACCTTTAGCCCGAACCGTTCAGATTGGCAAGTCCAATAAAGAATTGAAAACCCTTTCAGAGGTGGCGGTAGAAGGCATTAACGCCTGCTTAGAGATGATCCGCCCAGGCATCGCTTGTGAAGAAATAGAAGAAACATGGAGAAAAACCATTGAAAAAAGTGGGTTTGTAAAGGAGTCACGGCTCGGCTATTCAATGGGACTGAATTACCCGCCTGATTGGGGTGAGCACACGGTAAGCATTAGAAAAGGCGACAAAACCATTTTGCAGCCGAATATGACCTTCCACCTTATCCCAGGACTGTGGCTTGACCATTACGGTTTTGAAGTCAGTGAGTCTATCAGAATCACAGAAACAGGATGTGAAACATTTGCTAAAATGCCAAGAAACCTCGTTCTAAAGGAATTTGTTTAGTGTGTCCACATTAAAATCGTTTTTAAATAAAAGGGGATGATGCATGAATGAAGAAAGCTACAATGGCTACTGCAATAGGAAATCTAGTCGAATGGTATGAATACGGTATCTATAGTTATACTGCTGCAATTATCGGAGCTCAGTTTTTTCCAGAAGAGAGTAGTTCTGTAGCTTTATTATTTGGTTTTGCAGTGTTTGCAATTTCGTTTTTCTTCAGGCCGCTTGGAGGGATTATATTTGGATCCATTGGAGACCGGCTGGGACGAAAGAAGATATTAGTTGTAACAATTCTGATGATGTCCTTTGCTACAGCGATCATTGGGGTGATACCAAATTATGAGTCTATCGGAATTATGGCTCCAGTATTATTAATAGTCATGCGGATGATCCAGGGATTAGCAGCCGGAGGAGAATATACAGGTGCATCTGTATTTATGAATGAGTCAGCTCCTAATTCCCGCCGAGGTTTATTTACTAGTTTACTTGAATCAGGCTCATTGCTCGGCTACATACTTGGTTCCGTATTTGTTGCGATTCTGACTACTACACTAAGCTCAGACCAAATGGCAGCATGGGGTTGGAGGATTCCATTTATTTGTTCATTGCCTTTAGCATTAGTGGGAATGTACGTAAGAACCAAAATCGATGATACACCAACTTTTATCAAGATGAAGAATGAAAATAATTTGTCAAAATATCCTTTGAAAGAGATGTTCTCTACCGCACGGAAACCACTGATTATCTCATTTTTAATTGTGGCATTCGCCAATGGTGCTTATTATACTTTATTGACCTATCTTCCTTCTTATTTTGAGACTCAAGTTGGATTAACGACGATTGAATCACTAGTCGTTACAACCAGTGGAATGATATTAATGATGATTCTATTCCCAATCTTTGGTATGCTAGCCGATCGATATGGAAGAATAAAGTTTCTGCTTTTATCAGCTTTACTGGCTATTTTCACAGCGATTCCAATCATCGCTTATGTCTCGGGTGGTTCGTCAGCAGGTCCGCTGGTCGGTTTCTTTGCCTTAGGAGTAATCGTAGCGATCTTTATTGGCGTATTTCCTTCTACTCTTCCTATGTTGTTTCCGAATCGTGTAAGAAATAGTGCATATGGTATCTCTTACAATATATCCACTGCGATTTTTGGTGGCGGAGCGCCTTTTATCATCACATCTATGCAGACAGCAACAGGAAATAAACTAATGCCGGCTTTCTATTTAATCGGAACTGCAATACTTGCAATCGTATCGATCATGTTTTTGCCTAAAACGGTCAAAGAAGGAAGTGCACTTGAGAGCGTTACGGACATTAAAACACAGGATGTAATTTAAGTTTTTCAAAGGTCCTTTACTTGAATAAAGTGAAGGACTTTTATTTCAAAACACTGTGAGATAATCTTCCACAGGAATTGAAAGAGTAGTTTTTGATAAGTATTCTATTTAATAGATAGTAATTATCAATTTTTAAAACATTTAATAAATATTAAATGTTTTAAAAATTATAAATATTTGGTATAATCTAAAAAAGAGATCCTTAAGCAACAGAAATCACCAATTTTTTTCGGCTAATCGTTTAGAAAATTTTAAACGTTTTAAAAGTTCTAAAGAGGAGGGTTGTGTATGGTTTTTGAAAAAGCAGAATTTAGAGAGCGGTTACATAAAACGAAAGTAGAAATGCAAAAAAGAGAGATTGATATTTTGATCAGTACGAACCCAGCAAACATGAATTACCTATCAGGTTATGATGGCTATTCTTTTTATGTCATTCAGGGTGTAATGGTCCTAATTAATGAACCAGAACCGATATGGATTGGAAGAAATATGGATGTTCCCGGAGCAGCGTTTAGCTCATGGCTTAGTACAGAAAATATCATAGGCTATGGGGATGATTATGTTCAATCGAACACGAAACACCCAATGCACTTTTTTGCGGATGTGTTAATCGAAAAGGGTGTTAGCAATAAAAGAATTGGTCTTGAATTGGGTCAGGATTCGCTGAGTGTTACGTCATTTATGGAATTGCAAAAAAAGCTCCCCGATTGTCAATTTAAAGATGCATCCTTCTTAGTTAATCATGTGAGAATGATTAAGTCAGATACAGAAATCCATTATATGAAACTAGCAGGCGAAATTACGGTTAATGCAATGATAACTGCTTTTGATTCGATCCAGGAGGGAGTAATAGAATCAGACGTCGCTTCAGGAATTTATCAGTCCCTAATTAAAGGGAAAGAAGACCAGCATGGAGATTATCCAGCGATTATTCCTCTCATGTCCTCTGGTCAAAAAATAGCAGCACCACATTTGTCTTGGACGAACAATGCATATAAGAAAGAAGATATTGTCACCCTTGAACTTTCTGGCTGTGTTCATCGTTACCATGCACCTTTAGCAAGAACGGCTTACATTGGTACTCCCACACAAAAATATCTCGATATCGTAAATATTGTACTAGAAGGCCTGTATGAAATGCTGCAAGTGATAAAAGCAGGGATCACCTGTGATGAAATTGCTAGGATCTGGAACAAGGTAATAGCAAAATCTACAATCACAAAAGATTCTCGAGTTGGTTATCCAATTGGGATCGGCTATCCCCCGGATTGGGGTGAACAGACATTCAGTATCCGTCCAGGTGATAGCAGCATCCTGCAAAATAATATGACCTTTCATATCTTACCTGCCCTCTTTCAAGCAGATACTGGTTTTGTCGTCAGTGAATCAATCCGCGTAACGGAAAAGGGATGTGAACTCCTTACAAACTTATCTCAAAATCTAGTTCAGAAATAAGAGAATGAAAGAAACAAAATTCTTATTATTCAGAGGTGAAACGATGGGGAGTAAACCTGTATTGGAAGTAAAACAGCTCACAACAGCATTCTTTACGGAAGACGGAATCATCCCTGCTGTCGACAAGGTTAGCTTTCATATTCATCAGGGTGAAATTCTAGGTGTTGTTGGCGAATCAGGGTGTGGAAAAAGTGTTACCTCTTTATCCATTATGGGATTAGTTCCTAATCCACCTGGAAAAATTGTCAGTGGTGAAATTCTATTAAACGGTGAGGATTTAACGAAAGTATCTGAAAAAAGAATGCGCCAGATTCGCGGAAACGATGTGGCCATGATTTTCCAGGAACCAATGACATCGCTAAATCCCGTTTATACCATTGGGAATCAACTCATTGAAGCCATCCGGCTTCATCAAAAAATGGATAAGAAACAGGCACGGAAACGGGCGATTGAGATAATGAAGCATGTTGGTCTGCCGCGGGCGGAAGAATTGATAAAGGAGTATCCTCATCAATTGTCAGGCGGCATGAGACAGCGTGTGATGATCGCAATGGCTATGGTTTGTGAACCAAAATTGTTAATTGCGGATGAGCCAACTACCGCATTAGATGTAACGATACAGGCTCAAATTTTAAGGCTGATGAAGCAATTAAATGAAAACTATCAGACAGCCATCATGTTAATTACTCATGATTTAGGAGTCGTTGCCGAAGTCTGCAAAAGAGTCATAGTCATGTATGCAGGCAAAATTGTCGAAGAGGGGGATGTTCTTTCTATTTATGAAAATCCAAAACATCCATACACGATTGGTTTAATTAAATCGGTTCCTGATGTCAAAAAGAAGGTAGGCAAATTGTATTCCATCCCTGGGAATGTACCGAAACCAGGAACCATCCAGCAAGGTTGTGCTTTTGCAGCACGCTGTGAATTTGCGATGGAGCGCTGCTTTATGGAAACACCTTCATTGGTAGAGCTTGACCCTGGTCAAAGTGTTCGCTGCTTTTTACACGAAACGGCAGAGGATGTGATTTACAATGTCTGATACGTTATTAGAAGTGAAAAATCTAAAAAAGCACTTTCCGATAAAGGGAGGAATCATAGGTAAGCAAGTAGGATCCGTTAAGGCAGTCGATGATGTTTCCTTTCATATTAAAAAAGGCGAAACATTGGGAATAGTAGGTGAAAGCGGCTGCGGGAAATCTACTACCGGGCGGTTATTAATGAGATTACTAGAACCTACTGAAGGCCAAATCTTCTTTGAAAATCAGGACATTACCAAGCTTTCAAGGAAAGAGATGAAGAGTCTTCGAAGAGAAATGCAAATGATTTTTCAAGATCCGTTTGCTTCTTTAAACCCGCGGCATACGGTTGAAAGAATATTAACAGAGCCTTTAATTGTACAGGGAATTGGCAGTCCGGACGAACGGAAGAGAATGGTGAAAGAAATGCTGGAAGTCGTCGGATTAAGTAGTTATCACGCAAAGCGTTATCCCCATCAATTTAGCGGCGGACAAAGGCAGCGAATTGGAATTGCCAGAGCCTTAATGACAAGACCAAAATTAATTGTGGCTGATGAACCTGTTTCGGCATTAGATGTTTCGATCCAAGCACAGGTATTGAATTTACTGCAGGAGCTGCAAAAAGAATTTGATTTAACCTACCTTTTTATTGCTCATGACTTAGGTGTTGTCAGACACATTAGTGACCGGGTAGGAGTGATGTATTTAGGGCATTTAGTGGAATTGACTGAAAGCGAACGTCTATATGAAAAACCGCTGCATCCCTATACGAAAGCGCTATTATCCGCCGTTCCAATTGCCGATCCAAAGGCTGTCAGGAATGATCATGAAGTGCTGACTGGGGATATTCCAAGCCCTTCCAATCCACCAAAAGGGTGTCCATTCCATACGAGATGTCCAATGGCAATGGAAATTTGTCAGTCAAAGAGTCCTGCTTTTCAGGAAGTAGAGCCAGCTCATTATGTTGCTTGTCATCTTTACCATGATGAGAAACTGCAATAATAAAATAATTAAGGTTGAAGAGGGGTTAGAAAATGGGAAAAAATCGTAAATTTATTACTCTTCTGTGTACTTTCTTACTAGCTTTGGCATTAGTGGCATGTTCCGGTGAAAAAACAGGACAAAGTAATCAAGGTGAATCCACACAAAATGAAGGAAATAAATCGTTTGTCTTTGCCCGTGGCGGCGATTCGGTTTCTTTGGATCCTTCAGAGGTTACCGATAGTGAGTCAGAAAACGTTTCCCAAAGTATTTTAGAAACATTAGTAACCTTTGCTGAAGGAAAAACAACAATCGAACCGCTATTAGCAACAGAATGGCAGGAAACCGATAATGGTTTGACGTATACCTTTAAACTGCGTGAAGGTGTTAAATTCCATGATGGAACGGATTTTAATGCAGAAGCGGTAGTCTATAATTTTGAGCGTTGGATGAACGGAAAAGACAATGCGGCATTCCCTGTTTATGCTTCCGTTTTTGGTGGATTTAAAGGGGATGAAACGCATAATCTCCAATCTGTAGAAGCCATTGATCCATATACGGTGAAATTTACATTAAAACATGTTATGCCAACATTCTTAAAGAGCCTCGCCTTAACACCGTTTTCCATTTCAAGTCCAGCAGCTATCGAAAAACACGGCAAAGAATACAGCAGCCATCCTGTTGGAACGGGTCCATTTGTTTTTGAAGAGTGGAAAAGAAACGACCGGATTGTACTAAATAAAAATAAAGATTATTGGTTAGAAGGCTATCCTAAGATGGATCAAGTAATTTTCCGGACCATTGCTGATAATTCTGCCCGCTTAAACGCATTAATGAGTGGGGAAATTGACATGATGGATGGTCTCGATCCTGGAACCATTGAACAAATTCAAGCGGATAAAAATTTCCAACTGATTTCCAGACCTTCTCTCAATATAGGATATTTAGGTTTTACGGTAACAAGAAAGCCGTTTGACAATAAGCTTGTCCGTCAAGCATTAAATCATGCGGTGAATAAAGACGAAATGATTAAAGCGTTTTTTGCAGGTCAAGCGGATCCAGCTAAAAATCCGATTCCGCCTTCTGTTGAAGGGTACAATGACGCAATTGATGCCTATCCATACGATGTGAAAAAGGCGAAAGAGCTTCTGGCTGAGGCTGGCTACCCGGATGGCTTTGATATGGAAGTATGGGCGATGCCGGTTTCTCGTCCTTACATGCCGGATGCTAACAGAGTATCTGAATTCCTCCAATCAAGCTTTGCGAAAATTGGGGTTAACGTGAAAATCGTAACTTACGAATGGGCGACCTATTTAGATAAGGTAAAAGCAGGGGAAGCAGATGCATTCCTTCTTGGATGGACTGGGGCAAACGGAGATGCAGATGACTTCATTTACTCTTTATGGCACAAAGACAATATCGGAAGCCTAAACTCAACTCATTACTCAAATGAGAAAGTAAACATTTTATTAACACAAGCAAGATCCATTACAGATGAAGGCAAGCGTAAGGAGTTATATCAAAACGTGCAAGAAATTATGCATGATGATGCACCAATTCTGCCGCTAGTTCATACAACACCGGCATTGGCTGCAAGAGCGGATGTCACAGGATTTGATCCTCATCCAACAGGAAGAGTCATTACAACCAAAATCGATTTTAAATAGAGTTTTGTTAAAATTGTCTGTTAATTGGAGCGAAAGAAGCTTCGCTTTCCGCGGGCGGTCCGGGGAGCCTCCTCGGCGCTGAAGCGCCTTCATGAGGCCCGAACCATCAAAGATTACAAGAGTACGGTCGTCATGAGAGGTTCATGAGGCCCGAACCATCAAAGATTACAAGAGTACCGTCGTCATGAGGGGTTCATGAGGCCCGAACCATCAAAGATTACAAGAGTACGGTCGTCATGAGAGGTTCATGAGGCCCGAACCATCAAAGATTACAAGAGTACGGTCATCATGAGGGGTTTATGAGGCTCGAACCATCAAAGATTACAAGAGTACGGTCGTCATGGTGCAGCCCGTAGGGTCTCTCCCCAACCCTGGTCTCCCGTAGGAGTCTAGCGCCTTCCGCTCCAATGAACAGAGTTTCAATATCAACTATGCCCTTTAACACAGCACTAATGATAGAAGAAGGTAGGCTGGGGGACCCTTTCCTGCCTTCTATAAAAGGTAAGAGGTGATTACGATAATTTCTTATTCAATACGGCGCCTGTTAATGCTAATTCCTGTCTTACTTGGGATGACACTTATTGTCTTTTTCATATTACGGCTCATACCCGGGAATCCGGCACAATTAATTCTTGGACAGCGAGCCACCAAAGAATCGGTTGAAAGTCTGACCAACCAATTGGGTTTGGATCAGCCTTGGTATATTCAATATTTTTCCTATATGAAGGGTTTGTTTACTGGTGACCTCGGTACATCAATAAGGACTGGGATACCAATAAGCCAAGAGATATGGCCGTTTTTCATCGCGACCATTGAATTATCAATTGCAGCTCTTCTTATTGCCATCATTATTGGGATGAATGCCGGTATTATCAGTGCTTGGTTTCAAAACTCCTGGTTCGATTATACAGCGATGGTGATTGCGTTAGTTGGCATTTCGATGCCGATCTTTTGGCTGGGACTAATGGATCAATGGTTGTTTTCGATTGAATTGGGCTGGCTTCCATCAACAGGAAGAGAGAATGTCCGAGATCCCATTACACCAATTACGAATTTCTATTTAATTGATACATTAATTCAAGGGAATTTCAGTCAATTAAATGTCGTAGTGAAACACTTACTATTACCCGCATGTGTGCTTGGAACCATCTCCATGGCGATCATAGCCAGAATCACTCGATCCAGCATGCTAGAGGTGATGCGCTCCGACTACATCCGTACAGCACAGGCAAAAGGAATGCGCATGTTCTGGGTGGTCTACAAGCATGGTCTAAAGAACGCCTTAATTCCTGTCCTTACGGTTATTGGGATGCAAATGGGTATTTTATTAGGCGGTGCCGTCTTGACTGAGACGATTTTTGGCTGGCCAGGAATTGGACGATATATTTATGAAGCGATTAATTTTAGGGATTATCCCGTAATCCAAACAGGTATTTTAATCGTTGCTGGATTCTTTGTTTTGATTAATTTAGTCGTGGACTTGTTATATGCTGCTATTGATCCAAGGATTAAATACCATTAATTTTTAGAATGGCAGGGGGTGCTTCAATGCAAGAGATTCTTAAAACACAGCAACTTAAGCAGGTAATAGAAGTGGAAAAGGTTCCTTCTCCGTGGCTTGAGTCCTGGCGGCGGTTTAAAAAGAATAAGCTGGCAGTGCTGGGTCTCGGGATTATCTCGTTTTTTGTGATTATCGCGATTCTCGCTCCTATCATTGCCCCGGAAGGAATCAACGAACAAAAGCTTGCGGAAAGACTATCTGCACCATCGTCCGCACATTGGTTAGGGACGGATGACTTTGGGAGAGATATCTTATCCAGAATTATTTATGGAACGAGAATTTCTTTGTGGATTGGATTTGTTTCAGTACTCGGATCCATCGTAGTGGGGAGTATTCTTGGTATCGTAGCTGGCTATTACGGCCGTTGGGTGGATATGGTGATTTCCCGTATGTTTGATATCATGCTCGCGTTTCCGAGTATATTGCTAGCGATTGCCATTGTAACCATCTTGGGTCCTTCCTTACAAAATGCATTAATTGCTGTTGCGATTATCAATGTACCGAACTTTGGAAGACTCATAAGGTCAAAGGTTTTAAGTGTGAAACAAGAAGAATATATTGTAGCTGCAAAAAGTATCGGAATGGGAGATTTACGTATTCTATTCCATCACGTACTGCCAAATAGTATGGCGCCTGTTATCGTTCAAGGAACACTGGCCATTGCAACATCAATCTTAGAAGCGGCGGCACTTGGCTTTCTTGGTTTAGGTGCAGAAGCGCCAAATCCCGAGTGGGGGAAAATGTTGTCTGATTCCAGGCAGTTTCTAACTCAAGCCCCATGGACCATGGTGTCACCAGGTCTGGCCATCATGCTTGTGGTGATCGGTTTTAATCTTTTTGGTGATGGTTTAAGAGATGCCCTTGATCCTCGGATGAAGCACTAGATATATAGATTTCAATAATTATCGTCTGGAGAATAGAAAGGAGTTTTTACTTTGTCCCAACAAGCTGTTAATAGTTTGATGCAAAATACGTTTCATTACTTAGAAAACATCTATTCAGAATTAGTTGATATCCGGAGAGACCTGCACATGCATCCAGAACTCTCTTTTCAAGAAAAAAGAACCCCAGAATTTATTGCAAATTACTTACAGGATCTAGGATTAGAAGTTAGAACCGGCGTTGGCGGCAATGGCGTGGTTGGTTATTTAAAAGGCGGCAAGCCTGGCAAGACCATAGCCCTAAGAGCTGATTTTGATGCGCTGCCGATAGAAGATGAAAAAGATGTACCTTATAAATCAAAAGTACCCGGTGTTATGCATGCCTGCGGGCACGATATTCATACAGCCGCCTTACTCGGTGTCGCTAAAGCCTTGAGTAAAGTGAAGGATGAAATCAAAGGGACGGTCGTTTTTCTTCATCAGCATGCCGAAGAATTAAGTCCTGGCGGTGCAGTTGGAATGATTGCAGATGGATGTTTAGACGGTGTCGACGAAGTTTACGGTGCCCATGTGGAAGTGAATTTTCCAATCGGGACGGTCGCTGTTAATGACGGATATGTCCATGCGGCATCGGACGCCTTCGATATTACCGTTTATGGCAAAGGCGGGCATGGAGCAGAACCTCATCGCTGTATTGACCCAGTTGTGATTGGAAGCCATCTCGTAATTGATTTACAAAACATTGTCAGCAGACGAATTGATCCTCTTCACCCGGCAGTTGTGACAGTCGGAGCTTTCAATAGCGGCCATGCCCATAATGTGATTCCGGATAAATCCTACTTAAAAGGGACAGTAAGAACATATGATAAAGATGTAAGACTACAAGTGGAGAGAGAGATAAACTTAATTGCTCAGCAAACGGGTGAAAAGCATGGCGCAAAAATTAATGTTCAATACACAAAAGGATATATTAGTTTGTATAATCATCCGAAAGAAACAGAATACATCAAACAGCTTTCTACTGAAATTTTCGGAGAAAATAATGTGGTGATTAAGCCAGCAGATATGGGCGGGGAAGACTTTGCTTATTACGTCGACGCTGTTCCTGGAACCTTCTTCTGGGTAGGAGGAGGAAATCCAGACCTTAATGCGGTGTACCCGCATCATCATCCAAAATTTGATGTGGATGAAAAGTCCATGATTAATATCGGAAAAGTTTTTATTTCCGCGATATTAAATAACTAATCATATATTTTTTCAAAAATTTAGTATAAATTATAGATAGAAGACTGAGATAAAATTTTGATAAAGATGGTGAAAATTATTGAATGATAACTTTAAGAGGGTGAGAGACCAAATTATAGATTTTAACTCTGATCATCAGACATTGTTTTCCATGCCTAATACCCTCAAACGTTTAATGTCTGTAATGTATTATTATGAAAAACCCATGACGTTAGATGATATGACAGAACTTTTGGGCATGAGTAAAGCCAGTATGAGTATTGCTGTCAGAGAACTAGATGAAATGGGGTTAGTGAAAAAGATTTGGAAAAAGGGAGAACGAAAGGACATCTACCAGGTTGAAGAAGATAATTATGATAGTTTTATCAAATTCTTTTGTTATCACTGGAGAAAATCAGTCGTTCCACAAACCAATGCTTTGAAAAAATTCATTTCCGAATTACATGAGATAAAGGAAAATGAAGACCTAGATGAGGAATCAAAAGAGTTAATTGAAAAAGACTTAAAAAAGCTCTATTCAGGCTTGGAATATCTTGATTGGGTTAGCCGTCTGATCCAATCATTTGAATCAAATGAAATTTTTGATTTTATCCCAAAAATGAGTGTTGAAGAAGTAATAAAATAACTATAGTACCGGAGTAATTCCCTCTTTAATCGGAATTGCTCTTTTTTTAGGTTTTATTTTTAAAAGAGGTGATGCTGATGTCTTCTATTATTCTAGTGATAATCGTGATGAATATTGCATACGTTTCCTTATTTACGTTAAGGGTGATCCTTGTCATTAAAGGTTACAAAGGACTGGCATCGGTTTTATCTATGGCGGAAGTATTTGTTTATCTTATGGGATTGACCATCGTACTGGATAACCTCGACAAGCCAATCAATATCGCAGCCTATTGTGTTGGGTGGGGCATGGGGGTTTATCTTGGCAGTAAAATTGAATCGTATTTAGCTCTGGGGTATATCGTGATGGAAGTGGTTGTGGACTCACTGGAATATCATTTGCCTGAAAAAGTCCGTGAACAGGGATATGGTGTTACCTCTTGGCTGGCCGACGGTAAGGATGGCAAACGATTAGTGATGAAAGTACTAGCGAAGAGAAAGCGTGAACAAAAGCTAAAAGAACTAATTACATCTATTTCCCCGGCAGCATTCATGATTTCCTATGAACCAACACACTTTAACGGAGGATTTTTATTAAAAAGAGTTAACTCCTATCATGCAAGGAAAGTCATTTAGGAGATATTCTCAAGATAAACAATAGAAGAACAATAAAAACTGTAAAAAAAACCATTTAACTAGGTATTTGGAAAAATAATTAGAAAGTCTAAATGCTTGACGGTAAGTTTTGTCTTATGGTAATTTTTATAAATCCAGTAGCATGATGACCGTACCCATTCAAAGCAATAATGTAAGTGAAAACAAAACCAATCAAAACATTCAAGAACCAGTATCATTCCTTGATACCGGTTTTTGATTTTGAGGGAACTATTTTATCAGATTCATATTTTAATATGCAGAAAGGTGAGAATATCTTGAATCAGTTAACAGGAACGAAACGATTGCAACTTGCTTTACTGTTGGGATCCCTTTCACTATTAGGCCCTTTTACCATCGATATGTATTTGCCGTCTTTCCCTACGATTGTAAAAGAATATCATACGAATGCTTCTTTAGTACAAGTGAGTTTAACCTCATGCCTTTTAGGACTAGGATTAGGACAATTGATTATTGGTCCATTGAGCGATGTTCAAGGCCGTCGTAAGCCGTTGCGCTTTTTTCTTCTCCTGTATTTGCTAGCTTCCGTCATATGCGCCTTTGCACCGAATATTTATATGTTTATTGGAGGCCGTTTTATACAGGGTTTCGCTGCGGCAGGCGGGATCGTTATTTCTAGGGCAGTTGTTCGTGACGTATATAGCGGAAGAGAACTCACTAAGTTCTTCGCATTATTGATGTTAGTTGGGAATCTAGGTCCCATCATAGCACCTATTGCCGGAGGCCTTGTCCTTGCGTTTACGAACTGGTCAGGCGTTTTTCTTGTTTTAGCTTGTATAGGATTAGTATTAGTATTAATCGTAACATGGAAACTGGAAGAAACATTACCAACGGAAAACCGGGTTCCAAGTAATGTTAATCAAGTTGTGAAGAATTTTGGTTCTTTATTAAAAGATCGCCAATTTGCCGGATATGCCCTAACACAAGGGTTTATCATTGCAGGTATTTTTGCCTACGTATCTGGTATTCCTTTTGTATATCAAAATATATACGGAGTCTCTCCTCAAGTATTCAGTCTACTATTTGGAGTGAATGGAATTGCACTGATTATTGGAAGTCAAACCGTTGGCCGCTTAACAGGGATCATTTCGGAAAGCACCTTCTTAAAATTGGGGTTATTTATTTCTAACTTATCGGGTATTGTTTTACTAATTGCTCTCCTAGTAAAAGCACCTCTGCTTGCTGTGGCTATTCCGATTTTCTTTTTAGTTTCATCGATTGGAATTATTTCGACTTCATCTTTTTCATTGGCAATGGAATCACAGGGACATATTGCGGGAAGCGCCTCTGCATTACTTGGATTATTGCCATTTGTCCTTGGTTCGCTGACAGCACCGCTTGTGGGAATCGCTGGAGAATATACAGCCATTCCAATGGGCATCGTGATCTTTTCTGCAAGCTTTTTGGCTCTTCTATCCTATTTTGGATTAGTCCACAAAGCTTCTGTCACAGTACAGCCTACAAAATAGTAGTTTGCTAATAACATAGACCAAAAGAAGTTCCATTCAATTTTATTTTGAATGGAACTTCTTTTTTTATGCTCAAAAAATAGACAAAAAATTTCTCAACCTAACCTGTCGTTCTTCCATTTTTCTTTCTATTTTAAAAGGTGAGAGCAATGACTCATTCGATGGACCAACTTGATGAAATCGAAAGGGTCAATCCAAAAAACGGAGGAGAAAAACATGAGTAAGAGCAACGCGTTTGTCGTTCCAGTTGGTCAGGTGAGGGTCACATTAGTAGATACCATCGATGGAGATACAATCAAAGTACTTGTGAACGGAAAAATCGAAACGGTTCGCTACTTATTAGTGGATACACCAGAGTCTGTGAACCCAGAAAAGTGTATCCAGCCCTATGCAAAGGAAGCTTTTTATAGGAATAACGAATTGGTGAACAGCGGAACGTTAACCTTGGAATTTGAACAGGGAATTAAAAGAGATTCCTATGGACGGCTATTAGCCTATGTTTATGTCGAAGGAAAATCGGTTCAAGAAACATTGCTAAAAGCGCCCGAGTAGCATATATAATGAATCCGCCCTATAAATATCTAGATTTATTTAGGGAAAAAGAGAGTCTAGCAAAAAGAAACAAACTAAACATCTGGAAAAGGGGGAACTATGTCCGAAATGGGGATTTAATGGATGTTTAACCTACTAATAAAAATTTGTCCCAATGCTAGCGCTCAAGTAGTGTACCTAGAAGTTAATCATGATTTCTATCATTACTTCACCTCTTTTTTGGTTATATAGCGTTATGGTCTTTATGGAGAGGCTATGTTATCTGTGACTGACCTCTAAAGAGGATTGCTGTACAATAGAAAATAAAAGAATCACGAAAAAGCTGGTGAACAATTTGAAACTAAAAACGACAAATTCCGTACAGCAGGCTATGTATCTCTTCACTTCTACTGGAGATGAAATGCTTGAAGTGGTAAATGATTCCGGAGAAACAGCTGGTGTCTTTACTTTAAATGATTTAAATGAAGCAATCCAAAAAGGGAAAGTGCATGATTCCATTGAAAACCTGATGGGCACACTTCCCTACAGAAACTTTAAACCTGAACTCAGCAAAGCCAAGGAATCGGAATATAACAAGCTAATTTCAAGCGAGGTTTTCACGGAAATCATAGATTCCTCATATGATGGTATTTATATTGCAGACGGAAACGGTATCACAATAAAAATCAACAAGGCATATGAACGGATTACTGGCATCAAAGCGAGCCAGGTAATCGGTTTCCATATGGACGAGCTGGTGGAAGCCGGATATATTTCGAAATCTGTGTCGACACAGGTTATTAAAGAAAAGCGCCCCATTACCATGATGCAGACTCTTCATAATAAAAGGAGGGTTATTGTTTCGGGTACTCCCATATACGGTGAGAATAAAGAAGTGGTATATGTTATAAACAATGTCCGCGATATTACGGAACTGATCCATTTAAAGCTAGAAATTGAAGAACTCCAGGAGATCAGGGAGCTGCGAAAGTCGAGCGAGGACATGAACCACAACGGCCATGACCTCGAATCCATTGTGATAACCGAAGAAACAGCGGAGGTATATAATCTCGCCATACATGTCGCCAAAACAGATGTGAAAGTATTGCTGCTTGGGGAAACCGGTGTCGGCAAAACGCTTGTCGCCAACTATATCCATAAAAACAGCCACCGTTCCCACCGCAGTTTTATTGAATTAAACTGCGGTGCTTTCCCGCCAAATCTGATTGAAGCAGAGCTGTTCGGCTATGAAGCAGGTGCCTTTACCGGCGCATCTGCAAAGGGGAAAAAGGGTTTATTGGAAATTGCCGACCAGGGAACACTTTTCCTCGATGAAATCGGGGACTTGCCCATGGAGCTTCAAGTAAAGTTGCTAAAAGTGATTGATGAACAAAAGTTTATTCCCGTCGGCTCAACAAAAATGAAGGAAGTGGATGTCCGGTTTATTGCCGCAACCCACAAAAACCTAAAAAAAATGGTTGCTGACGGGACTTTCCGCGAGGATTTGTATTATCGCCTAAGTGTCGTTCCAATCACCATTCCCCCGCTCCGGGAGAGAAAAAAGGAGTTAATTCGGCTGATTGAACATTATTTGCAATTGTTCAACTCCAAATATAATACGGCCAAGGCCCTATCCATCGAGGCCGTCGACATGTTATGCGAATATGACTGGCCCGGAAACATCCGTCAGCTGATGAATGTAATGGAAAGAATCGTAGTGACAACCGTAAAGGAAGAAATAGGTTTGCGTGATTTACCGGAGGAGTTCCGAGCAAGAGAAAATCACTCATTTGGAAATCCCATTCATGACTTGCCATTAAAAGCTGCAGTCGAGCATCTGGAAAGAGATTTAATTAAAAGGGCATTAAAAACACACAAGACAACAAGGAAGGCTGCTGAAGCGCTGGAAGTAAGCCAGGCAACCATTGTCCAAAAAATGAAAAAGTGGAATTTATCTGATTAAAAACCTAATCAAACCTTTTTGGTTGATTAGGTTTTTAATCAAGTGTGACTTATCTGTGACTTATTAGAATTTCAGAAAACGTTTACCTTTCAGCTTTTTGGATGTTTTTTAAATTTTGGCACGTTTCTTGCAATATTCTTGGTATGAAAGAAAGGAGCAGAATGTACGATGAATCTAATTTCAACTTTTAAAATTGCCAACAAGCTGATTACCGGTAACGGAGCGACCGAGAAGCTGTTTGAAGAAGTAGCACGGTTAAATATGAAGAAACCGCTGATTGTAACAGATGAAATTTTAGAAAAAATCGGTGTGGTTGAAAAAATAACCACTCTTTTGAAAGGGCTTCCCTACGGAGTGTACACAGGAGTTAAACCTGAACCGGAAATCTCCCTCGTTGAAGAATGTAAGGAAGCTTTCACATCTGGCGGCCATGATGGCCTGATTGCTTTGGGCGGCGGCAGTGCCATTGATATCGCAAAAGCGGTATCCGGTTTTGCTGGTTTTGATGGCCCGATTGAACAACTTTTCGGCACAGACCTTGTTCCGCAAAAAGGGGCTCCCATTATTGCGATTCCGACAACAGCTGGCACTGGTTCTGAAGTAACCAATATTGCCATTCTGTCGGATACGGAAGCTCAATTGAAAAAAGGGATAGTCAGTGATTATCTGCTTCCGGATGTAGCCATTGTTTCACCGGAGATGACCCTGACGATGCCGAAATCTGTTACCGCCGCAAGCGGCATTGATGCCCTTGTCCATGCCATTGAAGCTTATATCTCCGTTAATGCCTCCCCGATTACAGATGCGTTGGCGATTGGGGCAATGAAGATGATTGCGAAATATCTTCCGAAGGCTTACTCAAATCCGAACCATATTGAGGCCAGGGAGAATATGGCGACTGCAAGCTTAATGGCAGGAATGGCGTTCGGAAATGCCGGGGTTGCTGCCGTCCATGCACTTGCCTACCCGCTTGGCGGACGTTACCATATTGCCCATGGTGTAAGCAATGCGCTATTGCTTCCTTATGTAATGGAGTGGAATAAAATCGCCTGTGCCGAACGCTTTCGTGATATAGCGGAAGCGCTTGGACAAAATACAGCAGGGCTTTCCGATATGGAGGCCGCTGACTTTGCGGTGGAAACGATGAGAACATTGTGTGAGATGGTTAATATTCCAAAAGGCATGCGCAGCTTTAATGTTCCTGAAGAAGACATTCGTTCAATGGCTGAAGATGCTTCAGAGATTACTAGACTGTTAAAAAATAATCCCAGAACCCTAACAACCGACGATATTGAAAAAATCTATCAGTCTGCCTATTAGACCAGGGGAGGAGAATTTAAATGTGGAAGAATCGTAAAGATGGACAGGAATCACCATATATTCCTACTGGCCCTTTTAAGTTAAGGCTCCCATTTATCCATTATAAATTCGAGTGGCCTGATTACGTACAAGGTTTGCTGATGTGTGCTGTTGACTTATCTGCAATCCCTTTAATGACTGAACTATTGGGGATGCCATTTGAAGTTGCCCTGGCTGTTGTAATCCTGAATGGATTACTTTATCTTACCCATCATCTTTTGGGGGATCCCGTTGTTCCTGGCTGGATTACACCAGCTATCCCATTAATTATGGCCTATGTTTCTACATTTGCGGAAGGGCCAGAACGAGTCCATGCACTAATAAGCTTCCAATTAACGCTCGGCTTGTTTTCCATTTTATTGGGTGTCACAGGGCTCGCGAAGAAGGTCGTCAATCTTGTTCCGCCTGCGCTAAAATCAGGAATCATCATGGGTGCAGGCTTTGCAGCTGTTATCTCTGTTTTCCAGGCTGGCGGACGTTTTGAAACATTCCCTTGGACCATATCCATTGCAATTGGAATTGCATTTTATTTAATTTTCTCAAAGCACTTCCAGGAATTGAAAACTCGTAACAGCTTTTGGTCGCTGATCGGTAAACTAGGGATTTTCCCTATTATCATTTTAGCGGTTATCATTGCACCATTTTTCGGAGAAGCACCGTGGCCAAAAATCGAGTGGGGCTTCAGCTCTCCAGACTTTGCTACACTATGGAGTGAATATACGGTTTTTGGAATAGGCTTCCCTCCTTTGATGATGTTTGTCGCTGGCCTGCCAACGGTACTCGCCACTTACATAGTCCTGTTTGGAGATGTTCTCCAGAGCAAGGCAATCGTTGATGAAGCATGTGATGTACGTACAGATGAAAAAAATTGATTATAATCCTAATAGAGCTCATTTAATTTTTGGCGGACGAAATGCAGTGATGAGTATCCTTGGATCGGATGTTACCATGTGCGGGCCTATGTGGTCAGCGATGCAAGTTGTCATTGCAGAACGGTTTAAAGAAGGCAAACAAGCAATGAATTCCATTTTCGGCGGATCAGGCTCTTTCCGCTGGGGAACAAATACTGGACTCATTCTGCTGCCAATTGTCAGCCTTGTCCAGCCAATTCTTGGCATTGCGCTTGCCTTAACACTATTGATTCAGGGCTATGTCAGCGTCAAAATCGGTATATTGGAATCACGCAGCCAGCGTGACCTCGGGATTGCAGGAATCACCGGCGCAGTCCTAGCAACAAAAGGTGCTGCAATGGCATTTGCTGTTGGCATCCTGTTGTGCTTTTTAATCTACGGCAAAAAGCAATTCTTTTCCGGTGAAAACGACGAAACCTTCACAAAGGATCTCGAACCGAAAGATTTAAAACAGGTTTCATAATCATTTTTTAAAAGAAAAAAGGGGGTTCCCCCTTTTTCATGTCAGAAGGAGGTATACCAATGGAAAAATACTCACTCTTTATCAATGGCGAATGGACAGGAAGCGAACTTGAAACATTTGAAGTAACAAACCCAGCCACTTCAGAAGTTATTGCCACCGTTCCAAACGGCGGTACTGCAGAAGCAATACAGGCAGCAGATGCTGCTTACGAGGCATTTAAGGAATGGTCCTCTTATTCTGCCTACGAACGCGCCGAAATCATTTGGAAGTGGCATAAGCTGATTGATGAATATAAAGAAGACCTTGCGAGAACGATGACAATGGAGCAGGGCAAGCCCTTCAAAGAAGCACTGGGCGAAATCGCTTATGCAAATGGCTTTTTATCGTGGTATGCAGAGGAAGGGAAGAGAGTTTATGGTGAAACAATTCCTGCAACTGGAAGAAACAAGAGATTATTTGTCCAGAAGCAGCCTGTCGGCGTCATTGCTGCGATTACACCATGGAATTTTCCTGCAGCTATGATCACAAGGAAAGTGGCGCCTGCATTGGCGGCTGGCTGTACGGCTATTGTCAAACCGGCAGAACAGACTCCACTTACTGCTTTCAAGCTTGCTGAATTGGCAGAAAAAGCCGGACTTCCTAAAGGCGTGCTCAATATTGTAACTGGAAAAGCCCAGGAAATCGGCCAAGCCTGGCTCGAAGACACCCGTGTCAGAAAGTTGACCTTCACTGGCTCAACGGAAGTCGGTAAACTGTTGATGCGGGGCTCTGCCGATACAGTCAAAAAGGTGTCACTTGAACTCGGCGGACATGCACCTGTTATCGTCATGGATGATGCGAACCTTGAAAAAGCGGTCGAAGGTGTCCTTATATCAAAATTCAGAAATGCAGGCCAGACTTGTGTCTGCTCAAACAGAATTTATGTCCATGAAAATATTGCTCAAGCATTTACCAGCAAGCTTGTCGAAAAAGTTCAGGAACTCCGTGTTGGTAACGGGCTCGAAGAAGGCGTTGATATTGGACCACTGATTGATGTTGCAGCCATCGAAAAAGTGAACCGCCATATTAGGGATGCCGTTGAAAAAGGCGCCAAGGTGAAAACAGGCGGAAAAATAGTCAAGGACCTGTTATTTGCACCGACTGTCATCACCAATGTAAATGACCAAATGCTCTGCATGTCAGAGGAAACCTTTGGCCCGCTCGCACCAGTTACTACTTTCAAAACGGAAGAAGAAGCAATTGCGCGTGCCAACGACTCCATCTACGGCTTAGCAGCATATGTTTTCACTGAAAATATTTCACGTGGCATCCGTATTACAGAAGCACTGGAATACGGAATCATCGGTCTGAACGATGGCCTGCCATCCACCCCGCAAGTGCCATTCGGCGGCTTTAAACAAAGCGGACTCGGACGTGAAGGCGGCCATTACGGAATAGAAGAATTCCTAGAAGTAAAATATATTTCACTTGGATTATAAAAAATAGACTTAAAAAAGGGTCTGTCCCCGTTCAAGTAACAGCGGACAACCCTTTTTTAGTGCTAAGAATAAAACCTTTGGGTTAAAAGGGTTGTACTGAATTCGCTTCCATGGTATATTAAAAAATATAATTGTGAACAAAATGTGAACGATAATATATTAAAAATATGGTTATATATTTAATACGAGACAGCGATCCTGTTAATCGGTTAAATCTATCAACCTATATTCATCTAAACTGTTGGTACTTAGCAGCGTTCCTGTTTAAGACAAACCGTTGTAAGATTTTCTGGTTTTCTGTTACATTCAGAAACCTCCGAAAATCTTACAACGGTTTTTATTTTTGTTCACAAATCATGACTAAATGATGGCTAAAGGGGAGAAAGAGAGAGAATGAAAACGAAAAAAAATCGCTGGTTAATTGCTTTATCAGCTGTTGGAATTCATATTTCAATTGGTTCCGTGTATGCATGGAGTAATTTTACCGCACCACTTAAAGACATGTTTGGCTGGTCTGACTCACAAGTTGCCATGACCTTTAGTATTGCGATCCTTTTCTTAGGTTTATCCGCAGCTTTTTTAGGCCATTTTGTAGAAAAATATGGACCAAGGAAAGCAGGGTTATTGGCTGCGATCTTCTTTGGGATCGGTATAAGTGGTTCTGGTCTAGCTGTAACGCTAGAATCAAGATACTTATTATACTTTTTCTACGGGGCACTAGGCGGTATTGGTCTAGGAGTAGGATATATTGCTCCGGTTTCAACACTTGTAAAATGGTTCCCTGACCGAAGAGGCTTAGCAACTGGCCTTGCGATTATGGGCTTTGGCTTTGCAGCGGCGATCAGCAGCCCGATTATGAATATGCTGATTGAATCAGTAGGGGTAGCCAATACGTTTTATACTTTAGGTATTTCCTACTTTGTTATTATGCTTCTTTCCTCACTATATCTTGAAAAGCCAGAGGAAGGGTGGCTTCCAGAAGGATATAAAGAGAAAATCAAGAGTGGAAAAGCAAAACCTAATATGGATTTATCACAGTTAATGGCGAATGAAGCTGTTAAAACAAGGCGTTTCTGGTATTTATGGTTGATGTTGTTTATTAACATTACGTGTGGAATCGCGATTTTAGCTGTAGCCAAACCACTTGCAATGGAAAGTATCGGAATTGATATGACACAAGCAGCAGCACTAGTTGGTGCAATTGGAATCTTTAATGGTCTAGGAAGAATTGGATGGGCTAGTTTTTCCGATATTATTGGACGTCCAGCCACCTATACAACATTTTTTGTTTTGCAGATGGTGATTTTCTTTATTCTGCCAGATGTATCTATTAGTTGGTTATTTATTGCGTTATTGATTGTTGTTTATACATGCTATGGCGGAGGTTTCTCATCGATTCCAGCATATATTGGAGACCTATTTGGGACAAAGCAATTAGGAGCGATACACGGATACATCTTAACTGCCTGGGCAGCGGCTGGCCTTGTTGGTCCATTATTTGCTGCATGGATTAAAGATACTACCGGCAGCTATTCTGGCAGCTTAACGTTCTTCTCTGGATTGTTTGTAGTTGCGTTTATCATCTCCATGCTGATTCGCGTAGACATTAATAGACTAAAGAAAAACCGAATGCTAAATCAAGGTGGATTGCAAAACAAGGTAAGTTAACATTTCTTGCAATTTAAAGACTAACCTTATAGAATTACACTATTAGCATAGTGATAACCTTATGAATGCAAGTGAGATGAAGAAAGTGAATAAGTATGAAGCGGAATTTAGTAATATTGTTCGCGCCTACCGAAAACGTCATATGGGGAAAGGTCCTAGTCAAGTTAGGACAACCTTTTGTAAAAACTGGGCCATTTGTGAGCTAGAGGGGAATTTGTCACCTATCGAAAAATTTATCGCAACTGCAGAAGATGGAAAACAAATGCTGCGCTCAGCTCGTACGGAAATGGTCAAAGAGATCTATAAAAAAAATCATCCTCAAGAAATGGAAGAACTACTTGGTGCAAATTTTATTCGTGTCTTTGTAGATATCGATATAGAAGACGACAAAGGTATGTCCATCTTCGTATTTGACCAAGATCTTGAGGAAAAGTTTAACCTGTAAAAAGTATGATCAAACATCCAACTATACCTCGTTGGCACTTGACAGCGAACCTGTTAAAGACTAACCACCATGGAGAACACAACCTTGTTTTATGACTTGGTGCTCCTTGGTGGTTTTTTATTTGGTTTTTAGGACTAGAAGGAGGAAATGAGAATGGGAAAAACATTACATCCAGGACCACAAAAGAAATCAAAGATACCATCTCCTAAACATTGGGTAAGTCCAATTCCTTTTGGGCTAGGAAAAATTAAACCTAAGCATATCCGCGATACGATGAAAATTGCTTGGGACAATAAAGATAATATCGGCTATGCAACCAATATTATTACAAAAGGAGTTTGTGACGGTTGTGCCCTTGGGGTATCGGGATTGCATGACCAAACACTTGATGGGCCGCATCTTTGTACAACTCGTCTAAATGTTCTTAGGCTTAATACCATGCCTGCAATTAAGCCGGAAATCCTGCACGCAGACATTGATGAATTAAGAAAGTATGACAGCACTGATCTTCGAAAGTTGGGTCGTATCCCATACCCAATGATTCGCCGAAAAGGAGAGCGGAAATTCTCTCGCATCACTTGGGATGAAGCGATGGATATGATTGCAGCAAAGATGAAAACATTAGATCCGAAGCAATATGCTTTTTATCTGACAGCTCGTGGGATTACAAATGAAAGCTATTATGTAGCGGGGAAAGTGGCACGTTTCTTAGGTACTAATAACATCGATAATGCATCACGTATTTGTCACGCACCAAGTAAAACCGCTTTAAAGCGTTCCATTGGTGTCGGTGCATCAACATCTAACTATCTCGACTGGATTGGAACAGATGTATTGTTGTTCTGGGGAAGCGTCGCCTCAAATGCATCACCTGTATCGTCCAAATATATGCTGGAAGCAAAGAAAAAGGGAACCAAGATCATCGTGGTCAATCCATATCGTGAACCAGCAATGGATAAGTACTGGATTCCTTCTAATCCGGAATCAGCAATATTCGGAACAAAACTTGCTGATGATTTCTATCAAGTGAACATTGGTGGAGATATTGCATTTATGCACGGAATTATGAAGCATTGGTTCGATATGGAAGAAAAAGCGTATGGTTCAGCCATTAACCATGAGTTTGTCAAATCACACGTTAATGGGTATAAGGAGCTCAAAAAGAAAGTCCAAGAGCAATCCTGGAAAGAGATTATTGAATCTTCTGGTGTTACAAAGGAACGAATCCTTGAGTTAGCGGAACTCTTGGCAAACAGCAAAAATGCTGTTTATGCTTGGGCACTTGGCCTAACAATGCACTCTTTTGCAACAGACAATATCTCACAGGTTGCCAACCTAGCCCTTCTTCGTGGTCACTTAGGTAGAAAATATGCAGGCCTTATGCCATTCCGTGGACATTCAAGTGTACAAGGAAGCGGTGAAATGGGGGCTGACCCGTTCGTTTTACCTGGCGGCGGCTGGGAAGCGAAAAATGTGGAACGAATTGAAAAGCTATGGGGCTTTGACCTTCCAAAGTGGCAGGGTGATATTGTCGGAGTTACCCTGGAAAACATTGTCCTTCCAGAAGACCATGAGCGAAAAGTGAAATTGTACTATTTATCTGGCGGAAACTTCTTAGAAACGATGCCAGATCCTGATTTTGTTGAAAAAGCATTATCTGAACTTGATATTCGAGTACACCAAGATATTATTTTAAATACTTCTACTTTAGTCGATGCCAAGGAAGCAGTCATTGTATTACCTGCAAAAACACGTTACGAGCAAGAAGGCGGCGGCACAAGTACATCGACAGAGCGTATGGTTTACTTCTCCCCAGAAATTCCAGGGAACAAAAATGCCATCGCAGAAGCGCGGGCGGAGTGGAAGATTTATATTGATTTGGCAAAGCGTGTGAAGCCTGAAATCGCTCATTTAGTAGATTATGCAGATGGCCAGGCCATTCGTTATGAAATCGCAAAAGGTAACCCGGATTATGACGGTATTCAACACTTGAAAAAACAGGGGGATGTCTTCCAGTGGGGCGGTGCTTGGCTATGTGAAGATGGGATTTGTCCAACTTCTGATGGCAGAGGAAGCTTAATCCCTGTAGACATTCCAGATTTAAATAAAAAACCAGAGCAATTTGTTGTTACCTCACGCCGAGGCAAACAGTTTAACTCAATGGTATACAAGGAAGTTGATCCGTTGAACGGAGCTGGACGATATGATGTGTTAATGAGTCCAGTAGATGGTCAAAAATTAAGTATTGCTCAAGGCGAAGGAATTGTCGTATACAACGGATTTGGTGTGTTCCAAGGACGTGCCATGTTTGTCGATATTGCACCAGGTAATATTGAAGTGCATTTCCCTGAAGGAAACTTCCTGTTACCACGAGGGCGTTATGAGAAATTTGCTGGTATTCCTGATTACAATATCACTGTGTATGTTGAAAAAGCGGAACGGTATAATGCCAGAAAAGATACTCAATATGTGGAAAGACCAATACCGGATCTCGAAACAGAAGTCAGTTAATTTTTCAAAAGAAAGGGGCGGCAGCGCCTGTGTTAAAGGAAATCACCACTTCTCAAAATATTGTCAGATATAATGGACAAAGCTTTATCGAGGAAGAGGATGATATTGCAGTCGAATCAGCCTTAACCATTATGTTAGATGGGGAAGAATTTGCCACCATGGTATGTACCCCTTCTGAGTTAGAAGAATTAGTCGTTGGCTTTCTGGCTTCTGAAGGTGTAATTCGTGCTTATACAGATATTAAATCTCTTCACGTTGATGAAGAAACAGGATTTGCCTATGTCGACCTTGTGAATAAGCACAAGGTGGAAAAGGATTTCCATTCAAAAAGATTTATTGGTTCCTGCTGCGGAAAAGGAAGACAATTCTACTTTCAAAATGATGTAAAGACGGCGAAAACCATTATGACGAAGTTTACGATTACACCAGAGCAATGTCATAAGCTAATGAAGCAAATGCAAGATGGTTCTTCGCATTTTCAACAAACGGGTGGTGTTCATAATGCAGCGTTATGTACGAGTGATGGAGTCGTCATCTCTCGTACAGATATTGGCAGACACAATGCCCTTGATAAACTATTTGGATATTGCATGATCCATCGAATTCCATTAAAGGATAAGATCATTGCATTTAGCGGCCGGATCTCATCAGAGGTATTATTAAAAGCAGCCAAGATTGGTGTCGGAATTATCCTTTCTAAATCAGCTCCTACAAATCTAGCTATCAATTTAGCAGATGATCTTGGAATCACAGCAGTAGGATTTATCCGCGGCAAAGGGTTTAATGTCTATACACATCAGGACCGAATCCTAGGACTAGAATATAAGCCTGTAAAAACATCATGTATGTAATGATGAAGAAATAACAATAAAAGATAGCTGCTTATAATGAATTAAATTAGTAAAAATACAAAAGGACTCCCTGTAAATAGGGGAGTCCTAATGTATGTAGTAACTTCTCGAATAGCAGAAAAGTTATTTATGATTATACGTTCTATTGCATTAAAATGCAATAAGTTTTTTCTAATCTTTCAGAAAACGAAAAATGTAAAAATTGTTAACTTCCATTTCAGGTACAACTTTGTTATAATTATTCATAAGTGAAAATACTAGGTGAAGGCGCCTTAATAGTAAAGAGCCAGACTGTGGCTTTTACTGTTATGGCGTCTTTTTGATTTTTACAGAATTATGCAAGCGCTTACCATTAATTTCTGAATTCATAGAGTGTAGGTTGAGGAGGGAAAAAATGTATAAATGTATGGTCAAAAATCAACTATATCAGTTTCAATCAATTAGAGACATTCTAGCGAAATCTAGTGAGGAGAAATCTGGGGATAAGATGGCAGGTATAGCTGCAGCCTCCAATTTGGAACGGATGGCGGCAAAAGTGGTGTTAAGTGAAATTACCCTAAAAGAAATTTATGAAAATCCTGTGGTTCCATATGAAAATGATGAAGTAACCAGAATAATCTATGATGATATCAATCAATTCATTTATAAAGAAATCTCGAATTGGTCCGTAGGGGAACTGAGGGAATATATTTTATCTCACAAAACGAAAACATCTGATTTATTACGAATTAGTAAAGGCCTTACAAGTGAAATGATTTCAGGTGTGGCGAAATTGATGTCAAGTATTGATTTAGTCATGGCTTCTCAAAAGATCCGTCCTACAGCACATTGTAATACCACGATTGGTGAACAGGGCCGATTAGCCTTCCGCTGCCAGCCGAACCACCCGAGTGATAATCCAGAAGGGATATTAGCTTCCATGAAGGAGGGGCTGTCGTACGGTTCAGGAGATGCGGTGATTGGGGTAAATCCAAATAATGATTCGGTTGAATCGGTATCAAGAATTTTACATATGACGCATGATTTTATGCAAAAATGGGAAATTCCGACACAAAACTGTGTGTTGGCCCATATTACAACACAAATAAAAGCATTGAAAAAAGGTGCGCCTATTGCCTTAATATTCCAAAGTCTAGCCGGAACCCAAGTTGCCAATGACGATTTCGGTGTATCAAAAGCCATATTAGATGAGGCTTATGAAATGATGGCGAAATATGGGACTTCTACTGGACCTAATCAACTTTATTTCGAAACAGGGCAGGGGTCTGAGGTTTCACTGGATGCTCATCATGGTGTAGATATGCAAACCCTTGAAGCAAGGACCTATGGTTATGCACGCCACTGGAAGCCATTTATGGTCAATAATGTCTCTGGTTTCATTGGTCCGGAGACAATTTATGATGGTAAACAGGTGATTAGAGCAGACTTAGAGGATCTTTTCATGGGTAAATTACACGGATTGCCAATGGGAATTGCCCCGACCTATACAAACCATATGCAAGCAGACCAAAATGATCAGGAAATCGCCGGGATGTTAACGGCTCTTGCCGGAGCGAACTTTTATATGGGTGTTCCTGGCGGTGATGATGTCATGCTAAGCTATCAGGACACAAGTTATCATGATGATGCTAGTTTAAGAGAAATGTTAGGCCTGCGTCCGTTACGTGAATTTGAAACCTGGCTGGAAAGAATGGGAATAATGGAAAATGGCCGCCTAACCGAACGGGCAGGAGATCTATCAATCTTTAAGTAAGAAAGGAAGTGACAAAATGGATATACAAACGATTGTAAAACAAGTACTAGAAGCATTAGAAAAAGAACATGCATCCTCAGCAGCCAGTGTTATATCAGTAAAAGATACAGTGCGATCCATTATTTTTGAAAAAGAAAAGACAGTGAACGTCGAAAATCCTGTGGATCCTGAACAAATTGCAAAGGCACAGTTGATTACACCAGCAAGGATCGGTATCGGAAGAACGGGTACCCGTATGAAAACAAGAGAATATCTTGATTTTCGAATTGATCATGCTGCCGCACAAGATGCTGTATTCAAAGGGGTATCAGAGGAATTTATCAGAAAAATGAACCTGCCTGTTCTTCATTCGAAGGCTCAGTCGATGGATGAATATTTAATGAATCTAGACTGCGGCAGAGCATTGGATGAAGTATCGAGAAAATGGGCTGAAGAAAATCTGCCAAAAAATAAACAGGTACAAATTATTGTTTCAGATGGGCTAAGCTCCACCGGTATCGAAGCAAATATTACAGATTTACTCCCTGCGCTAATCCAAGGTTTGAAGGTGAAAAATATTTCCATAGGGGATCCAGTTTTTATCAATAGAAGCCGGGTTTGGATACACGATGAAGTCGCAGCGATTGTAAATTGTGATGTCGTTATTTCACTGATTGGTGAGCGTCCGGGATTAGCCACTTCTAAAAGTATTAGCGCCTATTTAATCTACCGTCCAAATAAAGATACGGTAGAAGCAGATAGGACAGTAATCTCAAACATCCATGATGGCGGGATACCTCCCGTAGAAGCGGGGGCCTATTTAGCCGATTTAATTGAAGATGTATTAAATAATAAAGTGAGTGGAGTTAAATTAGCTCAATTAAAATAATAGATTGCTAACCAAAGGAATTCTGTTTATTTTCGCAATATTGACAAAAAACACAATTAAACTCTATAATGTTTTCATATATTCTTCTCATTACATTAGGAGATTCGACATATGAAAAACATCATGGTGGAAGAGTTATGCTCCCTTCATACAAATCTATCGAAGGAAGATGTTCAAATCATTCAAGAGTTAGTAGGTAATTTACCATTAATCGCTGACTTAAATAAAGCAAATATTTTTGTTGATTGTTTGACAAAAGAGGGCAAGCATGCGATTGTGGTCGCGGAAGCTGCACCGACAACGGCGATACCCGTTTATAAAAATCCCGTAGTCGGAAAATTTGCTTATGAAGCATTCGAACCGTCCGTTCTCTATACACTCCGTACGGGGAAGCCGATGTTTCAAAACCGGGCTTTAACCCAAGAGGGAAAAACGGTGGACCAAAGTGTGATCCCAATTAAAGATTCTCTAGATCGGGTCATTGGTGCACTTATCATGGAAAAGGATATAAGCGAACAGATTCAACATCAACAAAAAATGGAAGCGTTGTCAGAAGCGACAGAAACCTTAAGTGAAATTCTCATCGGCATGACCGAGAATCAGCCAATCATCCCAGAGATGATAGAAGAATCTCTCTTTTTTATTGATCAAGAAGGGAAAATACTTTATTGTAATCCTTCAGCTTTTAACCTCATTCAGGAAATAGGTGAAAATGATAGTTCAATCGGTAAGCTTTTAGTTTCCTATTTTCCCAAAATAGAAGGGATTCTTAAAGAACCAGAAGATCTCTTGATTCAAGAAGTAAAAATGTTAAATAAGATTTTTCAAGTGAAAAAAATAAAGTTGGGACAGTTTGAAAAAGCAAACGGGACGTTTATAGTCCTCAAAAACATTACGGAATTGCGAGAAAAAGAAAGAGAATTGATTGTTAAATCAGTGGCCATTCGTGAAATTCATCACCGTGTGAAGAACAATTTGCAAACCGTTGCCAGTCTGTTACGGCTTCAAATGAGAAGAGGACTGCCGGAGGAAAGCAAAGTTCACTTTGTCGAAAGTTTAAATCGTATTACAAGTATTGCGTCGGTGTATGAAATCATCTTGTCCAATTCAAGCGTAGATGATGTTGATATCCACCAGCTGCTTGAAAAAATCGGAAACACGCTGGTTTGGGAATCAGACCATGAGAATAAAAAGATTAACATTTCCTATACGGGGCATCACCTGCAGATTAAATCCAATATAGCGGTTTCTGTTGCCTTAGTGGTAAATGAGTTAATCCAAAACTGTGTAAAACATGCCTTTAAAACCATGACAGAGGGAAAAATTGAAATCTTATTCCAGCAAAAAGGCAAGGATATTGAGGTTCAAGTGATTGACAACGGGATAGGATATTCACCTAATTCAAAGCCTTCATTGGGATTAGATATTGTTAGAATGATGGTGGAGCATGATTTATCTGGTCATTTTTCGATTCAACGAACCGAAATAGGAACGTTGGCCTCCGTTACATTCCCCGTAGAAAGGGAGATGGTTCTGGCATGAAAAAGCGAATTATCGTGGTGGAGGATGAATCCATTGTGCGCCTTGATGTATCAATGATGCTCGAGGATGCTGGATATGAGGTCATTGCTCAAGCTGGTGATGGAGAGAAAGCAGTAGAACTCACTTTTTCATTAAAACCTGACTTAATCATAATGGATATTAAAATGCCAAAATTAAATGGTTTGAAGGCAAGCGAAATCATTTCTAAAAAAATGAATACCCCGATCCTTATCTTAACTGCTTACAGCCAGCGAGAGTATATTGATAAAGCGAAGCAGGAAAATATTATGGGGTACTTAGTAAAACCGATTACGGAAGCCAATTTAATTCCAGCAGTAGAAATAGCCTTAAAACAAGCAGAAAATGCCCAACTTTATCGGGAACAAGTTGAAAACATGAATAAGCAGCTGCTTGAAAGGAAAAGAATCGAAAAGGCAAAAGGAATTCTTATGCAGAAATATAATCTGTCAGAAGATGCTGCCTATCGAAAAATGCGAAACATTAGTATGAACAAACAGGTTACACTGGAAAATGTGGCGAAGCATATCATCTTAAAATATGATGCTTAAAATCTTTTACAAGTGAATAGACCGGGCAAGGGTGCTCTGCGGTTTAGACTTTAGAAACCGTACGGCACCTTTTTGTCTTTTTTAACAAAGGGTCAGAGGTCTATTGCTGGAAAGATGGCCGCATTTTCCGTTTCATATATATTTTTTACGTATAAGGAGGGGTTTAATATGGAGATGGTAGGGAAAATTGTAATCTACATAATCATGACTTGTGCAGTGATGGGGGCAGTTGCGGCGATCCGTAATAGCGATGACGGATTAGGTAAACAATTTATGGAAGGGTTACATGCGGTTGGACATATTTTCGTGCCTGCGGCGGGAATCATGGCTTCGATTCCATATCTATCATGGTTTATTGACAAAGTTTGCGGACCATTTTTTGCTGCAATTGGTGCGGACCCAGCGATTGCTGCGACAGCCATTTTAGCCACTGATATGGGTGGCTATCAATTAGCAGAAGTGTTAAAAGAAACGCAAGAAGGCTGGATTATGGCGATGATAGTTGGCTTTATGGCTGGAGCGACGATCGTTTTCTCGATTCCGATGGGACTGGCAATGCTTGACAAGCGGGACCATAAATATATGGCTCTTGGTGTTATGGCAGGGGTATTAACGATTCCGATCGGTGCACTTATATCTAGTACAATTATTGCCCTTTCAAGTTCAAAAGTGAGAGATTTCATTTCGACTTCAGGAGAAGCGAAATACCAATTTGCCTTAGGTTATGGACAAATCCTGTTAAATTTAAGTCCGCTATTATTATTCGTTGTTGTCATTGCTCTAGGGTTATATTTCCTTCCAGATTTAATGATTAATGCCTTCATGTGGTTTGGAAGAATACTAGATGCAGGTATTAAGCTTGTTCTTGTTTTCTCAATCGTTGAAATTTTTACCGGCCTTTTCTCAACTGTATTTGGCAGCTGGGGCTTCCATCCAATTATGGCGGATCAAGAAGACCAATTCCGGGCATTAGAAACAGCTGGTTATATTGGAATCATGCTTGCAGGTGCATTTCCGATGGTTTATTTATTGCAGAAATATGCCGGCGGACCGTTGGAAGCACTTGGGCGTAAACTTGGTTTAAGTAAAGAGGGCAGTGCGGGGCTTGTTGCGACGATTGCAAATATCCTTGCGATGTTTAAACTCGTAAGCACAATGCCGCCGAAAGATAAAGTCATCAATATTTCTTTTGCCGTTTGTGCTGCCTTTCTATTAGGCGACCATTTATCTTTCACGGCGAACTTCCAGCCAACGTTAATTTTGCCGATTATCATTGGTAAAATCTCTGCCGGTGTAATTGGTATTGGCCTTGCCTATTGGTTATCCGTTCCAAAAGCATTGGAGTTAGAGAAAAAGGACCGAGAAGCAGGGATTATTGGTAAGGATGAATATTTACCAGCACGCGAAAAAGAACAGAAAGTAGTGTAATCCAAATGAGCGAAGAAAAAAAGCGATTTATACAAGAGTTTGTACCAGGTAAGCAGGTAACCTTAAGTCATGTGATTGCCAACCCTGACCGCGATATGTTTGAAAAGCTGGGAATTCAAGAAGGCGGGGCCATGGGAATATTAACCCTGACACCAAGTGAAACGGTTATTATCGCGGGTGATTTAGCAACGAAAGCAGCTGATGTGCAAATTGGCTTTTTAGATCGTTTTACAGGAAGTCTTGTCATCGTTGGAAGTGTTTCTTCCGTGCAAATGGCAATGGAAGAAATTAACCGTTTCTTATCCAATGTCTTACGTTATACACCTGCAGAGATCACCAAATCATGATAGGGGTTAAGGTCGATGACTAAAAAAAATCGGACGATGCTGATTGGCTCCATTGGCGCAGGGAAATCTACCTTGACGAATGCTCTCCTTGGGCGTGAGATTCCAGCGATTAAGACCCAAGCACTCGTCTATCGTGACTGGATTGTTGATACGCCAGGTGAGTACATTGAAAATCCCTTTTTCTACAAAAATATTATGGCAACAGCACTAGAAGTGACTCACGTTTTATACTTGCAGGATGCAACTAAACAAAAAACAATATTTCCTCCAGGATTCAGTACAGGTATAACAAAGTTACCAATCGGAGTTGTAACGAAATGCGATTCGGAGAAGGCTGATATAAATCAAGCCATAGACCAATTAAAAAGAGTGATTCCAAAAGGTCCAATCGTTATCACCTCAGCCATAACTGGACAGGGTTTAGAGGAAATTAGGAATCTAGTAAAATGTAATTCAATGGATGAAATGAAAGAATATGTGAAAATGATTCCGGAAGAAGTAGTCATTTTCGTTTGAAACCCTTTACAAAAAAGAAACGATAGACTAAAATACTAGTATAACAAGTGAATACACAAGGCAAAGGCGCCTTATACAAATCTGTCATACCATTGATGGATAGTATAAGGCGCCTTTTTTGTTTTTAAAGGAAGGTGATTCCTATAAAGCGATATGAGCCTCAACATGAGGAAATTATGAGTGCTGGCATTGATATTGGTACAAGTACGACAAAGATTGTGATTAGCAAATTTTCCCTCATGAATATGGCGGGCGGAATGCATATGCCGCGAATTGAAATTATTAACAAGGAAGTTCTTTATCGCAGCCCGATTTATCGAACACCATTATTGTCGTCAAAGTCCATTGATATTAAAAAGGTAGAATCCCTTGTTCAGCAGGAATATGCTAATGCTGGAGTCCAGCCTCAAGACATCAAAACAGGAGCGGTGATTATAACAGGGGAAACGGCCACGAAACAAAATGCACAGGAGATGATTCACCATTTATCGGATCATGCCGGTGATTTTCTAGTCGCAACGGCCGGACCTGACCTAGAGGGGATTATTGCGGCCAAAGGTTCAGGGGCCTATGAATATTCGAAAAAGACAGGGAAAGTGATTGCCAATATCGATATCGGTGGTGGAACCGCTAATACGGCCGTTTATAAGTCTGGGAAACTGCTTGGGACCTGCACATTACATATTGGCGGCAGGCTGATAGAATTTACGGGCTCACAGATTAATAGTATTTCACCACCGGTAAAAGAATTGTTCCAGCAATGGCAGCTGCAAGTTAAAGAAGGCGATCAGCGGTCAGATTTGATCATAAAAGGTCTTACAGACTATATGGCATCCGTTATTGCAAGGATGTTAACAAGAGAATTGTTAGAAACAGATAAACCATTACTTTTAGGTCACGCACCGAATTGGCAGGAAGAGATTGATAGCATTATGTTTTCTGGGGGAGTTAGTGAATGTCTGTATCAAAACGAAAGCGATTCACCCGTTACAGCGCATTATGACGATATCGGGGAAATGCTGGCTCTGGCACTTAGGGAAAGCAGGGAATTATCTCAATGGACATGGGTCAAGCCAGATGAAACCGTACGTGCTACCGTACTCGGAGCTGGGACACAGACAACTGAAATCAGCGGTGCAACCATTCAGGTAGATAGTAGTCAGTTACCATTGCGTAATTTACCAGTTTATCAGGTTCCTTTTGGTCATGACTTGCAGGAAGGGATTAAGAAACTAGGTTCAGCCATTCATCTGGCTGTAGAAATGTATGACCCACAGCGAGAGGGACAAAATTTTGCCTTGTATTTAACGGAAATCCCATATCTAGGTTTCCGTGATATTCAAGAATTAGCGGCAGCAATCTTGGAATCGGTGAAAGTAAAACCGAATAAAGAACAGCCGCTGGTCATTGTATTAGAAAGCGATCATGGTAAGGTTCTTGGTCAGACCATTAAAGTCCAGAAACCGAATCAGAATATCATCTGTATCGATCAAATTCGGGTAGAAAACGGAGATTATATCGATATTGGTCATTTGCTGCAAACAAGTGTAGTGCCAGTAGTGATTAAAACATTAACGTTCCACAACTAGGAAAGGAGGATGTTTCCTTGAAGCTGCAAACAAATTACTTAGGAACTACCTATCAATTCGATTCCTTAAAAGATCTTTTTGCCAAAGCAAACGAAGAAAAATCCGGAGACCGCTTAGCGGGCTTGGCTGCTGAAACCGTTCAGGAACGGATTGCTGCAAAATTAGTACTTAGTCATTTAACTCTTGCGGAGATTCGTGAAAATCCATTACTATCCCCTGAAGAAGATGAAGTATCACGGATAATTGAAAGTCAAATTAATGAACCAATCTATCAATCAATCAAAAACTGGTCCGTAGCCGAGCTCCGTGAATATATTTTGAACGATTCGACAACGGGTGAAGATTTAAAAAGACTAAGCTGCGGGTTAAATAGTGAAATGATCGCGGCCGTTGCAAAATTGATGTCAAACCTTGACCTCATTCACGCTGCAAACAAAATTGAAATTTTAACAAAATGTAATATTACGATCGGTTACAAAGGGACACTGGCTTCACGCCTGCAGCCTAATCATCCGACGGACAATGTGGAAGGAATGATTGCATCCCTGAAGGAAGGGCTCTCGTATGGGATGGGTGATGCGGTAATCGGAATAAATCCAGTCGATGATTCTGTTGAGAGTGTGAAACGTTTGCTCCATGCTACACACAATTTTATTAAAGAGTGGGAAATACCAACTCAAAACTGCGTACTTGCCCATGTAACCGCACAAATGAAGGCGATTGAGCAAGGTGCCCCGGCGGATATGATTTTCCAAAGTATCGCAGGAACAGAAGCGGCGAACCGCTCATTTGGTATTACGGCCTCATTACTGGAGGAAGCCAATCATATGGCAAAGACACTCGGTACAGGAACGGGTCCGCAGCGCTTGTACTTTGAGACTGGGCAAGGATCAGAGTTATCAGCAGAAGCTCATTTTGGTATTGACCAATTGACAATGGAATCAAGAAATTACGGCTTTGCCCGGTATTATGATCCCTATATTGTGAACACGGTAGTTGGTTTTATTGGTCCGGAATATCTATATAACAGTAAACAGGTGATCCGAGCCGGTTTAGAGGACCATTTCATGGGGAAAATGCATGGACTCCCAATGGGTGTTGATATCTGCTATACAAATCATATTAAGGCAGACCAAAATGACATTGAGGATTTAGGTGTGTTATTGACAGCTGCAGGGGTGAATTTTATCATCGCAACCCCGATGGGTGATGATTGTATGTTAAATTACCAATCGATGAGCTACCATGATGTTGCCACCCTAAGGCAAACGTTGAACAAGCGTCCATCGCCAATTTTCAGTGAATGGCTCGAAAAAATGGGCATCCTTGAAAACGGAAAACTAAGTAAAATAGCCGGGGATCCGACCATTTTTTCTCGATAGGAGTGGAAGAACATGAATCCTGATTTAATTGAGAAAGTCACAAAGCTGATTGTTGAAAAATTGCAATCAGGTTTAGAGCCCGAAAGTAAACCCATATCAGAAAAGGAAAGACATGATACGCCAGTGAAATTTTGGGATCATACATCTAACAGTAAACCCCAAAATACATATCAGCCAGCCATAACCGAACCAAGTGAGAAAGAAAAGGATAACGTGGAACTGATACCATTTGGTGATTATGGAGTTACGAATCAAAAGAATGATTCTATAGATCGTGTGGTTTTGACTTCTTCACGGCTTGACAATCCATCAAATCCTGAAGAACTGGAAGAGCTTATGACAAAAACCCCGGCACGGATTGGTGTGGGTAGAGCGGGCTTACGACCGAAAACAGATACGTGGTTAAAATTTCGCTTTGATCACGCTGCTGCAGTTGATGCAGTCTATGGAGATGTAAAGGAAGAGCTATTAAACCGCCTTGGCCTCTTCAAGGTAAACACGAGGGTAACCGACAAAGAGGTATACATTCGCCGCCCAGATTATGGGAGAAAGCTGTCAGATGAAGCAAAGCAAACAATCAGCGAAAAGTGCCGTAAAGCACCAACTGTTCAAATCATTGTTTCCGATGGGCTAAGCTCCAGTTCGGTTGATGAGAACGTTGAGGATGTTTATCTATCACTTCAGCAATCACTGCAAAGCTTAGGTCTCGATACTGGTACTCCTTTCTTTATAGAAAAGGGACGAGTTGCAGTCATGGATGATGTGGGGGAATTGCTCCAGCCTAAGGTCGTAGTACTGCTCATAGGTGAACGTCCAGGACTTGTCAGTGCGGAATCCCTTAGTGCCTATTTATGTTATAGACCTAGAATAGGGACAATTGAAGCAGACCGAATGGTGATTTCAAATATCCATAAAGGCGGAATACCGCCGGTTGAGGCGGGTGCTTATATTGGATCAGTCATTCAAAAAATCCTAAAATATGAAGCTAGCGGAGTTTCGCTTGTTCAAAAGGAAAGCTAGGAGGAAATGAGTGTGGCTATACAACGTATTTACGCTGATATTTTAGCAATCCGAGTGATCCCAAATGTTGACCCTGATTTGGCAAAACATTTTAACTTGAAGCCTCATCATCGCAGTTTGGGTATCTTCACCTCAACCGTTGATGATATCGGCTACACTGCCTTAGATGAAGCAACGAAACGAGCGGATGTCGATGTGGTGTATGCTAAGTCCTTTTATGCAGGATCCGGTAACGCATCCGGGCCATTATCGGGAGAAATGATTGGGATTATGGCTGGTCCATCACCTGATGAAGTTCAAAGCGGGCTGGATGCGGTTCTTCAAACGGCGGAATCTGATGCTTTTTTTGAGGCTCTAAATCAGGAAAAAACGCATGCGTTATATGCACATGTTGTTTCAAGCACTGGCTCTTATTTATCGGCGGAGGCAGGAATTAAAACGGGCGAGCCATTGGCTTATTTGATTGCTCCCCCAATAGAAGCAGTTTATGGGTTAGATGCGGCACTAAAGGCAGCAGATGTAAAATTGGTAAAGTTTTTCGGTCCTCCATCTGAAACCAACTTTGGCGGTGGTCTTCTGACAGGAAGCCAATCCGCTTGTCAAGCGGCAGCAGATGCTTTCCGAGATGCTATTCTGGATATTGCGGAAAAACCAATTAAATATTGAAGTCTTGAAGGAAGGAGTGTGTAATGGTGCAATTGGATCAAGATCTCCAATCGATTCAGGAAATGCGCAATGCCGTCAAGCGGGCAAAAGAGGCACAATTGGAATACTTGTCCTACACACAAGAACAAGTAGATGAAATTGTAAAACGTACAGCACAAGCTGCATATGAAAAATCTCTTGAGCTTGCACAAATGGCAGTTAAAGAAACTGGCATGGGAATCGTGGAGCATAAAAAAATAAAAAATGAAGTGGGTTCCATGGCTGTTTATGAATCAATAATCAATGAAAAAACAGTCGGAATTATTCATGAAGACCGTACCAATAAAGTAGTCGAGGTTGCCTATCCCTATGGAGTGATTGCGGGGATTATTCCCACAACAAACCCAACGTCAACAGCTATTTTTAAAACCTTAATTTCGTTAAAAACGAGGAATGCGATTGTTGTCAGCCCGCATCCACGCGCTGTCAATTGTACAGTAGAAGCATTGAAAATCTGCGAGCAGGCGGCAATAGAAGCAGGTGCGCCTGAAGGGATCATCGGCTGGATTTCTAATCCGTCCATGGCAGCTACAACCGAATTAATGAAACATCGTGATGTAAATCTTATTTTAGCAACTGGCGGCGGCGCCTTAGTCCGTGCAGCCTATAGCTCTGGAAAACCGGCTTATGGTGTAGGTCCAGGGAATGTCCCTTGCTATATTGAAAAAAGTGCTAATATTGCTAAGTCTGTATCCATGATCGTCGACAGCAAATCATTTGATAATGGGACGATATGCGCAACAGAGCAATCGCTTGTCGTCGACCGTAATATTCTCCAAGTAGTCGTCCGAGAGCTTAAGAATAACGGTGCGTACCTGTTAAATGATGAAGAAAAAGCCATACTTGAAAATGTTATCTCTCCTGCACCAGGAAAATTAAACCCGGATATTGTTGGCCAAAGCGCAGTGAAAATTGCAGCAATGGCAGGTATTTCAGTTCCAGCAGATACAAGGGTTTTAATTGCAGAAGAATCACGAGTAGGAAAAGAGGTTCCTTTTTCGATTGAAAAATTATCACCCATCTTTGCTTTATATACGGCCAATAGTTATGAGGAAGCGAAAGAGTATTGCTTGAAGCTCCTAAATCTTGGCGGGAGAGGCCATAGCCTTGCGCTTCATACCAATGATGAATCAGTCGCCAAAGACTTTGCGCTTGAAATGCCTGTATCTAGGATCATGGTTAATACCTTGTCCTCGATTGGAGCAGTCGGGGCAACAACAGGATTAATGCCATCATTGACACTTGGCTGTGGATCTTTTGGAGGTAATATTACTTCAGATAATGTGTCTGCCCGTCATTTGATTAATATTAAGCGAATGGCCTATGGAATTCGAGATGCTTCCATTCCAAAACCATCAACAGTTATTCAACCTAAAGATGATGCGAAAGATGTAGAGTTTATCGTTGACCAAGTGTTAAAACAGGTAAATCCTAAAGGCGCAGTCGATGCGAATGTTATTGCACAAATGGTGAATCAAGTCATTCAAAAATATCAAACGAACTAATTAGGAGGAAATGAAAATGAGTAGAGAATTAACAGCATTAGGAATGATTGAAACAAAAGGATTAGTAGCATCAGTTGAGGCAGCTGACGCAATGGTAAAGGCAGCAAATGTTCATTTAGTCGGTAAAGTTCATGTCGGCGGCGGGATTGTTACGGTTCTAGTCCGCGGTGATGTGGGTGCGGTGAAAGCAGCAACAGAAGCAGGTGCAGCTGCAGCAACACGTGTTGGCGAGCTTATGTCAGTTCATGTCATCCCACGCCCACACAATGAATTAGAAAGCATTTTACCAAAGTTAGACATTCAAGCATAATAAAAGATTATTAGATTAGGAGCATGAAACATGGATCAACAAGCCATTCAATCGATTGTGAAAGAAGTGGTTTCAAGGTTAACAGGAGCCTCTGTCAATCCCCACATGATCCCAATAGCTGTTTCTGCCCGGCATTGTCATTTAAGTAAAAGTGACCTGGAAGCTCTTTTTGGAGAGGGCTATGAGTTAACAAAAAAAGCGGATTTGTCGCAGCCTGGTCAATTCGCTGCGAATGAAACCATTACGATTGTGGGACCAAGAGGGAGCCTTGAAAAAGTGCGCATTCTTGGTCCTGCGCGTAATATGACCCAAGTTGAAGTCAGCCAAACGGACTCTATAAAATTAGGAGTCAAGGCGCCGTTAAGGGAATCTGGCGATATCAAAGATTCTGCTCCGATTACTCTGGTTGGACCGAAGGGAAGTCTCTACAAAAAAGAAGGTCTAATCATTGCCCAAGCTCATATACATATGACGCCGGAGGATGCAGACCGCTTTAACGTTGAAAATGGGGAATATGTGAAAGTTGAGGTGAACGGGGACCGTCCTGTCACACTTGGCAAGGTTTTAATCCGTGTCTCTCCCAGGTACAAACTTGAAATGCATGTCGATACAGATGAAGCCAACGCCGGTATTATTACCGGAAAAACGATGGGGAAACTAATGAAAGGTGAGGGAAACGCGACATGATTGATCGCCAAATGATTGAGCAAATCGTGAATGAAGTGATCAAACAGCTTACCGTCACAGAAAACAAACAGAAACCAAAACTACTCGTTATCGGGGAGCCATTATATATTGAGCCACACCTTTTAGAGAAAATGCATGAAAAGTGGAATGTTCAAGACACGCATTCATTTTCCATGAAAGACATACATAAGCTAGACCAAGTGATTTTCCTCCATGTTACCCAAGATTTACTTGTAAAGGGAGCACTTGGTATATTTGACACAGACGAGAGTAAATGGCTATCCCGTTGTATGATGGAATCGATACCCGTATCTCTCATTCCAACTGCCTATTTACAGGAACAACTATTGGAGGGAAAGTCAAAGAACGCGGCGTATGTAGAGCACTTGCTTGGATATAAGGATTCGTTAGAAAAATTTGGAGTCAAACTCGAAACGTTTGAGAGTTTTGTAAACAACGTAAAAGCAGGCACCCTTGCCGATTCCGCTCCGTTTGCTAAAAAATTGTTAACACAGAAAGATGTGGAAGATAGTAAACACGCCCAAATTGTGGTGGATAAAACGACGATTATTACACCATTAGCTCGGGATACGGCACGTGCGATGGGAAAAAACATTAAGGTAATTGAATCAAAAGGAGCGAAAGCTTAATGCAAAAGGGGACAGTGATTGGTAACGTATGGGCTACCAGGAAAGAGGATGATTTGCAGGGATTGAAATTTTTGTTTATCCAGCCGGAAAACCCTGACCGTACTCCAGCTGGAGCACCGTTTATTGCGGTAGACCGAATTGGAGCGGGCTTTGGTGACCAAGTCATCGTCACAAGAGGAAGTGCAGCAGCCAATATGTCCGGCGAAAAGAAATTGCCGATTGATTCCCTGGTTATAGGGATCATTGATTCCGTCGATATCGATACGAAACGAGGTGAATAATCGTGGGAAGAGCATTAGGGATGATTGAAACAAGAGGATTAATCGGTTCGATTGAAGCAGCAGATGCGATGTTAAAATCAGCTGATGTGACATTGGTTAAGCAGGAGAAAATAGACGCAGCACTGGTAACGGTGTTGGTTCAGGGGGATGTCAGTGCCGTTCAAGCGGCAGTTGACGCAGGTAAAACCGCAGCGGCCCGAGTGGGAGAACTCGTTTCTGCGCATGTGATTCCACATCCGGATGAATCAATCCGTGAGGTGTTATTAAAGAAAGAACAAAAAGGAAATGAACCTGCTATCAAAAAGGAAGATTCCTCTGAGACAAAAAGTTCAACTAGGAAGAAAACCGTTAATAAATCAGAGGAAGAAAATTAATCCCAAAATTTCATTTTTATAGACTTGATCTTGGAACGGGGGAGAACCATGGCTTTTACTCGAAGAAAAATAGCGGTAATCGGAGCAGGATTTACAGGTGCTACCGCTGCTTTGATGCTGGCGCAAAAAGAATTGGGTGATGTTGTACTAGTTGACATCCCTTCACAAAGCAATCCAACAAAAGGAAAAGCCCTTGATATGCTTGAAGCAGGTCCAGTTCAAGGCTTTAATTCAAGAATAACGGGAACTTCCAACTATGAAGTTATTAAAGATGCTGATCTCGTATTAATTACGGCAGGTCTTCCAAGAAAACCAGGGATGAGCCGTGATGATTTAGTAACAACGAATGAAAAGATCATCAAAGATGTTTCAGAGAATATAAAAAAATATGCACCAAATAGCTATATTATCGTATTAAGTAATCCAGTCGATGCAATGACCTACGTTTGTTATAAAACGACGGGGTTCCCTAAAAATCGTATAATTGGTCAATCAGGTGTTTTAGATACAGCACGCTTTAATACGTTTGTGGCAGAGGAATTGAATGTTTCGGTTGAAGATATTTCTGGTTTTGTCCTTGGCGGCCATGGAGATGATATGGTGCCATTGGTACGTTATTCCTATGCGGGAGGAATTCCACTTGAAAAAATCCTTCCGCCAGAAAGAATTGAAGCAATTGTGGATAGAACGCGAAAAGGCGGAGGTGAAATCGTTAATTTGCTCGGACAAGGAAGCGCCTATTATGCTCCAGCAGCTTCCATGGTTCAAATGGCAGAGGCGATTTTAAAAGATAAAAAACGGATCCTCCCATCAATCGCCTATCTAGAAGGTGAATATGGATACCATGATATCTACCTGGGTGTTCCGACCATCCTAGGTGGCAATGGAATTGAAAGCATCATCGAAATTCCATTAACCTCTGAAGAAAAAAGAGCACTCGATCAATCAGTAAACTCCGTTAAGAATGTAATGGAAATTTTAGAAACAGCAAAAGCCTAAAAAAACATAATTAAAATATGATAATGACAGTTGATGGTAGATAAATATGGTCATAAAAAAGCAGAAATCCAAAAGAATTTCTGCCTTTTTTATTTACTTTGTTACTTCCTCTGTTTCTTGATAAGGGTGTGCAACCCAGCCTTCTGTTTCGATAAATAAACGAACGGCGACCACTTGTCGGTCATCCATTAATGTGAAGAAATGCGGGTTTCCTTCTGGAACGGAAATCACATCGCCCGCTTCTAGTTCCACATCAAAATAACCCGTCTGTTCATCGCCCTTGATAATAAAAATACCATGCCCTGCAGTAATGGCTCGAACTTCATCTTCAGTATGAATATGTACCTGTTCGAACTTCTTGAGTAATTCGTCTAAGTTAGGTGTAGCATCAGATAACGCAACAATATCCCAAGTCTTATATCCTCTTCTTGCTGCTAAATCTTCAATTTCATCTTTAAAAGTCGATAAAATCTGTCCTTTTTCTTCATCATTAAGGATAAACTTTTCTCTCAAACTCTCATCCAATTTTAAAATATCCCAGTGCTCATACAGGACACCTTGTTTTTCTAAGAATTTGAATACATTCTCATGACCTTCAATCAATTCGTTTGTGTTTCGGATTTTAATAACTGCCATAAGGATTCTCCTTTATATTTGGTTTTTTCTTAATTTTAAAATATTTCCCCACTTTTGTCTCATATTTTTTCATTTGAAAATAAGATAGATAATTAGGTCATGGCAGAGTGGGGATAAAAAACAGAAACAAGAAATACATCTCTAGTAAAACGAAAAAAAATTTTCCATTCTTTTAGTTTTTCTTATTGCTATTATTTTAATATATTGTTAATATGATTAAGTGTGATTTGGAAAGCGAATATTCGAATAAATCCGAGTCTTTCCAAGCAGATAATTTTGACCACTTCCTTAGGGGAGTCAAGGCAACGGTGTGCCGGGTCAAATGCCGATTGGCAACTTTAGTTGCCTTATTGATTGAGTTAAAAGCTCAAATTTTATAAGTTGGTTACTTTACAACCAGTGCATAGGCACATCAACTTGTGAAACGGTCAATAAGAGTGGTAAAAGTAATTATTTGCTATATAGACTCTGATCCCTATTATGATATATTCTGAATATTAACGAGCTTTCTAGCATAAGTCTCTAGGACTTTTGATAGAGGGTTACATATGACCTTTTTGTCATTTGTACATAATATTGATTATATCTAAGCAAGTGTGGTGCGCAATAATGCGTCTTACACTTGCTTTTTTTGTTGGAACAAAAGGTCCGTTTTACGTTGAAAAAATCTAATAGGTTAGGAGATTGGAAATGGGAAAAGCCCTTATTATCGGTGCTGGCGGAGTGGCCTCCGTAGCCGTTCATAAATGTGTTCAAAACAGCGAGGTATTTGAAGAAATTTGTATCGCAAGCCGTACAAAATCAAAATGTGATGAGCTAAAAGCAAAATTAGATAGTATGAGCAAAACAAAAATTACAACAGCACAAGTGGATGCTGACAACGTTGACGAGCTAATTGCGTTAATTAACGAAGTGAAACCAGATATCGTGATGAACCTAGCGTTACCATACCAAGATTTAACAATCATGGACGCTTGTCTTGCTACGAAAACTCACTACATGGACACTGCAAACTATGAGCCAGAAGATACAGCAAAATTTGAATACAGCTGGCAGTGGGAATACCGCGAGCGCTTTGAAGAAGCGGGCATTACAGCTCTTTTAGGCAGCGGCTTTGACCCGGGTGTAACAGGCGTATTCTCTGCATATGCACTTAAGCATTATTTTGATGAAATTGAATATATCGACATTCTAGACTGCAACGGTGGCGACCATGGCTATCCGTTTGCTACAAACTTCAATCCTGAAATCAATATTCGTGAAGTTTCTGCTAACGGAAGATATTGGGAAAATGGCGAGTGGATCGAAACCGAGCCAATGGAAATCAAACGCACGTATAACTTCGCTGAAGTGGGCGAAAAGGACATGTATTTGCTTTACCATGAGGAGCTTGAATCTCTTGCGCAAAACATCCCAGGACTTAAGCGCATCCGTTTCTTCATGACATTTGGCCAGAGTTACCTGACTCACCTGAAGGCCCTTGAAAACGTTGGAATGACTTCTATCGAGCCAATCGAATTCGAAGGCAAGCAAATCATTCCACTTCAATTCTTGAAGGCGGTTTTACCAGATCCAGCAACCCTTGGACCACGTACAGTTGGAAAAACAAATATCGGCTGTATCTTCAAAGGGAAAAAGGACGGCAAAGATAAAACGTATTACGTTTACAACATTTGTGACCACCAAGAATGTTATCGGGAAGTGGGCTCTCAAGCCATCTCTTATACAACTGGCGTTCCTGCGATGATTGGTGCAGCGATGATTTTAACTGGCAAATGGAATAAAGCGGGCGTTTATAATATAGAAGAATTTGATCCAGATCCATTCATGGAAGAGTTAAACAAATGGGGACTTCCATGGGTAGAAGACTTTAATCCAGTTCTTGTCGATGCATTACCAGAAGAAGCAGCTGAAGAAAAAGAATTGGAGCTCGTTCGATAATATGAGGTTTGAAGAATTACCAACACCGTGCTTTGTAGTCGATGAAGCACTCATCGAAAAAAATCTAAAAATCCTGAACGGTGTCATGCAGCGTACAGGAGCAAAAATTATTCTGGCACAAAAAGCATTTTCCATGACAACCATGTATCCCCTTATCGGAAAATATTTAAATGGTACAACGGCAAGCGGACTGTTTGAGGCACGTCTTGGTTACGAGGAAATGGGCAAAGAAAATCATGTCTTCGCCCCTGCCTACCGTGAAGATGAAATCGACGAAATTGTAAACATTTGCGACCATATTATCTTTAATTCCTTTTCACAGTTAGAAAAGTATAAAGAGAAGGCGCTGCAAGGCGGCAGGAAAGTAGGCTTGCGGATTAATCCTGAATGTTCGACACAAGAGGGTCATGAAATCTATGATCCTTGTTCGCCAGGTTCCCGATTCGGTGTAAAACAGGAAGATTTTCGTCCGGATTTGCTTGACGGGGTTTCAGGACTGCACTTTCACACCCTTTGCCAGCAAAACTCTGACGATTTGGAGACGACACTAAATGCTGTGGAAGAAAAATTCGGGCAATGGCTTCCGCAAATGGAATGGATCAATTTTGGCGGCGGTCACCATATTACAAGAGAAGATTATGATATTCCGAGACTAGAAGCTTGTATTAAGAGAATGCAGGAGAAATACGGATTAGAAGTATACCTTGAGCCGGGTGAAGCGATTGCACTCAATGCAGGCTATATGGTCACATCCGTATTGGATATCCATAAAAACGGAATCGAGATTGCCATTGTTGACACTTCAGCAACTTGTCATATGCCGGATGTGTTGGAAATGCCATATCGTCCTCCTCTTTTTGGATCAGGGGAAGCAGGCGAGAAGCCATTTACGTATCGACTTGGCGGTCCAACCTGTCTGACTGGCGATGTGATCGGGGATTATTCTTTTGATCAGCCATTAAAGATTGGCGACAGATTAGTGTTTGGTGATATGGCGATTTACTCCATGGTGAAAACCAACACATTTAATGGGATGCCATTACCAGCCATTGCTGTACAGGATAAAGATGGCGATTGTAAGGTCGTTCGTGAATTCGGCTATCAAGATTTTAAGATGAGACTAGCTTAATTAGTTGATATGAGCTGTAACGGGAGCATGTCCCTAGAGATGCAAAAGAACCAGATTCTGAAATAGGAATCTGGTTCTTTCGAATAAAAAAAGTCCGAATTATTTTTGAACACGCAAAATTTCGATAATTTTCGACTAGATCTTAGGGTATAATAGAAAGAACAAACTGGAAAAAAGAAGATGATAAATTGTTATGTAAGAGTTTAGAGTTCAAAAATGTGATCGGACAGAAGATTAAAGTAATTGAAATTCCTGTAGTAGAAAAGAACAGCCGGTATTATTTTATGGTCCAGCTTCGCCTGCAAATCTTTATTTCATGTTTATATCAAAAACATCAAGTAAAAAGATGCTATTCTTTTCGCGAATATTTAAAACGAAAACTAAGCTGGCCTGATTATATCGATTTATATCGTATTCAGGACTTTAAAAGTAACGCATAATTTTAAAAGATTCTGCTACATAATCTGTTTCCGAAACATAAAATCCAGCAGCAATGGACTGCTGGATTTTTTCTATTTTCCGATTAAGGAAAGGATTTTACTGGGAAAAATTGAATAAGTAGTAATAACTATTCGGGGATAAAACAATTCGCTAATATTATTTAAGAAGGTGATGAAATGTATACGGAGGATCAAGGTTTTGAAAAAGTGACAAGTGATTAGAGGAAAGGCTGGGGAGTTCTTAAGTCAAGTTAATGAGTTGGTATAATTAATAAATGGCTTAATGCATTATGAATAGTAGAAGTGGTAGTGTTTCAGTGACAATCATTTATTACCTGATCTTGGCAAATGGGGTGTTTTCATTGAGTGACAATATTAGAAAATGGAAAAAACGTGAAGGTTCGATAAAGGAATCCGTTTGGCTGAAGGAAGGGATTAAAATCTATCGGGACTTATTTTACCAGAATCCTAGTAATATCGAATATAAAGCAAATCTGGCAAAGCTTCTTACCCGAAGCGGCACAGATGAAAAATTGAAATATGTTAACTTGTTGGATGCGAAAATGTTATTTGAAGAGGTAGTAGAGCTTTTCCTTGATAACGCAGAGGCATTGTACCGATTAGGGCATATCAGTTATGAAACCGGTGACTATGAAACTTGTATTGATTATTTTACCAAAGCAGTTAGACTTCCTCTTTCTAGTATAAGATTATTTCGGGCATTTACGACGATTTCAAAGGCTTACTTCCAACTGGGTGATGATGAAAATTCTAAGGAATTTTTGCAAAAAGCGATTGAGATGGATGAGGAAAAGAATTTCACAAGTGAAATTAACGAAGTGAAAAGTTTAATTACACAAGATGGTCATTATACAAGAAGTGTCCGGTATCCAGATGGATTCAAGCAATCTATCTCAACGGAGAACGCAGAAAAGTTGTGGATGGATGCCGGATCGGAAAAAGAAGCCTTATTAGATTTAAGTCGTTTTCACCCATCATTTATTGGCCCTAAAGATTCAGTTAGGCTAGAAAGAAAAGAAGCAGAAATCCTTAGTTACTTAATTGATAGGGATTATAAATTTGTTAGTAAGGAAGAGCTATTAAATGTATGGGAAGAAGGAGAAACCCCAGAACCTGATACCATCAAGACCTATATTTCAAAGATAAGAAGAAAGCTAAGAAAGTGTTTACCTGTAGAAAATAAGGAAATCATTACATCTAAAAGAGGGCAAGGCTATCGCTGGACGTGTTCCATTCCTACGAAAATAATAAATCAAATATAAATACTTATATAATGTCCATCAGTATGAATACAGTTTCTAATTTAAAAACGTCAGAATCGACTGCTTTAAAATTAGGTTATTAAAGGATGAGATTGTTGAATTTGGTGGCAAACTAATATTATGGGGAAGTTTACAAATATTAAAATCTTTTATAAACCAAGTAAAGCAGGAGTAAATAATGAGTATTGAGATGAAAAAAGAGCATCTTATCCAGTATGGTTTAAAAGTGTTTGACGAAATTGGGGCTGTTGAAATTTGCAGTATCTGTATTAGAAGTGGAAATTCTTGTTGTCAGGGGTGTGAATTTTTAAAGGAACAGGAAGGTTGTCAAAAACGGAACACCTCTTGTACTGCATGGTTATGCGGCTTACAAAAACATTATTTTAAAGATATTGGGTTATTGGATGATTGGGAAAAATTTTGGACAAAAATTCCAGGAAAATTACACCGTGGAAATGTAACCCCTGATTTGGTAAAGGTGAATACATTTCTTAAAGTTAAACACATAAATAAAATCTCAGGAAAGTTAATGGCTGAAACATTCAAAACTTTTGTAGAAGATGGTGGTAACTTAGAAAAATTAGAGAGAAATTTACAATACGATTTTGTTATGGAAAAACTATAAAATATCTAGTTGTAATCGTTTTAGGGGAACAATAAAGAAAATGTGAAGCACATAAAATTGAATAGGCTGAAAATTCAATAGATGTATTGTTATAAATTAAAAGTTATCATATTAGGGTAAAAGGCTGCTGTGACAGCCTTCTTTTTTTAGTTAACGGAATTGAGTACCAGGTTATTCTGATGAATACTTAATTATGCCATGTAAATAAACGGAGTATTCTCGATTTATGCACTCTCTTAGCTTGATTTTTCCTTCACTTTCTAATTCTGCAACTAATTCTTCAATCTTTTTTTCATCTTCTTTTGCAGCCTTTGGAATCTCTATTGCAAACAAATTACCTCGACTGGAATTGCGTAGATTTTTTAATAAATCAACTTTATTCATTGGGTCATCCCCTTTATCTAGTATTTCGACATAAAGGAGTTTTTTTCCTTTGAAATCCAATTATTTTTTTACTTTTCATATTCAGCAAAACGGAAGCATTCCTTAAACAAGGATTGCTTGAATTTCGACTTTAGATGAAGGATTATACAAAAAGTATCCAAGGAATAAGTTCAATAGTTCTGATTGAGATCAATTTGAATATGATTAGAGATACGTTAATTACATTCTTTCTAGTGATCATATCAAGCAATTAAATAACAGGGGGAAAAATTTATATGGATAATGTAATAAAAGTATCATCAAAATCAAATCCAAATTCAGTTGCAGGTGCAATTGCAGGCGTAATAAGTGAAAAAGGAGTTACAGAAATTCAAGTGATTGGAGCTGGTGCTTTAAATCAAGCAATTAAAGCCATTGCAATTGCAAGAGGATTCGTAGCTCCTAGCGGTGTTAATCTGGTTTTTGTTCCTGCATTTTTAGATATTTTAATTAACAATGAAAATAGAACAGCAATCAAATTAATTGTAGGTCCCAGAAAAAAAAGATGATTCCGCGTTGTAATTGGTACAACGCACAATTTCCCCCTCATTTTTCTAACCTTACCACAGGGATTTTCTGTCACCTGCTTCCGGTTGTTTTTCTAACCATCCGTGTTTAACCAATATTTTGAAACAAAGAGCACCAGCAAGCGTCGCATGGTTAAATACATTTTTGTAGTTTAAAATCATATCCGACCTTAGACTGGAACCTAATGATGCACCATAGTAAGAAAGAGCCGTATTTACTAATAGCGCTGCGTGGAACATCATCAATTTGTCCGAAAACGGACTTACAGTAGAATCAGTAATCTCGGCATCCCATCTCTTAGGTATTGGCAAATTATCTTTTTGCAATATAGCATCAAAGCTTTCAGCGTCTTTTCCTGCTAATTTAACATTTTTCAACATAAATTTACGAACATCTTCCCGCGTTGCCACCTGACTAAAAGCTATACTTAACGACCTGATAAATCCTGTTTTCTTTGAATTAAAGAAAAGGTTACTGATTTCAGAACTATTGAGCGGTCTCTTATCTCCAATTAAATTTGAAATCATTCCCGTTGAATCCATAAACTCCACTCCGTGAGGCGGAGATACTGAGGGAACACTTGAAAAAATCTTTTGTTTTTTTGACAGATCCACTATTTGTCGGAACAAATCTTTCGAAGTTGCTGTACATTCAAAAAAATGATCTTGGATGTCTTCGCGCTCCGAATTTGTAATAGCTAAACTATAAGCGGTTAACCCATGAAGCGTCATTATATAAGAGTAAAAGAGTAAAAAGGAGTCGGAAAACAGACGTGGAGCATTAAGATTTACATCATTCTCTGTAAATCCTTTTGGAGCTTGGAAATTTTCACTTTTTAAGAATTCGAGGATTTTTGTAATATGGTTTTCTGCCAATTGTAATGCAAATTCTAAGATAGGTTTAATTTCTTTGTTTTCAACAATCTTAAGAAAATATTTATAAACACATATTGCCATACTATCACCCATATACTGATGCCAAAGAGCTGAGACTTCCGCAGCGGATAAGGTGTCTTTCTTTGTTTTCCCGAAAATTCCCAAATGAAATTCCCTCCAATAATTCTTAAGTAGTTTGGTTCGCTATTCCAAAATTATTTTATGGTATTTTTTATGAAGTATACAGATATCGGAAGAACTTTCTCCTTGAAATCAGTTGCCATAGTTGCAGCTTTTTTAATGTGCAACGAACAGGTTAATGGAATATCTATTGTTCGTTATTGTTGAAGTTTTACTAAGGAATGGATGATTAGCACTGTAGATTAGTAAGGATAAACTATATATATTTTATGCTGACACAAAAAGGAAGGTTGGGTGAATCCCAACCTTTTCGTTTTATACTCAAGCTATCAAAAATGAAGGAGTGGTAATGATGATCAACGTTTTTGTTTATGGAACGTTACGTAAAGGTGAACCTAATGCCCATCTTTTAAAAAGTGCAACTTGTATCGCGGAGCAATGCTGGACAAATGGAGTGGTGTATGACACAGGTTATGGCTATCCAGCAATAAAGCCAACACCATCTTCCCGTATCTATGGTGAACTTTACTCAGTGACGGAAGAGGAATTAGGAAGACTAGACCAGCTTGAAGGCTATCGAGAAGGCAGAAAAGACAATTTGTATGAAAGAATCGAACAAACGGTTTATACAGACAAAGGCAGCTTTCAAGCTTATATGTATATTGCCAGTAAAGAGAATTTATTGAAAAAGAGAATTCCCAATGGTGATTGGAAGGAGCACAAGCTTTTATTGAAGCAAAATGATTCTGTTCTTTATTTTGCCTATGGAAGCTGTATGGACCAGGAGCGATTTATCAAAGATGGTTTTGCTTATTACTTTCAAAGCATAATTGGAGTAGGTATATTACCGAACTATACACTTCGTTTCACTCGAAAATCCTCCATGGATGGTATGGGTCGAGCGGATATCGTCGAAGAAGGTGGAAGAGTGGAAGGAAAGGTATATCAAATTCCAGTTAAAGCTTTAAAAGATTACTTGTATAAACGTGAAGGCGCACCGAAAGCATACCGTCCAACCTTCGTGACCGTTGAGCTAAACGGAAAAAAGGTTCAGGCGTTAACGTTTGTAGTAGTGAATAAAAAGACTGAAACAGCTCCACCCGCTCGGTATGAAGAAGAAATCCTTCGCGGTGCTAATGGCTTTTTGTCAGCAGACTATATTTCTTCAATAAAAAACCACATGAATTCATTAAAAAACTCTAAACAAATAACTTGAGGTATGTAAAATGGCTACTTTTACAAGTCAAATTTTAATAGGACAGAAGCATTCTTATGACAGCGGAATCATCAATATTTCTCATACTCTTTATTTATCAGAGAAAAGTAGACCTGCATGGATTCTATCACCAGCAAGTGACGGATCACATGACTACTCTCAACAAAAAATGACTTGGATTCCTACACTTGAAAATATGCTCGAAGATGCTTTAGTCATGATTGGTTTATATGTTTTGAAAGATAAAGAACTCATCAACATGGCCAACCAGTTCTTTCATCATCCCAATAAGGATTTTATCGAGTTATATCATGATATTGATCCCAAAGATTTAGAACAACTATATATACGAGCTAGAAAAATTGAAAGTTCTCATAAAATCATCTTATCTGTTTTTCAAGGTTCATCTATCGTAAGGCAACTACCAGTTTTGAAACATTATCAAAATGATATAGAAGTTTGTAAATCTATTTACACGAAAGAGTTCTCACTTTGGAGCAGGCAATTCGAGGAATTCGGAGACTTGGTTGAATAGAAAAGGTTATTCTGACTGGTATTTGGTTAGACCCTGACCACCGGTATTTTTAGAAAAAAATGTGAGTTCATTTTAAACTTTAAAACACTCATAAATGTTGTTAAATCAACGTTTATAAGTGTTTTTTGTGTTGGGGGAGGTTAGTTCTATAAGCATTTTTCGTAAAACAAATGCCCTCCGCATGAGGACATTATTTTGTATTATTTTTCTCTTGCTATTTCCTTTCTATTGGGAGCTAGAGGTGGCTGTTCTAACCATTTATTTTGCTCCATAATATTAAACCACTTTTTAGTAAGAATAAGATTTTGTAGAATGGTGCTTTCGTAAGTAGATACTAGGTCTGTTCGCATTGCGGATGCTAAACCTGCCCCGTGATACGCTTGTGCAGCTTGGAATAAGAAACCAGTATGATACAACATTAACTTATCGGAAAAAGGAGAGTCTGTTGAAGTTGTAACTTCTGTCTCCCACGACTTAGGAACTGGTAAATTATCTGTTTGCATAATTTTTGAAAGATTTTTTATTTGTTGGTCAGCCGTTTTTTCGGCATACTCTAAAAATTTTCTATCTTCTTTTGTTTGTGTGACTTGACTGAATGCGATTGCAAGAGTTTTTGCCATAATACTTTTTTTAAGGTTGAAAGAAATACTTATGATTTCTGTCGCCGCTAACGTTCGACCCTTTCCGAAAAATCCATCAGTAAAATCTTGGCTAGAAATATATTCAGGGTTCTTTGTAGGGTAAAAAAGTGGATCCCTCTGAAAACTCCCTTTCTCAAGCAATAAATCAATTGTTTGATGATACATTCTTTTCGCATCATTGTCACATGAGTCGTAAAAATACCTTAAGTCTTCTCTGACAGAAACGCCTATGAAGTGGAGTGTCCTAGCAAACCATGTAAAGTCATGATATGTAAATAATTTAAGCAAAAAATATCAGTGAATAATCTCTTTGTGCCCCCTTTATTGAGGTCAGATTCATTAAATCCAATTGGAACCGGAAACCCATCGTTCTCTATAAAAGTTATAATTTGTTTCTTTTGTTTATCAAACGTCAAAATAGCATCCTCAAAAATAGTTTTTATTGACTCATCCTCAATAATTGAGAGCATATATCTATTTACCACATCGGTCATTGTTCCATTTACATACTGTCCCCATAGTGTTCCTATTTCGGAAGATGTTAATTTTAATGTATCCTTATCCATATTTTCACCTCTTAGTTATGATTTACCAATTTAGGGAGAGATATGAATTTTTTTCAATTTAACAATTAATCCAAACGTTTTATTGTAAAGTTTAAAGATTATACCAGATTTTTTAGTATTCTGCTGAACAAATACCCATCAAATGGGGTCTAAAATGAAGCTGTTTCGGCAGACCTTTTTGTTTATTTTCAAAATTATGGAGGGATTCATGGTTAAGGTTACACAGGCTGCAATAGTAAAAATTACTAAGGAAGTTCAAAATCTTATTGATGAAGGTAAAAAGCCCCTTATACGTTTATCAATGGGAATTGGTTGAGGGGGACCACAGCTTCGTCTGACGCTGGAAGAGTCAGCATTAGAAACGGATGAAATAACAGAACAAAATGGAATACAGTTTTTAGTTAATGAAAGAGACAAAATTTATTTTGAACATGTCAAAATCGATTATGTTAAGTCCTTATTCGGAGGCGGACAATTTAAAGTGCTTAGAGTTTGATTTTTATAAATTTTAAAATAGGTGAGATAAATATGAATAATAATAGCTCTTAGAATTGTGGTAACGGTACTTGAGGAATAAATAATAAAAAACCTCGTTCCCTCTTTATGGGCTAGGGATTCAAATAACAAAAGAAAAATAGCAGACAACATTTCAAGCATAAAGCCATATCATTGCTTCCGGCATTCCTTTAAATTCAGATTTACTAAAATTCGGTAGTTTTATAATGAAAAAGTAGACGAGGTATCTCGTCTACTTTTTTGTAAAAACAAGGGAATCCAACATAACAATCCATCGTTCATCCAGTGGAAATTGGAGTTTTAACTTTTACATCCCCACAAAATATCATTGTGGGCTCAACATGTTGAGTAACAGCGATACATCGTTGGTGGAACCAACGGAGATAACCGTTTTTTGAGCAGCGTCGGCAAACCTCTTCACCTTCTCAGCTAAATCAGCTCTCGTCACAATCACATCCGCATTGTGAATGGACTCAATAAGGATATTTTCTGGTGACGATGACACATCGATCGTATGAATGTCTGCAGATGTGATCCGTTTTATTTCATCCAAATAAAAGATGCACGAACTTACTTTGCATTCAATAAAAAGATAACTCAACTTCCGTTTCAGAGGCTGTCCAAACAGCTGCATGTAGGCAAATCCGGACAGCAACACGTTTTCGATAGTGAAACCTAATTCGTAGGCATCCTTAATTGTTTGTTCCACAAAAGAAAAATAGGGATTTTGTATTTTAAACCGCATAATTTCTTCCTCCCGGGCAACTTGCGTTCCCCGCCCCTTTTGTATAGACAAAAGACCTTCTTCTTTTAGTTGAGAATAGACTCCTTGAATTGTATTTCGGTTAATGGATAGTTGATCCGCTAACTGATTGGTGGAAGGAAGGGTATCTCCAGGTTTGAGTAAATCTTTTCCGATTAACCATTTTATCTGTTCCTTGATCTGTACGTTGATGGGTATGGGAGAGTCGGAATCGATTTTAAAAAGTAAGCCTGAATGTTCCATATTTAAACAACCAACTTTCTTAGTTAACTAATAGTCTACATATGTTTAGCTTAATGAAGAAAACTTAATAAATCAAGTTCTGCAAAAATGCGTGTAACCAACTGATAAAAAAGAGTTGACAAACATTATTACTAATAATTATAGTTAAATATATAGTTAACTAATCAATTAGTCAACTAAATTAATGTTGTTGTTAAGGAGTGAAATTACTTGGATGCAAAAATAAATTTCAAGACTGTGTGGAATGGAAACACAAAAGGTAATGGGAGAATTAAAGCAAATTATCTTGAAACAAAAATCGCGATACCTGAATTATTGGGTGGCAGTGGGGAAGGTACAGAGCCTAAAGAATTACTTGTAACTTCTGCCGTAGCCTGTTATACGATGACTCTTGCCGCTATGCTTGAAACAAGAAAATTGGCTGTAGCTGGTTTGACAATGGATTCGGAAGCGACCAATTCAAAGGAAGAAGGATTCAAAATTATACATTATCCTCATATTATTTTATCTGCTGATGCAACAGAAGAGCAGATTCAATCAGCTAATAGAGCAATTGTAGCCGCAGATAAAGGATGCGCAGTCGGAAACATGTTGAAAAAAGCAGATGTTCAAATAGCTGTTCAAGGCAAAGTTTCTTTATTATCAGAGGAAAATGTAGTTAGTTAATACGTGGATGATTCCGGATAATCTGGTAATCACTAAGATCTTGCAATAGAATTAGCCTATTAATTTTAGCTATAGTTATAAAGATATTAATGATTTACCTTAAGCTTATATACCCTAAAAAATAGTGCATATAAAACTATAAAATAAGTAATCTTTTTGGAGGAAATATATGGTTAAAATAACGCAGGCTGCAATTTCGGAAATTACGAAAGAAGTTAAAGACATTATTAATGAAGGTAGGAAGCCATTAATCCGTTTATCAATGGGGATTGGCTGAGGAGGACCGCAACTTCGTCTGGCTCTGGAAGAGTCAGCTTTAGAGAGTGATGAAGTTACTGAAGAAAGTGGGATCCAGTTTCTAGTTAATATAAGAGATAAGGTTTATTTTGAAAATACAAAAATTGACTATGTAAAGACCATATTCGGTGGCGGACAATTTAAAGTGATCCGAGTTTAGCTACTATAATTTAGATAGGGTTCACTACGTGGGTAAAATAATTGGTGAAAATAGCATTTCTAATAACAGAGGTGAAAATATGTTAGTACAATACAAAACAATAAATATTAATAACATTAATATCTTTTATCGAGAAGCTGGTAATACAAGTAATCCCACAATTTTATTGCTACATGGTTTCCCGTCTTCTTCTCATATGTATCGAAATTTAATAAATAAACTTATGGATGAATATCACATTATCGCGCCAGATTATCCAGGTTTCGGAAATAGCGATCAACCCGGAATGGATGAATTTGAATATACTTTTGATAACTTAGCTCTCTTAATAAATAAATTTGTAGAGAAATTAAAATTAGAGAAATTTAGTATCTATGTTCACGATTACGGCGCTCCAGTAGGATTTAGATTAGCAACGAAACGTCCTGAACAAATTCAAGCCATTATAACTCAAAATGGAAATGCATATGAGGAAGGATTATTGTCTACTTGGGAACCTCTACGCACTTATTGGGAAAATCCTAATGAGGAAAATAAAAATAATCTAAAAGCCCTTTTATCAGCGGACTTTACAAAGTATCAATATACAAATGGGACTCGTAACCCTGATCGAATTAGCCCCGATGCATGGAATATGGATCAATTCGTTTTGGATCGTCCTGGCAATAAAGAAATACAACTTGCACTATTTTACGATTATCGAAACAACATTAAACAATATCCGAGCTGGCAGGAATTCTTTAGAACATTTCAGCCTCCTGTATTAGTAGCTTGGGGGGAAAATGACATGTTCTTTGGACCTAAAGGAGCGTTAGCCTTCCAAAACGATCTTAAAGAATGCGAGGTACATTTATTGAATACCGGACATTTTCCTTTAGAAGAAGAATTAGAAACTAGTGCTTATCTGATTAAGCAATTTTTAGGAAAACGATTAAAATAGGTGGGGCAAAGTAATCAAATTAAATATCCAATAGGATTGTTACTGGTTAAGCAGGCAAAACCTAAATATTCAGTTAGGATTGTTACTGATTAAGCAGGCAAAACCTAAATATCCAGTTAGGATTGTTACTGGTTAAGCAGGCAAAACCTAAATTACAGATAGTGTAGGGGAAGTTATGTATTCGTACGTTGACTGTAATTTAGGTTTTTTAATTGCCTGAGAGGATTTCTTGGAGGAGTGAGGTATAGCCAAAATAATCTTTATTACGTTATATAAGAATAATAGGTTATATGGTGGGGAGTGATACTTACAAAATGAAAATGGGAGAGACACTGATGGATTAGTATAAAACAGCTAAAGGCGTTCTTGATCAATTTTTGATGTGATCTCTGGAGTATTCACATCAATCTTGCCTGCAATCGCCGGTGCCGGTATGATCAAAGAACTATTGGGTGTGGCTCTGACAGATCTAAAAGATTGCAAAATTCATTTATTAAATACAGGGCATTTTGCTTTAGAGGAGGACTTAGACGTTATTGCTAATCTGATAAAACAATTTTTAGGAAAACGTTTAAAGTAGTTAATAACCGTAAGCAGTTATATAGCTTTTTGTTATCGGAGATGTGGATTAAGAAGTGATGAACTAACTCGATAGAATTGAAACGAGCTGGATGAGAAAAATCCTGGCTGATTTACTTAAACCTAAGCGTTAAAGAAATAGGCTAAATATAAAGGGGATTTTATATGATATGGATGTTGCGTATTATTCAAGGATTTTATTCCGTTGCATTTATTCTTGCTGGTGTTAAGAAGCTAACTGGTAATCAACAACAAGTTCAGATGTTTACAGAAACGTTTAGTTATTCAGTAGAATTTATGTACATTGTAGGCATATTTGAAATTCTAGGAGCGATTGGATTGTTAATTGGGTTTTGGAACTCACAATTCGCTTTACTGGCTTCTGGAGGGGCAGTGTTACTAATGGCTGGTGCCGCGTTTACACATTTAAATGCAGGTCAGGGTATTGGAGATACAATGCCTTCAATAGTTCTTTTGATTTTAGGGATAATCGTTTTTGTTGGTGAGAGAACAAAAACACCAAAAAAAGAACAAAGTTATCAGGGATAAAGTCTGACTCTGGAAGAATCAGCATTAGAAACGGATGAAATAACAGAACAAAATGGAATACAGTTTTTAGTTTATGAAAGAGACAAGGTTTATTTCGAACATGTAAAAATCGATTATGTTAAGTCCTTATTTGGAGGCGGACAATTTAAAGCGCTTAGAGTTTGATTTTTATAAATGTAAAAAAATCCATAGGGGAGATAATATGAATAATAATAGTTCTAAGAATTGTGGTAAGGGTACTTGAGGAATAAATAATAAAAAACCCCGTTCGAAATTTTCACCTCCCATATGACCTGGGGTTTTAATTTGGCTCCTGGTAGGAGTCATCATATTAATACAAAAAACACTTTAAATTAAGTAAGAGTTGATACTATTTTTTTAGTAACTCTTGATAAATGAAGGGAGGAACCGAGAATCGACGTAGTACAAATTGGTTCTTTTACCATCATGATGAAATGGATTGTTCTTGGAATTTCAATTCTAATAGGATTTATTATTCTAAAGCTATGGTTGCTGCGTTCACAAAGAAATGAATTAGTTAAAAAATTATTTGATATAGTATCAAATAGTGTTTTTTTAGGATTTCTTATATGGAAAGGCAGTTTGCTGTTGCTGGAGCCAAAACTAATAGTTAAAAGTCCATTATCGTTGTTGTATTTTACAGGAGGGGACAAAGGGTTAATTTTAGGAATTCTTGGCTCATATATTTATTTCTTTTGTAAAACTATGAAATTAAACATTTCTTTTTTTATTACCCTGCAAACAAAATTAATTTTTAGTTTTTCAGTATTAAGCGTGTATCATTTTTTATTGCTTTTCTTAATTAATGAAAACATTCTTTTTCATCTCTTCGTAGGATTACTTTCCCTTTTGCTTTATATTTTGAGTCTTACCAGGAAGGTATCTTCATCGAAAAATGGATTATTAATAATAAGTTTGGCTGGATTGTTAGCTTTTGGAATCGTTTATTCCTCCGGCAAAATCCCTAAAGTAAAAATGGAGAACACAGCCAGTACAATGCCAACAGGTGAAGAAAAAATAAAAATCGGAGTTCAGGAAGGCAATAAAGCTCCCGATTTTCAAATGAAATCAATAGATGGGGAAGAACTAAAGCTGTCTGAATTAAGAGGAAAGAAAGTAATATTAAATTTTTGGGCAACTTGGTGTCCGCCATGTAAAGCAGAAATGCCCCATATGCAAGATTTTTATGAAGAACAAAACAAAATCGTAGAAATACTTGCAGTTAATTTAACCACATCTGAAAAAAATATAAAAAATATTGAGAAATTTATAAAAGATAATCACTTAACTTTTCCAGTGTTACTTGATCAAGAGGGAGAAATAGAGGACCGATATCAGGCTATTACAATTCCAACAAGTTATGTCATTGATTCTCATGGTATTATCCGTAATAAGATAATTGGTCCAATGGATGGAGAAATGATGACAGAATTAATAAATAATATTGATTAGAAAGGAGAAATATTATGAATCAATGGAATATTCGATTTCAGGATGATGATTATGTTTATGGAAAAGAACCCAATGTATTTTTAGCAGATATCCAGAAAAAACTTCAATTATCCGGTGATACTTTGGCAATCGCAGAAGGTGAAGGGCGTAATGCAGTTTTTTTAGCTGAACAAGGAATGAAAGTAACCGCTTGGGACTATGCGGAATCTGGCTTAGCAAAAACAAAAAAACTCGCCGATAGCAGAGGTGTAACGGTTAATACCGGGCTTGTTGATTTAAATGATGTATTCTGGGAAAAAGAGAAGTGGGATCAGCTTGTTTGCATTTTCGGGCATTTTCCAACAGTGTTGCGCAAGAAAACACTTCAAGGTGTTAAAGAAGCGATTAAGCCAGGTGGGTATTTTGTAACAGAGGTTTATTCAATATACCAAATACCATATGAAAGTGGCGGACCTAAGGATTTGGACTTTTTATATAATCCAGAAGAATTTTTACAAGTCTTTTCGGATTGGAGGATTATCCACTTTTTTATGGGGGAGGTTACCCGGCATGAAGGAAAGCTCCATAATGGTTTATCCCATGTCATACAATTTGTAGGGCAAAAACCAAAATGAAGGATAAATTCTATAAATCCCCTACATAACAACTCCTACTCCAGTAAGATAAAAAGGATTATTAAATTTCTTGACATACTATAGGGGGGTATAGTAAATTATAAGTGTGGAGGTGAGGTAAGATGGAAGAAAACATGAATCATGATTGTCATCTTTCTGAAGAAAGAAAGAGTCATCATTCTGATAAAGTAAAGAAAAATTTGGTTACTCGTTTAAATCGAATTGAGGGTCAAATTCGCGGGATAAAAGGATTAATTGAAAAAGATACTTATTGTGATGATGTTATTACACAAATATCTGCTACACAGTCTGCTTTAAACAGTGTGGCAAAGATTCTTCTAGAAGGACATTTAAAAACTTGTGTATTAGAACGTATAAACGAAGGTGATACAGAAGTTTTAGATGAAGTTCTTTTAACAATTGAAAGATTAATGAAAAAATAAGTGGGAGTGATTAATTAATGGAAAAGATTACATTAAAGGTTAATGGAATGTCTTGTGGTCATTGTGTAAAATCTATTGAAGGAAGCGTCGGAGAGTTACAAGGTGTTAAATCGGTAAAAGTTCATTTGGAAGCAGGAAATGTAGATGTAGAATTTAGCCCTACTGAAGTTTCCTTAAGCAAGATCAAAGAAACGATTGATGACCGGGGCTATGATGTTGAATAGGATGTAAGATAACGTGCGCTGAAAAGCACGTTATCTTTAACAATAAATTATACCCCCTACCCGTATGGAAGAGGTGAATATCGATGAGTAATGAAATAAAAGAAACAAATTTTCAAATTACAGGAATGACTTGTGCAGCATGTGTTACAAGAATTGAAAAAGGGCTCAAAAAAATGGAGGGCGTTAAAGAAGCGAATGTTAATTTAGCACTTGAAAAGTCCACCATAAAATATGATCCTGAAGTTGTATCTGAACAGGATTTCCAAAAGAAAATTCAGTCTTTAGGATATGATGTTGTAAAGGAAAAAACAGAATTGGATATTACAGGAATGACCTGTGCGGCATGTGCAAATAAAATTGAAAAAAGGCTTAACAAATTCGATGGGGTCGAAAAAGCGACTGTCAATTTCGCGTTAGAAACAGTCCTTGTGGAGTACAATCCAGAGCAGGTCTCTGTCTCTGAAATGAAAGAGGCAATCAAAAAATTAGGTTATACCCTTGAACAAAAGAAAGAAAATGTAGGAGAACAAGTTGACCATCGTCAAAAGGAAATTGAAAAGCAACAAGGAAAGTTTCTTTTCTCTGCCATACTATCATTCCCGTTATTGTGGGCAATGGTGAGTCACTTTGAATTTACGTCATTCATTTGGCTGCCAGATATGTTTATGAATCCTTGGGTTCAATTAGCTTTAGCAACCCCAGTACAATTTGTCGTTGGTAAACAGTTTTATGTGGGAGCTTTTAAGGCGTTAAGAAATAAGAGTGCAAATATGGATGTGCTTGTTGCACTTGGTACATCGGCTGCTTATTTCTATAGTCTATATTTAAGTATCATATCAATTGGCTCCGGCACTCATATGGTAGAGCTTTATTATGAAACAAGTGCTGTTCTTATTACCTTAATTCTATTAGGGAAACTGTTTGAAGCGAAGGCTAAAGGACGTTCGTCTGAAGCAATTAAAAAGTTAATGGGTTTACAAGCCAAAAATGCAACAGTGGTTCGTGATGGTCATGAGATGATGATCCCAATCGAAGAAGTTTTAGAAGGGGATATTGTTTATGTGAAACCGGGTGAAAAGGTCCCTGTTGATGGTGAGATTGTTGAAGGCAGGTCAGCGGTTGACGAATCGATGTTAACGGGTGAGAGTATTCCAATTGATAAAACAATAGGAGATAACGTTATTGGTTCAACAATTAATAAAAACGGGTTCCTGAAAATTAAAGCAACAAAAGTTGGTAAAGATACAGCATTAGCTCAAATTATTAAGGTGGTTGAAGAAGCACAAGGTTCTAAAGCGCCTATTCAGCGATTAGCTGACGTTATTTCAGGAATATTTGTGCCGATCGTTGTAGGAATCGCAATTATTACTTTCCTTGTATGGTATTTCGCTGTAAATCCTGGAGATTTTGCGGATGCTCTTGAGAAATTTATTGCGGTTTTAGTTATCGCTTGTCCTTGTGCACTTGGTTTGGCAACACCAACTTCGATCATGGCTGGCTCAGGTCGGGCTGCCGAATTTGGAATTTTATTTAAAGGCGGGGAACATCTAGAAACAACCCATCGCTTAGATACGATTATTCTTGATAAAACAGGTACAGTTACAAACGGAAAACCATCTTTAACCGATGTTATTTTAGCAGAAGGTATAGATGAAAAGGAATTTCTAACGCTGGTTGGTACGGCTGAGAAAAACTCCGAACATCCACTTGCTGAAGCGATTGTTGAAGGTATAAAAGAAAAAGGAATTGAACTAGGGTCATCTGATACGTTTGAAGCCATTCCTGGTTTCGGAATCCAATCGACGTTGAATGGGAAACAATTATTCATCGGTACTCGTAGACTCATGGCGAAACATAACATCAATGTACAAGATGAATTGGTAAAAATGGAGAACTTAGAGAAGCAAGGGAAGACAGCCATGTTAGTAGTTATTGATGAACGTTTTGCAGGTATTGTCGCGGTGGCAGATACTATAAAGGAAACATCTAAAGAAGCCATTTCGCGTTTGCATAGTATGGGATTAGACGTAGTAATGATTACAGGTGATAATACCCAAACAGCACAAGCAATTGCGGATCAAGTTGGAATTAAGAAAGTCATAGCAGAAGTATTACCAGAAGGAAAGGCAGAAGAAGTGAAAAAGCTTCAGCAATCTGGTAAAAAAGTAGCAATGGTAGGAGATGGAATCAACGATGCCCCTGCACTTGCGACAGCTGATATCGGCATGGCTATTGGTACAGGTACCGATGTGGCAATGGAAGCAGCAGATATTACTCTTATTCGAGGCGATTTAACTAGTATTGCGGACGCGATTTTCATGAGTAAGAAGACAATAACAAATATTAAGCAAAATCTTTTCTGGGCACTTGCATATAACGTCATAGGAATTCCTATCGCAGCAGCAGGTTTCTTGGCACCATGGTTAGCCGGTGCAGCGATGGCATTTAGTTCTGTATCAGTTGTTCTCAACGCCCTAAGACTTCAAAGGATTAAGTTAAAAGCTTAAAAGTAGAAAGGAGGATGCTTATATGAAAAAAAGTATAATGATTTGGGCTGGTTCGGCTATCGTATATCTTGGAGTAGTCATTGCAGGTTACAATGTGTATGCAAGTATGAATGCAAAAACGGATGAACAAAAAAATCATACAGTTCGTGAACAGGACGAAGAAAACATGAATCATGAAAATGGTCATAACGAGCATGAAGAGGAACATGGTAAAATAACCACTAGCGAAGTTACGCCAAGTGTATCCTATGCTAACGGAGAAATTATTATTGAGTTAAAAGATAAAAATAGTCATGTTCCAGAACTCGAAGTCTCACATGATGTATTAATGCATTTAATTGTTGTTAGTTCAGACTTAAAAGAATATTATCATCTACACCCGGAAGAAAAAAACAATGGAGTATATTCACTGAAGTACAATTTATCGGATAACTCATACAAAGCATTCGTTGATATTAAACCGAAAGGTCTAAATTATTCGGTTGAACCTATTGAACTACAAGTTGGGGAAATGCATCAAGAACAACATGATAACGACCTTGCTTTAGATACAGAATTTACAAAGACTATTAATGGTCAAACAGTTGAATTAACCACCCAATCATTTGTAGCGAATAAGGAGATCATCCTAAATTTTGATGTGAAAGGTGTTATACCTGAACCATATTTAGGCGCATTAGGTCATGTTGTCATCTTAGATGAAGATGGTGAGAAATATATCCATGTTCATCCAGTTTCAAATGATCAAACTGAATTTGAAACACAATTTGATAAGCCAGGTATTTATAAGCTTTGGGCTGAATTCAAGTTTGGCGGACAAGTCAATATCTACCCATTTGTTATAGAAGTTAAATAATAAAGTGAAAGGTGATTTGTTTATGACAAAAGTTCAACTTGAGCTTTATACGAGACCTACCTGAACTGATTGTCAGGCAGGGAAAGAGTTTCTTTCCAAGAATAAGGTATCTTATATTGAATACGATTTAACGAAACAACCATCTAAAGAGAAAGATTTAATCAAAATAACTGGTACCAAAATTGTACCATCGTTTGTGTTTAAAGATAAATCCTTATTAGGATTAATGAGGAAACCAAAAGTCCTGATTGGATTTGAACAAAATATAGATGAAATAAGAAAGATATTAAATATAAATAGCTGATATTACCTGTTGCTAGATTTAGTTGCAGGTATAATTCTGGCTAGTTATATACCTTACCTTAGTATAGTAATGGTTAAAAAGAGAGGGGAGTTAATATGGAGAATGATGTTAAAAAAATTAAGATCGCCATAAATGGAGGAATAGGGTTTGGGTCTAAACTCAATTCAAAACAACTTGTGACGATTTCAAAATATATGAATGAAGATGAGGAAATTGAATTAACAACATTCCAACAACTCTATATAGAAATCCCGGAAGATAAAAAAGGAGAAATCATAGAAGAGTTCCAAAGTGTTGGGTTAGCATGTTATCCAGTTGGAAACTTCGTAAAGAGCTTGAGAACCTGTAATTTTTGCAAAGGGGAAGAAGAGGAAGGAATGCCAGTGGCAAAAGAGTTAAATCGACGTATAGCAGGAAAAGCCGTACCATTTACCCTAAAGGTTGCTTATACAGGTTGCCCTATAGGTTGCGGTGAACCAATGTTAAACGATATTGGTGTTATGAAAATTAAAGATCATTACAATTTATATGTTGGAGGAAAAGCAAAAGGGAAAGACGCCGAGGTTGGTTCCTTGCTGATGGAGAATCTAACGCCGGAAGAATTGTATGAAACAGTAGAAAAGATTATCGCTGTCTATTCACAAATGGGTAAAAAACGGGAGACATTCTATAAATTTTTGAAGCGAATAGGTAGAGAAGAATTAATAAGTTTAATATAAATTTTTGTGTTTTATATAAAATTGGAGGGGATTAAAATATGTCAACAAATTCACAAACGATTGCACAAGCCGACCCAAAGCGTTGGAAAGCACTTGCTTTGTTAGGTTTTGCGAATTTCATGGTTATGATGGATAGTGCCATTATACAGGTTGCCTTGCCAGCTATCAAAGAGACGCTGGATTATACACAACAAGATTTGCAATGGGTAATGACCGCCTTTCTTATCTTCTTCGGAGGGCTACTGTTATTGGGAGGAAGGCTATCCGACCTGTTCGGGCACCGTCGTATCTTTATGTGGGGATTTTCAATTTTGACTGTGGCTTCTCTACTCGCAGGATTGGCATGGGATGATGTGGTGCTTAACGTCGCACGAGCAGCTCAAGGAGTTGGTTCCGCATTGATTGCACCAGCTGCTCTTTCTATTGTCATGATACTATTTTCTGCAAATCCGAAAGAACTGAGTAAAGCGCTTGCTTTATGGGGACTTTCAGGTGCAGCGGGCGGTTCAATTGGTATTGTCCTGGGTGGAATCCTTACAGAGTTCTTAAGTTGGAGATGGGCGTTGTTAATCTACGTTCCTATTGGTATTATCATTTTGCTCTTGTCACCAGGACTACTGCAAAAAGGAAAGCGTCTGAGTGGACGCATTGACTATGCTGGAGCTATTTCCGTTACAGTCGCTTTAGTTCTATTGGTTTATGGTATTGCAAACGCAGAACATAGTGGTTGGGGTTCATCCTCCACTGTATGGTCATTGTCTGTTGGGGCGTTGTTGTTCATCATATTTCTTGTTATTCAGGCTATTAAAAAGGAGCCGCTTGTGCCACTTCGTATATTCAAGACCCGAAACTTATCTATCGGAAACATTTCGCTCGTCTTGCTATCAATCGCATGGGTTCCGATTATTTATTTTCTTGTCTTGTATTTACAACAGGTATTGAAATTTGCTCCTTTCTCGTCGGCAATGGCTTTATTGCCTGCACCAATACTCATGGCAGTATTCGTGGTTGCAGTTGCTGGAAAAACAATGGAGAAACTTGGATTGAAAATTACTATGGTTATCGGATTCCTTATACTATGTGGTTCTGGACTCATGTTTTCATTTAACACACCGGTAAATGGAAACTATTGGACCAGTGTACTAATAGCTTTACTATTAGCTGCTCTCGGTAATGCACTTGCTTATCTTCCTGCTACCACAGCAGCGGTATCGAATGTAAAAGAAGAGGAGTCAGGTCTTGCATCCGGATTATACAATACTACTTACCAGATTGGTTCAGCGGTTGGCTTAGCTATCATGGTTGCCATTGCTGCAGCAACAACGGGCTCAAGTACAGGAGATTCTATAACCGCTCTAAACGAGGGCTTTCAACAAGCATTTTTCTGGTCCGGTATAGCGGCTTTTGCAGGCGCAGTATTAGCACTACTGTTTGTCCGGTCACCCAAGTAGTGAGAATCGAAAAGTCCAAATAATCGCATTTCACATTTACAAGGAGTTTGTGAAATGTTGTACTTAAACAAAAGGGTTGCAATAGTTAAAAATGAGATCGCTGCGGCGGTCTTTTTGCTTGTTCAGCTAACGCGCAGGATATTTGAAGAAAGAACGGATTGTTGAGGTGAAATGAACAAAAAGTAAGCACCAATATCAGTGCTTACTTTTTACTACAATGTGGTATGAGAAAATACTTAATGCTTAAGCTAAAGTTGGCGTTTTCAATAATTTGAATCTTTTCTCCATTCTTTCAATAAAGAAGGAAGCTTTTATTCCCAATGCAATTAACCTGGATAATAAGCCAATAAGTATATTCACACTCAATCCCTCCACATTGAAATTTTAGTGTTATATATAACACTATTGATTAGTATTCAGCGAAAAAATCACTTTATTCAATGATTGTTTATGAGTTGATTTCGGTCTTTCGTTTGAGGAGGTTCTTCAAACCACCCATTTTTTATCCTGATCTCAATTCCTTCTTGACCATAAAAATAGATATCTTTGGCTAATAAAGTCATTTTTAAAGCAATATCATTCCTTAATTTAAAAAATGTCCCAAAACTATTTCCTACAATGCAAAAACCATTGAGGAAAGTAACACAATGCATTAACAGTTTATCAGAAAAAGGTGCGACTGTTGAAGTGGTTACCGTACTTCCAGATGTGGCAGAAAACTGTATGTCATTATCTAAAAGAATTTCTTGAAATATTTTAATTTGTTTCTTCGCAAGTTCTTTTCCTCTTTCTAAGAATTTTCTAACTTCTTTGTTCTGAGCACATTGAGCAAATCCTGTTATCAGCTGCATCCCAATGTTATTTGTCTCTATTCCATGATGAATGATACCTAGTTCAATGTCGTTTATAGCCCGTTTAGAATTAAATGGGTTAAAGCCGCTCATATACTTCTTACTATTAATAAATTCAGTCGTCTTAGGCATTGTCACTTTTGGAGGAAGTGCAAGAATCCCTTTCTTTAGTAAATATTGTGTAGATAGTTTATATATTTTTTGGGTCACAGTGGTAAGTCCCTCATATATCCGTATCACATCATCGTTATATGCCATGTTCATGTTAATGGTGTACATCCCCATGCTTACTTCTTTTAAAATCCGCACAAACATCACATCAAATCCATTGTCATATAATTTAGGGGCTTCTAAATTTACATCCTCTTTATTAAATCCGATAGGGATAATGATTTCTTGTTGTTTAAAGATTTTCTCAATTTCTATTACGAAATAATTTAACTCCTGCCACAAGCCCTAGGATTTGTTAAACTCAATGTAATCCCACCTTGTAATTAAGTTAAATAAATTATTTCCATATAAGTGGAAAATGATGCGAATTATACTTAAACTACCAGGTGCTTGAGTTGAAGATGGAGTTGCGGCGATCTTTTTTCTTGTTGAGCTAACTGGTAGGTTTGTTTAATAAGGATTTAAAAAATGATGTTTACTGCCTCTTTTTTCAAAATCTTTATTACATCTATTTATAGGATTATAATATAATTTAAGGTGAGATTTTGGGGGGAGAGTAAAATGCAAACTGTAAACCACGTAACATGTGAGAAAAGATCCTATACTAGAGAGTTTACATCTCATCAACATGATTTTGGACAATTTCTTTTTCCATTAAAAGGATCTTTAGATATTCAAACGAAGTGGCAAGAAATCAATCTTAACTCAGATTATTGTTTTTATATTCCTCCAAAGTTAGAACATAACTACCGTTCTATGGACAGGAATGAATTCTTAATCTTAGATATTCCATCACAATATTTGCCAGAGGATACAAGTGACATGTATATAAGGTTGGATAAACAATGGACTTCTATCCGTTATTTGCTATTGGAAGAGGCGAAGAGTCAAGAGAACCTGTCCTCCTTAGTAAATTTAACTAGATATGTGACGAACAAACTTCAAATATCAAAGCCACCATCTATTGAATTCATTCATAAACATTATAAGGAGCCAATTAAATTAGAGACTTTAGCAAATTATGTTAACACAACAACGGTTTCGATGAGTATTTTAGGAGAACCTATCGGAGCAACAATTTTAGCGATAATCTTGTTAGGTGAACCTGTTATCGGTTTAAAACTTGTCGGGGGCTTTATTGTTTTATTAGGTGTATTTTTATTTTTAACCCAACAAAGGAAATTAGCTGTGAAAGATAAATCTATCACCAACTAAAGTTTGAGAATAGATAAGACTTACTAGACAACTCCTAATTGTAAACAAGCTTGTGAAAAATTGTACTTAAACTAACGGGGGCGTTTCTGTAAAAAGCAGGAACGCTTTTTTACGGGCAAGATTGTTTAAGAAGGATTAACTACTAAAGAGGGTGAATAATGTTTTTATAATAGGACAGTTTTCGATGGAGGTTTAAATGAAAAAACCGATTTTAACTGTAATTTTTTTTGTGCTTTTTTTGGTTGGATGTGGTATCGAATCTAACCGTTTTTCTGGAGAAAGTGATAATTGGAAAGGGGAATACGCCACAAATATCGATGGTACAAGCGAAAATGGCGTATATACTTTTGGTTTTAAAAATGCAACCAATGCTACTACATTTAAGAACTTAGAGATTGCTATTAATGACGGAGAAATCCATGAGAGAGAGGAGGAACACAAAGGAGCAACCGTTAAAATACCAACTTCTTGTTCAGGGTGTGCCGTAACTCCTGAAAATGAAACTATAAAGGTAACTATTAAATGGAATGATAAAAATGAAGAAACTTTTTTCTTAGAATAAGATTTGTAGTATTTAAATGCTTGTTCAACCACCATGAAAATATTTCTTCAACGTATTAACATATGCCACAATTTTTAACTTAAAATGTTGCGGACTGTTGATAGACTTTATCCAATACCTTATATATATTTGAACATATAAGGAGATGGAAATATGATTGGTATGAATATTCGTGTTTTGCGTAAAAAGAATAAAATGAGTCAGGAAATATTAGCAGAAAGGGTAAACGTATCACGTCAGACCGTAGCAAAGTGGGAAAACGAGGAGGCTCTGCCTGATATTCATAAATGTAAGATGTTAGCCGAGATCTTTCAGGTAACCTTAGATCAATTATCCGGTAATATGAGTGAAGAAGATGTAGAGCAGCTAGGCCCAAAGGGGAAACAGTTCTTTGGTGTGGTGAAAGTAGGCGAGCGGGGACAGATTGTCATTCCAAAACAGGCACGGGAAATGTACCAGATCCATGCAGGTGATAAGCTTGTTGTTTTGGGGGAAGATGTCACAAAAGGAATTGCTATTTTAAAGAGTGATAGTTTTCTAGAGTTTGCAGATATGATTCGTAGGGCCGAGTCGGCAGAAGAGGAAACTGAATGAGTAAAATTGTATTCTTCTCAATCCCCGCACATGGCCATACAAATCCGACTATTCCAGTAGTATTTGAGTTAGTCAGCAAAGGCCATGAAGTATGGTACTACTCCTTTAAGGAATTTCAAGAAAAAATAGAAGGTGCCGGTGCAAAATTTATTCCTTGTGATGAGTTCTTACCCCCGATATCACAACAGGAATTGAATCGCAAAGCGGGAAAAGATTTTGCTGCATTGATTGAAATGATTGTGAATACCACCGTTACGTTAGATGAAAAGGTATGTTCGGAATTAAGAGAATTTCAGCCGGATTGCATTGTATCTGATTCTTTATGCTTTTGGGGAAAATTATTTTCCAAGAAATTAAGAATCCCGTATATCTGTTCGACCACAACCTTCGCATTTAATCAGTATACGGCAAAACTGATGAAACGCAGTATAAAAGAAATACTAGGCATGATAACTGGAATGCCGAGAATTAACAAAAAAATGCAGTTGCTGCGATCTCATGGGTATGAAGTAGATAGTTTTATTTCGATTATTCAAAATGATAATGAAACGGACACTATCGTATATACAACGAAAGAATTCCAGCCCATGGCCGAAACATTTTCCGACAGATATGCCTTTGTAGGCCCTTCGATTCGGCTGTCTCCCAAGGTACTTGGTGAGAGAAAAAGCAAAAAATTCATCTATATTTCTTTGGGAACGGTACTCAATCAGAATAAGGATTTTTACCAAAATTGCATCAAAGCATTTAAAGACAGTGGTTATGATATTATGATGTCGGTTGGTGAAAAGACAGATATTGCTTCACTTGGCCGTATACCAAAGAATTTTACAGTTAAGAACTACGTAGACCAGATCGCCATATTACAGAGGGCAGATGTATTTATTACCCATTGCGGCATGAATAGTGTGAATGAAAGTCTATATTATGGAGTTCCAATGGTTTTATTTCCGATTCATAGCGAACAAGGAGTTGTGGCTGACCGAGTGGCTGAACTTGGTGCAGGTATAAAATTAAAAAGAAACAGGCCGAAATTTTTGGCAAAGGCAATAGCGGATGTGTTGGAGGATCAAACTTTTCTGCAAAATGCGCAGAAACTTTCTAGAAACTTCCGAAATGCGGGTGGCGCTGTAGAAGCCGCAAATGTTATATTGGCGAAAATAAACAAGAAATCCTAATGGCTTAGTATTTCAGTAACAAAACAGAGTAACCTTAATCTGTAGTACTCATTAAAAAGGCTTTAATTATAACTCGTAATGCCTTAACCTAACCAATAGAGTAGCCCTTTGTGTTCAGTTAGTATGAGGGGGGCTACTTTTTTCCACTTTTAACGCACAAGACCGTTTAAGTATTAGATGGATGAGTTCTATGAATGGGGACAAGTGAATCATGAATATATATATGACATGCCTTCTAATAAGGGGAGATGAGTATGTCAAAAGTCATTAGTATTATTAATCTAAAAGGTGGTGTTGGAAAGACAACGATTACGGTCGCCCTAGCAGAATTTTTGGTTGTTGTAAAACAATATAAAGTCTTAGTTATTGATTTAGACCCGCAAACGAACTCGACAGTCTCCCTAATAGGAGAAGACGAATGGGAAAAGAGAAATAAGACAAATCAAACCCTGTATCATTTATTTAAAGATCATATTGACGATACCTGTGATTTTAATTTGGAAAAATCTATTATAAAAGAATGTTCCAATTTATATGGAGGATTATCCAACCTACATCTACTACCCTCCAGTTTGGACTTTGTACAAATCCAGGATCGATTAATAAATATTGGCCAAACCGCCTTAATTAGACCGTTCGATATATTAAAACGAACCGTTAGTAGTTACATAAACAACAACTATGATTTTGTTCTCGTTGATTGCCCACCGAATCTAGGAATTGTAACGAAAAATGGTTTAAATATTAGTGATTACTATCTTATCCCCACTATACCCGATCATTTGTCAACGTACGGAATCCCGCAAATTATATCCAATGTAAATAGCTTCAATCGAAGAACAGAATCCAATGTTCAAGCACTTGGTATTATTGCATCGATGTACCGTTCCAACGTCACTCGCCATCATACGACTTTGAAGACACTGCAAACAAAGTGTGCAGCAGGTGAACTGCCAAGACTTTTTGATACAAAAATTCCTCTTGCAGCAAAAGCTGCAGATGCCACTCATTATGAGGCGGAAGGGATAAATACGCTAAAACAAAAATACGGGTCGTCGGGGTCAAACTTATATGAGGCATTTTCGCTCTTAACGGAGGAGTTTTGTGAATATGTTGGATGCTAAACAGATAAATAGAAGGAAGGAAATCGTTTCTTTTTTAAAAACCGTTACTAAACTGATAGAGGAAGACGAAGAATTTGCGAAAAAAATCCTTTGTGAACTGGATGTGAATCTCTCTAGCATAAAAAAAGACAATAAAAAAATGCCATCCAAACCGATTCCATTAAATTCTATTATTAATATCTTTGACGTTTTTCAAAACAAAGGTCCCGAAGGGCTAAAGGTGGTTTTACAAGCATTAGAAGTAAATGATCTAAAAAGAATAGTAGTAGAAAATGGTTTGGATCCGGCTCAAAAGGTAAGAAGATGGAGAGTAAAAGAAAAAATAGTCAATCATATAGTAGAAGCGGTTTGCAAACAGATGGCAAAAGGCGGAGCGTTTTTAAAAAATAATACTGCCGTGGATTTAGAGAGAAATTAGTTTTATTTGAAGATATGAGTTCCAGGGAACAACTTTCCTGGGGCTTTTCTGTGTTTGGCCATGCTAAAGACTTTAGTTATAAAAATAATTTTGAATTTTATTTAGAAATAAATTGACGGAAATAAATGGAAAGAATATACTTTAATTAACGATTAACGAATTGTTAATTAAAGGAGTAATCAAAAATGAAGGATAAAAAATTTACCATACCAGATGGCTATACCAGTGATATTGCGGTCTTTACCATTACATCCGAAAGTCAGGGGGAGTATAAGCCGCCAATAAAAAAATTAAAAATAATGCTGATTAAAAGAAGTAAACAGGATCACGAAGGCAATCAAAACATGGAAGCCGGTAAGTGGGCGTTACCCGGAGGATTTGTTCGTCCAGGGGAAACGGCTTTTCAAGCAGCAGAACGCAAACTGTTGGAAGAAACAGGTGTCGATCGTTTGCGGATCAAACATTTTGGTATTTATGATTCACCGAATCGAGATCCACGCGGGTGGATTATATCAAATGCCCATTATGTAATTGCGAACGAGGCGGCCTTAAAGAATCGAAAACAAACGTATGATGCTTCTGATATTCAATTATTTACGATGGAAGAGGCTCTCGAACTTGATCTTGCTTTTGACCATCGTCAAATTATCGACGATGCGATTTGGTTTATTAAAAAAGATATGGCGCTAACCACACTTGCGAAGCATTTTCTGCCGGAAGAGTTTGTTCTATCTGAACTGCAAGGGGTTTTATTAACGGTGTTGGATGACCCTTCCATAGCGACAGATGCGGCCTTTTTTAGAAAATCACCAACACTTCCGTTTCTTGAAGTGGTATCGGAAAACGGGAAGCCCAAAAAATCCAACCGCTATTCTAAAACACCGGCGCAGCTTTACCGTTTTAATGAATTTCAGCCCATTGTATCCGTCTATAGAAATAAACTAAAAGGTTAAGGGAGAGATAAAAGATGGGGATATGGAAGAATTGGACGCGGTTTGAAATTGTCTGGCTGCTCACCTTCACAATGGTGAACATTTATCTATTCTTTGCTTGGAAAGATTCACTTATTGGCTTAATTTCATCGATAAGTGGGATGCTGTGTGTTGTGTTAGTGGCGAAGGGTAAAATCTCCAATTATTATTGGGGGATGATCCAAACGTCAACCTATGCTTATATTGCATACGGCTATGGTCTTTATGGAGAAGTCATGTTAAATGCATTGTTTTACTTTCCAGTGCAATTTATCGGGATTTATTTGTGGAAAAAGAATAAAACAGAGAATGGAGTGAGAGGGGAAGATGTAACAATCAAACGCCTTTCAAAAACAGGCTGGTTTTATACCGTATTAGTTGTTCTGATCTTTACGGTCGGATATGGCTTCTTCTTGAAATACTTGGGCGGCAACAATGTTTGGACGGATTCAGTTACGAATGTATTGTCCATAACGGCACAAATCATGATGTTGAAACGGTTAACAGAACAATGGATTCTATGGATTTCAGTAAATGTATTATCGATTTTCCTATGGGCGAGTGCTCTCGGTTCGCAAGGTGGTAATGACTTCTCCATGTTAGTGATGTGGTCGGCATTCCTTGTCAACAGCATTTATGGCTATATCAACTGGCGGAAACTATATAGTCAACAACTTTAGGAGGTGGTTTAAATGACAGTTGGTTTTATTGGGGGTAAGTTCCTTCCATTACATCTCGGCCATGTGTATGCGATCGTTCATGCTTCATCCATGGTTGATGAGCTGTATGTTGTATTATCACATAGCGAAAGGCGAGACAGGGAACTGTGTGAGAGTACGAAGATAAACTATATTCCAGCACAAATTCGTCTACGGTGGCTTTCCAAATTAACAAAAGATATGCCGCACGTAAAGGTACTATCGATTGAAGATAACCAAGACAATGAACATTACAACTGGGCAGAGGGAGCTCAACTTATTAAAAAAGAGATTGGTAAACCGATAGATTACGTGTTTAGCTCTGAATGTGAATATAACGATATCTTTAAGGAACTCTATCCAGACTCAAAACATGTCCTGATTGATCCAAATCGCACCCGTGTGTACATTTCTGCTACAAAAATCCGACATGAAGGTGTATTTAAGAACTGGGAGTACATTCCTGACGTGGTGAAACCTTATTTTATAAAGAAGATTGTGATTGTTGGAACCGAAAGCTGCGGAAAATCAACCCTAGTGAAAAATCTCGCCAAAATATACAACACCACCTATGCAGCGGAGTATGGCCGGACCGTTTGTGAAGAATTAGGCGGGTGTGAAGGAATTATCGTAAAAGAAGACTATCTGCAAATTGCTTATGGTCATAAAATGGAAGAAATAAAGGCAGTCGAAAAAGCGAACAAAATTGTTTTTATCGATACTGAAGCCATCGTAACCCAATTTTACTCCAACCTTTACAATCATGAACATCAAACGGTTCTAGATGAAATCGCGAAACTACAAGACTACGATCTTTGGCTTTTCCTTGAACCAGATGTTCAATGGGTCGATGATGGGCTAAGAATTCATGGAGAGGAAACTGCTCGAGCAAAGAACAACCACCACTTAAAGACATTATTGAAAAAACATAACATTGATTATAAAAACTTGAGTGGAAATTATGAGAACCGGCTAAAGGGAGCAATAGGATACATTGAAGAACTACTAAAGGAGTAAAACTGTAAACAAAAGGTGATTATTTCAAGCGAAAGGTTCCCGTTCACGGGGATATCCTGTTCGTAGGGCATTTTTCCAAGGCAAAGATGCCCGTACCAAGGAATAACTAGGATGGAAGGGAATCATTCCAAGAGAAAGATGCCCGTTACAAGAAATATCTAGGATGGAAGGGAATCATTCCAAGAGAAAGATGCCCGTTACAAGAAATATCTAGGATGGAAGGGAATCATTCCAAGAGAAAGATGTCCGTTACAAGGAATATCTAGGATGGAAGGGAATCATTCCAAGAGAAAGATGCCCGTTACAAGAAATATCTAGGATGGAAGGGAAGCATTCAAGGAGAAAAATGCCCGTTACATGGAATATCTAGATTGTAAGGGAATCATTCCAAGAGAAAGAATCCCGTTACAAGGAATATCTAGGATGGTAGGGAATCATTCAAGGAGAAAAATGCCCGTTACAAGGAATATCTAGGATGGAAGGGAATCATTCCAAGAGAAAGAAGCCCGTTATAAGAAATATCTAGGATGGAAGGGAATCATTCCAAGAGAAAGAAGCCCGTTACAAGAAATATCTAGGATGGAAGGGAATCATTCCAAGGGAAAGAAGCCCGTTACAAGGAATATCTAGGATGGAAGGGAATCATTCCAAGAGAAAGAAGCCCGTTACAAGGAATATCTAGGATGGATGGGAATCATTCCAAGAGAAAGAAGCCCGTTACAAGGAATATCTAGGATGGATGGGAATCATTCCAAGAGAAAGAAGCCCGTTACAAGAAATATCTAGGAAGGGAAGCATTCCAGCAGAAAAATGCCCGTTACAAGGAATATCTAGGATGGAAGGGAATCATTCCAAGAGAAAGTTGCCCGTTACAAGAAATATCTAGGATGGAAGGGAATCATTCCAAGAGAAAGAAGCCCGTTACAAGAAATATCTAGGATGGAAGGGAATCATTCCAAGAGAAAGATGCTCGTTACAAGAAATATCTAGGATGGAAGGGAATCATTCCAAGAGAAAGAAGCCCGTTACAAGAAATATCTAGGATGGAAGGGAATCATTCCAAGAGAAAGAAGCCCGTTACAAGGAATATCTAGGATGGAAGGGAATCATTCCAAGAGAATGAAGCCCGTTACAAGGAATATCTAGGATGGAAGGGAATCATTCCAGAACAGTCTTTAAGAAAGAGTGAAAGCCTTAATGCTGAACTTACTTTTATTATTATGGTGGTTTAATAAGAAATAATAGATAGTTTTGCAGCCAGATAAAGTTGACTATATTTTTCACTTGTTACCATCAAGTATATTGTATAATCAATTGTTAAATGGTAAAATAAGTCTCCATTGTTAATGAATGCATCTGCAAAAATTTGTAGATGTATCTTTTTGTTGTCAAATTGCTTACTTAGATTGTTTACCAGCCTGTTCCATTATTGAGAGGTGACTTAATTAGAGAATGAGCCAGAAAAAACAAAAATCAGTTCGTGATCATAAGGATTACCAATCAGAAGTTGAGCGCTTAGAGTTTACCAAGGAATATATTAAAAGCGTTTTGGAAATGTCGAAGGGGAATAAAGAACAGTTTGTTGAAAATCTGAAGGAAGCTTTTGCTGACCTGGATACTTCCGATAGTAGTTTAAGCTACATGACGCTTTTGACGAATGCTCAATATTTAGAACTGGCCGAAACGGAACTGGAAAGGTTAGCAAGCATCATCGGCAAACCGTACTTTTCAAGAATTAATTTTACCAGCAGTGGCGAAACCAATGAGGAGATTTTGTATATAGGGAAAGCCTCACTGTTTGACCGTGTAAATCAAATTCCCATCATTGTGGATTGGCGGTCGCCGATTGCAAATGTTTACTATGATGGCCGTTTAGGGAATGTCACCTATGAAGCCTATGGTGAAACACAAATTGGTTATTTATCTCTAAAAAGACAGTATGAAATAGAGGATGGTTTATTAAAGGAGATTAGAGACATCGATTTAACCACCCATGATGAGCTATTGCAGAAGTCGTTATCAGGAAAGGCTGATAATCGATTAACAGAAATTGTGGCGACCATCCAAAACGAGCAAAATGAAGTCATCCGAGCATCGCTAAAACACCCCATCATCGTTCAAGGAGCTGCAGGAAGCGGTAAAACAACTATAGCTCTCCATAGAATATCTTATTTTTTATACTCGTCCGGATATCGATTTCCTCCAGAAAAATTAATGATTCTTGCACCAAATAAATTGTTTATCGATTATATTTCCGCCGTTCTCCCTGATTTAGGAGTAAATAAGATCAAACAAACCACCTATATTGATTTCATGAGAAGCTGCTTAGGGAAGAAAATAAAATTATTATCACCACATTCAAAATTAATGAAGCTTATAAAAGCAGAAGAAAAATCAAAATGGATGCAAGAGGTTACAAGCTTTAAAGGATCGCTGGAATTTAAGAGTTTAATCGATCGTTATTTAAAAGAAATTGAATTAAATTTGGCACCATCAGAGGATTTTATCATTGAAAAATCCCGCCTCATGAGAGGACAAAATCTCAAGAAACTGTATTTAAAAGAATTTCAATACCTGCCAATCTATAAAAGACTAGATAAAATTAAAAATGTATTAGCAAATGATGTTAGAATAAAAAAATCAATCATTCTAGCCAAAATTAATAGTAAATACGACGAACTTTTAGATAAGGTGCTCTATACCACCCGGCTGTATCCGGATAAAAGAAGAGAAAAAGTAGTCAGCTTCATGGATACAAAAGAAAAAAGAATCAGTGCGGTGGAACAAGAGTCGAAGACAGCGGTAAAAAATTATATGAATAGTTTTGTGAAAAAAGATATTTTTACTTTATATCAGGAACTGATGACTTCGCCTGAACTTTTACAAAAGTATTCAGAAACTCTGTCAGAGATTGAATGCAGGAAATTAAGTAACTATTGTCAAAAGATTTTTGATAAAAATCTTCTAGAATTAGAGGATTTAGCTCCGTTATTTTATATGAAAGCAAAACTAGAAGGAATCGAAGAACCCTATAAAATGAGAAGTGTTTTCATTGATGAGGCGCAGGATTATAGTTACTTTCAATTTGCAGCATTAAAAGATGGCTTTGAAACGGATTTGTTTACAATTGTTGGCGATTTAGCCCAAGGCATTCATTCCTACCGTGGGTTGCACAGTTGGGAGCCGTTGTTTAAGGATATTTTCCCAAATGCGAATTATCAAACGTTACAAAAGAGTTATCGAACGACGGTCGAGATTATGCAGTTAGCAAATGATATTCTTTCAATTATGGATAAAGACTTGCCAAAAGTAGAACCAGTCATTCGCCATGGCGAGAAACCACGGTTTACAAAAATTGATCCAAGCAATTTGCAGCAGGTAAGAGAGCGGCTTGAACAAGATATCCAGTTACTTAAAGAAGAAGGACTTAACTCGATTGCGATTATTGGCAAAACGGACAAAGATTGCTTAAGAATATATAATTTGTTAGAGAATAGTAATCTGCCAATTCAGCTACTAGAAGAAAAGGAAGATATGAAAAAGGGAAGCATTGTGATCGTACCATCCTACCTTTCAAAGGGATTGGAGTTTGATGCCGTTCTCATCCTTGCCTTAGAAGAATCGTACTCAGAAGTAGAGTTGGATATCAAATTGTTGTATGTGGCGATGACGAGACCGATGCATAGATTGTATTTATATGCAGGTGCGCTATCTCAATTATTATTAAATAAAGATACATCTGTCCATTTTGATAGGGCGTAATATAAGTAAAGTGCCAGGCGCATCCTTTATATGGAAGTGTCTGGCATTTTTAAGTAAACTAATAATGAAATAATTCGGAATATAAAAATTTTTCTGGTAATAAATTTGAAGATGAAAGATTGATATGTTACTATTTTTTTCAAAAGGATCTTATCTCCTATACAAGTTACTTGTAAGCGCTACCAATAGAGGGCGGGGGAACGAAGGAAACATAGCTCACCATTTAGGATGAATTGGAGGAATAGCGATGACGAATTTGATTCGAAAAACGATAGGACAGCTTTTACAGGACAAAGCTTTAGAAATGCCAAACCACGAGGCACTCGTCTACCCGGATAGGGGGCTTAGGTATACGTACAAAGAGTTCAATGAAGTCTGTGACAAAATTGCAAAAGGATTAATGGCACTTGGAATTCAAAAAGAAGAAAATGTTGCTTTGTGGGCCACAAACGTCCCGGAATGGGTCAGTTTGCAATTTGCGACAGGAAAAATGGGAGCCGTGTTAGTAACAGTAAACACGAATTACCGTTCGACTGAACTCGAATATCTATTAAGACAATCAGATGCAACGACCCTGATCTTAATTGAAGAATACCGAGGCAATTCATATATTGATACGATTTACGAACTTTGCCCTGAGCTTGAAAGTTGTGAACCTGGAAAACTAGAATCAAAGAAACTGCCACTCCTAAAAAATATCATTGTCCTAAGCGAGAAACAGTACAAGGGTGTTTTTAATTGGTCTGACATCCTCGAAATGGCAGATCATGTAACAGATGAGGAACTCAAACTACGATCCTTGGCTTTGGCACCCGATGATGTGATTAATATGCAGTATACATCGGGGACAACAGGATTTCCAAAAGGTGTAATGCTCACACATAGCAATTTAGCCAATAATGCGTACAATATTGCGAAGTGTATGAAGTTAACACAAGAAGACCGTCTCTGTATTCCTGTTCCATTCTTCCACTGTTTTGGGTGCGTGATCGGAACACTTGCTGCCGTGAGTGCTGGTGCAACAATGGTACCTGTTCAGGAATTCGATCCTGAAGTTGTCCTTCAAACCGTTGAACAAGAGAAATGTACCGCATTACATGGAGTACCTACCATGTTTATTGCTGAATTAAATCATCCAGATTTTGAAAAGTATGATTTATCTTCGCTGAGAACAGGCGTGATGGCAGGTTCCAATTGTCCGATTGAAGTCATGAAAAATGTTATGAATAAAATGAATATGTCAGAAATCACCATTTGTTATGGCCAGACTGAATCCTCTCCAGTGATTACACAAACTCGTACCGATGATCCTATAGAACTGAGAGTGGAAACTGTTGGAAGAGCCCTTCCAAATGTAGAAGTGAAGATTGTTGAACCAGGAACATCACGTGAACTCCCTTACAATCAAGTAGGTGAATTATGTACGCAAGGCTATCATGTGATGAAAGGTTATTATAAAAATCCTAATGCCACAAGGGAAGCGATTGATAAGGATGGATGGTTACATACCGGGGACTTAGCCGTTATGGATCAAAATGGGTACTGTCGAATCACAGGGCGTCTTAAGGATATGATTATCCGTGGGGGAGAAAATATCTATCCTCGTGAGATCGAAGAATTTCTATACACGCACCCAAAAATTGTCGATGCACAGGTAATCGGTGTTCCGGATGAGCGATGGGGGGAAGAAGTCTTGGCATGGATCATTTTGAAAGAAGGATGCACCCTCACAGCGGAAGAGATTAAAGAATTTTGTAAAGAAAAAATTTCCCGTCATAAAATTCCAAAGTACGTCTTCTTTACGGATTCCTACCCAATGACGGCGTCAGGAAAAATTCAGAAGTTTAAACTTCTCGAGCAATCTCTTAATCTAATAGCTAATTATTGATAAAAACGAAGGTGGGGAACCAATGAAGGTGGAGTCATTTATAAGAGCTGCCCCCCATAAACGTGTAAGTGAAGATTCAATCGTATTAAATAAAAAGTTAAATGTTTATGGGGTTTTTGATGGGGCAACACCATTGGTAGCTTTCCAAGATGAAAACGGAATGAACGGTGCGTATTTAGCTTCTAATATATTTAAAGATTATTTCTTTAGACTCTACCGAAGTCACCTTTCATTAGTAAAAGGAATCGTGGCTGCTAATAGAATGTTGAGAGACCATATGGAAAAATACAAGGTGAATCAGGAAAAATATGAACATCTTTGGTCAACCTGTGCTGCCATTATAAAGATTGAAAAAGAAGGAAAGATTTCTTATGCACAGCTTGGTGATTGTATGATCATTACGGAGTATCAAAATGGAACAATAAAAGCCTTAACAAGGGATACCGTAAAAGATATCAGTAGTAGAGCAAAGGTATGGCGTGAGGAACAAAGAAAACAAGGAGTTAACCTACCTAATGAGAAATATTTTGAAGATCTTACGCATCAGCTTATCTTTAATCGTTCATTAGCGAATAGGCCATATGGTTATTCGGTAGCGAATGGAAGTGAGGAAGTTCTAAATTTTATTCAGCATGGTCAAGTAAATATCAGTGAAATCAAAACTTTATTAATGATAACAGATGGACTTTTTCATCCCCATGAATCCATCGAAGAAACTTTTAAAAAGATTGAACAATCCGGTATTGATAGGTATGCCATTGAATTAGAACATTTTGAGAAACAGAATAATCTTCGTCATGACGATAAGGCTGGGATATTCATTCGATTTACGTAAGAGCTGAAAGACCAAGGTGTATTTTGAAAGATTATCAAAATACATCTTGGTCTTTTTCAGTAAAACTCTTAATCAAAATAAACGTTTTCTTGTGGATTTTTTAAGTACTTAAAAGCCATTTCTATTTGTGATTTTGTATTTCGGGCTGTTGATAGCGGAGGCATTTTATTTTCTTCAAAGAATTGGACTCCGCTAGTTTCTATGCCTTGGGCCGGCGCGCCGCCTACTATTTCACAATGGATAAATAGTTTATAAATATGATAAGGAGAAGGAGGATGCGGATGGCATTTATGATCGGTTACAGCCAATAATTTGAGCGCTTTTACATCAAATCCCGATTCTTCTTTTACTTCTTTTACAGCTACTTCACTAGGGGTTAGTCCAATGTCAGCCCAGCCGCCGGGTAAAGCCCATTTACCATCGGACTTTTCCTGGACCATTAATATTTTACCGTCCTTAAAGACGACAGCCCTAATATCAACCTTTGGTGTTGCATAACCTGTTTCATTGGCAAACAAATCTTTAATGACAGGCATTTCAATATTAGTGTGATGCGCTAAAATCTCAATACTTATCTTTCTGATTAATTCAAATCTCTCCAAGTCATAAACGTCTTTTGAATAGGTTAGTCCCGCCTGCGCAATGGACTGAAGCTGTTTTGACCAATCCAGCCATTTAGGTTCCAATCTGATCACCACCCAGCTTGTCTATTAATTTCTTAATACTACTATTATATTTATCATACATTAATTTGGTACAACTCCCGTACTAGATTTGAAAAATAAAGATTAAAAGAACATTTATAAGCGACCTTAGGGTCGCTTATTTTTTTTATAGTTGGAGCGGTTCTATTATTTGTTCACCATTCATCCCCACGTAAATAGCCTTTTTTTCGGTAATATTTACGTTATAGGTTGTAATACCCACATTAGCGATCTCCCTTAGAAAGTCTAAAAAGGGGAGTGTAATGTTTGCGATTATTTGCATCGCTTGATTTCTATTAAAGTGATTTGAAATCACAAAGTTAACTTGAGGTTCTGTTTTTAACTCTGTGTGCTCGCCCTTGTACGTGGCTTGACCTGTGGCAACATCAATATCGTATTGAATAATCCCGATTTTAGATAATTCTCCCAAAAATTCAGAAAAGCTTGTCTTTCCAGTGCTCCTTCTTTCAATAATCTCATGTAACTCTTTCTCCATTTGTTTGTCAACCATAGTCGTTCCTCCATCTAGAGTTTTTCTTCATCATTTTAACCGTAAAGCCAAGGGTTATGCCTAAATGATAAGAGTTGACAATGATTAAGTAAGTTGCGTGTAAAATACCCCCTTTACCCCTATACTATACGAGAATAACGAATTGGAGGGGGATATAACATGCATATCGAAATGTGGACGGATTTTGCTTGACCATTCTGCTATATTGGCAAAAGGCGTCTGGAGGACGCCATTAAGCAGATTAACCACCCGATTGAAGTGACCTATCGATGCTTCGAATTGGATCCAACAGCTTCCCGGGATATAAAAGAAAATATATATGAAGTATTAGCGAAGAAATATGGTATGAGCATCGCTCAATCAAAGGCTAATACTGAACGCATGGTACAAATGGCGAAGGATGTTGGATTGAATTATCAAATGGATACCCTGATTTTAACGAACACCTTTGATGCTCACCGTTTGACGATGTTTGCCAAACAAAAGGGCTTAATGAAAGAAATGACCGAGCGAATTTTACGTGCCCATTTTACCGAATCCAAACATATAGCTGATCATGAAACGTTAAGGGAGCTGGCAGTAGAAGTAGGGTTAAACCGTGAAGAAGTCGTAAAAATGCTGGCAAGTGACGAGATGGCAGACGAGGTTCGAGCGGATGAGCAAACAGCACAACAATATCGTATTACAGGTGTCCCATTCTTTCTGATTAATAAAAAGTATGCCCTTACGGGTGCGCAGCCAACGGAGACAATTTTTCAAGCATTGAAAAAAGTCGTTGCAGAAAATAAAACCACAGGTTAAACATCCAAGATGGAATGAGTTATGATGACGATCACTATGAAATTTCTAAAAAGTAGGGGTTCTAAAGAATCGTTTTTCTAGTATTCGAATAATTTCCGTCATTTGATTTTAACCGAAATTAGGAGAGTTCGAGGCACCTACCAATCCATTAGAATGGTAGGTGCCTAAAATAACACGTTCAATTATGTGAAGGATTTCACATAATGTTCAATAATAGGATGGTCATGAAGAAAATATTCCTGTTATATTATCACTATAGTCATGTTGTATATATTATCTAGGGGGATTACAGATGAAAAAGATCTTTCAAATTCTATTGTTAGTCGGACTTATTATGACACCTTTTTTTACAGATGCTCATGTGAAGTGGTTCACAAATGTAGCTCCACAAAAGGAGTCAATTGAACAGATATTATCACCTATTTTTATGCTATTAACTTTAGTCGCCGCCATTGTGTTAGCTTCATTAACTTTAATTATCCCCAAAATGGCGGAATGGGGAATCGTGAAAAAGTGGGAGGACCGCCTCTCGAGTTTAAGGAAGTATTCAAGATACCTGTTAAAATACGGGACAGCTGCTGCGTTAATGCTTCAAGTAATCAATGGAACATTATTTGCTCCCGAATTTCATGTCGATAATAGTTTTGTTGTGGTCATGATATGGATTACTATCGGATTGCTGCTAATTCCTCATCATATTGCAACAAAAATGGGGGCATCCATTTTATTTGGATTATTTATCTATGTGACCATTCATCATGGCATTTTCTATATGTTAGATTACGGATTTTATGTAGCGATTATTGGAGTCTTATTGGTGGGTAACACAAAGTTAGAAAATGCAGGCTTTCCGTTCCTTTATTTAGGGACAGGTTTATCTTTAAGTTGGGTCGCGGTTGAAAAATGGGTCTATCCAAGTATGGCGTTAGATATCGTGGCCAATCACCATGTACCTACTTTTGGCTTTGAACCAGGGATCTTTGTGGTAATGGCAGCATTTATCGAATTCGTTGTCGGTTATTTACTGGTTGTCGGTATTCTTAATAGGGTGCTCGGGTTAGTGGTAACAGTAATCTTTATCTCAACAACAATGCTATTTGGAATGACAGAAATCATTGGTCATTTCATGATTCATATTGTGTTACTGATATTTATTATTGAAGGTGTCTCATTCTACAACCCGCCCATTAAGATGCATAAAACAAAATTAGATCAATTCATCTTTGTATTTTTGAATTTCATTTTCGTTCTATCCACTTTTTTATTGATTTATTATCGATTTGCATAAAAACAAAAAGCGGTTCAAACTATTTGAACTGCTTTTTATATTTAGAAGGATTGGCGAATAATCCAAACTATTTGTGGGAAGTTAAATATAACATTTTTATCCAAAATAGGAATTGAGAGGTTGTAAATTTGGAACTTGTTAAGATCTCAAAGATTCAAGCATTAATGCTTGGTGTTTCCAGTGTGACTGTCACGGGGCATTTACTTTATATTCCAATCATAACTCATTATGCCGGGAGGGATAGCTGGATAGCATTACTATTTGCGAGTGTTCCGGCCGTCCTGATTGGGTTATTCGTTTCAATTTTAGCACAGAGATTTAATGGATGCACTCTTATCGAATATACACAGTTAATATTAGGAAAATGGATAGGAAAGATTTTCGTCGTCATGTTTCTTCTTTATTTTTTGCACGAAGCTACCCTTTCAATTAGAGGTTTTGGAGAATTCTATACCTCAGCTATAACTCCACGGACACCAATTGTTGTTTTTCTAATCGCCATCCTAATTCTTGCAGCTTATGCTGTCAGGAACCGTCTTGAGGTATTAGCAAGAACAAATCAGGCTTTTTTAGTGATGATGATTCCGATTGGAATTGTTGCTTCCATACTGACTCATAAGGATAAGGATTATCGGAATTTTTTACCTGTTTTAGAAAATGGACTAGACTCAGTTTTACTTGGCACACTGAGTATAACATCAGTTTACAGTTCGTTTTTTGTTTTAAGTATGATATTTGCCAATGTCTCCTCGACTAAAAGTCTAAAAAAATACACAATTTTCACGATGTTAATTTTAATTGGAATGTTTATAGGGCCATTAACTGGGGTTATCGCCATTTTTGGTGAAGAGCGTTCAGTTGGTTTATATTTTCCAACCTTCCAAATGCTTCGTGATATTGAAATAGGTGCCTTGCAACGATTAGATATTATTGGAGTGATGCTGTGGGCATTAGGATCATTTACGAAAGTATCTTTGTTTTTATATGCCCTTGTCGTTGGCATTGCACAGTTATTTCATATCAAAGATTACGTGATTTTAGTTGGTCCCGTATCTGCTCTAATAGCTATCGTTTCTATTATAAATAGTGAGGATTTAATTGGAATTTATCGTTTTCAAAGAGATATTTACCCATTCTATTCAACCCTTCTAGGTTTAGTATTTCCTTTCATACTTCTAATCGTAAGTCAGATTAGGAAGATCAGGAGGACAAATGAAGGGAGCTAAAGAATCATGTTAAGAAACCGGTCAACTGAAAGAAAAAAAACGAATGCTGAGGAAAATAATTTAAACGTTCATTTGTTGGAGAATGTCGAACGGCTAAAAGAATACTTTGGGGAAGAGTCTGACCTATCAATCCGATTTATGAATGATAAGAAGCTTGCCATTGTTTACTTAGATAGCCTTACTAACAAAGATTCAATAGAAGAGCATGTGTTAGAGGATTTATTTAAGAATATGTCAAAGCCGTTAGAGGAATGGCACATTACTACAAAACAGTCAGCCTGTATTGATACCTTTGAGAAACTTTTTGAATTTCTTGTCCAAGGATATACAATTGTCCTCAAGGAAGGAGAAAGAATAGCGATTGCAGCGAATACGGCTGGAGGGGAGAGGCGGACTGTCTCCGAATCTAATGTGGAGTCAGTCGTTCGGGGACCAAGAGAATCGTTTAACGAATCATTAATGACAAACATTGGTTTAGTTCGGAAAAGAATTCATTCGGGTAAGCTAAAGGTTGCGAAACTATCACTTGGGAAAGTGACCAAAACGCCAATCGCGATTCTTTATATTGAGGGTGTAGCTAAGGAGGAAATTTATAAAGAAGTAAAATCCCGACTTGAAAAAATTGATATTGACGGTATCTTAGATTCTCTATATATAGAAGAAATGATTGAAGACCCTCGGGGTTATACACCTTTTCCTACAATATTTAACTCAGAGAGACCTGATCGAATAGCAGCAGGACTTTTGGAAGGAAGAGTCGGCATTTTAGTAGATGGTACGCCCGCTGCATTGTTAGTTCCTTCTACTATTGGATTGTTTCTAACATCCAATGAGGACTATTATCAACGTTATGATTTCTCCAGTTTTTTAAAATTATTGAGAAGCTTTACCTTCCTCCTATCGTTTGTGCTTCCTGGTTTTTATGTAGCTGTTCTAACCTATCATCAGGAAATGATACCAACACCCTTACTTATTGCATTAACTGGACAAAGAGAAGGGGTACCTTATGGTGTTGCCGTTGAAATCTTATTAATGGAGCTGACATTTGAGATATTAAGGGAAGCTAGTTTAAGGCTCCCTAAAACCATTGGTGCAGCGGTTTCCATTGTTGGAGGACTCGTACTAGGACAAGCTGCAGTGGATGCTGGGCTAGTGGGGCAAGCGACCGTTATTGTCGTTTCACTTACGGCAATCTGCTCGTTTACGACCCCGTCGTATAATTTATCTATTGCCTCACGGTTAATAAGATTTAGTTTAATTATACTATCTGCCGTTCTAGGTGCTTTTGGCTTAATTTTCGGATTAATATTTATCTTTGTTCATCTAAATACGTTACGTTCGTTTAGTGTCCCATATCTATCACCATTGGTTCCGGTCCATAAGGAGAACTGGAGAGATGTATTCGTCCGAACACCTTGGTGGAATATGAAAAAAAGACCAACTGAAATTGCAAAAGAAAATCAAACTAGACTTCAAGATAATAGCAGAGATTCCACATAAAAGGAGAAGGTAGTATGGTCAGGTTATTATTTGTCATAATCTGTATAATTCTTCTGTCTGGGTGTTGGGATAAAAAAGAGTTAAACCAAGTAGCGGTGGTAGTAGGGGTGGGAATTGATAAAGGAGCCCAAGGATTATATAAAGTGACCGCACAAGTTATTAAACCCGCACCAGAAGGAGGAAAAGGCTCTGGTTCGGAACTCCCTACCTGGTCCGTTACAGGAAAGGGAAAAACGGTGATGATGGCCATTGAAAATCTGAACAAAATCTCGCCGAGACGTTTGTATTGGGCACATTTACAAATCATTATATTTAGTGAATCACTAGCGAGAGAAGGGTTAGCTCCATTATTAACATGGTTTGAACGGGATCGAGATAGCAGGGCCGGGTCTTACGTAGTTGTGACAAAAGGGTCAGCGGAAGACTTATTAAACCAGAAAATAGAACTTGGTAATATATCCTCAAAAGCTATGGCTGATATACTAGATGGATCAAAGATGAGGCAAATATCAGCAAGAAGAATTAAGCTCAGGGATTTTACAGCTCAACTTTTAACACCTGGTGTGGATTCTGTCCTTGACGTTATCGATTCCAAAAAAATTAGAGGTAAGATAGAAACTTATCAATTAAATGGAGTTGCCGTTTTTAAGAGTGATAAGATGGTTGGATATATTGATGGGTCTAGCACGATGGGAACAGAGATAGTCTTTAATGAACTAAACTATGCAACTATACAAGGAACGTGTCCAAATTCGGATAACGAGAAATTCGTTTTTTTAGTCACGGATTTTACAAATAAACTTATACCACGTGTTAAGAATAATCAAATAGAAATGAAAATGGATATTAGTTTAGAAGGAAATGTAATTGATCAATCGTGTTCAACTGATTTGCTTGAAAAGGAGAACATAAAATACATTGAGAAAGAAATATCGAAGAATATTAAGATTTATGTTCAAAAGGAATTTAATACAGCCAAAGAACTACAATCAGATATTTATGGCATTGGAAAAGAAGTAAGGAGATTTTATCCTGAGGTGTGGGCAAAAAGAGGGAAAAATAAAGATTATCTAAATGATGTCGTCTTTAACATGAAGATTGAGTCAAACGTTAGAAGATCGGGGCTGGTAATTGAACCAACACAAGTTAAGATAAGGGAAGTTGAACCATAATGGGAACGGTTGGACTAATCATTTTATTTGTCGCGGTAGCATTAATTGATATTCGACAAGTATGGAGAAATAAAGAAAAAAAGGAAATCCTTTTATACTTTTCCATACTCATACTAGCCTTTGGTTTAAGTGAGTTACATATTTTAGGTTTTAGGTTAATTGGTCTTAATCACATTGTTGAAAGTTTATTCAACTTTTAGGCGACAGTTTAAGAACTCAGGTGCAAACGTTATTCGCATAAAATATGTTAAATAAGCGACCTTAGGGTCGCTTATTTTAGGGGTGACACTACCACGTAACATTCTAAAGTTGAAGCAGTTTTACTATTTGTTCACCATTCATTCTCACTTAATAAAAACCTCACACCAAATGGTTTTCTTTTCTTTTCAACTGGCGATAATGATAAAAAGAATGACGATGTTGGCTTTAACTCCATGCCCAACAGATAGGAGAAAAACGATGTATGCCATTACCGTAAAACTCCCAACAAAAAAGATCGATAGAATCATTACGCATTTATATCAAAAAGGCTATTACCAAACCTTTTACGAGATTCCTTTAGATGTGGTAACAGATGCCAACGGCTATGACTTTGTTGAGAAGAAAAATGAAACAACTGAACTTAATATCTATATCAATGATTATGTCGAAGCGAAAGAGCGACGTAACTTAGTAGAATTATTAAACATTGATGAATCTGGTCTTGTTATGAAGGAAGTAAATGAACTGAATTTCCAGCAAACTTTCGATGATATTTTTCTTGAAAATGGCTGGGTGATCACCACTCCAGACAGGAAGAACCATTACGACAAAGAAAAGCGGATTGTACTAGACTCCCAAGGGAATTTTGGTACAGGTTATCATGAAACCACAAAAGATTGTCTGTCCTTCATATTAAAACATGATTTTACAGGATTGAGTGTTGCTGACATTGGAGCCGGTTCAGGGGTGTTAAGCGTTGCTGCCGCCCTTAGGGGAGCAAACCTTATCGAAACATATGACATTCAACCGGTCGAGCGGGAAATTCTATATCAGTGTGAATTAAATGGAGTGATGCCGGTGAATGTGTTTCAAAGTGACCTAATCAAGAACATGAATCGAATTAATAAAGATTATAATTGGATTTTTCTTAATATCGGAACACAGGAAAATATTGATATCCTTAAGGCCCAAAGACTCTTAGATTGCAAGGGCAGTACGTTTTTATTGTCAGGCATGCTGGAATGGAATTACCATCACGTTGTGACTTTATTTAAAGATGCTGGATTCGGGTTGAAGGAATGGAAGCAAAGTAATGAATGGGTGACATGCGTTTTTAAGGCAAAATAAAAAGAGCCCGTTCCTTTATTTTTGGAAAAAACTACATTTCAAGAGTAAAGAAAAATCAAATAGATAAACTATTATTAATATCTTTTCTTGAGAGGAATTCATTTCGTGTTGATTACTTTCTTATGGTTAATTATTATACTGAATATTTTTTTGGCGATTATTGTTACTTTTCGGGAAAGGCGAGAAGCTGTTTCCTCATGGGCCTGGTTATTCGTTCTATTTTTCATGCCTATATTTGGCTTTATCTTGTATATAATTTTCGGACAAAACCTAAGCCGCTCTAACCTTTTTCAATGGGAGGACCAAAAAAAGATAGGAATCCAAAAAAAGTTATCAACCCAATTGAGCCAGATTCGTTCCCATCAATTTCAGTTCCGCAATCAAGCTACAAGAAACGGTAAAAGTTTAATATATATGAATTTAATTAACAATGATGCTGTTTTAACGGAAGATAACTCGGTGGATTTGTTGACAGATGGTATAGAGAAGTTTAACACCTTGTTAAAAGATATTGAAGGAGCCAAGGACCATATTCATATACAGTACTATATTATTAAAAAAGATCAGCTAAGCAAAAAACTGGTAGAAATTCTAGCAAAGAAAGCTCAAGAAGGGGTTAAAGTACGGGTTTTATATGATGAGGTGGGTTCGAGGAGGTTATCTAAAGAATTTTTCAGCGATCTTCTTAAAGCTGGTGGTGAGGTGGAAATCTTTTTCCCATCAAAATTCTTCTTTTTTAACCTAAGATTAAATTATCGAAACCATCGTAAGCTAGTCGTTATTGATGGAAAAACTGGTTATTTAGGCGGTTTTAACATTGGTACAGAGTATCTTGGTGTAAATCAAAAATTTGGGTATTGGCGAGACACTCACTTAAGGATACAGGGCACAGCTGTTCAGGCAATTCAGACTCGTTTTATTCTCGATTGGAATCAGGCATCCAATCACCAAGATATCAACTATCAGCCAAATTACTTTCCAGATAATGGTTCTAAAGGGAATATCGGCATACAAATCGTTACAAGCGGGCCGGATTCTAAAATAGAACATATTAAAAATGGATACATAAAAATGATCTTATCAGCACAAAATTCGATTCTCATCCAAACTCCTTATTTTATTCCAGATACAAGTTTTTTAGATGCCCTTCGAATTGCATGCTCATCGGGCGTTGAGGTCAAAATTATGATTCCTAATAAACACGATCACATGTTTGTATATTGGGCAACCCTGTCTTATGTTGGTGAATTACTTAAGGCTGGGGCAACAGTGTACATCTACGATAATGGTTTTATTCATTCCAAAACCATTATTGTAGATAAAGAAATATCATCTGTTGGAACGGCAAATCTAGATGTTAGAAGTTTCAAATTAAATTTTGAAGTGAATGCTTTTCTATATGACGAGGGAATAGCACAAAGATTGGCAGCAACATTTTATGAGGATTTAAAAGTATCCAGGGAATTTACTCTTGAACAGTATCAAAATCGTCCTCAATGGGTACATTTTAAAGAATCAGTATCTAGGCTATTATCGCCTATTTTATAAAAGGAACCAGAGACTCTTCTGAAAGTAAAATGACAGGCATCACTGTAAAGTGGCGCCTGTCATTTTATTATGAAGATCACTTCAAATATAATTTAGTTGGATAAGCCCCACTAAAACAGGCGATACAACGACTACTGGTTTCTGCAAGATCTACATCTACCGCCTCTAATAATCCTTCGGTGCTTAAAAAGGCTAATGAATCGGCACCGATGACTTCACCCATTGCCCGTTCATGATCATGTTTGTTGGCAAAAAGTTCTTCTTTTGTTGGCATATCAACACCATAAAAACAAGGGTTTTTTACCATAGGTGAAGTAATTCTGACATGGACTTCCTTGGCACCTGCCTGACGAATTAGTTGGACAATCCGCTTGCTTGTTGTTCCCCGAACAATGGAATCATCCACAAGGACAACTCTCCTACCAGCAAGAATTTCTTCAACAGCGCTTAATTTAAGGCGGACGGCTAAATCACGTAATTCCTGCGTAGGTTCAATAAACGACCTGCCTGCATAGGGATTTTTGATAATCCCCATTTCATATGGAATTCCTGATTGCTGGGAAAAGCCAATCGCGGCAGGAACACTGGATTCTGGAACAGCAACGACCACATCCGCCGGTACTGGATGTTCTTTCGCTAATATTTGACCTAGTTCTTTCCGGATAGCCAAGACACTTCTTCCTTGAATGACACTATCAGGCCGGGCAAAATAAACAAATTCAAAGGAACAAAGGGAAACCTCTCCTTTTGCCGCAAATCTTCCTGTTTGAATACCCTTTTCATCGATAAGAAGCCATTCACCCGGTTCAACATCTCTCCAAAACTTAGCATCAACCGCATTTAAAGCACATGTTTCGGAAGCCGCGATAACGGATTCACCAATTTTTCCGAGGCTAAGGGGACGTAATCCATGACGATCTAGAGCAACTAGCATTTGGTTATTGGTCATGATAAGCACAGCGAATGAACCGTCAATCCGCTTAAGAACTTCAGGTGCCGATTCTGAAAAATATTTTTTACTGGAACGGGCTATCAGGTGAGCAATAATTTCAGTATCTGTTGTTGTCTGAAAGATGGCTCCTTGCTGCTGGAGGACTTTCCGTTCGATATTGGCATTAACGAGGTTGCCGTTATGGGCAACGGCCAAATCGCCTTCATAATATTTAAAGACGAGGGGCTGTGCGTTCTGAAGTAAACTAGCACCAGAAGTAGAATAACGTACATGACCAATGGCCATATTTCCGGTAAGTCGATCCAGGGTATCACGTGAAAATACTTGCGTCACTAATCCCATGCCCCTATGATGCCTGAATGTTTTCCCGTCGCTAGCCACGATTCCTGCACTCTCCTGACCGCGATGCTGAAGAGCATGAAGGCCGTAATACGTTAAATCGGCAGCTTTTGGGTGATTAAATACACCAAATACTCCGCATTTTTCCTGCATTTCTGAATCCATTTTTTTGTCAGCCTCCCCTGAATAATCATTCTATTATTTTTGGCGAAAGGAGAATTTCTATCCTTTTTGTTTTTCACTGAAACTCATTTTTCACCATAAAAGTTTTTGGGTTTCTTAAAAGTAAAAAAGTATGGTGAGGGATAACCTAAAATCATTAATGTGTGAGATGGAACCAGATTCGTATGTCTGATTTGAAGGAGGAGAATTGTTTGAAATTAATCAAACCAGGCTCTACCATCGGCATTTTAGGGGGAGGACAGCTGGGAAGAATGATTACGCTGGCCGGGAGAAATATGGGATATCGCTTTATTACATTGGATCCGATGCCTGACTCCCCATGTGGACAAGTAGCGGATCGTCAAATTATCGCTTCCTACTCTGAGATTGAAGCAGCAAAGGAATTGGCAGATTCCTCTGACGTCATAACGTACGAATTTGAAAATGTGAATTCGAATGTAGCCGCTATCTTAGAAAGTACATCCCTTGTCCCACAAGGGAGCGAGCTCCTTAAAATAACACAAAACCGAGTTCGTGAGAAATCCACATTACAGTCTTTTAATGTGCCGATTGCCCCATTCATGGTCATTCAAACCGAAAAGGATATTCGTACGGCTATTGACCGTTTTGGGCTGCCCTGTGTAATGAAAACAGCCACAGGAGGTTATGACGGAAAAGGCCAGTGGGTTATCCGAAACAGAGACAATATATCAATGGCCATGGAGGTTTGGAAAAAAGCAGGTGTGGAAATGATTATGGAACAATTTGTTCCGTTCAGCAAAGAATTGTCAGTCATTGTGGCACGTAATTCTCTGGGACAAGTAAAAACTTTCCCGGTGGCTGAAAATATTCATATGAATAATATCCTGCACCAGTCTATAGTTCCTGCAAGAATCACCGATAGTCAAAGAACACAAGCGGAAGCGATTGGAATAAAAATCGCAGAGTCATTACAAGCAGTAGGACTACTTGCAATCGAAATGTTTCTTACAAACGATGGGAATATTATCGTAAATGAGTTAGCCCCAAGACCTCATAATTCCGGACATTTTTCCATGGATGCATGTATGACTTCACAATTTGAACAACATATTCGGACAATTTGTGGACTACCGTTAGGTGATACTACCCTTTTAAGCCCGATTATCATGGTAAATATATTAGGTAAGCATTTGAACAGAGTGTTAGAAAAAATCGATCAGCTACCTCCTGCAGCCAAACTCCATTTGTATGGGAAAGATGAAAACGTAGAAAATCGGAAAATGGGTCATATGAATTTATTGGGTTCCACTCATGAACAAATTTTTGAACAAATCAAAGAACTGCAAATTTGGGATTGATCATTTATATAGCTAAAGATGATAAAGGAGATCAGATAGTGGAAAAATTAGAAAAGCTTTATGAAGGTAAAGCGAAAATTGTGTTCAGAACGTCAGAGGAAGGAACATGCTGGATTGAATATAAAGATGATGCTACTGCATTTAATGGGGAGAAAAAAGGAAAAATCGCAGGGAAAGGAACTTTAAATAACGAGATCAGCTCCATTTTCCTTAGTCTTTTAAAGGAAAAAGGGGTAAAGAACCATTTTATTAAACGAATTTCATCAACGGAACAACTGGTACGGCAAGTGGAGATTATCCCCATTGAGGTAGTTGTTCGAAACATAACAGCAGGATCACTTGCCAAAAGATTGGGATGGGGGGAGGGGAAAGAGCTCCCGCAGGTGTTAGTGGAATTTTACTATAAAAATGATGAACTGGGTGATCCTTTCATTAACAATGATCACATTGCCATTCTAGGGCTCTGCTCAGAATCTGAATTAGGAACCATTCGCAGCCAAGCTCTTAAAATCAATGAAATCATGAAAGAATTTCTTCTGGATAAGGATCTCATCTTAGTGGACTTTAAATTAGAGTTCGGTAAAACCCAAGGAGGAGAGATTATTTTAGCAGATGAAATTTCTCCGGATACCTGTCGATTCTGGGATGCACATACAAAGGAAAAATTAGATAAAGATCGGTTCAGACGTGATTTAGGAAATGTAGAAGGAGCCTATCAGGAAATTTTAAAAAGAATTGGGGGTAGTGTCGGTGTTTAAAGCAACAGTATATGTAACCTTAAGGGAAAGTGTGTTAGATCCGCAAGGGAATGCTGTTCACGAGTCGCTGCATACACTTGGATACGACGAGGTGGAAGATGTACGAATAGGGAAATACATGGAACTTCAAATGAATAGTGAGGATCAAAAGGCGGCTGAAGAACGGGTAAGGGATATGTGTGAAAAGCTGTTAGCTAATACCGTGATTGAAGACTATAGGTTTGATCTTCACAAGCTGGAAGGATAGGGGGAGAATAAGTTGAATTTTGCTGTACTGGTTTTTCCTGGTTCAAACTGCGATGTGGATATGTATAAAGCAATTATAGATACAGTCGATCAGCCTGTTGAATATGTATGGCACCTGGAATCAGACCTTTCGAAATATGATGCCATCCTAGTCCCAGGGGGTTTTTCCTATGGGGATTATTTGCGGCCGGGGGCGGTGGCGAGCTTGTCGCCCGTTATGGGGCAAGTAAAAATTGCAGCAGAGGAAGGGAAATTGATTCTCGGTGTCTGCAATGGATTTCAAATTCTGACGGAAGCGAATCTTTTGCCAGGGGCTTTAAGAAGAAATCAGCGATTAAAATTCCATTGTGACACCATTGATTTAAAAGTGGAAAACAATAAAACGCCTTTTACATTAGAATATCAGGAAGGCGAGACCATTCGTATCCCGATCGCTCATGGGGATGGAAACTATTATTGTGATGAAGAGACAGTGAATCGATTAGAACAGAACAACCAGATTGTATTCAGATATAAAGGGACGAATCCCAATGGTTCGATTGCTGAAATTGCAGGGATTATCAATGAAAGAGGAAATGTTTTAGGTTTAATGCCTCATCCGGAACGCGCGGTACATAAATGGCTGGGAACAGATGATGGTAAACGTATGTTTTCATCGATTTTAAGCTATTGGAGGAAACAACATGGCACAACATAACGAACCAAGCCCAGAGCAAATTTACGATCAAAAAATCTATCGTGAAATGGGATTGACGGAGGAAGAGTTTGATAAAATCATTGAAATTCTTGGGAGAAAACCAAATTATACGGAAACGGGCATTTTTAGTGTCATGTGGTCCGAGCATTGCAGCTATAAAAATTCAAAGGTAGTCCTTAAGCGTTTTCCCACCTCTGGCCCTCACGTACTGCAGGGTCCGGGTGAAGGAGCCGGGATTGTTGATATTGGAGATAAGCAAGCAGTCGTGTTTAAAATTGAAAGCCACAATCATCCATCCGCCATTGAACCCTATCAAGGGGCTGCTACAGGGGTTGGAGGGATCATTCGTGATGTTTTTTCCATGGGTGCGCGCCCGATTGCTCTTTTGAACTCGCTGCGTTTTGGTGAACTTAATAATCCAAAAACCAAATATATATTTGAAAATGTGGTCGCGGGTATTGCTGGATATGGTAATTGTATGGGTATCCCCACGGTGGGTGGGGAGATTTACTTTGATTCCTCTTATGAAGACAATCCCCTTGTGAATGCCATGTGTGTAGGTTTAATTAATCATGATGAAATTCAAAAAGGCGTAGCGAAAGGGATTGATAATCCTGTCATTTATGTGGGTGCTGCTACCGGAAGAGACGGCATTCATGGAGCTACATTTGCTTCAGAAGAGCTAAGCGAGAATTCCGAAGCGAAACGTCCCGCTGTCCAAGTGGGTGATCCTTTTATGGAAAAATTGTTACTGGAAGCGACTCTTGAATTGATTGCTTCTGGTCATGTAGTAGGGATACAAGACATGGGGGCGGCAGGATTAACCAGCTCTAGTTCCGAAATGGCAAGTAAAGCGGGAAATGGTATTGAATTAAATCTTGATCTTGTTCCGCAGCGTGAAAAAGGAATGAGTGCCTACGAAATGATGCTCTCAGAATCACAAGAAAGAATGCTGGTTGTTGCGAAAAAAGGAAAAGAAGAAGAAGTAAAAAAGATTTTTGACAAATGGGGACTCCACTCTGCTGTAATCGGGCGGGTGACAGATGATAACCAACTCCGGTTACTCCACAAAGGAGAAGTGGTGGCGGAAATCCCAGCAGATAAGCTGGCAGAAGATGCACCGGTCTATTGTAAGCCTTCTAAAGAGGCTCCTTATTACGAACAATATTCATCATTAGACACTAATCAAACGATAGCAGAACCAAATGACTATAATACCGTATTAAAGCAGCTGCTAGCGTCACCAACGATTGCCAGCAAAGAATGGGTTTATCAACAATATGATTATATGGTTAGAACCAATACGGCTGTCATACCTGGATCGGATGCTGCGGTAGTTGCCATCCGCGGAACAAGGAAAGCTTTAGCGATGACGACGGATTGTAACGGAAGATATGTTTATCTCGATCCGTTCGTAGGAGGAGCGATTGCGGTAGCAGAAGCAGCCCGTAATGTTGTTTGTTCCGGAGCGGAGCCTTTAGCCATCACGGATAATTTAAACTTTGGGAGCCCAGAGAAACCAGAAATCTTCTGGCAGTTTGAAAAGGCAGCGGATGGGATTAGCGAAGCATGCCGTCAGCTAAATACTCCGGTGATTGGCGGAAACGTCAGTCTTTATAATGAAACAAAAGGGGAAGCCATTTATCCAACTCCGACTATTGGAATGGTTGGATTAATTAAGGATGTCGATCATATTACGACTCAAGAATTTAAAAAAGATGGTGATTATATCTTTTTAATTGGAGACACCAAAGCTGAAATGGGCGGTTCTGAATATCAAAAATTAATAACCGGGAAAATAGAAGGACGTCCGCCACAGTTAAATCTTGATTTAGAACGAAAAATCCAGAAGTTTACACTCAAGGTGATTCAAGAAGGATGGGTTGAGTCAGCCCATGATACAGCAGAAGGCGGTTTAGCCGTTGCTTTAGCGGAAAGCTGTATTGGCGGAAATACAGGAGCAGAAATCCAACTTACAGAAGAACTTCGAACCGACTTTTGCTTGTTTAGTGAATCCCAATCACGAATTATTTTGTCGGTATCGGCGGATCATGTTGAGAATATCAAAGAAACCGCGAAACAAATGCAGGTGCCGATCAAAGAAATTGGGAAAGTGACAGGTAGGGAATTGTCGATCGAGCATAATGGAAAGAAGGTCATCTCTCAACCCATTTCCGAGCTTGAATCAGCTTGGCGTAACGCCATTCCTACTATTATGCGTTCTGGCCTATTAAAAAAGATGAACATGCAGGAGATCTCTGCAAGTTTACCGTAAAGGAGTGAAAAGGATGAGCGATGCATACCGCCAAGCTGGAGTCGATATAGATGCGGGAAATGAAGCGGTTGAACGAATGAAAAAACATGTAAAAAAAACCTTCCGTCCAGAAGTTTTAAGCGGATTAGGAGGGTTTGGAGCACTTTTTAAACCAAATTTAAAGGAAATAGAAGAACCCGTTTTTGTTTCGGGCACGGATGGTGTGGGGACCAAATTGAAAATTGCCTTCACAATGGACAAACACGATACGATTGGTATCGATGCCGTAGCCATGTGTGTGAATGATGTCATCGTCCAGGGGGCCGAGCCCCTTTTTTTTCTAGATTATCTTGCCTGTGGTAAGGTCATACCGGAAAAAATTGAAGCAATCGTAAAAGGAATTGCAGATGGCTGCCTGCAGGCCGGATGCGCTCTTATTGGCGGAGAAACCGCCGAGATGCCGAGTATGTACCAGGACGAAGAATATGATATTGCAGGTTTTACGGTAGGGATGGTAGATCAAAAAAACCTCATTGATGGGACAAAAATAAAAGAGGGCCATGTTTTAATTGGTTTGGCTTCAAGCGGTGTACATAGCAATGGGTTTTCTCTTGTCCGAAAAGTTCTATTAGAGGATGCTAAACTCTCATTACATGACTATGTAGATGAACTGGAAGCTAAATTAGGAGAAGTGTTACTGGAACCAACCAAAATTTATGTTAAATCTGTCCTGTCTACTGTTAAGAAATTTCCTGTATATGGACTTGTTCATGTAACAGGCGGCGGCTTTTACGATAACATCCCCCGAATTCTGCAGGAAGGGCTGCAGGTTGAAATAAACGATGGATCTTGGAGTGTACCAAAGATTTTTTCGTTTATCCAACAAGCTGGGAATATTTCAGATTATGATATGTTCCGTACGTTTAATATGGGGATCGGTATGATTTTATTTGTTGATGCTGAAGACTCCGGGGCTATATTGGAACACCTTCAATCGTTGGGGGAAGAAGCCTTCGTCATTGGTACCGTCAAAACAGGTAGTGAAGAAGTCGTTATCAAGAAGGGGTAAACATGAAGATTGCTGTTTTTGCATCTGGAACTGGTTCGAATTTTGCCGCTATACTGGAAGCCATTAAATCAAAAGAAATATCAAACGTAGAAGTGGTTTTACTCGTCAGTGATCGTCTTGAAGCCCTGGCGGTCAAAAAAGCAAAGGATGAAGCGATTCCAGTGTTTACTTTCAGGGCCAAGGACTACCCAAGTAAAGAGGCTTATGAAAAAGAGATTCTTGATGAATTAACAAAATGGAATGTAGATTTAATCGTACTAGCCGGCTTTATGAGACTGTTAGGTTCTGTGTTACTAGGAGCTTATGATGGAAGAATTATTAATGTTCATCCCTCTCTGTTACCAGCATTTAAAGGAAAAGATGCAATTGGTCAAGCGCTGGATTACGGGGTAAAAGTCACCGGGGTAACCGTACATTATGTGGATGAAGGAATGGATACCGGTCCAATCATTGCCCAGCAGGCCATTACAGTCTATTCGGATGAGACAAGAGAAACTTTAATAAAAAAAATTCAAGTACAGGAGCACCGATTATTACCCAAAGTGATCCAGAGTCTTGCGAATAAGGAGGAACGGAAATGAGACGGGCCCTGATAAGTGTTTCAGATAAAACTGGAATCGTAGATTTGGCAAAGGAGCTAGAGACACTTGGAATAGAAATTATTTCGACAGGCGGTACAGCAAAATTACTCGCTGAAAAAGGGATCAAGGTAACAGGCATTTCAGAGGTTACTGGATTTCCAGAAATATTAGATGGACGAGTGAAAACCCTTCATCCCAGTATCCATAGTGGTCTGTTAGCCATTCGTGATAAGGAAGAACATCAAAAGCAAATAGAAGAACTGGGAATCCAGCCGATCGATTTGGTGGTGGTAAATTTATACCCGTTTAAAGAAACCATCTCGAAAGCAAGTGTTACATATGAGGAAGCGATTGAAAACATTGATATAGGCGGCCCTACTATGCTGCGTTCAGCAGCAAAAAATCATGCCTTTGTGACGGTGGTAGTAGATGCCTTGGATTACCCGGCTATTTTAAATGAAATAAAAAATGGCGGGGTGACCATTGATACGAAAAGACGGCTAGCTGCAAAAGTGTTCCGTCATACGGCTGCCTATGATGCCTTAATCTCTGAATATTTGACGAAACAAACAGGGGAAGAATGGCCGGATCAATATACGGTTACGTTTGAAAAGGCACAAAATTTACGTTACGGAGAAAACCCGCATCAAAAAGCAGGATTTTATCGAAGGCCATTATCGAAATCGGGGACATTGTCAACAGCAGAACAATTACACGGAAAAGAGTTATCCTATAATAATATCAATGATGCGGATGCCGCATTATCTATCGTTAAGGAGTTTGATCAGCCTGCAGTGGTTGCTGTGAAACACACCAACCCTTGCGGAGTCGGTATTGGAAACACAATTTTTGAGGCATATCAAAAGGCGTATGAATCAGATCCGGTATCGATTTTTGGTGGTATCATTGCAGCCAATCGTCCAATTGATAAATCTACCGCAATGAGGATGAAGGAAATATTTCTTGAGATTATTATGGCACCTGATTTTGAGGAAGAGGCATTAGCAGTGTTGAAGGAAAAGAAAAATCTTCGCTTGCTAAAAACAGGTGACGTAAGATTAGAATCGCAGCCAGATTTGCTTCTTTCTTCTGTATCAGGAGGAGTATTAGTACAAGAAGAAGATGTAAAACAAATAACTGTGGATGATCTTCAAGTAGTAACGGAACGAAAGCCTACAAATGAGGAAGTGGAACAGCTTCTGTTTGCTTGGAAAGTGGTCAAACATGTAAAGTCTAATGCGATCGTTTTGACCAGGGATTTTCAAACAATCGGGGTGGGTGCCGGTCAAATGAATCGTGTAGGTTCGGCAAAAATTGCGATCGAACAAGCTGAAGAAAGAGCAAAAGGGTCATTCCTTGCCTCCGATGCATTCTTCCCGATGGCGGATACCGTTGAGGAAGCAGCCAAAGCGGGCATTACAGCCATCATTCAACCAGGTGGATCGATCCGAGATGAGGAATCTATTGAGGCTGCTAATAAACACGGTATCACCATGGTGTTTACGGGCATAAGACATTTTAAACACTAGGAGGTAGGAGGGAATGAAGGTGTTAGTCGTTGGGGGAGGCGGGCGTGAGCATGCCATTATTTGGAAGTTGTCTCAAAGTCCTAAAATTAAGAAATTGTATTGTGCTCCCGGCAATCCTGGAATTGCAAGATTAGCCGAATGCGTTTCGATTGCTGTTTCAGATATAGAGAAATTAGCAGATTTTGCGAAAAGAGAAAATATAGATATTACGTTTGTTGGACCAGAAGAGCCCCTTTCGAAGGGGATTGTTAATGAATTTAATAAGCAGGGATTAACTGTATATGGCCCTTCAAAGGAAGCAGCACAGATTGAGGGAAGTAAGGCATTCGCCAAAGAATTAATGAGGAAGTATCATATTCCAACAGCTAAATATGCCGCTTTTACTGACTATGAGGAAGCACTGTCATATGTTCGCGCAGAAGGAGCACCCATCGTAATCAAAGCGGATGGCTTAGCTGCAGGAAAAGGTGTAGTGGTGGCGAGAGAGGTGGAAGAAGCAGAGGAAGCGCTGAAAAGTATGTTGAAAAAAGACACGTTTGGTTCGGCGGGTGCAAGGGTAGTCGTAGAAGAATTTTTGGAGGGAGAAGAACTAACCCTCCTCAGTTTTGTGAGCGGTACAACGGTAAAGCCAATGGTTCCAGCACAGGATCATAAGCCAGTGTTCAATGATGACAAGGGACCTAACACGGGTGGAATGGGTACATATGCTCCATTACCTCATATTGATTCTTCAATCGTTGAGCGAATCCTTCAAGAAATCGTCGAGCCAACCGCTAGAGCGATGGTAAATGAAGGTCACCCATTTGAAGGGATTCTCTATACCGGTTTGATGCTGACGAAAGCAGGGCCAAAAGTCATTGAATATAATGCGCGCTTTGGCGATCCGGAAACCCAGGTTGTCCTTCCTTTATTAGAAACAGATTTACTTGACATTTTGATTGCCAGTCTCAATGGAGAATTAGAAAAGTTAGAGGTGAAATGGACAGACAAGTCAGCTATTTGCGTGATTATGTCTTCTGCAGGCTATCCCGGCCCATACAAAAAGGGGGATATTATAAAAGGATTAGAACAGGTTGAATATCCAGCGATTGTATTTCATGCCGGAACCACTGAAAAGGATAATCAGATTCGAACAAATGGAGGCCGTGTTCTGGGAATCACTGCTATTGGTGACAATCTGAAAGAAGCCAGGGATTTGGCATATCAGTCCATTGATAAGATATCTTTTGCAGGGGCTCATTTCCGAACAGATATAGGGTCTAAAGCATTCCATTGAAAAATGGTGGAACTATTAGGGTCAGTCCCCCAATATGGTAAAGCTTTAGCGTAGTGGTGGACTGGCCCCTAATTCTGAAAACAGTGTATTTATGACAAACTCTTACCTAAATTTTTAAAAGGAATGGCAGGATGGGTAATAGGAGAGAGAAAATTAAACCCGATGCAATCATCGCCACGCTGCCCATCGCGCCTTCTTCTTCACCCCAGATTAGGGAACGATTTGCCCCAAGCATCTGGGCAGAGGTTCCCATTGCCAATCCTCTCGAACCTTTACTTCGGATGCCTAAATGCTTAAATAAACTTGGACCAATCGTTAAAGAAATGAGAGCTGAAAAAATAACAAATAGAACAGTAATGGAGGTAAGTCCACCGAGATCACTTGAGATCGTTAAGGCAATAGGAAGTGTTACAGATTTTAGAATCAATGACGCAAGTAATTGCTCCTTCAAATGAAATAGTTGAGCTAATCCAACCACTGATACAATTCCAATAATGGTTCCGCCAAACACCCCGCTGCATATTTTTTGATAATTTTCCTTTAAAAAAGACCATTGTTTGAATAATGGAACAGCTAATGAGACCACAGCCAGTTTTAAAAGCTGTGTAAAAATGATGCTCCCTTGTTGATAGGTTCCAATATCAACATGGAAGACTAGCAAAAGTAAAATAAGAAGAATAGTGGCTGTATATAAAGGATTTAACCAATCTTTTTTATATTTTTTATTGAGCTTAAATGTAAATACATAGCAAATGATGGTAAGGATGACTGTGAAAAGAGTATTCCCGATAAAATCAATCATTTTCATTTCTCCTTTTTAATTTTTCATGCCATTCTGCAAAGAAAGCAGTGCCTAATAGACTGCAGATGCTACTTACAATTAAAATAATCAAGATATACCAATGAAAAATCTCTTGGAAACTTGAAGATAAAAAGAGAATTACCATCGGTGGAATAAAGAGTAAGGTTATATGCTTGAGCTGAAAAGAAGTGGCTCTTTCAATCCAACTTAGTTTGATTATGCCTGAAAGCAGTGACAAAAAGAGAAGGATCATTCCGATCACACTGCCGGGTAAAGGAACATGTAAGAATGCCGCGACGAGAGAGCCTAGCTTAAGGAAACCTATATTGATGATAAGTTGAAAAATCCAACTTACTTTCATGTTGATCACCCTCCGTCTGTTAGCTTTAATAGTAGCTTATAGCATTTTTTTGATGATTTCATTACGTGTGATAAAAAGTCTCACATGCATTTTTTTAAAACACTTACATGTATGTAAGAAAATTTTACGAGTATAAATGACTAACAACTATTGTGTAAATTACATGATTCGGTTCTTTATTTTGCCTATGGAAGCTGCATAAATCAAAAACGATTCAGGGTGTACTATTTTTGGTACACCCTTTTGTGTAAAATAAAGGAAGTAAACGCTATAAAAACGTCTAATAGATATCCTTTCTATTTTTCATTCCTACAAATACTTACTGATTAAAAAGAGAAAGAGATTTCCCATATAAAATACGAGGAGGATACCATCTTGAACATTATTCTTGGCTATTGGCTGGATTCGGCAACGTATCCGGATGCACTTGGAGATAAAGAGGCGTCCGTCGGTACGGTCGTAACAGGTTTTAACGGCTTAATCGGCATTCTTGAAACACAGTTAGGTCTTACCCTGCCGAATGTATCTGAAAACCTGCGAATTGCAGAGTGGCAGGAACTGATTCGGAAACAGGATACCGGTAATAAACCATTCTCAAAATCTTTCGAAACGGACTCTTGGAATACTGCGAGAGAATTGTTACGGCGCAGGGATGAATTAGTGTTAGCCGGCTGGGATCCTGCTGCACATGTTGGCGGAAGCTTATGGATTGATACACTGGCAGAATTAGAACTGGCCAATCCAAACCGTTCTTGGGGATTTCCCGATAGAGTACAAGCCCTAATCACAAGGTTACAAGAGCAGGTTCAATTGCCAATCGATACAATTACGGTTGTAGAAGAAGATGAATCGCTATGGGATCCATGGTCCATCCGTTTGATCGATTTATTAAAAGAACACGGTGTACAAATTCAGAAGGATTCAGCTTATTTTGAAAAAGAAACCCAACAAGATTCTTCATCAGACTTGTCCCGTCTTCAAATGGTTATGGCAGGTGGAAAATCGTCCGAAGAAGCTAAAAGAGATGGAAGCTTACTCCTGATTCGTTCCGAACAGGAATGGGATGCGGCAGACTTTTTAATCAGCTGGCTGCAGGATCATGCTATGGAAGATACGGTGCTCATAAAAGGGGAAGGAGCGTTAATCCTGGATGAGCTTCTTCAAAGAAGAGGGGTAGCTGCAGCAGGAGTGGACGCTCTTTCAAAATGGCGTGCGGTTCTTCAAGTCTTACCGCTTACGATTGATACCTATTGGCAACCGTTAAGGGTAGATAGAATGATGGAATTATTGACGATAGCTGCCTCTCCTGTACCAGGAAAGATCCGGTTTAAATTAGCCAAAGTTTTAGCCTCTAACCCGGGAATTGGCGGCCCGCAATGGCTGCAGGCCATCGAGGACGGAATTAAAGACTATGAGGAAATGTGGTCAGGAGAAGACCTTGACGAACAAGAGGTTAAAAAACGGAGAAAAAACTTGGAAGCAAAGCTCGATCTATGGATAAATCATGATTATTACGATCCAACCGAAGGAATTCCATATGAAAAATTAGTAACCATTTGCCAAAAGGTTAATCAATGGGCCGCCTTGAATTACCATATGACCAATGACCTTATGTATGCACAAGCCACACAGTATACGCAGGAAGTCGTAGAGGGTTTAAAAACACTTGGCGTAAAAAAGGTTTCACGTTTACAAGTGGGGCGCATCCTTGAATCTGTTTTAGGAGAAGGAGCTAAATTATCCGACTACAACCAAGAAGCTTCGAAATGGCAAGTGGTCAATCATCCAGGGCAAATATGGGGGAAAGCAGATACCATCCTATGGTGGGGATTTCATAAAAACATGTCAGGACCAAGCGTTAGAACTTGGACTTCCATAGAACGGGCATGGCTTAGGGATCATGGTGTCAACCTGCTCGATGAGGATGTAAGCCGGCGAAGGGAAGCAGCTTCATGGCAGAGGGCGGCACGATTAGCTAATAGAAGGCTGATTCTATTTGCTCCGGCAAAAGTGAAAGGGGAAGAAATCCCGATTCATCCATTATGGGATGAAATTCGCTATGCCGTTGCGAAAGATAACAGCACGGAGAAAAAAATAACCATCGATGCTGCTGAGCTTCGGAAACAACCAAGTTTTGTTCTGTTTGGAGATGGATTTGAACGGGTGCCATTGACTACACGTAATATTCCGGAACCCATCCGAACATGGAAGGTATCTGAAAATGCAGTATTGCCTCGTAATGAGGAATCGGCAACAAGTTTCGAAGGCTTAATCGGCTGCCCGTTAAAATGGACATTTAAGTATGTGGCCAAAGTAAGACCTGGAAATGTTCTGAGTTTACCAAATGAGTCACTGATGCTTGGAAATCTAGGACATGTAATCTTGGAGAATTTGATTACAGAAAAAACGGATTGGAACGAGAATGATGTGCGTCTGCGTACAGGGGAATTGTTTGATGAGTTGACACCCATGTTAGCTGCCACTCTTTTAGAACCGCAAAATGGGATTCTTCGAAATGAAACTCGATTCAAATTGCAGAGTTCACTTCAGCAATTTTTTAAAGTGTTAAATCATGCAGGGATTAAAATTCAACATACTGAGCTAGATTTGCAAAAGACATGGAGTGAAGGTGTAGAATTCAAAGGCCGATTAGACCTTGTGGGAGAAACGACATCAGGTAATAAGATTCTTTTTGATGCAAAGTGGTCGAGAAAACCAAGTAATTACAAAGCGCGGCTGGAGAATTTATCGGTCCAATTGACGCTTTACCACTGGCTTTTAACCGATCATGAGAATCAAGAACTGCCTGTTGCTTATTTTATGCTGCGCAGCGGAGATTTCTACAGCTTGCCGCATGAAGATTTTCCAACTGATTACCATGTAGAGGGTCCATCACTCTGTGAGTCTCATGAGGTGTTACGACAATCCGTTGAAGATGTATGGTCACAGCTCTTAAAAGGGACAATTATTGCCCCAGGTGTTCCATCTAAACGGGAAATGAACAAGGGTTCTGAAGATGGTGAGGAGCCGTTTGTATCAACGATAGACCCGCCTTGTGCATTTTGCGAATATCAAAATCTTTGTGGAGTGAGGAGGGTGACAAAATGACCGGAAAGTTAAAAATGTTAAGTGCGGGTGCTGGAGCAGGAAAGACCTCCCGTTTATCAGACGAAATCTTAAAATCGATCCAGAACGGTGTGCCTCCAGAAAATATTATGGCGACGACTTTTACAACGAAAGCAGCAGATGAACTCATCGAGCGTGTTCGTCTGAAACTCCTAGAATCTGGTGATAACACCTCTGCTGCCCGTATTTTGGATGGTTATGTAGGGACCATGAATAGTGTATTTGGACGTTTATTACGAGAATTTGCACTGGAAATGGGTTTATCTCCCGTGCAAAAAGTGTTGGCAGAGTCCGAGGCGAAGACGTTATTTCACACCATTGCAGCAGAAGTTATTGATCAATTCTACCGTGACTATCGCCAAGTTTTCTATCGTCTCTGCTTAGAGGATTGGCGTGATAATGTTTTGAAAATCTTATCACTTGCTCGTGAGAATGGCATGAATCCGGAGGATGTTCAAGCATGTGCCGACTTTTCTTGGGACATCATGACGGGATGGCTCCCGGAATCATTGACAAATCCAGAGCAGCTGGAGGAAGATTTAAGGTCAGCATTAAGAGTGGCAAAAGCAGAGCTTCCAGGCGGAGATACGACAAAAGATACGGCCAAAGCAGTGGAAGCAATTGATGAAGCACTGAAGAGTTGGGAGAGGAACGGTTCGCTCCCTTGGCAGCAGTGGGCCAAATTAAGTAAATTAAAAACGGGTGCGAAAAGCCGGGAGGCAGTCTCACCGATTCATGCTGCATCTTCCGTCCATGACCGTCATCCAAGATTACATCAGGACATGAAAGAGGCAATGTTTGCTTTATTTCATTGTGCGGCTGAGGCAATGGAAACCTATGCAGTCGAAAAAAGTAAACGTGGATTAATCGATTTTACCGACCAAGAGGCTTTAGCCCTGAATCTATTGAAAAACGAACAAACTGCAGAAGTGTTAAAAGATCGAATCTCCGATGTGTTTGTAGATGAGTTCCAAGATTCGAGCCCGTTACAAATTGCTTTAAACATGCAGCTTCGTGAAATTGCCCAAAGAGCAACATGGGTAGGAGATGTAAAACAGGCCATCTATGGCTTCCGGGGAACAGACCCCGAGCTGATGCAGACAGCCATGACAAGTATCCCTGATTTGGAAATCGAAGTATTGGACGCTTCTTATCGTTCACGCAAGTCGCTAGTTGAATTTGTGAACAGGATTTTCGTTCCTGTTTTTGAAGCAAGAGGAATGTCAGCCGACCGAATCGCTTTAGATCCAAAGCGGGATGACAGACCAGAGCAGGCGACAGCCGTGGAAACATGGTCGTACTTAAATTCAAAAAATCAAACCACTGATGCTGCGCATATTGCACTAGGTGTACAAAAGGTTTTAACAGAAAAAGACACATATATTATAGTAGATAAAATATCTCGTGAACCGCGTCCATTAAAAGCAGGGGATATTGCGATTTTATGCAGAGCGAATGATGAGTGTGTAAGAGTGGCAGAGGCACTTTCCAAACTAGGGATTCCCGCTACGGTAGGTGAAAGTGGATTGCTGGCAAGACCAGAAGTGGTGTTTGCCGTTGCCGCCCTGCGTTATTTAGTTGACCCGAGAGATACATTGGCGCTGGCTGAATTAACCCATTTTTCTTCTGATAAGTGGGGTGAGGGTCGATGGCTATCCGATTGGCTCGATGAAGAGAAGCGGGCAGAGATCATGGTGACCGAACCATTCATCCTAGAATTGGACAAGGCCAGAGAAAAAATCGTTCAAATGAGTCCTTCTGAAGTGTTAGATTTAGCCTTAGTAACGGCTAGGGTAGACGAAGTCTCATTAAAATGGGGACAAGGGGATCAACGGTTAGCAAATTTAGATGCCCTCAGGAAGATCGCGGTTAAGTATGAAGGGATGGCCGCAACAAATGGAACAGCCGCAACGACGAGTGGATTTCTTCTATTTTTAAGTGATGTCGAAAAGGACAAAGAATTAAATCTAGTGGCGGAATCGACTGATGATAACGCCGTGCGAGTGTTAACCTACCATAAGGCAAAAGGATTAGAGTGGCCTTTTGTCATCTTAAATTCATTAGAAAGATCAGCGGCTAGAAAAAAACTGCCTGTATTTGACCAGGTAACGGCGGTTAGTACAACGGGCTTTAATGTGGAAAATCCTCTGAACGGACGACGTCTCTATTATTGGCCTTGGCCATATGGAGCTCAAACCAGTAAAGTCAGCTTAGATGCTTATGTAGAACATGCACCTGAACTTCAACAAAGAATGCAGCAGCTGGTAGATGAAAATCAAAGGTTGATGTACGTGGGAATGACACGGGCAAGAGACTACTTGGTATTAACAGCACGCGATTTTTCAAAAGTGGGTTGGATTGATGAATTGACCGATGCTTCCCGACATCAAGTAATCCAGAACCTTGGGGTTACAGATGCGGATCAGGAACATGCTCCTCTTGATAAACGAGAGGGGAAAATACTCATCAAAGGCGGGCAATTACCTTGTAAGGTAAGAGTGTTATCCATTGAGGAGGAGACCGAACAAACCTTGAATCAGGCTGAACCAGCTGAACTTGTTTATGTTGGAAAAACGGTAGAAGTGGCACCGTTTGTTCCTGCACGATTTAGTCCAAGCGGACAAAAGAGTGACTCTTTGCTAGATGAGGATGTCAACAGTCTTCAACCGGAAACAAGTGGTACAAAAATTCATCGCATTGGCAGCCGACTACCACTCTCCGGTAACACTGACATGGCCGTGCTTGGGGAAATGGTCCATGCCTTTTTAGCTGCAGACGACCGAACCAAATCCAAATCAGAAAGATTGACAATGGCAGAAAACATTCGAAAAAGGTATGACATTCCTGCACTTTCAGAAGATAGCATGTTGGAGGCGTCCGACCGTTTGGAGCAGTTTATTACAGAACAGTACCCAGATCTTCTTTCCAGTCACAGCGAGTGGCCGATTCATCTGCGGAAAGGTCTGCAAAAGGCTTCAGGCTGGATTGATTTACTGCTCCAAACACCACAGGGCTGGGTCATTATAGTTTCCCTGGGAAAGAAGCAGACTGGCTTTCACGAGGTGTTAGTTACCTTCCGCAGCTTCGAACCTATGCGGAGGCGTTATATAAGGCAACTGGGCGTCCGGTTGTGGAAGCTTGGATTCATATGCCTGTAGTAGGGGCAATGATTAACTTTTCAGAGGAAGAGTTAAAACATTAGTATTTGGAATAAACTGCTTTTCCCCATCCATTCAGTAGATGGGGGAAGACTGCTTTTATCAGAAAAATTTGCGGAGGAATAGTGTGAGTGAATTAAATACAGGACTGCGGTTATTGGCGTTAAGAGACATATTCCTAACGGATACAGATGAAAACAATCAATTATCGATAAAAGAACTTGTTGAAAAGTTAAAAATCGAACTGCCAGAAAGCACGGCAGATCAAAAAGCGGTAAAACGATACATTCAAACGCTTCAGTCATCTGGGTTTGATATTATTGAAAATGAAGATAAATTCGGGAAAAAATTTTATAGCCATCAAGAGCGGTTATTTGAAAACTATCAATTAAGGCTCCTCATTGATCCGATACTTTCAGCAAGGTTTATTACGGAAGAAGAGAAAAAAACAATCATTAGCAATGTGAAAAAACTAACGAGTAAGCAGATCGCCAAAACGTTGCCTGATCCGATAGTTTACCAACAATCCATTAACCAAGACTACCAATTAATTAAATTACATATCGATAAGATCCACGATGCGATCTATCAAAGTAAGATGATTACGTTTCAATATGGAGATTTTGATATTCATAAGGATTTTCAGCTACGGCATGCTGGGGAATTGTATCAAATCAAACCTCATGCCCTCATTTGGGAGTCTAATTTTTATTATCTAATCGGCGATGATGTAAAATATAGTGAGGAGAACAACCCAAGAAATTATCGATTAGATCGAATGAGAAACGTAACCATTACCGACAACAAATTTACCCATAAACGAAAAGATCTTAGCACCTATGTCCAAAACTCGTTTCATATGTTCGGCGGGCAAGATGAATGGATAACCCTTCAATTTACACTGGATCAAAATGTCCTTAATGGTGTCATCGATAAATTTGGCATTGAAGCAGATATCAGAAAAGAGGACGATGAGACTTTTCTTTTAAAAGCAAAAGCAAAACTAAGTCCGGGACTGAAGGCTTGGATCCTCGCATGGGGAAGTAAGGTAAAGGTCATCTCACCATTAACCCTTGTGAATGAGATCAAAGAAGAGATCCAAAAAGTAAAGGATCAATATAAAGAATAGGGTGTGCCGTTTTTGGTACACCCTTTCCATTATAATAAAAGTAAATAAAGGATTAACATTGATCCCAATAATCGATCGGAGGAATAAAAATTGGCTAGAAAATCTGAAAAAACTTTGAGCGGATTGAAATTAAACTTTTTCCAGTGGACAGAAAATGAAATTCGCGTAACCATTCAAAATCCCCATGAAGGTAAGAAATCTTTAATAACAAGCGTCGAGCATACAAATAGACATCATGGAAAAAACAAAGCACGAACGCATAACAATATCTTTAATTTCTTTAAAGAGGTTCTTGAAGCAAATGGTAAATGGAAAGAAATCAAAGAAACAAACCTCGGAAAGAAAAGAAATCTTTCTGAGAAAGATGAAATTGATTTGGAAAATAAATATGGTTTTATATACATAACTACCAATCTAGAAAATGGAATGAAATACGTTGGTAAGCATTCAAGGAATGATGAGACCTATCTTGGCAGCGGAGTTCGTCTTAAAGAAGCTATTGAGGAATTAGGTGAAGAAAACTTTGAACGAGAAATTATTGCGTATGCATATACCAGTGAACAATTAAATCACCTTGAAAAAATGTATATAGATACTTTCAATGCTGTTGAGGACCCTTCTTTCTATAATCTTGCACCCGGTGGAGACGGGTGGTATGAAAAGAAGGAGGGTGTTAATAAAGAAGAAGCCTGTTAATGCAGGTTTCAGACTGTCGGTAAATTCGTATTAATCGAATTTGTCGACAGTTTTTTTTATACTTGGATAACTTCTACATGTTTTTGAGTAACTTCTACGTGAACCTAGGTATCTTCTACATATTTTGGGGAAACTTCTACGTAAAATTGGGCAACTTCTACATTTGAAGTAAACTTCTACATGTTTTTGAGAAACTTCTACGTAAACCTAGATATCTTCTACATATTTTGGGGCAACTTCTTCGTAATATTGGACAACTTCTACATTTGGAGTAAACTTCTACATCTTTTTGACAACTTCTACATGTTTTTGAGTAACTTCTACGTAAACCTAGATATCTTCTACGTATTTTGGGGATCCTTCTACGTAATATCGGTCTACTTCTATATTTGGAGTAAACTTCTACATCTTTTTGGATATCTTCCACGTTAAAGTAACTTCTACAAACACCAAATCTTTAACAAATTAAAGGTAAGGTTTAAACGCTCATAACTAGAAAAAGAGAATGAGGCAGTATTACTACCCATTCTCCTTTTTTGCTAGGCAAGATCTAATGGCACAACATTTTGTTAACGTCTAGTTATTAGCACCATAGCTGATTAGGTTTGCAAAAATTCGATAGCCGCCTGGTACTTGAGCGCCAATCTGACGGTAGAATACTAGGCTGGTGTAAAGGAATGTTCCTTCCCCGTATTTGGACATTAGGATTCCGCTTGTGAATGGTGCTTCGCCAGGGTCTGCCATAGACACGAATGTTTGATAGTTAGCATCCCATGCCATCGGGAAGTAGAGACCTCGTTCTTGTACCCAGTTATCCCAGTCACTATCGGTGATCTTATTAGGATAATTAAAGAGATCGTGCTCTGGTTGAGTGACTGTTACCTTCGCATTTTCATCCGTTACCCGCCATCGAATAGAAGGATTTCCTACCGTTAATGGATAAGGCGTCAAATTAGTAATTCTAGGGTCTCCGGAAGTAACGTACTGCATCACTACATGTCCGCCATTTTTCACATATTCAAGTAATCTTGCATGATTTTGCAATAGGTCTGGTCTGCCAAGACTAGCCCGGATGCCAGTGACGATTGTATCATATTGTGAAAGGTCACGAGTTGCTAAATCTTCTGATGTCAGCTTCGTAATATCAAAGCCGGCATTGATTAATGAATCAGCAATAGTGTCAAAGCCGCTATCAATGTAACCAACCTTCAGATTGTCTGGTTTTAATAACTCAAAAGCAACACCATTAATATTAGATGGGTACATAAAGTAAGAGTCATTAATATGGTCATATTTAATTTCCTGAACGGTAGTGTTGAATGTCTTACCATCTGCATCAGCAATGGCTTTGATTGTAAATTTACCCTCTGCAACAGAAGAAGGAGGAACTAATGTGAACGATACTTCTTTTTCCTGATATCTTTCTGTAAAGCTGACATCTGCAGCTGCTGGTTCACTCGTCCAGCCTTCAGGCAGATTTAAAGACACTTTAGCGTTTTTAGATCCATTAAAATAATTTTTCACTTTTACATTGACCGGAATTTCATCTTGTACGTTAGCAGTATTAACCGTGATATTCACTGGATCAGGTGTAACACTTAATTCAGGGAGCACACTCACAGTATTATCTAAGTCAATGACAGAGGTTGTTTCTACGCCATTTTCCTTAAATGTTAGCTGCCCTTTTAACACAGCTTCGTCATATGGCTGGTAATACTCCGCATCAGATGGAACGGTGACAGTAAAGGTAACAGTTTTGGATTCACCTGGTTTCAGATGCTTTACTTGGCTGAAACCTTCATGTTGCCAATTTTCAGGAGTAAGTAAAGATGCTTCAATATGTTGGATTTTTTGCTTTCCTTCATTTGAAATCGTAACCTTTACTTGAGTTTCTTCTCCTTGTGTCAATACAAAAGAACCGATCTCAATATCAACGGCAAGGTCGGAAGAAACAAAACTTACTTGTTGCAGCTGTTCTTCTTTTAATTGAAGCTTATGGAGCAAGTCATTTTTTACTGCAGCATCTAAGTTTGCTGATTCTGTACTAGAAATTAATTTTCGTACATCGCCTAAAGCTTTTTGTGATTGAGGTAAAATCGCTTCACGGTCTGGATACGACTTAATAATGTCTTCTAATTCATTTTGTAAAGAATCCAATTGTTCACTTACATTCGCGGCAGGAATAAGATCTGCCCATGCATGGAAGTCATATGGAACTCCTGCAAAAAGTTCAGTTGAATCCGTTTGTACGGCTGATTTTATTAACTTTAAATGCGTTTGTCTAGGAGCAACTGGAATGTCATTGCCCATTCCTTGGCTCTTGTGCAGATATCGAGATGCCTCACCAAGCTGCGGATAACTCATTCCATAAATTGGGTCATAGTCACCAATTTCAATTGATGTTGTTGCAGCTGCAGCAGAAACAGGTAAATAAAGCTTTTTGATCTGCCAAGGCTTTAAACCATTTTTCAATTGTTCAGGGAAAACGTTAGGATCGGCGGCATCTTCAAATGCTTTTTCGGATAAGATCGTTATCAATCTATGGTGACCGTGCTGGCTGTCAACATTTTCGAACGAAGGCATCACAACGTCCGGCTGATATGTTCTAATAAATTTAATGAGACGTTCGTATGTGACATCTTCTCCCCATTTTTCAAGTGTTTCATCGGGTGATTTGGAAAAACCAAAATCATAGATGTGATCCGAGGTTGTTTCACTTAAATGGTAGGCTTTAACACCATTTACCTTGGCTGCTTCAATCATTTCATTGGAGCGGATAATTCCAAGGGCATTCCCTAATTCATTTCCAATGGCATTTTGACCACCTTCCCCGCGGTTGGCAATTAAACTAGCGGTTTTAACACCTAACCCACGGGATAAGTAGGCAAGAAAATCACTGCGTTCATCGTCTGGATGTGCTCCTGTGTTTAAGAAAGTAATGGTAGTATCTAGAGGTTTAACAACATTCCAAAGCTCAACATCCGCTTCACTTTGTTCTTGTGCTAGACTAATTGGAGGTAGTAAGGAAGCAATTAAAAGAATGGACATCAATAAACAGAAAAGTTTCCTCAATTTTTGAACCCCTTTCAATTTTAATTTAAATAATTCGACCCAATTCTCCTTCCTATTATGTATTTTTAGTTAGTTAAAATTACTAACTAATGAAAGAATATATACTTTCAAATCAAATTATAGTACCTTTCAGAATATTGTAAATATTACCAAATAACTATCTATTATTAGGAAATAGGTCTATAGTAATGGTAAAAATGTAATGCAATATAGAATTTATACTAGTTAAGAAGGCCAGTTCTTCCCCTCATTTTGAACTAATTAATTTAAATAATCTAAATTTTTTAAATTCATTATTGTAAATGATTCCCATACCCTGTATATTGTAGTTAAATTAGTTAAACTTACTAACTAACAAAATTTATTAAGGCCGTGATATGTATGAATAAGAAACTCTCTAATGCACAAATACGGGCGAATAATAAAAAAATCGTTTTGCAATGTATTAGAAACTATCAACCGATATCTAGAGCAGAGATTGCGGAAAAGGTCCATTTTAGTAAGCCGACTGTTTCCTTACTCGTTGATGAATTAGTAAAAGAGAATTGGGTTTATGAAAAGGGAATTGGAGAATCCTCTTCACAGGGTGGAAGAAGACCTATTCATCTTTATTTCAATGAAAAGGCAGGTTATGTCATTGGGGTGGATATCGGAGGTACCAAAGTAAAAATCGCTATTACAGATCTTGGCGGAAAAATTATCTGTTCAAGTAGTTTTAATACAAGAAAATATTTAGAAAATACGTTACTCAAACAAATCCGAAAAGAAGTTCTGGATATGATTCAACGGAATCAGTTAAATGAGAAGTTGATTCTCGGTATGGGAGTAGGAGTACCAGGTATTACTGAAACGAATACAGGAGTTGTGGTAGAAGCACCAAGCTTAAAATGGGTTCGTTATCCTTTTTTAACAGAGGCTGAACGCTTCTTTTCATTCCCTGTATACGTTGAAAATGATGTCAATGTAGCCGTTCTGGGAGAACAATGGTTAGGGAGAGCGAAAAATAAAGACAACGTACTGTTTATGGCTGTGGGAACAGGGATTGGAAGTGGAATTATTATCCATAATCAGCTATATCGGGGATCTTCCTATGCCGCAGGTGAGGTAGGTTATATGGTTACTGATAAAAACGATATGAAAAATGAATTTAAACCAATTTTTCATCGTTACGGCTATCTTGAAAGTGTCGCAGGCGGAAAAGCCATTGGGAGAAAATTAACGATGCTCGTCCAACAAAACAAGCATCATCCTTTACATGCAGATGCGGCAGAAACCGAGTTAACGGGTGAGCAAGCTTTCTTATTAGCGAAAGCGGGAGATAAGGCCGCTCTCTCTGTGGTGGAAGACGCAATTGAACATTTAGCCTATGGAATCATCAATGCTGCTACTTTATTAAATCCAGAGGTTATTATACTAGATGGGGGAGTCATGAAATCCGCTGATTTCATTCTTCCTAGATTACAAAAGATTGTACATCACTATCTTCCTAGTTCAGTAGAAATCTACCCTTCACAATTAGGGGACAATGCGGGGGTAATCGGGGCAGCATCTTTATTCCTGCGGGAATACGATAGTATTTTGAATTAGGTGGAAAAGGTTAACTTGCAAACGATTTTAATAAGGTTGTTCACTACATTGGTTCTTAGCAGGTAAATGGCTGCCTGCTTTAAGAATAGATAAAATCATTTCAAGGGGGAGAAGTATGTTTAAGAAAAAAAGTTTATTGGCGCTCTTGATGGCTGTACTGATGCTTTTCGTGTCAGCATGCTCGAGTAATTCTTCAGGTGGGGAAACTCCAGCGAAAGAAAATGGAGAAGGGGAAGAAACAGCTGAACCTAGTGGCAACCTTGTCATTTATACGGCCCGTGACCAAACGATTGTAGACCAGGTGGTAGGGATGTTCAATGAAAAGTACCCTGACGTACAGGTTGACGTGTTAACAATGGGAGCACAGCAGGTTCTTGAACGTATTCGCGGGGAAAAGGCGAATCCGCAATCTGACTTTTGGTGGGGCGGCACGCAATCTGCTTTTATGACAGCAGCAAATGAAGACTTATTAGAGCCGTTTAAACCAAGCTTTGATGCTAGTATTCTACCAGAGCATAAGGACGCTGAAGGCCGCTGGTATGGTGAAATGCTTCTTCCAGAAGTAATCATGTACAACTCTGACATGCTTTCAAAAGAGGAAGCTCCACAGGATTGGGACGATCTACTTGATTCTAAGTGGAAAGACCAAATCATCATTCGTGGTGTATTAGCATCAGGAACCATGAGGACCATTTACTCTGCGATGATTCATGAACAAGGTGCAGATACTCCTGAAAAGGGTTATGAATGGCTTAGCAAGCTTGATGCCAATACAAAAGAATATGCGCAAGACCCAACAAACCTATACTTAAAGCTTGCTCGTCAAGAAGGCTCTATTTCACTTTGGAATTTACAAGATATTCTAATCCAAAAAAATCAGCATAATCAGCCATTTGATTATGTGTATCCAGAAAGCGGAGCACCGATTTTAGTGGATGCGGTTGGTCTTGTAAAAGATGCGAAAAACCTTGAGAACGCAAAATTATTCTATGAGTTCTTGTTTGATCCAGAAACTCGTCAAACGTTAGCGGAAGATTTATACCAAATTCCAACTCGTACAGATATTGATAAGGCTTCTATGCCAGATTGGTATCAAGAACTTGAACTGAAGTCATTAGACCTTGACTGGGAAGTAATGGCTGAAAAAGAAGCTGAGTGGATGCAATATTGGGATGAAAATATTAAAGGTAAAAATTAATAAGTTTCGATAAAAGGGGTGAAGAAGTTTTTCACCCTCTTTTACAAGGTAAGAAGGGATACATGACTTTCTTGCCTTGTAAAAGATTAAGCAAAATAAAGGCTTTTCTTTTTGGATCACTTTTATTTACAGCGGGGTGTTTGTGTTGAAAAGTGTAAGACTGGATAACGTAAGTAAATTATTTGGAACAGCAGTCGGAGTGGAGAACGTTGATATCGATGTTAAACCTGGGGAGTTTTTTACGTTTTTAGGCCCGTCAGGATGCGGAAAAACAACGACATTGCGGATGATAGCAGGATTTTATTATCCTTCAAAGGGAAACATTCTTTTTGATAATAAGGATGTAACGACACTGCAGCCGAATAAACGGAATATTGGTATGGTATTTCAAAACTATGCTCTTTTTCCCCATATGACGGTGTTTGAGAATATTGCATTCGGTCTTGAGGTCCGCAAAATGTCAAAAGCGGTGATCAAGGAAAAAGTGGAACGTGCCCAAAAGCTTGTTCATCTTGAAAAATATGGGACTCGTAAAATCAATGAACTTTCAGGTGGGCAGCAGCAGCGTGTTGCTTTAGCCCGTGCGTTAGTAATTGAACCAGATATTCTTCTTCTTGATGAACCCTTGTCCAACTTAGATGCGAAATTGCGTGAGGAAACGAGATTAGAGATTAAAAGACTTCAAGTCGAATTAGGTGTCACGACCATTTATGTTACGCATGATCAGACAGAAGCCATGACAATGTCCGATCGAATCATGGTCATGAAGGAAGGGGTTGTGCAACAAATTGGAACCCCGCAGGAAATTTATAACCTGCCGTCCAATCACTTTGTTGCTTCCTTTATTGGAGAATCAAACATCCTGAATGGAGAAGTAGTTGAAGTAAAAGCGGATGCCGTCAAGGTTAAATTAGATGACGAAATTTTCGTGCAAGGAACGATGAAACAATCAGCCAATGGGAAAAAGCTTAGTGAAGGTGAAAAGATTAAAGTTTCGATTCGCCCTGAAGCCGTATTTGAAGGGATAGGTCCGAACCAACTGTCAGGAACCATTCAACTCGTGGAATTTACAGGGGTTAGCATCAATTATGTTGTAAAAGTAGGCTCTAACATCATGAAGGTCATGATTATCAATAAAGGAAATGCGATTCTTAAGCGCGGCGATTCAATTACCCTTCACGTACCAGAAAACGGAATCTACTTAATTGGAGACTAGGAGGTGAAAGAATGAGTGCAAATCAAAGTACAGCCGTGCAAGAAAATGGGTGGGCTCGGCTTACACGGTCGAAATATTTTGTCTATGTTTTAATCTCACCACTTTTTTTAGTCCTTTTAGCGTATGTGGTCTATCCGTTTTACCAAACCTTTCTTCAGAGTGTGGTGGGTGAGGAAGGGGCAACTTTCGAAAATTACCAGCGCTTTTTTGGTCTTACAAGTACAGCCAATCTTGAAGCGCTTTGGACAAGTGTATATATTTCGGTTATTAGTGTGATTACCTGTGCCATTGTTGGTGTCACTATGGCCTTTTTAATGGAACGATATGAGTTTCCTGGAAGAAAAATTCTTTCGGTCTTAATTCTCGTCCCGATGGCATTACCGCCTCTCGTTGGAGTGTTATCCTTTACCTTCCTATATGGAGAAAGTGGAATTATCCCAAGGGCATTTCAGGCGTTATTGAATCTTGAAAAAGTACCGTTTTCATTAAAAGGTGTTATAGGTGTCATCGTCGTTCATACGTTTACCATGTACACGTACTTTTATTTAACGGCAGCAGCAGCGATTAAAGGTCTGGATCCTTCCTTAGAAGAAGCCGCGACGAGCCTTGGATCTGGAAGAATTCGAATTTGGCTGAGAGTTATCCTTCCTATGTTAACACCAGCGTTAATCGCATCTTCATTACTGGTGTTTATGATTTCAATGGCTTCTTATACAGCTCCGTTGATGTTTGGTGTGGAACGGACGATGACGATGCAAATCTATTTATCTCGTACAAATGGAAGTCTCGATATGGCAGCAACCCAATCAACCATTCTATCCATTGTCTCGATTAGTTTCTTAATTTTGATGAGATGGTACCAGGGAAGACGTAACTATCAAAATCAAAGTAAAGGGATTAGTGTTCATCGCACCGAATTACGTTCTCAATTTGCAAAATACCTGTCTATGTTTCTTTCATTTTTAGGAGTTATTATTTTGATGCTTCCTATCCTTGTTCTTGTCCTGATTTCTTTTTCAGTTGACGGGGAATGGACGGTTCAAATTATCCCAACCGCCTATACCTTGCAGCACTATATTGATTTGTTTACCGATGAGAGAACGTGGCGTCCAATTTGGAACAGTTTGCAGATGAGTTTTGTGGCAACAGCCGGAAATATTTTGTTCGGGGTAGCGGCTGCATATGCCATGGTTCGGACAAAGTTTAAAGGAAAAGCCCTACTGGATATTTTAATCATGGTTCCATGGGCATTACCAGGTACCGTTGTGGCGGTTAACTTGATTTCTGCATTCAGTGAACCGAGTGTATTCAGTTTTAACCAAGTGTTAATTGGAACGTTCTGGATTTTACCATTAGCTTATTTCGTCCGGCACTTACCGCTAATTTTCCGCTCCACTTCTGCAGCGTTAATGCAAATGGATGAATCCGTAGAGGAAGCGGCCCGAAGTCTAGGTGCCAATTGGTGGTACACGTTTAGAAGAGTCGTTATTCCAATGGCTTTCTCAGGTATTCTGGCAGGAACCTTGCTGGCTTTGGTTCAAGGAATTGGTGAATTCGTTGCCTCGATTTTAATTTATAGTACCTCAACCATGCCGTTATCTGTCGCAATCTTTCAAAAAATGTATGCTTTCCAATTCGGAACAGCCTGTGCATACGGTGTGCTTCAAATCATTCTGATTATTACGGTTCTATTTGTTTCACAAAAGATAACGGATGGGAAAGCAGGATCTGCTATTTAAAGGAGGAGAATGTGTTGAACGCATGTGACATTCATGGAAGAGACCTAAAAACGCTAGAACATGCACCTTTTGCTGTTGTTCCGTTAGGGAGCTTTGAGTACCACGGACCACATTCTCCTTTAGGTACGGATATTGTGTTAGCAGATGGATTTGCGAATGTGATTGATCCTAGTTTAGGTGGTGTCGTATTCCCGACGGTTCCTTTTACAGCCTGTCCGGGAAAAACAAACAAATATAAAGGAACCATTGGGATTCGCCCAAGTATCATTCAAGAATACTTGATTGATATTACGATGGGAATAATCGAGCAAGGGATTAAGAAAATTATTCTTTTAAATGCCCATGACGGCAATATGGGTGTTTCTAGAACTGTAGCGGAATATGTAACGGGGAAGCATACGGATGCAAGCTTCTTATTAGTAAACTGGTGGCAAATGGTCGATATTAACGCGGCGGCTGAAATTGGCTTTGAAGGGACAAAAGGAAGAGGGCATGGCGGACCCTACGAAATGTCTGCTGTTAAAGCGTTTCGCCCCGATTTGGTACATGTAGAAGCAGAGGATGAAGAATTTAAAGAGGTACAGCCACTTTCTTCCTATTCATACATTCTTGTAGAAGGCACACCAAAGTCATGGGATGGTTATACTGGGCTCATTCAACAAACCTCCTATGACAAGGGGAAGAAAATTGTTGAAAAAGCAACGGCTAACATGAATGAGCTAATCAAAAACTGGCTTGAAAATAAATAGACAGAAGGGATGGACGAAAATGAAAACCTCACTTAGAGAACAGATTATCAAAAAGGAAGGGACCACTTTTCCTTCTAAAACCTATACATCCATGGTGCTTGAACCTGCCTATGATGAAGCGAAGCAGCAATTTGTTGACTCGATGGTCGAGATTCATAAAGCCCATTTGATTATGCTGGTAGAACAAGGGCTTGTTGGAAAAGAAGAAGCTCGGAAAATAGCAAAAGCAGTTTCGAACTTGGATATGGAAGAGATTAAAAATAGAAGATATACGGGTGAATATGAAGATTTATTTTTTGAAGTCGAGCATTCTTTAATTGAAGATGCAGGCGATATAGCAGGAAACCTTCATATTGCAAGAAGCCGTAATGATATGGGAATTGCGATTTACCGTATGACACTAAGGAAAAAGCTCCTATTATTGGTGGAAAAAGCGTTAAAACTACGCGAGGCCCTGATTGAATTGACGGACGAACATAAAACAACGGTGATGATCGGCTATACACATACCCAACAGGCGCAGCCTACCACATTGGGTCATTATTTCAATGCGATGACTGATATGCTCACCCGTGATATTTCTCGACTCCAGGCAGCCTATAAAACAGTGAATCGCAGCAGTATGGGAGCAGCTGCCCTAACTACCTCGGGATTTGGGATTAGCAGGGAACGTATGAAAGAGCTTCTTGGCTTCGATGACATGATTGATAATGCTTGGGACGCAGTTGCAGGAGCTGACTATATCGCGGAAACGGCTACGTCTGTTCAGTTATCAGCATTAAATTTAGGCAGATCAATACAGGACTTCTTACTATGGGGGACACAGGAGTATGGAGCCTTTCTTCTTTCCGCCCCTTACGTGCAAATTAGCAGCATCATGCCGCAAAAACGAAACCCAGTTAGCATTGAGCATATGAGGGCGCTTTTATCGAGTGTAGCAGGAGATTGCCAAACCGTCTTATTAATGGTCCATAATACGCCATTTGGTGATATTGTTGACACAGAAGATGATATGCAGCCATATATCTGGAATGCCATTGAAAAATTAGGCGGCATTTATGATTTATTAACATGTGTTTTACTTACAATGGAAGTGAATAAAGAAACCCTTCTAAAAAGAGCAAAGGAAAGCTTTGCGAATGTAACCGAATTAGCGGATACCATCGTACGTAAGGATGGACTATCATTCCGTCAGGCTCACCATGTTGTAAGTTCAACCGTTAAAGAGCTAATGAATAGCGGAAAAACATCATTAGAATCATTAACGTTAGAACTCTTAAACGAACAATCGAAAAAGGTAGTCGGAAAGGAATCGGTTCTATCAGAAGAAGAATTAAAACAATGCTTGAGCCCTGAATATTTTGTTCAAATCCGTGACCTGGAAGGCGGACCTAGTCCAAGAAGAATGGAAAAAACAATAGAAGAGCGATTAAATGAACAGAGCCTCTTAGCAAGCTGGTTAGAAGAAAAACGAGAACATCTTACCACATCCGCTTCAATCGTTAACTACATCATTACTGAATGGACTGGAGCGAATGAATAAGAGCAGCTTCGAACTGCTTGCCGTCGATGGAGGCGGAACCAAAACGCGGGCAGTTCTTGTAGATGCTGAAGCTAACATCCTTGGGGAAGGAAAGGCAGGACCTTCTAATTATCATGTAGTAGGGACCGTAGGAGCCAAGGAAGCTTTAGTGGAAGCTATTCTCGCTGCCTTTAAGGATGCGGGGATTGAAGATGGTCAATCGGTTAAGGTGAAAAAAGCTGTATTTGCACTAGCCGGAATTGATACGTCCAATGATGAAATCGAAGTAGCAGGGGTTGTTCAGCAAGTAGTTAAGGAAATGTCTATTGAGATTGATAGTTTGCTTGTAGAAAATGATTGCCTTTCCGCCTTATTAGGAGCTACCCAAAACAAAGCTGGCATCCTTTTAATCGCCGGAACAGGTTCCATTGTGTTTGCCCATGATGGCAAAAATCGAATTATCCGTTCCGGAGGCTGGGGCCACCGAGTCGGTGATGAAGGAAGCGGCTATTGGATTGGCAAACAAGCCATCCAGTCCGTTCTCAAAATGCAGGATGGCCGTGGAGAGGAAACACTGTTATCCAAGCTGATATTGGAGAAATTTAATTTTAATAACATTGAAGATCTTTATAATTGGACCTATAGTGATTCTTATTCGGTTGATGATGTAGGAGCCCTAGCGGCTGTGGTCGATGAGGCGTATCGATTAGGAGATGGAGTAAGTAAATGCATCTTAGATGCGGCAGTGGATGAATTACTACTTCTAGTTGAAACCGCAATTGAAAAAGCGGACATCCAGGAGGACGAATTTGATTTGATTTTTCAAGGTGGCGTTATCCATAACAATCACTATATAAAAAGTCAAGTTCTCGAAAGAATCCAACAAAGCGCTAGAAAAGTGAACATCATAACCACCACCGAAGAACCCATTTGTAACATCATCAAACGTGGATTGAAATTAATATAGACGTCAGGTTCGTAAGTCAGTGAAACAATTGTTAGGTGTAACCATTTATATTAATTCATATCAATTAGTTATTGAGAGTCTGCTTCAAAAGGTAGACTCTTTTTGTTTTTCTAAAGATTTAGCATCGTTTAAGCAACCTTACTGTTAATTTTATTGGCTCATAATGGCGTTATTCTTGCTAATTAAATGCTGCATAAAAAAGAAAAAGGCAAGACTAATATATTCAACTAAAATATAGGGTCCAACAACAAAGGGAATCCAATTTTTTCATTATTTAATAAAAATTTGAGTAAAAAGTGTATGACACCTCCTGATCCAACCATGAGATCCGCACTAGCGGCGTTAGGATCTTCCACTAGCCAGGTTGCAGTACCATATTCTGTTTCATGACGAAGGTTGATAAGAGTATGTGCAATTTGTTCTGCTCTTCTGAACCATTCCTTGTCACCAAGTACTCGAAAAGCTTCTAGATATATTTCGCCAAGACCGCTAAGACCGTGGCATTGACTAAGATTATGATTGTAAAAATCGGATGGAAGAATGTGCAAAGCCTTGGACGCCATTTGAGAGTATAAATAATTTCCGGTCTGTTCAAATAATCTCAAAAACATGAGGGCGATCCCTGGAGAGCCGTGACACCACCATATCCATCGGTTTTCGTTTTTATCACTGTATTTCCATTCAAGAGTCTTTCCGTCGTCTTCAGAAATCGACTGAATTATGAGCCAATTCACACCCGCTTTCCATGCCCTATTTGCTTCATTATTTTCAAAACGGCGAGAATATTCGGCCAAAAAATAAACCATACCGGCAACCCCGTGAGCAAAACCTGTCAGTGTTTCACCACTCATTCCTTCAACACCGGGTGGCATTTCCCAAGAACCGTCATCTTTTTGACTTTTAATCAGATAGTTAGCACATCGATGTGAAAAATCAAGCAATTTACGATCATTTAGACGATCTGCACAATAAAGTATAGATATACCTTGGCCTGCTGCTCCATGTGTGATGTCAGGCCAATCAAGTTTGCCATTTAGGGCTTTTAACAGGAAATGATTAATTTCACTATTCCTTTCAATTAAACCACCGGAAATCGCTTCAACAAGAGCTACAGCAACACCGGCCTCACCAAAATGCAATCCGGGTGAAGATTCCCCAGAGTCACTTGTAAGAAGCCATTGAATAGCTTTTTGTACTCTTTCCTTTATTTCTTTCGTTTTATAACCATATCGAGCCATCCGTCCCAGTAGATATACTACCCCCGCTATACCTCTATTCGCATCACGAAACATTTCAAAAGGCTCTGATGTTGGTCTTATTTTATTATCTTTTTTATAAGGAGGGGACAACCATAGCCCGGAATCTTTATTGATAACTACATCATGGAGTAAACCCTGTTGACCTTTTAATAGAATATTATTCAAATCTTTTTGATCGACATATTTATTATAGAAAATCATCGATATAGGGCTATTTGTCGATTGTAACTTGCTATTTAATATTGAAATGTAGCTTTCTAAGATTAATTTTATGCTTTCTAAATCAGGACGAATTAATGGATCATCATGGAGGCAATTTGTTATCATTTCAATAACATTTTCAGGTACACTTTTCAACAATTCTTTTAAACGATTTTTTAGATCGTTTTTATTCACAAATAAAACACGTGTCGGATCAAGTCCAGTAAAGAGTAACACTATTACAGAACCCAAAGCGTATATATCGTCAGCAAATGTGGGTGTTTTTTTATTCTTTTGATCCGGTGACATAAAGCCAGGAGTTCCGAGAAAGAATGCTGGAGATTCATCATCAATGGCATGAGTTAGTTCAAGATCAATTAAATACACTTGTTCATCTTTTCCAATCCAAATATTCGATCCTGTAAGGTCGCGATGAATGTAACCTTTATCATGCAGCTGATTAATGGCCTTTATGATTTTTTGTAGGTAGGTCAATAATTGGAGTTGCTTATCAACATTCATACTATCCCACGACCCGTTTTTATGGAAATTCGATATTAACGTTTCCAAATTTTCCCCTTCAATATATTCAAGCGGGAGATAACCGTAATCATTTACCTCGAAATAAGGATCAACATTTGGTATGGGCACAGCACCAGATAAAATTTGATGAAGAGATTCTTGATGTTGTAAACGTGTTCGGACATCGCGTCCATATTGATCACTTACACAATATGGACGTCCTTGTTTGATGACTTTAAGACATACCTCATCCGGATTACGTAAATCAAGGCATAAAAAGACGGAACCTTTAGAGTCGGCTTTTATCACTTCAAGGATCAAATATCCTGGTCCCAAGAGTTCACTTGATTCAGAAGATTCAATCTGAAGTGGGGAAGTACCCGATCTGTACAAAAATTCCTGAAACGGGTTGGGAATACCGGAAGGAGATTTAAAAGGTACATCGTACGAATCAATACGTAAAGTTCCATCTGGTGCATAAATCGATTGGAAAGTCTGTCCAAGACGGTCACGGGTTATAATTGGATTGAACCCCCCGTATCTTGTATAGACAATATCCCCAAGCCTTAGATCTGTAGGAATAATAGGTCCATGAAAACCTGATGTCAATTTTACTAATCTTTCCGCAAGTTGTTTGGCTTCGGAATCATTTTGAGGATAAATTGTCATAAATTTCCCAACTTGTTTTGACCCGAATGCTCCTTCATTTAATAAACCTAGCAATATTTCGTTCTGCGCAATTTTAAAATTCACCTTGGAATCACGAAGAAATGGAATGACTAACTGAAGTAATGACATTGCTTCTGTCTCGATAGTGGATAAATGGAGTTTCCATCCCTGCACTTGATTCGTATAACCTATGCTCGCCCAGGGATAGCGTAAATTAGGCTTAAGATTGAAATTCTCTAGAATAGACAAGTAACTTTTATGCATCGGTTTAACTCCTTTCATCATTAGCTGTAATGTAGAACTTTTTATCTGCACAAGCAATTGGTTTAGCAGAATAACTAAAATAATTCGAAGTATATTATGCTTTCATCGGTTTAGAGGTTAACGTAGATTAGATTAGAGGTTTTAATTTGCTAGAAGTCCAAATGGGGAAAATTTCAAAAAAAAAACCCGATCCTTGTAGGTCGGTAAAAAATAGGATTATCCTTTGATTTGCTTTATTCTGGGTTAACGATTTTTGTAATTTGACAACTAGGCCAATCGCAGCATAAGTAGTAAGTAGGAATACGATTGATTGATGGGTTATCATGTATTTGTTCGGGCTTCAATTTTACAATAGAATCCTTAGTTTCCTGGTTAAGAAAATCCGCATTTTGAAGTGTTTTCTTAGGTTGGGAAACTAACTTTTTATAGAATAATTTATCTTTTGTTGCATGGCTAACAAGTTGAATTATTTCTTCTCTAGACATTTGGTCATCCCCTTAATATTTTTTTAATTCACTATTCATGTTATGTGGAATTGAAATCAGATGTTTGGGTTAAAAGTGTTTTTTAATGATATGACAATAATGAAAATTCATTAGTTATTGCATGTTCAGTTATTTAGCTTATATTATTTGGTAGGATGACAGCAAACCAAATTATCTTTCCGGGACCCGTTTACGTCTACATATGTATATTGGTATGTTCTTTCAGAAACAAGTAACGGTATGGTGGGGGACACCCCCATACCCTGGCCAACCTTCACCCTAAAAGCAAGGAACTAAAAAAATCAATATTCAAAAAATAGAACCATTAAAAAGAAGGGTCAGGGTAGCATACTTGGTTAAGACATTCATTGTAATTATTACCATGATTTGCCATGCACCAATGCTCGCAGCTTGTGTAAGGGTACCATGGATTTACATATGGGTATTCATATGGATAATATTGACGGATGCTCCCTCTGCCCCAATATAGGGATGGATAGAGAAATGAAGAGTGTCCGTAATAGGGTATCTGTCTGTATGTTTCTCGTTTCAATGAATGTTCCTCCTTATCTCTTAATTTAAGTTTCCTGATAGTATATTTGACTGTATATGTTTTAGATGATTGTCTATGCATAATTGGGTACTAATTAATAAAAAAGCATCGGACTAGTTATTCAATCCCATCACCCCTTTCTCTTATCGTCACCCCAATAAATATACAAATCAAAACAGTAAATAAAGATTTAGATTGGCAATTTTACTTGTTGTTATTTCTCCCTTTGATTTATTCACATAATCTACTAAACTTATTTGCAATCGTGGATGATGGCTTATTAAGCGGAAGTCGTTTTGTCCCTTGGAAAAATATAATCGTTTCATTGGGGCAGGTCTCGTTCTTACATTGGTTGTGTCATCGAGTGGGTGATTCTGCGATCCTACAAAACAAATCAATAAGCGTATGCAAGAATCACATTGGCGATATCCTCAATAAAATAAAAGAAGACATCATTTATTTGGGAGGGGTCTGCCATGAATACCTATGTGCTAGGTTTTCAAGAGATCGACCATACAAAGCTTATGGCTGTTGGGGGCAAAGGACTTAACCTGGGGGAACTGTCGAGGATTGAGGGAATTCGGGTACCAGTTGGCTTTTGCATTACCACAGAAGCTTACAAAAAAATCATCGGCGATAACAGAGAGTTCAGCGACTTCCTGGATCAACTCCGGCAGCTAAGGGCCGATGACAGGGGAGAAATCAGTGTTATTTGTGGAAAGATCCGCAGCCTTATCGAGAAAGCGGAAATACCCCTGGATATCGAAACAGAGATCATTCGGTATCTATCAGAGTTTGGCGAGGAGCGGGCTTACGCGGTTCGTTCCAGTGCCACAGCTGAGGATTTGCCTCTTGCTTCCTTTGCTGGCCAGCAGGATACGTTTTTGAACATTATAGGAAAAGAAGCGATCCTTCGACATATCCGCAAGTGCTGGGCTTCCCTGTTTACAGACAGGGCGGTAATCTACCGGATCCAGAATGGTTTCGACCACCGTAATGTCTACTTGTCCGTCGTGATCCAAAGGATGATTTTCCCGCAAGCATCAGGGATCTTGTTTACGGCCGATCCTGTTACTTCAAACCGCAAGGTGACATCCATCGATGCCAGCTTTGGACTTGGCGAAGCCCTCGTCTCTGGTTTAGTTAATGCAGATAACTATAAGGTTCGAGATGGAACCATTGTTGAAAAGACGGTCTCTTCCAAGAAACTAGTCATTCATGCATTAAAAGAAGGCGGTATAGAGGAAAAAGAGATCGAGTTGGACCAACAGAATAGGCAAACCCTTACAGATCCGCAGATTTTACAGCTGGAGCAAGTGGGAAGAAAGATTGAGGCTTATTTTTCCTGCCCGCAGGACATCGAATGGTGCCTTTCTGAAGGGGCGTTATATATCGTCCAAAGCCGCCCCATCACAACCTTATTCCCTATCCCGGAGGGAAACGATGGGCAGAACAGGGTTTACTTGTCGTTTGGTCATGAACAGATGATGACAGATGCCATAAGACCATTGGGTATGTCCTTTTTACAGTATTTAACCGAACCCTTTCCATTTCGTAAAGCGGGTGGAAGACTGTTTATTGACCTTACTTACGACCTGACCTCTCCTGTTGGCCGAAGGATCCTGCTTTCTGGAATGGGCAAGAACGACCCTATCACGAAGAATGCGATTTTAAGCATAATGAATAGAAAGGATTTTATGAATTCATTGCCACAGGGAAAGGGAGTATTCAACTTCGGCGCTGAAGGACTATCCTGGACCCTTCCCATCCAGATGATCAACCTTTACCGAAAAAACGATCCGGCGATCCCTCAGAATCTCATCACTCTAAACGAGGCATCCATAACGGAACTGCAGAAACGGATTGCAACCGTATCGGGAGACGAACTGTTTACATTCATTAGACAAGACCTTAAGAGGTTAATCGAACTCTTGTATGATCCTCGAGGCTTAGGAGTCATCATGGTTGGGGTTTTAGCATGGGACTGGATCAATAAAAAAATGGAAAGTTGGTTGGGGGAAAAGAACGCGGCTGACACACTCTCCCAATCGGTACCAAACAACGTTACGTCTGAAATGGGTCTTGCACTAATGGATGTATCGGACATCGTTCGGCCATATCCTGCGGTGATGGAAGTTTTTCAGCATGCCAGTGATGAGACCTTTTTTGAGGACCTAGCCAAACTGGAAGGCGGGCGTGCTATCATTGCCGCTATGAAGGGGTATCTTGAAAAATACGGAATGCGCTGTTCCGGAGAAATTGATATCACAAGGACCCGTTGGAGAGAACAGCCAACCGCACTCATCCCCATGATCCTCAGCAATATAAAGAATTTGGATCCTCATTCGAGCAGAGTCAAATTTGAGCTAGGCAAGATGGAAGCAGAGCAGAAGAGGCAGGATCTTCTGAAACGCTTGGAGAAATTGCCCGGCGGCAAACGAAAGGCAAAACAGACAGAGAAGATGATCAGCGTTTTACGCAATTTTATCGGTTATCGGGAATATCCAAAGTACGCTTTCATTAGACGTTTTGATATATACAAGCAGGCGCTGATGAAGGAGGCCGCTCTACTGGTTCGAAAGGGGGTCATCCAGGAGGAAGAGGACATCTACTTTTTATCCTTTGAGGAGCTCCGTGAAACAGTTCGAACCAACCATTTGGATTATAGGATTATTAACGAGAGAAAAGGGGATTATGAAGTCTATGAGAAGTTGACACCACCGAGGGTGATGACGTCCGAAGGCGAGGTCATATTCGGTGAATACAACACCGATCATATCCCTCAAGGTGCCTTGGCGGGAATCCCCGTATCATCCGGTATAATCGAGGGCCGCGCACGTGTCATTTTAAAAATGGATGATACTCATATAGAGGATGGGGATATCCTTGTAACCAAATTCACGGATCCCAGCTGGACACCGCTGTTTGTATCTGTCAAGGGCTTGGTGACGGAAATAGGCGGCTTAATGACTCACGGTTCCGTTATTGCGCGCGAATACGGTCTTCCGGCTGTCGTAGGAGTAGAAGACGCTACGAAGTTAATAAAGGACGGACAGCGGATCCGGGTGAACGGTACGGAAGGGTATATAGAAATGCTATGATTTTATGTTCGATAAAGGCTGTTTTCACAAAGTTTTTTTAAAAGGATTTTGTAATAAGACTTTTCTAAAGAGCACCTGATTCAGACAAAAAAGATTCATAGAATACAAGTCAAGCCCATTATTATGTGTTATTTCATCCTTTAGGAAAAACAATGTTGTACAGCTTATTTTGTGGTCACAATCCACCCCTGATTGTGACCGAAAATCTGCTGCCTCCTCTTTTTCGGTAACAATGCACCTCTAATTGTGACCGAAAACTTGCTGCCTTCTCTTTTTCGGTAACAATTCACCTCTGATTGTGACCGAAAACTTGCTGCCTTCTCTTTTTCGGTAACAATTCACCTCTGAATGTGACCGAAAACTTACTTCCTTCTCTTTTTCGGGCACAATCTACCTCTGTGTTAAAAGAATGTAGGACAGGACCAACAAAGACAGTAAGTTGAACAACTTCTTCTCACCACGGTTGTAACTGATATGAGGTGAAAAGAAACCAGTACAACATTCCGATTTCATGTTTCTGAATCTTCAATCACCTTCAACTGCTGATGCATATAATGGATTATTCTATCCACTATGCGAGGAAGGTGAGTTCATGAAGAAAGTGGCGATCTTAGGAGGCGGGGTTGCAGGCCTTAGTGCCGCACATGAACTGATAGAAAGGGGGTTTGACGTAGCGGTATATGAAACCCAAACGATTCCGGGTGGAAAAGCCCGGTCGATTCCAGTTCCGCATTCCGGTACGGGCGGCAGAAAAAATCTCCCTGGTGAACACGGATTCCGTTGCTTCCCCGGTTTTTATCGCCATATCATTGATACGATGAAACGAATCCCTTATGGCCAAAAGCAAAGCGTGTTTGATCAATTAGTTACGGCTCGGGAGATGGGCCTTGCCCGCTTTGATCGTGAGCTAGTGGCCATCTCCACTTCCATTCCAAAATCCATGACCGGTATCAAAAAGAACTTGAAAGCATTGTTCGATTCCGATTGGGGACTTACGGAGAAAGAAGTGGTTTTTTTTACGGAGCGGCTTTGGCAGGTGATGACGAGCTGCAGGGAACGAATCATGGATGAATATGAAAGGATTAGCTGGTGGGATTATCTGAATGGAGATAACCAAACGAAAAACTTCCATGAAGTGTTTGCTTCCATTTCCCGGTCATTGGTCGCAGCGAAATCTACAGAAGCAAGCGCCAAGACCTTCGGCACGGTTCTTTCCCAGCTCCTTATCGGTATCCTAACGCCGACCAATGATTCGGACCGTGTCCTAAACGGCCCGACTAATGAGGTGTGGATTGACCCATGGCTCAGCTATTTGAAACAAAAAGGAGTTCACTATTATACCAATGCAGCTGTATGCGGCTTTCAACTTAAAGAAGGCAAAATAACGGGTGTACAGATCCATAAGGATGGAAATGACGAGTTAGTCCATGCGGATTTTTATTTAAGCACTCTCCCTGTGGAAGCTATGGCTCCGTTGGTTTCCTCTGATATGCTTAAGGCAGACCCGACACTGTTCGGAGTGAAGCAGCTTGCCAAAGATGTTGATTGGATGAACGGGATCCAGTTCTTTATGAAACGGGATGTTCCCATCGTAAACGGCCATCTGATCATTATGGATTCTCCATGGGCGATTACGGCCATTTCACAAAAGCAATTTTGGATCGGAAATGATCTCGGGCAGTATGGGGATGGTCAGGTAAGAGGCATTATTTCGGTTGATATTTCGGAATGGAACAAACCGGGCATCCTTTTAGGAAAAAAGGCAATCGAATGTACTAAAGAGGAAATTAAAGATGAAGTATGGACACAGCTGAAAAAAGCCTTAAATCACGAAAAAGTGTTGCTTCGAGATGAGGATATTCACTCTTGGTTTTTGGATCCGGACATCAAGATCGACGATTCCGGCAAAATGATTAATAGAGAGCCTTTACTTATAAACAAAGTTTTTGCGTGGAGCTTAAGACCCTATGCTTATACGGGAATTCCCAACCTCTTTCTGGCTTCCGATTATGTGCGTACGAATACGGATTTAGCGTCGATGGAAGCAGCCAATGAGGCAGCCCGGCGAGCGGTCAACAGTATCCTTGATGCGGCCGATTCAAAAGAAAGAAAGTGCAAAATTTGGGACATGTATGAATTCGACCTTTTAACCCCCTGGCATATTCACGATTGGGTGCGTTATAAGCAAGGGCTCCCTTGGGATGGAGGCTCTTCCTTCTTTTCAAGGGTTACCTACTTGTTTCTCTATGCAGGCAAATATGCTTGGGGAAAAATCCAACAGTTCAGATGGTTTTCGTAGCCTAACCTCGAACGCACCATACCAAGTGAACCCCGTTAATTGGCACAGGAAAAGCTATTTCCGAATAAAATTGCGAATAAAGGGCTATTCCCGACAGTCCTTTCGTAAAGAAGCCCTTTATTTGCCCCTTTTCTATTGAACTAGCAAATCGGTTCAAATTTCTAGCCAATTTTATTGTAAATACAAGTGTTATTAGAGGAGATATGTAAGTAATACTTACATATATGTTGATAATGTTAACTTTTTATTTGATAAACGAAAATATATAATATAGACAATTCCAAATTTTGTGATTATTAAAGGAGTTAGGAGGTGCACAAAACTAGGATCATTCAGGTTAGAATATGATTTTTAGAGTGGGTATTTAAAAAGCTACATTCATGACTTCAAATTTTAACAAAGAAATGGAGATGCAAATGAATTCGTTACAATTGAATCTAAAGACGTTTTTAGACAGAACGGCTAAATATTTTCCTGATAAAGAGATTGTTTCAAGAGATTCAGACGGTTCCCTATTTCGTTATAATTACGCAGAATTTTATAGTAGGGTAAAAAAATTAGCCAACGTTTTAAGTTCTTTAGGCATAGAAAAAGGAGATAAAATTGCTTCACTTGCCTGGAATAATCATAGACATCTTGAACTGTACTTAGGAGTCCCATGCTATGGTGCAGCTCTACATACTGTTAATATTCGATATGGTAATCCGGAAATTGTCTATACCATAAACCATGCTGAAGATAAGGTTTTATTTTTCGATGAAGATTTATTGCCAATTGTGGAAGCGATTTCAGGGGAATTACCTAATATCGAGGCTTACATAATTCTTGGGAAGAGCCTTCCGAAAACAAAGCTCTCGCCGTTATATTGTTATGAAGAGCTGCTTGATCAGGCAGAACCGCAGTTCCAATTTGAAATGCTGGATGAACATACACCGGCCACCATTTGCTTTACATCCGCCACTACGGGACTGCCTAAAGGAGTTTCCTATACTCAAAGAAGTCTATATTTATATACTTCAGCATTACTCTATAAGGATGTAACGGCTATCTCAGAGAATGATTGTATTATGCCAATCGTCCCGATGTTTCATGTAAATGCTTGGGGGCTGCCTTATGCAGCGATTGCTACAGGTGCTAAATTGGTCCTGTCGGGTAAACGCCCGAGTGTTCATCAGCTTTTGGCATTAATAGAATCCGAGAATGTGACCTTAGCTGCTGCAGCGGTCACCATTGGCATTGAAATGGTCAATGTTTTAGATGAGCATCCTTATCGTATTTCCAGTTTGAGATCGCTTTTCCTTGGGGGCCAGGCACCGCCTAAGGCTATAATTGAAAAGCTCTTGTTTAAATACCGCGTACCAGTAGTTCAAGGGTACGGCGCAACAGAAACCTCCCCATTAATTTCATTTTTGCATTGTAGAAAAGATCAGGAACATTGTTCCGAAAGTGATAATATTAAACTGCGCGAAAGGCAGGGAACCTTAATACCTGGAATAGAAATGAAAATCGTGGATGAATTTGGAGAAGAAATCTTATGGGATGATCAACAAATGGGAGAAATTATGGCACGTGGCCCATGGGTTGCAAACCAGTATATTAATGATGAACGCTCCTCATCCTCATTCATTAACGGATGGTGGAAGAGCGGTGATATTGCCACTATTAACCCTCAAGGAGCGATTCGAATTGTTGATAGGAATAAAGATATGATTAAGAGTGGTGGGGAATGGATTTCCTCCGTTCAACTTGAAAATGAATTAATCGCTCATCCCGAAGTGGCAGAAGCTTGTGTAGTTGCTATGCCTGACGAAAAATGGATAGAACGTCCTTTAGCGTATATTGTACTCAAGAAGGGCGGTAATAGTACTTTAATAGAAAAAGAGTTAACCAATTGGTTAGAAGTAAAGTTCCCTAAATGGTGGCTGCCAGATCGGTATGTATTTACAAATGATATCCCAAAAAATGCCAACGGAAAATATAATAAGAATCTTTTACGGCAGCTTTTTAATGAGGCGAATGATAAAAATTATGAATTTCAATAATCTTTGGTCAAAACCCGCTGTAACGGGTAAAAGCATTCCTGAATTTACGTTTATAGAGGAGGTATGGAAGTGAAGGTAAATGAACAAGTTCGTAAGAAGCAGATGAAAAAAGTGGCACTTGCCAGTATTGTTGGAACTTCAATCGAGTGGTATGACTTTTTTCTATATGGCACAATGGCAGCATTGGTGTTTCCTCAATTATTTTTCCCGGAATCCAGTGATTTTATGGGGGTTTTGCAAGCTTTCATAACGTTATTTGTCGGATTCTTAGCTCGTCCTCTTGGGGCGATTATATTTAGTTCTTACGGAGATAAAATTGGGCGAAAAGCTGCATTGGTCACTTCTTTATTGTTAATGGGGGTAAGTAGTACAATTATGGGATTGTTACCCACTTATGACACAATAGGAATTTTTGGAGCCATTTTGCTTGTTATTCTTAGGTTTATTCAAGGAATTGGTGTTGGAGGAGAATGGGGCGGATCTGTTACTCTTTCTGTAGAATGGAGTTCGGAAAAATCCCGTGGTTTAATGGGAAGTATGACACAATTAGGTGTTCCGATTGGAATGTTAACCTCTACATCCGTTGTTTCCCTTTGCATATTTCTAACCGGCGATAACTTTGGCGTATGGGGATGGAGAATTCCATTTCTTTTAAGTATAGTCCTAGTCTTTATTGGGTTATATATCCGTCTTGGTATAGAAGAATCACCGGAATTCACAAAAATGAAAGAAGAGAATCGGACAGCAAAATCACCAATACTTGAATCTGTTAAAGGATATCCTAAAGAGATTCTATTTGCAGCTCTTACCCGTCTTGCAGATAATGTACCTTTCTACATTTATACTACTTTTGCCATTTACTATGCGACAGTACATCTCCAACTTGATAGACAATTTATTACGAATGCCGTTTTACTAGTTTCGGTCGTTTTTTTAGTCGTTGTACCGTTGGCAGCTCATTTGTCGGATAAAATCGGCAGAAAAAATATTACACTTGCCGGTATGATTGTTACATTATTATTTGCATTCCCGTATTTTTATTTAGTAAATACTGGGGAAAAGAGTCTGATTATTTTAGCAACTATGCTTGCAAGCATAGGGCCTGCTATGGTTTATGGTCCTCAGGCGGCGCTCATCTCAGAGATTTTCCCAGTGCATTTACGCTTTAGCGGATCATCCATTGCCTATCAATTTGCCTCCATTATTGCAGGAGGTCTTGCGCCGACTATTTCATTAACTTTACTTGAAAAATTCAAAACTACATCTGCAATTAGTATGTATGTTGTGATTTGTTGTATCATTTCTATTATTGCTTTGACCCTTCTTAGACCAAGTGAAAAAAGAGTATTAAAGGTAGAATCCACTGAAATCGGTCAATCATCATAATAAAAGAATAAAAAGAATAGAAAGCTTGTAAAACACTTTTAGCAGGTAGTAGGTTTTTTTTAGAACGTTACTACTTACTAAGAGTGTTTTTCGGTTACTTTTAAAATGTAAAAAGGAAACACTGGAGCACTTTCTTTCCGAGTGATTATAAGTCTTGTATTTCTGCATTGTAAGCTTCCAGTGACTCGATCAAACATTTAATGAAGTCTTTTTCAACAATAGAAGAATATTTATTCTTTGCTTGGATATAGATCAGATGGTAGTTTGGCATTTCAATAGGATCAAAATAAGGGATTAAACAAATATCGCCCCTTAAAACTAGGGGATCTTTTTTCATTAAATCAGTAAAAAAACCGATGGCTAAATCATTTGCTATCACATTTTTCATTACTTCGTCATTGTTTGTATATACCAAAACGTTTCCAGGGCCATATCGCGAAAAGATTTCATCCCATGTTTTTCGGGGAGCTCTTTCATTCCTTATGACTAAAGGGTATTTTAACAATTCTTTAGGTGTTATTACATCCATTTTTGCTAACGGAGAGTTTTTACTGACCGTAACCATTAACTTGATTGTATAAATAATTCGGGGATTTGCAAAACGAGATACTTCCTTGAGGGTTTCATCCGTGCCAAGGATTAAACCAATATCAGTTTGAAAATTTTTCACTTTTTCTATAACTGGATCAAGAGTATTTGAATCGATTTCCATTTGGATATTTGGGTATTCTGATTTAAATGTTTTTAATGCTTCTGGCAGAAAGGTAGAAAAGAAAATAGCAGAGGCTGATATGGATAAGCTGCCAGGCATTTCATTAGAATGATGCCCCAACTCTTTTAACTCCGTGATTTTGTTGATAATCTCATATGATAATTTTAGGACCGCCTCTCCTTTCTCAGTGAACGTGGATCCGGAACGAGACCGTATAAAGATTGGGATACCAAGTTCTGATTCGAGGCTGGTTATTGCCTGGCTTACAGCTGAATGAGAGACATGCAGCTTTTCAGCGGCTTTGGAAATATTCCCCCTCTTAGCTACCTCAATTACATATTCAAATTGTTCAATATGCATATAAAAAAGCCACCTTTGGATTTGATAGTACGACTATAAATTTCATTATAACAAACAATAGGTGACATAAAAGTACACGGCATAAAGAATTCATGTGAGAATGGTGGTGGAGTTATAGAGTTGGTAAGATTGTTGATTTGATCTGCTATATAGGCAAAAGGCGTCTGGAGGACGCCATTAAGCAGGTTGCGTTACACTATTGAAGTGACATATCATGCTTCGAATAGATCTGACAACCCCACGTTTATATAAAAGAAAACATTTACAAAGCTTAGCTAAGAAAACTAAGTTCTTTTAATTTCAGCAAAAAACAGCACCTATAATGATTAATAAAATAAACAACACTATTATAATGATAAAACTATCGCACCCTCGAGTCTGAAAACAAACCGGAGCCGCATAGCCGTAAGACATAGGAGGCTTGGGAAGAGCATTCGATTGATCATGAAATGATGGAATTACGTTATTATTCATTTTAATACATCCTTTCAATTGTATAGAGAGTGTTTAGGCTAATTCCCTATATAATACACCTAATGAGGAATTTGGAGCCCGTCTATTTAAAATATGGGCTAATTACAGTTTTTGTGTTATGTACAAGAATGAAACTTCAGGGTGAGTTTAAGAATTAAATTCGGAAAAACCTCCAACTTATCCTTCCGCTTTAAAGTGGTTAAATAATTAAAACTAATACAATCGAGACTAGAACATTCGTTCTAAATAATAAAAAAACAACCTTACCCCATACATAAATGCAAGGGCTTGCGGTTGTTTATTATGGTCATTTTTATTAGAATAAGTTATTTTAAAATACCCTATATCACATATGATTCATATGATTTAAGAAGATAACGTTCTATAAACGCAGCTAATCCATCATTTTCATGGTGTCCTGTAACAAAATCAGCAGCTGCTTTAACCTCTTCGCTAGCGTTCCCCATTGCCACACCAGTACCGGCATGACGAAGCATCTCTATATCATTGGGTCCGTCTCCAATGGCTACAACTTCATTTGGACTAATTCGAAACTCGCGAAGTAAGCTCTTTATAGCAGACCATTTGGAAACATTAGGAGCAACCATCTCAAACCCGTCATTCCAATTGATGACTTCTGCTTCCTTTTTAAACAAAGCGGATAATTCAGGACTTGGTGCACCTGTTCGAACACTATATTTTAGAACATCTTGATAATTTGCGTGTCTCAAATCTCCAATATACCGTGGAGGAATTTGCCCAACTTTTGTCCAATAATCGATTTCTTCATTTGTTTCCTTACAATATAGCCCATTTGCTGTATGGATCATAACATTACAAGGAATTTCAGCGGTCAGATGGTGGAATCGTTCATCGTTCAGTCGAACGGTTTTCATTTGCATAGCTCTTCCTGACTCTGCATCGTGAATAGCGGCACCATTCAAACAGATCATAGGAGTTTGTAATCCAATTTCTTTATGGTAGGGAGCGGTTACTTCATAGTGTCGACCAGTAGCTAGAAAAACCTTGACTCCCTGATTCATAAGCCTATGAATAGCTTCCTTATTTCGGCGGGAAATGTTGTTTGAGGCTTTTAGTAGTGTACCATCCATATCAATAAATATTGCACGCACATTCATTTATACTGCCTCCTCATTCGTTGGTAAACCAATCATATCATCTGAATATTAAAGGCTTGTAAACACAATGTACAGATTATATAAAGTTAATGGGAAGCAAATTAAAAAAAAGAGGAGATTGCTAAAAATATAGTATTGCAATAAATTTACATTTCTTGTTATAGTTAGTGTAATATTACACTTATTGGGGTGATTTGGTGAAGCCATCACTTATAAGGAACAATAAACCGGTAATACATAAAAACCCATGGTTTCTTGGAATTGTAGTATGTATTTTTGTTGTCTCCGTGTTATTAAGCATTCCGATTGAAAAAAGAAAATATGGCCTCTCACAGAGTAATTTGACAACAGATTATTCAGGTCTGCTTCCTAAACGGATCGAAAGAATAGTAAAAGTAGGAAATCGGAATGAATTACAAAAAATTGTGAAGGAAGCGAATAAAAAGGGCGATCATATTTCCATAGCGGGACTGCAGCATTCGCAAGGCGGACACACATATTACAAGGATAGTGTAGTATTGGATATGAAGACATTCAATAAAGTCCTGGAAATAGATAAACAACATAAAACGATAAAGATAGAAAGTGGAGCTACGTGGGAAGATGTTCAGGAAGCGATTCAACCTTATGGGCTGGCTTTAAAAGTCACACAGTCACAGTCGATTTTTACCATAGGAGGTTCACTCTCAGTGAATGCTCATGGGCGGGATATCCGCTCTGGCCCAATGGCTGGAACCGTTAGGGAAATGACCATCTTGACTCCGACAGGGGAGATTAAAACAGTAACTCGGCATGACTATGAGGAGTGGATGAAGTATGTATTTGGCGGCTATGGCTTATTCGGTGTCATTTTAGATGTCACTTTAGAATTAACGGAAAATGACGTTTACACAATCCATACACAAGAACTTAAAACAAATGAGTATGAAGCCTATTTTGCAAACCTGTTAAGAAATGATGATACATCTATGCATTATGCGAGAGTAAGTGTTGCTCCGAATTCTTTTTTGAACGAAATGTATGTAATAGATTACATAAACACTGGGAAAAAGGATCATCAAACACCGCTTAAAAAAGAGCGTGGTGCCCGGATTGGTAAGCTGGCACTGGATATTGGACGGCAAGGTGGGGGATTAGAGGATCTTTTCTGGGAAAATCAAAAGCTGCTGATTAAGTCACTCGACGGAGACAAAATTACTCGAAATAACGCAATGCGCGGGAATTCTGCATTTATGGAATTTACAAAACCTGGTCGGGTAGAAGTTCTGCAAGAGTTCTTTATTCCAGTGGAGCGGTATGAAGAATATATGAGTGATTTAAAAAGATTTCTCCCAGCTAATGACAAAAATAATGATTTTAAAATTCATAACATTACAGTACGTTATGCTGCAAAGGACGACCACACTTATTTGAATTATGCCAAAGAAGATATGTTCGGACTCGTCATTTTAATCCAACATGGTTTAAAAGAAAACGAGATTAATAATGCGAAAGCTATTATTCAAGGATGGACGGATTTGACACTCAAGCACGGAGGGGTATATTACCTTCCATATTATCATTATCAAACAAAAGAACAATTTAGAAAGTCTTATCCAAAGTGGGAGAAGTTTCATGAAGAAAAATTAAAGAGAGATCCACACGGTGTTTTTCAAAATATCTTTTATGACCATTACTTTTAAAGAAGGTGCCTCGGATGAAGATTTTGAGTGAACGCTATGTCCCTTTGGTAGTATCGGTAGGCCAGGTTGTCATTTTTCCATACTATATCCTTTGGTTAAAAGAAGCCTCACTAACTTTTACCTTATTTACCTGGTTTTTTGCATCTTTTTCTTTTAGCGCGGCCCTGGGCTATCGTCTTTTCCAAGCTAGAAAAAAGCCTGCCAATTCGTATATCCCTTTTATTTACATGGGGATGGGGTGTGTATATATACTAGTAGGCAATATAAAAAGTTCATTTGAAGTTCTTCCTTATATTGCTCTCTTATTTCAGGTTTTATTTGGATTATTACAAGGTTACCATCACGCGTGGCATATCGAGCAGAATGCCTATCGTTTACACGCAATTCATCACTATCTCCTGGTTGGGATGATTATGGTTGTGCTTTCCATTGTAAAAATAATATCCCCCGTAATCTTCATTAATACCTTTGGAACTGTTTTATTCATTTGCGGGATTGGGTTACTATTCATGAAAAATAAGGACAGTACTGTTTCAAATTGAGGAAAGTTATATGAGCAAATATGGAAAGTATGTGTAAGGAACTATATAAAGGGTCGTTGATTTAGAAAAGATTAACAGCTATTTGTTACGGTTTCGGTTTGGAGGATAAATTAGAGAAAATCTTTACCTATTTGAAAAGTTAAAAACACTTCATTGGTGTGAATTCTTTCTTGAATATTATTAGCCAAATACAACAAAAAGCGGTCAATTCTTTTTCTATAGAATTGAACCGCTTTTTACTTTTTTTGGAATGTAAGAACGATTAATTTTATGTTCACGAAAAATCCATAATTTTCTCATTTCACCCTGTCGTTTCTCTTTTTTTCTTTCTATATAGAAGGGGAGAGAAATGGTCCATTCGATGAAATCGAAATGGCATGGGAGCTGACATGTTCATGCTCCTCCAATGACAGGAGGATAATGTTAATGAATATTCAATCAGAAATCAATTATTTGCAGAAACAATTGCTTGAACGTCTAAACGTAAGAATAGGCAGTACTTTATTTACGATTATTGAGGCAATTTCAAGACAAGCCTTCGTCAAAAAATCATTTACAGTGAGTCAAAAAAATTCTACCTTAGCAACAAAATGCAAAGTGACAGCGTCCACTATTAGCAGAAACCTGAAAAAGATCAAAGAAAAATGCAGCGACATCATCGTAATCGAACAAAACAGAAATGTAGAGGAGCGTTTTGCTTCGTTAGTATTTACATTCATTCCGCAAAAAATGTCAAACGGAATGTCAAACGGTGGTCAAACGGAACCTGTCAATACTGGTGCGGAACCAAGTGAAACTTCTGAAATCACTTTTAGTCATTCTACTAATCCTTTAGTCTTGAATAAAAATACTAATATTAACTTACATACTAATATTGTTAACAAGGAAGTTGACAACTCAAAAACTATATATGAAGTTTATCTAGAATATGCTTCAAAAGGAATTAGTAAAGCAGTTTTTCAACGAGTAGTAAAGGAAATTGAGATTACTCCTAGAATCATTAATTTTAAAGCGTATTTACGAGGAGCATTAAATAATGTGGTTCATCATCGTGCATTCAAAACGGGTAATATTGAGATTAATTACGGTGTAAATTCAATATTTTACGATTGGCTTCATGAGTAATAAGAATAAATGAATGGATTGTGATAATCAACCATTTTTGTCATTTCTAGTTGTTTTCATTTCAGTTGAACTGGCGATAATGGTGTTGCTGCAGCACTGAGGGGAGCAAATAACATCGATACATATGACATTCAACCTGTCGAGCGGGAAATTATTTATCAATGTGAATTAAATGGTGTAAAGCCAGTAAATGTGTTTCAAAGTGACTTAATCAGGAATAGAAATCGAATTAACAAAGAATATGATTGGATCTCCTAAATATCGGAACGCAGGAAAATATTGATATTCTTAACGCTCAAAAACTTTTAGATTGCAAGGGCACTACATTTATTTTGTCTGGGATGCATGAATGGAATTACCATTGTGTCGTGACTTTATTTAAAAGATGCTGGCATGCATCTAGTTTGGATTGCTGTTCTTTTATTTAGAATAAGATCAATATTATGTTCTGTTATTTCTTATTCGAGAAGAGGGCTTCTTTTTTTTATTTACCTTTTCTGTTTTAAAATATTATTTAATAACATAATAAATTAGTAGAAAAACAATATGGTAAGTTATAAAACCTTGATACAGAAATCTTTAAAAAGATGTCATGCCTACACCATATAAAATGTGGGAGGGGGAAAAACCGAAAAGAGGATAATTGGTGATTTAACAATTAATAAATTTTAGATTTGGTTGCTTTCGTAACAGACCCAATTGATTATTTTTAAAATTAAAATAATTGTAAAGGTTGATGAAGGTACAATGGATACTAAAGAATTATCGGCAAAAGAACCCACTATCTTTAATCACTTAGGAAATAAAATTATTACAGAGGATAGGGAAATTAACATTATTGCTAGAATAGAAGAACCACTGATTGTAATTTTAGGAAATGTGTTAAGTAATGAAGAATGTAATGAACTAATTAGGTTTTCAAAAGACAGACTGCTGCGTTCGAAAATTGGAGATTCACGTGAAATTCATGAACTCAGAACAAGCAGCAGTATGTTCTTTCAAAACGGTGAAAATGAAATTGTTGCTAGAATTGAAAAAAGAATATCCCAGATCATGAATGTACCTGCTGAACATGGAGAAGGGCTTCAGGTTCTTAATTATAAAATGGGTCAAGAGTATAAAGCCCATTTTGATTATTTTTCATCCGCAAAAAATCCGAGAATTAGCACACTTGTCATGTACTTAAATGACGTAGAACAAGGCGGGGAAACTTATTTTCCTAAAATTAATTTTTACGTCTCACCACAAAAGGGAATGGCTGTTTACTTTGAATATTTTTACAACGACCAAACGTTAAACGAATTAACGTTACATGGCGGAGCACCTGTTATAATGGGGGATAAATGGGCTGCAACCCAATGGATGAGAAGAAAACCTTTAAATTAGAAACTAATAAGGGGGCTGCGGGTCCCTTTTTAGTTTCTTTTAATTTTTATTTAACTTTTCGCAAATCTAAATATTGAACGGTCTTTCCATCGCGATCAATCTGAACGATTAATTGACCTTTGTTAAATTTATAAATGATTTGTTCACAGTTCGCACTTTCATAGCAGGTAACGATCTTTACTTCATTTGGGTTTCCATAAGCATCCAGGATTTTGTTTTTCTCTGTCGGGATGGAAGTAGTTTTCAAAAATTCCGGGTACACTTGCAACTGTTCAATGGAGTCTTTAGCTGCATTGAATGTAACACGAACCCCGGCACCTTCATTTTTATAATAAAGGGACCTAGTTTTCTTATCGTCCTCCGTTTTGATTGGTTGCCCGAATTTTTGAACAAGTTGATTGTAAGAAGAGCCCAATGTGATTCCATTAATATGAAGAGGCTTCTCAGCTAAAACAAAAGCATCTTTTATCCCAATATCCTTTAACTTCGCTTTCATATTCTCCGCTTTAGATTTACTCGAAAAGGCACCAGCCTGAACGCGATAAAAATTTTTACCATCTATGACTTTTTTAACGACAACCGCTTCAATTCCATTCTTTTTCAAGAAAGCGACTCGCTTATCCGCGTTGCTTTTCTTGCTAAAAGAACCAGCGACGACAACATGCAATGGTTTGGTTTGTTCAAGATCTGGAATTAGTAACTTTTGACCGGCAATAATCTTGTTGCTTGTTAATTGGTTGTAATTCTTTAAATCCTCAATGGAAATATTGTATTTCTTTGAAATGCTATATAATGTATCTCCTTTCTTTATAATAATATAATTTTCCTTAGCGAATGTAATCGCTTGACCGAAATAAAAGACCGACCCGACCAACATTGTACAAAGGACAACCTGCAGGAAACGTTTGAATTTTTTCATTTTATTTATCACCTCATATATTTTGACGAGGTAATTGCAAATTCGATTCTAATAAATAAGCCCAATTATTCTTCCAAAATAAAAATGGACGCATTCAGTCTTTTTTTACTTTATACTGCAATAAAGTACAATGATTTTGATTGTAAAAAGGAGAATGAAAGGAATACATAATGACATTTTTAGAAAAAATTAAACCTCACTTGATTAGCGATGATATTTTAATCCAAGAAATAGTCCTGCATGCCCTGCACGATTATCCGAATGTCCCCGAAGAATGGCCGAATGAATTACTGAAAGAAGCATTTAGAAACAAAGACAAACAATCCTCAATCTATATAGAAAATCAAACCTTCAATGAAGAGGCTGTGAAGATCATAATTCTCATTTGGATGTCGTTGGAACCCTTTGTAAAATTACTCGGAATTTTCACTTTAATACAATTGACATATTTGTAACATGAATGACATATATTTTAACAATCACTTAAGAAGGAGAGGAAAAGATGGATAATCGAATTTTTTTATTCCTTGCTGCAATTTTTTCTGGGTTTGCACTTATTAAAGCTCCTTTAGCTGATTCATTTCTTGAAAGCGTTTCACCATTTACTAATATTCTTGGCTTACTTACTGTACTAGTCTTCTCACTTGTTTTAATTTATAAAGGTGTAAGAGGTTTGTTTAGTAAGTAAAAAAATAATGCTACTAGATTAAAAGAGGTCCCAGGGAACAAATCCTGGGACTTCTTTTAATCCTATAGTAAGATCATCGGACCTTCGAATTTTATTTTATGTTTCCAAGTTAAATGCAAGGTATTTGATATTTTTTTCGATGAGACCAGCGCTCATGCTAAAAGCTAAATAGTCAACCCATTTTGGTGTTTTTTATTTATGAAAGCGCATACATTGTTAGTATACAATGGAGGTGAAACCTTAGATGTATATTTATGGCAAAGATTATATCAAATATTTAAACGATGAAAGTACTGGACTGTTAACGTACGACCAATGGAAAAATAAAAACAGTCTACAGGGCTCCGATAAACAGATTTCATCCGAAAAGGTCAAAACAACCAGGTATACGGAAGGATATTATTCTCCAGGTGTTTTTAATAAAAATAAATAGTTGGATTGCATGACTTGACGGAGCACCTATGATGTTTGGCGGATCAAGGTGAGGAAACAAAGAAAAGATGAAAAAGGCTTCAGAACTTGATAGTCTTACTAGTTTAATACGATAGTAAGGACACCGTTAAATGGACGAACAGCGGTGTCTTTCTTTTTTACGAAACAAAAAAACGGTTCAATTCTATTTATTTAGGATTGAACCGTTTTTTGTCAACAAATATTCACATTTTTATGAAAAACATATGACCCTTTTCTTCATTAAAACCTATATGTTTTATGAGGGAAATTTTTTGAAGAAAGGGCAGTGGTTAAGATGACAAAATATAGAATGGTGCGTACTGATTTTTGGAAGAATCCGATTGTTTCAGAAGAGATGACCCCGGAGGATAAGTATTTTTACCTCTATCTTCTTACGAATCCACATACGACTCAAATCGGAATCTATAAGATTACGAAAAAACAAATGGCATTTGATTTAGGTTATTCAATTGAGAGTGTTCATTCGTTGATGGAACGATTCACCGAGCATCACAAATTGATTCGTTACAATCCTGAAACAAGAGAACTCGCGATTAAAAACTGAGGGAAATATAACCTGCATAAAGGCGGGAAACCGATCATGGATTGTATTTATTCTGAATTAAAAGATGTCGAGGATTCCTCGCTTATTCTATATGTTTCGGAAGCCATTCTAAAGCAGGAAATTTGCAGCTTATATGAATCTTTTTGTGGCCAAGAAGAAATGTTTTTTAGTGAGGAAGGTAGTGACCCAGATGAAAATGATCCATACATAGATACTGAATGCGAAGAGTTAGAGGATACGGTCATGTATCGTTATACGATACGGGGACAAAAAGAAAAACAAAAAGAAAATGAAAAAGAAAAACAACAACAAAAAGCTCTTCATCCAAATATAGAGAATAATCAAGACATAGAGAATCCCATTAATCAAAAAACAGAAGATGTGAAAGAAATTGTTGAGTTTTGGGACAACAATGGATTTGGTTTTACGAACGTGAATGCTAAACAGTAGCTGTTATCTTGGTTAGATGATTCTAGCTTTTTACAGCCGAAAGAGATGATTATTAAAGCCATGACTATTGCGTGTACCAATAACAAGCGAAAGCTGAACTATGTGGTTGGAATTCTGAAAAACTGGGATAATGAATCACTACTAACCGTAGAAGAAATTGATTCGTATGATGAGAACCAAAAGCCTGTATTAAAGCATAAGCAATTAACCGAATCCTTTCCTGGGGGAAGAGATATTCCAAGTGGTTTTGAACTCGACCTTTCGGCAGGTGAAGATCGATGAGTATTGCGGAAAAAGCGTTCTTAGGAAGCTTGATGAAGGCGGAGTACTTACTCCAAGATACCGTGATTCAACCTGAGCAGTTAGAAAGTACACGGCATAAAGAATTAATGCGAAGAATGCTGGAGTTAAACCAAGCTGGCAAGAATATTGATTTGATTACTTTGACAACCTTACCCGACCTGGATTCATTCGGTGGAATGTCATATCTTTCAGAGCTGTTATCCTATGCGGATCTTGTGAAATTTGAAGGAATAGAGAAGCTCATTCTCAATCTGTGGAAGGAACGGGAAAAGAGAAACATCTTAACGGTTGCAGCCATGAATGATTGGGAGATTGCGAAAGTCATTGGCGAATTGGATAAAATTAACCAAATGAAGATGGAGGACCACACGTCCTTACAACTTGCGTTATCAAATATCTATGAGGCTCCATGGGAAGATCAAGCAACGCTGAAAAGTGCAACAACGGGCATCAAAAAGCTCGACGAAGTGACGGGAGGCTTTCAGGGTGGAGAAGTAACGATTCTAGCCGCAAGACCCTCGATGGGAAAAACCGACGTAATGCTTCATTTTGCAAAAATGTCGGGGTGGGCTGGTTATTTGCCACTTGTATTTTCTTTGGAAATGCCTGAAAAGCTGATAACTTCTCGATTAATTGCTTCGACAGGGGGATTTAACCGTGCCAAAATGCGGGAGCCGAAAAGAATGCTCAATCAAAGTCAAAAAAATAAATGGTCAGATGTAATTGGTGATCTCAATGAAACCCATATGCAAATTTTTGATGGATCTGGGCAAACGATTGCCGAAATGAGAGCGAAAACACGAAAATTAATGAATCAATTTCCATACAAGAAACCAGTCCTTTTTATTGATTACTTAACTTTGATCCATTCTAGTCAATTTTACGGAGGGAATTCTCATCAACAAGTAACGGAAATATCCAAATCCCTCAAAACGATGGCGAAGGATTTTGATTGCCCCGTCATTTGTTTAGCGCAGCTAAATCGATCGGTGGAATCAAGAGCCAATAAAAGGCCAATGATGTCGGATATTCGGGAATCAGGCAGTGTTGAACAGGATGCCGATGTTATTTTGTTCTTGTATCGCGAAGCGTACTATAACAAAGACTCACAGGATCATTCCCTCGAAATCATTGTCTCGAAAAATCGAAATGGTCCCGTTGGAACAATTTCAGTGAATTACAACGAGCATACAGGAAAGATTGAAGAAAAAAAGGAATAAGTCCTACAGTTCTAGAACCTTCCATTAGCACTATAAGACCGAAACCTACAGACGACAAAAAAATCTCATATCGAGGTGTTATCATATGAATGTGAAAGAACTTTACCTGGATTCTTTACGTTTTGAAGAATCCTCATTAGCTCACTATATCCACCATTTACTAGCAGAGCAGAAAATTTCATTAGATGACAACATATCCAAATTAGACTTAGATCAAGCAGATCATCAGAAAGTGGCGGAAATGATTCAAAACAATGTATTAGGTTTTCATAAGATTGGCATCTATTCACTGAAGATGAACCAGAAGGATTTTGTCTTATCTATGCAGCCAGCCCGCAAGAGGCAATCCAATTCTATACCAAAACATTTCATCAATCCCCGTTGAACTGTCACGAATATTTGCTAGATTTCGAGATCTCTAGAGGTAATGGTGTGATAACATTTCGGGACATGAGGAAGGAATTCGTGAGTTTTCCAGCTGAAGCGGGGTATTTTAAGAGGGAGTGGTGAAAGTGAGAAAGAGGGAACTAACCCAGATCCAGGAAAGAGATATTTAATTTATGATCTTTTAAATAACATTTTTTGGAAGAGATCCCACAAATAGTGAGAGCTCTTTTTTTATCCTATTACGAAAGAATGTTGGTAAGACATTCTGTACAATGAGTGAAAAAAGGGCAAAAAAATGAGAGTTTGTTTATAAATTGGAAATTGAAAGAAGGGGATTTTGTTGTAATACAAAACAAGGGAATGTTTTCACAACGGCCAATCCTTCCATGGTATTGTAAGCAGGTTTTTAGCTGTTATAAGTATAAATGTGAATAAAAAATGTACTAAACCTATGACAAATAAGGTACAACTTTTAAAATCTTGTTTATTTATGCTCAAACTTTTATAAAATTATACTGGAGATATTCAAGGGAGGTGCCTAATTGGATAATAGTAATCACGGTTTGTCTGTTGTTTTTCCGAATGATATTTTAAAAAATAAGAAAATTGAATTTGTAACTTTAAGTCCAATAGACGGTAGGATAGCAGTGTCAGCCTTATCAGGAAAAACAAAAAGTAAGTATATATTAAGGCTTTATCAACTAACACGTAGGGAAGATGGAAAACTATTTCCTACTCATGAAATTGGAGCCTTTTCTTTTTATACTAGAAAACAATTAAATGATTTCGTAGATAAGTTACCGAAAATGTCGGCTATAGAAATACTCATGGTTTTAAACCCGTTTTCTTCCATATGATTAAAGAAACAGTAAATTATTATAAAATGTGAACACGACTCAAAATCGTGTTACTCTGGAGTGTCGGTTCGCCCCTGACTACATGTATCTTTAAGTAAAATCGAGTTGATTTAACAAACGTTAAAACACTCACAAATGTTGATACATCAATGTTTGTGAGTGTTTTTTGTTTTGCCGGAAAACGGCTGGAAAAGGTAGTTTTTGAAATCATTTTACACATTTTTTACACAAAAAGTTTTATAAAGATCCTAAAAAGTCTCCATTAGAACATAAGAAAATTTTTATGCTTAAGTGTTTCAGATTCTAGAAGTTTTTTTTATATTAATAATGTTTGTGCAGTCATAAGTTATTCAACATGTAGCCACAAATGTCCACAAATGAAGAAAGGAGGGATGACATGAAAGAACAATGGAAGATTGGTGAGTTTGCGAGCAAAATTGGAAGACATGCTAATACCATTGATCAATGGTTTAAAAAACTAGAAGAACTTAATATTCATTATGTAAATAGATTACCTTCGACAAATGAAAAGATATACGACGATTTGGACTTGAAAATTGCCTTACACATTAAGTCCGAAAGGCTGAAGTTTGTAAAATTAACGATATAGTTGATGAAATAGATGAGCCAGTATTAGATCATGAACGACTAGAAATGAAATTACTTTATTTAATAGAGGATGTATTAAACAATGAGCTTAATAAAATATTTTCTGATCTACGAAATCAATTAGAAGAAACCGCAAACATTATTCAACAATTGGTAACAAATGATAAGCAAAATGTCAGACTAAAGGAAGTCCTTGTGATTGAAAAAATAAAAGCAGAATTGAAGAAGGATGCACTCCACATGTGGTCCCAAAAACCAACTAATCAGCGGTTTATAGGTTTTTTAAGAAAAAAAGAAAATATAAAGGCACGAGAACAATTTATTAAAGAATATGCGAATAGATATAATCGCGAAATTGAGTTATTCCGTTTCATTTTAAAGGGTATTATGTAATCGATTTTTCTAAGGATGACGAGTTTGAAGAGAAATTTGAAGAATTATTACATAGGATTTATAATGTTCCCTTATTTGAAGAAGCTTCATTGGGACCAATTCCCGATTTAAAACCAAAAAGTGTAAACCTAAACCAAAGTGAACGAAGTTTAAATACTCCAACTAACCCGTTTAGTGAAAGTCTTATACATATTAGGAAAGTAACCGATTTAGACAAGGATAAATTTTTACAACTGAACTTCTTGGAACTAAAATCATTGTTTAGACAATTGTTTGAGCAACTACAAGCTCAAGATACTTCAATTGAATATGTATATGAAGAAATTTCAAGTTATAAAATTTTATATAAAGTATATCAGAATGGTTCTGAAATTACTGGACTAAAAATGTGGATTGGAACTCAATTTGGACGAGGGATACATTTACTATTTGGTAGTAGAATTGATGCATTTAAAGCTGATTCTATAAACGATGGCATTATTTGTGCGGTAGATGAAGTAATAAGTTAAATTTAAAGTTAACTACGATGAGTATCTTTGGATCTAATCCATCTGAACCTAAAGAAATAGTGGAAGAGATTTGGAAAAAAATCCAAGACATTATTTTTATTAATTGGGACTGACTTTCATATAGCAATTGTCACGTGGAGGGTCAGACCCATGTCATGTAAACGATTGTGCCGTAGTTGGAAGTGAATTTTTTGAATAATCATGAAAGGAGAACTGCGAATAGTGAGAAATTTGAATTCAATTATTGGTTATAATAAGCAGTGAAGGCGTTCACATACTCAAAGATGTAAAATTTAGGAAATTCGTCTATTGTACTGATATATAAGGTGTGATAAATTTGGCTGATAATCTTACAAAAGAACAAAGGTCCTTAAACATGAAATCCATAAGGTCTGTATCTAAACTAGAAAATAGGGTTAGCCGTGCTTTATGGGAAAAAGGAATAAGATTCAGAAAAAATACCGGGTTATTTGGAAAACCCGACATCTCCATAAATAAATATAAAATAGTAATTTTCATAGACTCCTGCTTTTGGCATGTGTGCCCTTTGCATTCCGATATACCTAAGTCCAATCAGGATTATTGGTTAAAAAAACTGTCTCGGAACCAGGATCGGGATAAAGAAGTAAACGATTTTTATATAGAAAAGGGCTGGCATTTAATGCGGGTATGGGAGCACGAACTTAAAGAAAATTTCAGCCACACAATCGATAAGATAGAACAGTTCATTAATGAAATAAAATATAATAGCAATGGTAAATTAGAAAAGGAACAATAATAAGAGATGTGGTTAAAAAAGCCTTCGAGCAAAATCTTTTTGTTGAATTTTTACTAAATTAATAACTAAAGTCTTGCCTTTGGATCGGTATTCTCTGTAATGCACATCATAGTAAATAAAAAATATATATTTGAAGATGAAAAAAGCTCATTTAATGGAGCTTTTTTATTTTACCTCAGTATTATATATATATCTTATATGCACGAAATAATTAAGCTGTACTATTCTTTTACTCTTGATATTTTCATATCTCTGGGTTATTGGTAATTACATGCTTCATGCAGTAGCAGATACTAGAATTTTTATTGGATGACTTTCCCCTAGAAATCTGTTTAGTTATATTTAAACCTTGGATAGCCTCTTGAAGTCAACAATATCAGTAGTAGATTAATCTCCTATAAGATTAATTTTTCATATTTCAATTTAGTTTTATTATCGAATAATGATCGTATATCTTTCATGACATAAATGACTTCACAACAATAATTTTATGGTAAAATTTACACAAAACATAAAAATGAGAATTGTTAGTTTAAAGCAAGAGAGATTTTAACGATGAACGGTTATATGAACTTCGAATCGATTCATTTAAAATAACGAAGATTAACTTTAAAATTGAATAAGCTGAAACATATGCTTCGAAAAGTGGAAAGCTATAAACTATAAATAAATTAGAAAAGTAGCAGAAGAAAAGTTTTCACATTCCAAAATTAAGAACTGAGTTGTTAGAAGAAGGTTTAATTAAATGTAAAAAAGGGGATTTACAATGGAAGAATATAATTTATATCCTGTGTTAAAAAGAATCCGAAATTCTGAAAGTGTACCAGATCATTTATTTGAACAGATGTTAAATTCTTATGAGTTGAGAATCGAAAATTTTGAAAGTGGAGAAGAAAATCAAGTTGAATTCTCAAATTTAATGGTTGAACAGCTTTTTAAAAAAGAAAACAAGAAATTTCATACCATCACGTCTAAAGAGAGCTTTGTTCATTTGACTAATAATGATGATGACATACCTTTTTTAGTGTATCAACCTCTAAATGACCATTCGAGATCCGAATTAGGAATAGGGGATATATTATTTTCTTACAGAAGTGGCCAATTCAGTGACTTAGATGCAGCTTTAAATACAAGGGGCATCTATGGATTAGGCATAGCTATATCTAATCCTATGAAGTTTAGCAATGAACATGAAGGAAGAGATGAATACAAAGACTATGGTGTGATAGTGTTTTATCCTTTTAAGCTTCAAAGGCATTTATCAGTTCGTGATATACAATTAAACCCAAACACGATTAATTTGACTCCGTATAATGGAAATAGAAATGATTCTTTACAATATATCCCAAATGAAAAGCACTATAATACCTTAATAGGTATGATTCTTTCTAAGAATCCTCATATTAAAGAATTCTTAGAATTCATGAATATTCATACTGAAGAGAGTATTATTCCAGATGTATTATGGGATAAGTTCACAAATAAAGAAAATAGTGAAAATATGAGTTTGAATTATAAATCTGCATTTAAGGAATGGCTAAAAGAACAACCAGAGATTAAACCCAAAACTCAATCTAACTATATTTCAGCAATTAATACATTAGAAAGTACATGGAATAAACATTCTAATAGGAAAATTGATATTTGGGGAGAACCCTATATTGTTATGAATCATATTGGTAAGGAAGCATTATTTAATGATACATACATTAAACAATTAAACGATACTCAAAATAACTCTCAGTCAGCAGCTATCAACTATTACTTCAAATTTTTAGAGTTTTTACAGGAGAATCAAATCAAAGGTATTAATCGAATTTATTTTGGAGCACCTGGAACAGGTAAGTCATACAACATTGAAAAATTTATTAAAGTTCATGGCATACCTAATTATAATCATAAAATAGATCATCCAAACGTATTTAGGGCTACGTTGCATCCAGAATATGGTTACACGGATTTCGTTGGGCAAGTAATGCCTGTTGTAGAACCAATTAATGAAGATGGTAGTGAGACTAAAATAGAATATAAATTTAATCCGCAAGTTTTCACAAAAGCAATAAAGTTTGCTTTTGATCGTTTAAATAAAGGAGAACCAGTTTTTTTAATTCTAGAAGAAATGTCACGTTCAAATGTTGCTGCAGTATTCGGTGATTTATTCCAACTATTAGATAGAGATGAAAACGGAGAAAGTGAATATCGTATTGATAATTTAGTTATTTCAACTGAAATTTGGGGAGAACATTCTACTAAAAAAATCTATCTGCCAAACAATTTCTTTATTATTGGTACAGTCAACACAAGTGATCAAAATGTATTTGTAATGGATACTGCTTTTAAACGACGCTTTGAGTTTGAATATGTTGATGCCAATGAGGTAGCAAAAGATGATAACGGGGAACCCTTGAATAATTTCACGTTTCAGTTTTTAGATGACGACGATAATGAAGATGTCGTTTTTGATTGGATCAATTTATATAGAAGTTTAAATAATTTCATTACAAACCAGGGCGAAAAAGGTTTAGGCTTATCAGAAGACAAACAACTTGGTCAATTCTTCATCAAGTTTAGGACAAATGATGATAGATATAACTATAATCAATTCAGTGGAAAATTATTAGAGTACCTATGGAATGATGTCCAAAAGGTTTCATACTCGAATGTGTCAATTTTTAAACAGGAGATAACCAACTTCTCTACAGCATATAAAAATGTTAAAGATGGAAAAAATATATTTTCCCATGAATTTCTTGAATATCTAAAGAAATCAAAAGATCAAAATGGTAGGTAGTATTTGTGAGTGACTATAAATATACAATAGTTCAAGATGGTACTTTATTAAAGAGTGATATCCAGGAAAAATATAATAGATATTTTACATATCGCGATATAAAAAGTAATAGTGAAGGGGATTATTTTAATTTCGTTGGTTTTATATTCACTGAGGAAGAAGCATTAGTGAGTTTTCCAAAACATTTTTTTTCTGAAGAGGATCTAATAAATAAAAAAACTTTAAATATAGACACGTATTTGGACCTTCTGTTTCGACTCATACAAAAATGTATGAGCAGGAATAATAAACGTCTTTTTCAAGTTAAACAAGAAATTAATAAATCATATCCCTTTGAACCGTTTTTTAAAATATATGAGTATTACCAAAAATATGGGTTATTTACACAAGAGAGAGAGATTAAAAAATTTGGGCAATACGGTAAGATTTTATGGAAAGATACATTCAATAAATCGCCCATGGTAATAAATCAAGGCAACTTATTATTTATGCCACCTGTAGTTCAAAAACGTGTAACAGATTATGTATTTATAAGTAAATGTATGGCCTATGTTATTAATACAACAATTGATAAATTTCATTTTTTATTTAATCTTCCACGAGTTAACTTAGAATATAGAGATATAAACTTTAATAACAGTGAAAAAATTATTGAAAGTTTGAAGGAAATAAAGCAATTTTTATTTAAAGATATTCATCTTCGATTAATTGAAGACTTGACTACTTATTTTAATAACGAGAATCGTGGCAGCAAACATATAGAGATTAAAATCTACTCTTTCCATTTAATTTGGGAAGAGATGATTAAGAGTTACCTAAATAAGTACTTTTCAAAAATTGATGATGAGAACGAAGAGATTTTTTTTGAAAATACAGGTGATAAAAAACATAACTTTCAAAAGAGGGAGTTCGAATTAGATAGCAGAAGGAAAATTAAAGGATTAAAAACTTATAAGATTGAACCTGATTACTATTTTGAGGAAGGAGAAAACAAGTATATATTTGATGCAAAATACTATACAGAAATAAATAAGCTTGATTATAAGCAAATATCCTACTATTTTTTACTTAAGAATTATGAAAATGATATGAAATTAAAGATATATAACGCATTAATTCTTCCAACTTCAGAACCAAACATGAAAAATGTTCATTTTCATTTAGACAAGGAATATTGCGAGGCTGAGGAAGAATTTAAAATTTTAGAATATTATTTGAATATGCAGAGAATGATACAAATTTATTTAAATAACTATTAATTTGAATTGAGAACTTTGTTAAGGTATAATTATTTAGTTTAGAGCTCAGGGTCATTCTCTCTGAGCTTTTAAATTTGAAACGATTTATTATCTCTCTACTTATCTTGCTAAATCTTTAATACTGTAATACTGATTTGGTGAAATTAGTAATTAAGTTCAAGGTTAATTTTTGAATATAAATGTAGGTTAAGTAATGTTATAATTGATTGTTAATACTTATATAAGGGTGATTGAATTGGGCAAAAGTTGGGGGGGAACTAGAGAGGGTTCCGGAAGAAAGGTAATTCCTGAAAAATATAAGAAAAAAGGATATACCTTTCAACTAACAGAAGAAGAAGTAAAATTCATTGAATCCTTTGAAGGAAAGAACAGAAGTGATTCATTAAGAACTTTGATAGAAACGTATAAAATCTTGAAAAAACAAATTGATTTTTCAAGTGATTAATGATAAAATTGTTAATATAAATATCATGTGAGGGGAAATGAATTTGAGATATTCAGTAGGAAGTTTATTTGCTGGTGTAGGTGGTATAGACTGGGGTTTCAAGAATACCACTTTTAAAGGTGACAGTTACAACATAGTATGGGCTAACGAAATTGATGAGTACGCTGTCGAAACTTATAGATGTAATTTCCCACATACAGTATTCCATGGTGACATTGAAAAAGTAGTAAGACCAGAAAGAGCAGAAGATGAAGCAGAACGAAATAAATATCTTCAAATGCAAGAAGATATGCTTCAACAAAAAATACGATATTTTAGTCGGAGGTTTCCCTTGCCAAGCCTTTTCAATTGCTGGATATAGGAGAGGATTTGATGATGAAAGAGGAAATTTATTTTGGAGTATCGTTGACCTTATTAAATTATTAGATGAAAGACATGGAAAACCTTCTGTTCTTCTCCTAGAAAATGTAAAAAACCTTAAAACACACGATAAAGGAAGAACATATACAGTCATAAAAGAACAATTAGAATTATTAGGGTACACAGTTAAAGAAAAGGTTATTAATACAAAAGATATAACCCGATTACCTCAAAATAGAGAGAGGATTTATATAGCTGCTTTTTTAGATCCGAATGTAGCAAACCGATTCAAATTTTTTGAGGAAATTGAAAAATATAAAGTTATTAAAACTGAAGAACAACGAAGAGAGGATATTAGAAGAGTTCTTGATCTCCATTTAACAAAAATAGAAAACGAGAAATATTACTACACAAAAGAGAAATATCCATTATATTTCTTAAATGAAGAAGAATATTTGGGATTAGATGAAGGTGAAAGAAAAGAACAAAGGGTTAATATAGATGAACAAATTGATGAAGAGTATCAGTTTTACCAAGTAAGAAGAGGGATGTATGTAAGGAAAAATAAAAATGGAGTTTGTCCAACACTAACCGCTAATATGGGTACTGGCGGACATAATGTTCCATTAATTAAAGTATATGATGGTGTTAGAAAGTTAACCCCAGCTGAAACATTTAAAATTCAAGGTTTCCCAATTGGGTTTGGATATGAACTACCTACTCAATATAAGGGGAGAGATTTTTCAGATGGTAGATTATACAAACAAGCTGGAAATGCAGTGTCTGTTGATGTTGCAGCATTAATAGCAAAAGAAATTTTAAAAGCTCTCCATGCATCTGTCGAGATTGAAGAAATAGAAAAAAATGTTATTCATTCCTAGTTGGTAGTCGATTGGCTACCTCTTTTATTATGTTCCAGTTTTCCAAGTACTCAGATAAATCACTGACTCGAACACTAATTTTTCTATTTTCTGGTAACGGATCAATTTGAAACATTGGGATAATGTAACATAAACCACATTGCTTATCGACTGCGACATAAATATCACAATCCTCACTGGTGATTATTTGACCTCTGTTTCTCTCGTGGGTGTGGTCTATTCCTTGTCCACCTCTATCTCTATCTTTGAATGAGATAACATTGCTTGAAATTCCCTTTACTTGAACTCTTAATAAAGTCCCTTCATAATCAATGATTGCATCGTACCTACTGGAACGAACATCTACATTAGAAGTATTAAAGCCAGCTAATATAGCACGAGATATAAACATAAACTGTGAGCTGTCCCCTGAATTAGCTACCATAACACCTTCGTTTAAATTCATTAAATTTGCTTGAAAGCCTCCGCGTTGAATTAACAAAAGAAACTTTTCACTTAACTTTTTAAAATGACTTTTAATAAACCGGTAAGCTTCTGGACTTTCAATATTATCGGATACAGCGCTATCCAAAGCTGTTACTAAAACGTCTGTATCAATTTCGCTTAAAAATTGATTGTATAAAAAAGCATCATAAAATTTTTCTAGGTCTTTATTATAATACACCAATTCATTTGCAATATCTTTTATTCTGGCTTTTATATAATTAACATTTCTAAATCGTTCAATTAGATTTTCCTTAATAGCGTCATCTTGGATGTCTGTTAAAAATTTTTCTTGTAAATATGCCTTAATTTCATTCTTTATATCTCCAAATGAATTTATGCGATTATTTATTTCTACTATATTTTCATTAACAAATTGTTCCATATTTCTCCTTTCTTTTTAACCTCTCCCCTACAATATATTATATTGTAATTATTGGTAATTGATATAGTAAGAATTTTTTGTCTAGATTTTTCTGGTTTCTTAACTTCATTTATTGTTGTACCCTCGTCATAAGGTTGTGAATATTTAATTTTCCACATTTTTGGCATTCTACATCGCAAACACGTCTATAAATTAGCCTTTTTTCCTTTGAAATCTGTTCTGGTGGTTCCTCAATAGCAATAACTAATAAAACACCACCACACTCACAAAAAAAAACATTTTTATTACCTCCTGTATTATTTACTTTAATATCAGTTTCTTTTAAAAACTAATTTAAATAAATTCTTTTACAACAATTCAAGTATCATTTTTATTTGTTCTAATACAATATGGCCAATATTAATATACACTAATTAAACAAAAAATCTAATTCGATAAAAATGGGTTAACCCTAAAACATTAATGGATAAATATGAAATGAAATTTGGCTAATTATTGTTTGTATGTTTAATGTTATAATTAGAAATAAAATGGATAATTTCTCATTTATTTATTAATTTTGATGAAGAGGAAAAATAAAAGATTTGAGGGGAATTTTTTGGATAGTGTACATAAAGGAATACTTAAAAAATTTGAATATTTAAAAGGTCAATTAATAATAGGAAAAAAAGAAATTAAGGGTCAAAACTCAACAGACCGGCTATCGCCAGATTCTTTTGTTCCCGAAAAGCATATGTTACATGATTTAATTAGAGGCTTCTATAAGCCAGCAGGAAAACCATACCTATTATCCTACCAGGCTACTGAATCTGAAGATAATTATGGCAAGCAAATAATATGGAAAAATGAAAATAAAGCTGAATTCATCCGAATTGAAATGGCGCCCCCTAATAGTCCAAAAGATAATCGGAAAAAAAGCGATATCGATGCTGCTAGATATAATTTAATAAATAATATTCCAATCGGAATTTTACGTAAAGTAAAAAAGGGTCACAATATTATACTTGGTTTAGGAAAGATAACATCTGAAAGAGAAGATGGTATTTTTATTATTGAGCCATTCTCATACAATGAACTGAAAAAGGAAAATTTAAAGAAACTAGAAGAAATAATAGAAGAGTTAGATGAGATTGAGGTAATAAATACTTCAGTTTTTAGAGAGGTCATTCAAAGACAAGGTCAAAATCGGTTTAAACGAACGCTGCTTAAAAGGTCTAATAATTGTGCACTTTGTGAGATTGAAGAGCCCTTTTTGATTGCTAGTCATATAAAACCTTGGAATAAATGTACTGACGCTGAACGCCTAAATAGTAATAATGGTCTGTTACTGTGTCCAAATCATGATATGTTATTTGATAGAGGGTATATTACATTTGATGAGCATGGATTAATTAAAATATCTTCAAAATTACCCGAAATAATAAAGTTAAAAATGGGAATAAAGGAAGATACAACTATCTTTATTAATTTACAGATGAAAGAATACATGAAATGGCACAGTCAATATCAGTTTAAAAAGTAATAACAACATCTCTTTCAAGAAAAGCTTATATGTCGACGATTGATAAATGCTAAGAGAGTACTAGTACAGTATGTTACTATTAGATTAATAATTAAACATAGGAGGGGATTATGAAAGCAGAACTAGGCATCTTTACACCTTCAGCTAAAGTAATAAGTGTTCGAGAACATGGTCCAGTATTCCAACACAAGATATTTAATAGAGATTCAATAGAGTGGAAACAGTTAATTGAACCTAATAATATTTAGGCAGGCTATGGTATCATAAGGTGTGATATAAGTGGATCTTTAATTCAGCTTAAAGAAGAAATAGCTAAAGAGCATAGAATGGTTAATAAATTCAAAGAGTAGGTTTCGAATCAGAAATGCTCCAAACGGGCGGAATGCTGGAAGTATAAATAAAAAAGACGGTGGATGGTATCAATTCACTTATAATTTCGATGGTGATAACAGTTGGTGGTTAATATCTTATGATAAAGAAAATGAAATAACTGACGAAGAACCATTCAATAGTACAAAAGAAACGGAATTAATAAATTATGTTTTACAACTTAATAACTTAAAAAAGCTGTAATGATAATGTTTAACGGAAATTTATTCTCGAGGTGAATCTTCTTTCCTAATAATATGAGAAATTAAAGAAAAAGGAATACAATAGTTAAACAGGAGAATTAAAAAATGTTTACCTTAATCAAGATAGTTAGTGTTATCATTGTTTCACTAATAATATATTCAATTATCAATTTTTGTCTTACTACTGAAAAAAAATATAAATTTGATTTCTTTTGTTTATTATTCATAAAGATATTAATTTTATTATCTTCATTAAATTATTATTTTTCACCATCATTAGAGCATTTCGCTATTGTTTGGTTTTCTTTTTTACCATTACTTACGAATATTTTACTATTCAAAAGTTCCAGAATTGCTTTAAAGTCGTATCTTCTGCCCTCTATTGGAAGAGTAAGTATTTTCATTGTATTAGTTATATCTAATATTGTAATAGGATTGATAAATCCAATTGAATTTAATAATGAAACTTATAAAGCATTATATACAACATTTATTGGTGCTTTGTCTACAGTATTAGCTTTGCTAGTAAGCGGAACGATTGTTCTACAACAATTGTTTGGAGAAAGTTCTTCAAATAGTATCTCTCTGTTCCCGAAGAAAAGATTCTCAATGATTATTTCTGTTTTGTTATTAGCTATCTTTTTTGATGGACTAGGAGTTTTATTAATAGGTAATACTAGCAATGTATACTTTTCACTACTCATATATTTTAATTTTATTAGTTTACTATTTATTACATTCTTTGTAATTGATTTACTTGATTTGGTTAATCCAAAAGCAATGCTTGAAAAATTACACGATATGTATAAAAAGAACCCGAAAAAAAGTTCAACAATCATTAATTCTATTGAAGAAATCACTAGAAAGGCAATTGATAAGGGAGACTTTGAAACTATTAGTATGGTTCTAAGTATATTAAATGATCTAATTGAGGATGGTACAATATATAAAGATGAACTTATCGTCATAGATCCTACTGATAAACTTAGAAAAATTAATAATTCGCTTAAGAGAATTTCAGTATCTTTAGTCTCAAGCAATTTGGACGAATTTATTGTCGCTCAATCAAATATCACTAAAGTAAGCACATTTGATTTATTTAATATAATTATAGAAAATACATGTAATGGAGCTTCAGCTTCTGTAGTAGTAGAAGTTTATGATAGTATGAAACAATCTGTAATAGCAGCTATTAACTCAAACAAAGAATATCTAATAAAAGATATAATAATATATATTGAAAACCAACTACAAGACAACCTAAATACTTATGCCATTTTTTTCGATGAGTTAACAACGACTATTGTAGAAAAAAATCATGATATTTCTATTCAGTATATTAAAAAAATGCTAAACGAAAATAAAGAGATTTTTAAATATCATTTTATTGCCGAATATCACTATGAAAGTATGATTAAAACACTTGACTTATATAAATCTAGAATGGGAAAGCCACAACAATACTAAAGATTTCCATTATGACATTAGTAGATAGGAAAGTTGGTTCCTTTGATGAGTTTCAAAATGAGTTCAAGGATATCCACAAAAAATAAGACGGGGACTCCCCGTCAATTATATAGCTTCAGTTCTTCAATTATTCTTTCTCTTTGATATGAATTTCCAGTATGTAAATATTAATTGTCAGCGTCTAATCTATTATTTGTACCTAGTCGATTAATATATCCACCTTGAGGTACAAAATAAATCCCTGCAATCATCCAAGTTAAAGTATTCTAGTCATGCAACCCGGAATATCGTAAGAATAATTATTCTCCATAATAATTTGACTTAGTGTTTGTTCGTATGCTACATCCACATATTAAAGCATATTTTGTTTTAATAGGTCTGAAACAAAAGGGTTAAGACTAATTAATGTAAAATAATCGTAAAATTCGTTTCCAGTTCCTAAATGAGGAATATATAAAACCTCATCATTCCAGTCAGCAGATTCTAATAAAAAGAGTTGTCCAAAGACTTTGTGGATTTCACAGCAATTTTTATCCATATAAACAAATACACTTGAGAATCAAAAAGCAGCCTATCCAATATTTATACTTTTGGATAGGCTGCTTTTTGTTCAATATTTCTTATGTAATATTTTTCATTAAAACTCACTGACTTTTTCAAGAAATTACAGAATTTTTATACTTTTATAGCTGTATTGACCTAATAAATGTAAAATAGTGATACAATAATAGGTAAAATTAAGTGTTTATAAAGTTAGGTGATGAAATGATAGTAATCGAACCGAAGTTTGAAAAAGGCGATAATGTAAGAGTTATAACAACCGGAGAAGTGGGGACTGTTAATGAAGTAATCAGTGGTAAGAGAAGTATTGGTTATCATGTAACAGTTAATGGGAACCAATCAGTTTATCCTGAAAAATACTTAGAATTACATATAGATAAAGAAAAAAAGATCATAGAAAATGTAGTGTTAAATGATTATGGCGGATTAAGAGATTTTCAATTATTTAATACATGGATTAGGCATAAAAAGCCAATTGAAGGCAATTATTTCAGTTATTTATCTAGTAAAACATTGTTTAACCCTTATCAATTTAAACCTTTATCAAAATTCCTTTCCCATAACTCAAATGAAAGACTATTTATTGCTGATGAAGTTGGTGTAGGGAAGACAATTGAAACTGGGATTATATTAACAGAATTAATAGCAAGGGGCAGAATTTCTAGGAGAGACCCAGTGCTGATAGTTTGCCCTAATTCTTTAGGGCCGAAATGGGTAAAAGAAATGAAGGAGAGGTTTAACTTAGATTTTACATTCCAAGATGGAAAGTCCTTAAGAAATTTACTACTAGGTGCGTTAAATGGAAAATTGCCTTCAAAAGATCTTTTTTCCGTTGTAAGTATTCAGTTACTAAGGAATGAAAAATATTTAAAGCTCATTGAAGAAATAAATGCAAGACGTGAATCAACTGCCTGGGCAATGGTAATAGTTGATGAGGCCCATCATATGAGAAATAAAAATACAGAAAGTAATAGACTTGGACACCTTTTAAGTGGTTTGACTGAGATGATGACTATGCTTTCAGCAACCCCATTAAACTTAAGGGATACTGATTTGTTTAACTTAATGAATATCTTAAATCCATCTTTATATCCAGATCAATATTCTTTTGAACTTTTACTTGAGCCTGTGAAAACGGTTAATAAAATAAAGAGGTTAATAGTAGAAAATAACCCGGTAAATTTCACGTCTATATTAAAATTACTAAAACATTTGGAGAGCACTCCTCTTAGAGACGCTTTTAAAAATAACAGTTCAATAATTGAACTTACTCACCAATTGAAAAAGAGAAAGAAATTAACTTATAACCAAATTGCATTACATGAAAGGATCTTAACCGCAATTAACCCCCTAGATAGCTCTTTTACAAGAACACTAAAGAGAGAAGCATTTCAAAAAAAGACTATACGAGAAGTAATTAAATTACCTGTTCAATTAACAGACAAAGAAAAGCAATTTCATGATGATGTAATATCTTTTACAGAAGAACTGTTTTTGAACGCTGGTGGAAGCGAATCTACTTTAGGGTTTTTTAGTAATATGCCTAGAAGGATGGCTAGTAGTTGTATTCCAGCGATGAAAGAATATCTTAGACATAGTCTAGAAAACAATTTGTCTTTTAACGAAGACTTTGATAGCTACATAGATGATGAAGATTTTGAAGATGTAGATTTTGAATGGTTTGAAGAGGATTCTAATATTGAACAACAAGAGCTACAGCCTGCTATGAGGATTAAGTATCAAGACCTACTATCGAGAGCCGAAGAAATAGGGGATGTTGATTCTAAATACAATACATTTAAAGGATTCATCGATAAAATGCTTAATGAACTCGATAATCCACAGATAGTTGTCTTTTCATTTTTTATAAGCACTTTAAATTATTTAAAAAAGAGGCTTGAAAACGATGGATATAAAGTTGATTTGATTAGTGGAAAGATTCCGCTTGAAAGTGTCAATGGGTACAGAGGAAGATACGAAGTAATAGAAGATTTTAAGTTAAAAAAATTTAATATCCTACTTTCAAGTGATGTCGGAGGAGAAGGTTTGGATTTTCAATTTTGTCAAGCAATCCTCAATTACGATATGCCTTATAACCCTATGAAGGTGGAGCAACGTATTGGAAGAATTGATAGATTCGGTCAAAAAGCAGAGAAAATATTTGCTGCGAGCATGTATTTAAAAGATACAGTTGACGAGCGAATTTATGAACTTTTGTATGAAAGAATTAATCTGGTTCAAGATAGTATTGGTTTTATAGAACCAATAATTAATAAAAATATATTAAGTTTACAAAAAGATTTAATTAATGGTGCTTTATCAGAAGAACAAATAAATGAAAGAGCAAAAACTTTAGAACTATCACTTCATCAATCTAGACTTGAGCAAGAAAAATTTGAGGTTCAAAAGAATCATTTGCTTGGAGAATCTGAATTTAATCAATTAATAAATGGTCTTCAGGTAAAAAATGATTTTTTAAAACCTTCCGATGCATTAAATTTATCTAAAATGTTTCTAACGAATTACCCATCTTGTGTAATTAAAGTTTTAGATAGTTCTAAAGCAATAATCTCACTTAGTTATGATTTAAAAACAAAACTAGAACAGTATTCAAGACTACCTGGATCAGAAGGATGTATGAATGAATTTAAAAGTTTGCTAGGGAATTATAATGAAATAAACGTTATCTTTGATGGGTCAGAAGCTGTTGAAAATGCTGAATTTGTATTTTTACCACCATCAGGATTTTGGATCAAGTTTATTTTAAAAGAGCTAGAAGAGAATAATCTTATTTCAAACTTTTTTAGTTTATCATGCAACTCATCAGAAATCAGTCTGGATAAATCTGTTTATGTTATTCCAAGCTTTGAAGTTCAAGTAGAAGGAATAAAATCGGACATATATTTGACTTCGGTTCCTATTAATATAGAAACTGAAGAACCTGTAAATAACATTGATTTCACAAAGTTTTCTAGAACCTTATCCCAAATAAAAGGCTCAGATTTTGATCATTCTATCGAGCTATTTAATATTTCTAAACTAATTAACATTGCTCGTTTTTGTTTACAGGACTTTATGGAAAATAAATTAAATACAATAAGAGCTGAGTCAGAAGTTATTTCTTCACTAAGGATTGAATCAATAAGAAAAGGCTCTGAGAGTAGAATTGCATTACTACAAGACAGAATATCCTCTCATGAATTAAATAGTAGAACTCATGGCAAAAATTTAAGTCAAGAATATATTAGATTAGTCCAAGCGCAAATTTCTAATGAAGCTAAACGGACTGAAGCAAAAATCATGAAACTACAAGATAATGCGAATGTATCATTTAAAATAAATCTAGCTTCAGTAACGTTACTTAACGTTTATTAAAAAGGAGTAGTGTTATGGAAATAATTCAAGATATAGCAGAGCAAAGAAAGTTATTACTTGAAAAAATTAAAACTGCTAAGCCTGGAAAGGAAGCACTGGAATTATTATGTATACTTCGTGAAAGATTTGATAGTGCAATTCCAGATTATAAAAACTCATTATCCATTTTAGGTGATACAACGTATGAAGATAGAAAGCACTTTTTACTAGAGCTAATACAAAATGCAGATGATGCAGAATATATATCGAATGAATCTTTCATTATTTTTTATATTTTAAATGACAGTATTGAATTGAGGTATAACGAAAAAGGATTTACAGTAGACGATGTAATTGCAATTACCGGAACAGGTTCTTCTACAAAATCAACAAAAAAGTTAGGTTCTAAAACTTTTATTGGTGAAAAAGGAATTGGATTCAAGTCAGTATTTGCATTAGCGAAGGAAGTAGAAATAGAAAGTGGTCCTTGGCATTTTAAATTAACAAAAGATAAATATATTGTCCCTCAGATTATAGAAGAGAGTACAATAGATGATTTTCAAGGTACTCGATTAAGAATATTCTTTAGTAATCCTGAAAGTATTGAAATAGTCGCTAATGAATTAAAAAGACTTGTTTCCAATCAGTTAGAATCTTTTTTATTTCTTCAAACTTTAAATAGTTTTCAACTAATAGATAAAAGAAATCATTTATATTCTGAATCTTTATTATCTATTGAACCCCCTAATAGAAATAAGGATAAGTTGATAATATATACATCACCTGAAAATAAACAGAGAAGTTACAAATTATATGAAGAGGAAATAGAATTTTCAGGTGAATTAGTAGGGGAGAGGTGGGAACGTTTAGGAAGTTCGAACTCTCTAATGAGAAAGTTGACTGTTGCTGCATTAATGTATTCGACTGATGAAGAAACACCTACTGGCCGGTTATTCTGTTATTTACCAACAGAAGTAAAACTCCCTGTACCAATATATCTTCAAGTAGATGGACATCTTAAGGCTGATAGAGAGAGGCTGCATTCTCCTGAATTAAATAGTTGGAATAAGTTTCTTTTAAGTAAATTACCAACTTTTTTATTAAGAGCAATTCTATCCTGGAGAGAAGATTCTAAGTTGGCGCCAATCCTTCCTGAATTCTTACCTGATGAGAGCGGGACTGATCAATTGTCTCCTATTTTTAGTGATTTAATGTCAAAGTGTAGAAATGCACCTTGGGTTAAAACGTTTGACGGCTGGACATCACCTGATAAAGCAATAATCGCTGATTCTACTTGGTGCAGATGGTTTGACATGTCTCCTGATTTTAGATTGCAAGTAGAGAAATTGTTAGAAAAGAAGTTTATGAATCCTGAATGGTCACATCAAAAAAAATGGAGCTCAAAGTGGGAGACCTTCTATATTAACCGTTTAAGTATATTTGATATAGTTTCTATCTTTCAAAAAATTGATTTGCCAGAGGACCTATTAAAAAGTGATGAAAATTTTGTATTAGTTTATCAAGACTTACTAAATAAATTAAGAAGAACTAGAAACTATATTGATAGAAGAAATATTAAACATAAACTGTTTTTTTGTAATATATTTCCGTTAGAAGGAGGGATTTTTGGGGCATTAAAATCTATAAATGATTCAAAGTTTTATTGGTATTCTGGCCGAACTAAGAAAGCATTCGGAACAGAAATATATAAGAATATTAAAATAATTGATCCTGAATATACCCAAACTCTTCAAACCACATCTGGTAAAGAAGAAAAAATTGAATTAGTAAATACTATTAATGAAAGAAATGATTTAGTAAGAGAATTATTAAGATCCTTAGAGGTACCAGAGTTAAATGAAGATCGACTATTAAGTGATTTACAAATACCTTTTATTTTAGATAATAGAAACCTAACAAAAGAAAAAATAGTTTTGAAATACAATATTCTGCAAATTGTATTTGAAAACTTTATTACCAAGAGGTCTTTTGATAAAGAGTATTTAAATTTAATAGCGAAGATATCGGAAGCAGAGGTACTTAGTAAACAAGGCAACTATAAAAAATTCTCTGAACTGATTCTTCCTAAAAATTTGAGAATGGAAAAAGAGGATAAATTATATGTAGATTCTGGTCTTGAAGAAATCTACATTCCTGATGAATGGATTTATTCCAATGTAGAAGAATTATATGTAGATAAAGAACAAAATAGTGAAATTATTGAAAGAATTCGAAAAAAGCTAAGAGAGTTTATAATCCATTGTGGTATCTCAAATGGCCCCAAATTTATAGTAAGTGAATATCGATACAGTAATTCAAGAGAGTTTTCCTTTATGGAAAGTGGATTATTTCAATCATGGAGAGATAGGATAGACTGTGAATATACTTCACAAAATGCAATAACAATACAGAAAGTGAAGTTAGATGAATCTACAATTAGTTTATTAAATAAAAATGAAGCAACAATGAAATTAGAAATAGAAACTGGACTATATAGGACTTGGATAGATGCCTATAAAGACAATTTAGATCGAGTCGATCGTTTAAACTATAGATTTAATCCGCCACCAGGCTACTTTAAAACTATTTATAAAAGATTTGATACTAGGACACCAATAGTAAAAGATAATTTATGGGCTGGATTAAAACGTGAAGAAGTACCATTGAAAACAATAGACAATCGGTTAACAAACCCCATAAAAGGTCTCAGATTACCAGAGATCAAAGGTTTAGATTATTGTTTAAAATATTTGGACATTGTTTTTGAACATAATGAACGTGGTTATGATACTTTTTATTTAGATACCTTAGATGTGGCTTCTATGTCTATTAACCATGTTAATAATTTATGGAAAGCTGAAGGTTCAAAGCATTATCAAGAGTTAATAAAAGCTACACTTGAACTAGCAAGAATCGGTCTTAATATGACGGATTTAAATATTTATGATTGGAAAGCAAAGAGAATTAGACCTATTACCGATTTTAAGCTAGGCAATCCCCAAATTGAAGGTGTTCCTTATATTGAAGAACAGTATGGTGTTGAAGGGAAGCAGTTAGGAGAACTATTGGATTTATTAGTTGAAAGTGAAGTAACCCCCCTACTCCATATTATTGACAATCTTTATTCAGGTGCTTTTGATGAAAGCGAGAAATCTAAAAATATATATAAGTTGTTACATCAATGGAAATCACTAAATGTAACTGAAAAAGGTCAAGTAATGGAACATATTAGGGAAAGCACTCAAGCAAATGGGGTTTCTAACAATACAGTTTTAGTTATTAATGATAAAACGTTATATGAAACAATAAAATATACAAATCCTTATACTATACTCATACAGGTAGATGAGTTAAAACACTTCAATGTTGAAAAAGCAGCTAAGGAAATTGCATTTAAGTTGTCATCAGAGTTAGGGGATCTAGTAGGTATAAATGATAAGTTATTAAACGATGAGGAGCAAAGGATTTATAACTTAATAGTAAAAGAATATTTAAATGATCTCGAAAATAACGAAAAAGCGAGACTCTTTTCTTTAATGGGTGACGTTACTTATGAATCATGGATTAGTCAAATAGTGAAAGTAGATAAATTAACAAGAGAAATAACGAAGGAGTGTATTATTAACTTAGATTTGCCTTACTTAGATAATAATAAAAAAGTGTTTTATACTGACAAGAATTCAAGTGAAGCTGAAATACTAGCAAGGCTATTTAGTATACTAGGGTTTACAATTTATAAAAGTGCTCTCCGTGATCTTTTGGAAATTACTAAAAAAGTAATGGAGCAAGAAAGCAAAAAATTTAAAGAAGTAGATAAAAAAAATGACCTTAAAGATATTTCACCTGAAAAAGCAAAAGTTGAAGAAAGTCCTAATAAAAACAAGAATTCTAAAGATAGTATCGAATCAATTTTTAATGAAATAAAGAACAATTTAACAAAAGATGGAATTCAAGTACCTCAAGAGTCAAAAGGGGATTGGAAAACAGCCATTGACCCTGGTGAAGAAGAAAGTTTAAGAAACTCGATCTCACAAAATTTGAAAGAGTCACTAGAAAAAGGTCCTGAATACAAGGAAAAGAAGAAAAAAGCTGAAAAAAAATCAGAGAAAGAAAGGAACGATATGAAAGTTGTAGATCCCGAAGCCCCTGATCCTAAACAATTCTTGGTTAGTGAATATGATGGACGTTGTCAAATATGCTCAACCCAATTAATACTTCACAATGGTAAAAAATATTTTGAGGTATTTAGAATAAAAGAAGGTAAAGGGGAAATCTGGTGGGTAGATAAACCTTTTAATATCCTGTCATTTTGCCCAAACTGTCATGCTTTAGCAAGACATGGTGGTGATATTAACTTAACTGGAGTGTATGACTTAGCTAATGACTTAAAAAATGGATTAATATTCCCTGAAGAAGTTGAAGAATTTAACGGAGATTACTATATAGCGGAAATAGTTCATAATGGAAAATCAAAGGAAATTGTAGTATCACAGCAACATTTAAATTACATTGCAGCAATCTTGCAGAATGTCGAATAAAAATTTTGATGGAAAAGTCCCGGTGGTTTCAAGGGACTTTTTTCATATATTTACTATAGAAAATCGTTAATAGTTCATGTAACATTGAATACAAATGTATATAATTGTAAAATTGATTCTCTTGGAGTGAACTTTTATGAAATTTATCCCTAGTAACTACGAATCAGTTAATACTTTGGGTCTTTCGTCCAATGAACTTACTCTACTGGAAAAACTAAAAAAGTATAAGAATACCTTTGATTCGGTTATTCTTCTAAAACTTTATCCAATTAACAACATAAAATTAGATATTTGTTGGATTGACAATGAAGTTGGATTAGTACCGATAGTAACCGTAAAGCCAACTAATACAACAAATATAGAACAAATGTTTATTATGTATGAAAACGTAATAATGAAAGAATATATTACCCAATTAGAAACAAAATTTAAAGGTTTTAAATCCTTGTACAATGGGGAGATAATGTTTCCTTTTGGAATTATGTTTTACTTTGAGAATTTATCAAGGGATTCATTTAGTTTGACTAGTAACTTTATAGAAAATCATTGTTTATTTATGGAAGATATTAATAATTGGAATAATGATTGTGAAATTTTTTGTAAATTCAAAAATTCATTAGTGAGTCTACCTGATTCTTTTGAAAAATTTACTGATGCTCAGTTGCAAAATTTAAAATTTGCAATATGTCCAGAATACACTATACCTAAGCTAATTAAAGATGAAGTTGATCAGGATAGCTGGGGAATACCTACAAATGATAAATTGAAAATTACTTCTGATAATGGATTGAATTTTTATTTAGAGACACTTGAACTCACACAAGAACAAATAGATATTGTTAATAATATAGATTATGGTCACGAATTAATATTAGCAGGCGCTGGAAGTGGTAAAACTGTTCTACTGACTTCAAGAGCTTTTCGAATTGCAAAAGCTAATCCAGATAAAGATATCTTACTAACATGTTACAATTCCCCTTTAGCGGAAAGTGTAAAGTTATTCTTAGATACATCTGGAATGAGGCTTAGGAATTTAAAGAATAGAACGTTTCATGGTCTGTTAATTGACCTTCTTGAAAGAAACGGAATACCTTGTCATCGGACAGGTAATGATCAATATTTTGATAAACTTTTTAATACTGCGGTAATAGCTTTAGATGAGGGGAAAATAAAAGATCGTTATTATGGAATATTTATAGATGAAATCCAGGATTTTAAACCAGAATGGTACAAGTTTTTAACAAGATTAATAGAAAATAAAAAGGAATATTTTATTAATATATGTGGAGATAAGACCCAAGATATAAGAGGAATTATTATTGAGAATGGGGAGCCATGGAATACAGTTAAAGAGATAAATTATAAGGATTCAAAAACTATTTTGAAGAAAAACTTCCGTTATACAAAACATTTGAATAATTTTACAAAAGCCTTTGGAACCGCTAGTCGCAGAACTTTAGAAAATATGGATATTGAACAAAGTGCTGATGATGAGTTATTTATCAGTTCTAAAACTGAGTTTAACAATACTGGAGGATATCCAAATGTTTATAAGGTTGATAAATATGATGAAGAGATTAACAAGGTTATAGAGTGTATTGAAGAACTTCATTTTAATAAAAAAATTCCTTATTCGGAGATTGCTGTTTTATTTCCTTACAGAAAAAGCGAAAGAAAAAGTTACTTCCCTTACCATTTTTTATTAAAGGCACTAGAGAATAGTGACATACCATTTACAGATTTAAGTGATACTGAAAATAATATTGCTAGTTATTATCATAGAAGTGGAGTAGTTATATCTACTATACACAAATCAAAAGGGTTAGACTTTCAGGGAGTTATTTTGTTTGGTTTACACGGGCTTTTTCCTTTCAACGTAACATCTGATTCATCGAAGGATTTTAAAAATAAATTTCTTAAACATGTTAATCTTTTATATACTGCGATTACCAGACCATCAAAATTTCTTTCAATCGTAATCTTAGATAAGAATAAAAACCCATATATAAAATTATTTGACGAGACTCAACTAATATTAAAAAAGGTTCATAAAAAATTAGCTCAGAAAAGGAGAGTAAGGAAATGACCACACAACAATTAGTTGATAAACAAACTGATTATGATGCAAGGGTAGCATTAGTTAATCACCTGCAAAAATACCTTGGTGAAAGAATAAGTGGGAGTAAATTAACTAGATTAAATGATGGCTCACACCCTGAAGATACATTCTTTATAGGGAGAATTTCTGGTATTAAGGAAGATAACGGAACCAAATTTACTCAATCAGAGCCAAAGCAAATAGGACTAACGTTCAGACTTAAAAAAGACATTGTACAGAGTGAAGTTGTTAATGTTGAGCTTTCAGGAGATTTTTATGTTAGGGTTAATCCGACTTATAAGGAGCAATGTAGACATTACCTCAGCGAATTTAATAATAGACATTCAGAACAGAAGATTAACAGCTTTAAAGAATTAAAGAAAAAAATAAGTGAGTTCCCAGCTTTTACATGTGAAGTTTTACCTGTTTTTGAGAAAGTAACTTTAGAAAACTTTTTATTTAGTGTGAATTTAAGTAGTATTATTGAAGGCAAAAGTACAGGTAAAAAGTATTTAATCGATGTAAGAGAGGAAATTCTTAATACATTAGCTCAAAAAACAAAACAGATTTCAAATAGATATGGAAAAATTAATGATCCAGTAAAGTTCGAAGACTTGAATACAAAGGAAAAATGGACAAGTTTTATTAATCAAAATGCTACTAGACCTTACAACCAAATTTGGGATTGTAAGATACTTGTAGAAATTAAAGAAGAGAATCAAAATTTTAGTAGAGTTTCAATCTCTTTCATAAATATAACCAACGATGATAGTTCCGTTCGCGAAACAGTGAATACATTTTTTAATACAGCTTTAACAGTAGAGCTAACAAATTCTGAAATTCAGCCTATTGAATTAAGGGCTCTAAAAGATGATTATAAATATACAAAAACACAGATAGCATTAGGTAAAAATTGTAGTGTTGAAGACATAAGTGCAAGTCCTAAAAGAATTAATAAAATAAAGACTAATAGTCTACCAATCTATAAACAATATAGATTAAAAACTGACGATACAAAGTTTCAAGCATACTTTCAGAAGTTAATTGATGAACCTATTCCTTTATTAAGAGAGCTTTCAGAGTTAATGAAAAAAGAAATTCTTGAATGGCAAAGCGATTTTGCAGCAAAGTCTTTAACCGAAAAAGCCATGAAACAATTTAATGAAGAAATTAATGGTTTTAATACTGAAATTCAACGATTTATAAATGGTATTGATGTGTTAGAGCAATATCCAGATCTAGCTTTAAGGTCATTTAAGTTAATGAATGAAGCATTCAAAAACTCTTCAAAGGGATATAAAAATTGGAGACTGTTTCAAATTATTTTTATCGTTTCAATGATTCCAGATATTGTTAGTCGTGAAATTGATGAAGTTAAACCATTGGCTCAGCACGATAAGGTTGACTTAATTTACTTTCCTACAGGTGGAGGAAAAACAGAGACTTATTTAGGTACAGTAGTCTTTAATATGTTTTTTGACCGTATAAGAGGAAAAAAGGCTGGAACAACAGCACTAATAAAGTTTCCGTTAAGGTTGCTTTCATTGCAACAGCTTCAGCGTGCAGCAGATATAACAGTACAAGCCGAATTAATCCGTCGTAGACAAAACGATATGATTGATTCTGATCCATTTTCAGTAGGTTACTTTGTAGGAAGTAATAATACACCAAATAAACTGTATGACTCAGATCGAAAGGAAGATCTCATTCCATCTATATCTGCTATGTCAGAACAAGAACGAATTGATAAATTCTTAGTTATTGACAGATGTCCTTTTTGTCAGAGTAATCATATCTCAATTGATGTTCTGATAGATGAAAGAAGACTAGTTCATGTTTGTAAAAACCAAAATTGCAGTGAGAACATTTTACCATTGTATATTATTGATAGAGAGGTTTACCGCTATCTTCCTACTTTTATCGTTAGTACACTTGATAAGTCTGCATTAATAGGAATGCAACGTAATTTCAGGAACATTTTTGGAAACTTCCATAGAAAGTGCGCTTTACATGGATACACAAGCCAAGATAAATGTTTGGAATCTGAAGGGGACATGTGCAAAGAATCTCATGAAACCTTTGAAAATATAAACATCTATGATCCAAATCCAAGTCTTATCATTCAAGATGAGTTGCACTTAGTAAGAGAATCCCTAGGAGCATTTAATGCACATTATGAAACTTTTATTAACTACTTCCTAAGTGAATTTTCATCAACAAAGAGACCTATTAAATTTATTGCTGCTACAGCAACAATCTCAGATTATGAGCAACAGATTTATCATCTTTATCATAAAAAAGCTATAAGATTTCCTGCAACATCACCATATATTGATAAAAGTTTCTATGCTTATACAGACTATAATGATTTAAACAGAGTGATAGTAGGAGTTGCTCCATATGGAAAAACGACTGTTTATAGTATTTTAGACATGATTCAATATTACAGGGAAGAATTGTATAGACTTTGGCATAACAATGACTCATTAAAAGAAATAGATAATATGCCTGTCATTTCAGTTAATCATTATAAAAAGATTTTAAAAGATTATTGGGTGATTCTTGAATATAATCAGATTAAAAATGAAGGTATGCAAATAGTAAATTCGATCAGCTCAATGATTAATGAAAGACTAAAAGCCCAAGGGATCCCAGACTTAACAGTAAAGACTATGACTGGTGACGACACCTTTAAGGATGTAAGAGAAATATTATCTGAAGTTGAAAGACCAACAGGTGAAAAATCAGAAATTGATTTGATTGCAGCCACGAGTATGATATCACATGGTGTGGATGCAGATACCTTTAATTTTATGATTTTCTTTGGTGTTCCAAAAAATACAGCAGAGTATATTCAAGCTTATTCCCGTGCAGGAAGAAAGTATCCGTCTTTAATATTTATGGTGTTTAATTCAAATAGAGAAAAAGATTCAAGTTACAATCAACATTTCGTGAAGTTTAATGAATACAAAGATTTACTTGTTGAACCAGTACCTATTAATAGATGGGCCAATAATGCAGTTGAAAAAACTCTGCCTGGTTTATTTTCAGCCTTAATGTTGAACCATTATGATTATCATTTATCCAAAGAGGGTTATAAAATCTATATGCTATCAGGGTTCCAAGAAGCAGTTAACAACAATAAATTGCCTTCTACAAATGAACTAGCTGAAGTATTATGTCAAGCATATGGAGCGGATAAAGATTCTTTTGGAGCGGTTTATAAAGAAAAAATAACTTATTTAGTAGAAAGAATTGTGAATGGGTTAATCACAGAAGAAGTAAATCCACAAAATGATTATTATCTAACAAACGCTTTGAGTAAAATAGGCTATCCAGTAATGAGAAGTCTACGTGATACTGATACGCCATTAGATGTTATTATGGAAGACCCAGATGCTGAAATGATAAGAAAATAAAATGAGGAGAGATATTTCATGGCAAAAATTACGATGTCCAGAGGTATACTTCAATCCCTATTTAGATACCTGCCAGAAAGTTGGATCGATTTTGACTCTGGAAAAGGTGTTGCTATAGTTAGAAAATGGGATTCTAGAACATTATTAGGCATAAATAAAAAAAGGGTCTTAAAGAGAATAGAAAACGAAATAAAAATTTTTTCAAATCGAAGTGGGTTTCCAGATAATTTATCCGAAGATGATTATGAAATTATGGAACCAAAATATATTTATGTAGATGCAAACCCACTTACATTTTATTGTAAAAAATGTAAAAGTGCTTTTTCGTATCAAAGTGCTGAACAAATGAAGAAACTCACTAAGGGAAAGTACTGTTGTCAAAAATGTTCTGGGAAGTTACAGCAATTTGATTTAATTCACTCTTGTCGCTGCGGATGGGCTGGCCCAATCCAAGTTTCGCCATGCAGTAATAAAGAACATGGATTCAATCATATTAAATTTAAGGACCATAAAGATATTCGTAATAGAAAATGGCTTTGTAATGCCTGTGGTAAAGAAAAGCCATTATTAAGGTTTTGTCCAGAGTGTAAAACGAAACTTTTCTTATCTCCATTTAGGCAATTTGATGTGTTTATTCCAAAAACCTTAGCAATGATTGATTTAATTCGTACAGATCAGTCATATGGGAATTTCACTCAACAAGACCCAGAAGAACAATTTTTAGAAAAACCATATGTTCAAAAGCTTATACATGCAAATTACCTTGATATATCAAACTTGAAAGGTATTCGAAAGATTATCAAACAAGTTGAAGAAGAAGATGTAAATCAAGATTATGAAACATTATTAAATGAAAAAATTGCAGAATTAATGAGTTATGGCTTGGAGGAAGCTGTAGCTAGACCAGCTGCGATAAATGCATTAAATGTAAATAATCCAGACAACAAATTAAATGAAATTGAAACAAAAGTAAATTCAATCATTCACACAACACCTGAACAACTATATCAAAATTCTTTAAACCTGTTAGAATATCAAGCTGTGAAAAATAGTAAATCGATATCTAATATAGACAATGCAATAGAAAAAGCGAAACTATTGTCATCATCTTCAAATCCTGATGAATTTAAGTCAATAGTAAAAAAATATGGATTTACAAATGTTCAAGCATGTTCTGGTGTTCCAATGTTGTTTACATCTTATGGGTATGTTAGAAAAGACTCAAGTCCGACTAAAGTTAAATTAAGAGGTTTTCCTAAAGATAGAGAATTAGAAAATACTTCTAAAAAACCTATATACGGTACAAAACTTGAAACTGAAGGAATTCTTTTTGAATTTGATCGTAAAAGAATCATTGAATGGCTTCTCCAAAATAACCTAATTGATCGGGAAGCTTATAACGTACCAGATAACCTTGAAGATGAGCAAGCATTAAAAGCTTGGTTCTTAACTCATATGAACCCTAATGGAATAAATCGACATGAGGAGATTGATACTCAATATACTGTTACTAAACATGTATATACGCTAATTCATACTATTTCACACCTTCTGATGAAGAAGGCTGCTGACTTATGCGGCTTATCAATTGACTCTCTTTCTGAGTATATTTTCCCTGGAATTCCATCTGTCTTTATATATTGTCATAATGCACAAGGATTTAAATTAGGTGCAATGTTTAACTTGTTTGAAGCATTTCTAGATAAATGGTTAATTAATAGTGTGGAAAATGCTGATAATTGTTTATACGATCCAATTTGTATAGAGGATAAAGGAGCATGTTTAGGATGCGTTCATATTAACGAAATCTCTTGTGAACATTTTAATAAGGATCTGAACAGAGCTTACTTAATCGGAAACATTGACGAGGAAAATAACCGAACTTATGGTTTCTGGGAATATGAGCTCGCAAAGGTTTAATAATGCTAATACTTTAGATCTTTTACCTTAGCCTACGGGCTAAGGTATTTTATTATTAATAAAAAGGAGGAGCATTGTGACTAAGATGTCTATAAGGGATTATACATAATAATGAAAAGAAGACCATTTATTCTTTTACAAAAAGAGAATCTTTCCAACCAATAAAAATTTTCAATAAGGAAGAACATAAACAATATATTAAGGAGGCTTTTGACTTTTCATATGAAATGAGTTTTGGTGATGGAGGAGATCATCGGAAATATAGGAGTGGTGGTCTGCATAATAGAAATCCTGGAGAAATGTTTGTAAATACATTTCAGGGGAAAATTGCATAATATGCACTCTATTTATATTTTGCAGAAAAAGGTACAAAGCTACCTGAGCCAGACTTAGATACTTATGGTTTAGGAAAATGGGATGATTTTGATTTTTCTATTAATGGCAAAAAATTTTCTGTCAAATCCACTAAATATTACGGACAATTGATGTTATTAGAATGTAAGGATTGGGATAAAAAAGGGCAGTATATCCCAAACATTAAAACAAGTAAAACTGCGTTATATGATTACTTTATATTAATAAGAGTGTCACCTTCAGTTGAAGATATTCTTAAAAACAATAGACTGTTTTTTTCAAACTTCATTGACAAAGATAATCTAGAAAAAATAATATTGTCTTCGGATGAACCATTCTCTTTTGATATACCAGGATACATGACTCATAAGACTCTACTTTATTTAATACATAATAATTACATAATTCCTCAGAATAACTACCTTAACAGCTTAAACACACCAATGGATGCAGACAATTATTATATACAAGCAGGGAGTTTGCGTAATATTGATTTACTTTTTAGATCTCTTGATAATTGAATCTCCTTTAATGTGAATTTGATAATTTTACAGTAAATGGAACAAAATAGCATATGTATAAAAAGGTTAATTATTTCCATAGATTATCCTCTTAAAATTAGTGTTATAAAAAAGTGATATTTAAAGACAATGGTGGTTGCATTGACTAATATAACTTTACCCAAATTTTACACATCACTGTAGTTAAACCTTATAATAAGAGGGTTTATAAGGATATTTCGACCCCGACCACCGGTATCGTATAGAATAATAAATTAGAAGAGTATCTGTTTATTAACAGGTACTCTTCTAAGCTCACCCATTATTTAAATCCGGCATTTTCATTCATTGTCTTCCCCCACAATAAGCTTTCCCCATTTCCTTACTTAACTTTTTTGAATTATCCCTAACTACAGACACTTTAATGGTATGAAATTTACACCTATCATTTGTTATAATAACTTATATACGAATTGGAGGTATGATTATGCCCATATATAATAAACTAGTACGTGATCGGATTCCAGAAATTATTCAGAAGACTGGTAAGAAGTTTACAACCAGAATATTAGAAAATAACGAATACATCAAAGAATTAAAGAACAAAAGCTTTGAGGAGCTGGAGGAATACATAAAAGCAGAAAATAACGAGGATGCCATAGAGGAATTAGCCGACCTTTTGGAAATCATCCACGCTCTAGCAGAATATCATGAATCCTCCATTGATAAGGTGGAAGAGGTTCGACAGAAAAAGGCTGAAAAGCGTGGAGCCTTTAAGGAAAAGATTTTTTTAATTGAGGTAGAAGATGAGTAAGGTACAACTAATTACGAAAGAGTTGGGGCCACATTTAATTGAGAAAATTGAAGGGGCTTTTACTATTTGCGTATTGTCCTCTTTTGTAATGAAATCTGGTGTGAAATATCTAACAGAGTCCTTAAAGAAGGCAACAAAAAATAGTGCTGATATAAAGATTTGCACAGGTGATTATTTATATATTACTCAACCAGAGGCTTTAGAGGAGCTTCTGTCTATTGATGAACGTATAAGTATTCGCCTTTGGAAAAGTAACGGCAACTCCTTTCATCCAAAGTCCTATCTTTTCCAAACGGATAAACATGATGTGTTTTTCATTGGATCATCAAACCTTTCAAATTCTGCTTTAACACAAGGTGTGGAATGGAACCTTCAGGTAAGTAATGAAAAAGCAGTATTTGATGAAGCGCTCAATGAATTTCTTAGTATTTTTTATTCGGATCATACGATTCCATTAAATAAAGAAACTCTGGAAGATTATCGATCTAGATATAATGAATTTCATCAAAAGAACCCCCATTTAGCAAGGAAATGGTCTGATCTTGAAGAAATAAATTTAATGCTGCCAACAAAGAGACAGAATCTAGAAAAGTGGCCCATTGTAATGGAGTCACCGGTTACCTACGGGGAAATACAACCAAGATTTGCTCAAATAGAAGCGTTGGAAGAATTAAATAAAACCTTAGATGAAGAGTACAATAAAGCACTTGTCGTAATGGCAACCGGATTAGGAAAGACTTATTTGGCCGGTTTTTTTGCACAAAACTTTAAAAAGATCCTTTTTATAGCTCATCGTGAAGAAATCTTGTATCAGGCCAGAGATTCTTTTAAGAATATTATGCCAGATAAAAAATACGGAATTTACAATGGAAAATTAAAAGAAAGAGATGCCGATGCTATTTTTGCCTCTATTTATACACTTAGTATGAAGAAGCATTTGGAGCAGTTTCAACAAGACGAGTTTGATTTAATTATAATCGATGAATTTCATCATGCAGCCGCAGACTCCTATCAGCGGGCACTGGATTATTTCCAACCGAGATTTTTGCTGGGGATTACTGCAACACCTGATCGTAATGATAATAAAGATGTTTATGCGATTTGTGATGGTAACGTGGCTTTTCGATTAGATTTCTTAGATGCCATTAATCGAAAATGGTTGGCACCCTTTAAATATTACGGTGTTTACGATGATACTGATTATAGTCAAATAACCTGGTTGGGTAACCGTTATGATGAAGAAGAATTACTTCAAGCACAATTAAGAGAAGAGTTGGCACTCAAAATCCTTCGTGCTTGGGAAGATAAAAGACAGACGAGAACATTAGGATTTTGTTCTTCAATCAAACAAGCCATTTTTTTATCGAATTTTTTTAATGCACATGGATATAAGACAGTCAGCCTTCACTCACAGCAAGTTGACGTAAGTAGAAGTGAAGCCATTTTACAGCTTTCAAAAGGTGAAATTGATATTATTTTTACCGTTGATCTTTTTAATGAAGGTGTTGATATTCCGGCAGTTGATACACTGCTATTTGTGCGCCCGACGGAATCGTTGACAGTATTTACCCAACAAATTGGGCGAGGCCTTCGCTTACATCCCGGTAAAGAAACATGTGTAATTATCGATTTAATCGGTAATTATCGTAATGCAGATATCAAATTGAGTCTTTTCGATACCGAACCAAACGTAGGAAAATCTAAGAATATTCAACCGGCATTACCGGAATTCTGTGAAATGAATTTGGATGTAAATGTGATTGACCTTCTTCAAGAAATGATACGTAAGAGGCAGCCGAGAAGAGAGAAGTTATATAATGACTATATGGATTTAAAGCGAGAAATAGGAAGAAGGCCAACCTATTTAGAGTTACATCTAAAAGGAGCATCTGATTCCCCTCAATATCGGCAGGAATTTCAATCATATTTTGGATTCTTAAAATGGGCTGATGAGTTAACGGAACAGGAATCTAACATATTTGAACGATATGAAAGTTGGTTTGTTGAGGTTGAAAAAACAGGTATGGCCAAAAGTTACAAAATGGTTGTCTTACTGGCTATGTTAGAACGGGGAATTTCCAATTGGTATAAGCCGATTTCATCAAGAGAAGTGGCACCTTTCTTCCATAGATATCTAATGGAAAAGGAACACCGAAAAAGAATTGATTTCTCTGATAAAGGTGCTAAAAAACTCTGGGAATATGATGAAAAAGGCGTTAGCAAATTAATTGCCACGATGCCAATGACAAAATGGAGTGGCAGCTCCAAAGGATTAATTTCCTACGAAAATGATATTTTTACATTTAACTTTGATGTAGCTAATGAAGATGAAGAACCACTATACAAATGGACAAAAGAAATATGTGAATACCGCCTTCATTATCATTTTGAACGGAAAGCGAAAAATTCATGATTAAATTTATTTCCTAGATTGTTTTTTATTAAACTAGTACACCCCCTATTTTTAGATGGGGGTGTTTCACTGTTGAATCAGAACATATTAGGCTTAGTATCGCTGAAAGACTCTTGTGGATGTAGGGGAAGTATTTGGTGTCACGAGAGATAGAATAGACAAATTAGCCAAGATAATCGATAAATTACGGAAAGGTACTTAATCAAAGACTAGCTCCAAACACCTAATACGCAATAATTTCCCTAAAAATCTTAATATAACTATAATACTCAGTCACTTGACTGAGTTTTTTATATATTGGGATATGAGGATAAATAAGAGATGGCTATATATAAATGATATATATCTGAATTGCTTTGTCGTATTTTACTTTTTGTAAAGTGCATTCTATTAATACAACGTATTTTATTCATGATAAGGTGGTTTTTAAAGTGAATATCAAGCTTGAATTACAGCAGTTTGATCTCAAAGCTTTTATTCAAATGTCAATCGAAAACGGAATTATGACTCCAAATGTATTCAGTATGCATTCTCCGCAGCGGTTTGGAAATGAAGAACTAAAAGAACGAAATACGGATGAGTTATATCATGATTTGATTCACAATGGAAAATATGTGTATGTGAACTTCTCGAATTTTGGTATAAACCATGAACTAACCTGTATAGATGGTGAAGAATATCTTTATGTCCGTGAAGAGGATGTAGAAGATTATTTTGAAGATGAAGAGGTGCCAAAGAATTTTCAACCTGCGAAACACTTAAAGATTTATGAAGATAGTTCGGTTGGTTACTTATTAAAATATGATGGTGAGATACTTACGGTTCAGTCCTCTATCATACATGTCATGTTCTCAAGAATCGATATTCAGGACAATGTAGAAATTTTGAATCAACCAATGAAGCTTTATCTTGAAAAGTTTATGAAGTAGATACTGGTTAGTTTCTTTTAATGTAACATACGTTATTGGATGGAATGGAGTATTTTTATGTCTAAAAAGAAAAAGAAAAATAGTAAACATAAACACCAGGAAGCAACACCAACAGTATCTAAAGTGGCAAAACGCTACATAAAAAATAATATTAGTGGTAATTATGGTCTCTACTCATTTGGAAATTGTCCTGCTTGTAAAAAAGGGAATGCACAATTAATTGCAGATGCAGATAATGTACCTATTATTCGTTTTATTGAAAACCTGTATCAAGTAAACTCATTTGATTATCTTGAATGCGAAAACTGTGAAACAAAGTATTTGCCTAAATTTATGCAGCTTCGAAACATGGATACACAAGAAGTGATATTAAATGATCCTATAAAAAATGTCGGGAAAAAACAAGAGGATACACTTTCTAGTGATCCAACCGTTTCTATCTTGAATAATCTGATCGAAAATAAAGAGTTCTTCAACACTTTCATTGATGTTTCTCTTGAATATTATGACAGCATTGTTAAAGAATTAAAAAATGATGAAATTTTGGCAGCACTCGAAAGGATGAAACCCGAATCCATTTTACCAAGTAATGCAGCCTTGCTGAGAAAGTATGTAAAGAACTATATCTTGGATCAAGGTGAAAAGTTACAGTTTCTACAATTGGTTTGTCACGATTTTTTACTACAACTGTTTAGAAGGAACCCTGTAAGTGGATGGGTTACAAACAGTTTTATCAATGAGTATGGATTTCATCGTCTATTTATTGCTTTAGCTTATGCACCGCTGCCTCCAGAAGTAGAGGTACATCGATATCGTGCACTTAAACAATTACAAGAACATAATTCGAAATTGTTCAAACAGATGGCAAGTACTCATCCTCACATTCATGTTATTTTCTCGATCATGAGTGAACAAGAGTATTGGAGTACAAAGGCAACAAGTCTTGAACAAGAAAATGAACAATTACAAGCTCGTTTAAAAGAATTAGAAAGTAAATTAAGTACTTCATATGATGAAATAGAAAGAAATAAGCGAGAAAAAACAGAAAAATCGAATAGGAGCACTGAAGATATACAGAAAATAAAAGAATTAAAGGGATTTATCAATGAGTTAAAAGAAGAGCTTGACCGATTATACAGTATTGTGGGTAAAGAAGAAGTACCTGAGACCATAGAGGAAGAAGTTCAGATGATTGAGGATGAACAAGATATAAATCTTCAACCTAATTCTTTATCCATGCTACAAGACAAGAAAGTTGCTCTTATTGGGGGAATGCGAACAAAAGAACAACAAAGTAAATTTGATACGATTACCATTCTCGCTCATGACGGCAGAAAGCTGGATCCTACTTATTATAAAACGATTCAGCAGGCGGATATTATTATTCTTATAACAACTTACTGTAGTCATGCTACTATGTGGCTAACAAAGGCATCTGCATTGGCGAATGATAAAGTAATATTATTTGAAAAAAACATCAATGTTCCATTGTTATTACAAAAAGCAAACGAATATTTAATGAAGAAAGAAAATGTTGTTTCAAAATTTTAAGTCGTACAAGGTTAAACGACTTTAGCTATCTTCTTTTTTCTATAAAACAGGAGAGTAAAACATGACAAACGAGACAAAAAGAAAGAAACCAAGCTTACCAGCCTATTTCAAAAACCTCGGAATTAAGGACTACAAGAGTGAGCGGGGCTTTTGGAAACACGTCACAGAGGTGGATCCAATATTGGCAAAGGAACTTGAACCTCTCATCAGCCGTCAAAAGCAAGGGAGCCTATATGATGTGAAAAACAACTCTTTGCCATTCAGCCTAGCAGTGGAATCGTGGACTATGTCCTTCCATAAAGCGTTCTTACAATGGGTTAATACTCAAAGACAACTCCGTCCGCAACGTATTTTGGATATCGGCTGTGATAACGGTCTGTTGACTTGTTGGTACGCCACTCTTTTTCCAGAGGCTGAAGTATTCGGTATCGACCAGGCTAGTAATGGAATTCAACGAGCCAAAGAACTGTCCAATCAACTTGATTTACATAACCTGAATTTCCAAAAGATGGATTTTTCGGATCTAATCGAGCACTTTTCAGAGAACTTTTTTGATCTCATTATATCTGTCCGTTGCTTTCATGAAATTATGGGGCCTTTACCTATTCCCCAGTATTGGTCATTGCCAGATTATTTGGAAAAGAACCCTACATTTGGCGATAGTAATTTTTTACGGATATTGCATTACCTTTTAACCGAGGATGGGACATATCTCTCTTGTGAAAGATTAGATAATCCTGCTGATGTTGGGAAGTGGGCGAATGTGCTAGAGGAAGCGAATCTCTATGTGCAATGGGAGAAGAGCGATGTCATTACTTATCATGAATTAGGAATACACAAGCGGTCTCCTGTTATCTTAACAACAAAAAGGAACACAGGGATGACAACCTGGGATGGACTGGAACATCTTTATACAAAGGGAAAACCAATTACGTTAGAGGTTGGTTCATCATACAGTGGAGCACAAGCAGAGTTTGCTTACCATCGATTAGGTGAAAAATCGTTCAACTCTGGTGTTTTTTTGAATATGAAGGATCACTGGTATTTGTTTCGGTTTGAAATTTGGGAGACCAGGGATCTACTTCTTGTGTATAGTTATGGTAACATGGGCCATCGACATTTAGACATTCTTCCTACAGGAGCATATGAGGAAGCTCAACTATTGCGGGACGAGGCGATAGCACAGTTTAGTCACCTAGGACCCATTACACCGTACGATAGTATAGAAGAACGACCAGAATAAAATTGACAGGAAATATGTAAGGCAACAATCCCCAGCAAATTTTCTGCAGGGGATTATTTGTTTTGTAACCTATGAAGTAATGTAGTAAAGAAAATCATTTATTATATAAGAGTAAGCTAAATCATTTTGGTTTAACAATAATTATAGATTTGAACTAACTTAGGATAAAGAAATTGTCTTAACTAAGCTTTTATTAACAGTAAACAATTGATGAATTTTGTCTACTTTTGTAAATTTTTAGGTGTTATGTTATCCTTATAAAGACCTATATTATAGTAGAATCATAAATTTAAATAATATTTGCTAAAGATTAAATAATTATTTTTTACTAGAAATACAACATTGATTTTAGGAGGTTGTAATGAATACGTTTTGGAATTTTCCAGCGGCAACTGGCGGAATGATTAATTCAATTAATAATGCAGGCCTTGAAACGTTTAGAGGTAACGCTTTAGATTCATTAACAAGAGAAATTTGCCAAAATTCATTGGATGCGGTTAAGGATAAGAATAAACCAGTAGTGGTAGAGTTTAAAAGTTTTTCAATGCCAATCAATAATTTCCCTAAGAGATATGAGCTAATCAATGTCTTTAAACTTTGTAAAGCAACCTGGGACGGTCACAATAAAAAAAGTGAAGAATTTATTCAAAATGTATTATCTATCTTGGGAAGCAATGAAATAAAGTTTTTGAGAATCAGTGATTTTAATACAAAAGGTTTAGAAGGTGCTGCGGATAGCAAACTAGGTTCACCTTGGTCTTCCTTAATAAAGGAAGCTGGATCCTCGAATAAAGAAGGTGATTCTGGAGGTAGTTTTGGAATAGGTAAATCAGCTCCGTTCCTAAATTCCAATTTGAGAACGCTTTTTTACTCGTCTTTTGATATTTCCGGATATAAATCTCATATTGGCGTTGCTAATATTATGTCATTTAAGAAAAGCGAAAATCAAATTACCCTAGGTAATGGGTATTACACGCATAATGATCAGTCTTCTGCCGTTCCGGATTTGCTGCATCTTGACGAGAATTTCCACAGAGATGAAACGGGAACGGATATCTATGTTTCAGCGTTTGAACCTAAGGATGATTGGGAAGCTGAAGTGAAAAAATCAGTATTATTTAACTTTTTTATAACTGTCTTTACGGGGAAATTGGTTGTTAAAATTAACGATTTTGAAATCAATGATCAAAATATTGGCCAACTGATTTATGAACTTGAGGATAATGAAGAAAACCGGATTTTGAAGAATTACTATAGTCTATTAGTCTCTAATAAAACCATTAAAATCCCATATCCAGCGATGAACTACTCAAAAGGCATTCGCTTTGAAGAGGGAGAAGCGGAACTCTTTTTGCTCAATGGTGAGGACTTAAACAGAAGGGTATTGATGACGAGAAAGACTGGAATGCGTATTTTTGAACAAAAGAATATCAGCGGCAGTATTTCTTTTACAGGACTCTTGATGATAACTGGAACCGAGATGAACAATATTTTTAAACAAATGGAGAATCCCGCTCATAATGAGTGGGCACCCGAACGATATGAAAAGGATTCTAAGTTAGCTAAGAAGGTTTATGCGGACTTAAGGAAATTCATTCGTGACACCGTGAAGAATACATTCCAGGAAAAAATTACAGATGAAATGGATGCTGTAGGGTTAAGTGATTTTTTACCGAATAAGGATCTAAGTGACTCCTCCTCTATAAGTAAGACAGAGTCACTAAATTCATCAATCAAAGCAATTATCACCAAACAAAAGGAAAAAGAGAATCCTAAAGTAACTAAGAAAAAAGGTAAGGACACAAAGGACTTTGAACAGCAATTAGCAGGAGAATATGGTATTTCTCCAACAGGCGATCAAGGTGGCAATGGCACGGGTGAACATACTGGCGGTGGTACAGAAGGTGCCGGAGCAACCACTCCTGGCGGAAATAATGACACGGATCAAAATCAACCGGGTGAACAGGGAAATCGAAGGGAACGAAAACCTAGTAAACATCCTATTCACATTAAACAGAGGTATGTTTGTGTTGATCGGAACAATGGAAAATATAAGTTTAATATTGTACCGGAAAAGACGCTATCAAGAGGGCGTTTGGTGTTCAGTGTAGTAGGGGAGCAGAGTGATTATGATTTGCCTATTAAAGCTGCATCCACAGATGATGGTAATGTCACGGTTGAAAAATTAAGTTCAAACACTATTTATCTTAACTCACTGAAAAAGAATAAAAGTTTTATGATAAATGTTGAGATTGATTATTCAAATTATTGTGTTATGGAGGTGGAATTGTATGAAGATTAATAATTCCTATCCATATCCCGTTCTTTATATAAATAATGATGATTATAGGGATTCAAGTTTTAATACGAAAATCCAGGTATATGAATCATTTGGTGAAGTAAAGATTCATGCCGATTTTGATTTAAAAAACCAAGGTATTCATGAGTTAATTGAGAGTCAATTAGGCGTTTATTTAATCCACATTGAGTGTGGTCAAACTAGTTTTCGTAATGCATATCAGTCTAGTAAGAAGTCCTTGGATATTTCCATTCCAACAGGTGAGCTTCGTGGAAAGATATTAATCCACTCCTTTATTATTGCCAAGGAGAAAATTGAAAACTATCAAAATGACTTGCTAAATGATTGGTATAAAGGTATACCAATTTCTTTTGAAAAGGGGAACTTCCTAGCGATTGGGGATGCGATTGAAACGACTTTATTCGAAGAGAATTTAGAACTATTAAATCTCCCTTCAATTGCCAAAGTAACGAAATCGAATAAAAATGAGTTCATGGAAGTGGATATCCATTCCAACTTTATTACGATTTCACTGCCAGAATATGAATATAACCAGTATGCATCAAATGCCAATTCAAGAATGAAGGATACCATCTTGTCCACCGTTATTGTTCCAAGTTTAGTATATGTATTTTCGAAACTACAGGATAACACTGACGATCTTGAAGGATATACGTGGTATCAAGTATTGGAGAAAATCTTTGCTGAGAACAATTTAAGTGTTCATGATATCGGTACAGACTCATTGTCAGCATTAAAGGCTGCCCAAATGGTATTAAGAAAACCTTTAAGAACTAGTTTCGAAGAAATTGAGAAGTTAAATAAAATGGAGGATTAAAGTGAAATTATCATTTATTTCAGATGAAACTCTAATGGATTTAAGAACGAACTATGATTCGTATAAAGAACATTACTATACAAAAGATAACGACTGGTTTGACCTGTATTTTCGTGAAGAGGGCCGAGTAATCGAATCAAAAGTCGACTTTGAAATGCCAGAGTTTAACTATCATGGAGATTATGCAGTTAGTGATAGGGAAAATGTGAAGATCATTTATGATGCATTGAAACAGTTAACCGTTTCACAAGCTACTCAGGAGAGATTATGGTCCGGGTTAGCCCACCTGCAATTTAGAGATTTTACCTACTATCGCTTAAAAAGTGAGTTGCAGGATAAAAAAGATCAACGGATCAATACAGCCCTTTTCTTCAAAAACGGGAGTAAACGATCTCTATTTGTACACATACTTGCCCGTTTATGGTGGGTAGGTTATATGACCTATGATGAATCAAATCCAAGTAATCCTTATTGGTTAACGGACTTCTTTACTGAAAAGGACTTCTCCGCAAGATGTGTAGTCTTTTTCTCCAGTAATTTTACCTCTAACCGGAATATTACCAAGGGTATTCTAAAATCAATTATTAAGCTTGAGAAAAGAGGAATTCAGGTTAAACGAGATCATTTTGTTCAGGCTAATAAATATTTGAATGTAGTTGGCGGGGCGATGATCTTGGATATGCTTACGACAGAGGAAGTCGAGGAAATGATCGATCAGTATTTAATTAAATATTATGGATTGAAAATTGGAGAAGCTACTATAGGAACTTTAAGTTAAATGGTTTATAAATGCAATATAATATTAAAACTACTGGTTTTATCATTTTTTCAAACCCTTACTCTTGTTATGATCACTGCATAATTGTATAAGTATCATATAGAGACTTAAAGAAATATTTTCAGATTCTTGGTTCAGTACTTAAACATTCAAAGGGGAATAATGGGATTAAAAAGGTAGAATAATTTATAATAGGATAAGAAAAAGATTCAATAATTACCGATAATGGATAAAGATACAATTTATAAATTCTTAAAAAACTTTATTAATTGGGAAGGTGCTTATTTTGGGTATTAAAAATTTCGGTTTTGAGACCATTGAAACATACCTACAAAAAGGAATCTACTATATTCCTGATTATCAAAGGGAATATTCTTGGTTAAAAGATGAACAGATAGACGACTTTTGGACTGATATTGTTAGTACGATAGAAGAAGATCGAGATACTCATTTTTTTGGCCAAGTAGTTATTCATGATGATAAAACTGATAACAAGAAGTATGTTATAGATGGACAGCAAAGAACTACTACATCTGTGATTTTTTTGGCTGTTTTACGGGATTTATTTGAAGAAGTATATAACGAATCCAACTATTCTAGTGCCCGTAATAAATTTGAGGATATAAGGTTAAAATTCATCGGTAGGTGGTCTGAGGATGAAGATGAGTTAAGATTGACTTTAGGAAGGGTTGATAAAGATTATTTTCGGCAGAATATTCAAATAAATAGGCCAAGAAGTATAGTCGATCCAGAAGAACCTTCGCACAGACGTATAAAGGAAGCATACAAGGAATTAGAAACAAGACTTCGAAAGTTAATTGATAATGTGAATGATAGTAAAGAAAAATATAATATTCTTGTCCAGTTTTATAATAAATTTATTAATGGCTTTCAACTAATGTATGTTGAAACTGATGAAATTAACGAAGCTTTTATTATTTTTGAAACCCTAAATGCACGTGGGAAGGATCTGGAAACATCAGATTTACTTAAAAATCACCTTTTTAGATCATCCGGTAGTCTTATTGAAAAGGTAAAAGATGAATGGATGAAAACGGTAGAAAATATTGAAAATATAGACATTACAAAGTTTTTAAGACATTATTGGAATTCCCAATATAGATTTACACGTGAGAAAGATTTATATAAAAAAATAAGAACACAGGTTAATACTCCTAATAAGTCTGAAGAGTTTGTAAAAAATTTTAGGATTATGTCCGATGTATACAAAAATTTAGTTAATCCAACTGAAGAATTATATTTCTTGGATACACAAATTCAAAAATCTCTACAGAACATGAAGACGTTAAGTGCAAGTTCCTTCTATCCAATAATATTATCTATGGTAAATAGAAACTTCAATGAATTGGACATCAAAGATACACTAGATGCTTTGGAAAGTTTTATAGTTAGAAATGTTGTTGTAGCTGGAAAGGTAGCAAATAAATATGAAATTTTATTTGCTAAAATAGCCCATAAAATAACAGAAAAAGAATTAACTGAAGTAACTCAGATCTATGATCAACTTAAACCAGAAATGCTAGTTGATGAAGATTTTGAAATGATGTTAAACACTTTTACTGTTAAATCCACTAAGGTTGCTAAGTTTTTATTAAGAGAAATTAATGATTTTATTGAAAACGAGGTTCAAGTATTATCCGATAATAGGAGAATTCATTTAGAACATATTATGCCTAAAAAAACTGGTGAATGGAATATTGATGATGAAACACACCAAAAATATCTTAACCGCTTAGGAAATTTAACTCTATTAGGACAAGAATTTAACACAAGTATTCAAAATAAGCCTTTTGATTTAAAAAAACAAATATATGCAAGATCAAGTATTAAAATTACTCAACCACTATGTGATTATAGTTCTTGGGATGAGCATGCTATTGAAAAGAGACAAAAAAATCTTTCTAAAGTTGCATTAAGACGTTGGAAATTACCAGAAAATAGTTAAATATAGTTGACATTAAATCATACCTTATATTGATAAATAAGCCCTAAGGAAAATAGAAATCTTTAAGCCACCAAAATAAATTTCAATATATGGAGAAACAGACTCAGGTGTGGTAGAGGAGTCAAAGACAAGGAACTACTTGGTAATAAGAGTATTCTGAAATATTTATTTATTGAAATGCCTGTTCCCTGAATAGATTGGGGACAGGCTTTCTTAGTGCCTAAATTTAATTAAACCTTTTTGCTCACCAATAGAGCTCCAACACTCCTAAGTTGGTTTACGATTTCTGGCCATTCTGATCCTAGATCCAGTATCTTTACACTAAACCGATTTCCACCAATAGAGTAATCGTTATCTGGAGTAATATCTTCATCTGTTTTTGCATATAGGAGCATACCACTTACATTGCCACTCCCATTTCGATCCTTATTTTTTACATAAGTAAATATTTGATAAAGGTTTGCAGAAATTAACGATTTGCTATTAAACAAAGTGTTAGTTTTCATCGTATTAGCATAATATTTGGCATCAATAATTAATGTTTTAGAACCATAGGTGAGTGTGATGTCCGTTATCATCGCGGGTAGGAAATCAGTAAAACCATCGTCGACATTCCAATCTATATAGGAAGCACTCGGAGAATACTGTGGGTATTCCTTTTTGAAATACCCAAGCAGAAATTTCTCATACAACCGATGCATGTGTTGGTCATCCAGAAACTCTTTCATTTTGTAGCCACCTGATTCAGCGCTCATTAACAGACCTTTAATGACTAGCTGGCAGATGTTCATCAACATTATGTAGGTAGCGTTATTACGGTGATAACTGATTGTATTCCAGTTAATCACACTCGGATTAAGAGTTTCTACCTTCCCTAAAAAGAGAGAAAGCTTACGTAATTCCTTTCGATTTTCTGCCTTGACATCACCACACTTAATAAGAAGTTCCATGGTTGTTTTTAAGATTTGATTTAATGGTGTGTTTTCCGAGAATTGATCGTAATGGCAAACCATTCTCCGCATTAACAGGGAGTTCTGTTTGATGGAATTTGTCACGTCAATTTTCCCACGTAAATTACCCGTGGCCTCGGTATGCACTCGATAATCTTTATGAAGACCGCGTTTTAATTGATGGGTTACACCACGAATAAGAATGGCTGCCATCAAATCATGAAGATTTTTAAATTCTTCTGTTTGGATGCTTCTAAAATTAGCTTCATTTAAGGATTGATAAGCATAAGCAAGCATATAGTAAATATTTTTAATCTTAATCATGTATGGCATCACAGAGTTTGCTGCTCCATAACTCAATTTTAGAAGGTTCGTCAAACCAGTATTCTTTAATGAGTGGTAACAATTCATACTCCACAATATCCGATAACCATTCCTCGTCTATTGTATTACCGGCCGCAAAATAACTATGTCCAATTTGGAAACCACTTCCAAGAGAAGCATCCTCTGATATATCCCTATTAAGTTTCACAACCGTTTCGATTAACCGATCAAAATTTTCATTTGCCATACTTGCTTGGTATTCTTTGAATCCTTCATTATCAAAAGCAGGCTCAAATTCAAAGAATGCAAATCGGCGCCGTAGAGCATAGTCAATCATGGCCAAACTGCGGTCGGCTGTATTCATCATACCGATAATATAAACGTTCTCCGGGACGGAGAATTGCTCGTCAGAATAGAGAAGGCGGACTTCTTTGCCTCGTTTATCATTTTCAATCAGCATTAATAATTCGCCAAATATTTTACTCAAGTTCCCACGGTTGATTTCATCAATGATAAAAAAGTATGGTCTGTCATCTGGCTCGGCTTCCTTACAAAACTCATAAAATGGACCTTTTGATAGGGAGAAGCCTTTTTCAACAGGGCGGTATCCCATAATAAAATCTTCATAGCTATAGCTTTGATGAAATTGAATCATCATGACTCGGCTTGTATCTTTTTCACCCATAATAGAGTATGCGAGCCGCTCCGCAGTAAATGTTTTTCCAACGCCCGGTGCACCTAATAATATTAGATTTTTCTTTTTCAGCAAAAGGTTTCTAAGAGTGTTGTATTTTTCTCATTCATATAGACTTCGGATAAAAATTCTTCAGAGGTATATCTTTCATACTTGGAGGCTTTTTCATCCTCAGTTATTAGTTCTTCCCCGGTTGTTTCAATGAACATATTTTCAAGCTTTTTGTAGTAGTCTGTATAAGGTGTTATATCGGTTAAGGTTTTTAATACAACCTGACCTTCATGATCCCATTCTCCTTTATGAGTCCAGCGAACCTTTCGAATATGCTTGTACTCATCCCTGGAATCATCAAAAATGTATTGAGATGTTACGAAACCGCGGCCAATGATTTTATTAAGTCCTTTTTTTACGATGATCACATCATCGATCTTTAGTTCATTAGCAAATTGCCATGTAAGGTGGCCAGCATTTATATACGAATATTCCTCACCATATATTTCCTTCATTTTTAACTTCATGGACTCCTTTGACGGATATTGCTTTAAGTCCCCAAGTTTATCCCAGCTAATTCCCATAATTCCTTTGTCATAAAATTCATCCCATTTACTAGAACCTTGACCTGGTGAAAATAGCCAATACCTTTTTTTATCATTGGCAAGTGTTGGTGCTGGAGTAGTGCTCGCCGGAATTCGTTCATAAGTGCTACTTATTAAACTTTCAATAACCTCATCCTCTTCCTTAGATACACGAAAATTCGTGGCGCCTGGGAACGTTAAAATTTCCATTCGTTTGGTCCGTTCATCCGCTAGTAGAGTTGTTCTTTCTACCATAGAGTGGATGAGTTTTCTTTCAATTTCGATATCGACACCTAAATAAGGCTCTTTGTTTAACTCATCTGAACGGTTGTACGGATCATTTAAATCCGGCTGCTTTATCTCAGGGTCATTAAGAATGGTTCCAGCTGCTACAATTCCTGCGTTAGAACCGGAAACCCATATGTAGACTTTGTCTCCTTTTTTAATTTGCTTTGGGCTTTGATTAACAGCCCATGTTAGATGATAAAGATCTTTCACAGCCCCAACCACATCGTATAATTTTGGATTTCCCTGAAAAATCCAACAGGATGGTTCCTCTTGTTCCTTTAAAAATCTCTGATATAAAACCAATGCATTGGAGTATGCTTTATTACCAGCAGCCACATCTACTTCATGGAAATTTGATGCAGATGTAATAATGGAATATACCTCATTAAATGCCGAAGAAGACGTAATATTGAATAAATCTGTCTCTACGACATTTTGGAGATTCAATTTAGCTGTAGCATTTTTAAGAGCAGTTGTATAAGCATTTATGGTATTTGATTTATATGGGGCACCATCTGATTTTTTCTGACGGCGCATCCAATTTTGGAAGGCGGTTTTTAAATATGTATTATCCATATAATCCTCCGTATTAATCTTGGTAAGTCTTATAAAAGAAATTTCTTATTTAATATTTTATTTAATAAGAAACTGTTTCCTTAGTTTTACCAAATGTTTTTACCTCATAACAGAAAGTGAACGTTAGAAGTATAAGCAAAATAGGATTACTGCCAACACCTTGGGGTGTATTGTTTTACTTACCATAAACTTACAATACTTTATACCTATTAGCAGGAAAAAAGTAGGGTTTAGTCGAAATGATCAAGTAAAAATAACGTGATATTATTAGTCTTCTCTGTTGAGAAGGCTATTTGTTTATAAAAACACATAATTGTCCCAATTGTTTGTTTTATCTTTTTAACAACAGATATTTCTTGTTTCATAACAAATAGATCTAATTCATAAATTAATAGTAATACTGTTTCGTGATTTTTTACAATAAATGGTTGATTTATAGTGATATTATCACAAGTGGTACTTTTTAACTGGTATAAAGGGTGGGGAGACAATGACAAAAAGAGAATTAAATCCAATGCAAAAAGAAGCTGTTAGGACTACAGATGGACCAGTCCTAATTATTGCAGGACCTGGCTCTGGAAAAACACATACATTGGTTGAAAGGATCACTTATTTAATTCTGGAAAAAAAGGTAAAACCAGAGGAAATCCTTACGGCAACCTTTACGGAAAAAGCGGCAAAAGAATTACAGACCCGTGTGTCAAATCGGTTAAATGAGGAAAATGTGGTATTTAATTTAAATGAAATGTACATAGGCACCTTGCACTCTATCTGTCTAAGAATATTAGAAGAAAATCGTGATTACACTAGGTTGAAGAAAAATTATAAAATGATGGACCAATTTGATCAACAATATTTTATTTATCAAAATCTAAGATCTTTTCTAGAGATAGAGAACATTCAACTGGTTGTAAAGAAAACGCGCCGGTGGGATAAATCAGCGGAATTAGTAAAATGGATCAATAAAATAACAGAGGAGCTAATCAGTCCTGCGGAGTTAATCCATTCTAGAGAACCGCAAATGGTTGTTTTAGGGAAATGTTATTTATTATATCAATCCCTTCTAACTGAAGATAATGCCCTTGATTTTTCTACTATTCAATTAGAGGCTTATACTCTTTTACAAAATCATCCTTCCATTAAAGAGGCATTACACAAAAAAATTCGGTACATTATGATTGATGAATATCAAGACACAAATACCATTCAAGAGAAGATTGTACTTGCATTAACAAATCAAGATAAAAATCTTTGTGTTGTTGGTGATGACGACCAAGGATTGTACCGATTTAGAGGGGCAACCATTCGAAATATTCTTGAGTTTCCATCCAATTTTAAAAAATGTCACCAAATAAAATTGAATACCAACTATCGTTCGCACCCCGATATTATAAATTTCTATAATAACTGGATGAGATCGTTGAACTGGCAAGAAAATGGTTTGTCATTTCGATACGACAAAGACATTCAACCCTGGGATAAAACATTTCAAGATATTCCCTCAGTGGTTAAAGTTTATGGTAACATTGCACGACGAAATTGGAAAGAAGAAGTTTATGAATTCCTTATGCATTTAAAACAAAACGGCTCGATAACGGATTGGAATCAGGTTGCATTTTTGTTCTGGTCGGTTAAAAATCAAAATGTGGTTGCATTATCTAACTATTTAGAAGAAAATGGGATTCCTGTATATTCACCACGCTCAAATATGTTTTTTAAAAGAGAAGAAATAAAATGGTTATTAGGTGCATTTATGTATCTATTCCCACAGTCATCACAGGTAAGGCAATGGCAACCAGGTGCAAGTTTAAGAGAATGGGAATATCATGATACTTGCTTAAGGGAATTTGAAGAAATACTTAATAGAACTGAAAATGCCGAATTGAAGAATTGGGCAGATAAAAAGGCTAAAATCCATGGAAATTTAATGGAGAACTTAAACTATGGGTTTTCCGGCTTGTTTTATCAATTGCTTCAATTTCCTTTATTCAGTAATTATTTAGATGGTTATAGTGGGAAAACAATGGATAGCCGTCCAAGTAGAAATTTATCTATTTTTTCTAAGCTATTAGCTAAGTTCGAGTATTTAGAGAGGATTGATGTTTTAACTCCTAGATACTTAGATAGTAAGCTGCGTAGTTTTTGGAATCAATATTTACGTTTTCTAGAAGAAGGTGGAATCACTGAGTATGAAGATGATTCCGAGTATGCTCCAAGTGGCTGCGTATCTTTTTTAACGATCCATCAATCAAAAGGATTAGAATTTCCTATTGTTTTAGTAGGATCTCTAAATAAGGATCCAAAGAAGGACTATTCAGAAATAGATGAGATCTTAGAGGGATTTAACACGAAAGAGCGCTTTGAACCTTTAGACAAAATCCACTTCTACGATTTTTGGCGGTTATATTATACCGCGTTTTCAAGGGCACAAAATTTACTAGTCTTAACTGGTCAGGAAAAGACCGGTTCTTGGAGGTTACCATCTAATACTTTCAGAGATGTTTATCATCGATTACCTGATTGGCGAGAGACAGCAATCGAAGAGATCGATTATGAGAGTGTAAAGGATGTTAATCTAAAAGAGACCTATTCCTTTACTTCGCATATAAATCTATACAACACATGCCCTCTACAGTACAAATTCTTTAAGGATCTTTCTTTTACACCAGTACGTCAAGGGGCCCAAATATTTGGGACGGTTGTTCATCAAACCATAGAGGACGTTCATAAAGCTGTATTGAATGGAAACGAGGGAATGGTTACTCCTGAAAACATTGCTGAATGGTTTGAGAATAATTATAAATATCTTTCAAGTCGAGAACGGGTCTATTTAGGCAGGCCACAACAAGAAGCAGCGTTGCAGCAGGTTAAGCGATATATTGAAAGGCATAGTCATGATTGGAAAAAGGTAAAAGAAGCAGAGGTTGAGATTTCTTTAGTGAAGGACAACTACATTATCAAAGGGACCGTGGACTTAATTCGGGGAGAAGATAACACTGTTGAAATCATTGACTTTAAATCGGAGAAAAAACCAAATTTTAACATCGATAATGAACGTCTAAAACACTATCAAAAACAACTAGAGGTTTACGCTCATTTAGTGGAGGAAAAGGAACGTTTAAACGTTAGCAGAATGCATTTATATTACACAGGGGAAACAGAATCGTCGCCTTACATCACCTTTGAAAAAAGTGCATCATCAGTAAGAGAAACCATAAACGCCTTTGATTCTACGGTTCAAAATATTGAAACTAGGAAATATTTGGTTAAGAAGCGTCCGAAACAACATTGCCCAAACTGTGATATGCGGTTTTATTGCAATAAAAAGGAGATTGATGGAAAGGCACTCTGTTAGGTAAGGAAGGCTGGAAATGGTTATTCTTGAACAAAAGCTTGCAAAAATACACGCACAATTTGGTATTTACGGAGAAAAAACAAATAGAAGGAGATGTTGAAGAAAGTATTATTGATTATTTCAACTACATTACCGAATTAGAGTATTTAGTAAATTATTATAAACGATTTTTGATAGCTATAGGAGTGAAACAAACGGTAACTGGAATAATCAAACATTTAAAGACGACAATATTTCTAGGAGTACAGACCTCCCATTTATTGGATCTGAAGTCATTAGAAATGGTAAGGCTTCATTTTTCTTTGTTTTTAAAGGATCCCTTCAAAAACCTGAAAAGCTAAGTATGACTGTACTATCATGTTTATGGCTTTTTAAAAATCTATCCCCATATCGTAATATCTTTGATTGTTTTTGGCCAAATACACAAAACTACTACCCGCTTGTTACGAACTTAGGGATAACCCCAGAAATTGCAAGGAAATCTTTTGTAACTGACTTTGCTCGAGTCGCAAATCGCAGTGGCAAAAGAGATGCAAAAAAATCCAAAGAAATTCTGCTTGAAGAGATAAGGATATTAGAGCCGGAGCTAATAGTGCTAGTCGGTGCAGAGCCTAGAAACGCCTTTTACAATGAACTTTTAGATACTCCTGAAAAATATATGTATGTTCCATTTTCTATAAAAGGAGTACCCAAGAAAACACAGGAGGAAGGACCTGCACTTTATAGGGAACTTAGGAACCGGCTTGGTAGTGATTTATCCATTTAAAATCCCAAGGAGTGATTGATGTGGCAAAAATGATTCCTGAATTAATTCCTCAGACAATTTAATAAAGTAGTTAGAATTGCTCTTTCCCGTAAATGAAGGAATACCGATTAAAAAGTCGAAATAAATATCATGGGAATTTAAAGAGGATGTATTTAAGAAATGGTGTAGAGGAGGTTATACAATGCCAGGTATACTGTCCGAAATGTTAATAGACAGGTATAAAAGCGGGGAAATTTCATTAAGGAATTTCCTTAATGAATTATCAAATTTAAGTGAAATTAGAGAGAGCAAGTTATATGACTGCCTATCCCAAATAGATTTTAGAAGAATTTTTGATATGCCTAATGAACTTGCACAATTAATGACGGATATTGCTTTAGAGGATAATCCAAAATCTGTTATCGATATAAATTGTTCAACCGGAAAACTATTAAGTTATTTTCCTAAAGAGACCGTGCTAACTGGGTATGATTCTATAGGGGATGGGATAAACATCGGTAAGTTCATTTATCCTAATATAGAACTTAACAATCAAAATCCAATTTATAAAGACTTTTCCAGAATGTATGATTGTGTTGTTTCATGTCTTCCAAGAGGGGGACAAATTTTTTATGAAGGTATAGAACAAAATACAACCCTTGTTTACCTTAAGAAAGCAATGGCAATTTTGAAAGAACAAGGGAAATTAGTCGTTTTAATAAGTAATGGATTTTTAACTGCACCATCTTCCTTCCAAATGTACAGAGATCAACTTCTTGCTAACTATGATTTAGAGATGATTATGAACCTGAATACTGGTAATTTCAGACCGAATTTAAGAGATATGTCACTTATCGTAATTAGGAAAAGTCCCCCAACAGAGAAGGTGTTAATGCCTTCTTTTGCCAACAATTATGATGAAATTAAACAATTTTATTTCGGAAAAAGTGGGTTTGCCGTAGAATCAGCAAGATTAATTGGATCGAGATGGGACCCACATTTCTATGATCCTCGATTTAAAAAAATAGATGAAAAATTGAAAAACAAGGATGTAAAGAAACTGGAGGAAATCGCAAATATATTGTCAGGACCTGGTTTTCGTGGTGAAGAACGACTGGATAGTGGGAAGTATTTAATCGTAAGGCCAGGGCATATTCAAAATGGAGAGTTAAATCTCTTTACTGAGAATCAATATATAGATGATTGCAGCCAAGATGAAAATGTATGTATTTTACAACCTGGGGATATGATTACACCACTAGTTAATAATTCTGGTGAACTTTACATTTATAAGGAAACAGATCCGCCAGCAATTGCAAGTCGCGATATCGCTATTATCAGGTCTGCCAACAACGAATATATTAAAACATATTTACATACTAAAGAAGGTAAAAAGCTCTATAGCCTACAGGTAGACAGAAAGAGCAGAGGAGTACCACAATCTAGGAGATTAACGGTCAGGGATATTAAAAATATACGGATACCACTTTTACCACTTGATAACCTGAATGTTGTTAGTGATAAAGGAATTGAAAGTGCGACCCAGTCAGAACTATTGGAATTAAAAGAGAAGATTGTTTTACTAAGAGAAAAATACAAGCATGAAAAAAGCAGAAATCGAGAATTAAATGATCTTGCCAATAACCGTTATGAGAAAATTCTTCAAGCTATATCAATAAATTCGAGTTCGATGAGTAGTTTGAACCAAAGAATGGATGAGTTCAATGAGAAAGTTAGTTATTTAATTGATTTAGTTAGTGACATGGAAAAGGATATAAAACAAATAAAACTTGAAGGTAAAAATGAATTAGAGGTCATCCAAAACATAATGAATAAAATTGATTCGGCCGTTAATCAAATAACATTGGAGACCTATGATACCTATGTTGAGAAAACAAAGGAATGGATTGTTCCTCATTGGGATAAACTTCATGATTTAAGTAAGCGAATGTTACCATCTGCAGACATGTTATTTGATAATATCACCAGGTTAGAAAATTCGGATCCGTCACCATTTATCTTGCAATACTGCAGGTCACTTGAAAATGAATTGCGAATTAAAATCTTTGTAGCATATTTACATGATTTAAAGTTAAGGGAAGTTGATCTAATGGATCAATTTTCTTGGGATTTTGAAATCAATGAAAGTGGTTTACCGTACTCAAGAAATAGTTCGTCCTATGAGTTTGCTATGAAGATTAAAGAATTGCTAGAAAAGGATGAGAACCATTGGCATTTTGAATTAGGCAGAATGTCAACCTTTCTAAAAAAGATAACGGGAAGAACGGTAAGAAGAAGCCCAATCCTTCAAGACTTTAAAGAATTTATCCTTCGATATTTTGAAGAAAACTTTGTAGATACGGATTTGTTTGAAAAAATAATGAATGTAACAAGGGTGTATAGAAACAGAGCTGCCCATCCAAATGAAATCTCATTTGAAGAAGCTATAGAAGGAAAAGAGATTATTAAAGAATTAATCCTAAGTGTATTAAGGAATTATAAGGAAACGAAATAAAATGAAACAAACAACTAAACAAACTTAACCAATATTGTATTGAATAGGCTACCCTTTATGGGGTAGCCATATTTTCGTTCCCTAAGGGCTCGTATTATTAGTTGGGTGAATCAACATCCAGATTTATCATCTGCTAAATCTAACTTTTTGATTCTATGAGATAAGTATTAACCCACTTCCTTTGGTAATCGTTGATAATAGTCTTGCAGTTACGACATTTTTATCAACGAACGAGCATATAAGACAATAGTGCGTGAAGCATTGGTAACAAAGCAGTGGGATACGGTTCAAATCAGGAGGATTTTTCCAGATTTTCTAGAATTCATTTAGAGAAAAGAGGCTAATCTGTCTTATACAGCTCTATTAAAAAGCTTCTTGTTGGATAAAATCTCAGTGTTATTAGGTGAATCGCAAAAGGAGGGATGATAAAAATGGGTTTACAGACAGGAGCGGTATCCATGGTTGCACTTGGAGTGGACAACCATTCCACACTTACCCCTGGTGTTCATTTGCATTGGACAACGGATGCTACTATTGGCTTTCCGCCAGGAGGTTTTGAAATTTACCGCCGTCTTCATCGACCTGGGACACCAAAAACTTATGACTTTCGTACTCACCAGGTTGGAAATTCATCGATGCCTATAAAGTATGGACCTGCTCATTGGAGCACGACGGATCCATCTTTTCAATCTGAATTTACTGAGGTGACCGTGGGGGGAGTCCGGAGAACCGTTCTCAGGGTACCGAAGCAACTTACGTGTCAATTTGATAAATCTGAAGGTCCAATACGAAAAATAGAAATTAGAATCGTTAACACACTTATAAACTCTCACTCTACCAGAAAGTTGTCACTTTGGGGAACAAGTGGGGGAAGAAGGGTTACACCAGAAAGTTCGCTAATACTCTCCTATACACAAAGTGTTCAAGAGCTTTCACTTTCAGTTTCTGCTGACTCACTTGACGGATTTCAATTATCAACTGTTGGGTATTCCCCCGGTTGCTCATTTATGCAATTTTCTTGGACAGTAGTCTCTGATGAGGCAGAGGTAGACTGGGGTAAAACGCTAAATCCTCGAAGGATCGGCTTTCCAGTTTCCTCTCCCGGTTACCTTGTAAATCATGCCTACAGTCCTGACTCTGGTACAGGGGATCGAGACTGGCTGGAGGCCGCTGATCGTCTTAGTCCAACAGGAGTTGGCAGCCAGCTTGCTGCGACCCTGGTAAAACGGTTCGGAATGCCAGTGTTCTTAGAATCTCGAAAACTTTTCCAGGAAGCGCTAGCAGGGGGTACATTCAGCCAAGCTCCAGCTGGATCAAAGCCAAAAGTGACATTAGGATCAGCTGATTTAGTACGGTTCAGTTCAATTGACCCAGATTTTAGTCGAATGGCTGGCCTAGGCTATGTTGATCGCTTGTCAGTGAACAACACGAGATATGATTATAAACTTGTTGGTTACTGGCCTGGTCCTTCCGGATGGAAATGGAAATGTACGGATGTTCCTGGCGGCGGTACGACACCAGGGGGTGGAGGAGGGATACCAATTCCTGGTGGAGGAGGGATACCTTTTCCTGGTGGAGGAGGGATACCAATTCCTGGTGGAGGAGGGATACCAATTCCTGGTGGAGGAGGGATACCAATTCCTGGTGGAGGAGGGATACCAATTCCTGGTGGAGGAGGGATACCAATTCCTGGTGGAGGAGGGATACCAATTCCTGGTGGAGGAGGGATACCAATTCCTGGTGGAGGAGGGATACCAATTCCTGGTGGAGGAGGGATACCAATTCCTGGTGGAGGAGGGATACCAATTCCTGGTGGAGGAGGGATACCTTTTCCTAGTGGAGGAGGGGTACCTTTTCCTGGTGGTGGAATTTTACCTTTCCCAAGTATGCCATCGCTTCCACAAGAGACCTTACCATCACCTGTTCCTGGGATGCCGTCACTTCCAAGACCAGGGACGGGATTGCCTTTTCCGTTACCGCCGAATAATGCAGTTTTACGGTTTAACATTGACGAGAATGACGGTACCGGAAAGTTTGATGTAACCGTACGAGGGATTACCGCACCTATAGCGGCAACACTCTCCCCGGCTGCTACGCTTAAATTGCCGAATGGATTTACTATTCCAGCAATACCGGGATTTAGGGTAACGGGAATACCTTCTTCAAGCGAGACCGGAGGTATTCCTATACCGACAACTAAAAAATCAATAACTATTACTCTTCCAGCACCGGCAGAGAAAATTCGTGTAACTGCTCGCTCCTCAGCTGGTATGGAACCGCTTGTTTTAATGGCCATGTCAGATCAAAAAATTGTGGATGTTCGAACGAATTCTGCCGGTATGCTACACGAAGTTGAGATGACAGGATCAAATATAACGAGTGTGGTCGTTAGCGGCAGCGAGCCCACAGTAACTCGTATTTGCCGCTGGGTGTTCGAGAAGTCCGAAATCTCACATGCTTGGATTTGCTTTGATGTCCGCAGAACCGCGGTACCATCGCTGATGGCTCCATCTGTAAGCGGTATTGTGATTCCAGGGTTATCAAAACCTGGAAAGTCTGTACAAATGGTAGGTATTCGAATTCTAGAGCCGCAAGAGCCGCCAATTCCAGATCTTTATCCAATCGGGAAAAACCCACTGGATGCGGTAGTTTTTGAAGTGGCACGCCGGGAAGATGGTTCCGAGGCAAATGGAAATGCTGATTCAGGACAATGGAAAATATTATCAGATAAGAATACTTGGACAGATATGGTTGCGGCTTTTCCCCAGCAGGTTCTCCGGTCCAGCTATCGTCCAAAAGGGCATCGTCCTCCCGAAGGCTGGCCATCTGATCCGCCGGACATTTTGGACGATCGGTTAGATTCTTCGGTCCGTTATTATTCTTACCGTGTACGAAGCCGTGACCTGTTCGGACGCATGAGTGCTTGGTCCTCGCCGTTTTCAATTGATAGCTCAGACAAAATACCGCCTCCGCCTCCTGCTGGTATTTCAGCACGTTGGTTAGAAGCGAGTGATTCATGGCTTAGTTCCGACGATTTGGATGTCCTTAACAGCTCGGGTACAACTTCCGGTGTGCGAGTGAGATGGAGTTGGTCAAAGGACCGGCAGGAACAGGCTCCAGATACGGCCATGTTCCGTGTATATTGGAACGACGAACCATTCACGTCGATTAAAGGATCCATCACTTCTGTTCAAGCCGTGGGTTCCATGTATACCCTTCAGGTATCGATTCCTAAACTATCGGGCGCACTTGTTGTGGACGCTTTCAAGAACGACTGGCTTCGTCAAGGTGTGAATCAATACCGTGTATTGAGCAGTACAGCTTCGAATCCAGCAACAATTAATGTTAGCGCATCGGGCATGCCGTTACCGGCCCTTGGCTCATGTACCATCGCATTACGACAACCCGATCTAAAGCGTCATCAATTGTTACGTCACCCGCTCTATCGAGAACCTGCTTCTTCGTTAACATGGGGGAGGCGTGTTCTTCAGGTACCGCACAACATCATCAACACGTCGGTCCAGCAGCAATCCCTTGGGGCGAAAGTGAACATTGAGAAGGTTATACCTAATCACCCCCGCCCAAAAACAGCAACCATATGGCTGACACGTGATTGGCTATGGTCTGGACTACTTCAGGATCAACTCGCACTCATTGTCGGCGGTACATCGTATCCGGTTGTCGGCGGTACGTTAGGCAGGAGCGCCACACTTGTGATTGACACTTCTATTCATCAACTTGAAACAACTGGAAGTGCGCTGCTGCAAGATGGAGCGGGCTTGCTTCGGACGATCGTTACACCGGCAAACATCTCCCTAACAGGTTCTTTTCAGTTAGTAGGTGGTACTCTTGACGTGGGGCAAGCCGTTCTTCCAGTTCTTGCTCACAAGGGGAATCCTGCACTTCAGCTTGTCGTGTATGGAAACGTTGGATCAAATCCAATCTCGTGGTTCCCGGATTATGAAGCATTTATTTCAGGTGTGACACTTCCTGTATCGCCAAAGGAACCTCAAACAACTGGTCTCATTGGGGTAAGTGCTGTAGATAACTGCCCATTCACAGTGGATAAAAGACAGAAACCGGGGGAGCCAGCCGGACCTGGGAATGAAAGCCCGATTGTCAGCGTAGGGGTTCAACGGGTCTATCGAGGTGCTCCTACACAGCAATCAATACCGGAAGGAACAGTTGGTTCGGTACCACTTTGGGCATCACCGCCAAACGAATTTTCAGGAGTTAGTATGTTTGAGTTGCGTTGGCCTAAGGTGGCAGGAGCTTCTCATTACCATGTCCTAATTGCATCGGTTGACGCTGTATTAAATAAGGATATGGAGGACAGGGCAAGGGCACTTGGGGCCTATAAGGGACAGCCGCCTCTCAGTGGGCAAGCGTTAACTCAGTGGAGAAAACAGCAGGAAGGGCAAAATGTTCAATCCCTTCAGTCACTAGCCACGCTACATAAAGAGGCTTTCACCTATCTGTCTGAAGACCCGCTGTCCGTATCAGATCCACTGCTCCAAGACCCAGCGAAACCTAACATGCTGAAGTGGAAGGCTCCTCTTGACGGAAAAGCACCTGGCCGGTTTTTCCTCCGGGTCGCACCTGTTGACGAAGCGGGAAATGCAGGTCCACTCGGTCCTTCTACACTGCCGATCATGGTCCCAGATACAAGACGTCCGCAAAGTCCATTAATTCGCAGGATTATTCCAGGGAACCAACATATGTGGATTTTCTGGGATACACCAGACTTAACCATTAAAGAATACGGTATTTATCGAACACCTAAAGGAACAGAGCTTCAGCCAGATGTCCGTGATATGACGCTTGTAACAACGATTTCATCCGGTCATTGCCCTGAGCCCCTGGCAGTCTTTGGAGGTGCTGTAACTTTATCAGGGGAAGCACCTTATGATGTGGTTGCGATTTTTTTGGCCCATGAATATGACCCGAAAAAAGATCCCGATTCCCAATCTTCGATACCTTTGACGGGTACTTTTACTCTTGATGGAATGACCATTGAAGGTTTGAATGATTTTCCTGATGGCACGCTTGTCTTTCCTGTTGTACGTTACACTTCTGGGGAAAAGGGAGAGTTAGCTGTTTCTAAGACAGGCCGAGCATTCCGCGACTCTTCTGTGCCAATTGAGATCCCTCAAATTTATCGAATCGAGGGTATAAGGCAGGCAGTTATTGGTCAGGGCTCCACCTTACCAGTCAGGTCTTTTGCCAGTGAACCTGCAGAAGGAATGGCATTTGATTTACGCCTGCCGGAATCCCCAATTGTACAAGTGGTGTGGGATCCTAACAATCAAGCTGTCCAAGTGACTTGGTCCGTGTCAAACTTGCCTCCAAATTGGGAAATGATGCTTCAGCGTTCAGAGGAAGGGTTTGAGAATTGGCGAGGGGTTAGCGATTGGATACCATCCTCAAAAGGAGTAATGTTTGATAGCAGCGTAAAGTCTGGGGATACCTACAGTTACCGGCTAAGGGTTCGGGATTCTCGGGGACGTCTAAGTCAAAACGAAACCATTTACGGACCCATTTCGATCCCTTAATAGGAGGCAGTTTGATGAGAAATGATGTATTTCGGTTTCTATTTTCTGAAGCCGACCAAAAACGAATCAATCCTGGCATTAGCATGACAGAAATGCCTTATGCAGCAAATCCCAATATCAACCAGCCTTATCCACAATCCATGAAGCTTAATTTTACTGTAAGTGATCCAGCGGGCGGAGCACCATTCCTGCTGCCTCTCATTCCGGGAAACCTGATTTTTATAGCCGATCTTTCACCTGGAAAGTCGTTTCCAACAGCTGATCAGTTGAATAAGAGTCAATTTCATCAGTGGCCTACAACAGGTACAATTGTTGTTCACTCTCATGATAAAAGGTTAATGAAAACGATACAAAGTTTGCAGCTAGATTTGGAAATTTTCCCTAATAGAATATGGTATTCGAAAGTTCAATTAACAGAGGAGTTTCTTTTTGAAACACTGCCAAACATTTGCTATGCAGACGTATGCCTCGGAAAAGGGAAGATTTCGAGGACGGCAGGAGATGCATGGAAACGTCAAGTGATCGCACATTTTTTACAAGGGAAGTATTCTGCTAGATTAAAGTTTAGCAGCAGCAAACCTGAAGACGATGATGTTGAAAAATATATGACGATGATGCCGCGGGTCATCATGAATAGTGCTGGACAAGTGGAACTTACCGTATCTGCAGCTTTATATCAAAGCGCAAGAGATGGATACGATAAGCAGTTCCCATCAGCACCAACCGGAGTGGATAAGAATAGTCCACATCATCCGATGAATGGAGGCGTACCGGCCTATCTACTTTACCGCACGGTTCGGAATTATATGCTCAATACGGGACCCATTTCGAATCACATTTTGTCGGATCAGAATGCACCTGTGCATATACCGATTCGCTTCACCCGGACCTGGAAACCTGTTCCGGAATGCTCTGTTCACTTTCCCTCACAGGTGGTAAAGGTAAGAGATTCTTTAGGTCAACTGCTGCTTTCACAGCGAATGCCTTCCCATGGGATGATTTATTTTAAGCTCCCAACCGGGTCAATCCCGGATGAAACGTTTAATGTCTCGATTGATTCTAGTCTTCAACACGAAAAGGAATTACGCCTTCTTTATGGAAATACTTCGAACGCTTGGATAGATTTATCAACTGAATCGAATCAAGTTCTACAATATAATTTTAACGATTCACCCAACCCTCATGTGATTGTCAGGAGAAGACTGGGTCAAGAAATGCTGATGGAAGCTCGAATAAACCGCGAGTATGAAGATGCCTGTACCTATTTTTCTCTTCGGAGGACCATACGGGCATTGATTGATCACCGCATTACAGGGGGGCGGTTAATATATGAGAGAAAAAAGACACAACAGGATACAGTTAACCTCATCCAAGCTGCTCTAGGAACAAATGGACTTTTAGTAATAAAAAATCGTCCTGATCCTATGGGAGATATTAGGGGGGAAGCAAGCAAGCTTTTGTTGGTGCTGGAATCAATGTTTAATCAACCGGCACCCGCTCAGATATTGAACCCGCCAAGCAATCACCAGCCTATATCCAAAGGGAGGATGGCCTATTACCTTTGGCAGTCCATACAAGAAATGTTCACCGACGAAGAAAGTAAATGGAACTTTCCTGATTCCTGTGTTGGACGGGGCGCTCCAGGAGCGATGAATGCTTTGGACCTGGCAGACTATCACGTAACAACACCTTCCTATAAGCCGGAAGAAATCTTATCTAATTTAGAACCCGGGGCATTGCTTCAGTTTTGGACCAAAACCCAAGGATTCCAGGATTTGATTAATCGAAAAAAGCAAAAAGTGACCATGACTGGCCACTCACTTGTGTTTGTTCGGTACTCATATAACAACGCCGGCAAGTTAGACGGAATCATAGTAATCGATCAGACTGCAACAACAAAAAAAGATACGAAATGCACAATAAGTGGGACGGCACCCAACCGAGTGCTTTCTTGGGATACCTATAAGCCAGAGGTATGGATTGCTGCTAATTGGAGGGAGTAACGTATGACATATGATTTAATCGGTCGTCCTCTTTACCCATTGAGTGAATTGCTGGAAGACGAGGACTTTCCGTTCTTAGATTTTTTGCCGAAAGATCTTCTGGATGGGCTTTATTATACAGAAGCAGACCTATATGCGAATGAAGATAATCTATCTTTCTCCATTCACTTAGCCTTTGAGAAAGAAATTGAGATCAAGCTGCCCGGAATTGACAGCTTGGCTCTTGTCATCGGGGGAGCGGGGGAAGATTGGAGTTCAATTGCAGTTAAACTTGTTATCGGCACGGATGCGTCTCTCACATTAGAAGATGTTCCAATCGCGATTAAAATCGATCGGAACATTCTAGAGGATGTAAAAACAAAAGGACCAGCACTCTTGCAGACGCAGGGCACTCTTCACCTATATCCAGACTGGAGCATAGACTTCGAAACGGATGGTCTTCTATCCCTTCCAGAATGTGAGATTGTCGGGAGCGGGGTAACAGTTTCTGCCACAGGGATTGCATGGAATTTCATGCGGGGACAAACATTGCAGGAAGCAACGGATGCAGGAATTGCCGGTGAATTCATCGGACTCGCTTTTCAGGAAGCAAAAATCAAGCTGCCAAAAGATATTTCCAATGGTCCGGAACTTGCCATCAGCAATTGTTGCATAGGTACGGGCGGGTTTACAGGCAAAGTCAGCGCTAGTTTCGAAACTGCGCCCGAGGTCAACGTTGGCGGATTTGACGTAGAACTGCATCGGGTTCAAATTCTTTTCCAAGAGTCTCAGCTTATCGTAGGAGAAATTGAAGCATTATTAAAAGACATCGAGCTTTTCGATACCGATGTGGCCGTCAATTTACAGCTTCATGCAGGTGGATTGAATGTTGCGCTCTCCGCTGTCCCAGAGAGGCAAACGTCACCTGGAGTTGCAATAAAAAACGGATTACTTACGCTGACCAAGCCGGATGTTCTAGAGCTCGAGCTAACAGCTATGGCGCTAACCATTACATCGGGGGGCGGAGCACTTCAGCTAAGTGGTACTGTAAACCCGCTATTTTCACTCCCGGGTGGTGAAAAACTTCCTGGCTTCAGGGTGGATGCACTAATGATTACCTCTAAGGGAGAAGTTACCGTAAGCGGCGGCTGGCTCTCCTTACCAAAAGCTTCTCGGGTTTCTTTAGGACCATTTCAGATGGAATTATCCCAGTTCGGAATCGGCAAAGAGGGAAATGAACGATGGATCGGTTTTTCTGGTTCGCTTGAATTGGTAGCTGGAGCACCGATAAAAGCATCTTTTGAGGGTCTTAAAGTTCGCTGGACAAAAACAATGCCTCCTCAAATCGGGGTAGAACTTACTGGAATCGGTATTAAATACAAAGTGGATGGAGTGCTGAATTTAGAAGCATCTGTCCGCTATTCCGCATCGGAGCAGCGGTTTGATGGTGCAGGCACCTTACAGTTAACATCGTTAAATCTAACGATTAGCTGCAGAGTCGCTATCAAGAGAAGCGGTGATTTCACTTCTCTCTTTCTGTATTTGCTCGTTCAGCCGCCCGCTGGTATCCCACTATTTAACACAGGTCTTGCTATTTATGGTTTGGATGCACTTTATGCTCGGAATATGATTCCAAATAAACAGGAACAGGAGCGCTGGTACAATGATTGGTACCGCCGCCCGGAAATCGGAACGGTTGACTCCAATAAATGGAAAGCACAGAAGGGTGGCCAAGCGTTCGGGGGTGGTATGATTGTCGGCACAGCCCCAGACAAAGGGTATAGTGTTGCTGCGAAGGGCTTGCTAATTGTTGTGGTGCCAGGTCCTGTGATAATGCTTGATGCTCGGGCGAACCTGCTGAAGGATCCAGCAGCTTTGGCAGTCCCAACGGCGCAGGCAATGTTCAACTCATTGGCTGTTTTTGACGGAGCACGGGGCACCTTGGATCTTGCCATTGAACCACATTATGTCTTTCCTGAAAAAGGGGAATTAATTGATGTTTCGGGGATAGCCGAAGCGCATTACAATTTTAACGATCCCAGAGCGTGGCACGTTTATATTGGCCGTAAAGAACGGGAACAAAGAATTAGGGCACGCATCCTATCGATCTTCGAAGCTAACGCGTACCTTATGTTGGAGCCTGATAAAATGGAGATGGGGGGCTTCATCGGCTATGACGCGGAGTATTCAGCAGGTCCCGCTTCACTTTCGTTGCAGGCATATATGGAAGGCGCAGCAGAAATCTCTTGGCGGCCAAAACAGCTAATTGGCTCGCTGCATTTACAGGGATTAATCGCACTTCGTGTGGCCGGTGTGGGTCTGGGACTTTCTGCAGCTGCTATCGTAAAAGCACAAGCACCTCAGCCGTATAAAGTTGAAGCTTCCATTCATGTAAAAGCTGATCTGCCTTGGCCTATACCTGATTTCGAGACGAAGGTCGATCTCCTATGGGAGGCAGATGGACCGCCTCGTTTAACTGCACCGTTGCAAGGAGCAGGTATCGAACACCAACTGACATCCGCTACATGGAGGTTAGAGGATACAGAGCCTGTTGTCCCGTTGGATGGGCGAATCAGTATAATCTTTGACCGCCCAGTTCAGGATACCTTAGGGGTTGGTTCTAATGCGGCGGCTTCTATTGATGAAATTTTAGGCGAATACAGGCTGCGTTCCGAATTGAAGGACCTAAAATTAGAAGTTTGGGATGCATCATCGGGGCAATGGGTATTGTTTGCAAGTCCAAATGCTTCTCGAAAACTGTATGGCATGTGGCAGTCACAGCCTGGTGACAACAGCCAAGGGAACCGCAGATTAATGTTGTGGGTACGTTCTCCCTTTGAATGGCTCCACCCGCTGAGTGATGTGGCCATTTCTCAATTGGATGAGGCAGAATCGTTTAGTCCCTGTGAACCACAGATGGAAACTAGACTGCTAGATTTTGAGAGTGAGTCAGACCTGATGTTGGAACCGAACAGGCCGTACCTTCTTCAAAATCTTATTTTTTCGGCTAGTAAAATGGGCGCATGGATCCTAGAGCTGGAAAAAATGAATAAACCATTTGAGAAGTTAGAGCTTCTCCCCCGGGTTTACAGGAGATGCTTGATGATTCCAAATCAATGGGGATATACAACTGTACCGCAAAATCCTGTACCTCCTGGAGGAGGCACTGCGCCACCTAAGCAGCAAGAGCCGCTTCGTATCACATTTCCTGCGGATGCGAAAGCAATTACGGTCCTTGCCTTAGCTTCAGGCGGATGGTCGCTGGAAGGGTTCGATTCAAAGGAGTCCAGTTTGGCTAAAACAGCTACAACTCAACTACTAAATCAGCAAAACCAGGGGGGAAATTATCTCCCATCCCAGTTAACGATTAGCAATAAAGGCATCCGGACTGTTACCATAAATTGCTTGTATGGAATGGCTATTCTAGCAATTGTCGTGGAAGGAGCACCTTCTGAAACAGAAATTTCTGTCCGTCGTCAAGAGTTACAGCAATCCCTTGAAAGGTTCAAGAGTGAGGAGATTGTGTTTGAGGCAAAGAAGCGCTACCGCCTCATGGTTACAACTACTATATCCGAGACAACAGGAAAAAGTCTTGTGGGAGCGCAAGTGGAAAGTCCATTAGGAGGGTCAAGCCCGGTTATCGCTGGCTCCAGTTGTACTTTTACTAACCAGTTCCTGTTTGCAACGGAAGGCCCGCCGGGAGACGCCAAACTGTCCGAGATAGCGCCCGGGGTCACTGCAACTCTGGATACCCTTGAGCCTTACATCAGAGAGGTCCTGCCATCTCACGGTGCGCCAGCTGTTTATCGTAACTACGACATAGGTGTCGCATTCGCTGCTGACTACGTTGACCATATGTTTCGATCAAACAGCCAATCACAACAATTGGAGATCAACCTAATAAACGACCGTAATGAACGCTTAACACTAGTTAATTCGATGGGAAGAGGAAATGAGACAGTCTTGCGGCGAGAAGAGCGTTTATGGATAGAATCGCTGAACCGCTCGACGTGCCAGCTTACATTAAGCGAATCATCGATTGTAAAAGAAAGTATTGTTAAGGCGAAGCTATCCGGTCCACCTTTGGAACCGAGGAAGCGATATGAAGCCCATCTTCACGCCAATCCAAAAGGAGCTCATGAGCACAGCCCATTATATCAATGGTCGTTTGTCACCTCGCAATACGTTAATTTTAAAGATCATTTTTCATTAAGGACAAGGCTGCGAAAAGCGCAAGTACAGATGACCCTGCAACAATGGCAGCAACTTATTATCCCGCTTCTTAAATCAGGTGATCCTTGGCAAGCGGTTGATCAAGAAAGAGAACTAAGGCGGCAGGCGGAACTTAGCAATTTTCAAGCCATTTTTAAACAAACTGGATTGATAAACCTGCTTCCAGCGGATTTGGAGATTCATGCGATTACCTCTGGGACTCAGACGTTTGGAATAATGGTATCCAGCCCGGAGCCGTTTGATTGGAAAAGGTGTACGATCGATATTTTGCCGGCAATTTCTATTCCACTACAAATACAATCCCGGGCTATTCGGGATGAAGATGGCACTAGAGCAATTATTGTACCGTATTGGAAGGGCATGCCCATAGCAATTCCCAATGGAACCTATAAACTGAAGGGGACCTTTCACCGCAATATCGGACAAGGCGAGCCCGTTCTTTCTGAACGTGGCAATACCGTAAATGAAGAGGTTATGATTCCATTTACATTACCTTTGCCATCCTAAAAATATAGGAAAAAGAAAAAGAGTCTATAATAATTAATAGACTCTTATCCTTTTTCTTTTTAATAGTTTCTTAGCTATGTAATTACCATGGGTGGACGGGGCTTTCCAATTTTATAATCCATTAAGATAAATTCAATTCGAAGCAGTAGAATGATGGTAGTTTCTAACATACCCCTCAAAAGAGGTTTGCATCCCCAAAAGGCAGTATGAGCCTACCATTTTATGCTAGTAAATTTAAACTTAGATATCGTGTGTCTACTTTAATTGATTTTACTGGATTAAAGGATATTCATTTTTCTTGTCGAATTAAGTGAAGAATATAGAAACTTAAGGTAAATTATAATGTCACAATGATTATATTTAAAAAGGAGCTACACATTGATGATGAAAAAAACACTAACCTTAAACAACCAGAAGATCTCCTATATGGAGGAAGGTTCCGAATCTGCTCCTGCAGTGCTGCTTATTCACGGGGTTCCGGAATCCAGCATGCTGTGGAAGCATATCATGCCTGAGATTGCTTCATTAGGTTTTCGAGCGATTGCGCCTGATCTTCCTGGCTTTGGTCAGAGTGACCGTTTTCCTTACGAGTCAACTTGGGAAAACTATGTTACTTTTATCAATGACTTTATGGCAGCGTTAGCATTGGAAAAAGTCCATCTTATTGTCCATGACTGGGGTGGCATGATTGGATTGAGATGGGCTTGTGATCATCCAGGTAAGGTGGAAAGTTTAATTATTAGTGATACTATCCTGCTACCTGGATATACATGGCATCCTCTCGCAAAAAAATGGAGAACTCCTGGTCTAGGGGAAAAAGTAATGGAAGCAATGGCCAATAAAGAAGCATGGATGATGAATATGAAATTGGAGATTCCGTCGGTAGAAGAATCCATCCTTGAAGACTTCTATTCTATATTTGAAACGGCTGACAAACGGAACGTTATTTTAGAATTGTATCGATCCGCCAACCTACATTTAATTGAACCGTATCAAAAGCTTTCTGAAATTAAGAAACCTGTTACCATTTTGTGGGGAGAAAATGACCCTTATATTTCTACTGACTTTGCTTATAAGACACGTGAAGAGCAATTCCCACAAGCAACGATACAGATCATCCCTAACACAGGACATTTTATCCATGTTGAGGCTCCTGATCAGGTTATCCCATGTGTAAAAGAACATTTTCAATCCATTCTACAATTGGCAAAAGGTCAGAAAGATTGAGAGGATTGAATTGGGTGAGGAAGAGTGGCAAATGGGAAAAACATATGTGAGTAAAATACCAGGTTTTTTTATAATAAAATGATGCAAGGCGTGAATTGATAGTCAATGACGCCTTTTTCTTTTCCGTTTTGTTTAGTTTTCAGTAATATTCAACATAGTATTCTATTATTTTACAATAAAAAAACAAATAATGTAGGAATTTGTATATCAATAATTATTGAAGTAACCTTCGGAATACTAAATAATTTATTTGTACCACTACAATTAAAGGAGGTTTTATATGTTTAAAAAAACTGCAATGATTGCACTAATGGCTGTCAGTTTAGCGTTTCCAGTGACGACTAGCCAAGCGGCACCTCAGAAGACTACAAACAAAAGTCAGAACCAAGCGACCATCCCGTACTATGTGGATGAGTCAAAATTACCGTTTGATAGTTTAGCAGGTTATGAGACGAACCGATACTGGGGCGTACATAATGGGGCGGGGTACCGAATTGAGGTTCCAAAGAATTGGAATGGGGAACTTGTTCTTTATGCACATGGATATCGCGGCCAGGGATTGGAGTTAACGGTAAGTAATCCAGACCGTTTACGAAAATACTTGCTAGATAACGGCTATGCATGGGCTGCATCCAGCTATAGTACAAATGGGTATGATGTGGCACAAGGAGTAAAAGATACACATGCTTTAGGGAATTACTTTAAGGGATTAGTAGGAAATCCAACGAGAACCTATATCACAGGCCATTCCATGGGAGGACATATTACAGCCGTACTAGCTGAACAATATGCAGGTTCCTATGATGGTGCTTTTCCTATGTGTGGTGTAACGGCGGATACTGATTTATTTGATTATTTTACAAGCTATAACATTGTTGCCCAGGCGTTAATAGGAATCGAAAAAGAGGATCAACAATTTCCTGCGAATGCCTCGTATGCTTCAGAAACAGTTCCGGCTATCCAAGCTCAAATGGAATTTGGGAAGTTTGCAGATTTCAATCCTTTAGCGAAGAAACTGAAAGCGGTTACAGAAAACATGACAGGCGGAGATCGTCCGTTATTTGATGTTGCTTTTGAATCCTACAAGAATTTCTTACTTGGCCAAAATACAACAAACCCTACTTATGGAGTGGCTGCAGGTAATGTTGTAAATACAGCGGACATGGTTTATCAATTGGATAGCGATCCTGCTCTTTCAGAGGAAGAAAAAGTATTAAATGAATCTGTACGACGTATTTCAGCCGATCCTCAAACAAAACAGCAAGGTTTAACCGGTGTTCCTAAGGTTTCTGGAGATATTAAAATTCCTGTCCTCGCTATGCACAATATAGGAGACCTATTTGTACCATTTAGCATGGAACAAATCTATGCCGAAAGAATAGAAGCAAATGGTAAATCTGAACTTTTCGCCCCAAGAGCGATTAGAGCTGTTGCGCACTGTGACTTCACAGTAGAAGAGGAAGTAGAGGGATTCCAAGACCTAGTTAAATGGGTAGAAGAAGGCGTGAAACCAGAGGGAGACGACATTTTAAATCCTCAAGCAGTTGCAGCACAGGACTTTGGATCCCAATTTACAAGAGGATATCGTAGCTATGACCCATTGCGTGGAAAGGTAGTACAAAATAATAACTAGTAGGAAATAAAATAAAAGAAAGAAAAGATAGAACAATGATAACCAGTTGTTCTATCTATTTTATTTAAGCCAATTTGTTTTATCTAAAACGAATTGGCTTTTTTCCTTAATACTCCCTTTTTAACAAGATTAATAAGGGTACCTTTATTTTTGTAGCGATTGTATGCAATTAATCTATTTAAGTCCTTAATCGTTAGATTTGATGGGTTAATAGCCAACTCAAATTCATCTTTAACCTTTTCAATCAACGAGAGGGCATATTCAATCTGTTTAAGGCTTAAAGTATAATCTTCATCTTGGTGGGTAACTTTATTTTGGTTTAATTGATGATTAATGGTACTTTCAATGGCTGCAGCATGTTCCTTCAGCCTCGCCTCTACTAATTCCTCCACCTCAGCATGGCTGATTGCGGGTACTTCAGATTGAGTGGATTGCTGTTTTGATTTTAAAAATTTATCCAGTATTCCTTTAAGCACTGTATTTCACACTACTTTCCTTCAATAACATATTATGGTCTAATTTTCCTATACCCCTATTTTAAAAGGGTATGTAGAAAAAACAAGAGTTTTGGGTCATTTTACTAGAATATTGTTAGAAAATCAGGATTGTTATCAAAATATAAGGATATTTATGTAAAAATTTAGGCTGATTTGACTATTTGTTGTATAATGGAGAAAAATGCAAATTTTGGAGCGGTAGTTATGGCAATTACGATTCCCGAGTCGATTCGATCAACGGCTACGGCAGGGGAAAGATTATTTTTTCGAACTCTCAAAACCTATCTTCCTGATGACTATATTGTGTACTTTGAACCTGAAATTCAGGGCAGAAGGCCTGATTTTGTTATTATTGGCCCAGATCTTGGGATTCTTGTTTTAGAGATAAAAGATTATACCAAAAATACGTTATTTCAAGTTAATCATGATGAATGGCATATTATCACCACTTCTGGGGATCAAGCAGTTATCAAAAGTCCGATGAAGCAGGCGAGAGATAATATGTTTCACGTAGTGGACGTACTAAAAAAAGATAAAAGTTTGGTTCAGTTAGATGGGAAATATAAATTTCAGTTAAAGTTTCCTTATGGGCATGGTGTCGTTTTTACGAGAATGTATTCCAAGGATTTTATCAAAGAGGGACTGTACACTGTTATTGAACCGAATCTCTGTTTAACAAGGGATGAAATTGATCCGGACAAAGAGGAATTTTCAGAAGAAGTTCTAATGGAAAAAATCCTGAATATGTTTGTGGTTCCCTTCCGGTTGAAGGAGTCATTGTCCATTGAGGATATTAATGCCATTCGCTATCATTTATTCCCGGAAGTACGGATTAGTGCGGAGTTTAAGCCACCCGTACCATACCAGGATCAACTCCTGCTATCACTCCATGATATTAAAACGATGGACCTCCATCAGGAAAATCTGGCGAAACAGATTGGTGACAAAAATCGTTTGATCCGAGGGGTTGCAGGGAGCGGCAAAACAATTATTTTGGCGAGTCGGGCGAAAATGCTCTCCAAGCAAAATCCCGATTGGAAGATCCTTATTCTTTGCTATAATATCTCGCTGGCCAATGCGATTCAACAAATGATCCAACATATGCTTAATGAACCTGAGGATTTGTTTGATTTTGATCCAAATGCTAAGGATATAAAAAACCAAAATATCATCGTTCGAAATTTTCATTCTTGGTTAAAGAATGATTTAAAAATAAAGGAACAACAGCTTCCTGCTATTATTGAAAAACTAGAGAAAAATGAAGCAATTTTACCTTCATATGATGCTGTTTTAATCGATGAGGGACAGGATTTTGAGGCAGATTGGCTTCGATTAGTTAGTCTGTTAATTAATGCTGATACCCAATCATTGTTATTGGTAGAGGATCGGGCACAGACCATCTATCAACGAAAGCGTTCCTATCTTCAGGATACAGGATTGAGCTTTCAGGGTAGATCGAAGGTATTGTCGATTAATTACCGAAATACCCAACAAATCGTTAAGTTTGCCTGGGATTTTTATCGTAAGCATTCCATGTTTAAAAATAAAGTGGTAAATCGAGATCTCGAGGGTGAAATTATTGCTCCACAAAGCACGAAGCGGAGGGGTCCAGATCCTGGGATCATTAAAGCAGGTAATTTTTTTGAGGAAATGAGAATTGTTGCCCGGCAGATAAAGAAGTTGCATGAAGAAAGAAAAGTTTCCTATGATGAAATGCTGATTCTTTACCGGGTGAAACGCACACACCAAACGCCCATCATTGATATCATTAAACGTTCTTTATCAGATACGGGTTTGCCTTATTATTGGATTACCGAAAATGATATATCGAAGCGTTCGTACCAAAAGGAAGATGGGAAAGTGAAAATCAGTACCATCGACAGCAGCAAAGGCTTAGATTTCCGAGCCGTGTTTATCGTTAATGTCGACTCGATGCCATTTCCGTTAGAAGAAAATAAGGAGAGGGAAGTTTCTTTACTATACATAGGAATGACAAGGGCAAAGGAATATCTGTGTCTATCTTATTCGGGTCAATCGGATTTTACTCAATATTTTGAAGCAATCTTAGAAGTAAGAAAACAGAATAAAAGTAGAATTGAAAAGGTTAATTAAAAGTTTTTTTCAATGCAAACCATAAGTTGCTTATAGGTCTTTTTACAATAAAAGATAGACCTTATCAAAATGAAAGGAATCATTGTTGAAGATAATGGGACATGAGCTTTTGAGTAAAGGGATATATGTAATCCTTAATAAGGATTTAAGACTAGTATATGTTGGGCAAACCCAAAGAAATTTCGTTATTAGGTGGACGGAGCATCTCATTAGAACACCCCAATATGTAAACAATTTTGAAAGGATCAAATTATTTCTACATGAGGATACAAAGTTTCTTATCTTAAAGAAAATGGATGAACAAGAATTTGTCAGAAAAGATTTTTATAGGTTAGAACGAGAGGCTTATGAATTTTACAAGAGTAAGAATTGGGGAATCGTATCCCATCATGCCAATAATGACCCTGAATATAGAAGCAACAATACGGAAGATGATAGATTAGTCGAACATTATAAAAAAGCAATCAATCACATGGGGTTCATTCTCGCAACAAAGAATACAAATCATAAAAATACTTCTGTCATTCTAGGTAATTTATATAATCAAATCAATAAAAAGTTTCAAACAGATGTGAGAAAGCGAGACGGTAAGAGTGTCCTAAGTTCTTTAACTAAAGAAGAATTAGAATTTATGTTGTTAGAACTTTTTCCAAGGTTCCGCATAAAGAAATTAAATATCTTGAGAGAAGATTTAAAGAATATTGATAGACAACTTAGTCTATTTTAAGTGTTTAATAATTTGATTTTTTAAGTAATCTGGTAGTATTCTTTAGTATGTTAATAATAACTAATATTATTTTTGGATGTAGGGTTTATCGTTAAATATTTAACGGAGCTTAAGTAAACAAGGACATTAAGAAAGTGTCAGGGCGGGTACGCAGCCGCCATCATTATTGAAATAGTGGGCTATTACATAAAAAAGTGCAAAAGGCTAAACTCCATCTTTATTTGAGTTTAGCTTTTTTGTTTGCTCTTTGAAGGTAAATACTATTAAATTAATAATTCTTTATTTTCAGTGCGTTAGATAATAATCAGAATTTTTTTCGGTAAAAGATCATTGTAATTGTAATCGACCATCTTTCTTGTCAAAATTAACTTATTTTCAAAGAGCTTATAAATAATTTTATAAACTTTTTTAAATAATCTTATAAAAAAATATATTTTATATCTGTCAGAATATTATAAATAATATATAATACATTTTATATAACAGAAAGTACTATTGGTATAGTGTTAACTACTTAGTACTTATCTTAAATGGAGGACCTATTATGATAAAAAATGTCGTGAAGAAATCGATGACCGATCAGATTTACCAATCCTTAAGGGAAAACATTATTACGTTAAAGTTCCCGAAGGATGAGAAGATCAATATCAATTCTCTTAAAGAGCAGTTTGGAACGAGCCAAACTCCTATTAGAGAGGCGCTAAATCGTTTGCATCAAGAAGGGTTAGTGGAGTTTATATCCAATGTCGGGGTAAAGGTGGTGGAATTCAGCAAAAAAGATGTCCTTGAAATTATTGACTTATGCCACTACTTGGATTTATACGCAATTAGATTAGCGATGGAAAATGGAAAAATCGATGAACTCGTATCCGACCTGGAATATGAGCTCGAAGAACATGAGAAATGTTATCAGAAGGGGGATGAGGGAAGTTACCGCCATCATGTCAGTGAGTTTCATCAAATGATTCGGAAGCACAGTAAAAATAAAAAGTTACTAGAGGTTTTTTCACCGCTTCAAGCACAGCTCGACATCGTTGTTTCTAGGTATTATCAGATTGGGGATCTGATCAATGAGGACTTTAGAGACAAGTCTTTCCAAGAACACAAAGCGATCTATGAAGCGATTAAAGATCATAACGCAAGCAGGGCGATAGCTTTAATGGATGAACATTACTTAACAACGAAAGAGATGATCATGTCCGAATTTGATCGGCTGAATTGTTAGATTAGGAAAAATTTAGGTCAATTAAAACAAATAAGGGAGGAACTATGATGTCTATGAAATTAGAAAAATTAGCTTCACCTTTTCAACTAAAATCGAAAACGTTGAAAAATCGGATTGTTGTCACAGCACACGCCTTAGGCTGGGATGAAGATGGAGTAATCACTGACAAGTATGCCGATTATTTTATCCGGCGAGCCAAAGGCGGGGCAGGTTTAGTCATGTGTTTCGGCGCTGCCAATGTACATAAAGGTGCCGGAACCATTCACGGTTCCATCAGTTTGTGGGATGAAAGAAATGAACCCGTATTAAAAAGAATGGCAAAAGAAGTACACGAAAATGGAGCCTACATCATTTCCCAAGCCAGTCATTTAGGACGAAGAGGCGACTCCCGTAACAGCTTTAGACCACTTATGGCCCCTTCTGATATACCAGAACCTTCACACCGAGAAATTCCACATGTGTTAGACAAAGATGAAATTCAATCCATTATTTTTTCCTTTGCTGAAGCAGCAAAAAGATTAGAAAAATGCGGATGGGATGGCATCGAAATTACCTCTTTTGGCGATCACCTTATTGAACAATTTTGGAATCCAAAAATTAATAATCGAACAGACGAATATGGCGAAAGTTTTGAAAACCGTATGCGTTTCTCCTTAGAAGTGATTGATGCCGTTGCCAATGCGGTCTCCGATGACTTTATAATCGGATTCCGATTAACTTCCGATCAAAATAGTGATACCACTGGGCTCCACCGTGAGGACCTGCTCAACATTGCCAAGCGGTTAGAGGCAACGGGCAAGATTGATTTATTTAATATAAGTGGTGGAACCGGGATCACGATTGAAACTCAAGCGGGAACTGTACCAGGAGACACTTATGCAAGAGGAACTTATTTACCCTTAATAAAAAAATATAAAACGGAATTGTCAACTCCTATATTAGGTGCTTGCAGGGTGTTAGATGTCCAGCTAGCAGAGGAAACGTTGAACAATGGAACGTGTGATCTGGTTGCGATGACAAGGGCGATGATGGCAGATCCTGATCTTCCGAAAAAGGCGTTTCAAGGTAAAACCGAAGAAATTCGTCCATGTATCGCCTGTAACGAAGGATGTATTGGCCGTATGTATCAAGGAACGAGGGCCTTATGTACCGTAAACCCTGCAATGATGCACCCCGAGTTTGAGAAGGTTGCTGCTAGTATCAACAAGCTCAAAGTGGTCATCGTTGGCGGTGGTCCTACGGGTTTAGAAGCAGCTAGGATTGCAGCGGAAAGAGGGCACGAAGTGGTTCTCTTTGAAGAAAGAAGCGGATTAGGCGGGCAAGTATTTTTAGCTGGCAAACTACCGGCAAGGCCGCATATTGGATTGCATATCGACTGGCTAAAGAAAGAGCTGACGAGATTAAAGGTTACAACCTATTTAGGGGAAAAAGTGACGGTAGACCGGATTTTACAGGAGAAACCCGATGAGGTAGTCATTGCAACGGGATCGAAAAGTGCGATTCCATTTGATGTTCCACACTCTACAGCGATCTTGGCCACTGACGTAGATCTACTCCAAGGGAATGTCACGATAACAGAAAAATCCAATGTACTTGTTTATGACATTGAAGGCCATCATCGGGGAGGCGGGATTGCCAACTATATTGCAGAACAAACGAAATCATCGGTGGAACTGGTCACGCCATTTTTACAAGTGTCCGACACACTCGATCCGACTCAGTTGCCTGCGATGATGAGACGTTTAGCCCGTAACGAAGTGATATGTACTCCTAATCAGGAAATAGATCTCGATGAGAAGGCTAACCTTCTATTAAAAGGAGTTTGGTCAGACGAAATCAGAAAGGTAGAAAACTTCGATTATATTATTTTTGTCGGATATCGAAAAGCAAATACCGATTTGTATGATGTATTAAAGGCTAGCGTGTTAAAGGATAAACTTCATTTGGCAGGTGATGCCTTGGCACCGAGAAGATACTTTGATGCGGTGACAGAAGGGGTGAGAATCGGCAATCAAATTGGAAACAAAGTGGCAGTCTTGGTCAATGAATAACCAAAATAAAAAAATGTGTGGGGGAATTGGAATGAAAAAACGTTACTATATAATTCTATGTTTCTCGTTAATTTTATCTTTTATTCTGGCAGGCTGCGGCTCAGGCAAAACCTCAACAGGTGAAAACGGGGATAATGGGAAGAAAACGTATAAGTTGAAATTCGCAGGACATGTTCCTGATAGTCACCCGGCATCACAAGCGATGAAAAAAATGGTGGAGCGGATTCAAAAGGAATCAGATGGCCGTATTGAAATTCAGATGTTTCCAAATAACCAGCTAGGGGATTATTCAACGGTTTATGAAGAAGTCAGCAGAGGAACGATTGATATGGCCTTGATCAGTGTTCCAACCCAGCTGGATAAACTGTTGGGTATCACGTATGTTCCTTACCTTGTATCCAATTATGAAGAAGCGAAGAAAGTCTATTCGTCTGATAATTATCTTTTTAACCTACTTACAGATGTACATCATAAACAAAGTGTTCAGCTGTTAGGATTTCATATGGAAGGCTTTGGCGGAATAGGAACGAAAAAAGAGATCAAAGATATCTTTAATTCAGGTGGGAATAAAGATACAACACTTCGCGTGCCGCAAATGCTTTTGTTTAACCAGCCAATGGAGGATCTTGGATTTCGGACAACAGGAATTCCTTATGCAGATTTATACACAGCACTGCAAACAGGTGTGGCGGATGGCTGGACTGGCGGGAGTGCGTCCAGCAACTACGAGGGATTTAGGGATGCCATCGATTATTTTTACCAAACGAATGATTTTATGGATGCGAGCTCCATCTTGATGAGCGAACAGCTTTGGAAGGAATTAAGTGAAGAGGATCAAAAAATTATTCAGAACGCCGCACTAGATACCATGAATGATAGCTTTGACATCGCTGCAAAGAATGAACAGACGTACCGGGATAAAATGGCGGATGAGGGCATCAAAGTATCGGAGTTCAGCGAGGAAGAGCTTACGAAACTAGCAGAAACTGTCCGCAGCACCACTTGGCCGAAACTTGAAAAGGAATACGGAAAAGAAGTCATTCAAAAGTTAAAGGAGTCAATTGAACAATAATTTTCCGGATTGTTTTGTAAGGAAGGGCATTGTCATTGGAAAGATTGTAGATCAATGCCCTTTTTCTTGTTTTCTCTTAAACTAACAGTAAGAGGTGGTAAACGTGGCTTTCCTTTCAGGACTTTGGAGATGGTTAACGAAAATCCAGAAGTGGCTGATGATCCTTTCCAGCCTCGGAATTGTCGTTATTTTAACAGTTATCGTTTTATTGAGGTATGTGTTTAAAGAGGACCTCCAAGGGATAGAAGAACTTCTGCTTCTGCCTGCCTTTTGGCTCTACTTTATGGGCGCTTCCTATGCCAGCTATGAAAATAGCCATATTTCCGCTGATATGTCGAATGATTTTATCAAAAATAAACGAGTACGCTATATTGTCAATTTGGTAGCTTTACTGATTACATTTGTCTCATCTGTATTTTTTTTAGTGTGGAGCTCGAATCAATTCTTTTGGAGTTTAAGCAGTAAAGGGGCGACTGCGATTTGGGGGATCCCGCTCTATATTGTTTATTCATCCGTTTTGATTTCCTTTATCCTGATTGTCCTGTATAACTTTGTATACCTCGTTGCAAGATTGAGAGAGTGGAAGAAAGAGTGGGTGAACTAGAATGGAAATCGTCATTGCCTTACTTATTTTAATCGTGATGCTGATGATAGGGGTTGCCGTACCATTTGCCTTTTTCACCACCATCATCTACCTTGTCTTTACCCTTGGATATGATTCCAGTTTCTTAGTCCCGTATGGATTTAGCCAAATCGGAAATGTCGTCCTGCTGGCGATCCCACTGTTTATTATGGCTGGAGGGTTGATGGACCGAGGCGGGATTGGTGATAAAATCGTCGACTTGGCCGATGTATTTGTCGGAAAGACAAAGGGCGGACTGGGGATCGTAGCCATTGTTTCCTGCGGAATATTTGGCGCGATTTCAGGAAGTGGTTCGGCTGCTTTAACTAGTATTGGTTCGATTTTGATGCCGCGATTAGAGAAGAATGGATACCCGCGTGGCTTTACGACATCCTTAATCACCAGTGCATCAGTTTTAGGCCTGTTAATTCCTCCGAGCGGATTAATGATTTTATATGCCTGGGCGTCAAACCAATCAGTATTAGCGAGTTTTTTATCGACCGTTTTTCCTGGTATCATCCTTGCCATTTTTTTGAGCATCGTCAACATTGTTTATTTTCATCGTTCAAAAATCGTTCCGAAAAGTGATCATACAGATGAAAAGTTTGTGGTCCGGTTAAGAAAGAGTACCATGTCTGCTGTTCCTGGATTGATGCTGCCAGTGATTATTCTCGGAGGTATCTATGGCGGTTATGTGACACCAACCGAGGCGGCAGGTATTGCTGTAGTATATACCATCCCTGTTGGATTTTGGATTTATAAGAGACTAAATTCTAAAAATTTCATGGAAGAACTAACGAAAACAGCAACCACTACAGGAACCATAATGATCATGTTGTTTTCGATTATGATGTTGAGCCGAATCTTTGTTATGGAAGGTGTCCCTGCCAGATTGACTGACTTGTTACTGTCCATTACAGAAAATAAGATTCTATTGTTATTAATTATTAATTTAATTCTCATTATCATCGGGATGCTGATGGATGATGCTAGTGCGGTATTACTATCCACCCCCGTTTTATTACCAATTGCGATGAATATCGGAGTGGATCCGATTCATTTTGCCGCCATCGTAGGGGTCAACTTAGGTCTGGGCTGTATTACGCCGCCGACGGCACCATTATTATATTTAGGTTCACGGATTGGAAAAACACCTGTAAAAGAAATGTTAGGACCTACGTTTTTAATGATTATTTTCGCATGGATCCCAACACTGATGATCACCACGTTTTTCCCAGAAGTTGCCTTGTATCTGCCTAATCTTCTTTTAGGTAAGTAGGGTGAATTTTTAAAATAGGAGGGATTAAGATGGATGCGTCAGTTGGAGTTATTGGAGTAGGAACGATGGGAAGCATGCTAATGTGGCAGCTGGCTAAGGCTGGCGTCTCTGCCATAGGTTTTGAACAATTTGGTATTGGACATGATCGCTCGGCAGCAGGCGGAGAATCGAGAATCTTCCGGACTGCCTACTTTGAAGGGCCGGAGTACGTTCCGTTATTACAAGAATCTTATAAATTATGGAGAGAGCTTGAAGAGGATACAAAATCAAATTTGCTTACGATTAATGGCGGATTAATGATTGGGGAAGAGTCGTTATTAGGAAACGTCATGAAAAGTGTAAAAGACTTTCAACTGGAGCATGAGGTATTAAGTGCTGACACTGTTATGCATCGGTATCCCCAGCATCGGTTATCACCGAGTGAGATAGCCGTATTAGATAAGAAAGCAGGCTTTATCAGGCCGGAAGTAGCGGTAGTGGCAGCAGTAGAAGCGGCTAAGGAGAATGGGGCTGAGATTTTCCCTTATACACGCGTTGAAAGTATCCATAACAGCGGTGCGGGGGTCATTGTTAGGGCAAACGGAAGAGATTTCAAGTTTGAAAAAGTCTTTGTAACTGCCGGTCCATGGACAAAAAGATTTTTACCGCAGCTGAATGATCAATTTTCAGTGAAAAGAATCGTTATGACATGGTATCCGGCAAAAGATATAAGTTTGTACACTGTTGAACGGTTCCCTATCTTTGCGCGTCTTGGAAAAGAACATGATTATTTTGGCATCCCCGTTTTGGATGGCAGTATGGTAAAAATTTCGCGGGTTGGATACTATAACGAGGCCGCTGATCCTGACCGGTTAAATCGGGATGTTGCACCAGAAGAACTCGAAATCATAAATTCCTTTGTTAAAGAATCCATGCCTGGTATTCTTCCGAATCCAACTAGATTAGGTGTTTATATGGACGGATATATGGAGGATGAACACGCCATTATCGGCCAGGCTCCTCATCTTGACAATGTTTATATTATGGGAGGCTATTCTGGTCACGGCTTCAAGATGGCTCCTGTAATGGGGAAGGTCGGATTAGATATCCTTATAAAAGGAAAAACAGAGTTACCAATTCAACACTTAAAACTTTCTAGGCATCTTACAGCCGCCTCCTTAGAATAAACAGGATGGTAATTCTATTTAGAAATAAAAAATGGAAACGTAAAAACTATAGAAGGAAAAACGAACTATGCGAAAACCCTTGTAATCGTTCGTGCAGCGGGTAGATTTTAACCTATAATGGCGAGGGCATTGATTCTTCTTTCTTCTCAACAAGCAAATGATATACAGAAAATCCTGTGGATTACTGGCCATACCTGCGCAGTTTCTCCAGCTCGATAAGGATAAGAACTCTCTAATGTTTAAGTGAATGTGTTGGATTTGCACAAAATGATGAAAGTGGACATTGGGAGTCGTGTTCCACTTAGAAAATGGAAAATGCTTTTTAAGCCAGGCGTGTGTCTGGCTTTTTGTAGTTTTTTGGGGGACGGGGAATTTAGATGGCACATAAAAAGAAAAAATGGCACATATATGTGGCGGATTGGCACGTAAATGATGAAAGTGGTGCATAAGGAGCGAGGAGTCCTGAAAAAAGGACAAAATGAGGGTCGGCTGGGAGATGTGTGCTACTTAGAAAATGGAAAAGGGTTCCTAAGCTAGGCGTATGGTCTGGCTTTTTGTAGTTATTTTTTTGCGGGGAACTTAGATGGCACATAAAAAGAAAAAATGGCACATATACGTGGCGGATTGGCACGTATATGATGAAAGTGGTGCATAAGGGGCGAGGAGTCCTGTAAAAGGACAAAACCCAAGACCTGGTGGGAGTTGTTTGTTGCCTAGAAAATGGAAAATATGCACCTAAGCAGGTATGCTGCCTGGCTTCTTTTGTTTGGTTTTGGTGGGGGAAAGGAGATGGCAGATAAAAAAAGATTTTTGGCACATAAAAAGAAAAAACGGATCATATACGTGGGGGATTGGCACGTAAATGATGGTTCCTTCAGCCTCGCCTCTACTAATCCCTCCACCTCAGCATGGCTGATTGCGGTTGGATCATTTGTTGAATCGCATTGGCCAGTGAGATATTATAACCAAAGAATAAGGATCATCCATTCGGGATTTTGCTTGGAGAGCATTTTCGCCCGACTCGCCAAAATAATTGTTTTGCCGCTGCCTGCAACCCCTCGGATCAAAAGTATCTGGATTCAATTGTAGGAGAAAGAAAACAGAAGAAAACGGGGTTTGAAAAAGTTAATTTATCTAAATTTATTACCAAATCCAAAGTTTCAGCCGCTAATATTACTAAGAGGGAGGCTCATAAAAAACGTAGAGAGCTTTGGTGGATGCCAAAATGAAAAAAGAGAGTCTAAAAAAATCAGACTCTCTAAACCTTATTTACTCTAATACTGGTGCTACACGTTTTTTCGTTGCTTGCTCATAAGAGTAAGCTAATTTAATTAATTCTGGCTCACTGAAAGCTTTACCTGTAAAGGTTACACCGACTGGCTGACCTGTTCCTTCAGCATAACCAGCTGGAACCGTAACAGATGGGTAACCAGCTTTTGCAGCAATACCAGCACCTGTTGAGTTAGCAAATAATAAAGCATCTAAATCATATTGCGCCATCACTGCATCGATACCCTTCGTACGCGAAAGTTCTAGGTCAATTCTACGATCTTCAAGGTATTCTGGATCGTTTAGATCACCTGTTCTTCCTTGGGCTTCTATTAATCTTGCTTGTCCATAGGCTAATGCTTGCTCTTCATGAGCGCTATTAAATGCAATCAACTCTTCTAATGAATGAACAGGTACTTCATCTGATAAGCTTTCTAAATATGCATTTAAATCACCTTTAAACTCGTGACTTAGAACAATAGAATTATGTTGGTTTAACTCTACTCTGGAAGGTATTTCAGCAGTGTCGATGATGATGGCACCTTGTTTCTTCATATCCTCAACAGCTTCGTTAAATACCACTAATTCTTCTGGACTCACATTTCTTAAATAGTTTTTATCAATCCCGATTCTTGCACCTTTTAAACCATCTTTTTTAAGGAATTTTGTATAATCTTTTGGAACCTGTCCAATACTTGTTTTTGTTACTGGATCTTTTTCATCTACTCCTGTTAATGCACCTAGTAGAATAGCAGAATCTGTGACTGTACGAGTCATAGGACCAGCTGTATCCTGGCTGTGAGCAATGGGGATGATCCCTGAGCGGCTAATTAAACCTACAGTCGGTTTAATTCCAACAAGTGATTGCCGATAGGATGGGCTAAGAATAGAACCTGATGTTTCAGTTCCAATGCCCGCAGCAGCCAAGTTTGCTCCAATTGCTGAACCAGTGCCGGCACTCGAACCGCCCGTACCAAGAACACCTCGTCCATATGGGTTTAACACTTGTCCGCCTCTAGAGCTATAGCCGCCAGGCATTCCATTTGTCATATAGTTTGCCCATTCTGTCATATTTGCTTTACCAATAATAATGGCACCCGCTTCACGTAACTTCTTTGCAACAAATGAATCTTGTTTGGCAATATTATTTGCTAAAGCGATAGATCCAGCACTTGTATGCATATTATCAGCTGTATCAATGTTATCTTTTACGATAATTGGTATTCCGTACAGCGGACCTGCATTTCCTTTGCCTTTTCTATTTTCATCTAACTCTTCTGCAATATCTAATGCATCTGGGTTAATTTCCAGCACAGAGTTCAATTTAACCCCATTTTTATCATACTTATTAATTCGATCGATATACATTTGTGTCAATTCAACTGAAGTAATTTCTCCTGTCTGAAGTGCCTTTTGCATGTCTGAAATAGTGGCTTCTTCAATGTTGAATGGCTTTTTAGTTGACTTCGCTTCAGCAGATGAACTGGAAGTAAAAGCTAATGTTCCTGCCAAACTGAGTGTTGCTAAAACATTTGTTACCTTTAACATTTTCTTTTTCATGGACAATTGCATTCTTTCCCCATCTCCCCACTTTTCTTTATGTACTGTCATATCCGTGTTCTATAACGAACATTCGAACAGTTAAAACTATACTTCTTTAAGTAAAACCCATCTACAAAATTGGAAGATTACCTTACGCACTTTTTTTACAAATTTTTAGAAATTTAACTAATATAAGGGTTTAGAAGATTTAGTTTGGCTTTAAAGAAATTTTGCAACAATTATTCTATGTTTCTAATACAAAATGTACAGAAATTCCCAAAGGTTTAAATTTAACATAAAATGAAGGAAGTTTTGGGCAAATGTAGAATAATGTTTACGTATGGAATGAATTGCAAAAAGAAAGGAATAGGCAATGTCTGTTTTTGAATGACCAAAAATGAAGAGTTTATATTTAGTTTAGGGGGACAAGGGATGATAATAAACAAGTCAATTAAAGAAATCATCAATGGTTATAAGGATAAAGAATATTCACCCGTAGAGATTGTAAAGGAATACGTAAAACAAACAAAAGACTTCAATATAAAACTTAATGCTTTTATAACGATTAATGAGGAATTTGCACTCTATCAAGCTGGTATATCCGAAAGGAAAATAATGAAAGGTGGAGAATTTGGTATTCTTGAAGGAATCCCTATCTCCTACAAGGATAACATTGATACAAAAGGAATCGAGACCACAAGTGGATCTCCTATTCATAAAGATCGAATGCCAGAAACCAATGCACCAGTTGTGAAGGTACTGGAAGCTGAAGGTGCTGTAAATATCGGAAAAACAAATATGTATGAATTTGCCTTTGGGATTACTTCCAACAATCCCTTTTATGGCGATATAAGGAATCCATGGAATCCAAGTGTGACAGCTGGAGGTTCAAGTGGTGGTTCAGCAGTTGCGGTTGCCGCTAATCTCTGCTTAGGCTCAATTGGAACAGATACGGCCGGCTCGATTCGTGTTCCGTCTGCTTGCTGCGGTGTTGTGGGATTAAAACCAACCTATAACTTAATTGATATTCAAGGAGTTATGCCTTTATCTAATTCGCTTGATCATGTAGGTCCAATCGCGCAAAATGTGGAAGATTTAGCTTTGATTATGGAGGCTATTACTAAGAAACCCTTTAGTAAAAGTTGTAATACTGATATAAAAGGTATAAGGATTGGGGTTCCTAAAAATTTCTTTAATGAACGAATGGATGTTAATGTCACTTCTTTTTACCAAGAAGCATTAAGAGTTTTAGAAAACTTAGGTGCAATTCTCATAGAAGTTTCTATTCCAATTAGTGAAGATCCTCGAAAAATAGCTCATATTTTAGCTACTAGTGAAGTAGGTTATTTTCATAAAGATTTAATTCGGACTTCATTACATCAATATAGTATAGGAGCTAGAAAAACTTTTGAAAGAAGTAAATCCATATCTGCTCATTCTTACATCGAAGGTTTAAATAAGCGAACTCAAATAACGAAAGATATTACTAATTTATTTGATCATATTGATGTTCTTGTAACACCAACAGTACCTGTTACGCCGACGGATATAAATGTAAAAGAATTAACATTAGAAGGTGAGAAAGAATCAATTGATGAATGTCTGATTCGTTTCACCAGTCTATTTAATATTACCGGTCATCCTGCCATTTCGATGCCTTGCGGTCTATCAGATGAATCCGTTCCAATTGGATTGCAATTGATCGCGAACCATCACAGGGAAGATCTTTTGATTTTGACTGCGTATTCATATGAACAAGCAGCCTTATGCGATTTTTATAAAAAAAGAGCACAATTAAGAATTTAGAGAAAAGGTTTATAAAACAAGAACATTATTGTTTTAATAATATAAAATTTAAACTTTTTAGAAAATTCAGTATTGACACAATATAGTTTCCAAGTTTAATATAGTGTTTATAAGGAATGCGTATTCAATGCTAGCTAGCAAAGTCCATTTTTTATGAAAGATAAGAAAATATGTAAGGAAAAAAATTTTAATATTAGTGAATGCGGATTCAGGCAATATCCACCTTAGAATTATTGCTTAAAGTAAACACAAATAACAACTGAATCCTATAACTTTTCTCTATTTTGAATGCGGATTCATTCAAAATAATTTTTTACCTTATCTTGAATGCGGATTCAATACAACTTAGAAACTACATAATCGTCCTTCGAACTTCCAGTGTATTTTAACTTCAAAGATTATCTCCATTTAGTACATGTAATTATAATTAACATATTAACTTTCCAGTCTTCAGCGATGTTTCGTTATCCCTTTGTCTATGGCCACAATGCTATTTGCAATGCTGCTAACAAAAGAAGTAATGCTCTACAAATTAATATAATAAGAGAGGAATGTGCACATGAGATTTAAAAAGGGTTTTCGATTTTTTACTATTTTTCTTCTAATGGTATCCATTGTGATTGCTGGCTGTAGCAACTCGAATTCCACTAGTGGAGAGAAAGAATCGAGTGGTGATTCCTTAAAAGGGAAGACAGTAAAAGTGCTGCTTTCAGCTGGCGGCGTTGGGCAATTTAATGCTTGGAAAGAAAGATCAAAGGATTTTACCGAAAAAACTGGTATCAAAGTAGAGTTTATCGAGACCCCATATGAAAATCTTCTAGAAGACATTACAACTGATGGAATTGCCAATGGTGGCGCATATGATCTAGTGGTTCATCTAGATTCTATGGGTTCTTCCATTTCACAGTTTCTAGAACCACTTGATGAGTATGCAAAAAAGGACAATATTGATTTAAAGCGTTGGCCAGATGCAGCCATTGATTTATCTACTTTTGACGGTAAACTCATGAGTTTGCCAGTGAGAGCCCATGTTCAAATGTTATTTTACCGCAAAGATGTCTTTGAAAAATTGAACCTCCAGCCGCCTACAACTTGGGAAGAGTTAGAGGATGTAAGTAAAAAAATTAGCGAAAACACTGAATTATCCGGTATTGTTCCATATTACGGTGCTGGAAATAATGGCCAAAATCTTTTCATGTGGACGGCTTATTTATGGAGTAATGGTGGAGAAATCTTTGACAAAAACATGAAACCTACATTTGCATCCAAAGAAGGCATTGCGGCTACTCAGCGTTATATTGATTTACTTGTAAAAGATAAAGTAGCACCTCCTGGTTCGGTAACCTTTGGCGAACAAGATTCTCGTACTTTCTTTAAACAAGGTAAGGCGGCAATGTGGTTAGGCTGGTGGTGGGTATTCTCTGAATTCAATAGCCCTGATAGTGCAGCTCCGGAAGTTGCAGGTAATGTTGGCTTTTCACCTGTCCCTGGATGGGAAGGGAAGGGAAGCACAGCGAATGTTTCATCTTTCCCTTTAGCCATGATGAAAGGATCTAAAAATAAAGATGCAGCTTGGGAAGTTTTAAAATGGATTGCTGAACCAGAAGAAGAATTAGACATTGTTTTGAAAACCCTAAAGAATGAAGTTCCTGGTGAACTTCAATCAACCGTTATCACTCAAACAGAAAACCTTCGTAATCCAGAAGTTAATGAATTAAGTGAAAATTTCTATAATGTAGCTGCTGATAATTTTGAAAATTCCCGTGCACTGCCAAAAATCAAAGAGTGGCCTCAAGTGGCAGATATTATCAGTGCGGCAATTTCAAAGATAGCAACTGGAGAACCAGTTGAGTCCAATCTTAAAGAAGCTTCAGAGCAGGTGGAAGAGCTGTTGGATAAAGCTGGTTACTATAAGAAGTAATGAAACGAAATGGCAAAAAGTTATCCCTTCAGAGTGGGAATAGGAATTCAATCCTTTACCCCTCTGAAGGGTAAACAGCTAAACTTAGGTGTTAATGGCACATGTATCCTATAACCCTACTACATAACTTAGGAGGGACTTTCATTGAAGAATACCGTTTTTAAATATACGTTACTAGCTCCAGCTCTTATTCTTATACTTGCCACAACCGTATATCCTCTTATGAGATCGTTTTGGATTAGTCTCCATAACTGGGACTTAAAGGTCTCAACTGAAATGGGTCCATTTGTTGGATTTGATAATTATGTCCGTGCCTTTTCCGATTCTCTATTTTGGAATAGTGTATTGATTACCCTGATTTTTTCAGGATTAACCGTTTTGATTACCATTGTGCTTGGAATTGGGGTTGGGATCCTCTTAAGTAAAGAAAAACGTTTCCTTTCGTATCTTAGAGCGATCTTAATTATTCCATTTGCAATGAGTGCTGCATTGGTCGGCTATTCCTGGCGCTTTATGTTAAATTCCGATTATGGTTTGTTTGATAAAATTATTGATTTTTTCATTCCGGCTCTTGCGGACACCGTCTGGCTGGGAACGCCCCAGACTGCAATGGCAGCTCTTGTTTCAGTAGTTGTTTGGATTTGGCTTCCTTTTATGAGTCTTATGTTTATCAGCGGTCTAATGGGTATGCCAAGAGAAGTGTTTGAAGCGGCTCAGATAGATGGGGCATCACGCTTCCAAACTCTCATACATATTACCTTGCCAATGCTAAGACCGATTATTTTAATAGCTGCCATTTTAATGACGATGTTCTCACTAAAGGCCTTTGATCCAGTTGTAACCCTAACCCATGGTGGACCGGGAAGTTCTACAGAAGTGTTAAACTTCCTCATTTATAAAACAGGCTTCCGTTTCTTTGACATGGGATATGCATCAGCGCTCGGCTACATTTTGGCCCTGATCACGATTGGATTTGTCGTCATTTATATGAGAAGGCTTGTCAAAGGAGATGATTGGAATTAATGAGTAGCGCATTAGATATTAGCAAAAAAGAACAGAAATCAACTATAGTAAATGAACCTTTGGCAGTAAACAAAAAAAACAAAAAGTTTTCAGTCATCTCAGCCTTTGAAAATTTTGGTGTTGTCCTCGTGGTTCTTTTTCTTTTCCTTCCAATCTTTTGGATTGTTCTCACTGCTTTCAAACCGGAGCAGGAGGTTTATACAACAAGTATTTTCTTTCAAGCTACATTAGACAATTTTAAAACGGTCTTTAGTTCATCTTTTAATCTAGGAAAATACTACTCAAACAGCATCTTAGTTGTGTTTATCACATTGCTGATTACGATGCCAGTGAGTATTCTTGCATCCTACAGTCTTTCCCGTTTTAAAATACCTGGTAAACAACTGATTATGTTTTTGATATTAGCAACACAATTTATACCTTTAATTGTTAACGTCATTCCGTATTTCGTTATGTTCAGGAATTGGGGCTTGTTAGATACCACGCTCGCCCTTATCATAGTAAACCTTGGTCACACCATCCCATATGCGATTTGGCTGATTAAAGGATTTATTGATCGAATTCCTCAGGATATGGAAGAGGCAGCGACCATTGACGGTGCTAATAGACTTCAAGTAATTTGGCACGTGTTATTACCTCTTGCCAAACCGGGAATTATTACTGCTACAGTCTTTTGCTTTGTTATCACTTGGAATGAATTTATGTTTGCTTTAATCCTGACCAATCAAAATGCTGTAACCTTACCTGTGGCTCTTTCTTTCTTTACTGGTGAAAAAGGTGTTTTATGGAATCAAATGGCGGCTGCAGGAATTATCTTTGTGTTACCAACGATTATTTTTATGCTGATCGTTAGAAAACAGTTTATCTTAGGTATGACTTCTGGTGGAGTAAAATAATGGTAGTCTACTAGATATAATCACATTTTTTATAAAAGGATGGTTCAACAAATGGAAAAGACTTTAACAAAACAAGAATCTAGTGTATTTAAAAGTGAATTAAAAAGCTTACCACGAAACCGGGGAAATCTAATTTTTTATGCTGACTCCAGCGAAGTGAATCCTATTGATGCGAAGGATGACTATGATTATATCAATATGAATAAAGGTGAACAGAAAAAACAAAGCATGAGGGGATTTAATGAAGAGTATAACAATATTGTCGATTATATTGTTAAAATTACTCGTCAAATTTGGAAGGAAAAAGACATCGGCTTAATTTATGATACCTACAGTACAGGCGTTAGTATTCATAAAGGACTCGTTAACAGCCATGGAATTAATGAAGTAATCTCCGGAACCCTGCAGACTTTACATGCTTTTCCTGACCGTAAGGGGTTAGGCTGGAGTGTTGTTTGGTCAGGGAATGATGAGGATGGATTTTTTACCTCCCATCGTGGAAGGTCTGTTGCCACTAATACAGGTGATAGCTATTATGGTCCTGCAACTGGCAAAAAAGTCATGTTTAGAACAACTGCCGACTGCCTTATCCATTCCAATAAAATTTATGAAGAATGGCTGGTAATGGATACCTACCATCTCGTTCAGCAATTAGGCTTTGACCCTGTTGAGGTGGCAAAGAAGGTAGCAATTGGTACTCAAAAGTTAGCTCCTACTATGAGTTTTGGACTCCCTGAAACAGCAGAGACAGGACTTCCGCCAAAACTTTTCATTCCTGCTTCAAATGAATTTGAAATTGGCGATTTTATGCTTGAGCTTTTCAACAAGGTTTGGGAGAGACGTTCCATTAATTTTGTTAAGAAATTCTATGAAGAAAAAGCTGTTGTACATTACGTTTGTAACCGAGATTTAGTAGGCGTTAATGAAATTCAGGGTATGTTCCTAAGCTTATTTGCATCTGTTCCTAACGCAAAGCTAGTCTTAGAACGAATTACTTGTAATAGAAGAGAGTCGGATCTGGATTGGGATGTTGCTGTTCGCTGGAGATTACAAGGTATCCATGAGGGAACAGGGTATTTTGGAGCACCAAGTGGCAAACCAATTGATATCTTTGGAGTGAATCACTTTAAAATTAGAAATGCAAAGATCTCCGAGGAATGGATGTTATTTGATGGCATGGAAGTTTTACGACAAATATACTTACCAGATACTGAAGAAAAGCAAGGGTCAGAAAGTTCTCAAGCAGAGGATGGTAATTTTACCGGAGTTTCTTAAAAGTACGAAATAGAGATTTGTAATCTAATAGGAATAAGGGAGGTAATCATTTTGGAATACCTGAAACAAGCACAATCATATGAACAGTCTTTTTCTACTGATGTGGAGCAAACCGTAAAAGAGATTATTTCAACGGTGAGATCAAATGGAGATGCTGGGGTAAAAGAGTTTGAAAAACGTTTTAGTCAATCAGACCGGCCTTTAAGAGTTAGTGATGAGGAAATTGAAAAGTGTTTGAAAACCCTGTCAAGTGATGTAAAAGAATTAATTGACCGAGTGGTGGAAAGAATTTCTTCCTTTTCTCAATCACAGCTTAATTGTCTTTTACCGCTTGAAGGAGAGTTCGGTCCTGGGATTCAAATGGGGCATCGAATTATTCCAATTGAGAAAGTGGGAGCCTATGTACCAGGGGGAAGATTTCCACTCTTGTCATCTGGGCCAATGGTTGTCGCACCTGCAAAAGTAGCGGGTGCAAAACAAATCGTTGCCTGTAGTCCAGCTAATTATCAAGGAGGGATTCATCCTGCCGTCCTTTATGGACTGGTGAAATCAGGTGCGACCGACATTTATGCGATTGGTGGAGCACAAGCCATCGCAGCCATGGCCTATGGGACTGAATCTGTACCTGAAGTAGATATCATAGCGGGTCCAGGAAATCGCTTTGTTGCTGAGGCTAAGCGGCAAGTTTTTGGAAAAGTAGGGATTGACCTTATTGCAGGCCCAAGTGAAGTTATGGTTTTTGCAGATGATTCAGCTGATCCAAAAAAATGCGCGGCTGACCTTTTGGCGCAAGCAGAACATGACCCATTTGCGAGAGCCATTATTGTCACAACCTCTCGTGATCTTGCAAATCGAACCATGATTGAGATTGATCAATTACTAGTTGAGTTTTCACCTACCTCCCCAGCACATGATTCATGGGCAAACTTTGGAGAGGTCATATATGCGGAATCCTTACAAGAAGGGATCGATATTTGTAATGATTATGCGATAGAGCATCTCCATTTACATCTAAAAGATAGTAGACTTGTAATGGAACGCCTTCATAATTATGGCTCACTTTTCATTGATTCTGACAGCTCGGTTGTCTTTTCAGATAAGGTTTCTGGAACCAATCATACGTTACCAACGAATAAAGCAGCACGCTATACTGGGGGACTTTGGGTTGGCAGCTATGTCAAGGTAATGACTCATCAACAGATTACAGGAGAAGGTGTCCAATACCTTGCATCTCATGCAGCTAAACAGTCTGATATCGAGGGGCTGGAGGGTCACCGTTTATCAGCCGCCATTCGTTTAACGAATCATGGAGTAACACTGCTAAATAATAATTTGTAACTACTATGTAACTTCACCATGTTCTAATCCAGTAAAGTAATGAATGCGGATCCAAAAGGGGGGTCATGATTAATGTGAGGATTGATATGAAACATAGTATTAATGCTTATGATGTTGCAAAAAAAGCAGGAGTGTCGCAATCAACTGTTTCGCGGGTATTAAATAATTATCCGCATATAAAGGAAGAGACAAGAAAAAAAGTTTTATCTGCGATTAAGGAGCTAAATTTTACCCGGGATGAAATTGCCAGAAGTTTAGCTGAAAGAAAAACCCGGACGATCGGCTTAATCATTGGGGATATAACGAATCCATTTTATGCTGAGACGTCAAACATCATTATGAAGAGAGCCAATGACCAAAATTATGATGTGATCATCAGTTATACCGACTATCAAAATGATAATTTGGACCAAGCCATTCAAACTCTTATAGGAAAAAGAGTGGATGGGATTATCATTGGGTCCATTAATCGCTCAAATAAAAAAATAAAAGAACTATACGAATCTGGTTTTCCTATTATTTTATATAATAGCCCGGTGGATGATCATGAACATGCTAATTATGTCGTACTAAATAATGAAAAAGGTGCTTATTTAGCGACAGAGCATCTCATCCAGCTTGGGCACAAAAGAATTGCCTTTGTATCGGGACCTGATCGATTTTTGAATCTCAATCATCGTCATATTGGGTATGTTAACGCATTAAAAGCATATGGTATTCCCTATAATGATAGTTTAGTTTATAAAGGAGAATTATCATTTCAAGAGATCCTGACCTTTGTCATTACGCTTCTCTTTACACATAATCGACCAACAGCTATTTTTGCTGGTTCCGATCAAATAGCGTTAGCCATTATGGATGCAGCTGCTAAGCAGGGGTTAAAAATGCCGGAAGACTTGTCTGTCATTGGCTATGATAATATACATTTTTCTGCTAACCATTTAATTAATCTTACAACCGTCTCTCAAAATATTGTCACGATGGCTTCACTAGCATTAGAAAATTTACTGTTATTAATAGAAGGAAAAGAAATAATAGAGAAGTCCATACAAATAGAATTAGCGCCTGAACTCATCATTCGAAAAACAACGGGCCCTGCTTCTAGATAAGTAAAAATTAGAGAAAAGGAGAATTAAGTATGAGTGAGAAGAAAATAACAAAGGAAGAGATGTTAAAACGGGTAGTTAGATATAAAGATCTAAAAGAAACAGAGGGTGTTCCTTTCATGTATATTGATAGCATTTTGGATCGCCACTATCGAGTTAATTATTCGGTGATTGGGGCTACTGCTAGTGAAAATTTAGATTTTAAACCCTTCTTAACCCAGCCACATAAATTTCAAATTGGAATTGTGAAAGCGCCGCAATTCTGCGGACCGGCCTACCATACACATGACTATATCGAATCCTTTATGCCATTAACGGGCAAATGGCGTTTTTATTTTGGAAATAGCCCTGATGAAATTGAGGGTGAATCTATAATTGAACCAGGCGATTATATCAGTTTACCTGCAGGGCTTTGGCGTGGATTTGAAAACCTTACTGAAAAGGAAGGATGGATTTTCGCTGTTACAGAGGACCATACGGTTTTTGAAGCAAAAGATCCTTATTGGCCTCGTGATATTATCGAAGAGGCTAAAAAAGCCGGGATTGAGTCGGACGATAAAGGTCGTTTAATCAAGCCAGATAATTTTGAGGAAATGGAAAGAAATTTATACACAAAAGTTATTGAAATGATGGCATAAAAATAAAAAGAAAAGAGGGAGAAAAATGGAAGTATTGTTACCGACTAAAGGTTACCCAAAAAGAAGTGTGGAAGAAATGGAGAATAATTGGATCATTCGTCAAAACCAATTAAGATCACAGAATGACGAACCGGTTCAATCCTTTACTTATATAGGCGATACAACAGGCAAGCACCCGAGTGCTGAAGGGTTTATTAAAGATCCCCATGATTTTCAACTTTCCAAGCATTGTTTAATACCAAATGCGAAGATGGCTCTTAAAAAACATGATTACGTAACTGCTTTATTTTCCATAACAGGTAAATGGCGTGTTTATTGGGGAAAAGAATTTAATGTGATTGATGGTGAATTAGAGCTTGACCAATGGGATTTGATTTCCATTCCAGAGAACGTTTGGTTTGGATTTGAAAACATAGACAACAAAGAAGGATGGTTGTTTGAAGTGAAAGAGAATCATGAATTTAATCAGAAAGTAGAAAATGTATGACTAAGGAACAGTTAGTACTCATTCCGGGTACTCTCTGTGATGATAGATTATGGCAACCTCAAATTGAAATTCTTCAAGATATTGCTCAGATTACAATTGCAGATACTTCTCAGTTTGATTCTATTAAAGAAACGGCTGCGGCAATATTAAAGGATGTACCCGGGAAATTTTCGTTAGCAGGTCTTTCAATGGGAGGGATGGTCTCTTTAGAGATCATGCGGCAAGCTGGAGAACGCATAAATCGTTTGGCACTTCTAGATACTAATCCATATCCTCCTACGGAGGAACAAAAGCAAACCTTTCAAAAGTATATTGATCTATGTAAGGATGGTTACTTCCAAGATATTACTCCAACCTATTTACTTCCAAATCTACTACACCCTAGCAAACAAGAAGATCATCATCTTACTTCATTAATAAAAGATATGGCGAATAGCACTGGGCCTGAAGCCTATATACGACAGTTAACATCATTAATGAACAGGTCAGGAAGTTTAGATATTCTTACAAATATTACTTGTCCTACCCTTGTTTTAACTGGTAGAGATGATCGATTATGTTCACTTTCATTACATGAAGAAATGGCTGAACTTATTCCAAATTCAAAGCTAATTGTGATTGAAGAGTGTGGTCATTTAAGTACCTTAGAAAAACCAGAAACTGTGGCTAGTTATCTTAAGGAATGGCTTCAAATGTAATATATGACAGTATTTATAGAAATCTTCTTGTGAATTTAAGATATTATCATCTTTCACAGGAAGATTTCGTTATTTCTACTATCAAACTAGTACATTTATTTGAAAGGAATGGAAGAATGAAATTAAATAAAGTAAAACAACAACTGAAAAATGGAGAACGGACTTTAGGGATTTTTCTTAACTTTTTTTCGCCACCATTAGTAGAAATGCTTGGATATTCTGGCTTTGATTTCGTGGTAATTGATAACGAGCATGGGGGATTTTCTGATGCCGAGATCGAGCATTTAATCCGTGCAGCAGAATGCGCTGACATTCTGCCAATAGTTCGGATTTCATATGACCCATCCTGTATTCAAAAAACATTAGACCGGGGTGCGAGGGGGATTCAAATCCCTATGGTTAAAACGAAGGAACAAGCAGAAGAAATTGTGAGAAAAGCAAAATATCCACCTTTTGGAGAACGTGGAACAACCTATTCTATTCGAACAGCAGATTATGGGAGATTAGGTGGCGAAGATTTTCTTGATCATGAAAATGAAAATATACTTATTATTGTCCAAATAGAGACCCCGGAAGCAGTGGAAAACTTTGAAGAAATAATGAGTGTTCCTGGGATTGATGTTGGGTTTATTGGACCACTGGATTTGGCAGTTAGTTCCGGGTATAGAAAAGAAGGGCCCAAGCACCCACAAGTCCAGAAAATGATTCAAAATCTTCATGAGCGAGCTTTTAATAACAACTTTGTCATTGGAACAATTGCTCCTACGAATAAAGATATAGATGTAGTGTATTCTCAAGGCACACAGTTCGTTGTTGCTGTATTAAACTCCATGCTTAATCAAACTTTTAACGAATATGTAGAAGTCTGGGATCAATATAGAATGGTCAAACGATAGAAGAACTTGCACAGTCTGAAGAGCAAGAACACCAAAATGTGAAAAAATTATAGAATTTCTAGATTGGCGGTATTGTGGATGTCTTATTTTTCAGAGATAAATAATCAAAAAGTAATCGTTACAGGCGGCAGTAAAGGAATTGGTAAGGAAATTGCCATGTCTTTTGCGAAATTAGGGGCAAACGTAGTGATCACCGGTCGTGATGAGAAATTGTTAACAAAAGTTACTGCAGAACTAAAAAAATATAGTTCTCATTGTTCCTATATTGTCGCTGATATTCAAAGTGTTCATGAAATATATAACATGGTAGATAAGGCTATTCAGTTTTTAGGTGGACTAGATGTACTAGTCAATAATGCAGGAGTAAATATACCCAAACCGGCAACCGAAGTAACAGAGGAAGATTGGGACACTGTTATAGATACCAATCTTAAAGGTACATTTTTTACTTCCCAACGGGCGGGAAAATATATGATCGCTCAAAATAAAGGGAAAATCATTAATATAGTTTCACAAATGGCGTTTGTGGGTTATATTAAACGTTCTGCTTATTGTTCCAGTAAAGGCGGAGCAGTCCAGCTTACCAAAGCTTTAGCAGTTGAGTGGGCTCCTTATAACGTCAAGGTAAATGCGGTCGCACCAACTTTTATTGAAACAGAGCTAACTTCTACTATGTTTAAAGATGGAGATTTCTATAAAGATGTTTTAAATAGAATTCCTTTAGGTAAACTTGCTCAACCATCAGATGTCGCAGGTGCAGTAATGTATTTAGCCTCTGATATGGCGAATTTTGTGACAGGAGAAACCTTAAAAGTCGATGGAGGATGGACGGCCATTTAAACCCGTTCGTGGTCACACCAGGTTTTGATGCGTTACGTACTGAAGGAGAAGCCTATGCAAAACGTCTAAAAGCAGCAGGTGTACCAGTTGAAGCAACGCGCTATGACGGGATGATTCACGGTTTCTTCTGGATGCCGGGCGTTTTGGCGCAGGGGAATGCAGTCATCAATCAGGCAGCAAATGCTTTTTATGAGGTTTTAAATTCTGTAAACAACTATTTACATAGAATGTGAGTTTAGAAGGTTGAATCAAACCGAAAAGCCGTTTCCAGTCGGGAAACGGCTTTTCGGTTTGAAGACATTTCCTACAACTAAAGTTGTAGGAAGAATTCAATAAAATTATTGATGGGGAAATGTATTTAATTCAGTATGATGTAAATACGAGCTAAAAGATGTTTATTCATTTTAAAAAAATGAATTCAAGTACTGAATAGAAAATGATCAAAGTGAGGGAGGTGAACGGAGCCATGACTCTTACTATTTTCTTTTTAATCATTACGATCCAAAGACGTGAAATTAGTGTAGAAAAAGCTTTTCATCAAGAACAGGTTGAAAAACTTTATGAGCAAATCAAAGACCGGCAGGTTATGGTGCATCATTTATTATAAAACGGCTTGGTCCAATGATCATTTTCCAAACGTGTCTCAGGAGACATTTTTATCAAGTATTTAATTGAAGGGTGGTTATCGAAAATGGAAAAGGAAGGATCTCAACAGACAGGAAAGAAATTAATGCGCATTGTGATGTTCACACTTGTCCTTTCAGCAATGAGTGTATTGATGTTCAACTTCGTACTTCCCGAAATTAGTAAAGCTTTTGATCTTACGACTGCTCAAGTAAGCTGGGTCACTTCATCGTACGCTTTGATTTACGGTATAGGAACGGTCATTTACGGGAAGCTGGCAGACCGATATAAGCTTAAAAATTTGTTAACGTTTGGATTGTCATTTTTTGCTGTCGGTTCAATGATTGGCCTTGTATCGCAAACTTACGGAATGGTGCTTGTTGGAAGGTGCATACAGGCAGTAGGAGCTGCTGTTATCCCAGCAACAGCTATGATTATACCATTGCGCTACTTTCCTCCTGAGCAGAGAGGTTCAGCTATGGGTACAGCGTTCGTAGGTTTGGCTCTTGGCAGCGCTCTTGGCCCGGTTATTTCTGCATTAATTGTGAGCTTTGCGCATTGGCGCTGGTTATTCTGTATTCCTCTCTTAATTTTAACTACTTTACCCTTTTATCGTAGAAATTTGGGGGATGAAAAGGGGGACCCCGGAAAACTTGACTGGGTTGGTGGTGGTTTTCTGGCTGCTGCATTAACCTTGCTTCTTCTGAGCGTTACGAGTGGTACATGGTGGTTTACGATTGGCGGTTTACTCGCTTTAGCGCTGTTCATCATACGGATTCGTTCCGTTTCCGAGCCGTTTATTCAACCTAAAATTTTTACTAATAAGGACTATACTCTCAGACTTGCCATAACTTTTCTAATCAGCGGAATTGGTTTTTCCCTTTATTTTCTAAGTCCATTGCTTTTAGCTCATGTACATCATCTGTCACCTAGCTGGATCAGTTTTGCGATGGTTCCTGCTGCAGCAGCCTCCGCCATACTGGGGAGAAAAGCTGGTAAACTAGCAGACTTGAAAGGAAATTCGTATCTCTATTTTGTTGCATCTGGATTGTTATTGACCTGCTTTATTTTGCTTTCTACCTTTACAGGAATATCTCCCGTATTCATTGCTATCTTTTTGATTTTCGGTAATGTTGGGCAAACCTTTATGATGATTGCCATGTCGAATTCAGTCTCTATGACCTTGCCAAAGGAACAGGCTGGAGTGGGAATGGGACTTTTATCCATGCTGAATTTCATAGCAGGGGGAATGGCTTCAGGGGTTTACGGTAAGATGGTGGATCTTGGCTCTAATAACCAGTGGAACCCTGCAAATATCCATCCTAGCGGTATCATTTACAGCAATATATTTCTCGTTCTTGCTGCTATGCATGTAGGCATTCTGTTGGTTTTCTATTTCCAGTTTGGGAGAGCAAAGAGAAAAAGCATCCAGTTTGAAGGCTGAACAATGTTTCACTATTTCTCATATTTGGAGGAGATTGAAATGACAACAACTTTATTTGTTAAAGCGAACAATCTCAAGGATCTGTTACGGGGAGATTATATATTATGCATCTAAGTTTTATTAAAAATCATTTAAACATGTTTGGTATTACCGACATTACAACCGTAGTTATGGAAGGACACAATGAATTTCCGGACCGAAGAAATGTGATTATTGAGGATGGTCGTCAGAAAGCCATTCAAGCGGAAAAACATTTTAACATTTGTTTTCGTCGGTACCATATCAATATAGAAATCTATTGTTTATAACCATTTTAAACGAAGAAAGGTGAGGAGAAAGATGATACTTGAATTGTTAAGACAGGAGCTTCTTAGCTGGGATGGTGTTAGCGAGCATCCACATCGGTTTGGAGGAGTGGAATTTCGCTTTAAAAATAAAGAATTAGGTCATTTGCATGGTGATAAACTCGCTGACTTTCCTTTTCCTAAATCCGTTAGAGATGAACTCATTCAGGCAAGACAAGCAGAACAACATCATGTTCTTCCTAATTCTGGATGGGTAAGTTTTTGGATTAAAGGAGAGCAGGATATTCCTCATTTATTAAAGTTGTTCAAAATGCAATATGATAGGATCGCTAAAAAGAATACTTGATTTTAGTCAACCAAATTAGGGTTCCATACTTTTATAAGGAAAAATCTAACATTATTGTAAAAAATAATATAATTTATAAAATATTGAGATTATAATGAAGACAAAACTAACAATCTAGGAGGAAATTATTTGAACTCGACATTACAAATTTATGGATACCATACATGGTCAAATGACAGAATTTTTTCACATTTAAAGAAATTACCTAATGACATCTATACCCAAGAGATTCAAAGTGTTTTCCCATCGATTTCAGATGTAATTGTTCATATTTTTCTAACCGATGTTACTTGGTTTGGGGTGATCACTGGTGATAGTTTTGAGGAAATCATGGAAAATGTCACTGAGATGAGGAAGAAGACATATGGAAAAAGCATCGAGGAAATGGAGAAGATGTATTCAGAGCTAAAGAAAAAGTACCATTCCTTTTTCAGAACTCAAGGAGATTCAAATCACCCAATGAGTGTCGAACATCCTCATTTTGGAAAGTTAAATACACAGCTTTCTGAACTGGTTCAGCATGTAGTTAATCATGGAACATACCATCGCGGGAATATAACGGCGATGCTGCGACAATTGGGCCATAAGGGTGCTTCAACTGATTATGTTTTCTATTTGTATGAACAAAGACAGTAATTTAATCGCGCCAAAGGTGGAGGTGACCGAGAAAAAGGACATACGCCAAAGTACGACTGATCCTGAAAAAGTGTGTGGCAATACTTAAGGTTAATTCTCCCCTGTTGATTGGAGCGGAAGATGCGAAGACTCCTGCGGGAGACCCCGCAGGCACTTAAGCGCCGTGGAGGCTCTCCCGGCACGCCCGCGGAAAGCGAAGCACCTGGAGTGGAAATCAACAACCATATGAGCAGGCATAAATTTTTAATGAAAAATCGGTAATTAGACTCTGACAAAATAAAAAATTGCCGAGAAAGATACCCTTTCTCGACAATCTGACCATGCGTTTAAAGGATGGTCTTCTTACTTTAAGGAAGTAACTGACTTAAGTATTCCACATGTCTACGGTTAGTATTGATAACATCCTCCACAATTTGCCTGCTTTCAGGGTCTAAATCTCCTTTTACCAGTTCCTCGGAATACTCGACTCCATATTTATCCATGCCTTCAACAGCATCTTCAATCATTTTTCCGTCCTCATCAGGGAGCATCATCTTATGCATAAAAGCATGAATGGACCCAGAAACACCTTCATCGTCGGCAGGAACACCGCCAAGGTTTTGAATACGCTCAGCAATTTTTTGAGCATTTTGCTTGATATCCTGCTGCATGGATTGAAACATCTTCTTTAATTCTGAGTCATCAACCTTTTGAATATAGTGTTCAAATGAACGAATCCCCATATATGTCCCTCGTAACAGCGTATTTAGCTCTTCAATAATTGCCTGGTTGTTCATATGAACACATCCTTTCCACCCTATTATGAATCTTTTAAGTTAAATTATTCAGCATTAGGAAATCTTGATTTAAAAATAATTAGCAGTTTTCCAGTTTATTTCAATGACTTTTTCAAATTTAGGCTCAACTTTCATAAAATTTATCAACCGTTCATTTTTACGATTCGTCTAAAGATTAAAAGAAGAAATAACCAGGGGGTGAGGGGTCTTGCAAAATCACGAAATATTATCGGATTTGATGGACCGCTACGGGACCGCCATTCTCCATCTTGCCTATTCCTTTGTACGGAATCGGCAAACAGCGGAGGATTTGTCCCAAGAAATTTTTATTAAATGTTATCAAAAGCTTCATACCTTCAATGGTAAATCAGCCATTCAAACCTGGATGTACCGGATTGCTGTGAATCATTGCAAGGATTATATCAAGAGCTGGCATTATCGAAAAGTGCATGCAAGTGAGTATATAACAACTTTGGTGAAAGGACATCAACATGGGCCAGAGGCACATTATTTCACTAAGGTAGATCAGGAAGAACTGATAAATGACATATTCCGCCTTCCGATTAAATATAGGGAAGTCATTATGCTCACTTACTTTCATGAGTTGTCGATGAGCGAAATAAGTGATGTCTGCGGAGTTAATATCAATACCGTAAAAGCAAGAGTTGCAAAAGCAAAAAAGCTTTTGAAAAAATCAATTACAGAAAGGAGCCCCGAACATGGAAAACCGATTAAGGAACCTGAAAGCCAAGATGCAAAAGGGAGAATTGGAAAATTTTGAATTCACGACTGGGATGAAGCAGAGTGTATTGGAGGCCGTCCAATCTGGTAGGAAAGGGAAAAAATATTGCAAAAGATTCGTTCATACCATTGTGAGCGCTGTCTTGATTGTATTGGTTTTTGGAGGAATGTATCAGTATTTAATGGTCCAAGATGCAGATAATAGCAACACCAAAACGAATGAGAAACCGCCTGCAGTGGTGGAAGATCCGGATGACTTTGAGGAACCGATGCCAGAAATTGTAGATGTTCCGGAAGACGACGAGGTACCGGTTATTGATGATGACTCGGATGAGGAAGAACAGGATGATAATAGTATTCCACCTCCTCCTGCTGTCGCAGAAGTTCCTGATTTCGTTGACCTTTTAAAAAAGTATGACGCAGCATATACCTCTCTTTTTGCGAATGCCGACGCCAATACTTTCAAGTTCAAAGATTTCAAAACGAAGGAAGAGTTCATTCAGAAGTTAACTGATATGGGGTATGCTACTCAAGGTTTTAATGAATGGCTGTTTGGTAACAGGTATTTGGTAGAAGGAACAGATGGGCTGTATTTAGAGCCGCAAATTAAGCCCATTTATTTTGACCCTAAATATCCTTATGATGTTAAAAAATTATCAGATACCGCATACGAACTGTCTCAGGTTACCACCACAGACTTGTATGGACAGAATTATGGCCAACAAGTGACGTTTGAATATATAGATGGTGAATGGCTCATTTCATCGATGGTTACCACGAACCTTAAGGGAACCAATGGAGAGCCTGATTTTTCAGCCATAATAATGCTTTTCGATAATAAAGTGAGCTGGCTTTTAAATCCCGTTCAGTATGATGCAAACTATAAATTTAAGAACATAAAAACAAAGCAAGAATTCTTTCAGCAACTAACCGATTTGGCATCTATAGCCTATTTGGAGCAGCATTTTGATGGGCTGATTGTAGAGAAACCGGATGGACTTTATGTGGTCCCACAGGATTATCATCGCCTGTATGATTATATGAACCCACATGAAAATGAAATACAAAAGTTAAGCGAAACCCAATATCTCTTTACACAGACGGTTACTACTGAACTGGGCAAACAGCAACAAACTGTTATACTCGAACTTCAAGATGGAGTGTGGAAGCTTACAGGACCAATTGACGGGTAAACTTTTTAAATGATTGTATGAGGTAGGCAGTGAGACTTGATGGATCAAGGATAATATAATTTGATGAAAAGTTAATAAAAAAGTAAAGCATCGGTGCTAAAACCGATGCTTTTTTAGGTGTTAAAGTTATACTATTTTGTAAACTTTTTTTATCTTTTGTGTCCCAGAAGAGAACCCGTTAGACTCTTATAGACTCTTTTTTTTGTTGTTTTAACAAAATGTATCTTTTGATGATGGATTTTTCAATCCAAACATAGGACGAATAAAGAGAGCTGCGAAAGTTCCGAGCAGCGCCATAATCATCCATACCCATCCATGAAGGCTGAAGGATGAGATCCCGCCAAAGTAGGCTCCAATGTTACAACCGAACGCAAGACGAGAACCATATCCCATCAATAGTCCACCAAGAATGGAAGCTCCGGCTACACCCGGCTTTATTTTCTTTGGTTTAAAAGTACCTTGGAATGATGCTGAAATAAATGCACCTAAGATGATTCCAAAATTCATCACACTAGTAGAATCAGATAAAACGGAATTTTTCAATGCTTCACCGTTTGCACCTGTAAAATAACCCCAGCTTGTTACATCGAACCCAAGAGCATTTAACGTTTTACCGCCCCAAAGTGCAAAAGCAGAAGTGACTCCCCAAGGTGTTCCTCTTACTGTTAAGGTTAACGCGTTGAGAACTGCTAATACAATGGCAGCTGTAAATAATGGCCAAGAACCTCGAATAACCTTTTTCCACCCTGTTGTGGTCGGAAGTGGTTTCATCATAGGTGGATTTTTCTTCTTAGCAATTTGAATCGTGATCCAATAAATAACCGCAAACAGGATCATTTGAACCAGCCATGCCCCAAAGTATCCAAGCCCTGTTGATGTGGCTAAAGAAATAGGTGGGAGTGTTGGCGTTTCTTGCATCCAGAAGGAGAAATGATACGCACCTAAAGTCGAGCCAGTAATAAAAGCAAAAAGGGTCAAGACCATAGAGGAGGTACCCCCGCCTAGATTATAGAGTAATCCTGAAGCACAACCATTTCCCAACTGCATACCAATTCCAAATAGAAAAGCACCGAACAAAACTGGTACGCCTACAGGTGAAACATAACCAGCAGGGGAAACCCCTGTAAAGCTAAAACCAAAACTAAGAATAATGGCAAATAATGTAGTCGAGATGGCAAACATCAGCATATGTGCTTGCAATCCCTGAACATTACCAATCGAAACTAATCGGCGGAATGCCGATGTAAAACCGAAACGAGCGTATAGTAGTGCTGCCCCCAGCATCAAACCAATGATGAAAAGCACACCTTGTGTCCAATTTGCTGAATAAACAATCGCTGCTAATAGAAGAAGGGCAGCGGTTATACCCGACAGTACGAGCTTCAGCTGGACAGGGCTAAGGTTTGTAACAAAAGTTGTTGATCTCTGATTCCACGATGTATATTTTGCCTGTGTTGTTGTATCCAATGTTGTTTGCGACAAGTTATTCACCTCATAACCTATAAGTTTAGTATGTTTTATGGACATCCTATTATATATACATATACTTGAAAAAGTAAATGGAAAAACTAAGTAACAAGTTAGGTAACTTCAAAATTCCTAGGAATCGTCATCCATTTCATAATAAAAAGAAGCATGATATGTTTTTATTTATAATCAAATCGTTAATCTAAAATAAAAACAAGCTCAGAAAGAAAACGAACCTCAATGATATGAGGTTCGTTTTTGCTTTTAGACTATCCTTTTATCTCATTTGTTGATTCCGAAACTAAACTTTTACCCTTTTTCACAGACACTTTATTAATCGTAAGTGTAATAAGGAAGGAACAAATTAAACTTCCAGCCATTGCGATGATAAAGCCTGTCATATTGTTGGATAAAAGTGGTGCCATAAAGGATGGTACATAGGCTGTACCACGGACATCAAAAAGTCCTACCAGTAATCCGCCTAATCCGGATGAAAGAATGGCTCCGGCAAAGATATATTTGTTCGAAAACATAAACGGATAAGCGGCTTCAACAAATGTACCAAAACCCATATTAATGGCAAATCCAGGTGCAGCCACCGCTGCTGCGCCTTTATCTCGAGGTGAGACAATATTGGCGAGGGTAATCCCTGCTGATACCATGACCAATCCAACCATATCTACTGCACCTAAAAAGCTGTTTCCCGTCTTTTCCATTTCTAACAGCACAATCGGTAGAATCGCAGCGTGATAGACTCCGCCAATAATCGCCGGCCAAATTAACAGGCCAGCAATAAGACCTGCAAGTGTTCCATTAGTAGAAACCAGCAGATCCAGTAAAGAGCGGATTCCTTCACCCATCCATAAGGCAACTGGTGCGATGAGGAAGAAGACAGCCAATCCAGAAAGTAACCCGGCAATCCCGCCTGCTGCAATATTAACGGTTGTAGCGGGAAACTTCCACTCGACACATTTTCTAAATATGTATTGAACCAAAAGTCCCGCTAAAATACCCCCGATAATCCCTCCGATAAGTCCGCCTTTCACCGATAAAACTCCTGCCACAATCCCTGCCACAATCGAGACATCATCAAGGTCCGCTACTTGTTTCGCTGCTACGACAGCAAGAATTACTGGGAGAGCGTTAATCATCAGATCAAATACTTCTCCAAGCATGGATAATCCAGGAATCTTACTCAAAGCTAAAACCAGGGCCATGGCAATAAAACCTGGAAGAGAAGATAGCATCATTCCACGAAGATTAATTCGTTGAAATGGCCGAACAGAGGAAGCTTCTAGTTGATTGCTAGAGATTGCTTTTCCGATGACAGGCCGGTAAGGAAGGCCAAAATGCTTACTTAAGGATGTAAGAAAAGTTACCGCTCGTGTTCGATTGGTTGTTCCCGTCGTTCCTGAAGTCGATATGACATTGACACCCTTTGAAGCGATCGCCGCCATGGAGGTGCCGCCCGTTCCAGTTGCAGGCAAATTTTTTTCTGCGGCTGCTTCAACGGCACTTTTATTCGCAGCTTTTGGATCCGCACTCATAAAAATTACGGCATCGATTTCACCATTGGCAATCTTTCCAGCAATTTCAGAATCCAGCAGGGAAGCCGCTGCGTTTACTTCGGTAATGGTTCCATTTGCTATGACCGTTGGTTTCTGAGTGCTTTCGTTCCAACTATACAGCTCAGCTGGAGTATTTTCCTTGACGGTGTCCATAGAAGCTTTTGCTGCGATGAACTGCAAGGCCCCGCACTCCATCCCGGCAGCATCTATTTGCAACAGGAGCTCCTCTAATAGTTTTTCAGGTTCTTTGCCTCCCAAATAATACAGGTTTCCGCCGCTGCTTCCGAGAATCGCGACTTTCTTTTTCGTGGATATTTCCTCCATATCATTCACCCTTTCTGAATCAGTTCAATTAACCTTATCTAGTTTGATGAGTGTTTAGTAGTTTAATTTAATAATAAAGTAAAATTTTAACTTATTAAAGTGTTAAAATAGAAAAAACATCCCTGGGATGATATTCAGTGATGTCTATTTAAAATAAAAATAGAGCCGCGATGTTCATTGCGGCTCTTCTTCTTGTTATTTAGCTTAGTGCCCCTCATGTGTTATAGATGCAGATCCTGGTATATTTGCAACATTTTCATTAAAAGGTGTAAAGGTTCCTTTTGGATTATGTTCCCAAATCCAAGCATGAAGGGAAGGTGGTATTCCAGCTGCCGTATTTGCAGGATCAAAGGACCTGCCGAAAAGGCTGCTATCCTCTGCAGTTGATAAGTATTCTACCCCTACAAGCTTTAATCCCTTTTCTGTCGGAACATATAATAGTACCTCTGGAGTTAATGGGTTGATCTTCCCATCTACTAATGTTGGTTTAACATAATGATATCCCATATTTGGCACTAAAAAATCAGTAGGAAGGTAGCCGTCCTTAATTGCTCTATTGACATCTTTATATTTTTCAGTAGCCTTTCTAACTTTTTTTATTGCCCATTCCACATCTTCCCGGTTGTTAAACTTCCCTAATTCATTTTCTTTTCCAGTGTCACTCTTTGCAGCTACAACAGATGCCAACATAAATAAAGCAATTAAAACAGTTAAAAGGCTAAAAAGCTTTTTCATAAAAAAACCTCCTTCTTTATGTAAATACATTTAAAGTTATTCAAAATGCTTTACATTATGCCAGTCCCCAAAATAATAGAACCCAAAATTTTTGTTTTTATAAAAAAGGTTATTTTCTCCTAAAAGGAAGGGTATGAGGATAATGCTTATTTACTACCTGTTCCAATTTTGTCTTTTTAATAGGATTTTGCCTGGAACCTAAGAAAATATGAATTCTTGATTATGGTAAATAAATTTCTCCCAATAGTTGCAATAAAAAGCGATTTTTCCTTTTCTAGCATAGTCTTTTCACTCCGGGAATATAGTCCTTTATAAGAGAAAAATACATCCATTTTATTAAATTTATATATGTGATTTGAATATTTAACCATGACGGGACAGGAGGATGTTTAAATGGAGTACCTATTGGAATCTTGTGTTTGAGGGTGGCGGTGTAAAAGGAATTGCTTATGTATGTGTAATTTTTTTCCACCTCAGAAACAAATGAAATAATAAGCAATCTAAATTTTAAATTTCCAACTAAGTAATCTGAAAAAAATGAACTGGTTCAATCCGGAAAGCGGCACACTGAAAAATATTTTGAATGGTATGTTGATACGGAAAATAATCCGGCGATAAATCTACCTGATTTAATAAATAAGCCCTTTTGACTTAAAGACTGACTTTTAATGAAAGGAGGGGCTAAGAAACAATGAATTTAAAAGAGAAGGAATTTGATTCATTAGAATTCTACACAGCTCGTATTGAGGATGAAGTAGTACGGAACAGAGTCAATCATATGTTAATATGGTTTATAAAAAAAGCAACCTATCATAAGTATGCATACTATGGGATTAATATTCTAGTTATTATGATTAATGCTAGTATTCCTATTATAAATCAAATCAACTTTTCTAATACCAGGTTTACTGTTTCTTTGATAGCCGGAATCGCAAGTGTATTAATCAGTATCCTTACCATTATAAATATCAAAGATTCGTGGTTTAGGTATAGAAAGCATGCAGAGCTTCTGAAAAGGGAGTGTATACTCTATAGTTGTCGTTGGGGTGATTATGCTGGGGAGAATAGACAAAATATCTTTGCCTTAAATGTTGAGCATATTATAGATTACGAAAGGACCTCTTGGGAGACAAGCCTGTTTAAAACAGATGAGGAAAAGTGACTTCCAACCAGATGCTATTTTTGGGTTCTGGGATTCTATATTTTTACAAAGGAAAATTGAAGTATCCTTATAATGCATCTAACGGGTGAAAGAGTTAAAGATTGGGATGGCTGCGGCGGCAGCCTTTTTCCCTGTTCGACTAACTAAGCATTTTGTTGAATAAAGAATTTATTCCTACCTTGCTTGGATAACTATATAATCAAGAAAAGGGGGGAAGACTATGAGGGATGTATTAGGCTATTTTATTATTGCTCAAGCTATTCTTACAGGAATTATTGTTTATTCAATAAATAGTTTATCTGATTCTATTAAGGCATCTGCTGCTTACGTTGCAACAGAAGGCGGAGACAAGCAATTGAGTTGGGGATCTGATATAGGAATGCCTACATTTGCGTTGTTTTTGCTAATCGCAGTTGCAGGCTTGGGTTTATTTTTGATTGCGAGAAAAAAGTGACTTGAAAAAAGAAGGTATTATCTAGGAAGGAATTGCACTCTTTTTTTGTATACCTCTTACTAAACTAACAGGGCGTTCCTACAATAGGTGGAAACGTTTTTCCTACAAACAGGGAAGTTTAGTTGAATTAGAAATCGGGAGTATCTGATAAAATTTACTACAAGGAAGGGGAGGAGAATTAATGAACAATGGGATTATAAACATTAAAAACTCTGGGGTAAGGGGAAATTCTCACGATGAAAGAAAGTTCGCACTTTTTTTATATGATCCTTTGATAATAGGATGGCATTTGAAAACAAACTTTTTATACTTTTAGATTGTATGGTATTAGCAGCATAGAGGTTAATTTGAAGGGACATGGTTTCAGCAATATAATGGCTCCATAAATCGGTAATCTCAGATGAGGGCAGTTTTATTGAAAATCATGAAGTATTCATGTTGTGCTAATGGGGTGAGGAGTGTTAAAGAAGGATAAGCATTCAAGGTTATAGAATATTTAATCTAATAAATTTGTTGAGGAGTAATTTTTAAGTGATTGATGAGGAAAAAATTGTTGAGGTTATTACAGAAGATAAATGGATGATGGACATATTAAAATCGGCAAAATCATTGAATTTACCAGATTGGTGGATATGTGCTGGATTTGTGCGTTCAAAAATATGGGATACTTTACATAATTTCAGAGAAAGAACTTTAATACCAGATATTGATGTAATATATTTTGACCCTCCTAATATTGATGAATTAGAGGACAAGAAACTTGAGGAAATGCTAAAAATCCTTATGCCTAACACTCCTTGGTCTGTAAAGAACGAAGCAAGAATGCACATTAAAAGCAATATGCCTCCTTATTCTTCTTCCTTTGATGCAATTTCCAAGTTTCCAGAAACAGCGACAGCTTTAGGGGTAAAATTGGATGAAAAAGACAATGTGATATTAACAGCCCCTTATGGGATTGGTGATGTTGTCAATCTAGAGGTTAAGCCGACTCCTTTTTTCACACAAACCAGAGAACGAGTAGAAATTTACGAAAACCGCATATCAAAAAAGAATTGGAAATCAAAATGGATTAATTTAAAAATGTATCATATCAATATTTCTTATTAAGCATCATATAATTTTCTCCTCCTCCTAGAAATACATATTAGTCGGTAACCCCTAAAGCTCCTTGTAATGTCATAGGTTCGCTTGTTAAACGGGATCATGGTCCCAACCAGCCTGAAACATGTTTATACAAGTAGGGGGGTGAACAGTTAAGCTAATACGGTAAATCTCATTTCGGGATGATTAATATCTGGTCTAATACTTTTTAAGTAAATGGCATAAAGCGTTTTTATGGTTGCTGGAATATTATTGTTTATATTGTCCCTTTTGGTTTTAAGGACTGCCCCAATTGTGTTAATTTTGATGATTATTGTTTCAACTTTCACGATAGGTTCTTCAATTTATCTTTGGCGAAAAAGAAATGAAGGAAAAGGATTTTAGTTTTTTTAAAATAGTTTTTCAAAGGCTACTGTAATTTACCCTCATTACACAAATCACGAAAAAATAAGAATTCGTCGTAAGAAATGGCTGCCAATACCTGCACATTCAATTGATTGGATTTTAATCGAAAACCCAAAGGAATTTCACAATTATTTAATGAAAGTTTGGGAGGGAAAAATTAATTTGCAAAAATAAAGTTAAACCTTTATTGCGCTGGGACGCGTCATGAATTGTATGAAATTATAGATTCTATTCCATACTATCTGATTGGAATTGACGAGGAAGGTAACTATTGTTAATTTTCGAGAAGTATGATTATGTGGACATCTCTTGCTTTAAGAGAGAGTTTTTATGAATTAAAGGGCGCATTTACAGAATAATATTTGTGCATTTTCTTTTTGTGTTAAATAAATATGATTTTGAAAATGGATACTTTAATTAGAAGTGGGATTCATCTTAATTGATTAATAAACTGCCAATCACTCCTATTAAAAAATGGTGGCACAGCCCTAGGCCTGGGTCTGTGCCAATAAAAGTAACCCCTTACTATTGTTGAGGTGCGGAAGGAGTTGAAATACTTTGTAATGCCTGTTCCGCCTCGTTTGCATATTGATTTTGTACGGCTAAATCACCTAAAGCAACCATTCCTACTATTTGTCCATTTTCGGTTACCGGCAATCGGCGAATTTGCTGCTGTGCCATCAAATTTGCTGCTTGATGAACATCCATATCAGGTGTACCTTGTACAATTTGCTGTGCAGTCATGACTTGAGATACTGGTGTTTGTGCATTTTCTCCTTGTGCTGTTGTACGTAGGGTAATATCACGATCCGTTACAATTCCAACTATTTGTCTGCTGTTATTTACTACTGGGATAGCTCCGATGTTATATTCGCTCATTAACGCTGCAGCTTCCTGTACCGTCTGTGTTTCGTTAACTGTAACCACATTTGATGTCATGATATCTCTTAATTGTGCCATGAAAATTCCTCCAATTATATTTTTCCTTTATAGGATAGGGAACATTGGCGATTTTATTAATGGTAATTTTTTTCAAATATAAGCTGTACAGTTTTTTATTAAAATATCTCCACTTTACCTTTCTCCTTAAAAAAAGATAAAAACTATTATAATAATTGCTATAATTTATTTTTGGTAATATTAAGAGAAAATGCTGTCAACTAATTTATTCTATGGGAGCTTTCTTTGAACAAGGATGAACGAAGAGGGTGTTCCTTTTAAATCAAAGAGCAACACTTGCGAGAATTGGTTATCGTTTTCCGCAAAAATGCCTTTAGAATAGAAAAATATCAAATGATAATACACATGATTTATAGAATAATTAAAAGCAATAGGATTTTGTTGTCCCATTGCTTTTTGGGTCAGCCAATAGCCTACTCCCTACTGGTTAGCAACAGGGGTTTGTAAGTATATAGTCAAAATACCTCATTTTTTTGTGGTTGCGAATAAAGAAGGGGCATGTTTTTGTTTTAAATTCCTCGAACAGTAATGGAAATAAGATGTTGGTTTAAATAATCACAAGTTAGTTCCAGAGAAATTGTGTTTGTTACTATAGGGTAACTGTAACAACACAACTTTTCATATCAACATCTATAACCTCATAATCCGTATCCTGCCCATTCTCATTAACAGTGATATGATAAGAGGTCGCCCAGGGCTTTTTAGATTTAGAGGGTTTTTGTCCCAGCCTCCTTTTATCATGGAACTGTATTACATGGTTAGTATCAGTGATGGAGACCTCTTTCAAGAATAAAATGATCTACCTTCTTTGTTATTTAGCTTAGTGCCCCTCATGTGTTATAGATGCAGATCCTGGTACATTTGCAACATTTTCATTAAAAGGTGTAAAGGTTCCTTTTGGATTATGTTCCCAAATCCAAGCATGAAGGGAAGGCGGAATTCCAGCTGCCGTATTTGCAGGATCAAAGGACCTGCCGAAAAGGCTGCTATCCTCTGCAGTTGATAAATATTCTACCCCTACAAGCTTTAATCCCTTTTCTGTCGGAACATATAATAGTACTTCTGGAGTTAATGGGTTGATCTTCCCATCTACTAATGTTGGTTTAACATAATGATATCCCATATTTGGCACTAAAAAATCAGTAGGAAGGTAGCCGTCCTTAATTGCTCTATTGACATCTTTATATTTTTCAGTAGCCTTTCTAACTTTTTTTATTGCCCATTCCACATCTTCCCGGTTGTTAAACTTCCCTAATTCATTTTCTTTTCCAGTGTCACTCTTTGCAGCTACAACAGATGCCAACATAAATAAAGCAATTAAAACAGTTAAAAGGCTAAAAAGCTTTTTCAAAGTAAAACCTCCTTTTTTATGTAAATACATTTAAAGTTATTCAAAATGCTTTACCTGTATGCCAGTCCCAAAAATAATAGAACCCCAAATTTTTATTTTTATAAAAAAGGTTATTTTTTCCTAAAAGAAGGGTATGAGGATAATACTTATTTACTACCGGATGAACTACACTCCATCATATTGGTTGTCAAGAATGTAAAAAAAGGGATTTATCTAAAACAAAACGGATGGACCAAGCATATTATGTGGTACTGGTTATGATCATATAATATATAAGGAGATGGATTTTTTGGCTCGTACACCATTAGCAACTATGTTTCAAAAAGCTTATAGAGCGGCCCATACGGTAATGAATAGAGAAAACGGCAATAATACTAGAATGACAAATCAAAGTAATGCTTTAAATAGTGATAATAATACTCTTCTCCAAAAACGAAAAGAAAAACGATATTCCGCTAGAAAGGAAAGTAAAGATACTCCTAGGGTAGTTATAGTAGGTGCGGGTTTAGCCGGCCTTACATGTGGCTATCGTCTTAAACAGGAGGGCATAAAAGCAGCTATTTATGAGGCGAGCAGCAGGGTTGGGGGACGTTGTTGGACAAGAAGAGGAGATTTTAAAGATTGCCAAATTGTTGAACGGGGCGGTGAATTAATCGATACGGATCATGTGGAAATTCGAGAGCTTACTAGAGAACTAGGTTTAGTATTAGATGATTTAAATGAGGCAGAACCAGAAAACACAGAACCTTTTTACTATTTTGATGGACGTCCTTATACGTTTGAAGAAGCAACAAATGATTTCTTGGAAATTTACCCCAAACTACAAGAGGATTTAGAAGAAGTTGGAGAATATACACTTTATAACCATTATACGGAGCGCGGCTTTCAACTCGATCATATGTCTATCCTTGATTATATTAATGAAACAGTGCCAGGCGGTATTCGTTCAAGATTTGGAGAGCTATTAGCAGTTGCCTATACAATTGAATATGGGGCAGAGGCCTATATGCAGAGTGCATTAAATCTCCTTTATTTGTTAGGATATGCCCCAAGAGGCCCCTTGCAAATTTTTGGGGAGTCGGATGAACGATTCCGTATAAGAGGAGGCAACGATCAACTCGTAACGAGATTAGCCAAGAAACTTAGCGGGCAAATTGAGTGTAATTCAGAACTCATAAAGATTGAACAAAACGGCGAAAATGACATAAGGCTTGTCTTTCAAAATAAACAAAGACAGTGGGAAGTTTTTGCGGATAAGGTGATTATTGCCATTCCCTTTAGCATTTTAAGAAGACTGGATTATAGGAAGGCGGGATTCCGGCGGTTAAAACATATCGCAATTCAAGAGCTAGGAATGGGTGTAAACACAAAGCTTCATGCACAATTTATTAATCGGTATTGGTACAAGCTTGGAAACAATGGCGAAACATTTGGAGATACTGGCTATCAAAGTACGTATGAGGTTTCACGTGCCCAACCTGGAAAATCAGGAATACTAGTTGACTATACCGGTGGAAGAACCGCTGCTAGACAGTTTGCTTCAACAGATGCACAACGCGCGGCGATTACAGTGGATTTCTTGAGAAGGTTAGAGCCTGTATTACCGGGAAGTATCGAGAACTGGAATGGTTTATCTACAATTGACCACTGGCTTAGCTATCCTTGGACAAGAGGCTCCTATTCGTACTGGAGGGTCGGGCAATATACTAAATTTGCCGGAATAGAGGGGGAACGCGAAGGTAATATTTTTTTTGCAGGTGAACATACATCCATTGATTATCAAGGGTATTTAAATGGTGCAGTTGAAAGCGGGGAAAGAGCCGCACAAGAGGTGTTGGATGATTTATAGGACCAGGCGGATTTTATTGAACAAAAGTGCAGTTTAATTTAATAAGACTAACGACGGAATATCACGTTTTTTCTCAAAAGTTACTATTTAAATGTACATGTGGTAGCAACTTTGAAAAAACATTTACGAAATTTAAAAATAATAACCAACGTAAATGTGACGAGTACCAGCCGCCAAAAGCGTCACGCTAAACGTATAAAACGGGTGCGTTGATCCAATTAGGATTAACGCACTTTTTATTGAACCTCATATTAAGTTGCTTATAACAGGAAAAAAATATACTCTTTTTTCTTTGTTAAAAATGTAACAGTTTAATAAATTTGTGCAATTACAGGATGATACTTGTCTTAAATGAGGGGTGTAAGAGTTGAAGAGCGAGCTGTCAAAGATATAGATTTTCTTATTGTGCTAACGGGGAGGTTAATTTAGTAAGTATAGTTTTTTTGATAATTAGGAAATAAAAGGGAATCCTACTTCGTACATAAAAAATTTGCAACTCTGAGAGGTAGATTCTAATGACAGTGCAAAACATTCCTTTAACAACTGCTGAAATGTCATGTCTATGGAGTAATTATGTCGCTGATAGCATGTCCATTTGTGTCCTAAAGTATTTTTTAGTTAATAATGAGGACACAGAAATTAAACAAGTTGTTGAGCATGCATTAGACTTGTCACAGCAACACGTTGAGATTATAAGAGGCATTTTTACAGAAGAGAACATACCAATTCCACAAGGTTTTACTAATGATGACGTCAACCTAAAAGCGAAACGTTTGTTTTCAGACTCATTTTATTTATACTACATAAAAAATATGACTAAGGGCGGACTAGCAGTAAATTCAGTTGTTATACCTAATATTTATCGGGCAGACATCCGTTCTTTTTATTCAAAAGTCCTCACGTCCATTATTGAATTAAGTGAAGAGGTAACCCAACTTTTACTGGAGAAAGGACTTGCTACTCGGCCTCCTCAAATTCCAAAGCCAAGGCAATTAGAGTTTATTCAAAAACAGTCATTTCTGTTTGATTTTATAGGGAATCATCGCCCCCTAACTGGATTAGAAGTGACAAATCTCTATGCTAATATTCAGACAAACTTGTTGGGTGAAGTTATCGCAACCGCATTTGCTCAAGTAGCTTCTTCAACAAAAGTTCGTGAGTATATGATGAAAGGAAAAAACATAGCAAAAAAACATATTAACGTTTTAGGGTCCTACTTAGAGCAGATTGACCTACCTGTTCCCATGTCACATGACCATGAAATAACTGACGAAACAGAAGCACCTTTTTCTGACAAGTTAATGATGTTTCACTTTAACCTTATGACATATGCTGGTTTAGGTAACTATGGTGTTGCTCTTTCACAGAGCCAGAAAAGTGACTTAATAACAGACTATTCACGCTTACAGGCTGAAACATTAGCGTATTCTGAAGACGGAGCAAACATTATGATAAACGAAGGTTGGCTTGAGCAACCTCCAATGGCAGTCTATAGGGATAAATTAGCGAAGGAGAAATAGTAAAGAAAAAACTCTAATCATGTAACTAAAGTATTTATTGAACAATTGTAAAGTAAAAAAGCCAGGATTTCTCCTGGCATAGACACAATGGAATGTGTCACTACGAAGCATACTGGTTGAAGGTCAGTATTTGTTTATATAATATGGTATCCGAAATATTAATCTTGGATATTAGCCTATTTTATAAAAATTAATGGAGCAAGGCATTTCACGGAGGGTGTTATCAAAGGTAGATTATTGCCTTACTCTGTTTTAGTTTTCACTATTATCATATTGCGGTATACAAAAAATGGAAATTATTGCTTAAACAAACATCACAACTGCAAGAAATATGGAAAGAAACGGTTTTAAGTTAGTGTATAACAAAGTGATAATAAAGAGTCCGTTGTTGAACTAACGGAGTGTAAGACTTGAAGAACAAGCTGCTATTTTTGGCAGCTTTTTTTTATTGAAATAACGGTGCAGTTTAGTTCAAAAAAAACGTCCGGGTAACCTTAGTGAAAAGTAAATAACAATCCGGGGAGAAAATGACTCTTAAAGTGAACATTCAGTAATCGTAATAATTGGAACCTCTCCCATTGGAGGTGCTTCAACTGTACCCCCGATCACAAGGACAAAACGATCATTTATCGATGAAGGTTAGACTACTGTCCGATAAACAGGATGGACAAATATCTGCTGTAAGCCTTCTATCAAGTTCTTCCCAAAAAAGAGTTGCAGAACATTCGCACAAAAAAATAAGTAAAAAGAACGCTACTACGATATTCACTAAAAGGCATTATATAAAAGAAAATTATAATTGTTTTATTAACGGGTCAATCATATAATTGTGTGAAAAAGGATGCGTATGATGCCAATTAATTCTTTTGAAAACTACCCGATGAGCTGGAAGCCATCAATTGATAAAACTGAAAAGCCTATTTATCAAGCACTCGCAGGGCAATTGGAACAGGATATATTAGACGGAGTCTTATTACCTGGAACAAAACTTCCTCCACAGCGTGAACTGGCTGATTATTTGGATTTAAATTTGAGTACCATTTCAAAAGCTTTTAAAGTGTGTGAGTTAAAGGGCTTGTTAAGTGCATCTGTCGGCAGTGGCACATTTGTATCGTATGATGCGTTATCGAATGCGTATTTACTTGAAGATACAAAGCCGAAGCATTTAATTGAAATGGGAGCAACACTACCAGATGATTCTTCTTACGAGCCACTGCTACTTCAACTAAAGAGTATGCTGCAAGAAACAGATTATGAAAAATGGTTTGGTTATGGTCGAGCAGGCGAAAGCATTTGGCAAAAGGATGCTGCTATAAAGTTAATCCGAAGAGGTGGGTTTGAAACCACTGTTGATCACATTTTATTTGCAAATGGGGGTCAAAATGCGATTGCTGCTACATTGGCAAGCCTTTGTAAGCCTGGAGATCGAATTGGTGTTGACCATCATACATACCCTGGTTTAAAAACTGTTGCAGCAATGCTTAGTGTGCAAATCGTACCGATAAAATCAGAGAACTATGAAATGAGTCCAACGTCTTTTGAATATGCGTGTAAAAATGAAAATATTAAAGGCATTTACTTGATTCCAGATTATCATAATCCGACAGCTTCTTTTATGTCTGTTGAGAATCGAAAAAGGATTGCAGCAATTTCCAAAAAGTATAAACAGTTCGTTATTGAAGATGCATCGTACCATCTTCTCAACAAAAACCCACTTCCAGCAGTGGCATCATTTGCCCCAGAACAGGTTATCTATATTGCAAGTTTATCTAAATCATTAGCACCAGGCTTACGACTGGCCTATGTAGCAGTGCCGAGTCAATTCAAGGAGCCAATTTCAAAGGCACTTTATAACTTAAATATAACAGTGTCCCCGTTATTAGCAGAACTGACAGCACGAACGATTGTATCGAATCAATTTGAAATCTTAATTGAGAGTCATCGTGAACAAACAATTCGCAGAAACCAAGTCGTAGATCGATATTTCGCAGACTATACGTGCGTAGGTGTTGAAACAGGCATCTTTCGTTGGTTGCAATTACCAGGCAAGATTACAGGTGCCGAATTTGAAACGTTAGCTGCACAGCAAGGTGTACAAGTGTATGCGGCTGAACGTTTTGTAGTTGGAAATAGTTGTCCAGAGCGAGCTGTAAGAATTTCTGTCTGTGCGCCAAAAACGCTTGAAGAGCTTGAGCAAGGATTGATGATCCTGAAAAGGTTACTAAATGATCTTACCTAATATTGTTTGCCATACAATTATTACATTGTATGGTTTTTTTGTGCGTGTTATGATGATTCAAATCTAGTTGGAAGGAACGAGAAATAGAAAAAATTTTCTAGAAAGGTAGGTTATATAATGTTAAACAATGATGGTGTAGAAGCGTTAGACGTTCAAACAGCTTCGTTACAAAGTTCTTCGGCAGAAAAACAAAAAACGTTATATAAGCGTACGTTATTCGTTGTAAGTATCTCACAAATTTTTGGTGGTGCAGGGTTAGCAGCAGGAGTTACTGTGGGGGCACTTCTTGCACAGCAAATGCTCGGTACTGATGCGTATGCTGGACTTCCTTCAGCTTTACTTACTTTGGGATCAGCAGGAGCAGCTTTATTTGTTGGGAGACTTTCTCAACTGCATGGACGGCGTATAGGTCTAACATCGGGTTTTATGATCGGTGGGCTTGGAGCAATAGGAGTCATCATGGCAGCAATCATAAATAGTGTTTTCCTGTTATTTACTTCCCTACTTGTTTATGGGGCAGGCTCAGCAACAAATTTACAAGCTCGTTATGCAGGTACGGATCTAGCAAATAGTAAACAACGAGCGACTGCTATTAGTACTACAATGGTTTTTACCACATTCGGTGCAGTTGCAGGTCCAAATTTAGTGAATGTGATGGGGAATTTCGCTCATTCTATTGGTGTTCCACCTCTTACTGGTCCTTTCATTTTAGCAGCAGCAGCATATGTCTTAGCAGGTGTTGTCCTATTCATCATGCTTCGTCCAGATCCGCTAATTATTGCAAGGACGCTAGAAGCGACCAACCAAGAACCTAGTAATAAAAAACATTTGGTAACAACTGAACAGACAGAAAACAAAAGAGGCATATTCGTAGGTGCAACGGTTATGGTTCTTACTCAAATTGTAATGGTAGCTATTATGACAATGACACCCGTTCATATGAGACATCATGGACATAGCTTGGGTGCAGTAGGTCTTGTTATTGGTTTTCATATAGGTGCCATGTATCTCCCTTCATTAGTTACAGGTGTCCTTGTTGATAAGTTGGGACGAACTGCGATGGCTATTGCTTCTGGAATTACGTTGCTTTTGTCAGGTTTAGTAGCAGCATTTGCACCAGGAGATTCTATGGTTCTACTAGTCATTGCTCTTTCTTTACTTGGATTAGGATGGAATTTTGGTTTGATAAGTGGGACAGCACTAATTGTTGATTCAACTGGAATTTCCACGCGAGCGAAAACTCAAGGTTCAGTGGATGTTTTAGTTGCTTTGTCAGGAGCTGCTGGTGGGGCCTTGTCTGGAATGATTGTGGCAGGTACAAGTTACCTGACATTATCTATAGTGGGAGGGATTTTGTCCTTATTACTAATTCCAGTGGTGATATGGTCTCGTGGGGGTAGAAAATAGGCAAGGTTGTTAAGGGAAACAGAATTTTCTGTGGAGTATATTTGGAACTAAGTGGATACTTGAGTAAAAAAGAGTCGATTCTTCGGCTCTTTTTTCTTGTTCCTCTATAGGTGCAGCATTCCTGTAATGAATGAAAATGAGGTTTGAACAAAAAAAGAACCTCTTGGTAGAATGAGAGAGTGCTAAAGCTGGCCAGCAAAAAAGGACAATCCCCAAATACCTATTCACCATTGGTACCATACATCATTGCTATGCTGATTTCTTTTGCTGCTGCAACAGGTTCTGTTGGAGCAAAAGCAATGTCAGTTGCGTTTCCATCTTTCTTAAGTTGTCAGACGAAGGTGCAGAAATATTAATCCATATTGGAATCAATACTGTCCAATTAGAAGGAAAATATTATTCACCAGTTGTTAAACAAGGAGATCGGGTAAGCCAAGGTGATCTATTAGTTAATTTTGATATTCAAAAAATTAAAGAAGCTGGGTACCCGGTAACTACTCCAGTTATTATTACAAATACCCACCGTTATATCGATATTATCGATATGAAAAAAGAAGCGGTTCAGGCAAAAGAAAGTTTATTAACATTAGTCGTATAATGATCTTCTTTTAAGAAATCTGGGGAGAGACTTAAGTCCTCTTCCCCATAATAAATAATTTTAACAATTAGAAATATATTCATTAAGGAGCATTAATTATGAATTTTGAAGAAAAGAAATTTCCAGAAGGTTTCCTATGGGGGGAGCTACTACAGCTAATCAATTAGAAGGCGGTTTTCATGAAGGGAATAAAGGATTAAATATTGCAGATGTTCTACCAGGGTGGAAAAGAATGACTCAAGTTATTACAGTCACCAGGCTTCAATTTTGAAATTGATACAGAAAAATATAGTTATCCGAACCATGAGGCGATCGACTTCTATCATCGCTACAAAGAAGATATCGCGTTATTTGCAGAAATGGGATTCAAAGTATACCGTATGTCCATCGCTTGGACAAGGATTTTTCCTAATGGAGGTGAGCTGGAACCAAATGAAGCAGGTTTAGCTTAACCACGTTTATATAATTTAGCACAAAAAACTCACTTCATCATTTTTTGAAGGGAGTTTTTAGGCTGTGGGAGATTGTGAAGAATCATACTTAAACTAAAGGGTGCGATGCTTTAATTACGAAGGATCGCTTTTTCTTATTCAAGTAACTAGGAAGGTTAGGCGAATAACATGAAGAATATGAGTTTTTTTGTTAAACGTTTTTGGTGCAAATAATATCAAAAGAAAAAGAACCCATTATTGAGTTCTTCCTCGAGACATTTCACCCGTTAGCCACCCATGCAGCAGTTCTTTAACATCTGAGGTTAAGGGAAATTTACATTTCCTTGTTAAATTGATTGGAGCCCTTATGAAAAATAGCTACTTATTTATAGAGTTAATATTATTGCTCACATCACGATTATTGGAAGCTGTATTGTTTTCTGCTTCAGCCGTCTCCACCATCTGGTTACCAATAACACCGCCTGAAACACCGCCTATAACAGTACCAATTAGTCCAAATGGAGCACCTATCATAGCACCCGCAACAGCATCAGTAAAAGTTCCTGCTGCTTCACCAAATTCACTGGTACCTTGATTAGCATTACTACCAGCTTGGTTGTTGCCACTTTCTTCTACATTTCCACCAATAAAGTTATTGCGTTCGTTACTGTGATTCATCTATTCACTTCCTCGTTTATTAATAGGGAATATGCTAGGTATGAAAGCACACCATCCTAAACATATACTACCCAGCTGAAGTAGTTATACTCATGCGTTTAAGAAGCACGCTTTATACTCATTAATGCAGCTATAAAGGTATACACCAAGGGCATTGCTTTAAAAAGGGGTGCTATTTTGTTTTTTTTAACAAACAGGTGCATTACTTGAATATCCTACTGAATTCTGCAAGGAATGTAATCAGGTGAAATATTCAAAAATAAAAGAAGAAAAATGGAATGTATTATGAAAATCAGCTTACCTAGTTCACTCTAATATGTATTTCTTATGCTGCTTTGTTCATTTCACACGTTTAAATAGGGCTAAAGGAAACATACATTAAAGCAAATTCTTGTTTGTATAAGAGAACATATTGTGAAACATTTCGAAAAGTACATTTCTAAAAGGAATCGAATCATACCCTAATAATAGAGCAATTAAAACGTTCTATTCGATGACCTTATATAATTTGAACGAACATAGTAAAGCGATGGAGTTGTTACTAAAATGCTTAACAGAGACGACAAAGGACGCTGAAATTATAAGTTATAAAAAAGCAATTGATTTCTATTCGGATAAATTAGACAAAATTTGGGGGTAGTTGGGGCTTTGCTTGAAAAGGAGCAAGGCTTTTTTCTTATTCAAGTAACGGGGCAGGTTAGTTCCAGAATAAGTACGCTTGTATCATAAATAGAACAAAGTTTAATGAAGTACAAAAGAAAACCGTCACAATAATGACGGTTTTTAATTTTCAATAAAATTGAAGTGGTATTTTAGAATTTAATTTAAAATAATGATATATTAACAAAAAATTGAGTAGTAAGGGGGGATTGAGATTGAAGATTACAACAGTTTTGTTATATGTTTTTATTTTGTTTAATATTATAGGGTTGCTCTATTGGATAGGTACAATGTTAAAAGGCATATTTAACTAAAAGCACTATTTAAGAACTACTATAATTTTTTTCTTTATTAGATGGTATAGAGGTAGTTCTTTTTCCTTCTTTTTCATTGATGACAAACAGAGTATCTAATTTAAAATATTTATCGAGACTGAAGTAATGTATATTTGACCTAAAAATAATTAATGAAAATGCACTTGTATAAAGAATAAGGCTAATTAAATTTATATTTCCAGAAAGTATAAAGTTAATATGCATAAAGAGACAAGAAAGGATAGAAGGTATGGTAAATAAACCTACAATAAGAAATATACCAAGTATAATTTGGGCAATTGGGATAACGTAGTTCAAAACCATTACATGTTCTAAAGCTATATTCTCTAAAAAAACTTTATAAAAGGGTGGGACATTGGACTTTTGTAATGAATTTATTAGATAATCCTTCAAAAATAAACCTGGTTCGCTAAACCATAACTTATCAGTAATTTTAGTCACTCCTGCCAATAACCAACCTACTCCAAAAAGAACACGCATTAAAACAATAAGTGATGGAAACAATCCTACACATTTTCTTATTTTCGCCAAAATTTTTCCTCCTTTGTTTTTCCTTAAGGCAATTTTTTTCCCTAAAGAAATTTTTTGGTTTAAAAAAGCACTAAAAGTTGTTTTTTCTTTAATAAATCATATGTCAAATAGGTTAAAATGTTTCTCTTTTGCACAAAAGTTTACCACGGGCAAAATTTATTGTAAACATATATTATTAGTCAATGGAACTAGTTTGTAATGAAGTTATATAGTAATTAACACTTTATTTTCAAAATTAACTTTGTCCCTATATACCATTCAGTAAACCGATTAAAACATAAGTAATCCAGCAGCTTAAATTTCTTAGAGTGAAATTCATTAGGTAGTAGTTTTATTTTTTTAGACATTTGAAGCACGGATTAGTCAGTAAATCAACTAAGATACGGGCAAGGACCCTGTCGGGCAGCATGACTGACATCCACCTCATGGAAAGGTTGGACGAAGGAATTTTGGAGCAAAGACTCTGTGAGATATGGGAGGGTTACCTCCATGAGAAATGTGGAGATCCACCAGTGCAACCATACTTTAGCTAGTTATCCAACTTTTGGATAAGGAAACAAGAGAAATCGTGAGATTTACCTTTCTATATAGAGGGAGGATAGTTGAAGAAGGAATTTCCGAATTTTCGAAGAATTTATATTGAAAAAAGGGAAAAAAGGGGATCAAAACTTGAACGATTTGTTTACTATCGACTGTGGGGATATTTTACTTCGAGAATTTAGGATAGAAGACGTTGATGCAATATATGAAATTACCTCCCAACCCGAAGTTTATGAATATTTACCTGATTGGAAATCAACAAGAGAACAACGATTAGATTGGGTAACAAATTATGAAATACCTTCAAACAAAAAGTTTTTATCAGCAGTGCCTAATATTGAAGAACAGAATTACTTGAAATTAGGGATAATCTTAAAGGAAACTGGCGAATTTATTGGTTTTTGTAATACAGGAATTAAAGAAGAATTACCAGCCCCCAATAGAGAAATTGCCTATGCAATCTCAAAACATTACAGAAATAGAGGGTACACAACAAAAGCAGTTAAAGGATTGATTAATTATTTGTTTGAGAATACCAATGTCGAACTTTTAAATACAATTGTTCTAACACAAAATGTAAGTTCGAATAAAGTGATTCAAAAAAGTGGTTTTAATTTTTTTGGAGATTTAGAAATTGAAAATGAAAAATATTATCACTACACTCTTCTTAAGAGTGAATGGCAAAGGAATAAATAAACAAAAGGTTACTAAAAATGCAACCTTTTCTTATTGAATTAACGGGGGCATTAATTGAAGATCAGGCTGCCATATTTGGTGGCTTTTTCTTATTGAACTAAAGGGCAGAATACTTCAATAAGAAAAAGGATACTATCTTTAAAAGAGGTGAAAATTATGGAAGTCCATTTTGAAAAAGCACATCGTTATAGTAGTCATAATAGAAAAGAGTTAGAAAAGGATAGCTTATGTGGATGCTTTCATTGTTTGAAAATATTTAATCCCAATGAAATTGATGAATGGGAGGATGATGATGACACAGCAGTTTGCCCATATTGTGGAATTGATTCTGTTATAGGGGAGAGTTCTGGATTTCCTATCACAGAACAGTTTCTAAAAGGAATGCATAAAGGGTGGTTTTAGTAGAAAAGTCGTTATTCCATTAGCAGGTTCGTTACTGTAATAAGCAGTGACGTTTTTTTACTAACGGTGCAGTTTAGTAGAAGATCGGAGCCGTCAATAGAAGGCTTTATCATAACGATCAGCTTACTTTAATAACTAACGGATGACCAACTTAGAGTTTGGTACTTGCTTCGCAGATAAATCAGTTTTATGAGAGATTACACTTGTCTTAAAGTGTGAAAATAAATAACATCCTAAGATCACAATGAATCCCCCAATTCCCTGTACCCATGACAATTGTTCTCCTAAAAATATAAACGCTAAAATTGCAGTGAAAACTGGATTGAAATTTAAGAAAATACCAGAAGCCGTAGTACCTAACTTCTGTATACCAATATTCCATAATACCATACAAACGACAGTAGAGATAACACCTGTATATAAAATAGATTGAATAAAAGAATAATTGATATTGGAAATAGTAAAATCAGAAATGTTAAATGGAATAAGAATGAGAAGTCCCAATATTCCAGAGTACAATGTAGACATTAACGGGGATGTCGTTTTCATTGCCCACCTACTGCAAACAGAATATATTCCCCACACGCATACAGCTACCATCATCCATAAATCGCCTGTATTAAAATGTACTGACAGTAATAGGTTGATCTTTCCTTTGGAAAGAACGAGAAGTACGCCAAAAAGCGAAATAATCATTGAAAATATTTGTAGTACATTGATTCTTTCTCTTAAAAAAATAAATGAAAAAACGGAAATCGAGATGGTATTTAATGTGGAAATTAATCCAACATTAGTCGAGGTTGTTCGTTCCAATGCTAAAAATTGAAAGAGATTAAATAAAACAACTCCTGTGATTCCCATGAAAAATAAGGGAAGAATTGCATCTCGTGAGGGTAGTATCCTTTTTTCTTTCCACCATACTATTGGCAGAAGAAAAACTATAGCAATCATCCATCTTAAGCTCGTCAAGGTCAACGGAGAAGCATGACCGACAAGAGATTTTCCAACTACAAAATTTCCTCCCCACAGCAAGCTTGTTAAAAGCAGCAATAAAACATAAAATTTAGCCATACCATTTAGCTCCTTTGATTTTCATTTCTACAGTGAAAAAGATAGAAGCCATTGTGCACAATGAAATTTAGAATATTTCACTTTAATTTATTAATAATCATAACATTTTTATTGATTTTCAAAAACAACATTTTGTATAATTGAATAAATTTAAAACAATTCAAATAAAAAATTAAATATTAGAGAATAAAATTAAGTTGCTGCCTTGAAAAAGACCTGAATTTTGAATAATTATTAAGGGAGAAGAATGCGTGGAATCTTTTGTAAGCAAAATTTTAGATGATGTTGATATTCAAATTTTAGATATAATCCAAAAAGAAGCACAGTTAAGTAATGCTGAACTTGCAAGACGTGTCAATTTGTCCCCGCCAGCGACACACACAAGGATAAAACGATTAGAAAGTGAAGGGTTTATCGATAGGCAAGTCGCAATTTTAAATCAGGAGAAGCTTGGCTTCGATTTACTTTGCTATGTTTTCATTAGCACAAATATTCATCAAGCTGAACAATTGGAGGTTTTGGAAAATGCCTTAAAAGCTATGCCAGAAGTATTAGAATGTCATTGTTTAACAGGAGAATATGATTATCTTCTAAAGGTAGTTATTAGGGACAGGAAGGGATTGGATAGCTTTATAAGAAAGTTAAATAGGCTTGGCATATCACGAATTCAAACTAACTTATCGTTAAGAGAAATAAAATATTCCACAGTTTTGCCTATATCGAAAGGTGAAATCTGAAAGTGGCTCCATGCTCGGGCTGTTATAGTGAAGGGGCAAAAAGTAAAACATATTCTGTTTCAATAAAATCTACTGAGCATAAGGAACAAGAAGCATTTCAAAACAGTGAGGAATTTAAAGAACTTGCACGCTCTCGTTATAAAATTGAAGCAAAAAATAGTGAGTTAAAACATAGACACGGGTATGAAACGGCATCATCTGCGGGTCTATTTGGAATGGAAATTCAAGGAGCCACAGCGATATTTGCAGTTAACCTCAAGCGAATCCTAATACTCCTTAGTGAAAAAGAATAAAGATAGAAAAAGGAAAAAGGCAATTTTCCGTCTAAAAACAGACGGCAAATTGCCTTTTTGAATTGAATTTGAGATTCAAAAATAAAAAACGTAAGTTTTTCAGTGGCCCCATTCAGTATAGGAATCATCTTTTAGCATCTTAACTCTTTTTTTCATATGTCCTTGACAAGGGTGCCAGATTATTTCATCTTTCTTCTTCATGGACTCTTCTTGTAAAAGATTCCTCTTGAATGAATCGTACCGCATTTAATCCAATCATTTGGGCGGGTAAGGATGTGTTACCATCTGGTAATATAGGAGAGATGGAAAGGTCAGCAACTTTTAGGTTTCTTGTGCCAAAGACATCCAAAAATCCATCCACAACTCCATCTCGAATATTTCTGCCCATTCGACATTGACCTCCAAAGTGGGCAAGGTTATGATAAGAAGCTTTTGCATACCGTTCAAGTTCTCTTCTCTTTTGTTCTATATTTGTAATATGAAAGACGTTTTCAGGTGGATAGACCACCTTGTAAATACCTTCAGGATCTAGTTCACGAGCTCTCTCCATAATGTTGAAAGTCTCTATATACTGATTAACCATAAAATTTAAGTCGTCAGAGTCTCCGAAAGGATTAAGATCTATTGAAGGATATGCCTCTGGATCACTATGTGCGACCATTATCGAACCTCTGCTTGTTGGATTAAGATCAAAGATACCAATGCTCATAATATTACTCTCTTTTGTAGGGTCAAATCCCCAACCGTTAGTGAAAACTTCTGAATAAGGGACAAAAGAAGGGGTTGTAGAGCCAAATAATTGCAGGCGGCGTCCTCCTCTTCTACCTTCTCCTTTAAAAGCACCTAGTGGAAATGGCTGAGCTGGATCAGCAGACATTAACTCCACTAGTCGTTGAGTTTCAACTTCTACTCCCATGCCTACGGTATAATGTGATTGGAAATTATGTCCTACATTTGGGCTTTCTATTAACGTTGTAATCCCCGCTTTGGTCAGATCTTCTGATTTTCCAATTCCGGATCGTTGTAAAATCACTGACGAAAAATTGCCTGCACATATAACGATTCCGTTATTAGCGTACGCTCTATTGGTTCTGCCGTCTCTAACAAATTCAACTGCTGAAGCAACTTGATATCTCCCATCCTGCTCAAATATTACTTTAGTTACAGTTGTTTTCGTTAATATTACGAGTTTTCTCCCGTCAACTCCCACCTCATCCGGGTGGAACTCATTTCCTTGTGTGACGATTTTTTTATTCAAATATCCTGTTGCAGTAGAGGAGCGGACAAGTTTTCCACGGACCTCTTTATTCAAGAATTGGGATTTGAAAAAGGTACAATCCCTTATGTCAGTATTATAGTCTTCAACAATAGGGATATTTAATATATCGGATGTTGCTCTAGCTAGTATCGTGGTAAGTCCACCATGAGGAATGTTTTGTTGTCTAACAAAAATGGGGCCGTTTATCCCTCGTTCATCCGGATCTTGAGTGTTTCCTGTATAGGTTTCATTCTTTTTAAATAAGGATAGAATATTGTTGTAACTCCATTGTGGTCCAACTAGACGGGCCCATTCATCATAAAGCTCCCTGCTTCCACGTACTGCATACATAGCGTTATGTTCAGAGCTCCCGCCAATGGCTCTACCACTTGATACTCTAAGCTGACTGGCAATACTTGGTTGAATTTTTGTAAGGATATTAAAGGAATGTCTATTATCAGTCGCTAAAGCACTAGAGGTGGCACGTGAAGGGTTGCTAAGTTCATTAATCATATTAGTCCCTGGTTCAAGGACGAGTACAGATGTATTTGGGTCATCGGTTAATTCTTTTGCGATTACTCCCCCAGCTGTTCCAGCCCCAATGACAATATAATCGTAAGTTTTATTGTTAGACACGGAATCATCCTTTCGTGTATGGTGGGTATTACTTCATAGATCAAATAAATTCCCAATTGTATATTATGAATAGGCAAATAATTAGGTGTTGAAATTTACTTGTAGGTTAATCTTTTCGAAAAATTAATGGGGTTAACAGCGTAGATTAGAGTCCTTCTAGGGCTTTTATATTTAGTAACGGGAAATCTCAAAAACTTAATGGATTTAGCAAAGCAAAAATCTAAAAACCCAGCTTTTCTTGTTCAACTATCTGGGGCAATAGTTTAAGAACGGTCGCTGCTTCGGCAGCTTTTTTTGTTCAACTATCGGGCCATTTAATGGAATAAGGCTTTTTGTACTGACTGGATAGTTGAAAAAAGTTATTGAGGAAATATTGAAACTTTCTTCTGTGACTTTCGTAAATTTGAGAGTAGAATATAAAATTGAAATTATATTAAAGTTCTATTTATTCAAATCAATACGACAAACGGTATACAAAACTAAATATTTCTATCTTTTAATCAGATTTTTGAATGGAGGGGGCGTAAAAATATGAACATAGAAAACTACATAAAAAAATTTTTCAACAAAATAGAAAATCATTCGATTGAAATTTATAATGAATTTTCTTTACAACATGAATTAGGGGTTTTTTTACGTAACGAAATCTCGAAACCTTATAAAGTAGAATTTGAACGAAACGTTAGATTTTTCAATGACGGTGTTAAGTGTGTGAAAAGTGAAATTGATATCGTGATATACCATCCAGATATGGAGGAAAAATACGCAATTGAATTAAAGTTTCCGAAAAACGGACAGCATCCAGAATCTATGTTTAGTTTTGTTAAAGATATCAAGTTTATGGAACAGGTGAAACAGATTGGTTTTACTAATACTTATGCGGTTACATATGTCCAAGATAAATTATTTTACAGTGGTGCGAAAATAGATGGCATCTATGCTTATTTTCGAAACCATGAGGTGTTACATGGTGAAATTATGAAACCGACTGGGAGAAAAGATGAAATATATATGATTGATGGTCATTATCATATTGAATGGTTACCTCTCACAATCAAATCAAAATACTTTATGGTTACTATATAAAGATTGACAGTCAGGATTCTGGAACCATCACATTTCAGGGATTGTATTATGTTAAAGTTAAAACATTGTGAAGGTTTCTACTTAAACTATAGGGTGCAAGAGTTAAAGATAAAGATTGCTACGGCGATCTTTTTTCTTGTTGAACTAACGGGTCAGTTTAGTTGAACTAGAAATGGGGAGTATATGATAAAATTTACTGCTAGGAAGGAGAGGGGAATTAATGAAAAATGGGATTATAAACATTAGAAAAGCAGTTTTATCTGATGCTAAAGGAATAGCTAAAGTACACGTTGATTGCTGGAAAACTACATATAAGAATATAGTTTCAGACGAATATTTAAATAATCTAACATATGATAGCAGAGAAAAGTTATGGAAAAACAATATTCCTAATGGCGGAGTATATATAGCAGAAAACAAGGAAGGGGAAATTGTTGGTTTTTCTTCTGGTGGTAAAGAAAGAAGTGGCATTTATAATGGGTTCGAAGGGGAGCTATATGCAATATACATTTTAAAAGAGAATCAAGGCAACGGTATTGGAAAAGCACTTGTAAAACCAATAGTTGATGAAATTAAAGAAATGGGATTAAACTCTATGCTTGTTCTTGTCTTGAAAGATAATATTTCTCGTCTATTTTATGAAGCACTTGGTGCTAAAAAAATAGATACCGTTGAAGTTGAGGTTGCAGGGAAAAAACTTTCCGAACTTGTGTATGGTTGGGAAGATATCAGGATTATATATTAGTTTTCCTTCTTCAAATAACGGGTTAAATAATGTATGGATTAAGACTATTCTCCAGCGTCATCGCCATCATCATCAATGTCTCCATTGTCATCATCAATGATTTCATCGTCGTTATTATCCTGAAAGAAATCATTAATTACATCAATTAGTGATTTCTTTTGTTCAATTGGTTCATCTTCAAGTTGATTATAGGAACCGCTACCTAAAAAAGTTTGAATGGAGTAGATTTGGGTAGCTTGGTTTCTTTTTTTAAAAAGAATAATAAGGAGAATGGAAATTATTATAAGTGTTAAAATTACAAATAAAAAAATTTTCAACTTAACACACCACCACTTATCTTGTCCTATATCTATAGTTATGTGGTTACTGCCCAAGTATTTCCGTTTTCTCTAAATATTATTTTCATAGTTTGATACTCTTCTTCAACTAACAGGGGCAATTGTTATTGTTAAATATAAGGATCGCTGCGGCGATCCTTTTGCTTATTCAGCTAACGGGGAGTTAGTTAAAGTAGAGAAAAATACATTATGTCGCTTTTGATCCAAACTACGAAGTTAATCCGAAAGTTCACCTAAAATTATGGTCAATAAAATCAATAAGATTCTTATTAATCGGTCTTTTGTAACAGTTTTTAACAGTGCAACCAAAACAATTTTGATAATGGGATCTTTGCCAATTTTCATAATCACAATTATTTCTAATAAAGAGATAACGGCATCTACAATATGTTCTTTATCATGAGTATTCATAGCAATTTTCCCTTCAGTTTTTGGTATTAGTGTATTTTTAAGATATCTAAAAGGTGCCTAAAAGTGTGATATTAAGGGACCAATCACATTTTTGTAAATAGATAACTTTGAAGGAAAAGACGACGATAAAGAAAAAGGGAATAAAAAAAGCGTCCTTGGACGCAATTAATGCTTACTTATAAAAAAGATAGCTGCTGCACACTTTGACTATTATATGCAATAAAAGAGAAGATGATTGTTCAACTACCATAGAGAAATGATAAAACAGCCACATTTTTATTTTTTGTAGAGTTGTCCACACGCTGAGACAAAACCAATCATAGTTTATCTAAATGAGTAGAAAAGAGAGGAGAAGAAGTCATTGGTGGGAAATGATAAAAAACAAAAACAAAAGCCGAATGGAGAAAAAAAGGTGGAAGAACAAATCATCCCTTTAGAAAAATACAATTTAGTTCACAATTGGAAACTCATAATGCAATTCAATTTTGCTTTATTTGCAAACAAAGATGAATTTGTAATTATTGATAATAATGATGAATATATAGCTCGTTTTAGCATTACCAATGTAGGGGTAATTGAATTTAAAAAAACGTCATATGACTTAACTCCGAAGATTGATTTTAATAATAAAACGATTAAGATACCTATTATTACAAAGCACGGTGTGTGATTAGTAATTTTAATAAAAAAGTTATTTCGGGGTAATAAGGAGTTTTTAAGAAAAGGGATTGTGACTGCAATTCCTTTACATACTAATGTTATTTATTGGATATTTTAACAACTAGGTTTTGAAAAAAAGGATGATGAAGCTTTGACAATAAAAATTCAAAGATTAGTTAATGTTACTATAGTTTTACTATCATGGCTGACACTACCCTTTTTCGGGCTACGAAATACAAAAAGGTTTCTTCCAGCTTCATTTTGTATTTTCCTTATAGAATTTATCACTACACTAATTGGAAAAAAACGTAAATGGTGGGTTTTTTATAATAAACCGAAAGCATTCTTATTCGGGGAGTTTCCTTATCTTATTGGACCGTTTTTTGTAGGTTCCCTGTGGATATTAAAATGGACATATGGAAACTTTAAAATGTTTATATTACTTAACGCAATTGTAGATGCTTTCTTTGCTTCTCCAATTGCAAAATTTGCAAAAAAAATAAAACATTATAAATTAGTTCGGTTAAATGGATTTCAGTTTTTCCTCTATTATTTTTCTAAGGCATTTTTACTGTATTGGTTTCAATATCTTTTTGAAAATAAAAAAAATAACTAAATTGTAACGGAAAAGACTTCTTCAACTAATGGGGGCGTTTCTGTAACAAGCAGGGACGTTTTTTATATTGTGCAGTTTAGTGAACAAGAACAGTATAAGAAGTAGTATGAACTTTAGCGTTTGCTGGGCTCATATTTTGCACGGTTGGGTATTAATGTAACTAATAAATACTATAGGTAATTTATGGGGAAGTTATTTTTTAGTATATCTTTTTTGGAGGTTACTTATGGAGGAAAAGGGAAACCAAATCAGGCTAACAGCTGGTGAACTTGCTCAACTTTGGATTCAATACTTAAATGATAGCTCCAGCATATGTGTTCTTTCGTATTTTTTAGAAAAATCTGAGGATGAAGAAATTAAGTCTATAATTAAATATGCATTAGGGTTATCTAAGACACATATTGAAAAAATTACAGCCATTTTAACTGAGGAAAAAAATGTAGTTCCATATGGTTTTAGTATAAAAGAGGATGTAGACTTAACTGCTCCTAGACTTTATTCTGACAGTTTTGTACTTAATTTTCTAAACCAAATGTCTAAGGTTGGACTTACATCATACGCTGGTAGTGTTTCAGCATCTGTAAGGGGTGACATTAAAAACTATTACATGGACTGCCTTAGCGAAACAATGCAATTATATAAAAAATCAACCGATTTATTATTGTCAAAAGGATTGTTTATCAGATCTCCCAGCTTGCCTAATTTAGAGAAGGTTGAATTTGTGAAAAAGCAATGGTTTATGTTAGATGTGTTTGGCGAGAAAAGACCATTAACAGCTGCTGAAGTAGACAATTTATTTGCCAATCTCCAAAGAAACGCTTTGGGAGTTGCAACACTTACTGGATTTAGTCAGATTGCACAAGATAAGGATGTAAAACAATTCTTTTTAAAAGGATTAGAAATTGGGAATAAACATATTAAATTATTTAGAGGGAAGTTAGAGGAAAGTAAACTCCCTGCACCTATGGGTTGGGATTCAGAAATAACAAATAGTACAGCGTATACATTTTCCGATAAACTTATGATGTTCTTCACATCTGGTTTGATTGGTTTAAGCATAGGGTATTATGGTACAGCTGTCAGTCAAAGTCCTAGAGGTGATATTAGTGCAATGTATAACAGGCTATCCTTAGAAGTTCAGTTGTATTCCGAAGATGGAGCAAATATCATGATAAAAAATGGATGGTTGGAACAGCCTCCAATGGCATCCGATAGAGATGAATTAATAAGGAATAAGAATCATTTATAAATCACATTTAAAGTCCTCCTGCATATAAGCATAAGGACTTTATTTAATATCATTAGGAATTATGTAGCTTCTCTCCTGATACATTGTGAAGAGTTTCACTTAAACTAATGGGGAGTTTAGTTTAACAAGTTTGATAAAGATAATTTATTCCGGCAAAAAATAAGACCCTTCGCTTTAGGGAAATCAAGGGTCTTACCTAATATATCTAAATAATCACACTATGAGTCTTTTCAAGAGCTAGTTTTATACCAAAACCTATCAGTATAGTACCTTAAGAAGAAGAGTGGCGACAGAGCCACTTCTTCTTCTTTTCCTTGAGAAAAACACCAATGTAAGATGCAAATACTTTATTGTAAAATTTTACAGTTTTTTTTATTTATTTAACTGGACCTTTAGTAATCTCAGTAAGTTTAGAATTGTTGGCAAAGATTTTTGCGTTTATATCGGTTATTCCAAATCCAGCTAATCTTTTAGAATGCATATTAAAATACTTTTCAGCTGTTCCTTTTGTTTCGAAAATATAAATTCCACCTGCTTCATTTGTTTCAGGACTTTCTGTCCAGATTTTCCACATGAAGCCAACTTCTTCATTAATACTTTTCGCTAAATCAGAAAACGCCTCCGCCATTTCATCCCCGAATGGTCCATTCATTTTGAAATCCACTTGTAATACGTACGCCATTGTCATTCTCCCTTATTTTGTAGTAGTTGTAAAATACAATTCTCCTAAAAGTTCCTTCACTTGATAACTAGTTGGTGAAAGTTCTTTGCCAATAAAGTTGGTAAGATCCGATTTTTCAACATCATACATAACTTCAATTTCTTTTGAAAACAGAAGTTTCTCTTTTTTAAGCAAGTTAGAAAGAGATGGTTGTTGTTTTAGTTGTAGTTCTTCTACATTTAGAACTTGCTTTAGTCCAGTAACATAGTTTTCTAAAGGGCGACCACCAACGATTTTAACCCCTTTATTTTCTTCATTAACCATGATAATAGTAGGGAACCCTCTAGCACCAAGTTTTCTAGTTAGTACGAAGTCTTCATTTAATAAATTGTGACCAGTTTGTTCGTCAGCTTCTTTTACAATTACTTCACCATCTAGTCCCATTTCATTAACGATTTCTACTAGGACAGATTCCTCACCAATGTTTTTATTGAAAGCAAACAGAGCTTCTCTAGCACGACGTAGGTATTCAAATGCTTTTTCCTCACCATGATGCTTTTGAATAATTTTATAAACACGAGATGGTGGGAAAGATGACTGGACTGGATTGTCAATCATTAGTGAACCATCAATAGGCATGCGATAATGTTTGCCTACCTCTCTCCAGTGACCAGCAACGTCAGCAGGTTTATATATACCATTTGCGGGATCAATGGGTCCATCATGCCATTTTTCCAGCAACCCACCCATAACGGTATGGAAGTTAAAATAATGGCTATACTGCTCCACAAAACGGCGAAGAACTGGTTCGAGTGCCCAACAATGTGAGCATATAGGGTCTGTCACATAATATAAATCCACTGTTGTCTTCGGTTGATTGAAATCAATGATCTCCATATCTTCCTCTCCAACTACACCACATACACCTGTTTCTAAATCACAAATCATGTTATTATTTTTATTCATGTAAGATTCCTCCTTTGTGTTTGTTACAATAAAGGGCAGGCACAAAGAGCTGCCCATTTAGTTTTGAATTATCATTTGTTGTACAATTGCATTGTAGTACATAATGAAAAACACTATTACCGATAATTAATTGGATTTATCGTATATACAACACTTTTGAAAAATTGTTGAAAAAGTAGGAGGGACTTTTGAATGACTCAAGAAAAAACGGACCCCCGAATTCTTCGGACACGTAAATTAATCATGGATTCTTTTATTGAACTTTCAGGTAAAAAAGAATTCAAGGATATTACCATTAAAGATATTACAACAGAGGCAATGGTCAACCGTGCGACGTTTTATTATCATTTCGAGGATAAATACGACTTATTAGAAAAGGTATTATCAGAAGTCCTGTTGATCAATTTGGATTCTGATAAGGTTGAGCAAAACGAACTAAATGAAGAAGTGATTGTTAGTATCTTTATAGCCATTACGAATTTTCAAAATTCCTTATCCAATCGTTGCCATAGAGGGTACGAAGATACCATAGCTCGCATTATAAGGGAACAACTAGAAATTATTTTTTACAAAATGTTGTTAAAAAGACGTTCAATTGACGAAAATCAAGCACTAAAGAGAACAGCTGTCATGTTAAGTTGGGGAATTTACGGTGCATCTGTAGAATGGAGAAGAAATAGAGAGGTACCACGGGAAGAATTTATCAAATCACTCATCTCTTTTATTATGCAAGGGATTGATTTTGAGCCTATAAACCAATAGGTAGTACAAAAAAGATTGTGAAAAAATGTACTTAAAGTAACGGGTGCTTTCCTTGAAGATCTGGCTGCGATTAAAAAGCAGCCTTTTTGTTATTGTGCTAACGGGCCAGAATAGTTGAAAAGAGAGATGCAATAATTTAAAAAGAACTGGACAACCATGGAAATATATAAATAAAAGATAGCTGCTGCACACTTTGACGATTATATGCAATAAAAGAAAAGATGCTTGTTCAACTACCATAGAGAATTGATAAAACAGCCACATTTTTATTTTTTGTAGACGTGTCCACACGCTGAGACAAAACCAATCATAGTTTATCTAAATGAGTAGAAAAGAAAGGAGAAGAAGTCATTGGTGGGGAATGATAAAAAACAAAAACAAAAGCCGAATGGAGAAAAAATGGTGGATGAACAAATCATCCCTTTAGAAAAATACAATTTAGTTCACAATTGGAAACTCATAATGCAATTCAATTTTGCTTTATTTACAAACAAAGATGAATTTGTAATTATTGATAATAATGATGAATATATAGCTCGTTTTAGCATACCAATGTAGGGGTAATTGAATTTAAAAAAACGTCATATGACTTAACTCCGAAGATTGATTTTAATAATAAAACGATTAAGATACCTATTATTACAGACCTGTGAGTGATGAGTATTTATAATAAAAAGGTTATTTCGGGGTAATAAGGAGTTTTTAAGAAAAGGGATTGTGATTGCAATTCCTTTTTTGTTAGAGCTAAACCAGCTAATAGTTTGTCAAGATTTTTCAATAAAAAGTTTATTAGACTCAAGATATTCTAAAAAAGTCCATGCCAAATAACCTTCCGATGTACTCTAATTGGAAGGTTTTGTTGTATTTAGTTAGATTTAGGCACTTTAGACTATCGATGCAGGATAGATGAAGAGGTTTATGGAATTTTTAATTATAATTAGCGTTATACAGTTAATATAATATTTATTAAACGATGAAAGGAGAATGATACTAGTGGAAAAACCAAGGTTTAAAGATACAGGAAAAGGAATTTATTATTTTCTTGATTGTGTACTTGTAGAATGCCCTCGCTGTCATCGTTGTGCTAAGATAATTGGAAATCCACGTAAAACCCATCCAAAGTTGGTTTGTGAAATGTGCGGTTTAACTCGCTCTAAACAATCAGTAAGTATCGGTTCAGAGAAGTATGGTGAATTTATCTTATGGTTAACGACTGATTGCTGTGGTAATACTCTTTGGGCTTATAATAAAGAACACCTCGATTTTTTAGAGAGTTATGTCTCCGCATCCTTAAGAGAACATATACCTAATATTAATAATAATAGTTTGGCGAGTAGACTTCCTAGTTGGATAAAGAGTGCTAAAAACAGAGAATCTATTTTAAAGTGTATTCTGAAACTAAGGCAACAATTGAATTTCAAGTGAATTCCTTTTTTCACTAACTGGTGCGTTTGTTCAATAAGAGCAGTCGCTTTTTTACTTACGGGGCAGGATCATAATTTAAGAAGTTAAATGTCTAAATGTATAAAGTCGTTGCTTATTTGCAACGACTTTTTTGCTATGTATGAGCCATAGTAAATAATCTTAAAAATGTTCTTACTATCAATCGTTCCTAAACCAGCCTTTTCGTTTAAACCAATTCATCATAGCAATCCCGATGAGCAACATGATTCCAATAATAAGAAAATACCCATATTCCCATTCCAATTCAGGCATTTTTTCAAAGTTCATCCCATATATACCTGCGATGAAAGTTAGTGGCATGAAAATAGTCGTAATAACTGTCAAGGTTTTCATGATTGAATTCATCCGAAACGAGTTGATTGAGATGTAGTTATCACGAATTTCTGAAGTCATTTGACTGAAGAGTCGACCATATCACTCAATTTAATCAAGTGGTCGTGAATGTCCTGAAAGTACACCATTTTTTTGGGGGGGATGGGGAGCCGTTTTGATTCGGTGACCCGGTATAATAGTTCACGCATCGGGAGAATCGTTTTTCTAATTTTAAAAAGTTTGCTTCGTGCTGAAAAGGTTTCTTGAATCATGGTTTTGTTAGATAAATCAAAGCTGCTTTCAATTAAAGGATGTGATCCTCCATTTGTTGAAGGATTGGAAAATATGTATCAACGATTTTGTCCATGATTTTATGGGTGACCTCAGTAGGACCAATTTTAGAAAAATTTTTCGTACGATGAATCGTATCCCAAAACTGATCAATTTCAGGGATGACTTCTAAATGGAATGAAACGAGGAATTTTTCCCCAAAAAAAATGTCCACTTCATTCGACTAATTCCATCCCTGTAATTTTTTACAATGTTTTGAAAAAAAGATATAAAGAAAAGGAATTGTCAGCATCCAGGTAGAATATATTTGTAAACGCTTACAATAATTGCGCTATCGGTACAAAACTTTCTTTTAAGGGAGGCATTTGAGGTGACATTAAATCAACAAAACGTTCAGGTGTTTGATGCTGTTGTAGTTGGGGCTGGTTTTTCCGGGTTGTATATGCTTCATCGACTGCGGGAGGCTGGTTACTCGGTTAAGGTTTATGAGGCGGGGGAAGATGTTGGGGGTACCTGGTATTGGAACCGCTACCCAGGGGCGCGTTGTGACATTGAAAGTATCTACTATAATTATACTTTTTCCGAAGAGATTTTGAACGAATGGACATGGTCATCTAGATATGCTGAGCAGCCGGAAATATTAAGCTACATAAACTTTGTGGCAGATAAACTGGACCTTAGGCGCGACATACAGTTCAAGACACGGATTATAGCTGCACGCTACAATGAACAAAACCGAAATTGGGAGATTCGAATGGAAGACGGTACGCTAGTCTCTGCTGAGTACTTTATCACGGCATTAGGGTGCCTTTCTTCCTCTAACATACCAAAATTTAAGGGGTTAGACAGCTTTAAAGGCGAGATGTACCACACAGGAAGATGGGCTCATGAAAAGGTAGACTTCAGTGGTAAGCGTGTAGGTGTGATTGGAACCGGCTCAAGCGGAATTCAAGCCATCCCAGTTATTGCCAAAGAAGCAGGCCGCCTCACCGTCTTTCAGCGGACACCACAGTATAGCTGTCCAGCGCAAAATCATCCATATGACACAGAAGTAATCCGCCAGACAAGGGAAAATATCAACGAAATTAAACAGCTCATGCGTTACTCCATGCACGGAGTACCGTACGGACCTCGGATGCGATCCGCCTTGGAGGATTCCCTAGAAGAACGAGAGCGTCTGTATGAAAGGGCTTGGCAGGAGGGTGGATTATTTACCCTAACCTATAACTACAATGACATTGGCATACTGCCAGAATCGAATGAAACCGCCGCAACCTTTATCCGCAGTAAGATTAAACAAATTGTGCAAGACCCCGAAGTAGCAGAAAAGCTGATGCCCACATACTACTACGCTACAAAACGTCCTATCATAGATACGAACTACTTTGAAACCTATAACCGAGAAAATGTCTCCCTTGTCGATATAAAGGCAGACCCAATAGTGGAAATTACACCGAATGGAATCAAGACGGCAGATGAGGAGTATGAATTAGACGTTCTTGTGTTTGCGACTGGTTTTGATGCTATGACCGGTCCTTTGTTTAAAATTGATATTCGTGGAAAAAATGATGTGTCGCTGAAAGAAAAGTGGGCAAACGGTGCCGATTTAAAGACTTATCTGGGACTGGCAACTACCGGTTTCCCGAACATGTTTATGTTGACTGGTCCTCAGAGCCCATCGGTTCTAAGTAACATGATGGTTTCGATTGAGCAGCACGTAGAATGGGTGGCTGATTGTATTGATTATCTCCGTGAACATCATTTGGAAGCATTTGAAGCAACTGTAGAAGCGGAAGAATTCTGGAGCCAGCAATGCCGGGCCATTGCTGATATGTCGCTTCTTACCAAAACGGATTCCTGGTATATGGGCGCCAATATCGAAGGCAAGCCGCGTGGATTCCTCGCTTTTGCCGGAGGAGTCGGGCTCTATCGTATCATTTGTAATGATATAGCGGCTAGGGGTTATGAAGGGTTTACTACGGTGTTATCTTCCAATGGTACGGATGAAGGCTTAGTTAAGGAGGGGTTTTTTATGTCGAGTATCGATCCGCAAGCGTGGTTTATTTTAAAACAGCTGGAATCTGCAGGTGCACCGCCAATGGAGTTGCTTACACCTGAGCAAGCAAGGATGGCTGCTGATTTCCGACTGCTGGCAGGAGCTCCAGAGGAGGTAGAGAAGGTAGAAAATAGGACAATTCCTGTATCAGGCGGGGAGATCCCTGTTCGGATTTACACACCAGAGGGTGAAGGTCCATTCCCAGCATTGGTTTACTACCACGGCGGCGGCTGGGTCATTGGCAATCTGGACACTGTTGATGTGCCTTGCCGCATGTTGGCAAACAGAGCAGGCTGTGTCGTAGTATCGGTTGATTACCGATTGGCACCGGAGCACAAGTTTCCGACGTCTGCTGAAGATGCGTATGCTGCGGCTAAGTGGGTGGCGGAAAATGCGGCATCTATTGGGGTAGACCCAGAACGGATTGCTGTTGGCGGTGACAGTGCAGGAGGAAACCTTGCTGCTGTTGTAAGTTTGATGGCTAAGGATCAAGGAGGTCCTTCTCTTGCCTATCAAATGCTTATTTATCCGGTGACCCATCACTCTTATGATACGGAATCTTATCGGGAAAATGCAGAAGGTTACTTTTTAACAAAGAATACGATGGTATGGTTCTGGAATCATTATCTTCGAGATGAACAGGACGGTAAAAATCCGTATGCTTCGCCTTTATTAGCAGATGACTTAAGCGGACTTCCGCCAGCACTCGTTATCACGGCAGGTTTTGATCCGCTGCGTGATGAAGGAGAAGCCTATGCAGAACGTCTAAAAGCAGCAGGTGTACCAGTTGAGAAAACCCGCTATGACGGGATGATTCACGGATTCTTCTGGATGCCGGGTGTATTGGCGAAGGGGAATGAGGTCATTAGTCAGGCAGCAAATGCTCTTAAGGAAGCTTTTAATGCTGTAAACATTAAATAGATAGAGTTTGGGTTTAGGATGTGACTCAAAAAAGTCGTTCCAGTCGGGAACGGCTTTTTTGTTAGTGCCAGGTATAAGCAATTTTCCGTCTCTTCAAATCACTTATTCTTAAATCACTCCATAAGATATTGGAAATGGTAAAACGGGTGATGTGTACATGGAACAGAATTTAGACGTGAATGATTTATTTCCAGCTTCATATAAAACATTAAATGGTATAAAATGGGGATTTATCAATAATCGAGGTCAGTTTGTTATCTATCCTCAATATGAGGATGTAAGTGAATTCCAAATGAACGGATTGGCTATTGTTTGGCTACAGGGTCATGTTGGAATCATTGACCAACACGGCCGTTTTGTGGTTCCGCCAATCTATAATTCCATCTATCCTTTTTCTGAAGGCCATTCGATAGTATATGAGGAAGACAAGGGTTATAAAGTAATAGATGAAACTGGAAAAATACTAACAGGCCAAACCTATTCGTTTACGTATTTTGGTGACTTTCATGAACATCGTCTCGTTTTTCAGGATTTCGTGAATAGAAAAGAATTCCTCTATGGCTATTTAGATTCCAATGGTGAGATTGTAATCCCTGCACAATTTAAATATGCACACGATTTTCAAGATGGTCAGGCAATTGTTGGATTAAAGGACGGTACATCTGCTCTTATCGGCTTGAATGGTGAACGACTGAGGATCTATCCTTATGAACAGATGGGTGATTTAAGTGAGGGCTTGATTTCCTTTCGTAAAACGGATCAAGACAAATCAGGATATGTTAATGAGGAAGGTAAGGTTGTCATTCCGCCTGGCTATTCGAGTGCTATGCCATTTGAAAATGGAAGAGCTATTGTCAATACTTCGGAAAATTATAAAAACCAATATGGACTTATCGATAAAACAGGCGCTTTCATCATCCCGCCAAAATATGATGATATTAATTTAATAGGGGAAAATCGGGCGTCTGTGGCTAAAGCTATCGATCCGGAATATCCACATACAGGCTCTGTCTTTGCTATTGCTGATACAACCACCGGCAATTTTCTTACCGATTTTATTTATGATAGTGTTAGTGACTACCAAGGAGAATATGGATCCGTTACAAAAGATGTAAAAACTTTTTTTATAAACAAAAAAGGTACCCGTGCTCAAAACCTTCCTATTTTCAACGGGACTGGTTCAGTAAGTTTGAAGGGAGATTTGATTCAAGCTATCGTGGATGAAAGATATTCTTACTATGATCTTAATGGCAATCTTGTATGGACTCAGAACATGATTTTTCCTTTAACAGGGCCCATTCACATTCGCGAAGAAAAATATAGACCTAATAAGAATTATCTGGTTTACTATCCAAAAATCCAAGGGATGGAAAACAAACTGGCTCAATCAAAAGTAAACCAATATTTAAGAAATAAATCACGGGTAAAAGATTTACCAAAAGATGGCCCGTTATATTCTAGCTATTCTGGTAACTTTTCTGTCCAATTTTTTCAGAAACATTTACTGGTACTGGAATTAACAGGGTATGAATATCCATTTGGAGCTGCCCATGGAATGCCAAGTAAAATCAATGTTCATATAAATTTGATAACAGGTCAAATTTATCAATTAAAAGATTTATTTACAACCGGGAGTCACTATAAACAAGTTTTAAGTGAAATCATTGGTAAGGAAATTCATCAACATCAGGATTCCTTTATAAACGAAGATCAGTATATAGGGATAAAAGAAAACCATCCATTTTTCTTAACAAAAGATCATTTAGTCATCTATTTTAAGCCATATGAAATTGCGTCATTCGCTTTTGGTTTTCCGGAATTTGGGATTCCTTACCAAGACATTCAGCATCTAATCAATGAAAAAGGTGCATTTTGGCAATCTTTCCACTGAAACGGCATTAGGATTAACCTCTCCAAAGAACTACCGTCAAAATAAAAGTAGGCGGGCAGCAAAATACCTCAAAATTTTGCTGCCCATTCCTTTGTCATACCCTTGTTTAAAAGAGAATATCTTACTATGAAAAGAATCGTAAAGGTGAGTGGGGGACTATGGTAATTCTGGTGAATTTTCTAGTAATCACCTTCATATTGGTCATTCTTTATTATTTTTTACATAAACGTTTTTTTAAAAATGCAGAAGGGATGATTTTAAGTGGTTTTTTCTTTAGAGTTTCACTGTTGTTTATGATACTAACTCTAATTAATCCATTTTTTATTCTAAATATTGTAAATCATCGTAATATCCTAGAGTTAGGGGCTGTAGGTGATTGGTTAGGCGGGTCAACAGCACCCTTTATAGGTCTCGCTTCGTTTATCATGATTTTAGCCACTTACTTTACACAGAAAGATGAATTAAAACATACGAAGTTATCTTATGAAACTCAAACCAATCTCTTAGAGAAACAAAATCGAATGATTGACATTCAACGATTTGAACAAACTTTTTTTAATCTAGTTTCTTTGCATCACGACATTGTCAATTCCATTTCATTTGATTTAAATGGTGATTCTGAAATAAACGGAAGAAATGTATTACATAAGATTTACCTTAAACTATCAAAGAGTTTGGAATACAATGAAACGGAAGATTCCATTAACGTTAGATATAGATTCATAAATAAAGGTTATGAAGCGTGGTATATTGAGCATGAGATGTTTATTGGTCATTACATACAAAATATTTTCCACCTTCTAAACTTCATTGATCGACAAAATATGAGTTTTGAAAATAAATATCAATATGCCAAAATAGTCAGAGCACAATTTACAAATACAGAGTTATTGATCCTTTTCTATAATACGATTTCTCGTATTGAAAAAAGAAAATTTATTGAAATAATGAGGAAATATAAACTTTTTAAATATTTAAATACAGAACACCTGCTACATGACAAAGATAAAGAAATTTTTGAGATGAATTTTCATATAGAGGGGAAAACACAAGCTTGATAGATTTTAAATAGAAAAATTTGCCAAAATCTAGACTACCCCTGGATTTATTTTTTTTGATAAGTTTGACATTGTATTGGACTCGATCAGTGTGTGGAAATATGGTAAAAAAAAGAAGCAGGGAATCCATCGATACCCTGCTTCTATCCATGTTAATTTTTTAATAAATGATGACTGGGTCGTATTGGCTGAGATTATTATAAATGGATGCCATCACATTTGGAGGGACGTTGACACAGCCCGCTGACCCTGCGGTATGATAGGCATTACTGGCCCAATTTGTCCGCCAGCCGGCATCGTGGAACCCTTGGCCGTCGTTTGTAAACGGAGCCCAGTAATTTACCGGCTGTTCATAACTTCCTCTACCTACTGCAGTACCCCTTAGGATGGAAGGTGATTTTTTATAAAGGATGTACCAAACACCCGGATGTGTATCTTCTCCCGTGCTTCGTTTCCCTGTCACTACATGCGTTGTGACAGCCAATTTTCCATTTTTATAAATCCAAATTCGCTGTTCCGCAATTGATACTTCTGCATACGTATCGCCAATGCCATTATTGGTGGTTCTTTCATAGCCGATCGGTGTCCAATCCCATCCATTCCCATAAAGGTTAGAAGCTTCAATCGAGGTTTCTCCTTTTTCAAAAGCTTCCTGAACTCGTCCCGCTTCATTTTCAGCTTTTAATGCCCAGCCAAAACCTTGTCCTTTAACCGATATGATCGAACCTGAATGGGTCTTGAAGGTGAAATTTTTATTTAATGTCGATTGGGTATTGTTAATTTCCTCGATCTTATTCTGGATATTACTTGCTTCAATCGTAATCTGTAAGTCTTTTGACAATGAGGCATTCTTGATCAGCTCGTTGGCTTTTAAAGAATACACTTTGTCCTGAACCTTATAGTCCACTGTTTGTTGAAGGAATTCCTGCAGTTTTTTCTCTTGATTTTTGACAACCGGACTGTCCTCTTTGTTTGGCTGTATGTATACAGGATTCAAATGGATTTCACTGCTATATTTCTGCTTCTCATAATCCTTTATTAGACTGGCCACATCATACTGTTCTCCATCCACACTTGGAGTGATGACAATTTTGCCTTGCTCCAAACGGGCGAAAGCATCCTGCGGCGGTTTTAAACTTTTGTTCATGGTGAGTAGCTTATCTTCTACCAGTTTCTTCAATGATTGGTTTCGATATTGATCCATTTCTTCCGGAATCAATGAATATTTTTTTTCCTTTGAGGATGGAAAAAACGTCCACTGGCTTTTCAATAGTTTCTTAACACGAGTCAGGTCTTTATCCGTAAAACCCATCTGTGTATCGTTTTCATCTAAAAGTTGTTGCTGCCCGATATAGACTGCATTTTTTAATTCAGATGTTTTTAATTTTTTTAATGCTTGATCAGCACTAAGCCCGCCGACGTTTATGTCATTAATCATGACACGCGCATTAAACTGGGTTGCCTGAAAATAACTGATTACCCCAAGAATGAGTCCAATCATAATGAAAATACTAATGGCAATAAATTTTGGATTTGCAAGCAGTTTGAATGAGCTTCCGTTTTTTTTATCCATTTCCTCCATTCCTGCTTTTGCTGTGCTCATAAACATCCCCTCCGTAGATTTGGAACCCATCCCAATGTTTTTCAATCTTAAAACTGATGAGTGCCTCCTAAACTTTTGAATTTATTTGTCTATTTTTTACAAATTTATTTTACTAAATTTTGGAGAGGGAAAATTGTCAAAATTTGTATTAAAAATAAAAAATTATTAAACTTTAGTCCTATTTTAATGCTCATTAAAGAAGTTTTGAATAAAAGACCAGCTTGTTTGCAACTTAATCAACAAGCTGTCACTAGTATTTTGTGTAGTGAATACAATAAAGAAAACAGCTTTTTTTAAGCAGAAAGAGGTGAGGAAATCATGTTTTCTGCTACAGAAATGCGGGATTTTACGTTGTTTTCACTTCCCCATGTTATTACGTTATTAATCTTCTTTACTACATTTTTCATGTTCATTTATTACAGACAGAAACTTGTGAAATACAAAGCTATTTTAAAGTGGTCATTATTTACGATTTTACTTTTTTGTGACATATCCTTACAAGTGCATTTAATCGTTATCAAGCAATGGCAAGTCAGTGATCTTCCATTGCACGTTTGTTCACTTAGTGCATTATTAGCCTTGTACTTATTCCTGAGAAAGAACCAAAGAATGTTTTATTTGTTATTTTTTATGGGATTCCTTCCTCCCATTTTAAGTATGATTTCACCCGATATTGTCCACCAATTTCCTCATTTTCGTTTTATAAGATATTTCCTTAAACATTCAGCCATCCCATTTGCAGTATTGTATTTTATCTTATTTGAAGGTTACAGGGTCCCTAGGAAAGCCGTTTTATGGAGCTTTTTAAGCATTAACGTCATTGCGATACCTATTTATTTATTAAATCGACTGCTTGACACCAACTTTTTCTTCTTAGCAGCCCCTTCGGAAACCAAAACATTATTAACATTATTTGGTAGTGGGGTCATGTATAATATTAGTCTTGAAATCGTTGCGCTGATTGTGTGTATAATCACATATATTCCAATGGGAATTTTACAAAAAGAAGAGGGAAAGAAATTAAGAGATGATAAGAGGATGGTGAGGGATAAATAATTAGCTATTAGAAAATAGCTGCGTTTTAAGTAAACTTGCTGTAGGCAAGTCCGAAAAATAATTGGATTTGTCTACATTTTTATGTTTACGTAATATTCCCGACGGCAATATTTCTTATTAATTGCGTTTTCGAGAGTCTTTATTATCTGTTTTCCACTTTAACGGCGAAAGTTTATCAAGAGGTGTTTTATATTTTCATATGAAAAGGTTGTATTTTTATAAAGTATGTTAGTGAACCAGTATGGTAACTTATGCTTATTTCCCTTTACTCTCGGATAACAGCACTTTACTCTCACATAGCCAATTTTACTCTCGGATAACTCATTTTACTCTCACATAGTCGATTTTACTCTCGGAAAACTCCACTTTACTCTCACATAGCCGATTTTACTCTCGGATAACAGCACTTTACTCTCGCATAGCCAATTTAGTACTTAAAAATGGATCAACTGTGATAGGTTCCACCATTTATCCATTACTCTATAATGTGTCTTTTCTGATTTTTATGCCTAACCTATTATTGACTTATTTTTCTTATATTGAAATTATCGTTTAGTAATGTCCAGTTTGACGGATAGGGGTACCCTAGTGCCCAGTAACTGATTCCGCGGAGGTTAAATTCTTTGGTCAGGTCGAATTTTGTATAAGCAAAAGCATATCCTCCAAAATAACTTCAATAATGTACTATATGTTGGGAAGCACCGTAGTGATATCAGTCTAGGTTAATTATTTGAACTATAGTAAGTTCAATTTTATTTGTTCTTTTCTCACATACTGATTAAGAAAATCTTTCAAATGACTCTTACGCAGCATGATGATTTGGAAGGTTGCAAACATGAACTGCTAGGACAAAATAATGCTATTAATGACAAGAATGGATAGTTAATTGCCTAATGATTAGTCTGAAATTTCTGTATAATTTATAATGTAAACGCTTAACTGATGGTAATTTGGGCGAAAAAATAAGATGAAAAGGGGCGGTAACATGTTAAAACAACTGAAAAAAAGGAGAAAGAAAAAGCTTTTAACTTTGGCACTTGCATCAGGTGTACTCCTAAGCGGGCTAAATTACACCAATGCTTTAGCCAGCAGCGCGGATCCCAAGAACAACGGGGTTGGACAAGGTTTGACTAAGGACAATGGCAGAAAGTGGACAGAAACAGTTTCAGGCGACATTCACTATGTGAAAAACCGCGATGGAGCAACATTGGGGTATTCGGCAAACTCAGGAGTAGGGATTGTCATTAATGCCGGATATGCCTTTAAAGATTTAAATAAAAACAAAAAGCTCGATAAATATGAGGATTGGCGCCTGGCAATCGATGAACGTGCAAAAGATTTGGCTTCAAAGATGTCTATTGACGAAATTGCCGGCCTCATGCTATACAGCAAGCACCAAACCATTCCAGCGGCAGAAAGCGGTTCACGTGCCGGTACATATAACGGAAAACCATTGTCACAGAGCGGTGCAAATCCATGGGATCTGACTGATCAGCAAAAAGAGTTCCTGACGAAGGATAATTTGAGACATGTATTGATCACCTCTGTTCAGTCCCCTGAAACAGCAGCAAAATGGAACAATAATGTACAAGCATATGTGGAGGGACTTGGACTCGGTATTCCAGCAAATAATAGCTCTGATCCACGCCATGCATCCGATGCCAGCGTTGAATATAACGAGGGTTCGGGAGGAGCGATATCCAGATGGCCATCCACCCTGGGTCTTGCAGCGACTTTTAATCCTGATATAACCGAAGAGTTTGGGGATATTGCTGGTGAAGAATATCGTGCCCTTGGAATTACAACAGCACTCTCCCCACAAGTTGATATGGCGACCGACCCCCGCTGGAGCCGGGTGAGCGGAACATTTGGGGAGGATTCACTTCTTTCTGCCGATATGGCCCGTGCGTATGTTGATGGTTTCCAGACTTCCACAGGAAGTGATGAAATCGAAGACGGATGGGGCTTCAGCAGTGTAAACGCAATGGTTAAGCATTGGCCAGGCGGCGGATCTGGTGAAGGCGGTCGGGACGCCCATTATGGTTATGGAAAATACGCTGTCTACCCTGGCAATAATTTTGCAGAGCACTTAATTCCATTTACTGAGGGTGCTTTTAAACTGAATGGGCCAACTAAAAAAGCTTCCGCCGTCATGCCGTATTATACGATCTCTTATGATCAGGACCCTGTTTACGGAGAAAATGTCGGGAATTCTTACAGCAAATATATCATTAATGATTTATTGCGTGAAAAGTACGGCTATGACGGTGTTGTTACAACCGATTGGGGAATTACAGCTGATGAGCCAGCCAGTGTGGATATTTTTGCCGGCCGGCCATGGGGTGTTGAACACTTAACGGTTGCAGAACGCCATTATAAGGTTCTTATGTCTGGAGTTGACCAGTTCGGAGGCAACAATGAAGCCGGCCCAATTATTGAAGCCTATCAAATCGGTGTGGCAGAGCATGGGGAAGAATTCATGCGTAAACGTTTTGAAGAATCTGCTGTAAGGCTTCTTAAGAACATTTTCAACGCCGGATTATTTGAAAATCCTTATTTAGATACTGAAGGGACCAAGGAAACGGTAGGGAATCCAGAGTTTATGAAGAAAGGCTATGAAGCACAGCTTAAGTCTATTGTTATGTTAAAAAATAAGAATAACGTGCTTCCACTCCAAAAGGGGAAAACGGTGTATGTTCCAAAGAAGGCGGATGGCACTTATCCAACCAATATAAACATTGTAAAACAATACTTTAATGTAACCGATACACCTGCAGAAGCAGATTTTGCGATCGCGTTCATCGACAGCCCACAAACTGGCGCTGGCTACAGCAAAGCGGATGCAGCGGCGGGAGGCAACGGCTATGTTCCGATGACATTGCAATACGGAGCATACACAGCAGAACATGCCAGAGAACAAAGTATCACAGGGGATCTTCGCGATGTTCTTAATCGGTCCTACAAAGGAAAAACTGTAATCGCTACCAATACAAAAGAACTGAATATGGTTTTGGAAACAAAAGAACAAATGGGCAATAAACCAGTTATTGTGTCAGTTAATGTGAAAAATCCAATGGTATTTAAAGAGTTTGAACAAGCTGTAGACGGCATTGTTGCCGGATTTGACGTCCAGGATCAGGCTGTACTGGATATATTGATAGGCAAGTCTGAACCATCAGGCCTTCTTCCAATCCAAATGCCTGCTGACATGAAGACAGTAGAAGAACAGTTTGAGGACGTACCACATGATATGCATGTGCACATAGATTCTGAAGGTAATGCATACGATTTTGCATTTGGGTTAGATTGGGACGGTGTCATCCAGGACGAACGGACAGCAAAGTACAAAAAATAGAAATTTTTATGATAAAGAGAAGCTCAGTCCGTGATTGGATATGGGCTTCTATATATTAATTAAAAGTAACGAAGGCCATTAATTTAAGAAGATTGATGCTTCTTTTTGTAGAACTATTTTATCTTACCTGCCAAAATTTACAGCTATCTTCCAATTTGAATAAATGATATATTTTTCTTGTAAGTTCTTTAACCGAACTTATAGTCCAACAAGGACATTAAGAAAGGGTCAGGGCGGGAACGCAGCAGCCATCATTAATGAAATTGTGTGGACTATTACATAAGAAGAAAACAAAAAAGGCTAAACTCTGATTTTATTGGAGTTTAGCCTTTTTCTGTTGGGAATCGAAAATGTCGTTCTTAAACTGTTAATAAAATAACAATACAAAGTGGTAAACTGGCTTTATCTTATAAAACAAGTTATAAATTGAATAATTTAAGTTATAGAGCATTTCCCTGTAATGGGGAATGCTTTTTATCTTGTCTAAAATTAAAAGGATAATTCAATAACAATAACAATCTAATAAAAATCAGTAATTTTTTATTGTAAAACGATAAATTCTGTGTTAAATTCAAATTGACAATAAATAGGTGAGGTGCTTTTAATGAAACAAGTGTCAACGCTCTTTTTAAAGATAGCTGTTTTTCTGATTGGAACTCCAGTTCTTGCTTTGTGTATATTTGGGCTGCCTTGGTTAGCTAAAAATCCAGTAAATCCAGATTATGCCCATATACTCTATCCCATTGTAATAGGGATGTATGTATCAGTGATACCGTTTTTCGTTGCATTGTATCAGGCTTTTAAACTTTTAAGCTATATTGACAAGAACCAAGCCTTTTCTGAATTGTCTGTTAGATCTCTAAAGAATATCAAATTATGTGCAATGACAATCAGTGGTTTGTATGTGGTAATTTTGCCATTTGTTTATCTCGTAGCAGAGCTGGACGATGCACCAGGTCTCATCATAATCGGAATGGTTCCTGCTTTTGCTTCAATGGTGATTGCAGTCTTTGCTGCGGTTCTCCAAAAGCTTTTACAAGAAGCAATTGATATTAAATCAGAAAATGACTTAACGGTCTGAGGTGAAAACAATGGCGATTATAATCAATATTGATGTGATGCTGGCTAAAAGGAAAATGAGCGTAACAGAACTTTCGGAGCGTGTTGGAATAACGATGGCTAATCTTTCTATATTGAAAAATGGGAAGGCAAAGGCGATTCGATTATCAACTTTAGAGGCGATTTGTAAGGCTTTAGAATGTCAACCAGGAGATATTTTAGAATACCGAAGTGATGAAAACACCAAAGATTAATAAATTTGAACATTTAACAATGGAGGCACAAATCATGAGAACACTAAAACAACTCGTTCGTTTTGGTTGGGAGCAGGCCCTATCATGTTTGTTTCCTGTCGTTATTTTTGCCTCTTTGGCTATTACAAAAATCATGCCATTTCCTTTCCTGCCACGATATGACTGGCTGCTCATCATCTGCCTTCTGATGCAGTGGTGGATGGTGCGTTCTGGGCTCGAAACACGGGATGAACTAAAGGTCATCACATTGTTCCACCTTATAGGACTTGCTCTGGAACTTTTCAAGGTACATATGGGCTCCTGGTCTTATCCAGAGGAAGGATATTTCAAAATTTTAGGAGTGCCTTTGTATAGCGGATTCATGTACGCAAGTGTAGCGAGTTATCTTTGCCAGGCGTGGAGGAGGCTTAAGGTTGAACTGGTTAAGTGGCCGCCGTTTTTGGTCGTTGTACCTCTTGCAGCTGCGATTTATTTGAATTTTTTCACCCACCATTATTGGATTGACGTTCGTTGGTGGTTATCTGGACTTGTCATGATCGTCTTTTGGCAATCATGGGTCACATACGAGGTTAATGAAACCCGTTACCGTATGCCACTCGCACTTTCTTTTGTGCTCATCGGATTTTTTATATGGGTAGCCGAAAATATCGCAACGTTCTTTGGAGCTTGGGAATATCCAAACCAAACCGATGCATGGAGTCTCGTTCATCTAGGAAAGGTGAGTTCATGGCTCTTATTAGTGATTGTAAGCTTTCTTATAGTAGCGACGTTAAAGCAGGTTAAGGGGGAAAATTCCACTAGGATCGATACTAGTCAATTTTTATAATTGTTATTAACCAATTAGCACCAGCATAAAAAAATTATGCTGGTGTTAATCATTATGGATATTAGATTGCAAATATCAATCTATCTCGTATTTTATGCCTTTAATGTCAGTTGATTTTTCTGGTATAGTTTTTCTACAAACTCTTTTGTTTTTTCAAAAGCCTCCTCCGGACCGGCTGCCACTTCAGCAAGATAGGCTTCATCCGGTAATTGGTCATCTACTCCGGGTATTTTAATCCTATCGCCATAGCTGTTAATCGCGCCATGCTCCCGCATATTGTCAATACATTTAAATAACGGCTCCCAATACTCCGGATGGACAAAAATAGCCTTTGTCCGATGTCTTCTTAGGTGATTGGTTTGTATTTTCGACAGTGTTTCATAAACTTCCCATGCGGTCCCAAAACCTCCTGGCCAGAACAGGATGACATGAGAGTAATTGATGAGTACTCCTTCCCGAATTGAGAAGTTATTCATTCGTAATCGTTGATTGGAATGGACGGAGTAGGTATCTTTTAAATTGAAAAAATTATCTACTCCAAACTGACAGTCGATGCCAATCACATGGGCATGCTGATTTCTTGCCCCTTGAGCAGCAGCCCGCATGATCCCGGGACCGCCGCCGGTACAGAGGGGAACATAGCAGCCTCCCAGTGCTTCTTCTTGTTCATTCGCGGAATAATTCCCCCACAACTCACCGAATTTGAGGGCAGAATCCCAATATTTCGAGCTTTTTTCAACAATTCTATGTTGGCGTTCCATTCGAATTTTGGTTCTTTCTAATTTGTCCTGAAGCAGTCCCAGGCAGAAGGGATCCTTTTCTTTATCCATATCAGCCTGAAGCTTTTCTGCATGACTTTTGAGGATATCTAATTTTTCCTCGGCAATTTCTTTACATGAAATCGTCCCTGACCCCATTAGGGTAATGACTCCATATTTGGCTTCATAGCTAAATAAAAGCTCAGCGGCATATACGTCGGCTACACTTTCATCCGTACCGAGAGCCCGATCATTGGGGACAAAACAGACTTGTGTCCCAATTACATGAAAGGAAGCGATACAGGTTTCATTCGGATATGTCTCCCATCGCAAAATAAACCCGTCTTCATCGACATTATAGGCATCTATATTCCCATGATCATTGATATTACTGATAGATAAACTATAGTTTTTTGTCTTTGCTGGTGTCCGTGGATCGAATGTAATGGGTTCTTCAAACGTGATCTTGGCAATATTTTTCTCGGTTTTTTCGATCCACCAGCCTGTACCCGAACCGCTCCATTCATTGGTCGCAGGTTCATAAAAGACCGTTCCATATAGCTCAACTTGCTTCATAGTGACAACCTTCCTTTACTAGTTTCTATACTTTTTTGGATGGTTGGTTTGTATGTATCCAAAATTTCCTAATGTTAGTTTGAATTTCCTTAATTTTTTTATTCACATTATTAATGTAACTTTTAGAAATAATGAATCGAAAAGGTCGACAGGAATCAATTAAGAAATTAACAATACGAAGTGGTAGAATAGATGTATCGCCAATTTGTACATAGCAAGTAATGTATCAATTAAATAGTAGAAAGGGGTTCATATGGAAGTCATACCAGCTCTGCAGCGTGATAACGTCAGTTCCTATCGAAGTCTTCGTTCATTATTTGAAAAAAATATAACGGTTAACAGTATTTCAGAGGTTTTAGATACGTGTAATGTAACAGATCATGCTCAACAAATTAAGAAGAAAATGGTTTTAATAGACTATGACGTAATGGGTGTCGAAGAGAATGGTATTGTTACAGGTTATATACTACGAGATGATTTGGGAGAGGGGACTTGTAAGGAGTATTTTTGCAGCTTTAGCCCATCCGAGCTCGTCTCAGAATCCACACCGCTCCTTCAAACGCTGTTTATTTTTAAGGATCATGAAAGACTCTTTATTCTAGAAGCTAACCGGATTACCAAAGTGGTAACGCTGGCCGATCTCCAGAAACCACCGGTTCGAATGCTTTTATTCGGTGTGATTTCATTATTGGAAATGCATCTTTATCGGATCATTCGTGATTATTTTGCAGGGGATAGTTGGAAGAAACACTTAAGTGACAAAAGGATCCAACAGGCAGAGGAATTATTTTTACAAAGAAAATCTCGAAATGAAGCGATCCAGCTAAGTGATTGCTTGCAGCTTTGTGATAAAAGAGACATCGTACTAAACGAGCAATCTCTAAGGGGGATTTTGGGTATTGAATCAAAAAGTAAAGGAAAGGATTTCTTCAAGAAATTAGAAACCCTTCGCAACAATCTCGCACATTCACAAGATCTTAATACACAAAATTCCTGGAATGAAATGTTCTCCTTAATCGAACAGACGGAGAAGTTATTAGAAGAATGTGAAAAAATTTAAGAAATAATGGTGGAATTGCTTTTGCACTAAACGTAGATATTCAGGGTTCTTTTCAAATATCAATTGTTACAAATTGTCACTAAAAGGATTGAGCAATCCCAATTTAATCCACTCCATTAAGATTGCTAGCCCAAGAAGATAAATGTTAATAAAACAAATTTGATGATCCCGTATCTTTAATCCATACCTTAAACGTTTATAGGGTAAAGAGTTTTAAAGGGGGGAGTTTTAAATGACTCTGAATCTTTTATTCTTTACAATTACAATCAAAAAACGCGAGATAAGTATTGAAGAAGCAGTCCACCAAGAGATGGTTAAAAGGCTCTATGAGGAAAATAAAGATCGCAGAATGTCTGTGTATCATTTTAGATTTTAAATAAAATTATATTTAAAGTGTAGTGTTTAAGACCGAGCAGCTTCTTTGGTCTCTTTTCTATTTGTTCATTCTGTTTAATTGTGTACCTGCTTATGTTATAATGAGGAACTTAGGATAATTACGACTTTTACTCATAATTGAACGGATGCCAATAAAAGCCTCCGACTACCGATAAAATATGGGGGTGTAAGAGAATGAATAAACGATGGACGATTGAAAAAATTAAAGAATTTGTTGAGAACAATTCGGAAAGTAAGTTGCTAACGACGGAATATCACGGTTTTTCTCAAAAGTTACTATTTAAATGTGCATGTGGAAGCAACTTTGAAAAAACATTTACGAAATTTAAAAATAATAACCAACGTAAATGCGACGTGTGCCAACCGCCAAAAGCGTCACGCTAAACGTATATAACGGGTGCGTTGATCCAATTAGGATTAACGCACTTTTTATTGAACTTTTAATTGTACAAACAAGGAGTTTAGTTTAACAAGGAATACATATTTACAAGCAACCAAATATTCAACCCATATTTTAAAAAACTTTATGTAAAAAATAAAAAACCACTTGAGAAGTGGTTTCTTAATCGCGCATTGCTCCTGCCTCTCGGGAAGTCATTGCACCTTGTCCTTCGCTTACATCTTTTTGAATTTGTTGTTTTACTTTTTGTGCATCCGTTCCAGCAAATTCTGGATTCATAATAGACCCCAAATTCTCTTTAGCTTGTTGATCCTGTTGCATACAAGTCCTCCTTAATTTACTGTTTAACAGTCTTATTATTTGCACCAATTGAAGAATAAAACCGACTAATTTTGGGCTGCTTTCTTTCTTTCTAATTTCTATATCTGTTCTTTAAAAACTAAGCATTCTTATTTTATAAAAATGTGTCAATCTAGGCTGTTTTTCATACTATATTTTTGGGGTGAAAAAAATGCCAAGAGTAAATTACCGAAGTTCAGACGTTGACTTAATGGCTAGAATGATGAGAGCAGAAGCCGAAGGTGAAGGAAAAATGGGAATGTTAATGGTTGGAAATGTAATTGTTAATCGTGTTAAAGCAGATTGTTTAGACTTTAAAGACGTAAGAACAATCAACCAAGTCATTTTTCAAGTACAAGGAGGAAATTTTTCATTTGAAGCTGTTCAAAAAGGGAATGTATTTTATCAAAGAGCTAGATCTGCTGAAAAAAGATTAGCAAGACAGAATTTGGAATATTGGAGAGAACACCCATCAAAATATTCCCTTTGGTATTTTAATCCGTATGCTCCATGCCCTCCAACATGGTATGGTCAACCTCATTCTGGTCAATTTAAACAGCATTGTTATTATGAACCAAAAGCTGGAACATGTGATAGTGTTTATAAGGGAGCTTAAGCTTACTCTTTGAGTAAGCTTTTTACATATCTTTGGAGTATTACATTCCTGTAAAGGCACTGTCGGATGCTTCCGCTAAGTTGGGCATAAATACGTTTTCTTTCATTATTTAAATATTGCTAAATGAAAAAAGCTAGTTACCTTATAACAATACCATCATTGTGAACCTTAATGAACAATGTACGATTTGTTGAACTTTATTGAAGTAACGGTTCTGCGTTAGTTGAAGATTAAAAGAGAGCAGGACATCAATACTTGGTGGACTGCTTCTTCAATACTTATCTCTCATTTTTACTTGTTCATAAAGGGGCTGTTTAGTGTCTTTTATAAGATAAACTTTTGAAATTTTTGGTTACATTAATATTCTGGAGGTGATAATTAATGGCTGATAACAAAAAGCAAAGATCTACTGATGCGGAAATACGTGCAAATCAGGCTGAAGCGTCTCGCAACCAAGCTGGTTCTTCAGGTAAATACGGAACGGAATTTGCTAGTGTAGATAACAAAGTAACCAGAAAAATTGAACCTTTTGAACCTTAGAAAAAAGGCACCCTATATGGGTGCTTAGAGTGCAATTATGTTATGTGCTTTCCTTATTGTATTAAGGTGAGTTTAAAATTAAGGGTGCGTTAATTCAGAAGGATTAACGCCTTTTTTGTTGAACATATTGTAGTTTCTGTCATTATGTATTTCTGGAAGTGTTTCTGAAAAGAATTAACGATGCTTTTGGAAATATTTTAGAAATAGCTTACTTGCAATGATTACTCCTTTCTGATATTATCGTTTCATAGCTAATGATTTTGAGAATTTAAAGAGGTGATTCAATATTCATTCATTTAATGAGAATGGAGAACTACTTCCTGAAGAAATTGATACAATCAATCGTTTAACTAAAATTCCTATTGACTCGTTAAATCTAGATGCTATTGCAGTTGTTACAAATTTATATCGGGTCGCACAAGGATTAAAAAACAAAATGGAACAGGAAGTTTTATCTGAATATGGGTTATCATGGACCGCATTTTCGATGCTTTATGACTTGTGGATATGGGAATCAATTGAGACAAAGAAATTAGCCGAGTCAGCTGGGGTCTCAAAAGCTACGATTAGTAATATAACCAAAACACTTGAAGGAAAAGAACTGTGTTTCAGAAAAAGCGACAATAGGGACAGGAGAATTACCTACGTTACTTTAACAGAAAAGGGAAAGCAAGTGATGGAGGAGCTTTATCCACGATTCCACAAAGGCGAAGTCGAGATTGTTTCTGGATTGTTGATAGAGGAACAACAAAGTATGACAAACTTACTTAGAAAAGTAATTCGAGAAAATGATTTTTGATAAACAAGAATAAAATAATGAAAAAGCTGTGATGGGAAATCCAGTAGTAGTTATCTCCTTGTTAACAGAGAGTCGGTGGTTGGTGCAAATCGATACAAAGATAACATGAATTACATTCCTTGAGCTTTCTTTGCGAAAATAAGCAGCAAAGAACGGTCGAGCCGTTAATCGTTAAGTGGAAGGATTGTGTCCTTCAATAAGGGTGGTACCGCGTGTAAAAGTTAAACCACGTCCCTTTTTTGGGATGTGGTTTTTTATATTTTATTTTAGGAGGAACGAAAATGAGTAATGTAATGGAACAATTAAACCAGGAACAACAAACTGAAGTGAAAAGGCAGATGGCTATTTACAGCCAGGGTGTACAAGAAATAATTCCAACTGAAGAGTTAAAAAATAAAATTGCTAAGTCCCTCTTAGAGAATAAACCTCTAAAAATAAAATTAGGTTTAGATCCTTCTGCTCCGGATGTACATCTTGGACATACCGTTGTCCTTAATAAAATGAGGCAGTTTCAAGAAAATGGGCATGTTATTCAACTAATTATTGGCGACTTTACTGGAAAAATTGGAGATCCAACAGGAAAATCAGTGGCTAGAAAACAATTAACAGATGAAGAAGTTCAGCATAATGCCAAAACATATTTTGAGCAATTTGCAAAGGTTATAGATATGGATAAAGTTGAGCTGCATTATAACTCTAAATGGTTGTCAGAATTAAACTTTGAAGATGTAATCCAACTGGCGGGCAAAATAACCGTAGCAAGACTTTTAGAAAGGGACGATTTTGAAGAACGCATTGCACTTGGAAAGCCAATCTCTCTTCATGAATTTTTCTACCCTCTTATGCAGGGATACGATTCTGTTGTACTGGAATCCGATATTGAACTAGGTGGAACTGACCAGCATTTTAATATCCTAATGGGAAGGCATTTTCAAGAAAAGTTTGGAAAAGAAAAACAAGTTGCTTTATTAATGCCATTATTAGAGGGGCTTGATGGTGTTGAGAAGATGTCAAAATCGAAGAAGAACTACATCGGTATTGATGAAAGCCCGCAAGAAATGTACGGAAAAGCAATGTCTATTCCAGACGAATTAATGATGAAGTATTTTGAATTAATAACGGATTTTACCCCTGTACAAATTCAATTCACCAAAGAACAACTGAAATCAGGGGAACTGCACCCTAGAGATGCAAAAATGCTACTCGGCAAAACCATTGTTAGAATGTACCACGGACAAGAAGAAGCAGAAAAGGCTGAAAACCATTTTGTCTCGGTATTTCAACAGGGTGCCATACCTGAAGCAATTCCAGTATTAGAGTGGAAAGGAGATATGAAAACCTCGATCATCGATTTACTTGTTGGCTTGCAAATGTTAGGCTCCAAGAGTGAAGCAAGGAGAATGATTGAAAATAATGGCGTAAAAGTAAATGGTAACAAGGTGGAAAATCCGCAATTACATCTCGTTATCACAGACGGATTAATTGTTCAGGTAGGTAAACGTAAATTTGTAAAAGTAAAAGTATAATATAAAACATAAACCACTAGCAGACTATTGAATGTTATTTTAACAGTTTCTATGTTATTCAAAAACAAAAGTTAGAGAAGGTGTAACATGCAGAAAATTATTTTCATGGATGTTGATGGAACGCTGGTTAATGATAATGGTGTGATACCAGAATCGGCTAAGCTTGCGGTTCGAAAGGCTAGAAAAAATGGACATCTAGTTTTTATTTGTACAGGGCGATCTAAAGCCGAACTATTTCCTGAAATATTAGAGGTTGGCTTTGATGGCATTATTGGTGCAGCTGGAGGCTATATTGAGGTAGGTTCAGAAGTGTTATTACATGAAGTGGTGAAAAAAGAGGATGTTCAACAGGTAGTAGAGTATTTTAACCAACATAGTATTGACTTTTATTTAGAGTCAAATGGAGGTTTATTTGCCAGTAAGAACTGTAAAAAGCACATTCGTACCATAATTGAAAAATTGTTAATTGAAAAACCAGAAGCAAAAGAAGAAGTTAAAAAGGGCATACAGCCTTTTCATGATAGCTTAATTGAGGGTGAAGATTTAATCAGAGAGGACATCAATAAGATCTCATTTTTGGGGTCAGATGTACCCATTGAAATTATAAGTGAAAAATTTGCATCAAAATTCACGGTAATATCTAGCACAGTACCTATTTTCGGTAAGAATAGCGGAGAATTATCAGTTCCAGGTATTCATAAGGCAACAGCCATTGAAAAGCTGCTTGAGTATTTAAAACTTGATAAAGAAGATACTTTTGCATACGGAGATGGATTGAACGATTTAGAAATGCTTGAATTTGTTCAACATGGTATTGCCATGGGGAATGCAAAAGAAGCAGTTAGGAAGGCAGCTGACGATATTACTGATATACACAACGAGGATGGTATTTATAATAGCTTTAAAAAATATGTCCTAATATAAATTAGGGGATTTTATTTGTAGTAGTTGACCTTTTAAATTTGCCGCAATGAGTTTGCGGCATTTTTTATTGAGCTAGGTCTAGTACAATAATTTAATTCTCTATATAAAATGACGTTTATAATTTTCCCAAATATTTAATTCAGATCTTCCATTCAGAAAAACCTAAGGCCCATTTTATTTAGATGGGAGGAGTTGTTTAGTCAGATTGTTCTTCCAATTTTCTTTTCAGTCTTTTTTAGCAAAACTTTTTTTTAACTCGAACAGTGGAATGCAGGTTGATGGAGTGGATTTTAACAGGAGATTATTTTGGTTGTATAGAGATTGTGAAGTTAAAATAAACATTTTCGATCAGTTTGATAAAAAGTGCTTAAGCATGGTATAAGTGTAAAAGAAGCAGGGACATTTTGCTTTTTAATTTTGGGATAAGGGTTTGGCCTGGTATCCATAATGAGAGGATTTGAATTTGAATATGATAGATAATTTTTGGCGTGATTTACCACGACCTTTTTTTATACTGGCACCAATGGAAGAGGTGACGGATGTTGTTTTTCGCCATGTAGTGAGTGAAGCAGCCAGACCTGATGTGTTTTTTACAGAGTTTACAAACAGTGAGAGTTATTGTCACCCAGAGGGGAAACAAAGTGTGCGTGGGCGTTTGACTTTTACAGAGGATGAACAGCCAATTGTAGCCCATATTTGGGGGGATAAGCCTGAAAATTTTCGGCAAATGAGTATTGGTATGGCGGAACTAGGGTTTCGGGGTATAGATATTAATATGGGCTGTCCTGTACCTAATGTGACACAGAATGGGAAGGGGAGCGGCCTGATCCTCCGTCCAGAAGTTGCCGCCGATTTAATACAAGCAGCAAAAGCAGGTGGATTGCCCGTAAGTGTAAAGACAAGGCTTGGTTTCACAGAGGTAGACGAATGGAAAGACTGGCTGACACACATATTGAAACAAGACATTGTGAATCTTTCCATTCATCTGCGTACAAGAGAGGAAATGAGCAAAGTAGCTGCTCATTGGGAACTAATCCCGGAGATTAAGAAACTTCGTGACCAGGTGGCACCAGATACACTCTTGACGATCAATGGGGATATCCCTGACCGTCAAACCGGCTTGAAGCTCGCTCATCAATACGGTGTTGATGGGGTTATGATTGGTCGTGGTATTTTCAGCAATCCATTTGCCTTTGAAAAAGAGCCGAAAGATCATAGTAGTAAGGAATTGCTTGATCTCTTAAGGTTGCATCTGGATCTCCATGATAAATATTCACACTTAGAGCTACGCCCGTTTAAGGCACTTCATCGCTTTTTTAAGATATATGTCAAAGGATTTCGAGGGGCGAGTGAATTAAGAAATCAACTGATGAGCACAGAGTCAACAGATGAAGTGCGTGCGATCCTCGATAATTTTGGGTCAAAGAATCTTGATGGAATGGGGGAACAGTAGAAGTGTCCCAATTCAAGGTAAAAGCGAAGTAGGACGTTAAACTGGTGTGCCCCCAAAAAGTTAGAGTTTATACTAAGCAGTTAATTGGCTGGTGTGAAGGCGGTATTGAACCGGACTCATTCCCGCCAATTTTTGCTTTATACGTTTGTTATTATAGTAATCTATATTAGGTTATGAATTTGCAAATTAAAAGTACGTAAATGGGGAAGGTTTTTTGATGGAATAAGGTACAAAGATTAAGTTATATGGGCTTGCTATAGAAGTTTCTCGTTGAACTAAAGGGTGCGATTATTCTATAAAAATAGTCAAAAGGCAATTGAAAGATTAGGTGCTGTTAAAGAAGGGGTGCTTCGTCGTCATCGCATCTTGTATGATGGGTTTGTGCAAGACTCAGTATATTATATTGTAATAGACCGAGAATGGGCAAAAGTAAAAGACAAATTGGAGAGTATGCTTAGAGAATAGTGTGTTTATCGAAGTCTAAATTATTAAACTAATGGATAGCATTAACAGAACAATGAGATCGCCAAAATGGCGGTCTTTTATTACTAAAGAAGCATTTACTTGACCGAGAAGTCCTTTTTAATAACTCTGAAAAATAAACATGTAATAATAACTGTAAATGGGGGATGTAATGGGGTTGCGAGGGAGAGTAAGTTTAATTGTTGGTTGGATTACTTTGTTTCTAATGGGGACTGATTTATTTGTAGTGTCTCCGTTACTACCGTTCATTTCGGAAGCGTATAATGTTAGTTCAGCGATGACAGGGTGGATGGTAACTGTTTTTGCTGTAACATATGCTATTGCAGCACCTTTCTTTGGTTGGGCTTCAGATAAAAATGGAAGAGGGATTTTTATTACGTTTGGGTTAATATTATTTACTTTCTCTAATGCCTTAACTGCTTTTTCACCTTCTTTTGCCTGGTTAATCATTAGTCGTATTTTAGCTGGTTTGTCCGTTGCTGCGATCACCCCTTTGATGTATGCAATTATTGGTGATATTGCACCATCAAATCGGAGAGGAACTTGGCTTTCTATTGTTGTTTCGGGACATTTAACAGCTCTTTGGGCAGGAGCTCCATTCGGTACGTTACTAGAGCTTATTCTTGGTTGGCGTTCAGTATTTGTTGTAATGGCTATTATAGGAACAATATTGGCAGTAGTGAATTTCAAAACATGGAAATCTGTTCCTAAAAGCGATTTAACTAGAAATCGCTTAGAAGGAAATCTGCTAAGAATACTTGGTTCGGTAAGTGTTACCACCATTTGGGCCATTTCAATGTATGCTCTTTATGTTTACTTAGGTGCGGCTCTTTATTCCGAAAATAGATTCTCATCATCAGAAATCGCATTAGCAGTTACTTTTTATGGTATCGGTGCTGTTTTAGGAATTCTTATAAGTGACAATTCACAGATAGATTTGGAGAAAGGAAGATTTCGAAAGCTACGCTAATTTTTTTGACTCTAATACTATTTTGTTTAGGTATATTCTTCTCATCTGGCGATTGGATTTATTTCTTTCTATTCATATGGGCTTTGGTTGGGTATGCAGGATTTACATCATACCAAGCACGATTAGCAGTCGAATATCCAAAGGAACGAGGAATTGTTATGGCGTGGAATAATACGGCTCTGTATATTGGCATTACCATTGGTTCAATGATTGGTGGTTATGTCATATCTAATTGGGGATACCCTTTCCTTCCGTATGTTTGTAGCATTGCAGCAATCATTAGTTTTGTCCTTAGTACCCAAAAGGTTTTGAGTAACAAAAGCTCTATAAGGAGTGAAAATATTGATAATTAATAATTTCTTTAAAGATATAGTGGGAACTGAAGCTGAATTGCGTTCTATTATTGGGGAACCAAGTGAACTAGCCAACTGGATAAACATTGTCTAGAGTTTATAGAACAGTCTCCTTTTTTAATTATACCAACCGTTAATCAATCTGGATTATGCGATGCTTCTCCTCGTGGAGATATGCCTGGTTTTGTATTAGTCTTAGATGAGAAACGATTAATAATTCCTGAAAGACGGGGTAACAAAAGAATTGACTCAATGCGTAATATCTTATCAAATCCAAGAATTGGTCTTCTTTTTCTTATTCCAGGTATGGGAGAAACATTACGAGTTAATGGCAAAGCTTGTTTAGTTAAGGATGAATCTTTATAAAAGCAAATGGAGGTAAAAGGGAAAAAACCTCTAGTAGGAATAGGAGTAGAAGTGGAAGAATGCTTTATACCTGGGATAACATCTGATTCGATGAAAAAAGGCTTAAAGAAGGCTATGCTAAACGACTTTCTTAAACTAAAGGGTGCAATTCTTTAATAATAAAGGATCCCTTTTTCTTATTGAAGTAACGGTGCAGGTTAGTTCAATAAACACAACAGAATCTCAACGAATCTGAAGATGATTTTTGGTAATGGAGACCGCATTTGATGCAAGCAGTAACGGAAGATATCCCTAATATGCCCATCAAGCATATCTTGATATAAGGTATAGGTATTGGCTATATTAAAAGGACATAGCTAGAATGATTGTAAACAACAGTAAAAAGGATATTTTTTAGTTTGTCTATTATTAAATATAAAGTTGTTGTAAATATGGATGAATACTGTGAACAAAGGAATCTTTTCCAAAGAAAAATAATAGAAACAAGGGGAAATAAATATGACTGAAAATAAGAAAGTTTGGTTTATCACGGGTGCTGGACGTGGAATGGGCGTCGAGTTTACAAAAGCTGCACTTGCCCAAGGTTATAAAGTCGTCGCCACAGGTCGTAATACCGAAAAGATAGCCAAAGTCTTTGGCGATGACGAAAACCTGCTAGTCGTAAAGCTGGACGTCACCAGCCCTGCTGATGTCGAGGCAGCCGTCAAAGCTGCTGTCGAAAAGTTCGGAAAGATCGACGTTCTCGTCAATAACGCCGCGAAATTCTTAGGGGGCTACTTTGAGGAGCTGACGCCGGAACAAATCGAGTCGCAATTAAGGACGAACCTTATTGGTCCAATGAACGTTACCCGAGAAGTGTTACCTGTAATGCGTAAGCAACGTTCCGGTTATATCATTTCGATTTCTTCAGGTGCCGGCCTTTCCGGATTCGAGTTTAATGCCGCTTACTCCGCGTCTAAGTTCGGTCTCGAGGGATGGATGGAGTCGCTTCATCCCGAGGTCTCGCCGTTCGGTATCCATACTACCATTGTCAACCCAGGGATGTTCCGCACCGAGTTTCTCACGAAGGAGTCGGCGACCTACGCGGTTCCTTCGATTGAGGATTACTCCGGCCGCAGAGAAAGAAATCAAGATTCATATAATGTCCAGAATGGAAAGCAGGCCGGTGACTCGGGCAAGCTCGCTGAGGTACTGATTAAGATCTCAAATGAAGAGAACCCTCCACGTCGCTTCATCGCCGGCACTGACGCCGTTGGCATCGCAGAGCAAAAGATCGCCGACCTTCAAAAGCAAATCAACGCCTACCGAGAAATATCGACGTCTATGGCCCACGAGGATGCATAAGTTTTCAGAGAGAAGTTAACTGAGGTCCTTTGGAAGAACCATTTAAAAAATTGCCCCCATAGCTTTTTGGGGGCAATTTGAATTAGATTAGGGTTAACCTCAAAATGTAAATGCAAATAAAGTGGCAGCCTTGACGAAATGGAGGGATATAGGTATGAAATTATTAACGTTAAACTGTCATTCTTGGCAAGAAGATAATCAAATCGAGAAAATAAAACATTTGGCAGAAACCATAAAAGAAAATTCTTATGATGTCATAGCTTTACAAGAAGTGAGCCAGACAGTCGAAGAAAAGATAGCTTATGGAAATATAAAAAAAGATAATTATGCTTTGGTTTTATTAAACGAACTCAAAAAACAAGGGGTAGAAAATTACTCACTTGTTTGGGGCTTTTCCCATAATTATACCCATATGTATAAAAGTTTCGAAGAAGGTTTGGCGATATTGACAAAACATCCAGTACTAGAAGAACACTCTTTCTGTGTCTCAACTATTAAGGATATAAACAATTGGAAGACAAGATATATTATCGGTGCAACAATCGGATACAGTGATAAACAATTTACTTTATATTCCTGTCATATGGGATGGTGGCACGACGAAGAAGAACCATTCAAAGATCAGGTGAAAAATCTTCTTCAAAATATTAATATGGATGATACCGCTTTTTTAATGGGTGATTTTAATAATAATGCTTTAATTAAAGGCGAGGGCTATGATTATTTAATTAACCAAGGGCTTTTTGATACATATAATCTTGCAGAACTCAAAGATGATGGTGTTACTGTAGTAGGTAAAATTGCTGGGTGGGAATCAAATGTACAGGAAAAAAGGATTGATCTAGTTCTCACTAATCGCCAAGTTCCGGTAGAATGTTCAAAAGTAATATTTAATAATAAAAATAAATTAGTAGTATCTGACCACTTCGGAGTAGAAGTGAAAATAAACTGTTAAGTTTGTGAATAGATGTACTTAAACTAACGGGTGCGATTCTTTAATAATAAAGGATCCCTTTTTCTTATTGAAGTAACGGGGCAGATTAGTTCAATATGTGTGACAGCATTAATCCATAGGACCGTTTTGTAAGGTTTTTAATAAAAAAATGCTAGAAACAACCGGTATTAAAGATTAATTATGGGTAATTTAAGGATATCACAATCATAGCAAATGAGAGGATGTTAATAAGTGGAGAAAAAATTGTTAAACTTCCTATTAGCGGTATGTATTGCTTCTTTTCCATTTTTATTCAAGGGACCAAAAATGAGAGAAAATCTTTTGATTTTTTTCTCAAAGGGTGTTATTGCTACTCTAATTGACGCATATGTTGTTGGAAAACAAAAACTGGAATATCCAGTTCGTCCTTTTCCAAAAATTTTTAAAACGAATATTATTTATGATATGTTGTTTTTCCCGATTTTAAGTGTTATCTGGGTGAAAATCTCTTACAATGATAATTTTGGTAAAATTTTGTTAAAAAGTTTAATTTTTAGTGTACCAATGAGTGTGGGGCAATGGTTTATGGAAAAAAACACTGGTTTATTTAAATGGAAAAAATGGTCACCTTTCCATACATTTATCAGTGTTAATTTAACTTTGTTTACGATTAGAGGGCTCGTTGGCTTATTAAAAATATTAGATAAGTTAAAAGGTAAGCAAGATATAACCGCATCTTAAAGGTTGATACTATGAAGAAAACGTATAAGTTAGAAGCAATTCTCTGGAGTGTTGCTTTTCCGGGCTTTGGTCAACTGTTAAATGGTCACCTTATTAAAGGAATTTTATTTATCATTTTAGAATTCACTATTAATGTGAACAGTTTGTTTAACCAAGCTATCATGTTTAGTTTTCTTGGGAAAATAAAAGAAGCTGCAGCAGTGGTCGATCACCAATGGCTTATGTTTTATCCTTGTGTTCATATGTTTGCTATGTATGATGCCTATAAATTTGCGGAAGGGGAAAATCCTCGCTTATCATTTTTTCAATTTGCTTTTGGAGCGTATTTTGTCACAATAGGTCTTATGTACTTGCCAAACAGCATTTTTGGTATATCATTTGGTCCTATTTGGCTTCCAATGATATCTTTGATTCCTGGATTAGGTGTTGGATTTTTTATTCGTTTATATATTAATTAAAATAGCTTCTAAACCAAACTATAGTAGAAGAACTTCCTAGTATCAAAAGGACAAAGTGCAGGTCTTTTTGGAATCGCTTATGGTTGCTATGGCAACCCTTTTTTATTATGAAAGTAAAAGATTGTGAAATTATGTACTTAAACTAAAGGGTGCGTTCCTTAAAGAACTGGCTGCTACAAATGCAGCCTTTTCTTGTTCGACAAACGGGCAGCATTCCTGTAATGAAGAAATATGAGGTTTGAATGTAAAAAAACCCCTTGGTATTATAGGAGTGTCCATAGCTTGGCGGCAAAAAGGACAACATTCATAAATACCAAGAGGCTATTTAAATGAATAATAACCAATATAAAGATTGCTCAAATTACTTCTCAAACATTAATTATAGGTGTAGATATTGCTAAATTCAAGCATGTAGCAAGAGCTCAAGACTTTAGAGGTTTAGTCGGCACCATTTTACTTTGAAAATACTAAATTAAGCTTTGATAATTTCTTAGCCTGGATTCAACAGTTAATGAAGCAAAATAAGTTGGATAAAGTATCGTAGGAATAGGGCCAACAGGTCATTAGTGGCTTAATATAGCTCACTTTCTAAAAGAACAAAATATCTAATTAGTAGTTGTTAATCCTATGCATTTAAAGAAAAGTAAAGAGTTGGATGATAATTCTCCAACTAAAAATGATGTAAAGGATGCAAGAGTAATTGCAAAGTTAGTCAAAGACGGTAGAAATGCTGAACCTAATATTCCGCAAGGAGTTTATGCAGAACTTCGAGTGGCAAGAAAAATACGTGATCTCTTATCTGTTGATCTTCAATCAGTCCAAGGGCACATCCACAATTGGATAGATCGTTATTTTCCAGAGTTCCTGACCGTCTTTAAAGTTTAATCTCTCCGAACAAGAGATACTTGAACATCTTCGAAAAGCTGTTAAACGTGCAGTGGGACTCAGTAAAATAAAGGAACTAAAGCAGGTGACAATGGTTTCAATTGGCATTCGGGAGGGTTCTGATATGGCTAAATTTGAGCTTCGCACTTTAATAGACAAATATGAACTTATAATTGAAAAGTTCGAAGAACTGGAATCTAATATAGATAAACTTCTTGAACAAATTCCTGGCTTTGAACAAATGTTGGCAATTAAGGGAATAGGGAAAGACACGGTTACAGGATTTTTTTCAGAGGTAGGAGACTTAAGTTACTACTCTCACCCAAGGCAGATTATCAAATTATCTGGGCTTAGTTTAAAGGAAAATACATCTGGAAAACACAAAGGACGAACCAAAATTACCAATAGAGGGCGGAAGACTTTACGAGCTCTCCTCTTTCGAGTTGCAATGCCTTAGGTCGCTAAAAATACCGCTTTTAAAGCATTTTACAAAACGCCCTAATAATCCTTTAAAATAGATGCAATCGCTGATTGCGATATGTAACAAGCTTATACGAATTCTGTTTACCATCGGTAAAAACCAATGCGAATTTAGTGAAGAACGTATGTTAAAGGACATTCCTCATATGGCGGTATTACAGATAGCAGCTTAATATACTTTTGATTTGATATAAATTAGTAGGTTAATTGTTTTAAACATTTGAAGCTCGGATTAGTCAGTAAAACAACTAAAATACGGGCAAGGACCCTGTCGGGCAGCATGACTGACATCCACCTCATGGAAAGGTTGGACGAAGGAATTTTGGAGCAAAGACTCTGTGAGAAATGGGAGGGTTGACCTCCATGAGAAATGTGGAGATCCACCAGTGCGACCAAACTTTAACTTTTTATCCATCTTTTGGGTAAGGGTGGTTTGGTAGCTATAAGTCGTTTTTTCACTTTGCCCCTAAAATTATCCTTGAATACACCTTTATTCCAAACTGCAAATGAATTTTAAAACGGACTACTACGTAATTTGGAGAAAACAAGAGAAATCGAGAGATTTTCCTTTCTATATAGAGGGAGATTAGTTTAAGAAGGTATGATAAATTTTTTATCGAATAATAATAAAGACTTTTAGGGAATTAAGGGGGGATTATTACATGACAGCAGAAAAACGGATAGGTAAATTTGTAGAAAGGTACGAAGGAAATGGTTATTTGAATGGTTCAATGTTAATTGCTTCTAATGAAAATATTCTATTAAACAAAGGTTTTGGAATGGCTAATCTGGAGCATAAAGTACCAAATAAACCTTCAACTAAATTCCGTATCGGTTCCATTACAAAGGCTTTTACTGCTTTTGCCATTTTTCAATTACATGACAAGAAAAAATTGAATATTTATGATTGTATAGGTAAGTATCTACCTAATTATCCACAAGGTGAAAAAATTACAATTTACCACTGCTTAACTAATACTTCAGGAATACCTAATTACACAAGTTTTCCAGATTTTTGGTCAACTTCGATGAGACTCCCTTCGACTTTGAATCAACTTATTGATTCATTTAAGAATCTCGAATTGAGATTCGAACCTGGAAGTAGATTTGAATACTCAAACTCAGGGTACGCATTGCTAACAGCTATTATCGAAACTGTATCTAATATGTCATATTCAGATTACATACAAGAAAAAATATGCCGTCCTTTGGGAATGTATAACACTGGCTGTGATGATGGAATAAAGGTTGTTCCAAATTTAGCCGCAGGTTATTCATTCTGGGAAAACCCAGTTCACCCCGCATACGCAGACTTATCATTTCCATTAGGAGCATATGGTTTATATTCTACAACAGAGGATTTATTCCTTTGGGATAAGGCTCTAAAATCCTCCCAACTCCTTAATAAAGAACTAACGGAGAAAATGTTTACTTTAAATCTAAGTTCATACGCTTGTGGTTGGATGGTATCTGAAATGTTGGGTAGAAAATGTGTACACCATTTCGGTGATATTAGTGGGTTTTTTAGCGATTTTCTAAGGTTTGTTGATGAACAAGTTACTATTATCTTCCTAAGTAATATGAATGTTACACCTGTAACACATTTAACAAAAGAAATTGCTAAAGTCATTTTTGATGTTAATGTTTCATTACCTCTACCTTCTGTATCCATAGATTTTACAAACACTGAAGTTATTGCTGGGAAGTATTTAATTGAAAATGATAGAAATAAATTTTTAGACATCACTATTAAAAATGACGACCTATATATAACTGTTCCAAAGAGGTACGGTGTATTATATAAATTTAAACTTGTGCCAGTTAGCCACAATTCATTAAAAACAATTTTTTTAACCGAAATGATAAATGAGCAACTCATATTCCATTATTCATCTTTAGGCAAGATAGAAAGTGTAGAGTATAAAGACTGTAATGATAATAAATATATAGCTTTTAAGGAATCATAGTTATTCAACTAACGGGTGCAAGAGTTTAAGATCGGAGTTGTCATTGTGGCAGCTTTTCTTGTTCCACTAACGAAGCAGTTTAATTGGATAAGGACTAACCCACATTAAGTTCAACAATATAAAAGGAGTGGCTGTAATTCGATTATCCAATAATGCTTGAAAGCACTTACAATGAATGTTATTCTAATGATGAATTATTTTTGTTCGGTGTAAAGGATAGTCTAAGTACAACTTATAGTCTAATGATCACTGAGAGCAAGAATAGTAATACATTGTGTGTATTTACACGCTAGGAGGCAACTAAAATGGAAAACGGTAAAGTAAAATGGTTTAACAGCGAAAAAGGCTTCGGATTCATCGAACGTGAAGGCGGAGAAGATGTATTCGTTCATTTCTCAGCTATCCAAGGCGAAGGTTTCAAAACTTTAGAAGAAGGACAAGCAGTTACTTTTGACGTTGAGCAAGGTCAACGTGGTGCACAAGCAGCTAACGTACATAAAGCTTAATTATAAGAACAATATTAACAGACTCTAATTTTAGAGTCTGTTTTTTATGTTTCATTAAAAACAAAAAAACCCACTCAAGAATGAGTAGGTTACTTTAAAACAGTAAATCAAATGGTAAACAAAGTGTAGCATATAACTTGTGAATTTCCTAATATATTTGTATTTCTTTTACAAAATGCAACCTTTTTTCTAATTCTACTAACGGGCAGTTTAGTTGAAGAGCGGTGTTTTACTTGTGTTCAATAATAGATGGTAACATTCTGAAGTGACCAATGTAATGATAAAGAGTTTTACTAGAAATTTTATAATTAGCGGAAAGGGGGCTGTCCAAAAATGGATGGACACTTTTTTCAATATTCCACAAATAGGCGCAATTCAAGAATAAGAACGCGTTCTTTCTTTAATGAATAGGACCATTTTATGTAATAAAAAATATTTACCGTATATAACAAATAATCATATTGGAACAAATAAATGGGAAAAACTGAAAGTAGCTTCTATTGTGAAGGATTTTACTTTGTAAAATTATCCTATATTGGGTATACTGATTTTGGATTGACCACTTTCGTTTTAAAAGGAACAACGTTTCAAGTAGTGAAAATCTAAATAATGAATCAACAGAATAATGATTGTTGAAGAGGATGGTTTGCATGACAAAAACATCAATAACAACTCTTAAAATGAAACGCAAATTTGATGTTCTAGCAGAAAAAATGTTTGACGCATGGACTAACGCAGAAATGCTTAAAAAATGGATGTTCACCATGGAACATACGAATAAAGTGGCAGAGAGTAATCCTCGTGTCGGCGGAACATGGGAAATTGTGGATCATCGAAATGGGAAAGATTATCGAGCTATTGGAGAATACAAAGTGGTGGATTCACCAACGAAACTCGTTTTCACATTCAAAATGCCTCAATTTAGTGATTTAGAGGACGACATTACAGTGGAGATCGAACCGCTTGAATCAGGCTGTGAAATGATCTTCACACAAGAAATTAACGTGACCCATGAAGAAGGTTGGACTACAGAAGATATTGAAAAAGCACATGAAGATTGGAAAAAAGAGACCGAACAAGGTTGGCATTATATGTTTTTAGGTTTGAAGGAATTAGTAGAAACAGGAAAAATTAGATATCCGTCATTTTAATATAAATTAAAGGTAACAGAGGTTTTACCTAATATGGATAAAGCCTTTCATATGTAAAAGATGTCAAGGAACAATTGAATTAGGATTAAATTTTATTCAGCAAAAGAGCGCTTTTCTTTAATAAGAAGGAGTCTTTTTATATTATACCAGATTATGGAATGGAAAATTTCAGAAGAGATTCTGAAGGTTTCTACTTAAACTATAAGGGTGCAATAGTGAAAGGCAGCGGAATTATCCGTTGCCTTGTGCCATTTTATCTTTAAAAGTATTTTGTATAAAATTCTCTTCTAAGGCTTCCGCTTAAGGACTGTCGGAACTGGACTTTTTAAAACAACCATACTTGGAAAGTCCGCCAACACAAAGTGCATTGAACAAAGAAGCGACCGTTCTGGACTGTCTGCAAATGCTTGCTCATTTGTTAGAACACGTGGGGCAAATCTTCTATATAGTTAAAGCTCGCTTAAGCGATCAATATGTAACAATGACGTTCCCCAAGAAAAAGAAATAAAACCATTCTTGTTAGAGAAAGAACCGCACGACCATATTTCTGAGGATTGTTTATGCTGAAAGGAAACCACTAGCTTGAAGCGAACGAAGCTCAAAAATAACAAGTTATTTTGTTAGATAAGAGGTAAACATGAAAAATAGAGAGGAAGCTATCGGTTACTGTTTGGGGATCGGGAATACATATGAAGATTATCCGTTTCGTGATAAGAATTGGACATTGATGCGACACGTAGCAAATAAGAAAGTGTTTGCATGGATTTTTGAAAAAGAAGGTCATATTTGGATCAATGTAAAGTGTGAACCCGGTTTTCTGGACTTCTGGCGTAAGTTATACACTTCTGTAGTTCCGGGATTCCATCTAAATAAGGACCATTGGAATTCTATAATTCTTGACGGTACTGTTCCAGTAGAAGATATATATGAAATGATTAAACAAAGCTATATGTTAACTAAAACAAAGTAAGTGACAAACATTACTATATATATACTTAATAAATCTCACTTAATTGCTGGTGAATCTTATGGAGGTTATCTAATTTTAAAAATTCTAGTATGTTGGTTGCCTTCTTTCTTACTTCACATGATTGATTGTGAAATATTGTACTTAAACTAAAGGGTGCAAGAGTTGAAGAACGGAGCTGTCATTGTGGCAGCTTTTCTTATTGTACTAACAAAGCAGTTTATTTGATGAAGAAATGGTATAATTCTCCTTAAAAATATAATAACTTTCTATTTTACTTGGTATGCTTTTTTAATAATTATCGTAAAGGAATGACATATATGAAATTAATTAAACGATTTATTTTAAACCGTCCTGCTGAAAAGCGACTTGCATATTTTTATGGTATGGTTGCAACGGATGAACAGGTGTGGTTACTACGCGACGAAAATGGCGACTTATTATTATTAGAAGATGATGATGGAGACTATCCATTTTTACTACCTGTTTGGCCAAGTCGAAGTTTTGCTGAAATGGAGGCTGCCAATATAGATGAGTCATACGAAGCGTTCAACATACCACTTTCGAATTTTTTAGACGATTTACTAGTTGATATTGAAAATGACGGTGGTGCCACAGCGATTTTCCCAAATAAAAACGATACAACCATTCAAAAACGTGATGAAATAAAGGAAATGATTCGCAATTTATAGCAAGTAAGATGCTCCCTCACATTAAATTGGAAAATATAAAGTAAGACAAGATCGTACATCCAGTTTTATGTCATTTATTTAATTGTAATATTTATAAAATAAATAAAACCGCAATTAGGCTAGTAAAGGAGAAACCTATCATTAGTAGGTTCAATCTTTAGTAGAAATTGATTTTGTTATTTAACTAACGGGCAGGTTAGCTGAAGAAGGTTTAATTTTACATATCTAGAATATGTATTATCATTCCAAGAAAGTGGGTGTATAGAATGTTCCATCAAAACGAATATGAATGGGTCCGACAAACTCGAGGAACGCTGCTAGATTTTTGTAGGGAACTAGAACCAAATGATTTTACTCGTCAAAATGGATACGGTTGGCAAAGTGTGCGAGACTCATTGGTACACATAGCAGATTGTTATATTGCTTGGCTTGGCTCATTTGTATTATTAAAAACAAAGAAGCCGATTACTCCAAAGGGAGACCTGCTAAAATTCAATTTGGACGATATAATAGTACACTTTGAACAGGTGGATTCTTATGTAAATGAGGTATTTAAATTACACGGAAATCAATTAAATATGCCAATTCAGAGAAAGATTCCTTGGAGAGAAGCACCAGAAACAGTTACCTTTACGCCAGGTAAATTGCTTATGCATACCATTACTCACGAATTTCATCATAAGGGACAAATTGTAGCTATGGTACGACAGATGGGTTATGTTCCCCCAAATACAGATATATTAGGAACTGAAGACTAATTAATATTTGAGAAACAACGGATATTATTTCTTCTACCTATTTCAACGAACGGAGATCATCCTAAAAAGCTATAAAAGCTGCTCAAAATGTTGGGATGAAAGAAATGAAAGAAGTTGAATTTTTTTAAACAAACGGGGTGCAAGGAGGTGCTAATTACCCCTTTTCTTGATCAACAAACGTAAGCAGGTTAGCAGTTGAAGAAGGAATTTTCCGTAATCTTGTGGAATAAATGCAATTTAAAGGGTGGATATTTTTAGTGTTTTGTATTCTAAGTAGTATTTTGACTGTGCATTTTTGGGATGCAGGTATTTCTTACGAAAACGTTATTTTGCCTAAAGAAATGGATACTTTTCCTGTAAACGTACTTAACTTTACTATTGGTAGTGGTTCTTCAACACAAGAATTAAATGAATTTGCTACCACCTTTAAGTGGTTGACTTTACTTCCATTATCATTTGCTATCGTGTTTTATTGGAGATTAATAAAACTACTTAAGGGGAAAGGAAACTAATTAGTGCTTAAGTTCAGGAAGGGTTGCTGCGGTGATCCTCTTTTTTTGTTGAGCTAACGTGGCAGTTTAGTTTAATAAGAATAAGTCGGTTGATATTTTTTGAAAATTCTTATTTTAACCCCTTTTAACTTTAATTATTGGTATAATTTAAGAAATGGAAAGAAAAGGGTGAATAAATGAGTTCTTGGAGGAACCCTATTTTTTTAATTTCTGGAATTGGAATTTCATATTTAGGAAATTGGATTTATTTAATTGCACTTAATATATCAATTTTAAATTTAACAGAGTCAACCGCAGCAGTTGCTGGACTTTATATTATTAGACCTATTGCCGTATTACTTACTAATACCTGGTCTGGCAGTGTTATTGATAGAACAAATAAAAGAAGACTTATGATATTTATTGACATTTTCCGAGGAGTATTTGTGTGTATAATTCCTTTTATAGGAACATTATGTTTGTTGGTACAGAGCTATGTATTGTAATTAATGGAATTAATTTTTAATTTGTGCGTTCTTTATTTATCTCCTTCCTAATGTAGAGGGAAATTCTAATAGTGTTCGAGACCCAATACGTTGGCAAACACTTTTGAATGATTGGAAGGCGGTTAGACAATTTGTTATAAATCCTAAATTTTTCATTTTTGTTTACTTATTATTTCAGGTTGGGATTTTAATCGGATTTGCGTCGGATTCGCAAGAAGTTACATTTATTAAACAAAACCTTGAATTGTCAAATCGAGATTACGGGCTAATCGTTAGTATAACTGGATCGGGGCATTAACAGGATCGTTTGTTTCTTCAATGGTAGCAAAGAAGGTGCAGCTAAAAAATTATTTAGGTGCAGGAATGTTCTTTTCATCACTTGGTTATCTCTTTTTTTATTCCTCATTCAACTTCATAACAGTGACCGCATCTTTTGTTTTTTTAGGTTTCTTTATGGCGTTTGCTAATACAGGTTACTCAACTTTTTTCCAAAATAGTGTACCAGTTGAAATTATGGGTAGGTTCGGAAGTATAACGGATATGTTGCAAGGAATTATCCAGATTGTATTTACACTCATTTTGGGAATTTTCGCTGAATGGTTTTCATTACAATTTGTATGCATTACATTTTCTTTGATCGGTACAATGCTTGCATTAGTTCTTTTTATAACAATATTAATACCTTCTAAAGCTATTTTTTTTATCGAGGATAAGAAGGTTGTTAATGGGTAAGGGCTTTATTTTATACTAAATGGGGTGGGTGACATTTATGGATAGGATATATATGGATCTGGAAGGAAATATTTAAAATAAGGTTAGCCTAAAACCTGTGCTTTGTTTAAACGAAAATAGGATTACTACTTTGCTGCTAAGATTGGAGCTGTCATTTTGGCAGCTTTTCTTGTTCCACTAACGGTGCAGGTTAGTGGAAGAGTGGAAGAAGGTATTTATTTTTTTAAACCATAATATATATATAACACTCTAAAACTAAGTTTAAGGTGGATTCGAAATGGATAAAAGAGTTCTATTCGACTTTGAAATCGAGTTTACGAATGGCGGTGGAATTCAAGGGCAGGAATTCCGTCTTGATATTGATGGAGATGACATTTCTGACGAAGAGTTAGCTAGGTATATTGTTGAAGATATGAGGTTGCTAATGGTTGGTAAAGTAAGGATACTTAACAAGAAAATCATAAATGAAAAACATAAACGAAGACCTGCTGATGAGAAATAATGAAAGTTTATATTACGGTATTTCAAGTTTAAGCTACCAAATAAGGTGGCTTTTCATTTTTGACTAACGTTGCAGTTTAATTTAATAAGGAAACTTCATATTATGTTAAAATTTCTAATTAGGAATGCTTTAAAATAAGTACAAATTGGGGGAACTAAAAATTGAGTGGAATTGCTAAAACTCCTCAACCACCCTACTATGCGGTGATATTTGCTTCACAACGAACTGAGGGCGACAGAGGTTATGGGAAGATGGCTGAAAAAATGGTGGAGTTAGCGTCTAAACAGGTAGGTTTCTTAGGTGTAGAAAGTGCCCGTGATGAGGGACTTGGAATAACTGTTTCATACTGGGAATCTTTAGATGCGATAAAGAATTGGAAGGAACATTCAGTACATCAAGTTGCACAGGATAGAGGCAAAAATGAATGGTACAAAAACTTTGCAATAAGAGTATGCAAAGTAGAAAGAGATAGCTTCTTCGAAATTTAATTTAACCTTATTCAAGGAACGGATGCAAGAGTTTAACAATGAGGTGCTGTGGCAGCTCTTTTTCTTTATGGAACTAACGGGCAGTTTAATGGAATAAGGAGTTTTACAATAACTAGGTTAATAACATTAAGGATTATCATATGGGGAATTTGAATTTGTTGGAGTTAAGATAAAAAGGATTTCAGCTTTAGTTTGGAATCCTTTTTAAACTATATAAATTTATTCGCTTTTCAAAGTATTTTAGTAATATAATAGTATTGGTATTTCTGTAAATATTTACAAAAAGGGGAAAATTATGAAGAAATTAACCTACTTATTTATGGCGTTTTTATTAGTTTTCCTTGCATCTTGTTCATCAAATGAATCAACTAGCAAAGAGGAAAATGCTGAAACAAAGAAAGAAGAGAAAAAGAAAGAAGAAGCAGAAACTAAAGCGAAGGCAGAAGCTGAAGCCAAAGCGAAAGAAGAAGCTGAGGCTAAAGCAAAGGCAGAAGCTGAAGCCAAAGCGAAAGAAGAAGCTGAGGCTAAAGCACAAGCGGAGGCTTCAGCAAGTTCGACTACTTCTAGTGGAGGGTCAGAGTTCTTTGCCAACTGTACTGATTTAAGAAAGGTATATCCAAATGGTGTACCAGTTGATCATCCAGCGTATCAATCTAAAATGGACAGAGATAAAGATAATTATGCTTGTGAGAATTAGTAGACTTATGAGGTAATTTATTTGTTTTAATCGGCCCCTCTCAAATAAATGAGAAGGGCTTATTTTCTGTAAGGATATAACTTCTTCAACTATCGAAGCAGGTTAGTGAAACAAGAGTGTTATAATAATGTCATTGTGTATTACTTAGAGGTGATTGTGTGAAGATTAAAAAAGCAAGTGAAGAAGATATAAAATCAATAGCTAGAGTTTATGTTGATGGTTGGAAGACTACTTATCCAGGTTTAGTACCAGACGATTATTTGGACAGATTATCGTATGAAGAGGCAGAACAAAAGTGGCTTAATTTTTTAAATCACGAAAATGAACCCTTTATTTATATTGCAATGAATGATGTAGGTAAAATTATAGGTTTTGCATCAGGTAAAAGCATTGATGACAAAAATTTTGATGGAGAATTATACTCACTTTATCTATTACAGGAATGTAGAGGATTAGGTGTAGGAAAACAACTGGTTTCAGCTATTGCCAAGCATTTTAAAGAAAAAGGCATTGCTACTATGTTGGTGTGGGTAATGGAACGAAATAAATCAGGTCTTGGTTTTTATGAACGTATGGGAGGAAAGGAATATCTTCATAGGAAGAGTGAGTTTGGAGGAATGGTAGTAGATGATGTTGCTTATGGATGGAAAGATGTCTCTGTATTATGTAAGGAAGAAAAATAAAACTATGCCTTGTTGAACTAACAGGGCTTGAGTTAAAGAATAGTAGGTGATGTGGCACCTCTTTTTTTCTTATTCCATAGTTTGTTTGTGAAGTTCTGTACTTAAAGTAACGGGTGCATTAGTTGAATAAGAAAATTGTTAAAAATTTATTTCTATTATGGTTCAAATTACTATTATGTGACTTTAATTTTTGCATGTACGACTCCTTTATCACGCAACCATACGGTTGCTTATGCTTGACAAGCAACCGTATAGTTGCTTATACTCGATATATGAATTGGGACAAAGACGCTATATTCAAAGCACTTGGCGACTCGACTCGGCGGCTTATATTAGACGAACTATCCGAACGCAATGAGCTGACGTTGTATGAACTTACGGTACGTCTCATTATGAAGCACGACCTTTCCATTTCGCGACAGGCGATAGCTAAACATCTTTCTGTATTGGAAGATGCAGGGCTGGTAAAATCAAAACGAAAGGGAAAATATCGAGTACTTATATTCAACAACGAACCACTTAAAAATTTGCTAAAAGGATGGATAGAGTAATTTATTTAAAAACTTCTGACGAATGTAGGGGTTTTTCTGCTTGGAGCCAGATTGTTTGCAGAGCACCAACGTGGTAAATATCAAAGGAGGTAAAACATTATGAATATCATTGTTACCAGTTTATTCGTAGAAGACCAAGACATGGCACTGGAATTTTATTCAGAAAAGCTGGGATTTGTAAAAAAGCATGACGTTCCCATGGGGAAATTTAGGTGGATTACGCTTGTTTCTCCCGATGATCATGACGGTACCGAGCTTTTACTCGAACCGAATGAACATCCTGCCGCAAAGGAGTATCAAAAGAAGATATTTGCCGAAGGCATCCCAGCAACAATGTTTGGCGTTGCAGATATTCAAAAAGAGTACAAACGATTATTGGAAAACGGCGTGAAGTTTACTATGGAGCCGACAAAAATGGGCGAAGTCACAATAGCTGTCTTCGACGATACATGCGGCAACCTAATTCAGATAGTGCAGCAGTAACTTTATGTAGAAATAGATGTATCCTAGTTCTAAACGACTTTATTGGTATGTATTAAGTTGGGTGAAGTGTTTTTATCAACAATTAAATAACTTTATGTTAACCCTGTCCTAATTTTAGGACGGGGTTATACATGTTAAAGGTTTAAAGATTAATGACATTGTTCTCATTCTGCAATAGAAATGTGCCATTATGAATAAGTTCACTTAAACTAAAGGGTGCAAGAGCTTAACAACGGGTTACTGAGGCAGCCCTTTCTTTATTGAGCTAAAGGGTCAGTTTAGTGTAAGTGTAATTATTCACAATCTGCATTTTGATTGTTAGTTACACAATTTCTAGGTTAATGCATCTCCCTTGAAAATTGCCCTTCTCTTCCACAAAAAAATCCCACTAATAGGTCGGGGATTCACACGACACGTTTATCTTTTGATCATAGTTCTCCCTTAAGCGTTTTAAATCTTCTGGCTTAACTAGAAGGTCTTAGAAATACATTCTTTGAAAAAGATTAGTATAGTTGAAGGTAAATCAGGTGCCGCGATTGTTCTACAATCAGATAATAAAAATTTAAATTAGCAGTTCTTCAGCAATTGGAAATAGTTTATTACCGTTTTGCTCTTCTGGTTTTACAAAACGATTATCCCAAGACTTCGATACAAAAATTAGAGTTTTAAAATTTTGAAGGGCCATCCTTAATGGTAGAGACGTCCTAAAATATTTTTTATTAATGTCCTAGATATAGTGCTTATTATCTAAAAACCATAATATCCTTTTACGTAGATATCGTAAAAGGAGAGATATGATGGATCAATTTGATGTAATTATTATTGGCAGCGGCCATAATGCGTTAATAACGGCTGCCTATTTAACACGGGCTGGGAGAAGTGTATTAGTTTTAGAAAAAAATGACCGTCCAGGAGGATTTTTGCGCACAGAAGAGCTGACACTGCCAGGTTTCAAACATGATGTCTATGCTGCTGCTCATCCGCTCTTTACAACCGGACCAGCGTACGCAGAGTTAAGAGAGGACTTAGAAGCACGCGGGCTTCGCTATTTAAATACAGATCTGCCGACTGGCGTTTCGATCGAAGACGGACGAACAGCGGTCCTTCCTTCTTCCTTTGAGGAGCTTATCGCTGAGGTAGAACGGTTGGCTCCTGGTGACGGCACAGCGCTGTCAGGCATGTTTGAACAGTTGAATCCTTATGTAAACGATGTTTTTGGGTTATTTAACATGGATCTTTCCAGTCTAGAAGCTGCACCTATCATCCAGCGTTTACTTCATCAAGAGGGCGGCGTGGGTTATTCACCATTTGCAGCATCGCTTGTTTCAACGGCTCGTAATACGGTTAGTTCGCTTCAGTCATCTGTGACGAGGGCGATGCTTGCTTCCTGGGTAACTCACCTTGGCCGCACACCGGATGAGGTGGGAAGTGGAATTTGGGTGCCGCTCACCGTGATGGCATTGATGGGCGGTGGAATGCCAATACCGGAGGGCGGCAGTGAGAAGTTAGTTCAAGCATTAGCTCAGCTGATCACGGACCAAGGCGGGGAAATTCTTACAGAGATTCAGGTCGAGCGGATTTTAGTGGAAAATGGTAGAGCAGTTGGCGTAAGGACCTCAAAGGGGAAAAAATACCGTGCCAAACAGGCGGTCGTGGCCTCAACCACACCTGACCAGCTGTATCTCTCGCTATTAGCCGATACCAAAATATCACCACCACTACGCGCGCAAGCAAAACAGTATCGATACGGCAGAGGATGTGTACAAATTCATTTAGCTCTGAGTGAGCCGCCAAACTGGCCGGATAAGCGGTTTAACCGTGTCGGTCAGCCACATCTAACAGATGGGCTAGACGGATTTACCTTAGCCATTGCCCAAGGCGCAGCTAATCTGCTTCCGTCAAATCCGACTTTTACCGTAGACTGTTCGACAAATCTTGATCCTACGCGGGCACCGTCAGGAAAGGCCATCATGCGTATTCAAGTGCTGGAAGTACCTATAAGGCCAAACGGGGATGCTGCAAATCTTATCGATGTGGGGGAGGGGACATGGTCGCATGATTTGACAGAGCGTTTTACAGAACGCGTGCTAAACGTGGTCAGCAAGCATATACCAAACATCCCAAGCGCGGTCATTGGAAAATACGTGGTCACACCAGACACAATTGCTAAGTATAACCCGAATGCTGGTCCGGGGGATCCGTATGGTGGTGCACATGATTTAGGTCAGAGTTATCTTTTGAGACCATTACCAGGGCAGCCGGGTCATCAGACAGCAATTCCAAACGTGTATATGCTCGGGGCCGCAACTTGGCCCGGACATGGGGTAAATGGTGGATCGGGGTATATAGTGGCGCAGAAACTATTAACACAATAAGACATATTAACTTATGGAATACAATCCAGAGTAAATCGTTAGATTCTCAGTATGATTTATTGAATGTAAAAAGGGCTATTAAAGTTGTTGAATCTTCTAAAATGACCAAAGGGAAAGTGTTTTTAACTAGCTATTAAGTTAATAATCATCAACTAAACCTAGTAATAGAAGACTTCTTGTTATTCCATTAAAGGGCGCTTTTTTTAAATAAAAAGACGTCTTTTTTAATCAATTAGAATCTGGAGCAACACATCTAATGGATTAGAGCTATATTAAGGTGTAGAAGAGATTGTTTAGGATTCTACTTAAATGTAGTGTAGTGCTTTATTAAGTGAATAAGTCATTTTGAAGTTATTTTCAAATATTGTCGAACCCTCTACTGGAAGTAAGTACAGGCAATTTGTCACTTTACTTGGAGCCTCTGGGGGCATGATTATGAGCCATGAAGCCAGGTGTATCAAAGATTCTGGCACAGCCAAAACTGGCTATCATGCCCGCCTCTCCAAATAAAGTGCACGTCTCTACAAGGACTAAATATTAGGCTGTAAATTTAATTCTTATACATGAAAAGCTTTATTTTAACCATTTTTCTTTGGAAAGGACTACAGAAACTATCGGGGTGCTTGAGTTGAACAATGGGGTGTACGGCAACTCTTTTTCTTGTTCCACTAACGGAGCATTTAGTAAAAAAAGAGATGTTAATTTTACAACATCTCCTTTCTTTTTCTTGTTCCACTAACGGAGCATTTAGTAAAAAAAGAGATGTTAATTTTACAACATCTCCTTTACTTATTATTCCTTGTGATTCTTAGACTAATTCATATATAGATATTCTAGAAAGGGAGCTTTAGTTAAAAAGTGGGGATTGTTGCCGCATCCCATTTTCTTTTTCAACAAACGGGTTAATCCATTATGAAAGTAGTATAAGAATATTATTAGTAGGCGATACCTACCCGTGATTTTATATAATCGCTTGCTTTTATCTGTTTAAATGTAAATTCTGCTGTATCCGGTACGGATATTTCAGCTCCACCCTCCGGCAAAAAATTTCGGTCTATTCGATATTTGCCTACCCTTTCTCCATCCGGCAAGTACGTAGGACAGACAATCGTCCATTCGAGGGTTGATTGTTTGAGCATATCGTAAACTTTATGATGTTCTTTCGCTGCACGGGTTGACTTCTGCTTTGATTCACTTGATTGATAACGCAGAGAATTTGGTGTGATTCTACTTTGCAGAATACCCGCAGTTCCTATTGTTATTATTCGTTTTATACCTTCGTTTTCCATTGCTTCGATAATAAGTGGCATACTTTCTGATAGAGTGGTTGTGCCATCAGTATTCAGTGCACTAATAACTACATTAATCCCATGCATTGCACGTACTATATCATCTTTATTTAAAACATTTCCTTGAATAATGGTTAAATTTTCATTATTTATTAGAAACTTCTCTGGAGTGCGAACTAATACAGTAACATGATGTCTGTCATGAAGGGCATAAGTTACTATTTGACTTCCAACTCGTCCAGTTGCACCTAAAATTAAAATATTCATAAGAATGAGGCTCCTTTTGTAAATACTTATATTTTACTATAAAAGTTATTTTATTGTCTTGTTCAACTAACGGGTGCAAGAGTTTAAGAAAGGGATTGCTGGGCGATCCATTTCTAATTTGGATAAGGGGGCAGAATACTTTAATTATATGTATTTCATTTGTATGATGAAAATATTAAAAAGTCTGAATTTGAGGTGAAATGGTGTCGGTAAAAGGTCTTAATCATTTTTTATTTTCTGTCTCCAATTTACAGGTTTCGATTGAGTTTTTTAAAAATGTGTTTGATGCAAGATTATTAGTTAAGGGACTAAGCAACGCCTATTTTGATTTAAATGGTATATGGCTAGCTCTTAATGAAGAAAAAGATATTCCTCGTAATGAAATTAGCTATTCATACACCCATATAGCTTTTTCAATTGATGAAACAGAATTTGATAATATGTACCAAAAACTAAAGGAATTAAATGTAAACATCCTGTCAGGTCGTCCAAGAGACGAAAAAGATAAAAAGTCTATTTACTTTACAGACCCAGATGGTCATAAGTTTGAATTTCACACAGGTACTTTGCAAGACAGGCTGGATTACTACAAAAAGGAAAAAGCACATATGGAGTTTTACAATTAATGATTTCCTTGTTCAAGTAACGTGGCAGGTTAGTTGAACAAAACTTACAGGAGTAAATCCATCAACTGAACAATTTAAAGTAGAAAATGGAGACCAATATAGGGTTGTAACAAGAGACGAACAAAATGCGAAAGAAAATATTAAAAATTGGGGTTATTTGACAGTTATAACGGCAGATGAACAAAATATGGTACAGAATTCGTCAGATTTATCAGGGGATGTACACCAGGAAAATGGACTAGGTTTTCTTTTTTGAAAAGGTGAAATGAAATAATGTTGTTTAATTTAAAAAGACCTGGGATTCATTCCAGGTCTGTATCATTGAATTGGTCTAAGTAGGCAAAAGAGCCCATAAACATATCAATCAGACGGTTTGGTCCGTTTGATTCAACAAGTTGGCTAAAATCGCCGAATTTTCCTGATCGGCATCAAATTGGACAACATCGTCATAGTCAAATAAGTGGAAACTGTCTGGAAATTGTTCGGTCATATATTGGATAAAGGCTTGCGAGTCTTGTTCCCCGCCCCGCCGAAACTCCATCATAATGGAACGAAACTTATGCGGGGGCAAATCTGTTTTGATGTGGTAGGACTTTGAAATTCCCAATTGGTCGGAACTATATAAGTTATAGGTGTAGGACAAACCGATCTCCCTTTCTTTTATCTTTTCCTGTTTTATTTTTCCTATTTCCCAAAGTGTTATGCCCTGAGCTCCCAATGGTATAACAAAATAGTCATCGGCTAAGATTGAAATTCAGTTTTCGAAAGAACTTTCTGTTCAACTAACGGGGTGCTTTAATTCAAGAAGGTTAGGTTGCAAATGGCAGCCTTTTTTTGTTGAACCAACGTTGCAGTAGAGTAAAGAAGAGTAAGTAATAATTTGGTTAATCAATAGGAATATTAAACACGAAATTATTGATATGGATTCGAGGGAGATTATGCATATCATTGGTCAGTTTTTATGGATACTTGCAGTCTGGCGTTGGGGGGATTGGAAGAACTGGAAGGATTATCAATCAACTATGCTCTATATGATTGTTTTTTCCCTATTCTATGATGTTCTTACATATAATTATTCTTTATGGATATTTAGTGACTTTTTTTTACCCACTCACACATTAAACAGTCTAGCAGTAACATTTGTAGGTTTTCCTTGCTCGGTACTCCTATTTCTTTCACGTTTTCCTGAGGACTCTATATTTAAGCAGATTAAATATATTGCTTTCTGGATAACTTTATACATTGGAATCGAGTATTTCTTTGTTTTGATTGGATTGTTTCACTATTATAATGGATGGAATATTTGGTGGTCAGTTTTACTTGATGCCACTTTATTTCCAATGTTATTACTGCACCATAAGAAACCTTTAGTAGCCTATTTGATTTCAATTCCAATAATAATTTTTTATTTTTTAGTTTTTGACGTTCCAATTAATAAAATGAAATAAAAATCTCTTCTTTTACAAAAGGTGCGATGTTTCAATTACGAAGGATTCGCCTTTTCTTATTGTACTAAATGGCAGGTTAGTGGAAGAGTAAAAGCTACCATTATGGTAGCTTTTACTATTTCTTTTTTTGTTTCAACTTCTCCATTTTTTGTAAAGTATGCTTTGTTCCCCATTCATGCATCGCTTCTAAAATTGGTTCCAAGCTCCTTCCGTAGTCTGTAATCGAATATTCCACTTTTGGAGGAACTTGGGGGTAAACAACACGCTGAATAATATCCTCATCTTCTAATTCACGTAATTGGTTAGTCAACATCTTTTGGGTAATTCCAGGCATACTACGTTTTAATTCACTGAATCTTTGAGTACCGCTCTTCATTAAGTGCAACAAAATAATTGGTTTCCATTTCCCAACTAAAATACCTAGAGCATCATCCACCCGACATAATTCTGGCTCTTTTTCCATCCTTATTTCTCCTTTAGTATCATTTTGTATACTATACCACTTTTAAGTGCGTACTTCTTAAAAAGACATTTATAAGTCATAATAACATTGTCAGTTGAAAATAAACAACTTTATTTAAAGGTAGGTTGAATAATATGGAAAAATATCGAATCGACAAAAGTAAAGGTCTAGAATTTGGTCTTTATACTTTAGGAGATCACATGCCAGATCCTAAAACTGGAGATCGTATTTCAGCTAAGCAACGGATTCATGAAATTATTGAATTGGCTAAGTTAGCTGAACAAGCAGGTATTGACTTTTATGGTGTTGGGGAAAGTCATCAACAGTATTTTACCACTCAGGCACATACTGTTGTTTTATCAGCTATTGCCCAAGCAACAGAAAAAATAAAAATAGGTAGTTCTTCGACAATTATCAGTACATTAGACCCCGTTCGTTTGTATGAAGATTTTGCGACTATCGACTTGATTTCGGATGGTCGTGCTGAGATCGTTGCTGGTCGTGCATCACGTATAGGGCTATTTGATTTATTAGGATATAATATCCGAGATTATGAAGCATTGTTTGAGGAAAAATTCGAACTATTGCTAAAGATCAATGAAGAAGAAGTAGTCAATTGGAGCGGACAATTCAGAGAGCCGTTAAGGAATGCTCAAATCTTACCTCGACCTAAAAATGGTTCAATTCCAATTTGGCGTGCGGTCGGTGGTACTCCTGCAAGTGCGATAAAGGCTGGTTATTCAGGCGTTCCAATGACACTTGCTACATTAGGAGGTCCTGCAAGTGTTTTTAAAAGATCGATTGATGCTTACAGAGAGGTTTTAAAGAGTAATAGTTTTGATCCAGATAGTTTACCTGTTGCAACAACTGGCTTATTTTATGTAGCAGAAACAACGCAAGATGCACTTAGGGAATATTATCCTTACATTAATCAAGGAGCAATCTTAGCCAACGGTCAAGGATTTTCGAAGCAATTGTGGGCACAAGGGGCTGATGTTCGTAATGTCACAAACGTTGGAAGTCCACAGCAAATTATTGAAAAAATTCTTTATCAGTATGAGTTGTTTGGGCATCAGCGTTATCTCGCACAAATCGATTTGGGTGGTGTGCCATTCGACAAATTAGCCAAGAACATTGAGCTTATTGGTACAGAAATTTTACCAGCAATCAGAATGTATACCGCAAAAAAATAGGAGGATATAAATATGAAAATTGTTGGAATATCTGGTTCAATTGTCGGTTCTAAAACAAGAACAGCAATGAATTATCTTTCTAAGGAAATATCAGAGAAATATCCAGAAGCAGAATATACAATCATTGACTTAGCGGAATATAATGTTAGGTTTAGTGATGGACGAAATTACTTGGATTATGAAGGAGATACCGCATTTGTAACAAAACAGATAATGGAAGCAGATGCTATTGTGATTGGAACCCCTGTTTTCCAGGCTTCTATTCCTGGTACATTAAAGAACATTTTCGATTTATTACCAGTAAATGCATTTCGTGATAAAGTAGTAAGCATCCTTGTAACAGCAGGTTCATCTAAGCATTATTTGGTGGCAGAACAACAGCTGAAACCGATTTTGGCGTATATGAAAGCACAAATTGTTCAGACATACGTATTTATCGAGGAAAAAGATTTCCTACGAAAAGAAATTATCAATGATGATGTGATATTCCGCATCAATCGTTTGGTGGAAGATACAGTAGTGTTGACCGAAACATATACGAGGATTCGTAAAGCTAAAGAAGCGGAATATGACTTTTAAATTAAGATTGGATGACAAATAGGCTAGTTTTAAAGGGAGAAAAAGGTTGCTTTTCGCAACCTTTTTCTATTGAGCTAAAACAGCATAACAGACCTGAAATGAAGAATGTGAAGAGTTTTACTTAAACTAACGGGTGCAAGAGTTAAAGATCCAGCTGCCTTAATGTGGCTTTTTCTAATTACACTAACGGGGCAGTTTACTTGAATAAGAACTACATTAATTTTACAGGATTTTTTAACTAGAATAGAGAATTAGTGATAGTGATGTATTGAAAAAGAAGCCTTCGAACAGAAATTAGGGCTATGTTATTCAGCTAACAGGGGCTTGAGATTATCAACGGAGGTAGCTGCGGCACCTCCTTTCTTATTGAACAAACGGACAGTTTAGTGGAAGAAAGCTGTGTTATGTTATTCTTAGTTTAAGCAATGTTTAAACCATAGGCGGTGAATATATTGGGATTGTTTTTCGAAAAAGGAAAACTAACTAAAAAGGATATAATACTTTTCATTCTGATATTTATAAACTTGATAATGAGTACCATTGAGTATTTTACAGATTTAGATTTATTTTGGTTATTTATAGTTGTGACAATAGCAATATTTGTACTTGGCATTTCTATATATAATGAACGGAAACGAGACATAAAAGGTAAGGAATAAATCATCTTTATTCAACAAACGGGTGCATTACTTCAACAAAGGGGTAATGCTCTTTTTATTGAACTAAAGGGACAGTTTAGTTAAAGAAACGAATGAAAAAAGCAGCCGAATATGATCTGACCCAATAAAGTTAGACAAAAAATCTATGCAGCTTCTTTGACCTGAATCCGGTAATCTACCGGGCTCAGGTCTTTTAATTTTGTCTTTATTCTTTTGTGATTGTAGTAGTGAATATATTCTTCTAGCTCTCGTTGAAAGTGATCCATACTATCAAATTCTTGGAGATAAAGTAACTCAGATTTTAATAAGCCAAAGAAATTCTCAATGACTGCATTATCTAAACAATTGCCCTTACGGGACATACAAATGCTGCAGTCCATATGAGTGTGAAAACAGCAAGCACAATTCTATGCACATACAACTGACTTACACTGGGAACCGTCATAGCCCAAAACATAGCCATAAGAGGGTTTCTTATATCCAGATAATTAATTTCAAAAGCTCCTATCGAAAATGGAATAAATTGGGCATCCTCCTTTTTTGCAACCGAATAAATATTATTCAAATCCACCGTGGTACGGTAACTGTCATATATAGCAAAAAGGTAAACTGGAATATACAATAGAACCATTCTTAGATCTAATACGTCCTTTGCCGCTTTAAAGTTACCTGTAAATGAATAAACCATTGCTTGGTTGAGCTTTGTTAATTGGTTAATAAAAATCTCCCAAAGGAATAAAGCAAATGCTCTAAAATATTTATTTTAAAAAAAGTGGCCCAATCCTGGAAATGCAATAGACCACATTGCAACAGTCAAAGGATTCCTTAAATGAATCTGTGTTGTTCCAAAAATACTTATATGAGCCTTGTAGCGTCGTACCTTGTTTGTATTTTTGAAATTGTCCATGATCTTCCCCCAGAAATACTTATATAACGGTATTATTTACCTGTGAGAATAATTTATCCTAAAGAGTATTTTAATGTACAACCAATGGGGGCTTTTGCTGAAGAACGGATTGCTGCGGCAATCCTTTTTCTTCTTCAACTAAAGGGGCAGGTTTTTGGAAGAAGGGTTATTGACAATTTAAGCATATTTCAAATAAATAATATCAATTATTTTTGTGCATACTATGTAAAAAAATAAAGGAGTATTGAGTAAAAAATGGAGCATAACGCAAAACTTGTTTCTTCAGAAGTGGCAGCAATATGGAGTGCTTATATGCAAAATTCAATGGCTTATTGCATAGTTCAGCATTTTGCCACTGTTAATGAAGATTCAGATGCTATAGACCTTATTCAAACAGCTTTAACAAATTGTAATTTTGTTATAAACGAAGTCAAACAAATCTTTGAAAAAGAGAATCATGCAATACCTATTGGTTTCACACAAGAAGATGTAAACTTAAAAGCGAGTCGATTATATCAGATTTGTTTACCTTGAGATACATAAAATACATGGCTGCTGCTGGAACAGCGGCTGCGGCAGCTTTGCTCGAAGTATTGGCACGGAAAGATGTTAGAGATTTGTTTTCGAAAACTTCAAAAATGTTTATGGAACTTTACAATGAGGCTTGTGAATTACTTCTAAAGAAGGGGGCATTTGTCCGTTCACCTACCATAGCTCCATTGGAAAAAGCTGAATACCTTCAAAGTGAATCATTTTTATCAGGATTAATCGGCAAACACCGACCTTTGACTGCTATTGAACTAGCCCATATTTCGAAAAATACGGAAACAAACTCCATTGGCAGAACTTTTGTTGCAGGCTTTTCCCAAACAGCTAAATCACCTGAAGTGAGAAAATATATGGAGAGAGGTACGGAGATAGCTGCAAAGCACGAAACAGTGTTTAGGCAGGTTCTAATAGAAGATGGAGTGCCATTGCCAAGCACTTGGGATTCAACCATTTCTCAATCCATTGATGCCCCATTTTCAGATAAGTTAATGATGTTTCAATCCAATAGTCTAACTGCCATTAGTGTAGCGGGTTATGGGGCAGCGATTGGTGCAAGCCTTAGAAAGGATTTAGGAGGACATTACACAAGACTAGTGGCTGAAATACTTCAATATGCAAATGATGGCGTTAAATTGATGATTGAAAACAGGTGGATGGAACAACCACCTCAAAATGTTGACAGGGAAGCATTAAGAAATAGAAGTGTGTAATGGTAAGCGATAGACGAAGACAGCGATTTGCATTATGCAGATCGCTCTTTATTTTGTTTTATATATTGTGAATATTTTCACTTAAACTAAAGGGTGCGTTAGTTTAAGTTGAAGATCACTGCGGCGGTCTTTTTTCTTGTTGAACTAACGGTCAGGATTATTTATCTGGTTCAAGGAAAATAATCCTTAATAGGGGTGATAAAGTGGAAACAAATGTTTTATTTTATAAAATTCACAAGGGAACGGTTTCAACTGAGGATTATGTAAATTGGTCTCACAGTCTTTTAAAAAAAAATATATCATCACCATCATTAAATATTCTTTCTTCATTTTCATTTGATGATAATCTATTTGAAGTCGAAGTGTATTTTAAAAGAGCATTAGAAGAGTTGGTAATTAAAGAACCAACCTTTGAGATATGTGCAAGAGCCTACATAGGTCTTTTAGCAAATGGAATCATAAAAGCTAATGACTATACACAGATATTTGACTTGGCACATATGATTTTTCAAATTGTTGCTACGGAGTTAGATAGTTCAGATGACCTGTCTATTTGGTTTGAATTAAGTGAAATGATTGATAGGCTTGATATTGATGATAAATCTTTTGTGTTGAATGAAGACGATGTAATATCAAGGATAAAGAATGAGGCTCAAATCTTACAGAGATTAAATCATTTTCCCAATTAAAAACAAATCCTTCGCTAATTACCGTAGCTGCCACCTTGGGCAGCTATTTCTTATTAAACTAAATGGCAGATTAGTCCAAGTAGAAAATGTCTAGAACTCCATTTATTAAGGAGCAACTAAATGTTACATATAGACTGTTCCCAGTTATTTCCATAAATTATTTGACATATATTAAACTGGAAATTTTAAAACAAATTTAACCTAGATACCTTATCGAATTTAGAAATTGTGTTTTCAAAAAATATAAACACAAAGGAGGAATTACAATGCCTAACTTAGTGGGTGACTCTAATAGTCAAAATGTTGCTGCAGTGTTTGGTAATAATACCAATGGTGGTACAGGTGTTCACGGGCAAAGTATAAGTGGATGGGGTACGTCGGGCCGTAGTGAAACGAACACGGGCGTATCTGGTTTAAGTACAAGTGGTACAGGTGTAGTCGGGGGAAGTCAAAGTGGATGGGGTGTATGGGGAAATAGTGTTAACAACACGGGCGTATTTGGCGAAAGTAAGGAAGGCTATGGAGTAATAGGCAAGAGCAATAATGTGGGGGTCGCGGCCGAGAGTAATCTGAATACAGCTCTTATCGCTACAAGTCGAGGAACCAATAGAACAACTTTGATTGTCAATCAATGGGGTAGCGGACACATTATCGTCGGCAGAGATAACCGAAACGCCGAGGTCTTCCGTGTCCTTAATAATGGTGACGTCCAAGTACGCGGGCTTACACTTACCAGCGATAAGAACGCTAAGGAGAATTTCTTGAGCGTCAATACGCTAGAGATTCTTGATAACTTAGCAAGCATGCCAATTCAGTCTTGGAACTACAAAGAGGACCCGTCCAGTGAGCGTCACATTGGCCCAACTGCTCAGGATTTCCAAGCGGCCTTCGGATTAAATAGAGATGATGAGACTCGGATTTCAAGTACAGATTTGCACGGTGTAGCACTAGCTGCTATTCAAGGTTTAAACGAGAAAAATGAAAAACTCAAGGCTGAAAACGCACAGTTACATGTGCATTTAGCTAAACTTGAGGCTCGTCTATCAGCTCTGGAGTCCAAATGCTAAACCGAATACTAAGTCCCTCGATGTGAAATTTTATGGGCTCTAACATCTTTGTTTGAGTTATCGAGTATTGGCGATTAGCTTAATTAGCCGAAGATTAGCAGGGGCTACTCGAGCAAAAAAGTCTAAAAACAATAGTTCTTATTGAGCTAACGGGTGCGTTAGTAGTATAAGAATTAAAGACCAGTTAAATTTTGGTCTTATTTTTTTAATTACGAATAGAACATTCGTTCGTGTATAATAATAACGAAGGAGATGATTAGAAATGGCGATTCGTGACCGTGGTAAAATGAAATGGCAATCGGCTTCTTTCTTACCGCTAGCACTCGAAATGACCAGAGAAATGTTTAAGGATCAAGCTCGTACTGCTAAGCCAATATTAGACGAATATCAGGCGGAAGAGTTCGACCTGCGTATAGCATACGCAACAGAATATAATCATGCGGTAAAGCTAACTGTATGGGATGACGGTTTTACTCACGACATTACTGGTCATGTTCATTACGTTGATCCTAAAACTCATCAGCTACGGATTGAACTAAAGTCTGGCGAATTTGAACGGGTGGCATTCGATAGTGTAGTCGGAGTGAGGGTTTTGAATTAAGCTAACATCTCATGACTTAAGTCAACCTTAAAAGGTTGGCATTTTTTTATTCAACTAAGTGGGAAGTTTAGTTGAAGTGTTTTCTTTTTGAGCTAACTGGCAGTTTATGTCAAGGTTGTTGCATGTATCTGTGATGCTTTTAAAAGTAGATTTTTTATATAATATTTGGATACATTAAAAAAATAATGGGACAAAATCGGGGAGAGGTGAAATTCTTATATGACTTCAAAGAGGCACAAAGTATTAAATTTATTTTTAATACTGATACCCTGGTTATCGTTGTTATTTATAGGTAAGCGTAGTATCAAACGTTATTCTTTAGCTGGTGTTTTTATAGCTATTTTTGAAATTATAAATCATTTGTATGGACGTAAGAGGAAGTGGTGGGAATTTTACGATAAGCCAAAATCTTTTATTAGGGATGAACTTCCTTTTGATATTGGTCCTTATTTGCCTATGTCTTTGTGGTTCCTTAAATTTTCGTATGGAAACTTTAAAAAATTTGTATTGATTAATGCAATAGCGAATGGACTCTTTGCTTTTCTCTTCATTCCTTTCTTAAAAAAAATTAAAATTGTTCGTCTAAATAGGTTAAGTTATTTTCAATTCTTTATATATATACATTACAAAGCGTATATATTGTATGCGGTACAGTATTTGTTTGAAAGAGTGAAAGGGCATAACGGTGTACTTGATAAATGAAGCTAAAGTTACTCAACTAACGGGGGTATTTGATTAGGATGATGATCGCTCAGCGGTCATTTTTTTATGTTGAACTAACTGAGCAGACTAGTTCAAGAAGAAAGTGTTATTAAATGTATTATTTGATACAAATAATATATGAGCTGCACTGGGATAAACTATTTTTGAGAAAATTTCAGGGAGGATCTAAATTTGGAAAACACTAATCATAGTAACAAAATGACAGCGTCAGAACTCGCAAACGTTTGGTCACAATATATTAATGACAGTTTATCACGCTGTATGTTTCGCTATTTTCTTAATTATGTAAAAGATAAAGACATTATTCAGGTGCTAGAATATGCCCTTGAATTAACTGAAAGGCACCTGCATAAGTGTGAAGAATTTTTAACAAAAGATGGTTATCCAACTCCAATAGGATTTACAGATGAAGATGTTACAGTAGATGCACCTCCTTTATTTACAGATACGTTTATTATTGTTTACCTTCATGTGATGGTTGTTCATGGGTTAACTAGATATGCTGGTGCAATCGGCAACACCATTCGGGAGGATCAGAGGAAGTACCTTATTGAAGTTATCTCTGAATCGTTGGAATTGTTTGATAGGGCGGTTAATGTTCTTGTACATAAAGGAATTATAAGTAAACCACCTACTCTAAACAATCACCAGAATATTAAGTTTATAAAGAAACAAAATTTTTTAACTGGATGGTTTGGAAAACGGAGACCTATTAATGCAATAGAAATTAGTGGTAGCTATCTAAATTTGCAGAAAACAATGACAAAAATTGTCCTTGAATTAGGTTTCAGTCAAGTAGCTAAATCTAAAGAGGTTAGAAAATTTATGGAACGTGGGAGACTACTCTGCATCAATCACTTTCAAATTTTATCTTCGACGTTGACGGAAGATAATTTACATATCCCTAGGACATTCGAGTCAGAAGTTACTGATTCAACGATTCCTCCCTTTTCCGATAAGCTTATGATGTTTCACATTTCAACCCTGATTTCATCAGCAATCGGTTATTATGGTGAGGCAATGTCTTTGTGCCAGCGAAGAGATTTAGCGGCTAATTACGCAAAAATGATTGCGGAAATTGGGTTGTTAGCTGAAGATGGAATGAACCTACTTATAGAAAATGAGTGGATGGAACAGCCTCCTTTAGCTACTGACCATCAAGACTTGGCAAAAAATAAATGATGTGAATGAAATGGAAAAGAAAGATAAAATAATTGAAAGTATTTTGTGGAGTATTGCCTTACCTGGTTTTTCTCAAATATTGAACGGTCAACTTCTTAAAGGCTTTTTATTTATTGGATTAGAGTTTGTCATAAACGTAATGGCAAATTTTAATGAAATTATCCGTTTGAGTTTTATTGGGCATATAGAAAGTGCGGTTTATTCAGCAAATTATCAGTGGCTTATGTTTTATCCCTGTTTATACTTCTTTGCTATGTGGGATGCCTTTAAAAATGCAGGAGGAGGAGGAAAACCTTATTCATATCTTCCCTTTGTTAGTTCGGCATTCCTTGTAACGGTAGGAATTATGTATTCAGCACATGCAAAAGTTTTTGGTATATTATTGGGGTCAGTGTGGTTTCCAATGTTGTGTGTTATTCCTGGATTAATAATTGGTTTTTCTTTTAAAAAAATTCTTAACAACAATTAAGGATAAACTCATTTGTTTATCCTTAATATTGTTAAGAATTTTTTAAATTTATCTAGTATGTAAGTCATAAAGTACGTTCCATTATGAATGATTGTGAACGATTTCACTTAAACTAACGGGTGCAAGAGTTTAAGAAATGATCGCTGCGGCGGCCTTTTTTCTTGTTGTGCCAACGGGCAGGTTAGTACAAGGATGGTCTGTACCAAATTAAGCAAAGTAGAAAGCAAAAATAAACTCCTGAAACACTTTTTCAGGAGTTTAACTTTTTGTTAATATCTAGTATATTTTTCCTTTAAAAAAAATCCATTTACTCTTTTCATCATCTCTTTTTTTAATTGTTGAAACTTTTCTAATTTCATAATTTCTTCCAATGGATTCTCCCAAATATCATTTTTTATTTTATAATATACTTTTTCTTGTCTACGTTTTTCTTCCCAATCTTCAAATTTTGCTAATAATCCAATCCCTGGTATTCCAAGTAAATGAATTAACACAATGTTGCCAACAGATTGATCCGTTTTTTCTTCTAAAGTTCTATTTTCTATTATTTGTTCTTTAGGTTTTCTAATTATTCTCCCATCATTAGAAACGACAGTTTCACAAAAAGCTAGTATGTACCCATAAATAAGTTCTTCCCTAATTTCAGGGGCATAAGATTTAAATTCTTCCCAAATTTTTATTGCTCCTAAATCTTTCTCGCTCATCCATCCTTCAGGAAACCAGCGATCAGGCTCGTATACTCTATCTATCTTCCAAACAATATAGAACGGTAACAATAACCTTCTCATCACTTAATTCTTGCCCTACTGTATATTCGCGATATTGTCCTACACCATCAACCGCCTTATAATACATCCACTCATTCATAATAAATCTGCAAACATCTTCCGATTTTAAAAGATTTGAAATATGAAACTCATACTTTATCATTGCCTTTTCCATATCTTTTACTCCCTTTTATATTATCAGTCCCTAATTTAATGTTTTAAAACGTATTGTTAAAAGTTCCGTAGGACCTGTGGGAGCAATCTCTTTAGGGGCTTTTCTGTATAATCTTTATTCGGATTATTTGAATGATGCGGTTAAAGTATTTTTGAAGTTGTATTTGCTTTTGCGTTAACAATTATGACTGGGCACTATAATGCAGAAATAAAAAATGAAATAATTGATAGGGTTCAGGAAACTGAAGTGATTACGGGCACAAGGAAAGTGATAACTAAATATGTCAAAGCGAATCCCATTGATCAAGTTGCTTTCCTTCGAAAAGAGACTTTCCTTCGAAAAGAGACTTTCCTGCGGGAGGGTGCCTCTAAGAAATCTCCAGTGGCACTCAATGAAAAAATAACAACGAAAACAGTTTTAACCATTGTGGAAAGCAAAAATAATTGGTTAAAAGTTGAAATTGATTCTGGTGATTTCTCTGGCGAAATTGGATGGATAGAGGATTCAAAAGTAATTAAATTTAAAAAGGTTGAGTAACAAAAATAAAAAAGGTTCCTTGTTACCGTTTATCGAGTGCGGGAACTTGGGTGATTTAAGGTAGACTTAATTATTTAAAACAGTGTATACGAAAGTCATTATAAACCCCACCTTTTATTTTTTTATATTTTACTTAAATTCTCTGAAATTGGTGGAAAAATCAAAAAAAAGACGGAACAGAAAAATTCTGTTCTTTCTTTTTTGAATTAGCAGGGAATTTTAAATTAAAGAGAATGTGTCAAATAGTAATATTAGGCTGTAGTTAAATATTACTATTTGATACTATATAGAAATATAGTCTCAATAGTAATAAAAAGGTAATCTCACAATTTGTATCACTTTTTTGAGTTTATGGGGGAATGTATATATGGAATTACGGGCGATGCTAAACTAAAGTATTAAAAAACCTTGGGTTTTAACACCCAAGGTTTAAAAATCACCTTTTTACAGAATTTATATATCTTAGTTAGTGTAAACAAAGTAATAGTATCCATCAGCTTCACCTGAATATGTCTTTTTCGGAGAATAGCCATAAGCCGTTTTGCTAGATAGATAACCATCCCAGTTCGAATACTTTTTCAATGTTCCGTAAGTTCTCTTCAAATAAGGTCTAAATCCAATATAGCCCCGGTCTCCATATGCGATACTAAAGGAATAAACGCTGGTATCAGAAGCTGAATTAACCCAGGTAAATCCTGCATTTGCTTTAATTGCATCTTTTTCCGCTGTAAGTGAAACACTATATGATGCTGAAACTGTAACACCAACAGACTTATCAATTCTACATCCATTAGTTGCAGAACAATATATATCAGCTGTTACCTTCTTGGTTGACCCTGTTAAATCACTAATAGAGGTAGGAGTAAATTCATACCATTCCCGATAATCAGCATTTGGATAAACTACGTCAGTAGTGGATTCTTCACTATACAATCCATCAGTTTTTTCAAAAGTTAAAGTACTGATTTCGTTTAAGTATATATCTGGTGAGACAGGTTGTAATTGACCATTCACTTTTTTTAGGGGTATTACATAAGCTTGTAATTCTTCATCCCACACCGCATTTTTCTTATCCAATGCGTATGTATTTGTTTTGTCTTTTTTAGGTGCTCGATCTAATTCTGCTGCTTGTGACGAAAATGCAAATAATAAAAACGTTAAACATAAACTTAACAAGATTGAAATTGTCTTGATTAGTACCTTCATAAACTACCTCCCATTTGTAAGAATGTCTAAATATTATAACATTGGTAATAAATGGAAAAGATTCTATTTGCCTATTGATTCGACATAATAATAAATTCCATTATCTTTGTCGATTTTAGGTTCAACATTTCCTTTTCGTGTTTCTATTGTAATATTTTCATTTTTCGTAATTCCAGTGTATATGAGAAACTTTTTTCCCGATAGTGTTTTAGTTTCCCAACTTATTTTTGATAAATTTACAAGGATGTCTTGGTCTGTTCTAAACCAAGCGTATTTACCATTCTTCTCATTAATAGTTGAAACTCCTAATCCTACTCCATCCTTTAATTGTTTTTTATAGAAAATAAAAATTTCGCCGTTTTCCTCTACCTTACCGATGAGTTCTTGTTTAGTAACATCTTCTTCTTTTAATCCATATTCAATTGCTTTATCCATCGTGTCGAACCATTTTAAATTATCACTTGCCAATGCGGAACAACCAGTAACTGTTAATAAAACAAATAATAAAATACAAAGGTTTCTCAAGCCTAAATCAACTCCCAAATTTTATAATATTAACAATCTTATATATTCCATAGAATAAAAATTAAATCCTTCCTTTTATTTTAGATATATTGCGAATAATCAGTTAAAATATTCATTTAATGGAATGTTTCAATAAAAATGGTAATTAATACCCACTAAACACTTTAGGAGTAAATTAAGAATATGGATATCTTCACAAAGTAAAAGCATCTCTATAAAGATATGCTTTTACTTTTAACCTATCACTCAATATTCTTATATTTAGTTCCAGCCAGGTGATTGTCCCATCTCGCTTAATTTGATCTTTACTAAACAAAAAAACGGAGGCAGCTAAAAACCTGTAGGAATGGATACTAAAACAGGGTATATCTTTTTTTTTGTACCGTACCTTAAATCGTCTTCACGTACAGTACTTCAAAGCACCTTTGTTTTGTACTACCTTTAAAACATCACTATAATGGAATCAGTTTTTAACCATATATTTTTGGAATAATTTCTTAGATCTGTTTGGGTTACAGCTACGGCTACTAAAACAGGGTTTATCCCGTACTTTAAACCATCTTTACGTACTGGAAAAGAACTACGCAACATTTTCCCTAGATACCAAGACATTAACTGAGGATTAATTCGAAATAAGGTGTTATTGGTATGAAGAAGAGTTTTCAAAGATTAAAAGTTGGGGACTTCCTCCAAGTATTCGAAATGGAATAGAAGAATTTAAAGCCACTCTTGTTTGTAAATTATAAAAGACCAGAATGATTTGGGGCAGGTTACTGGAAGAAGGATTCCGGTAATATCCATAGAATATTCACCTATATTAAACTTAAACACATTGAATGCGAGGAGAAACTTTTATATGATCTCTAATATTTCAAAGGCTTTAAGCGAGGTGATTTCTAAGTGATGTTTTCCTAAGTTTAGATGGAATGCGAATAGATGGCGATAACCTAATACTGAGTCTTCAAGTTACCTGTGATGTTAGTTGCGAAAAATTGCAAGAATGGAAGGTTATCTGTACAGACTTTAGAGACCACGGATTAAATGTCGGTTTCTTTGAAGACTTTGAAGTTTTAGATGATCACGTCTATCTTTGGAATTATGACAATAACTTAGCCGAATTGAATTTTAAGGGACAATGTAATGATATTAAGCCTGTAATTGCAGACTTGTTTATAACTCATTCAAATTTTGTGAACGGACTGATACCTCTAGAAAATTATTTAAACTATAATATAGTGGATTTATTAAACCAAGGTGAAGGGTTATTTAGTAAAGGTCCGGTTATGTTAATAAAGGAACACGATAAAGTTTTGTCAGCCCACGGTTATAAAACATCCACCATTGAATTTTCCAAAAGAGAAAAAGTCAGTTATAAAATCTTAATTTTTGGTGATTCGTTTGTTATCGCTAATGACTTTCAGGCTATAAATTTGAAATGATGTTTATAAAACTAATGGGGCGTTAGGAGAAGATAGTATTACTCCGGCGATCCTTTTTCCTTATTGAAGTAACGGGGAGGTTAGTTTAGCAGTATTAATAAACAATAGGATATGGATAATTAAGAGGTGGTTTATATGGATTTTTATACAGGAAAGAATTTTTGGAAAGAAGGTCTAGATCCTGGTTCAGAGGATGCGATTAATAAAGCTGAACAGGAATTATCTTTTACACTTCCGAAATCCTATATAGAATTATTAAGAGAACACAATGGTGGAGATTTGGAATACCCATATTTCTTTATAGGGGATGAAAAAGAAAGAAATGCAATGTACCATATGGATGGAATAGACTCTGAAGGATTGATTTTATCGAGTCCAAGCATCATTGATGAACTGGGTTTACCTAATAAGCTAGTTTTATTAGAAGGAGAATATCATTCTTGGATTGCATTAGATTATAGGGATAAGGATATTCCATCGGTAACATATTTTTATGAGGATTACTCGGAAGAAGAAATGAAATGGGGAAGCATTGAAATCGCACCTAGTTTCGATATTTTTATAACTAAATTATTTCGTGGCTCCACATTGGACCCGAAAAAATTAAAGCCTAGTTATGGAAGAAGTAAGCCAAATATGTGAACAAATGCACTTAAACTATCGGGTGCAAGAGTTAAAGATCGGAGCTGTCGTTTTGACGGCTCTTGTTTTTGTACTGACGTGCATTTAAGTTTAAGAAGAAATGGGAAAATTTAAGAAACAAAATAGGGGGAGATTTCTTTTTAACGTGAAATCGCTTTTTTAAAAAGCCCCCTAAATTTCTCCTTATCTTCTGATGTAAATGGTTTTGGCCCCTTTGTACGTTTTCCGCTTTTTCGAGCCATTGCACTCAAATAACGTGTTTGTAATAATTCGTCAATGTTTTCATTTGTATAGCTATACCCATTATGGTGAAGAACTGTACACCCTTTTGCTAAACCTAACGAAGCAAGACCATAATCTTGCGTAACGATTAAATCTCCTTTTTCTGCTAACTTCATAATCCGATAATCCGCAGCATCTGCTCCAGAATCTACATAAATGGTTTCTACTCCTGATGGTTGTTCCGTAATAGAAAAATGAGAAAAGCTAGTAACAAGGATAACAGGAATTTTAGCATTCGTACCTTCAGAGATAATAATATCTTTTACCGGACAAGCATCTGCATCAACATAAATTTTCATCTTTATTTCTCCTGTAAATAAGTTTGAGTTGATGATAATGGCAGATTTAGCTTTTGTCAAACCATAAAGATTCTTTACCTAAAATTATTTAAAAAACAGTTATTCTATTTAAGGCGTTTTTCTTTAATAAGAAGGTATCATTTCGTAATAGTCCAGATTCTAGAACCATCACTTTTAAGGGATTGGATAATGTTTAAGTGTAGAAAAGATTGTGAAGGTTTCTACTTAAATTAACTGGTGCAAGAGTTGAAGATCAGGGCTATCGTTGCGGCAGCCTTTTCTTATTGTGCTAACGAAGCAGTTTAGTATAAGAAGGACAGAAATAAAGGAATATTTGATTTTATTTAGCAACCAATAAGGAAAAATGTTCGTCTATTAAAATAAGGGGGTGTTAAAAGTGAAGAAAATTACTCTATATATTATGTCCGCAGTTCTTCTGTTGGGACTAATTGCTTGTTCTAACCAAAATGTACGAGTAAATAATGACCAAAGTGTTGTTAATAACAACGAACAATCCAATAAGGTTGTCAAAAAAGATGATGTCAGAGAAATAGTTTGGAAGCAATTATCATCAGAACAAAAAGAATGGATTGATGGAACCTGGACAGATGGAAAGGTTTCAAAATTACTCTAAATGAAAATATGATGACTCAAGTTGATGATAAGTCTTACGAAGGAAAAGAAGTGTATTTGATTGATTTTCCTACTAAAAGTAAATCCATTCCAGACAATATGATTGTTTATGCAGATACAAATACTTTTGATTACATAGGAAATGGTCTTGTAGATTAAAAATACCAAGAGAACGAAGCCTTTTGATGTGAATTAAAGGTCCTTGTTCAACTAACGGGTGCATGAGTTAAAGAAATGATCGCTGCGGCGGTCATTTTTCTTGTTGCGCTAACGGGCAGGTTAGCTCAAGAAGAATGTCAATGCGGTCCTGCATTATTAGGTTAATTGAACAAATAGTTATAATAATAAAAATAAAATCTACAACAAAAAGGACAATACCTAAATAAAGGTATTATCCTTTTTCTTTATCACAATAGAGAATTGTTCTTTTAATTATTTATTTGAATTATGCGGAACCTCATTTCACTAATAAAAGTAGAACCTAGTAAGAGAATTCCACCTATGATTTGTAATTGCGTGAATTGCTCTTGTAAAATTAATCCAGAGATTAAAATAGCTACAAATGGGTCAACATAACTCAACATAGCTATGCTCTGACCTTTTAATTTTTCCATACCAGAGAAATACAACCAAAACCCTACTCCTGTATTTACTACTCCTAATAAAATGATAAAAGGAATGGAGGGTATTGATATATTTAGTATGTTAAATCCTTCTGTAATAAGAACGTAAGGTATAAGAATAAAAGCTGTTGTAGCCAGTTGAATAATGGTTACTTCCAACCTATCTATATCTTTGATAAACTTATTTAACAACATCAATGCAGCATAAAATGCTGCTGCAACTAACCCCAATATTATTCCAAGTACATCATCTTTTCCAGATGCACTTATACCATTTCCCACAATGAACATCATACCTATTACTGCTATAACAATACATATTAATTTTTTTATAGGTAGTGGTTCCTTTAGCACAATGGGTGAAAGTAACATCACAAAAACAGGTGCAAAATAATAACCTAATGTAGCATTTGCGAGAGATGTGTAATCATAGGATTGATAAAGAAAAATCCAGTTTCCTCCCAAGGCTATCCCTGATGCCAAAAGAACTAACGCATTACTCTTAATCTTTTTCCAAGTAAATGTTTTTCTCTGATTAAAGAATACAAGTAGTAAAAAGAGACAACCAATTGAGCTGCTTAAAAATGCTGTTTCTCTCGAAGATAAGTCAATGTATCTTATAACTAAACCAATTGTTCCAAAAATAATCATCGATAATATAAACTGAATGTTAGACTTCATTTCCTACTCCTTCGAATCTGCGAAACAGCTTATATTTCGCAGATTCTTAATCTGTTTTAAATATAAGCGTGTTTATGAGCAGAAACGGTGGTGGTGGAGAAGTAGCCAGTCTAACACTTGGATTAGAAATTGATTTTGATAATGGCATAATAAACTAACCTCCATTTTCTTAAGTTTAAATAAGTATACAATAAAAAATGGCGTTTGTATTTACAGATACTTGAAGTTTACTGCTTTACTTTCAAAAAGGGGGCGGCATTTCGAAATAAAAAACTGTAAAATAGGACAAGTTTGTGAAAACTTGTACTTAAGCTAACGGGTGCAGTTCATCTTGGATTAATGCCTCCATTTGTTTAAGTGTATTCCTTCACAATGTCGCATGTTTATTGATACTATTTGTTAATAACAATGGATAATTTGTAGCTCACCAAATTGCTCAAACCTGTCAAGAATTCATCTAATATTTCATTGCATGGGAATTTGCATTCGAGAAGATAACAGCTTTCTCCACTGACTTTGTAGTTGTTTATGACGAATTGATCTTGTTCTTTTAGAAACGAAAGATAAGGTTGATGATTCGTGCTTTTCGTATAAATATGTATAATTGCGTGAACAAGATACCCCATTTTTACTTGATTCACTTTAATGGTGTACCCCTCAATAATCCCATTGTCCTCTAATTTCGCCACTCTAGCTGAAGTAGCCGGTCCAGTCAAATGGACTTTTTCACCCAATTCTTTCATTTTAATCCGACTGTTCTTAGTTAGTTCCTTCAAGATATGCATATCTGTGTTATCTAACATTTATTTAACTCCTTTCATAAATAAAGTCAAACCGCCAAAAGACTTTACTTAATCTATGTATCCGTCAAGTGTCCATAGTTTAGAATATACATTGTTCAGAGGAAATTTCAAAAGATAAAGGAGTTAATAAATATGAATATAAATCAAATTCGTAATGCAACAATTGTCGTTGAATATGCGGGAAAGAAGTTTTTAATCGATCCAATGTTATCAGAAAAAGGGACATACCCGCCTTTCCCTTCATTAAGACAAAACAACTCAAATAATCCTTTAGTTAGTTTACCAATATCCATTGACGATATCATTCATAATGTTGATGCTGTTATTGTCACTCATCTACATTATGACCACTGGGATAATGCTGCTAAAGAAGCGCTGCCCAAAGAGATTAAAATATTTTCCCAAAATGAAGAAGATGCGACTGAAATTCGAAATGCAGGCTTTCAAAATGTAGAGGTTTTACAAGAGAATACAGTCTTTGAAGGAATCCAACTAATTAAAACAAAAGGCGAGCATGGAAGAGGCGAGATCCTAAAGGTTACTGGTCTAGTCTGCGGCGTTGTCTTCAAACACTCAAATGAGAAAACTTTATATGTAGCTGGAGATACTGTTTGGTATGAAGCTGTTCAGGAAGTAATTGAAACACACAAACCAGAAATCATTGTTGTCAACGGCGGGGATGTTCAACTCTTTGAAGGTGGTTCTCTAATTATGGGGAAAGATGACATTTATGAAGTTTATAAAGCTGCTCCAGATGCAAAAATTATTTCTGTCCATATGGAAGCTGTCAATCATTGGACATTATCAAAAGAAGAATTAAAAAGCTTTATTAATGAAAAAGGAATCTCTTCGAATGTTTTAGTACCTGATGACGGAGAATCATATTCATTATAAAGAATCAGAGCTGATAGAATTTTATTTTGTGCAGTTTCTAAGTATTTATTTGTTCTGTAGTGATACAAGGAGCTCATGATTATGTAGTTGATAATCATGAGCTCCTTAATTATTTGTTGAACAAAACCTTCTAAATGAGGATGGGCAAGAAAGTGCAAAAAAATTATTTTGTTAGGAAGTGTAGTTTTATGGTAACTAAAACATGGGATACAAGTAGGTCTAAACAGCAACCTGTTTGGTTGCAAGGTTATATTGATTCAACAGACAAACAAAAACAGCTCTATAAAAAAACATTAAGAATTTTGATCCTATCACAAATCTTTGGAGGGGCAGGACTTGCAGCTGGTATAACGGTAGGCGCACTTCTCGCACAAGATATGCTAGGGACGGAAAGTGCAGCAGGGATTCCAGTTGCCTTACTTACTTTAGGATCTGCAGGGGCCGCACTGCTTGTAGGACGACTTTCACAGCGTTTTGGCCGCGGACCAGGACTTGCAGTCGGTTTTCTTGCTGGTGGACTGGGTGCGGTCGGCGTTATAATCGCTGCCTTAATCAACAGCGTTGTGCTTTTATTCACTTCCCTGCTTCTTTATGGAGCTGGTACCGCCGCAAATATGCAAGCGCGATATGCCGGTACAGATCTGGCGACAGCCAAACAGCGGGCAACTGCTGTGAGCATGGCCATGGTTTCTACTACCTTTGGTGCTGTAACGGGTCCTAACTTAGTCGATGTGATGGGGAAATTTGCGGATTCTATTGGTGTTCCAACTTTGGCTGGCCCCTTTATCTTAGCGGCTGCTGCTTTTATCCTTGCCGGATTGGTTCTCTTAATTTTTCTTCGTCCAGACCCTTTGATTGTATCTACAGCCATAGCGAATGCCCAGGAGGAAAACCGCACTGCGCAAGCAGAACCAAATTCCGAAAGTTCTACAATAAACAAGAGAGGAATTGTCGTGGGCGTTACAGTAATGGTTTTGACTCAATTTGTCATGGCGGCCATTATGACCATGACACCGGTCCATATGGGACATTATGGTCATCGTTTGGGAGAAGTGGGGTTGGTCATAGGTTTTCATATAGGCGCCATGTACTTGCCTTCGCCTCTTACAAGGATGCTTGTAGATAAAGTTGGTCGTACTTCAATGGCTGTTGCTTCTGGTGCCACGCTTCTGGCCTCTGGTATGCTGGCAGCTTTTGCCCCTGCAGATTCAATGGTACTACTTATCTGTGCGTTAGTACTACTCGGTGTTGGCTGGAACTTTGGCTTAATAAGCGGAACGGCTCTCATTGTAGATGCAACACATCCATCTATTCGTGCACAAACACAGGGATCTGCTGATGTCTTGCTTGCATTATCAGGTGCCACCGGCGGTGCGTTATCAGGATTGGTAGTCGCTCATTATAGTTATACGATACTATCGCTTTCAGGAGCAATTCTGTCACTGTTGCTTATTCCTTTAGTTGTTTGGTCTCGTAAGACTCCAAGCAAAGATTTGATATAAATTTTTTCTACTTGCAATTATAAGTGAGGTGCAGGAGATATTGGAAAGTCATTTCAGGATTGGATTAATGCTAAGGTAATAAGCGGAGGTTCAGCAAAAACTCCGACCTTCGCCTTCTTAGGTGTAGTCGATTCCATTATGCTAGAACTTGTATACGGTAATGATGAAAAACGGCTGAACGATAAATTAGAAGCCTCTTGCACAGTATTGTGGTGAGGTATTTCACATCAATGATTTTACAGAAAGAGGTGTTTATATATGAAGAAAACAATTAAAGAACAAAAGTTGGTATTAATTATTCTTTTAAGCAATATATTCATTGCATTTCTAGGTATAGGTCTCATCGTTCCGGTTATGCCGTCTTTTATGAATATCATGCATTTATCTGGAAAAACGATGGGCTATCTTGTTCAACTAACGGGTGCTTTTGTTGAAGAACAATAACGAATAATCAGAATAACCACTCTTGAATGAGTGTTTTTTTTATTTGCCATCAAATGTACATATATCACACTCTAGTCAATTTGTAATAAATATTTAACAAAGAAAAAATAAAAAAAACTGATAAAGCAGGACTTTCGTATTATTAATGGAAATAATTAACGATTAGGTAAAAAGACAATATATGGAGGGGGTAGCATGGCGAGTTTAGATTTTGTTTTGAACAAGAAAGTTTTTTTAAAAAAAGTTGCAATTGTTGCAGTAGCAGTAATTATATTTGTTTCTTCAGGATACGGAATTGGTTTAAACAGCGCGAAAACAGAAATAAACGGAGAAAAACTAAAATATGAGGAAGTTGTAAAAGAAATTGAAGATGCTAAGAAAGATATAGATACATACGAAGCTAAAGTAAAAGAAATACAATCTAAAATTAAAAGTGTTAATAATGAATATGCCCAAAGAAAAACTGAATTCGATGAAGCTTTAAAAATTTTCGAGCAAAAAGATACTATAGCTGCTGAAGTAACTAAATTATCAGGTGAAGTCGAATCTAAAAAAGGTGAAATTGCAACATTAGATACTAGCATCCAATCTAAGAAAAACGAAATAGCTTCTCTGGATCAAGTTATAAAAGAAAAGAAAGAAGCACCTATTCAACTTCCAGCTGGTCAATTTGTAGTAGGTAAAGATATTCCTGCAGGTCGATATAAAGTACTACCTGTTGGTAGAGGAGCCAACTTTTTTGTTTATGATTCAAATGGTAATAATGTAGTTAACACAATTATTTATAGCAATTCGGATTTTGGAGTTTCAGAGTATATTACTTTATTGTCTGATGGTTACATTATTGATGCCCATTCCTCATTTAAATATGTACCAGTTGAATAGAGTTGATAATTAATTATGTATGTAACTATTGAACTTCAATTCACCTCAAATGATAACCGAGTAATGAAGCGAGAGCGGGTGGTGCCTTTATTAGTAGCACCTTATTTATAAACGACCTTGTTCAAACTAACAGGGGCTATAGTTTAATAATGAGACTGTCAATTGACGGCCTTTTTTTGTCTATAAAGTATCATAACTTAAAAGTTTTGACTACGTTTTTCCGGTGTGGTAGTATCAGTATATATGCCGGTATCATAACTTAGTGTCATAAATATATACGCAAAAAGGAGGTTAATCACTATGAAATATGGATATGCGAGAGTAAGCACGATACAGCAAGATCTAGAGGCACAGCTTCAAGCGTTAAAGAATGAAGGCTGCGAAGTTATCTATTCGGAGAAGTTCACAGGGACGAAAGCAGAACGACCAAAATTTAAGGAGGTACTGGCGAAGCTAGAAGCAGGCGACACATTGACCGTAACAAAGCTAGATCGCTTAGCACGTTCTACAGTAGACGCGATTAATACAGTAAAAGCGCTATTCGAAAGGGGCGTAAAGGTACACGTTCTTAATATGGGGCTAGTTGAAGACACGCCCACAGGGAGACTGATACTAACAATTATGAGCGGCTTCGCAGAGTTCGAGCGAGATATGATAGTTGAACGAACCCAGGAAGGGAAAGCATTAGCAAGGCAACGGGAGGATTTTAGGGAAGGGCGTCCAAGGAAGTTTAAAAAGGCACAAATAGAGCATGCGTTGAAGCTCCTTGAAACCAATTCATATAATCAAGTAGAGAATATAACTGGTATAAGTAAAAGCACCTTAATAAGGGCTAAGAAACGTCAGGTGCAACTTAATGATTAAAATAGAAGTAATGAATATGTGAGTCGACCATCTAGGTCGATTTTTTTTTTTGAGGATATAAAGTAATAAGCATAAAAAGCGGATGGTTACAATCACAATTCTAACAGCAGCTACGACTGTAATAATGGTTGTAATACCATCTCTTATTGTTGTAATTACTGGCGCTGGAGTTAATGTTCCAGTCATTCTTATTGAACTAAAGGGGCAGGTTAGTTCAATAAAATATTGGTAATTTATAGTATTTTGTTATAATCTTAAAGAGGTAGAGGAAAAAGGTAAAGCATTAGAGGGGACTGTTTAATGAATTTTATAGATATAGATTATGAATGGTTTAATTTGATTAATAGTAAAGTCCAACATTATCCATTATTAGATACAATCATGATTTTATTTGCCGAATATGTTCAATATGCTTTTATTTTATTGATTTTGATGTTGTGGCTATTAAACAAAAACAATTTTCGTGTTATAGCTTTTCAGGCTATGTTTGCATTTACCTTTGCTTATTCGATAAACAGACTTATTGAGCTATTCTTTTATAGGGAGAGACCGTTTGTATCACATGAGATTATTCAACTCATAGAGCATTCTGCAAATTCTTCTTTTCCAAGTGACCATACTACATCTGCAATAGTAATTGCTTTTACATTGTGGTTATCATCATATCGTTATAAGCATTTATGGTTTTTTCTTGCACTAGGAGTAGCGTTTTCAAGAATATGGGTAGGGGTACACTATCCATTTGATGTAGTTTCAGGGATATTAAATGGGATAATAATAGCGTTATGTACACATTATTTTTTGTTCAAGGTAAAACCTTTAACATCACTAATTGAAAGACCAATTTTCCAAGGACAACGAGAATAAAAGATTGTAGGAATGGTAAATTATCTATTCTTGTTAAGCAAATGGAGTGCGGAGCTGTCATGAGGCAGCTTTTTTCTTGTTCCACTAACGGGGCAGGTTAGTTGAAATATTAACTTCATAATGATTCTATTAATGATAGAACATTGTATGGAATATATATCCATATAATCGTTGGATGAGAATACCCCTAAATAAGATCAATAATAGGAGTGAGGATAGATGATAACTATTGTCATGCAAGTAATTTTAGCATTATTTATTTTAGTAGGAGGATTTATAAAACTTTTACGTATGCCGTTTCAGGTTGAACATTGGCGGCATTATCAATATCCATTATGGTTCATGTCTGTAATTGGATTGATTGAAATTATTGGAGCAATAGGTATGATTAGTGGTATCTGGATTAGCTACTTAACTGTTGGATCAAGTGTATTATTTGTACTCCTCATGTTAGGAGCCATACATTCTCATATTTTTCGAGCCCATCAATCAATTGTAATGATTATTCCTGCGACGATCTGTTTAATACTATCTATTGTATTGATTATTAAGAACATAACCTTCGCTTAAACTTGTTCACAATTTTGGGGAAGTTTAATAAAAGAACTTACAGTTTACTTTCCTATTATAATATTACGTTAATTCCTCCTGTACAGTCAGAGGGGCTTTTGGTTCGGTGCTTCAAAAATGACAGTATCGCTTTTTATTTATCGAGAATCAGTAAAGATTGTGAGACTTTATACTTAAACTATCTAGGGTGCAATAGTTAAAGTGAGACCGCTGCGGCGGTCTTTTTGCTTGTTCAGCTAACGGTGCAGGTTAATTTAATAATTTTTTCAAAAATATCGATGATTGCAGCTGCAATAACCTGATTATCAGGTTTATATAGGTTTGATAGTAAGCTTGTTTATACATAAGTTAGCTTTTTTATCTTCTATACCATCCTAAAATTTGGAAATATTTTAAGGTTACGATATTTATCCCTTTACTTTGGGTATATTCGGCCTGGCAGAAGCCCTACACCTGCCAACTTCATGTAAGATGGAAAGGAGGGATTTTTGAGTAAAAATACTACCCCGAACCTATTATGAAGGATAGCCATTCATTTTAAAGATGCTAGTGAGCAGAAGCTTGATGGGGATGGTTTTTTCAACGAGTTGATCTAAAAAAGGTGGTTTTCTTCCTTGGTGAAATTGTTTATTACTACAGACGATGTTTATATCAAAAAAATAAAAGCCTAGGTTAGTAGGCTTTTACTAAACTATTGAGAACGTTTTTACTGATTGGCACGATTCGGGTTTGTAACTCCTGTTACATTTGCATCAGCAGAATTCATTTCAACATTCTTAGATCTCTCTGCATTATGTTGCACACGTTCAAAAGCAGGTTGATCTGCGTTCTGAATACTCTCTAATACACTTTTCCCACTTTGTAAATTTTTATTATTGTTATTAGCCATCAAGTTTCACCTCCTAAACAGCAATAGGATGTGTACTATATGATTATTTATTCAAACTCATATTCCCCACTTACCTTACTGTTCCTTTTATAAGTTATTTGAAACCCGGTAACTTTAAAATTTGCTACAATTCTTATTTTACTAACCCTACTCGAACGTTGAGTAGGGTTTTTTTATTGATTATTATACAGAGAACATAAAAAAACAGGCCCTATATAAAGAGCCTGTTTGTATAAACGATTTAAGATTAAGCAGCTTTTTGAACGTTAGCAGCTTGAGCTCCACGAGCACCTTGCTCAACGTCAAACGTTACTTTTTGACCTTCGTCTAAAGATTTGAAGCCGTCACTTTGGATTGCAGAGAAGTGTACGAATACATCGTCTCCATTTTCACGTTCGATAAAGCCAAAACCTTTTTCTGAATTAAACCATTTAACTGTACCTTGTTCCATTTTTGTTGCTTCCTAGTGCGTTACCACACATTGTATTACTATCCTTGCCCAAAGCATCATCAAGACGAAAAGTCGATATTCATACTATCCTTTACACCGAACAAAAATATTTCTTCTTTATCATATCAGGAAACGGAAAAAACTGCAAATTATTGGAATTTAACTAAAATAGTAAAAATCCGCAAAGAAGAAGAGCAATCATGCAATATAAACAAAGAACTAATGATCATTCTAATTGAGTTATCTTTGTTGAACTAACTAGGTGCTTTACTAGTAAGGAGCAAAGCCTTTTTCTTATTCAAGTAAAGGTCAGTTTAGTTTAATTAGAGGAAATACTTCAGAGGGTGAAGAATGTATTAGAGAGCATTCCTTAATGCACCGGACCTTCATTATTAGATACAAAACTAACAATGGAAGTCCAGTACAACGTGGTGAGTTTTTTTGTAAACAGCCTAGTCAGCAATTTGTTTAACGGACTTTGGTGAGATATAACTAATAAGCCAAATTTCCTGATAGAGAAATTTGGCTTTTTTTGAGAGGTTAACTCTATTTTTGATCTATTCTGCTTATGCAAAACAAGTAATGGCAGAAATGGGACAATAGATAGCTATTTTTATATGATAAGATTCAACTCCTTTGTTAACGGCAGGATATTTTGGCTAAACGTCGTATTTCATCGCTTAGTTTTCGATTAACGGGATACACTTCTTCTATGAAGCTTAAAATACGAAGTGCAGATTCAGGTACATGATCATATCCCTGTATCATGTCTGCAATCATTTCCGCGAAACGAGGGTATCTTTTTTCCAGGCGCCTCTCGTTTCCGAAAGGATCGGGAAAGTAATCCACCTCTTGCTCCATCAAATGAAGTACGGATAAAATCCTGTCCACAGCATAACCTTGTACGAACCTCGTCGCTGATAGGCGCTCTCCCCTGGCAAAGCGGCCGAGTCCCACATAGAGATTAGTTAAAGCTTCGTTCAAAGGATGGTCTAAGGAGTCTTTTTTGGGGCTAGGTATCGGGTTGGAAGGTTTTGAAATTCCCGTATTGTTGTAGGAGGGATCTTTCCAAACGACTCTCCCTTCCGTATAAGAACTATTAATCAGCTCCGATTCCTCAAATACCGCATATTCACCAAAAATGCCGTCCTCGAACAGAATTTTATAGCCAATTTCCGAATTCTTAAAAGAATAAGCTAAAGGGTGAACTTCTTCTAGCCAATCCAAATGGTCGATATATCTGCTTTTCTGGTCATGTCTTACAATGACAAAGAAATCCAAATCTGAATAATCGTCCAGCCGAGCAGTCTCGATTCCAACGGAACCGACACCTAACAATAATAGTGCACCCCCTTTTCTTTCGAGCGATTTGCCGATCTCGTCCAGCCGATGCAACAGCATTTCTGTTCTCAACATTAAAAGTCCTCCTTTAGGTTTAAGAATGCAAAAAGGGTCCAACCTACTTTTCAGCGAGGTTGAACCCAAAGGTTACATTGCCTTTATTTTCCTAATTTGATTTTACCATGAACCTTAATTTCTTTCTACCGAAAATGATTTATTTTATGTACGGTAATGTTTTAAAGTACAATACAGGGGGACATATACACAAAAAGATGAAAGCAAAAGAAAACATCGATATCGGATGTTGAGAAGGATAAATTTCAAGCTGTACTTGTATGGAAAATATCACGTCTTTCACGTAAAATGTTGTATTAATTATGATACTGTTTTTATAGAGGTGTGTTTTTCTTAGTGGCTAAGAGACAGAACTTTTATCCAGAAGAAATTAATAGCGAGGTTATTCAATTAAAGTTAACGGGTTAATCCTGATACCTATGTATTTATGATAGATTGTGAAACCTTTCACTTAAACTAACGGGTGCATTAGTTGAATAAGAAAATTGTTAAAAATTTATTTCTATTATGGTTCAAATTACTATTATGTGACTTTAATTTTTGCATGTACGACTCCTTTATCACGCAACCATACGGTTGCTTATGCTTGACAAGCAACCGTATAGTTGCTTATACTCGATATATGAATTGGGACAAAGACGCTATATTCAAAGCACTTGGCGACTCGACTCGGCGGCTTATATTAGACGAACTATCCGAACGCAATGAGCTGACGTTGTATGAACTTACGGTACGTCTCATTATGAAGCACGACCTTTCCATTTCGCGACAGGCGATAGCTAAACATCTTTCTGTATTGGAAGATGCAGGGCTGGTAAAATCAAAACGAAAGGGAAAATATCGAGTACTTATATTCAACAACGAACCACTTAAAAATTTGCTAAAAGGATGGATAGAGTAATTTATTTAAAAACTTCTGACGAATGTAGGGGTTTTTCTGCTTGGAGCCAGATTGTTTGCAGAGCACCAACGTGGTAAATATCAAAGGAGGTAAAACATTATGAATATCATTGTTACCAGTTTATTCGTAGAAGACCAAGACATGGCACTGGAATTTTATTCAGAAAAGCTGGGATTTGTAAAAAAGCATGACGTTCCCATGGGGAAATTTAGGTGGATTACGCTTGTTTCTCCCGATGATCATGACGGTACCGAGCTTTTACTCGAACCGAATGAACATCCTGCCGCAAAGGAGTATCAAAAGAAGATATTTGCCGAAGGCATCCCAGCAACAATGTTTGGCGTTGCAGATATTCAAAAAGAGTACAAACGATTATTGGAAAACGGCGTGAAGTTTACTATGGAGCCGACAAAAATGGGCGAAGTCACAATAGCTGTCTTCGATGATACATGCGGCAACCTAATTCAGATAGTGCAGCAGTAACTTTATGTAGAAATAGATGAATCCTATTTCTAAACGACTTTATTGGTATGTATTAAGTTGGGTGAAGTGTTTTTATCAACAATTAAATAACTGTATGTTAACCCTGTCCTAATTTTAGGACGGGGTTATACATGTTAAAGGTTTAAAGATTAATGACATTGTTCTCATTCTGCAATAGAAATGTGCCATTATGAATAAGTTCCAAGAGCTTAACAACGGGTTGCTAAGGCAGCCCTTTCTTTAGTGCATCAAAAGGTGAAGTTCCAAGGTCTGATTGTATAGTGAAAGAAATACCAACGGTTACTATTAAAATTTCAAATACATAAAAAACAAATTTCACTTTACTCGACCTCTTTATCAATATTTTTTGTTGCAAATGCAACAAAGTTAGGTTAAATTTAATCTATACCATTTTTTATTGCATTTGCAACAAAAATATGTACTAAGGAGTTAATTATGAAGGAAATTCTTCGTGAAATTGGAATGATCGCAAGGGCATTAGATTCTATAAGTAATATAGAATTTAAAGAATATGACCTTACAAAAGGGCAGTATTTGTACCTAGTGCGAATATGTGAAAACCCAGGAATCATTCAAGAAAAGTTAGCTGAGATGATAAAAGTAGATCGAACAACAGCAGCTCGTGCTATAAAAAAACTTGAAATTAATGGCTTTATTGAAAAGAAAGAAGATAAACATAACAAAAAAATTAAAAAACTCTTTCCAACTGAGAAGGGGAAAAATGTTTTTCCTTTTATAAAAAGAGAAAATGATTATTCCAATATCGTTGCATTAGAGGGATTTTCCGAAAGAGAAGTAGAAACCATTTTCAATCTTCTTCAAAGAGTAAGAAAAAATATAGAAAAAGACTGGGAATTTGTAAAAAAGGGAAACAAGAGAAATTATTGATTATATAAAGGAGCGACATATTAAAATGACTATAAATATAAAAAAATGTACCCTTGAAGATTCATGCAAACTTCAAGAAATTAGTTATGAAACATTTAATGAGACATTTAAAGATCAGAATTCACCAGAAAATATGAGTGCCTATTTGGAAAGGGCATTTAACTTAAAACAATTAGAAAAAGAATTATCCAATATTTCTTCGCAATTCTTTTTTGTTTATTTTAATAATGAAGTCGCTGGATATTTAAAGGTCAATACCAATGATGCTCAGTCTGAAGAAATGGGTGATGAATCACTTGAAATCGAGAGGATTTATATAAAGAGCAAATTTCAAAAACATGGGCTTGGTAAATATCTGCTAAATAAAGCTATGGAAATTGCGATGGAACGTAATAAAAAGAAAATCTGGCTAGGCGTATGGGAAAAAAATGAAAATGCCATTGCTTTTTATAAGAAAATGGGGTTTGTTCAAACTGGAGCCCACTCTTTTTATATGGGGGATGAAGAACAATTGGACTTTATAATGACCAAAACACTCATATAACTTTTTTTGAAAGGTGGATTATTAATTAAGGTAGGAGATATTCAGGCTACATATAAATTAAGTCAGAACCGATGGAAAAGAGATTAAAAAATCACATATAAGCCCACTTTTATTCAACCATCAGATACCAGAATTAAAGAACGGAACGGAGCTGTCATATTGGCAGCTTCTATTCATATTGTAAAAGATTGTACTTAAAGTAAAGGGTGCTGTTTCGCTGGTACTACCCAAAATATACAGTTAATAGAAGAATTGCAGACAGATCGGGGACGGTTTAATTGTATAGAAGAGCATTTAAATCAGTGGGAGCAAGCGGATATAGAACGTGAAAGGTAAATAGCGCGAAGGCCTTCAAGAAGCAGCGGCAGCAAGTAAAAAAGTTAAGTCTAGGTGCTCGTAAAATAGGGGATAACTGGTAACTGGCCACTGCTTATTGGCAGTATAAACATAATCTCTCCTGTAAACCTTCTAAGATTTCTTTCGGCACTTCCCTGAACTTGATATCCCCACCTAGGAAAAGTAGCCAATTTGTTATTTCGGTCAATTCTTCGGGCATATTAACATTTATAAAAGTCTTTAGAATGGCTGTGGTTTGGTAAGGATTCGTATAGGAAATTGAAACTCTTAAAGGATGGTATTTTTTGAACTGGGCAATCGCCTTTGGACCAAGTTCAAGGACAAGGTTGATTACTTCTTCCTGCTTACTTAGTTTTTCTAAAATCTTTTTCTTACTTAATCTTTTTTTCGTAGGGTATGATTTGACATTAGTTAGACTATCAACTGGAAATATCCTCCTCTTTTCATCCTCTAAGTCAAAGCCTTCTATCATCCAAATGCCTTTTTCATTATAAAGGTGCAAGAGATAAATTGGATAAGACTTTATTACCTTCTCTTCTTGGATGGTAATCAATAAATAGCGATCCAAAAGAAGGATTTGGATGAGTTTTTCTAACATGGGATGGGGTAAGTCTGACAGTTCAAGTAGGTCGGGATTATGGGGGTTGGTCCCTTCAAAAAGCAAGATTTGATTTAAAAGTACAAGGTCATCTTGCTGGTTTTCTGAGATGAGACCTAGTAATTTTTCAGCTAAAGACTGACGACTTTTTAGATAAGGGAGTTGTTGATTTCTTGTGGCCATAAAGGCAATAAAAAGAGCTTTAATCTCATTATCGGTAAAGCGAACAGTGGGCAGGACAGAGTTGTTCATGACAAAATAACCCCCATCCCTTCCCACTTCAGCGACAAGAGGCATCCCCATGGCTTCAATTTCTCTGATATCTCTAATAGCTGTCGAACGAGAGATGTTAAATTCCCGCATGATTTCAGAAATGGTAAAATGGGCGCGGTTATTGATATAGCGCATGATGATATTAATCCGTTCAACTTTTTTCATCGGAGCCTCCTAAACAGTATCATTTTTTGACATGATTTAAGGCTATTATAAACTCATCAAGTGAAAAGATAAATCATTTGATAAATTTTTAAAAAAAGGATGGTTTGAATATGACGAATTATACTCTAGAAGAAAAAGATAGCTTTACTGTTTTAGGTATTGGAACTGAGCTTAAGAGCAACTATACAGACTATGCTGGTATAACCAAGGAAAAGGCAGACTTTTGGTCGGCCGTCAAACAAGATGGAAAGCTTGACATGTTAAAAGCCGTTGCCACCAATGACTTCATTTTTGCCGTGAATGAAGCGGTGAATAACAAGATGATGCATTATGCCGGCGTCATGACAGAGGCATCATTACCAGAAGCATCCAGAGTGATTCAATTTCCAAAAGGAGAATACCTGGTTGTAAAAGGGGAAGCAGAGACGGCTGAAGCGTTGAGTAATATGCTTACTGGTATTGCCTTTGGTCAAGTCTTGCCAGAAGCAAAGAATTTTGCCTATGTTGGCGGGCCAAATACAACCGTTGAGATGGGGCAGCGAAACGGCTTAGTTTATGGTGAAATGTGGATTCCAGTTGTTAGGAAGTAAAAAGATATAAGGGGGGATGGAAATGTCCTATATCGTTGATTTCAAAAATGTGTCTACAGTTGGTTTAGAGTCTTCCCCAGTAGCAGAAGCGCTTGCTGGTTTACGTGCTAATGAAGCCCGTTACTTTATGAACAAATATAAGCATGAATTTACGGTTGTACCAGCTAACGAAAGCAAGGAGACACTTGATTATGTGAACCGAATTTTGAAAGAAGAACGTGATATTGAGTTTGCGGCCAAACCTTTAGAAACGTCACGTTTTCAAGTGGAAAATATCAAGTGGGCCTACGTCTTTTATGAGGATGGTCTTGAGGTCAACGTCATGTATACGGTTGATGACGCTAAGAAGCGGGCCGTTGGTTTTAAGCTTTCTGAGGGGATGGAGGTACCAAAGGAGTTAGAAGGGAAGTTTAAGTTTGCTAGGCAGAAGTCTAAACTAGCTGGATCAATTCGGGGCTCGTTTTTTGTAATTAAAGGCGAATATTAAAGTATAAAGGGCGCTTTCCTATAATAAGGAATAGTGCCCTAATTCAATTAAAAGCCCAATTCACACGTATCCGGTAAGGGTGAAGAAATTGTGAAGGTTTTCACTTAAACTATCGGGTGCTTAAATTGAATAAGACATTATAAAAAACGCTTAGAGATCTTTCGCTCTGAGCATTTTTTTTGCCAATTGTAATGTTATTTACATTGATCAGTTGCTAATTCTGTTTCGATTTGCCTTCTAATTGCGTTTTTGTACTTTAAAACCGAACTACTTAAATTAACTTGTACAGGTCTTTTACCTGAGACCCTTTTATGGGGGAGAGGTAATTCGTGAATAAGTTACAGCTTTTCTTATCAACTTAAGAAATATACAAATTAGAAGAAGGTGTATTATGGCGAAAAATTGTTATCGGTCATTCACCATCATTGCTTTAAGCATGGCATTATTACTAATGTCATCCTGTAGTCAGTTACAAAGAAAAGAGGAAAATAATAAGAATAAAACTCCTCGTGAAGTTTTAGGTTTCTACACAGAAAAGGAAGGAACGTATCCAGGATCTCAACCTACAGTTAACTCGCATTTCAACAGTTTAAGCATCATTGCACCCTTTTGGTATAAGCTTGATGATAAACGTCCAGGCAGTCTTATAGATTCCGTTACAGCAGATCATAAGAGAAAGGTTATTCAGAGTGCTCATAAAAAACACCTGAAGGTATATATGGTTGTACATAATCTCTTTTATGAAACCGTCGAGAAGGGCAAGCAGGTAGCGAGTAATGTACTCGATAACGATAACAACCGTAATGTTTTCATTCAGAACCTACGCAATGAAATTGATCAGTTTAAATATGACGGTATTAATATTGACATGGAAAATTTGTATTTGACTGACCGAGATTCCTTTAGTCAGCTGATAAAAAAATTGTCTGATACTCTGCATCGTGATGGAAAAGTAGTTACGGTTTCAGTCCCGGCAAACACAGGTGATTCCCGTGCTAATCCATGGTCACCGTGGTTTGATTACGAAAAGCTTAGTCTATATTCAGATGGATTAATGATTATGACATACGATGAACACAACCCAAGAACAAAACCCGGGTCAACAGCATCAGTCAATTGGACAGAAGCAACGATTCGTTATGCTTTAAAACATGAAGTTCCGCCATCAAAAATTCTACTCGGTATCGCTGGTTATGGATGGGACTGGGATACAACAACAGGCAAAGCCAGGTATAGTTCCTATGAAGAGTTGATGGGTCAGAAAACAAAATATAAAGCTAAAGTTCTATGGGACTCCCGCTCGCAAACACCTCATTTCAGTTACGTAGATGAAGAACATCATAGCCACCAGGCTTGGTTTGAGAATAGCCATAGTCTGCGGTTTAAGCTAAACCTTGTACAAAAATATAACTTACGGGGAATCGGGATTTGGCGGCTCGGTTTGGAAGACCCAATGTACTGGACGACTATACCCGAGAAAATAAAAGTAAAAAAGTAATGGAATCGTCCTCCAAATCCTGTTGGGATGGCTGCGGCGATCCCTTTTTTCTTATTGCACTATCGGATCAGTTTAGTCGAACAAGAAAGAGAACAAAAATTAGTTTGAGCTTTAGCAATTGCTGGGCTCACTCTGTACTACAGGGTTCAATCCTTTTAATTTTGCATAATCATCTTGTTGCTAACTTAACTTTAAATAAATCATTTGGAGGGATTATCATGAAAACGCATGTTGGAATCAATGTTACAGATTTAAATAAGTAGATTGAATTTTATTCAATGGTCAACCAGAAATCTGGCTGACCTTATAATACGAAACGGGTGGCGATTCTAAACGAAGGATCGCTTTTTTCTTTATTAGTTAAGCCAGTTAATAAAAATTTCTTTATCTTAAATCAATACATATGGTGCATTCAATCAAGCAGTTTAGTCCAATATAAAAAAAAGTAAACAAATAGAAGGGGTTTTTGAAGTATGACAACATTTCATGAAATGGGCATTAGTGAACCCGTTCAAAGAGCAATTACGGATATGGGTTTTGAAGAAGCATCTCCTATTCAAGAGAAAGCCATTCCCATAGCTTTGACGGGTAAGGACATTATTGGTCAAGCACAAACAGGTACAGGAAAGACGGCTGCCTTCGCCATACCGATCTTGGAGAGAGTGGATACGAGCAAAAAATATGTTCAGGCGATTGCAATTGCACCTACAAGAGAATTAGCTATTCAGGTTTCAGAAGAGATCAATCGACTGGCGAAATACATGGGCATAACCTCTCTCCCTATTTATGGAGGGCAGTCGATAGATCGCCAAATTAAGGCATTAAAAAAGGGACCTCACATTATTTCGGGAACACCCGGAAGACTTTTGGACCACATTAAACGTAAAACTCTAAAGTTAGACCGAATCTCAGTGGTGGTTTTGGATGAAGCAGATGAAATGTTAGATATGGGCTTTCTGGAAGATATCGAACGAATCCTCAAAGAGACCCCTGAAGAAAAACAAACCTTGCTGTTCTCCGCAACTATGCCCAAACCGATTCAAAATCTTGCGGAAAAGTTTTTGAAAGATCCAGAGTTAGTAAAGATGAAGGCGAAGGAAGTTACCTCGCCAACTGTAAAGCAAATTTATTATGAAGTTAATGAGCGGGATAAATTTGATGTGCTTTGCCGTCTGCTAGACGTGGATAACCCAGAATTAGCCGTGATTTTTGGAAGAACAAAAAGACGAGTAGATGAATTGAGTGATGCATTGAATAAAAGAGGGTATCTTGCTGAAGGATTGCACGGAGATTTAAATCAACGACAACGAGATGTTGTGATGAATAAATTTCGTGAGGGAAACATTGATATTTTAGTTGCGACTGATGTGGCTGCAAGGGGAATTGATGTTTCAGGGGTTACCCACGTCTACAATTTTGACATTCCTCAAGACCCGGAAAGCTATGTTCACCGAATCGGCAGAACGGGAAGAGCAGGTAAGACGGGGTTAGCTATTACATTTGCTACACCGAGGGAAACCGGACAGATCCATAGTATTGAAAAAGCCTCGAAAGGAAAAATCCAGCGCAAATCAATACCGACGGTAGCAGAGGCAAGGGAGTCTATACAGCAAGCTGCAGTAGAAAAAATGATTCAATTGGTTGAAGAGGAGCAGTACGCACAGTTTAAACATGCAGCAAGTGAATTGCTCGATCAATACGATTCGATAGCGTTAGTTTCAATTGCCTTGAAATTGTTGTCGAAGGAACAGAGGGATGTTCCCGTTCAGCTAACTTCCGAGACACCGCGATATGCTAATAGGTCTAAAATAAAGGTAAAAGAGAAATCAAGGAGAAACTATAAAGGGAATAGGGAATTTAGGGGAAAAGCGGGAAATGGTAAACGGAAAAAAACTTCCATGTCCTCATAGAAAAAAGAAAGGATTATGAAATGATTACCAGGAGGATGATATCAGTTATCATCCTCTTTTTTTTGCCCTTTTACCCCCTCTGGATTGTGTTATTGCTTAATTGTTCATTTGCCTATTTTAAGTCCTACTTTCTTTTTGATTCTTAGTGCTATACGATTCTTTATTTTAACTTTGTCTTGGTAGAGGCGGTTAATCACGTTTTGTTACATACTTTAACCATAACCCACCGTCGTCCAGTTTTTCGACTTCTTTCAAAAAGAAATTTACTGGATGCTGATTTGTTAGAAAAGAGCTCGTTTCAAATAGTGTCACAGAGTTAGATGCACCATCTGCAATTGGGACTAAAATCAGGCTCAATTCATCGATTAATCTTTCATTCAATAAGGAGCCATTTAAAAAGCCCCCACCTTCTAGCATTAATTGATCGATTGAAAATAGACTTTTTAGCTTTTCCACTACGACAGTAAAATTTAATCGTTCTTTTCCACCGAAAATATAAGATATACCTAGTTTTTGCAGATGAGCTAGGTAGACATCAGATACTTGTTCTGTAAGCACTTCTATAATGTGATCTCCTAATCCGTAGTCATCTGTAATGTAGTTTTTTGTCCATCCTAATTTTCCAGAAGGGTCTACTGCGACTGCATACGTTTTAGTATCTGTATTTGCTACATAGTCAGTTCTAGGAATAGGTGGAATGTTTTTTTCTTTTAAATCTAATTGATTTCCGAAAGTAAAGTGTTCCTCCATGGTAACCCTACCACACATCCATGCTTTACCTCCGTAACGATCATGGATTTTTTCGTATAAATCTCTAAAATAAGCTGCTCGTTCTTCTATCAAATATTCTCCAATGATTTTCCCATCCAATGAAGTTAGCATGTGACAAATAATATAGGGTCTTTCTTTTTCCTTGCTTTTTTCAATGCGGTCCATTATTAAACCTCCTATTTGATTTCCATTCATTCATTTATTTCCGAAGCTGTTAAATTAAATCCCAATAATTAGATTTATGGACATCTGAATAGTTGAATGAAGTAAGGGAATAAATCATATTCAGTAAAAGTATTAAACAATTAATTAAAAATAAACTGCCCCAAATTAATTAGGGCAGTTTATTTTATGTTAGTACTTTACTGAAGCTCGGCGATCTTTTGTGCTTAACTTTTACTTTGAAGCGATTGTTACTTCAAATTATCAGTAAAGAATGCTTCCAACTTGTCGAATGGAATCAAATCAGTCTTGTAGTACAAATCAACGTGTCCTGCATTTGGGACGATGTACAGCTCTTTTGGTTCTGCCGCCAATTCGTAAGCATCTTCACTAAAGTATCGTGAGTGAGCGTGCTCGCCTATGATGAACAAAATTGGTCGCGGCGAAATCGATTTAATGTGTGTAAGCAGAGGGAAGTTCATCCATGACATGCTGCTGGTCACGGTAAATTGAGTAATGGAGTTTGGGTGATACCCACGAGGTGTAGAATAGAACTCACCAAACTCGCGACCGATAGGGTCTGTATTTTCGTCAAATCCAATAGGTGCTCCTCTCTGGGCGAGCGCTGGCTGGGCGGCCTCGAAATCCACGTAACGTTGCTCGGCAATTGCAACGAGCATACTGTTGCGTTCTTATTCGGTTAACGAGTCCATCCAGCCTTAGGCTGCTACACGGGATATATCGTACATGCTGATCGTGGCAACGGCCTTGATTCGCCTATCAACTTGCGCTGCACTAATCCCAAAACTACCGCTGCCACACATACCGATTACACCAATTTGATTCCTATCTACAAATGGACGTGTACCTAAATAATCAACGGCTGCACTGAAATCTTCTACGAAAAGATCAGGAGAAGAAATGTGCCGTGGCTCTCCTCCACTGTATCCGTTGTACGATGGGTCAAATGCAAGAGCCACAAAACCACGCTCTGCCATGTTTTGAGCATAGATACCAGGACCTTGCTCTTTAACACCACCATAAGGAGCACCGATAATAACGGCTGTGTGTTTCTTTTACTCATCAAAGTCTACTGGCAAGTAAAGATCTGCCGCAATTTTGATTCCTAACCTGTTTTTGTATGTAACTGATTTCCTTATAACATTATCGCTTAACTCAAATATATAGTTAGCTGTCTTTGACATTTCTTTTAACCCTCTCTTCTTATTTTTTTATTTAGGGGTATCGCAAACAAAAACATCATTGATTGATTAACCAACAACTGTTTATAATTATAAATAGAAATACGTTCCTTTCAATCGTTAAATGACCGCAATTCGTTGTTTACTCAACAAATCAATAAAAATTGTTGATTATCTTTAGGAAAGACTGGTGAAAAAACAATGTCAAAAGTAGATAGAAGGGTAGTCAAAACTCAAGAGGCGATAAAAAAAGCAATTCTTGAACTTATGAATGAAAAAAATTTCGATGACATTACCATTCAGGATATTTCTGACAGAGCTAATGTGAATCGAAGTACTGTTTATCTTCATTACTTGGATAAATACGATCTACTAGATAAGATGATAGATGAACATATAAACGAGCTTAAGGAAACAAGTGAATGGGCATGTCAAGAGGAATGGGTAGATGCAATCCAGATCTTTTTTGAATACTTTGAGAAACATTATTTATTCTTTTCGACCATGTTAGCCAGTAAAGCGGCTCCTGCTTTTCGTAGTAAGTTCCTAGAGTATGTTATGGAAGGTTACAAGGACGAGTTGCAGAAAACAAATGGAAAAAATGAAGGTTTAAGTGAAGACGTTATTGTTAAATTTGCTGGAAATGCTTACGTAGGGGTTTTGGAATCATGGTTAAAGGATGGAATGCCTACTCCGCCTAAGTCAATAGCAAAAGAATTGGGGATTTTGTTAGAGAGAATTCTATAGTTTCTCTTTAATGAAATTAGATAAAATAAAAAAACACATTCTAATAATTTAATCAAATAAAAAGGCTAGGTAGCATACCTAGCTTTTTTGATCCTTAAATTTCTTTTCTAGTCGTTGTGAAGGAATAAATTATAGTTTCTTTGTAAATTAGTTGTCAAACTTAATATCAATGATAGGATTCCCACTAGTACGACGTATTGTATACACATGTTTGATATAAATTGATGAGTAAATTTCGTTGTACCATAAAAACTTTATGCAACAACTGGGGATGCATATGAAAGAAGTATATCTCAAGACCCTGCTTCATTAGCTGGAAAAATACTAAGAATGAATCTGGATGGATCGATTCCGAATGATAATCCATTTCCGAATGCATACGTCTATAGTTATGGCCATCGAAATCCTCAAGGGATTACCTGGTTACCTGACGGAACGCTATATATTGGTGAGCACGGAAACGATGCAAATGATGAAATAAATAGAATAGAGGCCGGTCAAAATTACGGCTGGCCAATTATCGAAGGCAATGAGGAACAAGATGGGATGGTCTCGCCGCTATTCACTTCTGGGGATGAAGCAACTTGGGCACCATCTGGGATGGACAATTATAATGGAAAATTGTACGTTGCAGCATTAAGAGGAACTGCCGTTTTAGAATTTGACCTTGAAACAGGAGAATATCGTGAAGTTATTACCGGCCTTGGAAGAATTCGAGATGTACGGATTGAGGATAATCATCTTTATTTCATTAGTAATAATAGTGACGGGCGCGGTGCTCCACAGGAGAATGATGATAAGCTATACAGAATTTCACTTTCAGAATTAGATTAACTTGAGATGAGTGACCTGTCATTACCAAATATGAAACTTTTTATTAAAACAGCTAGGTTACCTATCTAGCTGTTTTTTAAAATGAAAGGAGGAATATTAAATGTCAAATCCAAAAGAACTTACTGCCGAACAGAAAATAATCGAAGATCTTGCACCAAAGACAAGGAAAGGAATCATGAAAAAAATAATGATTCATTTATTAATTATTTTAGTTGTATTATGTGTTGTCATAACATTGTTTTTGAATCTACATCCAGTATTCGGCGAACCCCCAAGTAAAGAACAAAAAGAGGTATATAAAAAGTTTGATAATTACGTCGATGGAAAGTTTGTTAATCAGGTGCCAACAAACTTGGATATGAGTTTATCTGATAACTTCTCCATGATGAAGGAATCTATTTCAGGTGGTATAGACCGAACTCCTGCCGGTCAAATTTCTGTTTCAGATATTAATTGGAACAAAATTAACAGTGAGGAAGATAGTTTAACTTGGTTCGGTCATTCTTCGTTTTTGCTGAGTATCGATAACAAAAAGGTACTCGTAGACCCCATGCTAGGTCCAATTGCTTCACCCGTTTCATTTGCTGGAAGCAAACGCTACACTGGAGATCTATTACACATTATTGACGATATGCCGCCTATTGATGCTGTCTTTATTACCCTTCGTTCCTCTCGGCGTTAGTAACCATTTAATTCGTTGGGGAGTTCCAAAAGAAAAAATTACAGAACTTAATTGGTGGGATGAAACGCAGTTCCAAGGATTAACCGTGGCATTGACTCCATCCAAACACTTCTCTGGAAGAGGGCCTTTTAATCGGGATACGACCCTTTGGGGTGGTTGGGTCATTCTTGGAAAGAATACACGTTTCTATACCAGTGGAGATGGTGGTTATGATGACCATTTCAAGGAAATTGGAAAAAAATACGGACCTTTTGATATCACTTTAATAGAAGGCGGTCAATATGATCGACGATGGTCTTGGGTCCATATGACACCCGAAGAAGCTGTACAAGCACACTTAGATGTAAATGGGGAGAATATGATGTTAATTCATTGGGGAGCATTTACCCTTGCCTATCATGGTTGGACAGAGCCTATAGAACGGGCATTAAAAGAGGCAAAAGAAAATGAAGTTAATCTAATCGCCCCTGAAATTGGTGAAACAGCACAATTAGATTCAGACCAACACATTCCTATTTCTTCATGGTGGGATTTTTAGCTCGAATAACTAATAGTGGATAAAATATTTTAAGCTTACTGATCTTTTAAAACGCTGATAATCTATTGGAAACCAGGAGCAGTTTGTTTGTTGCAGCTTCTCCTGGTTTTAATGAACTATTGTATGATATCGATTAAACAATCCTCTCTAACAAATCCCCACTTGCACGAAAATCCTTTATATATAATAAACAATTTTTATTGATTTGTTGATTAAACAACGAATTGCGTTCATTTAACCTTTTTAGGCACCGTATATTTATAATGATAAACAGATGTTGGTTAAACAATCTATGATGTTTTTTTATTGGAGGGAGTTGCATCATTACTAGATTCGGAGATCTCGTAGGTTGTTGCGGATGTAAGCAAATGAAGTCCAAGAAGCCCTGCCACAAAGAATATGAGACAATAAAACGAATTTTTAAGGAGGAAGACGGTATGAAAAAACATTTATTTTATTCATTATCATTGTTGCTAGCCCTCACCCTTACTGCGTGCAGCAACAATGATAATGAAACTTTGGAAACTTCGATACAGAATCAAGAGGAAACTTCCCAACAGAATCAAGAATACGCTGAGCTTGGTTCTGGGGCTCATCTTGTTAAATTTCCTGAAGACCTTGAAGAGGGAATTGTGTTTGCCACTTACGATCGGGGTGATATTCATGAAGACATCTATGTGAATAGTAAGGAAGCAATTGAAGCAGCGCAGAATGGAGAGGAGTTTCCTAGTGACACCGTTATTACTCTCGTAGGTTATAAGGATGGAGAGCTTGATCAATATTTGGTGATGGAAAAGCGTACAGGATGGGGTTCACAATACTCGCCGGAAGAACGTAATGGGGAGTGGGAATACCAGGCATTTACTCCCGATAGAAAAGTAAGGGAAGATAATATTGGTCGTTGCTTTACTTGCCATGCAAATCAGGAAAGGGATGATTATATAAATTCGATGGATCAGATGAAAGAGTTTGATTTGGGAGAGATTTCACAATCAAAAAACAGCAGTACAGAAGCCCCAATCGCGGCTATGCCGACAGAGGACTGGAAGATAAGTAAGATATCTGCCCATATGATTGATTCTGAGGTTATAAATAAAGAAGCAATTAATGTAGTAGATGGTCAGGAAAAATCGAAAGTCATTCAGGACGTTCTTATGAAGATGTTTTTACAGCAATTTGAAAGCTAATGGATGATTATGCTATGAAAAGATAATTGATGTTCATTATTGAAACACAATGGTCAATTATAAATCAAATAGAAAGAGGAAAATGTATTGAATGGTAAGTTGTTATTCAGGCTTGTTAATGACCTTGTTATGACATTTCTTATGTTAATAGCAATGGCTTACTATATTACCGGAAATATGATTCATGAAGTTATTGGAGTTGTGGTACTTTTATTATTTATCATCCATAACTTTTTAAATCGACGTTGGTATAAAGCGATTTTAATGGGAACACATAATATACGGCGCATTCTACAAATAGGAATCAATCTGCTTTTTCTTGTAATTATGGTTTTGATGATGATAAGTGCTGTGTTGATTTCTAATGACTTATTTCCCTTTATTCCTATAAATAACGATATGATGCTACGGCAAATACATGTTCAGACCGCCTATTGGGGGTTTATTATAATGGCAGTGCATATAGGATTATCATGGGGGATGATTATCAATTCAATACGGAGGATGACGGGAATCACGGCTACTAGCCCTATTCGCACCATTGCGTTGCGTATTTTGGCGGTATTAATTGTTGCCTACGGGGTGCATTCTTCCTTCGAAGGAGAAATGGGATCTAAGCTATTCATTTACAACCCATTTGGTTGGTTCAATAATGATTCCACTATAAAGTTTTTAATTGACCACCTATCTATCATGGGAATCTATGTTTGTGGGACACATTATGCTTTGAAATTTATTCACAAGCAGGAAAAAAGAGCAGAACAAAAAGTCCGAGAGCTTTAATAGTGAAGGATATCATATATCGACTTTATAAGATTGATAGATTCTTTCATAAGTCTATAAAGAAATAAGGTAACCACTTCTAGCTGGTTACCTAATATCTTTGCTGCCATAAAAGTAGGCTGGACAACCTATTAAACAATCCAGTCTAACAAATCTTGTACTTTTTCTGCCATGACCGAGGTGGAATGGAAGTTTCACGATAATTTAATTTTATTAGAGAAAAAACTGGAGGCGATATGTTGAGAAAAGGGTGTAAATGGATACTTTTGTTTATATTGGCTACTTCAACGTTTCTAACAGCTTGCGGAGACAATAAAAATGAAAACAACGTCAGGACCGATGTTAATCTCAATACCAATCAAGTTCCAACTGATAAATCAAACAATGAAACTAGTCAAGGTTCTACAGGTTCAAATACTGCAGGAGATGTGAGAATAAAAATAACTTTTAACCACGAAGAAGTCATTGTAGAAATGTTTGATAATCCAACGAGTAGAGATTTTTTGACATTACTCCCACTTACAATAACATTAGAAGATTATGCAAGAACTGAAAAAATACATTACCTATCAAAGGAATTATCTACGGTAGAAGCACCATCAGGCAGTGATCCCTTAGTTGGAGATTTCTCTTACTATTCTCCATGGGGGAATTTAGTTATATATTATAAAGATTTCGGCTATTCGAATGGACTTATAAAATTAGGAAAGATTGAATCTGGAATAGAAAAATTTGAAAATATTCCTGGTGATATTCCTGTTACAATTGAAAAAATTAATTAAAGCAATGTTTAAGCAGTATCTATTTTTCTAAGAAACTACATGTAGTCAGCCCTTAGAAACAGTATTAAACATATGATGATCATTAAACATCATTATAAATAATCAACAATTTTTATTAATTTGTTGAATAAACAACGAATTGCGTTTTTTTAACCATTGAAAGCATCTTGGTTCTATTTATAATTATAAACAGATATTGATTAATCTTGTTAAGAGGAAACTTGGTATTTTTGGGCTAAAACATACTAACTAATTGATGTTGTATACTTGACAGAAATTGTTCGAGAATCCCAACCAACGAGATTGTAAAGAATCAATAATATTTGGATTACAGGAGGGTTTTATATGATTAACGCTAAAGCACGGGCTGTATTCAATCCAGAAGGTCCGTTTAAACCGACTACGATAGAGCGCAGGGATCTAGAGCCGCATGATGTCCTCGTTGAGATTAAGTACGCTGGTATTTGCCACTCTGACATACATACAGCTCGCGGCGAGTGGGGGCCAGTAAACTATCCTCTCGTTCCAGGCCACGAGATCGCCGGAATTGTCACCCAGGTTGGATCGGAAGTCACAAAGTTTACCGTTGGCGACCGAGTCGGGGTAGGCTGTATGGTTGACTCCTGTGGAGAATGCGCTCACTGCCATAAGGGAGAGGAGCAGTATTGCCTTAATGGAATGACGGGTACCTATGGAGCTATCGACAAGTACGGGCAATACACACAGGGCGGTTATTCCTCCCACATCGTCGTAACAGAAGGTTTCGTAGTCCGAATCCCAGACAACCTCGAGCTTGACGCGGCCGCTCCACTCTTGTGTGCTGGCATTACGACGTACTCGCCGCTACGCCATTGGGGAGCTGCTCCTGGTAAAAGGATAGCTGTCGTGGGACTTGGCGGGCTTGGACACATGGCAGTGAAGCTCGCTCATGCCATGGGGGCAGAAGTAACTGTTTTATCACAAACATTGAAGAAGAAAGAAGACGGTTTGCGTCTTGGAGCGGACCATTATTATGCCACGAGCGATCCAGAGACATTTAAGGAACTGGCTGGTTCGTTTGATCTTATCGTAAATACAGTAAGCGCGAAGATCGATATTAGTGCCTACCTTTCGTTGCTGACGCTGGATGGTACAATGGTCAACGTCGGTGCGCCAGCGGAGCCGTTGTCAGTTAACGTATTCTCACTTATCGGTCATCGCCGGTCGTTTGCTGGATCGATGATCGGTGGAATTCGCGAAACGCAGGAAATGCTTGATTTTTGCGCTGAACACCACATTGCTCCGGATATTGAAGTTATTTCCGCTGATCAGATTGATGAAGCCTGGGAGCGCGTACTAGCTTCAGATGTCCGGTATCGATTTGTAATCGACATCAGCACGATGGGGAACGAATAACCAGTATTCCTGGTAACATATTAAGGGGCACGCCTACAAGGTGTGCCTCTTTACATGGTGTAGGTCAGCTTGGAAGAATGAATCACAACTGTGGAATCGGAGGAGGTATAAATGATACAAGCTGCGACTGAAGTATATGAGAAGTATGGAAGAATAGACGTATTATTAAATAATGCTGGCTTGTATTTGGATGAGAATAAAAAATTGTTGAACGATAAAATCTAATGGTATGTTCGAGGATGTCCACAAAGCCTAGCTTTTGGGACATCCTTTTATATATGTTGCTTCAAACTGGAATTAAGCTCAAGGTAAAATCAGCACAAAAGCTATTCAGCCAATGCCACAGTTATCATGCTTCTCTCATATTTTTTGAAAATCGATATTACTGACCCAACAGAAGCCGAGGCTTTCGTCAATTTAAAGAATTTGAAAATTTCGACTGAATTTCTTTTAAAAACATATCAGAAGCAGCGGAAAAAACCTGATGCTTTTTCCAAACAATATTTAAGCCCGATTCAAGTCTTGGCTCTAGCGGTCTAAAACAAAGGTTACTATCACTAGATGTATTCACTATTTTATCAAGGGTTACTGCATAACCAATGCCCTCCTCAACCATAATGGCAGCATTATATGCAAGATTGTATGTAGTCACGACGTTTAATTTATCAAAATCTTCACCAAACCAATTCACAAATTCATTTTTAGACAATGTCTGTTTCATAGCCTGTCGTGAACAAATCAGCGGAACATTTAATAAATCAACTGCTTGAATGGTATCTTTGAAAGCAAGAGGACTGTCTTTCCTCATAACAACTCCCCAAACATCTTTGGCTGGGATATTGATATAATTGTATTTTGATAAATCAGCTGGTTGAATTAAAATACCAAAGTCAAGCAATCCCTTATCAAGCCGTTCAGTCACATCCTCTTCGTTTCCGCTGTAAAGGTGATACCGTATATTTGGATAACTTAACTTTATATCTTTTACTACCCGTGCAATCTGTTTCATGGCGTCGGTTTCCCCGCCACCTATATAAACATCACCACTTATTGTTTCTTCCATGGAACTAAATTCTGCTTCTAATTTATCGACCATATCAACGATTTCTTCTGCTCTCTTTCGTAGGAGCATTCCTTCATCTGTAAGATTGATACTGTGACTACTGCGAATAAATAGTTTTTTTCCTAACTCTAGTTCAAGGTCTTTTAATTGTCTTGACAAGGTTGGCTGTGTCACATGCAAAAAATCAGCAGCACCCGTAATGCTTCCTTCTCTTGCAACAGCAAGGAAATATCGCAAAACTCTTAATTCCATATTACACTCCTCCTTTATAATGCTTTAGTATATATATTTTAGAAATGCTTATCAAGCATATCATGATATAAGATATAAATAATTGCTATATACAAGGATTACGCTAGAATAAATAACAAAGGGTGTAAACAACAGTAAGAAAGGGTGTTTTTTAGTATGTCTACTATTCAAGATAAAGTTGTTATTGTTATGGGTGCGTCAAGTGGAATTGGTGAAGCCACTACTAAGAAACTTGCACAAGAAGGAGCTAAATTGGTCATTGCGGCTCGTCGAGAAGATCGCTTGAAAGCACTTGTTGAATCATTGCCAAACGCTGATATTTCATATGCTGTTGCAGATGTAACAAATAAAGACGAAGTTCAAGCAATTGTCGATCTGGCAGTTGAAAAATACGGTCATGTAGATGTACTCTTTAACAACGCTGGAATCATGCCACAAGGTCCACTTTCAGAAAAACGCATTGATGAATGGCAGCAAACGCTAGACATCAATATCATGGGTGTTTTAAATGGGATAGCTGCGGTGTTGCCTATCATGAAAAAACAACAATCTGGTCAGATTGTTACAACTGCCTCCGAAGCTGGACATGTTGTTTTTCCAGGAGGTGCTGTTTATTGTGGAACAAAGTTTGCTGTTCGTGCGATCATGGAAGGCTTACGCCAAGAGGAACGAGAAAACAATATTCGCAGCACACTGATCTCTCCAGGAACGGTCGACACTGAACTTCATCTAACCATTAATGACCCAGAAAGGCGTGAATGGACGGAGAATCTTCAACGTGCAATCGGTTTACAATCAAGTGATGTAGCGGATGCAGTAGCTTATGCCATTAGCACACCTGAAACCGTTAATGTAAGCGAAATCATCATTCTTCCAACTAAAAAAGGTTTCTAATGGATGTTGTAAACATAGGAATCTTTTTTTAAGGAGAAAAAAGAGTGAAACAACTAAAAAGAATTTTTCTATTATCAATATTAGTTATAATCGTAGGGATAGGTGCATCCTTAACCTTAAAAGTTGCAATTGGTGTTGGGGCTTATGATGCATTAGCACAATCTATTTCTTATTTATCTGGAATTAAAGTAGGAACCATTGGAATGATTTTAAATAATTTTTGTGTGTTAGGCCAATGGCTTCTTCTTAGAAAGGATTTTAATTTCAGACACCTGTTACAAGTGCCTGTGAGCATTCTCATTGGTGTTGTTGTAAATTTCGTTTTCTATGATGTTTTAGGATCTATTACCATTGATAGTTATATAATGAAACTGATGTTGTTATTTGTTGCCTTAATAGTATTGGCTTTTGCATTAGCAGCCGTGATGGTATTAGATGTTGTAACTTTTCCATTAGAAGGATTTTGTATAGCATTGGCTAAAAAAGCAAAATGGAAATTTGTTGTAGTAAGACAATCGGCCAATATTTTAAGTATCCTTCTTGTATTACTACTTACATTTGGTCTCTCATTACCACTAACATTAAGGGAAGGAACCATTATTGGAATGCTATTTTTTGCCCCATTAATGGGATACTTTATGAAGAGGATTCAACCCATTCTTAGAAAATTAGAACTTATAAATGAAGAAGTAGAAAAAATAGAAGCAGATAAGGATTCGGTAAAAGCAGTTTAAGCTGTAGCGAAATCATCATTCGTCCAACACAACAAGTAGACTAAAGAACAAGTAAATTGCCCCCATAGTTTTTTGAGGGCAATTTATCAAAGATAGGAGTTGTTTTTTTTGGCTAAACGAAATAATTTGTTGATTTTCATATTAACCATTGGAGTTTTCGGCATCTTAAATACCGAAATGGGGATTATTGGGATATTGCCTTCCATTGCTGAACACTTTCAAGTCAGTGTACCAAAAGCAGGATTGCTGGTGAGTCTTTTTGCCCTTGTTGTTGCAGTATCGGGTCCAACTATGCCTTTATTGTTTTCGGGTATAAATCGGAAGAAGGTTATGTTACTCGTACTTGGTGTTTTCGTTCTAGCGAACATTGTTTCCATATTTACAACTAACTTTACCATTGCACTAATTGCTCGTGTAGTACCAGCCTTTTTTCATCCTATTTATTGTTCTTTGGCATTTACAGTAGCTGCTGCATCAGTAAGTAAAGAAGAAGCTCCAAAAGCTGTTTCTAAAGTATTTATAGGAGTATCAGCCGGTATGGTAGTCGGCGTACCGATCGCAAGTTTTATTGCAAGTGTAACTTCTTTACAAATGGCAATGATATTCTTTGCTATTGTTAATGCCATTGCATTCATTGCTACGTTGATTTTTGTACCATCTATGCCAGTTGAAGAAAGACTTTCTTATGGTACACAATTTTCCGTATTAAAAAAATCTATTACATGGCTTTCCATCGTGACTGTCATTTTATTAAACTCAGCCATATTTGGGGTTTATAGTTATCTTGCTGATTATCTGAAAACTGTTACGAATATGCCTTCGAACACCATTAGTTTTATATTATTCGTATACGGTGGAGCCAATATTATTGGAAATATTGTGGCAGGGAAATTATTAACTAAAAATGCGAACCAATTAGTTGCATCTTTTCCTTTTTTATTAGGGATCGTTTACATCCTATTATTCTTATTTGGACAGTTTAGCTTACCTATGGCGGTCATTACTTTAATTTGGGGGATATTAGGTGGAATAGGGGGTAATATCAATCAATATTGGCTAGCGTCTTCAGCTCCCGAAGCGCCTGATTTCGCCAATGGCTTATTTATATCATCCTGTAACGTAGGAACAACAATAGGTGCAGTTGTAGGCGGGTTATTTATATCAGAAATGGGTACACAATACGTCGTATTAGTGGGAATCTTATCATTGATACTAAGTTTGGTAACTATTTTACTAAGAAATTATAAGTATAGTCCTACAAGACAACTCTCCGTATAAGGAGTATCCCTATTAGGAATTTTAGATGCCACTCAATCAAATGGAGGAGTTAAATGTCACACGATAAACAAGTTGCGCTTGTAACTGGCGGGAATCGAGGAATTGGAAAAGAGCTGGTCAAACAATTGGCTTTGAATGGTTTTAAGGTGATTTTGGCAAGTCGGGATCCAGAAATGGGTAATGAAGCTGCGCAAAAACTTATAGAGTTAGATCTGGATGTTTCGTGTGTAGAGATGGATGTCACCAATCAAGAAAGCATCCATCAAGCTGCGGTTATAATAAATGAAAAGTATGGAAGATTAGACGTATTGATTAATAATGCAGGCGTATATTTAGATGAGAATGAAAAGTTATTGGCTATGGACCCTTTCATTCTGGAGAAAACAATGGCAACTAATTTCTTTGGAGTTTACCATGTGATCCGTTCTTTTATTCCCCTCATGGAAAAACAAGGCTATGGGAGAATTATTAATGTTTCCTCAGAATATGGGGCGATTAGCGAAATGTCATATCCAGGAGTAGGCGCTTATAAGTTGTCTAAATTTGCCCTAAATGGATTAACACGATTGGTAGCTGCAGAAATCAACGGTGATATCAAAATAAATGCAGTCGATCCGGGATGGGTGAGTACAGATATGGGTGGACCATCTGCTCCAAGAACACCAAGACAAGCAGCCGAGTCTATCCTGGGGTTAGCGACGATTGGACCTGAAGGACCTTCCGGAGGGTTCTTTAGAGATGGAAAACAAATTTCTTGGTAAACATTAGTAGTTGGCCAAGAATTCCTTTCTGGCAGAACTTGAAAGGAGCGGAAGAAAAGTGATGAAAAAACAACTTAAAATCGTTGCTGTGACGGGATTTGTTCATCCAGCATGCTTAATTGTAAGTGGTGCTTCTAAGTTCACATCTACAATATCCCTTAATTACAACGGTGTTTCTGTTAACCTAAAAAATTGGCCCAATTCTATTATGGAACTTATGTCATTAAGGATAAAACCTGGAGCTTATGTCGAGATTACTGCAAATGGGTGTGACGAGCTCGCTGCTTTACAAACGATAGAAAATATTTTGAGTCAAAACCTATATATTGAGACGGAAAAGCGAGGAAATAGTTTGACTGTCTCTAAAGAATTATGCACTTCTTGTGATGAAGTTGTATTTAGAGACGAAGCATCATGGTCATAACGATTTTTTGTGTTGTCACCATATATTAGCCCACCTGCGAATTGAATAAGAAAAACCTCAAAATATGAATATTTTATTTTAAGAACGAAAAAGGGCGATTTCTTCAACATGAAGGTCGCCATTTTTTTAAAGTCACCAAAAAGATTGAAATTTTGTACTTAAACTAATGAAGGCGTTGATCCAAGAAGGATTAACGCTTCTTTTTATTGAACTTAAATGAAGTAACGGGTGGGTTTAGTTGAATAAAATGCCTTAATCTCTTTATATATTGTAGCTGTGGTTATTGAAAATAAAGTATTAAATGTAAAACCATATCATAAGTATTGGAAGTGAAAAAGGGTTTTTCTCGGTTTTTTTCTTCTTGTTTTCGTTTTATCTCCAACTTTCTTCCTTTTTATAAAGGGAAAAGATAAGGTGAGTGAATATGTTTAAAAAAAGAATAAAATTAATCGGTTTTCTTTTTCGTCAAGAAAAAGAAGCAAGTCTTCAAACAAAAATGATTAATGTATCCAGTGGAGAAAGGACAATCAAATTAACCGTTCAAGTTGCAGATACTCATAAAAAAAGAGAAAAGGGCTTAATGTTTGTTGGAAAATTACCCGAAAACGAGGGGATGCTATTTGTGTTTTCAGGAAAAACATATGGCGGTTTTTGGATGAAAAACACCTTAATTCCTTTATCTATTGCTTTTCTTGATTTAGATGGGAAAATTTTAAAAATACTAGATATGGTTCCTTGTAAAGAGGATGAATGTCCTACTTATGATCCAGAACTTTCTTATCATTATGCTCTCGAAGTCAATCTTGGATGGTTTGAAAAGAATCAAATCAAAGAGGGGGATTTTGTAAAGTTTGATTAAAATCATCTCACCTCTATAAGTGCTTAGAGGTGAGGTGATTTTTTAATGGATATTTATGTTAATATTACTGAAGAAATTGTGAAGTAATGTACTTAAGCTAACGGGCATTTTAGTTCAATTAAGGTAAAAAAATTTTCAGCAAAATAAGACCCTTCGATATAGGAAAATCAAGGGTCTTACCAAATACATAAGAATAATCTAATTATGAGTCTTTTCAAGAGCTAGTTTTATACCAAAACCTATCAGTATTGTACCTGTGATTCCTTCAATAATATTTTGTGTTTTAGGTTTTTTCATAAAAGCACTAATCTGATTAATCAAATAGACATAAAGTAAAAACCATACGGCAGTCAATACAGTATAAGTGATACCCATTAAAAGGAACGGTAAAAAAGTATTGCTTCCAGAGTCAACGAATTGAGGCAAAAAGGTTAAGAAAAAGACAGCAACTTTGGGATTTAAGAGATTTGTAAGGAACCCTTGTTTAAAACAAGATGTGTTTGCAAACTGGCTTTTTGTGTTCATCTCAACGCTTGCTGCTTCTTCCTTTTTCTTCAACGACCATAATGTCTTAACACCCAGATAAAGTAAGTAAACAGCACCCACATATTTGAAGACAGAAAATAATAAGGCAGATTTCACAATAATGGCTGAAAGTCCTAATACAGCAGCAGAAGTATGGATTAGAAGGGCACAACAAGTACCTAAAGCTGTTTTAAGACCCCCGTTTCTCCCAACGGTGACAGTATTTTTTGTAGCAATTGCGGTATCGGGACCGGGTAAAATAATTAGAAAAATACACATAAGAACAAACAAATAAAAGTTTTCCATTTTATTATCACCTTTCTTATTATGATAAGTTCTGAAAAGGATATTCATACGTTGTATTATATATAAATCGTGTTATTAATTGAACATAAACTTTATTTGTTTGATGTCATTCTTGAACTAAACGGGATCATAGACAGGCTGGTTGGGTACGAACGGAGCAGTTTAGCTGAAGAAGGATTTTGTCTGTCTATAGGAGAATATAAATATATAATTTATATTGAGAGGAAATAATTGGAATGAAACGGTTTTTTTCAAGATATTCTCATTGGTTAGCACTTTTAATCATCGGTTTTAGCTTTTTTACGGTGTTTATTAACTTTAAAGTTGCCACACCTGATATGATAGCCCTTATTATGGGTGGGATTGGTCTTCTATCCGTTGGTTACCTTACTTTTGTTGTAGAAAAAAATTTGAGAAACCAGAGAAACCAAAAATAAAAAACACTTTGATTATTGGTGCAATTGTTAAAGTTCGGAGCCCTTATTAAGGCTCCTTATTTATTGAATTAACAATATACAATTAATAATCTCAATTGTTTTTAGTAACTTTATATGATATATTATCAACATCACTTATTAAAGAAGTTTAATAAGTTTTTTGTTCGCAACTTATTAAACTTCTTTAATAAGTTCATTTTAATAGGCGGTGACCCTTGTGAATACGACTCCAAAATCGATGAGAATGGAAATCCTTAGCGGTATTCGTAAATCTCTATTAGAACTTGGAAGTGCAACAAAAGTTGAACTTAGCGATAAATTAGGAATTAGTTTCCCTACAATAAGTAAATTCTTATCACAAATGGAGAAGGACAGTGAACTTATTTCAGTCGGTCTTGATGATTCGAGTGGTGGAAGAAGGGCAAAAAGATATACATACAATCCGGAGTATATGTTAGGGTTGGCAATCTTTTTAGAGAGAACAGAGACAAATTATATTGTCTTTAATTGTTTAGGAGAAGTCAAGGACGCGGGAAAAACCTCAAGTGCATTAATAAATAATGATTTAAAATTATTAACCGAGTGTGTTGAAGAGATAAAAGAGAAATATCCAAAAATTAGTTCTGTATCCATTGGTGTACCTGGTTCTGTTAATAATGGACGGATTATTTATATACCAGGTTATGAGCATCTTCAAAATTTTGATTTGAAAGGATACTTGGAAAATCGTTTTTCAATACCTGTTGTCATAGAGAACGATATGAATGCTGCGGTGCTTGGTTATTACGGTCGTAAGGGAATCAAGAAAAATACATCTCTGATTTATTTATATTCAGGGCAAAATGGTCCAGGTGCTGGGATCCTAGTAAATGGAGTAGTAGTCCGAGGCAGCACTAATTTTTCAGGAGAGGTTTCATTCGTTCCACAGTATGATGACCGAAATTTTGGTCAGTCTTTGGAAAATGGAAACGGGACTAAGAAAGCATTTATAAGTGAGGAATATGAGATCGACGCCATTAGCAGGTTAGTTGCTTCATTTGCAGCGATCATTAACCCTCATACCATTATTTTTTGCGATGATGAAGTCAACCAGTTGATTTTAGACCAAATTGTAAAACGAAGCTCAAAGTATATTCCAGCAGAACATCTTCCAGAAATTATAATGAGTGATTGGAAACAAGACTATCTATTTGGATTACAAAGGCTTGGTCTTGATCTCATGATCACCGAAGTAAGCAGCTAAGACAAATCAATACCTGTATTAAAAAATAGAAGGCGGGGTTATACATGGCTACATTCTTTTTAGTAATTATTTACTTGGCTTTTATCAGCTTAGGTTTACCTGATTCATTGTTGGGAGTGTCATGGTCTTTGATGCAATCGGAGTTTGGGGTACCGCTTGAGACTGCCGGATTGCTTTTTATGACAATAGCTGGAGGAACAATCATTTCCAGTTTTGTTAGCGGAGCTGTGCTTAATCGATTCGGAACTGGCATAGTCACATTTTTCAGTTGTTTAATGACAGCTGGAGCACTGCTTGGGTTTCATTTTGCTCCTTCGATTTTTTGGTTGTTTATTTGTTCCATACCACTTGGATTAGGTGCAGGTGCAGTTGATGCGGGATTAAATAATTATGTCGCTTCACATTACAAAGCACAGCACATGAGTTGGCTTCATTGTTTTTGGGGAGTCGGGGCTACACTTGGTCCCGTGATAATGGCTCAGTTTATTACAGGGCAGCATTCTTGGAGAAGCGGGTATCTTACCATCGCTGGTCTGCAGTTTGTATTAGTTGTCATTCTTTTCTTCACTTTGCCTTTATGGAATAAGGTTGGAGGAAACAGCAATGTTAACGCAACGAAAGAACTAGAAGACACAAATAGTGCAGATGTTGAAAATCAAAAACCCTTGCAAATTAGGGGAGTTAAATTAGCATTGGTCTCCTTCTTGTTTTATTGTGGTGCAGAAGCAACGATGGGACTTTGGGGAAGTAGTTTCCTAGTAAATGTGAAAGATTTATCCGTAGATGCAGCAGCAAAATGGGTTTCCTTGTATTACGCGGGAATAACCATCGGAAGGTTTATAACAGGCTTTATTACCTTAAAAATAGGTAACCGTACTCTCATTCGGATGGGGCAAATAATAGCATTAGTGGGTGCCGGACTTCTATTCCTGCCATTGCCGTCCACATTCTCTCTTGTAGGTTTTATTATGGTTGGATTAGGATTAGCACCGATATTTCCGTGTATGTTACATGCAACACCCATACGATTTGGAAAGAAACATTCTGGGACCATTATGGGGTATCAAATGGCTGTTGCTTATACAGGTAGTACGTTCCTGCCGCCTCTTCTTGGTTTCATTGCAGCGAACACAACAATAGGAATCTTCCCATTTGTCATTGCAAGTTTCATTGCAATCATGCTCTTAGGTTCTGAAAAATTAAATGCCATATTGAATAGGAATGATTTAATAAGTGTAAAAAATAAAAACTCCACCGTAATTTAATCTTGAAGGGTTTTACAGAATAAAAAGGTAGAAATATATCTACATTTGAGGAGTGAAGCGAGATGAAAATAGAGCATGTGGCAATCTGGGTCAAAGACTTAGAAGCTATGAAGAAGTTTTATGAAAAGTACTTTAATGCGACTCCAAACTCAAAATATCATAATAAGGATAAGGAATTTGAATCTTATTTTCTAACGTTTGACGGGGGTGCACGTTTAGAGATTATGAGTAAGTCAGGTATCGATAAGCCGGATCAGGAAGATAGGATTGGCTGGGCTCATATTGCAATTGCCCTGGGAAGCAGGGAGTCCGTCAACCAAATGACAGCTCGTTTACAAAATGATGGTTACCGCCTTGTTAATGGTCCTCGTGTTACTGGGGACGGCTATTATGAAAGTGTGATAGAAGATCCAGAAGGCAATCTTTTAGAATTGACTGTGTAATAAATGGTTTTAGATGTTTGTGAAGTGCGATTTGGGGATAAGTGTATGCTTGCACCTGGAGTACAAATCTATACAGCAACACATCCACTTAATCCAACTGAACGAAATTCAGGTGACGAATATGCAAAACCAATTACATTTGGAAACAATGTATGGATTGGAGAAAGTGCAGTAATAAACCCAGGAGTAACCGTAGGAGACAATGTTGTTATTGCATCAGGTGCAGTAGTTACTAAAGATGTACCAGATCGTGTAGTGGTAGGTGGAAACCCAGCAAGAATCATTAAACAAATTGAATTATAGATAATAGAAAAAAGTTTGTGAACCATTGTACTTCAAGTAAACGGGGCTTTACTTGAAGATCCGGCTGCTAAAAAAGCCAGGATTTCTCCTGGCATAGACACAACGGAATGTGTCACTACGAAGCATACTGGTTGAAGGTCCGATTCATTACTTTTGTGCCATTTTAGTTATTTCTTTTGTTATATAAAACGTTTATTTAGTTAGTTGATTTCTATCCTCAATCTGTGGAGGTTCTTCCATCCAGCCATTTTTGATCATGATCTTACCGCCATCTTGAGCAAAAGTAAAAATATCTTTTGCAAGGAGAGCCATTTTTGCTGGTAAGTCATTTCGTAAACTAAAAGCACCTCCTAATGCATTACTTCCGAGCCCAAATGTAGTTAACAAACTGGTATTGTACATCATCAATTTATCAGAAAATGGTGCAATTTTTGATGTAGTTGCTTTACCAGCATGAGTAGCTGGGGGTTCAATAAAACTTTGTCGTAAAAATTCACCCAAATCGATTTCGATCTTTTTTGATAATTTCATCCCTTTGACAAGATATTTTTGCACCTCTTTATTTTCAGCAACTTGAGCAAATCCGATCATTAATTGCATTCCTATAAGGTTTGTTTCAATGGCATGATGAATAAGAGAAACTTCAATCGTATTTAGGGATCTTGTTTCATCGAACCAATTGAAAGCACTCCTATAATTATTATCCTGTACAAAATTCACCTCTTTAGGCATTGATACAAAAGCTGGACGAACCAAAACCCCTTTTTCTAAAAGGAATTGAGTTGCATGGTTGTTAATCGCTTGGGATTCTGCTGTTAAGTTGATAAAAAATTCATTAATATCTTTCCGATAGGACATACCACAAAATAGTGAAAATAGGCTCATTTCCACTTTAGTCATCATATGTAAATACATGATATCGTACTGGAAATCAAATAACTTTGGAACTCCTTTATGTACATCACTTTCTGTAAAACCAATAGGTACAACTGCTCCTTCTTGCTGGAAAATTTTTGTGATGATATCTATGGCTTTAGAAGCACTATCATAATGAGTTTGTAATAGTTGTTTTGCATCATTATCGGCATGCTCTATAAAATGCTCCAACATTCTAATGATCATCGTTTTTTCTTGAAAAGTCATCCATAAATTTGCTAATTCTGATGATGTAATTGGAACTCCAAAAGAAGTCATTAAACTAATCCCTCCAGTTTTATTTACTTAATTTAACCAAAAGCAACAATTTTAATAAAAAATGTTTGGTATAAGGATTAATCGGCAAAGGGTATTTATGTGAAGGATTATACTTAAAGTAACGGGTGCAAGAGTTAAAGATTGTCGCTCCTTCGGCGGCGGCTTTTTTTGTTTACTAACTAAGCAGATTAGTTTAATAACAAATCGGTATCTTACGATTGAACCGATATTATCTCCTGAAAAGTAATTGAATGAGGGAGCTGATTGCTCTCTTGTTTGTTTTATATTTCGATTCAATTAAATCTAAGGAAGAGATTTTTCTTGAATCATGGAACAATTTCAAAAACAGTACCTTGGTTAAAATCAGTCACTTTCATAGAGCTATAAACCCCTAAATATAATCTGGTTTGATCCCGATTCGTTCCCAAACTAACATAATAAGCTGATTGAGACCCATAATCATAATCGGTTTGAATCACACTAAAATCATTTTGTTTACCATCTGGCCTTATTCTGGTATAAGCTAATGCGCCTCTAACCTGAGGTTGAGATTCTTTCCGGGCAAGATCGGTAAACACAACGCTTCCGGTTAATCCAGGGATTCCATTCCCCATAAAGGCTTGCACTCCTGTAAGTGCAGTTCCTCCAAACTTATCGGGTCTGGTATCTTGATGAAAATAACTAGTTAAAGGCTGAAGACGACTCCCTGAATGTTTTACTGCTTCATTGTAATAAGCAATTGTTATCTCATCCAAAGTCGGATTTGCAGAGCAGCCCCTCATCATCGGAGTAGGAAAAGCACCTTCCCATCCTCGCCAGCCAAAGTTAATAAATCCTTCTTCGTCAAGTTCGGTGTTTCTTAACGAAGCTTGTATGAGTTGAGTAACAGGTATGGGTTTATAATGAACGAATGAAAAGATCGACTCAACCAGATCCTGTCCGACATTTCCCGCATATTTAATATACTGATTATAAAACCTTTGAAATGAAATGCCTGGTATATTGCGAACCCCTTTGGCCATTACTGTAAGCGTTTCCTGTATAGGTGCGGGAAGTTCATGAAAACGTGTGACTACCGGTGGATTATTGATAAATGTATTCTTACCTACATCGATTTCAATTATTTTACCAGCGATCTCCATATCATCCTGGCTTAAATTAAATGGATCATAGCCTGATCCGCCATCTCCAGTTGTTAATATAAGTTTTCCTGTTTCAGGTGAGAAATTTAAGCTATTTACACCATTATGATTAAAAAATGGTCTTCTTAAGTTTAGTAATGTCCGTCGTTTTTGAGGATGACCATTCGATTGTAAAATCCATTCTTCAACTGTATCAATATGATCATATTGAGTTTCTCTATTTATCCACCTTAGGCTTAATGTTCCGGGATCACACGGGTTAGGATTAAAAGGATCAGGTTGAGCACCTGGACCTTGTGTTCCAGCAACTGAAAAATGAAGATAAAACAAACCGTTATAATAAAATTGGGGATGAAACGCTAGCCCTAGAAATCCCCGCTCATCATATCCACCACCCGAAACACCTAGTTTTATGATTCGCGGACGAATATCTAAAAAAGTCCTAATATCCCCGTTTCCTATGTAAAAGATCTCTCCTACCTGGGTTGCAATAAATAATCTTTCCATTGAGTCACCTGGAAGTATAGCAGTTTTCAAAACAGTGGGTAAATTTATCTTACTTACAATGGGCCGTAAACCAACCTTAACTTTTATCACCTGACTTTCCACCCCTTCTAATTGTTTTTTCCTATATAAATATGATTAGAAGCGTTCTATTAGTACCGGATTAGCACCAGATTCCGTACGGCACCATTTTGATACAGTATCAGGAAAATGTCTCGAAAAAGGACAACTTATCTTGAACCATTTCTAGCATAAACTTCTTTCTCACTGCATTTACCTATTATGGGGGTGTCAGATGCGATCATTTTTCAAAAAAGTAACGTCTAGTGTTTGGGGGGGTGAGTTAAACCCTACTATAGACAGTTATTCTAAGACAGTGCGGCTTGTAGTTGGTGCGCTATTAGGTTCAATAGCCGTTATTTTTCAATCTGCGGGGATTTTCACTGGTATTGGTTATATACTGAGCATGATGAGCACGGGTCCTCTTGTGCTTGCTAGCTTATTGTCACCTAGAATAGGTGTGATGACTTATTTCGTAACTATATTTCTATTAGCAATGATCCAGCCAAGTGAACTATTGGTCTTCATCTTTACCACAGGATTATTAGGACTCAGTTTAGGCATTGGTCTTAAGTATTTAAAGAGAAGTATATTTATTATTCCATTTGCAGCGTTATGTTTGACACTAGGTATAAGTATTTTATTATATGGATTTAAATTTTCTATACTGGGACCATCGGTAACATCTCATTTTAGTAGTATGGTTATTTTAGGGACATTTGCCTTTTCCTTATTGTATAGCTGGATTTGGAAGAAATTAAGTATCTCTGCTTTTAAAGTCCTCAATAAAGTTCTTTCTCGACGATTATCTTATCGGAAATAAGGTTTACAGATGGAGTTATTTCATCCACAAATTTGGATAGATGCTCAAGGTATTGAAAACCAATCTTGAGGGGCAAGAGTTTAATTATGGGGTTGCTGCGGCAGCCCTTTTTTCTTGTTTCACTAACGTATGAGGTTAGTTGAATTAAAAATTCTATTAAGAGATCAGGTATATTCCTCTTTTAAATGTAGCATTATTATTTAACCTTTATGAGATACTAAGCCTAAAATATATTGAGGGAGGATTTAAGCCTTGGAATCGGAGAAGAAGCAAGCAAATATTGAACTGTCTTGCACGGAAATTGGTGGTCTTTGGGGTGTTTTTTTACAAGAAAGCATGAGCTCTTGTTTCCTTATATACTTTTTGCATCATCTTCAAGACGAGGAAATCATTCCATTAGCAAAAGAGGCACTACAAATTTCACAAGTGCGATTAGAAAAAATAAAGAATATTTTCCTTGCAGAAAATTTACCTTTGCCTGCTGCTTTTTCAGAGGGGGATTTAAATTTGGCTGCCCCTCAGTTATTTAATGATGTGTTTACTCTAAGTTATATTTATATGATGAATCGGTTAGGAATGATTAATTTTAGCTATACTGCATCAAACAATGTTCGACTCGATGTGCTTGATTTTTTTACCGAGTGTATACATACGTCTACTGAAATGTTCGGCAAAGCGGTCAAGATGATGTTGTCAAAAGGCATTTATGATCGCCCACCTAAAATGAACTATCCAAAAGAAATCGAGTTTGTCCAGAAGGAATCTTTTCTTTCGGGAGTTATAGGGAATAAGCGTCCTTTAAATGCAATCGAATTATCCGAAATATTCTTTAACATTGAGCGAAATTATTTTTCAGTTCTTATCACGCTCGCATTTGCTCAAGTACTAAAAGACAAGGAACTAAAAAAACATGTTCTTAAGGGAAAAACTATTAGTGAAAAACAAATTACCTTTTTTAATAATTTACTAATGGAAGAAGAACTTCTTGGGACCGTGACAGTGAGCATGGAAGTGACTGACTCTACTTTTTCACCCTTCTCAGACAAACTCATCTTTTCTATGATTAATGTATTAAATTCAGTAGACATTAGCTTAATTTCACATGCAATGTCAGTATCTATGAGAACCGACCTTACAGCTCAATATAGTAAAATCATAGGAGAGGTAATGCTCTACGCGAAGGACACATTTGATATAGTGGTGGAGAAGAAATGGCTGGAACAACCTCCCCTTGTGACCAATAGGAAGATGCTGATACATAACAAGAAATAAGAAAGCATTATGTAATTCACCATCGTTAATATTTGTTCAGTATAGCAAGCCGCAAGATTGTTAAATATTGTACTTAAATTAATGGGGCCATACTTCAATACGAAGTGTGGCTTTTCTTATTGAACAAAAGGGGAGATTAGCGACATAAGCTCCCTGTAACTTTTCAAGCCAGGTCTGCTTGACACGACACCAATTAATGTCCTATTATAAATCGGACACCAATCGGAGTCTTTTCATAACGCGAAAGTAAGGGGAGGGTAATTTTGACCGATACAAATAAAATGAGGGATGTGTATGTTGCCGTTGCCGATCCGACTCGACGTGAACTGATTCGTCTATTGGCAGACGTAGAAGAATTACCTCTTCACGAATTGACATCTCAGTTCGAAATGGGACGCACGGCGGTTTCCAAGCACTTAGCTATCTTGAAAGATGCTCGTCTCGTAACCGACCGAAAAGTCGGACGGGAAACACGTTATAGGCTCAATGCTATTCCACTACGGGAAATTCAAGATTGGGTGGCTTTCTACAGCAAGTTCTGGAGTACGAATATGTTTTCTTGAGTGTCAGCTGATTAAAAATATAGTTGAAATGGAAACCATCTTGAAAGCCTATATTTATGAAGCCATTGAAGTTGAAAAGGCCAGTTTGGAAGTGAATTTTAAAAAGACTACAGAATAATTCACACTAGAGGTTATTGAATGAAAGTATATAGACTAAAAAGACAGTTTAATGGATATAAAAAAGGAACACAGTTTTACTTGATTATTGAATCAGAGTTTATAGGGGTTAAAGAGTTCGTATTGAGAACGAAAGATTTAACGAATAGCATATCAATCAATGAAAATGAACTTCTTAAAAATTTTACTTTCATAAAAGAAATCTTTTAACGAATTAAAGACCCCTATGCCTGAAAACCCAGAATTTACTCTACCTGCTGTTTTTATTAAACGGGGAGGATAACGGAATTAAGTTCAAGAATTAATGAAGATGGAAATGAAAGGGGGGAAGTGCAAAACAATGGATTTCGAAATGGTAATGCAGGAACTGGAAGCTCTCGGCAAGGAACGAATTAAAAAGACTTACATAAGCAATGGTGCACACGAGCCGCTTTTTGGGGTGGCTACAGGTGCAATGAAGCCACTCGCAAAGAAAATTAAGAAAAATCAGTCTTTAGCCGAACAGCTTTACGCCACCGGGAACTACGATGCCATGTATTTTGCCGGTATCATTGCGGACCCAATGGCAATGACGGAAGCGGATTTTGAACGTTGGATGGATGGGGCGTATTTTTATATGCTGTCTGATTATGTGGTTGCAGTCACTTTGGCTGAAACCGATATTGCACAAGCTGTTGCCGATAAATGGATCGCAAGCGGGGAAGAACTTAGAATGTCGGCAGGATGGAGCTGTTACTGCTGGCTTTTGGGTAATCGCCCGGACAGCGAATTTAGCGCAAGCAAGATTGCCAGTATGCTTGAGCAGGTAGAAAATACGATTCACGATTCTCCTGATCGAACAAAATCCGCTATGAATAATTTTATTTACACAGTCGCGATTTCCTATTTGCCGCTCCATGAGAAGGCGGTTGAAACCGCAAAGGCAGTAGGCCCAGTCGAAATCAAGAGGCACAAGAAAAAAAGCAGTATATTGCTTGCTTCCGAAAATATCCAAAAGGAAATTGATAGAGGGAAGCTTGGTTTCAAACGCAAATATGTCAGGTGTTAGCATCGTTTGTAGTACCAACCGCCAAAAGCGTCACGCTAACGTATATTTAAGCAAAACTCACCCTAATTGGGTGAGTTTTGCTTTATATATACCAATCTGCAAACGAACATTCCACAAGTTATAAGGGGAATGGGGAAAAACCATTTTTGCGTAATAATCTGACCTTCTAAATAGTAAAAATGATATAAGGTTTATTTTTATCATTCTGATAATAATCCTTCTACATTCTCAACTTTGATATTATTTTAGCTTAATAAGGAGGAGTTTCTGGTGAAATCGATTGGTATTTTGGGCGTAGGTCAAGCAGGTGGAAATATAGCGGAAATAGCATCCGCCTTGGGTTTCCCAACAGCACTTATTAATACAAATCAACGTGATGGTGCAGTAAACACAAGGGTAGAAAGGAAGTATTTTGTCCCGGGGTATAATGGTGCCGGTCAAGATAGATCATTAGGATTACGAGCGCTTCAAGAACACTATCGGGAGATGATTGATTTTGTAAACAGCTCCTTTAAGAACATCAAGCTGCTTTTGGTGGCTTTTTCAACGGACGGTGGTACAGGATCGGGGATGAGTCCGCTGTTAATAGACCTGTTAATTGACCAATTGCCGGGTGTCAAGGTTGGGGCTATTGCTGTAATACCTGAACGAAACGTATTAGCGGGAAATCGAATCAATACCGCAGAGTGTATCGAAGAGCTTTCCAAAATAGAGGGACTTTCTTCTGTTTTCTTGGTAGATAATGATCAAATGCGCAAAATGAAGCCACAATCAAGTAAACACGAGATTTACGTTTCTGCTAATCATCAAACGATGGAGGCAATTAGTCATCTTCTGAAAATAACCAAAAAGAGTTCGTTTTACGGAAACTTCGATGAAACGGATCTGATGAATATACTTGAAACAAGAGGAGTCACGCTTATCTCTTCAGCTGCTATTACTGACGCGAAAACAACTTCGGAAGTCTCAACGACAGTACAACTCTCTTGGGCTGACTCGATATTTTGTCCTGTAGAAACAAAAGGAGTTATTCGGGCAGGTCTCATCTATGAAGGACCAGAGAATATTTCAAAGCTCATTAATGTACCATCCATATTTGAGATGGTGGGAGAACCGCTGCAATTATTTGAAGGAACCTATATCTCAGAAACTGACCCCACAATTACAACCATTCTTGCTGGACTATCCTTCCCAACACGTCGGCTGTCTTCCCTCGAAGAATCTTTAGAAAAGAACAAAGAACGATTACAGAACCTTGTGAATAAGGAACATACCCAAAAATATGAGTCTGGAATCAGTTGGGCATCCAACTTAAAACTTAAAAAAACAGAGAGAAAGTCCGTATCTGTAACTTCTAAATTAAATAAGTATCAGAAGTAATTAAAAATTAATAATGAGCGGAAGGTAACGCGGACTCAACCATCTAACAGAAGACCGAACCAGTGATTGCTTGACCGAACATGTAGCTGCATGTTCGGTTTTTTTATAAAAGGTGGAAAGTTAATAGAGTCATAATTTATTCAATTCAATTCAATCTATTAAATCCAGTATAGTATTTCTTAGTGAGTTCTTGTTTATTCTGAATATTCGTTGTAATATAGAAAAATAATTTATTTGAAAAAATTTGAAGTAAAGGAACAACTCTTCATTTTACTTTTCATCCAGTTCATCAAAAGGAGACTATTTTTAACATGAGCTTTGACAAGATGGAAGAATTGATTCAAACCAGAAAGGAAGCATACTTAGAACAGTTATTTGTATTGTTGCGTCAAAAAAGTATTAGTACTCAGAACTTAGGAATCTATGAATGTGCGGAATTACTGAAAGGGATGATGGAGGAGCTGGGGATTAACACCCGTCTGATCGAAACAAAAGGTCACCCTGTGGTATATGGAGAAATGATTAATCACGAAAATGCCTTTACGCTTCTCCTATATGGCCATTATGATGTTCAGCCTCCTGAACCGTTAGAGGATTGGGTTTCTCCTCCGTTTGAACCTACGATCCGGGAAGGAAGAATTTTTGCCCGGGGAGCAGGGGACAACAAGGGACAGCTTATGGCGCAGCTGCTCGGCATCAAAACATACATAGATGCATTTGGGGATTTGCCCGTTAATGTGAAATTTGTATTTGAAGGCGAAGAAGAGAATGGCAGTGTAAATCTCCCAGCTTTTGTAGAGGAAAATAAGGAACTGTTGAAAGCCGATGTGGTCTTTACAGCTGACGGTTCCTCCCATAATAGCGGATCCCCGCTGATCCTCCTGGGGGTTAGAGGAATGGTTGCGATTGAATTAAATGCAAAGGGGTCGGATTGGGACAACCATTCTGGGAATACCGGAAATATCCTTCCCAATCCTGTCTGGAAGCTGATCGATTTATTGCAGACGATGAGGGACCGGGATGGTAAAGTCCTGATTAAGGGATTTTACGATCATATTCGTAAGCCATCTGAGCAAGAAAAGGAACTATTGAGATCGTTGCCTTATGATGCTGAAAATATTGGAGAGAAAATAGGTTATCCTTCTTTAACAATGGATGGGGAAACGTATTACCGCAAATTGACGATGGAACCGACCTTTAATATTTGCGGGATGGAGAGCGGCTATGCAGGTGAAGGAATTAAAACGATTATTCCTTCTACGGCAACGTTGAAAATGGATATACGTCTTGTAGTGGATCAGGATCCAATCGATATTTTCAATAAGGTTTACCAGCATGTAGAAGAACATGCCCCTGAAGTTGAGGTCAAGTTTTTAGGATCAATGCATCCATCAAGAACTTCTGCTGATCTTGATATTGTGAAGGTCGTAACAGAGGCTGTTCATCAGGCCTATCAAAAAGAGCCGCTTATTCAGCCCAGCTTAGGCGGGTCTTTGCCGGATTATGTGTGGACAAAAATACTCGGAGCACCGTCCATTATTGTTCCGTACGCCAATTTTGATCAACGAAATCATTCTCCGAATGAAAACATCGAATTGGACTATTTCTTTAACGGTATTAAAAGTATATGCCATGTTATTCATTCATTGGGGGAATTTTCAAAAAATAGCTAAATAAAAAAAGTCGAGTTTAGTAGAGCAGAGAAAGGCAGGTCTAGCTATGAATCAGCAGCCATCAAAAGAAACACAACGAAGTCACAAAAATTTTTCCATCTTAGAAGGGATTGAACGTTTAGGAAACCGACTTCCACATCCCGCATTAATTTTTCTTTATTTAACCGTTTTTGTCATGATCATTTCTTGGTTATTGAATTTCTTAAAAGTAAGCATCATCCAACCAGGAGCAGAAACAGAACTGACGGTAAAAAGTTTGCTTTCTGCTGAAGGAATTCAATTTATGTTAACCTCCATGCCGGCTAATTTTATTGAATTTAAACCTCTTGGAGTGGTGTTAGTGCTGACACTTGGGGTCGGGCTCGCAGAGAAGGTAGGGATATTTGAAGCGGCTATCAAAAAGACCTTGATTAAGGCGCCAAAGTCTATTATTACATATGCCGTCCTTTTTATTGGGATTATGGCGAATATAGCAGCAGATTCTGCCTATATTATTGTTCCGCCTCTGGCTGCGTTAATCTTCCACTTATTTGGCAGGAATCCAATTGCAGGGCTGGCTGCTGGAATTGCAGGTACCGGAAGCGGATTTACAGCGAACCTTTTTGTTTCTTCCTTTGATGCCGCCTTATCTGGTATTGCAACAGAAGCGGCTCAAGTCGTTGACCCTAATATTACGGTGAATTTGACTGATAATTGGTATTTTATGAGTGTGTCTGTAATTGTACTTACGATTGTCGGAGCGTTTGTAACAGAAAGAATCATAGAACCGAAACTAGGAAAATATCAGGGAGAGACGAAAGTTACATTACAAAACACTGACCGCGAAGACCCTATTATTAACAAGGCGTTACGAAATACTTTAATTTCCACGCTTCTATACATCGGTGTCATCCTACTTGCTCTTTATTTACCGAACTCACCATTAAGGGGAGAAAACGGCAGTATCATGAATTCGCCATTTATGAGTAGTATGAATACCATCATTTTTCTTTTCTTCCTTGTTATTGGTTTAACTTATGGGATTAGTGCAAAAAAGATTACGAGTATGAATGATGTAGTAAAGACAATGGCTGAATCCATAAAAGACATCTCCGGATTTATCGTATTAGCCTTTTTTATCGCGCAATTTATTGCGTATCTGCAATGGAGTAATTTAAGTATGTTTGCCGCTGTTGGTGGAGCGGATCTGCTAGAATCAATTAACTTGACAGGGTTGCCAGCGGTTATTGTTCTTGTACTCCTAACAGTATTTTCGAGCTTGTTTGTTACGAGTGGTACAGCACTATGGGCACTATTGGCTCCAATCTTTATCCCAATGTATATGCTGTTAGATTTTCATCCAGCTTTCATACAAGTAGCCTATCGGATTGCTGATTCTGTAACCAACATGATCACACCGCTTAACCCATTTGTTGCTGTCATGCTTGGATTCTTAATGAAGTATGATAAGAAGGCGGGGTTAGGGACACATATTGCATTAATCTTCCCGTATACCGTGGCCTTCTTAATTGCTTGGATTCTATTGCTAATCGTTTTTGCCGTATTCAACATTCCAGTCGGGCCGGGAGTTCCACTGCATCTTGAGTAGGAAAAAGTGTAAATTCATAAAACGAAGAAAGCAGCAGGTTTATTCCTGTTGCTTTTTTTTACCAAATAAAAGAAAGATAAATAGAATTAATAGCACTTATTAGTAGGATTTAGGAATACGCTTTCGAATATTTTTAAAAAGCGAATATAAAGACCTACCTCATATCATATAAATTTAATGGGTTGTTCCATTTTAAAGACAAGGCCTTCACTGATGCAACTGTTGCAATCGCGCCCAAACATTTTTAAAGGGGTGGTTAAATGTCTAGGCAAAAGTTCAAGGGTGGTATTCAACGGTTTGGAAAAGCATTAATGACACCAGTGGCGGTTCTTCCAGCAGCGGCAATATTATTAAGATTGGGATCGGCCGATGTTTTAGACCTGAAATGGATGGAGGCAGCGGGGTCCGCGGTATTTTCAAATCTTCCCTTAATCTTTGCAATCGGGATTGCAATCGGCTTGGCAAAGGAGAACAATGGTGTTTCTGCTTTGGCTGCATTAGTTGGTTACATGGTATTAACAACGGTTGCCACAACTTTTGATGAGACGATAGATATGGGTGTTCTTGCCGGGATTATTTCTGGATTGCTGGCTGCCTATTTGTATAACAAATATCACTCCATTCGTGTCCCGGATATCCTCGGATTTTTTGGAGGAAAGCGGTTTGTACCAATCATCACTTCTCTATATGCTTTAATACTCGGGGTGTTGGTGGGATATGTTTGGCCGCTAATTCAAGAGTTTATCAATAATATAGGAAATGGGATTGTTGAATCCGGAAGTATTGGAGTATTTCTTTATGGTTTCTTGAACCGTCTATTGATTCCGTTTGGTCTTCACCACATTCTTAACTCTTTGGTTTTATTCCAATTTGGGACTTTTACAAATGACGAAGGCGAAGTCATTACTGGTGACTTGACTAGATTTTTTGCCGGGGATCCCAATGGAGGAATGTTCACTGCTGGTGGTTACGCCGTATTGATGTTTGGTTTACCGGCCGTCTGTTTTGCTATTATCCGGGCTGCAAAGAAAGAAAATCGGAAAGCGGTTTCGGGGATTTTAATTAGTGCAGCTTTAACTAGTTTTTTGACAGGTATTACAGAACCAATTGAATTTGTATTTATCTTTATTTCTCCGGTTTTATTGATTATTCATGCCGCGTTAATGGGATTGTTTGGGGTGATTGCAGCTGAACTGGGTGTTCGATTAGGAGTTGGGTTCTCCAACGGTTTAATCGACTATGTTCTTACCTATGGTGCTGGAACAAAGGCATTATTGATCATCCCACTAGGTTTGGCAGCAGCTGCTTTATATTATTTTATTTTTTACTTTGCCATTGTCAAATTCAATATTCCCACTCCGGGGAGGTCCGATAATGAAGAATCCGTTTCGCTTTCGGGATTAAAGGGTGCAGCTCTATCACAAAAAGCGAAAGAAATTTTAGAAGCAATCGGAAATAAGGAAAATATTGTAGACTTAGATGCTTGTATTACTAGAATCAGGGTTTCTGTGAAAGACGGATCCATAGTCGATGAGGCGGTTCTTAAATCACTTGGTGCAACAGGGGTGGTGAAAATGGGTCCTAATAATCTTCAAATTGTGGTTGGAACGATTGCTGACCCGCTTGTTTCAGAGATGAAGAAACTATAAATTGGAGGACTTGTCGTAATGAACCAGTTTTTAATAAAAGGAAAAAATATCTACACAGAAAATGGACGTGTTAATGGAGCCATTTTAGTCGAAGGGACAAAGATTAAAAAAATCGTAACGAACTCTGATGAAATTTCTGCATTTCGCGGCGAGGTTTTCGAAGTTGGAGAAAATCCTGTCATTCCCGGACTAATCGATGTTCATATCCATGGTGGCGGTGGTTGGACGATTGAGGACGGGGATATTAATACGATAAAGGGTTTTATGAACTATTTGCCCAGTATTGGTGTTACGGCATACAAACCTTCCATAGGTACCGGAACAAGTGAAAGTATAAAACAAACTCTTGAGGAAATTGCAGAAATTATAAGTGCAGGGTATGAGGGTTCAAAAATAATAGGGATTCATATGGAGGGACCGTTCCTTAATCCGGCCAAGAAAGGAGCCTATAACCCTAAGAACCTATTAACACCCAGCATTGAGCTAATGAAGGAGTTTATTGAGAAAAGCGGTAATCATATTACCCATGTCACTTTGGCTCCAGAATTACAAGGTTCAGATGAGTTAATTGCGTTTTTGATAAACAAGGATATACTTGTTTCCGGAGGACATACAGATGCAACTTTTGCGGAAACCGTTAAGGGGATCGACCAAGGTGTAAGGTTGTCTAATCATACCTGCAATGCACAAAAATCGATTCATCATCGGGAGCCGGGAGCATTAGGCGCTTATTTGCTCGATGACCGCGTTGATTGTGAACTCATTTGTGATTTTATTCATGTTCATCCGAGGATCATTGAGCTAGTCATTAAATTAAAATCGGTCGATAAAGTTTGTATGATTTCTGATCAAGTAATGGTGGCAGGTTTAGAGCCTGGAAAATATAAATTGTTAGGCCATGAAGTGGATATCGATCAAAATGGATGGAGCAGGCTAGAAGACGGTACGATTGCCGGAAGTACCATGACTTTGTTATATGGAATGAAAAATATAGTTTCAGAACTTGGATACAGTATGGAAGACGCGGTTAAAATGGCTTCATATAACCCTGCAAGAGTATCGGGGGTATTAAATCACAAGGGGTCCATACGAGAGGGAAAGGATGCAGACTTGGTTGTAATGGATGAAAACTTTAAAGTCTGTTATACCTTTATCGAAGGGAAACTAGCCTTTTCCAGTGAGGATGGAAAGGATGTATTAAATCCGGAGAGATCTCAATATATGTTGTAAATATTCTTCTTCTCGATCCATAGATGACCATCTTCAATTACTATTCCATCAATAAGGCAGAAATAAGGGCTAATATATAATTTATCGACAAAAAACGGGGGGTGACAGGCACCCCCGTTTACTTTAATAACCCAAAATGTTTTAAACCATGATATATGCCGTCATCTAGTATATCTTTTGTTACATAGGTTGCTGCTTTCTTTACCACGTCTGGTGCGTTGCCCATGGCTACACTTTTGCCGGCAAATTGAAACATTTCGATATCGTTGATTCCATCCCCAAAAGCAAATACATCTTCTTTTGAAATCCCTAAGTGTTTAACTAAAGACGCGATTCCGTCTACTTTTGACCCGCCTTTTGACACAATATCTACAGCCAAAGGGTGCCAACGAATAAATTTAAATTCCTCAAAAGAATCTCGATAAAAATGTTCTTCTTCCTCTCTCATGAACAGTTGGGATTGGTATATTTCACATTTTTCGAAATATAGAGGATCAGCGGGAGGGGAAGAGAACTCTGGCGAATAACATTCTATTATGTGTTTATGATTTTCAACAGAACTTCTTAGGTGCTCTTGACCCATATAGATGATAGGATGACCTTTGCTAGCAGCTGCTTCACTAAGTTTTCTTAAAGAGTCTAGTGGTAACGGTTTTTTATAAATCACTTCATTCTTTTTCACTACCGCGCATTGTCCATTGAAAGATACGTAAGTGTCGATGTTAAGTTCTTCTGCTAAATCATAAATTAAAGAGGATGCTCTTCCCGTGGCAATTGCAACCACATGCCCTTTTTCTATTAATGCCTGAACCGCTCTTTTATTTGATAAAGGTAACTTTTTATCATGGGTGATTAGTGTACCGTCCACATCAAAAAGTATTAATTTCTGATTCATCTACCATAACTCCTTTATGATCCCTGGTATAGTAAGTTTTCTATTATAAATATAAAAATATGGATCAATAATAAATCGGTTAATATACGAATGTATGTTCCTGTGGTGACTAGGTTATGATATACTAAAAGTACAATAGAATAGGGTTTCTCAAGGGTGGTCGGCACACTCCCCAAACAGAAAGGGGGTGATGCTGAATGACAGTTTTTGAAACATTCATGATTACGATTGCATTTGCTAGTTTAATCGTAGCCATACTGTCATTTAACCAAAAAAAATAATCCACCCTTGAGTTAAACGGCTCGGGTGGATTATCCCACAAATTAGCCGATCCCTTTGAGGGAACCGTCTATTGCTGGACCGGACATGTAGCTGCATGTCTGGTCTTTTTTAAAATATTCACTTCTTAGTATTATTATAACCTAAAATAGTTAAAATAAAAGAATCTATTTCGTGAACCCTATTGATATGGGTGGGTGGATTAAGAATAGGTTAAATTTCCACTTCAGATCCAGCCCCTAATTCTTTTGCTTTCGAATAGACACCTTTTGCAACCGCAAGGTCAAAATACGCAGCGCCGACTGATTTAAAGAAGGTGATTTCTTCTGGTGATTGTCGTCCTGATTTTTTTCCGACCGTAAGTTCTCCAAGTTGTCCATGGACATCATCAAATGACCACTTGCCAATTTCGTCTGCATACATTAACTCACCAGCTTCATCTTTTACACCGGCTAGGTCGTCTACGACAATTTTATCTGTACGGGAGACTGTCGTCAGATCTACTTCCCGCATATGCGGTAAATACGAACCAACACCGTTAATATGGGTTCCAGGCTGCAGGTCATTCCCATCAAATACTGGGTCATTGGAACGCGTAGCACAACATATAATATCCGCCTGCTTTACCGCTTTTGCGACCTCTATTTCGACTTCCAATGGCATGTCCACACCAAAGTCACGTAATTTCTGACCGAATTTTTCTGCTTTCTCTGGTGAGCGGTTTACTAGAATGATTTTTTCAATGTCCCGGACCGCCAGCACACCAAGTACTTGTTCAAATGCCATGGCACCAGTACCTATGACGGTTAACACACGGCTGTCTTTCCTTGATAATAAGTCCGTCGCAATACCGCTTAGCGCTCCCGTCCGTAATCGTGTTAGATAAGAGGCATTCATCACTGATAGATGCTTTCCGTTTGTAGTATCAGACAATAACATCAAACCTTGGGTCGTCGGTTTTCCTAGTTTCGGATTCTCTGGAAAGATAGTTACGACTTTTACGGCAGCAATCTCTGAAACTGAATCTGAACTAGGCATATATAAAGCTGAAGCCTCGTATTCAGGGAATTCGAGTACGGTACGATGTGGATTGTTAATTTTTTCGGCTTCTTTTGCCTTTAATATTGCTGCGATGTCCTTTATGGCGTCCTTCATTTTATAAAGTGTTTGAATTTGATTTTCGTTTATAACAAGCACGTTTTTTCCTCCTACGTCATGAACATAGATGTATAAATCCACCGGCACTAGACTTTTATAAAGTAATTCGCTATGGATTTTGTGTGTCTCTATTTATTTACCACTTTCGGATCTAATGATTGATTAGTACGTTTTATTTGCTGTGTATTGCGGTTTCTTATTGCCCAAATGGCCACTAGAGAAATGATTGCAGTAAAGATGATGTATAACGCCACCGGAATATAAGAATTATCGAAGCTTACAAGTAAGGCTGTTGCGACTAGTGGCGCTGTCCCGCCTGCTAAGGCTGCCCCGATTTGATAGCCTAAAGAAATACCTGTATAGCGTACTCTTGCGTCAAAGATTTCTGAGAACATCGTTCCGAGAACGGCTGTAATTGGTGACCATATGACGCCTAAACCAATGATGGTTGCAACAATTAGCAAGGTTACAGAACCCTTATGTATTAACCAGAAGTAGGGGAATGCAAATAGGATCATAGCTACAGTACCTGTAACATACAATTTCTTGCGTCCAATTTTATCCGATAGGCTCCCCATAATAGGAATTAAGATGGTCGTAATAACCGTTGAAATTGTAACCGCTGCTAACGTAGCAGATCGTGAGAATCCTAGATTTGTTGTTGCATACGATACGACAAAGGTACTGAAAATATAGAAGGGTGCTGTCTCAACCACTTTTGCTCCAATGGCGATTAATACTTCACGCCAATGATACTTAAGTGTGTCTACAATCGGAAGCTTTGGAATATCTCCAGATTCTTTCACCTTTTTAAAATCAGGCGTTTCATCAATTCCTTGACGGATCCATAATCCAAAAATAACTAATAATGCACTTAATATAAATGGTACTCGCCAGCCCCATGTCATAAATACTTCCTCTGGAAGCATGGTCATCACCCATAGGGCGATGGTCCCCATCAACATTCCAATGGTAACACCCATTTGGGGAATACTGCCAAACAATCCACGTTTTTCAGGAGGGGCATATTCGACAGCCAGTAATAGGGCGCCTCCCCATTCGCCGCCAATTCCTAACCCTTGAATTAAGCGAAGTGTAATAAGCAAGATGGGTGCCCAAACGCCGATTGCTTGATAGGTCGGCATTAAGCCCATTCCAAAAGTGGCAGCACCCATTAGGCTTAATGTTAAGACGAGTGTTTTTTTACGGCCAATACGGTCACCAATGTGACTGAAGATAATTCCGCCAAATGGGCGAATGAAGAAGGATAAGGCAAATGATGCATAGGCTAGTAAAAGCCCGACGGTTGGCTCTTCCGTTACAAAAAATAGCTGGTTGAAAACAAGTGCAGCGACTGTTCCATATAAGAAATAATCAAACCACTCAATGGAGCTTCCTACTAAACTAGCAATTAAAACTCGTTTTGTTTGTTTTTTGTTCATCGAATGACCCCCTTTGGATTTAGAAAATTGAAGTATCACTTCAATTTTTCCTTTGAATTAATTTTAGATACTTGAAAATATTCTGTCAATATATTTGTTAATTTGTTTGATGTTCACATTTTGAATGCTGTAAGATGAAGGAAAGATGTCATACAAAAAGAGGAGTACGTATGAAGCCTGGCTTAATGGGTAATACATTAAAAAATATTCGCAAAGAACGGAAATTAACGTTAAAAGATTTGGCAGAACAAACGGGGGTGTCTATCAGCTTTTTATCACAAGTAGAACGCGGGAAATCTAGTGTTACGTTGGAATCGTTGAAGAAAATTGCGGATGCATTAGGCGTGAATCCTAGTATTTTTTTTGCTGAAAATCATGAACAGGACCCTTTGGAGATTCGACGGGAGTCCTTTTTTTACAAAGACCTATCGAATGGAGTGAAAGATGCCAGCTTTTCACCGATTATGGTGTCGCTGAATCCTGGAGAAAATGAGGGAAAACCATTTGCTCATAGTGGACATGAATTTTTATTCGTACTAGAAGGAGTGTTAACCGTTGCAATTGATGGACAATTCACGGAACTCAGGGAGCAGCAATCCATTTTATTTGATGCAAAAAAAGTGCATTATTGGTACAACTTCACCGATTCCGTTGTACGATTTTTAGTTGTTTCTTCAAAAAAATAATATGAAAAAAAGGAAACACATTGAAAGTAACTATTCCGATGGTGTTTCCTTTTATACCCAAGTTTTAAGTCTAATGCAAGAAATGTTTCAAGGAGTGGATCATTCAGAAGATGTTCATTAATTTTCCTTACGATTAATAGAATATTAACTCTTACTAGTGAAGAAGAAACAATTAAAAATTATTAATTAATTGGTATTCTGATTCTGACAACCGTTCCCCAGCCGGATTTACTGTAGATGATAGCTCCAAAGTCATCACCAAACGTTAATTGCAACCGCTTATGTGTATTGTATAGTCCGATATGCTCCGTCGATGTATAATTGGAAGCTAATTTTGACCTGATTGTTGAGAGCTTGTCCGTCTCAATGCCAGCACCATTATCGATAACAGCCATGTCGAGGTTCGATTTTGTTAGTTTGATTTTAATTTTTATCGTCAGTTTTTTCGATTCCACTTTGCCATGAACTAGACAATTTTCTATTAGCGGCTGAAGGATCAGTTTCAAAACATAATATTTCTCCAACTCTTCATCGAAATCCCAAATGACGTCAAATTTGTCTTTGTATCGTATCTTCTGGATTTCTATATAACTTCTTGTATGTTTCATTTCCTCCATTAAAAAAACTAATCCGTTATGGGCTTCTAATGAATAGCGGAGGATCGTAGCTAAGTTATCGATCATTTCATTGATTTCATTTGGTCTTTTAGTAAGGCTAATCACTTTCCAATTGATGGTTTCGAGTGTGTTAAATAAAAAGTGTGGATTTAACTGCGATTGATGCACGGCTAATTCCAGTGCCTGCATTTTATATTTACGTTCGGATAGAAGGACCTTCAAATATGATTGTTCCATAAAGTTTGTAATGATTTTATGAATAATATAACTGTGTATATCGTTCACCTTAGAAGGTAAATGGGGCAATGTTTCACCCTTTTCGGCTTTATTTAAAATCGAAAGGACCGACTGGATATCAGCGAAATTCTTTTTTGTTAAATAGTAGGCCACAATCACTCCTACAATCACAGAAGAGAATAGTAGTAATAATGTTATGATACTTAGTTGATAAGTGGCTTTATAAAGGGCTGTTTTTGGAATGGTAGAAAAAAATGCCCATTCATACTTTTCTGATTCTAGTTTAAACGCAATAGACCGCTGATTTTGAATGTTAATGGAGTTCATGGTTTTAGGAGATGAAACCATTGATTTGATTTCAGATGCTGTTAATTGAACAGGGTAGTTCTCAAAGAGAACCTGACTATTATGATCGATCACCAAAATATTTTGTCCCTTGATTTTGTCTAAAGTGTTGAGATAATTCTTTAAATAGGAGGTATTTACATTTAGTACAATCACCCCGAGGTTTCCATTGGCTAAAGTGAAGTTTCGATATACTGTTATGACATCAATTTTCTGTTCTACTGTATCGAAAGGAGAACGATAAATGGTCCTATTCTCTGTCCAGATCTCTTTGTTGCCTTTATCACGGTGATAGCTTTGGTACCATGAGGTATCTTCATAACTAGTTAAATCGACAACTCCTCCTGTAGAAGTGGTTAGAAAGCGATTCCTATTATTTTCTATGTAAATATAAATTGAATCTATATATGGATGTGCAAGAGAAGGAGAATCGATTATATTTTTTAATGATGCCAGCTTTTTATGGTCCTCAGGATCAAACCATTCTTTTTGAAGCATATTTTGTAAATCAACAAATTCAAGGGCACTTGCGACAATGGTCAAATTAATCGAATCAAGTTCATTAAAGATAATCTCCACATTACTGCGAATTTGACTAAGCATATTTAAATTTTCTTGATTAATTTTTTCCTTAATATGAAGGTGAATTAAAATGTTAGCAAGAGACCCTAAAATAATCAGTGGAATAAGCATCGGGATGAGCAGTTTTACTAAGTTTTTTAAATAAAAGGAACGTTTGATTGATTTCATGGCTTTATTCCATTAACCCATAAAACGATATTCTTTTGGACTAACACCAAAATACTTACGAAAGGCTCGTGTAAAATTCTTCGCATTAGTATATCCGACCATTTCACTGACTTCATATGTTTTAAACTCCAAATTCTTTAATAGTTTCCCAGCTTCCTCCATCTTTATTTGAAAAACAAACTCGGAGAAATTTTCCTCCGTTTTTTGCTTGAAATACTTGCTGACATAATGAGGGTTCATAAAAACAATTTGTGCTGCTTCTTCTAAAGTAGCATTCTTATAATTTTTTTTCACATACTCTTTTATCTTTAAGATGATTGGATCATTTTCGATATTGCTGCTTCTATTTAGTGGTGATGGCTGTACCTGCGGCTGGGTTCTTTGATCAAGTTCCTTTTTGATTTGTGTAAAGGCCTCCGTAATCTCAGGAAACTTAGTAGGTTTAAGGATATAATTTTTTACTCCATATTTGATAGCATTTTGGGCATATTGAAACTCTTGATAACCGCTTAAAAAAACAGTGAAAACGGGAGAGCCTTGCTCGTGTATTTCCTTAATCACATCAATTCCTGTCATCACAGGCATTTGAATGTCACATAGTAACACATCTGTTTTTCCTTCCGAAATAATCTCTAGTGCCTCCTTTCCATTTGCTGCTTGTCCGATGACTTCAAACCCCAAATCATCCCATGGAAAATAGTTAACCAATCCATGACGGATTTCATACTCGTCATCAGCAATAACCAATTTGTACATGAGACACCACCTTATAAAGTTATTTTAATATTCAAAATATACAATAGTTTCATTGTTTCAGCAAGGATGTATGTCATTCGTCTTGTCAACTAATGATACGAAAAGTCAATTGAAGTGCCTTTTTTTTCATAAGATACTCTGATTAAATAAAACTAAATAAAAGAATAAAGCCTTATTCGCACAACAAAAGACTGAATATTTTTTATATTTTAACACTTTAAACGGTGTCATTATAAGTCATTATCGAAAGAGTGGTGAGCAGTGTATGAGTCGTTTACTTGAAGTGGATCAAGTGAAAATCGCTTTTCAATCTGAGAAGGAAGAAATTATTTCCGTTGAAGAAGTAAGCTTCACCATTAAACCAAGCGAAACAATTGGCATTGTGGGTGAATCTGGCTGCGGTAAGAGTGTTACATCCCTATCAATCATGGGACTGCTCGGAAAAACTGGAAAGGTGAAAAGCGGGAGCATTTTTTTCGGGAATGAAGACCTAACAAAGGTTTCTGAACACCGTCTAAGAGAAATCAGAGGAAATGAAATTTCGATGATTTTTCAGGAACCCATGACCTCACTTAACCCTGTCTTTTGCATTGGAAATCAAATGATGGAAGGAATCAGGTTGCATTTAAAAATGAATACGAAAGAGGCAAAAAAATATGCCATTGAAATGCTAAAAAAAGTAGGAATTCCAAGAGCTGAAGAAATCATGAATGAATATCCGCATGCCCTGTCTGGGGGAATGAGACAAAGAGTGATGATTGCCATGGCGCTTGCATGCAAACCAAAGCTGTTAATTGCGGATGAACCGACTACAGCACTGGATGTCACGATTCAGGCTCAAATTTTGCAATTGATGAAGAATCTGCAAAATGATTCAGAAACGGCAATCATGTTGATTACACATGATCTTGGGGTTATTGCAGAAATCGCAGATCGGGTGATTGTTATGTACGCTGGGCAGGTAGTAGAGGAAGCAGATGTTTTTACTCTTTTCAAAAATCCAAAACATCCTTATACACAAGGATTAATGGCATCCATACCCCATATCGAATATGAAAATCATATGCGTCTTGACTCTATACCGGGATCGGTACCTAGTGTAAAACATATGCCAAAAGGCTGCAGGTTCCACACCAGGTGTTCGCATGCAACCGATCGATGCAAATTAGAACAACCCGATTTAAAGGAAATCCAAGAGGGTCATAAGGTGAGGTGCTGGTTAATAGAGCAGGAATTAATAAAAACTCTATCTGGTAGTAGGGAGGAGGAGTTAATTAATGAGCACTAGGTCGGGTGAAGCAGCTGCTCCTTTATTACGCGTAGAAAAACTAAAAACCTATTATCCTATCAAAAAAGGAGTTTTATCGAGGACAGTCGGACATGTGAAAGCAGTGGATGGTGTGGATTTTTTTATCAACGCCGGGGAAACGCTTGGTCTGGTTGGAGAGTCCGGCTGCGGTAAGTCAACCATTGGGAAGACTCTTGTTCGTTTGGAAGAGGCGACTGAAGGAAAAATGTATTATCAAGAGCAAGAAATCACTAAGGAAATGATGAAAACTATTCGAAGTGATTTACAGATTATCTTTCAGGATCCCTACTCTTCTCTAAATCCAAGAAAAAGAGTGAAGGATTTATTAGAAGAACCGATGAGAATTCATAAAGTAGTAGAGAAAGAAAACCTGCACAAACGGGTGGACGAGCTTTTGGAACTAGTCGGTTTACCCAAAAGTTATAAAAACCGTTATCCTCATGAATTTTCAGGTGGCCAGCGCCAGCGAATCGGGATTGCCAGGGCACTCTCGTTAAATCCCAAACTCATTATTTGTGATGAACCTGTTTCTGCCTTAGATGTTTCGATTCAGGCGCAAATCTTGAACTTGCTGAAAGATTTGCAGAAGGAGTTTCATTTAACGTATTTATTTATCGCTCACGGTTTAGGGGCCGTGAAGTATATCAGTGATCGTATTGCGGTTATGTATTTGGGAAAAATCGTTGAGGTGGCGAAAACCGAGGAAATTTTTAAAAACCCGAAGCATCCTTATACAAAAGCCTTATTAAGCTCTTATCCGATTCCAAATCCGGAAATGCGATCGAAAGATAGGATCGTCATTGCAGGGGACGTGCCAAGTCCTGCCAATCCACCGAGCGGATGCAGTTTTCATACTCGCTGTCCTATTGCTAAAGCCATTTGCCGCGAGCAGGTTCCGGTGCTAAAAGGAGAGGATCATACAGTTGCATGCTTTGCGGTTAGTGAAATGTAAAACAGAGCCTTGGTAAGGAAAGTCATGAATTTCAAAAGAAAGTAGGTGTAAATAATGGTTCCATATATAGTTCGACGTCTTCTCATTGCGATTCCGGTTCTGTTTGGCGTGACAATTGTCAACTTTTTAATTATTACCATGGCTCCGGGAAACCCTGTTGACATGTACATTGACCCTAATTCCACACCAGAGCAGATTGAATTAAGAAAAGAACAATTAGGATTAAATGATCCGATTTGGGTTCAATATTTTCGCTGGTTGACAAATATGTTTCAAGGAAATCTAGGATATTCCTATTCTACGTATGAACCCGTCCATGAGATTATCTTCGAGCGGATTGGTCCCACATTTCAACTAATGGGAATTGCGCTATTGGTAGGATTAGCGATAGCCATTCCGATTGGAATCATCAGTGCGGTTAAACAATACAGTAAGCTTGATTATTTTGTGACTGGAACTTCATTCTTAGGAATTTCAACCCCGCATTTTTTTCTTGGTTTAGGGGTGATTTATATCTTTGCGGTAGAATGGCAAATACTACCTGCCGGCGGCATGTCAACCTTGGGCAGTGAAGGTGATTTTATCGATCGGTTAAAACATCTGATTCTGCCGGTTTTCGTCCTTGCCATCGGAATAGCTGGTAAAAATGTACGTTATGTTCGTGCAAGTTTGCTAGAGGTACTTGGCCAGGATTATTTAAGAACAGCAAGAGCCAAGGGGCTTAGGGAATTTGTTGTTACGAATAAGCATGCCTTAAGGAATGCGTTAATCCCAATTATCACCATAATTGGTCTAGAAATTCCGTTGCTGCTAGCAGGTGCTGTGATTACGGAACAGGTGTTTCAATGGCCAGGAATGGGTCAGCTGACGATTCAATCGATTATGTCACGGGATTATCCTACGTTGATGGCATTGAATCTATTAACGGCATTCATCGTGCTGGCAGCCAATCTACTTACCGATATTTTTTATTCCTTTGCAGATCCTAGAATTAAATACAAATAGGAAGGAGGAAGACCATAATGGCAATGCCGGAATCAAAAATTAAAACAGAAATGGAATCATCGCTGCAGGAAATCGGGATAACCCATCCAGATCTTGGAAAGGAAGAAACGCCTCTTCAAATTATCGTGAAACGATTTTTGAAACACCGTTTAGCAGTAACAGGGCTGTTCGTTATGCTGTGCATCGTGCTGGCAGCTATTTTTGCCCCATTGATAGCACCAAAAGATCCGTTTCAGATTTATGATCAATTCAGTGCCCCTCCATCAGGAGAACATTGGCTGGGCACAGACCAAGTTGGCAGGGACATTTTCGCACGGTTAGTGTATGCATCTCGAGTATCTATGCTGGTTGGCCTTGGGGCAGTTTTGATTTACACCGTAATCGGCACCATTTTAGGAGCCGTTTCAGGTTACTTTGGTGGTTGGATCGATATTCTGTTAATGCGTATAACAGATGTTTTTATGTCATTTCCAAATTTAATGATTATTCTTGTTGTTGTTAGTGTATTAGGGCCAAGTCTCTTGAATATTATTTGGATTCTCGGATTACTAGGCTGGCCTTCTGTTGCCAGGCTCGTACGGGGCAGCGTCCTTTCTTTAAAAAATGTTGATTTTGTCAAATCGAGTGTGGTACTTGGCTATAGTACGCCTCGTATTCTCTTTTTTCATATTTTGCCAAATGCCATCGCCCCAATCCTTGTCCATGCAACATTTGGAATAGCTGCAGCGATTATTATTGAAGCATCTTTAAGCTTCTTGGGAATGGGTGTTCAACCCCCAACCGCGAGCTGGGGCAACATGCTTACTGAAGCCCAGTCGTTAACCGTCTTAACCTCCCAACCGTGGCTTTGGGTTCCTCCAGGCGTTCTCATTGTCTTAGTTGTTCTAAGCATTAACTTTATTGGGGATGGCTTACGTGATGCACTAGATCCTAAAACAATAAAATAAAAAACTAAATCAATGAAAAGAGGGTATTTATGAGGAAATTTGGTGTAAGGTTTATTTCCGTTTTATCTATTCTTATATTAGTGTTTCTCAGCGCCTGTACTGGGTCAAAGGAAACATCTTCACCATCAACAGAGAATGGTGAGGAAAAACAAGCCAGTTCAGGGGATTCCATTGTTATCGGGATTTCAAATGCAGTAGGTGCCATCAATCCAATTAATGTACGGGATTCTGCTGCGATTCAGATTGCCTCCATCTTGTTCGATCCATTGTTAGATGTGAATGAAAATATGGAATTTCTTCCAAAATTGGCTGAAAGCTTTGAAACGGAAGATAATCAAACCTTTACGATTAAAATCCATCCAAAGGCCAACTGGACCGATGGAAAGCCGGTAACATCTGAGGACATTAAATTTACATTAGAGACCATGGCAAATCCAAAAGTACAAAGTCTTGGTATAAAAACTTTGAATATGATTGTGGGGCTCACCGAAAATGGAACACTTCCAGAAGGTGAAACTAGCATCAAGGGGATTGAAATTGTTGATGAGAAAACAGTTAAAATTCATACAAAACAACCAGTCGATCCTAATTACTTAAAAGAATATCTTGGTTACCGTTCCCGGATTATACCAAGTCATATTTTAAAAGACAAAGAACTTGCCACCCTTCATCAAGATCCTTTCATGCTAAAACCAAATGTAACAAGCGGAGCGTATACGCTTAAAGATTTTAGTCCTGAATCCCATGTTGAATTGAAAGCAAATCCAGACTATTATCTTGGTGCACCGAAAACAGAGAAACTTTTCTTTAAGGTTTTACCTTCAGCCAACCTAACAGCACAACTGCAAACCGGTGAAGTGCATATGAACTTTCCTGCTGTGGGTGCTATTGCCGTTCAAGATTATGAAAAGGTTAAAAACATGGCAAATATTCGTACGGTGGAAGGTAAACCATTCGATTACCAAATGCTTTACTTTAATGTGAAGACGATTGATGACCAAAAGGTTCGACAAGCGATTGTTCACGCAATTAACCGTCCTCAAATCGTCGAAAAACTATTAAAAGAGAAAGCGGAAATCGTCGATGGGGCGTTTACACCCCCTCATCTCTATTTGAATAAGAAGATTAAAAATTATGAATATGACCCTGAAAAAGCAAAGAAACTTCTTGAAGAGTCAGACTGGGATATGAGTAAGCCAATTAAACTAAATGTACCTGTAGGAAACCAAGTACGTGAACAAGCGGCCGTTATCATTTCTGAAAATCTCCGTGCGGTTGGTCTTAATGTCCAAATTCAAAAATTTGATTTTCCTACTCATATGCAAAAAGGGCAGAAGCAGGAATTCGATCTGATGTTCCTTGGTTTGAAATACTTAATTGATCCGGACGTATCCATTTATTATTCTTCAACCGCAGCATATAATTTTGCCGGGTACAACAATTCAACGATTGACCAATTATTGGCTCAAGGGAAACTGGAAGCAAATGCTGAAAAAAGAAGAGTGATTTATGACGAGATTCAAGAAATCTTACATGAGGAGCTTCCTACTATTACATTGTATGCAGATTATAAAATGGGAGCCGTCTCCAAAAAGGTAAAAGTAGGAGAACCAAAAGAATTTGGAATGTTCTACAATGTCCATGAGTGGGTCATTGAAAAATAGAATAGATTACTATTTTCTTAGTAAAAAACTAAGAAAGGGCTTGGAAGCAAATGGTATTAAGCCCTTTCTTAAAAACATGAATTTTTAGGAGGGATTGTTTGTGGTTGAGAAAACGCTTGATATTCAGAAATTAGTTAAGGCTGTTGAACAGGAAGTAGTGGAGTGGCGAAGGCATTTTCATGAAAATCCTGAGCTTTCATTTCAGGAATATGAAACATCAAACTACGTGTATGAAAAACTTCAATCCTTCGGTAATATCGAAGTATCCAGAGTAACGCCAACCAGTATTTTGGGACGCATTACAGGAAATCAGCCTGGTAAGGTGGTTGCATTACGAGCAGATATGGATGCGCTTCCTATTCAGGAGGAAACAGGACTGCCATTTGCTTCAAAAAATAACGGAGTTATGCACGCATGCGGCCATGATGGCCATACGGCCATGCTTTTAGGAGCAGCGAAAGTTCTCTCCAAATTAAAGGAAGAAATACAAGGGGAAATCAGATTTTTCTTCCAGCATGCAGAGGAATTATTTCCAGGTGGAGCATCAGAAATGGTAAAGGCAGGGGTTACCGAAGGGATTGATGGCGTGATTGGTCTTCATCTTGCCTCTCAAGTTCCTGCAGGGAAATTCTTGCTTTGTTATGGTCCGGTAACCGCAGGAACGGATGCCTTTGATATCGTGATCCAAGGAAAGGGCGGGCATGGTTCATCACCACAGGATACGGTTGACCCTATCGCTATTGGTGCGCAGATTGTAAACGGAATTAATCAGTTTATTTCGCGAAAAGTGGAAGCAAGTCAACGAGCAGTGATTTCGGTAACAAAGTTTAATGGTGGAACCGCCAATAATATTATTCCTGACAAAGTGACCATTGGTGGTACAGTTCGTACATTTAATCCAGAAATTCGAAGTCAAATTCCGATTTGGATTGAAAAGATGATTAAAGGGCTTACGGAGGCACATGACGCTTCGTATGAATTTGATTATCAGCTTGGCTATGCTTCTGTTGTCAATGAAGACAACATCACCGCATTAGTCGAGCAAACCATAGTCGAAACCTTTGGTGAAGACAATCGAGTAATCTCCCAACCAATTATGGGAGGAGAAGATTTCTCTGCTTTTTCAGCTGCAACTCCAGGATGTTTTGTTTTTTTAGGTGCGGGTAGTGACCAACCGGCTGAGAATTACCCACATCATCATCCTAAATTCGATGTGAAAGAAAAGTCCCTCATTCTTGGAGTCAACTATTACGTAAGTACTGCTTTAAAATTCTTGAATGAAAATATTAAGAGTGTCAATTAAATCACAAACACAAAAGAAGCCATTATTTATGGCTTCCAGGCTGTCGAAAAACTTTCGATAGCCTTTTATTTTGTTCGTATACTTTAACAATTTACCGCGTTAATTTGGTATAATATCAATATATAGACTGTCGACCTAGGCTGTTGATTTGCGCTCCAGGCGCTTCGCTTTCCCCGGCACGCCCGCGGAAAGCGAAGCACCTGGAGCGGAGATCAACAGGCCAGTGTGCAGGCACATATCTTTAATGATTTTTTAATTGGGTAGACTCAGACAAAATTAAAAATTGCCGAGAAAAATAACCTTTCTCGACAATCTGGAAGCCATTATTTATGGCTTCTTTTGCTTGTCGTTGTCTATTTATAGCATGACATCATTTTTAATAATGAACAAAAATGAAAAGTTTACAGAAGCAATCAACTGCTGCTATTGTATAACCAATTAAAGATAAGGATATTTTAAGATTAACAACCAATTGGGAACAGGGGTCTTTTGAAAGGATCGTGAGTCAATTTGTGGTATGCTTATACACTTGTCGGAATTTTCCTGCTAATTCTGTTGTTTATGCCAAAAAGGCTGACTTTAAAAGAGATGTACTATAGTGCGGGAATTATTGGCTTTGGTGCTTGGCTTGGAAATGCCTTAGTTGGCGACGTATTTGGTGCATTTCAAATCGGTCCTTCTCCTAAAACGTATGTGATAGACTACATTTTTATATCCTTTATTCCTCTAGCAATTGGCTTAATTTATGTCAATTTTTTGACCAAAAACAAATCTACTTTATATAAATGGTTATGGGTCGTCGTTTCTTATCTACTTGAATGGGGTACGGTGGCATCAGGATACATGGTAAACAAGGGATGGCAGACATGGTATTCCTTACCCGTATACATTTTCGTATTTATCTTCTTTTTACCTTGGCATTTGAAGTATATGAGAAGGGAACATAGGAATTCTTAATATGCATTTATAAATAATAATTTCTCAAGAATCAATCCATCCATTAGAATTTTGGATGGATTTTTTAGCTCATAAATCGTTAATTCAGCAATATTCGTAGTTTATGTAAACTTTACCAAATCCTAATCAATTATTTACAAAGGACTAACAGAGAATTAAAACTTCCCTGCTATTCTTTCTATAGATTTAGTTTTTTTAATATTTCTTGATAGGAATGGTGAGATTTTATGAGTAATTTTAATTTGCAAGAAGGTTTGGATAGACGGCGCTTTATCAAAATCGGCGGTATGAGTACACTTGCTTTAACACTTGGGTCAGCCGGCCTTCCTGATGGTTTGTTTACCGGTAAAGCCCAAGCCGAATTAAATGATGACATTAAGCTTCAATTTAATCCAGATGGGAAATTCAAAATCGTACAGTTTAACGATACACAAGATGATGAAAACATTGACCGGCGTACAATTCAGCTGATGGAAAAAGTACTAGATACTGAAAAACCGGATTTTGTTGTTCTTAATGGCGACAATATTTCCGGTGGCTGCGATACACCTGCGGAGATGAAGCAAGCGATCAATAATGTGGCACAACCGATGGAGCAAAGGGGAATTAAGTGGGCGATTACATACGGTAACCATGATGAGGATTCTACTCCTAATAGCGGACTTAATGAAGAGGACATGCTCGGGATTTACATGTCTTACAAATACAATATGAACAAGCCTGGAGTAAGAGACATTACTGGTACTGGAAATATGAATCTGATCATTAAAAATTCGAAAGGCACGGATGCTGCTTTCAATCTGTGGCTGCTTGACAGTGGGAGATATGCGCCTAAGACCATCGCTGGTCAAGACTTTCAAGGTTACCCAACCTGGGACTGGCTCCGTTTTAACCAGGTAAGCTGGTATTACGAGACATCGAAAAAGTTGGAGCAGCAATGGGGCCATAAGGTTCCTTCCCTTGTATTTATTCACATCCCACTTTGGGAACATCGGTATATGTGGTTTGCTAGTGTAGATGGAAGAACAGATCAACATCATGTGAATGCTGTAAATAAGCATAATATTGTTGGAGAAAGAAACGAAGAGGAATGTCCGGGTCCTGTCAACAGCGGTATGTTCTCAGCGATGTTGGAAAGAGGAGATGTAAAGGGTGTCTTCTGCGGTCATGATCATGTGAATACGTATATGGGGAATTATTATGGGATTCTTCTTGGTTATGCCGGAAACACTGGTTTTGGTACATATGGCCTTCCGGGCGCTGACCGAAACAGATTACGCGGGGCCAGAGTATTCAATTTAGATGAAAATACAGAAGATGTGCTAGTCGAAACTCATATGATATTTGCCAAAGACTATGGCATTGACTTGACAGCAAATGACCAAAGCATAGCACCTGCAGCTATCGATGAAAGCAAAAATAAAGAAAAAATAGTGAGATAATTCGACATAATACGGGTGGTGACAGGCACCACCCGTTGTTTATTTTCCTATTGAGGCATCAATAAAAGAAGTGAAGATCCTCATGGAGATTTCATTAAATGATGTAAGGAATTCAGGATGCCATTGGACGCCGAGTACATACTTGTGCTTTTGACTTTCAATTGCCTCGACCACTCCATCGCTTGAAATGGCGCTAATAATAAATCCTGGAGCAGGGTCTTTAACTGCTTGATGGTGGAAACTATTCACTTTAAATAATTCCGATTCCGTAATGTTCCGAAGCAGTGAGTTTTCTTTGGTTTGGACAAAATGCGACAGATGGGTACGCGGGGCTCGTTGGGCGTGTTGTAACAGATTACTTTCTTGACTATATAGATCTTGATACATATTTCCGCCAGCTGCTACATTTAGTATTTGAATTCCCCGGCATATCGCGAAAATTGGAAGGTCTGCCTTTAAGGCTCTTTGTATAAGAGCCATTTCAAGCGCATCTCTCTCTGGGACAATTTCCCCAAGATCAGGAATAGGCTCTTCTCCAAAAAGGGTAGGATCAATGTCTACTCCTCCGCTTAATAATAGGCCGTCCATGTGGCCAATCATTTCATCCACTACGGTTTGATCATTTGTATAGGGAAGTATATAAGGTATTCCACCTGCCTGAAGAATGGAATTTGCCATAGCTAAGTCGAGGCTTATTTTTCCTTGAATCAGTGAAGCTGTTACACCGATGATCGGTTTCATCCTGTTCATCCTTCCTTATAATATTTTATATAATCATATTACTGGTTTGTTCTTTTTAAAAATCAATATTTTACTAAAGTTGGTTATGACGGGGGAATGGACCAACAGGAATTTCGTCTCATAGAGAATATATGTAATAAACAAGAGGGAAATGTTTATTGGGAATTAATTGAAGATATTGAGCTACAATTAAAAACAAAATAACAACGTAACAGCCCAACGGAAAATGTCTATGCAGTCGATACTCTTGTTAAACAGGTATAACTACTAAAAAAAAGTAGAGTTGGCCTAAAGAGTGTCTACTCTACCTTTTAACCGTTTACAATAACATTGACGCTATTGTAATATATCTTAATTTTCTTTATAATACTATTTGTTAGAATTTATCGTGGTATTGATTAGATTGTAATAGCATTATATGATTAAGAAATATTACAAAAGCGGGGGATAACTTCTATGAATAATCTATTAAAAAAATGGAACCAAATCAGTCTAGTAAAACAAATACTAATTGGTTTAATCATCGGTATTGTACTAGCTGTCGCAATTCCTTCAGCAGCAAAACCTTTGGTGATTTTTGGTTCTTTGTTTGTTGGTGCGTTAAAAGCAATCGCGCCGGTATTGGTACTGTTCTTAGTAATGGCTGCCGTTGCCCAGCACAGAAGCGGTCAGGAAACGAATATGAAAAGTATTCTTTTCCTATATCTTTTAGGAACATTTTTAGCGGGATTAATCGCCGTAATGGTAAGTTTTATTTTTCCAGTCAGCATCTCCCTTACAAAGGGTGCTGAAGATATGGCTGCTCCCGGCGGTGTGGTAGAGGTATTGAAGACATTATTATTAAATGTTGTCGATAACCCAGTGAATGCTCTTATGAATGCAAATTATATCGGAATTTTAACTTGGGCGATCGTCCTTGGTATCGCATTAAAAAATGCTCCTGCTTCAACGAAGACGTTGATTTCAAACTTTTCCGATGCCATTTCAAAAATAGTCACTTGGGTCATCAAGTTCGCTCCGTTAGGAATTATGGGTCTTGTGATCGATTCTATCACAACCAATGGACTAGAATCTCTATTAAGCTATGGAAAGTTATTAGTAGTTTTAATTGGGTGTATGTTGTTTGTGGCTTTAGTGGTTAACCCGCTTATGGTATTTGCTGCGATTCGTCAGAATCCGTATCCACTTGTATTCAGATGTATTAAGGAAAGCGGAATTACGGCATTCTTTACACGAAGCTCAGCGGCTAACATTCCAGTTAATATGAAGTTATGTGATAAACTAGGGTTAGATAAAGATACGTATTCTGTATCCATCCCATTAGGCGCAACCATCAACATGGCGGGTGCTGCGGTAACCATCTCTGTTTTAACATTGGCAGCCGTTCATACTCTTGGAATTGAAGTGGACATCCCTACAGCGATCATCTTGAGTGTATTGTCAGCGGTTTGTGCTTGCGGTGCATCAGGGGTAGCAGGTGGTTCTCTGCTATTGATTCCATTAGCATGTAGCTTATTCGGTATCCCGAATGACGTTGCGATGCAAGTAGTGGGAGTAGGTTTTATCATCGGTGTGTTACAAGATTCATTTGAAACAGCATTGAACTCTTCAACAGACGTACTATTCACGGCAACAGCTGATTATAGAAAGCGTCTAAGCGAAGGGAGAAAGGTTGAGATTAATAAAGTAGCATAATAAAATGAACAAAGCTTGTAGGAAAAGTATTTGTGTACTGATCCTACAAGCTTTTTTTTATATCTCATCCTTACTCAAATGTTTCTCGTAAATGATAGGCCAGTTGCATCTTTAATAAATCTTCCGGTTTTTCTAGTGAAATTCCAAGTGTATCCTCAATCTTTCTAATTCTTTGATAGAGCGTGTTGATATGTATATGAAGGTCCTCGGCTGTTTTTGCAGCATTTCGATTCCATTTCATGTAGGATAGCAGCGTTTGTTCAAGTTCACTATTACGTCCCCCATGTGCTGCTAATGGGGAGAAAATTTCTTGGAGAAATTCGTCTACTTCTTCATTTGAAAGGTTTAGGAATAGTCGATTAATCCCAATACCAGAAAATTCAATCGATCCTGTACGTTTACGAGAAGAAAGGTAGGTTAAAGCTTTGTTTGCCTCAGAATCCGACTTCTTTACCGCTTCAATTCCTCTGTACATCATTCCAATCCCTGCATACAGTTTTTGCCCATCATTTTGCTCCCACTCAGTTAAAATGGAATTTAATTTTTTGATTATACTCGATCTTTCTGTAGGGTGTTTTACTGAAAATAGTATGGAAACCTTGTTGTGGTTCCCGAATATAATTTTCTCTTCGTCCCGAAAATGGTGATTCATTCGAGACACAAAACGATGAACAGTGGTTTGTAGATTTTGAGGATCTTGGTAATTTGATAATTCGACTTTTATGGTGAAAAGATCATTTTTTAAATCAATACCATGTTCTTGACCCTGTTGATACAGAAGGTTAGGATTGTCATTTTTTAAAAGATCCGAATAAAAATCATGGATTTTTTTATTATGGACTTCAGTAAGTAATTGTCTCTTTGCTAGTTCTAGAGCTAATACCGATCCACCTCTTTCCACTATGATGTGTTCCATTTGTGTCAATGGACGTGGAACAAGGACAACAATACAGGCATAACAAAGCCGATTTACAAGTATCGGGTAGATGAATAAAGATTTCACTTCGTTATCGATGACGTCTACATACATTGAATCATACTTTTCGGAACATATTCTTGATATTTCATCCATACTTAAAAATGAAGTTTGCATCTTACTAGTTTTATAAAATTTATTCTCATTCAAGTCGACAAAAAAAACAGGCAGGCCCAGCATCCGATTTAGCTCCTGAGTAATTGTCTCTATTCCTTTATTTTGAATAGAGAGTTGTGTCAGTGTACTATGAACTTCGTTTTGCTTCACCAGCACTTGATTTTTTCGTTTAATTTCAGTAAATAATCTTGCATTTTCAATAGCAATGGCTATTTGTGCAGATAATCCTTTTAATAGTTGAAGGTCCCATTTGGTAATATGGGGTACTCGCTTACCTCTATGGATACTTAATACACCTAATATTTCATTTCTAAAACTTATAGGTACAGTCACGCTTGCATGAATTTTCGGATAGGGGAAAGCCGATTTCAGAAATTGTTGGTTTTTCTTTGACATTCCCTTCATTGATTCCTTTACATGCAGAGAAGATATATAAAACCTGGTTTTTCCATCTTGATAGGTTTTCCCGCAAACGGATTCACCCACTTTATATTGAACCTTCTCTATGTCTTTATTCCACCCTTTATAAGCCCTGCAGACTAAACGGTCCATGGAAGGACTGTAAAGCCATAAAGATGATACATCCGCTCCGGGAATGACTGTGGCGACGTTATCTAGCATGGTCGTAAGTAATTCATCTAAATCGAGTGTAGAAGTGATATTTTGTACTCCATCTATGAGTTTTTTTAATTTAACCTCCTTACTTTTTGTTGCAAGATCGGAGTATACAGGATACAGCAAATAATATAAGAACTCCATATCTTCTTTGGTGAATAGAGGTTTTATATCTTTAAAAGAGATTGCCACTTTATAGTTTTCAGGAAAATCAAGCAGGTAATAATTTTGATGGTCTAAGGGGAATGTAGAGTTTTCTATTGAAGTATCAGGGAGTAGATTCGCTTGGACGTTTTGTTGGGCAACTAGACCCCATTTATGTTCAAATGGGCTGTACGACCATATCTGATAGCCGTTCAAAGACAACTTTTGACACAAAAAGGTTCGCATCAAAGAGAGGTTAATCATGTTTTTATCACCTCAGTGTGAGAATTTACATTGATTTATAGAAAAGAAGAGATATATACACATTGATGTAATTTTACCAATCTTGTATGATTCTTGTAAATATAAAATATTTCAAAAATTCTGATTTGAGTCACAAATCAGGATTAAAGGTGGTGGAAGTAGAATTAAAATGTAAACGTTTTACTAACTATTTTAAAAAAGGGGGAGATAGAAAAATGACTCATTTGTTGTCATCTATGGCGGGGAATGTATATAAAGTTTTAGTCAAGCCAGGTGATCGGTTAGAGCCTGGTGAAGAAGTTGTGATTCTTGAATCTATGAAAATGGAGATCCCTATTACCTTGGAGTCCGCAGCTACTGTTAAGGAAATAAAAGTAAGTGAGGGCGAATTTGTAAATGAAGGGGACGTTATCCTAGTTTTGGAATAAGTAATAGGTAACCTATTGCCATCTATCATACTTAGCAAGATCAACTGATTATAACAAAGGAGGCTTTCCATGAAAAAGATTAGCAAATTATTTAGTCTTTTATCATTATCAATTTTATTGATTATTGCAGGATGCTCACAGAATAACACGGTGTCTAACAATCAAGCCTCTGAAGAGACTAAAAGTAACGGTGGTCCAAAAAAAGGCGGTGACCTTGTAATTGGTTATGATACGGATATAAGTAATTACGATCCTATTTTGGGTAACTCTGGAAATGACCACGCTCTTTTATATCCTGTCTATGATACTCTTGTAAACTATGATAGCAATTTAGAACCAAAACCAGGACTAGCTGAATCCTGGGAAACACCTGATGACAAAACTATTATTTTCCACTTAAGAGAAGGCGTCACTTTCCACGATGGAACAGCATTTGATGCGGAAGCGGTAAAATTCAATTTGGACCGTGTGAACTCGGAGCAATCAAACGTATCCGATATCCGAAATGTTGAATCGGTTGAGGTGGTCGATACCTATACTGTCAAATTAAATCTCAAGCAGCCGGACTCTTCTATTATTCTTGCACTTTCTGATCGCTCTGGAATGATGGTTTCGCCTACAGCCGTCGAGAAGCTAGGTGCAGATTTTTCTCAAAATCCTGTTGGAGCAGGTCCATTTAAAATGGTTAAGTGGGTGCGTAATGGAGAAATTAAATTTGAGTCATATGAGAATTATTGGCAGGAAGGACTTCCGTATCTTGATAGCATCACTGTGAAGATCATGCCAGATGAAAATACTCGATTAAATGCCTTTAAATCCTCTCAATTAGATTTTTATTGGAATGTATCTGCTAATAATCTTCAAGTCTTGAAAAATGATAAAAATGTTACCTTAGATTCAAATATGCGAGTATACTTCCACAATATTTATTTGAACACCAAAATGGCACCGTTTGATAAGAAGGAAGTTAGACAAGCTTTCTTGCATTCGATTGATCGTGAGGCAATTGTAAATGCCATATACCTTGGTAATGGAGAACCAGCATACCAGGCGTTCCCTAAAGATTATTGGGCATCCAATCCTGATATGAAAATTGAATATGACCCGGCTAAATCCAAGGAACTTCTAAAAAGTGTAGGGCTAGATAAGGTCAGCTTTGATATGTTCGTTCCAACTGTACCAGAGTATCAACGAGTGGGTGAAGCCATCAGGGGGCAAGCCAAAGAGGCAGGGTTTGATATTAATATCCAAACGATGGAACTTACTAAAGGTGTAACTTTGTATTTCAATGAAAAACAAATTCCTGCAAACTTAACCTCTTGGACCGGGCGACCAGATCCACAGCAGACAGTTAATTTGTTCTTTAGTGGAAGCGGTTTCTATAATGCAGGGGGAGAAACCTCACCAGAAAAAGAAGCATTGATTGCACAGGCTGCTGCTTCCTATGACCAGAAAGAACGTGCTGACCTATATGCAAAAATCAATGAAATGTCTATTCTAGACGAAGCAATGACCGTACCGATTGTTTTTACACCCGTTACTGCTGCAATGACCCAACAAGTAAAAGGATTTGAAGGAACATTACTTGGAAAACCAAGAATTTCCTTCCTGTGGATGGATAAATAAATAAAGAGAGTGGGGGAGAGACCATTGTTTTTAAAATTTTTACTTCGACGGTTAATGTATGTAATCCCAATGTTAATCGTAACGACACTGATTGTCTTTTCCCTAATTCTGATCATTCCGGGTGATCCTGCACTGGCGCTGCTTGGTGATAATGCAACAGAAGAAAAACTGGCTCAGTTGAGAAGTCAACTGGGCCTGGATCAACCCGTGCTGATTCAGTATTGGAACTGGCTCGTCAATGCGGTTCAAGGTGATTTGGGCCGATCACTTTTTACAGGAGAAGTTGTCAGTGAAACCGTATTCTCAAGGCTTGGTGTTACCTTTCAACTTGTTGTCGCTTCCATCCTAATTTCCTTTATTTTTGGTATGTTTTTTGCCATAGCTTCTATCATTAAACCAAATAGTTGGATTGACTATGTTGCTAGATTTATAGGTACTCTCGGCACCGCTATCCCTAACTTCTGGCTGGCGATGCTGCTGATTGTCATATTCAGTGTCAATCTTGGATGGCTTCCGGCAACAGGATTTACCAGTTTTTTTGAAAGTCCCAGCGGCTATTTCCAAATGATTATTCTTCCTGCCATTTGTTTAGGGGCTTTTGGGGCTGCCCAAATTACCCGGCAATTAAGATCCTCCCTTCTAGAAGTATTGGATACAGACTATATTCGAACTGCCTATTCGAAAGGCTTATTACTGTGGCTGGTCATTTGGAAGCATGCCCTAAGAAATTCATTACTTCCTGTCATTACAACCATAGGACTTTTATTTGGGAATATGCTTGGTGCAACCGTTGTAATCGAAACAGTATTTGCTATTCCAGGTATGGGACAGCTGGCTGTAAATTCCATTTTGCAAAGGGACTTCCCAATGCTTCAGGGTGTCGTTCTCGTTATGGTCGTGCTGGTTCTTGTGATCAATTTCATTACCGATGTTGTTTATAGTATTTTGGATCCGAGAATCGAATTTGATTGAGAAGGAGGATAATGGATGCAATTCCGTTCGGTATTCCAACGATTAGTGAAAGAAAAGCTCGCATTTGCCAGTTTAATATATCTAATATTTTTAGTATTTTTAGCCCTATTTGCTCGTTTTATTGTCCCCTTTGATCCTGATGCACAGGATTTAACCAAAATTATGTTGGCGCCAAATGGAACTCATTGGTTTGGAACCGACGAATTAGGAAGAGATATTTTCACACGTGTACTCATGGGAGCACAGGCAGCTCTTCAAGCAGGCCTAGTGGCGATTCTTATTCCTCTTGTTGTCGGGGTACCGTTAGGGATTATATCCGGTTATCTTGGCGGAATTGTTGACGACATCTTTATGAGGATCGTAGATGCCATATTATCTTTTCCTGCTATTCTCCTAGCTTTAGGAATTACGGGAGCATTAGGAGTTAGTTTATGGAATGCCATGATTGCAATTGGAATTATCTTTACCCCGCAATTTGCCAGATTAGCAAGGGGGCAGACGCTGCAGGTAAGACGTGAACCCTATGTGGAAGCAGCTAAAATTTCCGGTGCAGGACCAATGTGGATCATGTTAAAACATATACTCCCTAATACCTTATCGCCCATCATTGTTCAGGCATCCTTTAGCTTCAGTTTGGCGATTATCGTAGAAGCTTCCTTAAGCTTTCTCGGCATGGGGGCGCAGTCTCCACAAGTCAGTTGGGGCGGCATGCTTCAACAAGCGTACAGTATGATATTTGTGAATCCATTAATGATGGTATTTCCTGGTGTGGCCATTCTGATTTCCGTATTAGCAGGAAACTTTTTTGGAGACGGACTGCGTGTAGCCATTGATCCTAAAATAAAAAGAACATAGGGGGTATTGAATTGAGAGAAACTTTTGAACCGGTTTTAGAAGTAAAAAATCTTTATTCGTATATCCCTACAGCAAAGGGAGTAATCAATCCGGTTAATCATATTTCTTTTTCGATTGGAAAAGGAGAGATTGTAGCCTTAGTCGGGGAATCGGGCAGCGGAAAAAGCGTTACAGCCCTTTCAATAATGGGTTTAAATGCTCCATCCATCAGGTATGGGAAGGATAGTGAGATTAGGTTTAATGGCGAGAACTTGCTGAAAATGAGGAAGCGGCAATTGAAAAAAATCCGAGGAAACGAAATTTCGATGATTTTTCAAGATCCAATGTCTTCTCTTAATCCACTTCATCCAATTGGCAAACAAATTGCAGAATCGATTCAGATTCATCAAGGAGTTAGTTATAAAACAGCAAAAGAAACCGTCATTAAGTTGCTGTCCAAAGTCGGGATTCCCGATCCGGAAAGCAGACTTCGTGACTACCCACATCAGTTGTCTGGAGGTATGCGGCAGAGAATCATGATTGCTATCGCTCTTGCATGTAACCCATCGTTACTTATTGCGGATGAGCCAACTACTGCATTGGATGTAACGATTCAAGCACAGATCCTAAACGTCATGCGTGAGCTGCAAAAAGAGACTAATATTTCGATCCTGATGATTACCCATGATTTAGGGGTGGTTGCAGAGATGGCCGATCGAGTCCTTGTGATGTATTGCGGGGAAATCGTGGAGGAGGGAGATGTCCATACTCTTTTCCAAAATCCGCAGCATCCGTACACAAAAGGATTATTGGCAAGTGTACCGAAATTAAGAGGTGCTTCTGAAAAGTATCTCCATACTATACCCGGTGCGGTACCTAACCCGTTTGAACTTCCGAAGGGGTGTAATTTTTATTCTCGGTGCGGAGTAGCATCAGAAAAATGTCTTCAACATGCTCCGAAGCTTTCGAAGACTGGCAATCAGAGTCAGGCTGCATGTTGGAATATCGTAGAGCAACATACAGAAGAGGTGACCGTTCATGCCTGAACTGTTGATTTCCATTAAGAACGTAAAAAAATATTATCCAATCGGAAGTGGTTTGTTTAGTAAGAGAGACAAATGGTTGAAGGCAGTGGACGGAATTAATCTTGATGTCCATCAAGGTGAAACAGTGGGTCTTGTTGGTGAATCCGGCTGTGGAAAATCAACACTTGGAAGGATGGTTGTAGGTTTACTGGAACCGACATCAGGAGAAGTGATTTTTGAAGGAGACTCTCTGTTATCCAAAGGAAGGAAGAAGGGGGAACTAGGGAAAAAAATTCAAATGGTCTTTCAGGACCCGTATTCCTCCCTCAATCCGAGGATGACCGTTTCTAATATTATCGCTGAACCATTAATCCTCCACAAAATCGGTACCAAAAGTGAAAGACAAAAGAGAGTGGATGAACTACTTGAAAAAGTGGGGCTGACTTCGGCACATGGCTCGCGGTATCCGGAAGAATTCTCCGGCGGTCAGCGTCAAAGAATCGGGATTGCCCGGGCATTAGCTTTAAATCCAAAATTGATTGTTTGTGATGAACCTGTTTCAGCATTGGATGTTTCCATTCAAGCACAGATTCTAAACCTGTTAAAGGATATCCAGGAAGATATGGGGTTATCTTATATTTTTATTGCTCATGGATTACAAGCAGTCAAGCACATCAGTGATCGAATCGTCGTTATGTATTTAGGAAAGGTAATGGAAGTTTCGGAAACAGATCAGCTGTTCGAGCAGCCTTTACACCCTTATACAGAAGCACTGATATCAGCAGTACCAGAACCAGACCCATCGATTCGTGACAGAGAACGTATTCTTCTAAGCGGAGACCTTCCAAGTCCTGCTAACCCGCCGGTTGGCTGCCGATTTCATACTCGCTGCCCACTTGCTGATGAGCGTTGCAAAAAAGAAGAACCGCCACTTGAGCAGGTGTCGGAAGGCAGATGGGTTGCCTGTTTTTATCATGGATAATTTAGAATTACTATCAATGAATAAATGCAAAGGGGAGGAGAATTCAATGACTTGGGAACCGGAAATTAATGAAATCCGCCGCCGTGAGGAATTGGCTAAACAAATGGGGGGCGAGGAAAGGGTTGCAAAGCATAAATCCAGAGGGAAACTAACTGTCAGAGAAAGAATTGATAGTTTGTTAGATGACAACACCTTCCATGAAACCGGTGCGGTTGCAGGAAAAGCGAAATACGATGAAAATGGGGAATTGATCGAATTTACCCCGGCTAATTTTATTTTAGGAACAGGTCGGATTAATGGACGGAAGGTTGTAGTCGGCGGAGACGACTTTACGGTTCGAGGCGGCGCCGCTGATGGAGCGATCATGGGAAAACAAATCTATGCAGAACGTATGGCACATGATCTTCAGTTACCCCTCATCCGGCTCGTGGATGGTACTGGCGGGGGAGGAAGTGTGAAATTTTTAGACACCGAAGGACATACATATGTTCCCGTCAATCCTGCATGGGATTTAGTTGTTGCGAATATGGAACGTGTTCCTGTTGTGGCTTTGTGCTTAGGGTCTGTAGCCGGGCTTGGAGCGGCTCGCGTGGTAGCTTCACACTTTTCCGTCATGGTAGAGGAAACGGCGCAATTATTTGTTGCGGGTCCCCCAGTGGTGAAATATGGAATGGGACAGGATCTGACAAAAGAGGAATTAGGGGGGATTCAGGTTCATCGTTCAAGTGGTGCGATTGATAATGTTGCTAGTTCAGAAGAAGACGCTTTTGAACAGACCCGAAAATTCTTATCTTATCTGCCATCAAGTGTATGGCAGCTGCCGCCGGTAGAAAGGAGTGAAGACGATCCACTTCGAAGAGAGGAGCGCTTAATTTCAGTTATTCCTAAAAATAGAAGATCTCCTTATAAGATCCGGGAAGTCCTGCCAATGCTTTTCGATGAGGATACCATTTTTGAAATGGGTCGTTATTACGGCGGGGGAACATTAACATGCTTTGCCCGGCTTGACGGACATCCAGTTGGGGTATTAGCTTCAGACCCATATGTAAATGGTGGCGGTCTTACCTCTGAGAGCTCAGAGAAAATTGAAAGATTTGTAGACCTCTGTCAAACCTTCCATTTGCCGATTGTTAATTTAGTCGACCAGCCTGGCATGGTCATTGGACTTCCAAATGAATTGAAGGGAACGATTCGAAAAGGTGCTCGTGCCATCGCGGCAATTTACCAGACGAAGGTACCGATGATTGAAATTATTATGCGCCGTGCTTTTGGGGTCGGTGGTGCCGGCATGACCAATGGACACGGATTGAATCTACGCTATGCATGGCCATCTGGAGATTGGGGTTCACTCCCTGTTGAGGGTGGTGTACAGGTTGCTTATCGCCGTGAATTAGAGGTAAGTGACAATCCTAAGGAGTTATTAAAGGAATTACTAGAACGGATGGAATCAGTAAGGTCACCGATCCGGACTGCAGAAGCCTTCGGCGTGGAAGAAATTATCGATCCTAGAGATACCCGGCGGCTTTTATGTGAATGGGTTCAGGATGCTTACACACTTCTTCCGCAAATGCTTGGCCCTTCAAGTCATGGGATGAGACCTTAATAATAGAAGGAGGGAATATGTTGAATCCATTAATGGAAGGAGCTTTTCCGGAAGAGGTCGTTACGAAAAGCCTTGAATACTGGGCTGAAGCAGTTGGAGATAAGACATTTCTTTATTATGGCGAAGATGAGAAACGGATCTCCTATCAAAGATTTCATCAATTAACCAATAGTATTGGACATTCTTTGCTAGCAAGAGGAATTCAAAAAGGGGACCGAATAGCTGTTTTTTTAAAGAATCCACTCATTTCAACGATGGTCATGTTTGGGATTTGGAAATGTGGAGGGGTGTTTAGCCCTATCAATTTTAATTATCGCGGGAAGCTTTTGAGTTATCAACTGAAAGATTCACAGCCGAAAATCCTGATTACAGAGCGAGTCATGGTTCCAATTTTAAATGAAATTGCAGCTGAAGTTGAGGGAATTTCCACCGTTGTCCATAATCCAATGGAAGGTGATCATGATTTTATTGCGGAACTTACCGATATTTCACTGCATGCGAATTTCAATGAAATTTCCCTCGATCGTTTAATGCGAGGGGATACGAGTAACCTGGATGTAGTTATAAATTATTGGGATACCGCTAATATCATTTATACGTCTGGTACCACTGGCCCGGCAAAAGGTGTCGTTCAATCTCACCGGTGGATAAATGGATATACCGCTGGCAGCAGGCAAATGATGTCCTCTGATGATGTCATCTACAATGATCTCCCGCTTTATCATGTTGGCGGTGCCTTTTTTAATATTGCAAAGGGTGCTTATGAAGGCTGTACCGTTGCTCTATGGGATAAATTCAGCCCTAATCAATTTTGGAGCCGAATTGAAAAAAGCGGCTCTACGATGGCTACATTGCTTGATGTGATGATTCCTTGGTTAATGAACGCCGCACCGAACGAAAACGATCGAAATAATACGTTGAACAAAGTGCATATGCAGCCGCTTCCTAAATATCATAACGATATTGCCAAGAGATTTGGCTTTGATATTGTTACGGCTGGTTTTGGGCAAACGGAATCAGGTAACCCTTTGATTAGTATTATTGTTGAGACAGAAGAGGGTGAGGGAACACCATTATCCCTTTATAAAGGTCTATCAAGGAAAGAAATCATTGATCAATGCAAGCTAAATAAGATACCTATTATTAATGGTGACCAGGATTTGAAAAAAGGATTTATGGGAACTCCACCCGATTACTTTGAAATTGCGATTCTTGATGACGACGATTTAGAAGTTTCTGTAGGTCAGGTAGGCCACCTGGCTTTACGTCCACGATTACCATATTTGATTTTATCTGAATATTTAAATAAACCCGAATCTACTGTAAAGTCTTTCAAAAACCTTTGGTTTCATACAGGTGATGCAGCATACCTTGGGGAAGATGGAAACTATTATTTCGTTGACCGGCTTGGAGGTGTCATTCGCTGCCGCGGCGAAAAAATCTCATCCTATCAATTGGAGGATATTCTTAACAGCCATACTGAAATTGAACTAACTGCGGCTTTTCCAGTTCCTGCAGAAGTTGGGGATGAGGATGATGTGGCCATCTATGCGGTAAAGAAGACAGGATCCTCATTGAACGAGGGAGAACTGAAGGACTGGGTAAAGGATAAGCTTCCTAAATATATGTGGCCAAAGTATATTCGTTTTACCTATGAATTACCTAGGACCCCTACTAATAAAATTGAAAAGTATAAGCTAAGACAGGAACTCATGTCAGAATTGAATTTGGAGCTTTCTAAATAAATTTAAACGAATCTTTCATTCTATTTATTTGTTTCTATGAATAAGGTTCATAGGACGTGATTTGAGAGGATTCTTTATGATTTTTGGCTCTAAGGAGAGTTCATACGACCACTTTCAAAGAATTCTTAATGATTTTTGGTTCTATGAAGGGTTCATACGACCACTTTCAAAGAAATTTTTAATGATTTTTGGTTCTATGAGAGGTTCATACGACCACTTTTAAAGAATTCTGAATAAGTTTTGGTTCTATAAAAGGTTCATACGACAAGTTTGAATGAATTTTTCATTATTTTAGGTTCTATGGAGGGTCAACATTATTTCGAATTGGAGGGCTGAAAAAGGAAATGAAGGAACTTTTACAAAAAAGCTGGCCAAAAAGTATTTCAAAAACATTAATATATCGACTTGGACAAAGACCTCTGCATGAGTATGTAAAACAAAATGCTTTAGATATACCTGATCAGCTTGCGTATTCGTTTTATGGAAGGGATTTAGAGTGGAAAGAGGTTGACGAATCGGTCGATCAATTTGCTCAATTCCTAGCAGATCAAGGTGTGAAAAAAGGGGATTGTGTTGCATTATTTATGCAGAATTGCCCTCAGTATATCATTGCCCACTACGGGATTCAGCGGTTAGGAGGAATTGTTGTTCCTTTAAACCCTATGTACAAGGAATCTGAGTTGGACTACTTGATCAATGAGGTAAAGATCAAAGCAATTGTGGCAGGTCAGGAGTTGTATCCTCGCATCGAAGGTATTCGCTCGAAAACACCGTCGATCGAATTCATTGTAACAACTAATTATGCTGATTATCTTCCAGATGAACCAACATTGAAACTACCCCAAGAATTAACACTAGAAAAGGAACATCTTAACGGTTCATATGACTTTATTCAAATATTACGTGAGCATGAACCTTACAGCAATCATATTGAAATAGACCTATGGAATGATATTGGGTTAATGGTTTTTACATCAGGAACAACTGGAAGACCGAAAGCTGCGATGTTACCGTATGGCAGTGCCCTTTTTAAAACGGCTGCCACCATTCAAGGTAATCAATATCAATCTAGTGAACGTTTTCTAACAGTGGCGCCATTATGCCATATCGCAGGTATGGTTATGGGAGTGAATATCCCAGTGTATTCTGGGTGTAAATGTACGCTATTAACAAGGTTTGACCCTATGACAACCATAGATGCCATTGAACAAAATAAGATCACGGCGTGGTATAGCATTGCACCTATGAATGTCGCCATATTAAATACTCCAGGAATTGAACAAAGGGATTTAACTTCTTTAAAAAAGAATGCATCTACTAGCTTTGGAGTGCCAGTCACAGAACAGTTAGCGAATCAGTGGAAGAGACTCACCCAAGGGTGCATAATGCATGAAGCCTCTTATGGATTAAGTGAAACACACACATGCGACACCTTCATGCCGGCAGACAATATTAAATGGGGAAGCTGCGGAATTCCTACTTTTGAAACAGAAGTCAAAATCATCAATACGGAAACTGGCGAACTGGCTGGACTGGGTGAAAAAGGGGAAATCGTTATCAAGAATCCCGGAGTATTTAAAGGCTATTTAAATCGACCAGAGGCAACGTCCGAAACGTTAAGAGATGGATGGGTCCATACGGGCGATATTGGCAGTCTGGATGAGGATGGATATTTATTTTTCCATGGGCGTATTAAAGAAATGATTAAAAGTTCAGGCTATAGTGTTTTCCCGGAGGATGTTGAAGCATTGCTAAATGAGCATCCCGGAATCCTTCAAAGTGCCGTCATTGGTGTACCCGATGAAATAAGAGGGGAAAGCGTAAAAGCCTTTATTGTATTAAAGCCGGATTATGTAGGAAAGATTTCGGAGCTAGAAATGATTGCTTGGGCTAAGGAAAAAATGGCTGCCTATAAGTCTCCAAAATATGTAGAATTCTTACAACAGCTGCCTGCAACAAGTTCAGGTAAAGTGTTAAGAAGACTATTAAAAGAACCGGAAAGAAAGGGAGTTTGACGTGACCGATCAAGTAAAGGACATCGTAAAAGAATCTGTTGAGGATTTAATCGAAAGAAAAAAGCGTGCCTTGTTAAATGGCGGTCTAGAAAAAATTCAGCGTCAACATGAAGCAGGCTATTATACCGCTAGAGAAAGGATTAACCTGCTGGTTGACCCTGATTCTTTTATGGAATTTGGCATGCTTAATCATTCTGATATTCCCGGTTTAGAGAACAAAAGTGCCGGTGATGGGCTTATTGTCGGCATTGCTAAAGTAGATGGAAGACCTGTCGTAGTGCAAGCTGGTGATAAAACGGTGTTTGCTGGGACAGAAGGTGCCGTTCACATGCGGAAAGCCAAAACCATCCATGAGTATGCATTAAAACGCGGTTTGCCCATGTTTTTCCTGCATGAAGGCGGCGGGCTTAGAATGCCGGATGGGATGGGATCAGACGGCATCAGCGATAAACTTTTTCCCAAGGAAATTTTGACCCACAGCCGGCAGGTTCCTTCTATTACTAGTATTCTAGGTGACAGCTTTGGAGGTCCAACATGGATGGCTGTTTCATCTGATTTTGTCACCCAGTTAAAAGGAACCTGTATGGCTGTTGCCGGCCCGAGAATGATTGAGATGGCCACAGGGCAGCAGGTATCGACAGAAGACCTTGGCGGCTGGAAGGTCCATGCCTACCAAACAGGTCAGGCGGATGCATTCGGAAATACAGAGGAAGACTGTATTGCACAGATGAAAGAGTTCTTCAGTTATATGCCGTTAAACGCAACACAGGAAACACCATATAAAGAAACAAATGATGACCCCTATCGCAAGTTAGATAGAGTGCTCGATATTTTACCTAATAAAACCAACAGAGCCTATGATATGAAGAAAATCATTACTGAAATCGTCGATGATCGTCAATTTTTTGAGTATAAGGAGTTTTATGGCCCTGCGCTGTTAACGGTTTTCGCCCGAATGAACGGGAGGACAGTTGGTATTATTGCGAATCAGCCTATGAAATACGCCGGGGCATCTGGTGTACAAGAATGCGAGAAAGCGACTGACTTTATTTGTTTATGTGATTCCTTTCATATTCCCATGATTTTTCTACACGACACACCTGGATTCCGCATAAGTAATGAAGCGGAAAAGCAAAAAATACCTACCAAAATAATGGTCTGGAACCAAGCGCTCGCTCATTCAACCGTTCCAAAAATATCCGTCATTATTCGAAAAAGTGTGGGTGCTGCTTATGGTAACATGTGTGGACCTACAATGGGTGCGGACTTTGTTGTCGCTTGGCCAACCGCGGAGATTAACTTTACAGGACCAGAAGTGGGAATCAATGTTGTATATGGAAGACAGTTAGAAGGACTGGAAAATGCGAAGGAAGTGCGAAAAGAGCTTCTTGAAAAGTGGGCATTCGATAGTTCCCCGTATAAAGCGGCAGCAAAGCATCTGATCGACGATGTCATAGACCCTAGAGACACCCGAAAATTTCTTTGTAAAACGTTAGAGTTTGCAGTTGTTAAAAACGGTTCGATGAGTGAAAGAAGACTGGCTAATTGGCCAACAGGATTTTAATAGATTGGATGAGTAGAAGAAACATGAGAATGTAGAGGGAGGAAACAGAGTGTCTAATAGAGATGCAGTTATCGTATCAGCAGTAAGGACCCCGATTGGAAGACAGGGTGGTGCATTAGCCAGCCTGAATGCCCATGAATTTGGAGCCGTGGTGATGAGGGAAGCGTTAAGAAGAGCATGTGTAAATGCGAATCAAATTGATGATATTATATTTGGTAATGTGTTAAGCGGTGGTGGAAACATTGCTAGATTAACAGCTTTACAGACAGGGTTATCACTTGATATTCCTGGATTAACGATTGATCGGCAGTGCGGCTCGGGTATTAACGCAGTTAATTTAGCAGCACAAGCGATCAAAGCCGGAGCAGGAGATATTTACGTTGCTGGTGGAACAGAAAGTATGAGCCGCGCTCCCTATTTAATGGATCGTCCAACAAAAGCTTATAGTCCGGTGCCGCCAAGATTTCGGTCATCACAACTATCACCAAAGGAAATCGGCGATCCGCCAATGGGAATCACGGCGGAAAACCTTGTGAAAAAATATAACATTTCTAGAGAAGAACAAGATGCTTATTCTCTAAGAAGCCAACAAAGAATGGCAGCAGCCATGGAACAAGAATTCTATAAAGAGCAAATTGTTCCAATCGGAATTCCGGTGAGGAAAGGGGAGCCGATCACTTTTTCAACGGATGAGCATCCAAGACCAAGTACTACTCTGGAAGGATTAGCAAAACTACCACCAGCTTTTCTTGAAGGTGGTACAGTGACAGCTGGAAGCAGTTCAGGTCTTAATGATGCAGCGAGCGCTTTAGTGGTGATGTCCCGTGAAAAGGCTTCTGAACTAGGATTAAAGCCGCTGGCCGTTATTCGTGATTATGCTGTTAGTGGTGTGGATCCAAACATTATGGGAATTGGTCCTGTCCCAGCAACTAGAAAGCTATTGAATCGAACTGGATTAAGGATAGATGATATTGATTTAGTTGAACTAAACGAAGCATTTGCAGCCCAGGTTATTGCGTGCAACCGCGAGCTGGAAATCAATGAAGAGAAACTAAATGTTAACGGCGGTGCGATTGCTCACGGCCACCCACTGGGGGCAACTGGTGCGATCTTAATGACCAAAGCCATCTATGAATTACAAAGAACCAATAAACATACTGCGATTATTACTGCCTGCATAGGCGGCGGTCAAGGAATTGCAACACTGATTGAACGAGAAGGTTAATTCATATTTTTCACATCAATAACATACTAACTATTTAGTATGTAACGAGGAGTGTATAGATGGATATTCATGATGTAAATCATATCGCGGTATTAGGAGCTGGATCGATGGGTCACCAAATTGCTATGTTATGTGCATTAGGTGGTTTCTCATCTACTATCTATGATATTCAAGAAAAAGCTTTGGAAAAGGCTAAAGAAAACCTTGAATTTCAAATGGGGAAGTGGATTCAAAAAGGGAAAATTACAAAGGAAGCTTTGGAGGAAGCCTTCGCTCGTTTATCCTATTCTACTAGTTTAGAAGAGGCGGTAGGAAATACAGATTTTGTGATCGAGGCAGTCGTTGAGAAGCTACATGTTAAGCGGGAACTTTTCGCCGCTGTTGATCGAATCGCTCCCTCTCATGCCATTTTAGCAACGAATAGCTCTACCATTGCCAGTTCAAGAATTGCTGATGTAACGTCACGACCAGACAAAGTTTGTAATATGCATTTCTTCTTCCCAGCTTTGGTAATGGATTGTGTAGAAGTAGTTATGAGTGATACCACTTCGGAAGAAACCGCTAATGTCACATTGGCTGTTTGTGAAAAAATCAAGCGCACAGGTGTATTGTTACGGAAAGAATCATGGGGGTTTGTGGCCAATCGTCTGCTTTTTGCTCTAAACAAAGAGGCCCTTAAGCTCTATGAGGAGGGAATATGTGATTATAAAGACATTGATACCATTGTGCGAAAGTCACTCAACCATCCATTAGGCCCATTTGAACTGATGGACCTGTCTGGAATCGATGTCGGTTATTACGCACTTTCAGAAAGGTACAAAGAAACAGGTGATATAGAAGATAAGCCTCCAGTCAGTCTAGAAGAAAAAGTGAAAGCCGGCACCTTAGGTAGAAAAACAGGTAAGGGCTGGTATGAATATAAGGGAACAGGGGTGAAGGCATAGTGACTCAACTGGTGAAATTGGAAAAAGTGAATCATATTGCTACGGTAACGATAGATAACCCGCCATTAAATGTTTTAAGCAGTCAGGTTACAAGTGAGTTAAAGTCAATCTTTGATGATATTGCCAATGATAATGACATTGTAGTGGTCATCTTGACTGGTGCCGGAAGCCGTGCCTTCATGGCAGGTGCAGATATAAAAGAATTCCCTCAATCCATTGGAAAAAAGGGAATGAAGGACCAAGTATTACGGCAGCACGATGTCTTTAACCAAATTGATTTCCTGCCTAAACCGACCATTGCTGTATTAAATGGCCTGACCTTCGGTGGAGGATGCGAGCTTGCGATTACCTGTGATATCCGAATTGCCGAAGAACATGTTCAACTTGGGCTTCCGGAAATTAAGCTGGGGATCTTTCCAGGCGGCGGTGGAACTCAGCGCCTCCCGAGAATAGTGGGAGAAGCAAAAGCGAAGGAACTTATGTATGTTGGCGACCCTATAACGGCCCATGAAGCTGAAAGAATGGGCTTAGTTAATAAAGTAGTTGAAACAGGCCAAGGTATGACAGAGGCCATGGCTTTGGCCAAGAAAATTAGCGGCCATTCCCTTCAAGCTTTATCCCGTATTAAGAAAGCGGTAGATGAAGGAACCAACATGGAATTTCTGGCTGGAATCGAAAGAGAAGCTGAACTGTTTGAAGAAGTATTTTTAACAGAAGATGTCAAAGAAGGCGTTTCAGCCTTCATTGAAAAAAGAAAGCCTGTTTTTGCCCATAAATAGTTAAGGAGGGTGGCATGTTTAAGAAAATATTAATTGCTAATCGTGGAGAAATTGCTGTTCGTGTTATACGTACCTGTAAATCTATGAACATCCAAACGGTAGCTGTTTATTCAGAGGCAGATGCTCAAGCGCTTCACGTAAAAATGGCAGATGAAGCATATTTAATAGGGGGACCGCGGGTTCATGAGAGCTACCTTAATATCGATAAAATCATTGAAGTTGCATTAAAGACGAAATCGGAAGCCATTCATCCAGGATATGGATTGCTATCGGAGAACGCCCATTTTGCAAGAAAATGCGAGGAAGCGGGTATTACCTTTATTGGTCCCAATCCAGAGGTCATTGAACAAATGGGCAGTAAGATTCAATCTCGGATTAGGATGGAAAAGGCAGGAGTACCGATTGTTCCTGGTATTAAGCAACCCCTGAAAGATGTGGAAGAAGCGGTGCTTGTTGCCAATGAAATGGGCTATCCCGTGATGCTAAAAGCATCTGCAGGCGGAGGTGGAATTGGAATGCAGCTTATTTATAGTGCGGAAGAACTTCGTAAGTCATATGCCGGGAACCAAACTCGTGCTAATAACTTTTTCGGTGATGGTGCGATGTATCTAGAAAAGTATATTCAGAACCCTCGTCATATTGAAATCCAAATTTTAGCCGATAAACAAGGAAATACCGTTTATTTATGGGAACGAGAATGCTCCATACAACGCCGTCATCAAAAGGTTTTGGAGGAAGCGCCATCCGCTTTTTTGGATGAAGCAACCCGGGAAAAAATGGGAGAGGCTGCTGTACGGGCCGCAAAGTCATTAGGTTACAGTAATGCGGGTACTATTGAGTTTCTAGTAGACTCTGAAAAGAATTTTTATTTTCTAGAAATGAACACGAGACTACAAGTGGAGCATCCTGTTACCGAAGAAATTACAGGAATTGATTTAGTAGAAAAACAATTAAGACTTGCATTTGGCGAACCATTAGGATTCACCCAATCAGAAATTAAGAGAAACGGCCATGCGATTGAAGTTCGTATCTATGCTGAAGATCCAAAAACATTCTTCCCATCACCTGGGAAGATAACAAAATTCAGTATTCCAAATGGCCAGAATATCCGACATGAATTGGCGGTGGAAGAGAATTCGGTTGTCACACCTTACTACGATCCAATGATAGCAAAGTTAATCGTAACAGCTGATACTCGTGATGAAGCGATAGACCGACTTCATTCAGCATTAAATTCCTATCATGTTGAAGGAATCAAAACGAATGTTGTATTCCTAAAGGAGCTAACCTTACATCCTGCATTCCGGTCTGGGGAAACCACGACCAATTTCCTTCAACGTTATCCATTAAGTTTTACCACTATATAAAAAGGCATTTGAGGAGGAAGTTTAGAAGATGAAAAGTTGGATTGTGAATAAATTGGGTGACCCGCGAGATGTATTAGAGTTGAAAGAGTTAACGGTACCTTCCGTTGAAGAAGGGAAAATTTTAATTCAAGTGGAAGCTTCCTCCCTTAATTTTTTCGATATTTTACTCTGTCAAGGTAAATATCAAGAAAAGCCGCCGACTCCTTTTACTCCAGGTGCGGAGATTTCTGGGATTGTCCGTGCAGTGGGAGAAGAAAGCCGGTTCAAGGAAGGGCAACGAGTAGTAGCAACGCCCGCATTACCTAATGGCGGATTATCAGAATGGGTCAGTGTCCCGGAAGAATCCGTTTATGTCATCTCAGATTCTTTGTCTCCTAGTGAAGCCGCATCTATGTTTATTACCTATCAAACCTCATACTATGCACTATATCACCGTGCCAATATTCAAAAGGGAGAAGTCTTATTGGTTCATGCAGGAGCTGGCGGCGTTGGCTCTGCTGCCATTCAGCTCGGGAAGGCAAGAGGAGCAAAAATTATCGCAACCGCAGGTGGACCTGAAAAGGTTCAATTATGTAAGGACCTTGGAGCTGATATAGCCATTGATTATTTAACGGAAGATTTTGTTGATATTGTAAAAAAGGAAACAGGTGGACGTGGAGCAGATGTGATTTATGATCCCGTTGGCGGCGATGTTTTTGATCGTTCGAGAAAATGTATCGCTTTTGATGGAAGACTTTTGGTCATTGGGTTTGCCGGCGGTCGGATTCCAGATGCTCCAGCGAATCATGCCTTGATTAAAAATTATTCCATTGTCGGAGTTCATTGGGGGTTGTTCCGTAAATTAAATCCTGAAAAGGTGATTGCTATTCATGAAGACCTAATGAAGCTCTATGAGCAAGGTTTGATTAAGCCATTAATTTACCGTGAGTATGATTTTAAGGATGTCCCTTCGGCATTAGATGTACTGGCAGACCGTCAAACCTATGGAAAATTAGTAGCTTTGCCTTAGTAAAAGCTAGTAATTCAATAAAATAATAAGTTTAGGAGCTGAATGAGATGAATTTTTCTTATAGTGAAAAGGTAGTTTCTTTGCAAAAAAAGGTAATCAACTTTATGGAAGAATATGTTTATCCAAATGAAAAGCTTTATAAGGAACAATTAAATCAACAAAAAACGCGCTGGTCCGAAATTCCTCCCATTATGGAAGAACTAAAACAAAAGGCAAAAGCAGAAGGACTTTGGAACTTGTTTTTACCGGAAAGTGAATATGGAGCGGGTTTAACCAACCTGGAATATGCCCCCCTATGTGAAATCATGGGAAGATCCGTCATAGGACCAGAAGCATTTAACTGCAGCGCACCCGATACCGGCAACATGGAGGTACTCGTTCGATATGGTACGGAACAGCAGAAAAAACAATGGCTAGAACCCCTTTTAGCCGGAGAGATTCGTTCCTGCTTTTCTATGACAGAGCCGGATGTCGCTTCCAGTGATGCGACTAATATTGAAACAAGTATTGTTAGAGATGGCAATGAATATGTCATCAATGGAAGGAAATGGTGGTCTTCTGGTGCAGGTGACCCGAGATGCAAGATTGCGATTGTGATGGGGAAAAATGATCCAAACGCACCTAGGCATGAACAACAGTCGATGATTCTCGTTCCGTTAAATACACCAGGTGTTAAGATTGAACGAATCTTACCAGTGTTTGGTTACGATGATGCACCACATGGGCACGCAGAAATTGTCTATGAAAATGTAAGGGTTCCTGCTGATAATATGCTTTGGGAAGAAGGGAAAGGATTCGCTATTGCCCAAGGGAGACTTGGACCAGGTCGTATTCATCACTGTATGAGATTAATTGGTCTTGCTGAGCGTGCCCTTGAAGATCTTACTAAGCGTGTTCAAAGCAGGACTGCTTTTGGTAAAAAAATTGCAGAACAAGGTGTTGTGCAAGAGTGGATAGCCGATTCCCGAATTGAAATAGAACAAGCTCGTTTATTAACATTGAAAGCTGCCTATATGATGGACACCGTTGGAAATAAAGAAGCTAAGACAGAGATTGCCATGATTAAAGTAGTTGCTCCTAATATGGCTTTGCGTGTACTTGATCGAGCTATTCAGGCTTTTGGTGCAGCAGGCGTTAGTGATGATTTCACTCTTGCGTATCATTGGGCCAATGCTCGAACGTTACGAATTGCGGACGGCCCTGATGAAGTACATCGTCGTCAAATTGCAAAACTAGAACTTCGAAAGTATCAAACAGCCGATTTCGCATCAGTTCGTTAATCATATTTTGTAAACATACAACCAGTTCTTATCTTTTGCAGATGGTTCAGGTAGTGGGAGGTAAGCTTTTCACTATCTGAATCTTTTTAGTAGTGAGTGAGAGGAGTGAAGAAAAATGAATGTATCCTTTCGTGATACCATATCGGTTCGAAAAGGAGAGGAACTTAATAAGAAGACTCTTCAGAAATTCATACAGGAAAATATAGGAGAAGCACCAATAGGAGATTTAGAGATTGAACAATTCAGTGCAGGGCACTCCAACCTCACTTATTTGTTAAGGATTGGGGAATGGGAGGCTGTGCTCCGCCGTCCGCCGCACGGTCCAGTTGCAAAAAAAGCCCATGATATGGAAAGAGAATATACTATATTATCAAATTTACATCCATTATTTCCGACCGCTCCAAGGCCGTATATTTTTTCCAATGACCATACGATTGTTGGCAGCCCTTTTTTTATCATGGAAAGAAGGAAAGGGATTGTATTAGATAAAGAGTTTCCTTTGGATGTCCCTTATAGTAAGGAATTGGGCAGAAAAATTTCTGAACTAATGGTAGATAAATTAGTAGAACTTCATCAGGTGGATTTTACGAAAACAGAATTACTAAACATTTCTCGGCCGAATGGTTTTATGGAACGTCAAGTTGCCGGCTGGGTTAAGCGTTATGAACACGCTAAGACGGAAGAGATTTCTGGTGTTACCGAGTTAACTTCATGGCTGCAATCCAATATACCAATCTCTCCAAAACCGACGATTATTCATTATGATTATAAATTGAACAATGCAATGTTTTCAGAGGATTTTGGTATGATGGCAGGGTTATTTGATTGGGAAATGACCACAATCGGTGACCCACTGGCAGATGTTGGCGTTGCCTTAAGTTATTGGGTGGAAGATGGAGACTCTGAAGAACTAAAAAACGGCTTGGGAAAATCTATCACAATAAGAGAGGGTTTCTTCACCCGTGAGGAATTTTTAGAAGATTATGCGGTAAAAAGCGGCCGCGATATTTCAAATATCCATTTTTATCTAACATTTTCGTATTTTAAACTAGCCGTCATTGCCCAACAAATTTATTACCGTTACCACAATGGGCAGACAGATGATGAGAGATTTTCGACGATGAATCAATCAGTAGAAAACTTGATCCAGTATGCATTGTACTACTCTAAGGGAGTGTCACCATGGTAGTTTATTTCATTTGTGGTTCAAAAATAATGAAAGGGTGATAAGATGCGTTTAGAAAATAAAGTGGCGATTATTACGGGCGGCGGCGGAGGAATAGGAAGAGCAACTGCTGTTCGATTTGCAAAAGAAGGTGCCCGGGTCCTGGTTGCAGATATAGGAGAAGAAGCGGGTATTAAAACCGTTCACTTAATCAAAGAAAATGGTGGAGAAGCAGAGTTTGTTCGTGTGAATATGACGAAACCAGAAGATGTTGAGCACATGGTTCAAAAAGCCGTTGATACTTTTGGGAAAGTGGACATCCTGATCAACAACGCAGGTGTAAAAAGTGACGAGAAAAAAATTCCGGATGTTTCGCTGGAAGAATGGCAGGAAGTTTTTGATATCAACACAACAGGTGTGTTTTTAGGAATGAAATATGTGATTCCAAAGATGGAATCAGGGGGTTCTATCGTTAACACGGCTAGTATCGCTGGAATCAAAGGCCAAAAGCTCGTAGCCGCTTATTCCGCTTCGAAGAGTAGTGTTATGGCACTTACAAAGACTGCAGCTACGGAATTTGGCAAGAAGAATATTCGTGTGAATGCGATTGCCCCGGGAATTATTGATACAGATATGGTAGAGGATTGGAAAAAAACAAAAAAATGGCCAGTATTATCTACTGCCAATGCATTAAATCGAATCGGTCAGCCAGAGGAAATCGCAAATACGATTTTATTTCTAGCTTCTGATGAGGCTTCCTTTATTACTGGTGAAACGATAGTAATAGACGGCGGAACATTAAATCTATAGGGATATTTTTATGCCATTGGTACAGTGAAAAAAGGGTGAGACAACTAAATAATAGGAACAAAAAGCCATGCTCTTCATAGGCATGGCTTTTCAATTCCACAATCTCCACCATTTCTTTTGATTGGTGGCAGCGATCTGCTCTTTTGTTTCTTCTATGATCATTCTACTTTGTTCAGCTTGCTCCATTCTCTCTACATACTTTACTATCTGATTAATCTTCTCTTCTAGCTGTGCTTCTCGTACTGCCTTCTCCTTCAAAAGCTTGATTAAATCTAAGTTTATATTCTCCAAATGTTCGATTCGTTCCAATAGATTATAATCGGGACCATTCTGTTCCATATCCCGGCTAGTCGTTATCTGTAATGGACCTGCTTCCATACTGGTACTTGTTTCATATTCTTCATTAATCCACGTCATCACTGCTTTAACTGACTGTTCCATCGTCATATCTTCTTGTTTACTAAATTCGATTAATTTGCGGATTGTGTCAACATCTTTATCCACATAGCTTCTGTGCCCTCTATTATTTCGGTGAATGTGATACCCATGCCCTTCCAAGAGAATGGCATACTTCCGTAAAGTACTGCTATCTATCCCAAGTAATTCCTGAAGGTGACTAGGTGAATATACTACCGTCATTACATCAACCCCCGCTTTAAAAATAGTCTTAGCTCTCATCTTTTTTTAAAAATAAATTAAAAACGATTGTAATCAGCCAACCAAGAACAAGTGCTACTGATAAATATGTACCAAGATAAAGTAAAACCTCCGCCATATTTCCTCCTCATATTTGATTTTGGATTTTATAACCTTCTTATAAGACAAAGTATAACAAGCAATTTTTTAGAAATTTGTCGAAGTAACCAATGATAATCAATTTGTAAACAGTTTGTTACCTTTCGTTAATAAAAAGAAGTTAAGCTATATAAGGAAATTCTATCAATTTAACTACTAACCCATAGAAAAGAGATAGAAAATTCGAATAATATAAAAAGCTCTGCCCCAACCTTGAAAGCGTTAGTATCAAGGACATTTGTATAAAGGAGGAGGAATGTTTTTTGTTTGATTTTGATACAAATTTGGACCAATTAGCCACAATTAAAGTAATCGGTGTTGGAGGCGGGGGAAACAACGCCGTTAACCGTATGATCGAGGATGGAGTTGCCGGTGTAGAATTTATTACCGTTAACACAGATGCGCAAGCTCTTAAACAATCACGAGCAGGAATCACAATGCAGATCGGTGCAACGTTGACAAGAGGATTAGGAGCAGGTGCAAATCCAGAAATAGGGAAAAAGGCTGTGGAAGAAAGTAAACATCAAATCGAAGAAGTATTAAAAGGGGCGGACATGGTGTTCGTTACAGCAGGAATGGGCGGGGGTACAGGTACAGGGGCTGCTCCTGCCATTGCTAAAATTGCCCGTAAACTAGGTGCGCTGACCATTGGAGTTGTCACTCGTCCTTTTAAATTTGAAGGCCGAAAACGCGCTGTAAACGCAGAAATGGGTATTCAGGCGATGAGGGAAGCAGTAGACACCTTGATTATCATACCAAACGATCGTTTACTGGAGATAGTAGATAAAAAAACTCCTATGGTAGAAGCCTTCCGTGAAGCGGATAATGTCCTTCGTCAGGGGGTTCAAGGGATCTCTGATTTAATTGCTGTCCCAGGGCTAATCAATCTTGATTTTGCGGACGTGAAAACGGTCATGTCCCATAAAGGAACTGCGCTAATGGGAATTGGTATTGCTACAGGGGAAAATCGTGCTGCTGAAGCTGCGGAGAAAGCCTTAAATAGTCCGTTACTAGAAACCTCCATCAATGGAGCTCATGGTGTGATTATGAACATAACCGGCGGCCGTGATTTAAGCCTTTTTGAAGTTCAGGAGGCGGCCGATATCGTCGCTGCTGCTTCCAACGAGGAATTAAATATGATTTTTGGTTCGGTTATTAACGAAAATCTAAAAGATGAAATCATCATAACGGTTATTGCCACCGGGTTCAACGAGCAAGAGGACAAGCTATCACAACCCGCGTCACAGCCATCCGTAGAAGAAATATCTCAACCGTCTCAACCTTCTCTAAGAGAACGACGGACGCAACGTGAAAGACTTAACTATAGTGAACCGGTTGAGGATTTTGAGCGACAGCCCGTACAGGAAGAACAGTCTTTGGATATTCCTGCTTTTTTGCGCAATCGAAGAGGAAGATATTAATAGAATACAAGCTGCCATTTAGAGGGCTTTCATCAAATATATGAAAAGTTTTTTTCATTAACTCTTGATTAATCGTCCAATCCATTATAAAATAAGAAAAATCAAAAAATTGAAATTTGAATTTTTTTAAACACAGTGATTGGGAGTATTAAGGAATCGTTATTGCTTAGAGAGCTGTCGGCTGGTGAGAGACAGTCAATAATTTTCCCCAACTCGCCCAGGAGTGGTAAGACTGACATGTAGGTCTTAACGGTTGACCGCCGTCATCAAGTCGTTAAGTGGATTCGTTTTGTTTTATGAACGAATCAAAAAGAGTGGTACCACGTAGGCAAAGCCTGTCGTCTCTTATATGAGATGACGGGCTTTTTTATTTTTTAAAAAACGTTCCCGACGAAGAAGAATTTTCGAGGGAACGGTAACAAAACAGCTATATTCGTTCCCCTTGAAGGAGCAATTTCAGGTTTACGGAAACGTTCCGGACTTAACTGCATTTCACGGTTTAGGGTTACGAATATTTCTGGTGTATCTGCCCTTCGGCTTACTAAAAAAATAATACTATCATAAATGAAAAGGTGGTCGCGAATATGAGAAATGTTAATAAGTATGCAAGAGGATATTTTATGCCCCCGGTCAAGAGCATGAAATGGACGGAGAAGGAGTACATAACAGAAGCTCCTACCTGGTGCAGCGTGGATCTAAGGGATGGAAATCAAGCCTTGGTGATCCCAATGAGCCTTGAGGAAAAATTAGAATATTTTCAACTGCTGTTGGAAGTAGGATTTAAGGAAATTGAAGTCGGTTTTCCTGCGGCATCCGAAACAGAATTTGCATTTCTTCGCACCTTGATTGAACAGGATTTGATTCCTGAGGATGTAACTGTGCAAGTGCTAACGCAGTCCCGGGACCATATTATTGAAAAAACATTTGAAGCGCTTCGCGGTGTGAATAAGGCCGTGGTTCATCTATACAATTCGACTTCCGTCGCTCAACGTGAGCAGGTATTTAAAAAGTCGGAAGAAGAAATCATCGACATTGCCGTAGCCGGAGCAAAGTTGCTTAAAAAATATGCTGCCGAGACTGAAGGGAACTTCCAGTTTCAATATTCGCCGGAAAGCTTCACCGGTACAGAAATGGGCTTCGCGCTGGAGATCTGCAATCGAGTCCTTGATGTGTGGCAGCCAACTGCAGATAACAAGGTGATCATCAACCTTCCAGCAACAGTATCGATGAGCATGCCACACGTATATGCGAGCCAAATTGAATTCATGAGTGATCACCTGAAATTCCGTGATAATGTAATCTTATCCGTTCATCCGCATAATGATAGAGGAACGGGGGTCGCTGATGCAGAATTGGCGATGCTTGCCGGGGCACAGAGAGTGGAAGGGACACTGTTTGGAAATGGTGAAAGAACAGGAAATGTAGACATCGTCACGCTTGCAATCAACATGTTTTCACATGGAGTAAATCCGAAGCTTCAATTTGAGAATATCCGTGAGATTATTGCCAAATACGAAAAATTAACGAGAATGAGGGTACATGAAAGACACCCATACGCAGGTGAACTGGTCTTTACTGCTTTCTCTGGATCCCATCAGGATGCGATTGCGAAAGGGATGAAGTGGCGTGAGGATGAAGAACGTCAGTATTGGACCGTTCCTTATCTATTGATTGATCCTAAGGATATTGGCAGAGAGTATGAAGGGGATATTATCCGAATCAACAGCCAATCTGGTAAAGGCGGAATTGGCTACATCCTGGAGCAGAATTATGGGCTCGATCTTCCTGCTAAAATGCGTGAAAACTTCGGTTATAGTGTTAAAAATGTATCGGATCGCGAGCATAAGGAGCTTATGCCAAATGAAATCTATGACATTTTTATAAAAGAATATGCCAATATCAATACACCAGTTGAGTTTATCAAATATCGTTCAACGCAAAATGATCATTATGAAACGATTGTGAAGGTCCGAATTCATAACGAAGATCATGAATTTATTGGTACAGGTAACGGAAAACTCGACGCCATCAGTAACATAATTCACAGAAACCTTGGTGTCGACTATAGGGATTTAGTTTACAAAGAGCATGCTCTCGAAATTGGTTCGAAGTCGAACGCGGTATCTTATGTAGGAATTACAGCAATGGATGGTAAGGCTTACTGGGGCTGCGGTATCGACCCTGATATCATGACATCCTCTGTCAAAGCTCTATTTAGTGCAGTAAACAACATGATCACCAGCACCCAGCATCCAATTGAAAAGGCACTGTCTGTTTCAAAAAAATAATAAATCAACAAAAGCAGCAGGGATTCCTGTTGCTTTTTGTGTTTGTTTCTATAAATTCCTACGAAAAGGGAATCAGTCAGCTACCTTTATGGTTATTGTCGGAAATATCTAGACGAATCAATCATTTTTAGGGAGTCTAGAAACTATATTTATCATATAAAACGGTACCTCCGAAAATGAACTTAGGGGGCAGGATGTTATTGATTAGTCCTATGCAAGAAAAACGCAGATATATGCCAGGATTGGATGGGTTAAGAGCGATTGCGGTTATTGGAGTTATTTTATATCATTTGAACATTCCGTGGTTTTCAGGAGGATTTTTAGGGGTTACGGTTTTCTTTGTTTTATCAGGTTACTTGATTACAGATTTACTGATTGACGAATGGAATAAAACTCAAAAGATCGATCTTATTCGTTTTGTGATCCGGCGTTTTCGCCGGTTGGCACCTGCTTTGTTGTTCATGCTTTTTCTGGTAACAGCGTGGGTGACATTCACGGACCATCCAGCATTCGAAAAACTCCAGGATGAACTAATTCCATCCATTTTTTACATGATGAATTGGTATTATATTTTTCACGAGTATTCGTATTTTGATTCCTTCGGACCCGTTTCACCCCTAACTCATATATGGTCACTGGCCATCGAAGAACAATTTTATCTCATTTGGCCATTGCTTATGATCCTTGTTCTTAAAATTATAAAAACAAGGTATCGAGTTTTTCTGATCTTTGTTGGAATCATCGCCTCATCTTGGTTGATGGCCTTTCTCTATACACCTGGAGAAGATCCATCCCGTGTTTATTATGGGACAGATACAAGAGCATTTTCACTGCTTCTTGGCGCCGCACTCGCATTCGTCTGGCCTAGTCAAACGTTATCAGCTGCCATAACAAGACCGGCCCGGTTGGTATTGGAGTCAATAGGGGGAGCAGGGTTAGCCCTTATCGTTATCTTGTTTATTGTCACGTCACAATTTGAGGATTTCCTTTATCAGGGCGGCATGATGTTTTTATCGATACTCACCGTGCTGGTAGTAGCCACCTTAGCCCATCCTGCTAGTACTCTCACAAAATGGTTGAACATCCCACCGATTCGCTGGATTGGCGTTCGTTCCTATGGGATTTATCTATGGCATTATCCCATTATTGTTTTAACCAATCCGGCTGTCAATACCGACGGAGTAAATCTAGGTCGTATGGCGTTACAACTTACCACTACCTTAGTCCTTTCAGCCTTATCTTATAAATTTGTAGAAGTTCCGATTAGGGCAGGGCGGTTAAAAATCAATCCTTCCAACCTAAAAAGCCTCACTTTATTACAAAAAAGCATTCTGCTAGGAAGTTGTTTGTTATGTATTGGAGTTGCCGCAGCCTTTACAACCAATGCATCCACAACCGCACTGACCATCAAAACTCCTATAGCAGCGGAACCTCTGGGTCGTATTGAGTTTGGGCAAAAAGAAGAGGCTCCGAACATACCAGAACCTGAAACCAAGAGGATCACGATTATTGGAGATTCCATTCTCTATGATGTGATTCCATTTTTTACAGACGTTTATCCCGAAGCAGTTTTCGATTACCGGGTTGGACGGCAAATGACAGAGCTGCCGGATGTCATCAAACGATTAGAGGAAGAAGGAAAATTGGGGGATTATGTGATCATTCAAATCGGCACCAATGGGCCTTTTAAAAAATCAGACTTAACTCAAGTCATTGAAGGACTCGGACAAAGGAAAGTGTTTCTAGTAAATTGCCGTGTCCCCAGGCCATGGGAAAACACTGTCAACCGTACGTTAGAGGAAATCGTTCAAAGTCTGCCCAATACTGTTCTTGTAGACTGGTATAGTACTAGTGCCGGTCACGCAGAATACTTCGTAAGTGATGGCGTTCATTTAACAAGATTAGGTGGAGAGACCTATGCTAACCTATTATTCAATTTTTTGAGAGATTAACCACCATAACCAATTACTAGTAATATTGTTCATTTGAGAATAATGATTTTATGACTATGGTTGTTAGATTTTAGTAGAAAAATTGGTTACTTATTAAGACGTTTTAAAGAAAGCCCTAAGATACAAGTGTTTTTAATACTTGTACCTTAGGGCTTTCTAGTTATCTAACACGGAAGTTTTTTGAATCAATGACCATATCTTTTTTTCTGAATGGGATCATGAAGTTTATTAAAATAGGCTTTTGTATCAGTAGCATTACCCATCCAATGTACATATTTTGTTGGGGAGGAATCGAAATTATTATATTCACCTATTTTTAAAGTTGCTTTTTTCATCTACCTCGCTCTGTTTCTGTCCCTTCGGCCATTGGTAAATATTTGAGGAGGTTATAAAAATGAATAATTTTCAAAATGAACTTCAGATGTTAAATCTCGGGGATTTCCAAGCTACCCAATCCGTACCATATGATCCAAATCAATACTATAGTGATCAAGATCGGCAATTCCTTGGTGTTCTTGGTTTTGGGAATTGTTTTCATAATTGTTTCCACAATTGCTTCCACAATTGTTTTCATAATTGTTTCCACAATTGCTTCCACAATTGTTTCCACAATTGTTTTCATCATTGTTTCCATCATTGCGGTGGACATCGTTGCGGTGGACATCGTTGTGGTGGACATCGTTGCGGTGGAGGTGGCCGTTGAGGCGGTTGATCGTTTTCCGTATATGTTAAAAACTGTGTTTGATAAGGAGAAGAGGCTGGCTCATAAGTCAGCTTTTTCTTATTTTTAATAGAAACTTATCAGGGCCTTAATAAAATAGAAATTGTAACGGTAAACCGGAAGGAGAACGAAGTTTTGTTGCAGACTCTACAATCATTAACATAAGGGACAAATTGCAGGACATAGAATGATAGTGATGACATTTTAATATAAGGACAGCTACGGCTGAGGAGGAACGAAATGACGAATTTGAACCCTTCTATGCGTCTAAAAGTGAAAAGGGACACGTTTTTTCTCCCTAATCCAAACAATGGTGTGTATTTTCGGAACAATATAAGCTCGTTCCGGATGGAAGGCAGTACGATTGATAAGTGGGTTGAAAAGCTGTTACCCATGTTTAATGGCGAATACACATTGGAGAATTTGACAAACGGTTTAACAGGACCATATCGGGATCGAGTGTATGAAATTGCTGAAACACTCTATCGAAATGGGTTTGTTCGGGATGTGAGCCAGGACCGCCCGCATCAATTGCCAGAACAAGTTTTAAAAAAATATGCCTCTCAAATTGAATTTGTTGATAATTTAGCAGACTCGGGGGCATACCGTTTTCAAACCTATCGACAATCGAAAGTGCTGGCAGTGGGATCAGGACCATTTTTTACTTCGTTAGTTTCTTCGTTGCTTGAATCTGGAATACCAAAATTTCAATTTTTAATCACAGAAAGTGTTCAAACCGATCGACGTCGGTTGCTCGAACTTGTGGAACATGCCCGTAAAACAGATGATGAAGTGGCGGTAGAGGAAATCGAACGAAACAAGAATTGGCAGGAGTTGGTGAAACACTTTGATTATATTTTGTATGTCTCGGAAAAGAGCGATGTAGAGGAACTACGACTTCTACATAGTGTTTGCAGAGAAGAGAAGAAGGTCTTTCTCCCGGCTATCTGCTTAGAACAGATGGGATTAGCGGGGCCATTAGTGCACCCAGACTCAGAAGGTTGCTGGGAGTCTGCCTGGCGCCGTATTCATCAATCAGCTCTCACCAAAGACCATCCGTATTCTGCTTTTTCTTCTACAGCGGGAGCCATGCTTGCGAATGTCATCGTATTTGAGTTGTTTAAAGACGTTACGGGTGTGTCGGAAAAAGAACAGAAGAATCAATTCTTTCTCCTTGACTTGGAAACATTGGAAGGAAACTGGCATAGATTTCTGCCGCATTCGCTGGTGACAGGACAGCCATTCGTGAGATTAGTAGAGGATTTAGAGTTGCGGCTAGTTCAAGGAAAAGAGAGAGGTGAACCGGGTTCATTGCTTCTATACTTTAACCAGTTAACATCAAATGTATCAGGGATTTTCCATAGCTGGGAAGAGGGGGCTTTAAAGCAGCTTCCGTTAGCTCAGTGCCGTGTTCAGGCAGCCGATCCATTGGCAGAGGGACCAGCAGAACTGTTGCAAGACATTGTCTGTACAGGACTGACACATGAAGAAGCACGAAGGGAAGCGGGGCTTGCCGGAATAGAAGCGTATGTTTCAAGACTAACAGGCAGGTTCGAAATACCTCCACAAGTTGAAGTTGGAGTTGGTGAAACATTCGCGGAAGGGGTTTGCCGAGGATTTCAAAAGTATTTAGATGAGGAATTGACCAGGCAATGTCTTGAGCAGATGTACTCTGTCTCTCAGGTGCAGTTAAGTACAGTAGAAGATGAACGCTGCCAATTTTATTTGCAGGCCCTGACGACAATGCAGGGAGCACCGACCATTGCCTTAGGCGATGAGGTTTCGGGTTTTCCTGTTGTGTGGGTTGGTACTAGTGACGGATGGTATGGAAGTGTCGATTTGAATAGAACCATGGCGTTGCGGCAGGCGCTGCAACAGGCTATTGCACAAGCGCAAAACCAAGCTGAATTTGTCACACCGCGATATTTGGAGGTTTCATCCACCCTTCTTGATGAAAAAGAACCGCAAAACCTTGACATTCCTGCATGTGATGAGAGGTTACAATCAGAGAATTTGCAGGCCGTGATGGAAATCTTGGAACAGAACGGTAAGCAGCTCTTGGTATATGATCTAGAACTGGACCCTTTTATGAATCAGGAATTGGCAGGGGTATTTGGGGTATTGGTTCAAGAGAGGAGGGATTAACATGAGTGCTGTTGTGTTGGTTGTTGGAGAAGGGCTGCTTGCAGATCACATGTGTGAAGAACTGTCCTCCGAATACTTTGTTGTTCGCCAAACTGACTTCGAGTCAATCCTACCTGTATCGATTGATTTGGCATTGGTGTTACAAGATGTCTGGAATCCCACTGTTCATCAAAAGGCTGAAGAACTGTTTCATCGAACCCATACTCCTTGGCTGAGAGGCTTTGTTTCTTTTGGGGAGGGCATTATTGGACCTTTTGTTCGCCCGGGGATGCCAGGGTGCTCTCAATGTGCTGATCTGAGACGTATTATGACAGTACGTGACCGTAAAGAGATGTGGGAAATGTTAAACCAGTTAGAGAGAAACGGAGGCATGCACCAGGAATCTTGGGCATCGCGCACGGGACTACTGCAGTTGACTCATCTGATCGGGGCGGAGGTACAAAGAATCCTCCACGGTGAGCAGGCTTACTCCGAAGAAAAGGTATGTTTTATCAATCTGAAAACCTTGAAGAGTTCATGGCACAAGTTTCTGCCCGTCCCTTTGTGTGAGGTATGCAGTCCTTTACCTAACGATTCATCAGATATGGCCCGGATATCATTAGGGAAAAGCCCGAAGATTACCAGCAACAGTTTCCGCAGCCGTTCGTTAGATGACCTGGATAAAGTTCTAGTAACAGACTATCTAGATCCTCGAACAGGGCTTTTGAATGATAAAATGGTTAACCTTAAGCCTCCATTTGCCGATGTAGGTGTCAATTTGCCATTGTTTGAGGGAGATGAGGGAACAGCAGGACGGACTAACTCCTACGCTATAAGTGAGTTAACGGCGATTTTGGAAGGATTGGAAAGGTACTGCGGACTTGAGCCTCGCGGCAAACGGACCGTGGTCCATGATAGTTATAACCACTTGAAAAATCAAGCACTCCATCCGATTGAAGTGGGTATACACGCGAATGAACAGTACGAGAGACCAGGCTTTCCATTTGAAAAATTTGATCCCGATCGCCCAATCAATTGGGTATGGGGATATTCATTTTTGCAAGAACGTTCGATCCTGGTTCCAGAACTGCTTGCCTATTACAGTTTGGGCTCCGGGTCACGAGGATTTGTCTATGAAACTTCCAATGGGTGCGCATTGGGAGGTAGTTTAGAAGAGGCTATTTTCTACGGCATTATGGAAGTAGTAGAGCGTGATTCGTTCCTGATGACTTGGTACGCGCAGCTGCCGCTCCCGCGTCTTGACCCATACTCTACGGAAGACGAAGAGCTGCTGTTAATGATCGAACGGATACGAGCGGTCGCGGGATATGACCTATATGTATATAACTCTACAATGGAGCACGGCATTCCTAGTATTTTTGCGATAGCCAAAAATAGAAAGGAAAAAGGATTAAATCTGATCTGTGCGGCTGGTGCTCATTTGGACCCGGTACGGGCAGTTAAAACCGCAGTTCACGAGTTGGCTGCGATGATGCTTACTTTGGATGAGAAATTAGAGGAGAACCGGGAGGAGTATCAACGAATGCTGGAAGATTCTTCGCTGGTGCGACAGATGGATGACCATGGCATGCTCTACGGCTTACCGGATGCCGAAGAGCGCCTAAAATTTTTGCTGGACGACAATCGTCCTTTTAGAACGTTTGCGGAGGAATTCAAATGGGATTCGAATCATCTAGATCTTACTGACGATCTTCAGGATATCCTTCAAGTTTTCCGCCGACTGAACCTCGATGTGATTGTGGTTGACCAGACTACACCAGAAACATATCGTAACGGACTGTATTGTGTAAAAGTGCTAATACCGGGAATGCTGCCGATGACTTTCGGACATCATCTTACCCGCATAACCGGGCTGGAGAGGGTACTCAGAGTCCCGATGGAACTGGGCTATACGACTGAACCACTGACAGTCGAACAGCTTAATCCACATCCGCATCCTTTTCCGTAAGCAGTCACTAGGAGGCTGGAAGTTATGATTCTAGATGAGTTTCTACACAATTTACATTTTGACATTGAAAAAGCAAGCATTCCGAATTGGGAAGTGGATTGGGAAGATGGACCACTTGCCTATAAATTATACCGCGGTTTACCTGTGGTGCCATTATCGCTGGAAGTTCCATTGACACTTGAAGGTCCCAAACAACCCTCCACGCCTAATCTTTGTGAAATAGGACATTTTCTTTGGTATGTTTATGGTCTAACTCAATTTAGTCAATCTGTTTTTAACTCGGATTCTCCAGAAGACCTCATGCTTTCGTCAAGAAGGTTTGCTCCTTCTGGTGGAGCGTTATATCCAAACGAATTATACGTCTATTTGAAAATCGATGATTTACCAGTTGGAGTTTATCATTATGATGTGGCTCATCACCGCTTAGTTTTGCTGCGAGAAGGCAATTTCGATTCCTATGTTGCCAGGGCTCTTGGTCATCGATGTGACGTTTCTTCCTGTTTTGGTGCGGTTTTTGTCTCGACCATGTTTTGGAAGAATTTTTTCAAATATAATAACTTTGCTTACCGGCTGCAGGGATTGGATGCGGGTGTGCTGATGGGACAGTTATTGGAAGCAGCGAAGCAGTTTGGGTTCGAGACCGGGGTATACTTTCAATTTCTAGATCGGGCATTAAATCATTTGCTTGGATTATCAGAAAAAGAGGAGAGCGTCTATGCGGTCATCCCTTTAACGGTGGAAGCAACTATTTGGACCACCAGCGGATGTGAAAACGATCGAATGGTTTCTTCAGCCGAGTTGTGCAAAGAACTAACAGCGATTCAGCCTCATCACTACGTCCGGTCAAAGAGGGTTAAGGAGTACGCAATGTTAACTAAGTTAAATGAAGTGTCGATGCTGGATTCTACCTCAGCGTTTGTATGGGCAGAGGCAAAGCAAAATGAGAATGGTAACGGTCCAGTTGTAGCTCTGCCACATATGGAGCAGGCAAGGTATGATTTTGCGTCTGTTTGTCGAAACCGGTTTTCTCCTGCGATGGATTTCGTTTTGGGGAAGGTTAATCTTCAGGTACTGGCAAATCTGCTACAGGAGGCGACGGATTCCTTTTTATATCGAAATGATTTGCAAGCGGCCCATTTGAGCAATGAGCCGCGTGTCTCATTGAATGTTTGTTTGTATCATGTTGAAGGGATTCCGAGCGGTGCGTATCAATATGAACGAACTTCTCATGCCTTACGACAGATTCAGCCTGGAGATCATCGAATCCTGCTCCAATCCGGAATGTCGTTAGATAATGTAAATTTACTTCAAGTACCAATTTGCATGCATGTCATTGGAGACAAGGATTTTTATAAAAATTCACTCGGATATCGAGGATATCGCATCCAACAAATGGAGGCAGGTATGCTCGTCCAGCGATTGCTCTTAGCTGCAACAGCTATCGGGATGGGGGGGCACCCACTCCTTGGGTATGATGTGAACTTGTGTGATGAGATTTATAAGATGGATTCACTACGAAAAACCAGTCTAATCCAAATCCCTATCGGTCCTTATCGACATCGCCCATGGATAATGGGAGGTATATATAGTTAATAGCTTTACTAAATAAATCCCTTAGAGGCTAAGTCTCGAGGGATTATTTAGTAAATGGATTTAAGCGGAAAATGTCGATATTTGTATTATTTTATTCCTTGTTATTTCCATATAATTGGAAAATATATTAATGCATACGATCAGATTTTGAAAGACGAAGGAGAACTCCATGAGGAATATTGCTGCTTTATTTTCCATGCTCATGCCCGGTTTCGGACAACTTTATAATCGACAGTTACTAAAAGGTGTTTTTCTAGTTATCGCGGAACATTATGATAATGTGTTTGGTCATATTAACCAAGCCATTCATCTTGATTTAAACGGGTTCCACCAAAAAGCTTTAGAGGCTGCTAATTTTCAATACGTACTATTTTATCCTGGATTTTATGCTTATACTGTGTGGGATGCCTGGTATCACGCCAAACCCAATGCTGATAAAAAAAAATCCGCGATTCCTTTTTTAATAGGTGGATTTCTCGGTGAATTTGGCGCTATCTTTGCCACCCGTTTAGCAATTCCTACGTTAACGGTTGGGCTGTTAATGATTATCCCTATGATATGTGGGATGATTGTTTTGAGAAATCAATAAAAAGGCTTTACCCTTAATGGTAAAGCTGTTAGGAAGATTGAAAAAAAGAGGTATCCTCTTTAATTTTATGATTCATTTTTACCTGTTTTAAATGATCAAGTTCGATAGGTAAGGAGATGGTGACAGTTGTTCCTGCGTCAGGGATACTATTGATTTCAAATTTTCCATTATGGTTTTGAATAATTTTTTTACTCACCATTAACCCCAAGCCTGTACCCTCCGTTTTCGTTGTAAAAAAAGGCTTTCCCAACAAATGAAGGTTTTCCAGAGGGATCCCGACTCCGTTATCCTTTACCGAAATGGTAAGAAAGGAATCCTTTTTCTCCGTTTTGATGTGAATTTTTCCTCCATGAGGGATGGCCTCGATGGAGTTTTTAATAATATTTGCAATCACTTGTTTTATTTGATTTTCCTCGCATTTTAATAAAAAATGATCTCCGATAAATTCCGGAATAATTTCAATGTTTTTCATGATGGCCTGCGTATTTAACAAGGTAATCACATTCTTTATACTTTGAGCTAAATCGGTTAAGGATATATTCACGATGTGCGGTTTGGAAAGTACCATAAATTCACTTACGATAAAATTAATTCGGTTGATTTCATCCATCATAATTTTTGCATATCTTTTATTGGATTCATGTACGGGATTTTCATAAATCATTTGAGAAAACCCTTTTAATGCCGTTAAGGGATTTCGAATTTCATGCGCTACACCAGCTGCAAGCTCTCCGACAAGTGAGAGTTTTTCTGAATCTCTCAGCTTTTTTTCATTGTCATGTAAATCCTTCATTTGTAAAATTAGCTTTTTATCAAGAAAAGCATTAGATAATAACATAATCATTACAACGATAATGGCCGGGACACTAATAAATGTACTTAAACTACTGGAACTAATCTTGAAATAAGGTTCAATAGGCAGCAGGATGGTTTTTCGATGAAACTGTGTTCCCCACATCCCGATATAATGCATTCCCGATATTCCAATTCCCATTAAGATACTGCTTAAGATCCGCCATTTAAAATGCAGAGAATGTCGTAAGTTAAAGAAAAAGAGTAACCATAAAGAGCAGAAGGCAGCGGTAACAGCAATCAAAAACGACAAGATGACGATAGAGGGTTGAAAGGAGATGGAAAAATTCAAATTTAATGCCCAAACACCTAAATAGTGCATACACACAATGCCTCCGCCCATTAACAGGCTGGATAACACGAGTCTAAATCGATTTAATTTCATAAGAACGAAGGCAAGTCCAGTCCCAATGATCGAGATAAACATCGAAAGAAATACGAAACGGCTATCATAAAATACTTGCTTAGGCATTTCCATCGCCAGCATCCCCACAAAGTGCATTGTCCATATCCCAATTCCCATAGCAACAGCACAGCCTAAAAGCCACATATGATACATAAAATCTTTAAATACGAACATTTTCCAACGCAGGTCCAAAGCAATATAGGAAAAAAGAATTCCCAGGAGAATTGAAAAAGTGAACCAGTAATCGTTGTAGGTTCCGGTTATATGTTCCAACTGAACCACTTCCATTTTCTTTATATTTCGCTTCATCATGATATCCATCTAAGCCAAATATTATAAGGGAAAATTAGAAAAATGGAAAATTATACCTAAAATAAATAAAGGCAAATCCATAGCGGATTTGCCTTTAGATAGTTTTTCATTCTCCCCGTAATAAAATACTTTCAATATCAGCAACTATGTTTTCGACCCACTCATGCAAAATATCCACTTCCGTTGCTGCAATTGGATGGGGAAGGGTAACAAAAGGATAATCGGGGATCCCTTGCGCCACTGCCATTTCTTTACTTGAGCTAACAAAAGGGCTTGTGCTGATGACTGCAGTAGGTACGCCATTTTGTTCTAAAATGATTCCATCGAGCAAACTGCCCGAGCTGCATGAGCCTCAGTCACCGACACCGGAAATGATAAAATCGCATTTTTTTGCAAGCATGCTGGCTTCAGCTTTTGTCAAACCGTGAGAAAAAGAAGTTTTTTTGTGATGGATAATCTCTTTGAGGTTGTACTTATGGTGGAGGCGCTTTGCAATATATTGAATCACAGTATCAGCGTTCATTTTCCCATTATCGATTAAACCAATGACACTATTGTCCAATTTTTTCTCTCTTTTGGCCATTCGTAATTCTTTTAAACTAGGGCCGGATGTAGGGTTAAAAACAAATAAACTCAAATTCTAACCACCTTTCTTAGATTAAATGGATGATAACCAATCACCGATTGGTTAAGAGCATTCGTGTCAGGTAAAGCCTGTTGCCGCTTTAATCGATTTCGTGACGGCTTTCGATTGTTTATAGGAAAACCAGCCAGGCATACAGGCAGAGAATCTTCCGGCCTCACCCCCGGCCACCATTAGGAGAATATGCTCGGGTGAGGGAAGGGCATGTTTGAAAATTTCATCATCACCCTCTTCAATAGGAGCCTCGATGATGCCGCCATTTTTCATCTCCTTTAAGGACCGTTTGGCATGCTTGTAAAGAAATTCTTGAACACTATCTTTCGTCCAGCCTTCACGGTGCAAGTGTTGATAATGCTCTGGACATAGGACGACTGCCATTTCCGTTTCACTGCCGATGTTGAAGCTGCCTAATGGACTCATCCGATCTGCCATTGTTTTTAAGATACTTTCACCTTTTAAGGAACCATGATTTTGTATTTGATTTGGCCCTTCGCAAGCGAAAACCGTGACAGTACTAACATTTTCATGGAAGCCTCTTTGAACATGAAGGGGAGTCCAGGCTGTTTTCTTTTCAGCAAAACAAAAACTAAATTTGCCTGGATGGCCGAGAGTGGATCGGTCAAACTCCGGGGAACCGCCGGCATTGATCAGCAATAATCGGATGGCTCGTCCAATCGTGGGATTGGCGCGGTTCCCAGGACCAAAGGCATTGGCTCCTGAATTTAACCCGATTTGCTCGACAATCGGCCCGTTCACCGCGATCATGATGGCGGCTCCATGTGTGCTGGCACTGGGGCCATGTAAACCAAATTCAGGTTCAGAGATCGCTTGAACCGCAGCCATGACAATAGGGAAATATCCTGGCAAACATCCCGCCATCACCGCATTAATCGCCACCAGCTCAGCGGTAAATACTCTGCCGCGTTCAGGGATGCTACCAACAACCGTATCAGCCTCCATGTTGACGCTTTTTAACATTTCAGTAATGCGTTCTTCGGTAGGAGGGACAATCGGCAGACCATCTGTCCATCCTTTTTGAAAATAAAACTCAATTGCCTCAAGAGAATCCTTCATTTCTAGTTTTTCGGCACGAAGCATAACATTTATCACCTCTTTCTATCCTTCTATAACTATTCTTAAAATCTAGCAAATATCCTCTTTTTCAGAGTAAATAAAAAAGCACTCCATGAAGGAAAGCTCTTTTAATCAATTTGATGTTTAATGAACACGAATGACGAATCCAGCCACAAGTTCAGTTAAGTGTTACGAAGACTTCTAAAAGAATTACAAACGAAATAAACCCTTTAGCGTCCTGAATGAATAATAAACAATAACAAAGTTGTCAATATTTCTAATCTCTTCTTAAAAATAACAGGCGTATAATAGAAGGTAATCCTGGACAAATGATTGTAGATTTTGTGAAGCAAAATGACGCCGATATAGTTGTAATGGGAAGCATGGGATTAAGCGGCCTAAAGAAGCTATTCCTAGGAAGCGGTAGTCATTACGTTGTGCAAAAGGCAACATGCCCCGTTCTTATTACAAAATGAATACTTATACTATTTAGACAAGTAAGAGTCTTATTCCTTGGGAGTCAGACTTATTTTTAGTAAAATGAATACGATTATTATTATAGATTGGAAATATGAATTTGAGGTGTTAGGAATGATTTTAGTAAGCGCCTGTTTGGCTGGATTAGAGGTAAGGTATAATGGAACACACTGTTTACATGACAAGATCAATCAATTGATAAAAGAAGGTGATGCTATAACTGTTTGTCCAGAACTGTTAGGAGGTTTGTCCACGCCGAGGGAACCTGCAGAAATTGTAGGAGGAACCGGTGAAGACGTACTGGACGGTAAAGCAAGTGTAATAGATAAAGCAGGTAACAACGTTACGGAATCATTCATTATAGGGTCCTATGAAACTCTAAAAAAAGCACTTGAACTAAAGGCAAAGCTCATTGTACTTAAGGAAAACAGCCCTTCTTGCGGGAGCTCAATGATATATAGCGGTGATTTTAATGGAAAAAAAGTAGCTGGGAATGGTGTCACTGCTGCATTACTTAGAAGGAATGGCATAAGGGTAGTTTCAGAAGAAGAATTTACTTGGGACCTTAATAAAGGCTAATTAGGAGGCTGAAGATTGTTGATTAAATCCAAATGTTAATTTAAATGATTTGGAAATAATTTCCGATTGAACTTATTTAATCAGGTTGATATTATATAAAAGTTCCCTTTGGAACAGACGACAAAGGATATGAACCCTTATATCGTAAACAAAGTATTTACGATCATGTAACCATTTATTCTCTCCGAGAGTTGGAAAAAGTTTCTGTTGTAATAAGAGATAGATAGTGTTATGATAGAAAAGTCGCTTTTGAAACAACTTATCATCTTTTAAAAAGAATTAAAAATGATAATTGACATTGCGATATTGATATGTTAAATTGTAAATCTGTCGCTTTTTACGGAAGTGACAGGATAGATAAACTTGTTCTTTGAAAACTAAACAAACAAAAACGTCAACAAACAATAATAATCATGTTTCTTCTATATTATATAGATGTACATGAGCCAACGTAAATTTGAGCTAATCAACTTTCTTGGAGAGTTTGATCCTGGCTCAGGACGAACGCTGGCGGCGTGCCTAATACATGCAAGTCGAGCGAATCTTTAGGAGCTTGCTCCTGAAGGTTAGCGGCGGACGGGTGAGTAACACGTGGGCAACCTGCCTGTAAGACTGGGATAACTTCGGGAAACCGGAGCTAATACCGGATAATCCTTTCCCTCTCATGAGGGAAAGCTGAAAGACGGCGCAAGCTGTCACTTACAGATGGGCCCGCGGCGCATTAGCTAGTTGGTGAGGTAACGGCTCACCAAGGCGACGATGCGTAGCCGACCTGAGAGGGTGATCGGCCACACTGGGACTGAGACACGGCCCAGACTCCTACGGGAGGCAGCAGTAGGGAATCTTCCGCAATGGACGAAAGTCTGACGGAGCAACGCCGCGTGAGCGATGAAGGCCTTCGGGTCGTAAAGCTCTGTTGTTAGGGAAGAACAAGTATCGGAGTAACTGCCGGTACCTTGACGGTACCTAACCAGAAAGCCACGGCTAACTACGTGCCAGCAGCCGCGGTAATACGTAGGTGGCAAGCGTTGTCCGGAATTATTGGGCGTAAAGCGCGCGCAGGCGGTCCTTTAAGTCTGATGTGAAAGCCCACGGCTCAACCGTGGAGGGTCATTGGAAACTGGGGGACTTGAGTGCAGAAGAGGAAAGCGGAATTCCACGTGTAGCGGTGAAATGCGTAGAGATGTGGAGGAACACCAGTGGCGAAGGCGGCTTTCTGGTCTGTAACTGACGCTGAGGCGCGAAAGCGTGGGGAGCAAACAGGATTAGATACCCTGGTAGTCCACGCCGTAAACGATGAGTGCTAAGTGTTAGAGGGTTTCCGCCCTTTAGTGCTGCAGCTAACGCATTAAGCACTCCGCCTGGGGAGTACGGCCGCAAGGCTGAAACTCAAAGGAATTGACGGGGGCCCGCACAAGCGGTGGAGCATGTGGTTTAATTCGAAGCAACGCGAAGAACCTTACCAGGTCTTGACATCCTCTGACACTCCTAGAGATAGGATTTTCCCCTTCGGGGGACAGAGTGACAGGTGGTGCATGGTTGTCGTCAGCTCGTGTCGTGAGATGTTGGGTTAAGTCCCGCAACGAGCGCAACCCTTGATCTTAGTTGCCAGCATTCAGTTGGGCACTCTAAGGTGACTGCCGGTGACAAACCGGAGGAAGGTGGGGATGACGTCAAATCATCATGCCCCTTATGACCTGGGCTACACACGTGCTACAATGGATGGTACAAAGGGCTGCAAAACCGCGAGGTTAAGCCAATCCCATAAAACCATTCTCAGTTCGGATTGCAGGCTGCAACTCGCCTGCATGAAGCCGGAATCGCTAGTAATCGCGGATCAGCATGCCGCGGTGAATACGTTCCCGGGCCTTGTACACACCGCCCGTCACACCACGAGAGTTTGTAACACCCGAAGTCGGTGGGGTAACCGTAAGGAGCCAGCCGCCTAAGGTGGGACAGATGATTGGGGTGAAGTCGTAACAAGGTAGCCGTATCGGAAGGTGCGGCTGGATCACCTCCTTTCTAAGGATAATGCAGTCCTTTCGGACTGATAAGAAGTTGACCGTTTCTTGTTTGTTTAGTTTTGAGAGAGCAATTCTCTCAAAGCTTTTTTTAATCGTTCTTTGAAAACTAGATAATCGTAATAGAAGAAGTAACCAAGTAAGAACCGAGTAATCGCCATTTTAGTTTTTCTCTCTTATTAATAAGAGTAAAACCTTTTAGGTTAAGTTAGAAAGGGCGCACGGTGAATGCCTTGGCACTAGGAGCCGATGAAGGACGGGACTAACACCGATATGCTTCGGGGAGCTGTAAGTAAGCTTTGATCCGGAGATTTCCGAATGGGGGAACCCACTGCTCGTAATGGAGCAGTATCTTTACCTGAATACATAGGGTATTGAAGGCAGACCCGGGGAACTGAAACATCTAAGTACCCGGAGGAAGAGAAAGCAAACGCGATTCCCTAAGTAGCGGCGAGCGAAACGGGAACAGCCCAAACCAAGAGGCTTGCCTCTTGGGGTTGTAGGACACTCAACATGGAGTTACAAAGGAACGGGGTAGATGAAGCGGCCTGGAAAGGCCTGTCATAGAAGGTAAAAGCCCTGTAGTCGAAACTTCGTTCCCTCCTGAGTGGATCCTGAGTACGGCCGGACACGTGAAATCCGGTCGGAAGCAGGGAGGACCATCTCCCAAGGCTAAATACTCCCTAGTGACCGATAGTGAACCAGTACCGTGAGGGAAAGGTGAAAAGCACCCCGGAAGGGGAGTGAAAAAGATCCTGAAACCGTGTGCCTACAAGTAGTCAGAGCCCGTTTATGGGTGATGGCGTGCCTTTTGTAGAATGAACCGGCGAGTTACGATCCCATGCAAGGTTAAGTTGAAGAGACGGAGCCGCAGCGAAAGCGAGTCTGAATAGGGCGAAATAGTATGTGGTCGTAGACCCGAAACCAGGTGATCTACCCATGTCCAGGGTGAAGTCCAGGTAACACTGGATGGAGGCCCGAACCCACGCACGTTGAAAAGTGCGGGGATGAGGTGTGGGTAGCGGAGAAATTCCAATCGAACTTGGAGATAGCTGGTTCTCTCCGAAATAGCTTTAGGGCTAGCCTCACGTAGTAAGAGTCTTGGAGGTAGAGCACTGTTTGGACTAGGGGCCCTCATCGGGTTACCGAATTCAGACAAACTCCGAATGCCAAAGACTTATCCGTGGGAGTCAGACTGCGAGTGATAAGATCCGTAGTCAAAAGGGAAACAGCCCAGACCACCAGCTAAGGTCCCAAAGTTTACGTTAAGTGGAAAAGGATGTGGAGTTGCTTAGACAACCAGGATGTTGGCTTAGAAGCAGCCACCATTTAAAGAGTGCGTAATAGCTCACTGGTCGAGTGACTCTGCGCCGAAAATGTACCGGGGCTAAACGTAACACCGAAGCTGTGGATTGACATCTACGATGTCAGTGGTAGGAGAGCGTTCTAAGGGCGTTGAAGCTAGACCGTAAGGACTGGTGGAGCGCTTAGAAGTGAGAATGCCGGTATGAGTAGCGAAAGATGAGTGAGAATCTCATCCACCGTATGCCTAAGGTTTCCTGAGGAAGGCTCGTCCTCTCAGGGTTAGTCGGGACCTAAGCCGAGGCCGAAAGGCGTAGGCGATGGACAACAGGTTGATATTCCTGTACCACCTCTTTATCGTTTGAGTGATGGGGGGACGCAGGAGGATAGGGTAAGCGCACTGTTGGATATGTGCGTCTAAGCAGTTAGGCTGGTAAGTAGGAAAATCCGCTTACCGTAAGGCTGAGCTGTGACAGCGAGGGAAATATAGTACCGAAGTTCCTGATTCCACACTGCCAAGAAAAGCCTCTAGCGAGATAAAAGGTGCCCGTACCGCAAACCGACACAGGTAGGCGAGGAGAGAATCCTAAGGTGAGCGAGAGAACTCTCGTTAAGGAACTCGGCAAAATGACCCCGTAACTTCGGGAGAAGGGGTGCTTTTTGAGGTGAATAGCCTCGAAGAGCCGCAGTGAATAGGCCCAGGCGACTGTTTAGCAAAAACACAGGTCTCTGCGAAGCCGCAAGGCGAAGTATAGGGGCTGACGCCTGCCCGGTGCTGGAAGGTTAAGAGGAGGGGTTAGCGCAAGCGAAGCTCTGAATCGAAGCCCCAGTAAACGGCGGCCGTAACTATAACGGTCCTAAGGTAGCGAAATTCCTTGTCGGGTAAGTTCCGACCCGCACGAAAGGCGTAACGATCTGGGCACTGTCTCAACGAGAGACTCGGTGAAATTATAGTACCTGTGAAGATGCAGGTTACCCGCGACAGGACGGAAAGACCCCGTGGAGCTTTACTGTAGCCTGATATTGAATTTTGGTACAGCTTGTACAGGATAGGTAGGAGCCTGAGAAGCCGGAGCGCCAGCTTCGGTGGAGGCGTCGGTGGGATACTACCCTGGCTGTATTGAAATTCTAACCCGCACCCCTGATCGGGGTGGGAGACAGTGTCAGGTGGGCAGTTTGACTGGGGCGGTCGCCTCCTAAAGAGTAACGGAGGCGCCCAAAGGTTCCCTCAGAATGGTTGGAAATCATTCGTAGAGTGTAAAGGCACAAGGGAGCTTGACTGCGAGACCTACAAGTCGAGCAGGGACGAAAGTCGGGCTTAGTGATCCGGTGGTTCCGCATGGAAGGGCCATCGCTCAACGGATAAAAGCTACCCCGGGGATAACAGGCTTATCTCCCCCAAGAGTCCACATCGACGGGGAGGTTTGGCACCTCGATGTCGGCTCATCGCATCCTGGGGCTGTAGTCGGTCCCAAGGGTTGGGCTGTTCGCCCATTAAAGCGGTACGCGAGCTGGGTTCAGAACGTCGTGAGACAGTTCGGTCCCTATCCGTCGTGGGCGCAGGAAATTTGAGAGGAGCTGTCCTTAGTACGAGAGGACCGGGATGGACGCACCGCTGGTGTACCAGTTGTCTTGCCAAAGGCATCGCTGGGTAGCTATGTGCGGACGGGATAAGTGCTGAAAGCATCTAAGCATGAAGCCCCCCTCAAGATGAGATTTCCCATAGCGTCAAGCTAGTAAGATCCCTGAAAGATGATCAGGTTGATAGGTCAGAGGTGGAAGCGTGGTAACATGTGGAGCTGACTGATACTAATCGATCGAGGACTTAACCAAGTCAATTAGGCTTTAACTCTGTTCTTAATGGAACTTCTTCTGAATTATCTAGTTTTGAGAGAATGAAATTTTTTTAAATTTCCTCTTGAAAAATATAAAAAAGACATTATAATAAAATAGTGTCGGATAAATAGTCTGGTAATAATGGCGAGAAGGTCACACCCGTTCCCATACCGAACACGGAAGTTAAGCTTCTCAGCGCCGATGGTAGTTGGGGCAAGCGCCCCTGTGAGAGTAGGACGTTGCCAGGCTGTATGTATGGAGGATTAGCTCAGCTGGGAGAGCATCTGCCTTACAAGCAGAGGGTCGGCGGTTCGAGCCCGTCATCCTCCACCATATATGCCGGTTTAGCTCAATTGGTAGAGCAACTGACTTGTAATCAGTAGGTTGGGGGTTCAAGTCCTCTAGCCGGCACCATCTTTTTGGATAGAGCACGATTGAATATGCTACTCCGAGAAACTGCAGAGTACACGCCGAGCCGCAGCTTGAATTAACTGCCTGAGGCGGGGACGCTGACAGAGTAATAAAAGATTAGGGTACAATTTTAGTTTTGAGCCATTAGCTCAGTTGGTAGAGCATCTGACTTTTAATCAGAGGGTCGAAGGTTCGAGTCCTTCATGGCTCACCATTTTAATAAATGCGGGTGTGGCGGAATTGGCAGACGCACCAGACTTAGGATCTGGCGCCGCAAGGCGTGGGGGTTCGACTCCCTTCACCCGCACCATATTTGCGGAAGTAGTTCAGTGGTAGAACACCACCTTGCCAAGGTGGGGGTCGCGGGTTCGAATCCCGTCTTCCGCTCCAAATATGCCGGGGTGGCGGAACTGGCAGACGCACAGGACTTAAAATCCTGCGGTAGGTGACTACCGTACCGGTTCGATTCCGGTCCTCGGCACCAAGCAATTTAATCTATTAAAAATAATGCGCCCGTAGCTCAATTGGATAGAGCGTCTGACTACGGATCAGAAGGTTATGGGTTCGACTCCTTTCGGGCGCGCCATTATTTCTCGGGAAGTAGCTCAGCTTGGTAGAGCACTTGGTTTGGGACCAAGGGGTCGCAGGTTCGAATCCTGTCTTCCCGACCAGGAACTTACCTTACTAATATGGGGCCTTAGCTCAGCTGGGAGAGCGCCTGCTTTGCACGCAGGAGGTCAGCGGTTCGATCCCGCTAGGCTCCACCATAATTGAATTTACTACTTGGCGGTGTAGCTCAGCTGGCTAGAGCGTACGGTTCATACCCGTAAGGTCGGGGGTTCGATCCCCTCCGCCGCTACCAAATAGTTTCCAAGTAGAACTCTACTGGACCTTTAGCTCAGCTGGTTAGAGCAGACGGCTCATAACCGTCCGGTCGTAGGTTCGAGTCCTACAAGGTCCATCAGTAATTTTTCCAAATACGGAGGAATACCCAAGTCCGGCTGAAGGGATCGGTCTTGAAAACCGACAGGCGGGTTAAACCGCGCGGGGGTTCGAATCCCTCTTCCTCCGCCATATTTTAGATTACTTTTTTATATCTTATCGTCGCGGGGTGGAGCAGTCTGGTAGCTCGTCGGGCTCATAACCCGAAGGTCGCAGGTTCAAATCCTGTCCCCGCAATCTGGTCCCGTGGTGTAGCGGTTAACATGCCTGCCTGTCACGCAGGAGATCGCCGGTTCGATCCCGGTCGGGACCGCCATTTTTATCCCAGTAGTTTCCTACTGTTGATATAAATAGTGTGGCTCAGTAGCTCAGTCGGTAGAGCAGATTGCTCACTTCATTGGACAAGCTTCTGCGGCAATCTGCGAGAAAGACCGTAAGGTTTTTTGAGCAAAGGTATTAAAACAATAAAGTTTTAGGCAGCAATTCTTATTATGGCTCAGTAGCTCAGTCGGTAGAGCAAAGGACTGAAAATCCTTGTGTCGGCGGTTCGATTCCGTCCTGAGCCACCATTTAGATTACAGTTTAATACCTAACTTTTCTCCAATATGGAGGGGTAGCGAAGTGGCTAAACGCGGCGGACTGTAAATCCGCTCCCTCAGGGTTCGGCGGTTCGAATCCGTCCCCCTCCACCATGATGGCGATTGTGGCGAAGTGGTTAACGCATCGGATTGTGGTTCCGACATTCGTGGGTTCGATTCCCATCAGTCGCCCCAAAATTTCTTGTTGAAATTTGTTGTAAAATAGGTTATCATTGGGCTATAGCCAAGCGGTAAGGCAACGGACTTTGACTCCGTCATTCGTTGGTTCGAATCCAGCTAGCCCAGCCATATGCGGGTGTAGTTTAGTGGTAAAACCTCAGCCTTCCAAGCTGATGTTGTGAGTTCGATTCTCATCACCCGCTCCACTATTTTATGGGCCTATAGCTCAGCTGGTTAGAGCGCACGCCTGATAAGCGTGAGGTCGATGGTTCGAGTCCATTTAGGCCCACCATGGATACTTTATAAAATTTTTATTATTCCGCAGTAGCTCAGTGGTAGAGCTATCGGCTGTTAACCGATCGGTCGTAGGTTCGAGTCCTACCTGCGGAGCCATTTTTATTTCGGGGAAATACTCAAGTGGCTGAAGAGGCGCCCCTGCTAAGGGTGTAGGTCGGGCAACCGGCGCGAGAGTTCAAATCTCTCTTTCTCCGCCATACATAGAGTGAGTACTATTAATGTCATTATACGATACGTTTACTAACGCCTGAATCATGTTAAATGATTTAGGCGTTTTTTAATATATAAATATACATATAAATTCAGTAGTGATTTACAAATAGGATCAATGTTAGAATGATAATTAGGAAATTGGCCTTGTAAAATTGTTTTTATACCAAGGCATTTTATTATCACTACATATGGAGGAATGGATATGATTATTTACCATGCATTTATTAAGGTGAAATCGGAGCACAGAGAGACATTTCTTGATTTGGTAAAGAATGTTATTGCAGGTTCCCAGGCAGAAGAAGGTAACATTAGTTACAATCTTTATGAAGATACACAACAAGAAAATACCTTCGTCATGCTTGAAGAATGGAAGGATCAACAAGCTACTGAATTTCATGTAAAGACTCCTCATTATAAGTCCTTTAGTAAAAATGTAAGTACTTTATTAGCGGGGCCGGTTCAATTAAAAAGATTTGAAGCAACCGAGATAAAATAAGAATTTATTTTTCGAAAAAAGCCCCCATGATCCTAGCGATCAACGGGGCTTTGCATTTTTTCTTGAAACGGTTTTAACACTAAGGGAATAAACTTTTCATAGCTGTCAATATAATAATCAGCTTCTATGTTTGGATTTTGAAACGCAACAGTCGTAATCTTTAACTTCCTAGCTGGAACTAAATCCAGGTCACGGTCGCCTACAACCATGTCAATGTGGTAACGTTCTAATATAAATTCATAGGAAGCACTGTGGGGTTTTCTGGAGAATCCTTGTTCCTCAACTGATACAATTTCCGTAAAGTATTTCAATAAATTGTATTTTTCCAGAAGGCGAGTAGTTGACTCCTTATCACGGTGTGTCACGATGATATTATTTTCAACCTCAGCTAAAACTTTCTCCAGATGGTCAAAGGGTTTACTATAAAGTTTCGAATTTTCATTGTATAATCTTTTATATTCTTCTCTCTGATCCTCACTTATACCATAATGTTTAAAAGCAGTTTTAGAATCGATTTTAAGCCATTTTAATACTTCGCTTCGGTCTAAATCTTGTTGACTTAAGCTTACAAAGCCTTCGACCAGTGCCGGATATGTATCAAAAAGCGTACCATCAAAATCCCACAGTATGTTCATGTTAACTCCTCTTTTCCTATAATGGTGATTTTTTTACTCTAACATTTAATCGAAAAAATCACCAGTTAAATTGCCTTCAATAGTCAGGTTATCACCATTCTTATTACGCTAGATATAAAAAAATTATCTGTTGATGATACAGGTTCCTACCATTCATTCAGCCCATGTAGTAAAATAAAAGGACTTGGCAAAAAGAATTCTAAGAGAAGAAATTTTTTAAGTTGGAGGATGTAAGGTGGCATATCAATTAAAAGAAAATTTTAAAATGTTTACATTAAATTCAAATCGCACTTTGGCAGAAGAAATGGCAAAGCTTTTGGGCTGCGAATTAGGAAAATGTACAGTCAATAAATTCAGCGATGGCGAAATTCAAATTGGAATAGATGAAAGTGTTCGCGGCAGGGATGTATTTGTTGTGCAATCCACGGCATACCCTGTTAATGATAATATCTTAGAACTTCTGATTATGATCGATGCGTTAAAAAGAGCTTCTGCAGGGAAGATTAATGTTGTCATGCCTTACTATGGGTATGGGCGTCAAGACCGGAAGGCGCGTTCCAGGGAGCCGATTACGGCGAGATTAGTAGCCAATCTTTTAGAAGCAGCAGGTGCTACACGGATTTTGACTTTGGACTTACATACACCACAACTTCAAGGATTTTTTGATATTCCGGTGGAACATCTTGTAGGTGTTCCCATTATTACACAATATTTTGAGCAAAAAGGTTTGGAAGATATTGTTATAGTAGCGCCACATCATGGAAGTATCGGAAGAGCAAGAAAAATGGCAAACCTCTTACATGCACCTATTGCTTTGATTGATAAGAGAGGACCTGACAATAATGCTCCTGAATTCCTGAGCGTCATTGGTAATGTGGAAGAAAAAAATGCGATTATCATCGATGATTTAATTGATACAGGAATAACCATTGCTCTTGCCGCAAAGGCGTTAGCAGAAAACGGAGCTAAATCCATCTATGCGGGATGTACTCATCCTGTTTTCACAGCGGACAGCATCCAGAGAATCGAATCATCACCAATCAAAGAACTAGTAGTAACCAATACCATCGAAGTACCAGATGTAAAGTTAACAGAGAAAATTAAAATCATCTCCGTAGCTCCACTACTAGTAGAAGCAATCGACAGAATCCACAACGAAAAAGCCGTAAGCCCATTATTCGAATAGGTGCCTGTCACGTCTCGAAATACCTTGTTTCAACAATATTGTTTCACGCAAAAAGTTCCGGTTTTCTTATTAATAGTAAGAAAGCTGGGGCTTTTTTACCTTTAGCTTGTCTACATGACTATTCGGATGCTAATGAACTGAATATTGTTACATGCAGCCAAATCAAGTTAAGATAGAAAGGAGTTTAAAACGATGACGAGTAAAAGAAAGATAGTTTTGTACATAGCAGCCAGTTTAGATGGTTTTATTGCGAGGGAAGACGGAAGCATAGATTGGCTGGAGGCGGCTGAAGGTGAAGGGGATAATGGTTACAGTGCTTTTTACGATACCGTTGATACAATCATCATGGGAAACAAAACTTACCAGCACACAAAGGTTCTAGCTGACGAGTTTCCATATAGAGGTAAAAAGTGCTATGTCTTTTCTAGACAAAATCAAACCGATGATGATCACGTACAATTTATCAATGAAGATATTCCTTCTTTTATTCACAAATTAAAGGAACAGGACGGCTTAAAGATTTGGATAGTTGGCGGGGCAGATCTCTTGGATGCTTTTTTGAAAGAGAAGTTGGTAGATGAATTCGTTGTTGCCATCATTCCAGCAATATTAGGTAACGGAATACCATTATTTAAAGAAAATAATCCTGAGCTCAAATTAAAACTAACTAAGATGAAGCAATATGGGCAAATTGCCATCCTAAATTACAAAAAAATCGATTAATGAACAAAAAAGTTCCTAGAGAGATATCTTGGAACTTTTTATCATTTTCACGATCAAGGTCTCCATCCTTTAAAGTCAGAAGTGAAGTGCTATAATAAGAGTCGTTAACATTAATTTGATACAGTAGATGGAGCGGATTATTTTGAAAAAATATAAAACTTTACTATTTGATGTGGACGATACCCTTTTAGATTTTGCGGCGGCTGAAGGGTCAGCCTTACGTATGCTTTTTGAAGAGCAGCAACTTACGTTAACCACCGAAATAGAGAATAATTACAAAAATATTAATCAAGGCCTTTGGGAAAGGTTTGAAGAAGGAGAAATTGACCGGGATGAGGTAGTGAACACGCGTTTTTCACTATTATTTAAAGAATATGGGAAAGAAGTTGACGGTGTTCTTCTTGAAAAAAATTACCGTTCATACTTAGAAGAAGGTCACGAGCTGATAGAAGGAGCTTTAGAATTAATTAAGAAATTACGGGGTCAATTTGACTTATATATTGTAACAAATGGTGTGTCCAAAACTCAGTATAAGCGGTTGCATAATTCAGGATTACATACCTTGTTTAAAGAAATCTTTGTTTCAGAGGACACAGGCTACCAAAAGCCAATGAAGGAATTTTTTGATTATGTATTTGCCAGGATTCCGACTGTTTCAAAGGAAGAAATGCTAATTATTGGTGATTCTTTAAGCTCGGATATAAAAGGCGGCCAATGGGCTGGAATTGATACATGTTGGTTCAACCCTAAGATGAAACCAAATAATACAAGCATCGTTCCAACTTTTCAAATTCAAAAACTTGAGGAGTTATATAAGATTTTAGAAGTTTAATTCCAAGAAATTTTAAGAAAATCTATCATAGTATAGTCCACTCCAGTTTTTGTTCTAGGAGTTCTCGACAGCCATTAGAGAAAGAGAAGTGTACTCAATGATAGTAATCGGTCTTGATTTATCCGGCCCAAGTAACCCTAAGGATACAGTTCTTACGCTATTTGAGTTGGAAAATGGGCACATGCAATTTATTAAGATTGCCCAAAACTTAAATGATCTGCAAATATTAGAAGAAATCAACCAGCAGGCTCAAATCGATGAAGTGGTAATTGGGATTGATGCTCCACTTTCTTATCAAGACGGTGGAGGAGACCGGCAGGGGGATAAGCTGCTCAGGAAGTATATTGTTAGTTTAGGAATGCGACCGGGATCTATTATGCCGCCCACCTATAACCGAATGGTCTATCTTACATTAAGAGGGATTAAGCTAAGCAGGGAGATCCAAAATTTTGGTGCCCCACATCCAATCTCAATCGCAGAAGTACACCCGGGTGCGGTAATAGGGTCAAGACTTCCGTTAAAAGATATTGGGTACGTATTATCATATAAGCAGGATCGTTCGGTGCGAACCTACATCAAAAAATGGCTAGAGGAGCAATTATTAACTAAACTGCCAAACATGGTGGAAGAAGAAAGTCATACCATTGATGCATGTGCAGCAGCATTGGGGGCCTGGCACTGGCGTGATCCTGCATTTGGCCCAAAATGGATACTTCCCGCACAACCACCTCTACACCCTTACGATTACTGTTGTTAAATGTTTTACAATTGATATAATGAGAAGAGTTACAAAGGGGATTAGGGGTGTAGTAGAATGTCACGGTTAAATGGAATACTCATGATCATCATCGGGTCTGTGTTGTGGGGGATTACCGGACCAATCATTGAGTGGATTTTAGTCCATACGAATATATCAGTATCTTTTTTATTGACGATTAGATTAATAGTAGCGGGAACATGTTTACTAGCGTTTTTATTTTTTAGAAAAGTAAAAATCTTTGATGTGTGGAAAACCGCATCTTATCGAAACCAGCTAGTCCTATTTAGTATATTCGGTATGCTGGGCATTCAATATACATTCGTTGGAGCGATTGAAGCCAGTGATGCCGTTGTTGCAACATTATTACAATTTTCGGCACCAATATTTATCGCCATCTATGTTTCATTAACGAATAAAAAATTTCCGCCGCGTTACCAAGTTGTTGGGATTACCGGGACATTAGCGGGTCTTTTCTTATTGCTGACGAACGGGTCAATTAGTAGTTTGTTAGTTAGCAAGGAGGCCCTTCTTTGGGGCATGGCTCTTGGACTTACTTATTCTTTTTATACCTTGTATCCTTCCCGGTTAATGAAGGAGTGGAGTATTTTAATCATTGTTGGCTGGGCAATGTTGATAGGAGGCATCGTTCTGGGTGTAGCTAATCAAGTTTGGAAATCGAATGAATGGGCCACACTCGCTGATTCCAACGTAGTCTTGATGATTACGATTTTAATCTTTTTCGGAACCATCGCGTTCGTTTTATTTTTGAGCAGTATGAAGTATATCAGTGCGGTTGAGACGAGCATTTTATCAAGCGTGGAGCCGTTGTCAGCGATGATTGTTTCCGTAATTTGGTTTGGAACGATGTTGCAAAGCGTTCAGTTATTTGGTGTTTTACTGATGATTATTTTCGTTACATGGCTATCGGTTGGCGGGAAGAAAGCTCCTGTGCCGGAAAAAACTACATCTATATAATGGAAAATCCACTGGACATGTCAAAAGGCATGTCCGTTTTAATATATTAAGAAAATGTTGACTTTAAAGGCAGAAGCACTATAATTATAACTAATCCGATTAAACTAGTGTGAATTATAGGTAAAGAGCAGGTGAGAATATGTTTCTACAAATTAACCAAATTAATAAACAATTTACTAGTCAAAAGGTTACTAGTGATGTACTTAAAAATATAAATATTGATATTAAAGAAGGCGAATTTGTTTCCATTCTGGGTCCTTCAGGCTGCGGAAAGTCGACCTTGTTATCGATTGTTGCGGGGTTAACGAAGCCGACAAGCGGCGAAATCCTGCTGAACGGAAATCCAATCAAAAAACCAGGCAAAGATCGAGGAATGGTTTTTCAACAGGCAGCATTGTTTCCTTGGATGACCGTTGAAGAGAATGTCATGTTCCCGCTCCGGAAGGAAATGAAGAAAACGGAAGCGAGGGAGATTGCTCATCATTATTTACAAATGGTTCAACTGAGCAATTATACAAAGCATTCCCCGCATGAGCTATCAGGCGGAATGCAGCAGCGTGTGGCGATAGCACGAGCACTTTCGATGAACCCTAAGGTGTTACTAATGGATGAACCGTTTGGGGCACTGGATGAACAGACTCGTTCCAGACTTCACCATGAATTAGAGAAAATTTGGATTGAAACAAAAAAGACGATACTATTTGTCACTCATAGTATCAGTGAATCTATTAAACTATCTGACAGAATCATCGTAATGGGGACCCGACCAGGTGTAGTTCTTGAAGATATTCAGGTAACGATTCCTAGGCCACGCGCATCACATCCTGAAATGGTTGCAAAGTTAGAAAAAAGAATTTCAGGGTTATTACAGCAAGAGATCGATAAAGTCGTAAAAGAGGAATTGGCTTATGCAGCGAACAATTAAACGAGTTATATTTTATGCACTTCTCCTAATCGTTTGGCAGGCATCCGTTCGGGTATTTGAGGTTTCACCATCGCTGATGCCGGCACCAACGGACGTATTAAATGCAATAGGTCAGGGGTTTGCTGACAAAACCTTAATTTATGATATTCTTGCCAGTTTCCGCAGATTAGCCCTTGGTTTAAGTATCGCGATTGTTCTAGGAGTTTGCTTAGGGATTCTTTTAGCAAAAAATAAAACGGCCGATGAAACGTTAGGTACCTTGATTTTGGCGTTACAGAGTGTCCCAAGTATCGTTTGGCTGCCAATCGCGATTATGTGGTTTGGTCTGAATGAAAGCTCGGTTATTTTTATCGTTATTCTTGGAGCCACATTGGTGATGACCATCAATATGAGGATTGGAATCAAGAATGTGCCGCCGCTTTATATCAAGGCAGCGCAAACGATGGGGTCAAAAGGATTCGATATGTTTTTCAAGATTATTTTTCCTGCATCGATCCCATATGCGGTGACGGGAATCCGTCTTGGATGGGCATTTGCTTGGCGTGCCTTGATGGCAGGGGAAATCCTAAGTACAGGCCCTGGTTTGGGTTATACTCTGAAGTACGCATCGGATTTCGGTAATATGAGTATGGTAATCGGGATTATGATCATTATCGGTGTAATTGGAACGATTGTAGATATTATTTTCTTCCAGCGGATGGAACAAAATGTTATCCGTCGTTGGGGCTTAGAGACAACAAATTAAAGGGGATAAAAAGAGATGAAGAAGAGAACAAAAGCAATTGGAATGTCATTATTACTAGGGATGGGATTATTGGCTGGTTGTGGGACAAGCAATGCCGGTGGCGGAGACGCGAAGGATACCGTTGTCATTGGTTATTTTCCCAATATTGACCATGCACCTGCGATGGTTGCTAGAGAAAAGGGTTACTATGAGAAGGCATTGGGCGAGGACGTTAAAATCGAGTACAAAACGTTCCCAGACGGCGGTGCGTTTATGACCGCACTAAAAACAGGCGATATTGATGCCGGTTTAGTAGGACCAGGACCTGTAATGAATAACTTTACGAATGGTGCTGATGTAAAAATTCTTGCCGGTGCATCATCTGGTGGTACTGCAATCGTAGCAAGTAAGGAAAGCGGCATCGACTCTGTTGAAGATTTCGAAGGAAAAACGTTTATTACTCCTGGTGTAGGCTGCACGCATGATGTTCAAATGGAAACATTCCTGCAAGATTACGGCATTTCATCCGCTCGAATTGGAGGGACATTAAGCCATGTGACAGGAAATCCTGCTCAATATGCGAGCATGTTTGAATCTGGTAAAGTCGATTTAGCGGCTGTTCCAGAACCATGGGCAAGCCAATTAGTGAAGGATGCCGGTGCAAAAATTATTGTCGACAGCACTCAAATCGCTTACGGTAAAACATTACCGAATACCATCTTAGTTTCTAGTGGTAAGAAAATTAACGAGAACAAAGATGTGATTGCTAAAATCGTGAAAGCACAAGAAGAAGCGATTGATTTTATCGAGCAAAACCCTGAAGAAGCAAAAGAAATTACCATCAAGAACATCAAAGAAATTACTAAGCAAGAACTTGATAAAGATGTAGTTGATACTGCTTGGACAAACATCCGCTTTACCGAAGAAGTAAACACTGATGTAATTCAACAGTTCGCTAACTCTTCACTTGAGCTTAAATTCTTAAAAGAAAAGCCAGATTTTGCGGCATTAATTGATAATCAATTTATTAACTAAAAATAGGAGGGTGCCAAGTGATAGAAAGCTTGGCATCCTTTTTCTTTAGCATTTTTTTGATAAAAGATATAATAATAATGATATTACATAAATTCTTGAGGTGAAGTAGTTTGAAGTTGTACAAATCCATTCTTGATTTAATTGGTAACACCCCCATTGTAAAATTAAATAAAATACCGGATTCGTCCGGTGCAGAAGTATACATAAAACTGGAATCCTTCAATCCGGGGGGCAGTGTAAAAGACCGTGCTGCGATTAATATGATTGAGCGTGCGCAGGCAGAAGGGAAGTTGTTTCCCGGAAAAAGCACTGTTATTGAACCGACTTCTGGAAATACCGGCATTGGCATCGCGATGGTATGTGCAGTCAAAGGCTATCGCTGCATCATCACTATGCCCGACAATGCTACTTTGGAACGGGTAAAAATCTTAAAAGCCTATGGCGCAGAGGTTCACTTAACCCCGGCAAATCGGCGGATGAGCGGGGCAATTGAAAAAGCTAATCAATTGGCTAGTGACATTCCTGCCAGCTTTATCCCAATGCAATTCGAAAATCCAGCTAATTCGGACGCTCACCGCGGAACCACTGCCGTTGAAATTTTCGAAGCATTTGAAGGAAAGCTTGATGCCTTAGTGGTCACAGCCGGAACGGGTGGTACGGTCACCGGGGTTGGGGAAGAATTAAAGAAAAAGATTCCTGATATAAAAATCTATGTGATTGAGCCTTATGGTTCACCGGTATTATCAGGCGGACAGCCGGGGCCTCATAAAATCCCGGGTACAGGTCCAGGATTCATTCCGAGCATCTTAAACCGTGAAGTTTATGATGAAATTCTACTGATTAAAGATGAAGATGCAGAAGTAATGGCCCGCCGTCTTGCAGCAGAAGAAGGTATCTTTGTAGGGGCATCCGGAGCATCAACAGCCCATTTTGCTGTTGAAATTGCCAAAAACCTGCCTTCAACTGCAAGAGTCATGTGCTTAGCTCCAGATACAGGAGAGCGTTATTTATCTTCAGACTTATTTCTAGGTTGATTGGTCGAAAGAGCCTGCTTCCATATAAAAGGGAGCAGGCTCTCTTCTTATTTTCGGATCATGTTTGGTGTTGGTAACGAAAGTAGTTTAGAAAGGATGGGTTCGGAACGTCGATAAGGGGGATTGGCGACCGAACTAGATTGGAAAGACCAAGTTCGGTAGTCAACAAGGGCTATTGGCGACCGAGCTAGATTGGAAAGACCCAGTTCGGAAGTCAACAAGGGCTATTGGCGACCGAACTAGATTGGAAAGACCGAGTTCGGAAGTCAACAAGGGCTATTGGCGACCGAACTAGATTGGAAAGACCCAGTTCGGAAGTCAACAAGGGCTATTGGCGACCGAACTAGATTGGAAAGACCAAGTTCGGAAGTCAACAAGGGCTATTGGCGACCGAACTAGATTGGAAAGACCGAGTTCGGAAATCAACAAGGGCTATTGGCGACCGAACTAGATTGGAAAGACCAAGTTCGGAAGTCAACAAGGGCTATTGGCGACCGAACTAGATTGGAAAGACCGAGTTCGGAAATCAACAAGGGCTATTGGCGACCGAACTAGATTGGAAAGACCAAGTTCGGAAGTCAACAAGGGCTATTGGCGACCGAACTAGACTTGAAAGACCGAGTTCGGTAGTCAACAAGATTTGAAAACTTGAATTCGGTAGTTAATGAGGCTAATTAAACCAAATTCTAGTAGTTAACGAGTAAAGCTGCTTAAGTTTAAAAAAATTCACTTAATATTGTTAACATTAACTAATTTAATTGTTATGATTATTTTGAATTGCGTAACATTATAACGAAAGAGGGAATAAGAGATTGATTAATTATCATGGTCGCAGGTTCGTATCGGTTGAAAACACAGATAATGGTGAAGTGTCTTCCCAAACGATCTTTGAATATCAACAAAATGGAAATATCATATCAGCTACATATAGCGGCGGGGAAATTATTAAAGGTATGTTGGTCGGGGTAATAAAAGAAGACGGATGTTTACAGTTTAGGTATAATCACGTGAATCATCAGAATGAAATTAGAGGCGGAGAGTGTAACTCTACTCCTAAAATTCTCCCCGACGGACGTATCCGGTTATACGAAAAATGGAGATGGCTTGATTCAGAAGCTACTGAAGGTCATTCCATTATTGAAGAAGTGATTGCTTAAGGTGTAGGTGATGAGGCATGGAAGCTATAAAGTTATCAAGAAGTGAGATTAAAGCCGCACTGGAATTAGTTTGGACTGTTTTTCTAGAGTTTGAAGCGCCTGACTACTCACAGCAAGGCATTGAGGAATTTAGGAAATTTGTAGGTTATCAATTTATTATAGAACAGTTTGATATAGGTGAATTACAATTTTGGGGATGCAAAATCAACGATCAATTAACAGGTGTCATTGCCATAAGAGGAAAGAATCATATCTGTATGTTGTTTGTTAAAAAGGAGTTTCATAAAAGAGGAATCGCAAAAAGGTTATTCCAAACGGTAGAAACGAAATGTAAAAACCAAAAGGATATCAAGGAAATTACAGTCAATTCATCACCCTATGCAATTGAAGTTTATCATCGTCTAGGTTTTGTTGATACTGACAAAGAGCAGACCGTGAATGGTATCCGATTTCCCCTATGACCTATTCATTAAAATAATACATATAATGGAGGCAATAGATGATGATTAAGCAAAGAGTTAGCTTAATAACAATTGGGGCGTTTAACTTACCTCAACTCCGTAGTTTTTATAAAGGGCTTGGCTGGGAGGAAACGGAATTTAGTTCCGACAATTATGCTGTTTTTAAAACGGCTGGAACGCTCCTCTCCATTTTTCCGATAGAGGAACTAGCAAAAGATGCAGGAGTTCCTCTCCAAAACAACACAGAAACTTTTCGTGGTGTGACTTTAGCGATCAATGTTGATAAACCGGAAGAAGTGGATGCAACCATTGAAGAAATCCGAAGTGCAGGCGGAAAAATTTTAAGAGAACCAAGTGATGCCTTTTGGGGTGGAAGAACCGCTTATTTTGCGGATCCAGAAAACAATCTATGGGAAGTGGCCTGGAACCCTTCATCCGTGTTTGATGAAAGAGGGGCTATGATAAACTTCTAAATTTTATTTAATGGCTCTACTTGGATCTTAGGCAAATATAATCTAACTAATTAAAAAATCCCCAATCAATAAAAATGAGCTGAAAGATCAGCTCATTTTTATCTGACTGTAAACATCCAAGAGATGCCAAATTTGTCCTTCACGGAGCCGTGAAGCTTTGCAAAGAATGTAGGCTGCAGGTCCATATGTACTGTACCGCCGTCAGTTAGCATGTTCCATGCCTTTTGAGCGCGTTCTTCGGAGTCCAGTTCCACACTGATGTGCACCTTTTCAGCATCTGCTAATGTCCGCTTTCCATCCGCCCCCATTATGACTCCATTTTCCGTTAATTTTAATTCAACATGTAATACAAGGTCTTTATCGCTTTCTGCAACAGGAAAATCAGGGTTTGGAGGCATGTCTCCATATTTTTGAAACGCAAGCATTTCACCATCAAAAGCCTTTTGATACAAAGTAAAAGCCTCTTCACATTCTCGGTTAAACATTATGTATGGCTTAATCATTCTTCCCATCTCCTTTAAAAAAATATAGGTTGTTACTTTATTATAACCGAACGTTAGTTCTATGTTCAATAGAAAAGATTATTTTTTAAACTTTGATAAAGAATAAGGAGTAAACGATAATGGGGTGATTCATAGATGGTAAGGCGATTTATTTTCGTATTATTGTTTTTAGCCTTTATTCCTTTACACGCTGCGCAAGCAAAGGTTTCTCCAAGTATCAACCAGGGAATCTATGTTACAACGGAGGATATAATTCTAGATATCATTTTCCCAAAAGTTGATAAAAGCGTTCAAAAAGAATATCAGAATAAAAACATCAACTGGCAATGGACAAGAATCACAGATATAACATACATAAATAACCATTCATATGAAATGAACGTGAAGATCACGGTCGATGGCCGTGATTGGAAAGCAGAAGACCTTGTTAAAGTAAAAATATTATTACCATGTGACAGTAATAAACTGAACTGTAAAGGGAAATTTAAGGTGGCAATTATAAATTACCATCATCTTTCTAAAAAATAATTCCTACTTCTAATGGAAGTAGGCTTTTTTATGCGTTATATTGAAAATGAATAAAGCCCCTGCAAATTGGTGCACCGATTGTCGGATGTAAAGATTCAACACCTGCTATTCTTATGGTAAAGGAGGTTATCGAAGTGGATTTGCAGCCTATGAATAATGCCATTCAATATATTGAGGAAAATCTTACGAACACAATTGATTTTAAAGAAGTTGCGAGGCTGGCTTATTGTTCGGAATATCATTTTAAAAGGATGTTCTCTTTCCTTGCAGGGATTCCACTGTCTGAGTATATCCGCCGGAGACGGCTGACTCTTGCAGCTTTTGAACTTAATGATCCAAATGTGAAGGTTATTGATATTGCGATAAAGTTCGGATACAACTCACCGGATTCGTTTACAAGAGCTTTTCACAATCTGCATGGTATTACACCATCAGAAGCTAAAACTCATGGACATTCATTAAAAGCCTATCCACCGATGAGCTTCCAATTATCGATTAAAGGAGGCAGTGAATTGAATTATCAAATAGTAGAAAAAGAGGCATTTTGCATTGTTGGAATTAAAAAGCGGGTTCCGATTATTTTTAACGGGGTCAACCCCGAGATTGCTGCAATGTGGCAGAGTTTAGATATGAAAAAAATAAATGAACTGAAAAACCTATCGAATGAAGAGCCATTAGGTTTGTTGAGTGCATCTGCCAATTTTTCCGAAGGCCGGATGGAGGAAAAGGGGGAGCTTGACCATTATATAGGTGCAGCAACGACAAGGGAGTGTCCACCTCACTTCACACATCTTGAAGTTCCTGCGTCAACATGGGCGGTGTTTGAAGCCATCGGACCATTTCCTAAAACATTGCAAAATGTATGGGGACGTATTTATTCCGAATGGTTTCCATCTTCCAGATATGAACAAGTAGAAGGGCCGGAAATTCTCTGGAATGAAAATAAGGATTTAACCTCCCAAACATTTAGAAGTGAAATCTGGATTCCTGTTTTAAAAAAGTAAATGGAATCACAGTAGAGCTATTTCGATAGCTCTATTTTTTTTAAACTAATATCTTTTCGTGCATGATACGTACATAACGCACTAAATAGGAATTGATCATAAAACTCCCTTGTTCATTTTTTACCAAAAAATACTTTTGACGGTCCAGTTTTTCTAATACTTCTTGTTCTACGTCTGCTTTTGTAACATCAGATTCTTTCATTGCTTTTTCAGTTATGATTTCATTATCAAACGTATAACAAATGGTAAATTCCTTCATCTTACCTTTCCTTTCTAGCATTTAGAATTGCTTTGAACTGGTTGTAAAATTATTTTTTCTCCACTTTTACAATGCCTTTACCTAAATTGTCTTTTTCAAAATAGCAAAGCACCTTATCATTAACTTGTATCTTTTCACCAGATGAGATGGTTTCTGCCGAAAAAATAATCTGTTTGCCGTCCTTATTTATTCCATAATATTGATCTCCTTCGATCTTGGTAATCTCGTATTCTACTGTTTTATACCAAGAAGAATCTTCAATTTCAGTATTTGTTTTATGAACAGGAGAAGCTGTTTGATTTTTCACTACTACTAATGTTAGTAAAATGGATGACAGTGCCACAAGGATGATGATTCTTTTGAACATGTTACTCTACCTCCTTCTATGTATTTTAAGAGATGTTGGGGGAAAGTAAATCCGACTTATTACCTTAATCTTTATACCTGTATTTTTGGTAAAAATTGGAACCAACTTCATTAGTTATTCGTCTACATAAAAAATAGAAGGAATTTTGCAAAAGGACAATAGGCTTTAATAAGTAGGTGTTCTTAGCAGGTAATTTTTTCAAATTGTCGAAATGAAAATAAGACAAAGAATGCTGATATAGAGGTGTACGATGAAAACGACAAATAAGTTTGTTCGTATGTATCGGGTGCTTTCGATGGTGTTGATTATCTTCCTGCAAATTTATTGGTATAAACTAAGCCGCAAATCACCATTGGAGTGGGAAAAACTGTGGGGAAACATCGGGGAAAAGTTCCGAAAAACTCTGTTTGAATTAGAAGGGTTGCTCATAAAAATCGGTCAGATTTTAAGTATCCGGGCCGATTTGTTACCGGAGGCCTTTATCCGTCAAATTGAAGACTTGACCGATAACGTACCGCCGTCGAGCTGGAAGGAAATCGAAGTGATTTTTGAAAAAGAATGGGGGGATTCCTATCAACAACACTTCCAATCTATTGAAAAAACGGCTGTTGCTTCTGCCTCGATTGGAGAAGTTTATAAAGGGGTCTTAAAGGATGGGACAGAGGTAGCGATAAAAGTAAAGCGGCCTCATATCGATTCGATTGTAGAGACAGACTTCCGTATTCTGCGAATCGTTATTTGGTTTGCGGACCACTTTGTTCCTGTTCCAAAAGGATTTATTAACTTTAAAGTTTTATTTCAAGAAGTAAAACAAGTCATCGAGCGAGAACTAGACTATGAAAAAGAGCTGCATTCGATTCTATTATTTAGAGAGCGGTTTAAAGAAATGGAATTCGTACAGATTCCCTCTGTCCATATAGATTTAAGTACTTCCAAAGTTTTGGTAATGGAGTGGGTGGAAGGAATAAGGTTTACCAATAAGGATGCTATTGACCAATTAGAGGTGAATCGTCAGGAAATAGCGCAGCAACTAATAAAAGTGTTCCTTCCCCAATGGCTCGAGCCGGGGATGTTTCATGCCGATCCACATCCAGGAAATGTGCTGATATCAACAGAAGGTAAAATTATCCTCCTTGATTTTGGCATGATGGGGGAAATCAGTAAAAAGGATGCCGCTTATTTTCAAGGGCTTATAGAAAGTTTTCTATCAAAAAATTACACGAAAGCAGTAGATTGTTTGTTTCAATTAGGATTTCTACTGCCTGGAGCCGAATCCAGAACAATCGAAAGGCTGTTAGCGGAATGGGTGTCGTTTGATCCTTCACAATTGAAGGAGATGGATTTAATGGCCTTAAAGCTTGAAATGAATGACATGATCCAAGCATTGCCTATTCAAGTTCCTACAAGATTTGTTTTTTTAGGCCGCTCATTTGTAACCATTGAAGGGATTATCAGAAATTTGGCTCCAGAAGCGGAAATCATGGAATTGGCTAAACCTGCCTTTAAAGACTGGTTAAACCGGCAAGGAAGTAATAAATGGACCCTTGTGTGGCAATGGATTCAATCACAGCCCGTTTTTAGAGTCATTCATTCCGTAACGGAATTCCTTGAGGCACCTCGAAAATTAGAAAGTTTAAAAGAGTTAGAGCAGAGAAGAAACTTCCAGTTTAAGATTTATGAAAATAATAAAAAGCGCTGGTTCCAATTAACGCTGCTAGGAATGGTTTCGATACTAGCAGGTGTATATAGTAATCAGGATGAGTTGCGAAACTTGTCCGCTGCTTATAGTTTTGCCATGATGATCGGGTATTTTATTACTTCTTACAAACAGAAAAAATGGATGAAATATATGCATGAAAAGCGGAAAGAGTAGTGGAGAGGCTGGCTCCTAAGGTTTGCGGAGCCAGCCTCATCGTTTGTAAAAAGTGACCTAATCACCCTGTATTGGACTTGAAGGTCCAATAGTTATTAAGGGTAAAGTTCACCAGAGGAATGATCAGTATAGTCGTTAATTCGCCAATAGAGTAATGAAAGGATAATACGTTAACCATCGTGTGCATGATCGTAAAATTCAATATAAAACCGATACCTGCGACAATGAAAAAGCGGATAAAATTTTTTGATGAAACATCCCCGCCAAAGGTGTATCTGATGTTCAAAAAGAAGGAAAAAACTGTCATGATCATGAACGCAATGGCTGACGCAAACACAGGTTCTTTATTGAACAGTTCAACCAAAATAAAAACTGCAAGAAAATATATGAGTGTGCATATAAATCCCACAATACTGTAGCTTATAAATTTTAGAAGAAGTTTTTTACTAACTTGCATGAAAAGTCCCTCACAATATTTCAATACTTTTCTTATAGTAACAAAGGTGAGTGGGTTTTTTCAAAAAAATTCTACAGCCTTCCTTAATTCGATGAAATATAATTGAAAAATCCTGCGCTAGACTTGTCGATTTTTGTTAAATTTAGTTGTTTTGAAATAACAAAAATTACCCATAATAAAAAGTAATGAAATTGGAGTTATGAGTCGTAAGGAAAAGGGGATTGCCCAAAAGGGAGGTAGACTCATGGATTACAACCAGTATTGGTCCAAAATATATGAAACGAATGAAAAATTAAATTCATTAGTCACGGATTACTGGCATCATTATTCTAGTTTAGGAACATGGCAATTTTGGGTGGTATTAGGGTTATTTATTATACCGCTCATAATAGTCTACTTTTCTGTAGACAGATCCAGGATATTTGAGATATTTTTCTATGGATATACAGTACACATCCTTTGGGCCAATGTAGAAATTATCTTTGGAAATAAATCACTTTTTATCCATACGTATTTTTTATCATCCTACCTGCCCAATCCGTTGAGTATGACGGCTTCGGTGCTGCCTGTTTCCTATTTGCTGCTCTATCAGTATTGTATAAACCATCAAAAAAACTTCTACTTGTATAGCATCTTTTTAAGTGCATTATATGCGTTTGTTTTTGCACCATTGGAAGAATACATAGGATTACTGGATATCAGAAAGGGTATGAACCTCTTTTACTTATTTCTGATTGACGTGGCAATTGCCTATACAGCCTATTGGTTTACAAGATTTATCTTAAAACTGCGTAATCAGTCACAAACTTCTAATGAAAAAGGGTAACCACATTCAATTGGTTACCCTTTTCGCTTTCGCTTATGTTTTTGGCAGCTTGTCTCATAGTTGAAATTATTCAGGGAAATTTCCCTTAATACTGCTGGGCTGCTGAACGGAAATACTCTTGGGTTGTTCCGGGTAGTTTCCCTTGCTTGGATTATCAAGGCCGGTAGCATTATTTGTTACGTTTCGGTCTGTCCCTGTATATTGATTACGATTTTTATCTGACATTGGTACACCTCCACCTATTAGTATGGATTGGAAATCAAATAAAAAAGGCGGTATTTTTCCCCAACAGCAGTAAAAGTTGGTTTAATTTTCTCAATTGCTCCATATTTCAAACCATAAGTAAAAAAGGAAGATGCCGCTTTTATAAGCGGTCATCTTCCCATGCCCTACTGTAATCCTTTATATTGTCTTTTTTATTGCCCAGATTTTCAGACTCACTTTGCACATTATTTGGATTGGAACGGCCCTTTGTTGTCGTCTTCACTTCTTTTTTCATCTATACATCTCCCAGTTGATGGTATATTACTTTTAAATTGTTTCCTACTTGAAATCAAATATGTATTGGAAACTCTATTAAAAGAAATAGAGGTGCCACAACTATCCTCAAGTTTTTCTTAAGAATAGAGGGTGACCCCCACCAATCCAGATAACACAATAACATAAAGTGGATTCCACTTAAGTTTTAATAGGGCAAATAACGATAGTCCAAATAAAGCCATTAAACTAATTGAACGAAATGAAAAATCTAAAAGTAAAAGGTGATTAGATTGAGCAAATTTAATGGCTGCAAAAATAATCAAACTTGTCACCAAAGGCTTAAGGCCGTAAAATATCGATTCTAATACCGGACTATGATCCAGTTTTATAAAAAAGGCAGCAACCGAAACCACTAAGATAATAGAGGGAAGTAAAATAGCAAAAGCCGACACAATGGCTCCGCTGATTCCTGCAGTGGAATATCCAATTAGGATGGCGGTGTTGGCTGCGACCGGACCTGGAGACATCCCAGAAATGGCAATCATATTCGTTAACTGTTCGGCAGACATCCAGCCGTATTCCGTGACGGCCGTTTCAATAATTGGTATCATCGCATATCCGCCGCCAAAGGAAACGAAGCCCATTATAAAAAAGGTTTGAAACAGTTCCCATAATACCATAGCTGAACCTCCCATTTCTTAGATTCCTGCTCCCATAAAGTAATCAGGGTCAGTCGTCGGATCGGTTTCTTTGTTTTGCTTCAGCTCTGTTTCGTAGCCCAATTTTCTTTTAATCAAAATCGTTATCATCCCCGTTATAGCGCCAAGAAAGATAGCGATAATTGGATGGATGAAAAACAACACCGGTACCCCGATAAACATAATGCCAAAAGTGGTCTTGTCCACCACAGCCGTTTTTCCAATTTTAATTGCCGCATACACAATAATCGCGACTATTGTCACTCTAATGGATATAAAAGCTGCTTCAAGCTTCGGATTATCATGAAAGCTGTAATAGAAAATACCTAACGTTAGTACGATTAGAAATGTCGGTAAGGAAACGCCAATTATTGCAGCCAGTGCCCCTTTGAACCCGCGGATTCTGAACCCAATAAACGTTGCCAAATTTACTCCAATCGCTCCGGGTATTGATTGTGACAAGGCAATCACTTCCGTAATATCATCATCCGTTAACCATTTCTTCTTTTCTACAACTTCTTTCACAATGGAAGGCACCATTGCATAACCCCCGCCAAACGTCACCGGACTAATCCTAAAAAACGTCCAAAAAACTTGAAACAACACACTCCAATTCCCGTTCATTCAAATCCTTCTCTCTAATAGTTAAGTACAAATTAGATATAAATAACTTATTAACATTCCATATGATAGTAAATAAATCTACTAAACATTACATATATAAACTTACCAAAAGAGGGAAGATGGGTAAATAGTAACTAATGTAAATCCCGGTGCCTGTCACCGCAAATGTACAAATGTCCTCTTGGAGTGGACATTTTATTTTTTATCATTTTTTTGTATACATTGTTTAGTTTTGTTAATGCCTTTATAGGAGGGGTGTCGTGTAAGGAAGATGGACTATTAAATAAATTAGTTTAGCGAATTTGATACCACGTCGTATTAAAAAATTGCGGATAATATTAAAAACCAGTCCACTTTAAAATGAAGAGGACTGGTTTATTTTTTATTGAAGAGTTATTCTAGGTAATCTGTATGAAACGGATTTTCTCTGTTTTCAGTTTGTACAGAAATCCATTGTACGGATGTAAACTCCTCCAAGGACCATTTCCCACCGAATCTGCCGAGCCCGGATGATTTTTCACCACCAAAGGCAATAAGAGGCTCATCATTTACACTTTGGTCATTTACATGTACCATACCCGTGACAATCTGTTTGGCTACTTCGACTCCTCTTTCCATGGAACCAGCATGTACAGCACCACTTAAGCCGAATGGTGTGTCATTGGCTATACGGATGGCTTCATCATCATTTTCTGCAGGTATAATGGTTACAACTGGCCCAAACATCTCATTTTTAGCAGTAGCGACATCATTGGTACCAGTCAAAACAAACGGATGCATGACATTTCCTTCTACTTTTCCTTCTAAAACCACTTCAGCACCTTGTTTTTTCGCATCCTCTATTTGGCCAAGGATTCGATTGATTGCGTCCCGATTAATTAACGGTCCAATCATGGTTCCCTTGTTATTTGGATCTCCAACCTTAATTTTTTTTGCTTTATCGACAAAGGATTCGATAAACGATTGATACTTGTCTTTATGCACAATAATTCGATTGATAGCCATACAGATTTGCCCATTATGCATAAATTTACCGAATAACGCTGAGTTTACAGCTCTCTCGACATCAGCATCCTCGAGTACGATCAAGGCATTATTTCCGCCAAGTTCTAGCGCTACTTTTTTAATATTTCTGCCACATACTTCCCCAATGTGACGTCCTACAGGGGTAGATCCGGTAAAGGAGATTAATCTCGGTATAGGGTGTTCGACAAATGCATCGCCAATTTCTTCTATATTTGGTATGACTACATTGAGTAGCCCTTTTGGTACACCTGCTTCTTCAAAAACCTTTGCAAGAAGAATGCCTCCTGTCATAGCTGTTTGTTCATCTGGTTTTAGAACTACACCATTTCCGGTTGCAAGAGCGGGTGCAACAGAACGCATAGCAAGATACATCGGAAAGTTAAATGGACCGATGACTCCTACAACACCGAGCGGCTTTCGGTAAATTCTATTTTCTTTACCAGGAATTAAAGAGGGGAGGATTTCACCATGCATTCTTAGTGGAAAGGATGCAGCTTCTCTCGTAATGGCTATGACAAAATCAATCTCAACATTTGCTTTAAGATGTGTTGATCCGCTTTCTGTAATCAAATGTTCAACAAATTCATTTCTTCTAGTTTCGATTATATGTACTGCCTTTTCTAATATAGATGAACGTTCAAAAGGATTTAATTTTACCCATTCTTTTTGAACCTTCTCAGCCGATTTATATGCTTCATCTATATCTTCTTTACTCGCCATTTTGATTTTCTGAAGAACCTGATCATTATAAGGATTTTTCACTTCATAAATGGTTTTTCCGTTACCATTTCTCCATTCACCAGCAATATAATTTTTATTGAGAGTTTCATATGCCGTCAAAATTTCAGCTCCTTTTGTAATGCTTGATTTAAGTCATTTTTAACGTTTGTTCATAGTATTTTATTTAATAAAAAAGTTATCCATTTAAAGCTTACAAAATTATTATGCTTCAAAATATAGAATGCTTTGATTATATTTCTTTATATAGGTCGTATAGTGTGAAGGAGAAGTGCTCTTTTTTGTTGAACTAATGAAAACAAGGGATTTTAAAAAATGATATATGTTCCAAGGGGGAAAGAAAGTGTTAACCAATAAAGAATTATTAGAAATAAAAGAATTACAAGAGGTTTGTGAAAAAGAGGGAGGCTTCCAGCTAAAATTAAATTTTGATATGCTAAAAAACCGGGTGGGAGACCGAGACGAGGATTTCTTCCATTATGAAGACGGCAGACTTGTCGGTTTTCTTGGCAGCTACGGTTTTGGAGATAAAGTAGAGCTTTGCGGAATGGTGCATCCTGATTTCAGAAGGAGAAGAATTTTTTCCAAATTAATAGAAAAGGGGCTTGAGGAGACGAAAAAACAAAATATCAAGACGATCTTGTTAAATGCCCCAACAGGTTCCATTACTGCAAAGGAGTTTTTAAAAAAGATTCCTTGTCAATTTTCGATTGCGGAATATCAAATGCAATGGCAGGAGACGGAGTTGTCAGTAGACCCAACAGTAATCGTAAGACCGTCTATTTCAAAAGATGATTGGAAAGCGGAAATACAACTAGAAGTTTCGGGCTTTGGAATGACAGAGAAGGAGGCAGGTGACTATAATCAGTACATTAGGGATAGTGGCGGTGACCAAAACCTAATCATTGAAAAAGAGGGTAAAATTGTTGGGAAAATGCGCGTTTCTGAATCGAATGACGAAGCATGGATTTATGGTTTTACAATTTTTCCTGAACTTCGAGGCCAAGGAATAGGTAGAAAGGCATTAACAAATGTGGTTAAAATGCAACAAAGAAAAGGACTGCCTGTTTTTCTAGAGGTTGAGGCCAAAAATGCACATGCATTGGGGCTCTACGAATCATGTGGATTTAGAACCTATCATTCACAGGATTACTATAAATTTTTAGGGTGAGTTCAAAAGAAATATGAATAGCAACAAAAAAGGCCACTAAAAAACTTGGTGACCTTTTACTGTTTACATGATTGTATTCCCAGGTTGATTCATTTGCATGGTACCATATGATTGTTTTGCGTTGAATCTTTTAGTATCGGAATCTTTATGCAGTTTTTGCTATTTTTACGTTTTTACCTTCATTTTTACCGACTAAAAGGGCATACCCAATAATGGAAATGATAATAATTGGCACCATAGAAAGAAATAAGTTACGGTATCCCATTACTGGCACTAGATAACCGAGTAAGAAGGGACCTGCGCCTAACCCCAGATCATATAAGATGAAATAGGTAGAGGTCGCATGTCCGAGCCGATGTGTTTCAATTCCTTTAATGGCAAGTGTTTGAGCAATCGAATTGAAATTGCCATATCCAAGGCCGATGATACAGGCAGCCACCAAAAATACAAAACTAGAAGTTGCCTGGCTGAACAACCACATCCCCAGTGAAAAAAGAACGAGGGCAGGATATACGATAATATTAGCTCCACGGCGGTCCATGAGCGGTCCTGTAAATGGACGAGAAACTAAAATCGCTATGGCATAGAGTAAGAAAAATAAGCTTCCGGCCTCAACTAAATGAATTTCCTTACTGTAAAAAGACAGAAACGACATCACACCTGAATAGGTGAAACCAATAAGCAGGGCGATAAACGAAATTGGTACCGATTTCGGTTCAATATAGTTCTTAATTGAAAAACCTAATTTAATCTCTTTAACAGTTGATTGTTGCAGATGATTTTCATCTATTTTTAGTAAAAAGGAAGTAGCGACACAAATGGCAACTAAAACTGTATTGAAAATAAATATTATGCTAAAGTTATAAAAGGACTGGGTAAGTAAAATACCGATAAACGGACCAACCGCTGTAGCGAGTACAAGACTCATGCTGAAATATCCAATTCCTTCCCCACGTCTTGATGGGGGAATAATTCGTGCGACCACAGTACCTGTTGCGGTACTAATTATTCCGACAGAAAATCCATGCAGTAATCGAAGTACCATTAGTGACGTTAAATTCCCTGCAATAAAATAGGCAAGAGTCGTTATGGCGAAAAATGTCAGTCCTATAAAGAATGTTTTCTTGGTTCCTAAAGAAACCATGATACGACCCGTCAGTAAACGACCAAAAAGGGTTCCGATAATAAAAATACTGGCAACTAAACCAGCTGTACTTGTAGAAGCACCGAATTCCTCTACCGCATGTTCTGCTATTGTGACCATTAATAAGTAAAAGATTAATATAATTAGAAAGTTAATGCTGGAAACAACAATAAAATTCTTCGTCCATAGTTTTTCATTCTGTGAATTCTCCATAATATCCCCTTATTTTATTAAGTTTTTCATCATGATTTCAAGTGCTTGTGAAACAATGACTTGATCTTCTTCAGATATACCTTCGACCACCGATTCCAACCAACTGCCAATCGTTTTATCGACTTCCTCATAGACCTTTTCACCAGTTGGGGTTAATCGGACTAATTTTGACCGCTTATCTGGTCCTTCCACGGTTTCAACATAACCAAGGTCGATTAGTTTGTGTATAAGGTTTGAAGCACTGGGCTTTTCAATACGTATGGCTTTAGCAATTGCTTGAAAGGTCTGTGGTTCTTCATCTTTTAATAAACGAATAATTCCCCATTGGGAACTGAAAAGATTATGTTTGGCCAAATGGCCGTTTAGTGCATTGATAAAAGGGCGATACAAAGTTGAAAAATTGGTAAATATTTGTCTATACATAAATACCTCCCGACGCTTAGATAGTTAGTCTACCTAACTAAATGATCTAGAAATAATAATATCTTATAAAAAGAAAACCTGTCAACTGAATATAAGGTTAAGCCCTTTGTATGTTGTAATGAATCTTTCATTATCCTGGTGAATAGCCTATAGGCAGGAGAAGAAAGAGTTCTAAAGGGTTTAACGGCTTTAAGTAATGGTGCTATTAAAAGTTGGAGGGGAAAGTTCATGCAGTTTTTTTATATAGTCCGTTCCGGTGATACACTCTCTCAAATAGCGGGACGCTGGGCGTTACCGGTTGATTCTTTGATTGCCGCCAATAATATTGGTCCGCCTTATACGATTTATGTTGGGCAACAGCTCTCTGTACCACCTGGTGTGGATGTTTATCGTGTAAAAGCAGGGGATTCTATTTATAAAATTGCTCAATTATACAGTGTACCTCAATCGGTGATTATTGAAGCAAACCGTCTGCAGCCGCCGTTTACGATACAAGTGGGTCAACTGATAAAGGTTCCGCCTGGTAACCCTTATTATATCGTTCAACCTGGTGATACTTTGTTTCAAATTGCTTTAAAATTTAATGTAAGAACGGGAGGACATAGCAATCCGGAGCTAATTCGCCAGGTTAATCAGCTGGCATCTTATGATATTTTTCCAGGGATGAGGTTAATCATACCTTATGCACCTCCAGGGGATCTTGGATTAATTGCTTATACATCCATTCTTGGAGCGACTGGGTATGATATCTGGGTGTATCAACCACGAGATGGTGTGAATATACAGCTTACAACAGGTTTAGGAGAAAGTTACTCTATTCCTTATTGGTCACCAGACACCCGTAAAATTGCCTTTGTCGGGAGAAATGCGATTTTATATATTGCTAGTTTAGAAGGTGGGCATGCAAGTATTGATCAATTTGCCGCAGGGGAAGGACAATTGTTAAGCTGGTCACCAGATAGCAATAAGCTAGCATATACTAACCGGAATGCTATCATCTTGTATGACGTCTCTACACACCAAGCAGAACGAATCAATCAGCAAGACGCAACTGATGTTCAATGGTTTCCATCTGGGACCGAACTTCTGTTTCAAGCACCTGATACTTCAGGGATTAGCCAGTTATTTCGAATTAATGCGGATGGCACCCGAAAACAGCAAATTACCCAAAACACTGGAACCCGCTATAATCATGTTAGGTTATCTCCTGATGGTGCATATGTGCTGTATACTACTCCAGGAGCAAGTATCTCGATTATTTACACGTTAGAACTTTCGACTGTTAGAGTGACCGAAGTGAAGGGAGGACCTTTGGCGAAAAATTATTTTCCATTTTGGTCTCCCAATTCATCGTCTATTGCCTATAGTGCAACAGCGTTTGATGACAAGGGGTATTTTTCCCTTATTAGAACCACAGGAAGGCAAGGAGAGAATGATCGAACTAGAGCCATTTCCAATTGCTTTGCAGTACCGGTAACTTGGTCGCCTGATAGTAGGAAAATCGCTTATCTTTCCGGTTGTAACAATCAAGGAACGGCGAGTGAAATTTGGTATCTTGATACATTACACCCTGTCCCAATTCGATTAGTGGCGGGTGGGGCGATTACAGCTTTAGCCTGGTCACCAAAGCCGATTTCAGGGGCTAGACGAACCTATACGAATCCAAACTTTAAAGTCCAATTACAATATCCAGGACATTGGCGAAGAGTAACGGAAGAACGGTATGAAGGTCAGGATGGATTTTTCCAAATTTCTGCGATTTCTTCAGAGGAACCAATTCATACCGTTTGCCAGAATGAAGCCTTCCATCAGCTTCAGCCATACGGGTCACAGCCACGTGTCATTTCAGGGCAGGTTCAATCTCAAGAGGCGTGTTTTATTTATCCATCCGATGATCAGCCAGCCGAAATGAGAGGGCAGTCCGCTTTGATTGTCCGTTATCCGCAGCCTATCCAAATAGAAGGAACCACTTATCATTATTTGATCTTGTGGGCAGACCAGAACCATATAAATGAAATAGGTTCCACATTAAGGTTTTTATAATGAATATATAAAAGACATTCTTCGGCGAGAATGTCTTTTATTTGTTTACTTGTTCTTTTTTTATAATATCGTTTACAACATCTGCAATGGTTACATTACCGAGCGCCTTTTCTAATGCCGTTTCGGCAATGGAAAATAGGGGAACGATTGTATCTTGTATATTTCTGCCAACTAGGCAGGATGGATTGGGTTTATCATGGACACTAAATAATTCATTTTCTTGGACGACATTTACAGCTTTGTATACATCAAGCAAGGTAATTTCCGATAAATCCTTCGCCAATTCTGCACCGGCGATCCCTGGCCGGACATTTACTAAACCTGCTTTTTTAAGCATTCCCATGATTTTTCGAATCACCGCTGGGTTCGTATTCACACTTCCGGCTAAAAACTCTGATGAGTTGACTCCGCCTTTATTGATTTCAATAAGAGATAAAATATGGATTCCTACAGCAAATCGGCTGCTGATCGACATGGATCGTCACCTTCCTAAATACTTTCTTTAAATGTAATTGATTTGATTACATTAATATTATACCTTAAATCCTAGTAAAAAAATAAAATTGGTTTTTGAAAAGTTTGGCGGCTCCTGCCTGTTGGAAAATTTATGCTAAAATGGTTTTTATAATGTTAATCGCAGAAAATAAAGAAAAGAAAGGAGTACATCATGAAATTAGAGTTTGATCATTTAGTTTGGTTTTATAAACACCCTGAAAAGGCTATTATTCCATTAAGGGAAAAAGGCATTCATGTGGTTAAGGGCGGCCGTCATGAAACATGGGGAACCTATAATTCTTTAAGTTATTTTGGTTTAAGTTATATTGAGTTTTTAGGCATTGAAAATCTTGCCATTGCGGAACAGCACGAAGAAAACCGTCTGGTTACTCAAATCGTTCAACAACTTGCAAAGGAGAATAGGGACGGTCCTTCAAAAATTGCGATTCGTACGGATAAGATTCAGGAACTGGCACAAAGGTTCCAAGAGGAGGGACTTGCGGTTTATGGACCGCTCCCGGGTAAACGGGTTCGCGCGGATGGAGTAGAAATTCGCTGGTCGCTGCTTTTCATAGAACGTGATTCTATCGAACTTTCGCTGCCTTTTTTTATTCAGTGGGAAAAATCGGATGAGGAAAGACTGTTAGAGTTGAGTGAGCAAGGCTTTGTTGGATCCCATACCGTCGGAAATCCAGAATTGGAAAGTGTCGGTTTTGTAGTTCATGATTTAAAAGACACCGTTGGGTTTTGGAGTTTGTTGTTAGACCTTACACCAGGTGAGGAGTTCATTGATTCAGGGCTGAATGCCCGCTGCTGTAAATTATCCTTGCCAGGAACGAATCTATTATTCTGTACTCCATTAGGTGAGGGGGTGGCATCGAAGGTATTAAACAAAAGAGGAGAAACACCATTTCTAGTGAACCTGACCGGAACCAACCAAAACAGGATATTTGAAATGATGAATGGGTATTGGAGATTAAGGTGAGATTTTTATGTGACCATCTTAAATAGTTATTTTAAAAAATGGTCACTAAAACACTTTATGTGACCATTTTTTAAAATATTAAAATTAAAGCTTTTTTATTTAGTAGGATTCATGATAAAAACAATGACACTTTTGTCTAAGTCAAAGTCCCAGTCGACAAAGATATCATTTACTTTTGTATTTAAGATGATTTCAAAATGCCCGTTGTTATGTAAAAGTCTTTTTTCAAGCGTTCGCTTAGCGAGCTTAAGCTCCTCCCGCATTCCTTGCCGGATTAATTGCTTTTCAATGCTGACGAGAATTCCATTTCGAATAACAAGCAATGTCCGTGGGTTTAGCTGGCATGAATAAACCTCGGCTGGTTTTTTTTCTGCTTCCCGGCTGATTCCGATAATTTCTTTATGAATTTCCTCTTTACCGCTATACTCCTCTTTGACAGGCAGTTCCACACTTGAGCTATCACTGCAAATACCGGTGAACATCGCTGATTTATTATGAAGCCCCCAATCATAATAAAATTCGCGAATCTCCATCCCGGTTACAATCTTTATATAGGCCTTTATTTCAGGAATCAACGTCTGCATGACCAAGTCTCGTGTTTGTTGAACGGTTTCCACCTGATTTTGCGCTAATAACACTCTTTCAGTAGGGGAAAGGAAATTTCTAATATAAATCGTAATAAAGGTACTGCCTAATGAAACATGTACTGATTCCGGCCCCTTGCCAAAATTCTCCCGAAGTATTTTACTGATAAAATTGCTAAGTTCCGCTGATTGTTGATGAGGTTTTACCTCCATTTAAGGAAACCTCCTTCCCAAAAATATATCTTCCACTACTATCTTTTCCAAAGTTGTTCACTTTTAGGAAAATATTAGCATGGTTTGTGAGCGCTATTAAAAATATAATGAAGGTAGGTGAAGGGAAAGGATGCCGTTCGCTATAAGGAGTAGGATATGTTTTCGAGTTTAAGCAACAAAGATTTAGAAGATTTATATTTTAAAGCAGTAACATTAAAGTTAGACAAGGAATTTATTATTTTATTAAAGGAGGAAATGTCCAGAAGAGGGCTAAAGGTTGAAAAGGTAGAAGGATTGGTGTAACCAAAGCCTTATACTTCGATACTGTTTCTTTCTATTAGTACCAACGGGTAAGAGATGTAATGTGAGAAGTTAAAAGGCGAATGGATTCATTCTCTTCACCCATATTTGATAGAAAAATTAAAAAGCTAGGTTATCCTAGCTTTTTTGTCATGGAAGCCAGCCTGCGATTTCTAACAATGTCAGGATGATTTCAAACACTATAAGAGTGACAATGATCCATTCTACGAAAAGTCCCCGTATCGAATGACTGATGGTTGAAAACCCGTCCATGATGTTATATAAAATTTCTGTTTTGCTTTTTAAAATTTTATAGCGGTCATTTAATTCAAAAAACTCTACCATCTTATCGTAAAATTCCCCCGCTGTGCTGCTGGCCCAGGTAATGTCCGGCTTATCGAGAATCATAATGTAGGCAAGGGTATTGTATTCATGACGAACAATTTTCGCCGTCGTTCTTGCCAGTTCCTTGTTGCCGATCCTCAATTTTCCTTTTTCAAGACGATCAATCATCGTTTCAAGCTTATCATGAATTTTTCCGAGCTGTTCCTCGGTTTTCTCAAGCGCCACCGATTTTGCAAGAACAGTTGAAATCAATTCGGGATAGAAATTTTCGTATTCAGGTACTACCACATATTCGTCCGTTAACTCTATGGTTTCTTTTTCTTGGATGTGAAGGCTGTAATCATCCGTGTACTTATTGGCATTTTTGATATTGATATCGTCCTCAAATTGCTGAATAAATTGAAAGAAATTTCTAGTATCATCATAATTGATGAACACTATGCTGCCAAAAGAAAAAACAAGGACCATTTGAGTCTCGTCCACTTTTTTGCCAGCAATCGTTTTTAAGATGTCACCCCTTAAGATTAAAGGTTCTTCCCACGTAAACTTTTTGGGAATTCCGCAATGAATGGCGATTTTGTTCAAGTCAATTTCATTTGTAATGGCGAATGCCTTAAAGGTGCTTGTCTTCATTTCATCACTCTTTTCATTAAGGAATGAAGTTTCATTATTACTTCGTATGAGACATGATAATTCATACATATAATCAAAAAGGAACAATGATGATAATTAAAAATGATTTCAAAACAGGGGGCTGATATTCATATGAAATTCACTATACAGTATATACCTCTAAATAAAATCAAACCGGATCTTTCATTAAAAATTACGGAGCATGTGAAAAAGCTTCAGAGATTAATGTGGGATTGTATGTTTGTATTGGTTGTCAGGAAAAATCGAAAGGATGGCAGTTATACGATTCTCAGTGGCCTGGATCGGTATTTATCGCTCAAAAAACATACAAAAACTATCTATGCTCCATGTATTGTTGATAAAAGTTCTTCCTCAATAATGCTTACTTGGTTCCACCGTTTACGAAACAAGCAACCCCTAGATGATTTTCCTTTAATGCCGGCCAGCTGGTCCATCGTGCGTTCCTTTTTAAAGCAAGAGCCCCGATTTAAACAGTTATCCCGTTCCGACCAAATAAAAGTCCTTCTCATTGCAGCACGATTCAAGAAAACGGTGATTTTCACTATGAAAACAACGGTAGACGATATTCTGAGAAATAACTCTTAAAAAAGTCCCGCCTTGGGACCTTTTTTGTTACGAGAAGTACCCAAACCTCCCAGCGTGTTTTGACCGGCGTTTATATATCCATTGGTCAAAATACCAATTCTTTTGCTGCAACCTATTCTCATCGGTTGGCGGTAAAAGAAATTTCTATTCAATCTAATATATATGATTCGTGTATTGTTCCAAGTACAACACAGGAATAATCCTATCTTTTAAAAAATTCTCTTTAAGCAAAAAGATCCCGGGAACGCTTCTTTTGAAGGCTGTTCCCGGGACCATTCATCAATACTCCGGATAGTTTTCTAATTCTTTTATTTTTGTGATCCAGTCTTTAAAGCTTTCGTATTCATCTTCATTGAATCCAAAGTGTTTTTTGATCAAGCGGATAGATTCTTTTTCATGATCATGAAAAACTCCGTCTGAAAAAACTAAGCGAAGGATTTCTGTCAGGACAATATTTTTAGAGCGTTCTGTCTTGAATGCCTGAACAATGTCTTCGATACCAAGGCCGCCTCGAATTGTATAGTTTTCTATCTCCATTTCTTTTTTATAAACATCTAAAATTGAATGTTCAAAGGTAGTTTTTTTTCCATCAATTTTCGCCATCAAATAGGCCAACTCCAAAAATGCTACTTTCTCCTCTGGTTGAAGCTCGTTTAAAAACATGAATCATGTCTCCTTTTATCATCTATTCATCGTTTACAAAAAGTGGTCGATTTTTATGAAATGAACCCTTTTGGTGAACATAGTGTTATAGTTAAATTGTATTATTTACTATTATAGTGGTTATTTTCAGAAGTTGGTATTTTTTAGGGGTGAAAATCTAAGAAAAATGTTGGGTGATGATTTAACAAAAAAAACAATCAGGTCTGACCTGATTGTTTTTTAGCTGTTTTTCTTATAAATACCATTATAAATCGGACCATTAAGAAGGTCACGGCAATCGAAAGGAAACTATGGAAAGAGGTCCATGATTTTTTGTAACGAATTAAATTTGTGTTTTTTTCAATCCAATGTTCTGCTATCGCAGAAGGAAGGCTGAACAATAAACATTTACCTAAAATACCCAAAATGGTAGAATTCTTAGTAATTTGATTGAAGTAAATGCAGGTTACCGGGAATATCAGATAACTAAACAAAACACTAATATCAAACGTCTTAATTAAATTAACAGGGTATTTTAAATATCCTTTTTTCACAAATAACATGTCAAAAATGGATGCAATATAGCTTTTCAATAAGAAAATGATCAACCAATCTTTCGTTGGCGGTTTTCTAACTAAATTAATAAATGAAACGATACCAACAATAAACAAAAATCGTAAGATATTCTTTTCCTGATGTCTTCTCATTCTGACCATGGTCCTTTCGGAAGAATGTTTCATTTAGTTTAACCAAATTTGAGAATATATATTTTTGGGGTTATTTTGCATAGAGGAACCTAGTTAACTAGTAATGAGTGATAAAAAAGTTCATAAAAAAACGCCACATAATGGCGTTCTGTTTTCATTAACGATTGTTGTTATTTTTTCTGCCTTGTTGGTTTCCATTGTTTTGGTTATTATCACCTGTAACAGTATCCATTACATTTTCGATGGCTTGACCGATTTTGTCCATAACCCCATTATCTTGATTGTTATCTCGTTGACGATTATTTTGGTTCTCCATTTTTATCACCTCCGTCTATAGAATGTGTTGTTTTTTAAAAAATAAACAGCTAAGTTTAAAAAGTAATTATGTTAGGCTGTAGTAAAGGGAAGTGGATGTATTGTCTAATTTAGTAAAGATTAACGATTCGGTGGTTAATGATTTAAGTGCAGATTGTGAAAATTGCTTTGGATTATGCTGTGTTGCATTACCTTACGCCAAATCAGCAGATTTCCCTATAAATAAAGATGCGGGTACTCCATGCTCTAATCTTCAATCCAATTATCGATGCGGGATTCATAAAAACCTGCGGCAAAAAGGTTTCCGGGGCTGTGCGGTTTATGAATGCTTCGGTGCTGGACAAAAGGTATCACAAGTTATGTTTAGCGGAAATGATTGGCGGGAGTACCCATCGATTAAAAAAGACATGTTTGATGTATTTCCAATGATCCAGCAGCTTCATGAAATGCTTTTTTACTTGAGGGAAGCACTTGGCCTAAATGATACACAACCCATCCATAAGGAATTACAAGGGGTATTTGATAAAACAGAAAAACTAACGAAACTTAGTACAGAAGAAATATTTAAACTAGATGTAGCAGCCCATCGAGCAGAAGTAAATGAACTGCTCCTTCAAACAAGTGAACTTGTACGGGCAAAGGTCTCTAATAGGAAAAATAATACTAGAAAGTCAAGTGACTTTATTGGGGCTAAATTAAAAGGGACAGACCTTCGAGGCACAAACTTAAGGGGCTGTCTGCTTATTGCTGCGGACCTCAGAAATGCAGATATGAGGGTGACCGATTTCATAGGTGCTGATTTAAGAGATGCCAATCTAAGCGGTGCCGATCTTAGAGGAAGTATTTTTCTGACACAGGCTCAAATTAATTCAGCTAATGGCGATATTCATACAAAACTACCCGCTTCTATTAAAAGACCTGACCATTGGATTTAAAAGGAGGGAATTAAATGCCGCTTGAAGAAGAAGTCATTACATTAGTAATTTGGGGTTTCACCACCATAATGGTATTGGCCGCTTTTACGATATTGTTCCTTTGGGCCAACAGTAAAGAAAACAGTTTAGCCTATGGATTGATGTTATCTCATTTAATGTTATTGGTCATAGCCTTCTTGTTCTTTGTTGATGCGATTTCGATTCCTTATATTCACCCAATGGCATCGGAAGAAATTTCTCTACGATTAGGATTGGCAGGAGTGATGTGGGCGTTCAGTATGATTTGTTTAATGATTGGCATTATTCGATTTTCCAAGGTAAGGCAAGAAAATAATCCATTGTTAGTAAAACGTTAAGCGTCTCTTAAACAGAGGGACCTATTTCTTTTATAAAACATGAAATATGTACGGTTCATGGAGCCCGAACTAATAAAGGAAGCACAGTTACTATCGTTATGAAGGGGTTCATTGGGAAAGGTGAGCACGATTATGGTGCTCACCCTTTTACTAACGGCGCTAGGCATTTTTCATAATAATCGCTTCAAGAGTATCAGCAACCGCTTTACAGCAATCTGCAATGTCTTCTAATGTTTCATATACATCTTTGTATTGTATGATATGGATGGGATCTTTTTCAAACGTAAATAAATGCTTCATCGATGCACGTAAAATGTGGTCGCATCTTGATTCAATTTCTTTAATGTTAATGGCGTGCTCTCTTATGCTAAGCAATTTTTTTGTATAAAGCTTCTCAATTGCGCTATTAATTTCAGATACACATTGTCCGATTGCTTCTACAAACTGATGCATAAAATCATCCATTTTCGTTATGGAGTACATTTCAAAGAGGGCAGCAGTATGCTCTAAGCCGTCCAAGATATCATCCATACTTATCGAGATAGCCAAGAGATCTTCACGTTCGATAGGAGTGATGAAAACATTATTTAATTCCAAAATCATGTCATGAACCATTTCATCCCCAGCTAGTTCATATTCTTTTATCTTTTCCGAAAAAATGGTAATGTCACTCACATTTGTCATCCTGAAATTTGAAAAAACGTTCATACATTCTGTTAAATTCAGTGACATGTTTGTTAAAAATTGAAAGAACTTGTCCTTCTTTTTCGACGCCATTATCAATCCCCCGTTTGTCCATTATTGGTTCTATTTATTAAATGCAAAAAGAAGAAACCCCGTAACGGCGCAAACCTTATTTTAAAAAGTGAATATTCATTTTGGTCCTATTTTTTTAATCCTTCGCAATAAAGAAAAAAAGTCGCATATGTACTTTCTTCTGAATATTTAGCTCTCCGAGAAGAATAATATGAAAAAGGAGAGATGACATTGGATAATGATAAAGATTATATTGCGGCTGAGTTATCATCTAATTTAGTTAACGAAATCAAATCATTTGAAGAAAAATTAAGTGAACAATCACATAAAAATGTTGTGGTGATTGCGTATGAGAAAGAGGATAACCAATAATATAGTTAAAAAAGGAATAGGCTGTCCTATTTCTTTTTTTATTTAATTTTAAAATCGAATATTTCGAGTGTGAAAATAAATGAAGTTTGTGATACTATAACAATATTAAAAATACATATTATGATTTCGGGAGATGGATGATCGTGCAATTGTGGAAGCGTAATTTGTGGGTGCTTTGGATTGGGGTGTTTTTCACTTCGGCAAGTTTTTCCATGGTTATTCCGTTTTTGCCGATTTTTTTGCTTCAAATCGGGGTGCATGACCATACCGAACTATGGTCCGGTTTATTATTTAGTGCGGCATTTTTCGCAGGTGCAATCGCGTCGCCGTTTTGGGGAAGGATGGCAGACAAGTACGGCCGGAAACCCTTGCTAATCCGAGCAGGGTTGGCACTTGTGTTTGTTTACACGCTAACAGCATTTGTTACGAATCCGTATCAACTGCTTGCTTTACGGATTACTCAAGGGTTATTAAGCGGGTTTATACCAGGGGCCATCGCCTTGGTCGGTACTAATACACCTAGTCAAAAAGTGGGATATGCATTATCACTGATTTCTTCAGCTTCTGCCTCAGGTGGAATTATAGGGCCTTTGTTGGGAGGCGGGATTGCTACTTTAACAGGCAATCGGGTTGCGTTTGCAAGTGCTGGTTTCATTGTGCTCATTTCCACATTGCTTGTAATTTTTCTTGTAAAAGAGGAAAACTTTACACCAAGCAAAGAGCGAGGATCCATTAAAAATGATTTCAGAGTAGCACTGGCGAATCGTTCGTTCATGTTGGTTCTGTTGTTAACGGCCATTACAGCCTGCTCGGTGATGACGATTGAACCTGTACTTCCATTATATATCGTAGATCTTGGCGGTTCTTCGGAACACGCCTCACTGCTAGCCGGTATCGTCTTTTCCCTCCCTGGGATTGCCAGCGTACTTTTTGCCCCCTATTGGGGGAAATGGGCCGATAAAGTAGGCTTCCAACGTGTACTCTTTATAGGGCTGCTTGGCGGAGGAATTGGAATGGTCGCCCATATTGTATTTAGTAATATTTTGGGGTTTTCAATTATCCGGTTTATTTTTGGCATATTCTTCTGTGCTGTATTCCCGGCATTGAATGGTCTTGTGGTCAAATCAACAGCGGAAGATTTCCGAGGAAGAGCATTTGGGCTAAGCCAAACGGCTACCCAGTTTGGCGGCATGATTGGACCGATAATTGGTGGTGCCATCGGCGGTATTTTCCCGGTTCAAATGGTTTTTATCGTAACAGGTATCTTACTTTTAGTCGCCATGGGAACAGCCTATTGGCATGCAGGGGATTTAAATCCATCGTTAAAAACAAAGGTATTGCCAGGCAAACAGGTTTAAAAAGGATAAAATTGGTATGTCAAAAGGCCGACAATGATGCCGGTAATGGCTCCAAAAAAGACCTCTGTCGGCTGATGTCCTAATAATTCTTTTAATTTTTCTCGAGACTCGGGTTTCTTTAAATTCGGGTCTTTTAACGTTTCAATTAATTGATTAAAGTCAGCCAAAAGGGTGTTTAATATTTCGGCATGATAGCCGGCGTGCCTGCGGACACCCATCGCATCATGCATTACAATCGCCGAAACGACTACACAGATGGCAAACTCATTGGATTGGAATCCTTCTAATAATCCAATCACGGTTGTCAAAGAAACAATCGTAGCGGTGTGGGAGCTTGGCATTCCACCCGTACTGAACATCAGCTTCCAATTTAATTCTCTTGTTGCAACATAGTGGATGGGTATTTTAACAAATTGCGCGATTAACATCCCTAAAAGTGCAGCCAAAATCGGAACAGATAAAAGCATATGTACCGACCTCCAATCATTCTGTGTCTACTTAGAATATGTAAAATATTAAATATATACTATAAAATATGAATTGACAAATTAATGAATTTGACGAATGCTCGATAATTGAATGGTAAAAGGCTTTTGCTTTTCATCCTTTAACGAAACGATTTGTTCCATTAAATTTAGGCGGTAAACCCGACCCTTGCATGATTTTAATACCCCATTTGAAAAATAATCAATCGTAATCAATCTATTTTCCGTCAATTTCTTCAAATACATCCTCATCACCCTTATTGGTTATTAGTATTTCCATTCCATCATAGGGTGTTTCCATTAAGAATATATTAAGGAGATGTTAAACCTATATTAAAAAAGCGGAAGACGCTCGAAACATACAGGAACCTGCCGCATTTACCAAAATCCAAAGAGGAGACCAGTTTCGGTCAAAGGAGGAGGTCTGCTTTGACCCAAATGCAAAAGGGAGAGTCGTTTCGGTCAAAGGAGCAGTTTTACTATGACCCAAACAAGAAAGGAAACCCAGTTTCGGTCACAGCAGTAGAAATCCTCCAGATATAACCAATAAAACAAAATCTAACAAAAAACCTCTCTAAACACAGAGAGGTTTATCAATCTTAAAGCCCTAACGCTTTTTCTAACTGTTCCTGATCAAATCCAAGAATAACTGCTTTTCCGTTCTCATCCTCAACAACCGTCGCTGGTGTAGCTTGGGCCCCGAGGTCCACAATTTCATTCAAATATTGAGGATTTTCTCTTATATCTCTTTCTTCGAACTCCACACCTTGATCTTTTAACCAAAGCTTTTCAGCGGTGCAAGGTCCGCAGCCTACCTGGGTATATAAGATTACTTTACGCACTCAAAACGCCTCCTTTCACATAGCTCCATTTTAGTGTATTCCCACCTAAAAGTCATATCTACTGCCTTAAAGAAAACTTCCATTTAATACAAAAGTCTGACATAACAAAAATCATCGACATTCTGAATAAAAAACGTTAAAATGTGTTTATGCATTTTTATATAAATCCGCTAACGCGGCAGAGGTTCTTAGCTACCCTCTTAAAAAAACTAAGGAAGACAGTGCTGCTTTCTTTAGTAGTGCTGTTTTTCTGTTTAAAGGAGAATTTTTGTGATGAAAAAAGAAAAAGCTGTCGTCGTTTTTAGTGGCGGACAGGATAGTACAACTTGCCTGTTTTGGGCAATGCAGCAATTTGAAGAAGTTGTAGCTGTGACGTTTGATTATAACCAAAGGCATATTGCAGAAATTGAATGTGCTAAAAATATTACCAATGAGCTGGGCATTGAACATCATATTTTAGATATGTCACTATTAAATCAGCTGGCTCCGAACGCATTAACACGGAAGGATATTGAGGTGAAGGATGGGGAGAATGGTGAACTTCCATCTACGTTTGTTCCTGGTCGTAACCTATTATTCATGTCGTTCGCAGGCGTGTTAGCAAGTCAGGTCGGTGCCAAGCATATTGTAACAGGTGTTTGCGAAACCGATTTTAGCGGCTATCCGGATTGCCGTGATATTTTTATAAAATCTTTAAATGTTACGTTAAACTTATCAATGGACCAGCAATTTGTGATTCATACCCCATTAATGTGGTTGAACAAAGCCGAAACGTGGCAGCTGGCCGACCAATTGAATGCTTTGGATTTTGTTAGAGAAAAAACATTAACCTGTTATAACGGGATCATCGCGGATGGCTGCGGAGAATGCCCATCCTGTGTCTTAAGAAAAAGAGGTCTTGACCAATACTTAAGCTCTCGGAAGGAGCTGTAAACCATGTACGGATTTCGAATCGTGGATAAGCTTCAAAAAATAGACGAGGATATTCGCCGTGACCAGTTAAAGTATCACTCAAAAAGAGTGCTCGTCAGTAAGGAGTTTACGTTTGACGCAGCCCATCATTTACACAACTATGAGGGCAAGTGCAAAAATCTCCATGGTCACACCTATAAAGTCATTTTCGGAATAAGCGGATATGTAGATGAACGCGGCTTGATGATGGATTTTGGCGATATTAAAGACATTTGGAAAAAGGAAATTGAAATCTTCCTTGACCATCGTTATTTAAACGAAACGCTTCCGCCGATGAATACAACGGCAGAGAACATGGTCGTGTGGATCTATGAAAAAATGGCTGCAGCATTAAACCAACTAGAATCTAATAAAGGTGCAAGGGTTGAATTTGTCCGGTTATATGAAACTCCTACAGCCTTCGCGGAAGCGAGAAGGGAGTGGATGGAACTTGACTAAAATACCAGTCATGGAAGTCTTCGGACCAACTATTCAAGGTGAAGGAATGGTTATTGGTCAAAAAACCATGTTTGTTAGAACAGCAGGATGCGACTATTCTTGCAGCTGGTGTGATTCTTCTTTTACTTGGGATGGTACGGGTAAAAAAGAGATCCGCATGATGGAAGCAGAAGAAATCTGGGGAGAACTTAAAAAAATCGGCGGGAACCGATTTTCATTCGTAACGATTTCAGGAGGGAATCCTGCCTTATTAAAAGATTTGGATAGGTTTATTACGTTATTAAAAGATCATCAGATTAAAATCGGTGTTGAAACTCAAGGGAGCCGGTGGCAGGAATGGTTATACGAGATTGATGAATTAACGATCTCGCCCAAACCGCCATCCTCCGGAATGGTCACCGATTTTCAAGTCCTCGATACGATTCTTGAAAATCTCGAAAAGAATAAATCCCCACAAAACGTAAGTTTAAAGGTTGTAGTTTTTGATGACCTCGATTATGAATATGCAAAGAAGGTTCATCATCGTTACCCAAAAGTACCTTTTTTCCTTCAGGTTGGGAATGATTCGATTTCAACAAATGACAATCAAAAACTATTAAACCATCTATTAGAGAAATATGAAAACCTCATTGATAAAGTTATGCTCGATGAGGAAATGAATCATGTAAAGCTACTCCCTCAATTGCATACCTTGCTTTGGGGTAACAAAAGAGGAGTATAAAAAACAATTGATATAGCTAATAAACCCCCAAAAGAAAATCAGTTGGGGGTTTTACTTTTAACTTCCTCAAGAATGCCGTACCGAATCTCACGATTGTTTAAAGGTTGAACTGGACGATGGTTATTACCAAAAATCTGCTTAAATGCTTGAATTTGCTCTCTTGAGATTTCAATCGGATTTTCTAAAACAACCCATTTAACGTTTTCTGTACATGGAGGATTAGTTAATGATCCCATGTAATGGAAAAAAGTTTTATTGGAAGGAAGCAGCGTAAGTAAATTCACTGATAATTTATTTGACTCACTTTTTTGGCGTAGTTGTCTCCATAGAGATGATACCGTTTGATGCTCTTTTCCTTCTGTAATAAAGACGCTGACCACCGCACCATTTCCTATTTCATCCTGGTGTAAAAGGTGTATTTCCATATCAAAATTTTGACCATTCAATTGATGCTCACTTGGATCATGAAAGTGAAATTGCGAAAGTGTGTATTCCTTTTCTCCAATGATGAGTCTATTTCCTAGTTCAGTAGTATTGGCCTGTATAGTGTGACCATTGTTTACAACAGAAAAAGGGGTGGTCCTATAGTCGATAAGAAAATTCTTTAATTTCTGGGTTGTTTTTACTTGAGGATACTCGATATTAATAGGCGACTGCTCTTTGCCATTTTTACATGCAATAAAGGAAGGATCCAAATCCCCCCAATGTTCAGGACCCATTTCCCCTTTGTAAGACCATTTAGCTATACCATCAAGATCTTTTTTGTCGTTTGCAGATGCTTCTATCCGTTGTTCTGAAGATACCATAAATGAAAAACTAAGCACCACAGCTAAAAAGAGTGACTTCTTATTCATTCGACCCAATCCCTTTTACATAATTTAGCTTAAAATCCCATCCTATTATTTGCAAAATCAATGAATATATTCTTTTTTTCTCTATTGAAGGCATGGATAAATGAAGGTATGAGAAAAAACCTATTGGAGAGTAATAAAAGGGATGCAATTATGTTGATTTTGTAAAAGGAATAATAAGGAAAAGGGAGTGAGCTTGATTGAGCACTGATAATATTCAAACATTCACTTTTAAGTTGGAAGATGACGAAGGGAAGCTAGTAGTCAAAGGAGAAATCAGTGGAAAAACCGAAATTCCTCTTTTTGATGATTTAAAGTTTAATGGCATCATTGCTTTACTACATTCTATTGATAAAGAGAACTTCAGTAAATCGGATAAAAATCATCTTTTTGATCATTATCTAAAGGAAATAGAAGAGACAATTAGTGAGATGAAAAAATATAATCAATTTCAAGGTAGAAGGAACGAAGATCATTAGAAAAAAAGAACTTGCTTCCAAGTTCTTTTTTCAAATCTATTTCATGTTGCACTGGCTACTAACAATGCATTTTCTCTTCGGCTTGATCCCATGGGACAGTGTATCCTTGTCCTTTTGAACAAAATATCGATGAGGACGTATAATCAGGATCAGCATCCTTGTTGTAGCCCACTCTTGCTATTACTTGATCTGGGTTATGGCAAGTATCATAACCGCTAAACACTAGATTTAATCTTCCTTTACCTTGGGTTAGGGCAGCAAATTCAGGACCATAGTTCATGAAGGTAGACACAGGCACTTTTCCGGTAATCATTGCTTTATTTCCCTCGATTAGGGGAGGGTCGAAGGTGCCGTGAGCATTTTGAATATCTGTCATCACCTTCCCCAAATAGACTTGGTCAATTTTTATTTTAAACTGATAATATGGTTCTAGCAGGATGTTATGGGCTTTTTCTAAACCTTGCCGTAATGCCCGGTAACCTGCCTCGCGGAAGTCACCGCCGGATGTATGTTTATTGTGGGCTCGTCCTGTCAGCAGGGTAATTTTGATATCTGTTATCGGAGAACCTGTTAGTAATCCATGGTGATCACGCTCAAACATGTGATGTTTTATGATATTCTGTGTGCCGACAGGCAAGTGGTCTGTATGGCAGACACTTTCAAAAGAAATTCCGCTATTTCTAGTGGACGTCTCTAGCTTAAAATGTACTTCCGCATAATGTCCTAGCGGTTCAAAATGACCACAGCCTCGGACTTCTGTTATTATCGTCTCCTTATACAAAATCTCAGGGTCTCCAAATGTTACATCAAAACCAAAACGGTCCTTTACCGTCTGCTTTAATACTTCCAGTTGAATAATTCCCATCACATGGATATGAATATCTTGAGTTCGTTCCTCCCATGTAACATTTAAAGAAGGGTCTTCGGAATTTAGCCTGTGAAAATACTTTAATACTTCTTTCACATGAATGGAATAATCAAAGATTACTTTGGATTTAAGGGCTGAAACCATCTCGTAAGTGGCTTTTTCCTCTAATGTCCCTAATCCGTCACCTGTACTAGCAGAGCTCAAACCGGTTACAGCAAAAATATCTCCTGCATGTACCTGGTCAACGGGTGTAAATTTGTTCCCATTATAAAGGCGGATTTGCGTGATTTTTTCCGTAAGGTCTCCATAGCGAATTTCATCTCGGACTTTTACTGTACCGCTTAGGGCTTTAATAAAAGTAATTCTTGTTCCTTTTTCATCATAGCGAATTTTATAGACACTTCCGGAAAAATCGGTATCTTCTATATAGTTAGTAGAGGTTAATCCATCCAATTTTTCTAGGAAATGTCCAACACCGATATCTTGTAATGCGGATCCGCTAAACAAGGGGAATAATTGATTTTTCGAAATTAATTGTTTCATGGTTTCTAACCACAGATTTGGTTTATACCCATTTTCCATGTAATGTTCTAAAAGCTCTTCATTCCGTTCTGCAATAAATTCAATCAGATCCTCATTTATATGATTTAAGTCTAGTACTTCGCTAAAATCAAAAACATCTTTCGTTAAATTTTGATTGATCTCATGTAATACTCTACCAGCATCTGCGGCTATACGATCCGTTTTATTAATAAAAAAGAAAGTAGGGATACAATGTTTTTGCAGCAAGTTCCAAACCGTTTCCGTATGGCCTTCAATTCCTTCAACCGCGCTAATGATTACAATCGCATAATCCATAACTTGAATCGCTCTTTCCATTTCGGGTGAAAAGTCGACATGGCCTGGGGTATCAATTAAATAATATTCCGATTGATTGAATGTAAACATTGCCTGTTCAGCAAAAACGGTAATCCCTCGTTGTTTTTCGATATCGTGGTTGTCCAGAAACGTATCTTGGTGGTCAACGCGACCTCTTTGCTTGATGGTATTGGTATGGTAAAGCAGTTGTTCCGCTAATGTTGTTTTCCCTGCATCCACATGGGCAAACATTCCAATCGTTTTCTTCATGTCAGCACCTCTGGTATTCTCGATTCCTAGATGAATTATATTATATCAGATACTTTGCTGCCTCTATTAAGAAATCGGTCTCAAAGAAGACGCTTTGTCCTTTTTTTGATACATATATGTCATGTCCAAACATACATTTTAATAATATGAAAAATACAAGACTGCTGGAGTATGGTTTATGTAAAGGAGAGAGTGATGGAGTTATTACATGAAATAATAACTACGTATAGTTCATTTTTTTCACTAGAAGCTTTGCAAAACGTGGTGAGCGACCCGGCAAACTGGGGAGTAATTGGTACTCTGATTATTCTTGAAGGATTGTTATCAGCCGACAATGCACTTGTTCTAGCAGTAATGGTGAAACATTTGCCAAAAGATCTGCGCAAAAAGGCACTTTTTTATGGAATCTTTGGGGCATATTTTTTCCGGATTATCGCCATCGGTGTTGGAGTATCCTTGATCAATATTGGCTGGATTAAAATTGTGGGAGGATTTTATCTTTTATGGATTGTGTTACAAAATTTCGCAAAGGAAAATGGGGAAGAAGAAGAAACTCCCCCGAAAAAAATGGGCTTTTGGAGAACTGTTCTTGCTGTAGAATTACTGGACATTGCCTTTAGTATTGATAGTGTCATTGCCGCTTTTGGTGTGTCGAATCAAGTATGGGTTTTGTTCTTAGGCGGAGTACTCGGAATCTTAATGATGCGTGGCGTTGCTCAGCTATTCATTGTATTGATTGAAAAAGTCCCAGAATTTGAAGCTACTGCTTTTGTGTTAATTGCGGCGATTGGAATAAAAATGATTGCCTCGGCATTTGGTTTCCACGTTGGTGAAGTGGTGTTCTTTAGTACGTTAATAATTATCTTTTTGGGTACATTCCTTGTTCATTACATTCGAAAAAACTCTGGAAACGAAAACCCCTTGTAACCTTCCCCATTGTCAGAACAATGGGGTTTTTATTATTGTTAGCGAGTAAACAGGCAGGATTTTACAAAGAATAGGACTATTATTTTTGTAAAGATGGAGATGGATCTAATGGCAGATACAAATAATATCCCTCATGAAGATGGATTAGACCATAGTCTCAACCTGCTAAGAGAAGGATATATGTACATATTAAACAGACGCCGCAGCTTTGAATCCGATGTTTTCGAGACGAGGCTTTTGGGAAAAAAAGCTATTTGCATGGGTGGTAAGGAAGCTTCAGAGGTTTTCTATGACCCGGATAAATTCAAAAGGAATGGTGCAGCACCAAAACGAGCAGTAGAAACACTATTCGGCAAAAATGGTGTCCAAACTTTGGATGGAGAGGCCCATAGACATCGTAAACAACTGTTTATGTCACTCATGACACCCGAACGACTCCAAATACTTAGAGATATAACAGAAAAGCAATGGGATTCGGCATTATCCCAGTGGGAACAAATGGAACAAGTTGTTTTATATGAAGATGTTCAAATTCTCCTGTGTAGAGTTGCTTGCGAGTGGGCAGGAGTAGCTATAAAAGAAGACGAAGTTAAAAAATGGACAAAAGAATTGGCAGCGCTGTTCGAGGCTGCAGCAGGGGTTGGTCCTATGCATTGGTTAGGGAGAAATGCAAGGAATCACGTCGAACAGTGGATTCAAGAACTAATTGAAATGGTTCGTGACCATAAACTAGTTTCCTCTGAAAATACAGCATTACATAAATTTGCCTGGCACCGGGATATTAATGGTGAACTCCTTGATATAGAGACAGCTGCAGTAGAAGTGATTAATATTTTAAGACCGATTGTAGCCATCTCTATATTTATTAATTTTATCGCGCTAGCAGTACACCATTATCCTGAAGAAACAAAGAAATTGAAAAACGGGGATGGTAAATTTGCTGAGATGTTTATCCAAGAAGTTCGACGCTATTATCCATTTTTTCCGTTTGCTGCGGCAATGGTAAAAAAAGATTTCACCTGGAATGGATTTAATTTTGAAGAAGGGACATTAACCTTACTTGATCTATATGGTACAAATCATGATCCAAAAATATGGGATAATCCGGATGTATTAAATCCGGAACGATTTGCCGGCTGGGAGGGAAGTCCGTTTAGTTTCATTCCCCAGGGTGGGGGAGATTATTTCATGGGACACCGCTGTGCCGGGGAGTGGGTAACCATTGAAATTATGAAAGTGAGTCTTGACTATCTTGCCAATCGAAAGGACTTTGAAGTACCTGACCAGGATTTAAGTTATAGCATGGTCAGTATTCCAAGTATTCCCCATAGCAAGGTAATACTCCAACATGTTAAGAGAGGGATGTAATGAGAAGGGAATAAGAGATCATACTTAGAAATCAAAGATAAATTAAAAAGAGGGCAGGTTTCTAACCTTGCCCTTTACTGATTTTTCGGGATCACTGGCTTTTCTTACCTTGGTATTTCATCTTATACTCGGCTTCGCTCATATTAGGGTTATGCTTGGGTGTTGTTTTATTTAACGCTTTCTTCATTTCTATATTCGCATCGTCGCCAGTGTTATACTTTTGATCCACTGTTTTCACCCCTTTTCGTTATTTATTATGAACCGATTTATTCTATTCATTCGTATAATCCCGGCACCTGTTAATTGAGCGTGTTACAATAAATGATAGATAATTATTTACATAGAAAGGAAGGAAGTAAATGAAATTCTACATCGTTGATGTTTTTGCCGAAAACAAATTTGAGGGGAACCAATTAGCTGTATGTATACCTGAAGGGGAACTCAATCAACAGGAAATGCAAAAAATTGCAAAAGAAATCAATTTTTCTGAAACCACCTTTATTATGTCCGGTTTGCAAGAAAATGGGGGATATGATGTTAAAATTTTTTCACCAGAAGTAGAACTGCCATTTGCTGGTCATCCTACCCTTGGAACCGCTTATATTATTAACCGTTTTCTAGAGAATCATTTTAAAACAGACATTAAATTAAACCTAAAAGTTGGACAAATACCAGTTGTTATTGAAGAAGAATACGCATGGATGACTCAAAAACAACCAAGTTTTGGGCCTGCTCTAGGTATTGATACTATTGCAGAAGCATTATTGATAAATGTGGAGGATATAAACGCAGATTACCCTATTCAGGTTGTTTCAACAGGGTTACCGAGCATGATTGTCAACCTCAAGACATTGGATGCCGTGAAAAGGTGTGCAGTCAATCATTGTGTTTTTGGTGAATTGATGGAACGTGCTGGAGCCTCGACCTTACTTGTTTTTACAACAGAAACAACTAGCCAAGAGAACGATTTAAACGTGAGGGTCTTCATGTCAGATCCGGGGTTTCTCGAAGATCCCGCCACCGGAAGTGCGAACGGAAACTTAGCTGGGTATATACTAGAACACAACTTTTTTAAGAGTAGTGTTGTCCGTTATCGAGTGGAACAAGGATCTCAAGTTGGCAGACCATCATTGCTTAAAGTGAAAGCCAGCAAAGAGGACGATACTTTTTCAATTGAAGTAGGCGGCAAGTGTTTTGTTGTCGCAGAAGGCAAGTGGTTGTAATTATACTTTATTGTGATAGTTGGTTCGTTTGCCGAGTAAATATAAGTCACCCGGCACGTTATTTCTCTTCTAGTCCGTCAATGGAAACAAGTCGCTTTTCATCATGTACGCCTCGTGCTGTTACTAATGCCATTCTAGATGAATCATCGACACTATCAATCAAGACAGGTACTCCGTGGTAGTGTACCGGAATATCTTCTTCAGCACCGAGTATTTCTTTGACACGTTTTAAGTCCATACCATCACCTCGTAACATAGTATGTCCATAACCATATTCTTTATATGAAAAATAAGATCACTCCTAAACCGGAGTGTTTTTATTTTTCTATAAGGAATTGTAAAGAGAATGTAAATTTAGTGTAAAGATTTATTAGGTATGGTTTACACTATCTTTACCTTAGATTCATAATGGGGAATATACAGTGTAAGGCGAATTGAAAGGAATGATTTTGTTGGAATTTAATGTACAGGAGATGATCTTCCAATTTATTGGCGGATTGGGAATCTTCCTTTTTGGAATTAAATTTATGGGTGATGGCCTGCAAAAATCTGCTGGAGATCGATTAAGAGAGATACTCGACCGTTTTACATCGAACCCGTTTATGGGCGTGCTTGCAGGGATGTTTGTTACGATTTTAATTCAATCTAGTTCTGGCACCACTGCCTTAACCGTAGGTCTTGTCAGTGCTGGTTTTATGACATTAAGACAGGCCATAGGCGTTATTATGGGGGCTAATATCGGAACGACCGTAACGGCCTTTATTATTGGAATTGAGATTGATGAATATGCTTTACCAATCATAGCTCTAGGGGCAGCGGCAATTTTCTTCTTCAAAAATAATAGAATTCAGGCTTTTGGCCAGATCTTGTTTGGATTTGGAGCCTTATTCTATGGATTGGACCTAATGAGCAGCGGCATGAAGCCATTACGAACACTAGAATCATTTCATGATTTGACTATCAGCATGAGTGCAAGTCCGATTCTTGGTGTGATTGTGGGTACTATTTTTACCGTTGTTGTTCAAAGTTCAAGCGCCACGATTGGTATTTTACAAGAGTTATTTGCTCAAGGTGCCATTCGTTTAGATGCAGCTTTACCTGTATTATTTGGTGATAATATCGGCACTACGATTACGGCAGTTTTAGCAAGTATTGGGGCCTCGGTTGCGGCTAGAAGAGCAGCGTTTGTTCATGTCCTATTTAACATAATAGGAACCGTTATTTTTCTTATATTAATTGTTCCATTTACAAAGTTCATTGGATTTTTACAAGCATCAATGGGGTTAAATCCGGAAATGACGATTGCCTTTGCGCATGGAACATTTAATGTGACAAACACGATCATTCAATTTCCATTTATTGCGGTTTTAGCATGGATTGTAACTAAGTTGATCAGGGGCGAAGACACATTTATCGACGTTAAGCCACAAAATTTAAATCCAATCTTTATTGAAAAATCACCTTCGATTGCCATTAACCAGGCCAAGGAAGAAGTCATTCGAATGGGCGGGCTTTCTCTAAGAGGGTTAAAGGAAGCGAATGCTTATTTCCAAACGCAGCAGAAGAAGCATGCGGATACAGCCGTTCAATTAGAAGAAGCGATTGACAATCTTGATAAGAAAATAACCAATTATTTAGTAGAAATATCAGAGAAATCTTTATCCGGTTCAGAATCACAAAGACATACGATTCTATTAGATTCCGTGCGCGATATAGAAAGAATCGGGGATCATATTGAAAATATTATTGAGGCTGTCGATTATAAGCACTCTAATCGTGTAACGATATCTGATACTGCTACAAATGAACTAAATGAAATGATTACTTTAACCATTTCGACTTTGACAGACGCCATTGAAGCTTTAAAACATTTTGATGCTGACTTAGCACGACATGTTTTATCAAAAGAAGATCAAATAGATAAAATGGAACGCCAGCTACGAAAGAAACACATTATGCGTTTAAACGAGAGAACCTGTTCGGGGGATGCTGGTGTAACCTTTGTTGATATCGTTACCAATCTCGAACGCATCGGTGACCATTCATCCAATATTGCAGAGGCCGTCATCGAAATTGAAAGAAACCAAATCCACACCGCAAATGCATAGAATAACTTTAGAAAAGGGAACTGTTCAAAAATAGAACAGTTCCTTTTTATTTATATAATGGATAGCTTAATATATTGAGATTTTGCTATAATTGTAGGGTTCTATTAATAGATTGTTAAATATAGGAATTTCACCGTAACGCAGGAGGAACTATGGGAAAAACAAAATACGTATTTTGGGGCCTTGTAATTACAACCCTGATATCTGCACTAGACACTAATATTATGCAAACGGCCAGTCCGACGATTGTCAGCCAATTAGGCGGCAGGGAATTATTTGCCTGGATTTTTTCGGTATATATGTTAGCAAGTACGGTGACCGTTCCGCTTTACGGAAAGTTAGCCGATATGTACGGCCGGAAAAAGCTCCTGATGATTGCAGTCGGAATATTTACGGTTGGGTCGATTCTATGTGGATTGGCTAATTCGATGGTGACTTTGATTATCTACCGTGGAATTCAAGGTTTAGGAGCCGGCGGGATGGTACCATTATCGATGATCATTGTCGGGGACCTATTTACCATTGAAAAGCGAGGTAAGATTCAAGCTGTTTTTAGCAGCATTTGGGCAATTTCGTCCATTATTGGTCCTATTTTAGGATCATTCTTTGTGGAAGCTTTAACTTGGAGATGGATCTTCTTTATTAATATTCCAATTGGGATACTTACGGTACTTTGTTTAATACCTTATAAAGAAAGTCTTGAATTTAAAAAGTCACATATCGATTATAAAGGTTTCCTGCTCTTTGGATTTTCTATTACATTGTTATTGCTGGCGACCAGCGTGAGCCATGCCATGTGGTACGTGATCATCGGTCTTGCTGGACTCATTATCTTTGTTGTGGTAGAAAGGAAAGAAGCACATCCGTTCCTTCCAGTTTCTTTGTTTAAAAACAGAGGAATCTTAATGACTAATCTTTTTATGTTATTTTATTGCCTTTCCTTCTTTGGGACGTCTAATTTTATACCGTTGTATCTTCAGGAAGGGAGCCAGATGAGCACTTATAAAAGCGGGCTGATTTTGTTAAGTATTGCGATTGGATGGATGTTTGGCAGCACGCCGGCAGGGAAATGGATTATCCGCTTTGGTTACAAACCATTATTTATAACTGGAAGTATTGTCACCACAATATCAGGTTTAGCCTTATTTGTATTTCTTGATATTTTATCCTATCCTGTATTTTTTGTCATATTAACGATTCAGGGCTTTGCCTTTGGGTTGTTGTTTGCTTGTGGAACGATTGCCTCACAAGAATTTGCTGAGGCTAACATAAAAGGTGTGTCTACTTCACTCCAAATGTTTTTAAGAAACATCGGAACTTCTATAGGAGTGACCATTATGGGACTGATAATTAATCACACAGCAAATATAAGCCTTGGAATGAAAAATATATTTCTATACGCGCTTTGTCTAAGTTTTATAACCATTTTCTTAGGCTTTCTGTTTCCAACTAAAAAAGTTTTAACAGCAGGATCCTAATATTTTTGCAAAAGCCCCTGGATTACAGGGGCTTTAAAAATATATTCAGGAGGGGAACGTGGTAAAATGGTAGAACATGGTTATTTAGAAGGGAGCAGCCCCTAATGAATATTTTTTCATCTTTTATAAATATTTTGATGATTAGTTTTCTGGAAATGCTTTACCTTGTTGGAGTTTTCATTTTCCTTGGTTTACTATTAGGAATTCTTGAGCGGTATTCTAATCGATTTTTGATGCAGACATTTGGTCCAATAGGGGTGCTTGCTACTGCCTGGATCGGGACTCCCATTCACGAACTTGGTCATTTCATTCAATGTTTTATCTGGGGACACCGAGTAACGAGAGTAAAGTTTCTGCAACTTCATAGTCCAAATGGCGTGCTTGGATATGTGGAGCACCAATACAATCCAAATAGTTTATATCAACAGATCGGTAACTTTTTTATTGGACTGGGTCCAATTATCAGTGGAATTGGTTCGTTGATTTTCGGCATGTACATACTTTTACCAGATTCGTACGAGAGGTTTAAAGCTTTTATTCAGCAGTCGGTCTCATTTGATATACTTGACCTGCAATCTTTATTAACAATTGGGGCTTCCGTATTCGCTATAAGCGAATCACTGTTTACATTTGAAAACTTAATCAATCCATTATTTTGGATTTATCTCTTTATTTCAATCAGTATTTCATCTCATATAGCCTTGAGTAAAGCAGATATTGCCGGATCAGGAAAAGGACTAATTGCGATATTTTTATTCCTCATTTTGTTTAACATAGCTGCGGGGATCCTAGGTTTCAACAGCTATAATATGATCGTAAAACTGACAGAATACAATGCCTATATTCTTGCATTTTCTAGTATTGCTATCCTATTTTCAACTTTAACCTTCTTCGGATCCTATATACTTTTTACAATAAAGAAAAGCAAGTGATTCCATGGAAAACAACTTGGTATTTGGAGAAAAATTAACAGGCGTTCATTACCGAACAATTCAACAGTGCCTCTATCACAACCACCAAGCATGGGCTGTACTTAATCGACTAAAAGGTTAAATGATTTAAATATTTACTGCTTGAATAAATCCCAAGAAAATTACATATTTTAACGGTACTATATTTAATAGAGGTACATCTATGAGAAAACAATTACCGTCTGATCAAATGGAACGTTTAGAGAAATTAAAGGATACCCAGGAAGATCTCGCAAAACAATGGAATGATTATTGGCAAGATTACTCCTCCTTTGATACCTGGGAGTTTTGGGTGAATGTAAGTTTTATTGTCATTCCGCTCATTATTCTTTTTTTTACGATTGATCGAAGGAAGATATTCTTATTGGGATTCTTCGGTTTCAATATCCATGTTTGGGGAGTTTATCTTGACGCAGTGGCTACCAGAAATAATTTTCTGGAATATCCTTTTAAAGCCATACCATTTCTACCTATTCAAGTCGGTATTGATACATCATTAGTCCCTGTTCTATTTATATTGCTTTATCAATGGACTTTAAATCATAAAAAGAATTTTTATATTTATTCGTTATTATTAATTGCATTTATTTCTTTTATCGTAAGGCCCTTAACTGTACTTCACCATCTACTTCATCTTCGAAATGGAGCCAATTATCTGCATATTTTTATAGGATATGTATTGGTAACTCTTGTCTCCATCCTAATCACGAATTTGTTTCGGTATCTTCATATGAAAAAACAGCCGATTACTTAAAAGGATTGAAGGTAACAATCCTTTTTAAAATTGGTATTAAATAGCTAGAAGAACCCACCTATATTAGTTAGGTGGGTTCTTTCATACCAATGTTTCAAAAATCCTTATTGAGACTGTTGTTGTTGTAAATTCATTGCTGTTTGAGCTGCAGTCAGGTCAACATTTAATTGTTCAGAAAGGTTATTCGGATGATAATATCCTTTCGCTACCATATATTTTGAAATTTGCTCATGTGTATCAACGGCATCCATTAAATATTGTTTTAAAGCATCTCTTACTTCTGGAGTGTGGGTTTCTGTCAATGCTAAGGCGATATTTTTAACACCTGTCTTAGCTGCTAATAAAAAGTCTGTTGCAATCACTTGATCCGTCATTCCGCCCATACCAACCATATTCTGTACTGTTTGGTTCATTATTGAGCACCTCTATTCGTCATAAATTCCTGCATACGTTGGATCTGTCCTTTTGTCTTAGTAACATCTTGCTGCAGAATATTTTTTAATTCTGAATCCTGAACTAGACCGCCCATCATAGTTGATTTTGTAAGACAAAGGTTTTTAAAAGTCAATAACTCGTGTAATTCATATGTTTCATGAGGTGCCATATATTGTGTGTTCATCATTATTCCTCCTATGCAGTTAGTGTGTGAGCCACACAAATGATATTTTTACCCGAAGTCACCAAATAAACGAAGGGAATAAGTGGTTTTTTTAAAAGGAATCAGTTAGGTCATGTAAACACAAACTAAACTCAAGTATATTATTTACATTAAAATAAGAGGTGTTTAATATGACAAATCTAAATACGGATAACCAAAATTTTAAATTAACAAATAAAGATAAGAAAGAAGTATTAGAAATTAGTCCAACAGGTTATGGATTAGAATCAGTTGTCATTGATGCGAATAATTCCGATACAAAAGCTGAACAAAACATGACTAGTTCTACCTGTGGAGGGTTATAAAGAATTAGGTTTTGATGCACAATCTAGTCGAGAACATTACGGCGGGAAGGTCACACCCGTTCCCATAAAAACAGGTTGTGCTCTTTTTAGTTCAGGATTGTGATTCTTAGATTTAGTAGTGAATCATACGAAAAAACAGCGTAAATCAGACCTCCAATACGGCTATGGAGGTTTTTTTTATGTGAAAACACATCAAAACTTTACCATTTTTTATTTACTTTATAAGGGGAAAATTAAAAGGGAAATTTACAAAGGGGGTTTTATGGTGAATTCAAAATATGCACCATTATTGGAGTCTTTTACCTTTCCGAATGGAATTCAATTAAAGAACAAAATTGTCATGGCACCAATGACTAATTTCTCATCTAATCCGGATGGTACGGTTACCGATGCAGAGGTTAAATATTATGCAAGACGTTCAGGCGGAGTTGGTATGGTGATTACTGCTTGTACATATGTTACTGCTAACGGAAAAGGTTTCCATGGTGAATTTGGAGCAGATTCTGACGAGATGATTCCTAGCTTACGAAAACTAGCCACAAGCATAAAGGAACAAGGTGCTAAGGCCATTTTGCAAATTTTTCATGGCGGGAGACAAGTACCCCCACAGTTAGCCCCAAATGGTGATGTAGTAAGTGCGAGTGCTATCCCGGCAGAAGGAGAAGGGAAGCCTGTACCGAGAGAATTATCTGATGAAGAAATTCAGATGATTATTCGTGCCTTTGGGGAAGTAACTAGACGTGCCATAGAGGCAGGATATGATGGTGTTGAGATTCATGGTGCGAATGGTTATTTAATACAGCAATTCTTTTCACCCCATTCCAATCGCCGTGAAGACCGATGGGGCGGGAGTGTCGAAAAGCGTCTAACGTTCCCGTTGGCGATTGTCGATGAAGTTAAAAGAGTGGTTTCTGAAAATACAAACGACCCGTTTATTGTGGGCTACCGTTTTTCTCCTGAAGAGCCGGAAACCCCTGGTATTACAATGGCAGATACATTGGTATTAATTGATAAACTCGCTGAAAAAAATCTTGATTATCTCCATGTTTCCCTAAATGACTTTTGGGCACTTCCCAGAAGAGGTGTGGACGATACACGCTCAAGGATGGAAATTATTCAGGAACGAGTGGGCGCCAAAGTACCGGTTATTGGTGTTGGTTCCCTGTATACACCAGATAATGTATTAAATGCATTTGAAAAATCAGGTATCCCGTTAATAGCCTTGGGACGAGAAATAATTATCGACCCGGATTGGGTACAGAAGGTAGCAGAAGGCAGAGAATCGGAAATTGTAACGAAAATTGATAAATCTAAACAGGAAGAACTTGTCGTTCCCGATCCATTATGGCAGGCGATTATTCACAGTCCTGGCTGGTTCCCAGGTGTAGAATAACAAGTGTAAAAGGTCCATTAATAGAGAAATGGACCTTCCTTTTTACTGTTTATACTCTGCATTATACGAATTTTCGCCAGAATGGACTGATAAAAGGGTATCGGCATAGCCAACCAAACGATTGACTATTTCATCTGCAAGGGCATATACAAGCCGATGTAATTCCGTGTTATGCAGTTTTGGATCATCAAAAATGATGGTGGTATTGATAAAGATATGCTTTGTATCATAAAGATTGTAATGAATAATCGTCTTCCCCGCAGCTCCACCTGTTACCGGGTCCGTGTAACTTGGCAAAAAAATATACCATTCTTCCGCCGTGGGAGATCGGAAATTTTTCGTAAAGGTCATTCCTTTTATTTCTTCCTCAATTTGTACTTTGAGACGCTCATCCATTGCATCAATAATATCATCTTCCACATAAATCCTTCTTTCTGTAGAACATAATCCTTCTTTAAAATAGGTCCTTTCCTTCCTAATTTCCCTACGTTATTCTTCCTTTTGTTTTTTTAGAGCATCGTTTTGTAATCTGATATTTTCCAGACCATTTTCACTAAACGCATTATCACTATTCAAGCTATCACCAATCGGCCCTCGGTCTAAATTATTATCATTCCCTGTTGAACTGCCAGTATCTTTGTTGTTTGCTGTATTCATATTTCCCAACCCCAATCTTTCATATTTACTTATTACCTATTGATTCCATAAAGAACGGTTTAATGGTTTATACACTTTATCACCATGTATCTGCCTATGTATGATTGGATTTTCAAATGAATTAGTTGATTCTAGATTTCCTTTATGACGGGCTCTAAAACTAATTCCCAGTACTTCTTCTACAAATCCTTTAGGAATAGCCATCGTCTTCCCTCCTTTGAATAATAATGTAGCCCTTTTTACAACCTAAAATGTAATAACTTAGTAAAAATTCTTAGCTTCTTTTGGAATAAATTTTTTGTAATAGAAAATCTCATAACCATTTAAGGTAAAGGGGACAGTAAATAGGATAGGATGTTGGGGGGTGAGTGAAGATGAAACACGATGAGCCTAGAGACTATATCACCATTGAGGACGACGAAGGAAACCGTAAAGATTTTGCTGTTGAAGCATTATTCGATATGGATGATGAATCATACGCCTTACTTGCCGCAGAGGATGAAACCATCGTAATGAAGGTGGAGGGGGAGGAAGGAAATCAGTATCTAGTCGGAATCACCGATCCAGAGGAAAGTGAAGCCATCTTAGATGCTTACCAAATCGCTGTACAGGAAGCACCAGCGGATTGATACGTTAACCAAACCCAGGGGCCAACATGGCTGGTTTCTCTTTTTTAGGGAATAGGAAAAATTATTAAGCGCTGAAAACCAGCGCTTAATTTCTGTTTAAAGATATGCTAGCACTCTCTATCAAGTTGATATGTTATTGCTAGTTAGTGATAGCTTAGAGTGTTATTTTAAAATCTCCTTAAATTCCCGGCCTTTTTGTACATAATGCTCACTCGACATTTTTAACATTTGCAGATCTTTTTCAGTCAACTCACGAACGACTCTTCCAGGGGAGCCTAGTACAAGAGAACGTGGCGGTATTTTGATTCCTCCTGAAAGAAGAGTATTAGCACCAATTATGCACTCTTCTCCAACCTCCACATTATCCAATAAGGTGGAACCCATACCGATAATCGAGTTTCTTCCGATTTTGCAGCCATGCAAAATGACATTGTGTCCAACTGTCACATCATTCTCAATGATTACAGGAAAGCCTTCATATAAATGGAGGGTTGAATTGTCTTGAATACTGCATCGTTTGCCAATGATAATCGGTCCATCATCGGCACGCAGTACGGCATTAAACCATACCGTTGAGCCTTCACCGATCTGAACATCTCCAATCAAATATGCACCGGGAGCAACAAAAACGCTTTCATGAAGCACCGGTGATTTTCCATTATAAGGTATCTGCATTCTACTCTTCCTTTCAAATTCTGAATAGTCAAATAACTAGGGAAAATTATAGCATTATTTTTCTTGATAAGACAGAGTAAAACAGAAGGAAATGGAATCTTTTTGTAGAAGTTTAGTTGGAATAATGGATTATTACTAGTTTAAAATTGTCTACACTAATGACATAAGGGAGTTGAATGGTATGTACGAGTTAAAAACAAAAGAAACGGATAACAATGTGATTGAATTTATTGAAACGGTTGATCATCCAAAAAAACGGGAAGATGCCTATAAATTATTAGATATATTTACGGAGACAACAGGCTTTGAAGCCAAAATGTGGGGGCCAAGTATTATTGGTTTCGGATCCTATCACTATAAATACGCTTCAGGTCATGAAGGGGATGCACCATTGGTTGGATTTTCTCCGCGTAAAGCCAAAATCAGCCTTTATTTTGCTCCTGGTGACATAAAACGCGAGGAATTGTTACCGAAGTTTGGAAAGCATACGACAGGAAAAGCCTGTGTTTATATCAATAAAGTCGGTGATATTGATAAAAAGGTATTAAAAGAATTAATCACTGAATCTGTGAAATTTCTTCAAGAAACTTATCCAAATAATTAAGCAAATAAATCATCTTGCCCTGTTAAATATTCAGTTAGTTTTCAGAATATTTTATTTTTTAGGAAATAAAGAGGAAAACAGGAAATGAAACTCGTATAAGGTAAAAAGGGATTATACCAATCATGAGCATTTGGGGGAATGGGAATGACGGTTGAAAGGATAGAAGGAAAATTATTGTGGGAGCCTCCACAACCATTTAAAAATGATTCAAATATGAAAAAATTTATGCTGTGGCTAGAAGAGAATCGGGGGTTAACCTTCCAATCATACGATCAATTATGGGAGTGGTCAGTAACCGACATTAAAGGGTTTTGGTCTGCCGTTTGGCATTTTTATAAGATCCAAGCTCATACTCCATATGATCAAGTTTTAGCTGACAGGAAAATGCCAGGTGCAAAATGGTTTCCTGGTGCCACATTAAATTATGTAGAGCATGTTTTCCGCAAGGAACAATCAGAAAAGGCAGCCATCATCTATGAAACAGAAGTACGCCCACAAGGGGAGATCACCTGGGGTAAACTTAACAAACAAACGGCTGCTGTTGCTGCGTATTTAAAAACAGCAGGAGTAAATCCTGGTGACCGTGTCGTGGCGTACGCGTCGAATATTCATGAAACGGTGACGGCGTTTTTAGCTTGTGCAAGCATTGGAGCTGTATGGTCAAGTTGCGCACCGGAGTTTGGCATTATGAGTGTCATTGACCGTTTTAAGCAAATCGAGCCTAAAGTGTTGTTTGCGGTAGATGGGTACCGATATGGTGGAAAGGATTATGATCGGCTTGAAGTGGTAAAGAAACTTCAAGAAGAGTTGCCATCGATACAGGACACGGTTATCATTCCATATTTACAGGAGAAACCTCCTGTAGATTCATTACAAAATACAACTTTATGGAACGACCTTCTCGAAAAATATCAAAACCAGCCATTAACTTACGAACCCGTTCCTTTTGATCACCCTCTATGGATACTTTATTCATCAGGGACAACGGGAAAACCAAAAGCGATTGTCCAATCTCAGGGCGGCATTTTATTAGAACAATTAAAACTCGGTGGACTACAGAATGATTTAAAAGAAGAAGATCGGTTCTTCTGGTATACCACAACCGGGTGGATGATGTGGAATGTAGTTGTAAGCGGTTTATTGGCAGGTTCAACGATATTATTATATGACGGCAATCCGGGATATCCAAATTATGAAACATTATGGAAGTTTGCTGAAAGATCTAAAATGACCGTTTTTGGAACTAGTGCCAGTTTTTTAACAGCCTGTATGAAAGCAGGGATAAAACCAAAAGAACAATTTAATCTCACTCACCTAAGAAGTATCGGTTCTACTGGGTCACCTCTCCCTGTAAGTGGATTCCATTGGGTTTATGAACAAGTGAAGGAGGACATCTGGCTATTTTCTACGAGTGGCGGAACAGATCTTTGCACAGCTTTTATTGGCGGTTCTCCTTTGCTGCCTGTACATGCAGGTGAATTACAGGCCCGTGCCTTAGGTGCAGCCGTAAAAGCCTATAATCACCGTGGAGAAGAACTAAATGACGAAATTGGAGAACTTGTTATTACTGAACCCATGCCATCCATGCCGATTTATTTTTGGAACGATAAAGATGGAGAACGCTATAAAGATAGTTATTTTGATGTTTACCCAGGTATATGGCGGCATGGTGATTTTATCAAGATTACCTCAAGAGGAAGCGGCATCATTTATGGGCGTTCAGATGCGACAATCAATCGCGGCGGGATTCGGATGGGGACAAGTGAAATTTATAGTGCCCTTGAAGCTGTGCCTGAAGTGATTGATAGTTTAGTAGTCGACATCCCCATCACTAGTGAACAATCCTATATGCCTTTGTTTGTGGTCTTAAAAGAAGAGGATAACCTTACAGATGATGTAAGAACAAGAATTAATCAGGCGATACGTCAGAACTGTTCTCCGCGCCATGTACCAAATGAAATATTCTATGTCGAAGAACTGCCTAAAACATTGAATGGCAAAAAGTTAGAAGTCCCGATTAAAAAGATTCTTATGGGCACTGCAGTGGAACAAGCCGTTAATATTGGATCATTAATTAACCCCAATACTTTAGAATATTTCATTGAATTTCATAAGAAGATGAACGGAAGTAATGAATAACTCAGTATTCTTCGGTATGGAAGAAGTAATCATAACAAAAAACGAATTCATCATAAGTTGAATTCGTTTTTTGTATTTTTAATCGTATTAGATCCCATATTTTTTCAATGCCGTTTCTATTCAATTTTTTTCAAAAAAGATAGGATGAAGTATATTAACACCAAGCTTGCTGCAAAATACCAGTAATGAAATGATAGGAGTGGCAGGTTTGGGAAAAAAAGGTACTCAAGTTCCAGTAAAAGATAAGTTTGAAGATAATATTCAGTATTTAATTAATGAATTAAGAATCGGTAAAAGTTTTGACGTGATACATAGGCCTTTGGAATATGGCGGAATTCGTATGGCAATGTTTTTAATTGATGGATTCGCAGCCGCTAATATCCTGCTTTTAATCATGAAGGAAATTGAGAAGCGGAAGCCGGAGGATTTTGAAAATCATCGGATTGACAAGCTGTTTAAAACGTTTATACCTCATGTAGAGGTCAACACATCAGACGATTTAGAGGAAGTCATTTCACAGATTCTGGCGGGGCAGACAGCTGTAGTGGTTGAAGGCGGAAAACAAGTCATTATGATTGACTCTCGTGAATATCCAATCCGCTCCCCGCAGGAACCGGATATCGAACGCGTTGTTCGTGGTCCTCGTGATGGATTTGTTGAGACGATTGTTTTTAATTTAGCACTTATCCGCAGGCGGGTGCGTGACCGTTCCCTTGTTATGGAATATGTACAGGTGGGTGAGCGCTCCAAAACAGATATCGCGCTTGTTTATATTGACAGTATTGTTGATATGGAACATGTGAAAATGTTAAAGGATAAACTTGAGAACATATCAGTTGACGGCATTTCCATGGGTGAGAAGACCATCGAGGAATTTGTCTTTGGCAGGAACTATAATCCTTATCCATTGGTTCGATACACTGAAAGGGCTGACACGAGTGCTGTTCATTTAATGGAAGGACATGTTCTGATTGTAGTCGATGGCTCTCCAAGCGTTATGATTTGCCCTTCAACGTATTGGCATCATCTTCAGCATGCTGAAGAATACCGACAAAAACCAATAATAGGCGTTTTTCTTAGATGGTCCCGATTTATTGCCGTATTGGCGTCATTGTTTTTATTACCACTTTGGTACACCTATGCAACAAATGAACAATTACTGGCGGATCGATGGAAGTTTATCGGCGTGAAAGACCACGGGGAAATTGCATTAATTTGGCAGTTTATGATTGCTGAGGTAGGTATTGAGATATTGAGGATGGCAGCGATTCACACCCCCAATGCCCTAGCGACAGCACTGGGTATCGTGTCTGCGATTATCATTGGTGATGTAGCGGTTCAGGTTGGGATTTTTACACACGAAGTTGTTCTTTATGTAGCCGTCGCTGCGATTGGAACATTTGCCACACCAAGTTATGAATTAAGCCTTGCGAATCGATTGTTCCGTGTCTTTTTCTTACTGATGGTCGCATTATTAAAAGTACCGGGTTTGCTTATTGGAATAACGTTGTGGATTATCATGCTTACAGTGACAAAGAGTATGAATACACCTTATTTGTATCCATTTATCCCATTTAATCCCCGTGATTTCCGAATAATGCTTGCTCGGACACCAATACCTCTTAAAAATACAAGGGCAGCAATGTTAAATCCGCAAGACAGGTCAAGACAGGCTGTTAAATAAGTCTATCATCCAAAGATGATAGACTTTTTTTAACCCATCATAATGAGGAATCAAGACTTTACTCCGACAAATATAAAACTAACTCCGAGAAATATCCAAACTATCTTCATAATTGATATTTTTTCAACAATCCCTAACAATCCAATGGAGGTTGTTAAGATTAATATAATGGGTCCAATAAGGGCAAGTGATGAGTTAACCATAATGGCTTTTTCAACAGAATTAAATTTAATCATTAACATAGCTGCAGAGATTTCGATAAAACCAGAAATCACCCGTAACAGCGCCATTCCTAATACCACTTTTTCAATAATGATGAACATAGTTACCTCCTGTGCTTACCTTTTTCTCCCACCATTATATGTTGGTGTTTTAAAATGAAGGACAAGTTTTACAAGAAAGATTTTTGAAAGGCTATGAAAAGGGATAAATTTCTTACTCAGGGATAAATTATAAAAAAATAGGATGCTGATTGTTAATCCATAGAGTGGTGTAAATAAATGCATAAGAAAATTAGAAACATCAGGGAACCTAGGCGAAAAGAAGTAGAAACAGACAAAGTCAATATGGATATAAAAGGGCAGCTGAAGGAAAATGTGGAAAGGCTAAAGGAGTTGTTTATCGACTGCTCCGATATCGTTTTTCGCTCCTTCATAGCTGGAAACAGGAAAGCCTGTTTATTATTTGTAGACGGGTTTATTGACTCTGCTACCATCCAGTTACATGGTATTAAACAAATCCTAGATGAACTGGAAACCAGTGCGATTACGGCAGAGTTGTTATCGGAAAAGATTGTTTCCATCAGTTCAGTAAAAGAAGTAACTCAATTGGATGATGTCGTAACAAATGTATTAAAAGGGAATACCATACTCCTTGTCGATGGTGTCATAAAGGGTCTTGTCTTTGATGCGAAAGGCGGCGAGAGACGGGGAGTGGCAGAGCCGCAGTCAGAATCAGCGGTAAGAGGTCCGCGTGAAGGATTTACAGAAAGACTTCGAGTGAATACTGCTTTGATTCGACAAAAGGTCCGTTCTAATCGCCTAAAAATCATCTCAAAGGATATTGGCGAAGAAACGGCTACAGGTATTGCGGTTGTCTATATAGAGGGATTAGCGGCGCCAGAATTAGTCGATGAGGTGTTAGAGCGGTTAAATCGGATTAAAACGGATGGTATCTTGGAAAGCGGTTATATTGAAGAGTTTATTGAAGATGATACTTGGAGTCTATTTCCGCAAATCCAAAATACAGAGCGACCTGATACAGTAGCGGCCAATCTGCTCGAAGGAAGGGTAGCCATTATTGTAGATGGAACGCCATTTGTCTTAATCCTTCCAGCAACGTTTTGGCAGTTCTTGCAGGCCAGTGAAGATTATTATAACCGATTTCATATCAGTATTTTTCTTAGACTTCTTCGCATGATATTTGTGTTTATTGCTTTAGCTCTGCCAAGTTTGTATATCGCTGCAACGACCTACCATCAGGAAATGATTCCAACTAATCTTCTCTTTAGCCTTGCAGCAAGCAGGGAAGCCATCCCTTTTCCAGCCTTTGTCGAAGCGATGATCATGGAAATTTCTTTTGAAGCGTTAAGGGAAGCAGGGATACGACTTCCAAAAATTGTCGGTCAAGCAGTCAGTATTTTAGGAGCGTTGGTTATCGGACAGGCGGCAGTTGAAGCAGGGATTGTATCAGCTCCTATGGTTATTATTGTTTCGATTACGGGAATTGCTTCCTTTACAATCCCAAGATTTAACATGGCCATTTCCATCCGCTTATTGCGATTTCCCTTGATGATTTTAGCCGGTTTATTTGGGCTTTTTGGCATCGTTCTAGGGATTCTGGTCATATTAACCCATTTAAGTAAACTAAGATCTTTTGGTATTCCATATTTTTGGCCGGTATCACCGATGTCTTTTAAAGACCTTAAGGATGTATTTATCCGGGCCCCGTGGTGGGCGTATGATACACGCCCGAATCAATTAGTAAAAAAGGATACGGTTAGGCAGTCAGAAGGAACAGAACCTTCTCCCCCTAATGTAAATGAAGAAGGGAGTCCATCATGAATAGAGCAACCCATTTCATTTTGGTATTGACCGTTTTAACTTTATTAACGGGGTGCTGGGACCGAACGGAAATCAATGATATGGCTTTTGTTGTCGCAACGGGTGTGGATAAGAGAAAAAATGAATACAGTGTAACCGTACAAGTACCGCTTCCCAGCTCCTTGGGAGGGGCAGGCTCAAGCGGCGGCGGCGGCGGGACTAGTGGAGAAGGCCCTTATTATATCGCACAAGGAACAGGAGGTAACCTCAGACGAGGTCTTGAGGATATCCAATCAAGGTTATCAAGAAGGCTGTATTTTGGACATAGAAGGGTCATAATTATTGGGGAGGAAATGGCAAAAGATGGTATATCCGAAGTCCTCAGCGCTGTCTTTACTCAGCCACAGTCCCGGGTATCGACATTTTTGTTAATTTCCAAGGGGGAAGCCGTTAAACTTCTAGAATCCCAGCCAAGGATGGAACAATATTCAGGTGAAGCAATTCGTGAAATGGCCAAATCAAGTTTAAATCGAACGGTTTTGGATGCACTTCAAAACATGAACCGTCCTGGGATCGATACGGTCGTTCCGGTAATTGAAGCGACCGGGACGATTAAGGAGGATAAGAATGGCAAGGAAGTGTCTATGACAGACTTTGCTGTTTTTAAAAAAGATAAATTGGCATTTACGACCAAACAGAAGGAATCTAGAGCCGTTTTATGGCTTGAGCAAAAAATGAGGAAAAAAACCTTCCCATTTGAAACGATAAAGAATAAAGAAATTTCTGTCCAAGTTATTGAAAATACAGTAAACCCATCATTTCAGGAGGTAAATGGGAAACCTGAATTTACCCTATCTGTAAGAGTTACAGCCGTTTTATTTGAAAATGAACCCAATCTAAAAATTGAAGACCCGAAAACATATCATTTTATCATCGGAAAAATGGAGAAAGCGATCAAGGAAGAAATCAAGGCGCTTTTGGACCACGCCCATTCGGAGGGAGCTGATGTGTATGGCTTTGGCTGGTATTTATATCGAACACACCATCAAGAATGGCAGGATAGATGGGAAAAAAATTGGGAGCAAACCTTAAAGGAAATGAAAGTGACCGTTAAAGTCAATGGTGATATCCAAAGAACAACAAATACAGGTTCAATTGAAAAGGAATGAGAAAATGGATATCGGAGTAATTGTTATACTCATAAGCATTGTCATTTATCTTTTAATCATGTTTAAAAATAAAATGATTGAGAAGAAAGAGCGAAAATGGGTGTTTTTAATGTTAACCATCGTAATTGGATTATCGCTGATGACATCCTTTAATATCAGCCTAAATTTTATCATAAAATTTTTTAGTAATACCTTTGGCGAATTCACTAGAATGGTTGTGAAGGTATGATCCAAAAAATCTCTAATCTTCAATTAAGTCTGTTGGTTGCTAATTTTGTGTTTTCATCTGCAGTGATCAGCCTCCCGCAATTGATTGTCCAAATTGCAGGGCAAAATGGCTGGCTTGTACCGATTATTCTTTTTCCGGTGATAATCCTACTTATTTACATTGTTTTTGGACGAAAAAAAAATGTCGAAAGACTTCATCACCTATTTTCAGTCGAGAAAAAAAGAACCATTTTCGATAAAGTGTTTATTGTCTTTTTTTTCATCACCCTGTTTCTCATCTTTATTCGGGACTTAAGGGGGGTAGTGGACTTCGTTGCGTCGGTTCTGTTACCGACCACACCGATTGATATAATTACCATCCTTTCTGTTCTCGTCATCCTTTATATTGCTATGGCCGGATTAGAGGTAGTGACGAGGATCAACTCATTAAATTTTGGGCTGTTGATGTTAACGATACTTATCTTGCCGATACTGCTGTTAAATGAAATTGATATCAAAAATCTCCAGCCGCTCCCTAGTTTTAGAACGGTTGCGGCTGTATCCAAATCAATCTTTTTATCATTTGCATCGGTAGGAGAGATTTTTTTGTTTCTTATAGTTATATCCTGTGTAAAACCGATTGAAAGTGCTCGGAAGGCTGTTATGTTTGGGACGGGATTGAGTATTCTTCTTTTCTTTATTATTTTATTTTTGGAAATATCAGTCCTTGGAGTAAAGGTAGTAAGAGAAGCAACCTATCCTTCTTTTATTATGATTCAACAGATTAATTTAACAGATTTTCTCGATCGTTTAGATCCCATTATTGTGGTGTTATGGCTCCCAACCATTATTTCAAAGATTGCTTTCCTTTTATATGCCATGGATCATTGCATCCGGTTTCTATTTAATGCAGATACCACTAAGTATATCTTTCCCGGGGCCTTGATTTTAGGATACTTGTCCATTTTATTGTTTAAAAACAATATGGATTATTTACATTTTTCCTTTTTTACCTGGGCATCCCTCGGAATGGGACTGGAACTGATCGTCATCGGATTGTTCGTTCTTGTCAGGCGTTTTCCAAAAGACAAAAAGCAGGATATCTGAACCGTTACAGAAAGAACAATCGAAGAATTTCTTCGATTGTTTTTTCTGTAAAAGTGTTAAATTAACTTGATCCCGCTGAATAAAATCATCAATGCCATGATGGCCCGCAGTGGTTTTGCAGGAAATTTAGAAGATAAGGTACTTCCTAATATCACACCAGGTATCGAACCAAGTAAGAGATTGATGACTAAAAGGTAATCGACATTTCCTATCCCTGCATGCATGATACCCGCAGCTGTTACTAATAAAAAGGCATGAGCAATATCGGTACCCACTAGTTCAGATGGTGTCATCCGGTACAAATAAAGCATCGCAAGAGCAAATAAAGATCCAGATCCTATCGATGTGAGGCCCACAATAAATCCCAATATCACACCGATTACAATGGTTAACGTTTTTTTCTCATGAAGGGGTTTCTTTTGGAGTGGATTCTCTTCAAATTTACTTTTGACAAAAGTTTTAATTAGTGTTGTTAACGCTACTAATATTAGTACATATCCAAGAGCGTGTTTAATGACTTGCTCTTGGTTGTGGAAGAAAGAGTCGAATAGATGTAGAATCCCTACTGCACAAATAGCACTAGGGATGCTTCCCATTGCGAGGTATTTTACTAACTGTAAATTAATGGTCTTTTGCCGCCAATGCTGAATAGAACCAAAAAGCTTTGTGATCGAATTATAAACAAGGTCTGTACCTACCGCGATGGAAGGACTGAATCCCAATAATATTAAAATAGGGGTTAACAACGCAGCTCCCCCAACTCCCGTTAATCCGACCATAAATCCAATAAAGAGCCCCATTAAAATGATACCTATACTCATTAGGCCACACACTCCACATTTGTCTAAGCTACATATCATTAAAGTATGAAGTGGTTAAAAGCCTTGCTACTCCTGCCCAAACCCAAATTTAAAGAGGGTAACTTTCTCGTTACCCTCTTTACTTTGTTATCCTTGGTTTTCTTCTTCTTCTTTAAGTTTTATCTTTTTACAACCAACATACAGGCAGCACATAATATCCAGTCCGGGTCTTGCTTTTGATAGTCCCTTAACATAGGGAGTTACCAAATCTTTAAAATCTGCTCCTACTTCTTCATCTTCTAAAATTCCATAAACAAACAATTTCTTTTCATCAAATAAAAAGGCTACATTCCCAACACCTTTATTTTTTGAATCAACTACATTTAAAACTTGATACTCAGGTGTAATTACCTCAGGTGAAAAATAAATCTGCACTTTTTTCAGCTCCTTTGCGTCCAGCTCTCATTTTTACATTTTCGGCTATGTTAAACTTGATTGTTGATTTCCGCTCCAATCAACATGGTTAAAAATCAACAATGACCTTTAACACAGCCGACATTTTAAGTAAATTGTAATTTTTCAAATAGTGAATCGTTTTCGCTTTCTTTCGGTTTTGGCTTAGCCACATGAATGAGAAACATACATAGGATTCCACAAACCAGTGTTAGTCCGGCTGTCACTAAAAACATTCCGGAACGGGACCATTCCATTAACGAGCTAAATACCGGCGGTCCAATCGCAACACCTAAAAATCTTACTGAACCATAAAGAGAAGTAACAAATCCTCTTCGGTCGGTTGGGACAGAACCTGTAATAAAACTGTTAATACACGGCAGAACGAGTCCTGTTCCAATACTACTTACTGCAAGAACCGCAAAGAATGGGACCAGTTTTTTAAAGAAAATCAATGAAGCAAACGATGCTGTCATTAATAACAATCCTAATATAATTAACGTTTTCATTAATCTCATATTTTTCCCAATTTTACTTCCTGTAAAATAGGAGGTGGTTGTCATACACAACAGAGGTATCGCCAAAATAAGACCTTTTATTACACCATCGATTTTATAATCCTTTTCCAAAATATCGGATATATAAAATAAAATCCCAAATAATGTGAATAAACAGATGGCTCCTGTTAAATATGCGGCAAATAGCCAGCGCCCTTCTGTTTTAAAAACAGAGGCTAACCCTTTTACATATTTTCCTACTGGAGGCGGTTCTTTTTTTGTTTTCTTTTCTTTGATAAAGAAAATCGTCAAAAGGACAGAAACCAAACAGAAAAGTGGAAATGCAAAAAAAGCAGCATACCAAAAAACTAGGGCTAAAAGAGAGCCTATGATAGGACTGATTACCTTTCCGAATCCATTAGAAGCTTCCACTAAACCTAAGACCTTGCTTTGTTCTCCGCCTTTAAATAAATCCCCAGTTAATGCCATTGCAATAGGTGCAGTTCCTGCTGCTCCGATTCCCTGCGCAATTCTCCCAGCAAGAATCCAAGTATAGGAATTGTCAAACCAAGCTGAGGCAGCACCTGCTAAAAGTCCGCCACTCCCATATAAAATCAGAGCAGGAATAATTATTGCCTTTCGGGAAAAACGGTCTGATAAGTAACCCAGTACCGGAATTGAAATGGCCGCTGCAATCGAAAAAGCAGAAATAACTAAACTCGTCTGAAATTGTGTTATACCCAATTCTGTTTTCATTCTTGGGAGTATGGGGATTAACATCGAGTTTCCAAGGACAAGGATAAGCGGGATTGAACTAATTGCAAATATTGTCATTCCCTTATGTTTTTGTTTTGCCAATTGAATGTACACCCCTAACTGTGAGAATAGCCTTTTTATTGTTTGAATGGACAGTTGAGTTTATACAAGACAAATGCCTAAATTCACATGAATAAGTTTAATTTTTACACATTCACCCAATTTATGAATAATCTATCCTAGAAAAAAAGAGGAGGCGCTTTTTCTATGGATTTTTTATCCCTGCCAGAAAGGACTTTGAGAAATCGAACGTACGGGCTTACTTCTGTCGTCGATTTTGGAACACCCTTAGGGGAATTGCGAAATATTTTAGCGGATTACGGCGAGTTCATCGATATAGCTAAAATTGGCATTGGATCCGCTTATGTAACGCCTAATTTAAAGGAAAAAATTAATTTATATAAGGAACATGAAATAAAACCCTATTGTGGAGGAACCTTATTTGAAAAATGTTTTTACCAAAATAAAATCCCGGAATATTTGGCCCATATAAAGAATTTAGGAATTGAATGGGTTGAAATTTCGAATGGGACTTTAGATATCTCCCTTGAGGAACGCCTCCAGTTGATTTCACAGGCAAAGAATGATTTTCATGTTATAGCAGAAGTAGGTTCAAAGGATTGTGAAAAAGAAATGCCTGTCTCTCAATGGAAGGAAGAGCTTCAGCTATTACTTAAGGCAGGCTGTGAGTACGTAATAACAGAAGGAAGAGATTCCGGAACTTCTGGAATTTATGATAAGAGCGGCAGCATCAATTCAAATTTAATTCATGAGTTACTTCAAGGTGTAGATTGTAAAAAAGTGATTTTTGAGGCTCCTTCCCCTAAACACCAGATGTATTTCATTAATGAAATCGGACCAAATGTAAATTTAGGAAACGTAAAACTTCAAGACGTTCTTATATTGGAAACGCAACGCCGTGGATTAAGAAGTGAAACATTTTATTTGGAGGAACAGGAATGCAGATTACTTTAATTAGACATCTTCCAACAGAATGGAATAAAAAAACGTGGCTTCAGGGGAAGAGGGATATAGAGATTGCCTCGATTAACGGAGATTTATGCCGGGGAATTGCTGAAAACAAAGCAAGGCTTCACCGCTTGGCTCCCTTTGATTTATCCCTTGCTAGCACATTAAAACGGACCCAGCAGACGGCACAGTTGTATGGATACCATTATGAAACTGAAAGTTTACTGGACGAATTGGATTTTGGACCTTTTGAAGGAAAACCCAAAGAAGAACTATTAGAAGCCTATGGAGAAATGTGGACTGAAAACCCAAGGGAAATGGTATTAGGGGAAAGGTTAACCGAATTAGAAGGCAGAGTAGTTCAATTTTTAGAAAAGTACAAGGATTATTCCAATTTATTAGTATTTGGTCATGGGTCTTGGATTCGGGCATTTATTTCCTATTCCGAATACGGCGATATCAATAGTATGAATAAAATTACCGTTGGAAATAACGCATGCTTTACCATTGAAATGAAATAGAAGAGAGAGAAAAAGAATGGAGGGAAGGGGATTGTCTGAAATGATTACCTTTGAAAATTGGGATGAGGTCAAGGTAAACTCATTTATTGAGAGTCAACCTGATTTTTTGGATGTATTAAAATGGGCTTATCGAGAATATGGGGATGAAATTGTATATGCGTGCAGTTTTGGGGCAGAAGGAATTGTGTTAATTGATCTTATATCGAAGGTACGCAAGAATGCCAAGATTATTTTCCTCGATACAGGACTTCATTTTCCAGAGACATATGAATTAATTGAAAAAGTAAAAAAGCGTTACCCCACCTTACAAATTGATTTGGTCAAACCGAAAAGTTCACTGGAAGAACAGGCAAAATGGTATGGAGAAGAGTTATGGAAAGTGAATCCAAATCTCTGCTGCCATATGAGAAAGGTCGTACCTCTTAAGGAGGCTTTAGCGGATGCTAAGGCATGGATTTCCGGTTTAAGGCGTGATCAATCCCCTGCAAGGAGTAAAACCCAGTATATCAATCGCGATTTAAAATTCCACAAAATAAAAATTTGTCCTATCATCCATTGGAAATGGGAAGATATCATGAACTATATCCATTTAAATCAATTGCCATATAATCCATTGCACGATCAAGGATATCCAAGTATTGGATGTGCACCTTGTACACAACCTGTATCGGATTCTGGCGATCTTCGTGCTGGCCGCTGGGCAGGAAAAACTAAAACAGAATGCGGCATCCACCAAGATTAGGCAGGAGAATAAATACACATGGAGGAGGAATCGGTTATGAGTGAAAGTGTCCCGCATGGCGGCAAGTTGGTCAATCGGATGAAGCTGCAAGAACCAACCGATCCAGCACTAAAGTTTGTCGAACTCGATAAGTTAGAATTAAGTGATCTGGAGTTAATTGCCAATGGAGCTTATAGCCCGCTTGAAGGTTTCATGGGAAAAGCTGACTATGATTCCGTGGTGCATCATATGAAATTAGCGAATGGACTTCCTTGGTCCATCCCGATTACACTTTCCATTGATAAAGAAAAAGCAATGGAATTAAAGGTAGGAGAGACCATCAATCTTTGTCACGACGGCAACGTTTATGGAGTGATGAATGTCAAGGAAATTTTTATCCCTGACAAACTGGTTGAAGCAGAAAATGTCTATCGAACTACGGAAATGAATCACCCAGGTGTAAAAAAATTATTTGAACGGAAAGAACTTTATATAGCGGGTCCTATCACGATGATTAACAGACCAGTTAAAACAAAGTTTGAAGACTTTTATTTAGATCCGATCCAAACAAGGGAAATTTTTAAAAACATAGGCTGGAAAACCGTCGTTGGATTTCAAACACGGAACCCGGTTCACCGCGCTCATGAATATATTCAAAAAACGGCTTTAGAAACGGTTGATGGATTATTCCTTAACCCATTAGTGGGAGAAACAAAAGCGGATGATATCCCTAGTGAAATACGGATGAAAAGCTATCAGGTATTATTAGAAAATTACTATCCAAAAGAACGCGTATTTTTATCGGTCTTTCCGGCCGCCATGCGTTATGCAGGCCCTAGAGAAGCGATTTTTCATGCAATGGTTCGGAAAAATTTTGGATGTACGCATTTTATTGTCGGAAGGGATCATGCCGGTGTTGGCAATTACTACGGAACATATGATGCTCAAAGAATTTTCAGCCACTTTACAGAGAAAGAATTAGGCATTAAACCGTTATTCTTTGAACACAGCTTTTATTGCAGAAAATGCGGCAACATGGCTTCGGAGAAAACATGTCCACATGAGTCACAGTATCGTGTGATTCTTTCCGGGACCAAAGTGCGAAGTATGTTAAAAAATGGAGAGCAGCCGCCGAAGGAGTTTAGCCGTCCCGAAGTGGTAGAAGTGTTAATTCAAGGAATGAGAGAAGCTTACAAGGAGGAAGAAATCCCAGGCAAAAGAGGGATTACAGAATCCTAAACCGCTTAAGGGTTTAACAGAATGACAGACCAGCCAAAATCTAAAGGGTGTATGAGATGAGAAAAAGTGATCATATCACATGGCATCAATCAACCATCACGAAAAAGGACCGTCATGAATTAAACGGACATAAAAGCTGTGTCCTGTGGTTTACGGGGCTTTCAGGATCTGGAAAATCGACATTGGCAAATGCGGTGGATCAGGCGTTATACCGAGAAAATAGGAAGAGTTATGTTCTGGATGGTGATAATATTCGCCACGGGCTGAATCGTGATTTAAGTTTTGGTGCGGAAGACCGAAAAGAAAATATCCGTAGAATTGGAGAAGTTGCAAAGCTATTTGTAGACAGCGGGCAAATTGTTTGTACAGCATTCATTTCCCCGTTTGTAGAGGATCGGGAACTGGTCCGGCGCATGTTTGAGGATGGCGAATTTATAGAGATTTATTGCAATTGTCCAATTGAAGTTTGTGAGAACAGGGATCCAAAAGGCTTATATAAAAAAGCTAGGAAAGGGGAAATTTCAAATTTCACAGGAATCTCCTCGCCATATGAAGCTCCTATTCGTCCAGAAATTATTATTGAATCCCATAAAACCACAATCGAACAGGCAACCCGGCAAATCTTATCTTATTTAAAAGAAAAGAAGATCTTATAAGGGATCTTCTTTTCTTTATTATCTTTTTCTCCAATTGGCTGATAATAGTTTGATGGAATGAAAACGAAGTTCATAAATGTAGTCGATAATATTGGTCGAGAAGAATTGGCAAATAATAGCGTAAAGAACAATATTATAATCAATGACAAGCGCTGTTAGAAGGAAGATGAAAAGGTTAATCCCCATCATCACTTTTCCTGGGCTCCACTTTTTATAATTGGCAATCATTAAAGCCGGTATGACCATCCCGCCGCTCGATGCTCCTGCACGAATGAGTAAGCCTACTCCAACACCGAACATAACACTTCCGGCTGCAATACAAACAAAAATATTCACGTGCGGATGGGGAAAGTAGGTGGTAATGTAGCCAACCGTCAATGAGGTAGTGGCAACGGAAATGATGGTTTTGAAGGTCCACGTAAAGCCAAAGTAATTAATAGCAAACAATAAGAAAACAATATTGGCAAGCCATAAAGAAATTCCTAGTGATAAATCGAACCAATGATTCATCAAGATGGCGATACCCGCTGCCCCGCCGGAGGGAATCGAATGTGGAAACAAAAAAATGGACATCGCCAAGCCTTGCATAATGGCCCCAAAAAATAAACATAAATAAGTTAAAGCCGTTTTATTCATATATAATGATAGATTTCCTTAAACTGTAATCGTCTCAACTCCACAACTACTCCTCCTCTAGAGGCTGTCCCCCTTGTCCATTCTATGAAAAAACAAAACAGAATATGTAAATAAAACGATAAATGTATAAAGTATAGATAAATAACCAATTAGTGTATAAATGGTGACAGGCACCAAAATGTAAGCGCTTTAATAATTAACTAAATAATTAAAATTATCTAAAAATATTGACGCGGTTGTTTTACAGTGATACTCTTATTAATAATTTAAGATGAATCGATGAAGGGAAGAGTAGGATTTGTTCTTGTCTAAAGAGAGTCGGCGGTTGCTGGGAGCCGATGGCAGGACTTGTCTGAAGATCATCTCTGAGATGTGGAGCTGAACTTAGAGTAAGCTTTGACCGGAAATTCCACCGTTATAGGGATTCCGTATATTGTTAATTCCAATATACGTTGATCGAGAGCCGCAGTTGGTTTTGTTAGTTTTGCTGCGGAAGTAGGGTGGTAACGCGAGCAAGCTCGTCCCTATACTATGGGGCGGGTTTTTTGTTGTTTAAAAACATTTATAAATGCCTAAAAGGCACGAAAAAAGCAGTCATGCAATTTTCAAGAGGAGGAAAAGTAAAATGAACCAACCAGTTGATCAGAAGGAAAGGGCTTTTCAAGTAGAGGATGTGATCATCGCCAGTCATACGATTAAAGATGTGATTTCTCCTACACCTCTCCAATATAATCATTTATTATCAGAACGCTACGGCTGCCATCTTTATTTAAAGAGAGAGGATTTACAGAGCGTTCGTTCGTTCAAAATTCGCGGGGCGTATAACCGGATTAAGAAACTAAGTGAAGATGAGTTAAAGAATGGCATTATTTGTGCCAGCGCGGGAAATCATGCACAAGGAGTAGCCTATTCATGTAACCATTTAAAAATTCATGGTAAGGTGTTTATGCCAAGTACCACCCCTAAGCAAAAAGTCAATCAAGTTAAATTTTGGGGTAAAGAGAATGTTGAAATAGTATTAGTGGGCGATACATTTGATGATGCTTATGAAAAGGCTATTGAATGCAGTCTGGAAGAAAATCGCACTTTTATTCATCCATTCGATGATCCCGATGTTATTGCCGGCCAAGGGACTGTTGCTGTAGAACTACTGAATGATTGTCCAGAAAAAATTGATTACTTGTTTGCTGCCATCGGCGGGGGCGGCCTGCTATCTGGTGTAGGGACGTATCTACGTCATTTTTCACCTGAAACCCAACTGGTTGGTGTCGAACCACAAGGTGCACCAGGAATGAAGGAATCGATTTTAAAAGGAGAAGTTACATCGCTTGCCCAAATCGATCCATTTGTGGATGGTGCGGCCGTTAAAACAGTGGGAAGCATGACTTTCTCTATTTGTAAAGAAATCGTGGATGATATTGTGGTGGTGCCGGAGGGCAAAGTTTGTACAACCCTTTTATCCCTCTATAACGAAAATGCTATTGTCGTTGAGCCGACCGGAGCTTTGTCTATTGCAGCATTAGACCAATATGCAGATCAGATTAAGGGTAAAACCGTGGTCTGTGTAGTCAGCGGAGGAAATAACGATATCAGCCGAATGCAGGAAATTAAAGAACGTTCTATGATTTATGAGGGATTACAGCATTACTTTATTGTTCAGTTTCCGCAGCGTCCGGGAGCATTACGAGAGTTTTTGGATGATGTACTTGGACCAAATGATGATATCAGCCATTTTGAGTATACAAAGAAAAATAACCGTGAAACTGGCCCAGCCTTGGTTGGTATTGAGTTGAAGGATAAAGAGGATTATTATCCGCTCATCGAACGGATTAAAGCGAAAGGCTTTTTATATCGTGAAGTTAATAAAGACAGCACGTTATTCCAAATGCTTGTGTAAGTAAGAAGTCCAATTCTATTGAATTGGGCTTTTTTAAAAAATTACATTGTTATACGCTTTCATTTATAATAGAAGAAATATGAAAAAGGGGGGATTCTTTGAGTAAGACAATTTTTACAAATGGAAAAATTTATACGCTCGATGCCAAACACCCGATTGTAGAAGCGGTTGTTGTCGAAAATGGCAGGATATTGGATGTAGGAAGATCCGAGGAAATAAAATTGCAATGGGGAAGATCGGGGACTTCTATAATCGACCTTCAAGGAAGGATGGTTTTACCTGGTTTCATTGACAGTCATCTCCATCTCTCAGGGGTAGCTTTTCATTTTCTAGATTTGAATTTAACTGGTGTATCTTCTAAAGCAGAAATGCTCGGAAAAATTAGAGAAAAAGCGGCATCAGTACCAGCTGGAAAGTGGTTGATTGGAATGGGCTGGGATGAAAATCTCTTTCAAGATGGTTCGATCCCAACCATTGAGGAACTAGATCAAGTTACCCCTCACTGTCCAATTTATCTAAAAAGAATTTGTCACCATGCCTTTTTAGTAAATAGTAAGGCCTTAGAGTTGTCTCACTATCAAAGCATTACGAAAGTCCCGAAAGGTGGAACAGTTGTTCTGAATTCAGAAACCAATAAACCAACAGGATTAATCCTTGAGTCTGCTTCCGAACTCATTACAAAATACATACCGGAACGAACCTATGAAGAACTAAAAAGCGGCTTAGCCCAAGCGATGGATTTTTCCCTTTCAAAAGGGTTAACAAGTGTACATACGAATGATCCTGCGTACTTAGGAGGACTTGACCAAACCTATAAAATGTACGATGAATTAATTAATCAAGAAGGAAAAGGGCTTCGTTGTAATCTTCTTATTGATTACCCGTTTCTTCAGCTGATAAAAGAAAGAGGAATGTATGCTGGTTTCGGTAATGAAAGATTACAAATAGGGGCGATAAAGATTTTTGCGGACGGTGCATTCGGAAGAAGAACAGCATTACTTTCCCAACCGTACAGTGATGAACCGACCTCCTATGGGGAAGCTATGCAGGACCAAGACCTTCTTTTTAAAATGATCAAGGAATCTAGAGAACATCAAATGCCGATTGCAGTTCATACAATTGGGGATCAGGCGTTAGAAAATGTGCTTAACGTGCTTGAACAATTTCCAGCTGTTCATTATCGTGACCGAATCATCCATGTTTCATTGACGAGAGAGGACTTAGTCAAACGATTAGCGGTTCCGAGTATCATTGCAGATATTCAGCCTCGATTTGTCGCGGGTGATTATCCTTGGGTGCTGGATCGGGTCGGAGAGGAGCGGGAGTCCTATCTCTATGCATGGAAAACGCTGCTTACATCAGGAGTATTATGTGCAGGCGGTTCAGATGCACCAGTGGAACCACTTGACCCGCTGTTTGGCATTCATGCTTCTCTAACAAGAAGGCTTCCTGGTGAAACACATAAAGGCTGGAATCCAAAAGAAAAGCTATCTATGATTGATGCTGTTAAGCTGTTTACAATAGGTGGTGCGTACGCCACAAACGAGGAACATTCTAAAGGTACTATTTCAGTCGGTAAACTAGCCGATATGACCGTGCTTTCAGATGATTTGTTTAGTTTTGAAGAACCGGAAGACTTATTACGAACCTTAATAGAAATGACCATAGTAAATGGTCAGGTAGTATACAGCAGACCGGCTTGAGGATCAATTTGGTGTATCCTGGCAGCTCACTCTTCCATAGAAAAGGCACGGGTTTTAATCCGTGCTTTTTCTGTGAATTAAAAGGTATGAGCTAGATCTTTTGCCCGCGCAATTGCGTTTTGTTTTATTTCCTCTGCTTTATCTGGCATTGCATTATGTCCCTCTACAAATAATCCTTCAAAAGAAGGGACTCCAAAGAATTGCATTATGATATTCAGGAAACGATGTCCCATCTCCATCTGAGCAGCCGGTCCTTCTGAATAGATCCCGCCGCGGGCTTGGATATGAAGTGCCTTTTTATCTGTTAAAAGTCCAACAGGACCTTGTTCTGTATATTTAAAGGTTTTTCCGGCAACAGCGACTGCATCAATATAGGCTTTCATCACCGGCGGGAAGGAGAAATTCCAAAGCGGGGTTACAAAAACATATTTATCGGCAGAGATAAACTGTTCAGAGAGCTCAGATAAACGGCCGACTTTCGTTTTTTCTTCAGCGGATAATGCCTCAAATGACTGGCCGCTTCTTAATTTCCCCCAGCCGCTAAAAATATCAACATCAAGCTGCGGGATGTTTTCTTTATAAAGATCGACATTGATGATTTCATCATTTGGATGAACTTCTTTATAGGTATCGATAAAAGCTTTTGCTACTGCCATACTATAGGATTGTGTATCATCGTGAGGATGAGCGGTAATGTACAAAACTTTTGCCATATCCATTCCTTCTTTCGTTAAAATATAGACATTTTATTTTGTACAAAATTTTAAGAAAACATGTAAAAAAAAAGATTTGTCACCGAAAAGATGACAAATCGCTCGTTTACTTATTTATTTCGAATGTGTAAGGGTTTGCAGAGATATTCATCCGCATTTCATCTGTTAATGTAAATGGCTCACTGACGATTGATTCAGCGCTAGAATTTTCATTTGCTTGAATGCTGCCATCATAATGAAGTGGTTTTTCAGACATAGGACTATTCACCTCCATTAGACTTTCTTTTGTTGTAGTTTGTACTAGTATTGTACTATTTATTTCGGTCAAATGGTAGGGAAATTAAGAGAATTTATGGAATTTTTTTTAGTCAATTTTACCTATAAGGGTATTGACTGGGAAAGGTCAAGTTAACACAGCTTACTATTTAAAAAATGAAAAATTAACACATAAACACATTCATTTTAGAATTATATTGATAGTGGAGAGGGGTGCTGACCAATGGATGATCGTTTTTTTCGTAATGCAATGGGGAAATTTGCAACCGGTATTACCGTTGTCACAACGGAGGTGAATGGGGAAGCTCATGGCATGACTGCCAATGCATTTGTGTCGGTTTCCTTACAACCTAAGCTCGTTCTCGTTTCGATTGATAAAAGGGCTAAGATGCTGGCCAATATACAAAATAGTAAAAAATTTGCTATCAGCTTTTTATCAGCCCAACAGCAGGGTGAGTCTATGCGGTTTGCCGGACAAATAAAAGATAAAACGGTTTACCCGTTCGAGAAATTTGGAGCTATTCCTGTTATTAAAGATGCACTCGCCAATGTGGTGTGTAACCTATATAACGTTGTCGAGGCAGGGGATCATCTTTTATTTCTTGGTGAAGTAACAGATATAAGGGTAAATGAAGGTGAGCCATTACTTTACTTTGGGGGAAAGTACAGAACACTGGCAAATTAAAAAAATCCCGTTTTAAGAAGCTGCTGCATGGCAGCTTTTTTCTATTGAGGTTTTTGTTCGTTGTTGTACAATTAACATCATGGAGGGATTTTATTGTTTAAAAAACTAAGACTTATTTTAGGAATCGTCGTTCTTTTATTAGCAGGATACGGATTAATAACGAAAAACTTTATAGCCCAGCCGATAATGATGCTATCATTAAGTGCATTTATTCTGGTGGGTGGTTTAGACGAACTTCAACAAGGCCAAAAGCGGCGGGGATACGTCAACATCTTTCTTTCGGTCTTTGTATTATTTATTCTCGTTCAATCATTCATATTTTAAATGCAAAGGTGACATCCCTATGAGGAGATGTCACCTTTTTTCTTTATTTTCGGAATAAACTCAAATATTTTTTGGGATTCTAAGCTGTCTACTAAGCGATTAAGCCAGTCATGTTGGTTGCCATCTACACATGCAGACCTTCGTTAAGTAGAAGCAGGTCCAACGCACCATCCATTTTTATCGTTTAACCATCGATAATATAAATATGGTTGCTATAACGAAAATAGCGCCAATCCATTCAGCAAGACTAAATGGAACTTGCAGCCAAGTTACAGCTAGGATTGCAGCTGATAATGGTTCCATACAAGCCAATAGGCTAGCTTCCGATGGCTTTATGTATTTCAGGCTTTCCATGTAACATAAAAAGGCAATCAGGGTGCCGAATAGGACTACAAATGTAACACCTAAAAAAGACGAAAATTGCCAGTTTCCTTGAAAATTCCAGGGGGGGTGGATAAAACTAAAGGCGATTCCTCCAATCAACATACCCCAGCCAACTGTTATTAATGTACCCCATTTAGTAAGCAGTTTTCCTGGATAAACGGTATAAAACGCAAGCGCAAAGGCTGAAAGTATTCCCCATAAGAATGCAGGCCTAGAAATCGAAATAGAGTGAAGATTCCCCTTTGTAACTAGTAGAAAGGTTCCTCCAAGCGCTAACACGATGGCCATTACTTCGTATTTAACCGGTAAAGCTTTCGTTTTTATACAAAAATATACAGCAATGATTACAGGGGCTAAATATTGTAAAACGGTCGCGGTTGCCGCATTCCCGTGTTCAATTGCTGCAAAAAAGGTATATTGAACCCCGAGCATTCCAAGAATACCGAAAATGAAAAGTCCCAAGACATCCTTTTTACCTCTCCAAATGCTCCAAATGTTTTGCTTAGCCACTGTATGAGCGAAAAATAATAAACCGATTCCGGAAATCATTAGGCGAATCACAACGAGCCAGCCTGCACTGAATCCATGTTGATGGAACAGATATTGAGCCACTGTACCGGAAACACCCCATGAGGTTGCGGCAATCAGGACAAGAAGAATTCCCTTTGCCCGCGGGAAAGGCATAACAGCACTATTAGAACTCATGAAAGATCCCTCCAAACTAAAATACCATTCTATCAATTTAACAGAATTTAGCATATATTTAAAGATTTAATTTACTATATTTTAGTGAAAAGTAAAAGGGGAACGGTCACATAGAGAGTTAGAATAATTGATTGCATTTGTAAGAAAGACAAAAATTCTTCTAAACGAAAAATCCACCAAAAAATGGTGGATTTTTAACTAACAGAGGTCTATTGCTTTACATTTACATTTAATTTTTGTTTAACAAACTCACCAATTTCCTCGATCGCCTGATTCGCTTCTGGAATTTCAAACGTTTGGAAAACATGCCACATACCATCCCAAACCTTGAAGTTTACCTCAATACCTGCTGCACGGGCGCAATCGACTAAACGAGCGGAATCACTTAATAGGATCTCATCGTTACCTACCTGGACCATCATTGGCGGCAGACCTGCTAAATCAGCATAAATGGCAGATACGATCGGGTCACGAGGATCCTTATCCCGAATATATAAAAGCGGAGTGACTCGGGCCGCATCTGGTTTTAACCAAGGATCAGCAGCCGCACGGGTCTCCATCGATTCACCTGTTCCGGCAAGATCCGTCCAAGGAGAAAGGAGGACCGTTAAAGCAGGTAATGCATCTCCCGCCTCTTTCAAGGATAATAAGGTTGACATAGTAAGACCGCCGCCAGCAGAGTCACCGCCAATGACGATTTGTTCCGGTTTATACCCAGAGGAAAGTAACCATCGATAGCATATCACTGCATCTTCCATAGCGGCCGGGAACGGGTTCTCTGGAGCTAACCGGTATTCCGGAAGCAGAACGCGGGTTCCAGTGGAGCGGGAGAGCTTTGCTGCTAACGCCCGGTGTGTGTTGCAGCTTCCCATAATATAGGCTCCTCCATGTAAATAAAGGAATACTCGGTCGTCAGCCGCATTTGGAGCCGAGATCCATTCAGCAGGAATCCCATTAATAAAAGTTTTCTCGACTTTAATGTCTGGTGCAACAGGGGTTAAACTAGATAACATTTCCAAACCTTTTCTGGCTGCTTCAAGGTCAAAGTTGGCAGGTTGAGATGCAGTATAAGCCTGTAAATATTGTCTTACCACAATACTTTCTTGACTTGGCATATCTTTTTCCTCCTATTAAAAAAATCTACGCACATACAGATTAATAATTCGACATCAGCCCCATTTCCCCTCCAAAATTTAGCAATATTCAAGAGAATGTCACAAAAAATCCACTAAGCATTGCCTAGTGGACGATTATACTATCTAGGAGTTAGAGATTTAACTGATATTGCGGGGGAGTAGGTAGTCACAATACAGCCTTCTAACTGTTCTTCCTTTATTAATCCTAAACTTAACGCTGCTTTAATTTTTGCATCATCAGGTTTTTTTACCACCTGGATTAGGTCGCTCATTTTTAATTCTTCTAACTTTTTAACGGTTTGTTCTTCATTGTATTTCTCTGTCTTTCTTACTTGCCGTTGCAGTTTATATCCATTCAACGTGATTTCACCTTTGTCATTAGGCCCAATTAATTGATTGAAATAGTAGTGGAAACGATCTTTTAACTCATTCAGTTCCAGCTCAATTTCTTTTTTCTGTTTGTTAAGTTCATAGTATTTCACCAACATCTCATCTGTTACGAAGGAATCTTTCTTTTTACCCAAGAACATCTCCTCCTCATCGAACGTATATTCTATTTTACTGTACGAATAAAAAAATATGATGGATTTTCTTCTCCAACTTTCGCATGCAAAAATTTCCTTCTTTTTTAATAGTATGATAGAATAATATTAATTTAGAAAATTCAAATTATTAAACTTGGGGTGAAAATGATGAATGTACCATTAGTGTTAACCCAGTTTTTAGACCGGGCAGTTGCTCTCTACGGTGATAAAGATGGGGTATATTGTGATCAGCGTGTGTTTACATACAAGGAGCTAAATCAAAGAGTAAATCAACTTTCTCATGGTTTAAAAAGTTTAGGTGTTAAAAAAGGAGACCGTGTTGCCTATCTAGCTCCAAACACGGTGGAAATGCTGGAGGGATTTTACGGGGTTTTTCAGCTTAGTGCTGTAATGGTGCCACTAAACATCCGGTTAATTCCTGAAGATTATTTATTTATTTTAAACCACAGTGAATCGAAAGTACTGCTAGTGGATCAAGACCTTTTTCATTTAATTCAACCCATTAAAAACAGACTAACAACTGTTGAGCACATTATTGTCCAATATAAAGAAGACCTGAATCCTGAAATCGATTATGAAGAATGGCTTACCCAACAATCAAATGTACCTTTTCCGAGGGCAGACCTTGATGAAAATGATGTCTGCAGTCTTCTGTATACCAGCGGGACGACCGGAAATCCAAAAGGGGTGATGCTGACCCATCGGAATAATTATTTACATGCGCTAAGTACGATGCATCATTTACGTGTTAGTGACCGTGATGTTTATCTACATGTTTTACCAATGTTCCATGTTAACGGCTGGGGATCGCCGTTTTATTACACCGCCAACGGGGCAACCCATATTTGTCTTAAAAAAGCTACACCGGAAGCTATTTTTGCGGCCATTCAAACTCATAAAGTTTCCGTTCTTCACATGGCACCGACTGTGTTGAATTCATTGTTACAGTATCATGAGAAACATCAACCGGTTATTGAACAAAATGTAAGGGTTGTCATTGCCGGTTCTGCACCGCCGCCAGCATTTGTGACCCGGGTGGAAAAGGAACTGGGCTGGGAATTTATCCAGGTTTATGGCATGACAGAGTCCAGTCCGCTCAGTTTAGTTTCAACGATTCGTCCGCAAATTTCCCACTTATCACCGGGAGAACATGCCAAAATAAAAGCAAAAGCCGGTTTTCCGATGATCGGCAGTGATGTACGAGTGGTGAATGAAAATGGGGAAGAAGTCGCCCGTGATGGGAAGCAGATCGGTGAGGTGGTAACGAGAAGTCACGGAGTTATGTTAGGCTATTGGAAAAATCCAGAAGCGACGATGGAGACTATTCGTAACGGCTGGCTTCATACCGGCGATATGGGAACCGTCGATGAATATGGTCATATTGATATTGTTGACAGGAAGAAGGACATTATCATTAGCGGCGGTGAAAACATTTCCTCGATTGAAGTAGAAGGGGCCTTATATGAACATCCGGCCATATTGGAAGCAGCCGTTATTGCTGTTCCGCATGAAAAGTGGGGAGAAACTCCACATGCGTATGTGGTATTAAGGGATCATCAGAAAGTTAGTGAAGAGGATATTATTAAATTTTCAAAAGAAAAACTAGCCCATTTTAAGGCCGTTACAGGTGTAACATTTGTGGACGAGTTACCCAAAACAGCTTCTGGTAAAATTCAAAAAGTACATCTTCGCAATGAATATTGGAGTGAGCTTGGAAAAGAGGGCAGGTTTATTAATTAAAGCAAAAGCGGAGCATGGGATAATCCATGCTCCATTTTTTTACCCAATAAGAATTTTTTCTTCTGCAAATCTTACTTTCGCATCTTTACGGGTTTTCAAAAGGGCAAAAGCCATGGTTAAAGGACCTAGACGGCCGATAAACATCATCAGCGTGATCAATAGCTTTCCAATGGGGGACAGTTCATAGGTTAAACCTGTTGACAATCCAACTGTTCCAAAGGCAGAAATTGTTTCAAACAAAATCTCGTTCATCGGCGCTTTTTCTGTAAACGTTAATAAAAAGAAAACCAGAAAAATAAAAGCCGTGGCTGTTACAACAATAGATAATGATTTGTTGACTAAATCTTGTGAGATTCTTCGTTTAAAAATATTCACATCATCCCGATTTGTCACGACACTCCAAAATGCCAGGAGGATAATGGCGAATGTCGTCACTTTAATCCCGCCTCCAGTTGATCCGGAAGAGGCACCAATAAACATTAACGCCATCATAAAAACCTGTGAGGAAAGAGTCAGCCCGCCAATATCAATTGTATTAAAACCTGCTGTTCTTGTCACAACACCCTGAAAGTAGGAAGCCCATAATTTACCGTCCCAACCAAGATTGCCGATGGTAGCGGGATTGTTGAATTCTGCTCCTAAAATAATCGAAGTACCTAGAATATTTAATATGACCGTCATAATTAAAGCAATTTTGGAATGTAAGGATAATTTTTTAAATGATTTCTTCTCCCATAAATCAAGGATCACCGTAAAGCCGATACCGCCTGTAATGAACAACAGTGTAATGGCTAGATTTACAGTTGGATCGCTGACCCATTTGCTAAGATTGTCAGGCTCAAGACCAAATCCCGCATTATTAAAGGCTGAAATTGAATGAAACACTCCATAATAAATGGCCTTCCCAATTGGCATTTCAAACGACCAGCGGATGGATAATGTAATGATCCCCAGAGTCTCAATCAGTAGGGTAATTATTATTATTTTTTTGACTAATTGGACAACTCCAGCCAGCGAAAAAACATTTAATGAATCCTGCAAGAGCAGCCGTTCTTTTAAACCAATCTTTTTCCCCAAGATGATGAACATAAAAATACCGGTTGTCATAAACCCCCAGCCGCCTATTTGAATTAAGCAGAGCATGACGATTTCACCGAACATGGTAAAGGTGGAACCCGTGTCCACAACGGCTAACCCTGTTACACAAACGGCCGAGGTGGCCTCAAATAAGGCATCAATAAGGCTAAGCCCGCGGCCTTCTTCATATGTTGCAATGGGCAGCATTAACAGAAGTGTTCCAATTAATATGAGAGAAGCAAAACCAATTACAAGGATTTGAGCAGGATGTAATTTAATTACATTTTCTTTTCTTTTAAAAAACTCCATAACAAGTCACCTTTCCCATGACTTTATTTGTCTCGATTGTAACCTTTGCAATTGTTACCAATCATATGTTACTCTCACAAAATTCATTTGTAAATATCCATTTATACGTTAAAATTAATGGCTTTTATTTATTATTGATGAAAACACCCTATGAAGCCCAGAAAAACATTTTCCCCAACTTCGATTAGGAATAAATATAGTTCTTTGGAAATATGATGAATTTAGGAATTGCCTTTAATAGGAACTTATTACTACATATCCGTTCTTTCCTCATTACTCCAGGCAACGCCTAAATAACCTAATTGAATTGAGGTGGCGGGTTGAGAAAGCTTTGGTTTATTGCTTTATTCCTTTTATTATTAGGAGTTATAAGTGCATGCAGCAATGATGAACCTGCGAACAGTGATGAAAAAGCTGGAACGGAAGAATCAGCAGACACAGAGGAGTCATCTGGATCTGAAGACACAGATTCTGGTGGGGCTGCTTCTACTGAATTAGCGGGAAATGATGTTTTTCAAAAGAGCTGTATCACCTGTCATAGCTCTGGAGATATCACTGGCGGGCAGGCAAAATTAGATGGAGCGAAAATCCATACCGATTTTAAAACACAAGAAGATTTATTAGCATTTGTTGAAAAGAACATGCCAAAGAACGCACCAGGCTCATTATCAAAAGATGAGTACGAAGCAGTTGTAAAATATTTATGGAATCAAAAATAATAGAAGTTTTATGGAAGGTATTGGTAGGAAGCCAATACCTTTTATCATTATGGTGGGCATTTTTAATAAAAGTGAAGGCGGTATCCTATAAATATGTTATGTTAACTAGCGTTGTAGAGGAATACCGAGTAAACGGTATCCATTAAATCTTACTTTCTTAAAAGTTGATCCAGGTGCTTGAGAATAGCTTCGCGATTCCCTGAAATAGAGGCTTCCCGAATTTGATCCTTTTCTAATTTTTCTAATGATTTTGTGAGAACTTCTTGTTCTATCGTTTGAGGGATTACTACCACACCATCAGCATCCCCAACAATGATATCTCCGGGGTTTATCGAAACGCCGCCGCAGGAAATAGGAACATTGATTTCACCAACACCTGCTTTACCGCTGGCGGCAACAGCTGTTCCTTTGGAGAAAACAGGGTAATTCAATTCTTTGATTCCGACAATATCCCTTATCACACCATCTACTACTAACCCTGCAATACCTAAAGTCTGGGCCATACCGACAACAAAATCACCCGCAATGGCACGATATTGGTCACCCTTCGCATCAATTACCAATATATCTCCTGGTTGGGCGTGGCGGATTGCTTTTAGGACCGCAAGATTATCACCGATAGGTATTTTCACTGTGAATGCCCGGCCTGCTAGTTTATATTCCTCCTTAAGCGGCTTGATAGAAGGATGCAAATTATTTAACCCTTCCATTGCATCTGATATACAAGTAGTCGGAATGTTTTGAAACTTTTTTATAAACGAATCCATAACCAATCTCCTCCATTTTTTAATCCTATTGTCATTATAATACAATATAGGGAGAAGATAGGAATAATATGACGGAGGCAGCAATAGATGAATGAGTAAAAATATAAAAACAGCTTGGAGGATTCTCTCCAAGCTGTCTTATTCATTATCTTGAAATTCTCTCATTCTATTCAATAAAAGTCCATCTGTCTTATTATTTTCACCGGTTACAAACTCTGGCATATAATACTTCAAAAACTCCCCGTATCGATTAGTAGTTTTCACTAATAATTCATCTACATAATAAGTTCCCTTTGGAATGTGATCGAGCAGCAGGACACAAAGGGAAGCATAGATTCCACAGGCAACTTGAAAATAAGTTGCATTTGTTTGGTATTGATTAAAGATCGTCTCGTTTTTAAACACATTATACATATATCGTTCTTTATCTTCATAAACCATCAGCACACCTACTAAATCTTCTCCTGTTAATGCGGCATCTGATGGGTCTAAAACTTTCATCTCAAAGTCCCACAAAACATCTACATTATCTAAATGGCTGCGGATTAACTGAGTTGTATGATTGTTTACTTTATATAAAAAGCCGCTCTCCATGTTAAACAATTTACCGAGTGTATAGACTTCCTCATGCGGCATTAAGCATCCATAAAATTCCTTATCCCCCAAAGTAACTTTAAATTCGACTTCGTACACATCATTATAAAGAAAGAGGGGAGTATGTGTTTTCATGAACATTGGGTAGCAAAGAATCGCCTCGTCTAAATAACACTCTGGAGACCACGTTGTATAAATGACATTCTTTTTTGCTTGATGTGGATCCTTAAAAAAAGATGTATCATGTTCCACGATGTAGCAGCCGACCGGTTTTTCATCCGGATATTGATTCATCATTTCTAGTGCCATCCATTGAACAACCCCGGGATTCATGCCTGAGCATACTATGCTCGTCGTATTTGTAAAATTCCCTTTATGTTTTTCAAAATGATAAATACGTTCGATTAGCGGGAATCCTGCAAATTGTTCCTCGTGGTCATCGATATAGGTATTTTCTAAAGCCGAGTTTACGTATTTAATGCCAAGTTGGTTACAACATTGAAGCATTTCCACTGTATCTGCCCAAGAAACATCGATAACGATGCTAGTATTTGAGTTTTTTAGATGCTTCATCAATTGTTTCGTATCCTTTAAATCAATTTGATGGGTAACGATTTTATTTTTCAAATGGGGAAATTGCAAAAAATAATCTTCTGTCTGATGTTTTATATCTATTAAATGAATTTCACTATCCCTTATAATTTGGTGAATCGGATCATGTTGGTCAACTGCGGATTTATTTAGGATTGAGAGTAGAGATTTCGCAACCCCGCCGGCACTTCCTAAGATGGTTATTACTGTTTGTTGATCAGTCATATCAACACCTCTTTTCCTTTTTTATACAATATGTAAAAAAGGCTGAAGAGGCTTGGATTATTATCTTAAAATAATGATATTAATAGTCCAATAAATAAAGAAAACCTCAGTTTTAGACTGAGGTGATTTAATGATTTCTTCGGGCAAAGTCCACAAATCGAAATTTGTCAGGTCGGTGCCTGGATTCAGTATATTGAAAAAGGCTGGCATCCTCTAAATAAACATAGTTTTTAATTACAACAATATTATGAAACCCTTCAAGGTCTAACAGTGAGCGGTCTTCAGCAGTAGGCTCTTCGACGATTATTTCCTTTTTTGCAAAGCTGATTTTTAAGTTTAACTCATTCTCGAGGTATTCGTATATCGAGTTCTCACAAATTTCCTCCGTTAATTGAGGAACAAACTTCGCCGCAAGGAAATCCTTATCTAAAATAATTTTGTTACCGCCGATTTCCCTTGTCCTGACAACCTTCCACACTTGGTCTTTACTATTCAGCTGAAGCTGATGCCGAAGATAACTGTCAGGTTTGATGATTAAACTAAGTTCATTCACAATGGTCTTGGATTTTCCACCCATCTTTTCGGCCAATTCCTTAAAACTGACTAAGCCTGAAATAGGAAAGTCAAACTTGCTGATATCAATGACAATCGAACCTTTTCCACGCACTTTTTGAATATAGCCATTCTGCGCAAGGAGATTTAATGCTTTCCTAATCGTTTCTCGAGAAGTGTCATACTGATCCTTCAGCTCGTTTTCAGAAGGGAGGAGGGTGCCAGGCGCTATTTCTCCATTTTTGATTTGAGCGACAATTTCGTTATAAATCATTAAATACTTGTTATTCATAAAAAACTCCCATTATTTTTTCAAGTGATAAACAATGGACTCATAGGGACGTAATGTTATAACCCCTGTCAATGCTGCGGAGTCCTGATAATTTGAGATTAGCACAGTGCTTGTCAACCCATCAATGTTTAATTTTTCAGGGAGTGAAAATGTTGAATTTTTACCATAGAAGTTATTAACCACTAATAACGTTTCATTCTGGTGTGAACGAGTATAAGCAAACACAGAGTCGTGACCTTCTGAAATATGTTCAAAATCCCCATTTGTAATCAAGTCAAGATTTTTCCTAAGTTCGGTTAGTTTTTTGTAGTGATAGAAAATAGAATCCTGATCCTTTAGGGCATGATCAGCGTTTATCACCTGATAATTTTTTGCCGTGTTAATCCATGGAGTACCGCTTGTAAAGCCGGCATTAGGACTTGAATCCCATTGAACAGGTGTTCGAGAATTGTCACGGGATTTTTGTTTTAAAATCTCAATAATTTCTTGCTCACTCATACCTTCGTTTTTCTTAATTTCATAAATATTTAAGGACTCGACGTCTCGATAGTCTTCAATCCGGTCAAAGTTTGGATTGGTCATCCCAAACTCTTCACCTTGATAGACATACGGAGTTCCCTGCATAAAATGGAGGGCAGTAGCAAGCATTTTTCCCGATTCTTTATGGTATTTTTGATCATCTCCGAAACGGGAAACCACTCTTGGCTGGTCATGATTACACCAGAACAGGGCATTCCAGCCGCCGCCTTTATTCATCTCTACCTGCCATTTTGAGAGGATGTTCTTCAAAGCCTCAAAATCAAAGTCAGCTTTTGTCCATTTATCACCATTTGGATAATCAACTTTTAAGTGATGGAAGCTAAACGTCATATTTAATTCTTCGTCTTTCGGATTCGTGTACCTGATGCAATTATCAATCGAGGTAGAAGACATTTCGCCAACTGTCATGATATCGTATTTTGAGAAAACTTCCTGATTCATTTCATGAAGAAACTCATGAATTCTTGGTCCATCTGTATAAAACTTACGGCCGTCACTGTCATCCTGCGGGAAGTTTTGGTCTTTTGAGATTAAATTGATTACATCCAGGCGGAAGCCGTCTACACCTTTTTTGAGCCAAAAATGCATCATTTCATATAATGCTTCACGCACTTTCGGGTTTTCCCAATTTAAATCAGCTTGAGTGACATCAAACAAATGTAAGTAGTATTGTTCCGTTTTTTCATCATACTCCCAAGCAGAGCCGCCAAATTTAGATTCCCAGTTTGTAGGGGGGATCCCGTTATTGCCGTCTTTCCATATGTAAAAATCTCGATATGGATTATCCTTTGAGGACCGGGCCTGTTTAAACCACTCGTGTTCGGTGGAAGTATGATTGATGACAATATCCATAATAATTTTGATGCCGCGTTGATGAGCCTCCGCAAGCAACTGGTCAAAATCCTCCATGGTCCCGTATTCTTCTTGAATATTGTAATAATCGCTGATATCGTAACCATTATCACGTTGAGGAGATTTATAGATAGGGGTAAGCCAAAGGACATCTACGCCCAATTCCTTTAAATAATCCAGTTTTTCGATAATTCCTTTGATATCCCCAGTACCATTTCCGTTTGTATCTTTAAAGCTTTTCGGATAAATTTGATAAACTACTGCTTTTTTCCACCATGCTGTTGACATATAATAAAACACCTGCCTAATTTATTTATTAAAAACCATAATGTAGAAAAAGGAGGGAGATGGTCTCCCTCCTTGATAGGAGTTATGATTTATTTTCTTTTAAAAGAAAATTTGTTCATTCCTGTTTTTGCAAAAACAATCGTTAAGATAAAAGGTATTACGATTGCGACTAACATGCTGATAGCAAACATGGTCATGTGCTGCGGCTGAATGGATAAGAATCCAGGAAGACCGCCGACGCCAATAGAGTTTGCCATAACATCACTGCCTACTGAAATTACTGCTGCAATTAGAGAACCAATCATTGCGGCAAGGAATGGGAAACCATATTTTAAGTTGATACCAAACATCGCTGGTTCTGTTACACCAAGGTAACATGAGATAGCTGCTGGTACAGAGACTTGCTTTTCTTCTTCATTTTTACGGTTGATATAAATCATCGCAACTACAGCAGAACCTTGTGCAATATTTGAAAGGGCAATCATTGGCCATAGGTTTGTTCCGCCTAATTCGCTCATTAACTGAAGGTCAATCGCATTTGTCATATGGTGTAAACCTGTGATAACGAGTGGAGCATAAGCAAAGCCAAAGATTGCTGCAAATAACCAGCCAAATGCTGAAGTTAAGCTATTGTAAACTACATCTGAAATCCAAGAACCAATTGTCCAGCCTACAGGACCTAAAATAGTATGTGCAATTAATACAGTAGGAAGTAATGCTAAGAAAGGTACAACAATCATTGAAATTGAATTTGGAATTACTTTACGTAATCTCGTTTCTAAAAATGCTAGTACAATTCCTGCTAAAATCGCCGGAATTACTTGAGCTTGATAACCAATCATTTCAATTTGGGCAAAGCCAAAGTCCCATACTGGAATTTCTTCTGCACCAGCAACCCCATAAGCATTTAACAACTGTGGAGAAACTAACGTAATACCTAAGACGATACCAAGAATAGGGGTAGCACCCATTTTTCTTGCCACAGACCAGGTGATACCAACAGGGAGGAAGTGGAATACTGCTTCACCAATCAGCCAAAGGAAGGCATGTACACCCGCCCAGAACTGGGAAACTTCGATAATTGACTTTGTTCCATCTTCCATTAATTTAATATCGCCGATAACATTTCTGAAACCTAAAATCAAACCGCCGACAACAAGGGCAGGGATTAGCGGAGTAAAGATATCAGCAAGGTGGGCAACCATCCGCTGCAGCCAGTTCATATTTTGCTTTGCCGCAACTTTTGCTTCTTCTTTGGAAGTTTCATCCACACCTGCAAGTTTAACAAAATCCTGATAAAAACTAGGGACATCATTTCCGATAATAACTTGGAATTGTCCCGCTTGAGTAAATGTACCCTTAACAGGTTTAATTGCTTCAATTTTTTCAATATCAGCCTTACTTGGATCGTTAAGAACGAACCGCATTCTAGTAACACAATGGGTTACGGCTGCAATGTTTTCCTTACCGCCTACATGCTGCAAAAGCTCTTTAGCAGGCTCTGTGAACTTACTCATTTATATTTCCCCCTAAACAGAATTGGAAAAAAAACCAATTCTTTTTCTAATATATTATTGACTTCAACTCACAGGTATATGTGTCCGTTTTCATTTATCTTATACCTGTATATACAAGCTGTTGAGTACGTTTACATTCTAACTTGTATATACAAGAGTGTCAACCAATTTATTTTGAAGAGGGGAGTTTTATTTTTTATATACTAGTGGTAAATAGTTTGGCCTTGTATTAACATATATGTAGTAGGAACATTTGTTTCGATCAACTAAATATAGTATGTTTTTTATAGGTCTTTTGGACTAACTTTTACACTTTATCACTTTACATTGTTGAATGAATTTTCGGAAAATGGTAATATAAAGATGTTTAAATTCTTCTGAGTTTAGACCTCCTAAAATTGGGCTTAGCCTAGACCACTAAGCTCATCCTTTACCTTTGGACATTTGTCCAAAGGTCTTTTTTTTGCCAAGGTTCTGTTAAAGCTCATAGTTGAAGTTGCTGCACGGTGATTGGAACGGAAATCAACGGGCAGGTTTAACAGAGCAAAAAAAGAAAGTGGCGGGAACCACTTTCTAAAGGAGGTATTGTATCATGGGTTAGTACAATATATGTCGGTTTTGTACAGGCATGTAGTTAACCTGTCCTGTTTATTAAAAATTTTTAAAATTTTTTATAGTCTTTATTTAATCATTTAATCTAAAAATTTGTTTTTCGTTTCCGGGGACGGCAGCATGCAGCTGTCACTTTTCCCGTACCATTTATATCGGTTTTTAGCAACAATATGATAAAGGGGGTCTCTAAAGATAGGAGGAACAAATCTTAGGATTCCGAGCAGCTTCCAAAGGCCGCTTAGTTTGCTGCATATCCGTAATGCAGCACTTGATTTTAAGTAAACCTTGTTATGCTCAATTAAAACGATACTGTTGGTTTGCTGTGATAAACCATATTCCTCCAACAATCTATTCCCGATTTCACTCTGAAGCGAGGCAAACTTAAAATGGCCATGAGGATCTCTTTTGATAATAAATTGCACACTATTATGACAAAGATTACACACACCATCAAACAGAACAATCCGTTCTCCCATGATTTCACCAACTTTAAAGAATATACCCTAACCATAGCATAAACCGATAACAAAACAACAAAAAAGAGAACCTCAACTTAGTTCTCATTTTCACTGTCCACCCAAGGAGTACAAATGTATTTTCGCGGTGCCTGTCACCCATAGAGTCCGGCGAGGAAGATGCCGAGGGTTTCCTGGTAGATTTCGTCGAATTGGGTGAGGGGAAGGGGGTTGATGCCTGTTCCGAGTTCGACGGTGAAGCCTGGTCTCCGCCAGTCTTGGATGAACCAGTCTTTGTAGCCTGCGTAGCTTTCGATGGTTTTGACAGGTTCATAGCCGCTGACTCTGCTGAATTCATTCACCAGTATTTCAGATTCAGGCGGTTCAAGGTTTTCGAATCCCCAGTAAATCACTTCTCCTTGTGTATGAAAGGCTAGTACTCTGGCAAAATCACGGCTTCTGGTTAAATTGGCCATTGCGATGGCTTCTGGTTCTGACAATGGTCTCTCGCCGCCATAATCACGCGGCCCTGGAACTTTCGGATTCCGTTCCCTTTCAAGTTCCCACTCGGCCGGAAACTGATCATTCAGGTCTACACCACGGATATTCGCTTTCCAGCCGGAGAAATCCGTACTCCCGTTGTTTAGCTCTACTACTCGTGTTCTCCACGGATCTACTTCAGGAGGACCATTTATGACAAGACTGACACCATCAGGGTTGACCATTGGAACAATGGATAAGGTGGTTTGCTGATATAAGGGGAGGGTAACTAAACCGCGTATTGGATTCTGATTCGTTAAAGATAAGCAATAATCATTCAAAAACGTCATGATTACCGGTGTGGTAATCCATTCGTTGGCATGAAAAGACGCATTATAGTGAACCCTTTTAGGACCAGTACCAATTCGGACTTCTTGAATGGCATTGCCTAAGACTGAATTCCCAATGACAGCTATCTGCAAAAATGGATATACGTTCTGCAGCCTTCTGATATCGTTCATCATCCGGGTGAAATCATATTCCTGCTTTCCTTGGACAAGTCTCCATGTAATCCTTAACGGAACTCGGATGGTTTGACCGACTTGTAATCGATTTGGATTGACGGTTGGGTTTACCAAAAGTAGGGCATCATTGGAAAGATTACGTCGTTGCGCAATACTCCAGAAAGAGTCTCCTTGTCGGACCGTATAAATTTGTGCAACAAATCCTGGAATTCTAATCCGCTGTCCAGCCGCAAGCTGAGCCGGTTGAATATTACGGTTCGAATCTAGTATGAGTTGAAGATTGATTCGAAACAATTGACTATAATACCATAAAGAATCACCTTGCCTGACAAAGATGTCCATACTGAACCTCCCTGATGCATTTAATTGGTCTATAGAAATGTATGCTTCTTATTATGAAATATTTAATATTTATGAATGGAAATATGTACTTACGTAAAAAAGATCTTCTATGATAAAAAGAGTGTCCTCATAGACACTCCGTGTGATTTTGCCAGAGCAGCATTTTTGTTATCAATCCAAGACCATCACCATTTCTTACGTCATATGAACGGTTTTTATATGCTGAAGGTTCAAGTAAACAGGATCTCCTTTTGCCGTTAATAATTCGATGAAATTATTTTTGATTCCCTGGATTTTACCGATGACGTTATCATTTTCACCGATATTAAACACAATCAACTCACCAATCAACTTTTCAATTTGAACTTCAAATGATCTTGCAAACGTTAAAGCGGATGGATTAACTGGGAAGTTTGCGTTGCTTAAACCGTATGGGCGCTGATTATTTGTATAGGGAATTAACCATTTTAAGTGGTTAAGCGAAATAAACATGGTTTTATAAATAGGGGAGTAGAATACAAAATAATTATTCATAATGCTGATGATATAACCGTGTAAAGCTTGTTTACTAGTTACGTAGATTTCAGTAAAAATCCCCTTTGCTGCGGTTAAAGTTTTTCTTAATGATATTTCTTCATTGTGATTAAAGATGGGTGATTGCTCATCTGATACGGTGATGACTTCATCGATTTCATCTATCTTCAAAAACTTCCAATTTTGGATATGGACGGTTGGAATATACAAATAGTCATAACCATTGTAGACAACCCATAAATCGCTCCCAATATCAATTAAAATTCCTGTTATAGGCTTATTCCCCGAAATTTCGATTTTAATATAATTACCGATTCGATCTTTGAGCTTCATTCGTTCACTTCCTTTCCCATCATCCTACAAAAAGAGAAGGGCGCATGCTGTTAAGAGGCGGAGAAAAGGCCCTGCTCTATTTGTACAATGGCAGTAAATATGTCTCGAGAAACAGGAATGAGGATAAACAATCTCTTTATTTCCATTTGCCAAAAAGGCATAATGTTAAAAACGTCGTGGCATATTTTTTCTAGATGGCCATCCTGAAAAAATCGATCTGCGGTCAAAATCGCCGTGTTGCGGAGTTGGTTCACCAGCAAACCTGGAAGCAGCAACCTCTTGTGTTTGTGGTTTTACAACAGTTTCTTTTGCAACTTTACTACTTCTTCTTGAACTGCCAATTTTCATTAATGGCGATGTTTCGATGGTTTCTTGAACCTTTTTAACCTTTGCTGGCATTTCGTCTGCATTTTTATCTTTTTGAGACATCGTTTCCATTTTTACTGGTTTTAGCTCTTTTTGAACCTCTTTAGCTGGAGATTTTTTCTCTCTTGCCACAAAAGGAGCTGGTGATATGACTTCTTTTTCTTGTTTATTGATTTTATGAACCACTTCAGACTTTTGGGCCTTTGTTTCAATAATAGGTTTCATTTCTTGTTTTGACTGTTTTACTTCATTCGTTCCATTTGAGACAGGGTTCGCTTTTGGCTTTTGAGAAGATGTTACGATTTTTTCATCTGCCTTAACGGGTTCAGACCAAATTTTAAAATCCTTTTCTTTTTCAGGAATGACGATTTTTGCCGTTTCTTTTTCTACTTTTTTCATCTTATCTTTTTGAGATGCTTTTTTATTTTCATTTACAACCACTGATGTTTCGCTTTTGGACTGTTCAACTTTCTCATCATTAGATTCGGAGCCGTTGTCATTTTTATTGGATTCTGCTTTTTCTTCCTTTTTAAATCCTTTTAAAACGTTGGAGATATGAGAAATTTTAACTAAAATTCTTTCTTCACCACTAATGAGCGTAGCAAAGTCTAAGTCCACCAGACTTAATACCCCGCTAAAGGTTTGCTTATTTACACATAGAATGGTAACCCAAGTATTTTTTAAAGAGGTTAACAGTTCTCGTAAACTTTGTGTTTTTAAAAATTCTGTGGTAATATTTTCGCTTTTAAATTGTTTTGTATTTTTGGTGATTGCCTGAACTTTATCGATGTTATAATAAAATACATATTTGAACTCGTCTTCTATGATGATATGGTCAGGTTCTACCCCCATTAACTTACCTTTAATAATTTCCTCACCTACATATAAATTCACTTGATAACCAATCAGCGAATCCAGTGTAGATGAAAAATTATCTGATCCCATTTACAATTCCTCCTTTGGGTAAAGTTGTCGCTTCTCAGTGGAGAAGCGACAAGTTTTTTTCGCTATTATTGTCTTACGGATGAATCTTCACTGCGAACCACTCGTTGACGGAGTGCTTGTTGTTCGGTTGATGTCATTGTTTGTTGAGCACCTTTATCCTCACTTTGCTCATTGCTTGCCTGTTCCACCTTTAATCCATAGCTGACGTTTCGGATATGATAGGTGGAAAGCCGTACAACTTCTTCTTTATTAATTAAGGAAACATAATCTTTATTACTTTCGCTTAGAACACCTTCTAATTTTTCTGGACCCCCGCGATTAATCTTAACCCATTGAAACTTTAGTGAGTCTAATAAACTTTGGAAGCTTGCTGCCTTTTTATATTCAAAGTTTTCTGGCACCACAATCCCTAAGTTAATAAGGTCTTTAGAGTTTTCTGTTACGCTTTTAATATGCTGAGTGTTATAATAAACAACGCCGTCGTCCTTTGTAAGCAGGACTAAATGGTCGTCTAAAACATCCATCAATTTACCTACGCGCGATTCAGGGCCACCTCTATCTACCTTAATCGTTTTCCCCACTAAAGACTGCCACATGTCTTTATTCATACAATCTTTATCCTCCTTTAGATAAATAAACTTTTACACTGCATCTATATGTATCACGGTGTGATGTTGTACTAATATAGACGCCTTTTTTCGCATCTTTTCGAAAAAATAGGCAAAAAAAAAGCATATGGATGTCCATACACCTAATAGAATTTAGGACAGTTTCGCTAGTTCTTCCTGCAGATAATCTTTTCGTTTATTAATAAACTTGTAGAAGACACTTTTTTCTTTTTCAAATAGGTTGATGTACATATTTAGATAGGGATCTTTCACGATATATGGCTTTAATTCTTGAAACTGCTTTTCTATAATTGGCTGAAGAGTTTCCAGATTGAAGTGTTTTTCTAGCACATGAGATAAGATTTCCCTGTATTTTGTCCTATAAGGATAAAAGTGGAGTATTCTGCCTGTAAGCGTGTTATAGCCGGTAATCGGCACAAAATCGTGATCAAGATGCCTTCCATGAAGATCTCTTCCCCAAGTCCCGTCATAATCCCATGGAGTCATTTCGTAAAGGTTGGTTGAACGATTCAAATACAAGGCATAGTTGTGGATAAACCCATCAAAGTTCTGTGTACAAACGACACCTGCCAGCCAAGTTAAATATTGGTCTATATTTAAGTATTTTTCTAGCTCTTTTTCAAATTCTTCATTGCTGACGGTGTTAATCATCGCAATAAATTCTTCCAGTCTTAATAAATCATTTTCATTTCCATATTTGATTGTGTAGCCCTCATCTAAACTTGTTTTGAGCTCATTTTCTGGATTTAGTAAGGAAAAATTAGCATGATAATTCGTGGCATAGATAATTGGACCATCCGGTAAATTTCTTTTTTGCAGGAGGAATTGATCAAAGGATTCTAATTCTAAATAAATTCCTTTAAAAAATCCATTGATATAGAGTAGAACGTGATCCGAATGAGGTGAAATGACACCGATGCGGTCAAAGAAGTCAAGTGAGAGTTTATTTCTGCTTAGTGAGATATCTTCGTACTCCGCATTAAGGTGAATTTCATGTGCACCTTTTACCAGGTAAGGTTTTTGAAAAATAATATGATAGGATTTCTTTCTCTTTTTTCTAATCACATTCCCACGGTAGCTTAGAGCTATTTTAATTCGTTCATCACCCATTTTTAAAACAGCAGGAATCTGCTCATCTGACCAAATATCATTTTCCAGGCTTTGAAGAAGTTTTGGATTGATGAAGATTTCATATTTTAACAATTTCATACCCCTATACATATTTTATCTTTAGATAGTATGCAAAGTTAGGTATGAATGTGCAGTGCAAATATCTAGTTTTTCTTTGCAGGGCATGTGCCGATTGTTAAAGGGTATGTGCTGAGTTTTAAAAAATATATGTTTGTCTATATCAAGTACCATTTAACTTCCATAAATTAGATATAGAAAATAACTTTTTTATGAAAGTGGTGGAAATCAGTATGAGGATAGACATGAATCAATTGCTGTCTAAGGCTAAAAATAATGGAGTTGTACTTTTTCTAGATAACAATCCTAATGAAAAATCTGATAAAAAATGTTTCTCTGCTAGTGCTGACTCGCATGGCAGTGAAGGCAGCAGGGGATCCAAAGGCTCTGAAGGCTCCCAAGGTTCCCATGGAAGCAAGGGTTCCAAGGGCAGCCACGGTTCTGGCGGAAGCAAGGGCAGCCACGGTTCTGGCGGAAGCAAGGGCAGCCACGGTTCTGGCGGAAGCAAAGGAGGGCATGGATCTAAAGGCAGTGGAGGTTCAAAAGGCAGAAAGGGGCCAAAAGGACCTAAAGGTAAAAAAGGTAAAGGCAGCAGCGGATCAAACGGGAGCAAAGGATCTAAAGGCGGGCACGGGTCCAAAGGAGATAGCAAAGGCTCAAAAGGAGATAGCAAAGGCTCAAAAGGCGATGGCAAAGGTTCAAAAGGCGATGGCAAAGGTTCAAAAGGCGATGGCAAAGGTTCTAAAGACGGACACGGGTCCAAAGGCGATGGCAAAGACTCTAAAGGCGGGCACAGTTCCAAAGGCGATGGCAAAGACTCTAAAGGTAGTCACGGTTCAGAAGGTGGATATTTCAAGAGATGCGGTTGCGGCTGTGGCGAATTTGTAAAGAGTTATGACTCAAAGGGAAGCAAGGGTTCAAATGGAAGTAAAGGAAGCACCGGATCAAAGGGCAGCAGTGGGTCGAGCGGTAGTAAAGGGTCAAGCGGTAGTAAAGGCTCTAAAAGTTCGAAGGGAAGTAAAGGTAGTAAAGGTAATAAAGGAAGCAGTGGATCAAAAGGAAACCATCATCATAAAAAGAGACCTAAAGGTCCCAAAGGGCGGCATAAATCAAAAGGCAGTAAAGGCTCCAAAGGCAGTAGAGGAAGTAAGGGCAGCAAAGGATCAAAAGATAAAGGTAACGGAAAAGATAAAGATAAACACTAAAACAAAGAGGACCGGTACTCTGAAGAGTATCGGTTTTATTTATACCTATACATATTGAAAATTTATAGGCAATGAACCAGAAATTATTTTAAGAAAATTTATGGTTACCCGCTGATTTGAAAAAAATCGAGATATTCGTTTAGTTCAAGCCCTCTGGGATGCACGTATGATAAAGCAAGGACAAGAAAAAAGACAAGAGAAATAACCAATAAAATATAAGGATTTTAATCGTTTGAAAGGAGAGAAAAAAACTATATGTATTCTCTATCGACGGTGATCATTACAATCTTTGCCTTTATTTTAACAATGGTGATGATATTTATCCGTCCGAAAAATATGAACGAAGCAATACCAGCGTCGGTTGGAGCCATCATTGTATTATTCAGCGGGAGTGTTTCAACCTTTGATTTAATCGACATCGGTTCAAAGGTAACCGGTGCAGCTGTTACCATTATTGCAACCATTGTAATGGCCATTGTACTTGAGAGTTTTGGATTTTTTAGATGGACGGCAGCATTAATGTTAAAGGTTTCAAAAGGCTCTGGCATCCGTTTATATTGGTATACTTTGTTACTCTGCTTCTTAATGACCTTATTCTTCAACAATGACGGCAGTATCCTCATTACCACTCCTATTCTAATTCTAATCTTTAAGAATATTGGTCTAAAAACCAGGCAGAAAATACCTTATCTACTAAGCGGGGCCTTGATTGCAACCGCTTCAAGTGCACCAATCGGCGTAAGTAATATTGTAAATTTAATTGCTTTAAAGATTATCGGGATGGATCTTTATTTACAAACGGCCATGATGTTTGTACCCGCTACATTAGGTTTAGTATTTTTAGCCTTTTTACTTCTTCTCGTTTTTCGAAAAGATATCCCAAAAGAAATCCGACTCCATTCATATACCCTCCCATTACAAAGCAATCATCGTTTTCACCCATTACAGCGGAAAAACGAGGACATGTTTGAAAAGCAAAAGAAACTCATGATTCAAATGCTTATCTTTGTTTTCTTGGTCAGGATTAGTCTCTTCGTCGCTTCATTTTTTAATATATCTGTCTCATTGGTTGCTGTTCTTGGCTCTGTTGTCTTACTCATCTGGAGATGGATTCATTTAAAGAAAAATCCAAAGGATGTTTTAACAAAAATTCCTTGGCACATACTAATATTTGCCTTTGGAATGTATGTAATAATATATGGATTGCATAACATTGGTTTGACCAGTCTTATGGTGGACCAGCTGGGCTCCATCGTTAATGATAGTTTACTCCATGCTAGTGTTACGATGGGAAGCATTACAGCATTTCTCTCTAATATTTTCAACAATCATCCTGCCCTGATGGTATCCACACTGGCACTTACAGAAATGGGATTAGACCAGCTGCTCATGCAAACAGTATACTTAGCAAATATTATCGGAAGTGATATTGGTTCACTCATTTTGCCAATAGGAACTTTGGCTACCTTATTATGGATGGACATCCTAAGGAAGAATAACATCAGGATTACTTGGCTTGAATATATTAAAGTCACGCTTATCGTTATTCCGCCAACACTGATTTTAACTTTAATTGGGTTATACTTTTGGCTTTTGCTCGTGTTTGTATAACATCTTCGAATAAAAAGGATTCACCTCATTGGTGGTCCTTATTTTTTCAAAAAATTTCTCAAAAACAGAGTATGTCAAAAGGAAAGAGAGGGGCAGACCATGTCTAGTCAGGAAAAGCAAGTTGATGTGATTATTATTGGTGCTGGATTGTCAGGATTAATGGCTGCCCTTACACTAAAAAAAGGCGGAATCCGTTTTGTACTGCTGGAAGCTCAATCCCGTGTTGGCGGAAGAGTTTTTAGCACCCACTATAAAGGAAATATTCTTGACTTAGGAGCTCAATGGATATCTCCTCAACAAATTAGAATGCATAAGTTACTAAAGCAATTTGGACTTTCTACAACGAAAACCTATAAAGAAGGTAATTTTATTTATGCACTCAATGGGAAAATCAAAAAAGGAGGAGAAAAACATCCGCCAATATCCATGATTTCATTACTAGATGTATATAAGACGCAGCGGATGCTTAAAAAAATTCTAAAGGATATTGATAAAAATAGGCCATGGGAATCAAAGGCTGCTAAGCAATTAGATCAAATAACCATGGAAACCTGGATCGAAAAAGAAATTTCGTCTAGCGGTTGTAAAACCTTTTACCGACGGATCTTTGAAGAAGGGGTTTGCGGAGAGTTAAGTGAAGTATCCGCCTTGGACATTATGTGGGGGATCAAGACAACAGGAGGTTCGGGTCATTTCTTTACAGAGGAAGAATGGATAACAGAGGGCGGACAGTCGTTACCAAATAGTATGGCTAATCTATTAGAAGATTCCATACGGTTAAATGAAAGGGTACACCGCATAGAATGGGAAGATTCTTTTGTTCGCGTGTACACTAATAACGATAAGTGGTGTGGTAAAAAAGTGATACTGGCTATGCCGCCAACCTTTACAAACCGGATTGAGTACATACCTCCTTTACCTGCTAAAAGAGATCAGCTTTGTCAGCGGATTTGGCAGGGTTCCGTAATTAAAAGTGTTCTTGTCTATGGTGAGCCTTTTTGGCGTAAAAATGGAGTCAGCGGGATTAGCTATTATGACAAGGGTCCTGTAAAGGCTACACTTGACAGCTCTACTCCAGGCCAAAGAGAAGGGGTGTTAACGACATTCGTTACCGGTAGTGATGCTCGCAGACTGGGTGAGTTGGATGAGACAAGCCGGAAAAATACAGTACTTGAGTGTTTATGTCATTTATTTGGTGACGAGATCTTACATCCCATTGCTTATTTTGATAAAGACTGGTCAGCCGACCCCTGGGCCCGAGGTGGTTATGCAGGTCACTTTTCCCCGGGTACATTAAGCCAATTTGGTGATACACTTTGGAAACCAATCGGACCTATTCATTTTGCTGGCAGTGAAACAGCAACAGAATGGCGTCTATATATGGAAGGCGCGTTAGAAGCGGGAGAACGAGCAGCATTAGAAATCATCAGACAAATGTGATTTGGGAGAGGAAGTGTTATATGGATATATTAACTAATACAGAAACACTCTTAGAATTCATTAAACAGTATTTAATTTTAAAATTAATTGTTATGGTTTTGTTTTTAATAACCATCTCTTATATTATCAATCGTTTAGTTGAATGGTTTTTTAAGAAATCTGATTTTCTTGATAACGAGGTCGAGCAGACAATTGAAGGAGTCATCCGTTCAACCTTAAGGTATCTGATAGCCACCACAATTATTATTTATTTAATTGGACAATTCGTGGATATCAAAGGGTTACTTGCTGGGGCAGGTATTGCCGGAGTCATTATCGGTTTCGCGGCGCAGCAAATGCTAAAGGATATTTTACTTGGTTTTGTCAGACTGTCCGATAAAGAATTTCGGGTAGGTCATTTTGTTACTTTTAACGGAACAAACTCCGGTACGATAGAAGAGATTGGCATACGCTTTATGCAAATCCGCGAATGGTCAGGTAAACTATTAACTATCCCTCATGGAGAAATACGGACGATACATAATTTTAATAAGGGACAAATGCGGGTCATTGAAAAAATTACTGTCAGTTATCAGGAAGATCCGAAGAGAATCAAAGACTTGTTGGAAAAAGTTTGTGTTATTTGTAATGAAAAGTTCCCTCATACCTTATTAAAATTGGTGGATGGTACACCGGAGGAGGCATTTCAATACATAGGAATTACGGACTTGAATCCGAATCTCAAATACGTTGGGTATGAATTCTGTGTCACCGGGCTCGTTTATCCAGACGATTATTTTGAAACGTCAAGACTAGTCCGATTTGAACTAATGACTCTTTTTCACGAACATAATGTCCTAATGCCCGCATCGAACTTTCTTATGCAGTCACAAAATGCTATCGAGAATTAAAAAACCGCCCATTCCTAGGACATTTTCTTTGCATACAGTAAAAGGAAATCATTTGAGGAAGGATATCCTTACTATTAAGAACAAAAGGCGCAAGCGCCTTGACCAGGGGCGACAGGCATAAGACAAGCCGGCTAGAAGGTTGCTCTTTAACCTTCTGGACGGATTGGCTTATGACCCCGAGCCCCTAGGCGCTGGAGCTAGATTAAGATATCCCGCCAAGTTATCCACACCTTAAAAATTTTATAATTTCTAAAGAACAAGAAAAAGTCCTTTTTTAGAGGACTTTTTCTATGATTCGTGGACGATTTTAACTCCCGTTTGATAATAATCCTGTAAAATTACTTTTGGAACCATGCTGCCGCCTGTTCCCCAAACAAGATGGACCGCTTGTTCCATTTTATCTGATAAATGCTGTTCTGTTATATATGCCTTTCCTTCTTTTATTAGTTTAACGGGACCAATCATGCCGGCTAGAGCAGAAGGTTCTAAATGGATTTTTTCCGCATCTGCCAATTCTTTTAGGAGCCTATATAACTGATGATCCTCAACTGTATAACTTCCACTTAAAAAAACATTCATGATGTTACTGACAAACCCGGAAGGACGTCCTACTGCTAGTCCATCCGCCTCTGTTTTATTATCCAGTCCAATATCCTGAACTGAAATTTGTTCATGCAGACCTGTCATGAGACCAAGTAACATACAAGGAGAATGGGTCGGTTCTGCAAAAAAACAATGGACGTTATCCTGAAACCATAATTTTAACCCGAAAGCGACTCCGCCTGGTCCTCCGCCAACACCACAGGGGAGATACACAAACAATGGATGATCTTCCTCCACGGTCATTTTCATTTCCTCTAACTGTTGTTTCAAGCGCAAACCCGCTACTGCATATCCCATAAATAGGTCGCGGGAATTTTCATCATCAACGAAATAGCATGTAGGATCCGCTGATGCCTGGGCCCGTCCTTCTGCCACAGCCTTACTATAATCTTCGTCATACTCAATTACCTGAACGTTTTTGCTGCGGAGCAAGTCTTTTTTCCACTGCTTTGCATCTGCCGACATATGAACGGTTACCTTAAAGCCTATTTTTGCACTAATAATACCAATGCTAAGTCCTAAATTACCTGTGGACCCAACAGCAATCGAAAACTGGGAAAAGAACTCCCGGAAATGGTCTGTAGCAAACAATTGATAATCATCTTCCAATGTGATTAGGTTGTGCTGTAGCGCCAGTTCTTCCGCGTGTTTCAGAATCTCATAAATACCGCCTCTAGCTTTAATTGACCCCGAAATCGGCAGGTGACTGTCACATTTTAACCATAACTCACCTTGAATTCGTTGTTGGTGATCTCGTTCTAACGCTTGTTTCATTGTTGGTATATGTACTAAAGGTGATTCAATTATTCCATATGTTTTTGCCGTTTCGGGGAATACGATAGCAATATATGGTGCAAACCGTTTTAATCTGGCTTCTGCATCCAAAACATCCTCTTTCGTTACAGGTATATGTTGAATAGCTGAGTCAAATTTTTGCAAGTGCGGATTAAGCCAAAATACTTCTTCCGTTGATTGCAGCTTTTTTATTTCAGGTTCAAAATCTTTTAGTCTTTCTTTAATATCATCTGATTTCATTTCAGTTCCCCCTTATCAAAGCGCCTTTTTTTACAATTTAAGCAGTAGACCCTTTTTAGCTTTAACCATTGTCTACTTGTCTCAATATTATAATAATAAAAGGCAGGTGAGAATCATGTATTTAGTTGGATTTTATTCTCCAAAAGCAAAATCGGGTGTAACGGAATTATCATTACGGGTATTTGATTGGCTTAAAATGAATACAAATTTAGCGGTTGCCTTTATTTCTTATGGGACTTTAGAAAAGGAGGAGATTTCAGATGTTCTTCTCCACGAATTTTCCAAATTAACAGTAACGGAACAAAAACAAAAAGTGAAGCAATTGAAGAAAAAATTTGACATTATTATTTACGATGCTTCAAGTGAATTGTCCGAGAGTGTGTTAAAACTTTTACCGATTGTTGACAGACTGTTTGTTGTCGGCGAGGAGCATACAGACTTTGCGGTGAAACTACTGCAAATTAATCAATTTAACAAAACCTTTGATAGAAGCGTTCGGAATTTCATCACTCATTTAAAGGGAAATAAAACCTTTATTATTCGTGAAAATAAAGAGGATCGAGTAATAGGATTTAATCATACGAAAAAAGAAATGAATGAAATTGGCCAAATGGTATATAGCGACTATGTCACGCGTTATTTAGAAGAGAAATTAATTGAGAAAAACGAAAAGATCTATAGAAAGATTAAACAAATCCCAAAAGAACAGTTATATCGAGGCTTGTACGATTTAGGAGTAGATTTTGAAAAGGCCCTTCTTTTCCATGAATATGTCTATCTGAGAGAAGCGTTGGGACAAAAATATGAAGAAGCCCTTGAAACCCTTTTTCCATTGCTAATTCAATCCTCGTTTAAAGAAATCCTCGAAAAATTCCAGCTTGAAGTGAACTTTATCTCAAAACTACGTGTCTAACATTTTTAAAAAGACGGTTCATAACACTTGAATAAAGACTACTTAACAAATTATTCATTTACGGTATAATATTATATGTTGAATAGAGGAAATAGTTGAAGATAAAGCCTTTTTCTATTACTATTTTAAAGTAGAGTCAAAGCAGAAAGAGAGTGTTCATAATGGGCCGTAAGTGGAACAATATTAAGGAAAAAAAAGCATCAAAAGATGCAAATACAAGTCGTATTTATGCAAAATTTGGAGTCGAGATTTATGTTGCTGCCAGACGCGGTGAACCGAATCCTGAATCCAATCAAGCATTAAAATTCGTCTTAGAACGTGCAAAAACGTATAATGTACCAAAGCATATTATTGACCGTGCGATCGAAAAAGCAAAGGGCGGTTCCGAAGAAAGTTATTCTGAATTACGCTATGAAGGCTTTGGACCAAACGGATCAATGGTTATAGTGGATGCATTAACCAACAACGTTAACCGTACTGCATCTGATGTCCGTGCTGCATTTGGTAAAAACGGCGGAAACATGGGGGTAAGCGGATCGGTTGCTTATATGTTTGATGAAACAGCCGTCATTGGTGTAGAGGGTAAATCATCTGACGACGTTTTAGAATTATTAATGGAAGCAGATGTTGATGTTCGTGACATTCTTGAAGAAGACGATTCTGTTATTGTGTATGCTGAACCTGAACAATTTCACGCCGTACAAGAAGCCTTCAAGAGTGCTGGCATTACAGAATTTACAGTCGCCGAACGTACTATGCTAGCTCAAAACGAAGTAACACTTCCAGAAGATGCACAAGCAAAATTCGAAAAAATGATCGATGCACTAGAGGATTTAGAAGACGTTCAACGTGTCTACCATAACGTTGACTTAGGCGAATAATTTACGTAAAGACCTTTGTTATCAAACAAAGGTCTTTTTTATTTTTTCTAATAGGGAAAAAGAGTTGGTATAGGAAGAATTAAACAATCTACTTGTGATAACAATAAGAAAAAACATAGTGGGGTTGTCTTATTTGTTTAAGCGAAGGTTAAAAGGTATTTCTGGACCTAAACTACAAGAGGACGAAGCAAACCAATCTTCCGATCATCTGATACGTTTAAAGAATGGCCCGTTGTTTCGTGAACTTGATCGAAATTTGGATGCCATTTCTACAATTTATAAATTACCGGCTAATCAAGATTTAAAGACTAGAATGTTATATATAGGCGGAGCAGGAAAAGAAGCGGCTATTGTCTATTTATCCCCCTTAGTAAATAAGGATGTCATTGAAAAAACCATTACGGAACCTTTATTACGCGATACAGAACCACCATATAAAAATATTGAATCAACCATTACAAATTCTTCCATAACGAAGATTGAATCCTATAAGGACGTTCTTCATTATGTTAATAGAGGTTTTACTGTTTTATTCGTTGACCAAAGTTCAACAGCTTATGCTATAGATACGATTCAAGTTAAAGGCAGAAGTATTGCGAAAGCAGAAGATGAAATTATTCTAAAGGGCCCAAAAGAGGCGTTTAACGAGAACGTTGCTGACAATATTTCTCTTATTCGAAAAAAATTCAAAACAGAGAGCCTCATAAATGAATCCATCATTGTTGGTAAGCGAACAGAAGATGAGGTATATATTCTATATTTAGAAGATCTTGTGAATCACGAATTATTAGAAAAAGTGAAAACAAGGTTAAGGGAAATTGAGGCGGACGCCGTTCAAAATTTAGGCTTATTAGAACAATTTATAGAGGATAAAAACAAATCCCTTTTTCCTACCACTCTTTACACTGAAAGACCCGATCGAGCTGCTTCTTTTATTCAGGATGGTTTTATTGTTTTATTGATGCAAAATTCACCTTCCTGTTTGGTGTTACCTGCAACATTTTGGTCATTTTTCCATACGCCAGAAGAACATTACTTACGGTTTTTATTTGGGAATTTTACTAGAGCGTTACGAATGATGGCCATCTTTATTACCTTGTTCACCTCTGCTATTTATGTGGCGATTACAAATTACCATGCACAAATGATTCCACCTGATTTACTCCTTGCCATCGCATCGAGTCGGGAAAGGGTTCCTTTTCCTGCACTTATTGAAGTTTTAATCATGGAGATAGCATTCGAATTAATTAGAGAGGCAGGATTAAGGGTACCAAGTCCAATTGGCCCCACGATTGGGATCGTCGGGGCTTTAATATTAGGCCAAGCTGCCGTTGAGGCGAATATTATAAGCCCTATTGTGATCATAGTTGTAGCTCTTGGTGGTGTATCGTCCTTTGCAGTTAGTGATGTAAGCTTTAATTTTGCAGTTCGAATGGCTAGATTTTTATTTATTTTTTCAGCTGGATTTTTTGGGTTTTATGGGATGACAACCTTTTTTGTTATGGGCTTATCCTATATGTTAAGCATCAGGAGTTTTGGAGTCCCTTATCTGGCACCTATGACTCCTAAGTTTAAATCTTCAAAAGATACGGCATTTAGACGTTTATTGAAAAACGAAAGGTTAAGACCTGGCTTTTTAAAACCAAATGATATCGAAAAAAGAGGGGATCGTTAGCCTATGAATTCTTCTAGCGGCTCTGTTGGGATAAGGGAGTATGTAGCCATTCTTATGTTGATTGTGGGAGTAAAGTTAGCTGACAGCACTCCGACACTTTATTTCGACAGCTTGAAAAGTGCTGCTTGGATGGCTCCATTAATAGAAGGAATCATAACGATTTTCCCACTTTATTTTCTTATTAAAATTTTATCTTTATATAAAAATTATAATTTACATGATGTCACAATGCACTTATTTGGAAAATATCTTGGATTTGTAATGTCGTTTCTTTTTTGGATATATGGCTCCGTTGTTATTGCTGTAGATACAAGAAGTTATGTTGACATTATCGCAACGATTTATTTTGTTAAAACTCCTACCATTTCTATTTTTATTGTATTAATGGTCGTATGTTCTTACTCTGCAAGAAAAGGGATCCAAAATTTAGGCTCGCTATCTTGGACTGTTTTATTTTATATAAAGATCACTTTGTTGCTCGCGTTATACTTGACCTTAAACAAAGCACATACTTTTGCTATCTTCCCAATCCTGGGGCCTGGTATTCCCCAGATCCTAGCAGAAAGTACGCTTAAAACGTCATTATATGGAGATTTCTTTTTCATGGGGTTAATTTACCCTTATTTAAGGTCAAATAAGGTTTTTTCAAAAGGATCATGGATTGCTCTTTTTATTTTAACAATCGAATTGACCATCTCTTTTTTAATCTTTTTGTTTATGTTTGATTATGTACCAGCAACGAACGTAACTTATCCTTTTCATGAAGTCATTAGATACATACAGATAGGTGATTTTTTAACCAGTATCGATACACTGTTTTTCCCTTTTTGGATTATAGCCAGCTTAGTCCGGTTTTCCGTTTACCTCTATTTAAATGCTACATTATTAGGCTATTTATTTAAAATTAAAAAATTTGAATATCTCATTCCGATATTGGCCAGTGTTTTTCTTATTTTAGGGATGATTCCTGAAACACCATCTTTTACGATTTTCAAATTAAGAGATCCTCTTTATGAAATTTTCACACCGGTTTTTATCTTATTTCCTATCATAATGTGGGGATTAGCAAAGCTAAGAGGTGATTTTAAAATTGAAACAGAAAAAAACAATGCTTAAATATGCCTCCGTGTTTTTGTTTATTTGCTTGTTAACAGGATGTTGGGACAAGGAAGAATTGGAAGAGAATGCATATGTTATTGGACTTGGTCTGGATAAAAATGAAGAAACAGACCAATTAAATATTACATTTTTAATTGCCAATCCCTCTGTTGGAAGCCAGCAGGGTGGAGGGGGCGCCAGTTCATCGGAATCGGCACAGGAAGTATTAACCATTACAGCAAATGACTTTGTTACAGCACGAAATACAGCTAATTCGGTCATTTCACGAGCTTTAACCTATGATTTGCTAAAGGTTTTTGTCATCTCCGAGAAATTAGCTAAGGATAAAGATTTTATCCGGTATCTCTACGATGCTACAAAAGACAGGGAAATTAGAAGGGATGCATTTTTAATTATCACGAAGGAAGAGTCCAGAGTTTTTTTTGAAAACAATAAACCAAAATTAGAAAAAAGGCCGCATAAATACTTTCAATACATGATTAACCGCGGGATTGAAACAGGATTAATTCCGGATTCGGATTTAAATCGCTTTTTTAGAGTGACAGAGAATGATGCAGAATTATTTCTGGCTATTTATGCTTCAACAAAGATTGAAAAAAGAGATTTGAAAGCTAATGAGGATGAATATCTTGCAGGTCAAATTGATGCAAAAGGGACAGTGAACATGACTCAATTTATTGGTTCTGCTGTATTCAAAGAAGGAATTATGATTGGAAAAATCAATGGTCAAGAAACTAGGATATCGTCCATATTAGATGATACCACCGAAATAGCTGATGTTTTGACTACTTATCCAGATCCCTTTAATGACAAATTTAGAATCGCAACACGAATTATTAAGAAGAAAAACAATGAAGTTAAAATGAAAATAAAAAATGGTCCTCCAAAAATTTCAGTTACTATACCTCTGACGATTGAAGTTTTATCTGACCCAAGTATGACAAATTACGGTGGGAATGAAAAAAATAAAAAAATCCTAAAACAACATTTAGAAGAAATTATTTCAGAAAGTGTTAACACCTTCGCCAAAAAAATGAAAGATCAATTTAAAGGAGAGGCCTTTATGTGGTCCGCTGAAGCAAGAAAAAAGTTTAAAACCATTGCAGAGTATGAACGCTATGATTGGATGAAAAAATATCCAGATGCAGATATTAACGTAAATGTAGATATAACATTTGGGGAGTTTGGCAAGCAGGCAAAAGTTCCAAATCTAAAACGATTGAGAGACTAACATGAACATTGTAATATGGTTATTTATTTTCCTGATGTTCACTTATACCATTGCGTTTGCTTTATATCTCTGGAAAGAAAAAAATAAAAGCGCTGCTTTTTTAATATTACTGTTCGCGCTTTTTATCGCAATAGGACCCTACTATATTTTTTTAAAATAACCTATTCCATTTTAAAACATAAAAATTGCAATCAGTATCCTGCATGTTTAAGATTATTGTGATAAAAACTATTCAAAAAAAGGGGATTACCGAATGAAACAAGCTCTTGACTCGAAAGTTCTTTCCGTCTTAGAAGATAAAATTCAATTAATAAAAACTGAAAAAGGGGCCATCTATTTGGTCGGTCCGATTCGCCTTCCTGTTAATTTATATGGCGAGACGGTTGAATTCAAATGGTATTGCTGGCTGAATTGTGAGGAAGTAACAGAGGATTTTGAACGAATTATAGATAAATTATCTTCTGTTAATTTAGCTGAATTTCAGCAGTCCAGCGTGTTAGTTTATGGTGATTTTGAATATGCCGATGATGCGATCATTCGTTTCCATTCGATTTGCCATACCGGAGATATTTTCGGAAGTAAGAGATGTGATTGCGGATTCCAATTAAAACAATCGATGAAAATGATTACAGAGCATGGAAACGGAGCTTTATTTTACTTAGCGAATCATGAAGGAAGAGGGATTGGGTTATTTAGTAAAGCGATGGCGTACGTCCTTCAGGAGAACGGCTATGATACAGTGGAAGCGAATCAGGGTCTTGGATTTGTAGATGATGCCCGAAACTATGATGACGCGATTCAAGTTTTAAGAGCGATCCGTAAGAAACCGGTAACGCTTATGACCAATAATCCTAAAAAGTTACAGGCATTAAAGAATGCAGGTTTAGAGGTATCAGGCAGACAGCCTTTATGGGGCGATGTCTCTGAATATAATGAAAAATATTTGCAGACAAAGATTCAAAAGTCTGGTCATTTAGAAGATGAGGGGACTTGTCCAAATGAGTAATCATGAATTTTACATGGACCTGGCCTTACAGAATGCTCAAGCCATGAAAGGCCAAACAGACCCTAATCCATTGGTTGGGTCTGTTATTGTAAATGACAATCGAGTGGTTGGAATTGGTGCTCACCTAAAAGCAGGTGAACCTCATGCGGAAATTCATGCTATAAGAATGGCTGGAGAAAAAGCAAAAGGTGGAACCATTTATGTAACACTAGAGCCATGCTCTCATCATGGCCGAACCGGACCTTGTGCAGTAGCCATAGTGGAGGCAGGAATCAAAAGGGTTGTCATTGCCACCCTTGACCCGAACCCCATTGTTGCAGGGAATGGTGTAAAAATACTAAGAGATACAGGCATTGAAGTGATCATTGGGGTTCGTGAGGAAGAATCAAGGAGCATGAATGAAGTTTTCAATAAATTTATTGTGGAAAAGAAACCTTTCATTACCTTGAAAGCAGGCACTACCCTTGATGGAAAAATTGCTACCCATACTTCTGAAAGCAAATGGATTACTTCTGAAGACGCGAGGCTGGATGTACATAAACTAAGAAATGAAAATATGGGGATTCTTGTAGGCGTAAACACGGTTATAAAAGATAATCCAGAACTAACAACAAGGATACCAAACGGCCGTAATCCCATCCGGATTATCTTGGACTCTTCACTTAGAATCCCTTTAAATTCAAAGGTTATCACGGATGGGGTGGCTGAAACATGGATTTTCACCAGTAAAAACCATGATTTAGATAGACGAAAAACATTGGAAGCTTCAGGAGTCACTATTTTCGAAACCAGCGGTTCCCACCACGTTGATCCTAACGATGTTGTAAGCATTTTAGGAGAAAAACTTGTTTCCTCTGTATTGATTGAAGGGGGCGGTACGATTAACAGCTCATTCCTTGAGACGAGGTTAATTGATAAAGTAGTTCTTTATTTTGCGCCAAAACTTATTGGCGGAAAAGATGCTCCCACTTTTTTAGAGGGAACAGGAGCAGAAAAAATGCGTGATGTTGTGGAGTTAACCAATACTAGCTTTGTTAAACTTGGGAAGGATTTTAAATTCCTTGGTTATCCAGTCTACCCAAATGAAGGATGATGAGATGAAATTTGGTTTTGATATTGATGATACGTTAATTAACTTAAGAGAGCACGCGTTTACCATCTATAATCAAAAGTTAAAGAAAAATGTGCCTCTAAACGTCTTCCTTGAGCTGAAACGGGTGGAAATCCATGAACCTTTTGGATTATCAGATGAGCAGGGAATAGAAATGTGGAACCAATCTTTAGAAGAGATTTATTACACTACTTGTCCTGCTTTTCCCAATGCGCTTCAAACCCTTCAGCAACTAAAAAAACAAGGGCATGAAATTTACTATATAACAGCAAGACCGAAGGAACACGGTGAACGGACAAAGAAATGGTTAATCGAGCAGGGATTTCCTGTGGAGGATGATAAGTTCTTTTATGGAATGCAGGATCATGAAAAAGTGGATATTATTAAGAACCTCAAACTTGATTATTATTTTGATGATAAACCTGCCATACTTGAGACTCTTTCCAATCATTCCGTAAAAGCCGTTTTAAAGGACCAATCATATAACCGGAATAAAAATATACCTCGTATTGTAAACTGGACCGACTTTAAAGAAATTATAGACAATATTTAAAAACCAGAGTGTTTTACATTCTGGTTTTTCTTAACTTTTGAACTGGATAACTATAATGCAATGTGATTGATATCTATTCAGGTATCAATTTTTAATTTTTATAGTTTTATAGATTTTTAAAGTAATTGGGAGAAAACAAATGATTGAGGAATATGTGTCCGCTTACATGATATTTCACAAAAATGTCACAATCCTATATACTGTGTTTTGTTAACAACGGCCCCGACTTTCATGAGAGTTGAAAGTCACAAATAAAACATAATAAAAAGGGAGAGGTGCTATTTTGAATTTAGCAAAAATTAAATATGAATGGTTTGGAAACGTAAAGGGAGATGTGTTGGCAGGTATTGTTGTCGCACTTGCGTTAATTCCCGAAGCGATTGCTTTTTCCATCATCGCTGGTGTGGATCCAATGGTTGGATTGTACGCTTCATTTTGTATTGCCGTTACCATCGCTTTTGTAGGCGGCAGACCAGGAATGATCTCCGCGGCAACTGGTGCAACGGCGTTACTCATGGTTACGCTTGTAAAAGATTACGGATTGCAATATTTACTTGCTGCAACTATTTTAACGGGCGTGATCCAAATTGTAATGGGTGCGTTAAAGCTGGGACGTTTAATGAAATTCGTTCCGCGCTCGGTGATGATTGGTTTTGTTAATGCTCTGGCGATTCTAATCTTTACTGCTCAATTACCTCATTTTGTCGGGGAATCTTGGCAAATGTATGCTATGGTAGCAGGGGCGCTTGCGATTATCTATATCCTGCCTCGCTTTACAAAAGCAGTACCGTCACCACTTGTGGCAATTGTTGTCATGACAGTCATTGCCATGTTCACAGGAGTGGGAGTTCGAACAGTTGGAGACATGGGAGAATTAGCTTCGCAATTACCGGCATTTTTAATTCCAAATGTCCCATTTAACCTGGAAACTTTGCAAATTATTTTCCCCTATTCCTTGTCGATTGCCATTGTCGGTTTAGTAGAATCACTGTTAACCGCACAAATCGTCGATGATATGACGGATACGGAAAGTGACAAAAATAAAGAAGCTCGAGGACAGGGTGTTGCCAATATCGTATCAGCCTTTTTTGGCGGTATGGCCGGTTGTGCGATGATTGGGCAATCTGTCATTAATGTGAAATCAGGGGGCAGGGGCCGACTATCGACTCTTGTAGCAGGTGTCTTTTTGATGACCCTTATTGTTTCTCTTCAAGGGTATTTGGTACAAATACCAATGGCTGCTCTTGTCGGTGTTATGTTTATGGTGTCAATCGGAACATTTGATTGGTCCTATCTAAAATCCATTAGAAAAGTACCGATTACAGATACGATTGTAATGGTGGTGACGGTCATTACCGTTCTGCAAACACATGACTTATCGAAAGGTGTTTTAGTTGGGATCATTTTAAGTGCCATCTTCTTTGCCTCTAAAATATCAAAAGTAAACGTAACAAGCCTTAGAGCAAAAGGATCTAATAAAAAAATCTATCAGGTATCAGGACAGTTGTTCTTTGCGTCTGTAACAGACTTTGTAAACAGTTTTGATTTTAAAGAAAAAGTAACCGAAGTTGATTTGGACTTATCTGATGCCCATTTGTGGGATGATTCGGCTGTCAGTGCGGTTGATAAAGTCGTCATTAAATATCATCAAAATGGCGTTAAAGTAAACCTTAGAGGATTAAATAAAGAAAGTACGAGATTAATTGATAAATTAGCCGTTCACAAAATGCCTGGCGGTCTTGAAAAGGTTGCTAATCACTAAAATATCAAAACACGTTGAAATGATTCAACGTGTTTTTTTGTTTATATCGAATTATTATTGTCAAAAGTCCGGTATAAGTAGATTGTTCGAGTATTTAAAGATGTAGTATTGTTATGTATTCTGTCCAAAACTGAATTATTGGCCCCTTTCTAATGTTTTTGTTGACGATTATTTTTCTGCCGGAAAAACCAGAATAATGGTTGGACTCATTATGGTCGGTTTGACTCGTTGTATTACAATGGTTATCGTTTAGAATGACCTTGCAAAGGGAGATACCGAATATGCTGCCGGTTTAGGCACGTTTAACTCTATATTTCAAATGTTGTTCTCTTTTCCGTTTATACGTATGTGTTTTGGACCGTCATTCCAGAATGGATTGCACTGTTATCGGACCTCTTGTTGAAATCCAGTCATTATTGCATTGGTCAATGTGGGATTATGTTTTAAACGGAAATATTTTAAAGAACAAATAGGGTGATTGTAAAAAAATAGACTTTTTTCTAAAGTGGTTAGCGACCGTAACTTGTTTTGGGGAGAAGGTTCGGGGGCCAATAGTGCCGATTGGCGACTATAACTGTTTTTGGAAAGAAGGTTCGGGAGCCAATAAAGCCTATTGGCGACTGTAATCAGTTTAGAATAGAAAGTTCGGGAACCAATAAAGCCTATTGGCGACTGTACTCGGTTCAGAATAGAAAGTTCGAGAGCCAATAAAGCCTATTGGCGACTGTAATCAGTTTAGAATAGAAAGTTCGGGAACCAATAAAGCCTATTGGCGACTGTACTCGGTTCAGAATAGAAAGTTCGGGAGCCAATAAAGCCTATTGGCGACTGTAATCAGTTTAGAATAGAAAGTTCGGGAACCAATAAAGCCTATTGGCGACTGTACTCGGTTCAGAATAGAAAGTTCGAGAGCCAATAAAGCCTATTGACGACTGTACTCGGTTCTAGATAGAAGTTGGGGAGCCAATAAAGCTTTGACGATGTAACTGGTTTAGGCAAAGATAAGCCAATAAAGACGAATGAAAACCTATTTGATAACGCAAAGAAGTTGGGTAGTTAAAAAAGCTACTAGTCAATGAAAAACTATTTGAAAGTTGAATTCATCATGGAAAACAAAAAAACAATTTACTCTTTATGTACATGTAACTCATGTCGAAGCCAAATGGCTGAAGGATGGGCTAAGAAACATTTAGGAGTTGACTGGGAGGTAAAAAATACCGGATTAGAAGCACATGGCTTAAACACTAATGCATGTATAGACATGCAAGAAGCTGGCATTGATATTTCTAATCAAACTTCTGATATCATTGATCCCGACATACTAAACAACCTGAGGACGGCCAAGAATAGGACTGGCTCTGGATGAGCCGGAATCAGACGATATCATCGTGACGATTAATGAGATACAGGTAGCAATTGATCCGATTATTGAACCTAATACGGAAGACCTCCTCTTCGATTGTAGTGGGGGGCAGGGTATTTCAATGGTAGGCAATACAGGAGCATGCTGTTAAAAATTCACAGAGTTAAAATAGCCACAGGAATTTTCTTCTGCGGCCATTTTAATTATATGAGGTAGAAGTCAAATCCTGATAGTGTAGACATGACGAATACGGACAAAACAAAAGTAAATACGAACTGCTCCTCCTAGCACTCAGTGATGCAAATGCAATTAGTTTGATTGTCCTTAATCATTGAACGTCTAATTAAAGGTAAATGCTTCATTATTTTATTAAGTTTAGAATCCTTGTTGAAACCTTGATATTTCCAAGCATTAAAAGATGATTTCTCTATTTTTTTCTGCTGTTCACGAACTAATCCTTCATAGTTGTAATGATACATAACCATTCCTCCTGTTTTAGTAAATCAAATATTTTTGATATACAATCCGAAAATATATTTTACTAGGCACATGCACACTGGCAGCAGGGATTAACGGTTGGTTTGGTTTGTGAAGTTATTTCTTCCGAACTGTTCTCATCTGTAGGATTTACAAAGAACTTCCAAGCATTTTTTGCTTTACTCTCTGTTTCGTCCTGACGGAATTTCACCATTTGATATACTGAATACTCATTAAACATTGTAAACCCCTCCTATTAATCAAATTATATTGATGTATAAATCAAAAAAATTGATTTACTTATTAAAAAATTAACCTAATAATAAGTCTAGGTTCCTCAAGTTTCTTTTTTATTCCTTTAAATCAAATAATCTTGATGTAATTATCATATATCCAAAATTTTCATGTGTCAATACATTTAATCAAAATATTTTGATTAAAAAACTAACAGGTAAACAGGGGCATAGACTTACCTACCATTTAAAGGTAGTTATTTCATGATAGGAGGCAATAAGCCTCCTCTAAAGTGAAAGTTTTCATTCGATCATAATATTTTGAATTCTTTTATCAGAGTCTCATCTTAAAATCTTGATACCCAAATTGCCGTACCATATTATATTCTCCATATTTATCTTTAACGGCGATGGCTGGCAATGGCATGCCATTAAACGTGTTGTTTTTTACCATGGTGTAGATCGCCATATTACCAAAAACTAAACGATCTCCGCTCTTTAAAGGCTGGTCAAAAGAATAATCTCCAATTGTATCGCCTGAAAGACAGATTTGTCCACTAAGACGATACATAAATGGCTTTTCTCCTACTTTTCCTGAACCGAGAAGAGGAGGACGATAAGGCATTTCCAATACATCAGGCATATGACAGGATGCGGAAGTGTCAAGAATCGCAATATCCATTCCGTTTTGAACTGTATCAAGTACAGTCGTAACTAAATATCCTGCATTGAGAGCCACTGCTTCTCCTGGTTCAAGATATACTTCTAAACCGTAATTATCCCGTATTCTCTTAATACAAGCTTCTAGTCTCGGAATATCGTAATCTTCTCTTGTAATATGGTGGCCGCCGCCAAAATTAATCCATTCCATTTGTGAAAGCCATTGTCCAAACTTTTCTTCAACTGCGTAAAGAGTTGTTTCTAAATCGTCGGAGTTTTGCTGACAAAGGGTATGGAAATGCAGCCCTGAAACACCTTCAAGCAAGTCGGGACGAAAATGCTCCTTGGTTACACCCAATCGGGAAGCTAGTGCACATGGATCATAGATGGCATGCCCAACTTGTGTGGAACATTCAGGATTGATGCGCAAGCCTATTTTTTTACCAGCCCGGAGAACTTTTTCTCTATATGTTTCCAGCTGTGAGAAGGAGTTAAAGATGATATGATCACAAACGGATATAATTTCATTCATTTCATCCTTACGGTAGGCAGGGGAGTAGATGTGATTTTCTTTACCCATTTCCTCATAGCCAAGACGGGCCTCGTATAAGCCGCTTGCTGTTGTACCACTTAAATATTTCCCAATGAGGTGATACATTGTATACATTGAAAATGCTTTTTGTGCCAATAGAATCTTACATCCTGAACGTTTCATGACTCCGTTCAAGATTTTTAGATTTTTTTCAAGAAGACCTTCATCGATGACATAACATGGTGTTGGTAATTCTTCAAATCTCATATTTCCATCATTCCTTCGGCTCTAAGAGTTTTACAGGATAGGGGTCAACAAGCTCTGGATTAAAGTCTTCTTGCCATGGAAGTCCCCATTTGTTCAATGCTTCCATGAATGGATCTGGATCAAATTCTTCAATATTGAATACGCCTGGCTTATTCCACTTACCAGTCATCAACATCATCGCACCAATCATCGCAGGAACGCCAGTTGTATAGGAGATGGCTTGAGAACCGACTTCTTTATAGCACTCTTGATGGTCACAAACATTGTATAGGTAATACGTTTTATCTTTTCCGTCCTTTTTGCCTTTGAAGATACAACCGATGTTGGTTTTTCCAACTGTACGTGGTCCAAGTGAAGCCGGATCTGGTAATACAGCCTTCAAGAATTGAAGCGGGATGATTTGTTTCCCTTCGAATTCAATAGGCTCAATGGAAGTCATTCCTACATTTTCAAGACATTTTAGGTGAGTAATATAACTTTGCCCAAATGTCATGAAGAAACGGATACGCTTAAGTCCTGTGATGTTTTTAGCAAGAGATTCAAGCTCTTCATGGTATAGCAAATACATATCTTTCTCGCCAACTTCAGGAAAGTTATATACGCGTTTGATTTCCATTGGTTCCGTCTCAATCCACTGACCATTTTCCCAATATCTTCCCTTAGCAGAAACTTCACGGATATTGATTTCAGGATTGAAATTCGTGGCAAAGGGGTAGCCATGATCCCCTCCGTTACAGTCAAGGATGTCAATATATTCAATTTCATCAAAATGATTTTTAAGGGCATAGGCAGAAAATACACCTGTAACTCCAGGGTCAAAGCCGCTGCCTAAAAGAGCTGTAATACCAGCTTTCTCAAAGCGCTCGTGGTAATCCCACTGCCATTTGTATTCAAATTTTGCTGTATCTTCTGGCTCATAGTTTGCTGTATCTAAGTAGTTTGTTTTAGTTGCTAAACAAGCATCCATAATGGTTAAATCTTGATACGGTAAGGCTAGATTCATAACGATATCTGGTTTCACTTCTTCAATTAAAGCAATTAGTTCGTCTACATTATTAGCATCCACTTGCGCAGTCGTAATTTTCGTTTTGCCTCCATCTAGTTTGGTTTTTAATTCATCACATTTTGATTTTGTACGACTTGCGATACAAATCTCTTCAAACACCTCAGTGTTTTGGCAACATTTATGAATGGCTACTGATGCCACCCCGCCACAACCTATAATCAATGCTTTTCCCATTTCCTATCTCCTGACTAAATAGATTTTATAAATGAAAAAAATTTAGCCAATATGTCTTGTCCCATTAACCATCTCAACAATCCCTTCTTTGAATTAATTAATGCATTATATTAACAATGTAAGGAAATTGTTTGGATTAATTAAATATAATAAAAAAGAGGCAATCGACTATAAGCATTCGATTACCTCTTTTTATTTAGCGTTCATTCATGTTTTCGTCCCAGTACTTGACGGTCTCTGTTTTGGATGTAGGTACACTTTTAATCACATTACCTTCATCATCGTAATACACTTCATATTCTTGATAGGTTTCAATGATATACCCGTCCGATTTTTTTACGCTTTCGAGTTTTTGTTCAAGAACTGGAATATCACTTGACGGTTCTACTTCTACCGGCTGTGACATAACAGGTTCACTGGTCATATAGGAAAAGTCATTATGAACAAACGAATAGGGTGAATCAAGATAGGCTACTAGACCAACTAGGAACAAAAGGATAATAAACGTTGAAAAATGAGAGATTGCTTTCATCGATCACGACTCCTTATAACGATCACTTCTCGTAACCTATCTTATGCTTGTCTTATGAACATCATGCTAGTTTGTTTGGACAACGAGCCCCTTTGACCGATACACTTGATATAAGATAAACGCAAGAACAGAAAGAATGGCACCTGAGATATAAGGTAACCCAAGTGACATCGAGAACAGCCAGCCGCCTAAAGGAGGTCCAATGATTCTTCCTAAAGAATCAAAGGATGACAGCAATCCAGTTGCACTGCCATGACCTGCGGTAGTCGTTTTTGTCAATAGGGAGGAGACGCTAGGGCGAATGACGCCATTGCCAATCCCAAAAATTGATAAAAATATCGCTGCAGTTGTAAAACTGTCAACCAGCAGGATTAATCCGAAGCCTGTCGCAGAAACAATAATTCCTCCTTGGATTACTGTTCCTTCGCCATATTTTTTCGTCAGTTTACCAACCAAGCCGCCTTGGACCATAGCCCCGGCAAACCCCATAATCATAAATATGTATCCGAGCTGCGTAGCGCCAAGTCCAGCTTTTTCGGCTGCAAAATAGGCAAATGTTGCTTCTAAACCGGATAAAGATAATGAGATTAATAATTGTAAAAAGAACAAAATCGAAGCGGACCCCTTAAATGCTTCCCATCTTGATACCTTGATGGTTTGTTCTGTATTTTTCTGTAGGGACTCTTTAAGTAAAAATAGCACGATGAATAATGTAATAACGGATGAAGCACCGGCTAGAAAGAAGGGAGTACTCATGCTATTTTGTGAAAAAATCCCGCCAATCGCTGGTCCAAACACAAAGCCTAATCCAACCGCTGCGCCTACGATTCCCATACCCTTGCCACGATTCTCAGGTGTTGTAATATCAGCTACATAAGCCATTGCCGTAGGCATATTGGCAGAGGATAGAAGGCCGCCTATAATACGGGCAGCAAATAACATCCAAAGCTCAGTGGCTAACGCTTGGATAAAAAAAGATATTGCTAATCCAGCAATCCCAATCATCATAACGGGTTTCCGGCCGATTCGATCTGACAACCGGCCCCAGAATGGTGCGAAGATCAACTGCATAAGCGAATAAACAGCCATTAAAAGGCCTAATTGAAAGGAATTGGCGCCCATTTGCTCGGCATAAAAGGGAAGAACAGGGATGATAATTCCGAACCCAATCATCACTAAAAACATGACTAAAAATAATATCGGTAAAGCTTTTTTTGTCTCCAACGGATTTCCACTCCTAAATGATTCGAACCAGTTCAAATCTTTCTATAGTAATTTTTTATGACGATATGACTAGAATATATGAAAACAATCCCTTAATACAAGCATTATGTAAAATGAGGAATTCGTCCTTGAAAATTGTAACATATGTAGAGATTTATAAGAAACATGATATATTCCTTTTTAAAAATTGCTATGCCATGTTAGATGAAAGATAGAAAAGAGGACACATCCAATAAAATGGTGGTGTCCTCTTATTTTACTGCCTTTCTTGTCGATTCTGAAGCAAAGTCTGCCATGATGACTAAAATCATGTAGCAAAGTAACAGCAGGGTGATTTCTGTATAGTGAAAATAGCTCATGGCTAGCTTGAATTCCATGCCAAGACCGCCTGCACCAACAAAGCCTACTACAATGGTTGTTCTCATAATAACTTCCCAGCGGTAAAGAATATACGTCAAAAACCTTGGTAAGACAAACGGCAGAATACCATAAAAAAATATTTCTATTTTTGAAGCACCGGCTGTTGCTAAATTGCGGATGGGTCTTGGGTCCATATCTTCAATTGCTTCCGCCCAAAGCTTTCCGAGAATTCCAAAGTTATGAAGTGCCAGTGCAAGGGCCCCTGACAGGAGACCAGGTTTGAAAATAAAAATGATCATCATCGCCCATACCAATTCCGGAACAGCGCGGGAAAAAATATAAACAATACGAACCAATCCGTAGAAAATCCAATTGTACCATTTTCTTGATAAGGTTAAGGTTCCATCAGCCATATTCCCAGCGGCAGGAATGACAGTTAGGAAAGCAGCAGCGGTTGAAAAACCAATGGCCATGATGCTCATCATCAGTGTCTCATACGTCAGACCTAAGGATATTTCCCAGCTCTCTCTATTCAGGAAAGCGGGATTCTCTTGATTCAGACCTATAAGTCCTCCGAAAAATTTCTTCGCATATTCCAAATTCCGATCAGAGAGTAATTCGACTATATCAGCCTTTTCCCCAAAGGTAATGTACATCCAAGAACCAGCTATTAATAAAAGAGTGAAGCCGACAGAACTCCAGCCGGACCTGATTCCTTTCCTATGCTTACGTTCGGTTAACCCTTTACGAACAAACTTACTCCAGACATCAACCAAGATGACGAGGGCAATGAGAAAAAATACATAGGTCCAAACTTGATTGTATTTTAAGTCAGCCAAAGATAGCTGAATTTGGAATCCTAAACCGCCAAGTCCAACAAAACTCATGATCGCGGAGGAACGGATCGCACATTCAAATCGGTACATCGTATAACTAATCATATCCGACCAAACTAACGGCAAATACCCATAGAAAAGTATTTCTAAACGGGAAGCACCGGCAGATTTTAAGGCGGTAATGGGCTGTTCAGGAACGTCTGTTAACATATCTGCAAAAATCCGGCCAAGAATTCCTCCATAAGGAATGGCAAGCGCAAAAATCGCTGCATAAGGAGATAAACCAACTGCAGCAACAAACAGCCATGCCCAAATCAGTTCGTGAATGGACCTTGTGAAACCTAGAACACCTCTAAAAAATACTTTTGAAACAATACGTGATATTCTATTTGAGTTCAAAACACCTGATGCTAAAATTCCTACAATTAACGCATAAATAATAGCCAAAGACATACCGGCGACAGCATAGGCGAGAGTAATCCAAGAACCTTTAATGCCCGTTAATAGCACATCAACAGATAAATCTGGTTTAATAAGACCTTCAAAAATCTGCAGCATTGTCGGTATACCACCGGCATGGAATAAATCCGAGTTCCACTGAATGGAGGACAGGCTCCATATGAAAATTAGAATTAACAGTACGGTTAGGATAAATCGATTGTGTAAACGAAAAAAAGGAGGGAAGGTCTTCATATTAAACCTGCTCCTTTAACTGATATAGCTCCACTAACAGATCATCAGTAACTTTATCAGTAGGTAAATCAAAAAATATTTCACCGTTTTTTAAAGCGATGATCCTTGTAAAATACTTCCGTGCATATTCGACTGTATGAAGACTTGCTATCAATGTTTGTTTTTCCTCTGCAACGATTTTCGTCAAGGTTGCTAACAGATCATCCGCCCGGGCAGGATCAAGAGAGGCAACTGGTTCATCTGCTAAGATGATTTCTGGATTTTGCACCATTAACCTCGCCACCGCAACACGCTGTTGTTCACCGCCTGAAAGATTTTTCGTTATCTCGTAAACTTTATCCTCTAAGCCGACTCTCTTTAAAGCTGCAACTGCAGTGGCTTTTTCTTGGGGAACTAGCAGGGACCACAATGATTTCATCACAGTCCATTCAGACAATTTTCCAGCAAGAACATTATGAATCACGGCAAGTGGACCAATCAGGTCAAATTGCTGGCGGATTACCCCTATTTTTTTAGCAAACTTTTTTCCTTTTTTAAAGCTGGAAAGGGGACTCCCGTCAATGAACAATTCACCCTTTTCAATTTCTACTAATCCTGCAATCGTGTTTAGCAAGGTGGTTTTTCCAGCCCCGCTGGGACCGATAAGAGCCACTAATTCACCTTGGTTAATAGAAAAAGAAAGGGAAGATAAGGCTATCTTCCGCTCAAAGTGTTTTGTAATGTTCTTTGCTTCAATCATTATTTTTGAAGACATAAATCAACACCTACTACTTAATAATCTCTAATTCTTTCGCTACTTTTTCAATTTTAGCGTAATTTTCGTTCTTCGTTTCTACAAATTTGTCAGTCTGGAACAAATCAACAATTTCTTGCTGTTCGCCTGTGAAGGAGAGAAGGGCCTCTTTAATGCTTTGTTTAGAGCCTTCGCCAAATACTTCTTCCACATTGCTATTGATCGTCCAGTTATAGTCATAATAATCTGGGGTTGTATAGAATACTTTCACCTTGCTAGTGTCTACTTTACCTTCCGCAACAGCAGCTTCCCAAACGGAAATGTTTAACGCACCAGCCTCGAAGGATCCAGATTCAATTAACTTATACGTTGTATCATGAGAGCCCGAAAAATTAGGCTTGCCGTTAAAATCCGTGCTAGGATCAATGCCTGCTTCATTAAGGAAGTAGCGCGGCATTAAGTGGCCAGATGTTGAGCTTTCACTGCCAAACGTAAAGGATTTTCCTTTCAAATCTTCTAAAGAATGAATACCTGAACCTTCTTTAGTTATAAAAACAGATTCGAATTCAGCGTCACGAGGTCTTTGAACAATGGATTCTGCATCCGGTACGAGGTTTCTAGCCTGTACGCTGGTTAAACCGCCGAACCATGCTAAGTGAATTTCTCCCCGTTGGAAACCGGTAACTAATGCAGCATAATCGACAGATGGGACAAATTCAACCTTCATTCCTGTTTTTTCACTTAAATACTCTGCTACCGCAGTCATTCCTTTTTCTAAATCAGCGGCATTTTGGTCGGGAATCGCACCAATTTTTAAAACCTCTTCGGTTTTAGTATCTTTCTCTTGTTTACTATTGCTGGCTTTCTCTTCTGATTGTCCACATGCCGCTAATGAAAAAACAAGCATAAATAATATCATACCAGATAACCATTTTTTCATAAAATATTTCCCCTTATTGTTTGTCGTTAAATCACCGTCGTAAAGTTTTCGCTTAATTGATTATAAATAAGAAAGGGCAGTTTAATAAATTCAATATATCTATTTATTAGATTAAAATATATCGATAAAATCTATTAGTAAATGATAGGGAGAGAGAAGAGAGGGTAGTATATAAGGAAAATCCCCAGCAAATAAGCCGGGGATTGGGGAAATTATGCATTTATCGTTTGTGACCATTCTTCAACATTCCAAACTTTGGTTACCCAGTCCTCATAAAAATCAGGTTCGTGGCAGACTAAAACAACTGTTCCTTTATAAGCTTTTAGAGCACGCTTTAATTCTGCTTTTGCATCAATATCAAGGTGGTTTGTCGGCTCGTCAAAGAGAATCCAGTTACTATCATTCATCATCAGCTTGCAGAGACGAACCTTTGCTTGCTCTCCACCGCTTAGTTGATTCATAGGACGAGATATATGTTCATTCTTTAATCCGCAGCGTGCAAGTGCTGCGCGGACTTGATGCTGATCCATAGAAGGGAAGGCGTTCCAAATTTCATCGATAGGTGTTTTATTTTCTGCTTTAACTTCCTGTTCAAAATAAGCAGGGAAAAGGAAGTCGCCGCGTTCTACTTTACCATTTAACGGATCAATTTTGCCAAGCATCGTTTTAAGGAGTGTAGATTTTCCAACACCGTTACAGCCGATTATGGCTACCTTTTCACCTTTTTCAAGTGTCATATTCATCTTCGGCAGAAGCGGATGAGTGTAGCCAATCTCTAAGTTAGTTGCTTCAAACACATAGCGGCTGCTGCTGCGTGATTCTTTAAATTCGAACGTTGGCTTTAACGCTGTTTCAGGACGGTCAATCCGCTCCATTCGATCCAGCTGCTTTTGACGGCTCTTCGCACGGCCGGTCGTAGAATAACGAGCTTTATTTCGAGCGATAAAATCCTCTTGTTTTTTGATGAATTCCTTTTGTTTCTCGTAAGCATTAATATGCTGATTTTTATTAATTTCCGCAAGTTCTAGGAATTTTTCATAGGTTGCCGTATAGCGGGTAAGCTTTGAAAACTCTAATTGGAAAATAACATTCGATACTGAGTTCATAAACTCTGTATCGTGGGAAATTAATATAAAGGCATACGGATATTCTTTTAAATACGAAGCTAACCAACGGATGTGTTCGACATCCAGATAGTTGGTCGGCTCATCGAGTAATAGAACCTTAGGCTGTTCCAAAAGCAGTTTAGCAAGAAGGACTTTTGTACGCTGACCACCGCTGAGTGCAGAAACGTCGCGGTCTAAACCTATGGCATCCAAACCTAATCCGCGTGCAGCTTCTTCAATTTTAATATCCAAAGAATAAAACCCGCCTGCATCTAGAGCATCTTGGATTTCGCCCATTTTTTCGAGTAATTCTTCAAGTTCTTCCGGTGATGCATCACCCATTGCGGCGGTTACTTCGTTCAACTCTTTTTCTTTTTCAAAAAGAGGAAGGAATGCATCGCGCAAGACATCGCGCATAGTTTTTCCAGGCGTAAGGACGGTATGCTGATCCAAATAGCCGTAATGCACACCAGGTGTCCATTCCACGCGGCCGCTGTCGTGAATCAATTGACCTGTAATAATATTCATTAAAGTAGACTTACCAACGCCGTTTGCCCCGACAAGTCCAACATGATCTTCAGCTAATAATCGAAATGAAACGTCTTTAAATAACGTACGGTCTCCGAATGTATGTGATAAATTTTCAACATTTAGTAAGCTCATTGTTCATCTAATCCTCGCTTTGTTCAAGAATCAATACATTATTACATCATACTAGATTTCCGACCTTTCGACTATATTTTTATACAGAAAAATACTGTAAATTAATTGTTTATTTTGGTTATCAAAGGGATTCTTAAGCTTTTATCGAATTATGTTTTTGGATGGTTAAGAGGAGGATTGTGAGGGCAAAATGATTAGATTAAGAAAAATTACAAAAGAAAATTGGGAAGAGTGCATTGATTGAAAAGTGAGTGAACAACAAAAAAGGTTTATCGCCTCAAAACTATATTCCATTGGCCAGGTTCAATTTTTGGAGAACTTTGAAGCGATGGCCATTTATGCTGATGATCAAATGGTTGGGTTTACCCTATATGGACTGGATGGGGATGATAATAACTACTGGATTTATCGAATCATGGTGGATGAGAGGTTCCAAGGCAAAGGGTATGGGACAAGAGCCTTACAGGAAATCATCATCGGTTAAATAATAAACCTGATTGTAAGGAGATTCTCCTTGGATATCACCACGAGAATATTGGGGCAGAAAGAATGTACTTGAATGCGGTTTTGAAGCAGCCGGTCTGGCAGCATGGGGGGAAAAGCTTGCTCGTTATAGAGTTAAAGTTTAGGAAGAAAAGAGCATCCGACGATGCTCTTTTGGTTTTATTTAGAGGCTAAATGATCCCGATCCACAGCATGGGGTGGTTTTTCCATCCAGCCTTCTTGGATGATAATGTTCGCTCCGTCTTCAACGTACAGTCCAACATCCATCAGAAACTTCATGTACATACCGCCTAAATCCCGTCGGCCATTCAATGAAATGGCATTTGCATAGGTTCGAATCTTCATGGAAAACATATCTATTTTATGAAACATCATTAGCTTATCTGAGAAAGGAGCAGACGTTGATGTTTCAACTAAATCATCCAATAGATGGTGGGCCGGCAAATCCTCTTTACTTAGAAAATCGGTACAATCTTTAACATGTTTCGATGTGATTTCTTTTCCTTTTAGCATAAAATTTTTAACTTGTTCCAGTTTTGCCACCTGACTAAATCCAACCAAAATGGCTTTACTCGTTACATTATTTTCGATGTTATCGTGAAGATGGGCAATTTCTAAGGCATGAAGCGGCCTCACATCGCCTAAAAAACCATTTAAATAACTTTGTTTCTTTATAAACTCAACTTTTTTCGGTTTTGGAATGTATGGTGGTTTAATTAAGTACCCCTTTTGATGTAAAGCTTCATTTAATTGGTTCAATAATTTAGTGGTTGCAACATTGCATTCGATAATAAACTCTCGAACATCAGTCCTAAGCATTAATGGAATAGCAGTGGAGTATAGGCTAAGCCCGGCTTTGGCCACATATTTTAGGTAATGAAGATAGAATTCGTCTGCAAATAAACGAGGGGCCCCTAAGTTAACATCTTCTTCTGTAAATCCTATTGGAATAGGAATATCTTCCTGTTGAAATATCTTTTCAATCTCTTTTATAAAATCCTTACTTAAATCTAGTGCATTCTGAACAACGATTTTTATATCTCCGTCATCAACATGTTGGAGAAAGTAACTAAGAACACATTTAAACATCGTATTCCCCATATAAACCGCCCAAAGTTTACCCATTTCTGCTGATGTCATTTTTTCATTAATCTGCTCGATACTTTTTGAGCTTGTTTTTATTGGCTTAATGGTTTTCATTAGCTTAATCTCCTTAAAAATCGTTTCCTTTAGTTTTTTCTCCCATAAAAAATCTATTCCCCTAATATAAGCAGCTATTTAGATACTCTCGGCAATCCAGCACTCAAGACCCCTGCGAGCACTAATAAAACAATTGCAATTAAAAAGGATGTTTGATAGCTGTTGCTGATATCAAACAAAATTCCTGGAAACAGGGATCCAATTGCTGACCCAATTTGATGGCTCATAAACAGCCAGCCAGATAATATTCCAATCGATTGACCTTTAAAATATTCTGAAAGCAACTTGATTGTTGGGGGTACGGTTGCAAAGTCAACGAGACCAAATGAAATAGAAAACACAATCAACAATATTGGGAAGTCTTGGAAGACACCCATTAAGCTGCTAGAGCTTGAAAAAATCAACAAGAACACAAGTGTAACGGCTCGTGAAAAATAAAGAAAGGTTAAGATTTTTTTATTGTCTATCCGGTCTGCTAATATCCCCGCCACTAACGTTCCCAAAATATTAAAACCTGCGAGCGTGCTGACAGCCGCACTTGTAACAGTCGGAGAAAACCCGCAAAATTGTGCAAATGGTATAAGATGAGTATCCATCAAACCCGTACTGGTTACGCCGCATACAAAGAAAGGGATAAGCAAAAACCAAAATCTCCGGTCGAAAAAATTTCTTTTATCAGACGCAGGCAGACTGGTTTCCTTTAAACCATCTGCCATCACGTTCTCGGCCCCTAAAGCAGTCATACCTGCCTTCAAAGGTTCAGACTTTAGCAATAATGCAAGGATGGGGCAGATAATTACAATCAGAAAGATTCCCAAGATTAATACGGTAGATTGCCAGCCATAGGAATTGATTAATAAAATTGAACTTGGTACGAGTACCATTTGACCTGCCCCGAAGCCTGCTTCAACTAATCCTAAAGCGAGACCTTGTTTCTTATGAAACCATTTCGTTACCGCTACAGAGGCTGTGACACCAGATGCGCCGCCGAATCCAAGAGATGCAACGATTCCATATAATATAAATAACTGCCAAACGGCCGTAACAAAATAACTTAAAATCGTTGCAATACCCAAGATCAGCGTCGCTCCAACAAACATTTTTTTGACGCCGATTTTGTCTATTAATTTTCCGACGAACGGCTGTGAAAAACCAAACACTAAAAAACTAACAAAGGAAATGGCAGAAACTGTGCCTCTATTGGTCGCAAAATAATCTTCCCATGATTCCATGAAAGCACCAAAGGAAAACCGGACTCCTTGAGCAGCTAGCACACCTAGAAATGAAACGGCTAAAATGACCCATGCATAATGAAATCTTCTATTCAATACATACACCTCAATCTGTTTCAGTAAACTCTTCAATTTTTCTAATAATATCAGATAATATAAAAATGGTTCTAGTAAAAAAAAATTAGCCAGCACTGTCAGGCCGGCTAATTTTTTAATATAATACTCTCCACAAGTAGAAGGTGGCATATGATTCCCAACCTGCCCAATTTTCCGCCAATTTACGGATTTCATCCTTGGTAGGCTTCCTATTTAAAGCTAATAAGTGTTTAATGGCATTGTGAAGTCCTACATCATCAATTGGAAAAGCTGAAGGCATCCTTAAACAACGCATCAAAACATAGTTAGCGGTCCAAGGTCCGATTCCACGAATATCAACTAAAGCTTTTTCAGCCTTTTTGAAATTATCCGTGTTGAGAAGTAATTCTTTTGATAATTTTCCAATAACCATCAACTTTGCTACACCTAGTAGATATTCACTCTTTCTAACCGTCATACCTAAACCCACTAAATCTTCTACAATTAAACCTGCTAGATCGTGAGGTGTGGGAAAGAGCCAATATTTAATTCCATCATTTTCAACATAACGGCCAAATTTTTCAACTAGACGTCTTTTTAACGTATAGGCGTAGGTTAAATTGATTTGCTGACCGAGAATCCCCCAACAAATTGCTTCGAATAAATCTGAAATTCCAATAATCCGCAGGCCATAAAAGGATTTAACACATTGACCTAGTAATGGGTCGGATTGTGCCATTTCATAGAAGGGCTGAATATCGCGATCTAAATCAAACCAATTCCTTACATAATCCGCAACTTCTGTCCGAGTCTCTTTACTAGGAGATACAGTATCTCCTAAAAAACGAATTGTCATCACCTTATCATCGTTTGAACCGATCTCTATTAAATGGGTATCATTCTCAATGGACAGTGCCTTATAGATTCGGCCATCTTTTATCTGGTACAGACATTCATTAGAGCTCCTCGTAAGGTAGTTTAGATTTGCAATAAAGCTAAATTCTTTTGGTAAAAACAATTTTAACTCGGGAACCGTGTCTTCCCAAAAATGAATATTTTTCATTATTTTCCACCACCTAGTGTTTATCCTAGTTATACCATAAGCTGCCCTGAAAAAATGTTGAAATCTTGTTATTCTATTTTTAAACATTTAAATTCTACAATTAATAGATGTATACTTAAATTAACGCACCAAACGCTCCTTAGTAGGAATTATAAAATAAAGCTTATTTTATTACGATATTTAAAAAGAAATGGTTTGACTCCTAATCAGTATCGGGTATTAAATCTTAACAAGGGTGGTTTTTATGAAAGCAAATGCCAATCAAACTATTTATTGGACTCAACTACTATATGAAGATTGGAATTTTTACATGGCTGCAACTATTAAAGGACTTTGTTTTGTCGGATCACAAAATAAGTCCTTTGTGGAATTGTCCGATTGGGTTGAAAAACGTTTCACCGGATGTCCATTAGTTCAGGATGATGAAATTATGAGGCCATATGTTTCAGAGTTTATAGAATTTTTCCAGGGGGTGCGCAATACCTTTACGTTTTTAAGTGACCTCAAAGGCACTGGATTTCAAATGGAGGTATGGAATGCACTTTGTCAAATTCCCTATGGAGAAACGTGGTCTTATTCCGATATTGCAGATTATATCAAAAGACCTTCTGCCGTCCGTGCAGTAGGAGCAGCAATCGGGGCAAATCCTGTGATGATCACTATCCCTTGCCATCGCGTTATCGGAAAAAATGGAAAACTGACGGGCTTTCGAGGCGGATTGGACATGAAAGCACAACTCTTAAAGCTGGAGCAGGAAAACAAGTATGTCTCCTGATGAGATTCTTTATTAAAACCTTAAGACCCTGATTTAGTTTAAATTGGTGATAATTAGGAATGATAAAGTTATCATCATTTTACTGGAGGATATCCGATGGACTGGAATAACCAAATGGCTGCTGAGTTAGAAAAAATGATGGCAGCCGGAGAAGTAGATCAAGATGTAATGGATGAAGTCACTTCGATTGTTGATGGTTTAAAACAAGGGCAACAAGATCTTAATGATTTTTACCGAGCGAGTACACCTCATAAGCTTCTGGAAATTTTAGATGAGGTTAACCAGAGGGTTAAAAGGTAATCCTAATACCTAAAAAAATCATGAAGAGGGTGACGGAAACATGCAGGAAATCCAAGAGGTAAGATTTTGCGAAAATTGCAGTAGAGAAACCGTACATATGGTAAGGGAAGACTCGCTTGAAATCGAGTATATATGTAAGGAATGCAGCGAACATCAAGAATTATTTAAATCATTTTTCTAAAGAGCCTTTCATAAAAAGGTTCTTTTCCTTTTTTAAAAAGACTTTTTTTAAATCAATGTTGAAATTTTTGATATAATTTCGTGAATATACGATAATTTTGCTATATTCAATGGAAGGAGGGCATGACTTAGATTTGCTGAGGGGAAAGTCTGCCCTCATTGCGGTGCTGAAACTGTATAACTCTGCTACTTACAAGAGTAAGGAAACATGTAGCCTATGCTTATACAAAATCAGCAGATTTTAAAGAAAGAGATCCAATATTTGGAAAGGAGATTGAGGTATGACAGAATTTTGGGAATCAAGTTTTATAGAAAATCAAATGATGTGGGGATTTGAACCTTCAGACTCCGCAATCTTGACAAAGGACTTTTTCCTTGAAAAGAAAGTTAAAGATATATTGATTCCTGGTATTGGATATGGTAGAAATGCAAAGGTTTTTATTGACAACGGAATAAATGTAACAGGTATTGAGATTTCAAAAACAGCGATTGAATTGGCAAGGCAAAATGGGCTTAATATTAGTATTTTTCATGGTTCAGTAACCGATATGCCTTTTGATAACAAACTTTATGATGGTATATTTTGTTATGCACTTATTCACTTATTGAATAATCGTGAGAGAGCTAAGTTAATTAAAGATTGCTATAATCAGTTAAAGCCAAACGGATATATGATTTTTACTACTATATCAAAAGAAGCCCCAATGTTTGGAAAGGGCAAACAACTGGGTAAAGACTATTTCGAGATAATGGAAGGGGTAAAAATGTTTTTTTATGATTCTGACTCGATAAAACAAGAATTTGGAAAATATGGACTGATAGAATTTTCGGAAATTGTTGAGCCACATAAGAATATGGAAAATAAACCTCCATTTAAATTTATAATGGTAAAATGTCAAAAAGAACTATAATTACAATTGCAAAAAATCAAAAATACTCAACACTATTTTAAAACATAGCCTTTAAAAAAAAGCAGGGTTACGGGCATACATGTTGAATATCATTGAAAAAGGAAAAGAAAGGAGAATAACTAGGTGATTCATTTATCGAAAAGAAGTGATGTAACTTGTGTAGAAGGGAAACTTGATAATGGACAAATCGTCTATATTTTTCTAACGGACGGAATGTTAATTGATACAGGCTGTCCGCATCTTGAGTCAGATTTAATCTCCTTTTATAACGAACATGATTTTGATTCAGTAGCCCTTACACATCATCATGAAGACCATACTGGTACAGCTGCGTGGATTCAAGAGCATAAAAAAGTTCCACTATTGATCCACCGAAAAGGAATCGATATTTGTAAACAGCCTGCACAGTACCCAAGATATCGCCAAAGGGCCTGGGGGATCAGAAAAGAATTTAGCCCTTTGCCAATGGGTGAGACGATTCAATCACGAAATCATACGTGGGAAGTGATCTATACACCTGGCCATGCTGAAGATCATGTCGCATTATTCCATCAAGAAACAGGGAGATTATTTTCAGGTGATATCTATTTGTCAACTCGAACAAAGGTTATCCTCGACTTTGAATCCATTCCAATCATAATGAATTCTCTTAAAACGCTACTTTGTTATGATTTTGGGCCCATGTATTGCAGCCATGCAGGGTACTTTGAAGATGGTAAAAAGGTGCTGAAACAAAAGCTTGATTATCTTGAAAACTTAAGCGGAGAGATCCTGAACCTGTATCGGCAGGGATACACCGTCAACGAAATTGACCAAGTACTTTTCCCGAAAAAACCACTTCTTGTATCAATCTCTCAAGGGGAGTTTGATTCTTTACATATTGTTACGTCTATTATTAAAAGTCAAGTTATGTGTTGAAAATAGCGAACAAGCATCAAAACCTGTACATATGATAAAAAAAAGATGTATAGGAGACGATTCTTCATGACTTTAAAGTGCGAAGGGATCACGATTGGAACCATTTCTGGAGGGATTGTAAATTTTGGCGGTGCGTTTTGTATCGCTCCTATCACGATCACTAAAACCATAGGTAGTAACGAAAATGGTAATGGTTCAGAGGAAGGGGAAACCGCGGAGCAAGAAATGAATTCAGCAAATCAGACAACAAGTAATTTGAGTGGAATGTAAGAACGATGCGCCGTTAGTATCGTTCTATTTTTTTACAGTAATATCCTAAGAAGTAAATAAAATTAACGGTTATACAAAAACTACAAATGGAGGTGAGAATATTGGAAAATACCCATGAGCAGCAAAATAATATGCAGAACGAAGAAACGTCACAGGAAGCCATTATGAATAGAGTGAATCAAACGTTTGATAAACTTTCACAAGATGTAAAAGAGATGATTAATAAAAATAACAGCCAATTAAGTTGAAAAATAGAAAAAGAAGGAGGGACATGCCACTCCTTCTTTTCATATCTATTACGCAACACTCCGGCTGTTATTGGTTGAAGCATGCATTTGTTTAGCAGGTTTTGCTACGTTGAAAACTATATTTAGAAAAATAGCGGTAAAGCTTCCAGCGACAATCCCGTTGTTCGTCAAGATCTTTACACTTTCCGGAAGCTGGGCAAATAAGTCCGGTACTGCCGTAACCCCAAGTCCCATCCCCACAGAGCAAGCGATAATTAATAGGTTTTCCTGAGAAGCGAATTCTACTTTACTTAACATTTTAATTCCGTATGCAATAACCATTCCAAACATCGCTACCATGGCACCACCCAGAACCGAGGTCGGTATCACGGTTGTTAATGCGCCGATTTTCGGAACAAATCCTAAGAAGACCAACATGCCGCCCATTGTATAGATTACATTTCTGCTTTTTACACCTGTCAGTTGTAAAAGACCGACGTTTTGAGAATAGGTGGTATAAGGAAAAGCGTTAAATAATGCTCCAAGGACGATGGCAAGGCCTTCAGCACGATAGCCTTTCGATAAATCCTTCTCTGAAAGCTTTCTTCCTGTAATATCACTAAGAGCAAAGTAAACACCCGTAGACTCTACAAGACTAACAATTGCTACAAGAGTCATCGTGATAATCGGTGTTAATTCGAAAGTTGGTGTGCCAAAATAAAATGGTTTCACCATGTGGAACCAAGAAGCATCACCAACTGCAGCAAAATTCACTTTACCCATTAAAGCCGCAGCAAGTGTCCCTGCAACTAAACCTAAAAGAATAGAGATGGAACGGATAAACCCTTTTGTAAAACGATAAAGTAAAATAATAAATAATAAAGTGCCAAACGCTAAACTAATATTAGAAAGACTGCCAAAATCCGGGCTTCCTTGTCCGCCAGCGATATTGTTCATTGCAACTGGGATAAGGGTAATACCAATAATCGTAACAACAGATCCTGTTACAACAGGTGGGAAAAACTTAATTAATTTGCTAAAAAAGGTAGAAATGAGGATAACAGCTAAACCAGAAACTAAGATAGAACCATAAATGGCAGAAACCCCATACTGTCCGCCAATGGCAATCATCGGGCCTACAGCCGTAAATGTACATCCCAAAACGATTGGAAGACCGATTCCAAAGAAACGATTCTGCCAAACTTGTAAAATCGTTGCAATCCCGCACATCAAAATATCAATGGAAACGAGATAGGTTAATTGTTCACCAGTAAGACCAAGTGCACCACCGACAATAAGAGGGACGATAACCGCACCCGCATACATGGCTAAGACGTGTTGAATTCCTAAAGACGCGACTTTAAAAGGGCTTTGTTTCATTAGATTAATTCCTCCACTTTTTCTTTGATGAATGTAACTTCTCCGTTTGTTAGTGAGGCGATTCTTGCTAAAGATTCCACTCTTAGACCTTGTTCTTTTAATTTATCTGCTCCAGGCTGGAAGGATTTTTCAATCACAATTCCAATCCCAGCAATCTTTGCTCCAGATTGGCGGACAATTTCTGCTAAACCAAGCGCTGCTTCGCCGTTTGCGAGGAAGTCATCGATAATGAGCACTGTATCATCCTGTGTTAAATATTTATTTGAAATAGAAATTTCATTCGTTTCGTTTTTTGTAAAAGAGTGAACGGATGCTGATAATAGATTATCTACTAAAGTTAGTGATTTTCTTTTACGGGCAAAAATTACTGGAACGTTCATATATAATCCTGCCATTACTGCAGGAGCGATACCTGAACTTTCAAGGGTTACAATTTTTGTTACACCTTCTTGAGAGAATCTTGCAGCAAACTCCTTGCCAATTTCATTCATTAATTTGGGGTCGATTTGGTGATTCAAGAAGGAATCTACCTTTAAGACGTTATCATTAAGTACACGCCCAGCTGTCTTAATCTTTTCTTCTAGTAATAACATAATAAACCTCCTAAAAAATAAAAAATCCCAAAGGTCTTAGCTCACATCAACAAATGAGTGAGGCAAGAGACCTTTGGGATTTAAGTCCAAAGAATAGAAACGCATAAACACGTTTATCTCATTACCCACTCATAGTCGGATTGTTAACGGCAATCCGGTAGAAACTTGCGGGCCATATTCCCGCGATTATATGAGTGAAACCTTATGAATTTATTCACATTATAACATGATAAAAAAGGAAATCAACGGTTTTTTCGTAAAATACGAACAATAAACTAAAAATAAATTTTTTTGTTCGTTAAAATTGCAACCGTTTTATTTTTAAAAATAGGGAATATAGCCAATAAAATAGATTAATTGAATTAGCATTCAGTTTCCTGTACTATGGAAGTAAGCGTTTTTATTCAGAAAATTCTAAATAAGTACTAGGAGGTAATAAAATGGTAAACTCAATTCCTGAAAGCTGGTGGAATCAGCTTAGACTGCCAGTTATTTCGGCACCTATGTTTTTAGTATCTGGACCTGACTTAGTAAAAAATTGTTGTTTAAACGGTGTAATCGGCTCATTTCCGGCTCCAAACGCCCGTCCGATAGAAGTACTGGATCAATGGATGGACCAATTAAATAAAGATTTGGCGGCAGCAAGAGAAAAAGAGCCGGAACGAAAAATTGCCCCTTGGGCGATGAATATGGTTGTCCATCGTACATACAGTCGCCTGCAGGAGGAAATTGCACTCATCCAAAAACACCAGCCGCAATTGGTCATTACCTCACTCGGAAGTCCGAAACATGTTGTCGATATAGTTCACGAATACGGTGGACTCGTTTTCTCAGATGTGAGCGATTTAAAATTCGCCAGAAAAGCAGCAGAAGCCGGTGTTGATGGTTTAATTTTAGTGGCCAGCGGTGCAGGAGGTCATTCCGGCCAGATTAATAGTTTTGCTTTTGTTGATAGTGTGCGAAAATTTTGGGATGGTATTATTATTTTGGCTGGTTCGATCTCAACAGGGAGCGGCATTTTAGCGGCACAGGCTGCAGGAGCCGATTTAGCGTATATGGGGACAAGATTTATTGTTGCCAAAGAAAGTATGGCAAATGATGATTATCGTGAAATGTTGGTTGAATCAACACAAGAGGATATTATTTTAACAGATGCATTTTCTGGCGTTAATGCCAATATGCTAATTCCAAGTATTGTGAAAGAGGGAATTGATCCCACCGCGTTAGTAAAGAAGGATAAAGTGGATTTTGATGGTCTTCAGGGTAATACCACATCCAAAGCCTGGCGTGATATTTGGTCCGCAGGACATGGCGTGGGGGCCATTGACAAGATCGAATCAGCAGCCGAGATCATTAACCGTTTGGAATTTGAATATACTGAAGCACTTCAAAAAATTAACCAAAATGCATCAAAATTAACTCAGCAAACAGTAAAATAATTCTTTCAAATATTATAATATTTTCCTCCCAAGCAATACCAGGATTTATTCAATCAGGCAGCATGGCCGACAGGAATTTAAAGTCAAAACACGAGATTTCAAATGAAAACTCGTGTTTTTTTGCATTTTGATACCTAGATGTTTCTAATTCTTTTAAATTAGCCATGGCGAATATTGGTTTCTTTAACTGACCGTAAAATCGGTCGTCAATAAGGGGGCATTGGCTACCGTCTCTGAATTTTTATATCCATTTCGGTCGCCAACAAGGGGGATTGGCTACCGTCTCTGAATTTTTATATCCATTTCGGTTGTCAATAAGGGGCATTGGCTACCGTCTCTGAAATTTTATATCCATTTCGGTTGTCAATAAGGGGCATTGGCTACCGTTTCTGAATTTTTATCTCCATTTCGGTCTTCAATAAGGGGCATTGGCTACCGTCTCTGAATTTTTATCTCCATTTCGGTCGTCAATAAGGGGCATTGGCTACCGTCTCTGAATTTTTATATCCATTTTGGTCGCCAATAAGGGGCATTGGCTACCGTCTTGAATTTTTATCTCCATTTCGGTCGTCAATATATTAATTTTTAGCTTAATTCTTCTTTGGAACGATTTTAACTACTTTATAACCAGGTTTGATTTTCACTTTTTTCGTTTCTTTGTCGGTTTTTACTTTGTATAGGGTAAATATTTTCGGCTGATGCTCAAGCAGGTCCACCTTTATGATATTTTCATTACGATAATAGTTATGAATCTTTTGGATTTGCTTCTCTTTTTTCTCCCCATAAAACAGATCGTAGACTTTTCTAAATATAAAAATAAATACAGCACCTATGATGATGGTATAAATCAACGATGAAATCATTTCCATGGTGTATATCCTTTCTTAATCCTCTTATTAAATAAAAATAATAATACCATGTTACTATATCCGTTTCATCATCTGCACATTTTAATTGACTTAAAAGGTAAATCTAAAGTTGAAATATTTTTTAAAAAATGTCTTTTTGGGGTGGAACAAATTTAAAATAATATGATACAGTATAGTAAGAAATCCTTTTAAAGTAAACATTTGTTTGTTATCTCACTGTCCACCTGACACGGACAGTTGTATTTCTAATAACGACAAGTTAAGGGGGAAAAGAAGTGTCCAGCCATATATTAGAACAATTTTTAAATGAGAATCTTGAAGAATTAAAAAATAAAGGTTTATATAACGTTATCGATCCATTAGAAAGTCCCAATGGGCCGATGATTACAATTAACGGAAAACAATTAGTAAATCTTTCTTCCAATAACTACTTAGGTTTAGCCACCGATGAAAGATTGAAACAAGCCGCAAAAGAAGCACTTGAAACTTACGGCGTGGGTGCTGGTGCTGTTCGTACCATTAATGGAACACTCAAACTTCACGTTGAACTCGAAGAAAAGCTTGCTGAATTCAAACATACTGAAGCCGCAATCGCTTATCAATCCGGTTTTAATTGTAATATGGCGGCGATATCCGCTGTTATGGATAAAAATGATGCCATACTATCAGACGAATTAAACCATGCTTCTATTATTGACGGCTGCCGTCTATCGAAAGCAAAAATTATCCGTTTCAACCACTCCAATATGGAGGATTTACGTGCGAGGGCAAAAGAAGCAAAGGAATCTGGTCAATTTAATAAAATCATGGTCATTACAGATGGGGTGTTCTCGATGGATGGGGACATTGCCTTACTGCCGGAGATTGTAAAGATCGCAGAAGAATTTGATCTCATTACATATGTAGACGATGCCCACGGCTCTGGTGTTCTCGGTGATGGCGCCGGAACCGTTAAGCATTTCGGCCTATCGGATAAAATTGATTTCCAAATTGGAACTTTATCCAAGGCGATTGGCGTTGTCGGAGGATATGTTGCAGGGAAAAAGAATTTAATTGACTGGCTAAAAGTCCGCAGCCGTCCGTTTCTTTTTTCAACAAGCTTAACACCTGCAGATGTAGCCGCAAGTAAGAAGTCGATTGAAATTTTAATGGAAAGTACAGAACTAAATCAAAAGCTTTGGGAGAATGGCAATTACCTGAAAAAAGGCTTAAAGGAATTAGGATTTAATATTGGAAACAGTGAAACACCGATTACTCCATGTATTATTGGCGACGAGTCCCTGACTCAGCAATTTAGCCGCCGGTTAAATGAAGAAGGAGTTTACGCAAAGGCCATTGTGTTCCCTACTGTTCCACAAGGCACAGGACGCGTCCGCAATATGCCGACAGCTGCACATACAAAAGAAATGCTCGATCAAGCCATTTCCATTTACGAAAAAGTGGGTAAGGAAATGGGAATCATTCAATAGTACGAAAAAGCCTGAAAAAAGAGGAATGAGATGAATGAAACGGATTTTAATTACAGGTGCATTGGGTCAAATTGGTTCTGAACTTACCATGAAGCTAAGGGAGACCTATGGCACTGATAATGTTATTGCAACTGATATAAAGAAAAACGATAGTGAAGCAGCCCAAAGTGGACCATTTGAAATTGTCGATGTTACCGATTTAAAAAATATGGTGGAGGTTGCAAAAAAATATAAAGTGGATACTGTAATGCATCTTGCTGCATTGTTATCCGCAACCGCAGAAGCGAAGCCGGTCTTTGCCTGGAATTTAAATATGGGCGGGCTTATGAATGCACTGGAAACAGCGAGGGAAGTAAAGGCCAAATTTTTCACGCCTAGTTCGATCGGTGCCTTTGGCCCGACAACGCCGAAAGACAGTACTCCACAGGATACCATTATGCGTCCGACGACCATGTACGGAGTAAATAAAGTAGCGGGAGAATTGTTGTCGGATTACTACTTCCATAAATTCGGAGTGGACACTCGAGGATTACGATTCCCCGGCTTAATTTCATATGTGGCCCTACCCGGTGGTGGTACGACCGATTATGCAGTTGAGATTTATTATGAAGCCATCCTAAACCGCAAGTATGAATCGTACATCGATAAAGGTACTTATATGGATATGATGTATATGCCGGATGCCTTAAATGCCATTATTGATTTAATGGAAGCAGATCCAGCAAAGCTTGTGCATCGAAATGCGTTCAATGTAACGGCTATGAGCTTTGCTCCTGAACAAATAGCAGCTGAAATTGCCAAACACATTCCTGGTTTTAAAATGACGTATAAAGTGGATCCTGTTCGTCAAAGCATTGCCAATAGCTGGCCTAATTCTATAGACGCTGCTGCAGCAAGAGAAGAATGGGGCTTTAAATACGAATACGACCTAGCGAAAATGACGCAGGACATGATTGAAAAATTAACATACAAACTAAAAATGAACAAAGCCCGAGCCAACTAGGCCCGGGTTTTCATTTTTAGTCCAATTCAGGAACTGAATGGGATACATAGATTACCTTTTTACATAAATTAGCTTATCTTTTTTCTCAGTCACTCTTCCTATAATGGCGGCATTTGATATCCCTTCTGAAACCAGCTTGTCTACGTAAGAGGCTGCATCATCCTCGCTAATTGCAACGAGAAGTCCTCCTGATGTAATGGCATCACATAGAAGCAGCTGTTCTTCCGGAAGGATGTCATCGTAAACAACGACATCGCTTAACCATTTATGATTCGATTTTGATCCTCCTGGAACAACTCCATTTTTGGCAAGCTCCAAAGCACCTTCTAATACAGGTACTAAAGAAAGAGATATTTCGAAGCTGACATTACTGCCCCGAGCCATTTCACTGCTATGTCCTAATAACCCAAAACCTGTTACATCGGTAACCGCATGTGGATGATATCCGGTTAAAACTTCAGCAGCAGTCTTATTTAATGTTGCCATGACTTCTGTAACCGTTTGTTCCTGTTCAGCTGTGACGGCACTTCGTTTAATACCGGTAGTGATAATCCCAACCCCGATTGGTTTCGTTAATACCAGCACATCTCCAGCTTTTGCACCAACATTCTTCCATACTTTATCCGGATGAACGATACCTGTAACCGATAGTCCGAACTTTGGTTCTTGGTCATCAATGGAATGGCCGCCTACCGTAATAGCCCCGGCTTCTTTTACTTTGTCTGCAGCACCTCGGAGCATTTCAGAAAGCATATCGGCACCAAGTTTTTTGATGGGATACCCGACAATATTCAATACAGTTTTAGGAGCGCCGCCCATTGCGTACACATCACTTAATGCATTTGCTGCCGTAATTTGGCCAAACATATAGGGATCGTCCACTATTGGTGTAAAATAATCGACGGTTTGGATAAGTGCAATACTATCGGTTAATTTGTAGACACCTGCATCATCAGATGTTTCATGTCCTACTAATAATTCAGGAACAGGGTCTTGCTTTGGTAAAAGACGCAAAACTTGCGCCAGGTCCTCGGGACCAATTTTACAGCCTCAGCCAGCTTTAGTAGATAAAGAAGTAAGGCGAATTTTTTCTTGCTCACTCATTTGTTCCACCTCCATTTTATTAGTATAACTGTTTCATTAAAATTTCGCACATACTAAGAAAGCGAAATATTTGCGGTAAAAACACGGTTACGATAAAATGTTTTTACTACATAGATACTGTTTATTGGAGGTTTTACAATGAAGAATTATCAAATTAAAGTCGAATTTTGCATGCAATGAAACTACGCACCAAAAGCCGCGAGTTTCGCGGAAGAATTATTTACTCACTTTCGACGTGATATTGAAAAAATGGAATTGATTCCTGTTTCAGGGGGAGCATTTGAAGTAACCTTAAACGGCGAAAAAATATACTCTAAGCTGGATACAGGGATATTTCCTGATACAGAAGAAATGATAAAAATCATTTCGGAAAAATAAGCAGCACCCTCGTACTTTTAGTATGAGGGTTTTTATGTTTTCGATAATCACAATATGTCAACCAACAACTGAAAAAGGTAATACCATTACAAAATAATTAGGGCAAGGTAATGTAACGGTTTTTCCCTAATCCCTTGACTGTTTTGGATATAAACACCTCAAGTATCCCATTTGTAAAATTAGCGTTTACATCTTGATTAATGACTTGAAAGGGGAAGTTAATAGAGCGGATCCTCTTTTGAAATTTAGAGGAGTCTGACTGTTTTCCAGCCGAAATGATAAGCTTTCTATCCTCTACAAAAACCTTTATTTCAGAACTGTTAAATTCGTTTAGTAAAGCTTCAACAATCCATTCATTTTCTGTTTCATATAAATCAATACGAAATTGCGTTAAATCATCCTGTGAAGTAAGCGGGTCAAGACAATAATTTTCAAGCCATCGTTCTACAAGGTCAAAATCAATATGCTGTACTTCCTTTTTGGGTTTCATAAAAACATCCCCCTAGCAAGTTCATTTTATTCACAAAGATTTAAAACGTGAGAAATGTTATAATCTTAAAAAGCGTAAGTAAAGAATCATAGAAGGTGTAGTGAAGGAGTTTTTAACAGTGAAAGAATGGTTACGCTCAATACCAGCAGTCCATGAATTACAAAAACATCATCAATTTGTAACTCTCCTTGAAGAGAGTCACCTAGATGTCACACAGCTTACGAAAAGTCTAAAGGAAGTAATCGACCAAATAAGGTCTTCTATCTTAGATGGGAATTGGCAGGGCGCAATCCCAGGAACTCATCAATTCACAGAGGAAATTTTTCTATTGCTCCAACAAAATATTAAGGAACAATACTCCTATACGATAAAAACGGTCATCAATGCGACAGGAACGATCCTCCATACAAATCTTGGAAGAGCAAGATTAAGTCACAACGCGATTGAACACGTGTTGGAAACTGCGCGTAATTACTCAAATTTAGAATACAAGCTAAAGGAAGGCGAACGTGGTTCCAGACACAGCCATGTGGAGGCATTATTAAAAGTAATTACAGGGGCAGAAGCTGCTATGGTCGTCAATAATAATGCTGCGGCTGTTTATCTCATATTAAGAGCACTAGCCGAGAATAAAGAAGTAATCGTTTCACGAGGTCAATTAGTCGAAATTGGCGGTTCCTTCCGTATTTCCTCTATCATGGAAGAAAGTGGAGCAACGTTAGTTGAAGTAGGGACAACAAATAAAACTCATTTATATGATTATGAAAAAGCATTGAATTCTGAAACGGCTATTATCATGAAAGTGCATACAAGTAATTTTAAAGTTATTGGTTTTACTAAATCCGTCGAAACCGAGGAACTGATACAACTAACAAATAAACATGATGAAGCCATTTTTTACGAGGACCTTGGCAGCGGAGCACTGTTTGATTTCCGGAAGCATGGTATCGGTGAAGAACCAATAGTCAGAGAAGTAATTGAAGCAGGTGCAGATCTTGTAAGTTTTAGTGGCGATAAACTACTTGGCGGACCTCAAGCAGGAATTATTGCTGGAAAAAAAGCCATCATTGACCGATTGAAAAAACATCAATTGGCACGGGTTGTTCGAGTTGATAAAATGACACTCGCTGCATTAGAAGGAACCTTAATTGATTATGCCCGAGGAGATAAGGGAGTATATAATATTCCAACTATACGCGATTTATTAGTTTCAGTTGATACATTAGACGAAAGAGCAAAGTCTTTTGTTACAAAATTGTTACAAAAGACAAATGATATACAAGCCAATATTTTTCCAGGAACAAGTCAGGTGGGAGGGGGAACGATGCCAGAAGTCGAACTTCCTTCTAGGATTATCTCCCTTAAACATAACAACCTTTCAGCAGAAGAAGTGGCAAGAAAACTCCGGACCGAAAGCAAACCAGCTGTTATAGGCCGAATACAAAAAGATGAATTCCTGATTGATTTAAGGACAGTAACCGAAGAAGAAGAAGGGTACTTATTAAAGGCATTGACTCAACTATAAAAACTATTGTGGGCACGATTTTTTTCTTGAATGAAGGACATCCTGATGGTTTTTTCTAAGGGTTTTGTCCTTCATAACCAGGATGAAGGACATTTTAATGTTTTTTCGAAGGGTTTTGTCCTTCATAATCAGTATGAAGGACATTCTGATGTTTTTTTCCAAGAGTTTTGTCCTTCATAACCAGGATGAAGGACATTTTGATCTTTCTTTCCAAGGATTATGTCCTTCATAACCAGGATGAAGGACATTCTGATGTTTTTTCCAAGAGTTTTGTCCTTCATAACCAGGATGAAGGACATTTTGATCTTTCTTTCCAAGGATTATGTCCTTCATAACCAGAATGAAGGACATTTTGATCTTTCTTTCCAAGGATTATGTCCTTCATAACCAGGATGAAGGACATTTTGATCTTTCTTTCCAAGGATTATGTCCTTCATAACCAGAATGAAGGACATTTTGATCTTTCTTTCCAAGGATTATGTCCTTCATAACCAGGATGAAGGACATTTTAATGTTTTTTCGAAGGGTTTTGTCCTTCATAATCAGTATGAAGGACATTCTGATGTTTTTTTCCAAGAGTTTTGTCCTTCATAACCAGTATGAAGGACATTCTGATGTTTTTTTCCAAGAGTTTTGTCCTTCATAACCAGGATGAAGGACATTTTGATCTTTCTTTCCAAGGGTTTATGTCTTTGCAACCAGTATGAAGGACAGGGATGGTCGATACTCTAAAGCTGATTGCCATACAAAAATGATTAAAAAAATAAAAGCCCATGAGTCTTCGAATATAGACTCATGGGCTTTTGTCCTCAAAGGGGACTCTATTCCTTATAAATCATGATGTGAGTTATTTTTCGCACGCGTATGCTGGCGGTTTTTCACTTTTTTTGATCCGCTTAGAGGCTCAGGCTGCCCGGATTGTTTTGGAGCGTTTTTTCTCATATCTTTACCGGTATTTTTATTAACCATTTTCATCCCTCCTATATGTTAGGATGCAATCCTCGTGCTTTTTTATGCTGAATAATTTTGTTTGCGCCTGTGCAATTTAACGTTATAGAAACTTGAGGGGAGTGAAACAGTCAATGGTGGACATCGAGAGATTTCCTTATAATAAGGATAAGCAGCAGGCTTTTCAAGCAGCCCAGCAAGGATATGAGGAAGCACAAGGGCTCTTTAAAACAATTGTAAGTGACAGTGCTAGTTACGGTCATCAACTAAAGCATTTAAAGGAAGAAGTAAATGAAGCCTATCAACAAATTGAAAATGCGTTAGAGGTAGCTTCCGAACACCAACGTGCTCAACTTGAACGCTTTATGCAGGATTTAGATAGTATTGTAAAAGAAGTAAACCTACAAGAATAAGTATTCTAATAAAAAAGCAGGGGGAAAGCCTCCTGCTTTTACTGATTCTTCTTCCGTTTCTTGTTGTTCATTTTCTCTTTTATTGTTAATGGCTCGTTTGCCATTTCTTCGTTAAAGCCTGCACCTTGTCCTTGGCCCTTTGCAGCATTGGCACCCGGTATGACATGATTTGACTTGCGTCTTTGCATGGTGTTCACCTCCTAATAAATACTATCTCCTTTAAGGGATAAAACATGACAAAGAAAAGGTTTTTTGCGATAATAAAAGTGAAAATAAAAATATTCCCACATTAACTTTATAGGTCCCATTTAAAAAGATTTTCAAAATATTTTGAACTCTTTACATAAAAAAGCATAAGAAAAACTTATCAATCACAATAACTTTCTTGTTATTTACTTATGTTAAAGGTTGTATTAAGATTAGAATTGTGAGAAAAGTAGTAATGGATGGGAATATTCAAACTTTTCGACTTTCGTTTATTTTTTTGATTGATTTTGACGAATGGGGGATTTTCACATGGTGAAAAATGATGTATTTAACGCACGTACTTCATTTGAAGTAAACGGTAAACGTTATCACTATTACCGTCTAAGTGCACTTGAAGAGGCTGGTATCGGTAAAGTTTCTAAATTACCATATTCCGTAAAAGTCTTACTTGAATCTGTATTACGCCAATATGATGGCCGTGTAATCACAAAAGAGCATGTTGAAAACTTAGCAAAATGGGGAACAGATGAGCTTAAAGAAGTAGATGTACCATTTAAGCCGTCTCGTGTAATTTTACAAGACTTCACTGGAGTTCCAGCGGTTGTTGACTTAGCTTCATTAAGAAAAGCTATGGCTGACCTAGGGGGAGACCCAGACAAAATTAATCCAGAGAAAACCGTTGATTTAGTTATCGACCACTCTGTACAAGTTGACGCTTATGGATCTGCAGATTCTTTACGCGTGAACATGGATTTAGAATTTGAACGTAATGCTGAGCGCTATCAGTTCTTAAGCTGGGCTCAAAAATCATTCAATAATTACCGTGCAGTTCCTCCTGCAACAGGTATCGTCCACCAAGTTAACCTTGAGTACTTAGCAGATGTAGTTCATGTTGCTGAAACTGACGGTGAACTAGAAGCATACCCTGATACATTAGTAGGTACTGACTCTCATACTACTATGATCAACGGTCTTGGCGTTCTTGGCTGGGGCGTAGGCGGTATCGAAGCAGAAGCAGGAATGCTTGGCCAGCCTTCATACTTCCCAGTTCCAGAAGTAGTAGGGGTTAAGTTAACAGGTGAACTTCCAAACGGTGCAACTGCAACTGACCTTGCGTTAAAAGTAACTCAAGTACTTCGCAGCCACGGTGTGGTTGGTAAATTTGTTGAGTTCTTCGGACCAGGTGTATCTGTACTTCCACTAGCTGACCGTGCAACGATCGCTAACATGGCTCCAGAATATGGTGCAACTTGCGGATTCTTCGCGATCGACGGCGAATCTTTAGAGTATATGCGCTTAACTGGCCGTGATGAAGAACAAATTCAAGTAGTTGAAGCATACTGCAAAGAAAACGGCTTATTCTTCAATCCGTCTGAAGAGCCAGTTTATACAGATGTAATCGAAATCGACCTTACTGAAATTGAAGCAAATCTTTCTGGTCCTAAGCGTCCGCAAGATTTAATTCCACTTTCAAAAATGAAGGAAGAGTTCGTAAAAGCGGTTGCTGCTCCACAAGGAAACCAAGGCTTTGGCTTACAAGCTGATGAGCTTGAAAAGTCTGCTACTATTAAATTTAACAATGGTGACGAAGCAGAAATTAAAACTGGTGCAGTTGCAATTGCTTCTATCACTAGCTGTACAAATACTTCTAACCCTTACGTTCTAGTTGGGGCAGGTCTTGTTGCGAAAAAAGCGGTTGAACTTGGAATGGAAGTTCCTAAGTTCGTTAAAACTTCTTTAGCTCCTGGTTCAAAGGTTGTAACAGGTTACTTACGTGACTCCGGATTACTTCCATACCTTGAGCAAATCGGCTTCAACCTTGTAGGTTACGGCTGTACAACATGTATCGGTAACTCCGGTCCATTGAAAGAAGAAATCGAAAAGACAATCGCTGAAAACGACCTATTAGTTACATCCGTACTTTCAGGTAACCGTAACTTCGAAGGACGTATTCATCCGCTTGTAAAAGCAAACTACCTTGCTTCACCACCACTTGTAGTGGCATATGCCCTTGCAGGTACAGTGAACATCGACTTTGCTAATGAAGCAGTCGGTAAGGATAAAGATGGAAACGATGTGTTCTTCAAGGATATCTGGCCATCAACTTCTGAAGTTAATGACGTTGTTAAAAAGACTGTTACACCTGAATTATTCCGTAAAGAATATGAAAATGTCTTTGAAAGCAACGAGCTTTGGAATCAAATCAAAACGAGCAATGAGCCTTTATATACATGGGATGAGGATTCTACTTACATTGCAAATCCACCATTCTTCGAAGGTTTATCACCAGAACCTGGTACTGTTGAACCATTAACTGGACTTCGCGTTGTAGGTAAGTTTGGAGATTCCGTTACAACTGACCACATTTCTCCTGCAGGAGCAATTGGTAAGAATACTCCAGCTGGTAAATACCTTCTAGAAAAAGGCGTTCAGCCACGTGACTTCAACTCTTACGGTTCTCGCCGTGGTAACCACGAAGTTATGATGCGCGGTACATTTGCAAACATCCGTATCCGTAACCAAATCGCTCCTGGAACAGAAGGTGGATTCACAACTTACTGGCCAACAGGCGAAGTTACTTCAATCTACGATGCTTGCATGAAGTACAAAGAAAACGGCACTGGCTTAATGGTTCTTGCTGGTAAAGATTACGGAATGGGATCTTCACGTGACTGGGCTGCGAAAGGTACAAACCTTTTAGGCATTAAAACAGTTCTTGCTGAAAGCTTTGAGCGTATCCACCGTTCAAACCTTGTGTTAATGGGTGTACTTCCACTTCAATTTAAAGAAGGCGAAAACACTGAAACACTTGGTTTAACAGGTAAAGAAACTTTCGAAGTTCAAGTGGATGAAAACGTAAGACCACGTGACCTTGTAAAAGTTACTGCAACAGACGAAAACGGCAGCAAGAAGGAATTTGAAGTTCTTGTACGTTTTGACTCTGAAGTAGAAATTGATTACTACCGTCATGGCGGTATTCTTCAAATGGTACTTCGCGAAAAATTACAAGCGTAATAATATACACCAGGCCAAATTTGGCTTGGTGTTTTTTTCGGAAAGAATTGACAAAAACACTCTATTCAAAATAAAATATAGATAACAAACGTAAAGGACTGGTAAAGAGGAATGAAGTTATAATCTTATTTTTCAGCACATTATTCGAATAAACGAAAAATGATGAACCTGAAGAATAGGATTAGTCTATCCTTTTTTAAGTCCTGATCGTAAATGAAACCATATTTCTATTCCACTTAACCTTTTTCATAGGTTTATTGGGGTATGATTTTTTGGCTGCAATTTAACCGTCTAGACTCAAAACTCTCTTCAGGTTCATGAAGGGAGTTTTTTTATGACCAATAATTCGTCTATTATAAAAGTAACTGGGGTAGAAAAAAGCTTTAACTTGAGAAAAATTTTACACAATATTTCTTTTGATATAAAAAATGGCGATAGAGTCGGACTTGTTGGCTATAACGGGACTGGTAAAACAACTCTAGCTAATCTATTAACGGGGAAACTTCTACCAGATAACGGAACCATTGAAAAATCAAACTTATTAAATATTGGTTATTTATCGCAGTCGATTGATTATGAAGTTTATGATTTTAATCTACAAAACGAGAGTGAACTATCCTTTCACGCTAGTAAATTAGGTCTGAATAAGGTTAATGATTGGGATGAGCAGCGCTTAAATCATTTAAGCGGCGGGGAAAAGCTGAAGGTGGCCCTATCCATGATATGGTCATCCAGACCAGATTTCTTAATCCTTGATGAACCGACAAATCATCTGGATTTTAAAGGAATGGATTGGCTGGTAGAGGAACTAAAAAAGTTTGCAGGAGCAGTCTTCATTATCTCTCACGATCGCCATTTCTTAGATAAAACAGTTAATCGAATCTTTGAACTTGAAAATGGCCAAATTCATTTTTATTCCGGAAATTATAGCGATTACCAAAAAGAAAAGAAGCATAGAGTGGAAACCCAGCTCCATCAATATAACGTGCAGCAACGTAAAAAAGAAGAAATAGAAATGCAAATGGATCAACTTAAATCTTGGTCTGAAAAAGCACATCGGAACTCAACGAAACAGGGCAGAGATTATGGTTTTAAGGAATATCACCGTGCAAAGGCAAAAAATCGCGATAAACAAGTAAAATCAAAAATGAAACGGCTGCACAGCGAGCTTGAGAAAAATAAAGTTGAAAAACCTTTTGAGGAAGTTAAAGTCAGATTTCAGTTTGACAGCCAGGGGAAAAGAGGCAAACGAATCATCGAGGCGGATAAACTCTCTAAATCGTTTGGGAGCAGATCACTTTTTGTGGATACGTACTTCTACATTAATCAAGGTGAGCGTATTGGCTTATTAGGTGAAAATGGCTGCGGGAAAACTACCTTAATTAAAATGATATTAGGAGATGTACAGGACACGAGCGGTATGCTTTGGAAGAGTGATTCCTTAAGGATCGCTTATTTAAGTCAGGATGTTGGTGATCTGTCTCCCGATAAAAACGCCATCGAGGCATTAGGATATACTGACAGAGAGAGTATAAGGCAAGCTAGAACCTTGTTTGCCAATCTTGGATTAACGGAGAAACACATTACCGCTTCAATTTCTACTTTGAGCCTAGGGGAGAGAACAAGGGTAAAACTCGTTGACATGTTGATGAAAGAATATGATGTTCTAATCCTTGATGAACCGACGAATCATTTAGATTTACCGAGCAGGGAGCAGCTGGAGAAAACTTTAAATGAATTTACCGGGACAATCATAACGGTGTCTCATGATTTTTACTTCCTAAATAAATTATGTAACAAACTACTGGTATTTGAGGATCAAAAGATAAAACGAGTGGAAATGACACCAGAGGAATTCTTATATCAGCCTAGGACTCAACCATCCAATCAATCAAATAAGCAAGAGCTTCTAATGGTTATTGAGAATCGTATTGCAACTATTCTTGGTGAATTATCGTTAATCGAACCAAAAGACCCTAAATATAGGGAACTAGATAAAGAATTCAATGAATTAATAAAACAAAAAAGAGAATTAAAAGGGTAAAAAAACAAGAGAGCAGAACATCTGCTCTCTTGTTTTACTTATTGTTTATCCCATAACTGAAATAGTTCTTGTTCACGATTTGAACGCATACCTGATTTCCATTCATTTTCGGAAATCTCCCGTTGATCTTCCCATTGATAAATCTCCGCAAGACTTTCTTGTAATGGTCTAAAAGTTAGACCATGTTCTAAGGCTTTATTGATATTTACAGTAAATGTTCCTTTCCAAGGCTTTTCAAGTTCTGGTGCCAGCGGATAATCCTCGGGTACCCAAAGAGGCATTTCAGTCCAAGGAGCGACGTTTTGCTCAAGAAGAAATTTTTCCGGAATCCAAGAAAGTTCTACCTTTGCCCCTGTAACATTTATACTTTCTTCTAGAAACTCCTTCATCGTCAACGTATAATCCGGTCCTGTTGCATTAAACGTTCCTGCAGTGCCGGTTGCCATCATTTTTAAAATCCAGTTTGATAAATCAAGGTTATCAATGACTTGAACGGGACGGTTTGGATTACCCGGCGCCAATACTCTACCGCCCTTTGCGATCCGATGAATCCAATAGGGAATCCGGTCAGTATAATCGTTTGGTCCTATTAATTGCCCTGCCCGCACTTTTAACACGCGTCCGGGCATATTCTTTTCAGCAATCTGCTCGCATAATGCTTTAAATTGACCGTAATATTCGTAAAGAGGAGCATCCGCATTTTTTGAAAGTTCATTTGCCTCATCAAGGGACATTTCATGTATTGGATATTCTTCATCGAAACTTTCAGCTACCCAATCTTTATAAACAGAAATACTCGAAATAAAAGTATATTGATTTACCCGATCCTTTAACAATTCCGTGGAATTAGCAACAGTATATGGGATAAAACCGCTGGTATCTAACACCGCATCCCAAAAACGGCCTGAAAGCTCTGTTAATGTACCAAAACGGTCGCTGGTAATGATTTCAACATCCTTAAGTCCTTCGTTTTGATTGCCTCGATTAAAGATGGTAATCTCATGATTCTGTTTTTTTGCTGCTTCCACAAACGTTCTGCCTAAAAAACGACTTCCCCCTAAGACCAGTATCTTCATAATTTAACCCCTTTTTCTAGTCCATTTTACCAAAAATTCTTATAATTCAGCCAATATTGATAAGCGGATTTCAAAAAATTAAAAGTATTGCATATGTCACTAATATTGTTAAAATAACAATGGTAGAAGCTATAATGAAAGAAATCTTTCCTTTAGCAGAGACTTATACATATAGAAAGGGAGATGATTAAAAAGTGACTGACGCTTTTTTACAATCCGTTTATTATGAAAACGGTATATTAAAAATATTGGATCAAACGAAAATCCCTGCTGTAACTGAATTTCTTGAAATTACTAAAATTGAAGATGCCTGGGATGCGATTAAACAATTAAAAGTAAGGGGTGCCCCGGCCATCGGAATAGCAGCAGCTTATGGTCTGCTCCTTGGGATTAAAGATGCACCTGAAAATACATTTGAAGATTTTTATTCCGTATTTAAAAAGCATTCAGATTATTTGGCAACCTCTCGTCCAACGGCCGTCAATCTTTTTTGGGCACTAAACCGGATGAATGAAATTGCGTTAAAAGAAAAGGAACGTTCAGTTCATGAAATAAAAGAAATGCTCGCAGCTGAAGCACATTTAATCCGATATGAAGATGAGCAAGTTTGCCGCACGATTGGTGAAAATGCTTTAACATTATTAACAGATGGAATGGGGATTTTAACTCACTGTAACGCTGGTGGCATTGCAACAGCAAGATATGGCACCGCACTAGCTCCCATTTATTTAGCTAAGGAAAAAGGGATGGACATAAAAGTCTTTGCAGATGAAACCAGACCGCTTTTACAAGGGGCACGCTTAACTGCGTGGGAATTGATGCAGGCAGGTATCGATGTCACACTGATAACGGATAGTATGGCTGCTATGGTGATGCAAAAGGGCTGGGTTCAAGCTGTTATTGTCGGATGTGACCGGGTTGCTGCCAACGGAGATGTAGCAAACAAAATTGGCACATATGGAGTTGCTTTATTAGCGAAAGCACACAATATTCCTTTCTATGTAGCAGCACCAATGAGCACGATCGACTTAGAAACCAAGACAGGATTGGAAATTCCGATAGAGGAAAGAGATGCTGCAGAAATAACAGAGGGCTTTGGGAAAAGAACCGCTCCAGAAGGAGTTAAAGTATTTAATCCGGCATTTGATGTTACACCACATTCATTAGTGACAGCGATAATTACAGAAAAGGGTATACTAAAAGGTAACTATCAAGAAGAGCTTCCAAAACTTTTTCAATGAAAGATGGAAGGCAAGGTGCCTATAAATGATTGAAATTAAGGTAAAAAAATTAATATGTGATATTGGTAAAAGAGTTTATGAAAAAGGTTTTGTAGCCGCAAATGACGGTAACATTTCAGTCCGTATTAGCGAAAATGAATTTCTTATCACACCTACAGGCATTAGCAAGGGCTCTATGACACCAGAAATGATCGTGAAGGTTGATCATCAGGGGAATGCATTAGAAGGTGATTTTAAGCCAACATCCGAAATGAAAATGCATCTTCTTGTTTATAAGGAGCGGCCCGATGTTCATGCAATCGTTCATGTTCACCCTCCGTATGCAACGGCATTTGCTATTGCTGGGATTCCATTAAATCAGGCTCTTATGCCGGAAGCAGTCGTCTTTTTAGGGTCTATTCCTATTGCGGAATATGGAACTCCCTCTACAGAAGAAGTTCCAAATGCTGTGAAAAAGTATGTTCACGACCATCAGGGAGTTCTCTTAGAAAACCATGGGGCATTAACTTGGGGCAGAGACCTCGAACATGCTTATTACTTAATGGAATCATTGGAATTTACAGCAAAAATCAATTGGATTGCCCGACAATTAAACGGGGACCGAGAGCTCTCTAAAAAGAATGTGGAACGCTTAGTCGAGATAAAATCAATGATGGGGATTAAAGGTCAGTCGCCAGCTGGTGTTGATACACCAGAAAATATCCATGCACAAAAGGTATCAGGTGATACTAAAATATCTTTATCAGAAGGCGATATTAATAAAATTGTCGACCGTGTTACAAAAAACATTTTAGATGCACTCAATAACTAACAAAGCAAGCCAAACCGGCTTGCTTTTTATCTATGCAAAAATTCTTAATAAACTGTTTTTTAAGTTGTCACATTTTTGGCATGGACAAACTTTATTTCAACTTAGTATATAGTGTAAAATCGATGTAGCACATATTCTTCAAAGGGGGTTCGGGTAATGGTGAAAAAAATAATTACAGCTGTCGTGTTAATCGCATTCCTAACAGTAGCAGTCGTTCAAGCAATGGATAAAAAAGCTGAACCCGAGAATGCAAGTCAAGAAGCTGCCAATATGGAAGGTCTTAAAGTTGGGGCTAAAGCACCTGACTTCGAACTAAAGACGTTAGCGGGAGATACAGTAAAGCTGTCAGATTTAAAAGGGAAGAAAGTTATGCTAAACTTCTGGGCAACCTGGTGTCCTCCATGTAAAGCAGAAATGCCGGCAATGGAACAGCTTCATAAAGAACTAGGGGATGAAGTGGTTATTTTAGCCGTAAATATTGATCCGCATTTAGATGTAAAAGCGTTTGTTGATGAGAACGGAATCACGTTTCCAATCCCATTAGATGAAAAAGACGAAGTAAATGAACTGTACCAAATCCTTTCGATTCCAACGACTTACTTTATTGACTCAAATGGGAATATCGGAAACAAATATATTGGCGCCATGAACCTTGAAGCGATGAAACAATACACTAGTGATTTAAAGTAAAGAAGAGAGGCCATACGGATAACTTAATGGTTATTCTGTCACGACACTTAGAGTGTCTACGTGACCTTTTCTCCTGTCCAACTAAGATTTTGGTCACGTAGAGGCGGTCTACGTGACCTTTTTTCCTGTCTAACCGAGATTTCGGTCACGTAGAGGCGGTCTACGTGACCTTTTTTTCTGTCTAACCGAGATTTCGGTCACGTAGAGGCGGTCTACGTGACCTTTTTTCCTGTCCAACCAAAATTTTGGTCACGTAGAAGCCGTTTACGTGACCTTTTTCCTGTCCAAGCAAAAATTTTGGTCACGTAGAACGGTCTACCTAACCATTTCTCCTATCCAACCATGCGTACGGTCTTTTCGGTTCAGATTCTTTCTCTAAGTTCTAACTTTTCTTTATAATTTTCAAAAAGTTGTAATAATTGCGAGCGTTTCCGGGCATACTAACTGTTACAATAATACATAAGGAAGGTGAAACAAAAAATGAGAAAACCTAGAAAACGTTCCTTTGCAGAACTTGTATCTGAAAACAAAAGCCAGCTTTTGAAAGATCGCGCTGCGATGGAGAAAATTGAACAGCGTTTAGAAGAAAAACGCCTTGGTAAAGCGGAGTAAAGCTCACATAGTTTTCCAATCATGTTCCCCCTCTAATTGGACAAAATGATAAAGAGGAGGGATACAACATGAGTAATCCAAAAAAGAGCAGTAACCACTGGTCACCTAGTCATTTAGGAACAAAGCAGCGTGGTTATGGCGGTAATAAAGGTAAAAAATATCAAGATACATCCGGTGAGCATGCTCAAGTAATTCAAACCAAGGGTGAATAATAACTATAAACACAAGACTCGTACGGCAGCTGCCAGCGGGTCTTTTTTGTTTATTAAACTTGGCTGTTGATTGGAACTCCCGGCGCTTCGCCTTCCGCTCCAATCAAAAAAATCACAATTTTTTTCTGTGATATTTTTACGTTGAGGAAACAAACTATATCTGTAACATGACAACCTTTAAGGAGGAATGAACACTATGACTTATAACAATAAGCCGAAACCGGATGATCGCAGTGATAATGTTGAAAAATTACAGTCGATGATTCATGATACCATCGAAAATATGGAAGCGGCAGAAGAATCTATGCGTTTTACAACAAGTGAAACTCAACAACAGGAAATCAAAGCGAAAAACGAACGCCGTCGTGAAAGCATTGAAGCCTTCCGTTCAGAAATTAAGGACGAATCTAACCGATAAAAGTTTACCCAAAGGGCCTGCTGTCTCAAGCTGGTCCTTTTTGATTGTTTGATTTCGTATGCTTGTATATGTTGTGGTAAGATATAAGGGATATTTTGAAAAGAAGTGATAATCGATGAAACAACGTGTAAAACAGAACAATCTAATGGAACAATTATTCCAGTGGGAAGAGGAACTGGAACAAAATGGAGTTATTTCAAATGAATCCGAAATCATTCAAGCTCTTCAACATGAGAAAAACCACATTACCTTATCGAGGTTATTAACCGTCGCTGCACTATCCCGGCTTAGTAATAAAAAGCAAGATACCTTGGCCGCAGCCTGGCTAGATAGGGCTATGCAGTTAAATCCCAATAATAAAAAAGCAAAGGCCTATTTGGTCAACTATGATTGGAAAAAGCTTAAAAATATTTTAGACGAATTGACGTTTCCTTCGATCAGGGAAACGGATAACCGAACAGCAAAGAAAAAAATTGCTGAACAATATATTGAGATTTGCCACTCATTCTTAGCGGATGCAGATGATTACATAGATGAATTACAGGAGAAACGTTCCATTGCTGGGTCAGTAAATAATGACTTCGTATATGAACACTATGAGAAACTGTTTACGACTTTCTCTGAAGCAACAGAAACCGCTGCACTGCTCTTAAAAGCGGCAGAGGAGTATGAACAATCGATCATTGGCGTCTTTCATACATCTACTTATTATGATGAGCTTAAAAGCCAACTCACTCTTCTAGAAGAAACCAAACAAAAGTGGAAGCAGCTTTTTATGGAGGATGAAAAAACAGAAGAAACAAATCATCATGCGTTAGACCAATTAAACGAGATGATTGGAATGGATATGGTAAAAAAACGGGTAAATGATTTTTACCGGTTTTTAAAATATCAGAAACACCGGAAAGTTCTAGGATTTCAAATCAAGGATGAATTGAGCCTTAATATGGTCCTTACTGGGAATCCCGGAACCGGGAAGACAACCTTAGCACGATTATTAGCCAGAATTTATCACGAACTCGATGTTCTCCCTCGAGCAGAGGTAATTGAAACCGACCGGTCTCAATTAGTCGGGGCCTTTGTAGGTCAGACCGAAGAAAACGTCCGGGCCTTTGTGGAACGTGCCCTTGGCGGAGTGTTATTTATCGATGAAGCGTACAGCTTAAAACGGGAAGGGCAAACAGGAAATGATTATGGGCAGACCGCTATTGATACACTCGTTTCTCTTATGACCGGAACCGAGTATGGCGGTAAATTTGCTGTAATATTAGCTGGATATCCAGAAGAGATGCGTACCTTTTTGGATGCAAATCCTGGCTTACGCAGCAGGTTCCCACAATCAAATCTCATTCATCTCCCTAACTATTCCAATGAAGAGTTAATTCAAATTGCCGAAAAAATAGCGGAAGAAAACGATTATATCCTAACAGAAGGTGCAAAGCAGGAAATCGATTACCACCTCGATCAGGAACGTGTTGATGACACGTTTGGCAATGCTCGTTCTGTCCGGAATATTGTTTTAGAAGCCATTTTTAAAAAAGGTTCTGACAAGAATAGAGAATCTGACATTCTGGAATACACGTTATTGGATAAAGAAGACTTTAGGATTGAGAATGGTGATTTCAAGGAGTCACCATTTGAAAAGCTGAATCACTTAATTGGATTAACAAACCTAAAAGAGGAAATGAAAACTCTCGTATCTTTCGTTAAAATGCAGCAGTTTAGAAGAAAGAATGGACTTCCGTCTGTCCCTATTCAGCTTCATTCCGTTTTCACCGGGAATCCAGGGACGGGAAAGACCACGGTTGCGAAGATTTATGCAGAACTTCTTCGTGAATGCGGGATGTTAAAACGCGGGCATTTAATTGTAGCCAGCCGCGCGGACTTTGTTGCTGGTTATGTCGGGCAGACAGCCGGCAAAACGAAGAAGAAGATTAGAGAGGCATTAGGCGGCGTTTTATTTATAGATGAAGCGTACTCTCTTTTAAGTCAATCCGGCGGCGATTTTGGTAAGGAAGTAGTAGACACTCTGGTGGATGAGATGACGAAACACAACGAGAACTTGGTTGTGGTTTTAGCAGGATATCCAAACGAAATGGAACTATTGCTTGAGAGTAATCCTGGACTGCGTTCAAGATTCAAGAAGTTCTTTGTCTTTGAAGACTATTCCGCCGAAGAGATACTGGCCATTATGGAGACGTATGCAGAGAGCTTTCAATATCAGCTGGCTGAAGAAGCGAAAACAGAATTAAAGGAAATCCTGGATCATAAGACCTTTAAAGGGAATGGAAGATTTGCCACTAATTTAGTGGATGAAATGATACAAGTACAAGCATTACGGCTTGCAGAGGAAGAGGATGAGGAGACTTTGCTCCAAAAAGCACTTTACTTAGAAAAAGTAGACGTTGAAAATGCATTAAGGAAAATAAAGAGTTCTTAAAGGGGAGACAAAAATGGACAATCTATTTATTTCGACGAGAGAAATACAGTTATTGTATGCAGATACCGATATGATGGGCGTGATCTATCATGCGAATTATTTAAAGTATTTTGAACTAGGCAGAAGCGGCCTCATCGAAGATATCGGCTACAGCTATGTAGATATGGAGAATTCCGGTTACTACGCTCCCGTATATGATGTTCAAATCACCTATAAGAAACCATTACGTTATGGGGACCGCGGTTTCGTTAAAACGTGGATTGAAAAAAATGATGGAATTAAAACATTATATGGCTATTCGATTGTTAATGGCGACAATGAAGTATGTGCGGAAGGAACCACCACCCATATTGTTGTTAGAAAAGATAACTTCCGTCCCACGGCATTTAAAAAGGCTTTCCCAGAATGGTTTTTAAAATATGAAGAAATTAAGAAAAAGTAAGGATGTTTGAAGTAGGTGGTTGAATGGCATTTGGTATAAATAGACGTGACTTAGTACGATGGAAACAAAAGATTGATCAGGGTGAAATTGCCTTCTTGACCCATTATTGGCTTGATGACCGTTTTCCAGGTTCAAAGACGGTTACAAAGGTAGGCTGTCATGATCTGGATAGACTTGCGGAATGGGGAAAGAAGTATGGATTGAGAAAAGAATGGATTCATCACCGCCGGGATGGCTATTCCCATTTTGATTTGATAGGTGAAAGACAGAGAGACATACTGCAAAAAGAAGGGCTGCATGACCATATCTGGTGACATGTTATCGGAGGGAGAACGGACATGATAAAAATTGGGGTTATTGGATTAGGAGATATTGCAAAGAAAGCTTACCTGCCAGTATTCAGCGGTATTAGTGATGTGGAATTCCATCTATATACCAGGAATGCCGAAAGATTAACGGAAATAAGCAGTAAATATCGCTTTTCATACACTCATAAAGACTTATCTTCTTTAATCCAGAGCGGAATCAAAGGGGCTTTTGTCCATTCTGCGACAGTATCACATTATGAACTCGTAAAAGAACTATTGAATAACGGCATCCATGTGTATGTAGATAAACCGATTACAGATCATTATGAAACCGCTAAGGAATTAACCGAGTTAGCAGAAAGTAAAGGGCTCATCTTAATGACCGGTTTTAACCGGAGATTTGCACCGTATTACCATTCCATGAAGGAAATTGAACATCCTAACATGGTTATTTTACAGAAAAACCGCCATTCGCTTCCTGGAGATATACGCAACTTTGTGTATGACGATTTTATCCATTGCTTGGATACGGTTCGTTATCTTATAGACGACGAGATTGAAAATCTAATTATCAACGGAAGAAAAAAGGATGGATTGTTATACCACGTAATCGTTCAATTCATTTCCCAGAATAGGACCGGATTGGCCATTATGAATCGAGACAGCGGGGCAGCAGAAGAGAGACTCGAGGTAATTGGACCAAAAGAGAAAAGGATGGTTCAGGAATTAGAGAAAATGACCATCCTCCATGAAAATAAAGAAACCTGTCTGTCTTTTGGAAATTGGGATTCTACTCTTTATAAGAGGGGCTTTGAACAAATTATCACAGAGTTTATTTACGCTGTGACTCATCATACCAAACCTTCGATTACTGCAGCGGATGCTTTAAAAACGCATAAGATTTGTGAAAAAGTTGTACGAGAACTTGAAAATCTGTAAACAAAAAGCACACTCTCTAGTGTGCTTTTTGCTATTTATCATAGAGGAATACAGGTTCTCCATATTCCGCTTTAAATTCAACTTCTAAATCATGGTTATCAAAATACCATAAATCTTTTTGTTCAATATAAAATGTAATGCCATCTACCACCGTTTTTGCCCCGATATCCATCGGTTCTTCTGTAGACACCCCAAGGGAAAAACCTTTTTGTACGGTACTGCATCCCCCGTAACGGGCAAAAAACTGGACATAATCACCGCTTTTTAAATCGAGTTCTTGTTTGTACCATGCTGCTGCTTCATTGCTGATCTTAATATTCATTTGAAACTCCTTTCAAAGAGAGACTCTTTAGCTATTATATAAAAAGAATGATAATTTTTCGAATAAACCGCTTCTCATTTATATCGGCAGTGTGAGCCAGCCCATTATAAAATACCCTAATAAGACGGCGATATGACTAAAGATCGCTGGAAATAACTTTCTTTGATACATCCCCTTAACAAACATTGAAAAGGCTCCGTATTACCGGAGCCATTGAATCATATGGTCTTGAATTTCCTGATATTTTGCATCAGCATTTTCTAACCCAAAAGCGCCCGCTTTCTCAAGAGGTACGACTTGATAATGTCGGAATCTCTGGCTGGAGACAAAGGTTGGATAAAAAACCGGATTGGATAGTTCAACAGAGTTTCCTGATTCCGTAACATTCTTAGTAATCTCTACGGTTGCCATTCCGCCAATATCTTTATAATCCCGCATTTGCCCGGAAATAAAATTTCCTAAAGAATAGATCACAAAGGCTTTCCTTCCATCATCCGTTTGAATCCATTCCATGGGCTGCAATACGTGTGGGTGGGAACCAAAAATGATATCTACCCCTTCATTCGCAAGAAACCTAGCTAGATCTTTTTGCTCTTCTGTTGGAATGCGTTGATATTCATTCCCCCAATGAATGCTCATGACGACAACGTCTGCTTCCTTTTTTGCACGGTGGATTTCTTCTTTCATGATATCCCGGTTAATTAAATTGACTAAAAAATCTTTGCCATCCGGGACAGGAATTCCATTTGTCCCGTAACTGTAAGATAAAAAGGCTAGTTTAATTCCATTTTTATTAATGATTCTTAATTTCTTACGGTCTTCTTCATTTAGAAAACTGCCAACGTGCGGCAATCCAATGCTGTTTAAATAATCCGTGGCTGAAAGAATGCCTCTTTCCCCTTTATCAAGGGTATGGTTATTTGCCATCGAGACAATATCAACACCTGTGTTTACAAGCGCATCGGCAACTTGATGGGGACTATTAAACGTAGGGTAACTGGAAACACCAATTTCGACTCCCCCTAACATACTTTCTTGGTTAGCGGTTAAGATATCCGGAATCTCTAAAATTCCTTTTACATTTGCAAAAATCGGATTGAAATCATAAGTGGTTCCATTAAAAGCATCTTTATAAACCGTATCATGGATAAGAATATCTCCGATCGCTCCAATCGTCATTTTTTCTGTTAATGTTCTGCTCATGACCGATTGAGACCGGGTAGAATGATCATTGATAGGGTGGACGGCAGCTTTTGCTGCAGATTGATTCCTCTGTTGAATGAAAAGAAGAGAAGCGACAACAATACATGTGACAATGATTAGAACAGACGGAAAGATTGCTTTCTTTTTCATTTTTACTCCTTCATTGAAAGTATTGAGGCAAATTATTTTCTAATATACTACCTATACTATAATATATTCATGTACATTTTTTCGACTTTTTCCAACAAATTATAAAAATAAAGGTAGTGAATGGTAGTATGTTTAAGTTATCGGGAAGTGCCCATCAATTTCTAACTGAAAATGTGGAAAGGGAGAAACAAACAGCGGATGAAAAACTTTTTGTTCGTTTAAGCATGGGAGTTGGCTGAGGGGGTCCAAAATTAAATCTGTCTCTGGAAGAGCGGAGTATTACTGGCGACCTAGTGTTTGAATTTGATCCACTTAAACTTATTATACATGAGCGGGATTTTGTTTACTTTGATCACACCAAACTAGATTATGTCACGGATGTCTTAGGAAAAGGTACATTTCAATTAATTAAGTTATAAAAAGGAGACCCAAAACCTTTAGGGTCTCCTTTTTGCTTTAGTCTTCTATCTGTTCAAGAAAGTCAATTAGTTCATCAAACGTTTTGGTGATTTTCCAAGGAGTGGTATCTTGTTGTTCAACATTCTCAAAAAACTCTAACACAAAGTCATTTTCGGATACAATATCGGAAACACAGGTTGAAAAAAAGTATGTCTGATTAAGGCTCACTCTCAATCGCCTCCTTACCATTCTTTACCTTTATTTTACTGAAAATGTTATAAAGAATACGTAAGTGATTATGAAATATTTATGAAAATTTGCTAAGAAAATGGCTGTTTTAAACTTGTCTGTTGATTTGCGCTCCAGGCGCTTCGCTTTCCGCGGGCGTTCCGTGGAGCCTCCTCGGTGCTTAAGCGCCTGCGGGGTCTCCACAGAAACGTACTCCCGCAGGAGTCTCGCGCCTTCCGCTCCAATCAACAGAGTTTCAATATCAATAATTCTCTTAATCAAACCCAGAAAAATAAAAAAGCTATAAAGATAATCCCTTTATAGCCATTTTATTTTTGGTTCGGTTTTATTGGCGATGCGTTTAATATTTGCTCGATGACGATAGATCACAAATGATGTTAACAACGATACGGCGATTAATAATGGAATATCCCAATCAATAAGCGCATAAATCACCCCACAAATACCCGCCAGCATAGAGGAAAGGGAAACATACTTCGTTATGTATAAGCTTAAGAAGAAAACGATCAGGACGGTTACAAACATTAGCGGAGCACAAAATAGTAAAACTCCTCCTGATGTGGCAACTGCCTTACCGCCACGAAAACCTGCAAAGACAGGATAGGTGTGACCAATTACCGCAAAACCCCCTGCTAGTAACGGGTTGATATCGATTTGAAAAAGAACTGGCAGAGATGCCGCTAACGTTCCTTTTAAGATATCAGCGAGTGTAACAGCTAGTCCAGCTTTGACCCCTAATGTCCGAAAAGTATTGGTTCCTCCTAAATTACCACTCCCATGTTCCCGGATATCTGTTTTATAAAATACTTTTCCAATGATTAATCCGGACGGTATCGAACCAAGCAAATAAGCAAGTACTAAAACTAAAATGATTTCAAACATCCACATTTACTCCTTCGATAAGAATACAGTTCTTTTATTTTACCATGTAATAGTACAAAAACACCATTACAGCTTTCAGATAAAGAAAAATTCCTTCTCAAATAAACCTAGATAACTTACGATAGAAGGAAGGAGGAAGAAACATGGCACGAATAGATTATGAAAAAAAAAGAAACATCCTATCACCTAAATGGATCATCAGCGGTTTAATTATCGCGACATTTATGATTTTATCCTCAATCCTACTGTTACTTTATCCATTTGCATCAAAAGAAAAAGCGGTCTATTTTAAGGGGAGCAACCCTATCTTGTTTGAAGGAAAGCAGCATGGCAATGCCCATATGGAAGGAAGTGCGTTGTTTCTCCCTTTTTCCTTTATAAAAGAAAAACTCGACAACGAAATCATTTACGATAAAAAATCAAAATCGGTTATTATTACGACATCTGATAAAGTCATTCAAATGCCAACAGATTCGCTGAGCTTATTTAATAACGCTAAGCCTGTTGAACTTCAGGTTTCACCCGTATTATTTATGGACGATGAAATTTTTGTTGCCATTGATCCGCTCCTTTCGTATTACCCCATTCAATATAAAAAGCTGGAGGGTACCGGCGCTATCTGGATTCAAAAGAATGGGGATACCTATAAAAAAGGGATAGTGGCTGCGGATGGAGTTCATCCGGAAAAGCTGCGGCTGCGTACAGAACCCCATCTTTCGGCACCTTATACAGCAGGTGTGACTTCTAAGGAAGCTGTTATGATTGAAAAAGAAAACGAAGATTACTATTTTGTTAGAAAAGAAAATGGGCTCAGCGGTTATATTTACAAAGATTTTGTGGAGGCAAAAGAGGAGGTTACAATTACCATATCCCAGGAGCCAAAGACAGTAAATGTTCCTAAGATTGATGGCCCTGTTCATTTAACTTGGGAAGCAGTCTACACCAAAAATCCTGATCATACGAAAATACCAGAAATGATGGGGGTCAATGTTGTTTCACCCACATGGTTCTCTCTTGCTGCCAACGATGGAACCCTTCATAACCTAGCTTCATTGGAATATAGTCAATGGGCTCAGTCAAATGGATATCAGGTGTGGGGACTTTTTTCGAATTCTTTTGATCCCGAGCTCACTCATCAAGCATTAAAAGACTTTGAGACACGACAAACCATTATCCGGCAGCTCCTTCATTTTAGCCAAATGTATCAGTTACAGGGGATTAACTTTGATATTGAGAATGTAAGACAAGAGGATGGACCGTTTGTCACCCAATTCATGCGCGAAGCCGCACCTTATTTACATGAAGCAGGGTTAATTGTCTCTATGGATATCACCTTCAAAGCAGGAGAAAACAACAATTGGTCATCCTTTTATGAGCGGCCGAAGTTAGCAGAAGTCGTCGATTATTTGATTGTGATGGCCTATGATGAGCATACTGGTTCCTCTTCAAAGGCAGGAAGTGTTTCTAGTTTGCCATGGGTTGAAAAAAACCTGCAAAATTTACTGACAGAAGTCCCAAAAGAAAAGTTAATTCTAGGTGTCCCTTTATATGCTAGGCTTTGGAAAGAGACACAAAAGGAAGACGGTACAGTGGAAGTTACTGCAAAAGCCCTTTCCATGGATCAGGTGAAAGAATGGCTGACTGAAAAAGGAGTTCAGCCGGTTTATGATGCCGAGAGCGGTCAAAACTATGCTGAGTATTATTCAGAAGATGAGAAAGCCACGTATAAAATATGGATTGAGGATGAATTATCCTTAATGAAACGTGCAGACCTTGCTATCCAGTATGACCTTGCAGGTGTTGCGACCTGGTCCCGTTTCTTTGGTGACCAAACCGCCTGGACGGCACTGGATTTAACGGCAGAACGGGCCGTAACACAAAAATAAATGATAAGGGCTGGCAAAAATGCCGGTCCTTTTATTTTTGATGTAAGCGTTATTATGATATAGTAAAAATGATGCAAAAAAAGTTAATAAAGGGAGTGTTTTCATGTCGTTCCAAAATCCGAGCCTAGAAGAAATTGGTTCTATTTTAAAAAAAGCAAAAAGAATTGCCGTTGTAGGGTTAAGTGATAATCCTGAAAGAACTTCTCATATGGTTTCTCAAGTAATGCAAAATGCAGGATATGAAATCATTCCGGTCAATCCAACAGTCGATAGTGTTTTAGGTGTTAAAGCAGTCGCTTCATTAAAAGATATTGAGGGTCACGTTGACATCGTAAATGTTTTCCGCCGTTCAGAACAGTTGTTCGATGTCGCAAAAGAATTCGATGAAATCGATGCGGACGTGTTTTGGGCGCAACAAGGCTTAGTCAATGAAGAAGCCTATGAGTTTTTAAAAGATAAGGGTTATACAGTCATAATGGATCTTTGCATTAAAGTAGCACACGCATTAACAAAATAAACAGTAAAGGCTGCTGAACTAAAGGCAGCTTTTTTTTATTTTTTGCAATTTATATAAAGCTGTTTATTTCCGCTTCAGGCGCTTCGCTTTCCGCGGGCGTTCCGGGGAGCCTCCTCGGCGCTTAAGCGCCTGCGGGGTCTCCCCTGTCCCGTACTCCCGCAGGAGTCTCACGCCTTCCGCTCCAATCAACCATCGTGCTAAACCAAAAACAAGCTTTAACATAGCCTATTTTTAAAAGACAAAAGGATTCATTTTTTATTACAATATGATGTTGTTTTAAAGAATGCATTTGCCAAATTGAAATAAATCGCTAAAATAAAGCTTAGACGAAGCGCGAACATATGGTAAAATTAACTATGTCAAACATCTGTTCCTAACTTTATCTATATATTAGGATAATGAATGAATATAAACATAAAAATTAGTAAACTGAATGTTGTTTTCTTTTTTTAGGGAATGAAAGGGGTATTTTAGTGGCAAGAAATCAGCAAGTATTTGAATACAATGATGATGCCATACAGGTACTAGAGGGACTGGAGGCTGTTCGAAAACGGCCGGGAATGTATATTGGCAGTACCGACTCACGGGGACTGCATCATCTCGTATATGAAATTGTAGACAACTCTGTCGACGAAGTTCTTGCAGGCTATGGGGATCAAATTATCGTCCGCATTCATAAAGACAATTCAATTAGCGTTATTGACAAAGGACGCGGGATGCCGACAGGTATGCATAAAATGGGAAAACCAACGCCAGAGGTCATCTTGACGGTACTCCATGCCGGCGGGAAATTTGGCCAAGGCGGCTATAAAACGAGCGGCGGTTTACATGGTGTTGGTGCATCAGTCGTTAACGCATTATCTGAATGGCTGACCGTTACCATTAAAAGAGACGGTTTTATTTATGAACAGCGCTTTGAAAATGGCGGTAAACCTGTTACGACATTAGAAAAAATCGGTAAAACGAACCAATCGGGGACCACGATTCACTTTAAACCCGATCCATCGATTTTTTCAACAACTACCTATAATTTTGAAACGCTGTGTGAAAGGTTAAGAGAATCTGCTTTTCTTTTAAAAGGATTAAAAATAGAAATTTTCGATGACCGTAATGATTTACATGAAATCTTTCACTATGAAAATGGAATTGAAGCCTTTGTTGCTTATTTAAACGAGGAAAAGGACGTCCTTCATCCAGTTGTCAGCTTTGAAGGGACAGCAAACGGAATTGAAGTGGATTTTGCTTTTCAATTTAATGACGGTTATTCAGAAAATGTCTTATCCTTTGTTAATAATGTACGAACAAAGGACGGAGGCACTCATGAAGCTGGTTCCAAAACAGCCATGACACGTGTGTTTAATGATTACGCCCGCAAAGTTGCCCTTCTTAAAGAGAAGGATAAAAACCTCGATGGGGCAGACATCCGTGAAGGTTTATCAGCCATCATTTCGGTTAGAATTCCAGAGGAACTACTTCAGTTTGAAGGACAGACAAAAGGAAAATTAGGGACAAGTGAAGCCAGATCGGCTGTGGATAGTGTCGTTTCTGAACACCTCAACTATTTCCTTGAAGAAAATCCAGATATCAGTTCTTTACTGATTAAAAAGTCGATAAAAGCCTTTCAGGCTCGTGAAGCTGCTCGAAAGGCACGTGAAGATGCCCGCAGCGGCAAGAAACGGAAGCGGGAAACAAGTCTATCTGGAAAACTAACACCAGCTCAATCACGGAATCCTCAAAAGAACGAGCTTTATTTAGTTGAGGGTGACTCGGCGGGAGGTTCCGCGAAACAAGGTCGTGACCGTCGTTTCCAGGCAGTACTGCCTCTAAGAGGTAAAGTCATTAATACCGAAAAAGCCAAACTGGCAGATATTTTTAAAAATGAAGAAATCAATACCATCATTTATACCATTGGTGCTGGGGTTGGTTCAGACTTTCAATTAGAAGATGTAAACTACGATAAAGTGATCATCATGACAGATGCCGATACAGATGGAGCCCACATTCAAGTTTTGCTGCTAACTTTCTTTTACCGCTATATGAAGCCTCTAATTGAAGCAGGTAAGGTATACATCGCACTTCCTCCTTTATACAAGGTTAGTAGAGGAACAGGAAAAAAAGAAATTATTGAATATGCCTGGAATGAGGATGAACTCCAGGGTGCAATAAAAAAAGTCGGCAAAGGCTATATCATTCAACGATATAAGGGTCTCGGAGAAATGAATGCAGACCAGTTATGGGAAACAACAATGGATCCTGAAACACGGACATTAATCCGGGTGAAAATTGATGATGCAGCAAGAGCCGAGCGTCGTGTAACCACTCTAATGGGCGATAAAGTAGAGCCTCGGAGAAAATGGATTGAAAATAATGTAGCGTTCGGTCTGGAGGAAGACGACACGATTCTTGAAAATGAAAATATTACGGTCGTAGAGGAGGGAACAGAATGAGTGCAAATGAAAAATTCCGTGACTTACCTCTAGAAGATGTCCTCGGCGATCGTTTTGGCCGATATAGTAAATATATAATCCAGGAACGTGCCTTGCCTGATGCACGGGACGGATTAAAGCCGGTACAGCGAAGAATTTTATATGCGATGCATGTAGAAGGGAATACCCATGAAAAAGGGTTCCGTAAATCAGCTAAAACCGTCGGTAATGTTATTGGTAACTATCACCCGCATGGTGATTCTTCTGTTTATGAAGCAATGGTTCGGATGAGCCAAGACTGGAAGGTTCGAAATTTTCTTGTTGAAATGCATGGCAACAACGGTAGTATGGATGGTGACCCGCCAGCGGCCATGCGTTATACAGAAGCACGATTATCAGCTATTTCCGGTGAATTACTTCGTGATATTGAGAAAAACACAGTAGAATTTATCCCTAACTTTGATGATACCTCTAAAGAACCGACCGTTTTGCCGGCGATGTTCCCTAACTTGCTTGTAAATGGCTCAACTGGGATTTCAGCTGGTTATGCTACTGAAATTCCACCGCATCATCTTGGAGAAGTTATTGATGCGGTTATCTTGAAAATGGACCAGCCAGATGCATCGGTAACGGATTTAATGACGGTTATCAAAGGGCCTGATTTCCCAACCGGAGGAATTATTCAAGGAATTGACGGAATTAAAAAGGCCTATGAAACTGGTAAAGGGAAAATCATCATTCGCAGTAAGGCTGCGATAGAGGATGTCCGCGGAGGAAAGCAGCAAATTGTTATTACTGAAATTCCTTACGAAGTAAATAAGGCCAATCTCGTAAAAAAAATGGACGAGTTCCGTATCGACCGGAAAGTTGAAGGTATTTCAGAGGTTCGTGATGAAACAGACCGAACCGGACTGAGAATCGTGATTGAATTAAAGAAGGATGCAGATGCAGAAGGTGTCCTTAATTATTTATATAAAAACAGTGATTTACAAGTTGCCTATAATTTCAATATGGTAGCCATCTCAAATAAGAGACCAAAACTATTAGGAATTCGTGAATTACTGGATGCCTACATTGAGCATCAAAAAGAAGTTGTGACGAAACGTACACAGTTTGACCTAAAGAAAGCCAAGGAACGACAGCATATTGTTGAAGGCTTGATGAAGGCGTTATCCATTCTTGATGAAGTGATTGCAACCATCCGTGCATCAAAGGATAAACGCGATGCAAAGGATAATTTAATCGCAAAATTCGAATTCACGGAAGTTCAGGCAGAGGCAATCGTTTCTTTACAGTTATATCGTTTGACTAATACTGATATCACAACTCTTATTAAGGAAGCGGAAGAATTGTTGAAGAAAGTAGAAGAGCTTTCTAGTATTTTAGCTAGTGAGAAAAAGCTTCACTCGGTCATTAAAAAAGAATTAAAAGATGTGAAGAAACGCTTTGCAGATGAGCGCCGCTCTAAGATTGAGGCGGAAATCGAAGAGATTAAAATCAATCTTGAGGTTATGGTTCCGAGCGAAGATGTTATTGTAACAGTGACGCAGGAAGGCTATATCAAGCGTACAAGCCAGCGTTCCTTTGCTGCCTCAAACGGCCAGGACCTAGCTATGAAGGATTCTGACCGGTTACTGGCACAATTGGATATGAATACAAAAGATGTCCTCCTGCTGTTTACCAATAAAGGAAACTATCTGTTCTGTCCTGTGCACGAACTTCCTGATATCCGGTGGAAGGACCTAGGGCAGCATATCGCGAACATTATCCCAATTGAGCGAGATGAGGATATCATCAAAGCAATACCGGTAAAAGATTTTGAAACAGATGCTTTTCTGGTATTTGTTACGAAAAATGGTATGGTGAAAAAGACTGAATTAAAACAATACAAAGCACAGCGATATTCCAAGCCATTAGTTAGTGTTAACCTCAAAGATCATGATCAAGTGATTGATGTCCATCTTACTGATGGTAGCCAAGAGGTATTTTTAATCACACAACTTGGTTATTCGTTATGGTTCCATGAAGAAGAAATCAGCGTTGTCGGCGTTAGAGCCGCTGGTGTTAAAGGAATTAATTTAAAAGACTCCGATCAGGTAATCGGCGGTCAGTTGATTCCGTCTGATAGTAAAGCAACGATTGTGATTTCAACTCAGCGCGGTTCCGTAAAGCGGATGAAGCTGAAAGAATTTGAAAAAGCTACACGGGCAAAACGAGGTGTAGTGATACTTAGAGAGCTTAAAGCCAATCCACATCGTGTTATCGGTTTTGTTATTGCTAATGATACAGATACCATCTATATTCAAACGGATAAAGGTCATATTGAAACATTAACCGCAGCAGATATACGCTTTAGTGACCGTTACTCCAATGGGTCATTTATCCTTGATGAAGAAGACCAGGGCAAAGTTACTGCAATGTGGAAAGTCGAATCTCCTGAAAATCAAACTGAATCATAAATAGTGAAAAGACTCCTAATTTCTGGAGTCTTTTTCATGTTTTTTCCAAAAATGGGCATACTAGCAATATCATACTTTGGAGGGGAAAAGCATGAAAAAACTAATCTCTATTCTTAGCATCGTCTTTACTCTCATATCACTTCAGTTGTTACCTAAAGTAAAAGCAGATAAGCAAACAAATCAACCCGTTATTATATCAGAAAAGGAATACGATATAACTGGCGACAATAAAAACGAAAAGATTCGATTAATTGGCAAACCTTACGAAGAAGATCGTGATTATTTAAAAGACATCTACATTCATATTAAGAGTGAATCAGGAAAAACAAAGACGATCCCCTTAGAAAGCGGCACTAAAGCATCACTTAAGGTAGTGGATCTAAATCGTGACGGAATTAAGGATTTATTTGCAAACGTGTTAACGGGGGAAAAAGGCAGTGATACAATCAATTATTTATTCAGTCTAAAGGATTTTGTCCGAGTAGATTTAACGGTTCCAGATCCTTTAGTCATAGATAGTCAGTTTTTAAATGACTTTAAAGCAAAATTAACCATTAAGGAAAATGGACAAAGTTTTGTATTCGATCTCAAAGATCGTAAAAAATTTTATAAAAAGCTGGGACTCTACTATAAAGGTAAAATAAATGAACCTACGGAGTTAATGGTTAATTCATTTAACACTCTTAAGCCAGCCCGTTTAGACGATGGTGATATTGGTTTAAAAGGAGTGCAAAAGATTACAGGGATTGCCAGCTCGGATACGATTGCCTATGTTGAATCCTCTTGGGGTTATGAAGATGGAGTGTGGAAATTAATCCGATCGAAAGTAAAAACAGCAGGGAAAGAAAGCTAGGGCATTAGTAACGATTGTGTCCGAATACCCATATACTATGGTAGGCTTAAGCATGCAAAAGGAGTTGTGCTTATCATGAGTATTTTCGATCCTGCGAAATTAACTACTAAATACCTCGCCCCTGCAACATCATTTCGTCCAATTGATGGGAGAAAATACACATTAACTCATTCAGATTCTACCGGGCAGCTGTTTCTAACAATCGGTTGTGAGTATGATTTAACTTTGGTAAATCCACAAATAAGGGATGAGGTAAAAGCGGAATGGATTTCAAGAATGGGAGAGTTTACTTTGTTTGGCTGTGTTCATGTCAGCGAGGGTGAATTTGACAAGAAGCTTGCAAATGTTCGTTATTTAATTTTTAAAAAGGAATTACCACTAGCTTTACAGGCAATAGTCTATGGAGATCAAAATATATATATCAATTTCCCTTGGCTTTTAGATGCACCTATTTATATACAGTTTCAATCGGATTTTCCCCAGTACAATCAAATCCTTTACCACGGTACACCTAGACAATATTTACTCTCAACTAAAAGAGAAACAAAATCTTAAGTAAAAAACACAGGAAAAAACCTGTGTTTTTTGTGTTTGCAGTCATCAAATGGAAACCTTTTCCTATACAAATTCGTACATAAAGTATGAGAGAGAGGAGGGGGAAACATGAGAGTTTATTCAAAAAAAGGTATTATAACAGGAGTACTCCTATGGGGAGCTATCATATTCATGTGGTATACTGTCATCTTTGAAAATCAAGATAGTTGGGAGAAAACGATCGATTCCGCTATTATTTTCATTTTTCCAACTGTATTTGTAAGCTGGCTATGGTTTGGAACTTATTATGAAATAGAAGGGAGTAAGTTGAAAATTGTCGCTGGACCATTTAAAGAAACGGTTGATATTATGAAAATAAAAAGGATCAAAAGGACTAGAAATCCATTGTCCAGCGCAGCATTAGCGATGAATCGTTTACAAATAGACCATGGAAAGTGGGATTTCACATTGATTTCGCCTAAAGATGAAGAGAAATTTTGTCATATATTAAAAGAAATCAATCCTGAAATAGAGGTAAACTTGTAGGGATGAAAAAAATGATCATTACTAAAACTAAATAACTAAAATTTTACATTATCTCATTATCTTAAGTATACTTAGGTTTTGAGACGATTCTTATATTACTTAACATAATAAATATTATGTTAACTGACAAAAATAAAAAACTGCCATAACATGACAGCTTATTCACTCTGTTCCTTCGGCATATCCATTTTATCCACTGCAATTTTTAAATCATCATTTTTAATATGGGTGTAAATCATCGTGGTTTGAATCGACGAATGACCTAATTGGCGCCTTAATTTCGGTACATCGTTAACTTCAGCATGGTATCTGGTAGCAAAAGAATGCCGTAATTTATGTACAGATAACGATGGTTTACCAAAAGCTGCAGCGTATTTTTCAATTAATTTCTCCACAGATCGGGCTGTTAATCTCCGTGATTTTCCTTTAGGACCCATCTGAGCCGAAATGAACAATGCTTTATTATTTTTATCCACTTTGTACTTTGCGATTCTGACAGAAAGATATTCTTGAAGGTCAGCCATAGCCGTCTGGCTGAAGTAAACAAATTGTTCTTTATTTCCTTTGCGAATGACTCTGACACAGTACTTTTGAAAATCAATATCGTCTAATTCAATGCCGACTAATTCGGATAAACGCAGGCCGGATCCTAAGATTAGCGATACAATCGCGGTATCACGTTCTTTGTTTAACTGATAAAAGTTAAAGAGTTTCTTGTTGTCTTTGTTTAATTCTCCATAATCGTTGGCCACAAACAGGCGGAACTTCTCGTATTCATCCCCAAGCAGGATTTTTCCTTCCATTTTATTTGCTTTTGTTTCCATGCTGTCTTTTACTTCATGGAATTCGATTTTCGCCATAACATTACGATTAATATAAGGCTTTAAATCAGAGGTTTCAGCGATATTTTGCAAATAATTAAAAAGAGACTTTAATGCAGATAACTTACGATTTACAGTTAATTCCTTATTATTTAACTGGTAGTGCAGGTAATTTAAAAAACCTTCAACTTCAAGTACAGTCATTTGTTCTAATCTTTCTAGTGGTATATCCTTAACAGATCCGGACCAAAGCTGCTCGCTGATCATCCAATTAAAAAAGATTTTATAGTCATGACAGTAATTAAATAACGAAGCGGTGGAAAGTTTTCGCAGTTTATGATTAATATATTCTTCAACATACCATGGAAGTTCGTTAAGCAGTGACTGTAGTTTTTTAAAATTTGTTTGTTTTTCCTGATTTACCATAATAACACCTCACTTCTATATTTTACCTAACCTCCTTTATTACGTCAAATTTATATTTTACGTAATAATATAAACCGAACTTTAACAAACAAATTGTATTCATTTAGACCTTAATTAACCTTAATTAAAATCTATCCCTCCTTCCTGTTTGATTGTGGTATTATGAAAACAGTCATCAATTTGAGGAGTGAAAATCATGAGTGTACATAAAGATTTAATTAATCATGCTGCAAATCAGAACAAATCTTATCAAGAATTTCTTGCGTTAGACCAGCTGCGCGAACAATATATTCAAGAAGCTGTTGAATTATGTAAACAAGGCAAACCGTTTTCAACGGATAAAATTAATGCAATTACAAATAAAATGAATAAAATAAACTTGCGCATCGTTTCCATTCGAAAAAATGTTACCGTTGAAATGGTTCAAGAGTACGTGAAATCATTATAAAGAAAAAACAATCCACCTGGTTGTCATGTTCATGGTGGATTGTTTTATTGTGTAATAGTTAAACTCATTGCCTATTCATAAATTCATTTACCACGTTAACTAACTCTGAAGGATTCTCATACATACTCATATGACCAGACCCTTTAATGACAACCTGTTGTATATTGGATTTGCTAACCGAAAATGTTTTTTCAACTGGGATAATCTGATCCTTTTCTCCTGCAATTAATAGGACTGGCAATGACGTCCCTTCTAATACATGATTACGGTCAGGCCGATCTTTCATTGCTATGAGAGTTTGGACGGCACCTTGTGCTGAAGTCAAATAACCAATTTCCTTTGCTGATTGCACATCTTCAGCATTTTTCTCTAAGTTATCTGGTGAAAAAAGTTTCGGGACCAGACCCTCAATAAGAGCAGTAATGCCTTCCTTCTTGACTTTCTCAACATTCGCCTCTCTTCCCTTCTTCGCTTCCTCGGAATCAGAAAAAGCCGTGGAATGGATTAAAGAAAAGCCATTCAATTGACTACTGTACTTTTCTGCAAAAGCTAGAGTAATATACCCTCCCAGCGAATGCCCGAACAACGTAACTTTTTGTAAATTCAAATGATCTACTACTATTTTTACATGTTCTGCAATAATATCGATTGTAAGGTTACTCTCAATGTTAGAAGATTCTCCATGACCCGGAAGGTCTACAGCGATTACTCGAAAGTTTTTAGCCAATCCTGGAATCACATGATCCCAATAGCCTTTGCCTCCACAAAATCCATGGAGTAGAACCATTGGGCTGCCGTGCCCCTCATCAATGTAGGATAAGGTTGAACCATTTAAGTTTACAACATTTTTTCGCATGTTTGTTCCCTCCATTCTTTATTTCCACTTACCAGAGCTATTTAAAATGACATTCGCATCTACCTTAATGGTCATGTCTTGATAGGCCTGACGCCAATCTAGTGCCTTCCACTTATTATATGTCATGTGATTACGTACATAACGGCCAATTCCCAGCGGGTCTGCTTGATGTTTTTGTAAGGTTAAAAAGATTTTTTTCCCTTCCTTATTCACATTGTCTGTAATGATTTTTTCGATTTTTTTTTGGATTTTTGGGTCTGAAACATCTTCTTTCCCTGTGTATTCCAGAACATCACCTATTATGTCTATATGAATGGAGGCACTCCTTTGATTACTAACTGCAGAATTCACCTTGATTTCATGGCCCTTTAGCTCATAGGAAAGCATAATAGAGGCAGTCTCATCCTCTACTTGGATTTGTTGAACCAATACTCCCCTTTTCATCTCTTCCCGAAAAAGAAAAAGGTAACGGGCATCCACAGGCTCCAGTATTTTGACAAGTTTATCCTCATTAAAAAGACCTATTCCATTATACGCAATGTTATTTTTTTCTACATTAAAGACTGGCAGAATGGGATCAATCCCATCATCATAATAATCTCTTAAGAATTGATAAATATTAAAATTCGTTCTAAGGTTCTCTCTATTCAGTTTCGTTAAAAACTGCTCCAGATACGTAGCATTTTGTCCTTCGTTCTTTATCTGCAGCATCAAAATGTCACTGGCTTCATCTTCTGCTAATGCTAATTTCACTCTTGCCCCAATACTCGGGTCACGAGCCAATGAATTTAAAAGGGGCCGCATCCCCTTCTCTGCTAACTCCTGGCCAAACATAGCTACACGAATTTGTCCGCTTTCTAGTTTCAAATTCGTTTTATTTCTTATTTTCTCCCTGGCCTCTTTACCTGATTTACCATTTACTATGATGGTTTTCCGATCATATTTCCCGTCTTTCGTGATGATCGGGAAGGTGGCTGATAATTTTAGAGGGTTATCGTTGTTATCTGTAATATCATAGCCAATTGCATTAATTAAAGCTAAATCATCAATAATACGTTGTTCCGCGCATCCAGTCAGTAGAAAAATGAATATCATGACGTATAATTTATTCATTAGCCGGCTTCCTGTTCATCTTATTTGTAATAAAAGCAATGATTAACAATAGAATCGGTAATAAAAAGGCAATTCCAGTAGCTGCATAAGTAATATAGGTTAACCACTGTTCTACATCGTTTAAAACTTTGGGAATGAATGACACGAAAAAACTTACGATTAGAATGCAAATCACAAGGAACTTTGGTTTTATTTTGTTAAACTGATACTGTAATAGTTCTTTCGAGCCCCATAAGTACATAACCGTGGTCATCAGTACTTTTAACCCAAAAATGGAAAAGGTAAAGTTCTCTACTCGTTCAAGGACAGGAAATGATATATATCCCAGCAAGGTCACGACGGGATACATTTCCCTTAACAGCTGCTCAAAACTAAAAAAACCATAGCATACAAACGTAACTCCTAAATAAATAAGTGAAGTGATGGAATTACCTGCTATAAGGGATTTCAATTGTTTTTTCTCCATCAAATGCAGAAATAAAATAGAAATTTCATATCCTAGAAGAGCTGTATAAATTGACATTCCTCCCTTTAACATGCTTGTTTCTCCCTTAAAGATAAAAGGAGTAAGCCGGGTAAAGCTAAATTCTGGTAGGTGGAATGCTAATAAAAAAACTGTCCATATCGTAAAATAAAATAATACAACAGTGGACTTGGCGATTTGATAAAGTTCCTTGCTTAATAACATATACGTTAATATAAAGGCCATAAAGAAAAAATAAAATGGTGCTACGCTTTGATAGAACAATACTTTTAGAAGCATGGAAAATTTAACGATAACCATTACTCCTAAGAGCATCCATACCCCGGCAATAAATAGACAAAACGGCATGGTAATCCATTTGGGGATAACCCCTATGATTTCAACCATAGACTTCCCTTTACTTATTTTAAATACTAACCAAATGAGAACTAGATTGATATTGACAATGAGATAAATAATGATTAAACCGATCCATCCATTTGTTCCAAAAGCCTCGGCGACTAAACGGGGTAAAGAAAATAACGTAACGCCAGATTGTATCAAATAAATCAAGATAGAAACTTGAAAAGGAGATAATTTTTCTTTTGATTGCATGATGATTATCCCCCTTCCGATTTCTTTTTAAAAGGACCCCTTATCAGTGAGTATTTAAAGAACCGAGGATACATAGGCGAAATTGGCAGCAAATAGGGAGAATTTAAATTCGTTAGGCTGCTTAAATGGATAATTAAAATCCCCATCCCAAAAACAATCCCAATATTCCCCCAAAATCCAGAGAGTATAATAAATCCAAAACGAACAATTCTGATGGATGCACTTAATAAATAACTTGGTACAACAAATGAGGCGATGGCTGATGCAGCAACTACAATAATGAGAATGTTGCTGGTGATCCCTGCCTGCACAGCTGCCTGCCCAATTACAATACCTCCAACAATCCCAATTGTTTGCCCAACCTTTGTTGGAAGCCTGGCTCCAGCTTCTCTTAACAACTCTAATAAAAATTCTAAAAATAATGCTTCAATAACAGGCGGAAACGGTACCTTGCTTCGCGACTCCAGTAATGTCGGCAATAATGCTTGTGGGATCATTTCATAATGATAGGTTGTTACAGCAACATATAAGGCAGTAAAAATTAGGGTAACTAAAATCGCAATATAACGTGTTACCTTAATAAATGTACTCACAATCCATCTTTGTCCGAAATCATCCATTGACTCCATAAAATCAAAAAAGCTCACAGGTGTGCAAAAAGCAAACGGGCTATTATCCATTAGACCGACAATTTTTCCATCAAACAATTTATAGGCCGTTACATCCGGTCTCTCTGTTGTATAAAATTGTGGAAATGGTGAATTAGGATGTTCGTCAATATATTGCACCAGCATATTCGTGTCCACAATCGCATCATTTTTTATTGAAAGAATCCTTTTTTTCAGTTCCTCGATATCTTTTTCGGAGGTCACACCTTCGATATACAGTAAATAAACAATCCTTTTTGCCTTCTGACCCACTTGCAATTTAATGGTCTTAAGTTTTGAACTCACCACTCTTTTTCGAATAAGAGCTAAATTCACATCAACCGATTCAACAAAGGCATCATGTGCTCCAAGTATGACCGTTTCCGTCTCAGATGCAGAAATTGCCCGATTCTTCCCTTCTTGAAATGGGAGCTCAAATGCTTGATCAGAAGTGAATAAAATAGCACTGCCGGATAATATCGCTTCCTCAACAAGATTTATATCTTTCAGTACCTTAAATTCTGATTGGTTTAAAAAAGGTTGAATCTGTTCTAAGGTTACATTTCTCAACTTTGCTAAAAACGGCTCATAATGGTCTTTGTTAATTAAATAGCTAAAATAATATATTTTTACGTTTAGATGCGGAAATTCCGTAACACTTAAATCAGAGCTATTTTTAAAATTCGTCATGAATTCTTGAAGAATCGATTCTTCACTTAGTGATGGTTGTTCCAGAGTGTGGCTATCATCAGCAATAAGTTTTCTTGGCCGTTTGAAATCCTTCAAAAAGCGATTGCGATCTTTGCGCATTCGCACCCGCCCCATCTTTTTCTTATATTTTTTGCTAACATTGGTAAATTATACATTTATTAGATAACTGCCTAATAACTTATAAAAGGAAGAAGGATGTCAAATATGGGAGGTCATCGGTGAAAAATTTAAATCCATACTCTCCATGGGAAGAGCATTATTTCTGGGTTAATATCCTTTTGGACCACGCATTTTTTGTAAGAGATTATTTGTCACCTGCGGAAACGAAGCTTGTAGAGGAAGCAAACAATTTTATTGGGAGATTTACGAGGGTTCGTAATCATTTGGAACAAATTCCAAAATTAAGTTCAATCAACTCTCCGGAATTAATCCAGTTTTCTGGTAGTGCGGCTCAAGTATCCTATGATTATTATCTATTTGAAGGAAAAATCTTGAATTTAGGCGTCTCTAACCAAATTCAAATCAACATTACCCCTACCTATTTTAACGGAACATTAAATGAAAACGGTGAATACCTGCGGATTCTCGAATATTACATGAAGGGAACTGATTATCCCCCATTAGCATTAGTTGATTTACTGGATTTATGGCTAGAGGATCAACTAGGCCATGCCGCTCTGTTAAGGCGGGCACTTGACGTTTCTGAACAAATACTCCTTGAACAAGTTGGTACTATTACTCAGCTTTTTTCCGCACACATGTTGAAAAATGATGCCATAAAAGGATATTTACGTTTCCTCCCTCCTCAATTTCCTGCACAAATTTCCTTTGCCCGTGAAGTAAGCAGTACGGTTCAGGCGTTTAATCAATTGGTCGAGCATGTTATCCGCTTATATAAAGGAAAATCAGTGTTCAATGCAACCACTCTTCGGTTCCTAGAACATCATTTCCCAGAATCCTGTTACTTCCTAACCAAACTCAGCGCTTTTGTTCCCGAAATGGAAAAGCCGGCCTGCTCATTAACCTCTTACTTTAAAAACTACTATACAAATAAAAGATAAAACAGGTTTGTTGCAGATCTGTTTTATCTTTTTGTTCATTGTAAAAAGTTAATAATCTTTTCTCTCTTTTTCTTATATGCTTCGTTTCCTAATTGACTAAGCTTATCCATATACGTTATATCATCAAAAGGTACTTCTTCTCCGAGGTCTTCATTTATTCGAAGATAATGTTGCTTAAGAAGAAGTTGACAATGATAGGATACAGATTCCGAAGATAAGTGAAGAGCTAAATCAATTAACTTCGGTGTTACTTTCATCGATGGGAGCTGAAACGGCAGCCAATGCTTTATTCCCCAGTACTTTTCTTTATCGTTCGTAAAATCTATGTTCTGCAAGCCTGTCCCAATAGACAATATTTTTATTTCATCTAGACCTTTATTGAAAAAATGGAGCGCTTCCGTTAGCCCGACTAATGAAGGATTATTAGCCCATAAACCTCCATCTATGGACAAGTATTTATTTTCCACATTGTTTGGCGGAAAAAAAACGGGAGCTGAACAGGAGGAAAGAACAGCGTCCCAAATTTTAATTGAAAGATCATCACTTTCAGGGTTACCATAGTTCGAGCGATAAATATACGGACGCCCATGGGTTATATCAACCGCTGGAATAAGTAAAGGCTTTTCAATACTATATAAGTTGTTTTCTCCAAACGCTTTTTTAAGTAAATTTCTAAGATACCGGTCACTATAGACACTTTTTAACAGACCCACTGTAGCTTGCCGGGTAAAGATCTTTTCTCCATAAATCTTATAATTTTCATGCAAATCATTCATTTTTATCCTTAATGAAACAGATGCGGCAATAATCGCTCCCGTACTCGTTCCGGCAATGACATCAAATAGCTTATGAATGGGTTGACCATACTCTTCTTCTAATGCCTGTAGAAAGGCAATGGCAAAAATACCGCGAATTCCTCCGCCATCAATGCATAATATTTTCATTCTTCTCCACCTAAGTACTACTTTTTCATTATGTTTACCCGAATCTGATAGCGGTAATCATGACTGACCCACTTCATTTTCTTTTGTTTGAGCGATGGCAGAAATAACAGACCCAACAGCTTGTATCCAGCTCCCGTTAATTTCTAAAGATTTGTCCTGTACCTGTTTATCATTTTCATTACTTTCCTTATACCCTTTGTACCTATCATTATTTTCCCGCAATATTTGTTTAAGCTCCCTTGTTCCACCAATTGCCTGCATAGAATTACCGATAATTTGTAATACATTTCCAGAGATATTAAGTGTTCGTATAGTTGAAGGTTCGGATACTAAATCTTCCGGCAGAGCAATTGACCCTCCAAATGCCTGCAGCCAATTGCCGTTAATCTCTAATCTTTGCTTTGTTTCTTCATTGAATTCATTCACTATGCCTGCAATCACCGTGGAATTCCCAATTGCCTGCACCCCATTACCCAGCTTTTCTAAAGAGAAGGTTTCTTGCGCATCTGCAATTAAAGCGTTCCCGGCGGCTTGAAGCGCATTTCCCCATATATTCAGACTTTCCCTCACTTCATGACTAAGTGTTCTTGATGGTGTACTTCCGATAGCAGCAATAACAGTCCCAGTCGCCTGGACCCAGGCACCAAATAATTCTTTTAGCTGATTATCCATCTAAAAACCGCCCATCACTTTTATACCTTATAGAAGTATATTCAATGGGCAAAAGTTTGTTAAAAAGTTAAACAAACAAATAACTGCGACCGTTTAATCCATTCCTATTTTGCTCATACTAACTTTGGTTTAATGATAATCAGATTGGAGTTGAATTAAGGATGGAATTTGAAGCAAGAAATTCAACAGAAGCCGCTCTTCATCACTATAAAGCAGGACTCGGTGTTTTTACACAGAAGATGCCGGAATTCGCTAAACACTTCAATGCATTTACAGAAGAATGCTTTAAAGAAGGTACATTGTCTCAAAAAGAAAAGCAGTTAATTGCATTAGGGATTAGTCTCTACACACAGGATGAATATTGTATTATCTACCATACTAAGGGGTGTTTGGATCAAGGCTGCTCCGAGCAGGAGATTCTCGAGGCGGTTGGAGTAACAGCTGCCTTTGGCGGCGGAGCAACCATAAGTCAAGCCGTAACACTTGTTCAAGAATGTATACAGGAATTAAATCAACTAATGCAATAATTTTAAAAAGGTGGAACGATATCTGTCCACCTTTTTTAATGCGTTTGTATTATTTAGAAGGGCTAAATAATTTATTGTGTTGAACTAAATGTTTTGGATCAAATAAAACTTCTCCATTTACCATGGTTAATTCCACATTTATCTCTTTTATTTTTTGGGGGCCGACATGTAAAATACCATCATCTAAGACAACCAAATCAGCGAGTTTACCAACCTCAATGCTGCCTTTAATGTTTTCTTCAAAGCTTGAATAAGCACCATTCCAAGTGTAGGCTCGGATTGCATCCAGAATCCCGATACACTGTTTTTTTCCAACTGCACGACCGGTCATGGTCTCTCTGTTCACTGCTGCATGTATACCAAGCAACGGGTTTACAAATGTAACAGGGGCATCTGACCCAAAAGCTGCCAGGATTCCCAGGTCTATATAATCGCAGGCAGGATACATTACCTCTACACGATCACCATAATACTCTAGATACTTATCTCCGTTTACATACATAAATACCGGATTTGGAATAATCACGACTCCTAAGTTCTTCATTCTAACTTGTAAGTCTGGAGATGCAATGCCCGCATGTTCGATTCGATGTCGATGATGATCGCGAGGATTTTCTTTTAAAGCTTTTTCGATACAATCTAATACCATCTCAATCGCCTTGTCCCCCTGGGCATGCGCAGTGATTTGAAATCCCTTCTTATGGGCCTCTCCTAGTATTCGGTCTATTTCAGCTTGACTATAGTAAGTGATTCCATAGTTATTTGAATCATGAGTATATGGCTCCCTTGTCGCAATGGTTGGTCCCGTACTGCTTCCGTCCGTAAAGATTTTTGCTGGGCCAATTCTAAATCGATCGTCCCCGAGACCAGTGATCGGACCTGCTTCAACTATCTTTTTTACAAAATCATGTGAGTTCGTTAAGGAGCCAATGATAGCATAGACTCGTACTCTAATATCGTACGATTTTATAGCTTTCTGCATAATTCTTAAGGTTTCTGAACCTTCCCCATAAGCCCCTGCATCATGAACACTGGTTATTCCCGCTTTAATAAATTCATCAGAAGCTAATTTCATTCCTTTCCGTAATTCTTCATTTGTATAACTTGCCACCTCAAATAGCTGCATATGGGCATTTTCGATTAATTTCCCTGTTAAACTTCCATCAGTATAGCGTTCAATGATTCCCCCCTCAGGATCAAGGGTATTTTCGGTAATTCCCGCTAATTCTAACGCTTTCGTATTGGCTATGCTAGTATGATTACAAGTTCGAATCACAACAATTGGATGATCAAATGAAATATCATCAAGTTCTTCTTTAGTTGGGAACCTATTTTCCTTGAGCAGGGACTCATTAAAACCCCAGGCACGAACCCATTGACCCTTTGGAGTTTCTTTGGCTTTCTTACGTAAATCTGTAAATATATCATTAATGGATTGGATGTGAGGGGCGATACAGCTAACTCCCAAGAGATTTGTTCCATAGATGGTCAAATGTAAGTGTGCATCAATAAAGCCCGGCATCAGGGTTTTTCCATGAAGGTCAATAATTTTTGTTTCTTCCCCAATAAAGGGCTGGATTTCTTTATTAAATCCAACACCAATAATCTTATTTTCTTTGACCGCAACTGCTTCTACTACTCTATTATGGCTATCAACCGTTATAACTTCGCCATTCATAAAAACAATATCTGCTCTCATATGCTTCTCCTCTCTAAAATGGACAATATGTAAGTCAAAAGTAATCGCCGGTTCTGTATCAAAGAATCCGACGACTACCTTTCAAGGAAATCATCAGGCTACATCTACATACTTTTCAGCCGCTTCAACCTGCGGCTTTGTTAAATAGCAGACGGTGACAAATACAATAATATTCGCAATTAGGCCGAGAATTCCCGCATGGATTCCGAGTGGTGTAGAAGTGGCAACAAGCTGGAAATAATAGTTTACAAGGGTTCCAACTACAAGACCAGCAATGACTCCCTGGGCATTTGCGCGCTTCCAATACAAGGCACTATAAACCCCTGGGGCAAACTGGACAATCGAACCGTAAGCTCCCAGTAATAATGCAACTAAGCCTTGGCCTCCAAAAACGGTAATATAATAGGATAATGCGCCAATAACAAAGACACCAATCCGCATGATTAAAAGGGTCTTTTTATCAGAGAGGTTTTTCCAAATGTTTTTAATCACTCCATCAGTTACTTCTAGTGAAGCACTATGTGTAATGGCATCTGCCGTAGACATGGCAGCCGCTAAGGCACCGGCACCAACTAGTCCGTAAACCCAGCCTGGAAGATTCATAACGGTTGTGATTAAATATGGCAGTACCTGATCTGGATTCGTAAGCTGACCCGAATCTACTACACCTTTAGCGGCAAACCCGACTAATAGGAGCGGTACAAGAAATAATGCAAATACAGGGTATGCTAAAACTGTCTTTTTAATCGTTCTTGTATTAGAAGCATAAGATTTTGAAAACAGATGCGGCCACATGATAAAGCCAATAACGGAAACTAAGATGGTTGTAGTATAGGCAATTGGTTCCATCGAAGATCCCTCTTTACCAATCTGTAAGAACTCTGGTGTATCTTTGGCAATATTAGCAAACATTTCTGTAGTCCCATCATGTAATTGGTTGACGATGGCTAAGCCGACAACCCAAGAAATGATAATCATTAACAAGCCTTGAAAAACATCTGACCATGCTGCGGCACGTAAACCGCCCGTTGCAACATAGATGACAACAATTCCATAAGATACAAGGGCACCCAGCCAAACAGGAATCCGCCCTTCTGTCATAACGTTAAAAATTAAGGCCATTCCGCTCATTTGCGTTGCTAAGTATTGTATGCTAGCAAACAATGCAATGATCCCAACGATGACGGCTAAAGCTGAACTATTATATCTTCCCTTCATAAATGCAGCAACGGTATATAAATTATACTTCCTGCCAATCTTTCCAACTTTCGGCCCAATGATATACCATGGTAATATAGCAAACGCTGTATAAGTAATAATATAAAGTGCAGGAGCACCTTTAGAATACGCCCAGCCTGGTGCACCTAGAAATGAAAAGGCACTGAACACGGCTCCACCCATGAGGAACCACATCACAAACAAACCGAGCTTTCCGCCTGCTACAGCAAATTCATCAAGAGAACTGTTATCTCTCCCTTTACCAGCCAGCACACCTATAATAAGAGCAATCACTAAGTATGCAATCATCATTAATAAAGCTATTTGCCAACCTTCCATTATAGATCCCCCTCTCCATCCTTATCTGGATCAACAAAATACAAACCAATTAATGCGGCAAATGTGATGACAATCCATAAAATTACCCAAAAAAATGAAAAGGGTAGTCCCATCACAATTGGAGTAGCACGATTACCAAGTTCATAAAATGGAAAAATAAGCATCATAAAGGGCACAATGGAAATAACGATAAAGAGGGTAGTGAATTTTTGTTTGCTCATAATTCATCTCCTTTGATTGAATTTACAGAATATTCATTTTAAATTATACAGGACAATCTTTCCCCTTTCATTGTGCAAACTGTCAAATAAAATAAGTTTTAACTTTTCAAGTTTTAAAATCAAATAAAAAAAAGGCCAGTAATAACTGACCTTTTCTAGTTAATATCTGGCTAACATTAGCCCCCTATTTATTAAAACGGGAAATTCATCATGTAATAGTTTAATCTTTTCAAGCTGATTCTCTAGTAATTCTTGTTTATCAGGTAAGAGGTTTTGCTTGACTAATAGCTCCATGATCTCAATTCGTAACAACCAATCATTTTGAAAATCATCCGTTAATGTATCAATAACAGTTATTAGGTCATTCTCTATATTGTCACTGCCATTTTCACGAATATCCCTGACCTTCCCGTATAATTGTTCAAGTGATGATAACTTCTCTTTCACTAGTGGTTTTGTTTCAACCTCTTCAAGATCTGCATAGAATTGTTCTGAATCAGCCGCGCCTGCAAAAACCGCGGTGATATTTTCACCGACAGCTAAATCGTAATGCCCCCATTCAGGATGGAATAATACTTCCTCATTGTAGGAAACCTTACAATTAACAAAGGAAATAAGAAGGAGTTTGCTATTCTTACGTATCATCTCAGTTGGTATTCCTTTTATGGTTACACCACTTTCAAATGTCATATCGCATTCTTTTCCTAGCGTTACCCCTATACTCATGAGTTCTTTTTCTGTCAAATCCTCGAATGGAATCTTAATACCTTTCAAGTTCCCAATTGGGGCACCAAATCCATCTTGATGAGTTGTTTTCCCATGGCCTTTTAATTCTGTATTATCATATGCCAGCGCGGAAGGACCTTCCGTTTTAATATATACGGCTTCTCCATTTTTATCTTTTATAATTCTCTTTAAGGTCCCTGTAAGCTGGAGACCAGAACTATATTGAATGGTAGCCGTATGGTTAGAACGAAGTGCTTTATCAAGGCCTTTAGTCCCTCCTGTTTTAAAGGCCATTGTTTTGCTAAACTCATTAACCGCATCAATTAATTGATCAAAGCTGGCACACACAAACAATTGCGGCTGTGGTTTGGTGATATCAAAACCTGTTGAAATAACTGAATCCAGATCAAAAGGGAGTTTTTTAACAGAATCAGTTACGCTGCTCCTGCCCTCAGCAACAGAAGAAAGCAGCCCTGCACCATAAATTTGCGGCTTTTCAACGGTTCCGATTAAACCGTATTCCACCGTCCACCAATATAAGCGGGAAATCTGTTCCGCTTCAGATAGTTCGGTCACAGCCGCTTGTTTCTCTTCAAAGTTTAACTTTGCTGCATCTATCTCTTCTTTTGTTGCCTGGCCGCTTTCTAATAAATTAGAATAGGTTCGAACCGCTTCGAATAGTTCATGCTCTTCACTAGTCGCTAGTGCTTTTGAACCAATTTGTCCAAACAGTTTAACGTACTCTGAGAATTTTTCTTCACAAAGGATTGGTGCATGGCCTGCCGCCTCGTGAATAATGTCCGGTGCAGGTGTATATTGAATGTTTTCCAGCTTTCTAATCTCTGATGCAATGGGCAAAATCCCATGGGCCTGAAAATCGAAGAAAATAACACCTGGAATAAAACCATCGATATTTGCTGCACCCCAGCCAAACGGAGCCAATGCTTGATTCATATCGATTACATTGGGTATCCTTTCAACTGAAATGCCAGACGCTTTAAGTCCTCCGACGTATGCTTGATGAGCCGTGTCTTTAAGAAAATGATGATTTTGCCGCATCACATAGCGCCAGACGGCGTGATTGATCGGTGTATATTTTTCATATTGTTGATCCACCACATATTTTTGTAAATGTCTCGGTATTCTTTTCGTTTTATTATTGAGTTCCCCCATTGGTTCGTCTCTCCTTTAGTAACCAATAATCCATTTAACCTTTTATTTGTGTATAAATCTCATCATATTTTTCGGCCAAATCAAAATCTAACGCTGTTAAGCCTTTTGCGTTCCATGATGATATCTTTAATGTCACTACTTTATAGTCAATAGAAATGAACGGATGGTGATTGGCGTTCTCTGAAATCCGAGCTACCTTTTGAACAAAATCAATTCCTTTAAGATATTCCCGAAAGCGATACTTTCGTTCAATCCACTTTTCGTCTGTTAATTTCCAGTTTGAAACATTTTTTAATTTTTCCTGAATTTCCACTGGTGATAGTCTCTCCATAAGTTTGCCTCCTTTGTTAAAACGCTTACATTTTTCTTTCTAATAAGCGAGCTCAATATAATACTATTGCAAATAATTGAAAATAATCCATTCCCTCCGTACATAGCAATATAATTCATCTTATTTTTTTTATAAAAAGTTGTTCCTTTTTAATCTATCGTTAATAATGAATCATTAAAAAAATCCATCTAGAACAGATGGATTTTTTTCTATTATTTGGTTATGTCAAATGTAACATTCATTTCAACGATTTCGGATCGTGTTCCCATTCGAATCGGCAGTCCCCAGAATCCGTAGCCAGATGAAACAATCGATTGCAGCTGTCCTTTCTTTAAGTAGCCCCAGTCATTTTCAAATAAGCGGTTGGTAATGAAATTTCCGGGTATTACTTGCCCTCGGTGTGTATGTCCCGACAGAATCAGGTCCACTCCATTTTTCTCGGCAATATCGAAATCATACGGCTGATGTTCTAAAAGGATGACCGGCTTCGTTAAGTCCACTTGTTTCATCAATGCGGAAAGCTCTGCCCGTACAACATCCTGATATCCCTTGTCTTTTCTGCCGACCAGCGTGATTCCTTCAGGTAAAAGAAGTACCTCGTCATCTAAAACGTTCATCCCGCTATTATTAAAAATCTTTACGAGATCCGCATCGTCCCGGTCATGATTTCCAAGAGAAGCATACACAGGTGCTTCTATTTGTTTTAAAATCTCGGGGATGCCCTCTTCTAAGAAGGGTGTCACATCATCATTGATGATATCCCCTGGGATTAATACAAGATCTGGTTCTCTCTCATTGATGTTCTCAACTAGCTTTCTTGCATGTTTATCCCCAGCTAAATCCCCAAAATGCAAATCAGAAACCATGATAATCTTAAGCTTTTCTATTCCCTTTACTTGTTTTGGGATATTAATATCATAAGATTTAAAAACAGGACTATAAGCATTAAACATCCCTAAGGAAAATAGGCCGATGATTAAGAGTGCAGAGATTAATCCCGTCCACTTAATAAATTTCTCTTTGGAAATACTAGTAAATATTCTTATGAATGCTAAAAGATTAGCTGCAGGAAGAATAAGTATAAAAAAGTACATCAGTGCCATCCATCCTGCACCCAGCCAGGATAAAATTAAGCTTTCATCCAGCCAGCGTGCCAGCACAAAAGAATAAGCGAAAATGACAAGTAATACCCAAAAAAGGTACTTGATCCCCTTATTATCACCGTAAATGGTTCTTAACCAGACCCAAATATTATATCCAATATAAAATATCAATAGATTATATAGCAGTATAATTCCTATTCCGACGAGCCACAAAAAAAAATCTCCTTTACCAATAGATGTCTAGCTAATATTAGACACTATTTCTACCAATATCACAACTGAAAAACACTAATAGAATCGTAGTATACAATAAAGGCGGATATTACCATGTCCGTCTTTACTATTTATTTGTTACAATTTTATAGTTAGAAATTGATGGGAGGAGTTCTATAATGAAAAAACGTACTATCCTCCTTGCTTTGGTAATGGTTATTACCTTTTTAGGAGGAATTTTAACAGGAGTATTATTCTCTGCAAATAAATCAGAACAGGCTGCAAAACCTGTTAAAGTTGAAGAAGTACCTGAATCAACTAAAAACCTTATAGAAAAAGAAACACCTGAGTTAGAAATGGATAACTCAAAAGTACTAATAGGCTACGTTCAGGATTTTCGCGATCCAAATATAGTAGATTACGAGAAATTAACTCATGTCATTTTCTCCTTTGCTCATCCAACAAGTGATGGCGGAATTCTATTAAATGGAGATTCAGCGATTACCAATCTCCGTGCTATGGTGGTAAAAGCAGAAAAACACAATAAAAAAGCAATATTAGCTGTAGGTGGATGGTTTCATATTAACGGCGGCGAATCATACGAGATTTTTAAAACAGCAATTAGCAATCCGGTATCAAGAACAAAGCTTGTAAATGAACTTACGGGTATTGCTAATCGTGAAAATCTCGATGGAATTGATATCGATTTTGAACATCCCCGCTCACAAGCAGATGCAGCAAATCTTTCTGCTTTTGCTAAAGAATTAAGTGAACAGCTCCATCCTAAAGGCAAGGAACTATCGATTGCTGTTTATGCAAAAATCCATGCAGAAGCTGGTACAGTGACAGATTTCGTTGTGTACGAGCCTTCTATGTTTCAATATGTAGACCATGTAAATATCATGGCATATGATGGACAATGGGACGGCGGCTATAACGCAGCCAATTTGTCTCCATATCCTTTTACAGAGAAAATTGTTACCTATTGGTCAGGTTTGTTTGAGAAAAACAACCTGGAAAAAGATAAACTTGTATTAGGAGTTCCTTTCTACGCACAGCCTGAAGACCCGGCAATTAAACAAGTTTCCTTTGCGGCTATCATCAGCCAAGATCCTGCAAATGCCTCGAATGATACAGTAAATATGAATGGAACCACTTACCATTATAATGGCGTCACAACCATGAAGAAAAAAACGAAATTAGCGTTAGACCATGGGTTTGGCGGGATGATGCTTTGGGAAGCCGGTCTTGATTCACAAGGAGATCAAAGTTTAACCACGGCCATCTTCGAAGAACTGAATGCTGCTAGTGTGGTTGCGAAAAAATAGGAAAAGGCTGTACCTCAATATTTTGAGAGTACAGCCTTTTTTCTATGCTTCTTGTAGATTGGCTAATCTTTCTTCTACTTCTTCCTGGCTCAATCCATGCTCAGCAACATAGCGGTTGCGCGGATGGGTTCTGCATTCATGAGAGCAGCTGCGTAAATGCTTGTGCTCACTTTCTTCAGAGCAAAGGATTTTTCGGTTACATTCTGGGTTAGCACAATTAACGTAACGTTCACAAGGTTCGCCAGTAAAGTAATCCTTACCTACAACAACATGTTCTTTACGGTTAACAGGGACACTTATACGCTCATCAAAGACATAAAGCTTGCCATCCCATAATTCACCCTGTACTTCAGGATCTTTACCGTAAGTGACAATACCGCCTTCTAATTGGGAAACATCTTCAAATCCTTCGTTTAAGAGCCAGCCAGAGAACTTTTCACAACGAATGCCGCCTGTACAATACGTAAGAATTTTCTTTCCCTCAAATTGCTCCTTATTTTCTCGAATCCAATCCGGCAGGTCGCGGAAATTTAAAATATCAGGCCGTACTGCGCCTCTAAAATGGCCTAGATCATATTCATAATCATTACGGGCATCAATGACAACCGTATCTTCTCTTTGCATAGCTTCAAAAAATTCTTTCGGCTTTAAATGTTTTCCGGTTGTCACTTTCGGATCTACATCATCTTCTAACCGTAACGTAACAAGCTCTGGTCTATAACGGACTTTCATCTTATTAAATGCATGCTCTGATGCCTCATCAATTTTGAAGACAGTATCGGAAAATAGGGGATGCTCGTCCATATATTTAATATACGCATCGGTTTGTTCAACCGTGCCTGAAACAGTCCCATTAATGCCTTCAGCAGCAATGATAATCCGGCCTTTTAATCCTAAATCGTTACAGAATTGGCGATGCTCATCGGCAACCTCTTCAGGATTTTCGATATTTACATATTTATAATATAATAACACTCTATAGTCTTGACTCATAATAACCACCTTAAAACTTTTTATATTTATAGTATAGATAATGGTTTATAACATTAACCGTATAATAATATCAAAAAAAAGAATTACGTTCAAAATATATGCACTGAATAAAAAACACTAACGTTTACGTTAGTGTTTTAGTTTGCTTATCCAAATTGCCATACACTATGGCTTAGGTTACCGTAACGAAAACTCCGGTGAAGTAATGAAGCTATTTGTTTATTATCTGCAGCCCCCATTGCATAGAAAATGGGAATAAAATGTTCGTTTCCATAACGAGGAACAGCATACTCTGCATACGGTGCAAGTGAATCATACTTAAATAATGATTCAAGGTCCCAATGGTGAAGATAGGTTGCTAACCAGACATCAAACTCTACAGCCCATTGATCGATTTCCCCATTATCTGCAAATTTAACCGCTCTTAAGTTATGCACCGTACCGCCGCTGCCAATAATTAAAATGTCGTTTTGACGCAATACGGATAACGATTTTCCAATCTTATATTGTTCTTCAGGGGTTAAGCGTGGATTGACAGACATCGCGATTACCGGAACATCTGCATTTGGATACAACATCCTTAGTACCACCCATGCCCCGTGGTCAAGCCCGCGTTCCGTTTCTACTTGAAAAGGGATTCCATTTGAAGTAAATAAATTTTTAATTTCTTGGGATAAGCCTTGATCTCCTAGAGCGGGATATTTAATTGTATATAACTCCGGGTCAAACCCTCCAAAATCATAAATCGTTTCGTATTGAGCCACTTCACTTATTTTTTGGGTTTGTGATTCCCAATGGGCGGAAAATAATACGATGGCTTTAGGACGCGGCAAGTCCTGTCCTAATTGATTTAAAAATTGAGTGTATTCATTGTTCTCAATGGCAAGTAACGGGGCACCATGAGCGATAAAGAATGATGGAAGCATACTTGTTCCTCCTTCTTTTTATACAGATTGTGTTTCTCTTTTTTGATTTTTGAAAAGAATTTGATCAACTGCAAACAGCTTGCTGTCAGTTATAGCAATAACTAATGCCATCGCCATTAAAGCTAAGTCTAACTCATATCCGGCCCCTTGGCCGTTTCCTAAAAGCCCGCCTGCTAATTTTACTTTAACTGTTGCACCAAGCATTAAGATTACGAATAAACCTGAAAATAGTCTGCTTCCTAATCCGATAATAAGAGCAATTCCGCCAACCATTTCTAATAAGGCTACAGCATATGCCAGAAATCCAGGAAGTCCAATGGACGCAAACCAGCCAACCGTATTTTCAATACCGCCTTGGAATTTCACAAGTCCATGCACAAAGAATATAACACCTAACATCACTCGAAGAATTAACGTACCAATCTCATATTTTTTTAACATTTTTTTGTCTCTCCCTTATATTTATTTAGATCATTTAATAACCATTTCATAAAATCCTGATAATTTTCCATTGAAATTGTATGGCCATCTGGATAGGTACGGAAGGTAACCTTTGCACCTAAAACACGGAAGTATTCATGATTAGCCACTCCCCATTCAAATGGAAGGACTTGGTCCATTTCACCATGTGAAATAAAAGCTGACAGCTGTTCAACAGATTGTATTTTGTACTCTTCCTTAACAAATGCAGGAATATAACCGCTTAATGCGATAATCCCTTTAATCTTGCTTCCTAGTGATAAACCAAGCGTCATCGCTAGAATGGCCCCCTGACTAAAGCCCATGAGGTATAATTTGTCCTTATCCAGAGGATACTGTTCGCAAGCATAATCAATAAAATTCGTTAACTTATTTACGGCTTGATCAAACACTTCACGGTGGGGCTTCCCGTAGCCTTCAATTGTAAAAAAGGCAAAACCAGGCGGCTGCATCAGATGACCACGAATACTAAATATAAAAAACTTATCTTCTAACCCATGGACCAAAGACAACATGTTTTGTTCATTGCTGCCAATCCCGTGCATTAAAAACAGTGCAGGGTAGGTTTGATCCGGATTGATTTGTTGTGGCCGCCGAAGCTCATAAAACATCGGAGAATTCAACATATATCATCCTTTCGTTTCTCTAGTTTATTTCTATCCTGTGCCCTTATATATCTCCTAATAAATAAAAAAGATTCATATAAGAAAACATAAAGACAAAAATAAAATCCGTATTTTTGTTTCTTAATACGAATATTTATTGTTTATAAATTAACAGGATTCTGTTTGTATTGTCAATACTTTTTTTGCTATTATATAAATATGTTCTATATTAGGAAACTTTAGAGGTGGTTATACTGGATATCGGTTCAAAAATTCGAGCAATCAGAAACCGTAAGAAAATTACGATTGCCCAAATGTGTGAAGGTACAGGGCTTTCCAAAGGTTTTATAAGTAATGTTGAAAATAATAATACATCACCATCAATTAATACACTGCAAACAATAGCGAACTTTTTAGAAGTTCCGTTACCTTACTTATTGTTAGAAAAGAAACAGCATATGCAAGTCGTTCGAAAGGATTCTAGAACGTCAACAAGTTTTAACAATTTAAAGCTTGAGCATATTTCTTCAATGGGAGGATTAAGCCTAAGGAGTGTGGAGTTCCCTCCAGGGGCTTCGATTGGAGACGCCCATGCCCATGAAGGGGAAGAATGCCACCTCGTACTTGAGGGGAAAGTTCTGGCAGAACAAGGTGAAGATATTGTCACATTAGAAGAAGGCGACTCATTTAGCTGGAATGCAAGTGTACCGCATAAGGTAACCAATATTGGAGATCGAAGAGCAGTTGTACTAATTGCGGTATACTCAAATACCGAGCTTAATGGGGTATTTTAAAATTATTAGAGCTTTCAGTTTACAGTGGGTCTGTTCTTAAGGACACTTTGATTGGGTTCTTAACCTGTTTTGTCCTCTAGAACCACTCTAGAGGACATTTTACTTAATTCTCTATACAATTTTGTCTCCTAGTACCCGTCCTAGCAGCCTCTGTCATTACTTGTCCCACCATGGATAAAAAGGCGGCATATCCGAACTAACTTTCATCTTAAATTGTGCAGGTCTTTTTTCTAAAAAGGATTTTACCCCTTCTTTTGCATCCTCTTGTGCCCCAAGCCACTGAATCATTTTTGATTCAATTTTATGCGATTCATAGGGGTGATCGGCACCAAGCATTCGCCATAACAGTTGTCTTGTCAGGGCAACCGAAATACTGGAGGTATTATCTACAATTTCTGCAGCGATTGAAACTGCCTTAGGCAGTAATTCATCCGGTGAAACAAGTTGACTGATAAGTCCTCCATCTAATGCTTCTTGAGCAGAGAGGATTCGTCCTGTCAACGTCCATTCAGCGGCTTTACTGATACCAACCACTCGTGGCAAGAACCAGCCGCTGCACGCCTCAGGGGCTATCCCTCTGCGTGTAAAAACAAATCCCATTTTGGCATTTGTTGAAGCAATTCGGACATCCATTGGAAGAGTCATCGTGATTCCAACACCAACAGCTGGGCCATTTATCGCCGCAATCATTGGCTTTTTCATCTCATAGATTCTTAGTGCTAAGCGTCCGCCCCAATCACGAAACTCATCTTCGGGGATATCCTGATCAGCAAAAGGATCTTCGCCTTCTAAGTCTGCTCCAGCACAAAAGCCCCGTCCATTGCCCGTGACAATAATCGCCTTTACTTCATCATCCTGATCAGCTTGATCCAAAATACCGATGAATTCATTAATGGCTGATTCGGTTAGTGCATTTAATCGATCAGGACGGTTAATCATAATCATTAATATTTGATGTTCATTTGAACAAATGAAATTCTCGGACATTCTAACCATCCTCCTATATTGCTTCGTAATACCAGGTACCATTTTCCATGCTTTTTTTGCATTGTTGATTTAAATAAAGGTATTCAAGATGAGCTAATGTTTCGCCAACAGCAAAGCGAGTCTCATGAATATTTAAATTTTGAAACAGCTGTTGGTTTACTTCATAAATCGTCTTCGGTTCTTTAATGATTTCGTATACTTTCTCTAATCGTTCTTGATGATGCGAAAATAATTCTTCAATACGTTGATTGGCACCGCAGAACGGCTTACCATGAGAAGGGACGACATATTCCACATCTAATCTTTTAATTTTTTCCAACGAACGAAAAAATGCTTCTAAAGGATTTCGAATGCCGCGGAACCAGTAAGAAATATTGGGAGAAATTCTCGGCAGGATATGGTCGGTCGAAAAAAGAATACTTTTTTCTTCGTTATAAAGAGTAATCAATCCATCAGAGTGCCCCGGTGTAAAAATAACTTCATATTCATAATTTCCAAACTGAAGTTTCATTCCCTCTATCAGATGATGATTCACTATAGGATAAGGTTTTACTCTGGCATTAAAGCTATTTTCATCGGTTGTTAACTCCTGGGATAGATTATTGGGCAGCCCGCATGTGTCATAGTTTCGATTAACCTCTTCCATTGATTCCGGTTCCCAATAAGTTAATCCCGCCTGCTCATCTACTTCGGTCATCCAAACCTCTGCGTTGGTTAATTGCTGAAGAGTTCCCGCATAGCCGAAGTGGTCTGGGTGATAATGAGTCAAAATAATATCTTTTACATCGTGTTTTTCTATAATCGGCTGCCAAATATCCCTCGAAACTTCTGAATTTAATCCTGCATCAATGATGGTCCATCCTCTTTGTCCCTCTGCTAAAAAGCAATTCACGTGATTTAAGCGAAATGGGAGCGGAATGGTAACTTGTGTAACACCTATATCATTCAGCAAAACTACGTCTCCTTCCTAGTTTTAAGATTTCTTGATCTTCCTTATCTACTAAAAGCGTTGAATTTTCGCAATTTACGTTTTCGGTTGGATGAATCCCTAACCACAGCATACTTAACGTATGTATAGACTCTTTCTAATAATTAATATGAGCATAAAGATCGTTTAGCTGAACTAAACTGAATGACTGCAGGCTCATTCAGTTTAGTTAGCTCAACTCAAACATTTACATTACCAACTTTGGTACTATCCTATTATTTAGTTCCCATAGAGGGGCTTTACGTGATTGTTTTTCCTTTTTCATTTGAACCTTGGTCACATAGAGCGCCTCTACATGACCGTTTTTGTTTTTCCTAATGATCTTTGGTCACATAGGAGGCCTCTACGTGACCGTTTTTGCTTTTCAAATGAACTTTGTTCATATAGAAAGCCTTTACGTGACCGTTTTAGAGTTTGACTAGAAATCAAGTCACATAGGGTGCCACCCACCATTTAACTCCCTATTATCTAAATTTAATTAACGATGTTTAAAAGAAGGAGAACGTTTTTCAATAAAGGCTGCGACCCCTTCTTTTACGTCTTCTGTAGCGAACACTTCAGCAAAAAGATCTGCTTCAATTTCAATGCCTGCATCAAAAGAAGTATCAACTCCTTCATTTACAGCCTTCTTAATTCTGCTGAGTGCCTGCAGGGAATAGCCAGCCATCTTTTTTGCCATTTCCAACGCAGCCTGCATTCCTTCACCCGATGCCGCCACTTTGTTTACCAACCCAAGTGAAAGAGCTTCATCTGCTGTAATGGGATCTCCAAGGAACATTAATTCCTTTGCTTTCGAAGGTCCAATTAACCTGGATAAGCGCTGAGTTCCGCCGCCGCCTGGAAACAGGCCTAACTTCACTTCCGGCAAGCCTAATTTCGCATGCTGCTCAGCAATCCGGATATCGCAGGTTAACGCAAGCTCGCAGCCGCCGCCAAAGGTAATTCCGTTTAACACTGCAATCGTTGGTTTTGGAAGGTCATCAATAAAATTCAATACCTTATGAGAGTTCATATTAATTTCTTTTAATTCTTCTTTACCTAAACCAAGCCACGATGGAAATTCTTTGATATCTGCACCTGCCATAAACGCACGATTGCCGGCACCTGTTAAAATTGCAACAACAACAGAGGAATCATTAGCGATATCTGTAAATACCTCACCTAATTCTCTTACAACCTGTCCGCTTAATACATTCATTGGGGGATTGTCGATTGTAACAACAGCAATCCCTCCTGTTTTTTCTAAATGAACGAGTTTTGTCATTTTCAATCCACTCCTATTCTATAAAATTAAAGTCCCAAATTCTTAGCTATGATTACTTTCATGATTTCATTGGTTCCTGCATAGATAGATGAGATGGGGATATCACGATATCTTCTTGCAATCTCGTATTCTTCCATATAACCGTAACCCCCGTGCAGCTGCATACATTCGGTTGCAACTTTCTTCGCCATATCGGTGGTCCACCACTTTGCCATGGAAACCTCTGTTACAATATTTTCATTAGCCATATGTTTCACAATCAGGTTGTCAACAAAGGTACGGCCAATCTTGATTTGTGTTGCCATTTCAGCAATTTTAAATTGCGTATTTTGGAATTTACTAATTGGCTTTCCAAACGCTTCACGCTGCTTTACATAATCGAGGGTAATCTCTAACATGCGCTCTGCAGCTGTCATAGCTCCAATTGCTACCGTTAAACGTTCTTGCTGGAGTTTCTCCATTAAGTAATAAAAACCTTTACATTCTTCACCAAGTAAATTTTCAACTGGCACCCGGCAGTCTTCAAAGATTAATTCAGCCGTATCAGCGGAATGCTGTCCGACTTTATTTAGCTTTTTGCCTTTCCGGAAGCCAGGAACTTCTTGATCAATTGCATCTAGTACAATCAAGCTGATTCCATTATGTGCTGGTTTTGCGTTCGGGTTCGTTTTACAAACGAGAACGACAAAATTCGCAGTATATCCATTTGAAATAAATGTTTTTTCCCCATTAATGACAAAATGGTCGCCGTCTCTAACGGCTGTTGTTTTAATCGCAGCCAAATCCGAGCCTGTTTCTGGTTCTGTCATGGCCACTGATGATATGATTTCGCCTGTTGTACTGCGCGGCAGCCATTTTTTCTTTTGCTCCTCCGAGCCATAGGAAGAAATATAGGGCATCACAATATCATTGTGAATCGACGGTCCGCTGATTCCTGTTCCTACTTTTTCCAGTTCTTCTCCCAGCACTACTGAGTATCCAAAATCAGCATTCATTCCGCCATATTCCTCATCCAGCCATGGGCATAAGAAACCGAGTTCACCCAGTTCGTTCCAATAAGATTGTGGTACTCGGCGTTCTTCCTCCCATTGCTCGAAATAAGGAATGACATTCTTTTCTAAATATTTACGAAGAGACTTTCTAAAAAGCTCATGACTTTCTGTTAAAAAAGGTCTATCCATGAATATGAATACTCCCTTCATCTCTATCTAATGATATCCGCGGAAATCTCTTAAATTTCCGCGGATTAACCGAATCACACTTTAGGAAATTAGCCAATTCTTTCAATAATGGTTCCGTTTGCCATACCGCCGCCTTCACAGATCGCTTGAAGACCGTAGCGTCCGCCAGTTCTTTCCAATTCATGCATCATGCTAATCATAAGACGGGCACCTGTTGCCCCAAGCGGGTGACCTAAAGCGATCGCACCGCCATTTGGATTCAATTTCTTTGGATCCGCCTTAATTTCTTCTAGCCAGCACATAGGAACGGGAGCAAATGCTTCATTTACTTCATATGTGTCCATGTCCTCAATGGTAAGGCCAGCTTTAGCTAAAACCTGTCTTGTGGCTTCAATTGGTCCTGTCAGCATTAAGGTTGGATCAGAACCCACGACAGAGCGGGCAACAATCCGGAAACGTGGTTTTAGACCTAATTCCTCTGCTTTTTCACGGGACATTAAAAGAACAGCTGCAGCACCATCACTCATTTGACTTGAGTTGCCTGCATGGATTTTCCCGTCTTCAGTAAAGGCTGGTTTAAGGGTACCAAGTTTCTCAATGGTTGAGCCTCTGCGCGGGCCTTCATCCTGTTTTACAACAATGGTTGAGCCATCTTCTACCGTTACCTCTAATGGCATAATTTCACGGTCAAAACGTCCTTCTTCTTGTGCTTTAATCGCACGATTATGGCTTTCTAAGGAAAATTCATCTAATTGTCTGCGAGTAAAGCCCCATAAATCTGCTATTCTCTCAGCTGACAATCCTTGATGAATCATTTCATAGCGAGAAGTTAGAGTTTCACTCCAATCCGATTTTTGACGAGTTGATCCTAAAGGAACTCGAGTCATGCTTTCGACACCGCCAGCAATGACAATATCCATATCTCCACTTAGAATGGCCTGGGCTGCAAAATGAATCGCCTGCTGACCAGATCCACATTGGCGATCTAGTGTCGTTCCAGGTACGGTAATAGGGAAATCTGCCATTAATACAGCATTACGGGCAATATTTAGACCTTGTTCTTCTACCTGTGAAACGCATCCCATAATAACGTCCTCTACTAAACCAGGGTCGATACCGGCACGATTCACTAATTCTTTTAATGCCTTTGCAGCCAAATCATCTGGACGAATGGAGCTTAACACCCCTTTTCTTTTTCCTACCGGAGTTCTAACGGCTTCCACAATTACTACTTCACGCATACTTCTTCCTCCTACTATCAAAAATATATTTTTAAAAATAGAGTAAAAATAACTCTATTAACCTCATACATGTAAATCATATGTTCATATTTTTTCAAACTTGTTAAAAACTTATCTGGTCTCCTGTTACAAAATGCCACTTATCTTTAAGCCTGTTTTGAGACATTCCTCAATTCTTCTTCTCGAAGCACTGTTTTTAATATTTTTCCAGCCGCATTCCGTGGCAGTTCGTCTAAAAATTCAACATGCCGGGGCTTTTTGTAACTGGCTATTTTATCAGAACAATAGTTAATGACATCTTGCTTGCTCAAACTTTTACCATTCCGCAGAACGATAAATGCCTTAATGGTTTCTCCCCATTTGGGGTCAGGGACACCAATCACGGCCGCGTCTAGAATATCTGGATGGGTATATAAAACCTCTTCAATTTCTTTTGGATAAATATTTTCGCCGCCGCTTATGACCATGTCTTTTTTACGGTCTACTACTGATATATAGCCTTCTTCGTCTGCCACGACTAAATCCCCGCTGTGCAGCCATCCGCCTCGAAACGCTTCAGCAGTGGCATCTGGATTTTTATAATATTCCTTCATAACGGTCGGACCCCTGAAAATGATTTCTCCAACCTGTCCTGGTGCTACATCGTTCATCTGTTCATCAACAACTCGAATTTCCACATTGGTAAATGACAAACCGACAGAACCGGACTTATTTAATGAATCCGTTGGTTTTAATGTCGTTGTCCCAGGAGATGTTTCGGTCTGCCCATACGTATCAAAAACCCCCGCATTCGGGAAATGCTTAATCAGTCGTTTTTTCAATTCTAATGGTGTGGAAGCAGCCGCTGTACATAAAACTCTTAGGCTTGTAACATCAAACTCTGCAAATTTAGGATGTTCTAGCAACATATTCCACATCGAAGGGACCATGAAGCTGTACGTGATTTTCTTTGTTTCATATGTTTCTAGGACCCGCTCCGGATCAAATTTATCGTGGAACACTGAGCGGCCTCCCATTAGAATGACCATGCTTAAGGCAGAGATTCCGCCAATATGAAACATAGGAGTTGTGATTAACTGGACTTCATCCTTGGTTAGTCCAAATTCAAGCGAATAGTTCATGGCGTTTAAATAAACATTTTTATGTGTTAAGACAGCACCTTTCGGTTTGCCGGTTGTACCCGATGTATAAACGATTAAAAAATCATCATCATCTTCAAGCTCAACCAAAACTGGTGTGTAAACATTAGTAAAAATTTGTTGGTATGAATAATAGGAATGATTATGTAGGTTATTGTCATCAACCACAACGATATCCTCGAGGTTCGGAATACAGTCCATGATTGTTTCAAGTGTTGAAACAAGGTTACTATCAATGACAATCATTTTTGATTCAGAGTTCGTTAGAATATATTCAATTTCAGATGGCTGCAAGCGGAAGTTAATAGTGACAGCGACCGCACCAACTTTTGCAATAGCGTATAAACACTCGGCATACTCGATACCATTAAACAGTAACAATGCAACCTTATCACCCTTTTGAATGCCTTTGGATTGGAGCCATCCCGCAAAGCTGTTAACTCGATTATGTAGTTCTTCGTAGGTTACACACATATCGTTATTTACCAGTGCAACCTTATCAGGAAACCTCCTCGTTGACCTGTCGAGCATTTGGTCCACTAACAACTGTCTTGATCTAATAAAATCAATCATCTTTTCGCTCCTCTACAATTGTGTTTAAAAAGTGAAAACGCCTCCATTATATAAATTCCATTTTTCTGTCGAAATCCCTCCCGCTAACTAAATTTTCCAAAAATTCTACTCCCTAGTTTCCCAGGGAGTAATTATAGACTCTATAGGATCGTTTCGGCTATGTTTTCAATTATCGTTTCTGCCTTTTGCAGGTTTACTCGAGCAATCCGAATTTCTTTGTACCATCTTTCGATTGGCAAATCACCTGCGAAACCAGAACCGCCGTGAATCTGTAAAACATCATCGATTACTTTAGACGCTGTTTCCGTCGAATGAAGTTTTGCCATTTGTGCTGCTAACTGCCAATCGTAATCCTTGTTTTCTACTTTCTGAGCAGCATCGTTTACCATTAATCTTCCCGCTTGTATATTTAACACTGCTTTAGCAAGCATCGTACGGATTGTCGGGAATTCAGCAAGCGGCTTACCCCGGGTAATACGTAGTTTTGCATACTTTTTTCCATATTCCAACGCTTTAACCGCTACTCCTATACTTTTGGCACCAAGCAATACCTGTGATTCTGCCAGCCAGTGCTGAACTAAAGCATTACCTTCTCCAATTTCCCCGATTCTTTGACAGTCATTAACACGGAATCGATTTAATGAAAAACTATGAGTGGTTTGAACATCAATCAATACCGTTTCTTTTGTGTCCAAGAGCTTGGAATCTACTAAAAATAGGGAAGGTTGTAGATCACCATTATCTAATTGGCAATTGGCAAGGATCACCCCAAAGGATGACTGTTCCATATGTTGAATGTAAACCTTGCTACCAGTCAGGATCCACCCATTTCCATCCTTAAAGGCTGTAGTGGTCAAATTTTCAAGGTTGTTATCCTCCTGCTGCTCCCAAACTGCTACAAAACAGCCCTTTCCTTGTTCAATGGCAGGTTTTATATACTTCTCAATTTGCTCCTTTGAGCATTTCTCAAGGAAACTCGGAAATTCCCCGCCAAATGCATCTGCAGCTGGATGATATAAACCCAGCCGATGTTTTGCTGCTTCTTCCAGTATTACTGCTCTTGCTGATAAAGATAGACCTGTCCCGCCCCATTCCTTTTTTGCACCTAATGCTTGCAAACCAAACCTTTTTGCCTCCGCCTGAAGACACGCTACTACTTCTTCAGGAAGCTCTTTAACGTACTTCTCTGGAGAAAGTTCTGCTGGTAGCACATGTTCCCTTATAAACGACTGTACGGTCTTTTTTAAGATTCCTACCTCTTTATCTATCAGTATATCGGTCACGACAATCACTCCCATATTTCAATTAAAAGATATAAAGTTTTATCGTAAAAGCTCTTTTCGTTGTGCTTTTCCTGCTTGATTTAGTAAGTTTTTAATTCCAATATCTAATTTACTAAAACGCTCATCTGTTGCTTCTCCAATTTTCCAACGGTAATAAATCTGCTGAAGAATAACAGCAATTTTATAAAAAGCAAAGGTTAAGTAATAATCAATATTTGATACATCCCTGCCGCTTTTCTTGGCATAGAGTTCTAATAGTTCTTTCCGAGAGAAAAACCCAGGCTTGGTGGTAACAGAAGTCAATCCTGTATCCTCCTCCCCGGGAGCAGACCAATAGGCGATGGCTGCGGCTAAATCGGTAAAAGGGTCGCCAATGGTACTCAATTCCCAATCAAAGACGCCGACGACTTCACCCGGATTTGAGCTAGAAAACATCATATTATTTAACTTGAAATCATTATGAACAATAGTTGGAGCGGGTGATGGAGGAATATTGTCTATTAACCACTTTTCTAGTGTTTCAACTGCAGGAATATCATTTGTTTTGGAATTTTGGAAACGTTTAATCCAGCCATGCACCTGACGGCTTAAGTACCCATTGGGGTAGCCAAAATCATGTAACCCGGCTGCTTCATAATCAATCATGTGCAATTTGACCAGCGTGTCTACCACTGCATTCGAAACAAGCCGTCCAGTCTCTTCACGATTTTCAAATTCAGCAGGCAGTGAATCATCCAAAACAATACCTTCTTTTTTCTCCATTACATAAAAGTGCCGTTCCATGATATTTGAGTCTTCACAATAAAGGTATGGCTTAGGGGCTAATGGGAAAACACGGTTGAGTTTTTCAAGAATTTCACATTCTCTTTTCATATCATGAGCTTTTGGTGGGATAGGACCAAATGGAGGTCTACGTAAAACAGCCTGCCAATCACCAATCGTGATAAAGTAAGTTAAATTGGAGTATCCTGCAGAAAAAGGTTTTACTTGAATAGATGCATCACTTAACCCTGGAATTTCCTGCTTAAGATACCGTTCAACTTTAAACCAGTTAACTTCAGTTACCTTATTTTGGAACTGTTGTTGGCTCATTCGATCTCTCCTTTGCTTGATAGTCCTTTAATACCTGACGGGCTACAACCATTCTATGGACTTCATCTGCACCATCATAAATACGGGCAGCTCTCGCTTCTCTAAATAAACCTTCTAATGGCGTGTTCGGGGTTAAACCATACATTCCTAATGTTTGAATGGCACGGTCAATCACATTGTTTAATACTTGTGCTCCATAAAATTTGATGAGGGATACTTCTTTGCGGGCTTGATCGCCTTGGTCCATTTTCCAGGCTGCATGTAAAGTTAGTAGCCTAGAAGCTTGAATTTCTGCTTCCGAATCTGCAATATAATTTTGGATAATTTGTGAGTCTGCAAGTGTCTTATTACCGTCTTTTTTCGTTAAGGAATAAGCTATCATTTCATTTAATGAGCGGCGGGCAACACCTAACCAGCGCATAGCGTGCGTAATTCGCCCAGGCCCAAGTCGCAGCTGGGCAAGCTTAAAGCCTTCACCGCGTTTACCAAGCAGGTTTTTCTCAGGAATCCGGCAATTAGTAAAACGTACTTCGCAATGTCCGCCGACATAATGGTCACCCATAACCGGAACTTCACGAACGATTTCAAAGCCTGGATTATCGGTATCAACTAAGAATAAACTTGTTCTATGGTAAGGGTCGGCATCGGGATCTGTTACAACCATTGCAATGGTAAAAGCAGCACCCTCTGCTCCAGTCGTATACCATTTATGAGCATTTAAAACCCACTCATCTCCGTCTTTAACAGCTGTTCCTTGTAATGTTCTTGGGTCAGAGCCAGATACTTCAGGCTCTGTCATAGCAAAGCAGGAACGGATATCATAGTTTGCTAACGGCTTTAAATATTTTTCCTTTTGCTCTTCTGTTGCAGCATGTACTAAAATTTCACCGTTACCGGCATCAGGCGCCATTGAACCAAACACGTATGGTCCAATTGGACTTTGGCCAATAACCTCCGACAGCAAGCCTAAAGAAACGAATCCCATTCCCATTCCACCGACTTCTTTCGGTAAATGTCCGGCCCATAAGCCATTTTCTTTTACGATTTGTTGTAATGGTTTTAAAATGTCATCCGGTAACCCGCGATGGGGAACCATGTATTTTTCATTGGGAAATACATACTTATCCATAATTTCTGCTGCCTTATCCAGCATTCGTCTTTGTTCATCACTTTCAGTAAAATTGAACACCATTGATCACTCCTTTTTCACTTATAAAATGGCTCTATTATTTTTACCTGTTGATTTCTGCTCCAGGCGCTTCGCTTTCCGCTCCAATCAACGTTGTGCAAAATCAGCATCATGTTTAACATAGCCGATATAATAAAGGGTATGGCAAAAGAGAACCAAAAAGGCTCTCTCTTATGCCAAGTTATTAACTGATAGATTTTCAAGGGCACTCTTTACTGCATTGGTAAACCCTGCGGCTGTTACACCATCAATAAAACGGTGATCAAAGGCAATTGACAGCTTCATTATTGGTGCCGCTGTAATTTCATCCAATTCATTGACGACTGGGATTTTTTGAATGCTTCCTGCAAAGATAATCGTCGACTGTGGAATGTTGATAATTGGTGTACCTGTTTCGATACCAAGGCTTCCGAGGTTCGATACAGTAATCGTTCCATTTGCATAATCCTCTAGTGTTAACTGATTGTTTTTCGCTTTTTCAGAAAGACCTCTAATTTCTTTTGCTATATCCGATACAGACTTGCTATCAGCATTTTTTACCACTGGAACAACTAAGCCATGTTCACTGTTGACGGCTACCGATACGTTTACATCCTCAAAAACAACGATTTTATTGTCTTCTAATCTACTATTTACAATGGAATTTTCACGGACTACATTCGCAACAGCCTTTACAATCACATCATTAATCGAAACAGACTCTAACTCTTTCTTCGCTTTTAACACCTGGGCCATATTGACACTAACGATTTGCGTAAATTGAGGAATGTTTCTCCAACTGTTTAACATGTTTTCAGACATCGATTTTTTAACATTGTTTAAGCTAATAGTTTCTTTCACTCTTAGAGCTGGAGTAGTTTGACTGGCAGCATTCTGTACATCCTTTTCAGTAATAAGTCCGTCTCTTCCAGTTCCGATAACAGTATCAAGGTTGACCCCTAACTGTTTAGCTAGTTGCCGCGCTTTAGGAGCAACTTTTCCGCCTCCGCCAGCCTTGCCAGCTGCGACTGGTTTCTCTGCTACAGCTTCCACAGCAGCAGCTACTTGTACCTTTGCTTCCTCCGCTGGCTTCGTTTCTAAATAAGGAGTTAGTTCAACTTCTTCGTCCTCTTCTGCAATGATAGCGATAACGGTGTTAACAGGAACTTCTTGACCTTCAGGAACAATGATCTTCCGTAATACTCCTGAATTCATTGCTTCTATTTCAACCGTTGATTTTTCTGTTTCCAGCTCAAAAAGGTAATCACCCCTTTCGATGTATTCACCTTCTTCAACTAACCATGTCGATACGGTTCCTGCCTGCATGGTGACACCCAGGCGGGGCATTTTTACTTCATTCATCCTTAACTCCTCCTTATAATGGTATGTACAAATCCCCGAATACATCCCATTAGGATGCATTCGGTATCATAGTTTAGTACTCTACTAATTCTCTTACTGCTTCAATGATTTGTTCTTCGCTTGGACGATAAAACTGCTCTAAATAGATACTTTGAGCAATTGGAACATCCGGGCTGCCGATACGCTTAATAGGCGCATGAAGATCGAACAAAGCTTCCTCAGAAATTTGTGCAGCTATTTCTGCCCCGCAGCCGCCTGTTTTAGGTTCTTCATGGACAATCAACACACGGCCGGTTTTGCGAACAGATTCAAGAATGGTATCCTTGTCTAATGGGGCAAGTGTCCGTGGATCAACGACTTCCACCTCAATACCTTCAGCGGCTAGCTTTTTAGCAGCATCTAAAGCCGTATGGACTTGGAGAGCAGTAGCGATAATCGTTACATCGCTTCCCTGACGTTTTACATCTGCTTTTCCTAATGGAATCAGGTATTCCCCCTCTGGAACTTCCCCCTTCATTCCATAAAGAAGCTTATGTTCAAAGAAGAGAACCGCATTATTGTCGCGAATCGCAGTTTTCAATAAGCCTTTTGCATCAGCTGGTGTAGACGGAATCGCGATATGAACGCCTGGAGCATGCATAAATAATGCCTGTGGACTTTGCGAATGCTCCGGACCAGCGCCTCCGGCAATACCAACTGGCAAACGAAGGGTGACAGGCACTTCCATTTGGCCGCCGTGCATATAACGCCATTTTCCGAGCTTGTTAAACACTTCATCGAATGCTATTCCTACAAAATCCCCAAATTGCAATTCAGGAATTGGCCTTAAGCCTGTAATGGCCATCCCTAAGGCAGCCCCTACGATAGTCGTTTCAGCAATCGGAGTATCGAACACACGTTCTTTTCCGAACTTTTCATATAATCCTTTTGTTACTGCATTTATACCTCCAAATTTCCCTACGTCCTCACCGAATAATACAGTTTTCGGATCCCGTTCCATTTCCTCTGTTAATGCTTCAAGAATCGCATCCCGCATTGAAATCGTTTTTACTTTTACTGATGTACTCATCCTTACCCCTCCTTAGGCAAATAGTCCTTCATAAATTCTATTTGGATCTGGCAGTGGAGCTTCTTCCGCTACTTTAATGGCTTCAAGGATCTGTTGATCCAATGTCTCTTCTACATTTTTTAGTTCATCGTCAGTACAAATTTCATTTTCAAGTAATTGTTTCTTGAAATTTTTAATCGGATCGCGATTTTCTTTCCAATCCTTATACACAGATTGATCAACATAATCATAAGTGTCTCCCTCATAATGACCTCTGTGACGGAATGTTTTTGCCTCGATAAAGGTTGGACCTTCCCCTCTTTTTGCTCTTTCGACAGCTTCCTTCACAACCTCTTGCATCAAGAGGACATCGTTACCATCCACAACACAGCTTGGAATTCCATATCCCCAAGCCCAATCAGCAAGATGCTCTCTAACAGAGTGGGTTTCTTCAAATGTTGATGAAATAGCATAGCCATTATTTTCACAAATATAAACGACTGGCAGCTTATACAAACCGGCCCAGTTAAGCGATCCATGTAATGGTTCACGTGATGCTGCACCGTCACCGAAATAACATACTGAAACTTGATCAGTACCTCTTAGTTTTGCTGAATAAGCTGTACCGACGACAATATTAAACTGTGATCCAATGGTTCCGCATTGTCCTAAAACACCTCTTGATGGATCGGCACTATGTACAATTCCTGCACCAAGTCCTCTCGTAGTTCCCTCAACTGTTCCTAAGAAGTCTCCGTAAATTTTTGAGAGAGGTACTCCTTTAGCAATCTTTTGGTTGCAGCCTCTGTGATTGTAGAAAATATAATCTTCATCGCGGAGGATATTCGTAATAGAACCTACAGATACACTCTCTGAACCGATGCCAGAATGGTAGAATCCTGAAACTTTTCCCTCATGCATCAAACGAATCAAATTTTCATCAAACTTCCTAATTTTCACCATTTCTTTATAAAACTTAACTAAATCTTCTTTTTTGTAATCACTAAGCTTGATTTCTTTCTGGTAGATTTCAGCCAAAGTACTCACTCCTTTATTCTTATAAAAATTTAGCGCAGGGATTCTGCGGAAAATTACCAACTCACATCTACGATTCTTTCAAAATTTATTGGGCTGCTACTCCGCCATCTACTGGCATAATCAATCCTGTTATATAACTTGACTCTTCTGAAGCTAGGAATAACGCAGCATTTGCAATTTCCTCTGGCTTTCCTACTCTTCGTAAGGGATTACTTGTAAAAGCACTATAGAAAGCCTCATTATTCATTACCTCAGCAATCATGGGTGTATCGATTGCACCTGGGCATATACAATTAACTCGAATATTGTATTTCCCATAGTCAACGGCCATTACTCTCGTGAGAGCTACCACCGCACCTTTTGAAGCCGTATAGGCATCCGCACCTGGAACACCGATTATGCCGTTAAGTGAGGAATTATTAATAATGCTGCCGCCATTTTGCTTTTTCATAATAGGAATCACATATTTTGATAATAAGTAAACTCCATTTAAATTTATGGAGAGAATCTGGTTCCAATCTTGAAGTGGTGTTTCGGTTAATCGGTCCATTTTGTATTTTGAATTAGAAGAAAAACCTACTCCAGCATTATTAAATAGAACATCAATCTTTCCATATCGTTTCATTACTTCGTCAACAAGAGCAATGATATTATTTTCATTAGAAACATCAGTTTGAATGAAAAGTGCTTCCTGTCCAGCAGCATTTATTTCATCTTCGACCTGTTTTCCGTTAACTTCATTCCATTCCGCAATGATGACGACAGCTCCCTCGCGAGCGAATATTTTCGCTGCTGCTTTTCCTTGACCACTGCCTGCACCTGTAATAATGGCAACTTTATCTTTTAGTCTCATTCGTTATCTCCTTTAAAACTTAGATTCTAGTACTCGATCATGACTTTCACTGACTTATGCGGATCCATCTGTGTTTCAAACGCTTCTTGTACATTCTCTATTGGATAGGTGTGTGTGACTAAATGACGGGTCTTTACCTTTCCTTCTTTTAATAGAGAAATGGATGAAATAAAGTTTCCGCCTAGAGCTCCTATTACTTTTGGCATTTTATGAACAATTTTCGTTGTATCGATTTGGGCTTTTTTCTCAGGAAGACCGACAAAAGCAATCGTGCCGCCGCTGCGGACAATTTCAAACGATTGCTCAACAGCTGATGGTGCTCCTGCTGCATCGACAACGATATCTGCCATGGCCCCTTCATTAAAGTGATATGGTCCAACCCCGGTAATGTCTTTTAGTCTTTGGACAACATTTTCTTTAGCTGCATTGATGACGGTATCCGCCCCTGACTGAATAGCAGCCTGGAGTCTGAGATCCGAAACCTCCGTGACAATTGCTTTTTCAACAGATGAAGCTTTAAATACCTGCATAACGACATTCCCAATTAAGCCAGCTCCCATCACCACCACTTGATCTCCTGGTTCTGGCTGACAAAGCTCGACGGTGTAGGCTGATACTGAAACTGGTTCAATGGTGGCGGCTGTCATATCATCAATTTCATCTGGGATGTGATGAAAACTCACCCCTGGAATAGCATTAGGGATTTTGACATACTCTGCAAAGGCCCCAGGGAGGCCATAACCAGTAGAGTTTTTAAATAGATCCGGACACAGGGTATATTGATGACTTTTACACCAGAAGCAAGTACCGCAAACCCCCGCATAGAATCCGGTACCCCTTTCTCCAACACGGATTCCTTGGACATTATGTCCGACCTTGACGACCTCTCCGGAAAATTCATGCCCCATAATCTGCCCTTTACGAATGTATAATCCGGTACCATAGCCATGAACATCTGAACCACAGATTCCACAGTATTTAACCTTTAATAAAATATCGTTTGGTCCGATTTCAGGAACCTGAACACTTTCAACTCGTAAGTCCCGCGGTCCATAATAAATGGCAGCTTTCATAGTGCTTGTCATACGGAATACCACCTCTAAAAGATAAAATTATTGTGCAAGCCAGCCGCCATCTACAAAGATGGTTTGCCCCGTGATATAACTGCTAGCATCAGATGCAAGTAAAATAACAGTTCCAGCCAATTCCTCTGGTTCACCTAACCGCTGCATAGGTGTTTTGCCAACGATTTTCCCCCGAACTTTTGGATTGGCTAATTCTTCCGTGTTCATGTCGGTTTCAATATAAGCAGGACCAATTGCATTCACCTGGATTCCATACCGGACCCATTCCAACGCGAGTGACCTTGTTAGATTGATCACGGCAGATTTACTGGCGGTATAAGCAGAAATTCCTAAATCACCTACAGCTCCTGCAACAGACGCAAGGTTGATGATTTTTCCGGATCCTTGCTCCTTCATTACTTTTGCTGCGGCCTGGCAGCAGAAGAAAAGAGATTTTACGTTTAAATCCATTACCTTATCCCAATCTTTTTCTGTTACTTCCAAAGCTCTGCCAGTATGAGACACACCAGCGTTGTTAACTAAAACATCTAGTCTGCCGAACTTCTCTACAACAGTGGTTACCATCTCTCCAATGGCATCAACGTCTCGGAGGTCTGTAGAAAGGCTGATAGCCTTCCTGCCTATTTCTTGAACCTCTGAAACGACCTGTTGATTTTTTTCCTCATCCCTGCCAACAATAACAACATTAGCTCCTGCTTCAGCCAAAGCCAGTGCCATTGCTCGCCCTAGTCCTCTATTGCCGCCTGTTACGATTGCTACTTTATTTTCTAGATTGAATAATTTCATCGATACCATCCTTTTCTATTCTAGTAAGCTATTTTTATTTTTATCTAGGTGCCATTCGAATCGCACCATCTAAGCGGATTGTTTCACCGTTAAGTAAAACATTTTCGATAATAGATTGTGCCAGCTGGGCATATTCGGATGGGCGTCCAAGTCTTGATGGGAATGGAACTTGTGCTTCAAGGGCCGTTCTAGCTTTATCAGACAATGTTCCGAATAAAGGAGTTTCAATTAATCCTGGTGCAATGGTCACCACTCTGACACCGGATTTCGCAAGGTCACGGGCAATTGGCAGGGTCATTCCAACGACTCCACCTTTTGAGGCACTATAGGCAGCTTGACCAATTTGGCCGTCAAAAGCTGCGACAGATGCAGTATTTATAATGACTCCGCGTTCTCCTTCAACATCTGGCTGGTTTTCTACTAATTTTTCAGCTGCTAGTCGGATGACGTTAAAGGTACCGATTAAATTAATTTCAATCACATTCTTAAAGCTTTCATATCCGTGTGCTTTTCCCCTGCTGACGGTTTTTTCAGGATTTCCAATCCCTGCGCAGTTTACAACGGTATTAATGCTGCCAAACCTTGCAATCGTACCATCAATCGCCTTTTGGACATCTTCTTCGCTCGTTACATTGGTTTTAAAGAAAATAGCATTCCCACCAAGTTCTTCTACTAATCTATTTCCTCTTTCTTCGGAAAGATCTAAGATAGCAGCTTTACCGCCATTTTGAACAATATTTCGAACAGTTGCTTCTCCAAGACCTGAAGCTCCACCCGTTACTAATGCAATGGATTCCTGAATTTTCATACTTTCCTCCCCTTTCCTAATTTTCGTTTTACGAAATATTAGTTTTAATCCCTACAATTTTATAACCACTTTGCCCCATGTTTTTCGTGTTGCTAGTTCTTCTAATGCTTGAGGTACTTGTTCTAAGCTATATTCTTTATATATGAGCGGCTTGATTTTCCCTTGTTCATAAAGGTTCATTAATTCTTCGTGTTCAGTGAATACTCTTGTTGGGGTTAAACGATTCATTAATCCCCAGTGAACACCTACGATGGAGTAATTTTTAATTAGCACGTGATTGGCTGGAATAGTCGGAATCTCTCCTCCAGCAAACCCGATAACAAGAATTCTTCCGTCAAAGCTGATACATTTTCTCGAACGGTCAAACACGTTGCCACCGACTGGATCATAAATAACGTTTGCACCTTTTCCATTTGTTTCTTTCTTGACAACTTCTACAAAATCTTCATTTAAGTAGTCAACAACCATGTCGGCACCAAGTTCACGGCAAATCTGAACTTTTTCCGGCCCTCCAGCAGTTGCAATAACGTAAGCACCTGCGGCTTTTCCCAATTGGATTGCAGCGGACCCTACTCCACCTGCACCTGCATGAACCAGCAATACTTCTCCTTCCTGGAGTCCGGCACGATCAAATAACGCATAGTAAGAGGTATGATATGTAATAAACAGTGCTGCAGCATCATTCCAGCTCATGGAGTCTGGAATTGGATAAACAGAACTCTCACTTACAGAGATGTACTCGGAGAGTCCGCCATTTGGTAATTTAGGTAAAGCAAGTACCCGCTGACCTTCTTTAAACCGGCTGCCCTCTTTTGCTTTTACAACCACACCGGATACTTCTGAACCAAAGGTAAATGGCAGCGGCGGCTTTTCTTGATATTTTCCCTGGCATAAGAGAATATCAAAAAAGTTAAGTGCTGCTGCTTTTACATTTATTAGGATCTCATCCTCCTGTGGTACTGGTTTTGGACTTTCTACTAAATGCAGGACGTCCTTAGGTTCACCAATTTGTTTTACCAGCCATTTCTTCATCTGTTTTCCCCCTTTAAAATTATAAATAGGAACCTGTAAACGTTGGTTTGGATTTTTCAAGGAATGCCCGAACACCTTCTTTGTGATCTACAGTAGTAAATGAAATACCCTGTACAAGTGCCTCTTCACGGAGAATGTCTTCTAAAGAAGATTCAAAGCTGCGGTTTAAAATAGATTTTGCTAATCCAATTGCGATTGTTGGACTTGCAGCAAAAGATGCTGCCAGCTCCTCAGCGCGGTTTAATAACTGCCCCTCTTCGACCACCTCTAAACAAATGCCATATTCTTTTGCCTCTGTAGCTGAAAGGGTACGATCTGAGAATGCTAATTCTTTTGCCCGTGCCATACCCACAACTCTTGGTAAATGATATAATGCTCCGAGATCAGGAACGAGGCCCAGCTTGTGAAAACCTAAAGCAAACTTGGCGTATGGAACCGCTATAACAACGTCACAGGCAATAGCAATACTAAGTCCAGCACCAACTGCATAGCCATTAACAGCTGCAATAACCGGCTTCTCCATTTGAGCTAAATCTTTTAAAAATCCAGTATGATCTTGCATGTATTTTCTGCCGCCAGCAGCTGACGTAACATCAGAGAATCCTTTAATATTCCCTCCTGCGCAGAACGCCCTGCCATGACCAGTTAAAATTACCGCACGGATAGCAGGATCATGCTTTAACCTATTCATGCTTTCGGTTAACCCTTCAACAATCTCAGTAGAGAGGGCATTTAACGCATTTGGTTGATTTAAGGTTACAATCGCATATCCGTCTTTCACCTCAGTGATGACCGCTTGATTCTCCATTTTTTCAGCCTCCCTAGTTTATTCTCTTTCAGGGCTCCAGTTTCCGCCCTCTTTGTAAAGCTTCAAAATTCTCCGGGCGATTGAAGCGGTATGCACTTCATCAGGACCGTCATATATTCGAGCGTAGCGTGCTTCCCGGTACATTTTTTCTAGTGGAGTATCCCCAGTGACGCCCAGTGCACCATGAACTTGAATTGCCCGGTCAATGACATCGTGAAGAACTTTCGCACCAAAAACTTTAATCATCGCAATCTCGATGTGAGCTTCGTCACCTTGGTCGATTTTCTTAGCGGCCTCAAAAGTCATTAATCGAGCAGCTTGAATTTCTGTTGCGGAATCGGCAATGAATTTTTGAATCATTTGTTTCTCAGCTAATAGTGACCCATGGGCATAGCGGGAATTGGCTCTTTGACACATAAGGTCAAACGCTCTTTGTGCCTGCCCTAACCATCTCATACAGTGATAAACTCTTCCCGGACCTAAGCGTTTTTGAGCAATTACGAACCCTTCGCCGCGGTTTCCAAGTAAGTTCTCTTTAGGCACCCGGACATTGGTTAGTTTAATTTCGCAGTGACCGCCATGTTGATGTCCCATTGTGGGTATTACTCGGACAATTTCATATCCTGGAGTATCTGTTGGAACAATAATCATAGAGGCTCTTTTATGCCGGCTGGCATCTGGTTCCGTTACACAAAACACAGTAGTGAAAGCGGCCTTGTTCGCTAATGTTGTAAACCACTTATGCCCATTAATAACCCATTCATCACCATCTAGAACCGCAGTTGTTTGGATTAAAGTTGGATCTGAACCGGCAACTTCAGGTTCCGTTAATCCAACGGAAGGGTTGATTTCTCCCTTTACCATTGGATACAGCCATTTTTCTTTTTGTTCAGGAGTTCCGAAAAGATTCAGCATGGTTGAATCTTGTGCTGTATGGGTACCTAGGGCGAACATAGCGAGCTCTGAGCGGCCGACGATTTCGTTGATATGAACATAATCCATAAAGGATAATCCACCGCCGCCAATTTCTTTCGGTAATCCTAGGGCCCAAAGACCTTCTTCTTTCACCTGATTCTGAAGTTCTAGTAGAACTTGATCAGCATGGATCCCACCTTTTTCATATATCGTTTCCGCAGGAATAACTTTTTCATCAATAAAATTTCTTACTCTTTTTCTTAAATTTTTTAACTCTAGACCGAATGTAATTCCATCCTCGGTATAATTCCTACTCATTCTCGACAACTCCCTCTGAGTTCCGAAGTTCTAACTCGGATAATATTTCGGAGTTATGCTCTCCAAGTTTCGGAGCCGGACGTCTCAAATTAAACTTTTTTCCTGTTAATTTAATAGGATTTGCAATTTGTTTAATCCTTCCAACCCCCTGCTGGTATACTTCCTCTATCATTTCTCGGTGTTTGATTTGTGGATTTTCGGTCATTTCTTGTGGAGTTAACACTGGGGAAACACATGCATCGATACCATTAAAATGTTCAAGCCATTCCTCTAATGTTTTCTGAATCATTACTTCCTGAATTTCGAGTTTCATGAGTCGCTGTTTTTCAATAGGGTCTTCCAGTCTCTGAATAAACTCTTCTTTACCTATGACTGTGCAGAAATTTTTCCAAAACTTAAATTCAAGTGCACCCACTGCCAAGAATCGGTCATCTTTTGTCCGGTAGATTTCATAACAGGCTTTCCCTCCGTTTAACGTTAATTCACCCCGGTTTGGAAGTGCATGAGTAGCCCAATAGTCCGGGAGAATCGTTTGCATCCATGAAACGGCCCCATCCAGCATCGAAATATCAATAAACTGTCCTTCACCGGATTTTTTCGCTTCAATAATAGATAACAAGATTCCGATTGTTGCCATGAGCGATCCTCCGCCGATATCACCAATTTGAACAGAAGATAAGACTGGGGTTTCATTTGGTCTCCCCTGCAGGTCCAGCAGACCCGAATAGCTAAGGAAGTTTAAATCGTGTCCGGGGTCTTTGGCATATGGACCGGTTTGTCCATAACTCGTAATCGCACAATAAATTAAACCTTTATTATGTTTTTGCAGCTCCTCATAACCAAGACCGAGGCGTTCCATGACTCCAGGGCGGAATGATTCAATTAATACGTCTGCCGTTTTTACTAATTCAATAAATATCTCTTTATCCTTTTCCATTTTCAGGTCTAAAGTGACACTTCTTTTATTTCGGTTGAGTGAAAGAAATATTGCACTTTGATCCCCTAGTTTCGGTTCATACCAACGGGCATAATCACCTGCTATTGGGTCCTCTACTTTAATGACATCTGCACCAAAATCAGCGAGCAGTAAGGTGCAGTAAGGACCAGGGAGCAGCCTTGTAAGGTCAAGAACTCGAATTCCATCTAATGGTAAAGGCATGTAATTCCTCTCCTTTCTATTACTGATACCGTTTTCATCTATTAATTAAATAATATCAATTTTCCCATAATTTTACAATTGATTTATTTTTTGAATTTTAGTTCAAAATAAAGTCAGTGCTAAAGTCCCATGTTTTTCGCAATAATGACTTTCATGATTTCATTGGTTCCTGCGTAGATCGATGTAACGGCTAAATCTCGATATTTTCTTGCAATCTCATATTCTTCCATATATCCGTAGCCGCCATGTAATTGCATACATCTTGAAGCGGTTTTCTTAGCCAGGTCTGTAACCCACCATTTGGCCATACTTACTTCCGTAACAACGTTTTGACCATTCACATGTTTTACGATTAAATCATCTACAAATGTTCTACCGATCTTAATTTCTGTTGCCATTTCTGCCAGTTCAAACTGGGTATTTTGAAATTGGCTGATACTCTTACCAAATGCACTTCGCTGAGTCGTATAGCTGACAGTCATTTTTAGCATTTCTTCGGCTGAAACAATACCGCCAAGAGCACAGAGCAGTCTTTCTTGCTGGAGCTTTTGCATTAAGTAATAAAAACCTTTTCCTTCTTCGCCTAGTAAGTTATCTTTTGAAACTCTAACATTATCGAAAATTAACTCACAAGTATCGTTTGCATGCTGACCAATCTTATTTAGTTTCGCCCCTTTTGTAAAACCAGGTGTTCCCTCTTCCACAACAAATAAACTGATTCCTTTATGAGGAGGATTGGCATGAGGATCTGTCTTACAAACTACTATAACCAAATCAGCTGTATAACCATTCGTAATAAAGGTTTTCTCTCCGTTAATAATGTACTTGTCTCCGTCTTTTCGGGCTGTCGTTTTAATAGCCGCAAGATCGGATCCAGCACCGGGCTCCGTCATTGCAATGGCCGAAATGCTATCCCCATTTAGACACAGCGGCAGCCACCTTTGCTTTTGTTCTTCATTTGCAAAGGAATCAATATAAGGAATGACAATGTCAGAATGAAGGCCAATTCCGGACATCCCTGATCCAATTTTCTCAAACTCCTCATAAAGTATGACCGAATAATAGAAATCAGTACCTAAGCCGCCGTACTTTTCATCTACCCATGGACATAAGTACCCTTGTTCACCTAGCTTTTTCCAAAATGACTTAGGAATGCATTTGTTTTCTTCCCACTCGTTAAAATAAGGAGCCGCTTCTATTTCTAAAAATTTTTGAACCGATTTACGAAAAATTTCGTGTTCTCTCGTATAGGGTAAATTTGTCATTCTCTCACCTCCTAGTTTTATACTATTTAAGATTTAAAAGATTTATCTCGCTCTGCAAAATATTTTTTTAAATTCCCGCGCTTATCTGTTCCCATGCCCTGTCTAGCTTCTTCAGTGGAGTGGCTTAACAAATGGGAGGCAAAATGCATTTTCATCGAGTTGGTATAGCCCATATTGTCAAGCGTATTATTAATGGACTCTTTTACAAGTGAAACAGCTATTGGCGGCATCATAGCAACTCTTTTTGCCATTTCATAAACAGCTGAATCCAGCTCTTCCCTGGGAACCACTTTGTTAACCATTCCAAACTGAAGCGCTTCTGCAGCAGTTAAACTATCTCCTGTAAAGAGTAATTCTTTTGCTTTTTTCTCGCCAACTACCCACGGTAGAATCATAACTTCCTGACTATTAGCGCCCATTCTTATAACCGGATCATTAAACACGGCATCATCTGCAGCGATGACAATATCGGCCATTAAAGCTAATACTAGACCTGCTGCAATACAGTAGCTATGAACTTGAGAGATTAATGGTTTACGAATATTTCGCAAATACATGATTTCATCAAAGTAATATTTTCGCTCCCATTGAATTCTCTCTTCCGAAGTATTAGGATAATGTTCCTCTACCGATAAGTCATGGCCAGCTGAAAAACAAGAACCTTCACCATTAAAGATGATGACACGAATGTCATTATTTTTTTCGGCTTTACGGAAAGCTTCGCCCATTTCCACAATCATTTTTTTGTTAATGGCATTTCTCTTTTGCGGCCGGTTCATCGTTATCCATGCAATTCCCTCATCAATCGATTCTTTATATAAAAGCGTTTCATAGGTCATATCGGACACCTCCATATTATTAAAATCCGAGATAAATTTTTCTAACGCGATCGTCATTTAAAAGTTCAGCTGACTGACCTTCCAGACCTACTTTTCCGGTTTCAAGGATATACGCTCTATCAGAAATCTTTAATGCTGCATTAGCATTCTGTTCTACTAAAAGAATGGTTGACCCTTCTTCATTCATCTTCTTAATCATTCTAAAAATCTCTGCAACAATGAGCGGGGCAATTCCGAGAGATGGTTCATCAAATAAATATAACTTGGGCTTCGCCATGATCGCTCGGCCGATGGCAAGCATTTGCTGTTCCCCGCCGCTCATCGTTCCAGCCATTTGCTGGCTTCGCTCCTTTAGCCGTGGAAATAAATCAAAAATATGATCCAAATCCTTTTTAATGGCTGTTTGCGAATCCTTTCGCCGGAAAGCTCCCATCTGTAAGTTCTCATATACAGACATATCCGGGAAAACATGTCTTCCTTCTGGCACATGCCCTATTCCTAAATCAACAATTTTATGGGAAGATAGCTGGTGGATCGGCTGTCCTAAAAAGGAAATCGAACCTCCTGAAGCTTTTTTAATACCCGAAATGGTTCTTAATAATGTGGTCTTACCGGCACCATTAGAGCCAATGAGGGTTACAATTTCCCCCTCATTGACCTCTAGTGATATATCATGGATGACCTGGACTTTGTCATAATGGACTTGAAGATTATCAATTTTAAGCAAGTGCCTCACTCCCTAAATAAGCTTCAATGACTCGAGGATTTTGTTGTATTTCCTGCGGTGTTCCTTCTGCAATTTTCTTCCCGTACTCTAATACGACGATCTTATCGCACAAGCCCATAACGGCTTTCATATCATGTTCAATTAAAATGATGGTTACACCTAATTTATTGCGGATTTCTCGCAGCAGATGAACCAATTGATTGGTTTCTTCCGGATTCATACCAGCTGCAGGCTCATCCAATAGAAATAGCTTCGGTTCTGTTGCCAAAGCAATCCCAATGGCCAACCGTGTTTGATAACCTAAGCTTAAATTTTCAGCGGTGGTATCTTTATATTGACTGACACCTACAAACTCCATAATTTCATGAGCTTTTTGTTCCAAATGAGCCTTTGTCCTCGAAGGATCCTTTCTTTTAATAACGTACTGTCCAGTTGTAATATTTTCATAGACGGACAACTTTGGAAAAACTTGCGTATGCTGAAAGGTCCTCGTTAAGCCTAATTCTGTAATTTGATAAGGGCTTAATCCAGTGATTTTCTTCCCCTCAAAATATACCGAACCCTCTGAAGGCGGAAAAAAACAAGTAATACAGTTAAAAAGCGTACTTTTGCCGGCACCGTTTGGGCCGATAATGCCTAAAATGTTTCCTTGTTCAACTGTAAAAGAAACGTTATCGAGCGCCACTAACCCTTTAAAAAAACGACTAATTCCTTTCACTTCCAGCAATTTTCGTCTCCCCCTTTCCAGTAGACAGAAGTTGTTGGTTAACATTTTTTTCGTTTTTGTTTTTCTCCTTCGAGACTATACTTTTAATAAGACCAAGAATTCCATCTCTCATAAACATAATTGTTAATACTAGTAATCCTCCATAAATCACCATCCGCCATTCTGATACGCTTCTTAATAGTTCTGGCAGGAAGATAAGGAAAGTTGTTCCAAGAATAGGGCCGATAATCGTTCCCATCCCGCCAATAATGACCATTAATAAAATACTGACTGATTCTGCAACCGTAAAGGAATACGGTGAAATATAGGAGTTATAATGAGCGTAAAGACTGCCTGCAAACCCCGCAAGTGCTGCACTCACGGTAAAGGCAAATATTTTTACTCTCCATGTATTGATGCCCACAAACAGCGCGAAGTTTTCGTTCTCGCGAATGGCAATCATCGCTTTGCCTGTTCTAGAGCCTATTAAAAACTTAACAAACAAGACTACCAATACAGCACTTAATAAAATTAAGTAATAAAAATGTTCACGAAGAGCAAAATCCAGTCCTAAAATATTCGTTGGAAATGGAATATTATAAATCCCGTTTGGCCCCCCGGTTAAATCTCTCCAGTTATATATCGTTAAACGAATGATTTCACCAAAACCTAAAGTAACAATGGCAAAAAAATGTGTTTTAAATCGGAGAACCGGTAATCCGATTAAAAATCCAAACACTCCTGCAACTAAAGCAGCGATTAAAAAGGAATTCCAAAATGAGAATCCCGCAGTTGTCGTTAAAATGGCACTTGTGTAAGCCCCTACTGCAAATAAGCCGATATGGGCAAAAGAAAGCTGACCTGTATAACCGACCATAAGATTGAGGCTTGCTGTAAGAATGACCCATATCCCAATTTGGTTGAGAATATGAATTAAGTAAGCGTCTAAGAAAAAAGGTGCGACTGAAAGGATGGCCAGTACAGCGATTATGGATCCGATTTTCATTCGGTTACTGATGATCATCTTTTCATCCCTCCAAATAAACCATTAGGTTTTAATAGTAGAACCAAAATTAACAGAATATAACCTACTAAATCTTGATAGGAAGCAGCCCAGAAAAGGGATGTAAACGTTTCGGCGTAACCCATAATAAACGCTCCAACAATGGCCCCCACTACGCTTCCCATTCCACCTAATATCACGATAATAAATGCTTTTAATCCTGGTCCTAATCCCATCGTAGGATCAACAACATAAAGAGATCCAATCAATCCCCCGGCCATCGCAGCCATTCCGGCACTAATCGCAAAAACCAGCCCGTATGTAAGATTAATATTTACACCCATTAAGGCGGAAGCATCTTGGTCTTGAGAAGTTGCTCGTAAACTTCTGCCGAATTTTGTAAATTTAATCACCCAGAATAAAACGGCCACTAAGATGGCTGTTAACAATAGCACCATTAAACGGTGAGTAGAAATAACAGCGCCAAGGATTTCAAAGTTTTTTTCAGAGAATGGTGTTGGAATACTTCTCATTCCAGTACCTGCGATTTTTAATACAAGATTACTAATAAATATCGATAATCCAATCGAAGCTAATAGTGTATTTAACATAGCGGTGCTACGAAGAGGACGGAAAATATACCGTTCAATTAAGAATCCCAATCCCCCGACAATCAACATTGCAGCCAGGATTGCCACAAAAAAGTTAATTTGATAAACTCCTACCATAATAAAAGTAGTAAATGCACCAAGCATATATAATTCCCCATGTGCCAGGTTAATGACATGCATAATTCCAAATACCAGAGTAAAACCAATGGCCATTAATCCATAAATACTGCCGCTCACGAGTCCATTTAGTAAGGATTGAATAATTTGATCTCCCATGAATAAACCTCCCCATTTTATGATGGGAGGCAGAGACCAAGATCTCTGCCCCTCTATAAATTACTGTGGTAAAGGCTGATCAACCGTTTGATAAACGGCTTTTCCTTCTTTAATAACAGCGCGATTCCCTAATAAGCTGTTTTCACCTTTTTCGTTAAAGCTGTATGTTCCGATAAGTCCTTTGTACTCTGCATCACGGATTGCTTTATTAATTTTATCTTTATCAGATACTGTTCCTGCTCTCTTCATCGCATCGACAATAAAATGGATACCATCGTAGCCGGAGAAAGAGAAAGAGTTTGGTACATAATCATATGATTTTGCAAATAAGTCTTGGAATGCTTCGATTTCAGGTGAAACTGCTCCTGCACGGCTTAAGGCAACGATACCTTCTGCTGCACTTGGTGCTAATTTTATTAATTCTTCAGGAATCGTTCCGCCTGTTTCCATAATTTTCACATCAGGCATTACTTCTTCAATTTGTTTTAAAAGAGGAACGGCTAATTCTGTTTCCGCTGCAAGTAAAATCCCATCAGGATTCTCTGCTTTTACTTTATTTAACATGGTCATAAATTCATTTTGTTCTGGGGCAAACTTTTCAGTTGTAACAATTTTAAGACCTTCTTTTTCCATTACCGGTGGATAAAGCTTTGCATAGGATTGTCCCCAGGCATCGTCAACATAAATTAAAGCAACATTTTTCATTCCCATGTCTTTCATTGTTTTTGTCCCGGCATCTACATAGTTTTTATTTGCAGGTGCTGCTTGAGAGAAGTATTTAGCTCCCTGAGCTGTTAAGATGTCACTGGCTGCAACAAATGTTACTAAAGGAGTTTTTGAACGTTCAGCAATTGGAATCATCGCAGCCGTTTCTGAACTGATGGATGTTCCCAGAATCGCTGAAACCTTATCCTGGTTTATCAACTTCTCCGTTGCAGCGGTTGCCGACTCCGCTCTTCCTTCTGAATCATAGTGGACAATTTTAACTTTATAAGTCTTATCGCCAATCTTAACGCCGCCATTGCCATTTATTTCTTTTTCAGCTGTTTTATGTCCATCTAAAACCCATGTACCTGTTTGAGCAATTGGGCCCGATGTGGCTAATACTACCCCAATTTCAATTGTTCCTTCAGAGCTGCCGGTTGTTTCTTCAGAACCTTTACTGCACCCTGCTAAAGCAGCAAAAATGGAAAGCACTAACACAATTAAACCTAATTTTACTTTTTTCATGAACAACTCGCCCTCCTAAGGGAAAAATTAGAATTGGTTTTGTTTTATATTTCCTTGAAAATATAGAATTTTCAGTATATATTCCTTACAATTCTAGCTTTTTAGCAATGATTGACTTCATAATTTCATTGGTTCCGGCATAAATAGAAGTCGCTTGGATATCTCTGAACCTTCTGGCAATCTCGTATTCTTCCATATACCCATAGCCTCCATGGAGCTGCATACACTGTGTTGCGATTTTCTTTGCAAGGTCTGAGACCCACCATTTCGCCATCGATACTTGTGTAACAACATCCTTTTTTTGAATATGATTGGCTACTAGATCATCTACAAATACACGGGCAATTTGGATTTCTGTTGCCATTTCTGCCATTTTAAATTGAGTGTTTTGGAATTGGCTGATTGATTTGCCAAAAGCAGTCCTTTGTTTGACATATTCCATTGTAATCTCAAACATCCGTTCTGCCACTGCAACAGCACCAACTGCTACTAATAGTCTTTCCTGCTGCAGTTTTTCCATTAAGTAATAGAATCCCTTGCCTTCTTCTCCCAGCAGGTTACTAGCTGGAACTTTAGCATCTTCAAATACAAGTTCCGCTGTATCCGAGCAATGCTGTCCCACTTTACTAAGCTGCTTTGCTTTATTAAAGCCTGGTGTGCCTGTTTCTACTATCAGCAGGCTAACCCCTTTATAAGCAGGTACTGCTTTTGGGTTTGTTTTACAGACAAGAACCACCAGGTCAGCATGTATTCCACTAGTAATAAACGTTTTTGAACCGTTTACAATATAGTAGTCTCCTTCTCTCCTAGCTGTAGTTTTTATCGCAGCTAAATCGGATCCTGAACCAGGCTCTGTCATCGCAATCGCCGTAATGGCGTCTCCGGTTAAGCAGCCTGGTAACCATTTTTCCTTTTGTTCCTCGTTTCCGAAACTATTAATATACGGAACAACGATGTCATTATGATTATTGATCCCCACCAGACCGCTGCCTACCCGTTCTAATTCTTCGTTGATAACAACGGAATAGCCAAAATCAGCGTTCACGCCGCCAAACTTTTCATCTACCCAAGGGGCAAGAAATCCGTTTTCCCCCATCCTTTTCCAGAATGATCGAGGGACCAGTTTTTCCTGTTCCCAATGGTTATAAAAGGGAATGGCATTCTTTTCTAAAAATTTTCTAAGTGACCTTCTAAATATTTTGTGCTCTTCTTTGAGGAAAGCTCTGCTCATTGGTTTTTACCCCCATTGATTATCATAGGTCCCATGGCATGGTAACAACGACTTTACCAAAGTTTTGTCCACTTTCCATTCGGTTCTGTCCTTCTGCAATAAGGTCAAAAGTATAAATCGAGTCAATAACGGGCTTGATAGTATGCTCCGAATAAAAGGATAGCATCTTGCCAAATTCAGTCGGTGATCCCATCGTTGTCCCTAACACTTCAATTTGTTTTAAAAATAGTTTTGGCATAACCAGCTGTGGAACCGGACCTGCAGTTGCACCAAATGTTACAATCCGGCTTCCATGTTTTGCGATATTCAACAGTTTTTGAAAATTTTCTCCTCCGACACTGTCGATACATACATCCGTGCCGTCTGGCATCCATTTCCTTAATTCTTTCTCCCAATTCTTTTCATTGTAATTGACTCCCCCGGATGCTCCTAACCTCATTGCCTTGTGAATTTTTTCTTCACTGCTTGAAGTAACATACACATGTGCTCCTATGGCCACTGCCATCTGCAGCAGGAATGTAGCAACACCACCTCCTATTCCAGGAATAAGAACATTCTCACCTTTTCTTACCTTACCTTTCGTAAATAAAGCTCGGAAAGCAGTTAGCCCGCCTAATGGCAAGGCTGCTGCCTCTTCCCAAGAAAGATAATCTGGTTTTGGAAAAACATTTTCAATTGGCACCTTTATATACTCTGCAAAGGTGCCATTTGTAGGGACGCCGACAATGGAAAAGTCTTTGGTATAAATTCTTTCGTTATCACCCCAGTTTAACGCTGGATTAATGATTACTTTAGATCCGATTGGCAGGTCAGTGACCTCTTTACCAACCGCAACTATTTCACCTGCTCCATCTGCACCGGGAATAGATGGTAATTGGATTCCTGGATATTCCCCTTTTCGGATAAAAATATCGCGCCGGTTAAAAGCTGCTGCTCTTAGCCGGACTAACACTTCATGGTCATTGGGACTGGGCATATCAACTTCCTCAAAACGATATTGCTCCGGCCCGCCAATTTCTCTTAAAACAATCGCTTTCATGATTACCTCCTTAAGACTTTAAACCTTCATTCAAAAAAAATATCTATGTTCAGAGAAAAGGTTAAAAAAATTTGCTTTTAAAAAACAGTCTTTCTTTCAATTTCCAACTGCTGTCTGATTATTTTCCTCACTTCTGGAATATAGGAGTGGTATTCACTATTTTGATAGATAAATTGAATAATAGTAGAAAATAATCGATTAAGAGTTTCCCATCGAGAACGTTCAGCTTGCTCTAGTTTATTTATGGAAGAAAACTCCTCACAGAATGCTTGTATTTTAGGGTTAAAAGACACCTGTATTAATTTGTTCAAAAGCTCTTTTAACTCTTTTAGTAGTAAGCTATTCACCTGTTTGAAGGGCTCCTCGTTTTGAACAGTATTTGCATCCAAATTTTTAAGTAATGATAATATAGCAACAGTTTGTTCCTTTGCCATATCATCCGTAAGATTCGGTAATATATCTCTCTTAAGAACCTCATTCATCATTTTGAAAGCATTTGATTTATCAAGCATTCTTATTCACCTCAGTATCCCAGCGTTTCAGCTAACATATGCCGCATCATTGTCCATCGATATCCCTGCCTGGCCATTCGAATATCTGTTGTTTGTTGTTTCTCAAACGAATATGCTGCAGAAAGAGATAGTAATAGAAATCTTACTTGATGAAGTACTTCGTAATAATGCAAATCTTGTTCATTCACTTTTAATCCAGTCTTTTCAGAGTAATATTGGAGGAACCAGTCTTTATCTAATAAATAACAGAGTAAGCTTGAGTCCATCCGATTCGCTTTGGCACAAATATAGGCCACATCCATTAGGGGATCGCCGATTTCTGCTGCCTCCCAATCTAGGATTCCACTAATATTCTGTCTATCATAGAGTATGTTTCCTGTTCGATAATCTCCATGAATGATGGATAAACGCTGGGCATTTGGCTGGTGCTGTTTTAGCCATTCAAGCGCATCTGTCATGACCGGGTCATAAATGATTTTATACTTTAAATATAACCCCTCTAGTTCTGCTAGCTTTCTTTCAATAAACCCTTTTCCTTCAGAAGGTTCCTGGAGTATGTCTTGAATACCAAACTCTCTGTAAGGAAAATTATGTAAGGTAATTAAATGTTCGGCAAATTGTTTTGGTATTTCTGTCGTTTCAGAGGCATTTGTTAGGAAGGATCTTCCTTCCTTAGACCATGGAACATAGCTTGTTCCTTTTAGTTTTTCCATGATGATAAACTCTCCGTCAATAATGCTTTCATCTTCCTCAAGAAAATAAACTTTTGGAACCGGGAGTGTGGTCGACCGGCTTAACTGATCAAGAAGTCTGAATTGAGGGTTTAAACTTCTTTCTTCTGATAACAAACTTCCCTTTTTTAACTTGCGGAGTACAAGCCCTGTTGTTTGTTGCTTTGTTTTGACTGAAAAAACATAGGTTTCATCTGTCCAGCCTCCAGAAGCCTGTGTAAAACCTTCAATCTCAAACCATTCATCAGGAAACATTCTTTCTTTTAAATAATATTGAATGTTATCCTTTAACTTTTGCAGGGAATGGGCCAAAAGATTAACCTCCACTCTCTTAAACTTTTAGATTATGATTTCTAAGCTTAGTCTTGAGAATCTTCCCTGATGCATTTTTCGGAAGTTCATCTAGAAATTCAACATAATGTGGTTTTTTATAACGGGCAATTCTCGCTGTGCAATAGTCAATCACCTGTTGTTCTGTAAGGATTTTTCCGTTGCGTAATACAATATAAACCTTAACCGTCTCTCCCCATTTTTCATCTGGAATTCCAACAACAGCTGCTTCGAGGATATCAGGATGCGTATATAAAACCTCTTCGATTTCCTTTGGATAAATATTTTCACCGCCACTGATAATCATATCTTTTTTTCGATCAACTACCGTGAGATATCCCTCTTCATCCATCTTCACCAGGTCCCCGCTGTGCAGCCAGCCTCCTTTTAATGCCTCTACTGTTGCTTCTGGATTTTTATAGTACTCTTTCATCGTTGTTGGACCACGATAAACAATTTCACCAACCTTACCTGGAGGGCAGTCATTCATGTTTTCATCGACGACTCTGACTTCTACATTTGAATATGGAAGTCCAACGGATCCAGTTTTAAGCAGGGAATCACTTGCTTTTAAAGTAGCTGTACTGGCTGCCATTTCTGTATGACCAAAAGTATCGAATACTCCGGCGTTAGGAAAATATTTCATTAGTTTTTTCTTTAGCTCCAGTGGAGTTGTTGCTGCACCGCAGCAAATTTTGTGAATACTCGTGACGTTATAATTTTTAAAGTTTGGCAATTCAAGTAAGATATTCCACATGGAAGGAACCATAAACGAATACGTTACTCTCTCTGTTTCAAATGTTTGTAATATATGTTCTGGGTCAAATTTACGAAGTAGAACGGACGTTCCTCCAACCAGCATTAACATCGTCAATGCTGAGATCCCGCCAATATGAAACAATGGCGTTGAAATAATTTGAACTTCATCCTTTGTCAAACCACATTCAAGACACATGTTTACTGAATTCATGAATACATTTTTATGGGTTAGAACCGCACCCTTTGGTTTACCGGTTGTGCCGGAAGTGTACACGATTAGGAAATCATCATCATCCTTAAGCTCTTCTAATACCAGTTTGTAAGCGGTCTCAAAAATTTCATCATATACAAAGTAGGAAGGATTTTTCTCCTTACGTTGGTCCACAATGATGATATCTTCTATCACCGGAAGGTTTACTCTCATTTCTCCAATAACATCTATAAAGTCATGGTGGGCAATCATCATCTTGGAATTAGAGTTATTAAGGATATACTCAAATTCAAGTTTTTGCAGTCTAAAATTGATGGGAACAGCTACTGCGCCGAGTTTCCCCAAAGCGAATAGGCATTCTGTGATCTCGATGGAGTTATAAAGTAATAAAGCTACTTTTTCTCCTTTTTTGATTCCCCTTGATTGAAACCAGCCAGCCAATTGGTTTACACGATTTTGCAAGCGGCTGAAGGTGATTCTCCTATCTCCATCTATAAGGGCAACTTTATTCGGAGACCTTCGAGCGGATCGGTTAATCATTTCGTCTACTAATAATTGTTTAGCTCTTAAATACTCCAGCATGTTTTCACTCCCATCGTACCTGACTATTTATTTATTTTTTGACTCGACGTTTATTTTTTATTTTATTTAAAAAATTTGGAAAAATCAATAAAGAATTCAAATAATATTTTTTTATATTTTATAATTACAAATCTTATGACAAATGAAAAAAATAATGAGATAATAAAATTTCTCATTTCTCAACTATTATCTGATTTTAAAATTAATAGTTGATTTTTCTGAATAGTTAACATATATTTAAACAAAGGGTAAAAAAATAACTATTAGTTCAAATTTAAAACTCGAAAGAAGAAAATATAAATAACCGTTTGTTTTAGAAGGAGGTTTAAAAATGGCATCTTTTAGAGCGCAGAAGATTGCGAAAAAGAAACAAGAAATTTTACGCTCAGCCGCGGCTGTCCTTGCTGAAAAAGGATACCAGGGAGCGACAATGGAAGAAATTGCGGCAAAACTATTAATGACAAAGGGATCCATGTACTATTATTTTAAAAATAAAGATGATCTCCTCTACCATTGCCACCAAATGATTATGGAGATCAGTTTAGAGCGGATTGATGAAGTTTATAATAGCAAATTAGATCCTGTTGAAAAACTTAGAAATGCTATCCGAGAGCATATTATACTGGCGACAAGTGAGAAATCAATGTTTATGGTAATGGATAAACCAAATCAAAATTTCTCTGATGAACAGTTGGAGGAAGTATTAGATCTAAGACGTAACTACTCACAGTATTTTGATAGAATTATAAACGAGGGTATTGCGAAGGAAGTTTTTGACCCCCATGTCGATGTGAAAATGGTACGGATGATTATTTTAGGGGCATTGAACTGGATCCAGCAATGGTATACCCAGGGCGGATCAAAATCAGGTGAAGAAATTGCCGATGCATTTGCGGAATACTTGCTGCGGATGGTTATTAAAGAATAAATATAGTCATTATATAAGCCCTCCTCGGAGGGCTATTTTTCGTTAACCAATTTTTTCCTCATTGCTGTCATTATTAAGTAATAATCTTTTACTATTAGTGGTAATCTGTGTTAGATTTGCTCTTTTTAATAAATAATTTAAATGATCCAGCGGCATGGATCCACGGCCTTTACCATCATCAAGGGTAAATTGAACCGTAACCCCATTATTCGTTATAACGGTAAGCGATTCGGATGAATTAAAGTATCCTTTAACGGTTTGTGAAATTTGAAATTTTGTTCCTATTTCAATAAGCATTTAGTGTCTCCTTTATCGAAGTTTAATCATATTATTTCTCCAATAACTTGTATTCATTCAAAAATATTCCATTTAGTCTAAACGTAATCTTGTATTTGATATCATTATGATAAAATAACTTTAAAATAAGGTAGGAGTGAGGGAATGGAAGATTTTAAAGAATTACTAACAAGGCAGCGTGATTTCTTTTATACTGGAAAAACAAAAAATGTAGCTTTCAGAATCGAAGCATTAACAACATTGGCTCATATCATTCGTTCGAATGAAAGTGAATTAATGGCTGCATTAAAGAAGGACTTGAATAAAAGTCAGTTTGAGTCATATATGACGGAAATAGGAATTTTATTAGAGGAAATTCGCTTCACTCTAAAACATATAAAAGAGTGGTCTCAGCCGCGAAAAGTAAAATCTGCACTCGCACAGGCAGGATCAAAGGGGTATATTTATCCAGAACCCTACGGTGTAGTTTTCATTATTTCACCCTGGAACTACCCTTTTCAGTTAGCCATTGCCCCGCTTATTGGTGCCATAGCTGCAGGGAATTGTGCCATCCTAAAACCGTCGGAACTTACTCCAGCTACCTCAAAGTTAATTGCGGAATTAATTGCTAGAAACTTTCCAAAAGAGTACATTTCGGTAGTTGAAGGAGATGCCGAAACCACTCAGGCATTATTACAGGAAAAGTTTGATTATATTTTCTTTACCGGCAGTGTGCCTGTGGGAAGAATCATTATGGAAGCGGCAGCAAAGCACCTTACTCCGGTCACATTAGAATTAGGTGGAAAAAGCCCATGCATAGTTCATAAAGATGCCAATATTAAATTAGCCGCGAAAAGAATTGCTTGGGGTAAGTTTATTAATGCCGGTCAAACGTGTGTAGCACCGGATTATTTATATGTTCATTCTGCTGTAAAAGATGAATTCATTAATGCGTTAAAAGAAACCATTACTGAATTATATTCGGATAATGTTTTTCAAAATGGAGAGTTTACACGGATTGTGAGTGAAAGACATTATAAGCGCTTACAAAAATTCCTTGATAACGGCAGCATTGTTATTGGCGGAAGGAATGATATTGATTCTTTAATCATTGAACCGACCGTCATTACCGATATTACATGGGATCTTCCCATTATGCAGGAGGAAATTTTCGGCCCCCTCCTGCCTGTCCTTGAATACGATCATGATTCAACCATCATTCAAAAAATTAATGATCGGCCGAAACCGCTGGCGCTTTATATTTTTTCAGAGAGCAAAGAGTTCCAAGACAAAATTTTAGGGAATATTTCCTTTGGCGGCGGCTGTATCAACGATACTGTCTATCATCTCAGCTCCCCTTATCTGCCATTCGGCGGTGTTGGAGAAAGTGGAATTGGCGCTTATCATGGAAAAGGCAGCTTTGATGTTTTCTCTCATGAGAAAAGTATCCTAAAACAATCTACTTCTTTTGATCTCCCTTTTAGATACCCCAATCGAAAAAATGCATTAAAACAAATCAAACTATTTATTAAATAAAAAAATTCCCAACCATTTATGGTTGGGAGTTCATTTATATAAACTGAACGGATTTAAATGTTTCAACTACATTTTGTGCTTCTTCTATTACTTGCTTTACAACTTGAGTTGCACTGACTACATCATGGATCAACCCTGAAACTTGACCTGCCCCCATAAATCCACCTTCTACATCCCCATCAATAGCAGCACGTTTATTATGAACACCGCGAAGGTATGGTAATAATTCCTCGACAGGATGATTATGACTTTCAAGTTTTTGCGTATGGAGTGAATAAGTATTCTTTAATACTCGACGTGGACCGCCTATATTTCGGGACATAATAATCGTATCTTCATCTTTAGCTTCAACTATTTTTTTCTTATAATTTTGATGGGCCTCACATTCAGTGGTCGCAACAAATCGAGTCCCCATCTGTATCCCTTCTGCACCTAATATCATTACAGAAATCATGGATCTCCCATTAGAAATTCCCCCAGCAGAAACTACTGGAATAGATATAGCCTCGGCTACTTGTTGAGTAAGTACGAGTGTTGTTAATTCAGCTGCTCCATTGTTGCCTCCAGCCTCATACCCTTCACAAATAACAATGTCTGCCCCAAGCTTTTCTACATTCAAAGCTTGTTTTACTGTGGAAGTCATGACAAGAGTTTTTAATCCCATTTCTTGTATATATGGAATAAGCGGACGGGGATTTCCTCCACCAAGACTTACCCCTTGAATAAGATTTTTATGTTTATTAACAACTTCTAAATAAACATTATTGTCCTCGTATCCTCGAATCGGAATATTTACCCCTAATGGTTTATTCGTATACTCCCGTGCAATAAGTATTTCTTCTTCAAACCCTTTTGGAGTTCGTCCAGCAGATCCAATTTGTCCAAAGCCGCCACCTTCAGAAACTGCTGCGGCAAGATGACCATTACCAACATAAGCTAATCCACCTTGGATAATCGGGTATTGGATACCTAGTATTTCACAGATACGATTATTTTTATTAATATTAAATTTTTTCATCCAATCCCCACCTAACTAATGAATATTACGTACTTGAGCCCGCCAATATTTTTCCCTAACCTTTCTGCGTAGAACTTTTCCAACAGCGCTTGTAGGAAGTTCCTTTACCAAATCAATTGCTTTAGGTACTTTATAGGAGGCTATTTTTCCTTTACAAAATTGGCTTAGCTCATCAATGATCACGGAATGACCTTCTTTTAGGACTACTTCAGCATGTACTGCTTCTCCCCATTCTTCATGAGGAATACCAATAACTACTGCTTGTTGAACAGCAGGATGGGAGTTAAGAACATGTTCTACTTCACTTGCGTACACGTTAAATCCACCGCTGATGATCATATCCTTTTTTCTATCGACAATATATATGTAACCACCATCGTCCATATAACCAACGTCACCTGATTTCCAGAATCCATCTTCAGTGAAATTTAATGCTGTATTCTCAGGATCATTGTAATATCCCTTGGTAACAGCATCACATCTAATCCATATTTCACCACTTTCACCTTCTGGTACTTCATTTCCATTATCATCTACAATAATGACCTCTACACCTGGCAATGCACGACCTGCAGATGAAATGATCTTCCGGTTTTCTCCATTTTCAATCAGGTGATCCTTCAAGCCTAACAACACGACAAGTGGATAAGCCTCTGAGGAACCGTATAATTGGCAGAAAATATTCCCAAACTTGTTTTGAAGTTGTTCGAGTTTTGATGGGCTCATTGGAGAAGCTCCGTAAACTACCATTTTTAAGCTTCTTAGATTGAAATTTCCCTCTGAATCGAAATCGAGTAGTCGATAAAGAAGTGAGGGAACTACAAAGGTAGACGTAATCCTCTCACTCTCTGTCACTTCACAAAAATATTGGAGATCGGGCGAATTAATTGTATAGTTTGTTCCACCTTTCATAAAGATTGGCAGGAAATATACGCTGGTTGCATGTGAAAACGGTGTGATATGGAGAAATTTTGTTGAATGATCAATTGAATTTTCGGAATGGGCAAATTGATAATAAGCTGCGGAAAGGAAAGTCCTGACCGTATACATCACACATTTCCCCCTGCCTGTCGTTCCTCCTGTAAATTTGACCACTGCCAAATGTTCGTCCATATCATATTCTACTCTTGTTTCCCTTTCACTTGCTTCTTGAATTAAATCCCAGAAGTAGTGCACGTTTGTAAATCCTACTGGTGGTTTATCCATACAGATAATCGTAATCTCACGTTTTGATAATTCTTCATAATAGAGTTCTAGTTTTGCCTTTTCTATAAAAATAAGCTTTGGATTTACATAATCAATTTGGTAAAGATGTTCATCAAGTGAATCACGATAGTTCAACCATGTACTAGTAGACCAACCTTTTGATGTCCAAACGTTAAACAAACTCAGGTTATCATTTTTCAAAAGCAGAACGAAAAAATCTTTTTCTCGTAGACCAAAACGGTCATACATCATATTGCATATTTTATTTGTCAGACGATGAAATTCCATAAAGGTAAAGACTCTATTTCTTTCTATATTTTTTAAAGCTATTTTATTTTTATTTTCCTTTACGATTTCTAGCATCATACGACCGAAATTTACCTTCATGATAAAACTCCTCTCTTATATCATATTGTTTTCCCAAATGATCTCATCATTTAACTTACAACTTTCTCTCTTACAGTGAAGGCATTTGGGTTATAAAAACTAGGCAGACATGAAATCATCATATCTGCCTTATACTTCTATTATTATTCACTGTAGTTAATTTTGCCGGAGGCCGGATCAAATGAAATCGGTTCTGTAACAGGTTCAATTTTTCCTTTCTTGGCCTGTGTCATGAACATCGTAGACAACCCATAATGGTTTTCTCTTGAAAATGTTACGCCCGCATAGATGGAGCCATCCCAATTATCAAATGTATTGAAAGTTTCTAGGAAGTTTGCCCATGTAAGGTCATCTCCTGTCCTTTTAAGGGCTTCGACCATCACTTCTGCTGCTGCCCAGCCTACCTGAGAAAATCCAGCGGTTGGATCTTTCGGGTAATCTTTGCTGAATCGCTCAACAAAAAGCTTCATTTCTTTATCGTCCGGAACAAGTTCAGGCATCGGGAATGTTGCACCAGAGTAAGTACCTTCCCAAACGTCCTCCCCTGCTAATTTAAAGAGATTGTTGTCATTTGCACCTACTGAAGAAACAATATAAGCGGGATCATCCAATCCAATTTTATGCATTGCTTTTTTCAAGTTGGCTGCAGGGTTTGGAGTTGAGAAATTTAGGATTGCATCTGGTTGAGCCTTATCCAATTTTTGAGCCTGAGAACTAAACTCTGTATCACTTGATAGAAATGGGACTTCCACAACGACTTTCGCATCAGGATAATTTTTGATTGCTTCTTTTATTGCTTCATACCCTTCTTTACCATAATCATCATTTTGGTATGCAATAGCAATTTTCTTTGCTCCCAGTTCATTAATTGCATAATCTAAGAAAATTTGTGCTTCAACTCGATAGTTCATGATACTGGATCCCATATAATTCGGAAGTGGCGGATTAACAAATGCCTTAGCTCCAGAACTTACATTTACCATTGGGATGCCCTTATCTACATAAAAGTCTTTAGCCGCTGTATTACATGGTGTACAAACATTTCCAAGCGTGGCAAATACTTTATCCTCTTCTACAAGTCGTTTTGCCAACTGTACCGTTTTAGCTGGTTGATATTGATCATCATAAGCAATAAGCTTTAATTTACGGCCGTTTACCCCCCCGTTTTCATTCACATATTTAAAATGGGACTCAATTCCCTTACGGATTAGATCATAGATGGCTACGGGGCCAGTTTGGGGACCTAAATGACCAATCAAAATTTCTTCATCTGTTACCCCTTGTGCAATTTGATTACCTTTTTTAGATTCTGAAGAAGAATTTGAACTTGAAGTTTCGCTATTACAGGCAGCTAAAACAAAAACCATCATTAAAACTATAAACAAATGAAAATAGCTTTTATTAAACTTCACTTACACTTCCCCCTTTTTTTATTGATTAATTTTGATATTGTGTTAATTCAAGTCTAGCAATATCACGTCGATGCACTTCGTCTGGTCCATCAACAAGACGTAGAGTACGAGAGTTTGCCCAATGGGATGCTAAAGGAAAATCCTCACATACCCCAGCAGCACCAAATGCCTGAATCGCACGATCGATAACTTTTAAGGCAACTTCCGGGACTGCTACCTTAATCATTGCGATTTCTTTTCTAGCAGCTTTCTTTCCTTCTTTATCCATTTTGTATGCTGCCTGTAAAGTTAATAATCTTGCTTGTTCGATTTCAATTCTTGAATTAGCAATCCATTCCTGAATTACACCTCTATCAGCAAGTCTTTCACCGAATGTCATACGTTCAGATACTCGATTACACATGAGTTCAAGTGCTCTTTCAGCCGCTCCAATAGCACGCATGCAATGGTGTATTCTACCTGGACCAAGTCTCCCTTGTGCAATCGCAAAACCTTTTCCTTCATCCCATAAAATGTTCGAAACAGGTACGCGAACATTTTCAAAGATAATTTCAGCATGACCTGTTGGTGCATGATCATAACCAAAAACGGATAAAGTCCGTTTTATGGTAATTCCAGGTGTATCCATAGGAACTAAAACCATGGATTGCTGCTCGTGCTTGGGGGCCGTTAAATCTGTTTTTCCCATGAAAATGGCGATTTTTGTCCGCTTATCTCCACCGTTTGTTGTCCACCATTTTCGCCCATTTATTACATAATGGTCACCATCCCGCACGATATTTCCCTCAATATTCGTTGCATCAGAGGAAGCCACATGTGGTTCTGTCATGGTAAAACAAGATCTTATCTCCCCATTTAATAAAGGTACAAGCCACTTATCTTTTTGTTCTTGATTCCCATAATGTAAAAGAACTTCCATGTTTCCAGTGTCGGGTGCATTACAATTGAAGACTTCTGGTCCAATTAATGATCGTCCCATGATTTCAGCTAAAGGTGCATATTCCACATTCGTTAGCCCTTCTCCATACTCACTTTTAGGTAAGAATAAATTCCAGAGTCCTTCCTTTTTCGCCTTTTGCTTTAACTCTTCCATGAGCGTCGAAACTTCCCATCGGCCATTTTCATTCAGTTCTTCTTCATACCTCGTTTCATTTGGATAAACATGTTCTTCCATAAACGCAGTGAGCCTTGCTTGAAGTTCTTTTGTTTTTTCATTATGTTCGAAATACATTTTTCTCCTCCTATAATTTGTTTTATATAGTAAACTACAAAATTGTAGTTTGTTTAATGCGAATGTTCTGATATTTAACTTAAGACTTCATCGTTTGTTTGTTTATTTAACAATAACTTTGAAGTTTACCATATCTTTTAATTCTGATTTATGCAGACGTGTATGTAATATAAAAAGGTTTTTTCTTAAACATGCTGATTATCACTTGACTTAAGTTTTCGTTTCATTAATTTCCCTGAAGGTGTTTTTGGAATTTCTTTGATAAACTCCACTTCCCTAATTTGTTTATAGGAAGCCAACCGTTCTAAACAATATGCTTTAATCTCATCCTTTGATACGGACTGTCCTTCTTTTAACACAATAAAAGCTTTGGGAATTTCTCCAAGACGTTCATCTTTCTGCCCAATCACTGCTGCTTCAAATACTGCAGGATGAGTATAAAGGACATTTTCTATTTCAACAGGGTATACGTTGTATCCACCAACGATAATGAGATCCTTTTTTCGGTCCAGTAAATAAACATACCCATCTTCATCTATTTTTCCGATATCCCCCGTATGAAGCCAGCCATTAATGATGGTATTGGCAGTTTGATCAGGATTATTCCAATACCCTTTCATGACACAATGGCCGCGGGCAACGATTTCACCTGGTTCGTTCGGTGGTAAAAAGTTGTTGTTATCATCAACGATAGCAACTTCTACATGAGGAATCGGATATCCTACACTTTGAAATTTACGAGTACGTGATAACATGTCTACCGTAATAACTGGGGAACTTTCCGTCTGGCCGTAAGCTTGAATGGTAATGGTATTATATCTGGATTCGAAATTTCTCCTGACTTCTAAAGGCATATGGCCGCCACTTGTTATACAAATATCTAGGGACGACAGATCAAATTCCTGTTCTTCGGGTAAATTCATAAACATGTAGTACATAGCTGGAACACCGATGAAAAAATTAATTTTTTCCTCAAAAATTTTCGATGCAACTGGTTTTGTACTAAATTTTTCGAATAAATAAAACTTCCCACCCTTCATAAAAATTAAAATCAGACCTGCCATTAATACAAGTAAATGGGAAAGTGGTGTTACGATAGCACCATAATGATGATTAGTCAGATGAATACTATCCGCGTAAAATTCTGCATTTGTATTCAAATTGTAATGAGAAAGTTCTACTCCCTTTGGGTTTCCAGTGGTGCCGGAAGTATATAATATACATGCCCCATGGTCGGGAGATAAATCTCTGGCAATGAAACAATCATTTTGATTATCTAGTATGCTATTTATATCTAAAAATCCTTCTAAATTTGATGGACATCCGTCCGTAATTATTACTTTCTCTAATTCTGGTAAACTTGAAATGCTCACCTTAACCAGTGGAATTTTTTCTTGTGTGGTAAATAGTACTTTCGCTCCTGAATTATTTAAAATATAGTCCGCTTCAGCTGATTTAAATAGATGATTGATAGGGACGACCATGGCACCAATTTTTAACGCACCATAAAAGGTGTAAATAAATTCCAAACAATTTGGGAGCCAGACGGCAACTCGATCACCTTTATTTACCCCTTGATTAATCAATAAGTTTGCAAATGCATCTACATTACGATTAATCTGTTTATACGTATAATCGGTATCCCTAAACTTAACGGCTATATTGTTCCCATTTAATAAAGCATGTCTTTCTAGGGAAAAGGTAATATTCATAACCAAAATCTCCTTTCCTATCTTTGTGATCAATTCATGTAAGAATGTAATAGAATGTGTTGTACACCCTTTCTTTATTACTAATCTAAATCAAAATTGAAATATTTTAGAGTAAATCCCCCATCAATGGCAAATGTTTGTCCTGTTACATAATTTGATTGATCAGACGCCAATATAAAGCCATACTAGATAAATCATCTGGTTCTCCCAATCTTCTTAGTGGGATTGATTTTATTGATTTTTCAACCCATGTTGTATTATTAAAATCTTCCTTTTATCCTCCTAGATAGAGTCGTCGTACTTCATCATTATCTTTTAAATCCTTTGATTCACCTTCCAAGGCAATATGTCCGTTTTCCAGTACATAGGCATAATCGGAAATTTCCAATGCCATATGGGCATTTTGTTCAACCAATAAAATGGAGGTGCCATCTTTATTTATCGTTTTTATTATTTCAAAAATCTCCTTAACAAGAATAGGGGCAATTCCGAGCGATGGTTCATCTAAAAGCAATACTTTCGGATTTCCCATTAATGATCGTCCGATTGCAAGCATTTGCTGTTCTCCTCCACTAAGTGTACCTGCCTTTTGATGTAACCTTTCTTTTAATCTTGGAAAATAGGTAAAAACTTTTTCCATATCCTTTTTAATAGTCTTATCCTTTCGACTATAAGCACCGATCATGAGGTTTTCCTCCACCGTAAAGAGAGGAAAAACTCTTCTATTCTCAGGACAATGAATAATTCCCTTTTTTACAACCTTGCTGGGACTGTCTCTTAACATGGATTTCCCATTTATTTCATAACGGCCTTTTTTCGGCTGTATAAGCCTTGAAATCATCTTTAGAGTAGTCGATTTTCCAGCACCGTTTCCTCCCAGCAATGAAACGATTTTTCCATCGTTCACTGTCAGAGATATTCCTCTTAAGGCATGGACATGACCATAATCCACATGAACATCAGTTAACTTGAGCACTTTTTTCTACCTCCCCTAAATAGGCTTCAATGACAACTGGATTATTTTGAATTTCTTTAGGGAGTCCTTGAGCAATCTTTTCCCCAAAACTCATAACAGTAACAAAATCTGATACTTTCATGACTAATGACATATCATGTTCAATTAATAGAACAGTATAATTCATTTCTTCCTTTAGCCTTAAAATAAGCTGACTTATTTTTTCTGTTTCAACCGGATTCATTCCGGCTACCGGTTCATCCAACAAGATAAGTTTAGGATTAGCCATCATTGCTCTTCCGATATCAACCATTTTTTGATAACCGAATGGCAGGTTTAATACTTTTTCATCCGCTAAATCAGTTATGTTTAGTAACTCCATTACTTCCTTAGCTTTTTTTAATGAGTCTCCTTCACTCCTTCTTACAGAAGGAAGATTTAAGGCAATTGAAAAAATATTTTTTTTCAGTGTTGAATGTAAACCTGTTAATAAATTATCAAGAACTGTCATTCCCTTGAATAATTCAACATTTTGAAAACTGCGGGCGATTCCCTCATGAATTACCTGATGAGGTTTAAGTTGAAGAATATCTTTCCCGTTAAATTCAATGGAACCTGTTGTCGGTGTATAGAAACGGCTTATACAGTTAAACACCGTAGTTTTACCTGCACCATTTGGACCAATGATTGAATAAATACTTCCCTCAGGTACCTTAAAAGAAAGATTTTTTACTGCTGTTAATCCAGCAAATTGAACTGTAACATCATTAAAGGCCAGCATCTTTTGCAACACCTCCATGTTCTTGGTTAGTGGAAAAGGCTAGTGGCTCTTCCATTGAATTTACACTAGACTTCTTTTTCTTAAATATATCAAGTAATGAAATTAAACCATTGGGACGGAATAAAATGACCAATACAACCGCAATACCAATAATAATATTGGTAACTCCGATAAAGGACCTTGTTAATTCAGGTAGGATCGTAAAAATGACTGCACCGATAATGGCTCCCGGGATTGATGCTAATCCACCAACTACAATCATTGCCAACAATAAAAATGAGGTCATTGCCGTAAAATCGTTAGGACTGATAAAACCAATCCAATAACCGTATAGTCCTCCTGCGAGTCCAGTGAAAAAAGCACTGATGACAAACATGATCGTCTTGTAAAAAGATGTGTTGATTCCGGTTGATTGTGCTGCCACTTCACTCTCACGAATTGCTACAAATGCTCTTCCCATGCTGCTTTTCAAAATATTGTATATAAGCCATGTTATTAAGACAGACATTACAACAATAACGTAAAAAAATTGAAGATCGCTAGAAAGTAATGTCGGCCGGGAAACCGGTAACCCTGAATAACCACCTGTTAACGAATCCCAATTTAGGGCTATTTGCGGGATTGATAATCCAAAACCTAGCGATACGACTGCTAAAAACTGACCGCTAAGTCGAACCGCGGGGAGACCAATAAATAATCCTATTAATCCCGTAACCACACCGGATAAAGGAAGAACGATGAAAAATGGAAGACCGAGTTTTGTAGTTAGAATGGCTACTGTATAACCACCTATTGATAAAAAACCAGCATGCCCGACAGAAATCTGTCCACCGTTTCCGACTAATAGATTCAAAGACATTGCTGTTATTGCATAGATCGATCCCAATACAAAAATGGTAATGAGGTAACTCGATTGACCGCTGAGAAATGGGAAAGCCAGCAACAGAATAATTAATAAACCAATCCATGCTCTTTTATTATTTAATAATGGCTTCATTCTTCTCACACCTTCTTAACAATTTTTGAACCGCCAAAAATCCCCTGAGGTCGTATGTACAAGACCACTATTATTAATAGGAAAGTAAAGACAATTTTCATCTCTGGTGCTATATAATAGCTTACTAAGTTTTCAAAAACTCCCACGATTAATCCGCCGAGAACCGCTCCAGGTAAACTGATAAAACCTCCAAGAACTGCTGCGGCAAATGCGATAATTAGAATTTCACCCATCATATTTGGACTTAAAAAGGTAATGGGAGCGGTCATCATGCCTGCAATACCTCCAAGAATGGTTCCCAATGCCCATGTCCCCATAAAAACACTAGAAACCTTAATTCCCATTAGCTCTGCTGCGCCAATATCTTGAGATGCAGCTCTCATCGCTAAACCTTGTTTTGTAAAACGGAACACCAGGAAGAATAGTAGCATTAAAAGAATGGTTAAGCCCAATATAAAAAGTTCATTGGAGGTTATAAAGACAGAACCAAGTTGAAATGGTTCTCCTTCAATCGCTTCCGGAAAGGAAAGTGGCTGATATCCCCAAATCAAACCAGCCAAACCATTAAACAACATAAACAAACCTAGTGTTAACACAATTTGATTTAAATGAGGAGCTGATTGAACACGCTTCATGAATACGAGATAGACAACTAGGCCAAATGCTGCAGCGAATAAAAGTGCCAATAATAGCGAGGTGATGTATGAAAAACCAAAGCTTGATAAAAATACATAACTGATAAATGTTGTAACCATAGCCATTTCCCCATGAGCAAAATTAACTACCTCAGTTGTCTTAAAAATGAGGACAAGACCTAATGCCGCCAAAGCATAAATACACCCAAAAATTAAACCGCTTACAATAATCTGCATGGACAATTCACCTTCCTTCGATTTTGTGACTAATGGGTAGATTTGAATGTGTCATACCTACCCATTGTTTATAATTTTTATTTAATTACCTTACCTGTTGCTGGATCAAATGAAATCGCTTCTGTGATTGGTAAAATCTTTCCGTTTTTTGCCTGTGTCATAACCATACTCGATAATCCAAAATGGTTATCTTTTGAAAATGTAACCCCCGAGTAGATGGAATCCTGCCAATTATCAAATGTATAGAAAGTATCAAGGAAGTTTTTCCAGGTTAATTCATCACCTGTTCTTTTAATTGCTTCTACCAAAACTTGTGCAGAAGCCCAGCCAACCTGAGATAATCCTGCTGTAGGATCATTCGGGTAATCTTTGCTAAAACGCTCAACAAAAAGCTGCATTTCTTTGTCATCAGGAACCATTTCAGGCATTGGGTAAGCTGCTGCGGAGTACGTTCCTTCCCATACTTCATCACCTGCTAGTTTAAATAAGTTGTTGTCATTTGCACCTACGGATGAAACGATAAAGTTCGGCTCAGTGACCCCAATTTTATGCAGTGCTTTCTTCATATTTGCCGCTGGTACAGGAATTGAAAAATGTAAAATTGTATCTGGGTCTGCCTCTTGTAATTTTTGAGCTTGGCTACTAAACTCAGTATCTGTTGCAAGGAACTTAACTTCAGTTACAATTTTGACATCAGGGTAATTTTTGATGGATTTTTTTAATACTTCTAGAATTGCTTTACCATAGTCATCATTTTGGTATGATAATGCAATTTTCTTGGCACCAAGCTCATTAACAGCGTAATCTAAAAAGATTTGTGCCTCAATTCCATAATTAACGATATCTGAACCCATGTAATTGGCGATTGGTGGATTTACAAATGCATCAACGCCAGTACCTGTTAGTACCATCGGTATACCTTTTTCAATAATGTAATCTTTAATAGCAAGGTTTGGTGCAGTTCCGACGTTTGCGACCATTGCAAACACTTTTTCTTCCTCAACTAGACGCTTTGCTGCTTGAACCGTTTTAGCAGGCTGGTATTGGTCATCATAGGCAATAAGCTTTAATTTGCGCCCGTTTACACCGCCGTTTTCATTCACATATTTAAAATAAGAATCTATTCCTTTACGTACTAAATCATATATTGCTGCATTACCAGTTTGTGGGGCAATGTGCCCAATTAAAATTTCATCTGAAGTAACACCTTGGGCTTGCTTACTGTCAGTTCCTTTGTTTGATTGGGAGTTTGACTTTTCACCACCACAAGCAGTTAAAACCAATATCATGCTCAAGAATAGGGCAAGAAAGCTTTTATTTACCTTCATGTAAATATCCTCCTTTAATAGTTCATTTAGCATCAAGAGAATACATAATTAGTAGAACACTGGAAATCCCCCTTCCATCAGATAAAACGCTTACAAAAAACTTCTAACTATTTACTAAAATGCTTGTAATCTTGTGTAGAAAATTAAACTCTATGTTTTTAGTTCTAAACACACTGCACTTCTTAACATGTGTTTAATTTTTATCCTATAGGTAAGTTTTTTGGTAAAAAAATATAGATTAGTTTACTTTATTAAGTTATGGCTTCCACCTCTCCAAAACGTAAATTTTGTTGTAGAAATAAATCATAAATAAAACAAACAATTGTTTTATTTATGATCAAAATCAAAATCAAAATCAAAATCATAATGTCTCTTCATTTTGGATTATTAACAGAATTGGGTCTTTTCTTTGAGCAAGGTTTTAGTAGTTTATAATTCAATGGTGGGTTTCCTGTGGAATGGAAAAAATTCCTGTTAGTCATGAAGGGAATAATATTTTCAAACAAATTATATAACAGGAATTTTTGTTTGTACACATTTTTTCTAAATATTTATACTATTCAAATTATTGTATATTTTGATAAACGGTTTCATTTTTCGACTTTGACAACCCCAAGTTCCTTAAAAATCTCTATATTATGCTCACCTAATTGAGGAGCCTTAGAACGAATGGAACCAGGTGTATCTGATAGTTTTATAGGTATCCCAATATGTTTACCGTCTATCCCGGGCACCTCTTGAATCATTTGTCGATTTTTAATTTGAGGATCTTCCAACATTTCTTCAAATGTTAAAACGGGAGCTACACATGTATCGTAGTTATCAAATATATCCAGCCATTCTTCTAAAGTCTTCCTTTGAATGACATTACCAATTTCAATTTTTAATTCATCTTGTTTTTCTTGAGGAGCGTTTAGAAATTTTATTAAGTCCTCTCTTTCGATGCCTTTACAAAACTCTACCCAAAACTTTTCCTCTAATGCACCAACAGATAAATAACGTTGATCAGAAGTTTGATAAACTTCATAGCATGCTTTAGCACCTGATAGAGTTAACTCACCCCGTTTAGGTAAGATATTTGTTGCTAAGAAATTAGGCAGAATCGTTTGCATCCAGGAAACAACACCATCCATCATCGATATATCAACGAATTGACCTTTGCCATTGTTATTTCTTGCATTAATAGCCATTAAAATTCCAATAACGGCCATCAGTGATCCACCCCCAATATCGGCAATTTGTACTGCTGGTGAAAATGGTTTTCGGTTTCGCTCGCCTAGTAAATCTAGTAAACCCGCATAGCTTAAATAATTTATATCATGGCCAGGCAGATTTACATATGGACCAGTGTAACCATAACCAGTAATTGCACAATAAATTAATCCAGGATTAATCACTTTTAATGATTCATAACCTAACCCTAATCGATCCATAACACCCGGTCGGAAACTTTCAACTAAAACATCAGCAGTTTTAACTAACTCTATAAAAATTTCTTTTCCTTCTTCAGATTTCAAGTTCAGCGTAACACTCTTTTTATTTCGATTTAATGAAGTAAAAATGGCGCTGTCGGAACCAACTTTAGGTTCCTCCCATCTAGTATAATCACCCAAATTTGGCTGTTCTATTTTTATTACCTCTGCTCCAAAATCGGCTAGGAACATAGTGCAATATGGACCTGGTAATAAACGTGAGAGATCAAGTACTCTAATGGATTGAAGTGGTAAATTCAAGTTTTTCCTCCCCTTTCTTTTATTTTCAATTATTTAGAAAAAGCAATCATAGGGTAAGTTTCCTATTTAGCCTTACGTAAATGATTGCCTCACTTATTACTCGGAAAGTGTACCACCATCGATATAAAATGTTTGCCCGGTAATATAATTGGCTGCGTCCGAAATAAGATACAAAGCAATTTGTGAGATATCTTTAGGATCACCTAACCGCCTAAGTGGTATTGCTTTAATGGCCCTATCCAGCCATTCGGTGTTCTCCATTTCAGTTTTGTTTATTTCAGTACTAATAAGACCAGGAGCAATCGAGTTAACATGTATATTATACCTTGCCCATTCCGCCGCTAATGAACGGGTTAGATGAATGACAGCTGCTTTTGTAGAGGTATAAGGTGCGATACGCTTGTAGGGCTTAACACCGCCAACTGAAGAAATGTTAATAATCTTTCCGGAATTTTGTTGGATCATGATCTTAGCTGCCTCTTGGCAGCAGAAAAATAACCCCTTAATATTGACATCATTAATATAGTCCCAATCCTCTTCTGTTACTTCTACCGCAGGTTTGGTTACATTTGCTCCGGCATTGTTTACTAATACATCAAGTCTCCCGAATTCTTTTAACGTGACATTAAAGAGATTTCTAATATCTGATAGGTTGGAAACATCACATGAAACAGCTACCGCTTTTCTCCCTAATTGTCGAACTTCATTTGCTACGACCTCGCAGCTTTCCTTATTCCGGCTTGTTAACACCAAATCTGCACCACTTGCAGCAAATTCACGTGCCATCTCGGCACCCAGACCGCGACTTCCACCAGTAATGACAATAACTTTTCCACTAACATCAAGTATTTTTCCCACTAATATTCCTCCATGGATTCTCATAATAAATCTAACGTTTGTTTGATTTTTATTATAACGAGAATTTCAAATACAATCAACATCATTTTTGAATTTTCTGAAAACTAATTTACTATTTTTATATACTTTTACATTAAACTGCTAGAAAATAAATACCTGCCTAAAGTTACTCAACAGCCATAATATAAAAAAATTCCAAACTTAATATGCAGCTTCTAGAAGATTAGTAATCTCTTCAGTTAAATCCTTTGTACCTAATACAAACGTATTTTCTTCCCCATGAATATCCTTAAGTATATTTTTAACTACCAAAGGAATACTCTCTCTGGGTACATTGAAATCTCTTAACCGATGCGGGACCTCTAGATCCTCAATTAAACCACCTATTAATTTAGGGGCAATCCTGGCCAATTCTTCCGTATCTCTTTTAAAATCTCCTTTACATAATGCCTCGGCTATTTGTGCCTGCTCTTTATAAGTTCGTGGCAGAAGAAATTTCATTACATGAGGTAGCATAATAGCTGAAGTCATTCCGTGGGGTATGTCGTAAAGTGCTCCCAATTGATGTCCTATACTATGGGATAGTCCTAATTTAATATTAACTACCGAAAATAACGAAAGCCATGCCCCGACCTGACATTCCAGCCTGTACTCTAAATTTGCAGGATTTTCTTTCGAAAGAGGTAAATAATCATATAGTTTTTTTAATGCTTGCAAAGCTAAGGAAGTGTTAATTGAATTGGGTACAGGTGTGTAGAGTGTCTCAACAGCATGATCGACAGCACGTATACCGGTTGAAATCCAAAGCCAATCAGGCGTATCTATGGTGAATACAGGATCCAAAAAAACAAATTTTGGAGTCATATTTAAATGGGAAAATTTATATTTTACATGATCCTCACTATTTGTTGTACCAGCAATACTAGTAAATTCAGATGCTGATAATGTTGTAGGGATGGCAATATGGGGAATAGAGTGCTTCATCATTGTTTTTTTTTGTTTTATGTTTTCCGCAAAAGGATATAGATCCTTTTCCGATTGAATACCTTCAGCTAATACTAATGACAAAATCTTTGCAGCATCGATTGGACTGCCACCACCGCAACTAATGATAAGATCTGGATTAAACTGACTTATCTCATTGATTTCTTTCATTAAAATATTTCCAGGTACATGTTGTTTCGAACAAGTGACAAATGTCTCTATATTATTTTCATGGAGAGTATTTATCATATTTTTATATGCTTTTGTTTTTAATATACTATTTGTTGTAACGATTAAAGCCTTTGCAGCATTTATAGTCTTTATTTCACTAACCAGCTGTTCAGCCACAACATTTGCCCCGTAATGAATTCGCTCAACCGGTAGAAATTGATAGAACATTCACAAACCCCTTTCGTATTCACATTACAGTAGGTCATTTTTAAACTTTTAACCCTCTATTTTAACAAAGATTTGATTGATTTATTTATAATTTAGTGTTCAAGTACCACCTATCACCTTTATTAATGTTAGCTATACGTTTGATAAACTGAATGTAAACAAACAGGGTAAATGAAACTTATATCATTTACCCTATTTTTCTTTTATTTAATTAATCTAATTTTGGATTAATACTGACTAAGGTTTATCGTATCATGGCTCCAATGCAAGATTCATGAAATGTTAAATATTTTAATTATTAAACTCCAACCTTTTTCGGTGTTGTAGTTTTAAAGTATGGCAATACTTCATCTGCATATCGTTTCATCGCTTTCATAACTTTACGGTGTTCCATATCTCCCATACGGAACCAGCAAGAAAGGCTGTCAATACCAGCATCTTCAACCTTCTCAAGACGTTCTACAGCTTCCTGCGGGCCTGCGAGTAAAGCAACTCCACCTTCATTTAAGGCAGCAACATTCAATGGTCCATCGAATTCTTTAGCCACTTCGGCAAAACGTTCATATGTTGCGGGTGCTTGTGTACCTTTGGCACCAGGAATTAGCTCAAGCACTTTATTAAAATAGGTTTTCATCTCGTTTTCTACATTTCTAATGGCTTGCTCTGTATCATCGGCTATATTCATTTGCAAGTTCATATGGATTGATGGGTTAATACCCTTTTGAAGTAAACGATCTCTTGTTCTTTTCGTATAGTCTAGTACGTCATCCATTACCATAAGAGTAGGTGTTACCATAAATTCCTTAGCTTCTTTTTCTACCATTAGATCGAAAGATTCAGGACTTATGCATGCATGATAGAATGGAATTCTTTTTTGAACTGGTTTTGGAGTTAACTTTAATTCGTCAAAACTATAAAATTCTCCTTGATAGCTAAACGTATCGTTACTCCAGAGTCCCTGAATAATTTCTACATACTCCCAATATCTTTCCCGGGTTTTTTCTAGACTGATTCCGAGTCCTTTTGCCTCTGAAGGTTGGTAACCACGACCGGCCCCAAACTTTAATCGTCCTTTACTTAACTGATCAACCATCGCATAATCTTCTGCAATTCGAACAGGATTGTCAAAATTAAGAATGCTTATCCCTATACCAATATCCATTTTTTTCGTAATTTGAGAAATCGCAGCAGCAGCAACTTGAGGAGAAGGCATACTTCCATAAGCACTAAAATGATGCTCCGCTAACCAAACACTTTCAAATCCTAGTTCTTCTGCATACTGAATTTGCTCTAACATTTCCGCATAAGCTCTTGTATAGTCCCCGTGATGACATTCAAGTACATAAAAAAGTCCAGATTTCATTTTTCAACACTCCTTATTTATATAAAATAAATTCACAACCACTTGGAAACGATTACAAAGGTAATCAAACGTTTGTTTTATTTCCTTAAAAAGGAAATAACACCACTCACTTAAAAGACCTACTTGGAGAAAATTTAGGGTTATGTTGGTTATTTTATGGTAGCTACTTCACTTTTTTTGTTTTGATGTTCTTTTAAAAATCTCTTTGCTACAACCATCCGGTGTACTTCATCTGGCCCATCATAAATATGTGCTGCCCTGGCTTCCCGGTAAAATGCTTCTAATGGAGTATCCTTGGAGTAGCCCAATGATCCATGTACCTGAATCGCACGACTAATTACATCGTTTAAGATTTTTGCCCCGTAAAACTTGATTAACGCAATTTCTTTTCTTGCATCTTCCCCTTGATCCATTTTCCAAGCCGCATGAAGGGTCATCAGCCTTGAAGCTGAAATTTCAGCTGCTGAATCTGCAATGAAATTTTGAATCGTTTGAAATTCTGCTAATGCTTTTCCACGGGTTTTTCGTTTCAGCGCATAATCCAGCATTAAATCAAAACTGCGGTTCATGACTCCTAACCAGCGCATGGCATGGGTAATACGGCCCGGTCCTAATCTCATTTGAGCTAATTTAAATCCTTCCCCTACCTTACCTAAGATGTTTTCAGCAGGGATCCGGCAATTGTTAAAGTGGATTTCCCAGTGACCGCCTTCACTATAGTCTCCCATAACGCCAATGTCACGGATTAAATCAAATCCTGGTGTCCCTTTATCGACAAGAAACATGGTTGCCCGTTCATGTGGAGGTGCATCAGGATCTGTCACAGCCATCACAATGGCAAAAGAGGCTAATTCTGCGTTACTAATGAACCACTTTTTACCATTTATAACCCACTCATCCCCTTCTTTTACAGCCCGGGTTTGTAATCCAGTTGGGTCGGCGCCAGAGACATCTGGCTCTGTCATGGCGAAACATGATCGAATGTCATCATTTATAACTGGCTTTAAATATTTTTTGATTTGCTCAGGGCTCCCTGCTTTTAAAAGAATCTCGGTATTCCCTGTATCTGGAGCAGCTGTACCAAAAACTCTAGGTCCAATTGGGCTGCTTCCCAATAATTCGTTTAATAATCCAAGAAACACATTTCCTAAACCTAAGCCTCCTATCTCTTTCGGGAGATGGGCTGCCCATAAATTTTGATTCTTCACTTTTTGTTGTAAAGGTTTAAGAATGTTTTCTGGAAGACCTACACCTGGAATAATATGTTTTTCAGCAGGATAGACGTCCTCTTCCATGATCTTTTTTGCTCTGGATAACAACTCTTTTTGTTCAGCTGATGGACTGAAATCATACATTTTAATAACTCCTTTGTTTAAATTTCAAATCACCTAAAACTAACGGTTGTTTGATTTTTTCTTAATTATAACAAGCATTAAAAATCGTTTCAACTATTTATTAGGAATTTTCTGAATACTTTCTCTATGTTGCAGCCAATAATAAACTAAATCTGCTTTTTGCCATATTACTATCTTGATAGATTTGAGAAACTAATTCCTTAATGCTAGGAAAGGAAATCTCTTCTCTTATAAAAAAACAAACCTTTACATGAAGATTTTGACCATAGATGTCTTGATCAAAATTAAAGATATGAATTTCATGGTGAATGGAATTTTCATCACCATGAAATGTCGGCCTATTTCCTACATTCATGATACCTGTAAATTCTTGTTTATCTAAAAAAACCTTAACTCCATAAACGCCTGAAGGTAGATCAGAATCTTGAGCACGAATATCTATATTGGCTGTTGGAAAACCAATACTCCTTCCAATACGCCTGCCATGAATAACTGTTCCACTAAAAGAACAGATTTCTTCATCTTTTTTCATCTCTAAAATATCGCTTATCGCTATAATCGGTATATTATAGATTTCAGAGATCTCTTTCATTTCATCTTTATTCGCAATATTTCCATTTGAGTTTAATATTTCACACATATAACCAACATGTGTATTTGAAACAATCTTTGTTAAATCAACTACCGCCTCCGTAAGATCAATACGCTCATGCAAGCCTATTTTCTTGCTGATTAACGGGAAAATATGACCTGGTCTTTTAAAATCCTCCGCTATAACATCATGATCTGTGAGAGCTTTTATCGTATCAGATCGTTCAAAACTGGATATTCCAGTGGTTGTATCTTTATAATCAACTGAAACTCCAAATGGTTTAATTTCTTCTTGCTCATTTTGATTTGTCATTTTCGGAATCTGAAGTTGTTTTGCTTTTTCCTCGGTAATACAAACATAAATTAAGCCTTTTCCTACTTTGGTCATAAAATTGACTTTTTCCGGTTTAACATATTCACCTAACCCAGCAAGTATACCCATGTGTGTTCTTAAATCGTCATATATGATAATTAATCCACCAGCTTTTAATTGGTCTAGCGGATGTTTTACAGATGACGATGTATTCATACTGAACCACAACCTTCCTATTTAGTAAAATGTAATTTTTCATTCATGATTGCCATTTGTCTTGAGAACACATCGATTTGACTCAACAATTCTGAATCTACAATTTCATTCTGAATGTTAAAATGGGAGGAATGTGCGAATACAAAACTAGGTGAAACGTAGGCATTTAAGTAACCTGCAATAGGTTTTAATTGATTTTCAATAACAAGATAATGCTGATGATTTCCTCCTGTAGCGACAAAACCCATCACTTTATTTTTAAATTCGGAGGGAGGAACTAAATCTATTAAATTTTTAAATGCTCCGGTAAATGACCCTTGAAAAATGGGAGTCCCGAAAACATAGCTGTCAGCGGAGGACAGTAATTCAATAACCTTACTTGTATCTCCGGTATAATCTGAGGGTGGTCGCCCATCACAGAACTGAACGTTATATTGCTTAAGGTCTAATATATCAACCTCGGCTTCAGGGGTATGTTTTTTAATTTCTTCCATTACTTTTTTGATTACTACAAGTGTTTTAGACCCCGTAATTGTTCCGGATATTCCTAATATTTTCATAAATCACTGCTCCTGTAAGTTAATTAATGAAATAATTAAGAACCAATTCATATCATTCAATATAAATTATACATTCGGCCAATTTGTTGGAATTGGGCCAATTTTTCTATTGAAATAAAGTAATGGGTCTTTATCTTGTTTATTTAAATCGATAACTTCACCTAATAGGATAACATGATCACCTGCATCAATTTGCTGAATGGTCCTACATTCAAATGTACCTAAAGAATCTGTTATGATGGGCAAACCATTGTCAGAAACCTTCCAATTAACCTTTGAAAAACGGTCTGGTTCTTTTCCTGCAAAGGCCCAGCAGGCATCTGCTTGATCAGAAGATAATGTGTGAACAGCAAACTTCTTTGCATTTAAAAATTTAGTAAGTGATGAAACCTTTTTATCAATACACCATAGGACAATAAGAGGGTCAAGAGAAACAGAGGCAAAAGAATTTACTGTAAGTCCAGCAGGAGAACCTTGCTCATCCATAGTAGTTACAATGGTAACTCCTGTTGGATATACACCCATAATTTGTTTAAAAATATTAATCTTATCAGCTGTGCTATTCATAAAAATTACCACCCATCCATTTTAGATTTTATTTAAAAATGTAACAGACCTATAAAATCTAATACTAAATATTTCTTACCGCTTAATTCTTAGCAGCATATTGATTTGGTTTCAAAAGATATCTCTGAATTTTACCGCTTGGTGTTTTTGGGAGACTTTCTATAAACTCTACTTCTCTAGGATATTGATGTTTAGATAATTTACTTTTAACAAATAAACTTAATTCTTTTGCGAGTTCGTCTGATGGCTCATAAGATTTATTAAGGACAACAAAAGCCTTTACAATTTCCCCTTTCGTTTCATCAGGATTACCTATAACTGCAGCTTCTGCAACAGCAGGATGTTCGATTAAACTACTCTCAACTTCGAAAGGTCCAATTCGATAGCCTGCACTTGAAATAATGTCATCTGCACGGCCTTGAAACCAAAAATATCCTTCCTCGTCCTCACTGGCTAAATCACCTGATAAAAACCATTTTCCTCTAATTTTTTCTTCTGTTTTTTCGGGATTCTTCCAATAACCTAGAAAGAAAACGGGATAGGCAGTCGTATCTACAGCAATTTGACCTATCTCACCTTTTTCCACTGGGTTCCCATCCTCATCAACGATCGCAACATTAAATCCTGGACATGGAAGTCCCATGGAGCCTGGTTTTACCGCCATATCTGTTACATTGAAGTTGTCTACAATCATTCCTGTCTCTGTTGAACCGTAGTGATCATAAATGGCTCTACCGAAGTTATCTTTAAAAAACCGGACTACTTCTGCATTTAAAGGTTCACCGGCACTGCTGAATTTTTTCACCTGAAGATTATATTTTTTAATCATTTCAGAACCGGCTGACATCATCATTCGGTATACTGTTGGGGCGTACGCAAAATTTGTAATCTTATATTTTTCTAGTAAATAATAAGTTTTCTCGACACTAAATGGCCCCTTATAAGCAAGAATCTGGTTACCATAGCTTAACGGAACAAAGGTACAATTAATTAGTCCAAAAGCCCATCCCAAATCTGCTCCGCCGAAAAATAAATCATCATCTTCAACTCCTATAGCATATCTAACGTATGGATAGGAACTGATTAAAATTTTGTGGGCCCAAACTGCCCCTTTTGGCATTCCTGTTGATCCTGATGTATATTGGAACACACAAGGATCCATTACATTAGTTGCTTCTGTCTCATGATTATTCGAAAATGATTGAATGAATTCCCAGAACGTCAAACCCTCCTCAGTTAAACCATCTGATAATATGATTGTACTTGAAATATTTAAGTCTGCTATTTTTTGAGCCTGTTCTTGATTTGTCACTAAAACTTTGCAGCCAGCATCTTCTAATCGATACCTAATCGCTTCTGGACCAAATGCAGTGAACATCGGAACATATACTGCACCTATTTTCCATGCAGCTAAAACGGTTATTATTAATTCCATATCTTTACCGAGGAGTCCTGCAACACGATCCCCTTTCTGCACCCCAAGGGATCGAAGTGCATTAGCCATTCGATTAGATTGTTCTTTGAGTCTCTTGTATGTCCACACATCTGTATTCCCGGCTTCATCTTCCCAATAAACAGCTATGCGATTAGGATCATCCGCCCAGCGGTCGCAGCATTCGTGCCCCATATTAAATTTCTCATGTACATCCCAATCAAAGGTCTTTAAGACCTTTTCCCAAGAAAAACCTTCTCGTAGTTCAGTGTATCTCATTTCCAACACCTCAATTATTTTATTAAAAATGATACGTTCAGCACATAGTCCCGTCATACAATCAATTCTTAATAGCAGTTATCCGGTGATGTTGGCGTTTTAAAAATTAATGGTTTTGTCATTTAGAAGTAAAAGGAAGTTCATAACTTGTGGAATGATAATACTAGATGTCATGCAATGAGGTGTGTTGTAATGTGAGCCTAATTAATGCCCTATAATATGGAAAGATTCATTTAAAATAACGAAGGAAAATAATTAAAAACCAAGCACCCACTTGCTATTACAGCATTTAACTTTTGGAATCACCCAAACCAGGTGCTTAGCTACTAAATCTTAATCATGACACTCTATTCGAACTCTTTTTCAAAAATGTTTATTTTTTGGTAGAACATAATAAAACTTTATCCATTATGCCTTGTAGGACAAATTCATTAAACTGAGATGATATATCGCTTATAGAGTAACCATTATTTGGTGAGTACCAACGTTGCATGTAATTATAAACACCGAATATAGCGAAAGTCATCAGTTTTGGGTCTAAATCACTTCGAAATTCTTTCTTTTCAATCCCCTCTAAAATAATCTGACGAAATAGATGATCGATTTCATCACCTAATGTGGCGATTTCTCCCCCAAACTCCGACTTAAACCACTCGATAGAAATCCAAACAAATAATTCACTTTGATAATGCTCAAAACCGTATACATGATTTTTTAATGCTTTTTCTAATTTAATAGATGGTGCATCATGAGAGTTAACAATTTCTTTTAAATTCTTAGTCATTTCACCAAGCGGTCTTTCGACAACTGCATACAATAAATCTTCTTTTTTATCGATATAATAATAAAGACTGCCTTTTAACATTCCCACTTCGTTTGCAATATCCTCTAATGTTGCCTCTTTAAATCCTTTTTCTCGAAAAATTTTGGCAGCTGCATCTACAATTTTAGTAAATTTTTCACTCGCCTTTTTTCTTTCTTTTTTTTCATTTGTTTTTTTCATATTTATGTCCCCTTCCCATCTCGTTAAAACCTAAAAAACTCTACCCTCGTTAGTTAGAAACAAATAGTTGTTTGATGGATATTTTACCATTACACTCATTACTTTCACAATATATTATCTTGAAATAAAGGGCAGAGTTTCATTTAGATAAAGATGGGCACATGATATTGCATTTCCCCTAAAAAATCCCTGTTTCAGTCACTTCAAAAGCATAAAGCATAAGGTTTTTCACTCTTTTATCTAAATTTGCAAACCGTTCATCTGCGGTTTGACCAACTTTCCAACGATAATAAATCTGTTGCAGCACTACTGCTAATTTAAAATAAGTAAACGCCATATAAAAACTGAGTGAAGGAATATCTCTTCCAGATTTTAAGGAATACCTTTGAATAAATTCATTACGCTTAATGAATCCAGGCAGTGTAGTTACAGTCGGCATGCTTTCTTTTAGGTAATCAGGATCGTCTGCTTCCATCCAATAACCTAAAGCGCTAGCTAAATCAAAGAATGGGTCAGCTATAGTTGCCATCTCCCAATCCAAAATCGCTTCAATATGTTTATAGTCTTTTGAGAGCAGCATATTGTTTAACTTATAGTCATTATGAATAATCGTTGCCTCTTTAGATGATGGAATATTCGCTAAAAACCATTTTGCTAATGGTTCAAAATATAGAATATCATGGGTTTCAAACTTTCTATAACGTTTAATCCAGCTATTTACTTGTCTGTCTAAAAACCCATCTGGGTGTCCAAATGCCGATAAATTCGCTTTCTTATAATCTACAGAGTGTAATTGAGCTAGTGCATCGACTACTGCATTTGATATTTCAATACACAACTCTTTTGTTGGTATAAATCCTGGTGGAAACCGATTATCCAACACTACGCCTTTTTTCCGCTCCATAATATAGAACGGAACTCCTAACACATCCTTATCATCACAAAAAACATAAGGTTTTGGAATGAGTGGAAATGCAGAATAAAGATTTCTTAAAAGGTCTGATTCCCTTTTCATGTCATGAGCTTTAGGAGGTAAAGGACCAGAAGGTGGACGACGCATGACGGCTTCCCAATCACCGCTGCGAATCAAATAAGTTAGGTTAGAAAATCCAGTAGGAAATTGTTCAACCTCCAAAGGTTTATTTGGAAAGTCCTCTACATGATTAAGTAAATATTTTCTTAATACTTCTCGATTAAAATCTTCACCATTACGAACAGAGATTGTTTCATTGCTTTGATTCTGACTCATTTTTCTCACCACCCGTTTTTATATAAGCCGATTGAAAGCGATAACAAAAAATCTAACGGTTGTTTGTTTTTTATTATAACAACAATAAATATCAAATTCAATATTGTATTTTAAATTTTCTGAAAACAAACTTCAATTGATTTCTATTAGACCGGTTTTCTTGATTTTTAAATTCCTATTTGTTGTCTAGAAGTAAGTTTTAAAATATTTAGAATTTTCACTTTTTGTTGTTGCAATTTCATTTACAAGATTATATAATTTTCCCTGAAAACGATTACCATTTGATAGGAGGAAAAAATATGCCATTACAGCCTCAGGTAAAAAGTCTTTTGGATATGATTGCTCAAGCTAGAGCAGATGGTGGTAAAGCAATCGAAGAAATGACCGTTCAAGAAAATCGTGACGGTTTAATGGGATTCTACCAAGGAGTAGTAGGGGAACCTCAAGAAGTTGGCAAAGTGGAAGATATCAAAATTCCGGTAGACGGTGCGGAAATAGGTCTTCGTCTTTATACTCCAAAAGGAAATGGTCCTTTTCCTGTTTTTGTCTACTATCACGGTGGCGGCTGGGTCTTAGGTGATCTTGAAGTAATTGATCCAATTCTTCGTTCTGTCACAAATTCTACCGAATGTTTGGTAGTTTCTGTCGATTATCGTCTCGCTCCTGAGTACAAGTTTCCAATTCCTGCCGAGGATTGTTATTCTGCAACTAAGTGGGTGGCAGAAAATATCTCTAAATATAATGGGGATCCAAGTCGTATTGCTGTTGGCGGCGATAGCGCTGGAGGTAATCTTGCAGCGGTTGTGCCATTAATGGCAAAAGATCGAGGGGGCCCAGCTATTGCCTATCAGGTTCTTCTCTACCCTGTAACAGACCTTTCCTTTGACACTCAATCTTATATTGAAAATGGTAAAGACCATTATTTAGAAACTCCCGCAATGCATTGGTTTAAAGATCAATACTTAAATAATGACAGTGAAAAAACACATCCATATGCCGCTCCACTCCTAGCAGATGACGTTTCTGGATTACCGCCAGCTTTAGTCATTACTGCAGAATATGATGTCCTTCGCGATGAAGGTGAGGCGTATGCTGCTAGATTAAGAGAAGCAGGTGTTTCAGTAGAACAAACGAGATATAATGGGCAGATTCACGGATTCTTTTGGATGCCTGTTCTGATGGATGATGCTAAGAAAGCACTCGAACAAATTACGAATGCTCTAAATAAACAATTTTCATCAAGCACAACCGTTTAGTAATCCTCTTTCAAAATCAAACTACCTGTCCTCATTTAAATATTGAAGACAGGTAGAAATGGTTTTTTACATATCATCGTGATGGGCAGTTATATTACTAGAAAAACTTGTTCTCTTTTTTAGCATTGCGTTAAGAATCCTCTATTAAAAGCTAGATTTCCCCCCATATACATTTCAACTACATATACATCTCGAATTTTGTCGGGACTAATCTCAAAAATATCCTTATCCAGAATCATAAATCCACTGACTTTAACAAAAAACCTCTTCCCGTAAACGGAAAGAGGTTTTAGAAATTAAATATTAATCAGATCCTGTGATGATTAAATCATCTTCGATTGTTGCTAAGAGAGTATTGGCATTTACCATTTGTCCTTTTTTAACTGACAGCGATTTAATATACCCGCTGATGCCAATTGAAATTTCTTCAATCCTGCCATTAGAAGTTCTAATTAAAAATAGTTTCTCCCATTCATAAACATGGTTGTTTTCCTTCGTTAGAACTTGCTCCACGGTACCAGCACACGGACTATAAATTGCCTCTTCTATAGCTTGCAAGTAGGTTCTCTCCTTTTTCATATTGTTTCATTTTTTTCAGGGGAGAAGAAATTTTCCTCCCTATTGGCAGGTCTGCTACATTCTAAAAGTTCTAACAAGGATGCTTCTTTTTTTATGTTAAATAAAGTTTAGACCCATCCTCTGAAGCTTGAAGCCTCAGCTACTTTTCGTATCCCCACCATATAAGCTGCTAATCGCATGTCAACCTGATGAGTTTGAGAAGTTTGATAGATATTTTCGAATGAACAAATCATCACCTTCGAAAGTTTATCATTAACCTCTTCTTCTGTCCAATAGTATCCTTGGTTATTTTGTACCCATTCAAAATAGGATACTGTTACCCCACCAGCACTTGCGAGAATATCAGGAACAAGAAGTACTCCACGTTCCGTTAATATCTTTGTTGCCTCAAGTGTAGTCGGACCATTAGCAGCTTCCACAACGATACTTGCTTTAATATTAGCTGCATTCTTCGCTGTAATTTGATTTGAAATGGCTGCTGGAACAAGGATATCACAATCTAATTCTAGTAACTCTTGGTTTGTGATCGTATCTTTAAACAGTTGAGTCACAGTACCAAAACTATCTCTTCTATCCAATAAGTAATCAATATCAAGTCCGTTAGGATCGTGAATTGCCCCATATACATCCGAAATACCAATTACTTTAGCCCCGGCGTCATGCATAAATTTCGCTAGGTAGCTGCCTGCATTACCAAAACCTTGAATGACAACTCTTGCTCCTTGAAGATTAATTCCTTTCTTCTTTACGGCTTCTTCGATACAAATAGTGACCCCGCGGGCTGTTGCTGTTTCACGGCCTTGAGATCCGCCTAATACAATTGGTTTTCCTGTTATGAAACCTGGTGAATCAAATTCACGTAAACGACTATATTCATCCATCATCCAAGCCATAATCTGAGAATTGGTATAAACATCTGGTGCCGGAATATCCTTTGTAGGTCCAACGATTTGACTGATTGCACGAACATAGCCGCGGCTGAGTCTTTCAAGTTCTCGGAAAGACATTTTTCTTGGGTCACAGATAATTCCGCCCTTACCTCCGCCATATGGCAGGTTGGTAATTCCGCACTTTAATGTCATCCATATTGACAATGCCTTTACCTCTTCTTCATCCACATCAGGATGGAAACGTACTCCTCCTTTTGTTGGACCAACTGCATCATTATGCTGTGAGCGATAACCGGTAAAAACTTTAACTGTACCATCATCCATTCTTACTGGAATACGAACCGTTAGTAAACGGATTGGCTCTTTTAAAAGTTCGTACATTTCGTTCTTATAGCCTAATTTGGTAAGTGCTTTTTGAATAACAGTCTGCGTGGAAAAGAATAAGTTTAATGATTCTTTTTCTTCTTGTTGTTTATTTGTCATTTCAGATAATAACGTCGTAATAGACATTCTAGACACCTCGTCGTTTAGTGAGTTATTTTTTTTCACCATTTTTAGCTTAGTACTTTTTGGATCTTCTCAAATGCCCAGTCAATTTCTTCTTTTGTAATGATTAGCGGAGGTGCAAACCGGATTACTGTATCATGCGTTTCCTTACATAATAACCCTTCATCCTTTAATTGCTCACAATATGGTCTAGCAGCTTCTGTTAGTTCAACGCCAATGAATAATCCTCTGCCTCTAATTTCTTTGATAACAGGATTTTCAATGGATTTTAATCGATCTAAAAAGTACTGACCTAATTCCAATGAACGCTGTTCTAATTTTTCTTCTTCAATTACTTCAAGTGCTGCAATTGAAACAGCACATGCAAGCGGATTTCCACCAAATGTTGACCCGTGTGAACCTGGATTGAAAACGCCTAAAATATCAGCGTTTGCAACGACACAAGAAATTGGGAATACGCCGCCGCCAAGTGCTTTACCTAGAATTAACATATCTGGATTAACTTCTTCCCACTCTACAGCAAACATTTTTCCAGTACGAGCAAGACCGACTTGAATTTCATCGGCGATAAACAAGACATTGTTTTCTTTACATAAATCAGCGGCTGCTTTTAAGAATCCTTCTGGTGGTAAGATGATTCCTGCTTCACCCTGAATCGGTTCAATTAAGAACGCTGCAGTATTTGGTGTGATTGCAGCTTTTAACGATTCAAGGTCACCATAAGGAATTAACTTAATTCCAGGCAGCATTGGGCCGAATCCGCGCTTATATTCAGGATCTGATGATAAAGAAACTGCTCCCATTGTACGGCCGTGGAAATTACCTGTACAAGCAATGATTTCTGCTTGATTTTCTGAAATCCCTTTAACATCATAGCCCCAGCGGCGTGCCGCTTTAAGTGCTGTTTCAACTGCTTCTGCTCCTGTATTCATAGGCAGTGCCATATCTTTATTCGTTAACTTACAAATTTTTTCATACCATGGGCCAAGCTGATCATTATGAAACGCACGAGAAGTTAATGTTACTTTATCCGCTTGATCCTTTAGAGCTTGAATGATTTTTGGATGACGATGTCCTTGGTTTACCGCGGAATAAGCACTAAGCATATCCATGTATCGGCTGCCTTCTGGACTTTCCACCCATACACCTTCTGCCTTCGAAACGACGATTGGCAGTGGATGATAGTTATTGGCACCAAATTTTTGTGTTTGATTAATAATTTCATTTGTTTTAGTCGTCATAGTAGTCAAGTTGTATCCTCCTATTTGTATGGAAGAGCCTCAGGTTCAAGGCCCTTCTTTCTAAAAATTTTAGATTTAAAGCGTTTCAGATGTAGTTTTTGCCTGCATGTGAAGTAGTAAGTAATCAGGACCGCCTGCTTTTGAATCTGTTCCTGACATATTGAATCCTCCAAATGGCTGATAGCCGACAATGGCCCCTGTACAAGTACGGTTGAAATAGAGGTTACCAACATGGAATTCCTCGCGTGCTCGTTCGATATGCTCACGGTTATTTGAAATTAGAGCTCCTGTTAAACCGTAATCAGTGTTGTTGGCGATTTCCATCATGTGATCAAAATCCCGTGCTTTCGAGAATGCGACAACAGGTCCAAAAATTTCTTCCTGCATAAGGCGGGCTTTTTCATCTAGATCAGCAAAAATAGTTGGCTGAATGAAATAACCTTTTGAATCGTCGCCTTCCCCGCCTGTCATTAGACGGCCTTCTTGCTTACCAATTTCAATATAATTCCTGATTTTCTTAAAAGATTTTTCATCGATTACTGGCCCCATATACGTATCTGCATTTTCTGGGTTTCCAAGTGAAAGAGTTTTTGTTAAAGCAACTGCCTTTTCTAGTACTTCATCATAAACGTCTTGGTGAACAACAGCACGAGAACCTGCAGAACATTTCTGCCCAGAGAATCCAAAAGCAGAATATACGATGCTAGCAGCTGCTAAGTCTAAATCTGCATCATTATCAACAACAACCGTATCTTTACCGCCCATTTCAGCAATCACACGTTTAATCCAAATTTGCCCTGGGTTCACTTTCGCTGCGCGTTCATTTATGCGGCAGCCGACTTCACGGGAACCTGTAAAGGAAACGAAACGAGTTTTTGGATGATCAACGAGATAATCTCCAATTTTGGCACCGCTGCCAGGAACAAAGTTAAGTACCCCATTTGGAAGACCCGCTTCATGCATTAACTCTACAAATTTAGCAGCAACGATTGGTGTTGAATTTGCTGGTTTTAGAAGCACAGTGTTACCAGAAACGATTGCCGCAACGGTCGTGCCCGCCATAATGGCTAATGGGAAGTTAAATGGAGAAATAATAATTCCTACTCCTAGTGGAATGTAGTGATATTGGTTGTATTCCCCATCACGGCTGTTAACCGGAAAGCCTTCTTTAATTCGGAGCATTTGGCGTGCATAATACTCAATGAAATCAATAGCTTCTGCTGTGTCAGCATCAGCTTCTTTCCATGGCTTTCCAGCTTCTTTTACCAAATATGCAGAGAACTCATGTTTACGTCTGCGCATCATAGCAGCAGCTCGGAATAAAATGTTAGCGCGATGTTCTGGGCGCCACTTTTTCCACGTTTCAAATGTTGTTAATGCAGCGTTCATAGCCTTTTCGGCTAATTCTTGATCTGCCATGGAAACGCGGCCGATAATTTCTTCTTTATTAGCTGGGTTGATTGAGCTGATTTTTTCTTCAGTAAAAATAGATTCTCCACCAATGACAACTGGATAATCCTTGCCTAGCTGGGATTGAACGTAGGAAAGTGCTTCTTTAAAAGCTAGTTTATTATTTTCTTCATTAAAATTAGTAAATGGTTCATGAGTATAAGGTTTCACTTGATTTCCCCCTTGTTTGATTTACATATTTCTATGATGCAAGTTCCGTGCCAACTTTAAATCCTTTTTAATAAAGGGCTAATGAAACAAGCGCAAAATATTTTGGCGCAAAATATTTTGCGAACTCAAAAACACGCAAAAATATTTTGCGTTAAAGAACATCTTTTTTGATTCAAATGTAATTGTCCATAATTTTTCAAAACATTTGCAGGATTTTGTCGAGAAATAAAGGAATATAAATGTAGACTATAATAAAGGAGGAAGATAAATGAGGAAGTTTTTATCATTGTTTTCTATGAGCTTACTAGTTTTATTAATGTTCGTCGGTCCAGGGAATGTGGCACTTGCACATGAGGGTGATAATTGTGGATGTCCTACGCCAGTTGAGGGCTCTGAAAAAAATAAAATTGTTGCAAAATTTTTATCAAGTGATGACTTTAAATCAAAGAAATTGGAATTGTTGGAAAATGGTTATCAATGGCAAGGCATTAGTAAGGCACAAGTTATTGATTTTAAATCTGACAGTCTTTTAAAAAGCCCAATTAATGAGATAATCGTTCCTGCTGGTAGTATTGGTATTGCTGTCCCATTTATCAACATGAGTGGAAGCTTAGAAATCTTCTTCTTTATTAATGGAGAATTTTCTTTTAGTGCTCCTTTACAAGGATCCTTATAAAAAAGCTGGCAAATGCCAGCTTTTTCATGAATTCTCCTCTTCCTCATCCATCATTTTTTCAAATGCGTAAGAAACCTTTGTGAATTCTTCGTCGTTTTCGATTGCTTCCAGGTCACCTTCTTCGTCAACCTTTAGGAAAAAGATATCCATGTCATCTTCGGTTTCTTCTCGAATGTCTTCTACAAAACCAACAGCAGCATAATCAGTACCTTCTAAAGTGATCGTTGCAAGAACTTCAACTTCCTGCTCCTGCCCTTCTGCGTCACCAATTGTAAATACTTCACCGACTTCAACTTTTGCCATATCATTAATCTCCTCTCGATTAAAGTTATCTTCAAGAACAGTATCTCTAAAAATGAAGCAAAATAATCCAAAATAAGTTTGTTTTTATTCATCCAAACTTAGGTCAGTACTTCCCTTAAAATTATACCCAATGTAATGCCGATAAACATGGATGCTAGCGTCCCGAGTAAAAAGTACTCCGCCCAATTTCTATCGTCCATTTGCTTAAAACGTGCGATTGATTTGGCTGCAACAATAAAACCAATCGCTGGATATGAACCATAAAATGTTAATACTAAGACTAGCAATCTCTCAATATACCCAATTAATTTTCCTCTAGAAAGATCATGTTTACTGAAAATGGAATAATTATATTCCTCCGACATTCCTTTTTTGCCGCTATTTCGATTAAAAAAGTGATCCTCTGATCTCTCATTCTTAAAAGAATATTTTCCTTCAAAGGTCAAAAGCTGATTAGGTAATGATCCTAAAAGAATTTTAATCATATGACCGCTGACACTGGTTGTTAAAATGATAATAATGACCGTAAAAAGCACCGCATTTACCGTGCTGATCTCTCGACCATTTTGAAAAAAATCCAAGATACTTGAAACCTTTATTCCTAAAAACAAATGTCCAGACAATACAATGACTAAAAGGTGGAGAATTTGATCCAGCAAAAAGAAGCTAAGACGTTTCAAGTTTTCCTCCCTTTTCATTTTCATCGTATCTAGGAGTTTAATTTTTAAATAATCAATGAAGAAATGAGTGCACACAATAAAAATGAGAGGAAATAATATACTTGATAAAATACCTTCCTCTTTAACCCGATTAACAGAAAAAGCAGCTAATACGATTAACGTTACAATTGTATGATGGGTCATGTGTTTTTTAATATTTTTAAGTTTATCCTGAACCATTTCATCTGTCTGAAGATAAAAATCTGCCACGAGATGGGCAAGAACAAGGCATAAAATGAACATGAAAACTCCTTTCTAATCGGTAAAATAATCTTTCAGAACCTGTACCTCTTCTTTCAAACAATCCCGAATAGACTCCATTAAACGTTTACTCGTCTCATGTGGCTTCACCACAATGTCACCGTAATATTTTTCTTCGAGAGAATGGAGAGTCACGAGTATTTCAGTATAAATTGAAAATATTTCTTCACATTTTCCTTTTCTAAAATGACTGGAAATCGTAGCTGGTGTTTTACCAAGCAAATGGGCGACAGCCTTTTGCTGCTGTAAAATGAAGTAAGTAGAGCAAACGAGTTCCTGAAGAGTTGTTTGTTCCATGAAAAAGGTTTGCTGTACACGCAATAATGCATTTATTAATCGTTCAAACTCTTCTCGATATGGGTTATGCCCGACATTGCTTTGTTGATTACTTGGGTAAAATTGATCCATCTCATAACGAAATAGAGGTCTTACTTGTTCCTGCTTTAATAGATCATTTGCAAATCTTGCCTGCTTAATAAGTGGATGGATCCATTTTTCAATGTCTACCTTCTCTAGCTCGGTATCAATATCTCCAAAGGACAACCCGAAATACGGCTTATGATTCTGATATTTCCAAATCCTGCTAATAAAAAATGCAATGATATAGGAAGTGGCATAACCATAGGCGACAAAAATAATTTCATCACCGGAACGATGTTTTACTTTAATGTGGCCAAAGTTTTTCGTCCAGTCTGTAATCCCGTTAACAACATCATCAAGATAGTTGGTCAGCTTATCGCCCATCTCTTCTGATGAAGAATTACTAACATCTAAAATAAAGATTGAGATCGGTTTCTTCATAGTTACCTCGATAAAGTTAGATTATATAGTCTAATTTTATTTAAATTAGATTAAATAGTCAAACTTTATTTCAATTCGCCCAACCCGTCAAATTACTCTATAGTTTCTCCATTCTTGCGGCAGTAAAGATTGATAATGCTGGTGTAGAAAGCGGTCATCCACGAGCACAATCGAACCATGGTCTTCTTCAGAACGAATTAATCTTCCTCCTGCTTGAAGTACCTTATTCATTCCTGGAAAGACATAAGCAAAATCATAACCATTTTTCCCCATCTTATTAAAATGATCTTTTACTAAATTTCGTTCGAAACAAAGCTGCGGCAGTCCAACCCCTATCACAACAACCCCGTTTAATCGGTCGCCCTTTAAATCAACACCTTCGGAAAAAACTCCTCCAAGCACAGCAAATCCAACAAATGTTTCCTTTTGATCATCTTTAAATGCCTCTAAGAAGGCTTCTCTTTCGGGCTCTGACATTCCTGTTGCTTGAACAATGGTTTTGATTTCTGGGAAACTTTGAATAAATGGATTATACACAGCGAGAAGATATTGATAAGACGGAAAAAAGATTAAAAAATTGCCTTTCTGTTTTGTAGTCAAAGAAGAGATGATTGAAACAATCTCATCCTTCGTCTTATCTCTATCACGGTATCTTGTAGACAGGGGTTTAATTAATACTTCCACCTGTTCTTCCTTAAAAGGGGACGGAATCGACACTGTATAATCCTCCTCGACGCCTCCTAGAAGTGCTTGATAATAAGAAAGCGGGGACAATGTTGCTGAAAAGAACACTTTGGTTCTAAACCCTTTCCCCATTTGCCTAAGAAACACAGAAGGATCGATACAAAATAATTTTATGGTAATGTCATTGCGAGATTTTTCACCATAAATCATATAGTGATCATCCAGCAATTCCGTAATTTTTAAGAAAGCATTTACCTTAAAATAACTATCTAATAAAAACGGTGTGTTTACTTTGTGCAGTACTCGTTCTGTAATTTCAATAAATTGACCTAACAGGTCAGTTAAATTTCTATCTAAGTGTTCTAATGTAAATTCATTTTCAACTGTTTGTTTTTTTAATGCAATAAACCAGGAATTAATCTTAGCTGCACAATCAAAAATTTCTTTATGAACACCTTTACATTCTTTTTTTAACTGAAGAAATTGCTCTTTATTTAAAACTGCAGAAAACATTTCTCTTCCGCGGTCCACTAGATTATGTGCTTCGTCTACCAGCAAAATGGTAGATTTTTTCTGTTCCTCGAAGAACCGTTTTAATGAAACGCGAGGATCAAAAATATAATTGTAATCACAAATCACAAGGTCAGATACATAGGCAAGATCGAGTGAAAACTCAAAAGGACAAACGGTATGTTTACGGGCATACCGTTCGATTACTTCCCGAGTCATTTCCGATTCATTTGTTAAAATATCGAGGACTGCCCCATTAATCCGGTCATAGTATCCGTTAGCAAATTCACAATAGTCCTTGTTGCAATTCGTTTCATCCTTAAAACAAACCTTATCCTTTGCCGTAATCGTTACAGATTTCATACAAAGTCCACACGTGCGCATTCGACTGACCGCTTCTTCAGCCGTGGTTCTAGTTATGGTCTTGGCAGTAAGGTAAAAAATACGATTAAGTTTGCCTTCACCTACAGCTTTAACTGCCGGAAAAAGAGTGGACATTGTTTTGCCAATACCAGTAGGCGCCTTTACAAATAAATTTTTCTCATCTAAAAGCGTTTTATAAACAGCGCCTGCAAGTTTACGCTGACCTTGGCGATACGCTGGAAAAGGAAATTCAAGTTTTTTGGAACTTTTATTCCGATCTATTCGATGTTCATGAGTGAGCTTAGCGAAAGAGTGGTAACTTTCCAGCACCTCATATAAAAAATGCTCTAGTTCAGAAAAAGAAAAGGTTTGGGTTAAATATCGTTTTTCTTCTGTTTCTACATGAACATAGGTTAGTTGGACATTAATCTCTGGTAAATCATGGTCTTTTGCGTATATATAAGCATACAATTTCGCCTGAGCCCAGTGAACAGGAAACCCAGTTTCAGGAAGTAAATCTAACGGTTGTATAGTGGATTTAATTTCATCAATTTTAACCTGACTATGCCGGAACAAAAGCCCATCACATCTGCCATCAATCATGTAAGTTAAATCTTTGTATGTAATTTCGGTGCGAAGGTATACTTCCTTTTGATCACCATCTAAATATGTTTTTTGGATTTTTTGGTGAATTCTTGTGCCATCTGCCAGCGTAGACTGTGAGCGGAATCGTGAATCAATACTGCCGCTGCTATAGACATGTTCCACAAGTGATCTAACGGGTATTTGGACAACAAGAGACAAGAAATTACCTTCTTTCACGAAAAAATAGAATGTATGTTTGTATTTCAATTATACCAGATAACCTCTATAAAAGCATAAAAAAATAGAGAACAATTTACTTGTTCTCTTACATTTTTTATGAACGGATTTGACCTGTTCCTTGGACAATTGCTTTCGTCGTAGTGATCGCCTTTAAGCCCATTGGCCCTCTTGCATGAAGTTTTTGGGTACTGATACCAATTTCAGCTCCATATCCAAACTGCTCTCCATCTGTAAACCGGGTAGAAGCATTATGATACAATACAGCAGCATCCACTGCTTGGAAAAATAACCGGACATTTTTCTCATTTTCACTAATAATCGCTTCGGAATGCTTCGTGCCGAAATGGTCAATATGGTTAATGGCTTCTTTTACATCATCAACTAATTTTACTGCCAAAATCGGTGCTAAAAATTCTGTATGATAGTCTTCCTCTGTTGCGGGATGAACGAAAGAGTAATCGGCAGCTAGTTTTTCATCACCACGTAGTTCCACCCCTTTTTCATGGAGAGCATTTAATAGATCGGCAGTAAATGGCCAATTTTCATGAATTAAGAGTGATTCAGCCGCATTACAAACGGAAGGACGATGCAGCTTTGCGTTAATCGCAATGTCAATTGCCATTTGTTTCACGGCCGTTTCATCAATAAATACATGACAGTTACCGACGCCTGTTTCTAACACGGGAACCGTAGCGTTTTGAATGACAGATTGAATTAAGCCTGCTCCGCCTCGAGGAATCAATACGTCAAGGTATTCATTCAGTTTAAACATCTGTGAGGCTGTTTCTCTGCTAGTGTCCTCTAATAATTGCACAGCATCCGCTGGGATTTTACTTCCGGCAAGCGCCTCCTGCATGACTTGGACGAGTGCCTTATTTGAATGAATGGCAGATGTACTCCCTCTTAATAAAACGGCATTTCCAGCTTTTAAACAAAGACTGCCAGCATCAACCGTAACATTTGGACGTGCTTCATACACCATTCCAATAACTCCAAGCGGTACTCTTACCGTATGAATTTTTAACCCATTCGGCCTTTCCCACGATTCGATCGTTTCTCCTATCGGATCTTCAATTTCGATTAACTGCCTGATTCCGTCCACAATACCTTCGATTCTATTTTCGGTTAAGAGCAATCGATCCAATAAAGACTCGGAAAAACCATTTTCCCTCCCGTTCTTAATATCTTTAGCATTTTCAGCTAGGATTAGGTCTTTCCTATTTAATAAATAGTCTCCCATTCGAGCTAATGCTTCGTTTTTCTCCTCTGTTGTGAGCATCGATAATTCTTTTGCAGCTATTTTAAGTTTCTTTGCTTTTTCTAGTAATTCACTCATCCTTTTTCACTCCTCTGGCAGGGTAACCCAGTTATTACGGTGGATGACCTCTGCACGTTTATTGATTGAAAAATTTTTCGATTGTTTGCTTGGTAATCCCTTTACCATTTTTAGATTTTTTGAAGAATAATAGATTTGTCCCTTCCCAATGAGTTCCCCTTTTTGATTATGAACTTCAACAACATCCATCGCATTAAATTCGCCAATGACATTGGTAACTCCAACAGGCAGCAGGCTTTTACCATTTGTTACGATCGCCATTTCAGCCCCATCATCGATCTCGACAATCCCCGCTGGCTGCGAATGATAGGCAATCCACTGCTTCTTCATCTGCATTTGTGTCTGGAAGGAACCGCCAATATAGGTGCCATCCCCATTCCCGGCTAAAATATCATTTAATTTTTCTTTACCTCTCCCGGTTCCGACAAACATGCTGACACCGAATGAAAGTGCTTTTTTTGCAGCTAATAATTTGGACCGCATTCCACCTGTCCCGACGGAAGACCCACTGTCTCCTGCCGCTTCAAGGAATTCATCATATACTCTTGGGATGAAATGATATTTTTTTGCGTCCCTCATCACCCTCGGATTCCCGTTATAGAGACCATTCACATCCGTTAAGATAATCAAAGCGTTCGCATGTAAAAATCCACTGACAAGGGCAGACAGCATGTCATTATCACCAAATGTCAGCTCCTCGATCGAAACCGAATCGTTTTCATTAATAATCGGTAATACCCCTCTATCGAGCAGTTCAGATATGGTGTTAAAAAGGTTGTGGAAACGTTCCAGGCTATAAAAATCCTGTCTTGTTAACAGAATCTGTGCTGGAACAATACCAAACTCTTTAAAGTGTGAATGATATTGCTGCATTAACAGCCCCTGTCCAACAGCAGCCGCAGCCTGTTTACCGGCAGTGCTTTTTGGACGTGTTGGATAGCCGAGTGCTCCAAATCCAGCTGCAACGGCCCCAGATGAGATAAGAATGACATCGTGACCTTGTGCTTTTAGAAAAGCAAGGGCTTCAATATGGTCCCGAATCTTCTCTTCGGAGATCTTTCCTGAAGAAGTTGTTAACGAACTGCTCCCAATTTTCACCACTACCAGTTGTTTCTTCATCTTGTTCGTACCTTTCTATTTGATATTTTCAGTGAAAAACATTTTACGAATTTTACGATTCTTGGAACCAATAAAAAAAACGACTCCTCTGTCCTTGTAAAAGGACGGAAAAATCGTTTCCGCGGTACCACCTTAATTGATGCAAAAAGCATCCACTCTACCCGTAACGAGGGAAACGGCTTATGTTTGCATAAGCAGCCTAATAGGGCAGGTTCAATCTTTTCCCGTGAGAAACCTTACAGCCGATGGGTTTCACTCTCTATCACGTTCCAGAAATTTACTAGTCCCTTACCATTTAAATTTATAATTTTATTTGATTATCCATAGAAATGGGGCAGTTGTCAAGAAAGTTTTTAGAAAATTATGTATTTGTTTAGCTAAAAGTCACAAATATATCATATAATTAAAACAGTATTTTAAAAGGAGTTGCAAAAAATGGACATTAGTGAGAATAAAAGATTGTGGGTTTATGCGTTCATTGGAATGTTGACAACAATTGTTGTGTTATCATTTGCAAGACTTTCCTATGGGGTAATCCTCCCTTTTATGAAAGAAGGATTACAAATTACATACAAACAGGCTGGATACCTTGGCACAATCACCTCATTTGGATATTTAAGTACACTCATTTTTGCGGGGATTTTAGCCGGCAAATGGGGCAGCCGAAAGACGATACTTCTTGGGATATCACTTGTAACCGCAGGGCTGATTGGTTTAACCTTTACCCCGGCATACTGGGTAACCATTCTTTTTATGCTGCTTTTAGGAATTGGAACCTCTTTTACCTTTACTCCATTAATTTCACTTCTCGTCGGATGGTTTCCTGTTAAAAAAGGGCTGGTCATTGGACTTGCTACAAGCGGTACGGGTATTGGAATGTTGTTTTCCGGGATGCTGGTGCCTTATTTAGGAACCGCTTACAGTGAAATTGGCTGGAGATTAGCTTGGGGAATCTTTGCAGCTATTAGTATCATTGTTTTGGCATTAACCTTCCTAATCATAAAAAATCCACCAGCAGTACGGCCCTCACAGACAAAACTAGAATCTACGTCCCCAATAGAAATCTATAAAAATCGAAATGTTGTCATTGTTGGTTTAATTTACGGTATTATCGGAGTGACTTATCTTGTACAAATGATTTTTATTATGAGTTACATGTTAGAGTCCGGTTTAAGTACAAAGCTTGCCGGTCAGTTAATTGCCTTGAATGGTATTTTATCCATTTTTAGCGGTCCCATCTGGGGCTTCATCTCTGACAAAGCCGGCCGTCGATTATCGTTAATCTTTACCATGAGCCTAACTGTAATATCTATGATTCTTCCAGTTTTTTCCCCTACCGTTATGGGCTTTAGCTTGCATATCCTGCTATTAAGCAGTACATTCACCGGGCTATTTACTTTGATTCAAGCGGCAAGTATGGATCATGTTAAGCCTGCTGATATGCCGTTAGCATTTAGCTATGTCACCTTTTATTTTGCCGTCGGTCAATTAATTGGTCCCACGATTGCCGGGTGGTTGATTGAAGATGGCGGCGGATTTCGGAGTGCTTTTCTATTCTCATCCATCATATTAGGCTTAGGCTTATTGCTAACCTTAAAAGTGAAAAATCCAGACAACCAAGCTCAATCCTTACAACCCGAATTGAAAAAGAGTTTGTCATAAGAACAAAGTTTATAGGCTTTGTTCTTTTTCGTTTCCAAATCATAATGGATGCTTGTACACATATTGCAGGCAATGGACTTTATTGGCTACCCAACTTGCTTTCCTTTTTCGAGTTCGGTCGCCAAGGGACCTTATTGGCTACCCAATTTGCTTTCCTTTTACCAATTCGGTCTTCAAGGGACCTTATTGACTACCCAACTTGCTTTCCTTTTTCCAGTTCGGTCGCCAATGGACTTTATTGGCTACCCAACTTGCTTTCCTTTTCGAGTTCGGTTGCCAAGGGACCTTATTGGCTACCCAACTTGCTTTCCTTTTACCAATTCGGTCGCCAAGGGACCTTATTGACTACCCAACTTGCTTTCCTTTTACCAGTTCGGTCGCCAAGGGACCTTATTGGCTACCCAACTTGCTTTCCTTTTTCCAGTTCGGTCGCCAAGGGACCTTATTGGCTACCCAACTTGCTTTCCTTTTTCCAGTTCGGACGCCAAGAGATCTTATTGGCTACCCAACTTGCTTTCCTTTTTCCAGTTGGGTCGCCAAGGGACCTTATTGACTACCCAACTTGCTTTCCTTTTTCCAGTTCGGTCGCCAAGGGACCTTATTGGCTACCCAACTTGCTTTCCTTTTTCCAGTTCGGTCGCCAAGAGATCTTATTGGCTACCCAACTCCTTTTCCTTTTACCAGTTCGGTAGCCAACAACCCTCATTGACTACCTAACTTGTCTTCCTACCCCCATTACGGTTGCCTAGAATATTAAACACCGACAAATTGTTCAATTAGATACTCCGCCGCCCTTTCTGAATCAAGTCTCACAGCAATATGAGGCGGCAGAGTACCTATTACAGCCTCCAACGGCATCCCCAGCCACAAGATCTGACTATCAATGATCACAAAAGGGAAAGACAAGCTTTCCTGTTTCCACTCATCGGGTTGTAATGGTTCCCAAGTATCTTCAGAAATAATGAATAACTTTGTACGAGATCTTCTGTTCTTTAACCGAATCTGCCATTCTTCTGTTAATACAGCCCCATGCGGCAAGGAAATCACAACTGAATTTCGAGCTGAATCAATATCCCGAAAGACTTTTTCCAATTTTTTCGCATGCATCCATTGTAATCTTGGCAGCTGATGCTGTATCCACTTACCAATCTCCCTGACTCTTATCCCCTGATGATGGTCTTCTTGATGGTCGGTTAATTGTCTTAATGTTTTTCCACGATATACATGTCTTCTGATGAAATCCTGATTACTAACATGGATAAATTTCCCCTTGGTCCGGGTAATTGCGACGTTTATCAACCGTTCACTCTCTTTTCCAATCAACAGCATCCCAGCACGAACCTGCGGGGCACTGTCTACAGTATCAAACACCATAACATCCCGCTCACTTCCTTGAAACCGATGAACCGTAGCTGAAATGATATCCGCAGTTTGAAGTTCTTTTTGATAAAGGTCCTCCAAAAGCATGTTCATTAAATCCGCTTGTGCCCGATAAGGTGTTACGTAGCCGATGCTGCGGACTCCACTTAGATATGCTTCATGAATACTTTGAAAAGCCAATAACACCTGCCAGATATTAAAACGAGAATGGGAGGTTTTTTCATTCAAGCTAAAGGTTCCCATATTGCTTGTATCAATAAGAACAGAAGCCCTTCCACGAAACGGTGCCTGTTCCACAATCTGGTTCCGGCTGTTCCACACACTTTCATGATCGCCAACGAGCGAATGATAGATATAACGGTTGGTGAATGCTGAAATATCCGGGTGCATCCTTCGTTGTTCCTTTAAGAGAAATAGTTGTGGATGAAGTCTTCCCTCCTCCACACGTGAAACAATTCCTGTACGGTGAAAAATATCCTCCTTCAGCCACTTGGATACTAATGTATCTCGGGAGGAGGCAATCGGTGGTAATTGCTTAAAGTCTCCGCAAATGATAATTCTTTTTCCAAGAGATGCGGCAAATCCGGCCTGGGGTACATAAGCCATACTTGCTTCATCCAAAATCACGACATCATACTCTTTTTCATAGATGGCAGGATCACTTGCTGCCTTAGCCAAGGTCGTACCGACAACGAGCGCATCTTTCACAAACTCTATTTCTTTTTGACGGATTTTTTCCAGGACCCTGGCAATCTTCGTTTCAAGCTCCAACAAATAATGAGAATCTCGTTTACTGAAGGAACTGGCTAAGTCCTGCTTTAATTTTTGTCTTTCTTCTAATAAGGAAAGTCTATCTGATGACAGATTTGGTTCCCTTTTTTCAATTAATTGACTGGTTGTCAATGTTACATGGTCAGCTAACAGCTCACTTGAATGTCCGTAGCGGAGTACATCTCCTTCACGAAATCGTTCTTTTTTCTCGATAAAAGATGAGATTTCCGCTAGCAGCACATCAACGGCCTGGTTACTGTGTGATAAAAGCAAAACACTCTTATTTTGAAAGTATTTATTCGATGCAACACGAGCCAGTGTATAGGTCTTACCTGTCCCAGGCGGTCCCCATACAAAGGTAACGGGATTATACTTAGAACGTAAAACCAACTCATGGACATTGCTCTTTACTTTTTCCTCGGGGTGTTTTGTTTCCAGGGATGGGTCCATCAGCCTCTTTACTCTAGAACGTTTTTGTTTACTTTTTTTGATATCATCCAAACGTTCAATTAATTGCTCAAGCAGCTCCCAAGGGTCATGAAACAAGGAGGCAGCCTCAATTAAGTCTCCAAAAGATTTTTCCAGCTGCAGGATGATTCCCTTCCCTTCAGCTGAAAGTACACGGCCGCTTTGTTTCATGCCTCCCCATTCAATCCTTATAGAAGCACCGACCGGTATTTTTAAAGAGATGGCTGTGTCAAAGTAATAGGAAAAGGAGCCGTCATTTGATAAAAGACGACCATTTTTGATGGTATATTTAGTACTTCCGTATTTTTTTAAATGCAGGATTTCGTTCTGAAGTGCCTGCTGCCACTCTTTTATATAAGTCAGTGTAGTTGTCATTACATCTCTTCCTTAGAATCATCAAAGTGAATATAACTATAACACAAAAAAGCAATCGCACTAAAAAGTTGCGAATGCTTTTAATCTTCATGTTTTTAATAGAAACATATCGATTGGTTCTTATTTTTCGACATTTTTTAACAATACTATATTACTTTCCTAGTTAAATAGAAAATAATTCAGACCAGAAATATAGGCATTTTTACGCACTAAAACGAATAGTAATTTAGTACCATTCCATTTGGGGTGAAATTTAAAAAACCAAACAAAAGTCTCTGCTTTAGAGGACAATTTAGTACTTTGGACTGGTTTTTCCCCTGTATTCCCATCCATTTTATTCCTGGGATACATAGGCCATTTGCACGAAGTAACTATTCTCAAAAGTACGTTAGGAGGTAAAAATGAAACGAAGAGATTTTGTTAAGTATGCTGGAGGGGGCATTGCTGCATTAGTGGTGGGCAGCGTCTTACCTGCGTGGGTTTCAAACAACCCGCTTCTTGCTGTACAACAGGTTCAAGAACTGAAATTTACAATAACTGATGCGATAAAAGATATGGTCACCCATAACTCGATAAACAAGGCTCAATGTTACTTCTGGTTGTTCAAAGAGGAGAATTTTCCTGCAGAAATCCCAGGTCCTCACATATTTACGACAGAGGGAAGCACGATTAAAGTTTCTATTACCAATGCATTAGATGAACCTCATGCTTTTTTTATTCCGGGGATGGCAAACAGTGGTCCTATCGCATCAGGAACAACAAAGACATTTTCTTTTGTTGCTTCCAAGGCGGGGACTTATTTATATTACGATAATCTAAATGCACCCGTTAACCGGATTATGGGTCTTCACGGAGCACTAGTGGTAATGCCTAATGATCCTGTCGCAGGCCATAAATTCACACCCTATTCAACACCAACACCTGCCGTTCAGCAGTTGTTTGATGATTTTGGATCATCGAGCCACTTTCCGGGTTTAGCGTGGGAACAAGGTGATACTGCCACACATACACCGGCCTTTAGACAATATGTCTGGGTTCTTCATGCTGCAAGTTCCCGCTTATTTGCTGAAGTAGGTAATTATCCGCCCGGAAGAGATTATCCGGCTAGTCAATTTATACAGGCATATCAAAGAGACCGTTTTCGTTCTGACGGTTTAAACCGAAAACCTGAATTTTTTACCATCAATGGGCAATCAGGGTGGTTTGCAGCTCATAATCCTTATATTACCCCCAATCATCGTGTCGGAGAGCCTGTTGTAATAAGAATTCTAAATGCAGGGTTATCCATGCATTCGTTGCACATCCATGCTAACCACGTTTATGTAACCAGCATTAATGGTGTGGTTCAGGAAAATCCGATCTGGTTAGATACGTTTACCGTTCATCCGCTTGATGTGATTGAATGGGCAGTTCCATTTACAAGGCCGCCTGATGTTCCAAACGAACGTGGAATCGGTCTAGCTGATAAACCTTTAATTTCAAAAGCCAACCCTTCCATTCCAGGGTCGGTCCCACATCCAGTTTGGCCACCGACAGAAGAATTGAATACGCATTTTCCTAAGGTAGGTACTAAAGCTGGAGATATCGATATATCTGTCCGCCTGTCGCCTATCTGTTATCCAATGCATGATCACTCCGAAACAAGTCAATCGGCGCAAGGTGGGAATTATGGCTTAGGAATGATGAGCGGCATGGATTTTATTGGAGATCGGAATACCCCGGGCGGAGTGATTACATTTCCTGGGGCAAAAACAACCCATGGTCCAGAAATGACCGGTCCTGCTGCCGGTCCAGACGGTTATCATAATGAAACTCATTAAGTTTAAAAACTTATTGAACATAAAGGAGTAATGCTATGTCATTTACAAACCCAGGATATCGAATTCCCCGAAGATCGGTTGTTGGAAATGAAGGTGATTGGGTTAAATCCTTTGATCCGCCCAAGGAGAGTCCGCCAACGCCGGAACTTCTAGACCCGACCAATCCGGTTCCAGCGTTTGTAGCGGCCACTGTGCCAGGTGCAACTATGAGTATTCCCAATAACCAACGGGTCCACTTAATGCATGGAAGGGATCTTCCTATGTGGGATGGAAGGAAGCTTAGATACTTTTTGGTCAGTAATCCCGATGTTCCCACTGCGGCAGAAGGAACCTTTCCCGGACCAACGATTCGGGTGCCGCGCGGAGTGGTCTTTCACAGTTATGTCGAAGCACATGGACAGCCAGCCCATACTGTCCATTGGCATGGGATTGAGCCAACGGCCATGAATGACGGGGTAGGCCATACGTCAATGGAGTTGGGTCAGTATACCTATCAATGGCAGCCCAATTATATAGGCAGTTACTTTTACCATTGTCACCGAAGTACGATCCAGCACTTTGATTTTGGTTTATACGGTTTCTTGATTGTTGAACCGCCGGATGCTTATGATTCAAGTGATGGGAAAAATGTCGGAGGTTATCCGCGCCGGACAGCTGCAAATCTTGTAAACTATCCCAATTTCCCCGGCTTTGTTGGCGGAAGCCTAGAGAGCGGTGACCCTCATGCGATGACGGTTCCATATGATGTGGAAGCCTTATGGGTGTTTGACGATATCGACTCTGTTTGGCGGGAACAGGCTGATCACGCCCATCAAACTTTCCCTAAACATGGTGATCAGCCGGGAATTAACGATGATTTCCATGAGAATGACAGCGGAAGCTATGATTTCTTTGCCTTTCATGATTATAATCCTGATTATTTTGTTGTAACAGGTGTAAATTTCCCAGGAAGACTCGGTAGTACTGTTTCCATTCGCCCTGGTTTAACAATTCCTGCTGAAATAAACAGCGGCGTGGCAGGAATGCAGATTTCGGTTAATGCCAAAAGAAACCAAACCATTTTAATTCGGATGCTTTGTGCAGCCTATACAAAAATCAAGGTTAGTTTTCCTTTTGATGTTGTGGTGATTGCTTTGGACGGCCGTTCTTTAGGGGTTCCCCCTTTCGGTCTATATAACCGCCCGTACACCGTCAAAGCCGGTACCCCGATTGAAATGGCAACCGCTGAACGAACGGATGTCTTAATTCGGGCAACTCAACCTGTAAGTTCGTTCGCCCAAGTAGAATACCGGCATCATTTGAGTGATGCTTTCTTACTAAATGGAAGAATTCCAATTGTTATTAAATAGAAAAAGAGTCCTGAGTAGTAAATAATACTCAGGACTTTTTTTCAATTAAACAATACTATTAAGGGCTTCTGTCAGGGTTTTAACAATAAATTGTAAATCTTCCACTTCGATGTTTAATGGAGGTGATAAGGTTAATACATTATTGTATCCGGCTACGGTTGCACCATTTTTTCCAATCAGCAATCCTTGCTTTTTACAATTACCAATCACTTCATTAACCAATTTGACATCAAGTGGTTCTTTTGTTTGTTTGTCCTTCACCAGCTCAATTCCGACTAATAGTCCTTTTCCGCGGACATCGCCTACATATGGATGATCCTGCAGCATAGTGGTTAACTCTGATAATACTTGTTTTCCTAAATCCCTCGACCGGTCAAAAAGTTGTTCCTTTTCCATTATTTCAAGATTCTTTAAAGCAAGGGCACATGCAGCTGGATTTCCTCCAAAAGTATTGACATGCCGGAAATAATCATACTCTTCTGTCCCTTTAAACGCCTCATAAATTTCTTTTCGGACAGCTGTAGCCGACAGCGGCAGGTAGGCACTTGTAATCCCTTTTGCCATTGTAATGATGTCAGGCTTCACATCGTAGTTCATAAATCCGAAAGGCTTTCCTGTCCGGCCAAAACCGCAAATGACCTCATCTACAATTAAAAGAGCACCATGTTTTTCACAAACCTCTTTTGCCGCCTTCATATAACCTTCTGGTGGAACGAGGATCCCCCCGCCTGTAATGATTGGCTCCATAATCATTGCAGCGATCGTTTCACTTAACTCCCAAGTCATGGTCCGATCGATTTCCTTTACAGAAGATAAATCCTTTGGGTCATTTACATTGGTGTCATCCCGATAGGAATCAGGCGGTGAAACATGAATGAAACCTGGTGCCAGTGGTTCATATTTATACTTTCTTTGCGCTTGGCCCGTTGCGGCTAAAGATCCCATTGAGTTTCCATGATAACCGCGATAACGGGATATAAATTTATAGCGACTATGATCACCTTTTTGCTGGTGATATTGCCGCACAATTTTGAAGGCCGTTTCATTCGCTTCTGATCCGCTGTTAGAGAAAAAGAAAACATAGTCACCGCCCAGCATTTCATTCAACTTTTCTGCGAGTTTAATAGCTGGGATATGGCTTTGAGTTAATGGGAAATAAGCCATTTCCTTTAACTGCTCATAAGCTGCTTCTGCAAGCTCGGTTCTTCCATAACCAACGTTGACACACCATAAACCGGCCATTGCATCTAAATAGCGTTTTCCATCTGCATCCGTAATCCAAGATCCTTCTGCCTTGGCTGCGACGATTGTAGCATTGGGATTATACGGTTTCATCGAATGCCAAACATATTTAGCATCCTGATCTAATAAGGTTTCATTTGTTCTGCTAATTTCCACCATTTCGTTCCCCCCTCTATTTACTTTTATGCGTCATATCTAGAAGTAATCATCTTTTTGCGTGTATAAAAGTTTAATCCGTCTTTTCCATTTACATGTAAGTCGCCATAAAACGAATCCTTCCATCCGGAGAACGGAAAGAATGCCATCGTAGCTGGGACCCCAACGTTAATGCCAAGCATCCCTGCATCCGCTTCTTCACGGAATTGGCGTATCGCTTTTGCATCATTTGTATAGATTGTAGCCCCATTTCCATACCTGGACTTTCGAATATATTCCAGTCCTTCATCTAAGCTACTGGCTCTGAGCAGGCTCAAAACTGGAGCAAAAATTTCTTCCTTGGCAATGGTCATATCCGGGCGGACATGATCAAAAATCGTAGGTCCGAGGAAATTTCCATTTGGATGGTCACTCATTTCTTTTCGTCCATCACGAATTAATTCGGCTCCCTCCTCAATACCTTTTTCAATATAGCCAAGTACCTTGTCACGGTGTTCCTTTCGGATGACAGGAGTTAATAACACTTCATCGTCCATTCCGTTTCCAATAATTAATTGGTCCGCTTTCTTTTTTAATGCCTGAAAAAATGGTTCGTTATCGCCAATAACCACGACAGCACTACAAGCCATACAGCGCTGGCCAGCGCTTCCAAATGTTGAACTGATGATATGTTGCACTGCTTTTTCCATGTCAGCATCCGGCATGACAATATGATGATTTTTAGCTCCAGAAAGGGCTTGAACCCTCTTACCATTGGCTGCCGCCCGTTCATAAACATATTTTGCAACTGGCTGTGAACCAACGAAAGAGATGGCAGCAATGTCTTCATGGTTCAATAATCCGTTCACCACCTCATGGGCGCCGTGAACAATATTTAATACCCCTGGAGGTGCTCCAGCCTCGGAAAACAATTCTGCCAGGCGGTTTGCTAAAATTGGAGTACGTTCCGATGGCTTTAACACGAAAGTATTTCCGCAGGCAATTGCTAATGGAAACATCCACAATGGAACCATCATCGGAAAGTTAAAAGGTGTGATACCACCGACTACCCCAAGTGGATACCGGAACATTTCTGAATCTATTTCTTCGGCAATGCCGGATAGCGTTTCACCCATCATTAAAGTTGGTGCACCTGCAGCAAATTCCACACACTCAATTCCCCGCTGTACTTCCCCATACGCTTCTTTATAGGCTTTGCCGTTTTCTTGAACAATCAACCTTGCCAGTTCTTCGTGATTTTCTGTTAAGAGATAATGATATTTAAATAAGATTCTTGCTCTTTTTGGAACCGGGACCTTTTTCCATGCAGTGAATGCCTCTCTAGCTGCTGCTACTGCTAAATCAACATCCTCCTTTGAGCTAACAGGAACTTTTGTTAACACCTCGTTAGTTGCTGGATTAGGTACATCCAGGGTATTGCCGCTGTTTGTATTAACCCATGCACCGTTAATATAATTTTGAAGGACAGTCGTTTCCTTATTCGTAACGCTCATTTCTTCCCCTCCCAATTGTTTTTTATAGACTTATTATCTCCCATGAAAAAATGGCTTTCATTAGACATTTTGTAAGATATCTAGAGACAATTCTTCCACATATTGAACACATCTAATCTATTAATTTACTTTTTGACTCTTGATGATTGATATAAGGAGATAAATAATCTGTTACCAGGAGCATAAACTCAAGGGCTACTCTCTTTTCATGTTCCATAAAATCATTTCCTAGTAAATTTTCAAGCTTTTGGAGTCGGTGGTATAATGTCTGTCTAACAATATAGAGTTTATTGGCCGTTTCTTGTTTTGATCCGTTACATTCTAAGTAAACCTTTAAGGTTTCTAATAGTTTTCCATTATACTTCTGGTCATTTTCTATTACTGGATGGAGGTATTCTAAAACTAGTTCCTGCAAATCTATATGCTTGCTCATCTGCGAGATTAGGCGGTACAAATGGAGATCTTCGTAAAAATGATACGTTTCTTTCTTTGACATTTCCTGTTGAATGCGAAGTGTTTCTTTTGCGGTGTAATAGCTTTTATGTACTTCGGTTAATTGACAAACAAACTTTCCGGCAGCCAATAGGATTTTTGCAGAACTCTTTTTCCTCATGAATTCTGATTCTTTTATAGCTGATAATGCTTTTTTAATTCGATCCTTCATATTTTTTTGCGGGCGGTTATTTAATAGGATAAAAATAATTTCATTTCTCTTTTCCACTGAAAAAACCGCAAAGCCATATTGCTCAAAAATAGATCGAAATAATAGTTTAATATAGGTTACATCCTGATTTGCATTCTCTTTATAAGAAAACATCTTGACATTGAGAACAATCGCTTCTGTTGTTTTCGGTTTAATCCCATGCTCCATTAAATATTCCATGATACTGTCTTGTTGATGTTCACCTTCTAACCACCCATGAAGCCACTCAAACTCTTCTACCCGTTTCTTTTCTCCCACATATAAATCTCTTAATAAATGCTGAGCAAGTGCGGTGGCTGTCCGGTCTAAAATTAATAAATCATACTCACTGATGGGAATTTCATTGGAATAGATATAGAGTTCAGCATATTCCTGGCCAAACAAATGGATGGGTGAAAAAGCAAGTTGACTGCTAGCGGCTAACTTTGCCTCTTCGATTTGGTTAATTAGGTTTATTCGTTCCGTAAAATCAATTTCAGGGATAAACTCATAATCCTGCCCCTTCAACTTAAAGATAATTTGGTATTCAAGGGCAGTTGAAATAAAGTGCAGTATGTCCTCGTAACTTTCCGTTGTCAGCAGCTGTTTGTTTAGGCTTTGTGAATAGTTTTCTAAATCGCTTATTTTCCGATATTGCTCGTTAATAATCATCCCATGTATATCTTGGGTAATGGCAACAAATGGAACCTCTTCCTTGAAGATGATAATAGGAAAGTGATGTTCATTGGCGATTCTAATTACTTCCAAAGGAATTTTAGATAAATACGTCCCTACCTCAATACAAAGCCCTGCTGCTTCCATTTCGATCAGCTGCTGAATGATGGATTTAAAAAGCTCAACATCTTCCTTCCATGCAACTCCTGTTGAAAGAATTAATTCTTTTCCATTTAAAAGGTTCCGGATGTTCGTTACTTCTACTACGTGAACCCATCTGACGATACGATTAAGCCCCTCTTCTCCTGCAATAACAATGGCGTTTTCAAAATGATTTCTATTTAAAATATCAGCAACTGTTAATTGAAAAAATTCTTTCATTTGCCACTCCTTCTACTTTAAACAAAATTTTCAAAAGGATTGGTAGCCCCTACCAATCCTTTCCACCTATTTCACTTTATTCCTAAGTTTTGTTTAATGAGCATGCTCGAAAAATATTTCCTTGCATTGGCAGTTCCAATTAATAGCGTCTCCTTTACGTTTTTTTCAGGGTGCAAGAATTCAACAGTCGCCCCGTCCAAATGTTCATGGACACGCTGGATGCGATAACCCTTTTGAATAAGGAAATCTATACGATCTCGTTCATTTAGAAATTGCTGGTATTCTGACATCTTATCCTCCTCTAGTAAAAGATATAGAAATCTAACTACCTAATCGAACTTTAAATTTGTCGGAACTTCCGGAACGACAGTTTCAAATTCTGTTTCTTCAATAATCCAATCACGTCCGACAGAAATTCCCAAATATTTTTCATCGCTCGGGTCCTCAATTTCGGCCTGTTGATATTTCTTGAACCACCAGAACTTTGCCAATACATAATAAATGCCAGCTCCAAGTAAGAATCCTACCAAAAATCCATAGGACGGAAATAGATAGGATAAATACCCGCCAATGATCCACGCGATAAAGCCAGCAAGGTTAACTCCTCCCATATACTTATACTGACCGTTGTCTTCATATAATTCTGGAACATTAACGCGTCTTTTGCGGAGCAAATAATAATCGGCAAAAAGGATTCCTACGATCGCTGATAAAATCCCTCCGATAATCAGGAGGAATGGAATAATAACTCCGAATAATTCCCATGGCTGAATAATGGTTCCGACGATACCTGCAGTGATAACACCGGCCCAGAACGGGAATTTCGGGCCTCCTACATTCGAGAAAATCGTAGCAGCCGGAACTACATTGGCAGCGGTATTGGTTGACCATTGGGCCAGCACAATCATTAACAATAACACGGCAAGGATTATCCCGCTGGCAGATTCCTGAAGAGCAACCACTGGGTCAGAATTTAAAACCGCAATATAGGAAACAGCACCAATAATAATCATGAAAGTTTGTGTGATTGGCATGGCGACTAGATTTCCAATAAGTGAACTCTTATTTCTTTTGAACCAGTTCTTTTCGTTTACAGGCGCTTTCATATAACGGGATATAGATGGAATATCAGCACTTAAAGTGGCCCAAAATCCCATATTGCTAAAAATAACGACCAAAAAGGCTGTAAAAGCAGCACCGCCCGTAACTGGTGATTCAACCCAGCTCCAAACATCCCTTCCAGCAGCTTGTGCTTGATCGGATAGTGAATTATACATCCAGATAGAAATTATTAGAATAATAGGTGCTGCCAAATCGGCAAAGCGTTCAATAGACTTAATTCCTAACGCCGTATTCACCAATTGCACGATGGCAAAAATCAGGAAACAGACAAACCAATTGTCGAAGCCAAATAAAATATTTAATATTCCATTCATCGCTGTCGCACCAAAGTAAGTATTAATACCGAACCACGCAGAGGCAGAAACCCCACGGGTGATGGACGGAATATGGGTACCTACTGTACCGAAAGGGGCTCTCATATAAACAGGGAAAGAAAGACCATGTTCAATTCCAATATCCGCAATCAGGCTGATAAAAAAACCAATAGCCAGGGAACCAATTACGGTCGCAAGGATGACCATCGGCAAGGACAAATTCACAACCCCTGCACCGCCAATGGCAAATGTAGCTAAAACTACTACCATCCCGACCCACATAAATGAATAACCTAATGATGAAACTTTGCGGTCTTTTTGTTGAATTGGTAATAAATCAGAAGACTTTAAGTGGCTTTTTTTCATATGAACACTCCTTTTTCGGTTTAAGATCAATCGAATTTATTTGCTTAAATTCACACAACCGACATTACCGGTAATCATTAAAGGCAATTGCCTGCATGCATTAGCTGACAGGCAATTGCAGGAGGTTCAATTCATGAAGGGAGAGAAGTAATCTTGTTTTCTATTAGATTGATAATGTTTCGTTTTGGTTTAATGGTGTATACATACTATATTTTGCTCTCTTCAAGTATTGACCAGAACCAGGTTTACCAACGAACTGTTTATCACGAATGACAAATTCACCCCGTAATAAAACAGAAACAGGCTCACCAGTGACTTTCATCCCTTCAAAGGCATTGTAATCTACTGCCATATGATGGGTTTCAGCCGAAATCACTCTTTCGATATTTGGGTCGAAAATGACAATATCTGCGTCGGAGCCTACCGCAATCGTACCTTTTTGCGGGAATAAACCAAAAAGCTTCGCGATCCTTGTAGATGTGATATCAACAAACTGATTTAGATTGATTCTCCCTTTCTTCACCCCCTCTGAGAAAAGAATCGAAACACGGTCTTCGATGATTGGGCCGCCATTAGGGATCTTGGTAAAATCATCTTTACCTAAATCCTTTTGGCCTTTAAAATCGAAAGAGCATTGATCGGAGCCGATGGTTTGCAGCTGTCCGCTTTTCAAGGCATTCCAAAGGACATCTTGATTCCATTTTTCTCTAAGCGGCGGCGACCATACGTATTTCGCTCCTTCAAAATTAGGCTTTTCTAAGTAACTTTGGTCCAAAACTAAGTATTGTGGACAGGTTTCTCCCCATACTTCAAATCCTTTACTTCGTGCCTCGGCAATTTTTTCAACCGCATCGGCACACGAAACGTGAACTACATATAATTGAGAGTCAGCTAAACCTGTTAATTTCGCAGCCCGGCCTGTGGCTTCCCCTTCTAATTCTGGTGGTCTTGTGAGTGCATGGTAGATCGGTTCTGTTTTACCCTCTGCTACTGCTTTTTTTGTTAAATAATCGATGACATCACCGTTTTCGGCATGAACCATGACAAGGGCACCATGCTCCTTTGCAGAAACGAGCGTCCGGAATAATGTTTCATCATCTGCCTGGAACACATTTTTATAAGCCATAAAGACCTTAAACGAGGTGATTCCTTCTTCGTTAATGACATACGGAAGTTCATTTAAAACATCGTCATTGATTTCTGCAATCATTAGATGGAATCCATAGTCAATAACGGCTTTATCTTTTGATTTATTATGCCAAGTTTGAATCGCGTTTTTCAGCGGTTCTCCCTTATTCGTTAAACAAAAATCAATGACGGTTGTGGTACCACCGAAGGCTGCGGCGATTGTACCTGTTTCAAAATCATCTTTCGTTACTGTACCGCCAAAAGGCATATCTAAATGGGTATGAGGGTCAATTCCGCCAGGCAGCACAAGGCAGCCTTTGGCATCAACGATTTCAGCTCCAATGGCGGAGATATTCGTCCCGATTTGTGAAATTTTTCCGTCTTCAATCAATAAATCTGCTTGAAAGGTATCTGCTGCGGTGACAATGGTTCCATTTTTAATAAGTTTTTTCATTGTATATTCCTCCTTCACTTCATCTACTTGTTCACATCTACCCTACACTCTGCTGCAATATTCAATGCCTTTTGTCGTTCATTCCAACTCATTGGCGCAAGCTCACTCTGAACCTCAACCATGTCTATCGCTCCATCAACCGGGCAGACGATTGAGCAGAGATTGCAGCCAACACAATCCTCTTCACGAACCTTCAAGTAACTTTTGCCATTTTCATCTGTCAGCATATCAATGCATTGGTGAGAAGTATCTTCACATGCAATATGGCACTTATTACAGTTAATGCAAACATCCGGATTAATTTTTGCAACTATATTATAATTAAGATCTAAATTGCCCCAATCAGAGTATCGAGCCACAGATTTACCAATGATTTCAGATACCGATTTGAGTCCTTTATCATCTAAATAATTATTTAATCCATCAATCATATCTTCTACAATCCGGAATCCATGGTGCATAGCTGCGGTACATACTTGAACACCTGTTGCACCCATGAGCATAAATTCAACAGCATCCTGCCAGTTGGAAATTCCGCCAATACCTGAAATCGGAACATTGATATTGGCATGCCGTGCACATTCTGCCACCATATTCAAGGCAATCGGTTTAACTGCAGGACCGCAATAACCGCCATGGGCACCTTTACCCGCAACATGTGGAATCGTATTCCATGTATCAAGATCAACGCCCATTAAGCTATTAATGGTATTGATCATACTGATAGCATCGGCACCGCCGTTGCAAGCCGCTTCAGCAGTTGCAGTGATATCCGTAATATTCGGAGTTAGCTTTACGATGACAGGGGTTTTCGCAACTTCTTTCACCCAATAGGTTTGGCGCTCAACCAATGCAGGCACCTGACCTGAAGCAGAACCCATTCCTCTCTCCGCCATCCCATGCGGACAGCCAAAGTTTAACTCAAGACCATCCACACCAACATCTTCTACCCTTTTAACAATTTCATGCCATTTTTCCTGTTTCGGTTCTACCATTAGTGAGGCAATAATCGCATGATTGGGAAAACGTTTTTTCGTTTCATAGATTTCTTTTAAATTAACATCCAGTGGACGATCGGTAATCAGTTCAATGTTATTAAATCCCGCCACTCTTTGGCCATTAAAACTAATTGCCGCAAACCTTGACGAAACGTTTAAAATTGGATCACCTAAGGTTTTCCATACAGCTCCTCCCCAGCCCGCTTCGAATGCTCTTTGTACTTGATAACCAGAGTTTGTAGGCGGAGCAGATGCTAACCAAAATGGATTTGGAGATTGTATTCCTGCAAGATTTATTCGCAAATCAGCCATCAGGTTTCACCCCTTGTCAGATTAGTAGTAAGCGCTTACATATTTATATCCTCATTTAGCCTGTTATGCAGTTCCCGCTAGGGTTAATTGCCTATGAATGCTATATGCTGCCTCTTTGCCTTGTTGAGCAGCAGTAACGACCATTGCGTCGCCTTTTCCTTTCCCAAACACAATATCCCCACAGGCAAATATTTTAGGATTTGAAGTTTGATAGTTTTCAGGATTTACTGTGACAACTCCGCCATTATGATGGAGACCTAATTCCTCAATTAATTCGAGATGCCTATTTTGTCCGATCGCCTTAATTATGGCATCGACTGGTAAAATAAATTCCGAGCCTTCTACTACTTTTGGTTTCCGGCGTCCATCCACATCTGGTTCTCCCAGCTGCATTTTAGAGCATTCAATACCAGTGACCCTTCCATTTTCATCACCGATAATCCGCTTAGGTGCCGTTAACCACCGGAATTCAACACCATCTTGTTTGGCAAATTCATATTCAAAGTCATAGGCTGTCATTTCTTCTTCTGTTCTTCGATAAAGGATTTTAACATTTTCGGCTCCTAACCGGATCGAACAAGTGGCACCATCAATAGCCGTATTCCCCGCCCCAACAACAACTACACGTTTTCCAATAAAATCTTCCGTTAACCTACCGCTTTTTGTACTTTTTACGAACTCAATTGCATCGTACACGCCAGACAGTTCTTCACCTTCTATACCTAATTGAGGAACAGAAGACATTCCTGCAGCAAGCACTATACTATCGAAATTTTCCAATAATTCAGCCGCTGATATATCCTTACCGACCCTTGTATTGGTTTTAATCGTGACATTCAGTTTTTTAACCTGCTCCACTTCCCAAAAGGAAATAGACTGCGGTAATCGGAATGATACAATCCCATACGTATTTAATCCTCCCGCTTTTTCAGACGCTTCAAAAATCGTAACCTCGTAACCCAACCTGGCCAATTCTCTGGCCGCAGATAATCCTGCCGGCCCGCCGCCTACTACAGCAACCTTCTTTCCATTCGAAGCGCCAGGTTCGAAGAGTGTTTGATCATTCGCAATCGCCCAATCAGTCGCATATCTTTGCAAGTTTCCTATCATAATAGGTTTTGTTGAATGATTAAGGACACAGGCTCCCTCACAAAGTTCCTCTGTTGGACATACCCGTGCACAACTGGCACCAACGGGGTTTGATGACATAATCGTTTTTGCGGATCCAAGCAAATTGCCAGAAGCAATTTTTTTAATGAAGGTTGGAATATCAATTCCTGTCGGACAGGCTTTGATACAAGGAGCATCATAGCAGTAAAGGCAGCGATTAGACTCTTCAATGGCTTCCTGCTTCGTTAGAGCCCGCTCTACCTCTTGAAAGTTTTTTTCAAGATTGGTATAAGATATTCGCTGAGATTTTTCCAATAAGAAACCCTCCCTTTGATATTACTGAAACTTCTGCATCTATTTTTAATTTTACAAGCATGAAAAAAGCTATTCATTATACAACCTGTAAAATGCTGAAAGCCTTGTTATACTCAGTATGTAAACTGCTGCAGAATAGTCATCTACTTTACGGTACATTGGGCTGCTTAACGTGGAGTGAGGAATTGTAATTGATATGGAGGAGTTAATCTTGTACCATTCTGAATCTTTCTCCAATTTAACATATGTGAATAAAAAAATTTGTAAAATTACATCGAAGCCAAATTTTAATGATAGGAAAATGAAAACGTTCCGTAACAACTCAAAAACCAATATTATTAATAAAAAAATAGTATTAATATATAAGAAAGTAAACTCTATTGGAAGGGAATCTGACAAATTAATTCTCGACAAATGTAAATAAATTGGCGAATTTTTTTCTCTACAAAAAAAGCGCACTCAAAAAGAGTACACTTTCATGTAGATTGTTAAAATTTTTGCTGATACCATTTGGCAGCTGCTTCAACCTCTTGAAATGTTAATTGATGACCGAAATTCTCCCAATGTAAATGAACTTCTGCCTTTGCGTTCTTCAACAGGGATGCTAATTCTTCTGATTCCGCTGCCGGACAAATTGGATCATTCGTTCCTGCACCAATAAAAATCGATTTTCCAGCTAACACTGGTAAGTCAATTCCTCTTCTAGGTACCATTGGGTGATGGAGAATAGCGCCTTTTAGAGCATGTTGATAATGAAACAGTAAACTTGCCGCAATATTGGCGCCATTAGAATAGCCAATCGCTACGATATTTTTTCGGTCAAATTGATATTTTTCCGCTGCTTCATCTAAAAAGTTGGATAATTCTTTTGTACGAAAGACTAAATCCTCCTCATCAAAAACCCCCTCGGCTAGTCTGCGGAAAAAACGAGGCATTCCATTTTCGAGAACATTTCCTCTTACACTTAAATAGGATGCTTCCTCATCAATTTTTCCTGCTAAAGGAATTAAATCCTCCTCTGTACCGCCTGTTCCATGCAATAACAATAATGTTGGTTTATCCTTATTAGGTCCTTGTTGAAAAATATGTTTCATTATATTACCTCCTTTTTAACCATGCTTTACGTTTAGTGTAACAATTTTTCTTCTTACTAATCATTCGTTAAAAGTATCTCGAAATCGAGATAATAGTATTACATATTACCTTTAATGTCAACTTATTGGTGTGAAAAAAGACCACATCAACGAGTGATCTTTTTGCTAACTCTTCCACACAGAGTATCCAACATCTTTTCAATTTCATGTGATCGATAAACATTGATGCCTGATTTTCTCGAGTTTGAAACAGCAGCCATTGCTGCTGCCACTGTCTTACCTTGAATAGCCCGATATGGACGAAGTGGACCTATCATTAAGATATTTAACAATTTGCTGGCCTTTTCAGCGATTTTTTCTCCAAGCCGGAACTCTTCTCGTTCCCCTAATAATAGTGACGGGCGAAAGATATGAAGTGAGGGTAAATCTAACTCTATTAGAGATGCTTCCACCTCTCCCTTCACGCGGTTATAAAAAATGCGTGATTTGGTGTCTGCCCCCATGGCAGTAACAATAAGAAACTTCTCGACACCCTTTTCTTTCGCCAATTTTGCCGCTTCTATTGGATATTCATAATCCACTTTTCGAAACACTTCTTGTGTTTTTGCTTTTTTAATGGTTGTCCCCAAGGTACAAAAGACGTCACTGACCTTAAATAGTTCCTGAAAGGCATGAAGGTTATCAAAATCAACCACATGTACGTCACAGTTTTCATTTGAAATATCTACAGGCCTCCGAACCAGCAAATGGATCTTTTCATAATTTTTTTGCTTTATCAGTATTTTAACTAGTTCTTTTCCTATTAAACCTGTTGCTCCTAATATAAGAGCGTTTTTTTTATTATGATTCATCTCTTAATCTAACTCCGTTCTCAACGATTCCTTTTCCTTACACTAATAAAACTCAATAGAATACTCATTACAGGTCTTTAACATAGCCTATTATAAAATATCTATCCAAATCTTAACAGCAGTAACCAAGATTAAGACTGCTAAAATAACCTGAAGGATCTTCGTATTAATCTTCTTCCCTGCGTTTGCCCCTAGTGGTGATGCAATTAAACTAGCCACAACCATAATGGCTGCTGGAAGATAATCTACTTGTCCTGTTGATATTTTCCCCACAGTTGAACCAATAGATGAGATAAAAGTGATTGCTAATGAGGAAGCGATTGTCATTCTTGTTGGAATCCTAAGTACAACTAACATGATTGGCACAAGCAAGAACGCTCCTGCTGCTCCGACGATACCGGATCCAATACCAACAATTAATGCTAGAAATACAGCAAGCCATTTATTAAATTTGACTTGATCAAGACGAATATCATCTATATTTTTTTTCGGGATAAACATCATGACAGCAGCAATTAACGCTAAAATTCCATAAATTAAATTAATGCCGCCCTCTGACATCAATTTTGATCCAAATCCACCGATAAAACTACCAACTAGGATACTAGCACCCATATAAAGGATCAGTGTTTTATTCAAATATCCGCCTTTTCGGTATGCCCAAACCCCGCCTATCGTTGCGAAGAACACTTGTACTGCACTAATTCCGGAAACCTCGTGTGCACTAAAAGCTGCCAATCCGAATAATGGCGGGATATATAAAAGCATTGGATATTTAATAATCGAACCGCCAATCCCCAGCATTCCTGAAATATAGGAGCCAATAAAACCAATTAAAAAGATTATTACAATAAACGAAAAATCCATAGTTATCTCCCCTTTAGAAAAGGGGCCATTAACGGCCCCTTGTTTAGTTTCCTATCTGACTGCACAACGATTAGGTCCAATTTCCATTTCACGTTGTTTTTCTAAATTGGGCTGGATTTTCCCCATATTGGTTTCACGAATTTCTTGATACGCATTTGGCTGTGGTGGTAAGTTCTCTGTAACCAATTTTCTAAACTCATTTTCATCTTCAATGTTTAACCCATGATTTTTAGCAAATAGTGTACCTAATTTTTCTGATACACTTCCATCTTCATTCAATTCTTCGATAATCATAAAGTGGGCTGGAAGTACCATTAACTCTTCTGATAACTCTCTATATCTTTTGTAAAGACTTTCTCTTAAGTCAGCAACCCAATTTTCTGCCATACCTGCTAAATCAGGACGTCCAATGGAATCAATAAATAAAATATCACCTGAAAGTAGGAATTTTTCATCCACTACAAAAGACGTTGATCCAATTGTGTGACCTGGAGAATATAATGCATGAATGTTAATCGTTGTTTGTCCAATTGTCACATCATTGCCGCCCTCTAATGCTGAGTATTCGAATGTTACCTCGGTTGCATCCTTTGGTGGTAACCAGTATGTTGCATTTGTTTTCTCTGCAATCACACGTCCACCTGAGATATGGTCAGCATGTAAGTGTGTATCAAAAACATGAGCAATTTTTGCACCGATACTTTCAGCAAAATCAAGATAACTATCTGTCATACGAGTTGCATCAATAATAGCTGCTTCACCTTTTGAAACAACCATATAGGATAAACAGCCTTTACCGATTCTTACGAACTGATAGATTTCGCCGCCACCTTTTAAATCGCCAACCTTAACAGGTTCTAAATGTTCACTCCATGCTTTCATTCCGCCTTGAAGATAAGAAACCGTTAATCCTTCTTCAGAAAGCATGTCTGCTACCATGATAGAAGATCCTTCTTTTGCACAAACAACTAATACTTCTTTATCAGTTGGAATCTTCGGTAATATTTCTTCAACACCATCAAGTAATTCAAAATAAGGGATATTTAAGTACTCGAAATTTTCTCCTTCAATTTTCCAAACTTGAAAGTCGCTTTCATTACGAACGTCTAAAATAAATAAAGATTCTTTATTAAATACCTTCTTTGTTACTTCTTTTGAAGTCATTGCTTTTACTGTCATAAACAATTACCCCCTATGGTATATTTAAGTTTTAAAAAATTTAAAAGTATTATTGAGGGGCAGGAGTGCTGCCCTATTAATTTAAGCTGTTTGTTTTGCCAGTCCATTCGCTCATACCTGGTACCACATTAATTACATTTGTAAAACCATTTTCCGCAAACTTTTGTGCTGCATAATCACTGCGGTTCCCAGTACGGCAGACCACATAAATTTGATCATTCTTGTTAAATTCATTTAATCTATTGTCCAGTTCACCTAAAGGAATGGATATGGCATTAGGAATGTGATTAAAGACATATTCTACTGCTTCTCTCACATCTACTACTACAATATTTTCATTAGAAGCTAACTTTTTTTCTAGTTCATCATTCGAAGCTACATTGGGATGCTTTCTTTCAGCTTTTTCTTCACCAGAAGCCTTTCTTAGGTAATGCTTTAATACATCGCCTTCTTCTATGGTACCTAAATATTGGTGCCCGGAACTCTGAACCCAAGCTTTAATGTCTGCTTTTGAGCCTTTATCAGTTGCTAAAACCTCTAAAACCTGTCCTGCCTCTAAACCATTCATGGCCTTTTTTGTTTTTACAATTGGCATTGGACAAGCTAAACCTTTTGCATCTAACACTACGTCAGTTTTTAAAGATGTCATAGTTACCTCCATTTTATTACCCACTAGGGTATTACTTTGTTTAAAAAAATATTCTGATACTCTATCTAACTATTAAATAAATAAGTTCACATTTCCATCTTCCGCATCTGCCAGGTAAGCTGCAACACCTGCATATTCGATGTTATCGAGTAATTCTTCTTGTTTTAGTCCTAATAAATCCATTGTCATGGTACAAGCAACTAATTTAACATCTTGTTCTTGTGCCATTTCAATTAGTTGCGGCAGTGGTATTGCATTGTGTTTCTTCATCACATCTTTAATCATTTTTGGACCAAAACCAGCGAAATGCATTTTAGAAAGACCCATTTTATTTGCGCCTCTTGGCATCATTTTTGCGAACATTTTTTCCATAAAGCCTTTTTTAACCATTACATTTTCATCTTTACGTAATGCGTTTAATCCCCAGAATGTGTGGAAAATAGTTACTTCATGATCATATGCTGCTGCACCGTTGGCAATAATGTATGCTGCCATTGCTTTATCATAATCACCACTAAATAAAACAATCGTTGTTTTTTTCTTTTCAGTCATTTAATAGTTCCTCCTCTATTTTGCTACTATTACCCGTACGGGTATTATATTATCTAAAAAAATTTCCCTTTTTTAATCCAGAATTTTAATATATCATTATCTACTTCATGTTTAATAAGTTCGTGTCCGCCTGATTTAGCCCAAGCTGATAAGTCATTTTTGGCACCTTTATCCGTTGCGTGAATTTCAAGAACTTGACCCGATTCTAACTCATTCATAGCTTTTTTAGTTCTGACAATCGGCATTGGACAAGCTAAACCTTTAGCATCTAGTAATTTATCTGCATTCATTTTCATTTCTCCTTTGTTCATTTGTTTTTTTGTTATTACCATTACCCCTATGGGTATATTAAAGGATAAAAAATAATGTGTCAATCCATTAATTTCGTTATCTACTTTTAACAAGTAGATTTACAGCCTCTTTTATTACTTCGTCCGTCCTTTCACCATTGCGTTCAGCATCAAGTACACATTCGACTAGATTGGAGCTAACAATGACGCCAATGGTCCGGTCTACTGCTGAACGAACAGCGGACAATTGAGTAATAACTTCTTTGCAATCCTTATTTTCTTCCATCATCCTCAATATACCTCGTAATTGCCCTTCTATTCGCTTAATCCTATTTTTCACCTGGTCATTAAACTCCATTACTGCATACTCCTTTCTATATTTAGACTTTATAGTAGTATACCGTAGTTGTAACATTTCATTCGATTTGGCCTTCCCATGCCGTTATACCGCCATTCCTATTGGTTACGTCATATCCTTGAATAGTGATTTATGGGCAACACAAACATCATATACCCTATATGGTATTTTGTAAATAATTATTATTAAAATTCCAATCAAAAAAATTTTACCAAAAAAGCCTTTACGAATGGTGTAAAGGCTTCAGTTTAACACCTCATATAGCTTTTCAAGTCCGTCGAGTAATCGAGGAGAAGGTCTGCAATATAATTCTTCTTCTAAAATAAGAATCCGACTATCATCCTGATAATTCAACTTTTCAAACCCTAGGCGTTTCTTTACTGCACTTTTCTGAACTTTATCTTTCCTTACTCCTACCCATGCTAGGCAAATAAAATCCGGCTGTCGTTTGATTACATCCTCCCAATCTGTCTGAACACTGGCTAACTCAACGTCATGGAAGACATTATACCCCCCTGCCGCTTCCGATATTTCTGTTAACCAATTCGTTTTTCCCGGTGTAAAAATTGGCTTTGGCCACCATTCCCAATATAATGAAGGACGTTTGTTTATCCTTTTCGTCTTTTGTTTTATGGTTTCAAGCCTTGACCGAAATCTTCTTGCAGCCTCAATACCTCTTTCCCCTTCATTTAAAACTTCTGCTGTTTTCAGGAGATCAGCTTCGATATCAGATAATGATTGAGGATTTAATACAATATGGGGTATATTTCTTTTTTTCAATGCTTCAACGTTTTTCTCCATGCCAGGAACGCTTAATGAAGCAAGAACAAGGTCTGGTTGTAATTCCGCAACCTTGTCGATGTCGATTGATAAATCGGGCCCTAATCTAGGCAGGCTTGCTATTGAGGAGGGCCAATCTGAATAATCATCCACACCTACTAATAAATGAGTTAACCCCAAATATTCCATTATTTCCGTATTACTTGGGCATAACGATACAACTCTCATACAATCTCTTTCCTCTCATAAGTCCTGTTTTTAGTTATCTTTATTTTACATGATCCATCAGCCATTGAATATACAGATAAAATCATCATTTAAAATAAAAAACCTAACGGGAAAACCTAACCGTTAGGATTTTTTGCTGTTTCAACTAATTGAGATAAAAAGCGATAAATTAATTGGTATGCTTCATTTATAGACATATGATCTTCAAATCCATCTACAAAGTTGAGGGCAAAGTTTAAATCCCATAAACCATCCTCATGGCTGAACATTAAATCAAACTTAGCTTCATCACCTTGCAAGTGGTTGTCTAAAAATTCCTTAAGGGGTTTTTCTAATTTCTTTTGAAGTTTTAAACCCAGCATCACATCATAAGTCCCAAAAACATCATCTACCTCAAGAGAAACACCCTCAACTCCAATTTCTTCAAACCATTTTGATTCTAAGTAAATAAACTCATTTTTATGTGTTTTTAAATACGAGATCGGCTGATTTAAAAAAGCACCCGATTCATTACCAATCATGGTTTCTGTTTCTTTACTGCAGCGCTCTATGTAAGCATCAACAAAATCTGTTTCTTTATATCTTGCCATCACTAGGACCTCCCATAAGATTCTGTTTTTATTTTGCTTGTTTATTGATAAAAAAGCAAATAATTCCTATTAGCACAATGATAGTAGTCGCTATCACTTTGATATCAATATGCTAAAAAGCAGACTAAGTAACTTAGTCTGCTTTTTTCTTCCCATTCATTTTTTAATTCTGCACTAATTTATTGACAACCTTTTTTTCAACGGGTTGTTCTTCAGCTTGTTTTGCACGTTTCATAAAGAAAGCCAGTATCAGTGCCAAAGCAGCTATAAACACGGATATATAAAATGCAAAGTTAATTCCGTCCAGCATAGATTGCATCATGATTTGCTGCTGCATTTCTGCCATCGCAGCCTGCGTTGGCTGTTCAGTTAAATTAGCCATTGCTTTTTCGCCAAGTTCTTTGGCCTTTGATTCTGCCACATTGGACATAATGGTAACTAATAAGGCTGTTCCAATCGCACCTGATACCTGCTGCAAAGTATTATTCATAGCCGTACCGTGTGGATAGAAACGTTTAGGTAATTGATTTAATCCATTAGTAGAAACTGGCATATTAACCATCGACATACCGAACATTCTCACTGTATACAAGATGATTAACTCGGTATAAGTAGTTTCTAACGTCAATTTACTTAAGTAATAAGTAGTTATGACAGTAATGGTTAAACCAAGAATGGCCAGAATCCTTCCGCCAAATTTATCAAATAATTTGCCCGTTATTGGCATCATAATGGCCATCACTATTGCTCCTGGAAGGAGCATTATCCCCGCATCAAGCGGTGAAATTCCTCTAATAGTTTGGACATAAATCGGTAATAACAGCATTCCAGAGAACATCGCCATTGTGACAACCATCGAAATCACGGATGATAAAGCGAACATTGGATATTTAAAAATGGTGAAATTCAGCATTGGCTTTTCTTGCTTAGATTGCCTTAGTATAAAGGTAATGAGTGAAATAACCCCGATAATAATCGTTCCATATACCTCTGGGCTATCCCAGCCTTCTTTACCTGCCGAACTAAACCCATAAAGGATTCCACCAAATCCCACACTTGATAGCAAGACCGATAGAAGATCTAATCGAATATCGACTTTCTCTTTTTTATCTTTTAAAAGGAAAATTCCCAGTAATAATATGGCCACTGCAATAGGAGTAACAAAGTGAAAAAGCATTCTCCAATCATAATGCTCAATTAACCATCCTGACAATGTCGGACCCGTTGCTGGAGCAAACATTAACACTAAACCAAACACACCCATTGCTGTTCCCCTTTTTTCAATTGGGAAACTTACCAGCATCACGTTCATCAATAACGGCATCATAATCGCAGATCCGGAAGCCTGCATCATCCGCCCTGCTAATAATAATGGAAAAACGTGGGCAAGCCCAGCCATAACAGTTCCAATGGTAAATAACCCCATTGCCGTTATAAATAAATGCCGGACAGAATATTTTTGGATTAAAAATGCTGAGGTTGGAATCAATATTCCGTTCATCAGCATGAATCCAGTAGTTAACCATTGAACAGTAGAAGCATCGATTTCTAAATCTTTCATTATAGACGGCAATGCTATATTTAATAATGTATTATTTAAAAAAGCGATAAATGCACCAACCATTAGTACAGCTATAATCCCATACGGCGGCCGCTGTGATTCTTTATTTATTTGTTCCAAGTGTATCCCTCCCATATACCTTCAGTTCACTTTTTTATACTATAATTACAAACACTTTACTTATAATATACCGATAGTTCATTTTTTGCAATCAAAAAAACAAAAAGAATGATAGGTTTGTAAAGGAAAAGCTTATACTGTAGTATATTTATATACACTAAGTATAATTTTAACTATAAGGTGATCAAATGAACGATCGAAAGCAGCACGTGATTAAAAAAGCGCACCAACTTTTTGTAGAAAAAGGATACCAAGCGACATCCATCCAAGATATATTAGACTTCAGCGGTATATCAAAAGGGACTTTTTATAATTATTTTTCATCAAAAAGCGAATTGTTAATTGCTATTTATAAATCCATTTATAAACAACTGGAAAAGGATCGAAATGATCTATTAGTTGGTCAGGATCCTTCCAATATTGAGATTTTTAAAAAACAATTGGAACTACAAATGGTCACGAATAAAAAAAACAAATTGATTGCACTGTACGAAGAAGTAATGGCAACAAACGATGTGGACTTGAAACAATTTATTCAGCGAAGCCGGCTGCGATCTCTTCGTTGGATGTATGGACGATTTATTGATCTCTTTGGACAGGAGAAGAGAGCCTACCTGCTGGACTGTGCCATCATGTTTACAGCGATCCTGCAACACAATCTTCAGTACAGTCGATTAGCTTACTCAACTGGAGAGAAAATTAACCAGGTGGTTACCTATAGTGTCGCACGCCTTGTAAAGCTTGTTCGTGATGTTTCTGAATCTCAAGAGCAATTGCTTGAACCGGAACTGCTGGAAAAATGGATGCCAGGATGTGAGAATAGTAATCAGGAATTTTTCAAACACTTCCTCAAAACAGTCTCAACAGTCCGACAATCAATCAAAAAAAACGTGCCAACCGAGATCGAACAAGAACAATATACAGAACTGTTAGATTTCATCCAGGAAGAAATTTTGCACACCCGTTCACCAAGAAAATTCTTAATCCAAAGTGCTTTCTGTTCATTAAAAGCCAATCCGGCATCCCTTTGGAGCAAAGATATTCAACAATTACAGCACCAAATCGAAATATACTTTGAACAAAATGATAATCATGAATAATGAAAAGTGGTGCCTGGCACCGCTTTTTTTCTTTGGGTAACTAGAAATATCGCCCATGCACATCTGGGTATTCTTACGTAACTTAGTAAAAACAACATGTGTTTTGCCAGATATGGGTTGTTTTTCTTTTCTACCCCATTTTTATATGATGAGAGGTGTTGATAATGAGGAATCTTTTGTCTGATCAGGATAATAAGAAAGAAAAAGATAAAAAATCTTTTTTTGGTGACTTTATGTTCAGGGGTATACGCCCTAACAAAATGAGCCTATTTGACGGGCTTCCTAAGGGGCGGATAAATTTATTTTCAAGGAGAAGAACAGAGCCTGAATCTCTCCCTTCTATACCACCTGAATCTCTCCCTTCTATACCAATAGAAGAACCTGAAAAAGAGGAGAAAATTCAACCTGCTGCTAAGGTCAAAAAGACTTCTAAGGGAATTAATATGAAATGCTATGAAACCATCAGCGGTAATTATATTTTAACTAGAGGCTGGGATGGAAATAACATGTGGGTATTTAGGATGAGAAAAAGGAGAAAAAAATGAACGAATAAATGGGTAAAGACTGCCTCTTTACCCACTTTATTTCTACAATGATTAATTAGGTTCAACATGAACATGAACATCATAGACTTTATGTATTTCCATTAATTCGTCTTCTACTTTTGTCGCAATATCGTGAGCATCTCGGATATCCAATGTAGAATTTACTAGGATGACAACATCTACCACAACATTATTTCCGTAATTTCTAGCTTTAATTTCTTTTACGCCTTTTACACCCTGACAATGTTTAATCGTTTCCTTATATCTTTCTATTTTCCTTTCATCAAATCCATCCGTTAAATAATGAGAGGCATCACGGAAAATGTCCCAAGCCGTTTTACAAATTAATAAACCAACAAAGATGGCAGCAATTGGGTCCAGAATCGGGAGACCCAGGTGTGCACCGATAATTCCTACAAATGCACCAATACTCACCCAGGCATCGGATAAATTATCTCTTGCTGCAGCCATAACGGATTGACTATTTATTTCTTCAGCTAGTCTTTTATTGTATCGATAAACAGCATACATAACACCTGCGCAGAATAAGCCTGTCCATGCTGAAATAAGATCGGGTGTTTCATTGGTTTTATAAAAAATACTAATCATACCTTCATAAACGACTCTTATTCCGACAGCCATCATGATAAAAGAAGCTACCAATGAAGCAACTGATTCAGCTTTCCAGTGGCCATAAGGATGGTCATCGTCTGCAGGCCTCTGGGACAGCCTTAAACCAATTAATACAGCAATGGATGCAATCACATCTGTTACATTGTTTAAACCATCAGCTTTTAAAGCCTCTGAGTCTGCCAAATAACCTACTGCTAACTTTAAAGCCGACAAACTGAGATAGGCAATAATACTGATAATAGCTCCCCGTTCTCCTCTTTTTAAATCCAAATACTCTCGTTTTTCCATAAAAACTCCTCCATATAATCCCTACTGATATTATTGAACAAAAGTATCTTGTGGGTCTAGAGAAACCTTTTGTCAGGCATCTAAATATGTAACAGGCCTAAAAAAAAGTTGTACAACAGCAAAAAAACAACGCGGTTACTTGTTTATATCTTGAAAATACGTTTACAGTTAAGTATTCTAATAACATAATTCAACGCATTAAGGATGTGTTTACGCTGCGATTAAACAAATTTATTGCCGAATCTGGGAAAACCTCTCGTCGAGGAGCCGATAAATGGATAGAGGAAGGACGAGTTACGATTAACGGGAAAGTGGCTAAAGTAGGAAGCCAAGTAGAGCCCGGAGATGATGTTCGTGTTAATGGAGAATCGATTAGAGTAGAAAATAATTACGTTTATATTGCCTTAAATAAACCTGTAGGCATCACCAGTACGACTGAAAGGCATGTCAAAGGCAATATCGTTGATTTTGTGAACCATCCACTAAGAATATTTCACATTGGAAGGCTGGATAAAGATTCGGATGGACTTATTCTTTTAACGAATGATGGAGATATTGTAAATGAAATATTGCGTGCTGAAAATAAGCATGAGAAAGAATATATTGTTACCGTAGATCAGCCCATAACACCTGAGTTTGTGAAGAGAATGTCCGAAGGTGTAAATATCCTAGGAACAACCACCCTTCCTTGTAAGGTTGAAAAGCTATCTAAATATGTATTTAAAATCATTCTGACACAGGGACTAAACCGCCAGATTCGCAGAATGTGTGCAGCACTTGGTTATCAGGTTCTTCGGCTTCAGCGCACACGAATTATGAATATTCATTTAGGAAACCTTCCTATTGGACAATGGCGGGATTTAACAAAAAAAGAAAAAAATCAATTATTTAACGATTTAAATTACGAGCCTAAGCAATGGTAAAAAAGATGAGCAGGACTTTCCTGTTCATCTTTTTTATCAATTTAGTTGACTAAATTTTCTAATAATATATGATAAAACTTAGATAGACGAAATAATTTTAGGAGGATCACATCTATGGAAAAAACTGTACAAAAACGCCTTGCCCGCTCAGAAGTCCCTAAAGCTTTAACTTGGAACCTTGATGATTTATTTACTTCCGATAAGGCTTGGGAGGCAGAGTTAGAAAAAATAGAAGAGGGAATTGCCGGATTTGATGGGTTACAAGGCACCATACATAAAAGTTCCAAAGCATTATTAGAATGCCTAACCGCACAAGAACAGCTTTCGATGAGGATGATTAAAGCGGCTACTTACGCAAGCTTAAAACAATCAGCTGATGGTACAGATCCTGTTAATCAGGCAAATTCAGCCAGACTATCAGCATTACGAACCAAAATGATTGCTGCTTTATCTTTTATCGATTCTGAAATACTTGCATTAGAAGAAGGAGCCATTGAAAGGTACATCAAGGAAGAAGGGGGTCTTCAGGCTTTCAAAAAAAATCTTCTCGAGCTTCTAGAAACAAAAAAACATAGACTGTTACCAGAAACAGAAAAAGCACTTGCAGCACTCGGTGAGGTACACAGTGCCCCATATACCATTTATAACATGGCAAAATTAGCTGATATGGACTTTGAACCAATTTTTGATGATGAAGGTAATGAACTGCCAGTATCGTTTGCTTTATTTGAGAGCAAATATGAATTTTCAGCAGATACAGAGATTCGTAGAAAAGCGTATGACTCTTTTGTATCTACACTTAAGAAATATAAGAACACAATTGCTTCTGCCTATGCCACAGAGGTAAATAAACAAGTAGCCCTTGCCCGTCTAAGAAACTATGATTCCGTGGAGCAAATGCTTTTAGAACCACAGCAGGTATCACTAGAGATGTACAATAACCAAGTCGGGATTATTTTTAAAGAATTAGCTCCGCATATGCAGCGATTTGCCCAACTAAAGAAGAAAGTACTTGGTTTAGATGGAATGCGTTTTTGTGACCTGAAAGCACCATTAGATCCTGACTTCAACCCGGAAACAACCTATGAAGAAGCCAGTCAGTTAATCTTACAGTCGTTGAAAGTGATGGGTCGTGAATACACCGAAATTATTGAAAAAGGCTTCAAGGAGAGATGGGTTGATCTTGCAGACAACGTAGGAAAATCAACCGGCGCATTTTGTTCCAGCCCTTATGGTGCGCACCCTTACATCTTAATTACTTGGCAGGATAATATGCGCGGCTGCTTTACTCTAGCCCACGAATTCGGCCATGCAGGTCATTTTTATTTAGCCAATAAAAATCAAAGAATCATGAATGTCCGCCCTTCTATGTATTTCATTGAAGCTCCATCTACCATGAACGAACTTTTACTTGGACAGTATTTACTAGACAATAATGAAGATAAACAAATGCGCCGCTGGGTTGTGCTGCAGCTCCTTGGTACCTATTATCATAATTTTGTAACGCATTTGCTGGAAGCAGAATATCAACGGAGGGTATATGCACTTGCTGAAAAAGGAATTGCTCTCACTGCTAAAACATTAACCGAAGTGACTGCCAGCGTTCTAACCGAGTTCTGGGGTGACACCGTTGAAATTGACGAAGGGGCAAGCCTAACCTGGATGCGCCAGCCTCACTATTACATGGGCCTTTATCCATACACTTACTCTGCCGGCTTAACAGCTTCAACAGCAGTTGCTCAATTAATCCAAGAACAAGGCCAGCCTGTTGTTGATCGCTGGTTAGAAGTACTTCGTGCCGGCGGAACCATGAAACCGCTCGAACTGTTAAAGCACGCAGGTATAGACATGTCCACACCAGAACCTATTAGAAAAGCCGTTGCATACGTTGGGTCATTAATAGATGAACTAGAAAAGTCTTATGAATAAACATAAAAATGGTGACAGTGCTGTTAGGATGCCTGTCACCTTTCTTTTAGTCATCAAAAACATTACTTTTTTAAAAATGTACTAGGCATAGCAACCGCTATAACTTCTCCTCGAGCACAAAGAGTTTCTTCAGCATAAACTTCCGTCTCGATTTTCCACTTTTTCGGATGAATTTCCTGAACAGTACCAATGGCTTTTAATGATACTCCATGAGGTGTCGGTTTAATAAAATCAACGTGCAAAGAGGCCGTCACAAACCGAGGTGGATCTATTTGGTCCCCTGGTTCATGACCATTTTTCCTATGCAATGCTAATGCAGCAGAACCCGTTCCATGACAATCGATTAATGATGCTGTAATCCCACCGTAAACAAATCCAGGCAGTGCCATATGTTCGGATTCCGGGGTAAAAATCGTAATCGTTTTTTCTCCCAGCCATGCTGTACGGAAATGATGACCTTTTTCGTTTAACCGGCCGCAGCCGTAACACCAGGCAAAATCATCGGGGTACTCATCCTGGATTGCTTTTACAACTTTTTCATTCATTGCTATTCACACACCTTAATTATTCTGTTGATACATGTGTAATTCCAATTCACGTCTTATGATATCGGGAATGGGCTCTGACTTTTGTGTTCGCAGGTTAAAATTGACATATAGTGCCGTTCCCTTTGCACAAACTTGCCCATCTTGTTGGATTTCTTCGTATAATTCTAGACTCGAGTTTCCAATCCGTTTAACCCATGTAAGAATTTCTACTTCTCTGCCAAAATAGATTTGATTCACGTAATTTACATTCATATTAATAATAATCATCTTCCAGTTTTCAAAATTGCTGTCAGGGGTAAACAGTTTAAAAATAGGATTACGCCCTGCTTCAAACCAGATAGGAATCGTCGTGTTATTGATATGGCCAACTCCGTCAGTCTCGGACACACGGGGATCAATGATTTTTCTATACATGTCTATCCTCCGATTACATTATCAGCGATTTTTTAATACTCCTTCATAGGCATTTAGATAGATTTGTTCTATCATTTCAAATGTTAATGGCTTAGGACTCCGGTTTAACAATCTTTTCTGTTTGATCCCATTTTCGGCTAATATTTTTATATCGCTCCGTTGAATTTTGTATTCATCAAGAGTGGTTGGTAATCCAACATCTCCCACCAAATCTAGTAAACTTTCAATAACCTCTTGAACCAATAGACGCTCTGTTTTTCCTTCTGATGGGATTTTAAAAATTTCTGCAACTTTTACCATTTTGTCTAAGCAGGCAGGCCATATTTGATCATAAACATAGGGCAAAAGAACAGCGTTTGATTCACCATGTGGAATTTTAAAAAGACCTCCAAGTGGATAAGCTAAAGCATGAACCCCCGCCACACCAGCATTATAAAAACTTAAACCGGCGAATAAGCTCCCCAGCGACATTTGGTCCCTAGCTGCTTTATCCTCACCGTTCCAGACAGCCCGACGGATGTTGGGGACAATTCGCGACATGGCATCAAGTGCCAGTGTATCCGTTAAGGGGGTAGCATTTTTCGATGTATAGGCCTCAAGGGCATGTGTAAATGCATCAATTCCACTAGCTGCAGTTACTCTTGGAGGAAGAGTATAGGTTAAAACAGAATCGACAATCGCATAGTCTGCTAAAAGAAATTCATGCGTAATAACATCTTTTGTGTCTTCCAAAGAGAACACCGAGATATCGGTTACCTCTGCCCCGGTCCCGGCTGTTGACGGGATTAAAACTTTGGGTAATCCTTTATTGATAAACTTTTTGCTCCCGCTCAAATTTAAATAGTCTTCGATGGAGCCCTCATTTTCCGCCAAAACAGCGGCTGCTTTTGCCAAATCTAGAGCACTTCCGCCGCCAATTCCAATGACAAGCTGCGGTTTACTATTTCTTATTTTCTCGACTACTTGGTTCCCAACTTCTAGCGTTGGCTCTGGGATTACATTCGTATCCAATACTACCTCGACCCTTTTGCTTTCTAATAATCCCAATATCGGCTGAATGACACCGATTTCTTTTAAAATCGGGTCGGCGAGAAGAAATACATTTTGAACATTCAATTCTAATAGAATATCTTCCAGTTTACCCAATGAACCTTCACCATAATAGATTTTCTTCGGTGAAACAAATTGGCCCATACACCCACTCCCTTTTGCAGGTTGTTCTCTATATTCTACATATGCTTTTTTGATAGAAAAAATGAAAAACTTATACTTTTTTCAATAATTCAGGAGTTAATTCTGATATAGAACGTTTTCCGCAAAGTGCCAGTGTTAAATCAAAGTCAGAGATTATATTTCTAAGAACTTGTTTCACTCCAGCTTCACCAGCCAAGGCGAGGCCGTACATATATGGCCTTCCCACTAGTACAGCTTTGGCACCCAGTGCAAGGGCCTTAATCATATCTGAGCCGCGCCGAATTCCGCTATCCATTAAAACAGGTATTTCATCCTTCACCACCTCTACAATTTCCGGTAAAGCATCAATGGCTGGAATGGCACCGTCAACCTGGCGGCCGCCATGGTTGCTGACAATGATACCATCAACACCATGTTCTAGAGCTAATTTTGCATCCTCTGGATGTAGAATCCCTTTTAATAGGATAGGGAGCGAAGTATGCATACGGATATAGCTTAAATCCTTCCATGTTAACGCAGGGTTGCCAAATACCTGGGCCCATAACATAATGGCTGATTTGATATCTTCCATCGGAGAACGCTCCAGTCTTGAGCAAAACACAGGATCTTCAAGGTAATTCCCAATCCCCTTCGCTTCTAAAAATGGTAAATAAGCATGTTCGATATCTTTTTCACGCCAGGCCATCATTGGTGTATCAAGTGTAATCACAATAGCGCTGTATCCTGCCGCTTCCGCTCTTTTTACCATACTCGCAGCAATTTCACGGTCGTTACTCCAATATAATTGAAACCATTTTTCGCTTTCACCCATTTCTGTGGCAATTTTTTCTAAGCTGTATGTAGAGGCGGTACTCGAGATAAAAGGAACACCCATAGCGGCAGCGGCACGTGCGCTTGCTAATTCGCCTTCAGGATGCACGATCGATTGAACACCAATCGGTGCACAGAAGAGAGGGTAAGATAATTTTTTACCAAACAGTTCGACGCTTAAGTCCCTCTTGGATGTATCACACAGCATTCTAGGAATAAGTTGATATTTCTCGAACGCTTTATTGTTATTTCTAGCTGTAACCTCAGCACCAGCTGAAGCAGCTACATAATCATAAGGCTTAGGGTCCAAATGTTCTTTCGCCTTTTTTTCTAATTCTTCAAAAGTCACCGGTATAATATTTTCTTCTAACTGCTGATAAACTTTTAATTGCACCCGATTTCCATAACTCATTCCGATTCCTCCCTGTTAATAAAACGCTTACATTATCTATCAAGTAAATCATACCATTGGAAAAAATAACCGGTCAATTAATAGAGCGAATATTTAAAAAATTATTTAGAAAAAATTTTAAAACCACGAATAATTTTTTGAAGTTTATGCACACTACCTTCAAAAGGAGGTGTTATACAGATGAAACACGTTAAGGCTCTGGCAATAAAGTTTATTTCAAGTCTTGTCCTTTTGTCCATCATTCTCGGTTTATTTTTTGACATGGCATTTAGTAACATCTTTCTTATAACATTAGTTCTTGGTGTAACAGCGTATTTAATTGGTGATATGCTGATTTTACCTAGAACCAACAATACGGTCGCAACCATTGCTGATTTTGGATTAGCATTTGTCATCATTTGGTTGATGAGTGAGAACTTAACATACGGGGACAATCACTTGCTTATGTCCCTCATCTCTGCTGTAGGTGTTGCACTATTTGAATACATGTTCCACCGGTACCTTGCCAACAACATTCTGCCTAACAAACAACAACAAACAGGAACACGGCAAGCAAACACACTGCAATATCAAACAGAAGCATCCAAAGAACTCACACCCGTCCGCCCAGACGTAAGAACCTCAGAAGAAGACAAAAACCAACAATAAAAGAACTACAAATAACACCCAAAAAGGCACTATTCACATAACGAATAGTGCCTTTTTTAACTCGATAGTCAAAAAGTGTACGCCTCGGGTGGACAGTGTCCACGAGCGGTGCCTGTCACCGTCCATTCTATAAATGATAAGCGCTATGTTTTTTTATATTGGTCCTGACTCCAACGAATAAGTGATGGAGCAGCCCCAGGAATACGGTTATCCATGCCCCCATTGCGATGTATATCATCGTTTGAGGGATTACTGTTAGAAAGGGCAGCTCTAGTGCTTCCGACAATTGATAGGTGCTGGTTGTGTACATTGCAAGCGGAAATGCCATCCCCCAGAATTGCGGGTCATATGTTAATGGGTACCTCTTATAAAGATGACGCCAGATCATTAAGATAAACAATAACGGAATCCACCACGTTCCTGTTATCCAGAAAAATAAAGTGAACCCCTTAATAAAAGGAGTTATTTCTATCAGAAAAGGAAAATTGGAAGCTTGGAGAATAAGCGTAGACCCAGCCAAAGTTGTAATCGCCACGGCTCCCATATTAATCCAATAAGGAGGCGTCAACGCCGAGGACTTCAGCTCAACAAAGGTAAATCGGTAAAATATCAGGGTAATGATATTTAGATATAACATACAGCCTAAAAAGTACATACAAATCGTAAAAAATAAGATAATTTCCCTTCCACTTTCCACATGTGGTGAAAGTAACGTACCAAGGATAGAAATAGACTGTGTTGCTACTGCCGCAATTAACCAGGCTCCGTTAATCCCTTCCGATAAAGTGGGTTTGTCCTTTCTTATGGTAATCGCCGTAAAAAACGAATACATAATGACTGCCCATAAGAAGATACCCATCCCCCATAACACCACAGCGAGAGAATAATTTTTCCCAATAACGATTAATTGACTTCCAAAAACACAAGTTCCCGCCACTAACGTAAAAAATCCCGGCCCCCGTGTATGACTAGTTAAATCGTCAATCAATCTAGGAAAATACCTAAACAACCTAAGGATGGTTAAGAACCATAACACCAAATAGGCAAATATATTAAAATATAATAAAACTCTCGCAATGGAATCCATTTCCAGTAAATGTGTTGCAATTGATAATGCCCCGGTCGCCATGACAAGTGCAAAATAACCCGGGAATAAGTTCTCTGCCTTCTGTTTTATAAAATGTATCATCGCCTCACTCCTCAGTTGTTTAGTTCATTTTATGTGAAAAAATCACATAACCCCTACTATTGTATCCTAAAACTCAAAAAATAAGAAACTCCCAATAATTAGGAGTCTCTTCTCTTGTATTGAATAACCACTATCGTTTAAGACGTACTTCCCTTGTAGTCAGCACCTCTAGCGCATCCCTTACATCCCTTGCAAAATTAAGAGGGTTATCAATCTTTTCCCAATGGATAAACATCAAACGAGGATTCTCAAACAGCCAGTGATTATGAAAGGCCGTTACGATGATATTATGTTCTCTCAAACGGCTAATGAATGGATTCAGCTCCTCTTGAAGAATAACCGTTTCACCACTGCAAAGAGCACGCCCATCAGGAGTTAATGATTCAAAAACAAACATCTGTGGAAGTGTTAGGAAAGACCTGCTTCTTCTTCCTAAAATACGAGCCATTATATTTGTCCGTGAATTCATCACCGTACAAATACCATTTTCAAAAGTACTCATTCCGCCTAAAATTTCATGGAATTCTTCGCAAAGCTCTTCTGCTCTTCGGTTGTTCATACCACCTCTAACCCGTCGTGAATTTCCAATATTACGAGTGGTTAGTACGTCTAACGCCTCTCTAGTCTTTTCTGCAAAGGCAAGAGGTTCATCAATGGATTCAAAATGAATGTACATCAGTCTTGGCTCCTCGAATAGCCAATGATTATGAAGTGCTGTTACAATAATGCCATTTTCCCGCAGCCGACTGATAAAGGGATTAATTTCCTGTTGCAGAATCACAGTTTCTCCTAGACACAAGGCTCTGCCTTCCGCATCCACATTCTCAAACGAAAACGCCTGTGGGACAAACATAAAAGATTCGGCTCTCCTGCCTAATACGACCGGATGGATGTTCGTACGCGATCTTGTTGCGGTACAAACACCATTTATAACAGTTGGCGTTGCACCTAAAATCCTTGCAAATTCCCGGCAAAGGTTGCTTGGCTCCATGGTACCCATACTATCCAAAACCATTCATCTCCTGAATTATAAAATCTATCAGGATAAGCTATTCAAAAATTTTTTAAAGGACAGGGCTATTGATTAACCTGTAACAATAAGAACACCACTTATTTGTGGTGTTTTTCCAGTTACCTAGCTGTGCCTTGATAACTTTGCCGTAACTGATACTTTAATACTTTCCCAGAGGCATTCCGCGGCAGCTGGTCAAGTTCATAAATCACCCTTGGAATTTTATAGCCGGCAAGCAGCTGGCGGCAGAATTGCTGTAATTCCTCATGATTGATTTGTTTTCCTTGTTTTGGAACAACAACAACAGCCACGATTTCTCCCCAGACCTCGTGAGGAATCCCAATCACGGCTGCCTCTAATACATCCGAGTGCTTATATAAAACCTGCTCAACTTCCGTAGAATAAACATTTTCCCCGCCCGATATGATCATGTCTTTTTTCCGATCAACAAGTGTCAAGAATCCATCCTCATCAATCGTCGCTAAATCACCAGTATAGAGCCATCCATTCTTTAGAGCTTTCGCGGTTTCTTCCGGCTTTTTATAATATCCCTTCATGATGGTTTCTCCCTTGATGATAAACTCTCCGACTTCACCAGGCTTAACATCTTCACCATTTTCATCGATAACTCTTGCATCAGTAAAATGATTTGCCCTTTCTGCTGCTCCCAACTACTCTTTATGCTCCTCCGACATTAAGAATACGCCTCCAGGACCTCCCTCCGCCAGACCGCACATGTTAAAGAACTGATTTGTTCCAAACATTTGAGGAATCCCTTGTGCCACTTCCTCGTTCACGCTAATACATGTATAACCGGGAAAATCATATTCCCCCTTCGGAGCGGGAATAGCCCCTTCCTTCTCAAAAAGCTCTCCTGCGATTTCATCGAGCTCTTTTGTGGTAATACCAGGCTTTGTTCTATGTACCAATTCATCTCGAATGGCAGCGACAATCCTGCTAATTTCCTTTAATCCATTAAAATCCTCTTATGTTTTTGCAAGCATGCTTATTTCCCCTACTTAGTTATTATTTAATGTAATACCCATAAACTCTATTCTATCTTTACCCTTTTACAAAAAACAAGAACTATAGACAATTTTGTTACTTATTGCATTGGTAAAGGATTCGTTCCACAAAGGCAACAAGTGTGACCTTTTCATGATTATTGCCAGACTTAGGCCAATATCTGTTGCACATTCTTAAATTAGGCGTACTTTATACTATTCCTATAGAATCTGCCCTCTCCATACAATCCTAACCGAATAGTATAAATATTGATTATTTGAAAAGGGGTGAATCATTTGGGCTCTAAGAAAAAATATTCCTGCAAGGATTGCCTTTGCGCTCTTCTCCGGAAATATAAGGGTAAACATATTATTATTAGGACAAAGTCAGGAGATACAATTGAAGGTGATCTAAAGAATGTAACTTCAAATTGCTGTGTAAAAATTTATGAACAAATAGTTATTTCTCCATTTATTGAAAACCAATTAACTATAATTCCATGCAGCCATATCGATAGTTTTTCTATACAGGGAGATCACGACTAGATATTAGACCAAACAGAATGGGCTGTCTATAATGCATAGGGGGCGCCGAAGATGGTGGTAAGGTCAGTTCTATGCCCCTTTATAGACACCCCTTCGGTCTCTAAATAAACGATTTAAAAAGGAGTTATTACGATTGAGGATTTTGTTCATTTCATCAGGTTTTTTAGGCATCTACCCCTTTTTTGAGAAAAGTATTGTAGAAACATTTTTATCTTTCAATCACGCCATACAAAAAATTGCACCAGAGTATTCGACGGAGATAATCAAAAGTATAGAAGCCTTTAATCCAGATTTTGTCCTTACTTTCGTAGGATATAAAACAGATAACAGACTATTGACTTTTATAAAAGAAAAAAATATACCAATGGGTGTTTGGTTAACAGATGACCCCTATTACATCGATCAGTCAACAGTAGTTATAAACGATTACGATTATGTTTTTACTGTTGATTTAGGGGCGTTCGAATTTTATAAAGAAAACTTCCAGGAAAAAAAAATATACCATCTGCCATTAGGTACCGATACTACACAATACCATCCCCTGGATTCTCCGACTCCTTATTTATACGATTTATGTCTGGTTGGTTTCCCTTATACCGAAAGGGTCAGATTAATACAAGAAATTATTGAAAAAACTCCATATTCGATCATTTTAGCTGGACCGCTTTGGCGCAAATATTTCAATAATAAAGACTCAAACAAAATCAACATTATCAACAGATGGATTGCACCAGAGCATGTTAGACAACTCTTTACATTTTCCAAGATCATATTAAATCCTCATCGTTCTTATAACTTTCATAAAAACTTAAACTCACTTGGTATTAAAGCAAAGAGTATTAATAACCGGACATTCGATATAGCTGCTTGTGCTTGCTTTCAACTAATCGAGAAAAAACCTGATTTACATCTTCATTTTAGCCCTGATCAGGACATTATCTCGTATACTGATTTCGATCATTGCATTCACCAAATACATCATTTTATTGATGATGAATCATCTAGAACATTTTATAGTCACAATTCAAGAAAAAGAATGTTAAATGATCATACAATGACTCGTCGAGTAGAATTTATCATTGCACAATTAAATAGTGGCAATGTCCAAATTAGTCAAGTAAGAGGAGGCTAATATAAAGGACACGTATAAGCCTAAAACATAAAAACATTATTAATAATCGTAATAATGGCCAATACAATACATGAAAATAAAGATTAACGTAAAGGAGCGAAAAAAGTGGTTGATCTTAAAGGAAAAACCATTTTGGTTACGGGTGGTACTGGATCGTTCGGTAAAAAATTTGTTAACAAAATACTAGATACAGATATTAAGAAGGTTATAATACTTAGCCGAGATGAGTTAAAGCAATTTGAAATGGCAAAAGAATACACTGACTCTAGAATTCGTTTTTTCATTGGTGATGTTCGTGATAAGGAAAGGCTGCTTAGGGCATTTAATGGCGTCGACTTTGTCATTCATGCTGCTGCTTTAAAACACGTTGGTATCTGTGAATATAATCCATTTGAAGCCATTAAGACAAATATTCTAGGCGCCCAAAATATTATTGATGCGGCTATTGACAGTGGAGTAGAAAAGGTAATTGCTTTAAGTACAGATAAAGCGGCTAGTCCTGTGAACCTTTATGGAGCGACAAAATTGGCCTCTGATAAATTATTTGTTGCAGCAAATTCCTATGTTGGAAGTAAGAGTACCCGTTTCGCTGTTGTCCGTTATGGAAATGTCGTCGGAAGCCGCGGAAGTGTGGTTCCTTTTTTTAAAAAAGTAAAAGAAACCGGAAAAATTCCCATTACAGACGTACGTATGACAAGATTTTGGATTACTCTTGATCAAGGAGTGGAGTTCGTTTTGTCCAGCTTAAACAGAATGCAGGGCGGAGAAATATTTGTTCCAAAAATTCCTAGTATGAAAGTAATTGATTTGGCCAAGGCAATTGCACCTGAATGCGAAATCGAGTTTGTCGGTATTCGCCCGGGTGAGAAATTGCATGAGACAATGATTACGGAAGATGATGCCCGACGAACAATTGATTATGGCCCGTACTACGTTATACAACCAGAATTCCCGTGGTGGCGTACTGAAAATGTAACCGTCGGGACACCTTTACCTGAAGGTTTTAGTTATGTAAGCAATACAAACAATGAATGGCTTTCCGTCGAGGACTTAAAAAAGTTAATAGATGATTAAGACCTTAATTCTAATCTAATAACGAAGGGATGCTTACATTGACACCAATTAGAGATACGTATCTTCCGTACGGAAGACAATGGATTGATCAAGATGATATCCAAGCTGTTGTTAATGTGTTAAAGGGAGATTTTCTAACAACCGGCCCATTTATATCGATCTTTGAGCAGGAATTTGCCAGCTATGTTGGATCCAAATTTGCTGTAAGCTTCTCTAATGGAACCGCGGCATTACATGCTGCTTGTTTTGCCGCTGGTATAGACGAGGGAGACGAAGTTATCACCACCCCTGTAACATTTGCTGCTAGTGCAAACTGTATTTTATATCAAAGAGGGATACCGGTATTTGCTGATATAGATAAAAAGACATACAATATTGACCCGTTCGATATTGAAAAAAAAATTACAGATAAAACAAAAGCGATTATCCCAGTGGATTTTACCGGACAGCCTGCTAACTTGAGAGATATTTTAACCATTGCCAAGAAACATAATTTAGTAGTAATTGAAGATGCTGCACATGCTCTTGGTGCAACCTATCAAGGAAAAAGGATTGGGTCTGTAAGCGATATGACCATGTTCAGCTTTCATCCAGTAAAACATATAACAGCCGGGGAAGGCGGAATCATTACTACGAATAACAAGGATTATTATGAAAAATTGTTACAGTTTCGAACTCATGGGATTACCCGGGACCCAGAAAAATTAATAAATAATGATGAAGTCCCGTGGTATTATGAGATGCATTTTTTAGGTTATAACTATCGAATGACTGATATTCAAGCAGCTCTTGCAACTAGTCAGTTAAAGAAATTAGATCATTTTCTTCATTTAAGAAAGAAATATGTTTCGATGTATAACAGAGAATTCCAAAATATAAATGCCATTACTCTCCCTTTTGAACATGAAAGAGGGTCCTCCAGCTGGCATTTATACATTATCCGCCTTGAGTTAGAGCAATTGACTGGAACTAGAAAAGATGTTTATAACGCATTACTAGCAGAAAACATTGGCGTAAATGTTCATTACATTCCGGTTTATTATTTACCATATTACCAAAAGCTGGGTTATCCTCGCGGTCTTTGTCCTGAAGCCGAAAAGCTGTATGAGCAAATCGTCACCTTACCCCTCTTCCCTGCTATGACCGAAAAGGATGTGTTAGATGTCGTAAACGCAGTTAAAAAGGTTATTAACCGTTACTCTAAAACATGAGTAGGTGATTATTAGATGATTGTCGCTATTATTCAGGCAAGAATGGGATCCACAAGATTACCTGGAAAAGTAATGAAAGAAGTGAAGGGTAAACCCTTGCTTGAATATCAAATCGAGAGAGTGAAAAAATCGAAATTGCTTAACCAAATTGTAGTTGCTACAACATCCAAAGAAATAGAAAAGCCAATTGTTGATTTATGTAAGAAATTATCTGTTTCCTGTTTCAGAGGCCCTGAAGATGATGTATTAACAAGATATTACGAAGCAGCCCGACAATATGAAGCAGAGGTAGTGGTTCGTCTCACTTCCGATTGCCCTCTCATTGACCCTGTTGTTATAGATAAAATGATTGGTGAATTCCTTTCCAGTCCAAATAAGTACGACTATGTTTCAAATATTATTGAAAGAACTTATCCACGTGGACTAGATGTTGAAGTATTTTCAATGAAAGCACTAGAACAGTCATTTTCAGAAGCCATCGGCTCACATTATCGCGAACATGTGACTCCTTATATTTATCATCATCCTGAAAAATTTAATTTGGGTGTAGTAAAACATTCTCAAGATTTAAGCCGTTATCGTTTGACAGTAGACACTGAAGAAGATTTATTGCTGATTTCACTTTTAATTAAGAATCTTTATACACAATACAATGCAGGTTTTACGCTTAAAAATATCCATTCTTTGTTACAAAGTCATCCTGAATGGGTACAAATTAATGCCCATATCGAACAAAAGGAGATTACAAAAAATTAGAGGGTTTAAAATGAATATTTGTATACGTGTAGATGCCTCAACAGAAATGGGAACTGGGCATGTGATGAGATGTCTGACTCTTGCCAAAGAACTGGTACAGCAGGGAAACAATGTATTTTTTATTTCACGAACTTTACCTGGAAACCTAATTGATTATACTAGGCGGCAAGGTTTCACCGTCTTTACGATTGATGTAATGGAAAATGAAGAAAATGATAACCATTTGATACACAGTGCTTGGTTGCAAGGTAATTTCAAGCGGGACGCTGAAGTGACCAAAACAATATTAGAAAGCTGCCCCCATAAAATACATTGGGTAATTGTGGATCATTATGCATTAGATAAAAATTGGGAAAAGGATGTAAAAAAAGTTGTTCCAAGGATCTTGGTTATAGATGATTTAGCCGATAGAAAACATGACTGCAGTCTTCTCATTGATCAAAATGATTATGCAGGAGCCAAGGAACGCTATGCTGGTTTAATCCCAGACTACACCCTTTTATTATTAGGACCAAAATATTCCCTTTTAAGGGATGAATTTATTAATGAAAAGAAGACATTGAGAAAGAAAAGTAAGGAAAAAAAAACGATTTTAGTGTTTTTTGGCGGCACAGATCCTTTGAATGTTACGTTGAAGATATTGATGTTTTTAAAAGAAATGAACTATACCTCTAGCATTCATGTGGTGGTAGGAGGGTCCAACCCCAATAAACAAATAGTTCAAAATTTTTGTTTAGGGATGCCCCATGTGCTTTATCATGAGCAAATTGATAACATGTCCAAAATAATGAGTGAATCGGATTTTGCAATTTGTGCAGGCGGATCGACAACTTGGGAACGTTACTGTCTAGGGTTACCAGCTATTTTAATTGCAGTATCCTATAACCAAATTGGTATTTGCCAGTCCATTCAAAATTTAGGGTTCGATTTATATCTAGGAACAGCCTCTGAATTAACTATAGAAAGTTTTGTGGATGCCCTTAATAAAATGGTCGAAAACTTGTCTACTGCCACTAAACATCCATTATTTGACATCGTTGATGGATTGGGAAAAAAACGAATTGTAGAGCAAATGAATAAAATGTTATTAGGTGTGACGCAATGAAAATATTATTTTTAGGACCTTATAAGGAAAGGATGATTGAATTTCTTCAATCGTTTAATGATGAGGTCCTTCTTCATGAAAAAAAGCTGATTCCTATGCAGGTAATTCAAAGTGATTATGATTTTATTATCAGCTATGGCTATAGATACATCATACCGAAAGAAGTCGTTGACTTTTATAAAGATAGGATTATCAACCTTCATATCTCCTATCTTCCATGGAACAAGGGAGCTGATCCGAATCTTTGGAGCTTTCTCGAAGAAACCCCCAAAGGTATAACTATTCATTATATTGACGAAGGAATTGATACAGGGGATATTATTGTACAAAAAGAAATATTTTTTACAGGTAGAGAAACATTAGCTACTTCTTATAAAACTCTGTCAGATGAGATTGAGATATTATTTAAAGAAACTTGGCCGAAAATTCGCTCAAAGGTTCATAACCGGACACCACAAACCGGCCAAGGGAGTTATCATAAATTAAAAGATAAGAATCAATATCTTTATTTATTAGAAAATGGCTGGGATACTCCCGTTTGCAAATTAATTAACCAAGCGAAAAAGGAGGTACAAAATGAAGGAAATAATGGTTGAAGAGAAAAAAATCGGTGGAAATCATTGTCCCTTTATTATTGCAGAAATGTCGGGCAATCATAACCAATCACTCCAGAGAGCATTAGAAATTGTTGAAGCAGCTGCTAAATCAGGTGTTCATGCTTTAAAACTCCAAACCTATACCGCAGATACTCTAACCTTAAATCTAGACACGAAGGATTTTCGAATTGAGGATAAGGAGAGCTTATGGAACGGAAATAATCTTTATCAATTATATCAACAAGCTTATACTCCGTGGGAGTGGCATGAGCCCATATACCAAAGATGCCGTCAATTAGGACTTATCCCCTTTAGTACACCATTTGATGAAACAGCTGTTGACTTCCTCGAGCAATTGAATACTCCGATATATAAAATTGCCTCATTCGAAAATAACCATATTCCACTTCTAAAAAAGGTTGCCTCAACAGGTAAGCCCATGATTATTTCTACAGGTATGGCCTCTTTACACGAAATAGATGAAGCAGTGCGAACGGTTAGAGATGCTGGTTGTAAAGATCTTATTCTTTTAAAATGTACCAGTACCTATCCGGCAACACCGGAAAATACAAATATTTTAACCATTCGAGACATGAAAGAACGGTTTAATTGTCAAGTGGGATTATCCGATCATACGATGGGAATTGGTGTATCGATAGCAAGCGTTGCACTTGGGGCGACTGTAGTCGAGAAACATTTTACTATCTCCCGGGCAGACGGCGGTGTCGATTCTGCTTTTTCAATGGAACCCGATGAAATGAGGGCTTTGGCTGCTGAAACAAAAAAAGCGTGGCAAGCATTAGGAGATGTATACTACGGGCCAACAGAATCTGAAAAAGAATCAATGAAATTTAAGAGATCTATCTATATTACAAAAGATCTTAAAGCAGGAGATACTCTAACACATGATAACTTACGGATTATAAGGCCTGGTTATGGGTTAGCCCCAAAATACTTTGAACAACTATTAGGAGAAACTGTACGAAAAAACATCAAAGCTGGTACACCAGCAGATTGGACCATTTTCTAATTTAGCGGCCCAAAGGATGGTGATTTATCTGAGTACACAAGGAATGGAACATGAAACAGGGAAATTAATGTATAATCTGACAAAGGACCTTTTTCCAATTTGCAGGAGTATTACGGGGAATGGAGTTAGAGATACATTAAAGATTCTCCAAACCATTATCCCTCTTAAAATCATTGAAATTCCAACTGGAAAGAAAGTCTTCGATTGGACCATTCCAAAAGAATGGAACATTAGGGATGCTTATATTCTTGATACAGAAGGTAATAAGATCGTTGATTTTAAAAAAAACAATTTACATGTAGTCGGTTATTCAATTCCTATAGATACTGTACTTTCACTCGATGAATTACAAAAACATTTATTTTCTATAGAAGAACAGCCGGAGGCTATTCCATATGTGACATCTTACTATAAAGAAAATTGGGGTTTTTGTATTTCACACAATCAAAGACAAACCCTGAAAAAGGGATTCTATAAGGTGTATATTGATAGTGAACTTAAACAAGGTCATTTAACCTACGGGGAATTGATTCTGCCTGGAAAGACAACGAAGGAGATATTTCTTTCCACTTATATTTGCCACCCTTCTTTGGCCAATAATGAGCTTTCCGGCCCTGTTTTGACAGCATTTTTGGCCAAGTGGATACAAAGTTTACCAAGAGAATTTACTTACCGAATTATTTTCATACCTGAAACGATTGGTTCAATTGCTTATTTAAGTGAAAATTTGTATTCAATGAAACAAAATATAGTCGCTGGATTTAATATAACTTGCGTTGCTGATAATAAAGATTATTCTTTCCTTCCCTCCCGCTATGGCAACACATTAGCTGATAAAGTGGCTCAGCATGTTTTAAAATGGAGACAGCCAAATTATAAAACATACTCTTTTTTAGAAAGAGGAAGTGATGAGCGTCAATATTGCAGCCCCGGGATAGATTTACCTGTTGTATCAATAATGAGAACAAAATATACTGAGTATCCTGAGTACCATACTTCTCTAGATAATTTAGACTTTATTTCTTCAGAAGGGTTTGAGGGAGCCTTTAATATATATAAAGAATGTATAAAGATCCTCGAGAAAAATGCCTTTTACAAAACTACTGTTTTAGGGGAGCCTCAGCTCGGGAAAAGAGGATTATACCCTTCTACCAGTATAAAAAGATCCTCTGATTCAGTTAGAACTATTTTGAACTTTCTAACATATGCGGATGGAACGAACGACCTAATTGATATAGCTGATTTCATTAGATTGCCTGCTTTAGAATTAATCCCAATTGTGGATAAATTAATTTATCATGAATTAATTTCTAAAATTTTTTAAAAATCGCTAAAGAAAGTAAAAACGATTTGTTGCCAAATGGATCTTCATGGCAGCAAATCGTTTTTACTTTTGATACTCCAAAATTCCCGAGGCGATGATTTGGTTTAAGTCGTTAATTACCAAATCCGCTTTTGTGTGACCGTCCATAACTCCAGGACGGAATAAGATATTTAACGGAATTCCTGCATTTATTCCCGCTTCAATATCTGTTTCTTTATCTCCAATCAATAATGATTTTGATAAATCAATATCCCATTCCCTTTTGGCTAATAAAATCATTCCGGGATTGGGTTTTCTGTAAAAAGAATCTCTTTTATATTGCCCGATTCCACAATTGGGATGGTACGGACAGTAGTAAACTTTTTGAAGATGTATCCCCTGTTGTTTAAACTTGCCCAGCATCCAATTTGTTAGGGTTTTAAATTCTTGCTCTGTATAATACCCTCTTCCAATCCCCGCCTGATTGGTAATAATGATTAACAAATATCCCTTGTTTTGAAGGTAAATTAATAGCTCAAAGATTCCTTCAATGAAGCGTATATCTTCGATTTTATAGACATAATGATCGTCATAATTAATAACTCCATCCCTATCGAGAAAAACGGCCCTATTCATAAAAGTTGCGGCAGCTCCTTCTGGGCAAGTTGATAATCTTCTGGAATTCCAATGTCGATAAAATATTCATTTGATATATAGCCATAAAATCTGCTCTCATGAAAGAATTTCTGCATGAAATCTATTTCAAATGAAAATACCTCCCCTAAAGGTTTATTTTCAAATATGTTCACTCTCATTAAATAAAAGCCGCCATTAATTATGCCTTCGTTAAGAGGTTGTTTTTCGGCAAACTCAATAATACGATCTCTGCTAACTTGTATTGTTCCGTATCGACTAATATTTCGTTTTGGTTTAAGAGCGATGGTTAAATCCGCGTCATTCAAACGATGCGTATTGTTCATTTCAACCAAATTAATATTAAAAAATGAGTCGCCGTTAATAATAAAAACATGTTCACAGTTTTTTATTTTCGTCAGAGCCTTTTTCAGCGCTCCTCCGGTTCCTAACGGATATTCTTCAACAGAATAATCAATTGTTAATGAGTTAAAACAAGTTCCTATATCTTCAAATATACGCTCGTGTTGATAACCGGTTGCTAAAATAACTTTCTTAATTCCTTGTTTTTCTAAATAATGGAGAATGTAGTGAAGGAATGGAGTGTTTTGAATTGGGGCAAGAGCTTTTGGGCAGTCGTTTACAACCTTTTTCAGCCTAGTTCCTAGTCCGCCGGCTAAAATGATTACTTCATCTGGGAATTTATTAGGCATCCGCATCCCCACATTTGTCTTGAAATTTTTCCCCAAATAAGGTTTCTTCCACTAATGCACATAAAATATGACCTATTAATATATGAGATTCTTGAATCCTTGGTGTTTCTGAGGATGGTACTTTCATACAGTAATCACAGTACTTAGGTATTTCCCCTCCTAATTTGCCTGTTAAACCAACAGTAGTGATTTTCTTCTCCTTACAAATCTTTAATGCATTAATAATGTTCGTGGAATTTCCGGATGTTGAAAGTCCAATGAATAAATCACCTGGTTGTCCTAATGCATCGATTTGTCTGGAAAATAAATGTTCATAGCCATAATCGTTTCCCACAGCAGTTAAAATTGAAGTATCTGTCGTTAATGCCACGGCAGGCAAACCAGGCCGGTCAAAATAAAACCTGCTAACAAGCTCGCCTGCTATATGCTGTGCATCCGCCGCACTCCCCCCATTCCCCGCTAATAAAACCTTTTTTCCAGCTTTTATAGCAGCTATCGCTTCCTCTGCAATTAACTTAATTAATTGAATATAATCGTCATTTTGCAGCATTTCCTTTACTTTACAGGAACCAATAATTTGCTTTTTTATATAATCTTCCACTAGACTTTCCACCCCTGGCACCCGTATTTAACAAAGTGTACATTATAGATTCCTCCATCAAATTGTTTTAGCGTGTTAACCACTTCCAATTTATCGAGTGGATCCACGATAAACATCATAAAACCCCCGCCTCCGGCTCCAGATACTTTTCCAGCAAGGGCACCTGCCTCCATCGCTGTATTATAGACTAAGTCAATGTAACGGTTTGATATAGGAGCAGCAACATTTTTCTTAGAATTCCATGACTCGCCAAGATATTGGGCAAACAATTTAATATCACCTTTTAATATCGCTTCCTTCATTAAAACTGCATGCTCCTTTAGTTTATGCAGCGCAGCTAATGACTGTTTTTTTTTCTTTAATGTATTTATTGTCTGCTCCTCTATTATCCTGGACGAATCCCTTGAGGTTCCTGTATAAAATAAAACCAAAGAGGATTCTAATTCATTGATAATCCAGTTTTTTATTCTTAAAGGATTTACTATGACTCTGTCATCCTCATGAAACTCTAAAAAGTTAAAGCCGCCGAATGTTGCTGCGTACTGATCCTGTTTACCGCCATTTATCCCTATATCTATTCGTTCAATTTCGTATGCTAAATGAGCTAGTTCATAATCACCTAAAGGGAGACTTAAGGCTTCCGCGTAAGCCTTTAAGATGGCTACTACCATTGTGGAAGATGAACCAAGACCTGATCCTGCAGGAACATCGGAATAAGTGGTAACTTTCACCGAAAGTGGCATATTATTGTTGAACTGTTTGATTATGCGATTATAGATTCCTTTATGAAGAAGGAGGGAACCTTCCAATTCAATTTCTTTAGTCAAGCTACACTCAAAATATTCATTCAAATCAAGAGCATGAAAGGTGATTGTATTGTCCTCGGTAATTTCTAACGTACAGTAAGCATACATATCGATTGTAGCATTCATAACATATCCGCCATAAACGTCACTATATGGAGATACATCAGTACCACCTCCAGCCAAGCCCAGCCGAAGTGGAGCTTTTGATCGATAAATCATTGGGCAAAACTCCTTTAGTATTAATCAGAGGGTGTAATGACAAATAATCCAGAGTTGAAGTTTTGAATTTTAAATTTTGTTTGTTTACCCTCAATTTCATCTAATTTAAGGAAGAATTGTCTGATTTCATACTCAGTGATTTCAATTATAAGGTTCGCAAATGGGGCTATTAACTCAGGATTTTTAACTTCAACCAACTTCTTTAAAAAATCTGTTTCCTGTATGGAACCATCTTTTTTAATAACGATATTATCCAAATGGTTTAAGATATTTTCATATGAATAATTCCCATTTATTGGATAGTATTGGAACAAGACATTTTTGCGGTAATTCATCTCATAACTTGGGATACTCTTTCTCCTTGAAATATAATACCCAATTAGCGAATCAATTTGGGAAATGTACGGGATTTTAATGCTTATTTCATCCGGCAAAAATTCTTTGATTGATGCCGATTCGAACGGTATATAAGAAATTACTGGTTTGTCCACGAGAAATGATTCAATACCGGTCGTGCAACCGTTATGAATGACTAGCTGCGAAGCAAGAATCCACTCTATAATATTCCCGGAGTGAACAACAAAAACATTCTTACAACCATCCAATTCTCTTCGATAACTATCCATACTTTCACCTGGATGAGGGCGGACCACAAAGTTTAAATTTGGATATTTATAACTCAACTCCCTGACTAGTATAATAAAATGATCATAAAGTTTTCTAAGTTCTTCCTCCTTAGGATTAAATCCATTATGAGTGTTATAAAAACTAAATCGAGTATTCACTAATATAAAATCCTTATATTGCTCCCTAATTTTCTTGACTTCTTCACCAAATAAATTACGATATTTTTTCCTTAATAAGTCAAAACGAGGATTCCCTGTTATAAATATCTTTTCTTTGAATTGAGGGAATTTTTTTAAAAGAAGCCCTTCGTGATACTTCCCCCAACAATAAATGTGATCGATTAATGAAAAAAGTTTTTCATCTGTTCTTAAATCAAGTATTAATGATTCCTTTTCGAATAATCCTTCTTCATCCAATTCGACAAGAATATGCCCTGTCTCCTTAGCCGTAAAATTGCGATGCATATTATTCAGTGTATACCCTTTGGAAAAAAGGATACCTTTTGGAAACTCTGCTGCATTTTCATATATTTTATGTGCTTCCCCTATGATTACATTGTAATTTCGTCGAAGAGCATGATAGGTCAAGAGTAATTTTGCATTTAGTTCTCTAAGTTTAATTTCAACGGGTATAAATAACCATTTTCTTGACATGAAAATCCCCTCTCTTCATAAATATCAAAATAAGATATTCTATACTTTGTGAATAGGAGATTTTTTCATTTTTTTGCATTATTGAACTTATTTACCATATCGATATAATAATCAGGCATTACATTTCCTGACTTCAAGATCAATCTCCTTTGTTCGTCTACATTAAAACTATAGTGTAATAAATATGGGTGAATGTGATCAAATATTGATTTGGGCTGTTGTGTAAAGTAAGTACCATAGTTCATTTCATCCGGTAAATGCGGAACATCCATTTTAAGGTCTGAAAATGTTAATGCCAATGCAAATTGGTCTGTGAAAAATTTGTGTGCCCCAATTTCTGGATAGGCTGGGAAGAAATCATTAAGTAGTGCCAATGCATAATTTCCCCATGTCTCACGAAGTTTTTTTACATCACTTTTAGGAATTGTAAGAACCCCGCTGCTATAGTGGATTTTTCTTTCGTTCTGTGGGATTTGGAGATTAAAGTAACTGAACATTTGTTTCCATTGTTCTAGAGTGAGTGGCTGCAAAGGATGGAATGGGGCGTAAATTCCATCTGTCTTTATGGCTTCAGTAAAATCTCTAACCACTGCTATATCACAATCTAATGCTACAAAAATATCATAATCCTCATCGATTTCAAACATTCTAAGTTTATTGCAATGAGGTGATCTTGTATCGAACCGTTCTACAACTTCTACTCTAACACCAAGATCGTTCAGGGACCGTCTTACATTTTCATTTACTGAACTAACAAAGTTTGCAATCAGCTTAGCATTCCCAATCTTCCCTCCAAATTGTTTAATGGTTTTAAATAGTGTCAATACCCTGAAGTGATATTTTTCATTATCCTCGCCTACACATGATACCAATAATTTAGTCATACCGTTTACACATCCAAATTTTTTAATTTAATAATTTCCACAGTATTTCTCCAATAATCTAAAATTGATTCTATCGTCATCTCAATATCGTATGTTGGAGTCCAACCTGTATCACTTTGAAATTTACTAATATCCCCCTGTAATATTGGTTCATCCACTATTCTCAATCTGCTGCTTTCGACCTCTACCTGAACCTTGCATGCAGATTTTTTAAGAATAATTTCTAACACCCTTCGGATCGATATTGCATTGCCTGACCCAATATTATATACTTCACCTGGCTTCCCTTTTAACAGTAATAATTCTAATGCTTTTACAGTATCTCTAATATCTGTAAAATCTCGTTTTGGTTCTAGATTTCCAACTTTTAAGATTGGGGGCAAAATCCCCTTTTCTATTAGGGCAATTTGCTTACAAAAAGATTGGACTGAGCTTCGTTCATTTTGTCCGGGCCCAATCTGGTTAAAAAAGCGGGTCATATACGTTTGGATTCCATAATTTTTGTAATATAGATAACCTAATTGTTCCTGCACTGCTTTACTTATTCCATAATGGGTTAATGGAAGTAAGGGAGTGTCTTCTTTTATAGGCACTCTACTTTCATCTACATTTCCATAAGAAGCACTGGAACAGGCAATATGAACTCTGGGGTTAATATTCATTTCTTTTATTGCTTCTAAAACGTTTATCGTGCCATTTATATTGGCATCATAAGTGAAATAAGGAGCTTCCATTGATTCTTTCGGATAACTTTGAGCTGCTAGGTGGTAAATAAAATCCGGTTTAATTTCCTGAAGAGATTTCATTACAGATCTATAGTCCGAAATATCCCCTTCTATTAAGTTCAATTGATTTTTTATCCTGAGAATATTTTTTTCATTACTTCTCCAACGTTTAAAACCAAAAACCTTAAAATCTGTATTTTCAATAAGATGTTTGGCTAAATGACTTCCTATTAATCCCGTTACGCCTGTAATCAGTACCTTCAACGTTGCTCTCCACCTATTCACATTTCAAATTAAAATGTCATTTTTTAAGATACCCATCGCTCTTTCGGCTGAGAAATTTGCTTTCACATATTCATAGGAAAGATCTGAAAGCTTATTTAATAAGTCAACATCGTTGTAAAGAGTATTTACTTTTTCAGCAAAATCACCTGGCTGATCAGCTATAGTTAAGATATGTTCCGCATTTATATAGCCCTCCGCTCCGATTGATGTAGTAACAATCGGTACTTGGTAATACATTGCTTCCATAACTTTACCTTTAACCCCTGCCCCATATCTCAGAGGAACGACAACTAATTTGGATTGTAAATAATACTTTTTCAATTGGTCTTCAGTAGTGAATCCTGTCACAACCACGTTTTCAGAAGCTAGACTTTTTATTTTGTCAGGTGGATGGGAGCCCACGATAAATAATTTAATACCTGGGATATCCCTTAAAATGCGTGGGAAGATAGACTCAACAAACCATAAGATTGCGTCTACATTTGGTGAATGTGCAAATCCTCCAACAAACAGTAAACCGGATTTATCGGAAAAATTCGTTTTATTTTTTTCAAAATGATCGAAGATATAAACAGGAATCGTTCTAGTGGTAATTTGAGGATCTGCTTTATTAATTTCAGTAATTTCTGCATCGGAGAGGTAATAAACAACATCGGACATTTTAAAGATTTGGTTTTCGATTTTTTTCCAATGATTAGCTGAATGAAGCAATTCTTCTTTTTGAAATAATTCGTACTCACGTAAATTTCGTAAGTAATGGAGATCATGACCATAATAAAGGATTTTTGCATTCGTTACTTTTCTTAAGTTAGCAATATACTTAATTGAAATATGAGGACGACTTAAAAAAATATAATCAAAGTAACTTCCATTTTCCTGAAGCCAGTTATGAAAATTTTGTGCATACCACGGACCATATAATACTTCAATACCAAGCTGCTGTAATACAGTTGTATAAGGTTCATGTCGATAAAAGTTGTCCCCGGCAAACTTTACATTTAGGCCCATCTTTTTAAATAATTTTAAATACTGATACATCGTTCTGCTGCCAGCATCCTGATCGTAATGCGGAACATAGTGATCAATAACCAGGATTGTTTTCTGATTCCGGCTCCTGTCTCTTGCATGGAAGACATGTTGGGCATTTGGAAAATGTTCTGCTTCAAGTACACTTTTCCATTTCTCAAAAAATTTTTTATTATTTACCGTTTGATAACTCTTAATGCCATTATTTATATCATTACCATGTGATATCCCTTCAAAATGAATAACTAATGACTTGGGCTGTAAAACAACTTTATAACCGCGTTTCCTTGCTTCAAATGCAAGGTCAGTATCTTCGCAATAGGCAGGGGCGTAAATTGGATCGAACCCTCCAATGTCTCTCCAAAGCGTTGAGCGAATCATCATGCTTGCTCCAGAAATATAATCAACTTCCTTGACATAACAGTACTCAGACTTTTCAGGGTCATCAAGACGCCCATAATTCCAACCGCTTGCATCATTCCATACAATTCCCCCGGCTTCCTGAAGTTTCTCATTTGAATATAGTAATTTTGAACCAACGATGCCAATTTTTTCATCTGCCTCTATTAACTCAACGAGAGATGTAAGCCAATCTTTCTGAACAATCGTGTCATTATTTAAAAATAGTATATACTTGCCTTTTGCAAATTTAGCTGCATGGTTACAATTTAATACAAATCCTCTATTAACACCATCTCTAACAATGGTTACATTTTTGACAATATCCTGTATTAAAACAGTTTCATCATTTGACATATCGTCTGCAATTATTATTTCATAGTCAATATTATCTGTTGTCTCCCAGATAGACTTTAAACATTCAATAGTGTAGTTCCATTGATTGTAAACCGGTATAATTATAGAAACTAAGGGGTTTTCGCTAGGTTTCGGGAAATGGATTTCCGAATAGGATTTTAGATCGGAATATTGAGTTCTTATCCTTTCTAATTCATCATTGTCCTGAACAGATCTATAGTCGTTTGAGATCCAATAACTGACTAGGCCTTGTTCTTCACCTGAAAGGGTTTTATCTCTATTTTCTTTAATTTGGTCCAATGATCTTGCATGATCCCATATTCTTAATTCACGAATCTGTAGGTCAACATTGTGAATTAAGTCTTCTTTATCAATTGAAGCTGATGGAACAACTAAATATTTACTCCTATTCCCTTTCTTTTTTAACTCACCGTTGATATAGAGGTAAGGAGTTTTATTATAATAAACAATGGAAATTTGTACCCAATTCTTTATTATTGTTTCATATACTAATACAGCAGACGTATTTTTCAATGATTGTTCATATATCGAGATTCCATTCGTCCCGATGGAAACACTTACTCGAGCATATAGCCTATGTTGAATATCGTTTAAACCTGTTACAAAGCTTTGGGAATTAGGATTTGGAAAAAATTGATTTGTATTTTGCTCCGACTGGTGATTAACCTCCGGTTTTACCCAAAATTCATAAGTGAAATTATTTTTTAAATTACGGTACATTGAACTTTTTTTTTCATTAAATTTCAATTAGCCATCCCCCCCTCATTGTTTAATTTTTGAAGTGGAATTGAAAGTTGTTTCATACTTTCATAGAAATATTTATTAGCTTCAAATAGGGACTCATGGGTTCCTGCATCTAACCACCTAGATTCGTCTAATACCGCCACTCCGTACCTTTCTGGGTATCGTCAATGAAGTCTTTTGCACATTCTAAGGCACCGCAATGCCTCCATCTTTTTGTGGTTGAATGTTAAATGATAAACAAACACCTAATTCTTCTCCGTATTTTAATACTTTTTGAAATGAAGGCAAATCCCGCCTATTTGTAATAATCAATATATCAATTATACCTGCGTTCTTTAACATAAGTATCGGCCAATAAATCATTGGATACGAACCTACCGGAAGTAAATGCTTATTAATTATTCTGTTGAATGGCTTCAAACGGGTACCCTTTCCTCCGGCGAGTATTACTCCTTTCATCTTTTACCTCCCTTTCTCGTAAATTCGCACTCTACATTTAAGTTATGAAAAAGGAAGGCTTTTGGTACAAATTTACCTTGACTCGTTGGGAAATAGTCTTTTTTACCTTCTTTTCCTAACGGTTTTATTGATCTAATTGATAAACCGTTTCCACCACCATTGGTTTTTTGATATCATTCAACGGTTAATGAAATCCCTGTTTCGAAGGTGAAGAATGGTTTCCATCCTAATTCTTCTATTTTAGCAGGTGCTATCGCATAGCGTTTATCATGACCTAACCGGTCTGGAACAAATTCAATTAAATCCTCTGATTTCCCTAAACTGTTAAGAATTGTCCTTACTACATCTAAATTTGTGCGCTCGTTACGTCCGCCAATATTATAGACATGCCCATCTACACCTCTATGCAGGACTAGAGAAATCGCTGAACAATGGTCTTGTACATATACCAATCACGGATATTTCTGCCGTCACCGTATATTGGAACCTTTTTATTTTTAAGGACTCGGGAGATGGTTAATGGAATTAATTTTTCTGGAAATTGGTACGGGCCATAGTTATTGGAACAACGTGTTATATTTATAGGAAGCCCGTATGTTTCATGGCCACACAATACCGATGCAGGGGTCATTCCAAATAATAACTCTTTCACAACCCGGATCATACACCTCATCTACCTTATAATGAACCTCAACTCCATCTTCTAAGGTTAAAAACCCGTGGGCAAATCCTTTCGGAATAAATATTTGTCTTTTGTTTTTCTCACTAAGATGAATACCTGCCCATTTTCCGAAAGTCGGGCTTCCTATTCTAATATCAACTGCTACATCAAATATTGCTCTCTTTGTACATCAAACTAGAAGCAAGGTGAATCAGGCATATTTTATATTTTTCAATACGCATCGTTGAACATATATTAAGGTATTCCCCTTTTCAAAGTTAAGAAGCTTGTTCTTTATAGAAAGAGCAAAAATTGTGTTACGGTGTCACAAATACTTTTGGAACGCAAAAAAGACAACCTTCAAAAGGTTGCCTTGTGTTTGCCCGGCAGCGTCCTACTCTCACAGGGGCTTTCGCCCCAACTACCATCGGCGCCTTCAGCATTATAATCCCGGTACGTATACACTTTATCATGAAAAATAATCGCCGGTTTCTTACTGTTATTCCTGGCATTCCGTTCCAACCCATCAAACAGATTCATCCATTTCCCTTCTCATTAAAGCCCCATATTTTTCGCAATAATTGTCTTCATGATTTCGTTTGTCCCGGCATAAATGGAACCAACTGCGACATCCCGATATCTTCTCGCAATCTCATATTCTTCCATATATCCGTATCCGCCATGAAGCTGCATACATTCAGTTGCTGTATTTTTTGCCAAGTCGGTCATCCACCATTTCGCCATCGACACTTCGTTTACAATATTTTTATTGGCCATATGATCGACTATTAACTGATCAACAAAGGTTTCCCCAATTTTAATATTGGTCGCCATCTCCGCCAGTTTAAATTGTGTGTTTTGGAATTTGCTAATCGGTTTCCCGAATGCAGTCCGCTGCTTTACATAATCAAGAGTAATTTCCAGCATTCTTTTAGAAGCGGTAATACTGCCGATAGCCAGCATCAAGCGCTCCTGCTGCAGTTTTTGCATTAAATAATAAAAGCCCATGCCTTCTTCGCCAATTAGATTTTCCTTAGGAATAATTGCATCTTCAAAAATAAGCTCTGAAGTGTCGTTGGCATGCTGCCCCACTTTACGAAGTTTTTTCCCCCTCTTGAAACCTGGTGCTCCTTCTTCAACTACAATCAGGCTCACTCCTTTATAGGCTGGTTGTGCATAAGAGTCAGTTTTACAAACAACAATCACAAAGTCCGCTGAATATCCATTGGTAATGAAGGTCTTTTCACCGTTTAAAATGTAATGGTCCCCTTCCCTTCGAGCGGTTGTTTTGATAGCAGCCAAGTCAGACCCTGTACCCGGCTCGGTCATCGCGATAGCAGAAATCATATCACCGCTCACAGCTTTTGGAAGCCATCGTTGTTTTTGTTCCTCAGAGCCAAATTCCCCAATATAAGGCATCACGATATCATTGTGAAGTCCTAATCCCCCGATACCCGCACCAATCTTATCTAATTCTTCGGTAATCACCACAGAGTAGCCAAAGTCTGCTTCAGAACCTCCATATTTTTCCTCAACCCATGGACATAAGAACCCCTGCTCTCCCGCTTTTTTCCAAAAAGACTTTGGTACTTGTTTTGCCTGCTCCCATTCCTCAAAGAATGGCGCTGCATGCTGGTCTAAAAACTTACGAAAAGCACTGCGAAAAATTTCATGTTCTTCTCTTAAATATGGTTTACTCATCTACTACACTCCTAATCTCCTATAAGTTAAACTTCATCTCTTTTTCAATGGGGTTTTAAGAATTTTTCCTGTTGTTGTTTTTGGAAGTTCCGTCAGAAAGTAAATTTTTCTTGGTACTTTATAATGTGCCAGCTGCTGCTTGCAGAAATCCGATATATCATCTGGTGTTGTAGTAGTTTTCGTTACGACATATGCTGCCACTTCTTCCCCGAAAACAGGGTCGGATTCTCCAATAACAGCACATTCTACAATATTAGGGTGTGTATACAATACTTCTTCAACTTCCCGTGGATACACATTATAGCCGCCGCGAATAATCAGGTCTTTCTTACGGTCCACGATATAAAGGTAGCCATTCTCATCCTGCCTGCCAAGATCACCGGTATACACCCATCCATCCTGTATCGTTTCATTCGTCGCTTCTTCTTTTTTGTAATAGCCCTTCATGGCATTAGGTCCCTTAAAGATGATTTCTCCAACCTCTCCAACCGGGACTTCTCTTCCATTTGGATCTATAATTTTCAGTTCAAGCCCTGGTAAAGGGACTCCGACCGATCCTATCTTCTTAGCGATGTCACTTGGAAAACAGCTGATCATCACTGTACTCTCTGTTTGCCCATAGCCCTCACCAATTTCAACGCCCATCTCAGTCTTAACTTTTTCAATGATTTCAACCGGCAAACTAGCACCGCCTGAACCGGCAATTCGCAGATTAGTAAAATCTAACTCTCTGATATTGGCAGAATGGACAAACATCGTATACATCGTTGGGACACCTAAAAATATACTAATCTTATGATCTGAAAGTTTTTGTAATATAACATTGGGTATGAATCGTTCCTCTAAGTAAATCGTGCATCCTTTTAATACGCACTGAAGCAGTCCTTGCAGTTTTGCGTAAGCATGGAATAGCGGGAGAACGAGAAGAACACGATCCTCATCAGTTAATTCTAGGATTTCCGCACTGGTTTCAGACATCCATTTTAAATTACCATGAGTAATTAGAGCACCTTTGGGTCTTCCTGTTGTCCCTGATGTATAAATAATTTGTGCATTGTCATCCGCTTTTTTCGGTTCAAGCAAGAAATCATAGGAATCTTCATGGATTTCATCCCAAGGGACAAAATTCTCCACTTTCCCAAGCGACACAAAGGTCTTCACCGATGCAAGTGATTCTCGAGCTTTTTGAACCTCGCACAGCCCTATTTCATCTACAATAATGGCTTCCGCATCGGAATCATTTAGGATATAGGTGATTTCATTTTCTTTGAAGGTTGGATTTATCGGTATAACGGTTGCTCCAATGGATAGTAAAGAGAAATAAGAAATCGCATACTCTGGCTTATTTGCCATCATAAGCGCCACGTGCGAACCATTCTTAATACCATAGTTCCGCAACCCTGCTGCCTTTTCTTTTACCGATTGAGAAAATTCTTTATACGTAATCCTTTTATCTCGAAAAATAATGGCCGGATGACTTGGAGCAACGTCAGCAGTATTTAGTAAAATTTTACTAATGTTCATACATAAATCCCCCTTCAAAAATAGAAAAACTACCAGACTATAGGTGCACGGACATAATGTATGCGCTTTCAACGTTAATTATGATAGATTTGTCCAAAAATTTTTTCCCATTATCAACATATGAAAAGACGTGGGTATGGATAACACACGTCTTTATCTTTTACTATTTTAAGAGGCTCTGATAAGCGGCGGAAGTTCTTATTTCTACCGTTAATGTTCCGTTAGGATTATAAATGGTTTTAATTAACAGCGGCACACCCGTAGTATTCTCAAAGCGGAAATCCAGCCCTCCGTATGACACGGTTGCATCTCTTCCTGCAGGGACATATCCAATCGGCAGGGAATGATGATGCCACTCCACATAACTAACCCCCAGCTGGTCAATAGCATTAAATAAGGTCGAAGAAGTCTGGCAAATACCTCCGCCAATTCCATCTACCAATTTACCATCAACTATTTCTTGTGCTGGTTGATAGCCATGAGCTGCATCGCTCGGTCCAACTGTAGTATTAAAAGAGAAAACATCCCCTACTCCTAGAATGACATTATCAATTGCCAGAGCTGAGAGTTCGATATTTTTATTTCTTCCGGTTACATTTCGATTAAATTTAGTTGTATAAGTGGCTACCACTACTTCTGACAATTGAGGAACATCCTCTGGCTTATAGCCGCTTGCTGATGTATATAATGGAAGAAATACATCTCCCCCTTTAACGGAAGCCTCCAACACTTTTGTTACAAGCTCTGCTTCCTCAAGAATCACCCTAGGCGTTCCTTTTATCACCTGACCATTCGCGTCAATCTTATCTGGATACATTCTTGTATCATATCCTGGAGTGGTATCCGTTCCTCTAGCTAGTTCTTTCGCCCACTTTTCAAGTTCCTGTTTATATTTTTCATTATCAGTCCCATATCCCATTTCTACTGGAATAAAGGTCTTCACCAGTTTTTTCGTACTCGGTTCTAACACATTAACCACAATTGGCTTCTTTGCTTCTTCTTCTTTTTTCTTTTCTTCTGCAGCCTTTCTTGCCGCTTCTTCTTCAGCCTTTTTCTTTTCCAGCTGACTCTCAAGCTCTGTTACTTTATCCTCCAGAACCTCTTCTTTACTCGTTTGTTGTGCACAACCCACTAATCCTAGTAAACTAACAATCAATAACAATGAAATTCCCCATGCTCGCATTGCCATCGCCGCAACTACTCCTCTTTTTCCCAGTCTTTCCACCCATTATTCCCGAATAAGGTATTCACTACATTCACTTATTCTATTCCTTGTGCTCAACTAGAATTCCTGAGAATTTCCAAATATTTATATTTAATAATAAAAAATACCTGCAAATTCTTTTATTTATTAGACGATTAACATTAAAATTGGTTTCATGGTTTTAGAAAACATTTCCAAAATAAATTTGTTATTAAGAACGAATATAATACAATTTTTAAAATAAATAAAGAAAATTATGGAATAAAGGAGTAATATCATTGAATATATTCATTATAAAGAACAACTTTTTTACCCTATAAAAGAAATAATAGCTATGCCGATAAGGGCTACAATCGATAAGTGTATTCCATTTGACCTAAGGCTACCTGAACCCTTAAAATCTAACAAATTAACATAAATTAAAGGACAGGCATTTTATTAATCTGCCTGTCCTTTTGTGTTGCAAATACATGATTCAATATGGTCATTCACCATTCCAACTGCCTGCATAAAAGCGTAACAAATCGTTGATCCAACAAATTTAAAGCCGCGTTTCTTTAAATCCTTACTCATTTTATCGCTAATTTCCGTGGTTGCTGGTACCTCGGATATGTCCTGAAAATGATTTTGAATCGGTTTTCCACCGACGAACGACCATATATAACGGCTAAAGGAACCAAATTCCTCAACCACTTTTAAGTATGCTTTTGCATTGGTAATCACCGCATTGATTTTTAGCTTATTTCTGACTATACCTTCATTATGTAAAAGTTCTTCTATTTTTTTCCCATCATACTTGATAATCTTATTTGCATCAAAATGGTCAAAAGCCTGCCGATAGTTTTCTCTTTTCTTTAAAATCGTGTACCAGCTTAAACCTGCCTGTGCCCCCTCCAGATTTAAATACTCAAATAATAATCGATCCTCATAAACGGGGACACCCCATTCATGATCATGATAATCAATATATAAAGGATCTTGATTTACCCAGCCGCACCGCTTCATTAACATTTCCTCCAATAACCTATTCAAGATAAGAAAAACACATCATTAGTCTCCCAACATTATATACATATTTTTCTTATTTTTACTAATTAGACTAACAGGGACATTCGTACAAGCATTCTTCCTCCAAAAAAATAATTTATAGTACTAAATTGTTTAGGAGGATATGATATGAATAAAAATCAGTTATTTTTTGCTATATTAGAAGGGTCTGAGGAGGTGCCTCCAGTCCAAACAGATGCAACTGGACTTGCTAAATTTAAAGTCAGCAGAGATGAAAGAAAAATTGGTTATCGCTTAACAGTAAATAACCTTGAGAATTTTACCCAAGCGCATATTCATTTAGGAAGAAGAGGTGAGAATGGTCCAATCGTCGTCTTTCTGTTTGGTCCAATTGATCCAGATATAAGTGTAACCAAAGGAATTGTTGATGGGGTTATTACAGCGGAAGACCTTGTCGGTCCATTAGAAGGAGAAGATCTTTCAACTCTAATTGATCTTATGAAAGAAGGAAAAACATACGTTAATGCCCATACCGTTCAAAATCCTGAAGGCGAAATTCGAGGACAAATTAAACGGTTCTAACAACAGCCGAATCAAAAGCCTGCCAGCTGGCAGGCTTTTGTTGTTCTCTTACTTCTTTGCCCCAAGTTCCACCTGATAATTTTGCTTATCCCACATTCTAAAGAATGGATAATAGATGGCAAAGGATACAGCAAGGTTTATTAATTGCATTAAAGCCCCCCGGATATTACCGCCGGTTGCAAGGTAACCTCCAATGATAGGCGGAGTAGTCCAAGGTACAGCAACCCCTGCGGTCTTTGGTGCAAAACCAGTACTCATTCCTATATAGGTAGTGAAAACAAGAGCTAACGGTGCTAAAATAAATGGAATAATCAACAATGGGTTCATAACAATTGGAGCCCCGAATGTGATTGGCTCATTAATATTGAATATTCCCGGTCCAATCGCCAGTCTTCCTAATTGCTTCGACTGTTGACTTTTTGCCATAAACAACATCATTAAGGCAAAGGTAAATGTCGCCCCAGAGCCACCCATATAAATGAAAATATCAAAAAATTGTTGAGTAATAATATTTGGCAGTTCTTCGCCATTGGTCAATGCTAATCGGTTAGCATCGGTAGAGGCAAGCCAGATTGGACCCATTACCCCGCCCACAATACTGGCACCATGTAATCCTGTTGACCATAATAACTGAACAAAGAATACAGCAATTAATGCTCCAATCAACGATCCACCCAGCGCACTAAGCGGTTCTTGTAATAGCTGACCCACAACGTTGTGCAGTGTTTCAAAAGAAGTGTTCTCTATTAATAATCGGATAACCCAAACCGAAAAAATGACTAAAAACGCTGGAAATAAGGCTACAAATGATTTACTTACACTTGGAGGAACACCATCCGGCATTTTGATTATAATATTTTTTTGGATAATATATCGATAAAGTTCAGTTGAAAACATTGCAATAATCATCGCAACAAATAATCCCCGGCTCCCTAAGAGAGCAATCGGTAAAACGCCGCCGACCTGTACTGCTTCACTGGCCCCTTCAGGTGTAAACATCGTGAAATAAGGCGTTGCAAGGATAAACGCTGCGACCGAAATGGCTCCGGCATTCAATGCATCCACTTTATAATGCTCCGCAAGCCGGTAGGCAATTCCAAAGCCAGCAATCAAGGCCATAATATCAAACGTAGCCGTAACGGGATAAAGCAATTTGGTCAACCAGGCATCTCCAAACGTTCTGGCCATAAATTCCGGATAGCCGTCAATCGGAATAAAACCTAAAATTAAAAACAAAGAACCAATGATAATGAGTGGCATTGTTAAAATAAGTCCATCACGTAATGCTTGTAAGTGCTTTTGCCCTGCAATCCTGCCCGCAACCGGCATGACTTTCTCTTCTAGCATTTGAGAAATTTGGCCATTTTTAACCACCCCTATATGGAATTATGAACCGATTAAATTCCTTGCAAACTTTAACACTTCCGCTCCATTACATAGACCATAATGGACAGGGTTTATTGCATCAACTGGAATACCTTTTTCTTGACCTTTTTTCTTTAATTGAGGCAGCAAATACCGCACCTGCGGACCTACCAGCAAGACATCCGCTTGGTCAAGATGCTGGTTGACCTCGTTAGCGCTGACAGCCCATATTTTCGCCTCAATACCTTCTGCCTTTGCAGCTGCTTCCATCTTCGTCACTAATAGACTGGTGGACATACCAGCGGCACAGCATAATAAGATGTTCATCGTAGCCCTCCTGAACTTTTGTTGTAATCGCTTTCAAAAAATGATTCTAAAACACCCCCTATTCTCTTCCCGTGCTAATATATATTCCAATTTTTTAAAAATAGGACAATAAGACGATTTTAACGTTAAAAAGGAGCAGGAAACCGTCTGGGACGATTTGCCTGCTCCTTTGATGTTAAAGGTCGTAAAACAACCTATTGATGATTAACTCTTAGCTAATTTCGAGATAACCACTTTGTCAGAAGGTTTTGAGGTTCCTTCAATGGTATCTTCAGCTTGCTTAGAACGTTTGATGAAAAAGGCCAGAATTAAGGCAACTCCTGCAATCAGTGCTGAAATGAAGAACGAATAATTTATCCCTTCGAGCATGGCTTCCGCCGCAATTTGCTGCTTAAGTTGAGCCAATGCTTCCGCTGTTGGCTGTTCGGTCATGTTTTGCATGGCTGAATTTGCCAATTCTTCCCCGTATGATTCCGAACGGACAGACATAATCGTGATTAACAAGGCCGTTCCTATGGCAGCGGAAACCTGCTGCAAGGTATTGTTCATGGCAGTTCCATGTGGATAAAACCGTGCTGGTAATTGGTTTAAACCGTTCGTTGAAACCGGCATAAACACCATTGACATCCCAAAAAATCGAATCGCATGTAAAATCATTAAATGCATATAAGAGGTTTCAAATGTTAGTTGACTGAAATAATAAGTCGTTACAGTTGTAATCAATAAACCTGTAACCGCTAGAATTCGTCCGCCAAATTTATCAAATAATCTTCCTGTTATCGGCGACATGAAGGCATTGGCGATTGCTCCAGGCAAAAGCATTAGCCCGGCATCAAATGGTGAGATACCGCGCAAGGTCTGAACATAGATTGGCAGCAAAAGCATCCCGGAAAACATCGACATATTGATAACCATTGAAATGGCTGCTGATAAAGCGAACATATTGTATTTGAAGATTCTAAAATTCAACATCGGTTTTTCTTGCTTTAATTGACGCAAGATAAACCACACTAATGAAATAACTCCAATAATAATCGTGATATACACCTGAGGGCTGCCCCAGCCTTTATTACCGGCTGAACTGAAACCGTATAAAAGCCCGCCAAATCCGATACTAGATAATATAAGCGAGTAAAAATCCAAGCGGATATCTACTTTTTCCTTCTTATCTTTTAGCTTTAAAAAACCAATTAGCAAGACGAGTGCTGCAATCGGTGTGACAAAGTGGAATAACATTCTCCAGTCATAATGTTCAATGATCCAGCCTGACAATGTTGGACCAATGGCGGGTGCAAACATTAAGATTAACCCAAAAACCCCCATCGCTGCTCCCCGTTTTTCAATCGGAAAACTTACCAGCATGACATTCATTAATAATGGCATCATAATGGCTGAACCGGAAGCTTGTACCATTCGCGCAACCAATAACATCGGGAAAAAATGGGCCACTCCCGCGATGATCGTACCGATTGTAAATAACCCCATCGCAACTAAAAATAACCGTCGAACAGAATATTTTTGAATTAGAAAAGCAGTACTTGGAATCATGATACCGTTCACTAACATAAATCCAGTAGTCAGCCACTGAACAGTAGCCGTATTGACATCTAAGTCCTTCATAATAGAAGGAAGTGCAACATTCAATAATGTATTATTTAAAAAAGCAATAAAAGCACCAATCATTAAAACAGCTAGAATACCATAATTGGGCTTACTAATCGTTTGTTCCATTGAACGATCCTCCTCTATACTTCTAGTACAATAAACTATACTCTCTTTTCACATAAACTCTATCATATAACACGAGTTCAAGTTTTGCAATGAGAAAATCTCTTGATATGACAATGTTACTATGTATAAAAAAATTCAGAATACCCAGTCTTATACTGGCAGTCTATTCGAATAGAAGAATATTGATTATAACTGTCATAGTTTTTGTTATTCTCCCGAAATTTATAATAGATGATGATCCTCATAAAAAAAATCGGAGTCACTTGACCCCGATTTTTTTGCACTACTAGAAAACGTAATCTTTCACTGATGAAAAGAGTTTTTAGAAAAATAATAGAAATAGATTATTTTTTTAAACGAATAGTTGACTTCGCCTGAATTCTGCGGCGGTGTAATATAGGTTCGGTATAGCCATTCGGCTGATTATATCCATCGAAGACTAATTCACATGCTGCTTGGAAAGCGATAGAGCTGGCGTAATCATCTGCCATTGGCAGATAATTTGCATCTCCCGCATTTTGCTCATCCACCACTTTTGCCATCCTCTTAAATGTTTCGAGAACTTGTTCCTTGGTACAAATACCATGATGCAGCCAGTTGGCAATATGTTGACTAGATATTCTTAAAGTTGCACGATCCTCCATTAAGCCAATATTGTTAATGTCCGGTACTTTTGAACAGCCAATCCCTTGTTCTACCCAGCGAACTACATATCCAAGGATTCCTTGAGCATTATTGTCCAGCTCTTGTTGAATTTCTTCCGGAGACCAATTCGGCTGATCAGCTGCAGGAATAGTTAAAATATCTTCTTGTAAGTCTTCAATATTTTTAGCTAATACATCCTGTACCTCTGAAACATCCACTTGATGGTAATGCAGGGCATGCAAGGTTGCAGCCGTCGGAGATGGAACCCATGCAGTGGTTGCACCTGCTTGCAGGTGGCCAATTTTTTGTTTCAGCATCTCTGCCATTAAATCAGGCATTGCCCACATCCCTTTACCAATCTGTGCTCGGCCTTTAAAACCTGCTGCCAAACCAACGAAGACGTTGGACTTCTCATAACTTTGAAGCCATTTCGCAGACTTCATTTCATTTTTACGGATCATTGGACCAATTTCCATACTCGTATGAATTTCATCACCTGTACGGTCTAGGAAGCCAGTATTGATAAAGACAATCCTTTCTTTAACCTCACGGATACAGGCCTTTAAGTTGAGTGAAGTTCGCCTTTCTTCATCCATGACGCCAATTTTAAGGGTATTTCGTTCAAGTTCAAGCATATCCTCGATTCGGTCAAAAAGTTCATTGGCAAACGCTACCTCTCTTGACCCGTGCATTTTAGGTTTTACAATATAAACCGACTCTTTTGTAGAGTTTTTAAACTTCCCGTTCCCTTTCAATGAGTGGATAGAAATTAAACTAGTGACGATACCGTCTAAAATCCCTTCCGGTAATTCTTCACCTTGCACATCTAACACTGCATTCGTTGTCATAAGGTGACCAACATTTCGAACAAACATAAGGGAACGGCCTTTAAGTGTGATTTCTTTACCGCTTGGAGAAACATATACGCGGTCTGCGTTTAACGTACGAGTAATGGTTTTCTCACCCTTTTGAAAACTTGCTGTTAAATCCCCTTTCATTAAACCAAGCCAATTGCTGTAAACCAGCACTTTATCATCGGCATCCACCGCAGCAACGGAATCCTCACAGTCCATAATCGTTGTCAGTGCCGATTCCATTAAAATATCTTTAATCCCTGCTTGATCGGTTTTACCGATTCGATGATTTCTATCAATCTGGATTTCAAAATGAATTCCATTATTTTTTAATAAAATCGCGGAAGGAGCTTCTTCCGTTCCTTGATATCCTGCAAATTTTGATTCGTCGGCAAGACTTGTTGTTCCACCGTTGCTTAAAGAAACTATTAATCTCCCATTTATAACCTGGTATTGAACCGCTTCTTCATGTAAAAAATCCTTTAATGGTGCTGCTTCATTTAAGAATTTTCTAGCAAAACGAATAACTTTATTACCGCGGATGGGATTATAGCTTCCCTCTTTCTTCGCTCCATCCTCTTCACTAATCGCATCGGTTCCGTACAATGCATCATAAAGACTTCCCCAGCGGGCGTTAGCTGCATTAAGTGCATAACGAGCATTATCAACAGGAACAACCAGCTGTGGGCCTGCCTGAATTGCCAATTCATCATCAACATTTTTCGTTGTAATCTGAAAATCTTCTACCTCAGGTTCTAAGTAGCCTATTTCTTGCAAAAAGGATTTATAGTCTGAAAATTGAAAGGCTTGATTTTGTCGATGCCACGTATAAATTTTATTTTGTAATTCATCTCGATGCGCTAATAACTTCTTATTTTTAGGAGCTAAATCAGCAAATAGTGTTTCTGTATCAGACCAAAATTTCTTGCTGTCTAATCCCGTTCCCGGTAAAGCCTTTTCATTAATAAAATGATATAGAATTTCTGATACTTGCAAATTTCCTACCTTTACATACTTTGTCATCTAACACAGCCCCTTCCTATCCTGAAACAATACTATTAATTGAATTTTACCAATTTTGTAAGATAATGTGAACTTAGATCGCTTTAAAAGAAATAAATCCTCCTTTGGGAGGACTCTAATGTACACCTTTTTGCATTTTAGGAAGATTTTTATTACCTTTATAAAAAAACTGCAGGGTGAATAATATCCCAAAAAGCACGAGACCAATGATGTCACTAATGTTCTCCGGATAGATTAAACATAGTCCTGCTCCAATGGAAGCAAGCCGTTCCACCCAATGCAATTTTCGTATCCAAAATCCAATTACCCCTGCACTGATCGCAATCATGCCAATGAATGCGGTAAACACCACCCAAATTAAATAACTCCAAGTTGTATCAATCATCAGTAATTCTGGTGATAAAACAAACATGTACGGGATAATAAAGGCGGAAATCGCCAATTTGGTGGATTCCACCCCCGTTCGGAATGGCTCTCCTCCTGAGACAGCCGCGGCAGCAAAGGCTGCTAATGCCACTGGCGGTGTGATATCCGCAACAATCCCAAAATAAAACACAAACAAGTGTGCGGATAAATCCGGTACTCCTAGTAAAATAATCGCAGGTGCTGCAATCGTTGAAGTGATGACATAATTCGCCGTTGTTGGTGAACCCATCCCCAAAATCAAGGAAGCAATCATCGTTAGAAATAAGGTTGGAAGTAAGGCACCACCGGATAAATCGAGTAAGCCATTTGCCATTTTTAAACCTAAACCAGTTTTTGTCACAACCCCTACAATAATACCTGCCGCGGCAGTGGCCGCCGCCACTCCAAGAGCTGTACGTGCACCATCAACTAGTGCATCAATCAATCCTCTTATTCCTATCCTTGTTTCTTTTTTAAATGCACTTACCACAACCGTTATCACAATTGACCAAAGTGCCGCACGAATGACACTCATTCCGGACATAAGCAAGAGGATAATGGCGATAATCGGAAGTAGTAAATAGAGCTTCCCAAAAACCTCTTTCCTGCTCGGCATTTCCTCTTTGGTCAAACCGCGGAGCCCGATTCTTTTTGCCTCAAAATGTGTCATAATCCATATACCGGAAAAATAAAGGACCGCCGGAATCGCTGCCGCTTTTGCGATATCCCAGTAAGAAATTCCCCCAATAAACTCAACCATTAGGAAAGCGGCAGCTCCCATAATCGGCGGCATCAATTGCCCGCCAGTTGAGGAGGAGGCTTCAACGGCACCGGCAAATTCTTTTTTGTAACCGAGTTTTTTCATCATCGGGATGGTAAACGCACCGGATGTCACAACATTCGCCACCGAACTGCCGCTGATCGTTCCCTGCAAGGCGCTTGAAAAAACAGCAACCTTCGCTGGACCACCAACACTCCTGCCTGCTATGGCGATGGATAAATCGTTAAAGTACTCGCCAACACCAGTTTTGATGAGAAACGAACCAAATAGTAAAAACAAAAAGATAAACGTGGATGACACTCCCAGCGGTGTTCCAAGGATACCCTCGGTCGTAAAAAACATCGTTTGTACCAAACGATCAAAATCGAGACCACGATGGGCAATAAACCCTGGCATATAAGGACCGTAAAGAGCATAGGCCATAAAAACAATCGCGATTATGGTAATTGGCAGGCCAACCGTACGACGTGTTGCCTCTAACACTAATAGAATGGCTGCGAGCCCTACATAGAAATCAATTTGCGTTACATTTCCTGCCCGTAACACTAAGTCATCAATTAATACAGGCCAATAGGCACCGACAACAACAGAGATTATCGCAAGGATGATATCGTACCATGCAACCTTTATTTCTTTCCCCCGATTTTTTTTACGTGCTGGAAAAAGTAAAAAAATAAGTGCCAAGGCAAATCCTAAATGAATCGAGCGCTGCAATTGTGCGGTTAACATACCAAAAATACCTGTATAAAGATGAAATAATGAAAACGCTAATAATCCAGCAAAAGCAATCCAGCCAAAGAACCCCTTCAGTTTCCTAGTTCCAGCCTCGGGATCATATTTTTCCATTAACTCCTGCTGCTGTTCAACTGTCAAAGCATCTTCATAATGACTCAAGGATGTTCACTCCTTTCCTTTGCTGAAAATAGTTCAAATTACGGATTTCCACTTTAACAGATGTCCCTGGACGAATGTAGCGGGACAGAGGGTATTCCTTATTTTGATAGATTACACGGTGATTGGCACGGACCTGTCCGATTCGCAAGTGGAAGGATGGAAAAATCCGTTTCATATTTTTGATATAATATTTTCCGTTTTCTTGTTCAAAGGTCTCGCCTTCTCCAGCATTGGCAGGCATACCGATCGCAAAGTCCTCGTACATAAGCTCGACTTGTTGAATGGTTTGTTTTTTTGTAATTTTGTAGGTTTCCACAACATCGGTTAAATGAATGGAATGGGTATATTTAATTTTGAAAAAAGATTCTTTTTTTGTAGGAATGTAGATGTAATTACTTGGGTTATCATTCGATTGAAAGACGATTGCTTGCTGCTGCGGAATTAGTGCATAAATAAATGTAATAGATACGAAGAGTATTAGGTATAGGACCGTTTTCCTCAAAACATACTTCATTCCTTGTTTTTTGGCATTCATAATATAAGAATTCTTCTGTCTGTTGTTGAGATGGGTGGCGACTTCTACGTCATTTTGGAAACTTCTACGTGTTTCTGGAAATCTTCTAGATTTCAATGAATAACTCCGACCTAAAAGTAGAAAATGAGACCGGCAGGAGTGCAGCCCGCCGGTCAACATTTTTATAGAAATTTGCTTTCTTACTGAGCTTTAACACCTTTTTCATCAAAATATTTTTGTGCTCCCTGATGAACTTCGATTCCCACACCGTTTAGAGCCTTTTCTACGTTAATCAGTTTTCCTTTTGCGTGTGTTACCTTGTCTAAGTTTTCAAAGATGGCCTTTGTGATGTCGTATACTAAATCATCAGAAAGATCACTTCTCGCAACAAGCATCGCTTGAACAGCAACGGTTGTTATAGCAGTATCTAATCCATATGTTCCGGATGGTACTTCATCTTTTACATAGAACGGATATTTTTCAATTAAAGCGTCAATTTTGTCTTGGGCAATCGGAACAATGACAACATCTTCGGTAGCGGATAATCCTTCAACAGCACCTGTCGGAGTACCTGCAGTAACGAAGGCTGCATCGATCGTACCATCTTGAATTCCTTGAGTAGATTCATCAAAGGATAAATCTTGTTTTTCAATATCTTCAAATGTCATACCATGAACCTCAAGAATTTGTTCAGCATTTGCCACTGTTCCAGAACCAGGTGCGCCAACGGAAACCTTTTTCCCTTTTAAATCCTCTACCGATTTAATCCCAGATTTAGCGGTAGTAACAATTTGAATCGTTTCCGGATACAAAGTAGCAATGGCTTTAATGTTTTCAACCTTATTGTTTTCAAACATTAATTTTCCTTCCGTTGCATAAGACGCGATATCGGTTTGGCTAAAGGCAATTTCTCCGTCGCCATTTTTAAGTGTGGTCATGTTTTCTGCAGAAGCACCGCTTGTTTCTGCATTCGTCTCAATTCCTGTAGCATCACTGATAATCTCCGCAAATGAACCTCCAAGCGGATAGTAAGTACCGCCCGTCCCACCAGTTAAAATACTAATGAACTTTGGTGCCTCTTCCTCCGTTTGATTGTTAGCTTCACCCTCGTTTTCAGCTTCCTCCTGATTGCTTCCACATGCTGCTAGAATCATCGAAAGAGCCAAGAGAAAGACGAGTGAAAGTCGAAAACGTTTATTTTTCAATCCTAAAACCCCCTTTATTTATTTGCCATCCTCTTATCCATACTTATTAGGGAACTTGTCAAATATTACAAAATTAACAAGTTGATATAGAAGTGGGAATGACAAAATGAGCAGTAAAACAAACATACTTACCACCATTAAGGAGGAATTTCTATATTCATATTGAATAGGTTAATAAAAAATACTTATTGCGGGGGATTAAACAAGTGCAGAAGAAAAATGAGTTTAAAATTATCAGGGTTCCGGTTCCGTCTCCAACCCTATATCCTCATACGAATACAAACTGTTATTTAATAGGAAATGAGCATGAAGCCATCTTAGTCGATGCTGGCTACAATCAACCGGAAACTAGGATTGTATTAGAGAAAACCATTTCAGATCATAATCTTGCAGTTCCTAAATCTATCATTCTTACACACGCACACCCTGACCATGCTCCAGGAGTCCTTCAATTACAGGATTGGTCTCCTACGGTTTATTGCCATCCTGCTGAAAAAGAAACAACTCTAGCTGCTATTTCACCTTGGAATAATTTGTCATTTTTAAACGATGGAGATACTTTTAAAGTTGGAGATGGAGAGATTCAAATAATCCATGCCCCTGGACATACATCAGGACACTTAAATCTCTACATTCCAACCGAACAGATACTGTTAGCAGGAGATAATATCGTGGCAGAAGGGACATCTTGGATAGGCCCTCCGGATGGAGATATGATTGACTATTTAAATACGTTAAATCGTTTAATGGGTTTGAAAATAAAGAAAATTGGTCCTGGTCATGGCGGTTGGGTATTAAAACCCTATCAACATATTGAATTCGTGTTAAACCGGAGACTTGAACGAGAAAAACAAATCAAAGAACTCCTGCACGAACATGAGCAATTGACTTCCATCTCTCTAACAAAATTAATCTATGACCGTTACATACATCCCAGTATATTTGAGGTAGCAAGAAGAACGACAGAGGCACACCTTATTAAATTAATAAAAGAAGGTTCGGTCTCGCTGCAAGGTACACTCTATTCTATCCAAGGTTAATTCCTTTTCATTTCTGGCATCATTAATGGACTGCCATTTTGATAGTTGATGATGGTTTTTAGAGTGTGGATTGTAGGTCTAACAAAGGATATATTTCCATTTTGATGGGATGCTAAGGCTTCCTTGGGCGATAACCATATGGCTTCGTCAATTTCAGATAAATCAGGTTTTGGGGATTGCCCTTCAGGGAGTTTAGCAAGAAAAAATCTTGTGTCAAAACGGATCGGGCTCGTTTCCGGAGTAATAATATGTCCAAAATATTTTAGGTTTTCTATATCTAGAAATAACTCTTCTTCTTTTAACATTTGCAAAAAAGAAATTTCACCGTTCATCAGCTGGCGGCGGTAATCTGTTTTTGTTTTTTCCCTTAATTGAATAGGAGATCCGTCGTCACTGCAACATACTAAAATACCCACTTCTTCAAATAACTCCCTGGCAGCAGCTATATAATGTACAAAATCAATGGTTTCCTCCTTGTTTAACTCCTTTATAAACCTAAAATCGAATTTATAATCCGATTCTTCGACCGCTCCACCCGGGAAGACATAGTATCCCCCAAGAAATTTCATCGATTTAGGTCTTTTTGTCAAATAGACCCTGTACAGGTGATCCATTAACACGACAGTGGATGCTGGACGTGGAATGACAGCCATTTATACTCCCCCTTTTATTTTATTAAAAAAGTCTGTAAACCATTTGATGAATCTATATATATTCAATAATCTATATTTATTATCCTTCATTGTAAGAAAATCTCCAGGAAAATGTTTTATCAAAATAAAAACCTCCCTTCACGGGAGGTTTTTTAAATGAAATTATTTTCGTTTTTTCTTATTTGCATTGGTCATTCTTCCTAATAAGAACGCACCTGCAGCAACACCAATGATCGTATTGGTTTTTTTGTTAAAAACTTGCTTAGCAACAAGATTTAGGTTTTGTGGTCTTTCAGCTAAACGACGCATGAAATATCCATACCAGTCATTACCGAATGGTACATAGGTACAGAAATTATATCCCTCTTTAGCTAATTCTAATTGCATTTCTTTTCTAAATCCGTAAAGCATTTGGAATTCGTATTTGTCATTTGGGATATTATTCTTCTTAACAAAAGCTTTAACATGATTAATGATATTATGGTCATGTGTAGCAATCGAAGTAAATTTACCGTTTAGTAAATGCCATTCAATTAATTTTACAAAGTTTCGATCGATTTCTTTTTTATCCTGGTAAGCGTATTCATCAGGCTCCTTATAAGCTCCTTTTACAATACGCAAACGATAATTTTTGTATTTTTCAAGGTATTCATCAGCACGTAGTAAATAGGCCTGAATAACCGTACCAACATTATCATATTCCAGTGATAAATCATCCAAAACATCAAATGTGGCTTGCAGATGGCCAGTGTCTTCCATGTCGATATTGACAAAAATACCATATTGGTTTGCTTTATCAACAATTTCTCTTAAGTTATTTAAGCAAAAACTATACTCAATATCTAGTCCTAATTGAGTTGGTTTTAAGGAGATATGGGCATCCACATTATTCTGGTGAATTGCCTCAATTACTTTGATAATCTGATCTTTCGCTTCAGTCGCCTCTTCTTCTTTAAAAACGAACTCACCCAGGTTGTCAACTGTACATGAGATTCCTTGAGCATTTAGCTCCTTAATGCTTTTCATTACTTCCTCAATGTTTGTGCCTGCAACAACACTTTGTGCACCTAATTTTAAGCCATACTTTTTAGCTGCATTATTAAGGAATTGGTTTTGGGATAAGCCCATAAATAAATCTTTCAACATGGCGATTTCTCCTTGCAGTTGATATTTTCATTATTATTATAGCACAAATAGTTAATTTGACCTCTAAAAAATTGCGGAATTTTGTCGTAAATCAGAAAGAAAATAGCCCTCTTTCCTATATACAGAGGGCATTTTATACTTATACCAAAAAGTCGAAAGATAAATAATTTACTGAAAATAACTAACAATTAAACTATATCAAGATAGTTCTTTAAGAAGCTTCCTTATTCCATCTATTAAATCAAATGGTACCACTCCATAACGAGGCAAGGTTTTTTCTTTTTCCTCGCCCGGTATGGCATGGTGCCCTTTTAAACGAAAAAAGGCTGACGTATTTTATACATCAGCCTGTTACATATCTTTATCTATTGCGATTTCGGTTGCGCAGGAATGCTGGGATATCAAGTGATTCTTCAGATTCTACATTTAGTCTTCTTGTATCATACTTTACTTCTTCCTGCTGCTGTTGGCGTTGACGTCCCGCTCCAAATACTACTTCTTCAGGCTGAGCATATTGACGGTCATTTGTATAAATTTCCTCACGATTTACTTGTTCCCGAATAGAACTTACTCTTGATGGTCTAGTTCTTGTTTCTCCTGCAGGCTCAGAAGCTGGCTTATTCCGTGTGTTCTCTTTTTCAGCAAAGCCCGTTGCAATGACAGTAATCATTATTTCATCTTTTAAACTATCATTAATAATCGAACCAAAAATCATATTTAACTCATGATCAGATGCCGACGCAACAAGGTCTGCTGCCTCTTGTACCTCGAACAAGCTTAAATTGCTGCCACCCGTAATATTCATAAGGACACCTTGTGCACCATTGATAGAGGTTTCTAATAATGGGCTTGAAATGGCCTTTTTCGCTGCTTCTACCGCACGGTTAGGTCCTTTCGCAACACCGATTCCCATTAAGGCCGTTCCCTGATTCGTCATGATGGTTTTAACATCAGCAAAGTCTAGATTAATCAAACCTGGGACAGCAATTAAATCAGAAATCCCTTGTACACCTTGGCGAAGAACGTTATCTGCTTCACGGAACGCTTGGATCATTGGTGTCTTTTTATCAACAATTTGAAGCAAACGGTCATTTGGAATAATGATTAAGGTATCAACTGCTTCCCTCATCGCATCGATCCCAGCACTGGCATTGGCTGCCCGCTTACGGCCTTCAAATCCAAAAGGACGTGTTACCACTCCAATGGTAAGAGCCCCTAATTCACGCGAAATTTGAGCAATGGCAGGTGCTGCACCTGTACCAGTACCGCCGCCCATTCCTGCAGTTACAAATACCATATCTGCCCCTTTTAACACTTCTTGAAGCTGTTTCCGACTCTCTTCTACTGCTTTACGGCCTACCTCTGGGTTCGCTCCAGCACCTAATCCTCGTGTTAATGTTGCACCGATTTGCATTTTTATTTCTGCTTTTGATAGGTTAAGAGCCTGTGCATCTGTATTAACTGCAATAAATTCAACACCCTGTACCCCAGCCTCGATCATCCGGTTTACAGCGTTATTTCCGCCCCCGCCGACACCAATAACTTTTATTCTTGCTACTTGATCTATGTCCATTTCAAAATCCCACATGAAAGTTCCTCCTACTCACCGCTATAAATAAGGTATCTTATTATTCAAATAATTAATCATAATCTCATATTAAAATATGACTTTTGATAGAATTCCTAATCCTATCATACCAGAAAAAAACATAATTATTTTACCTTTTAGCCATTTTGTGAAAAATATGTAAAATAAGTATCTTATATTGTCAAAAACCCCAATTTTATGTAGTTTTTCTTTTTCTAGTTAATTAATATTTTAGCAAAATATTAGTATTTTTTAAATAGTCCTGTGGCACTTCTTTTATCCTAAAAGAATAATAAGACTCATTAAAAATCAAGCCAGCGCTTATTTTCAATGAGTCTTCTTTGGAAATGCTGTTAAGGCACCAACCTTTGTTACTGCAGCGGCACCGATATGATTGGCATATTCAGTGTACTCTTTTAGCTTTGATGGATCCGAAGGTTTACCCTTTTCATGAAAACAATATAATAATGCAGCCATAAAGGCATCTCCGGCTCCAGTGGTATCAATTGCTTTCACTTCTAAACCAGGTACATAGATTTGTTCGCTATTCGTAACTGCCCATGCACCTTTGTTACCCATGGTTACAAACACATAAGGTATGTTCAATGTTGATATTTTTTTAAGCCCTTCTTCAACAGAATTTGTTTGTGTCAGAAAGAGCAATTCATCATCAGCTAATTTAACAATATCAACATTCTTTAAAAATGAGCACACGGTCTTACGACATTGTTCCTCACTTTCCCAGCGTTTAAGCCGGAGATTTGTGTCAAAAGCCACTATGGCATTGGCTTCCATTGCATACTTTAGTGCCATTTGAGTAGTCATATTAGCTGTTTCTTGAAATAAGGTTCCAGAGCCAAAGTAAAAAATTTTCGCCCTCATAAATGGTTCTTTTTTCAATTCCTCAGCTGTTAAAACTTCACTAGGTGTTAGGTTGATGTAAGAATGAAAATAACGTTCTCCTTGTTCGTTAAGATGGACATATACCCCGCATATTTTTTTTACGGAGGAATGAACACAATACTCAATATTGACATTTTCTCTTCCAAATTCATGTTTTACAAACTCGCTAATTTCATCCGTACCGAGTTTACATAAATAATAGGAAGGGATACCAAGTCTCCTCATGCCAACCGCCACATTGACCGTGGCACCGCCTAACCACTGCTGAAAATTTTGGTTGCTGCTATCTGTTGCAATATAATCTACAAAAGGTTCTCCCAGTGAAATAATCCCTTGCTTATTCAACTTGTTCCCCCTCTAAAATACCTATCACTTTTTCCAAGCTTGTTACAATTTGAAAGGCTTTCGTTTTCATTTCCTCTGAAGGATCAATTAAATCTGGAACAATAATACATTTAATATTGGCACTGACTGCTGCTTTTAATCCATTAAGTGAATCTTCGATAACGAGTGATTGTTCAGCTGCTACCTTTCCTCTAACGCACGCTTCTAAAAATATATCGGGATGCGGTTTTCCTTTTTCAACCTCTTCACCGCTTACATAAAAATCAAATCGATTGGTTAATCCCGTTAATGATAGAAAATGTTCGATGATTTTCTTATCACTAGAGCTAGCAATACATTTTTGAATCCCTTTATCGTCAAGGTAATCCAGAAGTATTTCAACCCCGGGTTTTATCATGAGACCTTCTGCTTTTATGATTTCTAGGAATCCTTGGTGATAGCTTTCTAATACCTGGTGAATGGAAAACTCTTCTCCATAAATCCCCTTTAAAATTTCATCACTCTCAAGATCAGGTATACCAACCAACTGCTTGTAAGTCTCTAACGGAAACTCAAACCCTAGTTTCTCCATTTCCCTTTTCATCGATTGAAAATAAATCCGCTCGGTATCAAATAGCAATCCATCCATATCAAAAATAATGAGTCTTAAATCATTCATATAAATCCCTCCCAATTAAAAAGAGGCCAAAACTCTTTTACGTTTTTTTTTATTATGCATCTCATTTCCGTAAAATAACATAATGTTAGCAAAATTGTACAGAATAAAGGTTTGGAGGTGAAAAAAATGGATGAAAATACAAAAAGCTATACGAATGTGAGTTTAGGCGGAAAGAGATCTAACCAAAAAGGTGAGGGCGATTCTGGACATATGCGTTATGGCCAGGGAAACAAAGGTGAAAGTAAAGGTCAAAATAAGTAATAGCAGACCAAGGCTTGGAACTTCAAGCCTTGTTACTTTTACGGCAGGAATTCATTTGCTCTGAAAGCTCCTGGAACCTGAAACCCACTGGACGGGGCATTATTCTCTCTGAATGATTCCCTTTAAACAAGAGTATCTCTTGAACGGGCATCATTTACTCTGGATGGTTCCCTTTAATCCGGACAAATCCATTGGACGGGCATCATTCCCTCTGAATAATTCCCTTTAAACCAGGAAATTCTTCTGAAAGGGAATCATTCGCTCTGAATGGTTCCCTTTAAACCGGGAAATTCTTCTGAACGGACATCATTCGCTCTGAATGATTCCCTTTAAACCGGGAAAATCTCTTGAACGGGCATCATTCCCTCTGAATGATTCCCTCTAAACCGGACAAATCCATTGGACGGGCATCATTCCCTCTGAATGATTCCCTTTAACCCGGGAAAATCTCTTAAACGGGAATCATTCCCTCTGAATGATTCCCTTTAAACCGGGAAAATCTCTTAAACGGGCATCATTCCCTCTGAATGATTCCCTCTAAGCCTGACAAATCCATTGGACGGGTATCATTTGCTCTGAATGATTCCTTCTAAACCAGACAAATCCATTGGACGGGCATCATTTGCTCTAAATGATTCCCTTTGAGCCTTCCAAATCTCACGGATGGGCATCATTCGCAACTTTCGAAACCTTTTTACGTCCAAAGAACCAGCAAAAGGAGAAAACCGCCTTATTTTTTAAATGATAATCCGTTCTTAGAAAGTTCCTCCCGTATAAGTTTGATTGCTTTTGGTCCCATACCATGCAGCTTCAAAACTTCTACTTCTTTGGGCTCTGTAAATTGCTCCAGTTTTAAGTATCCAGCACTTTTAAGTGCACGCAATGCTGGTTTCGCTAATCTTTCTGGAAGGTCACTTTCTTTTTTATTTTCCATCTATTAATCCCTCCATAATGATTTTTTATTTCATTTTTCCTGCAACATTAAAGAAAAGTTTCAGCCAATAGTGTGTAAGAGTTTATTTTATCCTCAAAATCAAATACATTGGCGATTACCATAAATTCATCAGTTTGATATTCTTCCACTAAATATAAAATATCATTTCTAACTTTATCAGGGGTACCAACGATCATTCGTTTCCGATTTTCTATTAATTTCTTCTTCTCATCCGTTGTTAAAACCCTGGTTCTTGCCTCATGAATGGAGGGAATTCGGGTATCTATTCCTTTTTCAACTGCTAATAACCACATGTCTTGGCTTAACGCTAATTCCTCTGCTTTTTCTTGTGTAGATGCACATACAATAAAAATGCATACATTAACCTTTGGTTCCCTCAATAAAGGTGACGGCTGAAAATGTTCATAGTAATAATCAATTGCTCTTTTTCCATTTACGGGCGTAATAAAATGCCCGTAGGTAAAGGCTGTACCGTTTTCTGCTGCTACTCTGGCGCCACGGTGGGTGATTCCCAGTAACCACATTTCCGGGAAGTCTTCAGTGATGGGAAATGCTTTTACACCATAGAATGGATGTTCATCCGGTAAATTATTTGTTAAAAAGCCCTGCAAGTTTTTAACCTGACTAGGAAACTCATTTAAACTTTTTCGAATGCCATCGGTAAGAGCTAATCGAGTAGTTGGGGACCCGCCTGGTGAACGTCCGATTCCTAAGTCTATTCGATTCGGAAATAACGATCCAAGTACCTTGAAATTTTCCGCAACCTTATACGGACTATATTGAGGAAGTAATACCCCGCCAGAACCAACCCTAATCTTTTTGGTCCTAGAGGCAATATGAGAAATCAGGACTTCAGGGGAAGAGCCTGCAATACCATTTGAATTATGGTGCTCGGCAACCCAAAATCGAATGTATCCCAATTCGTCGGTTATTTGAGCTAATTTGACAGTGTTTTCTAATGCGCTTTTTCCTGTCGACCCCTTACTTATAACAGATTGGTCAAGTACACTCAATTTCAAATGACTAACCTTCTTCCTTAATTTTTCACTAAATCCGTGTTAACCAGCAATTATCCTGTAGTAAGATAGAGATAGGATAACATATTATACTATTATTTACCTGTAAGAAAGGAAGTAATCAAATGAGTGAACGTTTTCATGCCTTACTAGTGGATAAAACCGAAAGTGATTTTTCAATCGGCATTCGGGAAGTTGCCTTAAGTGAATTACCTAAGGCAGATGTATTAATCAAAGTAGCCTACTCAAGTATCAATTACAAAGATGGATTAGCCAGTATTCCTGATGGCAAAATCGTACGTTCTTATCCATTTATTCCAGGTATTGATTTGGCCGGAGTGGTTGTTTCCTCTGAAGACCCCCGCTTCGTTGAAGGTGATCAAGTAATCGCCACAAGCTATGAAATTGGCGTATCGCATTTTGGAGGATATAGTGAGTTTGCACGAATTCCGGGAGATTGGATTGTTCCCTTACCGGAAAACTTATCCTTAAAAGAAGCAATGATTTATGGAACAGCAGGCTTGACTGCAGCCCTGTCGATTCAAAGGCTGGAAGAGAACGGGTTAACCCCTGGTAAAGGAAAAGTATTAGTAACTGGTGCCACCGGAGGAGTTGGCAGTATGGCTGTAGCGATGCTAGCTAAACGCGGATATGAAGTTACTGCTAGCACTGGTAAAGAATCTGAACATGAATACTTACATACACTTGGAGCAGCAGAAGTTATCTCACGAAATGAAGTGTATAATGGTAAAATTAAAGCCCTGGATAAACAACTTTGGGCAGCTGCCGTTGACCCAGTTGGCGGCGAATCACTTGCAGCCGTTTTAAGTAAAATACATTACAACGGTTCTGTAGCGGTGAGCGGGTTAACAGGCGGCGGAAACGTTCCTACAACGGTTTTCCCATTTATCCTTCGGGGTATCAACTTGCTTGGAATTGATTCTGTTTATTGTCCTATGGATATTCGTAAAGCACTTTGGAAGCGGATGGCCGCCGATTTAAAACCGGATGTTTTAAATCGTATTGCCAAAGAAGTTTCCTTAGAAGAATTACCTCAAACATTGCCTATTATTTTAAAAGGGCAGGCTAGAGGTCGATTTGTTGTTAAAATTTAATTTCATTTTCAAAAAGACCGCAGCGATAAATTTGCGGTCTTTTTTAATACATTAAAATTTAACCAATTTTATAGAATCAATCTATTCCAATGAAACTAAAAAAAGTTTCAGGCACCCTATTACACCAAATTGAAAAAATAGCGTATAATTAAAATATTGTAGAAATTTGTAGAAATTTAATACGTAGTGTTATCGGTACTCTCAAAGTAATAGATGGAGATAGAAGAAAGGAAGTTTTATTGGTGAATCAGAATATCGAAACGATTTATATTTTAGAAAATCCTGAGAAGAATATTACCCAATTTGCCACTGGCTACCAACTACGTTATGACGATATTATTAAAGATGTTTTTGGTGTGGCATGTATGAATGATGTACACATGATGATACAGTTTAATAAGAGTTTTCAGGAAAGCATTTGTAAGAGAGATCATATCCACGAAAATAACCTCTCCATTGATCGTGTAATCCGGGTTGCTACAAAAAATGAGTTACTTCAACTACGAGATCAGTTGATGGGTGAACAAGGAAATTCTGCAAACATCCCATGTCCTTTTGATGCAGTCATTAAGCTTCAAGATGGTATTTTCAAATGGGATGAAAATAACTCCTCTTATATTTCTATAAGTGCTTAAAAAATGGGAAAGGAGATTAGCTCCTTTCCCATTTTTTGAACAATACCAGAAACCTTAACGCAGCTTTCTAGATCGTCTTTTTATTTTAAACTCATGCCGCTATCAATATGAATAATCTCCTTGAATGATTTTTATTTCCCGATAAATTCCTGCGTCCAGTAATTTCCTTCTGCAATGTGGCCAACACCTATATGAGTGAAGTTCGGGCTGAGGATATTTTTACGGTGGCCTTCACTATTCATCCAGGCATTCACTACTTCTTCTGGTGATCTTTGCCCCATCGCAATATTTTCACCTGCATAACGATACGTAATGCCAAATTGTTTCATCATATCAAACGGTGATCCATAAGTTGGACTTGTATGGCTAAAGTAACCATTTGCAGACATATCACGTGATTTTTCTCGAGCCATTTTGCTTAGCACTGTATCAACCTTTAAGGCTGCCAAACCATTCTTTGCACGCTCTTGATTTGTTAATTCTACTACCTTTTGCTCATAGGCACTTAATGTCCCAGCAGTTGGTGCAGTTGTTGGAGCTTCTGCATCTGGCTGCTGTTGAACAGGTGCCGGTGCCGGTGCTGCAGGCTGTGATGGCTGTTCAACAGTTTCAGGTTGTTTTTGTGGTGTCTCTGGAACTTGAACCTGGATATTGTGCTGGCCCCATCCTAATTTATTTAAATAACTTTCTATCAAATTATTAAGTTCATTTACATTAAAGTTACTGCTCTGGTATACATACACTTTTTGCTGCATAGTAGTGTCAAAATTCGCTGCCTCTGCTTTGTTTGCAACCGGATTGGCAATCCATAATGCAGCTGCAGCCACTGTAGATAAGATCAACTTTTTCTTTAACATATCATTTCCTCCTGTTTTGAAAAATCGCTTTCTATTTGCAACATCATCGTATCACACGATTTTTGTCATATTTCAGGAAGAAAATAACAGTGTATTTACCGTTTCGTAAAACTACTATTTTATCAGGAATCAAAGATTAGCCCAACATTATATATTTTTGAAAAAATACCAATAATTATTTAATAGATTAGGGTTGACACCTATTTAAATACACGGTGAAATTAACATTTATTTCAGAATCATTACCAAACTTACAATTCTCCTGATTCAATAATGTTCAGACGCTAATATTGAGCAAAGTAGCGTGTGATGGCTACCGCAAAGTCCCCGCGGCTTACATTTGAAGTTGGTTTAAATTTTGCCGTTACTGTAGGCTGTAGGTCATATGGTCCTTGAGTAACTTCAAAGTAAGCATTAAGAATGTTCAAATCTAAAGCCAGTTGAACATAACCACGAAGATGGGCAGGAACCAAGGAAGCATCTGAAATCGCAATCCTAGCGTTACCGTACTGTACAGTCAGGGGTTGATTCATTTTCGACTCCGCCTCCACTTGAAGGCCTAGGTTTTGTACTAAAGTATAAGCAAGTTCTGCACGTGTAACAGTTTGCTTAGGTGAGAATTTACCGGTTGAAGTCGGAAGTATGATTCCCTTTCCTTCATAAGCAGCATCACGAAGCGCAGCTCCTTTTGCAGCTACGGATTCAGCAATAGCTAGTTCTTCTCCCTTAACATCATTAAAAGTTGGAGTGCCTGACAATGGTAGATACTGGCGTACTCCTGCCCCCATTACGACATATCTTGCTAATTCAATGCGTGTTAAATGATCATTTGGACGAAAGTTCCCATCTGCATAGCTATCTAATAATCTTTCATTTACACCAATTTTAATGGCCGATTCTGCCGAGTGTCCTGCAATATCATTTAAGCCAGTAAACCCGCCCGCTTTCTTAAATGTTAGGTCTCCATGTACAACTTCATCTATGGCAATTCCATTTAATCCTTCTAACTTAACTGTCCATTTACCGGGCTGAGGTGATATTACCTGTACGGTACGATCGGTGTAAAGCGGGAAAAGTAGATAGATTCCAGAGCTATATTCGGTTCCATCTGGGGCAACTAACAGCAGATTTATTGTATTCCCCGTTTGCTCTAATAGTCCCTTTGCATTAATACGTGCAGTTAATTCCGTAAGCCCCTCTTCTACATCAAAAGAATAAGAGTTACCATTAAGGTTTACACTACTATAGTTTATTGAAAAAGGTTCTCTTTCAACAGTTAAATCAATATTTGCGTTAAAGGTCCGGTTAGCATTTACCGTAGTCCCGTAATCACGATTTGTGAAAGCCGCATCCACTGCTGCATAAGCATTTACATAACCTGCTCCAACTTCCCATGCTTCATAGCCTGACATATTCGTAGCCGTTTGTTGTAAAATATCCTTTACTTCTTCAGGAGATAATGCAGGATTGGCTTCTAATAATAAGGCGACAACACCAGCTGCATGTGGAGCAGCCATCGATGTACCACTCATCGTTGTATAATATGGGAGATATGCTGGATCAATATTTTCTACGTCATCTGCAGCACCTAAACTTGAAACTGGAGCAACAACTCTAGTTGAAATAATGCCTTCGCCTGGTGCAGTAATCGTTGGCCGGTCTACCCACTCAAATACTTCTCCATCCAACGTTACTGTACCACCCTTACCCTTTACTCCGCGTGATGAGAAGTCGGCTAATTTCCCTTGTTTTGTACCTGCCGCCACTGTAATTACCCATGGAGCTTTTTTATAATTTCCAGAAATCGTTGACTCCCCTGGACCAGAGTTTCCTGCTGAGAACACTGTAACAATACCACGGTCATATAACTTTTTCGTTGCCACATTAATAGGATCATAAGGGTCAAAATCAGTTCCAGCATCACTGGTCGTCCCCCAGGAGTTTGTAATAACGCGGATGTTATACTCAATTTGATGAGTAAGTGCATAATCAAAACCACCTAATGTATCTAGGATGGCTACTGCTGCGCCCGAGCCATACCCAATTAAATCGGCTCCTGGAGCTACTCCCTCGTATTTTCCGCTTGACATCTCACCTGTTCCTCCGACAATTCCAGCAACGTGTGTCCCATGTCCGCCAGTACTGTCTGTATTAGGGACATTTTCTACGTAGGAAATAGGCAGTAATTCGCTTAGAGCATGAAGATTGGTTGAGGCCATCACATTTTGGACGACATGATTACCATATTCCAAATCTGGATGAGTGCCATCTATGCCGCTATCGTTTACCACAACACCAATACCTTTACCAGTAACAGGCAAGCCTCCATTTAACTTACGTAATGTATCATCTTCACGCAACTGGTCAACACCTGTTAGCTCAGTTCCGGTATCGTTCTCGTATTCTACTTTTTCATTATCATAAATAGAAAAGACCTCTGGGTTTGCAGCCAGCAATCTTATTTGTTCTGGTGTTGCTACAATCCCTGCAATCGGAAGGTTTTTAAATGTGAGACCCTGGCTAATACCTAAGTCTTTTAATAAATCCAATTGTGATTCAGTGGGAGTTCCATTTCCATGGAATGTCACTATAACTTCAATTGATTCAACTGTTTTTTGAAGTATTCCTTTCAAATCTGGGTCAATATGGGCACTCGTTAGGTTTGAAGCATTTGAAACGGTATAAACGGAGAAAAATGGAGCAATCACAAGAAGAAGCGACAACAATATTTTTTTCGTTTTCATAATAATCCCCCTATTAAACTTTTATCTCTTTTATTATCTAATAGGGATATATATTTTTGTATTCTGCTAAAGAGGTAACTTTACTAACACTTTATTATTGTTGATTTTAGTACGTAAGTAGTAGTTGGAATAATCTAATAACAATAACCATCCAGTTAACCGGATGGTTATGCTTTTTCTAATATATAATCTGCTTTGATTTTTCCAATCACTTCATTTCTTGCGTTCAACACTGGTGCCAAAACATAGTCTTTAAGTGTTTGATAGATTTTTTCATCAGCATAACCGAGTTGTTTTAATACTTCCATTGCGGCTACAGTAGTTGCCCTTACACCGCCATCTTCCACTTTAATTGCGATCCCAATGCCTTCCTCCACGAGGCCTATACACTGCACCGCTTCGGCACCTACTTTTGCCACCATACGTCCTTTAAAGGCATTCATTAAATCAGTATCAAAGCGATTTGTACCCGCTACCATTTCCGGGTGCATCATCATCGATTCGCGGATCCGTTCTAACGCTTCTTTACGGTGTGTTTTCACTACTTCATCTGGTTTCGCAAGTCGCGCAAAACCTAGTGCAGTATTGTACAATGGCAATTGATGGACCGGAACTCCGCACCCGTCTACACCTAGTTGAATCTGCTCCTTCTTTATATCACAAATATCTTCGATTACGTCCATAATCCTTTGTTGAACAGGGTGATTGATTTCACGATAAGTAGTAACATCCTCATTCATATGGACGGCAGTAGCCAGCATTCCTGAATGCTTGCCTGAACAGTTACTAAAAACCGGAGTCAACTCTTTCCCCTCCCGGATTAACTGCTTGTAACTCTCCATATCTCTTGGAATATGAGTACCGCATTGCAGTGCATCTTCATTTAAACCAATTCTAGAGAGAATATTAAAAACCGCTTCACGATGATAAATCTCACCATTATGTGAGGCACAGCTTAATGAAATCTCCCTTGGACTATAATCAAAACGCACCGCAGTTCCTGTTTCAATTAGCGGGACTGCTTGAAATGGTTTCATAGATGACCGCGGAAACGTTAACCGCATGGGATTACCATAGGAATAAAGCAACTTCCCCTCATTATTTACAACAGCAACATGAATATCATGTGAACTTTCAAGATGTTCCCCTCGAAAAACTTGAATGGGTTTCTTCATGATAACTCCCCTTAATGTTAAAAATGTTTTTTTGCATTCTTTGAAATATTATATCAATTTCTGATTCTATTGAAAATCTATAATTAGAAAACGATTATTGGGTAGAATTATCCGTTTGTTTTTACCAAACAAGAAATTCATTGGAGCGATAGTAGTTATACAAATAAAAAGGCCGCCCTATTCGAGACAGCTTCGGTTAGATACTTTCATCAATGATACTCAAGGTTTTCCCTATAGACTCGTTAATAACGTAGGTGTTTTTAGCATGATCATACGGGGTGTCGCCTTGATTGATAATGATGAGAGGTACATCCACATTCCTGTATTGTGGAAATGTAGAAAATGGTGTTACTTTTAGGCTTGTGCCTAAGACTAACAGACAGTCGGCTTGATGAATGGTGTCTATAATTGTATTAAACCCTTCGACTGTAAACCATTCTCCCGTATCCCCAAATAACACGACGTCAGGCTTGATGTAGCGCTGCTTTTCTTGCTTTGTTTGACAATGGTTACATACATAGAAGTCATCAAGCTTCTTCATCCGAAGTACCATTTCTTCCGTTTCATATACTTTGCCGCAATTTTGACATGAAGCGGTTTTCATTGTTCCGTGGAATTCGATGACATTTTGGCTACCTGCTTTTTGATGAAGACCATCTATATTCTGAGTAACGATACTTGAAACCTTACCTGCTTTTTCCCATTTCGCTAGTATGTCATGACCCTTGTTTGGTGCTGCTTCAGGATGATATAAATTTTCCACAGCAAATTGATAAAATTCCCTAGGATGCTTGTAAAAGTAATCTATTGAGAGGATGTATTCAGGGGCCAATGTGTAGATACCAGACCTTGAACGAAAGTCTTTAATTCCTGATTCTGTGCTAACCCCTGCACCAGTTAATAAGACTATATTCCGGGCTTTTTTTATAATATTTTTACTTAACTCAATAGAATTCATATTCAACACTCCCTATTAAAACTTCGAAAATAAACCGCAGCGGTATCGTTCACTGCGGTTTGTACTGCTTATAACTAAAGTTCTTCACCATTGGTTGCAATAATGTTCTTATACCAATCAAAGCTCTTCTTTTTGATACGCTTATTAGACCCTTTCCCTTGACTATCACGGTCAACATAAATATAGCCGTACCGCTTCTTCAATTCTGCGGTCGAAGCACTGACAAGATCAATTGGCCCCCAAGAGGTGTATCCCATAATTTCAACACCATCGCCAATAGCATTTTTCATTTCTTTAATATGTGCCTCTAAATATTCGATACGATAATTATCATTGATTGTTCCATCTTCTTCAACTTTATCCACCGCCCCTAACCCATTTTCGACGATAAATAACGGTTTTTGATAGCGATCATATAGTTGGTTACAAACTGTCCTTAAGCCAATAGGGTCAATTTGCCAGCCCCATTCAGATGATTTGAGGTATGGATTTTTCACCCCTTCTAGAAGATTACCCGCTGTTTTTTCATGTTCCGGAGCGGTACTAGCTACAAACGACATGTAGTAACTAAACCCAATGTAATCAACTGTGTAATCTTGAAGAAGTCCTAGGTCTCCATTTTCCATTTCAATGTTAATGTTATTTTCTTGGAAGTAAGCATTGATATAACTAGGATAATATCCTCTAGACTGTACATCTGAAAAGAATAATGTTTTTCTGTCTTGCATCATCGCCGCAAACATATCCTCCGGCTTGGAACTGTAAGGATAGGTAATCATGGAGGCAATCATGCAGCCAATTTGAGAGCTTGGAATTATTTCGTGACCTGCTTTTACGGCTAGCGCACTTGCCACAAACTGATGGTGGGCTGCTTGATAAAGATCTTGCTCATTCCGTTGACCCTCTTCAAATAACAATCCGCCACCCGTGAATGGTGCGTGAAAAAGCACATTAATTTCATTAAACGTCATCCAATAATTCACTTTATCTTTATACCGGTTAAAAAGGGTCCTCGCATACTTTTCATAAAAATCTACTAGCTTACGGTTTTTCCAGCCTCCATAATTTTTCACGAGTCCGAGGGGCATCTCGTAATGGGATATGGTAATGACTGGCTCAATGTTATATTTCCGTAATTCATCAATCATATTATCGTAAAATTGTAAGCCTTTTTCATTAGGTTCCTGCTCATCACCATTTGGAAAAATTCTTGTCCAAGCAATCGAAAATCGAAAGGCTTTAAAACCCATTTCGGCAAATAAGGCAATGTCTTCTTTATATTTGTGATAAAAGTCAATTCCTTCATGATACAAATTAAATTGACTCATTGAAAAATCGGGCGGGCTCATAATGCCGTTTGGCGAAACATCAGCCGTCGACAGTCCTTTCCCATCCTCCTGAAATGCTCCTTCCAACTGGTTGGCCGCTACTGCTCCACCCCACAAAAATCCGTCTGGGAACTTTCTCATTTGTTCAGCCATAAATATTCACCTCATAAATCAATTTATAAATACTATTTAGCTTTTATCTCAATTAAGCGGTCACCAGGTTTAACCTGTTTCTCATCGGTTGTATCCACTTGCCCGTATTGTTCATGATTGGTCACAATAACCGGTGTCGTGACAATATAACCTTCACCTTTGAGCCCTGCTATATCAAATTCAATCAACAGCTGACCTTTTTCGACACGAGCACCTTGAGACGTATGAACAGTAAAATACTTACCATTTAACTCTACTGTATCCATCCCGACATGGACCAGAATCTCTGCACCTTGGTCAGAAGTAATTCCTATGGCGTGATTAGTCGGGAAAAGTGCAGAAACGGTACCGGATACCGGCGAATATAATTTTCCTTCAAAAGGTTCAATTCCTACTCCCCTGCCTAATGCCCCTGATGCAAAGGCTTCATCCTTAATCTGAGATAACGGCACAACTTCTCCATTAAATGGGCTGGAAATGATTTCACTGCTATTGTTGCGAACTGCTTGGGTATTAGCAGGTGTATTTGTGACTGCAGCTGTATCTTTTCCAGACTCCGGAGAGTCGTTCCCTTTGCCTAAACCAAACAGGTAGGTAAGAATAAAACCGACCAAGAATCCTACAATAATGGAAATAATAGCTCCCCAAAAACCAAATGTAATACCTTCAGTCGGACTAATGTATGTTGGAATTCCAAAAATGCCTAGTCCGCCAACCATATAGATTTGAGAATTGGCAAATCCAAGAATGGCACCCCCTACAGCACCACCAATACAGCTAATAATAAATGGTCTTTTTAAAGGGAGTGTAATCCCATATATGGCTGGTTCCGTAACACCGAATATCCCAGAAATAAACGCAGGTATACTTAGACTTTTTAATTTTTGTTGTTTCGTTTTTAACCAAACACCAAGAACAGCACCAATTTGGGCGAACGAGGCTGCAAACATTGTCCCCAACACGGGGTCTGCACCATGTACGGTAAGGTTATTAATGGCAACTGGAACAAGTCCCCAATGGAGCCCAAAAATAACAAACACCTGCCAAAGCCCTCCGACAAATAAACCTGCAATGATTGGGCTTAGATTATACAGCCAAAGTGTGGCTTGTCCAACTAATACACCCGCCCAGGTTGCGATCGGACCAATAACTAGAAATGTAATGGGTACAGCAATTAATAAGGTGAAAAACGGTACTAAAAACGCTTTTACTACATCAGGAATGATTTTTTTCAACCAATTCTCTAATTTTGCCGCAAAATAAGCCGCAAGAATAATAGGAATAACCGATGATGCGTAGCTCATTAGTATAACTGGTATTCCCAAGAAGGTAATATAAACAGGCGACTGAAATACTGAACCAGAAAATAATGTAGTAATCGGATCACCTGTTGTTAAGGTTGTTAGCGTTGGATAAACCAAGGTGGCACCGAGGGCCATCCCAACAAAATGATTACCCCCAAACTTTTTAATGGCTGTGTAACCTAAGAAAATAGGGAAGAAATAAAACAGTGAGTCCCCAAGTGCGTTTAGAATATGATAAGTCCCAGACGTGTTATCTAACCATTTCAAGGCAACAAAAAGGGCAACAAAGCCTTTAATCATACCAGTTGCAGCTAAAACACCGAGAACAGGTGTAAATATACTAGAAATGATGTCAATAAAACTACTTTTCTGTTTGTCTCCACCATCGGCATCAACAGGAGATTGTGATTGAAATCCGCCAACATCGACAACAGCTTTGTATACATCTGGTACATGATTCCCAATGACCACTTGATACTGGCCGCCGCTTTTCATAACGGTGACGACACCCTCCATATTTTTCAATACATCCGTATTGGCCTTGCTTTCATCTTTTAACCTAAACCTTAACCGGGTAATACAATGGACGACACTATTAACGTTATCTCTGCCGCCAACATTATCAATAATATCCTTTGCTAATTGCTCGTACTTCAATAGACACCTACCCTCTTTCCATTGTAATTTGCTTCCTTAACTGTCTATTCGTACAAGTTTAATGTGTTCAACCAAGTTAAACTTATACTGAATAATGGGGAGGGGAGGGCTTTTAAAGTAAAAAACCCCCTTCCTACACAATTCAATTGAGTAAGAATGGGGGATAACTTTTATTTTACATCTTCAAATTCTCTTGCCATTCTTTCAAAAGCTTCCTTTATCATTGGACGCGGGGATGGGATGCAAATTCGTTGGTAATCCAAACCTTCCCGTCCAAACATTTTCCCATCTTCTAATAAAACATTGGCTCTATTATAAATCCGATCATGGACTTCATCTGGTGTTAAACCATACCCGCTAAAATCCATCCACATAATATAAGTTCCTTCTGGAATTCTTACCTTCACCTTTGGCATTCTTTCGGCTAAGAAATTGACTACCCACTCCATTGTGCCATCAACGTATTCTTTTAACTGTTCTAACCATTCATCGCCTTCATTATAAACGGCAATTAAAGCGGAAACGGTAAACGGCGAAGGCAAATGATTCCCCATTACACTTGTGAACGTATTACGAAGTTCCGAATTCGAGATGATTACATTTGTACAGTGCAGTCCTGCCACATTAAAAGTTTTATTAATGGCCGTAAATGTTATGATATGATCCGTTGTATCCGCTACTTTTGCTATTGGATAAAAGGTTTGATTCTGACGAATAAGATCACCGTGAATTTCATCCGCCACAATCAAGACATTGTTTTCTTTACAGATATCCGATAACCTCTTTAACTCTTCCTTTGAAAAAACCCGGCCTGTCGGATTATGAGGATTACATAATATGAACATTTTGGTATTTTCTTCTTTAGCCTTCGCCTCAAAATCTCTAAAGTCGATTGCATAGTACCCTTCTTCATCCGTTACAAGTGCATTATTGCGGACAACGCGGTCATTAGCTTTGATCGCTGAAGTGAATGGAGGGTAAACTGGCCGTTGGATAATGATTCCGTCTCCTGGTTTGGAAAAAGCACGAACCGCAATATTCAAAGCATGTACGGTCCCTGGACTATAAATGATTTCTTCTTTTTTGATATCCCAATCATGTCTCTTTTTAAACCAATGCTGGACAGCTTCAAAATACTCATTTGGAAAAACGGAATAACCAAAGATTCGATGATCAACGGTTTTATGTAAAGCATCGATTAACGGCTGAGGTACTGGAAGGTCCATATCCGCCGTAAATAATGGAATCGTCTCTTCATCATATCTTTCTGTAAGTCCCATTTTTTTTATTAACTCGCCGCCATCCCATTTTACGGAATACGTCCCTCTGCGATTAACAATCTCATCAAAGTTATATTTCATCCCTATCAGCCTTTCTATGGAAAATTAAGTACTTTAATCAAAATGGTAAACCATTAAGGAGTATTTTTCCATCTTGTTGCATTATTATCTCCAATATTAAAAAACCACTATCAAGTAAGATAGTGGTTAACAGACTTAATAAACAGCTCTTAATTTACCTTTTCCTGTTTGGGAAATCTCATATTCCTGACCAAACACGACAATATTTTTAAACTCTGCATATAAAATATCACCCTTTTTAAATGGACCCTTTTCTTTGTATTGATCGGTATTCATCTCAGCTTCAAATAAATCATTTGTATCCAGCCTGCGCAATTCAATTCTAACAGTTGATCCGATGACATGGACGTGAGAAACTTCTGATTGGATACTGTTTCCGAGTTGTATTTTGCGCAGCTCGATTTCATGGGGTCTAATAAATCCAATCTTTTCTTTATCATTAACATGGGACAAGGCTGCCCCTCGCAATTCATTCACTCTTCCTAAAAAGCTGTAAACAAAAGCGTTAGAAGGATTCTGATAGACTTCCTCTGGTGTGCCTATTTGTTCAATCCTCCCTTGATTCATGACAACAACTGTATCGGCCATTTCTAATGCTTCTTCTTGGTCATGAGTCACAAAAACGGTCGTGATATTTAATTTTTGGTGGATTTCTCTTAACCAGTGACGTAATTCCTGACGAACCTTTGCATCCAATGCTCCAAACGGTTCATCCAGCAGAAGCACTTCCGGTTCTACCGCAAGAGCTCTTGCCAGGGCAATTCTTTGTCTTTGTCCTCCTGAAAGCTGTGAAGGATAGCGGTCAGCTAAATGGTCGAGTTGGACAAGCTTTAATAATTCCTCTACTTTTTCTTTTATTTCCTTCTTGGAAGGACGGGTCTTTCGGGGCCTAACTTTTAACCCAAACGAGATATTATCAAAAATTGTCATATGCTTAAATAAAGCATAATTTTGAAAAACAAATCCGACTTTCCGCTCTTTAACCGTTTTTTGTGTGTAGTCCATATCATTGAAATGGATGGTTCCTGAATCCAAAGCCTCTAAACCTGCAATAAGCCTAAGAAGTGTTGTTTTCCCAGACCCCGACGGTCCTAGTAAAGCAACAAAACCTCCCGACTGTATATCCAAATCAACATTTTTAACAGCCGGAAACGTACCAAATGCTTTTGATACTTTCTGTATCTTGATTCCCATATCTCAATCCCCCGATTGCTTTTAGTGTTTTTGGGTTTTCCATTCCACGATACTTTTTAAAATCAAGGTCAATAATGCAAGCAATGCCAATAGGCTAGCAACAGCAAAGGATGCCGTAAAATTGTATTCGTTATACAATATTTCAACATGTAGAGGGATGGTATTCGTGAGCCCTCTTATGTGGCCGGAGACTACAGAAACCGCTCCGAATTCACCCATAGCTCGAGCATTACAAAGGATGACACCATATAGTAAACCCCACTTCATATTGGGCAGGGTTATACGAAAGAACATTTGCCAGCCGTTCGCACCAAGTGTAATTGCCGCCTGTTCCTCGTCCGTCCCTTGTTCCTGCATAATGGGAATTAATTCTCTCACTACAAAGGGAAAAGTAACAAAAATTGTGGCTAGTATGATTCCAGGCACTGCAAAAATGATTTTTATATTATTTGAATCCAGTAAAGGGCCCAATAAACCTTGCGAGCCAAATAAGAGCACAAATACAAGGCCTGCAATGACGGGCGATACTGCAAATGGAATATCTATCAAAGTGATTAAAATATTTTTTCCTCTAAAATTAAACTTGGCTATTGCCCAGGCTGCAATAACACCAAACAAAGTGTTAATTGGCACCGCAATTGCTGCTGTTATTAACGTTAATTTAATGGCAGAGAATGCATCTGGCTCCGTCAATGAAGCAAAGTATAGTTCAATTCCTTTTTTTAGAGCTTCAGAAAAGACAGCTATTAATGGCACTACTATAAAGATTCCTAAGAACGACAGGGCTATCGTAATCAGCAGCCATTTTTTTAATATTGCTGGTTTGTAATTGGTTTTTGCACTCTTTTCTTGCAAGGGTGTTTCTTGATTAACCATAGTACCTTATCTCCTCTAGGTCGCTTGATGTTTTTTGGCTGTTTTCCATTGCCAAAAATTGATTAAAAATAACAGGATAAATGAGAAAACGAGCATAACAGTGGCAATGGCTGCCGCACCTGCATAATTAAATTGCTCTAATTTTGTAATAATGAGCAATGGGACAATCTCAGTTTTCATCGGCATATTACCTGAGATGAAAACGACGGAACCATATTCGCCTAACGCCCTTGCAAACGCAAGGGCAAAGCCTGTCAAAATGGCTGGGAATATCGCAGGAAGGATAATCTTGAAAAAGATTTGGGTTGAGGTGGCCCCAAGTGTCGAGGCCGCCTCTTCAAATTGATGATCTAAATCCTGCAAAATAGGTTGAACGGACCGAACAACAAAGGGCAAGCCAATAAAGGTTAAGGCAATCATAATACCAAGAGGTGTAAACGCAACCTTTATCCCAATCGCTTCAAAATATTGTCCAATCCAGCCATTTGGTGCATAAATGGTGGTCAGCGCAATCCCCGCTACAGCCGTTGGAAGTGCGAAAGGGAGGTCAACCAGTGCATCAACAATTTTCTTTCCAAAAAAATCGTATCTTACTAGTACCCATGCGATAAGAGTCCCGAAAATGGAATTAACGAAAGCAGCTATGAAACTAGTATAAAGAGTCAATTTATAGGAAGCTACGACCCTCTCATCGGTTACAGTCTCCCAAAATTCGGCCAAACTAATCGTAGATGCTTTTAAGAACAAGGCTGCAATCGGAATAAAAACGATGAGGCTGAGATAGATAACGGTATAGCCCATCGAGAGGCCAAATCCTGGCAAAACCCGGTGATGTTTTTTCATTTTAATCACTTGAAAACTCCCCTTTATCCCTAAGGTTTGTAAATTTCATCGAAGACGCCGCCATCATCAAAATGGGTTTTTTGTGCTTTTTTCCAACCTCCAAACACTTCATCAATCGTAAATAGCTCTATATCTGGGAACTGGTCTGCATACTTTTCTGCAACTTTTTCAGAGCGTGGTCGATAATAATTTTTTGCGGCAATTTCCTGGCCTTCCACTGTATATAAATAATCCAAATATGCTTTCGCAATCTCAGTCGTTCCATGTTTATCAGCTGTTTCGTCGACAACTGTAACAGGAGGCTCTGCAAGAATACTTACGGATGGTACCACGATTTCAAACTCATCCTTGCCGAGTTCATTTAAGGCTAGAAAAGCTTCATTTTCCCATGCAATTAGAACATCTCCGATGCCTCTTTCGACAAATGTAGTCGTAGATCCACGTGCACCTGAATCTAGTACTGGCACATTTTTAAACAGCTTTGAAACAAATTCCTTAGCTTTTTCTTCATCATTGTTATTTTGTTGTAACGCATATCCCCACGCTGCCAAGTAATTCCAACGTGCTCCGCCAGAAGTCTTTGGATTTGGAGTAATAACCGAAACTCCTTCTTTCACAAGGTCATCCCAGTCTTCGATTCCTTTAGGATTTCCTTTGCGCACTAGGAAAACAATTGTTGAGGTATAGGGGGAACTGTTAAATTCAAGCCTTTCCTGCCAATCTAGAGGAAGTTTGCCTGATTCGGCGATCGCATCAATATCGTAGGCAAGAGCTAATGTGACGATATCAGCTTCAAGGCCATCAATAACTGACCGGGATTGCTTGCCTGAACCGCCGTGAGATTGGTTAATGGTTACTTTTTGACCCTTTTCTTTTTCCCAATAAGCGGCAAAGCTTTTGTTAAATTCTTCATAAAATTCTCTCGTAGGATCATAGGAAACATTTAATAATTGGATTACTTTCTTTTCTTGTACATTCGTTCCAGACGTCGTGGTCTCTTGATTAGAGCATGCTGCAAGTAATAGTAACGTCAATGAAAGTATTGTAACCCATAGTTTTTTCATCATTTTCAAAACCCCTTTTATTGTTTTTGTTATAGGGCTTTTTTCATTAAAAAAAGCCCATAAGTTTGATTTTACGTACATGGTTTTGTACGAAAATTAACTAATGGGCCTTCGGTCGTCCGATCGGCGGATAAATATTCATATTTATAATTCCTTTTTATTAAGCTTTTTTATAACATGTTGTTCTTTTCTTAAGGGAAGACGATGCTTCTCCAAGCGGTCAATTTGAGTAATTTGTGAATCATGAACCGTTATTTGAACCGTTCCAAATTCCAACCCCTCTAGTAAACTAGCTATTTTGTCCATCACTTCCTGATCCAGACGTCCTTTTAACGACAACAAAATCCTCCCCTTCCAGCTTATTAATTCGATTTTGCAGTAAATCCTCCAGTGTTGTTCGCTCTAAGACATAAGCAATCGTATCACGTACCAATGTCCATAACGGCTTTAACTGACATCCCCCCTCTAATGCACATGGTTCATATTTCGTAATGGATGCACAACTCATCGGCGACAAAGGGCCTTCTAAATCACGTATAACCTCCCCGATATTTATGTCTTTCGGTTCCTTGTACAGCAGATATCCACCCTTAGCTCCCCTTTTGCTCATGACATATCCTAATTTTTTTAGTTGAAGCAGGATCTGTTCTAAATAGTGAATGCTTACAAGTGTCTTTTCCGAAATTTCTTGGATGCCCATGACATTCCCCTGGTGATTCCCCAGCAGGAGCAGTGCCCGAAGTGCATATTCGCCTTTACTTGATACCTTCATTTCAGGCCTCCCTATCTAATCTTGAGTAATTCAGTCAAGATTCACTGATAAAAATAAATCCCTTTCGGTTTGGACATAAGCCGGAAAACTGGATTTTGATTAGTTATAGATATATGCAGCTTAATAATAAACGGCACCTGTCTCATTCAAAGGAGGTGCAGCCCATTTTAAGAACAGTTATTTAAATCCGATTAAGTCAATAGGAATACTTTAAAACATATCTTAATTCTATTTTTTAGAAAAATCAACAACTTTTTTCGAAAAATAAAAAATATTAGGCTTATATTAAATACAATGAAAAAAAGTCCCACGATATCATTCGTGAGACTTAAAGTTATTCAGCAGTATTCCGTTTGCTTTTTCTAATTAAATAGATAATAACTCCGATTAAAACCAAAATAATGATGGATAAACCAGAAATGATTTGTAACGTATAATCTTTTTTTATTTCTACCGCTTCTTCATTTAGTGCCTTTGCTTTTTCTTCTTGTATGACAAACTCTTCTTCCCAGTCCCAATTCTGTAAACCACTATTTGCATGTAATGACACGGAATAAGTACCTGGCTCTAATTCTCTGTTACTCCAATCAATCACAAAATCCATGGTTGTATGAGGAGCTATGCGATAATCTTGAACATTAATTTTTTTAATCTCTTTTCCCTTTTCATTATAGACTTTTGCATTAATGACCAAATTATCCGCAATTAGTGGAGCATTATTTTTTATAGTAGCAATGATAGCCGTTCGATAGTTAACCAAATCTGGTCTTACTGATTTCAATTGAAGATCTGGTTCCACCTCTGTATCTGTTTCAGATAATTGTAAACCAATTACATAAGCATACTTATTCGAGATTTGGACACCTTGATCCTCTTGTTTATCTTTATCAATCACCTTCTCAAAATAAATGCCACCAAGAATGATCCCATCGTATTCTTTTTCCGGCATTTGAAGTTGTATTGGAACAATCTTAGAACCTCCGGCAGGTATGCTGACTCTTTTTTCATTGAGTGTTGCAATTTCCGAAATTGGTAAAGGTACACTCTCATCAGGAACAGCTTCAACTTGGGTATAATCTATTAAACCATTACGATTTGTAATTGGATTCGTAATATGAACATCAACTTCAATTTCTTCACGTGAACTATTAAAGATTTCAACACGAATCTCTTGCCTTTGATTTGGTTTCATCCGCAGATCAAAATAAGTGTGACTTCTGTCAACCTGGTTATCCGGGATTAATGCTCTGACCGTATAACCAACTGTTTCTTCATTAGCCAAAACGGAAGAAACATTAACAATTAGAAACAACAAAGTTGAAATCATAATTAAAATAACGTTTTTAAACTTCATGGTAAACATCCTTTATTCCTTTTTCGAAAAAAAGTCCCGAATATAGACTGACTATCATTCGAGACTAATTTTAGTCGTATTCCTATGGAGCTGAAGATAGTGTCCATGTCAATGTGGAAGTATATGGTTCTGCTTTCATGTTTCCTCCGGGAACCGTGAGCTTGACACTATCATTATCAGTTGCTTCTGCTTGTGTTGGAAACCATTTGGTAATCCAAGAACCACGCCCTTTACCAGACTGAGCAGTAACGACGTTAACGGCTATATTATCAGTTGATAGTGTAAAAGGAAGTGTAGTTGGAGCACCAAAACTATCTCCAAGTGAATTTGAATCAGTCTCTCCTTTTGCAAAATCAATAGATACGCCTGTTAACTGATGTTTACTATTATCACTAATAAACGGTGATGCACTAACGGTTACTTTCCAACCATCTGAAATTCCACGCTTATCCGTAACCTGAATAAATGGTTTTAATGTTGTTGCATTATATGTTTGTTTAGTTAAGGATATAGTTTGTTCACCAAAATTTAAATTCGATACATAGTCTAGGCTTAATGGTCCTTCATAACGTGTAGGAGGATTCTCTGTTCCGGGATTAGATGGATCTTCAGGGTTATATGGAACCTCTGGATTATCCGGGTCTAAAACCGGTGGAACGCTTGAATCCTCCTTAAATTTGATTAATGCTTTAGAAGTTGCAGTCGATGCAGTTGCAATTTCTTGAGTAAAAAGTGAAATTGACAGAATCGATGCAGCTCCTAACAATAGGTACCTTGTAAGGTTCATTTTAGTTTCCTCTCCTTTTGCTATTTATCTATGTTTTAAAATATTACTGCTACATTTATGGTGCATTTTCCAACGTCCATTGGATGGTTGTTGAATATTCCACACCAGGACGTGCTTCCGTTGGATTAACCTTAATTAAGATCCCTTCATCCTCTGGCCACATGATAGTTGTTTCTGTTTCGGTGCCCGTGGTGCCCTCTTTAATTAATGTCTCCTCATTTAAGAAATAAGTAGTTTTTCCTTGAACAAATACAAGTGCTTCTGGATTTAATCTATGACCATCTAATGACATCAACGGATCAGCTGCTCTAGCTTTTAATTTCCACTGTGAACCCTGACCACGAGTATCCCTTACTTTAATTGTCCAATCTGTTACAGCTCTCCGTATAGTAACCTCGTCTAAACTGATTGTTGTTGTCTCAAAAAGAATTTCACTTGGAACATTTAATTCCAGGATGGTTCCAATAACAATCGTTGATGTTTTCTCACTTTCAAGTCCGGTTTCTGTATCTGTCTGTGAAACTAGTAATTCATTCCCTGCCTCTTGAACAGGAATCTCAATACTATATTTCCCCTCAGCATCTACTGCGCCCTGATAATTACCATCATTTGGCGTCAAAACATTAATCATTGCCCCAGGTTTCCCGGTACCCGTTACTAGTTCATCAACATCTGTAACTGGATTGACAGTTGGAGGTAATAAACGAGTATTGATCTCTTTAAAGGCACCTTCTTTAGCCAGTATCTCTAAATCGATTAGAGTTTCTCCATTTGTGGCTAAGCCATAAAAACCGAGGAGGCCGTTTTTACTTGCTGGGAGGTAGTTAACACCTAATTCAGTTAAATTTATCGTCAATTTTACACTCACTTTTGAAAGGAGCGACAAATCCAGCAAAGATGTTCTTAGGCCTGTAATGGTCCCTTCCTCATGATTTAACACTAATGAATTTCCAGGTACAGTGTCTTTTACACCGAGTATGAGTGCAGCAGCAGTTAAATCTATTTGGGCAGCATCCTGAAACCCGGGATACTCCAAAATAAATTTTAGTTCCTCTGGTAATTGAAAGATAAATGCTTGGTTTGAAATAACACCTACATGAGCCAAAGGTATTCCTGTAATGTCAACTATGAGATTACCCGTAGTAGGTTCATAGGAAACATCCAAGTTTTGCTGGCTTAAAAGACTGACATCTACTATCGTTGTCTCTGCAAAAGCCATTAAATGCAATCTACTTTTATTAAAAGGTGTTATTACTAGGATAAAAGATATACAAGTGACCAATAATATGTATGAAGTTTTTTTAAAATAAGAATACATAGTCAAAATTCCCTTTATAGATTCAAAACTATTAAATTAGAGTAATCAGAATAAAGGAGAAAAGAAAGCACTAGTTATATTTCATTAGTTCTTTTTTCGTGTTTTTCTGACAATCTATTAGAAATAATACCACACTTTTTGTATAAATGACAATTTTTTGGAACAAAAATAGGATTATAGAAGTGGATTATCAAAAAGAAGGTTTTAATTTTTTTATTTTTAAAATAGCAGGTTATCATATCGACTAAACATTAGTATGTTAAAATATATTTTTATAGTAATGGATTGAAAAGGAGTTTTTACAATGAGGATTTTAGGAGCGATTGCAGCTTTTTTTATGACAGACTTTCTTTTTCATCTTATTAATGCGTTAGCCTTTGGAATGAGAGCTGAAACGCAGATGGAGAGAATTGGGGCTGTATTTTTTGGTGTTTGTGTACTCGGTGTCCTAATGGCCATTTTCCACCGTTTCTTTTCAAAAGCTTTTTTTAATGGCTTTACGGTCGCATGCGGACTTTTCTTAAGTTTTGATATTGTTGTTTTCCACTGGATTTTTCAACTGCACCGGATTACAAGCGGGCCAGAAGCAAATTGGTTAGAGCCATTATTTGTCTTATCGGGCAGTTTTTTGGTTTGGTTTGGGATAAAAAAGGAAAAATCACATGTATCATCCAAAAATAATCAAGATCTATCTTTATAGTGCTTTATTAACTTTCATTTCTAAGTCGATTATTACTCTAAGCAAATTGATTATATATTTAACCTAGATTGGTTACAATTTTACTAGAAATGGAGGAAAAATAATGATCCGATTTTTTATGCTGATTGCATTTTTGTTTTTAATGTATTTTTCCTGGCCAATTATTGATAAACAAATTGAAAACCCTAATTTGGATATGGCGATCGCTGATTTTCAATCTGAAGTAAGTGACCTTTCAAATACCCTGGATATGCCTGAAACCATAGATACGTTGTATAACGAAGTGCAGCAACTACTTGCACAGCTAGGATTCCAACTAAAGGAACTTCCGCTCCCACCAGTAGAAAATGAAACGAAACCCAAAGAGAAGGTGGAATTAACCACGCCAACTCAACAAGTTTTTTCGATTCATAATGTCGAACTCGGTGATGCGAAAGAAGAAATTGAACACAATTTAGGAGCAGCCAAACGCTCTTCTTTGAATGAGTATGGAACCAATTGGAATGCCTATCATGAAGATTATGCTAATTTCTTTATGGCTTCCTTTGATGATGAGAACAAAGTAAATGGACTTTACACCAATCAGGACTTAATCTCCTCCACTAACGGCATCAAGATGGGAAGTTCAAAAGATAGTGTCCGCGCAACTTTTGGAGAACCACTAAAAGGAATTCAAAAAGGATTCATCGTATATCAATTTCAAACAGATAGCGATTATGATGTGTTTTTAGTAAATGATGTCTACGTTACTGTTTTTTACGATAAGCATGAGGATAATACAGTAACCGCCTTGCAATTAATTCGTAAGGATTTAGAAGATAAGAAAACGGACTTTTACACGAAAGCTAGTCCATCATTAAAAGAGGGTTTTGAGTATCAAATGTTTGACTTAACCAATGCTGCCCGCGTTCAGCATCAGCTTCCTATTCTTACTTGGGATGAAAATGTACGGGAAACCGCGCGTAAACATAGTGCGGATATGGCCGAGAACCAATATTTTGACCATACCAATTTGGAAGGACAGTCCCCTTTTGACCGTATGAAAGAGGATGATATTTTCTTCCTTTTAGCTGGTGAGAACCTTGCATACGGACAATACAGCAGTATTTTCGCTCACGAAGGCCTGATGAATTCGGAGGGGCATCGTAAAAATATCTTAAAGAAGGAGTTTAAGTATTTGGGAGTGGGTGTTGCTTTCAATAAAGAATCGCATCCTTATTACACTCAAAATTATTATGCAAGGTAGGGCAGTTTAGCGAAGACGTATTAGTATTTTAAATTTGGATACATTATATACGAGCAATTTTTTCATTGCTCAAAAATACTTCGTCGGGAGTGATGTATCATGGCTAGAAACAAACTTTTGGTTCCTGGTGCAGGCAATGTTCTGGATCAAATGAAGGAAGAAATCGCCAACGAGTTTGGAGTTCAACTTGGTGCTGATACGACCGCACGAGCAAACGGTTCTGTTGGCGGCGAAATGACGAAACGTCTGGTAGCACTTGCAGAACAAACCTTACAAAATCATCAGAACCTTTAACTGATGGTTTTGAGAAAAGGGTGTCCCTATGGGCACCCTTTCTTTATTATGCTTGAACATTAACAATTGTCTTTTATCTCATATCCTTTGTTTCTTAATACATTGTTTATTGTTTCGATATGGTCATGATTTTTCGTTTCTAATGATAATTCCAGTTGTGCATAGCCTGGGTAGATATGTTCGCCAACATGTTGGAGATTAACCGACTGAATATTGGCATCCAATTCTGTAATGCTGTTCAGCACTTTTTGAAGCTCACCCGGCTTGTCTTTTAAGCTGATTGAAAAATTTGCATATCTCCCGGATTCCACCATTCCACGTTCAATAATCCGTGAAATAAAATTCACATCTACATTTCCTCCGCTTAAGATCGCCACTACTTTTTTCTCCTTAATATTTACTTTTCCGTATATCAAGGAAGCCAACGCACTGGCACCAGAACCTTCGACAAGCAGTTTGCTCCGCTCCAACACCATTAACATCGTTCTGGCTATCTCCATTTCGTCCACACAAAAAATATCATCAACATATTTTTGAACTATTTCAAAGGTTTGTTCACCAGGTTTTTTTACAGCTATTCCGTCTGCCATAGTAGGAGTCGATTCCACCATAATTGGCTTTTTTTCTACTAAGGACTGTTTCATACTTGGACAGGCAAGAGTCTGTACACCATAAACACGTATTTGGGGATTTTTCTCCTTAGCGGCTAATGCCACACCCGCAATTAATCCGCCGCCGCCGACAGGACATAAAATCGCTTCTACATCTGGAAGCTGGTCCAGTATTTCGAGTCCTACTGTCCCCTGACCAGCAATTACCGCATCATCGTCAAAAGCGTGAACAAAGGTCGCCCCCATTTTTTCTTTCAGTTCAAGCGCATAAGCAAGCGCATCATCAAACACATTTCCTTCTAATTGAACGTTTGCACCATATTGTTTCGTAGCAGATATTTTACTTAAAGGGGCACCTTTTGGCATGACAATGGTGCATGGGATTCCAAGCATCTGGCTGGAATAGGCTACTCCCTGTGCATGATTTCCGGCTGAAGCAGCTACCACACCTTTTTGAAGCTCCTCCTTCGATAAGGAAATCAACTTATTATAGGAACCCCTCACTTTAAAGGAACCCGTTTTTTGCAGATTTTCCAGTTTTAAATATACCTCATTATTGACGGATAGGTTGCTGAAGGTTTTTGAGTAATCCAAAGGTGTTGTGTGAACAATCCCCTTCATTTTTTCACGTGCAATAATTAAATCATCCAGGGTAACCACAAAATGATAACCCTCCTTTAGGTCCTATTTTCTTTTTTTAGGATGCTCTGGAAAAAGTAAACTATTCTAAACAATGGTTGAGTGTCCAATCCAATCGCCATATTTAAACATAATTTAATAGTAATTTTCCTAGTAGGTATAATGGTGGTGAAGTAAAATGTTTGAGGTAAGGGATTGCAAATACGGAAGAGGAATTTTTGCTACTCGAAATATAAGGAAAGGTGAACTGATTCATGAAGCACCCGTCATTATCTTTCCTGGGGATGAGTATAAATATCTAAAAAAAACCGTGTTGCTGGAATATGTATTTTGGTGGGATGAGGATAATAACGTTGTTGCTTTAGCTTTAGGGTACGGGTCGCTATTTAACCATTCCTACACACCTAATGCTATTTTTAAAAGAAGAATGGACAAAAAAACAATTGATTTTATCGCCCTTACAAACATTAAAGCTGGTGAGGAAATATATATCAACTATAACGGCGATCCAGATGACAAGGAACCAATGTGGTTTGATGTTTTTTAGAGAGATATTTCATAAAGTAAAAGGAACATCTTTGATTTATAGGCTACCCAACGTGGGATCAGGCTTTTCTTTTTTAGTCGCCTAAAGGCTCCATTGGCTACTTAACTTGTTCAGGCTTTTCTTTTTCAGTCGCCTATAGGCTCTATTGGCTACTCAACTTATTCAGGCTTTTCTTTTTCAGTCGCCTATAGGCTCCATTGGCTACTCAACTTATTCAGGCTTTTCTTTTTCAGTCGCCTATAGGCTCCATTGGCTACTCAACTTATTCAGGCTTTTCTTTTTCAGTCGTCTATAGGCTCCATTGGCTACTCAACTTATTCAGGCTTTTCTTTTTCAGTCGCCTATAGGCTCCATTGGCTTTCCAATTTGTTCAGACTCTTTATTATCCATATCCAATAAACGAAAAAAGGCTGACTCAAAGGTTTATTATCTACTACCCATTGAGCCAGCCTTTTTTTCTATCCTGCAGATACCTTAATTTTTTTGATAAATGTTGAAAAATAATTCCTGATAGATGCACTTTTTTGGATTGGTTCAGAACAACCCTCTTCGTCGTTCCCTTCCACTAATTCTGGTGAATAAATGCGTGTATCGTCCATTATGCTTCGAATAGAAAATGCCAATTCATCGCTAGGACTGTCCTTCAATAAATATCCTCTAACATCTGCATTTAACACACGTTGAAAATAACCTGTTCTCGCAAAAGTTGTTAAAATCATGATCTTACAACCATCAGACTTTAACACTTCTGCTGCTTCAAGTCCGCTCATTTCGGGCATCTCGACATCCATGATACAAACATCTGGCTGCAATTGGTGTACAAGAGCGATGGCTTCTTCTCCATTACTTGCCTTTCCGACTACTTCCATATCTTCTTCCAAATCCAGTAAGGCACCAATCGTCCCTAACAGCATTTCCTGATCTTCTGCAATTACAATTCGAATCATGTATGTTCTCTCCTTGTCGAGATGCTTTATAAGCAGAGACTCCCCTAATTTTTGAGGGGAGTCAGTGAAAGCATGTATTAAAGTTCAGGTTTTGCTTGAATAGAAACTCTCTTTTTTGCCAAAGCTTTAACATCCTTGAAGCTTACAAAATTTTTGGTTTTCTCATCCCATAAACGGAAACGAAGTGATTGTAAACTCGTAGCCAAAGTAATGGTTGGCACATTTTGCAAAGGAGCAGATTGATTGTGTGCTTCTTCAAGTTTATAATTCGGTACCCTTGGGCTTAAATGGTGAACATGGTGATAACCAATATTACCAGTCAGAAATTGCAATAGTTTTGGAAGTTTATAAAATGAGCTTCCTTCTACTGCTGCTGCAACATATTCCCACTCTTCGTCAGCCTCAAAATAGGAATCCTCAAAAGTATGCTGTACATAAAACAACCAAATGCCAATTGAACCAGATAGCATGAAAATGGTTCCTTGAACTAATAAGAACGACTGCCAGCCAATTGCCCAGCAAAGCAGCCCAGCCAAAGCTACAATTAGTACATTGGTTAAATACGTATTGTTTCGCTCTTTCTTTCTTGCACCCTTACGGTTAAATCTATTTTTTAGAGCAAAAACATAAATGGGTCCTAAAATAAACATGACTAACGGGTTTCGGTAGAATCGATATGCTAAACGAAGCTTAAGTGGCGCTTCCATATATTCATCAACTGTCAGAGTCCAGATATCCCCTGTCCCACGTTTATCAAGGTTACCACTAGTAGCATGGTGAACGGAGTGCTCATGACCCCATTGATCAAATGGGAATAATGTTAAAACACCCATTGCCGTTCCTACAGCCCTGTTGGCATGTCTGTTTTTGAAAAAAGAGTGGTGCGTACAGTCATGAAAAATGATAAAGATCCTAACTAAAAACCCTGCAGCGATAATGGACGGAACTAAAGATAACCAATAAGAAACCGACAAACTTTGATAAGCCAAATACCATAATATAATGAATGGCACAAGTGTGTTAATCAGCTGCCAAATACTTTCCTTTGTTGCAGATTTTTCAAAAGGAGCAACTTGTTTTCGTAAATTTTTCGTATTTTCTTGTAAGGACATGTTTTTGAATTCCCTTCGATTTGTGTCGTTAAATCAAGTATAGGGAAAGTTATCATATCGTGTAAGTAGCAGGTGTCATGTACAGAGTATGATAAATGTCATGTATGGTTGTCCAAACACAATGATATCAAGGGTTCAATAAGAATTATTTTAATAACAATAGCTTATTTTTGTGAAATTCAAGTATAATGAACGTTATTCAGCTTTTGGATACGATATTTCTTTAAGAGGAATCCTATTAATAGTCGAATAATAAAATTAAACGAGGTTAAAATTTATGAATGAAAAAAGTTTTGAGGAATATCATTTAAGTGCTGAAATTAAAAGAGCATTAAACGTACTAAAATACGAGAACCCCACCGAAGTTCAAACAAAAGTAATACCATTAGCACTGGAAAACCAAGACTTGGTAGTAAAATCACAAACAGGCAGCGGGAAGACAGCTTCCTTTGGGATACCGATTTGTCACATGATTGAATGGGAAGAAAAAAGCCCGCAGGTCTTAGTACTTACTCCTACTCGTGAGCTTGCTGTTCAAGTCCGAGAAGATATAACCAATATCGGAAGATTTAAACGAATTAAAGCAATGGCTGTTTATGGAAAAGAACCTTTTTCGAAGCAAAAAGAAGAATTGAAACAAAAAACACATGTGGTTGTCGGCACTCCAGGACGTGTTAAGGACCATATCGAAAGAGAAACCCTAGAAATACACAAAATAAAATATTTAGTCATCGACGAAGCAGATGAAATGCTTAATATGGGATTTATTGATGACGTAGAAGCCATCATAAACGAACTCCCTTCTGAAAGAGTGACAATGGTTTTTTCTGCTACATTGCCTAAAGACGTGGAGAATCTATGCCATAAATATATGAAAAATCCGGCGCACGTTGAGATTGAGTCTACCGGCGTTACCACAGATACAATAGAACATAGAATCATCGAAGTGAAAGAGGATGATAAGCTTTCACTGCTTAAAGATGTAACGGTAGTTGAAAACCCTGAAAGTTGTATTATATTTTGCAATACAAAAGAACATGTTGATTTCCTGTACACAGAATTGGAAAAAGCAAATTATTCCTGTGAACGGCTCCATGGAGGATTGGAACAGGAAGATCGATTTGCAGTAATGGATGGTTTTAAAATGGGGAATTTTCGTTATCTTGTGGCAACCGATGTTGCAGCAAGAGGAATCGATATCGACAATGTTTCGCTCATCCTTAACTATGACATTCCCATGGAAAAAGAAAGCTATGTTCACCGGACCGGAAGAACAGGGCGTGCTGGAAATCAAGGAAAAGCCATGACTTTTACCACCCCTCATGAGGGAAAGTACTTAAAGGCAATTGAAAAATACATTGGCTTTGAAATACCGGTCATGGAAGCTCCGAGCCAGCAAGCAGTAACAGCAGGAAGAGCAGCATTTGAAGAAAAAATGACTGGACTTCGCGTGGTTAGGAACAATAAAACAGCCCGCATCAACAAGGATATTATGAAACTCCACTTTAGCGGCGGTAAGAAGAAAAAACTTCGAGCTGTAGACTTTGTTGGAACAATCGCAAACATTCCAGGAGTAACAGCGGAGGATATCGGCATAATTACCATTCAAGATAATTTATCCTATGTTGATATTTTGAATGGAAAAGGCTCACTCGTGCTACAAGCAATGGAGAATACAAAAATTAAAGGAAAGAAACTTAAGGTTAGCAAAGCGATAAAATAATAAACAACAAGGACGATTATGCCACCATAATCGTCCTTTCATGTATCCATCTAGAAGTTCATTCCTTTGTTACTTTCACACCTAATTGTTTTTTTAAAAGCCTGTTATGCAGTTTTGATAAGAGGAATAGCGAAAGTATAGAACCAACAAAAGTTAACGCCATATCCCACTGAGCATCCCATATATCTCCTTGTGCTCCCAAAAACTCTTCGGTGGTTTTTCCACTTTCTCCAATTTTAGAACCTAGCCATTCGATAATTTCATATAAGGCACCAATTGCTAATGAAAAACTTAATACAACTGAAATTAACCATGAACCTTTTTTAAGGGGGCTTTTTCGAATGAATATTTCTCTTATGACAATAACATACATCCCCTTTAGAAAATGTCCAAAACGATCATAGTGGTTCCGGTTCAAATCAAAAGATTCTTTGAGCCAATTAAAAAGAGGAACCTCTGAGTAAGTATAATGTCCGCCAATGAACATCGTAATGGAAAGAATGGCTATGATAAAATAGGACAGCGTGGTGAGACGAAACTTATTATATAGCGCTAGGACGATGATAATTGTCACAATGGCTGGCAGTACTTCCATTGTCCAGATTAGGTATCCTGCAGGCTTAATCACGGACCAAATAAAAACGGTAATGACAAGCAGCAACAGTAGTAAATGAAATATATTTCTTTTCACTTTTTTCACTCCTATAAAACCAAATGGAAAATTTTATCACCATGACTTTTATAAGATGTCCATCGTTTCCTATAATAATACTATTAATAGTCTCCGCTAGTTCCCTTTAACTTCACTTTTTTACTGCACCTGACACATCATAAAGACTAAAATCAAGTTCTGTTTGTTTTCCTAAAACCAGTTTTGCCAGTTCAGCACCTAAGTATGGTCCGCTTGTTAACCCTGATGCTCCTAATCCATTGGCTAAATAAAGCCCTTGATAGTCAGGTAAAGGACCTATTACCGGAAGGAAACCTGGGGTAAAAGGCCGTAATCCTACTCTGGTTTCGAGAATCGTGCCCTCTGATAAACCCGGTGCAACGGCTAAGGCTTTGTTCAAGATTTCATGAACTCCGCCGGCAGTCACACGCGTGTCAAATCCAGCCTCATTTTCATGAGTTGATCCGACAACAATACGGCCGCTTTCAAAAGTTAAGATATAATGGTTACCTGGCGGCATGATGACCGGCCATGAAGAAGTATCCGCTCCAGGTATTTCCAAATGGACAATTTGTGCCTTTTGCGGCTCCACTAAAAATTCAACACCAATCGGTTTTAATAGTTCTCTTGACCATGCACCAGCGGTGTCAATGATAGCTTCTCCCGACAATTGACGATCTTGTAACTTTATCCCGACTGCTCGTTTATTTTCACAAACAATCGAAGCCTCTCCGCGGTGAAAAACAACACCATTTTTTATAGCAGCGTTTATCAGCGAACTACGCAAAGCTCTCCCGTTTACACGGGCCCCGCCGCTGACGTGAACAGACCCATAATCTTCAGATAAAGGCGGAAAAAGTCTCTTCGTTTCAGCCGGAGATAAGATCGTAACCTCACCAATTTCAGGTGCTTCCTCTCTGCGTTTTAATGCCCTTTCTGCCATCTGCTCCAGCTTTTTCAAATCGGAATGGAGACTTAAGGCACCCACTCTTTGATATCCTGTTTGTTCTTCTCCGTCTTCTTTTAATTGAGCAATTAGTTCAGGATAATACCGGGCTCCACCTTTTGCTAACTGATACCATGCTTTATTTCGCCGCTGTGAAAGCCAAGGACAAACTATCCCGGCCGCAGCATCTGTAGCCTGTCCGGGATCTTCCCGGTCGATTAATATTACCTCTGCACCATTTTTTGAAAGGTGATAAGCCGCTGAAGCCCCGAGAATTCCAGCTCCAATAATAATTATTTTTTTCATAAAACACCTTTTTAAAATTTTTTTAACAAACTGTTAATTCCCATTTATTATAACAGGTGCAATGCGATCAATTCGATTCGTCCAAATACCACCCGAATAATTATCCGGCAGCCTTGTGAGATCCTCTTCAGAGTCAAAGCCCTCTGACCAGCTTCCATCACCTGCTACTACAATGACTCGCGTATCAACTTTGTCCATTCGTTTTAAAAACTTTTCAGACCATCCCCACAAAAATGGCCCATATTTTTCAGGAATATGAAGCTGGGTTTTCTGACAACTAGAGGGTACAAACCCGGTCCAGCCCACTGCAATATAAGGAAGTAAACAACTTTTAAGTGTGGCTTTTGACATCACACGTAATGCTGGAAGTTTCTCCTTTACCACCGCTATAGGCTGGTTGCCTCCATATACAGCAAGTTGATTTAGCCGATTGGTTGGCAGATCAGAAAGATAGTTTGCTAGATGTTCTCCTTCATTTGGGTCATCACTTTTTATATGTATCAAGAAAGATTGGTTTGGAAAATGCTCAAGAACTTCAGTAAGGGAAGGCATTAAGCCTATTCCTTTTCCACGAAAAGGATAGGTTTTACCATGATTAGCTGTATAGCCATAGCCAATATCTAATTTTTTCAATTCTTCAAGCGTGTGTTCCCGTGTAACACCACTGCCGTTTGTCCGACATTCAAGTGTCCAATCATGGAAAACAGCAAATTCGCCATCAGATGTAAGTAATGATAAATAATAGATTAATAAATAACCTTTTAAACAATTTTTTCATTTTTTCCTCCGAGCTTGTGGAAAACATAAGCCGCTTCCTAAAAAAGAAAACGGCTCTTTTTTGGACGCCAGCCTATATCGAATTGGCGTCTAAGCCCAATTGGCTCCATTCCTCTCTTGATGGTCCATACACTCCTGGAACCTTTAACCCCGCCTGGCGCATAAGGACTGTCATCTGGCCACGATGATGAATAATATGTTTGATCAAAAGTGATAGGGTTACTGCTTTTGGCATTTCCATCCCAAAGACATTTCTCATTTCTTTTAAAGATTCGTCTGTCCATTGTTGTCTTAATGCTTCACTTGTTTCAGCACTCACATTCCGGAAGATTTCAGCTATCTCTCTCGCCGATGTTGGTAAATTATTTGGGTCCAGCATCCCTTTAACTGTTACACCAAACTCCATTAACATTCCAGGCGTACTTGAGACAATATGCCAGGCAATCTCTCCAAGTGTCCGGTCTTCAGCTGAAACTTTTTGCTGCAGCGACTCATCCGTTAATGTGTCTAAAATCTTTTGAGTTGAGGCAGATTCCTGATTCCACTCATCGATAAATTCTGATATAGAAGTATACATTTAATTTTCCTCCTTTATTTCGGTATATCTACCAATATGGCAGGTAAAGTATAGCATCTTTACCTTTAAATTCAAAATCTCCAAAAGGACTCTTGAACAGGTATAATTATAGATATATTTTTATGTAATGAGGGATTAAATTGGAAAATGAAAAGAAAGATCTTATCCAAGACCAATCTGATGAAGAAATGAATTGGGAAGCTTTTTTTGCCGGTGACGATGCCCAAGAATGGGAAAAGGAAAAGCTTCAGAAGAGAAAACGGAAAAACTTAATTGTTAAGATCGTTAGTTCCCTCCTTGTAGCAGCATTGCTCATTAGCGGATTAGAAGTCTGGTTTAATGTTTTTAACATTCCGGCCATTCGTTTCGTAGAAATGTCTAATAGACTTTCTCAAAAAAACGAAGTGAAAGAGTATAAGAAATCCGTTGTTACAATAGAAATGGATGGAAGAAAAGGTACAGGGTTTAATATAGGACTAGATGGCTTAATTGTGACAAACGCTCATGTTGTGGAAGGTTTGAGTAAAGTCAATGTACATACAAAGACAGAAGGATCTTTTGTAGGAAAGGTTATAAGCAAACATCCAAACCTTGATCTTGCGATTGTAGATATAGATGCAAACAACCTTCCTGTCCTGCCGTTAAGTTTTGAAGAAGACTGGAAAAAATGGAACGGAGAACAAATTATCTTTATCGGAAACCCTTTAGCCTTTACTCAAATTGCTAATGAAGGAACGATTGTCGGTCAGGTTCAGTTACAAGATTGGGATGTTCCCGTCATGATGATTGATGCCCCTATCTATCGAGGTAATAGTGGAAGTCCGGTGATCAATCAAAATGGCGAAGTGATAGGTGTAATTTTTGCAACGCTGCAAAATCCTACAATTGAAACAAAAGAAACCATTGGCGCAGCCATCCCTTCATCTCACATAAAAGAGATACTAAAGGATTTGGATATCAATAACCCCAACTAGCCATTTCATGGTAAAATAGGAGAAAATGAGGTTAGTAGGTGTAGTTCTATGAAAAAATGGGTTTCACCTGTAGAAAAATCGAATTTCTTAAAATGGTTTATAGAACACCATCAACTAAAACGTAAAGATGCACGTAAATTAGTAGAATATATCATTCAACATTTCCATCTCCTTGAAAATGTCTCTTTTACCGAAAAGATTAAGCTTGGAGAAAAAACGATCGTGTTTTCAAGTATTAATTCGGATGAACCGGGTTTTGTGTTCTACAATGGTCAGCGCAAAACTGAGGATGTTTCTAAAGCACTCGGTGAGCTGATGATGAATCCTGCTGATAAAATCAATATCATCCTACATTTTAATGGCAGCCGGCTAAATTATCGTTATCTCCAGTTGATTGATAACCATGTTTCATCTGATATGAAACAATATGAACAATTTCAGCGGGATGCGAAAGAAGTGGACCACTTAATTGAAAAAATGACAATCGAACAAAGAATAGAAAATGTAAAAAATCAAATTGATGCTGCATTGGATCAGAAAAATAAAGCATTATTTACGGAATTAACCAATGAATTAAACAAGCTAATCGCCGTTTCGAAAACTTAATAATATTAATAATTTTACCAACCCCTCCCCTGCCAAAAGTAAAAAAAACCGACATTCGATTTGAATGTCGGTTTTTTGCTTTTACCAGCGAGCGGTTAACATTTTTCGTCTTGTGTAGAATTCAACTCCGTCAGTGCCATTTGCATGCAGATCTCCATAGAAAGAGTTTTTCCAGCCGGAGAATGGGAAAAATGCCATTGGTGCTGGAACGCCGATATTTACCCCAAGCATACCTACTTCAATATTTTCTCTAAAATAACGTACCGCACTGCCGCTATCTGTAAATAAGCAAGCTCCATTGCCGAAGTCGGATTGGTTCGTCAGCTCAATTGCCTCTTCAAGGCTGTTAACACGAACGATAGAGAGAACCGGTGCAAAAATTTCCTCTTTCCAAATTCTCATTGAAGGATTCACATTGTCAAAAATCGTCGGTCCAATAAAGTAGCCATTTTCATGATAGGCTTCATCTTTACGGCCGTCGCGGACAAGAGTTGCACCCTCATTTTCACCAATTTCAATATAGTTTGCCGTTCTCACTTTGTTTTCTTCTCGAATAACAGGTCCTAAGAATACATCTTCGTCCAACCCGTTCCCTATTTTAATCTCATCCGCTCTTTTATTGAGCAGCTGGATTAATGGTTCAGCAACATCTCCTACTGCTACTACAACAGAGCATGCCATACATCTTTCACCCGCTGAACCATAGGCAGCGCCAATAATTTCTTTAACCGCTGATTCTAAGTCCGCATCCGGCATCACGATGGAGTGGTTTTTAGCACCTGCTAATGCCTGAACTCGTTTGCCATTCGCCGCTGCAGATTTATAAATATACTCTGCTACAGGTTGAGAACCAACAAAAGAGATAGCCGGTACATCTTTATGATCCAATAGCCCATTTACGATATCATGTGCACCATGAACAATATTAAACACTCCATCCGGCAATCCAGCTTCTTTAAACAATTCCGCTAAACGATTGGCAAGGATTGGTGTTCTTTCTGAAGGCTTTAAAACAAAAGTGTTTCCGCAGGCTATAGCAAGCGGGAACATCCAGCATGGAACCATCATCGGGAAGTTAAACGGCGTAATACCCCCAACTACCCCAACAGGATAACGATACATACCCGATTCAATATTTGTGGCAATGTCAGGCAGCTGTTTCCCCATCATTAGCGATGGTGCTCCTGTAGCAAATTCCACGCATTCGATTCCACGCTGTACCTCACCATACGCTTCTTTAAAGCTTTTTCCGTTTTCCTTCGTAATTAAAGTTGCCAGTTCATCCCAATGTTCAACCAATAATTGCTGATATTTAAATAGAATACGAGAACGCTTCGGGACCGGTGTTTTACTCCAAGTTTTAAAGGCTTCCTTTGCAGATTTTACTGCTGTGTCAAGGTCCTCACGAGTAGATAATGGGACTACAGCAAGCTCTTCTCCAGTAGCAGGATTGGGCACCTTTTCATATTTTTCAGTTTTTGACTCTACCCACTCACCATTTATAAAATTTTTAAGTACCGTAGTAGTTGTTGTTGTCATAAGAAATTTCCCCTTTCAGATTCATAATTTAGAAGATCGTATATAAAACGACAGCCAAAGCTAACACAATCGTAGGAATGATTACACTAAGCACGAATACTGGCCAATAAGCACGTTTATGTGTTTCACCACATATGGCTCGAATGGTGGTAACAATATAGCCATTATGAGGAAGAGAATCCAAGCCGCCGGACGCAAGGGCAGAAATTCGATGCATTTCCCCAGGATTCAAGCCTTGGGCCATATACATTGGAGCCAAAATAGGCAGTGCAATACCAAGTCCTCCTGAAGCCGAACCAGTTATACCGCAAATAAGGGTTACCGCAACGGCTAATCCCATTAATGGCGGGCCAGGAAGATTTACCAAGCTATCCACAACCGTATCAAATGCAGCCACTTGTGCTGCAACACTGCCAAAACCTACAACGGCACATGTATTTGCAACCGCCACAAGGGCATCTTGTGATCCTTTAGCTAATGCTGACCAGAATTCTTGCAAAAATTTATACATTAAAATGCAGGCTAGAAAAATTCCGCTTGCTAACGAGATAAGTGCAGCACCTGTTGAAGACATAAAATTGGAGAGAGTATTCAACAATACGATGACGGCAACTAAAGGTAAAATGGCGAAAACAGTATTGGGATTCTCTTTTCCTTTTACTTGTTCAGAAGGTCTTTGCATCTCTAATTCTTCTGAGACGGCAGCTGCTGATTCATTAGAGGCTAAAGAAAGCTGATTAGGCAATGAGAATGTTTCCCCATTTTGAACTGCTTTTCTAACCATTCTTCCGAGAATCATTCCACCCACTACCATAATAATTAACGCCATGATTACTCCGATAATCCCACCAGCAGTCGGTTTCGTTCCAAAAAATTCAGTTGGAATAAGGTTCTGAATTTCAGGGGAGCCCGGCGAGGTCATCGTAAAGGAAACTGAACCGAACACTAGTGCAGCTGGAATAAAACGATGTGGTAAATTCGCCGCTTTAAATAATGAAACCGCAATAGGATATACGGCAAATCCAACAACGAACAAACTTACCCCGCCATATGTCATAATGGCTGCAGCAGCAACAACGGCAAACACTGCCCGCTGTGGTCCCAGGGTATTTTTTACCCAATTGGCAATACTATCAGCGGCACGGGTTTCCTGCATGATTTTTCCAAAGATCGCACCAAGTAAAAAGATCAAGAACCAAGATTTGAAATACCCTGTAAATCCAGTCATATAATGTTCTGCTAGTGCATTTTCTAAGTTCAGTCCCCCTGTAACGGCAACAAGAATCGCACTAAGGATAGCTGCTACAATGATGTTAATGCCCCTCATTGTTAAATACATTAATACAATTAAAGATGCAATTAAACCAACCATGCCTAACATTTCATTTTCCCCCATTCCCCTTTTTCTTCATTTGACCCGTATAGTCCTTCTCCACCTTTGCTTAAAGGACTTTCGTTTCTGTCGAAAACTGATAATGATAGCAAATATGGTAAAGTTCAACTAATTCACTGTGCGTTGGGATTCTAGGGTTATTTCCAGGACTCCCGCTATCAATTGCATCTACCGCCATTTTCTCGACTACACCTTCAAAAGCATTTTGGTCAATTCCCCATCCCTTGAGGTTCGGGATATTCAACTTTAGACAAAGCTCTTTAATAGAGGTAACAGCCATTTCAGCTGCTTCTTCATTGGAAAGGCTTTCATTTCCAGACTGGAAAATCCGGCCAATATCGGCTAATCGATCAATACAAGCATCCTTACTAAATTCCAACACCGCTGGAAGGAGCATTGCATTTGAAATGCCATGCGGGACGTGGAACAGTGCCCCAATGGGTCTTGACATCCCATGGACAAGACAGACCGAAGCATTTGAAAACGCCATTCCCGCTTGAAGGGAACCTAAAGACATCGCTTCACGAGCATCTACATTTTTTCCATCGGAGTAAGCAGTTAACAAATTTTTCACAATAAGTTTCATTGCCGATAAAGCCAATGTATCTGTCATTGGATGAGATTTTCTTGAAAGATAGGCCTCAATCGCATGGCTTAGAGCATCAACCCCTGTAGCAGATGTTATACTAGGCGGTGATGAAATCGATAATAAAGGATCTACGATCGCCACTTCCGGCATAAAAGCAGGTTGTTTAATCATCATTTTGACATCATTTTTTGTGTTGGTAATAACAGTAACATCGGTTGCTTCCGAACCAGTACCTGCCGTTGTCGGAATTGCAATATGCGGGACAGATTTATTTTCAGCGATTTTCTTCTCCCGCATATAATCCCCAATAAATCCTCCATTCGTTGCAAGTACTGCAATTGCTTTAGCCGTATCAATACAGCTCCCGCCGCCTAAGGAAATAACGACATCACAATGTTCCTGCTTTAGAAGTTCAAGTGACTCCTCCACATATGTATCTGTTGGTTCAGAATTTACTCCAAGATATACCGCACTATCTACCCCTTCTTTTTGAAGAAAGTTTTGACATTCATTAACGTAGCCAAGTTCAGCCATTATTTTATCGCTTACAATAAGGGCTTTCTTTCCTCTTGATCTAACTTCCTTCCCAACATTTTCAAAAGCCTTTCTTCCATAAAAAATGGATTTTGGTGTTCGAAATACTGCAAAATTCTCCACTTTAGCTTTCACCCCTTTTTTAACTTATCATCCTATTAAAATGCAAGAAGTGTGCCAAGTAAAAATATACAGTATATAAGCCTTTGTCTACTATTACATGTTGTGATAAAACTACAACTGTAGTATTTGTGTAGTGTTATCTCTACACAATTATCTAATATTCTATTGATTAATTGATTCCATGCTTTTTTAGTTTTTGATATAGAGTTGTTCGGTGGACTCCTAAAATTTCAGCAGCTCTGGATTTATTTCCGCCTGCTTGTTTTAAAGCTTGAATCACGATTTCCTTTTCTTTGAGATCCCCCTGGATTTTAGCTTCCTGCATTAAAGTTGGTGCTTGGGGAGGAATTGCAACCAAATCTTCATCCTCTTTACGATGAAACGATATTGGCAAATGTTCCAATCCAATAATATATCCATCAACGAGTGTGACGAGTCTTTCAATTGTATTGACCAGTTCACGAATATTGCCCCGCCAATGATAACTCATTAATGCAGCTGCTGCCTCACCGGTTAATGTTTTAACCGGCATTTGATATCTTTCACAAATTTCCTTCATGTAACGATCAATTAAAATGGGGATGTCCTTCTTTCGTTCTCTGAGAGGCGGAAGAGGAAGTTGAATGATATTAAGTCTGTAATACAAATCTTCACGAAACTCACCTTTGTCTACCATTACCCTTAAATCTCGATTGGTTGCACTAATGATTCGTACATTAATTTGATATTTTTTCACGCCTCCAACACGTTCGACCTCTTTTTCCTGGAGAACACGTAAAAGCTTTGTTTGCATCACTAGCGGTAATTCACCAATTTCATCAAGAAAAAGCGTTCCGTTATCGGCTAATTCAAACTTCCCAGGTTTTCCGCCTTTCTTTGCACCAGTAAATGCCCCTTCCTCATAACCGAACAGCTCGGATTCAAATAAATGCTCCGGTATCGCCCCGCAGTTTACGCTAATAAATGGCCCAGTAGAAAAAGGACTTAAGTGGTGTATGCTCTTGGCAAACATCTCTTTTCCCGTACCGCTTTCTCCAGTAATCAAAACGGTCGCAGCTGTTCTAGCCGCTCTCCTGGCCATTCGTTTAACATGGAGGATTTCTTCACTTGTTCCAATAATCTGGTCAAGGGTCATTCGGCTGTCCTTTTCTTTTTTTATCGTGAAAAGTTCATGTTGAGAAACCTTTTTTCGGTTGTTTTCTTGTAATCTTTCGTAAATTTTATAAACCTCGGTTACTCCTTCAAAAATGAGCATTCCAATGGCTCCCACCACTTTACCTTCCCGCCAAATCGGGATACGGTGTACCACCATATCTTGTCCGTGTATATTTTGTAAGACTCCTCTCTCAGGGATACCTGTTTTAACCGTAATATGTAAGTTCGTATTATCAATTACTTCAGTGACATGCCTGCCTATCGCATCTTCTCTTTTGATTCCAACAAAGCGGCAATAGGCTTCATTAAATTCCTGGAGTACCCCATTTTCATCCACGACGGCAATACCTTCATAGGCACTCTCTAGTATTACACCTAAAGCTTCTGCTGAATTTTGTTTTTGCTGTAGTTTGTATATATATTTGGAAAAACCATCAAGAATATCCCGTTGTGTTAACACTCCAACAAGTTTTCCTTGATCATCTAGTACGGGTAAGTGACTATATGGCAATGAGTTGACATTCAATATTGAATCAGTGGGATGTATACTAACGACATTTCTTATTAGTAAGTTTGAGGCTAATTCTTCGCTTTTCGTTCCCCGAAGAAAATGGAAAAGTAAGTTTCGCATTGTTATCATGCCTAAAAACAAGTCATTATCATCAATCACTGGCAAGCAATCTACGCGAAGGTGCTCCATCTTCTCGGCAGCTTCCCGAATGGTCTCACCCGATGAAATATAATAAGGGCTTGGCGTCATCCAATTTTTTACCTGAAGAATTTCGACATGATCTAGACCTTTTCCATCCAATTCTGTTTGGTGTACCACAACATTTCCCCGCCTTTCACTTATTTACTTTATGATAGCAATAATTTTCTGCTTCAGGAACAGGGTTTTTCATGAGGATTGTTTAAGGCTGGGGTGGTTACTACTATTTTTAGAGGTTATTAAGGTAGCAATTGATTCCCGTTAGGTGATTTACCGGTTGGAGCGGTAGTCTTTTTGATTGAAAGATTCCCGCTTACAGTATTTTCTCGGATAATGGTTCCCGTTTACAACAGTTTTCAGGTGTAACGGGCATCTTTCTTGGATAATGATTCCCGTTTACAACAGTTCTCCTGTGCAACGGGCATCCTTCTTGGATAATGATTCCCGCTTACAACAGTTTTCCGGTGCAAGGGGTATCTTTCTCGGATAATGGTTCCCGCTTACAACAGCTTTCCTATGCTACGGGCATCTTTCTTGGATAATGATTCCCGTTTACAACAGTTCTCCTGTGCAACAGGCATCTTTCACGGATAATAATTCCCGCTTACAACAGTTTTCCTATGCAACGGGCATCTTTCGGGGAAAATGGTTCCAACTTACAACAGTTTTCCGGTGCAAGGGGTATCTTTCTCGGATAATGGTTGCCGCTTACAACAGTTTTCAGGTGTAAAGGGCACCATTCACGGATAATGATTCCCGCTTTCAACAGTTTTTTGCTGCAACAGGCATCTTTCACAGATAATAATTCCCGCTTACAACAGTTTTCCTATGCTACGGGTATCTTTCACAGATAATGATTCCCGCTTTCAACAGTTTTCCGGTGCAACGGGCATCTTTCGGGGAAAATGGTTCCAACTTACAACAGTTTTCCGGTGTAACGGGCATCTTTCTCGAATAATGATTCCCGCTTACAACAGTTTTCCGGTGTAACGGGCATCTTTCTCGAATAATGATTCCCTCCATCATCATTTTTTCAGTGTAACGGGAATCTATCATCAAAAATGATTCCCGTTATTTTACAAAAAGAGCTACTGGGGCCGTTTGGTCATTCGTTTTGTTTTTTCATCGTGATCCATCTGTATGATTTTTTTACGAACATCCGGCGGAATTGAGGCGGATGCGTCTAAATTGATATTCCGTTCAAATAAATCTTTTTTCGCCATGGAGATGCCTCCTTTCATACTATTATTTTGTCTAGAAAAAGAGGAACCATTCCTTATCTGTATTACCGTAGACTAAACGTACATTACTTTTTTATTTCGAATGAACCTCTTGCTTTTACCTCATTTTTTTCATTGATTGCTTTGGCTTCGCAAATCCACCTATCTATGGTTTCCCCTGTTATTTGCCCCAATATAGTAATTTTTTCGCCTGGTCGAGTAATGGCTTGGAAGCGAACCCGAAAATTTAGCAGTTGGGTAACATCAAACCATGTACCAATCGCCTGCCCAATAAACCCCATGATTAACATTCCATGTGCGATTACCCCGCCTAATCCAGCCTGTTCTGCAAATGGAACCACTGTATGGATCGGGTTAAAGTCCCCTGATGCCCCAGCGTATCGAACTAGTTGTGTATGGGTAATTTCTTCTTTCCTAACAGGCTTTAATTCCTGACCAATTTTCATGACTTAGTCCCCCTTTGCCTATTGGCGCTCAATAACTGTATTTTTACTAATTAAAACAGTTTCTCCTGCTTCATTTTTAAAATGGGTTTCCAGCTTGTAAATGTCTAAATGTTTTTTATTCAGTACATCTTTAACCTTTGTTATTCCGGTTACTTTGTCACCGACCTTGATTTTACCGAGATAAATGTATTCCTGTTCACCGTGTAAAACATTCGTAATGTCCAATTCCAACCTCTCTATTATTTCAAAAAAGTCGGCCCCTCCCCACATTTCCATGACGGTAGCAAAAGTAGGAGGAAGTGATTCCCCGCTTTCATAGCTAGGGTGATTGTCGCCAATCGCAAGAGCAAACTCCCTAATTTTTCCCTTTTCTATCTCAAACGTAAATGTTTTTAACTCCATTCCCACTTTACCTTGTAAGCTCAACTTCATCGCCTCCGTGAATCACCTGTTTTTCCTCTAGTTTAGTCCGGTTATATTTGAGTGTCAATTCACAATAATCAGAATACTAGAGTTAAAAATAGTCCTCATGAGTGTTCATGAGGACCTAATTTTTCACTATTTAAAGATCGTTGAGATAACTTGGTCGTAAGACATATCACTGGACACTACATACGTACCCGGCTTCAACCTGTTTTGGAGCCCTCTACTTTCTATATCTTTCGAGAAAGCAAAAGCATTTTCAACCATTTTCGCTTGTACTAGTACGTTACCAACATCGATGCTAGTCATTCCTTCTGAAACATTTACAACGATTTGTGTTACGGTTTCTTTTGCTGGAGTCTCTTTTGATTCAGAGGTTTTTTCCTCTTTTGTGCTCGCTTCATATTCTTCTATTGTTTGAACAACATAACCTTCAGTTTCGAGCTTGTTTTTCATTTCTTTTACGGTTAATTCGGTTGATTGCACTGCAGCTTTTGTATTTTCATTTTTACTCGAAAAATATACAATCCCAGTAATCGTAGTTGCAATGAGAATACCGGCCGCAAAACTGTTCAGTAAATTAATTCGCATTTGCCACTAATCTCCTTTCTTCCTTCACTTTCGAATAAGGGGCAAGCAGCTGTTCGATTTCATTTACTGATACCTGTTTCATTTCTGCGATACTTTCAATCGAATAATTTCGCCGATATAAATCGATGACTTCGCGCAAAAGAACTTTTTCCTCTGAAGATAGTTGAACTCCTGTTTCCTTTGCCATCACTTCTAAATCAAGCTCAAGATCCTTGATGGATTCTTGAATGGTGTTTATTTCCTTCATCATCGATATATGAACCACATCAATTTCCCTGTGGTTAACTTTTGACATATGAAAATTCTTGGCTAAAGAAATGACGAGCAATACAATCGAAATTCCAAACAATCCCGCTAAAGTCCATTCCATAAAATAATCCCTCCTTCTATTGAACAAGTTCTTATTATACAACTAAAATATGAAATTTCTATTTCAAAAGGTAAAAATACATCTAAAGTCCGAGAGATTTTACAAAAAACGGAGAAGGAAGAATTCGCTTCAACGAAAACAAACTCTGTGGTGCTGATCCAAACCATTTTAATCAAACACGAAATCCACAAATCATAAGATTTGTGGATTTTTTTCCAGGTGCTTTATTTTTGCCTTTTTTCCAATATGGCTTCACTTACCATGTTATACATGATTTCAACACCTTTTTCGGATGCTTCAAAGCTATAAGCATTCTCCAATGATATACCGAGACTGTCAGCTTCTTTTTCCGCATCAATATTAGCACCCAGAAAAATAAACTCCCAGTTATACTTCTCTTGTTGATGTTTAATTAACTCCTTTACTTTTTTATAAGTAAATTCCCGGCTGGCGTTTTCGAATCCGTCTGTAGTAATGACAAAAATCACTTTTTCTGGTCGATTTTCCTCATTTGTTTGCGATAATCTGTAACCTACATCTATAATCGTTTTACCGACAGCATCCAGCAAAGCTGTACATCCTCTTACATTATAAAGGTCTTCCGTAAGCTTTATTTTCTCCGCATCAATTCCATTCCATAATATCTCATACTGATCATCGAAAAGAACTGTTGTCACGATGGTTTTCCCTTCTAGTTTCTTTTGTCTATCGACGAAGGCGTTAAATCCGCCAATTGTATCACTTTCAAGTCCTGCCATTGAACCACTTCGGTCAAGTAGAAAAATGATTTCTGTTAAATTGCTATTCATCTCTATCATCCTCTCGGCTTCTTTTATACTATAATAGTAAGGGAATCTATCCATTATTTGGTCGCTTATCAAGCGACATTTTCCGGAGGTACCGTTATGATTGATAGAATATTATTAAAAGAATTGCAAGAATATATAGAACTTCATTTAAATCCTGTAACCTTTTCTGTTTATAGATCTGAAGACATGATTGAAAGAAATATTTCCGAAGAAGTTTATAGTGCTGAAATGAAAAACTTTATAAAAAAAAACAGGAAACCTTCATTTAAGGAGTTATTGTTCCGTTTTATCGATGAAAAAGGTGCTAGTGATGCGGACATTTATAAAAAAGCAGGAATGGACCGAAGACATTTTTCAAAAATTCGATCCAACAAAGATTACCGGCCAGGGAAAAATACTACTATCGCCCTTGCCCTAGCCTTGGAGCTTGATTTAATGGAGGCAGATGAGCTTTTAGGTTCCGCTGGGTATACACTATCTGACAGTGAAACGTTTGACTTGGTCATTCAATTCTGTCTGGAAAAAAAGATCTATAAATTGGGGGAGGTTAACCAAGCATTAGACTATTTTAGCTTAAGACCGCTAATCGGAGTGATCAAATAAAAACCGGCTGTTTATATAACAGCCGGCTTGTATAAACGTCTATTGCCGCTTGAGTAACTCAAGCAAATCCCTATTTGTTACCGTCATCCACAGATCCCCGCCGTTTTCATAGTTCTTAATGGTTTGTAGTGTAATAATAGTGGGAGGTGCAAGCCTAATCTGTTTATTCTTACAAGCTGCCAATGCCTCGTCAGGTTGAAACCAGCAGGCTTCATCAATTTCTGTTAAATCTGGTTCTGGAATTTGCCCTTGCGGCAGCCTTGCTAAAAAGAAACGAGTATCAAACCGGATTGGCATCTCCTCTGGTGTAATTATTTGTCCGAAGTAGGTTAAACATTGAAGGTCTATATAAAGATTCTCTAGTTCGAGCAACCGGATAAAAGAAATTTCACCATTTACGAGTTGTTGTCGATAGGCTCTTATTTTATCCTTTGGTAATTGAAACGGATTACCGTCTTTATCTGTTACTAATAATACCCCAACCTCTTCAAACAATTCCCTTGCTGCAGTTAGGTAATATGAAAGACTAATAGAATGTTGTATATTACTCAAAATGTGAGTACTATCTAAAACCTGCTGATCCGTTTTTTCTACGGCTCCTCCGGGGAAAACGTGGAACCCTCCCATAAATTTCATTGACACTGGCCGTTTTGTTAAGTAAACCCTCGAAGAATCATCCATTAAAACAACTGTTGATGCGGGCTTTGGGATTACAGTCATACAACACCGCCTATTTAAAGTTTGGTTTTCTTTTTTCAAGAACGGCCCTGACACCTTCTTGATAATCCTCAAGTTCCGTTACAATCCCCATGGCGGAGGATATCATATCATAGGAAGAACGTAAGTCCATGTTTAACCCCTGGTATACCGCTCTCTTTGTAAAACGCATCGCCGCTTGTGGACCAGCAGCCAACTTTGCAACATACTGATTAACAAATTCTTGTAATTGATCATCCGGAATGACATGTGTAACGAGCCCCATATCTTTTGCTTCTTGAGCAGTCAGAACCGTTCGATTCCATAACAACTCCAGTGCTTTATCTGTTCCTACTAATCTTGGTAAAAACCACGCTGCCCCATCCCCTGGTACAATTCCAACATTTAAATAGCTCTCAGAAATCTTCGTATTTTCTGAAGCAATACGAATGTCACAAGCTAAGCTCATATCAAACCCTGCCCCAAACGCAAACCCGTGTAAAACAACAATCACTGGAATATCGATTTCTTGTAAGAGAAGCGGTACCCTTTGGACTTTTTTCCACAGGGAATTTTTTCTGGCTAAAGCAGTTGAGGACATATCTTCCGTTCCACTGCCCTGTAAAAAACCATCTCCATTTGCCATCGACTTAATGTCCCCGCCAGAACAGAACCCGCGTCCATTACCCGAAACCACCAGGACCCGAATATCTTCAGAATCACGAACTGTTTCCAGGGCTTCAATCCATAAGTCAATCATTTCTAGGCTGAAAGCGTTCAAACTGTCCGGACGATTCAGAACAATTCTTGCCACATGGTCTTCTACTGTAAATAATAGATCTTTCATTTTATTCCCGCCTTTGTTGAAGAATTTTTTACACCGGTGACCAATGTCCAGAGGTCATCCTTCTCTAATGTTAATAACTCTTCTGTTAGCACGTCTTCCCAATCAAACTCCGTACCATATTCATCGCGCCACGACCACAGTCTCCGAGTACTGTGATGCAATGTATGTTCATAGGTAAATCCAATGGCCGCCAAAACTTGATGGGCGATGGTGTTTCCCTTTCCAGCTGCCTCATTTACCCTTATTTTTGCCAGTGCAATTTCTTTCGAAAAAGGATCTTTGTCAAAAAAATGAACAGCATAATCAGCAGCAAGGCTTGCGGCCGCTGTTTCCCCCGCTAATGCAGCAATATGATGCTGAACCGCTTGAAAACGATGAATCGGTCTTCCGAATTGAGCTCTTTCGTTTGAATGATCAATCGTGATCTCTAAAATTCTTTCTAATGCACCCGCCATCATCACACATCTAATGAGAGCACCACAATAAAGAACCTTCTTTTCTATCTCATCCCGGTTGATTACAATGATTTTACAATCCTTTAAATAAACCTGATTAAAAATGACCTGATCGCGTGCCTCTCCCGACATATTTTTTCCCTGGATAATCTGGGCTTGTTCTAAATCTAGCAGTGCTAGAATGGGTCCTTGTGCTGTTTCACCCATAACGAGCATGGAATCTGCAAATCTAGCAAACGGGACATGTTTCGCCCTGCCTGTTACCAGCCACCCTTCCGACTTTTTCTGAAAGATAAAGGGCTCCATTTCTTTTTTACAAGCAATTGTTAAGATTTTATTGGAAATCTCCACCCCATGATCTGCTAATAGCCAATTGACCATAAAGGTTTCCGCTAATGGAATCGGTGCCGAGTATTTTCCTGCTAATCGTAAAATACCAAGGGCATCTTCATAATCGCCGCCGCTTCCGCCTAATTCCTCCGCTACCCCAACACTTAACATTCCATATTCAGCAAGACGATCCCACAATTCACCACCCCAAAGTCCATTTTCCGACTCATTTACCACTTCTTTGGTCGAAAATTTCTCCATTATTTTGGTTGCGGATTCGATGATCATTTCTTTCATTTCACTCATGACTGGATAACCCCCTTTGCAATAATCCCGCGAAGAATTTCATTCGTACCGCCGCGCAGCGTAAAACCAGGAGATTGAAGAATGGACTGCGCCATATACCTTTCAATGCGTGACTCCGAATCCATAGAGGGATTTACATGAATGAGCAATCTTGTAATCTCTGCAATTTCTTGTTCAAACTGGGTGCCCATATCTTTGACTAATGAAGCGATTATGTTTGACGGTACTCCCTCCTCTAGCAATTGAGCGATTCCTAGTGACATATTTCGTAAAGTCCACAATCTGGAGATTAACCGGCTTACTTGATTCAGACCTCTCTTATCTCCTTTTTCAATGAGCAGGTTGGTAAGTTCATTCAGTAGAGGATATGTACTTAAAATTCGTTCCGGGCCGCTGCGCTCATAAGCTAGTTCTGCCATTCCTTGTGCCCAGCCATTCCCAACTTCTCCCACTATCATTTCATCTGGAATAAAAACATCTTCAAAAAACACTTCATTAAAATGATGTTCACCTGTCATTAAATAAATTGGTCGGATAGTGACTCCCGGCGCCTTTAAGTCTACAATTAATTGACTCATACCTGCATGGCGGTTGTTGGGGTCTTGAGAAGATGTCCGGCAGAGAACAATCGAATAATGAGCAACATGTGCTCCGCTTGTCCAGATTTTACTTCCATTTAATACCCAGCCTTTCTCCACTTTTACCGCTCTAGATTGGATATTGGCTAAATCAGAACCCGCATTAGGCTCACTTAATCCAATGGCAAAGAAACACTCACCTTTTGCAATATTGGGCAGGAAAAACTCTTTTTGCTCATCTGTTCCAAACTTAAGCAGAAGTGGTCCAGTCTGGCGGTCTGCAATCCAGTGTCCAGAAACCGGAGCCCCTGCGGCCAACATTTCTTCTGTAACAATATACCTTTCAACGGATGGGCGCTCCCTGCCGCCATATTTTTTCGGCCACGTCATCCCAATCCAGCCACGTTCCCCCATCTTTCTAGAAAATTCGGCTGAAAACCCGCTTAACCAACAATCACATTTCGGTTCAATGGAACCGCTTTCTATTTCTTGTTGAATAAACTGCCTGATTTCTTTTCTTAATACTTCCGTCTCCTTTGGAAGCTCCACCACTGGTATTTGCAGTGATTTCAATATCCTTCACCCTCTTTTATGTAAAAATTTTTGCTGCCTTTACAAGAATTTTAACCCTTTTATAGGGGACATTCAATTCATAATTATCTGATAACTGTTACTACTCTAAACAGAACTCCTGAATCTTTTTCCGGATTTCATTCGTTATCCCAAATTCCCTCATTATATAATGATCAAAATAACCATACTTTTGAAGGATGGAATGATATGCTGCATGAAGATAGTCTGCACGTAAAGGAAAGGCATCCTTAAATCCTATCCATTCTTCCTCTGTAAAAAACTCTGAAGTTTTAATAAAAATCTGGTTATGATAGTCTGCTAATGTCTCATTCGAGAGCAGGTAGTCCTCTAAAACTATTTCATAAGGAACACCTAAGGTCATAAGCATAATCATGGCACCAACCCCTGTCCGGTCACGGCCGGCTGTACAATGATGGATAAGGGGTAAATTTTCTTCAGGATTTTTCAACCTCTCCATCAGCTTTTGATAGGATGGGTTCTCGATTGGCATTTTCGCATAAATTTTTAGGAACCCTTCAACGGTAAATTGACTAAAATACTCTTTTGGCGCATCTTTTTTTTCAAACAAATGGGTCGTAATATTATCTTCAGCTGCAACGGAGACACGTTCATGAATTGCTTGGCCAATCATAGGGTCAGGCTTTCGCTCTGCTTCCGCGCGTCGGCGATAATCAAAGATACTCTTAATGTTAAGTGATTCTAAAAAACTCTTATCCTGTTCCGTTAGTCCTGCTAATTCAGCCGCTCGAAAAAGAATACCTTTTTTAACCTTCCTGCCATCACTCGTTTCAATGCCGCCCATATCCCGAAAGTTAATGGCACCATGTAACGGCAATAGACATTTATGTATATTTTTATTATTCATTAAATGCACCATCCCTCTCTAGTCGTTTAAAAAGGTAAGCTGCCCATAAAAACAAACTTACCTTTTTTTGTTTAGCAACTGCTAGGATTCTTTATTTTCGTAAAGTGTCTAGCAATCTCATCAATGACCGGAATACTTTTTCTTGTGGCCGTATTAAACATGACAAAAGTTTTTATTAACTCCGTTGTTTGCACAAGGTCTTGATTATAAATATCCTGCCTGATCACAAAGCTCTTAGTCCCTAATTTCACAGGCTTAGTAATAATTTTTAACGAATCTCCTAACCTGGCCTCGTTAAGGTAGTTAACATCTAGGTTTATAAAAACCATTCCTAATTTTTTTTGTGCTAACTCTTCATGCAAAGCACCGGCTTTCCGAAACCAGTCAATCATCCCTTTTTCGGAAAAAATAATATACTCTAAATAATTCATATGACCAAGATGGTCAATTTTCCCTTCATCGACTATTAGTTCTATAACTGTTTCCATTTCTTCCACCCCATGTTCGTGATGTTCCTACTAATATAAAGATTGGCCCATTTATTCTCCGCTTAAAATGAGCCAACTTTTACTTCCATTCATTATTTCGGCTGCATTCGAATGGCACCATCAAGACGAATGGTTTCACCGTTTAACAGCGGATTTTCGATAATACTTTGTGCTAACATCGCATATTCAGACGGATAGCCCAATCTTGGCGGAAATGGTACCATGGCGCCTAATGCCTGCCGGACTTTTTCTGGTGCTCCGGCAAATAATGGCGTATCGATAAGTCCTGGGGCAATCGTCATAACGCGAATCCCGTTTCGTGAAAGGTCACGGGCTATCGGTAATGTCATCCCAACAATGCCACCTTTTGATGCGCTATAGGCCGCCTGCCCAATTTGACCATCGAATGCTGCTACAGAGGCCGTGTTGATAATGACTCCTCGTTCCCCTTCCTCATTCGGAGCATTTTGTGCCATTTTCTCAGCTGCTAATCGAATGACATTAAAGGTTCCTATTAGGTTAACTTGGATGACTTTTGTAAAGACTCCGAGATCATGCGGTTTTTCTTTTCCAAGTGTCTTTTCCGCTGCACCAATTCCTGCACAGTTAATGGCCGCATGAATAGCACCAAATTTTTCAACAGCTTGATTCACGGCAGATTGTACATCTTCTTCACTGGTAACATTGGTTTTAATATATAAAACGTTGTCAGAGCCTAACTTCTCAACCAGCGCCGCCCCTCTCTCCTCTTGAAGATCAAGAATCGCTGCACGCCCGCCATTTTCCACAAGCCGGGTTACGGCTGCCTCACCTAATCCCGACGCTCCCCCTGTTACAACTGCTACAAGACCTTTAATTTTCATACCTTTTCTCCTTTATAGAAAAATATGATACTTGTGATATATCTGCGATTCTACGAATATATCTGCGGGTTCTCTTTTACTTTTGACGAAGAAGTGTTCTAGTCAAGTCTTTCGATGATGGTACTGTTCGCCATTCCGCCGCCTTCACAAATCGCTTGGATTCCGTATCGGCCGCCGGTTCTTTCTAGTTCATGCATCATGGTGACCATGAGACGGGCTCCAGAGCATCCAAGCGGATGACCTAGTGCGATTGCGCCGCCATTAGGATTCAATTTTCCTGGATCCCCCTTCAATTCATCCAGCCACAACATAGGAACCGGTGCGAAGGCCTCGTTTACTTCATACGTATCCATATCCTCAATTGCTAATCCCGCTTTAGCCAATGCTTTCCTTGAAGCTTCAGCCGGACCTGTCAGCATCAATGTTGGATCCGAACCGACCACAGAGCGAGAAACAATACGGAATCTTGGTTTGAGACCTAATTCTTCTGCCTTTTCCCTTGACATTAATAATAATGCAGCTGCTCCATCGCTCATTTGACTTGAATTACCTGCGTGAATTTTTCCACCCTTCATAAAGGCTGGTTGAAGACTACCTAATTTTTCAAGGGTAGAACCTTGTCTTGGTCCTTCGTCTTGTGTGATAACCGTTTTGGCACCATCTTCTAATGTCACTTCGATTGGCATGATCTCACGTTCGAAATGCCCCTCTGCTTGTGCTTTGAGTGCTCTTTCATGACTCACTAAAGAAAACTCATCTAATTGTTGACGGCTATATCCCCATTTTTCAGCAATTCGTTCAGCAGACAGACCTTGATGAATCATCTCGTATCTTGAGGTTAATGTCTCACTCCAAGTTGAGTTCTGACGGGCCGCCCCCATTGGAACTCTCGTCATACTTTCCACTCCGCCCGCAATGACAACATCCATATCTCCTGCTAAAATCGCTTGTGCTGCAAAATGAACAGCTTGCTGACCGGAGCCGCATTGCCGGTCAATCGTAGTACCAGGAACATGAATGGGAAAATCGGCCATGAGTACCGCAGAACGGGCAATATTTAACGCTTGTTCTTCAACTTGCTGCACACACCCCATAATCACATCTTCTACAATGCCAGGTGAAATACCAGCACGTTGAACCAGTTCCTTTAGCACTTTTGCAGCCAGATCATCAGGCCGAACGTTGCTGAATACTCCCTTTCTTTTTCCAACCGGTGTACGTACCGCTTCAACAATCACCACTTCACGCATTTACAAAATCCCCCTTTTTTAAATTAAACATTTGAATAAGAACTAAGACGTTTTTGAATAAACCTGAACCTTTCTAGAGAAAAACCTTTACCTGTTTATCCTGCAAATTTCATGCCAAATAAAAAAAAGCCTTAAAAAGGCTCTTTTACAAATGGTGTTTGTTTGAAAAAACGACATATTGGATTTAAAATGTGTTTGGAAACCTTACAGTTTTTCTGCCAAATCATATTTTCGTAGCTTATCATATAAAACTGATCGGCTAATTCCTAACAGCTGGCATGCTTTGCTTTTATTTCCGCTCGCATCCTGTAATGCTTTTCGAATCGCTATTTGTTCTGCTTTTTCAATTAAGGGTAAATTCCTTGTCTCCACAGTTTCTTCTATAAGAAAATCATAACCGATTTTTTTCACAACATAGTCTGGTAAATCACCGATTTGGACCTTTCCGTTTTCTGCAAAAACCATGGCTCGTTCCCAAACATTCCGTAATTCTCTGATGTTACCCGGCCAATCGTACTCAATTAATGCCTCCTCTACCATGGGATCCCAGCTTGTAATACTGGTGCCATTTTGCTTATTCAGCTCATGAATGAACCGTTCACTTAGCAGCAGGATATCCTTTTTCCTGTTTCTTAATGGAGGAAGATCAAAACTAATCACGTTAATCCGATAGAATAAATCCTCGCGGAAAGTCCCTTCATTCACCATTTTTTCGAGTGGACGGTTCGTTGCACCGATTATCCTGACGTCAACTTCAATTCTTTCGGTCCCGCCAACCCGGTAAAAACCTCTTTCCTGTAAGGCACTTAAGAGCTTGGCTTGAAGCTGTAAACTCATATCCCCAATTTCGTCTAAAAATAGCGTGCCTCCGTTTGCCATATCAAATTTGCCCATCTTCCCTTTATTCTTTGCACCAGTAAATGCGCCCTCTTCATAGCCAAAGAATTCAGATTCCAGCAGATGCTCTGGGATTGCGGCACAATTTACTGTAATAAAAGGACCGTTTGAATAAGGGCTCGCGTTATGAATGGCATGGGCAAACAGTTCTTTCCCTGTTCCGCTTTCGCCGCGGATTAAAACGGTCGTTTTCCCCTTTGCCGCTTTCATTCCACTTCGTTTCAACTTCTCCATTTGCGGATCTTCAGACACTATTTCATCGAAGGTAAATCGTGCCTTCTCCCCTTTTTTATCAGTTGTTTCTAAAAACTTCTTTTCATTTTCAAAGCTTTTAAAACGTTCCCGTACTTCATGGAGCTGCCGATAAACAATTTTTCCTATCGCACCAATCATTCGATCATCTTGATATACAGGTATCCGATGAACCATATAGGTAATTCCTTTTATCTCCATAAAATCACTAATGTCAGCCACCCCTGTTTTAAGGGCTTGGCTTAATTGAAGATGGGGGAGAATTTCTTCAACCTGAGCATTTTCTACCGTTAATTCATGCAAATCAAAAAGTTCTAATAATGACGGGCTTATAAAAATAATTTCTTGTTTCTCGTTGACCATTACTAAACCATCATAAGCATTATGAATAACAGATTGAAGAATGGTTCTCCACTTTTTTACCGTTTCCAATTCCTGGGCTAAATTTTCTAGTATTGATACATTTTGGAGCAAAATGATAAGACCTTCCTTGGCGTTCGTCATATCATATTTTGATACTCGAACAATGAAATGCTCTGAATGAAACCGTACTCGAAATTGAATTTCCTTTTTATCCCCTAGTTCTTTCAGATTCGGGAGCAAATGTTCAATTTTCTGATGTAAGATGTTCTTCTCATTCAGTCCAATCATTTCAACTAACCTAGAGTTAACAAAAATAATCATATGATATTCATCTGTCATCATTGCGCCTAAATTCGATGTGTGGAGTACGGTTTCTAGTTGTCCTTTTAATAAATTGGATTCCTGTAAGTAATTTTTAAGAGCATCATTTTGGGTTAACAGTCCTACAGGTTCATTCCTTCCGTTGATGACAATTCCCGTTCCCACCCGGCTGTCCAGTAATATTTGGTCGAGCCCTTCTACTGGTGTATCTACTAAAATCGTACCAACATCTTCGATGATATAATTAAGAATCGGAGTATTTTTATTTAAATCAGCAAGAAGCATATTATACAAAGAACTCCTCGTAAACACTCCAACCAAATTCTTGGTCGTAATTGAATCGATAACAGGAACCGTATTCCACTTCGAATTCTTCATAAACAGCAACGCCTCAAATAGAGTATTTCCAGGCGTCAAACAACTCTCCACCCTAGTCATAATCTCTCCTACAGTTTTCACAAACACACCTCCTGGTAACAGGCACCACACGAATTTTGTCGATTTTATTGAATGTCATTCTTTATATCATTCTTCCTAAACTAATAGAAACCCTTCTATTTCGTTGATGATAGTTTTGATATACAATGCCTATTATCCGTGAAAATAAAAAATGCTCCAGCTTGGCTGCAGCATTTTTATCACTTTGTTCATTATTTTTGTTCGAGTTTATTTACTTTTCGTTTTACCTGCGCCATTTCTTTAAATAATAGTTCAATATCCGAATTCACATCAAAAGCAAGTGTTTTCATATCTTTTCTAATATACGTTACGTTTTCTGTCATTAAGGTAGTGTTATGTTTAATTAGATCCTTTATTTCATTAAAGCCAGACATTATTCCTTCCTGACCCTTTTCCAAATTTTCTGAACGAGTAATGAGTTCTTTTTGACCATTTACTAATTCCGCCTTGCTTCGTTCAACATTTTCCACAAGGATGGAAAAATTTTTTTGACTCTTGATTAGCTCTTTTTGCCCACTCGCTAAACTTCCTAACTGATTATTTGTACGTTGCAGTTCTGAAAGAATGTTATTCAATTTTTCTTCCATAAAACGTCCTCCGCTATTTTGTTAAAACTACATTACCTGAATTTTTTCCAATTGTAAAATTTCCACCAATTTGTTACAGTGTAATAAGTTTTGGGAGATTACCAGTTTGCATGGTAGATTAGATAGTGGGTATCAAAATTGAATCTTTCGAGGAGATCGGCTAAGATGGATTTAGTTCGTTCCACTTCACTATAATAAAAATCATCATAATAATATCTGCCGAAAAAAGGCCCGCCCCATGTTGGAAGGATTTCATCCGGACGATCATTAAGCGTTAAAATTTGTTCACACAAGCCGAATAGTTCCGTTATGTTATCTTTCGACACTTCATACATACCCATATCGTCTTTGCCGTTTTGGACATTTTCAACAAACCAATGATGAATATGATTCGTCTTCCGCCAATAGGCAACTTCAGTTTGCAAACTCCTCCAGGACCGACCTAATTCTTGAAAATTTTTTATATAATCTTTTATCATATGATAGACTTCGTCCTGTTCAGATTCATGTGTATCTAAGTGACCGCTTGCTCTTTGAATTTCGTACAGAGTCATTCCTTCAATTTTCGGATATGAAAGTAAGTACATATCTAGCCCCATTTTGAACCTCCATTATAAAAGTGATTATTTGCCATACTAAAAAAAGCGTGCAAAGATACCTCACCTGCTTTCTGTAAAATTTTTATGTGATAAAACATGGAAGTACAGGAAAATGAAAAAAGGGTTGTTAAGGGGTAAAAGAAACGGGTTTTAGAGGTGTTTTTATAGTACAAAAGAATTATAGCATTCTATTATGAAAACTAGTATAACAAAACAAAATATTCACAAAGTTGTAACGTTTTTAAAAGAGCACAGCCTTAGGACTGTGCTCTAATCTGTATTCAGGTCATCTCTTAAAAATAATATAGTCTACGACTGCAGGTTCATATCCATCTGCTCTTAACAATTGATTAATCTGTCCTCGATGGTACTGCCCGTGTAAAGCAACATGAGTTAAGATATCTCTTAGTGAGTTGTTAAAGGCGGTTCCTTTACTATTTTTGTAGGTAACGCTATCTTCAAGATTCGAATCGGATAACCTTGAGAATAATCTGTTAAAGTTTTGTTGATTTTGATTCACTAGCTTTTTACAAGCAGCTAAACTGACATCAGCCCAAATCGGCAAATGAGAACTATCATCACCATTTAATCTGGTGAACCAAACCTGTTCCGCCAGAAGGATATGTGAAAAAAGGGCTAGTGCCGGTTTGATTTCATTCTCATTCTCTATCGTTTCCAAGGTTTTCAAGATACGTAAATTAGCCCAATTCAAATGCTCATACATCCTTTGGATTGTTTCCACCATACTACCTCCTACAATAAATCAATCCTAATTCTATAAACATATGAATGTATTTTCTTTTAATGAGCTAATAAATCCATGAATGGACTTACTTTCACAGCACTCACTTTAAATCCCGGCATTTTGCAAATAGGGTCTAGTTGGTTTGAAACAAGCAGATTCACATTTTGCGAATCTGCCCAATGAAACGGAACAAACACGGTGTCTTGCCGAATCGATTCGGACCATTTGCTCCTGACCACAATACTGCCTCTTTTCGATTCAATCTTGACTAAAGATTGGTCTTCGATACGATGTTTTTTAGCCGTAATGGGGTGAATTTCAATATATGATTCTACATTCCTAGCCGCTAAGCCCGGACTTTTTCTAGTTTGCACCCCCGTTAAATAGTGCGACATAACTCTTCCGGTTGTTAAATAGAGCGGATACTCCTCGCTCACCTGCTCTTTTTCTAGAATGGGCCGGTTTGGCACAACCGTCATCTCCGCCCTTCCATCCGGCTTTGAAAACCCAGTTTCAAACAATCGTTTTGTTCCTCTATGCTCGAGGCTAGGACACGGCCAGAGGATTCCTTCTTCTTTTCTTAATCGATCATAGGTAATACCAAAATAATCCGCTTTTCCCCCGCGGCTAGCAACACGTAATTCATTAAAAATATCCTCTGCTGACGAAAAGTTAAAGTATTCCCCTTTACCTAGAACGTGAGCAATCTCACAAATGATTTGCCAATCATGTTTTACTTCTCCCGGACAAGGATAACTTGCTTCCCGCAGTGTCACTCGTCCCTCTACATTGGTCATCGTTCCTTCATCCTCTAAATAAGAAGATGCCGGTAAAATCAAATCTGCCAATCTAGCAGTCTCTGAAACAAATAAATCTACCGCGACAAAAAATTTTAATTTCTTGATTGCTTCTTTAACGAAATTAGCATTAGGATTGGAAACAACCGGATTCGAGCACATTAAAAACAAACCGGTAATCTCACCGTCAGCAATTTTTTCCAATATTTCATACGCAGAAACCCCTTTTCTAGGCAGTTCTTCCTTCTCCACCCCCCAAACACTCGCTATATAAGCGCGATGTTCCTCATCTTCAATAGAACGATATCCTGGAAGCTGGTCTGCTTTTTGTCCATGTTCCCTTGCACCCTGTCCATTCCCCTGTCCTGTAATGGCTCCAAATCCACAGTTCTTTTTGCCAATCTTTCCTGTCGAAACAAGAATATTCAAGAAATTTCGGACAGCCATCACCCCATCTGTTTGCTGCTCTACCCCTCTAGCCGTAAAAATCATGCCCGTCTCTTCTTTTCCAAACTTAATAGCTGCTTTCCTAATTTGATCCTTTGGAACACCTGTTATCTCTTCTATATCTAATAAATCTATTGATGATAAATAGTTTTTAACATCCTCAAAACCATTTGCCTTTTCACAAATAAAAGCGTTATCGATGTAGTTTTCCTCTATAATTACCTTTAATAATCCGTTAGCTAAAGCAGCATCTGTTCCAGGTTTGTTTTTTAAGTGCAGGTCGGCCATCCTAGTAGTTGCTGTTTCTCTAGGATCAATCGCAATAATATAGGCACCGTTTTCCTTCGCTTTCTCAAAATATGGCATGATCGTAGGCTGACACTCTGCGATATTCGTCCCAGCAAGTATCATACAACGTGTAAGAGGTATTTCCTGGAGACTGTTCGTAAATCCTCTGTCTATTCCAAATGTTTGACTGGCGGCAGTGGCAGCGGCTGACATGCATAACCGGCCGTTATAATCAATGTATCTCGTTTTTAATGCAACCCGGGCAAACTTCCCTAGTAAATACGCTTCCTCATTGGTGATAGAAGCACTACCATACACAGCTAAAGCATCCAGTCCATCTTCCCTTTGAATTTTAAGAAAGTTTTCTTTGATATGATCCAATGCCTCTTCCCACGAAATACGGATAAATTCCCCATTTCTTTTTAACAATGGATATTTCAACCGCTCTTTATGAAAGCTATGTTGATGGGCATTCATTCCCTTCATACATAATCGGCCCTCAGAAGTGGGATTGTTTCTCCCAATTGTTACATATTTTTTTCTCGAAACAATGGATTGTTCCAGCAATTGCATCTTACATTGCATACTGCAAAAAGGGCATTGGGTGTCATATCTTTTTTCATGCTTCACTTCCTGCTCCTTTGTACGGAAATATTTTAATAGCAGATCAGTCACATTCACTCCCCCTTACTTGTTTTGTTGTTATAAAAGGCTATTTTCAAACAATCTCTTGCGCGAAGCAATCTCCTCTTCCAAATGCTCAATCAAGTGTTCTCGCAGCTCTTGATCAAACAATACTTCCCTTACATGAATGATTCCGACTCTTTCTACCCATTCCCACGTCCGCTCCAGATAATTAGCGGTTTCTCGATAATATTGAACAAAACCTTTAATCAACTCCATCGCTTCGCCAATAGTTGAGGCAATCGATAATAATTCACCCGACCGAACATGGCGCCCGCTGCTGCCCCCGATATAGATTTCCCAGCCCCGGTCCATTCCAATGACTCCAACATCTTTTGTAGTGGATTCAGCTCCATTATGCATACAAGCAGAAATGCCCATTTTGACCCGGTAAGGGGTGGTTAGAAATTCAAACTTCTGTTCTAGGAGAACTGCTAGCTTAAGAGAAGCCTGTTTATCACATGAACAAATATGTTCTCCAATACATGTTTGAATATTTTGGACTCGATTAACCCGCGGTGAACTCAAAGGCATATTCAACTCCATCCATATATCAGGCAAATCTTCTTTTTTTATCCCCTGTAAATGAATCCTTTGTTCATTAGTAATCGCTACATCGTGAATATGATATTTCTCGGCTACTTCAGCAATTTTTCTTAATTGCTTCGGATTTGTCATTCCTCCATACATTTGCGGGATTACGGTATAGGTACCATCTGCTTGAATGGTTGCATTCATTTTTTCATTTATAAAAAATGTTTCTTGTTTACTCTCATATTCAGGGTTAATCATCCCTAAATAATAATGAATTGCTGGCCGGCAAATACTACAGCCCCGTGGATTTTTCCAATTTAAAAAAGCCAATACTTCCTGCACAGAGGTTAATCCTTGCCCCTGTATCGCCTCCACCACTTCATCATCACTTAAGGTTGTACATGAACATAGATGTGACCTTTTCTCCGAGATTTCTTCAAAATCTTCATTTTGTGAATGGGATAATAGGTCGGCGACGAGTGGTTTACACCCTCCGCAAGAACTAGAAGCCTTGGTACACTTCCTTACTTCTTCGACAGTTGTTAACCCTTCTCGATGAACAGCCTCAAGAATAAACCCTTTCGTCACACTATTACAATGACAAATGATCTTACTTGCAGGAAATGATGCAGTAGAAAATCCAGCGTCCTTCACTTCTGGAAAAAGCAATACTTTTTCTACATCCATCACATCCAATTGTTTAAAAATCATATTTAGCAGTCTAGTTCGTTCTTTTGTATCACCCAATAATACCGCACCAATGATTCGATGATTTTGAAAAACCACCTTTTTATACACTCCCCCTGCCTCATCAAAAATTTTCAATGAATGAATGGAGGGATCCTTATCATGAATCATTCCAACTGAAAACAACTCAACGTCAGAAATCTTCAACTGGGTGGAAAGAACCGATCCTTCGTATCCTTTACTTTCAATATCGCAAATCCGTTTGGCCAACACTTTTCCTTGTTCATAAAGAGGCTGGACTAACCCATAAACGATTCCTCGATGCTCTACACATTCTCCAACCGCATAAATGTTTGGTATACTTGTTTCCATGTAATCATTTACCAGAATCGCACGGTTGGTATCAATTCCTGCGTTTTTAGCCAGTTGAATATTCGGCCTGACACCTGCTGCCATTACAACCAAGTCTGCTTCTACTTCTGTTCCATCCTTAAAGCGCAGCCCCTCAACCCGGCTCTTCCCGAAAATTTCTTCTGTCTCTTTTTCTAAAAGAAACTGCATACCTTGATTTCCTAGTTCCTTTTGTAACAGGCATGCCGCTGTTTCATCTAACTGCCTTTCCATTACATGACGGCCAATATGCACAACATGGACCCTCATCCCAAGATTAAGAAGACCCTTCGCTGCTTCTAATCCCAATAATCCTCCACCAATCACAACGGCTTTTTTATATTTTTTGGATGTTTCGATTAAATTCCGACAATCATCAAGGGTTCGGAAAGTGATGACTCCGTCTTTATCTGCACCAGGTATCGGCAGAGAAAACGGAACAGAACCTGTTGCAATGACCAGTTGATCATAAGCAACGATTCGTTGTTGATCTGTCTTTACCACCTGCTGTTCTTTATCAATCTCGACTACGGTTTCGCCAGTATACAATTTAATACCATGCTGCTCATACCATTCACGGTTATGCAGCGTAATATCGGTAAAAGAAGTGTCCCCTTGTAAAACGGACGACAATAGAATCCGATTGTAATTTACATGGGGTTCACTCCCAAAAATTGTAATCTCAAATGCCGACGGATTAAGTTTTAAAATTTCCTCCACACAGCGTACGCCAGCCATACCGTTTCCAACTAATACCAGCCTTTTTTTATCCATAGTTACCCTCCAGCTGTTATTTCATCTCACATCAAACTTAATGCCATCTATTATCACATAAAACAAACGGTTAAAAATGAGTCATGTTATATTTTCTAACATAGTTTTTCTGATTTTTCGAGAAAAAAACAGCCATTTTATTTTTTTAGGGGATGAAGAGAAACCGTGTAATTATACAGATTTTGTATGGAAGAAAAAATTACTTATGTTAGCTTTCTTAACAAGAATTGTGACAAAACAGTAATGCCAGATTATTCTTAAGAGTATAAAATTTCGGAGGTGCAAATGATGAAAAAAAATATCGGCATGTTTTCATTTCTCTTATTACTAGTGAAGGTCGTTTTTTCAAAAAAGTCTCAAAACATCAGCTGGTAAGTCTCCAGAACCTGCAAAAGAAAATGTTAACGCGAGAGGAGTAGTCAGGATGAAATTAGCAGATTTGAAAAAAGCGGGTCATGCCCCATCATTAGTAGCATCATTTTTATACTTTGATATTAGTTTCATGATTTGGGTAATGTTGGGGGCATTAGGGGTTTATATCACGAATGATTTCAATCTTTCTCCTTCTGAAAGAGGCTTAATTGTGGCAGTTCCCATCTTAAGCGGTTCTTTTTTTCGGCTGATACTTGGATTCTTAACGGATCGAATCGGTCCTAGAAAAACCGCCATCAGCGGGATGATTGTTACTATGATTCCACTCCTATGGGGATGGTTAAATGGAAGAACCATGACCGAACTTTTCCTAATCGGTATCCTACTTGGCGTTGCAGGCGCAAGCTTTGCAGCTGCCATTCCAATGGCGAGCCGGTGGTACCCGCCGCATTTACAAGGATTGGCGATGGGTATTGCAGGTGCGGGGAACAGCGGTACGCTATTGGCTACTTTGTTCGGACCACGTTTGGCTGAAAATATCGGCTGGCATAATGTCATGGGACTTGCCCTTATTCCTCTTCTCATTGTTTTGGTTTTATATGTTCTCATGGCTAAAGATGCTCCTTCCCAGCCGCCAGCAAAACCCATTAGGGAATATTTGCGAGTGTTTAAACAAAAAGATACGTTGTATTTTTGCTTACTATACAGCGTCACCTTCGGCGGCTTTGTCGGGCTATCTAGCTTTTTAAGTATCTTTTTTGTAGATCAATATCAGTTAACAAAGGTACGTGCTGGTGATTTCGTAACCTTATGTGTTGCAGCCGGAAGCTTTTTCCGGCCAGTAGGCGGATACATCGCTGATAAAATCGGCGGGGTTCGCCTGTTAACTTTCTTATTTATTGGAGTAGGAATTGCCATGTTCAGTGTAAGCCTGCTTCCTGCCCTGCCGATTGCTATTGCAATATTGTTTATGGGTATGCTTTGTCTTGGAATGGGGAATGGGGCAGTATTCCAATTAGTTCCACAGCGATTCCAAGAGGAAATTGGGGTAATAACCGGTATTGTTGGAGCAGCCGGCGGCGTGGGCGGATTTTTCGTCCCAAATATTCTGGGATCACTGAAACAAATGACTGGAACGTATGCAACTGGCTTTTATATTTTGGCCGGGGTTGGATTATGTGCTCTATTCGTATTGGTAATCGCTCAAATATCATGGAGAAAAACCCTGGAATCAAATCGGGCATCAATTTAATCGGGAAATCCTAAAAGTGATTATTCTAACTATAAAAAACATTTAAAAGAAACCTAAAAAGACTTGATTCTCATTTTTAGAATCAAGTCTTTTTTTAATAGTTTTCTAGACCTTTCCAAAATAATATACTTAGAATGTTGAATTTAAAGCTTGAATAAACATAAAAAGGTAATTAAACATTTTTAATAAATACAGAAGGTAATAACCTTTATTTAGTATTTATACGGGGGAATAAAAATGGAATTGGTTAGCAAGCGCCCAGAGAACTTGAAAACTATTAATCAGGTAATCAATGAAATGACAGAGCAGCTCTCTGTTTTTCAGAAGGCCGGGGACCACCGGGCAGTATTTCATCGAGTGTATCTCTTAATGACTAAAGAGATGCAGGAACGTCTTTCATTGGGCTTCTTCCTCGACCCCCTGTGGATGGAACGAGTTCTTGTTGGCTTCGCGCAATATTATTTTAATGCATTAGAGGCATTTGAATCAGCTCAGCCTTGCCCCCCTGCATGGGAACTTGCCTTTCGTCTAGCCGCAGAAAAGAAGAGTTTTGTCCTGCAAGACGCTTTACTCGGTATCAACGCTCATATTAACAGTGATTTGCCGATGGTAATGTATACGATTCTTAATGAGGACAATGCGTGGCCGGATGCCCGTATTATGCTCCGCCGCCGTCAAGACCACGAACGAATAAACACTGTACTTTCAGATTTGATGGATCTTGTTCAAGACGAATTATCTTATTATTATGCTCGGTTTATCCGAACGATTGATTATGTTATGGGACGCAAGGATGAATCTCTCTCTTCTATGATTCTTGCTCATTGCAGAGATCATGTATGGTATAATGCTGAACTATTGCTTGATGCTGCCAATGAAGAGGATCGCATCATTCATCAGCAGCGTATTGAAAACACTGCGCTTACCATAGGACTATCCGTTGTTAACGCGCAACCCTTTAAATTATTTAAATCCTTCGCACCTTATACAAGGAGAAATCGATTATTTTAATTAAAAGGTAAATAAATTTATATTACTAAATGAAACATAAGGTTTTTGTATTCGTATATAGTTTCGTGGAAGGATGTGGAAATATGAGTAGATACTCAATAGATGAATTTATTAAACAAACGGAACAGGTAGATAAAGGTGAAGGTTTTTTTGAGTTAGAAACTCCGCGGATGTTAGAGGTCAACTTAGACGGCCAAGTTTGGGCCAAAGCAGGGTCTATGGTCGCTTATCACGGAGAAATGAAATTTACCCGTGAAGGAATTTTAGAGCACGGCCTTGGAACTGCATTTAAAAAGGCTTTCACAGGAGAAGGAGCTTCCTTAATGAAAGCCAATGGTAAGGGAAAATTATATCTCGCTGATAGCGGGAAAAAGATTACAATCCTCAATCTACAAAACGACTCAATCTATATAAACGGAAATGATTTACTTGCTTTTGAACCCAGTATTAAATGGGAAATCAAGTTAATGAAACGAATTGCAGGAATGTTGGCCGGTGGTTTGTTTAATGTGCGTTGTGAAGGAACGGGTATGATTGCTTTTACTTCGCACTATGAACCCCTTACTTTAAAGGTATCGCCAGGTAAGCCAATCATTACGGATCCAAACGCCACCGTTGCCTGGTCTGGAAACCTGCACCCAGAATTTCAAACCGATATCACCTTAAAAACATTTTTTGGAAGAGGCAGCGGTGAATCTATACAAATGAGATTTGAAGGCGAAGGCTTCGTCGTCATCCAGCCTTATGAAGAAGTCTACATGAAGGCAAAACAAAATAGCAGTTTTTAGCCACTCTTTATACGTAAATAGTAATAGCTTCGAAGCCAGGATGGATCACCCAGCCTGGCATTTATATTCTATCAACAAAGTTCGAGTGGTGACAGGCACGGCAAAAGATTGTTTGTCTTCCCTCTAGTTCGTTTTCTTCGTAGTAATGAATGGTCCAGTCATTAAATTCTGTTAATAGTTCTTTTGGCCGCAGTTTATATTGATCGGATATTCCTTCTAATTTGGTCTGTGGTGATTGATAGAAGGTTTCTATGAAAAGGTAACCGCCCACTTTTATAAGCGATTTAACAATTGGAAATAGTGAGCGGTCCAGGTAATAAGAAATGACAACTAAATCAAAGGACCTTTTTTCCCAATTTAACAGATTCAATTCCGTAAGATCGCTCACCTGTGTCTGGATGTTTAGATTAGATTTTTCTGCCTGTTCCTGAATATAATTGATCGCGACATCAGAAATATCAATGGCCTGAACTTGATAGTTTTTTCGAGCTAAAAACAAACTGTTTCCACCAAGTCCACATGCTAAATCTAGTGCCGTTCCCCCACTCAAATACTCCGACAGATACAATAGTCGTGTATTTGGTTTAGGTTCCTCTATCTCCTTCATCCGATCGGTATGTTTTGTATTCCATTTGTGTTTAGAATTCATGAAACCCCTCCATAAAGTAATTAAAAAGCGGACATTAAAAAGCTTTCCTTACGATTGGAATACCTTAGGTTCTTTATCTCATTTTTAGAGAAGCAAAGGTAAGCTTATTAAAAATAAATCTAAAGGACTTGATCCACAAGAAACAGGGCCACTTTGAAATAACCTTAGCACGCCGAACTACTAAAAGTCCTGGTACGATCTAATGTATGATGGTATCAGACATTTTTCCTTTTAAAAAAATATCATCTTAACTTTGTATTTTAAACCTACATGGAACGTGATAGAATCATATCGTTGTAATCGAATGAGTATTCTATTTCAATCGGTAGGTGTATCGTGACAGAATCTGTATTAATTCAGGAAAAGAAAAGAATAAAATTAAATTTAAGTTTTTTTAAAAAGGACTTGGTATTCACCATCTCCCTTATACTTGCTGCTGCAAGCTCTTTAATCCATCCTCCAAAACTGGAGTATATTAATTTCCACGTATTGTTGAGTCTACTAAGTTTAATGCTTGCGATTAAGGCTATTGAAGAACTTAGATTCCTAGACTTGGCAGCTATAAGCATTCTAAATAAATGCAATCATAGTCGTTCCATTTCGTCTATCCTGATTTTTTTGTGTTTCATTAGCTCAATGTTTGTGACAAACGATGTGGCATTGCTAACTTTTGTCCCATTGACCCTTGTTGTTAGCCGGAAAACAAATATGCCTATGGCAGATACAATTATTCTTCAAACTATCGCTGCCAATATTGGAAGCAGTTTAACGCCCATGGGGAATCCGCAAAATTTATTCCTCTATTCCTATTATTATTTAAAGCCAATACCCTTTTTACTGACAGTACTGTTCATAGCAATTGCTGGTATAGGGGTGCTATTTTTACTTATCAGCAGACTTCCAAAAAAAGAATTAAAAGTAGATTTAACACCTGTTACGATCGCTGACCGTAAGAAGGCGGCAGTTTGGGGAGCAATTTTAGTATTCATTATTGCTTCCATTTTTGGACTAGTAAGTTATCAAATTATGTTCATAATTACACTGATGACCGTTGTGATTATGAATATAAAGTTATTAGTAAAAATTGATTACTTACTGCTTTTAACCTTCATCTGCTTCTTTATCTTTATCGGAAATATTTCACATTCAACTATCTTGCATGACTTTGCTAGTGAGAGTTTAAAAGATTCTGTTAGTGTGTTTTTTAGTTCCGTTATTTTAAGCCAATTCATCAGCAATGTACCTGCTTCCATCCTTTTAGCAGAGTTTACTGACGATTGGAAACCTTTGTTATTAGGCGTTAATATAGGAGGGCTTGGGACGATAATTGCTTCCTTAGCTAGTGTTATTTCCTACAAACTATACATTCAGGAATACCCCTCTGTGGCTAAGAAATATTTAATAAAATTTAGTATCTATAACTTTTCCATTTTAGCTTTTTTAACCTTATTTCAGTACTTTATTTTAAAAATTAATGAGTAAAAAAAGTGCCAAGGTTACTGGCACTTTTTCTTTGTCTTATTTTTGTAAAAACTCGTTCTTTTGTAAAACAGGTACATCCACTTTAACCGTATCTGGGTATTTAATCCCCGCACCTGTATTGAGTGCAACGACCACTTCGTTCTCTTTAATCCATCCCTGTTCTCTTAATCTGCGAGCGGCCACAAAAGTTGCGGCTCCTTCGGGACAAATAAAGGCTCCCTCAAGCTCTGCAATTTTTTGTTGCTCTTCTAATAGCGCCTGATCCTCTATGGCAATTGCACAACCATCTGTTTGATAAACAGCTTCCAGTACCAAAAAGTCACCCAACGCTTTTGGAACATTGATACCGAAGGCAACGGTTTCAGAATCATTCCAGAATTCAGATACAGATTTCTTTTCCTCCCAAGCTTTAACAATCGGGGCACATCCCTCCGCTTGGACTGCTACCAACCGTGGAAGTTTTCCTTCAACCCAGCCAAGTTCTTTTAATTCATTAAGGGCTTTATAGATTCCGATAATCCCTACTCCCCCGCCTGTTGGGTAAAGAATAACATCCGGCATTTTCCAGCCCATTTGCTCTGCGATTTCAAGCCCCATTGTTTTCTTACCTTCTATGCGATAAGGCTCTTTTAAGGTGGAAGCGTCAAATAATTCATATTCCTTTACGGCTTGGCCAACCATTTTTCCTGCATCAGAGATTAATCCATCCACTAAATATAAATCTGCTCCAGAAACCGCTACTTCATTTCTAGTAATTTTCGGAGCATCTACTGGCATGACAATCGTCGATTTAATCCCGCCTCTTGCTGCATAAAGTGCCCAAGCGGCACCAGCATTCCCGTTCGTAGGCATGGCTAGTTCTTTTACTCCTAATTCCTTCGCTTTTGATACCCCGACCGCTGCACCACGAGCCTTAAAAGTTCCGGTAGGAATAATGCCCTCATCTTTCATATGCAAGTTAGGAATATCCATGTCTTTCCCAACGGCAGACATTGGAAGAAGCGGCGTCATCCCTTCACCTAAACTGACGACATTTTTTTCATCTACCACCGGTAATAGTTCGTGGTATCTCCATAGACTGGCTGACCGGCCGACTAAATCCTCTTTTGAAACATCCTTAGCCAACTCATCTAAATTATATTTCACCAAAAGTGGTGACCCACAAGAACATAATTGATTTACTTCATTATGGTCATACGTTTTATTACACTTTGGGCAAATAAGATGCGATACATAGCTATACTTCATGTTGATACCCCTCCATAACAAACATTTAAACTACTATTTTATTATTCTATCAAATTTGCTGTAAATTCTTAATAGTAAAACCTTAAAAGAAGGATAAATTCTTTAGTTTAACGAAATATTAAATAGAAAAATTTAATGGAGGTTTTTTCAGTGGACAAAGCAATTATTACATATCTTTCAGAAAACAGAGATAAACATCTAGCAGAGTTAAAGGAATTTTTGGCGATTCCAAGTATCAGCTCTCTTCCTGAGAACAAGGAAGATGTTCAAAAAGCGGCAAAATGGGTAGCAACATCACTTCGAGAAATCGGAATGGAAAACGTTGAAGTGTACGAAACAAAGGGTCATCCTGTTGTTTACGGTGAATGGTTAAAAGCAGAAGGAAAACCAACAGTGCTGATTTACGGCCACTATGATGTACAGCCAGTGGACCCACTCCATTTGTGGGAAAGTCCCCCTTTTGAGGCCGAAATTCGAAATGAGAAGCTTTATGCCCGTGGGGCCAGCGATGATAAAGGACAATCGTTTATGCATATCAAAGCATTACAAGCGATACTTGAAACCACTGGAACACTTCCTATCAATGTGAAATTTCTGATTGAAGGAGAAGAAGAAGTCGGCAGTCCGAACCTGCCTATATTTGTAGAGGAAAACAAGGAATTATTGTCTTCCGATGTGATTGTCATATCAGACACAAGTATGATGGAGCCTGGAAAGCCAACCATCGTTTATGGATTAAGAGGTTTATGCGGCGTCCAAATTGATGTAAAAGGACCAAAAAGCGACCTTCATTCTGGATTATATGGAGGAATGATTCAAAATCCGATCCATGCTTTAGTCGAGATTGTAAATAGCTTCCATAATAAAAAGGGAAAAATTACAGTTGAAGGCTTTTATGATAAAGTCGCTGCTCTAACGGCAGATGAAAAAGCTGCTTATGAGTCACTTGGTATTACGGACAAATCCTTTATCGAACAAACAGGCGTCCCTGAATTGTATGGAGAAGAAGGCTATACAACATTAGAAAGAAATTGGGTCCGTCCGACATTGGAAGTGAACGGTATTTATGGTGGTTTCCAAGGGGAAGGTATTAAAACTGTCCTTCCATCTGAAGCACATGCCAAAATCACCTGCCGCCTAGTCCCAAATCAAGATCCAGATGAGATTGCCGATCTTTTACAAAAACACATCCAATCACAAACACCTCCTGGGGTAACGGTGAATGTTTCTCTATTTGATAAAGGTGCCCCTTTTGTTACACCGTTTGACCATCCTGCGATTCAAGCAGCGGGCAGAGCTTATGAAAAGGTGTATAACGTTCCGACCAGTTTCACACGCGGCGGCGGTTCGATACCAATTGTGGCCGTATTTGATCAAATTTTATCAAAGCCAGTAGTACTTATGGGATTTGGTTTACCAGATGAAAATTTCCATGCTCCGAATGAACATTTCCATTTAGAAAATTTTGATAAAGGAATGCTGACACTTTGTTATTATTGGTATGAGCTTGAGGGTTCATTGTAAATCTTAAAAGGGCTAACTTAATCTAGAAGTTAGCCCTTTTAAGAGCTAATCTTTATGTACTTTGTATGTTTGATATTTAAAGCCAAGATACTGATAGTTTTGTCTTCGATACATATCTCTTGGAGTATCCTCACCGTCGGCCACTAGAATGATCATCTTATCATGATATTTTTCCATCACAAATTTCTGTAGTCTGCTGCCAATTCCTTTTTTCTGATAGGCTTCATCCACAACCAGTCCATCAATTTCTGCTGTATCTTTCGAAATAATAATATCAACAGATCCCGCTGGAACTCCTTTAAACAACGCAAACAACTGCTGAATATGGGGATTCGCAAAATTTCGTTTATGTAATGCTACCTTTTGATCAGCAAACTCGCTGCCATACTCTAAATCTTGCTGATACTGTAGTGTAAGATAGGTCTCTAGGTTCTCCTCTGTCACAACCTGAATCTCAATATCTGGATGATCTTCTACTAAAGGAAATTGTTTGGGCTCAATCGCATAAAGCTCGATAAATCCGGTCATGTATCCAGAATATTTCATATAATCCAAAAGGTCTCCAGCCGGTTTTTCATTTGCCGGAAAAGAAAACTTTACATGCTTCTGCCCATTTTTCATATGAAATTCCCTTAAGTAACTTTCCGGACCCTTAAACTCAGTCAAAGAGGGCATCCGCTTAAACTCTATGAAATTACTATCATACCGAAGCAGCATTTCAGGATAATGAATATGTTTGTACAGTTCATTTTCCGTTTCAACATTACCCGGTGTATATATTTGATTAAATGTTATGTATGTCATTAAAAACAACTCCTTTATATTGCAATTAATTCTATTATACAAGCTATAGAGCAGATGTAATGCCGTGCCCCTTAAATAAATATAAAATAATGAGTTGTTTAACTATCGGAAATGCCTCACAACCAGGTCGCACATTCTTATGGTAAAATAACAGACAGTAACTGTATCGAGGAGGATGAATGTGAAAAAACGAATTGCTTTATCATGGAGTGGCGGGAAAGATTGTTGTATCGTATTGGATACATTACTCAAGCAAGGATATGAGGTTGTTTCCCTCGTGACTACTGTCCCGAAAGAACTTGGCCGGACTTTTGGTCATGGCGAACGGACAGAATTGATCACCTTACAAGGAAAGGCACTTTCCATTCCTGTTCATTTTATAGAATGTACATATGAGTCGTATACAGAACAATTTGTTAAAGCACTCGAAAACTTGAGAAACACAGAAAAAATATCGGGGATTGCCTATGGAGATTTATACTTAGATGAACATCGTGAATGGGGAGAAAAAGTCGCAAATCGTGTGGGAATTGAGGCCTTATATCCCCTATGGACAAAGAAAGAAGATGCCTTACAACTACTGGATCATTTTGTCCATTCCGGCTACAAGGCGGTTGTCATTCGGGTAAGACACGATGTTTTAGATGAAACATGGCTTGGCAGATTCGTAGACCAATCGTTTTTGGAGGATGTAAAAAAAACCGCCATTTGTCCAATGGGAGAAGCCGGAGAATACCATACCTTCGTGTTCGATGGACCTCTTTTTGAAAAAAGAGTTCAATTGGAAAACGGAGAGTTAATCCAACTTGAAACAACAAAAAAACTAGAATTCAAGAGTTATGAACTAGTTTAAAAATAGTTGGGACCTTATCGTTATAGGTCCCTTTTTAGAAAAATTATTTATTAACCTTGATCCACTCGATGATTTCGGAAATAGCGTCTTCAAAATCAATTGCTGCTGTGCCGTCCTCCGGAATTTCCTCCAAACAGTTGTCAAATTCATTAAGTATTTGACCCAGTTCTTCTACGCTTGAGACAGATTTGTTTTTTTGATTTTGTTTGACTTGTTGGGCTAGCTTTTTAAACTGCTCATCTTCTTCGAGTCCATCAACATGACTCCAGACTTCCTGTAAAACTGCCTCCAATTTTTGCACAGATTGATGCAGCTTTTGTAACTTCTCAATTGTAAGTTCCATCCTACCTTTCATCCCTTCATTGCTAATTCTGGTTACTTTACCATCCTAGTGTGCATCAGATGCTCTTTCTGATTCCTTTCCAACCCAAAATCCCTTCTCATCGGGAAATAGGAAAACTTTTTGGTTTAATTACTCTTATAGTTTACATAATAATATTATGAATAACATATCACAAAAAAACATATGCCTTAAAGCATATGTCGAAAAGATTTTATTACCCTTGCATTTTAACTCTAACCTTCCTCCGCCTTTTCCCTTCCAATTCACCTTCTGACTTTCGGTCATGGTTAATAAAGAAAGATAAAATCAGAGCTAGTAACGAAAGAATGGAAACAACCATAAAGGCTATGTTTGCTCCGTACATATCAGGATACGAAATGTCTGGGCGATTCTTAGCTGTTTCAGCCGTCGTTGTCATAACCGTAACAAGAATAGCCGTACCAACAGAGGCCGAGATCATTTTCATCGTATTATCCATCGCAGCTCCATGTGGAATTAAGCGTTTAGGCAGCTGGTTTAAAGCAGCTGTTGCAACCGGCATCATGACCATAGACAATCCTAACATTCTAATTCCATATAAAACAGTAATATAAGTCATGGTCGTTGCTGGCCCTAATGTAGTAAAAGCGAAAGAAGCAGCTGTCATAATCGTTAGACCGATAATCACTAACCATCTGGCACCAATTTTATCAAATACTCGCCCAATAATCGGAGCCATAAAACCGCTAACTAGTGCGCCTGGCAACAAAGCAAGGCCGGCCTCGAATGCAGAGAATTCCCTCATGTTTTGCATAAATAATGGAATAATCGTTTCCGCCCCAATAAGTCCCATAAAGCTAATCATGCCAATCATAATCGCAAACGGAAAAATAGAATACTTAAATACTCCAAATTCCAACATAGGGTGATTTAATCGTAATTGTCTTGAAATAAACAGAATGAGAGCTACCCCGCCAATTCCCAGGGACAGGAGTGTAATATTGTTGGTCCACCCATAATTCCCAGCAGCCGTAAATCCATAAAGCAGCCCGCCGAAACCTAATGATGACAACATAATTGACAGGACATCCACTCTTGGTTTGCTCACCTCTGTCACATTTTTTAAAGCAAAGTAAGCTACAAAAATATCGATAAGAGCAATGGGCAAGATGATGTAAAATAATACTCTCCATGAATAATGTGAAGTTACCCAGCCAGATAAGGCAGGACCGATTGCGGGCGCAAAAGAAATAACAAGACCAACCAAGCCCATTGCTGCACCACGTTTATTCACTGGAAATATCATTAAAAATACCGTTTGCATGAGCGGAAGCATCACTCCTGCTCCTGCAGATTGTATCACTCTGCCTAATAATAATAGTTCAAAATTTGGAGCGATCGCCCCCACCAATGTTCCAAAAGTGAAAACACTCATAGCTGTAATAAACAATTGCCTCGTAGTAAACCTCTCTAATAAAAAGGCACTGATCGGAATCATAATTCCGTTCACCAGCATAAAAACAGTCGTCAGCCATTGGGCACTATTTGCGGTTACATCCATTTCATCCATAATTGGAGGTATCGCTGTGATCATCAGTGTTTGATTTAATATCGCAATGAAAGTCCCTGCAAGTAAAAGCGCTACGATCGTTGACTGTTTACTTGTTATCGCCATACTTATATCCCCCATTCATAAATAATAATCTTCGATATTTTTTTCAATAAATGATACTTTTACAGATTACCTGATTTCTCCATTGAATTCCAATTGATTGCTTTCTATATATTTATCCTTTAATCTCTTGATCATTTGTTCTAATAGTGGAATAAGCTTTTAAGATATGTATATTACCATTATCTAGTGCATATTGTTTTACGAATGGGAAGGAGACTATCAATCATGGTAAGTAAGGAAGTTAACAATAAAATTGAAAGTATTACTCATCCAAAGGTACGAAACATTGTAAAAGTTTGTGTGGAACAAGGATGCAATTTTAGACCCCACCCAAGTAATCCAAATTTGATTAATTTGTTTGATCCAATCCAAAGGAAAAATATTATCGGGGATATTAATCCTTCAAGTCAAAGGGGATATTTTACATTGGAAGTGGATAATGGCCGCTTCAAATCTTTTAGAAATGAAATCTTAGGATTAGATATAGATCATGACGATTTTGAAGAGAGTGTTCTTAGAAGGTTAAAGCAAAGGAGATAGCCGAAGAACTTGGTATAAAGCATATAGGCTTATAAAATCGGGAGCTGCACGCCCCCGATTTTTTTCTTTTTTCTTTGCTAAAAAAACCAAAATAATAATAGCTGCTTAACATTAGCATAATAAATGAAGTGGTTGATCGCATTCGTCGAAAACGATATGAGTTGTGGGAGGAAGAAATTTTGGAGAATTCTTGGCTTTCCCTGGTACCATTTCTTATAGTCATTGCGATGTCCATTTGGTTAAAAAACATCTTACCGGGACTTGTTGTGGGGCTGCTAGTTGGTTCTACTATTGTGACTAGTAACTTGTTAGAAGGAACACAGCAATCGGTTGTTTATATCGTAACGACTCTGTCCAACGAAACAAATATGAAAATTATAGGATTTCTTTATTTATTTGGCGGGCTTGTTGGAATGATGAATATTTCTGGCGGCATAAAAGGTTTTTCAGAATGGGTCGGCAGGAAGATTAAAACGGAGCGTGGACTGTTGGGGCTCATCTGGCTTACCCTTCCCTTTACCTTCATGATGCCAATGTTTCGAATTATGATGATTGGACCTGTAGTTAAATCTTTGGCAAAAAAGATGAACCTGCCTAAGCAAAAGGTCGGGCTGACGATGGATATTTCCACAGAGTCGGTGATCGTTCTATTACCGGTGGCTACCGCTTTTGTCGGCTTCATGGTCTCTTTAGTAGAAGGCGGTACCCGCGGGCTAAATTTAGCAATGTCAGCTTATGAAATTTTCTTACTTAGTATATTGTTTAATTTTTTTGCTATTGTCACATTGGTCATTGGTATCATTCAAACACTTTGGAATCGTGATAAAACAAATAAAAAGAACGTGAAGACTGCTCAAGAACAACTCGAAGAAGAAGAACATGAATTTCACCGCATTGGAATCAAAAGAGAGTTGTCTTTAGTTAAAGCACAGCCATGGCATCTTATTGTTCCTGTATTTTTACTACTTGGATTCTCGTTATTTTTATTATGGCGGGACGGGCTCGCAAGGGGGGCTCAAACAATATTTGAGGCATTTTCCATGGCAGACGCTACCTTTGTCATGCTTTTAGCAGTCTTCATCACATTGATCGTGTCATTTGTTTTTTACCTATTGAGGCGTCAAACCTTAAACGAAATCCTGTACCATTTTTATGACGGCGGCAATCAAATGATGGAGGCCATCAGTTTACTTGTTCTCATATGGTCCCTGACACTGTCTGCGGAGGATCTTGGTTTTTCAGAATTTATAAGTTCTACTTTAGGTGCCTTCTTGCCTGCCTATTTGACACCGGCAACCATTTTCCTGCTCGGTTCAGTTGTCGGCTACTTTATCGGTTCCTCTTGGGGAACATGGGGATTATTTATGCCATTGGGCATTTCGCTGGCGGTCTCGACCGGGGCTTCCATTCCGTTAACTGTAGGGGCCGTGTTTGCGAGCGGCGCCTTTGGTGCACTAGCATCACCACTTGGTGATACGACTATCACAACTGCCTCTATACTCGATTTGCCGATTGTGGAATATGCCCGTTATAAATTAAAGGTTTCTGTGATTGGTGCGGCGATTGCAACTGTTCTTTATTTAGTAGGTGCATTTATATTCATTTAAAATTTAAAGGGAACGAAATTACGGTTTCGTTCCCTTTTTACGCGGGGAGATTTTTAGATCCTATTATACTCTCTCATCACCCTCAACAGTTCGTCATGATCAAGCGCAGGAACTTTTTGCCCATAAGGTTTAACAGTAGTCAATGTTTCTGCAGCCAGCATCGCATTTACAACGGATTCATCTATAGATTGGCAAACCGCTTCATAAATAGGGTCAAACACTTCATCGTTGATAAAATCCATTGTCAATTTCTCTCCTGAAAGTTGAGGGATATCCATTTCGTTTGCTGTTGAAAACGCTAGAAAAATATCTCCTGAACTATTTCCTCCAGGACTTCCGCTTCTCCCAATCCCAATCGCAGCACGCTTGGCAACCCTTTGAAGCTGGTGGGGCAGCATAGGGATATCTGTTCCAATAATAACGATGATGGAACCTTGCTCTTTTTCTAATAATTTATCTTTACTCATATGTTTACCGACCGGGACACCTAGAATAGAAAGCCATTCGCGCAAACCAAAATTTGCTTGAACTAACACACCAATATGGTGATGATCACCTTTTATGGTCACTACTCGCGATGATGTGCCTGTTCCTCCTTTAAATTCGTAGCAAATCATTCCCGTCCCGCCGCCAACATTTCCTTCAGCCACCGGGCCTGATTTTGCACTTTCAATCGCTGAAAGAACATGCTCTACTGTAACATGCTGTCCGTTAATATCATTAAGAACTCCATCATAGGTTTCAGCAACCACTGGCATTGCCCATAAATGTTCGTTTTTGAATTGTTCTTGATATTGTTTTACCATCCATTTTGTTGTGGCATGATGGGCAATTCCAACCGAATGGGTATTAGTAATACAAATCGGACTAAGAAAATAGCCTCCATCATTTACCCAGTGTACCCCCGTCATTTCACCATTCCCGTTTAAGCTATAAAAACCTGCCCAAATAGGCTGCATTTTTTCTTTTTTTCCTCGTGGTAAAATGGCCGTCACACCGGTTCGAATAGGGCCATTACCAATTTGTACCGGGCCTTCCCCTTCGATGATTGTAGTAAACCCAACTTCTACGCCTGGAACATCTGTTATTGCATTACATTCTCCTGTTTTCCCTGGGAATGGTAATCCAAGTTCACGTGCACGCTTTTTTCTCATTTCCTCACTCCTTCATTTTTTAAAATAATAGGTCAGCCCCACTTAGGGGACTGACCGACTAACTAGGTTATTTTACTTGGTAATCGTATTGATCTAAAATCCACTGTGGCAGTTCCATCCGAGCTGTCATTAAGGGGTCTACTACCTGACAGATTCTTAGGTCACCCACTAAAGATAAGAGCATTCCTGCTTCATCAATAGGGAGGCCAAGCTGCTCCACTAAAAATTGATGCATATTCACGGTTGCTTGCTTCGCTGCCTCATCCAATGTTTCAGCAGAGGCAATGGTAATCAATCTGTCTTCGCTGACAAGCATCGGAAGCGGAAGCGATTCTCCTTTTATAACATCAACTTTGACTGTAACTTCCCCTGGAATCTCCAATCCGCAGATAACAATTTCGCCGTCAGCCATAACAGCATGTAAATCTCCCATGGAAAGAAGCGCACCAGGAACATTAACCGGTAAGTAGAGACAAGATCCTTTAATGATTTTCTTGCAATCCATATTGCCGCCATGAGCGCCTGGGGTTCCAGTCGGTATTTCTTCTCTTGCAGGTGCAGTGCCAATCACCCCAATCATCGGCTTAATCGGAATATGAATTTTGTCATTGAAGATAGCTTTCCCTTCTTGAATCGGGATTACTTTCGTTGTTTCACCCGTTACAATATCCCCAAGTACTCCATGCTTAGGTGCAGTTGTCATGACACCTTTACTATCTATCTTAATATCTATAATCTCAACCTTTAAAATATCCCCAGGTTCCGCCCCTTCTATAAACAATGGGCCGGTAGCCGGATTGATCTTATCCCACCCCACAGAGCTAAATGGTTGATCCTCCCGCTTAATTTGATTACTGAAACAGTCATATGTTTCAAAGACTACTTCAGTTCCAGGGTTCACTTTTTTGATTGGCCGATTGTTTGGTGACATTTTAAGAATAGCATTTTCTTTGTAAATAATTTCCACACTCATACTCCTTCCTTAACCTGCTGTTAATGTATAGGACACATTTCCTCCTGAATCAATGTCTATTAATGCCCCTCTTAGCAGCCCTTGGTCATAATCGGTTCCTGCGTTGATACAGATCGTCCTGCCCAAGGCAGTTACTCCCCTGCTTTCATGCACGTGCCCATGTAAAGAGAGTAGCGGCTGATATTTTTCAACGGCATTACGCACCGCTTTACTTCCGATTGGGGCGGTTGCCAAGGAATCACCATCAAGAACCGGCTTTAACTCCTCATCATACAGTGTACCTTGATCTAGGTCAGTATTGTGGGGAGGGATATGGATATTAAATATACATTTATTCATGTCTTTTACCTGTGAGGCAAGATTTTCAATTTTTGCTGCAAGTTCTTCCTCACTGAACTCCCGCGGGTATTTAAATACGCTTGGTATACCGCCGCCAATGGATAAGACTTCAAAACCATTTACCTCAATAATTTTTCCATCGCCGTTTTGTACATAACTTCCTGAATTTAATAACTCATCTAGATAAAAATCATCCACGCTTCCAGGAATCATAATGCAGGGAATTCCTGCTGCTTTAAACCTTTCATCCGCTAATTCGATCCACTGTTTCAATACTTCCATTTGTTTTTCTTTAATGATTTGCTCTGCATCACTTTCATTTAAGCGATTTAACTTCTCTTCCGATACGGTGAATGGGTAAAATCCTGCATCCCTAAGATTTCGTTCTAGATCGGGGAGTTCTTTTGCTTTTTTAACCTTCACGGTAGAACCATAATAACGGCAAGTATAAACGCCCCCATTTTCCACAATAGGAACGACCATTTTTCCTGTAAAATCCCCGCCATAAAGGACTAAATCTGCCTGATAAAACTTACCGGCATTGGTAAATTTACGAAAGGCTGTTTCGCCGCCATGTAAATCTCCAGCATAAAATATTTTCAACTTCCTCACCCCGTAAGAAAAGTATTTTTATAGAATCTATTAGTCTGAAGGAATTTCCTGGAATTGAATATCAATATCGATTCCTTTCTTTGCATGGTGACGTTTCATGACAAAATAAATAATAATCGGGATTAACATTAAACCAAGGGATACGACAATCATCGTAAATGGTAAATCTCCTCTAAAAAACGGGATTAGGAGATAGTAGCAAATCGACACGCTGATTGCGAGAGTTAACCAGCCTAAAATCGTCACTAAATGCATCCCTAAGAATTTCGTTTTTACGATAGGCGGGGAGGAGTTAAAAAGTATCTTCTTTCTTGTTGAAAATACAATACCTGCAATACCGAGGAAGATCCATGCAAGGAACCATGTGAAAATGGTGTAAGCAATATTAGCCGTCCAAGATGGCACGAAAATATCCAGCATTAAGAAGAACCATGCACCGATGATAACCGTTCTTAAAGCATATGTTGGTGAATTGGTCTTTTTATTAAGCTCCATAAACTTACTAGGAATTAAGCGGTCAAAGGACCATGCTACCATATTCCGGGAAGGTCCAAACCCTAATCCAGCAGCTGATCCGAATGTTGCAATCGCAAAACAGATGGCGATTAACACGACAAAAATGGGATTCTTTGTCATGATTCCAATCATGATTGTGATAAATGGATCATACCCCTTAAACGGATATGCCTCATGACCTGAATTATAAAGATAATACAAACTATTGGACCAAATATCTCCAAAGTTAATATAGGACATAGCATAAAAAATTGCCCACACGATCATTAAAATGGCAAGTGAACCAAATAAGGCTAGCAACTGGGACTTTTGAACGTTACGAACTTCACCTGCTAGATTCGCTCCAAAGGTAGAACCAAGTGTATTGAGAATAATATAAGTTGAACCAGCCATCATAGTAGCACCGAATAAAAACTCGGTGGTATAGCCATCTGCTGCCGCCAATTTAATAACATCGTCATAAGCTAAACCAGTAAGCTCTGTAAAATTAGCCGCAAATGTTCCTTGACCTGTGATTAAGTTTGCGATAATAAAGACAACAGCTCCAACTAATGTAGCCCCCAATGTTAAATAAGCCAATCTAACCATCCACTTTGTTCCCTTATAGTAGATATAGTAGATGAAAATCAGCATGGCTGTTCCGAGAATGGCGTGCATCCAATTACTATTAAAAAATTCAGCTAAGTTGAGCCAAGTTGCGTCATTTCCATTCATGATTGCAATCGTATAGAAGAATTGAACGATTGACCATTTGATAATCCAGTTTAAAAGAATTCCCGTCCATGAGATGGAAGTAAAGGTAATCATAAAGCTTGCCATCAGCCCCAACGAGGGATGGAGAATCCGGCTAATGTAGATATATTCACCGCCAGACCTTGGCATTGATACGGATAACAACCAATAAAGGCCGGCAATAATAAACATCTGTGCCACCGCTAATATTGCCCAAACCATGTGTGCACCTGGATAGAGGAATGGTGCCCACATAATATACACAAGTGCAAACATCAGCCCTGGATTTGCTGCTGAATAAATCATGGTATCAATTGGACTAATTTGCCGTGCAATACCGCCAGTAGATTTCTGTTCAAACAAAGCGAGACCAGCTTTAGACATTTTTCTCCCTTCTCTCCTTAAAGATTTACATTCCTTTCAGCCAAGATAACAATTAAAAGAGGCGTTTCTTCTTATTCACCTCCTTAAATTTCTAAAAATTAAGATAATTTATAGTAAAAAAATTTATCTTACTTGATTTATAATGCTCATTCCATCTGTTAATCTCTGATTAAGTGATTGGTACCTTTTTCAGGGTGAGGTATGACATTAAACGAAACAAGCGCTTTATTTTGTTTCGCTATCAAGACACCTGCCTCGACGGCTGCTTTTACGGAACTGATATCTCCTTCAATGATTATTGTAATAAGCGCTGCATCTGCCACTGACTGCTTAACAATTTGGACAAATGAATTCTTTAACATCTCGTCAGCGGCCTTTATCGAGGTTGCCACTCCAATCGTTTCAATCATTCCTAACGCTTTCGTCATTTACCTCACCCCTTAATATAGTAATCTTCCTTTCTTTTGCCGCCTCTCGGGCCATTGGGGTGATAATCGTGTTACTCTTAACTGTGATGGAGTCCTTTTTCCATCCATCAATTACCGCTTTGGTTAACAATTTTTCTTGATACTCGGCTCCTATCATGTTAGGACTCTTTTGGTCAGGTACTATATAGTGGCAAGATGGAAAAAAGCGGACCCCAAAATTACTAAGTTGATTTTGATAGCCTAATAACATCTTTAAATACCTCTTATTTGTATGCGAATTAGTTTCATTCAGAGCCCGCCATAAGGAGTCAATAAGGATAAAATCAATTTGCATCCCGTGAAGCAATATTTTTGAAAAGAGTAGACTCTCTTTCGTATCAGTAATTCCAAGAGCCGCCTTTACAAATAAATCCTGGTCTACTTCTAAAAAGACTGCATTTTGACTAGATGGGGGGATATGTTCATTCGCATTGGTCAACTCTACTACATGCCAGTATCTCTTTAACCATTCGATTGATTCAAGGTCTTTTTCCATACCTCGATGATTTACAAGAAGTTTGTTTTTTATGGGAGAATCGATTTTCCGCAGGATTTCTTTAACGATTTCTTCAATCAATTCTTTATTGATCATAGGATTTTGCCTGCATTAATGATTTTTCCTTTTTGTCCGCTTTTGATAAAACCCGCATTGGCTTCATCCGTATCGATATGCATTTCCAATACATATTTAGACGAGATTCTTATCCTTACTTTCTCAAAAGATATTGGGCGTATCGGATTATCTATTTCCACTTTTATATAATCCCCGTCTTGTACATGTAGCTGCCGTGCAACATCAGGCGGCATATGAATATGTGCTTGAGCAATAATCAACCCTTCTTCAAGGTAAATACTCCCTTTTGGACCAATAATGGTAATGGGCGAAGAACCCTGTAAATTTCCCGACTCTCGTATCGGGGGATTCAGCCCAAGTTTCATCGCATCTGTTTGACTTACTTCTACTTGGGTTGCGTTCCTTAGAGGCCCAAGTACCCTCACTCTCTCAATACTTCCTTTTGGCCCCGCAATCGTAACGGTTTCGTTTGCCGCAAATTGCCCTGGCTGCAATAAATCTGTCTTTTTCGTAAGTTGATAACCTTTTCCAAATAGGGTTTCTAAATCTTTTTCATTAAAATGGCAATGCCGGGCGGAAACTCCAATGGGGGTTTCGGTTTTTGAATTCATTCTTTCCTGCAGCTGCTTTAACACCTCTTCGACAATCCGTTGTGAGTTTAGATTAATCATCTTATGAGCCTCACTCTTTTAAACTATTATCCCTCAAATTTCGGTAAAATCATTTGGAGTTCATTATGTGGTCTTGGAATGACGTGAACGGAGAGAATCTCACCCACACGTTGTGCCGCTTCACTACCTGCCTCAGTTGCGGCTTTTACTGCCCCTACGTCCCCTGTTACAAGTACAGTTACGATCCCTCCGCCAACATGAACTTTTCCCACTAAATTTACATTTGCGGCCTTGACCATCGCATCTGCTGCTTCCAAGGAAGCGACCAATCCTCTAGTTTCAATCATCCCAAGTGCACCATTAATAGCCATTTAACATTCCTCCTAATTTTTGTGTGCTAGCCGAGAGCATTTCTCGCTATCCGCCAGTATTTCTTGCTATCCGCCAGTATTTCTCGCCATCCGCCAGTATTTCTTGCTATCCGCTAGTATTTCTCGCTATCCGCAAGTATTTTCCGCCATCCGCAAGTATTTTCCGCCATCCGTAAGTATTTTCCGCCATCCGTAAGTATTTTCCGCTATCCGCAAGTATTTTCCGACATCCGCAAGTATTTTCCGACATCCGCAAGTATTTTCCGCCATCCGCAAGTATTTTCCGCCATCCGAGAGTATTTCTCGCCTTCCGAGAGTATTTCTCGCCTTCCGAGAGTATTTCGCCCCATCCGAGAGTATTTCTCGCCTTCCGAGAGTATTTCTCGCCTTCCGAGAGTATTTCGCCCCATCCGAGAGTATTTCTCGCCTTCCGAGAGTATTTCTCGCCTTCCGAGAGTATTTCGCCCCATCCGAGAGTATTTCGCCCCATCCAAGAGTATTTCTTGTTATCCGCAACAAACTGTGACAATGCTCAACCCCTATTGTTTTTGATACTGCGCCATGACGTTTTTAACTAATTCTGCAATCAAGTCCGAATTAATTCCAGGTGTTTTGTCATTTACTTCTTTTAAGACCTGTTCTACTATACCATCAACACTGGCCGATTCTTTTTCCACTCTACCTCTATTAGATTGTAATGCCTTTGGTAAGCTAACATCCTTTATTCCATACGCAATACGTTTTATATTAATTAAATGTCGAGCGGTGATGTTATCTCCGGTTATATTCCCGCCAAACGATCCACAACCAAGTGTTAACGAAGCGGTTAACCCCGTTGTTGCTCCAGCTGCACCGATGGATGCCAAGGTATTGACCAAAATCCGCGAAACGGGCATTTCTAGGCCAAACCGCTTGGCTACTTCTTCATCATTCGTATGAAGAGCGAGACTATGCCCTCTTCCGCCAATATCTAATAACCCCTGACATATTTCTAACCCCTTATCTACATGACTGGCTGTATAGAAACCTAAGATAGGAGATAGTTTTTCAATGGAAAATGGTATTTCTTTTCCGATTAAATCCTCCTCGGCAATTAATACACGGGTTCCTTCTGGAACATGAATACCTGCCATGGATGCAATAATTTCTGCGGTTTTGCCCACTATTGCTGGGTTCAGCTTACCCCTGATTGGAGATATAACGTCTTCAACCCTTGCCTTTTCTGATTCATTTAATAAGTACCCGCCATTATTCTTTAACTCTCTAAGTGTCATTTCTTTGATATTCTTATGAACGACAATAGATTGCTCAGTCGCACAAATGGTTCCATTATCAAAGGATTTACTATCAATAATCATTCTGACTGCCTGTTTTACGTCGGCTGACCTGTCAATGTAGACCGGCACATTTCCAGGCCCAACACCGTATGCCGGTTTTCCTGAACTGTACGCAGCTCGAACCAAACCGCCTCCGCCCGTTGCTAAAATTAAATTGATATCCTTGTGGTGCATAAGTTCCGTTGTTGCTGACATGGTTGGTTTGGTCATCCAGCCAATTACGCCTTCCGGAGCACCAGCTTCAGTAGCAGCCTGTGAACAAATTTTTAATGCTTCTACTGTACACTTGGCCGCAGAAGGATGAGGGCTTACGACAATAGCATTTTTTGTCTTTAGTGAGATAAGAGTCTTGAAAATAGCAGTAGAAGTAGGATTAGTCGTAGGGATAATCCCTGCAATGATGCCAAATGGATAAGCAATTTCCGTTATTTTCCTCTTTGAATCTGACCCGATCACTCCGACTGTCTTCTCATCTTTAATAGATTCATAGACACCCATCGAGCCCAGTTCGTTTTTGATCTTTTTATGTTCAACAACGCCCATTCCTGTTTCCTCTACCGCCATTTGGGCCAATATATCAGATTTCTTATAGGCTGTTTCTGCCACATGTTTTACGATTTGGTCTACCTGTTCCTGTGAAAAATACTGAAACTTTGCTTGTGCTTCTTTTGCTTTTTTTACCACATCTCTCATCTCTTGGATTGATTTCAAGTCAAGATCAAACTCAATAATTGGGATCACTCCTCTCTCCTTTCATTCACCCTATTATTGATGTTGAAAAAATTTTACTTCGCCATGTTTAGAATTTCTTACCCGAACAACCCTTTTCTTCCCCAAATCATTCCAGTCTTTTAACTCCTTGTCCGTAAGTGGACGGTAGCCAGATTGTTCTGCCACACTCGAAAAATTAACGCTCTTTTTAAATCCAATTCTGTCAGATAAGACATTCCACATTTTTAATTCTTCGTTCGTCAGTGGGGCTAAATAGGAAGGAACATCATTTGTTCCTTTCGAAAACATAATAGCCGAAGAAATCTCATTCCACTCCTTAACTTCCTCTTCAGTAAGAGGAGGATAGTCGAAGTTTAAAGTTGGTTCTGAGGATTCTTCCAACTTAGACAATACTAATCTGGTAATCTCTTCTACTAATTTGACATCCATCTTTTCCACCACCTGTACAACTGTCAGATATTATATTGTTCCTTCAAGCAGGTATTTTTTTGCCAAATCATCGGTTTCCACGGTAAAATTACTTCCTAATTCTCGTGTTGTTTCGTTATCTCGGCTGCCAACCCAAGCAATTAACTGGAGTCTTCGCATCAAAATAAAAGTAGGAATTTCTTGTTTCTCCTCATTGGAAAGAGCGCGAATTTTTTGATACCCTTTTAACCAAGATTGGATTAGTTCAGGTACATATGGTTTATGTTCGATAAAGCTTATAGAAGTTGCTAGATCATATAGGTACCATCCAAATCCACAATCATCAAAGTCAATCACTTTAATTTGGTCACGTTCCACTAGTAAATTGGCAAGACGTAAATCGGAGTGGATCAAGCCAAAACGATTGGACCCTTTACCGAATTGCTCTAACCTGTTTTTAATTTTTTTGGCAACTTTCGTGAATAATTCCTCACGTTCAGGCGTCATCCCCAAACCATCCTGCCATTTTCCCCATTTTGGAGATGGTCCTAAGACCGTTTCGTAATCCCATGTTAACCGCTGAACTCGACTAAGTTCATCCCAGTTCTTGATACTATGATTGTGCAGTTGGGCTGTAATCTCACCAAGCTTTTCAAATTGGCTGATAAGTTCGGTTTCGTTCTCTTCGTTTGGGGCTTCTCCTTCTAAAAAGGTAAAAAGTGTACAATAATAGGATTCATTTTCATGATTTAGGGCTTGAATATATTCGCCATTTCCTCCTAAAATAGGCAGTGAAACCTGTATATTCGAATGCTTATGAATCGACTTCAACCATTCAAGTTCACTCTCAACTTCTGTTTTCGTGTGGTATCCAGGACGGCCGACGCGTAGTATATATTTTTCATTCGTACCTAGCCTTTTTACTAGGTAGGTTGCATTTTCAGAGTAGTTTAATAGTTGAATCACAGCTTTTGATAATAATGGATAGCAGCCAATGGCTGTATTGGCAATTTGATTAAATTTTGCTATCGATTCTTGTAGTGGGTCCACGAAGGAATTACTCATATTTCCAGACTCCCCTCTTATCAGCTATAGCTGTAAGCCATTTTAGCTGCCTGCTTTATACTGTCTTCACATTTTGATAATAACTCATCACAATAGTCTTTATCACACAGCAAACCTGGTTTAAATTGAAGGACTCTATTATCGAGCATGGAATAAATGGCCCATACTCCATTTTTATAAAGTTCCTGCATGACATAGACCGCCCCTTTTGGATGATTAAATTCCAGACCCATTACGACACCTAATTGGCGAATACCAACGAAGAAATCAGGGTATTGCTTCTTAATCATCTCTAATCCTGTCCGTAAATATCGGGCAACAAAATCGACATTTTGCTTAACTTCCCTGCGTTGAGAGATTTCTAACACCTTCATCGCTACGATACAGCCCAACTCTGATCCGCCGAAAGTTGAGATATGAGCAAAACCATCCTCGTTCATCCAATTCCCCGCTTTTTTACTAACAACGGTTGCTGCAATTGGATAAATTCCTCCACTGAAACCTTTTGAGGTAACGAGTATATCTGGTTCAACCCCATAATGTTCAATCCCCCAGAGCTTCCCGGTCCTCATTAATCCTGTTTGTACCTCATCTGCAATATATAAAGTTCCATACCTCTCACACAATCTTTTCACAGCAGATATATATCCTTTTTCAGGCATAGGAAATCCATAGGTTGCCGGGATCGTCTCAATAATGACACACGCGACATCTTCACTCATCAGGGCTCTCTCCATAGCTTCCAAATCATTGAATGGAACATGAAGAAACTCTGCAGGATCCCCTTCACTCAAAAACGGACGTGAGTAACGTTCATTTCCTAATGATACAGCAAGCCCCGTATGGCCATGATAACCATTTATGATGGAAACAATCTTGGTCCGCTTGGTTGCATATCTAGCGCATTTTAAAGCGACGTCAATCGCTTCACTTCCACCTGCCGATAATATCGTATAATGAAGGCTGTCCGGTGTACATTCAGCCATCTTTTCCGCTAGGAGAGCGCGAGTCATCGCAGGAAAATGATGATTTCCAATATCAAACTCATCTAATGCTTCTTTCAGGGCGGCAATAATTTCAGGATTACGGTGTCCTAAATTATAAGTCCCTCCATTTAAATGGACATCCATCAACTTTTTGCCTTCCATATCGTAAAAATAATAACCTTCTCTTTCCCCCATTACCAGATCAATACCATCTTTTTGCCATTGACTGGTTTTTCCCGGGTTCCACCATTGAAGGGATCGATCAATCACCGTTTTTTTACTGCCGAATTCAATCATATTATTCTCCTCATTTCTATAACTCTATTGATGTGTAGTATTAAATCTCATCCGCGATCAACAAATCAATATCTTTTTCAGCCAATATATGTTTCCATTCCTTTGGACAGTATTGATCTGTAATAATTCTAGATGCATCTGTTAAAGAGCACATATGGGCAAAAGTTGTTTTTCCAAACTTAGTATGGTCTGCCAAAATAATGACCTCTTCAGCTCGTTCCATCATTTTACGCGAGATACTCGAGCCGCTGATATCATAGTCGGTAATTCCATTAAGCGTTGAAATGCCGCCTGCACAAATAAAGGCTTTATTGGCACGAAGCAATTCGAGCATCCTCTCTGATAGAGGGCCGCTCGTGTATTTTTGATTTTTTTCGATCTCACCGCCAATAAAAATAACACGGCCTTTAAAAACATCCATAGCTCCAAGCATAACGGGTACAGAGTGGGTTATTAGAGTAATATCCTTTTTATCCGCTAAAAAGGGAACCATTTCTAACGGAGTGGTACCATTTCCTATCATGATGATGTCACCGTCTTCCACTAGACTCGCTGCCGCTCTGCAAATGGCTTGTTTCTCTCTTTGATTAATCATTGTTTTCTCATCAAAAGGCAGTTCCCAACTATGAATCTTTGTTTTGACAGCTCCCCCATATACCTTTTTCAAGTACCCCTCTTTTTCTAGACGATCCAAATCACGGCGAATCGTTTCATCCGAAACTTGAAGCATATTAGCCAGCACCCGGACCTGAACTTTCTCTTCCTTTTCTAAAGATTCCATAATAGTTGTTTTCCGTTCTTCAAAAGATAAAGACATATCTGCTATCACCTGCCTTGCAATGAATGGGAACCTTATATACTTAGGATATCTAGTTTTCTGGCAGTATTTGGCCGCCATCTACTATAATTGTTTGACCCGTAATAAAGCCTGCTTCTTTCGAGGCTAAGAATAGGGCCGCATAACCTATATCTTCTACGGTGCCTAACTTTTTCATCGGAATGGCAGAGGCCATTTCTGTTAAATAATCGTCTCCTAAGCCCTCTAATCCTTCCGTTAGTACATTACCCGGAAGTACTGCATTCACTGTAATTTGATGACTGGCTAACTCTAATGCTGCTGTTCTCATAAAACCTAATTGTGCCGCCTTACTTGCCGCATAGTGAGACCATCCAGGGTATCCAGTGACAGGACCGGTAATGGATGAGGTAATGACAATACGACCGTATTCCGCTTGTTTTAAGTATGGGATACAGGCTTGAACAGCGTGAAAGGTCCCTTTTGCATTGGTATTCATGACCGTATCCCAATCTTCATTTGTCATATCCTCAAGATTAGCAGCAGGGAAAATTCCCGCGTTTGCACATAACACATCAACACTTCCAAATTTTTCAAAAACCTGTCGTGCCACTGCCTTCATTGATTCACGATCTTGGACGTCACCCGTAAATGCCATTACATTTGTGTTTTCCTCATTTAATTCGGAAGCACATTCCTCAGCTGCCTCTAAATTACGGGCTACCACAGCGACATTTGCCCCATTTTTAGCAAATACACGAGCAATACCTTTTCCTATTCCTTTACTACCACCCGTAACAATTATCGTTTTTCCTTGAAATGAACTTAACATATTACCAGCTCCTCACCTTTTTAAATGGGCTTATTTAAAAAACAACAAAATACCAAAGGTATTTTTGAATTAAGTTGTGGGATGTACTGTGAAATGTTGTGGATTTTTTGAAGATAGTAATGTGTATGTTGATTTAGTTCTAAATATTCAGTAATTTATTTTAAAAATACCACCCTATTTTTTGCTCTGGATTTATAGAGTAGTATAACGAACTAGTTTTTCATATTACGATTTAGAGAAGTAGCAAAGGGAATTAATAGTCCAATGAAAAAAAGCCACCAATAATTGGTGACCTTCTTGACTCCGTTATATCGTATTATTTGCCTGTTTTAATTTTGGATTGAAATCGCCAAGTTCTGAAATATAAGCAGGAAAGGTAACGGTAATTTTTGTTCCTTCATTAGGGATACTCTGAACATCCAGTTTTCCGTTCATCGTTTGAATAGTTTTCACAGCAACCATGGAACCCAAGCCTGTCCCTTTTTCTTTACAGCTATAATAGGGTTCTCCATATCGATTTATTTGTTCCTTACTCATGCCGACACCGTTATCGATAATTTTAATTATCACTTTGTTTTTTTCAACAGCTGAAACAATCATAAGTTCTCCACCGTTTGGTAAAGCCTCAATCGCGTTTTTCATTAGGTTTAAAAAACATTGACGGAAATAGTTAGTATTTCCAAGAACTGTTCCTGGTACGATCTTTTCCATTATATTAACCGAACTCATGTTGGCTAATGGCCTTATGATCTCAACGACATTTCTAATCTCCCGGTCTATCAAAATAGGTTCTACTTTTTCCGTTGCCGGCTTTGCGAAAGCTAAATATTCACTAATTATTGACTCTGCTTGATTAAGTTCTCTTACAACATGATAAATGTATTCTTCCTTCTGTTCTTGAGAAAGTTCAGGGTCCTTTAACAATTCAACAAACCCTTTTACAACAGTCAATGGATTGCGAACTTCATGCGAAATACTTGCTGCCAGCTGGCTAACGACTTCCATTTTCTCTAGTTTTACAATGTTTGATCTGATATGGATGGTACCATTTAAGAATTCTATTAGATGTACGGCGAAAAACATAACGATTGGAGGAAGAATAATAAAATAAAACATGTAGGCATCAGTTATGACAAAATAATCAGACATTGTAACAGCAATATAGGAAGTTACAATCCCCAGACACAGAGTCAGGAGAACAGACGATAGTAACTTATGCTTTTTATTTAATGTAATAAACCTTCCTGAGTAAATAGCAGTAAGAACCACTATTACAACATATACAACCAGTGTCAGGAAATTAAATCCATACACAACAAAACGCGTGATTAATAAAACCACTAATAATGCCACACCAGCGGGCCAGCCGCCATACAAGGTTCCAAGCAAAAGAGGAATTTGCCTTAAGTCATGAACGCAATATTCATCTATATAAATCGGAAATTTCATACATAAAATAATTGGCAACCCCATGAGAGTGGTAAAAAGGAGCTTATGGAATTTTTTAAGTCTCTTTACATTATCAAATAAGAAAAAGAACATAAAAATGCAGACCAAAATGTAAAAAAGATTATCAAGTACATTATTATTAATGTAGATAAAATCCATAGTAATGAGCCCCTTAAGAATAGTATAACAAGTTTAATATAATGGAAATTAAACAAAAAGACAATTTATTTCAAAACAATAAATACCTGTGGTACCTTAATAAAGGGATGATTAGTAATCTAAAGATAAGGGAAAGTAATAATATTGAGGTGAAAACATGAGTATTGTACTGACAAATGATGCTTATCAACAGCTTAAGAGAGTTTTTCCTGCGAAAACTACGATCCGACTAAATGCTGTTCAAACTGGTGGTTGAAGCAGTAATGTGATGTATGAACTTGCTCAGGATGAGCAGGAAAAAAATGATGAAGTATATTCATTTGAAGATGTAAGCATTGTTGTAAACCCGGAGTCAAAAGAACATTTAGATGGAGATATTGTTATTGACTACAAACAAAATTACGGGTATGTCCTTAAAAACAGTTTCGAAATTTTATCTTTCGGTATGAGGTTAAAACAAAAATAGAAATTTTTTGTTTAAAAAACGGCTGTCACAAAACGTGGACAGCCGTATCTCTTTAAAAATTTTTTTCCTCTCGTCTCTACAATTGGGGTTTGTTTTCAGCTTCCCATCTTGCAATTTCCTCACGGACCATCGGAGCCACTTCTTTACCCAATAATTCAATTGCTCTTAAAACATCCTCATGATTCGGCATCGTTCCGACTGGCACGTGGAGCATGAACCGTGTGACTCCTACATTTTTCCGCAAGTGAATGATTTTCTCGGCAACCGTTTTTGGATCTCCTACATACAATGCGCCTTTAAAACTCCGGGCAAGGTCAAAGCTGGTACGGTCATACTTGCCCCAGCCACGCTCACGTCCTAATTTATTCATCGCCTGCTGGGTAGATGGGAAAAACTTTTCAGCTGCTAATTCCGTTGTATCAGCAATAAAACCATGAGAATGAGATGCAACCGGAAGCTTCGAAGCATCATGACCGGCATGAGCGGCAGCCTTTTTATACAGTTCGACAAGTGGTGCAAAATACGAAGGACTGCCACCTATAATTGCTAAAACTAACGGAAGTCCAAGGAGCCCCGCACGAATAACGGAATCCTGGTTGCCGCCGCTGCCAATCCATACCGGTAAAGGATTTTGAACCGGTCTTGGATACACACCAAGGTTATGGATAGCAGGACGATGAGTGCCTTGCCATGTCACTTTTTCGGATTCACTGATTTTTAATAACAAATCCAGCTTTTCTTCGAACAACTCGTTGTAGTCTTGTAAATCATATCCAAACAATGGAAACGATTCGATAAAAGACCCGCGGCCTGCCATAATCTCGGCACGTCCATTCGAAATCGCATCGAGGGTAGCAAAATCCTGAAAAACCCGGACTGGATCATCTGAAGAAAGAACCGTAACTGCACTTGTTAATCGGATCCTTTTTGTCTGAGATGCAGCCGCTGCAAGCACAACAGCCGGAGAAGAAGCAGCATAATCCTCGCGATGATGCTCCCCTACACCAAAAACATCCAGCCCTACCTCATCAGCGAGTACAATCTCCTCGACCACTTGCCGGATCCGTTCAGCGTGACTTATGACTTTACCAGTTTCCACATCCGGCGTTGTTTCAACAAAAGTACTAATACCGATTTCCAATAAAAAAACCTCCAGCTTATGTATACTCTTAGTTTCATGAACTTAGTTTATCCTATACTAATTATAGAGATTTTGTTTAACAGATAAAAAAATTATGCCTCTAGTATTTTTTTAAAGCTCTTAATGACAGTATCTATTTCTTCCTTTTTGGTAGCCCGGCCCAAGCTGAATCGGATTGCTCCCATCCCAACCTTTTCAGGAATAGCCATTTCTTTTAATACCGGCGATAATTCGATACTGCCGGCATGACATGCTGATCCCGTTGAAGCGGCTAGGTAAGGAATAGCAGATAATATTTCCTGCCCTACTCGGTTTATAAAACTTACATTTAACGTATTCGGCAACCGTTCTTCCGGATGGCCATTTAGTACCACATGTTCACCAAACTCTGCCCTTAATTTTGTCCAAAAATAGTCGGTTAAATCCCTGATATGACTCGTTTGTGTAGCTGCTACTTCACAGGCTTTTCCTAATCCCACTGCCAATAACGTGTTTTCTGTCCCTGCACGTAATCCATTTTCATGTCCTGCACCATGAATAAGTGGTTCTAGTTCCATTCCTTCCCTTATGTAAAGAGCCCCAATTCCTTTTGGTCCATAGAGTTTATGGCCAGCAATCGTCAAAAGGTCTACCTTTAAATCATTCACATCAACAGGAACTTTCCCAACTGATTGAGAGGCGTCTGAATGAAAAGCGATTCCATATTTTTCTGCGATTCTTCCAATCTCTTTTATAGGTTGTAAAGTGCCCGTTTCGTTGTTGGAGTGCATAATTGTAATTAAAATGGTTTCTTTAGTAATGGCTTTTTCGATTTCTTCTATCGATACTCTTCCGTAATGATCTACACCTACATAAGATACCCTTGCCCCTATTTGCTCTAAGAACTTACACGGATTTAGGATAGCAGGATGCTCAATTTTAGATGTAATAATATGGTTGCCTTTATGTCGATTTTTAAAATAAAAGCCTTTTAGTGCTAAGTTGTTGGCTTCACTTCCGCCGCTGGTAAAAATGATTTCTCCTGATGTACTGCCGATTAAATCTGCCACTTGTTGTCTTGCTGTTTGTAATAATTCTTTGATCGGTTTACCCGCCCAATGTAACGCTGAAGGGTTTCCAAAATAATCCGTTAACAAAGGCTTCATCGCTTCGACAACTTCTGGCGCGATTGGGGTGCTGGCATTATAATCAAAATAAATTCTTTCCATCCACTCTTCCATCCTTTCAATCTATTAGATTCTCACAAATACAATTTATTGGTACTTGATAGATTGATTCTCCAAGTAACTTTGTCGTATTTTTTTCGAGTTTAATCAGAATGATTCTTCAGGTATCTTTCCTGTGAACTCAATGTTTCACGCTTCATCGGAAAATTTCTTCAAGCATACAAAAAATCAAAAAGAAAAACCGCTTGGTTTCATCAATCCCAAGCGCTTTTCATCTAGAACAATAATTGTTTCGCCAGCAGAATGATGCCCGCTCCCAAAAACAAAAGAGCCGCTGTGCCACATCCTTTTCTTTCGGCTAAATCTTCTTTATACTCCTTGGCACAATGTCTGCATAATGTATAACCTTTCGCAATCGCTTCTGTTTCTTTGATTCTTTGCGCAGCGATTCTTCCTTTTAAAATTCTAGAAGTCGTGGGACAGTCATCATCAAAATAATGATAGTTCTTTCCCGTCTTCGTAATAAAAACTTCATCACCTGTGTGCATCAAGCTCACCTTCTCCTAAACATTTCAGGCACTTCCCCATCATGAAAGGGATTTGTAATTCATTTTATTCTAATAATTCCATTATAAACCATTTAATAACGAGAAAAAAATAACCATGCTAAGGGAGCCTTTTCACACAGGATTTCAATTTAAATATACAGGACCTTGGAGCTTACCTTTTCACAATCCCATCCTCCAAAAATAAAAGCCATTACCGCGGCAATTGCAGTAATGGCTTTATCGAAATTATACAGCTTTAAGTGTTGTCATGGTTTCTTGTTTACGGCTGTCCTTACCTTTTCTCAAACTCACCATCGCGATAAACGAGATGCAATAAAGAATCGCTAGATAGCTCATCGCAACCGTTACGTTTGCATTCTCTAAAATAAATCCAACTAAGATTGGAGATAGTCCCCCTAACGCTCGTCCAAAGTTAAAAATCGTGTTCGTTGCAGTACTACGTATTTCCACTGGATAGTAGTAGCTGATAAGGGCCCCGTAACCAGCGAACATTCCATTTGAGAAGAATCCTACGATGGCACCTCCAATGAGAACTCCTGTGCTTCCAGAGGCATATGAGTATAAAAAGACTGCTACCGCTGACGCAAGCAGGAAGATTCCATACGTCCGTTTCATTCCAAGTCGATCCATAAATTGTCCAAAAGTCAGCATTCCTACAATCATTCCGACCGCTGTACTAATTGTCCAAAGAGCAGAACTTGAAACCGACAAGCCTTGGGATTGTTGAAGCATAGATGGAAGCCAGATCATCAAACCGTTATAGCCGGCAATTTGAACCGTTGCCATGATGGCTAATGCTGCCGTAGTTAGGGCTGTTTTTCGAGTCGAAAATAATTCCTTTAAATTTCCTTGATTTCGTTTCTGCTTTTTAACCTTTTGTGATGCAAGCCATTCTGGTGACTCATCTAAGTTCTTGCGGACAATAAAGGCAAAGATAACCGGGAGAGCTCCGATGAAAAATAATCCTCTCCATCCCCAAGTCGGAAGAATCAATGCACTTAGTAATGCTGCTAGGATTACACCAAATTGAGCACCAACACTCACATAAGAAGAAGCTCGTCCTTGTTTATTTTTTGGCCATGCTTCAGCGACTAGTGCCATTCCAATTCCGTATTCTCCACCTGCACCTAATCCTGCAATAAACCTAAAAATATAAACCTGTTCAATATTTGTGGCTAATCCAGTAAGTGCAGTCCCTATAGCAAACAATATAATGGTATAAGTAAAAACTTTAACTCTTCCAAATTTATCAGCTAGTATCCCGAAAAGAATACCCCCGAATAGCATTCCTAAGTTGGTAATAGAAGAAATTAGTCCGCCGGTTGCCATATCAATGTTGAATTCTGCAATAATCATGGACATAGCAAACGATATGAACATGATATCCATGCCCTCTAACGTTAACCCTGCAGTGGATGCTACTACTGTTTTTTTCTGATAATTCATTGATGATTCTCCTTTCAAGCCTCACTGGACTTTGATTAAAAGATACATAGGCAAAATAAAATACCCTTCCATCCAAAAAGGACAAAAGGGTACTAATAGATTCGGACATTTATGTACGAATTTTATTTTCGCCTTTTTGGCCTCTCTGGACCATATTAAAGGAATTTTATTTTCAACTCATAATATCACGTTATTAATCTAGTTACAATGGAAAATAATAATATATTACGCAAGTATTTTTTTAGAAAATATTATTATAATATTCCGAAGTATGAAAAGAATGTTACAATACGGAATATAAAATTAAAAAATAATTGAGGGAAACATGATAATGAAAAAGCAATGGATTATCTACGGTATGTTAACTTTAGCTACAGCCACTTGGGGAAGTGCATTTATTGCTGGAAAAATAGCCGTTCAAAGCTTTGATCCAGCCACGGTCGCATTTTTACGATTTTTCGTGGCCGCCATCCTATTATTTCCGCTTATGTGGATGATGGAAAAAAATCGCAAGACTCCAACTCTTAAAGACTATGGTTTATTTGCCGTTCTCGGCTTAACTGGAATCGCACTTTATAATATTTGTTTTTTTATCGCAACCAAACAAGCACCCGTTATTAAAAGTTCCTTATTTATTGCCTCAAACCCTGTATTGATTGTTCTCTTATCGGGATTATTTCTAAAAGAAAAAATCACTAAAAATAATATTATTGGAATGGTGATTGCCTTATCAGGAGCTGCCTTTATTATCACAGATGGTCATATCTTATCTCTTTTACAATTTGGCTTCGAGCCTATTGACTTCGTCTTGCTTGGTGCGGTGGTAAGCTGGGCATTGTACAGCGTGGTAGGTAAAGTGGTTTTAAAAAAATATAGTGCAGTCGAATCGACTACCTATGCAGTAGCCTTTGGTACGGTATTTTTATTACCATTTGCATCCTATGAAACATCCTGGCAGGATATTTTGCAGGCTAATTCTTCAACTTGGATAGCGATTGCTCATATGAGCATCTTTGTCACCGTGGTTTCATTCATCATGTACTATTATGGTATTAAAGAGGTCGGAGCAGCAAAAGCTTCTATTTTTATTAATGTCATGCCATTATCGGCTGTTCTAATGGCAACTTTCTTCTTACATGAAACCTTCACATTGGCTCATGGCATCGGAGCAGCATTTGTTTTAGCAGGGGTTTATATTGGAACAAATACAAACATATTTAAAAGGAGAAAAATAACAGCAACTTATAGTAAAAACACAAATTCGTAGTTATTGAAGTTATTGGAAATTTTGGGACACATATTAAATCGTTGCTAATCAGGTATATTGGCTACCCTATTCATCTCGTTAATTCAATTTGAGTAGCCAATGAGGTGTATTGGCTACTCTAATCATCTCGTTAATTCAATTTGGGTAGCCTATCAAGACTATTGCCTACCCTATTCATCTCCTAAACTCAATTTGAGTAGCCAATGAGGCGTATTGGCTACTCTAATCATCTCGTTAATTCAATTTGGGTAGCCTATCAAGACTATTGCCTACCCTTTCATCTCCTAAACTTAATTTGAGTAGCCAATGGGGCCTATTGGCTACTCTAATCATCTCGTTAATTCAATTTGGGTAGCCTATCAAGACTATTGCCTACCCTTTCATCTCCTAAACTTAATTTGAGTAGCCAATGAGGCGTATTGGCTACCCTATTTAACTCGTAAATTCAATATGGGTAGCCTATCAGGACTATTGCCTACACTTTTCAATTAACAAATAAAATTTGGGTAGCCAATGGCTACCCTTGTTCTACTTCTTTCTCTCAATATGATAAATATAAGATAAGCCCTTTGGCTAATACCCACCTCAGGAATCGTTTTTATACTATATAATAAAAAAGCATCAAGAATATATCCCTTAATCTTTTTTTAAAAAATTATATTCTTCAAGAGTACCTTTCTCTCATTGATTGAAAGTATGTTTCATCTCCGAGTTTGTCTCTCAACCCAATCAGCCTATTGGCATCCTCCCCAATCACGTAACGTAATTGCGATGATGGGTCATTTACGATTTGATAGATCGCTTTAGCAGCTGTTTCGGCTGTCGTCATTTCTGGACCAGCCATTTTCCCTAATTCTCCTCTAACCTTACCCATAAACTGATTATAATCGGTTAAAGATTCATTAAAATGGAAGTCCATAGGCCTCCTGCCAAAATCTGTTTTCACTGCACCTGGTTCTATCAGTTTTACTTTTATATTTTGAGAGGCTAGTTCGTAGGATACCGATTCAGTAAAACCCTCAACTCCAAATTTAGTAGCATTGTAAAGTGACATTAGGGGCATTGGTATTTTTCCGCCCATAGAAGATATATTGACGATCATACCCTCTTTATTGTCTCTAAAATGGGGTAAGATGGCTTTTGTAGTATTCATTAATCCAAAAACATTTACCTTAAACACTTTCTGGATCAGTTCATCCGTTAACCCTTCAAAAATCCCCATTGATGTAATACCCGCATTATTGATCAGCACATCTATTTTTCCAAAGTGCTCAATTCCTTCTGCTATCGATTCTTTTATACTTCCCATATTTTCAACATCAAGTTTAGTTACGATAATATTGGGCACTTGAGTGAATTCCGTTTCCCTTTCAGGTGTTCGCATTGTTGCAACAACATTCCACCCTTTTTTAGCAAAATACATTGCGGTTGCTCTTCCGATCCCTGAAGATGTCCCTGTTATTAATATGGTCTTCACCACACCTTTTCCCTCCTTGGTCCTTAACTATAAAACTATCTTATTGAAGAAAATATATTTCTATGTCAATTGGCTTCAATTTTTTATAGAAAAGGGGAGAACTTGTCATTTTTTAATCTAGTACTATAGTCTATTTTTTGTATCAACAAACAAGACATATCGACATTTATATACAATTTCTCATTACAATCCTGCCTAAAGCGAGAATTTTGTTGGAATATTTTTCTTGTTTTTAAACCCGAAATATCGAAAAATAATGGGTACTGGGGAATTTTTTAAGGAGGAATTTGAAGAATTATGATTAAAATTGGAATTATTGATGATAACATTCTATTAACAGAGGTATTAGATGATTATCTATCAACTCTAGATGATATGAAAATTATAGGTATTGCTCATAACGGCTTGGACGGAATGGAGTTAATAAAGAGAGAACAACTCGATTTAGTGATTTTAGATCTGGTAATGCCACATTCTGATGGATTATCTTTATTAAAACAACTTCAAAAAGAAAAGATTGATACAAAGGTGTTAATGCTTACAGCATTTGGAAAAGAAGATGTGATTCAAAAAGCCAGTGAATATGGAGTGTCATATTTTCTATTAAAACCGTTTGAGCTCTCTAATTTATCAGACACCATTCGTGAAATTTGTTCAAAAAAGGAACATAGAACCACTGTGGAGGCAGCATCCCCTAATAAACTTCAGGAAGATAACCTAGAAGTATTAATAACAGATGTTCTGCGCTCTATGGGCATTCCTGCTAATCTTAAAGGATACCATTTTTTAAGAGATGCCATCCAAATGGTGATTGAGAATGATGAATTATTGAACGGTTTAGGCGGTATCACAAAAGTGATTTATCCTACCATCGCCAAAAAGTATCACACCACTCCGACCCGTGTCGAACGAGGAATACGGCATTCTATTGAAGTTGGATGGAACCGCGGGAATATAGAAGTATTAAACTATGTGTTTGGAAACACAGTTAGTTCCTTAAAAAACAAACCGACAAATGGCAAATTCATCGCTCTCATTGCCGACTATTTGAAGGTAAAAAAGGCTTCATAACTACAAAAGCAGCACCCTTAAGAAGGATGCTGCTTTTTTTATTTCTCGTATTCTTTCATAAACCCATAAACTGCTCCGAGAAGGTTTGCGTTCTGGCGAAATTTGCAGGTATCGATGTTCGGTTTAATTTTTGCAAGGTCAATAGCTTTAAGAATGGAATCTAGTTTTTCATTTATTTTATCAACGAGATCTTCTCTAGCACTGATACCTCCACCAATTAATATGACTTCAGGGTCATAAATATACTGCAAGTTATAGATCCCCACTGCTAACAAATGGTAAAAGGCATCAAGAGCCTGTTTGCAATCTTCATCTCCGGCTTCGGCCATTTGGAATATCTGTTCACCTGTGATGCTTTCTACATCTACCTGTTTCATTTGAGCTACTTTCCGTACAAGTGCCTTTGTTGAAGCTACACGGCTCCAAACATCATTACTGTTCTGAATATCGCTGGTAAGCAGCATGTATCCAAATTCACCGCCATGGAGGTTTGCACCTTTATGCACGCGGCCATCTTTAATAACAGCCCCTCCAATTCCTGTTCCAATGACCATGACTAGGACATCCTTTTTACCTTTAGCTGCCCCATTCCACACCTCCGCGTATCCGGCACAGTTTGCATCGTTTTCCATAAATACAGGCATGCCCGATCTTTCTTTTAACATATTTTTAATGTTGGGTCCATGTATAAAGGGAAGTGCACTGGAACCATAAATTACGCCTTCGTCTGAAACAGCACCTGGTGCACTGATGGCAATTCCGTTTACATCAGGGTGTGCTAATGAAAGGTCTTCAATTATCGTTAACAAATCTTCCAGTTTACTAGGCGTTTTTACTTTCCCATCTTCCAGAATTTCAGCATTCTCGTTTACCAATCCATATTTTATAAAGGTTCCGCCAATATCTACTGCTAAGTATTTTTCCATTAATAATCGCCTCGTTTATTTATAAAGGTCATCATCCTGTGCTTCAAACTGTTTTGTTTCAATCACCTGTTTATACCAATATGCAGATTTCTTTAAAGCACGATTCCGGTTATCCTCAAGATTGATCTCCACCAGCCCGTATCTGTTTTTAAAAGCATTCATTGGGGACACATTATCCGTAAAGGCCCAAAGCATATAGCCTTTACAATTAGAGCCATCCTCTATCCCTTTTAGCAGCCATTTTAAATGTTCACTGATAAATTCGATCCTGTAGTCATCTTGAATAATCTGTTCTTCGTTTTTAAAACGGTACTCGTTTTCTACACCCATACCATTTTCAGCGATAAACCATTCGATGTTGCCATACTCTTCTTTCATACGAATAGCAATATCATACATGGTGTGAGGATAAATCTCCCAGCCGCGGTGTGGGTTCATCTTTTTCCCTGGTAAATCAAACTTTTCGTAATAGTACTCAGGATGGAACGGAGTTTCCTCATTCCATGCTGTGGAGCGTGCTTTTACCCGGTAAGGAAAATAAATGTTTAATCCCACATAATCTACGGTATTTTCTTTAATCATTTGCAGTTCTTCTTCAGAAGCGTCAAACATGATATCATGTTTGTCCATCAACGCAAATAGTTCCTGTGGGTACTCTCCTTTAATAGCTGGGTCTAAAAATACCCGGTTAAAGAATAAATCGAACATACTTGCTGCTTTTTGATCATGTTCAGCCGATGAACGGGCGTAGGCAACTTCGGGATTTAGAATAACACCGATTTTCGCACCGTACTTTTCCTTTAACTCCATCTCTTTAAACAGTTTTACAATTCTTGCAGTCGCTAATCCTTTATTAAAATTCCACTGCATCCATTTTTTCGTATTTTGCTCAAACGGGTAACGGATCGCATCTAAATAAACACGCGTTTGTACAACGATTGGCTCATTAAACGTAAACCAATTCTTTACACGATCTCCGTATCGCTCAAATACTTTTTCAGCATATTTAACAAACAAATCAACCACATGCTTAGATCCCCAGCCGCCGTATTCCTCAAATAATACTGCAGGCACCTCATAGTGTTCAAGTGCAATCATCGGCTCCACACCGTTTCGGATGAGCTCCTTAATAACATCATCCATATAGCTGGCGTACTCTTCATCTACTACTGCATTTTCATAATCTATTAAAAAACGGGACCAGTTTATAGACGTTCTGTAATGAGTGAGACCGATTTCTTTCATATAGCCAATATCTTCTTTGTAACGATTTTTAAAGTCCGTTGCAACGGCAGGGCCATACCCATTATGCCAAACATTTTTATTATTTTTATACCAAAGGTCCAGGTAGGAATCTTGTGTTTCTTTTTTTCCCGACCAGCCTTCTGTCTGCCATGCTGAAGCTGCGGCACCTAAAATAAAATCCTTTGGAATGTTTATTGTTTTTAACTCCACGTTGATCTCCTCCTCCAAGTTTTTCTATTATTTTGTTGAAAGTAACTTCCTGTATTGAGTTGGTGTCAACCCAGAGATCTTCTTAAAGATTTCAACAAAATACTTATATTCATGATAACCAACCTTTTCGGCTATTTCGTTTACTTTAAAGGGCGTTTCTTCAAGCAATACTTTTGCCTGCTCTACTCGTAACTCATTGATATATTCATTAAAGCTTTTACCTGTATTTTGTTTAAACAAGGTACTGAAGTAATTTGGTGAAATATTGATAAAGTCCGCTACCTCATGAGCTTTAATATTAGAGGCATAATAAGTTTTAATGTAATTCACTGCCCTTTCAATTAGCCAATCACTGTTTTCGATATTTTTAGCCGCTAATTCCTTAGTCACATTCTCAATATCTTCTTTGAACAATTTCTTTAACTGTACAAACGAATTATATTGATTTACATCCACCTCTTGTTCAAAAACTAGGTCGATCTCATGATGGTTTTTGCGGAAAAGAGATGCATATCTCTCTACTATTTTAGTAAGAAGTCTTTTGCATAGTTGAACTAGATCTTCCAAATAGAGCTGCTTTTCCTCAAATAATTTAAATAATTCATCCGTTAAGGTATTTATTTTACTTTCGTTTACTTGAAAAATAGCATTAATTAGATGGGATTCCATTTCATCTGATAATGGCTGCCAATCCGTATGCAACGGTTCTTCGGCTGGTACAACCACATAGCCTTCAGGAAGGAATGGCAGATGTTTTATACCACTACATAATTCTTGGTATGCACCAGACAATTCATTAATAGGTACGTCACAATTATTTACAACGAATGATAATGAATAAGATGATTGGATCTCCTTTAGAATGGCAATCATTTCTTTATGATTCAGCTCACCCACAACACAAGTAAGAAGGATATTTTGGTCCGTAAAAATAGAAACACTGTCATACCCTTTATTTCTTAAATGGGTTTCAATCAGAGAAGACCAGTTTGAATTCATCTCTTCCAACTCTTCATCTGTCATATATTGTGTTGTCGAAACATATTCGTTCATCATTGATAAAATGGGATATAGTCGGACATTTTCAGTTATCTCCCACTCATATTGGTTCTTAAGTTGAACATCAAACACTTGCTGGTAGATAGCATTTTCTAAAAGTGTCATAAACACTTGTTGTGACTCTGAATTCTGCTTTTGTAAATCGTTTGTGATTTTTGAAATGATTGTTAATAGTTCCTCAACATCAACCGGTTTTAATAAATAATCCTGAACCCCTGACTGAATCGCTTTCTGGGCATATTTAAATTCGTCATACCCGCTAATAATGACGATTTTTATTCGTGGGTATGTTTGAGCAAGGCAGGCAGCTAATTCAATTCCATCCATTTTCGGCATTCTCACATCAGTAATCACGATGTCTATTTCCCCATGTGCCTTTATTTTTTCAATTGCTTCTGCCCCATTATAAGCAATGCCGGCGATTTCAATCCCATGCTCACTCCATGGGATGGTCAGGCTCAACCCACGGCCAATGATGGGTTCATCATCTACAATTAACATCTTGAAACTCATAAGGCTCACCTTACTCTTTCATTGAACTGAACATCTTCTAGCAGTGGAAGCTTTAAACGAATCCAAGTACCGATTTCACTATTAATATGTTCGACTCCAAACCCTTCACCAAAAGCCATTTCAAGGCGATCCTTTATATTATTTAAAGCATAATTCTTGGTAGCATCCGGGCCTTTATTGATAACATGGTCCGGAATGCCCCATCCATTATCCACTACATCTATCCAAAGCTCATTCCCTCTTTTATAACTGCTAATTTCTATGACTCCCTGTCTAGGCAGATCCTTAAATCCATGTAAAATACTATTTTCAACTAACGGCTGTATAAGTTGTTTAATGATATACATCTTTTTGATATCAGAATCATAAGAAAGTCTAAACTCCAACCGTTCTCCTAACCGGCTCTTTTGAAGTTCTAGATAATTCTCAAGATATACCATTTCTTCTTCTATACGAACCCACATTTTCCCCATATTTAAATTCATCCGAAATACCTTTGAAAGTCGTTCAATTTGCTGACCCGTCTCCATCGCATTTTCTAAACGAGCCGACCATCGTATCATGTCAAGAGTGTTGTATAAAAAATGAGGATCAATCTGGCTTTGAAGCGCTTTTAATTCAGATTCCTTTTGCTTAATCTTTAGTTTGTATTCCTGATTGATAAGATTTTGTATCGTTACAACCATTTTGTTAAAGCGCATTCCTAACTTGCCGATTTCATCATTGGATGTGACCTCGACCTTTGCCGAAAAATCACCGTTCTCTAATTGTTTTGTTTGTTCTGTAAGTTCACTTATTCTTTTAATATGTCGATAGTAGAAGCCACTAAATGCTACAATCCCTAATAAGATTAAAAGTAATATCATATTTACAATCAGGCCTCGGACATTATAAAGGCTTTTAACAACATCACCTTCATCAACGACGGCAATGGCCCGCCAATTCGTGCCTTTAACTTCTTTTTTGACAACAAGATTTTTGGACCCATTGCTAGTAAAACTCATTGTTTTCTGATCGCTGTCCACTGCCCATTCTCGTACTTTCGAGATAGGGAAAGGTTTGCCTGAAAGGCTAGAATCGTGATGCAGAACCACATGCCCATTTTCAGACAAAACAAAGTAGGTACCTTGTTGATGGGCCGACCTTGTTTCCATGATTTGATAGAGTTTCTCCTGGTCGAGACGAATTCTTACCAAACCAATCGGTTGTTTGATGTTGGTTAGGTCGTTTATAACTCTAGTTAAACTGATAACCCGCTTTTTACCATCCCAATCACTAGTAACCACATATGCATTACTCCATATAGGAGCACCCTTACCTTTTTTTGCATTGATTGCTAATTTTTCCTCTGCTTTTGCTGTTCCTGTGACAGGATTTCCGAACTCCAAATTGTGCCCATCTCTTCCAACAAGTGATATAGAATCAATATAGTTCTTGCTTAATAGTTGAAACGTTAAATACCCTTTTATCTCTTTCTCTGTTTGTTTATATTCTGATTGAAAGGTATCTTCTTCCCCCGCCATAAAAAAAGTCCTGAAATCATCGTCATAAATCATAAAGGAGGACATCGTTTCTATCTCTTGAATAATGGAGTTCAGATTTTCCTCGTTTTTTTCCAGTCTGGCAATCGTATTTTCTCTGGCTTGCTGCTTGAAAGCTTTTGTGGCTTGGTAGTAGATTAAAACACCAAATAAGAGAGTTGGTATCGTAATCAAAACTAAGAAAACGGTTACGAATTGCTTTTTTAATCCTCCGCGCTTGAACAACATGTGCATCAACCTTTGCTGTTTGTACTGCTCTTAGTTTATCCTTTAACTGCTCCTGCTGTCATGCCTTTAACAATTTCCTTTTCAAGCAATAAATAGAACACTAAGATTGGCACCAAGGACATCGTCAATCCAGCCATTTGTGCACCATAGTTAACTGTGAATTGGCCGGCGAAGCTAGCGAGTCCAAGCGGCAAAGTTTGTAGAGCCGGATCATTAATCAGAACTAGGGCAAAGGAGAACTCGTTCCAGTTATGAATAAAGTTTAGAATCACTACCGTTGCAATCGCAGGACGTGACATTGGCAAAATAATCGACCAGAAAATCCGAAAAATCCCACAGCCGTCCATTACCGCTGATTCTTCAATATCCTTTGGAAAAGCCTTCATAAAGCTTGTTAGTATAAAGACAGTGATAGGCAAATTAAAAGCGATATACGGGAATAACAAACTAATCGGATTATTTAATAAACCTAAATCACGGAGTAAGATAAACATCGGTACAAGTGTAGCGTGAATTGGAATTAGCATACCAAAAATAAAGAACGTGTAGAGTGCCTTGTTCAATTTAAAGGTGAATCTAGCTAGAAAATAAGAAACTAGTGCACCAATAAAAACGGTAATAACAGTGGCTAATAGACAAATAAAAATACTATTTTTAAATAACACACCTAGATTAGCGGTATTCCACGCACTGATATAATTTTCAAAGACAAATTCCTTTGGGAAACCAAATTGGTTTACAGCAAATTCTTTTTCTGATTTAAATGAGTTGATCATCATCCAAATGATTGGATAAGCATTAATAATTGCATAAATAGATAATACGACATAAATTAATGTGGTTTTGACACTTCTTTTCCTGCGGTCCTTTATTTGGATTTCAGGTTTTGCCGTTGATTTAATCACCGTTTCCATAGTATTCGCCTCCCCCTAAATCATTTTTCGTCCCATTAGTTTTGTTACGATGAAAATTAAAATGAGACTAAAGAAGAAAATCGTGACAGACACAGCACTGCCATATCCGTATTGAAGTTTTGTAAACGTTTCGTTGAACATATATAACGCCATTACTTCGGTAGAATGAGACGGCCCTCCATGTGTCATCACATAGATTAAATCAAAAGTTCGTAAACTACCTGAAATACATAAGATTACAGCAACAATGATCGTATCCCATATCATGGGAACTGTAATTTTCCAAGTTCTAGTCCATTCTGAAGCACCATCAATTTGTGCTGCTTCTAATACTTCTTCAGGTATGTTTTGCAATGCAGCCAAAAAGATAATTAAGTATAATCCAACAAACTGCCAGATAACGGTTACACTAACAGCAATCATGGACCACTTCGTGTCCCCTAACCAATTCTGAGCTAGAAAATCAAGACCCACCGTTCTTAATAATTCGTTAATCATTCCATCTTTAGTGTTGTAAATTAGGTTCCAAGTTAAAGAAATAACAACTGTTGAAAGGACCACAGGTAAGAAACCGATTGTACGGAAAATTTTCACACCTTTTAATTTTCGGTTCAGTAATAGAGCAATAAATAAAGCAATCGGTACCTGTCCTAATACAGATGCAATGACAATAAAAATATTATTTTTGGCAGAATTCCAAAACAAAGGATCCTGAAAAAGTTTTATATAGTTATCCAGCCCAATAAAAGTTTTTTCCGAAAAACCGTTCCATTCTACCAGTGAGTAATAAAAGGATTGGAGAATGGGATATATAGCAAAAACAGCATATATAATAAGCGCAGGCAGGACTCCTAAAATAATCGCACCTGTTTTATTTTTTGAAAGATGCATTTTTCTCCCCCCTAAAATGTTTTATTGATTAACACAAGAGAGTCAGACCCCCATGCAATATCTGTGACCTTTTATGGTTACGAAATATTGTGTTTGTGGGGATCAGACCCTTCCTCGTCTTCCTCTAGTTTTTACTTACTTTCTTCTAATTCTTTTTGCATCGCTTCTGCCAGTTCTTTTGGTGTCATTTCACCAATTGAGATTGACTGTAGACCATTGTTGATGATATCCGTTAATTCAGGAGTTAATGTAGCATCATAAACTGGTGCTAAACCACCTTGGGCTAAAGCATTTGCCTCCTGGTAGACTTGTGGAATACTATCATCAAGCTCGACTTTTGATGCAACAATGATGTTTGCTTTCACAAGCTGCTGATACATATCTTCACTATAGAAGAACTTTAAGAATTTGAAAGCTGCTTCCTTTTTCTCATCGCTTAACTGGCTGCTTAGAGCAATACCGCCGCCGGCTACACCAGAGATTTTAGCTGTATCCCCTTTCCCGTCAAAGCTTGGGAAAGCTGCAACTCCGATATTATCTGGATTTTCAGCAGCTTCAAGGATTGGTCCAACCCCCCAGGATCCAGCAAAGTGCATAGCAGTCCCGCCACTAATAAATTCATTTCTTGATTGAGCTTCATCAATGGTATTGAAATCTTCGTTAAACGCTTTTAATTTTGATAGTTCATCAATTACGGTTAATGCATCAACAAACGCTTGATCTGTAAATGAACCGTTGCCATTCATTGTGTTTGGTAAGAAATCGCTTCCAGTAAAACGGTCAGCAATCGTTGAGATGTAAACAGATTGTAACGGCCAAACCGCTTTATTTCCAAGTGCAATAGGAGTTGTACCATTTTCATTTAATGCTTTAATAAGTTCTTTTAAGCCTTCATAAGTAGTTGGGAATTCATTAAAACCAACTTCAGCCAGCTTGTCCTTGTGGTAGTAAATGATACTTGTTTCACTAATGTTTGCTGGAATCGCATATTGCTCTCCATCAATCGCGTAGTCCTTCATGATCCCTTCAGGAATTTTACCTTCCCAATTATCTACGATTTCGTTTAATGATAGTAATGCGCCGCCTTCAACTAATGGTGCAATACGAGCCCCCGGCCAAACACGGAACATATCTGGTAACTGATTACCAGCGGCCTGGGTACGAAGCTTTGTTTCGTACTGGTCATGTGGAATAGCTTCAATTTTTACTTTAACGTCTTCATTTTGTTCGTTAAACTTTGCAATCATGTCTTTATAAACTTTGTTTTCTGGCCGGTCTTCTGTCCAGTCAGTCCAAACCGTTAATTCAACAACCCCATCGCCAGATGTTTTTTCTTCACCGCCGCCGCATGCTGCTAAGCTGAATAGCATAATAAGACTTAATAAGATAAATCCTAATTTCTTCATCTGTTTCTCCCCCTCATGTATAAAAAGCGCTTACAAATATAATTTTAGCAACTTTCTATTTTTTCACTATCCGACAAATCTATAAAAATATCCGGAAATTTACGAAAAAAATCCCTTAACCATTAGTTAAGAGATTTTAAAGTAATAAATGAATTTTATTCCTTATTCACAACAACCAACTTTTCCATTTCGATTATGGTTTTCAGGTATTCATATTCTTCTTTTTCGAGGATATCGATCTCATTGTTCGTAGCAAGCAGGATTTGATCCCGGCATTTGGAGATTCTTTGGATCATCGGGTGAATGGTTAAACTGGAAAGATTGACAAAATCATATAGATCATTTAAACAGATCGGCAATTTATAGCCTTTATTACTGCTTGCGATTAACAATCCATGATCGCGGAGCTTAGAAACAATATTGGAGCGAAAATAATGCTGCTTGATTTTGTTAATTCTAATGGCATTCAAATTATCGAGAATTTCGTCAGTATATACATATTCATCTGGATTTTCTTTTAAATTGAATAAAAGAAACTTCAGAAAATCAATTTTAACTTTTTCATCCTCTTCTTCGCTTTTTCGATTTTGTTCCATGTATTGATAGGCCAAATTTACGGCCTGTCTGATGATGACCTTATCATAATTTTTGTCTGTTTTCACTAATTCGTAGTCGTGCAGGAAATGTTGATAGTCATGGGGCCAGAGATTGATAGTAATAATCTGATTTTTGATTATCTTATAATAGGATGGGTAATATTCGGAATAATATTTCTGATCGTACCCTTTTGCAATCGTACTTGCCATAAAGCCTGCCAACTGTAAAAGGATATCCGATTGACTGTAGTTGAAACCAAAGGTGCTATAATTAAATAAATCCGGGATACATTTTTGTTTTACATAGCTGGAAAATTCCTGCATAAACTCTTTTGTTCCTTGTTCTTCTGTAACAAGGTCTAATCGTTCAAAGGTTCGGTAAAGGTCTTCAAAAATCCTTCGCTTGAAAAACTTAATAAATGTTTTTTCAAACGAAATTCCGCTTCCTTCTCTAACCTTTCTCTTATCGATCACATACGCATATACTTTAAAAGGGAGTTCATTGATTCCCTGCAGAATTTTCATTCTTATGGTATCGTCTATTTGGTTCGTAAGTATTTCCGGAGAGTATTTTTCAAAAAGGTCTTTCACTTCTTGTTCAAGTTTTATTTTATCATTATCTTTAACTAGAATGGAGACGATAATAAAGTGGGTAGAGATATCATGCTGGTCAAAATCGAATCCATAGTTACCAAATTCATTAATAAACGCATATTGAATATCATTCAAGGTTCATCCCACCTTATTTGAAATGATCATATATAGTAATTTCAACAAGGTTTTATTACATTCCTCTATTAAGTCAGTCTTTTTAGAGAATATTCCCTAAAAAAACCCCCCAGCCAAATTTGACAGGGAGGTATTTATATAATCTATTCCTCTGCAATCTTTACAAGCTGTTTACCGATGTTGTCACCCCGGAAAAGGCCTAAAAAGGCATCAACGGTGTTTTCAAATCCTTCTACAACATTTTCCCGATATTGGATTTTCCCTTCTCTCACCCATTGTGATAATTGGGTTAAGCCCTCTTTGTTATGCTCTGCATAGTCGGATACGATAAAGCCCTTCATTAAGGAACTGGTTGTCAGCAGCTGCCCGGCAACTCTTGGACCAAGTTCTGGCTTTTCCAGATTATATTGCGAAATCTGACCGCAAATAATGGTACGGGACTGGAAGTTAATCAAACTCATGACTGCATCACTAACCGGGCCGCCTACATTATCAAAATAAACGTCAACACCATTAGGACATGCTTCTTTTAGTGATTTACGAAGATTGTCAGTAGTTTTATAATTAATGGCCGCATCAAATCCTAGTTCCTCCGTTAAATAGGAGCATTTATCATCCCCTCCAGCAATACCGACAACACGGCAGCCTTTCAGCTTTGCGATTTGACCAACAATGGTTCCGACCGCTCCGGAAGCACCAGATACCACTACCGTTTCCCCCTCTTTAGGTTCACCTATGTAAATTAATCCAAAATAAGCCGTTAAACCAGGCATTCCTAGGACATGAAGGGCCGTTGACACAGGTGCTAATTCTGGGTTAACCTTGCGAATTGTACTTCCATCGGAGACATTGTATTCAGCCCATTCAAGCCGCCCCTCAACAAATTGACCTGCCTGGAATCTAGAATTCTTAGATTCTACTACTTTTCCTACCATTCCCCCAAGAAAAGGTTCTCCCACTTCATATGGTTTAGCATACGATTTTGCTGCCGACATCCGGCCCCGCATGTATGGATCTACGGAAAGATAAAGGGTTTTGATTAACACTTCTCCCTCTTGTAGTTCTGGTACAGTTGTTTCAATCACCTCAAAATTGCTTTCATCTGGCATTCCCTTAGGTCTGCTTGCTAATAATATTTTTCTGTTTACCATAATTCCCACTCCCTATTAAGCGTTTTCAATCTCTCTTACAAGTTCTACACGACTCTCCTAATTCCCTGCCATTTATCACGAACTGTTGATAAAAACACCATCCTATTGGATGGGGTTCATTATGATATTACAGTTATAACCTGGTTACTTTGAGATGTATCTTCAAATAATGGATCAATGGTTTTATGATTCCCAACGACCATTAAATACTGGTCTGGATTCCTTGAAACGATGATAACACCATTTTTGATTAAGGAATGGCTCCCAATCACCACATTTTCAACCCAGGCATTTTCTTCAATAATCGTACCAGGTAAAATAACAGACTTTTTTATTGATGCTCCTTTTCCTACTTTTACTTTGGTAAATAGAACAGAATGCTCTATACTGCCTGACAGTTCACAACCATCGCTAAAAAAACTGTTACTCACCTTTGCCGTTTCGCTTATATAAACAGGTGTTTCATTTTTTTCTGCCGTGTAAATCTCCCATTCGGGATGTTGTAGAAATAAATTACGATCCTTATTTAAGAGGTCTAAGTTAGCCTGCCAATAACTATAAATGGTTCCTACATCCCTCCAATATTTGTTGAACTTATATGCATAGAGCTGCAGACCATCCTCCAACATTAATGGAATGATATCTTTGGCGAAATCCTTGCGGGAATACTCATTTTTTTCATCATTTATGAGATATTCTTTTAAAACTGACCATTTGAAAATATAAATACCCATAGAAGCAAAATTGGTTGATGGATTTAGGGGTTTTTCCTCAAATTCCTTTATTTTATTAGTAGTGTCCATCCTAATAAGCCCAAATCGACTGGCCTCTTCCCAAGGGACTTCAACGGCGGCGATGGTACAATCCGCATTCGTTTCTTTATGCTGTTCAAGCATTAAAGAATAGTCCATTTTATAAACTTGGTCGGTTGATAGGATTAGAACATCATCTGGGTTGCATTCATCAATAAATTCAATATGTTGATAGACAGCATGCGAAGTTCCTTCAAACCACTGGATTCCGTTTTCATTTCGTTGATAGGGGGGAAGAATTGTTAAACTGCCGCTTCTGGATAGTTTGTAGTTAGCCAGGTGTGCATGCAGGGCGAGTGGGCGGTATTGGGTTAAGACGCCGACAGTATCAATCCCAGAGTTTTTACAGTTACTTAATGCGAAATCAATGATCCGATATTTTCCCCCAAATGGAAGCGCTGGTTTTACGATGGTTGTAGTTAGTTGGGCTAATCTGGTTCCCTTTCCTCCAGCTAAAAGTAACGCAATCCATTTCCGATTTTTCATCTTACCTCCTCCTCCTACTAAAAACTGACTTCGAAATCTGTTTTCTTTAACTGTTTATATTTTTATTATCCCCGAAATTTTCCAAAATCCCGTTTTACTTGTTACAGCATTGTGAAAATGGATCACCTTTTCATCGACACATAGCGGGCTTAGACATCTAAAAATGCCTAAAAATGTCGTTCTATATTTAAATTTGTGGTTTAAATGAAAAATATATAGGAGTTTAACGAGGGTATTATGTAGAGAGTTTTTTGTATGGTGCTTCTGAATGGGTTAGGCGAATGTGACTAATAATGCCAATTTCATTCAGGGTTTTGGTCACACGAAACCGTCATGTGACCACTTTCATCGAACTCTTCCTGTGTTTTGGTCACATGAAGCGTTATGTGACCATTCTCATTGAATCTTTCCTAGGTTTTGGTCACATGAAGCCCTTATGTGACCACTTTCATCGAATCTTTCCTGTGTTTTGGTCACATGAAGCCGTTATGTGACCACTTTTAAAGAACTCTTCCTGTGTTTTGGTCACATGGAGCCCTTATGTGACCACTTTCATCGAATCTTTCCTGTGTTTTGGTCACATGAAGCCGTTATGTGACCACTTTTAAAGAACTCTTCCTGTGTTTTGGTCACATGGAGCTCTTATGTGACCACTTTCATCGAATCCCTCCTAGGTTTTGGTCACATGATGAACCTATGTGACCACTTCCACAAAACCTTTCTGCTACTGGTCACATAAAACAGTACGCTTAAATTTAAGCCACAATAATAAAACGAAAATAGGCCCGCGAATCTACCAGGCTTATTTTCGTCTTATTTAACCTAAGATATTAAACTGTTTCAAAGACTTTTTTTAACATGGTTCCGTGCTGGGCATAGTTGGTATGCCATGAAAAGGCTTTTTCTAATACGTGTGGTGTTTGTCCTCCTCTTGTAAGAGCTTCTTCATAATATTCTCGAAGCTGCTCGCGGTACATCGGGTGGGCACAACGCTCGATGATTAACTCTACCCGTTCCCTTGGAGCCAGCCCCCGTAAATCTGCATATCCTTGCTCGGTGACAATAACATCAACATCATGCTCGGTGTGATCGACGTGTGAGACAAATGGAACAATACTTGAAATGTTACCGCTTTTTGCAACTGATTTTGTTACAAAGATTGCTAAACGGGCGTTTCGGGCAAAATCACCGGACCCGCCAATACCGTTCATCATTTTTGTTCCTGATACATGAGTGGAATTGACATTACCATAAATATCTACTTCGAGCGCAGTGTTAATTGAAATTAAACCGAGACGCCGGATGATTTCAGGATGATTCGAAATTTCTTGGGGTCTCATGATTAATCGGTCGCGGTACTTTTCAAAATTCGTAAATACCTCTTTCATTTTTATATCAGAAAGAGTAATCGAGCAGCAGGACGCAAAATTCACCTTACCCGCATCCATTAAATCAAACACAGCATCCTGTAATACTTCTGAATAAACCTCTAAATCATGAAACTCCGAATCAAGCATTCCATGGAGGACGGCATTAGCAATGGAACCAATTCCAGATTGCAGGGGCGCAAGGCTTTCTGTTAATCTGCCATCCTCTATTTCCTTTCGTAAAAAATCAATTAAATGCTTTGCCATAATCTCCGTTTCCTCATCAGGCGGAACAATCGTTGAAGGAGAATCGAGCTGGTTCGTAAAAACAATTCCTTTCACTTTTTCAATGTCAACCGGAATTCCGTATGTGCCAATACGGTCATCTGCTTTGGTTAGTGGAATAGGGCCTCTTTCCCCCTGTTTCCCTGGATCATATAAATCATGCAGCCCCTCGAGACTTTCATGTTGTGCTAAATTAATTTCAATAATGATGGACTTTGCATTCAAAGCAAAAGACATTGAATTTCCTATAGAAGTCGTTGGAATCACTAAGCCATCTTCGGTAATTGATACCGCTTCCAATATAGCGAAATCAACAGGGGACATCACATTTGCCCGGACTAGTTCCGCTGTATGCGACAAATGCTGGTCCACAAATAACATTTCCCCGTTATTAATTTTCTTACGCATCGTCGGATCCGCTTGAAACGGCAGCCTTTTTCCAAGAATTCCAGCCTCGGCGAATAATTTATCGACATCAGAGCCCAGTGAAGCTCCTGTATAAACATTAACTTTAAAGTCCTCGGTCTTTGCCCGATTCACCAGCGCGAATGGGACCGCTTTCACATCACCTGCACGTGTAAACCCGCTTAGCCCTAAGGTCATACCAGATTCAATCCAAGATGCTGCTTCTTCCGGCGTCATTACACGATCCCAAAGTCGTTGATCTCTAATCCGTTTTAAATTCCTTTCCATATTTCATCCCACACTCCTTTAAAATTATTTTAACTGATAGAATTTATCAATTAGAGGAATTGGGGACTAACTACGGAATTTTCAGATAAAATAGCAAATTTGTTTACCAAAGCAGAAGATTTAAAACCCAAGCAGTCTGCGAAAATAACTTGAATAAGACTGGCTGACGGGGACCTTATCTCCATTTTTCATAGAAAGAATAAATGTTGAATGGGTATCAGGGAATATCTCTTTAATATATTTCACGTTGACTATGAAAGATCGGTGGCAGCGAATAAATTGATCCTTTGGAAGCAAAAATTCAAATTCCTGCAAGGTGTTTTTATGGGTTCCGCTATGTTCCTTTCCATTTACATACGTTTTTTTCTCTTTTGCTTCAAGGTAAACAACATCCGAAAAAGGCATTGGAATCCATCCATCCTCTGTTTTAATTGTAACCACTAACTTCCCACTCGTTAAGGCAGGAAAAATTGCAGTGACACAGCCTTCTAGGATTCCTTCGTGAAAAAAAGGAACTGCCATTCCATGATAGGGAACACCGAAGACATCACGGTCAATAAACTCCGATACCTTCTGTTTATTCGTAATTGCTTTATGAGCTATTGTTCCTTCTTTAATTACATCACCCCGCCGAATCTTTAAATCGATTCGTTTACTAGGACGATAATAGATGTACTCATTCGTATCCGAAACCGCAATAGAAATTTCCTCTGAAAACAATTCACTGATAACATCCAAAAGGGAAACAACTGTGATACTTTTCAACGGTAGACCACCCCCATCTCTAATAATTTCTAGTAATTTAATATTATACTAGAATTAAAATCGTTGCTAATTTTTCCTGCCGCATATTTCAAAAGACCCAATCGAGTAGAGGGAAAATAAGATGATTATTTTCGCCCCTCTCACAACACCGTACGTACGTTTCGCGTATACGGCGTTTCAATCTATATTGCAGTGTGTACTTTTAGATACTGTTCTAAAGCAGAGGGAAGTCCCCTCTGCTTTAGTCTTTTGTTTGAGATGGCTCTTTGGACAACTTTCGATAATCCTATATACCGATAACCCTTTCGACAATAGGTTAATCCTCGCGCTTCTTGCTCCGGAATCCCAAGCTGAATGAGCGATTTGATTTGTTTCTTCGGTAATTTCCATTGTTTCCAGATGATTACCCTAATTCTGGAGCGAAGCTTCATATCTATTCGCTCCGTTGCCTTTTTCATGTTTCCTATCCTGAAGTAGTTTACCCACCCGAATATGACTTGCTTCAATTTTAATATTCGATAGTCTAGTGAGACACCCCAGTTTCTCTTTGTCAGTTTTCGAAGCTTCCTTTGGAATTTCTGTATGGAACTGAGGTGGGGTTTTACTTGGTATCTTTGGTTGTTAACATCGTAATAGTAACCGAATCCTAAGAATTTTAATTCTTTTGGACGTGAAATTTTACTCTTCTCTACGTTAACGATTAATCCTAGTCTATCCTCTATAAATCTCACGATTGATTTCATTACTCTACTCGCTGCTTTCTCACTCTTTACAAAGATGAGAGCGTCATCAGCGTATCTTACGAACTGTAGTCCTCTTTTCTCTAGTTCCTTATCGAGTTCATTCAACATAATATTACTCAATAATGGGCTAAGGTTTCCTCCTTGCGGAGTCCCGATGGGTGTTTCTTCATATTTCCCTTTCACCATAACTCCACTAACTAAGTATTTTCTGATTAACGAGATGACATCACCATCATCTATTGTGTTGGCAATAATTCGCATGAGTTTATCGTGATGAACTGTATCGAAGAATCTTTCGAGGTCAATGTCTACTACCCAATCGTATCCATCATTCAGAAATTCCAAGCTTTTAATAATAGCCATTTCACAACTTCTTTTTGGTCTAAAACCGTAACTGAATTCACTGAAATGCTTTTCAAATATCGGACTGAGAACCTGATGAATGGCTTGTTGAACTACTCTGTCCACTACTGTTGGTATTCCCAACTTGCGCATCTTGCCATTTTCTTTTGGGATTTCCACTCTTAAGGCAGCTTGTGGTTGGTATTTTCTTGTTCTGATGCGCTGACGTAGCTCATCCTTGTTCTCTTTCAGATATTGCTTTAGTTCGTCGACTGTTACTCCATCGACCCCACTTGCACCTTTATTTTTATAGACTCGCAAGTAGGCTTCGTTCATATTTTGGTTACTTAAAATCTGTTCTAAAAGTTCCACACTCGTTTCTCCTTCCCTCTCACGTAGTAAGTGATAGCTCCATTTTGGTTAGCCTTTGAGATACGCTCATACTTTCACCATTAATACATTCGGAGAACGTCACTTACGCATTCGTGGTGTTGAAACACTATAAATTGTTCAGCCCTTCATGAATTAATTTCACTACTATGGCTTCTGCTGACTTCTTGCGACTAACCTTTTTCGACTGTACTTTTGTACATCCGCAAGACCTCCCGGGGTAAGACAACTATCTTTCCTCTTTTACTCGCCTGATTTACTTAATAAAGTTACGCACATCTTTCGGACTTTAACTTGTGTTGGAGTCTTATCCCTTTATAGAGCCTTAGTATCAGATTTCTGTTCGTCGAGCCAAGATTTTATTCCACGCTTCCTCCAGCCCTTACCTCACAGTAAGTACCTTGCGCTTCCTTAGTGGTTGGTCGATGTGTACCCCCACAGTGGACTTTCACCACCTAGATAGATGCCATGCCTGGCACACAACAAAAAGCACCCTACGATAAAAGGGTGCTTAAATCATTTATTCTAAATCTTCTCCGTTAGAAGCAACAACTTTTTTGTACCAATTAAAGCTTTTCTTTTTCATTCGTTTCATAGTGCCGCTGCCATCATCGTGCTTGTCGACATAGATAAAGCCGTAGCGTTTTTTGTATTCACCCGTTGTAAAAGAAACGCAGTCAATGCAGCCCCATGGTGTATATCCCATTAAGTCAACTCCGTCTAACACAACCGCTTTTTTCATTTCTTCAACGTGAGCACGCAGGTAATCGATTCGGTAGTCATCAATGATTTCTCCGTTTTCCTCGACTTTATCTACCGCACCGAAACCATTCTCAACAATGAACAACGGTTTTTGATAGCGCTCATATAATTGATTTAACGCATAACGAAGGCCAATCGGGTCAATCTGCCAGCCCCACTCTGATGCTTTTACATAAGGATTAGGTACACTGCCAGCAAAACCGGAAATTCCTTTGTCATCCGTTACTTTTCCAGCCTCAACGGCATTGGTCATATAATAACTGAATCCTACATAATCAACAGTGCCTTCTTTCAGAATCTGCGCATCTTCTGGTTCCATAGCGATGTTATAACCCTTACGCTCCCATTCTTTTAAAGCATAAGCAGGATACTCCCCGCGTACATGAACATCCCCAAATAGCCAGCGGTCATGCATCGCTTCGACCGAATACATCATATCTTCCGGTTTACAAGAGTATGGGTAAATCGGTACCATCGCGATCATACAGCCGATTTGGAAATCAGGGTTAATTTGGTGTCCAAGCTTAACCACTTTTGCACTGGCAACAAGTTCATGGTGCACTGTTTGGTACATAGCCTCTTCTGGATTTTCTTCCTTTGTGTAATCGACCCCAGAACATGTATAGCCGAATAATGGATATCGGTAGTTCTTCTGATTATTGATTTCATTAAACGTCATCCAATATTTTACCTTATTCTTATAGCGCTCCATAACAGTTACACTGTACTTAACAAAGAAATCAATTACCTTTCTGTTTTTCCATCCGCCGTATTCTTTTACAAGGTGCAGCGGCATTTCAAAATGAGAAAGAGTAATAACGGGTTCAATATTATATTTTAATAACTCATCAAATAGATCATCGTAAAACTGTAAGCCTGCTTCATTTGGGACCAATTCATCGCCATTAGGGAAAATTCTGCTCCACGCAATTGACGTACGGAAACATTTGAACCCCATTTCGGCAAATAATGCAATATCTTCTTTATAATGAGAGTAAAAATCAACTGCTTCATGGTTCGGATAGTAAAGGCCTTCCTCCACTTTATCTGTGATCACCCGGTCAATGCCATGAGCACCGCCAGTTAAGACATCCACTATACTTGGGCCTTTGCCGCCTTTATTCCAACCGCCTTCTACCTGATGGGCCGCAACTGCTCCTCCCCATAAAAATCCTTCCGGTAATTTCGTCATGATGCTATTCTCCCTTCTCGTACTATGTAAATGCCCCCACTTTCCTTAAGCGGGGGTCCTATAATTTTTTTTAAAGATTACTTGTTAATAATTAAGTTTGCTGCTGTTTTAAGGACTTCTGCCCCATTACACATACCGTAATGTACAGGGTTGATTGCATCAACTGGGATACCTTTTTCAGCACCTAATTGCTTCATTTGCGGTAATAAATAACGAACTTGTGGTCCTAATAATAATACATCAGCATTATCGATATGGCTTTTCACTGCATCTGCACTTTCTGCCCAAATTTTCGCTTCGATTCCTTGTTCTTTCGCTGCTGCTTCCATTTTAGTTACTAATAAGCTTGTAGACATTCCTGCTGCACAACATAATAAAATATTCATGATAAAATTCCTCCTAATATAGTAAGTTAAGCATCTTTTTTCAATTTTTAATTTAGTAGATTTTAGTAATGAAGGTCAGGTTTTGTTCTTCCTGATAGCTTTATCTTAAATTAAAAACGCTTACATTTACACACAACATTTTTCCTTAGCGTAACGGAAAGCAAAAATACTACGCTCCATTATTTTCCAGAAAACTCTAGTATATATTCGAATCGGAACCAAATTGACCTATATTCATATGATAAGGTAGTAATTTTGCCCAATGAAGGGGTGCTAATAAAAATGACAATTAGAAAAGCAACATTTGAGGAAACTCAACAAATATTAAATTATCATATGGAAGTGATGAAGGAAGCCACCATGGGATTTGTCAAGCCAAGCCGGGATAAGGTGATGCAATTTATGGCACCTTTTTTGGAGGGTGGTGGATATTACCTTGTTCGAATACAAGATCATTTTATCCATGGCTGGGTAGGCATCGGGAAAACTGTCGATCAAAATACCGACGAACTTATCGGGTTTATCAATGAAATGTATGTATTACCGCCTTTTCGCAACCAAGGCGTAGGCGAAAAATTATGTCGGGCTGCATGCAAACAACTGAAGGCAGAAGGCTATAAAAAAGTTCAATTAAATGTATACGCAGGCAATCATGCAAAAAACCTTTATCACAAACTTGGTTTCCAAGATGTTTCGACATTAATGACACGAAATTTGGGGTAACCATTTTTTACCAAGATTATTTTAACCAAAAGAAATCCCCAATCAGTTGCCAGGGATTTCTTTTGGTAATGTTATACCGCAGTTTGAGCCTTTTCCTGTTTGGCATGAATTAAAGATAGTTGATGAATGGTTAATTCAGGCCGGCTGCCCACTCTTATATTGATTGAGGTTTGACCTAAACCTTCACTAATATAAAAAGGTTTATCATCATAATAATGCAACCCTTTAATCATATTCATTTTCATCATTGTTCGTCCTAGCTTCGCCAAATGGTATGGTTTAGGCCAATAGATTTGACCACCATGAAAGTGACCAGAAAGTAAATAATCAAAGGACCAATTTTTCATATGAAGAACGATGTTGGGATCATGCGTTAGTACTAAATTGTAACCCTCTTTGAGACCAGAATAAGATGATCTTATATTGCTTCTTTTTGTATGATGATCGTCAATACCGATGATGTGTACGGGTATACCCTTTACCATAATAGTCTCATTTTCATTTTGAAGAGTTTTACAGCCATTCTCCTCCAAAAGATTTCTAAGTGATTCGAAATCCTTATCATTTAAACGATAATCATGATTTCCAAATACAGCATATATTCCATATTTTGGATTCAAACTATTTAATACATTTAAATAAGGTTGCAGCCTTGGAATACTACGCTTCTTATCTAGATAGTCTCCTGTTAAAGCGATTAAATCAATTGGTTCTCCAGCTAATTTTTTGTAGAGTAATTCGGGAGAAACAGAAATATTTTCTAAATGCATATCTGATATGTGTAAAATATTTAAATGAGTTCGTGGCTGATGACCAGCTATTTCATTAGATAAATTAATTTTATTTAAAGTAACATTTTTGGTATTTTTGTATGCGATAAAGAAAGTAATAAATATAATTATAAATACTGAAATAACAAAGAAAAGTAACATTTATTCTTTCCACCTCCATCCCTCATTATAAAGGAAGTAAAAAGGAAAAAAAGTGGGAATTGATGGAGTTAACAGTTGTAGTAATAATTTTACAAACAAAAAAACAGCATAAAAAGGTTGCTGCCGCCTAATCCTAATATTGTTATTTCATTAATTAAAAGTGCAGGTGCTTCTGATGCAATTATCACCAACTCTTTATCATTCGCTGGTTCGTCCCAAATGGCTGACCAAAATGTATATACAAAATAATATACAGCAGCATTTTAATTTAGCAGATAAAAAAGTTCTTGATTTTGGAGCAGGGACCGGGGCCAACTGCAGAATATGTTCACCTGAACATTACATTGGAATAGATATCGATTCAGGCAGAATTAAGTATGCAAAACGATTGTACAAGCAATACAGATTTGAATCCTTTAATGGAAAAGAACTGCCCGTGGATAATGCCAGCATTGACTTTATTTTAATTATTGCTGTTCTGCATCATATTCCCCCTGAATTAATCGAACAGTATGTAAAAGAGTTCAAGCGAATTTTAAAACCCGGGGGCAGAATTGTGATCATTGAACCATGTTTATTTGAAAAATCCCCGATTTGTAATTGGTTTATGAAAACAAATGATAAAGGTGATTACATATTAAAAGAAGAAGAGTATTTGAATTTCTTTCAAAAGGAAAAATTCCAATGTAAGGTTCTAAAAAGGTTTAAAAAATGTTTTTTCTATAATGAACTATATTTTTCAGCTTCCCTTTAAAAAAATAAAAACATCTTTCAACTAAGGAAAGATGTTTTTTGTTTTACTTACCGTCTTTTATTTCTCTATTCATAACTTCATTCACTAAATTTTGAGTGGCATCTTGAGACGACTTTTCCCTATTTTCAATTGCTGTTTGAACATAATTGATTGCAGATTGTTCCAGGTTGTTGAATTTCCCCATTTTATTTTCAACAATGTTATTTGGATGTTGATCTTTTTCTGTCATAATCCCAGCCTCCTACATTTAGCATTTAAGCTTTATTATTTATCGAAATCGGGAATTTATACTTATGATGACGGCTGGCAAAAAAGCCTCTTTCCTATATTCAGAAAGAGGCTCTATCTATTAATTCTTTATAATACTATATTCAAGGGTCTTTGTTGCTTTACTGATGGCTCCGCCATCGTTTTTAAAAATGGTCGATTTATTTTCTTCAGATGGTTCAATGTGGATGGTTAGATGATTTTCTCCATTCTGCAACGAAACCTCATGAGAGAAGCTCATATCGTCCTTAATGGTAACTCTCTCTCCGTTTATAGTGAGAATTCCCGCTTTTATGGCGCTTCCCTTAAGTGTGATCCTGTCAGTCGATACCGTTTGTCCGTCTGTGTGAGATGTTACGACTACTGGCTGGTCAATCCAGCGAAGTATCTTATCCTGTACGACCATTTGGTTTCCGCCTTGATTGGTTACAATAACGGAAAGGTCTGTACCTGTTGCACCATAGCCATAGTAGCTGACATCATCATCGTTTGGATTTGACGGTGTGTGATCTGCCAAACCTTCTTGATCCCAAGTACCATTTTTTACGTATTTATAGGTAAGAACTTCTCCTTCCTGTGCCTCAATCGAATATTCATAATCATTCGTTACAGCACCGCCCCGAGTCATTGTCCAAGCACCTGTGTTCCAGCCATTTTTACTCCCAGGTATGGTAATGGAAACTCCTTGTGGTGTATAAGCTGGTGCATTTACCTTGAACGTTACCTTTACAGTTATGAGGTCAGGCGTAACGGAAACCTTATTTGATTTCACCATATTTCCGGCTTGATCGTAAATATGGACTTCATAGCTATAAGTTTTGCCGTTTGTAACATTTACATCCTGATAGGTAAGTATATTCGTATTAAATATTTGTTCAAGTATTTCCCCATCACGAACAATTGTAGTTAAATAAGGGTCCTTCGCACCTTCCAATGTCCAAGAGAGGTTCACCTGACCTGATTCTTGCAGCGGCTGTTCAAGTGTTACACTTTCAGCCGGCAAAATATGATCATCGCCTTTTAAAAACTCGACGGATTGAGTTTCACTTGTTACCCAGTTCCGGCCAAGATCGGTCGAAATCGTAAAACGATATTCATAGGTTCCTTCTATTAATGGAAGGAAATTGGCACTGAAAACGTTGGCTGTTTCCAGTTGACTGACATATACAGCATTATAAGAGACCCACTTATCCTTTTCAGGATGTTTGACTTCAAGCTTTGCCTGTAAGCCTTCCATCTGTTCTGATTCTGTTTCCCCTTCAACAAAAATGTTAGCTTGAACACTTTGCTGCTTTGAAAGGTCAAGAATACCGGATTCCAGAGCTGTAATATTCCCAATCTGATAATTCCCTTCTGTTAATTCCACATGGGGAATGACGGCATTCTTTGTTTCTGCTTTAATAGAACCATTGCCTTTTTTATCGAGGGCAACCACAGCAAAATAATATTTTCGTCCATTTTCTAAACCTTCAATGGTAATAGAATTTTCCGTAGTCTCCTTCACCTTTTCGAAATATGCACCTTGAATAGTAGTTTGGTAAATGGCGTACTTTTCAGCATCGCCTTCCCATGTTAACGATACGGTATGACTGCCCTCTTTAGCTATTAAACTCGTAACTGCAGCCGGACGTTTTAAATTTTGACCTTTATCTGATACAAGCATACGCCCGCTCATTGGAGGGATTTTAATGGTAAGCTTTCCATCCTTTGTCATGCTGTTGTATTTTTTATCCAACTGATCTGTTAATTGAATGCCATTGATGAAGAAATCCTCTACATTAAGTTCAACTGTCTTTTCTTCATTGCCTCTATTTGTAATTACAATCGCGGCATTCTTTTTATCCGAACGAGAAAACGCGAGTACATCTCCTTTTGCATAAAGATGATTCAGATCACCATAACTAAATAAATCATGATAATTGGTCCGGACTTTTCCAATTGCTTGATAATGTTTGACAAGTTCCTTGTCTTCCTTACCCCACGGATAGGTTCGACGATCATCCGGATCTTTTGAACCTGTAACACCAGCCTCATCGCCATAATAAACGGTTGGCGCACCAGCGTAACCCATTTGCAAGATTGATGCCAGTTTCAAACGCTGAATCCCTAGCTGATGCTGATAATTTTGATCCAACTCGGCACGCTCAAAAGAATCGGTACCATTTCCAAGAACAAAGGCAGCACGTGGTGTATCATGTGAACCCATAAGATTCATCAAAGCATAAAAAGCTTCTTTCGGATAATCCTCATAAACCGCATTCAATTGGTCTTCTGCCCCTTCGGCATTCCCGTTTTTCAAGTAATCAATAAGAGCACCGCGGAATCGGTAATTCATAACGGAATCATATAGATCACCAAGAAAATATTCAGATGCATCATCCCAAATTTCTCCCAGAATCAGCGGTTCATCTTTTTTACCTGTCTTTAATTCATCCCGGAACTCGCGCCAGAACTCCGTATCCACCTCATTGGCAACATCCAAACGCCAGCCGGAAGCACCGCGGTTCAGCCAAGTTTTTGCAGCCGAATCTTCATCGTACATAATGTAATTTGCAAACTGCTCATTATTTAATTCTGAAGCATAGTCAACTGCTTTACCAGGAATCGATTTGATTTCTGGAAGAGAATCAAACCCCCACCAGGCTTGGTACTCGTATACACCATTTACCTTTTCATTTTCAATATTAAACCAGTTATGGAAACCGTAAGGACTGAAAACTTGTCCGTCAGCCAAGAACTTTTCTTCCACCTGTTTTTTGGCTTCCTCTTCGCCAACACCTTCATTCACCAGGTCATAAATGGCTGACCAATATTCATACGCCCCAACCGTTTCATATTTTCCATAACGGTCAAAGTAAATAGAGTCATCGCCAACGTGATTAAATACCCCATCTAAAATTAAATGCATTTTCCGCTTCTTTAATTCTTTTGTAAACGCTTGAAACTCTTCCGGAGTCCCAAACATAGGATCGATTGCCTTGTAATCTGTTGCATCATATTTATGATTCGATGCGGCATGAGCAATCGGATTCAGGTAAAGAGTATTTACACCCAAAGATTGAATATAATCCAATTTCTTTTGAATCCCTGCTAGATCGCCCCCGAAGAAATCGTTAGACCAAATTTCATCTCCGTTATATCCTTCTGTCGTTGCTTCCCTAGGGTTATCAGGCAGCTCGTTCCATTCTTTATGCTCAATTGGTTCCTCACCACGGGCTGTTGATTTTGCACTATCATTTTTTGTATTTCCATTGTAGAAGCGATCAGGGAAAATTTGATAGACAACCGCTTCCTTCATCCAATCCGGTGTTTTGTATTCTGGGTCAAAAACCGTTAATTGGAATAAGGACGCATTAGCATCGGCTGAAGAGCCTGTCCCGCCTTCACGTATGTCTTCACCATATTCCTTTTGACTTGTCCCATCTCGGGCGATGAATTTATAGCCGTATACTCCTTTATCCGAAGGCGTAATAGCAGCCTCCCAAAATTCTACAGGCGTTCCGTTTAGCTCAAGCCACCCCGCATATTCCATATCTGTTGTGACTGTATTGCCAGTATTGTAGTTTTTAAATTGAACCTTGGCTGCTGTCAGGTCGCCTTTCTTCGCTTTCAGACGAAGCTTAACGGTGTCCCCTGTCTTAACCGCTCCAAAAGGTGAACGGTAAGCCGGATCCCAAGTATCATGAAATAGCTGATCTCCCTGGACATTGCTATCAGGCAAGCCAGGATCATAGTCGGTATAGACTTCCTTTGTATCGTGATTATAAAAGAAAGTAACTACTGCATCCTTTATGACAGTTAGAACAAAATTGTTTGCAGGATAAGCTGGAGCTGACCAATCTGTTCCTAAAACAACCTTAAACTGATGTGTTCCTTTTGGAATAGGGGCCGTAAAGGTATAAATATTATCCTTATCCTCGTCTTTTAATAGGGCCGTTGATTCAGCTGGAGCCCATTCTCCTCCTGCATTCAGTTCCGGCTGAAGGTCACCGACAATTCTCGGCTTTTGGTTATCAGGCAGTTCCTCGGGAATTGTCACTTTATGGGTCGTATCATCATATATGAAAGTGACCTGTGTTTCCTCCTCCAGTGTTAATTGGTAGTTTCCACCGTTTCGCTCCCCATTCACTCCATAGTTTTCATCCCATGATCGATTAATTGCTATTTTGTATTCATAGCTGCCTGCGGGAAGTGTACCTGTTAATTTGTACTTCCCATTTTCCTGAAGCACCATATCAGTAGCGGAATCAGCTGGATTCCATTCACCTGTTCCACCCAATTCATTCTGTAAGTTTCCTACTAGCGTTATGATGCGCCCTTCGGCCTTTGTTGCCTGCGGATACACCAAAGTTGCTCCTGCAACCGCTTGCATAATTAGAAAAAAAACAACGACAAGCTTAACAAACCCTTTAGCCCTATTTTTCACTCATTTTCCCCCTTATTCCTTTTGTTGGTGCAAACGCTTGCACAAAAAGCAAACGCTTACTTACAAAACTATTATCTCATTAACCCTATTTTTAAAAAAATAGGACTTCAGACCCATTTTTAAGAAAATTCTTATAAATTTGTACTTCCCCTACATGAGAGGTCTGCTCTTTTTTAATCGGTTAGAATGTATTTTCTCTTTATGTGACCAGTCCACTTCATTTTTATCAATAATGGGCACGTATAAGCCTTTTACGTGACCAATCCGTTTTGTTTTTATCGGTATCGGGCACCTATAAACCCTTTACGTGACCAATCCGCTTTGTTTTTATCGATAATGGGCATGTATAAAAAGCCAATCGTCTTTAATAAAAACGATAGGCTCCGAGTCTTCTAAAAGTTTATGTTGCATCTGCCTCCACCGTAAAAGTAAATTTAACTTTGGTGGTTACAAACAGTGATTGAGATAAATGGATTGGTCTCTTTTGCTGATCAAAAGCTGTTTTTTCAATAAAGTATAATGGTGTGCTTATATCACAGCCAAAAAGTTTTGCTTCATAATCAGTCGCTGTGACTACGTCTAAAGATTTTTCTGACCGGGAAATTTCTATTTTGTAATGTTCTTTTAAGATTTTATAAGTTGAAGTTGTTTGGCCAATTAATTGTTCTAATCCAGGTAAGTATCTAAGTGGATAATAGGAAGTTTCAATAATAAAAGGATCATTATCAATTAACAACAACCGGTGTAATTTCAACAGATTGTCATTTGGTCCCAACTTTAGGACAGACATTAAATGGTCATCAGGTTTTATGATAAGGTTAGAAAGTATTTGACTGCTTGGAGTCTTACCTGAAGCAGTAGTAGTTTCTGAAAATCCACCTACAGAAATAAGTTCCCTCTTGACCTTTGATTCTTTTACATATGTTCCTTTTCCTTGTTGACTATGAAGGATTCCTTCCTTAACCAAATCAGTAATAGCTCTTCTTGCTGTTATTCTGCTTACACCATATCTTTCACAAAGGATTGATTCAGATGGCAGCTGCTCCCCTGGCAAATAATTACCACGATTTATTTCTTCCTTAATCACTTGTTTTAGCTGCGAATATAAAGGCATGTGACTTGAATCATTTAATTTCATTTTTTTACCCTCAATATATATATTTTCAAACTGTACCCAAAGGCTCCGTGTTCCCCGCAGGTCCTTGCTGCACTATGGCTTGCATTCTGGTGAGCCTTGTTTAAATGATTTAATTCAATATTAGATGTAAGAAATCCTGCAATAATGAATCTCCTATTCCCTCTTTTATTTAAACCACTTCCAGAGAAAAATGCAAATATTAAAAATGGACAAACCTTTTGGCCCCACTCCATTACCTAAATCAGTCTTTAACAGCATCCCCCTTTAAGAAAAATATCCTAAAGGGGGATGCTGTCATTCATTAATATTATTTCAAGTAAACATGCTCAAGAGTTATACCTGATTGGAAGGACAAGAATCCTTCTAAATTCTTAAACCCTTCTACTTTCGAATTCATTCCATAACTTTGTTCACGCCATGTTAAGTAAACAAACGGTGATAGTTCCATAGCACGTTCTGTTAATTTTTGATAGATTTCTTCTCGTTTTGACGGATCCATTTCTTTTCTGCCATCAACTAATAGTTGATTAATAACATCATCACTAAAGTAAGCAGAGTTATTAAGTCTTATTTCGCCTCCAGTGTAAAAATTGCTAAGCCAGTCTGCATCAGTAATATCACCAGCCGTTCCTGCTACAAGGAAATCATAATCTCCTTCGGTATTCTTATTAATACGTGTTGCCCAGTCAGGAAGGTCAAGTTCAACTTCAATTCCAATTTTCTTTAATTCTGCTTGAACGGCAACAGCAGTTTGCTGATGAAAAGTGAATTGAGAGGTAGCAAGTAAGCGTGCTTTAAATCCGTCTGGATAACCAGCTTCTGCAAGTAGCTCTTTTGCTTTTTCAATGTCGTGTTTAAAATAGTTATTTACATCATCTGTATATCCCATATAACCTTCAGGAATCGCCATACCATATATTTCTTCTCCACGACCGCTGAACGCTGTATTAATGATTGATTTTCTATCAATAGCATACGCAATCGCTTGTCTTACACGCGGGTCATTAAAGGGCTCAAATTTAGTGTTGAACTGTAACTTCATAAATGGTCCATTTACACTATCCAATTTAATATTTGGAGTTTTCTCAAGTTGATCGGCATCTTTCCAAGGAACAGTTTCAATAAGGTCTACATCCCCTGCTCTTAAGGCGTTGACTCTAGTATTTTCATCTGGATAAAATACAAACTTAATAGAATCAAGCTTTGGATTTTCCGGTTTATAGTAATCTTCAAATTTCTCAACCACTAAGTCCTGCCCTTTTGTCCAGCTCACAAACTTAAACGGGCCTGCTCCCATCGGATCAGCATTTTCACCTTTTTCTTCCACCCATTTCTTTGATACGATAACGGATTCAGGAAGAGCTAAATAATGAACAAATGGCGCTGATGGTTCTTTAAGGGTAAAAAGGATTGTCTTTTCATCTTTCACTTCGATTGATTGGATGATTGACAATTCTGTTTTGAAAGTAGCTTTACTATCTGGCTTAATGATGCGTTCGAAGGTATATTTTACATCTTCCGCGGTAACAGGATCACCATTCTGAAATTTGGCGTCACGCAGGTTGAACGTATACGTCAAATTATCATCAGAGACAGAATAATCTTCCGCAAGCTCATTTTCAAGCTTGCCATCCTGGTTATAGTTAAGGAGACCACGGTAAATTGCTAACTTAACTGTTCTTCCATGTGTCCCATTTTGAATGAGAGGATCCATAGTAGCTGGCTCACCAGCCAAACCGAAAGTTAAAGTTCCTCCTTTTTTCCCCTCTGTCTTTGAGTTTGTCGCTTCTTCACTGTTTCCTCCACAAGCTGTGATAAAAACTAACACAAGAAGCATGGACAATATTAATGAAAACCGTTTTAACATACTTTTTCCCCCTTTTAAAAAATTTATTTCATTTTTAATTTTGGATCTAAGATATCTCTCAAACTATCTCCCAATAAATTGATGGCTAGCATAGTCAATCCCAAGAATAAAGAAGGCCAAAGGACATACATTGGATTTGTAGCAATATATCCTCTTGATTGTCCAATCATTTGCCCCCATGATGGTTCAGGAGGAATTACTCCCAAACCAAGGAAACTTAACCCTGATTCTAATAAAATAGCTGCTGCAATCGTTAAACTAATTTGGATAATTAAAGGAGACAGGATGTTTGGAAAAATAATCTTTCTTAATACTCTTAAATGAGAAGCACCTAATGATAATTCACTTTGTACATATTCTAACCCTTTTACTTGGATGGTAGATGAATAGGCTAAGCGAGCAAATCGTGGAATATACACGATTCCAATGATAATCATGAGATTTCTAATACCTGCTCCCCAGAATCCGACTACCATAAGTGCTAGTAGAATAGGTGGGAAACAAAGAACAATATCTACTACTCTCATAATGGTTTTTTCATATACTCCTCTGAAATATCCTGCTACTACTCCAAAAATAGAGCCAAAAGTAAAAGCAATCAAAGTAGCTCCAAGGGCTACAAGCATTGTAGGTCGTATACCTAAAATAAGCCGGCTAAGAATATCCCTGCCAAATTCATCGGTTCCTAGCGGATGGCCTGGTAAACTAGTTTTAAGTACATTGTTTGAATCAATTTCTAGTGGATCATGTGGTATAATCCATGGTCCAATGACGGATATAACAAGCATCGGAAATAATATGAGAAAACTTATTACAAACGTTTTATTTTTTATAAATTTCTTTAACATTGTTTCACCTCATTCTGCGGCATTACTTTTTACGAAAAATTACCGAGTCCTTGGATCCATGACCCCGTACAACACATCAACCAACATATTTACTAGTATGTAACAGGTAGCGATGGTAATAATACAGCCTTGAATCAAAGGATAATCCCGATCAGCAATTGAATTAACTAGAAGTGAACTCATTCCCGGCCAGTTATAAAGGTATTCTATTAATACTGTTCCACCAATTAACCCTCCTAGCTCCAAACCTATTACCGTGATAACAGAAATTATGGCATTCCTAAACGCATGTTTAAAAATGACTGATTTCTCCGAAAGTCCTTTTGCTCTCAACGTTTGGATGAAATCTTTATTTAAAACTTCTAACATAGAGGACCTTGTCATCCTTGCGATTGTGGCTGCCAGCCCAAATGCAAGAGTTAAGGCCGGGAGAATAATTCTTTTTACGTGGTTGATTGGATCTTCTGCAAAATCTACATAACCGCTTGCAGGAAGTAAAAATAGCTTAAAACTGAAAAATAGAATTAAAAAAGTACCTATTACGTATACCGGAAACGATATCCCCAAAGCTGCAATCGACGAAAGAGCCATATCTACAATCCCGCCACGCTTTAAAGCAGCAATAATTCCTAAAGGAATACCGATGATAGAAGCTAGTATTATAGCAACAACGGCAAGTTCAACTGTTTTAGGTAGTCTTTGAGTTATATATTCTTTAACATCCATTTCATCAAAAAGAGATTTTCCAAAATCTAATGTGGCCATATCAGAAAGCCAGCCCACATATTGTATTATTACAGGTTGGTCAAGACCTAGGGTATGGCGCATTTCCGCCACGGCTGCTGGGTCTGCCCCACGTTCCGTTCCAAGTACAAGAACTGCCGGATCCCCTGGCATGATACGTACCAAGGAAAAAACAATGGTTGCCACGACAAAAACCTGAATGAATACGGTTAAAATTTTTACTGTTATTACACGTGCCACTGTATTGCCCTCCTTTCTACGATGTTTTTAATGTTTTTTCTTCATTTAAAAGAAGTTGTTTAGATGTATCTGAATATAAATGGCAGGCAACGCTATGCCTATCCGTAATGTTTTCAAACTTTGGTTCTACTTTTTTACAAATCGGCATTACATAGGGACATCTCGTACAAAGTCTGCATCCCGCAGGAGGATTAACAGGACTTGGGACATCTCCTTCAAGGATAATTTGTTCCTTTTTATAGTCCGGATTAGGGACTGGAATCGCTGATAGCAGGGCCTGTGTATAAGGATGTTTCGGGTTTGCATATAAATCACTAGAATCAGCAATCTCAACGATTCTGCCTAAATACATGACGGCAATTCGATTACTTACGTGTTTTACAACAGATAAATCATGAGAAATAAATAAATAGGTTAAATTGAATTCTTTTTGTAAATCATTTAATAGATTTAAAATTTGGGATTGAATCGAAACGTCCAGAGCAGAAACAGCCTCATCACATACAATTAATTTTGGATTTAAAGCAAGGGCACGAGCAATACCGATTCTCTGCCTCTGGCCTCCCGAGAATTCATGAGGATAACGACTGATATACTGGCTGCTTAACCCTACCATTTCAAGTAGTTCTTTGACACGCTTTTCTCTTGCTGCTCCTTTAGCCACTCGATGGATCTCAAAAGGAGCCCCGATAATTTCTCCAACGGTCATTCTCGGATTTAAGGATTCATACGGTTTTTGAAAAACCATTTGAATTTTTTTGCGTTCTTGTCTAAGTTTATTTCCACTAAGTTTTAAAAAGTCTTGCCCATCAAAGTGGATCTTTCCACTGTCTGCTTTGATAAGGCGCGTGATAAGACGTGATAATGTACTTTTACCACAACCTGATTCACCAACAAGACCAAATGTCTCTCCCTCTAAAACTGAAAAACTAACGTCATCAACCGCTTTTACCGAACCCGCTGGTTTTGAAAAAATACTCTTTTTGTTTAATGGAAAATACTTTTTAACATTTCTTACTTCCAAAAGGATGTCATTCTTCACGTCTCCCGCTTACCTCCTTTATCAAAATTCCAACATCTTACACTACTTTGTTGAGCAAGATGTACCATCTCTGGTTCACTTTCAAAACAAGCAGCAATTGCGTCCGGGCATCTAGGGCTAAACCTGCAGCCACTAGGCATATTGGTGATACTGGGAACAGATCCCGTAATGCTATAAAGTTTCTTATTGCTAGAACCTTCCAACGGTGGAACTGACTTTAGTAAACCCTTTGTATACGGGTGTTTCGGATGATGGAAGATCGTTTTAACATCGCCTTCTTCCACAATCTGACCAGCATACATTACCGCAACTCGATCAGCCATTTCTGCCACCACACCTAAATCATGAGTAATTAACATAATACTCATATTTCTTTCCTTACGTATTTTTCTTAGCAGCTGCAAAATTTGCGCTTGAACTGTAACATCTAAAGCAGTAGTTGGTTCGTCCGCGATTAGCAGCTTGGGATTACAAGACAAGGCCATGGCAATCATAACCCGTTGCGACATTCCTCCAGAAAGTTCGTGAGGGAACGCTTTCATTACTGTTTCTGGGTGCGGTATACCAACCTGCTTTAATAATTCTACCGCCTTGTTTGCTGCCTCTTTTCGGGACACCCTCTCATGTTTTCTTATCGCTTCTAATATTTGACTTCCACATGTAAAAACAGGGTCAAGCGCAGACATTGGATCCTGAAATATCATCGAGATTGATTTTCCTCTTACATTAGACATTTCTTTTTTCTTCAAATGTAATAGATTTGTATTTTCAAACCATATTTCACCTGACGCAATTTTTCCTGATGGAGGAAGAAGCTGCATAAGTGAAAGAGATCCAACCGTTTTTCCACTCCCGCTTTCGCCAACAATACACAATGTTTCTCCTCTGTTAATGGTGAGACTAATGCCACTAACAGCCGGGAATATTCCCACATCCGTTTTAAATTCGGTTGTAAGGTTATTAATCTTTAACATTACATTTTCCATGTGTATCTCCCCTAGCTAAAAAACGAATTCTCTCATTAAGGATAAGCGCTATCTTTCTTAAATGGATAGATAGCGCTTATCTTGATTATTTACTAGCAACTAGTACAGACCGTCTTGTTTCCGTTTCATTGATATCAATTTCATAACCATCTGAAGTGATTACAATTTTTACACCATAATCTGCTAATGCTTTTTCCATCGATACTTTTCCTTCTTGTACATCCTTTAAGACCACTTCAACTGGCCGCTTTAAAGGGTCGCCATAACCACCCGAACCTGGTGAGCATACACTAATTAAGTCCCCTTTATTCAAATCAACACCTGAGATCTTAGAACGCAGCTGTTTTAATTCTTCTCCATTTTTAGCGAACCAAAAGCTTCCGGGAGCACCCTCCTTACCGCCTTCAATTCCCCAAGGAGAAAATTTATGTCGTTCGCCAAGCCCCGTATAGTTTAGTCCATCTGTTAAAATTCTAAAATCCCTTTGGATTCCTAAACCGCCGCGAAAAAGGCCTGCTCCACCAGAATCTTTTCTCAATTGATATCTTTCAATTAAGATTGGATATTCACGTTCCAATGCCTCTACTGGTAAATTAGAAGTATTGGTCATATGAACTTGAACCCCGCTTAATCCGTCACCTCTGCTGTGAGCACCCGAACCCCCTGCTATCGTTTCTAAATACACAAAGTAGTTGTTGGTATTTGGATTAGTTCCAGAGAAAATGGCGGAAGTTACCACACTATTACATGCTGCCAAGACCCGGTCCGGTGCAACTTGAGCTAATGCACCCAAAATAACATCTACTACCCGTTGAGCAGTATCAATTCGCTGCCCGACCGGAACTGGAAGTTTGCAATTTACGATAGACCCTTCAGGTGCAGTAACATTAAGAGCCCGATATATACCGTGATTTGCAAATACGGATTGCCCAGCGATTGCCTTAAAGCAGTAAAATACTGTTGTTAACAAGCCGGAAAACGTCATATTTAACGGACCTGTTACCTGTTCACTTGTTCCGGTGAAATCCACATAAGCTGTATCGTCATCGATAGTTACAGTTGTACGGATTAATACAGGAGAATCCGAGTTTGGTCCTGCATCATCTAAATAGTCTTCAAAGGTGTAGCTTCCATTCGGAAAAGTCCGTATACCTGCCCGCATTAGATCTTCTGCATAGTCCAAAAGTGCACTTGTACATTCAGCAAAAAATTCTGGTCCATACTTTCGTGCTACATCACTCATCCTCTTTGCACCAGCTATGTTAGAGGCAATTTGTGCATCTAAATCGCCTTGACGTTCAACAGGTGTTCTAGTATTAAGTGTAATAAAATCATAGGAATCTCTAACTAATTCTCCCTCTCTGCAAATTCGAACTAATGGGATCCGTAATCCTTCTTGATAGATGGTGGTAGAATTTGCCGCAACACTTCCTGGGACCATCCCGCCAATATCTGAGTGGTGTGCAATATTGGCGACAAAGCCAACCAATTGGTCATCAACAAATACAGGAGAAACCATTGAAATATCTGGCAAATGAGTTCCGCCTCCAGAATATGGATCATTCGTAACAAACATATCCCCTGGCTTAATGGATTCTAACGGATATCTTTTCAATATTTGATTTACTACATCGAGCATTGAACCTAAGTGCATTGGTACATATTCAGCCTGTGAAATCATATTTCCCTTTGCATCAAAAACAGCTGTTGAACAATCTTTTCTTTCTTTTATATTGGTGCTATACGCTGTTTTTACTAGGGTCACACCCATTTCCTCCGCTATGGAAAGCAGCACGTTCCCAACAATTTCTAACGTTATTGCATCTACTTGTTTCATGATAATTCCTCCTCGCCAAAGGTATTTATTAGGAGGTTACGATATGGATCAACCTTCATGGTTTGACCAGGAAGTATGAGAATGGTAGTATCCATTTGTTGTATTATTGCAGGTCCAGAAATTTTATCACCTGGGACAAAATCTTCTCGGTTATAAATCGCTGTTTTGTACGTGCCTGGTCGATCTACTTCGGAAAAATAAACATCTCGGTATGAAGCTGGATTTAAGACACGGCCTAATTGTTCTTCAACTTTTTCTAACATTGCTTTTGGTAATTCTCCCAATGCTGTTAGTCGGTAATTGACGAATTCTACTATGCCGTTTTTATTGGAATAACCGTAAATCCTTTCATGCTGTTCATGGAATTTTCCGATAATCTCTTGAACATTGTCTTCCAATAACTCCGTAAACTCGACAGGAATGGTAATCTCATAGTTTTGTCCTTTAAAGCGCATATCGATTCCATAGACAAATCGACGATTTTCTTCCTCAACCTTTTCCTTTTCAAGCATTAATGATCCTTCTTGTTCCATTTCTGAAAATAACTGTCTGATTACATATAAACTGTCACCGTTTGCTTCCTGTAAAGAAGATCGAACATAGTCAGACCGGATATCTGTTACCAATAAGCCTAAAGAACAGAAGGTTCCTGGTGATGGTGGAATTAAGACTCTCGGAATGTTTAATTCACGAGCAAGTGCTCCGCAATGCAGACCACCAGCACCACCGAATGATATTAATGTAAATTCACGAGGATCATAGCCTTTTTCAACAGAGATTAAGCGAATAGCTCTGGCCATATTAGCATTTACGACAGACAATATTCCCATTGAAGCTTCCGTCACCGTTAAGTTGGTTTGATCGCAAATATGTTCCTTAACAGCTTGATTTGCGGCCTCTAAATCAATTTTCATTCTCCCGCCTAGAATGGTTTCAGGATTCAAACGGCCAAGAATAACATTGGCATCCGTAACAGTTGGACGAGTTCCTCCTCGACCGTACGCTGCTGGACCAGGGAAAGAGCCGGCACTTTCTGGACCTACTTTCAATGCGCCGCCATGATCTAAATAGGCGATTGAGCCGCCCCCAGCTCCACATGCATAGATATCAAGCATCGGAATCCGAGCAGGAAATCCTTCAATCTCACGATCCATTGATACCTTTGGTTCCCCATCTTCAATTAAGCTGAAATCAGCGGATGTACCACCCATATCAAAGGTAATCATGTTTTTGTAACCGGTTAGTTCTGCTAAATTTTTAGCCGCTACGACACCAGCAGCAGGACCTGAAACAGCCGTCCGTACAGGGTTATTTACCGATTCTTGAATAGAAATGATTCCGCCATTGGATTGAGTAATGTATGGATCCACGGGGATTCCCACATCTTTTACAGAGTTCTGGAAATTCTCCATATATTTTTTCATAACGGGACCGAGGTAAGCGTTAATTGCCGTAGTACTCAACCGCGAGTATTCTCTAAACTCCGGAACCACCTGATGCGAGGCTGATACATATGCTTCAGGAAACAGTTTTTGTATTTCCTCAACTGCAAGTTTTTCATGCTCAGGATTTAAATAGGAGAAGAGAAAACATACAGCCACGGATTGTACTCCCTCATCCTTTAGTTTGTTAATCGCTTCTAGTAAACTTTCGCGATTAAACTCCTTATGGACTTGACCACTGGCATTCAGCCGTTCATCAACTTCTAAACGAAGATGGCCTGGGATAACAGGTTCTGGTTTTTCTTTAAATAAATCATATAAACTTGGACGTGTTTGTCTTCCAATTTCTAAAAGATCACGAAATCCGTTTGTTACGAGAAGACCTGTTTTGGCGCCTTTTCTCTCAATCAGTGCGTTTGTTGCGACAGTTGTTCCATGAGCTAGATAACGCACTTCTGATACAGGAATTTCATTCATTTCAAGAATTTGCACTACACCTGTCATAATTGCGCGAGAAGGATCTTCTGGAGTTGAAGGAACTTTATGATTGTTAATTTTTCCACTCTGGGAATCTACTAATGTAACATCCGTAAATGTCCCCCCAACATCTACACCTACCATATAACGCATAATCTTTCCTCCTAGTGATATGGTTGAACTCTAATTTTAATAAGGTACCTTGAACATATAGCGTCTAGTCTCAAGTGGATGATTTCTAGCTTCCGAAAGGGCGACCGCATGTAATCGTAATACTAGGTTTAAGACAAGTGGAGCAATATAACCCTTTACTTCCTCATCGATTCCTGTTAAATCAAAATCTTTTGCGTCTAAGATTAATAATTTTTCTCCATATTGTTTTAAGAATTTCTCTGCGCGTTCTTCTAATGGACGTGTTTCATCTAATCCCTTCAATAAGATAAACGGTACATCCTTGTCTAGAATCTCAAACGGACCATGGAAAAACTCCCCTGCATGGATAGCATGTGAATGAATCCACTGCATCTCCATTAAGATACAAATAGCAAACGAGTAGGCCATTCCATAATTTGCTCCACTAGCCATCGTATAGATAATTTTTTCGTCTTTATTAGCCTGTGCATATTCTTTCGCTTTTTGAAGGTATTGCTTTTCAGCCTTCTCAAAAACAGTATGTAAATTCTCTAAGCTAGTCAGTAGTTTCTCGTATTTCTTATTTCCTTCTTTGATATAAAGAAGTCCCATTGCTAATCGATAGAAGATTGCGTAATTATAGATTTCAGGATTTGGCTCAGTTCCTCCAGCAGGTACCCAGCTGTAATTAATCGTAAAATCTGATTCATCCGCTAAAGGGGCTGTTTCAACGAACATTAACGAAACGGTTAGTGCACCTTTACTCTTAGCAAATTTTGCAGCCTCTGTCGTTTCAGGTGTTTTCCCTTTGTGTGAACACAAAATAACTAAAGATTTTTCACCAAGTGTCGCAGGATTTCTATGAATAAATTCATTGGAACTGTAGACCTCGGCTGTAATCGTTTTCGCTTCACGATCCAAAAAGTATTTACTTGGATACATCAATGCTGATGAACCACCACAAGCAACATAAAAAACACGATTAATCTCTCTTTGCTTAAAAGCCTCCATCACCTTTTCCAGTTGAGCATAAGTTTCTGATTTTACATTTGCAATCACAATAAAACCTCCTATAAATAATTAAGTTGTTATAAGTTATTATATTATATGTTATACCATCGTATCGAATATTCAGTCAATATATTCTTTTCGGTATTTTCAGAATTGTTTAAACCTCATTATTTTATACAAATAATTTTCTTTGTTTTCCTGGTTTATTTTATTAGAACTACTTTTCTAATCTAATAATTTTTTAAAAGTTCTGATGAAATTCTGTATTAATTTAATCTAATTTTCTGTTGAATAAAAAAAGAATTTAGAGTTAGTAAAATAGACAAAACACTGATAGAATTTATTTTATATATTTGGTATAATAAATTGTTTTTAAAATTATTTAGGGGGAACTGTTTTGTCAATTGAAGTAGGCAGTAAGGTACAAGGTAAAGTAACTGGTATCACTAATTTTGGAGCATTCGTAGAATTACCTGGTGGCACAACTGGTCTTGTGCATATTAGTGAGGTAGCGGATAGCTACGTAAAAGATGTAAATGACCATCTTAAAGTTGGCGACCAAGTTGAAGTAAAAGTTCTAAATGAGAAAGATGGAAAAATTGCCTTGTCCATCAAGAAAGCGATCGATAAACCTGAAGGACAAACATCTTCTTATTCAGGACGCCCACCACGCCAAGGAAGAGATTCAAGAAACTCTAAAGACTTCCGTCCAAAAGGTAATTTTAAACCAAAGGAAAGTTTCGAAGATAAAATGGCTAAATTTCTAAAATCTAGTGAAGAAAATTTATCCAGCCTAAAACGCAACACTGAAACCAAACGTGGCGGAAGAGGCGGAAGACGCGGATAATTTGTTTATAATGAATTTTTTCCAATAGATAAAGGCAAGCCAAGTCAACTTGGCTTGCCTTTTTGCTGTAAAAACTCTCCCTTGTAATAAATTTTTATATTATTTCATAGAATAATTACACTATCTTTACATATAAAAATCAGAAAAATCAAATTTTTTATTCACAAATCTGTTATAATGAAATATATGCCAATCAACTATTAGAAATCAAAATCACGAAAGCATTGAATTTTTTTAAAACAGGAGGTAATCTATGTACACGATTAAAGAAAAGGAAAAATTATTTATTTATACTGGTCCAGACGGATCCGGCAGAAAAACGATTGCGAAAATGGTCGCAACTGCATTTGATATGGAAACCGTTATTTCTTATACAACACGTTCTCCCCGACATTACGAGCAGAATGGTGAAGACTATCATTTTGTAACCGAAGAAACTTTTAAACAAATGCAAGAAAATCACGAGTTTCTTGAGAGCGTAGAAATAGATGGATACCACTATGGAATTCGTGAACAAGATATCGTAAAAGCATTTGAAAATCATAATCTTGTTTATTTAACACTAAATCCAGAAGGTACTGAAAAGCTGAAAAAGATGTATGGCGACAAGGTTATGAGATTTTTCATATATGCAGATCGTGATACTGTTATTCTAAGACATAAGGCCCGGAATGATAAAGAAGAAGACATTCAACGTCATTTAAGTCACTATGATGAAATTATGGCTTATAAAAAGGAATGCGAACACGCTTTTGAGAATTATGATTCTCCGCAAATTTCATATCAAGTCAGCGAAGTGATTGAAGCCTTTTTAGACCGAAATCGGATTGTCACAGATTATTAAAATAATGGAGTCCCATTTTAAGATGTACAAACATCTTAAAATGGGATTTTTTTTGTCAATATCTATTTTATTTTTAAATATTCATAATAGTTCTCTTGTATGTCTTTAATATAAATCATATAATCATAATATCTTAAATTCACATCAATTTACTTGGAATTAAAATAACTAATTTTACATACGAGAAAGGTCGGATTTTATGCTTACTTATGTGGCGATAGCCGTTGCTTTGTTTTTTGCGATGAATATTGGCGCAAGTGGAACCGCTGCTTCGATGGGTGCTCCTTACGGGGCAAATGCAATAAAAAGTAAACGACTTGCTTTGATTTTAGTCTCCATATCAGCCTTTTTAGGTGCTGTTTTAGGCGGGGGCGAAGTAGTGAGGACCATCGGTGAAGGAATCATTCCTTCTGATATATTAACGGTTAAAATTGTCATTATCATTCTTTTAGGTGCAACATTGACGTTATTTTTAGCGAATTTAATGGGGATTCCGTTGTCTACAAGTGAAGTGGCAGTTGGGTCCATTGTTGGTGTGGGAGTTGCCTTCCATTCCGTTTTAACCGATAAGCTTTTTGTTATTATTTTGTTTTGGGTTATTGTACCTATCGCCTCGTTTCTTATTACTTTTACATTAGGAAAAATGATTGTTTTTGCTGAAAAAAAGTGGCCTTTTCTAACGCGAAAAGGAAAATGGAAAAAGTGGCTATCCATCCTATTGGTTATTGGTGGATGCCTAGAAGCTTTCTCCGCCGGAATGAATAATGTTGCAAATGCGGTTGGCCCCCTTGTCGGTGCGAATATGATGTCAGCGGAGAATGGAATTTTAATTGGAGCAATTTTTCTCTCCTTCGGTGCATTACTGCTGGGGTCAAAAGTGTTAGAAACCAATGGTAAAAAAATTACAAACCTTTCCCTTTTACAGGGAAGTGCCGTTTCTTTTACCGGTGGAACCCTTGTAATTATTGCATCTGTCTTTGGACTGCCCATTCCTTTAACTCAAGTCACCACCTGCGGCATCCTCGGTGTTGGAATGGCAAAGGATGGGATCGTGACATTACAACAAAATGTTATTAAGCGGATTGCCATGGTATGGATTATCTCTCCCCTTGCATCATTAGTCGTCTCTTATTTCTTAATCAATATTTTTGTAAAATGGAACGGTTACAATGTTTTAATCATTGCTTGTACCATCATTTTTGCCGTTGGTTCTATTAAACTATCTGATATTGTACTAAAGGAAAAACGATCCGTTTATGATGATGGTGGAGGAATCTAATAAAGAGGGTATAAAAATAACGAAACTCGCCATAATTCTGGCGAGTTTTCTTAAACTACCTTATTTCCCTTACGTGGTTCTTTACAGTTTGTTTTTTCTGGAAGGATGGCTTTACTTCAGCAATTAGGATCGCCACCATAATTAACATGGCTCCCGTAACCATACGACCCGTCAATACTTCATGTAAAAATAAAACGGATAACAACATACCAAAAAAGGATTCTGTTGATAAAAGAATGGCTGCTTTTGTAGCTGTTGTATATTGATGTGCCATATTTTGAAAAAGATAGGCAACCGTTGTCGAAAAGACTGCTAAATACACGATAGAATACATTGCCTCTGTTTCGATCGTTGTTGGTATATCACCTTGCATCAATACCGAGATTACGCTTAAAAGAGCGGCTGTTATAAATTGGACAATCGTAAGTGAAATCGCATCTTCCTTTTGTACAAAAAGATTTGTATAAAAGATATCAAAAGCAAAAGCAACTGCACACGCAAGAGATAATGCATCACCTATATTCATTTTCATAGAGCCTTGCATGGATAAAAAGCCAATTCCTACAATTGCTAAAATTGACCCGATAATTTCGTACCGATCAATTCTCCGTTTATAAATTAAGTAAGCAATGATCGGGACAATTACAACATTGACGGCTGTTAAAAATGCATTTTTTGATGGTGTTGTATATTCTAAACCGACCGTTTGTAAAGCAAAGCCAATATATAAAAAAGTTCCTAATAGAGCTCCTTTCCACATGACATTTTTCGTAAACTTTTTGAATTTGTATCCAAATAGAATAATAAGTATAAGTGTAGCTAAAACAAACCTTCCTGCCATCACTTGATAAGCGGTTAAATACTCTAAAGCAATGGCGGTTACAACAAAACCGCTCCCCCAAATTATCGCTGTTATGAGCAGCATTCCATCGCCGATATATTGTTTCATCTCTTCTCCTCCTTGACTATAAACAAGGATATCACAAGAAGAACTAAAATAATTTGATTGTATTTCTAAATTTTTCGGCTTATTTTTGGAATGATTCCAATCCAATAGTCGTTCCTTCAATTGTTTGATGCAATAAGTACAATTTAACCGCTGCGGATAGATTCTCATAAAATACAAGTTCATTGCCGACAGGCTCAATTAATTGCCGTATTTTCGCTATGCGATACCGAATCGTATTCGGATGACAAAAATGTTTCTGCAACTTCCTTCACATTACCTTTTCTCAAGACAAATGTCACAGCAGTATTCAATAAATCACAATCTTCCTTTTCTTCTAGAAGCGGTCCTAAATACATTTTCACATAATTGGCAGCAGTTTGTGCATCCCTTCGATAAAGCTCTATAAGCAGCCGTTCGGATGCGAGTTGTTCATAATAACAAATAGACTTCATTTCCATTTCAGCAATAACTCGGGCATAGTAGGCTTCTCTAACCGCTAGATGAAGTTCTGTATCGATCTTGTGAACTTGACTGTAACCAATGGTGAATTCATCTAATGAAATGGCATAAAGGGCCATCCATTCCTTTAGTATTTTTTCAAATTGGAGATGCTGGGATTTACCTGTTAAAAGGATGAAAATGCTGTGTTTATATGAACAAATGATTCCAGACTTCAAAAAGGATTCGAATTGGTAAAAATCATGCATCCATTGAGGGCTCTTGGATTTTAATAATTGAATATTAACTGTAAATACATATTTCTCAAATGATTTATTCATTTGTTGTAAAAAGGAATGTATTTGTTCAGCAGATACCTCTTCTAGAATTAATCTTCTCATTATATTTTCTAAAAAGAGCGCATGATCACTCTTTTTAATATGATTCATTACTTCAAAAATGATATCCTCAAAAAATTCATCTTTGCCAAAACGTAAAATCGGGAAATTATGCTGATTTGCGAAATCTAGGACTTCATTCGGTAATTCCGCAAAAATAACTGGCTTATAGGCTAATGCACTTACCTTTAATTCAATCAGCTTTTTAATCGTGTCGATTAACTGTTCTGGCTTATTGTTAGCAAATAATAAGCTGCTAAGTACCAGACTATGAGGATTAAAGGCAGTTTCTCTCACTTGCTGAATACCTTCCGAAAATTCAAAGTCTAAAATTCCAACACTTTGGATTGAATTATGTAATGCATTGCTACCTGCTACAACTGTAAAATCTTTTGTAACTGGCAGATAAAATAAATCCTTAACCTTCATTATCTATATCATCCTTACTTCAACACTTGATAAGATGATTATAATGCATCGCAGCATAATTTACATAAAGTTAAAAACCTGGGAAATAAAAAAATGACGTGTGCCAATTCACACGTCTTCCTTGTCACCTAATCATCTCAAACGGAGCCCTATGCTACCTTCCTAGGGATCTGGACGACCGATATCCATTTTTGAATGCTGGTTCCGGCGTTAACAAGGGGGTTATTGGCTACCGAAAACAATTTAGGAAAGCCAGTTCGGGAGTCTATAAACCCTCTTGACTACCCAAATCCATTTAGAACACATACTTCGGGCGTCAATAAGCTCTCTTGACTACCCAATTCCATTTAGAACACATACTTCGGGCGTCAATAAGCCCTCTTGACTTCCCAAATCCATTTAGAACACACACTTCGGGCGTCAATAAGCCCTCTTGACTTCCCAAATCCATTTAGCACTCACACTTCGGTCGTCAATAAGCCCTCTTGACTACCTAAATCCCTTTAGAACACACACTTCGGGCGTCAATAAGCCCTCTTGACTTCCCAAATCCATTTAGAACACACACTTCGGGCGTCAATAAGCCCTCTTGACTTCCCAAATCCATTTTGGAAACACAGTCCGGGCGTTAATAAGCCCTGTTGGCTACCCAAATCCATTTAGCACACACACTTCGGTCGTCAATAAGCCCTCTTAACTACCCAAATCCATTTAGAATACACACTTCGGTCGTCTATAAGCCGTTATTAATTATTATACAATGGCCAGCTGATTAAATTTTTCGGAAAAAGATGTTTCTTGTTTAATTTGCATCTCTTGCTGTTGGTTGATTTCTATTTTTCTATTTTCTTCAAAAATTTTCAAACGCTGTTCGCTTATGTTGTTTTCGAAAAGTGCTTCTGTTAAAATCGGGGCTAGTACATGAGCATCTTTTAAACCGCAATTAATCCCAATTGCTCCGGTAGGAGTCATGGTATGTGCTGCATCCCCTATTAAGACTAAACCATTCTGCACCCATGTATCACTGCGAGAGCTGATTACCTTCAAGCAGACAAAATCACTCCAGGAAACTAGATGCTGTGAGACACTCTCTTTTAGTTCTGGAAAACTCTCGATTAATGGTTGTAAAAATGGATCAATAGAACCTCTTCTAAGCGTAGGGAACGATTCTTCTTCTATATTCCAGCCAATTTGAATATAGCCGCCCGTTTGTGTAAACAAGGCAAGCTGAAGGCCATTTACAAGAACCATTCTGGTCGTTGGCTCCCATCCCTCTGGTGCTGAAATTTTTGCCCATAAAACATCATACCCATGTTTCATTTCAACCGTAGGTATATTCGCAAGCTTCCTTACCGTTGAGTAACGTCCATCCGCTCCTATAATAACTTTGCTGGATATCATTACTTCTTCCCCATCTTTTATTGCCTTTACACCAATAAAGAACCCTCTTTCATCCTGAATAAGTTCCTTTACAGTTGTATGAAATAAGATTTGATAGTTTGAATATTGTTCTGACTCTTGAATCATCGTAGTTAATAAATGGGACTGCGGAACATGAATACCAACGTGATCTTCATTGTTTGTTGGTGATATCGTATTAACGATATTTTTTCCAGCAAAATATTCGACTTTTTTCATTTTAAGAATACCGAGCTCTTCAATTTTCTCAAACAATTGGTGCTCTTTTAGAATAGCTTCTGTTTCGGCGTTTATATGTTCCCCTCTAAAATTCCTGTTTACACCAGAAGAGCGTTCAATGATAATGGTAGACACACCTTTTTCAGCTAAAAGATAACCCAATAATGTCCCTGCAGGTCCACCACCAACGATACAAACATCTGCTTGTAAGTTCATTTTACCCACCTTCTGTTTTATATTAGTATATATTAACTATCATTTATGTTTCTTCATAAGAAAAAAAGTTAACTATAGAATAACAAAATACATAATTATGGTCAATCTGTTTTTATTGCCAATAATAAAAAGCCATACTCAAAAAATAAGTATGGCATTACTTTTTTTAAACCACTTTCCCTTTGGTTTGTGAAATATCTACTACTTTATCGCTCCCTATTTTATATGAGGCATACTCTTCTTGTACAAATAATACGGCGATTCCACCAATTACTGCCGCCATGGCAATGACGGTAAAATTCATCTTTGCAGGTAAATCCATTGTGAGTAAAACACCTACAAACGTTGGTGCAAATATCCCGCCAATCCGCCCAAATGCCATCGCAGCTCCAATTCCAGTTGAACGCATGCTAGACGGATAATATTGTGAGACGAAAGAATTACTGATGTTCTGTACACCAACAGATGCCGCACCAATTATTCCGATTAAAATATAAGCAAGAACGATATTTTTAGTAAGACCAATGGCAGATAAAGCAATGGCTCCAAAAAGATAAAGTGGTATCATTACTTTTTTAAAGCCCCATCGGTCTGTTAAACGGCCAAATACAATGGTTCCTAATATTGCTCCAACATTCATCATCGCAACAAACACTAAACTATTGCTCAGACTGTAGCCTGCTTGAATCATTAGTTTCGGAAGCCATGTATTCATAGCGTAGATTAAGACAAAACAGCAGAAACAGGAAATCCAAAACATAATAGTGCTGCGAAAACGTCCCTTTTCAAATAATTTTACCAGTGGAAATCCTTTTTCCTTTTCGATAACTGTTTCAAAACTAATCCGATTCCCTAGGTTAAGGTGTGGATTGACTCTCTTGAGTATCTTGCTAACTTCTGTTTCTCTCCCTTTCGCTAAAAGGAAGTTTGCAGACTCCGGAATACTTCGTGCAATCAAAGGGAGAAGTAATAATGGTATGCCTGCAATCCAAAAAATCGGTTTCCACCCCATTACAGGCAGGATTGATTTGCTAAACAACGCTGCAGCAATTGCCCCCATTGAATATCCGCAAAAAACAAAGGATACCACTGCACTTCGAATTCGTTTTGGAGCATACTCTGTAGATAAAGCGATGACATTGGGCATAACACCGCCGAGGCCCAGTCCGGCAATGACACGAAAAATAGTAAAAAGGATGGGACCGTCTGTAAATGCTGCCAAAGGAGTAAATGTACTAAACATAATCGTACAAATCAAAATCACTTTTTTCCTGCCAAGTTTATCCGCCAATAAACCAAAAATCACGGCACCCAATGCAGTCCCTGCAGCCGTGTAGCTTCCAATTGCCCCAGCTGTGACCGGTGATATTCCCCATTCCTCGATTAGGGATGGAATAACAGAACCATAGATAACAATATCGTAGCCGTCTACAAGGATAATGATAAAGCACCAGAAAATAAGCAAAAAATGGAATAGATTAAAACGTGATTGGTCAATTACTTGACCTGCATTGACCTTATTCATTTTGTGACCCCCAGGCATATTATTCTCACATAATTACTTAGACGCCAAAACGCGTCTAAGTATTAAAGTGTTAACGCAAAAAAATTAAACAATCTCAAAATCAACAATAATCGTATCCTGCATACCAATCTCCTTAAGATAGGATACAATTTTCTGATGTGCCGGATGGGGCCCATAGTTTTCTAATGATTTTCGATCTTCAAAGCGAACCGTCAACCCGATTTCATATCCTTGGCTCCTTTTTGAAAAATTAAATCCCTGCTGAATATCTATTATTCCAGGTATCACTTCTTTTAAGGCCAAGGTTCTGCGGATTAATTCTTCCTTTTGTTCTAAAGTGGTTTCCTGTGAAAATTTTATCAAAACAATATGTTCGACCATTCTACTGCACTCCTATTTGCTATTTAATGTTTGACGGTCAAAACCTGCAATTTTTTTATATTTATTCGCGATATCTTCTAATTCCTGTTGAGAAATGACATCATATAAATTTTCAAAAGGCTTCGGTGAACGTTCCTCTACAATTTGCATCACCACTTCAGGCCCATTCTTCCTATTGGTTAAAACGATATTTGCTGTCGGTTCGAGTCTTAGATCTTCATAAGCTTTTAATGCTGCTTCAGGATTCTGATGTTCCAAGATAGCCTGTCCTAATGCATCGGCGTCAAGTATTGCCTGTGAAGCCCCATTGGAACCAATTGGATACATCGGATGCGCTGCATCCCCTAATAATGTCACTCTGCCAAACGTCCACTGTGGAAGCGGATCGCGGTCTACCATTGGAAATTCATAGACAGCCTCTGTTTCCTCGATTAGTTTTGGCACGTTTAACCAGCCAAAGTCCCATGCAGCAAATGCAGAAGCAAACTTTTCTTTATCAATTTTCTTGTTCCAATCAGCACGAGAAGGCATTTCATCGCCGACGGTAAGTTCTGCAATCCAATTCATAAGTGAGCGTCCATTTGCAGCAGTATCAGGACAAACCGGATAGGCAACAAATTTTCGGTCCTGATAACCGGCCATTATCATCGAACTCCCTGTTAAAAATGGAGTAAATTCCGTTATTCCACGCCATAATATCCTGCCGCTGAATTTCGGGTGGCCCTCTTCTGGATAGTAAAACTTGCGAACTGTGGAATGAATACCATCTGCCGCAATCATGATATCTGCACTGTAACTTCCTAAACGTTTTCCTGTTTTTCGATTTTCAAAATTTGCCACTACCGTTTCCCCAAACATTTGAAATGAATGAAGATGATGACCAGTAAATACCGCCTGTTCACCAAGTTGTGCTTTAACGGCCTTTAATAGCAACATTTGCAGTCGCCCTCTGTGAATCGAATATTGCGGCCACCGATATCCAGCATTTATTCCCCTTGGTTCTTGCCATATTTTTTGACCAAATTTGTTTACATAAATAAGTTCAGCTGTTGGCAAACCTGTTTTTTCAAGCTCGTCTGCCAAACCAAGTTCAGTTAGAACCCTTACCGCATGAGGCAAAAGGTTAATTCCTACTCCTAAAGCTTTTATTGTTTCTACACTTTCAAAGACACGCACTGACACACCAACGCGGTGAAGTTTGAGAGCAGTCACAAGCCCCCCAATACCACCGCCGACAATAATCGCCGATTTAACGTTAGACAAAACAATCCCTCCATGATGTAAAAATATCAAATTGTGAATTTTTTCTTACAATTTAACTTTTCTTAATTATTGCACAAAGAGAAAATATATCAATATTGTTTTGGAAAATTCCCATTCGTTTTTCTAATTGAACCCTAATGTAAAGAAGACTAAATATTTGTAAAATTATAAACAGAATTTTTAAAGCAGTATAAAGAGATTGTTAACTAATGTTAAGAAATGGAAAATCTCATTCTATTTTTTTAAAAAGCTTGTATGATGAGACTGTAGTAAAAAATATGCAAGCATTCAAGGAGGAAAATTAAATGAAAAATTTCAAAACTTGGTTAGTAGCTATGATGTCAGTATTTATGTTACTTGGAGTTGCCACTGGATGCGCAGATACAAATACAGAAGATACCAACACAGAAGAAACTGAAAATATTGAAGAAGGTACTGAAGAGAATACAGAAGAAGGTACTGAAGAGAATACAGAAGATACACAGGAATAAATGGTTTTACAAAAAAGTACAGTAAGACGGTAATAATAACCGTCTTACTGTACTTTTTTATGTTTTACTCCTTTTTCCCAGCTCTAACTGTGAAGATTTCTTTAACATTTATAAAGCACTATCATGAAGCATATGCTCAATTCGAAATCGGAAAACCTCTTTTTTACGGAAAAATCTGATATAGTATAAAGATAGAACGTATAGAAAGGAATTTACTACTTACCATGAAATGCTTATCCATCGATTTAGACGGTACCTTATTAAACTCCGCTCATGAAATAACCGAGGAAAGTCAGAAAGTATTAGCTGAATTACAGGAACAAGGTCACTGCCTCATTTTAAATACCGGGCGTGCGTTTGCTGATGTAATAAAACTGGATGCAATCCAAAACTTGGAAATTCCTATTTTTTGTGTCAATGGTTCTGTACTTTACTCAAAATCGAGAGAACTATTATTTGAAGCAACCATACCCCTGCCTGTTTATAAGGAGATCTTTGCACAGTTAAAGGAATTAGGTGTGGGGATTCTTGTTTATACCAATGAAGGCGGATTTCCCTCAACATTGCCGCCATTGCATCATAAAACAAAACAGGAACTTGATGAGCTTTTTCAAACCTACAATTATGATCAAATTTTGGAGAAAGAAAATCTTAAAATTTACAAATTAATTGCACTGGTCCACAATGATGAATTAGAAAGAGTGAAGGACATTTATAAGGCATTGGAGGGGAAATTTCCTATCTCAATGGCGTCCTCTTTTCCAAATAACGTAGAAATCACTTCAGGAGAGTCTCATAAAGGTAAAGCAATATTACGCTATCAGGAATTAATGGACTTATCTTTTGAAGAAATTATTGCCTTTGGGGATGGTGGAAACGATCTTGCCCAATTCGAGGTGGCTACAACTTCTGTCGCGATGGGAAATGCTCCACTCCCTATACAACAGCGTGCAGACATCGTCACGAAAACAAATGATGAAGACGGCTTCGCCTATGCCGTCCGCCACCTTTTGAATTTATTATAAAGATAGGTAGAATAAGGAAAAGGACCTCATTGGGTCCTTTTCTTTTTGATTTCTCTTTTACTAAAGGTTTCTTCAGTTTACATAATTAAATTATGTTTAATTGATGTAAGATTCAATCGCTTGATCTAATGCATTATAAGCTTGGCCGAATGCGGCAGCGGATGATATATCTCCTGCATTCTCTAATGCTCCCATTGAGTTTTTTGCCTGTGTTAGGGAACGAATTAAATCTTCAATCATTGTCCCTTTATCACCATTATGTTCTAGTGCTGTTTGCAGCTGCTGGATACAGTGGTCTAAGTCGTGGGCTTGAGGATGATCATAAGCCTTTTCTAGTTCTTCTTTCACTTGTTGTAACACTTCTTTCACAGCTATTCCCTCGTTTCACAAGATAGTTAACCATAGCTATTTTGACCGAGGGGTCTTCAAATTATTCGGTTAATCCAGCAACCTATTTCATTCATTTAAGATCTTTTGAGTAATCTTTTTGAAGGTACTGGTTGTCTTTCTTTGTATCGTTGGAAAAACCCTATGGAGATACCAATCCAAAAGGCACTAGCCAGGTACCCTCCGATAATATCGCTTGGATAATGAACCCCCAAATAGATACGGCTGATTCCAATCATCGCAATCATGATGCTGCTAAATAATAGTAATAACGTCCTTCCACTCCGGTTAAATATATGTCTCCATAGCAAAAAAGTAAGAATTCCATAGACCGTAAAAGCATTCATGGCATGACCGCTTGGGAAACTATAACCGCCTATTTCAATCAGTCTATGTAAATCAGGGCGGGCCCGTTGAAAGATACTTTTTAAAATAAAATTTAATAGCGGTGATCCTGCAACTACAACGACAAATAAGATCAGTTCTGTACGATGGTGTAAAACTTTATAGAGAAAGAAGATAATGACAAGACACAAAACGATGACTGTAGCTGTTGATCCAATAAAGGTGAAAAATTCCATTATTTGTGTCAATACAGGCGCTTCAAATCCTTGAATAAATTGTATAATCGTACTGTCAAAATTATTTACTTTATCAGCATTGATCAGAAAAGCCATCATGCTAAAGGCTAGTAAAGAAAGTAAACTAACCATTACTACCCGGCTAAATTTAAAGTTACCATTCATATTCGTGACTCCCACTTTGTTTTTTTCTTATTTTCTCCTTGTTTCGCAAATTAAATTAATAACCCTTTTTGGTATCCACCCTATTGTGAAGGATTGTATTAGCTTCTAGGTTTTTAAGTGTTTCTATAAAACAAGCCACACCTTCTTCTGGCGTAGTAACAGCTGAAATATGAGGTGTGATATGTACTTTTGGATGGCTCCAAAAAGGATGGTCTTCTTGGAGAGGCTCCTCGGAAAATACATCGAGAACCGCAAAACGGACTTGGTTTGCATCTAATGCATGTAGTAATGCTTGTTCATTCAATGAAGCACCTCTGCCTACATTGATAAACCCTGCATTTGTTAAATGTTTAAAGATCTTTTTATCAAACAAATTTTCTGTTTGCTCCGTTAATGGTAATGTGTTAATGATATAGTCAATATCCTCTAGGTATGAAACATGTGAATCCACTTTCAGGATCTTTTTAAAACCGTCTTTTGGCTTGCCACTTAATGATACTCCATATACTTCTGTATCAAATCGAGTGAGAATCCTCGCAATCATTTGTCCAATCTCACCGGTTCCGTACACCATCACTTTTTGTTCGGATAATAGCTTAGGGGTAGCAGGCTGCCATTTTCTTATATTCATCGATTTCTCAAATGGCACATGCAACTGTATATCTCTTAGTATGTAACTTAAACAATATTCTGCGATTCTTTGTCCAAAAGAACAGACCGTTCTTGTTAGCAGGACATCTTCATTCCATTTTTTTTTATATAAAAATCGGTCAACACCTGCACCAAGAGAATGTACCCATTTTACATTGCTGTAATTATAATCAGCTTTCAAATTGAACCCCACAAGAGCGTCAGCCCAGCCTAAATCCTCTTGTGTTAACTCTTCCTCCGGAATGAAACGAAAGTTCTTCTTTAAATCTTCTTTTTCTATTAACGGTTTCAGTTCTTTAAACATTGGGCTAACGATAAGAATATTTGTCAATTTCAATCTTCTTCACCTCATATTTCTATTTACCCTTTTATACCATTAAAACATGATATATGATTATTAACATTATAGCAGTATCTGAATTCGACTATAAAAGAAATATGCAAAGGAACTAGAGTGATATGACACAAGTAGACACATATTTTACTGACATACTTTCCCATTACTTTCCAGCAGGAAGTTGGGACATTAGAGCTGGTAACAGCGGCGCCAATAACACAACAAGATTTGTAACGGTCCAAAACGAGAATTATGTCCTCCGGATTTATGAAACCCATCAAGACGAGGAGAAGGTAATGTTTGAACATGCTGTTTTAACAGCTTTAGGAAATTCCCCTACCCGCTTTTCCATACCCGAACTAATTTTAACGAAAGGAAAACATACCATAGTCAAGACTCCGGATGGTAAAATTGCCAGCTTATTTCGTTATCTGGAAGGTACAAATCCATCACTTGAAGATCCAATTCAAATACAATCCTATGGAAAAATAGTTGGGGAACTCACCTTCTCCCTCGAAAAATTGAAGATCAACCAGAATCCTGTTTACAGACCTTATTATGAGTTGGAAAGCAGCCACCCGCGTTGTCCACTGGATAAAGTTATTCGTTTTTGTATGAGCCCGTCGGCAGAATTGACAGAACTGAAACCAGAGTTACGTTTCATTGCTAGTCGGCTGAATGCTTTTCAGGAATATGTCCCCAGTTTAATAATGCTGCCACACCAGCTTGTCCATGGGGACTTGAACGGTTCGAATATCTTAATCAATAAGAAAGGCCTGGTGACTTCTATTCTTGATTTTGAGTTTACTACTTATGACCTTCGAGTAATGGAACTGGGTGTTTGCTTATCAGATTTCATCCGGCCTTCATTAGAAACAACATGGGTTATGGAAAGGATCGAGGCTTTTTTAGAGGGGTATGGAAGTGTTCTGAAACTAACGGAAAACGAAATAAACCTTCTCCCAGTCTTAGTTGAGTTGAGAAGTTTAGATGTTTTTATCCATTTCCTCGGACGTTATTGGGATCAGATTGAACCGTCTGATATTCTTAAAGCAACCATAAAAAAGGCGGTCAAAAGGTCCGAATGGCTACAAGAAAATCAAGGTAAATTACTTTCCTTAAGCTCTCAAAATCTTATGTAACCAACCTTATTAGGAAAAACAATAAGTGAATCGTGTGTCGTTTTTTAATTATAAATGACACACGATTCACTTTTTACTAAGAATTCCATCTTTATCACAAAGCGTACAATGCCATTGGAAGTGGAGGACAAAAGAGGTTTATAAGTGACTACTAAAGTCAATAAAGCATCCATACATAGAGGGAAACTGCAACGAGTTGAGATTAATGAGGTATTGGTCATTCTAGAGGAGTGATTACACAACCATTTCTTTTATTGACTTGTTAATCCCCTTTCTAAAAGCCCAAATAATGTCTAACAGAATATCGTTTTCAATTTTTATTGCTTTGATGTCCCAATACCGTTCATTTTTTCGATGATAAAAAAAATCTCCTTTTGTCGACTTCATAATCGTAAGGGTTCCTTTAGGATTTTCCGTGTCGAACGTAATATAGTACTTCTCTCCATCCCATCTGGCAACTGATTCAAAATTTTTAAGAAAAATAGAAACTTCCCTCTGATCTTTGATCAAGATTCTCACTCCTTTTCTTAAAATTTTTGCCAAGCAGCCGTATGGATTTCTCCATCCGGTTTTTAATAGTATGGTTTTGATTATAGAAAAATGACCATTTGTATTCAATTTCTTTGTAATAAAGACTAGCAAGGTTTGGATCCTTTTAAAAATGGAAAAGAGTACCTGTTGTTTTCATGAGTACTCTAATTAGAATAGATGATCAATCTTCATTAATGCAGGAATTAATGACACTCCGTTGCCGGTCCGGGCATATACGCAATAAAATGGTTTCTCAATTTTATTAAGAGCAAATTCTTCATGATAAAATATAAATTCTTCATCCTTTAAATCAATTGCTTTTACTTCTCGACTTGAAGCCAAACGATGATTTTTATGAACCAATAGTTTCATGTTTTCTTCTACAATGGGATAAACATTAAATACATGCTCGTCAATGGGCAGTGGTGCAACCCCCAGTTCAAACTCCCCTTCCTCCACACTTTTTACTACCCTGGCTCCGCCGTACTCGGTGATATATAACTCAATATTGGGATAGGCATGATGGAACTTGGCCATAACCCGCGGAAAAAATAAGCTTCCAATAAACGGTGGAAGTCCAATATTAATCTGACCTCTACTCAAGTTGGTCATATCATTTAAAGTGAAACTCATTTCTTCCACCAAGGAGGCCATTTTCTGCGCGTATTCTAATACGACTTTTCCATCATCGGTTATATCACTTGTTTTGTTTGTACGAATGATTAATGTCATCCCAAGGTCTTCTTCTAATGCCATCATTGTTTTACTTAACGCGGGCTGGGAAATATGTAATTGGTCTGCGCTTTCGTCATGCGCTTTCGTTTTGCTACCTCCATAAATAAACGCAATTGTCTTAACTCCAACTTTATCACCTGTAATAGATAATTGTTGCGGGTCAAAACTTGTGTATTTTTCTGTTAAATTTTCTTCTTTACCTCATCTCTTATGGATTCGATTAAATGGTCAGATAAATTTGCAGGAAGGGAACTGCCTTCTTTATAAATCCATGTATTGATTATTTCCAGGTCTGCTTTTTTAAAGGTGATGCTGTACACCTGATGATTGTAGTTAAATTCCACTGTTACATATTCTTCGGTGTCAAAATCATCATCGATGATCATGTTAGTTATTTCATAGGGCTTCATCATGTTATCACCTTTTCCTTCATATGATTTATTCGTCTTAGCTTTTTATAATACCTAGCATTATATCCATTATTTTTTCAGTCTTAAGTCCCAATTGATTTTCTTATCTATATGGTTTATCGTGTGTTTACTGGAAATGAATAGAAAATTGAAATTGAAATTTCACAAAGTAAGGGGGAATTTTATGGATCAAACAAAAAGTAAACAAGGATTTGTTGTTGCTGGATTACTGCTGGCTATTTTAATGGCCTCGATGGATAATACCATTGTTGCCACTGCAATGGGGACGATTGTTGGTGATTTAGGCGGGCTTGATAAGTTTATTTGGGTTACATCCGCTTATATGGTAGCAGAAATGGCCGGCATGCCGATATTCGGAAAGCTTTCAGATATGTTCGGCAGAAAACGCTTTTTTGTTATGGGGATCATTCTTTTCATGTTTGGTTCCATCTTATGCGGTACAGCTCAAAGCATTGAACAGCTTAGTGTGTATCGCGCGATTCAAGGTTTAGGCGGCGGAGCGTTGATTCCCATTACTTTTACCATCATTTTTGATATTTTCCCGCCGGAAAAGCGTGGAAAGATGACAGGTTTATTTGGAGCCACTTTCGGTTTATCCAGCATTTTTGGACCTTTAATCGGCGCCTACATCACTGACTATATTAGCTGGCATTGGGTATTTTACATTAATCTTCCACTTGGAATTATCTCGCTCCTCTTTATTGCTTTATATTATAACGAATCACTTGAACATCAGAAACAGAAGATTGATTGGCTCGGAGCCGCTACTCTCGTGGGTGCTGTTGTCTGTCTAATGTTTGCTCTTGAATTAGGCGGTAATAAATATGAATGGAATTCTAGTGTTATTATTAGTCTGTTCTCAGGCTTTGCTATTTTATTTATCGTGTTTCTTATTGCAGAGAACCGTGCAAAGGACCCTGTTATTTCTTTTTCAATGTTTAGGGACCGTTTGTTTGCTGCGAGTACACTTGTGGGGCTATTTTATGGGATTTCATTTATAGTTGGTTCTGTCTATATTCCAATATTTATTCAAGGTGTAACAGGGGGAAGTGCAACAAATGCTGGTTTGATACTTCTTCCGATGATGCTTGGAGTGGTCGTTTCCGCTCAAACCGGGGCTATTAGTGCTTCTAAACTAGGATATCGGAAAGTTATGATCTTTTTTGCGGTAATCTTCATCTGTGGTATTTATTTGTTAAGCACTGTAACAGCAGACACTACAAGAGCAACCATTACATTTTTTATGATTATTGTCGGCTTGGGCACTGGAGCATCCTTTTCGGTCCTCAATATGGCTGCCATTCATAATATTGGTCCTGAACGGCGGGGATCAGCGAATTCAACCGTGTCATTTGTCCGTCAGCTTGGAATGACCATTGGGATTACTGTTTATGGAATCATTCAGCGCAATGTTTTTTCAGACAATATGAAAGAAGCATTCGGTCCAGCCGGTAACATGTTTGAAGGCGGTCCACAAAGTGACCCGCGGGCACTGTTGTCAGAAGAGGCCCGGGCTAATATCCCTAAGCCAGTACTAGAAAACATCATTGATTCCCTGGCAGATTCAATTGGATATACCTTCACATGGGCACTTGTCCCATCCGGGCTTGTGTTGATATTTGTTTTCTTACTAACAAATGATCGACTTTCTGGTGGAGAACAAGGTAAAAAAGATACTGAAGCAAGCATTGAATCCTAAACAAACAGGTGTTGATTTTTTTTCAACACCCGTTCTTTAATTACTATCCATATGCATCTTATTGGATACCGTACACCCTGATTTCTTCACACATTCAGTCGCCAATACGCCTTATTGGCTACCGTATCCCCCGACTTCCTCCTACATTCAGTCGCCAATACACCTTATTGGCTACCGTACACCCTGACTTCTTCACACATTCAGTCGCCAATACACCCTATTGGATACCGTACAACCCGACTTCCTCCTACATTCGGTCGCCAATACACCTTATTGGCTACCGTACACCCTGACTTCTTTACACGTTCAGTAGCCAATACACCTTATTGGCTACCGTACAACCCGACTTCTTCCACGTTCAGTTGTCAATACTCGTCCTTCCTAATATTTCTCATCATTTTCTAATATTTTTATCACCTTAACCTAATTTCTTTAGGAGAGAATGTCTTTAAGAAAATCCTTAGCTGAACCAGTGACCTATGCAACTTAGAGAAGGAGTTTTTTAATATGAGCGTAGTAATTGGGTATGTAAATGATCAATTCTCTATCTTAATGACTGATACAAGAATTTCATATGGTATGTATGCAGAGTTCGGTTGGGAGGATCATTATGAAAAACTTGTTTCTATCCCGAGTATGGGATGGGCTACTGGTGTAGGGGTTTACGAATTCATCGAAAGATTTCTTGAAAAGTTAGAAAAATCAGGAATATGCACTAATAGAAAAATAGAGAATTTGTATGTTCACACTTTAGAAAAAGAAAAACATAAAAATGAATGTATCCAAAACCATATCGACTCGACTGTCATCACATGTTCCTGGATTAGCGTTGAAGAAAATAGTAAGAAATTTAAAGTTGGTTTACTTAGTAAAGAACATTTCGGTCATAGCCTCGTTGAATTAGCCAAAGATCGGATAAATATTTTATATCCTTTTGATTATATCCAGGATTACCAGAGAGTAGAAAAACTTGAAAAGAGATACAGTCTAAAAAACAGTTATAATGGCAAGCTTGATATGATACTGGAGAAATTGCTGAAAATCTTTTCGGAAATAGCTGAAAACTCAACAGGGGTTAGTCAAACTTGCCATATAGGTATCCACTTATTCCGAGATCATACTGTATGTAAATTAAACCTAAGAGAAGATATCCGTTCACTCCTTAAAGCTTCTAAAAATGGGACGATTGTAAATAGGTTTTTAGTTGAAAACGAATAGGCCAGCTATGTTAACATTCGGTTTTTTTATAATTCTTCCTGATTGATTCTTACAGAAACACCTTTATTCGGAAATCCCCCATCTATTCATATTACTCAAAAAAGAGCTCTATAAGCTCTTTTTTGATCGTACAGGCAAACCCCTGCCCCATTATTTATTTTAACTCCTCTAATATGGGAAATAACTGTTCTAAATGTTGAATTTCATAGGTTGGTATCACTTCATTACGGTCCTTGTCGTGCCGGTTAATCCAAACGGTTTTGATTCCAGCACGATTTGCTCCTAATACATCGGTCATTAAGTTATCACCAACCATAATCACTTCATCTTTATCTAAGGACATCAAGGATAAGGCATGTTCAAATATCCCTTGGTCTGGCTTCCCCTTCCCAAAATCACCTGAAATTACGATTTTTTCAAAATAAGGAACAAGCTCTGGTGTTATCGATAATTTCGTATTTTGTAAGTCAGGTGAACCGTTCGTTAATAATAACAAACGATAATTTTCCTTTAATTTATCCAAGGTTTCAAATGTTTCTTCATACACAAAAGGAAGGTTTTGGCGTTCTTGTGGAAAACGCTCCGCTAACTCATAACCAAACTCTGGATCATCAATCCCCATTGCTTTTAACCCTGCTGTCCAAGCATCTTTTCGATAGGCTGGTACAATCTCTTTCATTTTTCTAAAATCATCTTGATCATCTAAGAAATTACCCCATAAGCCTTCAAATGGGTTAATACCAATCATTTGTGTAAAATCATAGGTTTCATATGAGGAGTATAGATTACGTGCCGCCTCACGAACCTCTTCTTCTAGTCTTATTGGATCTACCCCATACCGTTCTTCTGCTATCTTACAGGTAGCAACAAACGCTTCCTTAATGCTCTTCTGATCCCAAAGTAATGTATCATCCAAATCAAAAAATACAGCTTTAATCATTTTTAGGCCTCACTTTTTATAGTTTTTACTAGTTTACCATTTTTAAAATTGAAAAAATAATAATTTCTTAATTTTTTTTGATAAAAGGGCTTTCAAAAAAAAAATCTCCCCAAGATAGCAGGAGAGATTTTAGTTAAGACTTTATTTTAGTTTTCCACTGTTTCCTTGACAAAGTCGACCTCAAATCCTAAATCCTCTAACATTTGATGATCGGCGGTGCTTTCCTGCCCTGCGGTTGTTAAGTAATCCCCAACAAATATAGAATTAGCTGCATACAATCCAAGAGGCTGTAAACTGCGCAGATTTACCTCACGTCCCCCGGAAATTCGAATTTCCTTTGTTGGGTTCACATATCTCATAAGGGCCAGCACTTTTAAACAGTATCTCGGATTTAATTCTTTTGTACCCTCTAAAGGAGTTCCATCAATGGCATGAAGAAAATTGACCGGAATGGAATCGGCATCAAGAATCTTCAAACTTAATGCCATGTTCACGACATCTTCCTTTGTTTCCTTCATCCCCACAATAACTCCGGAGCATGGTGAAATCCCGGATTCTTTTATAAGTTGAACGGTATTAACACGGTCTTGATAGGTATGAGAGGTTGTTATAAACTCATGATGGTTTTCTGAAGTGTTCAAATTGTGGTTGTACCGGTCTACACCCGCTTCTTTCAAGTTAGCTGCTTGTTCCGGTTTTAAAATTCCCAAACAGGCACAAACCTTTAGATTATATTTATCTTTAATTTCCTTTACCGCGGCTGTTACCTGCTCCACTTCATGATTACTTGGTCCTCTTCCGCTGGCAACAATACAATATGTACCGACACTAAGCTGATAAGCCTGTTCAGCTCCCTTAAGAATGGTTTCTTTATCAACCATGCGGTATTTTTGAATAGGAGCAGTAGATATACTGGATTGTGCACAATAGCCACAATTCTCAGGGCATAAACCTGATTTCGTATTAATAATCATATTAAGTTTTACCTTGTTTCCATAATAATTATGACGAATTAGATATGCCCCCTGTAATACTTCTAATAATTCTAAATCTGAAGAGTTTAAAATACTTAGGGCTTCCTCCTTTGTAATTTCATGTCCTTCCAATACATCCAACGCTAATTTATTCCATCTACTCACATTTTCTCCCCCTCTTTAAGATTATCTGAATAATACTTAAATTAAGGATAATATTTTGTTTATTTAAATGTCAACTTAATATACTTAAAGGTTAACATATTTATTTGTAAAAAAAACACAGGTGTATTAGACCCGTGCATCCTGACTTTTTCTATTGTAAGTCATTATATATTTTGCTTACCAACTCTTTATTTGGATCCTGACTTAGCTCCCACATCATCGCTCCTCCTAGACCCATTAACTTAATATAAGATGTTTTATAACCAATTGATTCCTGATCATCATAGCTGATAAATTGAGATCCATTAAACAACCATGGAACTTTAGAGTCCTGCTCCCAATAACGAACATATCCATTTTTATTTAGATAATCTGCAACAATTTTTGCATAGCTAAGTGATGATCCACCACCATAAAACGGCTGATATAATCCTAAATTCACATTACTTACTTGGTTATACACCCTGCCATAGAATGGAATTCCCATTACAATTTTATTCCCTGGTACTCCATTATTGAGATAGGTCTGGACTGCATCTTGTACACTCCATTCTGAATAAAATCTAGATTCTGGGTCCCGATACATTGGCGCATTCATTCCGGTTAATGTATCCCAAGATCCATGGATGTCATAGGTCATGAGTTGAACATAGTCAACATAAGGATGAAGCAGGTTCAGTTCTGTATTGGCTGCATAACCTTTACTAGCCCCACCAGCGATTGTTAATAGATACTCTTTCCCATCTTTAGCTGTTTGGGCATCTAGTGTTTCTCTAATTTTCATTAATAAAAGTGTAAAATTCTGCTTATCCTCGGGACGGTTAATGTTGTCAGATTCCCCGCCTCCTACTGGATATTCCCAATCCAAATCAATCCCATCAAACCCATATTGTAAGATAAACTGAAGGCAGCTCTCTGCAAAAATCGTTCTAGATTGTTCCGTTAATGCAACATCAGAAAACTTCTCTGACCATGTCCGGCCCCCAACAGATATGAGTGTTTTCAGGTGTGGATATTGTTGTTTCAACTTCGTTAGCTGATAGAAATTCCCCTTATAAGGCTGGTCTGCAGCATCACCAGGAAAAGGTTTTTCAATGTCTGCCCACGCATCACCGACCTCAATTTTTCCATCAGCAGATATTTTGGCAAATGCATAATTCAAATGGGTAAGTTTACTAGCATCAATATCAGTAACTTGAAAGTTCGAATATGTTGACCAACCAGTAAAATAGCCAACCTTTTTATAGTCGTTTTGAATCGGTGTTGTTACCGTATTTTTAACTTGTATCGTTCTTGTAACTTGAGTAACCTGGTTTGATGTATCATATACTACTGCTTTTAATGTTTGTTCCCCATCTGGAACCCATGGGTCTGTAGCCCAGTTGACGCTAAATGGTGCAGTTGTTAAAGCCCGAATTAAATACCCGCCATTATTACTGTAGAATTCAACCTTGCTTATCCCTATGTCATCACTAGCATTCACCGACAATGTAACCGTTCCACTAACTGTTTTTCCATCTGTTCCTATAGGAGAGACCTGTAATTCACCAACTTGCGGAGGCTGATCCACCGATGCTTTGGATGCAGTAACTACTTTTATAATATTACTAGCATTGGATACGTTTCCTTTGGCATCCCGTGCCTTTATATAAAAGCTATACGAAGTAGTAGAATTAAGATTCCTTACAACATATTGATTAGAAGAAACCGTGGCTATTATTCTACTATCCTGATAGATATCATAACCTGTTACTCCCATATTATCTGTCGAATGATTCCATGCCAACGTGATGGTTGAGTCTGTAATTTCAACCGCATGCAAATTCGTCGGTACCGTTGGTGCTATTTTGTCTGGCTTAGCTGCATTAACAACGTTAAAATTTGTAAAGAAGCTTATAAATACTAATAAAAATACAATAAAAGAAATGCTAATTTTAGATGGCAGATTTCGTCTTGGCTCCCGCATCAGGGTTCCTTCCTCTCCTTGAAAAATCAATTCTATTACTATATTAATCTATCAAGAAGAAGGAATATAGTGGGAAAAAGTAGTATTTAAATCATGTTCTATTATGAATTTATTTTTCCAAAGCTATAAAAAAGAGCCTCTGTCTAAGGGACTAGGCTCAACATAGGCTCTTCAGATGTTAAAATAGTTTTGCAGTAGTCCTGTTAAAAGCGGCTCTCTTTCCCTTTTGCCAATGTTCTTCTGTCACTTGCTTTTGGAGGTTCTTCCAACCATCCATAACTAATCATAAGGTTCGCTCCGTCCTCAGCATATTTGGCAAGTTCACCAGTAAGGGTTACATAGTGCAATGCCAGGTCTCGTCTGGAAGTAACACTTAATGCAGTCCCATAAAAAGCAACCGCCATTTGAGTCGACAATTGAACCTGGTACATCATTAATTTGTCAGAAAAAGGACTCGATGTAGAGTTTGTAACAAAGGATTGCCAAGACATAGGAGAGTTCAATTTTTCCTCACGAAAAATTGATTCAAAAAGTTCTATATGATTATTTGAAATCTGTATTCCCCTGTTAATAAAGCTGCGAACTTTATCAGATTCCGCAACTTGGCTAAAGGCAAGCTTAAGTGCTACATGAAGATGCATTTTATTCATATTAAAGGCAATGTCTCCAATTTCCATAGCAGTTAACGGACGCCGGTGCCCGAACCACCCTGTTAAAAAGCTTTGATGCTTTACAAAATCATGGGAATCTACCGGTGATATTACGGGTGGCCTTGTGAAGAGACCTTTATTTAACATAGCATCAATCGTTTTTTCAAAAAGCATCATGGTTTCCGAATTGCAGGATATGTAGTATTTTCTAAGGTCTGCACGGACAGAGGTACTTACAGAAAGAGCATATCCTGTTAATCCCTGTAACGTCATAATATACAAATAATATAGATAAAATGGGTCTTGGAATAAGCGCGGAGCATTTTTATTCACATCTTTCTCAGTAAAACCCTGGGGAATAGGAAAGTTTTCATCCCGAAAAAATTCTTTAATTTTTTGGACATGCCTTTCTGATCGTTCTAATGCAGATTTATAAATTGCAAGTATATCTTTATCTTCAATATGTGTAAGTGCATAGTTAAAAAAGCAAATAGACATCGAATCAAACATATATTGAGTCCAAAGGCTTGAAATTTCCGGTGCTGTTAGCCGGATATTATTTTTTTCCATACCTTCCCTCCTATGAATATAGACTTCCCAGTTATTTTACAATTATGCTTTATCTATATTTGCAGGAGTTGAAGAAATTCGATTGAAGTTGACGCTAATGACGATCTCTAAATGGACATAAAAAAGAACAACCCAATTAGGATTGTTCTTCATTTGCCTGGCAACGTCCTACTCTCACAGGGGCGCTTGCCCCAACTACCATCGGCGCTGAGAAGCTTAACTTCCGTGTTCGGTATGGGAACGGGTGTGACCTTCTCGCCAATATTACCAGACTATTTAATTGAGAGATCATTCCCTCAAAACTAGATAATGCAGAAGAAGTATAAGTAAGAACGAGTTCACCTTATTCATATAAATGACTTGGTTAAGTCCTCGATCGATTAGTATCAGTCAGCTCCACATGTTACCACGCTTCCACCTCTGACCTATCAACCTGATCATCTTTCAGGGATCTTACTAGCTTGACGCTATGGGAAATCTCATCTTGAGGGGGGCTTCATGCTTAGATGCTTTCAGCACTTATCCCGTCCGCACATAGCTACCCAGCGATGCCTTTGGCAAGACAACTGGTACACCAGCGGTGCGTCCATCCCGGTCCTCTCGTACTAAGGACAGCTCCTCTCAAATTTCCTGCGCCCACGACGGATAGGGACCGAACTGTCTCACGACGTTCTGAACCCAGCTCGCGTACCGCTTTAATGGGCGAACAGCCCAACCCTTGGGACCGACTACAGCCCCAGGATGCGATGAGCCGACATCGAGGTGCCAAACCTCCCCGTCGATGTGGACTCTTGGGGGAGATAAGCCTGTTATCCCCGGGGTAGCTTTTATCCGTTGAGCGATGGCCCTTCCATGCGGAACCACCGGATCACTAAGCCCGACTTTCGTCCCTGCTCGACTTGTAGGTCTCGCAGTCAAGCTCCCTTGTGCCTTTACACTCTACGAATGATTTCCAACCATTCTGAGGGAACCTTTGGGCGCCTCCGTTACTCTTTAGGAGGCGACCGCCCCAGTCAAACTGCCCACCTGACACTGTCTCCCACCCCGATCAGGGGTGCGGGTTAGAATTTCAATACAGCCAGGGTAGTATCCCACCGACGCCTCCACCGAAGCTGGCGCTCCGGCTTCTCAGGCTCCTACCTATCCTGTACAAGCTGTACCAAAATTCAATATCAGGCTACAGTAAAGCTCCACGGGGTCTTTCCGTCCTGTCGCGGGTAACCTGCATCTTCACAGGTACTATAATTTCACCGAGTCTCTCGTTGAGACAGTGCCCAGATCGTTACGCCTTTCGTGCGGGTCGGAACTTACCCGACAAGGAATTTCGCTACCTTAGGACCGTTATAGTTACGGCCGCCGTTTACTGGGGCTTCGATTCAGAGCTTCGCTTGCGCTAACCCCTCCTCTTAACCTTCCAGCACCGGGCAGGCGTCAGCCCCTATACTTCGCCTTGCGGCTTCGCAGAGACCTGTGTTTTTGCTAAACAGTCGCCTGGGCCTATTCACTGCGGCTCTTCGAGGCTATTCACCTCAAAAAGCACCCCTTCTCCCGAAGTTACGGGGTCATTTTGCCGAGTTCCTTAACGAGAGTTCTCTCGCTCACCTTAGGATTCTCTCCTCGCCTACCTGTGTCGGTTTGCGGTACGGGCACCTTTTATCTCGCTAGAGGCTTTTCTTGGCAGTGTGGAATCAGGAACTTCGGTACTTTATTTCCCTCGCTATCACAGATCAGCCTTACAGTAAGCGGATTTTCCTACTTACCAGCCTAACTGCTTAGACGCACATATCCAACAGTGCGCTTACCCTATCCTCCTGCGTCCCCCCATCACTCAAACGATAAAGAGGTGGTACAGGAATATCAACCTGTTGTCCATCGCCTACGCCTTTCGGCCTCGGCTTAGGTCCCGACTAACCCTGAGAGGACGAGCCTTCCTCAGGAAACCTTAGGCATACGGTGGATGAGATTCTCACTCATCTTTCGCTACTCATACCGGCATTCTCACTTCTAAGCGCTCCACCAGTCCTTACGGTCTAGCTTCAACGCCCTTAGAACGCTCTCCTACCACTGACATCGTAGATGTCAATCCACAGCTTCGGTGTTACGTTTAGCCCCGGTACATTTTCGGCGCAGAGTCACTCGACCAGTGAGCTATTACGCACTCTTTAAATGGTGGCTGCTTCTAAGCCAACATCCTGGTTGTCTAAGCAACTCCACATCCTTTTCCACTTAACGTAAACTTTGGGACCTTAGCTGGTGGTCTGGGCTGTTTCCCTTTTGACTACGGATCTTATCACTCGCAGTCTGACTCCCACGGATAAGTCTTTGGCATTCGGAGTTTGTCTGAATTCGGTAACCCGATGAGGGCCCCTAGTCCAAACAGTGCTCTACCTCCAAGACTCTTACTACGTGAGGCTAGCCCTAAAGCTATTTCGGAGAGAACCAGCTATCTCCAAGTTCGATTGGAATTTCTCCGCTACCCACACCTCATCCCCGCACTTTTCAACGTGCGTGGGTTCGGGCCTCCATCCAGTGTTACCTGGACTTCACCCTGGACATGGGTAGATCACCTGGTTTCGGGTCTACGACCACATACTATTTCGCCCTATTCAGACTCGCTTTCGCTGCGGCTCCGTCTCTTCAACTTAACCTTGCATGGGATCGTAACTCGCCGGTTCATTCTACAAAAGGCACGCCATCACCCATAAACGGGCTCTGACTACTTGTAGGCACACGGTTTCAGGATCTTTTTCACTCCCCTTCCGGGGTGCTTTTCACCTTTCCCTCACGGTACTGGTTCACTATCGGTCACTAGGGAGTATTTAGCCTTGGGAGATGGTCCTCCCTGCTTCCGACCGGATTTCACGTGTCCGGCCGTACTCAGGATCCACTCAGGAGGGAACGAAGTTTCGACTACAGGGCTTTTACCTTCTATGACAGGCCTTTCCAGGCCGCTTCATCTACCCCGTTCCTTTGTAACTCCATGTTGAGTGTCCTACAACCCCAAGAGGCAAGCCTCTTGGTTTGGGCTGTTCCCGTTTCGCTCGCCGCTACTTAGGGAATCGCGTTTGCTTTCTCTTCCTCCGGGTACTTAGATGTTTCAGTTCCCCGGGTCTGCCTTCAATACCCTATGAATTCAGGTAAAGATACTGCTCCATTACGAGCAGTGGGTTTCCCCATTCGGAAATCTCCGGATCAAAGCTTACTTACAGCTCCCCGAAGCATATCGGTGTTAGTCCCGTCCTTCATCGGCTCCTAGTGCCAAGGCATTCACCGTGCGCCCTTTCTAACTTAACCTAAAAGGTTTTACTCTTATTAATAAGAGAGAAAAACTAAAATGGCGATTACTCGGTTCTTACTTGGTTACTTCTTCTATTACGATTATCTAGTTTTCAAAGAACGATTAAAAAAAGCTTTGAGAGAATTGCTCTCTCAAAACTAAACAAACAAGAAACGGTCAACTTCTTATCAGTCCGAAAGGACTGCATTATCCTTAGAAAGGAGGTGATCCAGCCGCACCTTCCGATACGGCTACCTTGTTACGACTTCACCCCAATCATCTGTCCCACCTTAGGCGGCTGGCTCCTTACGGTTACCCCACCGACTTCGGGTGTTACAAACTCTCGTGGTGTGACGGGCGGTGTGTACAAGGCCCGGGAACGTATTCACCGCGGCATGCTGATCCGCGATTACTAGCGATTCCGGCTTCATGCAGGCGAGTTGCAGCCTGCAATCCGAACTGAGAATGGTTTTATGGGATTGGCTTAACCTCGCGGTTTTGCAGCCCTTTGTACCATCCATTGTAGCACGTGTGTAGCCCAGGTCATAAGGGGCATGATGATTTGACGTCATCCCCACCTTCCTCCGGTTTGTCACCGGCAGTCACCTTAGAGTGCCCAACTGAATGCTGGCAACTAAGATCAAGGGTTGCGCTCGTTGCGGGACTTAACCCAACATCTCACGACACGAGCTGACGACAACCATGCACCACCTGTCACTCTGTCCCCCGAAGGGGAACGTCCTATCTCTAGGAGTGTCAGAGGATGTCAAGACCTGGTAAGGTTCTTCGCGTTGCTTCGAATTAAACCACATGCTCCACCGCTTGTGCGGGCCCCCGTCAATTCCTTTGAGTTTCAGCCTTGCGGCCGTACTCCCCAGGCGGAGTGCTTAATGCGTTAGCTGCAGCACTAAAGGGCGGAAACCCTCTAACACTTAGCACTCATCGTTTACGGCGTGGACTACCAGGGTATCTAATCCTGTTTGCTCCCCACGCTTTCGCGCCTCAGCGTCAGTTACAGACCAGAAAGCCGCCTTCGCCACTGGTGTTCCTCCACATCTCTACGCATTTCACCGCTACACGTGGAATTCCGCTTTCCTCTTCTGCACTCAAGTCCCCCAGTTTCCAATGACCCTCCACGGTTGAGCCGTGGGCTTTCACATCAGACTTAAAGGACCGCCTGCGCGCGCTTTACGCCCAATAATTCCGGACAACGCTTGCCACCTACGTATTACCGCGGCTGCTGGCACGTAGTTAGCCGTGGCTTTCTGGTTAGGTACCGTCAAGGTACCGGCAGTTACTCCGATACTTGTTCTTCCCTAACAACAGAGCTTTACGACCCGAAGGCCTTCATCGCTCACGCGGCGTTGCTCCGTCAGACTTTCGTCCATTGCGGAAGATTCCCTACTGCTGCCTCCCGTAGGAGTCTGGGCCGTGTCTCAGTCCCAGTGTGGCCGATCACCCTCTCAGGTCGGCTACGCATCGTCGCCTTGGTGAGCCGTTACCTCACCAACTAGCTAATGCGCCGCGGGCCCATCTGTAAGTGACAGCTTGCGCCGTCTTTCAGCTTTCCCTCATGAGAGGGAAAGGATTATCCGGTATTAGCTCCGGTTTCCCGAAGTTATCCCAGTCTTACAGGCAGGTTGCCCACGTGTTACTCACCCGTCCGCCGCTAACCTTTAGAAGCAAGCTTCTAAAGATTCGCTCGACTTGCATGTATTAGGCACGCCGCCAGCGTTCGTCCTGAGCCAGGATCAAACTCTCCAAGAAAGTTGATTAGCTCGAATTTACGTTGGCTCATGTTCATCTATATAATATAGAAGAAACATGATAATTTATTGTTTGTTGACGTTTTTGTTTGTTTAGTTTTCAAAGAACAATTTTTTGTTTTTGTCACTTGTTAAAGCAACAGGAATATTAGTATATCGCGTTTCTATCATCCTATCAACTATCAATTATTTCCAATTCGCTAGAAATAATCATTGAAAAGATAAGTTGTTTCAAAAGCGACTTTCCTATCATAACACCATCGGTGTTATCTTACAAGAGAAAGTTTTTTCCAATTCTCAAGAAGGGATTAAAAAAGACAGAAAGATTAATTTCTGTCTTCGCCTGGCAACGTCCTACTCTCACAGGGGCGCTTGCCCCAACTACCATCGGCGCTGAGAAGCTTAACTTCCGTGTTCGGTATGGGAACGGGTGTGACCTTCTCGCCATTATTACCAGACTATTTAATTGAGAGATCATTCCCTCAAAACTAGATAATGCAGAAGAAGTATAAGTAAAAACGAGTTCGCTTTAAGACTATGGTTAAGTCCTCGATCGATTAGTATCAGTCAGCTCCACATGTTACCACGCTTCCACCTCTGACCTATCAACCTGATCATCTTTCAGGGATCTTACTAGCTTGACGCTATGGGAAATCTCATCTTGAGGGGGGCTTCATGCTTAGATGCTTTCAGCACTTATCCCGTCCGCACATAGCTACCCAGCGATGCCTTTGGCAAGACAACTGGTACACCAGCGGTGCGTCCATCCCGGTCCTCTCGTACTAAGGACAGCTCCTCTCAAATTTCCTGCGCCCACGACGGATAGGGACCGAACTGTCTCACGACGTTCTGAACCCAGCTCGCGTACCGCTTTAATGGGCGAACAGCCCAACCCTTGGGACCGACTACAGCCCCAGGATGCGATGAGCCGACATCGAGGTGCCAAACCTCCCCGTCGATGTGGACTCTTGGGGGAGATAAGCCTGTTATCCCCGGGGTAGCTTTTATCCGTTGAGCGATGGCCCTTCCATGCGGAACCACCGGATCACTAAGCCCGACTTTCGTCCCTGCTCGACTTGTAGGTCTCGCAGTCAAGCTCCCTTGTGCCTTTACACTCTACGAATGATTTCCAACCATTCTGAGGGAACCTTTGGGCGCCTCCGTTACTCTTTAGGAGGCGACCGCCCCAGTCAAACTGCCCACCTGACACTGTCTCCCACCCCGATCAGGGGTGCGGGTTAGAATTTCAATACAGCCAGGGTAGTATCCCACCGACGCCTCCACCGAAGCTGGCGCTCCGGCTTCTCAGGCTCCTACCTATCCTGTACAAGCTGTACCAAAATTCAATATCAGGCTACAGTAAAGCTCCACGGGGTCTTTCCGTCCTGTCGCGGGTAACCTGCATCTTCACAGGTACTATAATTTCACCGAGTCTCTCGTTGAGACAGTGCCCAGATCGTTACGCCTTTCGTGCGGGTCGGAACTTACCCGACAAGGAATTTCGCTACCTTAGGACCGTTATAGTTACGGCCGCCGTTTACTGGGGCTTCGATTCAGAGCTTCGCTTGCGCTAACCCCTCCTCTTAACCTTCCAGCACCGGGCAGGCGTCAGCCCCTATACTTCGCCTTGCGGCTTCGCAGAGACCTGTGTTTTTGCTAAACAGTCGCCTGGGCCTATTCACTGCGGCTCTTCGAGGCTATTCACCTCAAAAAGCACCCCTTCTCCCGAAGTTACGGGGTCATTTTGCCGAGTTCCTTAACGAGAGTTCTCTCGCTCACCTTAGGATTCTCTCCTCGCCTACCTGTGTCGGTTTGCGGTACGGGCACCTTTTATCTCGCTAGAGGCTTTTCTTGGCAGTGTGGAATCAGGAACTTCGGTACTTTATTTCCCTCGCTATCACAGATCAGCCTTACAGTAAGCGGATTTTCCTACTTACCAGCCTAACTGCTTAGACGCACATATCCAACAGTGCGCTTACCCTATCCTCCTGCGTCCCCCCATCACTCAAACGATAAAGAGGTGGTACAGGAATATCAACCTGTTGTCCATCGCCTACGCCTTTCGGCCTCGGCTTAGGTCCCGACTAACCCTGAGAGGACGAGCCTTCCTCAGGAAACCTTAGGCATACGGTGGATGAGATTCTCACTCATCTTTCGCTACTCATACCGGCATTCTCACTTCTAAGCGCTCCACCAGTCCTTACGGTCTAGCTTCAACGCCCTTAGAACGCTCTCCTACCACTGACATCGTAGATGTCAATCCACAGCTTCGGTGTTACGTTTAGCCCCGGTACATTTTCGGCGCAGAGTCACTCGACCAGTGAGCTATTACGCACTCTTTAAATGGTGGCTGCTTCTAAGCCAACATCCTGGTTGTCTAAGCAACTCCACATCCTTTTCCACTTAACGTAAACTTTGGGACCTTAGCTGGTGGTCTGGGCTGTTTCCCTTTTGACTACGGATCTTATCACTCGCAGTCTGACTCCCACGGATAAGTCTTTGGCATTCGGAGTTTGTCTGAATTCGGTAACCCGATGAGGGCCCCTAGTCCAAACAGTGCTCTACCTCCAAGACTCTTACTACGTGAGGCTAGCCCTAAAGCTATTTCGGAGAGAACCAGCTATCTCCAAGTTCGATTGGAATTTCTCCGCTACCCACACCTCATCCCCGCACTTTTCAACGTGCGTGGGTTCGGGCCTCCATCCAGTGTTACCTGGACTTCACCCTGGACATGGGTAGATCACCTGGTTTCGGGTCTACGACCACATACTATTTCGCCCTATTCAGACTCGCTTTCGCTGCGGCTCCGTCTCTTCAACTTAACCTTGCATGGGATCGTAACTCGCCGGTTCATTCTACAAAAGGCACGCCATCACCCATAAACGGGCTCTGACTACTTGTAGGCACACGGTTTCAGGATCTTTTTCACTCCCCTTCCGGGGTGCTTTTCACCTTTCCCTCACGGTACTGGTTCACTATCGGTCACTAGGGAGTATTTAGCCTTGGGAGATGGTCCTCCCTGCTTCCGACCGGATTTCACGTGTCCGGCCGTACTCAGGATCCACTCAGGAGGGAACGAAGTTTCGACTACAGGGCTTTTACCTTCTATGACAGGCCTTTCCAGGCCGCTTCATCTACCCCGTTCCTTTGTAACTCCATGTTGAGTGTCCTACAACCCCAAGAGGCAAGCCTCTTGGTTTGGGCTGTTCCCGTTTCGCTCGCCGCTACTTAGGGAATCGCGTTTGCTTTCTCTTCCTCCGGGTACTTAGATGTTTCAGTTCCCCGGGTCTGCCTTCAATACCCTATGAATTCAGGTAAAGATACTGCTCCATTACGAGCAGTGGGTTTCCCCATTCGGAAATCTCCGGATCAAAGCTTACTTACAGCTCCCCGAAGCATATCGGTGTTAGTCCCGTCCTTCATCGGCTCCTAGTGCCAAGGCATTCACCGTGCGCCCTTTCTAACTTAACCTAAAAGGTTTTACTCTTATTAATAAGAGAGAAAAACTAAAATGGCGATTACTCGGTTCTTACTTGGTTACTTCTTCTATTACGATTATCTAGTTTTCAAAGAACGATTAAAAAAAGCTTTGAGAGAATTGCTCTCTCAAAACTAAACAAACAAGAAACGGTCAACTTCTTATCAGTCCGAAAGGACTGCATTATCCTTAGAAAGGAGGTGATCCAGCCGCACCTTCCGATACGGCTACCTTGTTACGACTTCACCCCAATCATCTGTCCCACCTTAGGCGGCTGGCTCCTTACGGTTACCCCACCGACTTCGGGTGTTACAAACTCTCGTGGTGTGACGGGCGGTGTGTACAAGGCCCGGGAACGTATTCACCGCGGCATGCTGATCCGCGATTACTAGCGATTCCGGCTTCATGCAGGCGAGTTGCAGCCTGCAATCCGAACTGAGAATGGTTTTATGGGATTGGCTTAACCTCGCGGTTTTGCAGCCCTTTGTACCATCCATTGTAGCACGTGTGTAGCCCAGGTCATAAGGGGCATGATGATTTGACGTCATCCCCACCTTCCTCCGGTTTGTCACCGGCAGTCACCTTAGAGTGCCCAACTGAATGCTGGCAACTAAGATCAAGGGTTGCGCTCGTTGCGGGACTTAACCCAACATCTCACGACACGAGCTGACGACAACCATGCACCACCTGTCACTCTGTCCCCCGAAGGGGAACGTCCTATCTCTAGGAGTGTCAGAGGATGTCAAGACCTGGTAAGGTTCTTCGCGTTGCTTCGAATTAAACCACATGCTCCACCGCTTGTGCGGGCCCCCGTCAATTCCTTTGAGTTTCAGCCTTGCGGCCGTACTCCCCAGGCGGAGTGCTTAATGCGTTAGCTGCAGCACTAAAGGGCGGAAACCCTCTAACACTTAGCACTCATCGTTTACGGCGTGGACTACCAGGGTATCTAATCCTGTTTGCTCCCCACGCTTTCGCGCCTCAGCGTCAGTTACAGACCAGAAAGCCGCCTTCGCCACTGGTGTTCCTCCACATCTCTACGCATTTCACCGCTACACGTGGAATTCCGCTTTCCTCTTCTGCACTCAAGTCCCCCAGTTTCCAATGACCCTCCACGGTTGAGCCGTGGGCTTTCACATCAGACTTAAAGGACCGCCTGCGCGCGCTTTACGCCCAATAATTCCGGACAACGCTTGCCACCTACGTATTACCGCGGCTGCTGGCACGTAGTTAGCCGTGGCTTTCTGGTTAGGTACCGTCAAGGTACCGGCAGTTACTCCGATACTTGTTCTTCCCTAACAACAGAGCTTTACGACCCGAAGGCCTTCATCGCTCACGCGGCGTTGCTCCGTCAGACTTTCGTCCATTGCGGAAGATTCCCTACTGCTGCCTCCCGTAGGAGTCTGGGCCGTGTCTCAGTCCCAGTGTGGCCGATCACCCTCTCAGGTCGGCTACGCATCGTCGCCTTGGTGAGCCGTTACCTCACCAACTAGCTAATGCGCCGCGGGCCCATCTGTAAGTGACAGCTTGCGCCGTCTTTCAGCTTTCCCTCATGAGAGGGAAAGGATTATCCGGTATTAGCTCCGGTTTCCCGAAGTTATCCCAGTCTTACAGGCAGGTTGCCCACGTGTTACTCACCCGTCCGCCGCTAACCTTTAGAAGCAAGCTTCTAAAGATTCGCTCGACTTGCATGTATTAGGCACGCCGCCAGCGTTCGTCCTGAGCCAGGATCAAACTCTCCAAGAAAGTTGATTAGCTCGAATTTACGTTGGCTCATATTCATCTATATAATATAGAAGAAACATGATAATTTATTGTTTGTTGACGTTTTTGTTTGTTTAGTTTTCAAAGAACAATTTTATGTTTTTGTCACCTGTTAAAGCGACAGGAATATTAGTATATCGCGTTTCTATCAATCTATCAACTATCAATTATTTCCAATTCACTAGAAATAATCATTGAAAAAGATAAGTTGTTTCAAAAGCGACTTTCCTATCATAACACCATCGGTGTTATCTTACAAGAAAAAGTTTTTTCCAATTCTTTAAGGAATGAAAGTGATTATCCATCCGGTTAAAAACTGTTCCGGAAGGAGGAATTACATAGTAACATGAGTTTATCCACTTGTTCAATATGAAATGATTTCCATTAATTAAAACTGTCCTTTGCTCTCATAAATTAATGAACACGAATAACTTCCCTAATGTCTTCATCGTGACGAATTCGTGTATGTTGTGATTCAATCCGCTCGAATTGTTCTAATCCTAGTTCGTTGTCTGTATTTCTTACCCACCAGTTCTTTACTTCAAAAAATATATCATTAAACATCAAGATTCTCCTTTAATGCTATAAGTTCGATTACTGTTTTAGTATTTACAAAAAGAAAGAAATATAAAATTGGATTTCATATTAAGCATTTATATAAAGACGAAATCATGTACATACATCTTCTTAAATCAATTTTGATAAACTTCTATTAAGAATTTTAAAAATACTGTTACAATAAATACAGGTTATTATTCACTTACAAAAAGGAGCTAACTTAACCTCTGGGGGGGAAAAACATTGTTTGAATTGTTGATTACGATGGTGGAACGCCTAGGGATTCTTGTAATGATTGCATTTATTTTGACCCGGTTTCCATTTTTTCGCGATATGATCTATCAAGAACAGCTGAATCGAAGACAACAGCTTATTGCGACCATTTTCTTTGGTTTTTTCGGGATTATCGGCACATATTCTGGATTGACTCTCAATACCGACAGTCTTCATTTTAACCGCTGGATTTCTAATCTCAATACGGACGAAGCTATTGCCAATTCACGTGTTATCGGTGTCGTGTTAGCAGGTCTTTTCGGAGGGTATAAGGTTGGGATTGGGGCTGGATTAATTGCGGGACTCCATCGGTTTACGTTAGGAGGATTCACCGCCATTTCCTGCGGATTAGCTACAATTATTGCTGGGGTATTATCCGGAATGTTTCATCGAAAGAATAAACATGTTAAATTAAGCTCGGCATTTTTCATTGGCGCATTAGCAGAATCCATTCAAATGTTCGTCATTCTCCTGGTTTCACGTCCATTTGAAAAAGCATGGACATTGGTTGAGTTGATCGGACTGCCGATGATTGTGGCAAATGGTTTTGGATGTGCAGTATTTCTTCTCATTATAAAAAGTGTAATAAATGAAGAAGAAAAAGCAGGTGCGATGCAGGCACAAAAAACCTTACGTATTGCTGAGAAAACTCTAGCTTACCTGAGAAACGGACTCACAACCGATACAGCAAAAGCGGTATGTCATATTCTACATAATGAAATGAATACAAGGGCTGTCTCCATAACAAATTTAACGGAAATTCTAGCTCATGTAGGACTCGGGCATGATCATCACCGCTCAATGAGTCCTATTCAAACACAAATCACCATCGATGTGCTAAAACATGGTTCAATGGTGAAAGCAAATCAAGCATCAATACAATGCAGAGAAAAAGGTTGTCCACTCGGAGCAGCAATTATTGCTCCGCTAAAACACCGTGGAGAAACAATTGGCACGTTAAAATTTTATTTTCGATCTGAAAAGGAAATCAATCCTGTCATTATGGAATTAATAGCAGGACTTAGTTCCCTTCTAAGCAATCAACTTGAAATTGCTGAGGCAGATAAAGCATACCAATTAGCAAAAGACGCTGAAATCAAGGCGCTGCAAGCCCAAATAAGTCCGCACTTTCTATTTAATTCGCTTAATACTATCCTATCGCTGGTGCGTATCGATCCGGCTAAGGCACGAAGACTACTTGTTTCTCTATCCCATTTTTTACGTCAAAATCTTTCCGCTACAACCCAAAATCTTACTACACTCGAACAGGAACTAAAACATGTTAAAGCATATTTATCAATTGAAGAAACGAGGTTTACTGATAAATTACAAGTGATCTATGATATCGAAGAAAAAGCTCTATTGCAAACCATTCCTCCCCTTACCTTACAGCCTCTTGTTGAGAATGCCATTAAACATGGAATGAAAGATAAAGAAAGTAATTACAAGATAACCATTACCATCAAGCAAAATAACCATTCGACTTTTGTAAAGGTGGAGGACAATGGCAATGGAATGAGTCTGCAACGGAGCGCTCTGATTTGTAAAAAGCCACTATATTCTGAAAGCGGCAATGGAGTTGCCCTTTATAATGTTAATCGCAGACTTACGATCATGTTTGGAGATCATTCTGCATTAAAAGTCAAAAGTGAACTTGATAAAGGAACGGAAATTGCTTTTTCCGTCCCGATCGGGGAGGTTGGTTAAATGGAAAACGCCATTAGAACACTCATAGTTGATGATGAACCATATAGCCGGGAAGAATTAAAGCATTTACTTGGAAACTTTCCGGCTATTCAGATTGTAGGTGAGGCAGAGTCTGGAGAGGCTGCGATCATGAAAGTGATTCACCATCAGCCGGACGTAGTTTTTCTTGATGTTGAAATGCCAAAAATGAATGGAATGCAAGCAGCTAAAGCATTACAAGAGCTAAAAAAGGTACCAATGGTTGTTTTTGCAACAGCCTATCCGCAATTTGCTGCAGAAGCTTTTCGGTATAATGCTATTGATTATCTACTAAAGCCTTATGATGAAGAGCAACTGCACGAAACCATTAATCGTATTGAAAACAATCTGCAATCAACTAAGGAACCCGAACCGGGAAAATCAACTGGGAAGCTTGCTGTTGAGTTAGATGGAGAGATTTTTTATATAGAACCGAAAGAAATTCTCTATATCGTACGTGACGAAAAGTTCACAAAACTTGTTACAAAAAATGGGGAGTATGAAACCAAACAATCCCTGAAGGATTTTGAACTAAGACTAGTAAAATTTGGTTTTTTTAGAATCCATAAGAGCTTTCTAGTTAATTTGGAATTCGTCACCAGACTTACACCTTGGTTTAACGGGGCCTATCAACTCCAAATCGAAGGCAGAAAAGAAATGTTGTCTGTCAGTCGCAATTATGCAAAAGCATTACGAAACCGCTTGGAAATTTAATCGCCGATAATGTTTCTGAATATTCTACATCTTAATCCTAGTAGGTTACATGATAACTTTGGATTTCTACCTTTTAAATCGTAAACTTCCCTTTTATTATTTTTGTTCACTATACTAAATGTAATCGCATTCATTTATTAATAAAGGGGGAAAAGGAAATATGTTTACCTTTTTAGCGGGAATTGTCCTCTTAGTTGTTGGGTATTTTACCTATGGGAAATTCGTCGAAAAAGTATTTGGAGTAAAAGAAGAACGGGCAACACCTGCCTACGTCAATCAAGACGGTGTTGACTATGTTCCGATGAGTACACCTAAGAATTCCTTGATTCAGTTATTAAACATCGCTGGTACAGGACCTGTTTTTGGACCCATCATGGGAGCGCTTTATGGGCCGGTTGCTTTTATTTGGATTGTCATTGGCTGTATTTTTGCAGGGGCAGTTCACGATTATTTAACGGGAATGATTTCAATCCGAAACCGCGGCGCTCATTTACCGGAACTAGCTAGTAAATTTTTAGGAAAGATTATGCGGCATGTAGTAAATGCTTTTGCCGTTCTCCTATTATTATTGGTAGGTACAGTTTTTGTTTCAACACCAGCCAGTTTGCTCCATGTTTTGATGGATGGAAAAATAGCACTTGGTATAATAATTGTCGCGATCTTTGCTTATTACGTTTTAGCTACACTGCTACCAGTTGATAAAGTCATTGGTCTCCTTTATCCATACTTTGGTGCATTGCTTTTGATTAGTGCCCTTGGAGTCGGGATTGGCATGGTGGTAACAGGTGCTCCAATTCCGGAGTTATCATTAACCAACTTCCACCCAGCTAATGCACCAATTTTACCATTATTGTTTTTTACTATTTCGTGTGGTGCTCTATCCGGTTTCCATGCAACCCAAACACCAATTATTTCACGGACTACTCAAAATGAAAAACAAGGTCGTAAGATTTTCTACGGCATGATGATTACAGAAGGGATCATCGCAATGATTTGGGCTGCTGCAGGAATGAGTTTGTTTGGCGGTTATAACGGTTTGAACGACATTTTAGCTGCAGGCGGTCCTGGTGCTGTTGTAAGTCAAGCTTCCACATTACTCCTTGGAGCGATCGGCGGAACACTTGCCGTTTTGGGTGTTGTGGTTTTACCAATCACTTCCGGAGATACTGCTTTCCGAAGTGCACGTATGATTATCGCTGAGTACTTTAACGTAGCCCAAAAGAAATTTTCGAGCCGCTTATGGATTGCTCTTCCGTTATTCGTGATCTCTGCTGTCCTTACTCAAATAGATTTTAACCTTCTATGGAGATATTTCAGTTGGGCTAACCAAGCAACAGCAGTTATTGCCTTATTTGTCGGCGCTATGTACCTATATATTGCAAGGAAAAATTACTTTATCGCGCTTGTACCAGGCTCATTTATGTTAGTAATGGTGATTACTTATATATTAAATGCGCCAATTGGCTTTGGCTTATCCATGAATATTGCATGGATTGGGGGATTTGTTGGTGCAGCAATCTTAATCGGTCTATTCTTCCGTGCCGCTCAGAAGGCTCGTACTAATAATCTTCCGCTTGAGGATGACATTTCTGGCTGGAATCGTGTAGCCTAATGACTAACTGAAAAGTGCACGCATCTGCGTGCACTTTTTTTATTAATTGGAATCTAGAATAAATTTTTCAATCGTTTTTTGAATATCCGTTTCTGAAAAAATGAATGAAATCTTATCTCCCTCTTTAATAGAGGATAGTTGTTGAATCGCTTCTTCTGTTAATTGAAAGGCTACGGCTTCATCTTTGATTTTCACTTCAATTGTATGTGGATCCATTTGTCCAATATATTCACCATTGCCTTTTGAATACAATGATTTTTCTACCTTAAAATCTTTTACAACTCTGGCCTCTTCTTCTTTCGCTGTAAGAAAGACTTCAATCTTAAATTGCCCATTATATAAGTCAGGGATGGTAAAGCCATTTTCCAATTCTTCGTTATTTTCAAGTACCACCTCTGTAATTGCTTGCGTAGATGAAACTTCATCTGAATATTGTTTAACCTTTTTTCCTTCCTGATCATAAACAATGAAATCCGCTTGTAGACCAGTCATAAATGTAAGTTTTTGCGAGTCACCTGAAACATTTTTCACTTTATAGTTTACAATTACAGCATTATTCTCTTCCTTGATTTCAATAAATGGCTGGAATTTCACTTCTTCAGGTTGACGATTTTCCTTTGTCACTTGTTCTGAACCTCCATTGGTATTTGCACCTGCCCCACAACCCGTCAACAGTCCGATAATTAAAATAGAACCAACAGCAAACATCCATTTTTTATTTATCATATTAAAAACTCCTTTTTGTGTTTCTGGTTTACCTATATAGTCGTTCGATTATAGCAGGAAGTTACATGCCTCCCTAACATCAACACAATTCTTTATGATTTATATTTTTATGTAAAAACCAACCACTCCACCAAACAAGCGTAACACAAATCACCTATTAATTAAAAATGCCCTTCTCTACCTTTAGTGAGAAGGGCATTCTAGTTAATTCTCTTTCCATTTTTTCAGCTGGCTAAACCCTTTTTGAGTTTCAAGCTGCTCTTTCGATCGATCAATTCCTTCTTCAATCGTTGGAGTAACTCCAAACAAATAATACCGAATACCGGTATTAAACAATACTTGTTTGTAATAATAATCGAACGGACCCGACTTTTCACCTGTTAATAATGCTCCTATCGTTTCAACCTGTTGTTCTTTAGTAAGCGCCTCTTTCCTTTCCTCAGCAGCTAAACCATAGTCCTCCGGCTTAACAATAAACGACTCTGTTTCTCCGTTGGATAATTTAAAAACAAAGCTGTTTCGGTGAACAGGTAAATCCTCCGACCCCTCAACTCCCTGAACAATGTAAATATCTTTATAAGATAATTGTGAAAAAATGGGAGCAATCTTATTTATGGCGGTACGATGAAAAGCACCCATCATTATGGAATTGGCATTACCAATGTTTAAGAGTTTTTCAACCGTGTTCAGTAAACTACGGATTCCGATTTCTATCCGTATATTTCGCAGATTAGCTAACGGCGGACAAAATTGATCAGTCCAAGCAAAACCACTATTTGTGGTTTCAATCGTCCTAGAAAGTGTTACAGCATCTGGGTGGTGCATACTCCCAATTCATTAAGAATGTCCGCTAATGAGGTACCGAACTTAGGCGGTAAAGATTCACTACTGTGAAGCAGAACTGGAATCCCGCTTTCTGCTAACAAAATTGCAGTCGGAATCGTCGTTGCAAATAGATTTCTACCCGTATAGGGACCAGCAAAGTCTATTAGCCTATCACTAATAGCGGGTTGAATCGGTAACTTTTGGGTATTCTCTTGAAAGGCATGAACAAATGCCAACAGTTCATCAGATGACTCAGTCTTCAAACGTTGAGCAATAAAATAAGCCGCAACCTGGGCATCCGTTGCTTCCCCGCTAATAATCATACGAGCCGCCTCAAGCGTCTCACCATAAGACAAATCACGTGACCCCCGCTTCCCCCGAGCCACTTCCTTAATCCATTGCTGCATTCAACTCCACCCTCTCCTAAACCAAATATATAAAACCATTTATCCACCTTTTCCACCAATCACGCAAAAGAAAACTGGTTAGCTCTAAAAACTAACCAGTTCGAATGTCCACCGGAGGCGGACATTTGTATTTTCGTGGTGACAGGCACCGATGCGACACCGATGTGTACCTCTATATTCCTCCAAGGTAGGCCTTTTTAATTTGTTCGCTGGCTTGTAGTTCTGCAGCTGAACCTGAGATTTCGACACGGCCTGTTTCGATGATGTAGGCGCGGTCAGCAATGGATAGTGCCATGTTGGCATTTTGTTCAACTAGTAGAACCGTTGTTCCTGCCTGATTGATTTGCTCTACGATTTTGAATATGGTTTTAACCATTAACGGTGCTAACCCCATCGAAGGTTCATCTAGCAACAATAGCTTGGGTTTGGCCATAATGGCACGTCCCATTGCCAGCATTTGCTGCTCCCCGCCGGAGAGAGTTCCTGATAATTGCTTTCGTCTTTCCAGCAGCCTTGGGAATAGTTCGTATACTTTATCAAGGTCCTTCCGGATTTCCTTTTTATCTTTTCTTAGATAGGCTCCTAATTCAAGGTTTTCTTCAACCGTCATATTGGCAAACACGCGGCGTCCTTCAGGGACATGGGATATTCCTGCCTTTACAATCGATTGCGGTGCTTTACCCGAAACGGCAGCTTGCAAATACTCGATGCTGCCGGATTTAGGTTTAAGTAGTCCGGACAACGTCTTAAGAAGAGTGCTTTTCCCCGCTCCATTCGCCCCAATCAATGTAACAATTTCGCCTTCCTTTACCTCTAATGAAACACCTTTAAGCGCATGTATATTTCCATAGTAAACATTGATATCATTCACTTTAAGCATCTGCCGAAACCTCCTCACCAAGATACGCCTCAATTACTTTCGGATGATTACGGATTTCACTCGGGGTTCCTTCAGCAATCAATTGCCCATGATCTAACACATATATTCTTTCACATATCCCCATAACGAGGTGCATATCGTGTTCAATTAATAGTATAGTCAAATTAAACTGTTTACGAATAAATGCGATTAATTCCATTAATTCATGAGTTTCCTGAGGGTTCATCCCTGCAGCCGGCTCATCTAGAAGCAATAATTTAGGTCCAGCTGCTAATGCTCTGGCAATCTCTAATCTTCGCTGCTGTCCGTACGGCAAGTTTTTTGCTTTTTCATCCTTATAACGGTCCAACTGGAATATTTTAAGAAATTCCAGCGCCTTTTCCTCCATTACCTTCTCCTCTGAAAAATGAAAAGGCAAACGGAATATGGAACTAAAAATGGAGTGCTTTGCTAAGGAATGATAAGCAACCTTTACATTATCTAATACAGATAATTCACTAAAAAGCCGAATGTTTTGGAAGGTCCGGCTAATCCCGTTTCTTGTCACTTGATAGGGGGCCAGTCCATTTAATCTTTTTCCATCAAACAAGATTTCCCCTTCAGTTGGAACATATACGCCGGTTAACAAGTTAAAGCTTGTTGTTTTTCCTGCACCGTTCGGTCCAATCAAACCCACTAATTCTCCTTGTTGGAGTTCCATATTAAAACCTGATACAGCCTTCAAACCACCAAATTGGATTCCAGCATTTTTCACCTGCAATAATACGCCCATTTTAGTTACCTCCTTTCGCCATTTTCCGTTTCCCAAACAAATCAGTAATTTCGCGCGTACCCATTAAACCCTGTGGACGGTATAACATGACAACTACTAGCACCACACTATAAATAATCATCCGCGTCTCTGGGTAATCCTGTAAAAAGGTTGAAACAACCGTTAAAAGAACCGCCGCAATCACGGAACCAGATAAACTTCCCAAACCGCCTAATACAACAAAGATTAATATGTCAAAAGATTTTAAGAAGCCAAAATTGGTCGGCTGGATAATATAAAAGTTATGAGAATATAACCCGCCAGCAATTCCTGCAAAGAAGGAACCAAGCGCAAACGCCGCTACCTTATAAAACGTTGTATTAATGCCCATTGCGTCTGCCGCAATTTCATTTTCGCGAATGGCTATACACGCCCGGCCATGCCGCGAATTCGTAAAATTAGAAATCACCAGAATGGTAATGATCAGACAGACAAAAGCGCTTGTCCAAGTGGTCATATGTGAAACCATCATTCCTGATGCGCCGCCAACGTACTCAATATTCAAGAAAACAATTCGAATGATTTCCCCAAATCCTAGAGTAGCAATAGCAAGATAATCTCCACGTAATCTTAAAGTTGGAATCCCGACAAGCAAACCAGCCAAAGCCGCTACAATACCACCAACTACAATGGCTAAAAAGAACGGCAGTCCTAACTTCATCGTAACAATGGCTGAAATATATGCACCCACCGCTAAGAATCCAGCATGGCCAATTGAAAATTGACCTGTAATTCCAATCACCAGGTGGAGGCTGACTGCTAAAATGATATTTATCGTAATTAAGATTAGCATATTACTGTAGAACGCATTTAATATTCCTACTGTGATTAAAGCTTGGAAAACTCCATAAACAACAATAGCTAAAACTAGAAATAGCCAGAATCCTTTAGACTTCTTCATCTGTCTATCTCACCTACACTTTCTCTCTTGTATTTTTACCAAAGATGCCTGAAGGTCTAAAAATTAGAATAAGAATCAAAATAATAAAAGCTGCAGCGTCTCTCCATAAAGAGAAGCCCAGTGCACTTACAATCGATTCCACCACCCCTAATATAAGCCCGCCGACCATGGCCCCAGGAATAATTCCAATTCCACCTAATACGGCCGCCACAAAAGCTTTTAAACCAGGGATAATTCCCATTAAAGGTTCAATCTTTGTATAATACACTCCAAAGATGACGCCTGCAGCCCCCGCTAAAGCGGAGCCAATTGCAAATGTATAGGAAATCGTCCGGTCAACATTTATACCCATTAATCGGGCCGCATCCATATCATGTGATACAGCTCGCATGGCTTTTCCAATTTTTGTCCGATGAACTATAAATTGTAAAATGATCATAAGGATAATAGATACTGTCAGTATAAAAAGAGACTGACTACTTATCTGTGCACCTAACAGGTTAAAAGTAGCATCTGGTAAAACCTTATCAGGGTATGCTTCCGGTTGTGCACCACGGACATATATGACCCCGTATTCAATTAGAAGTGACATTCCAATTGCGGTAATCAAAGCCGCTATTCTTGTTGCATTTCGAAGCCGTTTATAGGCGATACGCTCGATTAATACTCCAAACACAGCACAGAAAGCCATTGAAAATAACAGAGCTGGGAAGAAGCTTAACCCCCATCCCGTAATCGCATAAAACCCTACAAACGCACCTACCATAAACACATCACCATGCGCAAAATTGATTAATTTAATGATCCCATAGACCATTGTGTAGCCTAATGCGATTAAGGCATAGATGCTTCCAAGTGATATCCCGTTTATCAATTGTTGTAACCATTCCATTGTTGTCACTCCCATTATATTTCCATGAGTTAACCCTTTACATAAGTAGAATGGAAGGATGAACCTTCCATTCTAGTCTAGGTATTTTTTAAGGATTAACTTTTGTGTTGAATACTTGTTTTCCATCTTTATATTCCAAGACAGTAGCCGACTTAATTGGATGGTGATTTTCATCCACCGAGTAGACACCTGTTACAAGGGATAAGTCTTTCGTCTTAGCTAATTCATCTTTGATTTTAGTAGAATCAGTGCTTCCAGCACGTTTGATTGCATCGGCTAATAAAAATACTGTGTCATAACCTAAGGCATTGAAAGCATTTGGTGATTCGTCGCTGTTTTTTTCTTTAAATGCTGTTAAAAACGCCTGCATTTTTTCATCTGGATCTTCAGCTGAATAATGGTTCGTAATGAATGTATTATTTAATGCTTCTGCTCCAGCTAGTTCAATCAACTTCGGCGAGTCCCATCCGTCTGCCCCCATTAATGGAGCTGTAATTCCTAATTCACGCGCTTGCTTTACGATCAATCCTACTTCCTCATAATATCCTGGGATGAAGATGAACTCAGGATTTTTAGACTTAATCCGTGTTAAAGTAGCACGGAAATCTGTATCTTTCGCTACATAAGCTTCCTCTGCAATAATTTCTCCGCCAGCCTCTTCAAATGTTTTTTTGAAGGATTCAGCTAGTCCTTTTGCATAGTCACTCGCACTATCTGCAAAAATTGCTGCATTTTTCACCTTTAATTCTTTCGCTGCAAAGTTAGCTGCAACTGTTCCTTGGAAAGGATCAATAAATGATGTTCGGAAAACGAACTCATTTACTTCACCATCTTCATTTACCGTTACATTAGGAGAAGTTCCTGACGGAGTTAATAGTACAGTCTTTGTATCGTTCGCAATCTGGGTTTGAGCTACTGTATTACCACTAGTAGCAGCGCCAATAATTGCTGTAACTTTATCTTGGCTAGTTAGCTTAATGGCACCATTCGTAGCCTCTGCTGCCTCAGATTTATTGTCTACTTTTACTAACTCAAGCTGTTTACCATCAACACCGCCATCTTTATTAATTTCTTCAACTGCTAAGTCGATTCCCTTAGCAAGTGATTCACCATAAGAGGCAACATTACCCGATAGTTCCAAGTTCACGCCCACTTTAATCGTATCTGAACTGCCGCCTCCTGAACTTTCCTTCGCTCCTGAACATCCTGCTAGTACTCCAGCAAACAATGCTGAAGCCATAAACACTTTCCCTAATTTCTTTTTCATGGTTGTTCCCCCTTTAATTGAATTTTCTGATACCATAATTCGTAGCTTAGTAGTATCATTCTTTTGGCCCATGAATTTTGTTTAATAAGTAAATCAATAACATTTTGTATTTTAAAACAATTTTTAAAATTAGTCTAGTATATTATTTTAATATTTCAGAAACTTATTATTATTAAAAAATTAGTAAAGCGCTTACAATACTTATCCCGCTTGAAACCTCTATATAAAAGATTTTCATAATAAAATTTTATTGTCGGTATCTTTTTTAAATGGAATATAAAATTATGTAAAAAAATAATTTTTATGTTAAATTGAATAATAGTTTTACTATTCAAAACGGAGTCCTATTTTTCATCCAATTATGACCATTGAACTATTTTGAATTCCTCATCCGATCTCTACGATAAAGCATATATCCATTCCATAAAAAAATTATTAAGTTATTTGGAAAAATAATTTATCATACACAAAAAGCACAACCTATAGAGGTTGTGCTTTACGTTTGCCTGGCAACGTCCTACTCTCACAGGGGCGCTTGCCCCAACTACCATCGGCGCTGAGAAGCTTAACTTCCGTGTTCGGTATGGGAACGGGTGTGACCTTCTCGCCATTATTACCAGACTATTTAATTGAGAGATCATTCCCTCAAAACTAGATAATGCAGAAGAAGTATAAGTAAAAACGAGTTCGCTTTAAGACTATGGTTAAGTCCTCGATCGATTAGTATCAGTCAGCTCCACATGTTACCACGCTTCCACCTCTGACCTATCAACCTGATCATCTTTCAGGGATCTTACTAGCTTGACGCTATGGGAAATCTCATCTTGAGGGGGGCTTCATGCTTAGATGCTTTCAGCACTTATCCCGTCCGCACATAGCTACCCAGCGATGCCTTTGGCAAGACAACTGGTACACCAGCGGTGCGTCCATCCCGGTCCTCTCGTACTAAGGACAGCTCCTCTCAAATTTCCTGCGCCCACGACGGATAGGGACCGAACTGTCTCACGACGTTCTGAACCCAGCTCGCGTACCGCTTTAATGGGCGAACAGCCCAACCCTTGGGACCGACTACAGCCCCAGGATGCGATGAGCCGACATCGAGGTGCCAAACCTCCCCGTCGATGTGGACTCTTGGGGGAGATAAGCCTGTTATCCCCGGGGTAGCTTTTATCCGTTGAGCGATGGCCCTTCCATGCGGAACCACCGGATCACTAAGCCCGACTTTCGTCCCTGCTCGACTTGTAGGTCTCGCAGTCAAGCTCCCTTGTGCCTTTACACTCTACGAATGATTTCCAACCATTCTGAGGGAACCTTTGGGCGCCTCCGTTACTCTTTAGGAGGCGACCGCCCCAGTCAAACTGCCCACCTGACACTGTCTCCCACCCCGATCAGGGGTGCGGGTTAGAATTTCAATACAGCCAGGGTAGTATCCCACCGACGCCTCCACCGAAGCTGGCGCTCCGGCTTCTCAGGCTCCTACCTATCCTGTACAAGCTGTACCAAAATTCAATATCAGGCTACAGTAAAGCTCCACGGGGTCTTTCCGTCCTGTCGCGGGTAACCTGCATCTTCACAGGTACTATAATTTCACCGAGTCTCTCGTTGAGACAGTGCCCAGATCGTTACGCCTTTCGTGCGGGTCGGAACTTACCCGACAAGGAATTTCGCTACCTTAGGACCGTTATAGTTACGGCCGCCGTTTACTGGGGCTTCGATTCAGAGCTTCGCTTGCGCTAACCCCTCCTCTTAACCTTCCAGCACCGGGCAGGCGTCAGCCCCTATACTTCGCCTTGCGGCTTCGCAGAGACCTGTGTTTTTGCTAAACAGTCGCCTGGGCCTATTCACTGCGGCTCTTCGAGGCTATTCACCTCAAAAAGCACCCCTTCTCCCGAAGTTACGGGGTCATTTTGCCGAGTTCCTTAACGAGAGTTCTCTCGCTCACCTTAGGATTCTCTCCTCGCCTACCTGTGTCGGTTTGCGGTACGGGCACCTTTTATCTCGCTAGAGGCTTTTCTTGGCAGTGTGGAATCAGGAACTTCGGTACTTTATTTCCCTCGCTGTCACAGATCAGCCTTACGGTAAGCGGATTTTCCTACTTACCAGCCTAACTGCTTAGACGCACATATCCAACAGTGCGCTTACCCTATCCTCCTGCGTCCCCCCATCACTCAAACGATAAAGAGGTGGTACAGGAATATCAACCTGTTGTCCATCGCCTACGCCTTTCGGCCTCGGCTTAGGTCCCGACTAACCCTGAGAGGACGAGCCTTCCTCAGGAAACCTTAGGCATACGGTGGATGAGATTCTCACTCATCTTTCGCTACTCATACCGGCATTCTCACTTCTAAGCGCTCCACCAGTCCTTACGGTCTAGCTTCAACGCCCTTAGAACGCTCTCCTACCACTGACATCGTAGATGTCAATCCACAGCTTCGGTGTTACGTTTAGCCCCGGTACATTTTCGGCGCAGAGTCACTCGACCAGTGAGCTATTACGCACTCTTTAAATGGTGGCTGCTTCTAAGCCAACATCCTGGTTGTCTAAGCAACTCCACATCCTTTTCCACTTAACGTAAACTTTGGGACCTTAGCTGGTGGTCTGGGCTGTTTCCCTTTTGACTACGGATCTTATCACTCGCAGTCTGACTCCCACGGATAAGTCTTTGGCATTCGGAGTTTGTCTGAATTCGGTAACCCGATGAGGGCCCCTAGTCCAAACAGTGCTCTACCTCCAAGACTCTTACTACGTGAGGCTAGCCCTAAAGCTATTTCGGAGAGAACCAGCTATCTCCAAGTTCGATTGGAATTTCTCCGCTACCCACACCTCATCCCCGCACTTTTCAACGTGCGTGGGTTCGGGCCTCCATCCAGTGTTACCTGGACTTCACCCTGGACATGGGTAGATCACCTGGTTTCGGGTCTACGACCACATACTATTTCGCCCTATTCAGACTCGCTTTCGCTGCGGCTCCGTCTCTTCAACTTAACCTTGCATGGGATCGTAACTCGCCGGTTCATTCTACAAAAGGCACGCCATCACCCATAAACGGGCTCTGACTACTTGTAGGCACACGGTTTCAGGATCTTTTTCACTCCCCTTCCGGGGTGCTTTTCACCTTTCCCTCACGGTACTGGTTCACTATCGGTCACTAGGGAGTATTTAGCCTTGGGAGATGGTCCTCCCTGCTTCCGACCGGATTTCACGTGTCCGGCCGTACTCAGGATCCACTCAGGAGGGAACGAAGTTTCGACTACAGGGCTTTTACCTTCTATGACAGGCCTTTCCAGGCCGCTTCATCTACCCCGTTCCTTTGTAACTCCATGTTGAGTGTCCTACAACCCCAAGAGGCAAGCCTCTTGGTTTGGGCTGTTCCCGTTTCGCTCGCCGCTACTTAGGGAATCGCGTTTGCTTTCTCTTCCTCCGGGTACTTAGATGTTTCAGTTCCCCGGGTCTGCCTTCAATACCCTATGAATTCAGGTAAAGATACTGCTCCATTACGAGCAGTGGGTTTCCCCATTCGGAAATCTCCGGATCAAAGCTTACTTACAGCTCCCCGAAGCATATCGGTGTTAGTCCCGTCCTTCATCGGCTCCTAGTGCCAAGGCATTCACCGTGCGCCCTTTCTAACTTAACCTAAAAGGTTTTACTCTTATTAATAAGAGAGAAAAACTAAAATGGCGATTACTCGGTTCTTACTTGGTTACTTCTTCTATTACGATTATCTAGTTTTCAAAGAACGATTAAAAAAAGCTTTGAGAGAATTGCTCTCTCAAAACTAAACAAACAAGAAACGGTCAACTTCTTATCAGTCCGAAAGGACTGCATTATCCTTAGAAAGGAGGTGATCCAGCCGCACCTTCCGATACGGCTACCTTGTTACGACTTCACCCCAATCATCTGTCCCACCTTAGGCGGCTGGCTCCTTACGGTTACCCCACCGACTTCGGGTGTTACAAACTCTCGTGGTGTGACGGGCGGTGTGTACAAGGCCCGGGAACGTATTCACCGCGGCATGCTGATCCGCGATTACTAGCGATTCCGGCTTCATGCAGGCGAGTTGCAGCCTGCAATCCGAACTGAGAATGGTTTTATGGGATTGGCTTAACCTCGCGGTTTTGCAGCCCTTTGTACCATCCATTGTAGCACGTGTGTAGCCCAGGTCATAAGGGGCATGATGATTTGACGTCATCCCCACCTTCCTCCGGTTTGTCACCGGCAGTCACCTTAGAGTGCCCAACTGAATGCTGGCAACTAAGATCAAGGGTTGCGCTCGTTGCGGGACTTAACCCAACATCTCACGACACGAGCTGACGACAACCATGCACCACCTGTCACTCT
>NZ_OX267715.1:785000-790000 GCF_946151075.1 Neobacillus sp. Marseille-Q6967 | reverse complement strand
CAGCCCTTTGTACCATCCATTGTAGCACGTGTGTAGCCCAGGTCATAAGGGGCATGATGATTTGACGTCATCCCCACCTTCCTCCGGTTTGTCACCGGCAGTCACCTTAGAGTGCCCAACTGAATGCTGGCAACTAAGATCAAGGGTTGCGCTCGTTGCGGGACTTAACCCAACATCTCACGACACGAGCTGACGACAACCATGCACCACCTGTCACTCTGTCCCCCGAAGGGGAAAGTCCTATCTCTAGGAGTGTCAGAGGATGTCAAGACCTGGTAAGGTTCTTCGCGTTGCTTCGAATTAAACCACATGCTCCACCGCTTGTGCGGGCCCCCGTCAATTCCTTTGAGTTTCAGCCTTGCGGCCGTACTCCCCAGGCGGAGTGCTTAATGCGTTAGCTGCAGCACTAAAGGGCGGAAACCCTCTAACACTTAGCACTCATCGTTTACGGCGTGGACTACCAGGGTATCTAATCCTGTTTGCTCCCCACGCTTTCGCGCCTCAGCGTCAGTTACAGACCAGAAAGCCGCCTTCGCCACTGGTGTTCCTCCACATCTCTACGCATTTCACCGCTACACGTGGAATTCCGCTTTCCTCTTCTGCACTCAAGTCCCCCAGTTTCCAATGACCCTCCACGGTTGAGCCGTGGGCTTTCACATCAGACTTAAAGGACCGCCTGCGCGCGCTTTACGCCCAATAATTCCGGACAACGCTTGCCACCTACGTATTACCGCGGCTGCTGGCACGTAGTTAGCCGTGGCTTTCTGGTTAGGTACCGTCAAGGTACCGGCAGTTACTCCGATACTTGTTCTTCCCTAACAACAGAGCTTTACGACCCGAAGGCCTTCATCGCTCACGCGGCGTTGCTCCGTCAGACTTTCGTCCATTGCGGAAGATTCCCTACTGCTGCCTCCCGTAGGAGTCTGGGCCGTGTCTCAGTCCCAGTGTGGCCGATCACCCTCTCAGGTCGGCTACGCATCGTCGCCTTGGTGAGCCGTTACCTCACCAACTAGCTAATGCGCCGCGGGCCCATCTGTAAGTGACAGCTTGCGCCGTCTTTCAGCTTTCCCTCATGAGAGGGAAAGGATTATCCGGTATTAGCTCCGGTTTCCCGAAGTTATCCCAGTCTTACAGGCAGGTTGCCCACGTGTTACTCACCCGTCCGCCGCTAACCTTTAGAAGCAAGCTTCTAAAGATTCGCTCGACTTGCATGTATTAGGCACGCCGCCAGCGTTCGTCCTGAGCCAGGATCAAACTCTCCAAGAAAGTTGATTAGCTCGAATTTACGTTGGCTCATGTTCATCTATATAATATAGAAGAAACATGATAATTTATTGTTTGTTGACGTTTTTGTTTGTTTAGTTTTCAAAGAACAATTTTTTGTTTTTGTCACTTGTTAAAGCAACAGGAATATTAGTATATCGCGTTTCTATCATCCTATCAACTATCAATTATTTCCAATTCGCTAGAAATAATCATTGAAAAGATAAGTTGTTTCAAAAGCGACTTTCCTATCATAACACCATCGGTGTTATCTTACAAGAGAAAGTTTTTTCCAATTCTCAAGAAGGGATTAAAAAAGACAGAAAGATTAATTTCTGTCTTCGCCTGGCAACGTCCTACTCTCACAGGGGCGCTTGCCCCAACTACCATCGGCGCTGAGAAGCTTAACTTCCGTGTTCGGTATGGGAACGGGTGTGACCTTCTCGCCATTATTACCAGACTATTTAATTGAGAGATCATTCCCTCAAAACTAGATAATGCAGAAGAAGTATAAGTAAAAACGAGTTCGCTTTAAGACTATGGTTAAGTCCTCGATCGATTAGTATCAGTCAGCTCCACATGTTACCACGCTTCCACCTCTGACCTATCAACCTGATCATCTTTCAGGGATCTTACTAGCTTGACGCTATGGGAAATCTCATCTTGAGGGGGGCTTCATGCTTAGATGCTTTCAGCACTTATCCCGTCCGCACATAGCTACCCAGCGATGCCTTTGGCAAGACAACTGGTACACCAGCGGTGCGTCCATCCCGGTCCTCTCGTACTAAGGACAGCTCCTCTCAAATTTCCTGCGCCCACGACGGATAGGGACCGAACTGTCTCACGACGTTCTGAACCCAGCTCGCGTACCGCTTTAATGGGCGAACAGCCCAACCCTTGGGACCGACTACAGCCCCAGGATGCGATGAGCCGACATCGAGGTGCCAAACCTCCCCGTCGATGTGGACTCTTGGGGGAGATAAGCCTGTTATCCCCGGGGTAGCTTTTATCCGTTGAGCGATGGCCCTTCCATGCGGAACCACCGGATCACTAAGCCCGACTTTCGTCCCTGCTCGACTTGTAGGTCTCGCAGTCAAGCTCCCTTGTGCCTTTACACTCTACGAATGATTTCCAACCATTCTGAGGGAACCTTTGGGCGCCTCCGTTACTCTTTAGGAGGCGACCGCCCCAGTCAAACTGCCCACCTGACACTGTCTCCCACCCCGATCAGGGGTGCGGGTTAGAATTTCAATACAGCCAGGGTAGTATCCCACCGACGCCTCCACCGAAGCTGGCGCTCCGGCTTCTCAGGCTCCTACCTATCCTGTACAAGCTGTACCAAAATTCAATATCAGGCTACAGTAAAGCTCCACGGGGTCTTTCCGTCCTGTCGCGGGTAACCTGCATCTTCACAGGTACTATAATTTCACCGAGTCTCTCGTTGAGACAGTGCCCAGATCGTTACGCCTTTCGTGCGGGTCGGAACTTACCCGACAAGGAATTTCGCTACCTTAGGACCGTTATAGTTACGGCCGCCGTTTACTGGGGCTTCGATTCAGAGCTTCGCTTGCGCTAACCCCTCCTCTTAACCTTCCAGCACCGGGCAGGCGTCAGCCCCTATACTTCGCCTTGCGGCTTCGCAGAGACCTGTGTTTTTGCTAAACAGTCGCCTGGGCCTATTCACTGCGGCTCTTCGAGGCTATTCACCTCAAAAAGCACCCCTTCTCCCGAAGTTACGGGGTCATTTTGCCGAGTTCCTTAACGAGAGTTCTCTCGCTCACCTTAGGATTCTCTCCTCGCCTACCTGTGTCGGTTTGCGGTACGGGCACCTTTTATCTCGCTAGAGGCTTTTCTTGGCAGTGTGGAATCAGGAACTTCGGTACTTTATTTCCCTCGCTATCACAGATCAGCCTTACAGTAAGCGGATTTTCCTACTTACCAGCCTAACTGCTTAGACGCACATATCCAACAGTGCGCTTACCCTATCCTCCTGCGTCCCCCCATCACTCAAACGATAAAGAGGTGGTACAGGAATATCAACCTGTTGTCCATCGCCTACGCCTTTCGGCCTCGGCTTAGGTCCCGACTAACCCTGAGAGGACGAGCCTTCCTCAGGAAACCTTAGGCATACGGTGGATGAGATTCTCACTCATCTTTCGCTACTCATACCGGCATTCTCACTTCTAAGCGCTCCACCAGTCCTTACGGTCTAGCTTCAACGCCCTTAGAACGCTCTCCTACCACTGACATCGTAGATGTCAATCCACAGCTTCGGTGTTACGTTTAGCCCCGGTACATTTTCGGCGCAGAGTCACTCGACCAGTGAGCTATTACGCACTCTTTAAATGGTGGCTGCTTCTAAGCCAACATCCTGGTTGTCTAAGCAACTCCACATCCTTTTCCACTTAACGTAAACTTTGGGACCTTAGCTGGTGGTCTGGGCTGTTTCCCTTTTGACTACGGATCTTATCACTCGCAGTCTGACTCCCACGGATAAGTCTTTGGCATTCGGAGTTTGTCTGAATTCGGTAACCCGATGAGGGCCCCTAGTCCAAACAGTGCTCTACCTCCAAGACTCTTACTACGTGAGGCTAGCCCTAAAGCTATTTCGGAGAGAACCAGCTATCTCCAAGTTCGATTGGAATTTCTCCGCTACCCACACCTCATCCCCGCACTTTTCAACGTGCGTGGGTTCGGGCCTCCATCCAGTGTTACCTGGACTTCACCCTGGACATGGGTAGATCACCTGGTTTCGGGTCTACGACCACATACTATTTCGCCCTATTCAGACTCGCTTTCGCTGCGGCTCCGTCTCTTCAACTTAACCTTGCATGGGATCGTAACTCGCCGGTTCATTCTACAAAAGGCACGCCATCACCCATAAACGGGCTCTGACTACTTGTAGGCACACGGTTTCAGGATCTTTTTCACTCCCCTTCCGGGGTGCTTTTCACCTTTCCCTCACGGTACTGGTTCACTATCGGTCACTAGGGAGTATTTAGCCTTGGGAGATGGTCCTCCCTGCTTCCGACCGGATTTCACGTGTCCGGCCGTACTCAGGATCCACTCAGGAGGGAACGAAGTTTCGACTACAGGGCTTTTACCTTCTATGACAGGCCTTTCCAGGCCGCTTCATCTACCCCGTTCCTTTGTAACTCCATGTTGAGTGTCCTACAACCCCAAGAGGCAAGCCTCTTGGTTTGGGCTGTTCCCGTTTCGCTCGCCGCTACTTAGGGAATCGCGTTTGCTTTCTCTTCCTCCGGGTACTTAGATGTTTCAGTTCCCCGGGTCTGCCTTCAATACCCTATGAATTCAGGTAAAGATACTGCTCCATTACGAGCAGTGGGTTTCCCCATTCGGAAATCTCCGGATCAAAGCTTACTTACAGCTCCCCGAAGCATATCGGTGTTAGTCCCGTCCTTCATCGGCTCCTAGTGCCAAGGCATTCACCGTGCGCCCTTTCTAACTTAACCTAAAAGGTTTTACTCTTATTAATAAGAGAGAAAAACTAAAATGGCGATTACTCGGTTCTTACTTGGTTACTTCTTCTATTACGATTATCTAGTTTTCAAAGAACGATTAAAAAAAGCTTTGAGAGAATTGCTCTCTCAAAACTAAACAAACAAGAAACGGTCAACTTCTTATCAGTCCGAAAGGACTGCATTATCCTTAGAAAGGAGGTGATCCAGCCGCACCTTCCGATACGGCTACCTTGTTACGACTTCACCCCAATCATC
>NZ_OX267715.1:0-777500 GCF_946151075.1 Neobacillus sp. Marseille-Q6967 | reverse complement strand
GAGCCTTAAACCGTCTCGTACGATGAATTAAGTATACACGTTCAGCAAAATCCGCCAACAAAAGGGCTCCTTCAACAGCCCGGTCACCACCGCCAACAACAGCTACCGTTTTATTTTTAAACAGATAGGCATCTGCGGTTGCTGAATACACTTCTCCCCTTTCCATCATCTCTTTTTCTCCTAGAACACCGAGAGTTCTTTGACTCGCCCCTGTCGCTAAAATGATATATTTAAAATTAATATTAAGTAGCTCATTATCCTGTTTGATCTTTATAGTCCTATTTTCCATATTTAAAGATATAATTTCTATATTTAAAAGGTATGGGCACTGCCGATCCTCTAATTGGGTCGTAAAAATCCGAAGCATTTCTTTTCCATTATTTGAGTAAAGCCCAGGATAATCAATAATTTCATTGTGAATTTTAGCTAACTGTCCACCTAATTCATTGTTTTTTTCGATGAGTAGATGATTAATTCCAAGCCGCTTGCACCACAACGCTGCTGAAACACCTGCAGGCCCTCCGCCTATTATTAGAATATCAACAGGTTGCATACAGCTTTTTCCCTTCTAATACTGGCCTATTAAGAAATTCTTCAAACTCCAGCCAGTTTTTGACCCTAGGAACATTCACGTCTTTATTGTAAGGATAATCCATCGCTACAGCTATCCTTCCGGTCGAAGTAAAATCAAGTAGATTGTGGGGTGCATCATCAAATAATAAATCGCCTACCACCATATCTTTACGATGTGAAAAAATCAAGTTGCGTTTTCCTAAGAAAGGAAGATGCTGCTCTACCCATTGTTCTTTTTCCACAAAGGCAGTTGTTATACTGCTAGTCACGATTAAAATATCGTATTTAACATGCAGTCTTTCCAGGACTTCAATAGCATGCGGAAGTGGGCGGAGCCCTAAAAATAAACCTGGTTCTTTTAAATAATCGTATATTTTCATTCCGCATTCTGGTTTCACATATCTGTCAGAGTTCCAACATTTCAGGCGCTCTACAGTAAGTGTATCATTATAGTCCTGATTATAGCGCTGATGCCATTCTGACATTAAGTCACAAATGACCGAATCCATATCAATCAACAAAGTTTTCATTAACAATCTCTTCTCCTTACTATCTTATCTCGTATTTTTAACTATACCTTCTTGTACCATTCCCGTAAATCCTTATACACAAAATTAAAAAAGTCCCCTAGCCGAGGACTTTAAGAATATTTTCCGCTCTATCTTCTTTAACAAAAGCCTGTTTGTGATTTACATCATTAGGTTAGAAAAAACTTATAAATGTGAAATTTTCTTTTGAATTTCTGCACAAATTGACACCTATTAAAAGATATGTTACATTTATCTCGAATTCAAGATAATTGATACAATGATAATGTAAAGAGAGTATTTATTTGTTACTAACTAAATACTAAAAAATACAGCCTTAACAGGAGGAAATAAATATGAATAGTTTAAAAGGGATTCATCACGTAACAGCCATCACAAGCAGTGCGGAAAAGAACTATGAGTTTTTCACTTATATATTAGGAATGCGGTTAGTCAAAAAAACAGTTAATCAAGATGATATTCAAACCTACCACTTGTTTTTTGCCGATGATAAAGGAAACCCTGGAACCGATATGACCTTTTTTGATTTTCCTGGTATACCTAAAGGCAGTCATGGAACCAATGAGATTTACAAAACATCCTTCAGGGTTCCAAGCGATGCAGCCATCAATTATTGGGAAAAGCGTTTTGACCGATTAAAGGTGAGTCACAGCGGCGTGAAAATGCAATTTGGTAAAAAGACATTATCTTTTGTTGATTTTGATGATCAGCACTATCAGTTAATTTCAGATGAACACAATCAAGGAGTAGAAAGCGGAACACCTTGGCAAAAAGGTCCTATTCCTTTGGATTATGCTATTACAGGATTAGGCCCGCTATTTGTTCGTGTTGCAAATTTCGATTACTTTAAAGAAATGATGGAAAAAGTTCTTTTATTTAAAGAAATTGATCATGAAGGCGCTTTTCATTTATTTGAAGTGGGAGAAGGAGGCAACGGTGCTCAAGTCATCGTAGAGTACAACGCAATCCTTCCACCAGCAATACAAGGATTTGGTACCATTCATCATGCAGCATTCCGAGTAGAAGACCGTTCCGTTATCGATGAATGGGACCACCACCTACGGAGTTTCGGTTTCCAAACTTCTGGTTTTGTGGATCGTTACTTCTTCGGTTCATTATACTCAAGAGTTGCTCCACAAATTTTATTTGAATTTGCAACAGACGGTCCAGGATTCATGGGAGATGAACCTTATGAAACCCTAGGTGAAAAATTATCGTTACCTCCTTTCTTTGAATCAAAACGAGATCAAATTGAAAAACTAGTCCGTCCGATTAATACAGTAAGAAGTACGATTGAATTTAAAAAGGAATAGGTAGCATAACAAAAAAAGCGGGGCATTTCGATGCCTCGCTTTAAATTCCGATATGTGAGGATAACAAGTCTCCATCATCCGTTGCCTCAAATACTTCAAAAAACTTATAAGTAGGTTTTTCATTGGTGTAGTTTAGTAGTTCTTTCTGGAATTGCGGAAACAACACCTTATGTGCTTCTTCTGCATCATCTTTAGTATCCCAATAGTTTAGAGCTCTATATTCACCTGTAGGGTCATCAAAAAAATATACATTCCCTCTAAAGCCGTACATTTTTCTAGTAAGTTTATCGAATTCCTTTGTTAATTTTTCCGCAACCTGTCTTTGACCAGGGCCTAATTTGAAATGAATTAGCCGTGCATAATACATTGTCATCCCTCCATTGCGGTCTAAATTTTTCATTACTTAACAATATATGTTCATTTCAATCGAAAGTTGACTAATTCGTGGAAATTTTTTATCTTCCTTTTACCATAAAAAAAGAAGATGCTAATCACATCTCCTTAAAGTGTTACAATAACGGGCCCATTTTTTGTGAGAATCATTGTATGCTCATACTGAGCCACATAGCTATTTTCGGTAACATAGGTCCAGTCGTCTCCTTCTAATTGAAACACTTCTTCTTCATTTGTTGAGATGAAGGGTTCGAAAGCGATAACCATTCCTTCTTTTAATAATTCATCATCCCATGTATCATGGTAATTATAAATATGGTCGGGTGCTTCGTGTATCCTCCGGCCAATACCATGACCTGTAAGATTCATGATAACAGTTAAACCATGTTTCTTGGCTGTTTGATGGACCGCTTTACCCATTCCACTTTTTTTGGAACCTGGTCTTGCTTTTTTAAGCCCTGCTTCAAAAGCTTCTTTTGCAACTTCACAAATCTTCGTTAAAATCGGATCTCCATTACCAACAACAAACGAGATTCCAGTATCAGCAAAATATCCATTCTTTGAACCGGAAACATCAATATTAACGATGTCCCCTTCCTGAATGACCCTCTCTCCCGGGATTCCATGGGCTACCTCTTCATTCACACTAATACAAGTGTAGCCAGGAAAATTGTACTCACCCTTCGGAGCAGATTCGGCACCTGCTTTCTCAAACAGCTCCCCAGCTAAATCATCCAACTCCTTCGTGGTAACACCTGGCTTAGTCCTAGCAACCAACTCATCACGAATAGAAGCACAAATCCTCCCAATCTCTTTCAACCCATTAAAATCCTCTTCCGTTTTAGCTATCATGATATCTTCCTTTCTGGGTGCCTGTCACCACCCGAAGACTGTCGTAAATTGCAATATGATATTTTGTGTTCTTATATTATCTTTACCTAATTTGATATGTATTTGTCATAGACATAAAAATGGCTCCGCAGGTAGGACTCGAACCTACGACCGATCGGTTAACAGCCGATTGCTCTACCACTGAGCTACTGCGGAGTAATAATATTTCCTATTAAAAATAAAAAAACTAAACAATGCTTAGATTATAACACTGTTTTACATTGAAAATCAAACGCATTATGGTGGGCCTAAATGGACTCGAACCATCGACCTCACGCTTATCAGGCGTGCGCTCTAACCAGCTGAGCTATAGGCCCATATTGGAGCGGGTGATGAGAATCGAACTCACAACATCAGCTTGGAAGGCTGAGGTTTTACCACTAAACTACACCCGCAAAGTTTTTTTTATTGGAGGCGGCAACCGGATTCGAACCGGTGGATAAAGGTTTTGCAGACCTTGGCCTTACCACTTGGCTATGCCGCCATAAAAAATATTATGAATTAGAAGAAATCTTCTAGGGTTCTACAATTATGAAGGAATGGTCGGGAAGACAGGATTCGAACCTGCGACCCCTTGGTCCCAAACCAAGTGCTCTACCAAGCTGAGCTACTTCCCGCAATATGGCGCGCCCGAGAGGAGTCGAACCCCTAACCTTTTGATCCGTAGTCAAACGCTCTATCCAATTGAGCTACGGGCGCATTATTTAAAATGGTGACCCCTACGGGATTCGAACCCGTGTTACCGCCGTGAAAGGGCGGTGTCTTAACCGCTTGACCAAGGGGCCATCTAGCATTCAAAAAATAAAGCCCATAGGGCTTAGCCTAGCAATGTCTACTAAGAATAATTTAAATTAAAGTATAGTAGTCTCAAAACAACATAAAATATAGTACCATATATACTTCACTAAAGTCAATGTTTTTTCTGAAATGACCATTTGCGAAGGAACTTTCTTATATTATCATCACAATCACCGTGCGCACAATAAGAAAATTCTTCCAATTCACTACTTCTAACTATATTATTTTAATAAATAAAAAACACACCAAGACACTAACCTCGGTGTGTGTTCTTCAACTTATTTATAGTGAATTTTCTGTTCTGTTCTTAATTTGTACGGCAGGTATTAATTGAAATCGAGCAACTATACCAGTTATAAAAATCGTAATCAAAACTGGAACTAACCATCCTAAGCCTTCGTTATAGAATGGTAAGGATTTCTCGTAAAACGTTACAACTGGTGCCAGCCAGCTAAAATACTCCATTCCAAGCAATTGGCACAACGTCTTCAATCCATCTACTATACTTACAAATAAAGTAACAACAGTAGCCGCCCCGTAGACTAGACGTGAATCATGAAATAGCTTTGATAAGAAAGTCAATAGCATCAAAACAATTGCAAGTGGGTAAAGCAACATCAAAATAGGGATGGAGAAATTAATAATATTCGCTAATCCAAAATTTGCTATACCAAATGAAAAAATCGAAAAGAAAAGAACAAACCCTTTATAACTGACTTTTGGAAAGATCGTATGGAAGTATTCACCACAGGCTGTTATTAACCCAATACTCGTTGTTAAACAAGCTAGTAGAATAATAACAGATAACATGATTGTTCCCAATGTGCCAAAGTAGTAAGATGCTGCATTTCCAAGAATAGGACCACCCGTATCAAATAGGCCAAACATTTCCGTACTAGACGCCCCTAAATAGGCAACTCCTGCATAGATAATTGCTAAAAATACGGTAGCAACCATACCAGATTTAGCTGATGCAGCAAGAATTCCACGAGAACTTGTAATTCCCATCGCACGAATAGCATTAATAACAATAATGCCGAACACAAGAGATGCAAGAGCATCCATTGTATTATATCCTTCTGTGAATCCCTTCATAAAAGCACCACTTGAATAGCCTTCTAGCGGTGTTCCTAATGATCCCATTGGTTTTAAGATTACCATTATTAATAAAATAAAAATAAGAACAATAATTGCCGGTGATAGAATTTTTCCAACACGGTCAACCAGCTTTGCAGGATATAACGAGAACCAAACTGTAACTGTAAAAAATAACAAAGTAAAAACAAATAGTCCAACTTGCCCAAAACCTTCACTTACAAACGGAGCGATTCCTATATCATAAGCAACAGCTCCTGTTCTAGGCGCTGCAAATAATGGACCGATGGTTAAATATAAAACGGAAGTAAAGATTAATCCATAAACTGGATGAACGCGACCTGCAAGTTCTTGCAGATTTTTACTCCCTGAATATCCCATTGCCAATATACCAAGGAAGGGCAATCCTATACCAGTAAGTAAGAACCCCCCTACTGCAAACCAAAGATTTGAGCCGGAATTTTGTCCTAAAGTTGCAGGAAAAATCAAATTGCCCGCACCAAAAAATAATGCAAATAACATTACTCCTATAATAAAATATTTAGAAAATGATAATTTATTTTCCATAATAATTGATCCTCCAAATAACAAAAATACTATATTAAAATGTCACGATGACTATAATACTACCCTCAACTTAATATTGCAATAGATTTCGTAGGATTTTTTAGACAATTTCGAAAACACTTGTAATTTATGTAAATTATTTATTACAGAATTTTACATTATAGATAATATTCACCAGAAAAAACATTTGAACAAGTAAATTGGGCACTTAGTTGAAAATTTTAATACTCATTTTATATTGATCATTCATTTGATTTTTTCACGAAACTCAAATAATTTTCAACCGGATTGATCTAACAAAGAACAAGGCACCTTCTAAACAGAAAGGTGCCGTTGTTATATTAATAAAATACTTTTTTGCATTATCCTTTTTTTCTTCTAAAAACCGATAGAAATTCTTAATTGAGCTCGTTTGCTATCAATTGATAAGATCTCATTCTATCCTCAGGCGAGTGTGTGATAGTGACAATCATGATTTCATCGGCATGATATTGTTTTTGTAGCTCCTTTAGCCGATTTTTAACTTCTTTGGGATTGCCAATAATCATTTTTTGTTTCATTTTTTCAACCATTTCTTTTTCTTTAACATTCAGAACATATTGTTTTGATTCCAAGATAGAAGGAACCCCGTCCCCTTTACCCTCTGCTCTTTGTAAAGCCCAAATCATGCAGCTCAAGGCAATTTCCTCAGCTTTTTCTTCCGTTTCTGCACAGATGGCTGAAACAGATACAATGACATAAGGTTTCTGATTAGGGGTTCTAGGCTTGAACGAATCAAGGTATTGTTGAATAATCTCTTTTCCGTCTTTTTCACTCATAAACAAACCAAATGCATAAGAAAGTCCATATTCTGCTGCTAGCAATGCACTCTTTTGACTGGTGCCTAATAACCAAGGCACAGGAGCAACACTAGGTACAGGTGAGGCACTTAACGTTTTAAAAGGATGTTCATCCGGAAAATCTTTGTTAAAAAAATAAAGTAACTCTCTAATGGAATGGGGCATATTCCAAACCTGCTGTAAAAACTGATCGGTCAAGGCGTTTGTCGCCTCTGCTGAACCTCCTGGGGCCCGGCCGATTCCAACATCTATCCTGCCAGGGAATAATGTTGCTAGCATATGGTAGATTTCTGCTACTTTATAAGGCTTGTAATACGGAAGTAATACCGCACCGGCTCCAATACGTATCCGGGTTGTGTTAGCACCGATATAACTTAGCATTACTTCAGGTGCCGAACAGGCAAGACCCGGTAGATCATGGTGCTCGGCTATCCAATACCGTACATATCCTAGTTTTTCCCCAGCCTGTGCCAATTTCATTGATTGTTCTAAAGCTTCTTTTGCTGTTTGATTGGAAGAAATAGGTGCTTGATCTAATATGCTGATTTTCATCTTCTGCGATACCTCTCTCTTTAACCCTTTTTCTATTATTTACCAGCATTTTCATTCAGTAAAAAGGGCTTATACTCTGTTAGGTAATAGCCCTTAAATATAATTAATTTTTGTAAGGCAATGTTAAACTTGCTTGTTGATTTCCGCTCTAGGCACTTCGCTTTCCAATTTTTCACTAAAGAATGGGGGACAACAACCTTGAAACCGATTCTTTCAGGCGGACTTCCAATGAGCGTTTTTCATATTCATCAAGTGTAAGTAATTTAGAGACTTTTACGTCCTCATAAAAAATATTCGTCAGTTTTTTTGAAATCCCTTCGTCATACAAAAAGGCATTTACTTCAAAATTGAGTTTAAAGCTGCGATAATCGATATTTGCTGTACCAACGGATGCAATTTCTTCATCCACTACAAGGGTTTTCGCATGGATAAATCCATTGTTATAAATATAAACCTTTGCTCCAAGTTTAAGTAATTCATGTACATGCGAAAGAGTTGCCCAGTATACAAAAACATGGTCAGGCTTATTCGGAATCATAATATTTACTTCCACTCCCGACAAACAGGCAATCTTTAGTGAATCCAAAAGACTTTCATCAGGAATAAAATAGGGAGTTTGAATAAAGATGGACCTCTTGGCAGACATAATCATTTTGATATACCCGTTTTTAATTTGTTGAAATTCTGAATCCGGACCGCTTGTTACAATTTGAATACCAATATTACCATGAGAAACATTTTCGGGATAAAGATTTGGAACATAACTAACATCATAATCATCCGATGCTTGATTCCAATCAAGAATGAAACGGGTTTGGAGAGCATAAACCGCAGTACCTTGGATCCTTAAATGAGTATCTCGCCAATAACCAAATTTGTCGTTCAGCCCCAAATACTCATCTCCAACATTAAAGCCGCCAACATAGCCTATTTTCCCATCAATTATCACCAACTTACGATGGTTCCTAAAATTCATTCGTAAATTGACGAAACGCAATTTAGATGGAAAAAAGACCTCAACTTGGCCGCCTGCTTCACGAAATTCTTTGAAAACCCTTTTAGGTAAACTCCGCGAACCAAGATCATCATATAAAACTCGTACTTTTACCCCATCTTTAACCTTATTTGTCAGTGCTTCAATCAGTCGTTTACCAAGCCGGTCATTCTTAATAATGTAATATTGGATATGAATATAATTCCGGGCACTTTTAATATCTTTGAATAACTGATTAAACTTATCTTCGCCATCGGTAAATATCTCGACTGAATTATCTTCCGTTAGAACGGCTTGATTATTGGTCATATGCATATAAATTAAATCTCTGCTATTACTCGTAGCTTGATTTCGAAAATAAAACTCACCCGACCGGAGCTTTACTTGTTGGGTTTCTAATATCTTTTCAAGACCCGTTTTTTTAAGGTCATCCCATTGAAAAAGATGTTTTCTACTCAGGTTTTGCCCAAAAAGCAGATACAAAACAAATCCCAAAATCGGTATAAAGAATAAAACTAAAAGCCAGGCCCATGTAGAGCCAGCATCCCTTCTCTCCTGAAAAATAACGATAAGGGCTAACATGATATTCACTATAAAAAGAATCCCGACTAAGATTGAAGTAATATGCATAGTAATAACCCTCTCAGAAACTTAATTTCACCTATAGTATAATTCATTTATTCAACCTTTTCCTTTTTTATGAATGTTTGCTCCAAAGACATGATAAAAAGGAGAGTCTCCTCTCCTTTCAAAGTTCCTAGGTTCTTTTCCATTTACCCCCTCGCTTGAACAATCGTAATACGATAAGAATCATAATGACGGCAAGGAGAATATAGATGATATTTGAGAATTGGTCCATTTTTTCAACAATAACATCCCAATTTTCCCCCACTCTGGCTCCTAGATTAATTAACACCATATTCCAAAGGAGAGTACCTACTGTTGTAAATACGAGAAAAAGGGAGAATTTCATTTTTGCCATCCCTGCTGGAATAGAAATTAAGCTTCGTATCAGCGGGACAAAACGGCAGAAAAACACCGTCCAAACACCGTATTTATCAAACCAAGCTTCCGCATGGTATAGGTCTTCTTTTTTCAAACGCAAAATGCGACCATACCGTTCAATGACAACCTCTAGTTTCACTATGTCAAGATAAGATCCGAGTTGATATAGAACAACGGCCCCAAATACCGATCCAAATGTGGATGCGATGACCACACCTGAAACCGTTAGATTGGTCTGGGAAGTCATATAACCGCCAAACGTTAAAATTACCTCTGAAGGGATTGGCGGGAAAATGTTTTCAAGTGCAATGAGAAAAAATACACCCCAATAGCCAAACTGTTCAATTAACTCCTTAATCCATGTTTCCATTCTGTCCTCCGTTATTCTTAAGCTGGTACAAAGTTTTAGGAAATAGAAAGTGATATCTATTAGCCTAGTTTTACTACGTTATACCTTTTATAAAAGTTTCATTTTTCTTCTCTATTACTTTATTACCCTCGTCCAGCTTTTAAACCTTTTCGTATAAAAGAAAAAACACCTTGCGGCGTTTTTTTTAATAAATCTCAAACTATCACTTACAGATAATATCCATTTTTAACTCATTTACTTCCTTTATGATTGTTGTGATCAATTCTTTCGCTGTTAGTTCTCTAGCTAAACTGGCATTTTGCCCAGACCAGAGAGACATATAATCCGGGTTATTCTGCTGGGAGGAAGCTTTTCGAATCTTACTGGTCAGGGCATTTTGAATAGGGTACGGCGGCAAGGTGTTTTCATACTCTCTCATATCTTCGTAGAATGTATTTTTTACGCCTCTGGCCCATTTACCTGAATAAACACGCGTTAAAACAGTATGATCTTCTGATGAATGAAGAATCGCTTTTTTATGTACCGGGTGTGCACCACTTTCTTTGCATGTCAAAAATGCGGTTCCCATTTGTACAGCAGCTGCCCCTAAACACAAAGACGCTATCATACCGCGTCCATCCATAATTCCACCTGCTGCAATAACCGGAACGCTGATATGGGAACATACTTGCGGGATAAGAGACATTAATCCTATTAGTTTTTCAACATCTGTAAAAGAACCTCGGTGTCCTCCCGCTTCTGTTCCTTGAACCACAACTGCATCTAAACCGTTTTCTTCATTAATAATCGCTTCTTCTACTGTTGTGGCGGTTCCGATTAGATAAATGTGATGGCTTTTTAACTCTGCGATGACCTCTTTTGAAGGAACTCCAAACGTGAAAGAGCAAATTGGGACATTTTCATCGATAACTACCTGGACATGTTCAAGGAATTTGTTTTGTTCGTGTTCAACCGATGGGAGTTCTGTGTTGTCCATTGCTACATTTAGTTTTTCTTTGATTGGTTGAAGAATTTGCAATGCTCCGCTCACTTCACCTTTTGATATGGTAAAACTAGTCGGAACAAATAAATTGACCCCAAAGCTGTTTTTAGTTTCTCGTTTAACCTCTCTAATCTGTTGACGTAATTGCTCAGTGGTCAGATAACCAGCCCCAATCATACCAAGCCCGCCCGAATTGGACACCGCCGATACTAAGTCGGTCGTAGTCACCCCACCCGCCATCGGCGCCTGAATGATAGGAAAATCAATCCCTAACAACCTTGTTAACATACTATTCAAACCACCTTTCACCTCATTTACTAGTTCTAGAAACTGTACTACTCTTACTTTATTGTAATACCAATTCGGGTGACAGGCACCATTTATTCATTTTAAATCGATTATACATTTATTTATGCATAATATTAGTTTTGTGACCAACAAAATAACAAAAACCTAAAAAAGGCTCAGGGGAATAAAAAACTGCATCTCTTCAGGAGATGCAGTTTGCAAATTATTCTTTTTTCTCCGGAATTGCACAGTTTCCATCCACGCAGCTAGCGTCTTCGGCATTTACTGTTGAAAGGTCTTCAAATACTGGAGCCGGATTTTCTTCCTCCCATACCTTTTGAAGTGCACTCGTAAATGTTGTTGTCGGTTGTGCACCAGAAATAGCATATTTTTGGTTCAGAATGAAGAATGGAACTCCAGTAATTTTATACTGTTGAGCAATGGCTTCATCAATGCGAACATCATTCGCATAAAGATTTTGATCGTTCAGAACATTCAATGCTTCTACTCGATCTATTCCCGATGCTTCAGCGATATTCGCTAATGTCTCATGGTCGGAAATGTTTTTACCTTCAGAAAAATAAGCATTAAGAAGTTTTTCTGTGATCGTTTTTTCAATTTCTTTCCCTTTCGTTTTCGCAAACTTTGCCAAACGATGAGCATCAAAGGTATTAGTTGGCTTCATGTCATCAAAATTAAAGGTTAATCCAACACCTGCAGCCTGCTGGCCTACACCCGTATTTGCCTGTTTCGCTTGTTCAATCGTCATGCCATATTTGGCGGCTAATGCCTCATGAATCGATCTCCCATTATATGTTGGAGAGTTTGGATCTAATTCAAAGCTTTTAAATTCTACTTCAACGGTATCTCTTTGTGGAAATTGGGATAATGCTTCTTCCAATCGGCGTTTTCCTATATAACAAAATGGACATACAAAATCTGACCACACTTCTATTTTCATCTTTACACCTCATTATGTGGAGTTTCGTTACTATCGTACCACATTCATTTTAGAAAAATAACATTCCTGCTCACGTTCTATAATACATCCAATTATATTAGAGATTTCATCGCTCCTTATGAGAAATAAAGGTTTTTTAAGCTTTTATGGAGAATTTACATTTTGTCTGCAAAATTTTAAAATTTTTTCATATTTATCTAGTAGATGGCGTCGATTTATAAATAGAAAGGAGATCAAAATGGAGGATTATCGGTTTTCACATCGCTTAAAGGTACGTTATTCAGAAATTGATGGACAGAAAATTGTGTTTAATGCCCATTATTTAACGTATATTGATGTTGCCGTATCAGAATATTTTGAGCAGATTTTGCCTCATGAAATGGGAACAGAGTTTGATTTTGTTCTCGCTAAATCTATACTAGAGTATAAAAGATCAGCTTACTTAAATGATTGGTTAACTATTTGGTGCCGGATGGAACGAATCGGAACGAAAAGCATGACAATGAAATTTATCATGACAAGAGAAGACGAAGAAGATCCTATTCTGTTAGCAGAAATTATTTACGTCAGCGTTGACCCTCAAAAACATTTGCCCTGCCCAGTACCTAATTTTGTACGGGAGAAAATTGAACAATTTGAACTTGAGCATATTCAAAAAATAGACTGAACGCAAAGATATTTCATGCGCTCAGTCTTTTTTATTTTTTCCATTTATAAAAACATATTCTAAATTATGTTGGAGATAATAACCTCGATTACCTATGAAAGGATGATGTTAGATGTCATTAGAATGGTTTGACAGAGTATGCAGCGAACTCCAAGATCACCTCGAATCCATTTGTGAAGAATATGATCAAGTCGGTCAAATGTCCATTGAAAGAGCTGCAAAGCATCCAAGGATTGAATTCTTCGTTGAAACAGAAGATATTAATACAGAAGAAGTAGATCGTGACTATTTCTGTACGCTGTTTTTTGACCCGCAAAATGAAGAATTCTATATTGATACCTTTGATGTTGATACCGGACATACTGCTAAGGTCATCCTTTCGGACATTGAAGAGATCATCGACGAAGTGCATGAAAGTCTTCACGATTATATGAACGATGATGATCATTATACAGATGACGGGGTCTACCTCCAATCTGAAGAAGACGACGATGATGAAAATTATGAGTATTATGAAGTAGTGGAAGACGACGATGACGAAAGTTATGAGTATTATGAAGTAGTAGAAGACGATGACGAGGATTACGAAACTGCCGATAATATTGATGAAGAAGAGTATTATGAAGCAGAACAAATGAATAATGACGACATTTTTGAGGAAATTGATGTTGATTGGTCTACTCCAGAGGTAACGGCCTACAAGCACGAAGATGAAGTTGAGGTCACTTATCAATTCGGTGTTGTCCAGGAAACAGGAGACGGGGTTCTTAGACGGGTGAATCGAGTATGGACGACAGAAGATGAATTAATTAAAGACGAATCCCATTTCATCTTCAGCAAAGAAGAGGCAAGTACTATTATAGCCATGATTGCCAGCCACATGGACCAATTAAGCGAGTTTGATTTTGATCACTTACAATAATAAAAGAAAGGAGCATACCCAAAAGGAATATGCTCCTTATTTTCTCTTAATTACATTTGTTAAAATGGAAATTTTATTCCCCCCATTTATCAAATAGCTGGCGAATCTCCTCTTTATGAGAAATGCCCTCATCATCGGGGGTTTCAAGTACAAAGGGTATTTCTTCTAATAAGGGTGATTTTACGAACATTTCCATTTGCGATTCTTTAATATAGCCATTTCCAAAGATATTGGCATGACGATCTTTTTTCGAACCTGTAGGATATTTGGAATTGTTTAAGTGAATGATTTTCAGATGATCAAAATAAGCGAGTTCTTCCCCTTTTTTAAAAAATTCTTCCGTATTTTCTCCATTCCATAGACCACTTGCAAATGCATGACAAGTGTCCAGACAAAAACCGATTTTTTCAGGATAATCACAGAGATTTCGTATCTGCACCAATTCCTCAAACGTTGTACCCAAGGCCCCTTTGGTCCCTGCATTGTTCTCAATTAATAATAAACAGTCTCCATTCCAGTCTGATAAGACGGAATTCAACATCTCAAGCATTAAATGATAGCTTGCCAACGGATCCGTTTTGCTAATTTGGCTGCCAAAATGAACCACAACCCCAATCGACCCACAAGCGTCAGCGATTTCCAAATCATTTACCAACGAAGCGATTGTCAACTCCTGTTTATCCTTTGAAGGTGTCAGGCTTGTTGAATAGGGAGTATGCGCAACAGAAACCATGTTCCTTTCAAAACAAAAAGATTTACAGCTATTAGCATCTCCCCGGTCAAAATCCTTTACGGAAAGACTTCTCGGATTTTTAGGAAAATATTGAAAAGCGGATGCACCATTTGCAACCGCTCTTTTTGCTGCCCCTAAATAACCATCTCTGATACTCACATGGCTTCCAAAGATCATTGCGATCCCACTTTCATTTTTCTATAGATACGTTATTGGTTTGCTAGTAGAGTAACCAACTTATCTTGAATATTTTTGCCTTTCGCATCATCTATTATGTTATTGATTAGTACTGAAAAAACCATTGTTTGTCCACTTTTGGTATTAACATAACCAGATAAAGTGCTGACTGTCGAAATCGTACCTGTTTTAGCAAATACCTTTCCTTTAACGACCTGACTCTTCATCCGATTTTTCAATGTCCCTCCAACCATCTTTTCACTTTCCCCTGCCACAGGCAATGAATGGAGAAATTCAGGAAACCACGATTGACTTTGAACCGCAACTAACAACTGCGAAATTTGTGCAGCGGGAACCAAGTTTACATGAGAAATACCTGACCCGTCCCTTAAAACCAATGTCTCCGTATTGATTCCAAACTTACGTAACTCCGTTTCCATTACTTCAAGCCCTTTTTCCCAGGTTCCTTCACCTTTGACTACCCTACCCATTTCCTTTACCAAGGTTTCGGCATGGCCGTTGTTGCTTAATTTCATGAATGGAACAAGTAATTGGGATAGCTTCATCGATTGATGGGTTTGCAGGATTTGTGCACCCTTTGGAGTTACTCCCGTTTTTACTTTTCCAGACAATTGAATACCCTGTTCGGTTAATGCTTGTTTAAATAAAGATAAAGCATATCCTGTCGGGTCCCAAACCCCAATCCATTCTTTTTCCATCTTTGATTTAACAGGGATGGTCCCACTAATTTTAATGGTATTTTTGGCGTGTTCCCGTTCAAATTTTATTTCCTTCTTCCCATCTGCAGGAACAGTTTCAGTTTGGTTAATTATTTTCACATAATTCGTTGCTGGTGTGATTTTCACTTTTGCCTTGTTACCAGTTTTTAGTCCAGGTTTTACTTCAACCATTACCGAGCCTGAATCAAAATCTGTAGTCGGTGATGCTGTAAGTGCTGAGATCTGTGCTCCGTAATAGGCTTGTTCATCACTCCAGGGTAAATCGAGGGAATATCGGATATTGTCGTACCAAGTATCATCCCCGACTAAGTTACCATTAATTTTTCGAATACCTTGTTTCTTAATAGCCGCAGCCATCTTTTCGAAATCTGCTTTTAACAGGGTTGGATCTCCTTTTCCCCGTAAATAAAGGTCACCCTCCAATGTCTTCTTTTTCACCTTTCCATCTGAAAGTACTTCGGTGGTAAAAGTATAATCTTTTCCTAATACTGAAAGAGCCGCTGCTGCCGTTAGTAATTTCATATTGGAGGCAGGTCTTAGCCGAACATCACCGAAATGGTCATAAATAACCTGCCCTGTTGATGCCGAGCGGACACTGATCCCAGCAATTGCACCCTGTAAATCAGGTTCTGCCATTAATAATTGGTTCAATTGCTGGGCCAGGTAGCCGCTATTTGGTGTAGCTAAGACTGGATGCGCAGGTACGTTTGCAGCGATCAGCGAGATAAAAAGAAATAATAAGAATGGTTTTATTTTTTTAAACAAACTCTTTTCCAACTTTCATTCAGTAGTTTTTACATGGATTATTTATTATTTCCAAAATATGACTAAACCTCCAAATAAAATGGATTTATTTTATCACATTAATATCTTGTCGCAGATAGGCCCAATTTTGAGGCGCCGGCAAGCTGATCTGCCAAAATGTAGTTCCATTCAATTGATAAACATCGATTAAATGATACTTCTCAATCAAACTTCTGATATCCTCAAACCAGACAATATGATGCATCCCTGTTAACCAATGCTGATACCATGGTGATTTAGCAGCTAGGTCATATTGGATCGGAGACCCAGTTGTAATCGCTTGATTTTGAGCAGCCTGAAGCGATAAAGCCCTAGTTGTGTTGGGTCCAACAATCTTATCATAACCATATAAAGCCATAGCGACCTGCAGTTTTTGAGGATTAATTTGCGTGATTGAATATTGCACCACTTCCTCCATCCATGTTATCGGCGCAATCGGATCCGGAGGGCCCCCTGGATAACCGTAATCAATCGTCATTATTGCAACAAGATCTGCAGCATTACCAATCGCAGCATAATCATAGGCCCCGATAATACGGTTTGTTGGGATATCTTCCGTTTTTGCATGGACATTTACGTGTAAAAGCAAGCCATTTAATTCAGCTTTTAAATCCCGTAAGAATTGATTAAAATCATTCCGCTGAGGAGGTGGAATAAATTCAAAATCAATACTCACGCCGCCAAAATTCCTTTCTCGAGTTAAATTGACAATGCTGTTAATTAAATTCCTCCGGTAAGTAGCATTACTTAGAACACGTCCTGCGAGTTCCTCGCTGAAATCGGTTCCCGTAAAATTCCTAATCATTAGTAATGGAGTTATATTTAATTGCCGGCTTCGGGCAATAATTGCTTGATCTTCTATTTCATTATAGGCATACCCCTCGGCTGTAAATGAATAGGCTACACTGGCTAAATAGGTTAATTGTCCGGAAAGCGAATCTAACAGCGGTAGAACGGCACTCTCATTTGTTGGAACGATAAAACCAAGAGTGCTGATGGTTAATTTTACTGGGGAAGGTATGGATAAGATTTGACCAGTGATGAGCCGATTAGGATTTACTCCAGGATTGGCTGCTAGAATACTAGCCGTATTGGTTTGGAATTGCTCGGCAATTTTCCAAATAAGGTCTCCAGATTTTATTCGATAGGTACGAACTTGAGGTCTGTTGTCTGGTAGATAAAGAGCGAGGCCTGGTACTAGGGAAACTGCTGAGGGCAAACCGTTCAAACTCACGATGGTTTGAACCGGTACACCATATCGATTCGAAATGGACCATAAGCTTTCACCTGCACGCACGACATGAACGGCCATTTTCTCACCCCTTTTATCAACATCATATGGGAAAATAGGAGGGAATATAGCTAAATGATATGAAAAAAACGAACCGGATTCCCAGTTCGTTCATTCTATCCTATAATCTTGGATCAATCGGTTCTGCTTCTAAAGCCAAAATTCCTAATATGCATTCATGGTATCGTTCTAATGACTCTCTTTTTACAAATCGATTAACGGCTTCTACACCCAACGAAAATTCTTTTAAAGCATTGCGTTGCTTTTTACCGGTATTTCGTTGTTTTATCCGTGATAAATTTTCCGGCTGTAAATAATCCATTCCGTAGATGATATGTAAATACTTACGTCCTCTAACCTTTATCGCAGGCTGAAGCAGTTTTCCTTTATAACGGGAAATAAAATTCATCGGCTTGACGACAAAACCTTCATCCCCATTTTCCGTTATTTCTTCCCACCACTGAATTGCCTGTTCCATTGAACGTTCATCACTTACAACCCGATATTCAGTCTCCATAAATAAACTTGAAATCCCACTGAACTCTTTGTTCTTCTCCATATGCCAGAGATGAGGCTGGTGGAAAAAAGTTTCAGTGCTATGAGCAAGTGTATGCAAAGGGGCAATCTGAATCCCTTCTAGTCCCTCTGTCTCCCAAATATATTTTTGATATACATCATTAAAAATCCTAGTATGCTCCAATTCAACATCATTTTCCTGAAGCCATTGAGACACTTCTTTTCCGTTGTCTGCTGCCTCTTGGAGAGCTTCGCGTAATTGATTGCGGTCAAGTAATGCCATTTCTCCAACATGGGCATATTGATTTAAAATTAACTCCTTTGCCTTTAAATTCCAAGGCATGATTTCTGCATCAAGCAGAACAAAATCAGTATGATATTTTTCAAAATAATTGTTTTTTGTTAAATCATGATTTAGTGCCTGTACAATTTGTTCTTCAAATGATTTTTGAAAAAAAGATCTGCCTGTCCGGGTGTAGATAAAACCTAATGTTTCTCTTCCTATATACTGATTAGCAGTTTCCTCATCTCTAAACAATAAAATTATCCCTCTACTGCCCATGTGTTTTTTCTCTACAATCATCGTTTCCACACCATTAGCCTGATAATATTGAAAGGCCTCCAGTGGATGTTCAAGGAAACCGTCTAAACTTGACGGTTTGGGTGTTGGGCTCATTGTTGGCGGTAGATAAACAATTTCTTCTAGAGGAAGGGTGTAATGGGATAGTTCATCTATAGCCGATTTCACACCATCCTGATAGATCCTAATATCGCTATACTGCTCTGTGAGTACAGAAAATCCTTCTATAAATTTAGTCATATGAGGGGGTGATAATCGATTTCGCTCCCAATCTTTTAAAGGACTATCCGGAACATCGGCATAATCCTTTTTAGCCTTTATGGAAACCAACTGCTTCTCTGGATAGCGGTATGCTGTTAAACTTCCGCCAAACACGACACCTTGGTCAATATTAAGAGTATTATTGACTAGTAAAGGCTGTGGTTTCGGATCATGTCCCCAGAGAATCAGTTCACTCGACTTATGACCAAGAGTCCAATCCTTTCGAATCGGTTTACCGTTTTCATCCAGTCCATTTGTATCCCCGTAACGGCAAAAATCTGAAATTCTCTGTGATTCTTTGCCTATATAATGATCCCTTATTCCTGCATGAACGGCTACTGCCACATTCACACCATTTTTCTGAATAATATAATGTGATTTTGATTCTAACAGCAGGCTTTTCATTTGTTCCTTTAAAGTAAGTGTCGCTTCTTCACCAAACTGCCTCTCATATTCCTCAAACTCTTCTTTAACGTTTTCATCACCATGAGCAAGCTTTACATTTTTACCATCAAGCCATCTAGCTATTTTCCATCCATGATTACTGTCAATCATATACGCAAGGCCTGCTGCTACGTGCTTTTGGAAAAATTGTAAGGCTTCAAGGGAACGCGGCCCCCGGCTCAACATATCCCCAAGTGAAAGAAGCTTCCTGCCCTCTGGATGGATGTAATATCCTTGCTCGTTTTCCTGGTAACCAAGCTTCGCTAATAGCTCTAAAAATTCCTCATAACAGCCATGAATGTCACCGATAAAATCGATACCATTTCCTACATCAATTACCAGCGGGTTCTCCAAACGGGACACATTTAATATTTCTAGTTCATCCTCACCAAGAATGTAGGCTCGGCGAAATCCTTCCTTTTTGATGGAACGAAGAGTCTTTTTAAAGTGCTGGTATTGCTGTCGAATGCGGTTCCTTCCCCGAGGGAAATCCCGCTGTTCGTCGCGTCTAATTAATTCTGTTTCTGATACATTAAGGACGATAGCAATTACCGGCACATGGTGTTTTTTACCCATTTGCAGGTATTTTTCACGCTCATCCTCCCACAAATGGGTGGCATCCACAAAAGTTAGCTTATTGAGGCGGCATCGTTTAGCAATGATATAATCCATCGTTTCAAAAGCTTCTTTTGATATTTGCTGATATTGATCAAAAAGGGCATCGGCTTCCTCTTTCGGGCGGTGATTCCAGCTTATAAATTCGACATCGCTGACAAGAACCCGAAATTGATCAGAACTCACTATTTCTGATTGAAGTATTTGTTCTTCTGCAGCTAGTTGATTTAACAGCGTTGTCTTACCAGAGTTGGATGGACCTACTAGTAAAACAATACCGGAATGGGGTAAGTGAATGGTTGTCATTACTTGCCCTCCCTTCTAAAAATGGCCATTTGAGTAGGATGACCGTATTCTGGATGTTCATCCCCAATGCCATCAAAATCAATATGATATGGAGACTTATTCATCCACTGCACACATTTTTGCTGAAACTCAGTTCTTGTCCATTCAAACCGATGATCATGATGACGCATGGTTTCATCCATATCATAAATGACATTGTATTCCTTATTAGGGGTGGTCACAATCAGCACCTTTGGGTGATAATCCTTTAAAATGATTTCCATCATTTTAGGTATCCGATACTCGTCGATATGCTCGATGACCTCACAAAGGACCATAATATCTTTATTAACCAAACGATCATCATAATAATATAAGGAGCCAGCCAAAGATGTCGGCGGGGTAAAACCGTCAGTTCCCTCTGCTTCCTCAAATCGTTGGATTGCTCGAACTCGCGATTTGTTTGACGGTTCAATGGAAAGAATTTCTTTCACCCCGTCTAAATAACCCAGTTTTACGGAAAGTTTCCCCTCTCCCGCTCCAAGGTCAACAATAGTTTCTCTTTTAGGAAGTGTACCGATAAAATCTACGATTTTTTCATAACGAAGCTCGTTTAACCTTATTTTTTTCGTTTCTTTGTTTTCTTGGTTATGCCGTTCTCTTTCATAAAATTTCGACTGTTTAATCAGATTTTGGAAACGCAGCGCACGCCTTACAATGAATTGCTTTAAAGGATGGTTTTCTAACCACCCCTCACCGTAACGCTCCACCTTCTCGATTTCCCGCTCATCAATAAAATAGTGCTTGTAGTTATCGATCACTGGTATCAGAATAAATAAGTGCTTTAACAGATTTTGAATGGTTTGTTTTCCTGTTAAGGTTATAAAAAGTGCAGAGCTTTTGCTTCTTAGAGTACTGGCAGCTCTTTTAATCTCGACATTATACCCGATTGGCTTAAATAATTCCGTCAATTCACCATCAGGTAAATCAGTGGCAATAGGTCCAAAAGAAACCTCCATATCAAAACGATGTTCCACCCATTGAACATATTCTTCCTGAGGCTTTCCATTTAATGCAGTCCCTAACGCCTTTCGTATGGCAGAAACAAATAGACTGCTTACTGCAAACTCACGGTCATTGATATAATGACTGATATCATAAACTTCAGGAGAGCTGCGAACTAAGTCAATTGGGTCCGGTTTTACATAAATTAAAAACTTAACTTCTTCATTCGAAAAAACAGGATAGACACTGCGAACTTTGAACCCTTTCTCATCTCGTTCATATAAATTATTTGGATTTTTTGCTAAAAGATAGGATACCGCTTCTGCTCCGTTCCCTTTTACGGTTAAGGATAACTGCATATTTTGCACATCGCTTTCCAATAAAGGATTTTATATCCTATTTTACATTTAATTAGAAAAAATTGAAATGAACGCTGAGGAAATTTAATTCTGCCAGCGTTCTGAATTTATTATTAAAGACTTCCAATAAAGCTGAAGGAATCCAGCTCATCATTACTCTTAAACGTATTTTTTTACTATTTATGGTACTACGGGTATCTTTGATGAAAAAATGATTACCTTTAATTCAATTTTCCTACTTCAATGGGTATCTTTCTTAGGCGAATGATTCCCGTTCATTCGATTTTTCCGCTTTAACGGGCATCTTTCTTAACGAATGATTACCGCTCATTCGATTTTTCCGCTTCAACGGGCATCTTTCTTAGCTAATGATTACCGCTCATTCGATTTTTCCGCTTCAACGGGCATCTTTCTTAGCTAATGATTACCGCTCATTCGATTTTTCTGCTTCAACGGGCATCTTCCTTAGCTAATGATTACCGCTCATTCGATTTTTCCGCTTCAACGGGCATCTTTCTTAGCAAATGATTCCCGTTCATTCGATTTTTCCGCTTTAACGGACATCTTTCTTAACGAATGATTACCGCTCATTCGATTTTTCCGCTTCAACGGGCATCTTTCTTAGCTAATGATTACCGCTCATTCGATTTTTCCGCTTCAACGGGCATCTTTCTAAGCAAATGATACCGCCTCCGAACAATCCAAGAAGGATTCCTTGTTTCTCCAGGATGAAAGTAAATAAATTTAAAAATATAAAAAGGCCGTAACCGGCCATTTTTGTTTAGAACTAATCCTATTCATCTGCATAACGGTATTTTCGGTATCTAGCGGAATGGCACTCATCACAAGTTGGAAACGAATGATCCCAAGAGAGTTTCTTTCCGCAGTTTTTACACTTTTTTACAAATTTTCTTATGTCAGTTTTTAAACGATCTTGTACTTTGTCGCTAATTTCTTCCCGCAGCCGCTCCCAATAAAGGGCTTCGGTCCGTTCTCCTAATCGATACAAGAAAAGTAAATGGAGACCGACCGCCTTATAGCTTAATTCTATATCCTCGAGACTTCGCTCCTTTATCGGCGGCTCTGGCAAAGGAAATCCTTGAATAATCGCATACATGGTATCTTCCCACTGTCTGATTAACTGTTGTTCTTTTTTTGAAAAAGGCAGGTGTAAAAATCCATATAAATCCATTAAGGATAGTCTAGCTTCAATCTCAGTACCTTGTATAATTTCGTAAAGTGCCCGCTCTTCCGATAAGGAAGCTTTTTTTGTTCCCTTTGGGCTGTTAAATTTATTCCAAAGTTCAAAGAAGGTTCCTAAATCACGGTAATAACGTTGAAAACGTTCAAATACAGAATTTGTCGGTGCAATCGCAAAGGTATGAACGGGTTCATCCTCTTGGACAAGTAACTTCTTCATCAATTTAATATCACGAGTAAAGGCAACCCTACCTATATCATATATTCCTTTTCGTCCAGCCCGTCCTGCAATTTGCTTCACTTCTTGCGAGGATAACAGCCTTCTTCTAGTCCCATCAAATTTTTCATTTTCTAAAAATACAATTCGCCGTATCGGAAGATTCAAGCCCATCCCAATGGCATCCGTGGCAACAATGACTTTTGTTTTGCCTGTAATAAATTGTTCAATTTGCTTTTTTCTCGTTTCAGGCGGCATGCTTCCATAGATCATGCTTGCCGAATGTCCATCGTTTTGCAATCTGGAGGCTGTCTCAAGCACCCTTCTCCTTGAGAAACAAATTAACGCATCGCCTTTTTTAACGTGTTTAATATGAAACTCCTTCGATTCCACCTCAAGCGGGGTATCACGGCTATATTCATGAATTTCTATATCCGATTCCCCTAACAATTGCAAGAGCATCGGTTTCGAGTTCCTGCTTCCGATGATATGTACCTCATGTGCATTCGCTTTTGTTATCGCCTTGTACCATGAAAAGCCCCTGTCTTTATCGGTAATCATTTGTGCTTCATCAATCACGACCACATCATAAGCTTCTTTTTCATGGAACATCTCGACTGTGCATGAGATGTGGTTGGCCCCTTCCACGATTTTTTCTTCCTCTCCTGTTTTTAAAGAACAAGGAGTGCCTTCCGAATTTAACTTATCATACACTTCTAAAGCTAAAAGACGAAGCGGCGCCAGATACAAACCGCTGCGAGCCTCTTTCATTCGTTCTAAAGCATGATGGGTTTTACCCGTATTGGTTTCCCCGATATGCAGTACATAATGGATTTGCCTCTCTACAGATGGATTATATTCCTGTCCAAAAATATCTTCCATCATTTTGGCTTCAGCTTCTTTTTTCCTCTGTATCTCTGCTTCTTCTTCCGCCTTTTTCTTTTCTCTTTCCGCAAAGTCCCTTTCTAAAATTCCCCGGTGAACCTCTAAATCAAATGGAACCTCGGTTAATTTTAATAAATCAGACAGGTATTCATCCTGAATATCTTCTATAAAGTATTCCTCTACCTCATAAAGGAGCGGTTCGATACTCCCTTTTACAAAAGAAACAGAGAGACTCTCTCCGAATACCTCCTGGAATTTTTGCTTTATGTCTTCCGGCAGCTGCTCGTGAACCTTTTCTGGCAGCAAATCAGAGACATAGTCGGCAATTAAGCTTTCGTAAACAAAAAAATAGGTTTGGTACTCATACATACTTCTTCCCCAATGAACCGCTTTATGAATATCACCTGTCAATTCCTCAAAAAATTTAGCTACTGTGGTATATGTTGAAGGGTTAAACTGTCCTTCATCCACTAACTTTTCTTCAAGTGCGACAGGATCTACCTTTTTAAATTTGACGTTATTTTTTAGATCTGCAGTTAATTGCTTGGCAATAAACGAGCGGACATACAAGTAAAACAGAGTGTAATTTTCTTCAATATACTCACTTGCAAACCCTTCTATTTTCAACTGTAATTTATAACGTTCCTCTTCTATACGCCCTTGCTCTTGCCTTTTTAGAAAAGCCTCTTTAGCCTTAGTGTATCGTTCTTTCCATTCACCTTCCTTCCCTTCAAAAGTTTCATTCAGCCACTCCATGACATTAAAAGGCTGATAAGTCCGCATTTCATCACGAAAAAGTTTATTAATCAGCTTCCGGTCAACCCCTTGAACCTCGAAGCCTTTATCAGATAAAAAACTCTTCTTTTCATTCCTCGGAACATCGTTAGTCGATTTATTCAACCAGACATTTGTCCAAATCTGTTCAATATAATGACCCCGTGTATGAAGATACTCGCTGAAGGAAGGAAAGGTTTCTTTATCTTCTAAATAATTATCAATATCTTCATATACTTTTCTTTTCGTGTGTTCAACAGCTTGAGGATAAATCAATGTTAGTTTGCTCATAATATTTACCTCTCGATAAAATAGACATTTTATTTTTTCATCATATTTATGTATAATGGACTTAGAACAATTATATAGTAAAAAAGACCGAGTAAACGCACGAACGACTCGGTCATGCAATAGCTGGTTCTATAAGGGAATCGGCATTAGGGCAATAATCCACTACTTACGCTTGCCGGCTCAAGGGTGGATTATTTTTTTGGTTTGTGAAAAGACAGTACCGTGACAATGAGACTAGTAAACGAAATGGCTAACATCAATGCTTGAAAAACCGTCATAGGCCGCACCCCCTTCCAAAAGAGAGTGTGCCGACCACCCTTGAGAAAACCTTATTCTATTGCAGTCTCATTATACCATTAAACAATTTATCGAACAAGCGTTCCCTTTATATATTATGTTCTTCACAATATTCATCAACGAGTTCCTCGATTTGGTCCATTTCTGGAAATCCTCCCGAAAACTGAAATTGAATTTCTTCAATAAAATCATTTCGATTATAAACGTGAATAGCACCGTTTTGATTGATAACACTAAATTCTGGTACAAAACGGTATCCGTTACGCTCAATGGCTCCCATAGTCTAATCCCCTTTTTCCAATGTTGACCTTAGTATTTTCATTTTATTTGTCACTAATCCAAAAAGAAGACGCGTACGATTCGTACACGTCTTCTTCATTGCGTTATGCCGTTGTAAAAACCTCTTCTTTATTAGTTTCATGACGAATGGTCGCCTGGGCTGCTGCTAGTCTTGCTAACGGAACACGGTATGGAGAACAGCTGACATAATCAAGACCGGTACGATAACAAAAATCAATCGAGCTCTTTTCTCCGCCATGCTCACCGCAGATTCCCGTTTTAAGAGACGGTTTTGTGCCCCTTCCAAGTTTTACGCCTGTTTCTACCAGTTTTCCAACACCATCTTGATCAAGTACGGCAAATGGATTCTCCGGTAATACTTTGTTTTCAATATAGTTCTGAAGGAACTTACCTTCTGCATCATCACGGCTATAGCCGAAAGTCGTTTGTGTTAAATCATTCGTTCCAAAGGAGAAGAAATCTGCTTCTTCAGCAATTTGATCAGCTGTTAGCGCTGCCCTTGGGATTTCAATCATCGTTCCGATCGTATATTCAAATTGTTTTCCTGTTTCTTCTTGAACCTTCTCTGCCGCATCAACAACGAGCTGGCGCATTTGTTTTAATTCATTTACATGGCCAACTAGCGGTATCATGATTTCCGGCTGGACTTCCAACCCTTTTTCAGCCTGCTTTGCTGCAGCATAGAAAATAGCTTTTGCTTGCATCTCATAAATTTCCGGATGAATCATACCTAAGCGGCACCCTCGGTGGCCAAGCATTGGATTAAACTCATCTAATTGACGGACCTTTTTAAGCAATAATTCTTTTTCTTTTAATTCCTGTGATGTTGGATTTAAAATTTGCAGCTTTGTCACTTCTACTAACAGTTCTTCTTTATCAGGTAAAAATTCATGTAATGGTGGATCTAACAGACGAACTGTAACGGGAAAGCCTTGCATTGCTTCAAAAATCCCTTCGAAGTCCCCCTGCTGCATTGGAAGCAGCTGATCAAGTGCTTCTTTGCGCTCCTGGTAATTTCCTGCTAAAATCATTTTTTGAACGATTGGAATTCGTTTTAAATCCATAAACATATGCTCTGTGCGGCAAAGTCCAATTCCGCCGGCACCAAACTCGAAAGCCTTTTGTGCATCTTCAGGGTTATCAGCATTGGCACGGACACCCATTTTACGTACTTGATCTGCCCAAGCAAGTAACAACTGGAATTCTTCGGAAAGCTCCGGCTCAATCATTGGAATTTCCCCAAGCATAATTTCACCTGTTGAGCCATCGATCGTAATGACATCACCATAGTTTACAATAGTTTCACCAATCGTAAATTGTTTTGCTTTTAAGTCGATTTTCAACGGTTCACAGCCGCAAATACAAGCTTTACCCATTCCACGCGCCACTACCGCTGCATGGCTTGTCATTCCTCCACGACTCGTTACAATTGCCTGTGAAGCGACAATTCCATGGATATCATCTGGAGTTGTCTCTGGACGAACGAGGATAACTTTTTTTCCATCATTTGCTAGCTGTTCCGCCTCATCGGCATCAAAGACAACCTGACCTGTTGCTGCTCCAGGTGAAGCTGGCAATCCTTTTGCCAATACGTTCCGTTGGAATTTATCATCAATCCGTCTATGCAGAAGCTGATTTAATTGGTCAGGATCCACATGCATTAATGCAGTCTTTTTATCAATAATTCCTTCCTCTACCATCTCAACGGCAATGCGAATCGCTGCTTGAGCAGTACGCTTACCATTACGAGTTTGTAAGATGTACAATTTGCCGCGCTCAACAGTAAATTCAATATCCTGCATTTCTTTATAATGCTGCTCAAGACGCTTACAAGTATCAGAAAATTGCTGGAAGACTCCCGGCATTTCATCCTTTAGTGTCTGAATTGGCTGTGGTGTACGGATTCCTGCTACGACATCCTCACCTTGTGCATTAATTAAATATTCCCCGTATAGAACATGCTCTCCAGTTGATGGATTTCTTGTGAATGCTACACCCGTTCCGGAATCATTTCCCATGTTTCCAAACACCATGCTTTGAATGTTAACCGCAGTCCCTAGATGATCAGGTATTTTATTCAAACGGCGGTAGACAATCGCACGCTGATTATTCCAAGAATTAAATACTGCATTAATCGCAAGAAATAATTGTTCCTTTGGATCCTGTGGGAAATCTTTTCTAGTATGCTTTTTTACAATTTTCTTATATTCTTGGATTACTTCTTTCCAGTCCTCAGCAGTCATTTCTGGATCTGAACTGTAGCCCTTATGCTCCCGAGTTTCTTCTAATAACTGTTCAAAATAAAATGTATTAATATCAAGGACTACATTACTAAACATTTGAATAAATCGTCGGTAAGAATCATAAGCAAAACGAGGATTGCTTGTTAATTTCTCCATTCCTGCAACTGTTTCATCATTCATTCCTAGGTTTAAGACCGTATCCATCATTCCAGGCATCGAAAAAACAGAGCCGGAACGAACAGAAACTAGTAACGGATTTTCAGGATCACCTAATTTTTTCCCCATCTTTTCTTCCAACCGGGTAAGTGCAGCAAGCACTTGGCTTTCAACCACAGAAGGAATTGTTTTTCCTGCATCATAATAAGCATTACAGGCTTGAGTAGAAATCGTAAAACCGTAAGGAACCGGCAAGCCGATTCGAGTCATTTCTGCTAAATTGGCCCCTTTACCACCAAGAGTTTCTTTCATATTTCCATTTCCCTCATGAAACAAGTAAACGAACTTTTCCATCATTATAAGCTCCTCTCTTTTTTTAACACTTCTAAGATTAATCCAGCCGTTTCTTCAATTGCTTTATTTGAAACATTGATGATTGGACAGCCGACACGTTTCATTATTTTTTCAGCATAATCAAGCTCATCTAGTATTCTTGCAAAGCTTGCATAATTCGCTTTAGAGCCCAAGCCTAACGCTTTCAATCTCTCTGTACGAATTTCATTTAATTTATCAGGTGATATAATTAAACCGATACAATTTTTTCTTGGAATCTGAAATAATTCTTCAGGTGCAGGTACTTCAGGTACCAATGGGACATTTGCAACCTTAAATCGTTTGTGTGCTAAATACATTGATAATGGCGTCTTGGATGTTCTTGAAACTCCAATCAAAACGATATCAGCCTTCAAGATTCCCCGTGGATCACGGCCATCATCATATTTCACGGCAAATTCGATCGCTTCAATTTTACGAAAATACTCTTCATCCAGTTTTCTCATTAAGCCAGGCTGATGATGAGGTGTCTTATTAAAGCTGTTTGTAAAAGCATTCATGAGCGGACCCAGCAGATCGACTGCGTTGATGTTTTCTTCTTTTGCACGGCGGTCCATATACTGTTTTAAAAAAGGAACAACAATCGTATAAGCGATAATACTATTACACTCTTTCGCCAGCATGATTACGTCTTCTATATCTTCTATATCCTCGACATAGGAGCTGCGGCGAATATCAACATTTCCCCCGTTAAATTGGGTTGCTACTGCTTTTACTACAAACTCAGCGGTTTCTCCAACCGAGTCAGATACCACATAGACAACTTCCTTTTGTTCTACTAAAATCTTCGCCACTCTCCCTTTAAACCGTTTTTTGCTCCATAATTTCCAAATAAGCCCGCGTGATTGTTGTTTTTGTTATACGACCCACAATGAGATATGTATGTTTTTCAGTATCCATTTCTTTAACTACTGGCAGGGAATCAATGTGATTGTGGATCATTTTCTTGGCTGCTTCTAATAAGGTTTCTTCAGGAAAAATAGTAATGATATTCGGCATTCTCGTCATAATGACACTAACTGGCAGATCATTCAAATCACGATTCCCGATGGCAGCTCTTAGTAAATCCTTTCTTGAAATAACTCCGGCTAGATAACCGTTAACATCTACCGCATAAAGGGTACCTACATCCTCCAGGAATAATTGCACGATGGCATCATAAACGGATGTAGATTTTTCCACCACAATCGGATGTGCTTTATAGTCATTCACCTTTTGATGCAGAAACTTTTCTGCTTGAAGTTTTACCTCATAGTTATGATTAAAGAAATAACCAACTCTAGGTCTGGCGTCTAAATTTCCTGCCATCGTTAAGATGGCTAAATCAGGTCTTAATGCAGCCCGTGTTAGCGAAAGTTTTTCCGCAATTTGCTGCCCCGTGATTGGACCACTTTGCTTCACAATCTCAAGAATTTCCGCCTGGCGTTTCGTTAGTTTAATCACAATCACCTCCCACTTGCATATTATTACGTTATATTTTTATAGCAAAATATAAAATGTGTTATACTTTTTATATAAATAGTATATTACATTTATACACGAACTGAAACCAATAGTTCAATAGATTTTTGACAAAATCGTAAAATATTTTTTATTTTAAGGCTCTGTTAAAAATGCCTGTTGATTTCCGTTCCAGGCGCTTCGCTTTCCGCGGGCGGTCCGGGGAGCCTCCTCGGCGCTTACGCACCTGCGGGGTCTCCCCTGCCCCGTCCTCCCGCAGGAGTCTCGCGCCTTCCACTCCAATCAACATAAGCGGAAAGTCCAATAATGAGTTTTAGCATATCCTACATTAAAAAAACCCGCCTCAATTTTGAGACGAGTTTTCGCTATTTTTGACAGTTTGGACAAAAAAACGTTTTACGAGAAGAAATCATTTCCTTTATGATAATGCCACCGCATCGATGGCATTTCTCACCCTCCCGATCATAAACAAGACAACGATTATTATAACCGCCGGTTAAAGTATCACCCTGATAAAATGGATTTTCCATATAACCGCCGTGTTGTAAGGCATCATTCAAAACAAATTTCATGGATTCATACAGCTGGTTTCGTTCCGGGTTACTGATATCTTCTATATCTTTTTTAGGAAGAATTTTGGCATGATAACATATTTCATCTGAATAGCAATTCCCAATTCCTGCAATAAACTCTTGATCCAGCAGTTTTGCCTTTATTCTTCCACGTTTTGGCTCAAGCAGGCTCAAAAAACTTTGTAAAGTAAATTGGTTTTCCAATGGCTCCGGTCCTAAATGAGCTAACTGCCGCTGAACATCATGCTCACTAAATAAGTGCAAATAACCGAGCCGTAAACCAATAAAATACAAATGATGTTGTCCAAACGATAATCGGACTTGCACCGTCCTTTTCGGTTTGTCCTCCTCGCTCCCATAAAACATCCAGCCGCCCAGCATTAGGTGCAGCAGCAGAACTTGACCGTTCTGCAATTGAAAAAGCAGATGTTTCCCCCTCCGATCTACAGTAACAACCTTCTGTCCTAATACGGTTTGTATAAACAAGTTTGGTATTACATTAATCGATTTTTCTCGATTCACTTCTATCCCTGTTACCACCTGGCCTGCAATTCTTTGATTCAATAACCGTCGGTAATTTTCCATCTCTGGAAGTTCGGGCATTCCCATCTACCCCCATGTGTTCTCGTTTCAACATATGTTTTCCTATATGTAAAACAAAATTCCATTCTTTTTACTAAGAGTTTTATTTATAATAATTATAAATTAATATTGATTTTTTACTAATAGGTGTTATTATATATTTACCAACTGAAATTTTTTTAAATGGAGGAGAACATCCTTGAACCGTAAAAATTTATGCCCAAAGTGCGATACACCAATCAAAACACTTAAACACAGCATCCTCTGCGAATGCGGAATTAAAATAAAACCAGTTAAATCTAAATACTCCAAACGCCTTGTCAGTTAAACAAGGCGTTTTCATTTTGTATATTTAATTGATATTAGGAATTATACATAAGTATTTCAAGATACATACAAGTGCACCATACTTGCATGAATAACCATCTCAAGTTATCATATAATTTTGTTCAAAACCGTTTTCGTTATCATGTTTTTCTTTTTATATTATTAGGGGGAAACGAAATGAATGTTATTGAGGTCCAAAATTTACGGAAAGAATTTAATTCATATTCAAGCCGGCCAGGTTTGGCTGGAGCTTTTCGAGATTTATTTACGAGAAATTATAAAGTCCATGCGGCTGTTGACAATATTTCCTTAACCGTTAAACAAGGGGAAATGGTTGGCTATATTGGAGAGAACGGTGCTGGTAAATCAACGACAATAAAAATGTTAACCGGTATTTTGACACCCACATCCGGTTCCATTATGGTAAATGGAATGAACCCCCATAAACAGCGGGAAGAATTTGTGCGAAGCATTGGCGTCGTGTTCGGCCAGCGGTCACAGCTATGGTGGGATATTGCGGTTCAAGAGAGTTTCCGGTTATTAAAAAAAGTATACCGTGTGTCGGATGAGGACTATAACCGTCATATGGGCCATGTGATTGAAACGTTAGAAATCGGCCCTTTATTAAATAAACCAGTACGAAAGCTTTCTCTTGGACAACGGATGCGCTGCGAATTAGCCGCAGCCCTTATACACAATCCTCCTCTCCTCTTTTTAGACGAGCCAACGATTGGGCTAGATGTATTAGTAAAATTAAAAATCCGTAAGTTTCTAAAAGAAATTAACGAGCAATATAAAACAACCATTTTATTGACAACACATGACTTAACCGATATTGAAGCCCTTTGTGAACGAGTGGTGCTATTAGATGAAGGAAAAATCATCTATGATGGCAAGCTGAATCAGCTACAAGAACATGCGGTTGAAGGAAAACAAATAGAATTTGAATTTTTGTCAGAAATCCCTCACAGCAGCTTGCCGGTTATGGAAAATATTCAATGGGAACAAAAGGACGCGACCACCTGGCTCGGGTATATCAATGGAGATGAGCAACTAGTATCTCAATTAATTAGTGATGTCGTACAAAAAAATCCGATTAAGAATGTTCGCATCAATGAAGTTTCTACTGAAGAGATTGTCCGGAAGATTTATGAAGAAGGTATGGCCCTCACATGAGTATGTATATGGAAATGATTCGGGTTCGTTTTTTAATGATGCTCGCCTATCGGACAAACTATTATAGCGGGATTTTAATTTATAGCATAAATATTGGAGCCTACTATTTTTTATGGTCTGCGATTTATGGAGGAAAAGAAGAAATTCAAGGATTGTCAGTCGCTCAAATGACGACCTATTTGGCAGTAGCCTGGATGGCAAGAGCGTTTTATTATAACAATATTGATCGTGAAATAGCTGCTGAAATCAAAGATGGCAAAGTCGCCATTGAAATGATCCGTCCATATAACTATTTAGGGATGAAAACAATGCAGGCACTTGGGGAAGGAATCTTTCGCTTATTGTTTTTCTCTGTCCCTGGCATGATCATTGTGGCGTTGATTTTTCCGGTCCGTTTTGATGCTAGTTTGACTACGTGGCTGTTTTTCTTTGTCTCGCTCGTATTTAGTTTTATTGTGAATACGCATATTAACCTATTAACTGGAATGATGACGTTCTTTTTATTTAATAACTCAGGGTTGATTCGTGCAAAACGTGTCGTAATCGACTTGTTCTCTGGTTTACTTCTCCCCATCTCATTTTATCCAGAATGGGCTCAAGGGCTGATGACATATTTGCCATTTCAAGCGATCAGCTATGTTCCAAGTATGATTTTTACAGAAGGCTTTGTCGGTCAAGAGATTTATAACGCATTGCTTTTACAAGCGTTCTGGGTTTTGATCTTACTGATTCCGATCCGTCTTCTTTGGATACTAGCAAAAAAACACTTAATTGTACAAGGGGGCTGACCAATGTTTCATGTATCATTGTTCTTTCAATACGCCTCTCAATATTTAAAAACAAGGCTCACTTATCGTGTCGATACGGCGATTGAAATCCTTTCTGATCTATTATTTCAAGCTGTAAATTTAATTTTCATTTTAATTGTATTTCGCCATACAGCCTTTTTGGGCGGCTGGAACCGTGATGAAATTATTTTTATTTATGGATTTTTCCTTGTTCCTTATGCCTTATTTACGTCTTTTTTTAACATATGGGACTTTAATGACCGCTATATTGTCAAAGGAGAAATGGACCGCGTTCTCACTCGCCCTGTTCACAGCCTATTCCAAATCATCATGGAGCGAATGGAGCTGGAATCTTTATTCGGTGTCATTACCGGCTTAGTGATTATGGGTTATGCTATGGTGAACCAAGGCCTAACCTTTGCTTGGTATGATGTGTTGATCTTTATCGTCATGGTGATTGGCGGGGCTTTTATTTATGCCGGGATTTTTATTTCCATTGCCACGATTGGATTTTGGTCAGACAGCCGTACGGATATTATGCCAATGATGTATAATATCAGCAATTACGGCCGATACCCCGTCAATATTTACAATAAGGTTATTCAATTTGTATTAACTTGGATTTTACCTTTTGCCTTTGTCGGTGTGTATCCAGCTTCCTATTTTTTAAATAGAGAAGAATGGTATGGCTACGCCTTTTTCACACCAGTCATGGGAATCCTTTTTTTCGGTATTGCGGTTCTTCTGTGGAATGCGGGAGTAAAGAAATATCGTGGGGCTGGGAATTAACATCTGACCTCGTAAAAAAACAATCTGTAAAACCTTAAAATACAAGGTTTTACAGATTGTTTTTTTTTAGAAAACTCATTAATGTTACTATTAAAATCAGCTTCTTCTTGAAATACTCAATTTTAATAATTTTCATTTTATGATTCAAGATCGGCTGTTTTAATCTCTCCTTCTTCATTCGTTTCTTTCAAATATTCTAAAACTCGCTCGGCCATTAGTTTATATCCACTTGTGTTTGGGTGGAATTCATCTTCTGCTAATAAGTCTATGTTTGGATTACTAAATAAGTCTTTTGTTGGAATATACCTTACATTGTCATATTTATCTGTAATTGATATTCCAGCATCATTCCAATTGTCAATGATCATGCCAAGTTCTTTTATTTCGCTAAAGTGTCGTTCAAATGGGTTATAAAAACCAATTAAATAAATTTGGGTATCTGGATTCAAGTAATTGATTTTATCAAAAATGGCTGTTAATCGCTTTATATATTCCACCCTTTCTTCTTGAAAAGGTTCCATTGTAATGTTCATAAAATTTGATTTGAATACTTTCATTATATCATTAGCACCAATGGTTATTAGAACAATTTCAGCCTCTTTAATAGCAGATTGAATTTCTTCATTTTCCAGCCGTTTTAGTAATTGATCTGACCTGTTTCCTTTTTTACCGAAGTTTTCTACCGTGATATTTAGGTTATTGTCTTCAAACGTGTGATTCAGGATGCCGACATAACCGCCATTCTCTGATTCATCTCCAATCCCTTCGGTTAAAGAGTCGCCGATTGACACAATCTTTTGGTCTTTTTTAAATAAATCTAAAGCACCTTCTACTACTTCCCTGACCTTAGCCTTAATCTCTTCCGTTATTGTGTTATCATTCTTTTCAGCTGGTTCTATTTGTACCTTTTCTTCAGCTGTTGCATTTTCAGTTACAGTATCTTTAGTATTTTCTATATGCTCTTGGTTCATCGAAGCGATTACCGGTTCACTTTCCAACTTTGCTTTATTACGAACTGGCAGAAGTAAATATAGAAGAATACTCAATCCTATTAAACCAGTAATAATAAATATTGCTGTCTTTGTTCTCTGCAAATTCATCACACCTATTATTATTGTAAAATTATTATCTTAGAAGAAAACAAATTAGTCATATAGTTTATTCATTTTATCATGCAGGACAACATTCCGGTAGACAACAAATTTTAGAAATCACAAGGACGGCACTCAATTAAAAAACGACGGCAGCAAGTTGTTGCATTATCTTTTTATTCCGTTTGGTCCGTTTCATTTGTGTCTCTCTTTTTAACAGTTCGCCCAACGCCGTATTATATATGACACGATTAATCTCGAGAACAGACGTTCTTTATAGAGAGGAGGAAACGTAAGTGGCAGAACGTACCCCTTCCTTTATTGTAGACCGAATTCATCCCCACGGATAAATACGGGGGCTTCTTCGACTCAATGATATTGAATCATCAATTTATGAATAGATTTTGGGGCTTTTCTTCCGATTGTCTGCATAGAATGTAGACAAGGGTAAGTGATCTCTCAATGAAAATAGTTAACCTGGAGGGAATAACCTAATGCATTTTATTGAAGAGGTTAAAGAAGTGAAATTTAGTTTTTTGGAAAAGCCGCCGGCGTCGTCTATGACCTATGCCTTTGTTTACGTTAATAATCACAACGGATACCATGCAGTTAAAAATGGAGAGCGTCTGTCACGTAGTGAATTGCGGATTGGTAAATATAAAAAGGTTTATACAGTAAATATGAAGCAGCAAACCATCACCTTCAAGGAGGAAGTCCCGTCGGCTACAAGAGGAAGAAGGTTTTCTATCAATCTATTTATCGATATTGCCGTTGAACATCCCGAACGTTTAGTTCAACAAAATGCAGGAGAAATTGGCAACATTTTTAACAATAATCTGTCCTTCTGGGTGGAGTCGGAAGCAAGATTTTATCCTATTGAAGAGGATCTGAGTTTTGCCCGGCATATTGAAGAATTTTTTCAAACCTCGCGATTAGTGAAGGTGTTAAGAGAGGCTGGTATTGTGGTTCGAAATGTTCGTGTTTTGATCCGGCAAGGTATTCGGGACCAGCGTCATGATGAGGCGATCGCCGATTTAGACCGGAACGCCGAACTATCTGCCTATCAAGAGGCTCTGGACTTGGAGGAAGCCCGCCGGATTTCGGCCTCGATTAAAGAAGCCCTTCAAGCAGGTGATTTTATCACAGCAGGGAAGCTTGGAGAAAAGAATGAAATGGCAAAGCGGTTAGTGGAATCGGAGTTTAGCCAAAATCAAGCCTTCAAATATGAGGTAAACAAACAACTTTTTAACTTGATCAACGATCACTCGATTGACCAGTTTGAGGCAGAACAAAGATTGGCCAAGCTAAAAAAGCTATTCCCTTATCTCCCCGTCAAACTGGAAAACATGAATAGAAAAAAACAGATTTCTGGTCCAAGGAGAGAACTCTCATCCTATTTAAATAAAGGAGATTAGCGGTTGTGGAATCCATTTTAAACCAGCTGTTTTGGATTTGGTCACTTATTTCTGTCCTGCCGGAATGGATGCGTATTTTTTTGGCTCTCTTTGCGCTCCTGCAGCTCGCAAGGCTGATTTTGTTGTACATTGTTCCTCCCTTCTTGAACTTGCTGTGCCGTTTGTTGCAAAAAATGCTTTATCTCCTTTCTTACCCAATCATGGCACTTCTTTTCACGATGCAAAGAAACCGGAGAGAAGCAGGAAAAGCTGGCATACCTGTTTGGGTTGATATCATTGAAGGAATGTTTGCCTTGTTCGAAGGTTTTTTCAACAAAATGATTCAGCTTTTCATGAAACGGAAAAGGAATAAGACAACGATTAAAAGATGGACCTTCTATTCTGCCACAGCTTTAGTGATTTTGCTTACTGGTGCCATCATGAACAATCCAAATGAGTGGTATTCACAAACATGGAAGAATGCTGATGTATGGTTAAACCAGGAACATGTGCACATACAAGCATCCGGGGCTTCCCCTGATCAAAAAGAATTAATTTTAAATAAGAATTATGAAGAAGGCGGAAATATTCGAGAAGCTCCCGCACTTACCGCGCCCCGTCTATACACGATAACAAATGGAGAAATCATCCACTTTTTGAATGAAGAACAAGTAGATTCCCAAGGTATTAAGTGGCTAAAAGTTCAAACCGCAAACGGGATCGAGGGCTGGATTTCAGCCTTGATTGTCAGAGAAAAATAATAAATTTAGAGGCATATTTACCATCATAGTATCGCAATGATTTTACAATTCCTGTTATTTTATAAACTTTTTCCAGGTCATGGCACAACCTAAATAAGGAGAGTTGACTACTAAGAGAATAGTCCCCTCTCCTTATAATTTCCTTTCCCAAAAAAAGACCGCAGGTGTGGAAACACCATACAGTCTTATGGAACGTAACCATATTTATTTTATACCCACTGAATAGACCCAAACTCACCATGCGGATGGTTTTGTAATTTAAATCTTCTATACTCATATTCTAATTTCGATATTGGCAATTTATAAAGCTGTTGATCTTCTTTGTTGTATACGTTTAAGAAAATTAATTTATTGATAAGTTTTTGTCGCTTTTTTTCATCATTATTTCTCATGAGGAACACTCCTTTTTTTTTACAAAAACTTTCCTTAAATACAACAACTTTTAATTCGTTTATTAGATTAATTTTATTATAAACATACAATTCCTATATGTAAAGTGGGGATTAGAATTAAATAAAGAAGTCACTATCATCATGACAGTGCCTTCGCGATTTTTAATGTCAAGATTAGAACAACTAAAAGTTCACGGTGATGCTTGAAATCTCTAAGTAACTCGAATTCTACCAACTCTTCTATTTCGATTACAATCTTTTATATTCAGAGTTTTTTGGGGCTTGGGAATATCCGGAAATGATATGAGGCCAGCCTTAAACATTACATATCCGATAAAGGTAGCAAAGATTGTACTTCCGATCAGAAACCAGATGAATCTTCTGCCAACATTGCGTAACATGTTTTCACCTCTTTAAACTCTCATTGATGATTAATATGATGAAATGATCTTTTTTATGTCGTTTTATTGAACTCTGCTATTCTTCCTGCAAAGGGTTTTTCTAGTTCATGGAACAACCTAAATAAGGAGAGTTGACTCCAATGAGAAAAGTCCCCTCTCCTTTTTTAAAGCTCTTCCTAATTGGTATTAATTCATATAGCGGTATTCTCTCAGACTATTTAAAATAGAGATTTCCTGTAATAATTTCTCTCCAACATTCGTTTCTCTAACCTTTTTTCTCTTTAATTCTTCATCTACCACTCTTTTTATTGATAAAACGTCTGTCCCGTTAAGTAAAACATCTTCTTTTGAATTAAAATGCTTATGGGCGACCAGTTGCATACCGAAGGAATTATATAGTAACGTATATCCTGCTATACCTGTTGTGGATTGATAAGCTTTGGAGAAACCTCCATCGATCACGATCATCTTACCATTTGCTTTAATTGGATTTTCTCCCTCAATTTCTTTAACTGGTGTATGGCCATTTATAATATGACCCTGGTCAGGATTCAGATCAAATTCTGTAAGGATTTTGCGGCAAATTTCTTCATTTTCACGTAAATAGTAGTATGGGTTCTTTCTCTCTTTATGGGTTGCCTTGTCCTTTATAAAGTACCTCTCAAAAGTGGTCATTTCTCTTTTTCCAAAGAGTGATGAATATTGTCCTGTCCATAAATACCAGACCATATCTGTCGCAAGATCATCTGTGACTTCAGGGTGTGCAAAAGCATGCCGTAAATACCGTTCAAAAACATCAAGTAATTCACGACCTGAATAGGTATTGTTTTCGATAACCATTTTTTCCATATTCCCTTCTTCATCTAAAGGAATACAACCATGTATTAATAGGTTCCCGTTATATTTTAAATAAAGACTCCCTTTCTTCATAAGGAAATTCATATGTCTGGCCAGCTTTTCTGAATGCTGGACTGAAAATAATAATCTTTCCATAACCTGCTTTTCTTCTTCTAATAATTGATCAGGCTGCTCTGGATTTACCGTTGCAAAGCAAATATTTTCTAGAGGGTAGGTTTTCCCATAAATCGTTATTTCGTTCTTGTCATAATCAATTTTCTCAAGCAAAAGCCTTTCTGACATATTAAAATACGGGCGTCTCTTGATAATAGGCATTTCAAGTTTGAACTGAATCATCGCAATGGCTTGATGAATTTTCGTTATTTGTAATTTTTCATGATCAGATTGTTTCTTATCTGAATGTACCTTAGGTCTGAAAGCCGGATTGTCCTCATAGTATTTCTCCGCAAGATTCAGCAGGGGTCTAAGATTGATTCCATATACATCTTCAATAATATCCAGATTGTCGTATCTTGCGCAGATACGAATGATATTAGCGAGACAAACCATTGAACCAGCAAAAGCACCTAACCAAAGTACATCATGGTTTCCCCACTGAATATCAACGGAATGATAATTGATGAGAGTATCCATGATTTTATCAGGTTCGGGTCCACGATCATAAATATCCCCAACTACATGAAGATGATCGACTACCAATCTCTGAGTAGTATACGCGAGCCCTGTTATGAGTTTTTCAGCCTGACCTAAGGAGATAATCTGCTCGACAATTTCTTTATAATATTGCTCCTTATTTTCAGATTGGTTCGTTTTGTATAGCAACTCTTCTATAATAAACACAAACTGACTCGGCAATGCTTTTCGTAATTTCGAACGTGTATATTTGGAGGAAGCATGAGAAATAAGCCTAATCATCCGCTCGATGATTACGACATACCATTGGTTTAATTCTTGTTCATTGCTAAAATGACTTTTCACTAATTTTAATTTTTCTTCTGGATAATAAACTAATGTCGCAAACTCATTTATTTCTTTTTCAAATAAAACATCTTGAAACAAGTCTCTGATTCTCTTTTTTACATTCCCAGAACCATTTCTTAACACATGTTGAAAGGCTTGATACTCGCCATGTAAATCACTGACAAAATGTTCCGTCCCCTTTGGTAGATTAAGAATGGCTTCCAGATTAATAATTTCAGTTACCACTTTTTCTTCACAATCATATTTTTGGACAAGTAAATCTAGATATTTTGAGTTCAAAACCGTGTATCCCCTTTCAAATTCACCATTTATTCTCTATTTAATAGATTGATATTAATTTTTATATTAACAGATATTACATAAATAATAGTAATTTTAATATTTAGAATTTCTCTGTCAACCAGTTTCTTAAACAAAAGCTCAAAGGTGCGTTTAAGAGTTGATCAATGGTTTTAACCCCATCTGCTCGAGCTGAAATTATTTCAAAGTGAACGAAAAATTAAAAAGACCTAAAATGGTAAGAACATATACACAAAGGTATATTCTGTCCTTCACTCATTTTAGGTCTTGCCTGCTAACCAGTAACAATCCTGCGATTTTGATTTTTATAGATGATTCTAGGTGATTTGATCTTATCTATCAAGGTAAGATTTTATCTTTTTATGGCCACAGGTACATTTACATCATCAATGTTAATATGACCAAAACCGCCAGTTTCATAGTCTACAACCTTAATATATAATTCTTCACCAATATAGTCAGAAGCATTCCAGTAAACTCTTCGATAGGCTTCCCAGTTGCCACCGGTTTCCTTGATCAACTCTTTGTTGTCTGAAGCTCTTACCAATGCAATATAAAGCCTGTCGATATTTGCTCCCCCACCGATAAGGAAATCGATTTTTCCGTTCCCGCCTAACACAAAGTTCTCCGATTTTAACACTCCTGTCAGGGAATCCCCGCCTTTTTCTCCATTGAACCCCCATAAATGGTAACGTTCAGAGTCCATTCGGTCAGAGGCTTGATTAAAAGGACCACCCCATCCCCAATCGGTTGCCCTTGTAACGTGTTCATTACTAAAAGCATTCCCTTCCACGACAGTCCATCCTGTTAAATCGCCGGTTTGGAAATCATGGTTAGCTAATTCTGCGCTTTCTGGGACAGGAACACCCTGTTCATCCGATTCTGGCCAATGGGCCGGAATTGTTTCCCCGTATGCGGAACCCATTTCCCATACCTTCATCGATACCACTTTCGCATTTCCGCCACTACTCCATAATTGTAGACCGAGTGCATCGGACAGTGTTGGATATACACGTGATGTGATGCTTTTCTCACCATTCGCGTACGCTTCAATCATCGACCGGTCCAGATATATATGAAGCTTGAGATTTTCTTTACCAATCGTAAGCTCTCCGCCCTGAATACCTTTTTGGATATCCGGATCAAGACTGGATTTGTTTCTATCGATGTTTAGTGATTGTTTATCAACATCAAAGAATAGGAGGGTTTCTTCTTTTCCATTAGCTGACTTTCTAAGCTTCAGACCAACTTTTTTTGCAGAGGTTGGATTAATCTCAAGTTGAATTTCCAACAGATCACCCTTAACATTTTTTAATAATTCATTGGCTTTATCTGTTTTCTTATTCTTAATCGAAACAAGTTCCTTCTTCCGCAAGGAGTTTAATTCAGATATTGGTTTAATTCCTAACCCACCTTCTGAATTTAAAGAAAGTTCAAGCGGCAGCCCTGCATTGTGTGCCCAGCCAGCATCGTAATGCTGCTGCTCGGTCCGGCGGTCCTGGGCAATACTAAAGAGAATGGAACGTCCTTTTCCATCAACCATACCGCTTGGTCCTGTAAAGTGTTCACCATAATCAAACTGTTTTGGGTCCGTGTGGTCAGGAACAAATTCCAATTTCTCCTTATCCCATGTCCCAATCCAATACCAAACATATTTGACATTGTGCGGACTGTACCCATCAAACCAAGGATTGATAAAGAAGACATATTTTTCAACACCCTTAGCATCCTTTCCTAATGGCAGGAATACCGGTAATTCCCAAACCTGACCTGTTTTCGGGTATTGCTTATAATCGCCAACCAAAAGCGGCTTTTTATATTCCCAATTTTTCAGGTCTTTAGAGGTATAAAGAAGTGCTGTTCCACCTACGTTTTTAATACCTGAACCAACGATTTGATACCATGTATCAGCTTCTTTCCAAACATACGGATCACGGAATTGGCCATACCATACCTCCCCTTCATTTGCCGGCAGGTTTGGCGCTTGAACCGTAACGGGTTCCTCATACATGGACCATTCTTTCAAATCCGGGTCTTCAGGATCTGTACTAGTTGCAAGACCAGTCATTTGATTTGGAACCTTTTTATCATCGCCTGCTGTAAACAATAACACTGGGTTCCCATTCGCATCCACAGTTGATCCGCCTGACCAAACACCATCAGGTGCAACGGAGTTCCCATCAGGTGCAAGTGCGATCGGTGCATCTTTCCAATGAACCATATCCTCACTTACAGAATGTCCCCAATGAATTTGATGCCAATATGGGCCTTGAGGATTACTTTGATAGAATAGATGATATTTCCCATTATAGTAGATTGGCGCATGAGGCTCGTTCATCCAATGCTCCGGGGCAATAAAATGATATTGCGGCCGGTATCGGTCGCCATCATACCTGCTCCGGTCTGGTGCCAAATCAGGCACCGGAAGTTTATGACTCTCAAAACTATTTAAATAGGAATCATAATTCTCTTTAATTTTTTCTCCTGACAGAGATTGGTTATGCATTTTTAATTCATCCATCATTCCATTAAACATATTGGCAGTGAAGGCTCCATTAATCAGAGCAGCGCTATTATGTTTTCCAATTAATAAGTCATTCGATGATGGGGTGATGGTCCCTTTTGGTGTGGCCGTCTCCCCAACCAATTCACCATTTAAATAAAGCCTCATTTTTTGCTCCGCCTTATCAAATGTGGCCACAATATACGACCATTTATTTTTTTCAAGAGGTTTGTTTTCGGCGGCCCAAACTTCCTTCCATTCACCGTTAATACTTGCCTGAAACGACCATTTCCCGTGCCGTCCCATTCCAAGAATATAGCCTTCGCTAGCAGCCTTATTGTGTTGATTTACGATAGCAGACAATTGGCCGAGATCGCCCCACTCATATGATCTTGGTGCAACCCACGCTTCTATCGTAAGGGCATCCGTTGGCTTAACAACCTGATCAGATGGCCTCGTAATCCATGTAGAATACCCATCAAACAGCAGGGCCTTATTTCGAATCCCGTCCCTCCATAACGGGTCGGTCGATGGCTTGTATAATGCATTCGTAAATACATAGGAAATAGGGTCTTCCATTCCTCTTACAATATCTTTAGTTTTTGTTCCACTGCCTTCATCCAATGGCCAGCTTGTTATGATACCGGCATTTTTCACATGAAAGTCATCCACGTTAATATGGCCCCATCCTTCTTTTGCATGATCCACCACTTTGATATAGACTTTTTCTCCCAAGTAATGGGCCGCTTCCCACTTTACCCGGGTATAAGTTTCACTTTCATTCCAATTGGTGTTGGTCGCTTTGATCAGTTCTTTATCATCTGAGGCTCTGACTAAGGCAACATACAAGTTGTCAATATCATTACCGCCACCGATAAGGAAGTTAACTTCACCATTCCCTGCCAGGGTAAAGGTTGATGATTTTAAAATTCCCGTTTGTCCGTCTCCGCCGTCTTTAGCTCCCCATAGATGGTATTGGTTATGGTGATTAAACGGTCCACCCCAACCCCAATCTTTATCAGCTGTAACATCCTGATGGCTGAAGGCATCACCTTCAACAATCGTCCATCCTGTTAAATCACCGGTCTCAAAATCCGGATTTTGGATATCATCGGTCATCACAGTGTCATTATTAAAAACATGAAAATCGTCAACATTGATGTGCCCAAATCCGCCGGAATGATAGTCAACAACCTTAATATACAATGCTTCTCCCATATATTCTGAGGCATCCCAACTGACTCTTCTATAGGCTTCTGTGTTGGATCCCGTTGCTTTAAAAAGCTCTTTTCCATCCGAAGCCCGAACCAAGGCAACATATAGTTTAGTAATATCCTGGCCCCCGCCAACGAGGAAATCAATTTTTCCATTCCCGCCAAGTTTAAATACAGTAGATTTCATTTCGCCCGTACGGAAATCAGAGTTTGCATCATTCGATGCCCCGGCAAATCCCCAAACATGGTAGGTTCCTTGATGCTGAAAGGGACCACCCCAGAAGGTTGCAGCATTGGATACTGGTTGATCAAATGAAGACCCTGCTTCTGTCCATCCTGATAGACTGCCATTCTCAAAATCCGGGTTTTCAATCTGATTTGGCAGACTCGCTCCATCAACAGCCATTTTGTCTATGTTTGAAACAAAAGAAGCGTGGTTCAAATCATATACCATTAATGATTTTAGTGATACTTCCCCACCGGTTGTATAAAGTTCAAGCGATCGATGATTAGGATCGGGGAAGAATTGATCGGTTATCACTGCCTGGCCATCATTGCCAAATACTTCGACCGATGCCCGGTCAACGATTAGGTGGAGTTTAACGGTATCATTCATCGCTGTTAATGGCGCTTCATGTTTTGCCGCAAATTGATCGTTGAAACTAGATTCACCAGCATTGGAACGGTCAACTAGCAATTTTTTATTGCCAATATCATAACCAATCTTGGTTTGCCCGCTTTCGCCTTTTCGAATGTTAAAACCAAACTCCGTGGCAGTCGCCGAATTTAAATCAAATTCAGCGATAATCTCAAAGGAATCGCCAGTCACATTCGATAGCAGATTGTCACCCGGGGTTAGCACTTTATTCTCGAAAACTTGTGGATTCACTCTAAGACTCTCTAATTCTCTTACAGGCTTCTGTATAAGCCGAATTCCATCCCCATCAACCGTTGATAAGGCAAGTTCACGCGGAATCGACATCGTTCCTCTAAATGATGATGTTGGAATGTCCTGTCCATATTTCCAATTATTCATCCATCCAAGCCATAAACGGCGCCCATCAGGAACATCACTCCATGTTACGGCTGCATAAAAATCAGCACCATAATCAGCCCAGAGAACTTCACTCGGATCATTGGCATTGGTGAAGGTTTTCCCATCAAAGTCGCCGATAAAATACTGCATGCCGGACCCGCCGGCAGGTGCTCCTTCACTAATACTGACAGCCAATACCCACTTTTTCTTATTTGGATCTCCATCTACCGGAAGGGCGAATAAATCCGGGCATTCCCATGTTCCCGAATGGGAACCATCATTATTGCCAAATTCACTCACTTTCGTCCAATTTTTTAAATCTGGCGAGTTATAAAAATAAACGCGGTCACCGGCTGAAATAGCCATAATCCACTTGTTTGTTTCCTCATGCCAAAATACCTTCGGGTCCCGGAAAACATCGATCCCCTCTGGCATTGGGATAACCGGATTGCCTTCATACTTCGTCCAAGTACGGCCCTTATCATTACTATAGGCTAAACTTTGAACCTGGTGGCCGCCTTTTTCTTGAGTAAATACCGCCACCATTGGCGGTTTGGAATCGTTTCCAAATCCAGTCGTATTGTTCCAATCTATTACGACACTTCCAGACCAGATAAAACCTGTTTCATCCGGATATAGTGCAATCGGCAAGTGCTCCCAATTGACCAAGTCTTTACTTACGGCATGTCCCCAATACATCGGTCCCCACTTTGGCTCTGTGGAATTATGTTGATAAAACAGATGATACTCCCCATCGTAATAAACCATGCCATTTGGATCATTCATCCAGTTTTTTTCCGGAGAAAAGTGGAATTTGGACCGAAATGGTTCTTCCCCAACACTAGACGAAATGGATGTTTCCCCCGTTTCAGCATTACTAGAAACAGTGGGGATAAACATCGAAACAATTAAAGAAAAAATGACCACTACCGATATTCCTTGATTTTTTAACCTTTGCTTCAACTCTGTTCCCCTCCAACATTTATTTCTCTTTAATAACCAAGTAAATAGAATGCGGTTACAAACTGATTTTTAAAGAATGGGTGCTACTGTATGGTTTAAGTGCACCCAGGATGTTACTTCAGTTTGTTCCCTTCATGTTAAGCAACTGGTTAAACCATAGTTGGCATAAATAGTAAACAGCATAGGCTGCAAAACTGCCGATGATGAAAATCGTAGCTGGATAAAAGTAGAACAGAGCAGTAGCCGCCGCAACAATTATTAATAAAAGTATCGTTAAAATCGGATTCATGATGGAAAAAAGAAAGGCATTTCGAATGACATGCTTCCAGCTTAGTTCGAAATGCACCATAATTGGAAAAAGATAAATGGAGATTGAACTAAACAACAAAATTCCAATGACTAAGATGATATACAAAATGAGTTGACCAACAGAATTACTAGGGTCGATAATCCTATAATCAAAATATAAGAAAAGTGCTAGTGCCGACCAAATAATAGAGATAACGAAACTTTGTTTGAAATTCTCCTTAAACAGTTGAAAAAAGGATCTAAAAATACCTTCGGTTTCCTTTTGTAAAACTCGTCTCCGGACAACGCCAAACACAGCAGCTGTTGCTGGAAAAAAGGTGATTAGGGGGAGCATTGTAATAACCCATAGCAAATTTAATAGAAATAAATCTACGATTGTATTCAATGCCGAATATAATCTATTGTATATGTTCATCCTGTCATTCCCCCTGTTTCCTTTTCACTGCTTTATCTCCACGTAGATTTTAACGTGTAAAGCTCTAATGAATTCAACTTAACCTCTCCATTTTTTGCATAAAGCTCGATTTGCTTACTTTCTTGATTTGGGAAGATTAAATCTGTTATTACCGATAGTCCATCGTTTCCGAACAATTCTACGGACGACTGATCCACTAAAACATGTAAGATGATTTTATTCTCTTCCGTCAGTAGTTTGCTCTCATGTTTTCCGGCGAAGTCCTCATGGAAAGCAGCCTCTCCTGAATTGGTTCGCTCTACAAATAATGTTTGATTTTCTGCGTCATATCCAATAATCGTTTCTTCATTAGTACCCTTACAAACCTTGAATCCAAATTCAGTTGCGGTTCCAATTTCAAACCCGGCAATGATTTCGAATGTGTTGCTTTTCACATTTGCTAGAAGATTATTTCCCGGTACAACTGCTTGGTTTTCTATTATTATCTTTTCATCACGAAGACCTTCTAATTCATGAACCGGATTTTGTACTAACCGAATCCCTTCTTCGGTTTTCTTTAGCTCGAGTACTCTTGGAACCGTCATCGCACTTCGCCATTCATTTGTCGGAGTAACATTTGCATATTGCCAGTTACTCATCCACCCAATATAAATTCTTCTTCCATCTTCGGCTGGAACATCAGACCAGCTGACGCCTGCATAATTATCGCGGCCATGGTCAATCCACAGAGTCGTTTCTGGTTCATAATCATTGAAAAATGTTATGCCATCAAAATCGCCAATAAAATATTGCGTTCTCGAGCCTTCTTTATATTTTGGATCATTGCCGATGCTGACAAATAGCACCCATTTTTTCTGGTTGGAGTCACCATCAACAGGTAATTCAAAAAGGTCGGGACACTCCCAAACACCCTGATGGGAGCCATCTCCTTCACCAAATTCACTTGCAAACACCCATGAAGTCAAATTTTTGGAAGTATAGATTCTAACCGTTTGACCTGCGGCTAATACCATAACCCATTCATTGGTTGCACGATGCCAGAATACCTTTGGATCACGAAAATCTGTAATACTTTCTTCTTGAAGAACAGGGTTCCCCTCATACTTTACCCATGTACGGCCATTATCTTTGCTATAGGCAAGACTCTGCCTTTGTCGTGGACGATCAGAATCAGGGTATGTATCAGCATGAGTGAAAATCGCCACTAACCCTGATTTCCCCCCAAAGAAACCGCTAGTGTCGTTCCAATCTACGACTGCACTACCCGAAAAAATCGTTCCATGCTCATCGGGAGCCAAACCTATCGGAAGGTGTTCCCAGTGAACAAGATCTTTACTTACCGCATGTCCCCAATGCATGGGACCCCATGTTGTTCCATTGGGATGGTATTGATAAAATAAATGATATTCCCCTTTATAAAACACCATCCCATTCGGGTCATTCATCCAGTTTCGCTCTGGTGTGAAGTGATACTGCGGACGGTATTTTTCTGTATAATACTGTTGTTTTTCTAGGACGTTGTTATTCATTTTTAACGTTCTTCCTTTCTTCCATTTAGGAATTCTTTTTTAAAAACCTTTCAACCTGCTCCATTGTTGGAATACTGGGAATTCCACCTTTTCCTTCTGTCGTTAATGCTCCAATGGCATTAGCAAAAGTGACCATTTTTTCAAAATCTGCTGCCGTTAAATGGTCTAACGGTTTATTCCTTTCAAGGATTTGATACAATACACCGCCAATAAAAGCATCCCCCGCTCCCGTTGTGTCGGCAACTTTTACTTGGAAACCTTCTTTATGACCATATACATGCTTGCTTCGATAAAAACATCCATCTGCCCCTAAAGTTACAAAAATAACAGCTGTTCCAAATTGTTCCTGTAAAATTTCCGTGCCTTTTATGACATCACGATAACCGGTTAAAAATTCCAGTTCTTCCTCTGAAATTTTAACGATATCGGCATATTCAAATCCCTTAAAAATCTGCCGCTTTGCGTCTTCAAGAGATTCCCACAAAGGAATTCGTAAATTGGGATCATAGGAAATCGTTACATTATGCTTTTTTGCATATTCCAATGCGGTAAAAGTGGCAGTGGCTGCAGGTTCATTTGTTAACGACAAGGAACCGAAGTGAAAGATTCGCGATTGTTTGATTGTATCTTCATCAATTTCATCTTTTTCCAGCATGATATCTGCACCTGGATTACGATAAAAACTAAAGGAACGATCCCCTTTTTCATCTAAATGAACAAAAGCCAGTGTTGTATTGACAGTTTCCGAGAATAAAAGATTGCTTGTATCAATCTTTTGTTCTTCTAAGACACCCTTGAGGATATGACCAAATTGATCATGCCCCACTTTCCCGATAAACGCCGTTTTCTTATTTAATCTGGAGAGTGCCACAAGAACATTGGCCGGCGCCCCACCAGGGTTTGTTTCAAATAATACATGCCCCTTTTCCGAATAACCGGAGGGGGTAAAATCAATTAAAACTTCTCCTAAAGCCGTGACATCCAACATGTTATGTTCATCATCCTAATTCTTAATTTTTGAAAGGAAAAGCCAGACGACATAGTATGTCTGGCTTTATATTGGGATTATTGTTTGTTATAGCGGTCTAATCCTTTTTGGTAAACTTTCATTAATTTATCAAGACCCATATCATTTAATTGTTTCACATAAGCATCCCATTCTTTTTCAATTCCGCCCTCAACTAACCATTGAGCTTCTTTTTGCTTCACAAATGCTTTTATTTCCGGCTCAATCGTATTAATCACTTCCAGCTCTTCAGGGCTGAAGAAGATAGATGGATAGTTTTCTTGCACCATATGTGGTCTGTAATACTGATCAAGAATTTGCAATCTTTCCTTTGCTCTTGGCTCCATGTCTACCACTTTACCAAAGTGATCTTTTAAGACGACAAACGGACCACCTGGTGCAACCTTCTGACGCAATTCACCCATTGCCACACCAGCGGGAAGCTCTTTATTGACTAACATGCCATTGGCATCTTCCTCATAAATTTCACCGATTGGGCCCCAGTTAATTTGTGCAGACATTTTTGGCTCATACAATTGGTCAACCCAACGCATCGTAATCTCAGGGTTTTTATTTGCTGAGGTAATCACTAAAGCATCTCTTCCATACTCAGAATAGTTTGAACGGCCAATGACAATTTTTCCATCTTTCCCTTTTAATGGAGGCATTACGACGTAATCCTTCACTCGATCCGGTCCCACTACTTCTGTATTTTCCCACCAAATGAACGAGCCAAGTGTTGGATCTTCCGTTTTCCCTTTTGCAAACAACTGCTCCGTCTTTTGCGTTACAACCTCAGGGTCAATCAAACCTTCTTTAACCCAGCCGTTATAATACTTAATCGCTTCCTTAAACTCTGGCTGAACCGCCGCATAGATAACTTTTCCGTCTCTCACAACGCGGTGATCCGCATCAAATGGAGAATCAGGCAAGCCGAACAAACCAATTAAATCTCCTTCATTACCGCACCAGCCGTTATACCAGAAAGTTAACCCGATTTCGTCTTTCTTACCGTTTCCGTTCGCATCCTTTTCGACAAAAGCTTTTAACACATCATGGTATTCTTCTAATGTAGTTGGCATTTTTAGGCCCAGTTTATCTAACCATGTTTTATTAATGAACATTATGTTAGGCATAGCGACTAAATCCATTTCTTCGGCACGCGGCAGGGAATAAATATGTCCATCCGGTGCTGTTACAACTTTTTTCAAGTCTGGTCTTTGTTCAAATAAGTTCTTTAAATTAGGGGCATATTTGTCGATTAAATCCTCTAATGGGATAATGGTGCCGTTCTGGCCATATTGCACAAGATCATTATCGGAAAATCCTGAAGCATAGAACGCATCTGGCAGATCGCCACTTGCCAGCATTAAATTTTTCTTTTCTTGATATCCATCGCCAGGGATATTATTCCATTTAATTTGAACGTTTGTTGCTTTTTCGAGTCGGTCAAAAATGACCATTTCTGAATAATCAGGTGCCAGGGCTGCCTTTGGTGAAACAAAGTTTAGCGTCACTTTCTTATCAACAATCGGTAAACCTGTTTTATTGAAAGCAGTCTCTGTTTTTTTCTCAGAACTGGCGGAATCGTTGTTTGAGCAGCCAGTTAACGCGAGTGTTGCACTTAATCCTAAAACCAACGCCATTGCCATGCTCTTTTTCTTATTTCTTTGAACATTTTTTTTGATTGATTTCAACATTTGGTTTTCCCCCTATTGGATTAATAATTGGATGGCAAACTATGTAATTACGTCTACCATCACCCCCTTATAGCAAATCATTTCTATTAACCTTTAATTCCGCCAATCATAACACCCTTGACAAAGTACTTTTGGACAAATGGATAAATGATCAAAAGCGGGATGGAAGCGACAATAATGACACCGTATTTAATTAACTCAGAAACTCTTTGTTTTGCGGCTAAGGAATCAAGATCACTGATCATCATCGTCGATGCCTGATTTTGAATTAAAATATTTCGTAAAATTAATTGCAATGGATATAAGTTTTCATTATTTAAATAGATTAAAGCATCAAAATAGGAGTTCCAATGTCCAACTGCATAGAACAACACCATGACTGCAACAATCGGTTTAGATAAAGGAAGGACAATCTTCGAGAAAAATTTTGCATCTGAACATCCATCTATTCGCGCTGCTTCTAATAACTCATTAGGAATGGATGACTCAAAAAACGTTTTCGCCACAATCACGTTCCATACAGCGACAGCTTTTGGAAGGATTAGCGCCCACATAGTGTTAAGCAAACCAAGGTTTTTAACAACTAGGTAGGTAGGAATTAATCCGCCTGAGAAAAACATTGTCATGAGGAATAAAAACATAATGACATTTCTTCCATACAAATCTTTTCTCGATAATGCATAGGCAGCCATTAAGGTAAAAGATACATTGACAATCGTGCCAACTACCGTATAGATGATAGAGTTCTTATAGCCCAGCCAAATCTTGCTGTCCCTAAAGATTCGTTCGTATCCTTCAAGGGTTAGTTCTTTTGGTATAAACCATACCTTTCCTTCGTAAATCATGTTTGGATCACTAAAGGAAGCGATCACGATAAAGTACAATGGATAGATGACCAATGTTAGAATAATCGCTACCAGGAAAACGTTAATGATATCGAAAACCTTGTCTTCCTTTGACCTTCTTGTGACTTTCTTATTCTTCAAAGCTAATAAACTCATTCTTGCTGCACCTCCTTCATTACCATAATCCTGTACCAGATAATTTCTTCGCGAACTTATTGACTGCCACTAATAAAATTAAATTAATCACGGAATTAAACAATCCTACTGCTGCAGCAAAACTATATTGGGCTTGCTGTAGCCCCATCTTGTAAACATAGGTAGGGATAATCTCCGCAGCCGGCTGGTTCATTGGTGTTTGCAACAGGTAAGCTTTTTCAAAACCAATGTTCATAATGTTGCCAACTGATAAAATTAATAGAATAACAGCCGTTGGCATAATCGCAGGTATGTCTACATGAAAGATCCGCTGCCACTTATTTGCTCCATCCATCACCGCTGCTTCATGCAGCTCGGGGCTTACTCCTGCTAACGCTGCCAGATAAATAATCGCAGCCCATCCTGTTTCCTGCCATACCCCTGAAGCGATATATAATGGTTTAAACCATTCCGGTTTTGCCATAAACGAGATCGGGTCGCCGCCAAATAACAGGATTATGTTGTTAATGAGACCATTGTTAGAAAAAAATACATAGATCATTCCGGCTAATACCACCACAGAGATAAAATGCGGTGCATATACCACTGTTTGTACAAAGCGTTTATATTTCTCACTTCTAATTTGGTTTAACATTAGAGCAAGAAAAATAGGAAGCGGAAAACCAACGATTAATTGGATGACGCTGAGACCCAGGGTGTTTTTTATAAGGGTCCAAAATTGATAGGATTCGAAAAACCGCTCAAAGTGTTTAAAACCGACCCACGGACTTCCCATAATCCCTTTTGTTGCCACAAAATCCTTAAACGCAATCAACACACCGTACATCGGGACATAGTGGAATACAATAAAGTAAATGAGTGCGGGTAAAAGAAATAAGTAAAGCTGATAATTACTCAAGATTTTTTTTAGTTTTGATGCTTTTTTTACTTGGATTGGTGAATCGATGATTGGATTTCCTTTCCTTGCTAATTGCATCTCCTTACCTCACTTTCAACTATGGTTTTTATCATTTCTGTTATTCCTGTTGAAACGTTTCCATTAAGTACTAAAAAAATATGTACATCCTAATGGTTTCCTCCTCTCGGTTTACAGGATTCGATAAACCTCATATTGAAACGTTTCCAATATGAGGTAAAAAATTATTATTTCTTATCGGTTAAGTTGGCGGGAACTATCTGCTAGTTGGTAACCTCTTTTATTTGACTCTATAACTTTTGTCTCAGTTGAAACGTTTCCAATCAAGTGTAAAAAAATTTGAACAGCTATGTCGTTTCCCCTTCTCTATATACAACAGGGATTCGAAAGATTTCTTGGTCCAATGTTTCACCTTCGATTTTTCTTATGAGAAGTTTTACAGACGTTCTTGCCATTTTCTCAACCGGCTGTCGGATCGTCGATAGAATCGGGTGAAACAGTTTATTATCCTGAATTCCATCATAACCGATTACTTTTACATCCTCTGGAACTCGTAATCCATATTGTTTAGCTTTATCAATATATTTGGCAGCCAGCAGATCGGTATTTGCAAAGATGCCGTCCACATCCTGATGTTCTTTTCTTTGGAAGAAATTTTCGAAGTATCTATCATCATCAAAAACAGTATCAAGTTCCTCGTAGATCATATATTTGATTCCTTGAGCTTCTGCTTCATCAATAAATCCTTTTTTCCGAAGTTCAACCTCACTATAAGCATTACTATAAGTTGCAAGATAGGCTGCTTTTTTCGTTCCCGCATTCACAAGCTCTCTTAAGGCAATTCGGCCCCCATTGTAGTTATCTGAGGTTACGCAAGTGATTTTTTTTCCAAAATGCCGGTCAATACTGATAATCGGAATATCGGTGCTCACACTATCTTCGATGTCATTGTAAGTAATCCCAATAATGCCTGCTACTTTATTCTGATTGAGCATATCGAAATAATAAAGTTCTTTATCAGGTCTGCCTCCGCTATTGCAAAGCATCAATTTATACCCTTCACGATCAAGCTCATCTTCAATATAATAAGCAAGCTCCGAGAAAAACGGATGCCATATACTCGGCAGCAAGAGTGCAACCATTGTTGATTTTTGCATTTTAAAGTTTCTTGCTACTTCGTTTGGAATATAATTTAATTGTTTAATAGCAGCATTCACTTTCTCCCGGGTTTCGAGCTTTACAGTTGGATGATTGTTAATGACTCGTGAAACAGTGCCAACACCCACTCCTGCTAGTTCTGCTACATCTTTTATGCTTGGCACTACCACTACCTCCAGTAATAAAACTATTTCCTATTCTTATATTGGAAACGTTTCAACGTTTCGATAAACCTATAATAACACCAAGTTGGAAACGTTTCAACGTTTTTTTAATTAAAAAATAATAAAATACTGCTTCAGCAACATTCCTAATTAAGCGTTGCCATTTTACTGCATCTTTTAAGGCTGAGGACTTAACAAAATACATCCCAAATACCAAAAAAATTGAAATACAGACATGGGATAATGAACAAGTAGAAACGGAAAACCCATCCAACCAACTGAAATGCACAGGAACTATCGTATGGTTTCATGATTTAAGGCACACTCACGCCACTCTAATGTTACAACAAGGGGTCCATCCTAAAGTAGTTTCTGAAAGATTAGGCCATTCGACAGGTTTTACCGAATATACGAAAGCCATTTTCTTTTAAAAGAAAATGGCTTTCGTATATTTCCTCCTAAGCATCATTAAACGCATAATTGAGAAATTGGGATTTACTCACTCTTCATTAATTGGATTTTGTTTTCTAAATACGGAGAGTGACAGGCACCGAATTCAAGAATTTTATTTAGGATTTTGATTATTTTTCCATGGGGGATCACCAAATTGATGGAGCACTTTATTTAACTTATAAATTCCTAATGGGATTAACAAAGAAAAAACTGCATTTATGAGGATGAGCTTTGAAGGAAGTCTTCCTATTATAGCGTCCCACATGGTTTACCTCCTTTATTTTTGGGTTTCTACGATAGTCCCGATAGTACGAACAATTACCTTGGCATTAACGTGTATGTTACTTTTTGAAAAAACATGTGAACCACTTTCCCAATCATTTTTAATGGTTTTCCAACTATCATAGTATTCCTGATGTAAAAAGGAGCCTAATCCTAAAACATCGGCATTATATTCTTTTTGCGTTTTTTCAACTACTCCTGCTGTTAATGTCTCAATTTTTTTTGCAACTTTTTCTTCCAATTTGGCAACATTTTTAGGTTTAGATATACTATAATCTCCAAAATCCTCACTCACATTACCCTCAACCACAACATCAATCGTAAAGTCTATTTGATCTTTATTGGTGACATTCGCATGTATTTTTCTTTTTGCATTCTTAATTTCAAATACGATCAATTGACCATCTACAATTACTTCAATAACTCCTCCTTTCAGTTCACCTGTAATAAAATTTACTCCCTGTGTTTCCATTCCACTTAATGTTCCAATCATTTTTTTACTATCTCCTTTAAAAATGGCAGAACCAGACAAATCTACTTTTTGACTATTCGACTTAATGAAAGGAATGAGGAAGCTGTTTGTTCCAATTAAAAATTTATGTGTCTTACCAATATTTACTGGAGGTAATAATTCACCATTTTTATAAGCATTTTCTGCTATCGAATCAATATACATAACAGGTAATTTCTCTACTCTTGTTCTTGATTCTAATATATCCTTGGTTGTATCCTTGGAAATCATGATTTTTGTCGATCGTCGCATTTCATGATCTCGCAAGAAAATATCTAACACCTCAGGAAAATATCCCTTTTTCGCTACCTCGTCTGAGATTATGATCATCTTAATATGCTGGAAATAAGGGGATCGAGCCATTTTTTTCGACATATCACGAATAATTTGAAACATCGTATTCCCGCTGCCTGCAGTATTTAGAAACGGATTTTGAATTTGACTGGAATCTCCCCCTTTACCTTGTAAAGCACTTGGAACCACAAATTGAAATGTTACCTTAAATCTCTCTTTAGCAATGGTATCCTCGGTTACCTCTGCTTCATCTCTATCCTCTAATTTGTCATGATCTGAAGGATCGATTCCCACTCCTATTACATATCCACGTTCTTCACTCTCAACCTGATCCCAACATCCAGTTAGAAGCAAACATAAACTAACATACAAAAAACCTTTATACATTCCCCTTTACCCCACTTATTTTAGCGACAATGAGCAGCAGAGAAGGAATAATCATACTGAACAAGATACCTAAATAACTGATATATATTCCAAATGTAGTAAATTCATTAAAATCTTGAGGGGTCATCGCGATTATATAAATGATTGGTGTTAAGGCAAAGATGAACGTTATTCTCTTAATCTTTTTGAAGATGGCACAAAGTGCCAAAAGAGTAACATCAAATGCCATTGCTGCTGAGCTGAATAATGTCATAACCCATATCGTAAAGAATATGGATTCAAATCTCTCAAAAAATCCACCTGGTACTTCCACTTGTTTTGCTAATTCTGCAGTTGGAAAGTTGAGATTATTTGTTACTTCGACACCAAACACACCAATGGCTGCAAAAAACACAATCAGATATAAAAGAAAGGCTATTGTAATTCCAATTAATGAAGCTTTAACAGTCTTTTTCGGTTGATTATTATACACATTATAAAATAATAAAATCTCAAAGCCTAAAAAAGAGAATACGGTTTCCTTTGAAGCCTTAATGACATCTAACCACCCCGTAATAAAAAAAGGCTTGAAATTTCCCATTTCAAAAAATCTGATATTAAAAACGATTAAGATTAATACAATAAACAGGATGATGGGGATAAACATAATATTTATTCGTAATAATGCTGTACTCGAACCTGCTACGCCATACACAACAACTAACAGAAAAACTAGACAAATTACTTCGACAGGAGTTACATCAAACAGATATAGTTTGGCAATGCTCGCGACCCCCCTCATTTCATAACTAACAAAGAGCATCGTATAGAATGCAAATAAAAATGTGATACCAATTGCAACTGGCTTATTAAAGATGGACTTCGAAATGTCAAAAAGGTTTTTCTTAGGGAATCTTGAAATTAATCGTGCAACCACTCCTGTAAAAATAAATGCTACAAGTGCACCAAGACAAATTGACATCCAACCATCTATTGATTTTGTGACATCTACAATGGCACGTGGAAGAGTAAGGATCCCAAAACCAATTATCATATTAGCGACCAGGAATATGACATCCTTTTTTCCAATTTCCTCGTCACCATATTCAAAGGATTTCATGAGCTACTCCCCCTTTGTATCCATACGTTTATCATCTTCAGTCTGCATAAATTGAGGTCTTCTTGATAACATGGTAATAGGTGCCCGGAAAACCAAATCCTTTAAATCATGTTTAAAGTTTGGTGAAAATGGAGCTGTATAAGGCAACCCGAAGCTTTTAAGTCTCGCAAGATGAACATTAATCATAATATACGTTAAAATAATGCCATAAAGACCGAGAATACTTGAAGTAAGCATGGTCACAAAGCGAAGCATCCGAAATGCAATTCCTGCACTATAGGAAGGTACCGCAAAAGAAGCAATCGCAGTAACCGAAACGACTATTACCATGACTGGACTGACAATTCCAGCTTGTACGGCAGATTCACCAATAACCAAACCACCTACAATTCCAATCGTCTGACCAATAGGCTTTGGTAAGCGAAGTCCTGCTTCTCTTAACAACTCCAAAGTAACTTCCATTATGAATGCCTCCACTACTGCTGGAAAAGGTACACCTTCACGTGAAGCAGCGATGGAAAATGCCAGTTTTGACGGAATCATTCCCTGATGAAAGGAAACAAGAGCAATATATAAAGCTGGAAGAAACAAGGAAATAAAAGCTGCAACATATCTTAAGATTCTAATGAGAGAACCAATCATCCAGCGTTCATAATAATCCTCTGGAGATTGAACTAAAGCTACAAACGTCACTGGTGCGATTAAAACAAAAGGTGTTCCATCTAAGAGAATTACGACTTTTCCTTCTAAAATCGCGGCACAAGCTTTATCTGGCCTTTCCGTATGAAGAACCTGAGGAAAAGGAGACATAAAACTGTCTTCAATCCATTGTTCAATGAACCCAGACTCTGGTGCATCATCCATATCGATTGAATCTAATCTCCTTTTAACTTCCTTGACAATTTCAGGATGAATAATACCATCAATATAGACTAGGAAAAGATCTTTTTTCGAACGCCTCCCAACCTGAAAGTTTTCAAAACGAAGATTCGGATCTCGAATATGTCTTCGTATAAGGACGGTATTTGTCCGCACATTTTCAGTAAACCCTTCTCTTGGTCCACGCACTAATGCTTCTGAAACTGGCTCTTCGATTCCTCTGCTTGCCCAACCCTTTGTACCAATCATTAGAACTTCCGTTGTTCCCTCAACAAAAATGGCCGTTTCTCCCGAAAGAACAGCAAACATCACAGCATCGAGAGTTTGAACTTTTTTCAGCTCACCTATTGAGAGGATTTCATTCTCCAGTTCGAGTAACAATTCCTTATCATTGGGTGGAATTTCTTTATTTGCTTGCGCCATCCCAAGCTGAATATTATTTAAAATTTGCGTATTTACAACATCCTTGTCAACCAAGCCATCGATACAAACAATCGCACAACGATGATTGGAATTACCGATTTTAACGATTCGAATAATAAGATCATTAGGAGAATGCAGCAGCTTTTTAATCTGTTCAATATTTTCCATAAGAGTAGGAAATATTTGATTTGGATTATCGTAATTTTGTTTTATTTGATTTACTTTTTGCTTCATCTGTTGCAGGATTCTTTTTTTTAAAAAGCGAAACATCACATGCATCCCCTCTAAAACGTAAAGTAACCAATATTTAACACGAATTTTTTTTAGTTTGTGATAAATACTGTCAACTATGCAAAAAAACGCATTTATAAAGTAAAAATGCGTTGTGAAAGAATAATAGTATTTTTTAGATATTCTACTCAATTCTTGTGTTGTGTTTCATGGGGCTTCGGACAGATGGGCAAGAGAGATTTCAACAGGCCATGGACTTGAACCGTCACCACGGTGTCCCAAAGCTCAACAATTTCTTTCACATCATTTTGATTCATGCCGCAATGGAGTCTGAATGTCCCGATTATTCTCTATATCAGGATAAAGAGCTTGTTGTTTTTCTTTTTCTTTTTGTCCCCGTGTCGTATAACGATGCATGAACGTATCGTCAAGCTCTTCGTCTTCAGAATCGATATATGTATCAATTTCATCTGGGTCACAAACTTCATTGACAAAAAACATCTCTTTTTCATTACAAAAAGATTCATAGAGACTACGAATATCCTGTTTAAGAATCGATACCGCTACATATTGAATAAAATCTTATAGATTCCAATTTGAGTCGAATGTGGATCCGTAAGAAGATAAAGGTAGAAGTATTTGTCCTCCGGGGTCATCTCCTCCGATACAATCGGATTGTTCCTAAAATCAGTACGCACCATTCGAAATTTTGCCATCTTTAACCACTGTCCCTTCTTCTAATAAAATTCCTTTCATAGAAGATATAGTGTTTAATGAAGAAAACGGTCAGTATGCTTTTCATAAAAATGTGAATGTTTTATGACAAACCTATCATCCTGCCAGCTATTAAAGACAAGGTACTCACACGATATTTTTGTATTAAATTATTTGTAATAAATAAAAAAACGTTCCTTCCAAAATGAAAGAAACGTTGATCATATGCTGAATTTAGTTTGATTGCTTCGTCCAATGTATAATGATAGGTTTTAATACAGTTTAATTAGGGATGATGTTTTTCACGTTCTTTGTTTCAAACAATTTTTTATTTAATCTAGGAACATATATAACTAGGAATCCAGATCGCCCAAACGTATATAAAATAAAAGCCAGCCATAGACCATGATTATGCCAAATAGGTGTTACCGTAATTTGTATAAGGATATAGACAACCATTGCGTAAATCATAGAGTTTCGAACGGGAGCAATTTCAGTCGCTCCTGTGAAGACACCATAAATGACAAGGCCAAAGCACGCAGCAAACGGGTAAAGGATCAGCCATGTTCCATATGTAGTTGAAAGTTCGATTACACTAGGTAGATTGGTAAATAGCTCAATAATTTGTTCTTGAAATAATCCATAAATACAAGCTATGACAAAAGCTGTAATCACCGACCATTGCTTTGATAAAGTAAGTGTTTTTTTATATAATTCCTTGTCGTTTGCTCCTACCGCTTTGCCAACGAGAATACTCGTGGCGTTCGCAAACCCGTCGAAAAAATAAGCCATTATGTAATGAATTTGAAAAAGAACAGCATTTGCAGCTAGAAGATGTGTACCAAACGAAGCACCTTTTGCGGTAAACATATTAATAACGACTAATAAACAAATGGTTCGAATAAACAGATCCTTGTTAACGTTAAACATCTTTTTCATCGACTGAGTATCTAAAAGTTCCTGAAAGGATGGTAATCTCCATACAAATGGTGATGCCTTTATAACAATAAGTAACCCTAATATAAAGGCTGTCACTTCAGCAATCAAAGCGGCCGTTGCAACTCCTTTGACAGCAAAAGAAAAGACATGAACAAAAAGAATGGCCAAAATCATATTCAAAACATTCATTAACACTTGTAAAAATAATGATTCTTTAATTTTAGCCATCCCCATTAGCCAGCCAAGGATCACATAGTTCATCAATGTAAAGGGTGCTCCCCAAATTCTAATTCGAAAATATTCGGCTGCAAACTTACTGACATCAGAATCAGAGGAAAACATGATCAGAGCTACATATTCAATCGGCCATTGTAAGAGAATAAAACAAATTCCAACCACAACAGCTAATAAAAATGGACGCGATAAAGCAAGTATTCCTTGATTTGGGTCGCTTGCTCCGTTCGCTTGTGCAGCAAAAGCAGATGTACTAACCCGTAAAAATCCGAATACCCAATATAATGTATTAAAGATTAGAGTCCCAACTGCGACCCCTCCAATATATGCTGGATCGGGAAGCTGCCCTACAACGGCTGTATCTACAGCACCTAACAAGGGCGTTGTCATGGTCGAGATTGTTAGGGGAATCGCCAAAGTAAGGTACGCACGATGATTCATTCGGAATGGCCTCCTTCTATCATTTCTTATAAAAACAATAGCCCCGATTTTATAAATGAAATCGAGGCATTCGAAAAATGTAAATACTTTTTTAAATTAAGCACGTCTAACCGTGCGAAAACGTGGATGACTAGCAAGTATTGAATCTCTCATCTCATTTACTACTTGATGTTTTGAAGAAAAAAACTGATTTTTTTCATCGTACAACTCGGCTAATTTTCCTTTTTCTAATACACCTAGTCTATCACTGATGGTATAGGCAGCGTTTATATCATGGGTAATAAAGAGATATGATAACCCGAAGTCTGCTTTTAACTCCTTTAATAATTCTAAAATAACGGTTTGATTCACCATATCCAGACTACTGACAGATTCGTCTAAGACAATCAGCTTTGGCTTGAGTGAGATGGCTCTTGCAATATTGATTCTTTGCAATTGGCCACCACTAAATTGATGAGGGAATTTTTTCAAGTCCTTTTCACTTAGCCCTACCCTTTCCAATAATTCAATAACGGTCCGTTTTTGTTCAGCGAGTGTAAGGTTTTCATAGTTTTCTAACGGCTCTGCAATAATTCGTTCGGCTGTCATTCGTGGGTTGACCGATGAATATGAGTCCTGAAAGACTGCCTGAAGATCACGACGTATTTTTTGACGAATAGTCTTATCTGCTGTATAAATATCATGCCCTTGAAACAGAACCTGTCCATATTGCGGCCGTTCCAACCCAAGAATCACTTTTCCTAAGGTACTTTTTCCAGCTCCACTTGTACCAAGCAAACCTAAACAAGTTCCTTCCTCAATAGAGAGAGAAATGTTGGAAAGTATTTTTTTAGGACGGTCTTTCCAGTTGAAAAACTTTCGGGATCCGTAGCTATGAGTTACTTCATTTACTTGTAATAAACTCATTTTTTCACCCCTTATTTAAGCCAAATGGATGACAGATTCATCTAATGGTAATACTGAACGTGCATTCAAAAGTTTTTTCGTATACTCATGCTGTGGCGCGTCAAATAGTTGGAACACGTCCGCTTTTTCTACGATTCGACCATTCTGCATAACAGCCACTTCATCTGCCATTTCAGCAATGACCCCAAGATCATGAGATATTAATAATATGGCCGAGCCATTTTCAGAGCGAATTTGATCTAAGTGGTATAGCACTTTCTTTTGATTAGTTACGTCAAGTGCAGTGGTTGGTTCATCGGCAATAATAACAGTTGGATGTAAGCATGCTGCAATCGCAATCATCACTCGTTGAAGCATCCCCCCACTCAATTGAAAAGGATAATATTTTAATAGTTGATCGGGATTTGGTAAATTCACATGACACATCGCTTCAATGGCAAGCTCTGTTGCTTGTTTTTTATTCCATTGTGTATGAGAGCGTATTGTTTCAATAAATTGATGACCGATCGTAAAAACAGGCGTAAAAGCATTCATTGGATTTTGCATAATAAAGGCTATATCCTTACCACGAATCTTACGCATTTCTTTCTCACCTAAACCGTTCAATTCGTGTTCTTGTAATTCTATGCTCCCTTCAATCTTTGTGGTTTTCCGATCGAGCAGCTGAAGAATGGACATACTAGTAACGGTTTTACCGCATCCACTTTCTCCAACAAGCCCAAGAACCTTTCCACGCTTTAATTCAAAATTTATATCTTGAACGAGAGTGGAAGCCCCATTCTTTGTTTTGACTTGTACATGTAAATCTCTAACTTGCAGCACATTCGACTGTTCTTTACCCAACATTCTCATTCCTTTTTGAAATCGCGTTTGACTCCATAATGTTCTGATAACGCTTCGCCTAATAAATTGAAGGTAACAATAACAAGCATAATCATTAAACCAGGATAAATCATCAATGCAGGGTTTGTACGAATATACGACTTTCCTTCGTGAATCATGGCTCCCCATTCAGGTGTTGGCGGTTGTACCCCTAACCCAAGAAACGACATGGCAGAAATATCCATAATCGCCCAACCCATTTCCAATGTTCCCATAACAACAAGTGGTGGAAGTACATTTGGGACAATATGATTTTTAATAATCTTCCATTGCGAAGATCCACTTATTTTCGCAGCAGCTATAAAGTTTTGTTCCCTAAGACTAAGAACCATTCCTCGGAACATTCTTGCATAGTAAACCCATTGGACAAGCATTAGCGCCAAGATAACCTGCCGAAGTCCAGGACCGAAAATACCAACCAGACCAAGTATAAGGATAAGACTTGGAAAAGCCATCACACCATCACAAAATCTCATCAAAACATGATCAACCCAGCCACCTTTATACCCTGAGAAGGTTCCTACGATTAAACCAATCGCTAATGATGAAATGAAGATGAGCATGGCAAAACCTAATGAAATACGGGCTCCATATAACAGGCGTGATAAGTTACATCTTCCTAGGTGGTCGGTTCCTAATGGATATTCCCAAGAAGGAGGCTGTAGTTTATAAACTAAATTGACCGTAATCGGATCATTCGGAGCTAGCCACGGAGCAAATATCGCCATCATAAAAAGTATACCTAAAATCATCGAACAGATGGGAATCACTTTTTGATTAATGAATAGCTTACGTATACTGGTTATCATCAGCGGTGCCCTTCTTTCCTGGAGATGCGCGGGTCAATGTACATTTGAATAAGATCGACAATCAAATTGCTAAAAATAAATAAGCCAGCTGCAATGAACACATAACATTGAATGACAGGTATATCACGATTAAAAATCGCTTCTATAAAATAACGGCCAAACCCAGGCCACGAAAAAACGGTCTCAACGATAATCGTTCCCGTCAAAAGTTTTCCAAGATTCATCCCTAGTCCAGTAATCATCGGTGAAATGGCAATTCTTAAGACATGCTTGACCATAATCGTTTTTTCTTTAATTCCCCTTGTCCTTGCGAATAGCACATAAGGCTGTTGTAAATTTTCAAGGATGCTGGCACGCAATAACCTTGTGTACATCGCAATTAACGGAAGAGCCAGTGTAACCGAAGGCAGAACTAGATGCTGCCATGTACCAATCCCCTCTACTGGGAAAAGATCAAGCTTAACAGAAAAGAAAAATATTAATATATAACCGAGCCAAAATGAGGGAATGGAAGCCCCGAAAAAAGATAGTAAGCGGCTAAAATGATCAATTGCACTGTTTTTCCTTATCCCGGCCAAAAACCCAAGAGGGACACTAACAAGCACCGCAATCGCTAAACTGCCAAGAGCCAGCTGGATGGTCGCTGGTATTCGATAGGAAACCTCGTCCCAAACAGGCTTATTCGAAAGATAAGATATGCCAAAATCAAGTTGGCATATCTTCATAATAGAGTTTACATATTGAACGAAGAATGGTTGATCTAAACCAAACTCATGTCTTTTTTGGGCTAAAATCTCATCAGTGGGTTCGATATGGGCTGCTGTTAAATAAGCCTCAGCCGGATCTACTGGTGAAAGGTGAATCATCCCAGTCGTTAGAAGTGCCGCCAAAAGAAAAACTGGGATAATAGACATCACGCGTTTTATGATATAAGTGCCCATCATAGCCTCCTGTTGCCTTACTGCCCGATACTAATTCCTGTGAATGGATGTTCATCACGATTAGCAGGGAAAGTGAAATTCGTGACATCCTTTTGATAAATCGCTGTTTTCTTAAGATAAGAAATAGGAACAATCGCACCTTGATCTTGCAGTGATGATAAAATTGATGTGTACAGCTGCTGACGTTCTGTTTCGTCTGTTGTTTGAGGAACTCGTGCAATTTGTTGGATTATTTCAGCTTTGTTTGGATAAGCTGAAATAGCTTCATTAAATCCAAATCCTTCTTTGGCCACAATATTGATAAATGTATGTGGATCATAAGGAGCACCAAAGTTACTATATATATTGATATCAAAATCATTATCTTTAAATCTCTGAACCTGAACCGCAAGTTCTACCGGAGCAATATTCAATTTAACACCAATAGCTGCCCACTCTGATTGAAGCGTTTCTGCCATCGCTTTTTGAATCATTTCGGCTGAATTGTACATCATCTCAATTTCAAGTAATTTTCCATCTTTTTCACGAACCGTTTTCCCCTTTGGAAGAATCCAGCCCGCTTCGTCTAACAAGTCCTTCGCTTTCTCCACATTATATTTAATTGACTTCACATCAATATTGGAAGTGTAGGGCAAGTTTGTCGGTAAAATAAATTCTGCTGTTTCTTCTAGGCCAGACGTGATTCCTTCCACCATTGCTTCTTTATTAAATCCATAATGCAGCGCTTGGCGAACACGTTCATCAGAAAGCTTTTCTCTTGCTGAATTTAAAACAAGCTGTCTTGTAGCAACTGGCTCAGAAATACTAGTTTTATAGGTACCAGTAGATTCTAATTGTTTGAAACTATCTAAACTGATCATCCCTTCTCCGTAAATTAAGTCTATTTCACCTTTTTCAAAGGCTAGTACTCTCGTTTCCGCATCAGGAATGATTTTGACTTGAATTTTTTCTACTTCAGGAAGCTGACCCCAATACTTTTCGTTTCGTTTAAAAATCGCATATTCATCTGCTTTATGTTCTTCCAAAATCCATGGGCCTGTACCAACCTCTTCCGCAACACCTTTTGAGGTATCCCCATCCTCAGGGAAGCCAGCTTCACCTAAAAACCGAACTGGTCGAACAACTGCTAACTCCTGGATTGTTGGATAATATGGTTCAGTTAAAGTCATTTTAAAAGTATGTTCGTCGATGACTTCCGTACTGCTTATTTTCGAAAGAAACCCTAACCAGCTATGTAAATCCATATGATTTAAAATCGTGTCAAAATTCTTTTTTACAATTTCCGCATTAAAGCTAGTTCCATCAGAAAACTTCACATCTTGGCGCAGATGAAATGTATATTCCTTGCCATCTTCAGAGATATCCCATGACTCGGCTAGATGCGGTTTAAGCTCGCCCCCATCTCCGTAGCTCACTAACGGCTCATAAACCATGGACTGTGCGAATAATTGTGAAGGATTATAAACATGTGGATTCATTTCTCCCACATCCCTTGGGTAAGCGATTGTAAGCATATTTTCTTTTTCGTCCTTTGACGTTGCAGCCTCATTACTAGCATTTGTACAGCCAAGTAATATGGTAGATAATAGAAAAATAGAAATGAATGTTAATAAAATATTCCGACTACTGATTGCATAAAGCATATAACTTCCTCCAATTGATGTTGATAATCTTTCTCAATTGTATGGGCATTATATATTCTTGTCAATGTATTATTTGTGAAATATATTTTGTTAAACCGGACACATAAAACCTCCAATAAAAAATTATTTGGAGGTTCATACAAACATTAAGGACTTTTAAATTTGATTTGAAACTTATGATAAGCTAATCATTTTTAACCCCATACCAAAAATTGTTCCAAATGTTCAATATTCTTGGTTTCATCTTTTCAACACCATAATACGATAATTCAATAAATATCCCGTCAAGTAAACAATAATAGGACATGATGAAATCATCCAAGTTCCCCTTACGAATTTCTCCGCTTTCTATGCCTTTATTGATAATTGTTCTCAAAATAGCGGTCATCGCATCTTCAGCAGCCATAAACTGTTTTAGCAATTGTTCTTTTATGTGATCCGGCGAGAAGAAAACTGATCTTTTTAAGAAAGTGGACTGCTCCTCAAAATCAATATAATACTGAAACGTTAAGTTTAATATTTGAAAAAGCTGTTCTTTTGCATGTAAATCCTTTATATCTTGTATTAATTTTTCTACTTGTTGTACATGTAACCATAAAATATTTTCATAAATGGTAATGAAGATTTCATCTTTACTTTTAAAATGATTATAAATAGAAGGTTTTTGGATACCAACTGCCTTTGCAATATCAGTCAAACTGGTACCTTCATATCCATTTTTGGCAAAAAGCGATAAAGCTGCCGCAATAATCTTATCTTTCGTCATAATTTATCCTCCGAAACTAACTTTAGCTATCTAAATTATAAACTTGAAAAAGCGGATAGTCTAAATAATGAATCTTTTAAAAACAAAAAAGCCCTGTTTTCTATCAAAAACAGAACTTTTTTCTTTTCTAATTCATTTTTGACAACATCTTTTGATTCGAAAAGACAATTTTCCCATCACTAATTGTCAATTCAACAGAGGTTTGGATGATTTCTTCTGGAGGAACAGCAAAAAGATTTCGGTCTAATACAACCAGATCGGCAAGCTTCCCTTCTTCAATGGTCCCTAGTTCATGCTCTCGGAATGTCCCAAACGCCGAACCGTACGTATAAGCTTTAAGCGCTTCAGCAAGCGAAATTCTTTCTTTAGGATTCCATGCATCCTTTCCACTGCTATCGATTCGGGTAACGGCACGATAAATTTGAGCCAGGGGATTCAACGAATCGATTGGGAAATCTGTCCCAAAGGCTAATGTTGCTCCGGCGTTTTTTAAAGAATGGATGGCAAACACATATTTTTCACGGTTTAAACCAATTCGCTTGGTATAGGTTCCCCTTTCAGACATGGCAAAATGGTTGGGCTGCATTGAAGCAATGACATCTAATTCGGCAAAACGTGAAATATCCTCCGGGTGAATCACTTCGATATGTTCAATCGCATGCCGGGAATCTCTTTTTCCATTGATATTACGTGCATTCTCATAGGAATCAAGCGCTAGACGGACAGCAGCATCTCCAATCGCGTGGAACCGGATGCTAAACCCACGCTGATCAGCTTCCGCCACCCACTGCTTAATTTCTTCGGCTGAATGAGCAGGCAATCCGTACGTTTCGGGTTGATCTGAATAAGGCTCTAACATCCAGGCAGTTCTGCAAGTTACCACTCCGTCAATAAATTGCTTCAGTCCTGAAACACATAATTTATCCGATTGATATTTATTCCTAAGGTTTACAGCATTCTCAATATCACCATCAAGAGCAGGAAAAAGGTGCATTCGTACGGTAAGTTCTCCTTCTTCCTCATATTCTTTGAAAATCTGAAAATCATCCAATTTATTCAGTGTTTCACTGCCGTATAAATTGTTAACAGAGGTCACACCGAATCTAGCTGCCTCATTCAGAAATCCTTTAAATAGTTCTCTTTTTTTCTGTTTTGAAAGATCATACGCATATTTTGTTATAAGTGATGAAGCCTCCTCAATTAAAATGCCTGTCGGCTCGCCATTCGTATCCTTCTCAATTATTCCACTTGGTGGATTCGGAGATTGACTGTCTATCTTGGCCATTTCTAATGCTTTTGTATTTACCCAAGTATAATGTCCCTCTGCATGGAATAATACAACCGGGCGATCAGATATAGCATCATCTAAGGTATATCGGGTCGGAAATTTGTTGTCATCCCAATAGCTTGAATCCCACATAAATCCAATAATCCATTCTGCTTCCTCGTTCGTTTCCGCATATTGCCGGACCATTTCAACTGCTTGTCTTTCGGAACGGGCCTCAAAAAGATTTAAACTTTCAAGTGAAAGTCCCCCCATCATCGCATGGACATGAAAATCGTGAAAGCCCGGGATAATTAATTGATCACCAAAATGATGAACCAACGTATTTTCACCAATGAACGATTCAATTTCTTCTAATGCTGCAACCGCTATGATACGATTCCCTGAAATAGCGATAGCTGCTGGCTTTGGTCCATCCTCCAGTCCTGTAAAAACCGCCTTGCTTGTAAGAATGATATCTGCTTTCATTTTAATCTCCTCTCTTTGGTTTTACGTTTGCACATCTAAATTCCCTTGATCAAAATCTAACTCAGGTGGCCGCTTCCTAAAGAAACTCGTTAAGTACAAGAGGTAAATAAAGCCCGTCAATCCCCAGACACTTCCCAGGATCATAGATTGGATGTCTAATTTTAACCAGAATATGGCCGTGATTGATGAACCTATTAAAGGTATGATGCAGTATAAAATAATCTCTTTCGCCTTACGCTTTTTTTTCCTGACGAAAAAATGAACGATTACCGAAAGATTAACGAAGGTAAAAGCAAATAAGGCGCCATAATTAATTAAGGAAGCAGCTGTATTTAGATCTAAAAACAACGAGCTCAGTGCAATAAAGGCAATCGTCAAAATATTAAAGACAGGTGTCCTAAATTTGGGTGAAAGATAGCCAAAAATCTTATTTGGAAGAATGTTTTCCCTACCCATTGCATACAAAACCCTGGAACCGCTTCCACCAGAGGCTACAGCGGAAGCAATGGCTGCTGTTACCGTAACACTAAGGAAAAATGCATTTAAAAAATTACCGCCAGTATACATTAAAATATCTACCGCTGCCGATTCAGGTTCTTTAAAGGATGCAAAATTAGGGTATATGGTTTGAGCGAAATAAGTCGACGCTACAAATAAAACGCCTCCAATGATAGTGATCAAATAGATAGCTTTCGGTAAGGTCCTTTTGGGGTCCTTTGTCTCCTCAGCCAACGTTGTAACAGCATCAAAGCCTAAAAAGCTAAAGCATAACAGTGGTACGATGGATAAAATACTCGAAAATTGAACTTGCGAGTCAAAGAATGGTGTAATGGACCATAAATCTCCAGAACCTCTTCCATCCAACAGCCCTTTAATACTAAAAATACAAAAAGTAATGATGAAAAGGATTTGAAAAGCAATCAGTAAGGAACTGACATTGGTTGCTAACTTTATTCCTAAAATATTGATGACTGTAATGATTACCACGAAAGAAATAATACATACAGGTACTGGTATCATCGGCAAATATGCGTGGATAAAAATACTAAATAACAAAGCACTAATCATGGGGCTAAGCAAATAGTCCAATAAAATCATCCAACCGACAAGAAAACCCATGGAGGGGTTCATCCCTTTTTGCACATAGGTATAGGCAGAACCGGTTGTTGGGAACTCTTTTACCATTTTCTCATAGCTGTATGCAGTAAATAGCATGGTACATAAAGAAATAATGTAAGCAGTTGGGATCATACCGTGCGTGCTATCTATCGCAATTCCATACGTAGTAAAAACGGTAACCGGAGCCATGAAGGATAACCCGTACAATATTACATGACCTAATGATAACGAACGTTTAAGTCCTGGAGATTTATTCATCCTATTTATCATCCCTCACCTAAATTAATAAAATTGTTAACTTTTGTTCTCTTTTACTTTTGTCAAAGTAGCCAAACTTGCAAATTCATGCACAAGCGTGGCAGCTAACAATGATGTTATTTGTGTAGGATCATAGGAAGGCAGTACTTCCACTAAATCAAAACCGATAAAATTAAAATCGGTTAATGAGCGGATCATTTTCAAAGTCTCTAAACTATTGTAGCCCCCAACTTCTAGTGTCCCCGTTCCCGGCGCACAGGAAGGATCGACAAAATCGATATCAAATGTTAAAAAGCATGGTGTATCGCCAATCACTTTTTTCATTTCATGTAGAATGCTTTCAAAACCGCGTTCGTGAATATCTGGAGTGGTGATGACGTTGTACCCTAAATCATAACTGGCCTCTAAGTCACCAGGATGGTTCAGTGTCCCTCTTATCCCGATTTGAAATACCTTATTAGCGATCAATAATCCCTCTTCATGTGCCCGGATAAATGGTGAACCGTGCCAATATTTTTCATCATAATACGTGTCCCATGTGTCTGTGTGTGAATCAAAATGGATCATGGCTACCGGCCCATATTTTTTGGCTGCTGCACGGAGATTGGCCAATGTTACGGAATGGTCTCCTCCTAAACCTATGGGAATAATCTTTTTATCCATCAGCTCAAACATCGCGTCTTCAATCAATTTATAACTGCGATGGATATTATGTGGAATAACGGGTACATCCCCAATATCAATTGCATGGCTGTCTTCAAAGGGATAAACCTTATGAATCGGGTGGTATGGGAATAATGTCATCGATGCTTGACGAATGGCTTGCGGTGCAAAGCGGGCTCCCACACGAAAAGAAGCCGCCGTATCAAAAGGCATTCCCACAATTGCTAATTTGGCATCCTCTCTGGCGGAAGGCAATCTCATAAATGTCCCCGTCGTACAAAATTCAGGTTGTATATCTGGGGAAAGCGGATATTTCATTAGTACCTCTCTCCTTATCACACAATTTATTAACTACCGGTAGTTAGTATAATTTGATTATAGGACCATTTAACTGAATAGTCAAACTATTTTTTATTTATAGTAATCGGATTTGCCCTCTCCAAAACTCAAGTGAAAATAGATCGTATACAAACACGCCATCTAGTTAATTTTCCCACATAATAAAAATCCCCTTCCGCATCTTTATAGTGCAAGAGGACAAACCGGTACAGTATCAGCTGAACATTAATGGGACAAAAACACTTTTAACCCGCCAAAGCGGAGCCATCTTTCTTTGCAAGTTAATATAAAAAACCTCCTTCGCTATTTCGGGTTTCCCCAACATAGCAAGGAGGTTTAATAGTCTGTTTGATAGTATCCTATACAGTCTACTTTTTTTAGAGTTTCTGTTTTATACTTTTCACCCCGTCATTACCTCAACCTTCGCTGGTATTGCTTACCTTTTCTCTGGATAATGCCTTTTTAAACTGTTCAATTAGTATTGGAACGATCTCAAAGGCATCGCCAACAATTCCATAATGACAGGTTTGAAAAATGGGGGCATCTTTGTCCTTATTAATGCCAATAATTAAACCTGAATTTTTCATTCCCACTACATGTTGAATCGCACCGGAAATTCCAATCGCAAAATAAATTTTTGGTGTTACCGTCAGACCGGTTTGCCCTACTTGATGAGCGTGGTCGATCCAACCTGCTTCCACCACATCTCTGCTGGCACCAACCGCTCCTCCAAGCGTTTCCGCCAACTGGTGTATTAACTGAAATCCCTCGAAGCTACCTAATCCTTTTCCGCCTGCAACAATGATATCCGCTTCATCGATTCTTACTTTCTTTACAGTTTCCTTTACAATTTCCAAGACTTTCGTCCGAATATCTTCTTCCTTTAGGGATATTGTTTCTTCAACTATCTTGCCTGTTCTCCCTGATTGAGGGGGCAGCGCCTTCATGACTTTGGCGCGTACTGTCGCCATTTGCGGCCGGTATTTTTTACATAAAATGGTCGCCATAATATTTCCGCCAAAAGCCGGCCTGCTCGCCAATAGTAACCCCGTTTCCTCTTCAACATCCAGCTCCGTCGTATCCGCCGTCAAACCTGTCGGCAGATCGGTGGCTACCGCGCTTGCCAGGTCTTTCCCTGTTGAGGTCGCCCCGAAGAGGATAATTTCTGGTTTATGTTTCTCAGTACATTCCAGCAACGCCTTCATGTAGGTTTCGGTTCGGTAATGTTTAAAGATGGGTTGATCATATACATACACTGTATCTGCTCCATATTCAAAAACGGTCTTCGTTAAATGTTTAACATTTTCACCGATTAGAATCCCCGCCAATTCCACTCCCCGTTTGTCTGCCAACTTTCTTCCTGCCCCCAATAGTTCTAGGGATACGGAAGCAACTACATCATCCTTTTGTTCGATGAATACCCAAACACCTTTGTAATCTTGGAAATCCAATTACACTCCCTCCTTTGTGTCAAACAGTTCTTTCTTTTCAAGCAGGACAGAGAGCAATTGCTCTACTTGTGACGTTGGGTTGCCTTCGAGAAACGTTCCCCCTGCCGGTTTTTGCGGAGCCCATACTTTGGAAACAATCGTTGGGGATCCCTTCAAACCAAGCTGTTTCACATCTACCTCTTCCAGGTCATCAACAGACCAAATATGAGGTTTATATCTTGCAGCATTTAACATGTTTGGAAGCGGAGAATACGGCACTTCATTGATTGTTTTTTCAACCGAAAACAAACACGGTAATGTTGATCGGACGACTTCATATCCGTCCTCCAACTTGCGATGGACAATAGCATATCCTTCTTCTTGATTAATTTCTACTACCTTGTTTACAGAAGTCAGCGGTGGAATATCGAGCCTTCGCGCAATTCCGGGTCCAACTTGCCCGGTATCTCCATCGATGGACATTTTTCCGCAAATAATCAGATCAACTGGTTTGGATTTTGCAATTTTTTCAATCGCCTTTGTCACGGCATAGCTCGTTGCCAATGTATCTGCACCCGCAAACCGGCGGTCTGTGATTAAATAGCCCTCATCGGCGCCTATTTCAATACACTTTTTAATCGCGTTAACCGCTGGAGGCGGTCCCATCGTTACAACGGATACGATTCCTCCATACCTATTCTTTAGACGAACCGCCTCTTCAACTGCGTGAGCATCATATGGATTCAATATCGCAGGCGCCGTCCTCCGGTCCATCGTATTTGTTTTTGGATTCATCTTGATAATTTTAGTGTCTGGTACTTGCTTGATACAGGCTACAATATGCAGCATTAAACCCCTCCCCTTTTAAAAGAAAGCACATGGTTCCTTTACTTAGCGTTCCGGATGTTTTCCGGCAAAAAGCCTTTTTACGCCCGTTTATATCTACTTTATTAAAAGAGAGGCCCTTACATTCGAATTTTCTGACAAATATTTAAGATATTAAAAATGAAAAAAAAGTTACTTGCTGATCATAAAAAAAGACCGAGTGCCCTCCGTCTATGTACAAGATGAATTCGTTAGAACCCATGATAATATTGAATTGACGACTGCGTGGGAATCGAAACCTCTAGACCTGGCACGCAAATCTCAAGCAGTTTTGAAGACTGTGGAGGACACAGTCCCCAATTCACAGTTTCAAAATAGCATTAAATCAACCTTTTCTTCCCTTCCAAAACAGATTTCTTATTAAGACTAATACGGTTTTCGTTCAACCATAGTCAGAAGCTTAAAAAAGTCAAAAGACAAAAAAAACAATATCTTTATTATTTAGTAGACACCGAAATTCTTTGAAATGTGCTGCCCTCCGTAAACACTTAGATGGCTATAAAAATAGCTCTTTACCTTTCTAAAATAAAGAGAGCAGATATACGACTGCTCTAGCTATCTCTATAAATTTAATAAAAGATTATGTTTAATTTCTTGTAATATAAAGCAAGAAATTCAATCCCTTTTGCCTTTGATCGATATAAAAAATACAGTTATGTTATTTAATAAGGAACTATTTTTTTTCATCTATGTCTACGTCATCTATTTCAAAAGGGTCTGTACCATCCATTTCAAAAGGGTCCGTACCATCTATTCCAAAAGGGTCTGTACCATCTATTCCAAAAGGGTCTGTACCATCTATTCCAAAAGGGTCTATACCATCTATTCCAAAAGGGTCTGTACCATCTAATTTGAAAAAGTCTGTAAAATCTATTTTGAAAGGGAAGTCTAGATTAGTAAGAATTGAATCAATAAAAGGAAGTGACGAGGGAATATCATAATTAAGATTCCCTTTTAATTTGCCAGCTGAATGTAAAGATGTAATCTCATATTGTATTTCGAAACTTTCCGAACTATGCACCAACAAGAATGATTTAAATGCAACATTTTCTCCAGCATTTAAACCATTAGAAAATTTAAATTCTAAAACTTTAAAACCTTTCCCGTTAAAAACCTTAAAGTCAAAATATCCTTCTAAAAACTCACCAAATTTACTTAACAACTCATCCTTATCATCGTCATGAAAGTTAGTCAAAATGGTTTCAGCTCCCTTTTGTTCATGCCAATAATGCTCTGAAACTATATAGTTGGAATTTTGTCTTAAATAAAGATTAAATAGCATTATGATACTATCAAAATACTTAATAATATCCGTACTAAAGAGTTGAATTTTATGAGGCATTAACACTTTAACTTCTTCGGGAATTTTTAATCTAACTCTAATATCCTTGTCTGATACTAATCCATCATTCTTTAAGACTAGCGGCACACAATAATAGTTAGAAAGAAATTTTTTGATAGTAAACATTTTTTCGTAAACATTTAGCTGAATAAAAAACTCATCTAAAAGTTTATATTTATGTTCTTCGTCGGCAGTACCAACTTTAGGATCACCCTCGTAATAGTCAGGAATAAAATACAAGTTTCCTAAATAAAAAAAAGTATTATCTAGATCTTGATTAAAATACTTTTTAATCTTATTAATATAAGATTTTTTATCTGAATCATTTAACTCCACTCTATTAAAGGATTTCTCATCCTTTGTGAAAGGTCCAAGTTTTATAGCATTTATCTCTTCTATTAAGTGTAGAATTCTTTTACTAAAAACATCATTCATTTCTTTAAAAATGTCTACCTTGAAAGCAGTAATTTTATCACTAAACCCTAAATCTTCTGTATAAAATTTTATTGATAGTTCATTCTGAGGATCATTCCTTATTATACGACTTGGTTGTTTAATTTTTTTTTTAATACATCGATTTCCTTAACCAAATCCTCATACAGTTTTTGTCTAAAGTCTTGTTCATCTATATAGACTTGATACAATCCTTGATTCTTGTATGTATCCTTAAAATCTTCTACTTTTTGAAATTGATCAAAATCCAATCCTTGTCGAGGTATAGGTTTATCTGAAAAATATAGTTTAATAGATTTTCCCTGTTTTATTGATGTTGCAATCTCTTCAATTGTACCTGAATCAAAATTTTTAGTTTTGTGGCCTATTTTTGTCCAAAAAATTCCTATTAATATATCTGTATCATTGAGAATTTGCTCGTTGAGTTCTCCTTGTGTATCATGATTTTGGCTGTATGCTGTTCTAAAATGAGTTTCCCATTTTATTGGTAGCAATACAATACCATACTGCTTAGAATGTAATTCGTTCCATTTAAATATTACTTCAGATGCTATATCCCTTTCTGTTTTTACATCGCCTGGTGAAGCTATAAATACTTCCAATACTTTTGCATCATATGCCATTTTTATTTACCCCCGTTTAATAAGATACAAAGATAATTATATAATAAATAAGAATTATTTCCTATATTTTCCGTAATTTTATAAGAGATAAGATCTAAACTTTTCTGCTATCACTCTACTTTAGAATTACAATCCTTATCATCTGACTGCTTAATCTATTGATTTAATATATTCTTAAAATCATTTTTGATTAATTTCTTAAAGGAGTATTTTATTTATAAATTAACACTTTGTCCTCGTGTCGGATGATTCGTGATGTGTGGATTAGGGTACATAGCGTGTATCATTATTATGACTCCTGTGATTCGTGGTAAATATGCCCCCCTACGTCTATTCCCAAAAAGAAAAGACCCCATGATGAGTCTCTTTAACTTGCTTCATATTCCTTGACCTTGCGATAGAATGTAGCCTTAGTCATATTTGATTTCTTCATTGCTTCAACTGCAGTGATATTTCCTGCTTTCCATTCCTTATAAGCCTTTTCAAACTCAGATGTTATAGATGTTTTAGGTCTTCCTAGGTGTTTACCCTGTGCCCTTGCTGAAGCAATACCTTCTGCTTGACGAGACTTAATCTTAGTTCTCTCTTCCTCAGCAACCCACGATAAAACCTGTAATACCAAGTCAGCTACAAAAGAACCGATCGAGTCATTGTATTTCCGAGTATCTAATAATGGCATGTCCATTACAACAATATGTGCTCTGATATTTTGTGTGATATCTTTCCATTCGTTTAAAATCATCTCTTTGTTACGACCTAGCCTATCCAAAGAGTGAATGTATAATGTATCTCCTTTACGCAAACGCAGTTTCAATGCTTGGTATTGAGGTCTATTGAAGTCCTTGCTGCTTTGCTTATCGACATGAATATCACGCTCATCAATTCTAATTGCAAACATACTATCAAGTTGTCGTGCTTCGTTTTGGTCTTTACTACTTTCTCGAACATATCCGAACTCTTTGTTATCCATGTTTAATACCACCTTTGTTATTTGATACTCATATCTTACTGAATGTGTATCAAAAGGTAAATAACAAATATGATACGTTTCAAAAGTAGGTTAAACACCATTGAGACTATTCAAAGCCTCATTCAACCGTTTCATAATATGTGTTCCAAAAAGTGTGTACCTTTTGAGACTAGGATATCTTAGGGATATCAACATGTCTAAAAGCTGTGATATATTTAATAAGAAATAAGTTGCATCTTGCTTATCGATTACTCTTTTCGTAATGAATCAGTTTTTTGCTATATGTTTTATTACTTTTCCGTAGTATTACATAGCTTTTATTTGTCTCGTATCGGAAATTTACAGAATACTTGTTTGTGTATGAGCGTGGTTAGGCAAACTGTTAACACAAACATAAGATCCCATCATCGATATTAGACTCACTAACTGTATCAGCAACCTAGTAAAGTCTATTGTACTTAAGATAACTTAGACCTCTTTTTTAGTGGTTACACACTTTATTAGTTATATCTTCATTAACAAAAAGCCAAAAGTATTAAGGATTATTAAAACCTAAAAAAGACATCTAATTATTTTAGATGTCTTTTCATAACTTTAATTGACTTGTTTTTTAAACTCTTCTTTCAATAATTCAACTACATTTTCTTCACTTCGGTCATTTGTTCCAAGTTCACTACGGAATGCTTTAGACAGGATTACGGATACCATATCATTTATACTAGCTTTTGAATTAACTAAAAAATTGATTTTATTTTCGATATTCAAAATTCTGTCTAGAACTTCTACAATCCTATCTTGTTCTTCTAGTGTTGGCACGGGTATCATCACTGAATACAGGTTTTTAGCATATATAGCAGCTATATTTGTAGTAGCACTTTTAATATCATTTAAAGCCTTCTTTCCCTGTGGAGAATTTAAAAAATATTTAACATAATAAGGGTTAATATCGTCGATAAACCTTATTCTTAGAATATTCGAAGACATTTTATTTTTAACAGATTCTATAAGCTAAAGCAGCGTCCGTTTATCCTCACTAATTCTTAAATATAACTCTTAAACAAACCAACATTGAAATAATTTCATTTTATAATATAACCACCTGTAAATAACCATCCAATTAACAATATTTTTTACCATCCACTTAATATATTAAAATATATTCAATCTACCTTATAGGATATAAGCTACAAACTAATATTGGAGACGAGTATTATTTTTTAAGAAAAGATTGATTTAATATAATTACTCACCTTCGTAGCAGGGTGAAATTCCTAATTTATTGTCTAGATGGGGTAGAAGGAGGTTCTGTGAACTAAGTGGTTGGTTAAAATTCTTGAGAATTGGATGGTTCATTAAATTAAAAATTACCTTAATATATTTTGTGTTAATCTAAATGTTCATGCTTAAAAAACGAGTACCTAGAGGTAAATTGATAACCAGAGATTATTACTTAAGGAGTTGATATGATATGACATGGACTGTTATTACATTAGCGATTGGAATTATTATTAAATTTGTAATGAGTCCTCCAAGTGCAGTTGTGGAATGGGTTATAAGTAGATTTGCACTACATCCAAAACTTAATTCAAAAGATGTTACAGTAACATTTAACGGGAAACTCTTAGAAGAGGAAGAAAAAATTACATTTACTAACTATTTTAATGAAGCTACATTTTTAAAAAAATATTATATATTTCCAGGCAATGAAAAATTATTTCTATTTCCAGAGACTAATGTTACTCCATTTGTCATCAACGTAAAAAAAGGCAAAAAAGATGTTAAGATCTTTGTTTATAGTTACGATGATCACGTTGATGTAGTCAAGCAGTGCAAGAAAAAAGTTGTTTCTTATAGTCTTGGTTCTGATAATCTACAAAAATTTACTATATCAACTAAGACTAAATCTGAATTATTGTCTTAGACTATATGATAACGTAAGATAAGCTTATTGAGAGATGTACAGTAAAGTCATTAGTTTAGAGACGTGATATTTTTTTAGAGATCACCAATAAAACAAAATCCCCGGTTCTAAAACCGAGGGGATTACTTGTTTTATAGAGGTGAAAGATGGTCATAGAACCGAATTTTCGTTGGTCAGGATCGAACCAGCCCTGTATTCACCCCACCCTCTTAAAATACCCTGCTATAGCTGGAAAACTCTCGAATTCCTTCCTCATGTCCCGAAATGAAATCACATCATTTCCTCTAGCAAGCTGGAAATCTAGCGGATATTCGTTACAGTTCAATGGAGATTGATGAAATGTTTTGGAATAGAATTGGATAGCCTCTTGCTTGCTGGCTGCAAAAATAAAGACAAAATCCTTCTGGTTCATCTTCAGTGAATAGATGCCAATCTTATGAAAACCTAATACATTGTTTTGAATCATTTCCGCCACTTTCTGATGATCTGCTTGATCTAAGTCTAGTATGGATATGTTGTCATCTAATGAAATTTTCTGCTCTGCTAGTAAATGGTGGATATAATGAGCCAATGATGATTCTTCAAAACGTAAACAATCCATGTAAAGCTCTTTCACAAACATTTCAATACACCTCGTTATTAGATTTTTTTACATCAGTGGTATCACTCTAATTCCTTTGGTCCTCAATCTTTCCTGTATGCTCGTTGTAATTCACAACGATGCTTCCAACTGGACCATTTCGGTTTTTCGAGACAATGATTTCAAGGGAATGATCCTGAGAGCCCTTGTCATAATACGCTTCACGATACAAGAACAAAATGACATCTGCATCCTGTTCAACACTGCCCGATTCCCGAATATCAGACATCATCGGCCGTTTATTGGCTCTTGATTCCACCGAACGATTTAGCTGCGCCAAACAAATGACGGGGCAATCAAAATCCTTTGCCATCGTTTTGGGAGATTTGGATATTTCAGTCACTTGTAAATGAGAATTTCCTCCGTAAAATTGACCAGAATGGATCAGCGTTAAGTAATCGATAAAAAGGATCGGTTTCTTGCAGGGAAATTGATTCATCATTTTTCGCGTTTTCGCTCTCATTTCGGCGATCGTTTGTCCAGCCCCATCAAAAATTTGCATATGGGTTTCATTGAGATCACCGTTCACATCCGACCATTTATCCTTTTGGCTTTGATTGAGCATTCTTTTCGGATCCCGCATTTTTCCACGGTTAAATCCCCCTGTCGAAGCGATTAGTCGGGAGGTGATCAGCCTTTCAGGCATTTCTAAGGAAAATACGAGGGGCATAAAGCCAGCCCAACCCGTCATTTTGGCAAAATGAAGCATCACATCGGTTTTTCCCATCGATGGTCTTGCTGCTAGAATCGTCACTTCCCCGTCCTGAAAGCCTCCCGTCACTTCATCGAGCTTTTTGATACCCGTTGTTGCAGTTTTCAACGATTTTTGATCTTCCCAGGGTGCCTCATAGATATTTGACAATGCTTGTTGTAATGACGTGTGATCCACCAATTTCGTTTGGTTAATTTTTTCCAATTCGGCAATGACTTTCGCAATCTCCCAATCATTTATGGCAGCAACCGTTAAGATGTTTCTCTTTTCCCGTTCCTTCCACAGATCAAGAATGAGCTTCTCCGTACTTTCAAATTTCTCAATATCTGCATACGATAACAGCTCCGAAAGGTAAGACATTCCACCGAATGAATCGAGGTCGGGTAAGGTTGTTAAGGTGATTAAATCTACATTCTTACCCTCTCGGTTTAACTCCACCATTCTTCGCATTAATTCTTTATGCCGAGTACTTTCCAGCTGTTCAGGTTGGATCACGGTATCTTTGAGTAAGTATTCTGCCTTCATCATGCTTCCTAAGAACGCTTTTTCCGCAATACTCATCAATCTTCACCTGCCGTAAAGTCGAGTTCAAAACCACTTGGAATATCTCTTCCGCCTGGATAAGATTCGGTTAATTGCCTATTCTTTGGTACAGGCTTTTGGTTCTCATAATACGAATCAATTTCTTCTACGGTTAGTAAAGATTCATTTTCCCAGTTTTTCAGAATCCCAACCACATAGTTCAGCCTTCGTTTATTATTGGCACACGCAATATTCATTGCTTTTAAAATCACATCTTTCGGCTGTAAAAAGCTAGAATCATCTAACCAAGATAACAGCTGCTGTTTTGCATTCACATTCGTAAAACCAAATCCATTGTTGTCCCAAAACTCAACAATTTCTTTAACATCTTCTGTTTTTTGATTAATTGGATTCTCTATGTCTGGATTGCTCTCTATTTTTGGATTAAAATCTTTTTGTTGTTTTTGTTTTTCTTTTTCATTTTCTTTTTCTTTTTGTCCCCGTCTCGTATAACGATGCATGAACGTATCGTCTAACTCTTCGCATTCAGTATCTATGTATGGATCATTTTCATCTTGGTCTCTATTTTCCTTGGCGATAACCACTCTTTCTTGTTCACAAAAAGATTGATAAAGGTTACGAATATCCTCTTTAAGAATGGATTCCGAAACATATTGAATCAGTGAGGGATCCTCGACATCCTTTAGTTCGGAAAAAATACAATCCATAACCGGTTTCCCGCCTTTATGCAGGTTATTTTTCCCCCAGTTTTTAATCGCGAGTTCTCTTGTTTCAGGATTGTAACGAATCACCTTGTGGTGCTCGATGAATCGTTCCATTAACGAATGAACACTCTCAATCGAATAGCCCAAATCAAAAGCCATTTGTTTTTTGGTAATTTTATAGATTCCAATTTGAGTTGTATGTGGATTCGTAAGAAGATAGAGGTAAAAATACTTATCCTCCGGGGTCATCTCTTCTGAAACAATCGGATTCTTCCAAAAATCAGTACGCACCATTCTATACTTTGCCATCTTCAACCACTTTCCTCTCTTCTAAAAAATACCCTTCATTGTTCATATAGGTTTAAATGAAGAAAATGGTCAGTAGGTTTTTATGAAAAATGTGAATATTTTATGACAAACCATTCCATGGTTTTCCCAAATAACAAAAAACACCCACAAACGTTTATTTACAACGTTCATGAGTGAATGTATGTGGCAACACATGGGGTGCAGGTTGGGCAGCACCTTGAATTTGACACTTAACTTAGAATTTCTTTTGCTTTTTCCTTCATTTCCTTGTATCGTTCATTTAAAAGTTTTAGGATCGTGTCGTCGGCGGTAAAATGCATAATGATGGCCTTTATTTCACGTCTATTGAATTTACCATGGTCATGAATTTTATATCCTCTGCCATTAAGTTTAAACCTTATCATAAAACTGTCCGTTTTCCTATTTTCTCTCGGATAAACTTGAACTAAATTAAGTACTGCCTCTTGGCATGTACAATCTGGATTCATACAATATGAGTCAGCGACCAAAAATACCTTTCCAAGATAAACAAAGCGAAAATAATCATTGTTTTGATTAGGGAAAACCTCTGAATAACAAACAGTGATGCCTTCAGCAATCTTACTTATCAAAGCATGCATAATACCGCTCCTTTTTTTATAACTTTGATTTAACTGGCAACATTCCCATTATTCTAGTTATTAAATGTTATTCGCTTCAGCATTTTACAGGAAGTTATTATAAGACGGCATGATAGTGGGTTTAAAATGATGAAAATTAAAGGGGAAGATTGCAAATTTAATAGAAAGGAATCCAAATTTCAAAAAAAATTTTTTTGTCGTTTTGACATTATTCTACCTCCCTTCAGAAAAAATTCTATCACATTACATTTCATAATAATTTAGTCTCTCCTAAAGATTTTCTACAATTATGTGAACAACGCCACAATAATGAACCAAAATATTTTTAAGAGCAATTATTTGATAGATAGAAAAGATTACACTACAATGATGATGGAAAAAATAATTGTTAGGAGTAAATCATGAAACCTAGAATCATTATCTTGTTCCTCATCTCTATTCTTGTCTTATCAGCATGCGGACAAAAGACACTAAGTGAGCCAATTACACTATTAAACCAAAACGGTGAAGAAGTAACCTTCCCTCAAGAGAAACCTACAGTATTCTTTTTTATTACCACCTATACATGAGGTCTCTGCCATCAGCAACTAGTTCAGTTGCACGAAAATATCAATAAATTAGAAGGTATGAATGCTCAAATGTATATTATTAGCAAGGACTCTCCAGAAGAGCAACTTCAATTATACAAAGAATTGGAGAAAAATTTTGGACACAGTCTAAGCTTCGTTTCTGATCCAAAGTTTGAGTTAATTGATAAAATGGGCATGAAAAACGGAGACGCAGCTTATAGAGGATACGGAATGATCGACCAAGATGGGAATGTTATATTTAGGACTGTTAATGACCATTGGGGAGAACAGTTTGACAAAACAGCAGAAGAAATTAGAAATAAATATAATGAACTAAAATAGGATATTAGATTTAATAATACAAGGTGCCTCTAGCATTAGCTTTCAGGCACCTTTTTTATGATATAAACATTCTTTTATTTTTCTTCATTCAATTCTTAAACCAATGGTTTACTAATGATTTTTACCTGTTCAACTGATATTCCTCTAATAAGTAAATGTAGCACCCATATCCACTCAATTTTCCCATTAACATTTAAGGTGTGCAGAGTATGTATAACTAGTCAGATTTATTTACTTTATCTACTTGTAATGAAATCCTTGATTTTTGATTGTTGGACTGGAGTTTTTTGAATATTGATCAAATCCGGCATCATAAAAATTGGCTATTTTACTTGACCAGTTGCTAGAATCTTGGCCACTTGTCCGTTCAGTCATATAGGTTGAAATGGTTTGATCATATTGGTCAATGACTTCCCTTTGAATGTTGGCATTATATTGCTCTTTTTGATGGGTTGCCTTAAGAGGCATCCTTGGTTTTTGATCAGGGATGGTTTTCGGATGACCGATGACCAGACCTGAGACAGGAAAAACATATTCCGGCAGATCCAAAAGCTCAACAAAGGTTTGGGGATTTCTCCTAATACCTCCGATCGGAACCGTCCCAAGCCCCATTGATTCAGCTGCTATAACAGCACTTCCTAGAGCGATTCCCACATCTGTAGAACCGATAATAAGTGCTTCTAAATCCTCCACAATTTGAAATTGGGTACCATTTTTTTCAGCAGCCAACTTCGCTCGATAAAAATCTATGCAAAATACAAGAAAAACAGGAGCCTCCTCAACCCACCTTTGGTTGCCTGCAGCATTTGCTAATGTAGATTTCTTTTTGGAATCTCTCACTTCTATAACGCTCACTTGCTGGCCATTAATCCAATTAGGAGCAGCCATTGCCGCTTTTATAATTGCTTCCACCTGGGCTTCATTTACATCTCTTCCAAGTTTAAATGCTCTAACTGAGCGATGATTTTTTAATAATTCAATCGTCTCATTCATATAATCACTCCTCTTCCATACCATACAACACAAGTAACTATTAATTCAAATAAGGATAGCTTTTCAAGTATTAACTTTTATGTGGAAAGAGAAGTTTCTAAAAGCGGTAAATTGATAAAATTATTTTAAGATCCGCTTTTTTAAAAATATTCGTTTCCGAATGACTTAATAGTCTTCATGCGAATAATAATTAAAACAAATGTGTTGAAAGAGGGTTTTCATTGAAAAAGCTTGCACTTCTATCTCTTCTTAGTATATTGTTTCTCACCGCATTGGCGAAGCCACAGGAAGTCGTGCCGTTTTTACGACCTGTCGCAACAGGACTAATACAAAATACCAATGTTCCCGTATTATTACCCACTTACTGGAGCGAACATAAGAGAAAATCAAGAAAGCATACTTCTGTTAGGGTAAAATCTTATGAAAATGGTTACAAGATTTATTTTTTATCTATGGATAAACCTTATCGAGCAAACGATCCAGCGTTATTTCATCCGCCTGTGTCGAGACAAATTGGCGAATTATCCGGAAATGTTGGAACGATGATACCCAGTGATCGACCGAATGATTTTGTTTTTTATAAAAAGAAAGATGGAGTGAAATTATGGATACAGCCGTGGATAAAATCCATAATCTACGCAAAGCGCGGACCATGGACAATGCGTTTTGATGGTGATTACGGAGATGAGCCCTATCAGCAGGCAGATGATCTGTTTGAAGCGATGAAGAAAGTAAACTGGCTAAAAAACAAAGACATTCACGAAGGGTATATCACTATTCAAGGCACGAGACGCGAAGCATACATAAGCTTTTCTTGGGAAACAGATGGTGGATATGTGTATGACTTTTTTTATAAAGGCCCAATTAAGGAAGCGGTAAAAATCGTAGATAGCCTACAATATTTTGAATAAAACAATAAATTGAGGAGGACTTTTGACCATAACCTTTTCGGTGACAAAACGATTAAAATAATGAAAATAAAAAACCTTAGCCCTAAAGAATGTAGGGCCAAGGCTGCTTAGAAAATTATCTTAGATGTTGGAATAAAGATATTAAGTTATTGGCATTCTGTTCTGTGAAAGATTTACTACTTTGTGCATTTAATTGATTTTCATAGGAATTGTTTCACTTTAATAGGCTTGGTTTCCCTGCTTAATTTAATGATTTCCCCGATAATACTGATTGCAATTTCTTGTGTTGTTTCCGAGCCAATTTCCAACCCGATTGGAGAATGAACCTGCTCCAACTGTTCTTCACTGAATCCTTCACTTTTTAATTTTTCAAATATGGTTATGACCTTGCGTTTGCTAGCGACCATTCCAACATATGCAATCGGAAATTGCAGCGCTGTTTTTAATACAATATCATCACCATCTTTTGTCACAATCACCACGTAAGACTTTTCATTTGGGTTCGCTTCGCGCAAAGCCTCTCCAATATCCTCATTCACAAAAAGGTTGGCAGCATTAGGAAAGCGTTCCTTCGTACAATAACCAACCCGGTCATCCACAACGCAATAGGGATATTCAAGAAAATCGGCGAGCTTTGCCAGCGCATAAGCCAGATGACCGGCTCCAGCCAAAATGAGTTCTGGTTTGCTTTTATAGACTTCAATAAACACCCGCAATGTTCCGCCACAATTCATTTGAATTCCATCTTTTGCATGTTTATTTAATTTGTATTCAACGATTTTCGATTGGCCCGTTTGGAGTGCCTTTACACTCTCTTCGATGATATAAAATTCAGCCAAGCCCCCTCCGACCGTGCCTTCAATCGTGCCGTCACGGTATACAATCATTTTTCCAACATGGCTGGGAGTCGAGCCCCTTGATTCAATAATCATGGCTAAAGCAAAGGTTTCGTTTTGACGGTTTAGCAAGGCGACTTTTTCCATCAGCAGCATAAAAAGCTCCCCCCTTTTTAAAAACATTAGTTCGGTTGATATTGCTTCATGCTAAGGAAATAACGTAAAAGATTTAAGGCGACTTTTTTTCTGTATATAGCAGTGGAGCGCTGATCGTCGATTGGTTTTATGATTTTATCGAAGGCTGCTACAACCTGAGCAATGTCTGCATCTGCTAATGGTATGGTCTTTCCAAGCAACTTCTTCTCAATATCAATGGAACGAACCATCGTAGGTCCGACCGCCCCGAATGCGAAGCGAACATCCTCGATTTGAGCATCATTGATCCGGATATAGCCTGCAAACCCAACTTTGGCAATGGCATCTGCGTTGCGGTTGCCGACTTTCTCAAAAACGACATGAGAACCTTCTTCTAATACGGACGGTAATATTATTTCAGCCAATATTTCATTTTGATCACGTTGAACCCTTCGTGGGCCTTGAATAAAATCGCTAATCGCTACCACACGATCACCATTAACGGAGCGCAGCAAAAGTTTGGCGTTATATACATATAATAATGGCAGTGTGTCACCAGCCGGAGAAGCGTTGCAAATATTTCCTCCCAATGTCCCTCTGTTTCGAATCGCCGGTGCCGCAATCGTTTTGATTGCGTTCTTTAATGGCATAGGAATCAACTTATTTTCAAGTAACTCACTATAGGTACAACAGGCACCGATGTGGAGATCCCTCTGATTTTGATACACCTGTTTTAATTCAGAAAGATGATCAATAAAAACAATCGGTCTAGAAATTTTCGGTGGTACTCCCCTTCGACTTTTGTGTAGGACCATGACATCGGTGCCACCAGCCATGATCACACAGTCTTCTTTGTTCAATTGGCTCAGGGTTTGGTCTAAACGATCAAAGCGATACGCGGTTATTTTTTCTGCCATAAGCCGTCCCCTTTTTTAGCTGCCAGGTTAATCGCATCAACAATCATATTGTAGCCAGTACATCGGCACAGATTTCCGGAAATCCCTTCACGAATTTCAGCCTCTGAAGGATGAGGGTTTTTGGATAATAACGATGCACTTGCCATGACCATCCCCGGAATGCAATAACCGCATTGCACTCCACCGGCAACGGAATAGCTCTCATCTAAAATCTTAAATTGTTCCGTTTCCATGATCCCTTCTATCGTTTGAATTTCGGCACCCTCAATCGAGCCAATAGGGATCAGGCAGCTATTTTGCAAGAGGTTATTCACAAAAACACTGCAAGCTCCGCACTCCCCCTCACCGCAGCCTTCCTTTGTTCCGATTAACAGATACTCATCTCTTATTAAATCTAGTAATCTGACTGTGGCAGGGGCATCCGTTTCTACCGTTCTCCCATTCAGTGTAAATTTAATCAACCTTCTTCCCCCTCTCCCATCCAAAGACTTTCAATAATGACTTCCGGTGTAATTGGAATTTGCTGAAAAGAAGTTTGCAGTGCATCCTCGATCGCAGCTTGGACTGCTGGAGCGCCGCCGATTAACGTCAATTCTCCTGCGCCCTTCGCACCGTATGGACCATCCGCGTAGGGGTTATCAAAGACCTTGCTTTCGATTGGAACAACGTCCAATGAAGTCGGCGGTCCATAATCCGATATGCTTTTTTGTTGGATTTTACCTTGCTTTGACGTCATCTTTTCTAGATAACCGTACGCTAATCCTTGAGCTAAACCACCGTCAATTTGCCCTTTCATAATCCGTTCATCAATGACCTTCCCAACTTCATAATTGCCATATACTTTTTCCAGCCTTACATTTCCTGTTAACGTATCCACTTCTACTTCAACGAAATTAACGCCCCATGAATATGCAGGGTAGGCATCTCCAGTGAAGGTTTTCTCGTCCCAAGGAATCATTTCACGGTGAACATAGTTCTCAACTACTTCCTGTTCCACCCCTGTTTGCCACTGGTCCTTCAATTTTTTTGCGGCACGTTCAAGCAATTTTCCAACAATCATCGTCGTCCTGGAGGCTACTGTTGGTCCTGAGTCCGGAACCTCTTTTGTATCGGGATAAGGGTACAAAACATCTTCGTACGGGAGGTCTAGTTCTTTGGCGACAATTTTACTAAGAGTCGTATAAATGCCTTGTCCCATATCAGAATTTGAGATTTTTAGCGAAACCTGATCGTCCTTTGATTTAACCAGCTTTACCGTTGCTTTAATATGATCTCTTTCACCGCTGCCTGTAAATCCACAGCCGTGGAGGAACAGCGAAGTTCCGATTCCTTTTTTATAGCGCTGATTGTGTTGATTTAAACGGTGAAACTCCGCTTTTTTCTTTTTGTATTCCGACGTGTTGAGTAGGTCCTCAATCATTTCTTCCACTAATATTGGGTCGCGGAATTGTCCTTTGGTGATGGTGGGGTCTCCTTGTTTGACGAGGTATTTTCGTTTATAGTCAAGTGGATCGATGTTTGCCAGTTTACTAAGATGTCCAATATGACTTTCGATTCCGGCAAAGCTTTGTGGAGCACCAAAGCCTCTGAACGCTCCGTTCGGAACGGTATGGGTTTTTATGACATAGCCTTTTGCATGAAAATGCGGAATCTTATAAACACCGGCACTGTTTATTAAGGCGCGCTGCAGCACGACAGAGCTCAATCCTACATTCGCTCCGCCATCGAGAAAGATTTCAACACACATGCTCAAAATATTTCCTTCCTGATCAAGAGCAGTTCGATATTTGAGTTTGGCAGGATGTCTTTTAGTCGTAACCACCATATCCTCAGAACGGTCGAAAACGAGCATTACCGATTTTTTGACAGCTTTTGCAGCAACGGCTACGTGACACGCCATCATCGAAGGAAACTCTTCTTTGCCGCCAAAACCTCCGCCGGTAGGGCTTTGAACCACTCTGACTTCTTCGTCACCACAAGCTAAAGCGCTAAGCAACGCATTTTTTATATAATAAAGGCATTGCATCGATCCCTGGACGACAATTTCATCATCCTTATAAATTCCGAGCATACCTTGCGGCTCGAGGTAGACATGCTCTTGATACCCCGTATCATATTCTTCTTCGATGATTTGATGGGCTCCCTGCTCGATCGCTGAAATGGGCTCTAAGCTTTCCCCAAATTCATAGCTTGCCATTACCACTCCGGATGCTGCTTTTTGTTGGATGGCATCGTCCAATGTATAAATAGCCTGATGTTCTTCAAATTCAACCTTCACTTCATCTAACAAACGGTACAGGATATCCAGATCTTTTCCAACGAGCATGAGAATCGGTTCCCCAATATAATTGACCCACTCATTGGCAAAAATGGGCTGATCTTCTTGGATAATTTTGACATAATTCGGTCCGGGGATATGCTCTGCCCCAACCGCTTCATATCCTTCCGGAAGGGTTGGTAAATGAATGGATTTGATTCTTCCATAAGCAATGGGCGACCGATACAAAACACCATAAACCATATTTTCCACTTTCACATCACTAATATAAGCCAACTGGCCCGATACTTTACCGCTATGGTCCTTTTTGGGCACTGAGGTGCTTATGTCTTTTAGATTCATGGCTTCAACACCCTTCGACTCTTTTTTTAAAGAATACACATTATTAATAGAAACCTCTTCCTACGATTTTATAAATGAACATCATATTTTATGATTAATTTCATTCCAGAAATTCGTTGTTTTTAATTATATTTGTATTTCAGGAAACTTTACCGATTTATGTAAGAATTCTTAACCAAGTATTTTCATTATCTTGCTAATTGATTTCCGCACCAATCAACAAAAAAGCAGCTTAATTCGACTTTGAAGGGCTGGTCGAAACAAGCTGCTTTGTTTAGTGAAAAATATCGAGAAATTTAAGCTTTATAATAATCAATCGCTTTTCGATAATCCTCCGGCGTATCAACATCCATTAATACTCCCGGATCATCTACATTCATGTATTTCTTTTCAAAACCGTTAAGGACAGCACGCAAATTACTTTCTGGATTGGTTTCGAGGATTTTCTGTTTCACTTCGCTTGATAATTTGATCGGGTGACCGCCTTTATAATGGAAGCTGGGAATTACTACTTTCCCTTTTTGTTCTGCTATTAGCTCAACGGTCTCTTTTTTCACAAGAGGACAATCTCCGGGTGTTAAAAAGAAGGTTGGGGCATTTACTTCGTTGCAGCCCTTTTGAATGGAAGAAAACATTCCCTGGTTAAAGTTTTCATTGTAAACAAATTTTATCTGAAATGAATAGGCATTTTTACTGCTGATTCTTGCAATTTCCTCTTGGATCATTTCCGCTTGAAACCCAGCTACGACGATTACACTGCTGCATAATCCTTCAAACTTAGATATCGTTTGCTCCAACACGGTCATTTGCCCAAGTGGCAAAGTCATTTTAAATGCATTCGCTCGGCTGGAATATCCAGCAGCTAGGACGATTGCTTCCATTTTATCACCTTCTACAAATCAATTTTATTTTATCCTCTATTAGTCTTTTAACTTTATTCCCACATAGTTTACATTACCTATCTAGAGTTAATTTCAATGACATTTTCGTTGATTATAATCATTATATTAATACTTGTGTAGAAAAAGTTTAAAAAGAAATCAAATCCTACCTTTTTCAGGCAATATAAAAACACTCAAGAATGCTGAACATTATCAACATTTTTGAGTGTTATTCCGTTCCTAATAAAAACTCGATTTTTTTTAGAGATACCGGTGGTCGGGGTCTAATGGACACTCCTTGAGGAACACAATTAAAAGATATATTAAAAAATCTCCAATTTTGTTGATTGGCACCCTTCCTTTTAGTTGATTTCATTCTTAAATCAACTGTTATTTTGATAGTCAAAATGAGGTCATGCACCTCTTAAGTGAACCCTTTAATCATCTGAACCTTGCTTATATTTTTTATCTATTCATTTTGCCAATCGCCATTCTTTCCTACACCTATGAATTCCGCTTCTTGTTTAATATCTCGTGATGAGCTTCCGATAAGTACGGTAAATTTTCCAGGTTCAGCCATCCATCTGTTTAACTTGTCGTCAAATGCTGATAGAGCTCTTTTATCTATTGTAAAGGTTACTTTTTTTGTTTGCCCGGGCTTTAGGAAAATCTTCTTAAAGCCTTTTAGCTCTTTAAAGGGTCGATCCAGTTTCGAATGTTGATCATGAATATAAAGCTGAACGACTTCTTTTCCTGCCACCGGTCCTTTGTTAGTTACGTCCACTGATATCGATAGTGGATCGTTCTTAGATAATAAGAATTTGGATGAACTTAATTTTAGATTTGAATAGGAGAAGTCTGTATATGTAAGTCCATGGCCAAATGGATAGGCGAGATTAAGGTTTTTTGTATCATAGTAACGATAGCCGACGTAGATTCCTTCAGTATAATGGACTACATTATTAACCGTATCACCTGGAAAATTCCCATAGGAAGGAACATCACTGTATTTTACCGGGAAGGTTACAGGAAGTTTACCAGATGGATTCACTTTGCCGCTTAAAACATCTGCAATGGCATTACCCCCTTCTTGTCCAGGCTGCCATGCAAGTAAAATCGAATCTGCATCGTCACTCCAGCTTGCAACTTCGATTGGGGCACCAATATTTAAAACAACCACTAACTTTTTCCCCTCTGCATGATAAGCTTCAGAAAGATCTTTAATGAGCCGAACCTCTTCCGGTTTCATACTCATATGAGGACGATCTGCCCCTTCAGTTGATTTCCTACCGATAAAGACCAAGCCAATATCTGTATTTTTTGCTAAATTAACAGCATCACTTTTACTTAATCCTTCTATAACCTTTTTTCCGTTTATCGAATTGACAACAGAATAATGCGCATTCTTTAGACCCTGTACGAGTGAAACAACCTTTTTTGGATCTACATTAACCTGTGCGCTTCCTCCGCCGCCAATAATGATTCCTAATTTGTTTTGAGCAAGATCGACTACTGCATTTTCTCCAGCTACCCCTATTTTTTTGACTGCCTTAAACGGCAAGGTTTTATCTTCATTTTTTAGAAGAACCATCCCTTCAGATGCTACCTCTCGATTGATCCGAGCCCCTTCTATCGCCGTTTTTTTAGATAAGCTAGTTTTATTTTGATAATCTACATTCTTATACTCGCCTTTGAATGTTGGTGTCTTAATGATAAGCTTCAAAATATTTCGAACACTTGAGTCTAGGGCCTCTTTACTTAGCGTACCGTTTTGATTTGCTGTTTTTAATAATTCCGGAGACGGTGCTGATGCTTTTGTGTACACATCTTTAATTAACTCCGGCATTGGCAATGGTCCTCTGTAAACTCCGGGCATAATTAAATCATTTCCTGCCTCTAAAGCAGCGACGGGATTCTTTACAGCCCACCAATCAGACAGGACCAAACCATCAAAGCCCCACTCATACCTAAGAATATCGGTTAAGAGAGTACGATTCTGAGTTGCAAAAACACCATTTACGGCATTATAGGCACTCATTACGGTCCATGGTTTTGCTTGCTTAACTGCCATTTCAAATGCAGGAAGGTAGATTTCTCTTAAAGCCCGTTTTGGAACCATCGCATTGATGTTCGTTCTTTTCGTTTCCTGATTGTTCGCTGCAAAATGTTTAATGGAAGTCCCAACACCTGTTTCTTGAACAGCTTGAATAAACGCAGTAGCCATAAATCCTGCTAGAAAAGGATCCTCGGAATAATATTCAAAATTCCTTCCACCTAATGGATCACGGTGAATATTCACACCAGGAGCCAATAAGACATCCACTCCATATTCCCTTGCCTCTTTGGCCATGGCTTTTGCCACTTTTTGTATTTGTTTAACATCCCATGTTGCCGAAAGCAAGACCGGGACAGGAAATGCGGTTGCGATTCTTGGCGGAGCCCCAGCAAAGAGCCCTCCAATTCTTACACCAGCAGGTCCGTCAGAAAGGATAACTGATGGAATACCCAAACGAGGAATAGCATGGGTAGAGCCGGCTGCACCATTTGGCCCAGGGTAACCTGCCCCAATCACCAATTGTACCTTTTCATCTACTGTCAATGAATTGATTACATTTTCTATCGATGCTTCATCCGTCAACCCCAGAGGTTGATCATTAAGCGATGCCTTTGTCCTAATTACATTTGCCATTATAAGCCAACAAATTATTATTGTTATTAGTATTTTGTAAAATCTCTTACCCAAAAAAAATCCTCCTACCAACTTGCTTTTTATCATTTTTGAATAGATTATCCAATATTTGTATTTATTATTTTTCTTGAACAGAAAACTGTAGCAACACAACAAAATCTAATCCGATTGTTTATCTGAATATTGCTCGACAGTAGCGTTTAACATGTATTTATTTTCATAAACCTAAACAAACTTTGTTCAAAAAAGTGAAAGCGTTCACAAGATTATGTAGTAATCGCTTACAAAATAGTATATAATTATATTAAAATTACAACTTGAGAGGTGAAGCAGCATGAAAGAATATATTTTTCTTCTAGAAGAACCGGTGGGTAACAGGGAAATAAAGATCATAGCATCAGGAATGACGGAAGCCTTCAAAAAAGCAAAAGAATTTCGAAAAAATATTGTCCAAGATACTAAATTAAAGGTCAATATGATGTTAAAAGGTGTTAGATATACGGATTAACCTTAGGTCAAATTTATGTTGAAAGGAAAATCCTACACTATATGTTCCTATTAAGATTAATAATAGATAAATAAAGGAGAACACATTCGATGGTTAACGAAATGTGTTCTCCTTTAAATTTATATTTTTATATACTGGGTTTCTTTACTGAGCACTTTTCATTGGATAGTGTATCGGCAGCGAAGCTTTTTGTACCAAACCAAAATAGGAAAGGAAAGCCAGAAAACTTGAGCAAAAGATAATGACACCCATAGGAACACCTGCAAAAAGTAGTGCGTTTAATAGTAGAGCGGTATGATTAAGATTTAACTTGCTCTTTTGACAATACAAATGAATTTCTTAATGTCCCAATCTCTTTAATTTTACATTCAATTTTATCTCCAGCACCGACAAACTCTGCTCCAACCGGACTGCCCGTCAGGATGACATCCCCCGGCTTAAGTGTCATCACTTTTGTCAGATAGGATACCATTCTTCGGATAGGAATAATCATTAACTCGGTTGCACTATTTTGCTTCTCCACACCATTCAGTCTTGCTTCCACATTCACAGCAAATGGATCTAATTCTGTTTCAATAACTGGCCCTAGTGGTGTGAAGGTATCAAAGGACTTACCAATGGTCCAATGCCCGTCCTGATGAAAAAATTGAGGAGCTGTTACATCGTTTCCAACCGTGTATCCGAACACGTAATCCAACACTTCTGATTCAGGAACATTTTTAGCTTCCTTACCAATGACAATGGCTAACTCTGATTCGAACTTCACCTTTTCTATCCCTTCCGGAATGATGATATCTTCCTCAGGCCCAATAACGGAGGATATTGGTTTAAAGAAGAATACCGGAATTTTTGGAAGCTCTGAAGGTCGGTCTTCAAGTTTAGAAACATAGTTTGCTCCAATTCCAATAATTTGGTTTGGCTTTATAGGTGCCAGCAGTGTCACATCAGTTACAGAAAATATCTGTCCTGTATACTCCCAATTATCGCCAAAAATATCTCCATTAATTTCTTGTATCGTGTTTTCAGACAACACACCTGTGTAAACGGACGAACCTTTAGTAAATCTAGTAAATTTCATTGCGATACTCCCTTTCAAACAGTCTATTTTAAGTTCAATCTTCTTTCGAGCCACTTCCGTTTTGATAGCAGCCTCGGCAAATTAATGGCTACAATGCCTTGGATCCTAACTATGATAAAACGATTATTGTTTTACCGTGAACTTAGCCTTTGCTTCCATGCGTCTTCGGTGAAGAATCGGCTCCGTGTAGCCATTTGGCTGATCATAGCCTTCAAAAATCAAGTCGCAAGCGGCCTGGAAGGCAACGGATTCGTCATAGTTCGGAGCCATGTTCCGATACAAAGGATCTCCTGCATTTTGTTTATCTACAACTTTGGCCATGCGCTGCAATGTTTCAAGAATTTGCTCTTTCGTACAAATACCATGGTGAAGCCAGTTTGCCAAGTGCTGGCTGGAAATTCGTAATGTAGCACGGTCTTCCATTAATCCTAAATTATTGATATCTAATACTTTTGAGCAGCCAACCCCCTGGTCAACCCAGCGGACAACATAGCCTAAAAGAGTTTGACAGTTGTTGTTAAGCTCTTCCTGAATTTCCTCAGGAGTCCAGGATGGTTTTTTAACTACTGGGAATTGTAAGATATCTTCTTGGAAATCTTCAGTTAGTTGGAGCATTTGGTTCTGCACCTCTCTAACATCTACTTCATGATAATGCAATGCGTGCAATACCGCAGCAGTTGGAGATGGCACCCATGCTGTAGTGGCTCCGGTTTTTACATGACCGATTTTTTGCTCTAGCATTTCCCCCATTAAGTCCGGCATGGCCCACATGCCTTTGCCGATCTGTGCACGGCCTTTAAAACCGCTTGAAAGTCCGGCAATCACGTTTGATTGTTCATAACCCTGTAGCCATTTCGAAGATTTCATGTCATTTTTTCGAATCATCGGACCCGCTTCCATGGAAGAGTGAATTTCATCACCGGTTCTGTCAAGGAACCCGGTGTTAATAAAAACAATCCGTTCTTTTACCTGTTTAATAGATGCCTTTAAGTTCAAACTGGTTCTGCGTTCTTCATCCATGACACCGATTTTAAGTGTATTGCGCTCGAGTTCAAGCAATTCTTCCACGCGGTCAAAAAGCTGATTGGCAAAAGCAACCTCTTCTGAACCATGCATTTTAGGTTTTACGATATACACAGAGCCCTTTTCCGTGTTTTGGTATGTCCCATTTCCTAAAAGAGTATGTTTGGCAGCAAGGCTTGTAATCACCGCATCCAAAATTCCTTCATAAACTTCCTCACCGTTTTGATCCAGAATGGCACTATTGGTCATCAAATGTCCTACATTGCGGACAAAAAGCAATGAACGGCCTTTCAACGTAATTTTCTCTCCAGCAGCAGATAGGTAGCTGCGGTCCGGATTGAGCGTCCGTGTCATTGTTTTTTGGCCCTTTTCAAAAGTAGCGGATAGGTTTCCTTTCATGAGGCCTAACCAATTTCGATAGACCAGCACTTTGTCTTCAGCATCTACCGCAGCTACAGAGTCTTCGCAGTCCATAATTGTGGTAATTGCAGACTCAACGATAATATCCTTTACGCCAGCCTCATCCGTTCTGCCAATCGGATGATTCCGATCGATTTGTATGTCAAAATGAAGTCCATTATTTTTTAACAAAATGGCAGTTGGGGCTTCCTGAGATCCCTGGTAGCCGACAAACTTTGCTTCATCTATTAACCCCGTCGTCGAACCATTATTTAATGTCACCTTTAGTGTCCCATCTGCTACTGTGTAGGAAACGGCGTCCTTATGAGTGGCATCTTTCAATGGAGCGGACTTTTCAAGAAAATTCCTGGCAAAATCTATAACCTTTGCACCGCGGACAGGATTGTAACCGCCCTCACGACTCGCACCCTCTTCTTCACTGATGGCATCTGTTCCGTATAGGGCATCATACAGGCTTCCCCAACGGGCGTTAGCTGCATTTATGGCGTAGCGGGCATTATTGACTGGGACAACTAACTGTGGGCCGGCTTGTAAGGTAATTTCGACATCGACATTTGCAGTCGTAATCTCAAAATCTTCTACTTCCGGTTCAAGATAGCCAATTTCCGTTAAAAATGAATAATAAGATTCGAAGTCAAAGTCTTCGCTGTTTTTGCGATACCATGTATTAAGTTTGTTTTGCATATCATCACGAACCGCCAGCAATTCCTTGTTTTTAGGTGTTAAATCGCTGATTAACACTTCAAAACCGGACCAAAATTGATCAGCATCCACTCCGCTTCCTGGAAGAGCCTCCGAATTAATAAATTTATAGAGTTCCTGAGCCACTTGAATTTTTCCTTTTTGTACATACTTTGTCATCGTAGGTTTCCTCCATTGATTTCTTTAAAAAATAGTAATCTTGGAAATTATGTTCCAACCTAGTTGTTTGTTATTCCGAAACACTGTTTCTTAATTTGTTTTAAAAAAATAGCATGATTATCCAATTGGTTTCAATCATTTTATAAAAATGGCGTGCCCAAACTGATAGTAGTTTAGGAACGCCATTTTTTTACTAAAAGTTATTTCTAATAAATAAAAATCTTTTATGTCACGATGAGGCAAAACTCTTTCCGTTCAGATAATAAGCGGACTCCTGAAATGTGCTGAAAGCGACTTCTACTTCTGGAAATTCGAGTGCTTGAATATGTTTGGTTACAATGCTTGCAAATTGATCTTGAATTTCCTGACCGCGATTGAACCATTTTACTTCAATTAATGGGTAACCCGGCACTTCATTGCCATCAAATACATAGGTAGAATGGACAATCTCTAAGGTGAAATTGTCCGTTCCACATGCACATAAATCCGCCAAATCTTGTACTAATGAAGTACTAACTGTTTTTACCTGATCCACTGAAACTCCTCTAATGATTAAATGTGGCATACAAATCTCTCCTGTAAGGGTTTGATAAATTTTTACTATATAAATTATGACACTAATTTATCTAATGGCCAAATCAAACCTGCTGATGGAATAGCGATCAATTGGGATTGAAGTTTCCCCATCCAGAATTAACTCAGTCATAAGAGTCCCTATTAGCGGCGATAGAGTTACGCCGCTATGCGTAGCTGCCACATAAAGGTTTTCAATACCCGGGATATTCCCCAGAATGGGAAATCCATCTTCCGGCATGGCTCGAATTCCTGAAAAAGCGCGAACAACCTTTGCTTTTTTTAATTGCGGAACATAGTGAACAGCCATATTAGCCGTTTCTTGAATGACATCTAATGTGGTTGCTCTATTAAATCCTTCTTCTTCCATTGAATAACCGATTAATACCTCGCCATTAAAGGCCTGTCTTAACCCGCTGATGGTATAATGTAAAAATGGTTTTAGGGGTTCGGTAACAAGAATCTGCCCTCTTAACTGGTTGACCGGAATGTTGATATCTACTAATTTTCCTAATTCTCTTGACCAGGTGCCGCCAGCAAGAATAAGATTCTTACAAACGAACGTTCCCTTTCGTGAGACAAGAATGAATCTCCCAGGAAGCTTTTGAATTTCCGTTACTTTATTATAAGTAGAGTATTGAACTCCATTTTTCTTGGCCGCCCTCATATACATATCGACTAACCGAAAAGGATTTACGTTGCCATCAATGGAACTATACGTAGCGCCTGCAACCTCTGGATTGAGCGATGGTTCCTTTTCTAAGGCCTCCTCACGGGATAAAACCTTAATTTTGATGCCAACTTTTTTGTAGGCCTCCGCAAGCCGTAACGCTTTTTCGCGATCGGCTTCATTAAAAAATGGGGAAAGTCCGCCAGTCCGTTTATATTCTACATCCCCAATTTTTTTTGATAAATAAGGATAAAGTTCGGCACTGTACATATTAAACTCTGCATACCAAGACGGTGTTTTATTATGAACCCATACCCACGCTTGTGTGGAACCTGAAGTTCCCGACAGAGGGAATTTTTGATCCAGTACCAGAATTCCTTCCTTTTTTCGTTCCGAAAGGTGATAAGCGATGCTGCTTCCGACGACCCCTCCCCCGATAATGATCGTTTCATAACTAGTTTCCATTTATCTCACCTTCCCATCCTCTAGCTCCACCTCATCTAAAACAGATTTCACCGAGGAAAATGAGGTACTATTCGTTGCTAGTGTTTCAAGCTTAATTGGACTTATCGGCATCCTCATACGCGGCAGTGGAATCTCATGAAAAGGTATGGCTGTTTTCTCATGAATTATAGTGGCCACCAGGCTATTGCATATTTTTGACTGGCATGGTCCCATGCCGCAGCGTGTCATTCTTTTAATATCATCAAATCTCTTGGCGCCATTCGAAATAACTTCCTCGATTTCTTCGTAACTGATTTCTTCACATCGACAAATAATCGTGGTTTTATCCAATTTATTCACCTTCTAGTCTCTTAATCTTTTCAAACTAAGAGATAAATTGGTCCTTAAGGACGGGATGTTCAAAGTTTTCAACATGCTGCATTCTTGCTTTCCATGCATCTGGATAAAGCTTCGTCTCCAGAATTTCGAGTTCTCTCCATAGAGACATGGTCTCGATATCGGCCTCTTGCTTACTGATAGCTCCCAAGGATTCAGAAACATTAACCCCGGCTATCATACCTGTTGTTAGTAAAACTCCCTGAGAACTTACCCCGGCAGCGTTCCCTGCTAAATAAACATCTTCCCGGTCTGTTTGTAAAGATTTGTTGTATTGCGGGATCCAGCCTCCTAGTTCTTTTTGATAACTGAATGAACAGCCAAGCTGGTAAAAAACATCTAGAATAGGCGACCGGCCGCCATCTACACATACGACATCAACACTTACGGTAAGAATCTGTTCTCCGTGCTCGATATCAATTTCCTCTACCTTACCAATTCCCCTGGTTTCCTTGATGGAGGAATTGACATAAACTGGAATACCTTTATTTCGAACCTCTTCCCCTTTTTCTGCATCCCGTGCCGTTAAGCTTGGATTTTTTTCAATGATCCCCTGTATCTGTACACCTAGCTCAGAAAGCTGGAGCGCAACATCCATTGCAAAGTCACTGGATCCTAAAATAACGGCATCTTTACCAGGGAGGACAAAATCCCGATTTATTAAGGTTTGGACTGCACCAATTGTCATGACTCCCGGTAGCGTCCATTTCGGAAAGGCAAGGGCATTTTCAGCCGCACCCGTAGCCACGATTATTTTTTTCGCTTTAAGAGGAAATACATTGACCTCATCGGAAATACCCACACTTCCATCCTTGTAAAAGCCAATCACACGATGACCTAGCAAACAACGAATCGAGTAGTCCTCTACTTGTTTGGTTAAAAGACCAGCCAGCTCAAACCCGCGCATAGGCTGATAGGACGAAGGAAGCGATTGAATGAGCTGGGTCTGTTGAATTAATTGTCCGCCCATAGAGAAAGATTCTTCTACTATGGTTACATCTAAACCTCTTGATGCTGTTTCCAAAGCAGCTGTAAGACCTGAGGGACCAGCACCAATAATAAGAACATCAGTCTCCACGGCATTCACTCCTTACTTCTGGATCTCCATCATTCGGATAAATCTTCATGCCTTCTTCGACCTTCGTCATGCACGTTCGTACATGATCCTCCCCATTTACCGTCATATAGCAGCTGCAGCATCTGCCCCGCGAGCAAAACAAGCCTCTTGGCTGAATTAAATTCCTGCTCAAACCTAATTTTTTTATATCATTGGCCATCAAGGCTGCAGCCACGGATTGGTGTTCATAGGCCGCAAGCGGTTCATCTTTAAAGAAGATTTTTACTTGTTTTTGAAGCTGTTCCCCTAATACGGGATGATGTTTAATGTGCATAAAAACACCTTCTTATGAATTTTTCGACTCAAATACTTTTCCTACGCCTAATACTCTTTCGATAACGACCATTAATACGACTGTTAAAAGAATCATGATACTAGAAACAGAGGTGATGATAGGATCATACTGATATTGCATATAGGTATAAATCCGCACTGGCAGCGTCACCACATCGGTACTGACAATAAATAGGGCAACGGTTAAGTCGTCGAAAGAGGTAATGAAGGAAAAAATAGCTCCTGCAATCACACCCGATTTAATGATTGGAAGTGTAATTTGAAAAAATACCCTGAGGCTTCCCGCCCCTAGATTCATAGCCGCTTGCTCGATCGTGCGGTCGAAGCCTACTAAACTGGCAACAACCAGGCGCATGACAAAGGGGATGGTTAAGATTATATGACCAATAATTAAAGCTGCCGGGCTCGCGGCCAAACCAATCCAGGAATAAAACTGCAAAAGAGCCACCCCAAATACAACCGAGGGGATTAAGAGAGGTGAACCAACTAATTGCATGATGGCTGTTTTCCCTCTAAATTGATATCTGACAACAGCAATAGAAGCCATCGTTCCGATAATCGTTGAAATGATTGCCGTACCAAATGCAACGCTAATACTGAGCATAAAGGACTGCATAAATTCTGGATGATTGATTAATTCGACATACCACCTGAACGTGATCCCTTTGGGAGGAAACACGATAAACTCAGTGGTTGTCAGGGAAGACAATAAAACAACGACAATCGGGGCAGCCAAAAAGATGTAGACGATCAGACAAAAGAAATTTAATCCGAATTTTGGTAATGCCTTCCTCATTGAATGGCCACCCCTTTTTTGGAACTAGTTAGCAATTTGCTATAAATAATGATGGTAATAGTGGCAATAAAGATTAATAGGAACCCAATAGCCGACCCATAAGGCCAATTCAGCATGATACCAACCTGTTCATATGTAAGGAATGACATCACTTTTACCTGTGGCCCCCCTAGAATCGCAGGTGTGACAAAGGAACTCACGCCTAAACTAAAAACCATAACGGAACCAGCAAATATTCCAGGCAGCGTTAAAGGCAAGATGACGGAAAAGAAGGTTCGAATCGAGCTGGCACCTAAATTTTGTGAAGCTCGGATCACAGAAGGGTCGATTCTTTCAAGCGAACCCATAATACTTAACACCATATAAGGAAATAACACGTGCACCATTCCTATGACCACGCTAAACTCCGTATAGAGCAAGGTTAATGGTTTATCAATCAACCCAAAATTCATTAACGTATTATTGACCACTCCATTATTGGATAACAAAATGACCCAGCCATAACAACGGATTACCATGCTGATTAACAGGGGTGACAGAACTAAAAGGGTTAAATAATTCTTAATCCTTCCCTTTGCTTTTGTAATTTGATAGGCTACTGGGAACGAAATAACAATCGCAGCCAGAGTAGTAATCAGCGCAATTTTGACCGTCCGCCACACAACCCCAAGATAGAATTTATCTGTAATAAATTTAATATAATTCTGTAGCGTCCAGTCATTGCCAATCCCGCTTGATGCGTCAAAAGTCTTAAAGCTTGTGATAAAAAGGAAGAACAACGGAAGCAAAAAGAAGAAAATAAAAATACCGAGCGTCGGAAGTAATAAAAGCATATAATCAAGCTTTTTTTTCGTTAAATTCTTTTTTTTCTCCCTGAATAGCAGTTCCTGTTCCTTATATGCTGTTTCAGCCTGCATCGGATAGAGTCACCTCACTTTTTGGTAGCTAATAAATCCTCTGGATTCCATTTAATACATACATGTTTCCCCTCTTTAACCAGATCAGGATTTAACGCAACATTGGAAATATCAGCAATGAAATGTTTCTCCTTGTTTACTAAAATGTACCGGGTTTTCGCACCCAAAAACATTTTCCTTTCCACCCTAACCTGAAGACCATCACTATTTTCTATCGAAATTTGTATTTTTTCAGGCCTAATATAAAAGTCAATCACAGAATCCTTCGGCTGGTGAACCGATAGAACCTGCTCATAGCCATCCAAAGACACTAAACATTGATTATCACTTAGTGCCTCGAGCACCTGACCTTGAATCTGGTTCACTTCGCCAATAAACCTAGAGACGAAATCAGTCTGAGGGTGGTTGTAAATGGCCACTGGAGTATCGACCTGTTCAATTCTGCCTTCATACATAACCGCTATTCTGTCTGAAATCGCAAGTGCCTCTTCCTGATCGTGGGTTACAAAAATGGTGGTAATCCCAACCTTTTTTTGAATTTCCACGATTTCTTCACGCATTTCTTGACGGAGTTTGGCATCCAGATTGCTTAATGGTTCATCAAGAAGCAAAACTTTCGGCTTGATCACGAGTGCTCTTGCTAGTGAAACACGCTGCTGCTGACCGCCGGACAGCTCCTTTGGATAGCGTTTTTCATAGCCTGCCAGCCGAACCATCTCAAGCGCTTCTGTAACACGGGTATGAATCTCGCTTTTACTAACCTTGCGAAGCTTTAAACCATAGGCAACATTATCAAATACGGTCATGTGGGGAAAGAGAGCATAGTTTTGAAAAACCATGCCCATTTCTCTTTTATTAGGAGGAAGCAGGTGAACAGGCTTTCCATCCACCACGATTCTTCCGCCATCTACATCTAGAAACCCAGCAATCATATTTAAGGTAGTTGTTTTTCCGCAGCCTGATGGCCCAAGGAAAGAAACAAGCTCTCCCTGCTTGATTTCAAGGTTCATCTTTTTCACAACTTCTGTTTTATTAAAGGTTTTTACTACGTTTTCAAGGCATAAATAACTCATCATTTCACCCCTTCATTAGTGGGTCACTTCAATTTCTTTATTTGCTCTTTCTGTCCATTCAGCTCTCTTTGTATTGATATACTCCCAATCTACTTTAACAAGCTTTGCAATTTCATCTTCACCGTAAACGATCTTCTCGGTAATATCCCCATCAAGTTTCACGTTTTTATTGACAGGACCGTCAAATAAGGCGTTTGCAAATTCCACTTGGGTATCTTCACTTAAAATAAAATTAACAAACTTTTGGGCCAGCTCTTCATTTGGAGCGCCTTTTACCACACTAACCGTTGCCATAAGTGCAGGGGCACCTTCCTCTGGTATCACATACTCAATTGGGAATCCTGTATCTTGCAGGGTGTACACGCGGCTGCTTCCCCACGCACTTGCAACTGTTTGACCTTGTAAGAAGTAGTTAGAAACATCAGCGGTTTTATCAAATGTCACTGCGTTTTTAGCAATTTCCTTCATTTTTTCAAATCCAGGTTCAATATCCTGCGCGCTTCCGCCGTTTGCTATAGCTGACATGAGAAGCATATGCACTCCGTACGTATTGGCAATGGATGGCAAAACTAATTTATCCTTAAACTTAGGATCTGCTAAGTCATTCCAGGATTTAACCGGCTCCCAGCCATTTTGTTTAAAGGTATCTTTGTTATAAGCTAATCCCGTCGTAATAATCCCAAAACCAACTCCGATATTGTCCTTATCTTTGGCAATATCATAGACATCTTTCAGGTTTGTCACAATACTCTCATCTAATGGTGCAAGTAAACCAAAAGCTTTTGCCTGAGCCTGCGGTCCATCATCCATGAAAGCGACATCGATTTGCGGCTTATCCTTTTGTGCCTGAAGTTTTGACAGTGTATCAACAGAACTTCCGGTAATATACTTCACTTTCACACCGTATTCCTTTTCAAACTTTGGAATAAGTGTCTCTTTCATCTTTTTTTCATAGCTTCCACCGTAGGCAGCAAATACTAATGTTTTTCCGCCCTCACCAGCTGATTTTTCAGACGAATTGCCCGTTTGGCTGCTGCATGCAGAAATAATACCCAGAATAAGAATAATTAATAGAGCTAACGACACTTTTCTTTTTTTCATCATTACTCCTCCTCAAATTTAGATATCTCTTATATGTGGCAATACTTTAGCTACTTGACTATCCTCCCTTTCCTTTTAAATTATTTTAGTAAACAATGTTGTAATTTTTAAAATTTTCAGATAAGCGCTTTCAAAAAAATATAATATTATAATCTATTAAGTTATAATATTATACTTTTATGCTTATCTAAAAATGAATCTCAGTATAATAGGTAACTTGATCATGGCGTATATAAAATTTCGAGTATTCAATTACCTCTCCCTGCTTGGTATACGTAATCCTCTCCCATTCAAACACAGGCGTACCTGGTTCAACCTGAAGCCATTCTGCCATTTCACCTAAAGCAATATACGGTTTAATTAATAGCCTAGCCCTTCCTAACAAAATATGAAACTTATTTCTCAGAATATTGTAGATAAGTTCATTATTTATATCATTTGGCGTCAGGCCAGGACATTGATCATAGGGCAGATACGAGTATTCAAGTGCGACTGGAACATCATTCTCAATTTTTAAACGCTTGATCTTAATGATTTTTGCTTCAGGCTGCAATTCTAGTTTTTCTGCCACCCCGTTTTCCGCATTTTCAATCGAAAAACCGAGTAATTCATGCGGATGTTCCTCTTCTTCTGTTGTTAAGGAAAAGATCGCATTAATATCTTGTTCATTAGTGGAACCCGCTACAAAAGTACCTTTCCCTCTTTGCCGGTAAAGATACCCTTTGTTTACCAATTCAATGACCGCCCGTTTGACCGTAATAGTACTCACATCAAACAGATCAGCTAATTCCTGTTCAGTTGGCAGCTGATAACCTATATCCCACTGCTTGGATTTAATTTTTTCCTCTAATACCAGTTCCACTTGACGATAGAGAGGAACATGATTATGTTTATCTATTTTCATAAAATCACACCTAATTTATAATATTATAACTTTATAACCTTATACTATATTTACTATTAATACATAATTTACCGTGATTTCCCTCCGTTGTCAATATTTTTTGAATTTTATGTATATTAAAAATTTTGATTATGAATGGTTTCCTCGCTCATTATTTTACATCGCGGTGTTTACTATTTCATTACACTTATCTTATTAAAAGAGGTTCAATGTAAAAAACACATCGGATGGATCAATTCAATGTGTTTCCTTTTACTCATCTTTCATTTTGAAACTGAATGAGACCCCATTACTTTTTATACTTCGTTAACTTGGATGATATGGATACCGACTGTCATTCTCTTTAGGTCTCTTTCAATTAAGCTGACCAATGATTGTCTGTTGTAATGTAAATTTTCACGATAATATTTGATGGTATGAGGACGTAAATTCTTTAGGTGACAATCTACGTAGAATAATTTGAAAGCTTCTTCATTAGTTGTGACGAAAGTTGTTTTGGTCGCAATTCGTAATTTCATCTTCGGTTAATAAGTTTCTTCGTTTGCTTATCGCACACTACCCCCGCATACTATTTGTGGTTATTTTGTAGTGCGGTGGAAATACAAAAAAGCTTTAAAATTTAGCGTGTAAAGCTTGATTTGTTCCTAATGACATTAGTCAGTTCAATTTATACAGCAATTTTCATACTATTGACCTAATTAATCCCAATTAGCATGTCCTCCACTGGAACTTGTGTGGATGCGATATGTAGTAGCTATTGTTGCACTTCTCATTATCGGCTTTATAACAAGAAAAAATGGCGAATCGAAAAACATTATTTCTTAATTATCATAGCCATTGGAATCATTGGTAATGCCATTTCAATCGTTGCTCAGGAAACTAGCACTATGCTATCCACAGCACAAATGGGAGCCATTATAACTTCTTCAACACCTGCATTTATGGTTATTTTTGCTCTTAAAGAACGGATGACGTTAAGGAAGGGAATCTCCGTTTGTTTAGCGACAATTGGAGTATTTCTCATTGTTGGAATTGGCGATGTGAATATGTCCGGTACACTTGGAGGTATTGCACTTCTTATTGCAGCTTTAACGTGGCACTCACGTCTGTACTTGTAAAGCTTTTGCCTAGTGATTACTCACAAATTGTAGTAACCACTAATTCTATCTTGGTAGCGTTAATTGTGCTGACTGCAATGATAGCCGGCTCTTAAAGTAATGCACCCTATAGTTTAAGTACAAACCTTCACAATCTGATTTAATTATGACTCTTTTCGTATTAACCTTAATTGCCAAGGTAACCAAAACCCAAAAACTATAATAAATACAGGGATAGACCACCAGGTATGCCATCCTTTTAACTTCATATATCCAACTTGAACAAGCAGCCATTCAGATAAGGTGGACAAGATGGTAAAGATGGTAACATATATCCATTTCATTTCCTGTTTAAAATGGTTAAGAAATATTACAGCAAAACAAGAAGGAATGATACCGTAACATATAAAATCACCAATTCCTTCTAGTTTTGGATCACGACCTAAATCAAATACATCCAAGTAATTTAACATAAGGAACACATCTATTGTTATTGCTACATAGCCAGTTGTACCAAAGATAAAATAAATTTCTCTCCAACTTAATCGTTTCGGCATTAAAAATATGTAAATCAAAAAGATAGTACCTAAAGTAATTGGAAACCATAAACCTTTTGATGACAAATCTAAGTTTTGTATAAGCTTTTCCATGGTGTGGCCCCTTTAAGATTGACTATCGAAACCTATATATTCTAAAATTCAACCATTATTATTTGTTAATTTAAAATATATATGCCGATTAGCCTGAATAACATTGATATTTCCAGACGAAATTTCATAGTGTTGTTGTGATAAAAATCCAAATATTAATTCTCTCTCCAAAAATCTATATTTGTACCTAAACCATTAAATCAAGTCACCGGTGTTTAATCAGTGATTTTTTAAAATAGGGTTTCCCATCTTGAACTAATCTGGCCAGTTAGTGGAATAAGCAAAAAGCTGCCGAAGCAGCTACCGTTCTTCAACTCTCGCACCATATAGTTGAAGAAGAATCCATTCCAATTTCAGGCTTAATTTGCTTTTTAACTATGTTTTAATGCCTAAAGCTTTTTCTCTGACCAGCTAATTTTTTTCTATCATCTGTTAATGGTACTTGTTCTACCCATTTATTTTTTACCATAATTTTAAATCCATCTGTCATGTAATCTGCATTTTCCATTATAAACCTTGAATAATGCATACCCAAATCAAATCGTTGACATGTAGCAATGGCTGATCCAAATAAACCTACTGTAACAGAACCCACCACCATTTTATGGTACATTATAAGGCGATCGGAAAAAGGGGCAGTAGTTGAACTGGTAATTTCCGCCTCTTCAGATTTTGGTTGAGGAAGATGGTCTTGAGACAATATAGATTCTAAAATTTCAATTTGTTTTGTAGAAATTTCAACACCACGCCATATAAACTTCTTAACTTCCTGCGATTTAGCAACTTGAGCAAAACCAATACAGAGCGATTTATCCATCTGTATTTTTTTCAAATCCCAGTATATATTACTAATCTCAATACAATTTAGTGGTCTTTGTCCCCCAAGCAGTCCTTTCATGTAATTATTAGACTCAACAAACTCATAATTATTTGGTGGGTTGATAAATGGAGGTCTAGAAACAATTCCTTTTTCCAAAAGCAGATCCACAGATTGGTTAAAAAGCTCCAAAGTTTAATTTTGACATAAAACAAAATAATCACGAATATCACGTCGTAAATTAGAAGATATAGTAACTGTATAACCTGATAATCCGTAAACACTCATTATGTAGGTATAGGTTAAACAAAATTCATCCGAGAATAATCGAGGAGCAGTCAGATTTACATCGTCCTCAGTAAAACCATGAGGTATAGGAAACTTTTCTTCCATATAATATTCTTTAATTTTTACAATATGGCTCTCAGCAAGACTCAAAGCGAATTCTAAAATTGGTCGAATCGATACATCCTCTGTAATTTTAATCATATATTTATAAACACATACAGCCATTGTGTCATTTTGGTACTGTGACCAAAGATTTGCAATCTCGGGAGCAGTTAGTTGTACGTTGTGGGGCGTCTCATCGATTAGTTTATCCAATTGGTGTTACCATCCTTTTATTTTTTTCAAAAAATTTTTTAGTTTTTTACTTAATATTTTGCCTTTTTTACGAGCATGTATGTATAGATACACAAAAAAAGAGCACCCACAATGAGTCCCCTAATCAATTTTTAACAGTCTCTCTTCTACTAACCTGATCCGTTACTTGAAGAAGAAAAAACGACCCTTCTTATTAAAGAATCGCACCCGTTACTTTAAGTACACTTTTTCACACTCTCTCAGTATCGTAAATTCTTAAAAATCTTTAAAGAGATAATTAAAGAGGGTATTCACAAAAAAGAGTTTAATCCGGACTTAAATGTCGAAGAGACAAGTATCATTCTATTAGCATTAATTTCCGGATTATTCGATACAGCATTATTGGCTTTCAACACACAGGAAGTTAAAGAGACTCTTTATAAAAAAGCCATTGACACAGTCATCAACGGAATTAAATTTAACTGACAAATAAATTTTGCTGTTCACCTACTGTTGAATTCACCCCTTAGATACGTCAAAAGAATAGTAAGTTACCAAGACTTGATGCATTTATATTAAAAAAGGTTCCACTTTTTTATAAAAAAAAGACTGGCATTGTTTTGCAGCCAGACGTTGGATAATACAGTTATACTTTATTCTATCAATGCTTCTTCCACAAAACTGCTTCGTTAGCACAACAAGTAAAAAAGAGACCGACGCAGCGATCTTAATCTTTAACTATTGCACCTTATAGCATTCCTGTAGATCGTTATTTTTCGGCTTTGAAAAAAATAAGGCTCCTCAGTAAGATATGAGTATAGACACCACTCTAACTCACAACTTTAGGAGGAACCCTACTATGAAGTTTAAAATGCAAAACAAACAAAATCAACTAATAGAAAGAATTTTCGTTAAACATCTCGTTGTTGGTGTGGACATTGCTCAACAATTACATGTAGCACGAGCTGTTAATTTCCGTGGAATTGTTGTCGGAGATCCACTTACATTCAAAAATAATGAAGAAGGATTTGCTAGTTTATTAAAATGGATTATAAATCTTCAAAAATCAAATAACCTAGATGAGGTTATAATTGGGATGGAACCAACTGGACACTACTGGATCAATCTTTCAAAATGGCTTTCCAACCAAAATATTGAAGTAGTAACGGTAAATCCACATTTAGTAAAAAAGAATAAAGAAAATCGTGATAATACTCAATCAAAGAGTGATAAAAAAGATGCCTTAGTTATTGCGGATATGGTAAAGAACGGATACTACTCTGAAGTTAGGTACACATCGGAATCATTCGAAAAACTTAGGGTTCTGATGTCTAACCGTGATGTAGTTGTTAAACGCTTCGTCAGTTCTATTAATCAATTAAATTGTTGGGTAGATATTGTTTTCCCAGAACTACGACAGGTTTTTAAAGATATTAAAGCTAAAGGTGCCATCGCAACCCTTAGGTTATTCCCAACCCCAATGGAATTAGAAACTATGCAGCCTCATGATGTTATCGCAGGTTGGAAATCAATTATGAAGAGGCAGCCTGGATTAAGAAAGGCCAAGTTACTCCTCCAAGTAGCTGGGAGGTCCGTAGGCACTAGACAAGCGCTTGATGCGTATAAATTTCACCTTGAGCAGCTATTAGAGGAATATGATTTGGTTGTAATACAACTCGAAAGAGTTGAAAAACAAGTAACCGAAGAATTAAATAATATCTCATTCGCTAAGAAGTTACTTACCATTAAAGGAATAAGTGAAATTTCTTTAGCTGGCATATTAGGTGAGGCTGGGGATTTAAGTAACTTTTCCCATGGTAATTCTCTACTTCGCCATGCGGGATTACACATAGCCGAAGCAAGTTCGGGTAAATGGAAAGGACAAATTGTTATTTCGAAGCGTGGAAGGTCGAGATTAAGGCGATTCCTCTTCCTGGCAACCATGAGTCTAGTAGCGAATAATCCAGAATTTAAAGCATTACACACTCATAATGTTAAAGTGAAGAAAATAAAGAAAATGAAATCAATTATGAAGTTAGTTGGCAAGTTGGCTAGGATTTTTGTGGGTATCTCTAGACGTAATGAATCTTATTGTTCTGATAAACTCAAACCATTATCACCGATGACGGCATAATAAACATACAGAATCATAGATTAGACGTCCCCTTTTAGGAGAAAGTGTAAACTTATTACTGAATGTTGGCTTATTCGTAGGATTTCAAATATGTACGGAGTACCAGATTACTTAAACATAAGGGCACAGACCCATTCCTATAGCAAAACTGGCCTCCACCCCTTGGATAGCTATGACGAAGGAATGATAGGGCAATTGACCCGTTGAGACATGGGAGGGAAAGCCTCCAGGGGCGGCGTGGAGCATGTACATCATATGGTAAAATATGGAGTAGCAATAAACCCCTTTATTTCACTATGCCTTCACGAAGCCAAAATGGTCTGAAATCACATCGTTTAATCGTTAAACCTATTCAACGGGTATGAAATCCTGCGAATAAGCGAGTATTTGGGAGAAAATCGTATTAAACTGTGGGAGTTTAAGTACAATACTTCACAATATTCCTTAATTGAAAAACAAAAGTTGAAACTGAGTCCAAAGAATTCCAATTTCATATGTAGTTAATTGAAATTTTGTCCACTAAATTCTCCCGTTGATTTTTAACCTTATTTAGTCAATTATTTTACCATTGGCGGTTGATCAAGCATTTTGTATTTTACGAGTAAATTGCCCGTATCCTCCGCAAAGATCAGAATCTCACCCATCATTTTTAAAAAAGAAATACCAAGATCTTTACGAAGGGTTGCTGAAGCAGACACCCCAAACCGTCCTCCTGCTGCTCCTGCAATTAAAGACACCTTAAATAACATTAACCGATCAGAGAATGGTGCATTTACCTTCCGTATCCACTTCAAATTCCCAGGTTGGCAAATGTGGTATTTCATCTTTTTCCATCTTTTCTTGTATTGTCTTTAAATGTTTCGTACATATTTTCTTCCCTCGTTCAAAGTGTTCCTTTAGTTCAATTGTATTTGTCTGACAACAAGAACGAAGCAACTCACGAAATACTTCTGTTGACAAAAAATTATTCGTAAGTTGGTAAACTTCAGGAGCACTTAATGGACGATTTTCATGAAAAAACCCTAGAAAAGATTGTTTATTTACTTTTTCAACCTTTTCATTTTTAGGAATAAGGATTAAAGGTTTGTGCATTCCCATTTTGATATAAAGTTCATTTAACATATCCATCAATTCTATGGTCTCGGTTAATAGCTTTTTGTAAAATGCCTTAACCTCTGGATTAATAGCTGTTGTGTAACAAAGGTTATATAAATTCAATGCATCCAGTCCCATCTTATATTTAAGGAGGACAACATAATTATCTGACCAATATTTTGTATCAGTTCGTAATACATCTTTTTCGGTAAAGGGTTCTGGCAGCGCCCTATTGTCACTCTTCAAAAAATACTCTGCCCCTTTTACCTCTTCATCTGCAATATTCAGTCCCAATTTAAGCATCATTCTCATTTCATCGGTTTCTGCTTTTTTTAGTAGATCTGCAGTTACCACGGATGCCATAGTATTCGTTAAATAAGATGTCAATAAATTTGAAATTTCAGGAGCATTTAACTTCATTTCCACACTACCTTTTAATGATCTTATTTTCGGATTTTTACCGAATTCCCCGGCTGATCCCCATATTTCTACTTCGAACCCTCTTTATACGAGGTGATAAAATCCCGATATTTAAGTGGAGGTTATATACTTTTTTTGTGTCCATAAAAAAACGTTCGTAATAAATTTTGCCGTAAATAAAACAAAAAGATAGCCAATAAAAATGTGTAAATAGTTTTTATTTTCGTACATTCTAAATAAACCTAGTTCTACAAGAAAGGGCTTTAAAATAAACGAAAAAATTCCTGCCATGGCAATTGAATATAGGTAGTAACTTTTATTATTTAATGTCCATTGATATACAAGCATAAAGGCAACGGGAACAAGGCTTGAATCTATAGCTAAACCAGGTAAAACAGGGATTACCGGGAATGGATAATTCCAATATCCACTATGTTTTCCGAACGTATCAACATATGCAAATATGACGTGTACGCTATACCCATAAAAGCCAATTAAAAATATTTTATTCTTGTCAATTTTAAAAAATAGAATTAAAAGTGGCACTATAAGAAAAGCAACCATCATCCAGTATTCAAATGAAGAATAGAGTGCAAAATCTATCCAATAACCGTTTAAGGCATCGGTTGATTTATTACCCATTTTAACAATTTTATCAAATTTCTCCATTTGATCATTCGCCAATTTTATCATCCTTACTCATGAAATAATTAAACGCTTTGAATTTCTGATTATTATTACCTGATTTTTGTTAGGAATACTTTATATCCTATCTCTCCGTTATTCGCTCATTTTTTAAAAATTTTTATATTTAATGTAATAGGTGGAGACACTAAAAAAAAGCAAATTTGGAGGTTAGTTTTTATGGAGGAACAAAAACAAATTAGACTCACCTCTGGGGAAATGTCTCAGCTATGGACGCAGTATATGAATGATAGTGCCGGTATGTGTATGCTTGCTTATTTTTTAGAAAAAGCTGAGGATACTGACATTAAGCCGGTTATTAAGCACGCTTTAGAGCTCTCTACTGCCCATGTAAATAAAATAAAAGCAATATTTAAAGAAGAAAAAAATGCAATCCCTCATGGTTTTAAGCTAGAAGAGGATGTTGACTTAACAGCTCCAAGGCTTTTTTCCGATAATTATGTCTTGGAATTTATTCATCAGATGGGGAAAATTGGTGGTATTTCTTACGCTTTGAGTTTAGCAATTGCCGTAAGGTCTGACATTACAAATTTTTACAAGGAATGTCTAACAGAGTCCATGAATTTATATGAAATGGCAAAAGATGTATTACTTGAAAAGGGACTTTACATTAGAGCGCCATACATACAAAATCTTGAACATGTGGAATATGTAAAGCAGCAAGGTTTTATGTGGGATTATTTTGGTGATAAGAGAACACTAACAGCATTAGAAATTTCAAACCTATTTTCCAACATCCAAAGAAGTGCTTTAGGAATGTCTACCCTGTTTGGTTTTAGCCAGATTTCTTCTTCAAAAGATGTAATAAACTTTTTGATTAAAGGTGCTAATATTGCGAAAAAGCAAATAGAAGATATGGCTGTTAAATTACAAGAAAGTGACATTCCTTCTCCAGTAACATGGTCAAATGAGGTTACGAATTCAACTCAGTATACTTTTTCTGAAAAGCTAATAATGTTCTTTACATCTGAGTTAATCGCAATGAGCCTTGGTCTTTTTGGATTTAGTGTTACATCAAGTCCAAGAGTGGATTTAGAGAGAATGTATAATTCATTTATTTCAGACATCCAAAGATATGCGGAAGATGGAGCTAACATTATGGTGAAAAACAGATGGATGGAAAAGCCTCCCAGTGCATCAGATCGAGAGAAACTTGCTAGGAAGAATTATAAAAATTAAATTGAAATCCTCACAACCTTGAATTGATTTTACACAAGATGAACTATAAGAAAACAGGTGGTAACAATGACACAGGAAAAACAAATACGACTTACATCAGCAGAAATAGCACATCTTTGGGAACAGTATATGAATGATACTGCTAGTATTTGCATTAACACCTATTTCTTAGAAAAAGTTGAGGATACAGAAATAAAAACAATAATTGAATATTCCCTACAATTATCTCAAGCACATATAAATAAAATCAAATCATTCCTAACGGAAGAAAAGTATCCTTTACCACATGGTTTTAAAATTGAGGAGGACGTAGATTTAACTGCACCAAGACTGTTTTCTGATTCTTATATTTTAAATTTCATTCATCAAATGTCCAGAATCGGACTAAATGGCTATAGTTTAAGTTTATCTTTATCCGTCAGGTCAGATATAACTAATTTTTATAAAGAATGCCTTTCAGAGTATATGACGCTATATACTAATTCAAAAGATCTATTACTTTCAAAAGGTCTTTATATCAGACCTCCGTATTTTTCTAATTATGATCATATAGATTTTGTTGATAAACAAAGTTTTTTATGGGATTTTGGAGAAAAGCGACCTCTTACAGCTATAGAAATTACGGAATTATATGATAATCTCCAAAGAAATGCTTTGGGAGTAGCTACCTTAATTGGATTTAGTCAAGTTGCACGAACTAAAGAAGTTACTAAGTTTTTTGTAAGAGGTATAGGAATTGCAAAAAGGCATGTTGAAAATTTCGGGAAAAAGTTAAAGAAGAGTGCGCTCCCTATTCCTATGACTTGGGACAGTGATGTAACCACTAGTACACATTTTACATTTTCTGAAAAGATTATGATGTTTTATACCACTTCATTGATTGCTTTAAGTATTGGATTTTACGGTACTAGTTCATCAGTCAGTCTACGAATAGATTTATCTGTTCTTTATGCGAAATTGACAGTAGATATACAAAGGTACGCTGAGGATGGGGCAAATATTATGATTAAAAATAGGTGGCTTGAGCAACCTCCAATGGCTCCTGACAGGGATTGGCTAGCAAGAGCAAACTACGAGTAGGCACCTGAAAAGATTAACGAAAGGTTTAAAGTCTGTTTCATAAGAATGCTATCTTTAGCTCAAACTTTTGGTCTAATATTTCACCTTTAGTTAGACAAGCACAGTATTGTGTTTGCCTTTTTTATTAAATTATCTTTTTTGTTAATACAATAAATTGGAGTACCGAAGAAGTGTGTGTTTGCAGAATTTTTTCTTCAATTCGATTACTGCCTTATTCAATTAACCTGCCCGTTAGTTTAATAAGAGAAGAAACTATTATAACAAAGGGTTGATCAGCTTCTCTCTAGGGAGAAGGACTTTTTTGTTGGTATCGTTTAAGTCCTTCGTAACCCTTACTAATAGATTTTGTCCATTATATCTTATTTTCCAATAATAAAAATTACTTGTATGTATAGCCCTAACTCCAAAAAACTGCATTTTTTCTAAGCCGCCAATTTTTTTTAAGAGTAAATATAATTCATCAGCTAATAAATAATAATTTTCAGGTAACTCCTTTTTATTTAATTCACTCATACTCCCCTCTCCTTTTAAAATTTCTAAATTTGATATATGTTAACAATTTTCCGTTTTTGAAAATATTTTCTGCCGAGTATCATTCTTTAAGAATACTCTTATACAATTAATTTATTTAATATACAAGTCGGTGCGTGTAATTTAATAATAGTTTAATTACTGTAACAATAATTAAAATAAAAAACAAAAAGTCTTAATCCCTATAATTGGAGGAATTAAGACTTTTATTTCATTATATACATAAGCAATAGTTTCTTAGACAATTTCTGATAGCTTTTCATTCCCCTGATCAATATATAATTCTTTGACCTTAACATGTGACGGCAGCAGCGGATGTTTGCGTATGATGTTAACAGTTTTTTGTACGCTATCGGTTAAAGTTTTGCCTCCCTGTAGCCATACACTTACCGTACCCTCAGGAAATTCCGGCATGCAATTTTTAAAAAGATAATCTAATGTTTGAATCTTGTCCTGTAATTCTTTGTTTTTATATATTTTGTTCAGTATATCCCCAGTATTCTTTTGATAATCATTTGTGGAGACCACAACGATTTCCTCAACATTATCCTGATACACAGCAATAATGATGTCCCTCATTAAATCGTCGAAGGGGTATGAAACGACTGGCTGATATGTTTGTAAGATGATCATGTTTTCCGGATTTACATTGGTTTCTTCTTTAATGAATCGTTCTAATTTCTGCTCCATTCCAATCACAAATAGTACTTTTTTCTTTTCATCTCTAGACATCAAATTCACCCCATAAATGTTTTGAATTTTGTTCCAAATAAGTTTCCTGACTCTTTCTTATATGAAAAATGCGCGAGTCCGAACATATCCTTTTGTTTTTAACATAATTTGCTTTGCAGGTCACTGGAAAGCTTAAAGACCATTACTCGTTCTCCAGTTTGTGTACTAATATCGGTGTGAAAACTTACTACTTCTTCCCCTGTTATCGTTAAGATAATTTCTTTTAAATCATCCAGACCGGATTCCACTAAATTGTTGCGATGTTCTTTTACTGATAACAATCCATCTTTATCCAGACATACTGTATATTCAGCAGCAGTTAGTATACCGCGGAGTATTACAATCACCATATCCCGTAAGATATCCGATTTAACAGATACGGAGCCTCGTCCAAGATAATTTTTCTCCCAATGTGTTAAAGCTTTGCTTATTTCAGCTTCAAGTGTTCCTTTTGTTTTTTCCATACCAATTCCTTTTCCTTTTTTCAAAGTTACATTCATAGATGGCCAAATATTGCCTATAATATTCTAAAAAACAATCTTTTCCCCCCATGTGACGACTTTCTTTCGGAAAGCTTTGTAGCATTGCTACAAAAGCGCCGGAAAGAAAAGCAGCCTTCACACAAGGACATATATATAAACCGGGAAAGAGGTTAAGACCAACTCTCCCAGTGTCCTTCCGGATCAATGGACGCAAGCCGAATCCATCCGTTTTTCACTTTTTGATGAAAGGCATGATCGTGGTCCAGCATCCGTTTCACATAGCCCCTCGGTGCTTGGATGACCACCAGCAAACGCAGTGGCTCATGATATGCCTCTTCATCCGATTTCATAACAGACTGCCAGGGAAGTCCGGATAATAAGTCACTGGCGTTCCCCTGCATGACCCCGAGACCGGCTGTCACGGTTTGGGTTGTTTTATTCCCGCTGCCATAATAATGAGGGGCAACAGTAGATGCATAATATTGCAGGTTAATCCATTGAGCTACCGTTGCCGGCCCGGAAATAATGTTGGCGAGAATAGCACCGTTTTTATCCTTCTTCCAGTTATAATTGTTGAGGAAAACTCTTCCTCCCAGATTGCAGTCTTGGGTCAGCCGGCGTTCCCCAATGATAAACGCAGCGTTACGTGCCAAGCCCCATTCCGGACGGACCTCACTCCAATCTTCTGAAAGGCGCTGCGCCTCAGCCTTCGGATTCTTGAGATGGGTTCCGAGATTTGGCAATTGCGGAATCCGCTCGGCATTGGCTTCCTCACTCACCTTTGGCAACTCGGCTTGGACACGTTTAAATGCTTCCTTAGCTTTAACTGATAGTTCCGGAACATAAAGCCAACGTAATTCATCAAGTGTGGTAATATGCTCGGCGGCTGCAAAAACGGTATCTTTCGGAATGATAATTCCCTCTGTTTCGAGGCTCTTCCTTACGTTTGGAAGATTACACAAGGCTGCCAGCACCCGTGCATTGAATCCGCTTGATGCTCCTCCGCATGCACCGCAGTCGAGTGCGGAACGATATGGATTGTTCGTGCTGTGACTTCCATGTCCGCAAATAACCACTAGTGGTGCAAATTGATCGGTGAGTCCCATCATTTTTAGCGCTTGCCGTACATAGTGTACTTTTTCTTTCACGGAAAATCCAATTGGCAGATCTGTTTCCGATTTTTGCGTATAGTCAAGTGAGAGTTCCGTGGATGGTTTATGCAGCCATGTTTCGAGCAATTTACTTAATGTCCGGCCTGCACTCCGAGGCATAAAGCTGCGAGCCAGCGTTTGCAGGCTGAGCCAGGGACCGCTAATTTCCGGAAGCACCATGCTGGAAACCAAATTATGTTTCATCGTTTTAAATGTATAACCGAGTGAACTGACTACCTGATGCCGTTGTTGAAAGGATTCAAACTCTGGTGAAAACTCTTTTACTTTGTATTGCGGTTTAAACATTACCGGCAAAGAGTTATGCGTGTGGTTACTGCCAAGCTCGCAGGTTTCAATCGGCAATCCGAAAAAGCCTGCTGTTCCAAAGGTCTCAAAATCTCCTGCTTTTTCAAGTTTGCGGCGAAAAGGCTCTGAACGCACATCAATACAAAATACAAATTGAGCGAGTGCCGGCTTTACATTTTCTGCCGCTACAGCAGGCTGTTGGGATGTAATCATCGTCTTCAATTGGTCTTCATATGTTTTTTCCCATGCTTCAAGCAAAAGCCGATTGCGTAGAATCTTATCAAAACGATACGCAAGGGCCAAACGTGCCTTTATTTCTGTAGAGGATAACTGTAACCAAGCATTGATTGGCAGGTTCCCCCATTCCGCCCAAGCTGCAATTAATGGTTCTAGATTTACTTTATCATTTCTTTTTTCAGGCAAGGGAACACAGGGTTTAACTAAAGCCCATTCCATCGAAATTCGTACAGCTAAATAGTCAAGCAGCAGTGAAGTTTCTTCGGCTGATTGCTGTGAGCGCCAAAGCATCATTCCCCCCCAGCCCGGCAAAGCAAGGAAATGTGCTTCAAAATAGTCTTGGATTTCCGAGAAAGGAATTTCCAGTAAAAGCAAAACTTCTATTAAGGCAGCGTCTGCTTCTTCCGGCAACTCACTTAGTTGTTTACGTACCTTACGGCTAAGTGCCGGGTCATGCTGGACTAGTTTCCGCCACGCATGATAGAAACCTTCTTCCCGATTAGGCATCGACCAGACAGCCTGGGACTTATCCAAAAACAATTTACACCACTTGATAATATGGCGGTTTAACTCGTGTGCTGCATTCACCCTTCCCAGTTGTTCCAAGCGCTGACTATAGGTTTTGACCGAATGTTTTTCTGTCATTTGGGATGTAAAACGGTTTAGTTTTCTTGCCATGCTTTTTAACTCAGGTGTTTCCAAAGTACTTGAATATGGTTGATTCTGTAAAAGTGCAGCCCGGCAAAACCGCTCTGCGACCTCACGCGGCAACTCCAAAGACTGTGAGTTTAGCCAATGTTGAAATCCCTTTTCTAAAAAATCCTGATCAATCTCTCCACGATCCCGTGCAGACTGAAATACGGAATCATTGGGGTAGATATCTACATCACAAGTATCTTTGAGCCAGCGTGCCATTTTTTCAAACGGTTGTCCCTCCAAGCCTACCCAGGGGTTGCGTGCTGCAAATGTGTTAATAGGCCCGAGCGGTACAATGACGCTACTGGCGGATTTCACCAAGTCATTAAGATCAAAATCGAGGGTATCAGGCTGCTTTTCCCAATGTAATGTTTTTGCTAATGTTGTATTCATCGTAAATGACCTCCTCTAAAGAATGATTGTGTCAAATGCTTAGGATGACTTTCGACCAAATCATTTTGAGGCTCACCTAATCGTACAAGCCAAAGATAAATGAGAGCATAGACAGTTGATGAACGATGACGAGCCAGCCGTACACCTGCAGCACTTCCGGCCAATAAGGTAATCAGTATCAAAATGGCTGCTGGTGCCGGTGGTTGAATTCCTTTCGGGATAGTATCTTGTAACACACCATAAAAAGCATCATGTACCAAACTGTATACAATTGCCGCTCCTGCAAACAAAGAAAATCCTGCTATGCGCCCGATACGTCCGGATCCAAAAGCCATGAGCTGGGTCCAGGCAAATGAAACTGACCATCCTAAGGTAAGAGCGCTTATCAATTGATAACCCTCTCCAGGAGAAGACATCCAAAGACCAATTGCCACCAGGAGGCCTAAAATCCCGCCAGTAATTGTCCATAATAATGAATTTGGCTGGTTCGTCCCGGAGGTTGGCTCCTCGTGGTGATGAAGCGCAGAGCCAGCCTGTAAGAAAAGGGTTGATTTGAATAGACCATGTAAGACAGCGTGGATAATGGCTGCCAAATAAGCACCTAATGCACATTGGATTAACATGAACCCCATCTGTGCAATCGTAGACCCGACCAGCTGCCGTTTAAAATCAACGTGGACCAGCATAATTCCCGTCCCTATCATGACTGAAACACTGGACAATAGAAGCAAAACAATTTGGGCTATATCTCCGCTAAAAAGCGGTGAAAATCGAGTCAAGATAATTCCGCCTGCATTCACTAATCCCGCATGCATTACCGCGGAGACGGGCGTTGGAGCCACTACTGAATCTAACAGCCAGCGTTGGAAAGGCCATTGTGCTGCCGGAATCACGACAGCCAAGATTAGTAGCAGGTTAATACAAGTCCTTTCCCATGAATCAAGCTGTGCAAGACTGCTTTTGGTGAGGACGAGCGACAGCTGCCAATGCCCCGTGGTTTGGGTGATCCAGATGACAGCTCCCAACAGGATAAGCCAGCCTAGTGCAAACAGACGGCCGGATTGCTTAGCAGCGTTTCTAGCAACACTCCACTCTTTTTTTAATCTTATAAGCAAAGTCAGTCCTAGGAGTGTAACCCCCCAGCAAACCAGCAGCAGGCGAAGGTCATTGCTTAGCCAGACACCTGAATCAGCAGTAGTAGTAATCGTCAGTAGAGCAAAATATTTTCGATAGGAACGATCACCTAGTAAGTAACGAACAGAATAGCGCTGCACGATAAAACCTATGGTAAGGACAAACAAAGCCAGCAGCCATGATAAGGAATCAAGCCGCCAGGGGCCATAAATCATGGTCTCATTGTTCGTAACAAGGGCCAGCAGGGCAGCGATCGGGGGCAGCAATGTGACACCGACGTGAAGCCGAACAAAAGATAGCGGAACCCTTGGGTATAACAGGAATAGCCCGCTAAGCACCGATATTGCAAGCAATCCAAAAAATATTTCTGGCAGAAAAATTAACATTTTACTTCCCCCCATCGATGTATGGAAGAAACCATCATTCCGAAAATATGACTTTGACCGATTTCCTTCATTACGCTACATTCCTTTCTGTTTTATTTTTAAAAACAAAAAAACCGACAATTTTTTTAAGCATAATGGTTAAATCCATTAAACTTTGAAAATTGTCGGTTTACTTTTAACGGGCCCAGCCAAGCCTTTTAATAGTCTACCTAATTATGTAATTTTCTTTCTTCCAATAAGGAAGTATAATTACAGTTGTCCTCTTTGTTATATATTTACTTTTTCATATAGTCAATAGAAAGTTATTAACCTCATGCTAAAGTAATCTATTTATTTAGAGAAATCAATTAAACAATTAATTTATGGTAGTAATGTTACTATTTATCAAACATTCTGTCAAGTTAAAATTTGGTCCAAACTTACTTATTGTGAATTTCAAGGAAAGATAACCTCATTTCCATGCAATCCTGAACTGCGGATCCCTTTTAATTCAAAAAAATGGCGTCCTATAGAAACACGCCCTATCGTATCATGAGATAAATCTACATAGTCATTTACTTATATATAAACTATTCGATGGCTAACACCTTATTCAAGAATATGGCCCGATTGTTGAATAAAAGCTAATGACGATTGTTCAACTAAACTGCCCTGTTAGTGGAACAAGAAAAAGAGCCGCAGCTACGACTCTTTATTAAACTCAAGCACCCGTTTGTTAAAGAAAAACGTTAATTTACATCTTGTAATACTTCGTCAATATATTCCTTTAATTCTTGTTTCACTTCTTCCAAAGTTTCATCAAGGAGTTCCCCATAAACCTTGCTTCCAAGAATATTTTTTGAAATGGACATACCTAAGAAAGAACGTTCGCATTCCCATATTTTTATTATATGTAAATCAATAAGTTCGCCGCTTTTTTCAGTAAAACCCATTGAAAAGGAGGAACTGTATCCAGGTTCAAAAGGGTTATCTCCAACTTTATCGAAGCCCGCATCAAAATCCAAATTTTTCTTATCAAAAACAGACTAATTCTGACTTAACAATTTTTCGATAAGGTCTTTTAAAACCACTTCCGTATATTTAATTTTTCCCTTTAGTTTTTCGTCAAAATCCTTTTGTTGATATTTCATTTACCAATCACTTCCCATCTAATAGGATAAATGAAAAATTCGCCAAGATATTGTCAAATCCTTCTTTAAGTAACCTGCCCGTTAGTGTAAGTGTAATCCTTCACAATCGTTTTAAACCGATAACATTTAATGTTTTGACATGTGAACATATAATGAATATTTTGGAGTTTTTAAGTATTTTTACCTTCGTTGGTGTATGTTGAAGAAAGGAAGGGAGGTGAATTATGGTAAAGGAAAAAGTGCAACCTCATTGCATGGTCTGTCATAAGCCGTTTAAAAGAACGGATCAAGTTTACACTGACATCTTGTACACTCAGATACAACACGCTAAATGCTTCATTTATCACCAAGGGTTTATTACTAGCCTTTGCAATTTCCGGTGCTTCAATAACTATTGAGATTTTCAATTAATTCACTTCCTTTTAAAACTCAATGGAATATCTAGCTTTTAAGCTCAATGTTCATTTGTCGCACGTTGCCCTCTTCATCAAATAATTGCTCTTCTGTTACTTCTAATGCAGTGGCTAGCTTTCTTTTCATATTTCCCCATGCCTTCCTTTGGCCACGTTCAACCATGGAAATGTTAGATGGGTGCATATCTATTTGATTGCCAAGCTTCGTGAATGTGAGATTCTTTTTTTTGCGGTAATACTCTGGAGCATTTAATTTCATTTGTTTCACCTCCTTGACCAGGCTACATAAATAGCTTAGGATATATTGGAGGAATTCGCACAATTTTCAAAAAACGAGACGATAAAAATCAGTTACTGTAGCAAGGAGGTAACATGTCCAAAAGGTATTATATTTCTACTTCAAACAACGAGATTAATCTCTTATTTTTTTGGATAAAGTTGAGGCATTCAGGTTAGAAAGTAACTACATAAAAATCTCAAATGGGTTAAATGAAAAATCTAAGCCGTTACCAATTATTAGAGCTATTGCTAAAGGGTTCATCTCACAGCTGCAATAGAAGCTATTCATTTTCAAACCTGAAAATCACCCAGATAAAAATATTACTCCCGAACTACTAAATAAGGCTCAAGCCACAATTGAAAATGAGTATAAGTTTGTACACAAACTGGAGACCCCACATCCAGTAACTTTTAAAAGGGAGTCACTTTCAAATCCTTTAACAATCGAAATTATTTCACTTTTATATTCGGTTGCAATTTTTGCTCCTGGAAAAAGAAAAGTTAATCCAAATCTAACTAGCTTGATGAGTTTATATCACATTGAACCTAAAGATATTAGAGCATTACGTAATGAAAGGTTACGAACTCTACGTATAATCGAGGTAACAGAAGGAGAATATTTTTCCGAAAGAGGAACGCCAGGATATAAAAGCCTTCTTGAGAATGCCTATTCCGATAGACCACGCACTACTATAGCTACTGAACCTATTAACATATTAGAAATTGCATGGTCAGAGTTGCTATTTGCAGAAATATTTAATATGCCTGTAAGTCTTTGTACTTATTGTGGGACTCCTTATCGACTTGATGAAAAGAATAAGAGGGCTAATTATCGTAGAAATAATTGTGGAGGAAAAGAATGCAAACATATTGCTAGAAAACTAATGGACAACAGGGGTAATGTAACAAAAACAAAAGCTCTCCAATTAATAGGTAAGGGAGTCGGCATCAAAAATATGTAGAGTTTTAGGTGCTCGAGAAATGGATATATCAAGATGGAAGAATGAATATTTTGATGATTTAACCTCAATAAAAAAGAAAGCTCTTGATCTACTTATAAAGGGAATGAGTGTAAAAGATGTTGCAGACAATCTCGATATCCCATTAAAAAAGGTTTCAAAGTGGAAAAATGAATATTTCGGAAAATGATCCTACATTAAACCGTTAAAACAGTTAAGCCGTGGTAAATTAACACCACGGCTTTTAAATAACTATTCTATTTTCTCTTTCCTCTTCCCATTCGAGTATTTTCAGTAAAGTTCGCAAGTATGCTATGCTTATCAAAACCGTCCTTTAAATCCTTTGAATAAAGGTTAACATAATTTAATGTTACATCAAGGGATGAGTGTCCTAATAACCTCTGCAGCTTAAAGGCATCACCGCCGCTAGTAATGTAATACTTTGCAAAGGTATGCCTAAAAGCATGAATAGAAGTCATTTCTACCTCTATACCCTTATTATAACGTGCAATAGCATGCTGCATGGAGTTCCTGGTCATCTGCTCTCCATATTCATTTATAAATAGAAACTCATCTGTTTTAAGTTGGTACATCCTTATGTACTCTGTTAATACCTTAACTAAGTTTTCACTTATGGATTGTATTGTGCTTTCCTATTTTTAGTCGTCGTCATGACAACCATTCCGTTTTCTAAGTCAATGTCTCCAACTAAAATATTTAGAATGGTATTTAGACGATTGCCCGTTTCAAGAAGATAATTTACCATTACCCAATTACGGTGCTCTACAAAACCACAAGTTCTAAGATTGGGTTTCTTGAGCAATTTCTTAATATCGCCTTCTGAGTATGGTTCCTTTTGTTGCTTATCAGCTTTAATGAGGTTTATTTCAAATTTATCGATATGTTGTTCCTTCATCCCAAAATACAGTAACGCCCTAGCTGCTCTGAGATAAGTATTAATTGTTGTGTCCTTTAGTTCCTTTCGTTTCATTGAAAGAATATACTGATCCATCACATGTTTATCAATAGCAGTAACAGTAGCAACACTAACATCATCAAGGAACCGAAAAAAGTGAACCAGATTTTGCTCATAAAACCGGATTGTCATATCAGATAAATTCTTAATTCGGTTTGACAACTGAAAATCTTCATACATTTCGCAAATAGTTTTTTCCTCTGCTGGTGCAACAATTCTTTTCACTTTTCTTGCTTTAGTCATTTTACTTGTCTCCCTTTAAGAAATATTGGTCTTAAAGGTACTTAATAACCGTAAATTGTTGTCCACACGATTAGCATTTCACTTTAGTCCACTAAAACGAAAAAAGGCCAATGCTCGAATTGCTTCAAAGCATTGACCTATTAGGATTTAAACCTTTAATAGATACCGGTGGTCGGGGTCGAACCGACACTCCAGAGGAACACGATTTTGAGTCGTGCGCGTCTGCCAATTCCGCCACACCGGCAAGTCATTGGCAGGGGTAGTAGGAATTGAACCCACACCAAAGGTTTTGGAGACCTTCGTTCTACCTTTAAACTATACCCCTATATTTAAATGGTGGAGGGGGACGGATTCGAACCGCCGAACCCTGAGGGAGCGGATTTACAGTCCGCCGCGTTTAGCCACTTCGCTACCCCTCCATATAAATAAACAATAATCAAATATTATAATGGCGGAGGAAGAGGGATTCGAACCCCCGCGCGGTTTAACCCGCCTGTCGGTTTTCAAGACCGATCCCTTCAGCCGGACTTGGGTATTCCTCCAAATAAAAATATTTTTGGTAGCGGCGGAGGGGATCGAACCCCCGACCTTACGGGTATGAACCGTACGCTCTAGCCAGCTGAGCTACACCGCCAAATATCATATAAAATTATGGTGGAGCCTAGCGGGATCGAACCGCTGACCTCCTGCGTGCAAAGCAGGCGCTCTCCCAGCTGAGCTAAGGCCCCAAATGTTTAAGATGATGGTGGTCGGGAAGACAGGATTCGAACCTGCGACCCCTTGGTCCCAAACCAAGTGCTCTACCAAGCTGAGCTACTTCCCGAAATATGGCGCGCCCGAAAGGAGTCGAACCCATAACCTTTTGATCCGTAGTCAAACGCTCTATCCAATTGAGCTACGGGCGCATATTTAAATGGTGCCGAGGACCGGAATCGAACCGGTACGGTAGTCACCTACCGCAGGATTTTAAGTCCTGTGCGTCTGCCAGTTCCGCCACCCCGGCAATAATGGAGCGGAAGACGGGATTCGAACCCGCGACCCCCACCTTGGCAAGGTGGTGTTCTACCACTGAACTACTTCCGCATATATTAATGGTGCGGGTGAAGGGAGTCGAACCCCCACGCCTTGCGGCGCCAGATCCTAAGTCTGGTGCGTCTGCCAATTCCGCCACACCCGCATACTAGAAAACTATTTTACTAACTTCACCGTATTGCAGCGGCGACATTGATAATCATACACTGTATTTCGACAGAAATCAACACTAAATTTTATGGATTTTTTTGTAAATAAGTATGTAACAAAAACAAATAAATGGATTAGAACCTTTAATATGGGAAAAAATACAATAAGAATAACAAAACTTCAAAAGGAGTTGTTGTACCTTGGGTGTCAAACGATACAAAAAAGAGGAAGATCAAACAAATCAAACCAATCAGGATTTAAACAGTTCTGCTATTCCGGAAAGAATACCTGAATTTGATGTTAATGGAACCGCTCTCAATGAACTTCATAGCCTTTTTGAAAACTAAAAACACCAAGCATAAAAGAGAAAAAGTCTTTTTTATGCTTGGTGTTTTTTTAATGAAATTCAAGTATAACTGGACAATGGTCGCTGCCCATGATGTCTGAGTGAATATCAGCGTGGATCAAGCGGTCTTTTAATGTTTCTGAAACAATAAAGTAGTCAATTCGCCAGCCTATATTCCTCTCGCGAACTTTACTCATATAAGACCACCACGTATACGCATGTTCTTTATCAGGGTAAAAATGCCGAAAACTGTCAACAAAACCGGATTCCAATAACGTCGTCATCTTCCCGCGTTCTTCTATTGTAAATCCCGAATTACCATGATTTGATTTCGGATTTCTTAAATCAATTTCTTGATGAGCTACATTTAAATCGCCGCAAAGTACGACCGGTTTTAATTTGTCCAAGCCTTTCAGGTACTGAAGGATTTGCTCCTCCCATTCTAAACGAAATCCTAGTCTTGCTAAGTCTCTTTGTGAATTAGGAGTATAAACATTCACGAGAAAGAACTCCTCAAACTCTAACGTTAGGATCCTTCCTTCTTCCTCTGACTCCTTGTCCCCTACCCCATATCTAACCGATAAAGGTTTTACCTTTGTAAAAACAGCCGTACCTGAATATCCTTTTTTTAAAGCATAATTCCAATATTGTTCATAGCCATCTATGTTAAGGTCAATCTGACCTTCCTGCAATTTTGTCTCTTGGATACAAAAAATATCAGCATCCACCTGTTGAAAATACTCTAAGAAACCCTTTTTTACACAGGCCCTTAGGCCGTTCACATTCCATGAAACTAATTTCATATCCAATATCCTTTCCTTTAATACTCGATAGGAGTCATTGTATCAGCTTGGATGGTTATTGGGAAGAATTTTGTTTATAGATAGCTGCATATAAAAAAAGCAACACCAAGGTTGCTTTTTCTCATGGTTTTATATACTGTTCCATTAACTTGGTTGCAAAAAGCTGGGAAACAGGAACAATTTTGATATTCCGTTTTTTAAATTCGTCCATGGCTTGGAATACACCAACAGAGCATACTTTACCTGTTACCCCCACATGCCCTATGGCAATTCCTTTTCCTTTAATTTCTGTCACTTTTGCCAGTCTTTCCATTTGTTTTCTCACATGGGTTGAAGATGAAATATCATCGAGGAACACGTCCCTTTTCAATAATGGTACCCCGAGTTCATTTGCAATTACAGGGAATTTACTTTTTGAGCTTGTTCCACTATCGATAATATACATTTTCCTTTCCTTGGCAACCTCAACAATTGCCCTAACGATTTTTTCATTCTCTACTGCAAGAGAACCCATATGATTATTTAAGCCGACGGCATATGGTACACTTTCAATTGCTTCCTCCACCCGCCGCTTTACTTCTTGGGGTGTTAAATCAACTGTTATTGGTTTGGGGCCAAGCCAAGATCTTTTCCCTCGCTTTGGCTGCATTGGCAAATGAACCATTACTTCAAAACCATTTTTATGAGCCCACTTTGCATGTTTTTTGGAGTTTTCAGTAAAAGGCATTACTGCTGCTGTAATCGGTATTTCACCTTCTAAAAAGTCCCGCACACCGCCAGTTCCGCCGCCAAAGTCATCAATAATGATGGCTGCTTTCAGTTGTTTTCCTTCTGCAGCTGCAGATACCGTTGATTGCCCGGAGATTACTAAAAATGCTATGAGAAAGAGAGCAAATTTTTTCATCACAACCCCCTGAAAAAAGATAAATTTAATTTGCCCTATGGGGGTAAAATCATGCTCTTTATTTGGCTTGCGAGGGTTTCCTTCTATTTAAACAATTAATCGTGTAACCAGGTCCACTCAGACGAGTTCCTGTAGTGTAAATTGTCTTTCCCTGCATATTAGAGTACACACTGCCTTCTAAAGCCTTCTCAATAGTGATATTAAACTTGATAACAATGGAGTCCTTAGAGATAACTACCTCTCTGACCACTCGAGACAGCATGACTTTTTTCTCATGTAAGTCAATGCAATTCTTATAAGTATCTAACCAATTCTCAAGCAGATACTTTAACTTATCAAGATCATATTTAGTGACCTCATCCTCCTCAATTTCTATCTTTAACTTATCAATCTTTTCTAACAGGTCAATCTTCTTAGCTCCATACTCCTCCATTTTATTTGAGACAAACTCAATACTCATTTTTGACTTACCTAACATAATATCATCAAACAGCTTTTCAACATTGAGCAAAGCTATACTTACTTCCTCATATTTCTCCATAAGCTCTTTAAGCTGTATCTTTCTTGCATCAAGCTGTTCAAAATCAAATGCATCTTTCTCAACATTAATAGCATCAAACTTGATGGAGCTGACTGCCTTTATGACCTCATCCTCAATCTGCTTATCTATTGTGACTGCTCCAAATTTTCTCTGTCCATGACCTACAGCATTATTCCTAGCATGATGACAACTATATCTGTAAGTCCTGTACTCTACCACAGTACCATCTTTATTAACTCTTTTCTTGTTAGTAAAGTCAGACTTTAACTTATGACCACAGTACCCACAGACAGCCAATCCTGATAGCAATACATAAGAGTTTAGAGGTACTCTTGTCTCTGATGATGCTCTATTCTGTTTAGCTCTTTTATCCATTAGCTCCTTAGTTTTTTTAAACTGCTCCTCTGAAACAATAACTAAATCAGGATTAAAAGGCTGTAATAGCCAATCCTTTCTTTTGACCTCTTTTCTGTGCTTTCCTCTTGCTCCTGCAAACTGAGTAACATTGTACTTTTTGTATCCTATATAAACAGGGTTTCTGAGCATCCTTGTTACTGTATTATGTCTCCATATCTTGCCTCTGTTAGTCAATCCCAAGTTATTTAACTCTTGAGCTATCGTAGAGCCTCCCATTAGGTTATTGATAATCATATCAAACATCATTTTTACTACCTTTGCTTTTTTAGGATTAACAACAATCTTTTTGATAGTCTTATCCTTTTTACTATTCCTTTTCTCTCCTGTGTCAACAAGTTGATAGCCATAAGGGATACTACCTCCAAGATAGTAACCTTCCTCATTGAGCTGTCTCATTGAATCCTTTACCCTAATAGATGTCTTTTTACTTTCTCCCTCAGACTGCCAATATCTGATAAAGTTTTGCAATGCATCTGAATGCTCCTGATTTTTCAGCTCTCCCTCTTTAACAGACCATACCTTTACTCCTAGATAATAAAGAGATGCAGTCCATAAACTGTACTCCATCTGTCTGCCTAATCTGTCAGAATGGTAAACAAGCAAAATATCAAAATCCCCATTAATAGCTCCCTGCTTAATTATCCTTAAGGTATCCCGGTCCTCAATAGCTGTTTTATATCCTGACAGTTTTTCTGTTAGCTCTTTTGTTATCTGCCATCCTTTCTGCTCAGCAAAAGCATGACATTGAGCTTTTTGCATTGGAATATTATCTCCATCTGCTCCCTGTCTGTCAGTGGATACCCTGTATGCTGCCCATACTCTTAATATTTCTTTCATATGTATTCCCCTCTCTCAGCTTAATTATTTATGTTGTTATCTGAGATTGATTTGATCAAAAAGAACATAGGGTAACTATTCAAGGGAATGTAATTCGTTGTAATGTAAAATATATGCGTTCTTAAATGTTGCTTGTCTAATGTAGAAATGTCTGGATGGAAATTACGGGGACATTTGGTACTCACTAAAAAACATTGCGTACATTTGTTCGTATTTATATTGATTATAACACCTAGTGGACAGGAGGACAAATATCAGCATAGTTTATTAACAGAGCCAATAAAAAAAGAGAGCATGTTGCTGCTCTCTCTACTGAGGATTACTCCTCATCAAATACTCTTACCTCTTGCATCTTGTCACCATTTTTCATGTTTAAAGCTGTTTCTAGACCTGATGTAACTTTGCCAAAAACAGTATGAACTCCATTTAAATGAGGCTGTGGCTCATGAACAATAAAAAACTGTGATGAGCCTGTATCTCTACCTGCATGAGCCATTGATAAAGCACCTGCTACATGCTTATGAGGATTGCCTTGAGTCTCACATTTGATAGTAGTTCCACTACCACCCATCCCTGTTCCAGTAGGATCTCCCCCTTGTGAAACAAAGCCTGGGATTACTCTGTGAAAAATTACTCCATCATAAAAGCCCTCATTAGCCAATTTCTCAAAGTTAGCTACTGTGTTTGGAGCTTCATTAGGGTAAAATTCAAGCTCCATTTTTTCGCCGTTTTCCATTACTATGTATCCTTTTTTAGCCACAAAAAACATCTCCTTTATGTAAAAATTCCTCCTTATCATACACTTTTTAAATTGGAAAATAAAGTTGGATGGTTTAATTCGTACAATTTGTGTTAAAATAACCTTACCCCTTCCGAACATTCGCTTGTTGCGGGACACTTAACCACTGTACGGACGGAAGGGGTACGTAATGTCGATAACGCGGCATTGCAAACAGCCAAGACTCCGGTCTTGGCTGTTTTACTTTCTATTGTTAGTCCAATGATAAAACTGATAAATAATCGTTAAGAATACAAAATAACCAAAGAAAGTATATATATGCTCCCAATCATCTGAATGCTTAAAAAAACCCAGCAATTCAGAGAACCGTTCAAAAACGGGCATTGTTAAACTTATAAAAAGCGTAACCCCGATTTTCCCCCATATGTTAAGCTGTTTCATTACATAAAGATAAAAAAAGATCATAATAGGCAGTCCCATCAGTGTAAACGCAATATTAACTGAGAACACTTCGGGAAAAGGCCGGTGCGGGAATGTGTACAGGTTTTTTCCCACAAATAATAAATCCAAATAAGTACCAAGCAAACTTGCCAATATCACGGCAGGTGCAAATTCTTTAATCCAAGATAGAAATGACTTTTTTCGCAAAAGCTGCAAGTTCAAGTCTTTCAAGTGTTTTGCAGTATTCATATTCAATCTCCCCGTTAATCGATTCCTTCTGTTCCGAGAGATAATCCGCTATTTGATCATGTTTGAACCAATCTCCCTTTTCCGCTTCATGATGTTGGACATTTTTCCAAGCAGAATTCAGATCTGGACTGTAGATTCTCCTTGCCCCCCACCTAAGTTTGCAGGATTGGAGCCTTAGTTGATAAGCAATTCCAGGAATCCCTTCGTTGATATTATTAAAAATATGCGGCCAATAATCTTTTCTGGACCCCGTATGCGGATGATGTATTGCCCATTCCACTGCTTGTTTTAATCTATCTTTATTCTGAAAAAGCAAAGAATATAATCGTTTTCCCAATCTTATCCGTTCATCTAAAGAACCAAACTGATGAAGGGTTAAACCTATTAATTGCTTTTTTCGATAAGGAAACAAAATATGGTTAAAAGAAAGAAGATCCTGCAGCTTAAACTCTAACGTGTTCAAAACCTTTGTTTGGTAAACAGGGTTTTGGATCATTCTCTGCTCCAAATAACTTTGTTCATTAATAATTAAGCCGATTGTAAGGATAGCAGGTTCCCCGTTCCTCCAAAAGTAATTCCAAATCGTTTCCATAAAGGTGGAGATATTCATGTGAGCTAGTAAATAAAACAACGGTTGATTTCTTTTTAAACTCTCTTCATAGAGTAAAAATTGTGGATAAGCATCCTGAAATATTAACCAATTCCCCCGTTCTAGAAAGATAAAATAATCATTTCTTTCACTCTTTGAAAGTAACCTTGTCAGATGATCTCCCTTTAAATCGGTCATATTCCAGCCGCCGTTTCTAGATACCATATGTCCTAAAAAGGCCCAATGAATAGAGGGGTGTTTTTGATAAAAATCAAAATAAGCTTTTGTTCTTGTCACATTGTTCAGGTTTAGATTCTTCGTTTCTTGATGAATTCGTTCGATTAGTTCTATTTCTTCCTTTGTTAGATTTTTTACCGTTTTTTTCTTTTTCTGTTTTAACTCCTCTTTAATCATGTCAATAGCTGATAGATGTCGATTTCGAATAAAAAATATAGCAGCTCCCCTCCTCACGTATTCTCCTAGCCCTAAAGGAATATGTATGAATATGAATAACTAAACTGGGAGAGGATTGAGCGCCTGCAATGAAAACAACAAGTAAAGGTATCGAGTGGATTATTGAAAAGTTACGAAAGGATCAATCTCCCGATGGCTCATGGAATTATGCGTTTGAAACAGGAATTTCTACAGATGCTTATATGATCATTTTATTACGGACATTGGAATTAAATGATGAAGAATTAATTCAGGGCCTTGCTGCACGCCTCTTAAGTAAGCAAGAAGAGAATGGAGCTTGGAAGTTATTTTATGATGAAGGGGAAGGAAATCTCACGGCAACCGTAGAAGCCTACTACGCTCTCCTTTACTCGGGTTATTATGACAAAAAGGATAAAAGACTTCGGCTGGCCAAAAAATTCATTTTAGCGAATGGAGGTTTAGACGAAAGCAACATGTTTACAAAGGTGATGCTGTCACTAACTGGCCAATATAAATGGCCTGCAGGTTCACCTATTCCTGTCGAGGTCATTCTCTTACCACTGTTCTTTCCGATTAATTTTTATTCCTTTTCTGTTTATGGGAGAGCCAACCTCACACCGATTATGATTTTAGCAGATAAAAAATTTTCGATTAAAACGAAAAAAAGCCCCTCCTTGTCTGATTTGCATGTAAGAGGGGAGAAAGAGATTTCTTGGATACGGTCGAAAGAAATGCGCTCCTTGTTATCTTTTATTGAGGACGGAGTAAAAAGGTTAATTGGGTTACCCGAAAAGCTCCATAAGCTTGCATTGGAGAGGGCAAAAAAATATATGCTCGACCATTTAGAACCGGATGGAACTTTTTATAGTTATTATAGTTCGACCTTTCTTATGATTTTTGCTCTTCTGTCACTAGGATATAAAAAGACCGATCCGGTTATTACCAAGGCTGTGAACGGACTTCTAGACATGAAAAGCACGATTAGCGGCCATCCTCATATGCAGTACACAACAGCAAATGTCTGGAACACCTCCTTGATTGGATATGCACTTCAAGAAGCTGGAGTGTCTCATGAAGATGAAATGGTGATAAGGGCTAACCGTTATCTATTAAATCGACAGCATCATAAGTTTGGAGATTGGGTGATTCAAAATCCGGATAGTTTACCGGGAGGATGGGGATTTTCCCATATTAATACGATGAATCCCGATGTGGACGATACCACTGCATCACTAAGGTCGATTTCACGGATCGCGGCAGCCGAACGCCATGCCTGGGACCGGGGGGTTAACTGGGTATTAACCATGCAAAATGATGATGGCGGCTGGCCCGCTTTTGAAAAAAATACCGATTCCAAGCTATTCGAGTTTCTTCCAGTCGAAAAAGGAGAGTTCATTCTAACTGATCCCTCATGCGCTGATATTACAGGTCGGACATTGGAATTTCTTGGAAATTACACTAATTTAACCAATGATCATACAGCTATGAAAAAAGGTGTGAACTGGCTTTTAAACGATCAAAGAGATGATGGTTCTTGGTATGGGAGATGGGGTATTTGTTACATTTACGGTACGTGGGCAGCGATAACGGGGCTCCTTGCAGCCGGGCTGCCTGCGAGTCATCCGGCTATTCAAAAGGCTGCTAAATGGCTGCGGAGTATTCAAAACCAAGATGGCGGTTGGGGGGAATCCTGTTATAGCGATAGTAAAAACACGTATATCCCACTCCAGGAGAGCACACTTACTCATACTGCCTGGGCATTGGATGCGTTAATTGCAGTAACAGACCGCCCTGGCCGGGACATTCAGAATGGAATTCATTTTTTATTAAATGGGCTCGATAAAGAGGATTGGACTACATCATATCCAAAAGGGCAAGGAATGGCGGGCGCTTTTTATATCCATTACCATAGCTACCGCTATATATTTCCGCTACTAGCCCTCGCCCATTATCGAAACAAGTATGAGAAATAATGATTGCTTGTATATCACTATACAGAGAACAACCTGCTTTGACCCAAATGCTCATTAATCCCTTAAATAGGGCAATACAGAGGGCCTGCTTTGACCCGAATGTTTCAGTGACCTTCACATATTTATCCCAGAGTTACGGGTCACTGAGCACCTTTCTCAGTGACCATCCTAACTTTTTTCCTAACTTACGGTCATTAAGCTTCCCTTTCAGTGATCATACACACAATTTTCCCCGGCTTTCGGGTACTGATCGCCTGCCTCTACTACCCTAATCCTAGTCTTTATTTTAATATTTCAGCGAGCCTGGAATAGATTTCAACAATTTCATCCAGTTTCATTCTAACCAATCCGCTCGAAGATGGGGCGACGAAGTCGATTGTCCCCGGTACGACAGACTCTTCCTGTATCCCCCACGGGGCAGTTTTTCGTCCGCTGTATTCTTGATAAACCCCTTTTCCAACAAAACAGACTACTTTTGGCTTTAATCTCTCAATTTTCCCACGAAGAATTTCTTTTCCTTCTCGGTACTCCTCCTTCGTGATTTCGTCTGCTGCCTTGGTGGGTCTTGCGACAATATTCGTAATCCCCATGTCTATTTCTAAAAGCTTATGATCTTCAAAAGCATCAAACTTACGGGGAGTTAATCCGGCCTCATAAAGGATCTTCCAAAAGCGGTTATTGGGATTCGCGAAATGGTGTCCTGTTTCACTAGAACGAATACTTGGATTAAAACCGACAAACAAAACATTTAGATTCTCTTTTAAATGGTCCTTTACCCTCTTCAAGAAAGCCCCTCTATTCTTAAAGTTTCTACTCTCCATTTTACAAAACAAATGAAACTTTTCATACTTTCTTTTCAGCATAGGAAGTAATAGCGGTCGCGAGCATGCCGATAATCGAGATAATTAACAAAGAATAGAGTAATCTTGGTTCATGTAGAATAAATAGGGCCGAAAGAATAATGACAGTATCCATCGCAAATGCAATCATTCCTACATTCACCTTTGTCCATTTAGCGATGAGAAGGGCCAGCAGGTCCATACCGCCGGGACTAATATGATTTCTTAGCATCACCCCAACCCCAATACCCACTAAAGAACCTCCTAAAATCACACTGCTTATAATTGACAAATGAAAAACATCCCTCAACGGCACTAATAATTCAATCATCATTCCTGAAGAAAAGGCACCAATCACGCCATAGAAAAAATAATCCGGGTCCGCTTTTAATGCATAAAGATAAACCGGGATATTTAAACAGATAAACATAAGCCCGATTTTTAATCCCCATAAATAGTTTAATAGCAGACTAATCCCAAACATTCCGCCATTCATCAAATGAAAAGGGAATATAAAGCCGTTAATGCCAATACCGATTGCCGTACTTCCAATTAGGATTATCATCATTTTTTTTAGCATGTTCTCATCCCTTGTCCCAAATCTCTATTAACACTTATATGTGCAAGAATGGGACAACATTCGAAAGGATTGTAGACAGGCAAATAGAAAAGACGGAGTGAAACCACTCCGTCCTCATGCAGCTGCTGCTTTATTGCCACTTCGCGAATGTTTAACCAGCGATATAAGGATTGTTAATAAAGGTAAAATCCATAAAAATATCGCATAAGGTAAATACTCAATTAGAGGGATTCCCACTATCGTGCTGCACATAATGGTGAGTACACTCCATGGAATCATACCTGGGAAAAGCATGGTTGTATCCCCCATAACTCTTGATAATTCTTCTTTTCCATACTTATTGGACCAGTGAGGCAGGAAACTCCTCCCTGTTAAAATAATCGGAAGTGTTTGATTTGCCGCTATCAGGCTGATGATCAATGTAGCTGATAGTGTTTTCATGGTATCACCGGTTAATGACTGAGAGTCCTGCAGCCATTTATCTAAATAAGGTTGTATTACATTCATTTCCTCAATTAAACCATTATAGGCGCCTGCTAGAGCTAAAAATAATAACAATTCATACATATGCACAAACCCGCCGCCAAGACCTTCGATTCCATTCCAAAATGCTGTGATTATTTCTGTGAAACTTACTCCGTTATAGATGGAAATAAGTGACGCTGCTAGAATACTTGACGCAAATGAATAGACAATACTAACCCTGAATAGAACCAATACAACCAAAATGATGGGGGGAATGAATTTAACTAATGTAAGTTCTTCCCAGATTATAGGTTCTACATTTCTAATCAGACCATCAGTTAGTATGTCTGCCGTTCCATAAAAACCGATAGATATCGCAACCGCAATCATTGTTGTTAACAGCATTGCGCCCCATTGCTGCTTAACAGGCACTTCAATTGTATGTGCCAGAAGCTGATGTGCGCTTGAGAAAGGGGAAGTTCGATCCCCTACTAATGCACCTGATATTAGTGCACCTGCTACAATATCTGCCGGAAGGTTTAAGACCATTGCTGTGCTAAGGATGGGGATGCCAATCGCACTCAACGTTCCTACTGTTGTACCAAGCAGCATCGAAAAAATCATCGCAATCATGAACGTAATACTAATAAAATATTCCGGAAGAATGAAATGTAATGCTACCTTTACCATCTGGTCGATCGTTCCTGATAGGTACCACGAGGGAAGGAGGAAACTAACCAAGAAAAGGATTAAGATAACAATCCTTGTTTTGTATACACCTCTTAAGCTTATCTTTAAAATTTGTCTGCTTGAGAGATGTTTCGCTTTTGCGAGGAAAACAAGCAGTAAGAATCCGGGTATAAATCCGACCACAAGCGGTTGATGAAAAATGACGGACCACAGAACGCCTGCAATGGTTACAATTATTAATAAAAAGACTTTTTTTAGTGAGAAGACATTATTGTTCATAGGATACCGTCCTTTAATTTTCTTTCCTCATTATAATCGATATTTCGCTTCTCGAAAATATGAAATGAGCCGCAAAATTGCGGCTCTACTTATATTAATACGTATTATAAATATTCTCACATTCCTCACCGGTTGGCTGATAAAAACAATGTAATTTGTACCTGGAAACAAATGGTTGATCATACCAGGTTTGCGGGCAATTCCCTTCTGGACGAAAATACCAAAGTGAATATTTCGCTGGCCATATTCTTTCTCCATCTATAGCTCTGCGGGCAAGTCTCCTTTCAGATTCTCTTGGCCTTTGATAAAAATAACCTTTTATTGTCGCTTCAAATGCATGCGGCTGATAGACCATTTGCGGAATAGTCCGTATCCCTTTAAAATCGGAGCAGTTGGCGCGAATCCGGTTGATACCCACATTCCCAACCATGAGCATACCTTGTGTCCCCTCACCTTCTGCTTCCGCTCTCAGCAATCTTGCTAATAGGTCGATATCGGAAGACCTTGCTTTTACTACTGCCATTCTGTCACCCCCATTGTGTGTTCAACTATATATTATTCGTTAACAATAGAGTGTGACGATTTAAATTTAGCAATTATCGTTTTTTACTTATGGAAGCTTGTTCTAAAAACATGCTGTGAAAGGAAGCCTATTTTAACATTACTGCCTCACCCTTATATCATATAAGGATGTTGGTTAATGGAGATATTTTTTTCTCTGCCCAAATCTTCGCCTGTAAACAAATTTCCTGAAATCGTTCTCCTTTAATTTCCCATCATATACAGCAAACAATAATGATTGATATTCAGGATAATAATCCATCACAAACAGGGCGAACTCTTTCCGCTCGCCCTTTAATTTCTCCTGAAACTGTTCTTGTTCTATAATGGCATTTACCTGATCTTGATAATATGCTGTGGTGTCCTCCCATTTTTTCTTACGATTTTCCAAAATATCACGTGCATAGATAGGCAGGTGGCTGATAACCTCGTCTAAGTAGCCTTCTGACCACATGATCATTTTGTCTTTCTCGGTAAGTTCTATCACCATTTTCATTAGTTGAACATCATCTACTTCACTGCTTAATGCATATCTTCCGACCTGATTCACCGTTTCCACCTCTTGGATTAGTAGATTAACCTACTGTGCTCTCAAAAGAATTTTCAATGTCATAATCCTTTTTCTTTTCTTCAAGCCAGCTTGGATATTCTGTCTGAAGTTTTTCTTCAAACAATGCATCTTTTATTTCCTGCTTACTATCCTCAAAGTTTGCCTCTTTTGCTTCCTTCTTTTCTTCTACCTTAATAATATGATACCCATATTCAGACTTTACCGGGTCACTAATTTGATTGACCGGCAGTGTAAAAGCAACGTCTTCAAATTCTGCTACCATCGTCCCTTTTGAAAAGAACTCGAGTTCCCCGCCGTTTTCCTTTGAACCTTCATCAGTGGAGAATTCCTTTGCCAGTTCGGCGAAATCCTCTCCTGCATCTAGTTTCGCTTTAATTTCCATAGCGGTCGCCTCATCCTCCACAAGAATATGACTTGCTTTTACCTGTTCTGCTTCAGCAAAAGATTCCTTGTTTTCATCGAAATATGTCTGCATTTCTTCGTCAGTGATTTCGATTAAGGGTTCCATTAATTTTTGTATGATTAAATAATCCTTTAAGTCCTTTTTTACCTGCTCTAAAGTTGTATTGTTCGTTTGGAGTACCTGCTCAAAGACGTCGTCTCCTCCATATGATTCTTTTAACTTATCCACTTCCGTATTTATTTCTGATTCAGAAATGGAGATTTTTTGGTTTTTAGCCTCTGCTGCCATAATTTTCTCTGTGATAATCTGTTCTACTGTTGAAGCACCGTAAAGTTCTGCCATTTCATTGTATAGCTCATCTTTACTAATGGACTCACCGTTTACTTTTGCAACTGCGTTGTCTTGAACGACAACAAAGCTAAGAACTGCTGCCAGTGCCACTGTCAAAATCATGACAATGAAAATCATCTTTTTATTTTCTTTCATAAAAGCCATTATAGTTAAAATCTCCTTAGATTATTTTGTTAGTTGGACCGTTATGGTTGTTAATTTACCGTCCCGCACTACTTCCACCTTGACTTCATCTCCGTTTTTCACTTCTGTATATAAATATTTTCTTAACTCCGAACTGCTAGCAATTTTAGTTCCATTCATGGAGACAATAACGTCTTTTACCTTTAATCCTGCAATGGCGGCCACCGAATTCTCCTCCACTTGAGTAATCATTACTCCACTTTCAACATTACTTGGCCAATAGAATTCCGGAATCTGTTCTAAATCTGCCAATGCTACTCCTAAATACGGACGCTCAATTTTTCCATTTTTGATTAACTCATTAACAATCGGGATGACATCATTACTTGGTATCGCAAAACCTAACCCTTCAACCCCGCTGTCGGAAATTTTTAAACTATTAATTCCAATCACATGCCCTTGCGGATTAATTAAAGCGCCGCCGCTGTTACCTGGATTGATCGCTGCATCCGTTTGAATGACGTTTGTTTCCCAATTTCCTGCTGAAGTTGAAACAGAAATACTGCGATTAACGGCACTCACAATTCCTTGGGTAACCGTCCTGGATAAATCAAGTCCAAGTGGATTGCCAATTGCATATACTTCATCACCCGGGCGGAGTGTTGTGGAATCACCAAACTGTGCCGTAGCTTCCACATGTTTTGAATCTATTTTTAACACAGCTAAATCTGTTAAGGCATCGGTTCCAACGACTTCAGCCGTGACTTTCTCCCCGTTATACAAGGAAACTTCTAATTTTGTAGCATTTTCAACTACATGATTATTTGTAACAATATAGGCTGTGTCCCCGTTTTTTTGAAAAATTACGCCAGAGCCAGTACCACTTTGAACACTCTGTGAGGAATTTTCACTTCCAAAATAACCGCGGCTTTGTTGTTGTTGAAAGTTAACGATACCAACGATTGTTTTTGAAAGCTGTTCAACCGTGTCCGCAATGGATGAATTGGTTTTGGCTGAAGTTTGCTGCACTGATACAGGCTTTACAGCCGAATCGGATGTTTGCTGAACTTGAGAATCAACATTAGGATAATAGTTTTTCATATAATCTGTGTGTGGGAGAATGGTTAACGTTAAAACTGAACCCACTACCCCTGCTGCTACCATTGAGGCAAAACTCTTCGCGTATCCTTTTTTATTACTTTTTTTCTTGTCAACTCGATTTTGAATGACTGTTTCTTCTGTTGCACTCATCTCGGCAGCCGCCGCATCCTCCCTTATGGTTCTAGTTACATCACTGCTATTCTCCTCATTTTGTGTATATCCTTTATCTTCTTCCACATCAAGGTCCATTGTGGCTGAAGAATCGTTCATTGATGGTTCTTGAGTTTTTTCGTTTTCAAAGTCATCTTTGAAATTCATGTTTACTCTTCTCCTTTACTCAATCTATCGTCTACCTATACTTTAGCCAACAAATATGAAAAAATTGTTAACAAACTTTAACTTAATATGGAAATTATTAAGAACGAGAAAAGCTGCAGGCTCTGCCTGCAGCTTAGTTTTTAAACCGGATCACAAATTTCGTTCCTTTTCCTTTTTCACTAAAGACGTTAATCTCTCCATTATGGAGATGAACTAATTGTTTAACAATTGAAAGTCCCAGGCCAAATTCACCATAAGGATTACTTGTTCTTGAAATTTCTGCTTTGTAAAACCTGCGCCAAATTTTTTCTACTTCACCAGGGTCAATACCGATACCCGTGTCTTCTACTTCGATTATTGTATGGTCTGCTTCTATTCTTCCTCTGATCCAGATTGTACCATTTTTTGTAAATTGGATACTGTTTTTTGTAATATTGATAAGAATCTGCACAAGTCGGTCATAATCGGCATTCACCATGACACTTTCATCTGCATCAACCAAAATCTCGACATTTTTTTCTGAAGCTTGTGCTGACAGTTGTTCCTGGATAATTTCAAATAACTCTAGGAGCTGAATATCCTCTCGGAATAATTGAATTTGATTCGAACGAATTTTTTCATAATCCAGGTTTTCATTTACCAGACGAATCAGCCTTTTTGCTTCCTGACTGACTAAATTAATCCCCCGTTCCCTATCCTCTTCAGGAATCATATCATTTTTCAAACCTTCAATAACCCCGCTAATCGTTGTTAAAGGTGTTCTCATTTCATGTGACACATCCGCCATGAACTGACGTCTTCGGTTTTCCAAGCTTTCGATCTCTTCCATTGAATGGTTAATTTTTTTAACCATATGATTAAAATCATTGGCTAGTTCTCCAATTTCATCAAAATTAGAAGATGGTACATGAACATGATAATCCCCAGCCGAAACAAGTGAGGTTGCTTCACGGAGCCGCTTAATTCGGTTAACGTGAATTTTTGATAATAGCCAGCTCAGTAAAAATGACACACCAAGTGCTATTAGTATCGTATAAATTAAAAATTGATTGACTTGGTTGATCATGGCACTCGAACCGCTGATAGGCGAGGTCAGCAGGATTCCACCCATAAACCGATTCTTCCCATCGATATAGGGTAATACCACAAAGGTGACCCCCTGATCAAAACGTTTAAAATCACTTTGGACAATAATGGTTTTTCCTTGTGTAATTTTGTCCCATTCCGAAGGCGACAATTCGATTGCAGGACCACTTCTGCCTACTGCATAGAGATTAGCTTCCTGGTCGAACATACTGAAACTGATCTTCCTAGTCCTTAAGACATTACTATACTGATTAATAATCCGATCCGTTGCTTGAGGATTCTGATCTATTTCAGACAAAATCCCTTTCCCGTAGGAAATCAGTTCATCAGCTTTATTTTCATAGACGATTCCGCCGACATAATGTGCAAACAACAAGCTTAATACGAGGAATGCTACTACAATAATACTAATATGGCTGATAAACTGCTGATAAATATATTTTATTTTAATCTGCTTTTTGCGACTCATCGAATTTATAACCTACTCCCCATACAGTGTGGAAGAAGGGCTGGGTTTCCGTCTCGACTTTTTTGCGCAGCCGTTTTATATGAACATCCACTGTGCGCTCATCACCATAAAATTGGTATCCCCATACCCGTTCGAGAAGTTGTTCTCGTGAAAACACTTGCCGCGGGTGTTCGACCATATAATAAAGCAAATCGAACTCTTTTGGCGTTAAATTCGTAATTTGATTTCCATCCACGAAAACCTCTCTCGTATTTTTACTAATTTTAAAATGTTCTGTCTGTAGATAATCATCCGTTATATGGTTTACCTGATTTTGAACCCGGCGGGTAACAGCTTTAATTCTTGCCATTAAGGTAAGCGGGCTGAACGGCTTTGTCACATAATCGTCTGCTCCCATTTCGAGCCCCAGCACTTGATCAGATTCTGTATCTTTTGCTGTCAGCATAATAATTGGCACTGTATCCTTCTCTTCTCTAATTTTCCGGCAAATGGTTACACCATCCATCCCCGGAAGCATCCAATCGACGATAAGAGCATCCCATGTACCCGTTTTAAAGCGGTTATACCCTTCTAAACCGTCATTGACAAACTCTCCCTGTATGCCTTCTTTCGCAAAAAACATTTCAATCATGGAACACACACTTGTATTATCTTCAATCACTAGGATTTTCAATGTAATTTCATCTCCTTATACAAAAAACTAACCTATTCTTCCTTCAGTTTATACCATTTTCCGCCTATATCAACTATACCGCTTTATCTTTCCTACTATATTAATACTTTGTTCATAGTTCTTTAATAATTTGTTTCATAAACATGAAAAAGAGGCCTGAACGAATTCAAGACCTCTTCACCACCTATACCCTTACAGGCGAACCAGCAAATAATGCTGTAGCATTAATGCCTAACATTTTATCTAATTGCCTCTCCGTTACCCCTTTTTCACGTAAGGCTGGGAGGATATTTTCAAAAATATGGGCCGGATGCCAGTTCCCCATGATTTGTGCCACTTGTTCATTCATTACCGGCGGACGGCCGAGCCAGACAATAATACAATCATGTGATAATAAAATCTGATCCTCATATCCATCCTCTAATAGTGATAAAAGGGTTGTCACTCTTTGATCATCAAACGGAGCACCTACTAACACTTGGACACCAAAACGGTCAAACCCAATTCGGACACCCAAATCCAGCACCTCTTTGTGATAGTCAGGGTTAGTATTTCCGCACATGTGACCGATAATAATTTTACTCGGGTCAACGCCAAGTTCAATTAAGTATCTCGCCTGCTCTGGCCCCATCGTTCCCTCTTGTGTGTGGGTTAACAAAACGATTCCGGTTTCTTGATGAACCTTTGCTGCCGCACGGAAGAACATTTTTTCATACTTTGTCATTTCATCCTTACTGGAAGCTAGTTTAATAATTCCAGGCTTTATTCCTGTACCGGCAATCCCCTCTGTAATTTCTTTTAAGAACATTTCATAGATATCTTCTTCTGCAGTTCCCAGACCTGCGCGAAGTTTGAAATATGGTGAGGCGCCCTCTCCCTCATAATAGTATCCTGTGGCACAGATAATTTGCAGTCCCGTAGCCTCTGACACTTTCTTTAAAAACAATGGATTTCGGCCGCACTCATTAGGCGTTGGATCGACAACAGTTTGAATCCCATAACTCATCATTTGTCTCGCCACACCAATCGCCGTTTCTAATGCCTCTTCTTCATTAAAAGCACCTAACGTTACATCCCCTTGGTATCCCGGATAACCAAAAACAAAGTGTTCGTGAATCAGTGTCTTGCCTAATTGTTCAACTAAAATAGGACCTGTTACCGTTTCAACTGTTTTCATCCGTCATCCACCCTTTATATTTAACTACGGTTCTAATATTAACTTCCCTTTTGTTTGCCGGGATTGAAGTATTGTATGAACCTTTGCTGCATCCTCTAATGGAAACACCCCGCCAATGGTGAGCTTAAGTCTTCCGTCTGCGAGCAGAGTCAGTAACTCTATCATACTAGGCTGCAATAAATCAGGCTTTCTCATAATCTGCGGCAGGAAAAAGCCAATCACAGACTGGTTTCTTGCCATTAGTGATGCAGGATATAACTTGCTTGGCTCGCCGCTGGCAGCCCCAAAAACTACTAATCTGCCAAATGCAGCCAAACACTTTAATGTTTGATTAAATACTTCTCCTCCAACCATTTCAAGAGCAACATCTACTCCTTTTCCGCCGGTTGCTTCGAGTACTTGCTCTACCCAGTTGGATTCTGTGTAGTTGATGAGCACATCTGCACCCATTTCGCGTGCTAGTTCTAACTTTTCTGCTGTACTTGCTGTGGCAATAACCTTACCTGCACCAAAGTATTTTGCAAGCTGAACGGCGATGGTTCCTACCCCTCCTGCAGCTGCATGAACAAGTACGCTTTCGCCTTTTTCTAAACGTCCCATCGTTTTTAAAATATGATAAGCGCTGAGACCTTGAAGTGGGAGGGCTGCTGCCGTTTGATAGTCTAGCTGCTCCGGAAGAGGAATGAGTGACCGTTCATCAGCTAAAGCATATTCTGCATAACCTCCTGATTCAATTAAGGTTACTACCCTTGTCCCGGGTTTTACCCTTGTTACTTTTTCCCCAACTGCTGTAACCACACCGGCTATTTCAGCGCCCGGTATAAAGGGAAGTGGTGTTTTTACGACATATTGCCCTTCCCTGCGTGCAGTATCTGCATAATTAACACCAATTGCCTTAATTTCAACGCATACTTCATTTGCCTTTGGGTTCGGTTGGTCGATTTCGACAATATTTAATACCTCTGGACCGCCATATTCTTTTAATTGAACTGCTTTCATGGTATTCTCCTTTTTATCTGCCTTTGAATGCAGGTTTTCTTTTCTCTTTAAATGCTGAAACACCTTCTTTGTGGTCTTCAGTTTGAACCATTAAAACCTGAGTCAGCCTCTCTTGTTCTAGGATTTCCTCCAGAGTGCTGGTAAAGGATTGGTCAATGAGTTTCTTTTGTTTACCAAACGCTCTCCCTGGACCGTGAGCCAGTTTTAACGCAAGCTTGGTTGTTTCCTCTTGAAGTTTTTCTAATGGCACAAGCGTGTTGATTACTCCTAATTGATACAAGCGGTCTGCTGGGATTGGTTCTGCACTAAAGAAGAACTGTTTCGCTAAATGCGGACCGATTAGTTTCGGAAGGAAATAAGACCCGCCTCCATCAGAAACGAGGCCAACTTGAGAGAAACTGAGAGCAAACTTGCTATCTTCAGCGGCCACAATTAAATCACAGGCTAACGTAAGGTTAAACCCTGCACCCGCAGCAAAGCCATGAACTGCCGCGATAATTGGCTTTTCTGTATTTTTCATTGTGACAATTAACTCATTTAGTTTTCCAACATGTTCATAAACTTGTACGGGACCTGCTTGCCCCATGGTTTTGACGTCACCGCCTGCACTAAAGGAACGCCCTGCCCCAGATAGGATAATGACTTGAACATCCTGGTCATCTTGGGCTTTACGAATCTCTTGTGTTAATCCTAGAATCATATCCGGGCTAAATGCATTCAAGCTTTCTGGACGGTTTAAAGTTAAGGACAATACCGGGCCCAATTTTTCAATTAATAAATGTTGTTGTTGTGTCATTTTTATCAACCTTTCTCGTCAATCATTATTTTATTAGCCAGCCGCCGTCTACTAATAAATCCGTACCTGTCATATAGGTTGCTTCATGTGAAGCTGCAAAGACAATGACATTGGCTATTTCTTTAGGAGTTCCAATCCTCTTCATGGCAGTATTTCTTTGAATTGCTCTCACAAATTTCTCGTTCTGCAAACCCTGTTCCGTTAACGGAGTTTCTACAAAACCAGGTGATACAGAATTAACCCGAATTTGATAGGCTGATAGTTCAAGTGCAAGTGATCTAGTAAAATTAATGACAGCAGCTTTAGCAGCACTATAATGGGGTATCTCGGCACCAGCCTGATGCCCTGATAGCGAGGCAACATTGACAATGGCTCTGTCACGCTGTTCCCGTTTGGCTCCTTCCGCCATAATTTTTCCGAGTGCCTGCGATACTAGGAATACACTTTTCAAATTAACATCTTGGACATAATTCCATTCTTTCTCGGACATATTTAATATTCTTGAATGGGATGAACCGCCGGCATTGTTAACCAATACGTGCAAGTCGCCGTAGTTCTGGGTTACATATACGGCCAGCTCCCTGACATCTTCTGGGTCTGTAACATCTGCTGCAAAAACTTCAGCCATCGGTATTCTACTATTTCTGTTGATACCGAGTGCGGTTTCCTCCAGTTTCGCTCTAGTCCTGCCAACAAGAATCACCTTACCTCCTTCATAAGCAAGACGCTCGGCTGTTGCCCTCCCAATCCCGCTTCCTGCGCCGGTAACGACGGCAACTGTTTGTTGGAATCTTTTCATTTTCGCAACCATCTCCCCTTTAAAGCTTTGAATATGCAATATTTACTGCATGTTCTATTAAGATTTTGACTTTGTTATTTAAGCTGGCAAAACGTGTATCTTGTGTCTGGCCTTTCTTAAATCGATAGTAGATTTGCTGACAGATGACAGCTAATTTAAAATAGGCAAAGGTTAAATAAAAATTCATGTTGGTGACATCCCTGCCGCTTTTTTTCGCATAAAGCTCAATGAATTCTTGTCTTGTAAAAAATCCTTCCCTGGTGGTTAAATTGGATCCCATCCCTTTTTGGAATTCTTCCGGGTCGTCACTTTGTATCCAATAGCCTAACGCCACTCCAAGGTCCGCTAATGGGTCACCGACAGTCGCCATCTCCCAATCAAATAGCCCAACCATTTCCGTTAAATCATCATTAAACATCATGTTATTAAACTTATAGTCATAATGGATAATGGCAGAATCATACTTGACCGGGATATGGTCCACAAGCCACTTTTTTAACCCTTCAACTACTAAAATTTCCTCCGTCTTTGCACGATCATAGCGCCCTATCCAGCCATGAACCTGTCTTTCCATAAACCCTTGAGGCTTGCTAATTTCACCTAAGCCTGTCATTTTGTAATCAATCGCATGTAACTCTGCCAACTTTTCAACCATAATCTTAGACAAGTTTTGGCAAAGGTCCTTTGTAATTGGAAGATCTTCTGGAAATGCTGTATCAATTACAATCCCTTTTTTCCGCTCCATAATAAAAAATGGGCTGCCTACAATTTCAGGTTGATTTGAAAACAGCCAGGGTTTGGGTGCTGAAGAAAAAACCGGATTCAATTCGGAGAGAATTTTAAATTCACGCTCCATATCGTGAGCTTTTGGTGCCACTGGTCCAAGCGGTGGCCGTCTCAGGACCGCTTCCCATTCACCGACCTTTATTTGATAAGTTAAATTCGAGTGGCCGGCTGAAAACTGTAGAATCTCGAGGGGACTGTTTGGAAGATTTGCGATGTGTTCACGCAAAAACTTCTCCAATTCAGCCAGGTTTAGTTCCTCCCCTTTTCGAACAGGAATCGTATCCTTACTCATTTGATGAGGCATTCTATCCCTCCATCCAATTCTAAAAATTCAGATATTTAATTCTTTACTTACTGACAATGGTCTCAAGTTCGTACAAAATAATACTGACTTAAACTTTCTCTTAACTGCTCTGGGAGTGGTTCACTTCTTTGTTGATCAAAATCAAAGTAAACCATAATCGCATTTCCTCTAGCTACAATTTCCTCTGTCTTTGTATCGATGATATCATGGTCAATTTCAAAACTTTTTGTCCCAATTTTAGTAACATACGTTTTAATGGCTAATACCTGATTAAAATACCCTTGACTGATGAAATCACATTTTGTAGCAGCGAGTATAAACTTCCATTTCCCTGTTTCCATGTCGTATCCCAAGGTTTCAAAAAATCGAATCCTTGCTTCCTCAAGATAGATAAAATAGCTGGTATTGTTTATATGACCTAGTGCATCGGTTTCACCAAAACGGACACGCACCTGAATTTCATGCATAGATTTGTCACCTCATTGTCGAAATTTATACTAACCAGTTGGTATGTTAAGAATAGAAAAGGGTTTAGTTTTTCACAAAACCCTTTTCATTCTTGTTATCAGGCCTGAATTCCTTCTAATATCATCTCGACAAAAATTTCGGCTATTTCACGATCAGTCGCTTTACCTTCTGGCTTAAACCAATGATAACTCCAATTTGCCGCACCTAAGATCCCGAAAGTGACTATATGTGCATTTAAATCAGCACGAAACTCTGCCTTCTCCTTACCTTCATTCAGCAAATTCTCAATATTGATTCGAAATTGATCCCGTTTCGGCACAATTAAGGCAAGCCGCTCTTCACTAAGATTTTTCATTTCTCTGAAAAAAATCTTGGCTGCATGTCTCTGGGTCTTAATATTCCGAATTAACATATAAACGATTTCAAACAGTTTTTCTTTACAACTTATTTCTGAATTTAATATTTTTTCTTGGTGTTCTAGTAAATAGTTAATGTATGCGAGATGGATATCCATTAAAAGTTCTTCTTTGCTTGAAAAATAATAATAGAACGTACCTTTTGTTACTCCAATAGCATCAACGATGTCTTGGATCGATGTTTCAGTAAATCCTTTTTTTTCAAACAACAGGATACTTTGTTGAGTAATTTTGTCTTTCACCTTGATTTGTCCTCACATTCTGTAATATGTCTAGCGAAAATTATACCATATTACTATTCCCAGCCGGAATACAGAAAGTGACGGGTCACACAGCGATTATTTATTTACCGTTTCCTCCCTTAACGCACGGCGCAGAATCTTCCCAACACTAGTTTTTGGTAATTGCTCACGGAATTCCACTATGCGGGGCACCTTATAAGCAGACATATTCTGCTTACAATAGTGAATGATTTCCTCTTCTGTAGCTGTCTGACCAGCTTTTAGAACAATCACTGCCTTTACGTCTTCCCCTCTGTACGGGTCGGGAACACCGATTACTACTGCCTCCTGTACAGAAGGATGTTCATAGAGTACTTCCTCAATATCACGTGGATAAATATTAAAACCGCTGGCAATAATTAAGTCTTTTTTGCGGTCAACAATATAAAGATAGCCGTCTTCATCTACTCTTCCGATGTCACCAGTGTACAGCCATCCATCTCGAAGCGTATTGGCAGTTTCCTCCGGCATATTCCAGTACCCTTTCATAATTTGCGGTCCTTTAATAATGACTTCACCCAGTTCTCCTGCAGGTACTTCTTCTGCTCCTTTTGCTACATCGACAATCTTATATTCGGTTGACGGCATACCAATGCCTACACTTCCCGGTTTCCTGTCGGCAAAAGGAGGGTTACAATGTGTCGTAGGTGATGCTTCAGATAGGCCGTAGCCCTCAAGAATTTTTGCTCCTGTTTTCCTTTCGAATTCCCGGAGCAATTCAACAGGCATTGGGGCACTTCCGCTATTACAAGTTCTGATACTGCCTAGACCATATTCTTCCGCCCTAGGGTGGTTGGTAATTGCAACATACATAGTAGGAACGCCCGGGAATGTCGTTGGCTGTTCATTTTTTATTGTATTAAGTACTTCTTCTAATTCAAAGCGTGGCAGTAAGATGGATTCAGCCCCGGTAAAGATACACAAATTCATACAAGACGACATACCAAATACATGGAACAGCGGAATAACGGTTAAGCAGCGCTCTTTCCCGAATTCCATTTCATGTTTAAAAAATTCGTAACATTGAAGAACATTCGCTAATATATTCCGATGAGTCAGCATAGCACCTTTCGACCGGCCCGTTGTTCCTCCCGTGTATTGAAGAACAGCTACGTCATGCTCTGGTTCAATTGTTACAGGTGTAACCTTCCCGTTCCCTTCACTTAAGAATTGTTCAAAGCTGCGGTCAGGAGAAAAATCATGGCCGGAAGGCTGAAGGCTGACAACGATAATATTTTTCAGATTTGTTTGGTCCTGTACGCTTTTTACTCTTGAGTAGAAAGCATCCAAAACAACCATAGTTTCCGCTCCGGAGTCCTTTAATATATATTCGAGCTCACGTTCTACACTCATAGGGTTTACTTGTGTAACAATGGCTCCTGCTCCAAAAATACCGTAATAGGAAATGACATATTGCGGGCAATTTGGCAGCATGATTGCCACGCGGTCACCCTTTTGCACTTGATTCTGTTGAAGGGCAGAAGTAAAACTCTGCGCAAGCCCTAGCAATTGTTGATAAGTAATTTTCTTACCAAAAAATGATAAGGCATTATTTTCAGGAAATTTCTCTGTTGTTTCTTGTAAAATTTGTCCCAAGTGTTTGTCCGGGATATTGATCGATGTTGCAATTGTGTCTGGATACTTTGTCAGCCAAGCTTTCTTTTCACCCATTGATTTCCCTCCGTAAAAAAATAACTTAATAGATTGTTAGTATGTCAGCCCGCCGCCATCAACAGAAAGAGTGGCACCGGTAACAAATGAGGCTTCATCTGATGCAAGGAATAACACAGCATTAGCAACTTCGTCAGGAGAACCTATTCGTCCAAGCGCATTAGCCCTTTGAATAATCGGCCATTTCCTTTCGTCCTGCCTCCAGCCTTCAATAATTTTCGTATCAATAACCCCTGGTGCAATGGCATTCACACGGATATTATACTTTCCATATTCAAGAGCCGCATTTTGCGTTAAAACGACCACACCTGCTTTTGAGGCGTTGTATGGTGCTTGATATTTCTTCCCTTTTAGTCCTAGTAAACTTGAAGTATTAATGATTGCTCCGCCGCCAGACTTTATTAGTTCAGGAACAGCATATTTTATCCCTAGGAATACACCTTTTAAATTGATATCCACAACATGATCCCATTCATCCTCTGATAAATCTACACTTCGGACTTCAGAATTCGCCACACCTGCATTGTTAAATAAGACGTTTAAGCCGCCGAAAGATTGAACGGTTATGTTAACTAACTCCTGTACTTGATCCGCATTCTTTACATCTGTTTTCACAAAAATGGCTTCGCCGCCTGATTCCTTAATCATGCTGACCGTTTCTTCCCCGCTTGGAGAATCAATGTCAGCAACGGCTACCTTTACACCTTCTTTTGCAAAAAGAATGGCTGATGATCTTCCAATGCCGCTGCCTCCGCCCGTTACAATCGCCGTTTTTCCTTTTAATCTCATCTCCCTCACTGCCTTTCCTCCTGCATTACTATTGATATTTTTTAAGTTCCAGCTTAGCGATTTGGGCACGATGGACTTCATCTGGACCGTCAGCTAATCTTAATGTTCTAGAGCTAGCCCACATGGAGGCAAGTGGGAAATCATTCGATACACCAGCACCGCCGTATGCTTGAATGGCACGGTCAATAACCTTTAAGGCCATAGTTGGTGCAACAACCTTGATCATCGCAATTTCCGTTTTAGCCTCTTTATTCCCAACTGTATCCATCATATATGCCGCTTTTAAGGTAAGAAGCCTTGCCTGTTCGATTTCAATTCTTGAATTTGCAATCCATTCCTGGATAACCCCTTGGCTTGATAATGGCTTCCCGAAGGCAATTCTATCCTGAACACGCTTACATAAAAGTTCAAGCGCACGTTCTGCTGCACCGATTAATCTCATACAATGATGGATTCTTCCTGGGCCTAATCGACCTTGTGCAATAGCAAATCCTTTTCCTTCTCCCCAAAGAATATTTTCTGCCGGAACACGAACATTTTCATACGTAATTTCTCCGTGGCCATGCGGGGCATGATCATATCCAAATACCGAAATCATCCGTTCAATTTTTACCCCTGGAGTATCAAGCGGCACTAATATCATTGATTGCTGTTCGTGACGATTTGCATTAAAATCTGTTTTTCCCATTACGATGGCAATTTTACAGCGTGGATCTCCTGCACCAGATGACCACCACTTACGGCCATTAATCACATATTCATCACCATCACGCTCAATTCTAGCCTCGATATTCGTAGCATCAGAAGAGGCAACATCAGGCTCTGTCATAGAAAAACACGATCGGATTTCCCCTGCTAATAGTGGTTTCAGCCACTTTTCCTTATGCTCATCTGTCCCGTAGCGCTCAAGAACCTCCATATTACCAGTATCAGGCGCAGCGCAATTAAAGACTTCAGGCCCGATTGGTGAGCGTCCCATGATTTCACATAATGGTGCATACTCCAAGTTCGTTAGTCCTGCTCCATATCCACTTTCTGGTAAAAATAAATTCCAGAGCCCTTCAGCCTTTGCTTTTTCCTTCAATTCTTCCATGATTGGAGGTACTGCGCTCCAACGGCTTTCCTGAGCATTTAGCTGCTGTTCATACACTTTTTCATTCGGGTAAATATGCTCTTCCATAAAGTCTGTTAACTTTTTTTGCAACTCTTTTACTTTACTAGAATATGAAAATTCCATTTCTCCACCTCTTTCTACATACTAACCAGTTGGTATGCCACAATTATTATTATACATCCAAATATTAAATATTCAAATTTATTTCTAAATATTCTAACAAGTTTTGTTTAAAGCGGCTTTTTTAATATCTCTTAAAGCCGCGCTTTTGCTTATTCATTACTTCATAGGATTTTTCGATGATATCCGTTAAAACATCTCCTTTATATACTCGGCCCAATTTAAGGTTCTCTTGATAATACTCAACAATCTCATCCAGCTTCTTGGCGGTTTCTTTTGCAATTCTCACATTTAGTTGTATTCGTCCATTTTCCGACATGATAAACGCTCCTATCTATTTGACAGCATATTGCTAGCAATCTGCAATTATCGTGAATTTATACTATTATTCTACATTTCTTTCAGCTTACTCTGCAATAGAGAAAAAACTCCTTTATAAAGAAAAGCAGAATTGCAATATTTTAATGAATGGTTGTAAAGGAAATTTTCACCAAATTTATTTTCACATAAAAGTGTATGATTTGGCTTAAATTATCATGAGGAGGTATGTCAATGATAGCAGCATGGATATTGGGGACACTATTAATGGTTAATCAAGCGCCCTCTCCTGAAAGCTTAATGATTATAAAAGATGGACAACCTATTACAACGATTAACCGCACTGATTTTTCTATCTATAATACTGGTATACCTTTGGTTAACACGAAAAAATTTGATCAGTTTTTTGAAAGTCTAAGGCAGCAGGTCTCAACAGAATCTAAGAATGCCATCCTCGATCAGAATGGCAATATCATTCCCGAAACAGTTGGAAGCACCATTAACAGGCAGGCATTTACAGAAAAATTTTATGATTACTTTTACGGACACCGTATGTATCAGCTTAATCTTCCTATGCACACTGTTTATCCAAAGATAGACAGTGAGTTACTTGCGGAAATTAAAAGTAAGCGGATTGGTCGTTACGTTACATCGTTTAATCCGCAAAATAAGAAAAGGACCACCAATATCCATTTAGCTGCAAGTGCAATCAACAATTATGTGGTCTTCCCTGGTGAAACATTTTCATTTAACCGAGTTGTCGGTAAAAGAACTGCAGCTAAAGGGTATTTAAAGGCTAAAGTAATAGTCAGGGGAGAGTATGCTGAGGATATTGGCGGCGGTATCTGTCAGGTATCATCGACTTTATTTAATGCCGTTGATAGTGCGGGGCTGAAAATTGCCGAACGCTTTTCCCACAGCAGACACGTTCACTATATTCCACCAGGACGTGATGCTACGGTCAGCTGGTATGGGCCCGACTTTAAGTTTAAAAATAATTATAATCAGCCAATTTTAATCAGAGCAAGAACATTAGGACATCTGCTCGTCATTAAGCTATACTCATCTGAAGTCATTCAATTTGAACCTCGAAAGGTTCCATTTCCGCCATTATAAAAAGTCCGCATGAAGCGGACTTTTTAAGTACGATTTTTATCATTATTCAATGCACTTGACAATAGTTCCTCTGAAAATTCAGCCAATGCAACGTTATTCATTCCATTTATATTTTGAGCTGGGACAATGTTTCTCATCATCTTTTTAAAAGGCTGTGCAGCATTGATTCTGCCGCTTCTTGAAACACCAAACAACACTGCACTAATCCCAAGTCCTAAAAGAGAAGCCCACAAGGTTCCTCTCGTTTTTCTTCGTTTACCAAACATTTTGAAAACTGGAAGGTTGAATAAGTTATTCATCCTAAAACACATCCCTTCAGCAGAGTCAACCAGGAAGTTAAAAACTACCCTTCCATTAGCTTAATCTGTGCATAATAGTGAGGAATATGTTTGGTAACTTAAGGTGTTCAAATTTACCCCCAAATCCCAAAATATGTTTACATAATATTATTATGGTTTTTTTATTCGAATGGGGCTTACCATCAGAAAGGATAGGATTAAGGTAACAATGGTATTACTGTACAGGAAAATCCCCATAAGGGCCATTGACAATCCTGCTGCGGTAATAGGCAGTCCGATAAAATACCCTACTGTTGGCTTAACATTAAATTTCGCTAAACGCAGCGCTCCCATTGTAGGAAATAACATAAATGCCAGTGTGGTAAATGGAGAGGAAGGTTCCAAAGAATAAAATAATATGGCGGGTGCAACACCAAGGCTTACAATATCGGCTAATGAGTCTAACTCAACACCAAACTCACTATTGACCTTTAAACGTCTTGCAATGCGTCCGTCAAAAAAATCAAAAACAGCAGACAAAAATATAAAAAAAGCGGCCATTTGTAGATAACCATTCATATTAAAGGTAATGGAGAAAACCCCTGATAATAAATTCCCGATGGTAAATAAATTGGGTACGGCTTTTATGAGTTGACCATTCAAACTCTTCCCCTCTTTTCTAAAAACGACCATTCCATATTAGAATCCTCCTTATTCGAAAGCATTATTCTTCAATTGAAGTTATCTAATGATTTAAGTATATAAACTGATTTTCGTTGAAAAATAAAACAAGGAAAGGATAGGTGAGCCTTATGGATAAAACATTAGGATATCTTCGAGAAATTTTATCGAATTATACAGAAATCCATCCTAAGAGCGAGGAAATTTATCAGAAATTAGTAAACGGTCGTTATACATCCGAGGGCATGTTTGTACGGGACTTAACACAAGAGGAAATCAACTTTTTAGACAAAATTCTTCCGGATGAGATTAAATACGCTAAGGAAGAGCAGGACGAAAAACGGGCACATGAACTAAACGAGGTTTATGAATTACTGTTTTAACATAACAAGGAGATGGCAGGGAAATGCCATCTCTTTTGTGGGAAATATAAGTATTTTATCCTAAAAATATTTCCTCGGTAAGCGCAATCTACGACAAAGAATGATCCTAATATCAATATGAAATCATCCTAATGCGACATAAAATGAGTAAAGTCTTAACAAATCTATCCGTTTCGACAAATACCTAATGGATATTCCGCTTTTTAAACCTTCCGCCTCTTACCTCCGCAATGTCAGCAACGGCAAGAAAGGCATTTTCGTCATTTTCAGTTACGATTTCTTTTAATTTTGCCTCTTCTAGACGATTAATGACACAAAAAACAACTTGTTTATCATCACCAGAATATGCCCCTTCCCCGTGCAAATAGGTTACACCACGGCCAAGGCGGTTCATGATAGCGTCCCCTATCTGTCTTGCATGATCACTAATGATCCAAACAGATTTAGATTCATCTAAACCTGTAATGGTTATATCGATGGTTTTGTAAGCGACAAAATAAGCAATCAGTGAATACATCGCCCGGTCCCAAGAGAAAACAAAACCTGCACTTCCAAGAATAAATAAATTAAAAAACATAATAATTTCGCCAACCGAAAAAGGAAGTTTTTTGTTAAAAAGGATAGCAAGTATTTCCGTACCATCTAAGGATCCGCCATATCGTATGACCAATCCTACCCCGATTCCGAGAACAATCCCTCCGAACACAGAGGCAAGCAGTATATCTTGTGTAAACGCTGGTACAGGGTGGAGTAAAGTAGTAGCAATTGAAAGAATAATAATTCCATAAAGAGTAGATAAAGCGAAGGTCTTACCGATTTGTTTGTAACCAATAAAGAAGAAAGGAATATTAAGAATAAAAATAAATAGCCCCAGCTTCCATCCGGTTAGATAAGAAAGAATGATCGAGATCCCAACTATGCCGCCGTCGATAACATGATTTGGAACTAAGAAAATTTCAAGCCCCACCGACATTAATATAGCACCAAATGTTATCAATAGGCACCTTTGGAGAATTTTACTTTTTGTAAGACTTCGGTGCTGAATTGGGAAATTCTCCATCATTCTTTCTTGTTGTTCAGTTAAACGCACCTCTTGAAGTTCTGTCATTATCCTGCCCCTTTCCAATATGAAGTTGTATTATTATTATAACAAAAGTCTGAATACTTTTTGTATTAATCTGCATCCAAACTAATTTAAAATAAAGGCTCTAGTTATAATAACCCGTTGATTTACGCTCTTAGGTGCTTCGCTCCAATCAACTAATTGCTTTAACTACCAAAATAAAAAAACTGCCTATTTCTTAGGCAGTTGGTCATCAATTAGCTAGGGTCATTTTCATCTAAAGATAAAGTGGTGACACTTGTATAATCACCTTTATCAATTTCTTCCTGAGAAGCTTCCTGATTTAATTCTTCTTGGTCATCCATTCCAGGAGCAATTGTAGGACTGTTTTTCTTATCTCTTTTTATCATCATATCGTATGCAACTCCTTCCTAACTTTATTTTTTTCATTAGTGTTAATTAATATGAGGACTAATTTTACAAAACAAGTCTAATCTTTAGTAAAAAGAAAGTAGCCGCCTCTAATTGAGACAGCTTCTTGGGAATTAAATATTCTATTCCTAAAGAATTCCAGACTATTATAAATAATATAAATTTGATATGATTTTAAATACTATCTTATGAGTAATAAGGAGATTTTATATGATTAGAAAATTGACACAGAACGACCATGATAAGGTCCTTGCTTTTTTAAGCGATGAACCATCGATTAACTTATTCATTATCGGGGATTTAGAAGTATTTGGGTATGATTCACCCTTTCAGGAAATTTGGGGAGATTTTTCACAAAAAGACGAATTGGAAGCCGTCCTGCTAAGATTTCATCAATCATTTATACCTTACACTAAAGGCGAATATGATGTAAGCGGGTTTGTTTCCATTATGAATGATTACCAGCAGCCAATTTATCTTTCAGGTAAAGCGGACCTAGTTGAAAAGTTTGAACCCTATGAATCTCTAAAACTAGGTAAAAAACAGGTCACCTATTTCGCTGAGTGCCTTACTAGTGAGCACCTTGGAACAATTCATCTTCCAATAAAGATGGCTGAGTTGGAAGATGTGGACCGAATCCTCGAACTTCGCAGTACCATCGAAGAATTTCAAATTAGAAGTGATGCTCGGGATATATTGATTCAAGCAATGGAAACAAAAACGGGCAGAACCTATTATACGGAAGAAAATGGAGTTATGACTGCGTGTGTATCCACTACAGCAGAAAATTCTCTATCCGCGATGATTGTTGGAGTCTGCACTAGAAAGGAACACCGACGTCAAGGTCTTGCAACCAGTATTATGCAAAAACTCTTTCACGATGTATTGTCTGAAGGTAAAACTTTATGTCTCTTCTATGATAATCCTGAAGCTGGACGAATCTACAAACGACTTGGATTTAAAGACATTGGCAGATGGACCATGCACCGCTAACTCATTTAATTTAGCTCTCTTATTTGATAAAGAGAGTTATTTTTTTGTTAAGTTAAATAGGATAAGCACTAACCATATCAGGAAAAATAACAACAGAAAGTCAAAGTGGTAGGAGAGTGCTTATGTTAGAATCAATAAAAAAATATTCAAAACCATTTGAGTCGATTTTAGACCTTGATCCTCTAATCGAGGTAATCGGTGATGCTAAATATGTACTTTTAGGAGAAGCTTCTCACGGAACTTCTGAGTTTTACACCACCCGTGCTGAATTGACCAAAAGACTGATAAAAGAAAAAGGGTTCTCCATTATTGCAGTAGAAGGTGATTGGCCCTCTTGTCAAAGTATTAACCGTTACATAAAAGGTATAGGCCCCGCAAAACGAGATATTCGTGAAGTCCTTGAAGCTTTTAATCGGTGGCCAACCTGGATGTGGGCAAATAAAGAAATCATTAACTTAGTGGAATGGCTCCGTGATTTTAATGAAAAGTCTAGCCGAAAACAAAAGGTCGGATTCTATGGCCTTGATGTTTATAGTTTGTGGGAAAGTATGGACGAAATACTTCGTTATTTAGAAAAGAGCGGCCATCCTGGTCTTGCAGAGGCAAAAAAGGCATTTTCCTGTTTTGAACCCTATAATCGGAATCATGAATCGTATGCCGTTTCTGCGGGATATTTGTCTGAAAACTGCATTCAAGAGGCTATGGAACTTCTTGCATCAATAAGGAGAAATAAATGGATTTTTGAGGATGATGAGGAAAACAGCTTGAATATGGAAGTAAATGCTATTGTAACAGCTAACGCAGAAAAATATTACCGAACGATGGTATTAAGTGATTCTGAATCTTGGAATGTCCGGGACCGGCATATGGTCGAAGCTTTAAATGCGGTCACAAAATATTATGATAATGACGCGAAGGTCATCATCTGGGAACATAATACCCATGTTGGTGATGCCAGAGCTACGGATATGAAAGCTGAGGGTATGGTGAATGTTGGCCAATTAATCCGTGAACAGCAGCCCCCTGAGGATGTTTTTATCGTTGGTTTCGGCACTTATAGCGGTACCGTTATTGCTTCCGAAGAATGGGGTGTGAATTTTGAAGTAATGAACGTTCCTCCTGCTCAAAAAGGCAGCTGGGAGTATTTCCTTCACCAAGCCGGTGCCTATAATCAATGCCTGTTATTTAATGAATCCAATACCGCCGAGTTCCTAGAGACCATTGGCCACCGAGCAATAGGGGTTGTGTATCGTCCAGAGTATGAACATTTTGGAAATTACGTTCCCTCTGTTATGAGTAAGCGATACGACGCTTTTATTTTTATAGACAAGACCAATGCCTTACAGCCTCTCGTTTTAGAAAAAGTAATTTTATAACAAAAGGTCTTCCTTTAAAATAGAAGGAAGACCTTTTTAATCTGTTATGGGATTATCAAAATTATCTTTTACTTTAATCTTGAATTTGTTGACAACCTCTTCAATTTTACTTTGATTTTCACGGACCTTGTCACTAAATGGGATTGTTACCATTTCACCGTTTACCATTTCAAATTTAAACTGATAATATCCAGTTGTCCCCTGATGGTTCCGATACACCTTGTGGAAGGTGTCAACATCTTCCCATTTATATTCTTTTTCTTTGAGGCTTGTTAAGTTGTTATAATGAATTCCTTTGTCATCCAAATAATAATAGGAGGTAGAAGTAAAAATAAAAACTGGAATTGTAAGTAAAATTAGACTACCTACTATTACCTTTAGAATCCTTTTATTCGATCTTAGGCGAAAAATCAAATATAAAGTAAGAGTTAAAGCGATAATAAGCATCCCCACCATAAAGCCGATATAAGCTGATAATGGTGTCTCGAAAAACCATTGTGAACGTGAAACATACATCATGCTTTGAAAAGAAGCAACCACAACAAAAGGAACAAACAAACTGCTAACATATAGAATAATTGTATACGCCACTAGCTTAACAATATTTTCATCCGATGATTCTCGCTTCCTTGCGATGAGCATAACCTTCCCCTTTCTTCTAATAAGCCATAATCTTACTATAATTAGTAAAAGCTTAGACGTAAAATCCCCCATGAAGTTTCATAAAAATATGAATAATCATCCTATTTCACAAAAATTGGTTTGTTACACTATTTGGAATGTATACATAAGTAGAAACTACACCCGGCATAATACATCTGTAATATCATTTTAAGATGAAAGAAGGATTTAGTAATGACAGTAGGAACTCAAGTAAAACAAGCATTAACTAGCCTTAAGAGCGCTCAAGCAAGTTTTGAAACTTTTGCTTTGGCAACTGATAACCAAAATGCCAAAAAACTTTATCAACAGGCAGCGCAGCAAACACAATCTGTGTTGGATAGCCTTGAACCACGCCTACAGGAAATTGAGTCCGAAGAGCCTCAATACAAACAATAATTATAGGTTGGCATTTTGCCAACCCCTTTTATATTTTAATTCTTTAGTTTTATTAAAAATGGGAAAGGGGTTAACATGTTTGACAATCGTATCCAATGTAAAGCAATGTCTTGCTAATGTAAAATCAATCGAATCACAATTATCATCTCTTGCATTAAATTCCATGGATGATGGAGCAAAGAGGGTTTTTCATGAAGCGATGTCAACAATAGAATCCGTAAAAAAAGATTTACAATCTCGTGTATTAGAGCTCGAAAGACTTGAGCCACAATATAAAGGGTCATAATTTGAGGTGATTTAAAATGCCAAGTTGGGCTGATTTATTTATCCGGTCTTTTTCCTTTTTAATACTATTATTTTTAATTACAAAATTATTGGGGAAAAAGCAGATCTCTGAGCTTTCCTTTTTTGAATATATATCCGGAATCACTATTGGAAGTATTGCTGGGGAAGCGATAGCAGGTCTTGAAAAGAATATGTTTCAAGGAATGGTGGCAATCGCCATATTTGGTTTGACTACATTATTAGTTGACATCATAGCATTAAAAAGTAAATCATTCAGGGACTTTGTTGAAGGCCGGGGAACAGTCCTTATCAAAGACGGGAAAGTATTAGAAGACAATTTAAAGAAAGAAAAGTATACCATTGATGAATTATCAGCACTATTAAGGCAAAAAAATATTTTTAAAATTGCCGATGTTGAGTTTGCTGTTCTTGAACCTGAAGGAGATTTAAGTGCATTATTAAAAAAAGAGAACCGGCCCATTACACCTAAAGATTTGCAAATGAAAGTGGTGAATGAGAAAGAACCACAAACTGTCATTATGGACGGAAAAATTCTCGATGAATCTTTACGCTCAGCCGGAAAAAGCAGAAGCTGGCTAAATACTGAACTAACCAAATTAAATGCAACACTTGATAACGTATTTATTGGCCAAGTGGATTCCTACGGAGAACTAACCGTTGATCTTTATGATGATAAGATACAAGTTCCATCACCGTCTCAGCGACCACTATTACTTGCAACCTTAAAAAAGACTCAAGCGGATTTAGAAATATTTTCACTAGGGACGGACTGTGAAAAATCCAAACAAATGTATAAAAAGAATGCAAAAACACTTCAAGAAACCATTGATAAACTTACCCCATATTTAAGTAATTAAACAAAAAAGGATCCTTACCCGCTGACGATAAGGATCCCTATATCATTATGCTTTTTGTTCAACACTTATTTTTTCCCCTCTTGGCAGGGTCATTTTGTGCGATACATAGCTGTGAAGGATCATTCCAACCATAACGAAAACCATTCCGGTCCATGATATAAATGTCGGAAATGCAGTCTTTAACAAAATCAGCTCCCCGATTAATGCAAATAATACCTCCATGGATTGTGTTGCTTCAACGGCCCCGAGTTTTTGCATATTACCCCTTACAAGATCGGTAGCTTGGAAAAATAAAACCGTTGCTATAACACCTGATGTAATCGCTACAAGACCGGACTGATAGGTTTGCCCAATGCTCGGAGGACCTACCGTAATAAATCCATAAATAGCCAAGATTACCCAAAGCGGAAGGCTCGCGACAGTCATTCCTAATACGCGCTGATATACATCTAAACGGCCCTCGCATATATCCATCATTTTCCTATTGCCCAATGGATAAGCAAATGAAGCGATAACAATCGGAATAACTCCGAGTAATAATTCCACCAGTGACAAATGAGTAGCTTGCTCTAGCTGCATCAAAATAATTCCAACTAGAATAATTAAACTCATGGTTAAGCCTTTAAACGGAATCTTCCCCTTTACTTGGGCAGGTCCTTTTTTTGTCATAACCGTTTCTAAAAAAAGAGGTGCTAATAATGAACCAGAAATAATGGTTATTTGCCAGGTAGAAGCAATTAGCCAGCCAGGGGCATAGGCTGCAGCGAAACAAATGGGACCATAGAATAACCCAAAACCTACAATACTCCAAAGAACCCAGTCTCGCGGATTTTTTTTCATCTCTGTAAGCAACGGTTTAAGATTCTTTCTCATGATTACAATTATTAAAAGAAAAGGAACCATAAAAAAGTACCTAAGCGATGCACTCCAGATCCAGCTCCCTCCTTCCAACTCCATAGCACGGTTCAGTATAAATGTAAAAGCAAAAAAGAATGCGGCAAAAATGCCTAAAATAATAGGTCGCATAATCTTCCCCTCTAGAAACTTTTTCATATCTGTATTAACTCCATGTTTTTCATTATATCAGATTCCGAATTTTTTGTTATTTATTTCTAAAGCATAATCCACCTTACCTATGCATAATTTGTTTTTGGCCATTCAAAAAACTTTGAAACCTTTTGCCAATATTATCCGTACAATTGAATGGCATTTAAAAAATTTTATATAAAAATGGGGTTGAGAAGATGTTTGGGAAAGTGGCTTCAGATATTTTAGGATTAAGTGATGTAGGTTCAGTTATTAGACCAGAAAACTATGATAAGGTTGATGCTGATGATTACGTCATGCATGAAGATAATGAGAAGATTTATTTCTTAATTAAGTCCAAATCAGATGAATATTGTTTTACAAACAACGCACTCATCCACCTGGATGGAACGAGTGCAACTAGTAAAAAACGAATGCTGCATCGCTATAGTTATGCCAAAAACAAGATTAGCGGGGTAATGCTTGAAACAGCAGGAACGGTTGACCTTGATGTTGAAATTAAATTTAAAATTGGAAACCAGCCTTTCTCCATTGATGTTCATAAGAAACATATTGAGGAAGTAAAAGATCTATATAAAGCTCTTATTAAAATTTCTGAAATTACTCATGAAAACGATATGTCTCTTCAAAATGCAAAACAAAGCCTTGAAGTTGCCTCTACCACTTTAGGACGGGTAACAAGCTCAGACGCCAATTTAGTCGTTCAGTTCAAAATGTTAAACCAGGCGGCATTTGAATGGTTAGAAAATAGCAAAAAACAATATTGGGTAAAAGACTTCGGGTTTGTTTTTGAAAAGTACATTAACAATTAACATTGATATAAAAACACCTCACTCCAGCTGGCTGGATGTGAGGTGTTTTTATTGATGACTTGGCCGATGAAAAAGGCCCATCACTTCAATGGTTTCTGTAATATTCACAAAAGCATTTTGATCAATTTCAGAAATAAGATTTTTTACATCGTTTAGTTCATAACGGGAAATGACTGATATTAAAACCTGGCGTTTATCATTTGAATACCCGCCGACACCGTCCATAATCGTCAGTCCCCTATATAGGTTCGTCAATAAGTGTTTCCTCATCTCTTCACCCTTATCCGTAATGATCATGAGGGTTAATTTAACATGGTCCGTATAAATACCATCCACTACTTTACCCGTGACAAATATGGAAATTAAGGTGTAGAGTGCAGAATCCCAATCAAACAGGAAACCACTAATGACAATCACTACAGCATTCATTGCTGACAGCAAGGTACCAATTGGAAAGTCTCTTTTCCTCGAAAGGATCATACCAATAATATCAAGTCCCCCTGTTGATCCGGAGCATCTGAAAACAAAACCAACACCTAAACCGGTCAGCGCTCCGCCAAAAATAGACGAAAGAATTTTATCTCCTGCAATAGCATGAACAGGCACTACATAAAGTCCAATTGAAATGATCATAACGGAAAAAATAGAATAAAGAATAAACTTTTTTCCAAGTTTTTTATAGCCAATGACTAACAAAGGAAAGTTAAGCAGGAAATTAGCCACTCCTGTGTCGATAGGTGTTATCATCCCGACAATCATTGATATTCCGCTTAAACCACTGCTCAAAACCTCATGTGGGATTAAGAATAAGTTAAAAGCAATAACAACGATGAGAGATCCAAGAATTATTCCTAAAACCCGCATGAAAACAACCTCCTAAATAAACACAACGATACTAAAATTATCATATCGATTCTTCTTTTCAAAGTAAACTTAATAGTATTTTATAATAATAATTAATTGTCTGTTAAATCGATTTTGCTTTGTCTACACAAAAAAAACAGACCTTTTTTAAGGTCTGTTTCTGATCATATATTTTATTATGCTTTGTTTACGTTAGCAGCTTGAGGTCCACGAGCTCCCTTTTCAACATCAAAAGTTACCGCTTGACCTTCTTCAAGAGATTTAAAACCTTCGCCTTGGATTGCTGAAAAATGTACGAATACATCTTCTCCGCCTTCGCGTTCGATAAATCCGAAACCTTTTTCTGCATTAAACCATTTAACTTTACCATTTTCCATGTTTGTTGCCTCCTAGTGTGTAAAACACACATTTTATTACTATTCTTGCTTTTATTATATCCAGGCGAAAGCAGTATGATGTTCGTCCCTATATACTACAAACAAAAATAATTCTTTACTATCATAACCTATTGAGTATAAATAAACAAGTAGATACACACAAACTTTTCCAGTCATTCCCACAAAAAAATCGCATAACAGAGTTTTGAAATGGTGATGTTAAAAAAAATATCACTAGGAAGTTATAGTCCCTAGTGATAAATTCAAAAGTCAAATTATTTTTTGTCGGGTACCCAAACATATAAATCCTCAATTTGGCAATTTAATTCCTTTGAAATGGTCATTGCCGTACTTAAATTCATCACTTTTTTTGACATGTAATCATTTAACTGGCTTAATGGAATACTCGTATTCTGTTCCAAACCTTGTAAATTCATGTTGTTTTTTAATAATAATTCTTCGAGGTTACTCTTTTTTGCTTTATAATTTGTCAAAATGACACCTCACTTTTTAATTAGTGTAACACATTTAGAAAATAAATGAAAGGAATGGAAACTCTGACAGGATTTACTTAAAACCCATTCTAAATTGTAATAAAGTATCTTTAAAAATGGTATACTTGAATGGAAGGAAAAAGGGGTGTAAACTTGAGAAACTCAAATAACCAATTTGTTACAGGCCAAACGGTAAACATTAGGGATACAGGTGAAGAAGTAACCATTCTAAAATGGCAATATGTAAAGAATATGAAAAGATATTCTTATATCGTAAAAGAACATCCCGGCACATTTTATTTTGAAGAGGAACTTCAAGGCCAATAGATCATAACCAGGTTAAAAAAGACCAAATCTGTCATTTGGTCTTTTTTATATCTGTATAAGTTAAAATTCTGCATTTCCAGTAGTTCTTGGGAAAGGAATAACGTCTCTGATGTTAGACATACCTGTTAAATACATAATTAAACGTTCAAATCCAAGACCATAACCAGAATGTTTGGTACCGCCGTATTTTCTTAATTCAAGGTACCACCAATAATCTTCCTCATTCATTCCTAACTCGTTAATTTTTCCTGTTAAAATGTCTTCACGTTCTTCACGCTGACTTCCACCAATTAATTCGCCAATTCCAGGAACCAACAGGTCAGTAGCCGCAACAGTCTTTTCATCTTCATTTAATCTCATGTAAAATGCTTTGATTTCCTTAGGATAATCCGTGACAAACACGGGTTTTTTATAGATTTTTTCGCAAAGGAAACGCTCGTGCTCCGTTTGTAAGTCAAGTCCCCATTCGACTGGATAAGCGAAATTCTCACCGGATTTCATTAATAACTCAATAGCCTCTGTGTAAGTAACCCGGCCAAATTCTGCTTTACGGGCATTTTCAAGGCGCTCTAACAGACCTTTTTCAATAAAGCTGTTAAAGAAGTTCATTTCTTCTGGAGCCTGTTCAAGAACGTAATTCATTACATACTTAACCATATCTTCGGCCAGATCCATAATATCAGGCAATTCAGCAAATGCTAATTCAGGTTCAATCATCCAAAATTCTGCAGCATGTCGCGCTGTGTTCGAGTTCTCCGCCCTAAATGTCGGTCCAAAGGTATAAACGTTCCGGAAGGCCAAGGCAAATGCTTCAGCTGACAGTTGTCCACTAACCGTTAGGTTCGTTTCTTTATTAAAGAAATCCTTTGTTAAATCAACCTTTCCTTCATCATTCTTTGGAAGGTTGTCCATATCGAGTGTCGTCACTCTAAACATTTCCCCAGCGCCCTCTGTATCACTGCCAGTAATAATTGGGGAATGGACATAAACAAAACCCTTGTCTTGAAAGAACTTATGAATCGCATATGAAGCTAAAGAACGGACACGAAAAACGGCAGAGAATGTATTCGTTCTCGGGCGCAAATGAGCAATCGTTCTTAAATATTCAAACGAGTGTTTTTTCTTTTGTAACGGGTAATCAGAGTTTGAAGTTCCTTCGGTGATAATTTTTGTCGCCTTAATTTCAAAAGGCTGCTTAGCCTGCGGAGTGTGAATAAAGTCTCCTTCCACTCTTATCGATGAACTGATTGGAAGCTTGGCAATTTCTTTGAAATTCTCCAATTGCTCTTCAAATACAATCTGAACACCTTTAAAAAAGCTTCCATCATTTAATTCAATAAACCCAAAGGTTTTAGAGTCACGAATGGTGCGAATCCACCCTGATAATTCTACCTTCTGGTCGATGAAGCTTTCTGTATTTCTGTACAAATCCTTAATTAGGGCTTGTTTCATTCTGATAGACCTCCTGCAACATTATGTATAAAACGGAAAAACCCCCCATCCCATAGGACGAAAGGTGAAATGAGGTTAACTTCATATCCCTTCAATATTATACAAATACCGCACAAAATAAGCAATATTCATCCATTTTTCTATAAACTTTGATATTTTTTCAGAAAATTAAAGGAACTAGATTCTTCATGTCGAATTATAAACATATGTTCGATTCTTGATTGGAGGAGTGTTTCATATGGATAAAGTAACCTGTATTGCCTTTTTCCTTCATCAGTCTTCTATGAGTCAAGACATCAAAGAAAAAGCCATCCAACTGTTGAATGGTGATGTTTCTATTTCTGATTTAAAAAGAAACGCAGCAGTTCGAACCAACCTCATACTTGCTGAATCGTGGTTCAAAAAGAATAAAATGGACAAAACTCAAGTACAGAATTTTGTTGAAGAATTTCTGTTAATTGAGGCTTAAAACTTCCTTATGGAAGTTTTTTTATTCGAATTTCTTCTCATAAATGTAAATTTCCTTGCCATTTTCTTGAATAGCCGACCTAATATATAGAAACCCATTTGATTCCCAGAATTGCTTAGCCTTTAGATTTTCTTTTATAATCCCAATACGTATATGTTTGACACCTTGATTTAACATTTCGTTCTCATAAAGAGCATACGCTTGTCCTCCAAATCCATATCCTTGGTAATCACAGTGGATAACTAACAATCCTAGCCACGGCGAATGATCTTTCGGATTTTCCATTAAATAATCGATAACCCCTATGTAAGTGTCATCTAATTTAATAAAGACACTATTTGTTTTATTATTTAAAAACTCTTCCTCTATTTCTGCAAGAGTTCTATCAGCTACTCCATTTTCCAACAAATTATAATCTTTGTTTGAATTTATAATTTCTAACGCAATATAGAGCGTTTCTTTTGTTATATTTTCAAAATGTATCACTCGCATACATCCCCTTCTTGTTTTCTTAAAAAAACATCTTTTTATCGCTTAGCATTTGAACAAGTTCAAGAACAATAGGCAGCACCAATATGCTGCCTATTGAACTAGTTATTTTAATTTATATAATTGTTCTGATACTTGGGACATGATAGGACTTAGTTCCTTTGTAGCAAATAAATGCAGCTCATGCATAGCCCTAGTGCAAACCGTGTAAAATAGCTTTCGCTCTCTCTCACTTTCATATTGAGAACTATCGTAAATCACAACCGCATCGAATTCAATGCCTTTGGCTAAATATGATGGGATAATGAGTATTCCTTTTTCATAGGAAATGGTACCTTTTTCAATCAAGTGAATCTGCATACGATTTTTCAATGCTTCAAAAGCCAGCTTACTTTCCATTGCTGTTCTACAAATCACTGCGATTGTTTTATGACCTGTATTCTGAAATTCTTGGATTTGCTTATAAACCCAATCATTTAGTTCGGAAGAATTCATCTTTTGGATTGTCGGTTTGTTGCCGCTCCGATTAAAGGGCTCAATTCTATCCCCGCCCTCTATAAAACTCTTGGTAAAGTCAACTATCTCTTTGGTAGAACGATATGTTTTAGTAAGGATGATTTTTTCTACCTCTTCTTCATCGGAAACAAAGTTCGTCATAACGGTTTCGGCGCCTGTTACACCCGAGAAAATGGCTTGATTGAAGTCACCAAGCAGGGTCATTTTACTGTATGGGAATAACCTTTGAATAAATGCAAACTGAAATGGAGTATAATCCTGTGCTTCGTCTATAAAAACATGACGAATTCCTGCACTCGATTTCCGCCCCTCAATTATATCTTGTAAATAAACAAGCGGCGTTGCATCTTCATAAAAAATCCGCTTTCCTGATAAATTTCCGATCGTTAATGAACATATGTTTGACCATTCATCTAATAACATTTCTTTTGTATTTTTGCCTTTTTCAAATAATTGGCGATAAATCGCCAAAATGTCAATAAACTTTAATCTTTTCACTCTGTTAAATAGAGGCTTAAATTTAGCTTTGACGACCATTTCAGCAAGAAGTTTTTGTTCTTGACTAAAATCATCAAAAGTATTGTCTGTAAAACCATTCTTTGCTTGTAATTGCTTATAAACCTCTAAATAATCTTCCTTCTCCAGGTATTGGACTTCCTCTTCAACCCAGCTTTTCGAACGTTCCTGTCTTACTTTCCTCTTTAACTCCCGAAGCAGCCAATCCTTAACCATTTCCATTCGATTTGGAATGGTAAAACCTTGATCCAAAGAGTAAAAATAATCATAAATCATTTCCTTTGAAATGAGAACTTCTCCGCGGAAGATTAGATCTTTAAATAATAACCCCTGTTTTGATAATTCCATTGCAAAGGAGTCAACTATTTCTCTGAATTCTAGACTCCCTTTTACACGAATCGCTTCCACTCTCGTGTGATAATCTTTACTTTCTTTCTTATTAAGTAAAAATTCAATTTGATCGAATGCATCTTCTATTTCAAACTCTTTTCCAAGCCTTTGATTTAAATATTCCATAAAAGTTGCCTGCTGCATGTTTTCCTCACCAAGTTCAGGCAGGACTGTGGCCACATAACTATTGAACAATGGGTTTGGTGAAAACAACATAATATTTTCTGATTTTAATGTATCCCGGTAATGGTACAGTAAATACGCAACCCGTTGGAGGGCAGCAGAAGTTTTTCCACTTCCAGCAACACCTTGGACTATAAGTAATTTACTTCGTTCATTCCTTATAATTTGATTTTGTTCCCGCTGAATGGTTGCAACAATACTCTTCATTTGAGCATTCGCATTATTTCCAAGTACCTCTTGGAGCATTTCATCCCCAATCGTTACCCCTGTATCAAACATCGCTTTAATTTCTCCAGAGCGGATAATAAATTGCCGTTTAAGCTTCATGTCGCCTTCGATGGTGCCGTCCATAGTTTGATAATTTGCTGGTCCTGGTGAAAAGTCATAATATAAGCTGGAAATTGGCGCACGCCAGTCATAAATTAAAAATTCTTCATCCTTTTCATCCATAAAGGAAGCAATCCCGAGATAAACTTTATCCGGCTTTTTCTCTCCATGTTCCAGAAAATCTATCCGGCCAAAATAGGGTGAGTTGTTAAGCCTTTCTAGAATCTTCAATTGCCTGCTTATCTGTGTAAACGTTCTTTCTCGTTCGGACAGGAGTTCAGCTTGCTGTTTAATACTAGCTGCCGATTCGTTAATATCATCGGGTTCGTCAAGATTAACCGTTACATCATCCCAAAATGTCTTCCGAATCTCAATAACATCCGACCTTACACCACCGGTATTTTTCTGGAGTTTGCTTGCCTTTTTCTCGATTTGATCTCTAACAAAATCCACCCTGTCTTGCTCAACCATTTGCTCATCATTTCGAACATTATTCATCTTACCACTCTCCAGAAATATATTTTTACGGATTTGTTGACATTTACCTTAAATTTGTGTTAATGTTAATATAGAAAATTATAAATGATTTTGACCAATTGTTATAAAAGTCCAATTGTTATTTTAACATGGTATCATATTCCTATCAATACATATTAGCGCCTTTATGGCGTTTTTTTATTTTTTATTTGACTCTTTTCTTTCCTCTAATGGTACCTCTCTGTTTGTGCTTGGATAGATCCAATCCCGAAACACACCATATAAATTAGTCATTATAAACCTTATGGCGATAAAATCTACAATATGAAATTTATTTTTTACAATGTTCAGTGCTCCAAATAACTTGTTTAATCCCATAGTAAAGGCCAATATACTTATTTTAGCTATATTGTCGTTCCCTTTTTTTAATAACTGAGCCGATATAAATGAGATCGTAATGGCGTGTAAAGGAACGAAAATAAAGTGTTCTCTCCAAGAATGATACCTTCCTCTTCCAAACCTTAGTTTTCGAAATAAGGCAAATACAAATAAAAGATTGGCTTCTGTTACCATAATCGTTAAGAACAGTGAAATAAACCTGATAAACCGATAATTTTTTATTAATAAACAATTCCAAACATCGCTCAACTTAAAATATAGAGGAATTAAAAAAGCCGTATAAATGGTTTTCCACCAGTGATGCTTATAAACCCCTAAATTCAAAAAAATGATCTCCACTAGTACAAAATAACAGCCTCCAAGAATTTTGGCTCCCCATCCCCGCTTTCCTGCTGTCAAGAATACAGCTGTAAATGGGACAAAAATCGCCTGCGATAATATTGCCCCGAATATATTATCAAGAATTGACTTTTTTATCACTTTAGGCTTATACGTATAGGCGTGATAGATATTCAAGACAAAATACTCAAATAAATAGGCAAGTCCAATATTGGACATTAACAACGCAAATAATTGCTTTTTATTGTGACTTTTATAAAAAGAAACTCCTAAAAGGACTGAATGAATTATAAATAAAATGAAAAAAGGGAGTGTACTTTTTTTAAATTTTTTCATCATCTTTCCCATTTCCTTCATTGATATAAACGTAGTATTTTATTTCCACAACCTTTTCATTCCCTCCATGCCATCATAAAAAGAAACTTTATTGAAATTTCATATAAAAATGATTGACATAGTTTTGTCTTACACCATATAATTTATCTTGAATTAAGTTATTTTTGTTTCAAGATAAATTATTTCAACGAAATTTGGAGGAGATACAAATGACAAAAACAAAATGGGTTCTTGATCCTGTACACAGCAGCGTTGATTTTTCAGTCCGACACATGATGATTGCCAATGTTAAAGGAACTTTTAATAAATTTGAGGCCAACATTGATGCCGACCCAGCAGATTTAACAACAGCAAGCATTGAATTTTCTGTTGAAACCGGAAGCGTAGATACCCGTAACCAAGACCGTGATGGCCACTTAGTTTCTGCGGATTTCTTTGATGTAGAAAATCATCCAAAAATGACATTTGTTGCTACGAAAATTGAAAAAACAGATGATGGTGAATACAATATGACAGGAGATTTGACTCTTCGTGGTGTTACAAAACCTGAAACTTTTGCGGTATCGTTCGAAGGTCAAGGAAAAGATCCATGGGGAAATGAGAAGGTTGGATTCAGCGCAGCAGGTTCCATTAACCGTTCTGATTATGGTTTAGTATGGAATGCAGCATTAGAAACAGGTGGAGTTCTTGTTGGTGATAAAGTAAAAATTAACCTTCAATTACAAGCAGCAAAAGCATAATACAAAGGGTTAGGCAATATCAAAAATGCCTAACCCTTTGTTGTTTCTTTATTATTTGAAAGTGAGTTGACCTTTTCCTCATGTCATTTTTTTGCAGCTAATTAGTTACTGAAACTTGTTCAAAAGGCCATGAAGGTAATTGTTTATGAAGCGGCCTATCTTCCCTATAACCTAAAGCGTACTCACCTTGCATAATCGTATGGATTTCTCTAGTGCCTTCATAGATCACAGGAGCTTTGGAGTTACGCAAAAAGCGTTCTACAGGATATTCATCAGAATAGCCATAAGCCCCATGAATTTGAACGGCATCATTCGCAGCTTCAAAAGCAGCATTACATGAAATCCACTTAGCAAGTGACGTTTCTTTCGTATTTCGTTTTCCCTGATTCTTTAACCACCCTGCTTTAAAAACCAGAAGTCTGGAAATCTCAAGGTTTGCGCTCATCTTTGCAACCATTTGCTGAACTAACTGGTGTCTTCCAATTTCTTTACCAAATGTTTTCCGTTCATGGCAATACTTTATACTGGCTTCAAGGCTGGCTTCTATTAAACCAACTGCTCCAGCAGCAACTGTAAATCGGCCGTTATCTAGGGCAGACATGGCAATTTTAAATCCTTCTCCTTCTGCACCCAATCTGTTCTCAATAGGAACCTTAACATCCGTTAAAAATACTTCTCCTGTATTTCCAGCCCGAATACCCAATTTCCCTTTAATTGCCTTCGTTTCGACTCCTGCAAAACTGCGTTCCACAATAAATGCGGTGATTCCCTTATGCTTTAGATCATGATCTGTCTTGGCAAAAATCAAAAAATGATCCGCAACATCACAAAGAGAAATCCATGTTTTAGACCCATTGAGAATATAGTAATCTCCATCCTTTGCAGCTGTTGCATTCATCGCTGCAACATCAGATCCGGCATTCGGTTCTGTTAATCCGAAGGCACCAATTTTACGACCTTGCGCTTGGGGCACTAAATACTTTTGTTTTTGTTCCTCTGTTCCCCATTGTAATAACGTCATACTGTTTAGCCCTGTATGGACAGAAACAGCTGTACGATAGGCCGTATCTCCCCGTTCCAATTCTTCACATACAATGGCCAGTGTATTATAATCCATGCCGACACCGCCATACTCTTCAGGGATACAGACACCCATTAGTTGCAAATCCGCTAACTTTTTCAAAATAGCTGGTTCAAAATGACCTTGGCGGTCCCACTCCTGAATATTTGGTATGATTTCCTTATCGACAAATTTTCTAACCAATTTCTTCACACTTTGCTGCTCCTCTGTTAATTCAAAGTTCATCATTTAAATTTCCTCCCTAAATACTATTATTTTGTCTTAATCTTGATATATCTTCGGAATTATAGCCTATGTTCTCTAATAGTGATTCTGTATGTTCGCCAAACAGCGGAGGATGTCGCCTCATGGTTACCGGTGTTGCCGATAACTTTAAGGGTGAGCCTGTTAATTGAAGATTATCAATTAATGGATGTTCCATTTCCACTATCATCTCTCTAGCCATTATCTGTGGATCTTCAAACATTTCAGCAATAGTGTTGATTGGACCATTCGGAACCCCTACAGCATCTAATCTTTCTTTCCATTCATTTTTCGTCTTTTTTGAAAGCAGTTCTTCACAAATGGCAACAAGTTTATCGTTATTCTTTAAACGCTGTTCGTTATGTTTGAATTCTTTCATATCCGCTAATTCTGGCACCCCCAGGACAGCAGTCAATCTCTTAAACTGCTCATCATTCCCTACTGCAATGACAAGTTCCCCATCCATGGTCTTAAACACCTGATAGGGAGAAATATTTGGGTGCCGATTTCCCATCCGTTTTGGAGTCACCCCGCTGCATAAATAATTGCTCGCTACATTAATTAATGAAGAAATCTGGCAATCCATCAGCGAAATATCAATTTCCTGTCCTTGTCCGGTCTGGTTCCTATGTTGCAAGGCCCCTAATATCCCTATACAGGTATATAATCCTGTTAGGACATCTGCGATTGCCACACCTACTTTTACTGGCCCTCCATGTGGCTCCCCAGTGATGCTCATCAGCCCGCTCATTGCCTGAATGATATAATCATAACCAGGTAAATCCTTATATGGGCCCGTTGACCCAAAACCTGTGATAGATGCCAAGATCAGCCCGGGGTTTTTGGCTTTTAGTTGCGAATAGCCTAAACCCATTTTTTCAAGTGTTCCAGCTTTAAAGTTTTGAATTACGATATCGCTAGTAGAAGCCAGTTTCGCAAAAATCTCTTTTCCCTCTTCTGATTTAAGATTAAGTGTCATACTTTGTTTATTCCGATTGGCACATAAATAGTAAGCACTTTCTCCATTTACAAAAGGCGGCCCCCAGCCTCTCGTTTCGTCTCCTGATACATAATGTTCAATCTTTATCACTTCTGCCCCAAGGTCACCAAGAATCATGGAACAAAATGGTCCTGCCAGTACCCGGGAAACATCCAAAATTCGGATTCCATCAAGTGCCCCTTTCACGCTATCACCTCATTTCAACTAGTTTATAAACAAAAAGGAGCCAGCAAAACAAACAATGAACTAACTCATTGATTGCTTTACTGACTCCTACTCATAGCTCGTCTCCCGGCAAAGGAAGCTCAAGTGAATATAGTCAATTTTAACTAATCATTTTTTTAACGATCAATCTGGTCATGCAGCAAGGAAATTGCTGTCACCCAGTTGTTAATATGATTTTATATCAATAGTTTGAATTTTTCAATAACTATTTCTAAAAACATTATTTTAACTTTTTTCTGTAGAGACAATTTGCTGATAATGAAGATCTAGATCTTTTAATGCCGCCACCAGTGCATTGGCAGCTTTACCTCGATAATACATTTGGAGCGCAGTGATGGCCTCATCAATTCCATCGTTTAAACTTATCCCCCTTAACACTTGGCCAACAAATTGACGGCCATGTTCTGTAGCCAATGTACAGGAAGCCTCGAGTATAACCCCATATTTTCTATCGATTTCTGCTGTAATCGTCAATGTTTCATATACACTTTTCGCTGCCATTCCTTGGGGTAACCGTGCATGCCCGGCAATAAACAGAGTTTTTCCATTCATCATCTGAATTTACCTCTCCTTTCATAAATGATTCCATAATCTTGACCGTTACATTTATTCTATCAATTTCAATATTTCGATACTATATTTTCAATTAAAAACAGCCGATTTTCTGCGAAATCGGCCAAATCGTTTATTGACGTATGATGACTCTCGTTCCATTCGGAACCATTTCTGCAAGCTGCAGGACATCCCGATTATGCATTCGAACACATCCAAGGGAAACGGCTTTTCCAATAGAACTGGGATCATTCGTCCCATGGATACCGTAACCTTGTTTAGATAACGAAAGCCACATAACCCCAAATGGTCCTCCCGGATTCATTTGTCTATTAACAATAACAAATTCACCAGTTGGAGTCGCAGTCAGCATTTTACCCACAGCTATGGGATAAATTTTTACCAGTTTACCATTTCGATATAATGTTAAATTTCTTTTACTAACAGAAATTTGAATAGTATATGGAATCTTATTCGGGTCAGGAAGTCCTGGTATTTGAATTTTTTGTCCGACATATAACTGATGTGGATTTACCCCTGGATTTGCGGAATAGAGTCTGCTCAGGCTTACCCGATAATTCAGCGATATCTGATACAATGTCTCACCTGGCTTCACGGTATGAATCATGGTATCCCACCTTTTTTCTTTTAGCATATGTGGGTACATGCCTTTCGTTGCCAAATCATAAAACGAACGCCTATCCGAAGGATAGGCGTTCCCATTTTATCTGCTCTTGACAAGCATATTGACTGCTTCTTCTACGAGTTTTGATGAGTCCTCACCAGCGTCAATGGATTCACGAATACATTGCTCAAGATTCGAACTGACAATAACCGCAATGGTTCTGTCTATAGCGGATCTTGCCGCCGACAGCTGGGTAATGACATCCTTACATTCTTTACCTTCTTCCATCATTCTTAATATACCTTTGATCTGCCCTTCTACTCGTTTTAACCGGTTCATTGATTTATCGTTATACAACAATTTTCCTCACCTCTGTTGTATCCGATTTTAATCGATTATCAAGAAGAAGTCCATCCATTACTTTAATTGAAACAAGCTTTCCGTATCTTCCCTTACGTGCTGAATACGAAAATAATCAGTACTCACAGCGTCATATGCATACTCTTTTTTCCATTCCTCTATATTTACGGTTATCTCTTTCAGCGCATGCACAAATGCTTGTATTTCTTCATCACTTATAATGGGATGTAATGAAAACCGTACCCAGCCTGGCTTTATTGACATCTCTCCATGATTGATTTTATCAGCAATCTCCATTGAAGTTTTCTTGTCGATATTTAATAAATAGTGACCATATGTTCCTGCACAAGAACAGCCGCCCCGCACTTGAAATCCAAACCGATCATTTAATAGCCGAACAAGTAAATTGTAATGAATTCCGTCAATAAAAAAGGAGACAATCCCAAGACGATCTTTACATTCCTTTTCCAATACGTGGAGTCCAGGGACTTTTTCCAATTCCGGTAAAAGCAGGGCTAATTGTTCTTTTTCTCTTTTTAAAATTTTGGTAACACCCATATCATTCTTTAACTGTAGACAAAGTGCGGTTCTAATAGCTTGTAGTATCCCTGGTGTTCCACCATCTTCCCGGAGCTCAATGTCTTGAAAGTATTGATGATCTCCCCATGGATTCGTCCAGGTTACCGTGCCTCCCCCGGGATGATCCGGAATTTTGTTAGAGTACAATCGTTTATCAAATAAAAGGACCCCGCTTGAACCAGGCCCTCCTAAAAATTTATGAGGGGAAAATACAATGGCATCTAACTTTTCCAATGGATCCCGAGGGTGCATATTAATTGATACGTACGGTGCAGAAGCTGCGAAATCAATAATACAAATCCCCCCGTATTGATGCATAATTTTTGCCATTTGATGATACGGAGTTTGTATGCCAGTGACGTTAGAACAGGCAGTAAATGACCCAATTTTCAATGGCCTGTTCTTATATTTTTTTAATAGTATTTCTAAGTTCTGTACATTCACCTGACTATTTCCCCCAGGGGGAATAATTTCAACATCTGCAATTGTTTCAAGCCATGACGTTTGGTTAGAATGGTGCTCCATGTGGGTAATAAAGACAATCGGCCGGTCCTCTTTAGCCAATTTAATTTTATTTTTCCAAGTTTCAGGAACCCTAAGCCCTAATATTCTCTGTAATTTATTCATCACGGAAGTCATTCCAAAACCATCAAGGATGAGCACATCATTTTCATCTGCATGTACATGCTGTTTAATTATTTTTCTTGCTTGTTTATAGAGACCTGTCATTCTTTGACTGGTGATATTCGACTCTGTATGTGTATTTGCCATAAAAGGCCCAAAGACCTCAGTGAGCTTTTTTTCTATCGGTCGATACAGGCGTCCGCTGGCTGTCCAATCAGCGTAAATAATCTTTTTTTCCCCATAGGGAGTTTCAAATTTATGATCGATTCCAATGACTTGAGTCCGAAACCTTTGAAAATATTCTTCAAGCGTTTCTGGGAGTTGATACGTATTACTTCCGATTCTCGCCCTAATCATGGAAAAACACCTCATTTACATATCGTATCTTTTACTATATGCAAAGAAAACCATGACTGTTTTTCTAGAGACATTAAAAACAGCCAGACCAACAGGTCAGGCTGTTTTTTTAAGAAGCGGTAACTCTTGCCGATTCTTTTCTGTTGACTTCATCAATTTTTTGGATGAACATTTGGAAAACACGTCTCTTTTCTTCTAAATCCTTTATGTATTCTTTCAATTGATGGTAACTTTCTTCGAAAGGTTTATGGTATCTTTGACGAATGGTTTCAATGATCTCTTCATTAACTGTTGACTGAATTACTTGCTTAGTAATGCCGTATTTATAGGAATACACCTTCAACTCCTGAGCGACTTCTTCATATTCTTTATCTATTTCAGCCAGGACTTGTGAAATATCATCCTTCCACTCCTCCAACGACTTTTGTAAATAAGATTTTACCAACATCTCTTCCATTCACTGCACCGTCCTTAACATCTAATGAGTTAATTTCATTATAACGGTGCTATTTTACATGATATTATCGGAGAGTTTACAAAGATATATCAATAAATAGTTCTTTTATCATAAGAAGAACCAGGATCATACGATCCTAGTTCAATAGTATAAAATTTATATTATGATGCAGATGCAATTTTAATAGGAACTGTCTGAGTAATATAATTCGTATTTCCTAGATCAATATTAATACTTAATGAATATTGATAATAATCACTATTAAACTCTAAATCTTCTGGAACATTTAATAAGAAGTTAATTTTACCAGTTTGGTTAGGACAACATTCAAGCGAACAAAACACAGAATGACTATTTAATGTTTCCTCTATAAAAGCATTTTGATCAACACTAATCAAGTCGATATCATATCGTTTAATTTTATTCTTTAACATACCACCTGTTATCTCAATTGTACCGTTAATGATACTGCCAGCTTCATAAACATTTTTATCCAAATGAATCATCGTTTTTGGCAGACCAATCTTCATTTTCATTAAATAATCTTTCAATGTCAATGTCGTCACCTTTTTCTTAAAAATAGGCATAATAAAAGACCCTCCTATTAGTCCTGCAGCTTTTATGTTGTTTAAAAAGCTCCATAACTATTGCGGTCTTCATGACCTCCTTCGCTTTAGCCGACGAAGTTAGCTGACGGGTAGGATGGCGAAAGAGCATTTCATCCTTTCTACATAATTGTAGAATAAACCCCAGAAAAAATTGGTTCCTCCGTTCCCAAGTACAGGGATTAGGCCGATTTATTTAATCTTTACATTCATTATGACGCTTATTTTAGCTTCATAAAGATTCCTTGTAAAGTACGATATTATTTCAAATAAGTTGCTTTTAGCTCAAATTATCGAGTAAAGCATGGATTAGCTACAGTTTACTCACGAATAGATTAAATTACTAACCCTTAAACTTTTTATTTACTAATAAAACGATTACATTTACTTTTAATTGTCTCTCTTGTAGTTTTCGTCTTTTCTGTATAGTGGTCAATCATTCTTTTCCGTTATTTTAAGCAAATTAAAAACGCCTATTCATCAGAATAGACGTTCAAATATTATTGACTAGAAACAATATTATGACGGTTTTGTACCAATTGGAAAAAGACTGCACCTAACCCTTGAATAATTGTTTTCACTAATACCTGGCCTAGGATGGCGAATGGTACGGCTTTCCATGGTAAAAAGCCTGCTCCAAGGGGACTCAAACCAATGACGACAAAAATCATGGAATCCAGCAGGCCGCCCACTAAACCGCTGTAGAAAACCCTCCAGCTCATTGGTAATTTGAGGCGGGAATAAATCTCGGTATCAGTAGTCTCTGAAATAAGAAAAGAAATCGCAGATGCCAATACAATCAATAAAGTGTCTCCAAGAGAATAAGAAACCAGTGCAGACAACACAAGTGCTATTCCAATAAATAGATATGTTTTTGTTCGGCCGTATTTATTTTGTACTAAATCGCGGAAGATAAAAGTAGCCCCTACCAGCAAAGTACCCATTGGAACGATAAATATTCCCAGTTGAATAGGAGCAAACGCTGCGGTAACGACATTTGCGGTTACAATTGCCAATAAATAAATAAGAATTCTCATGATGATTCCTCCATTTTGAATAGAAAAACAGCACTACTCGAAAGCAGTGCTGTTTCTAGTAGTTTTTTTAGAGAGGGGTGCTAGAACCTCTGCCGCCGGCGGCGGATTTTATTCTCTTTTTCCGTTACTTACTATACCATAAAAAATAAATCAATGAACTAATTTTTTAAATTATATTGCTTTTGATTTTGTACTATTACAAAAATAACGGCTTCACTAAAAGAAGCCGCCAGTTTTAACTTGAAGGTATTAACTTTATGAGTTGACCTGGCTGAATATAGGAAAGAAGAGGAATATCTGCTTCAATTACCCTTCCAATCACATTAACTCTCTCATCGGAGGGTAGATCGTTTCGTGTAATTTGTACTTCACCCCGATAACGACCATAACAATCATTATCCATAGTCACCGTTCCTGCTGGACGCTCGATTGTATTATATGGCGGAACCGTTCCAGAACTCCTCGTATCCATCAGCCTAATTACATCACGCGCGAAATCAGGGCGAACCCGGTAATCCCCTTCTAATTTACCAGTTGTTCGAATTGGGACAGCCTTATTAACGTCATAATGGACTAGTTTCAATAAAAGCTCCCCGCTTACCTCCGGATCACCTACATATACATCTGCAACCCCTAATTGATACAATTCCAGTGCAGCGGCGAACGGGTCAATATTGCGATGTTTCTCTAAAGTCGGAAGCCCTTCAAACAGTGGTCCCCGCTTTTGACCATCACCTGGGATATATGCGCTGACCGGAATCCCAAACCGCTTGAATAAGTCATTCTGCTCTTTAAAAAATGTTTCATCTAACCCCGTTTCACGACGAGGATAAAAGTTATGCCAAGCAATCAACTGATTAGAAGCTAACCCACCTTCTAATAAAGCCAATAAAGCTTCTTCAAATATAATACTCGCATTTAACGCAATTTTATATTGTGAAGCAAGCTTAATAATCGTTTGATGATCAAAGAAATCATCTAATCTTAACCCAGCTACCCCGAGAGATTCTAGATCTTGCAGACTGCACAAACCTAAGTGTCCCGGGGTTTTACTAGAAACATCAGCATATACCTCAATTCCGCATTCCTTGGCTGTTTTTAATAATTTTTTCGCCAAGATTGCCAGTTCTCCTGACTCCTCAGGAATGTGCAGCGAGGTAAACGCCAGCTTCACTCCATTTTCTGCCGCCCATTGAATCCGCATCTCTGCCAATGGATCGTTTAAATAAAAGGATATGCCAATCAATCAAACTCACCAGCCATATTATCATTGAACCCAAATAAGTAAGTAAATACAAAACCTGCTGCATAAGCAACTAATAAACCAGCCAAGTATAAAAGGATCTCACCAGAGTTCACAATAAAAGCTAGAGGTAAACCTGATACACCAATTGCAACCGTCGCAATATTAAACGCTGCCTGGAATGCCCCGCCAACACCAGCACCTAAACAAGCGGTAAGGAATGGCCTGCCTAATGGCAATGTTACACCGAAAATTAACGGTTCACCAATTCCAAGCATTCCAGATGGAAGACCACCGCCAATTGCTCTTTTTAAACGGGTTTTCTTTGTTTTAAAATAAATCGCAAAGGCTGCTCCTACTTGCCCTGCACCACCCATGGCTAAGATTGGCAGAAGCGGGTCATCACCGAGGGTATTTATTAGCTCTAAGTGAATAGGAGTTAATCCTTGGTGCAGACCTGTAACAACTAATGGAAGGAATGTTGCTCCAAGGACAAATCCTGCGACAACTCCACCAAAATCTAAAACCGTCGTTAGCCCTTTTGTAATAATATCTGAAATAAAACCACCAAGCGGCATAAAAACAAGATATGTTAAAATTCCGGTAATCAATAACGATACCGTTGGTGTCACAATAATATCAAGAGATTGAGGAACAAACTTACGCACTCGTTTTTCTACAAGAGCAATAAAGATAGCAGCAAATAGAACTCCAATAAGACCACCGCGGCCTGGAAGTAAGGCCGTGCCAAATAATTCGATTCCTGCTGATGCCGGGTTGATAATTAAAATACCGGCAAGAGCACCAAGTGCAGGAGAACCCCCATATTCTTTTGCAGCGTTTATACCTACTAAAATACCGAGATAACCAAATAATCCACCGCCAATAACGGTTAAAATCATGGCCAGCTGCGATTCTGCATCAAGCCAGCCCGCCTGAATAACTGCCTTCGATATACCTGTAATTAAACCGGATGCAACAAGTGCAGGTATTAAAGGAATAAAAATGCTTGAAATCTTACGCAGGAAAAGTTTAAATGGGGTAGCGTTCTTTTGATTAATTTCCGCTTTTTTGCTGGCCGCCTTTTCGTTTAAATTTATGCCGCCTGCCGCTTCTATTAAATTACCAAACTCTTCCGTAACCTTGTTCACTTTACCAGGTCCAATAATAATTTGTAAGGTTTCTTCCTCCACAAGCCCTAATACACCATCAATCTTTTTAATAGCGGTCTTATTTACGATGGATTCATCAATAGGTGTAACCCTAAGTCGTGTCATACAGTGTGTGTAAGAAGCAATATTAGCTGCCCCGCCAAGCTGTTCGAGAATTTTCTCTGCCATTTTTTTATTTTCTCCTGCCATTTGTTTCCCTCACTCCCCTGTTTAATTTTTCAAGAATAAAATTTAGACCCCTTTACCGTATTGATTAAAAAAATCTACTCTCATTTCTTTCCCGCACCACCCCCAAAAAAAAGAATTTATTTTCCTTCTTTTAAGAAACGTATAGCTTCCCTTGTCTTATCAATATAGTCAACAGTCTGTGCGTACTGCGCAGTTGCCATCGATAAAAATAAAATATCAATAATGTAAAGCTGTGCCAGCCGGGAAGAAGTGGCTGCACTCCGAAATGGGGCCTCCGATGAGTAGGATGTATACAATCTAATATCAGCCAATGAAGATACAGTTGTCTGTCCGTATTTGGTCAAACTGATGGTCTTTATCCCCTGTTGCTTCGCAAGTGTCATTACCTTAATTACCTCGGGAGTTTCACCAGAATAAGATATACCGAATACAACATCGTCTTTTTTTGCGTTTGCCACCAGAGTTGCTACAAGATGAGTATCTGTAAAGGCTGTTGCTCCTTTATCAATTCTTATTAATTTTTGCTGCGCGTCCATGGCAATAATATTTGATGCACCAATTCCAAAAAAGTGGACTTGATTGGCACGCAGTAAGGTGTTTACAGCTTTTTCCAACTCATCAAAATTAATAATTTCCTCAGAATCACGCAAACTTTGAATGCTGTTACTTGTTGTTTTTTGGACAATGGAATAAAAGGATTCATCTGGCTCAATATCACGGTAGCCTTGTTCAACAGGCTTTACTAAGTCACCAGCTACTCTTACTTTTAAATCTTGAAATCCATTCAATCCTAATGATTTACAAAGCCTGATCACAGCTGCACCACTGGTATTTGCCTGACTTCCTAATTCACTAACAGTACTGTCAACCAGAACTCTTGGGTTTTCAAGAATAAATTCTGCAATTTTCCTTTCTGATGCCGGCAGCTGCTCTAACATATTTTGAATCATTTTTAGTCCGCCTGTTGCCATGTTTTCACGACCACCTTTTTATTCCATTAATTTACCGATGAGTTTGCTATTGCTTTTTTTACATAGCCGTTTGCTTCCTTTAACCGTTCTAAGGCATTTTGCTTAGATACATTTGCCTTTATCATGACAATCGCAGTTTTTACTTGTTGATCTGCTTCCTCTAGTGTTTCTAAAGCTTTTTCATATGATACACCAGTAATCTTTCTTATAATGCCAATGGCACGTTCTTTTAACTTTTGATTACTAACATGTACATCAACCATGAGATTTTCGTATGCTTTACCGAGTAAAATCATAGAAGATGTTGAAATCATGTTTAAAATCATTTTATGGGCAGTTGCTGCTTTTAATCGGGTGGAACCTGTGAGCACTTCGGGCCCGACAATCACTTCAATGCTGTGGTCTGCTGCCTGACTAATTGCTGCATTTCGATTGCAAGACAGTGCCACCGTTTTTGCTCCTATACTGCGGGCATATTGTAGCGCACCCAAAACATATGGTGTCCGTCCACTAGCAGCAATTCCAATCACCGTATCATTTTCAGTCAAATTAATTTCCTTCAAATCATTTGCCCCAAAATCCGGGCGATCTTCAGCACCTTCTACTGCTTTGATAAAAGCCCGCTCGCCCCCAGCCATAATACCTTGAACCATTTCTGGATCGGTACTAAACGTTGGTGGACACTCAACGGCATCTAACACTCCAAGCCTGCCGCTTGTACCAGCCCCGATATATATGAGCCTGCCCTTATTTTTAAATGACTCAAACACAAATTTAACTGCCACTTCAATATCCCCGAGCACCTCATTAACCGCTAATGCCACCTTTTGATCTTCTTCATTCATAATTTTCAATATTTCTTTAGGCTCAGCCGTATCAATTTTTAAGGAACGCTCATTTCTAGATTCTGTTGTTAATGCCCCAAGATTTTCTCCCATAGTTTCATAGTCCTCCTGTTGGTCTCCGCAAAGGTGAAAACGGTTACTTGTAAATATAGTATAAGTGCGTTGAAATATTAATTCAATATTTTTGTACTAAACTTAAAATATTTTTTTAAAATTATTTCAAGAAAGTAAATAATTATGAATCGCTTTTGCTACGCCTAAATTGTCGTTATTATCGGTGATTACATCTGCTTCCAGCTTTACATCCTCTGGAGCATTCCCCATCGCAATTCCGAGACCAGCGGTTTTCAGCATAAGAATATCATTAAAGTTATCACCTATAGCTGCTACTTCGGAAAGAGGAATTTTCAGCTTATCTGCGACTTTGACAAGGGCAGATGACTTGGAAACCCCTTTAGGTGAGAGCTCTAAGTTTTGATAATTAAAACTGCTGCTCACTTCCAATCCTCCTAGTTCCTTTTTCAATTTTTGGGCAAATTCAAAAAGTGTATTGTTCTCGTGAAAGACAGCAATTTTTGTAATTGCAGGCAGGTATATTTTAATATAGTCATAAACATTATCTATTAAATTAACGCCGCATTGTTTTCGATACCTTTCACAATTCTTTGTAATTCCGCCCGTTGCTTTTAATGGAAGAATATTATTTTCAACCCAGTTACGATTCCATTGATTTTCTTCAGGAATCAAAATATTATCACCTTCATAAAAATGGGCATAAATTCCACCCTCCCGACATAATTCCAAAAACTTCAACACCGTATTCTGTTTGAAAGTAAATTCCTCGATTAATTGTCTGTCTTCGTCTAAAATAATTGCCCCATTATAGGCAATTATCGGTTCCCCTAATAAATGGATTGTTTCAGCAATCCATCCAGCAGCAAGTGGTGATCGTCCGGTGCAAATGATCACTCGTCCACCCCCCGTACGAAACTCATGAATGGCTTGAATGGTTTCTTTATCAATTTCCTTATCTTCGTTTAATAATGTACCATCTAAATCAGTTGCGAGTAGTGAATATTTCATAACTAACTCCCCCTTTTCAGAAAATAGCATTTCTTTAACTACTAATGATAAACTAAAATTACTAACTCAGAAAAGGAGGATAAGACATGTTTAAGTATAAAGTGATTTTCTTAGATATTGATGGAACCATTTTACGACCGGATGATATGATTGAAGATTCCACCATTAACGCTATAGAACAAGTTAAAGAAAAAGGAATAGAAGTGTTTTTGGCAACCGGCCGGCCATTGCATGAAATACATACTATTGCAGATAAATTGAAGGTTCAATCTTTTATTGGATATAATGGAGCCTATGCTATTTATAAGGGAAAAGATCTTTTTCAGGAACCAATGGGTAAGGAAACTGTCCGACGCTTTTTATCAATCGCACATGAGAATCACCATGAAGTAGTTTTATATACGAAAGGGAAAAATGTATTTACCAATATACATACACCCGCCATAAAACGGTTTATGGAAAAGTTCCATCTCTATCAAAATGAAGAACTTGATCACGAGGCTGTTTATGATGTTCTTGGAATGACCTTGATTAATCTTGAGTCAGACGAAACTGAACTTTATCAAAATGAGGATGGTATTCACTTATCCCAAGTTCATGTTCATGGAATGACGCATTGTTACGATGTAATCCGGGATCGAGTTAATAAAGGAGTCGGTATACAATTTGTTTTAAGACATTTGGGTATTGAAAAAGATCAAGCAATAGCGTTTGGTGATGGAATGAATGATAAAGAAATGCTTATGAGTGTTGGTGAAAGCTTTGCAATGGGAAATGGACATCCAGACCTTTTTCAATATGCAAAGCATAAAACAACAGAGGTTACGGATTCAGGAATTTTTAATGGGCTGAAAATGCTCGGATTAGTAAAATAAATAAACCGCTAAAAGAGCTGATGACAGCTCTTGTTTAATGAAAAAATTTGTTGTTATTTCGACATATCCGTCTTGTTTTGATAGCTTTTGTCAACCTGCAGGAAAAAAGGGGGCACGATGGTGAATTTACTATCTATGGATGTTTAAACCGTCATTATAGATAGAAAGGATGGAATAAAATGAAGACTTTCACGTTAAAGGAAGTTTCTAAAAAAATAAATGTACCTGCAGGCAAACTTAGACAATGGGAAAAAGACTTAGACAATATTCTTGAAATCCCACGGACGAAACAAGGGGCAAGAATCTACACAGAAACAGAAATTAATCTGCTTTTAGAAATTAAGGAATTGTTGGCAAATAAATTTAGTAAAGAAATGATCAGGGAATCAATACAGAAAAAAATTGAACCTGTAAATCAAGAAACTAAAGAACCTGAAACTGTGATAAACAAAGAACCAATAATAGAAGTTACACCAGAACCTATTCATGATGTAAAGCCGGAACCTATCCTTGACAAGAATTCGGAAGATGAGAATTCTAGCATAGCTGTTGTTGCGGAAACAATATCCCCAAAGGAAGTGACCGTTATTCAGAATGGGGACCAATTCTTTGATGCCATGGATACGTATAAACAAACCTTTTTGAATGAAGTAAAAGAGGAAATTAGAAATGTTCTGCGTAAGGAAGTGGTCGAAGAGGTTAAAAGAGAAATAAAAAATGGATCTTATATAACAGTAAAAACACTATCTGACTCGATATATAAATCTTCAGAAAATACGAAGGCCGAAATTGAACATCTAACCGAACATCTTGAAGCTGCTACTGAACGCAATACCGAAAGATTACAATATATAACAGATAGTATTGCCCATGCGTCAGTTGAAACATCCGAAGAGATTTTTACTCTTTCCAAGCAATTGTCTGAATCAACAGAAGCGCTTTCGCATTATGTTGATATGACAAATAACGAAATATTAACTCTAACAGAAGCCATCGAGAGAGATCGGGACCTTATTAATAAAGAACGCGAACAATTTCGACATGAAATAAGACAAAGGGAAGTTGCCTTTCAAGATATGCTTTCAAGTTTCAGAGACGTCGCAGCAGCAAAAGAGAAAAAATGGTGGAAGTTTTGGACTTAGGCTTTGTATTTATATTTGATTAATATTCTGGGGAGGGTTCCAAATGTATACTAGTGAAGTCGCTAATTTACTAGGGGTATCAGCCAGTACGGTACAACGTTGGGTAAAACAGTTGCAATTGCCTATGGAACGAAATGAACGTGGACATTATCTTTTCAACAACGAGGATATTGACCTATTGAAAAACATCCAGATTCAAATTCAAAACGGGACACTACTACAGGATATTACCCCTGTCAAAGAAAAGAAGGTTCGAAAAGCTGCCGTAAAAAAAGATGAAAACAATGTTGCTTTTGAAAGATTATTTGCTATTGTTACAAAATTAGAGGCAAAGATCGAAACAAAGGCTGATGAAGTTGCCACGTACCAGTTGCTGCAGCACCGGCGTGAAATCGAAGAATTACAGAACCAAGTAAAGACTTTAACAAGCCAGGTAAAACGGCTAGAATCTGAGCTTAATGAGATAACTAAGCCCGCATTACCAGACAAACCACTGGTGTTGGATCAGGGAAAAGTTAAAAGAAAAAAGAAAAACTTTGTGAGTTCGTTATTTGGATTTTAATAAGCGATATAAAAGCCGAGCATGTGTAATACATGTTCGGCTTTTACGTTATATTTTTAATTCAATTAATGGCTGGGTATATTTTTTTATCATAAAGCTCCCAAGTGTTAAACAAACGATTAATGAAAATCCAATCAGGAATAGATAGTTTTCAAGGATTACTCCCGGCAAAATCGTTTGAATCCCCTTGATAATGAAGCCGTGCAGTAAATAAACATAAACCGTTCTTTCACCGATCTTCGTTATCTTATATTGGTTAGACGGGATTAATGAAAAAAAGCCGAATATCAAGATAACGGTTAGTACGTATTGAAAAGCCCGTAAGAATCCGTCTGTAAGTTGTTCTCCTCCCATACTCTGATACGATTCGTCCCCCAAGAGCCACGGTACAGCGTTTCGTGGAAAATCAATGCCGAAATAAAGTAAGGTTAGAATTAAAGTCCCCAAACCAACAGGTACTGAATATTTAGCCCTAATGATCCGTTTAAGTAGTTCCCCATTAAACAAGAAACCTAATAAGAAATAAGGGAAAAATACAAATGTTCTCGATATACTTAAAAAGCTGCCAACTTCATCAATATAACCAATAGCTATTCCCAGAATTACTGCAAGGAAGAAACCATACCATTTTAATTTAGCGAATACATACAAAAATAGGTTCCAAAAGAATAAACTTAGTAAAAACCATAGTGACCAATGCGGATGTAAAAAATCAAACTCAATTGTGTCATTCTTACCCACAAGGAAATAAACAACCGAGTAAATAAATTGAAAAATTAAATAAGGTATTAATATCTTTTTTACAGACTTGGTCAGATACCCTTTCTTTCTATAGCCCTTAGCAAAATACCCTGAAATAAAGATAAATGCAGGCATGTGAAAAAGGTATATCACGGTATATAAAGTAAACAATATTTGATCCTGTTCCTTTACTGGACTAATGACATGACCAAAAACGACAAGGAAAATTAAAATAAATTTTGCATTATCAAAAAACTTACTTCTATTAGCTTCTGAAGCCATTTTATCCCTCCACAAGAAAAGATATATTAATAAAATATTCATTTTAAACTTTCAAATGGTAAATATATTATATTACAGGTATCAATAATTGTATCAAAGTAATGTTACAGGAATATATTAGTGAATTTACTTTCTGTTTCACAAAATTTACAATACCAAAATAATAATATAATATACCTACGAATAAATTACTAGAAAAAAAACAAAAGAGCTGTATTAGCTCTCTTTAAGAATTTTACTAATAATCTGTCCATAGTTTTCCTTTATTTCGTGTAATGGTAATGGCAGACCGGCAGCCAATTGGCGAATACAATCATGATCAAATCGAAGGTAGGAACAATAATTTCTTTTTAGATATCTTTCAGCTTCTGAAAAAGCAGTAAATGATTGATCCAAGATTCCCCCATTATGAATGATACGGTAACTTCCTTCTTTATCAGCCTTTATATAGGAAATCTCCCCTTTAGGATTTTGGTAGCTTGTACCATACGCTGCTTCTTTTATATTTAATTCGTTTCGTTCGGAATCCGGTTTAAGCGGAGACAGTTCAAATACGTTGACGACGAATTTTTCAAATGCTGTGGATGTCATATCACATCCTGACGCTTTCGGATGGCCTCCTCCACCAAAACTTCTAGCATATTCAGCCACGTTAACATCGTCATGAATCGTTCTAAAACCCATTTTTTTCCCGCTCATATTTAAAAGGGCAATCATATCGAGATGCGGATATATTTTATTTAACGCATTTCCAAGTTCTGATAAATATTGCTCCGCATGGACAATACCTACACAATAATCATCAATAAATGTTTGTACAATTTGTCTGCTTTTTGAATGTATGTAACGTTCTATTTTATTTTCTTCTATATCAAGAAGCGTATTTTCCATTTCATTTAATGAAAAAGTTTCTATATCTGTTGTAAGCCTTTTTAGCATTTCCTCTTCAAATTTTTCACGGTTCATAATATAAAATAAATCATTTAAGCGCTTTGCATCAACATTGTTAGTTTCTTCCCATTCCCACGTATCGTATTGTCTGACTAAATCAATAAATTCCTCAAGCGCCGGATTTTTTTCCATTAATCCATTCTCAACAAGATCATCGTAAAACAAAGAGGTCGCGCATGTTTTCTTCCCGTTTTCATATTCCGGCTTGACGAATCCCCATTCATGTTCGTTAAAATGCATGGCTGTGATATGATGGTCAATCATTCTTACATTTTTACCTTTTTTATAACGATCGGCTAATTTTTTCTCCACCTCTGGATTAACTGCCAAGTCTGTAATATATATTTGGTCTTGGTCGTTATGCTCAATAAATGATTCAACCCGTTGATTAAGGTTTCTATAGGAACAATAGGATACATTCGCTTCTTCACCAAATGCTATTTTTGCAATGACCCCGCACCCTAATCCATCTAAGTCGATATCAGTAAATAATTTTATCAATGTCTATCACCATCTCTAAATATTTTCATACACTATAGTTTAATCATAGAAGAGCTTCCTATTCAATAAATATACAAACAATTACTAACAGTAACCTTTAAGACCTGATGATAAAAATCACTTACAAAAAATAATCCCTGTGATACATTCAGAAGGTATTTACATACTTTTTGAATGAAACGGGGTTTTAAATTGAACTTTCCACAACTTAAAATTGGAATCATCCAGCCAAGAGTACCTATTCTGCAAGGGGGAATGGGTGTTGGCATTTCTCTAAGCAGCCTAGCATCAGCAGTGGCAAATGCTGGTGGAGTGGGAATTATTTCTGGTACTGGGATATCTATTGAAGAAATGCGTTCTCAAATTAGAAAAGCAAAAAGTCTTTTAAGAGGGACAGGGTTTATCGGAGTAAATGTTCTCTTTGCAATGAATGATTTTGCTGAAAAAATGAAGGCTGCTTTAGAGGAAAAAGTAGATTTTATTATTTCTGGTGCGGGTATATCACGAGATATGTATACTTGGGGAAAACAAGCGGGTATTCCTGTAATTTCGATTGTTTCATCTGCCAAGTTAGCAAGAATTTCAGAACGATTAGGTGCATCAGCCATTGTAGTTGAGGGCTTTGAAGCTGGGGGTCACTTAGGAACAGACAGACCTTTGTTCGATATACTTCCAGAAGTTATTAAGGCTGTTTCCATCCCTGTTATTGCAGCAGGTGGAATTATGAATGGCGGGGATATTGCTAAAGTACTTTCTATGGGCGCTTCTGGAGTCCAAATGGGAACTCGATTTGTTGCGAGTGAGGAATGTGATGCTCCACTCTCCTTTAAGCAAAAATATGTTGATGCACGTAAAGAAGATACGATCCTTGTCAAAACAACAGTTGGTTTGCAAGGGAGAGCCATAATCAACAATTTCACCCATTTGATTTCAGGTACAGACAAACTAAAAATAGCAAAGTGTCATGATTGTTTAAAAAATTGTTCTTATCGATTTTGTACTCTTGACTCCCTTCTGAAGTCAGTGGATGGAGATGTAGAAAATGGTCTAGTTTTTGCAGGAGCAAGAGTCGATGAAATAAAAGAAATACTTCCTGTTCAACAAATAATCTATAACTTAACAACAGAATATAACCAAGCGATTAAAACGTTTATCTAAAAAATTCACAGCCAATCGATGATTCGATTGGCTTCTTTCATGTTTACTCTTGTTAAACTTGTCAGTTGATTTCTGCTCCAGGCGCTTCGCTTTCCGCGGGTGGTCCGGAGAGCCTCCTCGGCACTGAAGCGCCTGCGGGGTCTCCCCTGCCCCATACTCCCGCAGGAGTCTTCGCGCCTTCCGCTCCAATCAACTAGCTGCAAAATTAATATTGAGCTTTTAACATAGCCTTTTGTTTAAGGCAAAAAGTGTATTTTATTTTTTATTGGTGTTCTTGGTTTTGGATCGGGGATTACCTCCGGGTATCCTACACCTAATACTCCGATTAAGTCATAGTTATCTGGAACTCCTAAAATACTGCGGTTTTTCGGTGTAATTCCGATCGAGGACCAAAAAGTTCCTGCTCCCTCTGCCCAGGCTGCTAAGTTGAAATTTTGGATAAAGCAGGCAGTGGCTGCTGCGTTTTCTTCTGTTTCAACTTTAGTTGCCCCATGCCTTGATAATATGGCTATTAATATAGGTGCATTGCCAAAGTTGGTTTTGTGGTTAAGTTTTACCCTCGTCTCATTACCAACATAATAAATTTCCCATGGCTCTGTCATCCGATGGTTGGGGGCCATCGATGCTGCCTCTAGCCACGTATATATCCGTTCTTGTTCAATTGGGTCTGTTTTAAATTTCTTGATATTCCGTCGTTCCTTAATAAGATTGAGTATATTCACTTTTCTCCTCCCCTTCTGGTTGGGAAATCTCTCTTTTACAATTAATCTTATGCGGTTTACCTGTATAGTAACCTTTTTATTGAACAAAATAATCTCCGACTGAAATGGAAGGAGGGCTTAAAGTTGACAAACAAAAACGATAATCGTGAGCGTAAAAACAAATATCCTAATAACAAAAAGCAGGATACAGAATTCTCCAAAGCAACAGATATCCGCAGTGAAATCACAAAGAAAGACCTGCAAAAATAATTTACAGCAAACAACTAGTTCTAATGTCACGGTTCATTTACATGTTGCATAGTATGCGAATGTGAGGAGGGCAACCGTGATGAATAATAATTTCTATTATGGACCTTATGGTCAACAGCCGGTTAATGTAAACCATGAATTTAGAGACGTCAGAGATATTAAGAGTACCTGCCAAAAGTATATGAACTATCATGTAATTGGCCATATGAATGATGGTACTCAAATGAATGGGATACTCGAGGACATGGATGATGAAGGAGTTACAATGCTAGTTTCTGAAGATGTTGATGATGATTCAGAAGATATGAGGTACGGTGGCTATGGGGGTTACGGCAGACGCAGATTCCGCCGTTTTCGACGCCGCCGGTTTCCATTCAGAGTCTTTGTCTTCCCATTTATCGTCCCATTTCCGTATTACTATCCTTACTATTAGTTCAAAAAGCCCGTCAATGGCGGGCTTTGTTTTTTTACATTTTTTCATTTGCTCGAAGCGGAAATCAACATTCATGAAAATCAGAGCCTAAATATGAAAAAGCTGCCAACCTTTAAGTTGCCAGCTAAAATCATTCATATCTTTTCCGTACTTTAATATATTCCCTCGACTTAAAATTCCAAGTTTCTGCTTCCACTTCTGCGGGAGTGAAAATATAATCCGAAATAGATTCAGGGTCCCGAATCGTTAACTTTATATAATCTCTTTTAGTAGTCTGATGTATATACCACGCTGCTGTGAACAAAAACACAAATATCGAAATCGAAACCACTAGTTTTTTCTTCATGTCATCAACCGCCTTGACACTATTTTTCCTTCATCAAAACGATTTCATACATTTTTTAAAAAAATTTTTTCGTACATAAATGACCGGTTTCTACCTATTTAATACATTTAAACGAAACTCCAAATCCAAATACACCCCTGCCATGCAAACCCAAAAAAATTAGGTTATACTTTAAAAGGGTACGCGGAAACGGTTAATTCGAGTCTTGCTATTATTTAATTAAAAATGGAATAATATTTAAAAAAATTAGGGGGGAGTTTATGACAAGTCTTCATTGGGCAGTTTTTGCCCCATTTATACTGGCCATTTTTGTACCACTATTATACAAATGGTTCCGAGGTATACATACAGGATGGTTTATCCTATTCCTGCCAGTTCTTCTCTTTACTTATTTCGCTAATTTTATTAGCGTCACGATGCAAGGACAATCCGTTACTAAAAGTGCTGCTTGGATTCCGTCATTAAAGATTGAGGTAGATTTTTATGTGGATGGTCTTAGTTTACTATTTTCCTTATTAATAACAGGAATCGGGGCATTAGTCATTCTTTATTCCATTTTTTATTTATCAAAGGATAAGGAAAAACTTAATCAATTCTATGTTTATTTGCTTTTATTTATGGGAGCCATGCTGGGAGTTGTTCTTTCCGATAACCTGATTGTCTTATACATGTTTTGGGAATTTACAAGCGTATCCTCGTTTCTACTCATTGGATATTGGAATGAACGGGAAAAATCGCGTTATGGTGCGTTAAAATCCATGATCATTACCGTTTTGGGCGGTCTAAGTATGCTTGGCGGCTTTACTCTGCTCTATTTTATGGGAGAAACTTTCAGCATCCGGACACTCGTTTCCCAAAGTGGAAATTTATTTGAACATTCGTTGTTCATTCCAGCCCTTTTACTTATTTTGCTTGGGGCTTTTACAAAATCTGCTCAATTTCCGTTTCACATTTGGCTTCCTGATGCTATGGAGGCGCCAACGCCAGTTAGTGCTTATCTTCATTCCGCAACGATGGTTAAAGCTGGTATTTATTTGGTTGCCCGTTTGAGCCCAATTTTTGCAGAATCCGGCGTTTGGCTATGGCTTGTGTCAGCTGTGGGTCTTTTAACCTTGTTTTGGGGATCATTTTCAGCCATTAAACAAACGGACCTTAAAGGAATACTTGCTTATTCCACGGTGAGTCAATTGGGTCTCATCATGTCCTTATTAGGACTTGGAGCAGCCGCACTCCATTATGAGAATTTAGACGATAATATTTTTATGGCCGCAACGGTTGCTGCTATTTTTCATTTAATTAACCATGCAACATTTAAAGGAAGTTTGTTCATGGCCGCAGGTATTATCGATCATGAAACCGGAACCCGTGATATTCGAAGATTAGGCGGACTTATGCCGTTTATGCCGATTACCTTTACAATCACCGTTATTGGCGGCTTTTCTATGGCTGGACTGCCCCCTTTCAATGGTTTCTTAAGTAAAGAAATGTTTTTTACTAGTATGGTTAATGTTTTGCAATTGGATATATTCAACCTGGAAACTTGGGGTCTGTTATTCCCAGTAATTGCATGGGTAGCCAGTATTTTCACCTTTATTTACAGTATGATTCTGGTGTTTAAAACATTCACTGGTAAAGCACAGCTGGAGAAACTTGAAAGAAAGCCGCATGAGGCGCCAATTGGGATGTTAATTTCACCTGTTATCCTTGCTTCATTAGTAATTATATTTGGAATATTTCCGAATCTTTTATCTGCAACACTAATTGAGCCGGCTGTTTCAAGTATTCAGCCAGCATTAGCAGACCATGATTTTCATGTTCATATCGCATTCTGGCATGGCTGGACAACAGAATTAAAAATGACATTGGGTGTTGTATTAATCGGGGGCATTCTATATATCACCCTGGCAAAATGGAAAGGTATCTATGACCTTCTGCCAAGCCGTTTATCACTAAATGGGTTGTATGATGGCACCCTTTCCGTAATCGACAAAGGTACAAGCCTGTTGTCCGAAAAAGTTATGACAGGCAGCATCAGAAGGTATTTGATTTATATATTCCTATTCTTTTTCGTAGTATTGGGTATCTCTTTGTTCCAAAAAGATGCTTTCCAATTAGACACGAATAATCTGGCACCCATCGGAATATTTGAATTAATTCTTGCCGCTGCAATGGTAATTGGTTCTATTTCTATCTTATTTGCAAAGTCCCGATTAACTTCCATTATTATTTTAGGTGCAGTTGGCTATACCGTTTCATTATTTTTTGTATTATTCCGTGCACCGGACCTTGCTTTAACCCAATTGGTTATTGAAACCATTTCCGTGGCACTTTTCTTACTATGTTTTTATCACTTGCCAAAGCTATCTAGCAGAAAAGAAGAACGAATGACCTTTAAATTGAATAATGCTCTTGTATCGATCGGCGTAGGAACAGTCGTAACATTAATTGCATTATCGGCACACAGTCAAAAACTTTTTGATTCCATTTCAAGCTTTTACCTTGAAAATGCTTATAAAGAAGCAGGAGGAAAAAATGTTGTCAATGTCATTCTTGTAGATTTCCGTGGTCTCGATACTATGTTTGAAATTACAGTACTAGCTATTGCTGCACTCGGAATTTTTGCCATGATCCGCTTACGGCTTACAAGGAGGAATGATCAACCGTGAAAAATGATTTAATCCTTCAAACCATCACCAAGGTTGCCGTCTTCATTATCCTGCTATTCTCTATTAGTATATTTCTTGGGGGGCATTATTCCCCCGGTGGCGGGTTTGTTGGCGGTCTAATGACCTCGGCGGCTATCGTATTATTGTTATTGGCTTATGATTTAAAGACGGTCGCAAATATCTTGCCTGTTGATTATAAGTTAGTAATTGGTGCCGGTTTATTAATTGCAGCCCTAACGGTTGCAGGGGCCATGCTTTTTAATGTCCCAATGATGACTCATGCCTATAATTATTTTGACCTGCCTATATTAGGGAAAACTTCCCTTCATACAGCTGTATTATTTGATTTAGGTGTATATCTAGTGGTTGTAGGTGTAACGATGACCATTATTCAAACAATAGGGGAGGATGAATAATGGAAGTATTAATGGCGATTGTAATTGGAATTTTATTTATGTGCGCAACATATCTCATGTTGTCTAAAAGTATCCTGCGGATCATTGTCGGTACGGGATTATTAAGTCACGGTGCTCATTTGTTAATTTTAACAATGGGCGGTTTAAAACAAGGCGCCGTACCTATTCTTAGCGATGCAGCCGGTGTCTATGTAGATCCGCTTCCGCAAGCGCTTATTTTAACCGCTATTGTTATAAGTTTTGGGGTAACTGCCTTTTTACTTGTATTGGCCTACCGTGCCTATCAAGAACTAGGTACAGATAACATGGAGCGATTGAAAGGAACCGATAATCATGAATAACCTCATATTAATGCCTGTTATATGGCCGCTCCTAACCGGAATTATCCTTATTTTCTTCGGAAAAAAAGTTGGAATTCAAAAAGTACTCTCTCTTTTTTCTTCCATAATAGGAGTCATAATTGCAGCAACGGTCGTTTACCGGGTTTATCATGACGGAATGATAACGTTAGCAGTTGGAAGCTGGAAGGCCCCATTCGGAATCATTATTGCAGCTGATATGCTTGCTGCTCTCTTGGTTCTGACAACCACCGTCATTGGTGCTGCTATTCTGCTTTATTCTTTTACGGGGGTAGGAAAAGACAGAGAACACTATTATTATTATTCTATTTTTCAATTTTTGCTGGTTGGGGTTAATGGTGCCTTTTTAACTGGGGACTTATTTAACTTATTTGTATTTTTTGAAGTAATGTTAATGGCTTCTTATGTGCTCTTGGTTTTGGGCGGTACGAAGATTCAGCTCAGAGAAACGTTGAAATATATTATTGTCAATGTGCTTTCCTCTGCTCTATTTGTTATTTCTGTAGCCTATTTATATTCCATTGTTGGAACTCTCAATATGGCACAATTAAGTGAGCGAATTGCTGAAGTAAATCAGCCAGGGATTGTAAGCGTGATTGCCCTATCGTTCTTAGTCGTTTTCGGGCTAAAGGCGGCGATCTTTCCACTATTTTTCTGGTTGCCGGGGGCTTATTACGCCCCGCCAATACCGGTAATTGCCCTTTTTGGAGCGTTACTGACAAAGGTCGGAGTATACTCCATCTTTCGTACTTACACACTTATTTTTTATCATGACCAATTCTTTACACATACTTTTTTAGGGGCCCTATCTTTATTAACCATCATTGCAGGAGTGATTGGGGCCGTTGCCTATTGGGATGTAAAAAAGATTATCATTTACAATATTGTGATTGCCGTAGGGGTGATTACTTATGGGATTTCTCTTATGAACGATCAGGCCATTGCAGGTTCTATCTTTTATCTCATCCATGATATGCTTATTAAAGCAGCACTCTTTTTATTAGTTGGCGTGATGATGAAAATTACCGGAACAAGTGATTTGCGTAAAATGGGCGGATTAATCAAACAGTACCCTTACCTTGCCTGGACTTTCTTCATCGCTGCGATTTCCTTAGCCGGGATCCCGCCGTTTAGTGGTTTTGCTGGAAAATTACTTATTCTTCAAGGAGCAGTCAGCGCGGAGTCATATGTTGGACTAGCTGTTATCTTACTTTCCAGCTTAATGGTTCTATACTCTGTTATGCGCATATTCATTTATGGTTTTTGGGGAAAGCCTGCAGTGACAAAAGAGCAGCCGGTAAAGCAATCGGTTGAAAAATTACTTGCTCCAGCTATTCTGCTTGTTACCATTACAATTTTTTATGGTGTGGGTACTGAAACGGTCTACTCCTATATTTCGCAAGCGGTTGAAACCATTTTAGATCCAGATATATATATCAATACTGTCCTAGGGGGGGAGTAAGGTATGTCCTTCCAAATATTATTGAATGTTTTCCTTGCCTGGATATGGATGTTTTTAAAAAATGATTACAGTACGAATTCCTTTATCATCGGCTATCTCCTTGGATTGATGATCATGCTCTTATATCGAAAATTCTTTAATGAGCGCTTCTATTTGTCACGAGTTATAGCTGTTGCCAGTTTGCTTCTTCTCTTTCTAAAAGAGCTTGTACTGTCGAATATAAGCGTCCTAAAGCTCGTTTTAAAACCCAAATTAGATATGCGCCCAGGGATATTTGCCTTAGAAACGGAATTAACAAAAGATTGGGAGATCACGATATTAGCTAATTTAATTACCTTGACTCCGGGTACGCTCGTGGTTGATGTTTCTCTTGACAGTAAGATTCTTTATATACATGCAGTAGATATACAGGAAAAACATGAGGCCATTGAAAGTATTAAAAACACATTTGAAAAAGCGATCATGGAGGTGAGCCGGTAATGTTTGAGATGATTATGAGAATCGCCCTGCTAGGTGTCTCACTATCCATTTTCGGCCTTATATACCGTTTAATTAAAGGACCATCCATACACGACCGGGTTGTTGCTCTTGATGCCATCGGGATTAACCTGATTGCCATAGTTGCCTTAACCTCCATCGTTCTGGATACAAGTGCATACCTCGAGGCTATACTTCTGCTTGGAATCTTATCTTTTATTGGTACGATTGCGTTTGCTAAGTTTCTGGAGAAAGGAGAGATTATAGAGCGTGAACGAGATATTTAAAATCATTGCCATGATCTTGATCATCCTAGGTACCTTACTATCCTTAGTCTCAACCTTTGGAATCATTCGGCTCCCCGATGTGTATACACGCAATCATGCAGCATCGAAAGCAACCACTCTGGGGATTATGTTTATCTTGCTAGGAACGTTTTTGTATTTTCATTATGTTCATGGACATTTTGATACCCGTGTTCTATTAGGAATATTTTTCATTTTCTTAACTAGCCCCGTTGCTGGACATCTTTTGAGTCGTTCTGCCTATCATTCTGGTGTTAAAATGTGGGATCAAAGTGTTGAAGATGACTTAAAAAATGCCAAAGACAAGGTCTATATAAGCAAATAATTTACGGCAGCTCCTACTTTAGGAGCTGCCTTTTTACATATCACTCAGAAGAATTTCAAGCACATTTCTTCGTAAAATTAGACAAAGTTCCAACTTATGTGTTACGATTAAGTTGTTGCAAGAGAGAGAGTAGTTTTTGAAAGGGAGGAAATAACTTGATTCAATTTCAAGACATCGTAAAAAAATATCGAACAAAGACAGTTATCGAGCCATTCTCGTTAAATATTGACGCAGGTCAGTTAGTTGTATTTATCGGTCCGAGTGGCTGCGGGAAAACAACACTGCTTAAAATGGTTAATAAATTGATTCAGCCATCTGCGGGAAAGATTTTTGTAAATGGCCGTGATATTTCTACTGTCAATCCGATTGAACTTCGAAGAAATATCGGTTATGTCATTCAAAATACAGGGCTGTTTCCCCATATGTCGATAAAGGAAAATCTGGAATTAATTCCGAAACTCAAAGGTGAAAATTCTGACCAGATTGCAAAAAAAACAGAAGAATTGCTTCAGGTCGTCGGTTTGAACCCAAAAGAGTATATGCATCGTTTTCCTAAAGAATTGAGCGGCGGTCAGCAGCAACGAGTGGGTGTAGCCCGAGCCTTTTCCACTGATTCGGATATCATTCTAATGGATGAACCATTTAGTGCATTAGACCCTGTTACGAGGAATTCGCTTCAAGATGAACTTGTACAAATGCAAAAGGAACTAAACAAAACCATCATTTTTGTCACCCATGATATGGACGAAGCGATTAAAATTGCCGATAAAATTTGCATTTTGAAAGACGGCAGAATCCTCCAATATGATACCCCTGAAAATATATTAAAAAATCCTGCAAACGAATTTGTCGAAGGCTTTATTGGAAAAAGAAGAGTATGGAATAATCCTGAATTATTAATGGCAGAGGATATCATGATTCATGAGCCGGTTAAGATTACATCCAAGCGTACAGTTCTTCAGGCGATTGAAATCATGAAATCTAACAAGGTTGATAGTTTAATGGTAACGGATAAAAATAATATTTTGATAGGTTTAGTGACGCTAAAAGACATCCAATTACTAAACCGTACGGCTGTGGTTGAAGAAGTGATGGAGAAAAATGTTCTTGCTGTATCTAAGGAAGCTAACTTAATATCCGTGCTAGCCACAATGAATGAACATAAAATTGGATATGTTCCAGTTATTGACACCCAAAATCAACTTGTCGGCCTTATAACTAGGAGCAGTATATTGTCTGCATTAAGCAGTCAATTAATTGATTTGGAGGTGGCCTTTTAATGGGTGAATTTTGGAATTATGTAAGTTCAAACTATGAACAGCTTATAAATTTACTAGGTCAACATATTTATTTAAGTGTTATTTCGGTATTAATTGCAATTATAATAGGAATTCCACTAGGTATCTTGATCTCCAGAGAACCAAGGTTATCAAAGCCTGTTATTGGTACAACAAACGTGATTCAGGCCGTTCCAAGTTTAGCTCTGCTTGGTTTCCTTATTCCTTTTATAGGGATTGGAAGTACTCCTGCAATCGTAATGGTCGTGCTTTATTCCCTTCTGCCGATTGTAAAAAATACGTATACTGGTTTAACGAATATTGACAGTGACATTCTAGAAGCCGCCAAAGGTATCGGTTTGACAAAGAGCCAAACAATGAAAAAGGTTCAATTGCCGCTTGCTTTCCCGATGATTATGGCGGGTATTAGAATTTCGGCGGTAACAGCCGTTGGTTTAATGACCATCGCTGCCTTCGTAGGAGCAGGCGGATTAGGGTACCTCGTTTTCTCGGGTGTCCAAACTGTTGATAATAATATGATCCTGGCAGGTGCGATCCCAGCCTGTATTCTTGCCTTATTAATTGACTTTGTTGTCGGTAAACTTGAGGCTTCCTATTCTTATACGAATAAAAAGAATACGGGTGCTAAATCTGGTAAAAAAGTCAAAAGGCTTGTTATTGCTACTGCTAGTGTTATGCTTGTTGCCGCAGGAGCGTTCACAATTTATACAAAAGCAAATGCAGCAGATAAAATTGTTATCGGATCAAAGAATTTTAGCGAACAACTAATCTTAGGAAATATGCTCGCAGATATAATAGAAAATAAGACTGATATACAAGTAGAAAGAAAATTAAATCTTGGCGGTTCACAAGTTGCATTTAGTGCTTTGAATACAGGTGATATTGATGTCTATGTCGAATATACAGGTACAGGACTTGTTAATATTTTAAACCAGAGTCCTCAAAGCAATCCTGATAAAGTTTATGATATCGTCCAGAAAGAATTTAATAAACAGTATGGTATTAAGTTACTGAAACCAATGGGCTTTAATAATACCTATGCCTTGGCTGTCCGTCAGGATACTGCAGAACAATACCAACTTAACACAATTTCTGACCTAGCTAAGGTTAGTCCTGAACTGATTATGGGTCCTACTATCGAGTTTCCTAACCGTGAAGATGGTCTGATCGGTCTTGAGAAAACATATAATCTAAAATTCAAAAGTGTTCAGGCAGTTGACGGCGGGTTGCGGTATACAGCACTGGATAATCATAAAAGTGATGTAATTGATGCCTTTTCAACCGATGGATTATTAGAGGAATTTGGGTTAAAAGTACTTGAGGATGATAAAAACTTTTTCCCTCCTTATTATGCAGTACCCATTGTAAAAGAGGAAACATTAAAGGAACATCCTGAATTAGAAAAAGCGTTAAACTCTCTTGCAGGCAAACTTACAGATGAAAAAATGCGTAAACTTAATTACAAAGTTGACAGCCTGAAAGAATCACCTGCAAAGGTTGCAAAAGAGTTCTTACAAGAAGAAGGATTATTAGATTAAAAAAGCCGGCGCTGCCGGCTTTTTTTATGTCTTCTATTGGTCCTCCATAAAATGAATGACCCTTTCATATGTATCATCGTCACCGATTACTAAAAGGATATCCCCTTCAAGTATGAGTGCATATGGTCCAGGAGAGATAATGAGTTCCCCCTTTCTTTTCATTCCTATTACCGTCCCTCCTGTATTTTGCCAAAACTTTACTTCTGAAATCGTTTTGCCAATATGTATACTGCCGGGGGTTACTTCTACTTCAATGGGTGCTAATGGATTTGTATGTCTAAGCTTTCCAGAGTAATCCATAATTTTTCTTAAAGTATCAAAAAGCTCCTCATCTAGTTTATCTCTTTCCGCAATCAGTGTGTTCATTTGTTTTTCAAGGTCTTTAATGCTGGCTAGATTTGTGAAACGGTGAATATATTTGTAGGCATTTTCCCGAGAAGAAATGACAATTCCGCTTCCCTTTGTTGAATGAACTATTTCTACATCCTCTAAAATTTTTATTGCCCTCCGTACTGTCTCTGGAGAAACCTTATATTCACTGGCCAATGTTGACCTCCCATGAATTTTTTCTCCAACTTTAAATTTGCCATCATAAATTCGATTGGCTAAATCAATTGCGATTCGTTCATAAGTTGGTATTTGTGCCCTCTGCATAACTTCCTCCAATATGCCCAATTAAAATGTCTAATTATACTATACTTTAACATGGAGAATTTACGAGTCAAGGAAACCTAAGATATGAATATTAATAAAATGGATATAATTAAAATTAAAGAATGTAAATCTCTTGGGGGTTTTATTTTGAATCGAAAACTTGTCCTTCTACTTAGTTCTCTTTATGTCCTATTTATGGTTATTTTATATTTTTATTATCATTCTCATGGGGAAAGTTATAAAGCAACGGTTGCCATTGGCGGTATTGTATGTGGTGCGGTGCCTCTCCTGCTTGCATTGTTTACGAAACTAAAGTTTAACCTCCCTATTGTTATCTCTTACTTGATTTTCTTGGTAGGATCCCAATATTTAGGATCAATATTAGGCTGGTACGGGTTAGGCTGGTGGGATACCCTTATGCATTTCCTCAGCGGTGCTATTCTTGCCTTTGCCGGGATAGCACTTTACGAAAGACTGGTTCATCGTGGCGCTGACCATGACATTTCACCGTTGTTGGTCTTTCTGTTCACCTTATCTTTTGCCGCATTTGGCGGAGTATTATGGGAGATTTATGAATTTAGTATGGACCAATTTTTTAACATGACCCTTCAGGGTGGAGGAAATGACGACACAATGATTGATTTAATCTCAGATACTGGCGGAGGTTTAGTTATTTCAGCTTGGGCAGGCATAAGAACAAAATTAAAGCTTAAAAAGAATTAGGAATACCCAAATATATAAAAATAAGCAGTCCTAATTTAAGGACTGCTTTTAACCATTAAACGGGAACTGCCGCAAAGAACTCTTCATATAGAGCTTGAACGGCTCTTTTTTCATCTACTTCTTTCACACCGAACATCATACTGACTTCAGAGGAGCCTTGATTAATCATTTCAATATTGACCTTTGCCTTCCCCAACGCTTTAGCAGCACGGGCCATTGTTCCAACATTTTGACGCATCCCTTCCCCTACAACCATAATAAGGGCGAGGCTGTGTTCAATTCTCACTTCATCAGCATGTAGTTCCGTTTCGATCCGCCATTTGATTTCATTTTCCAATTCAAGGTCAAATTGATTTTCACGAAGGATGACGGAAACATCATCGATACCAGAAGGAGTATGTTCATAGGACATTCCATATTCCTCTAAAATTCCTAGTAACTTTCTGCCAAAACCAATTTCCCTATTCATTAAGTATTTGCTAACATAAATACTGCAAAATCCATTATCGCTGGCAATCCCAATTACAGGCCCATTTGTATTATCCCTTTGATAAACAATTTTTGTTCCAGGAGCAGAAGGATTATTGGTATTCTTGATCTGCACGGGAATCCCGGCACGGAATGCCGGTACAAGCGCTTCATCATGTAAAACAGTAAAACCTGCATAAGATAGTTCCCGCATTTCTCGATAAGTTAATTCTTTGATTTCCTTAGGTTTTTGTACAATATAAGGATTTACTGAATACACTGCGTCAACATCAGTAAAATTTTCATATAAATCTGCCTTTAGAGCATTCGCTAGGATTGAACCGGTTATATCTGATCCGCTGCGGGAGAATGTATATACATCTCCTTCCTTGCTATACCCGAAAAATCCTGGAAAAATCAATATTCCTGACCGATTGTTCAGTAGATATAATTGTTCATAAGCTTCCGGTAAAACCTGTGCATTTCCTGGTTCATTACTTACGAGGAGTCCGGCTTCTTTTGGATCCACATAATGAGCCTCAACCCCTTGGGTTTGAAAGTATGCTGCCACTAGTTTTGCATTATTATCTTCGCCGCTTGCTTTTAGACGATCTATAAACCGGTCGGGCTTACTTTTATCTCCGTTGATTCTTTCTTGTAAATCGTGATAGATTTCACTAACTACCTTATCTGGAAGTCCCAGCTCTAAAGCAATCGAGCTGTATCTTTTCATTACTGCCTCTACCTTCTCCTGTGGATCGCGATCCTGGAGACATAAATCTGCACACTCAATTAGTAAGTCTGTTACCTTTTGATCCTCAGAAAATCTTTTTCCTGGCGCTGACACCACGACTACTTTCCGTTCTGGATCAGACATTACAATTTGGAAAACCTTCTCCACTTGTTTTCCAGATGCTAATGAGGATCCTCCAAATTTAACGACTTTCATTTCGACATCTCCTAATCATTGAAAATATAACTCTAATTTTATTACAATTCAGAAAAATATCAAGAGTTTTTTTCCCTCCTAGAAGGACATTTGTCTTTTATAGAAGGACACAATTAAAAATAACACAGATTTTAAACTGTGTTATTTTTTGAGTATCTCAATAAAATGGGACAAAATCTTAGCTGTCAGGCCCCAGATGGCCTTTTCTTCATAAATATAAAAATATTCGTCTAATGCCCTTGTACGCCAATTATAATTTTCACCGCCGACTATTAAATCAAATGGAAAATTCTCCTCAGGTTCTACCTTAAAATTCACATGATAGATTTCAGGTTCATTGTTTAGAAAATAGGAAATTGGAACGGTAAAGATTTCCCCCACTTCGCCTGGATTAGGCTTCATACTTTCTGGATTATTAAGCATACCCACAAAAGGATAGATCATCATTCCAAAAGGGGAAATCATAAAATCTAATGGAAAAACTTGCGATATATTCGATTTGTGAATCCCTAATTCCTCAACCGTTTCCCTGATTGCAGCACTTTTTTCATCCCTGTCCTGCTGATCAATTCTCCCCCCTGGGAAACAAATTTCTCCTGGCTGCCTTCGCAGCTCTTTGGAGCGGACTTCAAATAATACGTGAATCCCATCCTCTTTTTGTATTAATGGGACCATGACCGCATATTTTGAAAATTTATCACTGCCTAATATAGTCGGTGTATGATCCTTTAACTTCATTACAATCGATTCCATTTTCATGATTTCACCTCCCAAGTTTTCTTTATATGTACAATACTAACACTTTTTATCACCTTTATCCTAACATATGATAAAGAAAAACAACCCAATGACTTTTTCATCAGGTTGTTTTCGTTTACTATTCCATTTTCTCAGTCCAGGAATACATATAGGCAGGGTCTTCCATGACCATTGCGTTTTTTACAACCTTAAGCGGGTGGAAGGTATCAATCATTACTGCCAGCTCCAAAGTTTCTTTTTTACCAATGCTTGCTTCTGTTTTGCCGGGATGAGGACCATGGGGAATACCGCTTGGGTGTAGGGTAATTGATTCTAACTGGACACCTTTACGGCTCATAAAATTACCTTTTACATAATATAGCAGTTCGTCACTATTAACGTTACTGTGATAATAAGGAGCAGGAATGGCCTCAGGATGGTAGTCAAACAATCTAGGTACAAAAGAACAAACAACAAAATTATTCCCTTCAAATGTTTGATGAACGGGCGGTGGTTGATGAATTCTCCCTGTAATAGGTTCAAAGTCTTCCACATTAAATGCCCATGGATATAAATAACCATCCCACCCGACAACATCAAAAGGATGGTGTCCTAAAATGTGGGAGTGGAGTGCCCCCCTTGATTTTGTTATTACTTCAAACTCTCCTTTTTCATCAAAGGTTTCAAGGATCTCCGGCCCTCGTAAATCACGCTCACAAAACGGGCTATGTTCTAAAAGCTGTCCGTATTCATTACGATACCGTCTTGGCGTGGTAATTTGGCTGAATGACTCAACAAACAAGATTTTCGTTGTATCCTTTTCATTAGGAATAATGCGATAAATCGTTCCGATAGGTATTAACAGATAATCCCCGGGACGGTATGTAATCGTCCCAAACATTGTCTCGAGCCTGCCCGTACCGTAATGAACAAACAGCATTTCATCTCCATCACCATTACGATAGTAGCTCTTCATCGGCTCAGTAATACTGGCTGTTCCAATTAATAAATCTTGGTTCCCAAGTATATACTCCCTGGCCTGAAGACCGTTCCCCTTTTTAACGGACTTACTTGTAATAAAATGACGATGCTTAAGAGACTGCTGATCTTCGTATTGAGGTAAATAATGGCAGGCAAGTTCAGACTTCACTACTTCTGTTGGCATGTAATGATGGTAGAGTATCGATTGTGTTCCAGAGAAACCGCGTGTTCCCATCACCTGTTCACGAAAAAGACTCCCATCCTCTTTTTTGAACATCGTATGCCGTTTGTGGGGGATTTTTCCCATTTGACGGTAATACATTCTTTCACCTCTATTCCGCTACAGTAATTAGATTCTTCAAAACTCCAAGCCTATCGATTTCAAGCTCAACAACGTCTCCCGCCTTCAGCCAAGGATGAACCTCTGTACCAAGTTCAAGGATACATCCTGTTCCAACTGTCCCAGATCCGATAATTTCTCCAGGATACAAGGTAACACCAGCTGATGCCCTTTCAATCATTTCACTAAACGAATAATAAATATCCTTCATATTTCCTTCAGATAGGAGCATCTCATTTACTCTTGCCTTCATAGAAAGATCAAAGCCTTTTCCCGCTCTTAATGGTTTTAATTCGTCCTTAGTGAGAATCCATGGACCTATGCTGGTAGCAAAATCTTTACCCTTGGCTGGTCCTAACCCAACTTTCATTTCCTGCCGCTGGAAGTCTCTTGCACTCCAATCATTGAGAATACAATATCCAAAGATATACTCCTCTGCCTCCTCTGCGGATATGTTTCTTCCCTCTTTACCGATAATGCATGCCATTTCAAGCTCGTAATCAAGCCACTGGCAGGCAGCTGGTTTTTCTATTTTCTCATCTGGCCCTTTAAAGGCGAGGTGGTTGGAAAAATAAAACACCGGCAGTTCATACCACTCTGGAATCATCTCTAGTCCCCTATTTTGTCGAGCTGTTTTAACATGCTGCTCAAAGGCATAAAAATCACGAAAGCTTCTTGGCTGCGGCAGGGGCGCCTTTAATAGAACATCCTCGAGACGATAAACGCCCTTATCGGCTGGGGAAAGAGTCAGAAGACTTACGGCTTTTTCGATATTCCTTTCAGATTTATTGAGAAATTCCAGCATATTATCTGGCAGCAGGCCGGAAGAGGCGGCATGGAGATCGACAACATGTTCAGAATCTAATAATATACCAGCTTTAACAGTACCGTCTTGCTTTTCAAACGTTACAAATTTCATTTCACCCTCCAGTTTCCGGCCTAATTATTTCGAACGTTTTTCCTAACGGATTGGTATAGAGGTTTCCTGCCATTCTGCCAATCGGCTGAAGTTTCTTGGTATCAATTTTTCCATTTTGATATAAATCGTCTGCTATGTTAATGTTCAATACTTTTCCAATTATTAGGCTGCCTGCTCCTGGCTGATCACCAAAATGGAGAACTTGGTAAAGCTCGCATTCCAAATGCACGAGTGATTCTTTAATTCTTGGGGCCTTCACCATTGTCCCCGGCTCTTTGGTTAACCCTGTTAAGTTAATTTCATCTATCTCAGGTGCCAACTCGGCTGCACAATTATTCATTTGTTTTGCCATCTTTTCACTGACAATATTAATGACAAATTGCTTCGTAGCTTCGATGTTAACAAGAGTATCCTTTTTCGCTCCGTCCCTTCCTCTTCTCATGGGGGAAAAACAAACCAGCATCGGTTCTGCACAAATCGCTGTGAAGAAACTAAACGGCGCAGCATTTGCAATTCCATCCTCATCTATGGTTGAAACAAAAGCAATCGGCCTAGGAAGTATGGATCCTACCAGTAGTTTATATGCATCTCTCCATTCAAGAGTATCTGGTGCTAATTCCATAAGTATCACCATTCTTTCAATTTGGGATCCTTGAAAAAGGGAGATGGGTTCATCTTCCCTTTATAAATAAAACGTAAAGAAATTATAGATTTCCTCTTCTGGCCTGCTCGCGTTCGATTGACTCAAATAGTGCTTTGAAGTTTCCTTCTCCAAAGCCTCGGGCACCCTTACGCTGGATGATTTCAATAAATAGTGTCGGCCGGTCAACAATTGGTTTCGTGAAAATCTGTAACAGGTAGCCTTCATCATCCCTGTCGACTAATATATTCAACTCTTTAAGCTTTTCAATTTCTTCGTCAATTTTGCCAATTCGCTGCCCTAAATCATCATAGTAAGCTCCAGGAGTATTTAAGAATTCTACTCCATTCTTTTTTAAGGTCGTAACAGTCGAGACAATGTCTTCTGTTAAAATCGCAAGATGCTGTACCCCAGGGCCATTATAGAATTCTAAATACTCCTGTATCTGCGATTTCCGCTTCCCTTCAGCTGGCTCATTAATAGGGAACTTAATCCTGCCGCCATTGTGCATTACTTTTGACATTAATGCAGAGTATTCTGTTGTGATATCCTTATCAGAGAAATGTTTCATTTCTACAAAGCCCATAACCTTCGAGTAATATTCCACCCATTCCTCCATACGTTCTACATTACCCACCACATGGTCAAACCCTATTAATCCTGCATCCTCAATAGGTAAATAAACGGAATATGGCTCAAAACCCGGCATGAAAATGCCCTTATAATTTTTGCGCTCGATTAACGTATGGATGGTATCTCCATATGTACCGAGAACGGCTTTTTTAATGCAGCCTTTTTCATCCTTCATTTCAAATGGAGGGACAAGTGCGATTCCACCGCGTTCTACAGCTGCTTGATAGGCTTTATCGACGTCATCGACCAATAAAGCAACGTCCTTTACACCATCACCATGTTTTTTAACAAACTGGGCAGCGCGGGTATCTTCCTTGTAGGATCCTGTAAGGACTAAACGTATATTTCGTTGCTGAAGCACATAGGAAACGTTTTCACGATTGCCTGTCTCAAGACCCGAATAAGCAACTGGCTTAAATCCAAATGCTGTACAGAAAAAGTGGCAGGCCTGCTTGGCATTTCCGGTATATATTTCAACATAATCAACATCCCGGACAGGGAAAAAATCATTAACCAGTTCATTGGCTTTTAATCTTTTCTCTTTCATTTATACTCCCCCTATTATCACTTAATTAATAATATTCAGAATATATATTAAATGATACTTCCCTGTCCTCTCAAGAGCAGCCATTAAAGCAATAACGCTTCTAGGTATTAAAGAAGCCTATAACACAAAAAAAGAAGCAGCCAATTAAAGTGACTGCTTCTTTTAACAATATTAAGACAAAATGGCTCGGTCGCTTGACATTTGGACACCGCGGATTCGTTTGAATTCCTCTAATAATCCTTCAATGGTCAACTTTGTTTTATCTTCTTCATTCACTTCTAGTATAATTTGACCTTTATCCATCATGATTAACCGATTACCTAGGTCAATCGCCTGCTGCATATTATGAGTAACCATTAGTGTGGTTAGTTGATACTTTTCAACAATCTCGCGCGTAAGGTTTGTGATTAATTCGGCTCTAGAAGGATCAAGGGCAGCAGTGTGTTCATCCAAGAGCAATATTGCAGGCTCTGTAAAGGTAGCCATTAATAATGAAAGTGCCTGCCTTTCTCCACCTGATAATAATCCAACCTTGGCACTTAGACGGTTTTCTAAACCAAGATGTAACGATTCCAACACCTCACGGAAATAATCCCGTCTCTTTTTTGTTACTCCACGCCTAATCGTTCTTGTTTTATTTCTAGAATAAGCCATTGCCAAATTTTCTTCAATCGTCATGCTCGGAGCAGTCCCTGCCATGGGATCTTGAAAGACCCTTCCAATCATTTGGGAACGTTTATATTCGGACATATTCGTTACATTTTTACCATTTATATTGATTTCACCGACGTCCGGCACTAATACACCAGAAATGATGTTCATCAATGTAGATTTTCCAGCACCATTACTTCCAATAATCGTGACAAAATCTCCCGGCTTCAGAGTAAGATTAATTTGATCAATAGCGATCTTTTCATCGGGGGTTCCTTCATTAAATATTTTATGAATCTGATTTAATTGCAGCATGGTTATCCCCCTTACTTTGAGCAGTAGCTTGTATCATGGTCAGCTTTTCGTTTTTTCTCTTTGCTTTTCGTTTCTTTTCTTTTGAGTGGTCAATCATTTTTGGCATGGTTAACGCAAAAATAACGATTAAAGCTGTTATTAGTTTCATATCCCCAGGATCAAGGAAATCAACCCTTAAGGCTAACGTAACCACGATTCGATAAATGATAGCCCCTCCGATAACGGCTAGGGTTGCTCTGGCAATAGATTTTGTCCCAAACAGAGCTTCCCCGATAATAACAGAGGCAAGCCCGATTACAATCATTCCAATACCCATTCCTACATCCGCGAAACCACCCTGCTGGGCAATTAACGCTCCGGAAAAAGCCACTAAGGCGTTCGACAATCCTAAACCAAGAACAGTCAGAAGATTTGTATTCTCCGAAAGGCTGCTAATCATTCTCTTGTTATCACCGGTTGCTCTAACTGCAAGACCAATCTCGGTCTGCAAAAATAAATCCGTTAGGAATTTAATCGCAAACGTTACGATGATCATGAAAATTAAAATCCCCCATGTATTCGGAAGACTATCACCAAGTCCAACCGTCGTTAGCAGACTATTGAAAAAGGAATCAATCCCGGTACCCTCAAAAAAGCTGCTAATCTTCGTAAAAGCCGTCTCTGTGTTTAGTAATGGAACATTTGATCTCCCCATTATCCTTAGATTAATAGAATAAAGAGCAATCATCATTAAAATACCTGAGAGTAAGTTATTAATTTTTCCAAACGTATGAAGCATCCCTGTTAGACATCCTGCGGCAAACCCGGCAAAAAGTGCAACAAATGTTGCAACGAACGGATTCACCCCGCTTGCAATCAAAACCGCTGAAATAGCAGCCCCTGTAACAAAACTTCCATCTACCGTTAAATCCGGAAAGTCCAGAATACGAAAGGAAAGATAGACGCCCAGTGCCATAATCGCATAGATGATACCTGCTTCAAATGATCCAAATATGGCTGTAAACATTGAGATCATCCTTTCTTTAAGTCCTTAAGTTTTAATCATAAATCTACAAATTATGGTATGAATGAACCAAGGAGTCAACCAATAAAGGTTGACTCCCCTCTATTACTCATTGTTTATTCTTCAAAAAATTCTCCGAGGTTTTTCCATTCCTCTTTAACTGTTAGTCCTTGAGCTTCTGCGGCCTTCTTGTTAATAACAAGCTTCAAGCTCTTTGGTAATTCAACAGGAATTTCAGATGGCTTCTTATTTCCGTTTAAGATTTCAACAGCCATTAAACCAGATTGATAGCCCAGGTCAAAATAGTCAAAGCCACTGGCAGCTACTGCACCTTTTTTCATTGAATCAAGTTCGCCAACAAATAGTGGGATTTTTTTGCTGTTTGAAACAGATATTACTGATTCAAGGGCAGATACAACTGTATTATCCGTTGGTATATAAATTGCATCTACACGTCCCACTAATGATTCCGCAGCCTGCTTGACTTCTGCAGTTGTAGAGACAGAAACTTCTACCAGTTTAGCACCCTTTTTTTCTGCTAATTCTTTTACTTCTTCTACTTGAACAACAGAGTTCTGTTCTCCTGAATTATAAATAACACCAATATTCTTTGCTTTCACTTCATCTGTGATAAAATTGATCGTCTTTGCTGTTCCTTCTGGGTGATTATCCGTTGTTCCCGTAACATTGCCGCCAGGCTGTTCAAAAGATTTAACTAGTTCACTTCCAACCGGGTCCGTAACGGATGTAAAGATAATTGGAATTTCCTTTGTAGCATTTAATGCTGCTGTAGCACTTGGAGTTGCATTGGCAAAAATTAAATCCACTTTATCACCGACAAAATTATCAGCGATTGTTTTTGTATTATTCATGTCAGCCTGGGCATTCTGCTCATCGTATTCAACCTTAATGCCCTTCTCTTCTAATGCCTTTTTAAATCCTTCTGTAGCTGCATCTAATGAAGGGTGTTCTGCAAACTGGGTAATACCCACTTTAAAAACCTTTTCCCCACCTTCTTTTTCTGAACCGCCGCTTGATGTTTCGTTACTCCCACAGCCGGCGAGCATTAGCATGCTGGCTAATGCAATCGATAATCCTTTTACCTTCTTTTTCATCATTAATGATCCCCCTTTGGCCAATTCAATTTTCTAAAAATTTATTATATTATAAAAGTTATTCTAGTATTTTTCCTCACTAAAAGTCAATAGAATTACGTAAAAATTATTTTTTCGCTTTAAAGCGACAAATATTTTTGCATATAAAAAACCTTCCTATAAAATAGGAAGGCTCAGGCTGTCGAAAAACTTTCGATAGCCTTTTATTTTGTTCGTATACTTTAATAATTTACCGCGTTAATTTAGTAGAATATTAATATATAGACTGTCGACCCGGGCTGTTGATTTGCGCTCCAGGCGCTTAAGCGCCGAGGAGGCTCCCCAGCACGCCCGCGGAAAGCGTAGCACCTGGAGAGGAAATCAACAGGCCAGTGTGCAGGCACATATCTTTAATGATTTTTCAATTGGGTAGACTCAGACAAAATTAAAAATTGCCGAGTAAAATAACCTTTCTCGACAATCTGAACCTTCCTATAAAATAGGAAGGTTTTTTAAGCAATGTCTATTTAATTATTCATTACCAATCACGAGTCCGTTCTAACAATTGGTCAATTTCAATTTTTTTTAATTTGTTATTCGTTTTCTCTGATGTTAGATCTGTCGTAGATTCTAGCAGTTTATCGATATCAATTGTAATGATTCCCATAATCTAACCTCCAAAGTTTTTAGTTACCATATCGTTCGGATCACAAGGACTTTTTTTGGGGGTAGACGGTTTATCTGCCCGTTTTTTTATCCAATAAATAAAGTCATGAAATTTGTCCAATCTTTACGACAAGTTCCTACATAAATTGTAGTAATCATGAGTAGGAGGTGGAGAAGGAATGGGCTACAGTGGAGGAAACAACAGCTTTGCTTTAATTGTGGTTTTGTTTATCCTATTAATTATTGTAGGTGCTGCATTTATCGGCGGCGGATACTAATCACTAATCGTAGATTTAAGGCTTGTGGAAAGCGCCAGAAATGGCGCTTTTTGTATTTAAAGTTGTATCTTCAAGCAAAATATCGGTATGATAATATTATTATGAAAAAATTGGAGGCAACAATGCTAAACTTTAATGAAAAATTATCTATTATCGAATCTTTCCCGGAGTTAGAACGTAAAAACGTCTCACTGGGCCGTATTAATTTCCAATTACCAAACAGCCAATCGGACAAAAAAAATATCGTTTACCATCTTCACCCAAATGGAAACGGTTTTGTTTATGCAGGTCATCTTTCTTCCTATGAAACAGATGAAAAGGGTATGGTAAACATACGTAATTTTTCTCCAGACGAATTAAAAAAAGTAATTAGCGAATCCATACAGGGATTATTGCCTGTAGAAAAATCAATTGAAGAAGAAGCTATTATTGGGAATCAAGTGGAAGAGCGCTGGGTGGATGAAGAAAAAAACCATTTAATCGTTATTAATGAAAATGATTCGTGGAATATATACTTTGGCCTGAATTTGGATGCCACCTTCGATACATACGAAGAAGCAGAAGAATTCTTAATTTCCGAAGGGTTTCATCGTGTATAACTTAAAGACAAAAAAGAACGAGCTTAAGCCAGCTTGTTCTTTTTTATTAATAACTTTTTGCCAGTTCTTCGTCAATCCATTGATCCAACCGGATGATACTATTTCTTGCGCGATCATATTCGATTGTTCGATAATGATGCATGCCGCCTTTTTCTTCATCCTTTTCATCCGCCCATTTTACAATTTGCTGAAGTGGTGTTCTGACAATATCATTGGAAGGTAAAAAAGAATCGGTATGAAACAGAATGGCTAATGCAATCGTCTTAGCTTTAATTGGATTTTCTCCTAAACGAATCAAGAGTTTATGCGCCCTCTCTGCCCCTTTAATCGCGTGGATATCGTTTTGTTTATAGAGCTCATAATCCCATTTTCCATTTTTATACCAAGTGTAATGCCCCATATCATGAAGCAGTCCAGCCTTTGAAGCAATATCAACATCTAAATTGTGTTCCCTTCCTAATTGAAAAGCATGGTAGGCAACTGCTATGGCGTGGGCCAATCCGGATCGCTTTAAATATTTTTGTGCGATATGATGCTCAAATATTTGTATTAATTTTACGTCCCTCATGGTAACTCCCCCTGCCGTTATTAGGATAATTTTTAACAACCATTATATTATAAACATGTATTATATTCTATATTTATGTAAGTAAATCTTATCTAAAAAAACAAAAGAGGGAGAATGATTCCCCCCCTTTTGCCGATTATGGTTGCTCAGAAGTTTCAGCTTCATTTATTGCTTCAGCTTCTTCTGCATTCTTTTCTTCTTTCATTGCTTTGTTACCTTTAGGGGCTAAGTACTCAAAATCCTGCGGATCAATGGGAGTATACCCTTCTGGCTCGTAGAAGCGGAGCAGGTCTTTATAGACAATTTCGTCCGATATTTGAAGCTCCGTATTTATCTTATCCGCTATCTCCTGACATGCAGCAGTATTTTCAACTAATTCGCCTGTTTTTGCATCGTAACATTTACCTTTTACTTGAATGATCTCTGATGAGATGAAATCACCATTTCTAAATAATGCCCAGTTCCGGTGTTCTTTGGAAAGTAAATCCGAGCCTAATTCCATATAATCTTTAGAGTCAATTCCTAGAAGGTGTAAAATCGTAGAGCGAACATCAACTTGGCCGCCATATTGCTCCTGGACACTACCCTTTACCCCAGGAACATGAATAAATAATGGAACACGCTGGAGACCGGCACTTATAGCCGGTGTAATCTCTTCAACACCTAGTACCTTCGCCATCGCTTCATTATGGTTTTCAGAAATTCCATAGTGGTCACCATACATAACAATAACCGTATTATCATAAAGACCAGATGCTTTTAAGTCATTAAAGAATTGTTCAATTGCCTCATCCATATAATGTGCAGATTGAAAATATTGGTCGACTACTTTATTACCTGTTTCACCTGCCGGGAAATCTGTATCCTGTGGATCCATTTCAAATGGGAAATGGTTAGAAAGTGTCAGGAATTTAGTATAGAAGGGCTGCGGCAGATCTTTTAGCATTGAAATGGACTCTGTAAAAAATGGTTTATCTTTTAATCCATAGTTCTTTGTATTTTCTTCGGTCATGTTATAGTATTCAGCATCAAAAAACTGATCATATCCCAACGCTTTGTACATGACATTTCGATTCCAAAATGTTTTGTAATTCCCATGAAATGATGCTGAATAATAACCCTTACCTTTTAAAATAGCAGGCATAGCCTGATATGTGTTTTGAGCTTTGTTCACGAAAACTGCACCTTGCGCCATCGGATACAATCCGTTTTCCAGCAAAAATTCTGCGTCCGAAGTTTTACCTTGACCCGTTTGATGGAAGAAATTTTCAAAATAAAAAGCCTCGTTGCTGTGAACTAATGAATTTAAAAATGGGGTAACTTCCTGTCCATCCGGCATCTTATAATCGATAATGAAGCTTTGAAGTGACTCCATCGCAATATAAATGACATTCATTCCTTCTGCTTTACCATAGTATTCTGGGTTTGGTGCAGAAAAATTGGCTTTACGGTAATTCTCTACTTCCGTAATATCACTGCTGTCAGCTAATGCCCGCTGTCCTGAGCTCTTAATGTTTTGAATGACATCATAAATGGTGAAATTGTATGCCCCTAAGTATTTCACCAGATAATTACGGTCAAAGGAACGACTTAGTAATTGCGGCCTGTCCTTTTCCGCCAATCCAAGATTAAATAAAAAGACTGTTATTGAAAATAATAAAACAACTTTAAACGACTTTTTATTTTCAATCGTCACTTTCTTAAATAATGTCATGGAAAGCACAATAAGAATGAAAAAATCGGTAAAATAAAAAATATCAAAGGGGCTCATTAGCGAAAGAGCACTATCCCCTAACTGCCCTGCATTTGTTTTTGTCGACATTAACACAGGTACGGTTATAAAATCACTAAAGAATCGGTAATATGCAATGTTTGCATACAACAAAAACGATAAAATAAAATTGGTCAAGATTAGGATCATTTTCATACGTTTCTTAAACAACAGTGCAAATCCAAAAAAGAAAAGGGCTGAACTTAAAGGATTGATAAACAAAAGAAACTTTTGAAGGTTATTGTCTATCCCAAGTGTGAATTCAATTTGATAAGCTGCATATGTCTTAATCCAAAATAAAACAACTGCAATAGCAAAGAGTGCAATATGACCATTATCTTTTATATTCGGCAGTCTAATTCTCATTTCTAATTCTCCTCTCACTTACCAACAAACTTTGGTAAACGAACCCCAATTACTATATCATAGTTATAATTAAAACAAAAACCATTATATATGGTTTCACGCCCATATTTCTTCGTCATTTTTTGCTAAATTTCATTAACTAGCAAACTTAAAATCTCCCATACTGCTTGGTCAATTTTGATGGACATATACAAATGAATTTCGGGTTAATCCTTATATAAGACGAAATAATCAGCATTAGGTTTCAATTATTTTATTAACAATTCCAAATAACCCCAATTATTCATTAAGGAATGCCTTCACCCTATATCCAGTTTTATGTAATGATAAACCGGAAATTTATGGGGTGCAATATGATATTAGTCTTATCTTTTTTAGGATATACGATAACATTTTATTTTAGAAATAGTTCTGAAATATTTTTTTGAATAGGTGAGTAACTGGAGGTAAATGCTAACAAAAAAATGATTGGAGGCTTCAAATGCCAAGAAAAAGACCCGAATTTACGAAAAGTCCCTATTTTGTTGATGAACCGGGAAACTGGCACTTAAAACCAGGTGCTCCGAAAGAACTGCAAATTGAATTTGAAAACTACATGAACTCGCTCCAAGATATAGAAGAACCCGGCGCTATCAATGGAGTTCATATTGATTGGCCCTACGATCGTTAATATACTTAGCACTATATGCAAAAAGAAGGAAGAATTCTGTAGGGATTTCTTCCTCATTTTTAATATGTGTCTATATAATGGAAGAAGGCGGTCACAAAATATCAAAACCACCTCATTAGAAGGTGGTTATAGTCTTATTCTTCGATTAATTCTCCGATTTCGACGATTGTTCTTTCTTCCAGTGGCCCGCGTAAATGAACCGTTGCTGTTCTGCCATCTTCGTTTAGCTGATCAATCCAAACAGATGCACCATTATATTTCACTTCAATATCAGCTGTGGAAGATAATATTTGTTTCACTCGTCTTTCATCCATGTTTTCACTCCTATAAATTATGTAGTCAACTTATTTTTTACTAACAAAAAGAATTTCATTCGAGTGCTACACCATATCTTCATTATCTTTGTTAATATCGCTTGGCTCTGGCTGAATTTGTTGTGGACTCCCCTCAAGAACGGTTCTATCGTATTTGCCGGTATCCTTACCTGCACCCGGCAGGATATTCGCCATTGGAAGCTGCTCCAATTCTTTTCCTCTTGGCATCTTTCATCACCCCTTTATCTTTAGGGTGTTCTTCGATATTTTATTTTACTCCCTGTTTTTTCACCAAATGAGGCTGTTTTCATTGAAATTTTAATATTTAGTAAAACCCAGCCAATTGGCTGGGTTATTTTTCGTTAGTCTGAATGGATGCTATCGCTCTTGATGCAAGATTCATGATTGTCATATCATCCATCGGGGGATTGTGGAGCCCCGCTCTTACATCCCTGTAAAAGCGCTGCAGTGGATTTTTTGCAGATAAACTTCTTGCACCAACAACCCGCATTGCAAGATCCACAACAGATATAGCTGTATTCGTAACATTCAATTTAACGGCCCCCAAAATAGGACCCATTTTGGCCCTGCTATTTTGATCAGAAACATCCCATTGATGTGAAACAGAATAAAGAAAGGTCTCTGATTGCAAAAGCTTTAACTCTATTTCTCCTATTTTTTGCTTAACTGCAGGGAGGTTTATGATTGAACCTTCAATACTATTAGGGGAATATTCTAAAGCAAATTGGATGGCATATTTTTTAGCCGCCTTGGCAATTCCTAAATAACATGCAGGAATATGCAGCAGCCAGCCATTAGCTGTTCTATTTTCATTATTGATCAACTCAACGAAATACTCATCTGGAACTTTTAAAGATTGAAGATGTAAATCATGACTGCCTGTTCCTCTCAAGGCGATACTATCCCATGTTTCTACAATCTTGATTCCGTCAGCAGACCTTGGTATTAAAAAGTTACCAACCTGGTTAGTTTCTTCTAAACTCGCACTGACAATAAAATAATCCAGTACCGGTGACATGGTTGTAAATGATTTATGGCCGTTCAGGATCCAATAATCACCCTTTTTAACAGCTGTAGTTTCAGGTCTCCCGCCGCGAGTGGGGCTCCCTGTTTTAGGCTCGGTTGCAGCACTATTAATTAAACATCCTCTTTTAACCTCTTCACAAAGTTGTTCAAAAACCGATTCTTTCCAAGTCTGTTTTTCTCCCAGATTTTTGATAATACCCATATGCCACCCTATGGATAAAGAAGTAGAACCATCCCCCTCCGCAATCCTTTCTTGCAAACGAACTAAACTACTGAGCGGGATTTCTTGACCGCCAAACCTTTTTGGAACAGTCAATGAAGTATAGCCTGTATCGATTAAATCCTTAATATTTTCGAAAGGAAAACCTCCTTCAATATCAACTTTTTCGGCTTTAGAAAAAAACTTCTTAGAAAGCTTTGTCATTAATTCAAGCTTATCTTCTAATGTATCGATTTCTTGAAATTTCACCATTTGTAGTCTCCCCTATCCTTTTCCCTAAGTATACAGAACTTAAGGTTTAAAACGTGCCGCTGAACATAGGACTTCAAGAAAAAATTTTATCATTTTTTTACAACTTTGTGTCATAACTCACTGCCGGTATTTTAAGAATGTTCTATAATCTAAAAGAAAAAATGTCCTTTAACTGATTTTTTTTAATATTATCGCAGGTGTTGTGTTTAAACACTGAAACAAAAATATGTAAGGGGGATTGGAATGAATCAAGGGACGAAACAATTATTTATTCAAACCGCCAGCCTTATTGCAGGATTTATGGTTTGGGTACTCATTTCATCGCTAATGCCGTATATCCAGAGTGAAATTAATTTAACATCTACCCAAGTTGCATGGACAACCGCCATACCAGTGATTCTTGGATCACTTCTTCGTGTACCAATAGGGTTTTGGACCAACCGTTATGGAGCAAGATTACTTTACTCTATCAGTTTTATTATTCTACTGATTCCTATTGCGATTATTGGTTTTGCAAAACATTTAATGATGTTACTTTTAGGTGGATTCTTCCTAGGAGTCGGGGGTGCTGTTTTCTCTGTTGGTGTAACCTCACTACCTAAATATTATCCTAAAGAAAAACACGGTTTAATAAATGGGATATACGGGGCTGGAAATATTGGTACAGCCCTTACATCTTTTTCTGCCCCAGTACTTGCGGAACAATTCGGCTGGAGAACAACAGTACAACTATTTCTTCTAGTTGTATTCGTTTTTGCGATCTTAAATCTCCTAATAGGTGATAAAAATGAAAAGAAAATCCAGACTTCATTGGTAGAGCAGGTTAAGGTTGTATATAAAAATCATAAGCTTTGGTTTTTAAGTTTATTTTATTTCATAACATTTGGATCGTTTGTTGCTTTCACGATTTATTTGCCTTCATTTTTAGTGAATCATTTTCAGCTGGATAAGGTGGATGCAGGTCTTCGTACTGCAGGTTTTATTGCAATTGCAACCATTTTTCGCCCTATTGGAGGCTGGCTGGGGGATAAATTTAATCCATTTTTAATTTTAATTGGTGTATTTACCGGTTTAACTTTTTCTGGATTTTTATTATCTTTTACACCTTCACTTCCCATATACTCGTTTGGCTGTTTATTAGTAGCCTTTTGTGCGGGAATTGGAAATGGTGCCATATTTAAACTCGTACCATTGTATTTTTCCAAACAGTCAGGAATCGTAAATGGCATTGTTGCTGCAATGGGGGGAATTGGAGGTTTCTTTCCACCTGTTATCTTGTCAGTTCTTTTTAATTGGACTGGGCACTATGCCATTGGTTTTATGGCATTATCCGAATGTTCACTTGCCAGTTTAATTTTAGTTTTATGGTTATTTTATCAAGAAAAACTAGACATATCTGCTAAGATTGTAAAAACAGCAATAGATGGAATTACCGTAACTGATGCAAATGGAATTATTGTAAGTGTGAATCCCGCCTTTACTAGGATTACCGGATATAATCCAGATGAGGTCATAGGAAAAACACCAAGTGTGCTTCAATCTGGTGAACATAACAATGAATTTTATCGAAACATGTGGTCACATTTATTAACACAGGGGCATTGGGAAGGGTATATTTGGAACAAACGTAAAAACCAAGAAATCTATAAAGAATGGCTGAGCATCACTGCGATAAAAGATGATCATGGTGAAACCAAAAACTATGTTGGAATGTTTAGCGAAGCAACTGACAAACACAAATAGCAATCAATAGACTTTCTTCGGAAAGTCTATTTTTCTTTTAAAAGGGCTAATTATTACAACTTTTTGACTTCGGGCCTTTGTTCACAGTTCCTTCACCATTTTTGTGACGTACGTCACAAAAATCATGTTACCATGTGGTTTATAGTTACAACATAAACACCAACCACAAGAAAACATAAAAGATAAAACAATAAGGTTTAGGGAGAGATTAATATGGCACGAATTAATTATTGGAATCCAGAGGATCAGAAATTCTGGAACAATGAAGGAAAAAAACATGCAAGACGAAATTTATCTATTTCTGTCCCATCACTTATGCTGGCATTTATTGTTTGGCAAATTTGGTCAGTTGTTGCTACAAGATTAAATGATATTGGCTTTAACTTTACGGATGAGCAACTTTTAACTTTAGCAGCGGTTCCAGGGCTTGTCGGGGCAACACTTAGATTTATGTATACTTTTGCTGTTGGTTCGATTGGCGGTAAAAACTGGACTGTTATTTCTACAGGTATACTGGCGATTCCAGCAATTGGCATCGGGATTGCCGTTCAAAATCCAGACACCCCATACTCGATGATGCTTTTATTAGCAGCTCTATGTGGACTTGGCGGCGGTAACTTTTCTTCTTCATCTGCGAATATCAGCTTTTTCTTTCCCCAAAAAGAAAAAGGCACTGCACTTGGTATTAATGGCGGATTAGGTAACATGGGAGTATCTGTAGTTCAATTTGTAACACCGCTAATCATTACAACGGGAGCATTTGCATTTGTCGGAGGTGGTCAGGTTTTAGCAAATGGCCAAGAAGTTTGGTTACAAAACGCAGCATTTATATGGGTTATTCCAATTATTATCATGACATTACTAGCAGCTTTTAAAATGGATAATGTTCCAGGAGCTAAACAATCGGTTTCGGCACAATTTGTCATTGTGAAACGCAAGCACACTTGGATTATGACAGTCTTATATGTTGCGACATTCGGTTCTTTCATCGGCTTTTCAGCGGCATTCCCGCTCTTATTAAAATCACAATTCCCAGAACATCTGTCTCTAGCCTTCTTAGGAGCCCTTTTAGCAGCGGCTGCTCGACCAGTCGGCGGCTGGATTTCAGATAAACTTGGCGGTGCAAGAGTAACAGCATACGTATTAGTAATTATGGGAATTGGTGCATTAGGGGTTATTCATTTCTTAAATACAAAACAGTTTGCTGGTTTCTTGACCTCATTCCTGATTCTCTTCTTGGCATCTGGTATAGGGTCTGGATCAACCTTCCAAATGATACCAAACATCTTTATTCCAAAGGAAGCAGCACCTGTCATTGGTTTTACAGCAGCTTTTGCAGCCTACGGCTCATTCTTAATCCCAAAATTGTTTGCTTGGTCTATTAATTCAACTGGAACGTACGTAACAGCATTTTACTTCTTCATCGCATTTTATGTTATCTCTATCGCACTTAACTGGTACTACTATCAAAGAAAAGCAACAATTGTTACTCAAGCAGTAAAAAAAGCCGGATAATTCCGGCTTTTTTCATTGTATACGAGAAATAGCGACTGCACATGCCTTATATTCTGCTGTACCTGAAATAGGGTCATATTCGTTTAATGTTAAAACGTTTGTTGGGGTTTCACTCCAGTGAAAACTCATAAACACCAGCCCTGGTACGACCTGTTCTGTTATTTTCGCTTTTACCGTCAACTCTCCCCTGCGAGAGCGGACCTGAACGACCTCGCCATCCCGGATACCTAATACAAGAGCATCGTCGGGGTGAATATCGACTGTTTCTTCTGTTTGTTTCACTTTTACTCCAGGTGCATAATAACGAGTTTGCGAATGTGTATTATAGTACTCATAACGTCTTCCAGTCGTTAGAGTAAATGGAAATTCTTTATCTGGAAGTTCCATAGGCGGTGTAAAATCTACAGGTACAAATGGCGACTTCCTGACATGGGGGGCATTTTGATAAAACCTCTCATGCATGACAAATGTTCCTGGATGTTTTTCATCTGGACACGGGTAATGAATGCTGTACTCCTGTTCGAGTCTGCTGTAGGATATTCCACCATACATTTCCCATGCTAACTTTCTTACTTCATTCCAAATTTCTTCGCTGCTGGAATAGCTCATCGGATATCCCATGACTGTTGATAACTCGCATAGGATTTCCCAATCTTCCTTCACATTTGGATGAGGTTCAACTGCTTTTCGAACTCTCTGAATTCTTCGATCCGTATTGGTATAGGTCCCATCGACCTCTCCCCATGAACAAGCAGGCAGGACGACATCAGCGATACTAGCTGTTTCTGTTAAGAAAATTTCTTGAACAATTAGCAAATCTAGTTTTTTCATCAATTCCTTTGTATGATTCATATTAACATCTGCAAGGAGCGGATTTTCCCCAATGATATATAGAGCTTTTAAATCACCTGATTCTATCCTGTCAAACGTTCTCGTTTGGGTGTCACCAGCCATCGGATTTAACTGAACATTCCATTCCTTCTCATAGCGGTCTCTATATTCATCATTCGTCAGGCTCATGGCTCCAGCTAATTGGTTTGGAAGGCAGCCCATATCACCTGCACCCTGTACATTGTTTTGCCCCCGCAGCGGCATGATTCCTGCCCCCGGCTTTCCAATATTTCCAGTGAGTAATGCTAAGTTTGCAATATCAAAGACATTGTTAACGCCACAATGATGTTCCGTTATCCCCAGTGTGTAGGCAATCATTGAACCGCTTGAAACAGCATATTCTCTTGCTGTTGTTATAATATCTTTTGCTGATAATCCTGTTATCGCTGCTGCAAATTCTGGAGTATACGGCTCTACCTGTTTCTTCAAAGAATCAAAATCAATCGTATACGTCTGGATAAATTCAGGGTTATATAAGTTTTCTTTTATAATAATCCTTAAAAAAGCATTAATTAGCGCAATATCGGTGCCAACTTTAATTTGTAAATGACGGTGGGCAGATTTCACCATTTCAATTTTTCTTGGATCAATCACAATGACCCTCAAACCGGATTTAACTGCTTTTTTAATTCGATTCGCGATAATCGGGTGTGCCTCGGTCGTATTGGAGCCCATCAGCAACAGTACCTCTGCCCTGTCAAAATCCTCCAAAGTGTTCGTAGGGAAACCGCTTCCAAATACAGTTGCCAGACCGGCAACGCTAGGTGCGTGTCAGGTTCGGTTACAGCCATCGATATTATTACTGCCTATAACCGTCCTCATAAATTTTTGGGTGATATAATTAGATTCATTGGTTGTTCTTGCACAAGCAAACATCGAAATTGCATTAGGACCCCAATTGTCTCTAATCGCTTCCAATTTTTCTGCTATATATCGGTATGCTTCATCCCACGAAGTTTCCACTAATGCGCCTGCCTTACGAATCATTGGAGATGTTAAACGCTTGCTTGAATGGACATATTCGTAGGCGAATGCTCCTTTCACACATGTCTGACCTTTATTAACCGGAGCCTCTTTATCGCCGCGGATTTTCGTAATTCTATTATCTTGTACTTCCAAAACTAACCCACAGCCTGTTCCACAGTATCCGCAGATTGTTTTAACGTAGCTAGCTTCCCCCATTCTCTTCCCTCCCGTTAAAAAAATAAAGTACCTATATAATCATATTAATCTATCCGACAAGAAAACGGTTTCATTTTCAAAAAAAAATTTGTCTTTAATATGAAAATTTAATTCAAATAAAGAAAACGGGAGAAAAATCTCCCGTTTTCTTTATGCTGGTTTCGCAGGCAGCAAAATATTGAAGGTCGTTCCTTTATTTGGTTCACTTTCTACGAATACTTTACCATTATGATTTTCAATAATTTTAAAGCTTACCATTAATCCTAGTCCATTACCGTTTTTCTTTGTCGTGTAGAAGGGTTCACCGAGCTTCTTTAATTTTTCTTTTGGTATTCCGACACCCGTATCCTGAATCGATATTTGGACATTATTATCATGAATCATCGTTTTTACGTGTAATTCTCCGCCGTTTGGCATAGCCTCAATTCCATTTTTAATAAAATTCAAGAACACTTGTTTTAAGCGGTTTTCATCACATTCAATCTGGATGATTTCATGCGGACAATCAAAAGTAAGGCGGACATGTTTCTTTCTAGCCTCGAACTCGAGCAGAGACACAACGTTTTGGATAACAGGAACTACATTTTTCTCTTCTAATTCAATCATTTTTGGTTTGGCTAATACCATGAAATCCTCAACAATCGTGTTAACCCGCTCAATTTCATCTAATATGATGTTGATAAACTCCAACCGTTCAGGGTCCTTTTCATCCAATGTTAAGAACTCTGCATAACCCTTCATCGAAGTTAATGGGTTACGAATTTCATGAGCTACCCCAGCCGCTAATTGACCAACAGCAGCGAGTTTATCTTGTCGGTGCAATACCTCTTCGGTTTTCTTTCTCTCTGTAATATCATTTCGAATCGCAACATACTGATATGGTTTGCCGTTTTCATTCAAAAACGGCACAATTGTCGTATCGACCCAATAAAGAGAACCATCTTTTGCTTTATTTCTAATTTCACCTTTCCATACTTTTCCTTCCCCGATGGTTCTCCACAGATTTTTAAAGAACTCTTTTGAGTGAAAGCCAGAGTTAAGGATGTTATGGTCTTTTCCAATAAGTTCTTCACGTGTGTATTTTGAAATTTCACAGAACTTATCATTAACACTCGTAATAATTCCTCTTGCATCCGTAAAGGCCACAATCGTGGATTGATCAAGTGCGAAACGAATGTCATTATTATCTTTTACGGATTCTTTTAAATTCTGTTCAGCTGTCTTGCGATCTGAAATATCTGTACGAATGGCAACATATTGATAAGGCTTCCCATTTTCTTTTAGAAACGGAACAATCGTCGTATCCACCCAATAAAGAGAACCATCCTTGGCCCGGTTACAGATTTCTCCCTTCCATACTGTTCCTTGACCAATTGTACTCCATAGCTCTTTGAAAAACTCTTTTGGATGATACCCCGAGTTTAGTATCCGGTGATCTTGGCCGATAAGTTCTTCACGGCTGTACTTCGAAATTTCACAGAACTTATCATTTACACTTGTGATTTTCCCCTTTTCATCGGTAATGGCCACAATGGATGATTGATCAAGTGCGAAGGTAATATCTCTAGTTTCTTTAATGGAATTTAAAAGGGCCTTCTCTGCATTCTTTCGATTTGTGATATCCGTGCGTATCGCTACATATTGTGTTGGTTTCCCCTTTTTATTCAGAAAGGGAACAATGGTGGTATCGACCCAATAGAATCTGCCGTCCTTCGTTCTATTACAAATTTCGCCCCTCCATACCTTTCCAGTACGAACCGTCTCCCATAAATCTTTAAAAAACTCTTTTGTATGGTATCCGGAATTCAATAAACGGATGTTTCTCCCAAGTACTTCTTCTTTTTTATACTGTGAGATTTCTTCAAACTTATCGTTAACGAACACAATCTGTCCTTTAGGATCCGTTATGGATAAAATGCTTGATGCATCTAAGGCAGCTGTAATGTCCCGTAAATTCGCATCGGATTCGACGAGCTGCTTACTAATCAAAGTACTGGAGCCAATTAACCCACTTATGATTAAAACTGTCATTAACAACAAAATATAAATTAAAAATGACGCATCATTTCCAACAGCATTCCCAAGTTCATGATTTGTGCTAACAGAAGTGGCTCTCTTTAGTAAAAAGTGGCCTTCCGCAATCGTCCCTGCCACAATTAAGGCACTAATGGGTTTCAGCCAAGCCCTGTCCCCTTTTGCGTAGTTTTTGGAAGAAAACAATATCCATAAAGAAAGTAAAAACGAGCCAAATATGATAATTCCTGTAATCACTAGTATCGGAATATGATAGTTTATAATGAGGTTCATTGCATAAATGCTGGTAATATGAACGGAAAAAACAGCAACAGTTAATAATAAACTCCCATACAACAGATGGGAGAAATCAATTGTTTTTCTAAAAAACGGAATAAAAGCTAGACCAGTAAATGCTATACCAATAAAAATCGATAATACAGTTAATGGAATTTGGTAACTCGAAAATCGCTGAATGTCTGCAGCGATTAACCCGAGAAAATTCATTACCCATATCCCAATCCCTAATGAAAAAGTTCCACCCAAGTAAAGAAGTCTTCTATTATTATTTGAAGCCTTTACTAGTGTAAACATATCTAAACCTGTATATGAAGCCATAATGGTTAATCCAATAGCGATGATAATCAAATATGGATAACTTGCTACTAATTCAGGATCCATTATCGGCATCCCCTCCAAATGTTACAATTCTGTGTCTAATTTGATTGTAAAATAAAAACGAATAGTTGGAAAGCAATATTTACGCCTGTAATAAACATTATTTTAACCAAATAAATACTATTGATGATACATACTCCTGCCATTTAAGTGCAAAATAATTTCTGTGAAAAAAGAATTATTTTTTAGAAAAAAGAGAATTTTTTTTCTAAAAAGTCTACACAAAATTCTTTTTTTTGATTATACTGTACTACAACAGGTAGAAAGTTTATAAACTGTATTAAAAGAGGGAGGAATTTAAATGTTAATGAGTCCGGTTGAATTTTTTCGTAACTTACCTAAAAAGGAATGCCCAGAGTGTGGGCAGCACATGGAAGAACAAGCTGAAAGCTATCTATTGGAATGTGATCGTTGTCTATCTAAAAGAGAAGAGTAAGTGCTTTTTTTTGAAATTACTGTACTGCAACAGGGGAAAAATAAATAAACTGTATTAAAAAAGGGAGTGTATTATAATGTTAATGAATCCAGTAGAATTTTTTCGTAATTTACCTAAAAAGGAATGCCCAGAGTGTGGGCAGCACATGGAAGAACAAGCTGAAAGCTATCTATTGGAATGTGATCGTTGTCTATCTAAAAGAGAAGAGTAAGTGCTTTTTTTTGAAATTGCTGTACTGCAACAGAAAAAAAATAAATAAACTGTATTAAAAAAGGGAGTGTATTATAATGTTAATGAATCCAGTAGAATTTTTTCGTAATTTACCTAAAAAGGAATGTCCAGTATGTGGACAGCACATGGAAGAACAAGCTGAAAGTTATCTAATGGAATGTGATCGTTGTCTTTCAAAAAAAGAAGAATAGGAAAAACTCTCCAGTATGAAGCTGGAGAGTTTTTTTCAGTTAAAATTAGGCGGGCATAAACATTATATTTTATGCAAATCCTTCTAACAGGAGGTGTTTGTATGGCTAAAGCCAAAAAGAATGACTATTTAACAACTGCCCCAAAAGAGTCTCAAGTGACAATTAATAATGGGTCTATTTTTCCTAATCAAAAAAATGTTCCTGGTGATTCTGTAGATGAGCACAAAAGCCTGGAGGAAGCAAACACGATGATCGCTGGGGACGAAATTCGCCAGCAAAACGAGAATCTTTAAAGGATGGATATAACTATGGATATGATCGATATAGCGGGTGCTAAGCCTGGTGACGAGGTGTTTGTAATCTATCGTAATCCGCATGTACCATCGGTAGCGAATATAAAGGCAGCCGAGATTGTTCAACACCCTAAGGACCCCAATTCATTAGCCTTGTTTATAAATGAAACCTTTCATGTCATTGAAGATGATGATGCTCTTTTTGCTACATCGGAGTCTGCACAGCAAGCTTATGAGGATCACTACTTTGGTTTTGGTGAACAATAAAAGACTGTCTACTTTGGGACAGTCTTTTTTGTAACAACATATTTATATTTTTGGAAGTTCTCTTATTTCTTGAATCATTTGATTTCCACACATTGGACAAAGGAGATCATCTGTTACAAAATCCTTTCTCATCCAGCCAATACAGGAATCATCCATACACGAGTAAATTTCTGTATCAACCATTATATTTTCAATTTCTTCGTCTTTAGCCCTTTTACCATAAAAAATGGGAACCGCCTCCTTTTTTAATAGTATGTACCAAAAATCATGTTTTCATTGCCTAAGATCTATTCTTTACACCAAACAAAATAAGGAAGGAATATTTTATGAAATCATCGTCTAAAAAATATACAATTGTCGGTACTGACATTGAAGAGGTAAAAAAGTTAAACAACCAGTCTGGATTAAGCTACAATCAAGTAAAAATGCTGCTTGCTGAAAGGTATCAAAAGAATCATGATAAATAAACAGTGTGCCTTTTAGAAACGAATAAGAATATTAAAATGCAACATACTTAAGATTAATGACGTTTTATTGGATTTCCTAGTCTTCAGTAGATGAAATGAGGGAAAATGGATGAAGGAGTTAATTCTAAGTATCGTTGCTGGAATGGCAGTTGGTATTCTTTTCAGGTTTCTAAAATTACCGCTTCCAGCTCCACCAGTCTTGTCTGCTGTCCTTGGTGTATTTGGAGTTTACTTCGGCGGAGTTGTTGCTGAATGGATTATGTCAAATCTGATAAAATGAAATAAAAGCCTTCCACTGTGGAAGGCTTTGTGATTTCATTTATTCCTCATATTCAATCGTGATATCTCCATCATGTCTTTTTGAAAGAATCTTACTTTTCTTTCGATTTTCCTTTGATTGAAAAATAATATCAAAGTCATAATCAGCGGGATATAGTTCTTTGGCAGAAATATAAAGCTTTATTCTTTTATGATTGACCGATATTTTTTCTCCTTTTATTTGAATGATATAGTTTCCTTTTGCATCCGGGCCAGAATAAACAATACCCAATTCATCTGTTGGGGAAATCTTGACGTTATCCCCTTGATGATAAACAGGTATTTCAACCTCTTTAACCTGGTTTTTCAATCGACTCCTATATTTGTTCACGATCACCTGTTTTTCGAGGTCTCTTCGTTTCCAGGCATCTGTTTCCTCAAGTAGATACTGTTTGCTTTCTTTATAAGTAATTTGATGAGCACGTTCAATTATTCTTGGATGAATTCCGAGCTTCAAGGCGATGGCAAATGCCTGACTCTCTCCCCCTCTGCCGACATGTAACCGATACGTTGGACTAAGTGTTTCGAGATCAAATTCCATCGCTCCGTTAAGAAAACCTGGATGTTCCTCCGCAAACTCTTTTATTTCACTATAATGAGTAGTTGCAAGCAGCACAGCACCTTTATGATAAAGCTGCTCCAATATGGCCGTTGCCAAGCCCATTCCTTCACTCGGATCTGTACCTGATCCTAGTTCATCTAATAAAACTAACGTATTATCGTTTGTTTCTTTAAGGATATCAATAATATTGACGATTCTTGAGCTAAAGGTACTTAAATTTTCCGAAATACTCTGGCCATCTCCAATATCAACGAGAATACGGTCAAAAACATGTACACAACTTCCTTCCTCAACAGGAATAAGCAAACCGCATTGGACCATTAATGTAAGCAGTCCAACCGTTTTAATGGTTACCGTTTTTCCGCCAGTATTTGGGCCTGTTATCACAAGTGCATGGGTTCCCTCTCCCATCTCTATAGATAATGGGACAGCTTTATCCCCCAGCAATGGATGTTTTGCCTGCACAAGTTTGATGACCTGCGCTTGATTAACACTGACCCTGACACCTTCTAAGCTGTGGGAGTACTTAGCCTTAGCAAACATAAAGTCATAATGAACCATCGTTTCAATTGCCAACCGTATTTGATGTTCCTTTCCTTCAACGAGACCGGTCAAATAGGATAGAATTTTTTGAACTTCACTCTCTTCATCTGCCGTCAGCCAGGATAATTGTTCCTGAAAGAGTGCAATTTCTTCAGGTTCAATAAATAAGGTAGACCCTGATGCGGATGTATCAAGAACGGTTCCTTTCATTTTATTCCGGTACTCCTTTTTTATTGGGATTACATATCTTCCATCCCTTTGATTTACTACATTTTCTTGTAAATACGTTTTATATTTGTTAGAGCGAATCAACTGAACTACTTTTTCTTTTAACCGCTCTTCCTGTATGGCCATTTGCTTTCTTATTTTTAATAAATCTTTACTTGCATAATCATCAACCCTGCCGTTGCGTAAACAGCGTGAAATTTCTGCTGCTAACTCCGGCAAGTCATCAATGGCTTCAACGTATGCAGAAACTCTTGGGGCTAAAAAGCTCTTATCCTTCATAAACCGTCGCATTTTCCCGCAGCAATCAAGGAAATCTTGAAGCTTCATTAATTGGTCTGTAGTCAACGCAGAACCTTTATTAAGTTTCTTTAGTAATTGCTCCATTCCACTTAACCCATGAACCGGTACACTTGAACTTTTCTTTAAGATCTCTACAGCTTCCGTCACTTCATCTAATAATGCTTCAACCTGTTTGATATTTGTTGACGGGGAAAGCTCAAGAATTTTCGCCTTCCCTTCCACTGTCAATGCTGATTGTGCAATAGTCTCTTTTATTCGATTAAATTCTAACGTCTTGATTGTATGAGTATTCAACAACTATTCCTCCTAAAAATAAAAATAGCCGCAATGAACAATGTCATTGCGGCCTAGTTAAATAAATGAGCGGGTTTAAACTCATTTCATCTACAATATATAACCATAAAAAAACTGCCTACACGGATGTACACAGCTACATGGTAAACATTGTATGCGTAGGTACCCATTGTTCTTAACTCCATTCCAAAACCATAAGAAATAAACTTTTATTCGATCTAATTCGAAAAAAGTTTGTTTGGAATGAAAATATCCAATTCATTGGATTAGTTAAGAACGACACCTAACATACAACATACTCCCTTTTATAAAAAACTTATTCTATTTAAGAATATGCTAATAAACATTTTTTGTCAAAGAAAATTATTCCTATTTGCGAGTTGATATGCGCTCCAATCAATATAATTGTAAAATCAACAAGCGCATTTAATTAAAAAAAGGAATAACATACGGAATGACAATTGAGGTTATGATTCCTGCAATCCCCATCGCTGCACCGGCAACAGCCCCTTGAATTTCTCCTTCTTTTACGGCCTCTGCTGTTCCTATTCCATGAGCAATAGAGCCAATTGACAGCCCTCTGGCAAAAGGATGTTCAACCTTACATAAAGACAGCCACTTAGCCCCAAACATCGCCCCAATAATACCTGTAATGATGACAAAACCCGCGATCAATGGGCTGTTTCCGCCAATCATTTTACCTGTTTCAACCGCTATTGGCGTCGTAATCGATTTCACACTTAATGAAATTAAGATACTTTCCGGTAAATGAAACCAGTACGCTAACATCATGGCAATACTTATCGTGATAACGGAACCCGTGAATAATCCCATCATTGCTGCATAAAAATATCTAGCCAGTACCTTCCTATTCTTATATATCGGGACGGCTATCGCAACCGTTGCTGGTCCTAAAAAATAGGTCATAATAACCTTTGCCTGACTATATTCTTCATATGAAATATTTGTAACAGTTAATAAAAGAATAACCAACACAGTACTAAAAAACACTGGATTCGTAAGGGGGGAAGCATATTTCCCATTTAAGAACCGACTAAGAATGTATGCTGAAACCGTTACGATAATACTAACGATCGTGATGAGCATTTACTTTCACATCTTTTCTTTTAATAACTGTCTGCGTTGTTTTCCCCGCGGTAATTAAGCCAATAAAGGCACTAATAAATAGGATAAAAAGTAATAAAAGACCATTTTTCACGATAACAGCACCTAATGTCATTAACCCTACCGATATCGGTATGAAAAAGAATCCAAGGTGCTTTAAAAGCCAGTTTGCTGTAGTTTCAATCTGATCAACCTTGATGATTTTCAACCATAGCAGTCCTAATAGAATGATCATGCCAATTACGTTGCCCGGTACTTTCCAATGAAAGAACTTTGTCATCAGATTGCCAGCATGAAAAATAATAATTAATAGTAATAATTGAGAGGAATATAGCCAAACTTTATGAATCATCGATTTCACCCTATTGTTTTTTACTATTATAAAGGATTTTGCAGCGATAGTGAGAGATTTTGATTGGACTCTGGTACGGTAGATATAATGGAAGAAATAGATTAAGAACATAAAAAAAGCGGTTAGTCCCCTGGATTAATCGCTTTTCATTACCGTCTTAGTTTACGGATGAAGGATATTTTTTTATTTGTTGGAGAGATAAAAGATAATTGGACTTTGGTTTTGTCAAACTCGCTTTGATTCCAGCTTGTTTCAGCTTGTTAACGAGTTCAGTCAGCTGCTTTTTCGTCATAACTCTCACCTTCTTTATTACTTCTTAAAAATCATTCTACACTATAATTATGAATAAAGTATGAAAACCTCGAAAAAAATTTAGAAAATTTTTCTTCATATTTTTTTCTTTTCTCCCACTTTCTCTCTTCTTTCAACAAAGAATTCGCTCTTTCTCTCGTTAAGTGATATAATTAAAAGATATTTTGTTCTTGGAGGATTTGTAAATGATCACAGTAAGTAATGTCAGTTTAAGATATGGAGATCGAAAGTTATTTGAAGATGTAAACATAAAGTTTACTCCAGGTAACTGTTATGGGCTAATCGGTGCGAACGGTGCCGGAAAGTCAACTTTTCTTAAAATCTTGTCCGGTGAAATTGAGGCTCAAACAGGTACGGTTCAACTAGGCCCAAATGAACGGATGGCTGTCCTAAAACAAAACCATTTTGAATACGAAGAATTTGATGTCTTAAAAACGGTTATTATGGGTCATGCCCGTTTATATGAAGTAATGCAGGAAAAAGACGCTATTTATATGAAAGAAAACTTCACTGATGAAGATGGAATGAAAGCTGCTGAACTTGAAGGCGAATTTGCTGAACTGAACGGCTGGGAAGCAGAACCAGAAGCGGCTATTCTTTTAAAGGGACTAGGTATTGATGAGAGTCTTCATTATAAAAAAATGGAAGAATTAACTGGTTCTGAAAAGGTTAAGGTTCTTCTTGCACAAGCACTGTTTGGAAAACCAGATGTTTTACTGCTTGATGAGCCGACGAACCACTTAGATATTAAGGCCATTCAATGGCTAGAAGAATTTCTAATCAACTTTGAAAATACCGTTATTGTTGTTTCCCATGACCGGCATTTCTTAAACAAGGTTTGTACGCATATTGCTGACCTTGACTACGCGAAAATCCAAATTTATGTTGGGAACTACGATTTCTGGTATGAATCTAGTCAACTTGCTACAAAAATGGCACAAGATGCAAATAAAAAGAAAGAAGAAAAAATTAAGGAGCTTCAGAGCTTTATTGCCAGGTTTAGTGCTAATGCCTCTAAATCAAAGCAGGCAACATCCCGTAAAAAGCTATTAGATAAAATTACATTGGATGATATTAGACCATCCTCACGCCGATATCCTTTTGTAGGTTTTACACCAGAACGTGAAATCGGGAATGATTTATTAAGGGTTGAGGGGCTGACCAAGACAATAGATGGTGTCAAAGTCCTTGATAACATCAGCTTTTTTATGAACAAAGGCGATAAAATTGCACTTGTTGGTACAAATGAAGTGGCTAAGACAACCCTATTTAAAATTCTTATGGGTGAAATGGAAGCAGATTCGGGAACTTTTAAGTGGGGTATTACAACGTCCCAAGCCTATTTTCCAAAGGATAATTCCGAGTACTTTGAAAACAGTGATATGAGCCTTGTAGATTGGCTGCGCCAATTTTCACCAAAGGACGATAGTGAAAGCTTTTTACGCGGCTTTTTAGGAAGAATGTTGTTCTCAGGTGAAGAAGTGCTTAAGAAGGCAAGCGTTCTTTCAGGTGGAGAAAAAGTCCGCTGCATGCTCTCTAAAATGATGTTAAGCGGCGCCAATGTTCTCCTTCTTGATGAACCAACTAACCACCTTGATTTAGAATCGATTACAGCTTTGAATAATGGATTAATTAATTTCAAAGGATCACTCTTGTTTGCATCTCATGACCATCAATTCATTCAGACGATCGCGAACCGGATCTTTGAAATTACTCCTAATGGTCTTGTTGATAAGCAAATGACGTATGACGAGTACCTTGAAAATCCTGAAATTCAAAAACAAGTAGCGGAAATGTACAAATAAGGAAAAAAGCGGGCATAAATGCTCGCTTTTTCCATCTTAAAAACGTTTTTCTTTTCTTCGGGATGACGGTTCTTTTCTTTTTCCTGTTTCTGTGTTGGTTGTTCCTTGGCCTTCAACCTGTGGTGAACTAAGGCCGATTGTGGATGGATCTGCTTTACGTTTACTCATCATAACACCTCCATATATAGTTTTTGGTAGATAACCTTGGCTTATTCAGAATAATTACCCGGAACTTAGGCAAGATAATCTACAGGAGGAGGTGTTTGTTATGGCAAGAGTTGGAGTAGAACAATCTCTTACAGATATTCAACAAGCTCTACGGGATAAGGGTTATGACGTTGTCGAATTAAAACAGGAGTCAGACGCACAGAATTGTGATTGCTGTGTTATTACTGGCCTTGATTCCAATGTAATGGGAATGGCGGATACAGTGACAAAAGCTCCCGTTATTGAAGCGAATGGGTTAAGCGCAGATGAAGTATGCCAGCGTGTTGACAGCCGTCTTCAATAAGCAGTCATCTAGTCTTTAATACAAAAATAGGTTTAAAAACTAACTCAACAATAACTAGATTCCCTTCGAAAACTGCCGAATAGGCAGTTTTTTTGTTTAACACTACTTTATGGAATCATATCAATTCGTTATAATGATGTAAGAAGTTGGACTAGTGCTGTTTAAGGGGACATTTTGGATGAACAAAATTTTTCTTTTGGGATTAACAATTTTAATGATCGTTTTAAATGCTGCTTGCAGCAAGCAGGAATCGAATCAACAAAATAACGTTGAACTAACAATATCTGCCGCAGCGAGTCTTAGTGATGCTTTAACAGAAATTAAGAAGAGTTTTGAAACTGAACACCCCAGTATTACCATTCTTTATAATATTGGCGGATCGGGGGCATTAAAGCAGCAGATCCTTCAAGGTGCTCCGGCAGATCTTTTTCTCTCTGCATCCAATGATCATTTTCTTGAATTATCAAATAAAGGATTCATTATGGAAGATGAACAAGTTAACTTATTAAGTAATCAACTTGTATTAATCACGAATAAACAAACACCGGCAAATATCATAAAGATGGAAGATTTAACCTCTGATGATGTTTCAAAAATTGCTATAGGTATACCGGATTCTGTACCAGCTGGAATGTATGCGAAACAAACTCTTCAAAATTTAGGGTTATGGGAAGAGGTTACTCCCAAACTGGTTCAAACAAAAGATGTTAAACAAGTTCTCACTTATGTTGAAACAGGTAATATTGATGCTGGACTCGTTTATAAAACAGATGCTTCAGCATCTAATAAAATAAAAATGATTTTAACGGCTGACGAACAGTATCATGACAAAATTATTTATCCAGCAGGCATTATTAAAAGCTCAAAAAATAAAAATGAAGCAATTCTTTTTTTAGATTATTTACAAAGTTCTCCCGCTATACAAATCTTTGAAAAATACGGGTTTACAGTATTGGATTGATGTTTATGACAACGTATGATTTTTGGTCCCCTATTTTATTCTCTCTGGAAATAGCGTCTATTTCTGTTTTGATTGTCAGTTTTATGGGGATTTTCTTTGGGCGGCTATTATATAACAAACAATTTAAAGGGAAGATTTTGCTCGAAACTATCCTTATGCTTCCCCTCGTGCTGCCGCCGACAGTAGTCGGCTTTTTACTTATATATTTTTTCGGGAGAAACAGCCCCATTGGAATCTTTATTGAGGAGTTCTTTCAACAATCGATTATGTTCACACCGGTCGCAGCCATTATTGCTTCAACAACTGTCGCCTTTCCATTGATGTACCAATCTGTGAAATTAGGGTTTCAATCTGTTGATAAAGATATTGAAGAAGCAGCAAGAGTAGATGGTGCAAACGAAAAAAATGTATTTTTTCTTATATCTCTGCCTTTATCATTTCCTTCTATCATTTCTGGTTTGGTATTAAGTTTTGCAAGAGCACTTGGAGAATTTGGAGCAACATTGATGTTTGCCGGTAATATCCCAGGAAGAACCCAGACTGCACCTACTGCCATTTATGTTGCATTAGAATCAGGAAATATGAAGCTGGCATGGAGCCTAGTAATCAGTATGATTTTCATCTCGTTTATTATGCTGATACTAACAAACGTCATCCCAAAACAAAAGCCATGAAGATTATTATCTTTCATGGCTTTTGTTTTATTTTGGATCTGTGAAACTTGATTTTTGCACTTCTGTTGATTGGAGTGGAAGGCGTGAGACTCCTGCGGGAGTACGGGGCCGAGGAGGCTCCCCGGACCGCCCGCGGAAAGCGAAGCGCCTGGAACGGAAATCAACAGGTCCTTATTTAAAATAATAGATTTTAATTGGATTTTCCCAGTTCTTGATAAAAAGGATGATGCCTATTAAGAATGGAAGTAAGTAATAACCAATTCGATAAAATAATAACAGGACCAACACCTTTTCTTCAGCTATTTGTAAATATTGCATTCCCCATATAAAAACGATATCAAAAGAACCCAACCCGCCAGGTATCATACTTATAATTCCGGCACAAATAGCTGCAACATAAATGGGAAATAATTCTTGAATGGTAATTGGAATATTTAACATCCTGCCAACAATCCAAATTGCTAAAAAAATAGATGTCCATTCCAATATAGAGATGAAAAAAAGTTTAATCCCATTTTCTGCAGTAAGAGAAGTTCTTTTTACTTTTTTATTTTTAAAAAGATGGGCCGTAAATATCACTGGAAGGTAGACAGCGATGGCCAAGACTGTAAAATAAAGCCACTTCGATTGCAAAAAAATCGGATATTGCCGATGCGCTGCAACAATAAAGAAAGCTAGAAAAGAAATTCCGCTTAGATAAAAAAATGAAACTGAAGCAATCCCGCCTAATAAACGTATTTTGTCACTTTCGAGTTTATGGAAGAAATAGGTTCTAATCATCCCCCCTACTAACCCGCCAAAACCAAATAAATTGGAAAAGGAGTTCGCAATCAAGGATTGCTCGAAAAGCTCCCTAGTTCCGATTTTCAATCCTAGAATCTTAATTAGCATAACATCATAGAGCACCATCGGTAAGACTGCCAGGAACATCACTAAAAATATTAAAATGAGGGTTCCTAAATATAATTGGTTAAATTCAGATTGAATTAGACGATAATCTAGATCTTTCATAAACTTGTTCAACTCAACAAAAGCAACTAATAATAAAAATAGAGGAAAGATCCATTTGCCAGCCGTCATTAATTTTCCTACAAACAGTTTCCGCAATAGTTAACCACCCGATTTTAATTTGTTCTTAGAATTACTAAAAACTTGGTCACTTAACTATATGATGGAATCTCGAAAAAAAGTTATAAAAAAAAGACAAGTTTCTCCCCCTATCCTGCATAAGATTGAATTAGGACAAATTATAGGGGGAGGTTTAGAGATGAAATTTTTAGTATTAAAGAAGGATACATTATTTTTTATTTTAGCAATAGCATTTTTACTTGTTACCATTTCAGCTTGGTTTATGTTAAAAGCCGGTGATACCGCCGTCTTTAATCAAGGGGCAAACGAAAAGGTCAGAGAGATTCATATGGTCACCGTCGAATATAAAACAACGATGAAAGATGGGAAAGAAATCGAGGTCTACCGCTGGGATCCGGGTACCATAAATGTTGAAACCGGTGAAAAGGTGAACTTATACATTAGCGGCATTAATGGCGAAAAACATCCTTTTTATATTGAGGGCACTGACATAAAAGGTACAGTTAAAAAGGGCGAAGAAACGATGGTCTCTTTGCAGTTTGATAAAGAAGGTACTTATCGCTTAATTTGCGAGGTACACGGAGACAGAGAGCACAATGGACCAATGATTGCCGATATTATTGTTGATTAAGCAGGAGATGCCTCCTGCTTTTTTCATTTGTCGTTTATGCCTGTTCGCATGTTATCACCATAAGAATGTTGATATATCAAGGTTTTTCTTATATAACAGTTCTCGTTTTGACTTAAATAATTATAGTACAGTTTACAATAAATCTAATTTTTGTTCAAATAATGTTCAAAAACTACCGCAAAAATCCCCTTATATACGCGGGTTCACAATATGTTAACAATATGCGTGACTTGATTCACATTACTCCTGTTATACTCTAAGTAAGATATAAACAGCAAAACTGTTATATTAACTTTCATAAACATTACGAGGTGAATAATATGGAACAGTGGCAAGGTTTTACTAAAGGTACTTGGACAAAAGAAGTAAACGTTCGGGACTTTATTCTGAAAAACTACATTCGTTATGAAGGTGATGACTGCTTTTTACATGGTGCAACAGATGCTACTAACAAGCTTTGGGAACAGGTTATGGAACTAACAAAGCAGGAACGGGAAAATGGCGGCGTTTTAGATATGGATACTGAAACAGTATCTACTATTACCTCTCATGGTCCTGGATATCTTAATGAAGAATTAGAAAAAGTAGTTGGAGTTCAGACTGATAAACCTTTTAACCGGTCAATGCAGCCTTTCGGTGGTATTCGTATGGCGAAAGCAGCCTGCGAGGCATACGGATATAAATTAAACCCTGAAATTGAACGGATCTTTACAGAATTCCGTAAAACTCACAACCAAGGTGTTTTCGATGCCTATACAGATGAAATGATGTTAGCACGGAAAGCCGCAATAATTACAGGTCTTCCAGATGCTTATGGCCGTGGCCGTATAATCGGTGATTACCGCCGTGTTGCATTATATGGTGTTGATTTCTTAATTAACAAAAAACAAAAAGATCTAAAGAATACTAGCAATGTAATGATGGAAGACAATATCCGGCTTCGTGAAGAAATTGCTGAACAAATCCGTGCTTTAAAAGAACTAAAAGAAATGGCTGAAAGCTATGGATATAACATTTCAAAACCTGCTTTAAATGCCGCTGAAGCATTCCAATGGGTATACTTCGCCTATTTAGCAGCCATTAAAGAGCAAAACGGTGCTGCAATGAGCCTTGGCCGTGTATCTACCTTCTTAGATATTTATGTTGAACGAGATTTACAAAATGGCACATTAACAGAAGTTGAAGCACAAGAATTAGTAGACCATTTTGTTATGAAGCTTCGTTTAGTAAAATTTGCCCGAACACCAGATTATAACGAATTGTTCAGCGGGGACCCTACTTGGGTAACAGAATCAATCGGCGGTATGGCACTAGATGGCCGTTCTCTTGTAACAAAGAACTCATTCCGTTTCCTTCGTACTTTAGATAACTTAGGACCAGCTCCGGAGCCAAACTTAACTGTTTTATGGTCAACACAGCTGCCTGAAAATTTCAAGAAATATTGTGCTAAAATGTCAATCAAAACCAGCTCTATCCAGTATGAAAACGATGATATTATGCGCCCTGAATATGGCGATGACTATGGGATTGCCTGCTGTGTATCTGCTATGGAAATCGGCAAGCAAATGCAATTCTTCGGTGCCCGTGCAAATCTTGCCAAAGCTCTTCTCTACTCTATTAACGGCGGTGTTGATGAAAAGCTGAAAATTCAAGTAGGTCCACAATATCAGCCAATCACTTCTGAAGTATTAGATTACGAAGAAGTAATGGCCAAATTTGACCATATGATGGAATGGCTCGCAGGTCTTTATATAAATACCTTAAATGTCATTCACTACATGCATGATAAGTACAGCTATGAAAGAATTGAAATGGCATTACATGACACTGAAATTCTCCGTACAATGGCAACAGGCATTGCCGGTTTAAGTGTTGTAGCTGACTCCTTAAGTGCAATTAAATACGGACAGGTTAAGGTAATCCGTGACGAAAATGGAATTGCTGTTGACTTTGAAACAAATGGAGACTATCCAAAATACGGAAATAATGACGACCGGGTTGATAGCATTGCAGTTGAAATCGTAGAAAGCTTTATGAAAAAACTTCGTAAGCACCAGACTTACCGTAATTCTGTGCATACAATGAGTATCCTAACGATTACTTCTAACGTCGTTTATGGTAAGAAAACAGGAAATACACCGGATGGCCGTCGTGCAGGCGAACCATTTGCACCAGGAGCAAACCCAATGCACGGCCGTGATACAAAAGGTACATTAGCTTCTCTATCTTCTGTAGCTAAACTTCCTTATAGCTATGCAATGGATGGTATTTCCAATACATTCTCCATCGTTCCTAAAGCTTTAGGAAAAGAAGAAGAAAGCCAAGTACGCAATCTTGTCAGCATCTTAGATGGTTATGCAATGAAAACAGGCCACCACTTAAATGTTAACGTCTTTAACCGTGAAACCTTAATGGATGCCATGGAGCACCCAGAGCTTTATCCTCAGTTAACCATCCGTGTCTCTGGTTATGCAGTAAACTTTATTAAACTAACAAAAGAACAACAATTGGATGTTATCAACCGCACGTTCCACGAATCATTTTAATAATAGATTTATAGGAACACCCCTTTAAAGGGTGTTCCTGCTAAAAAAAGAAAGGGGATTATCATCATGAACGGAAATATTCATTCTATAGAAACTTTAGGGACAGTCGATGGACCAGGCATTCGGTATGTCGTTTTTACACAAGGCTGCTTATTGCGCTGCCAGTTTTGCCATAATGCTGACACTTGGGAAATTGGTGCTGGGAAAGTAATGACTGTTTCCGAAATCATGGATGACCTTATGACCTATCTCCCTTTCATTCAAGCATCAGGTGGAGGCATTACCGTTAGCGGCGGTGAACCGTTATTACAGGTTCCATTACTAATTGAACTATTTAAGGAATGTAAAAAGAAAGGTATTCATACGACAATAGATTCATCTGGCGGCTGTTTCTCACACTCTAAATTCTTTATTGATCAATTGGAAGAATTACTGCAATACACGGATTTAATCCTACTTGACCTAAAACATATTAACCGTAAAAAGCATATCCAGTTAACCGGTATGGCGAATGACCATATTTTAGAATTTGCTAAGTTTCTATCGGATCGAAAAATTCCTGTCTGGATACGCCACGTGCTCGTTCCTACTGTTTCAGATGACCCCGAGGATCTACAAAAATTGGGAGAGTTTATTGGTACAATTGAAAATGTACAAAAAATCGAAATTCTCCCTTATCATAAATTGGGTGTTTACAAGTGGGAAGCACTTGGACATGAGTATCCCCTTAAACATGTTGAACCGCCAACTGAGGAAAAAGTAGATTATGCCTATGAAATGCTTACAGCTCGCTGGAACAAATTACTTAGTTGATTAAAAAGAATGCTGCAACTCCTTGTGCAGCATTCTTTTTAATCTTAATAGAAAATTCTTATTATGTTATTTCCAATGTATTTCATTGATTCCCTATCAGTTCTCTTATATACTCAAGTCATCAGGTAAAAGTGAGGTGAAATTTTTGTATCAAGTGCTTATAGAATTTACTGATATGAATGCACTATCTGCTCTTTACTTCAGTCTTTACTTTGGAGTAATCGTTAAAATCCTTTGGGCATGGAATGTAGAATATTCCTTTATGGGATCCATTTCTGAACCAGCACATACAAAAATTAATCACCCATTGTCTTTTTATAAGAAAAAAAGCAGAATAAATATAAATATCATTTTGATTAGAGTCATTAAATATATTCGTAGAAAAGAAACTCCACAGGATGGTACGGAAGAACCGTGTTCCTTCTTGATTTGTAAATCTTAAACATTTTACTAATCAGGAGGAAATATGAAAAATAAACGTTCTTTACCATTATTGATTCTTTTTTCTTTAACTGTCTTCTTATTATCAGGATGTTCCGCTTCTGGAGTGAAAGGTGATGGCTTTTTTCATACTTATTTTGTTGAGCCGTTTGCTGTAAGCATCCATTTTATTGCTGAATTTTTCAACGGGAATTTTGGATTAGCCATTATCCTAGTTACGCTCATCATCAGGCTTGCGTTAATGCCGTTAATGCTAAAGCAATACAAAAACCAAATGGATATGAAAGAAAAAATGGATAACCTCAAGCCTGAGATGGAAGTTATTCAAAAGAAAATACGAGATGAAAAAGACCCAAAAAAGAAACAAGAATTACAGCAGGAAATGATGGGTTTGTATCAGAAGCATGGTGTGAATCCCTTAAACATGGGCTGCTTACCACTTCTGATTCAAATGCCGATTCTAACGGGATTTTATTACGCTATTCGGGGTTCAGAAGAAATAGCTACCCATCAATTCTTATGGTTTAGTCTCGGCCACCCCGATATCATTATTACAATTATTGCCGGGTTGGTTTACTATCTGCAATTTAAGGTTTCACAGTCCAGCATGCCTGTTGCTCAACAACAGCAAATGAAATATATGGGACTGCTTTCTCCCCTTATGATTGTCATGTTTTCATTCAATGCACCAGCTGCTCTGCCTCTATATTGGACTGTCGGGGGATTATTTTTAATCCTGCAAACCGTTGTGAGCCGAAGATTGTACCAAAACAATAAAAAAACAGAAGTTAAAGTCGATCTTAATTAACGACAAATGAAGCATTGTGACTGCAATGCTTCATTTTTATAGTGACTTCCCTATAATAATGCCAAAAAATGCAAGAAGAAATCCGCCAATATAGGTAGATACCAAGTAAATACTCAAATATTTTCTTAAACCTGATAAGCGTAGTTTTTCCGATTCAAGCTTAAAGGTTGAAAAAGTAGTAAATGCCCCCATAAACCCGGTACCTAAAAGTATGTACATAGGACCAGTTATTTTTGCCCCGAGCAAAATCCCCAATAGAAAAGCACCTAGTAAATTAACCGTCAGCGTTCCTGCGGGAAATCGTCCATTCCCTTTTTCGTTTACTTTCCTACTTATTGCATACCTGCAAATGGCTCCGAAAAAGCCGCCGATAGAAACCAAAACGAATTCTGTCATCTTATTTTCTTCACTTCTTTCTTACTAAGCAAACCCATCCATAACCCCAATTTAACAAATAATAATCCACCAAAGAAACTTAACATGACATATCCGAAACCAGCTGCGTAACGATTGGAGTCAAATAATTGAATCGATTCAATACTAAAGGTAGAAAAGGTTGTATAGGAACCGATTAAACCAGTCGATATCATACTGATTATGTAATCGGGATATTTATCTTTATTTAAAAATTTACTCGAGAACCATCCCAGCAGAAACGAACCTGTTACATTAACGGTTAATGTAGCAACAGGAAAATCAGGCTGAAACATATTAACAGTTAAAACGGAAACAAGGTAGCGCAGTAAACTGCCGATTATTCCCCCTATACCGATAAATAAATAGATCAATGACTACACTCCATCCTTTGAGAGTAAGCATAGAATTTTCCCTTTAATGGAATCCTAAACCACGAATATGCTTTAAAAAAGGAGAATTTACGAAATGAAAAAAATATTTATTCCTCTGTTTTTAATCACTCTTTTTTTATCTGGCTGTGCACAAAATGATAACGATCAAAACGTTGCCACAAGAACGGAAAATGGAACTGATCTTTCACGGGTAAAATATACCCCAAAACACGGCGGCCCGGCCATGACTACCGGAGATATAAGTGATCCGGGTCTGGATGTTCATAAAAATCGTCGTAATGATAACATAACAAACACCACCTATCAAAACCGAATAGACCGGGAAACAACCTTGGATAAGAAAGTGTCCGCTCAAGCAGCCAGAGCAGTAATGGATTTACCAGACGTAAACCGATCCACCGTCATTGTAGCGGACAACAACGCATACGTTGCAGTTGAGCTTAATGATGCACTAGATAATACCATAACTACAGATCTTGAAGACCTCATTTTTAGAAGAGTAAAAGAAGCAGATCAAGATATCGATAATGTATTTATTTCAGCGGATCCCGAATTTAATAAACGATTGACCCGTTATGCTGATGATATGAGAACTGGAAAATCAACCAATGGTTTTTCCGACACCATCCGCAGAGAATTTCCCGATGCCAAATAAAAGGAGCAAGAATAAAGGACTGAGGTAAAAACCGCAGTCCTTTGTTTATGCTTCTTGAAAATATTCCTTGTAAAAGCCGCCAACTTTCCCCGTATTATCAATAATGTAATAAAATTCTTCTGTTTCATTTTTTACGTCATAAACCTTGCCAGCCGTTAAAGCATTATTTACAATATATTTTTTTGCATCCGTATGAACACATTTTACTTTTTTGATGGTTTCCCGATCACGCCATGCTAAATGATTCATTGCTATACCATTCCTTTCTTGTTTGTCCAATTTTAAGTATAACCAATCCTAGTATCGAGGGGCAACTAGTTCGTACATAATTAGCCAGTCTTCACCAAGAAGTTTTTTGTTAAAAATTTTTTAATTTTGATTTTTTTGTGAAAAAGGGTTTTCAAATGGCGAGAAAACGATTACAATATTAAAAACTGAATATTCAATCCACTTTTTCCGAGGAGGCTTCATAAGTTGAAAATTATGAGTAATGAGCAGCTGGTCGTAACGTATCGGGATGCAGTTAAGTCTGGGAAAGAAAAGGAATGGATTAAAATTCTAAAGGATGAAATTAAACGTCGTGGATTAAGGCCCTTTAAAAATCGATGAACGTTAAACAAACCCGCCGAAAGATTTCGGCGGGTTACATATTTTATTCCAATTAAATTAGCAAGGCTTTTTCATTAGAGGGTTTCTTTAATTCAATCAAAATTTTATGGACTGCATCTTCTATAGTGTCGGTATAAATATCGATAAATTCCCCTTCATACTCTTGCCTTTTATGATCATAGCGGGGGTCATAGTAATGTTCAAGCAATATTTCAATTAATTTCGGGTAATTCCCATTTTCCAAATTGCTAATGATTTGCTGTTTCAGCTCATGGTCTTTTATTCTACGAAGTATTTTTTCAACCCCATTAGATATTTTCTCAAAAAACCACGGCTGATGTTTGTATGGATTCACATACTCGTTGACTAAATGCTGCACCCTATTTTCAAGTGAGGTATGCAAATGAATATGAATTCCTGTCCGTTTTTTTTCGACTAATTCCTCCGGTTGAACCGCTTTGCCAATTCTTTTGCTCTCCGCTTCCATAATGAAATAATTCCAGCCTTGCAGTTCCTTCAGACCTTTGTATAGTAGGGAATCGAACGTTTTCTGATTATGACCATCTTCTAAGCCAATTGTTCCAAACATAGAACCGCGATGACCAGCCATATCTTCTAAATCTAATATTGGGAAGCCCTCAAGCTTGAGTCTTTTTAATATTTCGGTTTTTCCGACCCCTGTTAAACCGTGTAATACAACCGCTTTTTCAGGATACATGCTAGGAATATGTCTAAGAATGTTCTGGCGGTAGGCCCTATAACCGCCTACTAAACGCCTGCCATGGATGCCCGCAAATTCTAGAAACGTCACAACGGCTTTACTTCTCATCCCACCCCGCCAACAATGAACGATAAGTTCTTCACCGTTTGCTGCTTGCTTTATTTGGTTTAACATTTCCGGAATTTTCGGGGACACTTTTTCCATTGCGAGCCATTTGGCTGCAGCTTGTCCTTGTTGTTTATAGACGGTTCCGATTTCTTCCCGCTCCTCATTCGAAAATAAAGGAATGTTTATTGCTCCAGGTATAGAGCCATCCTTAAATTCTATCGGAGCACGGATGTCAATAATCACTGGATTTTTTAATGTTTGTAATTCTTCTATAGTAATCTCTCTCATTTGTGTGAAATCTCCTCAATTCTTCCCGTAAGCAAATTCTGCATAAACAAACAAAACTTCCACAAATGGAAGTTTCATTAAGCAAGGATTTTTCGTGGAAAGTAAATTACGAATGACTATCTTTAAATTAAGTATAGACTTATTATATAAGAGATAAACAAGGCTATCAAGCAAACATTCCTGCCAAATAATTTCCATACTTTTACCAAAATATTAAGCCGATTAATTTTTCAATCAAAAGACATTGGTTAACAATGAAAAAGCCCGCTTTACCAGCAGGCTTTACAACAGCTCTAAATTAAATTTTTTTCAGGTTTTAACACACTCATTAGGTTTTCTAATCCTGTTAAATCATTTTTATTAAACAAATCTACTATCTTACTTCCGACGATAACTCCATCGCATTTGGCAGTTAACCCTTTTATTTGTTCTTCGCTTGAGATTCCGAATCCCGCAACCACCGGAAGGGAGCTTACTTCCTTGACATTCTTTAAGAATTGATCCAATTCTTGATCAAATTCGTTTCTCGTACCCGTGATCCCTTTAACCGTTACCGTATATAAGAAACCACGGCCCTTATTGGATATAGCCTTAATACGATCTTTCGGGGTTGTGAGAGTAACAAGACGTATCAGCTCTATTTCTTCCTTTTCAAGTACAGGAACAATGATTTCTTCTTCTTCAATTGGCAGGTCTGGAATGATACAGCCGTCGACACCGGCTTTTTTTATATCTTGAACAAATTCCTCAATCCCATAAGCATAGATCGGATTTAAGTAAGTCATAAGGATGAATGGGGCTTTAACAACTTCCCTTGCTTTTTCAAGTTGATTAATAATTCCCTTTAAAGTTGTTCCATTTGCAAGTGCTCTAATCCCCGCCTGTTGAATGGTTGGTCCATCTGCTACCGGATCGGAAAATGGAACGCCAATTTCTATGGCTGTGGCTCCAAATTTTTCTAACGTCACAAGTCGGTCGGTTAAAACCTCTAATCCTCCATCACCTGCCATAATGTACGGAACAAATGCTTTTTGATTTTTCTCTTTTAGTTCTTTAAAGGCCTTTTCGATACGATTCATTATGCTCTCTCCCCTTCTAACCTGAACTTCACTGAAGCCACATCTTTATCTCCTCGGCCGGATAAGCATACAACCACATGCTCTGTTTCCTTCATTTCAGCAGCCAGCTTAAGTACAAACGCAATGGCATGAGCACTTTCAAGAGCAGGAATAATGCCTTCTAATTTTGATAATAACTGAAAGGCATCAAGTGCTTCTTTATCTGTAATTGAGCGGTAAGTAGCTCTTCCAGTGTCTTTTAAATAGCTATGCTCGGGTCCGACTCCAGGATAATCCAGCCCGGCTGAAATCGAATGAGCTTCTTGGATTTGGCCTGCAGCATCCTGGAGTAAGTACATTAAAGATCCATGCAAGACACCGGGTTTGCCGTTAGTTAAGGACGCAGCGTGAAATGCAGTATCAATCCCTTGTCCTGCTGCTTCAACTCCATATAACGCTACCGTTTCGTCCTCAATAAAGGGATGAAACATTCCGATTGCGTTGCTTCCGCCGCCAATGCAGGCAACGACAGCCTCTGGAAGCTTTCCTTCCTTAGCTAAAAACTGTTGTTTTGTTTCTTTGCCAATAACACTTTGGAAATCTCTTACCATCATTGGAAAGGGATGTGGCCCCATTACAGAACCTAATAGGTAGTGTGTATCATCCACATTTTCAACCCAATAACGCAATGCCTCATTTACTGCATCTTTTAAGGTGGCACTGCCTGAAGTTACACTAACTACCTTTGCCCCTAATAATTCCATCCGGAACACATTGAGCTCCTGGCGTTTGATATCTTCTTCTCCCATGAAAATAATGCATTCTAGATTTAATAAAGCACAAACCGTTGCGGTTGCAACTCCATGCTGCCCAGCCCCTGTTTCAGCAACAATTTTTCTCTTTCCCATTCTTACAGCTAGCAGTGCCTGACCAATCGCATTATTAATTTTGTGCGCCCCGGTATGATTTAAATCTTCTCTTTTAAGATAAATCTGAGCGCCACCCACATAGTTTGTTAGATTTTTAGCGTGATAAAGTGGAGTTTCTCTGCCAACATACTCTGTTAATAATTGCTGAATCTCTTCTTGAAATGCAGGATCATTTTTCGCTTCATTATAAGCCTGCTCTAATTCAAGTACTGCCTTCATAAGCGTTTCCGGTACAAATCTTCCTCCAAAAATGCCGAAATGGCCTTTTTCATTTGGTAGTGTGTATGATTTCATTTTGAAATTCCTCCTGTAAGGCTCCCTTTTGCCTTTTCAATAAACGATTCTATTTTTTTTAAATCCTTTTTTCCTTCTGTTTCGACCCCGCTGCTGACATCCACCATATATGGTTTAATGAGCCTGATCGCTTCTTCTACATTCTCTTCCTGTAAGCCGCCTGCGAGGATGATTTTTTTATTCTTCAATTCTGCTTCTTTTAGAAGACTCCAATCAAATGACAATCCGTTTCCGCCTCTGTACTTACCTTTTGGTCCATCTACTAAAATATATTCACAAGAAAATTCCTCTACATGGTTCAAACTCTCCTGGTCATGTACACTTACAGCTTTGATTACAGGTAACGAAAAAGATTCAATAAATTCCTTCGTCTCATCGCCATGTAGTTGAATATGAGTTAGGCCAACAGAAGCAGCAATTCTATCAATATTTTCTTTTGTTTCGTTTACAAACACACCTACTTTGAATATCTCTTTTGGCAATTGTGAAATTATTGATTTGGCTTGTTCTTCGGTTATCTTCCGCTTACTTTCAGCAAACACAAACCCTATTGCATCAGCACCATTATTAACAGCTTTCATCGCTGTCGTTATGTCTGTAATTCCGCAAATTTTCACTTTCATTTATGGACCCCTCCTTCAAGCGGCAGACGGAATTCTCTCAGGGATTGTTGAACATTATGACTCTTCATTAAAGACTCTCCTACTAAAATTCCGTTTGCCCCAGCGTTACGAACACGTTCGACATCCTGCTGCTGATGAATTCCACTTTCGCTTATAAGATAGGCGCCACTTTCTTTAACCATGGCTGCCAGTGATTCTGTTATCTCCAGATTCACGTTAAACGTTTTTAAATCACGGTTATTGACCCCAATTAGTTTTGCTCCTGTTTTAAGCGCTAGTTTTAATTCTTCCTTGTTGTGAACTTCAATTAATACTTCTAATCCTAAGTTTTTTGCATATTGATAAAGCTCATTTAATTTGTTCTCATCAAGTGCAGCCACAATTAATAAAATGATGTCTGCACCATTTGTGAATGCGTGATCGATTTGGCAGGAGTCAATAATAAAATCTTTACAAAGGATTGGAATATTAACCGCTTCCCTTACTGATCTTAAATCGGCGAATGAACCTTTAAAAAAGGTTTCATCCGTTAGCACAGATATCGCGGATGCTCCAGACTTTTCATAAACAGCTGCCTGTTCAGCGGGTTCTATCCCATTGTTTATGATCCCTTTAGAAGGTGATGCCCGTTTGAATTCAGCAATAACCGCTACTTCTTCTGCCCTTTGCAATCTCTCTATGAATGATCTTTTCGTTCTTGCCTGTAAGGGAGCTTTAGCATTTTTTAAAGCTTCTACCTCTTTTTGTTTTTGTTGAATGATGCGATCTAAAATCGTTTCCATTTACATAGCCTCCTGCTGTCCAATTCGTGTCAATTCAATTAATCGGGTTAGCTTTTCATATGCTGCTCCAGAATCAATTACTTCTGCTGCTGTTGATATTCCTTCTTGAATGGTGCTTGCTTTTCCACTTGTATAAATACCAATTCCGGCATTTAATAAAACCGTATCGCGATAGGCACCTTTTTCCCCTTTTAAAACCTTTTTCAAAATATCCGCATTTTCCTTGGATTCTCCACCTCTAATGTGACTATTATCATATTGTGGAAGACCAAAATCCTCTGGATAAAAACGATGGCTTGAAATAACCCCATTTTCTAATAAACAATAATGATTTTCTCCTTGCAGGGAGGCCTCATCCATAAAACCTGCGCCGTTTATTACAACAGCCCGTTTACGTCCAAGCATATTTAATACTTCTGCAAAAACAGGCAGCAAATCTCTTCGATTGACCCCAAGCAACTGATAGTCTAGTTCAATAGGATTGGTAAGTGGTCCGATATAATTAAATATAGTAGGTATTTTTAATTGCCTCCGAACACTTGTTACCTTTTTTAATTTTGGATGCACATGCGGGGCAAACAAAAAGGCGATTCCGATATTTTCAAGAATTTCTTCTGTTCTTTCCACTGGGAGATTCAAGTTAACACCTAAATACTCTAGAACATCTGCACTCCCTGTTTTACTCGAAATACTTCTGCTGCCATGCTTTGCTACAGGAATTCCTGCACCAGCAATTACAAAGGCAGAGGTGGTACTGACATTAAAGCTTGAGGAACCGTCGCCGCCAGTGCCGCAATTATCCAGAACATTCGGAAACTTCTTGGTGAAGTTCAGCGTCTTTTCCTTCATCCCTTTTACAATGCCGGCAATCTCCGATACCGTTTCTCCCTTTGATTTTAACCCCATTATAAAGGCGGCAATTTCACTTTCTGAAACTTCTTCACCTAAAATAATATCGACAACCTCTCGCATTTGACCTTCGGAAAAAGATTCACCTTCAGCTAATTGGAGTAAATATTCTCTCATTATGCATCTTCCCTTCAATTAAAGTTAAAAAGTTCGCCAGCATTTGTTTTCCGGTTGGTGTACCAATGGATTCCGGGTGGAATTGTAAACCAAATAATGGATAGTTACGATGCTTGATTGCCATCACTTCTTGGTCATCCTCGGATAGTGCAGTACATTCAAGTTCTCCTGAAAGACTATCTTTACTAACAATCAATGAATGATATCGCATAACTTCTAATGGGCAAGGCAATTGATTAAAAAGTCCCTCTTGATTGTGCTGGATAAAAGATGTTTTCCCATGTTTTACTACATTTGCTCTTTTTACTTCACTCCCAAATGCTGCTCCTATCGCTTGATGACCTAAGCAGATTCCTAATATCGGAATTTCTTTATAAAACCTTTGAATGACTTCTATACAAATACCAGCATCCTCCGGCTTCCCCGGTCCTGGAGAAAGGATAATCGCACTCGGATTGAGCTTTTTTATTTCATCAATAGTCAACTGATTATTCCGATATACAGCTGCCTTCTCGCCTAATTCACCTAAGTATTGGTATAAATTGAAGGTAAAAGAATCAAAGTTATCGATTAGTAAGATCATTTCTCACCCTCCAAAAATGATTTTAATTTATTGATGGTTTCCTGATATTCAGATTCAGGATTAGAATCATGAACAATTCCTGCACCCGCTTGAATGTACGCCATTCCCTCTTTTAAGACCATTGTGCGAATCGCTAAAGCAAAATCCATATTTCCATTTACAGACAAATAACCAATGGCGCCGGAGTATACTCCCCGTTTTGATTTTTCCAATTCATTAATAATCTCCATTGCCCGTATTTTCGGAGCACCCGATACTGTACCTGCCGGCAGGCATGCTGCCAGTGCATCAAGGCTGGTATACTCTTTTGTGAGCTGTCCGCTTATTTCAGATACAAGATGGATGACATGGCGGAATTTTTCAACCTCCATATATTTATCAACAGTAATCGAACCAAATTCACAAACCCTTCCTAAGTCATTTCGGCCTAAGTCCACCAGCATTTTATGTTCAGCTAATTCCTTCTCATCCGACTTTAATTCATTTGCAATCACTTGGTCTTCTTCGGTTGTCTTTCCTCTCTTTTTGGTTCCGGCAATTGGATTTGAATATACTTTCGAGCCTCTGGTCTTTATTAAGCTTTCTGGTGACGAACCAATTACAGTGTATTGATCAAAATCGATATAAAACATATAAGGTGTTGGATTATTTGCCCGATGCCTGCGGTAAAGTGACAATGGCGTTCCCTCAAATGATGACTTCATCCTTCTTGATAAAACCACTTGAAAGATATCCCCTGCCAAAATATGTTCCTTTGCGATTTCAACATTTTTTATAAATGCTTCTTTAGTGGTTTCTGATTCAAAACCTGAGAAATGAAAAGGTTCCTCTTCTTGATAAATTTCCGGTTGCTTTAACTCCTCAATTCTTTGTTGAATTCTTTGTTCTAGGTATTCCTCGTTACTTTCTTCTCTGAGTGGTATTCCGCAAATGGTTATTTTCTCCTGAAGATGGTCAAATACAATCATTTCCTCATAGAACATTAAATGGACATCCGGCATCTTCATGCCATTCTCATACTCATCTCCAATGACTTCATATTGGCGGATGATATCATACCCGACATAACCAATTGCTCCCCCAGCAAAAGGAAAAGTTACTTCACCCAAAGGAAGGATTGGGAACTGCTTCTTAATGATTTCTAACGGATTACCCTGTATTACTTTCTTTTCACCGTCTCGATAAATAATTTCATTTTGATCACCAGTTGCAATAAGTTCAAAAGCTGGGTCTGCACCAATAAATGAGTAGCGGCCTGAATCATTGTACTTATGTGAACTCTCTAATAAAAATTTCTTGTTTCCTGTTATCTTTTGTAAAATTGAAATGGGAGTAAAGGTATCCCCTTTTAGCTCCTTTGAATAAAAACCATTTAATGTCTTCATAAAATGGCTCCTTTCTTTAAAAAATAAAAAAAATCGTCCTCTATATGCATAATAAATTCTTTATGCATATAGAGGACGATTCTGTAATCGTGGTGCCACCTCTTTTCGAAGCAGTAAATTTCTGCTTCCTCTTTCAGATACAAGACCATTAAGGTCCGATATCCTATCCTTTTAACGGTGGAACTCCGTACAGCCCTACTGAAAGTTCAGGCTGTCACTCACAAGTCCATTCCACAAATTCATTCTTACCAGGTTCTCACCATCCCCGGCTCTCTTTGAAGAATATAATAAGTGTACTCCTCTTGTTCAACGTTTTATATTTATTTTTGATAAGGCTGTGTTAAACTGGGCTGTTGATTGGCGCTCCAGGCGCTTTGCTTTACACTCTAATCAACATCGCTAGAAAATTAATAATAACTTTTAAAACAGGCTTTATAAAAATACAAAAGGGTCCTCCATCCTAAAAAGGACGGAAGACCCGTGGTGCCACCTTCATTAGCTAAAAATTAGCTCACTTTACCGACATCAAAGCAATCTAATGCTTTAATATCTGTCTCTTGTAACGATGAGATCTTCGCCAAAGCCTACTGACCCTATAGGTGGTTCGGTTTGGAGGCTCAGAAGTCCATTCACTAAAACGTCTACACTGATTTGCACCATCCATCAGCTCTCTAAAGTATCCGTAGAAGTTACTACTCTTCATCACTGCCGTGTCATTTATTGATTTTTATAATACAGAGTTTATTACAGGATGTCAACGATAAAATTTTCGAATATTCATTTTAAGCTTTATTTTTCAACAACTTAATAAACTTCTGCTTCCACACTTCAGCGAGTTCCTGTACATCCAGAATCTTTTCAATTGCAAGGAAATTTTTTTGGTCATGGAATAAAATTTGATTTGCAAAAAGCACTGTAACTTCCTTAGGATGCCTGGATATCAGTTTCATTTCAGAGTCTAATGTTATGTTACCTTCTTCCAAAACTCTAAAAAAATATCCAGTATATCCAGTTGCAACAACTCTGCTTAGAAATTGCTCCACACCATTATATTTTGAAATGGTTGAACAAGGTACCCTGCCTTGTGTAACCTGAATAATTGCATCGCCTGCCTGATATATGTCACCAATACAAACTTCTTTTTCAAGCATCCCAGCAGCAGTTATATTTTCCCCAAAGGCCGGTAATTTTAACTTAATATTGAATTCTTTTTCCCAATCAGCATAATGCTCATAAGAATAAAGACATACTGTCCTATCCTCTCCTCCATGAAATTCATGATTAGCTACATCATCTCCAACTATACCTGACTTTCTTAACACTAGTTTTTTAGTTGAACTTTTACCAATGGCTGATACCTCTTTTTTCATATCCCAGTCATATTCTTTAGGCTTCCCTAAAGCAAGGTTTTTAATTTGAATATTCACACTATCTCTCCTTTGTAATTCCATTAAAAGGATTAACAATCTATAGTTTTTTTAAGGCGTACAAGTCAATATTAAGATTAGCACACAATGAAAGCGGGTTAGAAGTTTAATGGATCATATCGAACGATTAAGCCCGGGTTCAGGGACTGCAAAAAACAAGTCATCCTCAAAAGAGAAAAAGAAATCCAGCGAGATTTCAAAACAAAAGTGGGCAATTCTCTCACTTTCTTCCATTCCACTAGTTATGACTTTAGGTAATTCGATGTTAATTCCGGTATTACCTGCAATGGAAAGAGAATTAAATATTACTTCTTTTCAAACAAGCATGATAATAACTGTTTATTCGATCGTTGCAATATTTTTAATACCAGTCGCTGGCTATATTTCAGATCATATAGGACGTAAGAAAGTGATTATCCCAAGTCTTATTATTGCTGGAATAGGTGGATTAATTTCCGGCTGGGCTGCATGGAAGATGGAGAATCCATATTGGATCATATTAATTGGCCGTGCCCTGCAAGGAGTTGGGGCTGCCGGAGCAATGCCCATTGTACTTCCCCTAGTAGGTGATATGTTCAAAAAGGAGGACGATGTTAGCAGCTGCCTGGGATTAATTGAGACGTCTAATACCTTTGGTAAGGTATTAAGTCCAATACTTGGCTCTTTTTTAGCCGCATTTATTTGGTTTATACCATTCTTCTCTTTTCCGATTTTCTGCGGGATATCGGTAATAATGGTTTTATTATTGGTTAAATCCCCCAAAACAAAAGAGAAGCCCATCCCTTTTAATCAATTTTTTAAAAATGTTAAGCAAACATTTACTGAAAAAGGGAAATGGTTATATGCCATCTTTTTTATTGGCGGTATTTTAATGCTTGTATTATTTGGAATTTTATTTTACCTATCTGAAATTTTTGAAACAGAATACGGAATTAAAGATGTAAAGAAAGGTATCTTTTTAGCAATCCCTCTTGGGGCCCTTTGTTTAACCTCTTTTATTACTGGGAAAATTATTAAAGAAAATAAAGTATTGATGAAATGGATAACCTTTGGCGGTATTGTTGCAGCTGCACTATCCATTGCTGCTCTATGGATTTCGATTAAGTTATGGTTTTTGATCATAATGTTTTTAATAACTGGTATTGGCATTGGTGCTGGCCTCCCTTGCCTCGATGCCTTTATCACCTCAGGTATTGAGAAAGAAGAACGTGGTACTATTTCGTCGATCTATAGCTCAATGAGGTTTATTGGAGTAGCCGCGGGGCCGCCAATTATTGCTCTATTAATGAAATACTCCAGCAGCTGGATATTTATTATTTTAAGCGGACTTAGTATCATTTCTGCTTTTATCGCCTTATGGGCTATTAAGCCGGGTGGACAAGGAGAACATTAAAAGCGCTGGAGTATATCCAGCGCTTTCTTTGTCCGGCAGCGTCAAAATATTTTAGGAATAGAGGAATTGAGTATATAATAATAAAGTTACTATATTGAAAAGGATGATAGGATTGAACATCACTGGTCACACATTTGAAAAATTAGTGGATCCATTTGGATTACTTAGTGGGGATCGCTATGAATTTTTCCTTGAGGTAAATGTTGATGAAGAGGACGAACTCTTTACCGAAAAAGGACTAGGTATAAAGGTGCTTTTAATTATAGATGAGAAAGGAGCAAGAATATCCCATTATCATCTTTATGAAAGGGGAACCGAGAAGGTATTGGATTTTGCTTTAGAAGATGATGAGGAAGAGTTGGTTTTTCAATATTGCAAGGATCATATTGAAATGTAAAAAGCAGGGATTCCCCTGCTTTTTACATAAGAACTACATGAAGTTTTTACTATGATTGTGGATTACCTGTAATTCTTTTGTGGTAAGACTCATTTCACTTTTACAAATTGGACAAAGGGGAACTTCACTGCTTTTAAAATTGTCACGAATCCAGCATTTACAGCTATCTGAATTACATTTCCAAATTTTTGTATCTTCCAGCTTAATTTCTTCATCATTTCTTCTGCCAAACGCCAAAATGATCACCCCTTGTACTTTTTACAAGACACATTCTAATCATAGATAAAAAGGTGATGCCAAGCATCACCCTACATAATAACGAAAATTAAACAGCTTTAACGTTAGAAGCTTGTGGTCCACGAGCGCCTTCAACGATTTCAAAAGAAACTGATTGACCTTCTTCTAAAGTTTTGAATCCTTCTGATTGAATTGCAGAGAAGTGTACGAATACATCTTGACCGCCTTCTGCTTCAATAAATCCAAAACCTTTTTCTGCATTAAACCATTTTACTTTACCGTTTTTCATGAAAAGAAACCCCCAAAAATTTGTTCACTTCAAGTTTATTGACACATTTAAAAAATAAAAAAGCCGTAATTGCACTTTTGTTTGGGTAATAGACATCACCCACATTTTCGTGCAGTTACGACTACTTAAACCAATAAATATTTAACGAACTTAAAAGCGTAATTTAATTATACCCTTTTAATTACTTTAAGTCAATTTATTTTCTAACTCTCAATACCCAATGTTTCATTCTTTGCTTTGTAAAAATATCTCCTTAAAATAAGTGATAAATTGTTGTATATCTGCTTCTATACCAATGTAATCAATCGTCTCCGGCGGTTCTTTATCAGGCTTTGGGCGAAAATCGGCTATGCTTTTCCCTTTTGCATTTCCAAATTCCTCTACTCTTACCCTTCTAGGGATGTATTTAACAAATTCCGGGTTGGTTATGGCCATTAATGGAACAACATCGTGCATGGGTGCCCCTTGAATTCCAGGGACATTTTTTTGATAAGCTTCGAAATAATAATCAAATGCAGGTTTTAGTAATGGTCTAAAGGGGGTAGGGCTGTTTTTATCTAGATGATCAATTATCTCGGGGGTAATAATGGCCTTATTGGTAATATTCAATGGAAATAAGAAAACGTTATGGGCCTTCTCCATCACCGTTCTAGCCGCAATAGAATCACTATAAAAGTTCGCTTCTGCTTCGGCGGTAATATTTCCTGGAACTAAAAAAGCTCCACCCATGATATAAAAAGCATTTACGTCCTTCAACGCCTGGTTGCCATATACTATATACATTAGGGCTAATTCTGTTAATCGCCCTACATTTACAATGATAAGATTTCCTTTATATTCATCAATAATTTCAAGGATTTTATTGAAGTCAAAAACCTTTACATTTTGTAACGTATCAGGCGGTCTAATGGGTCCCAGTCCCTCCGGGCCGTGAATCTCCGGATAGAATTGAACTGGTTCTCCCGATAACGGACCTGCAGCACCAGCAATTATCGGGATATCTTCCCGTCCAGCCAGGTTTAACAGGTAGGCGGTGTTCCTCATTGATTGATCTTTCGGTGTATTACCATATCCACTTACAATTCCTACAACATTGATTTTTGGATTTAATAAGGCATACATAATAGCAAATGAATCGTCGATTCCAGGATCGGCAAATAAAAGAACGTTGTAAGCCATTGCTTTCCCCCTTTTCCATATCCAGTTATACTATCTCTATGCCTTTCATTTCATGGAGGTACCTTCATTTCGTATGGCTAAAGGAATAAGAAAACCGATTCAAGATATCCTGAATCGGCTTTCAATGCATTTTGTTTTAAGCTTCTTTTTTTACTTTTACAGCTGCTTTTTTCGGGGCAGCAGGTTTTTTTATCGGTGTTTCTTTTTTGGCGGCTGTTTCTTTTTTGATACCCGTTTCCTTCCTAATGGTTTTATCCTTTTTACCAGTTACATCTTTTCCTGGTTTAGTCCGATCGATAGAAGCCTGAAGGGCTGCCATTAAATCGGTTACATTCGATGCCACTTCTTTTGCTGCTGGTGTAACCGTTTCTTGGCCGGTACGCTTGGATTCAATCAGTTCTAGAAGAGCTGTTCGATACTCATCGGTATATTTTTCAGGATTAAACTCTGAAGTTAACTGATCAATTAACAAAATAGCCGTGTCCAATTCTTTTTCGGTTACTTTATCATCTGCCGGAACATTAGGCACATCCCCAGCTCGCCTCACCTCATCCGGAAAATGAATCGTCTCCATTACAAGAGTGTTTTCATATACACGAATAACAGCCATCTGCTCTTTAGATCGGATAATAATTTTTGCTAGTCCAACTTTTCCCGATTCCTTTAAGGCCCTTCTCAATAATGAGTATGCCTTACCTCCGCCCTCATTTGGTGACATATAATAACTCCGGTCAAAATAGATAGGATCTATTTCTTCCATCTTTACAAAATCAATGATTTCTACCGCTTTATCTTCATTTTCTTTTCTTAGCTTTTCTAGGTCATCATGATCAAGAACAACAAACTTTCCCTTCGTATATTCGTACGCCTTCACAATCTCCTCAGGTTTTACTTCCTCTTCACAGACGGTACATATTTTTTCATATTTAATTGGTGCATGACACTTATTGTGAAGGGTCCTAAGTTTAATATCCTTGTCTTCTGTTGCTGTATGAAGCTTAATGGGGATGTTAACTAGCCCAAAACTAATGCTGCCTTTCCACATCGTATGCATAAATCATTACCCCAATCTTTTTATCTTATTTTGTGTCACCATTAAGATGAAAAACGTAAAAACTATTGGAAATGGATGAAAGCATGCTATTTATTACAAAATAAATAAAAAAGAAGGGACTTAAAGATGATGAAACCGATGCTGCCCAGTCTAACATTTGATTTAACCATTCAACCTGATTGGCTGTACGAGGTGAAATATGATGGGTTCCGTGCCATTTTAGAATGGGATAAAAATGGCATTACTTTGACAAGCCGGAATGATAAGCCTTTATTGAACCAGTTTCCAGAAATAAAAGATTATTTAGAAAATCATAAAGACAAGTTTGAGCCCTATCTTCCCTTGAAGCTCGATGGCGAATTAGTTTCTCTCGAAAATCCATATAAAGCAAACTTTGCTGCCATCCAAGTCCGGGGACGTACAAAATCGGCAAAAAAAATTCAAGAAACATCGGATAAATCCCCTTGCAGATTGATGGTTTTTGATGTCCTTTTACTTAAAGGAAAAGCAATGAACTCTATTCCTTTCCTAAAACGAAAAAATGAATTAGTTAAGCTTTTTGAATCCATTGGATTTACATTAGAAGCCGACCCCTATCATCCTGATCTTTTGCAGCTTGTTCAAGTCCATGATGACTTTTACGATTTATGGGAAAAAGTGGTCTTACATGATGGAGAAGGGATTATTGCAAAACACAAAAATAGCCTTTGGGAGGAAGGAAAACGCTCATTACAATGGTTAAAATATAAAAATTGGAAATATGTAAGCTGCTTTATCACATCTTATGACAAAACCAATGGTTATTTTTTTGTAGGGGTTTATAAAGATGGGAAAATACATGGAATTGGTCAAGTATTATTCGGATTTAAGCCAGATGAAAAACAGGCACTGCAAAAGACGATTAAACAAAATAGTCGTAGTGAAGATGCCCAATTTATCTATGTTGAACCCGCAATCTGTATAGAGGTAAAGTATCTAGAGCTCTACGACAATCAGCTAAGAGAACCCCACTTTGATCGTTTTAGGTTTGACTTAAAACCAGAAGACTGTACATATGAGCAATTCCTGTTGCAGCAAAAAAATTTACCAAAGGATTTGGATATCACCCATCCAGATAAACCACTTTGGAAAAACCAGAATATCCAAAAGGCTGATTATATCCTTTATTTAAGAGAAGTATCACCCTATATGCTGCCGTTTTTAAAAGACCGGTTGTTAACGGTTATCCGCTACCCTCATGGGATGTTCGGCGAGGCCTTCTATCAGAAAAATTGTCCAGACTATGCACCAGAGTTTGTTCAAAGACACCGGGATGAAGGAATTGATTATATCGTCTGTAACAATCTAAAGACCTTGATATGGCTCGGTAATCAATTGGCAATCGAATTTCATATTCCCTTTCAAACGATTCACAGTAAGGGTCCCAGTGAAATTGTCTTTGATTTAGATCCACCTTCCAAAGACGAATTTCATTTAGCGGTCAAAGCGGCATTGTTAATTAAAACGATTCTTGATCAATTAAATTTAACAGGTTTTATCAAAACATCGGGAAATAAAGGATTACAAATTTATCTGCCACTGCCGGAGGATGTTTACACTTTTGACGACACGCGTTTATTTACTAGCTTTATTGCTGAATATTTAGTATCACAAGAGCCCGAATCATTTACCATTGAACGGTTGAAAAAAAATCGGGGAAATCGCCTATATGTTGATTATGTTCAGCATAGTGAAGGCAAAACGATTGTAGCCCCTTACTCGATGCGGGGAAACGAGCATGCGGGTGTGGCTACACCATTGTTTTGGGATGAAGTGAACGAAAAATTGAACCCTATATCTTTTAATTTGGAAAATGCTTTAAATCGGATTCGAAAGCATGGTGATCCCTTTAAAGACTACTTTCGAACAAAATTGATCCAGCCTTTCGGGCCAGTATTGGAAGTTTTAAAAGCACAAAAAGGATAAGGGCATCGCCCTTATCCTTTTAATACCTCTTTAAGTAAGCTTTGAGCATCGGATTGCAGTTTTTCGTAATCTTGTTGTTCTCCTAGGTCCTTCTTCGTTAACAAATCAAATGTTTCTTTTTCAAGATTCACATCAATAACCGCTTCATAAACATATGTTGCATTGCCGATTAAATCAATCGTATATTCATCGTTATTTTGATGAACGACACATTGTACCTTACCACCGTTATTGTAGACATTAATGACATCTTCTACTTGATTTAATCCTTGCAGGCACGTTACAAGTGATGAGGCTGACATTGCTGTTCCACAGGCATTGGTAAAGCCTACACCGCGTTCAAACGTGTTTACATAAATATTGCCTGGACTCAATGGTTTTACAAAGCTGACATTGACACCATCAGGGAACAATCTATTCGGCCCATTCACTTTTTCACTAACCTGCTTTTGAATCCCTGAATTAAGATCAGCTGTCTCAACAATTGAGATTAAATGAGGATTCGGAACTGCTAAAGCCGTAAACGATAGTTCCTCTGATAGCTCATCTAACTTTTCATTCACTAATGTAGATTGTGAAATGACAAGCGGAAGGTCGGCGGCCTGGAAAGAAACCGGCGAAATCTCTACTTGATAAGTAAAGACGCCAGGATACACATCCTCTTGTTTACTGACCTTTAAATCTGCCTTCATCGTATGAATGACCGCTTCATTCCGTTCAAGCATTTCACAAACATACCGTGCTACAAGACGCAGACCATTTCCACACATGGACGCTTCTGAACCATCAGCATTGAATACACGCATTCTTCCTTCGGCATGTTCACTATTCATAATGAAAAGGATTCCATCCGCGCCTAGTTCTGAATTCCGATCACATAATAAGCGGGCTAAATCCGCTCTTTCTTCTTCAGTAAATGTATAAGCATTAGAAATTTCATCAATCAGAAGAAAATCATTTCCTGATCCATGACCTTTGATTAACTGGATTTGCAAAATCATACCTCCAAAAATGTAAAGATTTTTTATTCCATTCTATCAAACAATTCTGGTAAATGGTATCATCTTACCTCTCAATAAAATACTCATTAATTAAAAAGGACATCTTGATTAGCTTGTCCTCCTCGGATAATTCTTTAGCCAGTGAAAGTACTGGAGTATTGGGCTCTGGAAACAGGTTACTCCAATGAACCGGCATCCATCCCCGTCGTAGGCGGACTTCCTGCTCAAATGTTTGATTATAGACTTGTTCATCCATATAATAACTAGCCCCTTCTACGGCTCCAATAAACCTTCCTTCGGCATTAAACAATTCCTTTTTATTTTTAAAAAAAGAGTGCTTTTGCCGTTCTAAACATCCAATATACTTCCTCTGAAGATTAAAAATGCCAATCTTATTCCCTTTTACTTTATAAAAGCCAACGGCTTCCCCTTCATGATTATAAAGAGCAAAAAGTTTTGGCCGAAACATTCGATTATGACCCTTACTCTCATATTCTTTAATCATCCCCGCCATTTGCCCATTTGGAAAAAACAACAGCAATTTTGCGTAGCGGATATTCATATGCACAACAATTAGATTTCCTGCATCAAATAAGGAGCTGGGAAGGTGGTTAACTATAGGAAGATTTTTTTCAATCAAAATGGACTGTTTCCTTCTATGTAGATAAAATTGATAGCCAATAAAACTATAAATAAGAAAGGGTATGGTTAATAACATGATCCGATCTATTTGGAAAATAAATAGATTCACACAAACAATAATGGCTGGGGGAAATAATGCTGCCATGCTGCCGTTTAAATTTAGATTGGCCCTATCCCGGTAATAATCATGTATTTTCATCGAAAAAACTCCCATCTGTTCCACATATAATCATTCTATTTAACAGCAAGGTAAAAAATGATAGGAGTTTCATCATTAATAGATTTTCAAAACTAGCAAAAAAAAAGAGACTATGCAGCCTCGTTTTATATCAAAAAATTAAGATGCAAGCTCTTTTTTCTTGAAAACCATCGTACTTGCTATTAGCAGCAGGAAAATGATTGCTGCAGCCAAAAGACTAGCGCCTAGCGTGTAGTCTGGTACCTCCCCAGTTACTAACAGCTGGGCAGCATACTGGGTTAATTGCGAAGGACTCCATTCAAGAAGATGTGACAAGGAGCCGCTAATAATACTAACAACTAGGACCAGTGCCAATGAGATAAAGCCTGCCAATCCAGGAGACAGAAGGGCAGCACTAAAAAAGACTGTAACGGTTAATACGACGGTTAACCATAACCCGTATAACCAAAATGATTGAAGGAAATCTTGCATCGATACCCATTCGAATAATAATCCTGTGTAATACCATGTAGAGAGATAACCTATTAATAAAGACACCCAAACCAACAAAAGACTTCCTGCCCATTTGGACGTAACATAGGAAAGATAGGATACAGGTTTTACTAGAATCATTGCTGCTACACCACTTTTCCTTTCTGCTGCAATGATTCCCATCGTCCCGAGAACAATAATTAACACACCCAGGGTAGAATACTGACTTAACCCCGCACCCAAAACTTCTGCTGCAGTTGGTTCCGGGATGTCAATAATGGTTCCTTCCGGTAATCCTCCCAAACTATCAATAATCTGCGGCATATAATAGCTCATTAATGGTTCTGAAACACCTAGCAGAATGAATGTGATAGGAACCCAAATCCACTTGAAATTTCTCCACATTTCAAGGATTTCTTTTTGTAATAACGTCATCCATTGGCTCATTTTTCCACCACCTTCATAAATACATCTTCCAGTGTCATGCTGCTTACTTCAAATTTGTCCAGCGGCCAATCCCGTTCAGAAGCCTCTTGTAGAAATACCTTTCTAGCCATATCCATGTCCTTAACAAACACACTGATTCGGTTTCCTTCCGTTAACAACGACTTTGTTAATGGGTGGTTTTTCAAGACATGAACGATTTCGCCCGTTTTTTTACTGAAAGTCAAATCGATTTTTGCCTGCTGGTGACGAATTCTCAACTCTTCCATTGAACCTGACTCGACAATTTCACCATTATGAAGGAAAAGGATTTCATCACAAACTTCCTCGGCATCATTGAGAATATGGGTGGAAAAAAGGATCGTCGTTTCTTTTTTTAACCGTTCCAGCAGTTCCAGTACCTCTCTTCTTCCGAACGGATCTAATGCCGAGACAGGCTCATCGAGCATAACCAGCAGCGGCTGATGAATAATCGCCTGGGCTATACCTAGGCGCTGCCTCATTCCCCCAGAATATTTTACAATTTTACGATTTTTTGCATCTAAAATCCCCACAAGCTGCAAAAGCTCCACAGACCTTTCTTTTGCTTTCTTGGTTGTTAATCCAGCAAGCTTTCCTACATAAACTAAAAACTCATATCCGGTCATCCATTCATAAAAAACAGGAAACTGCGGAAGATATCCAATAAAATTTCGAATATCACCAGCTTGGTTAAAGATTACGTCTCCTGCGGTCGGTTTCATTAAACCAGAAAGCATTCGCAGCGTTGTTGTTTTCCCAGCCCCATTCGGACCGAGCAAAGCAATGCATTTTCCTTTCTCGAGGTTAAAATTGAGTCCCTTGATTACTTCTGTGCCATTGAAGCTCTTTTTTAACCCCTTGATCACTATAAGAGACATTATTCATTTCTCCTTCCAATGACAAAATAAAGAATGGGACCGATAATGTTAACAAAAAGAATAATAAGCACCCAGAGCCATTTTGGACCATTCGTCTTTTCAATACGTGTTAAATCTACTAGGGACACAATAAGTAAGATAAGCTGAATAATTAACACTGGAGCTAACAGTCCCCAACTGATTCCTTCTAATATTTCCATTCCTTTTTCCCCCTTTTTTAATATCATCCATAAGACGTTTGACCTATGAAGAACGTTCAAAAAAACCAGTAAAAAATTACTGGTTTTTCACATCTAATTTATTTAATTACTCTAAAAATAAGCGGGAACCGGTATTCATTTCCTTCATATGCTTTGACTGCTGCAATAATGGTAAAGACTAAAGCCATAATTCCTAAAATCCACAATAAGAACATTCCGATTATTAACAGAATTAGGATACCGCTTATAATGGAATAGACGGTGTAAGAAATAAAAAAGTTAAAATATTCTCTTCCATGATAATTAATAAATGATGACTCATCCTTTTTGATCAACCAAATAATCAGAGGGCCGACGATTGGGGCAAACAAACTAACCACATAAAGAACCGCTGCAAGTGTTCTTTCTTCACTTTTTATCATATTAATTCCCCCAAAGATATTTTGTTCGCTTCCATTAATATCTACGCCGTGCAGTTCAAAAGGTTTCGTAATTTTTATAAAAATCCGTTTTTTTACTTTCCCTCAAGGCTTCCGGTTGATAAAATAGGGAAAATACTATTACTACAATGGAGAAAGATTCTACTATGGTTAAAATACTTTTAAAAGACGCAACAGTTTATCCCATCACATCAGAACCGAAACAATCTTGTGATGTTTTAATTGAAGATGGAAAAATAAAAAAGTTAGGAAATAATTTAACAGCCGGTTCCGACATTCAAGTGGTCGATTGTAGGAATCATTATTTATTTCCTGGCTTTATCGATGTACACACACATATTGGTCTATATGATGAAGGTACTGGGTGGGCCGGTAATGATGCAAATGAAACAGTCGAAGCAATGACACCCCATATTAGAGCGATTGATGGTGTTTACCCATTAGACCCCGCTTTTACAGATGCCATTAAAAGCGGGATCACAACTTGCCATATCATGCCTGGAAGCGCAAACGTGATTGGAGGTACCACTGCCGTTATAAAAACAACCGGTAAAAATGTCAGCAAAATGATTGTTCAGAAAACAGCCGGATTAAAACTTGCATTAGGGGAGAATCCAAAAAGAATTCACAGTCACGGAAATAGTGACTCTATTACAAGAATGGGAATAATGGGGATGTTAAGGGAGGCTTTTTATAAAGCGGTCCATGCGGATAACCCAGAGGATCTTCGAGTTGCCCCTCTTGTAATGGCTTTAAAACGGGAAATTCCGGTTAGAATTCATGCCCACAGAGCTGACGATATTATAACGGCCTTAAGGTTATCCGAAGAATTTAACCTTGATTTAAGAATAGAGCATTGTACCGAAGGGCACTTAATCGCCAGTGAATTATCGGGAAGGAATTTAAAAGTTTCTGTGGGACCCACTCTTACAAGACGCTCTAAGATTGAATTAAAAAACAAGACGTGGAAAACGTACCAAGAGTTAACAGAACATGGTGTAGAGGTGTCCATTACAACCGATCACCCTTATACCCCTATTCAGTATCTGAATATTTGTGCCGGCATTGCAGTACGAGAGGGGCTTCCTGAACAAAAAGCACTTGAAGGGATTACCATTCTTCCCGCAAAAAACTTAAAACTGGATAACAGGATTGGCAGCATTGAAGAGGGCAAGGATGCTGATTTAGTCTTATGGAGCCACCATCCATTTCATTATTTAGCAAAGCCAAAATGGACCATGATTAATGGAGAGTTCGTGTACAGGGAATCGTAGAAAATTGTAGAAAATTGCCAATAAATATTCATCAAAAATTAACAAAAAACCTATTCCTTTTTTTTATTTTTTTTTGTATGATACTCTAAGTGAAACCGATAAAGGCCTAAAAATCTGGGGGGTTATTCACATTATATTCGCTAACAAAACATGATATAGGGAAGGCAAATGGTGCGCCACCAGTTTACTGGTTCTAGTGGGTTCGATTCCCACCCCGAAATTTTTTAGTTTATCTGAATAAAAAATTTCGAGGGTGGGCCGCTTCTTTAGACATGGGATCGGATTGCCCTTATGGAGGGAAAATCATGCTTAAGAAACGAGATCTTCATGAGAGCCATGAATTATTTGAACTAATGTCGCATCCAGATGTCTTCCCTTTTGTGCGGCAAAAAGCAGCTTCCTATGAAGAATTTATATTTATCACGAAACAAACCATTGAGGCAGAAGAGCGGGGAGAAGTAATATCCCGGACTATACTTGATGAATGGGGAAACCCGATAGGAACGATAAATCTTTTTGACATTCAGGATAATGCAGGATTTTTAGGCACATGGCTTGGGAAACCTTATCACGGGAAAGGCTACAACAGCCCAGCAAAAGATGCTTTTTTTCAGGAGCTTTTTTACAAACAGGGAATCGAAACCATTTTCATGAGAATTCGTAAAGAAAATATTCGGTCGATTAAAGCTGCAGAAAAACTTCCATATGTTGTAAAAGCGAATGAAACTAGAAAAGCACTTTATGAACAGCTGAATAAAGACGCTGATATATACGACCTTTATGAAGTTCCAAAAGACCAATATACTTTCTATCTATATCGAAATGGTCTTCAGTCAGAGGACGACTCACAACTACTAGAAGCGTAAAAGCAATCGGCTGCCCGATTGCTTTTTTTGTAAAGGCTGTGTTAAAGGTCATTGTTGTTTTTGTAATAAGTTGATTGGAGCGGAAGGCGCGAGACTCCTGCGGTAGTACGGGGCTGGGGAGACCCCGCAGGCGCTTCAGCGCCGAGGAGGCTCCCCGGAACGCCCGCGGAAAGCGAAGCAACTGGAACGCAAATCAACAAGCTAGTTTAACACAGCTTTTTTAAAAAACGGATTTAATCTGTAACTTCGGATTCCATTGAACTATTTACATCACTCATACCCATTTGGAGCAAAAATTCTTCCAGTTCCTCATTCGTTAACGTCTCGTAACGTCCATCATGAAAAAAAACTTGAGTTTGGTTTGGATTAATTCGGTTCATATTAAAACTCATATTCTTTGCTCCTTTCATAGATGTTTCTTAGTATTATCCACAAAAGAGGCTGTTTTTATTCCGTTAGTTCTAATAGTTCAAAAAATTTTAAAAGGTTCCCTCAACTTCCCCGGTTCGTAATCTTCCCCAGAACATCCATGCCACCAGAAACGGGTATGATACATCCTGTTATAAAATCGGATTCCTCATCCAAAAGGAACCTAATCACCCTCGCAATATCCTCACCTGTTCCATATCGTCCAATGGGTGCTTGGCCGCCCTTTACCGACTCTCTTATGCCCTTTTCTTTCCAATCACCTATAATGTCTCCCGGACAAACCATGTTGGCAGTAATGCCAAACTCTGCTTCTTCCAGAGCAATCGTTCTAGTTAAAGATGCCAGTCCCGTTTTCGCTGCTGCATAAGCAGAACGATTAACCCAGCCTGGCGCCGTTTCAACCCTATCAAACCCCATGGTAATAAATCTCCCCCAATGATTCTTTCTCATGAGTGGGATTACCAGCCTTGATAAATAAAAGACAGCGTTCAAGTTACCGTTTATTAAATAATGCCAGTCGTCTATGCTGTAATCTGTTAGTTTTGTTCTCTCATGTATGTACGGTCCTGCATTATGGACAACTGCGTCAATAGAGTGACATTCCAAAAGTGTTTTCTCTACGATTCTATTACAATCATCTAAATCAGCCACATCCCCTTGGATACAGATGCTCTTTGTTCCATACATGTTTTCCAATTGTTTTGATAAACGAAAAGCATCTTCTCCACTATTCCGATAGTTTATCACCAATCGATATCCTTTTTCCGCAAGAATTAAGGCTGTTTTTTTTCCTAACCCCTTTGCCCCTCCTGTGATTAAAATCGTTTTCTTGTTTTTCACGTCCATTACCTCACTGTATTTATATTTACTTCCACTATATGTGGCAGAACCAGTAAATATTAGTACAGTACCTTTATTCATTGGCGAAAGGAGCGGAAGATGCATAGAATGAGGTAATATGATTTGCCTAAAAAAGTTATACTCGAGGAGTGAAGAAATATGATTCCGTGGAATTTCTTTCCGTTTAATAAAGAAATGAAGGAACGGCTGCAAAAAATGAACCCCGAACAAATTGACCAATATATACAAAGTATTATGGGAAAAGTAATCCCTTCAAACAGCAACGGAATGGTAAATTCTGATCAATTTTTAAAGCATTTCAGCTCACACCCTTCTCAACAAGAGACAGTCTTAAACACAGCTGTTTTTGAAACACATGATTGTGTTTTTATAAGAGTACCAATAAAGGACGAATCAGTTCTAGAGCAATTGCGTGTTTACCATACAGCTAACCAACTCGTCGTCGAACATATACCGGAAATCAATGATAAACATTCCATCACTCTGCCAGCCATTGTGAAAAGAAAGGGAGCATCTGCAAAATATAAGAACGGAATTCTTGAAGTCAGATTAATTAAATCCTATGATATGCAGTATTCTGAAATCGATGTATCGCAAATATAAAAAAACAAGACAGTCACAAATCAAACTGTCTTGTTTTTTTTAGTGTTCTTCCATATCCATGTCTTCCATCGAATGCTTTGTTTCATTTGGATCTTCGGGTTCACTCGGAGAACCGATAACAAATACTTTTTTAGGCATATTATGCATATCTCGGGCTGTTACATGTGAGATAATATAGTATGTACCTTCTTTCTGAAAAGTCTTTTCAAGTCGGTAAATTCCATTCTTGGCATGCTTAACATCCATTTTTTCGTGTTTTTCATCATGGGCACGCCAAATTTCAAATTTTACGGATTCTGCATCCTCCACCGCTTCATCCCCCTGGGTAACTTTCGCTTCAAACACCACCGGCTCATTCATATTGCCTTTTTCGGGTGTAACAGTCAGCTCTACCTCTATCATTTCAGGCACATCTTCAGCCGGTTGATTATTATTGCAAGCGCTAATAACTGGTAAACACATTAAGGCTAGGCTAATCCATAACAGTTTCTTCATGTCTATTACTCCTTAATTAATTCTTCTAGAACCTCATTGTATACTTTAATTAATAATATCTTTGTGTCGTCGTTTAATGATGTCGAATTCACAATCCTCGTTACTGCAGAATAATATTTTTCAAACTTATTCTTTCTAACTCTTGGGTGAGAATTTTCATCTAAAAGTTCTCTTTTTACCGCTTCTTTTAATGTAAGCTCACTATTTAATCTTTCCGTTTCCAGCAAGCGATTGTTCCAAAGCATCCGATAATCCGCTAATAAAAGGTTATAATTTACCTCCATCCAATGCACCTCCATTTCTCCTCCATTGCATTTTTACATACTTTTTAACATTATTGCAAAAAATATCTTTTAACACTACCAAGAAAGGAGAAACCTTTGTGACTGCTTATAAATGCCCTAATTGCAAAACCAATCGAAGCCGATTTAATTTAATCCAACAAGTTTCACAGTCTGTTAAAATGGACCCGGTTTCAGGAGAAATTGTTCGTGAATATGCTTCAAATGAATTAGAGCCTTTTCATCTCCCATATAATGGGCCTGAATACCGTGTACAATGTGGAGCCTGTGGTTTAATTGAAGATGAAAGAACGTTTATTAAATTTGGCGAACAGCGCTAATCTGACAAAAAGAAACACCTTATTATGGCTCTCAATAATAAAGGTGTTTCTTTTTTACTGGAGATTATTTTCTTTTAAAAAACTTGTGGAGTCCACTTTCCATCCTTCCATGGTCGAAAACCGAACCAAATGAATTTCACCCTTAAATCGCTGTGCCCCTCTATTTTTAATAAACCAATCCACTTCAATTGGAATATCTATACTAATCTCATTGGTTAAATCCTCAGCAGGCAATAAAGGCATTCTCGATATTCTCACATTTTCTATGTTTTTTAAAATAGGCTGCCAAGTTAATCGCTGCAGTGAAATGAACGAAGTAATACGGCTGTCCTGCTGTTTTAACCCAGCTATATAGGCTTCGACCACCTCATAAGGATTCGCTTTTGCGATATAGCCTTCAAGTTTTCCTGATGCCTTATAAATCATCAACATATGTGATAAGTCCATATTATCCGTTCGATGCGTTGTGCTTCCTAAGAAATGGATACAAAAATGGCCCGGAAAATTATTTTTTAAAGCACCTCCACCATGAGGCATTCCGTGCATGGAAGCCGCGATCCATTGGTCTTTATGCATCACGATAATGGCCCGACGTTTCCAACTCCATTTTCCGCCATAAATACTTTTCATTATTTTTGTATCCTTTGAAGTTATCGGCTGTACATCCGCATGGTGGCTGCCTGCCCGGCGTTGTACTTTAAATTTTTTCCCCGTCTCAACATCGATAACCGTAAACTTCGAATACTTTGGTAAAAGCAAATTGACTTTCTTCCATGGAAGCATTTCAATTTGATAACTGATATCAGCAGCACCATGAACCCACTGACCATTCAGGAGGAAAAGAATAAACAACAAAAAAATGGTTTTCCTCTTCATCCTATCCCTCCTCCAATGTAATTCGTTACATTAAAAGAGTTACCTTAAGATTAAATTATCATTCATGTTCTTTACCCTTTTCAGAGATATTCTCAAGCTGTTTTAATTTTTCGTTGACATTCTGCCAATTAATGTTTTCACCTATAAAGACCAAGTTTAACGGCAATTTCATTTCCTCCCTCAAATAAAGTGGCATACCATATGAAAATTGAAATAAATAAGGCTTTTGGGAGGGGTCAAATTTAACATAGCCTTTAATCCGGTAAATGGTATCAGGTAAACTCTTTAGGAACTCCTCAAATCCAGAATGATTAACCGCCTTTTTAAATTGATAGACAAAAGTCGTTAAATTAAGCTTTTTTTGATTGGGCTCCCAGTTGGATTGTTTTAAGAAGGAGACTGACAACTTTCTTAATTGTTCAAGCGGTACCTGTGAGAAGTTTGTTAACAAACAGCGTGCAGAAGAGTTCATCGCCTGTATTTCGAAAATAATCTTTGCTTGTTCTGATTCGGTTAGTTCCTTCATTTTATTGATAATAATATAATCTGAATGCCGCACCTGTTCAAGAAGAAGCTGCTGAAGCTGTGGACTGAGTGATTTTCTGTCCCTCCATCTTAATCCATCTACCGTCGTAATGATCCCTTTAATCGTTAATCGAACAGCAAATAATGGTGATAAAATTGCATCCAACACCTCAACAGGATGTGCAGCGCCTGTTGTTTCAATATATATAACGTCTGGCTGGTCATTCAATAAAAGTTCCTGAAGCTGCGCCTCGAGCTTGTCCTGAATGGAGCAGCAAATACACCCGCCTAATAACTCCTTTAATGCTACATCTTCCTCTTTTGCTGCATCTGAATCAATCGAAACCTTGCCAAGTTCATTCATCATAACAGCTGTTTTTCTTCCCGAGTCCCGTTCATCCTCTAAAAGCCGTTTTAATAACGTTGTTTTTCCGCTCCCTAAAAACCCTGATAAAATATAAACTTCTGGTGTATTCATTTACTTCCCCTACTTTTCTTATAGCTTCCTCTTATTATATCCGAAGATAAACAGGTTGTTTATCCTAAGGTATTAACAGTTAAAAAATATGTTGAACAGCCCCTGATACTTCTTCTGTCCCTTTGTTTACAACCAGTTCGAGAGGCTTAATAGAGGTTACAGGGTCCATCAGCAATGTTAAGCCTAAATCCATTATTTTCCCTTTTCCAATATCGGTTGAAACACTATCCATGATTTCAGGAATGAATGTAATAATCTCTTCCGGTGAAACATTATTCAAAATCTCTTCTTTTAACTGCATCAAGATAGGCTGTAGATTCTGAGAAGAATCCGGATTTGCTTGGATATTTGTTATAAAATTTGTGATATCTTCACCTTTATAGGTAGCAGGTTCCCCATGCTCATTATCTTTAGGGATAAAGTTCAAGCCGTTTGGCAGCATCTTATCAATAATTTTCGCCATCCTTTGTGTATCCACAACAATCGAATAATTTATCTTTTCATTATAGGTTTCTTCTATATATTTTTTTAAAAAAGTAAGTTGATTTTCTTCTCTGCTTGGCACTTCTAAAGAAGCAATTCGTAGTGCCTTCTCCGTACTATTATATTTTAACAAGTATGCAGGACTTGTAAGTGATTGATTCTTTTCCACAATCAAGAAAGATTGAATCGCTTCCAATTCGTTCTTATTTTTCACCTTTTCTGCTATCGGTAATTGGGTACGATCCGGATTGGATTCATCATAAAAAAGAGATTTTAATGGACCAAAGCCGAGAAATGAAAGGACAATAACAGCTATACATAATTTTTTCATCTTTCATAACCACCATTCTATACTGTTATTGTCCATTTTAGGAAACGAAAGCAGGGATTATACAAAGAGAAATAAAAAAGCCTGCTCCAGTAGGAAACAGGCTATCATTTTATTTCATTTGTTCTTTTAGTACTTCAATTGCTTTTATAAGCTGGGTATCGTTTGCTTTTATTTGTTCTCTTAACAATTCCATTAATTTATAAGTAGCATCACCTTTTAAAACACCATCGGCAGGCAGATTATTTGCCGTTTGAAAAGCGATTACAGACGCTTCTGTTTGCTCATCAAAAAATCCGTCTTCCCTGCCAGGATCAAATCCAATCGCTTTTAGCATTTTTTGTGCGGTTTGTACTTCCGTGGAAGAACTTGAGATCTTTAGTTCTTTTTCAGGGTCAATGATCGATAATGATGCATAATCAGGGAGCGCCACTTCATAATCTGGTTTGATTCCTTTTTTATGAATCCAATTCCCTTTTGGTGTCAGCCATTTTGCCGTTGTAAATTTTAAATTGGAACCATCTTGAAAATCTTTAGCCGTTTGAACTGTACCTTTACCAAAAGAGTTCTCCCCTACTAGTTTAACCCCTGCAGATTCCCGTACAGCTCCAGCAAGAATTTCTGAGGCACTGGCACTTCCTTTATCAATTAACACAACTAATGGGAATTCGGGATTGCCGTTATTTTGAGAAGGATATTCTTTGACCTTTCCATTTCGATCTTCCACTTTTAAAAGAAGTTTCCCTTTCGGTACAAACATACTTGAAATACTGATTGCTTCATCAAGCAAACCGCCAGGATTTTGTCGTAAATCCAGAACTAACCCCTTCATCCCTTGTTTTTCATACTCATTGAGAATATTTACAAGATCTTTAGACGTATTTGTTGAAAAACTGGTGATTTGCACTTTGGCAATTCCATCTTCTAGCATTTCACCATATACTGTTTCAATTGGAATGGTATCCCTTATAATTGGTACCTTAATAGGTTCATCTGAACCTGACCGCTGAATGGTCAGTTCAACCTTAGTCCCTTTTTCCCCTCTAATTATCGTTACAGCCTCTGTAGAAGTCATCCCCTGAAGACTCTTTCCATCGACAGCCATAATGATATCATTCGGTTGTAATCCTGCTTTTTCAGCAGGTGAACCTTTAATCGGAGAGACAATTACGATATGTCCGTCTTTTTCTTGAATTTCAGCCCCGATCCCTTCAAAGGATGATGATATCGAACTATGAAAGCTCTCAGCCTCTTCGACACTCATATAATCGGTATAGGGATCATCCAACGCTTTGACCATACCGTCAATTGCTCCATTTATTAGCTTCTTCTGATCTAAGTCCTCAAAGTATTCACCTTTTAGCGTATCGTAAGCAGTATATAACTTATCAAATTCCGTCCTTTCAGTCCCCACTGTTATGACCTTTTCTTCGCCAAACGACAGGGCAAATGTTGTGATTCCAGCTGTAAGGAATACTATGAAAAACAACATCATAATAAAATGGAATTTTTTCATTTTTACATGGCCTGATTTGTTTTCTGCTGCCTGCTCTCGCTGTACCTGTTCTTTTTCTACATTCTGTTCATCCAAAGGACTTCACCACTTTCATTCACCAAAAAATAAGATATGTAAAAACAAACCCTTAGTGTTTAGAATAACATCTTTTATAAAAAAATAACAAAGAAATGTTGATGAATTTGTAAGAAAAGCGGCTCAACCTAGGGTTGCGCCGCCGATTCTTATTCCAGGCCTATATTTTTTTCACCTGATTAAAATATTCTTCTAACGTCCAGTCATGGTCGTAAATAATCTTTGCTGCCTTTTCCCCTACATAACGGAAATGCCATGGCTCGTATATATAGTTCGTAATATTTTCTTTTCCCTTTGGATACCGGAGGATAAAGCCAAACCGGTGCGCATTTTCCGCAAGCCATTTTCCTTCAACCGTATCTTCAAAATCCTTAACGAGATTTAAATTTACAGCTTTGCTGGAAATATCCATCGCTAAACCGGATTGATGCTCACTTGACCCAGGAATGGCGACTACTTCCATGGCTTTTTCCATACCAACCTTGTTTGTTTCTGCATCAAATAATATCCTTTGACGGTCATATGAACGATATCCCGATACGGCATAAAGTTCAATACCATTTTTTTTGGCATCAGTAAACATTTTTTCTAACGCATCTGCTGCTTCTGTTCTCATGAGGCTTTTCTCGACTTCCTGCTCTCCAAACGAGAAAGTTACATCCGGCCTGACTAAATCATTCGGAATATAATCCTCTGGCAGAAAGTACTGTTTGTTGACAAGGGCAAGAATATTGGAAGAGTTCTCAATAATGTTTTTCCCGTCAACCTCTTGAATATCATTAAAAAATATTGATTCTAATTGAAGAAGGTCGTTTTCAGGTTGTTCTTTCACCCGCTGTTGGTCTATTGAACTCTCTGGTGCGAATGGGAGCTTATTTAAAAGAGAGTTTAGTTCATTGCAGCCAGTTAAGAGGGAGACAGAAAAAACGATCACTAGAATGTTTTTTGATCTCATTATTTCCACCTATCTTTATACTATTTCCTTTATGCACTATATCTATTTTATCCAAAAAGGTCAAGGTGTCTAAGTATCTAAATAAAAAACACCCTCTCTCTTAGAGATAGGGTGCTTGTGTCTTTATTCCTTAATTGCTGCTTCAAGTGCTACTTCAATCATATCATTAAAAGTCAATTGTCTTTCTTCGGCAGTTGTTTCTTCACCAGTCAATATATGATCGCTTACGGTAAGAACCGATAATGCTTTGCGGTCAAATTTTGCTGCTAAAGTATATAGTGCTGAAGTCTCCATTTCTATAGCTAGGATTTGGTATTTTGCCCACTTTTCCAGATCACTGTTATCATTATAGAAAGAGTCAGCTGTAAATACGCTGCCTACTTTTAAATTGAGGCCTTTTTCGATCCCCGAATCATAGGCCTTTTTAAGTAAGTCAAAATTTGCACATGGAGCATAATCAACACCGCCAAAGGTTAAGCGATTGATATTTGAATCCGTTGAGCTAGTCATGGCTAAAATAACGTCACGGACTTTAACATCCTTCTGGATGGCACCGCATGTTCCTACCCGAATTAGGTTTTGAACATTATAGCTGCTGATTAATTCATTCACATAAATAGAAATCGAAGGAACCCCCATACCTGTTCCTTGAACGGAAATCCGCTTTCCTTTATATGTACCTGTAAACCCGAACATATTTCTTACTTCATTGTAACATTTCGCGTCTTCTAAAAAGGTTTCAGCTATATATTTAGCCCGTAGTGGATCTCCTGGCAGGAGTACCGTTTCTGCTATTTCATTTTCTTTTGCCCCAATATGTACACTCATTTATGTATCCTCCATTCAAGTATATAGAAGTCTGACAACTTCACATATGAAAATATACCATATTGTATTTTCTAAATAAAACGTTTACTTCAAATGGTCATGAATTTTTCAGTTTGTGGGAAACTACGATTAGATTATCCAAAGGAGGGGAAAAAAATTATGGGAAAAAAGCATAGAGCACGTATCAATCAACCGAAAAAAAATAATCATATTCCACCAGAAGCAACCGTAGCCGAACACGAGGCACACGAGAAAGAATATAGTGCTGCCGGCGGACGTAAGAAGCGAGGATAAAAGGATGAAAAAACCTAAGGTTCGCCCTTAGGTTTTTGTTTTTCATCGATTCAAGTTCTCCTTACCTTATGTGGATACGATTAATTGGCTGCCAGCCGCCTGGTTTTAGCTGGAAGTAGAAATGGCCAGCACGACCTTCATCAATTAAGACAATATCACCCGTTGTGAGAAATCTTCCAGGATAGTTTGCCGGAATTCGGTCAGTTACATTAAATCGGCTGAATGTTTCCTCCAGACAACTTTTACGGCTATTTGCGTGAATCATGATTCGATAAACAGCTTTATACCCTTTATTATCTCTGTATTTTGGAGTTTGAAAGATTGTCACATCGTACTGTTTCGCAGCTCTTTTGGTTATCGCTCTAATCATCATAAACCTCCAATTACTAAAATATTTTTTTCGAATATTTTAATAATTAGCTTTGATGATTGTCGAATCCTTCGTAGAATTTCCTCTATTTTTGTCGAATTTACGAATATCTTTGTATAATGCTTTGAATTTGCTGTTGAAGATTTGGAATATCTGCCGCGGAAACAGTTAGTCTTACATTTGTTTCATCCATACCTGCTGCTTCAGCAAATAAACCACTTAAGCCCCGAGCACGGCGGTCAACTTGGAATAGCAGCTCCATTACGCCATTTCCTGCCGGTCTAAAGACTAATTCTAATTCATCCAATTTCCCTCTAAACGGACCTGAAGTTGGAACATATTCAAATTCTTGAACAAAAGGGAATCTTCCGCGCATACGATAGGAAGCTTCCTCACAATCAGCCTCTCTTAAACGGAAACCTAGATTTTCAATTGCATTAAAGACCGCAGTCATTAATCTGTCGGGAACTACTTTTAGTTCATCTTTATCGCCGGGGTCAACTGCATTTTTAATATCAAGGCCTGTCGTTACCCAAAGCTTTGTACGGCCAATCGTAAGCGGAGTGTCATATGGCAGTTGAAAAGAAAATGGGATTTCCTTTCGCTCATTTTTTTTTCCAATCACAAATGGACTGGTAATTCGAAAACGTTCGATAGTAGCCGTAACATGATATTTCTTATCGTCTGATTCTTTCAAATACGTGGTATTTAACGATAAATAAATATCATCGATTTGCTGCTCTATTTTTCCTCCGCGAATTTCTACTACACCTTTTACAAGCTCACCTGGTGCATACGTATCTCTTTCAAGCCTTGTGTCCACCGTTGCAGACCCAATCCCCACACTTGCAAATACTTTGTCAAAAAAAGACATCTTGATTCCTCCTATTGGTTTAATACTTTCATGATATCTGACTTAATCTGTGAACTATTTTCGTATGGTGTTTCGATTTGTAAAAGCCTTTTAATGATATTTCGGGCACCGTTTGAGATGTCTAATTCTTCCTCCCAGCTTCTTTCTTTCATATAATCCGGAAAAGTGAAGTTAGAATATAGCAAAAACAACAAAACATGGCCTAAACCATAAAAATCGGCTTGGGGATGAATACCTTTTCTTATGTCCCTGTCAGTTTTTATCTCTTTTGTTTTCTGTTGTTCAACTTTTCTAGCAAGACCCAAATCAATCAATCTTATATAGGTTCCTGATAAAAGGATATTTGGAATTCGAATGTCTCGGTGAATAATGTTATTTTTATGAAGATACTCTATTAAGTCCAATAATTCATAACTAAATCGAAACGCTTCTGTTTCTGAGTATTTATTCCCATCCTGAAAAATTAATTGTTCAAAGTTTTTCCCTTCTATATGTTCCATTGTAAAAAATGGAATGTTCTTATAAATTCCGTCCTCGTAATACTTAGGAAAACCGGAATGATTGATGGATTTTAATAATTCTTTTTCAAATTCAAACTCTTTCCGGCCTGACCTAGTCGCTCTCTTATGGACTCTTAAAGCTTTTAACACCTTATGTTGTTTCAACACATTATCAAAAACAAGATAACTTTGTCCATAGCTCCCGGTACCAAGATGTTGTACGACGCGATATCGATCCGCCACCCATTCATGAATCTTAAAAGTACCTTCGAAACGGTTGGCTGCTAATAATATTAACCTTTTATACATAATTTAAAGCTTAACTGCTATAGAAACTCGAAAAATAACTGCCGCTTTTATGCTTCTTTTTATAATGGTGGTGTCCTAGGTTTTTATGCTTATTATGGTTCATCTTCTTCCATCCATTACTCGAAGAGTACTTTTTATGATTGTGTAATTTACTTTTAATTATCGATTTTAAGATTTTCTTAAACATCGTTTTTCCTCCTCCATCTTGGTTACTCTATATACGGTATAGGAAAAGTAAAGGTTTCGTTAAATAGACGATTATTTTTAGAAATGGTTCCAAACAAAAAGCGAGCACCCTTCATGCTCGTCTTTTGTTTGTTCTTATTAAAAAGATGAATAAGTTTTCCCATTAATAGAGAATCTGTTATTCATCTTGTATTTCTTCATCAATAATGCTCTTTTCAATCAAATACTCAAACGTAATATCGGCTAATTCTTCTAATTCTTCTTCTGTAGGAACGTATCCTCTTTTTACAAGCTCATGAAAGAAAAATTCTGCAATTTCTTCCGTATCAATAAATACTTCAATTTCTCTCATAGCATCGCCCCCTTTTTACAGAATGTATGACGAACTCTTCTCATTCATGCTATTAACTTCTAGAAGAATAGGGATTTTCTAATGTTTTAAACCAATAATCATAAATTTAAGTCTTTTTTCAGTTGGACAAGCATAGGCTGAAAGTAAATTATTTAATGAGGTGATCCTAATGGCTAAGCTGCAAACAAAATGGGAGGCAATTATTGAAGATGTAAATCAGGAGGACAGTTATATCCTCAACTTATTTGAAAAGATTACGGATGGTCTATATTTTCTAATTAAATGGGGAGGAATCCCTTTCGTCATCTATTTGCTAATTGAAATCTCCAGGTGGCAGCCATTATAAATTCTGTTTGCCGTCGTCATTGATGACACTTTGCAACTTTCTCAATATAACACGCATCACCTGATAGTATTCCTGGTCATGAAAGAGTTGATATAAGATTTTGTAATCATTATAGATATCGAGTAAATGGTCGATTAATTGTTTTTTTTCTTTTTTTCGCTCAATTTCTTCGAGTTCCGCTTTTCTAATGGTATTTTGGATATTCGGTGTTTTGGAGGTCATGAGTTGCTTATCTTGCTTATCCAGCTTTTCTTCATTATTCACTAAGTATAGTAGTCCTAGTTTTTGAATAAATGTATCGGCACTCTCGGCATCTGCTACGAGTGTTAATTCTTCTTCACCTGCTTCAAGCCATTCCCCATCACTAATTCTAGAAAGTTCGTAAATCACATCTTCCCAGGCATCCTCTTTGTAGCGCCAGATTTCCGTCCTAAAACCAACAATCTTGAATAAATCAGATCCGTAGCCGGCAACCTGGACCAAATCTCCGAAAAAAAACTTATATTCAATATCAATCTGTTCCTGCTCCATCAGCTTACCTTCATATTCAGAAAGAAGCTGTAAACCGGACTCCACAAACAGACCATCGCTTTTATTAACTTCGTACACATAATTTCCATCGATATACTTAACATCTGTTAATTTCCAATTTTTACTGGATAATAAAAAAAGAAAACTCGTATACCTTCGTGGTACACGAGTTCACCTTTTTTTATCAAATTCTTTTTTATCTTCAATATTTTGCTTCTTAATTTTATTAGTCAGTTCAATTAATCCCCGAGCTGCTTTCTCCGCATCAAAGGTTCCTCTTTCTGCATATTTCACCTTCATGATGAAATCACCTCATAGTAAAGTATGCAAGTGAGAAATCTTTGGTACCTTGTCTATAATGTAATTTTTTATGATGATTATCTTCAATTGCCATTAGGATCATCAATGCATGAATTTCGCTGTATTCGTTCACGTACAATTCTTTCAATGGCATTTCCATATTTATTTTCAACATGCTCGACTTTCTGCTTAATGCTGACATTGTACTCATGGCTTTCATTCACCTTCCCCGTATGAGAAACACCGGCTGAAATTTTATCCTTCCTTCCCCATCGCTCTGGATATTTTCGTTCAAGCATCCACGCAAGTGCTTGCCACGTTTGATTTTCATTGGCAATTTTTTGTAAATCCGTAACCATGCGAATCTCGGCCTCCGCTTCAGCCTTTTTTATAGCATGGTAAAAGTGGTTTTTTATTCCTGTTTTTGCCTTTTTTCCTTCTCGCATCCAACGATACCAGGTGCTCGTGTCGATTCCTATAAATTCACACACAGTAGTCACATAATTACCACTCTTTAACAATTTCACGGCATCGTTTATGAGCAGTGGAGTTAATTTAGATTTTCTTCCTGCCATTTTCATCACCTTTTATATTTTGTTCCATCTTTTCAAACTCTCTTTTCCTTTGCTTTCTGGCTCTGAGAATGCCCTTTCCTCTCTTCAATGCCCGTCCGTATATCTCCTTATCAAAACGTAGCAATAACAGTAATTCGCTATTGGTAAAAAATGCCGTGGCACCATGTAACTTGACTTCAATCAGTTTTTCTTGATCCATAACAAACACTCCTAAGGAAAAATAAAGAACTAATAATTAACAATAAGTTAAAATTTAACTGTGTAGTCAGCTCTGTAGTAATCAACGTAGTAACCCTAATCCCTTGACATGATTGGATGTAGTAAGTGTAGTAATCGAAAACAAAAAATAGTTTTAGATTTATATATAAACTTCTAATGTAAGCTCATATTTTATTTGTTATATAAAACTTTTATAAAGAGCTTAAAAAGATTACTACAACCCTAGTTTCACAAGGGATGAAGACTACTACATCGTGTCTACTACACGCCTACTACAAATCATTTCAAGCGAATACCTACATAGACTTTCTTCGGCTGAATTTTACGGTTCCATTCAACTCTTTTTGTCTTAAAAGTGAATCGTTCCTTCATTTCGACACCAAAATTATTATTATTCAGACAACCAAATCCGTTTTCGTTACACCATGTTTTATAGTTTAGATAGATGCGTTCTGGCGCTTCCCAATATTCTTCATTTCTTAAATCAACCTCATAATTTTCACGGATAAACTGACCAATAATGTCCTGTTCTTCCTCATAACGCTTTACTGCATCTAAAATTTCCGCTGGTGGGTTTAACCCTTGTCGTTGCCATTCCCTGCAGCCTTCCAAAGCCCAACGTAAAATGCCTTCCATTTCTGCTTCCAGTTTCTTGTCCAAATTTTTATCACGATTTTGCTTTTCAATGTAGTTATTAAATTCAATCAAATGAATCCTTTCCCAAATCGCTTTTCTTCTCTCATAAATATTTGGCTTATTGTTAGTGAGCATGAAAATTTTATAGTTTGGTAAATACGTAAAAGGATTCTCGTATTTTCGCTCGGCCTCTACAAGATCACGCCCTGTTATCTGTTTCATAAGCTGAACCGCCAATTCTTCACCACGTTCCACTTCCGACGTAGAAAGGAATCTCAAACCTACAAATTCGGCTAAAGTATGCCTTGCCGTATTACCTTTTTTCATAAACGTGGATGGATTGGTTGCCCCTGCATAACTGCCTAATAGACGATGGATTGCCTTTATAAATGTTGATTTACCATTACGCCCTTTTTGGCCGTGAAAAATGAACATTGCTTCTTCTTTGTTACTGCCGGTAAGTGCATAACCTATAATCCTCTGAATATAAAAAATGACATCTTTGTTCCTCATAAAAATTGAATTTAAAAACTTTTCCCAGGTCGGACATTTTGCCTCGGGATTAAATGGAATATCAATGTATTTTGTTAATAATTGATTCCTATCATGGTCATTTAAAATGGAATAACTAACGCCATACATCTCAAGCGTTTTTAAATCGATTGTCCCATTCGCCACGTTCAACAAATATTCATTTTGATCCAACTTAGATTCATTTATGGGTATGTCAGACGAAACTGAATCCGCTAAATTGAGCATAGCTTGAATCCTTGAAGCTGATTGAGACCGAACAATATGTTTCAAAAACAATTCCCTTTCGTCCGCATTCTGAATATGCTCGATTTGATTTTGCATCCCTCTTACCACCTCTATCGCTTTTCTTTTTAATTGGTTCGTGTTATCCAATCCCCAATACTTCCCATTCCAATAAAGCCATTTTTTTCGTTCGGTATGATACCGAAAATTTTCTCCATGCTCATAAATCAAACGCTCTGCATTTCCTAAATCTGTATAACTAAAGGAAGGCTGCTTTTTTTCGTTTACTTTTTCTAATAGCTTGTCTGTGCCACGTTCTCGAAGCCTTTCTGCTCTTGTTTTTTCAGAATATTTTTCCATTTATTCACAACCCCAATAGCAATTTCGAAAAAATCAATTTGCTCGTCAAAGTCTATTTCCTCTAAAAGACCTGCTAATAATCCTTCTAGTAAATAATCATGATAGGCCTTTTCGTGATAATACTGGATTAACAGAGAATCCTGTGCTACCTGGATTATTTCTTTATGATTTTTAGCTTTTGCTATCATTGAATTTCGTAAAATACAAAGATAGTAAAATAAATTCTTATATTCCTGTTCGAACTTTTTCTCTAATGTCCTATCTTCATGTTGTTTGCTTATCACTATTTTCTGTTCTTTGGTCAGTTTATTTCTTGAAATTCCGATACGTTGTGATAATTGATATATTGCTTGGCCATTATCTATTCCATTTAGCCGTGCGTAAAGGTTTATCTGGTCACCACTGACTCCACAGCCAAAACACTTGAACCTATTTTTCTTTGGATCAATGCAAAAAGATGGTGTTTTTTCAGTGTGGAATGGGCATAAACCAAAATAATTTCTACCTTTTTTTCTTAGCTGTAAATTCGAGGCCTCTATTACTGCTAGAATATCAATCTTCGATTTTATTACGCATATCCCATAATCTTCCGTACGGTTCATTTTACAAACCTTCCTTTTATATATATTCGTCTAACATTAACGCTGTATTTGCCCCTTCGTTTCTTGAACCATCATCCAATTATCGATCGTTTCCTTCCTAAACAAAAATCTTCTACCGACACGTATAAATGGAATTTCATTAAGCCTTACCATTTTATAAACTAGATCCGTCGACACCCCGATATAGTCAGCTAATTCTTTTACCGTCATTGTTTTTCTAACCAATCTAATTCCACTCCTTCAAATCTTCAAAATACCCATTGCGATTTGCTTAACTTTAAATAATCCTAAAGAGATCAAATGAAACTGAATACATTCCCCATTTTTGAAAAGAAAAAGGCAATAGCTTGATCGATGTACGACCTTTGCTACTGCCCCTTTATTATTTAACGCTTGTGTAAATACAGCCTGCCTTTCTCAAAAAAAAGCAATGACTAGTCTAATAAACAACCTTTGCTACTGCTCTTTAAACAACAATTTTGTAAATACATCCCACCTTTTCAATAAAAAAGGGCAATAGCCCAGTCATATATGACCTTTGCTACTGCCCTTTACTCTTATTCAAACTCAAACTAACCTACACTAGCATAATAACACGGAAAAACGCGCAAAGACTGCTAAAAAACTGAACAAAAACTGAACAAAAACTGAAATGATAACAGCCACAAGAATGTACCATTTCTGCCATGTTTTTTACCAGCGGTTGCCACGAAATTTACCACTTGCTGTCTAAGAATTTACCAATAGAAAAACGTCAACGATTTTGAAGTAAAAAAGCCTAAATCCTCCTTATTTTTACCGAGGATTTAGGCTTTTTGTCTTCCGCAATTACGCCGATTAGTGGAATATCATTTTCTATTGAATAGTATCCTTGTACTGTGCAGTAATTGTAAATTTTCAAAACGGACTATGTTTCCGCATACCACATGGCTTGGATGGTGTTTGCAGACAAGATGTAGTGGTGTTTACTGCGGCGATAAGCAAAGCGTTCAGCAATTTACTGAAACACTTGGGAAAATTGAATCCAACCGAACAAGAACGCATGCCTCCATTAGAGTTTCACACTCTAATTACAACACATATGTTCGCTTTTTTTACTGGATATCAACATTAACGTTTAACAGAGCCTAAAATAAAGAGCCTCGCAAACTATATCAAGAATTATATCATCAAACTCTTTCTTCGAGATATTCATTGATGATAAGAACTTCTTGTTCTTTTTAAAGGACTTCCACAAAAGTTTTTTATCCTTATCATCTAATTTAATTTTATATAAAAGATTTGATAATGCGATTATCAAATCTTTATGTGAGGAACATAAAACTTCATTAGCTTTTCCGTTACCTTCAGAAATAAATTTGCTGAAGTCTTCTTCATTATACTTTGGTTGCAAACCTAATATCGGATTTACAAGCAATTGTGTTGATGCTGACATCAAATTCACATAAGCTCCTAATTCATACTGCTGAGCTTCAGTCATTTGATTATAATCCACTCCAAATGATTCTATCTTTTCAATCGCATCGTTGAGTTTAACACTTTCGTCTTTTATACGAGATATGCGTTCATTAAGCTCGACAATTGCAAGTTCATATGATTTTTTATCTCGCTTACTTATCAATATAAAAATGTTTTCAAGTCGATTCTGATCACTTTTAGTCTTCCAAAAAAGAAGTCCACTACCCAAAAGTGCAATGCCTGCAATTGCCCAACCAACAGGTCCAGCAAGGGCTAAGAAAAAATTTCCGGCTGCCATACCGCCACCACCTGCGGCAAGTGCTCCACCACCTAACCACGCTAATGCAGCATTAGTGGCTGCAGCACCACTCAAAGTGGATATAGCCGTACCTGTTGATGCAACACCGAAAGTTGTAGCTATTCCCATTGCTGCAGTAGGACCAAGGGCGGCTACTGCAACACCTACGCCAACACCTGTTACACCTTTTCCAGCATTCTTGGCGACAGCATTTTTATAATCTGACTCGATTTTTTCAACCTGTTGTTTCCAATTCAAACGAACTTCTTTTAGTTTTTTATATTCCAAGTGTTTCTGACTTGGCACGTTTCTAATTTTATCAAATAGCTCCTGAATATCGTTTAATGCAGTATAAAGATTGCTAGTATATTTTCCAAGCTCCTCTATTTTATCATTTGTCTTTTTGATGGTAGATTCAGCTTGTTCTTGAGCAATCTGTAAATTTGATTTCTTCTTACTCACGCTTTATTTCCTCCCAAAAAATAAGAATCTATTTCCATCTTATTTTTTAATATTTCATTATTTGGCACATTTCTCTTTTTAGCTAACATAACAGATTTTTCAAAAGCGTGTATATACATATCACTATTCTTGAAATCAGTTATAAAATTCAAAAGATTTTTATCTTCATATAATTCCGATAATAGTTTAAGTCCCTCAATATAATTTTCTACAACTAATTTTTCTTTTCTCGCAAAGATTATTTCTCTTTCTGCTTTTTGTATGCCAATTTCACGCTTAACTTCACCGTATAAGGAAATAGTAAATCGTCCAACCCCTATGATGTTTAGACGCAAGAAAAACTCAGTCGGATTAAAAGATCCTGCACCTGTTACAAAACCACGAACAGTAGCATCACCTATATCTATAAGGCAAAACGTCCCATGTGCTACAGTCAACATTCTTTTAACAGTTGGATTTGAAAAAGGCTCACACTTTTTCCACATAAGTGAAAACGAACGAGTTTCTTTATCGGTTTCAGCAAAATATTTTATAAGTCTTCTGATAGCAAAAACAAGTCGAACTAACATCTCGTTTATAAAAACTGGAATGGCTTGAGTCGACTGGAATCGAGCATCATATCCTTCTTTATATATATTTATAGCTAGCTCGTTTATTGAGTTATCGAACTGTGACACAGGAATATTCAAAGACCTTTTTAATGCAATAATATCATTTGTCCATGTCCATAAAGGAGAAGGAATCCCCATTCCACGGCCCTTGCTACCTGATGAGCCTGACATATCAGATATTAAATGACCAAACCAATTAGCAAATGCACAGAATAATTTGCTTGGTATGTTGTTTCCTCTTAACTCGAATTTCCCATCTGCATCAGCTAAAGATATAAGCTCACCACCGGAAATAAAATGCGAAGAATTAGTAAACTGGTCTAATATTGAAAAGAACAAACCAAGCAAACTAGGATTATGTGCGAGTGATTTAAAATGATGATTTGTCGGATTTAAATCAAAAACAAAACTTGCCGCGTCACCAACACCACGCTGGTCATATGGAATTTTAAACTTTTTTTCAAGAAAACGGATTGCTGAAGACAAAGAGTTCGCTCCTTTATCTTCCCAGCCACACAATTTAGCAAAATCAGTTGTTCGATTAGCAAACCATTTATCAGTAATATCTCCGAGAGGTGATTCTCCAGGTTTACCCACCAAGAAGATATCAATGATGCCACACAATGCACCTGAACTCGCTGCTAATATATAGTCCAATTTATCACAATTAGGCTTTAAGCATTGAATTGACTCAATTGTTTCATCTAAATTATGTAATTCTAATTCTGCTTGATTTAGTGCTGCGACAATAGACGATGTGAAGTCATATTCACCATCCACAACGCTCATCTCAAGCAACAATTTTGTATTTTGATTTTCTCTAAGTATCTCACCCACCTATGCACACCTCATTATCACTTATTTTTGTTCTTCCTAAGATCGTGATATGTAATTTTAACCTCTGCATCCAACCGGAATTCATCGTAAGAATTAAATTTCTTCTCGCCATCAATAGTGACTGATTCTACTTCACCCTCATCGGTTAGCCAACCAGTAATAATATCATAATCCACATTTACCGTAATGTTTGTATATCCAGCGTCTTCAAAAGATTTTACTACATCTTCATAGTTCATCCATTTTGCCTCCTTCAATGGACACCATTACTGCGTGATGTTTAATCCAGCAATTTCTCTCATCGAAAGACCATTTGCCAACATAAGCGGTCTTCTCTGCTGCACTTCAGTTAAATGTCAAAGGAGGATTGTAAAGTTCAACCGTATATGTCTTATAACTAAGCCTGTATGCTCTAGGTTTTCTTCTAAATACTTTAATAAAGCCGTATCATCAAAATAATAATACATTTGCGGTACTACAAATCCCGGAATATCCCTTCTTAATATTTCCAATGGTATGTGTTTGGCAAGGTTCTATGAATAAATTGGTTGCCGTTTTATACTTGCCAAACACAAACTAACAATATTACCGGATTCCAGAGTGTATGTGGCAACACATGAGATGTTTGGTGAGTTTACATTCGTTTTAATAGCCAGCAAAAAAATTCAACTTCTTTCATTAAAGAACCCGTTTGTAGACTATTGATTTTCTATTTCTTAGTATCCTTGTACTGTGCAGCAAAAGGTCTATCTATAAATGACTTTCGTGTTCAACATAAACCACCCGTTAATGAAATAATCATATTCCCCAAATAGAATAAACTTTTTCCATTTATTCATAGAATATAACTATAATATTAAACTATCTCTCAATAAGTCTTTCACGATAAGCAATATCTATGTATGGTTTCAACTGTTGAAAATTATCTACCAAATCCATATAAATCTGAGATTCACTTTGTGTATTATTCATTTTCTTATTCCCTTGAAATACTCTATCTAAATCCTTTTGAATCTCCGAAGCCTGTTTATAAGATGAAAAATGTAAAATATATGCTCCTTGTTTATAGGTAGATGAAGTAAAAAATTTATTGGTTAATTTTCCATTTCTTTTTCTAATTTTATACCCAAAACAATCAGTGATTTTTTCATTGAAATAGACAAAATCAAGGTTATTTAAATAATAGTCAATTTCTTTTATTATCGTTAAAATTTTTGGTTTATTTGCAAAGTATGTATAAATATATTCTTTGGATTTCATAGAAGAAAACCCCATATTTTCACAATAAACCAAATATTGACCTAATAAAAATTCAGTTATACTACCTTTCTCAATATTACCTTTGTCCATCTTCAAAAAGAACTCGTAAATATCTTCCCATGAAATTTCCTTAAAAGGTTGAATTATTTCTCCATCAGCAAACATTTTTTCATGGTCTTTTATCTGTTGCATATCAATCTTGTTACCATCAACTTTTGATTCAATTAACACAGTAATATTGTTTAATTTGATTAAACCATCTGGAACAGTGTCCTTTTCCACTTTAGGCATCTTACTCTCATTTTTTATCCTATCGGAAATACCAATAATATAACCATATCCCGAACATTCATTTAGTTTATTTCCAACTTGTAGGGCATATCTCCTCTCAATAGGAGCCTCTAATAAGATTTCGGAAATTCCTAGACAATGTTTTATAAACTGTAAAGTTAGTTGAACATCTGAATATCTCAGAAGGTCAATAAGTGCTTTCGTGACATTATTTTCTTTTTGTGCATACTTATCATAAATCGTTAATCCTTTTATATTTTTCATTGTATCTTTAATTCCTCTCCCCATTTAACCACTCAATTTTAACATAAAAATCCAATTCCCTTATTGAAAATTTTGCTCCAATAGTTGAAGAAACGCCAGCTTTATTACGCTTCGACATTTTGTTTTAGTACATTCTTTCACAAAGTTATAAGAATATGCGCAGTAGATTTGTACTACCATGAAAATACTTATTTTCATTATTGGTGCTGTATCTCTGGTTTGTAAAAACATGAATGACTGCGTAGCAAATGACTCTGATATTTTTTCATCTTTCTTATTCAACATATAAGACTGAAATAGTTTTAGAAGGAAAATTATTTTTCTGGTTTATCTTTTGGTTTAAACCAATATTTCAAACTCTCCATTGCTCTTTCTAGGTCTTCATGTTTCTCATCATTGCTGAATACATACATCGGATTTTTTATTAAACACCTATTGTATATAATTATTATTTATTAGCATATCCCTATATCCATAAAAAAGCATTGAACCATTCCAAATCAGAATGGCCGAGCCTAAAAGATTTTGTGTTAAACTATACATGTTGTAATATGTTCACATAAAACTATCGGTTCAGTATCAATTATGTCTTAATTTGGTTGGTGGAAAATGCTGAAAACACTTGTAAGGTTTAATACTATTGTGATGGAATTAAACAAAATGTTAAGAATGAAGTTCATTAAAGGAAATAAAGATTATCAACACCCAATTGGACAAACGTTATATCGAGCACTTGATAACTATAACAATCGAGAGTTGGTTCAGGCTCAGTTAGAATTTGGGAGAATGGAATTTTTCATTGTTCAATTAAAACAACTTGAGCAAAACGATCCTAAAATGTTAAAAGCATTTAGAGAATTAATAAAAAAACATCCAGAAAACTATCCAGGATACCGTTTTGAGGTTGAAGTCGCTGCCTCATTATTTAAAAAGGAGATAACTTTTTATAAACAAGAATCTCCAGATTTTAAGATTGTTGATGACAAGTATGGAGAAGTATTTATCGAGTGTGGGAGTGCTCGTCTTGCTCAGAATAAGGATGTAGATTTAACATACAAGATTTGTTCGACCATCAATAAGAAAGCCAAGAAAAAATATGCTAATAGCAATACTGCCTTATTTATCGATATTACAAACATTTTCTTTCACCTACAACAAAATGAACGACTGCCAGATACAGAAGAATTACGAGGGTCCATATTGGATTGCTTAAAGGAAACTACATTTGGTAATATTACACTCTTTTCAAATATATTAAATAACGATTTGGATCGATTTGAAAGGTCATACCTACGAGTTGATAGTGAAGCAATTGACGGAAATTTAGTATTATTTTTGGATGACCATTACCCTATTACATCACACTTTGTACCTAATCCAGTCATTCCTTCTGAGGGATAATCGTATAAATAGAAACAAGCATAAAAAGAACGTAGGGTTAATCCCCTACGTTTACTTATGATCTTCACCTCACAGTTAAACTCGATTTCACCTGTTTTAGTCGACTTTTAAATCTACAGAAGAAGTTTTCAATATGATGGGCTTCCAGTGTTTGAATCTCCTCTGGTAAGTCTGATTTTAAAAGATAAGGATACGCATGGTCATCTGCAAAATATTTAGTGAGTTCTTTTAGTCTATCTTTACCTAATAGGTTTTTTGCTCCATGAAGGGCTCCTCTATGAAGAAATACTGCATCAGGAAATAAACCTAACACAGCACCTAATCTGAGGGAGGTATCATAGACACATAGTGAGGCAAATCCAGGAACTTTTAGGCAATAAACAAGCGTAAAGATATCATTGAAGTGTTTGCTCTTCTTCAGCTCTTCCATAATCGCCTTGTCTAGCATTCTTCTTTCCATTTCATCTAATACATCTCGATCAATTTGTGATTGGTGAGAATCTTGATTGCAGTTAGGTAAGCGACCATATACAGCATCTTTTATTAACTCTTCTAGAGGTTTGGACTTTTTTCGAAAATCACTCAACTTATTATCTTCTGGACCCGCCATATTACGGTTATAAAGGTAGACCAAGTATTCAAGGGTTTCCATAACTTGCACCTCCGATCCAAATTCAAAGTCCTATCATTCTATGAGGGCTATCACCGTATTATTACATCTTTTTAACTAAGCAATTGTTCTCTTCAGTGAGGTATCATTATCATTAATTCTATAGCTAATATTTATGGAAGTTTCGTGATATTCCTTTGCTTCATTACTACTCATAAAACTAAGGACTTCCAGTTCTGCGACTACTTCATAATTTTCTTCAAATCATCTTTTCCAAGTGTATTATCAAACTTCTCTGATAATATCATCCTAACCTTAGCTAACCTCTGTGTGACTTTCCAACCCTCAACGAATTAACTTGTTTCTCTTTTCGTATTCGGCTCTGTGTTTCTCTTCACTATCTTCTAAAAATACAGCGTAATAAGAACCGATTTTATGTAATGAAATTAAGATAAAATCGGTTCTTTTAGAGCCTCGATTATCTCTTCCCCTAAATATGTTATTCTATTTTTCCTAACATTCATTAACACTCCTTTGAGTGCTTGGGTGATACCAGTATCAGTTCTTCTTCAATTATCGAAGCCTTATGGGATTTTTTTACAAATTCACCTGTAAATGGAGACATTTGCTGCGCAGTATCTAGTCTACTACGTAATACAAGAGTTACCCTAAAATCAGTCCCGTTTGCGCAAGGCTGGTCTTGTTTAATCAAATTTATTAACATTCTTGATACTCCAAACTATAGATTTATTCCTCCTATTACCAGTAAGATTGCAGTAGTAAACGTCTTGTCATTCTTTGGTACACTTCATGTCATTTAGTGGTAAATACAATATCAGAAGTGGTACTTTTCAATGTCTGTAATCAGAAATCCATAAAAAGGGATGAAACCAAGTTCAATTTCATCCTTCCCATTGTACAAACGACGGGGTCCGTAGATAGCCATCTTTAGTTAGATTCCTATACTTCACACGGCATTTGATTGGTTCAATAAACATGAATTTATCATCCTCTGAAACAACTTCCTGCTGACGGTATAAGTTCTTCCGTTCTGAAGGCGGCATAAATTCCATTATTCCTGCTGGTTTGCCATCTAGATAGCTAAGTAAAATCCCAAATTCACCTCTTCTATGTCCCGTAATCATAACATCTTCATACTGGTAATTAATCACTTTCAGCCATGCATGACTACGTTTCCCAATCTCATAACGAGAATCTTTCCGCTTTAAAACTATGCCTTCCAAACCTTGCTGCCGGACCAAATCAAAGTAGGCAGAACCATGACCCTCAAAATATTTAACCTTAGCTACTAAACTTGTATCCTGTCTTATGATCTGCTCTAACAGCTATTTTCTATCCATCAATGGGAGCTTGTTAACAGGCTTACCTTTACATTGTATAACATCAAAAACAACATAACTTAATGTGCCATTTCCCATAAGGGTACGTTTAGATTGAAACCTCGCCATCATCGCTTCAAAGTCCGGTTTCCCGTATTGGTCAGTAACTATAATTTCTCCATCAAGTACCGTCCCATCCGGAATATCAAATGTTAGTAGTTCTGGGAACTTTGCAGTAACTTCATTATTGTGGCGAGTATAAAGTTTCACCTTATTATCAAACTTTGAAAGTATTAACCTTATTCCATCTAGCTTTAGTTCAGTTATATATGAATCATCATCAAAAGGCTGTTCTACTCTTTGTAAAAGCATGGGTGAAACAAACACATAAACCACCTCATGATAATTGTACGTTACTAATACACTACATTAATTGGTAACTAATTGTCATTTATGGAATTTTCCACTATCTCGCTTTGGCTTAGAAGTGAAATAATATAGCCCACCGCTATGATGGTCTGTCTTGTTCAACTAATGCCCCCTATAGTTTAAGTTTAATGTTTCACAAACTAGTTTTTGAAGTGAATTAGACACTATATCATAATATAAGAATTATACGCAATAGTTACACTACAAATTGGAATTTATCATGCTATTTGGATTTATTAGCTGCTGCTACTTCATCTCTGATCTTCTCTACTAACATTCCAATATTTTCTCTATAATTTTCAAGCTGCCCGTCGCACAAAAAAGACAGGTAAGAACCTGTCTTTATTACTTAATTATTAATTTTGTGAGTATAAAAGTTAAATATTGTCAGTCTCAGTGAAATCTTCGATTAATTTAGAACACTCTTATCAATATTTTTATATAGATGTAGGGCTATCCCCGATGATTTTAAGGCCTTCAACAAATATAATATTTATAATGTTTTTTTACGTTAGGATTTTCATACAACATAGATTTAATTTTGCACCCTGCTTTATCTAACCCTTCAACAAATTCTTTAATTTCATCTTCAACCATGAAACTTTCCGGAGTTAAGATATCAACCAAATCATCATCGTCTGTTTCTCCCTTAAACACAAATATTGTACTTTCCTTATTGATAGAGATTTCTTCATTAATGTCAAAACAACATAAACTATTTTCACTACTAGCCCTTTGACAATCTCCTATATATTTCCTATTATCTTTTACAATGTTCTCGAAGTAAAATAATAGAACTTTTTCATAAACTACAAATCCTAATTTTTCAAAAAATGTTACCCAATCTTCTAAAATAGGGATATCAAAATAATCATCTATTGCTGAGTTATGAGCTGTTCTATTTCGTTCTGTAATTACATATTTTAGGGCTCTTGAAACATTCTTCTCCATTCTATCATTTGATAATGGGAGAGCTTTTTCCTCAACAAATTGTTTTAATTCATCCGATTTCTCAATATGCCTTTGTATCTGTATATCAATTTTACTAAAAAGATTATTTAACTCTTTTAACTCAATGTTCTTGCTTGTAAAAACTAAAAGGTCTTTGTTAATCTTCAAATTAAATGTTTCGTTTTCAGAATCAAAAACTAAATTTTCCAATAAATAGGCTGGTAATTCATGAATCTTGTAGCGTTTTATAAAGGTATTATTTTCTATAAATTCTTGTCTTTTTAGTAAAAAATACTCATAAAATAGTTCTTTTGAAAAAGTTTCCCATGATGAATATGCACGATTAATAATTGCACCATAAATTATAGGTCTATATGCATCATAATGTGCACCCTCATCCTTTTTATTAAATTCCATATATACCCTTAATGACTGAAGATTTTCTATATATTGTTGGTAGACGTTTATTAAACTGGAAACTTGTGATAACAAGGTTTAATAATCCTTCCATATTTCGTCAAATAGTTGTGTTCTTCTTAAAACATCACTTTTGTTATTATTTCTACCATTAAAATCTACCAAGTTTTCTTTGAATAATTCTTCAGTCTTTCCAATTATTTCTGCCTTTGAATTAATTAATTTCTGCTTTTTGCTATCGTCAAAAGCAAACTTACTTAAGGACTTCATTACCGGATCATAAACCATCTTAGAAGGGGTGTTACTCCATTGAAAATCTCCATTTTTTCTTTTGGAGTAAAGGACAAAAGTCTTATCCTCAAATATTCCATGAGCCAATTCAAGTGTATTATTAAATAATTTTTCTAATGAACTTAGGACTTTATCTGAGTATTTATTATTCGCCTCAATAATGTATAAATCAAGAATTTCTTTTACCCTAACTCCAGGAATATTTTCTAGTTGTCTATATGCAAAAAACCTTAATACTAATTCAACATCTTCCATTCTTTTATACAGAGAGTTTTCTGCTAAATCTGGGTTACTATCTACCGGAATTCCCCAAATATTCTTAAATAAATCATTATTATCAGAAATATTAATACAAAGTTTATTCAATTTACCATCATAAAGTGCATTTCTATTTTCTTGATCAGTTAATTTAGTTCCACCTGTGTTTAAACGTTCAAAAACAAATTTTTTAAGTATTTGTTCCTCTTCTTTATTTTTTGCAGTTTCATTTAAGATAACAATAGTAGAAATATACCTACGATCAATCCCCTTTTGAATATTTTCTGGTAATTCTGAGTAATATCTATTATTCAATTCTTTCCAGACTTCTAACCCTTCCAATTTAAATTTATTAGAATAAAAATCATATAAAGTGGATAAGCGTTGTAACCCATCCATCACTTCATGTTTAGAAAACTCAATCTCATATAAAAAAACTGGGGGGACTGGAATATTCATAATAAAGGACTCTATTAATCGTGATTTTTGTAAATTAGTCCATACTCTTCTTCTTTGATATTCTGGGTTTAATTCCATATTTTTCCCTAGAATTTCTTTAATATTTTGTAATGGATACCTCCCTTGTTCTGTAACTATTCTCAATTCACCTTTTTGATATTTCTCATTAATTTCTTCATCTGTAAGTGTGACAATTGTGATGTTCTTAGGGTCAAATTCCAATAATTCTTCCTCTAAATGCACTTACTTCCCCTCCTAAGCTTAATTTATGGAATATTGTATTTAAATTATTTCATATTTTTTACCATAAATAAAATAGTAATTTATATCAGTCATAAAAAAATCACTTAATTTAGACTCTTTCCTTAAGAAATCCAAAACCTCAATCACTTATGGTACTTTTGATAAAACTCAAATCCCATAATTCTAACCTGTTAGCTATCCCTGCAGCGATTAAAATTTCGTTAGATTACACAGAATGAAATACTTTGGAACTGCTCCATATGGGACTTTGCTAATCAATATAGACCATAATACTGAATTGTGCCCTTAAAAACCTACCGAGTTACAGAAGTTTCAAGTTCTTACTTCGTTATGCATATATAAGAAGGCATCTTACTTGTGCATACTCGCCTCATATTCTTTAATAATTTTATAAAATGTATTTTTCTTTAATGTAATTTTATTCATAAAATCAACTGACGTTATTTCTTTTCGTTTCCACGGTTCATAATTAACCTTTAATATTATTTTTTGCTCGTCGGTTAGTAATTGAAGGCTAATTTTTGGTCTACCTAAATGTTTACCTTTTGCTTTCGCAGACTCAATTCCTTCTCGTTGCCTTTTATTAATATCTTCCCTTTCTTTTTCAGCAACAAAGGAAAGAACCTGTAGAACCAAATCAGAAACGAATGTACCTAAAGTATCTTTGTGCTGTGTTGTATCTAACAACGGCATATCAATTACCTTTATATCGGCTTTTATTTCAGAAGTAATGATTTCCCATTCCTTTTTTATCTCTTTAGAATTACGTCCAAAACGGTCAATGGACTTTATATAAAGTAAATCGCCTTCGCGTAAACATTGCTTTAAAGCTGTGTATTGGGGACGATTGAAATTTTTACCGCTTTCTTTATCAATTAATATATCCCTTTCATTAATTCCTAGTTTAAGCATATCATTAAGTTGCCGATCAATGTTTTGGTCTTTACTGCTTACCCTAATGTAACCAAATGTTTTATTTGTCATTTTGTAATTATCTCCTTGATGCTGCTGTTTGGTTACTTAAATTATAACGCGATAGTTTAAATAGGTAAGCGACTTTTATAAACGTTTGTAAAAATCTTTTTATACCTTTAAAAGCTAGTAAAATATTATTTTATTAAGCAGTCAAAAGGTGTTTATAATGGTATACCTTTATAAGCAGAGAGTTTTTTATATTTTTAAATTATTATTGTTTTAGTACCCCCACAGAGTATTAATTGTTCCATTTCTATTAATTACACTTGATCGAATTACTCTTATGCCATCAAAGAAATTACCACCATCTTCAAATATAATTCCAACTAAATCCACATCACTAATATTTAATGAGAAAACAGGGCCACCACTAAAACCACCCAAACTTGTAATTTGATTAAGATGATTTACACCTAACACCTGTTCCCACATATTCCTATCAAAAGGAATTATATACTTAGATTCTGTCAAATCAGTAATTTGCTCTACAATAGATCCATGATGTAAATTACTAAAAGCTATACCATCTTCTCTCAGTGCCCCTGGAAATCCTGAAGCAACAACTAATGTTCCTACTTCAGCTTCAATTGGCCAGTTTTGTGGAGAATAAAACTTTTTTAGAGATATATTTGAAATACTTTCTAATAATTCATTTGTTACAGAAATTGTTATTAAATCAAGTGATCGATTACTATCTATTATTAAATCTTCAACTGGAATAGATGTACTTCCAATTTGAAAAAGAGTTTCTGACTCCTCATTTAACTGGTTCCAAGCTTCAAGTACGTGATAATTTGTTATTAAAAATGACCTATCCAATTGCATTAATAATCCACTAGCATTTGCAACAACCCTATTATTGGTGGTTATTAATATCGGAACTGTATGTACTTTTGAATATGCCATAAATAATGCTGCTTGATTTTGAGATATAAATTGACCAGGATTTGTAATGTCAAAGTAGTCATAATACTCCGCGTAATTAGGGAGCAAATCTTCAATTCGACTTATTAATTCCCCATTAATTTCATTTATGTTTCGGATAACATCTAACAGTTCTTGTGACCTTTGTTCTAATTCTAGAAAACTCACTACTATTTCCTCCAATCATTTAGTCGAAAAATTTTCTATATATTATACAATGTTACTAAAATCAGTCATATTAATTATTTATTCTATGTGTAATTTATTAATCAGCAAAAAAATAACCGATAATATCATAAAAAAAAACGGTATGATCCAAAGTTCACCCGTCATTTATATTTTTCTTTATTAGAATATGTTATTAAGAGCATAAAAGTCTTGGATTGAAAAGAAGCAATTGGAAATATTGCTTATTAAAACTTAGCTTTCAAGAAAGTACACAAGGTTACAAATGATTAAATATTCAGCAACTTCAAATTACTCACTGACCCTATATATATCAACCTTAGTTTCTAGGCACTTTCTTAGAGTTAAATCATTTGAACCTATTTCAAACCAACTACTTGGCTTTTGGTAGAAATCAAGTCCTCGTCCAATTTTAACTATCCAACCATTATCGATCCGGATTTCCCTATCATGCATATTCGGATTTAACTTTACATCTAGAACGATATCTATTTCTGAAAGGCTTTGAATAATCTCGTCAAGATTATCTCTCATCTCAGAAATATTAGTTTTTTCATCGAAACTTGTCACAAGCTTTATATTTCGGATGTTTGAATTTTTTACTATAACTTCGCAAAAACGCACAAAGTTTTGTATCTGATGATTCATTCGAATATAAGGGTCCTCTACAATAATTTCATTTGCACCTACCAGGTATGGACTAAAAATATCTTCATAACTATGACCAGTATCATTATAATGGATTGTATAGTGCTGTTCGGATAATGGAGTTTTTTCATTAATAGCTTTTTTTTCTGTACTTATGAACTTTTCTCTGGTCATAATATGATTAATCGAAACTATTTCTTCCTGCAAAACAGGGGAAACCATATCGCTATAAAATTCTTTATTTGAGTTAATATTCTTCCGCTGAGGAGCTTGAGTTGCAATTGCATCACGTGACTCAGGACAATATACAACTACTTCCTGATTATTTGACTTAATGTATGAAAGATTTATGTTAGAAAATTCATCGTCTGGCTTACGCTTGTTCATTTGCTCTTTCACCCGACGGCGTGATTCTACAGCATATTCAACATATTCCTCAAATTCTTCATCTGTTGGATGACCCGAAGGGTGTAAAATTTTTAGGAATGCACACACAGTTTTCTTTATCCCTTTTTCATCTCTACCTTCAACAGCTGCTCCTAACCTAATTCTGTTACTTACCTCTTCATACCGATTTACATGTTTTAACTGGTAGTGAAATGCTTCTGCTATGTAATCAGTAATAAAACCATAATTGCTTGTAAGATAATCACTACTGTTCTTTGGTATTTCCCAACCTGGTAAATAACAAGCAAAACGATCCATTACTGCAAGATCGAATTCCTTTGGTAATGGCATGAATAAGTCATAATCTGTTGAATTAACGAGTTGTTCAATTGAATGATCGATATTACCTACATAAGCAAGGCTCGCATTTGCGATAACTTCCACACCACGTGAGAATCTACCATTTGCCATATAATCCTTCATAATCTGAATGGTATCCTGATCCTTGATTTTAATACCCGCTACTTCATCAAAAGCAACAGTATCCCAGAATCCAATCATGCCAATTTTTTTTCTTACCAAATTATAAAATAGCACTGATTTTGTAGCTTGTCCTCCACTTATAAGGGTTGCATAAGGAGAGAATTCGCTAAAGAAGTAAGATTTCCCAGTTCCTCTTGGCCCTAGTTCAATAAAGTTGTAATTGGATTCAACAAAAGGTGCTAATCGAGCAATATAATGAAATTTGAGCCTTTTTGAAATCTTTTTTGGTTCTAAACCAACGGAACGTATGATTATATCTAACCATTCATCACGAGTAAACTGTAATCTGCCATCTCCATATCGCTCATAATCAAATCGACTAAGTTGGATAGGCTTTAGATCATCGATAAAAAATGCGTAATTATCCTGATCCAAGTCATTGTAAGAAATTGTTACCTCTGCCCAAATTCCACCTTCCAAAAGTCGGTCATTATCCCGATAAAATTTTTCGCTAATTGCAATTCTTTGAGAAGCGAAGTTCTCAAGTGATGCCCAGTGTCGCTTTTCCTTTTCAACGTATCGTACATGAACCTTATCTATAAATTTATGTTTTCCTTTAGTTGCCACCTTAGACTGTGAAGAATTTGCTTCATCCGGCTTTACATAGTTATCCTGGAGAGTTGCTAAAACAGCTTCTATTCCCTCTTGTATCTCGTTTGGGTCATCGCTTGCACAATATCGTGCTAAAAGAAATTCAAGCACGAATGTGGGTATATTTGTGCCCTTTTTAATTCGTTGTAATAGGTCTTTTCTTACAACTCTGCCCTCAAAGGTACTTACAAGTTTCTTATCCAATTCATCCATATACTCACCCCACATAATCAGTTTCAAGTTCCAAGTAACAATAAGTAGCCATAGTTTTTGGATTCATGGCCTTCACCACGAATTTACCTTCAAAATCAATTTGCATCCTGAGCGTGACTTGTATACGTTGTGCCTTTTTAATAAAAACAGTTCCGGTTGCTGGATTAACCAGGCCTCCTGTTTTTGCTTCCCCAATTATTTGGCCTTTGTTATCATAAGCTTCAATTAGAATCTCAATATCAGGATCCATATCGAATAATTCTATCTGCTTATCCTCCCAAGTTAAATCAATCACTGGTAGTCTTGTTGTAATATATTTAGCTCCATTCTTATATGAAAGTTTAATATCTGGTTTTTTTATCTGTTGTTTTTCTTCTAATAACTTTATTGAAATAATAGGAATAACACATTCTTGTAATGATGCACCACCATGAAGATAAGATTCGCCAGCTCGATACGATACCAGACTTCTCGGGCCTCCGACTTGTTGAATATTACCACGAATGCCAAGAAAATCAGCAGCTATCACATAGTTTGCGTTATCTTCCTTAACATGCCCTAATACAATTCTGTTGTGTTTATTCACCCAATTTCCATCAGGTTTAGTACAAACAGATCCAGCTTCATGTTGCATATTCAAATAGAAACCATGGTCTGTTGCAATAATAACATCATGGAATCCAAGCTTCTTCAATTTATTAAGTGAGAATCGAATTCTCTTTAGTGTGTCTTGGATAATTCCTAATGTATTTTCAGGATTTGCTTCTAAATGTTGATCAATTTCAATACTACGAACAACCAATAGGTCTACTGTTGGAGAAACCTTTTTGTTTCCTCGAATTAAATCACTCAGCGTTATTTCCTCAAAGCGTTGACCATATTTCTTTCGAATTACGTCCATACGTTGACTTACACTTGTCAAACAGACAGAATCATATACAGACTGTATTCCATCCTCATTACGTTCAATAGATAACATTGATCCAGCTTCGGGCAAAAGACTTGCCATCCCCACGCTGGTAATACTCGGTAACTGTGCATAAGCTGCTTGAACTTCAACTTGCCCTTCCTCGTTTAATTGTTTTGCAAGTTCAACTCCAAGCTCATACCGGAGTGAGTCAACCTGAAAATACGCTACCTTATTTCCACTTTCTACCAATTTCGGGGAAACATATGTTTCAAATACGTTAATATTAGCTAGTCTATTTTGAGGTGGCCAACCTTGTTTTTCTAAATGGCGAATAAACACTTGTTGGACCCTATTTGTTAAACGACTATATCTCCCACGAGTCGATTTTATAAGCTCCTCTATTTTATCAGAGAAATCCATATAATAATCACTGACCGTGTTTTCAAACTCACGTTGAAGTCGATCCACTTCACGTAAACTGTTGATATAGAAATCCAACAATGACCCTTGGCTTTGAATGTTCTCCGTAAGTTCTCGTTCATTATCATTACATGCTTCCCATAAATTTAGCGCTGCTTGAATGAGTTGCCATTTTGCTTGACTTTCCCCTTTTCCACTCCATACTGAGTTTGCATGCTTTTTAATAATTGAGCGAACAATGTCTGTGTTTTCAGCATTAAAGGCTACAATAGCACGCTCTAGAAAAAAACTTTCTTCAAAAGGAAAAGTATCTCGGTCCCCCAAAAATTTTATTGATTTACAGTGTTCAGCTAAATTAAGTTCCTTTTCAACTGATTCGGCATTTTCAATATATATTGCCTGAGTTCTTTGGTCATTACGAATCTGTTCACAAATATCTTCTACGAGTATACGTGCAGATTCAGATGCACGAGGTACATTTAATAAAGACTCCGGCATCTTTTCTTTTATACTAAACGAAAATTCACTAAAAAGAATAAAGCGCCACATTTCTTCTGAAATAAACTGCCAATTTTTTAACTGGGTCATTAATTTCATCCCCAAGCAAGTTAACAAAAGTTGCTTAGCTTCCATAATCCAAGTATCACTATCAACAAGCGCTTTCTTTTGTGAATTTGTAGGTACAAGTAAAGATAGCAGGATATCCCTCGAGGATTCCACTCTTAGCAACGCCTGTAATGTTGGCCAATTATTCCCCAGTGAAATTGCATCAATAACCTCAAACGGCGGGTTTGGATTTTCACTGAAAATACGACGAATATCAGTGGCAAAATCAGGTTTAGCCTTTAAACATATATGGATAAACTCGTCACCGTCCCCATCCGGGAATACTTCCCCACAAACAGTATATATTGCGAATGGATCCCTTTGTTTCTCTTCATCCGACAACGGAGGCTTGGCAGGAATATAAATAAGCATATTTTCAACTTTAGATTCCTGGTGACCAAGTTCAATTAAAGCTCGCATGGCTGCTTCACGACTTGTAATACTACTTAAACTTGCGTCAATAACACAGAGATTGTCATTTTCAAGTTCCAAACAAAGTTCATGGTACCGTCTATGCTCATCATAGACGGTAATTATTCCGGTTCTCTTTAGTCTTGGAAGTAAAATCTTATTTTGAATATACTCTTTAATCCTCATTTCATCTTCTCCATTTATCTCAACATCCATAACAAGGGGGAACGTTAATTTAGTAATTTCTATTTAGTTTTGATAGTTCGTTCAACATATAAATTATCTAAACCATGAATCATTGCCAACGATTTATCACTTTTACATTTCTCACGTACTCGGCTGGGCCAAATATTAAATGCAAGGTGGGACCAATCATATTTACCCTCTTCTAACATTTCCCAGGTCTCTTTAAGTGCCTTTTGCCATGGTTTATACTGTATGAGCTTCCAAAGTGGTGCCGCTATGATTTGTACCCCATCATGAAAGTTCGGTTTCCAAAACCTAGCAATCCTAAGAATCTCATCACGAAAATTTTTTAACTCCAACTCTAGGTTTTGATAGCCTTCAAGCTCTTTTTCATCTTGACTGCTTCGATTAGTTTTTGATAGAAGTATGGATGAATAATCTGTAATTTGTTTAATTTTGGGATCAATTATGTCGTTAACACATGAATATAATGTTTGATCTGTTAGATTGCTATAGCACAACCAGATTGTAAATTTTCCCGATTCGGTGGATAATGGCCAGTATACAGGAGCCTGTCTTCGACTCTTCGTATAACGTCTCAAATGATCCGCAAAAAACAAATTCAAATTATTGAAGTACTCTGCAAGTGATTTCAAACCTAATTTATCACATATTTCGCTTTCTATTTTTTCGTCATAATTACCCCAAATTACTTTCATTAATTCTCTAACTCTGGAAAACATTTGGTTGCCAATTCCCTCGTCACTCGATAAAATATCAGTCTTGTTAAAGTTAGAAAAATCTGAAGGGAGAGTTAGGTTAAAGTCCTCAATTTGATTAGGAATAAACCAACGACCAAATGAACAACCGATTAACATTGAAATAACACCCTTGGTGATAAATTCTTCAAAATCACCTGTTCCTTTATCACGTTCAAAGTCCGGCCACGGATAATCATTAGGCCTTTTTTGGTTTATATATACATTTATATCCTCTTTTTGTTTACTATTGATACCGGTTGAGTTAAGAAATGCATTATCATTATCTTTAATACGTTGATTTAGTTCGACGCAATCCATATCGTATAATTCTTTTAATTCATTACTAAACCTTTCTATTGAAGTGTTATTGTTGATTAATCTGAAAGGTTTAAAATCTTTTGTGGTTTCATCGTAATCAAGCCATTTTCTTTTTATATCAATAATTTTTTTTACATTTTCAATAATACTAATTTGCTTTTCTGTATCTATTTTTGGCCAAGGTAGCAAATTAATATAACCACAGTTTTTATGCTGACCACAATATTGATTTACCGTATATTGAGCCAAGGAACTATTTAAAAAAGACAATAATAAAAATGAATTGGCTTCACTAATCTTTGTAATTGCCTGACCTTCATTAGTAAATACAAATCCTTCAGGCAAAATATGTGCATCAAGGATTTCTCCTCTCTTTCCATATCCTACTCCGGAATGAGATTGAAACTTTAGATTTCTTAAGGTTACCGATTTATTGGGTTTAATTAAATCTCCATTTACTCCATACACCGAAACATCTCTTAAAGGTATGGAAAACATACTAAATTCAGAGCCATTATAAACTGGAGAGTAAATTCCTCCATTTAAATCCTTTATTTCCCAAAACAGTCTAAAATGTTCTTTTGAAACAAAATCATGTCCTTGTCTAGCCCTTAGGTCAACTTGTCCCAAATTCTTTAGATTTGCAAACATCCAGAGCAAAAAATCATCAAAATAGTATCCAACAATTGCATTAGGAAGTTTTACTAGGATACTTGGATTAACCAAATAAACGTCTTCGGAAATATGACCTCTTTTAAAATTATTAATTTTCTCATACAGTATCTCTTGCTTTAAAGGAGGGGCAATATTTTGAACATCAAAAAAACTTGCTGGAAAGTCATTTTTATTAGATGAGAAAACATGTACTGTTGTCTCGACATTGGCATCCAAAACATCCCAACCTGTGTCTGCAACTGTGATTATATACTCATCTAGATGAGAAATTCTAAAATTATCATATGAACTTTTTATCGCAGCAGTTCTGTCAAAAATTGCACCAATCAAACCGTTTTCACTTAATTCCTTCATTCGAATAATGAATGTGCAAAGAATATTTTTATTCCAATTGTTATATTTTGAATCCAAATATTTCTCAAGCTTTTTTGATGCATCCCCAAAGGGCGGATTCATTACTATAACATCAAATGTTTTATTTGAGATTTCAATAAATGCAAACCCTTTTGATGCATCTTCTGAAAAGAGGCGGCGCATTGAACTTCCGCTATCTAAGGATTCAGCGTATTTTTTCAATGATTCAAGAATTTTTTGTTCAGCATTTTCCCAAAACTGTGTTTTATCTGGTAAATCAGTAAAATCAAAAAGACTTATTTGTTTAGGTTTAACCTCTTCTACAAAAAGTTCTAATTGTTCATTACTTCTTCGCCTTAACAATTCCTTATTAAACTCCTCACGAGCCTCGTCAATTGCATCTTGAATTTCCTCGTCAATTTTCAACAATACTCCAGCTTCTCCTGCTAATTCCATTTGTTCAAAAATATTTTCAACCACTTGCGCCATTACACGTGGTTTTAAAGTTGATAAAAATTCATTAAGCATATCTTTCTCACCAGGCATAGGCTCTGCACAAACAATATTTGATTTTCTAATTTTTGGTCTATCAGTCATTTTAACATTTTGTTCTTTCCAACTTCTCTGTGCACGCAACCATAATGAAAGACCTGCTATCTGGACAGCTCGTGGATCAATATCGATACCATGTATGTTATTCTCAATAATTAACCTTGGAATATCTCTCAAAAAACTTTCCTTGTCCTTATATGTCGCTGTTAAAGGTAATATCCCTGTTTCTCGTTTAAGGGAAAATTCTCCTTTTTGTTCCTCTATATCCCATGCTTCCTCGTATATCTCCATAAATAAATCGAAAGCATACAAGCCAAAATGCATTGACCCGCATGCTGGATCTAACAATTTAATTTCTCTTGGATCTTTCATTTGTCTATATGGTATATAAATTGACTGATTTAATAAATCTTCCTGGCTAATAGTTTCAGTAGATTCATTCCTCTCGTGGACTTCCTCTCCTTCTTTTAAGAATATTTCATTTGGACGTGTGACCAAGTAATTACATTTGTCTAGAAGAGTTGTCTCACCTTTCGTCATTTCATACCAAATTCGGCCTAACGTATTATCTGTCAAGTATTCTACAACATACCTGGGCGTAAAAAACTGATTTCGTACAGCTAATTCACGACTATTGCGAGGTGCCCTAGACTCGGATCTCATCTGCTTGCGCTCTTCAATGGAATTAAAATATTGATATATCCAACCTATTGTTTCATCTTCTGTCCATAAATCAATTATTTCAGGATCGTTTATCAATGATAATAACTCTAAAAGCACCGTTTCCCGTGGAAAAAGTCGTCCCATAGGAGAGTACCTATCAAAAAAAACAGGTAAATCATTAGCGAACTCATCAAATAAACTATAAATAAAACATTTGTATGCATCACCTTTTTCACCAAGAGCAGTTCCAGCCAAGCGTATATATAACTGAAATCCTTTTGAATTATAACCATTACCTATAGATTCAATTAGGATTCCACGAGCCTCTGCCATGCGCAAAGTACATAGACGATTAAGAATTGTGAAAGCTTGTTCACGTACAATCCTATTCATTGCTTCAAATGAACCACCAGTAGGACTAGATGCAGCATAATGATTAATTGTATCTCTAATTAAACTTGCAGTTTGTCTACGAGCATCATCAAGATGTTTAAGTTTACTCAAGTCACTTACTAACCCTGTATTTGGGTCTAAACCATATTCATTCTGCATTTGTCTTATAAACTCATTTGACAATAGCAAACGGGCATCACTTACAAACTTTTGAAGTTTATTTTTAGTGCTTTGATCAAATGCCATTTAAATCATTCCTCTATTTTCAATGAAATCTCTATTTTGTTATAGTATGTCAATTGCTTTTTCAACTCTTGTAACCTCAAAATAAGATCATCTAATTGATCTGTAGCTGTTAAAGCAGATGGTATTTTAAAAGCCTCAGTAAATTTTTCTTTCCCTTCACTTCGAGCTCTTTCTTTTTCAGCTTCGACACGTTGCAAGTGTCTTTGTTGGCCAAGGCGTTTTATTTTTTCTTTTAACTCATTTACCATTGAATTAATTACATATTCTTGGTTCATGAACTTCTTAAGACCAAATATATCAAATGTCGCTTCAATCTGAAGACATTCCACCTGGTTTAACATTGTAGATTGTTCCTCTGCAGTCAGCTCTATCCATTCTGAAATATTTTTAAGATCTAACTTAGCGTCTTTAATTCGATTATTTTGTTCCGTACTTATTTGCTGAGCAGCGTCCCTTACCTGCACTTTAATATTAGTCAAAAAGTTATTTAAATCCGTGGTGTATTTATAAAAATCATATTTATCAAGGCGTTCTTTTACCGCTATAATTGTTTCATCTAGATCGTTTTTTAATTTTCTAAGAACTCCAGACTCAGGTAAGTCCATTATTTCTCTAATATGCTTTTTAATACTAATGATGGTATTTTCAAGGCCTTGGTTAAATGCTTTATTCACTTCCCTAGCCCATTCTAAATTATCAAATAATATGGACTTCTCACTTCCAAGTCGTTGTGGAGCGTCAGATGCATCAGTAAGAAGTATCCCAGTAATTTCATCATTAGCTGTTTGAATTCGGTCTGCCCCAGGAAGTTCAAGCGATTTTAGCTTCTCACCCATTGAAGCAAATCGTGATTGATACTGTGGTAAGTACTTCGAAGCTGCCTTACTTATTTCATCTTCTAATGGAACTACAAAATCGCCAATTAATTTAGTAAGTCGTTCCGCTGCACGTAATAAAATCTCATTAGATGGCTTCTCTCCTCTTAAAGCAACCCCTACCGTTTTAAAAGTATTATTTGTCTTCAGTGATTCGATTGCGTTCTGTCCATTTACAGTAATTTCACGGCCTGATACCCTTAGCTTTATTTCACCCGCAACTAAAAGAGCGGCAACTAAATAACGCAATGTATCTTGGGACCAACCAAATGGGGCACCAGTAAAATGTTCTGTTAAACGCTTCCCTTCAACATTTCCGTTTTTCTCTACATAATCTTTTATACTAATTAATGCTTTATGGTCATTTCTGATTGAAGGTTTTCCCTTATTTACTTGAACCAATCCTAGCGGATCAATCTGAGAGGTTACTGCATTAAGACTACCCACACGCAAGAATTTTTCTGCTAGTGCAGTTTCTGCTCTAACTGGAGCTTCAGAATACCGATTAAAAATTTGTGTAGCTGCTTCAATCAAGCTTTTTTTACAAGCACTTAGAACATCTTGGCCAAGACTGTCAACCGAAGTAACTTGGCCTCTAAAAATGAGCGAACCCCTATAAAGAGATTTCTTAACCAGATTTTGAAGTTCGACAGTCCATTTTGCCGCGAGATTGCTCTGGGCCTTGCAGTAATCCTTTATTTCCTGATCGGGCTCATTTCTATAATCCTTACATATCTCATTGCAACGATAAATCTCTCCTATGTAATGATCAATTTCCTTTGACTTTCGACCTAAAAGAAAGATTTGACTTTGAGAATTCCGAGATCGTGATTCATCAACTAAGCGAGTTTTAACGGTCTCATAATCTCCAGAATCTGAAAATTCGATAATAGTTTGTATTGGATCACGGTCTCCGGCCAAGTTAGTAAGTTTATTTTGGGTCTGCACCTTTAACCCTGAAGTTACAGAAAAATTGTCAAACAAACGAACGGATGGCAAAGGACTGAATACTTCCCTTATAGATTCATTTAAAATTCGACTTGTTTCAACCGATCTTAGTGGAATTCTTGCACGATCTTGTTCGATATCATTTAACTTTTCACTAAAAAAACGAAGATTACCTTCATGCTCACCAAAAGGAACAATAGAGTCAGATATTAAATCTGCTACTGCTCTTTCTACAATTCCTCTTTGAGATGGCAGATTTATGCCTGAGTGCATCAAGCTTGCAACATTTTGCGCTGTCACCGGCAAATTACTCAGAATCTGTAATATAGCAACAGTTTTAGCTACGCCTTGATGTACCGATGACTCAGGGAAACGTATTAGAACTTTTTCAACGGAATGGTATAGTGATGGAAATGCCCTTTTAATATCTTTTTCAAGCGCGTCATACAATGTCACAGTGGTAGCTATCCAACCTACTGGTTGCTCAGCAATGGGCAATTGTTGTTCTACACCCTCAATAAGAATGTCTTGAATCACCTTTATAGCAGACCTCAAACCTATTCCACCGGTAGATTTTGCTAATGCACCAAGAAGATGAAGGAGTATATCAAAATGGGCAGGTAAAAACGGATAAAGATTAACAAATAATTCTTTAGTTAGTTCTGAATCATAATATCTTGCATCCTGGAGCTTTGTATTAAAACGCAATTCCTGTCCATGTTTATCGAATAGCCCCTCGATTATTTTTTCGCCTTCAGGTGATTTTCCTAAAAGTCGTCTATAGCATATCTCCTTTATATCACTTGATTCTAATGCAATTTGAATTGGAAATCTGTCCTTCAGCTTATACAATTCTGTTGAATTTAATGCAGCATTGGGCGCATCTTCGGTTAAGGTCTGCTGTGCAGTGCCAATAATCCATACCTTTCCTTCACCGATATTTTTAAAGTTTTTAGCCAGACCATCAAGGTTAAGTATTAGATTTTGTCGAGAACCAACATATTGACCAACCTCATCAATTATGAAAACAATGTACTCTTTGCCAGTTGTTTCTCTAACAATATCAAACATCTCTTTAACACGTTCGTTTTCGAATCTAATTATGTCACTGGTTGTTGTGGTGAACGCTACGGGAGTTTTAAATAGTGCTGGATACATTTCATGTGCAATCTCTGGGATAAGACTATCGACCACAAGTGGGTCATTTTGAACAGTGTTCCATTCGACACCGAGAACAGATTCAATTTTTTGTAAGAATTCTTGATATCTCCCCTCTTTTTTTAGCTTTCTTTCTAAGGCTGCTACTTTTAAATTTTGAGAGTATCCAGCCCATTGGAGCACTTTATAATAAAGAACAGTTGATACGTCCTCCATAGTGGCTCCAGCAAGCATTTCACTTGCTAAATCTAAAAGAACTACTGCTGCAGGGTACCTTTTAGTAATATTGTTAAGAAGGGCCTTGGTTTGTGCTTTATGAAGTCTATTTTGCAGATGTTGAAGAAAAGGTAATCCATCAACTTTTACTTGCTCATCAAACGCTAGGCCCAAATATTTTGTAAAAGAGCTTTTTCCGGAACCATAGAATCCAGAAACCCAAACTCCAACTTCATTTCCATTGCCATTATCCATTGCGGTTTGCATCTTTGTAAGAAGGTTTTCAAACTGATCCTCTATGCTTTCAGTTACTACATATTCAGAGATTTCCGATTTTAGCAACTTTTCTTGAGATGCTCCATATGTAATAACTTTTTCAATATTTCTATAAATATCTTTATTTTTATCAAAAATATTTTTTATTATCTGCATTTACACTCATCCTTAATAAAATATTATCCGCCTACATGAACCGAGCGATAATTACCATCCTCAGGGTAAAAGCCAAGAAATTTCAGTCGTGTTTTTCCTGTTCTTTCCCCAGGATAAAAAAAGACTGTTGGAACTTTGATTTTACCTTGTAATCCACTCTCAATTGCCCCTATACGCATATATGGGTGAAGAGCCTCCAAGTCCGTTACCATAAGAACTGTGTTCTTGTCACTTTGAATCTCTAACATCTTCGCTTCAAGTCGAGCCTGCAATGCGCCATTGCTAAGTGCATTCGCAAGAGCTTGATTGGTTCTATCCCAATCTGTAGGTGAACGGCCATCTGCTGTCAACCAAATCTTTCGTATAGGAACATTCTCTAGTATTTCGAGGACATTTTTAGCAATAGAGAAAATATGAACAGTCCATCCTTCGTTTTGAAGTTTTGACACCCATGCTGGCATATGCCTTTTTACATCTACAATCTGTGTTGGTGAGAAAATTAAATAATATATGGGCTCAAAACTAGCATGACCAAATTCCCGCCCATGCCGGATTCGTTCAAATAACTCATTGAAATCAGTCTTTAATGATGACATCCAACAATTCCTCCCATGTTTTAAAATTCCAGCTTAAGTGAGTGATATCACCAGCTGATTGAATGATAAAATAACCTTTTAGAGATAATCTTTTCAGTTCATCCCTAACATCATCTTTTTGTAGACCAAACATGGCCCAATCAGAATGTGAGATCACTGCATTATCTCCAAATCCGGAAAAATGCAAATCGTAGGCAAGAAATGCAATTATTTTAGGCTCGATACGGAAGCCTCTTATTTTACGGTTGCTTTTCCTTCCACTTTCTAGCAAGCCAAAATCACCACAGCAACCATTCAGATAAGCAGCTATTCTTCGAATAGTGGTTTCCGACCAATAATTAGCCGTTTTTCCCTCTTCGTTTGCTCTAATTACAAATTCTTTTGCCACTTCGGTGCTTATACTTTCATGACCGCTTGAATAATAATCCCAATAAACTTGTATTACATAATCTGCAAATATTTTATTTGCCCTTGAAGTATATAGAAATAAAATTTGATTTAACTCTGTAGTTGATAAACTATAAATAAGCTTCTTGATAAGTAAAGCAGGAAAATCCCCATTTGTTAAAAATCGAGGAGCAAAACATTCTGCCACAATATTTCTCAAGCGGCGTGCTGAAACATTGGGAAAATATCCAGAGTTAAGTGCCTTTTGATATAGATCAGAGGTTGTCATTCCTTCTTCCCAAATAGAAAATAACAATTTTGTTTCTTCGATTAAACCAAGTCCCGCTTGTAATTGGGTTGTGTACAATTTACTCACTTCTATTTGCCCTCCGTAACATATGGAAATATCTTGGTGCCTTCTTTAAATGCCCTAAGATAATATTGGGCTGCGTTAGACCAGGTGGAGGCATTTTCAATATCATCTGTTTTTCCAATTCGAATAGGTCCAATAGTATTGTCTTTCGATTTTCCTGATATAGATTCAAGATAATCCATAGCTACTTCGGTGTTTTGTGTATAATTATTTAAGCGTTCAACAATGGTTGATTCATTTAACAACTCGTGAAATTCTCTTTCAATGACCTCTGGCAACCTAAAAAGATGGAAAACTCCTTCTCCAATACCTATAACTTCATCGTGTATTATTGCTGCCGCACTTCTCACTCCGTAATATTGAGTCATTGGAGATGTTTTTCCAAAAACATGTATTAAAAATGCTGTGCTAGTGTTTGAATAGAAAGAACTTGTCCACCATTTATGTTGCTGCAATTCCCCTAAATATCCTACACATACGCGAAGGATAAGCAAGTTAATCTTATCTCTTTGTAGCATTAAAATATCATTCCTTTTTAATTTTTTATTAATTCAAACTAAAATTAATGACTTAATTCCTATTTTCATCCAGTAATAGGACATCTGTCCCTATACATACGCCTATTCTCTAATTCAATTTTAACAAAAAACAGTTGTAATGTATTACTTTAACTTTCAAAAAGATTTAAATGACCCAAAATGTCCAATTATAATTTTGCAACAATTACCTAAGAACAACTTCTCCATTGCTACTCTGAATGAACTTTTTGAATCAAAACCCGTAGAGATGTCTCTCTACGGGTTAAAAGATTATTCTAAATTAACAAATGTAGTTAATATATATTTTGTTATTTGCTCTTTATATTTTCTATTAGGATATAGATAATGTTTTCTTAATTCGTTAAAATCAACTTTAAAACATAATATATTTCCAATTGAATTTTTATTATAGAAAGGATCATCAAATCTATGCTTTCCCATAAATTTTATTATGGATCCATCATCTAAAACGGTGGGAAATAAAAAAGCATTAACTATATTTTCACAACTATATTTGTTATTAATATTGAATTGTCTACTAAAAAGGAATTTATAAAAAATCTGCTTAATTATATCTTTTGTTCCTGGCATTCCTTTTTTATTAATATAATCTGGAACATAGTTCTTTGCATCCAATATAAGTAAATAATCATTAGAACTGTATTGTTCCCTTATTAAGATATCTGGCCTCGGTGCCATTCCATTAAATATGGTAGGCTCAGCATCTTCATTTTCTATTAACTGGTATTTACCATTAGGGATTTCTTTCTTTAAATTATAATATTCATCAAATAGTGCAACCTTTAACATTCTTTCCCAAATGAAATCAAACTTTTCGGCATAGACTAAGTGAGGACCGTTCTTTGTTATAAAACGTATTTTATTTACTTCTAAATATAACTGTTCCAAAATAGAGAATATTTTCCTCTCCCTATCGGAAAACATCTCTCCTTTATATTTTTTAAGTAAGGTCCTGATTAATCTAATATCTTGATTAGTTTTCGATTTCTTTAAATACGTTAATTCTATAGGTAAATTTATTTTAATATTCAGTGTACTTGATATTTTAAGTAAGGTTAAAACATGCAATAACGTTACAGGATGTTCGATATTATTTTTTATATTATTAAAGTAAAACTCTCTATATAAAATTGTATTTGATGAAATTATTTCTGCGCTACTTTGAATAGTCTTATTCCAGTTTATCGATCCTTTTGGTTTATTGTTAATATTTCGTTTTCTAAAAAACAATAACCCGTTTTCAATGTAATCCTCAATTAATGAAAAATACAGCTCAATAACCGAGAATTCATATTTATTTTGTTGATAAAAACCTTCTCTTGATGTATTAAAAAAACCTTCCTCTTGTATAGTTAATTGAAAATTATTTTCTTTTTGATATTTTTTTAACACATTATAAAATTGAACGATTTCATTAACTTCTCTAGTACTAGTTGCTTTTTGAAGAAATTTAGGGAGAATTAGCTTAATCCTGGAATTGTTTTCAATAAAAAATCCAATTTTACTTTCATTCTCTGAACTTATTTGTTCACTCATCTTTCTCTAATTCCTTCTGTATTTCTTCATTAAATATGCCCTTTTCAAAATATAACCTAAAGTCATCATAAGTCTTAATTTCATCCCTAAAAATCCAACTTGGCTCATGTCTAAATACATCAAACCATAAATAGGATATTAATTTCCCTCTAAACTCTCTCTCAGTAATTTCATCATCAATGCCTTCAACAAACCATTGTCCAATTTGCTTATCGTCACTCTCAGTAAAAGTTACAATTTTTTTATTTATAACTTTAATAAAGTCCAACCATTTAATATTATTATAAGGAGATGGTAGTGCCATATTATGTAATTCTTGTTGTTCATAATTTATATTTATGTATTCCATTGACCAACGTCTTTTAAATGCAGAATCCATTGGAAATAAGGACTGATCCGATGTATTCATGGTTGCGTAGAGAAATAAATTTGATGGAATAAAGAATCCCTGAGGAAAACGTTCGTTCCAATTTTGTTCTGACCAATTCACCATATGTTTTATGTATTCTTTCATTTCAATAGGAATATCAATTTGATATTCGGAATCTCCATAGTTATTAGAACTAATATCAGCAACTCTATCTAACAACTGAAATATATCGCCAAATATTGCAGCACAATTTCCTCTGTTAATTTCTTCGATTACTAAAAGTACATTATCTTTCTTACTAAGTGCTTTTATTATTGCCTTAGTAAAAGGGCCAGGCACAAATCCATAGTATACAAACGGTTTTTTTTCAATAATATTTCCAAAAAAATCTTCTATAGATATATCTTTTAGTAATTCATAACCAACTACAGGCTTGTATTGTCCAACAAAGTCATAATAAGAATATTCTGGATGGAAAGTTACCCGAATTATATCTTTTTCGTTAACTTGAATATTTTTTGCATTTGCCTTAATTTTATAACTTTTCCCAGTTCCCGGTGGACCAAAAAAAATGACATTCCTTGAGTCATTAAGACTTATGTCAGTATTAGTTTCAGTATCGGATTCATCAGAATCATTTTCATCTGTTTGTTCATCTTCGTCGTCGTTACTATAAAATTTATTAGCAAGTTCGTTTATTGTTATAAATTCATTATTAAAATCTTGTAACCCCTTTGATAATTCTTCACTTATATTATTTAATTCAGCAACACTAAAAGACATGTTATCGTGAGCATTATACCTAACGGTTTCACGATTTGAAGTATAAAGACCAAGATAGCCAATTATTATTGTTTGTAGGTCGATGCCTACATTTGATTTTATTAACTTTTTAAGCTCATTGTATTTATTTTTAAAATAATTCTTTTCCCTGTTGTCTCTAAGTCGATTTATTTTTTCTGTGTAATCAAAATCTCCAAAGTATTTAATCTGATCTTTATCTAAAAAAACTTTAGGTACTTTATCAATAATTCGGGTTTGAAACTTTAAATTCTTATTTTTTTTAAAATATAAAAAAACGTTATCCCCCATATGGCTTTCCAAATAAGTAAATAATATTTCTCTTTTCTGTTCTGCTTTAACCTTTTCTCCCATTGAACTACTCCTTGTATTTCTTAAGAAATAAATATTTTAAATTGTAAATTCATTATGACATAATTTAATTCTATTTACTAAATTCGTTGATTTAACAAAACCATTTACCAGGGTAGCCAAACCCAATCCCTCATTCTGGAATATTATTATTGAAAATTTGGTAAAATTATAGTTTTGTATAATGGTTGAGGAATTATTACTCGTATTTGATTTCGGAGACACGCCCTTACAATGGTTATTTGGCAAAACAGCTTCTATGAGCTGGCTTGCCACCACCTTAAGAAGCTTATTAGAGCCATTCTATTTCGACAGTTACCTCATTTGGTTCCTTTTTTGTATTATGATCTGCTATTGAATTGGTCGAAAACCAGATTTTCTTAATGAATGTTTTAAGGAAAGTATTACAATCTTCAGGCTCAAGCATATCTAATTTCCCCAGTGTCTTAAGGCTTTGCTCTAACCGTTGTTGTTCTTTGTCAGTGTTATTTAGATTTTCTAATTGTATGTCAATTAATTCTATTTCCTGCTTAACTTGTTTTATTTGCACATCGTTTTCTTCACTTAATTTAAGAAATTCAGTTTTGGTAATTTCTCCATCCATCCTCATAATTTTCAAATTCCTATGTCTCTTATCATACTTTTCCAATTGCTTTTCAAAAGATTCCCTTTGAAAAACTAACTTTTTCTCCTCATCAGAAGTGTCAAGGGCTTTCAATTTTTCTAATGCGTGTACAAAGTCTGCCTCTCTCTCTTTAATTTTTTGTAAAACAAATTCTTCAACAGGCAGATATTTGTGTCCTCTATCCCTACAAGTATTATTGCTAATTTTATAAGAACAAGATTTTATAAAATCCGTTCCGCTTCCATCACATTGAATATATCTTTTTCTTTTACAGCAATTACAATAAAGGAGGTTTTGAAGTCTCCTTGTTGCTTTCCTTTTATTAAAGTAGCTACCTTGCTTGTTTTCATTCAATATTTTTTGGACTTCCAGGAAGGTTTGTTTACTTACAATTGGTTCATGGGCATTTTCTATAAAGACCTCATCTACTACTCTACCATTAACCCGCCTACAAGCTTGAACTACGCCATAATAAACTACATTCTTTCTGAAAGAAGAGATATGAGAAGATGTTAAAACTTTTCCTTTTCTACTTCTCCAACCAAGTGCATCCAACTGCTTAGCGATTTCATTTGCACTACATCTTTCCAGTGTTTTTTCGAAAATAAACCTAATTATTTTTGCTTCTTCTTCAACAATCACTAATTTTTTGTTTGTATCCTTTTCATAACCTAATGGAGTTTTGTTGCTCATTACCCATTTGCCTTGCTCTGCAGCTGCTAATCTTCCTCTTCCAAGACGTTTTCGAATTTGCTTATATTCAAAATTCGCCATCATTGCCTGGAAGCTAAACATCATTTCGTTGCTCTCTAGTGCTAAGTCAATTGCACCCTGGGGAGTCAAAATTTTGATGTCATTTGCAATTAACAGTGTTTTGATTTGTTCAGCATAAGCATTATCACGGGATATCCGGTCAATATCCATTACTAAAAGATAATCGTATTCATCTAATTTATTTAGCAGTAAATTCAATTGAGGTCTTTCAGTATTAACCCCACTGGAAATTTCCTGATAAATGTCAAAAGTTAATTTATGTTGATTTGCTAGTTTGATAAGGGCATTTCGATGACTTGTTAAAATCTCCTCAATGTCTAATTGTTCTTCATTTCTCGATAATCGTAAATAAATTGCAGCTATCGCCATTATAATTCACTCCTATGTTATGTATAAAAATCATAACATAATTACCCATCGAATAAAAATAGAAATTTAACATCCGTAATCTTTCCTACTGTCCCATACATAGTAATCACGACCGTATCACCGACTTTATATTTCGGTATTTTTCTTCTTTTCATATCCTCCATCCTCTCAATGATGAGCCGTGAATTTTAATTACCATAGTATATGCACCGATTTGTTTATCGGGGAGTCATATAAAAAGAAAAATCGCCTCTTTTTCAAGAGACGATTTGAGCCATTTTACATTAACGTCGTTCCGACAGCTTATAAAGCTCCCATGCTTCATCGAATGTAGACATTGAATCCAAATACTGACCATTGAATTCCAGATAAGAACTTATTTCATGGTAATCCTTTGAGGTTTTCGGAAAGTCGTGATCAATATAGGCATGATTGGCAAATAGGCTGATTTTATCCTTTGGCACAGGATGGCGATATTTCATTAAAAAGTGATAAAAAGATTTGCTCATTGGTATACCTTTCTTTTATACAATTGAAGATTTTATTTAGTGTTACTATAACGGAAACCATATTCTTCGTCCAGAATTTAATATTTTCATTACAAATAGGTAATAATTGTTTTGAATTCCATGTTTTTGATATAATTTTATTAAAATATATTTTAGAAATAGAGGTACATAAATTGTCCAAAAGGAAATTACAATACTGGCTTATCCAAATTCTTTTGATCCTTACCATCATATTTGTCTCAACAAAAATCTCTTTTTTATTTCAACCCATTGGAATCTTTTTCTCAACGATATTTTTTCCAATTCTTATAACTGGATTTTTATATTTTTTACTTAACCCAGTCGTTAATTTTTTACAGAATCGGAAGGTTCCTCGAATTTTAGCCATCGTCATCATTTATATTGCCTTTATAGGGATTCTTGTACTTGCAATTGGAAATTTAGTACCTGCTGTGTCTAAGCAATTTACGGCTCTTGCCAATGAATTGCCTGCATATGCAGATAAAGCAGCAGAACTATTTGATGACTTCTCCCAATCGTCTGAATTCAAATGGATTATGTCCGAGCAAAATGATATCTTAGAAACCGGAAAACAAAAGCTGATTGATTTTGCAAACACCCTGCCGGACAGGGTGACAGGAAGTATTGCAGGCATACTTAATGTCATAACCAATATTGCCATTATTCTTGTTACTGTACCCTTTTTATTATTTTATATGTTTAAGGATGGGCATAGATTTCCTCTTGCGATTTCAAAATTTCTTCCTACAGCATATAGAGAAGAAGGTCTGTCGATATTAAAGGAAACTGGTGAAACACTTTCTGCTTACATCCAAGGGCAGGTTACCGTTGCTCTCGCAGTTGGAACATTAAGTTTTATTGGTTATCTAATCATCGACATGCCCTTTGCTTTGGTAATGGCTCTTATCGTAGCCTTTACGAATATCATTCCATATATCGGCCCAATTTTAGGCGGCGCACCTGCTGTCATTATTGCATTATTTGATTCACCAACGAAGGCCCTGCTCGTTGTGGTGGTCATCTTGATTGCCCAGCAAATAGAAGGTAACGTGTTATCTCCGCTTATACTTGGAAAAAGTTTAGACACCCATCCTGCAACGATTATTATTATTTTACTTGCTGCCGGAAATTTGGCAGGGGTACTGGGAATGGTGCTCGCCGTTCCATTCTATGCCGTAATGAAAACAATCGTATTGAACTTAGTTAAGTTTCTCAAGGCAAGAAAACACGCAACCATAACCGCACAAACTGATTAAATTAAGAGGCTGACAGTGTGTCAGCTTCTTTGTTATTATGAAAAATCGAAGTAATTTCTTTTTAGGAGTCTTGGCAGTGCCATTAACTCTTGATAACTAATTGTTTTACCGATTTTTTTTGTATCAATTAAAAACAGCTGATCTTCGATTTCTTTTGTAATCTCTTCAGTCTGGTATATCATATCGCAATCACTGCAAATGACTGCGGGAGTTTCGGTAATTTCGATCGCTCTTGTGCCATCTGGGAGCTCCCAATAGACAATGTTTTCTCCTTTTTTCGCCCGGCTGCCACACCAATCACACACATGGTCCATTTTCATCACCCCTGCTCATTCGACTCCGTATTATTTTCTACTTTGGCTGTTTTCGAGGACTTGTTCAACAATGCCTGGAACTTCTTTTCCTTTAATTCATCCCGTTTACTCCGTTTATCCTTAAGTGAAGTATGTGTTGGATCCTGATGATACTCCTTCCTCCGATTTAATCTTGTTAAGCCCTCAGGAACAAGATTAAAGTGTTGGTCATTCATAATACCTGAAATTCCTGCAAGCGACCGCTTTTCTTCCATTTCCGGGTAAACCTCTTTGAAATAGTCTTCGGCCGTACCAGGTTTATAATTTTCCGGCTCTGGATATGAGGTAATTACACCCTCAAAATTTCGCAGTATGACCTTTTCCGCACTCTGTGAAATTAAATAATTTGGCTGCAAGGCGATTTTACCGCCTCCTCCGGGAGCATCCACCACAAATGTAGGTACGGCATAGCCCGAAGTGTGCCCTCTAAGACCCTCGATAATCTCCAAGCCTTTGGAAACAGGGGCACGGAAATGGCCGATTCCTTCCGAAAGGTCACACTGGTAAATATAATAAGGACGGACGCGGATTTTCACGAGGTCATGCATCAGCTTTTTCATAATTGGGACACTGTCATTAATCCCGGCAAGAATAACCGATTGATTACCCACAGGCACCCCGGAATTGGCAAGCATTTCACAGGCCTTTTTCGAATCCTCGGTAATTTCGATTGAAGTATTAAAATGGGTATTCAGCCAGATAGGATGATATTTCTTTAGAATATTACAAAGGTTCTCAGTAATCCGCTGCGGAAACACAACAGGAGCCCTTGTTCCAATCCGAATGATTTCAACATGATCAATTTCACGAAGGTTTTTTAAAATATATTCTAAAATATTGTCATTAATTAATAATCCGTCACCACCGGAAATCAGCACATCCCGTACTTCGGGTGTCTCACGGATATAGTTTATCGCTGCATCAAGCTGCTTTTTAGGTACGCCCATACCAATCTGGCCAGAGAATCTTCTTCGTGTGCAGTAACGGCAATACATGGAGCATTGATTGGTTACAAGAAAAAGTACACGGTCAGGATAACGGTGGGTTAAACCTGCTACAGGAGAGTCCTCATCCTCATAGAGAGGGTCCTCTAAATCATATTTGGTTTTATAAATTTCTTTTGAAACTGGAACAGACTGCATCCGAATCGGACATCTTGGGTCGTCAGGGTTCATGAGTGAAGCATAATAAGGAGTAATATTAAGTGGTATCGTCTTGGTTGAAATCCGCACCCCTTCTTCTTCATCCGGCGTCAGATTGATAACCTTTTTTAAATCCTCTACTGTCCGAATGGTATTGGTTAACTGCCAAAGCCAATCGTTCCATTGCTCTTCTGTGACATCCTTCCAAAGCTCTATATCCTTCCAGTGCCTTCTAGGCTTATATAATGAATGTTTCATCTTAAATTCCTCCCTAACCGGCTTTACTATTTTAATATGCAAGAATCATGCCAACGCAACACCAGTCAGGGAAACGTTTTAGGGAGCCATAATAAAAGATTGATTCATGAAAAGAACGCCGAAATTTTGGCGTTCTAATGTATCAACTTCTTCATTTTGTATTGCAATGTTTGTCTTGGAATCTCTAAGATTTTTGCTGCTTGATTAATATTGCCATCCGTTATTTGCAATGCGCGTTCAATTAGACGTTTCTCCATATCCTCTACATTTTTACGAAGCGATAGACTGGTTTCGTTATGGTCTATTATTGAAACCTGGTGCCTCATCATAATGGGCAAGTCGCTCAGTTGAAGGTACTCTCCTTCACCAATATTCATCATATATTCAATCGCATGTTTAAGTTCTCGGACATTGCCTGGCCAGTTGTAGTTCAGGAAAAATAACTCAAGCTCCTGACTCAGTCCCTTAATGTTCTTCTGCAGTTTTTTATTAAACCATTTTATAAAATGATCGGTTAAATATAATATATCTTCCTTCCGCTCTCTTAGTGGGGTTAGCGAAAAAGTAAATACATTAAGCCGGTAATAAAGATCGGAACGGAGTTTTTGCTGTTCTAAAGCAACGCTGGGATGAACATTCATGGCTGCAATTACACGGACGTCCACTGGATTATTTTGAGAACTGCCCACTCTTCTAATTAAGCCCTCTTCTAACACACGTAATAACTTTGCTTGTAGCTCGATGGGCATCGCGTGCAGTTCATCTAGAAAGAGTGTTCCTGTATCTGCCAATTCAAACAGTCCCTTTCTTTCTACTGCACCGGTATAACTTCCTTTTGAAGTTCCAAACAAAATACTCTCAAGCAGCGTTTCAGGTATAGCAGCACAGTTTTGGGCAATAAATGGACCATCTGCCCTTCGAGACTCATGATGAATCCCCTGCACCAGCAGTTCTTTTCCTGTACCGCTTTCACCATAAACAAGAATCGGAGAATCCGATTTTGCGAGTTTTACTGCCTCCTTTTTTATATTCATAAACCCCTGATTTATTGTTTTTAAATCATTTAGCGTATATTTAACATTTTTAAGGTTCTTTTTCTTACCACTTTTATGGAATCCCTTTTGCAAATCTAACAATCTCTCTGAAAGCAGTTTCATACGGGAATAATCTTTAGCGATTTCGACTGCACCCACAATTTCTTTTCCTAAAAAGATTGGAAGGGTCGTATTAATCGTGTCAATCCTTGTACCATGGAGGTTCACATATTCCTGTGCCTGATTATAAATGGGCTTTGCAGTTCGGATTACCCGGAGCAGCGTACTAGATTCCTCCGTTAAGGATGGAAAAGCGTCGAAGAGGTGTTTACCTAATACTTCTTTAATTTCCATCCCATCATGTCTAGCGGCGACCTCATTATAAAAAATCGTCTTTCCTTCGGTGTTTACAACATGGATGCCTTCGTCAATCGTTTTCAATATCGCGGAAAGAACCTCTTGTGTAAGTGCGTTTAATTGGCTCATTTTTTCACCTTCCCCATACGAAACTATATGTTTAGGTGCCGAAAAATTGTCAGTCTAGAGCCAGAATATTAGCAGTCTGCCAGATTTTTCACCCACATATTCATATTTTCTAACTTGTCATAAATATAACAGTTATTCATAAATCGGCCGCGGTACTTATACCCAAGCTGAAATAATACTGCATTCATTCCGAAAGACAGACTCCTTGCAATAGAGTAAGCACAATAAATCCCTTGGTTCGTTAACTCCCGTTCTAATTCCTGAAGTATGATTTTCATGAGTCCATATTTCCGGTGCTCTTTCAATGTTGCACAATCGGTTAATTCAGCATTTTTATACAACTGGTTTACCTCCGCTGAGGCCGCGCTGACAATTTTCCCTTGATGATAAAAGACATAATAAATCGTCCCGTCTGCCATCGTCTTTTTCACATATTCCGGGTCATGTAAAGGAGTAGGATAAATTTCAAACACTTGGCTGTATAATTGGGACAGTTCGTTGGCACAATGTTCATCTGCCTTCTTCAGTTCGTATTCCTGTGGAGGGTCTGCCTTATCCACCTTTGTATCCAATTGATAAATACTGTGAATGATACCATCTTCCGTAATCCAATGGCCGTTCTGTTTTCTTTCAGGTGTATAAAATTTGGAAAAAAAATATGCATCTGAACCAAGAAAATAACGATCTACAATCGCTTCAGACTGTAGTCCCATTTCGAAAAAAGAACAGAGGTCCTCAGCACGTGCCTTAAAAATTAATTTTTCAGCGTGGTGAAACCGTGCTAACTCCTCTGCTTTTGCTAATAATAAATGAATATTCCCGCGGTAATCATCAATCCGAATTCTTTTATTAAACGGATCTAAATAAACCTCAAGAAAATAGTTTTTCTCCTGAATGATCATTGTTGAGGCAGTTTGATTCACATTTTTCACTCCTCACTTATAAGTAGAAAATGCCTGACTGGAAGCAGCCAGCCAGACATTTTCTTTAATCCATTTTAAAGCTGATTAATTTTAATTCTGTCATTTCTTCTACTGCATATTTAATTCCTTCACGGCCCATTCCGCTCATTTTAACACCGCCGTAAGGCATTTGGTCGACTCTGAAGGTTGGGATTTCATTAATCATGACACCACCGACATGGAGCTTTTTGGCAGCCTCTAGTGCTTTATGAATATCATTTGTGAAAATTCCAGCCTGGAGCCCATATTTCGAGTCATTCACCAATTCAATGGCCTCTTTCATAGTACGGAATCGATTAATATGGACTACAGGTGCAAACACTTCTTCACATGATACTTTTTCAGATAAAGGGACATCTACTAAAACGGTCGGCGCGAAAATTCCTTCCTCATAATTTCCCCCCAGCATTAAGCCAGATCCGTTGCGAACTGCTTCATCTACCCATTGTTTTGTCCGCTGCACATCTCCTCTTGTAATCATTGCCGAAATATCCGTATCTTCATTTAAAGGATCTCCGGCTTTTAGCTTTTGTGTTTCAGAGATAAATTGCTCGACAAAGGTTTCAAACAAATTCTCGTGGACAAAAATCCTTTGTATCGAGATACATACTTGGCCTTGGTAGGCAAAGGCACCGGAAACGATCCTCGGCATTATTTCTGTTAACGAGACATGGTCATCTATAATAAGTGCTGAATTAGAGCCCAATTCTAACGTTACCCGCTTTAAACCGGAATTTTCTCGTATATACTTACCTACCTCTGGACTTCCTGTGAAAGTAATCATTTTGATTCTTTCGTCTTTCATAAGAATGTCGCCTATTTTACTTCCGCTTCCGGTAACCACATTTAAAGCACCAGCAGGTAACCCAGCTTTGTGGAAGTATTCGGCAATTTTATAAGCCGATAATGGTGTTTGGCTCGCAGGCTTAAGGACAACCGTATTTCCCGCAGCTATTGCTGGACCTACTTTATGTGCTACTAGATTCATAGGGAAGTTAAAAGGTGTAATGGCAGCAATTACTCCCAATGGTTCCCTTACAGTAAAAGCAAGCCGGCCCTGTCCCCCGGGAGCAGCATCCATCGGCACGGTTTCCCCATGTATTCTTCTTGCTTCATGACCAGCAAATGTATACGTCATGATTGTACGATCTACCTCAGCAAGAGCTGCTTTTAACGGCTTTGCCGCTTCCTTTGCAATGATTCTGGCGCATTCTTCCCGATCTTCTTTTAGAAAACCAGCAACTTTTTCAAGAATTTCGGACCGTTGGAAGGCCGGCATTTCCGCCATCTCCGTTACTGCTTTTTGTGCAGACTCAACTGCAGAAAGCACATCTTGATGATCGGCTATCGCAATATCAGCAAGGAACTCTAGGTTAAATGGGTTTTTTAATTCAGAATATGACGCTGTTTCGCGAAGCTCTCCACCGATCCACAATGTTTTTTTCAAAATTTCTTCCCCCAATCTATGAAACAAGTTATTATCATCTATTTTTCCATTTCTTAATCTGCGGTTTCACACCATTTCATTACCGTTAAAGCGATAATTTCACTCGCTGTAAATAAATCTTCGAGGATAATATGTTCATTTGCATCATGGGCGGTTTCGGTTATTCCAGGACCGAAAACCACAACAGGCGTATTTCCTACATTGGAAAGAATGCCTCCATCGGTTCCCCATGGACTAGCCTCAATGACTGGTTCTTTCCCTTTTATCTCCTGAAAACTATCAGAAAGTGTTTTCATTAATGGATGGTCATTATTTAAGCTTCCCGGCAGCCATCTTCCCCCAAACCACTCGATTTCTAGCGGATGTTCTTGAAGCCATTTATCTTGCTGACTTAATTCTGTTAAACAATCCACCATTTCCTTTTGAGCCGAAAGAATCGCCTCATCTGGAGCAACTCCCATTCTTCCTTCCACAATGGCTAAATCCGGTACCGATGACGGCCATTGACCGCTATTGATTTTCCCGATATTAATTGGAATAGGAATCGGTATCTTTTCAAAAAGTGGATCGTCAATTTTGGCATTTCGCTCCTGTTCTAATTTTTGCAGTCGTTGAATGACAAGGAGGGCTTTTTCAATGGCGCTGACTCCCTCATATCGGGTCCCTCCATGCGCTGCCCTGCCTTTAACCGTTATTCTAAACCACATAGAACCTTGTTGTTTCGGGAAAATTTTCATATTCGTTGGTTCTGGTATAATCGCCCCATCTGCCGTATATCCTCTTAAAACCGCAGCAAGTGTACCTGCACCGCCGCTTTCTTCTTCTATCACACTTTGAAAAATGACATCGCCTTTCAATCTTGTTCCGGTAGCAATTAACGCCTCCATGGCCATTAACATAGCAGCCGTTCCGCCTTTCATATCGGTGCTGCCCCGGCCATAAAGCTTTCCGTTCTCAATCTGACCACTAAACGGGTCATTCTTCCAATTTTTCTCATCCCCAACAGGAACTACATCAATATGACCATTTAAAATCATCGACTTCCCACCGCCGGTTCCTTTTAAAACAGCGACAACATTGGGATTGCCTTCAAATGTTTGCCGGTCACAACAATAAGCCCAATGCTCCTTTAGCTCCTCACTGCCGATTTCCCAAATATCAAGGGTCAGGCCAAGCTGCCGGCACTTTTCAATAATGAGAGCCTGAGCACTACTTTCATTTCCTCTCGTACTATTCTCCTGAACTAATACTTGGAGGAACCTTGCACATCTCGCCCGATGGTCCTTTAACCACTGTTTTACTGCTGCTGCATTATTCTTATCCATCCGCGCCACTCCTTTTTTATTAGAGCTGCTAGTAAGGTATTTTTCGTAAATCCTCACTTATTTTGAACGTACACCCAGTCTCTGTTTTTACAAGATCTAAATCATAAGGGGCAAATAACTCGGTTAGCACTAAACCTTCCGTCGTGACTTTAAAGACTGCAAGGTCGGTCATGATTAAATCGACACATGCAGCAGAGGTTAAGGGCAGAGAACAGGAGGAAACAATTTTTGGTTTTCCTGCTTTATCACAATGACTCATTAAAACAATGACTTTCCGCGCTTTCTGGGCAAGTTCCATTGCCCCGCCCATTCCAGGGACTTTCTTGCCAGGAACTATCCAATTTGCAAGATCCCCCCGTTCGCTGACTTGAAGCGATCCTAATATGGTTAAGTCCACTCGTCCTCTCCTAATCATGGCAAACGAAGTAGCGCTGTCACAATAGGAACCTCCGATGGTTAGCGTGACGGGAAAACCACCGGCATTACATAAGTTTTCATCTTCCATCCCCTTTTGGGGACTTGGTCCCATTCCAGTGATCCCATTTTCAGCATGAAACATTACGTTCATTTCTGAAGGTAAATAATTTGGAACGAGTGAAGGAATTCCGATTCCAAGGTTTACAACCATACCATTTTGGATTTCCTCTGCTGCTCTTCTAGCAATCCGGTTGCGGGTTTCTACTCCCATGCCCATTTCCAGTTCACGCCTTTCGAAGGAATTACATAATCAACGAATACTCCTGGAGTAATAATTTCATCAGGCTGCAAACATCCCAGTGGAACAATTTCCTCCACTTCCACGATGGTTACATTTCCTGCCATTGCAACGAGTGGATTCGTGTTCCGAGCACTTTTATCATAAATGAGGTTCCCATATGGATCGGATTTTTTGGCATAAACAATAGATACCTCCGCAGTTAACGCAGTCTCTATCAAATAATCCCTTCCATTTAGATGAAAAAGCGGTTTATTTTTTGATACCATTTCCACATCCATGCCAATATCCGTTAAAATCGCCGGAAGTCCCACCCCGCCTGCACGGATTCTTTCCGCTAAGATTCCCTGCGGTGAAAACTCAACCTCCATTTTCCCCTCATGCATCAGCCTGCCTGCAATAGGATTTGAACCAATATGGGAAGCAATCACTTTCACAGCTCGTTCTTGGCTGACAATCTTCCCAATGCCAATATGAGGAAATCCTGTATCATTTCCTATCAGTGTTAGATCACGAATACCTTTTTCAAGAATAGCATCAATGAGTGACGGCGGACTGCCAACACCACCGAAACCGCCAAACATCAAGGTCATCCCGTCATGAAATAAATCCATCACCTTTTCTATAGTAGTTATTTTTCCAAATGGGTTTTCCATTCACGCACCACCCGCTATCTCATCTGTTTTCAATAGGGAAGAAAAAGTCTCAAATGTATCTCTTAAGCGATTAACTAACAATTCAATTTCTCTTTTAGTAATGGATAAGGGCGGAGAAATAATAATTGAGTCACCATTCATACCATCAATTCCTGCTCCTGCCGGGTAAACAAGGAGACCTTTTTCTTTCGCAATGGCTATCATCTTCTGCGTGACCATGGCGGTTCTAGGAAAAGGCTTTTTTCCACCAGGGTCTTCAACAAATTCTACCCCGAGCAATAATCCTTTCCCACGGATATCACCAATAAAGCTGTATGATTTCCCCAGTTTTTCAAGGTGTTTTTTTAAGTAAACACTCTTTGATTCTACTTCACTTACAATCTTATGTTTCTCCAGATACTCAAGAACAGCAAGGGAAACAGCACAGGATTGAGGGTTGGCGCTTAAGGTGTGACCACTCATCACCACCTTTGATCCTGCAAAAATCGGCTCCATCACCTTTTTGCTGGCAACAGCTGCAGCTATAGGTGCATAACCTGCTCCCATCCCTTTTCCTAGAGCAACGATATCAGGAATAACATCCCACTGCTCGATTGCCAGCATTGTTCCGGTTCGGCCAAAGCCTGTCATCACTTCATCAGCTATAAAAAGGATGTTATTCTTTTCGCAGATTTCCTTTATTACTTTAAAATAACCCTTTGGCGGGGTAATGGCACCGCCTGCAGCTCCTACCACCGGCTCAGCAATAAAGGCCGCAATCTTATCTGCACCGATTCGTTTGATTGCTGTTTCTAATTCGTGTGCACAAAGAAAACCACATCCAGGTGCATCAAGAGTATAAGGGCATCGGTAGCAATAAGGAGGATTAATGACCGGAAAATCCTCCAGTAATGGAACAAACCTTGCTCTCCGCCCTGTGTGTCCCGACATGGATAAAGCGCCTAAGGTGATTCCATGGTAGCTGACCCATCTCGACAGCACCTTCGTTTTTGTATGGATGCCTTGTTCCTGCCAATATTGAATGGCCATCTTCATGGCTGTTTCAGTTGCTTCGGACCCGCTGTTTACAAAGAAACACCAATTCAGGTCTCCAGGGGTTAATTCTGCGATTTTTGATGCTAATTTCTCTGCAGGCTCACTAGTAAATTGAGAACGATAGACAAATGATACTTTCTTAGCTTGGTCCTGCATCGCTTCAATAATTTCAGGGATTCCGTGTCCAATATTGGCGGTGACGGCCCCAGAAGCGGCATCAAGGTATTCTTTTCCTTCTTTATCATATAAAAATACACCTTTGCCATAATCAATCATCGGCAGTGTTTCATCAAGTAATGGTTTTATTAGATATGATTGCTCCAACTTGACACCCCTTTTCAAACAAAGTCAATCCTTTTATTTCATTCTATGAGTGAGTTTTTTGTTTCTTTCATCATTTTGGAGCCAAAAGAAAAACAGACACTTTTACATGTCTGTTTAGTCTTGTACTACTATTAGGTTTATTAACTCTTCACTATTTCCTGCCTTTTCCAAATAGTATCCACTATCATCATTTTCAAAAACAAAATCAAGCTCTTGTTGTGCCTTTTTTGTAAAATTTAATAAAGCAAGAATGCAGGCCTTTTGAAAATGGGCTTCTAGGTTCAATTGTTCTTGTTCAAGAACCTCTTCAATAAGGAATAGAGCTCTATTATTCTCTTTTAAGTGGCGGTAAGTGCTACTTACCTGAATTTTAATATTACAGTCGAAGGGATGATAGGCAAGACCTTGTTCCAGAACTTCCTTTGCCTCAGCTAATCGTTTTTGCTGATTCCAAATTGAACCTAACTTAAAGTGGACATTCGGCTCAAAAGGATTATCCTGGATAATTCTTATCAGCCTTCTTTCTGCCTCCTCCAGTTCACCCATTTCATAAAAAACAATCGCAATCAGGTATTGCAGATGTGTATCTTCCGGATCATGATGAAGCTGGCGCTCAAACAACCGGAGTGCTTCCTGGTATTCTTCGATTTCTAAAAGGATCATTCCTAATTGATAGACAATTCGGTCATCCCAGTTTTCCTTTAATGCTTTCTGCAGAATTCTTCTTGAATCATCGACAAGCTCGAAATTCTCATAAAATTTCGCCAATCGGCTTATGGCAGATAAATTTCTTTTATCTAACTTTAATGCAGTCTCATACAATTCAATCACCGTACCAAATATAGAAATCTGTTTAGTACGATTCTTTAATCTGCGAACAAAACGTCCGAATATATTACCTTCTTCTTCGTTCCAATTCTTTTCTGAAATATACTGTTGTCCTGCCTCCGCAGCAAGTAAAAATCTTGTACTTCTATCCTGTTTCGTCCCTTTTAAATGATAAAGAAAGGTAGTGAGTTTGGACCATTGATTTGAGGCCGCGGTATAGAGGATTAACGTATGATATAACTCTTCGTCCCCAGGATGTTTATTTAAAAGATCTGTTAAAACTGCTGTAACCTTGCCCCATTGTTTCTTCTTTATCAAAACCTTAGCATGGTGATGAAGTAATTCTGTCATCTCAGGTTTAATAGAAAGAGCGGCTAATACATACTCTTCTTCTAATGGAATATTTCCCAGTGAACCGTAGACATAGGCTTGTGCATCAAGTTTCCATATTTCTGGTATACTCGCCCCAAGCGATTGAATTTTCACCAATAATTGTTGATTTCCCTTGTTATCAAGCAATGAGGATAAATATTCAGGGTTCACACTTAAAGGATCGATATCGAATAACTCCATAAGATGATGAATTTCCTCTTCGTAATCTCCTATCAGGGCTGAAATTTCTGCTAGCCTTAGGTACGCTTGATCAATATTACGATTGAGCTGCAAACAGTTTTTAAAAGCGATTGCAGCTCGTTTATATTGCTCTATATTAAAGTAGACTTCTCCTAAACGATAATAAGGGAATGCGTCTTCTTTCACCTTAAGTGCAGTTTGATAACAATCTATCGCTAAGGAAAAATGATGTTTTTCTTCGTGTAAAGTACCTTCATAACATTTAAACTCCAAGGATTCAGGATTTTCATTAAATTTTTGCTGTAGAAATCCTATCGCTCTGTCCTCAAAACCGTTTTCTTCCGTTATTTTCACATATAACTCTAACGCTTCATCAAGATTTGATTGAATGTGATGAATACCTTTTTCAACAAGCTGAAGGGCTTTTTCCAAAAACGGAACACTATCAGTTTCCTTTGACCGTTCTGAAAGAATTCGGCCCGTATTGATTAAAAATTCACTATTATCTTCGAAGCGGCCTTCATGTTCTTGAATAAAATAGAGGGCCTTTTCCTTATTTTCCTCACGAGCAAAGATTTCTGTGAGTCCTACATAAGCGAAAGGGTCATTAGGAAATAAATCGATACATTTTCTAAAATAACATTCCGAATCACGATAGCGCTTGCGTTCAAGGTAATACTCTCCTAGTCGAATATATATCTGGGAGGACTTTGCGTAATTAAGACCTGAAAGTAAAATCCCCTCCGCCTCTTGGGACTTTCCTATTTCATATTCCAATACATCCGCTGCAGCTAAATAGGCATAAGGAAGATGATTTTCAAGTTTAATGGATTGTTTAAAACCTCTTAGCGCTCTGCGAAACCTCCCCAATTTTTGGTCAAGTCTTGCCCTTTCATACCAGGTGTGCCCGTCTCCCGGCTCTTCACGAATAAGTTGATCGTACATTCTCCGCGCTTCATCAAACATTTTCTTTTCTACTAAAACTGCCGCATGGTTCATACGAATAAATCGATCATGAGATGCAAGTTCTAGACTGATTGATGAGTAATAATCTGCCTTGTTAACATCCTTGGCGAATAAATAAGAAAGGGCAAGATAACTCCATGTATAATATTGTTCCGGGTCAAGCTGGAGTGATTTTCTAAAAGAGTCTATCGCTTTATCGTACTGATCAAAAAACAATGCGATTCTTCCCTTTAAAAAATGAAATAAAGGGCTGAAACTCGTTTGTTTAACATGAGCGAGCTGTTGGTTTGCATTTTCCATTAAGTGCAGCCGTAAAAATGCCTGTGAAACATGCAGATTCATAAAATCATAGTCTGGATATTTCTCCTTCAACCTTTCCGCACATTGAAGAATGAAATCCTTATATTCTTCAAAGGAAAAATGCTTCACAACATAGATCGGTGTGTAAGGAACTTCGATATGTTTCCTTAAAAATTGATAAAAATGCTCTTTATGTGTGGATTCATCCTCTTCCATTTTTTCACCAAATTCATGAAGAGAGCGGAAATACTGATCTTCTTTTTCTTCTAAGAAGGATATTTCTGCAGCTCGTTCCTTTGGAGTAAAGACAATGGACATATAACTCGTTGCTGCATTCGCTTTTTCTAGTTCATCACTTGAAAGATACATGGTTTCAAGTGAATTGGGGTCTTGGATATGATATAAATCGAATCTGCTGTCATACCCCGTCAACACATGTACATGTGAAGAGTGTTCAAAATCAACACTTAATAAAACAGGGATACCCTTGTCTAAAAGAGTTGTGTAGATTTCTTTATTCCCAATAAATTGACGGCAAACAAAACCACTTTTTTCAAGGTACTCAATTGTAGTGGATAGCTTTGAACCCGTATGTTCAAAAATATGCCCAGCAATTTCATCCTGTGTAATGTTTTTACCATAATAAGTAAGAATCATTTCCAAACTGGCAGGAACACAGTAATTATTTTTTTGAAGGATTGGCTTAATATTTAATTTCCTTATTTCCCCTTCGTTATTTTTGTCCTTAAAAATAGACTTTTTACTGTTGTGTTCGAGTTGTGTCAAATCATTTAATTGGTAATGGGCGATTTCAGTTAAATGAGTGAAATATCCTTTGTATGCATAATCAGGGATCCATTCATTTAACTGTTCAATCTGCTTAAGGACTTCAGTCCAATTACCTAAGTCCCTGAAACGTTTTATTTTTTCAACCATAAAAGCGGGTGTTTCCGGGAACAGCTTTTCTGCTTCCTCTATTAAAGCTAAGGAATTTGCTATTTGTCCGTTAGCTGCCTTCAGGCCCGATAATAACACGTAGCAATGGCGCGCTTTTTCAGGTATTTCTAATCCCTGCCGAAAATATTGTTCAGCTTGCACTCGGTCTCCAAGCTGCATGAACACATAACCAACTTTATCAGCTATTGGTCTTGGCGATTTTTTCAGCGTTTCAAGGACTTTTACTGCTTCCTTCATCCGCTTCATCTCTAGCAGACAACGAATCTTGCAAAAATAAAGGCGCTCTACTTCCTCGCTCTCATTAATATCTTTGTTAACTTCATCCAATACCTTTGTGATGAGGTCATCTGCCTCTAAAAGCCTGCCATGATCCAATAACTCCTCACAATACCAGGACGTGGTTAATAAATCCGGAAATCTCCGGTACGCGAACCGGGCAATAAAGGAGCTAAAATGATACATTAGAAAATGGTCAGTCAATCGAATTAGTACTTGAAATTCTTCTGATGAGTTAATCTTGTTTAATTCATTTTTAAAATCAGAATATCTTAGTTTTTTCATCCGATTTATTTCAGTCGAAAGGATATTGAGTGCTTGATGAAATTGCTTTTGTTCGTATAGGGTTTTAAGCTGGCTGATGATTGACATAGTCCACCTCTAATTTGCGAAGATTTACTGTAACTCTAGCATAAAGAAAAATGTCAGAAAATTCTAGTGGGAACTTGACAAACAGCCCCTCTTTTACTTTTTTCACTAATTATTATAGAATATCTTTTAGATTACATAAGGAAGGGTGCAATGAATAAGCCTAAAAAGTTTCCATTAAAAAAAGAGTTATCAACCATCCAATTAATTGTTATTTTTTATTTATCTGCTTTAGTGATTTCTACCATTTTATTATTAATTCCGATAGCCCGTCATGAAGGAGTATCCTTAAGTTTTATCGATGCCCTTTTTACATCAGCAAGTGCCATTAGTGTAACAGGATTAGCGACCATAACGATAAAGGATACCTTCAATAATTTTGGAATTTTTCTTTTATGTATAATTCTCCAACTAGGCGGCCTCGGTGTAATGTCGTTAAGTACCTTTGTGTGGATCATGATTGGGAAAAAAGTAGGATTAAAAGAACGGCAGCTCATCATGATTGACCAAAACCAATCGAACCTATCCGGATTGGTCCAGCTTGCAAAACGGATATTTATCACTATCATTTCATTTGAAGTGATCGGCGGGATCATATTAGGTTTTCGTTTTATGAAATATTTTGAAAGTCCTACTACAGCCTTTAAACACGGATTTTTTGGTTCAATTAGCGCTGCCACGAATGCAGGTTTTGATATTACCGGGGAATCACTTATTCCTTTTAGCAATGACTATATTGTCCAAACCATTATTATAATCCTAATGATTATTGGTGCCATCGGCTTCCCCGTTATCGTCGAGGTTTATGAATTCTTTTTAAGTCTAAAAAGCAAGAAAAAATATCATTTTACACTTTTTACAAAGCTGACAACCTCTACTTTTGTCATTCTTACGGTTGCTGGAGCTATCATCATTTATTTACTTGACAGCTATCATTTCTTCGCAGATAAATCCTGGCATGAATCGTTTTTTTACTCACTTTTCCATTCTGCGACAACCAAAAGTGCTGGATTAGCCACAATGGATTTAAATGAGTTTACACCGAGTAACCAGCTGTTTATTTCGATTCTAATGTTTATTGGAGGATCTCCAAGCAGTGCCAGCGGAGGAATCCGGACCACTACATTCGCCATCGTCCTTTTAGCAGTTTTCTTTTATGCACGGGGTAAAGGTTCGATTAAAATTTTTCGAAGAGAGCTTCATAACGAAGATGTCCTGAAATCATTTATTGTAATTTCAACAGCCGCGATTCTATGTTTAGTTTCAGTGTTAATATTATCCGTTACCGAAAAAGGTACGGTCATTGAAGTAATTTTCGAAGTATCCTCAGCGTTCGGAACAAATGGATTATCGATGGGGTTAACTCCAAGGCTTTCAACATTCGGAAAGATTTTGATTATTATATTAATGTTTATTGGAAGAGTTGGAATTGTTACTTGTCTGCTAATTTTAAGGGGAAAAGGCAACAGCCAAGAGAAAATTCACTTTCCAAAGGAAAAAGTTACAATTGGATAATCGTAAAGGGGGAATCGTAAAGATTCCCCCTTTCTTATGGATAAATCATAATATTAGTCATTGCACCTTCTGCTGAAATGTCTGCGTGAACACCTATAGGAATGGTCGTAATCGGTTGGACATGACCAAAATTGACATTTGCAATAACAGGTATATCTCTTAATTCTTCCTTTGTTTGAATAATTCTTTTTATGGCTGTTTCCGTTACATTTGAACCGTTTTGAAACCTGCCAATTAATATTCCCCTAATTTCGTTAGCATCCGGTAAATGGAGAATGGACTGAAGATCCCGGTCAAAGGAATGAGCATGTGATTCTTCATCATCCTCTATAAACAGAATCGAATTTTTTAACGAAGGCATATATTCGGTACCCTGCAATAAGTTCAAGGTACATAGATTTCCACCAATAAGGGTTCCTTCTGCCTTACCTTCCTGAATGACCAAGTATCCTTCTTGTTCAATAAACTTTCTATCTTCTTGATCCAAGAACCATTTATCATCACTCCAGGAGGTAGATGGAACCATTTCATATGGAGCGTCATTCGTTAATGCTTCTAGAAAGGATTGCAGCGTATAATCTACTCCATATTTTACACCAAAGCTTGAGAAGTGTGGTCCTGAATATGTAATTAACCCTGTTTTACGGTAAATTGCGTTGCTTAACGCGGTAATATCGCTGAACCCGCAAAACACCTTTGGATTTTCTCTGATCAAATCATAATCGATACTCTTTAATAATTGATTGGCATGATATCCTCCAATTGCAGTAAGAATCCCTTTTACATTAGGGTCTCGAAATGCATCATGCAAATCCTCCAGTCGTTGTTCGATTGAAGTTGTAAAAAATTCATCGTGTTCATCAACATGTTTTCCAAATGTAACATGAAAGCCTAAATTCGTCAGACGCTCAGTAGCAATTTCAACTTGTTTCCCTTTTATTACAGCCATACTAGTCGATGGCGCAATCACCCTGATTTCATCACCAGGAGACAATCGATTCGGCAGCATCCTAGATTCCTCCTTTTTGAACTATTTTATCAAAATAAGCGGATTGGAGATATATTTTAGAAATTATGAATAAAAGAAACCCGCTGGGATAGCGGGTTTAAACCATTACTGTTTCACGTTTACGTTCGGTTGCTGCTTTTTGAATAATATCTCTTGCAATCCATACTCCGCAGGCACTGGCCTGTGCAAGACCGCGTGTGATACCAGCACCGTCTCCGCCGACATACAAACCGCCGATTTCTGACTCGAAACGGTCATTCAGTTTCGGTCGTGCCGAATAGAACTTCGCTTCCACGCCGTAGAATAGGGTGTGTTCTGAAGCAAGACCAGGAGTAATTTGATTCAATGCTTCCGTCATTTCAATAAGACTCTTTAACGTGTTATAAGGGAGAACTAAACCAAGGTCACCTGGTACTGCTTCTTTTAGAGTCGGCTCAATGAATCCTTCTTTAATTCTTTTTGCCGTTGATCTTCTGCCTTTTAAGATATCACCGTATTTTTGAACGATAATACCGCCATTGGATAATGCGTTTGCCAATCGGGATACTTCATGGGCAAATTCGTTCGGTTTATCAAATGGTTCAGCAAAGGTATGAGAAACAAGCAAAGCGAAGTTAGTATTAGGACTGCCAAGTTTAGGATCCTTGTATGCATGGCCATTTGCAAGCATAATTCCAGAGTGGTTCTCAACGACCACATGACCGGAAGGGTTGCTGCAGAACGTTCGTACCCTTGTTCCTACAGATGTATTAAATACAAACTTCCCTTCATACAAATGTTCATTTATCTCTTGCATCACGATGTCTGACGTCTCAACACGAACACCGATATCCACCTGATTGTTCATCATTTTCAGACGGCGTTTCTTCAATACATCAGTCAGCCATTTTGAACCATCACGTCCTGGTGTGATAACTACTTTATCAGCATAAATATTTTCACCATTTTTAAGCTGTATACCTTTAATTTGGTGGCCATCTGGTGTTTTTTCAGTAATTAAATCTTCTACTTCTGTTTTGAAAAGCATTTCAATCTTATTCTTTAAATATTCAAAAATACTTTTTAGGATTTCTAGGTTTTGCTCAGTCCCTAAATGACGGACTTGAGCACGTAAGAGCTTTAATCCCGCAGCATAGCCGCGGCGTTCAATATTCTTTACAGCATCTGTCATCGGATCGGTAATGCTTTCTGTCGCACCATGCTTTAGATTAATCTCATCAACATATTTAATTAGTTCAACCACTTGTGAGTCTGGCAGATAATCTGTCATCCAGCCCCCAAATTCACTCGTGATATTAAATTTGCCATCCGAATATGCGCCTGCACCGCCAAAACCATTGGTGATCGAACATGCAGGCAAACATCCTGCAAATTCTTTTCTCCCGGCAGCGGGAGGACATTTTTCAATTTTCTTTTGTAAAATTGGACAATGTCTCCGATAAATATCATGCCCCTTATCCACTAACAGCACCTTTGCGTTCGGCATTTTTAGTGTAAGTTCATAGCAAGTAAAAATTCCTGCTGGTCCAGCCCCCACTACAATAACATCATATCTATTTTCCATTGTCCATTACCTCCAAGACGATTTACGATTTACTTAATCCTTGGTAAATATAACAGACATTTTTTCTTTCGTCAACAATAAAAACGAACTATATATAATAATAAATATCTATTGTTCGTGTTTTAACCATTTGTCAGAAGATAACGAAAAAGACCCAGGTGACATTCACCTGAGTCGATTTCTTAGCACCAGCTGGCACCAATGATAATTAATAGAATGAACAGCACCACAATTAAAACAAATGTGCCGTAACCAAATCCAATACCACCCACAGCTGGATGGCCATAACCGCAGCAAGGGTCAAATCCATGATGTCCGTAATGCATACCTCAAATCACTCCTTGAAGTTTTTGTCTTGTTCACATTGATACTTTATGTAATAGGTACTTGACCTGTCTGTGCATTCGCCTATATTATGAAATTCAGTTATAAAAATTAGGCGGGTGTTGAGATGAAGGTATTATTAAAAAGCTTTATTAACGGGATTTTAACGATTGTTCCCATTATTCTTGTGATCTATGTTATTTATAAGACCTTTCTTTTTCTTGACGGGTTACTCGGTAACTCACTTAAACCTTATTTGAAAGAAGATTATATACCTGGCATTGGACTGCTTACAACAATTGTATCAATAACGTTATTAGGCTGGTTATCTACCAAATATATTACAGGTAAGATTGTTAGAATCATTGACTTTTTGCTGGAAAAAATACCTGTAGTAAAAACCATTTACACTGTTATTAAAGACACGATTCAATCATTTCTGGGTGAGAAAAAGTCTTTTTCCAAGGTTGCTCTTGTAGTGATTCCAGGTACAGAAATGAGGAGTATGGGGTTTATTACTTCCGAGGAATTAGAGGATTTGTACAGTCCGTTAAAAGACCATGTTGCGGTTTATGTACCACAAACCTTTCAGGTTGCAGGTTTTACTTTTTTAATCCCAAAAGAGCAAGTTGAAATTATTGACGTCAAGCCCGAAGATGCGATGAAATTTATCCTTTCCGGCGGAATGACATCTTCCAGTTCAAAAGAAAAAAGCCGCGGTTAGCGGCTTTTTACTTTCCTTCAAATAATTTTTTGTACTCTCCATATCCCTCTTCATCCAACTTTTCAACGGGGATAAATTTTAATGCAGCGGAGTTAATACAATATCGCAGTCCAGTAGGATACGGTCCGTCATCAAACACATGTCCTAAATGAGAGTCGGCTGATTTACTTCTAACCTCTGTACGGATCATGAAGTGACTTCTATCTTCTTTTTCGAGTATTTCTTCTTCTTCGATTGGTTTAGTGAAGCTAGGCCAGCCACATCCGGCATCGAATTTATCTAGTGAGCTGAACAATGGTTTTCCGGAGACGATATCCACATAAATCCCATCTCGAGTTTCATTCCAATATTCATTTCTGAATGGAGGCTCGGTTCCATTATTTTGCGTTACTTCATATTGTATCGGTGATAATTCCTTTTTTAACTCTTCCTTATTTTTCATTCTGCTCCCCCCAATGTGCCTTGATAAAGCCTGCTCGTCCAGAACCAACATGATATCGTTCATAGTGAGCTTTATTTTTTTTGTAATAATGCTGATGGTATTCTTCCGCTGGATAGAACGGTTTTGCCGGTAAAATCGGTGTTACAATCGGCTTTTTAAAACGCCCGCTTTCTTGTAAGGCCTGCTTAGATTCTTCAGCTAATTTTTTCTGATTTTCATCATGATAAAATATCGCAGTTTGATAAGATTGCCCGCGGTCATAAAATTGACCACCGAGATCAGTTGGATCGATTTGCTGCCAGTAAAGCTCGAGTAATTTTTCATATGGAAAAATATCTGGATCATACGTGATTTGAACGGCCTCATAATGTCCGGTTGTTTCGGAACAAACCTGTTCATAGGTTGGATTTTCAACAGTTCCGCCGGTATAACCTGAAATAACACTCTTAATTCCCGGCTGCTCATCAAATGGCTTAACCATGCACCAGAAACACCCGCCAGCAAACGTAGCCTTTGCTTCCAAAGTCCCCACCTCTTTTGTAAATTACTTTGATTTGAGTATACAGAAACTTAGGTGAAAAATAAAATTTGATACTCAAAATGTACATTGTTGAAGAGCAAACTGAAAATGTAGAAGTTTCCTGAATTTATGTAGAAGTTGCTTTCAAATGTGTAGAAGTTTACTACTTTTATGTAGAAGTTGGCTATCTTTATGTAGAAGCTGTCATCAAATGTAGAAGTTTCCTAAATTCATGTAGAAGTTAGCACTTAAAATGTAGAAGATTGATAAATTCATGTAGAAGTTCACTATTTTTATATAGTAGTTGGTTATCGATTGTTTATTTCCGAATTATTTAGATGTAAACATAAAGAAAACCGAACCATCGTGGTTCGGTTTCCAAGCGTTAAAAACTTTTCTTTTTATGTTTCATTTGTTTATTTATGTTTTTCCAATGTTTTTTCTCATCACTCTGGGCGCGTTTGTCGTGTTTGCGTTCGATATAGGACAGTTCTTTTTGTAGTTTAAAATAGCTGGTTAATCTTTCAGGCTCCAGTGTTCCACTTTCAATTGCCGCAGCCACTGCGCAGCCAGGTTCGTCTTCATGCTGGCAGTCCCGGAATCGGCAGGTACCTGAGAGCTGATCAATATCGGCAAAGGTTTCTGATAATCCCTTAGAACTTTCCCAAATCTGTAATTCTCTCATACCAGGGGTATCCATCAAAACACATCCATTAGGCAATTGAATAAGCTCACGATGGGTCGTGGTATGACGCCCCTTGTCAGCTCCTAATCGTATTTCCTGAACCAGTTGTTTCTCTTCTCCTAACAATCGATTCGTTAACGTCGACTTCCCTACACCTGATGAACCGAGAAGAGCGATCGTTTTACCTGGTTCTAAATAATCTGTTAACCGGTCGAAACCATTCATTGTTTCAGCACTGATAGCTATAACTGGAACACCGCCAAACGTAATCGATTCTACTTCTGCGATTTTTTCCTCGATATTTTTACAAAGATCAGCTTTGCTTAAAACAATCACTGGGTTCGCTCCACTTTCCCAAGTTAATAATAAATACCGTTCTAATCTTCTTAAATTAAGATCTTCGTTTAGTGAATTTACCAGAAAAACTGTATCTACGTTTGCCGCCACAATTTGTTCTTCTGTTGTACGGCCTGCTGACTTTCTAGAAAATTTACTAAAGCGTGGCAAGACGGAATAGATGGTTCCTTTTCCTTCCACAGCCCTCGGTTTAATTACTACCCAGTCTCCAACAGCAGGATAGTCCTCTCTGCTAATGGCTTCAAAACTAAATTTCCCTGATACCTCGCATAGTAACTCTCCCTGCTCTGTCCATACCCGGTACATCCGTTTATGCTCTAAAGCCACACGGCCGATAATCATCTCTTCACTTTGTTTAACTAATTTAAAGCTTGTTTCTATTTTTTCGTTCATACCAATTGTTATTAAATTCATTCTTTAATCCTCCAAAATGTAAAATAAAAAACCATAGGCAGACACAGCCCATGGTTTTGATTACATCATGGAATAAAAGAAGAGAATTTCCCTATGCAGAGAGTCCCTGGGCTGTGCAAACGATATGAAACTGTACGACAATTAACGTAGTTTGATTTACCATTGCACTTCACCCGCTTTCCACATATTTGTCTTTATTATATGTACCGTTAATCCATTTGTAAACAGTTTAGGAAAAAAATTCTGAATTACACACCTACCTATACTAGCTCGAATAAATTAATTTATAAAAAACTCTGAAAGGAGAGAAAGGTATGTCCGAAAAAAGAAATCATTATGATTATCTTCAAAAAGCCTCAGCCTATGATAGCCTGGCACAATTTTTTAAATACTCCAACCCAAATCTTCATGTCTATTACTACCAGAAACACTTGAAATACATGAGAAAATCACTAATGATGCGTAATCAGCCCAACCCTGTTCAAGAAGAAACTCAAGTGCGATTCTTGCACACATCACCAGATGCCGGAAATATCGATATATATGTAAATGGGCAAACAAAAATCAAAAACCTGCCATTTAAACAGGTGTCTAATTACTTGACCTTAAGGCCTGGCAGATATATCATTGAAATTTATCCAGCCGGTAAAATGACAGATAGTATTCTAAATAAGAAAATTACAGTGGAACCGGGCCAATCCTATACATTAGCAGCTATTGGATCAGTAAAAAAACTCCGCCTTCTACCTTACCTCAATCAACCTAAAGTATCTTTAAATGAAGCAAAAATGAGATTTGTCCACTTGTCACCTGATTCACCTGATATCGATATTGCGGTAAAGGATCGGGATGTTGTTTTTTCCAATGTTTCATATAAACAAGCAACGGAATATCTCGGCTTAATGCCATTGACAGTGGATTTAGAAATCCGAGAAGCAGGTGGCAAGAACGTTCTCCTTCCTATGCCAAATGCCAGGTTCAATGCAAATGAAACCTACACGATTGTTTTCCTTGGCTTAACTTCCGAAAGCCCAGGACTTCAAGCGATGATTATGAAGGATTAAAGACTGAGAAATATATACTCTCAGTCTTTTTATATCCTTTTCTTCTTTATGTAATAATCTAATGAGAATTATTGAAAGGAGCCCGGACCTATGCAACTGCCAACAGAATTTATTGAAAAATTTAAAACCCTTTTAAAAGATGAAGCATCAGCATTTTTCCATACATACTCAACTGAGGACGAAAAATGGCTCCGTTACTAAAAAGTTGAAACTTTTACAACAGACTTGGATCGGGGCTGGACATTAATTACCATAGACGGCTACCCATTGGGATGGGGAAAAGAAGCGAAAGGAACATATTAAAGAATTTCTACCCCAAAGGACTTAGAATCATGAAATGATAAAAGGTGCCTCGTCATGAGGCACCTTATTCTACTGGTACAAGTATAGAAAAAGCAATATCATCCTTTTTGAGGTCAAACTTATCTGCCTTTAGCTTTATATCACTATTCAGCTTTAACTCTTGCATACTGACATAAACTAGTTTTTCGTTTGGCTGAATGATGACACCTTTAGGAAGTTTATAATTTTCACTAATAAATTTTAATACATAGGAAACGGGAAGGTTTAGACTCCCAAGTGAAATGGATTTCTGTCTGAGAACCAAATCTCCATTATCAAGCGCTTCCGGCTCAAAAGTGAGCTTCAAATCAATTTCCTGACTAAAGAAAGGCAGAGTACCATATAATTCTACTTCATCACGTAATTGGACCTGATAATCAATTGGTGAATCGGCGGCTTCCTTTTTTAAGTACTGATTGATTAATCGATTTAAATCATTTTTGTTTGACTTTACTTGAAATGTTACAAAATTATCATCGGGATTCTTAGGTTGAATTTTTTCATCTTCCCCATTGGGCATAATAATTAATACGAATAAAATCAATAGGATGAATAGGTTCAATCCTAGTAACAGAAAGAATCCCTTTTTCCAGCTATTTTTCATCAAAAATTAATTCTCCTCTTTACTGGCCATATATGCCTTTTTAACGAGATCTGGTAATGTTCTTTGTTCTAATGTTTCGTTTAACCGTTCAGCAATCAGCTCATAGCCCCGATCGTTCGGGTGAAAATTATCTTTATACAACAAACTTTCAGTAGGATTTTTAAATAAATCCTCAATTTCTACAAAATAAGCATTTGAATAATTCGCAATTACTCTTTGACTGGCCACATTCCAATCCGAAACAATTTGATCCAATTCTTTTACATCTGAAAACCATTGTGAAAAAGGATTGTATACTCCAACTAAAACAATTGACACGTCTGGATTTATCCGGATAATCGTATTCATGATTCGATATAAATTATTAATGTAAACCTCTTTCTCTTTTTCAAAAACAGAAAGCTGCAGGTTTTCAAAATGGTCCTTTGCCACTTTCATAATATCATTGCCGCCGATAGTTAATATAACTAAATCAGCATTTGGAAGAACTTCCTTTATTTCTTCGGATTGAAGTCTTTTCAATAGTTGTGACGTCCGATTTCCTTTTACACCGAAATTAAAGAAATCAACTTCCTTAATCCCCTTTTCATCCTCGAGCAAAGTTCTTAAATAAGGCAGATAGCCGCCGCTCTTTGTACTGTCACCCACCCCTTGGGTTAGGGAATCACCGGCAGAAATAACCGTTAATTTCCTCGGGATAAAATCAGCTGGTACTTCTTGGTAAACTACTGCAGAGGCCTGTTTTCCACTGTGAAAATTTAAGGAGTCAACTTGGCTGCATGAACTTAAGAAAAAAGTCGAGAGAATCAGAAGGGTGTATATCTTTCTCATTTCATTTCACCACCCTTATATAAGGTTATTATAACATGATAAAAATCATTCAAAACAAGCTAGTACTATATCCTATGCATACCCAAAAAAATAGACCCTTAAAAGGTCTATTGTAATACTTGAATATCTTTCATAATTTCTTCATAGGGGACTTCCTGATATCCATCATAAGACTTCTTGATTTTACCATCCGGTCCAACCAAATAAAAATACGTTTGATGGATAACTTGATTTTCCGTATTTTCCGGCTTTTTCACGAGAGTTTTGAATGTTTCCCTTGCATAATTTTCAATTTTCTCTTGCGAATAACCGGTCAAGAATGTCCAGTTATTTGAATCCAGCCCATAATTTTCTTGATACTCCGTTAGCTTTTCAGGCGTATCAACCGAAGGGTCTACACTAAAGGAGACAAATTCAACGTTTTCTAAACCTTCCTCTTTTACCATTTTTTGAAGCTTCAACATGTTGGCGGTCATTGGCGGGCACACATCTGGACAATTAGTAAAGATAAAATCAGCCAGCCAAATTTTTCCTTCTAAATCATTTATGTCAAATGATTTATTTTCTTCTGTCGTCGCAGAAAATTCATTCACTGGATAATCCAGCGGGTTTTCAATCCCCTTTTGCCCGCATGCTGTTAACAGCAGCATGCCGATAACAACCAATACTAAATTCTGTCTAAATTTCATGACTATCACCTGTTTATCTTTCATCTAATTCTACTCGTGAATAGTGTAACAAAGTTTAGAAAAAGAAGAAAGAAAACAGTTTAATCCAGCGTACCTGTTTTTACAATCGTATTATCTATTTCAACATCAAATTTTACATTCTTGTAGATTTTTTTCCACTCATCTTGCGTTAACGGTTTCCCCCTTACATGAGCCATATATTCATTTCCTATTCCAACAGGATCCACCTGTTTTTCTTGGAAAAATAAAAGGAGATTTTTAATTTGCGTTTCCATTTCCTTATTGATCTGTTTTTCAAGATATTTCATGTTTTCTGGTTTACTTAAATCTAAGTAATTCGTCGTTTCCAACAATCTTGAATCCATTGTTACTTTTACTTGAAAAAGTAGATTTTTTTTATCCACTAGATCAATTTGGGTATTACTGCGGATATTATCTATGCTGATAAATAATTTATTGTATACTTGACCATATTTACTTCCATACTGGGGATTAATAATTTTCTCGAATTTTGACCGCTCAAAGTCCAATTCTTTTGACCCTGACCGATATTGATCGGTTAACAGTTTTAAATAAAATAATTTATCATTTTCCAGTTTAGCTACCATTTTATCATCATTAAATAAGGCCACACCCGCAATGCCTACTTTTCCTTGCGCTTCCTTAACAATTGGGATGACTGGATCCTGCCCATTGTCAAAAAAAGCATGGTTAAATTCATGCAGGGTTGGAGAAATCAATAACTCACTTTCAACGTTTTGTCTGATTAAATTATAAAGATAGGTTCCGATGTTTACTTTAATATTTTTCTCATCTATATTCATGATGGATTTGGTATTTTTTTCTGCTATCGTTAAGTAAACCATATTTCCAACCGTCGGATCACGGTTTAATGCATTTACTAGTTGGATAAGCCCTTTTTCCGCTAACTCTTTGCTATAAATCACACACCGAAGCTGGCCCATTTCCAATCTTTGATCTGTCGCCAGATTTTCTTCGGCTCTTAACGTTTGAAGGGTATTAGCATCTGCAGAAATGGTGGCGGTTACGACCTTAGCCATGGGATCAAATTTAGAGACTACTACCGTACCTTGTATTTCATTTTCCTTTTCTAAATCAAATCCAATGGCAGTGATCAACCCTAAGCGTTCTAATTGTTTTGTTTGAATACATCCCGTAATAAGGATAAAACAAAAAATGATAAAAACAACCTTTAACCTATTTAGGCACTTCGGCATTTTTAGTCTCCTTCCTGTAAACTCTCTTTTTTACAAGGACAATCAGAGAAAGAAGGATCGGATAGCAAAATGCAGCATAAAACCCGGCTTTTGCTACAATATCTGTTGCCGTATTCATTTCATATCTTGCCCTGATAAAGAACGACCCTAAAAACGTAATGCCTGCAATGATCCATATCCCCATCTTTTGCTTCCCTTTAAAGATTCTCGAAAACCCTTTTGAGGCCGACCAAAGATAAAGACACATATTTGGCAGAATAATTAGCATCCAAAATGAAACGGCAATAAACTCAAACCGCTCCAGGTTCGGTAGACGAACAATTTTAAACATAGATAAAAGCGGCCATATTGTCTTTTCGAGGCTGTTTGAAGCAAAAAACACGATAGAAATAATTGTAGCAGCAGTAAAAACCAACGTAGTTACCAAATTTCCAAGTTGAGCAAATATCATTGTTTTTTGTTTTTCTTTTACAAATGGGTATACAAACATGATTAATTCAAACCCCATCATTGAGAGAGTGGTGCTGTGAATGCCTCTTATTAAATGTTTAATGTCTGTATTCATGATAGGAAATATATGGGTAAAATCCCCGTACTGGACCGGTACAAAAAGAACAACCGCCAGCCAAAAGGTCCCTGTCACTGACAGGAAGGCAACACCAACAATCACTCTAATGCCTCCATATACAGCATAGATGGATAACAAGTTGAGAACAACGGCTAGCTGCCAAGTCGGTAAATCCGGAAAAATCCATACTTGAACAATCTCAATATAATTCATGAAAATAATAAAGAAGCTGGCGGACATATAGATCATGTAGATAAAACTTAACGTGTTTCCGATCCATTTTCCGAAAATATCCAGATGAATCCCATACAGGTCAGGACTGTCATATTGCCGGAGCATCGTAATAATTAATCCTAAAACAACAGCGGTAAAAACCCCTGCCAAAAATACGGAAATCCAGGCATCATGCTGGGCCTCTAAATACACAATTCTTGGCAGTCCGGCCATCCCTACTCCTGCCTGTACAGAATGGATGATAAACATAAGCATAAATGCATTAATTAATAGACTTTCTTTCGGATGTAAATCTACCTTCATTTTTTTCGCTCCTATTCATCTACATCCTTTTTTTGTTTCGCCTTCTTTTTAGGGAATCGTTTATAATCCTCAGGACGATTGGTTAAGGGGCGGTAAGAAAGGTATTGAGGCGGAATTTTAAAGAAACTATAACCAAAGTCTTTGAATCGAAGCGGATAAACGGGTGATAGATACGGTCTTCCCAGCGTGTCTAACCTAAGAAGGTGGATGGCAATGAAGCAAAAGGCAACCATAATTCCAATTCCACCCCATAGGCCAGCTAACAGAATAAGGGGGAATCGTAAAACCCGAATAGCAGTACCCATTAAATAGCTTGGTGTTGTAAATGAACCAAGAGCACTCAGGGCGATAATAATAATGAGAATATTACTCGTAAATCCTGCTTCAACTGCTGCTTGTCCGATAACGATACCGCCTACAATACCCATGGTCTGACCGACTTTAGTTGGAAGCCGGGCCCCTGCCTCTCGTAACAGTTCAATAACAAACTCAAGTAAAAATGCTTCGAAAACAGGCGGAAAAGGAACCCTCGCCCTTGATTCACCCAGTGAAAGAAGCAGGGGTGAAGGGATTACCTCATAATGATAAGTCAAAACGGCCACATAGGCCGGAGTTAATAATACTGATAAAAATGTTGCCAATAGGCGGAGCATCCTTAAAAATAACCCCATGTTCCAGCGCATATATACATCTTCCGTTGACTCAAAAAACGTAAAAAATGGTGTTGGACCATAAAGAGCATCTGGACTGCGGTCAAGTAAAACTGCTACTTTGCCTCTATATAAGGCAATCGAAACACGGTCTGGAAGCTCAGTGGTCATTAGCTGTGGAAATACGGTCCAGCTATTACTCTCAATATATTGACCAAGAACCGTGCTGCCCGGTACATAATCTACATTAAGGTCTGCAAGTCTTTGTTTAAAGGTGTTAACATTTTCCTCATCCGCAATCCCCTTAATATAGACAATCATCGCTTTTGTCTTGGATCTTTTTCCAATGACAAGATCTTCTGTGCACAAGTCCTCATCCTTAATGTTATTTCGTAAAATATTGATATTTCCTTGAAGAGATTCTGTAAAGGAAATTTTCGGACCATACACCAGTGACTCTGTCTCAGCCTTTTCAAGACCTCGTTGGACAATTTTACTTACGTTAGCCAATATCCCATAAGGCTGGCCTTCTGCATAAATATATACTTTTCCTTCATTGATTCCTTCGACTACTTCATTTAATTGATTAATGGCCGTTACATCAATCATCGGCAGCACTTTGACAATCGATTCACAGGTCCATTCCAGATCCCTATTTCTCTGAATCGAAGCAATAACCAATTCATCGAGTTTCTTTGTATCTACAAGACTTTTCATCAGACAGAAAATCAGTCTTTCTCCATTCCTTTTCAATGTTCGAAAGGCTAGGTCCGAACCGACGTTTAATTCACCTTTAATCTCTTCCTGTAACTCTTCGATATCTAAACTATGGGCTTTGGATGTTTCCAGAGTTTTTTTTCCCGATAACCATTTAAACATTGGCAACACCTTTACCATTTCAATTTTTTTTTAGGTTTACCAAAAAGTCTAATTTTAACCATAATAAGTACGTTCAGGTATTAACTAAGCAAGATGGTTTATTGTTTAGAAGTAATGTGATATAATGAATGAATAATCATTCATATTATTTTCCAACCGAAATAGAGGTGTTAAGTATGCAAAGAATGGGTCCTATTATCATTGTCGAAGGACCAAACAATAGCAAAGTTCCGTTTTCAAGAAGTTTGTATATTGATTGTGAAGATAAGGTCTTAATTGATACCGGTGCAGATCCTAAGCTGTTAATAGAAATTGAAGAACAATATGGGGTCAATTTAGTGGTTAATACTCACTATCACCCGGATCATACCTTAAATAATCATCTATTTAAAAGTGCCGAAAAATGGATTAATCCCTATGAATTTGAAACAGTTCAATCGATTGAAGGAATTGCAAAAGGGAATGGTGTTTTTGAAGAATGGGGACCTGCCGGCGTTGAAAAAATGAGTAAACAGCTTCCGCAAAAATGGGTCAAAAATCTCGGCTCGTTTACCGGCAGCTATCAATATGATAAGGAATATTACTTTGGTGATGTTAAAACGATTTTTCTTCATATGCCAGGCCACACAAAAGGCTATTCCTGCCCTTACTTTCCGGAATTAGGGATTATCTTTGTTGGTGATTTTGATATGACAAGCTTTGGTCCGTGGTATTTTGGATCAGACGGAAGTATTGATGAGTTTATTCAATCTAGTGAGCGCCTCCTAACCACTGATGCTGATACCTTTATTACCGGCCATCATAAAGGAATTTTTACGAAACGGGAATTTCAGCAGGCAATGGCAGATTACTTAGCTGTCATTGATAAGCGTGATCACATGATTGAGGAATACGTCCAGAAAGGCATGAATTTCGATGAACTTACAAGCATAGGAATTTTTTATCCAAAAAACATGCTCGATTCGCTTATCTTGAAAACTTGGGAACGCACTGGCACCCGTAAGCATTTACACCGCCTAGGTTATGAAGTACAGGGGTCTGACATTGTATGTGTAAAAGTAAAATAGGATGATGCTAAGGCACCATCCTGATTGTTATTCAGAATAAAACATTAAGGCAAGAGCACCTGGACCTGTATGGGTGCTGATTGTTGGTCCTGTGTAATCAATCGAAATGTCGTTGTATCCTGTTAATTCAATAATTGAATCTTTTATTTTTGCAGAAAGTTCATAAGCCTCGGCGTGGACAATGCCTGCTCCACGTACTGTTTTTCCTTTTACGTCTTCTGCAAACTGCTTGGCCAACCATTTTACAACCTGTGAATGACTGCGGACTTTCGCTACTGGATTGTATTCCGCCCCTTCGAGAGAGGCAATCGGCTTAATATTGAGCAAGGACCCTATAAAGGCTTTCCCTTTCCCAATCCGGCCGCCTTTCACCATGTTCTCAAGCGTATCAATCATAATATATAGCTTTGTATTCTCCCGTACTATATCAAGTCTCTCTATTATTTCATCCATACTCTTACCCTGTTTCGCCATTTCAGCCGCTTCTCTAACCTGGAACTGAAGGGCAATGGAGATAAATTTTGAATCAATTACTGTTACCTTTGTATTGGTCATTTGCGCAGCACTTTCAGCAGACCGAACCGTGCCGCTCATTTTTCCTGTCATATGTATCGATAAAACTTCATAGCCTTCTTTCCCGAGTTTGTCATACACTTCAAGAAAAGTTCCGGCTGAAGGCTGAGAGCTCTTTGGCAATTCCTCTAAGCTTTTCATCGTTTCAATAAATTCAGCAGGTTGAATGTCTACTCTGTCTAAATAAGTTTCACCGTTGATTGTTACAGACAATGGGACAATCACAATCCCGAGCTGGTCAGCCAATTCTTTTGACATATCCATTGTAGAATCCGTAACAATTTTAATTTTGCTCATGAACTCACATCCTACTTTGTACTCCATTGTATTATACATGGAACAAGGTCTTTAGGATATAAATTCCCCTATATTCACGTAAAAATTATTGTAAAATAAAAGAACATTGGTCACCCAATGTTCAAAAATGAATTAAGCGTTATTTTTTAATTCTCCTACTTTAAATAATTGTTCATAATCAGGCCATTTCATGACTTTTTTCAAATACTCTTTAAACGAGTAGCATTTTTTCGGCGTTTTCTCCCGGTAAATCGACGAGATAAACTTCTCTAAACGGATTTGGATCATAAATTTATAAGTGCTATCTTCCTCCAATACAGGAATATCCATGACTTTAACCTTCTGTCCAACAACATTTTTGAACTCTAGGCTTTTCAATAACAAAATATCAATCCTCTTTTTCACCCGTTTGAGTATATTATACACCTTCATGGGCTCGAAATCTGTCTAAATATGCTTAGATGAAAAAATATTTATGATTATTTAGAAAAACGAAAAGGCCTCCAGAGATGTTTCTCTGAAGGCCTTTAATTATGCTTCGATTAATTCTTCTTCCTGCATCTTTTTCATCCGCTTTTTATATACGAATTTGGACAAGTTAATACTGATTTCATAAAGCAGCAGTAACGGTACGGTTACAACAAAATCCGACATAAAATCAGGCGGTGTGATTAAAATAGCGATAATGATCAGAACAAAGTATGCATATTTGCGAATTTTAGCTAACACAAATGGATTAATGATCCCCAAAGAGGTTAGGAACATGACAACCGCCGGCAGTTCAAACAATACACCGAATGGAAGAGTCATATGCATGATAAATTTAAAATAGCGGTCAGCAGTAAAGTTTGTGACAAACATATTTGCTCCCATATTAACTAAAAATTGCAGCACCATTGGGAAAATGACTAAATAACCAAAGACCAAACCAATGATAAATAGAATAAATAGTGCTGGTATATAGGAAAGAGTAATTCTTCTTTCAATCGGTTTAAGAGCAGGCTTAACAAATAACCATATTTGAAGTGCCAGAACTGGAATCGTACCCGTAATGGCAATTACTGTCGCAATCATGAAATAAACCCAAATAATATCACTTGGTCCTAAAACAATTAATTTCACATCAAGATCGCGGACAAACCAGTTATAAATATCGACTACATAAATAAATCCAACAATAAAAAAGGCGACAAAGGCCAATGCAGCTATGATAATCCTTTTACGTAATTCATCTAAATGATCGACTAATTGTAATTCTTTATCTTCCATGTACTTCCCCTGCCAAAAAAATAAATTTGTCTCTGATTTATGTTAACATGCTTACTTGATATTAATATTCTTAAACAAATGAAGAAAAAAAGGCGCAAGATGGAAATCTTACACCCTATTTAGTCAATTTTTTCTTTTCATCATCAATGTCACTCATAACATCATCTGTTAGTTCACGAGTTGACTTTTTAAATTCCTTTAATGTTTGACCAAAAGCGCGTCCAATTTCGGGTAGTTTCTTAGGGCCAAAAATAATGAGTGCTAAAGTTAAGATTAGGATTAATCCGGGTATTCCAATATTTGAGAACATTCTATGCATCCCCTTCAATTAATGTCTTTCTACTACGATTATAGTATTGATAAACAGTTTTGCGTTAAATATCATAAATAATTCATAGTAAATTCACATTTCCACGTAAAATAACGAGATTGTGATTTTTAACATTTCAATTCTTTAGTCTCTTAACAATTTACCAAGAACAGTAACTGAAGTCAATTTATAATATATATTTGAATTGTATAAATATTTTGACAATTATTTGAATTTTCGTATATAATTTTATACAAAGCAACATATACTAATTCAAATATATATTGAGGAAATGGAAGTGATGAAGATGGAATTTTCACTCTGCAGTTATGATGGTGCTCTCCCAGTAGAAGTAACCATCGATGAGGATAATGGGAGGTATATGATTCGTAAAAGCGACCGAAGCGGAGAATATTTTAATAGTCCCAATGAGTTAATTCAATGGGTGAAAACACATTTTCACGAAGAAGACTTCTGCCATCCAGACGAATTCAGAGGAATGCTTCAAAAACTTGCTGATTACGAACTAAATGGCACTTATTACTAGGCTATGTTAAACTTGCTTGTTATTGCAGCGAAAGGCACTTCGCTTTCCGCGGGCGGTTCGGGGAGCCTCCTCGGCGCTGAAATGTTTAAAAGAAGCATCGTTTTCGATGCTTCTTTTTGATTAATTCTGATGTTTCCGCTGATAGATTCTAAATTCATAATCGTAAGGATTTTTTTCATTTTTCAATCCTTTTTCACTTGAGGTCAATTGCCACTCACTCTCATTAAATTCAGGAAAGTAGGTATCTCCCTGAAACTCATCATCAATATGTGTAATATAAAGACGATCCGCATAGACAAAAGTTTCTTTAAAGATTTCCGCTCCCCCGATGACAAAAATTTCATCATTCTGTTTCCGAGCGTATTCTACAAAATCTCCAACGGAGTAGAAGACTTTGCAGCCTTCAGATTGATAGTCTTTTTGACGGGTAATAATGATATTTTCCCGGCCAGGGAGAATCCTTCCAATAGATTCATGCGTTTTTCTGCCCATTGCAATCGGATGTCCCATTGTCACTCGTTTAAAGAATTTCAAATCCTCTGGTAAGTGCCACGGCAATTGATTATCTTTCCCTATGACCCGTTTTTGGTCCATGGCGACGATAAAGGAAATCATACACTGACAACTCCTTTAATATGTGGATGCGGGTCATATTCCTCCAAAGTAAAATCTTCATACGAAAAGCCGAAAATATCTTTCACATTTGGATTGATTTTCATTTTTGGCAGGGAGCGAGGCTCACGTTCAAGCTGTAAATTCACCTGTTCCAGATGGTTTTGATAAATATGAACATCACCGAATGTATGAATAAATTCACCCGGCTTTAAGTCACATACTTGAGCAATCATCAGTGTCAACAATGCATATGAGGCAATATTGAACGGCACACCTAAGAAAACATCAGCAGAGCGTTGATATAACTGACAGGAAAGCTTCCCATCGGAAACATAAAATTGGAACATACAATGACATGGTGCTAATGCCATTTGGTCAATTTCTGCCACATTCCAAGCGTTTACGATTAACCTTCTGGAATTTGGATTATTTTTAATTTGTTCAATAAGTTCTGTTATTTGGTCAACGGTTTTGCCATCAGCACCTGTCCAAGAACGCCACTGATGTCCATAAACGGGACCAAGTTCACCCTTTTCATCTGCCCACTCATTCCAGATACGGACACCATTTTCTTGTAGATAACGGACATTTGTATCGCCATTCAAGAACCAAAGCAGTTCATGTACGATGGACTTTAAATGGAGCTTTTTAGTCGTTAATAACGGAAAACCGTCTTCTAAATTAAATCTCATTTGGTAGCCAAAAGTACTAATGGTCCCCGTACCAGTACGGTCTCCTTTGGTATTTCCATTTTCTAAAACATGTTTACATAGGTCTAAATATTGTTTCAACACCGGACACTCCCTTGTCTCGCATTTCTATTATTATAGTTTAGTTAAGTTCTTTTAAAAATACAAAGGTTTTCGGTGCATAATTTTTTAATTGTTCTTTTGTCTCATCATTCAGATAGTACATAGCAAAGGTTTCGGCAAAGTATTCTTCAGAATGTAGAATGAAATAAGCATTTCCTGGAAACAATTTTCCTCTTTCCTCTTCCCAAATCAATTGAAATTCCTTTTGTTGACTAATATTATCGAATACTAGGCTGTCAATAGAATGAGCGATTTCATGTAATTCGAGATTAACAGAGCTGTGTCCATTTCCTTTTTCGCTATGACCTATTTTCACTAATACCACCTGTGATCCGCCTATTCCGGGTACATCGTCCCAGGTAGTATTATTTTCATAACCTCTTGGAATTTTTCCGGCTAAGTAACTTACTGTAGGGTTGTCTGTTAGTTTTCCAGTAAAAAGCTTAAGGATAATCCCCTGTTCATTAATCTTTCTTAATAATGAGTCCGGAAGATTTCCGATTCTATTAACAATTCCAGCAGCATCGCTTTGGTTAAAAAGTCCATTAGGCACAACAATGATTTCATCTAATGGCTGGAGTAAGATATCTTTATTTATCAGTTGATAGAGTTGTGAGTTTTTCGGATAATCTGCCAGCTTAACGCTGTCAAAAGAGGCTTTTGAAGTTGTAATGATTGATAAGAACATGCCTGTTATGATCAAGGATACAATCCATTTCCGCATGTAATAATCCCCTTTTAAAAAGTAGTATATTACTAGAATTATATCATGGGAAATAGCTATAAAAATTTGTTACTATATGGAATAACATCACTATCACAATATCTTCATCACAAAAAGAAAGAAAACTGCCCCGATTTGAGACAGTTTTCTTATTCACTATACCTCAAGTCCAAAGTTTCTACAAAGTGCCGCTAGTCCACCTGCAAAGCCGCTTCCTATGGCACTGAATTTCCATTCTCCATTGTGCCTGTACAACTCACAGATGACCACAGCGGTCTCAACAGAGAAGTCTTCACCGAGGTCGAAGCGAAGGATTTCACGATTAGTTTCTTCGTCGAATAGTCGGCAGAACGCATTAGAGACTTGACCAAAGTTTTGGTTACGGGCATCTGCTTCGTGAATTGTGACGGTGATGGCGATCCGATGAACATTGGCAGGAATTTTACTAAAATCAATCCTGATTTGTTCGTCGTCTCCGTCTCCTTCACCTGTACGGTTATCGCCCGTATGTTCTACTGCACCTGATGGGTCTGCTAAGTTATTGTAGAAAACAAAGTCTAAATCTTGGGTCACCCGGCCATTAGCATCAGTTAAAAAAGCGCAGGCATCCAAGTCAAAGTCATGTCCGCCATGATAGCGATTTGTATCCCAGCCAAGCCCGATAATCGCCTTCTTTAAGCCCGGATTTGTTTTTGTTAGATCAATCCGTTGTCCCTTAGATAAATTAATCCCCATCTTTTTTATCACCTCATCTGAAAATCATTAGCTATACGAGCGAACAACTTCACTTAAGCTGGCAGCGTTTGTACCTGTTCCTACTGCCGCAAACTTCCACTCATTATTGTGACGGTAAATTTCACCAACAACAAGGGATGTACTGCCGCTGTAATCATCTGTTAGGTTATAGCGGATCATTTCCTGACGGTTTGACGGATCTAACACACGAATAAATGCATTGCGAATCATACCGAAATGCTGCTTTCTTTTCACACAATCATAAATGTTCACGACGAATACAAGCTTTTGGATGTTAGCTGGTACGCGGCTTAAATCAATCATGATTTGTTCGTCGTCACCCTCACCGTCTCCTGTTAAGTTGTCACCAGAGTGCTGAACGCTGCCGTCACGGCTTTTTAAATTTCCAAAGTAAATAACATCCTGATTGCTTTGAACACGGTCGTTTGGTCCAATCATAATAACAGAAGCATCACAGTCCACATTCGCACCGCCTCCACCGCCGCCGAATAAAGAACCAAGGAAACCGCCGCCTCCGCCACTTTTCTGTACTGGGTCCCAGCCCAATCCTACCATAATTTTTGAAAGTCCTGGATTCCCTTTTGTTAAATCAACTCTTTGTCCTTTTTGTAAACTGATTGCCATATCTTTCACCTCATTTAGAATATTAAACAATAATTTATTGTTGTTTCACTTTTTTAAAGTTGTCTGCTAGCTGCTCTAAACGTTTCGTACCTTCTGCACGCAGGTGTCTGTTCTCTTCTTCAATCGCCTTCGTTTCCTGCATCCCTTTGATGATGATATTCCATGATTCCTCAATGGTCTCAATTTTAATACTTGGTCCGCCCGCAAGTCTTGCAATGTCAGCGCTTTGCTGGGAGATATTTTGGGCATTTTTTAATAACATTTCATTGGTGCGGCGGTCAAGCTCGCTCATGGAATCAGCAACCAGCTTTTGCCTTTTTGCTGCCACTGCTTGAATCAAACCATTTTTAAAAATTGGAATCGTTGTAACAAAGGCTGAATTAATTTTTCCAATCAGCTTCGTATTCCCTCTTTGCAATAAGCGGATTTGCGGAGCGGTTTGCAATGCCACCATTTTCGCCATTTCAAGATCATAAACTCGCTGTTCTAAGAGATCAATTGCATTTCTTAAGGTATCTAATTGCATGCCGGCAAGTTGGTCCCCGGCGGCAGCACGCTGCTCTAATTGAGGAAGCTGATTGTTCTTTAGCTCCTCAACCTTTAGTTCTCCTGCAACTACATATTTTTCTAGTGTTAAATAATATTGATAGTTTTGCTCGTACATTTTCTCGAGCATTTGGGTGCTATCAACCATTTCTTTCTGATATTTGGAAATTTCAACATAAACTTTATCAATTTCAGAGCCCATGGTTTGATATTTTCCAAAAAGTTTTTCCACCATTTTCTCGCCTTTTTTAAAGAGTTTGCCAAAAAACCCAGGTTTCGTTTTTTGGAAATCCTTTGCATCAAACTTATCCATGATTCGGCCAAGCTGTTTTAACAGCTCCCCAGAATCTTCAACCTTGGTTGTGCGCATATTGCTTAAAATTTGGTCAGAAAAACGTGAAATTTGGACAGCGGGTTCTTTCCCAAACTCCAAAATGCGAACTTGGTCCCGTTCATCAATCGACCGGGCTAAATTTTGAACCTCGGTTTCCTTGCGCAATGCAAGCTTAATATCTGAAACTTTTGCTTCGCTTAGTGTATCCTCAGCAGGTGTAGCCATTAAGCTGGCAGATTGATTTTGTGATAGATTCACGCTTTAATCTCCCCTTAAGTTTTTTAAGATTCCTTGAAAAAGAATTTTTTTCAACTTGGACGGTTCTTTAAATTCTAAATCGAAAACAACATCCTCGAGCCAGTGAGTATCAAATAAATCTTCATCAAGGTAATTTTCAATATCGTTATGGCCGGGTGGATTGTAGATGATTATATCAATGCCAAATTGATTCAGGAGTAAGATAAGAGCAGCATCAGACCTAGATAGCACTCCACCTTGTTCATTGTTGTAAATAATCAATTTGGGTACCTCTTGGGAATAATCAAATTTCTGTAGTAATTGCATGATTTCTTTAGGAGTAAACATCGCTTGACTAAAGAGATAGATGCTTACCTCCTCCATGCTTTCCCCTGGCAAAGGCTTTAAACCCGGTTTCTCACAAATTCTTATGATTGCATTGGCGATCCCCTTTTGCAATCCTGCAGGCAGCTTGGAATAAGGCCAATAATGGGCGTCCATCATGACTTGAGGATTTAACACTCCATCTTTACCAAGTGCGTTTCGATAATGAAAACGAAAATCATTTGAGCTGGACCATGTAAATGGCAATTGCCGTATTAGCAGACTGTATTCCATTTCCGAAAGTGCCTGTAATCGATCCCAATACTCTTTTCGATTCCTGCTGACACCTTGAACCTTTGAAAATAATGAAGGAATCTTAACTTGCCCGCCGCCAATCTCAAATCCTGGCCTCACCATAGCAATTTCTTTTCCAAGGATAAACAGTTCATCGTAGGTTGTTCTTAACGTAATAGATGAAGGTGTATAGTCCCTTAACTGCCAAGGTTTATACAGTCCTGATCCTTCTTGGTTAAGGATCGTTTCAATTTCTCTGGATGCCCGATAGGCAACGGTAGTTTTCCGGCTCCTTTTTTCTTTCGGAAATGGTTCTGCAGGTGCAGTATTGGAATAATGGTGGGTATAGATATCCTCTGCTATGACATCCTGTAAGACATCCTTCCCTTCAGGATGGAACACAACTAAATCACAGCCAAGATTCATAAGATAATATAAAAAATATGGATGACTTTTCTTTACATCTCCATACCATAAAAACTTTGGCATTTCCCTTTGTGGATCGACGTTTCCAAGCAGGGGATTAAGATGATTCATCGACCACTTAATAACATCCACTAATACCCGTCGGAGCTCCGGACTGTTTAAACCATCCTTTTCCTTTCCAGAAAAGAGTTCAAGGGTAAGAATCATCGCTTCCCTTATCTTCCGATGGATGGCAGGAACCTTAGATTTAAACAGTAATTGTTCACCGTCTAAAAACGCTGTAAAACGGTTAATTGAAAGTTTTTGCTCTTGATTTATATTTAAAACCTTTTGAATTGCTTGGAAGAGCTGATTATCGATAGATTTATTAAGTGTATCATCACTCAATAAATGAAGATTGTATTCAGCTGATGTAACAAACTCATAAAGCTGATTGTAATACTCATCCGTATCAATCGGGACGCCAAGAAATTTCCCCACTACTTGGCCAATTTGAATTTCCCCTTGAGTCAATGAAAATTCAGGCCGTTCTGAAAGAGGCAGTTTTAATGATGTCTGCCAATTTTCATAAGAAAGGGATATTCTTCTGACGTTCAATTGATTATATGGTAAGTTCATTCTAATCCCTTCCCTCAAAACAGAAAAGATTTACAAAATTATATAGGTATACATTACCATCATATCACAGTTAAATAGTTGGTTCATTGTTTATACGGAAGTTATCGTAAAATGTTTCATTTTTCAGCAGTTTATCACATTTTCACCTTTTTTCTTGTCCTTACATATATTTGAGTACAAATATAAGTAGGTGACTTAAATGAGGTTTCTATACAAGCGGCCAAGGATAGAAGATGTCGGCGAAGAATTAGATACACTCATGGATGTAATGGCCTCAAAAACATTCATCATGATTGATCTATTTTGGTTATGCTTCATTTTTACGCTATTCTTATCTCCCGTTCTTGCCACAATGAAAATATCAATATTATTTTTTACCAGCAGTTTTGTCTTTTTCAATTTGGTCTATTTTTGCTTCTTCTACCCTATTGATAAAAGTTAGATTTTAAGAGAAAGATTTGATAGGAAATTCTGGAGAATCTCTTCACCCGCTGCAATACCTAAGTGATTTGTTTTTGCTAAATCGCCTGTAACCTTATATTTATTGAGTTCACCGTGTCTTGGCACGTAGCGGTATTGACAATGTTGAAGGAAATCCCAATCCAGGATGGAGTCGCCCGCACCAGCAACCGCTTCCAATCCTACACGATCACAAATATGTTGGAGTGCTTTTCCCTTGCTAATGGCTTCTGGGATAAAATAAAGTTTCCGGCCTTGCAGGCTGTTCCGCCAGCCGTATTTTAAGGCTAGTTTCCGGATTTCCTCCAGTTCTAAGGCGGTCGGCAAAGTGTTTAATATAAAATAAAAAAATAGCTTTTCCGCCTCCTTCCAATGGCCGTCTAACCGAAAACCTCCCCTGACCAAGGCAGATAATAGCTCTTGTTTTGTTGAAGATTCAGCTTTCATTCGTGCCGTTATCTTTTCCTGCCAGTCTTTAAGAATTTCTCCCTGATATAAAATATTGGCTCCATTAGAGGTAATGGCATAGGTCAAAGGGATCTCTTTTTCAAAAATCACAAAGCGTTTAAATTGATCTGTTGTTCTTGTTGTGACCGGGATAAATAAGCAGCGGCTATTTAGCTGCTGTAAAAAAGAAAAAGCGGATTTTGTCATGTATCCCGCCCACTTGCCTTCTGTCATTTCGACAGCTTTTAACTCCACACCTTCTGGTATTCCCAATTCTTCTAATGCCCGGTTCGAATACATTAGTGTACGATCTAGATCTGATGCTACAATCATTTGCTTTTCCCCTTAACTGATTTAATTAAACCGCAGCATAAATAATTTAAGTTAGGATATTCAACGACCTCTACCCCTTTTTCTTCTGCCAACATAAGAATATGTTTAACATATGGACTTGATAGGTCTCTCATTAAGATTTTCCACGGAACTCTTCTTAATAATACTCGTGTTGTTTCACCAACTCCGGGTTTAATAAAATTGATGTTTTCGATTCCAAAATCTGTTTGGATCCTCTTGACATCTTCCATCCCCCAAAAAACAGCTTCAACGCTATCATTCATTCTTTTTAAGGCGACTCCCTCAGCCATAGAGGAAATCTTAGAAAATTCACCTGTGATAATGTCCACATACTCGTTTGAAACATCATTTGGCAGGAGTTCCCGGTAGTATTTTGCACCGTGAAAATCATCTTTTCCTATATATTGTGCATTTAAAACGGTCCGGCTTACAAGCCCGGATACGGTGGAATTTAAACAGGCACTGGGAATGAGAAAATCTTCCCTCGTACCGTATAGGGTTGTACAATGACCTGGGTCTGCAATTACGGCAAGTGTGTCATCTAAGACTACCCCATATCTTTTCCTATAATTTTGACAAGCCTTGGTTAATTCATGAGAAATGGCACCTTTTCCTGTCCAGCCGTCGACAAATTGAATCTTACCTTCAGGGTGTGTTTCAAGAATATAACCTATCGCATTTTCGTCAATCCCTCTATCCCGAATAATTGAAACACTATAGTGCGGTAAATTCACGCCGAAACGAGACTTTAAATACCTTTTTAATAAAATACCGACCGGCGTTCCAGCACGGGCAAGTGATACAAGGATTGTTCTATTACCTTTTAAATGATAAATTTGCTCAGCAACCACTCCAATAGCAAAGGCCACTTTTTTCTTATATTCTTCAGTTGTTTTCCAAAATAATTCAACATATTCTTTTGGAGGCTGATATTCAACGGGCAGTGATTCACTATAGTGCTCTCCGGATTGAACCTTACGTTCACGGTTTAAGGTAGAATCCTCAAGCTGAATATCACTTAAATCTTTTAATAAAAATAAAACATCATCCTCATGGTAACTGCCTATTTTTGCTGGTTGATTGGTTATTAAAGACATCAATACCACCTCTACTTTGCTGAACAAAATACGATTTTTACAGACTTAATTTCTGTCCATTCTAATTGTTCGATCATGTTTTGCAGATTGTTCTTGTCCGGCTCCCTTTCAAAAAAAACAAATAATTCATCATAATCACCAGGCGGAATATTGTATACATTATGTGAGACAGAAGGCTCTTCAGGGTTTAAAAAGTGAATTCCATATCTTGCTCCGTATCCTGGAAGATTCTCTATATGTACTGGGCTTCTCGTTGTAGATTGATAGAAAACATTCCTTCCAAGCTCTGAAGCTATTTTCATTGGAATGTACATAAATTCTCCCGTCCCGAGGCAAAGCGTTTTATTCCCTATCCGCTTCTCCTTTAAATAGCAGGCAGCTTCTGATATTTGTTTATGAAGGAATTGATTCTCATCACTTTCAACCCCAAAACGCCCTGTTTCTTTGATAAAAGGGGTTCCGCTCATTGTGAACGAAGAAAAAGCCGAAGCCTTAAAGAAGTTAGATAAAGATAGAAACTCAATAGAGGATTTTGTACAGACTTTATTAGAATCAAGATTTTTCTGTTCCCTTAGTTTCCCTCTCTCATAAACGTTAACATTTCCACCTAATAGGCTGACAATATTAATTTTAATGCCTAGTTGTTTCTCTAGGTGGGAGAATTGTTGTTTATGACTTTCGGAGCGCCAATCTAGAATTGATACTACAGTATATTCTTTTCTTGGAAATTTAGCGTGAATGGAGTGAATAATATTTAACGCCGTTTTACCCGTTGTCATCTCATCATCCACTAAGATGATTTCCCGATTGTTATCTATCATTTCAATCGGTATGTAGCATCGATGGGAAGTGGCATGTGAATGCTCTTCCTCAAACGTAATAGAGGGCTCTAAACCATCCATTTCCTCTCGTGTTGTATGAAAAAACTGACCATTTTCAAAGCAATCAAAAAACGCATGCCCTAAGGCTGTCGCAGTCTCCGCAAACCCGATAATGACCGGATTACACCTTTTAGGAATAAAAGGGAGCAGTTGAAAGTCTGGTTCTATTTGTGAAAATAATGATAAGAATTGCTTCTTTTGTTCACATTCAATCTCTTTTGTCGTTTCTAAATATTTTGCTGCCAGAAGGGCGCCTGTTAATAGCCCTCTCCCTGGATGGATAGGTAAATGTTTGCCGAGAACCCTGCTAACAAATAAAAACGAGCGTTTCTTGTTTATTCTTGCCGCCATCGTAAAGAGCTCTTCCAATGGCAATTGATAAGTATTTTCGGTTACCTCGATATTAACTTCAATTGAATTAAGAATGGTATGCGTAAATGTCCTTTTTAATAAGGTCGATGTTTGTGAATTGTTCATGCAGCACCCCGTAAAGCTGTGATTTTAATAAAATTTTCTTTGCCCAATAAAAATGTGGCTTAATTTCATTCATCTTATTAGAAAAATTACTTTTTTGTACACCAATATCACCGTTCGCCGCTTCAATAATGGCGCAGGCATCCATGTATTCTTCGTAAGAAACCACATTAAGTGCCTGAACCGTTTTAATATGAGTGGGGTGAATGACAGTCTTCCCTGTCAACCCATTGGCTATATCCATGAGGACTTCTCGAATCAATCCATCCAAATGCTGATCAATTAATTCAGATCTCCATTTTAGGCCTTCATCTCCATATCTTTCACGAAATGGTGTCTGTCTAAGCTGCGGCTTTAACATTCTTGGTTTGGAAGAGAAATATTCCCACACTGGTCCTGAAATAACATAAGGGCTTTCTGATCTCTGGAAAACATTAATAATATCTGCGATACAATCTCGTAAAACAGCAATATCGTATACAGTCGTATCTACACTTCTCCGAATCCCGTATAAACCCGAAAAATCGGTCGCCCCAACCCGGACATTTAAAATATTATCCTTATATTGATCGAGCAGTTGTTTAATCCCCATCAGTTCAGCCATTCTAGTTTCTTTGTGAATAACGCTATTAGACTCAAGTATAGGCATTGCATAAAACGGATGATGTTCCTTATGTATTTTTACTACTTCATCTAAAAATGCCTTACCTGACTCAGCATTGAATTTCGGAAGCACTACCCCTGTTAACAGGTGAATTGCCTCCCCTAATTGTTCCTTTATTCGGTGCATTTGTTCTAAAGAACGGATACGGATAAACATTAACGGTAAGTCATCCATAGTTAAATATTTTTTACTAAACTCACCATATAACTTGAGCAATTCTTCAATTAAGCACCCCTCGGCTTTTCCGAGCTCATTATCTCCCACGGCATCCTCAAGATCAATTACCATCGAGGTTAATCCCTCATGTTTTTTCGAAAGGATATCTTGGTGTATGTTTGGACGCGTTGCAGGCATATATAAAGTGGCACCGAGTCCATAGGCTAAGAGCTCCCGCTCTGAATACTTATTAAAATTACTCGGTTTTTGATAGAACAATTGTTCAAGCTCATTTTCATAAAAATAAGTAAAAAATCTCATTCATTTTTCTCCTTTTAATTAAAAAAGAATGGGGACTGACTATTCGTCTGCTCCCCATTTTATGTCCATTGTTATGATTCCTTGCCAACTTCTTTTTTCTTATTTCTAAAGTGGATAATAAAAGTGGCACCGAATGTAAGTAAAATAATAATAAAGAAGGCTGCGTGCGGTACATGTACACCGAAAACAGCGACCAGCATTTTTGCTGCGATTAATAGGATTAAAACATATGCGGATGTTTCAAGCTCTGGCACCTGGTCAATTAATTTTAAGAATACCCCGGCAACTCCCCGCATCATAAGGACACCAAGCATACCGCCAAGTAAAAGAACCCATACTTCTTCACTGATACCAAAGGCAGCTAATACACTATCAACTGAGAATGCAATATCCATTAATTCAACTGCTGCAACAGTTCCCCAGAAGTTACCAAATAACCGGATAAGCAGTCCGCTTTTGTTGATTCCATGTGCTTCTTCGTCTTCTTCATTCTGCCCTTCTTTTCGTTTGTCCATGAAATACTTGATTGATAACCAGGCAAGATAGCCCGCACCTAAAATCTTAACCCACCAAAGCTTAATTAAGAATACCCCTACACCAATCGCAATAAAACGGAAAATATAAGCACCTAATAGTCCATAGAAAAGAGCTTTTTTACGCTGTTCCGGCGGCAGGTGTTTAACCATAACCGCTAATACAAGAGCGTTATCTGCTGATAATAAACCTTCAAGAATAACAAGAGTACCAATAAGTCCCCATGAAACAGGATCTGTTAATACCTCTCCCCACATCTCCCAGTTAAAAAACTGAGCATACGTATCTATAATTCCTTGCAAAATTGCCATAAAAAAAATTCCTCCCGGATGTTATGCATTTTGTTCTTAAAAAGACCCAGCGAGTGCTGGGTCTCACGTTTCTTTACTGTTTGTATTATCCAACCTGTAAGCCGAAATCTGTTGCTAGCGCTGCTAAGCCGCCTTGATATCCGCTTCCGATTGCACTGAACTTCCACTCACCATTGTGACGGTATAATTCGCCGACAACGATAGCTGTTTCAATTGAGAAATCTTCTCCTAAATCGTAGCGGATTAATTCCTCACCTGTTGCTTCGCTAAAAATACGAGCATAGGCATTTGATACTTGGCCGAAATTTTGATTTCTAGCTGCTGCATCATGAATGGTAATCGTAAAAGCAATACGTTGAACGTTTGCAGGGACAGCTGTAAGATCGACATTGACTTGCTCGTCATCGCCATCTCCTGCACCCGTACGGTTATCACCATTATGTACTACTGCGCCATTAGCACCCTGTGGGTTATTATAGAAGACAAAATCTGTTTCAGTTGTAACTTTTCCATTTTCTCCTAGTAAAAATACAGATGAGTCTAGATCAAAATCATTTCCGCCATCATATTTATTTGTATCCCATCCTAATCCAACAACCACTTTTGTTAATCCCGGATTGTTTTTTGTTAAATCCACTTTTTGACCTTTAGATAAACTTACTGCCATTTTCTCATTCCTCCATTTTAGGTAATAGTCTATTTACGAGTTTCTCTTAAAAAGGTTTCATTTATTATAATAAAATTTTTTTATTACCTTTCGCAAATGCAAACCCTCAACTCATCCATTTAGGCGGGGTATTTTTATCCCAATAGATAGCACCAAGCTCGTTATGGCTTTGGAATCCGTCATGGTACGTATGATAATGAAAATTAAACCAGTATCCATCCTGTGGCGGATTATCTCTACGGACATGGAATCTTAGTACATCCTTATTCGTCACATTGTTCTTTATATGAAAGATTTTTTCAGACTGTCCTTTGCCTGGTGACTCCGTCATTACCAAATTAACCAAATCTTCATCCGGAAACTGATTCGCCATATCCTGTAACGCTCTTTCAATATTAGGCATAATTACATCGCGAAATTCATTTTCTATAACTGGCTTTATCCTCGTGCCAAACTTTTGATAAGACTGCAGCTCTGCTTGATGAATAAGTTCTTCAAGAAATTCATCCTTGCTAAATATTGCTTCCTCGAGATTCTCCTCTGGATTCGTAAAGGGGATGGTCTCAAATATATCTCGATTATTAGGTTTCTCTGCGTTGACATTATTTATTAAATGTGTGGGTGTAACAAGGCCAAAGGTTAAGATTGACACGAGTACAACAAACGATTTACGTATCCAATTGTTCATCTAGATTCCCCTTTATCATTGTAAACATCGCTGTATTTCCATTTTTTTGATTCTTAACACAATTATACTTCTTTTGGGCGGAAAATAACAGAATGATAGTTTACCTATTTTTCGAGAACCCCAAAATGAAATTTGGCCGTTTTTCTTTTGTAGATATGAAATCCATATTTATCAAACCGATGGCTCTTATAATGATCTTTCATTATAACCCTTTGTTTTGCAACTCGTAACGCTTCCGATATCATTTCTTCATTCAGGTCATGATATAAAGCCAATGAACCCAATGTTTTGATTCCATCGGATTCTAATATGGATTCCTCAAACATGGGATCAAAATAAACACAGTCAAAGGAATTACTTTGAAGAGTCCGTAAGTAGTCAAGTGAATAATTGTGAATGACTTGGATTCTCTTCATGGCATCATTCATCACTGTAAGGCCAGAATCCCATGACTGCAAACCTTCGCCTACCATATAAGCTAAATACTTTTGTCCCTCGATACCTGTAACAATCCCTTCATTGCCCGTTAAAAAGCTTGCAACAATGGAATCAGAGGCTAATCCTAACGTGCAATCCAAAAAACTCATTCCTCTACTTAATTTAGCTACGTCGGCAAATGGATCATGATCCCCCTTTAAAAGTCGCCTAATTCGAAACATCGCAGAATTAGGATGAAAGAAAAATGGCTGTACAGCACCCATTTGAAACCATTCAAGCCGTTCTTTCCCAACTACGATACAGTCTTGACTATATTCCTTTTGCAGCAGAGGAATTGATTTTTTTCTTCTTGGGATATAATCGTCATTTAATCGTTGAGCTATTTCTTTTGCTCTGTTAATCATCTCTTCATTCGTTCGACCTGCTGTTGTTATAAACATAAGTGTCACCTCTAAAAAAAGGATGTCATGAGACATCCTTTTTAACAGTTGGCTTCAAACGCAGCCTTTAAGTTATTCATTATTGTTTCCATTGGCATTCCTTCAATATCATGGCGCGGAATAAAATGAACGACTTTTTTATCCTTTAACAATGCCATTGAAGGTGAGGAAGGCTCAATACCTTCAAAGAACTCACGCATTTTTGCTGTTGCTTCTTTATCCTGTCCGGCAAAAACAGTCACTAAATGATCTGGTTTCTTTTCACTAGATAAGACAGCCTGTGTTGCAGCAGGACGCGCTAAACCTGCAGCACAGCCGCATACTGAGTTAACGACAACTAATGTGGTGCCGCTGACGTTTTCCATAAAGCTTTCAACAGCTTCAGGAGTTGTTAGTTCTTCAAACCCTACTCTTGTTAATTCTTCACGCATCGGTAAAACCATTTGTCTCATATATTCTTCATATGCCATTGACATAATTAAACCCTCCGTTTCTATGTTTGCATTTAAAGCATACTATAAATATTTTCCTGATTGCAATAAATGCATTCGCAAATTAGTTATCTGTTTTCCTTGCTTCGGTCATCTGCTTCCAGACTGAACCTTTTGCCTCTTCGCCGCCTTCAATTCTTTCTATCGCCATCTTGATTTGCATGCTGACTTCAAATTCCGGGTCATTTTCCGCAGCTCTTAAAGCGGGTAATGCCTTTTCATCTCCCTCTTCATACAGGAACATGGCAGCCCGCCAACGCACTAGTTTACTTGGGTCTTTTAATGCTTTTGTCATTTCCTCTGATGCCTCCGGAAAACCAAGATCTGATAAACAATCCCCTGCTGTCCTGCGCACTGTAACGCTTTTGTCCTTTAACGCTTTATATAAAAGAGGCAAAACAGCTTGATCCTTTATCATTCCTAAGTAAACTGTTGCAAGTCTCCGGATAGATGGCTTTTCGTCTGTCAAAGCTTTTTCTAACACTGGTAAATCTTCTAGTTCTGGATCATCCATCTGTTCCAGAAGCTGATAGCGAACCTGCCAATCCGGGTTCTCAAGGTCTTTTAATGGCACTTTTTTACGAAAAAGGGTTGGCTTTTGTTTTTCTGAAACTTCCTTTGACTGTGCTTTTGTTACTAGGGCCTCAAGTCGATTCTGTGGATAGGCAGCAATCAATTCTTCCACTACTTCCTGTCCTATCTGGTCAAAATCACCATAACGAACACCTTGGTCCTTCCATTTTCTAAGTAAAATATAATTCTCATCAGGCAGCTGGGCTTTTTCTCTTGCCTTTAGAAAGTAATCCGGCATCCCAAATCTTCTTTCTGTTGTTCCATCTGTCAATTTCACTTGAAGTGGAATATCTTTAAACATTTGCACTTCAACTTTAACTTCGCCGAAATGTTCGTTAAGGACTGTTCCTGTTTCAGTTTTAACTTCGGTTTTCTCACCAAACGCTTGCCGTACCTGTGGTAATAGATCTTTCCAGTCATATTTAGCATTTCGCTCTACAGCCAGAAAATCTGCGACATGGTAAACACCTTTAATTCCTTCTATTTGTAAAATTGCTTGTATAATGGCTGGAGCATTTGCAGCAGTATCTTTTTTATAGTTGTGGCTTTTCCCCATTGGCAGTTCTTGATCTAAGATAATTTTCATCGTATTTGGGCTCGGGGTTGGTTCGATTCCCTTTATTCTCACACTATCACCTAATTCTTATGTTTTCTTTATACAAGTTTAACATATTGGGAATAGTTCATTCATCGAAGTTGCCTTGTACAGCTATATTAAAAAAGAGCACACCATAAATGGCGCACTCTTACTCATTTTCTGCAAGCTCGGCAAGGTATGTCCACCGCTCTATTAAGTATTCTAGTTTTTCGTTTAACTCCGTTTCCTGCTTCATCAAATCCTGTGCCTTGGTGAAATCGCTTCCTGTATTTGCTAGCTCGGAAGCAATTTCTTCAATACGGGCTTCCGTGTTGGCAATGACATCGTCAATTTCTTCCCATTCTTTCTTCTCCTTAAAGGTCATTCTTTTCTTTTTTTCCTTTTCCGGAGCTTTTTCAGCTGGGGTTTGTCTCTTTACTATTTTATCTGCTTCTAATGCAGACTCTTTTTCCAAATGCTCAGTATAGTTCCCATAGAAAGAATCAATTATCCCATCCCCTTTTAACACTAAAAGCTGCTCCGCAACTTTATCTAAAAAATAGCGGTCATGGGAAACCGTAATCACAACACCGGGGAATTCTTCTAAATAGTCCTCCAATACGGTGAGAGTCTGCGTATCAAGGTCATTTGTAGGCTCATCCAGCAACAGGACATTTGGTGCGGTCATTAACAGTTTCAACAGGTATAATCGGCGTTTCTCACCGCCAGACAGTTTGCGAATGGGGGTTCCATGGGTAAACGGCGGAAAGAGGAAGCGCTCAAGCATTTGTGCTGCTGAAATAGTTTTACCATCAGAAGTTTCAACCACCTGTGCAGTTTCCTTAATATATTCAATCATCCGCATATTTTCATCCATGTCTTCGCTTTCCTGTGTATAATAAGCGATTTTAACGGTCTGCCCCATGATGAACTCCCCTTCATCCAGGGGAATTTTTTTAGCAAGGATATTTAAAAGCGTGGATTTTCCAGTCCCATTTCTCCCGATGATACCAATCCGGTCGCCGGGTTTAACAAGCAGATTAAAGTGATCAAGTATGATTTTATTCTCATATCGTTTCGATGCATCTTGAAGTTCAAACACTTGTTTACCCAGTCTGCTTCCATTCAATGCAATATCCAATTTTTCACCAGTCGGCTTTCCAGAGGCAAGCTTATCATCAAGCTCTTCAAACCGTTGAATCCTGGCCTTTTGTTTTGTTGTCCTAGCCTTTGCACCGCGTCTCATCCATTCAAGCTCACGTCTGAATAGATTCTTTCTTTTTTCGAAGGTTGCCGCTTCGTTTTCCTCCCGAATGGCCTTTGCTTCCAAAAACGCAGCATAATTCCCTTTATAGCTGTAGATATTTCCCCCGTCGAGTTCGAACATTCGATTGGCAACACGGTCTAAGAAATAGCGGTCATGAGTAACGAGCAAGATGGAGCCTTTGTATCTGCTTAAATAGTCTTCGAGCCATTTAACAGAGTCAAAATCGAGGTGGTTTGTCGGCTCATCAAGAATAAGCAAATCTGGTTCCGCAATTAATACTTGAGCAAGAGCAACCCGCTTTTTTTGCCCGCCGGACATTTCACCGATTCTCTTAGTAAAATCCTCAATTCCCAATTTCATTAAAATCGATTTTGCATTGGTACTGGCATCCCAAGCATTTAATGCATCCATTTGCTTTTGTAATTGAAAAAGTTCCTCTTGAACTTTTGTTTCTTCTGGTGCTTCATTCAGTTTGATCAATGTTTTTTCATAATCTCTCATCAATCTAAGGATGGGGGCATCTCCGTGATAAACCTGCTCTAGAACCGTTTTATCAAGGTCCAAATCTGGCTGCTGATCTAAAAAAGCGATGGTATAATCTTTCCCTGTAATGATTTTACCGCTGTCTGGAACATCGATCCCGGCAATGATTTTCAATAAAGATGATTTTCCTGTTCCATTAATGCCGATTAAGCCGACTCGTTCTTTTTCAGTAATCGTAAATGACAACTCATTAAAAAGCTGTTTCTCCCCGTACGTTTTCGAGACATTCTCTACTGTGAGCATTTTCATGATTTCTTTCCATCCCATTCCTGGTAAAATTGTTCTAAAAATAACATCATCATTTGGTGGCGCTTTGCCGCCATTTTTCTTGCCGTACTTGTGTTTAGCAAATCTTTTAACTTTAAGAGTTTTTCATAAAAATGGTGAACACTGCTGGATTTGCCTTTCCGATATTCTTCTAAACTCATTTCTTCTCTGACTTGGAAGGAAGGATCATAAATCGGCTGTCCTTTTTTCCCGCCGTAAGCAAAGGCCCTTGCAATCCCAATTGCCCCTAGTGCATCCAGCCTGTCCGCATCTTGGACAATCTTGGCCTCAACCGACTGTAACTCGGTTTTTTGCCCGCCTTTATATGAAATGGATCCGATAATTTGGATAATAAGCCTTTTTTCATCTGCAGTAAGATGAATAGTATCTAAAAAACGGTTCAACTTCGCTTTACCGGCTTCTGCATTTATATTTAATTTTTCATCTGGTATATCATGGAGAAGTGCCGCCATTTCTATAATGAACGGATCCCCTGTCTTTTCTTCTTTATATATATGTAAGGCATTCCTCCGGACTCGGTCTACATGGAACCAATCATGTCCTGTTGAATCTTCGCCCATTTCATTGCGTACAAATTGTTCTGTCTGTTCTATTGTTTGATCTTTCATTTCTGAACACCTACTTTCATCTTTGCTATTTTAACATGAAAGAAACAAAAAATAACCCCGAAATTCGGGGTTACTTTTTGTTTGCCTGCCGGCCGCTTTTTTTCTGGCTTTGCGATTTTGTATTTCCAATTTGAAAATCGCTGCCTAACTCAACCTCATTTTTTCTATCTTGCTTTTCGATCTGCTCTCTTGTCATGTTTGGATTTTGTCTTCCCTGCTTACTAATGGTACATACCCCTCTCTTCTGGTAATAAGTTCACAAACTTATTATGCTCAACAAGGGATTAATTAATTATTTCAATTCATTATGCCAGCTGATACCAAGAGTATTTTCTCCAGCATGAACTCCAATTACCGCACCAAGCGGACAGCATTTTATCTTTAACTGTGGATATTCCTTTTCCAATTCTACCTGCCATTCAGCTGCTTGTTCCTCGTGTAAACCATATAAAATATAAACTTCTTTAAATTGGTTCTTTTCATACGAAGATCTAAAATAATCGAGAATTTTTTCTTTCGCTTTCTTTTCACTCCTGACTTTTTCTTTTGCCTCTAAAACGCCATCTTCAATCGAAATAATTGGCTTTATATTTAACATGCTTCCTAGGAAAAATTGCAACCCGGTCATTCTGCCGCCGCGGTGTAATTGTTCTAGGCTTCCGATTAACACATAAGTCTCATTTGTATCTCTAATTCTCTCCATTTCCCTGATGACATCTTCTAAACTGTTTCCTGCTTCAAGCAGTTCCATTCCTTTTTTTAATAAAGCCGTCATTGGATAAGTGAGGATTTTAGAATCAAATGTGGTAACTGGAATATCCACAAGCTTCGCGGCCTGTTCACTGGAAGATACCGTACCACTTAGCTTTCCCGATAAAAGTACTGCAACCACTTGGTCGTAATCCTTAGCTAATTTTTCATATAAGGCTTGAAACGCTCCCACGGAAGGCTGGGAGGTAGTTGGTGGATTTTTTAACTGCTTTAACCGTTCAAATAACTGAGTAGGAGATAAATCAACCCCATCAGCATATTCCTCTCCGTCTAGAATGATACTTAATGGTACTGAATATAAATCCGGGTGGTTTTTTAGTTCTTCGTCTATAAAAGCGGTACTATCAGTAACCCAAGCCGTTTTAACCATGCTAAACTCCCCCTAAATTTAGTATGAGGTCATAATATCTAGTTAAAATAATCGTACATGGTATTTGATAACTTGTAAATAAAAAAAACCAGCTTTTACACTGGTTTCTTCACTCATTCAAGTCCATCATGGAACATTTGTAATTGATCTAAAGTTGTCATGATAAAATCAATCATCTCAATTAAATCATCCATCTGTTCTTCTCCAACAATCCGGTCAAATTCCACCGTAATCCTGTTCTCAACCTTTGAACCGAATGGATACATCACAATCGATTGTTGAATGTTCCTTGTGTTCCCCCAAATTTCCAACATTAACTTTTGTATGTCATTTAATAAACTTTCATCTGAAATACCTTCATGGAAAAATTTCAGTTTTACTAAACATCCTGACTGTTCTTTCGCTATATTTTCTGGAAGCAGTTCCGCAGCTAAATGGATTAGTTGTGATTCCAATTGTAATTTTGCGGTAACCTTTTTTGGGGAATTTAATTTAAAGCTAACGTCAAAGCTTCTAGACATTTTTGCCATGTTCATCAGGTCATTCCGATCGGTTACCACAATCTTGCCGCTCAAATCCAAGTCATAAAGAGCCCCTTCTAAAACGACCTTCATATTATCAAATGCAGTAGGATCAAACATGACATTCACCTCTCCGATTAAAACAATCCAATGGCATTACCTTTTTCATCCACATCCATTTTCAGTGCTGCAGGTGTCTTCGGAAGTCCTGGCATGGTCATGACCTCGCCAGTCAGGGCGACAATAAAGCCGGCACCAAGGGAAGGCTTAAACTCTCTTACGGTCACGGTAAAGTCTTTAGGCCTGCCGAGTTTAGCCGGATTGTCCGATAATGAATACTGCGATTTAGCCATACATACTGCTAGATGGGACCACCCGTAGCTTTCAAAATCAATCAGCTGTTTTTTTGCTTTTGGCATAAATTCTACATCTTTTCCCCCATATACTTGTTGTACAATGGTTCTAACTTTCTCTTCAATGGAATCGGATAAGTCATATAGCGGCTGAAATTTATTTTCTTCTTTTTCAATGACTGATAATAACGTTTCAGCTAGATCTACTCCGCCGGCGCCTCCTTTTTCCCAAACCTCTGTTAAGGAAACAGGCACACTTTCCCGTTTGCACCAGTCGAGCAATGTTTTCACTTCAAGGTCGGTGTCGGTAATGAATTTATTAATCGCTATTACAACCGGTAAACCAAAGCTCCGAATCGTTTCAATATGCTTTTGCAGGTTCTCAAAACCTAATGTCAGGGATGCGATGTTTTCTGTGGCTAACTCTGATTTTGCTACCCCTCCATGCATTTTTAAGGCGCGGATAGTGGCAACAATAACAACCGCTTCCGGCTTAATTCCTGCGCTTGTTGATTTAATATGTAAGAACTTTTCGGCTCCTAAATCAGCGCCAAAACCAGCTTCTGTCACAACATAATCAGCCAATTTAGATGCAGCGATGGTAGCAATAACACTATTACAGCCGTGGGCAATATTGGCGAAAGGTCCGCCATGAATCAATGCAGGTGTATGTTCAATGGTTTGCACTAGATTAGGTTTTACTGCCTCCTTAAGCAATAACGTCAGCGCACCTTCCACTCCAAGGTCAGCTACTGTAACAGGTTCCTTTCGTTCGTTATAAGCTATAACCATTCGAGACAAGCGATTTTTTAAATCCTTTAGGTCTTTAGCCAAACAAAGCACAGCCATAATTTCTGATGCTACCGTAATATCAAATCCATCTTCACGGGGAATTCCTTGAAGGGGACCGCCGAGGCCAATTATGACGTTTCTTAGTGCACGGTCATTTAAATCAACAGCACGCTTCCACACGATGAGCCGCTGATCGATCTTTAACTCATTTCCTTGTTGAATGTGATTATCGATTAATGCAGCAAGGGCATTATTCGCCGTTGTGATGGCATGCAAATCCCCGGTGAAATGCAAATTAATGTCTTCCATTGGGAGTACTTGAGAATAACCCCCGCCGGTGGCACCGCCTTTTATTCCCATAGTAGGTCCTAAAGATGGTTCCCGCATTGCAATCATTGCTTTTTTACCAATGCGGTTTAAGGCATCACCTAGTCCAACCGTTACCGTTGATTTGCCCTCACCAGCAGGCGTAGGATTAATGGACGTAACAAGAATAATTTTCCCACTGTTATGTGTATTTATTTTTGAAAGAATTTCACTTGAAAGCTTGGCTTTAAACTTGCCGTAAAGTTCAAGATCATCCTCTGTTAAACCAATTTTCGCGGCAATTTCAACAATGGGCTTCATCGTAGATGCTTGTGCAATTTCAATGTCTGACTTGACGGATGTTTTCATTTGCAAAATAATCCCCCGCAATCCAATTAGTATAAAAGTCCTCCTATATTGTACCAAAAGCAGCCTTTACTTTCGTGTACTATTTCTAACAAAAAAATATTCTTTTCTGAATTTACGATAATGTTTATAATGTTTATAATGTTATTGACCGAATTTTATAAACTTATCTCGGCCATTGGTAAACAATCAAATAAAAGGGGGAGTGCCGTTTGCCTATTAATATTCCTAAGCTTCTTCCTGCTAGGGAAATATTGGAGCAAGAGAATATATTTGTTATGGATGTTGAACGGGCAACTAGCCAGGACATCCGGCCGTTAAATATCCTTATCTTAAATCTTATGCCCGAAAAAGAAAAAGCAGAAACACAGCTTTTACGCTTATTGGGTAATAGCCCATTGCAAGTTAATGTTAAATTTTTAAAAACGGACTCCTATGAATCTACAAACACGAGTAAGCAGCATCTTGAACAGTTTTATACCACCTTTTCTGAAGTTAAAAATCAAAAGTTTGATGGCATGATTATTACCGGTGCCCCGGTTGAACTTTTGGAGTTTGAACAGGTTAAGTATTGGGAAGAACTGAAAGAAATTATGGATTGGACCAATACAAATGTTACCTCCACACTACATATTTGCTGGGGTGCACAGGCTGCATTATTTTATCATTATGATATCGGTAAATTTGAACTTGCCCGCAAGTGTTCAGGTATTTACGCACATCAGATATTAGAGCAGCATGAAATTTTACTTCGTGGTTTTGATGACCATTTTTATGCTCCCCATTCCCGTTATACTGATGTATCAATCGGGGATATTTTTGCACATCCAAAACTTAAAGTATTAGCTGCATCAGAAGAGGCTGGAGCATTATTAATCGCTTCAAATGACCGGAAGCATGTAATGATAACAGGACATTTGGAATACGAATCGGATTCGTTAGCACAGGAATATTCGAGAGACATTAACAAGGGGTTAGAAATTCATATTCCGGAAAATTACTTCCCGAACAATGATCCAAGCCAGCCGCCAATCAACCGCTGGCGTGCACACGGACATCTCTTCTTTTCAAATTGGTTGAATTATTATGTATATCAGGTAACGCCATTTAATTGGGATTAAAAAAAGCATTGGGGATTATATCTCCAATGCTTTTTTTCGTGCAGTTTAATTTTCTTTTTTTATAGAAAGAATAGTTTCAGGAAGGAGGAATCGTTGTGGACACAGTTGTGGCATTGCATCGAAATCATTACGGAGAAATTATTAACTTTGTTACATCCACAGGACGAATCATTTCATATCGTAAAGCCTTGATGGAAGCACAAAACGGGGGAATTACAGGGCTTCAGGCAACAGCAAATCCAGACGGAAGCCTGATTCTCAACCCTGAACAAGGTCAGTCCTTTGACCATCTTCCAAATCTATTTTAAAAAGCACCTTCGCAAAGGTGCTTTTCTAATATAATTAAAAAAGTATAATTTTCCTATGAGAATTGTCTAGCTTCAGCGCCTAGGGGCTCGGGGTCATAAGCCCATCCGTCAAGAAAGTTAAAGAACAACCTTCTCGCCGGCTATGTCGCCCCTGGGCAAGGCGCTTCCGCTTTTCTTATCATTCCTGCTCATTTTGTTTTTGAATTTCTTTTAACGCCTCAATCCGGCTCTTATCTTCTTCGAAGAATTGAACAAGGTCAACGATTCGGTCAATCGAGTCCCAGCTTAAGTGGTGCTCAATTCCTTCCACATCTTTATATATATTCTCGTCTTTTACGCCAATAATCTTTAAGAATTGTTCAAGCAGATCATGGCGGAAAACAAGTCTTTTTCCTATTTTGTTACCTTTGGACGTTAGAGTGAATCCTCTATATTTTTCATAAACCAAATACTCATCTTTATCTAACTTTTGAACCATTTTTGTAACTGAGGAGGGATGGACAGAAAGAGCTTCTGCTATATCAGACACTCGAGCGTATCCTTTTTCTTCAATGAGCATATAGATTTGTTCAATATAATCTTCCATACTAGGTGTTGGCATCCCGTACCCTCCAAAAATATTTATCATCTAAAAGTTTACTATAGAAAAAAAATAGTGACAAGGTGAATTATTACATAAAAAACCCTGTTTACACGTTAAAAAGAAACTCGATCTTCTGCTGTTTTTCATTCCAAGCCAATTTTGCAGCAAAATCTTTTTCTTTTCCTTTAAATCCTTCTATTACTTCTGTTGTTCCATCACTTAACAGTAGTTTTAATTGTTTTTGTGTAATTGATTTTCCTTTAATTTTTTTCGAAATCGTAAATGTACAGCCGTTTTTTTGATAATTGGAACAGCCATAAAAGGTTCCTTTATCAATAACCGCACCCCCGCATAGTTTACAGCTGCCTACTTTTGTCCCGGATTTTTTCTTGTATTGTCTCGGAACAAATGACTCTTTTAAGTCCTCTGGAAATACCCATTCCCCCGCATGGTTAACAGTAATAGCAACTAAATGAGTAACCATTTTATTCGTTTGTTCCATAAAATGCTTTGGTGTTGCAGAACCTTCCGATATTTCCTTTAGTTTCTGTTCCCATTTTGCCGTCATTTCTGGAGAAGCCAGGATCTCTTGACCAATCGCTTCTATTAAAATTTTCGCCTTCGCTGTTGCATAAACTAGATTCTTTGTTACCTCAATATATTTTCTGTCTTTTAACATGGTAATAATACCTGCTCTAGTTGCCTCTGTTCCCAGACCTTCGGTTTTGGATAGGATTTTCTCTAATTCTTTATCTTCAATATGCTTCCCGGCTGTCTTCATTAAGGTAATGAGCTGACCTTCCGTATAGCGCTTTGGCGGCTGTGTTTGACTTTCTTTTACATTTACCTTGGCAGTTTTTCCTTGGTCCCCTTTTTTCAGAATCGGGAGTGCGGGTTCATCTTCCTGCTCTTTTTGATGAATGACCTTACGCCAGCCCTCCTCAATTTGGACCTTGCCCTTTGATTGAAAAACAGCCCGGCCATCGACTAATGTTGTAACCGTTGTATATTCAGCAATTGCTTTATTATAGTGTGCTGCTATTAAACTCGTGACGATTAGATCATAGAGTTTCCTTTCATCTGCATCCAGCTTGTCTAAATTTGGAATTTGCTCGGTCGGAATAATAGCATAGTGGTCGGTTACCTTTTTTTCATTTACGTACCGTTTATTATTTTCCAGTGAAGCCACTGGAAGCGGGAAAAATTGCCCATAATTGTTCAACTGACTTAATTTGTTTAGAATTTCAGGGAAGGTTTTCGCCTCTTCAATCGTCACATACCGCGAGTCTGAGCGGGGATAAGATACATTTCCTTTTTGATAGAGCTTTTGCAGGACATCGAGCGTTTTTTTGGGAGGAAACTTATACCGCTTATTCGCTTCAGCTTGTAAGGCGGAAAGATTATATAGCAATGGAGGTAAAAACTCTTTTCTTTCAGATTGAACATCCTCCACCACTGCCGGCTTATCCCGGCAAAACGCAGCCACTTTTTCTGCCATTTCTTTTGTTTTAACACGTATTTCTCCGTCATTGATCCACTTACCTGTATATTTCCTGCCCTCCATATCAAAATGGGCAATAACTTCCCAAAAGGGCTCAGATTTAAAATTTTCGATTTCAAGTTCCCTTTTGACTATAAGAGCTAATGTTGGAGTTTGGACTCTTCCAACGGAGAACGCATCGGAAAAACCTTGTTTTTGTAAAAGCAAGCTATAAAGACGTGAAGCATTCATACCTACTACCCAATCCGCACAAGAACGGGTGTAGGCCTCATAATATAAATTTCTGGTATCCTTTTCATCAAGTAATTTATTAAAACCTTCACGGATAGCATTAGGTGTTAACGATGAAATCCACAGCCTCTTCATCGGTTTCTTGCACCCTGACAGCCTTAAGATATTACGAATGATTAATTCTCCTTCACGCCCGGCATCACCGGCATGGATAATTTCCGTTACCGATGGATTGGTAACGAGTTTTTTTATAACAGCAAATTGTTTCGCTTTATCCTTCGTCACTTCATATTGAAATTGTTCTGGAATAATCGGCAAATTTTCTAACGACCATTTTTTCCAAGATGGATTATAGTTCTCAGGATCGACAAGCTGGCATAGATGCCCAATAGCCCAAGTAACATATGCACCTTGATTAAAAATATCATTCGGAAAAATCTCAATAAACCCATTTTGTTTTTTATGTTTAAATATAGAAGCTAACGTTGACCCTTGGTCAGGTTTTTCGGCAATTATTACTTTCATTTTGTTTGCTCCTTTTTTTAGCGCTTCCCGGATTTATTTTCGCACTTCATTACCGGCTCGTAAAGCTAAAAAAATTGACAATATCAAAACAAAAGAACGGCAGGGCAGCCGCTCTTTTCGCTAAAAGCTATTTAGTTTGTTTCAGAGGTGGACTATCATAATACCAATTTTCTTCAGGGATAATATTAGACACAGTTAGTATAAATGAGGGAATTCTTTCGACATCAAAAACAATGGCTCCTACCTTTTTTGTAAACATTAAAAAAGCTGCTCCATGAGAAAAAGAAGATAAATCATTGCCGATCTGCAGTATTGAAGTCAAAATGGTTTGTTTTTCTTCAGCTTCTATATAGACCTGTGGTGAGAATCTTAAAATCCATTCCTCTCCTCCTATTGAAAATCGGTACATTGCTCCTCACCCTTTTTCGAATATTTTTATAAGGATATGAGGGCGCTGGATTTTTATGTCCAAAGGAAACCGCAAATTTGGATATTTTTCCTTCAAATGTGAGAAATAATGGTTATAAAGCACTTTCATTCCTTGACTGACATATTTTCTTCGTGTATATTTAAAGCATCATGTATCATAGTTATAGAACATTATTATCTTATCTTTTATACATGATAATATTTATCTTTGGCACTAAAAAAGTGTCTTGAAAGGCTTAGGAGGAAATAGTAGATGCAAAACGGTAAAGTAAAATGGTTCAACAATGAAAAAGGTTTCGGTTTCATCGAAGTTGAAGGCGGAGACGATGTATTCGTACACTTCAGCGCAATTCAAGGTGATGGCTTCAAGTCTTTAGAAGAAGGCCAAGAAGTTTCTTTCGAAATCGTTGAAGGAAACCGCGGACCACAAGCAGCTAACGTTGTTAAACTTTAATCCAAACAATAATAACTAATCAAAGGCTGACATTAATGTCAGCCTTTTTCCGTGAATAATTCTCTTAAAAAGAACTGAAATCATGTTAGTTTTCTCCCATATTCCTGGAGTTTTTCTCCTACTGTACATTTTGTAATACAAAAGCGATGGGCAAATCTTCTGCCATTCTCCTGTTTAAAGGATTGATGCAAAAGACAGCCATCACAGTATTGGGTCATAAGAGATTCAACATGATTTAGCAGTTCTTTCCGATTTGAATTTTTCACGAATCTGTTGCACCCCATTCCTAAAGTATTTGCGTTTTGGCAAAGATTTCTTTCCCCTCTAATGCCTGCGTAGCTAATTTATCTGCTTCTTTGTTATCCTTCCTGGGGATGGCGGTATATTTTGGTGTAATAGAAAGAGCCTTTATCTTTTTCTCGATCCTATCCAGCCAGCGGTTAAGGACATCTTCATAGCATGGCCATTCACCCTCAAGCTGTTTTAACACTACCTGCGAATCCCCTTTAAATTCACAAGGAAGATGGTGAACTCCCAGTTCCTCTAAAATATTTAGAGCAAAATAAAATGCAGCATATTCTGCTTCGTTATTTGTCTCCATTTCATCGAAGCGTTCATTAGCTCTGATTCGATATTTCTTTTTACCTTGTTTAAAAAAAATAACAGCACCAAGCCCCGCTTGATTCGTCTCCTTTTGAAAACCTCCATCAAAGTAAATGGTCACTTCATGAGGATCCTCTTCAATCTCCGTAACCAATTTTTTCATTTCTTTGAGTATCCAAGATGTACCCTGTTCGTCATAAAAATACAATTCGCTGGCTTTCCCAAGCTTTTCAATTTCTTCTCCCGCTTGAATCGCCAATTCACTTGAAACCCAATCTGAAGTAAATTGTATTTTCTCATTTCCTGTCACTTTATAATTCCATTCAAGCCTATACTTCATCATTTTCAACCTTTCTTCCATGATTCCTAAGCTCAGTTTATTTATTTTTTTAGGTCTGTTAAATTGGGCTGTTGATTTCCGCTCCAGGCGCTTCGCTTTCCGCTCCAATCAACATCGTTGCAAAATCAACAATAGCCTTTAACATAGCCTATTATTATAAAATATGTTTAAAGGTATATGATTAGCATACCCACTTTAACAATGTAGAAAATAGAAAAACTCATTTTCTGCATGAATGTGTTAAAATATAATATATTTATTCGGATGGAGGGGCAGCTTTGATTGAAGTTTATATCGATGGAGCCAGTGCCGGAAACCCTGGTCCAAGCGGAGCTGGAATTTTTATTAAAGGAAATGGAACAGCCGACAAATATTCCATTCCTCTGGGAGTTATGTCCAATCATGAAGCAGAATATCATGCGTTAATCAAGGCACTCGAAATATGTTTGGATAAAGGATTATCACATTCCATTGTTTCCTTTCGAACAGATTCGGAATTAGTAAATAACGCTGTAGAGAAAGAATTTGCAAAAAACAAACAATATTCCCCCCTGTTGGAGGAAGCATTACGATTGTCAAAACAATTTGATTTATTTTTCATAAAGTGGATTCCAAGCTTAGAAAATAAAGTGGCAGATGAACTAGCCCGCCTGGCAATACGTAAAAATACATTAGAGGAGTAACAGCATCATGAAAAAACCGATAGTGGCTGATGTCAGCCTGCTTTTTGTAACGTTAATCTGGGGAACTACGTTTGTCCTCGTTCAGAATGCCATTGAGTTGTTAGAACCATTTTCATTTAATGGTATACGCTTTTTGGCAGCAGCTTTATTACTCATGTTGTGGCTATTGATCTTTGAAAGAAGACAGCTGAAATTTATTAATTTACGCTTGCTGCTATCTGGAGTGTTTATTGGGTTTTGGCTTTTTCTTGGTTATGTAACCCAGACGATTGGTTTGTTATATACAACGACCTCAAAAGCAGGTTTTATAACGGGGCTGAGCGTTGTGTTCGTTCCTTTATTTTCTATGTTCCTGCTAAAACAATTTCCAAGCAGAAACGCGGTATTTGGTGTTTTGACAGCAACTGTCGGACTATTCTTGTTAACCATGACGGATGTTTCTTCTTTGAATATCGGTGATGGTTTCGTATTTATTTGTGCGATAAGTTTTGCTCTTCAAATTATTTTTACAGGGAAATTTTCATACAAATATCCTACGCTATTGTTAACGGTTATTCAAATTTCGACTGTTGCCATATTGTCGATTTTTTCTGCTTTCCTATTCGAGGACTGGCAAAACTCCCTTTATCCAAAAGTGCTGTTGTCAAAGGATGTATTGGTGGCTTTAATCATTACCAGTTTGTTTGCTACCGCGTTAGCATTTTTACTTCAAACCAATTTTCAGAAGTATACCACGGCTACAAGGGTTGCCTTAATTTTCGCCATGGAGCCCGTATTTGCTGCGATTACAGGTTTTTACTTTGCAAATGAACGATTATCCTATAGTGCATTAGTGGGATGTCTGTTAATTTTTGCCGGGATGATTTTTGCCGAGCTCCCAGCAAGTAAACTTCCAGCACTCCGGAAAAACAAAAGCTTACAAAGTTAACAATACAAAAATACTCCCGTTAGCACGGGAGTATTTTTGCTTTAAATAGCCAATAGTTCTCTTTCTTTAACAAATTTAAGAGCCCCATTTCGAGTTCTAATATGACTTGATACCAAGGTTTCCAGTAATGACACATAAAAACTTCCATCAAATTGTTTCTGCGCTTTTAATGTAATCTCTATTGCCGTATTGATTACCTCATCGGATGCATTTGTGTAATGTTTTCCGAAGTAAATAAATCCAATAGCATCTTCTTGAAAGTGAAATCCTTTACCTTCCAAGTAATGTAAATATTCATCGACTGTCCGCACTGAAATCCCCATTCCTCTCGAAGCCAATTTAAAACCATCTATTTTCAAATTTTACTCTAAAATTCGACAATTTTCTATCTTTTTTTGAACAAAGATGACCAATGACTCCTACCAAAGCACCAAGAACTGCCCCGCCGACTACCTCTTCCGGCTGATGTCCCAGCATTTCTTTTAATTTTTTTGGTGCTTCTTGCTTAAATGCAAGACTTTCATCTTTTTGAACCTTTTCAATCAATTCATGCATGCTATTTACTTTTAAGGTAAGCTCGCCAGTCTGCCGGCGAATTCCTTGAGCATCATACATTACAATTAACCCATAAACTAGGGAGAGAGCAAAATCAAAGGTAGGCAGCCCTCGCTGCAAGGCAATATAAGTGGTTAGCGTTGATACACCTGCTGAATGAGAACTGGGCATACCCCCTGTTTGGAAAAACAGGTCGGGACGCCATTCCTTCTTTTTTATATAATGAATTGGGATTTTCATACCTTGAGCAAGTCCAATACTTAACAAAGACAAGTAGACGCCTTTATTCATTTCATCACCCCTGTTTTTATTGTTTAGAAAGTTGAGTTTTATTATTCCTGCAAGGAAATACTAAATACGGGAGGTGAATAGAGATATGAGTAAAAACGGTGGCAGAAATCGCGGAACGAAGGCCCCTGGAGTGAATCCACAAGGGTACGGACAGGATGCAGAAATGACAGAGGATCCAAAAAGTAAACTTGAAAATGCAGCGAAGAAGATCAATACAAAATAAAAAAGAAAGGCGCCAATATCGTTCATGGGCGCCTTGTCTTACTTGTTTTTCTGATTGATAAGAAATTTACAATAGGGAATGAGACGTCTAGCAACATCAAATTCCCTGTTTTTTGATCCCGGCCGCCAGTTCACCTCAAATATCCATAAATTGTTCTCAGAATCGATCCCAACATCTATACCGAGTTCGTCAAACGAATGCTCATATAAGGTATCAAAATGGGATGGAAAACGAATAGCAAAATTCTCTAGCATTTCTTTTATTTGGTTTGACTGGTCCCCAAACTCATCTTTCAAAAAAGGATCCAGTTCACCGCGATATCCTCCACTGCTAATATTACTGATTAATTTTGATGATCCGCTAATCCGTGGGTAAATTAATGTTTTTTCCCACATTCCTTCACCATTCTTCTGAACATGTAAGCGAAAATCAAACGCTAACCCATTTTTTGTTTTACATTCAATAAAGGGCTGAATCATAAATTTTTGTTCGTGAATTTGATGAGAAATAAATTTTATCATTTCTTTTTCTGTAAAATAGCTAACCTGATTGCCTTCTGTTATTTTATAGTGGATTTCTATTCGTTCAATAAACATTACTTTTTTTCCATGATTGCCAGATAAAGGTTTGATGACCGCATTAGCATGTTCTTCTAAGAAAGGAATCGCATCCTCGGCTTGATGCAAGGTTTTTGAAGGAATTAAATAGGAGGCAAACGCTGATGCTCTTTTAATTTTATTATATACTTTCATTTTATTCCCAACAGGATAGCTCGTAAAAATAGTGTGCTTTTTTAACTGTTTAAGGACTTTAGAATGAGCTTCATTTTTCGGGTTACCGCTATTAATCACCACAGCTGGAAAATCCATTTGCTCTTGAATCCATTTTCCTTCTTCATATCTCCAGCCTTTAATTTTCATGTTTTCAAAATCCACACTGTTAAAAGAAAAATAAAAAAAAGGAATGTCCTCCATTTTTGCTGCAGCAGCAAAGGGGTAAGCCTTTTTTACATCAGCTGGATGTTTCCGGTGGTGAAGTAAACCAATACTCTCCAAGCTAATCACACCCATTTAAGAAAATCGATACTTTTCTACAACCTTACGGAAGGAAGGATCCATTTTACTTAGCGACATTTTAAAGAGAAGCACCATATTCTCTTTACAAATTTCAGCTAACTTAGCTTCTAATTCTCCAGCATCATCCTCTGAAACCGTAAAAACCTTACTAGAGTCCATACCTAAGCTAATAGCTTTTTCCCCAGTCAACTTGGCAGCGGGACCTACTGTAATCAAATAATCGATCCCGCCTATATCCATTAACCTTTCCCCCATTTTAAGGTGCTGATCGATAAGTTGCGACCCAAGACGCTGCATTTTCCCAAGAACCAGTATCCCAGTTCTATTATTAGAGAACTTTTTTAGAACCTCAAGCGCTGACTTTACGGAGCTCGGATTACAACTCCAAGTATCGTCAATAACCGTTAAATGATTATAACCTTCATACTTTTTCACATGACGCTCTAGCGGTTTAAACGTACTTAATCGTCTTACCGCATCTTCAATAGGAATTCCTGTTAAAGAGGCTGATGCAATGGCGGCTAAACTATTATAAACATTATGTTCACCATATCCAGGTATATTGACTTCGTATTCTTTATTTTGAGCATGTAAAGTATAGACCATTCTGTCTGACTGGTACTGAATACTTCCCGCACGAAAATCTGCATTTGCACACTGGCCAAATAAAAATTTTTTCCCTTTAAATTCTTCAATGGGGAGCCTCTTTATATTTTCGTCATCAGCATTATATATCAAAGTTCCGTCTGTTGTTAGTACCTCTAACATTTCTCCCTTTGCCATAATATACTTCTCTAATGTTTTGCATCCATCTAAATGCGCTACTCCAATGTTGGATATTACTCCAATTGTCGGTTTAAAATACCTTCCGCTAATTTTCACATTACCTGGATATGCTACCCCCATCTCAAAAACAGCTGCATCCGTTTGTTCATTTAACCCCATCAAATAGTGCAGATTTAGATACAGGCCATTTTGGCTAAACATCGTGGCATGGACTTTTAATGATTCAGCTAAGATATGTTTAATCATATCTTTTATCGTAGTTTTTCCGCACGTTCCTGTAACACCAATTACAGGAATATCAAATTGTTTCCGGTAAAACTCGACAAACCTCCAAAATGCCTCCTTACAATTTTCAACCAAAATAACACATGCTGTGGGATCAACAATCGAAGCCGTCTCCTTATCATCCGTTACAATTGTATAATTGACTTTTCCCTTTAATGTATCAGGTTCGATGCTTTTTTTACTGGTATGAAAATACAAAGAATGATCACTCAAATTCTTTATCATTCGTTCAACTTTATTAATTTCGAATTCAGGTATTCCCTTAATGAGTGTTCCATTGATGGTATCTAGAAAATCTAAAAGTCTGAGCGTTTTCATAAACATTACCCCTGATTAAATTTAGAATCGAATAGATACCTTGCATACCCGATTGGAGTCGTATAAGTTGCTCTCCAAATATCGTCCATTTTTGCTTTCCCAAATGTGATCCTCAAATCACGCCCGTTACATTCTATAAACATTGGAAAGCCTTCTGCAGTTAACCCAATATCAAGCCCAACATCAGCAAGATTTGGATAGTACTTATTTAATTCTTTTACAACCTTTATTGAAAATTCCTCAATAGATTGATAGATGTCATCGAAATCCCAATCTGAAAATTCACCTACTAGATCATTTAAAGTTTTGCAAGTCCCTCCCTTAGCAACATTCGTCAAGTAATTTCCTGATTTTGCAACTTTACCGACTACTCCAGTTACCTGCCATAGACCAAAACCATTTTTTTGAACAGATACCCGTAAATCAAAAGGGCTGCCTTGATAGTTCGCAAGAGGAATTCGTTGTTGGATAATATAAGTTTTGGGTTTTAGCTTTTTTTCGATGATTTCTGGCAATTCAGCTGCAAAAAACTCTTTCTTTTTGTTATCACGTACCTCCCAGCCTTCGTCACCCTGTTTTTTGATCAACATGACCCCGCCGCCTAGGCTGCCGCTATTAGGCTTTATAATCAACTCATTATATTTGCTCATCATTTCTTTTAAGTTTATTAGACTAGCTGGTTTCGTTTCAGGTAAATGGGACTGTAATTCATTATTTTTCATTAAAATTTCATGAACTGTCCATTTTCCATATCGATTCCAATCATTAAAAATGATCAGTCCCGATTTTTGAAGATTCTTTAATTTAATCTTTGATTGGTTTCTAAAAAAAAGAGCCCGATTATGAATGATTTTAGGTGTGGGGATATTTTTTAGTTCATATTTACCGTCATTGCCTTTTATTAAAGCATTTATATGCGTTGCCTCAGGCGTTATATCCATTAATCGGAAATAACAGGGAATCAGTCCAAATTGCTGGCAGGCTTCCTCATAAAAACTAACTTGCTCAAAGTAGGATTTTCCGTGTTTTATACCGCCATATATCAACCTATCTACTAATATTCCTATGTTAGCTGTTTCCATCTTATCTTCCTGACCTCTCTTTTTTTAAAATCCCGCTAAAGCTTTCGCATATCGAAAAGGTGTAGTAAACAAGGTACTTCTTAATTTATAATTCTTCATTTTTATTAAACTGTCGTAGCCATATCTCTTATTAATTTCCAGAATCCACACTTGATAGTTCTGATCTACAATACAATCGATGGCAACATCTCCGAAATTCCCTACAGATTTGTCCAATTCCTTACATACTTTTATACAGCTCTCATAAATTTTGGTTTGCAGCTCTACAGCTTTCTGGTGATGGAAACCAAACAAATACATAAGTGCTTCCTTACCGGATAAAAGCTTTTCAACATATTTTAAATTGGTCACAATTTTATCTTTTTTTGCTAATCTGCCTATCATGCCCTGACATTCCCATTGTTTTAGTCCATTTTTTTGAGCATATACCCTAAGATCAACATTTCTGCCGTGTATGGAGGTTGCTACGCTTTGTTGGATGATATATTTCCTGCTTATAAACTTCTTCAAATACAGGGTTAATTCTGTCTGGTCCGCTATAATGTTTATCGTATCTTTTTGGTCAACAAACACATAACTTCCCTGTTCATTCAAGGTAACATTTAAAATGCCCCTGCCACCTTCACCTTTCGGGGGTTTTAAATATACCGATTGATACCTTTTTAACATCTGATTAAGTTGAGCAGCGCCTAATAATCTCTGGGTTTCTGGAAAAAGGTGTTTTATTTCTTCATTATTTGAAACATAACCCGGGAGTTCTCCTTTACAAAAATAATAAGAGTTTATAACCCTGTCTCCTATTTGAGAAACCAAATCATTATATCTATTCGTATCAATGGGATGTCGTTTATAAACTACGTCTGGATATGGAAAAACACCATAACTCCAGCGTGAGTTTGCATCCTTTCCGGAAGGATTATAATAGTATCCTTCGATTTGCCTTTTCTCGGTATTTATTCCTTTAACAGCACAAATATAAATTAGGCCCTTTATTGTTTGATATTCAGAAAAGCGGCCTTTTAACCTTTCTAACCTTTTGGGATTTAAGTCCTTGATTGATGAATAAACTACAAATGCTATGACAGGACCTAATGACAGGACCCGGCCATTCATCACCAATTCGTAAGGAATTTCTTCAGGGATCGTCAATTCATTACCGAATGTAGGAATGAAAATTGTATTTTCAGGCATATTTTCCTTGATATTTACTGTGAGCTCCCTGGATAAACCACCTATTTTTAAGATGATTCTTTTTGAGTGAATGTTATATTGCTTAATAAGTTTCGGTGGGATATCTATTGTATTTTTGTTTTCTTTATATTGTATAAAGACCATTAGAATAACCTCCGCATAATAGAACCTACAAAAGTTTACTTAATATTACATGCTTAGAAGAAATTCATTGCTACGGCAGTTGCCCTAATAGACAGAAAAATAAACAAAAAGCACGAATGAAACAGATTATACCGATTCATACGTGCTTTACTATTTTGATATTTTCCTTTTCAAACTGTATTCTATAGATATCGCTTTATATCAAAAAATTTTCCAAACAATAGGTCATAATGTCTTGGGTTAAATGGCTTAAAGCCATTCGTGGGAGTAAAGGTTAATTCACCAAAAAAAATTTGCTCATTTGTACAATACAGATCTACTCGAACGAACGGGAAGTCAGCAGATAGAATTCTTGCTGTATCTAGTAATTCATTTAACCGTGAAGGTTTATCTACAGGTTTACTAAAGTTTGGATAACCATACTGAACAGGGAGCTTGTTCCAATTTAAATCATATATATCACGTTTATGATCACGGTATCGGTTTCCATCTACCTGTATATATCTTGGTTCACCATTAAAGCAAAATATTTTATAATCCTTCAAATCCCCTGATGAATCTTTTATATATTCCTCAATAACAACTCTTGGCTTAATATTTTGATAATTGGATTCACCGGTTATTCTATAATAACTAGAATTCAGCCACTTTCTTACTAGTTTCTTCTTAGCATTCCAATTAAATTTGGTTTTATCTTTTATAAGCATATTCCATTTACATCCGTGAGTAGCTTTTAAGACAAATGAATCTGGTAATGTATCTAAGTTGATTTGATTCACATTATTATATACACCAATTAGGGGTATAAGGGACTTTTCACCAATTTTACTTTTCACATATTCACGTACTTCATATTTATCTACATACTTTGAAAATCGCTGTAAATTTCCGTACAGTTTAATCCATTGAATTTTTTCAGAAAAGGTCCTTGGGCTGACTAAATTCAGATGATAACCATGTCTGCGTTTAAATTTAGCTTTCAAATTAAAAATTTTATTAATTTTTGTTTTCCTTTTTATTAGTCTTGTCCTCTTTTTCATCCTAATGCCTTCACCTACCACCTTAAATATCCGAGGCTTATAGCCGGTATTTTTATTTTTTGATATTTTTTAAAAATGACCGGTAACTTCTCCGCATTTTTGCTAATCTTGTCGGCCATTTCCACCCGCAATGGTGTAGAATTACTGGTTTTTTTGCAACATCACGTCTATTAGGTCTGCTGTTCCATTTAACATGTAAACTGCCAATTAGTGCCGTATATTTTGTAGGACCTTTATAGGACAATATTTTGACGAGATTATTTCGGAAACCAAGAAGATTTAAGAATGCCTGCTGGTCCCACCAGGCTCTGCGATATTTTCTTTTATAATTCCAAACCTTTTCTAGAATTTCATATGTTCTTGGGTCCCGTTTCACTACAATTACCCCTGAATTTGGAAACAGCGGCTTTCTTCCAAAATAGCTTGTCATATATACAACATGATTGGTATTTAATTCCTTGCGAATATCAACGCTTGGGTCTACTATAATCGTGTCTGAATCCATCCACATCACAATTTCATAATATTTTAGCAGGTTATAGAGTAAGAAAACCTTATTCTTTTTTGCAAGCTGGTTTGGCAAAAAGGTCTTATTAAAAAACAAGGTGTCAATATTATGTCGCCTGCCGTAATATTCAACCGTGGGTTTCATAATTTTAAGAGCTGCTTCATGATTTCGGCCTGAACCTAAAACACAAATAACCATATTACTCCTAGGCTTTATAGAAAAATCGTATGACGGAATCACCTCAAATTTCTCCTTTCACATGGCTAAGTTTTTACTATACTATTCTTGAAAAATAAAATTGTTAATAATTTGTCCTTATTCCGGTTGAATGTGCGAATTATTGCCCATTAGATTTTCTACATTTAATAAGACTAAATACAAAAAATATTGAATTGTGAGGACAATAACCTTAACGAAAACAAATAGTTTGAATATTATACTGAAGACAAGCTATATATTCTAATTAACTAGCAATTATGATCTCATGATGAAGGGAGCAGTGAGATGTTAAATAGAGTTTCTGTTTTACTCCCCTATAAACCAGATAATGGTATGCGTGATAAATTGTTTAAGTGGGTAAAGAAATATTATGAAGCCACCATGCCCGAAGTGGAGTTATGTATTGGCGTTGACCACAACGTACCTTTTAATAAATCACGAGCCATAAATAATGCAGCCAAAAAAGCCACTAGGGATATTTTTGTTATTGCTGACATTGATGCAATTTATGATCCAAATACTTTAATTAGGGCAATTAAAATGTTGAATAAATATTCTTGGGTTATTCCGTACAATCATTGGTTAGACCTCACAAAAACAAGTACAGAAAAACTATTAGTTTTTCCCCCTCAATGGCCTTTACCATTAAAAGTTCAATATAGAGAGCGGATATTTAAAAGAGTTTTAATACGTAGGAAAAATAGGCGAAAAAGAGTGGTTAGATCCAGTAAACCTTTTGGTGGAGTAATCGTTGTCCCTCGAAAAAACTTTTATCGGGTTAAAGGATTTGATGAAAGATTTGTAGGATGGGGCAGGGAGGATAATGCATTTAGAGACGCAATGAATACTATTTGCGGCCATTATGGAAGACTAAGAACTTCTTCTGTCTATCATTTGTGGCATCCAAGGGTCGGAGCTAGAAGGAACCCTAATTTTCGAAATAATGCAAGGTTATATAAACGGTATGCCAAAAGAAGAGGTAAGGCAGCAGCAATGAAAAGATTGATTAATGAACGTGGTCATTAAAATAAAAATCAGTTTTAATTTAAAGAGCTGGGAGGTGAGAAGCAGGTGGTTTCTATCATTACCTGCACGATAAGGGATAATATGATGGAGAACGTTTTTGCTAATTACTCAAATCAATTATGGAAAGAAAAAGAACTAATCATCATCCTAAACAATGATAAAATCAACCCCAAAAAATGGCAGGAAAAAGCACTTCATTATAATAATGTTTCCATATTCCAAATCCCGCAGACCAAAACATTAGGTCAATGTTTAAATTATGGAGTTGCAAAAGCAAAGTATGATATTATCGCAAAATTTGATGATGATGACTACTATTCTCCCTACTATTTAACGGAGGCAATGGCTGCGTTTCGTAAACATAGACCGGAACTTGTCGGGAAAGGCAGTACATTTATATATTTCGAAAAAGGTAGTATATTGGCGAAACGTAAAATAGGGACTGAAAACAGACTTGGAAAGAGTTTTATCTTTGGCGGAACTATTATGTTTAAAAAGTCCCTTTGGAAAAAAATCAAATTCCCCTCAATTAAAGGGGCCGGAACCGACCAAGCTTTTCTTAGAAAATGTAAAATTCGAAATATAAGAACGTATACAACGAGTAAATTCAACTATGTCTATATAAGGAGACGGAATCCACGTTCCCACACATTTAAGAAACTAAATCTATATATTAAAAGAAAAAGTAGAATCATCGGCAGAATAAGAAATTTCAAAAGAATTGTCACGAAAAATATTGGAACCTAATTTAAAGTATTTAAGCCTCCAAATATCTTGATTTGGAGGCTTTTTTAATGGCTTTGTTTTTATCTTATTTTCCCATTGCAATATACTTTGCATATAATACAGGGTTTGATTTAACTTGATAATACATTTTGCGATCTTTAATAATTAATGGGAAATCATGGTCGGGTCGCTTATTCATTTCAATAACCCAGATTTTATTATCTTGATCTATTCCAACATCAATCCCTAAATCAGCATAATTTCCTGCAATTTCATCCACTTTACAAGCCATTTTTATACAGAGGTTTATGATTTCCTGGTATTTTTTAAATGCGGATAGTTCGTCATACCCGAATTGTGTTCTTAATGCCATGGTACCTTCCAATGCGAAGCCATTAGCTTTAAAATTAGAAGATATGCTATTTGTGTTTCCAAATCTGGCAATAATCCCTGTACATTGCCAATTTCCAGTATCATTCTTTTGCAGCATCACTCTATAGTCCACTTTACGGCCTTCAAATGTTTGAAGTTTGATAGGCTGCTGCAATAAATAAAATGAGTATCTTGATAAATAGTTAATCATATCCTCTTTTGATAATGTTCTAATTTCCTCCTGATAATTTTCCATTACTAAATATTGATTTTCCGTTTTGGTTATATAATAAATACCTTTACCCCTCGACCCGCCTTTTGGCTTTAGATAAACACCATTATATAAATCTATATATTTATCAACATTTGCAATTGACACTTTATTCGTCGTTTCAGCAAGGTGTTTTTTTAATTCTTTATAAGGTGAAAGCCAATTCCAGAATTGCCATTTGTCAAAATACTGGGCATTAAAAAATCGGTTACCCATTTTTTCCTGTAAACCCTTCAGTGAATTATTTGAGAGTTCCACTCTTCTAAAAATGGCACCAGGAAACGGAAGGACTCCTTTTCTCCAATTCTCGGGTAATGAAGGGTCATAAAGATATCCAGTAATACATTCGTTAGAAAAATCTATTTGGTTTTCACAAAATACAAATAAAACCCCATTAATTTGTTCATATAACATGGTATAAACTAAATAATTTTTTAAATACTGTTCAAGCTTTTTCTCTGTTTTTCCTAAAAGTAACCCAATCACTGGACCTATGAGGATTTCTTCTCCAGAAAAAATAATTTCATATTTCGCTTTCGTATCCATTAACAGCTCTTTTATAACATTCTCACTAACAAGAATTTGATCTTCCTTAATGGATTGTATATTATTAACAGTTACCTGTAACTTTCTCCTTCCATACGATAATGACAGCATTTTATTATTTTCAATTCCTAAGCTGGCTGCCAGTGATGCTGGTACATTCAGAGAGTTACTGGATAAAGGATCGGCAGCAACTTCATATATCATTCGTTTGTTCACCCCCAAATCCCGCTAACCATTTAGCATACTGCAATGGGGCTGTCTTTACCTTATAATAAAGTTGGAAGTCGCTGGCATCTAATGCAATTGTCATATCAGGATTTCGGTGATTAATTTCAATCACCCAAAGACCATGGTTTTGATCCATCCCAATATCGATTCCAATATAACCTAAATGCAAACCTCTTTTTTCAAGAAATTCACAACAAGTGATGGCTAACTTTTCAATCTCCATATACTTTTTATAGGCCCTTTTAAAATCGGAAGAAAAGATCTCACATAGAGACTGCCAGACCTTTTGTGCTGACCCGCCGCTGGAAATATTGCTTACAATACTGTCTTTATCGCCGAACTTTGTAACCATTCCAGGAACTGCCCATTTTCCATGTTGATTTTTAACGACAATCACTCGTAAATCCATAACCCTTTGATCTCTTGTCAATAAAGGAATCCTTTGCTGGACAATATACTTGTTAAGATTAAGTTCTGTTTTTAAGTAGCACTCTGCCGCGTTCCAATTATCAAATATTGTCATGATATTTTGGTCTTTTACCCGGTAGCTTAATTTAAATTCATGACCACTTTTAGAAAGCTGGTAAATTCCAGTCCCCTGCATTCCAGCAACCGGTTTAATAAAAGTATCATGGTAAAATTCGATTAACCTTTTAACCTCCTCTATATTATCTCCCATAACCGTCTCAGGAAAATGTTCCCTCAATAATGGTTGCTGGGAAAACCATTTCCACATTTCCCACTTGTTAAAAACATGAGAATTAAAAAAGTTTTCACCGATTAATTCGTTTAATTTTTGTCGAGTAGATTCCTTCACAGATTTTCTAATAAAAGCAACTGTGGGAAACGGATATATACCCTTTACCCATTCATTTTCCAATGGATTATAGGCGAAACCATGGATTTGTTTATTTAGCACATCAATTCCATCAGAGGCAAAAAGAAGAACCAGACCATTCAAATGCTGATAATCAAAAAGATAATTTTTGTAAATTTTAACCCTTTGTTTTGTCAGTTCAGCGGTTTTACCTTTTATTAAGATCCCTATGACTGGGCCAATTAACAATTTACCATTATTGATTTTCATTTCATATTGGACATTTTCCGGAAGAGTAAAATTTTTTACTAATTCGGTAGAGACATAAACATAAGAATCAACATCATGATGCCTTAGGAAAGCTTTGATTTCCATTGCTCCAATTGATACTATGATAGACTCCCTGCCAGATAGTGATAATTTTTCAAGGTCTGAAAGCGGAAAGGAAATCGTTGGCTTAGAAGAAGGTATTGTTTTGATGATATGTTTCATTTAATGTGTCCACCTCACCTTCCATGACCGTAAATCCTTGTAGACGCACAGCATAAAAGAGAGGTTGATAGCGGATGTTTAAATAGGTTTCATAATCCATTGTTTTAAATCCTTTGAAACTAGGAAAAATATTGGCTTCAATAATCCAAGGAAATCCATCCTGATCTAAACCAATATCTAAACCAAATTCTGCATAATGCTCGACTTGTTTATCCATTAATTGGCAAAACGTTTGACACAAGTTGATTATATTTTCTTGAACCATATGAAAGGTTTGTTTCAGTCCGGATTGACGGACTACTTCCTCTAATGTCATCGCTTCACCGCCACGGGCAATGTTAGTTAACACTTCATTTTCACCCGCTACCCTGCATTCAATTCCAGAACATTTCCAGTTATTAAGATCATATTTTTGCATCACTACTCTGACATCAAAGGGGCGATTATTAATTTTTAAAAGTGGAATATAGGTTTGATACAAGTATTGATTATTTACAATCTTTAAATTTTTTAACATTTCCTCTAATCCTTTTGCATCTGGAATAAGGTGTCTAAGTCGAAATTCTTTTCGAAGGTCATAAAGGGTATAGCCTTGTTGTTCTGCAGAGTTCATTTCAAGAATAAAGATACCGCGGCCGCGGGACAAACTAACTGGCTTTAAAATAACTTTTTGTTTCACATTAACAAATTCAACAAGTTCATCGATCTTTTCTAAAAGAAATGTGGCAGGTAAATGATGCTGTATTTCCTTATTCGATTGTAATTGTAAAAGATCCGATTTCTTATAAAAATGGGAGTTAAATAGTTTCCCTCCCGTGAGTTCTTTAAGTTGATTAATTCCTTCCAGATTTTGATGAAAATTTCTACGATACAAGGCAGCTGGAATCGGAGCAGAGTCATATCTCCATTGTTTTTGGTGAGGATCATACACCATTCCATAAGCGATTTTTTCCTCCCAATCAATGGAGCGGGTTGAAAAGGCCATGACAAGACCACCAAAATTCTCATATACACTTAAACGATCCGAGTATTTTTCCATGTAAACAGGATTGTATAGCTGATTTTTCTCACCCAGCACTAAACCTATCGAGGGTCCGATAATCGAACTTTCTCCTAAAAACTTTAGTTGATACGTTATATTAGTTGGAATAGGCATCTTAAGTTGAAGAGAATCGGAAATCCAAAGTTCCAATGGATTATGGTAAGTGTTTTGATTTAAATCAATCTCTTCTTCAATTAGCTTAATTTTACATGATTGTTGTTTAATACCAAATTGTAGAATGTTACTTTTGAATTTTGTTAATAGATTGGATGGTATTTGCAGACACATTTCATCATCATGAAAAACTTTGAATGTAACCCAGAGATTTGTATCATCCTCCTTGTGTGCCAGAGACTGTTTATTTTCATTTGGATCATTCCTTATATAATCGGAGTCTTGGTCCTCAGGCAAGGTTACACTGTTTTTTCTCTGGTGAATCATTTCCATGGCAACTTTCAACGGGGACATACAAACAGTTTCACTTAGCTGAAAATTCCAGCTAAAAAGGTCTTTTACAATAGAATGAATGGAGCAAGTAGTACTTAAATAAAAATAGCCATTCTTTTTGAGTGTATAGACAATGCCAATTTCATAAACCCCCGGAAAATAAAACTGAATCAGATCTAAAAATCTTTGGCTGATTTCACGGAGTGCTTCTTCTACTGTATTTTGGTTAAAGGGATGGTTTTCTAGTAACCGAGAGGCTTCTTCAAGTGTATAAAGTTTTTCATCGGTATCTTTCACATAAATGACTGGGATATTCCAATGCTTATCTAAACTTTTTTGACCTAGTACATAAAATGTTAATAATGAATAAGGGTTATTTTCTGACTCGAGGTTTAATTTCCTATTCGTATAGGAATTAATTAAATCAAAAAGGTTTTTTTTCTTAATAATATGGTGTTCATTGAGGATTTGAAATTTTGGGTGGTTCGCTAGTTCCCTTAATTTTTTTAAATTATTTTTCTTATAAAATCTTGTCGGATTATAAATGATTGATGGGAGGTCAATCGTACCTCTTTTGATAACTAAACTATTTCTTATTTCAATTGCCTGGGTTGTTAAACTCTCCATCGAAACATCATACAGGGAAAAGAATTGAAGGTTTAAGTTTAACTCTTTTGCTTTATTAGCGTAAAGATGCCATATCCCCTCTACATGATGTTTTCTGCTTTTAAGCTTATTCCATTCCCGCTTCGTAAGCAGTACTCCAATTGTATTTATCTCCATGCCTCCACCTCCTGACAAACCGGTATTAGGGCCTTTACCATAATTTATATTCACTATATGCTAATTGGTATAGGCAGAAGCAAGCAAGCGGGACTAAAACCTGTATCTTTTGAAAAATTACCCCCTTTTATAGGTTATTATCGTTTCATATGATCCATCATTTAATTTTTTGAATATTGACGCCGCAGGAGTCAGGTTTGCCTCGATAATCCAAACCTTCCCTTCTTGATCAAGACCAATATCTAGTCCAAAAACACGGGTTCTTTTATAAAATTGCGCCAAGTGAATCGCAGTTATCATTGAAATCTGGTCAATTATAGCAATGATTTCTTTCATTTTCTCGCTATTTATTGTTGATTTCTCTATCACATCTTCAATCGGTAAAACCGCTTTAGCAACATTTGTAACTACAAATAATTTTGCTGCAACCTTTGCAAGTTTACCGGTAATAACCCATTTCTTTGATCTCCTTTTCCGTTGAACCATTACACGGATATCAAATGGATTATTATTAATGGCAGCAAGTTGGATTCGTTGTTGAACAATATACCGTTGTCTTTTTTTCGAAAAGTGATTTTGCTTTAGATATTCAAAGATATTCTCTTTCCCGGAGATAATGATTTTTTGATGACCAATATGAAGTTCAAACTCTTCGTCATTTAACCTCGTAATCATAATAATCCCTTTCCCTTGATATCCAAAGCAAGGCTTAACCATGACTTGTTTATATTTATCTAGCATTAAACTTAAAGAATTTTCCGTTAAGTATTGTGTCTCAGGTAAAAAGGAAGAAAGTTTTTCATTCTTAGACATAAATTTATGCTTTGTCCATTTTCCATGTGAAACACGCATTTTATCTCCCCTTTCCTAGTTTATGGAGGCTCCTTCTCTACATTTTATTGCGGAACAATAAATATTCTTGTACCAAATACCAATTTGGACGAATATTACAGATTCGGAAAAAAAAAGAAAAAAGCTGTCTCATTTGAGACAGCTTACATTAAGACACAAAAGCTTCATCTAACGGTAATAACCGCTGCAGACCACGAAGCTCAAGTTCTAACAGTTTATTCATTGCTTTATCTTTTTCAATTCTCAGACCAGCCTCTCCAAGGTTACAGCTAACCGGGACATCGCATTTAATTTCAGCAAGTATGCGTGATAAATGGAGCATTTCTAAATCCTTTTCAATTTTTGTTTTATGTGATTTAGATAGACGGTCTAAGTTTGAGAGGATACCTTCAACATGTTCATATTCCTTTAAGAGCTTTAACGCCGTTTTCTCGCCAATACCCTTAACGCCTGGGTAATTATCACTAGGATCCCCCATTAAGGCCTTTAAATCAATCATTTGTCTAGGTGTAATTCCTTTTTCTTCAAAGAAGGTATCAGGGGTATGAACTAAATAATTACCATAACCCTTTTTTAATAAAATAACCGATATATTTTCATCAAGCAGCTGCAGGATATCCTGATCACCTGTCAAGATGGAAACATGTGCATGTTCACGTGCCTGATAGGCGATTGTTCCGATACAATCATCGGCTTCATAGCCCTCAACACCTATATTCGGAATGTCAAAACTAGCGACAACTTCTTTAACTAAATCAAATTGTGGTATTAATTCTACAGGGGCTTCAGAGCGGTTTCCTTTATATGCATCAAATAGTTCTGTTCGGAACGTTTTGCTTCCCATATCCCAGCATACCGCAACGTGTGACGGCTTGAAGGAAGATACCGCCGTAAATAAGTGTTTAATAAAACCGTGAATTCCATTGGTTGGAATTCCTTTTGAATTTATCATAAACTGACCCGTTACTGCCGTAGCATAAAAAGCACGGAATAACAAAGCCATACCATCTACAAGCATTAACGAAGGCTTTTGATTTTCCAAATAGTTACCTCCTCATCTATTTTCAGAGCTGCTTTAAACTGGCCAGTTGATTGGCGCTACAATCAACTTAATGTCAAATCAGCCATTTAGCTCTATCTCAGACATTTTTCAAAAAACAACACGTTTTTGATTATACCACATAAACTTACTCAATTTCGTTTTCAGAGTAAGAAATCCAGTCGCTAAAACTTCCCAAGTAAAGTTTTACCTTTTCATATCCCGCTGTTTTTAAAGCGAGGAAGTTAGGTGCCGCCGTAACACCTGAACCACAATATACAATCGTAAGTTTTTCGGAATCAATATCTGTGAATCGCTCTCTTTGCTCTTCTGCTGGTTTATATTTTCTATCCCTTAATCCTTCAAACCAAGGCTTATTAACCGCACCGGGGATTCTCCCTGCTTTTTTATCTATTGGTTCTTCTAAGCCTAAATAGCGACGTTCTTCTCTAGAATCAATCAAAACAGTATCCGGATTCTGACCACTGACCACTTCTCTAACCTCTTCTACACTAGCAAGTATATCCGGGTTAAGATTGACTTTAAATTGCTTTTTTTCATACTGAGGAATATTTGTAGTAACAGGATAATTTGCAAGCTCCCAGTCGGTGAAACCGCCGTTTAACACGTACACCTTTTCATGTCCTAAAAGTTTTAGCATCCACCAAAACCTTGCTGCAAAGGCTCCTTCCCCGTGATCGTATGTAATAATCGTCGTGCTGTCATCAATTCCTGCCTGTTCCAGTTTTTGAACGAAATCTTTCATTTCTGGCAATGGATGACGCCCGCCATGTGTACCGACCCTTCCAGACAGGTCTTTCTCAAGGTCAAAAAAGACCGCACCAGGAATATGACCTAAGTCATACTCCTGCGCTCCTTTTTGAGGGTCTGCCAATGAAAAACGACAATCAACAGTCCGGACATTTGGTTCATGCAATTGCTTCAGAAGCCACTCTTTTTCAACGATAAACTCCATTGGTTACTCTCCCTTTAATTTATTGTCGATTTCCTGTAAGAGCTCAACGGAAACACCGCCATCCAAAGTGGATTCAAGGCTAAGGTAATAATCGTTTACCTGTTCCTCCAGATGAATGAGCAATCGCTCGAACTCAGACGCCAGTACTTCTTTATAGTATTCGGCGAGGCGGTTCCCCTCTGCTTTTAAATACTCATCAGCCGGTGTGTTTAAGACTCGTTGTAATTCATCACTCATTAATTTCTTATCATTTTTCTCAAAGAAAGCCTTTGGATTTTTAAAATAAGACATCGCCTTCAAAAAAACCTGATGGTTTAAGTTTTTAAACGCAAGCGGAAAATCAATTTCACCTTCGTGCTTCATTTCAAATGGAGAAACAGACAGTTCATCGTTTATTTCTTTCATGTTGCGAAACAGTGCCTGGTCATAATTAGAAATAATTTTTTCAGCGAAACGATCCAATCTGACCGTTGTAGCCCTCATTTCTTGTGCAAAATCAAATCCAAGACTTTCTAAAAATTCTTCAAGAGCCAATTGAAGGACTTTCTTTAAATTACGGCCGTCGTCCCTTAATGTAGAAGGATTAAAGGCCTCTTTAAAGAAATCACCAAAACGGAAGAATACTCGTTGTTTAATATAATAAAGCAGTTCTTCTGATTCCTGTTTCATTCGCTTTTGTAAGCTTTCTGGTGATTGTTGTTCGATTAGAGCCTTCATTCTATTCTTCTGTTCCTGAATTTCCAAACGACGTTTTTCTTTTTCCGCTTGGTCTTCTCTTGAACTTTGAATTAATTTGTTAACCAATTCCTGCACACGGATAACTTCATTTTCAGCTGATGTCAATGCCATTTCAGTCAGGTCATTGGAGATAAAATGGTAAAAATCATTTTCAAAAGCGGCCATACCTGATCCGGCATTTAATGTTGAATCTAGTTTTTCCTTTAGCGCGTAGAGACTAGATAATGGGTACAGATGCGGGTTCCGGATGCCGTACTTCATTAATTGTTCTTGTACATACTGAACAACTGTTAGTTTCTCTTCTTCATTTTCGGCAAGGTCAATGGCATTGATCATAAAAAACATCTTATCAAGTTGAAAAGCATCTTTAACCCGGCCCAACTGAATTAAAAACTCCCGGTCTGCTTTTGAGAAAGCATGATTATAGTAAGTTACAAAAAGAATCGCATCGGAGTTTTTTATATAATCGAATGCCACTCCCGTATGTCGGGCATTGATTGAGTCTGCCCCCGGAGTATCAACAAGAGTGATTCCTTTCCTTGTTAATTCACAATCATAGTAAAGCTCAATCCACTCAACAAAACATGATTTTTCTTCCTGCGCAACAAATTCTGCAAATTCATCAAGGTTGGTGACAATAACTTTACCAAGATCCTTTCCGTAACTAGGATAGCCTTTTTTAAAGGCTTGCAAGAAAGCGTAGTGGGTCTTTTCAGATACACCCTCCTGACCTTTTTCAAGCATGACTCTTTCAATTTCCTTAGAGGCACTGTCCAAATTTCCAGTCTGGAGGTCAAATAGCTTTAATGAGCGATTAACATCCTCTAATAGCGCCTTCTCTTCCTTGAATTTAACTAGCACGGTTCCATGTGGATGTTTCTCGGTCACTGGCTTTATTTTATTAATTGCTGCAGTAGTCGGATTTGGTGACACCGGCAAGACCTTTTCTCCCATTAACGCATTGGCAAAGGAAGATTTTCCTGCACTGAATGCTCCAAATAACGCCACAGTAAAGCCCTTATGTGCTAACCGGGATGCCTTTTCTGCCAATTCTAATGAGATCTTTTTGAATCCAGGCAGGTTTTTAATCAGCTCTGAAGAGCGCTCTAGCCGGTTAACCATGGTGTGTAAATGATGATTTTCTCCCTTTGGTACTCTTTCTATTGTCTCTGCTTTCGTTTTGGTGACTTCTACTGGCTTTATTATTTTAGTTTCTTTCCTTTGCAGCAATTGACCATGAACTACTTCAAAATCTTCATCCTCCTGGCTAAAGAGCTTGAAGGTGTCCTCCTGATCCGTTTCTGTCCTATTTAATAATTCCTGAACCTGTTTTCCTTTTACATCAGTCTGTTCCTCGGCTTGCGTTAACTCTTTTAAGGCGCTCACATATTTTTCGATATCTTGAAATTCATTTTCATATTTTTGTCTTAACCTAATGGTTTCCTCTTTTAATACTTCCATTATTGCTGTCTTATTGTCTGATATACTTTTTGAAGCAATCTTTTTAATCCCATTAGCCAGATCTTCTGTATAGTGAAGGACATATTCACCTGTAACCCGTGCCCCAGGTTTTACCGTATTAACAATTAGTTCCTCCGGTATTTTGATGCTGAATGACTGAATATCAGCTAGGGTTTCTTGGTCGTTAATATCATATTTCTTTAGTATTGATAGTAAATATTCACGCAAGTGCCACTCCAGCTGCGTTTTTGTTTTATCTAGTAAATCTTCGTACAGTCGGGTTAGCCTTGCATTCCTCTCTTCTTCCGTTTTTTGCTTTGTAAATAAGAATCCAACTTTAAATTCAGGCTGCTGCGATTCTAAAAAGGCTTCTGCTAGTGCTCTTGTTTGAAAAGGCATTAGGTAAGCATTCTTCATGATATCAGCAATTTCCGTCTCCATTTCCTTTTTTGTTTCCTCGACCCGGTTATCGAGGGCATGAAGGTTTGAAGTGATTTTTAGATAGGTTTCGGTTAATTGCTCCCTTTTTTCTTCGGGGAGTTCTGTTAATAACTCTAAAGAGACCTGCAGATTCTCATCCTGACGCTTTCGTTCTGACTCCAAATGATCCTGGGTGATTTTTTTCAATGAATGAAAAATCGATTGGAGTAATCCTTGGTCCTTGGTTTCTAATTTTTCAGCTATGAATTGCTTTAACTGAATAAATTCATTTAGTTCATGTCTAGGAAATTTCAAACTTGTATAAAAAATTCTTGCTGGTTTTACACCCCAAGCTCCAAAAGAATCAACGACGCTTTTCTGGAAATCACGAAAAAGCAGCTCGTCTTCTTTGTGTTTATCGACCTGATTAATAACCAAATACACTTCTTTTCCTGCTTCGGTTAACTCCTTTGTAAATAAGAAGTTCAATTCCGCCTGAACATGGTTATAGTCCATTACATAAAAAACTAAGTCCGCGAGATGTATGGCTGACTCCGTTGCAATTCGATGAGCATCATCTGCTGAATCGATACCTGGTGTATCCATGATAACGCTATTGGCAGGGAGCTGTGAATCAGCATGACTGATCTCAATCTCCTCAATTTGATCGCCATCCTTACAATAGTTCTTTACCAATTGGTAATCATATGGCGCTAAATAAAGGCGCGGCTTTTCATTTTTGAAAAAGACTTTTGCATACTCCTCACCCGATTTTACTTTTACCAGATTGGCACTAGTTGGAATCGGACTGGATGGAAGCAAATTTTCACCAATTACTTTATTGATCATGGTTGATTTGCCCGCCGAAAAGTGACCGCAAAAAGCAATCATAAACTCTTTGTTTTGTAGTTTTTTCGCTAACTGCTTAATTTTCTCAGCATTCTCGGTATCACCTTGCTCGATTAAGTATTCATAGGTTGACAAGATCTTACTTTTTAATGATTGAATGTTTTCTTGCTTGGTAGCGGTTTGGACCATATATCTTTTCCCCTTGTTCACAACTTTGTAATATTTATTATTTTATACGATTATTCAAACTTTTCCTATTGTGATTTATTAACAAAATGTTCATCACACTAGTTTTTATTATTTTTATAAAATAAAATTGAAGTTTTTAAAAAGAAAGGTAGTGGGTTATGTCGTATAAACCTAGATTTGAGTCAGATGAGTTGAAGATCTTAAGATCCCTAAACACACGCTGGGAATTACCGGTTGAAAACAAGAAACGCTATATCTATTTAGAGAAAGGATATGCAGGCGAAGTTTTATTTGATTCCATGACGGAGCGCTTGAAAAATGATTTACATATTTTAAACGATTTGCAGTTAGAGGTTAATAACTCTAGTTTTCAAATAGATTCCCTAATAATCAGTCAAGATACCCTTTTTCCTTGTGAGGTAAAGAATTACGAAGGAGATTATTATTATAAGGACAATAAGTTCTATACAATGAGTGGAATAGAGATTTTGAATCCTCTAGATTAGATTGGAAGAAGTGAAACCTTGCTCCGCCAATTACTCCATAAAAATGGAACTCCTTTCTCCATTAAGTCTAATGTTATCTTTATAAATCCCGCATACACGTTGTATCAAGCACCATTAAACGAGCCCATCATTTATCCCACACAAGTAAAACGCTTTTTAAGTGAATTGGATTTAAAACCTTCAAAATTAAATGACCGCCATCGAAATCTTGCAGAATTCCTTGTGAGTACTCACAAACCATTGTCTCCTTATCACCGTTTACCCACCTACACCTATGACCAGTTACGAAAAGGCATGACTAGCTCTTGCTGCCACTCCTTATTTGTTGGTGCCAGTGAAACGAAAATCATTTGTGGAAATTGCGGGCAGGAAGAAGATATACAGTCTGCGGTAGTACGGGTGTAGAAGAGTTGAAATTACTTTTTCCGGGGATGAAGATTACAACCTATATTGTCCATGATTGGTGTATGGTTCTTCAGTCCAAAAAGCAAATTAGGAGAATTTTAAAAGAGAAATATAAAATAATCGGACAAAGGCATACTACTTATTTTATATAAGGAAATTTATAGATTTCGGTCTTTGCAGCCTTTGCTTTGACCGACATCTGTTTTATTTTCATCTTTCGGTCAAAGGGGCACGTTTCCTTTGACCCAAATCTTTTACATTTGCTACTTTCGGTCAAAGCAGCACTTCTCCTTTTACCCAAACCTCTTATATTTACTTCTTTCGGTCAATGCAGCTCCTCTCCTTTTACCCAAACCTCTTATATTTACTTCTTTCGGTCAAAGCAGCACTTCTCCTTTTACCCAAACCTCTTATATTTACTTCTTTCGGTCAAAGCAGCTGCTCTCCTTTTACCCAAGCCTCTTCCATTTGCTTCTTTCGGTCAAAGCAGCACTTCTCCTTTTACCCAAACCTCTTCCATTTGCTTCTTTCGGTCAAAGCAGCTCCTCTCCTTTTACCCAAACCTTTTAAAATTTTATCTCTCGGTCAAAGCAGCGTCCTCCTATGAGCCAAATTTGATAATTCCAGTTTCCTTCAAAAACAAAGAAGCCAAGGGCTAGACCCTTGGCTTTATGTACTGCTTTATTTAATGGGTTACATTTTTTAAGACGTGTTTCATGACCAGTGCGTATATGATTACCGTTCCACCTACAAGTGCAAAAGTCATCTCTGACACCTTCCTTATCCGTGCTTTTTAATGAGAATGATTTTCATCTTTAATTAAAAGATATCACAGTTGATAATCATTTTCAATATCATAATATTAATTGTCAAATTTATTTAACAATTTTGGCAAGAAGCGATTACAGCTAGCAAACGCCCCTTCGTATTCTGTGAATTCTTTTAATGCTTTTTCCTCTGCAGGAATACGAATAGATAAGAGCAGTACATTTAACAATGTGAACAAACATGCCGTTAGATACGCCCCAAACATCATCGGAATAACAAAAATCTCCACTGTAACCACGAGATAATTAGGATGCTTGATAAACTGGTATGGGCCTTTACAGCAAACTTTAATATTAGGCAAAACAATAATCTTTGTATTCCAATACCTGCCAAGCGAAGAGATTGCCCACACTCTTATCAATTGAGCACCGACAAACAGAATTAACAATAATGGCCACAAAGGTGACAGGCCATGGTCAAAAAAGATTTTTTCAAAGATCAGAACAACAAAAAACAGCGAATGTATAATAACCATGTACTGATAATGCAGCTTTCCAAATTCAAGTGCACCCTGCATCTTCATCCACTTTTCATTTCTTCTAGCTATAACTAGTTCAAGCAGCCGCTGGACGATCACAACGAAAATAAAAAGATAAAACATGATCAAGACTCCCACCTCACTAATAACAACTCCGAACTAAAACCAGGTCCAAGCGCTGTACAAAGTCCGTAAGCCCCTGGGAGTACATCCATTTCCATATATCGCTTTAACACATAAAAAATCGTTGCTGAAGACATATTTCCATGGTTTTTCAAAACATCTAATGAGATATCTGTCATGGTTGCCGGGAGTTCTAATGAAGTTAAGTATGCATCAATGACTTTTTTGCCCCCAGGATGAGCAATAAAATGTTCAATCTGATTTAAATCCACCTTATTTTCAGCTAAAAATTTGCTTACATTCGGTTTTAGCCAGTTTTCAATAATGGTGGGTATATCGCGGGAAAATACAACAAAAAGGCCCTGATTCTTGATCTCCCAGCCCATGACGTCTAAGGAAGCCGGCATAATCGTGGATTGAGTGTTTACAATTACAGGAACAGCTCTTTTTTTGAGCCCCTCCACCTTTTCCCCGCAAACCAACACACATGCTGCCCCATCCGCAAAGAGGGACGTTCCTATTAAGTTACTTTTGGAGAGGTCATTTCGTTGAAAAGTTAACCCGCACAATTCCACTGACAAAACCAATACCTTCGCTTCCGGAAAAGCAAGACAATACTCAAAAGCTCTTGATAAACCAGCAGCCCCTCCAGCACAGCCAAGACCCCAAATGGGGACTCTTTTCGTATTCGTACGAAAAGGCAGTACATTCATAATTCTAGCTTCTATACTAGGAGTTGATAGTCCAGTGGTAGAGATATAAAAAATAGCGTCAATTTCTTCGTAATCTACCTCTCTGTCCAAGAATATCCGATTGGATAGACAGTTTTCAATCGCTTTAACCCCCAAAAATACTGCTGATTCAATATATGCATTATTTTTTTCCTCAAAAGAATGGTCTTCTTTAAACCACTCCATACTTTTCACAAAATGTCTCTTTTCTATTTGACCATTTTGAAATGCTTTCAGTAGTCTTTCAATATCATAAAATTTTTCAGAAAAAAGCTCCCTGGAAAACTCCATTGCCTGCTCTTGCTTTATTTCATAGGGAGGAACTGCTTCTGCTACAGATAAAATCGCCGGCATCAAAAATTCTCCTTCAACTGATGTAAGGGTATTTTTTCCTAATAAAGGGGAATTATGCCATCTGAAAGATATAAAAAAAAGCTTCCCCACCACAGGGAAGCGAACGTTTTGAAGGTTATGGTTGTTGTGCAATTTGATTATAACCTGATTTCTAATTTTGTTCATTACATAATCATTTCCAATTTTAGAAACCTTGGATTGTCATACCGCCATCTACAAATAAGGTTTGTCCATGAACATAATCTCCAGCAGATGAAGATAAGAAAACAACCGGGCCAACTAATTCAGGAAGTTCACCGATTCGTTTTAAAGGTGTCACAGCTAAAATGTCATTTACATAATCTTTATTTGCTAAAAGCTTTTCTGTAAGAGGTGTTTTAAAGTACCATGGACCGATGGCATTGACATTAATATTGTATTGCCCCCATTCTAAGGCAAGAATTTTGGTCATTTGGATCAACGCTGCCTTTGTTGCAGCATATACAACCCCGGTTCTTAATGCAACATGTCCGCCTACGGACGTAATGGATATAATTCTACCCCCTCGGCCCTGGTCTTTCATCACTTTACCGACTTCTTGTGACATCATGAAGGCAGATTTTAGGTTTGTATCCATGATAGTCTGCCATTCTTGGTCGGTAACCTCTAGTGCCTTTGAACGAATGTTCATACCCGCATTATTTACGAGGATGTCTATTGCGCCCCATTCTTGTACTACTTTTTGAATGGCTTGCTGAACTTCTGTTCGGCTTGTCACGTCAGTTGGAAGCACCAATGACTTCCTTCCAAGTTCTGAAATGATATTCGCAGTTTCTTTTAAATCATCTTCTGTTCGTGAAAGCAGTGCAACATCTGCCCCTGCCTCAGCCAGCCCAATCGCCAATGCACGTCCAATTCCCCTGCCGGCGCCAGTTACGATTGCCTTTTTCTCATCAAGGCGAAATGATGGTAAAAACATGTTCATCCCCCATTTATATGTACTGTCCACTAGTAGTATAATATCTCAATTCAAAAAGAAAAAGCACCACACTCGGTGCTTTAATTTTTTTCTGATTGAGTTTGAACTTCAATGTTTATTTTTTTATCTGCCAATGATCCACAAGCTTTGCAATACTCCACGTTGTTATATAAAAGACGACATTGTTCACAATAATATTTTTCCATAGTGTACACTCTCGCTTTATAAAAATCTCTTCTTCTTTATTTTATTCTATTTTTTATTCTCAAAATTGTGACAACTAGCAAAAAACAAGGCTTTTCCCCGCATCCACCTTTAATCATTACATTGTCACTGGAAACGTGTGACCTTTCACATTTTGTTCACATTTGACCCACCGTTATAGTGATATAAATCACTGTTACATCAAGTTTATAACATTAACATAGTAGATATCTAAGGAATGAACAATTTGTGAACTAACAACTTTGTTGTTTTTCTCTCACAACTGTCTTGTAATATGAAAGTGAACTTATATTTAATTTAATTTTCTGAAGGGAGTGCAAGGGGAATGGCGAAAGCAGAAATAAAAACCAAGCAGAAAACAAAAATCGAAGACAGCTCTTCTCTTAAAGGGACATTGGCGTCCGTTTTCTTTTTGGGAATATTTCTAGTTGTCACTTGGGTAAGTGTTTTTTTCTTATTCGTAGATCGTTTCTAACAGGCAATGTGAAAGAGAAAGGGGAAGTAAGTTATGCATATGCATAAGTTTGAAAAAATTTGGCTTATATTCGGGATCAGTGCACTTGTCGTATTTTTATCAGTTGTGGGTGTAAGTGCATTCTATTTCGGATTCAAGCCCCCGAGCGGTCATCATATCATAGATCCTCAAAAGGTTGAACAAACTGCACCATTTGATAAGCCAGGCCTTATCAAAGTTGAAGGAAAAGAATGGGACTATGAATTAGTGTATGTGGCATCAGCATTCTTTTATAACCCTCAAGAAGTTGAAGTCCCATTAGGGGCAAAAGTAAGGGTGATGGTTGCAACCAAAGACGTTATACATGGTTTTCAAATTGTCGGTACAAATATTAATATGATGGTGGAACCGGGTTACGTAAGTGAGATTGTAACAACTTTTGATAAAGAGGGCGAATATTTAATCGTTTGTAACGAGTATTGTGGTACTGGTCACCATTTAATGAGTTCTAAAATAAAGGTGGTTAAATAAATGAGTAACCAAACAGCAAAAATAAAAGTTGATCCTCGTGATGCAAAGCTATCAATGGCACACTTTTTTGTTGCCTTCACGGCCTTAGCATTGGGCGGTCTAATGGGATTACTGCAAACCTTGGTTCGCTCTGGTAAATTTGAGCTTCCTTGGGGAATTGATTATTATCAGATATTAACCGTTCATGGTGTATTGCTAGGGCTGGTTCTAACAACTTTCTTTATAATGGGATTCCAATATGCGGCTGTCAGCCGTACTGCAGGAACCCATTCGGCCGGTGCACGCAGGATTGGGTGGATCGGATTTTGGGTTATGACGGTCGGGACTATCATGGCAGCTACAATGGTCTTACTTAAAGAAGCATCAGTTCTATATACATTCTACGCTCCATTGAAAGCACACTGGATATTTTACCTAGGTTTAACATTTGTTGTTGTCGGAAGCTGGCTTGATGGTGCTGCCCAAATTATAACCTATGCTAAATGGCGCAGGAACAATCAAGGAAAACCAAGTCCTCTTTTAAGTTTCATGGCCGTGGTTAATACAGTGATGTGGATTGTAGCTACATTCGGCGTTGCTGCAACCGTTCTATTCCAATTACTTCCATGGTCACTTGGTTTAGTAGACACTGTTAATGTATTAGTCAGCCGTACTTTATTCTGGTACTTTGGTCATCCGCTAGTTTATTTCTGGTTATTGCCTGCCTATATGTGCTGGTATGCCATTGTACCAAAGATTATAGGTGGAAAGATTTTTTCAGATTCGTTAGCACGCTTATCCTTTATTTTATTTTTATTATTCTCGATTCCTGTTGGTTTCCATCACCAATTAACAGAGCCTGGAATAAATCCAGTATGGAAGTTTTTACAAGTCATTCTAACATTTATGGTAATCATTCCATCATTGATGACGGCTTTCTCATTGTTTGCAACCTTTGAGAGATTCGGACGCTCAAAAGGGGCAACTGGACTGTTTGGCTGGTTTAAAGTTCTTCCTTGGAACGATGCCCGCTTTACCGTTCCGTTTATCGGTATGGCCAGTTTTATTCCAGGCGGAGCCGGTGGAATTATCAATGCATCTAACCAAATGAACCAAGTGGTTCATAATACAATCTGGGTGACCGGTCACTTCCACTTAACGGTTGCAACAGCTGTTGTCTTGACTTTCTTTGGTATCTCTTATTGGCTTATTCCACACCTTACCGGCCGTAAATTAACGAAGGCTATGAACAAATTAGCGATCATCCAAGGCTGGGTATGGGCAATCGGGATGACTTTCATGTCAGGTGCCATGCATTTCCAAGGACTAACTGGCGGCCCTCGCCGTTCAGCGTTCTCCACTTATGGTGATTCTGCACAAGCCGCGGAATGGATTCCTTACCAGGTTGCACAAGCTGTCGGCGGTTCCATTCTATTCCTTGGAATCATACTTGTACTAATTATTTTCATTAACCTTGCTTTCTTTGCACCTAAAGGTGAGGAAGAATTCCCAGTTGGTGAAGCAGAAACGACCGAACAAACTGCACCGATGCTTTTTGAAAATTGGAAATTATGGCTTGGGATTACAGCTGTTCTAATTCTTTTTGCCTACACTATACCATTTATTGATATGATTCAACACGCACCACCGGGATCACCAGGCTTTAAAACCTGGAACTCGTGGTAAAAATAAAAAGCATAAGCCCCTAGGTGCTGTAGCTAGATTCAAAAAGAACAAAGGGAATGCTCATTAAAAATCGAGCCTTCCCTTTATTTTGTAGGATGTTTTCGGTAAATTGATATATATCACGGAAAATAAGATCATAATTGCCCCTATGAGTTGGTAACCACCGAAGCTTTCTTTGTAAAAAAGAACACTTAGTAAAGTGGCCACAACAGGCTCAACTGTTGCAATAATGGCTGCCTTACTGCTTTCTATTTTCTCAAGACCCTTTGTATAGAATAGATAAGCCATTACCGTTGGGAATAATCCTAAACCAATTCCGTAAAAAAGCACATTTCCACTAAGAATCACTTCAGTTTTATGCCAAAGCCCCGTCAGCGGCAGTAATACAAAAGAGGCTGTAACAAATGTATAAAAGGTAACCGTAAACGGCGAATATTTCTCCAAGGCAAATTTGCCGAATATACTATAGAGTGCATAACCAAATCCTGCCCCCAGTCCGATTATAACACCTGACGGGCTAATAGCCCCTGCCTCATTTGAGCCAATACCAGCAATGAGTATACAACCTGCTACGGTTCCAATAACAGATATCAATTTCTTGCGATTCATTTCTTCCTTTAAAAATAGGAATGACAAAATCACCACAAATGCTGGCGCTGTGTATAGCAAAACCACCGCAATCGATAAATTCATTTGATTAATCGCTGTAAAATAGCACCAATTAAATAAAACAATACTAAAGATCCCTGTTCCTATAAATAACTTACTATCCGTAAGCTGTATTCGCAGTTGTTTCTGATATCGGATTGCCCCGATAAGTCCTAGCAGTCCTGCGGCTGTTACCACCCTAATCGTTACAATCTCCATTGGAGAGAATCCTGCGTCGGTTAGCCCTCGGACAAAAATGGCAATTACACCCCATAATGCTGCACTAACAGCAATCATAAACATTGGAACGAACTTCCCCATATATCTCTCCCCCTTTTTCTTTTCCTATAAGAAAGAAGAAGGGATCTTTTCATTCCCTTCTCTGTCGTTTAATTTAGTTTATAGACTTTTTCGTATTTATCATATAAGTAGTCTACCAAATACTGTGGGTTTAAGCCTTCACCCGTCACATCATTTAATATTTCAAGCGGCTTTTTCAGCTTTCCATACTGGTGAATTTTTTCAGTCAGCCATTCTTTAATCGGAAGTAAGTTTCCTTCCTCTAAAAGCACATTAAAGTTCGGAAGATCCTCAAGCATTTTATTTTTGAATTGTACAGCATACATATAGCCAAGTGCATAGGATGGGAAGTAGCCAAAACTGCCGCCTGCCCAATGAACATCCTGCAGGACTCCCTTTGCATCATTTTCCGGCCGGATTCCTAAGTACTCTTCATATAAATCATTCCAAATTTGCGGTAAATCTTTGACTTCAATTTTGCCATTGAATAAGCCTTTTTCGATTTCATAGCGAATAATCACATGAAGAGGATAAGTTAATTCATCTGCTTCTATTCTGATAAACGATGGTTTTGATTCATTAATAGCCCGGTAAAAATCCTCTATGTCTACTTGATCAAACTGGCCGCTCGCATAATTCTTTAACAGTTGATAATTATTTTTCCAAAAAGAAACGCTCCGTCCAACGATATTTTCATAGAATAATGACTGCGATTCATGAATCCCTGTTGACGTTCCTGAACAAAGGGGAGTACCGATTAATTTTTTCGAAACATTTTGTTCGTATAAGGCGTGACCACCTTCATGGATCGTACCAAATACAGCAGTCCGGAAATCATTTTCATTATAATTGGTTGTCACCCTCACATCACCCGGATTTAATCCGATGGCAAATGGATGTACCGTCTCGTCGAGGCGGCCTGCATCAAAATTGTAGCCCATCTTCGCAAGAATTTCTAAGCTAAATGCTCGCTGATTATCCTTCTTAAAGGGATGAAACAAGAATTTGGTTTCTGGTTTATCAGGAGATTCGGCAATCTTTTTCACCAACGGAACGATTTTGTCCCTTAATTCACCAAATACACGATCTAAGATTTCTACCGTCATCCCCGGCTCATATAAATCAAGTAATGCATCATACATATTCCCTTTGTAACCCCAATATTGAACGAACCGTTTGGTCATTTCTACAAGTTTTTCTAAGTAAGGACGGAACATCTCAAAGTCAGATGCTGCCTTTGCTTCCTCCCAAACCGTTTCGGCCTTTGATTGGAGAATGACATATTCTTTATATTCATCTGCAGGAATTTTTTTGTTGCGCTCGTATTCTTTTTTACATTCCTCTAGAATTTTTTTGGATGTATCTGAAAGTTTTACTTTTGATAACTGTGCTATGTATGCGGCCATTTCTTCCGAGGTAGACATTTTAAAAACTTCTGATGATAACATTCCGATCACTTCTGATCGTTGATCTGTGCCCTGCTTAGGCGCCCCTGTCCGCAGATCCCAGAAAATTAAGCCCAATGCTTCATTATAGGCACTTATTTTTTTTACATAATCTAAAAAATCCTTTTCCACTTGTTCTGCCGTTAAACTCACATGAAATTCCCCCTTCACCTTTTTTGGCACAATATAAATTTTACCACTTTTCAGAAAAAAATGGATAAAAAAACAACCGGAGTTCGATTCTAGTGTAAAATGATGGTAAAACGGATAAAGGGAGAAAAATGCATTGAAAGAATTAGTAGGTAAATGTATTTCATGCAAGAAAGATATTTATTGCTTAGACGGCTTTTTCAATGGAATGTATACTGATGACAAACAGATATATTGTTTTGACTGTTTTGAGTCTTTACAAAAGGAAAATCCGCAAACTTAGAGTTCGCGGATTTTTTTATTTCTACTCTTCATCATCTACAGCTAAATCCATTACCGGAAGAGAAAAATTTGGATTTATCCAATTTTTCGTCTCAGCCATTGGGATTGTCTCATTTTCGGCTATGTTGTATATAGCACCACAAAAAACCTTACTTCCAGGGAGTTTGACACTGGCTGGGATCTTAATGTTTTTATTTCAAATGTTCATGACCTTAAAAGTACAAAATAAATCGGATCATTATCACAAAGAGGCTAAAGAAAAAACTTGATAAGCCATTTACGTTTGCACTTGTCGCCTTAATCTACGATATTAATGTGTCTGAAGAAGCGGATGTAAGCATTACGATGACTTTAACCACACCAGGATGCCCGCTACATGATAGTATTACAAGCGGTGTCAGGTATTGTGTACAAGGCATGGAGGAAATTAATAATGTAGACATTAATCTTGTCTGGGCACCAGATAAAATGACATTAGAAGGTTTGAGATTATTAGGAAGATAAATAAGCAAAGTCAGCCGCAATAGAGGCTGACCTTTTGTTAATTTTCGATTACCTTTGTTGGTAATACGTCTTTTATTTGATCTAATAATTCCGATTCTAAATCATCGTTCATGAATATATGGACGGTTCCCTGATCTTGTTCACTCCTGATTAAACGGCCAACACCTTGTCGCAGACGGAGGAGCATATACGGTAAATCCACATCTAAGAATGGATTTTGAACACCTTCTCGCTTTGCTTGAAATACTGGATCATTTGGTGGAAATGGAAGTGAATAGATGATCACATTTTCTAACGATCTTCCTGGAATATCCAGCCCTTCCCATAAATGTATAGAACAAAGTATAGCATGCTCATCATTTTGAAATTTAGATACGAGTGTGCTTATTTCTTCATCGCCTTCAAAATAAATAGGATAAGGCAGGTGTTCTGGGAGGCTTTCTTTTAATTCAAGCATTTCCTTTTCATTGTTTAAAAGAATAAGGGCTCGTCCTTCGGATAAAGTTAGCTGATGAATTAAATAATCAATTTTCCCCTTGATATGATTTTTGCTGAATTCCGGTAAATAAATTTTCATCTTTTCATCATATTCAAACGGTGAATCTACAGAGAAAGATAAATAGTCATTTACTCCCAGGCTGTTTGCAATATAGTCAAAGTTCTTTTGATTTGAAAGCGTGGCAGAGGAAAATATAAATGGTTTTTTCTGTGAGAACACTTCTTCCCTCATTACTTCCTCTACCATTCTTGGCATAATGACCAAAGTCCGTTCATACCCGATCTCCTCGAACCAAGTAATTCCATTCATTTCTTTTAAAAACAACGATAATGAATAAGTAATTTGCTCTAAATATTCTTCTACAATTTTTAGTTCGTATTCATTGATTACGTACATCTCGCTTTCAAAAACGAGTTCTTCCTCAATGGACTGCAGCCTGTGAAGGAGCTGTTTTCCTAACTTTACTAAAGATGGATCCATCTTTATCATTTGTTTCTCTGAACCCGCTGATGAGACGGAAAACTGGGAAACTGCGCTAAAAAAACGCTCATTATCGAGAAGAGCTTCTTCAACGGCATAAAGTGTTTTCTCGCGTACTTCATTTTCGAGCAGCCTGGTAAGTAGATTTTCTAGTGTGGTATCCGTAAATCGATAACTTAAGGCTTTTTGCGCAGCGTACTCCAAAAGATGCCCTTCATCAAAAACAACCGAAGAATGCTCCGGAAGTAATGGAAGCTGTCCCTCTCGTCTTCTCGATTCTTTCGTCCAAATATGTTCCATGTAAAAATCATGAGAGCAAATAATTAAGTCGGCTGCATGACGATAGTACTCGCGGTTTAACGTTAATCCACAACGATGGCGTTTTTCACAAGAAAAGCAATCTTGGACCATATCCCAGCTGACCTTACTCCAGATTTCATCTGACAATGCAGGATACTCGCGGCGGTCTCCATATCGTTCAAACTTTTGCATGCTGGCATCCTGATGTACAAAGTCAGGGAGTTGTTCATATAATTCCATAATATCGTCATTAAAGTCCTCGTGGCGGGTTTGATCAAGTTTCCTTAAACAAAGGTATTGGTCCCGTGATTTTGCCAGCCGGACGTCTATGTTTAGTCCTAGAACAGCTTCCAGCTTTGCAATGTCCCCTTCCTTTTTAACTAACTGTTCAATCAGGGTCTCATCTGCACACGCAACCACAGCTGGTCGATTGGTATACCGGGCATACATAATGGCATATAACAGATAAACTATCGTTTTTCCTGTACCGACACCTGCTTCAGCAAACATCACTTGTTTATCTTTAAAGGCCTTCTCTAATTGGTAGGCCATAAAAATTTGTTCATCACGTAATTCAAACCCAGCCTCAGGTAAAATATCATAAAAGACATCCCCTATCCATTCACTAAGTTTGTCATAAAAGGATTCGGTTTTTGAAATAACAAACGGCATACGGTCCTGCATGAAATACCTCCAAAAAAATTTAGCTAGACATAGAAAAGTGCGCCTTAATAGGCGCAGCCTGTGTATTTAATCCTCTAATTGTAACCTACCGGCAGGGGATGTCAAGGAAAAGAAATGGTTCTTCTAGATTACTCTTGAGAATCCAGATACAGACAATGCCTGATACATCTCCATCCTCGCCTTTTCCAACTCTTGTAATGCTGTATCTGATGCTGGAGATTCGTTTTTTAGCGTTTCTAACGAAGCAGATAAGGCCTTTGAAATCATCTCATAATTTAAATTATTGGGATACATTGTCCTGCCCTCCTTTGTTAATCATCGATACATACATTCTATTCCTATTTTCCCCATCTTATGCACCAGGAAAAAGAGAGCAGCTAATTTTAGCTGCTCTCGGTTGTGCGAGGAGGTTTTTTACCCCAATATTGATAAAGATCTGTACGAATAAAACCATTGAAAAGTTTTCGTTTTTTTGTAGCTGGTTTCCCGTAAAATTGTTCAAATTCTTCGTTTGAGGTCATGATATAAATAGACCAGGTATCCAATTTACTAAAAGCCTGTCCCATTTCCTGATACATCTGCTCTACTGCTTTTTTCTCCCCAAGACGCTCCCCATATGGCGGATTCCCTATAATCACTCCATACTCTTTGCTTGTCGAAATATCTTTTACTTGCATCTGTTTAAAATGGATTAAATCCCCAAGTCCAGCTTCAAATGCATTTTCCTTTGCGATATTAACCATCCGGTGGTCAATATCAGAACCCGTAATATCAAGCGGTTGATCATAATTGGCTAAATCTTCTGCTTCCGTACGAACTTCATCCCATACTTTAGAAGGTATCCAGTCCCAGCCTTCTGAAACAAAGTCCCGGTTAAAACCAGGAGCAATATTTTGTCCAATCATAGCCGCTTCAATGGGAATCGTGCCGGAACCACAAAAAGGATCCATAAATGGACGGTCAGGCTTCCAATTTGTCAGTTGGACAAGTGCAGCTGCAAGTGTTTCTTTTAACGGTGCCTCCCCCTGATCAGCACGGTACCCACGCTTGTGAAGTCCCTGACCGCTGCTGTCAATCGTAATCGTGGCAACGTCTTTTAAGAGCGCTACTTCAATCCGAAATAATGCCCCATTTTCCTCAAACCATGTGCTTCGCTTATAATGTTTCTTCATTCTCTCCACTACTGCCTTTTTTACTATTGCCTGGCAGTCAGAAACACTAAACAACTTTGATTTAACGGATTTTCCGATAACAGGGAATTCTGCATTTTCCGGAAGGTATTTTTCCCAGGGAAGTGCTTTCGTTTTTTCAAATAATTCGTCAAAAGTATACGCTTTAAATTCTCCGACCTTTATTTTTACACGGTCCGCAGTCCTTAACCACAAATTGCTTTTTGCAATTGCATATTCATCGCCGCTATATATCACTTTTCCGTTTTCCACTTCACAATCAAAACCAAGAGCCCGGACTTCTTTTGCTACAATCGACTCTAAGCCCATGGCTGCTGTCGCAATTAATTGGTATTTTCCCATTCTTTTCCACCCTTAACTATTGAGAAATCTTATATGTATTTTGCTGCTCTATCATACCATTATGTACAAATAACCGTAAGCAAATGCACTTACAATTATTTTAAAAATAAGCTTTGTTCAATTTGTCTGTTGATTTCCGCTCCAGGCGCTTCGCTTTCCGCGGGCGGTCCGGGGAGCCTCCTCGGTGCTAATACGCCTGTGGAGGGTCTCCCCTGCCCCGTCCTCCCGCAGGAGTCTCGCGCCTTCCGCTCCAATCAACATAGCAGCCAAATAAAATAATGCGCTTTAAACATAGCCAAAAATAAAAAGACCCTCCTACTTTAGGAGAGTCCTGTTATCTACACTTATACTTATCATTAAAAACGTTCTGTAAGCCATGTTCTGTACCATAGTACTGCAATCGACGAAAACGTCTCGTACTTAGGTGGTAATCATCTATCTACAGATTCAAGTGAATCTGTCCTTCTCCTCGTTGAATTCCTCAGAGAAAGTGCCCCTACCATTATTTGGGTTTCTCGCTCGTGGGGTTTACCTCGTTCCACCCTTTTCATTTCTGAAAAGGCTCCGTCACTGTGGCACTTTTATAGGTATTCATACCATATCCAAACGGACTTAGGTATTTTCCCGGCCGTCAGCCAAGTCACAACCTAGCTGCCCTAGCTTATGAATTCGCTAGGCACGAACACTACGAGCATCTCAGCTCGTGCGAGCATGGACTTTCCTCTACAAGCAAGCAAATGCTCCTTGCAGCGATTACCCGAACGTAATTTAATGAATTACATTTTTATTATATGTATAATAGGATCATTATTCAATGGTTATTATTAGGAAAAATTAGTACAATTTGTTAATCATAGAGCTTATTTCCAAATACATGTTTTTCAAGATTGGAAAGACGCTTAAGAATATCAAAATTTGTAGTACCAGCAGGCTGTGTCACAGGCTGCCTTCTTGAAGTATCTTCAAGCTGCTTACGCAAGCGCTGATTTTCCATTTGCAGTTCTTCAATTTCCTGAAGAAAAGTTTCATAATCTTTAATAATTAAATCCAAATACTTATCTACTTCTTCTTGTTTATAACCTCTAACAGCTGTTTTAAATTCTTTCTCTAGTATTTCCTTAGCGGTTAGATTTATTTTATCAGATACCATCCAAATCACCTCAAGTCATTCGCCAATCATTACCTATTATTTTTTCAAAAATATGCGAATTTGTCAATTTTTCTTTCTGTTTTAAAATCATTATCGTTTTTCAAAGTGAGGCTTTAGAAATCAGTTCGTTTTAATTCCTCTTCCTCTGCAATGATTTGTAAATCATAAAATGTTATCAGTTGGACAGGATAATCATGACGGTTTTGATACTGTTCTGCCATTTCAAACAAATACTTAGGACTCCCTTCCTTCTCTGGGTCATACAGGAGGATCAATCCATCGCTTTTTTCAATAAAAAATTGGTTTTTCAAACGAAACTGCCAAGGCTTTTCATAACCCTTCTTTGTAACAGAATCAATAAAATCAGCCTGTGCAAGAATGGATTCGTACCATTCTTTATTGTTTTCACTCCATGAGGATTCTTGATTAAGAAAAGGTGTTATGACAGCAAGTTTTAAATCAGGAAATTCTGCCTGCAAGTCAAAAACGACCTCCGCAGCCCACAGCTCAACTCCCAGTTGACCGCTAATCAGCACCCACTCAAGCCCTTCTTCGAGCAATGAGACGATAGTTTTCTCTAAGGCTGCCTTAATAAAGCCGACTGCCGGATGGTCGTTTTTAAAAATTCCTATTTCAAAGGGTTTATAGCCCGATACTGCGGCAACTTTCATCAAAGTCTTCTCCTCACAAGATTTAAACGTACAATACTACAATATCAAATTGGTATAAAAAAACAAGGGCATGTATGCCCTTGTTGATTTTAATGTCGTTAACGTCTCCTGCCCATAAATGGTCCCGGAGGACGACCTCCCATTGGAGGATACATTGGAGCATTAGGCATATTTGGTAATGCATTTGGTGCAGCTGCACCCATTACAGGAGCTGCTTGTGGCATTCCACCCGGGCAGCAATTAATGTGTTGGTTGCAACATTCTTCTGCACAAGAAGCTGTCTGCGGGCAATAATGTTTGTGTTGGAACATATGATGATTAATAGTTGTGGTGTGCACAGGATGAATATGCGGGACCACCGTCGTTGAGAACGTATGGTTCACAATGTGTCTAGTCGGATGAATGACTGGCGGCGCAAAATTGGTTCCAAGATACAATTTAAACTCTCCTTTCAACTATTCTGTATTTATATTACATTAACAGCCTATGTTGAAAGGTAAACTCTTGTACTAATGAAAACACCTATTTTTAAAGCATTGAATAAAAACTATCTTTAAAACTTGAGAAAACTACAACAGTCAAACAAACGACAATAAAAAATAAATATAAAACTGCTTTGTACATTTTTCATACTCCTTATGTTTTTTATAGTCGTCTTTTTTACTCACAGTTTATTATTTTACCTGTTTCGCCTATAAGAAACAATAAGGAATTTGGGAATAAATTATGAATTTTTTGTTACAAAAATACTTACTTTTCCGATTTCATATTTCTTTTTTCTAAACGTGTTAATCGCCTATAAAGCTGGTCCAATTCCTTTGTATTACGAGACTCTTTTGCAATCATGATCGCTTTTTTACAATAAACTAAAGCTTTAGAACAGTCTTTCTTTTTATGCTCATAAATCTTAGCCGCTTCAATGCATGCTTCTTGACTGATTGTTGAATCACAAGCATCTGCTACCTGGATAAATAATGGTAAACTCTGCTCCCAATCTCGTTCTTTCTTATATTGAAAAGCTAACGTTATTTTTGCTTTAAGCGAGGTCCTGTCATTCCCATCTACAAGCGGGACCAAGACTTTTGCTGCAGCATCTTTTTCACCAAGCGCTGCATACCATCTGCCAACTTCAAACGATTCTGACCTGGTTTGATGTAAATCTTTTCCGTACAACTGAAAAGTAAGATGGGTATATAAAGTTACAAGTGAAAGAATATCTATTTCATTATGTTTAATAACCCCCAGAATTCCATCAGGGCGTTTGCTTTCAATAAAGTCAAAATAAATCATTGGTGCCAAAAATCCTGGTATATCATCAATGCGATCTACACCCAAGACCTCTTTTTCTACAACTGATAATTTCAAGCGTTCAAGTTTATGTTTCCATAGCCTTTTAGCAGCGTGAAACAGGTCAAAATGTCCAAAATCCGGCAATTTCGGGACATGTTCTCTGACGAGAGTATGCCTCGTTTTTACCTGCGGCCAATCAAACGATTTACCATTATAAGTGACAAGAGTTTTATAGTCCACGTTTTCTAAAAAGCTTTGATATAATGGTACTTCGGAACCTGGATGGGGCAGGATATGCTGTCGTAGAACAAGATTTTCTCCCTTTATACTTGCATATCCTAGGAGGAAGATTGTATTTCCAACTCCTCCGCCGAGTCCGGTTGTTTCTGTATCAAAGAAGAATAATTCTTCTGCCCGGTGGCCTTGGGCAGATAACGGATGACTTACAGGCTGTTTATTCCAAATATCAATCGCTGTAAGAAAATCGGCAAACCTATAGTTTCCGTGCTGATGGGAAAGAGGATAAGTTACTTCCCGGATCAGACAATAATTCTGATCAAAAAAATATGGTTTAACATTTTCCTTCTCCCATAGATCACGATAGGGAACTTCAATTCCAGCTGGTTCCAAAGGCTGGGTGGTAATGATTTTCGCCGCTTCCCCTCCTGAAATATGCGGCTTTAAACGGTTTAATTTACTTTTTAAACTCATTGCTGCACTTCCTCTTTTATTTGCGAAGGATGTAAGAAGGCATCGATTATTTTTAGCGTATCTTCCTTGGCTGTATCACTAACAGCGTCTGTCCCAATACAAGATGGGCAGCCCGATTTACATAAGCAATGGTGAATCATTTTCTTCGTTTCTGAAAAAACCTCCACCATTCCTCCATAAATCTTTTCACTCAAACCAATTCCACCCGGATACCGATCATAAAAAAATATGGTCGGTTTTTCATTATGATCCGCTTTTACCTGGGGAATGACATGAATATCTTGCGGATCTGCCATTACAAATAATGGTGCAATATGGTTCAATGCATGTGCTGTACCAATTAAGCTCTGTTCTAAGCGGTCATGTCCCATTTCCTCAAATGTCTTTTCTAAGGAAAACCAAGCTGCACTCGTATGCAATTCTTCTTCAGGTAAGTGGATAGGACCTGAGCCGATATTTTCATGTGTTTCAAATTTGATTTTCTTAAAAATAGTTGCCATTGCCCTGACGCTTACATCCCCGTATCCGATTTCCGCATCGTCGAGCTTTGTTTGTTTGTCTTCCTCTAATACCTTTAATTGAACAGCAAGGTTTGCATCCGTAAAATAATCAACATCTACCTCGCGGACAAACGCCTTTTTTTCCTCCCAATCAAGCTTTTCCACTTGGAATTGAGTACCCTGATGCAGGTAGATAGCTTCGTCATGCAAAAGGGTCATCGCAGAAAACCGATCCATTTCTCCGATTACTTTCACATTCGCTATGTTTGTCTGATCCACAATAATGACATTTTCCTGTGAGGCAGACCTTAAACTGATGTTATGTGCAGGAAAAGAATCATTCATCCAATACCATTTTTGTCCGTTTTGGTATAAAACACGCTCTTCTGTTAAATATTCTAATAATTCTTCCGTTCCTGCCTGACCAAATTGCTCATCAGCTTTAAATGGAAGCTCGTATGCAGCACATTTCATATGGTCAATTAAAATAATCAAATTATCGGGGTTAATTCTAGCAGTCTCTGGACTCTTTTTAAAAAAGTAATCAGGGTTTTGGATAATATACTGATCTAGCGGACTGGAACTTGCCACCATGATGACCAGTGCTTCGCCATGTCTTCTTCCAGCCCTTCCAGCCTGCTGCCAGGCACTAGAAATCGTTCCAGGGTAGCCGGTCATAATACATACCTGAAGCTGGCCGATATCGACACCAAGCTCAAGAGCATTGGTACTGACGACCCCATAAATATCTCCAGAACGAAGACCTTTTTCAATTTTTCGGCGTTCCGTTGGTAAGTATCCTCCGCGATAGCCCATAATCGATTTAGACCCCAATTGATTTTTGACCAGTTCCTGTAAATAGGTCAAAATAATTTCAACCCTGACCCTGCTCCTGGCAAAAACAATCGTTTGAACCTTATTTTTTAACAGCTCGCCAGCAATTTTTCGGACCTCAAGTGTTGCGCTTCTTCTGATATTTAACGGTTTATTAACGATTGGCGGATTATAAAAAATAAAATGTTTTGTTCCGCTCGGTGCGCCATTATTATCGATTAAGTTCATTTTTTCTTCGGTTAAGGTTTCTGCAAGTTCAAGTGGATTCGCAATGGTTGCAGAAGTACAGATAAATACAGGATTACTTCCATAATAACGGCAAATCCGTTTTAAGCGGCGAATCACATTCGCAACATGACTGCCAAAAACTCCCCGATACGTATGCAGTTCGTCAATGACGACAAACTTTAAATTTTCAAACAATGATACCCATTTCGTATGGTGCGGCAGAATGGCGGAATGTAGCATATCCGGATTTGTGATGACAACATGTCCCGCCTTCCTAACCTTTTGACGAATATTAGCCGGAGTGTCTCCATCATATGTATAGCTGTTAATATTAACACCAGCTGCTTGGATAATTTCATTAATCTCACTCTTTTGGTCCTGAGCAAGTGCCTTAGTAGGGAACATATAAAGAGCACGAGAATTAGGATTAGCAAGTATCGTTTGGAGAACAGGCAGGTTGTAACAAAGTGTTTTTCCGGAAGCAGTTGGCGTAACGGCAACGATGCTTTGACCATCGATGATATTCTCATAGGCAGATTTTTGGTGGGTATACAATTCTTCTATTCCCTTACTATATAGGGATTCTTTTAACGCCTGGTGTAAGTCATCAGGAAGTGGAACTGTTTTAGCTTCCTTTGCCTCTATCGTCTTCCAGGTAATGATATTTTCTTTAAAATCGTCTCTTATTTTCAAATCAACAAGTATATCCTGAAGATTTTTTTTAAATTTCATGATCTCACCTCATCACCTTCTATTTTAGCGAATAAACGTTCGCAGAGGAAGCATAAAACTGCGATTCCTTGTGCCAAATTCAGGATACTCCATTAAATTATGCATACTTGTCTGTTACAATAGTATTGGGATATTATTTCGTCTGTGGAGATGAGGAAATGAGAATTGATGTAATCAAAAAGGTGCTTTCAGAGTTCACTTTATTTAAAGATTTAAATGATTATGAGTTGGCTAAGATTGCCGATATAGCCATCGCTAGAGAATGGAAAAAACAGAGTCATATATTTTTACAGGGTGACCTTTTAGAAAATGTGTACTTTATCTATAGTGGAAAAATTAAAATTTATAAAAGTGACATCAATGGAAAGGAACAAATTGTTGCGATTGCCAAAAAGGGAGAAATGTTTCCGCATGTAGGCTTTTTTAGAAAGGGAAGCTATCCAGCCAATGCTGAAGTATTAGAGACTTCAACCTTACTAATTGTTCCGATTTCAAAATTTGAAGGTGTATTAATAGCAAATCCCGAACTAAGTATCAAGGTCTTTAAAGTCCTCGGTGAAAAAATTGTGGATCTTCAAAACCGGCTGGAAGAACAAATCTTAAATAATACATATGAACAAATTATCAAACTCCTAATTAGACTCGGTCAAAAACATGGAAAAAAACTAGCAGATGGGACCATTCAGCTAAAGTCCGAATTCACCAACCGGGATCTCGCCAATATGATTGGAACTACTCGAGAAACCATCAGCAGAACACTCACCAAAATGAAAAAAGATGAATTAATTCAAGTCGATGATGAGGGAGATATGATCCTTGATATTAATCTCCTTCTTGAGGAAATTAACCTAATTTAGTAAAAAATCGTTCAAATTTCCCTCTATGCATTATGTAACACCTCTTATATCCATAGGAATATAATATGGTGAGAAATTTTGATGTGAGGAGGAATACACATGTCATCCATGCTTCCAGGTGACCAAGATCATCAAAAGAAGTTGAAACCCGAACAATTTAAAGATTTTTTTCGTTCAATGAATGACTTCTTACACGAAAAACCAATAAAAGGGTTTTTACAATCAATTGATGAGTTTTTCAGCAGTCCATTCCCAGGAGGCGGCTTTCACATAGAAAAACGCGAAACAGAGAACGAGCATATTATCACCGCTGAATTACCGGGTATAAAAAAAGAACAAATTAACATTAGTGTCCGATATAATACGATTACGGTATCAGTTGAAAATAAAGAAATAGAAACGAAAGAAGACTATAACCATCATACTTTCCAAAAGAGAATCGCACGTCAACGTACTTCGCGGACCATATCATTACCGCAGCAGATTAATGAACAAATGATCAAGGCTTCGTACCGGGACGGACTATTGCAGATCATCATTCCACAAGAAAAAGGCAGAATGATTCGCATAGAAGAATAACCGCAAATGTTTTTCGACAAAATCATATGAAAAGACGGCCTATGGCCGTCTTCGTTTTTATACTGAAGTTTTAAACATACCCCCAAGACCCTTAACAAGGGAAGAAACCTGACTTACAGCATTGACCATTTGCCCTGCTGTATTGACCATTTTATTAATATCAACGGTTCCATCTTGTGATTTAAACGAATTCATAAGCGACTGAATCCCTCCAGGCTGCTTAATCATACCACTTTGCTTAGGATATGGATTCATCGTTGGATACCCATTCATTTGGTTCATATAATGATGGGAGACTGCTTCTTCCTGCGGCTGCAGCGGATTTTGAAAAAGGAATTGTGCATTATTCGCAGGGTACTGTCCCGTTGTTACCTGTGAATACTGGGGCATTTTCCCGGGTGGAACATTGGCTCCAAATGAAGGATAAACTGGTTGTTGATAAGTTGTCTGTGGCTGGAAGCTATACCATTCATGAGCTTGCATTTGAGCTTGATAAGGATAAGGCTGATTACGAGGTGCAGGCTGTGTATACATGATTGGATACGTGACCGGTCTCCCGTAATTCATTTGCCCTATATTATGATGTTTATTTAATGGATATGATCTGACTCTTCCATACATGGGCAAACATCTCCTCCGCGTTTTCATTACTACACACTATGACGGCATGAAAACAAAGGTGCATATTTTAACACAATAATCGATGTCAAAATGCGGGGAATTTTGTCTAAAGTTTAAATATTTTAAAAACTAAGATTCCTATTTTTTCATGATACTATAAAAAAAAGGATGAAGGAGGAGTTACACATGGACATTCGCGCTTTAAAAAGCAAATTTATTCAAAGCAGGGATTACCATACTGATGATGTAAATGCATTAATGGATTTTGCAAAGAAAGCCTATATTCACAATGAAATTAACATTAAAGAATATCGACTCCTTGTTGGCGAACTTGAATCTCAAGGCGCAGTGATACCTGACGATAATAAAGAGAACTCCCTCATCGAAAACTCATAAATACTAGAAAAATTAAAAGAGATGCGAGAATAGCATCTCTTTTCTATTTCTCAAGTTCTTTTAATACTTCCAACAGAAAAAATTCAACTGTTCTATTTGCATTTAAAAATCTTGTCTTGCTTGTTTTTGGAAAAAAGGCTTGGATGGATAACTGGTTCAAGTGTTCCAATGTGGTATCAATTTGTTTTAAATGAAGGTTTTTTTGTGGATACTTGATCAGCCAATTTCTCATCAGATGACTCCACTTTTCCGAAATCAATCGAACATCATCAGCAAATGGCTTCACTACTTGATGGAACTCATAATTTATCTCTTTTTCTCTTCCCTCATGAAAATAGCGGAGGCAAGAACGGTTAAAATCTAATAGTTTATGTGTTAATTGGACTATTTCCTCTGACATTCTTCCCTTATTCCTTTCTAGAACTGCAAAATAAAAAGCAGCTTTTATTGATAAGCTACTCTTATTGTATTGGCTTTTAGAAGCCCATTTCAAGTTTTAAGGCAGGTTTTATTTGACCAGGTTGTTTTTCCTGTATTTCAGAAGAATTCATATTAAGTTTATCTAAATCCTTTTCAAGCATCGAAAGTTTTATTTCAGCTGAAGATAATTTATTGAATTCATCCCTGTTCAAACTATGGCGAAGGTCTGAGAAAGATGCTTCCAGAACTAACTCCAATTCCTCTAATTCATCGTAAATTTCTGTCAGCATGGAAAGCAGCCTTTCTTTTTCTGGCAATGACATATTCATTACATTTGTACCTCCTCGCGTTTATTTAGTAATTAGTATTCTCCTTCTTTTCTAGGCTTCCTTCTCACTTGACAAAACTAGAATCTATTCGCCAAAGAAAGTGTCTATTTTCCAATAATTATTTAGAGTTTCGACATCTTCCCATCCCGCATGAAATGTTGTGTAATCGCACAAGCTAAAGTTGGAGGTGTTGATCATGGTAAAAAAGAAACAAAACAAAAAAGTAGTACCAGCTGAACCCGATAAAAGAGTAGGCTATGGTGATAAAAAGCTGGAAGGTCCAAATCGCCCGGCAGAATAAACGGGTAAAAAAAGCAAGGATTTCCTTGCTTTTTTACATTTTCTTCAGGTTCATTGTTTTATGAAGCGCCAGCATCAAATTCAACTGATTGGTCTTTTCCACATACCAATCCGTTAAATGTATGGGATGCCGGTGCCGGGGATCGGCATAAAGCCATGCTGGAGAAATCATGCGCTGCTTACTCCAATCATCCACTTCATGACGATGATGCTCTATAACGGGAAATGTAGCCCTCAATATCGGTGTTTTTCGTGGGGTATTCATTTTAAAATATTGCTCATAATCAAACCGTGAGCCTGTATGCGGGGTTCTATCGGCAAACTCAAAAAAATATGGAAATAAACGCGGGTGAGTCAGAATTTTGGCTAACCTCTTTCCGAGATTAATTCGTTTTGAAAGAGATCGAAACCCGTTAACACTCGCCCCATATAATTCACCTCCACATGTAGGAAATAAAACACAACTAAAATGAAGCCAATCTTGAAAATTAAATATGAACGAGTGAAATACCTTCTTTCTATAAACAGGATGTTGAATAACAGGGGCGTGTATCACATTTTGCTCGTTAATAATTAGAGAAGTAGTCAGGCGCTCGCGATCTCCCTCCTTCCAATACCTTTCCCACTCTTTTTGAATAAAGCTGGAGACATGAAAGTAAGGCAGTAAATGAAACATTGGCTGTTTAAATTTCGTCGAGTATTGGTAGATAAGTAATTGTGGGAACACATCGTGGAAAATCAGCCAGTTGGCTCTCTCAAATGTAAGAAATAATTCTTTTCTTGTCTGGGGCTCTAATATTTCTCGAAAAATCGGTCCTTCTAAGTCACACATATTCCAGCCGCCATTTCTTGATACCATACTTGCTAGAAATGACCATACAATATCGGGATTCTTTTTAAAATAAGAAAAATAGGCATTGGTTCTCGAAATATTATCAAGATTATTTTTGGGGGTTTCTGTTTTAATTTGACGAATAACCTCTAATTCCTGTATTGTAAGATGATTCATATTATCTTCCTCATTGTGTAAAAATTAATAGTTTTTTATTTTAAGATGGAATACTCTATCCCGTTTTCACGAAAAAAGAATCATGCATGAGGAAAGGTACATTGATAAGATTAGAATGCGTTAAATGTTTTAATTTATACACCCCTTAGTTAAAAAGATTTGGTATGATAAGTAATAGCTTGAGAGGTGCTTATCAATGAACGTTAATTATCCAAATGGAAAAAGGTATATCCCAAAAGAGTCCAAGACAGTTTCCAATGCAAACAGTAAACTTAATCTTACCTATAGTAACCGGGGGATGACACTTGAAGAAGATTTAAATGAAACAAATGAATATTACCGGGAGAGAAGAATTGCTGTCATCCACAAGAAGCCTACTCCTGTTCAAATTGTTCAAGTTGATTACCCGAAACGAAGTGCAGCTGTTATTAAAGAAGCCTATTTTAAACAGGCTTCCACGACTGACTATAATGGTATTTACAAAGGGAAATACATTGATTTTGAGGCAAAAGAAACCCAGAATCCAACTTCATTTCCTTTAAAAAACTTTCATCAGCACCAAATTGATCACATGGAAGATGTATTGAATCAAGGCGGTATTTGTTTTGTTATTCTACGGTTCTCAAAGTATGAACAAGTTTATTTACTCGAGGCAGCGCATGTGCTGACGTTTTGGAGAAGAATGACCAATGGAGGAAGAAAATCCATTACAAAAGCTGAAATTGAACAATATGGCTATTTGATTCCGCTTGGTTTTCAACCAAGAATTGACTATATTAAAGTAATAGATACTCTGTTTTATTCAGCATAAAGTTTATATATTTTTAGGTAATTTAATGGAAAGTTTAGAAAGGATGGAAATTTTAAGATGGCAGAACAATTTCAATCAAGAGAGGAGCGCCGAAAGAAACTCCAATCCAAAGGAAAACAGAAATCAAAGAAAAAACCAAGCAGTATCGTTAAAAAAGTATTTCTTTCTCTTCTAATCCTTGGAGTAATTGGAATTTTAGCAGGTGTTGGAACTTTTGCTTACTTTGTAAAGGATGCTCCAAAGCTTGACCCGAAATTATTAAAGGATCCCATCTCTTCAAAGATACTGGATAAAGATGGTGAGTTGATTACGGAAGTTGGTTCCGTTAACCGTGAGTATGTCAATTACAAGGACATTCCAAAATTGGTTGAAGATGCAATATTAGCCGTTGAAGATGTGCGATTTTATAAACATCATGGTTTAGATCCGATACGTTTGGGCGGTGCAGTTATTGCTAACTTTCGTGAAGGTTTCGGTTCTGAAGGGGCAAGTACCATTACCCAGCAAGTAATTAAAAACTCTTTCTTAACCCCTGAAAAAACAATAAAACGAAAAGTACAGGAAGCTTGGCTGGCTTATCAGCTTGAACAAAAATATACGAAACATCAGATTTTAGAAATGTATGTCAACAAAGTATACGTATCGGAAAATAGTCATGGACTTGCTACAGCAGCAAAAATTTATTATGGAAAAGAGTTAAAGGAACTAACCCTTCCAGAAGCAGCTCAGCTTGCTGGAATGCCACAGAGCCCTAATAATTATAATCCATTTGATTACCCAGAATTAGCAGAAAAAAGACGGAATATCGTTTTAACGTTGATGGAGCAGCATGGATTTATCTCGAAAGAAAAAATGGAAGAAGCTAAGGCTGTTCCTGTCACGGCAACACTGGTGAAGGAAGAAGAACGTACCCGGGATGAGAAACCATATGACTCGTTTGTGGATGCAGTTATTGATGAAGTGGAGGAACAAGGTGATTTTGATATCTTCTCCGACGGACTCACCATTCACACAACACTTGATAAAGACGCACAGCTCCATGTTAATACTATCCTTAATACGGATGAAGTAATCAGCTATCCTGACGATGAATTTCAAGCAGGAATCGTCCTTCTTGATACTAAAACTGGAGAAATCCGTGCAATCGGCGGTGGAAGAAACCAACAAGTCAAAAGAGGTTTTAACTACGCCATTGATACACAGCGTCAGCCAGGTTCTACAATTAAACCGGTCCTTGATTATGCACCGGCTATTGAATATTTAAACTGGGGAACCTATCAAACGATTAGTGATAAACCTATTACCTATTCAACCGGACAAAAATTTGGGAACTGGGATGATAAGTATTTAGGACCTATTTCAATGCGTACTGCACTGCAATTATCTAGGAATACACCAGCTGTTCAAGCACTCCAAGAAGTCGGATTAGAAAAAGCGAAAGAATTTGCCGTTAATTTAGGAATACCATTAAAAGAGATTTATGAGTCCTATGCAATTGGCGGGTTTAAAACTGGGGTATCTCCTTTACAAATGGCTGGAGCGTACAGTGCCTTTGGTAATAAGGGTATTTATACAGAGCCTCATGCTGTAAAGGAAATTGAGCTCAGAGACGGGACGGTTATCGATACAGCGCCGGAACCGAAGGTTGTAATGCAGGACTACACAGCATTCATGATTACGGATATGTTAAAGAGCGTCCTTGTTTCTCCTGGAACTGGAACAACAGCTAAAGTCCCAGGTCTGGATATAGCTGGAAAGACTGGTACAACCAACTATACAGATGAAGAAATGCAAAAGTGGAATATTACAAGCAGCCGCGTCGTTCCTGATGCGTGGTTTACTGGTTATACCACAAACTATACAGCATCCGTTTGGACTGGATACAAAGATCGATCCACACCTATTCAGGCGGGTGCCGATCAAAAAATTGCACAATTAATCTTTAAAAACTTAATGGCACATGTTTCTAAGGATATTGAAACCCCTGACTTTACCGTACCGGACAGCGTGGTAAGAGTAAGAATTGAAAAAGGCTCGATGCCGCCTGCGCTTGCAAGTGAATTTACACCTGATAGTGAAGTCATTACTGAATATGCTGTTAAAGGCCACGCTCCGAAAAAAGTGTCTCAAAGATACGAGAAGATTGATGCCCCTGGAAATCCAGCAGCAAAATATGATCCTGCTACAAATCAAATTACTTTAACTTGGAGTTATCCAGAAAATACAAATGCCCAATTTGAAGTAACGATTTCAGATGGTACAGGTCAAAAACAATCAACCGTATCAGAAAAATTAGTTACAATTAAAAATCCAACTCCAGGTACAAAGTATACGATTACGATTACAGCGATTATGGGTAATAAAAGAAGTGATCCTGCCACTGTTACCGTTGATATTCCATTACCAGCAACTGACCCGGGTGAAGGTCAGGGGGACGGAAATGATGGAACAGATGAGCCAGGAGCTGGAAACGAAGATGGTGACGGCGACGGAACTGGAGAAGGTAATGGCGCCGATGACCCAGGTACTACACAACCGCCGGCAGGTAACGACAACGGTGGAGGAAATGGGAATGGGAACGGAAATGGAAATGAGAATGGTGATTAGAAAATGAAAAAGCGTCTAGCCCTTAGGGGTTAGACGCTTTTTTACGATTGTTTTCTTTGCATATAGCTTTTCCTGTTCCATCATTAGTTCAGAAAGCTGCCGGTAGGAATGAAATAAGTTTGGCCTCGATAAGATAAAACTCAATCTTTCATCCAAGTTTACCGGTTTTATTTCTAAACCGCTCAATTGTATTGGTTCATTCTTTTTCACAGGATGATCGTTTGTCCAAAACAGAAATTGAATAAATAGAACAATTCCTCTTTTCATCCCTTGTAGAGTATTTTTTTGATCGCGTTTCTCATACATTATATGCAGGTTTTCTTTCAAGTTTGCCCAATCTGTTAAGAGATTTTGAATTGCTTCTTTATCATCTTTAACAGGATACTCTACTAAAAAATCATCCAGAAAAGGGATAGAAACCTCTTTACCCATTCACCGTCTCCCTGCCCTTCATCCTCTTTTTTCCTTCCCTGCACAGTTCTAGTAAAGGACAGCTCGGACATTGAGGATTTTGCGCCTTGCAATGGTATCTTCCAAAGAAAATCAGCCGGTGGTGGGTAACAGACCATTCTTCCTTAGGTACCTTTTTCATTAATGTCTTTTCCACTTCAAGAACAGAATCTTTCCAGCGGCAAATTCCTAACCGTTTACTTACCCTTTCCACATGAGTATCAACCGCAATAGCCGGCACATTGAAGGCCACAGATACTACCACATTTGCCGTTTTTCTGCCGACCCCTGGGAGCTTTGTTAGCTCATCCCGGTCCTGCGGTACCTGGCCATTATATTCATCCAGCAGGAGACGGCACAGACTTTGAATGTTCTTGGCTTTATTTCGATACAACCCAATGGATCGGATATCATTTTGTAATTCTTCCAATGAAACATTTAAATAGTCCTGGGGTTCTTTGTATTTTGCAAAGAGGTTTTTTGTTACTTTATTTACTAATGCGTCGGTACATTGGGCTGACAATGCTACTGCAATCACCAGCTCAAAAGGATTCGAATGGTTTAGTTCACAATGTGCATCAGGAAACATTTCTCCTATTCGGTCCAAGCATGTTCGGATTTGTTTATTATTTAACACGAAAATATCACCTGCCAAATTGACTTATAAATAGCTCTATTAAACTTGCCTGTTGATTTCCGCTACAGGCGCTTCGCTCCAATCAACTAAGCAGCAAAAACAACAATGAGCTTTAACAGAACCTGAAAAATAAATAAACGAGAGGAAATATTCTCTCTCGATATCTGTTCTTTATTGGTCGAGCCAGTTGTAAAATGGGACGGAAGATGAAGACGGTTGTGAAGATTCTTGAACAGGACGGTTCTGGGTTTGTTTCTGACGGAACTTCCGGCCTTGATTTTTCGCTTGTTCAATGGTTTTTATTCCATTCTTTTTCCATTCAAATAGAATACGATCAATATATCGGAAATTTAATTTGCCAGACATGACTGCTTCACGTAAGGCTGCCTTAATAATCACGGGATCATGATGGTCATCATCCATCCACATGGCCAATGATTCACATTCAAAGGGAGATAAAGGGCGTCCAAACTCCTTTTCAAAGCATGTATAAACATCAGTTTCTTCAGACTGTTTGTTGACTGTCTCTTTATTTTTGTGGTTGATTAAGAATTGGTCCACAAGCCTTTCCCACAAAGGTTTTACGGAATATTTTTCAAAACGGATTCCTTCACTGGAATACTCATCCATAATTTCGATAAACCCTTTTTGAATTAATCTGCGAAGCAATTCATTACACTCTGAAGTGGAAATCGTCATACGTAAAGAAAGTTCCTCTGGAGTTGGAAAATCATTACCTTTTTCAATAAAAGTCATAATATTTAATAATAGAACAAGTTCATATTCATTTAGATTCATATTTCTATACTCAGAAAATAAAATAGCAGGAATAGTAATATTACCTTCCTGAATCCAAGATATTAAATTTGTTTTCATCACATGACACCTCCTGATTAGTATAACATGAACACTCCCTCTGAGTAAGAAAAATAGAAATCCATCTTCTGTAAATAACGTAAGACCCGCCTGATGGCGAGTCTCATGTTAATTTTTATCGTTTTGATTCAACAAATTGCTTCATTCTATCGACAGCTTTTTCTAATAAATCCAGCGAAGTTGCATAAGAAAGACGGATATTATCCGGTGTACCAAAGCCTGAACCAGGTATTACAGCTACTTTTGCCTCTACTAACAAGGCTTCTACAAATGCATCAACATCTTTATAACCTGTCATTTCAGCCGCAGCTTTAACATTAGGATATAAATAAAACGCACCTTGTGGTTTTACGCAGGTAAACCCAGGAATGGATACTAGTTTTTCATAAATAATTTCCAAGCGGCTTTCAAATGCCTTCCGCATTTCCTCTACAGGTTCCTGTGAACCGTTATAAGCCGCAATGGCAGCATATTGTGCAGTGGTGGTTGGATTTGATGTACTATGACTTGCAAGGTTTGTCATCGCTGCAATAATCTCTTTATTTCCTGCTGCATACCCGATACGCCAGCCCGTCATCGAATGTGATTTAGATACACCATTCACGACAATCGTCTGCTCTTTCAATTCTGGTGAAAGTTGTGCAATAGAAGTATGTTGATTATGACCATAGATCAGTTTTTCATAAATTTCATCAGAAACAATTAAAACATTGTGTTCAAGACAGATTTCGCCTAATGCTTGTAATTCTTCTGCTGAATAAATTACACCTGTTGGATTGCTCGGTGAGTTAATGATCACCGCTTTTGTTTTATTTGTAATGACACTTACCAACTGTTCAGGAGTTATCTTAAACTGATTTGCTTCCTTCCCCTCCACATATACCGGTACACCGCCAGCCAATTTCACCTGCTCTGGATAGCTTACCCAGTATGGAGTTGGGATGATTACTTCATCACCTTCGTCCAAAATCACTTGGAACAATGTATATAAAATATGCTTGGCACCGTTCCCAACAATAATTTCATTGGCTTTATAAGTTAAACCCTGGTCTTTTTCAAACTTTGAGATTATGGCCATTTTTAATGCCGGTAACCCAGCAGAAGGTGTATATTTCGTGTGCCCTTCATTCATTGATACAGTAGCAGCATCCAAAATATGCTGTGGTGTATTGAAATCCGGTTCCCCGGCTCCTAAACCAATAACATCCTCACCTTGTTCCTTCAATTCTTTTGCCTTTGCTGTAATTGCTAATGTAGTTGAAGGTGTAAGTGCCTCAACCCTTCCTGCTAGTCTGACTTCCATTTCCTACTCCTCCTGTCTCCAACTTCCTATAAATTTTCAATTTTTTTCAGCATTTCACCTGTTTTAAAATGTACATAATAATAATTTATCAAATTATTATCTGAACGGTAATAAATTTCCCAAAGAGGAATGTTTTTTTCCATTCCCAATTTTACAGATACGATTTCCTCAGGGTCGGTTTCTTTTAAAAGAGCTTGGATTGCTTCTTCCTTTGAAATTCCATTTTTAGGTTTGTCTACAAAGACTTTTTTGCTTTTTTCTGGAATCCAAACAATAACCTTTTCTCCTTTTTTATTACTACCCTCTATAACGTTGACCGTTTCCGTTCCGTGAAAAATATGGAAATCCTCTACTTCATTAAGCTGCCCTTTTTCTTTTGCAAGTTTTACAGCTTTTTCTTCTGCCGTGTTAACAGGCTTAACAGCACTTAAATAAACCTTTGTAAAAATACCCAAGGCAACAATAAGAAATATCACTATGAATAGAATAATTTTTTTCATTTTTCCCCACTTCTTTTATGTACGGTAAATGGTGAAAATCGCCTTAGTTTGATCCTCTTGATCCAAAGCTAAACCAAACATAAGGTCCCTTTCTTTTAGTGTGCGGTTAAGTGCATCCACAACCTTATATAAATCGGGGCTGTGTTGAATTTTCACGGTTGAAAGTATTTCAATTTTTGATTCCATTGTATTCCTCCTCTACTCTTAAAGCAATCATATCAGCTCTTCTCTTCCTTTTCTACTGGGAATGTAAAGACTTCATAGCTTGTTTCCGTAAATTTTATTGTCACAGTCCCATGCTTTCTTGTAAAGAACACCTCTGACCAAGTATCCTGAAGGTCGTGGATGATGTCGGGATCCGGCTGATGCTTTTCTGACTCAAATAGAATAGAAATTTGAGGGTTCACGTACTGAATCAATTTTTCAGATAAAGAATTTTCCTTTGCCCAATTTGGTACTTTAAATATATTGACATTATCTAAGTTTTTTTTCAATAGAATTTCCTCGACATGTTGGCTAAAGGATGTCATGAGAAAAAGTCGATGGTTAAAAAACTGTAATATGAAGTCCAAACCTTCATCTTCACCACTTCCGGCAAATAGGACTTCTGCTGACAAACCAGGAAACAGGGATTCACTAACACCCTCTTCCCATGTACCTATTTCTATTTGATTCATTTGAGTTGTCTTCAATTGATCCTTAAGGTGGGCTGTAGTGATAACTTTTTTGATTTCATAGGCTGCCATTACCTCTTGTATTTGGTCAGGTAATAAATTGTTTTTATTGGTAATGATAAGAGTTTGAATCTCATTTACCCCATAAAGTTTTAAAATCTCCTGCAATTCACCAGCAGTCCCTTTGCCTCCTGCATTGACTAGAATATTTTCACCATTTGGGCCTTGGATAAGGGTCGCTTCACCATCAGATAACCCTAAAAAACTGATTGCTAACTCACGGTCCTTTAAGTTTAGATCAATCTTTTCCACATTTACTAATGGTTCAGACGAGGCATAGCCCATGGATATCATTTGAAAATAAAGTGCCGTTACGATTATTAAGACTCTCATAACACATGCCTCCTTACTGTTAGGATGTGTAATTTTTCCAAATTTCATAACCAAGTGTTTATGATATCAACCAGTTCATCGATACTGCCTTTTTTTATAGGAACGGAAGGTATGGATTGTAAGAAGTTCTTTCCGTATCTCGTCGTGATAATCCTCTTATCAAAAACGATCATAATTCCCCGATCCGTTTCTGTACGGATCAACCTGCCAAAACCCTGTTTAAATCGGATAATTGCTTCTGGTAAGGAATACTTGTTGAATGGATTTCCGCCCTGTTGTTTAATAATTTGGCATTTTGCCTCTGTCAGCGGCTCATCCGGAGAACTAAAAGGCAGCCTAACAATGACCAGGCATGATAAATCCTCTCCGGGGATATCAATCCCTTCCCAAAAGCTGCTCGTTCCTAACAATAAGGCTTTATCATACCGTTGAAAGTTTCTAGTCAATCTTGTACGGCTGCCGCCTGTTATTCCTTGAGCAATCATAGCATAATCATGTAGAAAACCGCTTTCCTTTATCAGATCATACGTTTTCTTCAACATATCATAAGCGGTAAATAAAATTAGCATTCTTCCTTTTGTGGCTTCTGCGATGGTGATAATATGTTCAGTAATGCTAATGACATATTCCTCAAGACTTACAGTATTAATTTCTGGTAAATCCTCAGGTATTAACAATTGAACCTGGTTTTTATATTCAAAGGGCGAAGAAATGGTCATAGTTTTCGTTAAACTTGAGTCCAGACCCAGTTCATTCAGAATATAATCAAACGATTGATTTACTGTTAATGTAGCTGAAGTCAGTACTACCCCTTTTTTCACCTTGAAAAATCTTTCTCTGAGTGAAGAAGCTACAAAAGCTGGCTGAGCAAAAAAAGTGGTTACATTTTGCTGCGAGCGGAAATCAATTTCTATCCATTTTACATCCAAAGAATCTTTCATAAAGCAATTCTGAATGGAATGTTTGAGCTCTTCCAAGTCATGAATAAAAGAGACAAACTCCTCTAATTTTCCTTTTTGCTGACTAGAAAGAAATTCTTTTTTATTCATTACTATTTCCAGGTGTTTAGATAAGATTGTGTGTAAATCTTTTATTAAAAAGGAAAACCTTTCTGCGCTATGAACTAGGGCTTTTGTTTCTTTCCCTTTGTCGTCACGTGAAAAACGAATCTTCGGCCGATTTATCCCTTTTCTAGCTCCAGACTTTGTTTTAGCGTATATACTAATTAATCTAAAGAACTCATCCATTTCATAAGTCAACTCAACAATCATTTGATTGACCTTCTGTTTTTCTTGCATCTCCCCAATGTTTTGAGACTCCAAAATCTTAACAAACTCATAAAATAGCTGCTTTTGTTCATATTGACCAAACTGACTAAATAAAATTCGGGTAGTTAAATAATCTAAAGTATGTCCGAAAAATTGACTGGCAACTTTATCAAAATGATGTCCCTCATCAATAATCACATAGTCAAATTCAGGCAGGATTCTTTCATCAGATGAGAGATTACTTAATAATAAAGAATGGTTCGTAACAATTAAATCTGCATCCTCTACTGCTCTTTTGGCACGCAGGTAAAAATCATTCTCAAGCCAAATCTTATTCTTGGGAATGATTGTGTGCTCATTCTTAACTTTATTCCAAAATAAATTACCACCACTAGAAAGATTCAGTTCATCCCTATCACCCGTTTCAGTTTCTGTCAGCCAAACAAGGATCTGCATCTTCGTTAAGGTAGTATCATAGTTATCATTTTCCTCTAAAAGAGCCCTAGAAAACTTTTCTAAACAAATATAATGATTTCTTCCCTTTAGTAAAACGGATTTTATTTCAAACGGAAGCATTCTGGAAAGTAATGGTATTTCTTTATTCATTATCTGTTCCTGTAGTTGAATCGTATGTGTGCTAACTACGACTGGCTCTTTTTTCAGCCGTGCAAAATAAGCTGCCGGCAAAAGGTAGCCAAGTGATTTGCCAACACCTGTACCAGCTTCTATTAATGTATGGTGTTCATTCTTAAAGGAATCGAATACACCATCCATCATTTTAAATTGCCCGATTCTCTTATGAAATTTCTCAATGCCTTTTCTAAGCAACGCAATTTTTTCCTCATCATTTTCAGGGTAGGATTCTCCAACGGAAGAGGTACCCATTCTGTTAAAAGGAACTTGTTTTTTTAGAGCCAGTTTCTGAAAAATCTCAATCGTTTCTGCTAAATTTTCATCGATTTGATTTTTTTCAGAAAGAATTTCTTCAATTAATTGTTGTAAGTCACTTTTTAATCCCCCCGCCAAATTGGCAAGCTGCTGTAACGTCATGCTCGGCAATTGTCCGAGCCGTTCCATTAGAATTAAAAAAAGTTCAGCAGTTACTTGGGCATCACTATCCGCTTGGTGCGGCCGGTCATGATTGAGGTTTTCCTTAGCAGCCAAGTCAGATAATTTATAACCATCTGCCGTCGGAAAAAGGATTCGTGCCATTTCAACTGTATCAAGCACGGAACCATAAAAACCCTCAAATCCAGCCTGAATCAATTCCTCTTGTAAAAATGACAAGTCGAATAATACATTGTGTGCAACAAAATAGGCTCCATCTAGTAACTCATTTACCCTTGGGGCAATTTCTGAAAATAAGGGTGCATCCTTAACCATTGTATCATCGAGCCCCGTTAACTCTTCAATAAAAATCGGGATCTCTTTCTTCGGATTTACGAGTGATGAGAAACTTTCCTTGATGGTTCCATCTTCAATCACCACAGCAGCAAATTGAATTATTTTATCCCCTTTTTTTGGGTTATTTCCTGTCGTTTCTAAATCGACCACGACAAATTTATTTGACATAAACTTTTACACCTCTAACCTTCACTAAAACCCTATCACAAAAAAGATAAAAGAAAAAGAAAACTATCTTTATAAACGTATCTAAACCATACTATTCATTATATAAAATAAAAACAAAAAAGAAAAAACCCCCAGTATAGGGGGAGTGTTACATAATCGTCAGCGCAGGTTCTGCATGGAGAAGTCTTTCAATTCGATTGTTTTCATCCATTATGGCTACCTTTGGTGTGTGGGCTTCAACCTTTTCTTCTGGAATTAAACAATAAGAAATAATGATCACGATGTCACCTTTTTGAACAAGACGTGCAGCAGCACCATTTAAACAAACTACACCACTGCCCCGCTCTCCTGGAATAATATATGTCTCAAGCCTGGCACCATTATTATTGTTTACAATTTGAACCTTTTCATTTGCAGTCATCCCGACAGCATCTAATATATCCTCATCAATCGTAATACTGCCAACATAATTTAGGTTAGCTTCAGTTACAGTTGCACGATGAATTTTACCGTTCATCATATGACGAAACATGGTTTTCCTCCTTAAAGGTTCATTCTTAAGGCTCTATAATTCTAAAATAAGATTGTCAATTAAACGTACGTTAGTAAATTTAACGGCAAGGGCTATAATGATTGTCCCATTTAATTCCTCTAAAGTTTTTAACTCTGGGTAAGATAAGATCTCAATATAATCTACAAAAGCGTTTGATTCAGCAGCTATCGTCTGATGAATGGAGTTCTTAATTTTAGCTGGGCTCCGCTCACCTTCTAAAATAGCAGCCTCTGCGGCTTTCAAACTTCTATAAAGTACAGCGGCCTGAAGTCTTTCTTCCGGGAGAAGATTTACATTCCTGGAACTCTTAGCAAGTCCGTCTTCTTCCCTGACTATGTCTACCGGGATGATTTGGATAGGAAAATTAAAATCTTTAACCAAACCATCCACTACCGCTACCTGCTGAGCGTCCTTTTTACCAAAATAAGCCCTTGTCGGCATGACAATATTAAATAGCTTGGTTAAAACCGTTGCAACACCATCAAAATGCCCAGGACGCGACCTGCCGCATAACACATCGGTTCGTTCTTGAACGATGACGGTATTTGATAGGGCATGTGGGTACATTTCTTTAACAGCAGGATAAAATAGATAATCAACTTTCTCACTTTCAGCCAATGCCCGATCCCGTTCAAAATCTCTTGGATAAGTAGTAAAATCTTCTGATGGTCCAAATTGTAACGGATTTACAAAGATGCTTAACACTACCACATCATTTTCCTGTCTTGCTTTGTTTATAAGTGTTAAATGACCTTCATGCAAAAAGCCCATTGTGGGTACAAAACCTACTGATTTGTATTCCGCTTTTTTCTTTAAAATTTCAATTTGCATTTCCTTGATGGTGGTAATGACTCTCATTTTAAACCTCCATATAGACCGCTCAATTCCTGCTCTTTCATTGTGAAGGAGTGCTGGCTTTCCGGAAATTGTTTCTCTTTTACTTCTCTTGTGTATGTTTGAACCGCTTCTAAAATAAGCGGATTTAATGAATAATACTTTTTAACAAACTTAGGAACACGTTCGACGCCGTAACCTAAAATATCATGATAAACCAAGACTTGACCATCAACATCAGGCCCTGCACCAATTCCTATAACAGGTATCGATAAAATCTTTGCGGCTTCCTCGGCAAGCTGCTTTGGAACACATTCAAGGACAAGTGCAAAGGCACCTGCCTCTTCGCATTTTTTTGCATCATTTAGTAATTTTATGGCAGCCTGTGCATCTTTCCCTTGAACTTTGTAACCGCCTAATACTCCAACTGACTGTGGTGTTAGACCTAAATGAGCACATACAGGAATCCCTGCTTTCGTAAGTGCAGAAATCTTATCAATAACATCATCAGCACCTTCTAATTTTACTGCGTTGGCACCGGTTTCTTGCATAAGTCTTCCAGCATTTTTTATAGTTGTCTCCATGGATAGATGGTAGGTCAAAAACGGCATATCAACAACAATAAAGGTATCCTTGGCTCCTCGTTTTACAGCCTTTGTGTGATGAATCATGTCTTCCATCGTCACCGGAATCGTAGAATCGTATCCCAGTACGACCATTCCAAGGGAATCACCTACTAATATTAAGTCGACTCCTCCCTGTTCTGCATGCTTAGCAGATGGATAATCGTAAGCAGTTAACATCACGATTTTTTCATTACGTTGTTTCATTTTTAAGAAATCAGTAGTTTGCTTCATCCATTTCCCTCCTTTTAAATAGGAAGAGGGTGCAAAAACGAGAGCAAAATAAAAAGATCCTTCCAAATAGTCAGAAGGATCCCGTTACTCTTGTTACTGTTCTATCCCTCTGTCCCGGTCCGTCATTCGGATCTAGGCAGAAACCTTTTTAATTTAAAAAATCTCTTAGGTGCAGCTCATAAAGATACCGCCCATTAGTGGAATTATAAAAAAAATAGTTAAAAAGAGCAATAGTTTGCCCAAATAAAATGTAAATATCGATTTATATCTCAATATCCGCCGAATAAACGTGGTGAATAACCCCGTTTTCATCTTCTATTTTTAATACACCTTCTTCGGTAATTCCCATTGCCTTCCCAACAATCGTGGTTAATACCGTCCGAGCTGTGATTTGTTTCCCAATACTGATGGCATAACTCTCCCAAAGAAGCTTAATTGGTTTAAAACCTTTTTCTAAAAAGAGTAAATAAAGAGTTTCCAGTTTAAAAAATATCAACCGAATTAACTCTGCCCTTGAAATGGTTTCACCTTTCTCAATCGTTAATGAGGTGGCAATCTCCTGCAGATCATCCGGGAAGTCTTCTTTGGTTTGATTTACATTCATTCCAATTCCAATGATAACCGAATTAATCCTATCAGCTTCTGCCTGCAGCTCCGTTAAGATTCCGGTGACCTTTTTTCCATTAATAAGAATATCGTTAGGCCATTTGATTTCAGGAGTAAGATCAGAGTGTTCTTCGATTGCCTGAACAATGGCAACCGCAGCTAAAAGTGTGAGCTGCGGCGCTTTTGACAAAGGGATGTTCGGCCTAAGAATCAAGCTCATCCAGATACCAGTATATTTTGGAGAGTGCCACTTACGGTCCATTCTGCCGCGCCCTGAACGTTGTTCTTCCGCAATAATGACTGTTCCCTCGGGTGCATCTTCATAAGATACCCGGTGTGCAATCTTTTGTGTTGACTCCACACTCTCTTCGTAATGAATGTTTTTACCAATGAACTTTGTCTTTAATCCTAGTCTGATTTCATCCGCTGTGATTTTCTCTGGGGTTTTCAAGATTCGATACCCCTTTTTCCGCACTGCCTCTAATTCGAATCCTTCTTTACGTAGTTCTTCGATATGCTTCCATACGGCCGTTCTAGAGCAGCCGATAAGTTCTGCAAGATGCTGTCCGGATAAATAGGATTCACCAGCATTCGTAAAGGCATCAATCAATTCTTTCCTTATTTGTGATTGCACCGTGACAGCCACTCCTTTATCCTTTGTTTATCGTTAGCAACATGCCCTTCCAAGATAGCAAGTTCTACATGATCAAGCTTTTCTTTTAACCAAGGACCAGCATTTCTTTCATACCAAATCATCAAATCATTCCCAGTCACTTTCATTTGGGACCGACTTTTTAATGGCAGCTCTTTGTATAATTGTAAAAAATGGTGAATCGAGCTGGTCTCCCGGATACCTTCTAACACAAGATAAAGTATTTCAGTGGATTGAATAATAGCTTTACCTGCAATATATAAATCATAGGTCGACCATTCCGATTGCAGTCTCTTCTCTAAAAATAATAAAATATGCTGAATTTCTCTAATCTCTTTAAGGGGAAATCTCCAGTTTCTAAAAAACCCTTCAATTTCTTTGCCCTTCAACTTCAAACAGTACCCTAGCAACGCCCACATCTCGCGTGGACTCAACCGATCCATATTGAAAGAGAGCATATCTTGAATTTCTTCCTTTTTATTTTGTAGACCTGGCAGGAAGGAGTAAATGTTTGTTTCTATGATTAATTCTAAAGCTTGTTTTCGATTAGCCCCGGCGAATAGCTTTTGAAACTCCTCACGTTTTCTTTCTATTGCAATGTTTTCAAGTAAGGAAACTAATTTTTTCAGAGCTGCTAAGGACTTTTCCTCTATGTGAAACGATAATTGGCTGACAAAGCGGACAGCTCTCATCATTCGTAACGCATCCTCTTGAAAACGCTCCTTAGCATCCCCTACGGTTCTAATAATCTTTTCTTTTATTGCGGTTTGTCCATCAAAAGGATCGATAATCTTTCCTTCGCGATTCATCGCGATGGCATTCATCGTAAAATCCCGCCGCTGCAAATCATCCGATAACACCCTTATAAATGTTACCTCTTTTGGTCTGCGGAAATCCTGATATTCTGCTTCTGTTCGGAAGGTTGTAATTTCATATGATTGATTTTGAAACAAAACCAGGACGGTGCCGTGTTCTATACCGATATCCACCGTTTTAGGAAAGATCTTTTTCACCTCATCAGGTGTTGCGGAAGTAGCAATATCCACGTCACTAATCGTTTTATGTAGAAGAAAATCTCGAACCGATCCACCTACAAAGTATGCCTCATATCCAGCCATTTCTAACTTTTCAAGTACCGGGACTGCTGATAAAAAAGGTTCTATCATGACTGCATCACCTTATTTCAGTAACTTAAAATATAATTGTTCGTATTGCTTCACAATATGATCTGCTCTAAATTTTGCTTTTACGGTTTTAATTGCTTCCATTGCAAATTGTTGATGAAGGTCTTGATCATTTAATAATGTTATCGCTTTATTGGAAATCTCGTGTATATCCCCTACCTGGCAGGTGTAACCATTCTTTCCATTTTCAATAACCTCCGGTAATCCGCCAACGTTCGTTCCAATACTAGGTACCCCGCAAGCCATCGCCTCAAGAGCTACCAAACCAAAACTCTCTTTCTCAGATAACAGAAGCATTAAATCACTGATACTATATAGTTCTTCTAAATTTTCCTGCTTCCCTAGCAAGTGCACCTTTTCTGTTAACCCTAAGTTCTTTACCATTTTGCAAACGGGGGTCATTTCCGGACCATCACCAACCAACAGTAATTTTGCAGGCATCGCTTCTGAAATTTTAGCGAACGTTTTTACTACATCCTGAACCCGTTTAACTGCCCGGAAATTCGATACATGAATAATTACCTTTTCATTATCTCTGATGTTAAATTCCTTCTTTAGATGATTTACATCCATTTTTCGATAAATTCTTTCATCGATAAAATTATACACTTTTTCAATATCTTTATCCGGCTGAATAAGGTCATACGTTTGTTCAATCAATGCATTTGAAACGGCTGTTACAATATCTGATTTTTCTATACCAAATTTTATCGCTTCTGTTAAGGATGGATCATAGCCTAACACGGTTATATCTGTTCCGTGGAGTGTGGTAATAACCTTTAAATCAACCTTACTCATTTGCTTTGCCAAAATGGCACATACAGCATGTGGAATTGCATAGTGGACATGCAGTAAATCTAACTTCTCCCGATTTGCCACTTCAGCCATTTTACTCGCCAATGCTATATCATAAGGGGGGTATTGAAACACAGAATATTGATTCACTTCCACTTGGTGATAAAATATGTTGTGATACATGCGATTAAGTCTAAACGGCATACTGGAAGAAATAAAATGAATTTCATGACCTCTTTCTGCAAGCATTTTTCCAAGCTCAGTGGCAACCACTCCGGAACCTCCGACCGTCGGATAGCATGTAATTCCAATTTTAAGTTTCTTCATTTTTATTCTCCGATCAAATCACGATTTAAGAGGATAGGAAATTTCGATCGAAAACCTTCCGCAAACTCTACTCCAACTTGTTTTCCAAACAATCTTTCTCTCGCCTCAACAGTTTCTATATACCCATTTACAAGGGGGGTATCAAAACTTTCTTCCGTTTGTTCAAACTGACTTTTATAGGCCCTTAAAGCTGCTAGTTTTTGGTCGATATGATTTGTTATATCGACAGTAAAGTCCGGCTTATGAAAGCCATTTATTAAATAGAAATAAACCCTTGAAACCTTATGCGGGCCTTGGTTTTCATCTGTAAAATACTTCCTTATACCTGCAGAAAAAACCGCCTCTTCAACAAGGCGGGCACAATTTCCATGGTCAGGATGACGGTCTTCAAAATAGGGTGCAAAAACAATTTGCGGCTTCAAAGCTCTAATAACGGAAGCTATCTTTCGTATGTATTCCGCTTGAAATTGAAGACCTCTATCCGGTAAGGAAAGATTAATCCGTTCAGTAACTCCTATTATTTCCGCCGCCTTCGCCGCTTCTTCCTTTCGGATTTCTACCGTCCCATTAGAAGATAATTCTGCTTCAGTAAGGTCACAAATAGCTACATTCCTGCCTTCGGAAAACAGCTTGGCGATGGTTCCCCCCATGCCGATTTCGACATCATCAGCATGGGCTCCAAAAGCTAAAATATGTACACGCTTATTGTTCATCCTGTTCACCGCTCTTTTTAATAACATTTCTCCAGTCAAGGAAACCTTCTGCTAAACCACGAATAAGCAATTCTGCTGTACCCATATTCGTAGCTAACGGAATGGAGTAAACGTCGCACAAGCGGACAAGCGCTGTTACATCTGGTTCATGAGGTTGTGCGGTCAGAGGATCCCGAAAAAAGAACACAACATCCATATTGTTTTGGGCAATCATTGCTCCAATTTCCTGATCTCCTCCAAGGGGACCTGATTGATATCGTTTAATACTCAAACCAGTTGCCTCACTAATTCTAAGTCCTGTCGTACCTGTTGCGAATAATGTGTGCTTTGAAAATATAGTTTTATAGGCAGTTACAAATTGTACAAGATCATTTTTTTTATTATCATGTGCGATTAAAGCAATGTTCATGGATGACTCTCCTATTCAAGAATATTTTCTAGTCCATATACAAATTGATTGGCAGTCATTACTGTGTCCACTGCAATTTTGACACCAGACATAAAGGATGCTCGGTTATAGGAATCATGACGTATAGTTAATGTTTGACCATCTGAACCGAATAACACCTGTTGATGAGCCACTAATCCAGGCAGACGGACAGAATGAATACGCATACCCTCAAATTCAGCACCTCTAGCCCCATCGATGGTTTCCTTTTCATTTGGATGTCCTTGAAGTTTTTGTTCCCTTACAGCTGATATCATTTCAGCTGTTTTCACTGCAGTACCAGAGGGTGCATCAAGTTTTTGATCATGATGTAATTCGATAATTTCAATATCATGAAAATATTTGGAGGCCATTTGTGAAAACTTCATCATTAATACAGCACCAAGAGCAAAGTTTGGGGCGATAATACAGCCCAACCCTTTATCCTCGCAAGTACGCTGCAATTCTTCTAAATCTACTTTTGAAAAACCCGTAGTACCAACAACAGGCCGCACTCCAAATTTTAACGCAGTCCGTGCATGGTGCATCCCTACTTCAGGTGTAGTCAGATCTATTAGAACATCTGCTTCGACAGTTTCCAAGCATCTTTCGATATCCGAATATACGGGAACATTCCGAATATCTTGGAATCCTTCCACATCGCTTAGCATTTGCCCGTCAAATTTACGGTCTACAACAGCTACCAGTTCAAAATGATCAGTGTTTTTAACTAGCTTAACAGCCTCGCTGCCCATACGACCACGGGGTCCGGCAATGATAATTTTTACAAGATTCATTATTCGTCACTCTTCCCTTTCGATTCTATCTTTGTCCAACGGTCTTTATCCCGTGTATTAAACTTATTCATCACATAATCATGTGCCTGCTCCAAATCGATATTTAATGAATTAGCCAGACAGATTAGCACAAACAAAAGGTCTCCTACTTCTTCTTCAATTGGTTTTTCTGTCTCGCTTGCTTTCTTCGGTTTTTCCCCATAATAATGATTTATTTCCCTTGCTAATTCCCCTAATTCTTCAGTTAGTCTTGCCGTCATTGCAAGAGGGCTAAAATACCCTTCCTTAAATTGACCTATGTAGGCATCTACTTCTCTCTGCAGGTCTTTTATCGACTTTTCCTTGACCATGCTTATGTTCACCTCATTTTCTTGTCTACTATTACATTAGCTAAAAAAAATAATTTTTACAAATATTTTAGGATAGATGTCGAACATTATTACCTTAGATTGCTCTTCTATGGTTTATCCGCTATAATAAAAGCCGCTGGTTGAGGAAAATGATGGCAGAGGTGGAAAATGATGATTTTTGGATTGAAACTTAAAAATGTTTTATTTATCTTAATTGGGACAGCAATAATGTCATTTGGACTAGTTAATTTTAATATGCAAAATAAATTAGCGGAGGGCGGTTTTACCGGAATCACCCTTCTTCTCTACTTTTTGTGGAAGTGGGACCCTTCTTATACGAACTTAATTCTAAATATCCCCGTTTTTTTTATCGGGTGGAAATTACTCGGGAGAAAAGCATTTGTCTATACCTTAATTGGAACAGTGGGACTTTCCGTTTTTTTATGGATATTTCAAAGGTACCCTATTAACATGCCGCTTGATGATGATTTACTCCTTGCCGCTTTATTTGCAGGTGTTTTTCTAGGAGTAGGTTTAGGGATTATTTTTCGATATGGCGGAACTACAGGCGGGGTTGATATAATTGCCAGGCTTGTCCAAAAATACGCTGGCTGGGGCATGGGGAAAACAATGTTCTTATTCGATATCTGTGTAATAGCCGCTTCAATGTTAACCTACTTAAATTATAAGCAGGCCATGTATACTCTTGTTGCAGTTTTTATTGGAGCAAGAGTGATTGATTTCATTCAAGAAGGTGCATACTCCGCACGTGGTGCCATGATTGTTTCCGAGAAAAATCAAGAAATTTCCCAAAAAATTATGGATGAAATGGAACGAGGCGTTACTGTCCTTAGAGGATATGGATCATTCACTAAAACAGAACGGGAAGTCTTATACTGTGTTGTAGCCAGATATGAAATTGTTCGTTTAAAGAATTTAATTACTGGGGTAGACCCTCATGCATTTATATCCGTAAGCGTCGTACACGATGTTCATGGTGAGGGATTCACACTAGATGAAAATAAGAAGCCAATTGAAATATAGAAAAGCTAGGAAAAAATAAAAGCAATGCCGATAACGGCATTGCTTTTATTCATCACTTCTGTTCATTCCGGTGAAAATTAATACCAGCCTTAATAATTCGAGTACTGCCACCGCTGCAGCTGCTACATACGTTAAGGCTGCTGCATTTAATACTTTTTTAGCGTCCCGTTCTTCTGAATTACCAATCAAACCCAACGAGACTACTTGATCCATGGCACGGTTAGAAGCATTAAATTCAACAGGTAGTGTAATGACCTGGAACAGCACTGCTGATGCCATAAAGATAATTCCTAAAAGCAGCATACCGCTCATTTGGAATAAAACCCCCATCAAGATGAGCACCCATGAGAAATTAGAACCAATATTGGCGACAGGAACTAAAGCGTGACGAAATCGTAAAAATGCATATTTCTCTGCATCTTGAATGGCATGACCGCATTCGTGGGCGGCAACGGCTGCAGCAGCAATTGATTGACCATGATAATTTTCAGGTGATAAGCGAACTGTTTTTGAGCGGGGGTCATAGTGATCACTAAGAAATCCTCTGCCCTCCTCAACTGCTACATTATAAAGACTATTAGCATTTAAAACTTCTCTAGCAACTTCAGCACCTGTACGGTATTTTGAATTAGGAACCTTCGAGAATTTGACAAATGTCCCTTTAACTTTCATCTGTGCCCATAAAGGTATGATGATAATAAATAAAAAATAAATTAAATAAGCCATGATTTCTTGAACCTCCTTCGTTTCTCATGAAGTTACCCAAAGATGAGGAGTCCAAAACTTAATTTTTTCTATCCCTGGAGGGGTTTTTCCTCATATCCGTATCACCTTGATATTTTCTCCAGCCTACGTAAGAAAGTGTCATAATGATAATACTTCCTGTAGAGATAATTACCCACCATAATGACGGATCTGCTTCATCTTCATCCATATTTTCAAAAAGCTTTTTCAAGTCTAATTCTAAACCTTCGAGCTCCTCTTGACTTTTTACATCATTGACAACCTCGGAACGATATTCATCAATAAAATTGATCCGTGCATCAATCCTTTGGATATTTTCTGCGGATACATCGATTTTCATACTAGGATAAATCACATTATAAAGAGATAAAAAAGTATTAAAATTAGAATGGAAATCCGCTGAATCGCCACTGCTAGCTGCTTGTCTAGCATGTTGAAAGGCGGTCATTATTTGGTCTTTCATCTCGGTCCATAATGGCTGATGACTAGTTGCAATAGCATCAACTGCCAGTCTAAACTTAGTTAGTCTTGTTACTCTTTCCTCGTACTCCATACTTGAGCTTTCTGCTGCCTCTAGTGCTTCATCATGAGACACGGTTATTACTCTTAGCTCATCCATCGTAAAAGGACTCTCTTCGTTCGTGATGCTCGTAAATTGCTCCGAGAAATAATCCAGCAGCTTTTTGGCATCTTCGTATCTATGAATTTTCATCATTTGAAGAGCCTCATCAGAAATATGATCAAGCTTCTCTATCGGAGTTTCCTCATTAGCACTAACAGTCATGGGAGCGAGCATTATAACGATTGCAATTAATAGAAACCATTTTATCTTCATACCTTGTCCCCCTATCATTAACTATTAAAATGTATGAAAGGTTGGACAAGGTTAGACCATCTTTATGCTTTAAATACGATTTTACTGTCATGTAGATTGGAGCGGAAGGCGCGAGACTCCTGCGGGAGTACGGGACAGTGGAGACCCCACAGGTGCTTCAGCGCCGAGGAGGCTCCCCGAACCGCCCGCGGAAAGCGAAGCGCCTGGAGCGGAAATCAGCAGGCAAGGTTAAAGAGCCAAAATAATAAAGCTTTATTTTAGGTCTAACTTAAAGCGCTTTGAACGAATCACAAAGTAATATGCAATGGCTAAACTTATGATCGAAAGCCAAAAAGTAAAATAACCGATTTGCGGGGTAAATTCATTTAACATATGATATCTTGGCATCATAAAGAAGACATAATCAATTACATCATTATGTAAAGTCCAAATCGCTGTTACAATTAAATGCCACCATTTATAACGGTAAAACGGGGCATAAAGCACACCCTGAACTGCCATGGCGAAATGCGAAAATATTAACATCCAGCTAGTCCAATCCATTTCTTTTTGAACAGCAAATACGAGAAGATTCATGACAACAGCCCATATACCATACTTAACCAAGGTTACAATCGCGAGCGATTCAATCAATGGCCAGTTTTTTCTTAAAAGAAAAGCAATGAGTACAAAAACAAAAAATAAGCTTGCTGTTGGACTGTCAGGAACAAACAATAGGAAACTTGCAGGTGTTTCTTTAAGCTGCCAGCCATACCACATATAACCATATATGGTTCCCGCAATATTAATAATAAGCAATAAAATTAAAAAAGATCTGTGTGCCAAGAGAGGATAAATCCTGTTCACTAATACTCCACCTTACATCGATATAATAGTATGAAGAAAAAAGCTGACGAATTTCGTCAGCTTTTTTCAATCAATTTATTTTTCACCAAGACCAGCAATAAATTCGGAAAGAACTTTTAACTGTTCGTCATCACCTTTAAAGATTCCGCCAGGCATGCCGCCTTGACCTTCTGTTGCAATTTTTGCAATTTCTTCAGCAGACAACCCAGTTCCAATTAATGTTGGTGCTCCAGCGCCGCCTTGGAAGCTGTCTCCATGACAAGTGATACAAGTATTATCGGAAGCAATCTTATATCCTTCACTTTCCTTATCAATCTCAACATCAGCCACAATTTTACCATATTCTTTCGCAGCTTCCCAGTCATGGTTTGCGGCAGCCTCCCAGGTTAAAAACGTAATCCCAGCTAAGGAAAGCAACATAAATCCAGTTGCTAATGGGCGCTTGCTTGGACGACGTTCCGGTCCACGGTCAATGAATGGTGCAAGCAATAAGCCACCAAAAGCAAGACCTGGGATAACCATTGCCCCCACTACTGTATACGGACCTGCAGCAAACTCATACTTCAATAATTGATACAAGAACAAGAAGTACCAGTCCGGCATCGGAACGTAACCTGTATCTGAAGGGTCCGCAATTCTTTCTAGCGGACTTGGATGTGCCACTGTTAAACATAAAAAGCCGACAAGAAATACTGCTCCAACCAACCATTCTTTTAAAAGGAAGTTAGGCCAAAATGCCTCTGTTTTACCAGGGTATTCTGAGTAATCTTTCGGAATATTTTTCTTCGTACGTGCTTCTGGTGCTAAAACACGAGAGTCACCAACGAATTTCATACCTTTACCGCGATGCATTGAGCAATTCCCCTCCTTTATTCGTAAATTATAATCAACTTTTCACTTGGGCCGAATCTTATAGTGGTCCAGAAATCCCCTGTTTACGAATCATCATAAAGTGGGCTGCCATTAGGCCAAATAATGCAGCTGGCAGGAAGAATACGTGAATCGCAAAGAAACGAGTAAGGGTTTGGGCACCAACAATCGTTTCATGGCCGGACATTAACGTTTTTAAGTAGGTTCCAATGAACGGCACTGCCTCGACAATTTGCAATGTAACCTTTGTAGCGAATAACGCTTTCATATCCCAAGGTAATAAATAACCCGTTAATCCTAAACCAAGCATGACGAAGAAAATTAGAACTCCGACAACCCAGTTTAATTCACGAGGTTTTTTGTAAGCACCTTGGAAAAATACACGTAATGTATGTAAGAACATCATTACAATAACCAAGCTCGCACCCCAGTGGTGCATTCCTCTTACAATTTGTCCAAATGCTACTTGGTTTTGTAGATAGTAAACGGATTCCCAAGCATTTTTAATATCTGGCACATAATACATCGTTAAGAACATACCAGAAAGTATTTGAATAACAGTAACAAAAAATGTCAGACCGCCAAAGCAGTATACAAACGCAGAAAAGTGGTGCGCTGGATTAACATGCTCAGGTACCTCATGGTCTGCGATATCGCGCCACAAAGGCGTAATATCTAAACGTTCATCTACCCAATCGTAAATTTTGTTTAACAATGATTACGCCTCCTTTCGTGGTTCAGCTTTACCTAAATAAAGAAAACCGTCTTTTTCTTGAATAGGATATACATCCAGTGGTGCTATTGGCGGAGTACCCGGAACGTTTGTTCCATCCTTCGTATAACGGCCAAAGTGGCAAGGACAGAAGAATTGATCTGGGTGTTCCTTATCAGTAGCCCATCCAACGGTACAACCTAGGTGTTTACAGACTGGTGAAAGAGCAACAATTTTATCTTGCTCATCCTTATACACCCAAGCAGTTTCGGTAATCTCCGAAGTATACCACGCATCTACCTGCTCGTACGTGAAATCCACCCGCTGCGGTTCATTCGTGATATCTGCCACCTTCAGTGGTGTTGCAATATAATCTCCACCTTCTTTAGCCTTTAAGACAGGATCAATCGCAAAACGAACCATTGGCATTAACATCCCTGCTGCCATGAACCCTCCTACACCTGTTAATGTGTAGCTTAAAAATTGTCTTCTAGAAACGCGATGCTTACTCATGTTATCCCCCCTCTGTTCACAAGTTAAGTCCATCGGACATTAAATAAACACATATAAAACTAGGACATAACCATGATATATCAATCTTCAAACAAGGTCAATATTATACTATTTTAAAAACATGTTAATCCGTTAATAATTATAAATTTTCTTGCCACTTTCGTGTAAATATACTTAGAATTTGTTTTACCTGGCTTTCTATAATGGACGCCTTTTGTGAATCGTTTAATCCTTCCAGCGGGATGGATGGCATCCAGATTAACCCCCCGCTAAGCTTGTCCTCTACCATTTTCCAGTCAGGTTCCGAGGTTATATAAAATATATGCTTAAAATCACTATTTTGTACAGCCGCCTCCCATTGCCTTAGCTGAACCAAAGTCTCTTCCATGTTACTACTCTTTAAGTATGTAAATGAAGGCATTAAGACAAGCCTCCCTGTGAATTGCCTTTCTAAATAATTCGTTAATAACGAAATAAATTCTATATTTGAAGAGGATTGTTTCATTTCATTCCCAAACGACAGAGCACATAAAGGAATAACGACTGTATCTACATATTCCTTGGCACTATTATAGGTTTCTATATCTTTTGAGATCCATTTCATACTATTACACCAGCCTTTTCCAATCATTAACATTATCATAACATTTTTTCAGGGAGAGGCAAAAGGAAATTGGCAGCAGAAAAATAAAAAGGAAGCTGCTTAACGCAAGCTCCCATTTTGATGTTCGATTTGTGTAAGTTTATTCAATTTTTCCGTTAATTCATGAAATGCCTTTTCATCCTGCTTATCAAGAGCTTCATCTATTAACTTCAGAAGTTTCTCTCGCTGGAAACGCTCAATACTGCTTTTTAATAATTGTTCTGCAACAATACCGTCTTTTTCATTAACCTGAAGGTGTTTTGGAACAAATGGATTTTCTTCTAGTACCGCTGCATACTGATGTGCCTGGTTAGAAGCATGGAAGTTTAATTGAATAAAAATGTCTTCATCACGGTTTAACCGAATATCATGGAAGGATTTTTCAGCATCAGTTGTCATTACATTTTCTTTATAAAAGCGGAATGGCACTTTATCAACACAATGGGTCGACATAATCAGCCCACGAGGACAATACTGAGCCTGCTCAACAAAATGTACCTTCTCCATTAATTGGTCGTGACTCATTAAATAATTGAGTATCCAAACACACTCTCTTCTCTTTAATTGATAATGATTTAAAAACCAGCGGATAAAGTCCTTCTTCTCGTTGACAGAAACAGGGGTTGCCATGATCGTTTCCCTCCTCTGCATATTCAGCTTTTTTATAAAATATTTAGACGTTCCAATAAATCTAGATATTCACCATTTGTCGGGTCACTTTTAAGTAACTGTTTAAAAATTTCGGCAGCCAGGTCGTTTTTTCCTTCTTCAATTAAAAAATATCCATAATCCAACAAGAATGCTTCGTTATTCTTAAAAAAAGTATATGCACTTTCATATTTGTCTGATGCATATGAATATTCCTCTAAATTATGATAGGCAATGGCTGTATCCCATAGGAGCTGCGGCTCCTCATCCTCAGCATAGTCAAGCTGTGAAATCAACTCGATTACATCTTCATAACGTTCTTCTTGTAAAAATAGTTTATTTAATGTAAGCGCTGCCTCCGTATATCCCGGGTCCAATGCAAGTGATTCACGGAAATATTTTTCTGCAAGGTCTATCTTTCCAAGTTTAATGGAAATTTTGCCGCCATAGAAAAATAACTCCTTATTAAATTCATCTTGTTTAATACCTTCTTGTACTGCTGTTAAACTGTTTTCAAGCTCTTCCTCATATTCATAAGCTTTTGCTAGATATAAATATAGGGAATGATACTCGGGGTCGAGCTCTTTTAATTCGGTAAATTTCTCAATAGCCGTTCGGTTATAACCTGCCTGCAGGGCAGTAAAGGCATAACCAAATAATGTATTAATCTCTAATTTTTCATCCAGTGCTTTGTCATAATAAACCAAAGCATCTTCAAACGCTCCTGATGCACTTAGCAGCTCTGCCAGCCGCTGGTGTACACTCACACCGGCAATTTCACTCTGTTCTTTTAATACTGTCTCATATGCTTTAATTGCCTGTGTAATCTCGCCTTGATCACTGTAAAGCTCACCAAGTGCAAAATCAATGATGATTTCATTAGGCAGAATTTCCTTTGCTTTCAACAGCTTTCTTTCGCACACTTCATATAGCCCCTGAACTTGGTAAAGATCCGCCAGAAGCAATAAGGATTGTCCAAAGCTTGGGTCATGTTCGGAAATCTTTTCTAATTCAAGAATTGCTTGTTCCTCATCGCCTAGTTCTACTAAAATTTCTCCTAACAAAACCAGAAGCTCTCCTTCTTCAGGATAGATTTCCAGCAAAGTCCCTACCAGCTTTTTTGCTTCCTCTAAAAAGCCAAAGTGATACAATTCTTCTGCAAGAAGGAACTTTTCATCTGGCATGCCATTTCTTAATACAACATTATATTCATGAATGGCCTCATTATGTTGGCCATTTTCTAGCAGTGTAATAATTTTATTTACTCTATCCATTTTTCTATCCTCTCGTCCACGATATCTTCTAAAATGAGAAATAAGATGGGGTTTGCACCTTAACATGTTCTCCATTCCCTGGTTTAATTAAAACCTCTTTCCCAGCTCTGACAACTTTCCCTTTGTGTACTGTTACTGCAAGTCTATCACCATGATAAAGAAATAAATTCACTTCATCAACATTCTTGATTTCTCTGCCTTTAAAATATAAGTTATAGCTTAATTCTGATCCATGCAATAAACTTGTTTTCTCACGGTAAAGGCCGATTTTATTTAATGTTGGAACAGACAATGGCTCATGCTCTTTTAATTCTTCAAATATGGCGGGGAGTTTTTCTTTTTCCATGATAGCTTTCCATTTCGACAGAACCCCCTTCGCTTCCTTCTTTAATTGGGTAGAAATTATTGGTATTAACGGTTGGTTATAGGGAAACATGGCCTCTCGAATCCAGCCCCAAGGCAGATTTTCCAAATCATGAATATTATCTGCCTCTATAAAAATAGCTGGTATCTTCTCCTTCTTGCATTTTCTAATAAAAGACGGAGTTAAAAGTCTCGCAGGGATTTTAACTGCTAAAACAAAATCAATCGGAGAACTGATGAGAGCCGTTTTGGTTTGTCTGATTTTTTCACATAATTCACTCTCATAAGAAACCGTTACATAAGTCAATAAAGTGGTACTGCCTTTCATAAGAAAATGGCCCATTAAATAATGTCGTAAATCCCGAAAGGAGGTTTTAAGAGGGATATTGGGATCAAAAAGGACAAATGAAGGGGTCATAATATAAGCATCCATATCCATTTTCATTAATTTATAACGATTCAATTGAGATTCTCTGGCCGTTATTATTGTATCATTAATCAATAACGAGCATTTAGTCAACTGTGTTTCCTTAAGAATATTTGCATTTTCGATAATATAGCCCATCCGTTTTCCTTACCTCCTTTTAACTCCCTTTAAGACAGGCTATGAGCAAAATGGAAAAACTATGACTATATGGCCTATAGAAAAATAGAGTAAGTATTTAAAAGAAATGCTATCCTAAATTTGCCTGTTGATTTGCGCTCCAGGCACTTCGCTTTCCGCGGGCGTTCCGAGGAGCCTCCTCGGCGCTGAAGCGCCTGCGGGGTCTCCCCTGTCCCGTACTCCCGGTAGGAGTCTTGCGCCCTCTGCTCTAATCAACAGAGTTTTTAAAATTAGCTTGTTCATTAACACGGCCAAATAAAAAAAGCTGCCCGAGGCAGCTTTTTTCTTTCTATTTTAAATCGTTTAAATGTGTGAAAAAGTTAGGGTACGATACTGCAATAGCAGAAGGATTTTCAAGGGTAACAGTATCATTACATAAGAGTGCGGCGATGGCAAGCATCATCCCTATACGATGGTCCCCATGGCTTGAAACGGTACCTCCATGAAGGGTCGATCCTCCTGTAATAATCATACCGTCATCAGTTGCTTCAATCTTTGCGCCAAGCTTTGTTAATTCTACTACAACCGTATCAATCCGGTTTGTTTCTTTTACTTTTAGTTCTTCTGCATCTTTTATTACTGTTTTCCCTTCTGCCTGAGTGGCCAACAGAGCAATAATCGGGATTTCATCAATGAGCCTTGGAATCAGATCACCTTCAATAACGGTTCCTCTAAGATTAGAAGTCCGTATGGTAATATCACCTGTAGGTTCAAAGGAATCGTCATCATGCAAAGAGATCTCCAAGTCTGCCCCCATTTTCTGCATAACCTCAATAATCCCTGTTCTAGTCGGGTTTAATCCAACATTTTTTAATAAAATTTCACTTTTTGGAACAATGGCACCAGCTACTAAGAAAAACGCTGCAGATGAAATATCGCCAGGGACATGTATATCGGAAGCTTCTAAAGTTTGTCCACCTTTTACTGTAATAACACGATTATTTGTTTCGACAACGCCGCCAAATTTCCTAATCATCCGCTCAGTATGGTCGCGGGTTTCAGCCGTTTCAATAATGGTGGATTCTCCTTCAGCTTGAAGCCCCGCCAGAATCAACGCTGATTTTACCTGTGCACTGGCAACTGGTAATTGATAGTGAATAGGGTTTAAATGACCTCCGCGGATACTAATTGGTGTATACGCTCCATTTTTTCGGCCATCTATTTGGGCCCCCATTGTTTTTAAAGGTTCCGTTACCCGGGTCATAGGTCTTTTACCAATGGAATGATCCCCTACGAGTGAAGAAAAGAAAGGCCGGCCAGCTAAAATACCTAAAAGCAAACGAATGGTAGTCCCTGAATTTCCGACATCCAATATTTCATTAGGTTCTTGCAGCCCTTCAAAACCATTTCCGTGTATAATTAATTCGTCTTGATTCTCTTCAATTTTAACGCCTAATTTCCGAAAACAGGAAATTGTACTTAAACAATCATCACCAGGAAGGAAATTGGTTACCCTGGTTATCCCTTTTGCAATTGACCCAAACATTACCGAACGATGGGAAATTGATTTATCCCCTGGTATTTCAATTTCGCCTTTTAATCCATTTACTGAAGCTTGTAATTGAATTGATTCCATTAAATCACCTTTATCTGTATCATTTATGTTCCAATTGAGGTTGCGTAGCTCGAACGGGTATGGATGCATTTTTCTGCCCGCTCCCTATCTTCTTCTGTTTGAAAACTAATTACTAGTACTCCATATATCTCTTCACGTGTTTCTAAAATACGGATATTTGTAATACTAATATTTTCTTTTGCTAAATATCCAGTAATTTCGGAGATGACCCCTGGATAGTCCGGGACATCAACATATAAATCATAGAATGAAGGAATGGCTCCTTTTTCTCGTACTGGAAGATTATCACGAAATTGTTTTGCCTGATGAAAATATTGGAATATTTCGCTGCTGTTTTTTTGTTCTAACAGCACCTTTACCCAGTCCATTTCTTCTTGCCATAAATCTATTAGCTCAATTAATACCTCGCGGTTATGCAGTAGGATATCTTTCCACATTTCCGGGCTGCTTGAAGCGATTCTTGTAATATCCCTAAATCCGCCTGCTGCCAAGCGTGGAATAAGATGGTTTTCCTCTGCTAATCTTTCCGTCTGACGGACAATGGATGCGGCAATTATATGGGGAAAGTGGCTGACAATTCCGGTTAAATAATCATGTTTTTTCGGTGTTACAGATATAAATTTCGCATTTGTACCCATCAGCCAATATTTTAACGTTTCTACTCTCTTATGTTCTATATGCTCTTCCGGAGTTAAAAGATAAAAAGCATTTTCGAATAAAATTTCTTTAGCTGCCGTCACGCCGCTTTTATGGGAACCAGCCATTGGATGCCCCCCAATGAAAGTAATTCCTTTACATTTTAAGGCTGCAGCGTTAGTTACAATTTTATTTTTTGTACTTCCAGTATCAGTAATGATAACCTCAGGTTTTAAAGAAAGCTCAGAAAGTAACTGAATAATCCTCTCTGTTTCAACTACCGGAGCTGCAATAATAATTAAATCTGCACTCTCAGCTCCTTCAGCTATCGTACCTACTATTTCATCAACCACACCAAGCATTTTTGCCAATCTGGCCTGTTCATGATTGATATCATAACCGGCCACTGTTGCTCCCCGATGTTCCTTTCGAATACATAAGGCTAGCGAACCACCTATTAGCCCCAACCCTATGACAAAAACACGGCCCTCCAATTTTAATCCCCCTATAAGAAAAGCGCCGGCGCCCCCCATTAATTACTGGTCGTTTGGCACCGGAGCCAGACAGTTAATCTATTTTACAACTTTATTTACTTCTGCAAGAAAGTCAGCTAATGCTTGTAAAACACCTTCGTTTTGTTCAAATGAGCCGACAGTAATCCTTAAAGAAGTAGGAAAACCTAGAGCCTTTCCTGATCGTACAATGTAACCTTTTTCTAATAGGTATTGGAATGCTGTGTCAGCATCCTGCTCTAAATCAATTAAGATGAAATTCGTCTGAGATGGATAATAGTGTAACTGGTTTTCCTGACAGAAATCATAAAATTGCTTCAATCCTTTTTGATTTTGCTCTCTGCATTCCCGAACAAATTCCTGGTCTTTAATAGCGGCAATAGCAGCAGTCTGGCCAAACGAGTTCACATTAAACGGTTCACGTGCTGGTTCTAGCGCTTGAATGATAGATTTATTAGCAACTCCATAACCAACACGCAGAGACGCAAGACCATAAATTTTAGAAAAGGTTCTTAAAACAATTAAATTAGGATAAGTTCGAGTTAATGCAATAGAATCATAGTAATCTTCTGCGACCGCGTATTCATAATAAGCCTCATCAAGTACTACCAGTACATGCGCAGGCACTCTTTCAAGAAATGCAGTTAATTTGCTCTCAGAAACATATGTACCAGTCGGATTATTCGGGCTGCATACCCAGACAACATTAGTCTGATCGTCAATCGCTGCAAGCATTTGTTCTAAATCATGATCACCATTCACTAATGGAATTTCTCTTACCTCTGCCCCTTCTATCACAGCATTGTGTTTATACTGTGAAAATGAAGGTACAGCCATAACCGTATTCACACCTGGGTGAAGCAAAGCTCTAGAAATCATTTGAATGATATTATCTGATCCATTTCCAAAGATAATCTCCTCTGGTTCAACCTTAACGAATTCAGCTACCGCTTCCCTTAAACCCGTTGCGTAGCCATCAGGATAGATAGCGAAACCAGGCTGATGAGACTCTAAAGCAGAAAGAACCTCTTTTGAGCATCCAAAAGGATTCTCATTTGAAGCAAGCTTGACAATTTTCTCTAAATTATATTGCCTTTTAACAGACTCAATTGATTTTCCCGGCTGATATGGGGTTAGTGTCAATAATTGTTTTTTCCATCTCATAACTTCCACTCTCTCCTTAAAAAAATAAAATTAATTAAGGTCTAACTATTTGTTATGGTATTACCCAAATCTGGTCTTAGAACTTCGGCGCCTTTTAAATAAACATGGACAATTTCTTGTTGTGAAATCTCCGTATCAACATGCATCATAATTCTAACACACATCCGCAAAGCATTGGGTACAGGCATTTCCCGCATACACATAACCGGAACATATGTCCACCCTGAAAAATTCCTTAATGCCTTTGCTGGAAAAATGGCATTAATATCTTCCGTTGTTGAAATAAAAACGGAAGCAACCTTCTCTGGTTCTATGTTATTACCCTTTATTAAATGTCCTAAGAGCTCTTCTGTTGCTGATAGGATAGCTTCTTCCGAATTGCTGTCAACAGTGATTGCTCCCCTCACCCCTCTGATCATGAAAAGCCCTCCTTTATTAAAATTCATTTAATCTCTCTAGCAAAAACTGGTCGGAAAGTTCTAGAAGTTTTGGCTTCCCCAATTGTTCTAACAAAACAAAACGAACAGTTTCATCAATTGACTTTTTATCCTGTTTCATTTTTCTTAGTAATTGTTCGGCCGAAAGTCCCTCTGGAATGGTCGTTTTATACCCTAGCTTTTCTACCCAGTCAACAAATTCATTTATTTGTAAAGAAAGTCCCAGCAGTTCATTGCTTAATTTCAGTGCAAAAACCATACCAATCATAACGGCTTCCCCGTGGGTAAAATTCCCATAGCCCATTTCTGATTCGATTGCATGTCCAAGGGTATGTCCAAAGTTTAAAAAGGCACGAACCCCAGTCTCCCTTTCATCCTTGGAGACAAATTCGTTCTTGATTTTAATTCCTTCTGTAAGTGATTCCAACAGCTGTTCCGAATTTATTACTGAAAGATCAAGGATATTCTCTTGGAGCCATTGATAAAATAATGGATTATATATAAGTGCATGTTTGATAACTTCTGCAAAACCTGAACGTACTTCCTGAATTGGCAGTGTTTTAAGAAATTCTAAATCATAAAAAACAGCATCTGGCTGATGAAAAGCGCCAATCATGTTTTTCCCAAGCGGGTGATTGATGGCTACTTTTCCCCCGACAGCACTATCATGAGCCAGGATCGTGGTTGGTATTTGAATAAAAGGAATCCCTCTCATGAAAGATGCAGCAACAAAACCAGATAAATCGCCTATAGCTCCACCGCCAAACGCGATAATGATAGATTTTCGATCAAGCCTGTTTTCTAATGCTTGGGATAACGCATCATAATATACTTCAAAGGTTTTAGCTTTTTCCCCACTCGGAGCCGTATAGACTGCCGGGTTCCACTCATTTAAAAGCGGCAGCAGTTGTTCAAGATGTAAATTCCCTACTGTTTCATCAGTAATGATTAATATTTTTGTAAGATCCCTAAAATGATTAGATAAAAATTTGCTTATCTCAAATCTTACACCCTGACCAACAAAAACTTCATAGCTTTTGGAGCTAGTTTGAATAGGAATTGCTTTCATTTAGAATTCCCTCGCATACTCATGCTGGCGCTTGATTTCATCTGCAAAAGTTTCAAATCGATCACTGTAAAATTGATCAATTAACGCATTGGCCAGTTCCCATGCAACTGCATGCTCTGCCACAACTGCAGCCGCAGGAACAGCACAACTATCTGAGCGTTCAACACTTGCGGAAAACGGCTCTTTTGAATCAATATCTACACTCATTAATGGCTTATAAAGGGTAGGAATGGGTTTCATAACTCCTCGGACAACAATTGGCATACCAGTTGTCATTCCACCTTCAAAACCGCCAAGACGGTTTGTTTTCCGAGTATATCCTCTTTCCTCGTCCCAAATGATTTCATCATGTACTTCACTGCCTGGCTTGCTTGCTGCTTCAAAACCAATCCCAAATTCGACACCTTTAAATGCATTGATGCTGACGATCGCAGCTGCAAGCTTTGAGTCTAGTTTCCTATCGTATTGAACATAGCTTCCAACACCCGTTGGCATTCCAACTGCAATAACTTCCACCACGCCGCCAATCGAATCCCCATTTTTCTTAGCATTATCGATAGCATCCATCATAGCTTGTTCAACACTCGGATCAGCACAACGAACAGGCGAGATTTCAGTTCGCTCTTTTATCGTTTCAAAGGATAAGGAAGGATCAACATTTGCCTTTATTCCACCAATTTCGACAACATGAGAAACAATCTTTACCCCCACCAGTGATAAAAGCTTTTTCGCAACAGACCCTGCAGCTACTCTAACAGTTGTCTCACGTGCAGAAGACCTTTCCAGTACATTTCGCATGTCACGGTGACCATATTTAATAGCCCCATTTAAATCGGCATGGCCTGGTCGGGGACGCGTAATTTTCCGCTTGACTTCGCTCTCTTCGCCTTCAATTAATGGGTCAGCCCCCATAATATTAGTCCAATGCTTCCAATCATTATTTTTAACAACTAGAGCAATCGGGGATCCAAGTGTTTGTCCATGACGAACACCCGAGACAATTTCAACTGTATCCTTTTCGATTTGCATTCTTCTTCCACGGCCATAGCCCTGTTGCCTTCTTGCCAATTCACTATTAATATCTTCAGCTAATAAAGGCATTCCTGCTGGCAGACCTTCAAGTATTGTTGTTAACTGTGGTCCGTGTGATTCTCCAGCTGTCAAGTATCTCATAACCATTATTCTTTCCCCCTTCAACTCATTAAAGGATTTTTATCAATATACCACATACAGCCTAATAAACCTAGAGAAATTATTCTGAAAATACGATAAATTGTTATATCCCAATTATTTATTAATGATAATAATTATAGATTCATTTGTACACTAAAGAATTTTCAAATATTTAATACTTTTTTGTATGCGCATACAAAAAAAGCACTTGTATAGTTACTATACAAATGCTTCTTTCTTACTCTTAATAAATCCAGTCGTTAACAAGTTTATTGTACTCAACTAAACCGCCTTCTTTAAAAAACAGCCCAATTTCACGCTCTGCACTTGTAGGTGAATCAGAGCCATGAATTACATTTTTCCCTACTGTTAAGCCAAAATCTCCACGGATCGTTCCAGGAGCAGCATCTTTAGGGTTAGTAGATCCCATCATTTGGCGTGCTGTTGCAATTACATTCTCACCCTGCCATACCATTGCAAAAACAGGACCTGAAGTAATGAAATCCACTAATTCGCCAAAAAATGGACGTTCTTTGTGCTCACCATAATGTTCTTCAGCAAGCTCAGTAGGAATGCTCATTAATTTTGCACCTACTAACTGAAAGCCCTTCTTTTCAAAACGTGCAACGATTTCTCCGATTAAATTACGCTGTACTCCATCAGGCTTAACCATTAAAAATGTTTTTTCCATGAATTCCACTCCTAAAATCGTATGTATATTAATTGTCTTTATGGACAATCCATGAAAATGTTATCATTTTTTTGAAAATTGCGCAAGACCGAAAAGTGGAAGCGAAAAGAGAGTGAATAGTCTACTCTCTTTTCCGAATTAGTACTTACGACGTCCAATAAATTTCGCAATATCCCTCAATGTCTTTTTTGCCTTATTTGCAGGGAGCTCTTCAAGGATTTGCAAGGCTTTATTTAAGTATAAATCACTTAATAGGATTGATTTTTCTATGGCACCGGATTTCTTTATGAGCATAATAATCGATTGTATCTCTGATGGGTCCATATTCTCATGGACCTTTTTTTCGATTTCAATACGGATTGCCACATCTTCCATAGCATAAAGGACGGGAGCGGTAATATTCCCTTGAAGCAAATCACTTCCGGCCGGCTTTCCTAAATCCTCTTCAGAAGAGGTAAAGTCTAAAATATCATCAGTAATCTGAAAAGCCATTCCCACATAGTAACCGAACAAATAGAGTTTTTTATGAATCGATTCCTCTACATCTGCAGCTATCGCACCGAGCTGGCAGCTGGCAGAAATCAATAAGGCCGTTTTTCTCTTGATTCTTCTAAGATAGTCCCTTAAATTTTGGTCAAATCGATATTTATCTTTAATTTGTTGAATTTCTCCAATAGTTACTTCGACCATCGTATTGGCTAAAATCTTATGAGCTAATGGTTTATTAATTTCAGCCATTAATTCCAATGCTAAGGCAAAAATAAAGTCTCCTGTATACATGGCGGTTCTATTATCCCATTTTGCCTTGACAGTTGGCTTCCCTCTCCGAAGGTCAGCATCGTCAATGACATCGTCATGAACAAGGGAAGCCATATGGATAAGTTCCAATGCCACGGCTACATTTTTCATTTCTTGAATATCATAACGTCCAAATTTCCCCGCCAGCAAAACAAAAACAGGACGAATTCTTTTTCCTCCTGCTTGTAATGTGTGCAAAGAAGCCCGTTTTAAAAGAGCAGAGTCTGCTTGTATTGTTTCTTCTAATTTTTTTTCAATTGCATTAATATCTGAATTCAAAAATGAATACATCATTTTTAATTTCATTTGTATTCACCCAGCTTTTCATCCTGTCTAAAAACTTCTGATTTACTTCTTATATCCCATATGGACAGCCGCTGCCCCGCCACTGTACGGTTTAAAAAATACATCTTTAAAACCTGCCTTTTCAAACATACGGGCTAATTCTTTCATCCCTGGGAAATCACGGGCTGATTCCTGCAGCCAGGAATACTCATCATAACTTTTGGCAAAGAGTCTCCCGAACATAGGCATGATATAACGAAAATAAAAATAATATAACTGTTTATATCCGATCAATGTTGGCTGCGATGTCTCAAGACAAACAGCAACCCCTCCGGGTTTAAGTACCCGGTGCATTTCTTTTAAAACCTGAAGATAATCAGGTACATTCCTCAAACCGAAACCAATTGTCACGTAATCGAAGCTGTTATCGGAGAATGGAAGCTCCATCGCATTCCCATGTATTAAACTGACTTGATTTAGTCCAAGATTTTGTACTTTTTCAATTCCAACATTCAGCATATTTTGACTAAAATCCAACCCGACTACCTCACCAGATGGACCAACTGCTTCAGCGAGGGCGATCGTCCAATCAGCTGTTCCGCAACATACATCCAGTGCCTTAGAACCCTCTTTAACATTCATTCTTTTCATGGTATCTTTACGCCACTTGATGTGTTGTTGAAAACTTATAACCGAGTTCATTTTATCGTAGTTGTCAGAGATTTTCTCAAAAACTTTATGAACTCGTTGTTCTTTCGACTGCTGCATCTGCTTACCCTTCTTCCACTAAAGTTTTCGCCTTTGGTTGAGGTTCATTCATAATTGAAAAAATCCTAGCTTCTAACACGTCGTTTAAGTAAGGAAGCTGGCTGATTCCGTTAAGGACAAATTGTTTGGACTTGTCGATATAATGATCACAGATTAAAAGTAACTCCTGTTGTTGTTTGTCATTAAGTTTCGTTAAAGAATGATTCCTTCTTAAAAAGACAATTTCTTTCATCGATTCAAATAGGATACTGTCCTCAGCATTTATAAACTTTCTTTTTTCGATCTGTAATCGTTTTAAAAACAACAGATTACTAATAAATTTGTTCCATAATTCAACTTGAAAAAAATCAGAGATTTTTTCGAGAAGTGAACTCTCAATTTTTGAAATACTGGCCATCAATTCTTCGATTCCATTAATTTCTCTTTGATAGACAAATGTCTTATGTTCATTAACCTCTTTTATACCCTTTGAAAGTTCTCTTATCATCATGATATCTTCCGAATCTGCCAATAGTTTATAATACAACCCGCTATAATAGTCTCCTGCCAAGACGGTTAATTGCCGATATTTTTCTTCAACTGCTTCATTGGTAATATGATCATGGGTATCAAGGGCAATTTGAACAAGCATTGTTGTCAAAGCATAATTTTTCAAATCATTGTAAGACAATTCGAGTCGGTCCATTATCGATATGAGGATAAGCAGTTTATCCTCATCAATTACAGGAGTATCAATATATTTAATTAAGTAAGGATGAAGTACCTTTTGTTCTACCCTCTCCTTAATATCTGAAAATTTTTGTCGAATGTCTAGCAATCAAATCACCCTTGCTTCCCCGAAGTAGAATATTTATTTAAGTTCCTTTTTACACAAGGCAGTGACAATTATATCATAAAAGCGTTTATATGGGCAGGAATTCACAAAATAAATACATTTCCACAGTGAGGAAATAAGTAGGATTTATGAAGGATTAACTCCTATCTTGACGATATTTGTTATTTTTTCATTTCACTTTCAATTTCCCCTAAATGGGTGAGTATTTTAGCATTTCCTCTAACTTTAATAGCGGAAGTATGTTCGGTAAATTGGGCGATTAATACCTCACCCTTATCAAGTTTTTCAGAGTGATGAAATCTCGTATCCGTTCCCCTAGTTAATCCGATGACACTGACACCATCATCAACGGCTTTGATTACAACGTAGTCAGCGCTTGGTAATTGACGTTTTTCCATGTTTTAACCTCGCTTAATTCTTTATTAATGCCAAGATTTCAGAACGGGCAATCGTATCATTGGCAAGTGTTCCACGTACAGCTGTTGTAACGGTTTTAGAACCAGGCTTTTTAACGCCCCGCATGGTCATACACATATGCTCTGCTTCCACCACAACCATTACACCATGAGGCTGTAGTTTTTCCATCATGCTGTCAGCTACAGTGGATGTAATTCTTTCTTGAAGCTGTGGTCTTTTTGCCACCGCTTCAACCGCTCTCGCCAATTTACTTAACCCCGTTACTCTTCCATCTTTAGGTATGTATGCAACATGCGCTTTCCCAAAAAACGGCACCAGATGGTGTTCGCACATGGAGTAAAATGGAATATCCTTAACTAAGACCAATTCTTCATGGTCTTCACTAAATATCGTCTCAAAATGTTTACTTGGGTCTTCATTTAATCCGCTAAAAACCTCTTCATACATTTTCGCAACCCGTTTAGGTGTATCCAGAAGACCTTCACGGCTTGGGTCTTCACCAATGGCTTTTAATATTAAACGTACCGCTTCCTCAATTTGGGTACGATCGACTACCGACATGTAAATTCCTCCTACTGTACCTCTATCAAGTATTATGACACATACATATTAGCATAATCATTTAATTGAGACAAAGTTGAACAGCAAATGCCCGCTTTTTTTAAAGGATCAGTTTAACTTAACTGTTGATTTCCGCTCCAGGCGCTTCGCTTTCCGCTGCAATCAACTTAGTTTCGAAAATTAAAAATTTCCTATAACACAACCAAAAAGAAAAAAGGCCATGGAGGTTACCATGACCTTTTTGCTCAAGCATTCGCTTAAAGCAATAATTTATGTAATTATTTTACTGCATCTTTAAGCGCTTTACCTGGTTTGAAAGCAGGAACTTTGCTTGCACCGATTTCGATTTCCTCACCAGTTTGAGGATTACGACCTTTACGTGCAGCACGTTCACGTACCTCAAAGTTACCAAATCCAATAAGCTGGACTTTATCACCATTTTTTAAAGCATCTAAAATTGAATCAAAAACAGCATCAACTGCTTTTGTAGCATCTTTTTTAGAAAGCTCGCTTGCTTCTGCTACTGCGTTAATTAGTTCTGTCTTGTTCATGCCATTCACCTCCTCCCAATAAAATTAATTAAGATCCGTAAATAATTACTTATCTACATTTCTAAACAATTTTTCTTATTTCTATACGTTACAGCGCACTTTTATTGGCAAAGTAATCAAAATATTTTTTCTTTACAATTTTTATACTACTTTTCCCTCAAAAACCTTATTATATAAAGGTTTAAAGCACTATAACGTAAGTCTGTTAAAAGATTATCACAATCATTTACGCATATCAAGAATAATTCATGAAATTATGGTAATCTTTTCTTCGTTTCGACAAAAAACTACTCATTTTGAAATATTTGGAGTTAAAATAAAATAAAAAAAGCCAAAAAGACTCCGAAATTGGAGTCTTTCTGACTTATAAAATAATTGCGATTAATCCGCCTGAACCTTCATTAATGATTCTTTCAAGGGTTTCCTTTAATTTATATCTGGCATTTTCCGGCATTAACGACAGCTTTGCCTGGATACCTTCCCTTACAATGGAACTTAAGGACCTGCCGAAGATATCAGAATTCCAAATCGATAATGGGTCATCCTCAAAATCCTGCATTAAGTAGCGGACAAGCTCCTCACTCTGTTTCTCTGTTCCGATAATCGGAGCAAATTCTGACTCAACATCCACTTTGATCATATGAATGGATGGAGCAACTGCCCTAAGTCTTACCCCGAACCGTGCACCCTGACGGATAATTTCCGGCTCCTCTAAGCTCATATCCGATAATGAAGGGGATGCAATTCCATATCCCGTCTGCTTCACCATCTTTAACGCATCTGATATATGATCATATTCTGCTTTCGCATGGGCAAAGTCTTGCATGAGCTCCAGTAAATGATCTTTCCCTCTAATTTCTACACCGACAATTTCTTTTAAGATGTCGTCATAGAGTTCATCAGGCGCAAATAAATCAATTTCTGCAACCCCCTGCCCCATCTCTATACCTGCTAACCCAGCTCTTTCAATATAATCAAAATCACTGAACTGCTGGACTACTCGATCAACATCTCTTAATCTTTTAATGTCCTTAACTGTTTCTTTTACCGCTTCCTGATAGCTTTCACGGAGCCAATGGTTTTCTCTTAATACCATTACCCAGCTAGGAAGATTAACATTTACCTCAAGAACTGGGAACTCATATAGAGCTTCTCTTAAGACATTAAGAACATCGCTGTCACGCATACTTTCCACACTCATCGCAAGGACTGGAATATCATACTTCTCAGCAAGACTGGATCTGAGCGTCTCTGTACTTGGATGATAAGGCTGTGCACTATTGACAACCATAATAAATGGCTTGCCAACCTCTTTCAATTCATTAATTACTCTCTCTTCAGCTTCAATGTAGTTGCTACGCGGAATCTCTCCAATCGTACCATCGGTCGTTACAACTACACCAATAGTTGAGTGTTCTTGAATTACTTTTCTTGTACCTATTTCTGCCGCTTCATGGAACGGAATAGGCTCCTCATACCAAGGTGTATTGATCATCCTTGGCCCATTTTCATCCTCATATCCCTTCGCCCCTGGTACGGTGTATCCCACACAATCTACCAGTCTAATATTTACATTGAGTCCCTCATCAACATGCACAGTAGCAGCTTGATTAGGAACGAACTTTGGCTCAGTCGTCATGATGGTTTTACCTGCTGCACTTTGCGGAAGCTCATCCTGAGTTCTTGATCTTTCTGCCTCATTGTCTATGTTCGGTAATACCACAAGCTCCATAAATTTCTTAATGAAAGTAGATTTCCCTGTTCTTACCGCTCCTACAACTCCTAAATAAATATCACCGCCGGTTCTCTCGGCAATATCTTTAAAAACATCAACCTTTTCCAAGTGATCCCCTCCCGATCATAGAGTAAAGTGGGATAATATTATCCATCTAGGTATTTTTGGACAATATATGTTTATGACGTTGTCCTATCTTGTTATGACACTTTTCTAAAAATTATTTACCTCCCTTAATAAATTTCACTCCAAAATATAGTATTTGATCTGTCTGAAATGGTTTGATCGAATGAGGGTTTCTAAAGATATTGAAAATACGGCGCAGGTTTCCCGTATTGTCTTTATCCTGTCATGTTATTGTCATTTAACGTAAAAAACCCTTCTCCTAAAATATATTTCACAGGAGAAGGGTTATGACTAATAGATATTCTTATTGTTTTAAAAAAACGGGCTCCATGCTCTCGACATCAATAGTATAGGGCAGTGAGTAAGCTGGAACAAACATTGTATTCTCCGTCAGGATAGGGCGGATATCCTCCCCAGGCTTTAATTCCTTGTTTGTCTCTTGCAGCACCTTATACAAATCTTGCCTGTAGTCCACATAAACTTCAGCATTAGTTGTCACAATAAACGGCAGATTTTGATTTGTATACGGGCTGACAGCGTACGGAGGCTTTTTATAGCCTAATTTCTCAAAATCAATGGAGTAGATATTTTCTGCTATTTGCTCCTTATACGGCGGATACCCTTTTGTTTTGATTCTCAAATTAATATCACGGATCGTTTCTGCAACTCTTAAATCGAGAAGCTTTACGGTTGGGTTTGTCTCAACATCAATTAGAACATATTGAAAAATACCTCCACTTTCAAAAGCGTTACCAGGCGGTTCTGCTATATATTTTGGAGAGATTTTTTTAAAGTCAATTGGATACTTTTGATATATTGGTGTATCTGCTTCTTTTGTTTTAATCGGCAGTATTCCACCGTTATCTTTTTGGAAAGTGTTAACGGCTGTTTGTACAGCTTCTACTTGATCGGTATAAGGAACTTGGTTTTTTGCTAATTCCTCTTTAGGGTATAGACAGCCTGATAAAATCAAGGTGGATACAATCCAAAATAATCCAATCATTTTCCGTTTCATACAATCACCTGCATTTTTCAAAATTTATGTAAATAACACCACAAATAAGATAATTCCTGACAAAATTAAAAATAGATATGCAAGGATTGCCGTTATCATTTTAAAGATTCCTTTTAATTTATATCGACTTAAATAAATAGTAATGATTGCCAAAAACATAATTCCAATGCCTGCTATGCTGATCCACATTTTTAACATACCTGGAGACATTAAGACACCCCCTTTTTCCGAATGTTATTATAACATAGTAAATCATTACAGAAAAAAGGTTTGTTCTTTTTCAAAATAAAAAACTGAAGTAAAGAGGGGCGAATTCCTTACTTCAGCCTTATTGACTAAACAACCCAGTCTCTAGGTTCATACTACAAGTGTGTGCTTCGATGCATTGTATGCAATCTTAATCTAAAGCGCATCATCGGACGCCTATTTTTCCTAAGAAATTCCGAAATTTTTTACTATTCGTTTTTTCTTTCTTCCACAATATTCACTAGGTCTTCCATTTCGTGTGTCTTCCCACGGGCCATAAGTACATCCACCGCGTCTTTAGCATTCTTCCCATTGAATAGGACATTATATAACACATTTGTGATAGGCATCTTTACGTTATATTTTTCAGCCAGCTGATGGGCAGCTTTCGTGGTTCTGACACCTTCTACGACCATCCCCATATTTTCAAGAACCTCTTCAAGCGTTTTCCCCTTCCCAAGGAGATTGCCTGCCCTCCAGTTCCTGGAATGTACGCTTGTACAAGTAACGATTAGATCTCCAATTCCGGCTAATCCTGAAAACGTTAAAGGATTTGCCCCCATTTTAGTTCCTAATCGTGCTATTTCCGCCAATCCCCTAGTAATCAGTGCGGCTTTGGCATTATCACCATAGCCAAGTCCGTCAGTAATTCCTGCAGCCAAGGCGATGATGTTTTTTAATGCTCCTCCAATTTCAACACCAATGACATCTGGATTGGTGTAAACCCGGAAATTTTGATTAATAAACAAATCTTGAATTTCTTCTGCGGCCTCCATATCATCAGATGAAACCGTTACGGTTGTTGGATGACGCAGACTAACCTCCTCTGCGTGACTTGGGCCCGAGAGAACGACAACTGCCTTTAAAACTTCACTGGGAAGTTCTTCTTTAATCATTTCGGATATTCTCATTAGAGAATCTGGTTCAATCCCCTTGCTTACATGGGCAATTGTTATAGGGGATTGAAGCACCGTACGAATCTTTCCAAGTACCTCCCGAATAGCTTTTGAAGGTACTGCTAAAATGACGGTTTTTATACCAGCTAAAGCATCACTAAGCAATGCATAGCCGACGATTAAATCCGGGAGCACTATGCCAGGCAGATATTTTTTATTGGTGTGAAATTGATTGATTTCCTCTACCTGACTTTCATTATGGCTCCACAACCTTACCTCTCGACCATTATCGGCTAATACCATCGCAAGAGCCGTTCCCCAGCTCCCAGCCCCTATAACTGCGACCGGGGTATTATTCTCCTTCATGATCTTCACTCCCATCAACTTATTTTCTTTCTCTCGCATAGATTTTTATCGGTGTCCCTTCAAAGCCAAAAGCATCCCGGATCCTATTTTCTAAAAACCGCTCATATGAAAAATGAAGTAATTCCGGTTCATTTACAAAAACAACAAAGGTCGGCGGTTTTACTGCTACTTGAGTAGTGTAGTAAATTTTTAAACGGCGGCCTTTATCCGTAGGTGTCGGATTCATCGCTACAGCATCCATAATAACATCGTTCAGTACGCTCGTTTCAACACGCATGGAATGATTTTCGCTTGCAATATTAATCATAGGTATAAGCGTATGAATACGCTTCTTCGTTTTAGCAGACAAGAACACAATCGGAGCGTAACTTAGGAATAAAAAATGCTCTCTAATTTTTTGTTCAAGTTCCTTCATGGTTTTTTCATCTTTTTCTACTGCATCCCACTTGTTTACTACAATAACAACGGCCCGTCCTGCTTCATGTGCATAGCCCGCAATCTTTTTATCCTGTTCAATGATTCCCTCTTCTGCATTAATGACGACTAACACGACGTCGGACCGCTCAATCGCCCGGAGCGCTCTTAAAACACTATATTTCTCCGTACTCTCGTATACTTTTCCCTTTTTTCGCATTCCGGCGGTGTCGATAATGACATATTCTTGTCCATTATATGTATATGGCGAATCGACTGCATCACGAGTTGTCCCTGCTATATCACTAACAATAACACGTTCTTCTCCTAAAATAGCATTAACCAATGAAGATTTTCCAACATTTGGACGACCAATTAATGAAAATTTAATGACATCTTCATCATATTCCTGTCCTTTATGTTTTGGAAAGTGTTTCGCAGCTGCATCTAATAAATCACCAAGTCCAAGACCATGTGACCCCGAAACTGGAATGGGCTCTCCAAAACCAAGGGAATAGAAATCATAAATTTGTTCCCTCATTTCAGGATTATCAATTTTATTTACAGCAAGTACGATTGGTTTTTTTGATTTATATAAAATTTTCGCCACTTCTTCGTCTGCTGCTGTTACACCTTCCCTGCCATTTGTGAGAAATATAATAACATCCGCCTCATCAATGGCTACCTCGGCCTGCTGACGGATTTGTTCTAAAAATGGCTCATCACCGATATCAATACCACCTGTATCAATCACATTAAAATCATGTGTTAACCATTCTCCAGAGCTGTAAATACGATCACGTGTTACCCCTGGAATATCTTCAACGATGGAAACCCTTTCCCCCACTATTCTATTGAAAATTGTTGATTTACCAACATTTGGCCGTCCTACAATGGCTATAACAGGTTTAACCAATATAATCGCCATCCTTTCTATCCTTAAAATTTATGTTATTAAACCAAAGAGCATAGGCTTTACTTTATGTATGCTAATGATAAAGAAACCCTTCTAATCAAAAGAAGGGCCTAACCATATTAGTTTAGCAAATGTTAATCCTATACCGCAAATGAAAACTTGATAAGAGCTTAGTGTGTCTTTTGTTTTCCCTTCTCCTGAAAACCAAAATGAGTTTCAAAATAGGTACTGGCATTTTCAAGCATGCTCCATCCAGCAAGTAACAAGCAGATTAATGAACAAACATCAAGATATGCTAATGAACCAATAGGGTATGGGAAATCGAACCTATTTAAAAACCAGCTATAGAGCAACTCACCTTGCATGGTCCCGCTGATAATCATTAACAGCCTTTCCTTTAAGCCTTTTTGCAGGAGAATGGCAAGGTATCCAAAACAAATTCCCATCATCCATTCTTTTTGAAATATAATCCAAATCGGATCAAAAATCTCAAACAAATGAAATGTAACATAAGCGATGGTGACAATAAAAGAACAAATAAAAGAATAGAGAAGTAATCCTAATTTTTGCTTACTAAAGATAAAGTACGATAATAGCAATAAGAATAATCCGCTATAAGATATTTGGAAGCTCCCTAACTGAAAGCGGCTATCTGACAAAATAATCGTCAGTAATATAACAGCGGAAAATCTATACCGAAGTTGACTTTGCTTATTTAAAATAAAGGTTAAATAAATCCAAAATCCCCATAGAATCCAATAAAAAAATAACCCTTCCATCATTACACACCTCCTAATATCTCCATTATCGGCAATATATATGTACTTTCATACTCAATTGAATAATCTTAACGCTGAGTAATCATCTTATTAAGAGGAGGTGTGGATAAATGGGTAAAGACCGTCAAGAAAAAAAGCTAAGAGAAAGTGGAAAAGTAGGACCAGACCGTGATCAGGCATTACATTATCCTGGATCAACAAAACTTCAAAGTCCTGAGGAAGCAAGGGGCATGAACGATTCTAAGTATAGTTGATCAACGCAAGTAAGCTCCCGTATCATTGCGGGAGCTTTAATGAATCGTTCGCTGTGAATATTTTTTCGTATCAATTCCTCTTTGAGACAACCAATGAAAGGTTTGTCCTGTTATCATAATGGGTGCCTTTTGTAGTTCATTTATGGATTTTGCCCCCACAGCCGTCATAATCATGGTTAATTCATTCTGTAGCAGGAGGATTTCTTCATACAATGAGTCAATTCCCTCATCAATTAATATTTTTAAGAAGTAACCTGCTAAGCCCGCAGCATTAGCTCCAGCAGCCAATCCTTTAGCTATTTCAATTCCTGACATCATTCCCCCTGAACCAATAATGGAAACTTCCCTTTCAGCATTAGAAGCCTCAAAAATCGAAACTGCAGTGGGAATTCCCCATTCATTAAAAAACGTAAAGGATTTAGAACGGCGTTTATTTTCTATTTGCGCAAAATTTGTCCCGCCATAGCCCCCAATATCAACAATGGAGACACCAATATCCGATAACTTTTGGACTGTTTCTTTGCTCATACCAAAGCCTACTTCTTTTACAATTACCGGAACATCTACCTTCCTTACGATTTCCTCTATCCTTCTAAGTGCTCCTGAAAACTCCCGGTCTCCTTCCGGCATGGTTAACTCTTGAATGACATTTAAATGGATTTGAATGGCGTTTGCTTCGATCATATCGATGGCCATTTTTGCATGGTCCGGTAATGCTTCACTTCCTAAGTTTGCAATAATGATTCCAGAAGGGTTTTCTTTTCGGACGATTTCATAAGTATACCTCTCAGCCGTATCTTTAATGGCAGACATTTGTGAGCCGACAGCCATTGCCATTCCGCAGACTTTAGCAATCTGTGCAAACTGCTTATTAATGCGATACGTTTTCTCACCACCGCCGCCAGTCATGGCATTGATAAAAATTGGCGAACTTAAAGAAAGTCCGCCAATTTTTTGGTGTAAGCTTACATCTGAAACATCAATGTTCGGTAAACTTTGATGTATAAATTGGACATCATCAAAAGCTGTTAATCGTTGTTGCCCATTCTCTAGGGCAAAGCGTATATGGTCCCATTTTCGCTCAGATCTAGACACTAATTATCACCATTATTTTCTCAGATTCTTTAATTTATCTCCAATTACTTCACCCAATTGGAAGCCTTTTGACTCTTCTGGAAGTTCATAATCAAAGTTTTCCTCTACTTCTTTTTCAAGAAGTTCCTTGATGCTCAGTGAAAGACGTTGTTCCTGTTCATTTGCATCAAGTACTTTAACTTGTACTTCCTGGCCTTCCTTTAACACTTCATGAGGTGTTGCGATATGCTTATGGGCAATTTGTGAAATATGAACAAGGCCTTCTACACCCGGGAATACTTCTACGAAAGCACCATAAGAGACCAATCTTCTTACAGTTCCAGTCAGAGTGCTGCCTTTAGGTGCTTTTTCAGAAATATTACTCCAAGGACCTGGTTGTGTTTCCTTAATTGATAAAGAAATTCTTTCATTATCACGGTCAATGTTTAACACTTTAACTTTTACCTTTTGACCCTCTTGTACTACGTCTGAAGGTTTATCAACATGTTCGTATGATAATTGGGAAATATGAACAAGGCCGTCAATACCGCCGATATCAACAAATGCACCAAAGTCCGTAATCCGTTGAACCGTTCCATCCAATACTTGTCCAGGTTGAATCGCCTGAAGAAGGTCTTTCTTCTGTTTTCCCTTTTGTTCTTCGACTACTGCACGGTGTGAAAGGATAAGACGGTTCTTATCTTTATCTAGTTCCACAATTTTAAAGCTTAGTGTTTTGCCTTTATAATCAGAAAAATCTTCTACAAAGTGAGCTTCTACTAAGGAGGCCGGAACAAATCCTCTTACTCCTAAATCCACAACAAGTCCGCCTTTTACAACGTCTTTGACTTCAGCATCAAATATTTCACCACTTTGGAATCGCTGTTCTAAGTTAACCCATGCTTTTTGGGCATCGACTTTCTTTTTAGAAAGAATTAACGCATCTTCTTCCACTTTTAATACTTCTAGGTCTAATTCATCGCCCTCTGAAACAACATCTGACGCTTTTTCAACGTGAAGACTTGAAAGTTCACTGATAGGAATGATACCATCCAGTTTACTATCCTGGATATTCACAATTACCTGTTTTTCTTCTACTTTGGTAACTTGTCCAGTTACCTTGTCTCCGATTTCAAAATTTCTAACCTCTACTTGATTCATATCTTCCGACATATGTATTCCTCCTTAATCCAATTACAGCTTTTAAAAAGATATATGATGCGATTCACAGCCTCCCATGAATCTCATTTATAAAACAAGACGAAAGAAAATTCAAAAAAAACTCTTTTATTTAACTTCTTATAAATAGCCCATTTTGTCAAGCAGAACCTACTGATGCTCTTTAATAAGTTTATGAATTTCCTGCATAATTAATTCAGTTACCTGGTCAGCTGGTGCCTTCGCTGTTCTAAGGTCTTTCATATCAATGGGAGGTCCAAATACAACTTTTACTTTATGAAAACTTTTATATGGTCCAATGATTGCGCAAGGAAGTACAGCTGCTTCAGATCTTAAGGCAAAGAAACCTGCTCCGGCCAACCCTTTACCTATTTCACCTGTTTTACTTCTTGTCCCTTCAGGAAAAAGCCCTAATACATGCTGGTCCTTTAAAACTGCAAGACCTTTACGTAATGCTTCTCTGTCACTCATCCCTCTCTTCACTGGGAAGGCGTTACATTTCCTTACAATATTACCCAATACCGGCACAGAAAACAGTTCTTCTTTTGCCATAAAGTGAACAGGTCTGGGTGCAGAAATCCCCGCAATTATCGGGTCAAAATTATGAATATGATTAGAGCAGAGCAGAACTCCTCCCTCCGTTGGGAAATGTTCTGTCCCTTTTACTTCCACTCTGTACAGCGGTCTAAATATTGATGCCGCAACAGATCTTGCAAAAGTATAAAATGTCACTTTATCCAACCCTTTCAAGCACAAGATCCATAATTTTATCAACAACGTCAGGTATGGTCAAAGAGGTTGTGTCAATTTCAACTGCATCGTTTGCTTTTTTTAATGGAGCATATTCGCGCTCGGAATCAATTTTATCACGTCGGGCAATTTCTTCTCTTAGTTGGTTTAAGTCTGACGGAAACCCTTTTTGCAGGTTCTCACTATGCCGTCTGACGGCTCTTTCTTCTACACTGGCAAGAAGGAAAACTTTTACCTCAGCATTTGGAAGCACATGCGTTCCTATATCCCTTCCATCCATCACAACACCGCCGCTGGCTGCGAATGTCTGCTGCATTCTAACCATCTCTTCACGTACCTTCTGATGTTTTGCAACAATTGAAACATTGTTCGTTACCTCTGAAGAACGTATTTCCTGCGTTACATCCTGTTCATCCAGAAATACTAGTTGTCCGTTTACTGATGGAAACAATTCTATCTTTGTGTTCAAAAGGACAGATAATAAGGTATCTTGGTCCTCTAAGTCTAATTTGTTTGTAATTGCTTTATAAGTTAATGCCCGATACATCGCTCCAGTGTCGATATATATGTAGGATAATTTTTCTGCCACAATTTTTGCTACAGTACTCTTCCCGGCTGCGGCTGGACCGTCAATTGCAATTGATAGTTTCTTTTCCATAAATCCTCCTAGATGGGTCTTGATCGTCTAGTGTTACATTCCTTATATATTTTACCATAAGAAAGAAGGATGCCTCTTTTTTTTATTACTTTTTAAAGGAATTCTTCTTATTATTACTTTTTCCCTTTTAGCATAAAAAAAAGCAGGATATTAGTTCCCGCTAAAGGTTTGAAGGATTTCCGTAAATGTATTTTCGTTTACTCCTTCGTATTTTGTTAGTTGCTCTAATTGTGGAAATAAATTCAATTGATGTAAAAAAAGCTGTGAAATAATTAAAAAGATAAATTGAATGATAATGACCTTCATTAGTATTCTTTCCATTGTCTTCATACCATCACCCCAATAAAAATAGTATTGGGGTGATGGTATGAAAATATACTTTTTATACTACATCATCATAAATTTCTTCTGCGTTTTTCAGTTTTTCAACTTCTTCTTCCGTACCATCCTTTGCATTGATAAAAATTCGGTACGTATCGTTATCGATTGTTCCTAAGAATTCATAACATAGAACTTCCTTATTAAGGTCATTCATAATAACCGCTTGTCTTTCTTCCATTATTTTTAATTTCGGATTTACCTTTGTACGTGCTTTTTCAATGGAGAGTGCCGGCTTCTCAATTTCCCTCGTTTCGAAGGACTTTAAATACTCCTCAGCTGAAAACCCCATGATATTCCCATTGTCTAATGCAACCTCAACTTTAATAGCTTCAGGATAGATTCTTACATTGTTAATAGTCGTAACAAAGTTAAAGACTCCTAAATTATCATATTGCGCACTTTCAAACAGCTCAAGATTTTTAAAGCCGTTTTCCTTTAAGAACGAAGCAGCTCTATTTGAGGCATCATTTAAACTAACCTTTTGATCTTTCACTTCACGGTGATTCATAAACCAAATTGGATATCCAGCTTTCTTGGTAATATCCATATTGGCTTCTTGACCCGTTTTTTTGTTTTGCACCGATACACTATAAAAACCAAAATCAGAACCTTTTCCATTTTCGGTTACCTTTACTTCGGCATTCCCATCGAACTTCATATATTTTCTTGCAATCTGGACTGCTTTCTCTTTCGAGATGGTTTCCCCTTTTATTTTGTTATAATTCTCATCTTTTTTCTGCATGTTGGAAAAAGTGGGTCCTAAATCTGTCTCATCATAGCCTGAAACTGTTTTCTCTACTGTTTTAAAACCGTCAATAATCGTATTATCAGCGTTTTCTTTTCCTGAAGCCAACGCCATTTCGACATCCATCCAACGGAGATTATTTTCAAGTACCATATGCTGTACCTTTCTTAATTCGTTCTGGATATCGCCTGATTGCTGATAAAGAACTTTTAATGTCTCATATTCTTCATCTGATAGTGGCTCTTTATCTAAATCCCTGACAGCTGTACGATAACTGAAGTTACCAATCTTAGATAGAAATTCCTCTGTCTTATTAAACGGCAGAAGGGTGAGAGGAAGCTGTCCTACGTCATTTTGTGATTCTGAAGTTAACCTCCATACCTCTGCCAAAGATGGTGATAAGGAAGTCCGGGAATTCATGGCAAGTGTGGTCCCAATTTTATCATGAAGCACATCAACATTATACGTAAGCTCATGAAAAGCTCGTTGATAATTATTCTCTGCATTTATCAAAATTGCATTTTTTTCTCGATGTTCTTGATAACCCCAGTAGGCAGTACCAGCAACACCAAGTGCCAATACGCCAATGATAATACCTCTTAACATTTTTTTCACCCCTTTATTTACAGAAAATATGTTTACCTATCCGTTTAATTTGTGGTCTTCCCCATATCCACGGGCTTGTGGCTGTATCCGGATTAAAATAATAGATTGCTTCACCGGTAGGATCAAACCCATTGATAGCATCTAAAACTGCTTTTTTCGCTGTTTCATTCGGCGTCAGCCAAATCTGCCCATCCGCCACGGCTGTGAATGCCCTTGGCTCAAAGATTACCCCTGAAACCGTGTTTGGAAAGGAAGAACTATTCACCCGATTTAAGATAACAGCCGCAACAGCAACTTGTCCGATATACGGCTCTCCCCTTGCTTCTCCATACACAGCATTGGCCATTAATTGGATATCATTACTTGAAAACCCCCCCGGCGTATTTGCTGCGGTCGGCTTTTTCGGAGGTGCGGCCTGTTGTCCAGCATTATTATTTGGTGCTGGTGCTGGATCCGGTGCCGCAGGCTTAGGTGATTCAGTGTTTGCAGGCGGCCTTGCCGGTGTTTGTGCTTCTGGCTGTGGTTCAGGTGCAGCTTGCTTACTTTTATCCACGCCCCCATAATGGGTAAATTTGTTTCCTTGATTGATTTGTTTTTTAACAAATTGCTTATCATATTTACTTGCTTTTACTAACTTCGCTTTCGTTTCAGCCCCTGCAAGGCCATCAATCGGCAATCCAAATTCATATTGGAAATTTCTTAATGCCCAATACGTACTCCACCCGAAAACCCCATCGATTTTCTTGTTGTAAAAGCCAAGGTATTGGAGCCTCGATTGAAGTTCAATGACATCATCGCCAACCGCTCCTTGTTGAATCACCTGATTGGAAAAGGCGTTTACCCTATTGCCTTCAAACGTTAATGGCATAATACAAAGGGAGACTAGGATGAAAAATGCAGCTAAAATTTTTTCCTTCTTCATGGTAATGCAACCCCCAGTTGTAAATCTTTTTAGATGTAACCCTATTTTTTGTTTTTTTGGCATAATTATTCAAAAAAAAATTCCCTTCTTATGAATGAAGGGAATTTTGTGCAGTATATTGCTTTTTTTTATGATTAGCTGTAAGTATTCTTGCCACTTTAACTTTTCTTAAACCAAACCACCAGAGGAAAATCATAAATGGTAAAATAAAATACAACCAATTTTCTTGAGAAATTAATATATAATCATATAAACCATGAAGGATAAACGGCAGAGCTAAGGAAATAACCACCCACTTTGCCTTCTTTTCGTCCGTAAATTTTGCTTTACCAATATAAAAACCCATGATGACTCCAAAAAGAGCATGGCTTGAAACTGGGAGTAAAGCTCGTGCAACAGCATATTCAATTCCATTGGCAATTAAATAAAAAATATTTTCTACTGTGGCAAATCCCAGTGAAACAGCAACACCATAGACAATCCCGTCAAAGGGTTCGTCAAATTCCACATGTTGATAAATCGTATAAAAGAGGATAAACCATTTGAAAAATTCTTCAAGCAGACTTGAAGATAGAAAAGCATCTATATATTCTGCCTTAATTACATTTTCAAGCTGTAAAACATGCTGGATGAACATAATCGGGAATACAAGAAGGGATCCATAAAGAAATGTTTTTAAGACAACAGAAATTGGCTCTGAATCATATTCATCTTTTAAATAAAAATAACTTAGCAAGGCCAGACCAGGGGCGATTCCGGCCGATAATATTCCCAGCATGGCAAAATCCTCATTTCAAACAATGTTTCTTTTATCGTACCATGTTATCAGGATAAATTAAATGGAAGAATCTATCTAGAAAGACAAAACTCAATAGAATAAACAATTAAAAATATATTTTCTCTAATCCGCTTGCAATGGCAACGGCTAATTTAATTCTAGCTTTTTTGGAGTCATTATCACTTCCAAGGATAACTCCTTTATTATAAAGATCGTACGCACTTCCTTTGTAATCGTAGGTTGTATAAACTGAACCTTCTTCAGCGCTAGTGGTAATAACAAGTACAATCCCTGCAGCGATTGCCTTTTCAATTTCATCCATCATTTCTGGTGCAACCTGTCCTCGGCCGACGCCTTCAAGAACAATACCTGATACCCCTGCTTCTCTCGCTGCTCTAAGAAATTTCCCATCGGCTCCAATATAACATTTAATGATTTCCACCTGCGGGATTGGCTTTTGTATAGAAAAATATTCCCGTTTTATTGGTTTTTGAAAAATATGTACCTCATCGTTATCGATGATCCCAAGATATCCAAAGCCAAAAGCGTTGAATCCCTGAATATTTGAAGCATGTTCTTTTTTTACATATCGAGCTGCAAAAATCCGCTCATTGAAGACAACTACCGCTCCTGCACCCTTTAAATCATCGGAGCAAGCAGAATAAATGGCATGGCGGAGGTTAATAAAAACATCACTCCCTAAATCTTCAGGGGATCGCTGTGATCCGGTTACGACTACAGGCCTATTATCCTTAATCGTTAAATCAAGAAAATAAGCCGTTTCTTCAAGAGTATCCGTTCCATGAGTAATGACGACACCCGAAACGGTTTTGTCTTCAAAATATTTTTCAATCTTGTTTTTTAATAACAGTAAGTCTTCGAATGTAATATGAATACTTGCCTTTTGAAAAACGGATTCAGTTATGACCTCAATGTCATGTGGGAGATTACACATGGCTGCAAGTTCTTCACCTGTTAACTCCCCGGAAGCTAATTTTCCGGAGGCTTTATTTATTTTACTGGCAATGGTTCCTCCAGTCGTCAATAAAATAACTTTCTTCATGGAGTTCGTCATTCCTCTTCTCCTTTTTCTAAGATGGCTTTTGCAATAAGCCCCCCGTGGAAACGGCCATTTTCAATAAATATTTCGTTCGCATTATTCCCGGCTGCTATAACACCGGCAATAAAAATACCGCCAATATTGGTTTCCATCGTATCAGGATTAAACATAGGTCTTCCCGTTTCCTCATCAATTTTGATTCCCATGGCCTTTAAAAAATGATGGTCAGGGCGGTAGCCTGTCATAGCAAACACAAACTCATTATATATGGATTTTACCTCGCCATCTTTTTCATATATCACTTGATTTTCAGTTATTTCCTTGATGTTTGCGTTAAATTCCATCGTAATCGTTCCATTCCGGACTAATGCATCAAAATCTGGAAGAATCCATGGTTTGATACTTGGCGAATAAACACTCCCCCTATATAGAACCGTTACTCTTGCACCGGCTTTAACCAGCTCCAAAGCAGCATCTATACTTGAGTTCTTTCCTCCGATTACACAAACATCCTTATCAAAATAGGGATGGGCCTCTTTAAAGTAATGAGAAACCTTTGGAAGGTCTTCACCGGGAACATTCATATAATTAGGATGATCATAATATCCTGTTGCAATCACAACATACTTCGCTTTGTATGTATTTTTATTGGTTATTATTTGAAAACACTCATGTTGTTTCTTGACGGTTGTTACTTTTTCAAATGATTGTATCCGTAATTTTTTCCTTTTGACAACATCTCGATAATAAACAAGGGCTTGATTTCTTTTAGGCTTGTAACTTTCTGTGATAAATGGGACCTCGCCTATTTCTAACTTTTCACTCGTACTAAAGAAAGTTTGATGGGTTGGGTAATGATAAATAGCATTTACTACATTCCCCTTCTCAATAATAAGAGGGTCTTTTCCGATTTCCTTAAAAGCGATTGCAGCTGCAAGGCCGCAAGGACCACCGCCAACAATGATAACATCTTCAGATTGCAAAGTGTTCACCTCGATTTATGAATAACAAAAACTCCTACCGTCTTATGATAGGAGTTTTTCCCAATAGTTTCAATCTTAAAGATTGGCTATATTAAACATGCTGTTGATTTGCGCTCCAGGTGCTTCGTTTTCCGCGGGCGGTCCGGGGAGCCTCCTCGGCACTTACGCGCCTGCGGGGTCTCCCCTGTCCCGTACTCCCGCAGGACACTGAATAAGCCCCTTGAATAATCACCGCACGAAGAAATGCGATAGCATTTTCGAGGATCTCGCACCTTCCGCTCCAATCAACATAGTTACAAAATCGACAATGCCTTTAACCCAGACTAAAGATTAAATCCAGCCTCTGAAGCGGCTTGCTTCTGCCATTTTTCTTACACCGACCATATAGGCGGCTAGGCGCATATCAACGCGGCGCGTTTGGGCTGTATCATAAATATTATTAAAGGATTTGACCATTACTTTTTCAAGTTTTTCTTCCACTTCTTCTTCGGACCAGTAATACCCTTGGTTATTCTGCACCCATTCGAAGTAAGAAACGGTAACACCACCTGCAGAAGCAAGTACATCCGGAACAAGCAGGATGCCTCTTTCTGTTAAGATTTCTGTTGCCTCTAATGTAGTTGGCCCATTAGCCGCCTCTACCACAATACTTGCACGGATATTATGAGCATTTTCAGCAGTAATTTGATTTTCAATTGCAGCGGGAACAAGGATATCACAATCTAACTCCAACAGTTCTTTATTGGTAATGGTGTTATTAAATAATTTTGTAACCGTTCCAAAGCTATCACGACGATCTAAAAGATAATCAATGTCTAACCCATTCGGGTCATGTAAAGCACCATAGGCATCAGAAATTCCAATGATCTTCGCACCAGCATCATGCATAAACTTTGATAAGAAACTTCCGGCATTACCGAAACCTTGTACAACAACTCTCGCACCTTCAAGCTGGATGCCCTTCTTCTTCGCAGCTTCACGAATACAAATGGTAACCCCTTTCGCCGTTGCTGATTCACGGCCATGAGAACCTCCAAGTACCAATGGCTTACCGGTAATAAATCCTGGATTATTAAATTCATCAATCCGGCTGTATTCATCCATCATCCAAGCCATAATTTGTGAATTAGTAAATACATCCGGAGCTGGAATATCTTTTGTTGGACCCACAATTTGACTGATCGCACGTACATAGCCACGGCTCAGCCTTTCGAGTTCTCTAAATGACATATCGCGTGGGTCACAGATAATTCCACCCTTACCGCCGCCATATGGAAGGTCCACAATCCCGCATTTCAAGCTCATCCAAATCGATAAAGCTTTTACTTCGGTTTCGGAAACATTTGGATGGAAACGAATACCACCCTTTGTTGGACCTACTGCGTCATTATGCTGGGCACGGTACCCTGTAAAAATTTTTATTGAACCGTCATCCATTCTAATTGGAATTTTAACTGTCATCATACGTAACGGCTCTTTTAAGAGCTCGTACACTTCTTCAGGATAACCTAACTTTTCAAGAGCTTTATGTATTACAGTCTGTGTTGATTTCAAGACATCATTTTTTCCCTCTTGATTAGTTTTTTCATTATCTTTTTCGGCTACCATCTATAATCCTCCTAAATATCTCATTAACGAATGTTGTCGCTTTCAGAGACAAGTATACACCTTTAATTGATTTATGCAAGATAGAAAATGCAAGATTTCGTTATCAAATTCTATTTTATGTAAACGCTATCATTTATAAAACAAAAAAGGAGCAAAGAACTCCTTTTTTGTTTTCTTGCAATTTTAATTAAAATAATGCTGAACGGTCTCTACAGCTTTATTTTCTATAATTTTTTTTCCGTACTCTGTTAATACATGACGGCTGAGAATAGAAGGGTTTCCATATTCGGATAAAAAAGCAGCAATTTTTTCTATAATGGCAGATTCGATATTATTCATCAGAAGGTAGTAACGACTGTTCATGGCATATAAGCTTCCACCCATAATATTCAGTGATGTAAGCTTCTTTGTTAAGTCAATTACATCTTCAAAGGATTCAAACTCATATAGCAGGTTTTCACAGCCTTCGACTCTTACTTGCATCTCAACAAAGCCATCGTATAATATTTCTTCATCATCTTCTCCCGTCTCATCCATGGTAATGATCATAATCATTCCCTGAGCCTGAAGTGAAAATATCTCTACTGCAACTGAACCTTGAATATCCACATCAAATTCTTCGCTCGCTTCTTCCAGCATGTCATGAAAAAGCTGCTGCCATTTTATTGAATCCTTCCAAATATCATCTTTGGAAAGTCCCCTTTCGAACAAATCATCAGAGGTTAAAAAGATTTTTATTTTATTGACTGTTAAGCGTTCTAAGCGCATGCTTTTGCCCCCTGCCGTGACATAACTCTTATCTTTATTGTATGTCATTAACAGAGGTTGGTGCTTTGTCTATACCGAGAACCGTGTTGTGAACCATTCTTTCCATTCATTTGGTGTTTGTCCTATATGAAATTTTGAGTAAAGACCTTTCTCACTCTGTACCATCCTGGGCTCTTCATTACTAATAAGTCCGATTGAAAGCTCGTTATGGTTTAAAGCCAAGTTATTGATTAATTTCAAGGTTCCGAATAAATCAGTTTGTTCTTCGCAAGAGAAGATGATGATGTCCGGATGAATAAGTTTTAAAATTTTCTCTATTTCTTCCTCAACAAAATCCTCAAACGTATTTATTACCTCCATACCTTCCCTGCGTAAAAGAAAGGATAGCATTAATAATTGAAAGTCCTGTTCTTTTCCTGTTTGATTAATTATAACAACTTTCCAATGGTGATTTATAGGCAGACTTTGGATGATCGATGAAACCCTTGTGGTTAAATACATCTTGGCGTAATGATACTGCGCATTTATTATAACCTCCGATTTATATGCAATCCTAATTTTCAAAATTAGTGGGTAAAAAACATCCCACAGCACTTTTTCAGTTGTATAAATACTAAACAATCTATCGGATATTTCGTCCGCTTCTGCAATGTTAAAATTTATCAAGGCTTCATAAAATTGATGGGCTGCACTCGTTATCAGACCTGCCTGTTGAAAGGTTAATTTTTCCTCATGATTAGAAGAAGGACTATGACTCATAAAATTGATGGCCTGACTAATCGAAAATCCTTGTTTAACCTTTGAAATAAGTGCCCGCAGCATTTTTATATGCTCATCAGTATATAATCGATAACCTGAAGCATTTCTTTCGGGGGCAATCATTTGGTACCGTCTTTCCCAAGCTCTTAAGGTACCGGGCTGTATCCCTAACATTAATGCAGCCGCCTTGACATTATATTTTCCTTCTTGCTCTGTCATCACGTATTTCCTCCATCAAATCATAGGTTTAACCATTTTTCAAAGTAATGACATGACATTGCGCCGGCGCCCCTAATCGCAGCGGAACACCTGTTGTACCATAACCATTGCTTATTAATAATGTCGTATTATCTAATTTTTTTACCTTTCCTTTTTCATAAGGACTATATCCGAGGATATGTATTTGACCACCATGTGTGTGCCCGCTTAAAACTAAATTTATATTATGTTCCCGATAAATTTTTTCGGTTATCTCTGGAAAATGACTTGCTAAGATTTTGAATCCTTCGTCTCCGGCGTCTAACAAAGCTAAATCCAATCGGTCACGATCTTGGTTTAATGCGTCTACACCCAGTAAGCAAAGTTTATCTCCGTCTTTCGATTCAAACGTAACCGCCGTATTAGCTAATACCTTAACACCCTCCTCCAAAAGAATCGCATCCAGCTTACGAAAATCAGTTTCATAATCATTATTGCCCCATACAAAATATACGGGACCTAATTTTTTGAGTTTACGAATGTTATCTTTCACTCTCTCAAAAGATACTCCTTTTTCAACTAAATCCCCGCCAATGATTACAATGTCTGCTTTACCTGAAACCTCATGAATAATCTCGTCCGAAATTTTCCTTTTATGAACATCTGATATAAAAAAAATGGAAACAGAACCGAATGACGAAGGGAAATTACTAAACTTCATTTCATGATATTCAATATTATTCTTGTATGCTTCTTTTAACATATATAAAAAGAGGCAGACTCCTAGGAGCAGAACCACCATAACAACATAAACCATACTTTGATTTCCTCTTTTCCTTACTATTAGTGCTATAAAAATCATAACATAAAGCTAACTAAATCTAAAAAGAATCCCTCCCAAACTTTGGGAGGGACCGTTTATCATATTAATCTTCTTGGATACTTAAAATCCGGAAACCATGTTCCTCAAGTTTTTTGGTAAATCGATTGATATTGTCTTTTTTCTCGATCTTCATAACAATTCTTCGAACTAATTTATCTGTTTCATCAAAAGTGACGAGTGAAATAATATGTTCATGGAAATGATGTGCAATTTCAGAAAGTCGTGCAATACGGCCTTCCGTTTCAACTGAGGTAAAGGCAATTCTAACACCAGGACGATTAATTCCAAATGCACTACCGAAAGCTGATAAAACATCGGAGCGGGTAACAGCCCCTAAAAACTTCCGATTCTGGCCAAGCACTGCTAACAGCGGAAAATCTTTCAACTCCAGCAAAGTCTTTTCAAATACTTCTTCACCTTCAAGATATTTATCCTGATATGTAACAATCGCTTCTACAGTTGTTTTCGTTACGTATTCTTCTTTGGCACGTCCTGAAAGGAAATAGTTCTCATAAATGTTGTAACGTGTTATGACACCTATATAGGTATCTCCTTCCAATACTGGCATTCCATCAATTTGGTGTTGTTCCAATTTTTCCAAAGCAGTCTTTAATGTTGTCCCAACTTGAAGCGTCACACACTCATGCTTTGGAATCATAATATTTTTCACGAACAATCCCCATCACCTCAAAGTTATTAATACATTTATTATAATTCAACAACTACGTCTAATTACCTTTAATATATTAAAGATTAATGTCATTAAGCCTAAATTTCTCCCATATTAATTACTGATGTTAATAAAAGGGAGGGCTACTATGTACACTCTATATAAATGCTGGCAACCCTATGCAAGTCCATTAGATCCCTGCAAACCGCTACCAGAAAAAATTTATAATACTCCCCCAAATCTATATATTGGATTCCAACCACCTAACTTACCACAATTTTCTCCATTAGAGGCGCTTAAGGCAGGCACGCTATGGAAACCTTTTTATGACCCTTACTACAACCCATTTGAAAAAGCAAAAGGAGGGATTCCCAGATGAAACAGGTTCCTCCTGAGTATTATCAAATCCTCGGGCAGCTTCAGGCCGTTGATTTTGTCCTTGTTGAATTAACCCTGTATTTGGATACTCATCCGGACGATCTTGAAGCCATCAAGCAATTTAATCATTATGCTAAAGAGAGAAAAAGCATAAAAAAACTGTTTGAAAGTAAATTTGGGCCATTAATGCAGTATGGCCACAGTTATTCAGGGCACCCATGGAACTGGAATGATGCACCATGGCCTTGGCAGGTGTAAAAGCGGAAGCGCCTTGACCAGGCGCTGGAGCTAGCTATAACATTAGGAGGGGATGAGCCTAGATGTGGATATACGAAAAGAAGCTTCAATATCCTGTTAAGGTAAGTACATGTAATCCAACGTTAGCCAAGTATTTAATTGAACAATATGGCGGTGCTGACGGTGAACTTTCCGCTGCATTACGGTACTTAAATCAAAGGTACAGCATTCCAGATAAGGTAATTGGATTACTTACTGATATTGGTACAGAAGAGTTCGCTCACCTGGAAATGATCGCCACGATGATTTATAAATTAACAAAAGACGCCACCCCTGAAATGATGAAAGCAGCCGGTCTCGGAGATCATTATTCAAATCACGATAATGCACTATTCTATCACAATGCAGCTGGAGCACCATGGACAGCAACTTATATACAAGCAAAAGGTGATCCAATCGCAGACCTTTATGAGGATATCGCTGCTGAAGAAAAAGCAAGGGCCACGTATCAATGGATTATTAATTTAAGTGATGATCCAGATTTAAATGACGGACTCCGATTTTTACGGGAACGGGAGATTGTCCATTCCCAGCGTTTTCGTGAAGCAGTTGAAATCCTTAAGGATGAGCAGGGTAAGAAAAAGTTTTTCTAATAAAAGGGAGAAAGAAGCAGACCAGCACTGCTTCTTATTTTTTTTCGTGATATAGATTAATATCATATTTATTCTTCATCATCTCAAAAACTTGATGGCGGTTTTGCCAGTGCTCTTCCTTTTTCCATAAATCCTTACTCCGATCAACAATTTCACATCTTAATTCCTGGTATTCCTTTTCCTTTTTATCTTTTTGTTGTTTCAATACATTCATAGCCCCGAAGAGGCTAATCGTTACAAAGAAGAGCATTACATTAATTGAATCATTAACAGAAGCAGAGAACATTGCAAAGAAAGAATAAGAGTAGTGCTTTGCAATTGTTAAATAAAAATAACTAAAGAAACAAAAAGCAAACAATAGGGTTGCATATATAGAATAGAAATGCCACTTTTTCGCATCCTCAAATTTTTGCTTTCTTTTTCTGACATTTTCAAGCATTTGTTTTGTGGCTTCATCTGTATATTCAAGTAAAAGGATTGATTTATCCATATTATCACCTTCCTCTTGTACATATTTATGAACTTGTCCTTTAAATTATGTTGTTTTTAAAGATAAAAAAGTAGCCGGTTCTTATAACCGGCTACTCATTTAATGGAATTTTTAATACCTGGCCCAGCCTAATCTCATTTCCAGAAATATTATTTGCTTTTCTAATGATGTCTTCCCCAGCTTTGGAACCATAATATTTCAATGCAATACGATAAAGATTTTCCCCTTGTTTAACCGTGTGATAGACTACCTTACTTGAACTAGACTTGGTGGTTTCCACCTTAGGGCTGCTATTTTTGCCGTCTCCATTGGGGCTAATCGCCGCGGCTTCTGTACTTTCAAGAGCAGGAGAATCCGGAACTACGGGTTCCTGAACCTCCACTGCTTCGTTTGAGATATCAGTTTTCGCATCAGGCTCTTCTTTCTTTTCATCTTTTGGTTCTTCTTCTTTGGTTTCTTCCGCTTTATTTGTAGTTTCTTTTTCAAAATTGATTACTTCATAACCATTAGTATCTCCAGATACTTTTTCCGTATTTTTAATTTCGCCTCCCTCAAGGTAGGAGTATACGCTGAAGATGACAACGGGCAGGAGAATAAAAAATAAAACCAAAATCCTAATGACAGGATACTTTAATTTTAGTTTAGTTTTTTTCCTTTTTTCCCTATGAACCTGTTCTCTAGGTGGTAATTTTTCACGACTATCAGAGTTCTTTTCATTTATTTTTTCAATTCTCTGCTTTAGTCTTTCTGCTTGGCTTCTATATGGTTCTTCCCGATTCATGGAGCAACTCCCTTCTCTTCCCCAATATCTGTAGACCGTTTATATTTAATATATAAACCCAATAAAAAATCAATAGTAAAATGCATGATCATCGTTACCGCTAAATTATTTGTCCATTCAAATATAAAACCAATCAAAAAGCTTAGCAAAACAATATTTGAAAATAAGAACCAATTAAAAAGATAGCGATAATGGATAATAGCAAAAATGATACTTGCCATAACCAAGCCAACCTTTGTTTGAAGAATTCCCCGAAAAAGTAATTCCTCACTTAACGCAACTATACCAGCAATCAGGGCTATATGAATGACTTTCCTATTTCTAAAAATTCTCTCATTCAATCCGCCGTCGTCATAATAGGAAACAGGCAGGCATTTCATTAATGCTATATCGATCAACACAACCGCTATTCCGGCTGGCAGACCAACCGAAATAATTTTTATATCATTAAACTTGATTGTCTGCAAAAAAGAAAAACGATCATAGAGAATGATTCCTAAAAGGAAGGAAATAGCTAATAATATCGCTTGTGTTATATACAGGTGAAACAAAAGTTCTTTATCGGTAAGCCCTTTAATTAATTCTGTGTACTTATTTTTCATTGCCTCAACTCACTATTAAGTAAAATTTTTGCGAGATAATCCCTCCACGACCATTCATCCTCAGGTTTGAACGTAACAGGCTCCAATGCTTTAAAATGATCAAGTTGAATACCACAAATATCACAACAATCGATAGGCTTTGCTATGTTCTCAGTCTTCTCATCAAAATGATGTAAAATCAATTCCCGCCTGCACGATTTCGCCTCAATCCATTTTTTTAATTTCAATATATTATTTCGTTTTACCGTTAGCCGTTCATCCGCAAAATCAATAATCTCCTGTTTTAAGTATTCCAAACTCGAATATCGGTGATGGTTACTTATAAAGTCTTCTGTAATCCGCCATTGAGTCTCTGAAAAACCGCTTGTATCCCTTAAGGGAAGATATGTGGAAACATCTACTAGATTTGTATCTTCCGCTCGTGGAAAATGATTAAATAACCAGTCTATTTGTTGTCTTGAAGGCAATTCTCCTTCCGCTAATTGCAATGGGAGTTGTTCGTCTCCGGGAGAGTACATTAAAATAGCAATACTAGGTTTCCCATCACGACCAGCCCTTCCAATTTCCTGGAGATATGACTCCATTTGCATCGGCATATGAAAGTGAATGACAAAACGGACGTTTTCTTTGTTAACGCCCATACCAAAGGCACTTGTTGCACAAATCACATCTAATTGGTCATGAATAAATTGCTGCTGGATCAGGATTCGTTGCTCTTGCTCTAAACCAGCATGGTAGGCCATTGTTTTGCTGATTCCCTTTTCAATTAACAGTGCTGCCATTTGTTCCGCAGCTTTTTTACTTGAAAAATAGATGATACCTGGTTTTTGTAATAATTTTACATATTCCATCAGTCTATCCTGTTTATTTCGATAATCACTAACCTCTTCAACGTAAAAGGCAATATTGGGCCGATCAATCGTTGATTCTATCCGATTGAATTTGTGTAAATTCAACGATTGAACAATATCTTCCCTTACTTTTTTAGTTGCTGTTGCAGTTAATGCAAGAGTCAGCGGGTTCCCAAGTTTCTCTCTATATTCCCCTAGTTTTAAATAATCAGGACGGAAGTCAAACCCCCATTGTGAAATGCAATGTGCCTCATCCACAACAAATAAGGATATCTGAAGGGTCTGCAATTTGTTCATTATAGCCGGTGCACTCAGCATCTCGGGTGATATAAAGATATATTTATAGCGGGTTAGATTTTTTAAAACATTCCATTTTTCCTCATTACTAAGAAATGAGTTGATAGCAACAACTCTTTTTTCACCAAACTTCATTAACTGCTCCACCTGATCCTGCATTAACGATAAAAGAGGTGATATAATGAGGATTTGGCCTTCTAGACAGTATCCAGGGAGTTGATAACATAATGATTTTCCAGTTCCGGTGGGCAGCATTGCGATGGTATGACAACCTTGGAGAATGGATAAAATAACTTCCTTTTGACCGGTTTTAAAGTTCTGATAACCGAAGTGTTTAAATAAAATTTTTTCTAATTCCATTGTCTTTCACCATACTTCGCCAGAACAAGCCTGATTTGAAAATAAGAGGCTGTTTTTAAGCTGTTTCTTATTACTTTAAGTTGTCTAGTGTTAGATTCACGAGCGATATTAATAACCTTTTGTTGAGTATTTTTATCTACATACGAATCAATCGAAAACTCGTTGATATGTAAGGCGAATTCAACGAGATGATCTTCAATCGTACTAATCTTTAAATGACGAACAGCTGCAATTTGATCAATAGAAAGTCCCTGATTGAGCAACTCCCAAGTCTTTCTAGATGTTAAGGTTAAAGCATTCGGGACCTCAATATTAGTCAACAGCTGGCTAAGGACCGGGTACCGCCCCTTATCATTTTCCACTGTATGAATGATAAAATGAAGAATATTAATAAATTCAAGATCATACTGTATCGGGCCCATTTTTAGTTTTTTAGCAATTTGAAAGGATGTTAATCCTATTTGCTGGTAACCGGTTAAGCGAAAAACGAGAACATTTTGATTGATTCCCTCTACTTCATTTAAACAATCCATCAGCTCTTCATATAGAATTTTTCCCAGTTTTTCCCGGGTGACAGACAGTTGCTGTAAACTTGTCTTCAACCAAAGATGAACTTCTTTACTTTTTTGGATTGGAACGTATCTAGATTCTTTATGCGTTAAATGAGAAGTGACCTGGACCAATATTGAGAGCCTTTCCCATACTAAGGTAGTGATTTGTTGATATTTCCAGCCGTTAGTATGAGCCGGAAGTAAATTGGACTTCAGGTAAGTATCACCTGATTCACTCAGCAGATATTTTTGGTCACCACAAGCATCTACCCAGCCATTCTCATTCAGTTGTGTAATAATCTCATCAAAAGTCTCACGAGTTAAATTTTCTAATATTCGAAAATACCTTTTTAGCGAGAATAAATGAGCATCTTGTATGGTCTGTGACGATTTTTTACCATTTAATAAATGGAAGATGGAATAAATGGTTCGTTCTCCGTTTAATTGTTTTAAACAATATAAGATAATGTTTTCGATATAATTCATTCCACTCCACCACTTTATCTCCGTATCGACAGAATTTGCGATTTTTCTATTACATTCTACCATGAAATCCCTGATGATGTTGCCTAAAAATGTGGAAGATTATAAAGACAAGGTACTAACGTTCTTTTAATAGCATTTTTCTATTGAAAAGTTAGTCGTACAGTTTTACAATAGTATTTAGTAATACGTTTCCACTGTTATAGTGGAGCATAAGTATGTTATTTTACTGGGAGGTTTTTTTTTCATGGCAAAGTATACGATTGTTGACAAAGAAACTTGCATCGCATGTGGGGCTTGTGGTGCAGCAGCACCTGATATTTATGATTACGATGATGAAGGTATTGCGTTTGTAACCCTTGACGATAATGAAGGTATCGTTGAAATTCCAGATGTACTAATCGATGACATGATGGATGCTTTCGAAGGATGCCCAACGGATTCTATTAAAGTTGCTGACGAACCATTTGACGGCAACCCAACTAAATTCGAATAAAATTTGTCATTCGGATATTTTAAGCTGCTAACCCCCAAAATTTATTGGGGGTTTTTATTATCCAAAAAATCAGCCTGATTTTTTTACAAAATTATATTGAAAAGAGGAAGAGTAAATAGAAAAAACCCGTTGCCGGGTTTCTTTTATTGTTCAATAACTAATATTTGTTTTGGTTTAATAAGGTCAGATGATAATTGGTTAAACTCTTTTAGTTTCTCAACGGAGGTATTATTTTTGTGAGCAATCGATGTCAGCGTATCCCCAGCTTGTACCACATAATGATTCTTATCACTGTTTAATCCGCTGCTTACTTCCAATACAGGGTTTCCAACACTGACCGCTCCTGCTTTAACCGTTAGACCAACATCTGTATCGCCTAATAACTTCTCTGGATTAAAGGCATTTTTCTTATCAAATGTCCACTCGAGCTGGTGTGTTTCGAAATGAAGATGTACTCCTGTTGATTGCCCTGTTTTCCCCATTGTACCGATTTGATCGCCCTGCTTTACCTTTTGCCCTTCAGAAACAAGCCGCTTATTTAAATGGGCATAAACCGTTACAAAATCATGGGGATGTTTTATAAATATCACATTTCCATATGTTTGGGAGAAATAGGATTTTCCTACGACTCCATCCTCTACAGCTAAAACCGGGGAGTTTAGTCCACCAGCTATGTCAATCCCTTTATGTTTTCCATGTCTCGTTCCATATGTATCAGATATGACCCCATTTGTCGGCCATATCCATTCCTCTTTAATGACTTGTGAATCATTCATGCTTGCTTCTGTATGTTTTCCTCCTAAAAATAATAAACTGACACAAAGCGCCATAATAGCGGCAATTAAAAGCCTCTTTATGTAGTCACGCATCTTTTTCCTCCTTAATCTTGTCCCACTACACAAACAATATGTAAACATATTCGTGTTTAGAACATCCTGTTTGGGCAGGGGAGGTTAAACCATACTTGTTATAATTTGGAGACCTAATCGATTTTATACATAAAAAAAGTCAACCTTTTTTAGGTCGACCTTTTTGTTATTCAATGGGAATATAGTTTGCTGCTATGGGAACTTTTATTTCCTGGGTTAAATCAAACGGTCCCAGCTGACCGAGCGGAGAATTCACCAACAGAATCCTTTCAACCCCAAATTCCTTTGCTGTTAATAATATGGCCTCAAAAGAATAAAGTGTAGCTGTGTCATCTTTTAATGTTGCATGATCATCAAATGTAATCGTTAAGACATTACTATTAATAGAAACATCCTTAAAACTAAAACCTGAACCTATAGAGGCTTCTAAACCAAACTCTGGCTGTCCCGTTTTCATAGCGTCAAATGCGGTGATGATATCCTCATAAGATTGATTGGATGGAACAATATAAGTGGTTTCCCTATCCTTAGGTGTAAAAAAGAAATGAGCATAATTCCTCTCCTCGATAACCACTTGGTTTATTAGACCATAGTTACCGAACTCAATTCCTGGTTTCCCGTTTGTAGATAACCCTATTTCCTTAATATTACTATTGGAGGAAATATCGTTTTTTAATACATTAAGAAAAATGGTTTCGTTTGCTGCCCCTTGACCATATGTGTGGTCTTCTGGTACATCCACTAAAACCCGATTTTGCTCGTTATTATAAGTAAAATTTGCATTTATTGGATAATAGTCACTAAGCCCCCATTCTTCTTCTCTTAAGTGATTCATTCCTTTCGTAAATAAAGTAAGCCAATCATTTTCTGATCCCGGGTCTATAACAGTAGAAATTGGCACTAATATTTGCCCCATCTGGTCTGGAATCCAGTAAGTTAGTGCTCTGCCATTCCCAAGTTCATCATCATAAAGAGCATTCTTTTGATTACCGCTCATAAGGATTTTTGGCTGACCTTGTGAAAGTCCCTCTTCTTTTTGGGCGGCCTCTTGTTTTTTCATAAAAGAGGAGGAGTTATCTTGCGCTATACTCATATTCTCCTGTGAAGATTTTTCTTCCACTGACTTATCAAGGGAAAGATGATTTCCAACTAATAATTTAGGTACTAAAACAATGATAAGAAGTAGGGCTGCTGCGGACGCAAAACCTGGTAGTAACCAAGAAGGACGCTTGCGCTTTTTCTCAATAGAGAGATTTTGATATATGTCACGAGGATTGCGATTGTCCTTTATTTTAGGCATTTGCCTTAGTAAGTCTTCGAGCTGTTTATCGCTCCATCCTGACCTTCTCACCATCTGATCCCTCCTTATCATAAAATGTCTCCATATTCCTTTTTAATACCTTTAACGCCCGATGCTGCGTTGTTTTTACTTTACTCTCTGTCCATCCCAATGTTTGAGCCGTTTCGGTGATGGATAAATCATTTAAATACCTTAAGATAATAACCGAGCGCTGGTCCAGTGTACAATATTCCAAGCATTTATAAATACATTTAATTTCTTCGTTTTGAATCGTAACTTCCTCCGGAATCGGATACTCATCCTTCACTTGGCTGGAGGACCAATCAAACTTTTCAAGCAGACGGTCTTTCCAGCCCTTTTGTTTTCGGAAATAATCAATAGCGACATTTCTTGCAATGGAAAAAAGCCATGTTTTTTCGCTGCTCTTGCCTTCAAACCGATGATAAGATTTAAAAACTCGAATATATACTTCTTGGACAAGGTCCTCAGCTTGTTCCTTATTTCTGACCATATAAACTAGAAATTGAAAAACGTCATGATGATATTTTTGATAGAGTTCATCGAAAACGGAGTCCATCAAGTCCCCTCCCCGTTCATAATATTAGTCGATACTTATGTATAAAAAGTTTCACATTATAAATATAGACTTTTTAGGACTAAAAAGGAAGGAAGTTATTGGAATAACTTAGCAAAATGAAGAAACAAAAAACTCATCCTAATGGATGAGTTTAACTATATGTTTCTCGTGAATCAAGAACAATCGGCATTTTTTTCTTATTTTCGAGGCAATACGAAGGTAAATGTCGTACCTTGTCCGATTTTACTTTGAACAGCTATATGACCATGATGTGAATCAATAATGTTTTTGGCGATAGCTAGTCCTAACCCTGTACCTGCCCTGCCTCTAGTTCTGGCTTTATCAGCCTTATAAAACCGTTCAAATACAAATGGTAAATCTTCTTCAGGTATTCCAGAACCCGAATCCGATACATGCACCTTAATCCCCAACTCATCCTGACTGACAGAAAGCTTCACATAACCATCTTGCGGGGTATGTCTGATCGCATTATCAATCAGGTTTGTCAGAACTTGTTCAATTCGGTCTGGATCAAATACTGCTTCCGAAATTCCATTTTCGAGTTCTGCACTCAAATGAATTTCATGATCCTTTGCAAGCCCTTGAAATTTAAAAATAATGCGATTCATAAAAGAGGTAAGGTTTACTTTGTCATAATTTAATTGTAAATGACCTGCTTCCATTCTTGCCAAATCAAGAAGTTCATTTACAAGTCGTCCCATCCTTAATGATTCATCATAGATAACCTTTGCCATTTCCTTCTTTTCTTCCTGTGATTCAGCAATATCGTCAACAATCGCCTCACTATAGCCTTGAAGCATTGAAATGGGAGTCCTTAGCTCATGGGATACATTGGCAATAAAATCTTTTCTCATTTTTTCCAACTGTCGTTCTTCAGTCATATCCCTTAAAACGGCGACGGCCCCCCGAATAAATCTGTTACTATATAATGGGCTCACAAGAATGACCCAATACCGGCCTTGAAGAGAAATTTCTCCAATTTGCTCTGTTTCTGTATCCACTGCCTGTTGAAAAAGGTTCATTACGTGTGAAGGTAATGCTTCAGTACCTATATCTTTGCCACCTTTTTCATAATACCAATATTGTAAAAAGCGGTCAGCAGGAGGATTGGTAATTAAGATCGTACCATCACGATTAAATGTAATAACTCCATCTGCCATACTGCTTAATATACTAGAAAGCTGTTCTTTTTCCTGGTTAAGGGCATTCATATTAAACTTCAACTGCCTGCCCATTTGATTAAATGCAGTGGCCAGTTCACCAATTTCATCGTGAGTTAGGATCGGTACTTTTGTATCAAACTTTCCTCGGGCTACTTCAAAGGCCGCTTCCCTCATCTTCCTTAATGGAGCCGTAATCCTTGTTGATAGGAAAAAGGCAAAAATCGTTGTAAGAATAATCGCGACACCCGCTACAAGTAATACATACTTAGTCATTTCATGTGTAGTTTTTCGGACAACCTCAAGCGATTGATAAATAAAGACTGCACCATTTTGATGATTATCAAGATGCAGTGGTACACCAATAATCGAATACTTTGAACTGTCTTCACTATCTTCTTTACTGGACAAGGATGCAACTTTTGCAACAACTTCTGCATTTTCTGTAAATATCTTGGATAACTCCTGATCATTCTCTATATCAGAAAGGGAAAGCTTGACGGTATCTTCCGTGTTGGGAGAGTAATAGATTTCCTCGTTATTCTTAATGATTACTACCTTCGTGACTTCGTCAATAATCTCCCAAGAAATTTCTAAACCTATGGGAAATTCCAAATCTTGATGTGCTTCCAATACCTTTGCAATCTTTTCAGCCGTATTGGTCAAATTATTTTTCGTTTCAGAAATGTTATAGTTCTCAAAAAACTCTAGTAACATAACGGTTAAAATAAAAAGGATGAAAGCAACGAGGAAGATAATGGTAAACCAAAGTTTACCTACTACACTTCGAAGAAAGGTCATTCATTCACTACCTCGAATTTATAGCCAACTCCCCAAACTGTAACAATCATTCTCGCAGCTTGTTCAGACACTTTATTTAATTTTTCACGAAGGCGCTTTACATGTGTATCTACTGTACGTAAATCTCCAAAGAATTCATAGTGCCAAACTTCCTTCAAAAGCTGTTCACGGTCAAATACTTTATCGGGAGCTTTTGCAAGAAAATAAAGCAATTCATATTCTTTTGGTGTTAAGCTGACTTCTTTTCCGTCAGCAGCCACGCGGTGAGCATCATTGTCAATTGTTAAATGAGGGAATACAATAACATCTTTTGTCGTAGTATCCGTTTGCAGGTAACTTGTTTGAGATGACCTTCTCAACAATGCCTTTACACGTAAAACAACCTCTCTAGGGCTAAATGGCTTCACGATATAATCATCTGTACCCACTTCGAATCCTTGAACCCGATTGACTTCTTCACCTTTAGCAGTCAACATAATAACAGGTGTAGCTTTCTTTTCCCTTAGTTCCCGGCAGACTTCAATTCCGTCTTTACCTGGCATCATCAAATCTAAAAGAATGACATCGTAGTCATTCGCAATAGCTTTTGTTAGTGCTTCGTTTCCATCTTCTGCTTCATCAATCACATATTCTTCACGCTCTAAATACATTTTTAATAAGCGGCGAATTCTTTCTTCATCATCAACAACTAAAATTTTAATTTCTTTATCCATTAATAATCCCCCCATGCAGTTATTTTACAAAAAGGTATAAGTTTTTTCTATATATTACAGCAATTGTCCACGGAAATAGTGTCTAAATTTTGACAAAATGCCACTTAACACCGTGGTTAGAGGAAATTCTTTTACAAAAAAGCCTTTACTTATAAAGTAAAGGCAATATAATTTCGGCATTTATTATGACCCTGCATAGGAATGAAGACCGGCTATCACAAGGTTTACGGCAACTAAGTTGAACATGATGATGACAAAACCAATAACCGCCAGCCAGGCAGACTTTTCACCATGCCATCCTTTTGAAAGCCTTAAGTGTAAAAATGCTGCGTAGAACAACCAAGTAATTAGTGCCCAAACTTCCTTTGGATCCCAACCCCAGAACCGGGTCCACGCGATTTGGGCCCAAATCATCGCAAAGATTAAGGCGCCCAAGGTAAATACCGGGAAACCTATTAGCACTGAGCGATAGCTAATCTCATCAACCAAATCGAGATTAATTTTTCTTACCAATGGCTGAAGGGCAGCGGATATTCGCTTTCTAAGAATTAACCTTAGTAATCCGTAAAGGATAAAACCACCAATTAGGGACCAAATTACTGTATTTAGTTTTTTAGCGTTAATAATTGCCGGCATTTCTACTAGCGGTTCAAAAGCTCCTTTTGTTGATAATTCCCATTCATTTGGGCCGGTAATAGCCGGCATTGAATATTCTACTGTAACTTGATTGTCATTTTTATCAACCCAATTAAATTCTGCTTTATAATCCAATGATGAAAATAATGTGGAAATAAGAACAAATCCAAGGGTTGTTACTAAACTAAACATAACGGTTTCTAACCAAAATGTACGCTTGCTTGCTTTAGATTGATCAATTACCTTTACAAGATAAATTAATCCCGCAGCAAAACTGATTGCAAGTATCGCCTCACCTAATGCTGCAGTCGTAACATGAATATGAAGCCAATCACTTTGCAAAGCAGGTATCAAAGGAGTAATTTCCCTTGGAAACATGCTCGCATAGGCAATGATTAGAACTGCAACTGGCATGGTAAATAACCCGAGGAGCGGCGTACGATAGATAAAGTAAATAACAATAAATGCACCAACTAGAGCCATTCCAAAGAAGGTTGTAAATTCAAATAAATTACTAACCGGCGCATGTCCAGCTGCAATCCACCTTGTAATAAAGTATCCTACTTGCGATATAAAGCCTATGATTGTTAACCAGATTGCAATTTTTCCCCATCGGTTAGTACTGCCTTTTGTTTCAGCACCCTTTTTCTCTTTAATGGCTCCGCCAAAAAAGAGGGTGGCCGTTAAGTAAAGAATAAAGGAAATATATAATAAATTACTGCTTAATGTAACCAACTAGACTCCCTCCTTATCCAAAGCTGCCCTTTGAAGTTGATCTTCGGGCATATTTATCTTTGTACCTGCTAAAATGGTTTCCATTTCTCGTTTTAATCCATACCAGTTTTTATTGGTATGGGCCGCAACCCAAATTTCACCATTTTTGTTTTGAACCCAAATTCTCCGATGATTCCAATAGGCACCTTGAATGACACCAATCATGAAAATAATTCCGCCAAGAATGATAATCCAAAGTGTTAAATCTTTACGGACTGTTAAAGCAGTAACATTTTTGGTTTCAATGCCTTTAAAAGCCATTTTATAGACATTGTCACCTAAAGGCTCGATTGTTTGCTGAATTGCTACAAAGCTTGTTTCCCCTTCAGGCTTATCCGGTGTTATCATCTTAAATACAAAAGCAGGATTGTTTGGTATCCGTGTTTTTGTCCGCGGTTCCCCATCTTCAGCAAATTCAAAATCAGGGAAAAAGCTCAAAATCTCAACAGAATACCCATCACTAAGTTCATATTTTTCCTTTGGATTATAAAGATCAATCTTTACTTCACCAAAGGTTTCCTCAGTTGTTTTGTTGGTTAAGGCAAATGTCATCGTTTGCATTTCATCCATTTTATAATCTACTTGGTATAAAGCAAACGATTCAAATTTTAATGGCTCATTCACCCGAATTTTGTGTTCCTTGACTTTTTCAAGTTCCGGCTTTTCACCCGGTATAGCCGGTCCTACTCTTTTGTAAAGAACGGCATCCGTTTGGTAATTTTTCACCACCATACCAGCTCGGTCAATCGCTTTTTCAAAGGTTTTATCCTCATTTTTATCATAATGATCGAGAATAAATCTTTCATTCTTAACATAATATTCTCCATCTGTCTCCGGAACTACCTTTGTCTCCCCTTCACGAAGCCATAACACATCATCAATATACATACCGGGAACAAACCGCAGCATACCTCCGATTAAAAAGATGATGAGACCAACGTGGTTTACATATGGGCCCCAGCGGGAAAAACGCCCCTTTTCAGCTAACAAATCACCGTTTTCTTCACGAACATGATAGCGTTTAGCTTTTAATTGTTCTTTTATCTGCTTAAAAGAACTGTCATCTACAAGGTTGTTTTTTCCGAAAATACGCTGACGTTTTAAAAATCCTTCGTGTCTCGTAACTTTTTGAACCTTTAGTGCTTTGTAAAGAGGTACTACCCGGTCAAGACTGCATATAACAAGTGAAACCCCAATCATTGCAACTAAGATTAAATACCACCATGAACTGTATAAATCATGAAAGCCGATTTCGTAATATAATTTACCAAACCAGCCGTATTCCTCCTCATAATATATTTCTGGCTGTGAGGATGGTATATACATTTTCTGGGGAAGAATAGTCCCTAGGGCGGAAGCAATCAACGTAATGACGATAAGCCAGACCCCAACTTTGACTGAAGAAAAAAAGTTCCATATCTTATCGATGATGGTCTTGTTATAGGTTTGCGAGCGGCGGGCACTGCCTTCATAACGCATATCAAGCAGTTGTTTTTCCCTTGCTAGCTCATCTAGTACTTTCCCACAGGCTTCGCACAATACGGTTCCATGTGGATTCACATGTCCGCATTCACATTTTACATCTTTCATTGCCAAAAACTCCCCAACCCTTATGGTTTTATTTTCTCCATATACTCTTTAACAAGTTCTTCGGTTAACTGCCCTGTATGATATTTAACCACTTTTCCATCTTTATCAATCAAGAAGGTAGCGGGTAAAGGGCCAATATTGTATGCGGTCATTACCTGACTGTCCTTGTCAATTACAATTGGAAAATCCAGCTGAAGCCGATTCGCAAACGTATTTACAGCAAGCTCTGATTCATTAATATTTACAGCCAGCACTTGAACACCTTGACCTTTAAATTGATGGTACTGATTATTGATATATGGAAATTCCTCTTCACATGGTTCACACCATGTTCCCCAAAAGTTTAAGAATACTCCCTGTCCTTTATAGTCAGAAAGCTGATGTTTATTTCCTTCCATATCAACAAGGACAAAATCAGGTGCCATTTCCCCGACAGCCACTTTTTGTCTATCATCCTTTGTTAAATTAGCATAAAGCGTATAGACAACGGCTGCTCCTAGTATGAGTAAAATCACCGTTCTCATTACTAACCGCCGTTTTTTCATGAAAAACTCCCCTCCCTAAAAACACGATTATTGCACATTTAAGCTAAATTATATCATTTGTTACTACCAACATAGTGATAACACAAGATGGTAAATGTGACACCTTTATGAATTTTTATTAGCTGATTCCATTGCAAGTGCCCTTATTTGCTTGACTTCGTGTGGAGTCAATTCTCTTGCATCTCCAGTAGACAAACCTTTTAACGTTAAAAAACCATAACGTTCTCTTTTTAATTTGAGTACTTCATGGCCGATTGCTTCAAACATTCTTCTTACTTGACGATTTCTTCCTTCGTGGATCGTAATTTCAATAATTGCTGTACCCTTCTTTTTATCCACAGAAAGCATTTTCACTTTTGCTGGAGCTGTTTTACCGTCTTCAAGATGAATACCTCTCTCCAGCTTGCGAAGGTTTTCTCTTAATGGAATGCCCTTTACTTTAGCAACGTAGACCTTATCAATTTGATTCCTCGGGTGCATCAGTAAATTGGCAAACTCTCCATCATTTGTTAAAACTAATAAACCGGAAGTATCGTAATCTAGACGGCCTACTGGATAAATTCTTTCTCTTAATTCAGGAAAGAAATCCGTAACCACTTTCCTTCCTTTATCATCACTAACACTCGAGATAACTCCTCTTGGTTTATATAATAAAAAGTAAACAGGCTCCTCCCTTTCAATCTGTACCTCATTCACCTCAACCCGGTCAGAAGAAGAAACCTTTACACCAAGTTCCGTAACTACTTTTCCATTAACTTTCACTTTACCCTCTTTTATTAATTCCTCAGACTTTCTTCTAGAAGCAATGCCGGCTCTGGCCATTACCTTTTGTAATCTCTCCATTTAATGAACCACCTCAATTGTGTACCATAATATAGAACAACTGGTGACAGGCAACAATGTTATTCTATCCTAATGAATTATGACACAAATTTGCCTTTTTTCAAAGCAACCTCTCCTTATTATTGTGAAATAAAAAAGAAGGCTCCTATAAAACTAATTTTAAATAGGTGCCTTCTAATTGTTTTTCTTCTATATTTATTTATATAATTATTTGGCTTTGTTAATTTTGCCTGTTGATTTCCGCTCCAGGCACTTCGCTTTCCGCGGGCGTGCCGGGAAGCCTCCTCGGCGCCTAAGCGCCTGTGGGGTCTCCCCTGCCCCGTACTCCCGCAGGAGTCTCGTGCCTTCCGCTCCAATCAACATAGCAGCAAATACAAGTCAAAGCTAATTATTTTGTTCCAAAGAAAACGGCTACGACGATGATGGCGATGATTATCCCGACAAGGTCTGCGAGAAGTCCTACCTTAAGGGCATCCCCCATTTTTTTGATAGCTACAGCTCCAAAATAAACTGTCAACACATAAAATGTGGTGTCAGTACTTCCCTGAAGAACAGAAGCAAGCCTGCCAATGAACGAGTCTGGTCCGTAAACGGCAATCAAATCACTAGTCATTCCAAGTGCAGCCGTTCCAGAAATAGGTCTAATTATTATAAGCGGAACAATCTCAGCTGGGACCCCAATAGCTTCCATTGCGGGGCGAATCCAGTTCATTAAGGCTTCCAGCGCCCCTGAAGCCCGAAAAACAGAGATGGCAACCAGCATCCCGACTAGGAAGGGTATAATGGAAATAGCAATTTTTATCCCTTCTTTGCCGCCCTCAACAAAGCTTTCATATGTCTGGACTTGTTTTATCGTACCATAAATTAGAATAAAACCAATTAATACTGGAATAAATCCTAACGAAATCAGTGACATGAATTCCATATTTTTCATCCTTTACGGCTTCGTCGATTATAAAAATAACGGTCTATCATGACTGCTGCCAGCATTGAAATGATGGTTGCAATGAGTGTTGGAACCACAATTTCCGTTGGGGATGCTGAATTATAATTCATTCTAATGGCAATGACAGTGGTAGGAATAATGGTAATGCTCGCTGTATTGATTGCTAGAAATGTGACCATGGACCTGCTGGCTGTATTTTTACCCCCATTTAACTGTTTTAACTCTTCCATAGCCTTTATTCCCAGTGGTGTAGCTGCATTCCCCAATCCAAACATGTTAGCAATCATATTCGATAAAATATAGCCCATCGCAGGGTGATTTGAGGGAATATCGGGAAATAATCTCTTTACTAATGGGCGAAATAATTTAGATAATCTGTCTAAAAGGCCAGATTCTTGGGCGATTCTCATCATGCCGAGCCAGAACACAAGAATACTGATTAACCCAATGCAAAGCGTTACGGCTTCCTTAGCTCCTGTAAAAATCGCTTTATTAACTTCTTCCATCGTTCCATTGAACATAGCGAAAACAATGCCGATAACGGTCATAAACACCCATATATAATTAACCATAAACCCTCACGCCTAAAGCAGCCAAAAATAACTCTTTTAGGGAATCCAAAAAGCTGTTCTTTTTCTTTGAACCTGCTTCATAATAAACAGGAACTTCCCTAACCACTCTTCCATCCAAAAATACTTGCGCTTTGCCGACCACTTTCTCACCCGTCCGTTCAGAATCCTCTGCCGGCTTTTGAAGCTTATATTTTACCGAAAATAAATCCATTTCTTCCTCTGAAGCAGGATATACTACGGAATTTTTTAAGTATAAATGATCCTTATAATATTTATTTTCTACCTCAATTTCTCCCTCTGATAAAACCTCCGCCATATCAAAATTCTTAAAGCCGCTTTCGTACATGGCGATATGATCATTCCAATCATCTGGGGCATTCAGCGTTACAGCAATCAAATTCATATCACCCTTCGTTGCTGTTGAAACAAGTGTTCTTTTTGCTCTTTTTGTATAGCCAGTTTTTCCTCCTGTGGTATATTTGTATTTGGTCAGTAAACGATTTTTATTTTTCCATTGACGATCCCAGTTTTCAGTAGGATTAGGTGCGCGATATGTTTTTGTTCCTGCAATTTTTATATATTGTTCATTTTGCATTGCATAACGAGTTAATAATGCCATATCATAGGCGGTAGAATAATGGTCTTCATGATCATCGAGCCCATGCGGATTAGCAAAATGAGTATTTAACATGCCAATCTCCTTTGCTTTTTGATTCATTAAAAATACAAACCCATCTAAACTTCCACCCACATGTTCGGCAATGGCGACCGCCGTATCATTCCCAGATCTAAGCATTAAGCCATAAACTAAATGCTCAAGTTTGATTTTTTCCCCCGGCTTTAAATATACGGATGATCCCTCTGCTCGGACAGCCCGTTCACTGATTGTCACGGTTTCACCCATTTTTCCCGATTCAATTGCTAATATGGCCGTCATAATCTTCGTAATACTTGCAATTCTTCTCTTTGTGTGTGCATCTTTTTCAAACAGGACACGCCCAGAACTTTGTTCCATGAGAACAGCACCACGTGCACTTACGGAAACCGAAGCATCCACCTTTTGAGGAATGTTTACAATGAATAGTGAGACTATGAGGGAAAATATAACAAGCTTCGAAATCATTCTCATAAGATTAACCTCGTCCCCTTCTTTAGCTTTCTAAACAGCTTCTGCTTTTTTCAGTCTTGTACAATTCTATGCAGGACAAGTCTTGTTATTCCATATAAAATAAGAAAAGGCAATCGAGTTTTAAAGTCGATTGCCTTTCTTATTCTCCTTAAAAAGCAGGCCATTTGATTTCAGCCGCTTTATCAAACCGCATTTCAACGTCATTCCAATTTACGATATTCCACCAATTGTCCACGTAACTTGCTCGGTTATTTTTATATTGCAGATAATAGGCATGCTCCCAGACATCTAAAACTAAAAGCGGGATCGTATCCCACTGGGTCAATAACATATGCCTTTCAGATTGCAGTATTTCTAAGTGTCTGGCTCTTGGCGCCCATACAAGCAGGGCCCACCCTACACCCTCTACCTGTTTGGCTGCTTCTGAAAACTGCTTCTTAAACTGATTAAAGCTTCCAAAATAGTTTTCTATCGCTCCTTTCAATTGTCCCTGAGGGGTTCCTCCTCCTTTTGGTATCATATTTTGCCAAAAAATCGTATGGAGGTAATGGCCGGAGCCATGGAAAGCAAGCTCTCTTGACCAATGTTTAATTAATGAATAATCATTGTTTTGCCTTGCCTTTTTAAGATTTAATTCCGCTTTATTTAAACCATCCACATAGGACCGGTGATGTTTATCATGATGTAATCTCATAATTTCTTCAGATATATAAGGCTCAAGAGCATTATAGGCATATGGCAAATCAGGAAGTGTGTGTCCCCCTGGGGAAACGGTCTTTTCGGCTATCCAAATCGTGCCAGCTTCTCTCTTTCTATTAAAGTAGCTTTCCATCTGTTCATGAATATTTTCTGCTTTCGTTTGCAGATACAGCATATCTTCATCTGACAATGACTGACCTGTACTCTCAATTAATTCGGTAAGTTGGTCAAGTTCTTCCCATAACTCCAAGTTATCCCGTACATTCTCCAATTCAAGGAAATGTTTCATTTCTTCATTCCATTTAAATAGTTCTTGGACATATTGGGTAAAACGATTCATTCGGATCACTCCCTATTATATTCCAATCTAACTAAAGGGTATGAAAAAACACGTGAATTAAGAACATTACGGGAAACGAACAAAAAGCTGCCTTTTAAAAGGTCAGCTTTTTGTACTTAAGTTATTTAGATTGAATCATTTTTGTTCGATAATCTGTTTCGTAGTATTCAAGCTCTTCTCTAATTCTTTGAAACTCTCCCTCGAGACCTTTTACTAATTGTTGAAGGTCATCTGGTACTTTTTTATAGAACTTAATGGAGTTTTTTCCGGTATAGGCTGATCGGCTGTCTTCAAACCAAGCATCATTTTTCGGAGAGAAAAATTCTTCAATACACTGATGGAAAATCCGATAGAGAGTTTTTTCAGCTGCCGCTTTTTGAAACGGTTCACTCTGTAGTATAACATTACAGGCATCTAAGCTTTCTTCACAATAAACTAGAAGTTTTCTAAGATTAGAAAGAATTAATTTATAATATCCGGCATCGCCTTCTAAATGTTGATTCATTTGCGTAATGGTGGTTTCATTTAAATAATTTTCTAATGATTTTATTGTTGTGGATAAAAACGAACCTACATCATTAAGCTGTGATTTAACTAATGAATTTCCCATATGAACACCCCTCATGAACTTTTGGTCTAATCGTAATTATTTCGGTTGTAAAATGTAATCTATTGGCGAGGTAATCTCAAAGTTCTTCTTTTGTTTAACAGCAAGTACGATTTCAGTTAATTTATCATAGTTAATATCTTGAAAATAAACTGCAAACTCAGGCTTGGAATTGATATACACCCTTTTTCGGTTTCGTAATCCAGGATTCTTTATTAAGCAAACGAGAGCCACAATATCCTTAAAGAAAACTTCAATCCCCCCCTGTATGAGAACAGGGTCCTTCTCATAAGGAGTAAATTCTGTAAAGATTTCATCAAAGTATCGCACGTATAGAACATGCAGCGTTCTTTCTTCTCCATTTTCTATAAATGTTACTTCACTTCTGTTGAAGAAGTCTTCTGAAGTATTTGATTGTTCCTTTTCCAATTCATAACCATTGCATTCTTTTATCAACAAATGAATCAAGCCCCTTTTGCCACTAACTATTCAGTTGTTATTTAAATTCATATTTTTATTTTATCACAATTAGAGACAAATAGTTTGATTTTTAAGAGTTAAACGTTTCTTTAAAATTCTCAAAAAACAAATCAGCTTCTTCTTGGACATATTCTTCATCCACTTTTTCGGGAAGCTGAGGTAATTCCTCTATATTTTTCAAGCCAAAATAATCAAGAAATTCTTTTGTGGTTCCATATAGATATGCCCTACCAGTGCCTTCGGCGCGGCCAACTTCTTTAATAAGCGCTTTTGACATTAGGGTATGAAGCGGCCTTTCCGTTTTAACCCCGCGAATTTCTTCAATCTCCGCTCTCGTAATCGGTTGTTTGTAAGCAATAATCGCCAACGTCTCTAGTGCAGCCTGCGACAAGGCGGTTGTATGAGGTGAATCGACAAGCCTTTTTAAATAAGCGGCGTTTTCCTTCTTTGTAGCCAGCTGATACGTTCCCGCTAATTGAACAATCATGATTCCACGCTGACTATCCCGTTCATATACTTCCATCAATTCTTCAATAATCTCTCTAGCCTTAATCTCATCAATCTCTAATACTTCCGTTATATGTTTTAGAGTAAGCCCTTCATCCCCCGCTGCAAACAGCAGGCTTTCTAAAATGCTTTGCCAATTAATAATTTCCAAGCCCTTTATTCTCCTTCCCCAACTGCATGAACAAAGATATCGCCAAAGTTTTCATGTTGTTCAACGTCTACTTCTTTTCTTTTGATTAGTTCTAAGATGGCCAAAAACGTGACTACAATGTGTTCCTTTGCGGGGTATGGAAACAATTCATTAAAGTTCTTTCGACCTTTTAATTGTTTTAGTTCCACCATAATCTCGTGCATTCTTGTTTCAATTGAAATTTCCTGACGGGTAATTTTGGTTGATAAAGGGCGTTGCAGTTTCTTTCTCCGTAATAATTTCTGAAAGGCAGCCAACATGTCATAAAGGGTAACGTTTAATTCTGTTTTTTCAGGCTGGCTTTCCTTCGCGATGTCGGATAAATCACTTGGGGGCTTTGTAAACATTAGACCCCGTTCTTCTTCCATTGATTTAAGGTCCTGTGCAGCTTCTTTAAACTTACGATACTCAATTAACCTTTCAACCAACTCATCGCGCGGGTCTTCCTCAAAAGTCAGCTCTGGATCGAACTCATCTAGTTCTTCTTCATGTTTCGGTAGAAGCATCTTGCTTTTAATCGCGAGTAATGTTGCAGCCATAACTAAAAATTCACTTGCAATATCTAATTTTAGTTCACTCATGGTGTGAATATACAATAAGTACTGTTCTGTTATTTGTGCTACTGGAATATCATAAATATCAATTTCCAGCCGATTTATTAAATGAAGCAATAAATCAAGCGGTCCTTCAAACGCATCAATTTTCACATTATATGGTATCATCTTTCACCAAAACCCTTGTTATCATTCTTCTCTGATGTTTCCAACTATTAATAGTATAGAGTATTCATATTCGTTGTCCAATAAAAAAATAATTCTGATTTTCTATTTATCATAAAATTGGAATGATTGCCCAAACACTGGACAAATACCTTACATATGATAAGAGTGAAAAGTATAACAAAACTTTACAGGAGGTATAAGAATATGTCTGATGGATATGGTTTTGGAGGCGGCTTTGCTTTAATCGTCGTTCTATTCATTCTGTTAATTATTGTGGGTGCTTCTTGGTTCTAAGTTAATTGCTAAAAACCAACCCCAGCCTGCCCTATTAGGGCGGGCTTTTGTTTTTCTACGGTCCAATTCTACTGCAGCGGGATATAATAAATGTTACACTAAAAACAATTGAATTAGCAAAGGGGGATGTTCTTTGTACCCAAAGGAATATATAGATTACTTGGTTCACTTTCACGGTGACCGCGATTATTTTGAATGTCACGAGATATTAGAGGAATATTGGAAGCAATCCACTGATGGAAAAAAAGATTCCATCTGGGTTGGGTTTATCTTGCTAGCAGTGTCCGCCTATCATCATCGGCGTACAAACGATAAAGGTGCAAAACGAACTCTTGAGAAAGCCATTCATATCTTTTCCTTAAAAGACACGGAACTAGATCAACTTGGTCTTGATAAACAACAATTGTTCCCTCTACTAAAGCAGCAACTTTCGGCATTGGAAAAAGGACAAAGTTATCAAAGCTTCCAATTACCGATCTCTGACGTTACATTACGAAATCTTTGCCAAGCAGCCTGTGAAAAGAAAGGGTTTGAATGGGGAACCAATAGTGATTTGAAAGATGTAAACCTAATACATAGACATAAATTACGGGATAGAAGCGATGTTATTGAAGCACGGTTGACTTCATTAAAAAACAAAAAAGGCAACAATTAAGGTTGCCTTTTTTTGTGGATTCAGCAAATATCACACTTCTCAATAAATGGGGCTGTGTTCTCATTTGCTGTTATTTGTTTTCCCGGATACATGTCCTTTAAAGATTTAACCATTCTTTTCCCAACACCCTGATTACGGTGAGAGGGATTAACAGACACATGTTGAATTTCTAATGAATTACCTTCATCATTCATCCGTACACCAATGAGGCCAATAATATCTTCTTCCTTCCAAAGGAAAAGTTGAAGATTCTCATCTGTTTCATATTCCTTAATGGTTAATTGCAGCTTCTTTAAATCTTTTTCCGTTGGCATGAAAGATAATAAGCCCATAGCGATTTTTTCAAATGTCTTCTTATAACGAATTAACATAATTGATCCCTCATTATAGTAAATAAACCCTTTTCAACAACAATAGTCTAGTTTAACCATATGAATCATAAATAAACAGTTTTATCTATAATATGTATTTAGAAAGGTAAGTGTTTCATCAATGACAATCATACATAATAATTGTACTTCAATCAATCCCCATATATAAAATGAATTATTTCGGTACAATAAAAATCCAGTAAATAATACCCCATATGACAGAAAAGCCTAATAATAGACCAAAAATTGTCCAATTCTTCTTCATGATAAGCCTCCATACACACTTAAAAGACGATCTGCCTGTCCCTACATTTTACACGAAAGAATCCATTTAATCCATTCCTTTTAAAAAGGTGAAAGCTGCCGTATTTCGGGCAGCTTTTTATTATTTTAATGGCAGGTCATTACGTAGTAAGTCTTCATATGTCTCTCTTTTTACTACCAGTGTGGCCTTTCCATTTTCAACGAAGACCACAGCAGGACGTGGAAGACGGTTATAATTGTTAGCCATTGAATAGCCATAAGCACCTGTACAGAAAACAGCAAGAAGATCGTCTTCTTCTGTTTCTGGCAGCGGTAAGTCCCAAATCAGCATATCTCCTGATTCACAGCATTTACCTGCAATCGAAACTTTTTCAGCTGATTCGGCTAATGGTCGATTTGCAAGGACTGCCTCATATTTTGCCTGATAAAGCGCAGGCCTGATATTATCGCTCATTCCACCGTCAACCGCTAAATACTTTCTCACTCCAGGCACTTCTTTTGAAGACCCGATTCGATAAAGAGTAGTTCCTGCATCACCTACTAGAGAACGACCAGGTTCTATCCAAATTTCAGGCATGTTCATTGAATATTTTTCAACCAATGATTTTACTTCCAGAATTATTTCGCTTACGTATTGAGATGGTAATATCGGCTCATCTTCATTTGTATAACGGATTCCAAAGCCCCCGCCTAAATTTAACACTTTTGCTTCAAAGTGAAGCTGCTCTTTCCAGTTATGCATCTTTTCGACAATCTTTCCAGCAGCCAGCAGGAAACCAGTTGTTTCAAATATTTGCGATCCGATATGACAATGTAAGCCAAGCACATCAAAATGACTGGAATGAAGGGCAAACTTTAACGCTTCTTCCGCTTGTCCGTTTTGTAAATCAAAACCAAATTTTGAATCTTCCTGACCCGTCAAAATATAATCATGGGTATGGGCTTCAATTCCTGGAGTTACACGCAGCAAAATGCTAATAGTCTCATTTTTTTCTTGGCAGACTTTTTTTAATAGCTCTAATTCATAAAAATTATCGACTACAATACAGCCTATTTTATAGTCTATTGCCATTTCCAATTCTTCTCTGCTTTTATTGTTGCCGTGAAAATGAATTCGTTCAACAGGAAATCCTGCAGCAATTGCCGTATATAATTCTCCGCCTGAAACTACATCAAGGGATAACCCTTCTTCCTCTGCAAGCTGAAGCATTGCGATCGTTGAAAATGCTTTGCTGGCGTAAGCAACTTGTGCTTTCACATTATGCTCTTCAAAGGTCTGTTTAAACCCTCTCGCTCTTTCTCTCATAAGTGCTACATCATAAACATAGAGAGGAGTACCAAACTGCTGGGCCAACTCTACTGCATCGACTCCACCTATTTCTAAATGTCCTTTACCATTAACTCCTGTTGTCCCGTAAAAATACATACCCTTCCCCTCTCTCCGAAAGAACTCTCTATTAGTATATGTTGTACAATAAAAATGTAATAAATAAATAGACAGAATCCGCAAAGGATACTGCCTGTTTTTATCCTTTATTCTAATCTTTTATTAAAATAACTTTAGCATATCCTTTCGCTTTCCGCAAATACTTGTTAAATGTTAACTTTTGGGCGGCTGCCGGTAACGATTTCTAGGGTGAACAATGCTGGGCCGGAGAAAAGATCCGGGTATAGCTCTGCGAAAAATAATTTGTAAGAAGCCCTTGGGTTCAAACGGAAGAAACGGCCAAAGATATGGTGTGTCAAGTGCCCGAGTTCTGGCGAGGTAAATAAACACTAATGTCGTTCCGATTACAAACCCTGGTGTATGGAAGGCCGCAACGAGGACAACCAAAATCATACGTATAATTTTATTAGCTACACTTAACTCATAACTTGGTGTTGTAAATGTACCAATTCCAGCTACCGCCACGTATAAAATAACCTCTGGAACAAACAGACCAACATCAACTGCAATTTGTCCAATTAATACGGCTGCAATTAATCCCATTGCTGTTGATAGAGGGGTAGGTGTATGAATCGCTGCAATTCTTAGAAACTCGAGTCCAAAATCAGCTAATATGATTTGTACGACAATCGGAATATTTGTCTTTTCGTTTGGCCCGATAAATGAAAGTGTCTTTGGTAATAATTCCGGTTCTAATACGAACAACATCCATAACGGAAGTAAAAAGATGGATACTAAGATTCCCAAAAACCGAGACCAGCGCATAAACGTACCCATTAAAGGGGACTCCCGAAATTCCTCAGCATGCTGGACATGATGAAAATAAGTAGTTGGCGCAATAATTACACTCGGAGAGGTGTCGACATAAATAACGACATGCCCTTCTAAAATATGTGCAGCAGCTACATCCGCCCGCTCTGTATATCTAACAAGGGGAAACGGATTAAAACCCTGTTTTAGTATAAATTCCTCAATGGTTTTATCCGCCATCGGAATTCCATCTACTTCAATGGCCTTAAGCTCTTTACGAATAATATTAACAAGATCCGGGTCTGCCACATCTGCTAAATAGCCAATCGCAACATCTGTTTTTGAGCGTTCTCCTATCTTCATAATCTCAATACGCAGCCGTTCATCGCGAATTCTTCTTCGTGTTAATGCAGTATTTAAGACAATATTTTCTACAAAGCCGTCACGTGAACCCCTGACCACCTTTTCTGTATCGGGTTCTTGCGGGCTTCGTCCAGGGTAACTTCTGACATCAACTGCAAGAGCAGTATTTGACCCCTCAACTACGACTACAATTAAACCCGATAATACTTGAGTAACCATTTCATCCAGCGTTTTAATAGGCTGAACGGATTGATTGACGAGCCGGTTTTCAACGATTTTAAAAAGATCGGTTGACAATTTTTCGTGATCATTTATCGCTACTAATTCTTCCACCACTTCTATTATATATCTAGTGTCCGTTAATCCAGTTACCCAATAGAAATGGACATCTTTTTTTAGAATCTTTAATTTTCGAACACCAAAGTCGAAACTTACATCTAAACCAACACGTTGTTTCATATAATTTTCAACTTCATGCAGTGATTCAGGTATTGGCCATTTTTGTTCATTCTTCCGCGACACGGTATCCGCTCCTTTCTAAAATCAATTCAACTGCCTTCTTTGTAATAGGGGCTCCAATTTCATAGGAATCCCGCTTTGCCATTTTTCCTACATCTCCAATCCCTACGACAATAGGCACATCTAGTTCATCGATACTATAAACGGTATCCCCATTCAGCCTTCCAATTTCCAGCTCCGGGATACCAAATTTATCCACCCCATAAGGGGTTAATTCCCCTTCACGGTCAATGCAGACATCTACCTTTGTCCACTCTGCCTGATGTGTTTGTGCGGCCACTGCTATAACCCCTAGGACTTCAATGTCTTTATGACTTGCTACATATTTTAATGCTCTTTCGCCTGCCCCTTCACCAACAAGCCCGCTGTCATCAAACATGACTAACACAGGATCATGATCTGCTTTTTTTATTAACTTGACAATTTCTTCTCCAGTTAATACGGATGGATTACCTTGAGATTGGGTAATACAGCGCCCGCCAATTTCATGGGCTACATGCTCCACTGCTCTTTTTGCATACTCATCACCATCTGTAATTAAAATAACCCGCCTTCGATTACTCATTATGGGATGTCCTTTCTTGGCAGATTTTAATGATGAACAAAATAGACCCATTGAAAGATGGAACCAACAATTTTTCCTAGAACTATCGCCATTATTAAAATAATTATTTTTCCATCGATCCCCATTCTCTTTGCGAGAATAGGGAAAACATTTAGCGCCTCTGTTAACCCTGCAGCTAACATTCCAACAAAGATACCCCCAGCTAAACCAAGGGGAATCATTATATATTCAGATAGACCAAATATTGGATCCCTTAAACTTGCGACTACACCAGCTAATGCTCCGAAAACAACGGCCCATTCATAATAATGAATCATCTTCATCGTTTTCGATAGTTGTGTCAGTCTAGGGATGATCCCTAATACAATTAAAAACGCAACAAAACCAGAACCTACTGCTAATCCTGCCGATAAACCTAAAAAAAGGACTGCAAGCACTTTAATCGTCATGGACATGTTTCATACTTTCTTTATTTTCATGGATGATGACGTAATTATCGATATCCATTTGGTAATTAAACATCTCCACTTCAAGCGGACTTGGTTCTTCATTAATCCTCTTTTGGAAAACATGGTTAAAAAATAAAACCATTCCTAGGCCCAATCCGATAGAATAAGGGATTTGAAAGAGCCAGGGCTTTGAATCTTCCATACCGGTAATCATGGTATAAATCTTTTCCTGTACACTTTGCATACTTACGTCATCGTGAAAATTCATAATGGCCATTGCTGAACCAAAAAATAAAAGAAACCAAATTAGAAGAAATAAGGGATATGACATTTGTTTTTTCTTATAAACTACTTCAATAATGGCTTGTGCAGGCCCAATCGTTTGTACTTCTGCATTTGGAATCATGCTGGAGATCTGTCTAATTACTCTCATAACATCAATTATCACGATTTTATTATCCTCTTCCGTTATCTGATGGACCATTAGATGTTTTAATGGCTGGAGGAAGTTTTCAGGTGCAATTATTTGTGCAATATCCGTTAAATAAATTTTCTGGTCTGGCTTCACCAAAACCCGATTCCGCATGCGGATGTAGACTGTTTTTTCCAAAACATTCACTCCCCACACAATGATTTCCTTGTATTGATTAGTATGAACAAAAATTTGATCTTTACTAAAAAAAGACCATATGGATTACAAATCCATACGGTCTTTCATTTGCAGCAATATCTTTTTTTCCAATCTTGACACCTGTACTTGGGAAATGCCGAGCCTGGCTGCGACTTCCGATTGAGTTTGGTCCTTATAATATCGTAAATAGACGATTAGCCGTTCACGTTCATCTAATTCACGTATGGCTTCCTTTAAGGCTATCTTATCAAACCATTTGCCTTCATTGCCATCATCAATCTGGTCTAACAGCGTGATTGGATCCCCATCATTTTCATATACCGTTTCATGAATAGAGGAAGGTGCCCGGCTTGCTTCTTGGGCAAGAATGACATCCTCCGGCGACAGCTCTAAATACTCTGAAATTTCATTTACCGTTGGGACCCTTCCAAGATTTTTTGATAACTCATCCTTAGCTTTTCTTATTTTATTGCCCATTTCTTTTAAAGAGCGGCTGACCTTTACCGTACCATCATCACGAATAAATCTTTGGATTTCTCCAATAATCATAGGCACGGCATAAGTAGAAAATTTCACATCGTATGATAAATCAAATTTATCCACTGATTTAAGCAATCCAATGCAGCCAATTTGGAAAAGATCATCAGGATCATAGCCCCTGTTCAAAAATCTCTGAACAACCGACCAGACAAGCCTCATATTTTTTTCAACGATTAAATCTCTTGCATCCTGGTCTCCGTCCTGGCTCCTTTTTATAAGCTCTTTTACTTCATGGTCCTTTAAATACGTGTGACTTTTATCGTTTTTGACCTCCACATCCATCGGCAAGTCTCCTTAATTGCACAGCATTTTGCGGGATTGTAAATGCTTTCTTAGTCTTACTTCGGTTCCTTTACCTGGCTGTGAATGAACCTCAATCTCATCCATGAAATTTTCCATGATGGTGAATCCCATACCGGACCTTTCTAAATCCGGTTTTGTTGTAAATAATGGCTGACGAGCTTCCTCCACATCTGTAATGCCCAATCCAATGTCTTTAATAGAAATATCAATTAAGCTATCATCAATTGTCACTTCAATATAGACAACTCCATCCGGGTCATTTTCATAACCATGGATGATAGAATTGGTAACAGCCTCGGAAACGACTGTTTTAATTTCTGTCAGTTCATCCATTGTCGGATCGAGTTGAGCAATAAAGGCTGCAACCGTGACACGAGCAAATGATTCGTTTTGACTTAAAGCACTGAATTGAAGTTTCATTTGGTTCTTCATATCAGGCCACCCCCAATCTTTGCAATGCAAACTCTTCTGTCGGTTCTAGCTTGATAATTTTAAATAATCCCGACATATCGAATAACCTTTGTATTGCAGGGGAAATTGCACAAACGACCATTTCACCGTGCACCTGTTTTATTTGCTTGTATCTGCCTATAATGACCCCTAATCCAGAACTGTCCATAAAAGAAAGTTGTTCCAGATTTAAAACTATATGACGAATTTCATTTTTTTCAATCACGCTAGTGGCTTGTTCTCGAAGTTCATCAGCAGTATGGTGATCCAATTCCCCACTTAATCGTATGCATAAAACATCATGTTTTACTTCCATTTCAATGTTAAGACTCACTATCCAAGGCCTCCTTCATCTGGTATAGTGAGTCAATTCGTTATAGGCTTGCGAATCTCCTTCTCTCAAGACAAAACTAGTTGATATCTGCTAAAAAAAGTAACTATTCGACACGAAAAGCGGAAGCGCCTTGTATAGGCGCGCTGGAGCTAGACAAGACTATTCACCAGCTTTTGTAAACATGCCCATTGAGCGTTTATAAAGGGTCCACCAGCCTGCTTCTTTTACATCATTTTTTGCTACGAGCGGGCTTTCGAGGATGACTTTTCCATCCCTCGTAAGTTTAATTGTCCCTACTTTATCACCTTTTTTTATTGGTGCATCAAGATTTTTCTTTAACGTAATCTTTTGTTTAACATCTTCTGTTTTTTCACCCTTCTTTGTCAGCAGGGATAAGGGCTCACTTGTGATGGCCGTTACTGTTTTTTCCTTGCCTTTATTTACTTCCGCTTTCCCAATCGACTGATTTCGTTTAAACATAGGGTGCGTTTGATATTGGGCGAAGGCGTAATTTAACATCTTGGTCACCTGTGCGTTTCTTTCTTTAGAGGTTGGTGCACCAAAAACAACTGCAATCACACGCATTCCGTCTTTTTGCGCCGTAGCCGTTAAACAGTATTTTGCCTCAGCTGTAAAACCAGTTTTAAGTCCATCAACACCTGGATAAAAACGAACCAATTTGTTGGTATTTACAAGCCAGAATTTTTTATCGGTATTTTCACGAAGATAAGCTTCATACGTACCAGTAAACTTTGTAATGTCTTCATATTTTAATAGTTCTTTTGCCATGATCGCCATATCATAGGCGGAGCTATAATGGTCGCTTGTAGGCAGCCCTGTTGTATTTTTAAAAATAGTGTGCTTTAATCCAAGCTCTTTCACTTTTTCATTCATCATATCCACAAATGCCTCTTCCGACCCTGCAATTTTTTCCGCCATCGCCACAGAGGCATCATTTCCAGAACCGATGGCAATCCCTTGGAGCATTTGTTTTGTTGTCATTTCTTCCCCTGCTTCTAAAAATATTTGGGAACCACCCATCGAAGCAGCATATTCACTTGTACGAACTTTTTCATCCCAGGTTAACTTCCCTTGGTCAATTGCTTCCATAATAAGCAGCATCGTCATGATTTTCGTCATACTCGCTGGCGGAAGCTCTTCATGGCCATTTTTTTCATAAAGAACCTTCCCTGTATCACGCTCAATGAGAATGGCTGACCTTACATTATTGGTAATATCTGAACTTTGTTTCTCTTCTGCAGATACGGATGGAATCCATAAACTTGTTATTAAAAAGGATATTACTAGTAAAGAGACATATCGTTTCATTCGCATAACCCTCCATTCTTTATAAGTTCCATTTTTTCCAAATCAAACAACTTTATACAGTATTTTCCTTTAAATGAAAAATAAAAAAGTCCAGGAGCAGCTCCTGGACTTTTGCATAATTTTTATTCAGTAATCTCTTCGTGAATTAAAGTAGGAGGTTCTACTTTTGATGAAGAAATTTTAATATTTTCATAAAGCTTTTCTTTTACCTCAGTAATATCTTCAAAGTTACTATAAATGGTTACTAATGACTCGCCTTTTTTCACTTGGTCACCAATTTTTTTCTTTAAAACAAGTCCAACAGCAAGATCAATCACTGATTCTTTTGTTGCACGGCCGGCACCTAAAATCATCGCGGCTGTTCCAACCTCGTCGGCGACAATTTCAGAAACATAACCATCCTCTTTAGCCTCGAGTTCGAAAGTATATTTTGCCTGAGGCAATCTTGAAGGATCGTCTACAATGGAGGCATCGCCGCCCTGTGAGCTTAAGAATACTCTCAGTTTTTCAAGTGCAGTTCCATCCTTTATGACATTTTCTAGCTTTGTCCGCGCTTCTTCCAGCGAACTCGCTTTTTCTGCTAAGTAAACCATATGGCTTCCTAGAGTTAAACAAAGTTCAGTTAAGTCCTCTGGACCTTGACCTTTTAAAGTATCAATTGCTTCTTTTACTTCTAGAGCATTGCCTATGGCAAAGCCAAGCGGCTGACTCATATCAGAAATAACTGCCATCGTTCTTCTGCCAACCTTATTCCCAATTCCAACCATTGCTTTTGCCAGCTCTCTTGAGTCATCCAGTGTTTTCATGAATGCGCCAGCACCGGTTTTTACATCCAGAACAATGGCATCTGCTCCCGCGGCAATTTTTTTACTCATTATTGAGCTGGCAATTAACGGGATGCTTTCAACAGTGCCGGTTACATCTCTTAGCGCATAAAGCTTTTTATCTGCAGGTGTAAGGTTACCGCTTTGACCAATTACGGCTATTTTGTTTTTATTAACAAGTTCTATAAATTCATTATTATCAATTTCAACATGGAAACCTTTAACAGCTTCTAACTTATCAATGGTTCCACCAGTATGACCTAAACCTCTGCCAGACATTTTAGCAACCGGTACACCTAAGGCGGCAACTAACGGTCCAAGAACAAGCGTTGTTGTGTCTCCAACACCACCAGTAGAGTGCTTGTCAACTTTAATACCCTCAATTTGCGATAAATCAATTTGATCTCCTGATTTCACCATGGCCATCGTTAAATCTGCTCTTTCTTTCTCAGACATTCCTCTGAAAACAATTGCCATTGTAAGAGCACTTACCTGATAATCCGGAATTGACCCATCTGTATATCCTTTAATAAAGAAATTAATTTCTTCCGTCGTTAATTCAAGCCCATCCCTTTTTTTCTCGATTAAGTCGACCATTCTCATTATTCAATCACCACTTCACTATAGTTATTTCGCAATGCTTTGTACGATTTCTTTTATATATAATAAGAAGTTTGCTTTTACCCTTTCTGTTGTTTCAATTACTTCATCATGGGTTAAAGGCTGATCTAAAATGCCAGCAGCCATATTGGAAATACAAGAAATACCTAATACCTTCATGCCGCTGTGGCGGGCAACAATCACTTCAGGAACCGTTGACATTCCTACCGCGTCACCTCCCAGAGTTCTCACCATTCTCACTTCTGCTGGTGTTTCATATACAGGGCCTGGATTTCCGAAATAAACCCCTTCTTTAACATGAATGTTTAATCTGGCAGCAATCTCTTTTGCGAGAGTGCGCAATTCCTTCGTATATGCTTCTGACATATCCGGGAATCGGACTCCGAGCTTTGAATCATTAGGACCGATTAACGGGTTTGTTCCCATGAAGTTAATATGATCATTAATAATCATTAAATCCCCAGCTTCAAAGCTCTCGTTTACACCGCCTGCTGCATTCGTTACGATTAACATCTCGACACCTAGTTCTTTCATAACACGGACTGGGAATGTAACTTTTTCCATGCTATAGCCTTCATAAAAATGGAACCGCCCTTGCATTGCGACCACTTCTACACCGTTTAATAAACCAAAAACTAGTTGTCCTGCATGACCCTCCACTGTAGAAACTGGAAAATCGGGAATTTCGTTATAAGGTATTTTTATCGGATTTTGAATTTCATCTGCTAGGACTCCAAGGCCGGACCCTAAAATAAGGCCAACCTTTGGTACAGTTGTATATTTACCCTTTAAAAATGCGGCTGCGTTTTGAATTTTTTCTACGTTCATGTTTATCCCTCACTCATTTCTTTTAAAAAACTTTTTCCATAATTCGGCATTTTAACATTAAAGTTCTCTGCTACCGTTGCCCCTACATCGGCAAATGTTTCTCTAAGAGGAAGCTCTTTACCTTCTTGAATTCTTTTTGAATAGATAAGTAATGGAACATACTCCCTTGTGTGGTCAGTACCAGGCGCAACTGGATCATTCCCATGGTCAGCGGTAATGATTAATAGATCATTTTCGGTCATTTTTTGGAATACTTCCGGCAGGCGTGCATCATACTCCTCCAGCGCCTTACCGTAGCCTTCCGGATCACGGCGGTGTCCGTAAAGCGCATCAAAATCAACCAGGTTCAAAAAGCTTATTCCTGTAAAATCCATATCCAACGTCTCAATTAATTTGTCCATACCATCCATATTGGAGACAGTTCGCAATGATTTTGTTACACCTTCACCATCGTATATGTCGGAAATTTTACCAATTGCGATGACATCCAAACCAGCATCTTTCATCTCACTCATTACCGTCCGGTCAAAAGGCTTTAACGCATAATCATGACGATTAGCAGTTCTCTTAAAGCTTCCTGGCTCTCCTAAGAACGGCCGGGCTATCACACGACCTACCATATATTTTTCATCCAGTGTTAATTCACGTGCTATTTTACAAATCTTATATTGCTCTTCAATGGGGATAATTTCCTCATGTGCAGCAATTTGGAGGACAGAATCGGCAGATGTATAGACGATTAATGCTCCTGTTTTCATATGTTCTTCCCCAAGCTCATCTAAGATTTCTGTACCGCTCGCAGGTTTATTTCCAATGATTTTTCTACCTGTACGGTTTTCTAGTTCTGATATAAGCTCATCTGGAAAGCCATCCGGAAATACTCGGAATGGAGTTTGAATATTCAGCCCCATAATCTCCCAATGCCCCGTCATTGTATCCTTACCGTTCGACGCTTCCATCATTTTTGTATAAAAAGCCAGCGGTTTATCAGCTTTATCAATTCCCTTAATTTCACGAATATTACTTAAACCCAAATTTCCCATGTTAGGCATCTTAAGTCCGTTCATTTTCTCAGCAATATGCCCCAGCGTATCAGCACCTTTATCCCCAAATCTTTCTGCATCAGGCGCTTCCCCGATTCCAACAGAATCCATTACGATTAGAAATATACGTTTATATGTATGTTCTGCCATTCGAGATTTTCCTCCTTTTTCTATCGAAAACGCTTGCAAATAATTAAAACATTTCACATTGGATATGTTTCCCTGAAAGCTTTTAGATTATCAATCCAAAAACAACAATAAGTCAGAAGTCTGACTTCTTTATTTTACTAAATGTTTTAAGAAATACAAGAAAAAAACTGCCATTTTTTATGGCAGTTTTGTAACAATTAGAAAAGCGGCAGCACCTTGTCCAGGCGCTGAAGCTGGACAGTCAAAAAAATAAAAATAATCTACTATTCTATCAAGCCCTTGGATGAAATTTACTATAAACATCCTTTAGTTTTGTTTTTGTAACGTTTGTATAAATTTGCGTTGTCGAGATATCAGCATGCCCAAGCATTTCTTGAACTGCTCTTAGGTCAGCTCCATTCTCTAATAAATGGGTTGCGAAAGAGTGACGAAGCGTATGCGGTGTAAGATCCTGCTGAATACCGGCTTCTGATGCCATCTTTTTTAGGATTTTCCAAAAACCCTGACGCGTTAACCTTCGGCCTTGATGGTTCAAGAATAAGGCATCTTCCTTATGTCTACTATCAATAAAATTCGGCCTTCCATCCTGTAAGTACCTTTTGATTGCCTCTTCTGCCGTTCTTCCTATCGGGATTACACGTTCTTTATTACTCTTTCCAATGACTCTGACAAAGCCCATTATTAAATGGACATGATCTAAATCAATTTGAATTAGCTCGCTTACTCGAATTCCAGTTGCGTAAAGGAGCTCCAGCATCGCTTTGTCTCTTAAACCAAAATGAGTCTGCTCGTTTGGGGAATCTAGCAATTTTTCTACTTCTTTAAGGCTTATTACCTTTGGGAGTGACCTATCCGACTTAGGAGTTTCGATATGAATAGACGGATCCTGTTCAGTTGCTTTGGCCCTTAACAAAAATTGGTGAAACGCTCTGACAGAAGCGATATGCCTGGCCAACGTTTTCATGGATTTACCTTGTTCCTTTAAGAAGTTCAAAAAATGAATAATATGAACCCGTTGGACATCATTTAATGAATGGAGTGTTTCAACATTTTGCAAATAGTGGATATAGTTTCTTAAATCCCGTTCATAGGATAAGAGCGTGTTTTTAGCCAGTCCTTTTTCAACCTGCATATATTCCTTAAAATCTCTTAAATGATTTTCCATTCATCATTACTCCCCGTTTAAATAAAACAATATCAGGCGGTCATACCAAGACGACTTCTCCTCGTTTGTTGAAGACGATACTTTTAAGGCAGAACCTTCTGGTGCATCATAGCGATGATAATTTTGATACTCTTCATTAACCCACATAATACCATAATAAAAGAGAAACGTGCATCCTGTGAAAATAATAAAAACCTTTAAGGTTTGCAGAACAATTTTAATAAACGAAAACATAATACTTCCCCCAAATAGATCATACTAGTAAAAGATATGCCAACTTGTACAAGTTTTATACCTTCAGTACAACAATTCAGCTATAATTTAGAGGGAAAATTAAAAAAGCCCCTTCATCAAAAAGGACTTTTACTCGTTGCTGTTTTTTTCTTTTCCCTGGCAGCGATAACAGATACCATGAAAAGTTAGACGATGATCTTTTATTTTAAAATTCCAGCGGCGTTCAACGACAGCCTCGACATCTTCAAGTAGATCTTCTTGAATTTCGTCAACTGCCCCGCACTCAATACATACTAAATGATGGTGAAAATGGGCTGCACCTTCCTGACGCAGGTCATAGCGGGACACGCCGTCACCAAAGTTAATTTTATCAACTATTTTTAATTCGGTTAACAATTCCAGCGTTCTATATACGGTTGCCAGGCCAATCTCAGGCGATTTTTCTTTAACAAGGAGGTATACATCTTCTGCACTTAAATGATCCTCTTCATGTTCTAACAAAACCCGAACGGTTGATTCACGTTGAGGCGTTAGCTTGTAGCTTGATGAATGCAACTGTTTCTTAATTCTTTCAATTCTAGTTTCCATCCCGAAGTCCCCCCTTGCCACTGCTAATTCTCATTATAACAGATGACAAAAGAGATTCAAAATAAAATTATTATAAACTAGTTTGAATAAAGATTTTCATTTAATAATTATTATAAATTGAGTGAACCCATCATGGATTTCATCAACCATGGCGATAGGTATGCCTCAACTCCTGATGCCGCAGAAATAAAGATTACTGCTGCAATGAAGGCAAAAATATATCCTTTAAAGAAAGGCATGATTGGTTGTCCATATTTTTTTAAAAATTGTTTTTTAATCATCCTCAATGAGAATATCACGGAGAATGCAGCCATGAGAATGAAAACAGGAATGATAATGAAATTTTGCGGCAGGATCGAGACGAATGCAAGCATAAAACCTTTCCATCCCATCTGACTTACCAAGAAGCCAACAGTAAAACCAACCACCATCCCTTTTATAAATAACAATATAAGAATAACAGGCAACCCGATGATTGAAATTCCAAGTAACCAAATGAGCCCGATAAATTTGCTATTATGAAAGAAACTTTGCTTAAATAAGTCATTGTTTTCGGCAACTTCTCCAGTTGAAACTTGACCGAAGAATTGTGATAAATAGTAAAATAAATCTTCTTTTTGAGTGATGCTCATACTATTCACTACTATAGCGCCAAAAATAACTCCCATTAAAAATAAAATGACAACAAATAAAAAAATTGAGGAATGCTCACGGAAATAACTAGCGGCATCGTTCTGGTACAATCGTTTCTTCATTTGCGTTTCCTCCTGTTTCCCCGGTTTATTTATTACATTTTATGCCTCTCTAGCATTTCTATGACCACAAATTAATAGATTTAATTTAAACAAACCCGACAGCAATAGATCTGTCGGGTTTTCGTTTTAATCTGCTATTTTTCCGTATTTTCCTCCGCCGCCTGCCGCTAGATTTACTTTTCCTTCTCTCGCTTTCAAGATGAGGTCCGCAATTTTAGCTGGGACTACCTCTTTCAATGCCTCGTATGGGACTTCATGCAAGATGGCCATTTCAGATCCAAAATGATTGACTAGTTTTTCTAATAAACGGGGTCCTAATCCCGGAATAAATTCAAGCGGGACTTGGTGAACATAAGGCGGGCGGCCTTCCGGACTATGATCAGCTGTTTTCAATTCGAGAATACGGTCTGCTACACCTCTTATAATCTTTTTATTACCACACAGATGGCAAATTTGGTCCTCATCTACAGCTGGCTGTAAACACTCTGCACATACTGTTTTATGGTATTTGCCAAGCAGCGGATCGAGTCCATAGTTGGCTATAATGTGCCTGCCGTCCTCACGTTTTAACGCTTTTCCTAATTCATTGAATGTCGCCTCTTTCAAAGCAGCTACTTGATACTCTCGGGCAATTTTGGCAAGAGAATGTGCGTCTGAATTTGTCACAAAGGTGTAATTGTGCAATTCTCCGATTTGGTCGGCCATCTGAGTATCAGAGCTTAAGCCCAGCTCAATCCCATCGATCATGTCTGGGTCGAAAACTTCCGTTAACGAACGTTGGACACCCTTTCCATATAAACTTTTAAAAGGCGTAAATACATGGGCTGGAATAAAGATTCCACCAAGCTCCTTCACTTTTCTCTGCAGTTCTAAGCCCGTTACGTAGATTCGTTGAGAACTTAATTGAACATTTTTTAAATTTCCTGACAGCCAGTTAGAGAAGTCTCTCATAATTGAAATCGTAGGAAAATAACAAAGGACATGAATAGGTCCTCCGCATTGTTCGTCATAAATCTCCAGTTCGGAGCCTGGAATAACCGTCAAATCCCCAAATACTAAACCCCCATCTTGATGTTCAAAGATGTCGCCGCTTGAAATCAAACTTTCCATTTCGAGAATGACTTCCGGAGAATGACTGTCAATAATCCCAACCATATTTAAGCCCTTTTCATGGCGTGCATGCTCGATTATGTTTGTAAACGTTAAGGATTTGGCTCCCGTAATCTTGACAGGTTTCCCTGTCCAAGTCCTGCCAATATGAATATGTAAATCTACATAAAATCGATTCATTTTTTAGCAAGCACCTCTTGTAATTGTAGGTATTGAACAGCATATGCCGTTTTAGCGTCGTAGATTTTTTGTTCTTTTACATATTGAATGGCTTGTTCCAGCGTCAATTCTTCAAGATTTACAAACTCATCCTCATCTAGAGCCGCTGCATCTTCTTTCTTCGTTAAGCCTTTCGCCACGAAAAGATGGACGATTTCATCTGTAAATCCGGGCGCAGTGTAGAAAGAAATTAATAATTCTAAGTCATCACACACATACCCTGTTTCTTCCTCCAGCTCCCGTCGTGCACAAACTTCGGGTTCCTCCCCTTTTTCTAATTTCCCTGCTGGTATTTCCACGATCGTTTTTTCAAGCGCTTTGCGGTATTGCTCCACCATCAAGATTTTATTGTCATCCGTTAGGGCCAAAATCGCAACCGCACCGGGATGTTTTATAATTTCTCTTTTCGACTGTTTACCGTTTGGCAATTCGACATCCTGTAAATACAAACTGATTATTTTTCCTGAAAAAATTTCTTCACTATGTAATGTTTTTTCTTCTAATTTATTCATTAAGACACCCCTGTTCTATCCCTATTTCTATGCTCATACATTTTACCATACTTTAATTGGAGGGTATGGGGATGAAGGTGTATGTACATGAAAAGGGCATTATTCTATCTGGTAAAGGATGGGAAATTTTACAAAAACTTAAGGAATATAATAAGGAATACGTTACTGTTTCAGATTGGGTAAAGAATGTGGCAAAAAAGTAAGTTGAACTGTTTGTAGTCTTCCCTGTTCTTCTATAAAATTGTAGAAAAGAACGGGGTGAATTTTTTTATGAAAAAAATACGTCTGGGAAACTCTGATTTATACGTTACCCAATTAGGTTTAGGATGCATGTCAATTGGTACGGAGGAAAAAAAGGCAATTGAAATCATCCACACTGCTTTAGCAGAAGGAATCAATTATTTTGACACAGCCGATTTATATGATTTTGGTGAAAATGAAAAAATCGTCGGCAAAGCCCTTAAAGAGGTACGTGATGAGGTTATTATTGCCTCAAAAGTGGGAAATCGCTGGAACCAAGAACGTTCCGGCTGGACATGGGACCCAAGTAAAGCATACATAAAGGAACAAGTTAAACAAAGCCTTAAACGGCTGGGCACTGATTATATTGACCTTTATCAGCTTCACGGCGGCACGATCGATGACCCTATTGAAGAGACGATTGAAGCATTTGAAGAGTTGAAAGCAGAGGGTTTTATCCGCTATTATGGTATTTCCTCTATCCGCCCGAATGTGATTCGCGAATATGTGAAGAAATCGAATATTGTCTCTGTGATGATGCAATACAGTATTCTTGACCGCAAACCAGAGGAAGAATCTTTGCCGCTGCTTCATGAAAACGGGGTTAGTGTTGTTACCCGCGGCCCTGTCGCTAAAGGACTATTAAGCGAGAGGATGCTCGAAAAAGCTTCGGAAAAAGGTTACCAGGATTATAGCAATGAAGAGTTAACGGAGATTCTGCCATTACTGAAAGAAAAGGCTGCTTCCTTACGTTCCCTGACAGAGGTTGCTTTCCAATATAATCTTGCAAACCCTGCCGTTGCATCTGTTGTGGCCGGTGCAAGCAGCGTGGAACAAGTACGAAGTAATGCAAAAGCTGCCAGAGGAAATCCATTAACTGAAGAAGAAGTTGCAGTAATAAAAAAGATTTCAAAACAAACCTTTTATCAAGACCATCGTTAGATTTGTAAAAGCCGGTCAGGCTTATTGGCTACCCAAATTAGGTTAGGCTTCCTTGCACAGTCGTCAATTAAGCCTATTGGATACCCAAACTAGGTCGGGCTCCCTTGCACAGTCGCCAATCAAGCCTATTGGCTACCCAAATTAGGTTGGGCTTCCTTGCACAGTCGCCAATCAAGCCTATTGGATACCCAAATTAGGTTGGGCTTCCTTGCACAGTCGCCAATCAAGCCTATTGGATACCCAAATTAGGTTGGGCTTCCTTGCACAGTCGCCAATTAAGCCTATTGGCTACCCAAATTAGGTCGGGCTTCCTTGCACAGTCGCCAATCAAGCCTATTGGCTACCCAAATTAGGTCGGGCTTCCTTGCACAGTCGCCAATCAAGCCTATTGGCTACCCAAATTAGGTCGGGCTTCCTTGCACAGTCGCCAATCAAGTCTATTGGCTACCCAAATTAAATTGAGCTTTCTTGCACGGTCGCCAATCTGGCTTATTGGCTCACCCAAATTAGGTCGAGATATTAAATTTGGTCACTAATCTTAGATTAGTGACCATTTTTGCCTAAGTAAAACTCATACCAAATACAACTACCTCCTTACAGACACCTATTTAAACTCTTGCCAATTCATCCCGCTTTCGTTCAGCAGCTCTTCAAACGATTTGTTTTTTTCTTTTAAACGGCGCTCTTCCCGTTTTCTTTGTTCTTCCTCTTCTTTTCGGCGCTCTTCTTCTGCTTTAAGCTGATCCTGCTGTTCTTTTAATTGTTTCATTAACTCTGGATTAATCATATCTTTAAGCGTAACAGCTGCCTCGTCTTTTCGGGGTTTAGTTTGATTTTTTTGTGATTTCGACTTCTTTTTCATAATCCTATCCTCCATGATAAAAACTTACTTCTATTATACCATCTTGGATAAAAAAACAGGCTGAATCTTCTCATCAGCCCATTTCTTATATCGCTTCTATGTTAACTCTACCACGGTTGCAACACCTTGACCGCCTCCGATACAAAGGGTTGCCAATCCTACGTTTGCACTTCTCCGCTTCATTTCATGGATAAGAGTTACCAGCACTCTTGCCCCGCTTGCTCCAATCGGGTGCCCTAGAGCAATGGCTCCTCCATTTACGTTTAAAATTTCTTTATTGAAGTGCAGCTCCCGGTCCACTGCCAATGATTGTGCTGCAAATGCTTCGTTTGCTTCGATTAAGTCAATTTGCTCCATTGATAGAGCCGCTTTTTCAAGGACTTTTTTCACTGCTGGCACCGGGCCAATCCCCATAATACTTGGGTCTACACCGGCACTCGCATTCGCCTTAATCGTTACTAATGGCTGTAATCCTAATTCTTCTGCTTTCTTTTTGCTCATTACCACAACTGCAGCCGCTCCATCATTGATCCCAGAAGCATTTCCGGCTGTTACACTTCCATCCTTTTTAAAAGCAGGACGTAAACCTGCCAGCTTTTCAACAGTTGATCCTTTTTTCGGATATTCATCCGTATCAAAAACAAGCGGTTCTCCCTTACGCTGTGGAATTAAAACGGGAACAATTTCATCCTTAAATTTCCCGTTTTCAATGGCCTGAACGGCTTTCGCTTGACTCCAGGCTGCAAATTCATCCTGTTCCTCGCGGGTAAGTCCATATTTTTCACAAAGGTTTTCTGCGGTCATTCCCATGTGATAGCCGTTAAAAGCGCAATTCAGCCCATCTTCTAATAAGCTGTCAATTAATTTTTGGTCGCCCATTTTATATCCGTCCCGGACATTTTTTAATAAAAATGGGGCCTGACTCATATTTTCCATTCCACCCGCTACCACAATTTCGGCATCCCCTGAAACGATTGCCTGAGCCGCCAAATGGACGGCTTTTAATCCAGAACCACATAATTTATTAATCGTCATCGAGGAAACGCTTTCAGGAATCCCCGCTTTAATAGCTGCTTGTCTGGCTGGATTTTGGCCAAGACCTGCCTGCAGCACATTCCCAAGAATGACTTCATCCACCTGCTCTGGTTTTACCCCTGCTTTCTCCAGTGCACCTTTCACTACAATCGCCCCTAATTCTGGAGCGGATACATTCTTTAAACTTCCATTAAAGTTTCCTAGCGCGGTTCTAACGGCACTAACAATTACTACTTCTACTTGGTTCATTTATTAACTCTCCCTTTCATGCATATTCTCTTTAACTATTTCGATTTTTTACCAGCCTATCCCTCTAATTTTGTCAAAATTTAATCTATTCTTGATTTTTAGATTTTAAGGGCTCTACAATGAGATTATGAAAAGTGGAGGGGGAAAATGATGTTCACATTACCGAAAAAAGTAACAATTATTGAGGTTGGCCCTCGGGACGGACTTCAAAACGAAAAGCAATTTGTTCCTACAGAAATAAAAAAGCAATTTATCGCTGGTTTAAGAAATGCTGGAATTCAAGAAATGGAGCTGACATCCTTCGTTTCTCCTAAATGGGTGCCGCAAATGGCTGATGCAGTGGAAATTGTCTTGGATTCTTATTCCCCAGCTGGAAGAGATATCGTTCTTGCCCCAAACAGTAAAGGAGTAGACCGTGTTTATTCAACAAATTGTAAAGCCGTTGCTGTATTTGTCGGTGTTAGCAACACCTTTAATAAAAAAAATATTAATAAAACCACTCCGGAAAGCATGATAGAATTGAAGCCTATTATTGCCGAATTAAAGCGTAAAAACTATTTTGTACGCGCTTGCATTTCTACAGCGTTTTATTGCCCTTATGAAGGGAAAATCAATGAGGAGGATACCATTCAGCTTTGTCGGGAATTTGTTGGTTCTGGTGTGGATGAGTTAAGTGTAGCCGACACAATCGGTATGGCTTCGCCTACCGAAGCCCACTCCTTGTTTTCTAAACTAAAGACCGAATTTCCGAATACTTTATTAACCGCTCATTTCCACGATACCCGCAAGATGGCGTTAGCCAATATTTTGGCCTCCCTTCAGGCAGGTATTGATCGGTTTGATACCTCCGCAGGCGGACTTGGCGGCTGCCCTTTTGCGCCTGGGGCTTCGGGTAATGCAGCAACTGAAGATGTTGTATATTTGTTAGAACGGATGGGCATTTACACCGGTATCAATCTTGATAAATTAGTTGATAGCATTGAAATTGTCCGCCCGTATCTTTCGAGGTCGATTGAAACGGGCTATTTCAAACTTCACGCTCCTAGCCCTTAAAGACTGATGTGAATAATCGATGTTCTAGATAAGCATGTTATTAAATGATACCACCTAGAAGGGAGTCATTTAATCATGAGCCAAAAACGGGATAAAGGTTATAGCCAAAAGGGAAAGGATTATGCAGAATCAGCTGGTACCGGAAACCGGATGATCGCAGCAGAGGAAGTAGAAAAAGCTATACACCCAACGAAGCGTCAAAATGCTGAACAATAATTAACATTAACAAAGCCGCTAAATGGAGTTAGCGGCTTTTCCTATGATAAAATGAAGTCAATATAATTTTCCAGAAAATAGCTAAATCCTGTTCATGGGAGGTGTTTTTTTGCGGAGGCTGCTGAGGGCTCTTTTTATTTCTTTCTTATTTACATTTTCTTTAGGAATTTATTTCACCAATAGGCTCATGTATATGAAAAAGAAGGATGAGCAATTTATATTGAATCGTGAAATAGAAGCTGGGAGATTTAATCCCAAACAATTTAAGTCCCTTCCTAAAAGAGAGGTTTCCATTTCTTCTCCTTATGGATATCCGATTAAAGCCTTACTTGTAGAGCCGCATGAATCAAATCGTTATGTAATTATTTCCCACGGTGTAACCGAAACAAAAATTAATTCGATTAAATATATGAATCTTTTCTTAAAGCGCGGTTATAATGCAATTATTTATGACCACCGGCGCCACGGAGAATCTGGAGGAAAAACAACCAGCTTTGGCCATTATGAGAAATTTGATTTAAAGACTATTATTGATTGGCTAAAAAAAGAAAAAGGTCCCGATCTTTTACTCGGAATCCATGGAGAATCCATGGGTGCGGCAACGATGCTTTTATATGCCGGTATGCTGGAAGATGGAGCAGACTTCTATATCGCTGATTGTCCTTTCTCCGACTTAAAGGAGCAGGTAACCTACCAACTCAAGAAAGATTTTAAAATGGTTCCAGCCTTGTTAATTCCGATTGCTGATATCATTTTACGCCTGCGCGATCAATATTCCATTCGTCATGTATCACCGATTTCGGTTATTAGAAATATTGAAAACCCCATCCTTTTTATTCACAGTGAAAACGATGATTTTATTTTGCCAACAATGACAGAAACCTTGTTTGAGCAAAAACAAGGTCCAAAGATGCTTTATTTGGCTTCAAAAGGCCGGCATGCACAGTCCTATAATGAAAATCCAGAGGATTATGAAAGGGTTATCGATGAGTTTCTACAAAAATACGTGGAACATCGTTAAGGGATTCGCTTGCATTTTCCTGTTTTTCCATTTAATCTCAAATATAAATAAACATTAAAAGGGGCGCTGGAGATGTCAAAGGTTCAAATTAAGGTAAACGACAATGGTTCATTAAGAATTACTGGTGATGTTGAATTGCTGGATGGAGAAGGGAATGTACTGCAAACAAAACCAACCTTCTCGCTTTGCCGCTGCGGGCTGTCAAATAACAAACCATTCTGCGACGGTTCTCATAAGGGTAAATTTGAATCACAGGTTCGTGTTTCAAAAGGAGAATAGTACAAAAAGGCGGCATACAAATGTAGGCCGCTTTTCTATGTCAATCTTATATCGATAATATTTGTAATCGGGATACGATGGATCTCTTCAAACCGGTCGACAACATGAAGCTTTTGCCCGAACTCATCCCAGTAATGAATTTTCCCAATTACAATTTCATATATTCGATTTCGGTAATGGGTAATCGTAACAAACTGATCAAATTCAATTGCCTCCGCTAACGTTTCATTCATAAGTTCCAATTGTTGTTCATCCATCTCTTTTTTCTGTTCGTATTCATCTTCTTTTACCCAATCCCTAAGCATTTTGACATGCTCTGGGAGCATCATCGACGTCCATTTGATTCTTCCACGATCGCGAATCATACGCCTCTACCTTCTTTCCTATCCCCTAGTGTCTTCTAGGCGCCGGGGTTTTCTTATCCTTTATGTCCGCCAACAAGTGTGGCACGATGCTTGGCAGTTCCAGCCGCTGTATAGGAAACGGCACGGAGCAGGGAACCAGACCCATACCGTCTGCGAATTGAATCCACCACATAACCAAGCTCCCTGCGTTTATAAGCACTCATATCAAAAAGATCCAGCTGCATCTCATAATCATCAACAATATTTCCGATTCTAACCTCAATCTGTCTTACTGTCTTCCCAGTGTAATGTTCATAAAATAATTCCAGGCAAACCCGATAAAGGTCCATTGTCACATTTGTTGACTGTTGAACCGTTCTTGAACGGTAAAAGCCGCCGCCAAGTTCGTCTTGGCTGTAGCCGATTCCAAGACTGATGGTCCTGCCTGCTTTCCGGCGTGACCGCGCTCTTCTAGCAACTTCCTCACATATTTCTAAAATCACATGCTTAATTTCCTCTTCCTCTTTATAATCTCTTAAAAGAATTTGGCTTTTTCCAAAGCTGATTTGCCCTTCAACAATCGGTGCTCCCAAGTCTGAAAGATCTACTCCCCAAGCATGATAATAAAGTTGATTGCCCATAATCCCAAACTTCTTCTCCAGCTTTTCTAAATCATAACGGGCCAGCTGCCCCACAGTGAAAATCCCCATGCCATTTAACGTTTTTTCTACACGTCTGCCAATTCCCCACATCTCTCTTAAGGGAGAAATCGTCCAAAGCTTTTCGGGTACATCCTCATACTTCCATTCAGCCACCCCATGTTTTTTAGCTTCCAGATCGAGACAGAGCTTTGCCATTAACATATTAGGCCCGATTCCAACTGCACACGGCAGTTGAAATTCACGTTCAATATCCCCCTTAATTTTCCAAGCAATGGTTTTGGCATCCCCCCATAAATCGACAGCACCATCCACTTTTATAAAGCTTTCATCGACACTGTAAGTATGAATCGCTTCCTTTGGGACGTAGCGGTGAAAAACACGGGTAATTTCAGTTGAAATACGTAAATAGGTGGACATTTTGGGTTCAACTACATAAATCCGCGGATCATCCGGAACCTCAAACAAGCGTGAACCTGTTTTAATTCCAAATTCTTTTTTTAGACATGGTGAAGCAGCCAGAACAACACTTCCACTCCTTTCATGATTACCAGCCACTGCAAGATAACAGGTCAACGGATCAAGTCCAAGCATAACGGCCGAACAGCTGGCATAAAAGCTCTTCATATCCACACATAAAATTTGATTTTGCGGTAACGTGCTGTAATCGACCATAACCCTGCCTCCATAACATTTTATAAAAACGAACATTTGTTCCTTGATAGTATATTCTTATCTTAAGCGAATATGCGTTCGTATTCAATGGGAATTTTTTGATGTAACGCCCTAATAGCTATTTCCCCCAAAATCGCTATAATGGTGAAGAGGTGAAACTAAGTGGACAAAAAACTAGTCATAAAAATGATAAAAAATTGCTTTAAGCAATACTATGCCGAGGGCGAAACACTTCCTATGAGCACCGATGATCTAGATAGACTTGGGGATAGAATTATTGAACTGAAAACCGAGCACCCTTCCATCGATTTACACGAATTGATTAATGACATGGTCTATGAATTTCTAACCGGCTGAAAACACAGTGGGAAAATCTGCAAATTTCCTCTTGAGCGGGGATATTTTGGCGTGAGAGCGGATTTCGGCAATTCAGCGGAGGGTATAAGCGAAAATCCTCACTAATTGGGAAAAATACACATGACTTTCCCAAAAACCCTTGATATTGATTCCTATCATGTTAGTATAAGGTCATTGAAAAAATGAGAACACAAATACGAACGTGCTGGGAGAGATTGGATGATAAATAAAAAAAACATTTGCTTTATAGGAGCCGGATCAATGGCGGAAGCTATGATATCAGGAATCGTCAATACAAGGAAAATTCCGCCCAATCAACTATACGTAACGAATCGCAGTAATGTTAAACGATTGCAGAACCTTGAGAAAGTTTATGGAATTAACACCGTAACTAGAGAGAACTTGCAGTTAGACAAAATGGATTTAATTGTCCTCGCAATGAAACCAAAAGACGTACTAACCTCTTTACAATCCATCAAAAACTACATGAAACCTAATCAACTAATCCTGTCCGTTTTAGCAGGTGTTTCAACTAAATTTTTAGAACAGCATCTGCCTTCAGGACAACAAGTGATTCGGGTAATGCCGAATACATCCAGCATGATTGGGGAATCGGCTACGGCCATATCTGCCGGGGAACAAACCTCACCTCAAAATATAAAAACCGCTAAAGAATTGCTTCAAGGTATCGGGGAAGTATATGTAATTCCTGAAGAGAAAATGGATATTTTCACAGGTATTGCTGGCAGCGGGCCCGCTTACTTTTATTACTTAATGGAGCATATGGAAAAAGAGGGACTAAAAGCCGGATTGCCAGAAGATATCACACGGCAAATTATTGCCCAAACCATCGTTGGTGCCGCAAAAATGATCCAAGAAAATAGCTCAACCCCATCCGTTCTGCGCAAAAAGGTAACATCACCAAACGGTACGACAGAGGCTGGTTTACAAGCGCTATCGATGAACGGCGGCGGAAAAGCAATATCTTCAGCGGTTAAAGAAGCTGCCAACCGCTCCAGAGAAATTAGCACCGGACTTGAGACGGCCTTGGAAAAAGCTTTATAACGTAAGTCAGTATCAGGTATTTTATAACCTAAAATACCTGAATATTCAAACTATATTACAAAAAAATCAACGGTACAGGAGTGATTAGATGATCCGAAACACTAACATAAAACGGATCGTAATTAAAATCGGCAGCAGTTCCCTAACAAGCCGACACGGTGAAATCAGCCGGAGAAAGCTAGAAAGGCTCGCAGATGAAATTGTGAATTTAAAAGATATGGGTCACGAAGTTGTTCTCGTCTCGTCCGGTGCGGTGGCAGCAGGATACCGAAGGCTCGGCTTTCTTGAACGTCCTAATACGCTCACGGAAAAGCAGGCGGCAGCCTCCATCGGACAAAGTTTGTTAATGGATTCTTATTCAGAATTGTTTTTGTCCCATGGCTATGTAGCCGGACAAATATTGATTACAAAAGGTGACTTTTCAGACGGTGATCGTTATAGGAATGTCCGAAATACAATCAATGTCTTGTTAGAGCGAGGAATCATTCCAATTGTAAACGAAAATGACACGGTTACCATAGAGCGCCTGCAATTTGGAGACAATGACACTCTGTCCGCCAGAGTAGCAAGCCTAATAGAAGCCGATCAATTAGTGATTTTATCCGATATAGATGGAATGTATGATGCAGAACCAGCATCTAACGCAAATGCAAAATTGTTGGAAAGAGTGAAAGAAATTACACCTGAAATCGAAGCCGCTGCAGGTGGATCCGGCAGCATTGCAGGCACAGGCGGGATGAAATCGAAAATTGCTGCCGTTAAAATTGCGATGGCATCAGGTATCCCCACCTTTCTAGGAAAAGCAGGGATAAAGAATATTGTTGGTGATGCCATTAATGGAACAGCCAAGGGCACATATTTTGTTAGCGGAACACCTGTAACCAGTTAATTAGGGAGGTATATGATGAGAACACTTAAGGAGCAGACGATTTTAGAAGCACAGGCTATAGACGCCAAAAAGGCAGCTAAAAAATTAAATCTTATAAAGGCAGAGGAAAAAAAACAGGCCTTGCACACAATAGCAGAAACTTTAGAACGGGAATATAAAACGATTTTAAAAGAGAATGAAAAGGATTTAAAAAAGGCCCGCGAGAAAGGGTTTGATGCTGCCTATTTAGACCGATTGGCTTTATCAAAGGAACGGATCTTTGAGTTTGCAAATGGACTCCGGGAAGTAGCAGGCTTAGAAGACCCTACCGGTAAAACCCTTTCAGACTGGACTTTGGAAAATGGATTAAAGGTAACAAAAGTGACGGTTCCGCTTGGGGTAATTGGAATGATTTACGAGGCAAGGCCGAATGTAACAGTCGATGCAACAGGATTAGCGCTAAAATCGGGAAATGCCATTATCTTAAAAGGCGGATCATCAGCAATTCATTCCAATAAAGCAATCGTTAGCATTATTCATACAGCACTTTCACAAACAAAGATTCCAAAAGAAGCAGTTCAATTCATCGATCGAACAGACCGTGAAACAACCCGGCAATTGTTTACGATGAAAGAGCATATTGACGTATTAATCCCCCGTGGCGGCGCTTCTCTAATTCAATCCGTTATTAATAATGCAACCGTTCCAGTCTTAGAAACCGGTGTTGGGAATTGCCACCTTTACATTGACGCATCGGCGGATGTTGATAAAACCTTATCCATTCTTGTAAATGCCAAAACCGACCGGCCAGCGGTTTGTAATGCAGCAGAAACGGTCATTATCCATAAAGATTGGTTAGAGAAACATAAAGAAGAACTGGTACGAACCCTTCAAGAACATCATATTACGGTTTACGGAGATGAGGAGGCGTTAGCTGTGATTCCTGATGCATTCCCTGCCGGGGAATCAGATTGGTCAAATGAATATTTAAGCTTGAAGATTGCGATGAAAGTCGTCCATCATGTAGACGAAGCCATTGCTCATATCGACAAATATGGCACGAAGCATTCTGAGGCCATCATTACCGAAAACTCTCAAACCGCATTGCATTTTATGCAAGCAGTGGATGCTTCAGCAATTTACCACAATGCTTCCACTCGATTTACAGATGGCGGTGCCTTAGGATTCGGGGCTGAAATCGGTATCTCCACCCAAAAATTACATGCCAGAGGACCAATGGGACTCCCAGCACTAACAACGATTAAATTCCTAATGACCGGTAATGGGCATGTACGATGACTGCGTTTTAATTTGAAAGGAGGTGAAAATAATGGATTTTGATCTTACCACAGCAACTTGGGCATGGCTGTTGATTCCCATGCCGCTATTAATCTTATTAACTATCATCAGTTATTTTACTGAAAAGGAGAGGGTTAACAAACATGAGTATTAATTTACCTACACTCATTTCAATTATTATTTATTTAATAGGAATGCTGCTGATCGGCTGGATGGCAGCGAGAATGACCAAAAACTTGAGCGATTATGTCCTTGGCGGCAGACGGCTTAGTGCAGGAGTAGCGGCATTAAGTGCCGGAGCATCGGATATGAGCGGCTGGCTGATGCTTGGCTTGCCGGGAGCTGTTTATGTTAGTGGAATGGGCTCTATATGGCTGCCAATCGGCTTGGCCATCGGCGCCTATATTAACTGGCAATTTGTTGCAAAGCCATTACGGATATATACTGAAGTAGCAAATGATTCTATCACCGTACCAGGTTACTTTGAAAATCGGTTCCGAGACCGCTCAAAAGCCCTTCGTGTTATCTCTGCAGTTGTTATTCTAGTATTTTTTACATTCTACACATCTGCCAGTTTAGTCGGAGGAGCCATTTTACTCGAGAATTCTTTTGGAATGGACTATATTCTCGCCTTATGGATTGGTGCGGCAGTCATCGTATCCTATACATTCTTTGGCGGATTCCTAGCAGCCAGCTGGACCGATTTCATTCAAGGAATTTTAATGTTTCTCGCACTAATTATCATTCCTATTGCGGCAATCAGTGAGCTTGGCGGATGGAATGAAACGGTTCAAAAAATCGGCAGTATTGATACTTCACACCTTAATGTTTATTCAGGAGCAACAGCTATTGGCGTTGTTTCGCTATTAGCCTGGGGATTGGGTTATTTTGGTCAGCCGCATATTATTGTCCGCTTTATGGGGATTGATTCTACCTCAAACATTCCAAAGGCACGTATTATTGGAATGGGCTGGATGATTCTTTCCTTGTTCGGAGCCATCTTTGTCGGTTTTGCGGGGATCGCTTATTTTGCCGAGACGCCATTGCAAAACTCTGAAACGGTCTTTATTATGTTTTCACAAGTTCTCTTTAACCCATGGGTAGCCGGATTTTTACTTGCAGCCATTCTCTCAGCAATCATGAGTACAGTAGACTCACAATTACTCGTTTCTTCAAGCGCATTAGCGCAGGATTTCTACAAATCTATTTTTAGAAGAAATGCTTCCCATAAGGAAGAAATGATTGTTGGCAGAATTGCTGTTCTAGGTATCGCTATTATTGCGATTCTACTAGGCTACAATCCTGATAGTAAGGTGTTAGAACTCGTAAGCTATGCATGGGCTGGGTTTGGTGCAGCGTTTGGACCCGTTATCATTATGAGTTTGTTTTGGAAGCGGATGACAAGAAATGGTGCACTTGCCGGCATTATTATTGGGGCAGTCACGGTGATTGTCTGGGCGAAACTAACAGGCGGGCTCTTTGATTTATATGAACTCGCACCAGGATTTGTATTCGGATTAATAGCGATTATCGTTGTCAGCCTTATTGACAAGGTACCTTCAAAAGAAATTCAGGAAGAGTTTCACACTTATAAGTCAAAGCTGAACGAAGCATAATTAGAAACCATCCCTTTTCCTAATAGAGGGATGGTTTCTTTTGTCTTACTTTTGATTAAACGCTTTTTTACCAAGTCGCTCGAATAACCGCGGGAAAAGAACATAGACAATACTCCCCATGTTCATCCAGCGAGGCAGGTTGATTTCTCTTGTTTTCTTCAGCATGCTGTCAACAACTTTCCCGGCAACATACTCCGGCTGGAGCATAAACCGTTGGACATTTTTTACGTATGTTCCTTTTTCATCTGCTATATTGAAAAAGTTTGTGGCAATCGGTCCCGGATTCACGGACGTCACCAAAACATTAAAGTCTGAAACCTCCATTCTTAAGGCATTCGTATAACCGAGAACAGCATGCTTGGTGGCAGAATACACACTAGATTTTGGAGTAGCGATTTTTCCTGCTTGGGAGGCTATATTGATAATATGGCCGAAGCGGCGCTCACGCATTTTTGGCAGCACCATGCTGGTACACGCCATTAATCCCACCACATTCACATCAAACATTCCTTTTATTTCATCAAACGATGCTTGGTGGGCTTCTCGAAATATTCCAAACCCCGCATTATTTACAAGTATATCGACATGACCCATCTTTATAAAAATATCAGTAAATACTTCTTTTACTTGATTCGTATCAGAAACATCTAACTGATAGACATCTACTTTTACTTGATGCTTTTGCTGGAGCTGGTTTTGCAGCTGCACTAGCTTATCAATGCTGCGGGCCAGCAAGACAAGATTGGACCCACTTGCGGCACAAAGCCTGGCAATTTCCGCACCAATCCCCCCGGAAGCACCGGTGATCACAATATTTTTTCCTTTTAGTTGTTCCCTAACCATTTTTACACCTCATATAGCTTGATACAGGACAGGCTCTAGCATCCTTACTATTAATCTCACCGATAGAAGCTAAATAGTCAAGCTGGACAGCGATTTATCGAGCAAATGTCATTATACAGAGATAATTCTTTTCAAATAAATGAAAGATTCAGTAAATTAACTCTTGACAGACAGGCTGTTTATCTTGCATAATCCTAATTAAATTTCATTTTAACAAATGCAATGACGAAGGCCAGTAAATGAAAAATGGCAAAAGAGAGTGAAGTCCACAGGCTGAAAGGCTTCACAGTCCCCTTATTCATTGAACCTACCTTAAGAGCAATTAGGAAAACCTAACGTAATCCGGCGTTATCGGAGTTGAGTGAACCCCAGAGAAATGATTTAATTGACTGGGTGTTAATGAAGGTGGTACCACGGAAGCAAGACCTTTCGTCCTTTACTGGATGAAAGGTCTTTTTTGTATTTATTTCAAAGGAGGAGTTCGTGATGAAAAAATTAGCCATTATTGGTGCCGGTTCCATGGCAGAGGCATTTATTTCAGGAATTTTGGAAAATAGCTTAATTGATAGAAAAAATATTTGGGTGACAAACCATTCAAATCAAGAAAGGTTACAAACTCTTAGTGACCGCTATGATATCCGTACAACTTATAACCTCCATGAACTTTTTACTGACGCTGACATTGTCATTTTATCTATGAAGCCCAAGGACGCTTCAACAGCCATACAATATATACGAGAACATTTGACGGAACAAATGTTAGTGGTTTCTGTTTTAGCCGGTGTAAGCATGAGTACCATTGAGATGCTGGCAAAGCTTCCACTTCCAATTGTACGTGCTATGCCAAATACTTCAGCAGCTGTTGGAAAGTCCGCCACTGCTGTTGCAGTAAATCACCGTGTATCTCCTCAGCAGATTGAAACCATTAAAAATTTGTTTGGAACCGTCGGTTTAACTACTTTTGTAGAAGAAGAACAGCTTGATGCAGTAACTGGACTATCCGGAAGCGGCCCTGCCTATATTTATTATTTAATCGAAGCAATGGAAAAGAGTGCAGTAGAAGTGGGCCTTGATAAGGAAATGGCCAGCGAGCTCATTGTCCAGACGTTAATAGGCGCTGCGGAGATGGTGAAAAACTCTTCCAAGTCATCAGAGCAGCTTCGGCGCGACGTAACCAGTCCTGGCGGTACAACAGAAGCAGGAGTTAAAGTCCTTGAAGAACATAACGTGCAGCAAGCCTTCATTTCTTGTATTAAAGCAGCTACTGATCAATCTAAGAAAATGGGAGCAGCCCTCCGTACTCATCTGGAAGTGACAAAATAATCTAGTCATTTGGAAGTTAGGAGTCTATTCCTTTAAACTAAGGTAAAAGAGCTCCTAGGATGTGTTCGAATGTTAGCTGTCTTATTTACAATAGGGATGATCATCTGGACTGTTTTTCTTGTAGACGGGATAATCGGGTTGCGAAAAATAGATTCCCTCGAAACAGAAGAAAAGTTAGACCATGGACCATTATTGTCTGTTGTTATTGCTGCCCGTAATGAAGAAAAGCAAATACAATCCAGTATTCTAAGTCAATTACAACAAAGCTATACGAATGTTGAGTGGATTCTAGTAGATGACCGCTCAACCGATGATACGGGAAAGATCATGGATCTTTTAAAACAGAAGGATTCGCGAATATCGGTCATTCATATTGAACAGCTGCCAGAGGGATGGCTTGGAAAGAACCATGCTTTATTTACCGGAGCACAACAGTCCTCTGGCAAGTGGCTTTTATTTACCGATGCTGATGTAAAATTCGAGAAAGATGCTTTTGCAAAAGCACTTCATTATTTTGAAAGAAATGAGCTTGATCATTTAACCGCTGCACCGAACTTAAGTGCAAAAAGATTTTGGCTAAAATCGTTTGTCGCCTTCTTCCTCTTTGGTTTTTCCTATTTTAAACGGCCTTGGGCAGCCAATATTCAAAAGTCAAAAACAGGGACAGGAATCGGTGCTTTTAACCTCATTAGGAAAGAAGCCTATGAGGCTTTTGGAACTCATGAGAGAGTGAGATTAAGACCCGATGATGACCTGCAGCTGGGGATGTTAATGAAACGGGAAGGTTACCGCCAAAAAATTGTCACCGCCTTAAGGCTAATTGAAGTTGAGTGGTACGGCAGCCTAAAGGAAGCCTTTATCGGTCTGGAAAAAAACACATTCGCAGGTCTTCATTATCGTCTTAGTATGGTATTTCTAGCAATCCTCGGTGTTTTCAGCACAAATGTACTTCCATTTCTAACGGTCTTCTCTTCTGATAAAACCGTAGCCCTTTTAAGCTTGGGAAATATATTGCTAAGCGGAATACACTATGTACTGATTATTAAAAAAATGACCTTATTCTCCCCTGCCCTGTTTCTCGTTTTACCCTTTACGGCAATACTCTTTATCTACTCCATTATCCGGGCAAGCTATCTCACCTTTAAACGCGGGGGAATTGTGTGGAGAGGGACCCTATACAAACTGAGTGAATTAAGACAAAAAGACTAGTGCACATTTTTTTAAATCTATCAACCCTTTTGTTATACTAAAGATTGGAAATAAAGATAATAGCAGGAGGGCTTTTTAAAATGAATGTTAAATTGTTTTCACCTTTTACAATAAAAGATGTTACGTTTAAAAATCGAATAGTTATGGCACCAATGTGTATGTATTCAAGCCATAATAAAGACGGCCATATTCAAAATTGGCATCGTACCCATTATACAACAAGAGCTGTCGGCCAGGTTGGACTAATCATTGTCGAGGCTACGGCTGTAACCCCTCAGGGAAGGATTTCTCCTCAGGATTTAGGAATATGGAGCGATGACCATATTGACGGGTTTAAAGAGATTGTCAGCCTGATGAAGGAGCACGGAGCTAAAACGGGAATTCAGCTCGCCCACGCCGGCAGAAAAGCCGTTCTGGAGGGGGAGATCCTTGCTCCATCGGCCATTAGTTTTAACGAAAAAATGAAGACACCAAAGGAAATGACAAAGGCTGATATAGCGGAGACGGTTGAGGCATTTAAAAAAGGGGCGGAACGTGCTGCGAAAGCAGGATTTGACGTTATTGAGATACATGGTGCACATGGTTATTTAATTAATGAATTTCTATCACCTCTATCTAATAAAAGAACGGACGAATACGGAGGTCCTGCAGATCACCGCTACCGTTTCCTAAGTGAGGTCATTGATGCTGTAAAATCGGTATGGGAGGGTCCATTATTTGTCCGTGTTTCCGCTCATGACTACAACGAAGATGGACTGACACCTGAAGATTATATAACATTTAGTCAATGGATGAAGGATCAAGGTGTAGATTTAATTGATGTCAGTTCCGGAGGGGTAGCTCCTGCTCAGATTAACGTCTATCCCGGCTACCAAGTGAAATACTCTGAAACAATCAAAAATGGTACTGAAATCCCTACTGGTGCTGTTGGATTAATTACAACGGGGAAACAAGCTGAAGAAATTTTGCAAAACGACCGGGCTGATTTAGTATTCTTAGCCCGTGAATTACTAAGAGACCCTTACTGGCCACGGACAGCTGCTAAAGAGCTTGGCGTACAAATTGAAGCTCCAAAGCAGTATGAACGAGGATGGATATAAGAACATAAGACGGCTTTTTAGCCGTCTTTTTATTTTGAAGGTATACTAATTTCCTTAAAGTCTTCAGCAATATCGGTATTTGTAAATACTTCTTGGGCTTCTGCCAGAAGCTCAAGGGCAGCGTTTCTGTCATAGCGTGAGCTTATGTGCGTCAAACATAGCTGTTTGCAGCCGGCTAGGCTTGCAATTTCGGCAGCATGATGCGTGGTCGAGTGAAAATAATCATAAGCCAGTTTCCCTTCCCCTTTTGAAAAAGTGGCCTCGTGTATTAATAAATCTGCATTTTCAGCCAGCCTAATCGCATTTTCACAATATCTTGTATCCCCAAGAATCGTGATAATCCGGCCTTTTTGTGGAGGACCAACAAAATCTATAGGGTTAATAACCTTCCCATCTTCAAGCGTAACTGTCTCCCCGTTCTTTATTTTTCCAAAAACCGGACCTGGCTGGACCCCTGCCTCAAGAAGTTTCTCAACGAGCAAGGTCCCTGGCTTATCCTTTTCAACAACCCGATACCCATAGGAAGGAATTCCATGTGATAACAATCCCGCCTCAACGACAAACTGATCATCTTCAAAGATCAATCCCTCCTCTATTTCAACTATTTTTAAAGGATAGGTTAAATACGTCTGGCTCACAGAGAGGCTAATGGTTATATAATCTTTAATCCCAGCCGGGCCATATACCGTCACCTCGGATTCTCCACCTTGAAACGACCGGCTTGCTAACAGACCAGGAAGACCGTATAGATGGTCACCATGAAGATGGGTAATAAAAATTTTCTCTATTCTACGCGGTTTGATTGAAGTATGTAAAATCTGATGCTGAGTAGCCTCCCCTGCATCAAATAACCAAATTGTCCCCCGTTCCTCCAAAAGTTTCAAGGCAATTGACGTTACATTACGGAGCTTTGCCGGAATCCCAGCACCCGTTCCCAAGTAAAAAATGTTCAAAATAAAAACTCCTTTCAAAGGCCGTCCTTAATAAGTTACAAATAATATAGCATATCACTTGCAATATTGCTCCTCTCACGGCTATTCTTTTAAAAGGGATTATCATAATTCATACATGCTACACCTTACTTTTGCAAAATCTATACTGAAAAGACAGGAATACATACAAAGAGAGGTATTTATTGTGACACAAACTGGAAATATGACTTCACTAATTATGATTTTTGGTGCAACCGGTGATTTAGCTGTCCGGAAGCTGTTTCCTTCCTTATACCGATTATACAATCGGGGAAAATTGGACAAGTTTGCTGTAATTGGTGTGGCAAGACGGCCTATATCAAATGAGGAATTTCAGAACTCTGTTAAAGACTCTGTACTAACAGCTCTGGGCAAAAATGAAAATATCGATGAGTTTATTTCTCACTTCTACTACCAAGCCCATGATGTAGCTGATTCCGGCTCCTACGGGGCATTAAAGGAATTAGCAAACCAAATTGACGAGAAATACGAGTTAGAGGGCAACAGAATCTTCTATCTTGCGATGGCCCCTGAATTTTTTGGACCGATTGCCTTACATTTAAAATCAGATGGTCTGACCGATGTAAAAGGATATAAACGCCTGGTTATTGAAAAACCTTTCGGCCATGATTTAGAATCAGCCAAACAGCTTAACAAGCAAATACGAACTGCCTTTTCGGAAAAAGAGGTCTACCGGATTGACCATTATTTAGGAAAAGAAATGGTCAGAAATATAGAAGTTATCCGCTTTGCGAACGCCATTTTCGAACCTCTTTGGAATAACCGTTATATTTCTAATATTCAAATTACCTCAAGCGAAATTTTGGGTGTTGAAGAGCGTGGACGCTACTATGAAACAAGCGGGGCCCTTCGGGATATGGTGCAAAACCATATGCTTCAAATGGTAGCACTGCTTGCAATGGAGCCGCCAATTAGGCTGACAACTGATGAAGTACGTTCTGAAAAGGTACGTGTTTTCCGTTCGTTACGGAGTATTTCAGGCGGAGAGGTAGATAAATATTTTGTCCGCGGTCAATATGGCTCTGGAACAATTGAAGATGAGCAGGTTCCCGAATATCGCGCTGAACCAATGGTTGATAAAGAATCGAATACCGAAACCTTCGTGGCAGGAAAAGTAATGATTGATAATTTCCGCTGGGCAGGAGTTCCATTCTACATTCGAACCGGAAAAAGAATGAAAACGAAATCTACTAAGATTGTTGTTCAATTTAAGGATATCCCGATGAATCTTTATTATCAGCCGGAAAAAATGCTCAATCCTAATCTCTTGGTTATTCATATTCAGCCAGAAGAAGGTATTACCCTGCACCTGAATGCGAAGAAAATGGGTGGCCACTTAGATGCACAAGAAGTTAAATTGAGTTTTGCGAATACAGGAATTAATGCAATGAACACTCCTGAAGGGTATGAAAAACTGCTTTACGATTGCATGCGCGGTGATGCCACAAACTTTACCCATTGGGACGAGGTTGCTTACTCCTGGGCGTTTGTAGATAATATCTCTGATGTGTGGGAAAATACGAAGGCTGGAGATTTTCCAAATTATTCATCCGGTACTATGGGTCCAAGAGCTTCAGATGAATTGTTAGAGAAGGATGGATTCTTCTGGTGGCCTGTTGATTATCTTGATGTAGATATTTGCAAATAAAAACGAAAAGCTCCGTAATGTCTTTACTATTACGGAGCTTCTTTACTGTTCTTCTTTATCTTTTTGAGGAAAGGAGCGCAGAAAATCCTTATTAAAACTAGTAGCAGTTCCAACGTTTTGGTCTAAATCGACCTTATGAGCAGCCGCCGTTTCAATAATATTTTTCCCATACTTTTCACGAAGCGAGCTAACCGTATTGAGTAATGGTTCCTTTTTAGCATCTTGTTCAAACGAAAAGATATCAAGTTGTTTATATGCTAAATCCTGCTCAACCAAATCATAGCCAGTAATTCCTAATAAACGGACAGCATTACCATTCCAATGTTTGCCAAATAGCTGTTTGGCAATAGACGCCACGTCCTCCTTTTGTTGAATGGGGTTAGCTAGTTTTTTACTTCTTGTAATCGTTTTTCGATCTTTAAATCGGATAGTGATCCCTAATGTTGAAGCAAGGACATTTTTCCGCTTTAATCTGACCGAAACAGTTTCCGCCAAACTTTCTAGTACACGGAATAGTTCCTGCTGATTGCTGATATCTCTTGGAAGAGTTGTTGAATTTCCGATACTCTTAAATTCAGAAACAGATTCAGGATCCACTGGCCGATTGTCAATTCCGTTTGCCCTCTCTTTTATACGGATACCGTTAATACCTAAAAATGATTTTAGTTGTATTTCATTGCCTTTTGCCAATTCCCCAATGGTTTGAATACCAATAGTTGTTAACTTTTCAGCGGTCTTTTTTCCGACTCCATGCATCTCACTAGTATTTAACGGCCATAAAACCGTTGGAATATCCCGCTTACGCAATACGGTAATCCCCATTGGTTTTTTCATATCAGAAGCTGTTTTCGCTAAGAACTTGTTAGGAGCAATTCCGATACTGCAGGGCAGATCAAGCTGTTCTAGAATTCGTTTTTGGATGCTTTGAGCAATTTCAAGCGGACTCCCTAGATCGTATGAATCAGTGATATCCATGTATCCCTCATCAATCGAGACAGGCTCTACAAAATCTGTATAATGGCGGAGAATTTCAAACATCCCCATGGATGCAGCACGATAGCGCTCAAAATTCGGTTTCATTACAACCAAATGCGGGCAGAGCTTTTTCGCTTCCCAAAGCGGCATTGTCGTTTTTACACCAAATTTTCTTGCTTCATAGCTGCAGGTGACAATAATTCCCCGCCTTTCCTCTCCGTTTCCGGCAATGGCAAGAGGTTTTCCCTTTAAGGTCGGATCATAAGCCATCTCAACTGACGCGTAAAAGCTGTTCATATCGACATGTAAAATCACTCGTCCCTTTTTAGGATACATCTCTTTCATAAACGGCACTTCCTTAAAAAAATAGGTAATTTTAGTATAACAAAAAGAAGAGCCAAAGACTCTCCCTTAAAAATAGGTTATTGATTTGAAACTTCTTCAATGATGGCAATAACCATTTCTCCAAGTTTATATAACTCTTCGATCGGCATACGCTCGTTTGTAGTATGGATTTCTTCGTAACCGACAGCAAGATTTACGGTTGGGATCCCGAAGCCGGCAATAACGTTTGCATCGCTCCCGCCGCCGCTATGCTGGAGTTCACAACTGCGGCCAATTTTAGCTGCTGCTTTACGTGCAATTTCTACAACTAAGTCACCTTCACCAAATTTAAATCCAGGGTACATTACCTCGATATTTACTTCTGCTTTGCCGCCCATCTCCGCCGCAACGGATTCAAAGGCCGCTTTCATTTTGTTTGCCTGTGCTTCCATTTTTTCCCTGATAAGTGAACGAGCCTCTGCAAGGATATCGACACGGTCAGCAACAATATTTGTTGCAGAACCACCTTCGAAACGGCCAATATTAGCAGTTGTCTCTGAATCAATACGGCCTAATGGCATTTTTGCAATTGCCTTCGCTGCAATCGTAATCGCAGAAACTCCTTTTTCAGGGGCTACACCAGCATGAGCCGTCTTCCCATAGATTACTGCTTTGACCTTGGCTTGGGTAGGGGCTGCAACGACTACATTTCCAACTAATCCATCGCTGTCTAGGGCATAACCGTACTTCGCTTTCATTAAAGAAGGATCAAGAGCTTTAGCTCCAACTAAGCCAGATTCTTCCCCAGCGGTAATCACAAATTGAATCGTCCCATGTGGAATATTTTGTTCCTTCAACACACGGATGGTTTCAAGCATAACGGCTAAGCCGGTTTTATCATCCGCTCCTAAAATCGTTGTTCCATCTGTTACAACATAGCCGTCTTTAATAGAAGGCTTAACGCCTTTAGCCGGAACAACTGTATCCATATGGGAGGTAAAGTAAATGGGATCGACGCCATCCTTTGTGGCAGCTAAGGTACATACTAAGTTCCCTGCACCGTGGCCAGTAACGGCGGTAGTATCATCTTCAAAAACATCCAAACCTAAATCCGTAAATTTTTGCTTAAGGACTTTTGCAATTTCAGCTTCGAATTTGGTTTCAGAGTCAATTTGTACTAACTCTAAAAATTCATTTAAAAGGCGTTCCTGATTAATCATCTGTCAAACCCTCCATTATATGTACTCACTGTACAAGTATAACCCTTCTGTCAGCAGTCATCAAATGAAAGGACGAGCACATCTTAGAGCGGTATGTTACCGTGTTTTTTGTATGGTCGTGATTCTTTTTTATTACGTAACATCTCTAATGCCTGGATGATTTTAATTCGGGTCTCACGCGGATCAATGACATCATCTACCATTCCTCTGCTAGCCGCTACATATGGATTGGCAAATTTTTGACGATATTCTTCAATTTTCTGTTGTCTCACCTGATCGGGATTTTCGCTGTTTGCAATTTCTTTTGCGAAAATAATATTCGCTGCCCCCTGTGGTCCCATTACAGCGATTTCTGCATTTGGCCACGCAAATACTAGATCCGCACCAATCGATTTACTATTCAGGGCAACATAGGCACCGCCGTATGCTTTTCTTAAGATAACGGTTAACTTTGGAACCGTTGCTTCGGAATAGGCATACAAGATTTTTGCCCCATGCCGGATAATCCCTCCATGCTCTTGTTTAACGCCTGGGAAGAAGCCGGTAACATCCTCAAACGTAATAATTGGTATGTTAAAGGAGTCACAAGTTCGAATAAATCTAGCCGCCTTATCAGAAGAATCAATATCCAGTCCGCCGGCCATTACCTTTGGCTGGTTACAGACAAGCCCTACGGTTTCACCTTTGATTCGCGCAAAGCCAACAACGATATTTCTTGCAAAATCTTTTTGGATTTCCATAAATGAATCAGCATCGACTACCTGCTCAATGACTTTCCGCACATCGTAAGGCCGGACTGCATCAAATGGAATCACATCGGTTAAATCAGGACGGTAATCGTTTTCATTTTCCACTTCCACTCTTGGCGGCTTTTCTTCATTATTTTGCGGCAGATAGCTTAATAGTCTGCGGACGTTTTCTAAAACCTCTTCTTCTGACTTAGCTTGAAAATGAGCATTACCGCTGATGCTATTGTGAACGTTTGCGCCACCTAGGTCTTCTGAAGAAATTTTTTCACCCGTCACGGTTTCAATTACTTTAGGGCCGGTAATAAACATCTGGCTTGTTTTTTCAACCATGAATACGAAATCTGTTATGGCAGGGGAATAAACAGCTCCGCCGGCACATGGACCCATGATCACCGAAATTTGTGGAATGACTCCCGAATAAATCGCATTACGATAAAAGATATGTCCATACCCATCAAGTGAAACGACACCTTCTTGAATCCGGGCACCGCCAGAGTCATTTAAACCTACAAATGGTGTGCCGTTCTTTGCAGCTAAATCCATTACATTGGCGATTTTTTTTGCGTGCATTTCCCCTAATGCACCGCCAAAAACGGTAAAATCCTGCGAAAAGAGATAAATCGGACGGCCATTAACTTTCCCGTATCCGGTAACTACACCATCCCCAGGCCCCTTCTGTTCATCCAGACCAAAATCATTGGTTCGATGCTCGATGAAAGGACTTAATTCTACAAATGTGCCTTTATCGACTAAAAGCTCAATTCTTTCTCTTGCAGTCAGTTTTCCTTTTTCATGCTGCTTTTCAATTCTCTCATCACCGCCGCCTAGTTCAACTTCCCGGCGCTTATCATACAATTCATTTAATTTTTCATAGATATCAATCATTACCCCTTCATCCCTTCTTTTCACATAGTTCGTATAATACCCCAGCTGTTGATTTTGGATGCATGAAGGCAATATGCGCTCCACCTGCTCCTAATCTTGGCTGATCATCAATCATTCGAATGCCCTGCTCCTTCATTTCGGAGATTCTAGCTTCGATTGATTCAACACCAAGGGCTACATGGTGTATACCTTCACCACGCTTTTCAATAAAACTTGCAATCGTACTGCTCTCCGAAGTTGGCTCAAGGAGCTCAAGCTTTGTTTCTCCAGCCTTTAAGAAGGCAACCTTCACCTTTTGACTCTCCACTTCTTCAATTCCTAGCAGTGGAAGCTTCAGCACATCTGTGTAGAATGGAAGTGCTGTTTCGAGTGAGCGAACGGCAATTCCGATATGGTCAACCTTTTTAATCATAGATACCCCTCTATTTTTTCAAAATTTAAACTTATGTTCGATAATAATCATATTCGCTAAAAAATTCATAATTCCTTCCCAAATTGAGAGGTTGTTTCCATTGTCCAAATAGGATTTTCCCGGTAGAATAGTTATAAAGCTTACTAATATTAAGGGGGAACCCACATTGTCTAAGAAAAAAACCAGAAAAATTGTTGTTTATTTGATGCTATTTGCTATGCTAGCTTCTACCCTCCTAATTGGAATCGCCCAATTTATTTAATAGTGACAATAAGAATAAAAAATGGACTGTTCATATTTGAACAGTCCATTTACGTTATATTTATTGGGTTGCACCATGTTCTTTTGCTAAGGAATCAAACGTCTTGTTTGACCTTGTAATTAAGATTTTTGTTCCTAAGGGAATTAATGGATATAGCGAGGTTATGATTTCATTTTGGGTTCGAATACATCCCTGCGAGACATATTTTCCGATTGAAGCTGGCTGATTCGTCCCATGGATACCGTATATTCTTCCATCGGTTCCTTCTGCATCAAAACCAATCCATCTGGACCCAAGCGGATTATCAGGATGTCCTCCGGGAATATCTTTACGGCGGTAATAAGGTTCCTCTGCTTTTACAGTAATGGTAAACAGCCCTTCAGGTGTTAAATCTTGTGTTTTACCAGTACCAATACTAACAACGGTTTGAACCCTATTATCATCAATAAATGCCAGCTCATTGGTTGATTTATTAACAATGACAAAAGGATCACCTGGAATTGGATTCGGTCCTAACGGCCAAATGGGTGAGATGAAAAAAGCAATCAGGATTGACGACAAGATTTTCATCATACGGTTCACCTGTCTTTTTTCCTTTAATTTGCCACTCCCGCCTTCCTTTTATTCCCTTTCTCGGTTTTAAATGAACTTTTAATAATAAGATATTGGTTCATTTCATTTACTAATTGTAATAATGAAGCCCGAACTTCAAATTCCTCTCTAGTCTTTGGCAGCGGCATTTCTTGAAATTCCTTTTTCATATTTTTTAATTTCTCTAGATAAATGTAGGCAGTATTTCCAAAATGAATGTTCTCTGACAATTCTTCAAGGAAGTCTGCAATCATTTTACCTTGGGTAACCGTCCTTGTTATAGATGTAACCATTGGAAGTACACGTTCTATGATCTCAAACTGCTTCTCTCTTATTTTAAAATAACGGAAATAAATATTTTCTTCTCTTAAAAAATGATTCTCAATATCCATTAAAGCAAGTGATTTCGCCTCGTGAAGCAGCTTCGCAGTTTCTGTAATCTCAATACCGGACCAATCACTTTCACCTTTTCTTAAATAGTGAATCATCTCTTCAAAGATGACTTTAAAATTTTCTTCAATCTCCCTTTGATAATCTTTTAATTTCTCATCAACACTTGGCATATAGAGGTTAATTAACAAAGCAACACCGATCCCAATCGTGATAACTCCAAGTTCATTTAAAAATAACGCTCGGGAAATATCTCTTGCCATATAAATATGCAGAATAATGACACTGCTGGTAACAACTCCATCTTTCGCGTTCAGCATAACAACCGTTGGGATAAAGAAAAAGAGCATAACTCCGATGACAATCGGATGATAGGCAATGACTTCAAAGAAAATTGCGGAAAAGGGCATTACTAGAACACACGCTAAAAAACGGTCCCAGGCCGTTCTTAATGACCGCCTTTTTGTCACCTGAATACATAAAATCGTTAAAATTCCAGCTGATGCAAAGTTATCTAACCCAAACCATTGGGCAATAAGAATGGAAATAGCTGTACCCAGCGCTGTTTTAATTGTTCGATATCCAATGCGAAATTTCATAAAATTCTCCTCGTAAACAAATAAAGATGATCATGTCTGACCATCTTTAGCTTAACCATATTGTTGGAAATATTAAAGAACTTTTTCCAAGAAGTCTTTTGCTCTGCTCGTTTTGGGTTGGGTGAAAAATTCGCTCGGGTCGCCTTCTTCTAGTAATTTTCCTTCATCTAGGAACATAACACGATTAGAAACTTCACGTGCAAAGCCCATTTCATGGGTAACGATTGCCATGGTCATTCCGGACTGAGCAAGGTCCTTCATAACGTTTAATACTTCTTTTACCATTTCTGGGTCGAGTGCGGATGTAGGCTCATCAAATAACATTAACTCTGGTTCCATTGCAAGAGCACGTGCGATTGCCACACGCTGCTTTTGTCCGCCTGATAGATTATTTGGATAGGCCTTCTCTTTTTCAGAGAGACCTACTCTCGCCAATAATTCGCGCGCTTTTTTTTCCGCGAGTTCCCGGGATTCTCCTTTAACTTTCATCGGTGCATAGGTTAAGTTTTCCAAGACCGTTAAATGTGGAAATAAATAAAAGTGTTGAAAAACCATGCCAATCTGTTCCCGAACCTTTAGAATATTAGTTTTGGGGTCGGTAATGTCTTGACCATTAATCCAGACCTTACCTTTAGTCGGTACCTCTAACATATTTAAACAGCGAAGAAACGTAGATTTTCCTGATCCGGAGGGTCCAATGATTGAAACCACTTCACCCTTATTGATGCTCGTTGAAATATCTTTTAACACTTCATGATTCCCAAATTGTTTATAGAGGTTTTCCACTTTAATCACTATATTTCATCCTCCTTTCAACAACTTTGCCCATCATGGTTAGAATCATGACTAAGATCCAATAAATCAACCCAACAAAAATTAGCGGTTCGAAGTTCCGATAGGTATCAGCCCCGACAACCTGTGCCCGGCGCATTAGATCTAAATATCCGATAGTAGATACAATCGCAGATTCTTTTGTTAATGTGATAAATTCATTCATTAATGCTGGTAGTATATTTTTTAATGCCTGTGGCAGAATTAAGTCTTTCATCATTAATCGATAAGGAATACCAAGTGCCTGAGCAGCCTCTGTTTGACCTTTATCAACAGCTTGAATCCCTGCTCGAATAATCTCTGATACATAAGCCGATGAATTTAACCCAAACGCTAAAATAGCAGATAAGAATGGGGAAATATCATAGCCTGTTAATTGTGGTATAGCAAAATAAATAAGCATTAATTGCAAAATTAATGGGGTTCCCCGGAATATTGAAGTATAAGCATCTCCAATCCAATTTAAAACCTTAATCTTGGATATTTTAAATAATGCTAAGAATGTCCCTAGTACAAACCCAAAAATGATTGATATAATAACGAATTTTAATGTAACCCATATTCCTTCTAGTATAAAAGGAATATAAGGCACAATTTGGCTAAAATCCAAATTCATGCCTTACACCTCACTTCAGTCTATTTTGTTTCTTCTGCTACCCACTTGTCTCTCAATTCTTGAATCTTACCATTTTCCTCTAGCTTTTTAAGCACGCCATTGACTTCGTCCACTAATTCACTGCCCTTTGGAAATGCAACCGCCATTCCTGGTGAGCTTGTGGTTGGATCGTCAAATCCTGCTAAACCTTGTTCCTTAATATACCCAAGAGCAACTGATTTATCTAAGTAAGCAACGTCAATACGGTTCGTTACTAACTCTTGAATTAAAGTATTTGCATTATCTAATGGCTTGATTTCAAAATCAACTGTTTTTTGAATTTCTCTTGCTCCCTCTTCTTGGATCGTTCCTAACTGAACACCCACTGTTTTCCCTTTAATATCATCAAGGGATTTAACATTAGAATCTTTAAGGGTGATGAACATTTCCCCAGAGCGGTGATATTCAGTAGAAAAATCAACATTTTCCTTGCGTTTTTCCGTAGCAGACATACCAGAAATCACCATGTCAACACGTTTCGCCTGTAATGCCCCGATTAATCCGTCAAACTTCATATCTTCAATTTCAAGTTCATATCCTAATTCATCAGCAATTGCATTTGCTAAGTCAATATCAAAGCCAACGAAGTCACCTTCAGGATTTCTTGATTCGAATGGCGGGAAATCCGCTGATGTGGCCATTGTTAATACTTTCTTTTCTTCTTCCTTCTCTCCGTTTGCACCTTCGTTATTACCTTGGCCGCAGGCAGCCAAAATTAGTGTGAAGATGAGTGTCATCAATAATGCCGTTTTTTTCATGATTTTTTCCTCCTATAAATTATATAAATAGACTTTGTATTTTTCTTGGATTTTTATTCAACAAAGCGAATATTAACACATAATTTATTCCTTGAGAAGTTATTATATGAATATAAAAATATTCAAAATATTTACCTGGTATAGAAAAAGTGCCTCTTTATTACTAGAGACACTTTTATCACTGAATTTATTTTACCGTCTGGCGAAATTCGCTATTCATTTTTTCAAAAACTTCTTTGTTTGTAATTAGATCATATCCTGTTAAAGCCATTGCCAATGTACCTTTAGAAAGTATTTTATGCGAGTTTTCCGTAATCGTAGTATCGGCAAATTCCCTTGTGTGGGCTATTAGTCCAGGGGAATCGAGGCCAATATAAGGGTGAATTGCAGGAACGACATGACTCACATTCCCCATATCAATGGAACCATAGGAATCCTTTGCTTTCTTAACTTCTCTAACACCTGTTGAGAGGAGGTTCTTTGTAAATAAATCTGATAGCGTTTTGTTTGTCACCATATCATCGTAGCTTAACTCGTAATTAGAGATATGAAGTTCTGCTCCAGTCATCAATGCTGCACCATGGGCTATATTTTTCACCTTTTCTACCACTTCGTTTAAATAACTGCGGTCTTTTGCCCGCACATAAAATTGGGCAACTGCTTTGTCAGGTACTATGTTTGCAGCAACCCCGCCTTCTTTGATAATTCCATGAATTCGAACATCGGAAGTAACATGCTGTCTAAGAGCATTAATCCCGTTAAATAGTTGAATAACAGCATCCAGGGCGTTAATCCCTTTTTCAGGCGATGCAGCAGCATGACTGGTTAAACCGCGAAATTCAAATTGGATTGCATCCATTGCCAATGACTCGCCGCTTTCATACGATTCATCTGCAGGGTGAAGGATCATGGCAGCATCAATATCATCAAAAATCCCTTGTTCTGCCATCGGAACCTTCGCTCCATTTGTTTCTTCTGCTGGTGTTCCTAAAACAACAACTCGGCCACCTATTTCATTTACCACTTTACTTAATAGAACACCCGCACCGGCACTCATGGTTCCAATTAAATTATGACCGCAGCCATGACCTACCTCTGGCAAGGCATCGTATTCTGATAAATAAGCAATAGTTGGTCCGGCTTTTTTACTATCAAATACTGCTTTAAAGGCAGTTGGTCTTTCGACAATTCCCGTTTCAACGGTAAACTGATGTTCTTCCAGGAAATCTACTAATTTTTGCATAGATTGAAATTCCTGATCACCCAATTCTGGATGATGATATAAATAATCGCTAATTTCCCATAGCTTATCTTGAAAAGAATCTAAATGAAGTTTTAATTGTTCTTTCATTTTGATGTTTCCCCCTGCTTTTGTGTAAAATCATGTAGAAAGTATTCATTAACAACTTAATAAATATACATTAAAATGATTAAAAATTAAACATTAAAGTTTTTCACATAGAAAAAGGCTCATTCTTTTAGAATGAGCCCAGTCCTTTTATTAAACTTCTTCACAATGTTCTTCGAATTCTTTTTGCAGTCTTGCTACAACAGCTGCTGGGTCATGCCCTTCAATTTGGTGTCTTTCGACCATAGAAATAATCTGTCCGTCCTTCAATAAAGCAAATGAAGGCGAGGAAGGCGGGTAGCCTGTGAAGTAACTTCTAGCTTTCTCTGTTGCTTCTTTATCCTGACCGGCAAATACCGTAACAAGACGGTCAGGACGCTTATCATAATGAAGAGCATGTTCTGCTGCAGGACGTGCAATCCCCCCGGCACAGCCACATACTGAATTAATCATCACCAATGTAGTTCCTTTTTGTTCAAGTGCCTGCTCTACTTCTTCAGGGGTTTTAAGCTCCTGGTATCCAGCCGCAACGATTTCTTGGCGGGCTTGTTTTACAACATCATTCATGAAAAAATTGAAATCCATGCTCATACAATCACTCCTACTTTTTGTCTATATACCTACATGATAACAGTAAAAATAAGTTTATTACAAATAAATAAGAAACCATAATTAAAAGAAAAACAACTGCCAATATCAGCAGTTGTTATTTTTTCCGGAAAGGAAGAGATTAAATAAAATTTCAACAGCGGATGCAGCGGTCTTTTCCCCTGCCATTACTTCATTTTCAAACTGAGGCAGCATTCTTTTCACAGCTGGATGGTGAAAGAAACTATAATGAAGCTGGTCAGAAATCAGCGAATAAATCCAGTCACGCTGCTGCCCTTTTCGTCTTTCATCAAAAACCCCTGCAGCTTTTCCTGTCTCCTTAAACTTATTAATAACACTCCAAACCTCCTTGACCCCCTCCTGTGTTATAGAGGAGCATGTGTAGGCTTTGGATTGCCAGCCTTTTGTAGCAGGCTGAAGAAAATGAAGGATACGATTATATTCTTTTTTCGTCTGCTCGGCTTTTGGTTTATTTGCACCATCTGCTTTATGAACAATAATGGCATCGGCCAGCTCCATTATCCCCTTTTTCATTCCTTGCAGTTCATCCCCTGCACCTGTTAGAACAAGAAGCATGAAAAAATCAACCATGTCTCGTATAATTACTTCACTTTGCCCGACTCCAACGGTTTCAATTAAAATGACATCAAAGCCAGATGCTTCACAAATTAACATTGCCTCTCGCGTTTTCCGGTGAACGCCTCCAAGTTTCCCAGCGGTAGGTGATGGCCGGATAAAGGCTCTGGGATTTCTCGATAATTGCTCCATTCTTGTTTTATCACCCAGTATACTCCCTCCGCTAATACTAGAGCTCGGGTCAATGGCGAGTACGGCGACACGGTGTCCCATGCTGCATAGATATGTTCCGAATGCTTCGATAAAGGTACTTTTTCCCGCACCGGGAACCCCTGTAATTCCAATTCGAATCGATTTCCCGCTGTGAGGCAATAGCTTTTGTAATAGCTCTTGGGCCTTATGAAAATGCTGCTCTGCATTACTTTCCACTAAAGTAATCGCACGAGCAAGCTGTCCTCTATTTCCCGATAACACCCCATTATATAATTCCTCAACGGAAGGCTCCCTTGAAATACGTTTTTGAAACCGGATGTTTTTCTGAATAGAAGCAGCCTGACCCTCCTGCTCCTGCCCTTTTCTGATTATGCTTGAGAACTTTTCCGGTTCATTGGGATCGCTCCATTCCGGCTTCATATCGGTAACCATTTAATTTGCCACTTCCTCATAACCTAGCTGTTTATAAATTTCTTTGATTACTTTTTGGGCTGCTACAGGAATAATCGTGCCAGGTCCAAAAATAGCTGCCGCGCCATTGTCATATAGGAACTGATAATCTTGAGCCGGGATGACTCCGCCAACAACGACTAAAATATCTTCACGGCCTAATTTTTCTAATTCCGTTATGAGCTGCGGCAATAATGTCTTATGACCAGCAGCAAGTGAACTCATCCCAATCACATGGACGTCATTTTCAACCGCTTGCATAGCCGTTTCTTCTGGGGTTTGGAATAATGGACCGATATCAACATCAAACCCGAGGTCCGCAAAGGCGGTTGCAATTACCTTAGCTCCACGGTCATGGCCGTCCTGCCCCATTTTTGCAATCAGTATCCTTGGTCTTCTGCCTTCATTTTCAAGGAATTCATCCGTCATTTTTTTCACTTCGATGATTTCCTCTTCGTTCGAAAAAGATGTACTATAAACACCGCTAATGGAGCGGATAATAGCCTTATGTCTGCTGGCCACCTTTTCAATTGCATCAGATATTTCTCCAAGTGTTGCCCTTGCTCTAGCAGCTTGAACAGCCAGCTCGAGCAGGTTTTTTCCACCGGTTTCCGCCGCTTGGGTTAACGCCAATAAAGTTTCCTCAACCTTAGCATCATCACGGCTTGCTTTTAATTCGTTTAATTTCTCAATTTGCTTTAAGCGTACCGCTGTATTATCAATATCCAAAATATCGATTGCTTCCTCTTTTTCAAGACGGTAACGGTTTACGCCAATAATCGTTTCTTTTCCGGAATCAATTTGCGCTTGTCTTCTAGCTGCTGCCTCTTCGATTCTCATTTTTGGCAGTCCAGTCTCAATGGCTTTTGCCATGCCGCCAAGGTTTTCAATTTCATCAATATGTTTCCAAGCTCTTTCTACCAATTCATCAGTGAGTTTTTCAACATAATAGGAACCTGCCCATGGATCAATTACCTTTGTAATGCTAGTTTCTTCCTGTAAAAACAATTGTGTATTACGGGCAATTCGTGCTGAGAAGTCTGTTGGTAATGCAATCGCTTCATCTAATGCATTGGTATGAAGAGATTGAGTATGCCCCATCGCTGCAGCATGTGCTTCTAATAGTGTTCGAATCACATTATTAAAAGGATCCTGCTCCGTTAAACTCCAACCTGACGTTTGGGAGTGTGTACGCAGTGCCATAGACTTTTCGTTTTTCGGATTGAAGCTTTTCATCATCTTTGCCCAGATTAAACGGGCTGCCCGCATTTTTGCTACTTCCATGAAATAATTCATCCCAATGGCCCAGAAAAACGATAACCGCGGCGCAAATTTATCAATGTCAATTCCCGCCTTCAACCCGGTTCTTACATACTCCAAACCATCTGCCAATGTATAAGCTAATTCCAAATCAGCAGGTGCTCCTGCTTCCTGCATATGATAACCGGAAATACTAATGCTATTAAACTTCGGCATATATTTTGACGTATACTCAAAAATATCTGCGATGATTTTCATCGACATTTCAGGTGGATAAATATAGGTGTTGCGCACCATATATTCTTTCAAAATATCATTTTGTATCGTTCCAGATAGCTTTTCCTGGCTAACACCCTGCTCTTCTGCTGTGACGATAAAAAAGGCTAAAATCGGAAGGACTGCACCATTCATTGTCATACTTACAGACATTTGATCTAATGGTATTCCATCAAAAAGGGTCTTCATATCAAGAACTGAATCGATCGCAACACCCGCTTTTCCTACATCCCCTACAACACGCGGATGGTCAGAGTCATAACCACGGTGAGTTGCCAAGTCAAAGGCAACGGATAATCCTTTTTGACCCATTGCCAAGTTACGGCGATAAAAGGCATTACTTTCCTCGGCTGTTGAGAACCCGGCATATTGTCTAACAGTCCAGGGGCGGTTCACATACATAGTTGGATAGGGTCCCCTTGTAAAGGGAGGCAACCCTGGCAGGTGACCTAAATGCTCTACCCCTTCGCGATCCTCTTTGGTATAGAGTGGTTTTAATTTTATTTGTTCATTGGTTTCAAAAAGTAAATCATCAAACCTGGTGTTAATTTCCTTTTCAACCTGCTGCTGCCATTGTTCCTTTGTGATAAAGTCCTGGTCATTAAACAAATTTACATTCTGAAAATCAGGCTTTTGTAACTTCATTCACTGCCACCTCCATTTCGCTAAGGATTGAAGAAAGAATTTCATAACAGTTGCTTTTTATATGAATAAACTGCTTAATCCCTTCACTTATCCATTGTGCTTGAGTTTCTTTTTCCGGCAGTCCGGCTAAATAAAAAATCCGATCGTTAAATGCATCTTTTAGTGATGATAACAGCTCATGTCCAATCGTTTCATATTGCTCATTCGTACCACATAGGCAGAAATACTTTGTTTCCATTTGTGAAACAAATTGTTTTGCATTTTCATAGGAATGGATTGAACCGCTTTCAATTGCTTGTAATCCTCCTGCCGATAGAAAGCTTCTCATAAAATCCAGCCTTGGTTTATGTTGCTTAAGCTCACCAAGACAAATCATCCCTACATGCGGCTTTTGACCTGACTTTCTTTCAAGATTTTCACTTATTCTTCGGAGGTTTTCAAATGACTCTGATAATCTAAGTTTTGGAATTGGTCTAATTTTTGAAGCAGACTCGGGTTTACTTAGATAATTATCAGTTTTATTAACTATTATATTTGAAATTTTTTCATCAAGATTCGCATATACATTCATACCGACAATACTTTGTTTTCTATTGAAAATATCACTTTTACGTTTTTCGTTTACCGTGTTAATTTCATTTTGCAGCCAGTTAGATTTTAATACTTCAAGAATACCGCCTTTCGCTTCGATTTGCTGAAAATAGCTCCAAGCCTTTTCAGCAAGCTCGGAAGTAAGCGATTCAATGTACCAAGAACCTCCTGCAGGGTCCACCACTTTTTGTAAGTGTGCTTCTTGCTGCAGTATGTTTTGTGTATTTCGTGCAATTCTTTCACCAAGCTCGGAGCTGCCGGTAATCCTATCAAAAGGAGTTACATGCAAGTATTGAATGCCTCCTGTCACAGCCGCAAAAGCTTCACTGCCAGCTCTTAAGATGTTAACGTGAGGGTCATATACTGTTTTTGTAAAGGATGAGGTTTCCGCGGCAATATGCATACCACGCTCTTCAACTCCAGCTCCATAAACTTCCGTAATTTTGTTCCAAATGATTCGTGCTGCACGGAGTTTTGCTACTTCCATAAAGTAGTTACTTCCAATAGAAAAATTAAATAGGATGCTTGAAAGAATAACTTTCAGTCCCATCCCTTGTTCTGCTAATTGCTGGAGATAAAAGACACCAGTAGCTGCTGCTATACCAAGTTCCTGAACAGCATTTGCACCACCTTGATGAAAGCTGGAAGTATTGACTAGTACTGTTCGTAAATTAGGCAGTTTTTCCTTCATTTGCTTAATATTCACTGACCATTTTGAAAGAAAATCGTTGCTAATAAGACCTTCTTCTGCAAACATCGAAACAGGGTCGCTGGCAATATAACCAGTAATCTTATCACCATTTCCACTATTTTCGATTATTCTTGTTAACTCCGATAAGAAAGAAAACTGTAACCCTTTTGCATTTAAAGCGAATGGATAGCTGATGGACAGATTTTCAATGATTTCATTTAATGTTTCTTTATCTTCGAGCAGTTCGGTCGTTACATCAAAAGATATAGCATTTTGTCCTCTCCCAAGTGCATCACTTAATTTATCTTTTAATTCTTTATTGCTCTTAAAATAAATATTCTGTGCGATTCTCCAATTATTTGAAATATATCCTAAAGGATATACTCCTCTTCTAAAATCTGAACCTCCCGGATAACTTGGTACAGTTTGTTCATCTTCCTCGGTATAAAGCGGTTTCAAAGTAATATCTTCATATGTATTACTTTTTAAAGTCTCAATCTTTTTTCCTTTGAGAGAAGCCTCGGCTTTTTCTACCCACTCACTGTTAGAAATAGGAGAAAAAGATTGATTTTTTAATTCTTCTAAACTCATAAGTTCCCCACCTGACTTTAAGTTTAAAAAACATAATATTCAAACAAATCCTGTTACTTTCTATTTTAGGATAGATTTGGATTTCAAGCAAACAATAAAAACCGCCGCCTGGCTGGCAGCGGTTTATAGGTAGTTAATAAATGGATGTGGTCGATTTAGATGTATTCTCAATAATTTCTTTTACTCTCTGTAAGAAACGTCCGCAAATAAGGCCATCAAGTACTCTATGATCAAGGCTCATACAAAGATTTACCATATCGCGAACGGCAATCATTCCGTTGTTCATAACAACCGGACGCTTAACAATTGATTCCACCTGAAGAATGGCTGCTTGTGGATAGTTAATGATTCCCATTGATTGAACAGATCCAAATGAACCTGTATTGTTGACGGTGAAAGTTCCTCCCTGCATATCTTCGGAACGAAGCTTCCCTGTTCTTACCTTGACGGCAAGTTCAGAAATTTCACGGGCGATTCCTTTAATAGTTTTCTCATCAGCCTGCTTAATAACAGGGACGAATAGGGCATCATCCGTTGCAACCGCTATTGAGATATTAATGTCTTTCTTTTGAATAATTTTATCTCCTGCCCACATGGAATTAATTTGAGGGAATTCTTTTAATGCCTGTGCAACAGCTTTTACAAAGAATGCAAAGAAAGTTAAGTTAAAGCCTTCCTTCTTCTTAAACTCATCCTTTAAGGAATTACGATATTCGACTAAGTTTGTAGCATCGACTTCAATCATCGTCCATGCATGCGGTGCCTCATGTTTCGAACGGAGCATATTGGCTGCTATTGCTTTTCTAACTCCCGTAACGGGTATTTCAATATCACCGGTTTCAACAGGGATGTTTACGGCTGGTGCAGCCTGCTTAGATGATACCGGCTGACGATGCGCCTCTTCCTTAATTGAAGTCTTTTGTTCTTGTTCCTGTTGTGTTATCGCGACATCTGTACCCTCAAGAGGGATATTACCAGACTCAATTAATTTCAAAAGGTCTTTTCTAGTAATTCGGCCGCCCGCACCAGTGCCAGACACCTGTGTTAAATCAATGCCGTGCTCTTGCGAAATTTTTAACACGGCAGGAGAATAACGTGCTTTATTACCTTGATCAGCTTGAGGCACGGCCGCTGTTTCAGCAACCGCGGATTTTTGTTCTGGTGCTGATTGGGATTCGGCTTTTCCTCCCTCGATTTCAATGGTACAAATGATTTCTCCTACTGCAAGTGTATCTCCTTCTTCGGCCACTAGTTCCTTAATAATACCAGTAAAGGATGAAGGAACTTCTGCGTTAACTTTGTCGGTCATTACTTCAGCTAAAGGATCATATTTATTGACTTTATCGCCGACAGAAACAAGCCACTTACTGATTGTTCCTTCAGTAACGCTTTCCCCTAACTGAGGCATCTTAATTTGTTCAATTGCCACTAATCGTACCTCCTATAATCTATCTATTTCAGGCTTATTAGTATTCTGCAAGCTCGCGCATTGCTTTTTCAACTTTATCAGGATTTACCATAAAATATTTCTCCATTGTCGGCGCATATGGCATTGCTGGGACATCCGGTCCAGCTAGGCGCTTAATTGGAGCGTCTAATTCATATAAGCAATGTTCTGCAATAATGGCAGACACCTCACTCATGATACTTCCTTCTTTGTTATCCTCTGTTACAAGTAAAACCTTACCTGTTTTAGAAGCTGCTTCGATAATGGCATCTTTATCTAATGGGTAAACAGTTCTTAAATCAAGAATATGTGTGGAAACCCCATCTGCTGCTAATTTTTCAGCAGCCTGCAGGGCAAAATGAACACAAAGCCCATAAGTAATTACCGTTATGTCTTCTCCTTCACGTTTTACATCTGCTTTTCCTATTGGCAATGTATAATCTTCTGTCGGCACTTCACCCTTAATTAATCGGTATGCACGTTTATGTTCAAAGAAAAGCACAGGATCATTATCACGAATAGCTGCTTTTAATAAACCCTTCACATCATATGGAGTAGACGGCATGACAATTTTTAATCCCGGCTGATTCGCAAACACAGCTTCTACTGATTGAGAATGATATAGTGCACCGTGTACTCCGCCGCCATATGGTGCACGAATAACCATCGGGCAATTCCAATCATTGTTAGAACGGTAGCGGATTCTTGCTGCTTCTGAGATAATTTGGTTAACTGCTGGCATAATAAAATCAGCAAATTGCATTTCAGCAATTGGTCTCATTCCATACATTGCCGCTCCAATCCCTACTCCGGCTATAGCTGATTCGGCTAAGGGAGTATCAATTACACGCTCCTCCCCAAACTGTTCATACAACCCTTGGGTAGCTTTAAAAACTCCACCTTTAACGCCAACATCTTCACCTAAAACAAATACCTTTGGATCTCTCTCCATTTCTTCTCGAATTGCCATTGTAACAGCATCTATATAAGAAATTACCGGCATGTTACATCCCCCTCTTACTTATCCGCATAAACGTATTTCAGCGCATCTTCAGGTGCTGCATACGGTGCATTTTCAGCGTAATCCGTGGCTTCATTCACTTGTTTCATAACACGGTCATTAATTTCTTTTTCCAAATCATCATTCATTACACCTGTTTCTTTTAGATAGGCGCCAAAAGTAATGATTGGATCCTTCGTTTTTGCTTTAGCCACTTCATCAGGGGCTCGGTACGAACGATCATCATCATCTGAAGAATGTGGTGTCAGACGGTAAGAAATCGTTTCAATCAGGGTCGGACCCTCCCCGCGTCGGCCGCGGTCTGCTGCTTCCTTAACAACTTTATATACCTCTAAAGGATCATTTCCATCTACTGTATATCCAGGCATTCCGTAACCAATAGCGCGATCTGATACCTTTTCACAACCTAATTGTTTCTCAATTGGAACAGAAATCGCATATTTATTATTTTCACACATGAAAATGACAGGCAATTTATGAACACCTGCAAAGTTAGCCCCTTCATGAAAATCACCTTGGTTAGAGGAACCTTCTCCAAACGTTACAAAGGTAACAAGATCCTTTTTTTCCATTTTTCCTGCTAATGCTACTCCAACCGCATGAGGCACCTGTGTCGTTACAGGAGATGAACCGGTTACGATTCGGTTTTTCTTTTGACCAAAGTGGCCAGGCATCTGTCTGCCGCCGGAGTTTGGGTCTTCAGCTTTCGCAAAACCAGACAACATTAACTCTTTGGGTGTCATTCCAAATGTTAAAACAACCCCCATATCACGGTAATATGGCAATACGTAATCCTTTTCGCTATCAAGAGCAAATGCCGCTCCTACCTGAGCCGCTTCTTGCCCTTGGCAGGAAATAACAAACGGTATTTTCCCAGCTCTATTTAACAGCCACATCCGCTCGTCAATACGGCGGGCTAAAAGCATTGTTTCATACATCTCCAAAACTTTTTCATCACTTAAACCTAAAGTAAGGTGACGTTTCTCAGCCATTTTAGTTCTACCTCCCGATTGTTCATAAAAACCTATATTAAGAATGTATTGCCCTTCCATCCACAGCAAGAGCAGCCTCGCCGATTGCTTCAGATAGTGTTGGATGTGGATGAATGGTATGGCCGATTTCCCAAGGTGTTGCATCCAATACCATTGCTAAACCTGCCTCGGAAATCATATCAGTAACATGCGGACCAATCATATGAACCCCTAATATATCATTGGTCTCTTCATCAGCTATAATTTTAACAAAGCCATCCGATTCACCAAACACAAGAGCTTTACCGATGGCCCTAAATGAAAATTTGCCCACTTTTACTTTATGACCCTTTTCTATCGCCTGTTCCTCAGTAATCCCAACACTTGAAACCTCTGGATTGCTGTAAATACATCTTGACACAAGGTTATAGTTTAGAGGTGAAGGCTCTTTTCCAGCAATATGTTCGACTGCAATAATTCCTTCATGTGAGGCAACATGTGCAAGCTGTAAACCGCCAATTACATCACCAATAGCATAAATATGCGATTCTTTTGTTTGAAAAACTCCATTTACAGTAATGTATCCTTTTTCAACCTGGATTTCAGTATTTTCAAGCCCAATCCCTTCGACATTTGCCTGACGGCCAACGGAAACGAGGAGTTTATCAGCTCTAAATTCTTTAATGCCAGCTTTCACTTCAGCCGATATTGTAACACCATTATCCTTGATAAGTGTTTCAGGAAGGACCTTCGCACCGGTTACAATCTTTATACCCTTCTTCTTCATTAACCGCTGCATTTCTTTTGATATTTCATGATCCTCTGTTGGGATAATTCTTTCTGCATACTCGATAACTGTCACATCAACGCCAAAATCCGACAGCATCGAAGCCCATTCAATACCAATAACGCCGCCGCCGACAATAATAATCGAAGATGGTAAAGCTTCGATTTCTAGTGCCTCATCGGAAGTAATAACCAAATCCCCGTCAATTTCAAGTCCCGGAAGTGTACGCGGGCGTGAACCTGTAGCAACAATTACATTCTTAGGAATTAACATTTCATTTTCGGTCCCATTGTTCATCTCAACCGAAATGGTACCAGGCATCGGTGAAAAAATCGATGGACCTAAAATTCGGCCTAGACCCTCATAAACATCAATCTTTCCCTGATTCATTAAATGCTGTACACCTTTATGTAATTGGGCAATAATTTTACTCTTGCGTTCTTGAACTTTTATAAAATCAAGCGTTACGTCACCTGTAATGACCCCAAAATCATCACTATGCTTAGCGGTAGCAAATACCTCTGCACTTCTAAGAAGGGCCTTACTTGGAATACAGCCTTTATGTAAACAAGTTCCACCAAGTTTTCCTTTTTCAACAATGGCAGTTTTAATACCTAACTGTGCTGCGCGGATAGCTGCTACATACCCGCCTGTACCACCGCCTAGAATGACTAAATCATATTCTTGTGCCACAATTTTACCTCCCCTTTTTATATTCTCACTACTTTAAACGTACCTGGGTATTCTTTTACTTCTTCTTCTCCACGTAAAACACGAAGTGCCCCTTCTGCTAATGCTTGAAGTTCATTTTCGCCTGGATGGACGATAATATCTGCAATCCAATTAACCCTATCCGTAATTGACTTCACAAATTCCTTACCATAGGCTAGACCGCCTGTTAAGACAATGGCATCCACTTTTCCTGCAACTACAGCACTAGCCGACGCAATTTCTTTTGCTACCTGATAGGCCATTGCATCATAAATTAATTTTGCTTTTTCATCCCCAGCTTCAATTCTTTTCTCAACTTGTACGGCGTCATTCGTACCAAGATAACCAACTAGTCCTCCATGACCAACAAGTTTTTTCATGACCTCTTCACGGTAGTATTGACCAGAGTAGCATATTGCCACTAAATCACCAGCTGGTACTGTTCCAGCACGCTCTGGGCTAAAGGGGCCATCACCGTGCAAACCGTTATTGACATCTACCACTTTACCTTTTTTATGAACGCCCACCGTAATCCCGCCGCCCATATGAGTGACAATCAGATTTAGTTCGTTATATTTTTTACCTAATTCTTTTGCTACCCTTCTAGCAACGGCTTTTTGATTCAACGCATGAAAGATACTTTTTCTTTCAATCAAGGAAAAACCTGAAATCCTGGCAATCGGATCAAGTTCATCCACAACAACAGGGTCGACAATAAAAGACGGTATATTTAGCCCCGCTGCAATTTCATAAGCAATGATCCCGCCTAAATTCGATGCATGCTGACCAGAAAAACCAGTTCGTAAATCTTCCAGCATGATGTCATTTACGGCATAAGTTCCACCTTCAATTGGGCGGAGCAATCCGCCCCGTCCGCAGACTGCGTCTAATTTTGAGATATTAATTCCTTCCTTATCCAGTGTTTCCAAAATAGTACTTTTTCTAAATTCATATTGATCAATAATATTAGAAAATGAATTTATTTTATCAGCATCATGACGGATGGTCTTTTCTAAAATAGATACTTCATTATCGAAAACCCCGATCTTTGTAGAAGTAGAACCTGGATTGATGATGAGAATTCGATATTTTTTATCAGGCAAAGTCGTTACCTCCAATATTTTCAGGCTTTCCATCTTTTAAAGGCAAAGACGCTGAACGTATTATTCAGCGCTCCTTGCATGCTTTTTTCAATTAACGGCGGCTTAAAATATGGTGGCCATTTTGCAGAAATTGGCTGCGGGAATTACGCATTTTCTCAATCCGCTCTTCAGCCATACGATCTGCCGCTAAATAAGTTGGGATTCCATCACGTTTGGAAATTTCAATCACTTTTTCGATGTTTGAATAAATGGTTTCTACTTTCTTCATTGCACGTTCCCGGTTATATCCGTACAACTCATCGGCAACATTGATAACTCCACCAGCATTTATCACATAGTCTGGAGCATAGACAATACCTAATTCGTGTATGGTATCACCATGCCGCGTGTCCTTTAATTGATTATTAGCAGCACCGGCAATAACCTTTGCTTTTATCTGCGGAATGGTATCATCATTAATTACCGCACCCAATGCACATGGAGCATAAATATCGCATTCTACACCGTAAATTTCATTAGGCTCCACGGCACGTGCCCCAAATTCTTCAACAGCACGTTGAACGGCCTCTTTGTTGATATCTGTAACAATTAACTGTGCACCTTCCTCATGAAGATGTCTGCAAAGATTATAAGCAACATTTCCAACACCCTGAACAGCCACTACTTTTCCTTCTAGAGAATCTGAACCAAATGCTGCTTTTGCAGCTGCCTTCATTCCACGATAAACTCCATAAGCAGTTACTGGTGATGGGTTTCCTGAAGAACCAAACGCAGGCGAGATGCCTGTAACATAATCAGTTTCTTCATGAATCAAGTCCATATCAGCTACTGTTGTTCCTACATCCTCTGCTGTTATATATCTCCCATTCAAACCTTGAATGTAGCGGCCAAACGCACGGAATAATTCTTCATTTTTATCTTTACGAGGGTCGCCAATAATAACGGTTTTACCTCCTCCAAGATTTAACCCTGCCGCCGCGTTTTTATAAGTCATTCCTCTTGCTAACCTGAGGGCATCTTCAATCGCTGCCTCCTCTGATTCATATGTCCACATCCGTGTGCCGCCCAAAGCAGGTCCTAAAGTAGTATCATGAATAGCAATGATAGCTTTTAAACCGGATTGTTTATCCTGACAAAAAACCACTTGTTCATAATCATATTTTTCTAAGTACTTGAAGATTTCCATTTTTATTCCTCCTCAAATGAATAACTCTATTTATCGGCACAGCATATGGCAAGAGCAAGTGAGTATAGTTTACTTTCCGCCGAATCTGCCCTCGATGTTAACACAATTGGCGCTTTTGCTCCTGCTATAACAGCAGCTACCTTCGCCTTGGCAAAATAAATTAATGATTTATATAATGCATTTCCAACCTCGATAGCAGGTACTAGTAAAATATCTGCTTTCCCTGCCACATCACTTGTAATCCCTTTATGTTCAGCGGCTGCAGAAGAAATAGCATTATCCAATCCAAGCGGTCCATCTACCAAACAGCCCTCAATTTGACCGCGTTTATTCATCATGGTTAACGCAGCTGCATCCAAAGTTGCCTGCATTGTTTGGTTCACCGTCTCCACCGCTGCTATTGCTGCTACTTTAGGATATTCAACTCCTATAGACCTGGCAATTGCTGTAGAATTTCTTATGATCTGAACTTTTTGTTCTAAGTTCGGAGCAATGTTCATTGCTGCATCGGTTATAATGGTGAAACGATCATATCCCGGGATTTCAAATACAGCAACATGCGATAGAATATTTCCGGTTCTTAGACCATATTCCTTGTGAAGGGCTGCTTTTAAGACCACATTTGTGGGTATATTCCCTTTCATCAACACGGTTGCTTCCTTATTTGAAACAGCCTTAACTGCCTGCTCTGCAGCTGATATATTGGATTCAGCGTGAACAATCTCTAGATTCTTATTACCGTTATTTCGGAATCCCCTTGCCTTCATAATGGTTTGAATTTTTTCCTGATCACCATATAAAATAAAATTAGCAAGATTTCGATCCAATGCATCGATAACGGCTTCGATGACCTCATCATCCCCTGCTTCAGCAACAGCAATGGTATGATGATCTAGCTGGGTTGCTTTGTCTATTAGTGAGTCCAGTAACATGTAAGTTTCAACCCTTTCTCCCAACCTAAACTCCAATAAAATATAATGCAATTTTTGTGCCAAAATAAATTTGTTGAAAGCGCTTTATTTATTAGTGTTTGACACTGCAAAAATATTCATAGTATGAAATTTATTGCATGCTATTATTTTCAATTTTATATTTTTCGAGCTTGTAATACAGATTCCTTACAGACAAGCCTAAAGTTTTGGCGGTTAACGTTTTATTGCCATTTAGTCTATGAAGAGTCTCTTGAATAATTTCTGCCTCATATTCTTCTACCATTTCGGCCAAAGAGCGATCTTGTTGAAGTTTGCTTTGTTCTAACAATTCATGCTCTTTCCCGGTTTTCTTATTTCGCAGTTCAGGCAAATGATGGACGTTAATAAACGTCTCATAATAGTTCATAAAAATTATGGCTCTGCCCAAAATATTCTCCAATTCCCTTACATTTCCAGGCCAATCATAATTCATTAGCTTTAAAACGGCGGCCTGAGTCACTCCCTCGACGTTTCTTCCATAATCTCGATTAATCTTTTGAATAAGCTTTTCACATAGATAAGGAATTTCTTCTTTTCGCTTCCTAAGAGGAGGAATTTGAATCGGCATCCGATTTAAACGATAGTATAAGTCTTCCCTAAATGAACCCTTTGCAATTCCCTTTTCTAGATTGACATTAGTAGCGGCAATTATCCGTACATTAATGTTAATCGGCTTTGTTCCGCCAACCCGAATAATTTCATTTTCCTGAAGTACTCTTAGTAACTTAGCCTGAGTGTTTGCCGATAACTCTCCTATTTCGTCAAGAAATATACTGCCATTATTCGCCTCCTCAAATAATCCTCTTTTTCCTCCCCTTCGGGCTCCAGAAAAAGCACCTTCTTCATAACCAAACAGCTCGCTTTCTAATAATGACTCGGATATAGCAGCACAATTTACCCGAATAAATTTGTTATATTTTCTATCACTTGCGTTATGTATTGCATGGGCAAATAATTCTTTTCCAGTACCAGATTCACCGCGGAGGAGAACGGTTGCAGGTGTTTTTGCACCCAATTTCGCCTGTTCGATTGCCAGCATCATTTCTTCGGAATGACCGATAATATCTTCAAATGTGTATTTGGCTTCAAGTGTTCGGATGATTTGTCTCGCCCGATTCAACTCCCTATTAAGGGATTTAATTTCAGACATATCATGGATGACACCGACACTTCCTTTTAATTTCCCTTTTACAATGATAGGAGCAACGTTTACAATCACTTCCCGTTTGTTTGTTCCAACCCTCATCGCCACCCCACGGACGGGTCTTCTCGTTTGAAGTACCTTCATATGCATACTCTCGCCCTCTGATATATCAGCTGTAGCTGGTTTGCCAATAACCTGTTCCTTCGTAAGCCCAGTAAGCCTTGTATACGCAGGGTTGATTAGAATGCCCCTGCCATGCTCATCAACAACTGAAATTGCATCATCACTAGAGTGAATAATAGCTTGCAGCATTGTTTGTATTTCCTTTAAATCGGTTATTTCTTCAGCAAGATTGACAACTTCTGTGATATCTTTAAAAACGGCAAATGCCCCTATCAACGACCCGTTTTCCTCAACAATTGGAATACGGGTTGTTATGATTTTACGACCATTCCCTAAAACCATTTCTTGATTTGTTTCAGTTCTCCTTGTCTCAAGGATATGCGGAAGCTTGCTCTCGGGAATAACCTCCATTACATATCGTCCTAGCGCATTTTCTTTATTTATCCCCATCATTTCTGCAGCACGTTGATTGAATAGGATAACTGTACCATTAGCATTAATCCCAAGCATCCCATCGTTCGTCGAATTAAAAATTAATTCCTGCTGATATATAGCATTTTGATGCTTATGAATCAACTCTTCTTTTTCCTCGAGAAGTTCCACTAGCAAAAAGGCTACACTCCCAGGGATTAAGACTGTCTTTTTTGCTTTTGCATTTCGGAGTCGTTGAAAAACCTCTTCGTTTCCTGTCACTTCAATAATAATGTCAATATTTTCGTTAATAAAGACCAGCCAATCCGTTCCAGTTTTAATTCCTTCTTGCTGCGCCAACAATATCCCTGGAGCATTTAAATTGCGGTCAATCACTACTCTTACATTAAGTACCTCTGTTTCAGTTAATAATTTAAGGATCGCTGTACCACCTTTACCGGCACCAACAATCATCACATTTTGCATTTTTTCGCCCCTTTGTTATTTTGGTTTTAAAGCAATTTTTTTCACACCAACACAATCGAAAATATGCAACTTTTTTCAATATCTATTTTATTATCTTTTACTTTCCTTGACAAATTATATCTTTGTACTAATATTTTTGTTGAAGGTATTGTGTTCACTACTACTATTATCGGAAGGGTATTCTATGATTCGAATAATCGCACTTATTATTTTACTAATTCCAGGTTTTTTAGCAGGGTATGGTATTAAGTTAATGCGGGATATGACATTTGGGGTCTTACAACCGCCTATCCCTTCTCTTATGGTTCAATTTATTATTGGCTTAGTTTTATTTATCGGCGGCTTAGGGTTTGTCGCTGGGTTCATACTCCACCGTGATCGAAAAAGAAACAAAGTACAGGCAAGATTTAAAAAATAAAAGAGACCCTTTATGGTCTCTTTTCAAATTTTTTTCTTATTTTTATCGCTTTAACTGGATCGTCCGTAATAAAAGCCGTACAGCCAATTTTAAAAAACCGCTGCATGTCTGTATCTTTATTCACGGTATAAGGCCTTACAGCTATCCCATTTTCTAATGTGCTTTTAATAACTTCGTCGGAAATAAGTGAAAATTTAGGATGTATACCTTTTGCTCTTATTGAATCCGCATATACCCACGGCATATAAATACCTTCATAAAATAATGGAGCTGTTTCAATTTCAGGGGCAAGCCGATAACTGTAAACTATACTATAATGATTAAAGGAAGAAATCACAATTCTCTTCTCTAATTTATAAGACCGAACAAGCCGGATGACCTTTTCCTCCATTCCTTCATAAGGAAAAAGCCCATTTTTAAGTTCAATATTACAAATCATCCTATTTGTCTGAAGCCATTCAAGAACTTCTCTCAAGGATGGAATCGGCTCTTTTTTTAAGCCCTTTTTATTGGCGTTTAATTTTCGAAGCTCTTTGAATAGAAAATCTTTTACATAACCATTCCCGCTCGTGGTACGGTCTACTTTTTCATCATGAATGACCACAACTTCACCGTCTTTAGTCAGTTGGACATCTAATTCTAATCCATCCGCACCAGCTTTTTCTGCTTCCATGAAAGCAGTCATTGTATTTTCAGCATAGGATGCTGAATAACCGCGATGGGCAAATATTTGTGTCATATTTTCACTTCCTAATAAATTATTGGAGGAAACAAAATGAAACCCTTACAATTATCACCGGAAACAGCCGTTAAATTAGCAGAAAAATTAAACATTCCTATTGAACAGCTTATGCATATGCCTCAGCATATACTTATTCAGAAATTAATGGAGTTAGAAAAAAATAAATAAGAAAAAAGCCTTCATTCCAGAATGAAGGCTTCTGTTAGTTCTGATCCTTTCAAGAGGCTTTGTGCTCAAGACGCAGTTTGTCCGCAACCATGGCAATGAATTCGGAATTGGTCGGTTTTGCTTTTGACATACTGACCGTATAGCCAAATAACGATGAGATGGAATCAATGTTACCACGGCTCCATGCCACTTCGATTGCGTGTCTGATAGCTCGCTCAACACGGCTGGCAGTTGTGTTGTATTTTTTAGCGATATCTGGATATAACACTTTTGTAATGGAACCAAGAAGTTCAATATCATTGAACACCATTGAAATCGCTTCACGTAAATATAGATATCCTTTAATATGAGCAGGAACCCCTATTTCATGGATAATACTTGTAATGCTGGCATCCAGATTTTTTGGCTTTTGTTCAGTATGGCTTCGATAGGTCGATGTGGGTGCCTTTCTCGTTACTTGACTGGCCTTTCCGCTTACTTGACGGATATGACTTCCAAGATTCTCCATATCAAATGGTTTTAAAATAAAATAAGATGCACCTAACTCAACTGCCTTCTTCGTGACATCTTCCTGTCCAAAAGCAGTTAACATAATGACATTTGGAAGGGCTCCTTTTTTCTGCTCTCTTAAACGCTCTAACACAGCGAGACCGTCAAGATGAGGCATAATAATATCCAGAACCAGTACATCTGGATCTGTTGACTCCAATAGGTCTAAACAATCTTGACCATTATGAGCAATACCAGAAATTTCCATATCATCTTGGGACGAAATATAGTCCTCTAATAATCCAACAAGTTCCCTATTGTCGTCAACGACACAAACTTTAATTTTCCTCAAATTCATATCCTCCTCAAAACCAATTATTTTCTCTATTTTACGTTATTCTTTTTACGTCTCTTAATTCTATTCTAAATTAGAAATTCGACAATGCAACAAAAATTCCTCTCATTTTTTTAATATTTGTTAAAATAGTGATAAAATCTTAGCTTTTCTTTGTTTTCCTTTATTTTTCGACTAATTTCGCTTTTATTAGGTAATTCTACCATCTATTGTCGAAAAATCTTTATTTTAAAAAAACAAAATAGGCGTTTACCGCCTATTTTGTATATTAACTAGCTTTTTCTTTTGGCTTTTCGTATATGTTAATTCCCGCTTCATTAAGCATCCATTCAATGTGTACTCCATAACCAGAGGTTGGGTCGTTAACAAAAACATGTGTAACGGCACCGATTAATTTGCCATCTTGGATAATCGGGCTTCCGCTCATCCCCTGTACAATTCCTCCGGTCTTTTCAAGAAGCTTGGGGTCGACAACTTTAATGACCATTCCCTTTGTAGCAGGGAATTTCTGCGGTATTGTACTGACAATTTCGATATCAAATTCTTCCACTTTATCATCATTTACTACTGTTAAAATTTTTGCCGGCCCTTCCTTTACTTGATGGGAAAGGGCGATTGGCAATGGTTTATCTAAAACCCCATTTTTTATGTCTTTGTTTAAAACACCAAATATCCCAAATGGACTGTTTTTCTGGATATTACCTACAATTTCTCGATCTGTGGAAAAACGGGCAAGCTTTTCACCTGGATCACCATTGGCACCTTTTTCAATTGAGGTAACAGTTGAACGGACAATTTGACCATCTTCGACGACAATTGGCTTTTTCGTATCCATATCCGAGATGACATGGCCAAGGGCTCCGTATTTTTTTGATTGGGGATGAACAAAGGTCATCGTTCCAATTCCTGCTGCTGAATCTCGAATATATAGCCCGAGTTTATAGGAATTCTCTCCTTTATCCTTTAAAGGAGTGAGCTGTGTTTTCAATTTACCGCTTTCACGGCTTATCGTCATATCTAATGCTTTACCGCTTTGCCCTGCTTCTTGAACAAACGGTGCAACATCTGTCATTTTTTCAATCTTACTGCCATTTATTTCTGTAATGATATCGCCAATTTTTATTCCTGCAATTTCTCCAGGTGACTTTTTGCCTTCTTGGGTGTCAACTAAATGATGTCCTACTACTAGAACCCCTACCGTATTTAATTTAACACCAATGGATTGTCCTCCTGGTAATACACGAAAATCCTTTAGTACATGTACATCGACCTTTTTTACGGGTATCCCCGCAAATTCTAAGAGCATTTCATTATTACCCTGTTCATTTGCTTTGAGAGAAACTGTATTTTGATCTTGTGCAAGTGTAATATTAGAGTTGTGAGATGTTAAAGCGGCTGATACCGGGGCAGCCTTTTGAAATGTAAAATCTTGGCCCTCAAAGACCGTGATTGTTTTGGGTATATCAAAGTAGTGCTGAAGTGGCTGAAAAAATAGTACGCTGATTAATGAAACAAGGAGAATTCCACCAATGATCTTTCTCATTATCTCTAACTTCAAAATCTTCACTCTCCTCGCTTCTTTTTCACTCTATATCGAAATGGCTACATCTTTAATTTTGCCTGCTTTATGGGCATTTATAACCTTAGACAACATAAAAAAGCTACCCTAATTGGATAGCTTTTCAATTTTTTTGTTATTTGTTGCAAGGTGTAATAATTCTTCGGCATGTTTTTTCGTTAAATCTGTAATTTCTACACCGGAAATCATCCTGCCGATTTCTCTAATTTTCTCTTCTTCTGTAAGTGAAGTAACATCAGTTTTGGTTCTTCCACCGATTGTAATTTTCGATATAAATAAGTGCGTATCTGCCATTGCTGCCACTTGAGGTAAGTGAGAAATACATAAAACCTGTGAATCAACAGCCACTTTATAGATTTTTTCTGCAATGGCTTGAGCTACCCGGCCACTGACCCCTGTATCGACCTCATCAAATATAATCGAGGTAACTCCTTGATGTTTAGAGAAGATGCTTTTTAATGCCAGCATAATCCGTGATAGTTCACCGCCTGAAGCAATTTTCGATAATGGCTTCAGAGGCTCTCCTGGATTTGTTGAAATAAAAAATTCAACATCATCGACACCACTTTTTGTATAATGCGGAAGTACGGAATCAAAACGAATTTCAAAGACTGTCTTTGCCATATACAATTCTTTTAGCTCATTATGTATTAACTTCGTCAGTTTTTCAGCCCATTTTTTACGGATTTCAGTTAATTGTTTGGCTTCTAGTTCTAAATCTTGTTTTATAGAGGCTAATTCCTTTTGTAATTGACCAATATGAGTTTCTTTATTCTGTAAGGTTTCGATTTCTTCCTCTATGGCTGCTGCATATTCTAAAATTTCTCCAATTGTTTTCCCATATTTACGTTTTAGTTGATTTATTTCATTCAACCGATCCTCTATTTCAGTTAACCTTTGCGGGTCGTATTCAAGTACATCTAGTTCATTTCTTAATGAACGTGCAGCATCTTCCAATTGATAAAAGCAATTCATAACGGATTCATATACCTCTTTATAGGATGGATCCAAAGCTGAAGCATCTTCAAGATGGCCCATTACCATACTTACCCAATCAAGACCTTTTCCATCCCCATTTAATCCATTATAGCCGGATTGAATGGCTTCAAATACTTTTTCAAAATTCCCAAGCCTTCTTTTTTCTTCAAACAGCTCTTCATCTTCATTTACCTTTAAATTCGCTTTTTGAATTTCATCAAATTGAAACTGAATTAAATCGAGACGATGCGCCATCTGCTGCTCATTTTCACTTAGGGCTTTTAATCTTTTCAGTGTTTGTTCATACCGGCGGAAAATTTCCTGGTATTCTTCTAACGAATGGGAGATATCTTCCTGACCAAACTGATCTAATAGTAAAAGATGTCTAGTTTCATCCATTAAATCCTGATGCTCATGCTGACCATGGATGTCCACCAACGTGGACCCAATTTCTCTCAATGTTGAGATGGTGACCAGTTTCCCATTGATTCTGCAGACACTTTTTCCAGTATGCGAAATATCCCTTCGGAGAACAACCATTCCGTCTTCAATATCTATTCCAAACTCCAGTGCTTTTAAATATACTGGGTGATTTTCTTCTACTTGAAAAAGTCCTTCAATTTCAGCCTTATCTTCACCATGACGAACAAATTCAGCCGATCCTCTCCCACCGACCAGTAAGTGAATCGCGTCAATAATAATGGACTTTCCTGCACCCGTCTCCCCTGTTAATACAGTTAACCCCTTTTTAAAAGAAATGGAAAGGGCTTCGATAATGGCAAAATTTTTAATAGATAATTCCGATAACACTTTTATTCCCCCATTTTAAAGCATGTCAAGGAAACGGTTTGTGATGACCTCTGTTTCTTCCTCTGTCCGGCAAATGATTAAGATGGTATCATCACCACAGATTGTTCCTAATATTTCATCCCAGTCTAGATTGTCTAGCAGAGCTCCAATTGCCATTGCATTACCAGGTAAACACTTCATTACAAGTAAATGACCAGCTGAATCAATCCGAACAAAAGCATCCATTAACGCTCTTTTTAACTTTTGTAATGGGTTAAAACGTTGATCTGCCGGAAGGCTATATTTATATCTGCCATCTAGTAACGGAACCTTTACAAGATGGAGTTCCTTAATGTCACGCGAGACTGTTGCCTGTGTTACATTAAAACCAGCGTTTTTCAACTCATCCACAAGCTCATCCTGGGTTTCAATATCATTATTGGTGATAATTTCTCTTATTTTTATATGTCTCTGACCTTTATTCATTTATTCACCCCAATTTCAATTAGCATCTAAGTATTTTGTACAAAATTGTCGTTTCTACCCATATGTTAGCCGATTTTATTCAATATGTACAATCATTATTTATAAGATTTTATAAGATATTATCATTTAAATAAAAGAAGGATAAGCTATTGGCTTACCCTTCTGGATCTTGTTTTGATTTTAATTCTTGATGGGATTGTTGAACAACCTGAAGCGGCTGGACAGGAAGGAGATTTTCCCCTTTCTCCTTTCCGCCTTCCCATTTTAGGTGCAGGAGAAACTCGATATTCCCATCGCCCCCAGTAATGGGTGAAAAAGATAAGTTCACAGCATCATATCCCTGATCAATAGAGAAATCTACTATCATGTTAACTACTTGTAAATGTACCTTCTCGTCACGTACAATTCCCTTTTTCCCAACCTGCTCCCGGCCCGCCTCAAACTGTGGTTTTACTAGGGCAATTACATCACTCCCAGGAACAAGAAGTGTTTTTAGCACGGGCAAAATAAGCTTTAGGGAAATAAAAGAAACATCAATGGTAGCAAAGGTAGGCATGTCACGTTCTAAATCTTGTGGTGTTACATAACGAAAATTCGTTCTTTCCATGACCACCACCCGCTCATCCTGACGCAGTTTCCAGGCGAGCTGATTATAGCCGACGTCTAAAGCATAAGACATTTTAGCTCCATTTTGCAGGGCACAATCTGTGAATCCACCTGTAGAGGAACCGATATCCAAGAGCACCTTGTCTTGGATGCTTACATCAAACACCTTTAACGCCTTCTCCAATTTTAGACCGCCCCGGCTGACATAGGGTAGAACATTTCCTTTAATAGCTAGTGGAATATCTGTTTTAACTTTTTCACCAGGCTTATCCAGCCGCTCTTCATTTGAATAAACAAGACCTGCCATGATGGCTCTTTTCGCCTTTTCACGGGTTTCAATCAAGCCTCTTTCAACTAGTAAAACATCTAAACGTTCTTTATTCTTCATGCGCTAAGCCCTTTGCTGTTTTTTCTTTGCGAGAATGGTTAATCTTTTTACCGTTTCCGCAGCAGTTAATCCAATTTCATCCAGCAACAAGTTTACATCTCCGTGTTCAATGAATTGATCTGGTATTCCCATTCGGTCAATTACCTGGCCGGAATAGCCATGATCATGTGCAAATTCAAGGATGGTGCTTCCAAACCCTCCCTGTAGAATCGCTTCCTCGATGGTTAGAATGGGAATGTTCTGTGACATTAGTTGATTGAGCATTTTTTCATCTAACGGTTTTATAAAGCGGGCATTAATTACTCTAACGGAAATGCCTTGCTTTTCGAGTTGTGCTGCCGCTTCCATTGCCATTGGAATAGTTGTTCCAAAGGTTAAGATGGCAGCATCTTTACCTTCTTTTAAAACTTCCCAAGTACCAATTGGTATACTCTGTAATTCTTTATCTAACGCAACACCTAGACCATTTCCACGAGGGAATCGCATCGCAATCGGACCATCATCATATTGAATCGCTGTATAAACCATATGCTGACCTTCATTTTCATCTTTAGGCATCATTAGCACCATATTAGGAACATGCCTTAAGAAGGCAATATCAAATACTCCCTGATGTGTCTCTCCATCTGCTCCAACTAAACCGGCCCGGTCAATGCCGATAAATACATTTAAGTTTTGCCGGCAAATATCATGTACTACTTGGTCGTAGGCTCTCTGGAGAAAAGTAGAATATATTGCTAAAAATGGCTTCATATTTTGCGTTGCCAGTCCTGCTGCCACTGTTGCAGCATGCTGTTCTGCAATCCCAACATCATACATCCGATCAGGAAACTCACTTGCAAACCCCTCCAACTTAGAACCTACTGGCATTGCAGGAGTAATGGCAACAATCCGTTCGTCCTCGCGGGCTAGTTTGCGAACGGTCTCACTGACAAGGCTGCTCCATGCAGGAGGTGTTTTTTCAGGCTTAACAAAATCTCCAGTATCCATCTTATAAGGACCGGTTCCATGCCATGTACCTTTCGTATCACTTTCAGCAGGGTGATAGCCTTTCCCCTTTTTAGTGATTACATGCAGAAGAATCGGACCTTCCGTTTTCATCGCAAAAGTTAAATTTTCGAACAAGTCATCAAAATCATGTCCATCAACAGGGCCTAAATAGGTAAAACCCAATTCCTCAAAAAACATACCGGAAACGAATAAATATTTTAGACTGTCTTTGATTCTTTCTGCTGTTGCTGCAAGTTTACCACCGACTGCAGGTATCTTTTTTAGTAATACTTCCAGTTCATCTTTTACCCACTGGTATTTCCCTGCGGTCCGTAATTGTCCTAGAACATTGTGAAGTGCACCAACATTAGGAGCAATCGACATTTCATTATCATTTAAAATAACAATCATGTTTTTCTTTTCATGACCGATATGATTTAAGGCTTCTAAAGCCATTCCTCCTGTTAAGGCTCCATCGCCAATGACAGGAAGGACATAAGAATCTTCTTTTTTTAAATCCCTGGCAATCACCATTCCCATGGCTGCAGAAAGAGAAGTCGAGCTATGTCCGGTTTCCCATACATCATGTTCACTTTCGATGCGTTTTGGGAAGCCGCAAAGTCCTTTAAATTGACGCAATGTGTCAAATTCGCAAGCACGTCCTGTCAATATTTTATGAACATACGACTGATGGCCGACATCCCATAATATTTTATCCTTTGGACTATCAAAACATTTATGTAGGGCAATTGTTAACTCTACAACGCCTAAATTCGGTCCAATATGTCCACCCGTTACAGAAAGCTTTTCTATCAAAAATCGGCGAATTTCTTCACTTAAATTCTCCAACTCCTGATTTGACATATTTTTCAAGAACGAGGGGTCTTTTATAGATAACAGATCCATTTTTTGGATCACTCACTTTCATACTTCATTTTCGGATGTTAATGGTCTCTTGATGCAATTAAATCTGCTATTTGATCAAGTATCTGAGTATTTAATCCTGTTTTTTCTAAATACTGTTTCGATAAGGTTAACTGTGCCCTTAAGGCATTTTTTGCACCTTCCATTGTCAGAAGCTGTGGATAGGTGCTTTTTTGATTTTCAGTATCACTGCCGACTGGTTTTCCTAATAGCTCTTCGTTACCTTCCAAATCCAGAATGTCATCCTGTATTTGAAAGGCAAGACCTAGATGCTGAGCAAATTTTGTTAAATTTTCCATTTGCAGGTGATTTGCGCCTCCTAACAAAGCACCAGCCACAACGCTGTATGTTAATAGCTTCCCGGTTTTATGCTTATGAATATACTCCAATTCTTCAAGGCTTAAGCTTTTCCCTTCGCCTTCCATATCTGCGACTTGTCCCCCAACCATTCCTTCTGAACCAGCTGCTTTTGCTAATTCAATGATTAATTGCAATTTGGTTTCAGAGCCGGCGAATTGATCAGGTATCTTTCCTATTACCTCAAAGCTAAAGGTTAATAAAGCATCACCTGCCAAAATAGCTACAGCTTCACCAAAAACCTTGTGATTAGTGGGTTTTCCTCTTCTTAAATCATCATCATCCATACTAGGTAAATCATCATGTATTAACGAATAGGTATGGATCATTTCTATAGCCGCAGCTGCTTGCACCCCTTTTTTCGGATCTGCACCAAAGGCATCAAGGGTTGCAAATAACAGCAAGGGACGAATTCTCTTCCCCCCTGCTGATAATGAATATTCCATTGCTTCTTTAATTATCGGAGGTGCATCAAGTTTTTCTACCAAAGTCTGAAGCTCAATTTCAACCAATTGTTTATATTCTTGCATAAAAGCAGTCAATGACAGAGCTTTCAACTCTACTCCTCCTCTTCGACAGAAAAACTTTTACGCCCATCCTCCGTGATAACTTGCGTTAGTTGTTCTTCTACATTTTTTAATTTATCATGACAAATCTTAGAAAGTTCCATCCCTTCTTTATAGAAGACGATCGCTTCCTCTAATGGGACATCACCTTCTTCAAGCTTTTCCACTAATTGCGACAGCTTATTCATTGCTTCCTCAAAAGTTAATTTTTGATTATTCGCCACGAGTTTCGCTCTCCTTTATCTTCTGAACCTGACAGTACAGATTTCCATCTGTCAATTGTATTTGGAGTGTTTCGTTCACCTTTACTTGTTGAATACTTTTGACTAGACGATTTTCTTCTGTATACGCAAGACTAAATCCACGCTCCATTATTTTCAATGGACTCAATGCTTCTAATGTTGAAATTACCCTGTCAAACTCCGTATGTTTCTTCACAATAATCTGTACCATTGACCGCTGGAGATCTTTTTGGGATCGTTCAAGCCGGTCAAGTGCATTCTGAAGGGCAGCACTTGGATGATTACGCCTCAGTCGGTTATGAATGATTTCAAGTTGTGACATCTTTTGCAAGGTTAAACGTGAAGCACCACGTACTAGCAATTCTGTTAATTTATCGACCTGCTCTAGTTTTTGTTCGTATAGGCGCTGGGGATAGCGGAAAGCATACGACTTCTGAATACGCTCCAACCGCTGTTTCTCATATTTTACCTTTCCAGCAATAGCCTGGTGCAGCCGGGTTTTCCGCTGAAGAAGTCTCTCAAATAATTCTTCAATATGCGGAACAGCCAATTCTGCTGCAGCAGTCGGTGTGGGTGCCCGCATATCTGAGACAAAATCTGCAATAGTAAAATCAGTTTCGTGGCCAACAGCGGAAATGATTGGAATATGCGACTGAAAAATAGCTTTGGCAACACTCTCTTCATTAAACGCCCATAATTCCTCAATCGATCCTCCGCCACGCCCAACAATCAGCACATCAATTTCATTCATTGCATTCGCTTTTTCAATCGCTTTTACAATCGAGGGGGCAGCATTGTCACCCTGAACTAGAGCAGGAATAACGAGAATATTTACAACTGGATACCGCCTCTTTATAGTGGTAATAATATCCCTAATCGCTGCTCCCGTGGGAGATGTAATAACCCCAACTGTTTTAGGATAAGAGGGGAGGGGCTTTTTCTTCTCAAAAGCAAACATTCCTTCAGCTTCAAGCCGTTTTCTCAATTGTTCATAGGCCAAAAATAGTTCGCCTATCCCATCCGGCTGCATATGAAGAATATATATTTGGTATTGACCGCTCGGTTCATAGATGGATATATCTCCTCGAACCATTACCTTCATTCCATTTTCCGGTGAGAATTTCATGAAACGTGCTTGACTAGAGAACATAACCGCAAGAATTCGTGCTTTTTCATCTTTTAACGTAAAGTACATATGTCCGCTTGAATGCTGTTTAAAATTTGATATCTCACCTCGAACATTAACATTTTGCAAATGCGGGTCGGCGTCAAACTTTCGTTTTATGTATTTTGTTAACGCACTAATGGTAAGATATTTTTTTTCCTCCATAACGTACTCCTTTTTAGGAATGCAACGTATTTTTCGCCGATTTTAACGTATTAAACATAAGCATTGTGATTGTCATCGGTCCTACTCCTCCTGGAACCGGTGTGATAAAACCTGCTTTTTCACTAACCTCGTCATATGCAACGTCTCCACAGAGCTTACCTGTCTCATTCCTGTTGATCCCTACATCAATTACGACGGCTCCTTCTTTTACGTGCTCTGCTTTAATAAAGTTAGCAATCCCTACCGCGGCTATAATGATATCAGCTTGTGAGGTATGGAAGGTTAAATCTTTTGTCCGGGAATGACAATACGTTACGGTAGCATGCTGGTTAAGGAACAACTGTCCTACTGGCTTTCCGACTATGTTACTTCTTCCGACCACGACTACATGTTTACCTTCGATAGAAATACCAGATTCCTCTAAAAGCACCATGATTCCGTAAGGGGTACACGGTAAAAAGGCATCTTGACCTGTCATCATACGGCCAATATTAATTGGATGAAAACCGTCAACGTCTTTATATGGTGAGATGGATTCAATGACTTTCGTTTCATCGATGTGTTTTGGCAGAGGAAGCTGCACTAAAATACCGTGGATGGCTGGGTCACCATTCAGCTCTTCAATTTTCATTAATAATTCTTCCTGTGATACGGTTTCAGGCAGTTCAATTAAAATAGAATGCATGCCAAGTTCACGGCATGTTTTTTCTTTATTTTTCACATAAGTTCTTGATGCGTGATTATCTCCAACAAGAATTACTGCCAAGCCCGGTGTTATACCTAAGTCCCTTAACTTTTGGACCTCTTGAGCAATTTCCGCCTTCTTTTTAGAGGCTATTTCTTTCCCATTAATAATTACAGCAGTCATTGTGTATTTTCCCCCTGTCAAAAAATTGGTCATTTTATTTTTTTTCTTTTACTTTGGAAAGAACTCCATTAATAAATCGACTGGATTGGTCATCCCCATAAATTTTGGCAATTTCGATGGCTTCATCTAACACTACATTTTCAGGAACCTCGTCAAAGCAATATTTTAATTCGTAAACAGCAATCCTCAAAAGGTTTCTATCTACAGTCGCTAAACGATCCATAGTCCATTTTTCAAGATTTTCTTTGATCAGCTGATCAATTTCCGTTTTATGTTCAACCACACCTGACACGAGATTTGTCAAATAGTCATCACCTGTTTTGCCTTCTAAAACATGCTCGATTGCTACGGATGGCTCCGTATTACTCACATCAATTTGAAATAAAGCCTGCAATGCCTTTTCCCTTGCTGTTCTTCTTTTCATTATACCGTTAACTCCTTTAGAGAAAGTAATTAATTTTTGTCGAATTTTGATATTATGCTATGTACTAAAAAGATAATAGCATAACTAAAAATGATTCGCACTGTAAGAACTTATTTTTTCCTATAAACAAGGAACTAATAACAAAAAAAGAAACCAAAGGAATGATTCCCTTGGCTTTTTTTGCTTAGATTTCTTGGTCGACTTCAGGTTCGGGTTTTTGATTCTCAAATTGGATTCCCACTACATGGATGTTTACAGCCTCTGCATCCAATGCTGTCATGTTTAGAAGTGCTTGGCGGATATTATCCTGAATTTTTGCTGCTACAGTGGGGATGGAAACACCAAATTTCATTAAGCAATAGACATCCACCTTGATCCCTGTTTCGGCTAATTCTACCTTAACACCTTTTCCATGGTTTTTCTTTCCTAACCGTTCTACCACGCCTGCAGCAAAATTACCGCGCATGCCAGCAACCCCTTCAACTTCTGAAGCCGCTATCCCTGCAATTACCTCAATTACCTCTGGGGCTATTTCTACTTTTCCGTGTCCATTATTTCCTTGGTCCATTTCCAATACATTATACTCGCTCATTCGAGCTCACCTCCAGATTTTAAACAGACTTCATCACATCGTACAATTCAAGAAACTTCGTATTAAATTGTCCTTCTACGAATTTTTCATGCTCCAGCAGTCTAAGGTGAAACGGAATCGTTGTATGAACACCTTCAATGACGAATTCACCCAAAGCCCGTTTCATGCGTGAAATTGCCTCTTCTCTGCTGCTGCCATATGTGATGACCTTCGCAATCATGGAATCGTAATAAGGTGGAATGGTATATCCTGGATAGGCAGCTGAATCAATACGAACTCCCAGACCGCCAGGCGGCAGGTACATGTTAATTTTTCCTGCAGATGGCATGAAGTTCTTTTCAGGATTTTCAGCATTAATTCGGCACTCAATAGCCCAGCCGGTAAAAGTAACATCCTTTTGAGAAACTGTTAGTTTTTCACCGGAAGCAACACGAATTTGCTCTTTAATAAGGTCAATACCCGTTACCATTTCTGTTACTGGATGTTCCACCTGTATTCTGGTGTTCATTTCCATGAAGTAAAATTTCCGATTGCGGTAGTCATATATAAATTCTACTGTTCCTGCACCCGAATAATCAACTGCCTTTGCTGCTTTTACGGCTGCATTTCCCATTTCCTCACGAATCTCTCCATCCAAAGCAGGTGACGGTGTTTCTTCCAGTAATTTTTGAAGTCTTCGCTGGATTGAACAGTCCCTTTCACCAAGATGAATGGTGTTACCATAATGATCAGCAAGAACCTGGATCTCAACATGTCGGAAATCCTCAATGAACTTCTCTATGTATACACCCGGATTACCGAACGCAGTTAACGCTTCCTGCTGGGTTATATTAATCCCCTTAATGAGTTCCTGTTCATTTTTTGCTACTCGGATTCCTTTACCGCCGCCTCCGGCCGTTGCTTTAATAATAACGGGATACTGAATTTCTTTCACAAGCTCAAGGGCTTCCTCAATATTATTAATGATTCCTGTTGAGCCTGGAACAATCGGAACCCCTGCTTCCCGCATTGTTTCGCGGGCAATGTCCTTTGTCCCCATCTTCGTGATTGCTTCAGGACTCGGACCCACAAAGGTAATATTGCATTCACGGCATAATTCTGCAAAATCAGCGTTTTCTGCCAGAAATCCATATCCAGGATGAATAGCGTCACACCCTGTAAGTTTTGCAACACTTATTAAATTGGTTACATTTAAATAGCTGTCTTTGGATAATTTCGGTCCTATACAATATGCTTCATCCGCAAGCTGTACATGCAGCGCTTCACGGTCTGCCTCAGAATAAACCGCTACGGATTCAATCCCCATTTCCCTGCAAGCACGTATAATTCTGACCGCAATTTCCCCTCTGTTTGCAATTAACAGTTTCTTAATCATCCTGTTATCGCTCCTTATTCAGGCTTCACTAAAAATAATGGCTGCCCGTATTCTACTAATTGACCATTTTTCACAAGTACTTCGACGATTTCACCGTTTACTTCTGCTTCTATTTCGTTAAACAGTTTCATCGCTTCTACAATACAAACAATGCTATCCTTTGATACTACTGAACCAGCTTTTACATATGCATCAGCATCAGGTGTTGGGGATGAATAGAAAGTCCCTACCATCGGTGAAGTTATTTTGTGTAAATTAGCTGTATCTGTTTGATTACTAGCTTCAGCCGCTGGTTTAGCTTCCTCTGCAGGTGCTGCAGCTGCAACTGCCGCTACTGGCGGTGCTTTAACTTCAGGGACTGATGAAACCGGTGCAGCATGCACTGCAGTTTGAACAGTTGGAACTGTTACACCTGCATTTTTTTTCATTTGAATTTTGGAGCCTTCATTCTCATATACAAATTCATCAATACTTGACTGGTCAACTAATTTAATGAGTTCTCTGATTTCTTGTACTTTTAACACTCAAAACACTCCTTGTCCCTAATATTTAAGACTAGCTACTAATACTATACGATAATACCTTGTAGAAGTTCAATAATCTACTGTCATATCGATAATATTTTAGTCTTTTTACCCGTTTTTCTAATTTTAATATATTCTGAATAATAAGTAAATTTTTAAACGTAAATTTAAAATTCGTCATTTAAAAAGCTCTGTTAAACTGGTTGTTGATTTCCGCTCCAATCAACAATATTGCAAATACACATTTAACTTTAATACAGCCGTTAAAAAAGGAAAGCCGCTGGCTTTCCTTTTAGTATTTTTATTTTGAAGGTGTAAATTCAACAGCTACATAATTGGTTTCACCAATTTCTTTTTTGACCAATTTGATAATATCATTTGCGGCAGATTTAGAATGCTCTTTATTTGATTTAACAGTAATCCTAACTGTTTTGCCATCTGCTCTTACAAGTGCATCATCATAGCCAGATGCTCTAATTAATGTTTCTAACATTTCTTCCTTTTGAGCAGTCTGATTTAACTTCTGCATTTGATCAATTGCCTTACTTCTCTCATCAGCAGGCAGGTCAGTACTTGCGACAACAGCGTTTAGCTCCTCTTTCAACTCACTGCGCTGTTCATCCTTTTTTAAACGAAGTGCCTCAAATTCTTCATCGCCAGCCACCTCTGATACAATTGTATCTTCATTTTCAGCCTTTGCTTCTGTATCTGTTTTCGTTTGTTTTTGACTCTCCTTTTCCTCCTGCTCTACTGCCGCTAAATCAGTGCTCTTTTGTTCCGGAGAAGTAATGTAATACACCGATAATACGACCACCAGACTTAACATTGTTAGTAACCATACTGTTTGTTTTTTTAATAACATAAAAATTATCCTCCTTTTATTTTTTAGGTGTTACGGCTACCCGATGGCTTGGGACTCCAAGCGCTCTTGTTACTGCTTCTACTATTGATTTTTTCACTTGGATATTTTCAGCTCCATGGGCAACTACCAGGACACCACGAATTTCCGGTTTTTTTGTTTCAATTACAATAGGAACCTCTTTTTCCCCTTCACGGATGATGACGAGCTGTTCATCTGTTTGGACATCTTGAACCTTTCGCTCTCCGCCTTCATTATCTTTTTCTTCAGTCGTTTGAGATTTTGTTACCCTATTTTTCTCAAGCACCTTTTGATCTGTGGAATCAATGGTGACTACTACTGTAACATCATCAACACCCAGCATTTCTTCAAGTGCTCTTTTGAGTTCTTTTTCATATGTTTCTTCATAATCAGTAATTGCTTGATTACTAGAGTTCTTTTTTAGTCCAAAGGCAGCAACATCTTCTTCTTCTTTTACGTTAGCTGCCACTGGACTATCTTGTGGAGTAGATTTGTCAGTAAACAATACATTTCCGACAATCATGAATGCCGCCCCGATACAAAGAACCAGCAGCATATACTGCATTTTGCCGGTCTTTTTTTCGGAATCCTCCCCACTCGAGAGCATTTTCTTAAGCCTGGATAACGGCCCTTTTTTATTATCCATTCTACTTATTGATCCCCCCTTCAATCGTAATTTCGATTGATTTTTCAGTTACTTCCCAATGTTCCGAAAGGAATGCGGCGATTTGTTCTGTTTCTGCTGCTGGCTCCTTAGATGGAAGAGGTGTGTCTGTACTGATATTTACTGGTTGTATTACTTCAACTGTCTTCACTTCGGTCTCTGGTTGTTTTAAAAGAACCGTAACCTTTTGAAGGTTTTCAGGGAATGATTGTTCGCTCTGTTCATTTGTTGTGATATCAATTTTTGCTATCTCTAAACCAAATTGTTTCATCAACTCCTCTTCTACTCCCTTTTCAAGCTGGACAGCCATTGTTTTTAAAATATATGCATCATTAGAGGCTTGTATTTCTTTTTTCTGCAATTCTATTAAATTTTCCATATTTTTTTCTCCAGGAGTTTGAAATGATGGGATGGATGCCATTGCTGTTTCAAAATCCTTTGAGATTAATTTAAAAATCGGGGTAAGGATAATGGCGATCAGCAATAATCCTGTTACCATCTTTGTATATTTCTGCATACTCGAACTTGGAAGCAGCATGTCAATTACTGTTGCCAGCAGAATAAATAGAATAATATTGGTTACCCATTCTTTTAAAAAATCCATGTCATTCTCCCCCCTATCGCATCATCATCGTTATATTCCCTGCGGCAACGATAACGGTTATACTTAAAAAGAACATGAGAGAGACGATTCCTAATGCTGCAAACACATAGATCACACTTTTACTTATAATATCTAAACATTTTATAACCGGTCCCCCGCCTAAAGGTTGTAATATTGCAGCCGCAAACTTATAGATAAAAGATATCATCAGTATTTTGAATGCTGGAAAGGCAACAATAATTAGTAGAATTGCGACCCCTGCAATACCCACAGTATTTTTTAACAAACCGGATGCACTCACAACGGTATCAGCGGCATCGGTAAAGATCCTGCCAACTACGGGGATAAAATTTCCCGTTACGAATTTTGCTGTCCGGATGGCAACGCCATCTGTAATCGCCGCTGAGGCTCCCTGTACCGATATCACACCAAGAAAAACAGTTAGGAACAACCCCATAAGTCCGATACTCCAATTTCTTAACAGTTGTGCAAGCTGCGTTACTTTGTATTGATCAGACATTGTACTAACAATACTTAATAAAGTTGCTAGAAATAGGAGAGGCAGGATGACATATTGTATAAATACTCCACTGATATTCATTAAAAAAAGGATAACAGGATGAAAAAAAGCTGCTGAGATGAGTCCCCCCGATGAGGCTATCAATGCTAATAAAAGTGGAATTAACGCAAGCACGAAACTAATCATCGTCCCGATGGCTTCATTGGTATATTTAATGACAATGTGGAAACTATTAAGCGCTAGTATTACTAGAACCATATAAACAATGGAATAAGCAACTTTACTGATCGTGCTGCTTTCAAATGCATTTTGCATCGACTGGAGGAACATGCTGAAAATGGTTAACAAGATTAAGGAACCTAGGAGTTTACCATTTGCGACAAATTCGTGGAACAGGAATTTCAATATCCCCTTTCCCCATTCATTAAACGAAAATTGTTTATCACCGCTTATGAAATCATACAAGCTCCCTTTTTGACTCTCCGGGAGAAAGCCTCCATATTTATTCTGGATATCCTCCCAATATTGCTTTAATTCGGTTAGATCCAGAGTCTCAAGCTGTGCATCAACTAATTCCTGTGCTGTTAGAGGTGATGAGTTTTCATTCGCTTCTTCGTTAGCTTGTACACTTGAAGCGGTAAATAAAAAGAGTAAAAGAATTATAATGGGAATAATCTGCAGCCTTTGCTTCATCTTTTTCACCTCTTGTTTTCGAAAAAAATCCTTTTTAGCTTGGTATCAGTTTTATAATGGTTTCAATCATTACCGTTAAAATTGGAATCGCCATGGCAAGAATGAGAATTTTACCTGCTAATTCTATTTTTGAGGACACAGCTCCCTGCCCGGCATCCTTTGTAATTTGGGCAGCAAATTCAGCAATATAGGCAATTCCGATAATCTTAAGGATCGTTTCGACATACACCAAATTCACGTTAGCATTGACAGCCAGTTTTTCAAGCATATGAATAATTTCATAGATTTTATCTACTAAAAATAAAAAGATTGTACAACCAACAAAGACGATTAACAGAAAGGCGAAATTTGGCTTTTGCTCTTTAATAATTAAGGCAAGGAAGGTAGCAACAAGCGCCAAACCAACTATTTTAATAATTTCAATAGCAAAGCCCTCCCTTCTATTGGAACAAAAAGACCGATTTTATTTTCTGGAACAGATCATCTACAATCGAGGCGACCTGAAACAAAATATAGATAAACCCAAACAAAGTAACCCATTGAGCATATTCTTTTTTACCAACTTGATCTAACACCGTATGCAAAAAGGCGACCACAATTCCCACCCCGGCAATTTTAAAAATAATATCGACTTCAAGCCCCATTACTCTTCCCCCTAAATTAGTAAAATAATCAGTAATAACCCTGATAAAAAGCCTAAACTCTTTACCATTTTTTCGTACTTAGCCTGGCTTTCAACCGCATCCGCTTCTTCTCTTTCCAGATGGGAAAGAGTCAGCATAATATGTTTTTGCTGGGAAAGGCGGTCATGACGACCAAGGGTCTCTCCAAATTGCCTCATTATTTCATACTCTCCTTGTTTAAAGGCCGTTTGTTTCCAAATCTCCTTTAAACTAGATTCCCATGCATCCTTTACAGTTGTTTCCGTGTCTGTCAGTTTTTTTGCAAACCCCTCAAAGAATGGTGCTAACGGCTTAGGCAGCTGGGCAGCTAGTCTTCTCGCAGCTTCATGAAGCGGGGTGTGACCATACATAATTTCTGCTTCGAGTGATTGAAGGGCCGATTTTAATTGTCTTAACTGTCTCGGCCTTTCGCTTAAATGTTTGGCAAACTCAAATCCAGTCCAAGTGGTTGCGACAATAATTAAAATGGCACCAATAATCTTAACCATTTACGTCACGCTCACTTTTATATATATTTCATTTTGATTCTCATCTAAAATATGGGTAACGGTTCCTGGACCCTTATTTCTGCTTAGAATGATAAAGCGCTGAAAAATTTTCTGGTCAATGATTCCTTTTAATGTAGGCCGGTTTCTAATTTCCTCCATCGTGGACCCATGTGTGGTCATCATCAGTTTAATACCTGCATGAACTGCTTCTTGTATAGCTTCAGCATCTTCTCGGCGCCCGATTTCGTCCACTATCAGTACATCCGGACTCATGGATCGGATCATCATCATCATTCCCTCAGCCTTTGGGCATGCATCAAGCACATCCAGACGATGACCAAAACTCATTTGAGGGATCCCATTTACACACCCTGCTATTTCTGAACGTTCATCCACGATCCCTACTTTACAAGCACTGATGCCCTTATCCATGCTCCCAGAAGATATGATCCTTGCAATATCTCTTAATAATGTTGTTTTCCCCGTTTGGGGCGGTCCGACAATCATGGTATGCAGCCAATGTTCCTTGAACAAATAGGGTGTCAGCCTTTCAGCAATACCGAGTTTCTCTTTGGCAATCCGAATATTAAACGAAGCAATATCCCTTATCGCTTTCACCTTACTGTCCTCAAGAATAACCTTTCCAGCTAGACCAATCCGATGTCCCCCGGATATCGTTATATATCCGCGCTTTAATTCCTCTTCCAGTGTATAAATGGAATGCTGGCTGATTTTATTAAGTAATTGAACAGCATCCTCTGGTTGAGTGATATAAGCCAAAAACAAAGGGGCACCCTTCATCGTCACTTCAATTGGGCGATTAAGACGGATTCTAATTTCTTCTATTTCTTCTTTTTGTTTAGGAGGGATTTTGCTTATTTGGTCAGCTATATTTTTCGGCAGATATTTTAAGATCGTTTCCACAACGTTTCCTCCTTGTTGCTTGTCTCATTAATTAAAATGTATGCCTTTCAATACGCAATATGACTTTATAAAAAGCAATTCTTTTAAAATCCTCTTACATTCTATTTTTTTAAAATAAATACTAGAACGAATACTTCCTCTGGGAAAACGTATTTTATTGTAAGGATATTTTTGAGAGGGGACCAAGAAGTGTATACTCAAAACCCATTAATCCGTAACCAGCAGCTGCAAAAGACAAATTTAATAAAAGTAACGGGTGAAGGTGTGATTTCCATTCAGCCTGATACAGCAAAGATTCATTTAGGTGTAATTACAGAAAATATCGAATTAAATACGGCTCAACAGCAAAACTCAAGCACAGCAACTAAAGTGATTCAATCATTACTGTCACTCGGGATTGATAAAAAACAGATTCAAACCTTTGAATATCGTATTGAGCCCATTTACGATTTTGAACAGGGGAAACAGATTTTTAGAGGATATAAAATTACGCATATTCTTCAGGTAAATATTGAGGATATTAGCCTGACTGGGAAGGTAGTGGATACAGCTGTTCAAAACGGAGCTAACTATGTCAGCAACATACAATTCACTTCGAAATTTATCGACACATATTATAATCAGGCCCTTGCCTTGGCATTAAACAACGCCAATGAAAAAGCGAAAACCATCGCGAACACCTTAAGAGTGTCGCTCCTAATGACACCCATTCAAATAAAAGAGGAAGGAAGTTTAATTCAGCCTTTTGAAATTCATCAAGTTTCGTCAGCTAAAGGCTTTGCCACGACACCCATTCAACCAGGTCAGCTTACGATCAAAGCTAATATATCAGCTGAATTTTTATATCAAATTTAAAAAGGACTGAATCACAATGGTGATTTAGTCCTTTTTTCTTCTTAGTTATTCATACTTTTTCGCCATTTCATATAATTGCATCGCTGTAACAGGGCCGTTATAGTGCTCCCTGATAACACCTTGTCTATCAATAACAAACGTTTCTGGCTGCCCTGTAACATTAAATTTTTTAGCTACTTTCGCATTGTAATCAAACAGGTAAACGGCTGGAGTATCATATTCCTTCAAAAACTTTTTTACCCGGTCCATCGTTTCCCCTTTATTAATCATGATAAGCCGGAATTGATCCCCATTATCACGGGCAAAGGTCTCAAGCTCCGGTGCTTCATCTACACAAGGTTTACACCAAGTGGCGAAGTAGTTCAATATTACAACTTCTCCCTTATAATCAGCGAGTTTCGTATTCGTTCCATCTAAATTAGGCAGTTCGAAATTATAGGCTTGGTCCCCCACATCTGTATTGTCGCCTTGGCTTGCCAGACTATAGCCAAAGAAACTAAACATTCCTATCAATAGAAACAACACGAGTAAATTGATGACTCGTCTGCTCATTCTCTTTCCTCCTAGCAAAATAAATAAATTTACGAAAATAGGCCTGTTGAAAATAACAGGCCTATTTGTTTTTCTATTGATCTAACTGTTTTAAAAACTCGATTTCTTTTTTCAGTTTGCTATGACGTTTTCCCAGTAATAATAGATAACTAAAAATAACTAACCAAACTACTGAATATGCCGCGTACATGAATCCCATGATATATTCCTCCTATTTTTCCAAGTTCTCTCGTAATTTTTCTTTATATTGACTAACTTTGATTCTCATATTTTCAAATGAAACTCCCTTATGAAGAAGATATGCATAAAGGAATGTAAAGGCCGTAATAGAGACCAATAATGCAACCAGCATACTGTCAGATATTCCGCCGCCTGATTGCGAAGCACCTTCACCAAACACGACAGGATGAAATTTAGACTGCCACCAGCGGATGGCAAAAAATACGATTGGCACGTCCGCAAAACCAATGATTCCGAACACGGCTGCAAGTCTAGCCTTTTTATCCCAGACCCCGTCCATTTGACGTACCATTAAGTAGGCAATATAGATGAAAAAAAGGATGAGAGTTGTTGTTAACCGCGGTTCCCAGGACCACCATGTATTCCATGAAGACCTTGCCCAAATCGGACCTGTTGTTAGGACGATTATCGTAAAGACAACACCAATTTCCGCTGACACGTATGCATACGTGTCATAGATTCTTTTCCGCTTTATTAAAAATAGAATACTAAAAACGAAGGTTACAAAAAACGCTAAAAAAGCAACCCATGCAGATGGTACATGCATATAGAAAATCTTTTGTACTGCCCCCATTACCCTTTCTATTTCGGCATACATGAAAATAAAGTAGATAGCGGCCAAAAAGGAAATGACTGTTCCGCTATATAAAACCTTTGACAAGATTGAGCTTTTAACAGGCGGCACTTCAATAGAATGAAGAACTGCCCGCTCTTTTTCTAGATTCATACTCATTTCTTAAACCTCCAGTACGTATTCAATTAGTAAAAAGCAAAGAACAAAGAAAATAACATCATAGGCGCCTACCATTTGCATCCAGGCTGCGGCACTATCCAGTTTTTCTGGATTTGTTAAAATAATTTTAGTTGCTTGGGTTACACCAATCAGGACTGGACTTGTAATAGGGAAAAGTAAAAGCGGCAGCAGCATTTCACTGCTTTTTGAGTTGGATGCAAGTGCTGATAAAAATGTCCCAATCGCAATAAAACCAAAACTTCCAATGAATAAAACTAAAATAAAATAGAGGATGCTTCCAAAGATTTTAAAATCGAATAATAAGAACAGGAACGGTATAGAAACAATTTCTACAATAATTATCATCGAAAAGTTAGCTAGGAATTTCCCTAAATAGATACTGGAAGGCTCCATAGGGGCAACCAATAAACCATGCATGGTATCATTCCGCTGCTCATAGATTAACGAGCGATTAAGCCCAAGTATTCCTGAAAAAACGATAATAATCCAAACTGCGCCTGGTATCACTGCTTTTGTAGTATTGTTCGCAGGATCAAAGGCGAAGCTTAAAACTAAGATGACTAGACCCGCAAAAATCATCATCGTACATAATACTTGTTTTGTTTTCAGTTCAGAATATAAGTCTTTTTTTGCAATCGTGAGGGCTGCTCTTAACATCAGGATACTCCCTCCACTTGCAGTTGATATTTTTTTGAAACAAAGTCTAATTGGTTATTTCTTACCTTAAAATCTTCAGCAACCCGGCCATTCTTAACAATAATGATGCGGTCACAAATTTCTGCTGCCTGCTTAAAATCATGCGTAACCATTAGAGTAGTACAGCCTTTTTCTTTCATTGATAGGATCACATTGTTTAAGATTGATATAGCTCCCTGGTCTAAACCTGTATGTGGTTCGTCTAAAAGCAATATCTTCGGATCATGAATAATCGCTCTTGCTATCGCAATTCTTTGGATCATTCCACGCGAGAAATTTTTAACAGGTTCATTGATAAAAAAAGATAAACCTACTTCTTTAACCAGTTCTCTCGCTCTCAACTCTACATCCTTTACTCCGTATAAGTCCCCAAAGAATACTAGATTCTCTAATGGTGTATATTGGTCATAAAGTAAACTTGAATGCGGCAGATAGCCAAACAATTTTTTCACTTTAAAATGATCCTTTTTTAAATCAAAACCATTGATTGTTACACTGCCAGAAGTGGGCTTTATCAAGGTTGCCATCACTTTTAGAAGTGTACTTTTACCTGCCCCATTGGGTCCAAGTATTGCAACCGTTTCACCCTGTTTAATAGAAAGGTCTATACCCTTAAGGATTAGCTTATTGTCGGCTTGCTTTACTAGCTTTTTGATTTCAATCATCCGTAGTCCCTCGCATTCCGACGGTTACTCTACAAATTGACGCAGATTCATTTTCACCTGTACTAAGTGCTGTTTGTAGGCATTTAACTTTGTATGGTATTCTTCTTCTGATATATTACCTTCGTTAAAGTTCTCCTCTAATTCAAGGATTTTTTCCAAAATGGCTTTTTGTTTTGTCATTAATAGCTTAAAAGCCTTTTCTTCCTTATCAGCACCAAGGCGCCTCTCCTCTGCTCTTGCTTTCATTCTAAAATAGGTAAAATAGGATAAAGATGCGATGATGATAGCTAAAATAACAATCAAAAATACATGCGGGTCCCAGCTGCGTAACGGTGATTGTGCCCACATCCTTAGATGTCCTGGATTATGAAAAGCTGGAGCCGTTTTTGTTACAGTTCCACTGGATTCGTTTAGATTTTCCCCTGTTGAACCTTGGAGATCACTTTGGGATGGCTGCTTATCTTTGTCATAAACCAACGTAAAGGTTTGTCCTGCTTCAATCCCTTCGACACTGTATCCTACATAATTCTGATCATCCATTTTAAAGCTTCCTTGGCTGGTAGCTGCCACATCTTTAAACTCTATGCTGCCCATACCTTCTGGAACAAGAATTTGCATCATCTGAACAGGATAATCAGACTTTAGAAAAATTTCCTTCCCCTTTTCCATTCGATAGCTATAGGGTAAAACTAAAGTTTGATTCGCTGGAACCGGGTCTGTTGTAATAAATCCTTTGTCAACCTGCCTGGCGGCAATTTTGTTATCTAAAAATGTAAATCCTTTTGCCCCTGTTGGAATAGTAACATTTAAAACAGCTTCACTCGTTCCGTCGCCACTATAATCATCTTCCGAGGTGTTGGTATAGTTAACCATATTCATCATATTCGTTGAACCATCTTCAGCTGGACTTACGACAAGATAATGAATATCAATGGTTATCGGGGATTGGGCTGCTGCCAAACCATTCAACTGCAGCAGCATCATCAGCCCAAGGAAGAAAACGGTGATTTTCCTGATCACTTTCCTTCCCCCTTTTTTTTCCTATAACTTTTCATTGCAGCCTCTATTTCACTTTCTATTTCAGCCATTAAATCCTTATCAACCTTTTGACTGCTCAATACCACTTTTTCTTCCTTGATAATACTTACTACTTGTTCTTCATATTGTTTTTTTAGTTTCTTATAATCAGAATGAGAGATTTTATCCATTTTATACTCAAATTCTAGTTCATTAAGAGTAGATAACAGGACCTCTTTATTTGATGCTGAATCTTGACCTTTATATGCAAAACTAAAATATGAACTCCAAGTAAAGAAGGGTGCTAAAACTAGAAATAAACAGATTAGTACTAGAGCAGAAGTAAAAATCATTGATATGACCGAGATTTCCTGCATTATGTTCACATCCTAAAAGTACTTTTTGCGTTCTTCTTCAATCATGGATGAAAGGATTTCACCTTCCACTTCATCCTGAACTTTCTCATTTTCAAGGATTAAATGGTCTTCTCCTTTTTTCTTCACCCATTTACGAATGATAAAGTACAACGCGATTGCCGCAATTCCTAAAACTGTAAAGGGAAGTGTCCATGCAACTAAACTAAACCCGCTTTTTTCTGGAGCTGTTAAAATTTCTTCACCATAAATATTGATATAATACTCACGGATTTTGTCTTTATCCCAGCCCTTGTTCATCATTTCCACGATGTCTTCTTTAAAGCCTATTGTAAGATTACATGTCTTTGGATCACATTCGAAATGGTCCTGTCCACAACCGCAGGTGCACATAAATTGCGAGGCAACCGCTTCAAATTCCTTTGATTTATAATCGAATTCTTTCGCTTCTACACGTAATAACGGCAATTGAATAATAAAGGTAATGATGAGGAGCCCAATAAAAATTTTATTTTTCAATTAAAACACCTCTTTACGCACTCCTGTATATCTTGGAGTGATATTTTGATATTTCCCGTTCCAAACGGCAAATATTGAACCGATTACAATCATAAAAGAACCAATCCACAGCCATGAGATCATTGGATTTATCTTAACAACAAAAGTGGCTTTCCCATCGTTTTCCCAATCACTTAACACCACGTATAAATCCTCTTTCAAAGAAGAAATCAGGCCGACTTCTGAAGAAGGCTGGTCCCAGTTACCATAGAAGACCTTTTCTGGTTGAATCGTACCAATTCGCTTACCATTCTTAAAAACGGTCATTTCAGCATAGACAATATCATTAATTCCTTCGCTTTTTTGATCCAAACGCTCGTAATTGATTCGATAATCCTTAACTTCTAGTGAATCACCTAAATTAACGGTTTTCATTGTTTGAATATCATAGTTTTGTGATCCGATGATTCCCATCGCGATAAAGGAAATCCCAATATGAACAATATAACCGCCATAACGGCGACGATTTTTTACCATTAATCGATATAGTGCGAGATACACTTTTTCATTTGTCATTTTTCTTCTAGCTTTAACCCCGCGATAGAATTCTAAGAAGTGGGTAATAAACAATAGGACAATGACTCCATAACCAATCACAGCCCAGGCTTTTTGTATTCCCAACACAACCATTAACGCCATCGCAGCTACAGCAAGAACCGCTGGGATTAAAAAGTTTTTCTTTAAATTTTTTAACGAAGACCTTTGCCACGCAAGCAGCGGGCAAACCGCCATTACAAACATCATGGATAATAAAATCGGCGCTTGCACCGTGTTAAAAAATGGCATACCGACTGTAACTTTCGTACCGCGAACAGCTTCAGAAACTAACGGGAATACAGTACCCCAGAAAACACCGAACGCGGCCCCAACTAATAATAGATTGTTAATTAGGAAGCTGCTTTCTTTAGAGATGTAAGAGTTAAATTCTCCGGCGCTGCGTTTTAAGAGATTGTAACGGCTCATTAATACATATAACGCCAATATTACTGCTACACCCATGAAGATAAGGAAATATAAACCTAGATTTGAATTTGCAAATGCATGAACGGAAGTTAGAACACCGCTTCGCACAAGGAATGTGCCAAATAACGTTAATGCATAGGAGGTGATAATTAAACTGATATTCCAAACCTTCAGCATATTTTTTCGTTCTTGAATCATGACCGAATGCAGGAAGGCAGTAGCTGTCAACCATGGCATAAACGAGGCGTTTTCAACAGGATCCCATGCCCAGTAACCGCCCCAGCCAAGCTCAACATAAGCCCATTGGCCGCCGAAAATATTACCGAGGCTTAAGAACAGCCAAGCAATAATTGTCCAGCGTCTTGTCATTTTAATCCAGAAATCATCAACATTTTTCAGGAGTAATGCTGCCATTGCAAACGCAAAAGGAATAGCAAGTCCTACATACCCAAGGTAAAGGGTTACAGGATGAATAATCATTCCAGGATTCTGGAGCATCGGATTTAATCCATGTCCCTCAATTGGAACCTCAGCCAATAGGACGAATGGTTTTGCAACAAATGCTAGTACTAAAAAGAAGAAAACGATATTTCCTAATAGAATGGCAGAAATATAGGGAACCATTGGATTTCCTCTCATTTTTCTTGAGAAGGCAATCATGACTGAATAAAGAACTAAGAAGAATGTCCATAATAACAAGGAGCCTGAATTTCCAGCCCATAATGCAGTAAGCTTATAAATAATTGGCAGCTCACTGCTGGTGTAATCGTTTATGTATTCATATTGAAATTGGGATGTTGCCAGCAGGTAAAACAAAGACAGCATTGCCATGGAGGCACATACTAGGATGGCAATCAATCCGCCTTTACCACTGTTAATGAATCTCTGATTCTTAGTGCTAATTCCCAATGTAATAATGAGCAGTGAATAGATTGCTAGTGCTAATCCCACATAAATTGTTGCGTTTGCAAATAAATACATTTCGTCACCTTCTTATTATTTTGCCTCTTCCGTTTCTGTTGGTGGCTTGTCTAATAACTTTTTGTGTTTTTCAGGATCATAGTTTTCCATATCTTCCCCTTCATATTTAGAAGGACATCTCGTTTTAACCGTTTCAGCAGTAAACGTGTCTTTTTCAGTTGGTGACCCTTGTAGGATTACAATTATTCCTTCAGAAAAATTATCTGGTTTTGTCCCGTTATGAACAACATGCATGATGTTACCATCGTTATCTTGTAAATCAAATTTCAACTCAATTTTGTCAGCATTCCATTTAATAGAGTCTTCAATTAAAAGCCCTTCGACGGTTACAAAATCATCTTTATGCTTCTCCTGGTTTGCAAGAAGTTCATCCATTGTGAGCTCAATCCCGCTTGATCCCGGTGTAGCAGCCATTAATAAGAAAATAATCGCAGCTGTAATGATGAATCCGCCCAGCATTACAATCGTGTTTTTTTTCATACCCATTCACCCCATTAAATTAATTTTTTCATTTCTTCATCATACGTTTCTTGGTCAATTTTTCCGGTTAAGAGCTTTTTTCGTAATTCTTTTTTCTCATCTAAATCAATTGATTTGATTTCTTTTTTATGAGGCTGTTTTTTAACCGGTTTTGAACCTTTGGTATAGCCAGCTTTAGGTCCTTGTGTCCTGCCTTTTAATCCTAAATATACAAAGACACCTGCAAATATAATCGCTATACCAATGACAGAAGCACCGTCAATTCCTATTAGAGGACGGTCAGAGCTGCCTTTATCCCCATTATTGATTTGATTGGTGGCACTCCCGTTTACTCCAGTATGGTTTTCATCATTCGGAGGCTGTTGTTTATTGATTACATCCAAAGTGGATTCGAAACCCTCTTTTTTATATGAGAATGAATAAGTAAGTTTTTCACCGGCTTGGACATTCTTATATTGATAGTAGAATAGTTCTTCGCCATAATCGCTCTTAGAATTATTAGGAGCTTTCGGATTTAATGTGATCTCTTCCGCATTCATTGGTGCATAAAAAATAACATCAAGGGTTTCAATTTGGGCTGGGTTGGTATAGTCATATGTAAAACTTCTGTTGTCTTTAACCTCAACTGTGCTTGTATAATATTCAATGACAAATCGATAAGACTCGTTATTTTTAATAGGTTTGGACGGTTTCCATGATATAATGCCTTTTTCCTTATCAACATCAAAAGGACGTTGTACTTCCGGTTGATTTTCTTCAGGGAATTCCGCAACGAGATATGCTTGAAATCCTTGATCACTTACAGGTACTGCAATCTCAATTTTGCCGTCAAAATCCTGCCCGCTCTTGTTAGTGAAAGTTCCATATTCTCCTATAAGTAAAGAGGGGGTTTCCTTCGGCCAGTTTTCTGGATAATCAAACTCTGGCATTACCTGAATTTGCATTTCACTATACGGAAACTTCTCAGGATTGAATAAGTATTCCGCATCAACACTTGGAATAATAAAATTTGATAAAAATGCTCCCATTACTAATAAAGCCATTAACTTCCTTTTAAACATAAAAATCCTCCTTGAATTCGAAAAAGAATTCTCTCATAAAGCACTATTTTTCACTATAGCCCTCTTTGAAATAAATATAATCGTATTTAAACACTAGTAGTGATGACACATTTGAACATTTTGTAAAAGACGACAAAACGTTACGGTTTGGACAAAAATCCACCACAAATTGTTCACATTTCAAGAGGGGATAAAAAAACCTTGAGTCTTTTTTTCGTGGACTCAAGGTTTAAGGTAATCATTAGTTATTCAGTTTTATTATTAATGGAGCGGATGTACGAAATGATATCCGAAATTTCCTCTTTTTTAAGCTGACGAACTCCATCCAGCCCCTTTAAAGATGGTCCCATTCGTGTATCCTCACGACCATATGCAGTAGCAATCCAAATTTGTTGATCGGTTGTATATTTTAGATATTGCGGATTTGAAAGGGCGGTTCCCATTTTTAATTTCCCTGTACCCGATTGTCCATGGCAGCTAAGACAATATAACTTGTACAGTTTTTCCCCATTTTCAGGGTTTCCAGCAATTTTTTTTGGTACATCAAAATCAATTTCCTTTGTTTGCCAATCTCTAATAAACAGGACCAAATTATTTATTTCCTCATCCGATAACCTAGGACCATAGGATGGCATCGCAGTATTTTCTCTGCCATATTTAATATTATTGAAAATATCATTATTGGAGACAGAGCTTAAATATTTTTGGTTATTAATAGCTGTTCCAGCGTTTTTTCCTTCTCCTCTGCCAGTTTCACCATGGCAAATAAGACATTGCTTTTGATAGATTTGTTCACCTGCAGCAATGGACTGTGCCTTCTCGCTATTAAAAATATCACTATTAATCAGACAAATAATGATTCCAATAATGATGGTCATGTAAAGGCCATATAATATTTTTTTCATTTGGTATCCCTTACTTTGGTTCAGGTGTAGGAGTTGGATCTCCAAAATCTTGGTACTTTGATGTAATTAAATCATAAATCTTCATAGGACTTTTACCATCAAGATGCATTTCTACCGCCTCCCGGGCGATATCGATACAGACGTCTCAGGCTATACTCATTGGATCCCATTCAGTTACGGCATGATCTGCCCCAAATGAATCAATATAGCAATCCAAATTACTTTCATGTCCATCTTGCAGGTAACATCCGCAATAACAAGGAACTCCTGCTACTACTTCCGGATAATTTGAAACCATAGCATATGTCTCTTGAATTTTTTCAGAACTGTTTAAAACATAATCAGGAAAGGGCTTATGCTTTTCATCAAGAGTCACATTCATCTCTTTGGAGTTACTGCAGGCTGCAGCCAATAAAAGAACAGCCGTGATAAGCAGAAGGAGAGATGCGATTTTTTTCATTTTTTGTGTCACCCCTTTAAGTTATGTTGAATTCTCCTTTATTTTAGCAAAAAGCTAACTTACAAATAGAAGCTAATTATTACTATTTAGTGAAGTTTTCACGATAGAAAAAGTAGAATATTAATGGGAAGTAAAAAAAATCCTTAGTCCAAATTGGACTAAGAATTTTTTTAAGCACGGGAAACGTATGATGCATCCGTAGTATTAATGATTAATCGATCTCCTTGGTTAACGAAGAAAGGAACTTGAACAACAAGGCCAGTTTCAAGTGTAGCCGGCTTTGTACCGCCTGATGCTGTGTCACCTTTAATTCCAGGCTCGGTTTCAGTTACTTCAAGTTCAACTGTATTTGGCAATTCAACTCCAAGGGTTTCATGATTGTACATCATGATATGAACTTCCATGTTTTCCTTCAAGAACTTTAATTCATATTCAATGTTATTTGCTGGCAGTTCAACCTGCTCATAAGATTCCATATCCATAAATACGTGCTGATCACCGCTTGCATAAAGGTATTGCATTTTGCGGTTGTCAATTTGAGCCTTTTCTACTTTTTCACCAGCACGGAAAGTCTTTTCTTGAATTGCACCATTACGAAGGTTTCGAAGCTTTGAACGAACAAAGGCTGCACCCTTTCCTGGTTTAACGTGTTGGAAATCTAGTACGCGCCAAATAGCTCCATCCACTTCAATGGTTAATCCCGTACGAAAATCATTAACAGAAATCATTTTTTATCCTCCCTAAATTCACTACAGAATAATAAGTTCTTTTGTCGAGTGCGTCAGTGCTTCGTTATGATCTTTTGTTATTATTGTATCATCCTCAATCCGAACACCGCCAAGACCTGGAATGTATATTCCCGGTTCAACAGTGACGATCATTCCTGGCTCAAGAACGATGTCTGAACGGAATGAAAGGGCCGGACCTTCATGGACTTCAAGTCCAATTCCATGACCGGTGGAATGGCCAAAATAATCCCCATAACCTTTTTCTGTTATGTAATCTCTTGTCAGTGCATCAGCCTCTTTACCTGTCATTCCAGGCTTAATTCCTGCCATTCCTCTCAATTGTGCTTCAAGAACGATTTCATAAATTTCCTTTAGTTTCTGATCCGGTTGTCCTACCGCAACGGTCCTTGTTATATCTGACACATAGCCATTATAATAAGCCCCAAAGTCAAGGGTTACAAAATCACCTGACTCAATGACTTTTTCACTTGCGACTCCATGAGGCAATGCAGAACGATGCCCTGATGCCACAATAATATCAAAGGAAGAAGATGTTGCCCCAGCCTTTCGCATAAAGAACTCTAATTCATTAGAGACCTCAAGCTCCGTTTTTCCTGGACGAATGAAATCTAAAATATGCTTAAATGCAGCATCAGCAATATCCGCTGCCACCTTTAATATCTTAATCTCTGCATCAGTCTTTATCAAGCGTAACTTTTCAATTAAACCTGAAACCGGTACAAGTTCACTCTCTATTAGCTTTTCATAAGCCTTATATGTAGAAAAGGTTACATGATCTTCTTCAAAACCAAGCTTTTTTATACCCAGATTTTTAGCCTGGATGGCTACTTCATCATGAATGGTTCCCGGATGCTTAACAATATCGTAACCCTGGCACTGTTTTGCAGCCTGTTCCGTATAGCGAAAATCGGTAATAAATAGTGCTCTATCCCTGCTTATTAGAGCAACCCCTGCAGAACCCGTAAAGTTCGTTAAATAGCGCCGATTATATTCACTTGTAATGAGAATCCCATCGATTCCATGTTCTTGAAAACCAGCCCGTAATTTGTCTAACTTTTCCATTGCCCCCACTCTCCTTGTTAAACTTCATCCCAATTTATGACGGTATCTTTCTGTTGTCATAACAAAAATATTTTACCACAGCATACCCGTTAAAGACTAATAATGAGTCAGGTGGCAGATTCAGTTACTTCTGCTTTCGTATTTTGATATTCATAATTAATGGAATATCCAACAAATAATCCATAAATGAGATATAAACATAACGTGGTAATAATGGTATCCCTGCTTAAATCAAAAAATGACTTCACACTGGGAAAAAGCGGATTTAATATAAAGAAAACAAGTATAAATAAGACAAGTCCGTATCCAAGACCAAACCAAATCCCACTAAACTTTTTTAAGGCAGCATAGTAAACAAATGCGGCACCAACTGACAACAACCCCATAAATATAATAGAAATGACTGTACCCAGCCATTCATTTTTCCATTTTCCCAGTGCCCAAGGCTCCAAAATGACATTAGGTCTAATTTCTGTAAAATTAAAATAGTAGGCAATAAAACCAATGGTTCCCCAAAATAACCCACCGAATAAACCTGTCCAGAAAACCATTGCCAAAAAAGACATCGGTTTCGGATAGTTTGATTTTTTTTGTTCATTTATCATCCTTATGTCCTCCCTTAAATGTAGTCATTTATTAAGTTATCATTAATCCCATTGGACAATATTATGCCCTAAGATTTCCAATCCCTTTCATAGAATACGGCGAAACTTTTTAATTAGAAATATTATGTCATCATAGAGGTTTTTTCTCATCTGAAGTAGAATAAAATTAAGTACATAAAACTTTTTTAAATTTGGTAAATTTACTTTTACTTTCCTATATTTATTTTGTTTCTTTGACCCCTGTGATAAAAAGAGTATTTCAATATCATGGAGCTCAGCATAAAGTAATTAATAACTTGAGCGACAGAAACAGGATTAAAAACTGAAGAAATAGTCTTTTAAGGTTTAAAAGATAAAAAAAATGCTTAAGATGCTCTTAGGGAGGTGGCTTTTCTTGAAAAATCGGATATCCGTTCCTTTGGTTGGTAGTGTAATTATTTTGGGGATTATTGGCCTAATTGGAGCATTTACTAAAAATCCCGTTGGTTTTCTTCAGAGTTTGGCTGTCTTCGCATTAGTCGGTGTCGCCATATACTTTATTTTTAGATATTTGAGTAAAGCAAATCCTCAGAAGAAAGAGCAGCAGGCATTTATTAGAGCAGCAAAAAGATCTAAAAAACGAATGCAGCATAAAAGCGGTGAATCACAGGCAAAGAGCTCTTCTATTGGACCGCTGACCTCTTTGAAGAAGAAGGCAAAAAAGAAATCCCCAGCTCATCTAACCGTTATCGATGGAAAAAAAGGCAAAAAGAAAAATCGGGCGTCGTTGTAACGCTCGATTTTTTTATTTGATTTACATTTTAATAACACCAAGATTTAAAAAACTTTTCCGCTGCCCCTCTCCCTAAATCCAATAATTCCTGTTTTTTTTCTTCTGTCAGGTGAAACTCTGTGGCCATAATACCGTCTGTGGGAATAAAGATAATATTTCGCTCGTGCCTCCTTGATATATATCTTGAGTCATGAGCGTCTTTCATCGTTTCAAATAGTGCACCAAATAACTGTATTGCATTTTTAATTTTATGCTTTTCATGCTCGTGCTCATTCTGACTTAATTTAATTCCTAGGACGGGCCTTAACTTTTGAACATTCTCACGGTCAAATAGCCACATCGGGAAGTTGCTTAATACCCCGCCATCTACAATCACATTTGTTCCATCCATTGATTTCAATTTAACAGGCTCAAAAAAGTACGGAATGCTGCAGCTCATTCGGATTGCCTTCGCGATGGAAAATGATCCTGGGGATATTCCATATTTGACAAGATCATCAGGTAAGACAACAAGTTGGCCGTTGGATAAATCTGATGCGATAACCCGCAGTGTTTGCGGCGGTAAATCAGAGAAAGTCCGCAGTCCCTTCGCAGCCAATTTTTCACCCATCCATTTTTCCAGTTCATTTCCTTTATATAATCCAAGTTTCCAATAAACAAACAGCCATCTTGCAAATGGAAAAGGGATAATGGTTTTCCTTGCATCCAGAAACTTTGTGAGATCCAGTTCAACCAAAAGGTTATCAATTTCATGACTTCGATAACCGGCAGCAATTAAGGCAGCCACAATTGAACCTGCACTTGTGCCTGCAACTCTTTCAAATTGAAAACCTCTTTTTTCAATTTCTTGATAGGCGCCCACAAGCGCAAATCCTTTAATTCCTCCCCCTGAAAACACACCGTCGATTTTCATGGCAGCCACTCCTAAAGGTGAACTCATTGTTACATCTTTAAGCGGCTATGCATAAAATTAGTACGGTGTACAGGCAAAAAAAGAAATTAATTTTTACGTAAAGTATTGTACGGTTGCAGTTGGAAAGTATTCTTCGACATACCGGCGAATGGTGCTTTCTAATTCACGGGCCTCTTCATCGGGATAGACATACTTCCCTATACCATATCTTCCCCATTTATATTTCCGTTTTTCTTCATCCATTTCAAGTTTTGTTTTTGGATAACGCTTAGCAATTACATTTTTTGCTGGTTTCGTAAATCGATGCTGTATTAATTCAAATGTCAGGTCGGGTATGGTAATCCCGGATAATTCCTCACTTAATCTCTCAAAGAGCTCACGATAGCCTTCTTCCCACCCTTCATGCCGATAAAGCGGAGCGACAATAAATCCTAATGGATAATCTGCTTTTGCTACTTTCCTAGCTGCCTGAAGCCTTTCTTCAAAAGATGAAGTACCCGGCTCAAAGTTATTAATGACATAACGGGAATTTACACTAAAGCGAAATCGAGTTCTCCCGTTGTGATTCGCATCAAGAAGATGATCGACGTGATGATATTTTGTCACGAATCGTAATTGCCCGAACTCTGTTTGCCCCATAAACTCAATGGTCTTTTTTAAAGAATGGGTCAAATGATCTAACCCGACAATGTCAGATGTACAGGCAGCTTCAAACCGTGTGATTTCCGGTGCTCGTTCATCCATATATTTTTGTGCCTGCTCAAAAATATCTTCAAGATTCACGTAAGTTCGAATGTAAGGCTTACTTCCAAGCGTTGTTTGCAAATAGCAATAATGGCAATGCCCCATACAGCCTGTTGCAAGTGGAATGGCATATTCAGCTGATGGCTTAGAGGTATCGAATTTTAGTGTTTTACGGATGCCTACGACCAACGTAGATTTAGCATTTCGATATTTTTGGAACTCATTATCACCGGGAATTCCCCTCACCTGGTTATGCGAGGTGGTCTCACGGATTTCCAGCCCCATCTTTTCAAATTTTTCCTTTAGTTCTTGTCCAAGAGGATATTCTAATGCCTTTGGTTCAAAGAAGATCAACTGTGGTGTAAAGGGGTCCAACTTCATCCCTCTTTTCTTTTTTTATATTTTTATTTTGTCTTAAAATGTTCACTTTAGTGATTTGTTTCTTATATTATCAATATATTCCTTTCCTATACTTGACCTATCTTAGTGTAGGAAAGGCAGGGAAATTTATGGGAATGAAGCGGACAATTTGCTGAAATTGAATATGATGATAATTTGTGCAGTATGTATCAAATGAAAACCGCAATCCAAAGTGTCGGATACAGTATAGAAAGTTCTGATAAGTATAGGTGGATCGGCATTTTCATTGCAGATGCTGTCGTTCACCCTGCTTTTGGTTAATCCTTACTACAATAAGAATACTAGCTAGCAACAGTGCAAAAAGAGAAAAAGGCTGACAATTATGTGTCAGCCTTTACATTCTTACTATTTACTTTACATCGTACCCTTGGTCATCTATCGTTTCTTTAATTTACGATTTGTTCAACAAATTATAATGACCAATATGTTACAGTATCAAGAATTCCCAAAATCAACATTAACCCCCCTGAAAATCTTTGAATCCATATACCGAACTTCCTCCCTCTTTTCATCAATACTCCCCCACCGCCTAAGTACCAGATAAGAAAGATAAAGACAATAAGAGGCAATGCAGTGCCCAGGGCGAACAGGGATGGGAGAATAAATCCGTATGAACTGGATAAAACAACCGGCATTAACGTAACAAAAAACAAGATAAACATGGTGGGACAGAATGCCAGAGAAAAACTAAATCCGAGCATGAATGAACCAAAAGGTGTTTCGTGGTGATATTCTTCTGAACCTTTAAAGAGGTTAATTGTTCCTGTTAGTTTAATGAATCCCAGCATATAAATCCCGACTATGATTAGTAACGGGCCCATAATCTTGTGGATCCAAGGAAAATAAAGTGTAAGATTTTCCTGAATCTCTCTTCCCAGTACCCATACAAGGGCCCCTAATAAAGAGAAAGCCACCACCTTACCGAGGGTATAGCTGAAAACGTCCTTCCAAACGATTTTCCTTTGGACGGAACGGTTTCCATAGAGTGTAAGGGCGCTGATGTTCCCTGTGAGCTGACAGGGTGCCAAAGCCCCTACCATACCTAATAACAAGGCAAAAACAATCGGCCATGACTCTAAGCTGTTGGCCATGATAAAAAACGGTTTGCTTAAATATGAACTGAATTGACTCATTACAGTATACATAGGATCACCTGATTTTTAGAGTTCTACTATCTAATACTATAACAAGAGTAAATGTGTGATATGAAGATAGTATGTAGAGAATTCGACAATTTTGCGACAACTATTCTTTTTAAAGGACTCTACATTCTTTCTTTACAACGGAATGATGAGTGATACGAACCCCACAGATGTAAATAGTGAGGATCCATAAATTTTAAAATGATAAAAACAATGAGGGTGCCCTTTGGGACACCCTCGATTTGTTTTTATTATAATCCACACTTAAGTTGTGTGCCGCAGTTGCTGCATGTATTACATCCGCCAATTTCTTTTACTTTTCCTTTGCGGCAGACAGGGCATGTGTTGCCAACTTCAGATCCGATTGTTACATCAGTTGAACGAAGATCACTAATAGTATCAACTAGAACAACATGCTGTTTTGGCTTATCATCAAATATTGATAATTGTTCACTTGTGTTTTCTTCCGCTTTGAGTGTAAGAACTTGAGAATCACGTGACCCATCCACATAGACAGTACCACCTTTTGCACCGCCGCGGTATAAGCGCTCATATACTTTTTCAACTTGTTCAACACTGTAGCCTTTTGGTGCGTTAACAGTCTTACTAATCGAGCTATCAATCCAGCGCTGAATCACACATTGAACATCTGCATGGGCCTCTGGTGCAAGCTCCATTGCTGTAACAAACCAATCTGGCAGGTTATTAGGATCAGCTTCCGGGTGCTGATCCAAATACTCTTGAACGATATCAGCTTTTACTTCAATGAATTTTCCAAGTCGACCGCTACGGAAATATGAGAATGAGAAATAAGGTTCTAATCCTGTGGAAACCCCAACCATCGTTCCAGTGGATCCCGTAGGAGCAACAGTTAGTAGATGAGAATTTCTTATTCCATTTTCTAAAATTGATTCACGAATGTCTTCCGGCATTTTCTTCATATAACCTGTATCGATGAAAGCTTGTCGTAAACGGTTTGTTTCTTCTTCTGTTTCACCGTTTAAGAATGGGAAACTCCCCTTTTCTTTCGCTAACTCGACTGAAGTTCTATAGGCCGTAGTTGCTATTGTTTCGAAAACTTGATCAACAAGCTGATTACCTTTTTCTGAACCGTACTCGGTTTCACAGTAGATTAGGAGATCATGTAATCCCATTACTCCTAAGCCTACACGGCGCTCACCAAGGGCTTGTTTTTTGTTTTCTTCCAAGAAGTATGGAGTAGCGTTGATAACGTTATCCTGCATGCGGACGCCAACTGCTACTGTCTTCTTTAATTTTTCAAAATCAACTGTTTTAGTTTCCTTATCAGCCATTTCTGCTAAGTTAACAGCTGCAAGGTTACATACAGAATATGGTGCGAGAGGCTGCTCTCCACATGGATTTGTGGCAACGACTTGTTGGCCATATGCTTTGGCATTTGTCATGTCGTTAGCGTTATCGATAAAGAAAATTCCTGGTTCTGCTGAGTAGGTTGCGCAGATGTTGATTAAGTTCCAAAGTTCTTTTGCTTTGATTTTCTTGTAAACTCTAACTTTGTGACCTTGCTTCTCCCACTCACGAACGTCACCGACTTTATGCCATTCTTCATTATAAGCTTTCATTTCCTCTTCATTGTAAATTTCTACATAAGGGAAACGAAGATCATATTCACCATCTGTTTCAACTGCTTCCATAAATTCCTTTGTTAAACAGATCGAGATATTTGCTCCTGTAAGGAACTCTGGATTATGGACAGTGTAATTACCGCCAGTCTTAAGTTTTTCTTCCGCCTCAGCAATGATGTTTTCATCAAAACCGCCTAAGCCTGGAATAACCTTGTAATTAACGATTCCTTGATACATTGCTCTTTCTTGTGCCGTTAAAGGAGTAAGTTTGAGTTTATCCTTCGCATGCTTCTTAATCGTTTCATCATTTGTATTTTCAATTAAGAATCGTAATATTCTTGGGTTTTGCATTTTTGAAATTATAAATTCAATAATATCCGGATGCCAGTCCGCCAGCATGATCATCTGCGCACCCCTGCGCGACCCACCCTGTTCAACCAAGTGAGTTAATTTTGCAATATCATCCAACCATGAAACCGAACCAGATGATTTACCATTTACGCCTCTTGCCAAGGTGTTGCGCGGGCGTAAGGTTGAACCGTTTGTTCCAACACCGCCGCCGCGGCTCATGATCTCCATTACCTGCTTCCGGTGATCAGAAATCCCTTCCCTTGAGTCTGGAACAAAAGGCATTACGTAACAATTGAAATAAGTTACGTCTGTTTCAGCTCCTGCACCATACAAAACACGGCCTGCAGGAATGAAGTTCAAATTAACAAGTTCTTGATAAAACTTATCTGTCCACTCTCTACGCTTTTCTTCCGTTTCCTCTACAGAGGCTAGGCCAGTCGCATTTCGCTTCGCAATTTGCTCATAAAAAAGCTCTAACGGCTTTTCAATCACATCTAAAGACCGCAAGATTACTCCTGTCGTAGATTCTTCCGGGTCATCAAGCACACTTCTAAATTCCTCTTCCACTAAAACCTTTGCTTTCTTACTCTCCCAATCTATTTCCATGATGTATCCAAGACCGCGTGCCGGGAATTTTGGATCCTCTTTTATCGTGAGTACAACAAAGTCGCCATTTGTAAGGGTAATTTTTGCAGTGTCTTTGAAGGTGTAACGGTCCAACATTACCAAACGTGATACACCTTTGTGGGTTATCTTCATATCTGGGGTTACTGGGTGCACCTGGGGAAACAAGCCGATGTCCTCATTTAACCTTTCAAAATCAATATTCATTTTTTGTCTAAAAACTACAGACATGAAAACAACTCCTTCAAATAATTCTATATATTGTGTTAAATTCTAGTAAGTTTTGCTATATCTAGCTGACTTGATATACATAAGGTATCATAGTATTAGAGTAGAAATCAACATATAGTACCGAAAATATTTTCGACACCACTATATATTGTGATTAAGGCAAAAATCTCCTAATTTGTCAAACATAAAAACAACTAGAAACAAAAGAAAGAAGAAGATATCATATTGTTTTCGCCAAAAATCCGGATATTTTAACAAATTTCGCAGGTTGCGATTTTTAATATAAGGAAAAATAAACAATATAAAAGGGATTCACCTGTTTATGCAGAATAAAAAAATAGAAAAACTGAATAAAAAAGGAGGAAACTACAAATTTGTTAGCATTTATTGAAAAAGTCCAAAATGGATACACCGCTACATATGAACGTCATATTAAGCATTCAGTTGAGGATGTTTGGGCTTATTTAACGGATAATGATAAACTGCCAAAATGGTTTTCCGAACTTAGAGTGGATGAACTTCGTGAGGGCGGGGTTATTAAATTTGACATGGGAGATGGAACCTTTGAGGAGATGACCATTCTCGAATTACAAATGAATTCCATATTGGAATACACCTGGGGCGAAGACATTATTCGTTTTGAGCTGTCAGAAGAATCAGGTGGGTGCTTACTCGTATTGATTGAAAAAATACATACCATTACAGATCATACCCCTAAGGATCTAGCCGGCTGGCATGTTTGTTTAGATGTTATAGCTGCATTGCTAAATGGAAAGACCTTCGACCGTAAAGATGAATGGAAGAAATGGTATGAAAAATATATTGATGCAGTTAAGGAAGTCAAACAATAATAGTACTTAAACAGCGGACACCATTTAAATGTGTCCGCTGTTTTATTATCTTTTAAAATTCCACTCGTCATTTTTATAGCGTTCTTTTGCAATTTTATTAACGTAGGCTAACTCTTCTTCATTTAATTCATAAGATTGAAGCTCTATATTTAGTCCTTCCGCGAAACCTTTATAAAAAGCTTCCTTTGCTTCGTCAAGAGAAATTCTTCTTGGACTAATCTCATTGATGGCAATAGCTTTATTTTTAAAAGCAGATTTCATTCGTTCCTTTACCCGCTCATTTGAATATTTAAATAAGCTGAATAGTTTGTCCTCGTCTAAATCCAATAGAATCGAACCATGCTGGAGGATGACTCCCTTTTGTCTTGTCTGGGCACTACCTGCTACCTTCCGGCCTTCTACCACAAGCTCATACCAACTCGGAGCATCAAAACAAACCGCAGATCGGGGGTTTTTTAGAGCACTCTTTTCCTCATCGGTTTTTGGAACAGCAAAATAGGCTTCTAGACCTAAGTGATGGAATCCTTTTAATATCCCTTCTGAAATAACCCGATAGGCTTCTGTAACCGTCTTTGGCATTTCAGGATGATCCTCCGAAACAATGACGCTGTAAGTAAGCTCATGCTCATGAAGGACACCGCGGCCTCCTGTTGGCCTCCTGACAAACCCTAATCCATGGGCCTTTACGGCGTCTAAATCAATTTCCTTTTCAACTTTTTGAAAATAGCCGATTGATAATGTAGCAGGATCCCAGCCATAAAAGCGAATAATTGGTGGAATTCTTCCCTCACTATGCCAATCTAGTAATGCTTCGTCTAATGCCATATTAAATGCTGGTGAGCAATTTCCGGAGTCAATAAACCGCCAAATTTCTTTTTCCATTATAAAAACCTCATTCATATGTTGTTATTCTCCTATTTAAGTCTACCAAAATCTGATAGGAATTCAAAACGAGATACATCTGAAATAATTTTATAGGGAAAAAAGGAAATAAATTTTTTTGCTTTATCCTTTATCTTTACTGCATTGACTTATATAATAATTACTAGCGCATATAGCTTGAAAGGAGCAAAAAGAAGTTGAGTTCACTTATTACTTTATTAATCATTATTGCTGTAATAATCCTTTATGCCGTTTTTACTTACTTCTACCAAAAGAGAATCGTCAAAACGGTAACGGAAGAGGAGTTTCGTGCAGGTTACAGAAAGGCACAGCTCATTGATGTTCGTGAACCGAACGAATATGAAGGCGGTCACATTTTAGGAGCTCGTAATATTCCATTATCCCAATTAAAAATACGAATGAAGGAACTCCGCCCTGACCTGCCTGTTTATTTATATGATCAAAATGGCATGCGCAGCGCTCGTGCAGCCCAGTTTTTACACCGTAAAGGATATAAAGACCTTACCCAATTGCAAGGCGGTTTCAAAAAATGGTCAGGTAAGGTTAAAACTAAAAAATAATTGAGTGGCAGGACTTCTGTATTCGCAGAAGTCTTTTTAATTTTATTCTTTCCCATATTCATACCTAATGTAAAACAAAAAATAAGGCCAGATTCACTGAACTGAATCTGGCTTTATTTTCTATGCTTTTTGATATTTCAAAATCGGCTTACGTGCTGCTGTTGCTTCATCCATACGGCTGACAACAGTTGTATGAGGTGCCTCTTGAACGATTTCAGGATTCTCTTCGGCTTCCTTAGCAATTTGAATCATGATATCAATAAAGGAATCGAGGGTTTCCTTAGATTCCGTTTCCGTTGGCTCAATCATGATACATTCTTCCACATTTAATGGGAAGTATATGGTTGGCGGATGATAGCCAAAGTCAAGCAGGCGTTTTGCGATATCCAATGTACGGACACCTAGTTTCTTCTGACGTCTGCCGCTTAGAACAAATTCATGCTTACAATGCCTGTCAAACGGTAAATCATAATATTCCGCAAGTCTTCTCATCATATAATTGGCATTCAAAACTGCATACTCAGTAACAGCTTTTAAGCCATCCGGACCCATTGTACGAATATAAGTATAGGCGCGGACATTAATTCCGAAGTTACCATAATAAGGCTTAACGCGGCCAATCGATTGCGGACGGTCATAATCAAGCACAAACTCTTCCCCGCGCTTTGCAATAACTGGCTTTGGTAAAAACGGAATGAGATCTGCTTTTACACCAACAGGGCCTGAACCCGGGCCACCACCGCCATGCGGACCCGTAAAGGTTTTATGAAGATTTAAATGTACAACGTCAAAGCCCATATCACCAGGTCTAGCTTTTGAAAGAACAGCGTTTAAGTTTGCTCCATCATAGTAAAGCTTTCCGCCGGCACTATGCACAATTTCCGCCATTTCCACGATGTTTTCTTCAAAAAGACCTAAGGTATTAGGATTGGTTAACATTAACGCCGCTGTATCTTCACCAACAACCCTTCTAAGATCCTCTAGATCCACCAGACCGTTTTCATTCGATTTAACTGTAATGGTTTCAAGACCCGCAACTGTAGCTGATGCTGGGTTCGTACCATGAGCACTATCAGGGACAATTACTTTTGTACGCTTTAAATCACCATTAGCTTCATGGTATGCACGAATCATCATCAGGCCGGTCCATTCTCCATGAGCACCTGCTGCCGGCTGAAGGGTTACTTCATCCATGCCAGTAATTTCAATCAGATGTTGCTGTAAATCATACAGTAGCTCGAGTGCTCCTTGAACAGAGCTTTCATCCTGCAATGGGTGTACATGAGCAAAACCGTTAAAACGAGCTACGTTTTCATTAATTTTAGGATTGTATTTCATGGTACAAGAGCCTAGAGGATAAAAACCGGAATCGACACCATGATTTCTACGGGAAAGAGCTGTGTAATGACGCATAATGTCAAGCTCAGAAACCTCAGGCAGCCCCGGCTCCTCAGAACGTACATATTCATCGGGAAGAAGGCTGCTAAGGTCTACCTCAGGAATATCCATTTCCGGGAGGCTGTATCCGATACGACCTGGTGTGCTTAGTTCAAAAATGAGTGCCTGGTCTTGATTATGCATGTAAATCCCCCAATTCTTTCACAAGTGTGTCGATTTCATCCTTTGAGCGTTGTTCTGTTACACAAATCAACATATGGTTGCTAAGTTCAGGATAATCGCGGCCTAAATCATATCCCCCGATGATGTCCTTTTGTAAAAGCTTTTGATTGATCTCTTTTACAGGGGTATTCAATTTGACAACAAACTCATTGAACAAGTAGCCATCATATACGATTTCTAATCCTGATTGCTTGAACCTATTTTTTGCATAGTGTGCTTTCTGTAAATTAGCCGCTGCCATTTCACGGACGCCTTTTTTACCAAGTGCGGTCATTGCTACTGACGCAGCAAGGGCATTTAATGCCTGGTTAGAACAAATATTAGATGTCGCCTTATCACGACGGATATGCTGTTCACGTGCTTGAAGCGTTAATACGAAACCGCGGCGTCCCTGCTCATCGGTTGTTTGCCCGACAAGACGACCTGGTACTTTACGCATTAATTTCGTTGTTACCGCAAAATAACCACAGTGGGGTCCGCCGAATGCAGAAGGAATACCAAATGGCTGTGCATCACCAATGACGATGTCTGCCCCAAATTTTCCTGGAGGTGTTAACACACCTAATGCTAATGGATTACTTGATACAACAAACAAAGACTTGTTAGCATGAATAATTTCTTCCAACTCTTTTAATGGCTCAATCCGGCCAAAGAAATTTGGATATTGAACGATAACGGCAGCAATCTCTTCATTCACAAGTCCTTTTAATGCCTCTACATCTGTAACACCATTGTTTACTGGTACTTCGATTACATCGAGATACTGTCCTTTGGCATAGGTTTTAAGGACATCTCGAGATTCTGGATGGACAGCGCTAGAGACAATAATTTTTTTCCGCTTCGTATGTCCTGCACTAAGCATTGCCGCTTCCGCAAGTGCTGTTCCGCCGTCATACATGGAAGAGTTCGCAACATCCATTCCAGTTAATTCACAAATCATTGTTTGGAATTCAAAAATGGCTTGAAGTTCCCCCTGCGAAATTTCAGGCTGATATGGTGTATAGGCTGTATAAAATTCAGAACGTGAAATAACATGGTCAACAATAACTGGCATATAGTGGTCATATACTCCCGCACCTAAAAACGAAACATTTGTTTTAAGATCGGCATTTTTAGAAGCCAGCTTAAAAAGTTCCTTCATTAACGCAGTTTCAGATTTTGCCGGCTTAATGTTGTATTCTCCCTTAAATCTAACCTTCTCCGGGATATCGCTGAATAATTCATCTATGGTGGAAACACCTATTGTTTCGAGCATAGCCCGCTTATCTTCTGCAGTCATTGGTAAATAGCGATGTTTCATGAACCTGACTCCCCTCATGTTCTACTTATTTCGTTTATAAAAAGGTGTTGGTACTACTTTTGCATTCAATCGCTTGCCGCGAATTTCAACTTGAAGCTCCGTATCAAGAACAGCATGTTCAGCTTTGACGAGAACAAGACCAATATTCTTTTTCAATGATGGTGATTGAGTACCTGTGGTCACTTCACCGATAAGCTCATCACCTTTATAGACAGGGTACCCATGTCGTGGAATACCACGGTCCATCATTTCAATGCCGACTAATTTTCGTTCAGTACCGTTTTCTTTTTGTTGTTTTAAAACCTCTTTCCCGATGAAGTCAGCCTCTTTATTCAACTTAACAGCAAAGCCGATTCCAGCTTCAAGCGGGGAAATATCAGGTGATAGTTCTTGACCATATAGTGCTAAAGTCGCTTCAAAACGAAGGGTATCACGAGATCCTAAGCCGCATGGAATAACCCCTTCCTCTTCACCAGCTTTCAAAATGGCTCTCCATAAGTCAACAGCATCTTCAGAAGAACAATAGATTTCAAAACCATCTTCACCTGTATAGCCAGTTCGTGATACTAGTGCTTTTTTCCCATTCAATTCCACCTCTTGTTGGAATTTGAAGAAACCGATTTGGCGAAGGTCATGGCTTGGAGCTAACATTTGCAGTACCTTTTCAGCAAGTGGACCTTGTAATGCCAATTGTGAGGTTGTTTCAGAAAGATTATCCAGGGAAATTTCCCCATCAACATGATCTTCCAGCCATTTATAATCCTTTTCAATATTGGATGCATTCACCACCAATAGGTAATGATCTTCTTCGATTTTATAAACCAGCAGGTCGTCAACAGTACCGCCATTTTCATAACACATCGCTGTATACTGTGCACCGCCATTTTTGATTTTTGAGATATCGTTTGTCATCATCTTTTGCAAGTAACGTAAGCTGTCTTTACCTTTAACTTCGATTTCTCCCATATGGGATACATCGAATAAACCCGCTTTCGTGCGTACCGCTTCATGCTCTTCCTTAATACTTGAGAATTGAACTGGCAGCTCCCAACCCCCAAAATCGATTGTTTTCCCGCCATATTCCTTATAAACTTCAAATAGCGGAGTGCGTTTAAGTTCTGTCATCATAATCCCCCTTTACTATGATCAAACAACAAAAAAGGACAGAAACCTCCCTATAAAGCTAAAGAAGGTCTCTGTCCTTGCACCTGAAAGTTTACCTGACTAGGCTTTCCCCTTTGGTGGCTGCATAAAAGCAGCACTCTCCAGAGCTGCGTCAAACAAGAGTTCTTTTGCCTGAGAGATTCACATCTTCATGCTTGCTCCTTCGGCGCTACAAATTGTAGTCTCTCCACTTGTCGTCATTCGCATTATAATAATTTTCCAATCGGGTCATACTAAAATATACTTTCTGTGAAATAATTTATTTTATTACAATATTAAAAACTTTCAAAGCTACTAACATCCTACCATTAAACAATCACTTTGAGCAATCATTTTTTGGAAAGAAAGTCCTCATAGTAAAAACATCAAAAGGAGCTGAAAACATGACAATTCAAATAGAATTTGATCCTTCCTGGCAGGATGACTTTTTACATCGGATAGAAAATGACGGCCCATGGGGAAACTGGGAGCTTTTTAACCTTGCAGTAGGAGTTGAGAAGCATCTTGTTATCCCTGATTTTGAAGGGTTACAAGCGCCTAATCATCTGCCAAATCTTACTCCGCTGCCCCATCAGCTCGAAACAGCTAAACAGGTAATTGAAAATATGAATGGGAAAGCCATTCTCGCAGATGAAGTTGGTCTTGGAAAAACCATCGAAGCAGGATTAATTTTAAAAGAATACATGATTAGAGGTCTCGTGAAAAAGATCCTGATTCTTGTCCCTGCGTCGTTAGTATCACAGTGGGCATATGAATTAAATACAAAGTTCTATATTCCAGCTGTCGCCCAAAGAAAAAGCTATGTTTGGGAACAATGCGATGTGGTTGTTTCTTCCATTGATACGGCGAAACGAAATCCTCACCGGGATATTATTTATAATCAAGACTATGACTTAATTATTATTGATGAAGCCCATAAATTAAAAAATAATAAAACGAAAAACTATGAGTTTGTTCAAAATTTAAAAAAGAAGTTTTGTCTGTTATTAACGGCAACACCGATTCAAAATCGAATTGAAGAAATCTTTAACCTTGTATCTTTATTAAAACCAGGGCATTTAGGAAGTGAAACGGCATTTTATGAGAAATATAAGCGGGATGCTCGTTCATTAAATGATGATGAGCATTTAAAAGAATTAGTCAATAAAGTGATGATTCGAAACCGCCGGGCAGATACCGGAATTGAATGGACAAAGAGGCATGTTGAAACGATTCCTATTGAATTTACTCCGGAAGAACGAGATTTATATGACAGTATTACCGAATTAAAAAGTGAAGGAGATTGGGTGCAGACCAGTGCATTCTCGGTGATGACGCTGCAGCGGGAGGCCTGCAGCAGCAGGGAAGCAGTTTTTTATACCCTTAAAAATATGCTGCAGAAGAGAGAGAACCCTACCCGCGCCTTTGAGGATCAAATAGGTTCATTAATTAAAAAAGTAGAGGCCGTTCCAACCAATTCAAAGGCGGAAAAGACCCTCCAATTAATCCAAAAAATTAATGATAAGGTCATCATTTTTACGGAATACCGGGCAACGCAGCTTTATCTTCAATGGTATTTAAAACAAAACGGTATATCTTCCGTTCCGTTTCGCGGCGGGTTTAAACGTGGCAAAAAGGACTGGATGCGCGAGTTATTTCAAAAGCACGCACAAGTATTGATTGCTACCGAAGCAGGCGGTGAAGGGATTAACCTCCAATTCTGTAATCACATCATTAACTTTGATTTACCGTGGAATCCTATGAGGCTTGAACAAAGGATTGGGAGGATTCACCGTCTTGGTCAAGAGAAGGATGTCATGATCTATAATTTTGCCATCAAAAATACCGTAGAAGAGCATATTCTCAAACTGTTATATGAAAAAATTGATTTATTTGAAAAGGTTATTGGTGAATTGGATGATATCTTAACGAAATTAGACTTCGGAAATATTGAGGACCATTTAGTGGATATATTCGGACAGTCCTGCTCCGAGGGAGAAATGAGAATTAAGATGGAAAACTTAACAAGCATGATTGATTTGGCTAAAAATATGCAAAAGGGTGATAAACATGCAGCAGCAGGAAATTCATAACTTCCTCATCCGCTATTTCCAAGCTAATGAGTGTGCAATTATTGAAAATGCTCCTGGATACATTACCGTGCAATTAACCATTGAACTTGATAAAGAATTAATGAACCGGCCCTTTTATTGGCACTATTTAGAAAAAACTGGTGGAATACCCAATCCAATGCAGTTAACACTAATTACAAATCCTGATCTGGCGCCAGAAAACCTAAAAGGTGAAACGATTCATTTTGGCTCACCAAGATTACATCAAATTTTTGAATCGACGAAGAAACTTGCCGGCTATATAAGGTTATACGAGAATCACCGATATTTTAACAAGCAAACACCGCTAATGCCCTGGTTATGTATGAACGTAAAAATTTCTTATCAATGTGACCGTAAGCGCGATGTATTTAAGTCAATCGGATTGCAGTTAATCAACGGGCAAATGGTCGAGGATTTTCATGAGCGCCTTCAAAAGATTCCGTTAACACCAAAAATACCAGATTATAGCTTTACCTTGTCACCATTGGTGAAACCAAAAAGTGGATTTGCAAGAATTGAAAACTATTTAAAGGCTGTGATAGAACAGGATGACCATACATGGGCTGATGAGGCCAAGAAACGCTGGGAAGCAGATAAAAGGCTGTTGGAGCACTTTTATGAAGATGTTGAAGAGGAAAACGAAAGCTATGAAACAGAGAAAAAAGCCTTGCAAGAGCAATATGAACCGAAAATTAACATATCCTTTATTAATGGCGGGCTGTTTTATTTAACGGATAAGGCGATATAATCTTGAATCCTCTTTCATTAGAAAGAGGATCTTTTGTGAACAAAAAAACTTTTTAAAAATAAAGAAGGAATTCATAGAAACTTGTCGAAATTTCACAGAGACAAAATAAAAAGGTGGTGTTAGTTATTGTCAGTTCTATTGAAATTCTAGCCAACAGGATTATTTCAGATGCTGCCCGGAACCAGGCCACAGATATTCACATTGTTCCCAGAAAGAAAGACACGCTCGTGCAGATCCGATTAACCAACAAGCTTATCCCCCGGTTATTCCTTCCAAAAGATGAATGTGACAAATTGATTTCCCATTTTAAATTTACAGCCAATATGGATATCGGAGAAAAAAGACGCCCGCAGAGCGGATCAATCTTTTGCGAAATCAACGGCCAGCTAATGGGGCTAAGGCTTTCAACCCTCCCTTCTAACAATCGAGAAAGCCTTGTCATTCGACTTCTGCCCCAGCAAGAACAAATTCCTTTTCATCAACTCTCTTTATTCCCTGACATGACAAGAAAACTGCTTGCCCTCCTGAAACATGCCCACGGGTTAATAATATTCACAGGGCCGACAGGCAGTGGGAAAACAACAACATTATACTCTCTGTTAAATGAAACAGCACACCTCTTCCACCGCAATGTCATCACACTCGAAGACCCAATTGAAAAAAATTATGATTCCGTTTTACAGGTACAAGTAAATGAAAAAGCCGGTGTAACCTATGCTGCTGGGCTAAAGGCAATTCTTCGCCATGATCCTGATATCATAATGGTCGGAGAAATTCGTGATGCAGAAACAGCAAAAATTGCCGTTCGTGCATCCTTAACAGGACATCTCGTTCTCTCTACCATGCATACACGTGATGCAAAGGGAGCCGTATTCCGGCTCCGTGAATTTGGCGTAAATTGGTTAGAGGTGGAGCAAACCTTAATTGCTGTCACGGCACAACGATTAGTTGAACTGACATGTCCTTATTGTGATGGGGAATGTTCCCCGCATTGCTATTCTTATAGCAGATGGAAGAGAGCCAGTGTCTTTGAACTACTGTCAGGCAAAAATCTAAATGCGGCGATGAGAGCAGCAAGAGGCGAAAATGTAACCTCACATTATAGGACATTGAAAGAGATTATTAATAAAGGAATTGCTCTTGGATATATAAAAAAAGCTGAATATGACCGTTTGGTATACGATGATGAAACCACGTAAATGGTCGATTGAGGAGCAGGCAAAGTTTTTAAAGAGAATGGGAGAATTACTTTCACAGGGATATCCAATTGCGGAAGCAATTGCATCCATAGCATTACATCTGCCTTTATTCCGAAAGGAGGAATTAAACAATAGTCTTATTGAATTAAAAAAAGGGCAATCCTTTCATGATGTATTAAGCACTCTCGGGTTTCATCAGGATTTAATTGGTTATGTTTATTTTGCTGAACAGCATGGAAGTTTTGCAGAAGCACTTTTAGAGGGGAGTGAGCTTGCCTTAGTAAAAGATCAGGACAGAAAGAAACTCTTCAAATTGCTTCAATATCCCTCCCTCCTGATTTTTATTACCGGATTTTTGTTTTTCTTTGTCCAACATTCCCTTCTTCCAAAATTCACGGGTTTATTTAACTCTATGAGTTTAGAGGCAAATTTTTTCACAAAAGTTCTATATTCCTTTGATCGGTATTTTCCACTTCTTATTACCTTTGTAATAGTCATTTTTGCTTTTGCAGGCGGTTATTATTTGCTGATTTTTCGAAATCTGTCTCTCCTTCAGCAACAAGGACAGCTCGTCCGAATTCCAGTGATCGGCAAAATTTTTACATTATTATTCACCCACTACTTTTCGGTGCAGCTTAGTTTCCTTTTATCCGGCGGGATATCCGTCTTAGAGGCTTTGCTCCTGTTTGAAAAAAATGATAAGCAGCCGTTTTATAGCCAGATTGGCACACTGCTTAAACAAAAGCTGATAACAGGAGAATCATTAGAAGACATTGTTTATAACATTTCTTTTTTCGAAAAGGAACTCTCAACAATTATGAAACACGGTCAGGATAATGGAAAATTAGAACAGGAATTGAGGTTTTATAGTCAGCACTGTGTACGTGTTATGGAAGAACGAATAGAAAAAACATTAAAAATTATCCAGCCCATCCTTTATCTCCTTATTGGTTTTCTTGTTGTATCCATGTATCTAGCCATTTTGTTACCAATGTTCCATCTGCTTGATGGAATCTAAAAATTTCTAGGAGGAAGAAAAAATGAAAAATGAAAAAGGTTTTACACTGATTGAAATGATGATCGTAATGCTGGTGATTTCTGTATTATTAATTGTTACTATTCCGAATGTAGCAAAGCATAATGCCAATATTAATGATAAGGGCTGTGAAGCATTCGTAAAAATGGTTCAAGCCCAGGTTCAGGCATATGAAATGAAAAATAACAAGCTCCCAACAATAGAACAGCTAGAAACAGATGGTTATATTCAAACAACTGGATGCCCTAATGGGAAGAAGCAGGTACAAATAGCGACAGACGGCACCGTCACCGCTGTTGACACCCCAGTCTCGCAGTGATTATGAACCAGCAGGGATATACTATGATCGAATCTTTGGTTGTACTGAGTATCTTTATAGTCCTTTCCTCGATTACCCTCTTCTCCATTAAGCCGCAAGCAAATATGGCAGGTGATGAGGTCTTCATCTCGCAGCTTAAAGCCGATTTATACTACGCACAGCAATTTGCCATCTCCCATCAACACGAAGTGAAAGTCAATTTTATTCCCGAGCAAAATCGCTATGTCGTATATGAACGAAATGACCTGCCCAATATAATCGACAGAAAATACCCATCTTCCATTGAAGTCTTGCCCGGTACACTCCCATTAAGTTTTCGGTTTATTGCTAATGGTAATATTAATACCTTCGGAACATTTCTCATTGTAACAAAAACGAAAACTTATAAAATGACCTTTTTAATAGGGAAAGGACGTTTCTATGTTACCGAGGGGTAATGGGTACTTTTTATTGGAACTCCTTCTATCCTTAGCTGCCTGGTTTATGCTTGGCCTGTTTTTTATCCCATTATTCATTGACATGACAAATCAAGCCTGGCAGCTCGGGGTCGAACGAAAAGCAAATCAACTGATCTTTGAAGAACTGCAGGCGAAGCTAAACGATCCTAGCAGCTTTTTCGGCTACACTGTTTCCGATAATGGATTGAATTATAGAGTAGACTGGAATGAGTCAGCTGCAGGGCAAAAGGAGGTGTGCGTGCAAGTTGAAAAAGATACCTTTCTTTATAAAGCTTGCAAAAGGCCTGAATGAGCGAGCATTTACCCTCCTTGAGGTACTTTTAGCACTCTCCATTTTCTTAACAATGGCATTTTTTATCCTCCCTATTTTCCAAATAATATTAAATGATAATCACTCACAGATAAGACTGCAAAAAATGGAATGGGAGGTTTTTTGCAGTCAAGCGAAGAAAGAAATTAGGGTAAGCAATAAAGCCGATGTTGTTGCGGGGAGACTGGTGTTAACCACTAATTCAGAAACGATTTACTATGAGAAATATAATAATATTCTCCGGAGACGAGTTAATTCCACGGGACATGAAGTCATCCTGCAAAATGTAGCACAAGTGACGTTTACCCGGCAAAATTCTGCAATAAGAATCTTTGTTGTAGACTCATGGGGAACAGAATATTCGATTGTTGTCCAATCCTATGTAAATTGGGGACCTTTACCATGAGGAATAATGAACATGGTTTTTCTTACCCGCTAACTTTGTGCGTAGTCCTTTTATTCCTTTTAATCTTCTCATTCCGAGTTGATATGCTTCTTTCGGAGAGAAAATTAGCTCATGAAACCAATACGGTTTTACAAGTAGAATATTATTTTCATAGCACAATTAAAAAAATCGAAAAAACACTGTCATTAAATACCGCCATTCCTTCAAAAGGTACGTATTTCTTTTCAAACGGAAAAGTAGATTATGTAGCAGAAAAACCGATTGGCACAAGTCAAAAAGTCCTGTTCACCCTAAGGTTGAATACAGGTGAAACAGCAATTGCGAATGGTTTTTTTGACGTAAATACCAAGAGAATAATAAAGTGGATCGAAATGAATTAATGAGTCATTAGGTTTGCCCAAATAAAATCTGGACATACTTTTTAGTAAAGGAAGGTGTGTCCATGAAAACGAATGATTATGTAAAATATATGACTCAAACTCTCGTAAAGTATGCAGACCAGCCAAAAGATGAACGAAAAAGACTTCGGGAAGAAAGAAAACAGGCAAAGGCATCCTTCTGGTATCGCTGGTTTGGTATCCTGCCGTATATCTTTTATATCGAAATGAAAAAAAGAAGAAAAATATAGAAGCAGATTGAATTAGTCTGCTTCTTTTTTCATGTAAACACATTTTCTTACCCTAAAAAATTATAGTTGACAAACAAAATGTATAACATTTGTACAATAACTGAATAATACGCACCAGACTCTCAGTCCTGATTTGTGAACATTTTCTAAACATATAGTGTTAACATTGTTAACCTCATTCCCTTGTTAATATTGCTGTATTATAATTGGTTTAAATTATGGGGGTTCGAGGTGAACGAAAGATGGAACAAACATTAAAAATTACAAACGTTTTATCAGATCCAACTAGGTACTACATTTATCAGTATATTACGAAGCGTCACCAGGAAGTAACAGTACAAGAGGTAGCAGAAAATTTTAATATCCATCCAAACGTAGCAAGATTGCATTTATCGAAACTTGAGGATGTTAACATGTTGATATCTGAAACAAAAAAAACTGGTAAAGGCGGCAGACCAAGCAGATTATACCGTTTGTCAGATGACGTTATTCAACTTCACTTCCCATTCCGCGATTATTTGCTCTTATCCAAGGTTGCAATTCAGACCATGCTTACACTTGGTGAACCAGGAAAACAAGCTCTCTATTTAACCGGAAAACGTTTTGGAACTGAAATCATTGAGCAGGAAATGACAAAAAGCTCTTTGGGAGAAGATTTAGATTTCGCTCAAAAACTGTCTATACTAAAGAGTGCTGCTACTCTTGCCGGATTTTATCCAGAGTTTGAAGTGAATGGAGACCAAACAAAAATTTATTTCCAAATATTTAATTGCCCCTTTAAGGAAGTGGCAGAGGATCATGCGGCGGTTTGTGCCATGCATCAAGAATTTTTAAAAGGAATGTTTGAGATTTTATTTGATACTGTGGAGCTTATTGAGAAAGAAAATATGATGTCGGGCTGCGAAACTTGCTCTTACCAAGCGCTGGTTGCAAACTAAATTGAAACCTTTGTTTACATTCCTCCTCCTTTTCTTTATAATATTGCATGATGGTATCGTATGGTAAAAGGGGGGATACATATGGATCGCATGTTCAGAGTTTTGGGTTTCTGGACTGGTATTTTTACCGTAATGTTCTATCTTGGTGATATGGACAAAACTGCTATGCTATTCTTAGCCCAAACAGGTTTCTTCGTTTTATTAAGCTATCTTAAACTTTCCGAACGTATGTATATGTATGTTTTCGGAGCATATTTAACAGTGTTTTTCGCTGGCTTCACTTATTGGACAACTTTCATGATGCCGCTTGGCGGCGGCGGTGGACATTAATCAGTCTGCCTTCTAACAAAACCACCGGAGTTATCTCCGGTGGTTTTGTTATGGCTCAAAAATATCAGATGCTTTAACATTGAATCCTTTCTCTTGAATCACGATATGAAAATAAGAACTGATTCCTGAAGGCATAATTAAGCTTCTTATTGCCCGGTTACGTTTACTGACTGCTGAAAAAGGATTGGGATCATAATGGTTCTGCAGCTCCTTCAAAATTCCTGCCTTCAATAAAAATTCATCCTGTCTTAACTTCGAAAGAAAATTAAGTTCAAGTTGTTTACCCTTCTTTATTAACCAATCAAAGTGAATGTGGGCGGTTATGTCCATTTCACCCGGATGCTCAAGAACATTATCCATCATCTTATGCTGAAAATATCCCCTAAGGCTCCCTTTTGAACGTGATGGCAGCTCCCAGTCTTCAGTTGAATAACCATAATCGGCCGTTACTACAATCCCTTTCGATAGTATATGCGAAATATCTTCTAGAACTTTTTCCATTAACAATGGTACTTCTATTCTCTGATTATCTTTTAGCCGGAGCCCGCTTTCTTGTAAAAAGGAAAAAATTTGTGGATTTGTTACTGGAACGTTTTTTTCCATTAATGAATCATGTTCCATCCCAATCATTACTTCGTACATTTCACCATTATGTTTTTCTATTACATGTACAGGGAGGGCATCGAATAATTCGTTAGAAAAAACCATCCCTTCGAAACGGTTTAACTCCGTAAGTTTCTCTAATTGAATAAAAGAATAGTCGTTTAGTAATTCATTCTGTAATTTCCGGTGATAGGGACTGCTCTCAACAATGATATAGGTTAAAGGCATTTTAACTGTCTCATGCCATTCCTCAAGAAATGCGTGGGCAAAACGGCCATTTCCTGCACCGATTTCACAAAACACTGATTCTAAATTATTATGTTTACAAATATACGAAAACCATTTTGCCAGCATTCGCCCGTAAATGTCTGACACATTACTGGTCGTAATAAAATCCCCCTGACTGCCGATTTTTTGTTTAGGCTTCATATAATACCCCAGTTCAGGGTGATAAAGCGCGGCATTTATATAGTCCGCATAAGAAATCAATTGATTGGGTGAACTTGAAATTAACTCTTTTATGTAGTTTTTCATGGGGAATCCCTTTCCAAGTTTACACTATTGACACAGTGAAAACTTTATAATATTGTAAGAGTAGTAGCTTAACTATATCCCCTCCCATTATAAGAATAGAACATCCCCCAGAAAACCCCTTCTCCAAAGAGAAGGGGTTTTCTACTATGTACTACCGAACTCAAAATCCATTTAAAAATGGGTTAGCATCCATTTCTTCTCCAATGGTTGTAATCGGTCCATGTCCAGATAAAACTTCTGTTTCTTCCGGAAGAAATAATAATTTTTCATGAATACTTTTAATTAATTGTTTGTGATTTCCCCCCGGCAGATCAGTACGTCCAATACTACTCTTAAATAAAGCATCTCCTGAAATGACAAAATGATCATCTTCAAAATAAAATGAAACACTTCCAGGTGAGTGTCCGGGTGTTTCAAAAACTGAAAATGTAAAATCACCTAATGTCATCGTTTCTTCCTTTTTAATTAAATAGTCAGCTTTTTTTACCTTAATATGTTCTTGCATCATAAAAAACTTTGAGCCATTTAAAGCTGGATCGGGTAACCAGTCTGCCTCTTCTTCATGGACATAAACTGGGATTTGATAATAATCCCTTATCTCATCCACCGCTCCAATATGGTCGAAATGGGCATGGGTCAACAATACAGCAATAGGTTTTAACTCTCTCTTTGTTAACCACTTAATGAGTTTTTTCCCTTCACTGCCCGGGTCAAAAATGATGCAGGATTTATCAGGTCCCTCAACAATGTAACAATTTGTTTGTAGTACTCCTAACGGGAGTTGAAACCATTTCATTAAATTACCTCCAATTTCTTCAATTAATCTTATTTTACATGTTTTCAGCCTTTTTGCTTCGCATTTGCCCTCGACAAATGAACGAAAAAAATATAAAATAAGAAACGAATGTATATAATATTCTTACATAACAATCAAACAATGGCTAATGGCCAGCTATTATTCATGAAGGGGGCGTCAATTAAATGGGTTTAGTTATTATCTTCATATTAGTTGCATTGCTAGCTGCTTACGGTTCATTCACTGCCCTAAAAAATAAAAATTTCTTAGGTGTATTTTTCGGTGTTGCTTCATTAGCAGTATTTGGCTGGTTTGCAATCATGACTTTAATCGAAAGCGGATTCCCGACTGGAACACACTAAATTATCCTGAGCAGGCTGCCATCTGGCAGTCTTTTTATTTTGATAACTCCACCTTCCTTTCCACGCCTGCACATTCCTTTAGTAGATTTTATCATATCTGCTTGAGAGAAAAAAAAGAATGACACCGTTATTGTCATTCTTTCACTAACTCAAATATCTTTTTCGAGGAGAAATCAATTAATTTTTCATATTGATTTCCATAAAGGGCTGATTCACCGGACGGATCTAAAAGGATCGGTTCATTTTTTAATCCATCCAAAATCATTTTCGTACTCCCATTGACAACATTGTAGGCAATCAGTTCAAAACCCTCAGAATATGCATCAGCATCTCCACTTTTGACAGGCTTAAACGTAATAAATTGCCCAGTTGTCCCGTTAAAATCATAAAAAGGAACAAGCCACCCGGAAAACATCGATAAATGTGGAATGGAAAACGATGATAGAGAATTTTTATCCTGATCATAAAACGAATAAACTGACAAATCTTGATTAGATTCATCTACAGTCATTGTCACAATCAAATCACGGAAGATTGAAAATTGAAGAACGTCTGGTAGAAAGGTTTCTGCCACTTCAGCGTTCAGTTCTTTAATCATTAACGGAGCCATCAATGAAGGACTTGTATTATCCCAATTTAAAAAAGCAATTTCTTCTCGTCCTAACCATTTAATAAAGGGCTGGGGCAGGGAGATGTCTGAGGTTTCATTTGTTTCAATATTTATTAATTTCATTTGAAACGTCCAATCCTCACTAAATGAAGTTACAAGAATTTCCGACTCATTATAGGAGTTCCACTCATATACAATTTCGTGGGCGGCAAAAGATGCACTTATTTTTTCCTCACCGTGTGAAGAGATGACGGTTAACTTCCCTTCATAAGTGGATGGCGCGCTTTGAATAAGAATATAATTCTTTGAGGGACTGACTTGCAGCGTTGCAATCGGCACATCACTTTTATAGAGTAATTCACTTTTCCCTTTATTCATGTGATATCGATAAACATTCGACGTTTGTTCTTTATTTGTAATATAAAGTATTTCCTGATCGGAAAGCCATCCTCCTATTTTATAAAACTCACCTTCTGGAATTTCAATGGGAATTTTCCAATTCTCCAATGTTGTTGGTTCTTGAGATTGTTGTTCTTTATCATCAGGAGGTTTTGGCTTAGCATGTTGTTGGCTTGTACAAGAACTTAATATGGAAACTGCTATAATGATAAGGATGAACAGATTTGGAAAACTCATTTTTACTTGTACCCTATTAAACATTGCTAACCCCCTTCCGATCAATTTCTTGTAATAATTAGTACGTTTTCTTTACAAGAATGTTTCAATATTTTCAGATTCCTTCACACAAATAAGAAAAAAGCCGCATAAACACGACTTTTTTCCTATAACCCATTCTAATAATAGTTTATTTTAATGGGATTCATATTATTTTACAAGTAGAAAAAAACTGCTAAGTTTTTCTTTCCTAAATTATAAGTTTAGTTTGTTTTTAATTAACCATGCAGCACCAATTACCCCTGCATCATTCCCTAACGTAGCTACGGAGATTTCGGTTGAATCTCTCACGGCTGAAAAAGCATATTTTGCAAAGTTTTCTTTTACAGCATTTATTAATATATCGCCCGCTCTTGAAACACCGCCGCCTAAAACAATTTTTTGCGGGTTTAATGTATTCCCTATATTTGCTAATGCAAATCCCAGATGAAATGAAACCTCATCCATTACCTTTTTAGCGGTTTCATCCCCAATGCGTGCAGCATCAAAAACATCTTTTGCTGTTACCTTACCATTTTTAGCGAAAATTTCAGCCAATTCACCTGTTGCCTGACCTTCTGCAAGCTGCTTGCCTGCAATCCGAACAATTCCTGTTGCGGAAGCAATCGTCTCTAAACAGCCGGTTTTTCCACAATTACAAGGTGCCCCTCCAACAGGAATAGAGGTAATGTGACCAATCTCCCCAGCAGCACCATTGATCCCCTGTACAATATTTCCGTTCGCAATTACTCCGCCGCCAACACCGGTTCCCAAAGTAACGCATACAAGGTCTTTTGCACCCTTTCCTGCTCCGTTCCACATTTCACCCAGTGCGGCACAATTCGCGTCATTTTCTATTGCAACAGGTAAAGAAATAACCTCTTGAAGCTGTGCTTGTAATGGAAAATTATCTTCCCAGCCAAGGTTCACGACATTTAAGATTACACCTGTTTCGTAATCTACCGGACCAGGGGCTCCCATGCCAATCCCCACAAGCTTAGATTTATCTTGCTTTAGGTCTGCTAATTTATCTTCAATCGCCTTTGCGATATCAGTTGTTATGTTTTTCCCCATATCCGAGTTATCGGTTGCTATTTCCCATTTCTCAACGATTTCGCCATTCAGATTTATAAAAGCTAGTTTTATTGTTGTTCCACCAAGGTCTACTCCCGTAATCCACTTTTCAGACATGATCATCACCTATTCTTTTATTCTTTTTCTTTTAAAAATTGAATTTCTTGTCTTAAAACTAAAAGAGCTGTCGCATATTCCTTCGGTTCTATCAACTGTGATTGATATAACTCCTTAATTTCCGCTTCCATTAGCTCCAGATCGGCGATTCGATCACCAATATAAATGATTGTCCCAAATTGCTTTAAATATTGCTGAATTTCATAAATCGATTTCATTAATTTTAATCCCTCTGCAAACTAAATTGTGAAGCATTACACTTAAAAGTATAACTGATGCCTATCCTTCCCTCAAGCGAATCTTTAAAGCGCTGACAAAAGTTCTCTCACTTTTCTTTATATACAGTATTGGTTTTAACTGAGTCAGCAAAGGGTGAACCTATTCTTCTCCGTCAGATGATGAGGGAATAAGTTTTAATTCTTGTAAAAGGTTAAGATATTCCTGCTGCTTTGGTTTTAGTTTCGCTGCTTTTTGAGCATTAAGTTTCGCCTGCTCAACATTTCCTTCTTCATAAAAAATCAATGCTAAATTATAGTATGCTTCTGGAAAATTAGGATTGAGTTGAATAGCTTTCTGCAGATGAGTCTTTCCCTCTGTTAACAATCCCAGCTTGATTTCAACAAATGAAAAAGTAAAGTAAAAATTAGCAGAGGGAAGGAGGCTTGACTGTTCGTATTTCTTCAAAAGTCGATAGGCTTCTTCATACTTTTCCTGGTTCACATAATCCTGTACTAATAATAGGTGGCTCTCGTCTTTTGCCTTTACCTGATCACTGAATCCATAAGTTAACGCTACCCAAACAATAATGGAGGAAAGGATAAAAAATACGGACTGAAACAAAGGTTTTCTCTTTTTTGGAAAATGAACCATGCCCGCTCCTAGAAAACCGCCAGCCAAACCACCTAAATGCCCAGCATTATCGATACTAGGGACCATAAAGCCAAATGCAAGATTAATGACAAGAATCCCGATAACATTAGCCCCAATGGTCCGTGAAAATAGTTTAGGATGGACCATTCCAAAATACAGCAAACTGCCAAAACAGCCGAATATAGCACCACTGGCGCCCGCAGAAACCGATGGGCTATAAAGAAAGCTTGCGATAAAACCTGCAGCTCCCGCAAATAAATATATAATCACAAAACGAAGATTCCCATACATTCTCTCAACAAGAGTTCCTAAGTAATATAATGAGAGTGTATTAGTTGCTAAGTGGAGGAAGCCAATATGGAGAAAGATTGGTGTAAAAAATCTCCACCATTCACCTTCAAAAATAAAATAATTAAACTTGGCTCCAAATTTTATTAATGTACTGTTATTCGTACTTCCACCATTTAATTCTAAATAGAAAAAAACGGCGACCTGAATGATGATAAATATGTAAGTGACAAATGGATTTCCATTTGAGAAAAACACTTTTTCCTTGTTTGGTTTACGAATGTCTTGACCTAGAACTCGAGACTCATCGGCTTCTTCAGAGTTATCTTCCTCCAATAGCTCTTCTTTATTTTCATGATTATTCATTTAACCCACTACTTTCTATAGAGCTTATTAGTTTTATTATAAACAAAATTTTTACATTGGAATGATATACCATGTGACAAAAAAAGACCATCTATGGTTTTCACCATTCAGATGGTCCAGTTGCCGGCCTGCCAAAGACAGATTGCATCATTTTATTTTTTACACCTGGGAAACTCATGATCGACCCGACAGCAAGACGGCGAAGCCATCCAGACCTAAGGAGCACATTAATGAGTCGAAATCTGAACCGATACGCAAAATAACCAATAGATCCTATCATAAATATGGATGTCAGCATACGAGACATTTTCATCCCTCCTATCCATATAATGTGAAACCCTGCTATTTTTTATCCATGACAAAACCCGCCTAGGGCGGGTTTCTAATTGTTAATATTTACTTAATACAGGATTCATTGTCTCCTTTAGAACAGTAACAGAATGAGTGAATTTTTCGTTTTCTTCTGCAGTTAAGTCTAATTCGACAACTTCTCTTATTCCGCTGCGATTCACCACAGCAGGAACACCTATATAAACATCATTGTGTCCGTATTCTCCTTCAAGATAAGCAGAAACCGTTAACACTGAATTTTCATTACGGAGAATGGCTTTCGTTAAACGGACAAGCCCCATCGCAATCCCATAATACGTTGCGCCCTTTCTCTCGATAATATGGTACGCTGCATCTCGGACATTAATAAAAATTTTATCAAGCTCTTCCTGTTTACTCTCATGTCTTTTTGTCCATTGAGAAATCCTTGTGCCGGCAATATCAGCATGGCTCCAAACTGGAAGCTCCGTGTCACCATGTTCTCCAATAATATAGGCATGGACGTTCCGAGTATCAACATCAAAATACTCTCCTAATAAGAAGCGGAAACGTGCTGTATCTAAAATGGTCCCAGAGCCAATTACCCGCTCCTTTGGCAGACCTGAAAATTTCCAGACTGCATATGTTAAAATATCTACAGGATTAGTAGCAACGAGGAATATCCCATCAAATCCGCTTGCCATAATCTGATCCACAATCCCTTTAAAAATCTTCGTATTTTTTTCTACAAGATCTAGTCTTGTTTCTCCCGGTTTTTGGTTTGCTCCCGCAGTTATTACGACGAGATCGGCTTGGTCACAGTCAGCATAGCTTCCATACCAAATTTTCGTCCGAGAAGGTGAGAATGGCAAACCATGGTTTAAGTCCATTGCATCTCCTTCTGCTTTTGCCTCATTTAAGTCAATCAGGACAAGTTCTTCCGTTATACCTTGATTTAAAAGTGCAAATGCATAGCTAGAACCGACAAAGCCTGTTCCAATAAGAGCAACTCTATTCACTTTTACCATGATATTTCCTCCTTGGAAATAATAGCATATACATGATACAGCATATCTTCAAAAGAACATAACTCTAATTAAATTGGGTTAGCCCTATTGCAAGCACAGCGGCAATAAGCCCGGATAAAAAATTCACCATATCATTATCCACTAATGAAAATCCTTTTATTCTTTTTGTATCACATTGACAGTGGACCTTTTTCTCCGTTTCTATCCCACAAATACGGCAAATATAGACCTGTTGATAGAAAGCTCCAAATAAAGTATCAATGACATTTCCAATAAATCCAAATAAAAATATGATGATAACAGCTATATAATCTAATTGAAAAAGCAAAGAGCTTACCAGTGCAATTAAAAAAGATCCTAATAATGCTGCAAAGGTTCCTAATAAACTAATTGCGCCTGAGGTTCCTTTTTCAGTTCGTTTCATGGTTCGTATGAAAACTGGGTTTCTCTTACTTAAAGAGCCTATTTCTGATGCCCATGTATCAGAATTAGCGCTAGCGAGGCTTACTGCAAAACCAATTAACCAAATGACGTCTTGATGAAAATAATAAATGATGCTAAAAAAAGCTGCAGTTCCACCATTCGCTACAACCTGGCGCCAATCTCTAACAGAACCCTTTTCTAATTTATCTTCTAGTGCCTTTTTAGCCATACTTTTATATTTTGACCATAGACTTGAGGATGCAAAGAAAAGCCCAAGCAGTATCAATCCCTTAGTACCGAATCCGGCATAAATAGCAGCTCCGACAAGTATAGCGACTAATGAACCTGAAACGCTTAGGGACTTAAGTAGATATCCTGCAAAGGCAGTGACAATAATAACAGCGTAAACAATCATTGGTTCCGCCATGATGAGTTGATTACCTCAGTGTTTGTGATAATCTTCGAAACAGGTATATCATAATCCTCTGTAGGCAGTTTTTCTACAATTTGGGAGCCAAAAGCAAGTGACAGGGTTTGACCTTGAAAATGACTTAAAAACCGGTCATAATACCCGCCTCCAAAGCCCAATCTGTAACCTTCTTTTGTGTACGCTAAGCCGGGAACAATGAGCAGGTCAATTTCGGCTATATGTATTTCTGTTGTTTTATCTAGTTTTGGTTCATAAAGTCCGTAATAAACGGTTTCTAATTGAGAAAACTCTGTTAACGTCCGAAAAGATAGTTGTCTATCCTTGGGATAACATTTTGGGACCACTACTTTTTTACCTGATTCCCAAGCTTTCCGGATGATCTGGTAGGTATCAACCTCTGGCGGACGGGAAATGGTAATACCTATCACGTTTGCAGATTTCCATTCCTGTTCTTCAAAAAGGGTTTTAGAAATTTTATATGAATAGTCTTCATAAAGTGGTTTTGAAAGCCCCGAAAGGGTCTTTTTCATTTGATTGCGAATCGTTTTTTTATCCATCATCCTTCTAAACACTCCTTTTTTTACAACAAAAAAAGCAGCAGGAAGCTCCTACTGCTTATTTTGTTTCGCGGTGTGCTGTTGTACGCTTTTCTCTTGGGCAATATTTTTTAAGCTCAAGACGATCTGGGTTGTTACGTTTATTTTTTGTTGAAATATAGTTACGATCTCCACACTCAGTGCAAGCTAACGTAATATTAACACGCATGTAATTTCCCTCCAAACGATTAAGCTAGTTCGTTCATACGACTTTTCTATAATATCACTTTTCGAAAGGAAATGCTAGTTGTTTTTTAAAAGAAAAGCGGAAGCGCCTTGACCAGTGGCTACAGCTGGACATTATCGAAGTTAAATGCAGTTTATTTTGCCAAGTAGAGCTTTTTCTAATGAAATTAATTCATTTTTATTACTGCCATGAATTACCCAGGTGTCTAGTTTTATGGTCTCATGAGGTTCAAGGGACTGTCTAATTGCCAGGATACTTGCAGCAGGCCCTTTACACATTGGCTGATATTGCAGACTGCCTTTATCAACATTGCTCCATATACGATGCGTAAAGGCATGATAATATGGATGGATGGTCCCTTCCTTTAATTCCTCTCCATTTAAACGGGCATTGACTAAATAGATATGACCTTGGTCCAAATGAAATATCCGATTATCTAACGGGGATACAAAGGAAAAATGCTCCTGGCTCATTTTATCAGAGTAATGCAGAACTAGCATTTTTACATCCTTTTTCACATTACTATGATTACTAAGATACAAGCTGGAAAAAGAAATCTTAGAGTGTATTGGTTTTTGTTTCACTTTTAAAATAAGTTCCTCTTCAAATATCACTTTTTCCGAGGTGTTATAGAGCCAATACCATTTCCCGTTCACCCAAAGACCTGGGACCAATTGAAGATTTTTTATTGGAATTTTACTGGAAGGGGTTAAACTTTTTGAATTAACTATGTTCATGACTATTACCCCTTTTAATTTGTTTTCGTTTTTTCCAAAAGAAGTGTATCTTCTATAACCTGAACCGTCTGAGATGCAATCCGTTTCCATCCGTACAAACTCTTTACAATTTGCTGTCCCTTTTTGCCCATTTCAAATGCTTTTTCTGGATTTTGAAGAAGCAGTTCAATATTTTCTAATAAACTTTTCGGGTCTCCAGGAATCATTAATAATCCAGATTGTAAATGCTTAACAAGTCCCTTCAAACCGCCTGTATTTGACACAATCGTTGGTTTAGCGCGCAACAACGCTTCAAGTGCCACGATGCCAAAAGGTTCATAAAGGCTTGGGAAAACGGCAAGCTCACTCTTATCCAATAATGCACTTCTTTCTTCATCATTAACATAACCGATAAAGGTAACGTAATGATCCAAATTAAGATCTGTTACAAGCTTACGATACTTTTCAAGCATGGGACCTTTTCCTGCAACAACGAAGTAAATATCCTTTCCCATTTGTTTTGCCAGCGCTGCAGCCTCGATAATTGTTTCAAACCCTTTTTCCTTTACAATCCTTCCTAACGAAAAAATAAACTTTCTATTTTGGATGAAAGGAAAAATCTCCTCATTATTATGCGTTTGTTCTGATTGAAGGATCCCGTTAGGAATAACAGCTACTTTTTTTATGTCTGAATGAAATAAAGACATTATCTCTTCTCTCATATATTCGCTGCAAACGATGATTTGGTCTGATTGGTGAATAATCTGCATTTCTTTTTCATGGATAAACTGCTGCATTTGATTGTGAATTCCATTATTCCGTCCATGTTCGGTTGCGTGAATTGTTGTTAATAAAGGAATGGATAATAATTCTTTTATCGTAATAGCCGCTGAACCTACCAGCCAGTCATGAGCGTGGACGATATCAAATTTCACTTTACTGCTTAATGTTTTAACCTTAAAACTCATAGCTAAATTAAGTCCAGCAATCCATGTAAGAAAATGTGGATCGGATTGATTTAATGGAATAACCCGGTGTACATTAACGCCTTTTATCGTTTCAAAAGCAGGCAGACTTCCATTACCCGCCGTTATAACATGGACATGATGTCCCATTTCAGCCAGCTGTGCCGATAGACCATAAACATGTCTCGAAAGTCCTCCCACTACATTCGGTGGATACTCCCAACTTAAAAGGAGAATGTTTAATTGCCTATTGAGTTGGCTCCTTTCAGCAATATGCGTATGTACGTTATTCATCGTTAGCTTTTTGCTCCTCTAATTTTGGATTCTCATAATAAGTATAAGTGCTTACATGGTCGACCCATTTCGGGGACATCTCTTCAACCTGCTGTGAGTGAGTTAATTTATAGGAGATTTCTCTAACGCTAAATTGTCCGATTGGCTGTGTTTCTACAGCATTGGAGCGATAGATGGGAAAAAAGTCTATTTCGTTTATTTTTACTCCTAATTCAGCAACATAGCTTCGATTTGCGGTCAGTCCCTTAATAAACCAATAGCCGTTATTGTAGGTAACAGTTATTTCATGGAAATGGTGTGCATTCTGTCCATTAAAAATAATATTTGTTACATCATAAATCCGAATAACATGAACAAGCTCATCAAATTTCCTATTAAAATGCAATGTGACAAGTTTTCGTGGGATTTCTGAAGGCTCCCAAAATAATAGAATTCTATTGGGTGAGGTTAGTTTCGCACTAAGTTCTCCCCTTACCGGGTTGGAGGCAACTTCCTGCGGCCAACTTTGATCTATATTGGAATTCTCTTTAAGATTTTCCTGATTACTGACCCATTTACTCCATCTATATTGGACTTTACCTACAGTTGTTTTTAATTCAGAGGCGATTTTTCGAAACGATAAACCATCCTCTCTCAATTTGATTATCTCTTCAATCATAATTCCCCTCCATTCTGCAAACATATATTATATGCAAAAAATAGCCCGAATATTTCTAAAAGTTGATATTATTAATGGTATCATTCACAAGAAAACTGCACAATAAACGCAATTTGTCGGATTTTGCTTTGTCTTATGATACATAAAACCCAAGGTCTGAAAAAATTTTTCTTAATGTACACATGCTACAGATTGCAAGAAATATCGACATTGATTAAATGAATTTGCTAAATCATTTTCGACAAATAATAAAGACGAGACACTTTGTATTCTTGTGTCTCGTCTTTAATGGGGGCGCAATTATTCATTTAATTCAAACCTTTTTCCAGTTACAAGGAAAATGACATTTTCAGCGATATTGGTAGAATGATCTGCAATCCTCTCAATAAATCTGCAAACAAATGCTAATTGAATGATTTGATTTGTTGCTTTCGGATTACTTGGAATTAATCCAATGATTTCATGAACCAATTGACCGAACATATTATCTACTTCATCATCTTTAGCCGCACATTTTTGTGCCTTCATGACATCTTCTGCAACATAGGCTTTAATGGACATATCCACCATTTCTAGTGCTGTATCCATCATTTTAGGTATATCTACAATTTCCTTAAAATGCTTTTCATTTCCAATATGCAGAGCAGATTTAGCAATATTAACTGCCATATCCGCCATCCGTTCAATTTCAGAAGAAACCTTTAACGCCACATTAATCGTTCTTAGGTCCTTAGCAACAGGTGATTCTCTTGCGATTAACTGTAATGATTTATCGTTGATTTCATGTTCTAAATGGTCAATTTCATGATCACCTTTAATCACCTGTTCTGCCAAGTCTAGGTCTTGATTAATCAGTGCTGTTAGCGAATCTTTAATTTGCTTTTCTGCTTTTTCTTCCATTTCAAGCAGCATTTTTTTTAATTGGATTAAATTATTATCAAAATTAGTTCTTGTACTCATATTATTCCCTTCACCTCATCATCCAAATCTTCCTGTAATATAACCTTCCGTTCTTGAATCGCTTGGGTTTGAGAAAATCTTTGAAGTAGCATCAAGTTCAATTAATTCTCCCATTAAAAAGAATGCTGTTTTATCTGATACTCTTGAGGCCTGCTGCATATTGTGAGTCACAATAACAATCGTATATTTTTCTTTAAGTTCTAAGATTAACTCTTCAATTTTTAATGTTGAAATAGGGTCAAGTGCCGAAGTAGGCTCATCCATTAGTAATACATCCGGTTTTGTAGCTAATGCTCTAGCAATACACAACCGCTGCTGTTGACCGCCGGATAATCCTAATGCGGGTGTGTCTAAACGGTCCTTAACCTCATCCCATAAAGCAACATCCATTAGAGATTTAATCACCAATTCATCAAGGTGCTTCTTCTTTTTAATTCCATGTACTCTTGGACCATATGCTACATTATCATATATCGATTGTGGAAATGGGTTTCCCTTTTGAAAAACCATTCCTACCTGTTTCCTTAACTCGACCAAGTCTATTTGGTTATCTAATAAGTTTTGGCCATTAAAGTTAATTTCTCCCGTCATTTTTACATTCGGGACCATATTAATCATCAGGTTTAACGTTTTAATAAAAGTAGATTTCCCACATCCTGAAGGGCCGATGATTGCGGTAACTTCTTTTTTATTAATAGGAAAGTTCACGCTTTTCAATGCATGGTGATCGCCGTACCATAAATTTAAATCATTGATGTCAAAGACTTGTCTAGCCGCTGTAGTGGTTAACATGTGGTTTCCCCCTATCCAAACCTTCCAGATATATATTCTTCCGTCTTAGTGACAGAAGGATTTGTAAAGATTTTTTCAGTACGATCGTATTCAATTAAATCACCACTTAAAAAGAATGCCGTTTTATCTGATATACGGGATGCCTGCTGCATATTGTGGGTAACAATAATAATTGAATAGTCCTTCTTAAGTTCAACAATTAATTCTTCAACTTTTCCATTTGAAATGGGATCAAGCGCTGATGAAGGTTCATCCAACAGCATCACCGTTGGTTTCATTGCAATGGTTCTTGCTATACATAGACGTTGCTGCTGCCCTCCCGACAGGGATAGCGCAGATTTATAAAGCCTGTCCTTAACCTCATCCCATAATGCTGCTTTTCTAAGACTTTCTTCTACGATTTCATCCAACTGACTTTTCTTTTTAATACCATTAAATTTTAATGCATGTGTAATATTTTCATATATTGACTTTGGAAATGGATTCGGTTTTTGAAAAACCATGCCAATTTCTTTACGTAATGCTACTACATTAATTTGATCAGACAAAAGGTTTATATCTTCGTAAATAATTTCACCTACAGCCCTTGCCCCTGGGATCAGGTCATTCATTCTATTAATTGTTCGTAAAAATGTTGACTTACCACAGCCAGAAGGTCCAATCAGGGCTGTAATAGAATTTTTCTCAATATCCATTGAAATTCCGTTAACAGCACGTTTTTCCCCGTAAAAGATCTCTAAGTCCTTTACTTTCAAAATATGTTCTTTATGATTAGGGATGTTTGTTTCCATAACTTCCATTACTGTTTCTTTCTCCTCCACTAAGGCAGTAATCATACAAACTCACCCACCCTTTTTTATTTCGTTGCCGTCATTTTTTTATGGACTCGGCTTCCTATCCATCTTGCTAGTAAATTAAATAGTAAAACAGAAAGTACAAGGACAGCTGCGGAACCATTTGAAACTTCTTCAATATCAGGAATTAACCCCTGTGTATTAACGGACCATATATGAACCGCCAGTGTTTCGGCAGGGCGGAAAATATTTAATGGTGACTGTTCAGAAAATGGATTCCAATCCATGTAATTTAGTCTTGGTGTTGAAAGCCCCGCTGTAAATAATAGTGCAGCTGCTTCACCAAATACACGTCCAGATGCAAGGATAGCCCCTGTTAAAATGGATGGGAAAGCACTTGGTAATAGCACCGTTTTAATGGTATGCCAATGAGTAATACCTAAAGCAAGGCTTGCTTCTTTTAATTCGCGAGGAACCGAGCGAATGGCATCCTCACTAACCCTTACTAATACCGGCAGATTAAAAACTGTCAGCGCCAGGGCCCCGCCTAAAATCGTATATCCCCAGCCAGTTGTATTTACAAATACCAATAAACCAAACATACCAATAACAATTGAAGGAAGAGATGATAATACTTCAATACAAGAACGAATCATATCTGTTACTTTACCTGGTTTAGCATACTCTGCCATATAAATCCCGCCGCCTAATCCAAGCGGAACCGAAATTAACATCGTAAGAAATAATATATAAAATGAATTGAATAATTGGTCCCGTATACCGCCGCCTGCACGAACATTACTGGAGGGGGTTGTCAAAAAATCGAGAGAAACATATTTTAATCCATTAACGAGAATATAAGAGAATAACCCAACTAGTATTGAGATAATAATTGCTGCAATTGCTATAAAAACTCCAGTGGCAATCCGATCAGCCGTTTTGCTGTTCATTACATTTTCCTCCTTGATGAAAAATAGCGAATGAGGATAATAAACACGAACGACATAATTAATAAAATTAAGCCCATTGACCAAAGTGTATTATTTTCCACACTTCCATAAGTTGTATGACCCATATTTAATGTAATGATAGTTGTTAATGTTGCAGATGCGTCTAATATGCTTTCAGGCAAGTCTCTTACGTTACCAATGACCATTTGAACGGCTAACGCTTCTCCAAATGCCCTTGCCATTCCAAGGATAATAGCAGTCAAAAGGGTAGGTAAAGCCGCAGGAATTAAAACTTTTCGTATTGTCTGCCAGCGGGTCGCACCTAAAGCATAGGAACCTTCACGAAGATTTTTAGGCAGTGAACTCATTGCATCGGTAGCAATACTTGTTATCGTCGGCAAAATCATAATAGATAGTACCACTGTTCCAGCTAACAAGCTAAACCCCAGTCCGCCTATTTGCTCCCTTATAAATGGAACTAATACTGAAAGCCCGATGAACCCATAAACAACAGATGGAATACCAACCAACAATTCTATAACAGGCTGCAGGATCTTTTTCCCCCATGACGGAGCAATTTCAGTCATAAAAATCGCTGCCCCGATCCCTAAAGGGGCTGCAACAAGTGCTGATAAGAAGGTTACAGCGAAAGAACCAAATATAAATGGTAAGGCTCCGTATAATGGATTATCTTTATTTGTTGGATTCCATTCTGTACTGGTTAAAAATTCAATAAGACTTACACCATTTTTAATGAAGGATTGCAGTCCTTTTGTGCCTAGGAAAATGGTAATAGCGATTGTAACGGAAATCATAATAACCGCACTAACTATCACAAGTACCTTTCCACGCATTTCATTGCCTATTTGATTTTTTCCAGATTTTAATAATCTGTCTTTAGCAGGAATAAGTTTTTCCATACCGCACAAACACTCCTATAATACGTCGTAATAGGGTAAACGCTTTTACGCATTTACCCTTTTTATTTTTGAATCTCTTATTATAGATCTGTTACATTACCTTCTACGTCGCGTTCTACCTTCATTTTCGTTACTGGCAGATACCCTTGTTCTTTCAATAAAGTTTCCTGAATTTCGTCAGACATTAAATAGTCTAGGAAAGCTTTAGCCAGACCTTCAGCCTCACCTTTTGTGTAAGAATGCTGGTATGCCCAAACAGGGAAGTCTCCGCTTTGAACATTTTCTTCAGTCGGCTCTACACCATCGATAGAAAGAGGTGTGATTGAATCATCCGTAAAGTAGGAGAATGCTAGATAACCCACTGCACCTTCGGTTTCAGAAATAATCTTTTTAACTGTGTTAGAAGAATCTTCTGTAATCCCCTCTGCAGGAGTTGCACCTTCAAGAGCAAATTGATTGAAAATTGCACGTGTACCAGAGGAATCAGGACGGTTTACTAGGACGATTTCTTGGTCTTTACCGCCAACCTCTTTCCAATTAGTAATTTCACCAGTGAACACTTTAATTAAATCTTCTTTAGAAATATCCTTAATACCAACATTTGGATGAACTGCAGCAGTGATACCGACAACTGCTACTTTATGGTCAACTAGTTCATCAGCTGGAATTCCCTCTTTTTCTTCCGCAAAAACGTCTGAGTTACCGATATCGACGGATCCTTCAGCTACCTGTGACAAGCCTGTCCCAGATCCGCCCGCATTTACTTGAATATCAACATTTGGATTTTCAGCCATGAATTCTTCAGCAGCTGCAGCAACTAACGGCTGCATCGCAGATGATCCTGATACAACTAAAGAGCCTGATAGTTCATTGCTATTACTATTTTCATTAGTAGAACCGTTTGTTTCCCCGCCGCCGCATGCAGCAGTAAAGACCATAGAAGCTGTTATCGTCATAAGTAAACCTAGCTTTTTTAAACGTTTCATTTCCTTGATTCCCCCTAAGAAATTTGTTAATCCAAAGTTTGTTTTGTTTGTCTTACAAGTTTAAGAATAAACTGTTTCTGTAAACCTTGTTTTAATAGAATGTAAAGGTTATGTAAATTAATGTTTGAGTTTTGTAAATTACAGATAATTAAATATGTTGCTAAGTAAAAAAACTGCCTCCGATTTTGGAGGCAGTTTTTACTGATCTTTTATTCGTTGTTTTCTGTAGTTTGCGTACCATCAGTAATTGTGACTTCTTCACTGGTTGTTGGAGTTTGACGCAATTCTTTTAAATTAAAATAGGTATCTAGTACTCTTCTACCTATTACATTATTAGTACTAGGACCACTGTTTCCTTGGTATGCCCAAGGAACTAAAACGGCCATAGCCACCTCTGGATTTTCAGATGGAGCGAAGCTCACAAGGCTTAAGTTCATGACCTTTGGTGGAATTTTCCCAAATTTACTGCGTTCCGGTCCATCATAAAAGGCTTGAGCAGTTCCTGTTTTACCAGCAGGGCTATACCCGGCATCTCTAAAATAGCCAGTAGCTGTACCATCGCCGACTTGCATAACCATTCTAAAACCTTCTTGAACCCGGTCAATCCATTCATCTTTGGCATCAATTCGGTTTAAAATAGTCGGTTCAATTGCTTTAATCACCGGGCCCATTTCATTATTTTCCAATACAGGTTCCCGTATTTCTTTTACAATATGAGGCTGAACTCGATATCCCCCATTTGCAATAGTTGAAACATACTGAGCCAATTGCATAACTGTATAAGTGTCATACTGACCAATCGCTAGGTCAAGCAGCAAACCAGAATGCTTCACTGGTCCTGGATATCCTGTACTTTCGTTTGGTAGGTCTATTCCTGTTTTCACACCTAACCCAAATTGGCTAAAAGATTGACGCAGCGTATCAAAAGCTGTTAAATCAAGCTTTAAAGGTCCATTCGGTACATATTGACCACGGCCCATTTCAATGACTGTCTTCCACATATATACGTTTGAAGAAACTTGAAGAGCTCTTAAGTCATTTATTGATCCAAAGTTTTTCCATGAAGACTTTACAGGAGTGTCTTTAATCTGCAATGGAGAATCATAAAGGACGGTACCTGGATGAATGGCTCCGGTTTGATATCCTGTTAAAATCGTCGCACCTTTTACAGCGGAACCGACTTCGTAGGAAGTTGTTATATTACCAAGAGCAAAATCCCGCATTTCCTGTTTGCCAGTCTCCTCATTTTTAGCAATTTGTTTCCCAGCCATTGTCAAAATTTCTCCTGTATGAGGATTCATTAGGACGACAAATGCGCGGTCTAACAATGTTGATTTTGGATTTTTCTTCGCATTCCAAAGCTCTTCTTCTAGGATTTTTTCTACCTCAAGCTGAAGGTCCATATCGACGGTTAAAACAAGGTCTTTTCCCCTTTCACCTTCAGAGATCACTTCGGTAGACAGAATATTTCCTGCTTTATCCGTAATATTTTTAACTTTACCTTTTTGACCATGTAAAACTTCCTCATATTGTAATTCGATATAACTTTTTCCAACCCGGTCATTTCGGCTGTAATCACGGGCAAGATATTCGTTAAGTTGGTCTTTCGGCAGTCCTTCATCTGAAGATGTTACATTTCCTAATACTGTTTTTAACGTATTACCAAAAGCATAATATCGTTCCCAATCTGTTGTTGTATCGACACCCGGCAGACTTTCTAAATTTTCACTTACAACGGCAAATTCTTCAGGGGTAACATCTTTATTTTTAACAATTTGTTGTGTTAGAGCATAACCGCTGTTAAACTCCCTGTAGATTGCCAAAGTCTCAATATCATGTGAAGTTAAGGATTCTAAATCTTTTTTGGTAATTCTTTCGAGCTGAAGATTGTATATTTTCTTATCATCAATTTGTTTTTCATTATATAAAGCCCATTCTTCTTCAGTTATTTTTTCCTTTGCTTCTTCAGGATTTTTTAAAATCCAAAAATCCTTTTTATCTCGCTCGCGTACCTTTGAAGTATCTTTAACAATTAATTTTGCCAGATTTTCAGCCGTTCCAAGCATCTCTTCTTGGCTTGTATTCTGGAATTTAGTATAGGTTATAGCATTTAAAGGGGTATTATCGACGATTACTTTTCCATTACGATCGAACATTTTTCCCCTTGGAACCGGATTATTCACTGTAATATCTTCCGTCCGTTCAATTTCACGTTTAAAATCCTCGCCATAAACAATTTGGACAAGACCTAGACGTAAAATGAGAACAGAAAATAGTAAAAATACTACAAAAAATAAGATATTCAAGCGGAAGCTAACATTCTTCTTCTTTTTCTTTACAACATTCACGATTACTCACATCCTTGTCATTCGACATCACGTACACTATTCTATAAGAAAAAACGACATATTTCTATGAATAACACTTACCAATTTTACATTTTTTAATATAAAAAAATACGATGGCTGATTTCTGCCATCGTATTATGCTTCAGGTATTTGCACTTTTCTAATAAAGAAATAAATCATAGTATGACCGGTTCCAAGAAATAAAAGAAGAAAAGGCATGCTTTTTTCAACATTAAACCATGTAACGGTAAAGATAAAAATTAAAATCGAAAGGATTCTTCCCATATTTAAAAATGCTTCCCGTACAACTATGTACTCAATCCGCATCTCAGCAGCCTGCCAGCCAGTTCCGATCACATCATAGGCAGTCGAGGAGTACGGGATAAGTAATAATGGATAGGCGATGGCAATGATTCCACCATATATCAATAATTTAATAAAGGTTAAATCCCAAACGATTAATAAAAGCGCAGCATAGAGTAAAATCCCTCCAATAAGGATTGATTTTTTCCTATGCTCCTTTTTTAGTAATCTCGATACAGCAAAATAGGCAATAAAGGATATTCCTGAATTAATCAAACCAAAGGTTCCTAAAGCCATCTCACTACCCGTGGAGATATAAACAAACACGGAAATCATAAAGGCAAAAGTCCCTTCCCGAAGCCCTTGAACAAAGGTAGCATTGGTCAAAAGACGCCAATTTTTATTATGTTTCCTCTCTGTTATGATCCTTGTAAAACAATACTTTCCTTTAGCAGGTCTCCGTTTTATGGAGAAACTCAAAAATACTGCAAGGGCGAACAAGGAAAGAGATAACCCAAAAACAATGGAATATCCAGTAAACTTTTGAAACCTTGTGATAATAAAACCGGCTGCGATAGGTCCAATCATTCCGCCGGTTGATGATAAAATCCCTAAAAATCCATTAAAGAAATCCCTTGTCTCCGGTTCTGTGATTTCAAAGGTAAGTACATTGTAAGCAAGCCAGTAAAAACCATAACCTACCCCGAGCAAACCACCTAACATCAACAAGTATTTTGCCGCATTTTCACCTGTAATCAGCACGGTTAAATAAAAGATGGCTAAAAAACTTACCCCAATCCTAAAAACGATGACACGGTCAATTTTCTTTGCCCATCTACCGGCTAATATAAAGGTTAAAGGCTGCAATACAACGATGGATAGATTATATAGAGCAATATCAACATATTCTCCTGTTTGCTTCCAAAGAAAAATGTTCACAAATGTATTAGAGAGAGCAACACTTAATGAATATAACCCGCCAATAATTAGCAGCAAGGTTAAGTCTTTTGTTAATTCTACTTCACCTAAAAGCTTAAATTTTTTTGCCATAAAAACTCCCCTTTTTCATAAGGGTTAGTCTTTAACAGTCTCCACCGTAATATTCAAATTTTGATAAATAAAAAAGGACAACTGAATAATCAGTTGCCCTTGAACGTTATGAAATTACTTAGCAGCGCTGTAACGCTTTGAAACTTCGTCCCAGTTTACAACATTCCAGAAAGAAGAAATGTAGTCAGGACGACGGTTTTGGTAATTTAGGTAATAAGCATGCTCCCAAACATCAAGACCAAGAATTGGTGTCTTACCTTCCATTAATGGAGAATCTTGGTTTGGAGTGCTGGATACTTCTAATTCACCGTTAGCAACGGATAACCATGCCCAGCCTGAACCAAAACGAGTAGTAGCTGCTTTTGCGAATTCTTCTTTAAAGCTTTCGAAGCTGCCGAATTTGCTGTTAATGGCATCTGCTAATTCACCAGAAGGAGCGCCGCCTCCATTTGGTGAAAGAATTTGCCAGAAAAGAGTGTGGTTAGCATGACCGCCACCGTTATTACGAACCGCTGTACGAGCTGCTTCTGGAACTGCATCAAGGTTAGAAATAACCTCTTCAACAGATTTAGCTAATAATTCTTCGTTACCTTGTAACGCATTGTTAAGGTTTGTTACATAAGTGTTGTGGTGCTTGGTGTGATGAATGTTCATCGTTTCCTTGTCAATGTGAGGCTCAAGCGCGTCATACGCATAAGGTAATTGTGGTAATTCGAATGCCATAATAAAATCCTCCTATGTACATAAATTATTGTCTGCTTTAGTGTTTGTCTAAATGAAAACGTTTTAGACAATTCCAAAGCCTCGCAGATTCAGCTTATCAAAACTGGGTATTTCTTTCAAATAAAATGCATTTTCCCCTAACAAATTTACAATTTCCTTTCATAAAACAATTTATACTTAATCGTGAGAAATATATTATAGCAAAGGTCGAAAAAACATCTCCAAATACAGAGGAGATGTTTATTTTTTATAGGACTATCAGTAAGAAATAAACGACCATTAAAATTTGAATGATGGCTTTTGTAATAACGCTGCTTATAAAACCGATAACAGATCCAAATCCGATTTTCACACTTTGTTTAAAATCACGTTTATGAACAATAAGTTCTGCAGCTATGGCACCGATAAATGGCCCAATTAAGATTCCTAAAAACGGAATGACAAATGGTCCTATCAAGAGTCCAATAGTGCTGCCCCATACCCCCGCTTTCGAACCGCCGTACTTTTGAACCCCAATCATATTGGCAATATAGTCAGCGATAAATAAAAGAATAATAAAAAATCCTTGTATCAGCCAAAAGAACAAGCCAAAAGGCTCAAAGGAAAAAAATACTCCATAAAGTAAATAGCCGGCTAATATAAATAACACACTGGGGATAATCGGATAGACTAACCCAATAAACGAAACGATAAACAAAGCAGCTATAATAACCCAATAAACAATTTCCATTCTCTCAATCCTTTATCATCCATAATTGAAATCTCTACAATTTATACGACCCTAAGTAAAAAAGGTTTCAAAAACAACAATCTTGTATATAGTACAGGCAACAGATACAATAGAATGGTGAATCTGTATAAGGGTGGTCATTATGAATATTTTCAAGCAATTTTATAAAAGTATTTATTCCCCAAGGGATATAGCACTATTTCGCTTCCAAGGAATTGGAAAGACAATATTATACGTTTTTTTCTTAACCTTCATTTCTATTCTGCCAACAATCTATTACATCAGTACTGCCATAACAAATGGTATTGAAACAGCTAAAGTGGTCATCAGTGAGGAACTTCCACCGTTTTCAATTACAAATGGTACATTAACAGCTGAGTCAGAGGTTCCTGTAACCATTGAAAAAGAAGATTTCACTATTATACTTGATCCAACAGGAGCAATTACAGAAGAAGATGTAGCCGATGAAGGGAATGCCTTTGCCTTACTAAAAGATCAATTTGCCATGTCATCGGCTGGTGTAGCGGAAACCTATCCCTATTCGATGATGGAGGGCTTGAATATAACAGAGACGGACTTACTTGATTTTATTGGAATGATTGATGGAATGAAAGGAATTATGATTCCAATTATCTCTGTGGTTATTTATCTTTTTTCCAGCGGGGCTAACTTTATTGAAGTTTCTGTGCTTGCCTTGTTTGGATTAGCATTAAAAAACCTTGCAGGCCGGAAACTAAATTATGGGCAATTATGGAGAATGGCCGCTTACAGCGAAACGCTGCCAACACTGTTCTTCACCATCATGGCCGCCATTAAGACTACGGTCCCTAATAGTTTTATGGTTAATTGGTTCGTTGCCATAATTGTCTTATATTTAGCCATTAGAGAAGTTCCAAAACCCAAAAAAGCTGTCTAGCGCATCCTTAGGATGCGTTTTTTTTGGTTCTATTTTCATATGGACAAGCATACCCTTTACAAATATTTCATTTGGAGGATTGGCCTATGAAAAGAGCTCTAATTACCCTAATTGGACTTATAACCTTATACGTAATTTACATTGATCTAACCACAGGCACTCTTCCAATCGAGACAACAACAAAAACAGAATCTTCAGTAGAAGCAACAGCTAAACCAGATACGACTCTTCCTGCATTTACATCAGAAGTAAAACCGGGTCAAACCTTAATATCTATTGTCGAGTCACATATTGATGATTCACTGCCTGTTTCCATTGAAAAGCTAATTGAGGATTTCGAGACACTGAATCCTGGCCAGGCTCCAGAAAAAATCCAAATCGGTAAAACATATCAATTTCCTGATTACTCAAAATAAGCGGGCAAAAGCATCAGTCTTGTCAAGATGAGTTAATCACTGATAAAATAAACCATGCAGGCTAAAACTAAAATATTATTCGAATCCAATTTGAAGGAGCGAATTTCTCTTGAGTGAAATGATACATCGTACGAAAACCCGTCCAATTAAGGTAGGAAATTTAACGATTGGCGGCAGTAACGAATTATTTATACAGAGCATGACGACAACTAAAACACATGACGTTGAAGCAACAGTTGCTGAGATTAAAAGGCTTGAAGAAGCGGGCTGTCAAATTGTTCGCGTGGCTTGTCCGGATGAACGGGCAGCTGATGCCATTGCCGAAATTAAAAAACGTATCAATATCCCGCTTGTAGTTGATATCCACTTTGACTATAAACTTGCGTTAAAAGCAATCGAAGGCGGCGCAGATAAAATCCGTATTAATCCAGGGAATATTGGGAAGCGTGAAAAAGTAGAAGCTGTTGTAAAAGCCGCAAAGGAAAAGGGCATCCCAATCCGTATTGGTGTTAACGCCGGTTCATTAGAAAAAAGAATTTTAGAAAAATATGGTTACCCAACTGCAGATGGAATGGTTGAAAGTGCCCTTCATCATATTAAAATTCTTGAAGATTTAGACTTCCATGACATCATCGTTTCAATGAAGGCATCAGATGTTAACCTTGCCATCGAAGCTTACGAAAAAGCAGCCAAAGCCTTTGATTACCCGTTACATTTAGGTATAACTGAATCCGGAACACTATTTGCCGGTACAGTAAAAAGTGCAGCAGGTCTTGGAGCCATTATCAGCAAAGGGATCGGTAATACACTTCGCATTTCATTAAGTGCTGACCCTGTAGAAGAAGTAAAAGTTGCAAGAGAGCTTCTAAAAGTATTTGGGCTTTCTTCTAATGCTGCTACATTAATTTCATGTCCAACCTGCGGAAGAATTGAAATCGACCTCATAAGTATTGCAAATGAAGTTGAGGAATATATTTCGACGATTAAAGCACCGATTAAAGTTGCCGTACTAGGATGTGCCGTAAACGGTCCTGGAGAAGCGAGAGAAGCAGATATCGGGATTGCAGGCGCCCGCGGTGAAGGATTATTATTCCGTAAAGGTGAAATCGTCAGGAAAGTTCCAGAAGCGCAATTGGTAGAAGAATTAAAGAAAGAAATCGATCAAATCGCTGAGGAATATTTTCAAAAAAAAGCCGCTGAAGAAGCAGTGTCCAAATAAAACAAAGAAACCCGGTACACAATACCGGGTTTCTTTTTTGCTCCACTGCAGTTACTGGTTAAAAGAACGGCAAGATAAACATACCGACAATAATCGATAAGGCACCAATACCAATTGCCCAAGCTCCTAGTCCTTCTGCACCGCGACGACGTGCAATAAACCCTAATACAATACCTGCTGCACCAAAAAGAATTGGCATTACAAACAGAGATAAAATCGATAGTGCCAATGCAGCCCAGCCAATACCTGTGCCAGCTTGAGCCTTATTTTGAGCATTTTGCTGCGTACCCTCCTGGTTCCTTCTTGGTGCAATCGGAACCGGCGCTGCAATTTCAGCTGCTGTTTCTTCCTTATGTGGTGAAGGAAGAGACAGCTGAGTATTTTTTGGTCTTCGTGAGCGAATAGGAACTGCCGCACCAATTTCAGCAGAAGTTTCTTCCCGATATTCTGCACGCTTATTTGGGATGTCTGCACCTATATTCGAACCTTGGAGACTTTCGCGCACTTTCGTGTCTTTTTCATCTGCCATTCGAATCCCTCACTTTCAGTAATTGGAGCCTTATTATTGTTTGTAAGGGTTCTTTATTTTAGTATGTTAATGTTTGTCACCTTTAGGTAATTCTTTCATATGCAGCAATAAAACAATGGTAAAATAAATGGAACGAACTAAATGAGGGGGAAAAGAGATGAGAAAAAGATTCGGAATCGACATTGATGGTACTGTAACCTGTCCAACCTCGATGATTCCATTTATTAATAAAGATTTTGGATTGAATATAACATTATCTGATGTAACAGAATATGACCTAACTAAGGTGGTAGACGTTCCACCCGAACAATTTTCACGCTGGTTTTTAGAAAAAGAAGCAATCATTTATGAGCATTCACCAGTCGCTTCTGGAGCTGAAAAAGTGTTAAATTTCTGGAAGGAGAACCATGATTTATATTTTATCAGCGCCCGAGGGGCTGATTTGCTGGAGAATACAAAACGATGGTTTCAACAGAAAGGAATATCGTTCCACCATATTGAACTGATTGGTTCCCACGATAAAGTTGGAACGGCTAAAAGATTCGATATTGATATCTTTTTCGAAGATAAACATGACAATGCCGTGATGATTCATGAAGAATGCGGAATACCTGTCCTTTTATTTAATACTCCCTATAACCAAGACCCTGTCCCAAAAGGAGTAATCCGGGTAAACAACTGGTCTGAAGCAGATATATGGGTAAAAAATTGGTTAAAAAAATAGAGGAAGCGCCTGTAACCTGCGCTTCCCCTTTTTAATGACACTCTGGACAGCGGCCATAAATTTCAAACTTATGACCTGAAATATCATATCCTTTTAGGTCCTCACTTAAACTTGTCATTGGACATGTTTCAATTTCCTTTGTTTTCCCACAATCCAGACATATGAAATGATGGTGATGGTGGTGGCCTGAACACGTAAAACGGAAATGTTTTTCTCCGGATAATTCCGTCATCTCCAATATTCCCATTTTTACAAAAAGAGAAAGATTCCGGTAAATGGTATCAAAACTTAGACCAGGATAGTCTTCTTTCAGTTCATCTAAAACGTCTTTTGCGGTTAGGTATTTGTCACTGTCAGCAAATAGCTGCAGCATATCTTCCCTTTTCCCTGTTTGTTTAAATCCATTTTCTTTTAAAAACCGAATCGCTTCATCTACATTCACTAGTAGCCCCCCTATCTTACCTGTTGTATTAACGTTATTTTTTTATAAAGAATGGTCAGTACTAAAATTACTACGGCTATAACAACGATGGTTCCCCCAGGAGCTAGATCTAAGTAATACGAGGAAACCAAGCCCCCAAGAACAGAAACCTCACCGAACAAAATCGATAGGAAGATGGTTTGTTTAAAGCCTTTTGCAATTCGAATACTTGCGGCAACTGGCAGTGTCATTAATGAAGACACTAAAAGAATTCCCACTATTCTCATTGATGCAGCGATTACCAGAGCAACCATCACAATGAAGATAAAATGAAGACTTTTTGCAGCAATTCCAGAGGCCTTTGCATGCTCTTCATCAAACGATAATAGAAATAATTCTTTATATAGTAAAAATATTAAAATTACAACCATTACGCTGATAAATAAAACTACCCAGAGATCCGTACGGCTTACAGCCGATACACTGCCAAAGAGGTAACTGTATAAGTCTGTATTAAACCCGTCTGCAAGTGATATGAAAATGACACCAAGACCAATACCACTTGATAATATAATTGGAATTGCTAACTCTTGATAATGCTTATAAACACTGCGAAGCTTCTCAATAAATAATGATCCTCCAACTGAAAAAGCCATTCCTAAATATAACGGATTAAGACCAGTAAATGCTGCCACGTATTTTTCAAGCAAAAGACTTGCAGCTATACCTGCAAGGGTAACATGGCTGAGAGCATCGGCAATTAATGATAATCTTCTTACGACAATAAAAACACCAAGCAAAGGAGCAACCAGCCCGATCAAAATTCCTGTAAAGAAGGCATTTTGCAAAAACTCATATTGAAGTATGGCTTGAATCATTTGAAGACGCCTCCGTGATCATGCTGATGTGAAAGAAGGTGGACATCATGTCCGTAAAACTCCGACATCCCTTCTCCTCTAAGCTGCTCAAATTCATTGGTATTACCGTGGAAATGTAAATGTTTATTTAAACATGCTACATGGCTGACTTTATCGGAAATAGTTCCAATATCATGTGTAACTAAAAGCAGCGTAATCCCCCGCCTTTTATTCAATTCACCTAGCATTTGATAAAATGAGTTCACATTTTCTGCGTCCACTCCAACGGTAGGCTCATCTAAAATTAACAGCCGTGGGTCACTTACAAGGGCTCTGGCAATAAATACTCGTTGCTGTTGTCCCCCAGAAAGCTCCCCTATGTTTCGATTATGGAATTTCTTCATTCCGACTGCTTCAAGAGCATCGTAAACTTTTTGACGATCGTCCTTCTTAAAAAAGCGGAACATCCCCAGCTTTTTTGTCAGTCCGCTGGAAACTACCTCAAAAACAGTGGCAGGGAATCCAGTATTAAAACTGTTGGCCTTTTGTGATACATAACCTATCTGCTGCCAATCTTTAAATTTATTTATTTCTTGCCCGAATAACAATATTTCACCCTTTTGGAGCTTAAGTAAGCCCAAAACTAATTTAAGCAGGGTTGATTTGCCAGATCCATTTGGACCAACAATTGCCAAAAAGGAACCGTCAGGAACAGTTAAATTGATATCCTCAAGAACAATATCCTTCTCATAACGGTAAGAAAGATGTTTGATTTCAATGATTGCCTGTGTAGTCATACGCTACCTCACCTTTAATTTTAAGAATCATTCCGATTTAACTTTAGTAGTATACAACAGTATGTTTTCCATGTAAAGTTAAATACCTTCACGATAGTTAACTCTTTTCTTGAGCGCCATCCTTTTGTCACCATCTTTATCTTCCTTCATAAATTAGCAGGGAGGAGTGATGATGGTGGCCATTTTTCAAAACATTATTAATCATAAAATAAATACTATTACAGGTAATGAATTATTAAAATATGCAGATCAATTCAATATTAAGGTAAATCGACAGCAGGCAAATTTAATTGCTGGATACTTAAGAGGCAGAAATGTGAATATTTTCGATGATCGCCAGAGAGCATCGTTAATTAAAGAGATTGCTAAAATTGCCGGCCCAGAAACGGCCCGTGAAGTGAATAAATTATTTATTCAATTTACGAAATAAAAAGCTGTGCGCAATGCACAGCTTTTTATCATGCTCTCATTATTTTATCGAGTAGATCTTCATCAAATTTTTGCTCACGAAACATGTCAATTTCAAATTTATATGGAGGCTTTTTATTATCCTTATCTTCGCCGACAAATGGTGTTTCTAATATTTTCGGTACATCCGTAAGCTGCGGGTGATGGACAATGTAATTTAATGCTTTAAAACCAATATGACCAAACCCAATATTTTCATGCCGGTCCTTTCTCATACCAATCGCGTTTTTACTGTCATTAATATGAAGAACCTTTAATTTATCCAGCCCCACGATTTTATCGAATTCGTTTAATACGCCGTCAAAATCTTCAACAATATTGTATCCTGCATCATGTGTATGGCAGGTATCAAAGCAAACCGAAAGCCTGTCACTATAATGAACACCATCCATAATCATCGCTAATTCCTCAAAGGATTTACCGCACTCTGATCCTTTTCCAGCCATTGTTTCTAAGGCAATCTGAAGATCTTCTTTTCCCGTTAATACTTCATTTAGACCTTCTATAATTTTTTTAATTCCCGCTTCTGTTCCAGCCCCGACATGTGCACCAGGATGAAGGACGATTTGCTTAGCGCCAATGGCTTCTGTTCTTTCAATCTCTGAACGGAGGAAACGAACACCTAATTCAAACGTATCAGGATTGGTCGTATTCCCAATGTTGATGATATAGGGAGCGTGCACAACGATTTCTGTAATCCCATTCATCTCCATGTGCTTTCTTCCTTCTTCGATGTTTAAATCCTCAATTTTTTTCCTTCTGGTATTTTGAGGGGCTCCTGTATAAATCATAAAGGTATTGGCACCGTATGATACTGCCTCCGCACTTGCTGCCAGCAGCATTTTTTTCCCGCTCATTGAAACGTGTGAACCTATTTTTAACACCGTGTTACTCTCCCTTCACCAGCTATTTCTTTTTCTGATTTAATTTTCTCTGACGCTTTTTAATTTTGTCCATTTCCCACTGCATTTTCTTTTTATAGCCTGGTTTTACTTTTTGTGGTTTTTTTACAAGTGACTTAGCCATTTTATCTGCCTCGTCTTCTTTTCTTACCCGCGACTTCCGCTTATTCCGTTCATCTGCCTCAACAAAGCCGTCCTTCTTTAAATCAACATACTTAAATTGAATGCCCATTTTTTCTAAACGGTTTAATGCATCTTCATCTGAAAGTTCATAGATGGTTAAGGCAATGCCGGCATTTCCCGCACGCGCCGTCCTTCCCACCCTGTGTATATAAAAATCTAAATCTGAAGGCAGCTCATAGTTAATAACATGACTGACTCCCTCAATATCAATCCCTCGAGAAGCCAAATCCGTGGCAACAATATATTGGAATTCCAAATCCTGAATTTGCTTCATCATTTTCTTTCGTTCCCGAGGGTTTAAATCCCCATGAACCCGGCCAACTTTTAAGCCTTTTTCTATTAAAAATCCAGCAAGCTCCTCTGCCATTTTTTTCGTATTGGTAAAAACGATCGCCAAATACGGATTGTAATGAATAAGGGCATCATGGACTAACTGCTTTTTATTCCGGTGCCTTGACGGGAGCAAGAAATGCTCTAAATTTTCCGCCGCTCGTCTTTTTGCCTGGATATGAATGGTCCTTGGGTTTTCCATGTACTTCTTTAAAAACGGCTTTAGCTTTTCGGGAATCGTTGCTGAAAAAACAAGCATTTGCAGCTTTTCAGGCATTTTCGCAGCTACTTGGTCTAAATCTTCAATAAATCCCATATCGAGCATCATATCTGCTTCGTCAACAACAAGAGTATCAGCCGTATGGACAAACAATGCTTGTTCAACCATCAGGTCTTTAACTCTTCCCGGAGTTCCTACGACAATATGGGGCTGTACCTTTAATTTCTCAATCGTCCTTTGTTTGTCAGTCCCGCCAATATAGCATCTTGTCATAATCGCTTGGTCTGGGAGGCAATGCTCTGTAATTTTTAAAATTTGGTGGTAAATTTGAGAGGCTAGTTCCCTTGTTGGGGCTGTAATAACAGCTTGGACCTCCTGACGGCCTAGATTAATTTTTTCTAGAATCGGGAGTACATAGGCAAGTGTTTTCCCTGTACCCGTTTGAGATTGACCAATCGCACTCTCGTTTTTTAACACTAATGGAATCATCTGCTCCTGTATTTCTGTTGGCTCATAAAAACCAAATTCATTTATCGCTTCTATAATAAAAGGTTTAAAATTAAAGCGTTCAAAACGATTTACCTTCATGTAATTTCTCCTTATAAATAAATAATCATTAACTTTTGGTGTTGTTCTCCACTATTAACAAGTGTTTCCACCATGAAGTCCATCATGTAATTATAGTAAAGATTAACCCAAATAACCAGTTATAATATCATCTTTTACTTTTATGGTGCTTTTAATCATAAAATTTACAGTTTGTCCTGTGCATTAAACCTAAACCAAATGGAATTATGTGCATACCCTAAAACATAAGACGATAAGAGAGGAGAGGTTGTATGCAGTCAAGGCAGAGATACACGCTCACACGACAAATGGGACCCAACAGAATGGGACCAGGCCCATATAGCGGTTACGGTCCTATGATGGGGCCCTATGGCGGAGGAGGGCCGATGATGGGTGGACAACATCCCTTTCAGGGCGGCAGCCCCATGATGGGACAAATGATGGGCCGGCCTCAAGGCAGAAGAAATGGCGGTGGGCTACTTGCCAAATTACTTGGCGGTAACAAACAAAAGGCTGGTCAATTTGTCGGCGGTTTTCAAGGCAGCAGCCGGTCAGTTTCAAAATCCGGAGGCGGGATTGGCGGAATACTGCAAACGCTTAGCTCCCCTGATAAGGTTTCAGGATTTTTGAATAACACACAGCAAGTTCTTAAAACCGCACAATCAATCGGCCCGATGATTCAGCAATACGGTCCAATCGTTAAAAATCTTCCTGCAATGTGGCGGTTATATAAAGGCTTGAAGGATGCTCCAAGTGAAGAAGAAGGCACTATCGATAATGAGGCTGATTCTCCAGTTGTGGAAGATCAATCACCGCAGGAGGAAAAGAAAAATAGAAAAAAAACTCGGAAAACCAATCAAAACGAAACCATTAAGGAAAACAAACAAAGTCATAGAACATCGGTTCCAAAACTATATATTTAAGCAAAGATGCTGATCCCAGCATCTTTTTACTTTTCAATGGGCTTTTTTAAACTCGGCTGTTGATTTGCGCTCCAGTCAACTCGTTTTAAAGTCGAACATTCTTTCAAAAAGAATAAAGGAAAAATGTATCTTTGTATTATTTCTATTAGTTTTATATAATAATTACATAGATTCAAAGTCATGGTCTTTAGGAGGACTTTCTATATGCAGATTATTAAAATTTCACCTCGCGGATATTGCTATGGTGTTGTTGACGCCATGGTAGTTGCACGTAATGCCGCCTTAGATAAATCATTACCCCGGCCAATCTACATTTTAGGTATGATTGTTCATAATAAACATGTTACGGATGCATTTGCTGAAGAAGGAATTATTACCTTAGACGGTCAAAATCGTAAAGAGATACTAGAAAAAGTCGATTCTGGAACCGTTATTTTTACCGCCCACGGTATTTCCCCAGAGGTTAGAGAGTTGGCGAAAAAGAAAGGTCTCGTTACAATTGATGCAACATGTCCTGACGTAACAAAAACACATACCTTGATTGAAGAAAAAACGGAGCAGGGTTATCAAGTTATTTATATCGGTAAAAAAGGACATCCTGAGCCGGAAGGGGCTGTCGGGGTTGCTCCTGATAAGGTACACCTTGTTGAGACTCCTGCCGATGTAGAAGCTTTAAATATCGAGGGTGAAAAATTAATTGTTACCAATCAAACGACAATGAGCCAATGGGATGTAGCGGATACGATGAAAAAGGTACAGGAAAAGTATCCCCACGCCGAAGCATACCGTGAGATTTGCCTTGCCACTCAAGTCCGTCAAGAAGCAGTTGCAGAACAAGCTACAGAGGCAGACGTAACCATTGTTGTTGGAGATCCTAAGAGTAATAACTCAAATCGTCTTGCACAAGTTTCAGAAGAAATTGCAGGCACGAGAGCTTATCGTATTGCCGATATCACCGAATTGGACATTGACTGGATTAAGGATGCGAAATCAGTTGCCGTCACATCCGGTGCTTCCACACCGACACCAATTACAAAGGAAGTTATCACCTTCCTTGAGCAATTCGATCCGAACAACGAAGCAACATGGGAACGCAGAAGAAATGTTCCACTAAACAAAATCTTACCTAAAGTTAAAAAATAACCGGTCCATAATGGACCGGTTTTTTAAATAAATTGAAACGGATCTGTATTAAGTTCTGAAGGAAAAATTTCAACCTCGTAACCGGCGTCTTTACACATTCTCTTTAGTGATTCTGTAACACCCTTTTTCATCACTTTTTCTACGTTATGGCCAGGGTCAATCATATTAAGCCCCTGCATTATGGCATCATGGGCTGTATGATAATAGATATCTCCAGTAACATATACATCCGCGCCTTTAAATTTAGCTTGGCTGAAATATTTATTGCCGTCACCACCTAAGACAGCTACTTTTTTAACCTTTGAGGATAAATCTCCAACTACTCGTACTCGATCTACTTCAAGCGCTGTTTTTACCTTTTCAGCGAACTCACCTAAAGTCATTTCTTTCACAGTCCCAATTTTACCTAAACCGAGAACTTCTCCTTTATTTTCAAGGGGATAAATGTCATAAGCAACCTCTTCGTATGGATGGGCTTTTAACATTGCCGTTAATACTCTTTTTAAGAGTGATTCCGGAACAACGGTTTCAATTCTTACTTCATCAACAGTTTCTAATTTCCCCTCCTGGCCGATATGTGGGTCCGTATTTTCTCCCGGCAAAAACCTCCCACTGCCTTCCGTTGAGAAAGTACAGTGGCTATAGTTGCCGATATGTCCAGCGCCGGTATTCCCTAAAACATTTCGGAGCTCTTCGGCATGACTGGAGGGTACATAAACAACCAGCTTCTTTAACTGTGTTTCAAAAGTAGGTACCAGTACCTCAGGATTCTCTAAACCAAGGGCCGCTGCAAGGAGATCGTTTACACCGCCATTCGCAACATCAAGGTTGGTATGTGCTGCATAAACTGCAATGTCATGTTTTAAAAGCTTTTCTATCATCCGTCCCTGTATTGTATCCGTTATAATATTTTTTAAAGGACGAAAGATAGGAGGGTGATGGGCGATGATAAGCTGAACGTTCTTTTCAATTGCTTCATCAAGCACCTCTTCTAGCACATCGAGTGCAATCATTACTCTTTCAATTTTTCTATTAAGCCTTCCAACTTGTAACCCTATTTTGTCTCCCTCCATTGCAAGATGTTTGGGAGAAAACCTTTCAAAAAGTTGAATAATTTCATGACCATTGGCTGTTTTCAATCTAAGACCTCCTCTGCCATCGCTATTTTCTTTAACATCTCTTCTTTTTTCTCTAATGTTTGCTCAGAATCTGCTGCGCTCTCAAGCTGCTCATAAATCCTCTGCCAATTCTTCTTTTCCATATCCCATTTCTTATAAAAAACCTGATTTTTATCCCGTAATAAGAAGGGACCAAATAATAAACCCGTTTCCATATCGATATTATTATATGGTTTGGATGGGTTTCCTTTTTCGGCAACTAGGACTTCATAGATTTTTCCGTCCTCTTCTAAAATTTCCTCTTCTATCAGCTCCCAGTGATTTTTTATAAACCACTGGCGAATCGACAACGCATTAATATTGGGCTGAAGCACGAGCCGGGTAACGGAGTTTAGTTTATCTTTGCCATTCTCGAGAATACTAACAATTAACGTACCACCCATTCCACAAATCGTTATACAATCAACCTCATCAGGCTGGACCACTTCTAATCCATCACCCATTCTAACTGAAATTAAGTGGGTTAAGCCCTCTGCCATGACATTTTTTTGAGCGGATTGAAATGGACCGAGAACAACCTCACCGGCAATTGCCCTTTTAATGGTATTATTTTTAGCAAGATAACAAGGCAAGTAAGCATGGTCAGAGCCAATATCAGCCAGTCTTGAACCTTTCGGTACATATTTTGCCACCGTTTCTAAACGAACGGACAATCTTTCCGTATTCAAACTACCACCACTTTTTATGTATTTTCCTAATTAGAAAAGCAGAAGCGCCTTGCCCAGGGGCGACAGGCATAAGACGAGCCGGCGAGAAGGTTGTTCTTTAACCTTCTTGACGGATTGGCTTATGACCCCGAGCCCCTAGGCGCTGGAGCTAGACAATTCTCAAAGTTAAATTTATACTTTCTTATCTTATAAAAAAAGTCCTTTACAGATGCAAAGGACCTTTTTTATAACACAATTTATAGACCAGCTAACCAGTCAGCCATTTCTCCAGCTTGTTCTGGTTTAACCATACCAGCTGGCATGTTTCCTCTACCTTTAGTGATAACCTCTACGATTTCATCCTTTGAAAGTCTATCACCAACACCTGTCAAAGCAGGTCCCATTCCGCCTTGGTACTGGTCACCATGACAGCTGACACAAGACTGGGTATAAATTTCTTCAGGTGAAGCTGCAACAGTTTCTGTTGTTTCAGTGCCGCCTTCTGCTTCTTTAGCTAATTCATCCGCATCCCCGAGGCCTTTGAAGGACAGAAAGAACATAAGTCCGATTCCAAATACCATAATGAGGACGAAAGGAATAACCGGATTGCGATTCATTACTATAACCTCCCTTATGTACGTACTACTGTAAATAAATAGTCTACTACAAACACCTATTATTTTACTTTAAAAAAGCTAGAAGGAAAAGCCCTAAACTTACTTTGTCACGATAATATTTATAAAAAAGAAAAACAGGCTGATTTTATCTATATAATCAGCCTGTTTAGTTTACCCTATTTTACGTTCTAACAACCAATTTGTCTGGCAATGACCATTCTTTGAATCTCAGAGGTTCCCTCGCCAATTTCAAGCAACTTCGCATCACGCATCATTCTTTCAACATGGTATTCCCTCATATACCCATAACCGCCATGTAATTGGACAGCTTGGTTAGTTACCTCCATACATATTTCAGAAGCATACAGCTTACACATGGCCGCTTCCTTACTGAAAGGTCTTCCCTGATCCTTCAGCCATGCAGCTTTATACACCATATTTCTGGCTAATTCAATTTTCATGGCCATATCAGCTAGTTTAAACTGAACAGCCTGGAAACTAGAGATAGATTTTCCGAACTGCTTTCGTTCTTTCGTATATTGCAGCGCCTTTTCATAGGCTCCCTGTGCTATTCCTACAGCCATCGCCCCAATACCGATTCTTCCGCCATCTAAGGTAATTAAAAACTGCTTAAACCCTTCACCTTTTTTACCTAACAAGTTCTCAAGCGGGACCCTGACATTCTCTAAAACTAACTCTGTAGTGTTGGACGCATTTAAACCCATTTTCTCGTAATTATCAATAACCTTAAACCCTTCAGCGTCTGTAGGTACAATAATGGCACTAATCTCTTTCTTTCCATCCACGGTGCCTGTCACCGCAGTTAGTGCTAGTTGCTTCGCATAACTAGCATTTGTAATAAAACATTTATTACCGTTTATCACATATTCTCCATTATCTACTTCAGCTCTAGTTCTCGTGCCCCCTGCATCGGACCCTGCATTTGGCTCTGTTAATCCAAAAGCGCCGAAACTTTCTCCGGTACAAATTGGTGTTAAATATTTCTTCTTCTGTTCTGCTGTACCAAATAAATATAAAGGAGCTCCTCCCAATGAGATATGAGCAGAATAGGTAATACCGGTTGACCCGCAAGCCCTGCTCAATTCTTCAGTGACAATAGCAAAACTTAACGTATCAGCCCCGCCTCCTCCGTATTCCTCTGGAAATGGCAGCCCCATTACCCCCATATGAGAAAGTTGTTTAAAAACCTCTAGGGGAAATTGTTTATTTCGATCTCGATCAATCGCACCTGGTGCGACTACCTCATCCGCAAACTCATGTATCATTTTTTTTATCATTTCTTGTTCAGACGTTAAATCAAAGTTCATATTTCAGCCCCCCAAAACTAACCATTGTATGCGCTTACATTAATATTATATGAGGAACTGCACACTTTTCACAACATTTAAAAATTTTAAAATATATTTTATTATTATACAAAATAAAATTATTTACCGAGATGCTTATATGTCAGGTTTTCATGTCAAATTTTATTTTTCCATAAAAATAACATGTGAAAAGAATCCAAAAGAATTTACGAAGTCTATTTGCAAAATGAAAGACAATTCAGTAAAATAAATATTAATATAGAAAGTGCTTTCATTTCCAAAAGGGTAAAAAAAAAGTTTACTCCCTTTTTGGAGTAAACTTTTTTTATAAATCTATTCTAAAAAGTCTTTTAGACGTTTACTGCGGCTCGGATGCCTCAATTTACGCAATGCTTTTGCTTCAATTTGACGAATTCGTTCACGAGTTACTCCAAAGACCTTACCTACTTCTTCTAGAGTACGAGTTCGCCCGTCATCGAGTCCAAACCGAAGGCGAAGAACATTTTCTTCACGATCTGTAAGCGTATCAAGAACATCTTCAAGCTGCTCTTTTAGTAATTCATAAGCAGCATGCTCGGATGGTGAAGTGGCATCTTGGTCTTCAATAAAGTCGCCTAAATGGGAATCATCTTCTTCACCAATAGGTGTTTCTAATGAAACTGGCTCTTGTGCAATTTTTAAGATTTCTCTTACTTTATCAGGAGTAAGGTCCATATCTTCTGCAATTTCTTCCGGCGTTGGTTCACGTCCTAGGTCCTGAAGTAATTGTCTTTGAACACGTATTAATTTATTAATGGTTTCAACCATATGCACTGGAATGCGAATGGTTCTAGCTTGGTCAGCGATCGCTCTTGTAATGGCCTGGCGGATCCACCATGTTGCATAGGTACTAAATTTAAAGCCTTTACGGTAATCAAACTTTTCTACTGCTTTAATTAGACCCATATTTCCTTCTTGAATCAAATCAAGAAATAACATACCACGTCCTACGTAACGTTTTGCAATACTTACAACAAGACGCAGGTTTGCTTCTGCAAGGCGTCGTTTTGCTTCCTCATCGCCTTCTTCAATACGGTTGGCCAGCTTAATTTCCTCTTCTGCAGAAAGGAGGTCTACACGGCCAATTTCTTTTAAGTACATACGTACGGGATCATTAATCTTAACTCCTGGAGGAACACTTAAGTCATTTAAATCAAATTCATCATCATCTTCTTTAGCCAGTTGTTTGATGCTTGGATCTTCCTCATCACTTTCTCCAACTAACTCAATTCCCTGCTCACCAAGGTATTCATAAAATTCATCCATTTGTTCAGACTCTAAATCAAAATTTGCCATTTTTTCAGCGATATCATCGTAGGCAAGGACGCCGATTTTTTTACCCAGTTCGGTTAACTGTTCTTTCACTTGTTCCAAGGTCAGTTCATTCTCTGCCTCTTTTGAACGAGCTGATTTTTCAGCCATATGTCCTCCTCCTTCCAGAATAAAAGACATGAAAATGGAATCTATAACGATTTATGCAATTGTGTAATTTCATTTCCAATTGCAGCAGCTTTTAAAAAATCACTTTGTCGTTCTGCCTCTTTAAGTTCCACTTCTTTTTCCTTTATCTTTAACAATTTTTGATAATTCAACACCTGTTTGATATAATCATTTAATTCCTGATTCGTTAGTTCTTCATTTATGGACATCATTTCGATGTTTACAACCATTCTTCTTAGATTTTCATCTTGAATATAGTTTAAAAAGGCTGCGGAATCAGGATTTAAATGGTCTTCATAAAAACCAAATAAATAAGTTATGATAGCCTGATGTTCATCGACATTAAAAGTTTGACCATTAAGAAGATCCTGAACTTTGTATGCAACATCACGGTCTTTTAACATATGAGCGATTAGTCGGCGCTCAGCTGTATAATGCGCAGGCTTTAATTCATTTCCGTTTTTCGGAATAATTAAAGCTTTACTAACAGGTGGATTTTTACTATGAGTTTGTGCTTGTTTTTTCTCAGTAAAAAAATTTTGCTTTTCCTGCTGTTTAAGTTGAGATTGAAGAGCCTCTAATGAGAGTGAGAACTCATTCGCAAGTTGCCGCAAATAATGATCTTTTTCAACAGCCTTCGTCAATTTACTAATTTCTCTTAGTATTTCTTCGATATAGGCTAGGCGATCTCCTTCTAGTTGAAGATTTTTTCCTCTACGAAAATAAAGAAACTTAAAACCCATCCATGTTAGACTGCCGGCCATTACCTCATTACGGAATTTTTCCGCACCATTCTTTTTAATGTATTCGTCAGGATCAAGGCCATCCGGCATTAACGCAACTTTAATGGTAGTACTTCCTTTATCTGTAAGCAGATTTCCTGCACGGTAAGCAGCTTCGATTCCAGCCTTGTCAGAGTCATAACAAATTGTTATGGATTGAGTGTTCTGGCGGAGAAGACTAATATGGTCATCTGTTAAGGATGTCCCCATTGTCGCAATTCCATTTTCGACTCCAGCCCGATCTGCAGCAATTACATCGGCAAATCCTTCAAATAACACTGCATGCTGTAATTTTCGTATCGAAGGTTTTGCTAAATGAAAATTATATAAAATTTTACTTTTATTAAAGATTACTGTTTCGGGACTATTTAAATATTTAGGCTCCTCTGCCCCTAGTGTTCTCCCAGAAAAAGCAATCGTATTTCCATTACGGTCATAAATCGGAAACATAATTCGATTCCGGAAACGGTCAAAGTAAGTACCGTCCTTCTCACGCTTAATGATCAATCCGGCTTTTTCCATCTCTTCCGAATTAAAATCTCGTTTTGAGAGAAATTTATAAACAAAATCCCATGAACTTAAGCTATAGCCAATTTGAAATTTATCTATCGATTCACGGGTAAATCCTCTTTCTAGAAGATACTCTAATGCGTGTTGACCGTCCTTTGTGTTTACCAGCAGGTGATGGTAAAATTTACGTAACAACTCATGAGCATTGAGCATGGATTGAATCTCTGGAGAAACACTTTTCCCCTTCCCATTTGGAACAGAACTTATTTCCAGGTCGATATTCGCTTTTTCGGCCAATTTAACAGCTGCCTCAAGAAATGAACAACCTTCAAGTTCCATAATGAATGAAAAAACATTTCCGCCTGCTCCGCAGCCAAAGCAATGAAATATTTGTTTATCAGATGAAACGGAAAATGATGGTGTATTTTCTCCATGGATGGGACATAATCCGAAGTAATTTCGTCCCTGCTTTTTGAGTTGTACATAATCGCCGATCACATCAACGATATCAACCGCCTGACGAATTTGATCTATTTTTTCTTCGGCAATACGGTCTGCCATGAAAACAACTCCATTATTCTAACATTATTAATTCTGTAAGGAACGCTAAATTCCTGCAAATTTCGACAAAATTTTAGTTAACTGATTGATAAATTTTGTACGGTCCTCAGAATTATAAGGTTTTGGTCCCTTGCCATAAACACCCCTTTTTCTTGCTTTAGCATTTAAGTAGCGTAAGTCAAGAGCTGTTTGTATTCCGGTCTCATCAAAGAGAATACCTTTTGGAGATAACACATGCACACCCTTTGGGATTAAAGTGGATGCAAGACCGATATCCTGTGTAACGGCAATATCTCCTTTACTGGCGTGATTCATGATGAATAAGTCCGCAGCTTCTTTCCTAGAATCAACATATTTCCATGTTGCATTTGCATATGTAGTATTATTGTTTCCATGGTGATCGTAAGAAGCGACAAAAAGAACTTTAACGGAAAATTCAGAAGCGATTTCGACAATTTCCCCTTTAACCGGGCATGAATCTGCATCGACAAAAATAGCAGGAATGCCTTTTTCTTTAGTATTAATTCTACATCACTCCGCTTATTCCTTCTTTAACCAGTCAACTTTTATAAAAAGGATATATGTCGAATTTTTTTCTGGTGGTTCCCTTGACATCTAACAATAAATAGTTTATTCGTTCCTACGCAAGTCTAAACCTAAAAGATTCATTTTTATCACAATTTTTTATTATAGTACATTCTTTTTTATTTTTCCATAACTTTTTAAGCATTTTTTCTGGAAAACTTTCATGTAAAAACACATAATCCAATGATTATGTGTTAAGATCTTCTTTTTTGAATATAGTTTAGGATCACATTTGCCGTCTCTTCTACAGCCTTATTTGTAACATCGATGACAGGGCAGTTAATTTTGTTGACTATTTTTTCGAAAAAGGTAAGTTCATCACGAATCCGTTCGATATTGGCATAGCTCGCCTGATCATTCAAACCTAATGAGATTAGTCGTTCACGTCTAATATTATTCAATTTTTCCGGGCTGATTTTTAATCCAAAACATTTTTCCGCAGGTACTTTAAATAGTTCCTCTGGAGGATCTACCTCTGGAACTAGAGGAACATTGGCTACTTTCAATCGTTTGTGAGCCAAGTATTGTGATAAAGGCGTTTTTGACGTCCTTGAAACCCCAATTAAAATAATATCTGCTTTTAATATTCCCCTAGGGTCTCTGCCGTCATCGTATTTTACGGCAAATTCGATTGCTTCAACCTTTTTAAAATAATCTTCATCCAACTTCCTCACAAGACCTGGTTCACATAATGGTGTTTTACCACTAAAGATTTGGATTTGGTCCATAATTGGCCCCATTAGATCAACAGCATAGATTCCTGATTGATCAGCCTTTTCCTTCATATATTCCCGCATATCCGGTTTGACCAATGTAAAAGCGATCATAGCACGGTCCATTTTAACCAATGAAATAACATCATCAATATGTTCTTTATCCTCAACATATGGGAATCTTTTAAGGGTCATACCGGAACCATTAAACTGGCTGATTGCTGCTTTTGTAACCAATTCAGCCGTTTCCCCAACTGAATCAGATACAACATAAATAACGGGCGTACTCATTCTTCCTCAACAACTCCTCTGCAGAACTATTATTCATTACCTAATGCAACAAACGCTTTCGTAATATTTGTTTTTGTAATCCTCCCAATAACCTCGTAGCCTTTATCAGACTTCCTGACAACGGGGAGAGCATCAATTTGCTTATCAATTAATAGTTTCGCAATATCAATTAATAAATCATCCATTTCACACATCGTAATGTTTGGCATTCTTGTCATAATGATATTGATCGGAAGGGTGGTCAGTTCCTGTTTTCCTAAACTGGCCCTTAATAAATCCTTCCTTGAGAGGACTCCAACCAAAAGTGAATTTTGATCGACAACAAATAACGTACCTACATCTTCAAGGAACATGGTAACAATAGCATCATAAACGGATACATTTTCCTTTACCACAACTGGAATTGATGTATAATCCCTGACATGTATTTTTTGGAGATTTTCTGTTAATAGCTGCGTACCGGATTTCCCTGTGTAAAAATAGCCAACACGTGGTCTGGCATCTAAATAACCGGCCATCGTTAAGATGGATAAATCCGGGCGTAACGTAGCCCTTGTTAAGTTTAGCTGGTCGGCAATCTGTTCACCCGTTATGGGTCCTTGTTCTTTAACTATTTTGATAATCTGATCCTGGCGTTTGGTTAGTTCTATTTTTCTCACCACCATGTAAATGCACTATGTACATATTTTAAATAAAATTTCTTTATTAAAAATATTATACCAATAATTTTTTTCTTGAAAAGGATTGAGTGTAAGGTAAAAGGTACGGAGGTTTCCGTACCTTTTCTCAATTAGTTTAAGGTTGTATTAACTTGCCAGTTGATCTGAGCTCCAGGCGCTTCGCTTTCCGCGGGCTAATTTAAAAAGATATTTTATTTTGGATAAATGAAACTAGGTCAGCGATTGGTACGCGGGTTTGTTCCATTGTATCTCTGTCCCGGATTGTAACCATTTTGTCATCTTTCGAATCAAAATCATAGGTGATGCAAAATGGTGTACCGATTTCATCATGACGGCGGTATCGTTTACCAATTGACCCTGCCTCATCATAATCCACGGTGAAATGTTTAGCCAATTCTGCAAAAACTTCCTTCGCTTCTTCCGAAAGCTTCTTTGATAACGGCAGAACGGCTGCCTTTATCGGTGCCAATGCTGGATGGAAATGCATCACGGTTCTAGTTGTTCCATCTTCAAGTTGCTCTTCATCATACGCGTCAATTAAAAACGCTAATGTGACACGGTCTGCACCTAGGGATGGTTCAATACAATACGGAATATATCTTTCGTTCGTTTCCGGATCGATATAATTAAAATCTTCACCTGAGAATTGCATATGCTGCTTTAAGTCATAATCCGTTCTAGAAGCTACACCCCAAAGTTCGCCCCACCCGAATGGGAATTTGTATTCAAAGTCAGTTGTTGCGTTACTATAATGTGATAATTCATCCTCTGAATGGTCACGAAGGCGTAAATTTTCTCTGCTCATTCCAAGAGAGATTAGCCACTTTTCAGCGAAATGCTTCCAATAATCAAACCATTCGAGCTCTTCACCCGGCTTACAGAAAAATTCAAGCTCCATTTGTTCAAATTCCCGTGTACGGAAAGTGAAGTTTCCTGGTGTAATTTCGTTACGGAAGCTTTTTCCGATTTGTGCAATACCAAATGGAAGTTTCTTTCTCATGGTCCGTTGAACATTTTTAAAGTTTACAAAGATGCCTTGAGCTGTTTCTGGACGTAAGAAAATTTCATTTGTACTAGATTCCGTAACTCCTTGGAAGGTTTTAAACATTAAATTGAACTGACGAATACCTGTGAAATCGTGACTGCCACAGTCCGGACAGGCAATGTTATTCTCTTTAATCAGTTCTTCCATTTTTTCAAATGGCAATCCATCGACTACCATTTCTATTCCTTTTTCCTCGAGGGCATTTTCAATTAACTTGTCTGCCCGGTGCCTTGCTTTACAATTTTTACAGTCAATCATTGGGTCATTGAAGTTTCCAATATGACCAGATGCTTCCCATGTTCTAGGATTCATTAAGATGCTGGCATCCAATCCGACATTATACGGGGACTCTTGGACAAACTTCTTCCACCATGCTTGTTTAATATTGGTTTTGAATTCGACTCCCAGCGGACCGTAATCCCATGTATTTGCCAAGCCGCCGTAAATTTCTGACCCTGGGAAAATAAAACCTCTGTGTTTCGCATGAGAAACAATTTGCTCCATTGTTACACTCATTATTATTACTCCTTTTTATTTGGCTGTTTATAAATTGCCTGTTGATTTGCGCTCCAAGTGCTTAGCTCCAATCAACATATTTACAAAATGGGCACAGCCTTTAATTTAATAAAATAAAAAAACTCCCATCCCTATGCCTTTAGGCATAGGGACGAGAGTTACCCGCGGTTCCACCCTATTTGCTGCCATTAAAGCAGCCTCTTTTAATAGTCCATTATGGACACTTAATGCTCAAGAACGCCTTCCTAAGTGCTCTATCCCCTAGCTCACACCACCCTAGGTTCGCTTTTATAGAGTGAACAAAGTACTACTTTCTCTCATTGCAATTATCATATTACCAAACATATTATCGAAAACAAAAACACTTGTCAATAAACGAATTATAAAAGATTGCGAAATTGGTTCATTGAATTAATAAATTTTTTGGTTTTAAGGTGCAGACCAGAGTATTCTTCATAATACGTGGAGATTATTTTCTTTAACTCCGCCTTCGTTTCCTCTTTAACCGAGATATTTCCTAATCGAGAGAGATCAAAATAATAAAAGAGCCGTATTAACTTTACAGCTGCAGGCGATAATTTTAGATGATATGGATCCTGGCCCAAACACCGATGGCAAATCAAACCGCCTTCTCTAATAGAAAAAGAAAAATGTCCGTCTGTACTTCCGCAAACGGAACATTTGTTTAAAATAGGATATAATCCCAAGACATTTAACATTTTCATCTCGTAGATATTCATTAAAATATCTGGATCATAACCTTCATTCATATAATTCAGGGTTTGATACAGCAATTCGAAGTGAAATGGGTTTGGTTTCTTATCCTCCGTACATTTATCCGTTAGTTCAACGATATAACTTGCGTAGGCAGTTAAAAAAATATCTTCCGCAATAGAGCGAAAACTCGTAATCATTTCTCCCTGCTGAACACTCCCCAAACCGGTTCCTTTCTGTAAGAGGAAATAGCCGTGTGTGAAAAGTTGGGAAATGGCAGAAAGACGGCTGTTTGGCTTTTTGGCCCCTCTTGCCATAACGCCAATCTTTCCCCATTCCCTAGTATATAACGTTACTACTTTATTGGTTTCACCATAATCTGTTGTTCTAATGACAATGCCTTCACATTTCTGCAGCATGTATGCCACCATCCCGTGTTACAAGAACAAACTTATGAAACAGGAAAATCAATTTGTGCTAGATCTTCATTCTGATTACCGGGTATTTCTTGGTTTTCCTTCTCAAGCTCTTTAAAGAGAAGGTATGTGTCAATATTGCCTGTTTGCAGGAATACTTTCCACGTAAAATCCATCATCGAAAACCCCACCTTTCATGATTTAGACTAGCTTCTTTTAAAATCCCAAACCTTACAATTATCATAGCCTGTCTTGCAAAAATCATAAGACGAAAATTTTGTTAATGTTGTCCATGCATAATCTCTAAAAAAACAAAATATTTTAGATAGGGTTATTAATACTCATCTTCATTAAAGCCAAAATCGCGAAGCTGAGTCATTTTATTTCGCCAATCCTTTTGAACTTTAACCCAGAGTTCTAAGAACACCTTTGACCCCAGGAGATTTTCAATATCCACCCGGGCTCGTTTTCCAATTTCTTTTAGCATACTGCCTTGCTTGCCGATGATAATTCCTTTTTGCGAATCCCTTTCAACAATAACGGTGGCCATCACATGAATAATATCTTTTCCCTTTTGTCGTTCCATTTTATCGAGAACGACTGCAAGTGAATGTGGTATCTCCTCCCGTGTTAAGTGCAGCGCTTTCTCCCGTATTAATTCAGTAATAATAAATCGTTCCGGGTGATCGGTTACCTGATCAGCAGGATAATATTGCGGTCCTTCAGGTAAATACGTTTTAATTTGTTCTAATAAACGTTCTACATTATTTCCTTCTAGTGCAGAAATTGGGACAATTTCTTTAAAAGGATATTTTTCTTTATATGATTCAATTAACGGAAGCAATTCATCCGGATGAATTTGGTCAATTTTATTGATAACAAGAAAGATTGGAGTTTGAATGGTTTGAAACTTTTCAAGGATAAATTCTTCCCCGCGGCCAAATCCTTCTTCTGCGTTTACCATAAATAAAATTAAATCCACTTCTTTAAGTGTATTTTGTGCTACTTTCATCATGAAGTCGCCAAGTTTGTGCTTCGGCTTGTGAATTCCTGGTGTGTCAATAAAAACCATCTGGGTATCATCCAGCGTTAATACCCCTTGGATTTTATTACGTGTAGTCTGAGGTTTATCACTCATAATTGCGATTTTCTGACCAATTACCCTATTAAGAAAGGTTGATTTTCCAACATTGGGACGGCCGATTATTGAAATAAAGCCTGATTTGTATCCATTTTTATTCTGCATTTAAATCCTCCGGAGAGAAAGCACCAGGCAGTAATTCTTCTACTGTAATTTCAAGGACATCACCTTTTAGGTTGGTCAGTACAACTTTCATATCTCTTGGACAGAGTTCTGATATTACTTGCCGGCATGCACCGCAAGGCGAGCAGGGACGGTCTGTATCTGCTACAACCGCAAGCATTTGATAATCACGATCACCCTCTGAATACGCTTTGAACAATGCGGTACGTTCCGCGCAATTGCACAGACTGTATGCGGCATTTTCAATATTGCATCCATGATATACTTTTCCATTCGTTGTTAATAATGCTGCTCCAACACCAAATTTAGAATAGGGAACATAGGCTTTTTCTCTTGCCAATTTAGCTTCTTCAATTAATTTCTCGATGTTCACTAGTCTTCTTCCCTTCCAGCAGAAGTCTGCCGCTTCCTTTATTTTAACTTAAAATTGCCACAAAATCATCATTTGTAACAAAAATATAATAGAAAAATTTGAATTTTCTTAAAAGTCAGCAAATTGTCCTATTATGTTTTTACTGCTGTGATTCATTATTTTACCTAATTCACTTTCCGTTTTCAAATTTACAAATTTATCATTTTGTAATGTACGGTATGAAGATAATAAAACCTGCTATGACGGCAAGTATGGCGTAAACAAATACTGCACCAGCAGCCAAATCCTTAGCCTGTTTTGCCAACGGGTGAAACTCTTTGGTTACAAGGTCAACCAGCCTTTCAATTGCAGTATTCATTAATTCAAGCGCAAACATTCCGCCAATTATGATCAATACCAGTATCCACTCCACATTACGAATGGAGAAGAAAAAAGACAACCCGATAACAATGATAGAAATACACAGATGAATCCGCATGTTTCTTTCAGTTTTTATAGCAGTCTTTATTCCTTCAATGGCAAAGGTAAAGGATTTGAGCAGTCGAATAGGCTTATCGTGTAAGCCCATATTCGTTTAAAATTTCCTTTTGAAGTGTGAACATTTCTTGCTCTTCCTCTTCCGTCATATGGTCATAACCTAATAGATGGAGAAATCCATGAACCGACAAGAATCCCAATTCTCGAATAAAAGTGTGCCCGTACTCTTCTGCCTGTTCTTTTGCTTTAGGGATAGAAATAATGATATCTCCTAAGACACGAGGCATATTTATACCCATTAATTCTGTTTCGCCCTCACCTAATTCCTCCATCGCAAAAGAAATGACATCGGTTGGGGCATCTTTATCGCGGTACTCTCGGTTAATTTCATGAATTCTTTCATTCGAAACAAATGTTACCGATACCTCGCTATCCTCTTCAACATTTTGTTTCTTGGCTGCAAAGTTTAAAAGTTTTTCAATCTCTATCATGTTTTCTTCAGAAAGTTCATTTGTTTCATCAACTAAATCAATCGTTAAATGATTCATACTTGTATCACCTTTTTCTTCATTTCTGGGTATTCAATCCTTGAATGAAAGATACCCTTTAAAGTCTCACAAAAAGAGTGTGAGACCGTTTCTAGTTCCTTTAAAGTTAAATAACATTCAGATAATTGCCCATCCTGCAGCCGGTCTGCGACAATTTTTTTAACAAGCGATTCAATCGTCTCCGGAGTCGGCTGGTTTAAGGATCTAACAGCTGCTTCCACACTGTCCGCAATGCCAATGACAGCTGATTCCTTTGTTTGGGCCTTTGGACCGGGATAACGATAATCCTCTTCTTTTATAAGTTCACCGTTTTGAGACGCCTTATGATAGAAATATTTCAATAAAGTGGTACCGTGGTGCTGTTCAGCTATTTGAATTATTTCTTTCGGCATACTATGATCTTTTAAAATTTCAACGCCATCCGTTACATGAGAAATAATAATATTTGCGCTTTTCTCCGGCGGCAGACGATCATGTGGGTTTTCACGGTGCAATTGGTTTTCTATAAAAAAGTTAGGACGTCTTGTTTTCCCAATGTCATGATAATAACTGCCTACTCTTGCTAAAAGACCATTCGCGCCAATTGCTTCACAGGCTGCATCAGAAAGATTAGCAACCATGACACTATGGTGATACGTTCCTGGTGCCTCCATTAGTATCTTTCGAAGCAACGGATGATTTGGATTTGATAGTTCGATTAATTTCATCGTAGATAAAATACCGAAGCTTGCCTCAAAAAATGGCAACAATCCAATGGTTAATACCGCAGACCCAATACCAGAAAAGATAGCTGTCACGATATAGTAACCATATTCAAGGCCAGTGAATTGACCGTTTGGAAGCAACATTAAGGCCCAAATCGTAAATAGGTTAACACCTGCTGCAAATGAGCCTGCCTGCAGGATTTTTGAGCGTTGATTTTGATCACTTAAAAAGAGTATTCCGGCTAGGGCGCTAAATAAAATATAAATCCCTTCCGTAAAGTTGAGTGTTCCTGAAACCCCTTCATTGAATAGAATACTGCCGCACACTGCCAACACAATGGAGGTAAGAACCGCAATCTTTTCATCAATTAAAATCTTTAACAGCATGCCTGCCATGGCCGCAGGGAATAAATAACCTATTCCTGAATAATTAAAGATTTGCAGCATACTAATAATCTTTAATAAAAATAAGGAAAATAGGAAAATAATCCCAAACATCAACAGATAGGTCTGGCGTTTTTCAGGCTGTTCCTTCATTTGGTAAAAATAATAATAGACCGCGGACAAAATAATCAGAAGCAAAACAATTAATCCCACGAATGGCTTGAAGGATTTTTCATTATCTAATAACCCGACAAGCTCAAGCTGACGGTATTCTTCCTGTCTGATTAACCTGCCTTCTTCAATAATAATTTGACCTTGAAGAATTTTAACAGGTTCTACACTTTCTGCTGCCTGTTCACGAAGCTCCTCAGTTGCTACTGGATCATAGAATTCATTTTGAATAACAGCATATCTTCCTAACTCAATGGCTGCACTTTTTAAATCCCCGTTTAATGTTGTAAATTTTAATTCCTCTTCCAGGCTCTTTTTTGCATTTTCAACATCATCTGCGGAAATTCTTTGATTCATGACATGATTTATGGCAGTAACCGTCAGGTCTTTCGCAATTTGGAGCTCATCTCTACTTGCTTGTACAAGCGCAGTAAAAACCCTTTCAGAAAGCTCTTTTGTTACCCGTTCTGTCAACTTTGCTTTCAGCATCGTTACTTTTTCTTCAGTGGTCGGTTTGATTGTTTCACTCTCATTAGGAATTTCTTCGTCGGCGGGTTGTTTTTTAATCTCTGCTTCGATTTCCGTATGTACCTCTACTGCAGCATCAAAAATCGAAGCAATCAATTCAACTTGATTTGAGGTGTACTCCCGCTTTACGGTGTATACATCTTGGACCTGATTCAATGCCTCTTGCCGTTTCTTTTCCGTACTCGTTTTATCCTCTACTGTAGCAGGAGAGCGGATAGTCTGATCTGCGACGGTTAATAAACTAACATCCAATTTTTCTGGTTTTACGTTGCCATACATAGATATAAATAAAATCACACCGATAACTAGAAAAAAAAGAATACGGAAGAAGGTAAAGTCAAGAAGTTTTTTTACTTGTATTAAGTAATGTTGAATTTTTTTCAATTAACTCCCCCCAAAAAGGCAAAACTATCCAAATTTCAAGGTATGAATGCTTTATGTAAAATGATAACAGTTTTTCAATCAAGTTTCATCCTCAAATCATCAAACCCGTGTTTTACCAATGAATTATGTTGAAACCGCAAAAGGGATAAACCAATAAACGGTTTATCCCTTCCTATTTTGATTAGTGTTTTAAAGGTTTCTTTTCGTATGCATCAATAATTCTTGCTACTAAAGGATGACGCACCACGTCGCTTTGTTCAAGGAAAATAAACGATATTCCTTTAACATTCATTAGAATTTCTTCGGCGACAATTAACCCCGACTTTGCACCTTTTGGCAGGTCAATTTGTGTTTGGTCACCCGTGATGACCATTTTAGACCCGAAGCCAAGCCGTGTTAAGAACATCTTCATTTGTGCTTGTGTGGTATTTTGTGCTTCATCTAATATAACAAATGCATCATCTAGTGTCCGTCCCCTCATATATGCAAGAGGAGCAATTTCAATAGTTCCACGTTCAATCAGTCTTTGAGTATGTTCGGTACCAAGTACATCGTGCAGTGCATCATATAATGGCCGTAAATATGGATCCACCTTTTCTTTTAGATCTCCAGGTAAAAAGCCAAGGCTTTCGCCAGCTTCAACTGCAGGTCTGGTAAGGATAATTTTATTGACCTTACCACTCTTTAATGCATTGACTGCCATTACAACGGCAAGATAGGTTTTCCCGGTTCCGGCAGGACCTATACCAAATACAAGGTCGCTGTTTCTGATGGCCACTACATATTGTCTCTGTCCGAGTGTTTTTATTCGTATAGACTTTCCTTTAATATTCTTTGCTATTTCTTCTTCATAAAGGTTTTGAAAATAGTCAAGGGTCCCTTTTTGTGCCATCTGGATAGCATATAAGACATCCCGCTGGCTGATCGTGACTCCCTTGCGAATGACGAAGATTAAACGGTCTATTATTTCACTGGCTAGGACCACCTTATCTTCATCACCAGACAAGCTCACTGATTCACCTCTTGTAACGACGGAAACGCCAAGCTCCTCTTCAAGAATTTTTAAATTCGAATCTGAATTGCCTAGTAAGGCAATTGCCTCTGCTGGGTTCTCAAGTTGTACATTAATGGTTTTAAGTTCTACTGTCATTCATTAGTCTCCTTGGGAATTGGTTGTCCGACTGCAATATTTTCGATTATCTTAAAATGGATATCTAGTATAACTTTACCATTCTCCATTTCCCTGTGCAAAATTTTTTCATCCTTTATGATAGCATCTTCATCTAGATGACTTTTTATTTCTTTTTTAGCCAATTCAAGAGCAATTTCTTGGGCTTCTTTTTCAGTATACGTCCTTGTAATCTGCTCACTAGCCCTCATCGTCACATTTCCAAAAGAGATTGGTAATTCCCATTTTAGAAACCGGATTTTTTGAACATTCTTTTCGGTTTCATATTCCTTGAACTCTAGTTTTCCAAAACCCCAAACCGGAATTTCAAAGTTACCCAAAATTAGATAATGTTTTTGCTTTTCCCTGCCGTCAAATACTTTAAAGTCTGTTTCAAGCGGCTGCTCCACATGGCTCTTATACCATGTTTCTCCCCAAACTTCGCCTTCTGCCGGGACAATCTCAGTTTGTCCTTCTTTTCCATAAACGCCGGAAACTAGTAGTTGGCCCGGCTGAACATGATCGTTGATATCAACAGCCTTTTGACCTTTTTCAATATACATCTTAACAATCGTAGCTTTCTTTTTAGCAACAAGATTCTGCGGTGCAAGCTGCTCTGGCTTTTCAGGTTCATTTTTCTCAACAACTTGGAGATGATAGGTTGTCCCCCTTAATTCAACACCAACCCACGTTAGGTTGCCAATGTTATTCGTCAACTTTCGCTGTATTCCCTCAACATTATTAACAAAAAATTGAACCTTCCCAATTTTCACTCCCATCTTGTCCAATTCTTTGCGGATTTGGTACTCTGTTGCAGGTTTTGCGCCCTTTACTTCAATACCCCAGATCACATTTGATAAAAACAAAATGATGGCAAAAAATAAACCTGCCCCTATGATGAATCCACTATTTTTTAACAGCCGTTTAAACAAAAAAGGCACTCCACTCCTTTTCAGGAATGAAATGGTGCATTCTCTTCCTTTTGCATAATGCCTTATTTTCAAAGCATCCCGCAATCTCATTGTAAAGGTAATCGTCTCTGTACCATGCCGTTTCACATTCCATATCGTTAAATTATTCCTAATTAAGATATTTAAAAATCTTTCTATCCCTTTACCAGAAACTTTTACTGTTACTCTGCCAAATAAAAATTCGAACCATTGGTTTTTCATATTGTTCCTCCCGAATTATCATTTATATAAATGACCTGGTCAATTTTCCCCTCAAGTAATATTTCTTCAGGTAAGATCGTTTTAATGACGAATGCTTTGCCTTTTATTTGTAATTGTCCTTGTCTTAACAGCAATCGTAATTCTTTGTCTGTAAAGGTCAATAAACCTCTATGATTCTCAATATATATATGGATTTGCCCAATCATCGTAATCCGGGGTAAATCCATCAAGACATCTTGAGGAAGATCCATTTTTTGTGCCATCCAGTTGCGAACACGTTGGCCCAATTTTTTTGCCATAAAAAAAGAACCCCCTTTCATCTCATGTTTATGAAATGAAAAAGAGTTCTAGCACATTTTTTCTATTATGTTTATTAACCTTTTTTTGAAAAATAAGGTCTTTTAGCTCTAGGCTCACTTAGAATTTCAGACCAAATTATCCCATTAATGATTGCCTTTTCATCAGGAACGTTAGTTGTAGTTATTTTCTCTTCTACCTTCACCTTAGTCTTATATGAAGCGTTGTGCATTCTTCCACCCTGATTTGGTTCTATCTCACTCGTTACCTCTTGATATTTTTCTTTAAAGCCTTCCATAACCGGCTGCCCGGTTGAAATTTGCTTTGCTGCGTTTCTTGTATGTTGTTCAAACTGTGTACGGATGTCATTAAACCCTTTAGCTGTAAATGGCTTTGCTTTAGCAGGTTTAGGCTTGCTTTTAGCCCTGCTAAAGAAGGTAGAAAGAATACCGGCAATAATGATAAATAAAATCGTTTCCAATTGCTTCCCTCCTTCCAAGGGAAAATCAGACAGTATCTTAGCGGTCATCTTTTTTATCGCCAGTCATCTTACCAATAGAACCTCTCATATCAGTGTCAGCTGAAATATTCCGTATATTCATATAATCCATAACACCCATATTACCTGATTTAAGTGCTTCTGACATGGCGAGTGGTACCTGCGCCTCTGCCTCTACCACTTTTGCCCGCATTTCTTGTACTTTCGCCTTCATTTCCTGCTCCTGTGCAACAGCCATCGCCCTGCGTTCCTCCGCTTTTGCCTGTGCAATTTTCTTATCGGCTTCGGCCTGTTCTGTTTGCAGCTCAGCTCCGATGTTCTTGCCGATATCTACATCGGCGATATCAATCGATAAAATTTCAAAGGCCGTACCGGCATCCAATCCTTTTGATAGAACGGTCTGTGAAATAAGATCAGGATTTTCAAGTACCTTGCTGTGATTCTCGGATGAACCTATTGTTGATACGACACCTTCACCAACACGAGCCACAATGGTTTCTTCGCCAGCACCACCGACAAGGCGGTCAATATTGGCTCGAACAGTAATTCTGGCTTTCGCTTTTACCTCTATCCCATTCATGGCAACACCTGCAATAAAAGGTGTTTCAATGACTTTGGGGTTTACACTCATCTGGACGGCTTCTAACACATCACGTCCTGCTAAATCAATTGCAGCACATCGTTCAAATGATAATTCAATATTTGCACGGTGGGCAGCAATTAAAGCGTTTACGACCCTATCCACGTTTCCACCAGCCAGGTAATGGCTTTCCAGTTGGTTGGTCGTAACATTTAAACCTGCTTTATGTGCTTTAATCAGCGGGTTAACAACCCTGCTGGGTGTTACTCTCCTAAGTCTCATCCCAATTAATGTAAAGATGCTGATTTTTACCCCTGCAGCAAGTGCCGATATCCAGAGCATTACCGGGACAAAGGATAATAATATTCCTAGAAAAATTAATGCGACAACAATAATGGCAATAATAAATAGTGAACCACTTGTTAATTCCATGTTCATACCTCCTTGTTAAATGAACTACATTTCTCTGACAACAATTCGAACTCCTTCTACCTTAATCACCTTAATGGTCGAACCCTGATCAATAAAGCCTCCTTCACTCACAACATCAAGTCGTTCATTTTGGATAATTGCCGTCCCAGATGGCCGTAATACGGTGAGTGCAATACCTTCCTTACCAAGCAAATCATTACGGTTCACATTCGTAACATAACCATCTTCTTTCCTGGCGGTATCGAACAATATCATTCGATTAAATAAAACCATCTTTTTACCAAAAATCTTTATCATGACATATAAGAGAATGATTGAGATACAAATAGCAATAAAAATGGATATACCAATATACAATGGGTTTTCTCCAGCAAGGAAAAGACTTGCAATTAATGCAGCTAGACCTAACGTACCTGAAATGGCCCCCGGCAAGAATAATTCCAAAAAAATCAGCAGAATACCGACGGCAAATAAAATAATAGTTCCTACACCAGCGAGCCCTGCTTGAAAATGTCCATAAAAGAAGAGTAATAACGCAAATAAACCAATAAAACCTGATATGCCAAATCTTGTTGAAAAAAGCTCATATACAATAGCTGCACCGGCAATTGTTAAAAGAACAGTCACAACTACGGGATTTGTTAAAAACTCTACCATAAAACCCCTCCCTTCTAAAGCGGCATTTATATAATCTTATTACGTACTTGAAGCAATAAGGTTTCATCTTTAGAATATGAAAAAACCGCAGGCATTATTGCCCGCGGCTTTGGTTGTTGTAAGAATAATTATGAAAGGTGTTGTTGTACAAATTTATTAACAAGTGATCCATCAGCTTTGCCTTTTACTTTAGGCATGATAGCAGCCATCACTTTTCCCATATCCGCTTTTGATGTTGCGCCGACTTCAGAAATGGTTTCTTTCACTATTTCTGATAATTCCTCTTCTGAAAGTTGTTTAGGTAAATAAACCTCAACAACAGCCAGCTCTGCACGCAATTTATCAACAAGGTCTTGACGACCTGCTTTATCAAATTCATGGAGGGAGTCTTTGCGTTGCTTTACTTCGCGAGAAAGGACTGTTAACTCTTGTTCTTCGGAAAGCTCGCTTGTTCCAAGCTTAATCGCTTCATTTTGCAATGAAGCTTTTACCATCCGAATCGTTGTGAGTTTGTCTTTTTCCTTATTTTTCATCGCTTGTTTCATGTCACTATTTAAACGCTCGAGAAGACTCATGTATTACACCCTCTCTTAAAACTTACGTTTTCTTGCTGCTTCTGACTTTTTCTTACGTTTTACACTTGGCTTTTCGTAGAATTCGCGCTTTCTTGCCTCTTGCAAAGTACCAGTTTTTGATACTGTACGTTTGAAGCGACGAAGAGCATCTTCAAGCGATTCGTTTTTACGAACGACGGTTTTAGACATTCTCTTTCCCTCCCTCCGAAACACAACACACTTACATTCAATCCATGTACCTTGCAATTATAATATAACCTTGATACAAGGTCAACTGTATTTAAGAGAGAATAAACAAGCTTCACACATTTTTATTAATTTCATGTCAAAACAGGCATGTCCCTTAACCTTCGACATAGAATTTATGAGAGGGGTGAAGACATGCTGTACATCATATTATTTATCTTATTTATTTTATTATTTATATTCGGAATGACAATTATAAGGTTTGGATTATTTAATTTATCGGCAAACCGCTTGAAAGGGTGGCTGACGAAGCTTACAAGCACCCCGTTAAAAGGAATGGTGACAGGCACCTTTATTACAGCGTTATTACAAAGCAGTTCCGCGGTAATGGTCATAACGATCGGCTTAATATCCGCTAAGATGATGACCTTCCCACAATCAATTGGGATAATATTAGGTACTAATATTGGGACAACCTTTAAAACCGAATTGATAACCTTTAATATTGATCAGTTTCTTGTTCCGTTTGCCATTGTCGGTGTGGTGTTGACATTTTTTAAAAGCATTAAGATTAGAAGTATAGGAATGCTTCTTTTTGGGATTGCTTCAGTGTTTACCGCAATGAAGGGGTTCGAATTGCTGGCACAGCCGTTAACGAATTTACCATTTATAAACAGTTTTATCCTCTCGATAAACGATAATATCTTTTATAGCCTTCTAACCGGCGCTTTAATCACTGCTATTATTCAATCCAGCACAGCCATGACAGGTATTACAATGGGATTTTTAACTGCCGGTCTCCTGCAGTTAGATGCTGGAATCGCCATTGTGTTCGGAGCAAACATTGGCACCTGTATTACGGCCCTCATTGCATCAATCGGCGGCGGCAAAGAATCCCGCCTGGCGGCTTTTGCACACGTGTGGCTTAATGTCGGCGGAGTTTTAGTCTTCTCACCTTTCATCCCGTTTCTAGAGCAAAATGCTCATTTATTAGCCGATGAAAAAATGGTCCAATTAGCTCACATTAGTGTATTGTTTAATGTTGTCTCTTCGATACTAGTTCTGCCATTCGCAACAAAGTTTGGTGAAATGATTTTACGAATACACGATAGAAAACCAATAAAGTAAAACAAGACGGCCGCCGGCCGTCTTGTTTGTTAATAATCGCCTGCAACCGTAAGGCCTTTAAGGATTGCCACCCCAGCACTTGCTCCAATCCTGGTAGCACCCGCTTCAATCATCTTTTGTGTATCCTCTGTATTTCTCACGCCGCCTGAAGCTTTTACTCCAATATTTGGCCCAACTGTTTCCCTCATAAGGTTTATATCATCGACCGTTGCACCGCCTGTGCTAAATCCTGTGGATGTTTTTACAAAATCAGCACCGGCTTTAACGGAGAGTTTACATGCACGAATTTTTTCTTCTCTTGTTAATAAACTGGTTTCTATGATTACCTTGGTCAGCGCACTGCCTTTTGCAGCTTCAACGACTGCCCGGATATCCTTTTCAACTAACTCATCATTTTGATCCTTCAAGGCACCGATATTAATAACCATATCCACCTCGTCAGCACCATTCTCAATTGCATTTCTCGTTTCAAATGCTTTTGTCTCTGATGTAGTGGCTCCCAAAGGAAAACCAATAACCGTACATACCTTTACGTTACTGCCATTTAGTATTCCCCTTGCTGTGGAGACCCAGGTTGGGTTAACACACACCGAGAAAAATCCATGTTCCTTTGCCTCTTGGCAAAGTGTTTCAATTTGCTGTCTTGTTGCGTCTGGCTTTAACAGCGTATGGTCAATCATAGCGGCAATGTTAACAGCCATGGACCCAACTCCTTTCAATTTCATTTGTTAAATATAATAAACATGGGTTAAAACATAAAGATGTTTGCTGCTATGTTTATGATTCCCAAGAATAACATGAAAAAAAGGACCAAAATAGGTCCTTAAATGGCAGCTTCTTCTTTTATAAAGACTTCGGCTTTTATAGAGTCATCTTCTAATACACGGACAAACTGACCTTGATTATAAGGATAGCCAGCTTTTGCTATTTTCACCTTAACAATTTTTCCGATCATTTCTTCAGTTGCCGGGAATACTACCTTAAGATAATTGTCAGTATACCCTACATATAATCCTGAGTTTGCTTCATCTTTAAATTCCTCTTCAGGAATTACTTCTAATACTTCGTTTTCAAACTGTGAGGCATATTCTTTAGCCAATTGGTCAGAAAGGGAAATGAGGCGGTGTACACGTTCATTTTTCACTTCTTCATCAACCTGGTCTTCCATCCGTGCTGCAGGAGTACCAGTACGCTTAGAGTAAGGGAAAACATGGAGTTCCGAAAATTTATGGTCTTTGATAAAGTTATGAGTCTCCATAAATTCCTCTTCTGTTTCACCCGGGAAGCCGACAATAACATCTGATGTTACCGCAAGGCCTGGAAGTACCTCTTTTAAGCGGTCTAATCTCTCAGCAAAAAATTCCATTGTGTATTTACGACGCATTCTCTTTAACACGGTATTAGAACCGGATTGAAGAGGAATATGCAGATGACGAACAATAATGTTCGAGTGCTTAATGACTTCGATTACTTCATCAGTAATCTGACTTGCTTCAATAGAAGAAATACGTAGACGCGCAATACCTTTAACCTGTGCTTCTAAGTCTCGTAGTAATGCCGCTAGATTATAATCCTTCATATCCTCGCCATAACCGCCAGTGTGAATTCCAGTTAAAACGATTTCTTTGTAACCTGCATCCACCAATTGCTGTGCTTGACGAATAACTTCCTTGGGGTCACGAGATCTCATTAACCCACGTGCCCATGGAATAATACAGAAAGTACAGAAATTATTACAACCTTCCTGAATTTTCAATGATGCACGTGTACGGTCTGTGAACGCAGGAACATCCAGCTCTTCATAGACACGATTCTTCATGATATTTCCTACACTATTAATTGGCTGGCGTTCATTTTTATACTGCTCAATATATTCGAGCATTTTAACACGATCTTGTGTACCGACAACAATATCCACCCCAGGAATCGCCATGATCTCAGCAGGGGATGTTTGAGCGTAGCACCCAGTTACACAAATTACAGCATCTGGATTTTTCCGGACTGCACGGCGAATAACCTGTCGGCTTTTCTTATCGCCAGTATTGGTAACCGTACAAGTATTGATGATATATACGTCAGAGATTGATTCAAAATCAACTCGGTCATAACCTTCTTGCTTGAACAATTGCCAGATTGCTTCAGTCTCATAGTGATTTACTTTACATCCTAGAGTATGAAACGCGACTGTTGGCATTGTATTCATCACCTCAATAATTCAAAATGATAAGAAATAGCCCCTAATGCATATAAAGGTGCTGTTTCCGTCCTTAAAATTCGCGGGCCTAAGCCGCAAAGAGAAAAATCATAGTCCTTTAGGGCAATAACCTCTTCTTCTGCTAGACCACCCTCGGGACCAAATACAATAAGTAATGATTCCCCTTTTTTCATTTTTTGCAGTGTGGCAGAAAGTATAGAAGTCTCACCGTTTCTGCTTTCATCTTCAAAAGCAGCTAATTTATAAGTGAATTGTTTGCTTCTATCGAGCAACTCATTAAAGTTAACCGGGCTTCCAACTTCTGGCAGGAAATTACGATGGGATTGTTCCGCTGCTTCCTTGGCAATCTTTTGCCATCTTTCTACTTTCTTTGCTGCTTTTTTCTCATCCCATTTCACAATGGAACGCTTCGCAGTAAAGGGAAGAAACTCTTGAGCACCCATTTCTGTTCCTTTTTGAATAATCCATTCAAGCTTGTCCCCTTTAGGCAGTCCGCTCGCAATGGTAACCAAGATTGGAAGTTCAGTTGTCTCATCTATCCATTGTACAACGTCTGCAACGACTTGTTCATCGGTAATTTCTGCAATTTTGCAGATAGCTGCTTTCCCATCCGCGTCAACACAGATCATTTTACTGCCGATATCCATGCGCATGACTTTAATAATATGATGGCGGTCTTCTCCATTAATCACAAAACCATGTTCATTTGCTCGCTGTTTAACAAAGTAGCGTTGCACACGATGCACCCCTCTAAAACATTTTACTCTTTATTTTACTAAAATAATGTCACTTAATAAAGATAAAAAGAAATAGAAAAAGGGGTTTCCCCCCTTTTTTCTAGTTCATAGGATCCATTATGTCCGTTTTGCGATAATGGCAACCCAGTCTTCCATTAAAATCGTTTCGCTAATTTCAAAGCCAGAGTCAATTAAAGCCTGCTTGACTTGGTCTTTTTTCTGTTGAATGATGCCAGAAGCAATAAAAGAACCACCTAGTTTGACCACTTTTGCAACATCATCTGTAAAGCGCAGGATAACTTCAGCTAGAATATTGGCCACAATCACATCGGCAGAATGTTTTTCCACACCATCCAATAGATTGTTTTGCGATATGGTGACTTTTTCATGAACCTTATTAAGCTTAATATTTAATTTAGCCTGTGTTACTGCTACTTCATCAAGATCATAAGCCCGGACATCTTCAGCTCCCAGCATAGCTGCTGCAATACTTAAAACGCCAGAACCAGTCCCAACATCTATTACACGGTCACCAGGTTTTACCGTGCGTTCCAGAGCTTGGATACACATGACCGTTGTAGGGTGCGTTCCAGTCCCAAACGCCATCCCTGGGTCTAATTCAATGATTAGTTCGTCACTGCTTACAGGTGTATATATTTCCCAAGTAGGTACAATTGTAAATTTCTCAGAAATTTTTACAGGGTTATAATACTTTTTCCACGCAGTGGCCCATTCTTCCTCATTCACTTCACTGATTGTTACCTCATTCATACCGATATCAATATCGTGAATAATTAGGTTGTTAATTGATTCTTTGATCGCCTCCACCGTTTCACCCAAGAAACTGTTGACCGGTAGATACGCTTTAACGATAACACCTTCTTCAGGGTAATCGTCTGGATTGAGTTGGTAGATTTCCCCGAATTGATCCTGCCTTTCCTTCGTAAGTTCAAAAGGATCCTCAATTACCACGCCGCTGGCACCGGCCTCGTGTAAAATATGTGATATAGGTTCAATCGCTTCATTGGTGGTGTGAATACTAATTTCTGACCACTTCATAGTCTACCAACTCCAGTCCTTACTCGCCCTTAAAGGCTCGTTTTACTTTAGAAAAGAATCCTTCTTCATGTTCTCCTATCGGTGCATTACCGCTTATATCGGCAAACTCCCGGAGAAGTTGTTTTTGTTTATCGGTTAACTTCGTTGGAGTAATAATACGGACAATAATATGCTGATCCCCTACCCCATATCCGCGTACATTCGGAATCCCTTTTCCTTTTAAGCGGAATTTCGTTCCTGTTTGCGTCCCAGCAGGTACCTTTACCTTTACTTTCCCATGCAAAGTTGGAACTTCGATATCATCCCCAAGCGATGCTTGAACAAAGGTAATCGGCATTTCACAGTAAACATCGTCTCCGTCTCTTTCAAAGAACTCATGTTCTCTAACATGGAATACAATATATAAATCTCCTGAAGGGCCGCCGTTTATACCTCCCTCACCTTGTCCAGCGATTCTTAGCTGCTGGCCGTCATCAATACCTGCAGGGATTTTAACGTGAATCTTCTTACGCTTTCTAACCTTACCAGCACCACCACAGGTTGAACATTTGTGTTTAATCTCCTTACCAGTACCGTTACAATGATTACAAGTTCGGCGATTCACAATTCTTCCAAACGGAGTATTTTGTTCAACATTAAGTTGCCCTGAACCATTACAATGTTTACATGTTTCTGGTTTTGTTCCTGGTTTAGCCCCAGATCCATTACATGTTTCACAGGTTTCTTCGCGCGGAATTTCAATATCAGTTTCTTTACCAAATGCCGCTTCTTCAAAAGAAATGGTCATAGTATATTGCAAATCCGCACCTTGTCTCGGAGCATTTGGATCACGTCTTCTTGTTCCGCCTCCGCCGCCAAAAAACGTATTAAAAATATCTTCGAAGCCACCAAAGCCTCCGCCGAAGTCTGCTCCGCCCCCGAAGCCTTGATTTGGATCAGTGTGGCCAAATTGATCATAGTGCGCCTTTTTCTGATCGTCGCTTAAAACTTCATACGCTTCAGCGATTTCTTTAAATTTTTCCGCTGCATCGGGCTCTTTATTAATATCAGGATGATATTTTTTAGAGAGTTTCCGATAAGCCTTTTTTATTTCATCCTTAGAAGCGCCTTTACTAACTCCAAGCACTTCATAGTAATCCCGTTTACTCATGATTACCACTCCCGAATCTGTCACATAAAAATTATTCTAACACCCTTTAAAGTGCTATTGCAATAAAAAAAGCGGAAGCGCCTTGCCCAGGGGCTTATGACCCCGAGCCCATAGGCGCTGGAGCTAGATTATTCTCGAAGTACTTAATAATATCTTATTCAATAAAAAAGCCAAAGCAGTTAGCCCGGCTTTGACTTTTTCACTTTTTGTTAGAGATTATTTATCGTCTTTCACTTCTTCAAATTCTGCATCAACGACATTGTCGTCCTTTGCTGTATTGCCTGCACCTTCTGCGCCTTGTGCTCCTTGAGCAGCTTGAGCCGCTTGTTCATAAAGCTTAACCGTTAATGCCTGCACAATCTCTTGTAGTGCATCTTTCTTAGTTCGAATTTCAGCAAGATCATTTTTCTCAATCGCTGCTTTCAATTCATCCTTTGCTTCATTCGCTTTTGCAACCTCAGCTGCATCTACTTTACCTTCAAGGTCTTTTACCGTTTTTTCAGTTGTAAAAACTAATTGATCTGCTTCGTTGCGAAGTTCTACTTCTTCCTTACGCTGTTTATCGGCATCAGCATTTTCCTCTGCCTCTTTAACCATGCGCTGGATTTCTTCATCGGATAATCCAGTTGAAGATTTAATAGTAATTTGCTGTTCTTTATTTGTACCAAGATCTTTTGCACGAACGTTAACAATACCGTTTTTGTCGATATCAAATGTTACTTCAATTTGTGGAATTCCACGAGGTGCTGGTGGAATATCAGATAACTGGAAGCGGCCAAGCGTTTTGTTATTTGCCGCCATTGGACGTTCCCCTTGAAGCACGTGAATATCAACAGCTGTTTGGTTATCAGCAGCAGTCGAGAAAACCTGTGATTTTGAAGTTGGAATCGTTGTATTACGATCGATAAGCTTTGTGAATACGCCACCCATGGTTTCGATACCAAGCGATAATGGAGTTACGTCTAATAGTACGACGTCCTTCACATCACCTGTAATTACGCCGCCCTGAATTGCTGCACCCATAGCAACTACTTCATCAGGGTTTACTCCACGATGAGGCTCTTTGCCAGTGGCTTTTTTAATCGCTTCTTGTACTGCTGGAATACGAGTCGATCCACCAACAAGAATAACCTTATCTATTTCTGCAGGAGTTAGACCAGCATCGCTTAAAGCTTGGCGAACAGGACCCATTGTACGTTCAACAAGATGTGCAGAAATTTCATCAAATTTAGCGCGAGTCAAGGTCACTTCAAGGTGAAGTGGACCAGCTGGGCCTGCAGTGATGAACGGTAAAGAAATTTGAGTAGAAGCAACACCAGACAAGTCTTTCTTTGCCTTTTCAGCTGCATCTTTTAAACGTTGCAATGCCATTTTATCTTGAGACAGATCAATGCCATTTTCTTTTTTGAATTGTTCTACTAAGTAATCAATAATTACTTGGTCAAAGTCATCTCCGCCAAGACGGTTATCACCAGCAGTTGATTTTACTTCAAATACACCATCACCAAGTTCAAGGATCGATACGTCAAATGTACCGCCTCCAAGGTCGTAAACAAGGATGGTTTGGTCTTGGTCTGTTTTATCCAAACCGTATGCAAGTGCAGCAGCAGTTGGCTCGTTAATGATACGCTCAACCTCTAAGCCGGCAATACGTCCTGCATCCTTTGTTGCTTGGCGTTCTGCATCATTAAAGTATGCAGGTACGGTGATGACAGCCTTTGTAACAGGCTCACCAAGGTAGTCTTCAGCATAAGATTTTAAGTATTGAAGGATAATAGCTGATACTTCTTGTGGAGTATAGTTTTTACCTTCAACTTCAACTTTATAGTCAGTACCCATATGGCGCTTAATAGACATAAGGGTATTTGGGTTCGTAATCGCTTGACGCTTTGCCACTTCCCCAACTTGGCGTTCGCTGTTTTTAAATGCTACAACTGACGGAGTTGTGCGATTTCCTTCTGGATTTGGAATAACCTTTGGTTCGCCGCCTTCTAGTACAGCAACACAAGAGTTGGTTGTTCCAAGGTCGATACCAATAATTTTACTCATAACCATTTCCTCCTAAAACAAAATATGTAGGTTTTACTGATTAACCTTAACCATGGATGGGCGAATAACCCGATCTTTTAACAGATAACCTTTTTGAAATTCTTCAATAACGATGTTAGAGCCAAAGTCAGGATCTTCCCCCTGCATAACTGCCTGATGGAAATTAGGGTCAAATTCTTTCCCCACTGCTTCAATTGGTTCAACACCTTCTTTTTTCAAGGCTTCTATTAATCCACGATAAACCATTTCCATTCCTTGCAGCAAGACTCGCGTCTGTTCGTTATCAGCTTCTACTTTTAATGCTCTCTCAAAGTTGTCCAATGCCGGTAATAACTCAGAAGCTAATTTCTGCGCGCGGTATTTTTCACCCGCCTCGATGTCTAAACGAGTCCGGCGTCGAAAATTATCAAAATCTGCTTGAAGTCGAAGATAGCGATTATCTGCTTCTTCTAATTTTTTATTTAAAAGCTCAACTTCAGCTTTATAATCTACCCCTGTGCTTCCCTCTTCTTGTGGAACATTCGTTTCTTCTTCCGCAAAGACCTGTTCAACTTCCTCTTCGGTAAGTTCAACATGTTCATTTGTTTTAGATTCTACTTCTTCACTGATGGTATTATTTTTTTCTTCTGTCAACTTACTCACCTCCCTTAAAGGATTAATATTTATTAAAGGAATAATGTTCATAGAAATGGGGGTGAAGATACTGCACTCCACCCTTACTCAATATTTCCAGCCCCATTATTTTTGATACAGCTTTGTTAAGACAGAGGTTAAATCCTTGCTTAAAAACTGTAATAAGCTGATAACACGAGAATATTCCATTCTTGTTGGACCAAGTATGGCAATGGTACCTAATTGTTCAGCACCAACTGAATAAGTTGCGGTAATCAAACTACAATTTTCCATTGCAGACTCATTATTTTCTTTACCAATTCTAACGTTAATTCCTTCTTGTTCTTTCTTAATCAGGTGATAAATCCATTCCTCCTGGTCAATCATTTGCAGTAGGTTACGGATTTTGCTGATGTCATGAAACTCCGGCTGACTTAGAATATTGGTTTTGCCGCCAAAGAACAACTTTTCATTTACCGGCATTTTTAAAGAATCCGCAATGATTTGCAGCATTGTATCGTAGTTATGGATATGCTGCCTTAATAACACGGCAACCTCTTTATAAATTTTATCGTTTAATACTTCAAGCGGTACACCGGTTAACCTTTCATTTAGAATATTTACCGTCTTTTCTAAATCAATTGCATCTACAGCGGGCGGTAAATAAAATGTCCGGTTTTCAACATGCCCGGTATCGGTAACAAATATCGCAACAGCTGTTTCTTTGTTTAGAGGGATTATCTGTATCCTTCTTAACTTGTTCATGCTGGCAGCAGGACCTAAAACGATTGATGTATAACTCGTTAATTCAGATAATATTTTTGCGGATTTTTGAATGATCTTTTCAAATTCAAAAATCTTCTCAGCAAAAATAGATTGAATTGTTGTTATATCCTTTCTATTCAATACCTCTGGTGCCAACAAGTGATCTACATAATACCGGTAGCCCTTTTCTGATGGAACACGCCCTGAAGAGGTGTGAGTCTTTTCAATATACCCAAGTTCTTCAAGGTCAGCCATTTCATTCCGAATGGTTGCAGAACTAAAGGAAATTTCCTCTTTTTTCGACAAACTTCTTGAGCCGACAGGTTGTGCAGATCGAATAAAATCATCAACAATAACCTGAAGAATCAATAATTGACGATCTGTTAACAACATTCATCACCTCTGTTAGCACTCATAGAAGCCGAGTGCTAATTCTAATAATAAATTATCAAAAATAGGGTGATGGTGTCAATGAAAAAACACCAGCACCCTAAATATTATCCTAAAAATACTTGAAAAACCTCATTACCCAATAATCTGCCTGTTTTTGTTAAATAGATATTATCATTTTTTATTTCTATCCATTTTTTTGCGATTAAATCTGACAGCTGATTTTCGAATAGTTGTGTTGGATCAGTATTAAATTTTTTGATGAAATGGGTAATGTTTACCCCTTCCGTTTTACGCATCCCTAAGAACATCTCTTCTTCCATCTGCTCTGATATTGTAACCTCATTTTCTTGAAAAATAGGCAGATTCCCCTCTGTTAGCTGTTCCATATATCTTCTTAAAGGACCAATATTTGAACGTCTCCATCCGTTTACGTAACTATGGGCACCAGCACCAAAACCATAATAATATTCATTATTCCAATAGGTGAGGTTATGTTTACTTTCAAAGCCTGCTTTGGAAAAATTACTGATCTCATATTGATGAAACCTATGCTTATCCATTTCTTCCATCAGTAATTCATACATTGCCGCCTCTACGTCTTCACCGGGAGTTGGCAGCTTGCCTTTTTGCATGAGATTATAAAAGACAGTTTTGGGCTCAATGATTAAGGAATAAGCTGAATAATGCTGTATGTCCAACGTGAATGCCTCGGTAAGTGAGTCTTTAAAATCTGTGATGGTTTGGGTTGGGAGACTGAAGATTAAATCAATACTAATATTTTCGAAGCCTATTGATTTTGCCTTATCAACGGTTTCGTAAACATCCTTTGCCCGGTGGACTCGGCCGATTTTCTTTAATAGTTCTTCATTAAAAGTTTGAACACCCAGGCTAAGACGATTCACACCTGCATTCTTTAATATTTGTAATTTTTCTTTTGATAAATCGCCTGGATTTGCCTCGAACGTGAATTCAACGTTTTGGCTCTTTGGCAGGGTTTTATTAATACTTTCGGTAAAACGGTCGAGTTGCTGCTCATTTAACGATGTCGGCGTCCCGCCGCCAACAAAGATTGTTTGCAGTTCTTTGGTTGGGTATTTTTGTAAAGTAAGAATCATTTCCTTCTCTAGCGCATGTAGATACTCATCTACCGGCTGCCCTTTGAGAAACACCTTATTAAAATCACAATAGTGGCAGATGTGCTCACAGAAAGGAATATGAAGATACGCTGCTTTCATATTAGGTACACCTTCTTTTTTAAAGAGCTATAACAAAAAGAGGCTGGATTTCGCCTTTTAGACTTGTCCAAACCTCCCGTTAAAGTTTTATTTTTTCGTATTGTTGTCGTCCATTTTTAGAACGGCCATGAAGGCTTCTTGCGGAACTTCTACAGAACCTACCTGTTTCATCCGCTTTTTTCCTTCTTTTTGCTTCTCAAGGAGTTTACGTTTACGAGAAATGTCCCCTCCGTAACATTTGGCTAATACGTTTTTACGCATCGCTTTAATTGTGGAACGTGCAACAATTTTTTGACCGATTGCCGCCTGAACTGGAACTTCAAATTGCTGCCTAGGGATTAATTCCTTCAGCTTTTCAACAATAACTTTTCCACGCTCATAGGCAAAATCTTTATGAACAATAAAGCTTAATGCATCGACTTTTTCAGCATTTAACAATATATCCATTTTAACCAGACTAGATGGTTTATAACCAATTAGTTCGTAGTCAAAGGAAGCATATCCTCTAGTGCTTGATTTCAATTGGTCAAAGAAATCATACACAATTTCGGCTAACGGAATTTCGTAAATAATACCAACACGGTTTTCACCTTGGTATTGCATGTCAATGAATATTCCACGCTTTTGCTGACAAAGCTCCATAATCGCGCCAACATAATCATTTGGTGCCATCATCGTTGCTTTTACGTAAGGCTCTTCAACGCGGTCAATTTTCTGCGGATCTGGCAGGTTTGATGGATTGTCCACTTTCAATTGTGTTCCATCTGTCATGTGGACATCATAGATAACACTTGGTGCAGTTGTAATCAAATCAATCTTAAATTCACGCTCAATCCGTTCCTGGATGATTTCCATATGAAGAAGTCCTAAAAATCCACAGCGGAAACCAAATCCAAGAGCCTGTGATGTTTCAGGTTCAAATTGGAGGGCAGAATCATTTAACTGCAGCTTCTCTAGTGCTTCACGCAAATCATTAAATTTGGCTGTGTCGATTGGATACAAGCCGCAATAAACCATCGGGTTTAATTTTCGATAACCAGGGAGCGCTTCTGTTGCCCCATTTTTTGCGTTAGTAATTGTATCACCGACACGGGTATCGCCGACATTTTTAATAGAGGCTGTTAAGAAACCAACATCCCCAACTGTTAGTTCATCCCGCTGGGTCGCTTTTGGAGTAAAAACTCCAACCTCGTTAACTTCGAATTCAGCTCCGGTTGCCATCATTTTAATTTTGTCGCCAACCTTTACAGTGCCTTCCATAACTCTAATGTAAGCAACAACACCACGATAAGCATCATATAAGCTATCAAAGATCAACGCTTTTAATGGGGCATCCGGGTCACCCTGTGGTGCAGGAACGGTTTTAACGACCTGCTCAAGAATTTCTTCAATCCCGATTCCTGCTTTAGCTGATGCTAATACAGCTTCAGAGGCGTCCAACCCAATAACTTCTTCAATTTCATTGCGAACTCGTTCAGGTTCAGCACTTGGTAAGTCGATTTTATTGATGACAGGTAAAATTTCAAGGTCATTATCCAGGGCAAGATAAACGTTTGCTAGTGTCTGTGCTTCAATTCCCTGTGCTGCATCAACGACTAAAATGGCCCCTTCACAAGCTGCAAGGCTTCTTGATACCTCATACGTAAAATCGACGTGTCCAGGTGTATCGATAAGGTGGAAGGTATATTCCTCACCATCTTTTGCTTTGTATTTTAATTGTACCGCATTTAATTTGATCGTAATTCCGCGCTCTCTTTCAAGATCCATTGAGTCTAAAAGCTGGTCTTTCATTTCGCGGGAAGATAATGCGTTTGTTTTTTCAAGTATCCGGTCAGCCAATGTTGATTTCCCGTGATCAATATGGGCAATGATCGAAAAGTTTCTAATCTTTGATTGTCGTTTGAGTTTCTCTTCTCTGTTCATGACGTTCACTCCTACTATACTCGCACATGTACACTATTTTTGATTATAACAGTACGGGAAATAAGATTCAATCAAAACTAAAAGCGGGCAATAAATCCCATAAAAACAGCGGACCCCAAGACGGAGTACCGCTTTAAATTCTTTATTCCGTTATTAAGTCAATCAGTGATTTGGACGCACCCGAAACTCCTTCGGATATTTTTCTGCCCATTGAGGAAAAGAAATTAAAAGCACTAATTTCTTCCAGTTTTTTCTTCTTTTCTTCAATATCATGGCTTGAAATATCATTACCTAAAAACGTTGCCTTTACCTGCTCACCGTTCTCACTTAAAGCAATAGCATTTTGGAAGTTCGGATCATCATAACCCTTCATTTTATGAATCCCGTCATTCGCAATTTGCATCCCCGCCAGGACGGAGATAAACATCAGTGCTGCGACAAAAAAGCATTTTAACATAAACATTTTCATAAAAATGCACCCTTTACTCCTATTGTTTATCCGTTGACTCTCCAGTATCTTGATTCACTTTTTCAGCCTGCCAGAAGTATTCACTAAATACATCCGCAAGCGCCTCCGCAGAACGATTTAACTCTTCAAATGTATTGTCGACACCACCAAATTCAATCAGTAATGCATTCTCAGAAAGATTTTGATTATATACTCCATTCGAACCGGCTCCTTCTTTTTTCAACACTCCCCAGCTGATTCCTTTATATTTTTCTTGTAAAAGTTTATGGAGATCGGTCGCTAGCTTTTCATTTTTTTCATGATTTGGATTGTTGCCGCCTACAACAAAAACAAGTTGTGCATAAGCTTGTCCATTAATCATTACTGTCGTTTTATCTTTCCGCCGGGCATCCCGGTGAATATCAATTAAATATTGGATATCTCTATTTTGAGCCATCGCTGTCTGAACCAATTCCCCCGACTTGCCGTAAGCCGCTGCCATCTTTACAGAACCCATGACATCTGATTTATCAATAGAGGTGCCGATTCCTCTTTCTTCAAGGCTCGCCTTTAATTTATCACCTATTTTCGTAACATTTAGCTGTGAATGGTAAGCAAGGTTCGGGTCAGTTACACCTTGTAAGTATGGAAGATATGATTCACGATTATGAGTAAAGTAAAGGTGGACCACTTTTTTATCCCCGGTGGAAGCAGGCGGCTGTGCTGGATTATCTCCTGAACTTCCATCATCAAGACCATCAATATTTTGCAGCGCCGCTTCTCTTTCTGCCTTCATTATTTCAATCGGCGGGGCGGATTCCATTGGCATATTGGTATAATTGGAGCCTTCACCCGCAACGACAATTTTTCCATCAAAGAGATCGAAGCCCGGCAGTTCCCGTCCTAATAAACTTCTCGGATCGTCTAGGTTGATGTTACTGGACAGTTGAAAAATTAATTTGTGTAATTTCGGACTTGCGGTTAAATCTTCCTCAATCGATAAAAAATGATGATTTTCCCAAGCCATTAATTGATAGAGCAGTTTTCCGTTCACCAGATTAGCAGCGGTGTTGACTGAAGCTGAAGCAGGCCTATACTGGGGCTTTAAGGAAGTTAGCAGCCCGCTTATCGAAAAAACCAGGATCATAAACAACAAAAGAAGGGATATCATTTTTAAAAGGTTTGTCCCTTGTACCGTCAAAAACATGCCAGAATTCCTAGTAGATTTCATGGTTCCACCTCTCCATTCGATTCTAGTAAATCTTATGTCGATACTAGAATTAGTAGAACCACGAATCTATTTTTAAGGAATCGTTCCGTTAACGGCACGATTCCCCATAGAATGACTTATCTTGTATAGTACCCTGCATTTTCCTGATCTACATTGCTGTGAAGAGAGGCATTTAGACCGCTGGCAATCAGGTTGGCCATATCTTCAATGAACACATCCACTTCTTTTGGCGTAACCATTAAATTGTGTCCCAGCGGAGAAAGCACTTCCGAAATTAACCTCCGTTTTTCTTCCTCTTCGAGGGTTCCGATCATCCCGAGGAAGGTTTGACGGTGTTTCTCTTCTGGTAAATCTTCATCCGTCAGCGTCTTACGTTTTCCAAAGGTCATACCTGAAGGCGCCAATGCTCTGGATGGACGATTCCCTTCCCTCATCTCTTTTCCAAAATGTTTAAGAATAAAGTCAATCGTATCACTTGTAATCGAAACGGCATCGACGACCGTTGGCACCCCAATGGCGATAACTGGAACACCTAACGTTTCTTTACTTAATTCTTTCCGTTTATTCCCTACACCTGAACCAGGATGAATCCCGGTATCAGAAATTTGAATCGTTGAATTAACCCGTTCAATCGATCTGGCAGCTAATGCATCAATCGCAATCACAAAATCAGGTTTACTTTTTTCAACCACTCCAAAAATAATATCGCTTGTCTCTATACCGGTTAATCCCATAACACCTGGCGCCAGAGCACTGACAGAACGATAGCCTTCTTCAACACTCTCCGGCTGTAATTGAAACAGATGCCTTGTTACTAATAAGTTTTCACACACCATCGGGCCAAGCGCATCCGGTGTTACATTCCAGTTTCCAAGTCCGACTACTAAACAGGATGCATCTTTTTTAATCCCAGTTCCTTCTAAAAAGTGAGCAAATTCCTTAGCAAAAATCTCTTCTACTTGCTGCTGCAACTTAGTATCCTGCTGTCGGATTCCTTGTACTTCAAGAGTTAAATAGCGTCCTGGTTTTTTATTTAATTGTTTTGCACCCTCATCGGTGATTTCTACCAATGAAATTTTTATATCGTCCACATCTTTTTCTTTAATAATGACGCCTTCGATTTGAGAGATGTTTTCTCCCTGCTGGACTGTTCCCTCTCTCCCGGCAATCACCATTTCTCGTGCTTCAATGGCTAAATCGGTCCGAACGGAGTACTGGCTTAAGTCAATATTTTCATTCATGTATGTATCGCTCCCATCAAAGAATATCTACACTAGAAACTATTCCCTATTTTTGCCCCTTTTGTACGAAAACATTCAACTTAATCCATTAGTGATAAATTCTAGTATTGCAATAAAAGGTTTGGTTTGATAAAATATCTCTTGTTCTGATTAAATGTGAATGAATGTTAAGTCGAGTTCATATAGTCTCGATTCTTTGTAGGAGGTGAAAGTAATGCCTAACATTAAATCTGCTATTAAGCGTGTAAAAACAAGCGAAGCTCGTAATGCTCAAAATACAACTGCTAAATCTGCAATGCGTACGGCTGTTAAAAAAGTAGAAGCTGCTGTTACTCTTAACGATGCTCCTGCAGCTAAGGAAGCATTTGGTGCTGCTGCTAGTAAATTAGACAAGGCTGCTGCTAAAGGATTAATCCATAAAAACGCTGCTGCCCGTAAAAAATCACGTCTTGCTAAAAAAGCTAACTCTCTATAATTAGAGAACTTAAAAAACGATTCCCGTTTGGGAATCGTTTTTTATTTCTTTATCTTTTTAATTTAAACAGTAACATTTCCACTAATAGAGATTTATTCATTCCGCCTGTTTTCATCTGATAATCGGCATCTGCCAGCAATGCCATTAGGCGGGTTAACTCTTCGTCGGTAAATTTGTTTGCTTGTCCAGCGGCAAGTTTGACTCGGAACGGATGGGTCTTCAGGTATCCGGCAATTTGCTGCTGTCCGTAGCCTCGTCTGGAAAGTTCCTTTACCTGATAGATCAGCCTGAACTGACCTGCTATCAAAGCTAAAATCTTAATCGGTTCTTCGTTTTGCTTTAATAAATCATAATAAATTCTAAGAGCATCCTCTAATCTCCGCTGTACTACTTTTTCAATAAGCGTAAAAATATTTTGTTCGAGTGACCGGGAAACTAGATTTTCTACTGTTGAAGCAGGAATCGTTTTATTATCCCCTGCATATAACGACAGTTTGTCTATTTCACTGGCAATCATAAACATATTAGTTCCGACAAGAGTAATTAACAGCTCTAGGGCATCAGGGTCAAATGAGATTCCATTCCCTTTTGCCCGATCTTTTATCCAATTTTTCAATTCCGGTTCATTTAATTTTTTTGCCTCTACCGTAACAGCCGTCCGTTTTAGTTCTTTTGTTATTTTTTTCCGTTCATCCAGCTTTTCGTAGGGCGCAGAAATGACCAGTACCGTATACGGTGCCGGTTCCTTCAAATATGCTTCAAACCTTGAAACATTATGATCAATTTTATCTTTTGTTTTTTCTGCTGTTAGAAATCCTGGGTTATGTAAAAAGATTACTTTTTTTTCACCTAAAAATGGAAAGGTTTCCGCATCTTCCAGCGCCAATTCAATCGGTGTTTCCTCTAAATCATAGGCACTGAAATTAAAATCTTTCTCTTCTTCATTCAATACCTGGTTCAAAAGCTGTTGTTTCGTTTCATTGATTAAAAATGCTTCTGTTCCATATAATAAATAAATGGGAGCAATTTCCCGTCGTTTAATTTGTTTCCAAATATCAAATACCATTTGTCCAGCGCTCCCCTTCATTTCTCTTCCACATACTATCGTAATGAAGCTCGGACAATTTGACAAGAGGTTTATGGGAATTGGCGCTTATCACACAAGCACCAATTCCCGGATCTATGATGAACGCCTGCAGCAAAGCCCTAGGTTCATTTGCTGTCTGGCGGAGTTCCTTGTGTAAAAATAGTGTCACCGTTCTAGAGATAAAGTATTTGTGTCAACTCTTGTCAATAGAGGAAAGCGGTTTTAAAGGTATACTGGATTTTTTCCATAAAATCGCTTATACTAAAATGTGAAAATAGGAGGGGTATACTGTGAATGAATTTGAGAAGAATGTGCAAAGTAAACGTAATGACGCAATTGATTCAGGAGTAGGTTTTATCGTTTCATTTGGCTTTTTTGCTACTTTGTTTATCGTTGCTACTGTCATTAAAGTAATCGGATCCTAAAGAGTGGCTACATAATGTAATTTCGGAGACTGCATTTAAAATGCAGTCTCTTTTCAATTTTCGCAACCGCGATATGATGCTTTATCCTATGGCAAATAGGTCGAAAAGGTTCCATTATTATTGAAAAAACGGTAAATAATGGCACCTTGTTGATCAGTCCGGTAAATCTTGGTATGTTCAAGCCTCTCTAGTACTTCCTGGTGCGGATGACCATAACGATTCTTTTCGCCAGCCGATATCCAGGCCACACGCGGTTTTAGTTTTTTTACGAATAACTCACTCGTTGAGGTTTTACTTCCATGATGTCCTGCCTTGAGAACATCCACTTTAATATTTGGATATTTACCTGCAATTTTTTCTTCTCCGGGTTGATCCAAATCACCGCCGAAAAACCATTTTAACCCCCCAACATTTGCAAAAATGGCAATCGACCCGCTGTTCCGCTCGCCTTCATATTTTTTTTCAGGGGCAAGGACATAAAATAAACTATTTCCAGTTATCCATTGATTACCTTCTGATACTTTCACAACAGGAATCCCTTTTTTCTTCGCTTTTTGCATAAGGTTTATTTCTGCCGCAGACGGTTCTGCTACGAATGGAAGTAAAATTTGTTTAACTTTGAGTTCTTGAATAACTGCATCTACTCCCCCCATATGATCGGTATCTCCATGAGTTAGGATTAATTTGTCTATTTTGGTAATTCCTTTTCCTTTTAAAAAAGGTACTACTACATCTCTCCCGACCTCAAATGGTTTTGCCCGCTTCCTCCATTCCTCTTTTTCAAAACTCATGGTCCCGCCGGTATCAATTAAATACGTCCCTTTCCGGAATGGAAGGTCAATTAAAATGCTGTCACCTTGCCCGACATCAATCATAATGATTTCACCAAAAGGATTAACCCAGTTCCAAATGGGTTGAAACGAAAACAAGATAAAAGTAAGTACAAGCAATTTCTTCCTATTTATCTTTACTTCCCAATACAAAAAAACCATCACGATCATCACCACATAGACAATAAGGAATAAATCATGGGGCCTGCCGGGAATATACTTAAAGAATGTAATACCTGAAAAAAGATGAATCAAATCATTCGCAAATAATATGATTTTCATGAAGATATCAATGAAAATTGCTGGGGTTTGTCCGAAGATTAGTTGAAAGAAGAACAATAAGTAAAGTCCAGGTAAAAAAACAAAAGAAAAAAGCGGGATATAAACCAGATTTGCTGCAAGGCTAATAAAGGAAATTTCGAAAAAATGATATAACAAAATCGGCAACGCTGCCAATTGCGAGACGATTGAGATCACCAGCATTTGAGAAACGGTATGCTGATAGCGCAGCAAGATTGCAGAAGCAGAGAGGATGATGGCAAAACTGACTGCAAATGATAGCTGAAAACCAGGATCATATATAATTTTTGGTGTTAGAAGGATGTAAATCATAAACGCCAGACTGATGCTGTCAATCGGGGATAATTTTAACTGCCTTTTCCACTTTAAAGTAAACAATACCAGAAAAATCATTAAAACAGCCCGGATAACCGAAGCGGATGCACCAACGAGAATGGCATAAATCGGAAGAAGAACGAGGAGAAAATTCGTCATAAACTCCCGGGTTAACCCAAACCTCAGTCCCATATAATAAATCATTCCGATTAATAACGATACATGTAATCCTGAAATCGCCAACAAATGGACAATACCTGACTCCTGGTAATCGGCAATTAGTTCAGGATCAAATAAACTGCGGTCCCCGAAAATTAATGCAGCAGAAAGGGATGCTACCTCTGGAGGAAAGTGATTTTCAAGTAACTTAATACCGTTAAAACGTAATTCTTTTATTAGGACAAATGGTGAAGACGGGATGGAGTGGCACTCGCGGAGAGGATATTCTGAAGCTACAAGAACATAATAAATTTTTTTCGTTTGTAAATATTTTTGATAGTCAAAGGCGTTAGGATTTTTTGCAATCAAAGGCTGCTCGAGCTGCCCGGATACTTTACATATTCGCCCATAGAAATTCGTGTCTTTTAACCTTTCTTTTTCAGCTTGGGATTGGATTTTATATCGAAGGATCATTTTTTCATTATAACTCCTAGCAACGGCAGTTACTTTGAGCAAGTCTCCGTCAATTTGGGCGTTATCATGATATTCAAGATAAAAGGTTGCTTCGGACACAGGTATTTGTGTATTATTCTTTGAGTCATTATACGCTGCGGCTATGAAAAAAGCAGCGTAACAGCAAAAAACTAAAAATATTTGTGTTAGGGAGAATCTCTTGTATTTGTAAAGGAGATAAACGTAAATAAAGGTGAGAAGGAAGAAAGGCAGGAAGAGTAATTCTTTTGTAATTACTCCTAGTAAAGCGGCAATGGCAAAATAAAAATATTTTCCATTCATGACACCCCTCCATGATAGAGAATAACGCCGGGGTCAACCAAACCGGCGTTAATGAGAAAATTTTATTGCGATATTTTTCTAAAATCAATGACTTCCTCTGTAAGTTCGACCTTTTGGGTCCTTACATTGGCCTGCTGAAATAATTCCATTGCATATGGGTGATTTTTATAATCCTCTGCATAATAAACAATCTTTATGCCTGCTTGAATAATAGCTTTACAGCATTGAAGGCACGGAAAATGTGTCACATAAATTTCGGAACCTTCTGTCGGTACACCGAATTTAGCACACTGCAAAAGAGCGTTCATTTCAGCATGGATAGTTCTTACACAATGGTTATCAATCACGTAACAACCTTTGTCGATGCAATGGTCCCCGCCTGCAATGGAGCCGTTGTAGCCACCGGCGATAATTCGTTTATCTCTGACAATCGTTGCTCCTACAGTAAGCCTTGTACAGGTGCTTCTTAATGCGAGTAGATGACTTTGTGCCATAAAGTATTGATCCCATGAGATGCGTTCCACTTCTCCACTCCTCCAAACTTCGACTTCTTTTTTAATTTTAGCTGTATTGAACGGTCTGTTGTTTTGCGCTCCAATCAACATGTTCAATATGATTATCAGCTTTATCTTAGTGTAACTGTACAGGCTTTCTATGGTCAAATAGTATTATTATGGGGCCTGAATTAAATCTTTTAGTTTTTCAAATGTTTTATCACCTATTCCACTAATATTTTTTAGGTCTTCAATGGTTTTATAGGAGCCATTTGTTTCCCGGTATTCGATAATAGCTGCTGCTTTCGCCGGCCCAATTCCAGGCAGGGTTTGCAATTCGGTTTCATCTGCTTTATTTAAATTGATTTTGGAAGATTGGCCGCTCGTTCCTCCACTCCCTGGAACATTAGCAGTAGAAGCACCAGCTGCTGTCCCCTCCTCCCCTTTCGCAGGAATATAGATGACCATCGCATCCACGACATGCTCAGCTAAATTCACTTGGTTTTCATCTGCATTTTCGGTCAATCCTCCGGCACGATTAATGAGATCAATCACCCTTTCTCCACCCCTGGATTCGTATACACCTGGTTTTTTCACTTGACCCTTTACATCCACCATCACATGTTCAGGTTGTTGGATTGATTGCCCCTCCGTAGTTTCCGGTTGTCCTTTTTCAGGCTCGGTAAGATTTTCATTCATATCGTTTAAAGTCAGAGATGTCGAGGCTTCATTATTAGTAGTAAAAAAATAATAAATTCCTCCAAAAGCAATTACCAAAGCGATAACAACATAGAATTTATGCTCATTTAGCCAGTCTTTCAATTTGTATCCATCCTTTCTGTTGGTATATTTCACTTTTCCATTTCATATTGTTAGTAGAGAATCTGCAGATGAAGGAGGGTCGGAATAATGAAGATTGGTATCATTGGTACCGGCAATATGGGGAGAATTTTGGTGGAGGCTTTTATTGACGGAAAGGCTGTTTCCCCTTCTTCAATGGTGATAACAAACCGAACAATCTCAAAAGCAAAGGTGCTTACTGATAGATATAAATATCTAAGGGTTGGGGAAAATGCAGCGGATGTGGCTTCTCAATCCGATTTAGTGTTTGTATGTGTAAAACCGCTTGACGTCTGTAGAGTGCTTGATGAGATCAACCCATATTTAGATGAAAAAAAATGTGTGATTTCCATTACTAGTCCCATCGATACAAACCAGCTTGAAACAAAAGTATCCTGTTCCGTAATAAGGGTTATTCCAAGCATTACCAACCGTGCCTTAGCAGGAGTTTCTCTCATCACATATGGTGAAAATTGCAGTGAATTTTGGAAAAAAAATGTGGAAAACCTTTTTACGAAGGTTTCGGTGCCGGTAAACATTCAAGAAAGAATAACAAGAGTAGCATCGGATATCGTTAGCTGCGGTCCCGCATTTTTCAGCTACTTGCTGCGGCGTTTTATTACTGCTGCTGTTACTGAAACAGAAATCGACGAAGAAACAGCTACAACGATGGCCAGTGAAATGATTGTTGGCCTAGGAGAGTTGTTAAAACAGGGACATTATACCTTACCTTCCTTACAAGAAAAGGTTTGTGTCAAAGGCGGTATCACAGGTGAAGGAATAAAAGTCATGGAAGAAGAGCTCGGAGACTTATTCGAGCATGTTTTCCAGGCTACACACGCGAAGTTTAATGAGGATTTAGAAAAAGTAAATTTGCAGTTCTCTAATCATAATTCGCTAAAATAAGACATTATCCTTCTAAATATTAAAAAAAGCCATCATTTATTTTGATGGCTCAGGCTGTCGAAAAACTTTCGATAGCCTTTAATTTTGTTCGTGTACTTTAACAATTTACCGCGTTAATTTGTTAGAATATTAATATATAGACTGTCGGCCCGGGCTGTTGATTGGAGCGGAAGGTGCGAAGACTCCTGCGGGAGTACGGGGCTGGGGACCCCGCAGGCGCTTTAGCGCCGAGGAGGCTCCCCGGCACGCCCGCGGAAAGCGAAGCACCTGGAGCGGAAATCAACAGGCCAGTGTGCTGGCAAATATCTTTAATGATTTTTCAATTGGGTAGACTCAGACAAAATAAAAATTGCCGAGAAAAATAACCTTTCTCGACAATATGAGCCATCATTTATTTTGATGGCTTTTTTCTTGCAACAAATAATATTCTTTCTGTCTTGTCGTCTGGAGCAGAATCCTGAAAATCTGCGCAAACTTGAAGCAATTCAAATCCTGCTTCTGCTAACCATTGGGAATATTGATCAATAGGATAGGTTCGCTGGTAGTGTATTTCATCAAACCGATCATACCTGCCTGTTTGATCGTCCAACACGAAAAAGCTCAACTCGTGTTCCACACTATAAGGCATTTCACCAGGAAAGCTATTCCAAATATAGGATAAATGCTCTTCCGCCATGGCATATGTTTGCTCCACAAACACATTTGTAACTTTATATAAGGAATGAACATCAAAAATAAACAAACCCTCGTCCTTTAAATGCTGATAAGCCCCTGAAAAGGTTTGGATAACCTCTTCCTCAGACTGTAAGTAATTTAAAGAATCACAAAAGATGCCAATGATGTCAAATAGATCGTGGCCTTTCAGTTCAGCCATATTTTGCTCATAAAAAGAGATAGCCAATCCTTCTGCCTGCGCTTTTACTTGTGCAACAGCGAGCATGTCTGACGACAAATCAACACCTGTAACAGAAAAGCCCTCTTTGGCAAAGCGGACGGAAAGCTCACCTGTCCCGCATGCTAAATCGAGCAGTGCTTTTCCGTCCACCTGATAGGTATGCAGTTTTTCTTTTACAAATTGTACCCATTCAGTATAGGGTGCATCTTGCATCAGTTCATCGTAAAGATAGGCAAACTGCTCATAGCTCATGAGTTTAACTCGCTATGAATATCTTCTAACGGAGCATCTCCCCACAAACGCTCAAGCTTATAGTAGCTTCTTTCATCGCGGTGGAAAACATGGGCTACAACATCACCGAGGTCAATTAAAACCCATGTAGCTTCATCAAAACCTTCCATTCTTCTGACATTGTATCCATGCTCTTCTGCTTTATCTTTAATTTCTCTTGCAATCGCCTGAACCTGCTTATCAGAGTTTCCATGGCAAATAATAAAATAGTCCGCAATTAAGGAAATTCCCTGCATATTTAATGCTAAAATATCTTCAGCTCTTTTATCGTCTGCTGCCTTTACAGCAATTTTTAATAATTCTTGATTACTCATTCATCAATCCTCCTGTCTCTTTTTTACGAGATCATTATAAGTATGAAAGGTGTCTGGATATACTGGCTGATTTTTTTTCATAAGAAAAAGTATCGTATTTTGGACTGACTTAATTAATGCAGTATCCAGATCCTCTTTAGCCATTTCTCTTACCTCATCAACCCCCGGAAAATGTCTTCCAGGCTCAATGTAATCCGCTAAATAGATGATTTTTTCAAGCAAGGTCATTCCTGGTCTTCCGGATGTATGATAACGGATAGCGTCTAATATTTCCTTATCTGTTATTCCGGCTTCCTTCTCCACTAAATAGGCTCCAACCGGGGCATGCCAAAGCTCTGCATTAAATTGGAGTAAGTCTTCCGGGTAACCTTCCGCTACAATAATGGCTTTCATTTCAGGTTTTGGCCTAAATTTTGCATAATCATGAAAAATCGCTGCAAGCTCTGCCTTTTTTTCATCTCCGCCATATTGTTTTGCAAGGATTATAGCTGTATCCATGACCCCTAATGTATGTTGATATCGGTGCTCCGTTAATTGATCTTTCACCATTTTTAAGGCAATGTCACGTTCCATATAAATGTTTCTCCCTTATATACCCGATCACTTCGTCGGGAAGTAAATAGCGGACTGACCTGCCTTCCTTTACCCGCTTACGAATCATACTAGATGAAACATCAAATGCTGGTATATCTACATAAATAATCGGATAATCTGTTTTTTGGCTGTATTCTGGCCTTTCTACCCCTACAAATTGAACAATCTTGATCAGCTCATCAATTTCATGCCATTTGGGCAGGTACTCAATCATATCCGCCCCAATGATAAAATAAAACTCGTGATCGGGATATTGAGTATTTAAAAGCTTCATCGTGTCAACTGTAAAAGAAGGACCTTTCCTTTCAAGCTCAATGGTTTGAATTTTAAAAGAGGCATTCCCTTCTATCGCAAGGTTTAGCATTTCCAGCCGGTCTTCGTTTTCGACCCTCTCTGATTTCTTTTTATGCGGAGGTTCCTGATTTGGCATAAACCAGACTTCATCTAGTTTCAGTTTATCGTATACCTCATTCGCAATCATTAAATGTCCATTATGAGGCGGGTCAAACGTTCCCCCTAGTATCCCAACCTTTTTCAAGACAAATGCCTCCTTTTTGTTTACGGCAACATAATTTGTTTCTTATCGCGTGATTCCTTATATAAAACAATCGTATTCCCAATGACTTGGACGATTTCAGCCCCTGTTCCCTCTGCAAGCTGCTCTGCAACATCATTTTTATCTTCCTCACAGTTTTGCAGAACACTGATTTTGAAAAGTTCCCTGGCTTCTAATGCGTCAGCCACTTGTTTAATCATATTTTCATTAACCCCGCCCTTCCCGACTTGAAAAATCGGGTCTAAATGATGGGCTTTAGAGCGTAAAAATCTTTTTTGCTTACCTGTTAACATTATTGTCCTCCCAATTGTTGTAATACATTTTCCCTCATCCTATTTACATCGGGGAAAATTCCTGTCCATTTTTCAAACGCAAGTGCGCCTTGATAGACAAACATATCAATTCCATTCTGTGTTGCTGCACCTTTTTTTCCTGCTTCTTGGAGAAATTTCGTTTCCAGCGGGTTGTAGATGATATCACAAACTAATGCATTTGGACTCAAAAGCTCAAGGCTTAATGGCTGCTCTGTAATATTAGGTGCCATGCCAACCATAGTGGTTTGAATGACGATATCATATTCCCCTATCACCTTGCTGGCTTCCTCCAGTGATAATGCTTTTGATACTGTTTCATATGGGCAGGAGTTTATAAGTTCCTCAGCTTTATTAACGGAACGGTTTGCTATATCGATCTTCTCTGGTTTATTTTTTCCTAAAGTAAAATAAATGGCTCTCGCTGCACCGCCAGCGCCAATCACTAATATGTTTTTACCAGTTACCGTTTCAGTATAAGGAGTTAACCCTGTTAAAAAACCAAGCCCATCCGTGTTATAACCGATGAAGCGCCCGTTAACATTTACAACCGTATTGACTGCTCCAATGCTGTGAGCCAATTCATCCACTTCATCTAATAAAGGAATAATCGAACTTTTATGTGGAACTGTTACATTAAACCCGGATATACCAATAGCTTTTAGACCTTTAATGGCGCTAGGTAAATCCTCTGATTTTACTTGAAATGGATGGTAATGGGCATCGATTTCATATTCCTTAAATAAATCATTGTGCATTACAGGAGACATCGAGTGACCGATGGGGTCTCCCAATACAGCAAAAAGCTTTTTCACCTGTGTTTCCCCTCTCCCGTTTTCTTTTTTTAAATTAAGGATTTACGTAATAATGTTTGAACGCCCTTTGGAACATATGCAGCAACCTTTACTCCTGGTTCATTAACGGTTACCCAGCCCAGTCCAGAGAATACTATATCCGTTTTAGCTTCTTTAATCATAAATTCATGTCTCACTAGCTCTGGGAATGACTCGATATCTTCCTTCCGGGGCGGCGTGAGCATTTCGCCTACATGTTTTTCATAAAGTTCATCTGCATTTTCTGTTTTGGTTCTGTGAATATTTAAGTCGTTCGATACATGGCAGACAAATGATGTTCTTCCTCCGCTGATAAAATCAAACCGGGCCAAACCTCCAAAGAATAATGTTTGACCTTCATTTAGCTGGAATACCTTTGGCTTGATCTCTTTCTTTGGTGTAATAAATTTTAAATCCCTCTTATCGATATAATGGGCCATTTGATGATGATTAATAATCCCAGGCGTATCAATTAGCGCTTTTCCGTCATCAAGCGGAATTTTAATTACATCCAGCGTGGTACCAGGAAAATGAGAGGTCGTGATAATATCGCCTTCTCCGGTGATTTCTTTAATAATACGGTTAATAAATGTAGATTTCCCTACATTTGTACTTCCTACAACATATACGTCCTTCCCATTTCGCATTTCATCAATTACAGCCGTCGTTTCCTTTACATTAATGCCCTTTGCCGCACTGATAAGGAATACCTCTTCCGGCCTTAAACCTAGCTCTTTTGCCTGGAGTTTCATCCAATTAACCAATTTATGATGTTTAACCGATTTCGGCAAAAGGTCTACCTTGTTCCCCACAAGCAGGATTTTATTATCACCGACAAAACGATGCAGTCCAGGGAGCCAGCTGCCATTAAAATCGAAGATATCGACTAACATCACAATAAGGGCATCTGTTCTGCCAATACCATTCAGGATTTTAAGAAAGTCATCGTCTGTTAAACTGACATCCTGAACTTCATTGTAATTCTTTAACCGAAAACAGCGCTGGCAAATGATATTTTCCTTCTCAATAGCTGATGGCGGGGCATAGCCTAATTCTGCTGGATTCTCTGTCTGGACCTTAACACCGCAGCCCATGCATAAATATTCTAGTTGTTGTTCACTCACACTTTAATCCTCCCATTGTAATAACCCTTTTTTCCGAAACCAATTCATAATTCTCCGCTCGGCAAAACGGTTGAACTTTGTAACAAAACCATCTGTTTGGGCTACCGGAACAACAAGGATGGTATGAAACCCGCTTCGGTTCCCACCCAAAACATCCGTTAATAATTGATCCCCGATTACAACCGTTTCTTCTTTTTTTAATCCCATTTGAGCAAGAGCCTTGTTAAATGCCTTAGTCATCGGTTTCCTTGCCTGAAAAATAAAAGGGATTTCCAGTGGATCCGAAAAAGCCTTAACTCGTACTTCATTATTATTAGAAACAATGGTAACTTTAATATTGTTTCTTTTAATCTCTTCAAACCATTTGATTAGTTGCGGTGTAGCATAAGGTCTGTCCCACTCCACGAGTGTATTATCTAAATCGGTAATAATCCCCTTTATCCCTCTAGCCTTTAATTGTTCTGGGGTTATATTCAAGATGCTTTTTACATGTTCTGCAGGTAAAAATTTCTTTAACACTAATCGTACACCTCATTATTCAACATTAATTAACCAATTGCATCTGTACCATCATAACCAATTTTAACCTTCGTTTCAAAATAAAACATATTTATTTCAATGTAAAATAAAAAAACGTTGTTACAAAGTATTTTCGTCAATATGTGACATTTTTACAAACAAGTGGCCACATGACTGTAATTTTTTTAAATTAAAAAAATATTTTTCGACAAAATCTCTATTTTTCCCTTCCTGTGGATAAAGTTATTAACATTTTACCCATTGTAACTTGCACTTTTTGGTACTTTATAAACAAATTAGTCACAAGTTATCCACCGCTAATTGTGAATAATTGGTAAGGTTGTCCTCTCTGTGTAATTTTGGTAGATTTAGGGTACACCAATTGAACCTACCATTTTATGTTTTACGAGTACCAATTAGAACCATTTATTTTTAATTTGGAGGTGCATTCTGGCTTGCGTAAACTGTCAGATGAGTTATTAATTGAATCCTACTATAAAGCAAGAGAATTAAACCTAAGCCCTGAATTTATTCATCTTATAGAAACTGAACTACATCGCCGTTCTTTATTTCATAAAATGAAGATTTCTTCTTAATATGCCCTTTTAGGGCCTTTTCTTTTTTGGGGCCCTATTTCTTCAATATACCGAGCTTTTCCCCAACCTTAATTTCCTTAGGAGTTACAATAGAATTTTCTAACTCAAAAGTATTTCTTTCAAAAAGGAGGACAACGGTTGACCCAAAGCTGAAATAAGCAATCTCTTCTCCTTTCGCAAGCTCTGTTCCGGTATGCGTTGTTTCAATTGAGTTCACAAACATTGCCCCAACTTTGACAATCGCTACATGCCCCTTATCCGTTATGACTTCCGTTATCACTCGATAATTTTTAGCAAGTGTCCTGACTCCATATTTTAATCCAAGCTTATTTACCGGATATGATCTAGAACCAAGTGTCCATTGGTTTGTAACTGTTCCATCGACAGGACTATGTATGCGGTGATAGTGGCTGGGACTTAAATATAGAATCATATAACTGCCGCCTATGTATTTTTCTAATAACCGGTCATTCCCTAACATCTCCCTGATGGAATATGTTTTTTCTTTAACGTAAATATCGCTGGATTCTTTAATAAGCCCAACATCCTCTATTACTGCATCGACAGGGCTTACGACAGAATCAGGAGTCTTATCGATGTTTCGTAAGTCTTTCTTTAAAGTTCGAATAAATAGGTCATGCAGTGTCGTATACTCCTGTAAGGGCTTTTCCATTTCATTCTGGTTCAGTTTATAAACTTTTGCGAATGACGGTATAATAAAACGGCTTGTCTTGGATTGGGCAAATTTCTTTAAAATAATGGAAGTCCATTTTCTGTTGGTTAATTCTATAAACAATCGGTACAAAGGCTGTATCATCGATTTCCTCCCAAATAGTGTAAAAATACTCTTTACGAAAAGGCATAAAACGCTTAAAATTAAATAAAATAGACTAACTTAAGGAAATGTAACACTCTTCCGATTTGTTAAAAAAGGAGTGGTGAACTGGAATGTTTTTACTAGACATTTTCGATTCCACATTAAAAAAGCTTAAAACACAAACAGCAAATGTCATAACCTTAACGAACTTATCTTTTGGCGGTTTTGCGATTATTTTTGCCATGAATGATAATTTAAGACTAAGTTTACTGTTAATTTTTATTGCAGCATTAGCAGACCGTTTTGATGGCATGGCAGCCAGGAAGTTTAATATTGAATCAGAATTAGGGAAACAACTGGATTCCATGAGTGATATTATATCATTTGGTGTAGCACCGGCACTATTACTATATCAAGGAATTTTGCATGAATTTGGCTTCCCGGGTGCTTTTTTTACTGTATTTTATATTGGCTGCGGTGCATTTAGATTAGCAAGATTCAACATAACTGAAAATAATGGTTTCTTCACGGGTCTTCCGATTACGGCTGCTGGATGTTTAGTTACCTTAAGCTTTTTAGCCATTCCCTATCTTCCGTCCCATATCTTCCTATTTATTATGATTATTCTTTCATTCTTGATGGTTTCCCCATTTAAACTAAAAAAAATGTAGTCTAAAGGACCCAGCAGATGCTGGGTCTTGTTTTATGAGAAAAGAACGTTTTCTAAATAAAAATATCTGGACAGACACATTCCCCGTCTTTTTTACATAGGAATTAGTTATAGGCAATAGTCTAGAAAACTGGCGATTGGCACAGAAAAGTACGGGGGTGGATGTTCATGGCCGGTATCTTAACAGCACTTGGATATTTAATTAAAGAATTTTTATTTCTCGTTTCCTATGTAAAGAATAATGCTTTTCCACAACCCCTATCTGCTGCAGATGAAAGAAAATACCTACGATTAATGGCAGAGGGGGATTCACATGCCCGCAATATGCTGATCGAACATAACTTGCGGCTTGTAGCTCACATTGTCAAAAAGTTTGAAAATACAGGCGAGGATTCTGAGGATTTAATTTCTATCGGTACGATTGGTCTCATTAAAGCGATTGAAAGTTACTCAGAAGGTAAAGGAACAAAACTCGCGACCTATGCGGCCCGCTGTATTGAAAACGAAATCCTGATGCACTTACGGGCGTTGAAAAAAACAAAGAAGGATGTTTCCTTACATGATCCAATCGGTCAGGATAAAGAAGGGAATGAAATCTCACTTATCGATGTCCTAAAATCAGAATCCGAAGATGTTATTGATACAATCCAATTGAACATGGAGTTAGAAAAGATCCGTAAATATATTGATGTTCTCGACGATCGTGAAAAAGAAGTCATTATTGGCCGATTTGGACTCGACCTTCAAAAAGAAAAAACGCAAAGAGAAATCGCGAAAGAATTGGGCATTTCGAGAAGCTATGTCTCCCGGATTGAAAAAAGGGCTCTTATGAAAATGTTCCATGAATTTTATCGTGCAGAAAAAGAACGCAAGAAAAAAAATTAAAAAAAAGAAAAGCGGAAGCGCCCTTAGGCGCTGAAGCTAGACAAAAGAGGTGGATTACTCCGCCTCTTTTTTTCCGTTAATAAATAGATTGGTCCATGATTTTCCGCCGTTGATCGATTCATATAAATCATTATTATAGGTTGTAAAAGCTATTTGCAGTGGATTTTTTGGATTGACAGCCAGAAAAGTGATTGGATTTTCGTAAGCTAAAAAAGGAATCGTAAAAGCTGTCAGTTCACCAGATTGAGGATTAATTTTCTTTAGGTGAATTTGGTCATTTTCTACACTGGAAAATAAAAGTTCATCTCCTAAGAAAGTCAGTGCTGTGACCATATACGGTTCAGTAATTATGTTCATCGTATTTCCATTGTCAATAGAATAATATATTCCGGATCTGGTTGACATTGCGACCGTCTCACCGCTATTTGGATGTACAGCAATCATACCGAGAGAATCCGCCTTAAAATTATTGAGTTTACTCTCATTCCATGTTTCCCCATGATCCAATGAATAGTTCACACCAAATGAAAGCTCTTTGCTTTCTTCTTGATTAATGACATAAAGGCCGTTTCCTGAATAATCTGTCCCAATAAAATAAAATTGATTTTGCCCATAAAAAGCTATATGTTCAAGACTTTCCCCTTTGTCCTTACTGTGAACGACACCAAGTTTTTCTTTTAAATTCATGTCGTTCTGGGGTGCCCCACTGGCAATAAATCCATCATGTACCGCCTGAAATCCCATATAGTCATGATTTCCTGTTGTTGTCTCAAACCATTGGTTATCCTTGTACATTTTCAGCCCATCGTCGGTTGCAATATACAATTTATCATCATTGCCCGGATACCCAATCCCTCTTATTTGTTCGATTTTGAGTTTTTCAGTTTGAACAATCTCAAATTTGATATCTTCTTTTTCTAGTTTCTTCTGCTTGGTATCAGTTGTATTTTGATTCTGTGCCGAACAGGCAGAGACCATCACTAATATTCCAAATAACATAGGCAGGAATTTTTGAATCTTCATTTATACCACTCCAATAATACCTCAATTTCAATCCTTATCCATCCACTTATACCGTAGACCTCAAACCGTTGTCAAATTTTTGGCATCTGCCATAGCTGCTATGCAGATGCCTATACACATTTTTATACAGGCACATACCCTAGTAGTAAATAGGAAAAGGGGGGTATAATTGTGTCATACGGTTATTCATATTCATGCTGCTGTCCAGCTCCTTACCCAGTTTATTCTGTTCCCTACTCTAGCGGAGCTGGAGGATGGTATGCACTCTTTATCGTTTTATTGATACTTGTGCTCATCTTCGGCGGCTGGTGGTATTATACAACTCATTGTTGATTGCTTACTAGCTTGTGCCAATTAGGCATAAGCTTTTTTTAATGAATCTTTAGAAAAATAAATCTATAATATATAGTGTATATACATAAAAAAGGGGGCAAATAAATGACTTCACCTACATACTCGGATGTTTGGAATCTTGAAGTTATTTTCAAAGGCGGGAGCGATTCAGCAGAGCTTGCAGACCACTTAGAGGTTACAAAAGATTTAATTGAGCAGTTCCATCTGAAAGTAAATCACTGGACTCCTTCAAATTCTTCAGATGATGCGGCCACTTTAACAGAACTCTTAGCTGACTTTGAAGCAGCCGGTAAGAAGCTGCGGCAGGCGGGAGCGTTTGTAGGCTGCTTACAGGCTCAAAATACGGATGATAAAAAAGCCTATACGCTTGAGGCAGCCGTTACAGGATTAAGTGCAGCATTTCAATCTTCTCTTAGTGCATTTGATCATGTACTTACCACTGTTAGTGATGATGCATGGTTAGAAATCTTAAAAGATGAAAATTTAAAAGCGCTTACCTTCTCTTTAACTGAACGCAGAGAACGGGCTAAAGATAAGCTTTCCAAAGAAGAAGAAGCGATGATTAGCGCCCTAGGTGTCGATGGTTACCATAGCTGGGGCCAATTGTATGATTTAATTGTAAGCAAAATTAAAATCCCGGTAGAAGACAATGGTGAAGTAAAACAACTTTCAGTCGGTCAGGCATTTAACAAATTCTCTAGCCCCGAACGCCAACTCCGTCAATCTGTCTTCCGAAACTGGGAAAAAGCATGGAATGAGCAGGCAGATTACTTATCAAAGACATTAAATCACCTTTCTGGATTTCGATTAAATGTCTACAAGAAACGAGGCTGGGAAGAAGTTCTTAAAGAGCCATTAAGTATTAACCGGATGAAAAAAGAAACGTTGGAGACAATGTGGCAGGTTATTTCCGAGAATAAACAACCGCTCGTCCAATATTTGAATAGGAAAGCACAGTTGCTGGGATTGGAAAAACTAAGCTGGTATGACCTTGACGCCCCATATGGAAAAACAGAGACTAAGATTTCCTATCAAGAAGGTGCAGAATTTATTGAACAAAATTTTGCACTCTTTGGAGAGAAGCTGGCTGCCTTTACAAAGAATGCCTTTGAAAATCAATGGATTGAAGCGGAAGATCGTCCGGGAAAAGCTCCGGGTGGATTCTGTACAGGTTTCCCCGAAGATGAACAATCAAGAATTTTTATGACCTATTCTGGAACACCTTCAAATGTTTCCACATTGGCTCATGAGCTTGGTCATGCCTTCCACTCTTACGCAATGAGAGGCGTACATTATTTAAACCGGGGATATGCCATGAATGTAGCTGAAACAGCTTCAACCTTTGCTGAAATGATTGTATCAGATGCTGCAGTTAAAAATGCAAAGGATGAAGAAGAAAAGCTTGTTCTTTTGGATGACAAAATTCAAAGATCAGTTGCGTTATTAATGAATATCCATGCTCGTTTCATTTTTGAAACACGTTTTTATGAGGAAAGAAAACGAGGGCCAGTTTCAACGGAACGGTTAAATGAATTAATGGAAGCGGCACAAAAGGAAGCATATTGTGAAGCCTTAGATGAATACCATCCATTATTCTGGGCTTCTAAACTTCATTTCTTTATTACAGGTGTACCGTTCTATAACTTCCCTTATACATTTGGCTTCTTGTTCTCACTTGGGATTTATGCGCAGGCATTGGATGAAGGTAAAGGCTATGAAGAAAAGTATATTGCTTTACTGCGTGATACTGCTTCGATGACCGTGGAAGATCTTGCTTCTAAACATTTGCAGGTAGACCTAACCCAAAAGGATTTCTGGGAAAAAGCAGTTGGCCTTTGTATCGATGATATTGATGAATTCCTAAAACTAACGGAAAATAAATAAAAAGCGGGTGCCCTTCATCATTTGACGGGCACCCTTCCTTATTATTCTACACTCAATTCTGCAGATATTACGCAGCCAATTGCACCTGTAATAACCAACGCCATCACCATCATGAACATGCTCTCCACCCCTTAAGTAGATTCTGCTCTTCTACCTCGAATTTATCATATTTTCACAGTTTCAAACTTAAGGGATTGTGAACATTCTGTTAACACTTTATACAAAGTAATAAGTACTATTCATTTACTTTTCCCTTTTTTCTTTGTTCTAAAGAACAAAGACAACAATAAACAATGTAACGGCATATTGATTACCTCCCAAATAAGTTTAACTAGGTGGTATCTTTCATACCCCATATGCTTGCTCTTCGACCTTGAATTAAAAATATCATTATAAAAACCACCTTTCTTTGAAAGTTTTTTAAACTATTACATAAAACGATGATTGGAGATTTGACGGTCTTTGTTTTCTTCATAAATCTTTTTCACTTGTTCCTGATGAAGGGCTTCTTCAAGTGTTATTTCCCGTCTTTTAATCGTAATGGATAAAAAGAAAATATTCAGTGTCATGTTTCTCACCTCCAAAACAAGACATTATATTAAATGATACGTGGATTCCTTTTTTCATAAATTTTTAGATTAAATGATGGACTGAAATTTGGCGGTCTTTATTTTCTTGATAAATTTTCTCAACCATCTCTTGTTGAACTGCTTCTTCTAGACCTACATTTCGTTTTTTGATTGTAATCGAAAAGAAAAGAATGTTAAGTGTCATAAGATCACCTCCCTAAATTATCAAATATTTACACTTTTGTAATACATATCCAATTAAAGAGCACAAAAAAGCCGCAAGAAGTTAACCCCTTACGGCATCATGATTTTAGGCACAAAAATACCGCAGGGCAGCATTCTCCCTGCGGCATGGATATGTATTTTAACAAAGAGTTAAGCAATCCATTCCTGTCCGGTCGAACGCGTAATATTCAAATATGCAGTTGCAGTTAGAGCACCAGTGCCAACATATGCCATCTTCATCATTTTACTCGACCTCCTTCGGAATTTTTTACTAACTACGGTAATTATATCCACCGGCACATACTTTGTAAACCACTTTTACCAAAATTTCTTAAAAAATAATGAAAACGCCTTTTTAAACATAAAAAAAGCGTCCCTAATGGGACACTTCTTATTATTGATCATTGCCTTCTTCAATTTCATTTAACTTAAGCTGGCACTGTTTGGATTGTATAAAGAATAAAATCGAAATAGCTAAAAATGACATAGAGGAAACCATCATAATATTAATATCCATCTCTGATTTTGTATCAGATGGAATAATTACTCCTAGGTAAAAAAACACAGCTACGGCAAGTAATACAACGGCAAAACGTTTAAAATCAACCATTTTTTCATGTAAGGTTTTTGATTGCTGTTTCATGCTATTCACCTGCTCTTCTTAAAATCTACTAAGCTACTTTAACACATTTTTCGTGCCAGTGGGCAATGTAAATTTTAGAAAAACCTTTTTAAACAGAAAAAAATCCGGCTTTTCCTGGCCGGACTTTTGGTGTTCTATTCTAATGCTCGATTTAAATCTTCGATTAAATCCTCCACATCTTCCAGGCCAACTGAAATTCGAACTAATCCATCTACGATTCCCAATTCAGCACGCCGTTCTACCGGGATTGAAGCGTGGGTCATTCTTGCAGGGACAGAAATTAAGCTTTCAACAGCTCCGAGACTTTCAGCCAAAGTAAAGTATTTAATTTTACTTAACAAACGGTCTGCATCTTCTGTACTGCCAACATCAAACGATACCATTCCGCCAAAACCTCTTGCCTGTTTTTTCGCGACCTCATGACTTGGATGGGACTCCAGCCCTGGATAAAAAACCTTCTTCACTTTAGGGTGCCCCTGGAGGAATTCTACAATCGCTTTTGTATTGGATTCTGTTTCTTCCATTCGAACGCCCAGCGTTTTTATCCCGCGGATTAACAGCCATGAGTCCTGAGGACCCAGAACTCCCCCGGTAGAATTTTGGACAAAGTGAAAATCTTCCGCTAACTTGTCATCATTTACAACCACCAGCCCGGCTACAACATCGCTATGACCGCCAATATATTTCGTTGCACTATGCAGAACAATATCCGCCCCAAGCTCAATAGGATTTTGCCAGTATGGAGTAGAAAAAGTATTATCAACAATCGTCAGTAACCCATGTTCTTTCGCAAGCTTTGCAGCAGCTTCAATATCGGTAATCTTAAGTAATGGATTTGTCGGTGTCTCAATATAAATCGCACGGGTATTAGGACGTATCTGACTCTTAATATTTTCTAAGTCACTTGTATCAACGAAAGTTGAATCGATTCCAAAACGATTTAACACCTTTGTCATAACGCGGAAGGTGCCACCATAAACATCGTCGGTTAAAATAACATGGTCCCCGCTGTTAAAAAGCATAATCACAGCTGTAATAGCGGCCATCCCTGAACCAAACGCAAAACCAGCCTTACCGCCCTCAATGTCTTTAATTAACTCTTCGAGTGCATGTCTAGTAGGATTTCCGGTTCTGGAGTATTCAAACCCCTTATGTCCACCTACACCTTCCTGTTTGTATGTACTTACTTGATAGATCGGGAATACAACTGCACCTGTAGCCGGGTCACTGCTGATTCCGCCATGAATTAATTTTGTTTTTCTTCGCAAATCAAATGCCTCCTTCAAAAATCTTCTTGCTTAAATACCGTTCACTTCCATCCGGAAAAATTACGACAATATTTGTACCTGGTTTCGCTTTCTCTGCCTCCATTAAAGCTGCCTTAAATGCTGCGCCGGATGAACTGCCGACAAGCAATCCTTCTTTGCCGGCTAGTTCTTTTACAAGAGCAAATGCATCCTCATCTTTTATGGTATAAATCGCATTAAAATACTCTGGGTCCATATATTCTGGCAGAAACTCCATTCCAATCCCCTCCGTTTTATGGGGGCCAGATTCACCGCCATTCAAAATGGATCCCTCGGGCTCCACAATGACGGTTTTCACCGCGGGATTCTGCTCTTTTAAATAGCGGGCCGTTCCCATAAACGTTCCGCCAGTCCCTGCTCCTGCAATAAAAACATCGATTTTTCCATCTAACTGCTGCCATAGCTCAGGACCAAGTGTTTTATAATAGGTTTGAGGATTCGCCGGATTGCCAAATTGCCGCGGACAATAAGAGCCGGGAATTTCTTTTAAAAGTTCTTCTGTCTTTGCAATTGCTCCTTTCATACCCTTTTCAGTCGGGGTATGAACGATTTTTGCACCAAGAGCCTTCATTAACTCCTGCTTCTCAATACTGAATTTTTCCGGTACACATAAAATAACCTCTACATTCTTATTTAAGGCTGCAAGCGCAAGACCAATGCCTGTATTACCTGCAGTCGGCTCAATTACAGTACCTCCCGGACGAAGCCTTCCGCTCTCAAACGCTTCTCTTATCAGCTCTACACCAAGGCGGTCCTTAACACTGCCCCCTGGATTTAGAAATTCAAGCTTCGCAAAAATATGAACATCCTTCGGCAGAGCAAATTGTGAAATTTGGACGACAGGTGTGTGACCTATTAATTCATGAACGTTTTTGTAAACCTTCATTATTCCACCACTTTCATGCTGACTATCTTAATGCTGCCACCATTTTCATAACCAATGTAGCAGAATGCGTTGCTGCCTGATCGATAAATTGGTCAAACGAGATTTCAGATTCTTTTCCAGCAATATCAGATAGGGAACGAATGATTACAAAAGGCACATTAAATCGATGGGCAACCTGCGCAATCGCAGCTGCTTCCATTTCAACTGCCTGTAGGTTATCAAATTTAGATCGAACAAATTCTACCCGTTTTGGGTCTTCCATAAACGAATCACCCGTTACAATTAAACCTTTAACTATTTGGAACTTATCCAATTCCTTTGCAGCGTCTTCAGCAACTCTAATTAGCTTTTCATCAGCCGTAAAGGCTGCAGGCAGCTGTGGAACTTGACCATATTCATAACCGAATGCTGTTACATCCACGTCATGATGACGAACTTCGGTTGAAATCACAGCATCCCCAACATTCAATTCAGGGTTAAAGCCTCCAGCCGACCCTGTATTGATAATGCAATCTGGTTTATATTTTTCTAAAAGGATGGTGGTTGACATGGCTGCATTCACTTTGCCAATTCCGGAACGAAGCAGAATTACTTCAGCTCCATGCATTTTTCCGAAAGTAAACTCACAGCCTGCTACCGTTTCTTGTGATTGGTCTTCAATATTATCTCTTAGTAATTTTACTTCCTCTTCCATTGCTCCAATGATCGCTATTTTCATATTCGTACCTCTTTCTTATTGATGACATTCATTACTTTTCCTCGGATTTAACCATCGTATCCGCAAAAACTATTTTACAATACTTCAATTAAACTTGTACAATGGAGCAATGTTTAATCATTGCCCGTTTGGCTAAAAATTACTAAAATAATGGGGAAAGGATGATGGTTTGATGAATTTTCAAATCGAATTTATTGAGGATAAAGTAGAATTCTTTGATGCAAATGATCTTAAATCTTTAGAAAAGAAAATCGAGGTAAAAATCGATGAAAATAAAGCACTGATGCTTGGGGTGCACTCGGTTTCTCATCAAATGCATGTAACAGATAAAGGACAAACATATTTTACAGCTGTTGTTCATTTTAAGCTAAAAAAATAGGATGGGTTTCCCATCCTATTCCTATTTCGTTATCTCTCAAGCTCTGCTAGTTCTTCTACTCTTGTAGGCTTCCAGCCTTCACCATCAACCCATGTAATATAAACTCGGTACTTTTCCTGTGTCTCCTTTGAATAAACTGTTCCAACCGATGCATTCGCAGTCGACTTATCGCGGCCTAACCAATAAACCGTCATACTACTCTGGTCTAAACCTGTTGCATAAGAAATCGCTTTAAGCATCTCCTGCCAATCAACGGACGTGTCATCGTAAACAGGCTCGTGAACACCGGTCTGCTCAGTTCCTACTGGCTGCCATGAAGGATTTTCAATGGTTTTAACTACATTTGAACTCCCATCTCCCTCAGTTACAATAGCCTGTGATTCATCCGCATCTTCAGGCGCAGCAGTCTCTTCGCTCTCTTCTTCCTCTGCCGCTGTATCTTCATCAGCAGGATTTTCAGTTTTATCCGTGTTATCTTTTTCTTTATCCTCTTGTTTAGCAACCTGCTTTTCTTCAGTTTTTGGTTCAGTTTGTTTTGATGCTTGATCGTCTCCTGATGAAAAAATTGAAAAAGCCACAATGACAATAAGTGCGAGAACAATGACAATCAAACTATTCAATATGATATTAGTTTTCTTCCTTTTAGCTCGATAACCTGAGCGCGAACCAGATTGGAAATCATTACTCAACTATAATCCCTCCAAATCATAATGCGAAAGCCCCTAGATGCGGTGCCAGACATATTAAATAAGGTCTCCAATATTCTATCATGATTTCACAAGAACTTGAAGGAATATCCCTTAAGTTAGGACTATTGATTCTGATTGTCAAAGTCATAGAGCATCTTTACCATATCTGCATATAACAAATTGACCCCGCCCTCGGAATCGGTCACATCCAGATTTACGGCGACTAATGCATATTTAGGATTTTGATAAGGGAAGTAACCTGCAAACCACTTATTATGCAGCTGACTGCCGTTCTCATATTTTCCTGTTTCAGCTGTTCCAGATTTCCCTGCCACTTCATATGGTAAATCTTGAAACCATCTGCCTGTCCCATTCGGATTGGCCACCACTTCTCGCAAAAGTTTCTGAAGTTTCATTGCTGCATAAGACGAGATCGTATCACCCGAAAGTTTCTTTTTGTCAAACTCAATCATCGTGGTCCCATTTTTATATTCAATCTTTGAAACCGTTCTGACCATTTCCTTTTTGCCACCTCTTGCAATAGTCGCCATCATGTTGGCCACAGCTAAAGGCGTAGATCTAACCTCATGCTGTCCGATTCCAGACATGGCAGCAAAATTTGGATCCTTTCTTGCCTCCTCTGATAAAAAAACCCTTCCCTTGTCTTCACCAATAAATTGTTTGAAATGACTTGTATGGTAAACTTCACCCTGCCAGCCAACTGTACCTGTCAACGATAGTTTTTCAGCATATTCCTCTAATAAGTTTTGATCCTTTTTCTGCAACTCTTTCGCCAATTCACCGAAAGCGCTATTACAGCTCCTTGCAAAACTTTCTGAAAAGGATAGCATGCCATAATTATATTTTACTTCAGGCTCGCCATTAATCTTTTTACTACAATCAAAAAATCTCGTTGGATCATCAAGGTTTTGATCAATAGCAGCTGCGGCCACCACTGTTTTGAATACAGATCCCATAATTTCTTGTTTCAGCATCCGATTAGTGACTCCTGACCCATTATAAGGATCATCTTTATTAATAGCAGGACGTGAGACCATGGCTAGGACACTATTATCCTCAATATCAAGCAGGACCAGCCCGCCTTTTTTTATTTTATGCTTGTCGACTAACTCTTCAGCTTTTTGCTGTAGATTTTTATCGAGTGTTGTACGAACATTTACAGGGTAAAAAGGGTTTGCAGGATCTACATACTTCACATTGATTCCGAATAATGGAGCTCCATCACCATCTACGTGATAGACCAATTTCGAGTCTCCCTCGGGAAGAAGGAACTCATCAAAGCTTTCTTCCAATCCTGAAACGCCAATGAGTGTTTTATCAGACAATTTTTTATCTGGGTAGCGTTTTGTTAGTTCTTCTGGATTTTGTCCAGTAAGGCCGATTAATTGTTCAGCCGGTGTGTTTGCCCGCTCAAATTTTTTATCAATCGCAAAAACACCAGGTATTTCTAATTCGTTGATTCTCTTCATTTGCGAACTAGTAAGCTCAAGGGGTTCATGGTCACCGTAGGCAAATGGTTTTTTAGCAGCTTCAACTGCATTGATTAAATTTTGTTCCGGTATGCCTATTATCGAAGCGACTTTACTTACATCCCAATCCATATTTTTGACAAATGGAAACAATACCAGAACGGACACTTTTTTATGAGTTAATAAGCTTCCATTCCGGTCAAGGAAATTTCCCCGCCCATTGTCAATCACTAATTCTTGTGTTCTTTGTTTCACGCTGTCTTCCAATAAGTTAACATGATGCTTAGAAAAAGCCTCCGTTTGAACTAATTGAATTTGAACCAAACGTGCTACCAATAGGAGCAGCCCGACGATAATAAGCACGAGCAATCCTTTCGTTCGTTTTCGCCACATAAAAAAACACCTCGTCAAAAGTTTTGACGAGGTGTAACCATTTCAAACATTTTACCTTAAAATTACTTAATTGAGATAATCTTAACGTTCATTTCGCCGCCAGGAGTTTGGACAGAGACTTCATCGCCTACTTTTTTCCCAATCAGACTTTTAGCAATTGGAGAATCATTGGAGATTTTCCCTTCAAACGGGTCTGCCTCGGCACTTCCTACGATTGTATACGTTTCTTCATCCCCATCAGGAAGTTCGATAAACGTCACAGATCTTCCAAGTGTGACAGCATCGGTTGTCATTTCTCCTTCTTCGATAATCTTGGCATTGCGAATCATATTTTCTAAAGTCGTAATCCGACCTTCAACAAATGCTTGCTCTTCTTTCGCGGAATCATATTCCGAGTTTTCTGATAAATCACCAAAACTTCTAGCGATTTTAATTCTCTCTACAACCTCTTTACGTTTTACAGATTTTAAGTACTCAAGTTCCTGTTCAAGCTTCTCTTTACCTGCTTGTGTCATTGGAAATACTTTTTCTACCGCCAAAACTCTCACTCCTTCTAGTCTTCACAAATCCCCATAGATTGTGTTTTGAAATATGTAGGTTGTCCTTGCCATTAAAGACATAGGAGCGCGTCCTCTTTAAAAGGGCGCGCAGCTAGGATATTCATCTGATTTGAATTCAATTAAACGTTTCTTACGCTATTGTTTCATAAAAATGACTTTTGTTCAAGAATTGTTTGAATTTTTGTGACCATTAAATCAATTGCCACGTGGTTATGACCGCCTTCGGGGATGATGACATCGGCATATCGCTTAGTTGGTTCAATAAATTGATTATGCATTGGCCGGACAACATTAACGTATTGATCAATAACTGAATCCAATGTACGTCCGCGCTCTTTAATATCCCGTGATAAGCGTCTGATAATTCTAAGATCTGCATCAGTATCAACGAACAGCTTAATGTCCATTAGATTTCTTAGACGTTCATCTTCAAGAATCAATATTCCTTCTAGTATAATGACATCTTTGGGCTCTACATAAATAACGTCGGTAGAACGTGTATGAAGCGTATAATCATAAACGGGCTTTTCAACCGGTTTATATTTTAATAACGTCTCGATATGCTCAATTAGTAAGTCATTGTCAAAGGCCAATGGATGGTCATAGTTTGTTTTTAACCTTTCTTCAAACGGTAAGTCACTTTGGTCCTTATAGTAATAGTCCTGTTCAAGCATTAAGATCGAATGCCCTTTAAAACTTTCATAAATCGCTTTTGTTACGCTGGTCTTTCCAGAGCCGGAACCTCCGGCAACACCAATAACAACCGGTTTGCGCATCAACCTAGTTCTCCTTTCGCATCATGTTGTTAGGGTAAACCGGTTTGTCCAATTTAAATTGTACAATCTGAAGCGGATGTCTTGCTGCATCCAATTCATTACCTTTTTCATCCCATATTTTATTTATTACATGTGTAAAGTTTTGAATTTCTGGACCGAAGAATTCAACCTCATCACCCGGTTTAAAATAATTTCGCTGCTGGAGCGTGACCATTTTTGTCTCCTCATTATAATCCAATACAAGTCCAACAAATTCAAACTTTGTCTTCTTGCTATGATTACCAAACATTTGCTCTTTATACCCCGGTACACCTTCAAAAAACGCCGGTGCCGTTTCGCGGTTTGCACATTTGTCCAGTTCTTCAAGCCATTCACGTTTAATGACGAAGTTATCTGGATCTGCACAGTAAGCATCAATGACCTTACGATAAACACTTACAACCGTTGCAACATAATGAATGGATTTCATTCTTCCTTCGATTTTCAAGCTGTCAATACCCATTTCAATCATTTGCGGGATCGCTTGAATTAAGTTGAGGTCCTTTGGGCTCATCGCGAAAGGAGCATCCCCTTCTCCGAAAAGAGGCAATTCGTCTGTGCTGCCCTCAAGCTGATACAAGTCATAATCCCAGCGGCAGGATTGACAGCAGCCACCGCGGTTGGAATCCCTTGCCGTCATATGATTACTTAATGTACAACGGCCAGAATAAGCAATACACATTGCTCCATGAATGAAAATCTCGATTTCAACATCGGCCTTTTCCTTCATTTCTTTAATTTCCTCTGCACTTGTCTCACGTGCTAAAACAACACGTTCTGCACCGCTCTCTTTCCAGAATTGAGCTGTTTTCCAGTTCGTAATCGATTGCTGCGTACTGATATGAATCTCGATTTCCGGTGCAATCCTGCGGCATGTTTCAATAATCAGCGGGTCCGCGACGATTATTCCAGCGATGCCAGCCTCTTTTAGCCCAAGGATATACTCCTCTAAGCCGTCAATATTTTCATTATGTGCGAAAATATTTGTCGTAACATATATTTTTGAACCGTACTTTTTGGCGAATTCAACGCCCTCTTTCATTTCTTCAAATGTAAAATTATCCGCATTGGAACGCAGTCCATACTCCTGGCCGCCAATAAAAACGGCATCGGCTCCATATTGAACAGCAATTTTCAATTTTTCAAGATTTCCTGCCGGTGCAAGGAGTTCGGGCTTTTTTACAATAACACGTTTTCCATCGATGATTTCAGAAATCTTTTGTTTAACTGTGTTCACGATTGAACTCCTCCTTTTTTAATAAACAGTTTCTTTGAAAAAGAAGCCTGTATCTAATTTACGATTTGCTGGCTGCACTTCTTCAATGGCAGCTAATAGCTCGTCCTTTTTATCCTCATATAATTCCGGGTCTTCAAAAAACAAATCAATTGCTTCACGATAGGCTTTTGTTACAGCAATTAGATATTCAGAGCTCTTTAAAATTCCATCGATTTTAAATGTGTCTACTCCGGCTTCTAACATTTCTTGAAGCTCATCAATAATACAAATATCGTTCGGACTCATAATATGCGTACCGTTCTGATCTTCAAAAATTGGATACTTATTTTCTCTTTCTTTATCATGCAAGAACATATTTTTTTCTGCTTTTCGGTTCTCTACTTCCATTACTTTCCCTTGGTACTCATAATAATTGCCAAGAAGCGAACGTTTTGATTGGAACATACAGCTCATACCATGAACCTGCACTTCAATCTCAACCTCAGCATGTTCTTTGATTTCAATAATGGCGTCCATATTGATTTCCCGTGCGAGTACTGCTCGTTTTGCACCTTTTTTCCCCCAGTAGTTACAAGAAAACCAGTTTGTGCCAAGTGTTTCCGTACTCCAGTGAAGCTTCATATCCGGGGCCACTTCACGGGCAGTCATTAACACAGCGGGATCGCCAAAAATAATCGCATCGGCATTTACTTGACTAACAAATTGAATATAATCAGCCAATTCATCCATTTTTTCATTATGAAAAATAGCATTCATCGCTACATAGACCTTCTTACCTTGTGAATGAGCTAATTCTACTGCCTTCTTTACCTCATTACGGTTAAATTCACCGGCAAGACGTAATCCATACCTTTGTTCGCCGACAACAAAGGCATCGGCACCTGCAGCTGATAGAGGCAGAATATCATCCGTTGATAATGGAGTAACAAGTAATTCAGTTTTTTTCATCATGTTCACCTCTTCTTTTTACTAACAGCTACCCCGTCTCCAACTGGGAGAATAACGGTATTATAATCGGGGTGATTCATCAGCCAGTGGTTAAAATCATCAATTTTCTTTACAAGATTACGAATCCGTTTTGAATCAATTTCTGTTTCCGCCACTAGGCCTTTAAATAAAACATTATCAGTAATAATAAGGCCGTCGTCACTTAAATATTTTGCATAAAGTTCAAAGAATCTTTTATATTGACCTTTTGCAGCATCAATAAATATTACGTCATAAGGAGCTTGTCTTCTGACAAGTTCCTCGACCTCAAGAGCATCGCCTTTTATGAGGTGTATCTGCTCACCTCGTCCCGACCGCATTAAAAATTGCTCAGCAAACTGTATCCGTTCAACATCTCTTTCAATCGTAACAATAGTTGATTCCGGGAGGGCTTCCGCCATACGAAGTGCCGAATAGCCAATCGCCGTACCGACCTCAAGAATTTTATCTGCCTTTTGGATTCGTAAGATTTGCAGCATTGTTTCAATCCCGGCAAGCTCCATGATCGGCACTTTATTTTCAACAGCAAAACGCTCCATTTCCATAAAGAGCGAATTCCGTTCAGGTATAAGACCTTCTATATAAGAATGCAGCTTATCATTTTGCAAGCTGTCATCACCTCACTTAAAAGCGTAAGCGCCTTGTCCAGGGGCGACAGGCATAAGACGAGCCGACGGGAAGGTTGTTCTTTAACCTTCTTGACGGATTGGCTTATGACCCCGAGCCCCTAGGCGCTGAAGCTAGATATACTTTAAAGCGTAAGCGCCTTGTCCAGGCGAAATGCATCTATACTTAGACATGAAAAAATAGCGTTCCTAAAAAACGCTATGACTTGTTTAAAAACACTTGAACTATTTTATCATAAATAAGGGGGAAAGAAAACATTCCCCCTCTAAACATGGATTAATTTTTATTAGTAATATGCTCTGCTTTCTCCTGATTGTGTTCTTCGAGTGTTTTAGTAAAGATAACTTCTCCTTCTCCAGTCGCCAGGAAATAAAGAAACTTTGTATCCTCAGGCTGTAACGCAGCTTCAATCGAATCTTTGCCTGCATTGGCAATCGGTCCTGGAGGAAGTCCTGTATTCTTATACGTATTATAAGGGGAATCGACTTCTAAATCCTCATATAGAACTCTTTCCTTATGCTTACCCTGTGCATATAATACCGTTGGGTCTGTTTGCAAAGGCATCCCTTGTTCTATCCGGTTATAAAAGACACTTGAAATTTTTTTCCGATCAGCTTTTTTAGTTGCTTCTTCTTCGATTAGAGAAGACATTGTTAATAGATTGTGAATCGACATTTCCTTCTCTTTATATTCTTCCGAGTACGGTGCAATAACTTTTTGCGTTTGTTTCAGCATCGTAACAACCATCTCTTCAATGGTTGGATTTTCTTTATAAAAAGGATAGGTTGCTGGGAACAGATATCCTTCTAGCGGATACTTAACATTCGGATTTAAAATATCTGTTGTTAAAAGGTCAGGAAATTTGGTCATCATACTTTGGATAAATGCTTTATCGTTTAATTGGTTAAAGACATCTTCTTCAGGCTTATTGACAGCCTTCGCCATAATTTGAGCAATTTCCCTTAATTGCTTGCCCTCCGGAATAGTTAAACTAAACGCCGCCTCCTGAAGGACTTTGCCTGTTTTTAAACGATTAACAATTTCTGGGATATCCATTGATGGGCTTAATTCATAATCACCAGCCATAAAACCTGATTCATTTTTGAACTTTACATAGTATTTAAAGACTTTAGCATTTTTTATAATTCCGTTCGCTTCCAATGTTTCAGATATCCCTGTAACGGATGAACCCATAGGGATTTCTACTTTTTTTGATTCTTTGCTATTTTCATCCACTGGTTTTAGAGCGGATTGAATGTATAGATAACCGCCACCGCCAATGAAAACAACCACAAATAAAGTTAATATTGAAATAATTAAAACAATTCTTCGAACTATTTTCGCTTCGCTTTGCCGTTCCAGCAATTTCTGCCTTATGATCTCTTTTTTCGAGTCTTTTTCTTCTGATGTCATTTTATTGCCCCTCCCTAGACCAGTGAAACATATATCTTTTAAACTCAGTTTTTACTCAAATAAAAAAATGCATACCAATATTATTTCAGCATAATCAGCGAAAAATGTCAAATAACCACGAAAGTAGTAAGCGTTTTCGGATTCAAAGCAAAAAAAATCGACCCTATCCCGGTCGATTTTTTTTCTAATTATTCTTCGTCTTCTTGTTCTTCGTAGAAGGTATTCAACATTTCTTCTACCATATCCCATTCTTCTTCCGTTTCGATAGGGATTAATTCCCCATCTCCGCCATCTTCAGAAGGGTTAAAAGCATAGGCATGGATCTCAGGGCCTTCTTCATCATCTTCGTTTTCTCCTACCTGCTGGAAAAGCACATAAGATTTCCCGAATTCTTCGGATTCAAAAGTAAATAGCACTTCACAAAGCTGCTCGTTACCTTCTTCGTCTACAATAGTAATTTGATTTTCTCCGTGATTCATTCTTTCACCTCATTAATTTTTGCTATCTAAATAGCCTTGTAAAATCATCACTGCCGCCATTTTATCAATAACTTTCTTGCGCTTCTTACGGCTGACGTCTGCCTCAAGGAGGACACGCTCGGCCGCCATTGTCGTTAAACGCTCGTCCCACAAAATGGTCTCTACAGAAAATCGATTTTCAATTTCCTTCGCAAATTGCTGACTCGCTTCACCTCGTGGTCCGATTGTACCGTTCATGTTCTTTGGCAAACCGATGACAACTTTACTTATACCATACTCTTTTATTATTTGACCAATTTCCTCAAAACCAAACTCATTTTTTTCTTCATTGATTTTGAGGGTTTTGAGGCCCTGTGCAGTCCAGCCGAGCTCATCACTGACGGCAATGCCTACTGTCTTAGAGCCAACATCTAATCCCATAATCCGCATTCGGTTTAACCCTCTCGTTGTTGTTTTAAATAGGATTTCACCAATTCCTCAATAATTTCATCTCGTTCTAACTTTCGGATGATGTTTCGTGCATCCCGGTGTCGGGGAATATAAGCGGGATCTCCGGAAAGTAAATATCCAACGATTTGATTAATAGGGTTGTACCCCTTTTCCTGAAGGGCCTCATAAACTTGAAATAGGACATCATTTACATCATGTTCAGGCTCTTCAGAAAAATTGAATCTCATTGTTTTATCAAATGAGCTCATTACATGCACCTCGCATTGTGGATAACAGTCTTGTCAGGCTAAAGCGCCTAGTGGGCTAGGCGCTTTTAGCTTTTCTAGTTACCTACATTTTACACTACTTTGTCCCATTATCAAATTGATTTCACCCATTCGTCTACGAATTGGATAGCAGAATCAAGTTTTTCTGGGTCTTTGCCTCCTGCTTGTGCCATATCAGGACGGCCTCCGCCTCCGCCTCCGCAACGGGTTGCAACTTCTTTGATTAGTTTCCCAGCATGATAGCCTTTATCAATTAAGTCTTTTGTTACAGCAGCGATTAAATTCACTTTTCCTTCATTCACACTACCCAAAAGAATCACAGCTGATCCAAGTTTTTGTTTCAAATCGTCTGCCATATTTCTTAAGTTGTTCATATCAGAAGCCTGTACTTTCGCAGCCAAAACGGTAATACCATCGATTTCTTTTGCTTTTGAAACAAGATTTCCTGCTTCAATATTGCCTAATTTCGCTGCCAGTGATTCATTTTCCCGCTGAAGTTGTCTAATTTCAGCTAGTAACGATTCAACTCGATTTACAACTTCCTTAGGATTTGTTTTTAATTTATCAGCCGTTTCTTTTAGTAACCCGACTTGATCATTTAATAATTGGTAAGCAGCTTCACCGGTAACAGCTTCGATACGTCGCGTACCTGCACCAATTCCGCCTTCTGAAACAATTTTAAATAAACCGATTACGGATGTATTTGGTACATGGCAGCCGCCGCAAAGTTCAAGGCTATAATCTCCCACTTTAACTACACGGACGATATCACCATATTTTTCGCCAAACAGTGCCATTGCGCCCATTTCTTTCGCTTCAGCAATAGGTTTTAAGCTGATATCCACCTCAATATTTTTCCAAATTTTCTCGTTTACAATCTTCTCAATTTCTTCTAATTCGTCCGGTTTTACCTGACCAAAATGTGAGAAGTCAAAACGAAGACGATCTGGTTCAACAAGAGACCCTGCCTGGTTTACATGTGTTCCAAGCACATCTTTTAACGCCTGATGCAGCAGGTGGGTTGCAGTATGATTCTTAATAATTTGAACTCGGTTTGTTTGATCAACCGTTGCTGTTACAGAATCACTTGTTTTTAGGGTTCCAGTTTGTACTACCGCTTTATGAAGGTTTTGCCCGTTAGGGGCCTTCTGAACATCTTTAACTTTCACGATTAATCCATCTGCTTCTAACGTACCACGGTCAGCAATTTGTCCGCCGCTTTCAGCATAAAATGGTGTGACATCTAAAATTAATTGAACTTCTTCGCCAGCTGATGCTTCCTCAATTAATTCTCCGTTTTTCACAAGTGCCACTACGGTGGACTGAGTTTGGAGCTGGTCATAACCAACAAACTCGCTTTTTACCTTAAGGTCACCGAGCACTCCACCTTGAACCTGCATCGAATCAACATCCTGACGGGCAGCACGAGCACGTTCACGCTGTAATTCCATTTCTGTTTCAAAACCTTCATGGTCGATCTTCATGCCTTCTTCTTCTGCATATTCTTCGGTTAGCTCCACAGGGAAACCATAGGTGTCATAAAGGCGGAAAATATCAGCCCCAGCGATGATATTACTGCCTTTTTCCTTTTCCTTTTTGATGACACTGCTTAGAATGGTTAATCCTTCATTCAGCGTTTCATGGAAGCGTTCTTCTTCATTTTTGATTACTTTTTGAATGAACTCCGTCTTATCCTTTACTTCCGGGTAGAAGTCATGCATGATTTCACCGACAACTGGAACCAGTTCGTACATAAATGGACGGTTAATATTAATTTGCTTTGCGTAACGAACAGCTCTGCGCAGTAAACGTCGTAATACATAGCCGCGTCCTTCATTTGATGGCAATGCACCATCACCTACAGCAAAAGCTACTGTACGGATATGGTCTGCAATGACTTTGAAAGCTGTATCCTTTTCTTTATCTAAACCATATTTCACACCAGAAATCTCTTCTGTAGCACGGATAATCGGAATAAATAAATCTGTGTCAAAGTTCGTTGGTACGTTTTGAACAACCGAAGCCATTCTTTCTAAGCCCATTCCTGTATCAATGTTTTTCTTTGGAAGTGGTGTATATGTACCATCAGGATTATGGTTAAACTGTGAAAATACTAAGTTCCAAACTTCAAGGTAACGCTCATTTTCACCGCCGGGATAAAGCTCTGGATCGGTTGGGTCATCTCCGTATTCTGGACCGCGGTCATAGAAAATTTCTGTGTTTGGACCACTTGGACCCTCACCAATATCCCAGAAGTTACCCTCAAGACGGATAATTCGCTCTTCTGGAATTCCGATTTTTTTATTCCAAATATCAAATGCTTCATGATCTTCTGGATGAATTGTAACAGACAAAAGTTCTGGATCCCAGCCGATCCATTTTTTATCGGTTAAGAATTCCCATGCCCACTCGATAGCTTCCACCTTGAAATATTCTCCAATCGAAAAATTCCCAAGCATTTCGAAAAATGTATGGTGGCGAGCTGTTTTACCAACATTTTCAATATCGTTGGTACGAATGGATTTTTGGGCATTCGTAATTCTTGGATTGTCGGGAATGACACGTCCATCAAAATATTTTTTAAGTGTAGCAACACCACTATTAATCCATAAAAGCGATGGGTCGTCATGCGGTACAAGCGGTGCACTTGGTTCAACCGTATGCCCTTTCTCTTGGAAAAAATCTAAATACATCTTACGAATTTGCGAGCCCGTTAAGTTCTTCATACTTTAAACCTCCCTTTATATTGTCCAGCTTTTGCGCCTAGGCACTTCCGCTATTTTACAAAAAAGAACACAAAAAAGCCCTCATCCCTGACAGGGACGAGAGCTGCTCTCGCGGTACCACCCTGATTATGAACACAAAAAAACTGATGTTCACCTCTCAATAATGCCTTAACGCGGCTTTAACGACAGTGGTTAGCTGCACTCCAGACTAGCTTTCTGTTATCCTTCATCTAGAGCCTCTCGCAGCCATGGAAGCCCCTCTCTTTAAGATGGTCTATAACATACTCAATCCTTCAACATGTTCTTCAAATAGTATTCTATATGTGGATTATAGCCACAGCCAAAACGTTTGTCAATCAGCTGCCGCCATTAAGATGAGGGTTCATTAATTTTTGCCCGAATAAAGTGGTTTTTCGCATGAAGAACCCCAACCTTTAGGACAACAAGTACCGGTACAGCAATAATCATTCCTATTATCCCTCCAATTTCTCCGCCTGCAGTTAAAGCCAACATGATCATTAATGGGTGCATATGCAGACTTTTTCCAACGATATATGGAGATAAGATATTGCCCTCTAAAAATTGCAAACTAAAAACAATCACTAACGTAATGATGACTTGTTTTACCGAAGTTGTAGCGGCGATAATCACCGCTGGTATAGCTCCGATAATCGGACCGAAATAAGGAATGACATTGGTAACCCCGACAATAAAGCCTAATAGCAACGAATATTTCAAATCGAAGATCCAAAATAAAATAGCTGAAAGACTTCCAATGATGATACAAACCAGGAGCTGCCCACGAATATAGCTTCCGAGAGATTCATCGACATCCTTTAGAAACCTAGTTCCCTGGTGCCGCCATTTTCGAGGTGTAATATACCAAACGGCTCTTTTCATTTTAGTAAAGTCCTTTAACATATAGAAAGCAATGAATGGAATAATCAAAATGGCCAAGGCAAAATTTAAAAAGCTTAATAATACATCGACAATCACCTGTAATAAAGAATCTAATTTCTTTTCAAAGGTGATAATCCCATTGTTCATTTCTTCCTGAAGCCCATTTGGCCACTCGCGTGTATGTGACTGCAGATTATCTATCCAGTGACGATACTGCTCTGCTAAAATCGGGGCACTTTCCGATAAATCCTTTAGCTGCGCAATAAATGCAGGAATCCCTTTATACAAAGCTAAACCAATCCCGCCAAAAAACAGTATGTAAATCAAGAGAACAGCAAGTCCGCGATTTAACCCTTTTTCATGCAGCTTTTCGACAATCGGATGCAGCAAGTACGTGATAAATCCTGCAATAATAAACGGCAGGATAATAATCGTCAAAGTTTGAAAAATAGGCAGCCATACTACACGAATTTTCAATAACACATATAACGATAAAAGTAAGAGAAGCAAGAAACCAATTCGATAAAACCACTTCATGCGAATTTCCACCTTAATGCCTCCTTATTGTTTTATTCTTGGAGACATCAATCGGATTTATTCAAAAAGTAAATCCCCCTCATATGAGGAGGATCTGTTCCTAGAATATGGCGCGTCTTACTTTTCTGGCCATTCGTTTCACTCTTCGTTCAGAAATCATATTATTTCTTTGCATCATATTATATGCGGCAATTCCAGCACCAAAAGCAATAGCAGAAGTCATCATCCTGTTCATACGTTTCACCTCTTCAATTTGATTTGACCGTACAAAACTTGATATTGATACCTGCTTTATAAAAACCATTTGCTTTTACTAAATGCTATACCGGCGATCTTCTTCTTCAAACAGATCATCAAGGGAACTAAGCGTTCCATCTTCTTCAACTTGATGGGTATTAATTATGCCCTTTGAGAGAGAAAGCTCAATAAAACAATTCCAGCAATAATATTGGTTAATACCAATTTTGCCTATATCTTTGCTTTGACAGTTGGGACACTTAAACATGAAAAGACACCTCACGTATTATTCACTAACATCTACGATGATGGCATCTTTTCCGATTGCAGGGGGCTTTCCGGATTGAATGACTTGTTTACCTTCCATGATATCTGAAAAGAAACCATCCGTAATTTCATACCCTACGATTGTGCCCAGTTCTTCATGAAAATATACGTCTTCTAACAATCCCAGCGACTCTCCGCTTTTGGATAATAACATCTTTCCGTTCAGTGAGTGCTGGTGAGTAAGTGTATATTCGGGAGCCGTCTTAGCCCTCTCCAGGCATTCATCACCTTCAATCATAACCCCATTCCAGCCAAAAGAAGAAACATCTTGAATATCGAGGAAATACGTATGTTTAAAGAATACGCCCTTTTTAATCAAAAGACCTTTTACAACTCCAGTATTTGAGATCCATAAATCGGCTACTTCTCCGATTTTAGCTCCCGTTTTGGTGTCAAAAACCGGCTGTCCTTTTAATAAGGAAAATGTTCGCAGAGTGCCCCACCTCCTGTGAACATTTATTAGTTTCAACCATTTACCATGAAATCATAAGGAGAAACGTTTTCCATGCCAATCATTGGGTCGACCTTCATCAACTCTTCTTCTGATAAGAATTGGACGTTTTTTTTCTGTTCAACAGGATCATTCAGACCATCACTATTTATAACACCTTGAAGTTTTTGGCATAAGGTTGTCTGTCTGCTTTGTTCATCTGCTCTTTCAATACCCATTCTTAAAGCATCTTCTTCCCCGCATAAAATCAACGATTGCTTACTTCTCGTAATGGCAGTATAGATTAGATTTCTACGCAGCATTCGGTAATAACTTCTGGTAATGGGCAGGATCACAATAGGGAACTCACTGCCTTGTGATTTATGTACGGAGCAGCAATAAGCATGAGTAATCTGGTTTAAATCCTGCTTTGTATACTCTACTTCATTTCCCTCAAAACTAATCAGCAGAAGGTCTTGTTTTTCGGTATTTTCTTTTGCATAAAAAATAGAAACGATTTCACCAATATCCCCGTTAAAGACATTACTTTCCGGCTGATTCACTAGCTGAAGCACCTTATCACCTATACGGTACTTTATATCACCATATTGGATTTCTTTCCGGGAACCATCCGGGTTAGGATTGAAAATTTCCTGTAATAATACATTTAACCGGTCAATCCCCGCAGGGCCTCTGTACATTGGAGCCAACACTTGTATATCTCTTGCAGTGTAACCTTTCGTTTTTGCATTCAAAGCAACCTTCTCGACAACCTGGGCAATTTGATTTGTATGACAACGAATAAAAGATCGATCAGCTTTTTTCATTGTCACATCTGATGGTAAGTAGCCTTTTTTTATATCATGCGCCAATTCAATTATCGAAGAGCCCTCTGCCTGACGATAAATATCTGTTAACCGTACCGTTGGAATACGCTCTGAATTCAGTAAATCTTTTAATACCTGGCCGGGACCGACAGAAGGAAGCTGGTCTTCATCGCCTACCAGGATAACTTGAATATGTTCAGGAAGTGCTTTAAACAACTGATTGGCAAGCCAAATATCTAGCATCGATGTTTCGTCCACAATTAGAATTTTTCCTTCTAGCGGGCTTGATTCATCACGGTCAAAGTTTTCTGTACCATTAAAGCCAAGTAAGCGGTGAATAGTGACGGCAGGCAGACCAGTGGATTCACTCATTCGTTTGGCCGCCCTGCCGGTTGGAGCCGCGAGTAAAAACGGGAAAGGCTCATCCTTTTTTTGATAATCCTTAGGGTCAAGTGAACAGCCATGCAACTCAGCATAAAGCTCAACGATTCCCTTAATAACAGTGGTTTTACCCGTACCAGGCCCCCCTGTTAAAATTAACATTGGCGACATTAAGGCTGTTTGAATTGCATCTCTTTGTGTTGGCGCATACTGGACGTTTAGTCTTTCCTCTAAGCTGCCCAGTGCAAGCAGAAATTCAGACTCCGGGAACTGCTCCTGATATTCAGTCTGGCTAAGTATTCGCTGAATACTGGTAACAAGCCCTTTTTCAGCAAAATATAATGAAGGCAAATACACTCGTTTTTCTTCACCAATTATTTTACCTTCTTCTTCAAGCTTAATAATTTCCTTTGAGATATCGGTGTACTCGATTTGATCTCGTTTATTGTCTTCGAGAAGGTCTCTCACCTGGGTAAGGAGATTTTCGACATGGACATAAACATGACCTGTCTGCATACTTTCGTTTTCCAATGTATATAGGCAGGCAGCTTTAATCCTGTCTGGGTGACTTCCGGATAATCCTAATTGATACCCCAGCTCATCCGCACGGCCAAAGCCGATTCCTTCAATATCTTCAACGAGCTGATAAGGATTTTTTTGAATGATCCGGAGGGTATCATCTTTGTACGCCTGATAAATTTTCATTGAAAGCTGTGGACCAAACCCATATTGATTCAATGCCACCATTACCTGCTCAAGCCCTTGGTGTTCCATCAGCGTGTCATAAAGCAACTTAGCTTTGTCAGGAGGAAGCTTTGGAACAGCATCAAGGAGTGAAGGCTCATTCAAAATCTTTGAAATGGCATTTTCCCCTAATGACTCCACTATGTTTTCGGCGGTTTTTTTACCAATTCCTTTAAACATTTCACTCGACAAGTAGGAAATGACACCCTGCTTCGTCTGTGGAATATCCTTACGGAAATGTTTCGTTAGAAACTGCAGCCCGAATTTAGGGTGGTCTTTAAACTCTCCATAAAAAATGTACGTTTCCTGTTCATGGATTTTAGGAAAGTAACCGGTTATGACGGCTTCTTTATCGTCATATTCTTCATTGGTTTCTTCCACCCGAATTCTTAATACCGTGTAAAGGTTCTGTTCATTATGAAATATGGTAACGAGATGCTTACCCTTTACATATTTCCCCTGATCAGCAAATAAGTCCAGTGAACCTTGATTGTCCATTTTTATAGCTCCCTCCTCTCTTTGGAAAAAATTTTATTATTGCTGGCTTTCTATTAACTTTTTCGCATGGCCGGCTAACAGATGATCCGGCTGAATTTCAAGTGCTTTATTAAACATTGTTAATGCTTTTCCTGCATTTTCCTTAAAGGCATAGGATACACCCAGATTATAAAAGGCATCAGAATGGTCTTTATCTAACTCAATGCATTTTTCAAATTGAACAATTGCTTCTTCGATTAATTCCTCTTGTGCTAAACATAGACCATATTGAAAACGTGCTTCTGCATCCTCTTCATCCAGTTCTACACTTCTTTGCAAATACGGAAGGGCAAATTTCCCTTGATTAAGCTGTACTAGAGTCAGGCCAAGCATGAAATAGTTATCGCTGTTTTCAAGTCCTTTTTTCATCGCTGTTTCAAACATTTTTTTAGCCTGTTCAAATTGTTCATTCGTGAAATAAATATTGCCGGCACTATAATAACCTGCAGCAGCATTTTCATCTAATTCAATAGCTTTTTCATAAAACTTTAGCGCTTTATCATCGTCACCTACTGCTGAAAGGACGTTTCCAAAATTAATATAAGCAATAGGATCCTGCGGGTTTTCTAAGATGACCTCATTAAAAATCTTAGCCGCTTCTTCCCATTTACCTTCCTGCATGTATTGAACACCTAATTGGTTTTTATCCATTTATTCATCACTCCGTTCTACTTGAGAGTATAACATATCAGCGAAAAAAATCCCCGATTCCTCTGGGAATCAGGGTGTATTTTAGCCAACATATGTCAAGCGTTCGCCATTTTTATAAACTTCATCAATCGTTCCGCCGCCAAGACATTCATCTCCATTGTAAAAAACAACGGCTTGTCCCGGGGTAACGGCACGAATTGGTTCATGGAAAAGGACTTGTACCTTTTGATCTTCCATGATTTTGACAGTAACTTTATTATCTTCCTGACGGTAACGGAATTTAGCCGTACACTCAAATTCAGCTGGTTTTTCCCGGTCAGATACCCAGCTCGTATTGACAGCCACGATAGAGTCGGAATATAGCTTTTCATTATGGAAGCCTTGCCCGACAAAAAGAACATTTCTTTTTAAATCTTTGCCAATCGCAAACCATGGTTCCCCTGAACCGCCAATACCAAGGCCATGCCGCTGACCAATGGTATGGTACATCAAACCTTCATGTCTGCCCATCACTTTACCGTCTAGGGTTTCCATATTGCCAGGCTGTGCCGGAAGATATTGACCTAAGAACTCTTTAAAGTTACGTTCACCAATGAAGCAGATTCCAGTACTGTCTTTTTTCGTTGCGGTGGCAAGGTTCGCCTCCTTCGCAATTTCCCGTACCTTTGACTTTTCAAGGTTTCCAATTGGGAACATGACTCTACTTAGCTGCTCCTGGCTTAGTTGATTCAAGAAATACGTTTGGTCTTTATTCTCATCATGACCGCGGAGCATTTTGTATTCGCCATCGCGATACTCCACTTGAGCATAATGGCCCGTTGCCAAATAATCCGCACCAAGATTCATCGCATGTTCAAGGAATGCTTTGAATTTAATTTCTTTATTACACATGACATCCGGGTTTGGAGTTCGGCCCGCCCTGTATTCATCAAGGAAGTAAGTGAATACCTTGTCCCAGTATTGTTTTTCAAAGTTAACTGCGTAATAAGGAATTCCGATTTGGTTGCAGACACGGATGACGTCGTTGTAATCCTCGGTCGCGGTACAAACACCGTTTTCATCGGTATCATCCCAGTTTTTCATAAATATCCCGATAACATCATACCCTTGCTGCTTTAACAGTAATGCAGCGACCGAAGAGTCCACTCCACCGGACATCCCCACAACCACTCGGATATCTTTCCGATCTCTTTTCTCCATCCTATTCACCTCGATTACTTTCAAGATCAGCGTACATTTATTTTTTCAGACGAGAGACAATTTTCGATGTTTCTTCAGCTGTCTTGATAATTTGTTCTTCAGTCGTGTTAAAACCAAAGCTGAACCGAATCGAATTGACCAGTCGTTCTGAGTTTTTACCAAACATGGCAACCAGGACGTGTGAAGGTTCAATTGAACCCGCGGTACAAGCTGAACCGCTTGAAACAGCAATACCAGCCAAATCAAGATTCACCAGCATCGCTTCCACATTCGTTCCTGGGAAGCTTAAGTTTAATACATGAGGCATTGATTTTTCAAGCAATCCGTTTAGGCTGAATTCAATACCATGTTCTTCCAGTCTTTGAATCAAGATTCTCTTAAATTGCTCGTATTTTTCTCGTTTCATTGACCGCTCTTCCATTGCGATTTTTACAGCCGCTTGAAAACCCACAATCGCTGCTACATTTTCGGTACCTGCACGTCTCTTTCTCTCCTGTTCACCGCCGAAGGAACGAGGAACCAATTTCACGTTTTCCCTTACATAAAGAAAACCAGTACCTTTAGGACCGTTGATTTTATGGGCAGAAACCGATAATAAATCGATTTTTGCTTCATTTACATCGAATTCTTCCATTCCATAGGCCTGTACTGCATCTGTATGAAATATCGCCTGATGCCCTTCAAGCAGTCCGCCGATTTCCTTTATAGGCTGCAGGGTTCCAACTTCATTGTTTCCAAACATAATGCTGACTAAAATCGTATCATCCCTCAATGCCCCGCTTAGATCCGTTAATGAAATCTGCCCTGTTTCATCTACAGGCAAGTATGTCACTTCATACCCCATTTTTTCTAAGCGCTGGCAGGCATGCAGAACCGCATGGTGTTCCACCTGGGAGGTTATAATATGTTTTCCATTGTGTTGATAGCTTTCGGCTGTTCCAAATAAGGCCATATTATCCGCCTCAGTTCCACCGCTTGTAAAGATAATCTGATTTTCCTTTGCCCCAATACTCCGCGCCAGCGTTTCCCGTGCTAAATCGATATAATGACGGGCCTCTCTACCAAAAGAATGAATACTGGAAGGATTTCCAAAGGTTAGGTTCATCACTTCCATCATTTTTTCAATGACCTTCGGATGCATCGGAGTTGTTGCGGCATGGTCGAGATAAATTCGTTCCATTCCTACACCTTCATTCAAAAAATTAATTCTTATTACTACTTTTGACATTAAATATAAAACATATAACCGTCCACTTCTGTATCATTGCTATGACTTGCCAAGTCATCTAATGTGGTATGATCGAGAACACCTTTAATCGCGTCACGAATACGAATCCAAAGTTCACGTTGTGCAGGTTCCTCGTCTTCAATTCCTTCAACCAAGGTAATTGGACCTTCAAGAACCCGGATGACGTCGCCGGCCGTTATTTTTGACGGCTCATTCGATAAAATATATCCGCCATAAGCACCTCTAATACTCTTTACCAAACCTGCATTCCTTAAAGGAGCAATTAATTGTTCAAGATAGTGCTCGGATAAATCATTGTTCTGTGCAATGGTTTTAAGTGATGTCGGTCCTTCTCCAAAATTCTTAGCCAGTTCAATCATGATCGTTAATCCATACCGGCCTTTTGTAGAAATTCTCATATTTTTGCACCTCTATTCGTTTATTCTTATATATTTACTTAAATCTCACTAAGTTGATAGGCATTTAATTATTATAGCATATTGTTGTTTAATATGCTTTTTAGATAGAAAGTGGTAGAGTAAAGGTATATTCATTCATAAGTTGGAGAGATGTATTATGCAGCAAAAGCCGCTCGCATTTCGAATGCGCCCAAGAACGATTGAAGAAGTTGTCGGTCAGGAACATTTAGTGAGTGATGGAAAAATTATTGCCAGAATGGTAAAAGCAAAACAATTGACCAGCATGATCTTATACGGTCCCCCAGGTATCGGCAAAACCTCGATTGCCAGTGCGATTGCAGGTAGTACGAAATATGCGTTTCGGACACTTAATGCAGTTACGAACAATAAAAAAGACATGGAAATTGTCGCTGCTGAAGCAAAAATGTCCGGCAAGGTCATTTTGCTGCTGGATGAAGTCCACCGGCTAGATAAAGGCAAACAGGACTTTCTGCTGCCTTACTTGGAAAACGGTATGATTACACTTATCGGGGCAACAACAAGCAACCCTTACCATGCGATTAACCCCGCGATTCGCAGCCGATGTCAAATTTTCGAATTAAAACCATTATCCCCAGAGGATGTAAAAAAAGCTTTGATTCGTGCTTTGAAAGATGAGGAAAGAGGTTTTGGCCATTTAAAGGTGGAAGTTTCCGATGAAGCATTAGATCATTTTGCCACAGCTTCCAACGGAGATGTCCGCAGCAGTTTGAACGCCTTAGAACTAGCTGTTCTCTCAACCGACGAGGGTGATAATGGTGTGATTCAAATTGATGTAAAAACCGCTGAAGAGTGCCTGCAGAAGAAAAGCCTGGCTGCGGATAAAGATGGAGATGGACATTATGATGTATTATCCGCCTTCCAAAAATCCATTCGTGGAAGTGATGTGGATGCAGCGCTTCATTATCTTGGCAGATTAATTGAAGCAGGAGACCTTGTTAGTATCAGCCGGCGTTTGCTCGTCATCGCCTATGAGGATATAGGTCTGGCCAATCCCCAGGCTGGGGCTCGAACTTTAGCGGCTATCGAGACCTCTGAACGAATCGGCTTTCCAGAAGCAAGGATTCCCCTTGCAAATGCAGTGATCGAGTTATGTTTATCTCCAAAATCAAACTCAGCTGTTATAGCGATTTCAGATGCTCTTTCGGATATACAAAAAGGGCTTAGCGGCGAAGTACCAGATCATTTACGTGATGCCCACTATAAAGGGGCGAAAGAATTAGGCCGGGGAATTGGGTACTTATATCCTCACGATTATGAAAACGGCTGGGTACGACAGCAATATCTGCCTAACCGGTTAAAAAACAAACAATATTACAAACCGAAAAAAACAGGCAAATTTGAACAGGCACTTGCTAACGTCTACGAAAATTTAAACGGCAAAAAATAACCTCGGGGGCCGTTTCCCAGAGGTTATTTTTATTGGATTAAGCCGCGACATCTCTCTTTTTGAAAACATAAAAGGCGAGGAATAGAAAAAATAGATAGTAGATAAGCAGCATGATGATGGAAAATGACATCGTCATTCCTTCGAGCAGCGGGAAGCCTTCTACATATTGCATTAAATCGGTATTTGCGAAGAGGATATATTTCGCCCATGAAAACTTTAATGATAACAAGGCAGTAAATTGATCGCCGGTGAACATTAAAAATAAGGATAACCCTATTGCAAGCGAACTGTTGCGGAAAACAGTGGATATCATAAAAGCCATGGTTGTCAGCATAATCATTTGAATAGAGCTTAGTCCATAATAAATCAGTAAATAGAGAACCATACTTTGCTCTACCACTCTTCCATTTACATAATTTAAATAAGGAAGGGCCTTTTCTGGCATTCCAAACAATATGGCTCCTAGTACGCTTGAGAATATAAATAATATCGCAACCATAAGTAAGGCAAATAACAATACCGTCAAATATTTTGATAATAGTATTTTACTGCGGTTAATAGGACGAATCAGCAACAGCTTTATTGTGCCCCAATTAAACTCACTCGCAACAATCCCGGCAGAAACGACAATCGTAAACAGCCCTGCCGCTAAAATCAACTCTGAACTATCTTTGACAAAGGTCCAGATATTATATTTCTCTCTAAGGGGAATATCATGTTTAATACGATATTCATTGATTGCTATTTGTTTTTTATAATAATCCTGTTCCATCTTAAGCGGACTGGATTCAAGCTGGCGTTTAAGTGCTTCATTTTCCTGCTGCAGAACCTGTTTCCAGTTATCATCAACCGTTGGAGCCGTTTCTTGCGCCTTCATAAAAATACCCGTTACAGCTACAATTAGAACTAAAATCGAAATCATTACATATGTGCCAGGCCTTCTAAAAATTTTCATCCATTCATTCCGAATCAAGTTAAGCATGATTGTCAGCCCCCTTTACTGCCGTTACTTCAAGGAAGCGGTCTTCTAACGTTTTTGATACTTCTTTTATTCCAAAAACTTGAATCCCCTCGTCTACAAAAGATTTTACTAGGTTAGGGATTTCTTCTTTTGCAATTTCAACGGTCAGACCGTCACGGGAATGGGTAATTGCCGCCTTAGGATAAGTTTTCTGCAGCAGAGTGATAGCTGTATCGGCAGGAATAACTTCAAATTCAAAGCTTGACGTTTTAGAATGTACAAATTCCTGTACACGCTGGACATCGACCAGCCGTCCGTTTTGAATAATCCCAATCCGGTCACACATCATTTCCATTTCTGATAGAATGTGACTAGAAACTATGACAGCCATATCTTTTTCCCTTGCGAGCAGGCGGATATAATCCCGGATTTCCCTGATACCAGCAGGGTCCAACCCGTTTGTCGGTTCATCAAGGATTAAAACGTTTGGGTCATGTAAAAGACATTGTGCCAACCCTAATCTTTGTCGCATCCCCAGTGAATATGTCTTCACCTTATCGTGAATGCGGTCTGATAAACCGACAAGTTTAACTGTTTCATCTATTTTTTCTTTCGTAATTCCTTTTGTCATTCTGGCAAAATGGACAAGGTTTTGATAACCGGATAAAAATTTGTACATTTCAGGATTTTCAACGATGGCCCCAACATGCTGAACAGCATCTTCAAAATTAGTTTTAATGCTGGCCCCGCCAATCGTGATATCGCCAGATGTGAGTCCCATTAAGCCGACTACCATCCGGATAGTCGTCGTTTTTCCAGCTCCATTCGGTCCTAAAAAACCAAAAACCTCCCCCTTATTTACCTCAAAACTGATATGATCTATAATTGTTCTGCCGTTAATAACCTTGGTAACATCCTTCAAAACTACAATTGATTCCAACGAGGTTCCCCCTCTCAAACTTTACAACTCTCACTCAAGTGTACCTCATTATAGGAAAATTTTCCCGATATTTTAAATTTAGAAGTTTGAACAAGGAACTTTTAGATCTAAGGAGATTTTTACTCCTGATTCTGCCAGAACAACCGACTTTTTTGGTTTTGGGGAAGAATTCGATCGTGATTCTGCCCGAACAACGGACTCTTTTTCGTTTTGGGAAAGATTCCACCTCTGATTCTGACCGATCGTACGGACTCTTTCCGGATTTGGGGAAGACCACCTCTGATTCTGACCGAACTACGAACTCTTTCCGAATTTGGGGAAGAATTCACCACTGATTCTAACCGAACTACCGACTCTTTCCAGATTTGGGGAAGAATCCACCTCTGATTCTGACCGAACTACCGACTCTTTACGGATTTGGGTCAGAATCCACCCCTGATTCTGACCGAACTACCGACTCTTTCAGGATTTGGGTCAGAATCCACCTCTGATTCTAACCGAACTACGGACTCTTTTTCGTTTTAGGGAAGAATCCACCTCTGATTCTGACCGAACTACCGACTCTTTCCAGATTTGGGTCAGAATCCACCTCTAATTCTAACCGAACTACGGACTCTTTTTCGTTTTAGGGAAGAATCCACCTCTGATTCTGACCGAACTACCGACTCTTTCCAGATTTGGGTCAGAATCCACCCCTGATTCTGACCGAACTACCGACTCTTTCCGGATTTGGGTCAGAATCCACCTCTGATTCTAACCGAACTACGGACTCTTTTTCATTTTAGGGAAGAATCCACCTCTGATTCTGACCGAACTACTGACTCTTTCCAGATTTGGGTCAGAATCCACCACTCATTTTTTCTGGTAAGGGAATATTTCTTAACCTATATAAAAAAGCGCGAACAGCATTATGTTCGCGACTTTTCACTTTATTGCTCATCCGCAACGCGGGTGATTTTGATATCTTCAAGCAATTGTCTGACTACGTAGCTGGCCATGATTAGGCCGCAGGCAGATGGAACGAAAGCATTGGAGGATGGCGGCATTTGTGCCTTACGGATAACAGCCTGATCATTACCGACTTCTTTACGAATGTCCTCACGAATCACAATCGGACTTTCATCTGAAAACACAACCGGAATTCCTTTATGGATTCTTTCTTTTCGCAGCTTGGTGCGGATTACTTTTGCAATCGGATCAGTATGCGTTTTAGAAATATCCGCAATCCGGAAACGGGTAGGATCCATTTTATTCGCCGCACCCATACTTGAAATAATCGGAATATTTCTTTTCAAACATTCTTTCATTAGATGGATTTTATAGATAATCGTATCGGATGCATCCACTACGAAATCTAAGCCATAGCTAAAAAACTGTTCGTATGTTTCCTCTGTATAAAACATTTTTAACGCAATAACTTCACAATCAGGATTAATATCTTTAATACGTTCTTTCATCAGGTCTGCCTTTGGCTTACCGACCGTTGAGAGAAGTGCAATAAGTTGGCGGTTAACATTGGTAATATCAACAACATCTTTATCAACTAAAACTAAGCGCCCAACACCAGACCGAGCAAGCGCTTCGGCTGCAAATGACCCGACGCCCCCTATTCCTAAAACAGCAACTGTGCTGTTCTTCATAATTTCAAGGCCTTCTTTACCGATGGCTAATTCATTCCGAGAAAATTGATGTAACATAGAATCCTCCAAATTTTATATAGACTATTCATTAGCTTTTACCCTAAAAAAATATATCATACCCGTATATAAAAACAAGTATTTCGATAGGAATTAATTTTCTCTTAAGACAATAAAAATAGCCTCCTGCTAAGCAGGAGGCTATTTTTATAAGAATCCCAATGATGCCGTCGATCTTAGTTCCTTCTTTTGATCCCGCCACTTTAGCAGGTGGGTGTCCTGTTTCGAGAATTTGTAAGTCCCTTTTACCGTATAGGTTGGGGCATTTACGTTTCTGACGAAAACTCCGGGCTCCCGAAGAAATAATGTTGGTCAAAAGTTAGGTAATACAACGTACACTTCAGGACTCTTATCTGATTGGTTTTATAATAACATATAATTCTGTCGTATTCAAGGATTTATGAAAGCGTTTTATTCGCCTTTTTTCGTAACATTTAGTGACAAGTGTAGTTCTTTTAACTGGGCTTCTGAAACTTCTCCTGGTGCATCTGTCAACAAGTCGCTCGCACTTGCCGTCTTAGGGAATGCAATCGTATCGCGGAGGTTTGTGCTGCCAGCTAACAGCATTACCAAACGGTCTAAACCAAGAGCAATTCCGCCATGAGGTGGAGTACCATATTCAAAAGCATTTAATAAGAACCCAAATTGTTCTTTTGCTTCTTCAGGTGAAAATCCAAGGACATTGAACATTTTTTCTTGAATCTCTCTCTCAAAAATCCTTAGAGAGCCTCCGCCTAGTTCATATCCATTTAACACAAGGTCATAGGCTTGAGCTCGGACCTTACTAGGATCAGACTCCAAATTCGGAAGGTCTTCCCTTACTGGCATTGTAAATGGATGGTGCGCTGCATAATAACGGCCTTCTTCCTCATCGTACTCAAGTAATGGCCAGTCGGTAATCCATAAGAAGTTGAATTTGCTTTGATCGATTAACTCCAACTCTTTGCCAAGCTTCAAACGAAGGGCACCCAATGCATCCGCAACCACATTTTTCTTGTCAGCAACAAATAATAGCAAATCTCCAGGAACGGCTTCTAATGTAGCTTTCAGTGCAGAAACATCTTCCTCTGAAAAGAACTTTGCAATTGGACCTTTTAATCCTTCAGCATCTACCTTGAGCCATGCCAGCCCTTTGGCACCGTAAACGGCGACAAATTCTGTCAGTGCATCAATGTCTTTACGGGAATACTTTTCAGCAGCACCTTTTACATTGATGGCTTTCACTTGACCGCCATTTGCCACTGCTGATGCAAAAACCTTAAAGCCTGAATCCTTAACAATCTCAGAAAGGTCAACTAATTCTAGACCAAAGCGGGTATCAGGTTTATCGGAACCAAAACGGCCCATCGCTTCATCATAGGACATTCTTTGGAAAGGAGTTACGATATCAAGGTCTTTGACTTCCTTCATCAGTTTTGTCATCATGGTTTCCATCATGGATAAGATATCTTCTTGGCCTAGGAAGCTTGTTTCAATATCAATTTGCGTAAATTCCGGCTGACGGTCTGCACGTAAGTCTTCATCACGAAAACAGCGGGCAATTTGGTAATAGCGTTCTACTCCGCCGACCATTAACAGCTGTTTAAATAGCTGTGGTGATTGCGGAAGTGCATAAAACTCACCAGGGTGTACACGACTTGGAACAAGATAGTCACGGGCTCCTTCTGGTGTACTCTTCGTCAAAATTGGAGTTTCAATATCTAGGAATCCTTCAGAATCCAGGAAGTTTCTAATGGTTTTCGTCACTTGATGACGCATCTTAAGTGTTTCAAAAATAACTGGGCGGCGGAAATCTAGGTAACGATATTTGAGACGCACATCCTCGGAAACATCGGTTTTATCTGAAATCATAAATGGAGGTGTTTTCGCCTCATTAATAATGGTTACTTTTTCAGCGTGAACTTCAATTCTTCCGGTTTTCAAGTTAGGATTCACGGTTGATTCCTCACGGCCGACAACTGCCCCTTGGATATCAAGCACAAACTCATTACGAATTTTTTCCGCTGTTTCTAAAGCTTCTTTTGAAACATCCGGATTAAAAACTACCTGTACAATCCCAGATCGATCACGAAGATCAATAAAGATTAAGCCGCCTAAATCACGGCGTTTTTGTACCCAGCCTTTAAGGGTTATTTTTTCCCCAATGGCTGACTCTGGAACTTCACCACAAAAATACGTTCTGCCATACATGTTTGAACCTCTCCTTTTATCCTTTTAACTCTTGAAAGTATTTTATAAAACCAGCTAGGTCGATTTCTTCTTGTTCACCGGTAGCCATGTTTTTTAAATTTATTTTATTATTCTTTAGCTCTTCGTCACCAAGGACGGCAACATATTTCGCTTTTAAACGGTCAGCTGCCTTAAACTGAGCTTTTATTTTTCGATTTAAATAATCTCTTTCTGCAGATATTCCTACTAACCTGAGCTGCTGCAGAAGACCCACTGTATAATCTTTCGCTTCATCACCGAGAGCAGCTAAGTAGCAATCGATACTTTCAGTGACTTCAAGCTCTACACCTTCGGCATTAAGGGCTGCGATAAAGCGTTCGATACTTAATGCAAAACCAATTCCAGGTGTTTCCGGACCGCCGATTTCTTCGGCAAGACCGTTATAGCGGCCGCCGCCGCAAAGGGTGGTGATGGCTCCAAAGCCTTCCGCATCGCTCATAATTTCAAACGCAGTATGATTATAGTAATCCAAACCCCGGACCAAGTTAGGGTCTATTACGAATGGGATATCCAATTGGGTTAAATATTTTTGCAGTTTTTCAAAGTAAACCTTGGACTCCTCGTTTAAATAGTCAATAATTGACGGCGCAGATTTCATTAATTCGTGATTGTGATCCTGCTTACAATCAAGGATTCTTAGCGGGTTCTTTTCCAAACGGCTTTGACAGTCAGAGCAGAATTCGCCGATCCTTGGTTTGAAGTGATTAACCAAAGCATTACGGTGAGCGGTGCGGCTTTCCTTATCTCCAAGACTATTAACCACAAGCTTTAATTTTCTTAAACCCATTTCCTTATACAGGTTCATTGCTAGCGAGATAACCTCAGCATCAATTGCTGGATCGTTACTACCTAGTGCTTCAACCCCAAATTGAACGAATTGGCGGAAACGCCCTGCCTGCGGACGTTCGTAACGGAACATCGGCCCCATATAATAGAGTTTTACTGGCTGGTTTGGATATCCAAACATTTTCTTTTCTACAAATGAGCGGACAACCGCTGCTGTGCCCTCTGGCCGAAGAGTGATACTCCGTCCGCCCCGGTCTTCAAATGTATACATTTCTTTTTGAACGATGTCTGTTGTATCGCCAACCCCTCTAGAAAAAAGGTCTGTATGTTCAAAAATCGGAGTCCGAATTTCTTTATATTGATATTTTTCACAAAGTTCTCTTGCTTTGTTTTCAATCAGCTGCCACTTTTCTACCTCACCTGGTAAAATGTCCTGCGTGCCTCTTGGAATGCTAATAGACATTGCAGTCTTCCTCCTTTTGTTACATTTGTTCTTATAAAAATAAAAAAACTCCCGTCCCTTGTATTAAATACAAGGGACGGGAGTTATAGTCCCGCGGTGCCACCCTAGTTGAAGCTGCTAAAAAAGTAACTTCCTCTTTTACAGTTAACGCCTGCTCACGTTCATCTCCTACTAGAGTTAGTACTTTTTCAGAGAGAAACCTTCGGAGTGTTCCTTCATTAAGGATCATGCAGAAATGCTTTCAGCCCAGGGCATTTCCTCTCTTTTCATGGTTTAGCTTAATTACTATGCTCCATCATTGGTTCTACTATGTATTTTATTTACTTAATAATACGGAGCATACATTCCAATGTCAAGAAACTTTTTAGGATCTCTCCAGGTGTTTTTTTAACTTTCTAACATCACCAAAGGTTAATCCAAATTCAGATGCAAGCTCATAGCTAGTATTATTTTGTTCTTTTTCAGTGAAGTCATGGAAATCAACGCCAAACAACCGATTGTTCATAGTCTGTACGCTCATTCCTTTTTCGCTCGATCTCATCCTTATTTCACCTCATTAGCTTCCTTGATAAGCTTATTATTTCCATCAAACGGAAAAAATTTCATAAGATTTTAGAATTAGCCGATATTTTACAATTTAGGAATGAATTTCAGTATCCTTTACGATAAAATAAAAGAAATAGTTACGAAGGGAGAGCATAGATGAAAAAAAAGTTTTATTTGCTTTTAGTTAGTTTCGCTTTACTTGCAGGAACTTTTCTGCCGCAAGGAAAAGGGATTGCGGCATATGGAACCATAACCATTGCTGAGGATGACGTGAATGTTCGAAAAGGTCCGAGCTTAAGTTATCAACAGGTAAAAAAGGTAAATAAAGGCGAAAAGTATACGGTTGTAAAAGAACAAGGTGATTGGATTGAAATCGAACTGTCATCCGGAAAAACAGGCTGGGTTGCAAACTGGCTGGTAACGAAATCAAGCAATAGTTCAAAGAAAGTTTCCAGCAATTCGATGCCGGCACAAGCTGCAGCTAACTCCAATCAATTAAGGGTCCGCTCCGGTCCTGGAACTAGTTTTCGAGTCATAGGTTACTTGAATAAAGGACAAGCCATTAACATCATTGAGGAAAATGAAAACTGGGCAAAAATCTCAGCTGACTTTGGAGAAGGCTGGGTTGCACGAGAATACATAAATCTAAATACCGAAAGCAATACCAATGCTCTAGAAGAAACGAAGGAAACAGATAAAGGTGTCGTAACCGATTTGTTGAATGTAAGAACGGAACCTTCAACAACTGGCACAGTAATCGGAAAGTTAGCTAAAGGTACTGCTGTCACGATTTACTCCAAGAATAAAGATTGGATGCAGATTAAATTTGCTGATCAAAAAGCATGGGTAAGTGCGGAATTTGTACAAGCAGGAGAAGAGAGCACCAATAAAACAGATACACGCAGCGGGAAAACGGCTACAGTTACAGCGAGCACCCTTAGTGTCCGCAGTGATGCATCATTAAATTCTAGTATTATCGGTTCTGTTTCACAAGGAGAAAGCTACGAAATCCTGGACGAAGTGAACAATTGGGTAAAGATAGAATATCAGCCGGGAGAGTATGGTTGGGCCGCAGGCTGGTACTTTAGCCAGAAGAATGAAAAAGCTAGTTCCTCTGTAAAAGAAAGTACCATTACAGTCCTCCACGAAGGGTCCAATATCAGAAACAGCCCTTCTGTTTCATCGGATGTCCTTGTCAGAGCAGAAGAAGGAGAGACCTATCCAGTCAAAAGCATTCAGGATGATTGGTATGAAATTTCCTTATCCAACGGTAAAACTGGATTTATTGCTGGATGGATTGTCACAGCTAATGGCTCTTCAGAACAAATAAACAAGCAGGGGTCAGGCGGCAATTTAAAAAATAAAACCATTGTCATTGACCCGGGACATGGCGGCATAGACGATGGTGCCACAGGAGCCGGCGGTACGTTAGAGAAGGATTTAACTTTAAGAACTGCCCGACTTTTATTTGATAAACTTAAGGCTGCTGGTGCAAATGTTTTACTGACTAGGAGCAATGATTCCTATGTCCCACTCCCGTCACGAGTAAGAGCAGCCAGCACCGAGGGAGCCGACGCCTTTATCAGCTTACATTATGATAGCAATCTGGACAGGAATGTCCGAGGAATGACAGCCTATTATTATCATTCCTATCAAAAAGCACTTGCCACGTATGTATATCAGGCTACAAATGCCCAAACTAGATTAAAAAGCCGCGGTGTGCGTTCCGGCGATTTCCATGTTGTTCGTGAAAACAAGCAAAAAGCTGTTCTAATGGAATTAGGCTACCTCAGTAACCCATCAGAAGAATTAACTTTGAAATCGGGACAATTCCAAGAGAATGCGGCCACAGGATTATACAATGGGTTAGCTCGATTTTTTAAAGAAAATTAATAAAGCTTGGCACTCAATCGTGAGTGCCAAGCTTTTTATTTACTCTCTACAATTAGTGTCACAGGGCCGTCGTTAATTAGCTCAACATCCATCATCGCCCCAAACCTGCCTGTTTCAACACTCACGCCTTTTTCTCTTAAACTGCGATTAAAGGTTTCATAAAGTTGATTTGCCTGCTCTGGTCTTGCAGCCTCCATGAAGTTCGGCCTTCTGCCTTTACGGCAGTCACCATATAAAGTAAATTGTGAAACAGAAAGAATCTCCCCGCCGACATCTAATAATGATCGGTTCATCTTTCCTTCCTCATCTTCAAAAATACGAAGATTGACAATCTTCTCCGCCAAAAAGTGAGCATCTTCCTCTTTATCTTCATGTGTCACACCAACTAGCAACACAAGTCCCTTCTCTATTTGTCCCGTAATTTCATCAGCTACAGTCACTCTGGCGTTTTTACTCCGTTGTACAACAACACGCATAAAAGTGTAACTCCTTAATTCATAATCCTGCGGACAGAATAAATATCTGGTATCTGTTTAATTCTTTCAACGACTTTTTGCAAGTGATTTACATTGTGAATAGCAATCGACATGCTGATTGTCGCCATCTTATTCCGGTCAGATCGCCCTGAAACAGCTGAAATATTGGTTTTTGTTTCATTTACTGCCTGCAAGACCTCATTTAATAATCCACGGCGGTCATAACCATTGATTTCAATATCAACGTTATATTCTTTACGGTCATTTAAAGAAGACTCCCACTCAACCGGAATAAGACGAGACTGAGCATCATTAGAATCAATATTCGTACAATCAGAACGGTGAACGGAAACCCCGCGGCCTTTTGTGATAAAACCAACAATTTCATCCCCAGGCACCGGATTACAGCATCGAGATAAGCGGATTAATAAATTATCAATACCAGACACTCTGACGCCCGATTCCCGCTTTTTCGTCGAAGGAAATGCTTTTAAATCCGTTATCGCGTTGGTTATTGTTGCTGATTGTTCCTGATCCCGCTTTTTCCGCCATTTTTCGGTTAAACGGTTAGCCACCTGCAAGGCTGTAACTCCGTTATAGCCCACGGCTGCATACATATCATCTTCATTGGCGAAATTAAACTTTTCGGCTACTTTTTTCAAATTGTCAGTGGTTAAAATTTCTTTTAAATCGAATTCCATTGCACGGATTTCTTTTTCCACCAGTTCTTTGCCTTTTTCCACATTTTCATCACGGCGCTGCTTCTTAAAGAATGCCCGAATTTTGTTCTTCGCCTGTGAAGTAGCCGCTAGTTTCAACCAATCCTGGCTAGGCCCGTACGAATGCTTCGAGGTGAGAATTTCAATAATATCTCCCGTTTTTAGCTTATAATCGAGCGTAACCATTTTTCCGTTTACTTTTGCACCTATCGTTTTATTTCCTATCTCGGAATGTATTCGATAGGCAAAATCAATCGGAACGGAACCAGCAGGTAATTCGATGACATCCCCTTTAGGTGTAAACACAAATACCATATCGGAGAACAAATCAATTTTTAAGGATTCCATAAATTCTTCAGCATTGGCCGTGTCATTTTGGAATTCAAGAATCTCCCTAAACCACGTTAACTTTTGTTCGTAGGAGAAAGTATCGCCGAGACCTTTTCCTTCTTTGTAAGCCCAGTGGGCGGCAATACCGAACTCTGCAATTCGATGCATTTCGAACGTTCTGATTTGAACTTCGAGAGGGTCACCTTTTGGTCCAATTACGGTCGTATGCAGTGATTGATACATATTCGGCTTTGGCATTGCGATATAATCCTTAAAACGTCCAGGCATCGGTTTCCAGCAGGTATGAATAATTCCTAAAACGGCATAGCAATCTTTAATACTGTTAACGACAATTCGAACAGCCAGCAAATCATAGATTTCACTGAATTGTTTATTTTGCTGGGCCATCTTACGATAAATACTATAGATATGTTTCGGTCTTCCTGAAACGTCTGCGTTGATGGAGACTTCTTTCATTCTCTCGCGGACTTCATCCATTACATCCTCTAAGTACTGCTCACGTTCCGCACGTTTCTTCTTCATTAAGTTAACAATCCGATAATATTGCTGTGGATTTAAATATCTTAATGCAGTATCTTCCAGCTCCCATTTAATCTTAGAAATACCAAGACGATGTGCTAAAGGTGCAAAAATTTCAAGTGTTTCATTTGAAATTCGGCGCTGCTTCTCGAAAGGAAGATGCTTCAGTGTCCTCATATTGTGCAGGCGGTCCGCAAGTTTGATTAAAATAACCCGGATGTCCTGCGCCATGGCCACAAACATTTTTCTGTGGTTTTCTGCCTGCTGCTCTTCATGCGATTTATATTTAATTTTTCCTAGTTTCGTTACACCGTCGACAAGCATCGCGACTTCGTCATTAAACGCCAGCTCGATGTCCTTTAAGGTAACATCGGTGTCTTCAACGACATCATGCAGAAAACCAGCAGCAACCGTTGCAGGATCCATCTCTAAATCAGCCAGAATTCCAGCAACTTGTATGGGATGGATAATGTAGGGCTCTCCTGATTTTCGATATTGTTCACGATGTGCATGTTTGGCAAAGTCATACGCCTTTTTTAAGAATTCCACATGCTCCTCATTTAAGTAGGCTTTCGTCTTGTCGATGACTTGTTCGGCGGTTAACACTTGATCATTCGCCATAAAAAACTCACCTTTTTTATCGTCTCATTTTTAATTTTATTAACGGATAGATTTATCTATATTAAATGTCATGTTCGTTTGACTAGTTACAAGGATTGTTACTATTATCGAAAAAAAAACAATAGATGTAAAGGGATTAACACTTATTTTTCTGTATTTCCAGAAAAAAGTGTCGAAATCAGGGGGATTTTTAACTTTTCTTCTTATAATAAGAGAGCACTCAGATTGCGAGTGCCCCCATGTTTCTTAATAATGCATTAAAGTTAAAACGTCATAGCCGTCAAGCTTCTTACGGCCTTCCAGGTAAGTTAGTTCAATGATAAATGCAATTCCAGCGACAACGCCGCCAAGTTGTTCGACTAATTTAATTGTCGCTTCAATTGTACCGCCTGTTGCTAATAGGTCATCCGTAATTAGGACGCGTTGACCTGGTTTAATCGCATCTTTATGGATGGTTAAAACGTCACTTCCATATTCTAGGCCATAGCTGACTTTAACAGTTTCACGCGGAAGCTTTCCTTCCTTACGAACGGGTGCAAAGCCAATTCCTAAAGAATAAGCAACGGGGCAGCCGATAATAAATCCACGTGCCTCTGGGCCAACAATTAAATCAATATTCTTATCTTTCGCGTAATCTACAATCTGATCTGTAGCATACTTATAAGCTTCGCCATCATTCATTAAAGGAGTAATATCTTTAAATTTAATTCCTGGTTTTGGATAATCCGGTACTATTGCTACAAATTGCGTTAAATCCATTATATAACTGCCTCCTCAATTGTAACTGACTCCTCGATGATTTGATCAAACCAACTCTTTAGCTGCTGGTAAGAAGAAAATAATAAATCTCTTTCCAGGGCATATTGGGCCTGTTTCATCTGATACGTAGCGGAATCAGTTAGGTCACGCTTCTGCGCATGTTTATTCAGTGTAATAAAACCATTGTTTATTGTAACAAATTCGAGTTCAGAAAACACCTTAGACATAAAGATAATTGTTTCCTGTGACCATCCTCGATGTTTGGCAATATCCGCTGCATAGCGTCCCAAATCGATATTTCCCTTTTTTAATAAAAAGCCATAAAACCATTTAAAGTGGTCCCTGGTTGGCACCGTACTAAAAAAGTCACTATTTTCTTTATAAAAATAGGCATAAATACGTTCGGGCTGTTTTCCAAGAAATAAAGAACGAAGCAATTCTTTTGAAGGCGGGAGGTCAACAAGGACAACGTTAGCCCCTTTACTTTTAAAAGCCTTGGCTTCCTCTGTATCCTGAATATGCACAACCTCACTTTTTATCAAAGGATCGATCACGTTAAGCTGCTCTTTGTTAAAAATAACGTACTTCCGATTTTCTTTTGGAACAGTATGGATCATTGTGTTTAAACGTTTTACCCCTCGATGATCAAACAGCTGCCATGATGTAACGGCCATATCCTGAATAAAAATTTGTGGTTTACGGATATTATTCCACTCATTGACAGCTAATTCACCAATCAATGAAATTTTTGCAGCCGGTGAAATATGATCGGCTAAAGAACCCAATCCAAAGCCGATTCCATCTAAATTTGCACCATTTTCATTCACAATCATTTTTAAATGATTGTGGTCACTGCCGATTTTCCTCATCGTGGATATTTCAACATTATTGATTAATACCTTCGGTTTAGGATTGTCCATCCCGAAGGGCGCCATGAGACTCATTTCTTCTAATGATGATAAACTGATTTCTCCAAGGCAGACTTCATGGTCAAGATTTGTAATCGGAATAAAATCTTCCTCTGTTAACTGCTGTACGGCCAGTTCATTTAATCTGTTACGAAGTTCTGAAACATCCTCAAGCTTTAAGGTCATGCCCGCGGCCATTGGATGACCCCCGAAATGCGGCAGGATATCACGGCAGGTTGATAAATTTTGAAACAGGTCGAAGCCGGCAATACTTCGTGCAGAACCCTTTGCCAAGCCTTTTTCCTGATCGTAACTTAACACAATCGTCGGCCGGTAAAACTTTTCCACAAGACGGGAAGCTACAATTCCAATTACACCTGCGTTCCAACCCTCTTTACCAATTACAAGAACGGAGTTTGAATCAACAGGGTAATTATTTTCTACTTGTTCAATAGCCTCAGTAGTGATTTCATTAACGATTGATTGTCTCGTTTTGTTTAGATCATCCATTTCCGCTGCTAATTCTTCTGCTTCTAATGGATCCTTCGTCAGCAAAAGCTGTACGGCCATATCTGCATCTTCTAAACGCCCTACTGCATTGATTCTTGGGGCAAGAGTAAACCCAATTGTTTCTTCATTGATCGTTTGGAGATCGACACCAGCTACTTTAAAAATAGCTTTAAGGCCGATATTCCTCGTTACCTTCAATTTTTCCAAGCCTTTTTTTGCAATCAGCCGATTTTCACCTTTTAGTGAGACTAAATCGGCAATGGTTCCGATGACTGCAATTTCAAGCAAATGCTCTGGCACTTTTTCATATAATGCATGTGCTAATTTAAATGCTACACCGACACCGGCAAGCTCGCGAAACGGATATAGACTGCCCGGAAGTTTTGGATGGATAATGGCCAAAGCTTCCGGCAAAATCGGACCGGGCTCATGATGATCTGTAATAATAAGATCAAGTCCCAGTTCTTTTGCTACATTTGCTTCATGTATCGCAGAAATTCCTGTATCAACAGTAATAATTAATTTTATTCCTTTTTCAGCAGCATGACGAAAGGCAGGCTCATTCGGTCCATATCCTTCCGTGAAACGGTTAGGGATATAAAATTCTACATTTGCACCTAATTCCAACAAAGTAATCATTAAAACCGATGTACTGCTGACTCCATCTGCATCATAATCACCAAAAATAAGAATAGGTTCTTGATTTTCTATTGCTTTCCGAATACGATTTACGGCTAAATCCATGCCTTTTAAAAGGTAAGGGTCATGAAATTGTTCGTTGCCAAATAAAAAAGACCGTGCAGAATCAACGGTATCTAATCCGCGGTTGACAAGCATCGACGCAACAAGAGGCGTTATTTTCAATTCTTCTTCAAGAGTTTTAACTAGTTGTTGATCAGATTTACGAACATTCCATCTCGTTTTCGACTTTAACATGCGTTCACCCCTCAGACTTTACTATTATACAGAAACATGAATCGCAGTTCAATGAAATAAAAAAGAAAACCGCAGAGCGGTTTTCTTTTTATACTTGAGGCTCATCAGAGTATACTCTTTTTTCTTTAACGGTTTTGATGGTCCCTTTCTTTTTAAGCTCTTTCGCTTTAAGTACAACCCAAAGGTTTGTAGCGATAAAGACAGATGAGTAAACACCAGAAATTAATCCAACGAACATCGCAATAGAGAAATTACGGATGCTCTCACTGCCGAATATGATCAGAGCAATAATGGTAAAGGTTACAGTCAAAACTGTGTTAAAAGAACGGGTTAACGTCTGGCGTAAACTCACGTTTACAACCTCTGCAATATCGTCAAATGTTTTTAGACGCTTCTTCTTATGGAGGTTCTCACGCATGCGGTCAAAGGTAACGATTGTATCATTGATGGAGTAACCAACTATCGTTAAAACAGCCGCAATAAATGTTAAATCAACCTCGAGTCTTGTGATACTGAAAAAAACGATCATGAAAAACGCGTCATGCAGCAAGGAGACAATGGCAGCTACTGCCATCGCCATTTCAAATCGTATCGTTACATAAATGATGATACCGATACTGGCGATAATTAAAGCAATAACCGCGTTTTTTGCTATTTCTTTTCCAACAGTTGGAGAAACAGTACTTACATTTGGCTCCGAACCAAATTCCTTTTTAAAATCAGCTTTCAAATCAGCAATCTCGTCTTTAGATAAAACATCTTTTATTCTGGCAGATGCAATTTCATTATTCTCTCCGGAAATCAAAATATCATCTGTTTGAATTCCAACTCTATCTAAAGCTTGTTCCACTTTTTCAGTTGTCAATGATGTATCAGACAATACTTCAATTCGTGTCCCTTGTGTAAAATCAATTGAAAGATTTAGACGAAAAATAAGAAGAATGACTAAACCTACACCAAGAAGAGCACCGGAAATAATGAAAAATAATTTACGAACCTTAACAAAATCAAATCGGTCCCAGCGTGTTGGGAGGTCAAGTGTATCATAGTTTTCCGCAATATCTTTAATATCTGCTTTCTTAACACCAAACCAGCCCGGCTTTTTATTCAATATTCCACTGTTTACCCACATCCCTAAGAATATACGGGATCCAAATACGGCCGTTACGAAGCTCATTAAAATGCTGACAATTAACGTTGTTGCAAACCCTTTTACGGAACTTGTCCCATAGAAGAACAAAACTGCTGCCGTTAAAATTGTAGTCAGGTTCGCGTCAATAATCGAAGAAAATGAGCTTTTGCTTCCAGCTTGGAAAGCTGACTTTATTGTTTTTCCAACTTTTATTTCTTCCCTAATCCGTTCATAGGTGATGATATTGGCATCCACCGCCATACCGACCCCGAGAATTAATGCTGCAATACCCGGCAGGGTCAGTACTGCATTCATCCAATCGAATACTAACAGTACTAGATAAATATAGATGGATAATGTGACGATCGCAATAAATCCTGGGAAGCGATAATAAAACAGCATGAATAAATAGATAATGGCAATCCCGATAATTCCAGCTAAAACTGTCTCGTTTAGTGCCTGCTCACCAAATTTAGCTCCAACAGAAGTAGAATAAACTTCATTTAGTTTCACTGGAAGAGCGCCTGCATTAAGGAGTGATGCTAATTGCTGTGCTTCTTCAGCAGTAAAACTGCCTACGATTGAAACGGTATTTTGGTTAAATATCTCATTTACAGTTGGTGCGGATAAGAATTTAGGGTCTTCTTTTGCAATCTCTGCTTTGAAGGAGTCCTTCCCCTCTTCAAAATCAAGCCAAATAACAAGAACATTATTCGGAGCCATGTTAACGATTTCAGTTGTTACTTCTTTAAACTTGTCCGCACTTTTTAATTTAAGAGAGACACTTGGCGCCCCATTTTCATCAAATGTTTGCTTCGCACCATTTTCTGCTAAGTCAGTCCCATCCATCATAAGACGGTCATTTGCATCACGGAAGGTCAGGTTTGCCTGGGTCGATAAAATCTCGCGTGCTTCATTTTGATCGGTTACACCAGCAAGCTGAACCCGAATTCGATTCTCCCCTTCAATCTGGATATTAGGCTCACTGACTCCAAGAACATTTATCCTTCTGTCAAGGGCCTCGGCTGTGCTGGCCATCGTTTCTTTGTCTATTTTCTGACCTTTTTTTGCAGGTTCTACTTCATATAAAACCTCAAAACCGCCTTGAAGATCTAATCCAAGTTTAATGTCTTTTAAAATTCCATTTGAAGTAATTCCCATTGTACTTCCAATTAGTATAACAACTAAAAGGAAAGCGATAATTCTACTGCGTTTAACCATTAAGTACTGCTCCTCCTTAGGGCTTAAAACAAAACATGCTGCGTAAAGCCTTATATAAAAAATAATGTTAGAAAGTCATTGGTTTTATTATGAAATAAGTTACAAAGACTGTCAATTTAATAAAAAGTTAATTTAGTGTCTATTAACATTATTTTAAAAGCTCTTTCCATTCATTTTCATCATCAAGATTAAAATCATGATTTTTATAGGTATTAATCGTTGTATAACTTATGTAATCGCTAACTTTTACAGAAAGAATATCGTCCACGATTTCGTAAAGCTTTTTTTCGTCCTTTACTTTCTTCCACCTTTTTTTAATTAAAAAATCCCAAAGCTCGTTCTCGGAAACGGCATCATAACCAAGCAGGCGAAACTCTTCAATCTTGCTTTTTAATGCTGGCGCTACCTCAGGGCGAAAATAATTATACGCGTGGCTCTTCTCCATCTTAGCTTCCTCCCAGGACATATTTGTCCAAATCTCATGTAAAAAATAAACACCTTGTCATGCTTTGTCCACCTTGATGCATATAGATAATTGTATATGAATTCTTCTTTTTTGAGAAGGTGGGAAGTAGGATGTCGAAGTTTTTAAAAGGGACCTTTATCCTATTAATAGCAGGATTAATTACAAGAGTTCTAGGTTTCATCAACAGAATTGTTATTGCAAGAAGTATTGGGGAAGAAGGTGTCGGCCTTTATATGATGGCCTACCCTACCTTTATCTTGGTTGTAACCCTTACGCAAATGGGGCTGCCGGTTGCAATCTCGAAAAACATTGCGGAAGCAGAAGCAAAAGGAAATTATGCTGAAATAAAAAAAATCCTTGTCGTTTCACTGGCCATTACGATATCACTGTCACTTATTTTTACACCGGCCCTGATCTTACTGGCTCCATATCTATCAACCACTTTATTTACCGATGAGAGAACCTATTATCCTTTAGTAGCAATCGCACCGGTCATACCTGTTATCGCGATTTCATCGGTGTTAAGAGGATATTTTCAAGGCAGACAGAACATGCGGCCATCTGCGGTTTCTCAAGTAATTGAACAGTTGATGAGAATTACCTTGATTGCGGTCTTAACACAAGCCTTCCTCCCATATGGTGTAGAGTACGCTGCAGCTGCAGCGATGGTGGCAGCGGTGGCTGGTGAAATTGTCTCTTTAATCTATCTAATGACTGCTTTCAAAATGAAGAAACGATTTAAACTTCGGAAGAACTTTTTTCAATTTGTTCAATCCGGAAAAAACACCTTTAAAGAATTAATGGAAATAGCTTTACCTACTATGGGCAGCCGGATGATTGGCTCGGTATCCTGGTTTTTTGAACCGATTGTCGTGGCTCATAGCTTAGCCCTTGCCGGTGTTGCCGCAGCCGCTGCGACAAAACAATATGGTGCCCTAACAGGTTTTGCAATGCCGTTACTATTACTGCCGTCGTTTGTCACCTACTCGTTAGCCACATCACTTGTCCCGGCAATTAGTGAAGCCAATTCACAAAATAATAAGCAACTAATTGAACACCGGCTTCAGCAGGCATTACGCTTTGCCTTTTTAACGGGCGGGTTGTCGGTTATTGTTTTATATGTCCTGGCTGATCCATTAATGGAGCTCATGTATGGCTCCTCAAAGGGATCACACTTTATCCGGCTTATGGCACCATTCTTTTTATTCTATTATTATCAAGGGCCACTGCAGGCAGTATTACAAGCATTGAATTTGGCAAGAGCTGCGATGATTAACAGCCTGATTGGCGCGGTTGTTAAAACAGCAGTCATTTTCGCCTTAGCCTCACAAGCTGCATTTGGAATTAACGGTGTTGCATTAGGAATTATGGTCGGCTTTGTTTTAGTCACCATACTCCACTTTGCCACTGTTCTAAAGAAAATATCCTTCACCTTTTATATTCGTGATTATGTAAGCGGCTTTGTGATTATGGGCGCTTCCGCCTGGATTGGGTACTGGTTATTTGAACATATTTTAATTGGAGAACATTTAGTGGTTAGAGTTCTGACAAGCGCTTCCGGAATGTCAGTCGTTTATATCATTCTGCTCATTCTAACAGGATTGATAAAAAGAGAAGAACTTAAAAGAATCCCCATAATTCGGGCCATTTTCGCTTAAAAAAGACACGCATCTGTGTGTCTTTTTTACTCCTCGTCCATGATGTCTATAAAGAATTTTCCATTTTCGTAACTGCAGAAAGAGATTTTCTTCACATCCCGATAACCTCTCTTCTTCAGTTCTTGACGGAGCCAAAGGTTGGTTTTGTTGATTCTCGCTAAATGATCATCTTCTATCCTTCCATCAATGATTAAAGGAATCGTAATATCTCCTTCTTTTGGTTCACCGTTATCATTATCCATTTTTTGAATCACGGATAAACTTCCGGAGGATTCTAAAATCGCAAATTCAACATCGGCAATGCTGCGTATATCCTTTTCTCTTAATTGTGTGAGTAAATCATCAAAATTATATCGTTGTTTTCTCATAGCATCTTCATCAATCTTTCCACGATTGATTATTACACAAGGTTTTCCATCAACCAAGTCGCGGAATCTTTTACTTTTTAATGAGATAATTGACAAAATAATCTGAATCGCCATCAATACCATCATTGGAACAGCTGGCCTCATTACATTCATTTCTACATCATCAATCCCGACGATTGCCAGTTCCCCGATCATTATAAAAACGACTAAATCAAGGACACTTAATTCCCCGATTTCCCGCTTTCCCATCAATCGAAAAATAATAAGGATTAAAACGTAAAAAAAGATAGTCCGCAGTATAATCAAAGTGTATAATTCCACGATTGTCTCCCCTTTTTTGTGCATTCTACCTTATTGTTTGCAGGCGGCGGAGAATCATTAACGGAATAATATTCCAAATCACCTTTAAAAAACATATAAATTTTTATTCTATTTTTAATACTCAGGAATATGCTTGTACTAAGTAAGATTCTGTTTATCTTGGGAGCCATACTCTTAAAGATAAGGTGACAAAAGGGGGAGAGAAAGATCGAATCAAAAAGCTTTGGTACATCGATATTGTACGGGTTAATTTTTATCTTCGTATTTGCCATTGTCAGCAGTTTAATTTTCGCCACCATCCTTAAATTTACATCTGTCAGCGAATCGTCACTTCAATATGTTATAACTACATTTTCGTTTATAGGATTGTTCGGCGGCGGATTTTTATCTGGAGGAAAAAGAAAACAAAAGGGATGGCTAATTGGCGGTTTAACAGGGTTAATTTATAGTTTTATTGTCTTCTTGTTCCAATGGCTCGGCTATGACAGCCTATTCAATTTTGAACAAATCATTTACCATATCTGCTATACCCTAATTGCCATGATGGGTGGAATCCTTGGAGTCAATATCTCAACGAATAATTCCCGTACAGCAGCGTAAAAAAAAGGAAGCCCTCGACTTTGAGGACTTCTTTTTAATTTAACTATTACTTTTCTAAAGAAACTTCTGAAGTTGAAGTTTTTGCAGCTTCTGTTACTTCCCGAATTGCATTTCGGTCATATGTAAGACGGCTTCCATCTCCACATTTAATTACAACTTTATTTTCATCGATTGAATCAATAAACCCGTGTAAACCGCCAATCGTGACGATTTTATCACCTTTCTTTAATTCGTTCTGCATTTGTTGTACCGCTTTCGTACGTTTCTGCTGCGGACGAATTAACAGGAAATAAAACAAAACAAACATTAAAATTAATGGAATCAATGAACCTAATCCTTGCATACCTTTTCCCTCCTTTCAAGTTAGCATCTATTAGAAATTTTTCGCGTTTGGCTTATTAAAGCCATAACGTTCAAAAAACTCTTCTCGGAAATCACCAAGCCGATCCTCGCGAATAGCTTGTCTGACCTTCTCCATTAATCTTAACAGAAAATAGAGATTATGATAAGATGTTAATCTTATTCCGAACGTTTCATCACATTTAATTAAGTGACGAATATATGCCCGGCTGTAATTTCGGCATGTATAGCAATCACATTCTGGATCAAGCGGTCCAAAATCTCTTGCATATTGAGCATTTTTCACAACGAGACGGCCGGTGCTCGTCATAAGGGTTCCATTTCTCGCAATCCTTGTTGGCAGAACACAGTCAAACATATCAATTCCACGAATGGCCCCATCAATCAAGCTGTCCGGAGAACCAACTCCCATCAGGTAGCGCGGCTTATCTGTCGGCAGTAATGGCGTAGTAAATTCAAGTACCCGATTCATTACATCTTTCGGTTCACCGACAGAAAGTCCGCCGACGGCGTATCCAGGAAAATCAAGAGAAACTAGATCTTTTGCACTTTGCTTCCGAAGTTCCTCGTACTCCCCCCCTTGAACAATGCCGAACAATCCTTGATCCTGCGGGCGTTGATGAGCATTTAAACAGCGCTCTGCCCAGCGGGAAGTTCTCTCAACAGATGATTTCATATACTCAAAAGTTGCCGGATAAGGCGGGCACTCATCGAAAGCCATCATAATATCAGAGCCAAGAGCATTCTGAATTTCCATTGCTTTCTCAGGTGATAAAAATAATTTTTCACCACTCATATGATTACGGAAATGGACGCCTTCCTCTTCAATTTTACGGAATTCACTTAAACTGAAAACCTGGAAACCACCAGAATCTGTTAGAATGGCGCGATCCCAATTCATAAATTTGTGCAGGCCCCCGGCTTCTCTGATAATCTCGTGACCGGGGCGGAGCCAGAGGTGGTAGGTATTACTAAGAATGATCCCCGCACCCATTTCCTTTAAATCTTCAGGAGACATGGTTTTTACAGTGGCAAGTGTACCTACTGGCATAAAGGCCGGGGTGTCAAACGAACCATGCGGTGTATGTACCCGTCCTAAACGGGCTCCTGTTTGTTTACATGTTTTAATAAATTCATAACGAATCGCTGTCAAAGAATTTTCTCCTTCCTTCCGCTTAACCTAGATGATGAGCATGGCATCGCCAAAGCTGAAAAAGCGATACTTCTCGCCAACAGCTGTGTTATAGGCATGTAACACACTTTCCCTTCCGGCTAATGCACTTACAAGCATAATAAGAGTTGATTTTGGTAAATGGAAATTCGTAATCATTCCATCAATTGCTTTAAATTGATAACCAGGGTATATGAATATACTGGTCCAGCCGCTACTTTCAATAAACTTCCCATTATTTTCTGTAGCAATTGTTTCGAGTGTGCGAGTAGACGTTGTCCCAACGGTTATGATCCTTCCGCCATTTTGACGGACCTCGTTTAATAACCGGGCCGTTCCCTCTGTCACCATATAAAATTCCGAATGCATGTCATGTTCCATTACATCATCTACACTCACAGGACGGAAAGTTCCAAGCCCTACATGAAGGGTAATAAAGGCAATGTGGACACCTTTGTCTTTTACTTGTTGAAGAAGTTCCTCGGTAAAATGAAGTCCTGCTGTCGGTGCAGCTGCCGATCCCGGTTCACGGGCAAACACCGTTTGATAGCGATCTCGGTCATCGAGCTGCTCTTTTATGTATGGCGGCAGCGGCATTTCCCCAAGCTGGTCCAATACCTCATAGAAAATCCCTTCATAGTGAAAATCTAAGATTCTTCCGCCATGTTCGGATGTCCCCGTACAAATGGCCGTCAAAAGACCATCGCCAAAATCAATGACGGTTCCTTCTTTTACACGTTTGGCCGGTTTCACGAGGGTTTCCCATTGGTCACCTTCCTGCTGCTTTAACAGCAGCACTTCGATTTTAGCCCCAGTATCTTTTTTGACGCCAAAAAGGCGTGCCGGAAGTACCTTCGTATCATTTAATACAAGGCAATCCCCTTCACGCAGGTATTCTGTAATATTTTTAAAAAATTCATGTTTTAGTTCACCTGTATCCTTATTCAAAACCATCAACCGGCTATCCGTACGGTTTTGAAGCGGTACCTGAGCAATCAGCTCTTCAGGCAAATGAAAATCAAATAAATCTACCTTCATACATTAACATCCCTTGTCTGTTATCTAAATCTGCCAATAAAATAAAATATTAAGGAAAGGACAATGCTCACTACAATGCTAGTTACAATTGGAAAATAAAAGGTGGCATTGCCTTTTTTAATCACGATATCACCGGGAAGCTTCCCTAAATTTAAGTAGGGCATCAAAAACCCGATAATAAATAGTATGGCTCCTATAATCATCAGCGTTTTCGATAATCCTGTCACGGTGACGGCACCTCCATGCCAAAGTGGCGGTAAACTAATGGCGTTACCATTCTTCCACGTGGGGTTCTTTGTAAGAAACCAATCTGCAATAGATACGGTTCATACACGTCCTCAATCGTTTCCGACTCTTCTCCGATTGATGCTGCAATCGTATCAAGTCCTACAGGACCTCCACGGAATTTTTCAATAATTCCTTTAAGCAGCTTATGATCGATATGATCTAATCCAAGACGATCGACCTGCAGAAGCTCTAGTGATTCCCTTGCCAGCTTTAAATCGATTTCGCCATTTCCTTTTACCTGGGCAAAATCACGGACCCTTCGTAAAAGGCGGTTAGCAATCCTTGGGGTTCCCCTTGCTCTCCTGGCGATTTCTGCAGCGGATTGATCATCAATTTTTGTATCAAACAATTCCGCTGTCCGAAGTACAATATTCATTAATTGGTCCTCTTTATAATACTCCAGGCGGCTTAAAACTCCAAATCGGTCTCGGAGCGGTGCCGATAACGAACCTGCCCTTGTCGTCGCTCCGACCAGGGTAAACGGCGGGAGGTCAAGTCTTACGGAACGGGCACTCGGACCTTTACCAATGACGATATCTAAACAAAAATCCTCCATCGCTGGGTAAAGAACCTCTTCAATCGTTCTTGGGAGACGGTGAATTTCGTCAATAAATAAAACATCACCTGGTTCAAGTGCGGTTAGAATGGCCGCTAAATCACCCGGCCTTTCAATTGCAGGACCTGAAGTTGTGCGGATGTTAACACCCATTTCATTAGCGATGATGACAGCCAGAGTCGTCTTCCCCAACCCCGGTGGCCCGTATAGTAAAACATGATCAAGCGTTTCCTTACGGAGCCTGGCTGCCTCAATAAAAATTTCTAAGCTCTTTTTCACTTGATCCTGACCAATATACTGCTTTAACGTCTGCGGTCGGAGACTTTGTTCAAATGAGATTTCGTTTTGGTTTGCTTCACCCGAAATAATTCTGTCGTCCATGAATCATCACCCTATTTTAAAAGCCGCTGCAGGGCTTTTTTAATATATTGGTCTGTTGAAAGTTGTTCTTTCTTTAATTCAGGAGAAATCTTTTTAATTTCTTTTTCTGAATACCCGAGAGCTTTTAATGCTAGGATGGCTTCATCGAAATCATGGCTGCTAGATTGTGCTTGTTCTGAAAAAGTATCGGCATTAAATAGATTCGGAAAGTAGTCGGGCACAATATCCTGCAATTTCCCTTTTAAATCTAGAATCATTTGTCTTGCCGTCTTTTTACCGACTCCAGGGAATTTAACCAAAAAGCTTTCGTCTTCATTCTCAACCGCTGTAACAACCTGCTGGACTTCACCAGATGCGAGAATCGCAAGCGCACCCTTTGGCCCTATCCCTGATACATTCAGTAATTTCGTAAACAGTCTTTTTTCTTCTCTTGTCTCAAATCCGTATAACGCCATGACATCCTCACGAACATAATGATACGTATAGACAGTAACAATATTCCCCATTTTACCAGCAAAGATAAACGGATTTGGTGTTGAAATTTGATACCCGATTCCATTGTTCTCGATCACAATATATTCCGGGCCGACAAACTCAACATTTCCCTTAATAAATTCGTACACTTGTGTTCTCTCCCCATCAAGTTCATTATTCCATTCTATCATATAAAATTGAAGGAATTGAACTATATAACTGTTGAGTCAAACATTAATAATATTCTGTTAAATATTATTTACTCCACTAGCTGATTTTTTACGGCATATAGTGCTGCCTGTGTTCGGTCTGCTAATTCAAGCTTTGCTAGGAGATTGGAAACATGGGTTTTCACGGTTTTTTCCGTTATAAACAGTGAAGCAGCAATCTCCTTATTGCTTTTTCCTTTAGCAATCTCCTTAAGAACGTCCATCTCTCTTTTCGTTAATTGATCCAATGATTTTCTTTCCCCGCTGGCTTTGTTAGATAAATTAGCGAGCAAATGTGAAGTAGCCTTAGGATGCAGCTGATTCTCGCCGGTCATGATTTTCTTAATGCAGCCGATTAAATCATCAGGCTGAATGTCTTTTAACTGATACCCGGAAGCTCCAGCTTCTAGTGCCGGGATTACGTGATCCTGATCTGAAAAGCTGGTCAACATCATTATCTTGATTTCCGGTATTTCACTTTTAATACATTTCGTTGCCTCAATTCCGTCCATTTCAGGCATCACAAGATCCATCAGAATCAGGTCTGGCTTAAGCTTTCTTGCCAGTTCCACGGCTTCCTTTCCATTCCCTGCTTCTCCGATAATTTCTATACCCGGCTGTGTTCTTAAAAAGAAGGCAAGACCCCTTCTGACTACATGATGATCATCGGCGATTAAGACCCTAATCCCCATTGTTTTCTCCCCCTAAATAGGAATATTTATTTGTATTTTGGTTCCTTTCCCTGGTTCACTCTTTAACTGAAAGATACCATTCAACGCTTCAGTCCTAGCTTTCATATTTTTCAAACCGAAGGATGGTATCTCGTGCTTTTCATCATAAAAAAAGCCGCAGCCCTGATCTTCCACCTTCATCGTTACATTTTCTTTGCTGACTTTTATAAATAGTGAGATTTGGGTGGTCTGCGAATGCTTTTTACAATTACCAAGAGCTTCCTGCCCAATCCTCCATAAGGCTTCTTCCACCTTACCTGGGAGGCTTAAGATTCCTGATACTTTTGTATCGATTGTTAAACCCATCATTTCCGCATAGCCGGTTAATGCACTCACAATTCCATTTTCCAAACCATTCGGTTTTAACTGCCAAATGAGTGCCCGCATTTCCCCAAGAGCATCCTGGGCAAGATCCTTAATATAGGAAAAGGTCTGTTTCACATCTGCCGCTTCAGACATTTCCATGCCGGCTCTGGCTGTCAGGCTAAGAGAAAATAACAGCTGATTCACCGAATCATGTAAATCCCTGGCCAGACGGTTCCGCTCGGAAATGAGAGCCATTTCCTGTTCTCTTTGAGTTAATTTAATCCTTTTAATCGCCGTACCAATTTGAAAAGCTACCGCTTCAAGCAAGGCAAGCTCATCTTTTTGAAAATGAGTTTTATAGGGAGAACCTACATTTAATAAACCGAATCTTTCTTTTCCTGCCCGCAATGGAACAGTAGCATGATGTGTCAGGCCTGCCGTATCTCCTGCTTTTTCAAGAATGGCGTTCTCAATTCTCTGACATTCTATAATATTCGTAGCCTTGTTTAATTTTCCATTGTTGTATCGATTGACACACCAGCAATCACCCTTGCACATTCTCCTGTTATTGTGAATAGCCAATGCATCGGGAAGTGCCTCTTTCGCTGCTAGTTGATGTGCCCCTTTTTCATCTATTAAAAAAATCCAGCCCGTTTTAAGTCCTGTTAAATGCAGTAATTTTTTCAAAACCTCAGATAATACCCTCTTTAAATCGGTTCCCTCGTTCAGCAGTTCAGCAATTTCTTTTAATATACTATTCTCTTCATATCTGGATTCCATCCTCATGGCCCCCTCTGAATCTACTTCTCTTGACTAAATCATAGTCATATCCCAATCTTTAAGGCAAGCAGGAGCCTGTGAAAAAATAAAAAGCTGGCTTTGAAGTCAGCTTTTATCCTGAAACCTGTAAAAATTCAATTATTTCATGGTCCGGCCCCTCATAAAATACCGTTTTCCATCCATTCTTCAGTTGATACGGACCTTCTAAAGCTTTCATTCCATTTTCATTAAAACGACGGATTACATCGTCTAAGCAATTTACCTCAAAACAAATATGAGTGGCCTGGTGGTTATCTTGTTTTCCGCCAGAAATAAGTTCAATGCGAATTTCTTGATTTTGTAAAAATAGAATATTCTCCTCTAGGAAAGTCATTCTCCCTATCTCCCTGAACCCAAGTAGATTTTTATAAAAAGAAGCTGATCTGTCTAAATCTTTCACTTCTATTCCAAAGTGGTGAACACGCATAGGTATTTCCCCTTATATAATTAAATTCATATCACCGAACTCATGCCAAAGGTAGCGACGGTGTATAGCTTCCTCATAAGCCTTCCATAAAATATCCTGTGCCACAAACGCTGTCAGCATATCTAGGTGGCTGGCTTTTGGTTCGTGGAAGCCTGTGATAATTCCATCAACTATTTTTAAGGGGAATTGACTGTTGATATAAAGATTGGTCTCACCGGACAAAACCCCCGTCTTTGCAGCAGTTTCTAGTGCTCTCACCACCGTGGTCCCGACAGCTATGACCCTGCCGCCTGCAGCTCGTGTCTTTTGAATTTTCTCTAGTGTAGTCTGGGAAAGAAAATATTCCTCATAGTTATCGGCAGGTGATGGTTCATATTCATCATCCAACAGGTAACTTAAACCCGTATGGAGTTGAATAAATTCAAATCCAACACCTTTTCGCTGCAGGTCAAATATCATTTCCCAACTAAAAGCCCTGCCAGCAGAAGGCATCTCAACAGAACCAGGCTGGCTGGCAAATACCGTCTGATAATAATCCAGCTCCCATTCGCAATTGATATATTCATAACGCACCGGTTCACCAAGCGTATAAATACTATTCAACAAATCGGTTCCAGTTTTTGAAAAATGGATCGTTTTTATAGGTGATGATTCTTTTACACCAATGACGGTTGCAAATAAATCAGGTAAGAATTGAAGTGTGTCGCCCAAATTTACTTTTTCTGAAACGATTAACACATCCCAAATCCCTTCACTACGACGTTTCGCTAACCTAATTTCCACTTTTTGCTGATCCCGGAGAATCTTAGCGTGTAAGATTGCAGGTAAGGTTCTGCTGTTATTCATTACAAGCAAATCACCAGGCTTTAAATAATCCATCAGCCGAAAAAATCGATCATGTTTTACTTTTCCTGTTATTTTATCAAGGATCATTAACTTAACATGATCCCTTCTCACTCCCCTCCGCTCTGGAGGCTGTGATGCATTCAGTTCATTGGGAAGGTAAAAATCGAACTTCGTTGCTTCCATCATTAGTCCTCCCTCCATTCTTGGGCTTCAAATCTTTGTCCGCTGACTCCAAAGGACTTATCTGATGCCAAATATAAGAAAACTCCGACAACATCTTCCGGTTTGGCTAATTGATAATCACAATCGGGAACAGCCAATCGGTGCATTTCAGTATCCATTTCCCCAGGGTCCACCATGTTCACACGAACATTGGTTGAGCTCAATTCATCTGCCCATGTTTGGGTAAGACCTTCGACAGCAAATTTAGATATACCATAGGCGCCCCATCCAGCATAACCGACATGCCCCGCTTCAGAGGTAACATTAATGATTGAGCCGTGGTTGCGCTGCAGCATTCCTGGAATAACTCTTCTGGTTACTAAGAATGGTGAAACTGCATTTACCCTTAGGACTTCCTCAAAATCCTTTTCCGGGTAATCGAGTAAAAGCGGCATTGGACTTGGACCCAAGATGGATGCGTTGTTAACCAGAACGTCAATCCGTCCATACTTCTCTTCTGCAATCGCCACAAAACGTTCTACATCCCTTGAAATCGAAATATCTGCTGTCACGGCAAGTACTTCCGCTCCTAATGCTTCTGCTTCAGCCTTTACTTCATCTAACCCTTTAGAGGATCTGGAACAAATAGCTAACCGGGCCCCTTCATTAGCAAATGCTAAAGTTAACGCTCTGCCTAATCCCTTTGAGGCACCTGTAATCATAACCACTTTTTTATTTATCATGTTTGCTCTCTCCTTTAAACTAACTTTATGTCTTTAGCTTAAAGGTTTTTGGAAAATTTCCCCTCCGGAAAAAGCTTGAACTTTTCTACAACTTTAGGATGAGAAAAGAAGAATTCCTGTTAATAAAATTAAAAACAGGCTGATTTCTCATCAGTCTGCTTTTAGGCTACTCTTTTATAGAATATGGTTTAAAGGTTTCGAGTACTTCTACATATCGGTCCTTTGTTTTGATAGGGATGCCTTGAATGAGTTCCTCTTGTTTCTTGCTTTCGAGTTTCTTTACATCTATTTGAAAGAACGATTGGATAATCCTTGAAGGGTCTGGCCGTCCATTATATATGGTTAATACGCCATCGTCACTAATTCCGAAATAGCCATTTGTTTTAAGCAATGGGGATATATCATCTACTTTTTTTCTAAAAACCATTGTGGTTCCATCCATATCCACAAGCTGCCATTGATCATATTTTGCCCAAAAATTGTCTATTGTCCAATAGGAATCTACGACTACTTCCTCGCTCATTTCACCATCAAGATAGACTCTTTCCAAAATAATTGTCTGCTGATGAGGTTCGGTCTTTTGATGATCATCGTGGCTATCCATTTGTTCTGCGGAAGCAATCAAGACCCATCCTGGTGCCCTTCCGATAAACATGAAGAGAACAACAGCAACTACAGCTAGATACATTCGAAACTGCGCTACTTTATTGAACCTCATGCATAATCACCTCTTATTGTTAAGATCTTACTCTTGTTTCATTACTAGTTTAGCCTTATTTTCCCTTTTTATCCTTCCTTTGAAAATTCAAAAAGGACAAAGCATTTCGCTTTGCCCCTAACATTATGGACCAATTTCTTCAATTCGCTGCTTATCACTGTGACGGTTGCGGTCGCGTCCCATTGCCCCTTCATCCGTCATTACTTGAATATCTCTGCCCGCAACAATCGGTTTGACCGTATTTTGGATTTCCCTTTTTGTTTCGTCTGCACGGTCATTGTCATTTAATATGACACTGATAACAACAGTATTCCCATAGACAACCGAACGAACACTCCGAACATTCTCAACGGCTGCCACTCTTCTTCGAATATTGTCAGTAGCCGCATCCTGATTTTCCCGATTTGTAGTTGTACCGGTAGTTCCTAATCTTCTACTCATATGACCATGATAATTCACATCACTTGTGCTAAAACGGTTATCTCTCTGGAAAAAGTTATGGTCATGGTCAGCAAGCGGTTTAGAAGGGTTTGGCGGATTTCCATTTTCATCACGTTTTTGCATTTGTTGTCTTCTATTTTCATTATTGATTTGGCCTTCGTCCCCGAAAGTATGATCCATTGCTTCCGGAAGAGGACCATCATTATCTCCCGGCATTCCGTTGCGGCCATTTTGATGATTTTCATTCGAATAATATCCCATCGGCTGTGCGTTACGATCATTTTTATCCGAAGCAGCCTGGTCATCATTCGCACAACCTGTCAGCACTAAAGCAATGATAGCTGACAAGGGAATAATCCACGGTTTCTTGTTCAAACGAAAAACCCCCTCTGCCAATCGTGAGCATGTATATATGCTCATGATTAGCTTGTGAGTGTAGAGGGGATTTCATTCTGCCATAATAGACCAGCAAATCTAGGGCTTATTAACGACTGAACTCCTTTTCTTATACCATTTTCGGTCGTCAATAAAGCTTATTAACGACTGAACTCCTTTTCTTATACCATTTTCGGTCGTCAATAGAGCTTATTAACGACTGAACCCCTTTTCTTAAACCATTTTCGGTCGTCAATAGAG